>NZ_JAIUDA010000009.1 GCF_020179835.1 Pantoea sp. alder81 | reverse complement strand
CAATCTGCTCCACGACCGCTAATTTAAAGGATAGAGGATAATCACGCTGGGTGCGTTTAACGTACTGACTCATCACATTCTCCTCAGAAAACTGAGAAAAAGTGTCAATGCTATTCAGGACGGGTCAAGAAAATGAAAAAGGCTGACAAAAGTCAGCCTTTTCGACGCATTAGGTATCAGGTGTTGCGCTATTCTTAACAAACAGCGTGAGCTTGTCGCCCGGCTGAATGTCTTTAGCGTCACTGTTCCAGCGCATAACATCTTGAGTGTTCACTCCATGACGTTTTGCAATACTGGCAAAAGAATCACCCTTACGTACACGGTAGGTGATGCTGTTGCCGTTATCAGCCAACTGCGTTGCTTTGCCGCCTACAGTCAACTTCTGACCGATGCGAACTGAAGCACTGCGCAGGTTGTTCTGCTGTTTCAGTGCACTGACGCTTACGCCAAGCTTGTTAGCAATTGCTGACAAGGTGTCGCCTTTGCGTACCGTGTAGTTATTTCCTGCCGCACTGACTTTCGCCATTTCGGTAGGCTGCACGGAGGCAATATCACCGGAAGCCAGTGAATTGCGCAGCTTAGCAACGTTGGACTTAGGCACCATAATATAGTGCGGTCCGTTTGGCGCAGTGGTGCCATGTTTATAACCCGCATTGAAGCTCTTCAACTTATTGAGCGACATACCGGCCATATCGGCGGCCTGCGTCAGTTCAATTTGCTGGCCCACTTCAACACGTGCCAGGGCACGGCTTTCGTTCGGGGTCGGCAACTTGATACCGTACTGCTTGTTGTTCTTGAGGATTTCACTCAAGGCCAACATCTTAGGTACATAGACCGTGGTTTCGCGTGGTAACGATAAATGCCAGAAGTCAGTCGGCTTGCCGCGCGCCTTATTCTGTTTCATCGCTTTCAACACTCGTCCTTCACCGCTGTTATAGGCGGCCACTGTTAACAACCAGTCACCGTCAAACATACCGTTCAGACGCTGCATCATATCCAGCGCAACTTTGGTCGAGGCCACCACATCGCGGCGCCCGTCGTACCATTGGTTCTGTTTCAAACCATAGTTTTTGCCCGTTTGTGCAACAATCTGCCAGATGCCAGCGGCATTCGCAGAAGATGTTGCATGTGGGTCAAAAGCGCTCTCCACTATGGGTAGCAGTACCAGTTCCATCGGCATTTTACGTTTCTGTATCTGCTCGACAATCCAGTACATGTACGGCTCTGCCCGTAATGTTACATCGTGGAGATAGCTCTTATTTCTTAAAAACTTTGTTTTTTGTTCGCGGATCCGGGGGTTTTCCGGAATCCCCATCTTCAACTCGTCACTAATGTGATTCCAGAGATCGGTATCTTCTGCGAGGCTTGTTCCATCATCCTGCCAGCGCTGCGATAATAATTGATCTCCGTACTTTCCATTTTCACCTTGACCAGCTGAAGACAAGCTCTGTGCATGCTGTACGGGGATATTGGCGTCATTCCTTGATGCCTGACATCCTACCAGCAAGACCGAGGCGAGTAATATCGCTTTAGCCTTCATGTGTGTGTCAATAGTTCGCTTAAAAGACGAGCAACTATACGTTAGGGGTACACACAACACAACCAGAAATATCAGTAACGGTCTTTCTTCTCGCGTAGATCCGCAAAAGTTTGCCATAACGGAGACGATGACACATTAGTCCCCAAAGCCTTTTGTAAATCAGCATCTTGCGTACGAAGAAATAAATTTATTTCTCGCTCAAGGGCCAGTTTTGTCGGCAAAGTAATGCGATTTTCTGCACGTAAGTCCTTAATTTGCTGATACCTTGCCAAAATTTTAGGGTCATGGGGCAGAATAGCCGCAGCAAACTTCATATTGGATAAAGTGTACTCATGTGCGCAGCAAACGAGGGTATCTGCAGGGAGTTCATTAAGTTTTTGAAATGACTCAAACATCTGCTTTGCCGTGCCTTCAAATAATCTTCCGCAACCGCCAGAAAACATCGTGTCACCACAGAAAAGATAAGGTGAACTGAAATATGAGATATGTCCTAAAGTGTGTCCGGGTGTTGCGATGACACGGAAATTTAGCCCAAGCAGCGTAACTTCATCATTCTCAGCGACGATGTGTTTTGCCCCCTTATCCGCGGTTTCTTCTGGTCCATAAACCGCCAAATCGGGATAGTGCTGCAACAGCTCTGCGACACCGCCGACATGATCGTGATGATGATGCGTGAGTAAAATAGCCACCGGCTGCCACTTGTTGACTCTGATTTTATCCAGCACCGGTTGAGCCTCGCCGGGATCGACGATCAGACAGTTTTTATCATCGTCTGTCAGTGTCCAGATGTAGTTATCCTGCAACGCGGGAATACTGGTAAGATTCATAAACACCTCTCAGGTCGTAGAAAAAGGATGATGGTAGAGCATGAAGCCAGCTAAAACACGCCGAATTCTGTCTGCGCCGCGCTCCTGGCGTGACATGCCGATGGGGGACTACTTTCGCGATGCCCTCACGCAGCAGTTGCAGCCCTACCTTGGAAAGCTATATGGCTTTCATATGCTTAAACTTGGCAGCCTCAGCGCAGAAATCAATACCCGCCAGTGTGCCATATCGCATCAGGTTAATGTGGGCATTGAGGGCGATGACCTGCAGGTCATCGCCAATACCACGCAATTGCCCTTTGAAGCGAAATCGATTGATGCCTGCCTGATGGCGCATACTCTGGCGTGGAGTCAGGATCCCCATCGCGTGTTACGAGAAGTAGACCGGGTCTTGATTGATGATGGCTGGATGATTATCAGCGGGTTCAACCCCTTCAGCCTGCTTGGTATCAGTAAAGGCATTCCAGGTTTACATGCGCGCGCACCCTGGAGCGGCAGGATGTTCAGCCAGGTCCGTTTGCTCGACTGGCTAAGCCTGCTCAATTATGAGGTCGTTTACCGCACGCGTTTTCAGGTGGTGCCGTGGCATAAGCAGGGCGGCAAGGTGATCAGTGCGCATTTGCCCGCGCTGGGATGTTTGAACATCGTGGTGGCACGCAAACGGACGTTCCCGTTAACGCCCACCAAAGCAAAAAAGAGCATCAATAAAGCACAGGTCAGGCAAACGGTGAATGCCACTCGCCAGTTCCGTGAAGTGAAGGATCAGGATTCGACCTGATAGCCGACATCATCCTGCGTCGGATGGCCGGCAGCGTTGCGCGCCAGTTCGTCGCAGCGCTCGTTTTCCGGGTGACCGGCGTGGCCTTTTACCCATTCCCACTTAATTTCATGATTGCTGAGCGCGGCATCCAGACGCTTCCACAGATCGACATTTTTTACCGGCTTTTTATCGGCGGTTTTCCAGCCACGCTTTTTCCAGTTGTGAATCCAACTGGTGATCCCCTGACGCACATACTGGCTATCAGTGCTGAGCACCACTTCACAGGGCTGAGTTAACGCTTCCAGCGCCACAATGGCCGCCATCATTTCCATGCGGTTGTTGGTCGTGAGTCGATAACCGGTACTGAACTCTTTTTCATGCGCGCCATAGCGTAAAATGGCGCCGTAGCCGCCGGGGCCGGGATTGCCCAGGCAGGATCCATCGGTGAATATTTCTACCTGTTTGCGCATCTCTGGTAGACTTCCTTCTGACAAAACGCCAAGTCTGACATAAAACGAGTCCTATGAGCACTGCAAATAACCGCCAGATCGTCCTCGATACCGAAACCACCGGCATGAACATGATCGGTGTGCATTATGAAGGACATCGCATCATTGAAATCGGTGCGGTTGAGGTGATTAACCGTCGCCTGACCGGCAACAACTTCCATATGTATCTCAAGCCCGATCGGCTGGTGGATCCGGAAGCCTTCGGCGTGCACGGGATTGCCGATGAGTTTCTTGCTGATAAGCCACTGTTCGCTGACATCGCCGATGAATTCCTGGATTACATTCGTGGCGCAGAGTTAGTGATCCATAACGCCTCGTTCGATATCGGCTTTATGGACTATGAATTCGGCATGCTCAAGCGCGATATCGGCAAAACCGACACTTTCTGTAAGGTGACGGATAGCCTGGCGATGGCGCGTAAAATGTATCCAGGCAAGCGCAATAGCCTCGATGCGTTATGTAATCGCTACGAAATCGACAACAGCAAACGAACGTTGCACGGCGCATTGCTCGATGCCGAAATCCTGGCGGAAGTGTTCCTGATGATGACGGGCGGCCAAACCTCGCTGGCCTTCTCAGCGGAGGGTGATCAGGGCAGCCAAAATACAGGCGATAACATCCAGCGCATTGTGCGTCCGAGTTCAGGATTACGCGTGGTCAATGCCAGCGATGATGAGATCATGGCACATGAAAGTCGTCTGGATTTGGTGCTGAAGAAGGGCGGGAGCTGCCTTTGGCGTGCCTGAATGGGCTGATTTTGCGTGGAAAAGCAACGTTAAGTCGAAAAAATCGGCAAACAATTCATTCCCTCAGAAAAAGCATTGACGGTTCATAAAGCTGCCATTAATATTCGCCTCGTTCTCGACGGGGAACAAAGCGCGGAGCGGTAGTTCAGTTGGTTAGAATACCTGCCTGTCACGCAGGGGGTCGCGGGTTCGAGCCCCGTCCGTTCCGCCAATCATTAAAGAAGCCGATGCAGAAATGCATCGGCTTTTTGCTTTTTCAGGATTGGCACCTCAATGCCAAACCTGCGAACACATCAATCCTTCTGCACCGCCACTTCCTGACGATAGCTGCCTACAGATACTTCACGATCGGCGCGTGCCAGCCAGCGATAGCAACCTGCACCCAATGCCACACCAATAAACCAGCTGAAGTTAGCCACAGCATGTAAAGAAGGAATAAAGCTGATCACCAGGCAGATGCCCACTGACGGCAGCAGTGCAGCAATCGCTTTCGGGTTAAAGCCACCGCGATACCAGTAGCGTCCTTTCGGCGTGTCATCAAACAGGTCATCGACGTAAACTTTGCTGCGCTTAATCAGATAGAAATCGGCCACCAGAATGCCAAACAGCGGGCCAATAAAGGAGCCGAGAACATCCAACGTGTAATGAATTAATTCCGGTGACTGGAACAGATTCCACGGCGTCAGCAGCACGGAACCTACCGCCGCAATCATTCCACCGGTACGGAAACTGATTTTTTGCGGTGAGCAGTTAGAGAAGTCGAAAGCCGGAGAAACAAAGTTCGCCACAATGTTGATTCCGATGGTGGCGATAATCATGGTTAGCAGCCCAATCGCCACCGCCACATCGTTGCCGACCATGCTGACCGTCTCAATGGGATCGATGATCATGCGGCCGAACAGCGATTGGGTACCTGATACGATCACCACGGTGACAATCGAGAACAGCAGGAAGTTGAACGGTAATCCCCAGCGGTTACCACGGCGGATTTCACCCATACTTTTGCCGTAGCGAGAGAAGTCACCAAAGTTCAGCAGCGGACCGGAGAAATAAGAGACGACTAAAGCGGTGGCGGTGATCATCTGCCAGGTTTGCTCGCCGGTGCTCATCTGCTTGCTGGCCAGCGTGAAGGAGATCCCGTCAAAACCGGTTTTGTATACAATCCAGCCCGCCAGCGCCACCATCACTACGTAAACTGCCGGACCCGCCACATCGATAAAGCGTTTGATCGCGCTCATGCCGTGCCAGAACACCATCGCCTGCAGGAACCACATCACCCCGAAGCAGCACCAGCCCAGTTGAGATAATCCCAGCCAGCTGCTTTGCGTCATGCCGCTCAGTGAAGGGAAGAACTTCAGCAGCACCAGCATCAACGCGTTAGCCGCTAAATAGGTCTGGATGCCATACCAGGCGAAGGCGATCAATCCACGGATCACCGCCGGGATATTGGCACCAAACACGCCGAATGCCTGACGTGAAATCACCGCGTAAGGCACGCCCGCCATCTGGCTCGGTTTAGCGACGAGATTTGCACACAGCTGTACGATGCAGATGCCCACCAACAAACAGAGCAGCACCTGCCAGCTTGCCAAACCTAAGGTGAAGAAGCTGGCGGCGACCACATAGCCGCCCATGCTGTGCACATCCGACATCCAGAAAGAGAAAATGTTATACCACGACCAGTTCTGGTCGCGCGTTGGCGCCAGATCCTCGTTACACAGGCGCGGACTGTAGTGGGCGTTGGCTCCAGAGGCCACCCCGGAGGTCACTTCAGAATGATTTGGCATGAAACCTGCTCCTCTAACATCATGGGAAAAATAATCACAGCGTGAAACGGTATTGCAGGATCCAGGCCAGAATTGATTTCTTGTATACAAAAAATTAATTTCACGTATACGATATGCTGTGCACAGACACTTACCGGAGCAGGTAATGAAGAGCGAAACAGGCCAGAAAACGGCTGCCGATCTGAATGATCGCGACGAACCTATCTATCAGGCGTTACTCACCGCCATTGTGGAACATCAGCTGCCACCGGGCAGCAAATTGCCTGAAGAGGCGTTGTCAGAAGTCTTTGGTGTGAGCCGTACCGGCATTCGTAAGGTGCTACAACGCCTCGCGGCGGTGCAAATGATCACCTTGTCGCCCAGGCGTGGTGCACAAGTGGCCACGCCGGGCGTTGATGAGGCACGCGATATCTTCGCCACTCGCAGCTTACTTGAGTGCGCCAATTTGCCGGCGGTGCTGACGCATGTTCAGCCTCCGCATCTTGCTGCCCTGAGTACCTTAATTGAGGAAGAGCAGCAGGCACACGAACAGCACGACGGCGCAGCGGCGATCCGGCTCTCGGCCGCCTTCCATATTCAGCTACAGGCGATTTCCGGAAATCAGGTACTCACCGATATGGTGACGCGCCTAACCCAACGCTCATCATTAGTGATTGCCGCCTATGGCGCGCCCTGGCAGCGCGGATGCCGTTGCGATCATCACGATCGGCTGGTGGAACTATTGCGGCAGAAAGATCTGCCGGCGCTCACCGCCGCGTTGCAGCATCACTTCAAACACATCGTGGCCAGCCTGCATTTTGAGCGCAGCGGCGAAACGTTACCCGACTTCACCCGGTTATTTTCCGGTCACAATGGAGCCGCATCATGAGCCTGATTCAGGTGATCAACCCTAATACCAGCCAGGCGATGACAGAAACCATCGGTGCAGCCGCACGTGCGGTCGCGGCACCTGGCACCGAAATTTTGGCCGTGTGTCCGAGCCAGGGCGTACCGTCGATTGAAGGGCATTTCGATGAAGCGATTGCGGCGATAGGCGTATTGGAACAGGTCAGGCTCGGCAAAGCACAGGGCGTGAGCGGCCACATTATTGCCTGCTTCGGCGATCCGGGGTTACTGGCCGCGCGTGAACTGGCCAGCGGTCCGGTGATTGGCATTGCGGAAGCCGCGATGCACACGGCAACGCTGATAGCGACGCGTTTTTCGATTGTCACCACGCTACCGCGCACGCTGGTTATTGCCCGCCATCTGCTACAGCAGTATGGCTTTACCCATCATTGTGCGGCGTTGCACGCTATCGACCTCCCGGTGCTGGCGCTGGAAGATGGCAGCGGTGTGGCACAGGAAAAAGTGCGCCAGCGCTGTATTCAGGCGAAACGAGAAGATGGCAGTGGGGCGATTGTGCTGGGCTGTGGCGGCATGGCCTCACTGGCGCAGGATCTCACCAAAGAGTTGGGCCTGCCGGTAATTGATGGCGTCAGCGCAGCGGTAAAAATGGTGGAATCACTGGTAGCGCTCGGCTTTGGCACCAGCAAACACGGGGATTTAGATTACCCGATTGAAAAACCGCTCAGCGCGGCATTTCAGCACCTAAACTAAGGGCTGGTTGAGGACTGACTAAGGAATTTACAGAATGAGCGATGTATCTGAAAAGAAAGAGTACAGCTTCAACAAAAACTACCCGCGTGATCTGATTGGCTATGCCAACAATCCACCGCATGCGCAGTGGCCGGGCAACGCCAAAGTCGCAGTGCAGTTTGTCCTCAATTATGAGGAAGGCGCAGAAAACAACGTGCTGCACGGCGATGCAGGATCTGAACAATTCCTGTCCGATATCATTGGCGCCGCCAGTTATGCCGATCGCCATATGTCGATGGATTCACTGTACGAGTATGGTTCCCGCGCCGGTTTCTGGCGCATTCACAATGAATTCCAGAAGCGCGGATTGCCGCTAACGGTATTCGGCGTGGCGATGGCGCTGGCACGTCACCCGGAGATTGTGGAAGCGATCAAAGCGGCGGATTATGACGTGGTCAGCCATGGCTGGCGCTGGATCCATTATCAGTCGATGGATGCTAAAACTGAACGCCAGCATATGCAGCAGGCGGTGGATGTGCTGCGCGATCTGTTTGGTAAAGCGCCGACCGGCTGGTACACCGGCCGCGACAGCCCCAACACTCGCCGCTTAGTCGTGGAGAACGGCGGCTTCAGTTATGACAGCGACTACTACGGCGACGATCTTCCGTTCTGGACGCAGGTGACCTGCCAGGATGGCACGGTGAAACCGCATCTGATCATTCCGTATACGCTGGAGTGTAACGATATGCGCTTTGCATCACCGCAGGGTTTTAACACCGCCGAGCAGTTCTTTGTCTATCTGCGTGACACCTTTGATGTGTTGTATGAAGAGGGCGACACCGCGCCGAAAATGATGTCGATTGGCATGCATTGTCGACTGCTGGGCCGCCCGGGCAAATTCCGTGCCTTGCAACGTTTCCTCGACCATATCCAGCAGCATGAGAATGTGTGGGTTTGCACGCGCCAGCAGATTGCTGAACACTGGATGGAGACGCATCCGGCGTCAGCCGTTTAACGACGTGCGCTAAAGCGTGCTTAAAATCGACCGGTGCGACATGGATTGTCGTACCGGCCATAGCCGCACATTTAAGCCATACTAACGAGCGCCGGTTAAACGCGTTAGCTCATCAAACTCACCTGAGCCGCGACAATGCGCCACCCATAAGGCATGCGAACCCACGTCTGCTGCTGGCGCCCCATCTTCTCCACGCCTTCACGCGTAAACTCGGTACTGCATACCGCGTAGTCATCACCAAAGGTGGTGATCACTGTATTGCGTAGCGTGCGATCTAACCCTTTTGATGGACGTGCTGCGCGAAATGCACGGATCTCGTCAATGCCATACAGATTCTCACCCGCGCCCAAACGCACAGTGCGATCGTCGTGCCAGAACAGCTCATCCAGTACATCAACATTGTTGCTGACCAGCGCTTCTTCATAGCGGTAAAACGCAGCGGTAACCTCAGCCAGCACAGCGGGACGATCAATATGTTCAGGTGTCATGGTTATGCATCCATCAGGGTGGTTTGAGGCAGGGTCAGCCCTTGCTGCTGTAAAGCCCAGGCGGCGCGCAGTGCCAAATGTTCTTTAAACGGTGCGGCGATCAACTGCAAGCCAATCGGCAACCCGCTGGCGGTTTGCAAAGGCACGGTACACACCGGTAAGCCAAGGAAAGAAATTGGCTGCGTCAGCATGCCCATACTGGCGCGCGTCGGCAAATCCTGGCCGTTAATATGAATCGTCTCTTGCCCGATGGTGGTAGCGGTACAAGGGGTGGCTGGCGCAATCAGGACATCGAATTGTTCAAACAGCGGTAAGACTTGCTGTTGGAAATGGCGGCGGAAACGCTGTGCCTGCACATACCACGCGGAAGGCAGCATGGCACCGGCGAGCAGACGTTCACGAGAATTCGGTTCGAATTGCGCAGGCATGCTGCGTAAGGCAGGCAGATAGTGATTTCCGCCTTCAGCGGCAGTCAGGATAAAAGCGGCTGAGCGGGCAATTTCCGCGTTGGCTAAGGTGACTTCTTCGCTGGCATCCAGCGCTTTTGCCACCACCGAGACGGCCGCGCGTGCTTCTTCGCTGCACCATGTCGAAAAGAAGCCGCCCAGAACGGCGCTGCGAATGCCTTCTGCACCTTTCGGTAATCCCTCACTGGCGGGCTCCACAGCCTGAATAGACTGGAAAGTATCACCGCTATCACGGCCTTGCAGCGCATCATACACCAGGCTCAAGTCCTCCACCGAGCGGGCAAACGGGCCGATATGATCGAGGCTGGCGACAAAAGGATGGCTACCGCTGCGCGACAAACGGCCAAAGGTCGGTTTTAGTCCATAGATACCGCATAACGAAGCTGGCACGCGGATCGAACCATTGGTATCGGTGCCCAGCGAGAAGTGCACCAGTCCAGCAGCGACGGCCGCTGCTGAGCCACCCGAGGAGCCACCGGCCACGCGGGTCAAATCACGCGGATTATGGGTCGCGCCGTAATGGGTGTTTTCGGTGGTAAAGCCGTAAGCATAGGCATCCATATTCAGCATGCCAGAGAGCAGTGCGCCTGACTGACGCAGTTTGCTGACGGCCCAGGCATCTTCGCGAGCGGCAGCGCGCTCACTGAACAAGCTGGCTCCGGCTAAGGTGCTGTGCCCGGCGACATCAAATAGATTTTTAACCGCATACGGAATGCCCGCCAACGTGGGTAATACTTCACCGCGCTGGCGCTGTAAATCGACCTGATCCGCTTCGCGCAACATACGCTGACTAGTGACTTCGGTCCACGCATTGAGCGCAGGATTGTGCTGTTCAATGGCGTTCAACGTCTGTTGTGCCACTTCACGGGCGCTGATATCACCTTGATTCAGCACCTGATTGAGCGCCTTGATGGATAACGATGCCAGTTTCATGGATGGAACACTCCTGCCACTTCCAGCCGATCATCCAGTGGGAAAGCCATAAGCGGCTCAGCCATGGCGGCGATGCGATTGAACTGCACCCGCAATTCAGCGCGACGTGCTTCGTCCAGTTCCAGCGCCAGAATCTGTTCCATTTGGACGATATAGGCCGCCCAATCCGGTTGTGAATGCATAATGGTTTCCTCTAGAAGCCCGCTGCGCTGCCGTTGCTGCGTGGATCGAAGGCACCTTCCAGCATGCCGTTGTTATGTCTGACGATGGCGCCGGCGTGGCCGACTACTTCACTGAAATCGGGCAGCAACTCCACTTCATGGCCAAGTTGACGCAATTGCGCTACCGTCTCCGGCGCGAAGCGAGCTTCCAGCTTGAGTGAATCGGAGGATTGGCCCCAGGTGCGACCCAGCAACCAGCGTGGGGCACTGATCGCCTGTTGCAGCGGCTGACCCTGAATCACGTGGCGGGTAAAAATCGCCGCCTGCGTTTGCGGTTGACCATCGCCACCCATTGAGCCGTAAACCATGGTGCGGCCATCTTTCAAACGCGCGGCCGCTGGATTCAGGGTGTGGAACGGTTGTTTTCCCGGCTCCAGCGCCAGCAGGTGATCCGGCTGTAAGCTGAACGCTGCCCCGCGGTTTTGCCACGTAATACCCGTGCCGGGCAGCACGACGCCGCTACCAAATTCGTGATAAATGCTCTGGATAAAGGAAACCGCCAGCCCGCTGCTGTCCATCACCCCCATCCACACGGTATCGCCAGGACCTCGTCCGGTTCCCCACGGCGCGGCTTGTTGGTCATCAACTTGTGCCGCCAGTGTGGAAAGGTGATCGGCATCCAGAAGATCTTGCACATTGAAGTCGATGTGACGCGGATCGGTGATGTGCTTATCGCGCAAGGCAAAGGCTTTTTTGGTGGCTTCCACGATACGGTGCACGCTTTGCGCTTCATTGGCCTCTGCCATGTTCAGGCGGTCGGTAATGCCGAGAATGGCCAGCGATACCAAACCTTGCGTCGGCGGCGTCATATTCCAGATGTCGCCTTCGCTGTGTGCCAGGTGTAATGGTGTACAGCGGCGCGCGTGCTGTTTCTGTAGATCTTCCAGGGTGATCGGCATCCCCAGAGAGGTCATTTCACGTGCGAGATGGTGCGCTAATTCGCCGCGATAGAAGCTCTCCAGACCCTGCTCGCTCAACACGCTAAGCGTATTGGCGAGTGCGGGCTGGGTAAAACGGCTACCGGCAGCAGGGACGGTGCCATCAGGTAAGAAGGTCGCTGCGAAGCCGGGCTGGTCGAGCAGTTCATGTTGCTTTGCGGCGGTGGCCGCAGCCTGCGATGCGGTAACCGGAATGCCATCGGCGGCATAGCGAATCGCGTCACGCAGTAAACGGGCTAACGGCAATGGCGCAGAACCCAGCTCTTCAGCCAGCGTTAACGCCTCCTGCCAGCCACTCACCGTGCCCGCTACAGTTAATGCGGCTTTGGGGCCGCGATGCGGAATATGGCTTTCGCCGTGATAGAAGTCGAGGTGTGCCAGCGAGCCCGCTGCACCACTGGCATCGATAGCAACAGGATCGCCCTTCGGTGGTACTACCAGCCAAAAGCCATCGCCACCCAAGCCGTTCATGTGCGGATAGACAACCGCGATAGTGGCAGCCGCTGCGACCATCGCTTCAATCGCGTTACCGCCTTCGCGTAAAACCGCCAGTGCACTTTCACTGGCGAGATGGTGAGGGGTGACGGCCATGCCGAGCGGGGCCATGTTGCTCTGTATCATAGTGAACTCTTCATCGTTGATTCTTTTGTAGGGTGTGAATGGGGTTGGTGGTGGTCATAAAAAGCGACCCTACAAATCCGTGAGGTGATCTAAGCAAGAGCTGTTCCAGTTTTGGTCGGACATCAATGTGGATCGATTTGTGCTAGCTTGTGATGAAACGAAAGTTACAGGACCGACCATGAAACAGCTTGATGAACGCCTTCGCAGTCACTATCCGCAACTGTCGCCGCAGGAGCAGCGCATTGCCGACTTTGTGTTTGACCATTTTGATGACCTGATCAGCTACAACAGTGCAGAGCTGGCGCGGCTGAGCGGGGTATCAAAGGCGACAGTCAGCCGCCTGTTTAAACGTCTGGGCTATGAGAAATACAAGGATATGCGGGACGAGTTGCGTGTGCTGCGTCAGAGCGGCATGCCGTTAACCGACAACCGTGATGCGGTACAGGGCAATACCCTGTTGTCACGTCACTATAAGCAGGAGATGGCTAACCTGACGCAGTGGGTCAATAGCATTGATCCGCAACAGTTTGGTGAAGTGATTCAGGCGCTGGGTACAGCAAAGCGCGTATTTATTATCGGCATGCGCAATGCTTATCCGGTGGCATTGCACCTCCGTCAGCAGCTGATGCAGGCGCGCCCGCAGGTGCATGTGTTGCCGCAGCCCGGCCAGACGTTGGGTGAGGAGCTGGTGGATATCACACCGGAAGATATCGTGGTGGTGATGGCCTTCCGCCGCCGTCCACGCATTATCCGCCCGCTGATGCAGCAACTGCAGCAGAGCAATATTCCGGTGCTGGCACTGTGCGAGCCGCAGGCGCAGGGCATAATCACTCTGGCACAATGGCAGCTGTGTGCGCCGCTCGACAGCGTTTCTGCCTTTGATAGCTACGCATCGGCGATGAGTTTGATCAACCTGCTGGCGAATGCACTGCTGCATGAGATGCTGTCGCAAGGTCGCCAGCGCATTCATCAAATTGCCGATCTTTATCAGCACCTGGATGAACTGGAACACCGATAGTGGGCACCAATTTGGTGCTTTGCACCTTTTTTGATCGGATTTTAATACGGGCGTAATGCCCGTTTTTCTCGCCTTAAGCTCCGTGTTTATTCGTTTTTCTTCCCTTTACTCTTCGCACCCTGTGGTTGGCACATTAGTTGCAAATCGTTTTATCAAGAATCTTTTGTTTCACGATAAACTCACCGGGGTGCATAATGAAAAAAGTTTTACTGGCAGTCGCAGGCGCAGCATTGCTGATGGCACAGGTTGGCAGTGCGATGGCCGATCAGCTGCAGGACATGCAGAAACGTGGCGTCATCCGTGTTGCGGTACCGCAGGACTTTCCGCCGTTTGGTTCGGTAGGGACTGATTTACAGCCACAAGGCTATGACATCGACATGGCGAAATACCTCGCGAAGCAGATGAAACTGAAGTTGCAGTTGGTGCCGGTTTCCAGCGCCAACCGCGTGCCCTATCTGCAGACCGATAAAGTGGATCTGGTGATCTCCAGCATGGGCAAAAATGCCGAGCGTGAGAAAGTGATCGATTTCAGCCGTGCTTACGCGCCGTTCTTCCTTGGGGTGTTTGGCCCGAAAGGTGAGCCACTGAAAGATGCTGCAGCGTTAAGCGGTAAATCGATTGGTGTGACGCGTGGCGCGGTGGAAGACATGGTGCTGAGCGATGTGGCGCCAAAAGATGCGCAGGTGAAACGTTATGAAGATAACAACACCACGCTGTCAGCTTACCTGTCAGGTCAGGTGCAGTATGTGGCGACGGGTAACCTCGTGGTCGCCGCGATTGCGCGTCAGAACGCAGAAAAAGCACCGGTGCCGCAGTTCATGCTGAAGGATTCACCGTGCTTTATCGGTCTGAAGAAAGATGAACCGGCGCTGAAAGACAAAGTGAATGCGTTGATTGAGCAGGGCATTAAAGACGGCACGCTGAACAAACTGTCAGAAGAGTGGCTGAAAGCCCCACTGCCAGCCAATCTCGGCGCATAACGCAATGATTGGGCAACTTAACTTTGCAGATCTCTGGCCGCACTGGCCAGAGTTGCTGGCAGGGCTGTGGGTCACGATTCAGATAACGGTGCTCGCCACGGTGGGCGGGGTGAGTCTGGGAATTCTCGGCGCGGCACTGCGCAGTGGCAAACCGAGCTGGGCGAGTCGCCTCTGGGGCGTTTATGTCGAGCTGATCCGTAACACGCCATTCGTGGTACAGCTGTTTTTTATCGTCTTTGGTTTGCCCAATCTTGGTCTGAAACTGACGGCGGGCGAAGCAGCGCTGCTGGCGATGTTGATTAACCTTGGCGCTTATAGCACTGAAATTATTCGTGCCGGGATTCAGGTCACGCCGAAAGGGCAGTGGGAAGCAGGACGGGTGCTGGGTTTATCCCGCACTCAGACCTTTATCCGCGTGGTCCTGCCGCCCTCACTGCAGCGTATTTATCCGGCGCTGGTAAGTCAGTGCATTATCGTGATGCTGGGTTCGTCGGTGGTGTCGCAGGTGTCGTACGAAGAGCTGACTTTCGCCGCCAACCTGATTCAGTCGCGCACCTTTTTGAGTTTTGAAGTCTATTTCGTGACCACGCTGATCTATCTGGTGTTGTCGATTGCCATGCGACAGCTGCTGCTGGCGCTGGGGCGTAAATGGTTTGGAGCGCAGCCCGCATGACAACCTTTACTGACTGGGACATCCTGCGCAACCTGCTGCTGGCAGCGCGCTGGACGATTTTACTGTCGCTGGTGGCCTTTTTCGGCGGCACGCTGGTGACCTTGCCATTGCTGTTTTTGCGTCTGCTGAAACGCCCATGGTTGACGCGCCTGATTCGCTGTTACACCGAGCTGTTTCAGGGCACGCCGCTGCTGATGCAGCTGTTCCTCGCCTTCTTTGGCGTCGGACTGTTTGGCATCGATGTCGCGCCCTGGACCGCCGCTTCGCTGGCATTAACCTTCTACACCAGCGCGTTTCTGGTGGATATCTGGCACGGCAGCATTCGTGCTCTGCCTAAAGGGCAGTGGGAAGCCTCACGCTGCCTCGGTCTGAGCTTTGGTCAAACGCTGTTTCGCGTCGTGGCACCGCAAGCGATTCGCATCGCCATCGCGCCAACCGTGGGTTTTGCCGTGCAGGTGATCAAAGGCACCGCGCTGGCATCGATTATCGGTTTCGTCGAGCTAACCAAAGCCGGCACCATTTTGAACAACGTGACGTATCAGCCCTTCAAGGTGTTTGGCCTGGTGGCGCTGGGTTACTTCCTGATGTGTTATCCGCTGTCGCGTTACAGCCAGTACCTGGAGAAAAAATTCAATGCCGCTCATCACCATTAATCAGGTCCAGAAGTACTACGGCGATAACCACGTTCTGAAAGGTGTCGATCTGGATATCGACAACGGCGAGGTGATCTCGATCATCGGCCGCAGCGGCTCCGGTAAAAGTACCTTGCTACGTTGCATGAATGGACTGGAAGGCTATCAGGATGGCAGCATTAAACTCGGCGGCATGACAATTACTGACCGTGAATCCCAGGCGCGCGAAATCAGCCGCTCAGTGGGCATGGTGTTCCAAAACTTCAACCTGTTCCCACACATGACCGCGCTGGAAAACGTCATGCTCGCGCCGCGTCGGGTGTTGAAGAAAAGTGAAGCCGAATGCCGCGAACTGGCGACGCAAATGCTGGAGAAAGTCGGCCTCGGTGAGCGCATCAACTACTATCCGGCCAATTTATCCGGTGGTCAGCAGCAGCGTGTGGCGATTGCCCGTGCGCTGGCGATGCAGCCCAAAGTTTTACTCTGTGATGAGATCACCTCGGCGCTCGATCCTGAGCTGGTGGGCGAAGTGCTGAAAGTACTGGAGCAGCTGGCTGCCGAAGGTATGACGCTGATCCTCGTCACCCATGAAATGAACTTCGCCCGTGATGTGGGCGACCGCGTGGTGTTTATGCATCAGGGACGCGTCTGGGAGCAGGGCGACAGCAAAACGCTGTTCGCCAATCCGCAGACCGCCGAGCTGAAGCAGTTTATCTCCACCGTGCGTCTCTAAGTTTTCAATAAAGGAATACAACATGGATATCAGTCAGTTTTCGCAAATCAATCCGCCACAACGCCTGCTGATGGGACCGGGGCCGATCAACGCCGATCCGCGCGTGTTACGCGCCATGTCGAGCCAGCTGCTGGGTCAGTACGATCCGGCGATGACGCACTACATGAATGAAGTGATGGCACTGTACCGTGGCGTATTCCGCACCGAAAACCGCTGGACCCTGTTGATCGACGGCACCTCACGCGCCGGTATCGAAGCCATTCTGCTCTCAGCCATCCGTCCAGGTGACAAAGTGCTGGTGCCGGTGTTTGGTCGCTTTGGTCATCTGCTGTGTGAAATCGCCCGCCGCTGCCGCGCGGAAGTGCACACCATTGAAGTGCCGTGGGGTGAAGTGTTCACTCCGGATCAGATCGAAGATGCGATCAAGAAAGTGCAGCCGCGTCTGTTGCTGACGGTGCAGGGTGATACCTCCACCACCATGCTGCAACCGCTGGAAGAGTTGGGCGCTATTTGCCAGAAATATGGCGTGCTGTTTTATACCGACGCCACCGCGTCGATTGGCGGCAACGCCCTGGAAACCGATGCGTGGGGCCTGGACGCGGTATCCGCCGGGATGCAGAAATGTCTTGGTGGTCCTTCTGGCACCTCGCCGATCACACTCAGTGCGAAGATGGAAGCCGTGATCCGTAAACGCAAATGCGTGGAAGAGGGGATTCGTACTGCGGATCATCAGGACGGCGATGACGAGATGATCTACTCCAACTATTTCGATCTCGGCATGATCATGGATTACTGGGGCCCGGAGCGCCTCAACCATCACACCGAAGCCACCACCGCGCTGTTTGGTGCACGTGAGTGCGCGCGTTTGATGATGCAGGAAGGGCTGGATAAAGGCATTGCGCGTCACAAGCTGCACGGCGATGCAATGCTGAAGGGCATTCAGGGCATGGGTCTCGAAACCTTCGGTAACCTGAAATACAAAATGAACAACGTGCTCGGCGTGGTGATCCCGCAGGGCGTAAATGGCGATCAGGTGCGCAAGCTGGTGCTGGAAGATTTCGGGATTGAGATCGGCACCTCGTTTGGCCCACTGCACGGCAAAGTGTGGCGCATCGGCACCATGGGCTACAACGCACGTAAAGACTGTGTGATGCAAACGCTGAGCGCGCTGGAAGCGGTGCTGAACCATGTGGGTTACCGTTCGACACAAGGTGCAGCGTTGCAGGCCGCCTGGGATCATTACGGGAGTCACGCATGAGCAACAGCCTGATGACCGCCAGCGAGGCGCAATCTGCCGCCACCCGTGTCATGGCGCGCTGCGATGCCCTGGCTGAAATCAGTGAAAGTGAAGATGGCCTGACGCGCGTTTACTTGTCGCCTGAACAACTGCGTGCCAATGGCCGCGTGGCGGAGTGGATGCAGGCGGCTGGCATGATGACCTGGCAAGATGCTGTCGGCAATATTTGCGGGCGTTATGAATCAGCAGAACCTGGTGCCAAGGCCCTTCTGCTGGGTTCGCATCTTGACACCGTGCGCAATGCCGGGCGCTATGACGGCATGCTGGGTGTGCTCAGCGCCATTGAAACCGTGCAGTGGCTGCACGATCGCCAACAGCGTTTACCACTGGCGATTGAAATTGTTGGGTTCGGTGATGAAGAGGGCACGCGCTTTGGCATCACGCTGCTGGGCAGCCGTGGCATTACCGGCACCTGGCCGGAGAGTTGGGTGACGCATCCCGATGGTAATGGCATTACCGTTGCCGAAGCGATGCAGGATATTGGCTTAGATGCAGCGAAGATTATGCAGGCGGCGCGTGACGTCAACGACATTGCAGCCTACCTTGAGCTGCATATCGAGCAGGGGCCGTGTCTGGAACAAGAAGATCTGGCGCTCGGCGTGGTCACCGCCATTAACGGCGCACGTCGTCTGAATTGCAGCTTTATCGGCGAAGCGGGCCATGCCGGTACCGTGCCGATGGCGCATCGTAAAGACGCGCTGGCCGCAGCCGCTGAGTGGATGGTGTTTATTGAGCACACCACGGCTGAGCAAGATACGCAGCTGGTGGCCACCGTTGGCACGCTGAGCTGCTTGCCGGGTGCCGTTAACGTCATTCCCGGTGAAGTGCAGTTGTCTCTGGATGTGCGTGGGCCGCAGGATGAGCCTTTGGAGCGTCTGCAATCCATGTTGTTAACGCAGGCTGAAGCGATTGCGCTGCGTCGTGGCCTGACCTTCACCTCGAACGAGTACTACCGTATTGCCGCTACCGCTTGTGATGCACGCTTGCAGCAGGCCTTGAGCCACGCGGTGGAAACGGTGCAAGGGCGCAGTGTGTCATTGCCAAGCGGAGCAGGCCACGATGCCATTGCTATCGCGGATCGCTGGCCAGTAGGCATGTTATTCGTGCGTAACCATCGCGGTATCAGCCATCATCCGGCGGAATCGGTGCAAACGGCTGACGTGGCGCATGGCGTGCAGGCCTATCTGCAAGCGGTGTGCGATCTGGCACAGGCGTAAAGGAGTGGCAGCATGGATCTGGCAAACTTTAATCAGGCTTCTGCTACCGAGGCGCAGGCTGCGATAGCGCACTGCGTCGCGATTCCCGCCTGGCAGCAGGCGGTGGTCGCCGCAAGACCTTTCCACGATCTGTCGGTGCTCCACAGCACAGCCGATCGTCTGGCGCAGGAGTGGCAGGGTGCCGAGCTGGAACAGGCCCTGAGCGCACATCCGCGCATTGGCGAAAAAACTGCGGGCGCGGGCAAAGAGGCGGCACTGTCACGCAATGAACAGTCGGCGATGCAGCAGGCCAATGGCGCGCTGCAGTTTGCCATGCTGGCGGGCAATCAATCCTACGAGCAGCGCTTTGGCCGGGTGTTTTTAATTCGTGCTAAAGGACGCACTGGCGAGGAGATGCTGGCGGAATTGCAGCGCAGGCTCAACAATGATGTCGAGACAGAGCAGCAGGAAGCGCTGTTGCAACTGCGTGAAATCACCCTGTTACGGCTTAAGGAGAGCATCGTATGAGCACCATTACCACGCACGTTCTGGACACCGCGCTGGGCAAACCGGCGATCGGCGTGGCCATTTCGCTGGAACAGAACAGCCCGGAAGGCTGGCTGCCGATCGCGGAAGGCGACACTGACAGCGATGGCCGCATCAAAGATCTAACCCCAGAGCCGTTAGCGCCGGGCCACTATCGATTGACCGCAGAGATCGGTGACTATTTCGCGGCTGACGGACGTGATGCGCTGTACGTCAGCGCGCAGATTGATTTTGTGATTGGCTCTGCGGGCAGCCACTATCATCTGCCGTTCCTGATTTCACCCTGGTCGTGGTCGACTTATCGCGGTAGTTGATTAGGCGACAAATCCCTACTATCTGTGCGGCATGTCACACGCTGCGCTTGAAAGACAGGAACTATCAAAACCTTCGGTTCATCCAAATATATTCTTTCACAATGTGCGGTTATCTTTACCGGACAATGTGAAGCAAACGGAGCCGAAAAATGAGCACGCAAGATAATAACGATAATGTAGCAGCCTCAGGCAAATGCCCTTTTCATCATGGGGCGTCTGAAGAAAAAAGCGTACTGGCACGCGGCGCGGGGAGCGGGACATCTAACCGCGACTGGTGGCCGAATATGTTACGTGTCGATCTGCTAAATCAGCACTCCAACCGTTCCAATCCCCTCAGTGAAAACTTCAATTACCGCGACGAGTTCAGCAAGCTGGATTATCCGGCGCTAAAAGCCGATATCCGCGCCATCCTCTCCGATTCTCAATCCTGGTGGCCAGCCGACTGGGGCAGCTATATTGGGCTGTTCATTCGCATGGCGTGGCACAGTGCCGGCACCTATCGTACCGTTGATGGACGTGGCGGTTCAGGCCGTGGCCAGCAGCGTTTTGCACCGCTTAACTCCTGGCCAGATAACGTCAGCCTCGATAAAGCGCGTCGCCTGCTGTGGCCGGTGAAGCAAAAATACGGTCAGAAAATTTCCTGGGCCGACCTTTATATCCTCGCGGGTAACGTCTCGCTGGAGAACGCAGGCTTCCGCACCTTCGGCTTTGGTGCTGGACGTGAAGATGTCTGGGAACCGGATTTGGATGTGGATTGGGGTAACGAGACCGAGTGGCTGGCACATCGTCATCCAGAAAGTCTGGCCAACGCACCCGTCGGTGCCACCGAAATGGGCCTGATTTACGTCAACCCAGAAGGCCCGGAAGCCAGCGGCGATCCTAAATCAGCTGCACCTGCTATCCGCGCCACCTTCGGCAACATGGGCATGAACGATGAAGAGATCGTCGCGCTGATTGCGGGTGGTCATACGTTGGGCAAAACCCACGGTGCGGCCGCTGCCAGCCACGTCGGTGTCGATCCCGAAGCCTCACCGCTGGAAGCGCAGGGCTTGGGCTGGAACAGCAGCTACGGCAGCGGTGCCGGTGCGGATGCCATCACCTCCGGCCTGGAAGTGGTGTGGACGCAGACGCCGACTCAGTGGAGCAACTACTTCTTTGAGAACCTGTTCAAATACGAATGGGTGCAGACGCACAGCCCGGCTGGCGCGATCCAGTTCGAAGCGGTCGATGCTGAAGCGATCATTCCAGACCCGTTCGATCCCGAGAAGAAGCGTAAGCCCACTATGCTGGTGACCGATCTGACGCTGCGCTTCGACGAAGAGTTCGGCAAGATCTCTCGCCGCTTCCTCAACGATCCACAGGCCTTTAATGAAGCCTTTGCTCGCGCCTGGTTCAAACTGACCCACCGCGATATGGGGCCAAAAGCGCGTTACATCGGTCCTGAAGTGCCGAAAGAAGATCTGATCTGGCAGGATCCGTTGCCAGCTGCGACGCATCAGCCAACCGCAGATGAAATCACCGATCTGAAAGCGAAGATTGCCTCATCCGGCCTGAGCGTGAGCCAATTGGTTTCGGCTGCCTGGGCTTCGGCATCGACCTTCCGTGGCGGCGATAAACGTGGCGGCGCGAACGGTGCACGTCTGGCACTGGCACCGCAAAACACATGGGCGGTGAATGCTAGCGTGGTTCACGATGTGCTGCCAACCCTGCAGAAAATTCAGCAAGAGTCTGGCAAAGCGTCATTGGCCGATATCATCGTACTGGCGGGCAGCGTGGGCATTGAACTGGCTGCCGCCGCAGCGGGAGTGGCGGTGCAAGTGCCGTTTACGCCGGGCCGTGTGGACGCGCGTCAGGATCAAACTGAAGTCGAGTCGTTCGACGTGCTGCAACCGCTGGCCGATGGCTTCCGTAACTATCGCCGCATTGCCGGTGGTTCATCTACTGAAACCCTGCTGCTGGATAAAGCGCAACAGCTGACCCTGAGTGCGCCAGAACTGACGGTGCTGTTGGGCGGCTTGCGTGTGTTGGGCACCAACTTCGACGGCGGTCAGCATGGTGTGTTCACCGATCGTGTCGGCGTATTGAGCAATGACTTCTTCGTCAACCTACTGGATATGCGCACCGCATGGCGCGCCACCGATGAGAGCGCCGAGCTGTTCGAAGGCCGCGATCGTGCCAGCGGTGAAGTGAAGTTCAGCGCCACGCGTGCCGATCTGGTATTTGGTTCCAACGCCATCCTGCGCGCGTTGGCTGAAGTCTACGCCAGCGGCGATGCCAAACAGAAGTTCGTTAATGACTTCGTGGCAGCATGGACCAAAGTGATGAATCTGGATCGCTTCGAGCTGTAATCAAACTCAAGCCGCAGCGGTGACATGCTGCGGCTTTTTTCTGTTTAATCTTCGCGGAATGCCTCAAACGGCACGTTAAAGCGTTTTGCCAGCGCAGCTTTATGCTTATCCGTTAACTTACGTTCACCTTTCAAAATACGGCTAACATAAGAACGCTGACCAATTTCCTGAGTGAAAGATGACTGGTTTAAATCGTGTTGATCCATCAAAACACGTAGCAGCGCAACACCGCCCGGAAGTGTTTTCATTCGCGCATTAAAGGCGGCAAACTCCGGCGCATGCTCTTCGTATTTCGCAACTTTCTCCGTCAGCATATCAATCAGCGGATGAGAAGGCTGATGTTCAACCAAATACTCAACCAGCTCTAGCGCTTGCTCATAATCTGCTTTCGATTGACTGCCGCCAAGCAGGGGGACGGCTTTAATCAGGTTATCTGAGGCCTGAATAGCTTCGGCGATCATTCTTTGTTCTCCCGATAGAACTTAACTAATTTGTCGTATTCAGCATGGGTAATAATGTGCTTGATGAAAATGCGTCCCGCGATAAAGTCGGCGAAAAACATCAACCTAAGATTGTTGCCACCAATATTGATTACCCACCATTTCACCCGATACTTCATGCGGTCCAGGCTTGGAAAGAAATCTTTAAGCGCTTCAGGATCGGCAAAATCCCTGCCATGTAAAGTGCGGTATGTCGCGTCCAGCGCTGCTGCATCATTGGGAAAACGCAGTGCAGCCTCAGCAAACATCTTCCTTGAAATAACGTGCATCATTCCCTCGGCATGTTCCAACATGGAAACATTGTAGCCGAAGTCAGGGGTGTTTCCAATGTGGAAACAAAAAATTGAAAAAGAGAGGAAGCCGCACCAGAAAGACGCGGCAAGACGTTTACTTCAACGTATAGCCATCGGCATCGCGCCACGCGGGGAAGCGTTCGCGGTAGGCTTGCAGATCGTCCAGTGACAATTCAGCATCCAGACGGGCGCGGGCGAAAGGCTCGCCTGCGGCCAGAATCTCGCCCAATGGCGAAATAATCCGGCTGTCACCGCTGTATTGATGGCTGTTGCCATCGCTGCCGACGCGGTTGCAACCGGCGATATACGCCTGGTTTTCAATCGCACGCGCTAACAGCAGTGACTGCCAGTGCAGCGCACGCGGTGCAGGCCAGTTGGCAACGTACAGCGCCAGATCGTAATCATTGTGATTGCGAGAGAACACCGGGAAACGCAGGTCGTAGCAAATCTGCGGCAGAATGCGCCAGCCGCGCCAGGTGAACACTTCACGCTTATCGCCCGCGACATAGTGTTCATGCTCATTCGCCATGCGGAACAGATGGCGTTTGTCATACTGATGAACAGTGCCATTTGGCTCAACCAGCAGAAAACGGTTCACGGCGCCTTTTTCAGTCTGGATGGCCGCGCTGCCACCGACTAAAGCATTGCTGGTTTTCGCATGGCCGTACAGCCACTCAATCACCTGCTCCTGCGGCAGGGAACTTTCTGCCGCTTCCATCGCAAAGCCGGTAGTGAACATTTCGGGCAGCAGAATCAGATCGCGACCTTCAATGCCTTTCAATACCCCATCAAAGTGGTGCAGGTTGGCTTCGCCATCCATCCAGCTCAGGGTTTCCTGTAAAACGGTGATTTTCAAAGCTGACATAAGCGCTCCGCTGCGGCGATTAAGGTCGCTGGCTGTTTGGCAAAGCACAGGCGAATCAGTTTGTGCGGGAACGGATCGGCGCAGAATACCGACAGCGGAATCGCCGCCACGCCGACTTCTTTGGTCAGCCACTGGCAGAAACTCACGTCATCCAGATCGGAAATGGCGCTGTAATCCAGCAGCACAAAGTAGGTCCCTTCGCACGGCAAGACACTGAAGCGGCTACCCGCTAGCGCTTCTACCAGGCAATCGCGGCGTTCGCGATAGAAGGCCGGCAGATCACGATAGTGTTCCGGCTCCTGACGCAGCATATCGGCAATCGCCAACTGCGCCGGGGTATTCACCGAAAAGGTCAGATACTGGTGCACTTTGCGGATTTCCGCACTGATCGCCGCAGGCGCGATGCAATAGCCGACTTTCCAGCCGGTCATATGGAAGGTCTTACCGAATGATGAGACGGCAATCGCGCGCTGGCGCAGCTCAGCATGAGCCAACACGCTGGCATGACCCTCTTCATCGAAACAGATGTGCTCGTAAACTTCATCGCTCAGCACATAGATTTCCTGCTCGGCGATGGCCTGCCATAGCTCGGCGTAATCGCTTTTACGCCATACGGTCGCGGAAGGATTGTGCGGCGTGTTCAGAATCACCAGGCGGGTTTTCGCGCTTAGCAGGCTGCGGAATTCGCGCCAGTCCACGCGGAAGCCCGGTGGCTGTAATGCAATGCGCTTCAGCACGCCACCGGCCAGTTGCACAGCAGGTGCGTAACTGTCATAGCTGGGATCAAAGCAGATCACTTCATCGCCGGGACGAACCAGCGCCGTAATCGCGGCATACAGTGCTTCGGTCGCACCTGCGGTTACAGTGATATCACTGTTAACATCGGGAGTGTGACCGTAAAGTTCAGCAGTTTTATCAGCAATCGCTTCACGTAGTGGTAACGCACCCGTCATAGGCGCATATTGATTTGCGCCCTGGCTCACATGATAGGCCAGACGATCCTGTAAATATTGTGGACCGTCAAAATCTGGAAATCCCTGTGATAAATTGATGGCGTTGAACTGCGCGGCAAGGGCGCTCATTTGCGTAAAAATAGTGGTGCCGAGCGCCGGTAATTTGCTCTCGGGAATCAGGTTGAGCTGCGTCATTATTAGGTGGCCTTAAGCGCGAATGTCGATGCGGAGAAACCCTGTATTGCTGCCACTCTACACAGGATGCTAATATTTGGCAATCGAGACGCTTAGACGTCTAAAACAACCTGCGGAGCCTCACCTTCACTATGACGGATTTTCTCCCACTGGAACATTTGGTGGCCGCCTGCCACTGGATTGGCGCTAAAGGCTGGGCACCCGCGACGGGCGGCAATATGTCTGTTCGCCAGGACGCGGAGTACTGCCTGCTAAGCGCATCGGGCAAAGATAAAGGCAGTTTGACGCGAGATGACTTCATTCAGGTGGAGATCGCGACTAACAGCGTGCCTTCCGGGCGAAAACCGTCGGCGGAAACCGGGCTGCATACCCTGATTTATCGCTTGTTCCCGCAAGCCGGGGCTGTACTGCATACCCATACGGTGAATTCCACCGTGCTGTCGCGTGTAGAGAAGGGCAGTGCGCTGTTGCTCAGCGGCTACGAGATGCAGAAAACCCTCGCCGGTCAGGATACTCACTTAAATACTATTGCCATTCCCCTGTTTGATAACGATCAGGATATTGAGGCACTGGCGCAGCGTATTGAAGCCTTTGCGGCGGACACGCCATTGCGGTATGCCTTCCTGCTGCGTGGCCATGGTTTGACCTGCTGGGGCAAGGACGTCAACGAAGCGCGCCGCCACCTGGAAGGGCTGGAATTCCTGTTTGAATGTGAACTGCAACGTCGATTGCTGGAGACCCAATGATTCGCGCGATTGTTACCGATATTGAAGGCACCACCAGCGATATTCAGTTCGTCCACAACGTTCTGTTTCCGTATGCACGTCAGCATCTGGCGGCATTTGTACGTAATAACCAAACCGATGAGTCAGTGATTGCAGCGCTGAATGCGGTGCGTGAAGAATCTGCGGCGCCACAGGCATCGCTGGATGAGGTGATCGCCACGCTGATCGGTTATATCGATGAAGATCGCAAATCTCCTGGCCTGAAAGCCTTGCAGGGCATGATTTGGCGCGCCGGTTATGTTGAAGGCCAGTTCACCGGACATCTCTATCCCGATGTGTTAACTGCCTTTGAACGCTGGCAGCAGCAGGGCATCGCGCTGTATGTATATTCCTCGGGATCGGTGCCCGCGCAGAAACTGTTATTTGGCTACAGCGATGAAGGTGATTTAACCTCGCTGTTTAGCGGCTATTTTGATACCGCCGTCGGCGCCAAGCGTGAAACGCAGTCGTATCACAATATTGCCGAACACATCGGCCTGGCGCCTTCATCGCTGCTGTTCCTGTCTGATATTCATCAGGAACTCGATGCGGCGGCAGAAGCGGGCTGGCATACAATGCAGTTAATTCGTGGCGAGGCGGATAACGTCAGTCGTCATCATCAGGTGAATGATTTTTCCCAGATTAAACCGGAGTCGATTTAACATGAGTGCACTGACCATCTTTAGCGATACCGAAGCCAGCCAGCCGTTGTGGCACAGTACTGATGCCGACGCCATTCGTGAGCGTTTGAATGCCAAAAACGTGCGTTTTGAGCGTTGGGAAGCGGATCGCGATCTGGGTAAAGATCCTGACGCGGAGACGGTGATCAAAGCCTATCAACACGCAATTGACCGTCTGGTGGCAGAGAAGGGTTATCAGAGCTGGGATGTGCTGAGCATGCGTGCAGACAACCCAAACAAAACGACGCTGCGTGAAAAGTTCCTCAATGAACACACGCACAGCGAAGATGAAGTGCGTTTCTTCGTCGAAGGTTCGGGTCTGTTCTGCCTGCATATCGGCGATGAGGTGTATCAGATTCTGTGCGAAAAGAACGACTTGATTTCAGTGCCGGAAGGCACGGCGCACTGGTTTGATATGGGCTCTGAGCCGCACTTCACCGCGATTCGTATTTTCGATAACCATGAAGGCTGGATCGCCAACTTCACTGGTGACAACATTGCGGAAGCTTATCCCCGCCTGGCTTGACGAACGGTGCGCATAAATGCGCACACGGCGAAATGGGATAAGCCATCACAAGGTCGCCGTTCATGGTGCATCTGACAATATGGGCACGTCATCGTAGGGTCGCCATTTATGGCGACCTTTTTATTTATTGCGCACGGTAAAGCACAGGATACGCCATCCCAGGCCGCTATTCTCAAGGCGCTCTAAGGCTGAAAAATCCCAGCCATAACCTGTTCTGGCGTCACCACGCCGGTATCTAACACCCAACCACTGATCAAGGCTGCTGGCGTGACATCGAACGCCGGGTTAAACACGGCTGCATTCTCCGGTGCCCACTGCACGCTACCAAAACTGCCGGATACGCCGGTCACTTCACTGGCGGCGCGCTGCTCAATCGGAATGGCATCGCCATTCGGGCAGAGGCGATCCAGCGTGGTGTGCGGCGCCGCAACATAGAACGGAATGCCGTGATAATGCGCCAGTACTGCCAGGCTGTAGGTGCCGATCTTATTAGCGACATCGCCGTTGGCGGCAATGCGATCCGCGCCGACCCAAATCGCATCGACCACACCGCGCGCTATCAAACTTGCTGCCATCGAATCCGTAATCAGTTGATACGGAATGTTCAGCTCGCCCAGTTCCCACGCGGTTAAACGGCCGCCCTGCAAAAGCGGACGCGTTTCATCCACCCAGACGTTTTTCACTAAGCCTTGCTGATGCGCGTGAGCAATCACACCCAGTGCCGTACCGACGCCTGCGGTGGCGAGGCCGCCGGTGTTGCAGTGTGTCAGCAGCTGGCTACCCGGCTTGACCAGCGCGCTACCGGCGCGGGCAATGTTGTCACACAGCAGTTTATCTTCCGCCACCAGACGCAACGCTTCGGCGCTCAGGGCGCTGACGTGATCGCTCTCCGCCAGCGCTAACTTCATGCGATCCAGATTGTTCATCAGGTTCACCGCCGTGGGGCGCGCCGCGCGCAACACCTCCAGCGCTTCCGCCAACGCCGCGCGGCTTTCACCTTGTTCGCCCAGCAGAGCGAGCAGCAGGCTGGCAGAGAGACCAATCAGTGGCGCACCGCGCACGCGCAGCGCATGAATGTGATCGACTAACTGGCCAACGGTGTGCGCAGGCAGCCAATTTTGTTGTTGTGGCAGTGCCTGCTGGTCGAGGATCCACAGTTGGTTATCGCGGACCTCAAGGCTGGTGGTACGAAGTGCTTGCATGGTGTGAAATCCCTGTTGCGTTAATAGCGGCTATTGTGCCAACATGCTTGACGGATGTATAGACGTCCAAACGGCTTATTACTATCGAATGTCGAGGAACAGGCAATGTCACAATACCGTACCTTCACCGCTGCTGATGCTGTGGAATATGCTCAAAAATTTGGCGGTGTCGACGATCCGTCAACGCTGGTCAGCGCAGAGGAAATCGGTGATGGCAATCTCAACCTCGTCTTCAAGATTTTTGATAACCAGGGTCAGAGCCGTGTAGTGGTGAAACAAGCGCTGCCGTACGTGCGTTGCGTAGGAGAGTCCTGGCCATTAACGCTGGATCGCGCACGTCTTGAAGCTCAGACCCTGGTCGAGCACTACAAACACTGCCCGGAGCACACGGTTAACGTCACCCATTACGATGCCGAACTGGCGGTGATGGTGATGGAAGATCTCTCCAGCCATCGCATCTGGCGCGGCGAGTTAGTGAATGGCGCATATTACCCTGAAGCCGGTCGCCAACTGGGCGAATATCTGGCGCAGACGCTGTTCCATACTTCTGATTTCTTCCTGCACCCGCACAAGAAAAAGGCTGAAGTGGCGCGTTTCATCAATCCGGAAATGTGCGAAATCACCGAAGACTTGTTCTTCAACGATCCGTTCACCGATCACGAGCGCAACAAATATACGGCCGCGCTCGAATCGCTGGTGGTCAGCCTGCGCACCGACGATGCATTAAAAATCGCCGTTGCCGGGCTGAAGCACCGCTTCTTCGCCGATGCCGAAGCCTTGCTGCACGGCGATGTGCACAGCGGTTCCATCTTTGTGGCCGATGGTAGCCTGAAGGTGATCGACGCGGAGTTTGGCTATTTCGGTCCGATTGGCTTTGATATCGGCAGCGCGATTGGCAACCTGCTGATCAACTACTGCTGCCTGCCGGGCCTGTTGGCTCCACGTGAGGCGGCAGAAGGGCGCGAACGTCGTCTGAGCGATGTGCATGAAGTCTGGACGCAGTTCTCCAGCCGCTTCCTCGAACTGGCACACGCTAAAACCGCCGATGTGGCGCTGGCGTATCCGGGTTATGCCGAAGCCTTCCTGCGTAAAGTATGGAGTGACACCATTGGCTATTGTGGAACAGAGCTGATTCGCCGCACCGTGGGCATGTCGCACGTGGCCGATTTTAAACAGATTGGCGATGACACGATGCGCACCGAATGTATCCGTAACTGCATTACCTTAGGACGTACGCTGATTCTGGCGGCGGATCATGTTGCAGATGTCGATGCGCTGATTGCACGGATTCGTCAGGCCGTTTGAGCCTGACAAAAAAAAGCCTCCATCAGGAGGCTTTTTTGTTTTATGCCGCTTCACTGGCACGCGTGGCGCCTTTCTCTTGCGGCTTCGGCGAGGCCAGCGCCTCTGGCACAAACTCATCCACGTTAATGGCTTTAAGACGACTGGCTTCTGCGCGCGTCAGCACTTTGGCTTCGCTCTCATCAATCCAGCCCTCCTTCAGTGCACGCTGTGCCAGCAGATCCAGTTGAGTAAACGACAGATGTTTTTTCTGCTGCTGACAGAGACGTTCATGAATCACTTCTGCCGCCATCACATCCTGCAGAGCTTGCTCGAGCAGACCGGCTGGGTTGTGTTCACTTGGCGTCAGATACATGCCGCGACCGAGGCGTGTACGGGTGGCAGAAGGCAATTGCAGCAGTTTCGCCAGCTTGTGGTCCAGTTTGTCAGACGGCGCCGGGCAATGTCTGCCACCGGCGAAGATCACCATGCGCAGTGCGCCAGCCACTAAACGATTTGGGAAGTTACGCAGCAGATCGTCCATCGCTACTTCAGCCTGATGCAGCGCATCCTGCACGCCCCAATGCACCAGCGGCAGATCGGCTTCGTTGCGGCCTTCATCGTCATAACGTTTCAGTGTGGCAGAGGCCAGGTACATCTGGCTCAGCACATCACCCAGACGGGCTGAGATGCGTTCACGACGTTTCAGGCTACCGCCCAGCACTGCCATGGAAACATCTGATAGCAGCGCGAGGTTGGCGCTCAGACGGTTCAGCTGCTGATAGTAGCGACGGGTGATGTCACGGGTTGGCGACGCGCTGGTGCGGCCGCCAGTTAAACCGAGCCACAGGCTGCGCACTTTATTGCTTCCCACATGGCCGATATGGCTGAACAAGGCACGGTCAAAGGCCACCAGGTCGTTTTTCGCAGCGGCGTTCATCTCTTCCAGTACCCACGGATGGCAGCGAATCGCGCCCTGGCCAAAGATGATCATGCTGCGCGTCAGGATGTTAGCGCCTTCCACGGTAATCGCGATCGGTGCGCCCTGGTAAGCACGCGCCAGGAAGTTGTTTTCGCCAAGCATAATGCCTTTACCGCCGGCGATATCCATCGCATCAATAATGGCGCGCTGGCCACGATGGGTACAGTGATACTTCACGATGGCCGACAGCACCGCCGGTTTTTCACCGAGCATAATGCCGCTGGTGATCAACGTGGCGGCGGCATCCATCACGTAAGCGTTACCGGCAATACGCGCCAGCGGCTCTTCAATCCCTTCCATCTTGCCGATAGAGACTTTGAATTGACGACGGATATGCGCATAAGCACCGGTAGCCAGCGCAATGCTCTTCAGGCTGCCTGTTGAGTTGGAAGGCAGGGTGATGCCGCGTCCCACAGAGAGACATTCCACCAGCATCCGCCAGCCCTGACCGGCCATCGCCGGGCCGCCGATGATGAAATCAATTGGCACAAAGATATCTTTGCCGCGAGTCGGGCCGTTCTGGAACGGGACGTTAAGCGGGAAGTGACGATGGCCAATTTCGACGCCTGGCGTTTGCGTCGGGATCAAGGCACAGGTAATGCCCAGCTCTTCGGTATCACCCAGCAGGTGATCGGGATCGGAGAGTTTAAACGCCAGGCCCAGCACGGTGGCAATCGGTGCCAGCGTGATGTAACGCTTATTCCAGGTCAGGCGCATACCGAGCACCTGCTGGCCTTGCCAGTCACCCATGCACACTACGCCGGTATCGGGAATCGCACCGGCATCAGAACCCGCTTCCGGGCTGGTCAGCGCGAAGCACGGAATTTCATCGCCGCGAGCCAGGCGCGGTAAATAGTGATCTTTCTGCTCATCGGTGCCGTAATGCTGCAACAGTTCGCCCGGACCGAGTGAGTTCGGCACACCCACGGTAATCGCCAGAATCCCGGATACGCCCGCCAGTTTTTGCAGCACGCGCGCCTGGGCATAGGCTGAGAATTCGAGACCGCCATACTCCTTCTTGATGATCATGGCGAAGAAGCGATGCTGCTTGAGATAAGCCCACAGCTCCGGCGGCAAATCGGCCAGCTCATGGGTGATTTCGAAATCGTTCGCCAGGCGGCAAGCTTCTTCCACCGGACCTTCAAGGAAGGCCTGCTCCTCTTCTGTCAAACGCGGCTGCGGATAGTTATGTAGCTTCTGCCAGTCTGGCTTGCCACGAAACAGATCGCCTTCCCACCAGGTGGTACCGGCATCAATCGCCTCTTTCTCCGTGCGTGACATCGGCGGCATCACTTTCTGGAAGCTGTGCAGCGCCGGTTTGGAGAACATGCTGCGACGCATGGCAGGCAGATTGAAAGGCAGCAGGATGATCGCCAGCGGCAGCAGCAGCCATGGCGTCCACAAGCCCGCAGCAGCCAGCCCGGCTGTCCACAGCAGCAAAATGGCACTGCTCAGTTTCAACGAAACTTGATGGTAAAAGAGGGCGCTAATCAAAATTAGCGTCGCGATAATCGAGGCAAGCAACATAATGAACCGCTCCGTAAGTTGTAAGAGGTCTGACCTGTTATAAAGTAAGGTTTAGAGCAGTGGCTGCTTTTTAGCAATCTGTTTACATCGCAATTACAACGGAACTCACAAAATCGCACTCTCTGAACACCAACAGAGCAAGAACGGCAAAGCCTGTGCATTTTTCCCCGATGCGGGCGCTTTGCGGCTTTGTCCCATTCCGTTAAACTTGCAGGGTAAATCTTTCCTCTAAAGGACATCCCTATGTATCAGGACATTATTCGCTCAGAACTCAATGAAGCAGCCGATACGCTCAATAAGTTCCTGAGTGACGAAGCGAACATTCACGCGATTCAGCGCGCGGCAGTCTTGCTGGCAGATAGCTTCAAAGCGGGTGGCAAAGTGCTCTCCTGTGGCAACGGTGGTTCTCACTGTGATGCCATGCACTTTGCTGAAGAGCTGACCGGTCGCTACCGTGAAAATCGTCCTGGCTACCCGGCGATTGCCATCTCTGATGTCAGCCACCTTTCGTGCGTGAGTAACGATTTCGGCTATGACTATGTGTTCTCGCGTTATCTCGAAGCGGTCGGCCGTGAAGGTGATGTGCTGCTGGGACTGTCAACTTCAGGCAATTCAGCGAACATCATCAAAGCCGTCGAAGCGGCACGTGCCAAAGGCATGAAAGTGATTACCCTGACCGGTAAAGATGGCGGCAAAATGGCAGGTACAGCGGATATCGAAATTCGCGTGCCGCATTTCGGCTACGCTGACCGCATCCAGGAGATTCACATTAAAGTGATTCACATCCTGATGCTGCTGGTCGAAAAAGAGATGGTTAAGTAATGACGCGTTCCTCCCGCCATCGCGGGAGGTTCTGACTTAAGGCGGTTGCTATGTGCGAATTGCTCGGGATGAGCGCCAATGTCCCCACGGACATCTGTTTCAGTTTTACCGGTCTGGTGCAGCGTGGCGGCGGAACCGGGCCGCATAAAGATGGCTGGGGCATCACGTTCTATGAAGGAAAAGGGTGCCGCACCTTTAAAGATCCGCAGCCCAGCTTTAACTCACCCATTGCCCGCCTGGTGCAGGAATACCCGATCAAATCGCATTCCGTGGTGGCGCACATCCGCCAGGCAAACCGCGGCGAAGTGTCACTGGAAAACACCCATCCGTTTACCCGTGAGCTTTGGGGACGTAACTGGACCTACGCGCACAACGGACAGCTGAAAGGCTACAAGCAGCTGGAGACCGGGCAGTTTCGTCCCGTAGGCGAAACGGACAGCGAGAAAGCCTTTTGCTGGATTCTGCATAAGTTGTCTGAGCGCTATCCGCGCACACCGGGTAACTGGCCGGCGGTGTTTCGTTACATTGCTGAGCTGGCGGCTGAAATGCGCGAGAAGGGCGTGTTTAACATGCTGCTGTCGGACGGCCGTTATCTGATGGCGTTCTGTTCCACCAATCTCTACTGGATCACACGCCGTGCGCCGTTTGGCAAAGCCAAATTGCTCGATCAGGATGTGGAAATTGATTTTATGCAGCAAACCACGCCAAAAGATGTGGTGACGGTGATTGCGACACAGCCGCTGACTGGGAATGAAACCTGGCACCGGATAGTGCCAGGCGAGTGGGCATTATTTTGCCTGGGTGAGCGCCAGGAATGACTTCGAGGCAGCATCCGGTGTGGAGATCACCGGCGTGCTGTTCACCGCATATTGACCTGTGGTCGTCACGTTAACCGTTGGCGGCACGTGGTACTTCTCAAAGTAGGCATAACCCGGCTGCAGTTCACGCCAGAAGTTAATGTACGTTGAGTAGCGATGACGCTGCATATTGCTGTCGGTCATGTGAAACGGATAGATGTTGATCTGAACATCCTGCTGGCCGTTACGCAGCGCAGCATTAACGTAAGTAAAGATCTCATCCATCGATGCATTGGTCATGGCGTAGCAGCCAATCGATACGCAATCACCGTGAATCATCAAATAGTTGCCGTCATAACCTTTATCACGATCGTACTGATTCGGGAATCCGGTATTGATCGCGCGGTAGAAACGGCTGTCCGGTTTTAACTGGTTCAGCTTAACGTTATAAAACCCTTCCGGACTTTTAAAATCGCCCTGACGACGTTTAGGCCCTAAACCGCCAGAGAAATTACAAATGCGATAGCTGTCCAGCAGACGATATTCATTACCGATTTTGCCGTACAGTTCCAGCGTACGCTCTTCCTTGAAAATCTGAATAAAAACAGGGGTACCAAGTAATTGTTTCTTTAACTCTTTGCTCACCGGCGCCGACGGTTGGGTTGGCTCTGGTGAAATGGCCCAGCTAAGGACTGGCATAAGAATCATCGCAAGCAACAATGCGATTCTGCCCATTCTGTGTGTACCTTGAAGTGAAGAGAGACGATGACGCTGAGCGTCCAGATATTGCATTATCGGAAATATCCGCTACCGCAGCGCAACATTAACATTGTCTGAGGTTTAATCAAGACAGTGTCCGTGAAAATGGTGCATTCCTAAAGGGATTACGACCAGATTTTTGTAAACTTTAATTCGTCGCTCGACATATATTGCCGAACTTTCTTTGTGCTGTATACTTATCCAGTATTCGGAGGGCGTATGCGCAAAATCATTCATGTCGATATGGACTGCTTTTTCGCGGCAGTTGAAATGCGCGACGATCCTTCATTAACGGATATCCCTATTGCCATTGGCGGCAGCCGGGTGCAGCGTGGTGTGATCAGCACGGCCAACTATCCGGCGCGTAAATATGGCGTGCGCAGTGCGATGCCGACAGCAATGGCGCTCAAGCTTTGTCCGCATCTGAAGTTACTACCCGGACGCTTCGACGCCTACAAAGAGGCGTCACGTCAGATCCGCGATATCTTCTCGCGCTATACCCCACTAATAGAACCCCTTTCACTGGATGAAGCGTATCTGGATGTGACTGACAGTGAACATTGTCAGGGCTCAGCGACGCTGATGGCGCAGGCAATCCGTGCCGATATCCTGCGTGAAACCGGATTAACCGCCTCTGCTGGCATTGCGCCGATCAAATTCCTCGCCAAGATCGCCTCCGATCTGAATAAGCCCAACGGGCAATATGTGATTACACCCCAGGTGATGCCGGACTTTTTACTGACGCTGCCGTTAAGTAAGATTCCCGGCGTAGGGAAGGTCGCAACGAAAAAGCTGGAAGAGATGGGGCTGCGCACCTGTGCCGATGTGCAGCGTGCCGATCTGGCGCTACTGCTGAAACGCTTTGGTAAATTCGGTCGCATCCTATGGGAGCGCAGTAACGGCATTGATGAGCGGGATGTGGTGGTGGAGCGCGAACGCAAATCGCTGGGTGTTGAACGCACGCTGATGGAAGACATCCACAGCTGGGAGCAGTGTCTGGCGATCATCGATTTCCTGTATGCCGAGCTGGATCGTCGATTAACCGATATTCGACCGGACAAGCAGATCGCGCGTCAGGGCGTAAAACTCAAATTTAATGATTTCCAGCAGACCACGCAGGAACATGTCTGGCCGGTGCTGAACAAGGACGACATGATCGCGGTGGCGCAGCAGGCGTGGGATGAGCGGCGTGCAGGGCGCGGCGTGCGACTGGTGGGCTTGCATGTGACGCTGGTGGATCCCCAACTGGAGCGGCAGCTGGTGTTGGGTTGGTAAACGCGGCGGATTAAACAGCGTGATGCGGGTCAGCGGCGAGTGTTCTGTCTTTCAGATGCAAAGATCCGCGCAGGCCATTTCTGATACGCATAAAAAAAGCTGCCAAAGTAAAAACGGCAGCTCTTCTTGAGTCTGGCTTAGCTAACCAGCATGACGGCTTGATGCCCCTTCAGGGTGCAACACTCGGTAGCTAAATCACTTCTTAGCGTACTTCGCTTCCAGCGTGGCAAACCACGGTGCCACAAAATCGTTGTTCACACCCCAGCCCGGAATAATCTTGTTCAGCGTTGCCACGTTAATGGCCCCTTGCTGGCTATTCAGTAACTGCTGCGAAATGGAAGACGCTTTGAACTCGTAGCTCGCCGGTGTGGCTTCACCCGCGATTTTATTCGCCACCAGGCGCATATTCACCGCACCGATGGTTTTTGGATCGACCGCGACCGTCTGCACCCATGGACTGTTTTTCTCATGCATCAACTGCAAATCCTGGTTGGACACGTCGATGCTGTAAATCTTGATCTCAGTACGACCATTCTCCTGCAGCGCTTTATAGGCACCCTGACTGAATGCGTCCCATGATGCCCAAATCGCATCCACTTTGCCTTTTGGATATTTCGCCAGAATCGCACCCACCTTGTTGGCGGTGTCGCCCTGTACATCGGTAGAAACCGCGCCAATGGATTCCAGCTGGTGGATGCCTGGGTTCTCTTTCAGCAGCTTCTCATACACCACCTGGCGGCGCTCCTGTGGCGGGAATCCTGCCACCCACAGTTTGATGATATTGGCTTTACCATGGAAATCACTGATCAGCTGACCCAGTGACGCCTGCGCCAGCGAAGCATCATCTTGCGCGGTCACGGTCACGCCATTGATCGGGGTATTGACCGGGGTATCAAACACAGACAGTTTGATACCTGCATCCACAATGTGTTGCACCAGGGCGGTGGAGTAGGGTTCTTTGCCGTGAGAGAGAATAATGCCGTCGTACTTCTGGCTGATCGCCTGGTTAACGAAGTCCTGGAAACGCGCATCATCACCGTTACTCAGAAAGGTACTGACTTTAAAGCCTAACTGGCGACCTTGCTGAATGGCACCGGCAATAAACTGGGTGGTGTTATCGTCTGAACCCAGGTTACGAATAATGGCGATGCGCACCGGACCTTCATGATTCGCAATCGTTGCAGGTACCGGGGTAACGGTATCGGCAAAGGCAGCGCTGGCGTTCAGCAGGCTTAACGCCAGCAGCGAAAGGGTAATTTTTTTCATTATGTTCTCTTTCTCAGTAAACGCGCCTTAACGGCGCTGAATGTAGGTAATCGCCAGGGCCAGAGCCAGCACCAGGCCTTTGATAATGTCCATGGCGTAATAAGGCACGGACAACATCACCAGCCCGTTCTGCAACACACCCAGAATCACTGCGCCCACCAGCGTACCGAGCGCGTTAGGTTTGCCGGAACCGGCCAGCGAGAAGCCAATCCATGCCGCGGCAACGGCATCCATCAAATAACCGCTGCCAGCATTGACCTGTGAGGAGCCAATACGCGATGCCAGCAGAATGCCGCCTAATCCCGCCAGCAGTGACGCCAGCACATAGGCCAGTACGCGATAGCGCGTGGTGCGGATACCGGAAAGGCGTGCGGCTTCTGGATTGCCACCCAACGCGTACATACGACGGCCATGCTTGGTCAATGACAGCGCCAGCTGTGCCACAATCGTCACCACCAGCATGATGATCACAATGGTCGGAACCTGACCCAGCAGGCCAAACGCCGCCGGAATGGTCCCTTCCGCCATATCGCCGCTCGGCATCACCATATTCTCGGTAATCGAACCGCCGAAACTGTAAGTCATCGCCACGCCCTGAATCACAAACAAGGTTGCCAGCGTAGCCAGCATGTCGGGAATGCGCAGAATCACAATCAGGAAGCTGTTGAGAAGCCCTACCAGGGTGCACAGCAGCAGCGTGATGATGATCGCTTCGGTGGTGCCGAAGCCGTGCCAGACGAAGAGTGAGATCACCAGCGCGTTGGCCAGCGAAGCGGTAGATCCCACCGACAAATCGAAGCCGCCGATGGTCAGTGAAATCGACACGCCAATCGCAATCACCGTGACGATGGCAATAGAACGCAGGATGTTGATGATGTTCGTCGGTTCAAGGAAGCTATCCGACGCCAGGCCAAACCCGGCGATCAGGATTACCACAGTCAGCAACATGCCCCATTTATAGAGGAAATCGAATAATTTATGACGCAGAGAAACCTGCGGGTTCAGGGATAGTTCTTTGCTGCTCACGCAGGGGTTCCTCCGGTGGAATAAAGCAATAGCATCTCTTCTGTGGCCTCACGACCTTCCATTTCTGCCACAATGCGCCCATCCCAGAGCACACAAATTCGGTCACATAAGCCGACCAGTTCGGAAAACTCGCCAGAGGCGTAAATGATGCCTTTGCCTTCACGCGCCAGACCGTCAATCAGGCTGAACAGATCGGTTTTCGCTTTAATATCGACGCCTTTGGTTGGCTCATCAAAGATCAGCACGTCAGCGTTATTGCGCAGCCATTTTCCTATCGCCACTTTTTGCTGATTCCCACCAGAAAGACGACGCAGAATCTGCGCCGGGCCGGTGGTGCGCACGTTGAGGCGTTGAATCACCTCTTCGGCCCAGCGCCACGCCTGACGATGACCGAACAGGCTCCAGCGGGAAAAACTATTGTCGGCACTGACGCTCAGGTTCATGCTCACCGGTTCATCGATGAAAATGCCTTCCTTACGACGCTCTTCTGGCACCAGCGCCATGCGGTTTTCAACCGAATCGTGCGGAGAGCGCGGTCGCCACGGTTTGCCGTGCAGTTCGCCTTTTTCCACACGACTTTTATTCGCGCCAAACAGCGCCTTGCAAAGTTCGGTTTTCCCCGCGCCCGCTAACCCGGCAATACCCAGGATTTCACCTTTGCGCAGGTGCAGAGAAATATCCGCCAGCAGTTGGTCATCGTGCAGACCTTCCACTGACAGCAGCAGCGGTTGTTCACTGCGCTCACGGCGGGGTGGATAAACATCGTTCAGCTGATGCCCCAGCATCTTCTCAACGATCTGCTCGCCGCTCAGGGCCGCCATTGGGCAGCTCTCAATCAAACGGCCATCGCGCAGCACGGTCAGGCGATCGCAGATGGCTTTCAGCTCGTGAATGCGGTGGGAGATGAATACCACGCCAATGCCGTTGCTCTGCAAGCGACGCACCACGGTAAACAGACGCTCGCTTTCATGCTGATCCAGCGGCGCGGTCGGTTCATCCAAAATGAGAAAACGGCAGTGATGGGAGAGGGCGCGGGCCAGCAGGATTTGTTGTTTCTCCGCCAGCGAGCAGCGCTCCACCAGACGATTAACATCAATGTTCACTTCCAGCTGATTGAGCAGGGCACGCGCCTGACGGCGGATCTCGCGCCAGCTATAAACATGGCCAGGTTCTGCCAGTTGATCGAGCAGGATGTTTTCCGCCACGCTTAACTGCGGCACGAGTGCTACATCCACTTCCTGCTGCACCAGATGAATACCGAGCTTTTTGGCATCACGTGGGGTACGAATCGAGACTGGCTGGTCATCCAGCAGAATTTCACCGCTGTAATGATGGTGCGCGCCGGATAGCACCGCCATCAGCGTGGATTTTCCCGCGCCATTGGCCCCGGTCAACGCATGAACCGATCCGCCCTCGGTCAGAAAATCGACCTGGGTCAGTGCGGCAAAACCGCCAAAAGCGATGGAGATATTACGCATCTCCAGGCGGTTAATCGCACTCATGGGGCAGGCCTTTCATTAAGAGAGTGGGTGGCATTTTTTCTGAAGCCATAACGCTGGGCAACAAACGAAAGCGCATAAGCTAGCACGAAATCTTATTAGCCATCCAGACATCTGGGCGTAACGGCGGCTAAACCTGAGGAAACCCTTAGCGCTAGTGATTTAGGGGGATAGAAAGGGATATTAGTAGCTGAATGTGCTACCTGCGGTTTTCCCCCTGAAGTGTACGCCCAATCAACAACGGCATTAAATTTGTAAGCAACCTCTTATGTCTGCAGATCACAGGCGTAAAAAAACCAGGCCGAAGCCTGGTTCCTTAAATCAAAGCGCGAACTTACGCCTTTTCTGGCACCACGCTCAACAGTGCGGTCAGCAGTTTCCAGTACAGGCCAACGCTCTCGATGTGCACCTGCTCATCCGGTGAATGCGGACCGGTGATGGTTGGCCCAATCGACACCATATCCATGTTCGGATATGGCTTTTTGAACAGACCACACTCCAGACCCGCGTGAATCACCTGAATGTTTGGCGTTTTGCCAAACAGCGCTTCATAGGTCTTACGCGTCAGCGCCATCACTGGCGAATCGGCATCGGGCTGCCAGCCTGGGTAGCCACCTTTCGGTGCGGTTTTTGCGCCAGCCAGCTGGCCCAGTGAGGTCAGGGTTTCCACCACCCAATCTTTGCCGGTATCGATCAGTGAGCGAATCAGGCAGATGATTTCAGCATTATCCTGATCCATGGTCACCACACCGACGTTCAGTGAGGTTTCCACCACGCCTTTGGCCACATCAGAATTGCGGATCACACCGTTCGGGGTGCTGTTCAGCAAATTGATAAAGCGGTCGCGGCTGTCAGTGGTCAGCGCCTGACCCTGATGTGCCAGTGGCTCGGTAGTTAATGCAATGTTCTTCTCTTTAATGCCCAGCTCGTTCAGCAGGGTTGCCTGGAAATGGGCCGCAGCCGATTTCAGGGCGTCCACTTTATGGCTGTCGACGGCCAGCGTGGCAAAGGCTTCACGTGGGATCGCGTTACGCAGCGTACCGCCGGTGAACTCAATCAGACGCACATCCAGTTCCTGCGCGTAGACCGCGAAGAAGCGCGCCAGCAGCTTGTTGGCGTTGCCCAGACCATGATGAATGTCGGCACCGGAGTGACCGCCTTTCAGGCCCTTCAGCGTCAGCTTCAGGGTTTCAAAGCCGGCAGGAATCGCTTCACGGCTTAATGGCAGGGTAGTGATGAAATCAATACCGCCTGCACAACCCATGTAGATCTCACCTTCCTCTTCCGAGTCAGTGTTGATCAGAATATCGGCCTGCAGCCAGTTTGGTTGGAGACCAAAAGCCCCGTCCATGCCGGACTCTTCCGTCATGGTCAGCAGCACTTCCAACGGGCCGTGAATCAGCGAGTTATCCGCCAGCGCGGCCAGCGCAGAAGCCATACCAATGCCGTTATCTGCGCCCAGCGTGGTGCCGCGCGCTTTGACCCACTCACCATCAACGTAAGGTTGAATCGGGTCTTTAGTGAAGTCGTGTACCGTGTCGTTATTCTTCTGCGGCACCATGTCGAGGTGCGCCTGCAGCGCGACCGGGGTACGATTTTCCATGCCCGCAGTGGCCGGTTTGCGAATCAGGATATTGCCGACCTGATCGCGCTCAACCCACAAGCCTTGCTCTTTTGCCCAGCTGACCACGTGCTCAGCCAGCGCTTCTTCATGATAAGAAGGGTGTGGAATGGAGCAGATTTTAGCGAAAATATCCCACAGCGGTTGGGGGGAAAGTTGCGACAATTCAGACACAATGCATCTCCTGTGTCAGCGCGGCGGACATACCGCTCGCACGCCGGGTTCCAGTGAAAGATCGCCGTCAGCACATCTGACGTGATGTGGCTGAGAATATCACTGTTTTTCACCGGGTGCGTACTCAGGCGCGCTAAAATCCTGCATCCAGTGCGACAGATGCTGGTTTTTAACGCGTCAGATCCTTATAATCTCGCGCAACCTTTTCCCCCTTGTCTATTTTTTAAACCAACTATTGTTGGTCGGGATTTCTTTTATGAGCGAAAAATACGTCGTCACCTGGGACATGTTGCAGATCCATGCCCGTAAACTGGCCCAGCGCCTGCTTCCTGTGGAACAGTGGAAAGGTATCATTGCGGTAAGCCGCGGTGGTCTGGTTCCGGCATCGCTGCTGGCGCGTGAACTGGGTATTCGCTATGTCGATACCGTGTGCATCTCAAGCTACGACCACGATCATCAGCGCGAAATGAAAGTGCTGAAGCGTGCGGAAGGCGACGGTGAAGGTTTCATCGTGATTGATGACCTGGTGGATACCGGCGGCACTGCGCAAGCGATTCGCGATATGTATCCAAAAGCGCGTTTCTGCACCATCTTTGCTAAACCGGCTGGCCGTGCGCTGGTGGACGACTACATTGTCGATATTCCGCAGAACACCTGGATTGAACAGCCGTGGGACATGGGCGTGGTTTACATCCCACCCATCGTCAAAAGCTGATTGATGCAACGCAAACAACGCCCGGTTATGCCGGGCGTTGTGCATTCTACGCCTCGCACCCAGCATGCGGGTGCAGTACACTCTTAGGCATCTATGCGACTATCGCGGGAGAACGTCTAAGATGTCGGATAAAAACCTCAGCGAAGAGCTTTTTAAGCCCCGCTTTAAACACCCGGAAACCTCCTCTCTGGTGCATCGTCAGCACCATCATCCGGTTCAGGTGCACAACACCCTCGAAGGGGATACCCAACCTTGCTGGTATCGCATGCTCAACAAGCTGCTGTGGACGTGGCGCGGCCTGACACCGCAGGAGATCAGCGAAGTGCTGGCACGCATTGCCATCAGTGAGTATGAGCACACCGATGACACCCAACTTGATACGGTGATTGGCTATCGTGGCGGCAACTGGAACTATGAGTGGTCGAAGCAGGCCGCCTTGTGGCAACAGCGCGCGATGGAAAATGAAGATCACGAGGAAGCCGGGCATCAGTGGATGCGGGCATCCAATCTCTACAGTATTGCCGCCTATCCTTATATCAAAGGCGATGATCTGGCCGATCAGGCACAGGTGCTGGCAAACCGGGCATATGAAGAGGCGACACAGCGTCTGCCGGGTGAGCTGAAAGCGCTGACCTTCCAAATCAGCGGCGGTAGCCCGGTCACCGGTTTCCTGCATATGCCTGCGCAAGCTCAAGCCCCTTATCCTACTGTGCTGCTGTGCGGTGGTCTGGATTCGTTGCAAAGCGATCACTATCGCCTGTTCCACGATTATCTGGCGCCGCGTGGCATCGCCATGTTGACGCTGGATATGCCCTCCGTGGGCTTCAGCAGCAAATGGAAGCTGAACCAGGACACCAGTCAGCTTCACCAGCAGGTGCTGCGTGAACTGAGCAATGTGCCGTGGGTTGATCACACGCGCGTTGCGCTGTTTGGTTATCGCTTTGGCGCCAATGTCGCCACCCGATTAGCCTATCTGGAAGTCCCGCGTCTGCGTGCGGTCGCGACACTGGGCGCGATGGTGCACAACGTGTTTGTGGATGAGCAACGCCAGCAGCAACTGCCGGACATGTACATGGACATGCTAGCCAGTCGTCTGGGGATGCCTTCCGCGTCTGACAGCAACCTGCGCATTGAGCTCAATCGTTATTCATTGAAGGTGCAGGGCCTGCTGGGGCGCCGCACGCCCACGCCGATGCTGGCGGCTTACTGGCCGGGTGATTTGTTCAGCCCGGAAGAAGAGGCGCAGCTGATAGCTAACTCCTCCGCCCAGGGCAAAGTATTGGCTATTCCGACCACGCCGGTGTTCTCGAGCTTTGAGAAGGCGTTAAATCAAATTTGCGACTGGCTGGCAAAACAATTGGGTGTATGACTGGCAAAAATCCAACGCTCTGCTACTACTTATATCCGGGATATTTTGCGTTGCGCGCGTGAATCGCGTGACGAGAAACAATTTACGGTTTATTTGAGGGAGAATTAGCATGACGTTACCGAGTGGTCATCCCCGTAGTCGCCTGCTTAAACGCTTCACCGAATTGGGGCCGTACATCCGTGAAGGAAAATGCGAAGAACAGCGTTTCTTCTTCGATTGCCTGGCGGCGTGTGTCAACGTTAAACCTGCACCTGAACTGCGTGAGTTTTGGGGCTGGTGGATGACGCTGGAAGCGCACGAAGACCATTTCACCTATGAATACCACTTTGGTTTGTTTGATAAAGAGGGTGACTGGGGTGTGGCAACCATCAAAGGCAAAGAGAATAACGAGAGAGTGGAGAGTACGCTGCGTAACTTCCATGAGCGTCTGAAAGCGGTCTTGAAGGATCTGAAATTGGATCTCAAACCTGCATCGGGCTTTAAAGAAGAGCCAGTGAAGCTCAGCGCTTAAGTACGCAATAGAGTCGCACGGCTGTAATGCCTGCCAGATTGATAAAAGAAGAAAGAGCCGGTGATGAGCCGGCTCTTTTTTTATAGACACATTGAGGGTAAAGCTAACTACTTAGAACTGGTAAGTCAGACCTACAGCAACGATGTCGTCATTGTTCAGTGACAGACGGTTGTCGTCGTTCAGCTGGTTGATTTTGTAATCAACGAAGGTAGACATGTTTTTGTTGAAGTAGTAAGTCGCGCCAACGTCGATGTATTTAACCAGGTCAGCATCGCCGATCCCTTCGATATCTTTGCCTTTGGTCTGAACATAACCAATGGACGGACGCAGACCGAAGTCGAACTGGTACTGTGCAACCAATTCAATGTTCTGTGCTTTGTTTGCTGCACCTGACACGCTTAAACCGGTCACTGAGTTGGTGCCGCTGATTGGGGTCATGTTGCGGGTTTCGGTGTAGATTGCGGCCAGGTAAACGCTGTTAGCGTCATACTTGATGCCTGCGCCCCATGAATCTGCCTTATCACCTGAACCGTAAGCGCGAGCTTGCTGCTGGTTGGTACGGTCAGAAGAGGTGATGGCTGACATCAGGCTGATACCGGTGCTGCCGATGGTGTAGCCCAGTGACGCACCGTAACCGTCGCCGTTCTGGCGAGAGGTGTCAGTGGCGCTACCACGTGCGTTAGCGCTGGTAGAGTCGTTTTTACCCTGGTATTGCAGCGCAAAACGCAGGCCATCAACCAGACCGAAGAAGTTGCTGTTACGATAAGTCGCAACACCAGTCGCACGAGCAGTCATGAAGTTATCAGTACGCGCAGTACCGTCACCACCAAACTCAGGGAATACGTCAGTCCATGCCTCAACGTCGTACAGCACGCCGTAGTTACGACCGTAGTCGAATGAACCGTACTGACCAAATTTCAGACCGGCAAAGCCCAGACGGGTTTTGTTGCCTGAGTTAGCGTCAGAACCTTCAGAGTTGTTGACGTTGTACTGGTATTCCCACTGGCCGTAGCCGGTCATCAGATCGTTGATCTGGGTCTGACCTTTGAAGCCGATACGAACGTAAGATTTGTCACCGTCGTTTGAAGCGGCATCACTAAAGTAATGCTCAGCTTTAACGCGGCCGTAGAAGTCCAGTTTGTTACCGTCTTTATTATAAACTTCTGCGGCGTGTGCGGTGGAAGCCAGTGCAAGCGCTGATACGACTAATGCCAGTGTGCTCTTCTTCATTTGCTATCAATCCCAATGAGTAAAATTTGTTGTACCCTTGAAAGGGTTTGTAAAACAGGGGACTTTTTACCGATTGGTGATGAAAGTTTTATGACAGTTTTTCTGATTTCTTGTTAATCGCGAACTTTTGGTCTACCGCATTGTCAGGGGATTTTTGTGCTTTTCCCCTTGCTGCTGTTGGCTTCCTCGCTGACTCCTGATAAAACGTCCCTTCGCAGAATTTTTTTCTTACATGGCAGGAAAAACATGAGTGGCAGTCAGACCCTAGTGGTCAAATTGGGTACCAGCGTCCTCACCGGCGGTTCACGTCGGCTGAATCGTGCGCACATGGTGGAGTTGGTTCGTCAGTGTGCGCAACTGCATGCGGCGGGTCATCGTATCGTTATCGTCACTTCAGGCGCGATTGCCGCCGGACGCGAACACCTGGGTTACCCCGAACTGCCACCTACCATCGCCTCAAAGCAGCTGCTGGCTGCGGTGGGGCAGAGCCGTTTGATTCAACTGTGGGAACAGCTGTTCTCCATCTACGGGATTCATATCGGCCAGATGCTGCTGACGCGTGCGGATATGGAAGATCGTGAGCGCTTCCTCTACGCGCGAGACATGCTGCGTGCACTGCTCGACAACCATATCGTGCCGGTGATTAACGAGAATGATGCCGTGGCGACCGCTGAGATTAAAGTGGGCGACAACGATAACCTGTCTGCGCTGGCGGCGATGCTCGGTGGCGCGGATAAACTGCTGCTGCTGACCGATCAACAAGGCCTGTTCACGGCCGATCCACGCACCAACCCGGAAGCTGAGCTGATCAGCGATGTGCACCAGATTGATGATGCGTTGCGCACGCTGGCCGGTGGCAGTGTCTCTGGCCTCGGCACGGGTGGCATGGCGACCAAACTGCAAGCCGCTGACGTCGCTTGTCGCGCCGGTATTGATGTGATCATCGCGGCAGGCAGCCGCCCGGATGTGATCAGCGACGTGCTGTATGGCAAGCCGGTCGGCACACGATTCCACGCACAGCAATCCCCGCTGGAGAATCGCAAGCGCTGGATCTTCGGTGCACCACCGGCTGGCGAAATTGTGATTGATGACGGTGCGCTGGCTGCGGTATTAGAGCGCGGCAGTTCACTATTGCCGAAAGGCGTGCGTGAAGTGCAGGGCAACTTCTCTCGTGGGGAAGTGATCCGCATTCGTAATCTGCAGGGGCGTGATATCGCCCACGGCGTGACGCGTTACAACAGCGATGCCATGCGCATGATTGCTGGTCATCACAGCCAGGAAATCAGCGATATCCTCGGTTACGAATATGGCCCGGTTGCGGTGCATCGTGACGACATGATCGTCAGTTAAGGAGCAGATAATGTTAGAAGAAATGGGAAAAGCGGCGCGTGCAGCGTCGTACAAGCTAGCAGAACTCTCCACCGAACAAAAAAATCAGGTGCTGCTGACGATTGCCGATCGCCTGGAAGCGGAAAGCGCCGACATTCTGGCGGCTAACGAGCAGGATCTGGCCGATGCTCGCCAGAATGGCATGAGCGCGGCATTGTTGGATCGTCTGACGCTCAATCCACAGCGCCTGAAAGGCATTGCTGACGATGTGCGTCAGGTGTGCCGTCTTGCCGATCCGGTCGGACAACTGATTGATGGCGGCGTGCTGGACAGCGGTTTACGCATTGAACGTCGCCGCGTGCCGCTGGGCGTGATTGGCGTGATTTATGAAGCGCGTCCTAACGTCACCGTAGATGTGGCTTCCCTGTGTCTGAAAACCGGCAATGCGGCGATTCTGCGCGGTGGCAAAGAGACCTATCGCACCAACGCGGCAACCGTTCGCGTGATTCAAAACGCGCTGAGCGAACATGGTCTGCCGAAAGGTGCGGTGCAGGCGATTGAAAACCCGGATCGCGAGTTGGTTAACCAACTGCTGAAGCTCGATCGCTACGTCGATATGTTGATTCCGCGCGGCGGAGCAGGGCTGCATAAGCTGTGTCGTGAAAACTCGACGATTCCGGTGATTACCGGCGGTATCGGTGTGTGTCATCTCTATCTAGATGAAACCATGGATATTGAGCCCGCGCTGGAGGTGATTGTTAATGCGAAAAAACAGCGTCCAAGCGCCTGCAATTCACTGGAAACCTTGCTAATTCATCGCGAACAGGCTGAGCGCTTTATTCCTGCATTTTTGCAGCGTATGGCGCAGGAAAACATCCCGCTGCACGGCGATGAAAACGTGCTGTCGCTGCTGCAAAACGGCCCGGCCAGCGTGGTGGCGGTGAAAACTGAACAGTATGACGATGAGTGGTTATCCAACGATCTTAACGTCAAGCTGGTGGCGGATCTCGACGATGCGGTTGCCCACATTCGCGAGCACGGCACGCAGCACTCGGATGGCATCCTGACGCGTAGCATTGGCAACGCCAACCGCTTTGTGAATCAGGTCGATTCTTCCGCCGTGTATGTGAATGCCAGTACTCGCTTCACCGATGGCGGGCAGTTCGGTCTGGGCGCCGAAGTGGCCGTCAGCACGCAGAAGCTGCATGCGCGTGGTCCAATGGGACTGGAAGCGCTCACCACCTACAAGTGGATTGGCTGGGGCGACGATACGCTGCGCAGCTAATTTTCACTTCCGCAACATAATGGGCACCACTTTGGTGCCCATTTTTTTTGCTTTCGATCCAATTATTTCCAGAGCTTTTAGATTTATTTCTGTCATCTATGGCGCCGCCGAGCCTTTTCACCCATTTTTTGCTTTAGGTGCTGGTATCAGCGTCACAGAACAATCCTGAAAACCCCTGTCAGAACAAGCTGTCGGGCATTCATTGCTGGTTTCCACCCAGTCGAAGAGGATAATGATCATCCAGCTTCATTGATAAAAGCTGTTGGGTAGTAAACTGACGGTAATATAAAATGAACTGGTAGCAAAAATGAAAATAACATTCAGTCTTTAACTGATGGCAGATTATTAACTGATGGTTAAAAAAGAGAGTATTAGACAAGCTTTTACTGCCAGGCTGATTGCCGCGTGTGACAGCGCGGGAATTGTCGGACATGGACGAAACAAACAGGTTGCACAGGCACTGCAGGCAAGGGGATGCAGGATCTCAACACCGGGGGTCTGGAAATGGTTTAACGCTCAATCCATTCCAGATGATAGCAATTTGCTGGCGCTCAGCCAGTTACTGGATGTCCGCGTGGAGTGGTTGCAGTTCGGTATGGAGCAGCCCGATGCCACAATCAGCCAGCACTCGCTCATTGACCCACAGCTTCTTTTCCGTGTCGAAAGTCTGGATATTGGGCAGCGGAGTGCCCAGGGCATCGCTGCGCGTGATGAACTGGTCGAAACCATTCAGGCGATTGAGTATGGGCTGGATGAGGCGCGCGTGCTGTTTAACGGCCGCCCGGCAGAGAACATCCGCTTGATCGCGCTCAACAATGATTCAATGGCCGGTACCTTCGCGCCACGTGATCAACTGTTCGTGGATATCAGCGTGCATCGTTTTGAGGGGGACGGTATTTATCTGTTTACGCTGGACGATCAGCTTTACCTCAAACGTCTGCAACTGCAACACAGGAAGGTGGCAGTCATCTCTGATAACAAGCGCTATGAGACCTGGTACTTAACGCTGGACGAGGCGGCGTCACTGCAGGTTGTGGCGCGAGTGATCATGAGCCAGGCCCGTGATTACCAGATTTTGGGTTGACCACAAAACGCGCTCAGCGGGTAAAAAAATATTCTGGCTGAAATCATAAATTTAACTAACGGTAAATAAAAAATTAACTGTTGGTGTTTGCCAATGCATTAGATCCTGTTAATAATTTGAGCATGGAAGGACGACATCACTGCTCTCGGATGAGCCCGCTCTTAAACAATTGAGGCGCTGCACAAGCGCGATACCCACCACCCAAAGTCAGTGGATTTTGGGATGGGGTGGATGCGCATTTTGCAGCGTCGTCAGTTCTCCCCTGACTTCACTCTCCTCTGCTTATCCCTGGCCGCGAATGCAGCCGGGCGGGCTGATGTCGAGTGCATGCAGTGGAATAACGGACGTGTCGGCTTCAGCCGATACGCCGCGCCTGCCACCCCATCGCCAAAGACTCATTCACAGGAGGAGTTATGGCGATTATCCAGTATGGCAAGTCAGTTTTCACCGGTAACGCGCGTACCCGCCGTCACCGACGCCGCCAGTCACTTAGCCGCCTGAAGCGCAGTATCGACAGCGCCTTAGGCCTTGAACCCGATATTCCAACCCTACGTACCGCAGAACGTATTTGCCAGCGCCAGACGCAGTCGCGAGTCGACTGTGCAGTTATGGCACCTACCCGATCCCAGGCCGAACGCGAAAGCTTTGATAACTGCTGCTTGCCCCATGTCCATTTGTACGCCGTGCGTTAAACCCTACGTGGTATTCCCAGCTTTAAGCGGAACGTTTCGTTATTGCTCACTGTTTAGCCTCGCTTGAGCGTAGCGCGGGTCACGCGTTGCCACTTTATGGGGGATAGATCAGTGAGATTTATGTTTTGAACATTTGCGCAGTCATTTACTGACCGTTGCGCCCGTCAAAGAGGAATCGCTATGAGCCAGATTATTGCCATTTTGAATTTTGAAGAGGGCTACCGCGAGGCGCCCTACCTTGATACGCAGGGCTTTCCTACCGTTGCTGGCGGTATCCGCATCGGGCCGAAAGGGGCCTCACTCAGCAACTATATCTTCCAGGTCCCGCGCCGTGTGGGCGATGTGTGGAAGCAGTGCATTGTGGAAAACAAGGTGCTGGAGATGAACCAGCGTGCTTTGGTGCAGCAGGCGCTGAGTAAGTGCAGTGAAGCGCGCTGTGATGTGTTGATCAGCATGGCGTATCAATTGGGCGTCGACGGATTGGCGATGTTTCGCAGCATGTTGAGTGCCATCACCCAGGGCGACTTCAATGGCGCGGCCAATGCCATGCTCGACAGCTTGTGGGCACGGCAGACGCCAGGGCGTGCACGACGTCACGCCGAGGTGATGCGCAGCGGCAGCTACGACATTTATCGGGGGCTGTTATGAACATGAGATGGATGATGTTTGTCATCGCGGTGCTGGCGGCAGTGATTGTGCTGCTGTTGCTCCAGCGCTTTACCACGTTGGAGTTCGTTAAGCATGCGCGACTGCTGTTCAAAACCTGGTCAGTGTGGCTGGCCTCATTGGGATCGATGCTCAGTGCCTGGGCGCAATCCTTTCCTTCATCAGCACTGGATGCCTGGAATGCACTGCCTCAGGACATCAAAGACATTCTTCCTCACAACTACCTCGGATTGATTGGAGCCTTCATGGTAGCGATGGGCGTTCTGGCGCAGTTTGTCCGGCAGAAAACCTTGATTGAACAGCGCAAAACGCTGGAGGAGAAACCATGACGCTTATCACTTCACTGCTTGGCAGCAGCTGGCACTGGCTGGCTGCGCTGGCGGGCATTGTTGCGGCTCTGGTTGCCAGCTACTTCGGTGGCAGAAAGATTGGCAAGGTGCAGCAACAAGCCAAATCAGAGGTGGAATCCGCAAACAAAGCGGCAGTGCAGGCTGTCGCGTTAAACCAGCAGCAGCAACAGCTGCGCGAGGAGGCTAAACGTGTGGAAGCCAGCAATCTTAACCTTGATGACGCTGCTGCTCGCGACAAGCTGCAGCACTCGAAATACAACCAACCCTGAATCCCCCGTCGTTATCGACTCTGCTTGTACGCTTTTTTCCCCGATTTACACCCACGGCAATGACGCCAAACGGATGGATGTTCGCACTGTGCGCGCCATCAACAACCACAACGATCTCTGGGATCAGCACTGCGGCCCATCGGCGCAGTAACGCTGTTCCCACACTTGTATTGCAAACCTGAAAAGGCCGAGGAGGCTATGATGATCGAAGTTAACTCTTATGCTGAACTGCGTACTACCGTTCCCAGCAAAAACGGCGATTTGGCGTTTCTACGCCGCTACAACGCGGACTCTACCTTCCACGGTGGCGGTGACTTTACCGGTTTTATCGGCACCACTACCGCCACGGATGACGGCGGGACGCTGGCGGTGGGTAACGGCTTTTACTGGAAACGTGTGATTAACGATCCGTCCGACATCAACGTTTACCACTTTGGTGCGAAAGGGGATGGCTACGCCAACGACACCGACTCCTTTACGCGCATGCTGGCATGGACGCAAACCTACAGCGGTAATATCAAAGATTTGCCGGTGCGTTTTCCGGGAGGGAAATTTTTAATCAATCCGATCGACATCAGCGCCACAGACAATGCCTTCTTTGGCTTGCAGGGCGATGATGTTGAGCTGGGTTCTCTACCGCGCACCACCATCATTTCAGATAAAAGTGCCAACCCGGTATTTAAGGTGAAGGCGCGCCGCACCTCGATCCGAGGCATTGCCTGGAATGGTCAGGCTTCGGCCGATATCACCACCAACAAAGGCACGATCACTGCGGCCATGTGCAGCAACGTGCAGCCGTTCTTCGAAAATACCTGTATCGAAGGCACCACGGTAAATATCTACTGTTTCCGCGCGCAGAATAACGGCGGTACGGTGATTAAAGTGCTGGATACGCTGGACACCAAATTTGACCAGATTTACACCCTCTACACCTATGCGCGCGTATTTGATGTCGGCTGGTCAAATTCACCGAATGGCGCGTGGGATCACTCCACCGCGATTGAAATCTGCAACTGTAACTTCCAGACCGGCTATGGCGATGCCACGTTGTATATGCCGCGCTGTACCCAGGGGATTTTGCGCAATGTGTGGATCGAGCATACGCGTAATCCGGGTGATTTGTCGGATGGTGGCTGGACCATTGATACGCTCAATATTGAGGATTGCGGTAACCCTTTCAACCTCAATAATGCACGCGTAGTGATGCGCCAGATTAACCTGCAATCCGGCGCGAAAGTGTCGAACGATCTGGTAGCCGGCAGATGGCTTTCTACCTTTGAGTATGGCTATCGCCGCGATGAGAGTTACGGCAGTTTCCTCACCGGATCGCTGCGTGCCGGCTATTACAGCGGCTACAAAATCACCAATAACACCGCTACCGACAACTGGTATCGTCTGGGGCAGCTGTTCTTCCCTAATGCGAACCAGCAGTGGGTGATGGAGTTTATTGGGAAAGCCGATGCCACCCAGCCCACTGGAACAGCAGGCACGCCGGTTAACGTGGCCAGTAGCGGTAAAACCTGGATCAATCTGCAACGACTGGAAACCGTCTGGGCGGATGCCTTTCATATGGGGCAGCCCGCGATCCTGGATATGCGTTACAACCGCGTCGGCACCACTTATGCCGTGGTGTGGGTGAAGCTAAAAGCCAACAGCGGTGACACCATGCTGAACCTGAAAAACACTGGCCCAACGCGATTCGATAGCGGCTCCTGCTCGCTGTTCCAGTCCGATCTCTCAGTGGTGACGGATACCACCACGCTGGGCACGCTGAAACCGGCCGCCCGCTTCGGCATGCACAACGGGCTGGCAGGAATTGGTGCTAATGAGAAGGGCGTACTGACGGTCGCCACTGCTGCCGGCACGCCAACTAATGCGACAACGCCGACGGGCTTTGTATTAGTTAATATCAACGGCGTTGACCGTAAACTGCCTTACTACGACTGAGATCCAACCCATTTGGCGAGGCTGCGGCCTCGCCTTTTTTGTTTGTAGAAAGCATGCGACTCGTTTTATGGATTATTTTCAGGCTGGATGTTGATTGCAACGTTGGTTTGAAGGCTGATCATGCTCGGTCTCACTGCCAAAATTCACTGTATGCATTATCGGCATCTCACCCCATTCTTTAAAAATACATTTGAGGTAAGTGATCCCTTTTGGCTGCGCTTCGCTTAAATTTATAGTGTTTTGTGCTATTTGTTTGGCTTAATTTTGATAAAGAAATTGCCAGGAGAGTCTGGGAAGGGTTTTTACGTAGATTTGAGTTACTGACTACTAAATATAGTAGGTCCGATCTTATCTCAAGATTCATTACTGTTTAATTCGATCGGATAATTAGCAGGTTAACTTATAGAACAAGGTGTTAGCGATTTGTGGCCTTGTAAACCCATTTCAATCTTATTATTCCTAACAGTATGTGGTTGCCGCCCTAATCAATTTTCTGAAAACCAATTCATCCGCGCTAATCTTTCCCATTCAACGTTATCCAACTTTTAGCTAAGTAAATTCCGTATTGGCCTGTAGGCCATTGACCTTATAACGCTGTCTGGTGAGAATGCGGTTAAAAGTTTGAATCAGATCGCAAAATTAGGGCCCTGAGCCCATTGCAACCCAGCTGCGAGAGCTGTGTTGAATTAACGCCACTTGCCATTATCGAACGGTGAAAGACGCACCGTGATAATAAAATGGCAGGGCATACAGCAAACATCGTTAATGTCGTGACGTTCGTTGAGAAGGCCGTCTAAAGATGCACCTTTTCAATCCCGCCCGGCATTCCTTGTGGTGCGAGACAAATCAGTAAGCTGCACCGATTTTAATCATATTGAATGGCATATTGATGATTGGCGCTTTTTATTGGCGTTGCGGTTAATGCGTTAAGCGCCATCTTGCTTTCAAAATGGATAGTCATATAACCACATGATATTTAACTGAACTCATCTGAGTGCAGCGCGGTTTCTTTGCGCCAAAAATAGCCACAAACATGCAGTCAGTACTCTGGTAGCTGTAAGCCAGGGGCGGTAGCCTGCGTTTTAGTCAAATGAATGAATAATAAAATTGCACGATTTGATTAGCGATAATCTTATTTAACCCACCATTTTATGAGAGTTGAAAGGCCGACATTTTCTGCCTGAGGAAACTCCGAAATAAATCAAAGTTAATGTTAAGCCGGACGAAAGGGACGTGAAGTTTGGCCTGGCAATGAATCTCACTGAGGTTGATCTGTGAAAGATAAATTAAAAAATTCGATGTGGATGATTGCTGAAAAGCTCATCGCGGTGTTTGGTCTGATTTTTGTGACGTCCTATGTCGCGAAATATGTTGGACCGACCACCTTCGGCATTATCTCACTCTCCATGCTGGTGTTTCAGTTTATTCAGTCGATCGCCGTGATGGGTAGCGATGTGATTTTACTGAAGCGTATCTCGCAAAATCGTTATTCAGGTATTCGCCTGATGATGGCGACTTTTTTACTGGTGATGCTGATTTACTGCGGCTTAGCGCTCAGCGGCATGGTGATCATGGGCGAGGAGTGGAGCCACGAAGCGTTGGTGTTTATCTGCGCAGCGGCGATTGCCTGTCTGTTCTCGTCGATTGATCTGGTCAATATCTATAACGAGGCAATGCTCAACGCACGACTCAATGTGATCGCCAACGTGATTGGCCTCGCGATCAGTCTGTCGGTGCGCTTCATGATTTCGTATCTGCAACTGGATCCTCAGTTCCTGGCGATCCCCATTGTGCTGGCTACGTTGCTGCCGTTCAGCATCAAGTTAGCGATCTTCTGGCGCTATCATCGCCAGGGGCCGATTCCGGCACTGCGCCACATCAAAAAATATTCGCGCTACATGGTGGCTTCCGGCATTTCGCTGGTGTTCTCGGTGATTGCTATCGCGATTTATACCCGCGTCAATCAGCTCAGCGTCTCGTATTTCCTCGGCGTGAAAGAGGCGGGCATATTTGCCGTGGCCATGACGCTGGCAACCTCATGGGTGTTTTTGCCCAACGCTCTGTTGGCCTCCTTTTTCCCGGCGTTCTTTGCCGAGCGCGATGATGAGCAGTCCATTATCAAAGCGCAAAAACTGCATCTGTTAGTGCTGGGCGTGTCTGCCATTGTGATCATGGCGATATGGCAACTCGCAGGCTGGTTTATTCGTGATTTTTACGGCGAGGCGTATCTCGATGCCATCGCGCCAACGCTATTGCTCAGTGTGGGCGCGATGTGTGGTGTGCTCAGCAGCTTAATGGACCGTTTTATTATTAAGTACAACGGTTATCGCTTTTTAGTGAAAAAGACCTTTGCGGTATTAATTATCTGCCTGGCATCTTCCATTTTATTGGTGCCGCTTTTCGGTTTGACCGGCGCTGCTTTCAGCGTGGTATTAACCGAATTCCTCTCTTTCTCGCTGCTTAATTATTTCTTCACTGCGCAACCTGTGATGCGTATTCATCAGATTTTTTTCAACCCCAGGAAACTATGGCAGTTACTTGTCAATTACAAAACCTCAGACAGTAAAGAGAGTTTATCATGAATGAAAAACCACTTTTCAGTATTATTATTCCCGTCTATAACTCACAAAAAACCATCAAGCGGACATTGCTGAGTGTGCTTAATCAGACGTTCAACAATTATGAAATTGTGGTGGTTAATGATGGTAGCACTGATGCAACCCTGAAAGTACTGGAGGAGTTTTCACGTTATTCTCAGGTTACTGTGATTAACCAAATTAATGCCGGTGTCAGTGCAGCGCGCAATAGTGGGTTGCAACAGGCCAGCGGGGAATATGTTCTATTCCTTGATGCAGATGATTGGGTTGATAATGATTTCCTGATGATCTTCAAACAGAATCTGGATGCATGGTCGACAGAGTCTGTGGACTTGATCGTGGGTAATCTCAACGACGGCCGCGTGGGCAAGGTCTCTCAGTCTGGCTTTTTCAGCAACGAAGATATCCCTTACGTGCTCGGCGAGCTGGAGATGAGCGATAACATTGGTTATCTGCATAACAAGTGCTATCGCCGTCAGATTCTGAGTGAATTGAACCTGCGCTTTATCGAGGGGATCTCGATGAGTGAGGATCTGCTATTCAATCTCAAATTCTTCAGCTGTATTAGCAATTTCCTGGTCACTCAGGGATCGGCATATCATTATGAAGATGTAGCAGGCTCATTATCTAAGCAAAAGGTGCATTACAGCGAGTTAAAGGTGCGGAAACAGTTTCTGACCACGCTGTATGATTCTATCGTGGATAAATATCAGGGAAGTAATCTCGATTACCTGCTGAAGGGCATTTCCAAACGCGTGCTGGCGTTAGATATGCAAATTGTGACGGCGATGTATCATTCGTCGTTTTCACCTGCGGATATCGCGCAGGAGATCAATGAAATAAAGCGGGGGAAATACTCGAAAGGGATTTTTATTCTGCTCAATAAAAATGAAAAACTGAAGTACATGATTATGAATTTGAATACTATCACAGCGTACTATTTCCTTTATGCACTCTACAGAATGCGCGCATTCTGATTTGAAATTCCCCCGGGATTATTCTCTGTTATTGTCTGCTGCGGATATTCCTCAGAATACCGAGTGGAACAATGGCTTCGCCAGAGATTAGTTGCCGGGGGAGTTTCACCTTTCTCTACTGCAGTGCCTGTGGCAACGGTTCGCCGTTGCCACATTTTCCCCGCCAGCACAGCCCGCTTTCAACGCCCCTCTCTCGCGCATTACTCTACTGTCCACATCCCGTGCAGCCTGCACATCGAGCCCGACAAATCCTTGCACTCCTTCATGCTCTCAGGTCAAATAGCGCCCCATGCAAACGTTTGCGTGCGTGAATCATGCATGTCTGCTGGTTTAATAACCGATTTGCGCATTTATGACGGCTTTGTGATGCATGTCTTGCGTTCAGGCAACCTTAAGTCGTCAAAAACGCGTAGCATGTGCCCGTCGCACCATTGGCATGTTTAGCCGCCGTGATTTCGGCAGCATTGTTTATAAGCTTTAGATTCTGGAGAGACAGATGGACAACTCACAAACCGTTGCGCAGGGCACGGTTGAGGCCAGTTCAACAGGCTGGCGTAAGAGTGATACCGTGTGGATGCTGGGCCTCTACGGTACAGCGATAGGCGCAGGCGTTTTATTCCTGCCGATCAATGCGGGTGCAGGCGGTTTAATCCCCCTGATCATTATGACAATTCTCGCGTTCCCCATGACCTACTATGCACACCGCGCACTGACGCGCTTTGTGCTTTCGGGTAAAAATCCCGGTGAAGATATTACCGAAGTGGTGGAAGAGCACTTCGGTGTGGGCGCGGGCAAGATCATCACCTTGCTCTATTTCTTCGCTATCTTCCCGATCCTGCTGATGTACAGCGTCGCGATCACCAATACCGTTGACAGCTTTATCGTGCATCAACTTGGTATGGTGTCGCCGCCACGCGTGGTGCTGTCATTGGTGCTGATCATCGGCATGATGACCGTGGTGCGCTTTGGTGAGCAGATGATCGTGAAAGCGATGAGCGTGCTGGTGTTCCCGTTTGTCGCGGTGCTCATGCTGCTGGCGGCTTATCTGGTGCCTCACTGGCACGGCGCGGCACTGGAAACGCTGTCGTTTAGCCAAAGCGCGGGCGATAGCAGCATCTGGATGACACTGTGGCTGGCGATTCCGGTAATGGTGTTCTCCTTTAACCACTCGCCGATTATCTCGTCGTTCGCGGTGGCGAAGCGCAATGAATATGGCGCAGGCGCGGAAAAGAAATGTTCACGCATTTTAGCCAGCGCACACCTGATGATGGTGGTGACGGTGATGTTCTTTGTGTTCAGCTGTGTGCTGAGCTTGTCGCCGGCTGATTTACAGGCGGCCAAAGATCAGAACATCACCATTTTGTCCTATCTGGCGAACCACTTTAATGTGCCGATGATTGCCTGGATGGGACCGATAGTGGCGATGGTGGCGATCACCAAATCGTTCCTCGGTCACTACCTGGGGGCGCGTGAAGGCTTTAACGGGATTGTGGTGAAATCACTGCGCAGCCGTGGCAAAAGCGTCACGCCTCAGCGTTTGAATCGCGTGACAACCGGCTTTATGCTGTTGACCACCTGGCTGGTTGCAACATGGAATCCGAGCATTCTTGGGATGATTGAAACTCTCGGCGGCCCGATCATCGCGATGATTCTGTTCCTGATGCCGATGTACGCTATTCAGAAAGTCCCGGCGATGCGTCAGTACAGCGGTAAAATCAGCAACGTGTTTGTGGTGATGATTGGCTTGTTAGCGATTTCGTCGATTGCGTATTCGCTGATGCATTGATGCAAAAGGGCGGCGCGCTTTAACGCGCCGCACTGTCTTACACGGCGGCGGTCTTAAACACACTCATCGACTGCGCCAGACGATCGGCCTGCTCCTGCAGCGCCTGCGAAGCGGCTGAAGCCTCTTGCACCAACGCGGCGTTTTGCTGAGTCACCGCTTCCATCTGAGTAATCGCCAGATTGATCTCACTGATACCACTGCTCTGCTCGCTGCTGGCAATGGTAATTTCGCTCATGATATCCGCCACGCTCTTCACGCTGTTCACCACTTCACCAATGGTGGTTCCCGCGTGCGTCACCAGACGGCTGCCTTCATCCACTTTCGATACCGAGTCTTCAATCAGTACTTTGATCTCTTTGGCGGCTGAGGCGGAACGCTGCGCCAGATTGCGCACTTCGGTGGCGACCACAGCAAATCCACGGCCTTGTTCACCCGCACGAGCGGCTTCCACCGCAGCGTTCAGGGACAGAATGTTGGTCTGGAAGGCAATAGAATCGATGACGCTGATGATATCGACGATTTTCTTCGAGGAAAGGGTGATAGCTTCCATCTTCTCGATGACCTGTTCCATCACCACGCCGCCTTCTTTGGCGACCGTTGAGGTCGTGGCAACCAGCTGATTAGCTTCACGCGCGTTATCGGCGTTGTGTTTAACGGTAGCCGTCATCTGCTCCATGGCGGAGGCGGTCTCTTCCAGCGAGCTAGCCTGCTGCTCGGTACGGGAGGAGAGATCGATGTTACCGCTGGAGATTTGATTCGACGCGACGGCAATGGTGTCAGAACCGGCACGAACGTTGGACACGATGGTCAGCAGGTTATCGTTCATCGCCTGCAGCGCCTGCATCAGCACGGCGGTTTCATCCTTGCCGCTGACTTCAATGTGTGAGCTAAGGTCGCCCGCCGCCACCTTCTCGGCGATGCCTACCGCTTCATTTAACGGGCGCACGATTGAGCGCGTCAGCATAAAGCCGAGCAGCACGGAGGCGGCAATCGCGATAGCCGAGAAGATCAGGGTGATTTCAATTGCAGTCGAGCCGTCATCAATAATCCCAGTGCCTTCTTTGCGCAGCTGATCCGACTGTGAATTGGCAAAAGCCACGGCGCTATCGAGGAAGGCATTCTGCGTGCTGGTGATTTTCTTCAGCACATAAGTGCTGGCTTCATCCAGTTTGCCAGCGCGCACCAAGTCCAGCACTTCGTTCTTCTGCGTTTCGAACAGCTGGCTGGCGGCCAGCAGACCGGCGATTTTCTTCTTACCCACTTCGGTGGTCTGAATCGCTTCGATTTTTTTCATGGCAGTGTTGGTGCGATCGGTCGCTTCATCCAGCTGCTTGAAACGCTGTGCGTTGTTTTCCGGGCGCAGTGTATCGATCACCATGCCGCGCAGGTATTTGATCTGATCGTTCACGCCATCGCGCACGTCAAAACCCAGACGGACTTTGACATAGCGATCTTCCACAATCGAGGTGATGCCGTTTTTGATGTTGTTGATTTTCATAATCGATGTCACACCGACCACGCCCAGTAGTGCCACGACAAGCGCGAAGGCTATCCCTAAACGGGCGCCCACTTTCATATTCTTTAAGCTCAACATTGGTTCTCCCCGTAATGCTAAATAGTGTTGTTTTCAAGACGGAAAAGCAGGCGTATGGCCCGCATCAGGCTGATGTTTTATAAGGTAAAGATACTTTCCGGGCGTAATTAATCTGGTATGGCAGCACCGGTTCAAGCGCTATCAGTTATCGGTTGTTAATGTTTTAACTTTAATTTTTTAGAGGTGCGTCACAAAATCGTTAACATGATTAATGAGTGGATCGGTTTTGTCAGAGAGGGAAGGACGTAAAAAAGGCGCGAATATCGCGCCTTATGGGAGTGTGGGTGAGATGAGAAAGGATTAACGCTTCTTCTCCAGCACACGATGGATCACGCTCGACAGCTCGTTAATCTCAAATTTCGCCACATAGCCATCGGCGCCGACTTTACGCACGTGATCCTCGTTGGCACTGCCGGAGAGCGAGGAGTGGATCACAACCGGAATGTGACGCAGCGCATCATCGCGTTTGATATTTCGCGTCAGAGTAAAGCCATCCATCTCTGGCATTTCCAGATCGGTCAGCACCAGCGCGATTTTGTCGTGAATGGATTCGCCTGCCGCTGCGGCTTCTTTCTGCATCTCGTTAATTTTGATCCAGGCTTCCAGACCGGTGTTATGCATGATGGCCGGAATGCCCATGCTTTTCAGACCTTGCTCCAGCAGCTGACGCGCCACTTTGGAGTCTTCCGCCACAATGGCTACCTGGCCAGGCTTGAGATTGAAATCTTTCACTGTCTCAGCACTCGGCTCGACGCCGCGCACCGAAGGAATGATGTCATACAGAATCTGCTCAACGTCCAGCACCATCGCCAGATTGTTGCTCTGACCGTCGGTGTCGAGGCAGGCGATGCTGGTGATATTGCGGCTGCCAATGCCAGCTTCAGCTGTGTGAACCTGATTCCAGTCGAGACGGACGATATTCTCCACCGACTCCACCGCGAAGGCCTGGGTGCTACGCGCATACTCGGTGACCAGCAGCAAGTTAAGGCCGGTTTCCGGTTTACAGCCGGTGACAGCGGGCAGATCGATGACCGGGATAAACTGACCGCGGATACTGGCCATGCCGAGCAGTGGTGACTGCATACCTGCTGCACGGGTAATAGTCGGCATCGGTACGATTTCGCGCAGTTTAAACACGTTAATGCCGTAAAGCTCAGATTTGCCTTTCAGCTGATCGGAACCCAGGCGGAACAGCAGCAGTTCGAATTTATTGGAAAGCGCAAGGTTGGCGCGTTCATCGATCTCTTTCTGAAAATTATCCATCATGGCCTCAAGCGGAATCTGGGCTGGGTAAAGGGGCAATGATTAACTTATCGGCAGCGGGGAAAAAAAATGAAGGGGGCAGGGCAGAAAATTTAGCGCGAGAGTGGCTGCCCTCGCGCAAAGGGGGATTACTTCAGCAGGATGGCACGAACGCTTTTGCCTTTGATCTTGCCTTCTTTCAGCTTGATCAGCGCTTTCTTCGCGTGTGCTGCATCGATCGCCACATAAGCGTGGGTTTGCGTCAGATCGATCTTACCGATTTGATCGCCGCTGAATCCGGCTTCACCGGTGAGCGCGCCGAGGATATCGCCCGGGCGAATTTTGGCTTTACGACCGCCATCAATGCACAGCGTCATTTTAGTTGCCGGCAGCGGTTGAGCGGATTTGCCTTTCAAGGTGGCGGAGGAAACCCAGTTCAGTTTCTGGCTCAGGTACTCTTCCAGCGCATTGGCGCGTGTCATTTCATCAGGCGCCACGAAGCTTACCGCCATACCTTTCTCACCCGCACGACCGGTGCGGCCGATGCGGTGGATGTGCACTTCAGGATCCCATGCCAGCTGGAAGTTCACCACTAACGCCAGCGATTTGATATCCAGCCCACGTGCTGCCACGTCGGTGGCAATCAAAACGCGGATGCTGCCATTGGCGAAACGGATCAGGACGCGTTCACGATCGCGCTGCTCCAGATCGCCATGCAGTGCCAGTGCACTGATTTGACGATCGTTTAATGCCGCTGCGACGTCATCACACTCACGTTTGGTATTACAGAACACCACGCAAGAAGCGGGCTGCTGTTGGCTCAACAATGCACTCAGCAGGTTGCCGCGCTCATGGGCGCTGGCCTCAATAAACTGTTGCTCAATGGCAGGCAGTTCCGCTTTGTCTTCCGTGGCCACGGCCAATGCATCACGCTGGAAGCGCTGGCTGAGGCTGGCAATCGTATCTGGCCAGGTGGCAGAGAACAGCAGCGTCTGGCGCGCTTCCGGCGTGAAACCGATGATCGCTTCCATGTCGTCACGGAAACCCATCTCCAGCATACGATCGGCTTCATCTAACACCAGCGTTTGCAGTGCATTGAGATCGAGGTTGTCGCGCTTCAGATGATCAAGGATGCGGCCCGGCGTGCCGACCACAATATGCGGTGCGTGCACCAGCGAATCACGCTGCGCACTCATCGGTTGACCGCCGCACAGCGTCAGAATTTTAATGTTGCGGGTAAAACGTGCCAGCTGACGCAGCACATTACTCACCTGATCGGCCAGTTCTCGCGTTGGACACAGAATCAGCGCCTGAGTTTGGGTGCGGGTGTTGTCAATGCGTTGCAGCAGACCGATACCAAAGGCGGCCGTTTTGCCGCTGCCGGTTTTCGCCTGCGCACGCACATCGCGCCCTGCAAGAATAGCGGGCAGAGAAGCGGCCTGAATCGGTGTCATGGCGTCGAAACCCATCTCGCGCAGGTTGTCGAGTTGGCTGGCAGGGAGTTGCGTCAGGGTAGAAAAAGCGGTCACGGGAATGTCTCAAATAGCGGTAAGGATTGCGGCGGCCAGTCTCGCAGAAAGGGCTGCTATCGGCAATGCAAATTGCGTAATTGATAACATCGTGAAATCAATTAGCATGGCGATCATTTGGTTAATTAACCGCCTAAAATAGATGTAAAGTTCTAATCATTTACTTCTGCATGGCCGGTTGCTTAAAAACGTGTGAAACGTCTTTCCTGAATGAAAAGGTGCAATTAGCGTTAATAAAGGGACTATATAGCGTCTTTTTGGCCTGTTTTTGTCTGTGTTACGCTTATGTGTCACTTAAGATGGGTAAAATTCCGATTAAAATAACCTGCCGTTTTGCTTTATATTTGGCGCGCCATTTGGCGAACAATAATATATTCAGAGGTCCAGTTTGAGTCTTTACGTCCAGGGACAAAACGAAGACATTCTGAAAATCGTCGGCCGCGCCGTGTTAACCCTGCATCTGCACGGAGAGACCCTGTCTTCGGATAAAGTCAGCTCCATGATTGCCTGTTACGCGGAAGAAGAGCCTGTTAGCGACGATGAAAACCAGCGTTTATACGCGCTGGCGATTCAGATGTTATCGTAAATCCAGCACTCTGCATGGGGCGCTTGCCGCCCCTGCATTTTTCGTTCATCAAGCCTCCGCAAGGGGGCTTTTTTGATCTCAGACGCTGAACACCGGCGTTCCACGCTGGAAGGTGGCGCGCACCGGGGCGATACGAGCCACCGCTTCAGCGGAGCAGCTTGCTTCAACCAGCATCATGCTGGCGTCATCCTGCACTTTCGGCCACAGGCGATCGCCCTGGTTTGACAGCGGCAATATCCCGCCGGTGGCGATATGCAGTGCACGGCTCAGACCAAACTCATCAGAGCCGCGATAGAGCTGCGCATACAGGTTGGCCTTCTCCAGCATGCTGCCGGTGCCGAACGGTGACCAGTGATCGATCACGCTGTCGGTGCCGGTCATCACCGTGATACCTGCGGCCTGCAGTTGCGGCAACGGCATGGTCAGTTTGCCGATTGGGATGGTGGATGCCACGCTCATCTGCTGCTCGGCCATGCCTGCAATCATGTTATCGAGGGCTTTACCTTCCAGGGTGCCCAGCGCGAAGCCGTGACTCAGCGTCACTTTGCCTTTGAGTTGCGGGTTTTTGGCGATGGTATCCACCATGTACTGAATCGCCGCCACGCCAGATGGCGCGGTTTCGTGCAGGTGAATATCCACGCCGCGATTGTAATCCAGCGCAATCTGGAACATCGCATCCAGCGACGCCTGCATCGCACCATCCACATTGGTAGGATCCAGTCCGCCAACGTACTGCACGCCCATCTGCATGGCTTCGCGCATCAGGCCATCCACTTTCGAGTGCAGTAAACCGTGCTGCGGGAAGGCGACAATTTCACAGGGAAACTCGGGGTGGTTGGCTAACGCCAGTTTCAGGTGCTCAAGACTTTTTAGTCCACTCACCGGATCAATGTTGCAGTGGCTGCGCGCCTCGGTGGTGCCTTTGCTATGCAACAAACCGATCAACGCTTCGGCACGCGCCTGTGAGGTGGGCAGTAACTGCGGGATCAGCACCTGTTCACGGGCAATCATATCCATAATGGTTTTGCCCTGACGCGGACGCGGGGCTTGCCAGGGGCCGCTGTAAAAGGTTTTGTCCAGGTGGATATGCATGTCACGGGTGCGCGGCAACAGTAGCGAACCATGGGCGTCCCACTGCGGGATGTCGGCGTTGCGCGCTTTACCGGCGGCATCGATGGCAGCAAATTTGCCGTCTTTAACGGTGATATCGTAGAGGGCGGTACGCGTGGCAATGATTTCGTTGCCGTCACGCTCAAAACCTTCTTCGAGGCGGACGTTGAGCAATTGGTAATGAGCCACGCGCGGTGGCGGTGAAGACGTTAGCGATGCGGCAGAAGAGGGCGATTGTGCGGCAGTGCTCATACCGGCTGCCAGCAGGCTACCGGCAGCAGTGAGGCGTACGCCCTGGCTAATAAAATCGCGACGGCTGGGTGAAGTGAGGTGCATCAGAGGCTCCAGTCAACAAGGAAAACGTTAATCTGGCAAAACGCTGGCTGAGGCGCTGCGATATTTCCCACTGCTGAGCAGTGGAAAAATCACTGCCACTTTAACTGGCAAAATTCCACTAACGCCGCGGCCAGCGCCTGCTGCAAATCGTCTTGTGGGGATCGGCAAAAAAGTGCCAGCTCAAAGTGACTGATCGGCGGTAAACCCTGCGCTTCACCCAGAACGCGATGCCCGGGCAGGCGGCAGCTGGCAGGCAGTAAAGTCAATCCTAACCCCGCCGCGCTGGCACTGGCGAGTGCCACCAGACTCGCGCTGCTGTAACTGATGCGCCAGCTGCGGCCCAGCGCATCCAGCGTCTGACACATCTCTTCGCGATACAGCCCCTGCTGGGGAAACACCACCAGCGGCACCGGCGTTTGCTCAAAACAGGGATGCTCGGCGCTGTCCAGCCACAGCAGGGGTTCCGGTCGTGCTGCCAGCGGACGCTCACCACCCGGTTGCTTGATCAGCATAATATCCAGCTCCTCTCGTTGCCACGCGCGGTGCAGATCGACATACATGCCGCTCATCACATCGAGTCGCAGCTGAGGATGTTCACGGCTGAACTGCGCCAGCAGTGCTGCGGTGGGGGCGGCAAAATCCTCTGGGACACCGAGGCGCAGGACACCATCGCGCCACTTATCGCTCAGCACATCGTGCGCTTCGCCGTTGAGCGCAATGATACGGCGGGCATAGCCCAGTAGTTTCTCTCCCTCTTCGGTCAACACCACCTGATGCGAGGTGCGTTCCAGCAAGGCTTTACCAATCATCTCCTCCAGGCGGCGCACCTGCTGGCTGACGGTGGATTGCGATAAATGCACGCGGTCGGCGGCGCGCGTGAAGCTGGCGGTTTCGCATACTGCCACAAAACTAAGTAACTGCTGCGGCGTAAACATCGGCTGACGATTCATTTTTCCACTGATCGTTATGGTGTTATTTCATTTCCAAATAGTAACCATAAGTGCGACCCTGACAACCTTTCTACTGCAGGATTGTGTATGAACCGACATTCCAACGGATTGACGCTCGCCGCTTTGGTGCTGGCCGGGCTGAATATGCGTCCGTTATTAACCTCTGTCAGCCCCTTGCTGGGCGAACTGCGCCAGGCCATGGGCCTCTCTTCACTCGCCGCCTCGCTGTTGCCCGCCGTGCCGATGATAATGATGGGTGCGGTGGCGCTATTGAGTGCCTCCCTGATGCAACGTGTTCCGTTGCAACGTTTGTTGATTACCGGATTGATCCTGCTGCTGCTGGCGTTGGCCGCGCGCGGTGTGATTCACGACGGGCAGTGGCTGGTGGTGAGTGCGCTATTTGCCGGGCTCGGCGTTGGCGTGGTGCAGATGGCAATGCCAGGGTTGATCCGCCAGCGTTTTGCTCAGCGTAGCGCGCCTGTTACCGGGTTATGGGCTGGCGCGTTAATGGGCGGCGGCGGATTGGGGGCTGCACTTTCGCCGTGGCTCAGCGCGCACTTTGGCTGGTCGCTGGCGCTCACCGGTTGGGCACTGCCGGTGTTGCTGGCGATTGTGCTGTGGTGGATGGTGCGCGTGCCGGTGGCGCAGAGTGCGGAACCTATCGCTATGCCTTCGCTATGGCGCAAGCCGCGCGCCTGGTCGCTGGCGCTCAGCTTTGGTCTGGTGAATGGCGGCTATGCCACCTGCGTCGCCTGGCTTCCTGATGCTTATCACCACCTTGGCTGGTCAGCGCAGGCGGGCGGTTCGCTGCTGGGCGTGATGATTCTTTGTCAGGTGGCTGGCGCGTTATTGATGCCATTACTGGCGCGCAAGGCGGATCGCCGTCCACAGCTGATTGTCAGTTTGGTTTGCCAATTGCTGGGGATGTGCGGCTTCCTGTTTGCGCCACTGCTGGCGCCGTGGCTATGGGCAGCGATTGCCGGCTTCGGCCTTGGCGCGGCATTTCCTATGGCGATGGTGCTGGCGCTCGATCACCTGCCACATCCGCAGGCTGGCGCTCGCCTGGTGGCGTTTATGCAGGGGGCGGGATTTATTATTGCTGGTTGCATGCCGTTTATCGCCGGTCAGTTGCAGGCGCTGACGCACAGTTTTACCAGCGTGTGGCTGATGCAGGGGGCCGTAACGGTGGGATTGATTGTGCTAAATCTTCGCTTCCATCCCCACAGTTATCGTCGGGCCTTTGGTCAGACAGAGTGATTATTGGTCCTACCAAAACGATTTAAATGTTGCCACATCGTCACATAACACGAAAAATCACCCCAGCTTCGTTGCTTTAGGTTAACAATGCATTAACTATCTGGAGCCAGAAAGCCCCGCACTGCATTTTGGTCCTACCAATTTCGGTGAGCAGAAGGGCAAGACTTGTGGCGCAATCCTGCATTGCCGTTGCGCTGCACTCATCTGGTAACCTCTGGAGATAACGGCATGCCGGTGTGGCAACAAAACTACGATCCTCTCAACAATCTGTGGCTTTCCAGCCTGGTGGCGGTGATCCCGATTGTGTTCTTCTTCTTCGCGCTGCTGAAGCTCAAGCTAAAAGGCTATCAGGCGGGCACCGCCACGGTGGTGATTGCACTGCTGGTGGCGCTGTTCCTGTATGGCATGCCGCTGGGTCAGGCATTGGCCTCCGTGGTCTATGGCTTCCTCTACGGCCTGTGGCCGATTGCCTGGATCATCGTGGCGGCGGTGTTTGTTTATAAGATTTCGGTGAAAACCGGGCAATTCGACATTATCCGTGCTTCGATCCTCTCTATTACCCCCGATCAGCGCTTGCAGATGCTGATCGTTGGATTCTCTTTCGGCGCGTTTCTCGAAGGCGCGGCGGGTTTTGGCGCACCGGTGGCGATCACCGCTGCACTGCTGGTGGGATTAGGCTTTAATCCGCTGTATGCCGCGGGCTTGTGCTTGATCGTTAACACCGCGCCGGTGGCCTTTGGTGCGATGGGGATCCCCATTATCGTCGCCGGGCAGGTCACCGGACTCGACAGCTTCCAGATTGGCCAGATGGCCGGGCGTCAATTGCCGTTCCTGACCATCATTGTGCTGTTCTGGATCATGGCGATTATGGATGGTTGGCGCGGTATTAAGGAAACATGGCCAGCGGTGATCGTGGCGGGCGGATCGTTTGCCATTGCCCAGTTCCTCAGCTCCAACTTCCTTGGCCCTGAATTGCCGGACATCATCTCGTCGCTGGCCTCACTTATCTGCCTGACGTTGTTCCTGCGACGCTGGAAGCCGGTGCGTATTTTCCGCTTCGATGAGAAAACCGCAGTTGACCCGACGAAAGCCTCTCAGCGCTATACGCTGGGCCAGATTGTGCGTGCGTGGATGCCGTTCCTGTTCCTTACCGCCACCGTAACCCTGTGGAGCATTCCGCCGTTCAAAGCGCTGTTTGCCAAAGGCGGCGCGATGTATGACTGGGTGTTCAGTGTGCCGGTCCCGCTTCTGCATGAGCTGGTATCCCGCATGCCGCCGGTGGTGAGTGCGGCCACGCCGTATGCGGCTATCTTTAAGTTCGATGTGCTGTCAGCGACCGGCACGGCGATTATCGTGGCGGCGGTGCTGTCTGTGATTTGGCTGCGCATGAAACCTGCCGCAGCGATCCAGACCTTCGCTGAGACGCTGAAAGAGCTGGCCCTGCCGATCTATTCAATCGGTATGGTGCTGGCTTTTGCCTTTATCTCCAACTATTCCGGACTCTCGGCGACGTTGGCCTTAGCGCTGGCGCACACCGGCAGTGCCTTTACCTTCTTTTCGCCGTTCCTTGGCTGGCTTGGCGTGTTCCTCACCGGCTCCGATACTTCTTCTAATGCGCTGTTCGCGGCGTTGCAGGCCACCACCGCGCAGCAGATTGGTGTGTCGGATGTGCTGCTGGTGGCCGCCAACACCACGGGTGGCGTAACGGGTAAGATGATTTCACCGCAGTCGATCGCCATCGCCTGCGCCGCCGTGGGGCTGGTGGGTAAGGAGTCAGACTTGTTCCGCTTTACCGTCAAACACAGCCTGATCTTCACCTGTATGGTGGGCGTGATCACCACGCTGCAGGCCTATGTCTTAACCTGGATGATTCCATGACAGAAAACACGCCGCGATTAGCGGATACGCTACGGGCGCGACTGCGCGCCTGGATTGACGAACATCAGCTGGAGCCGGGCATGCGTTTGCCGGCTGAGCGTCAGCTGGCCGCTGAGTTCGGGGTTTCGCGCTCATCATTGCGTGAGGCGATCCAGCAGTTGATCAGCAGCGGCGTGTTAATCAGCAAACGCGGCGGCGGCACCTGGCTGTGTGAGCCGCAGGAACCCTGGTCGGAACAGCGTATTGTCGAGCCGATTCGCCAGCTGCTGGCGGACGACCCGGATTATCGCTGGGATATCCTGGAAGCGCGCCACGCCATCGAAGCCAGTACCGCCTGGCACGCCGCCTTGCGTGCCACTGAAGCGGATAAAGAGAAGCTGCGTCTTGCCTTCGATGCCCTGCTGAAGATGCACGACTGTGACGATCCCGATATCGCTGCGCAGGCCGATCTGCGCTTCCATCTCGCCATTGCTGAGGCCTCGCATAATGTGGTGCTACTGCAAACCATGCGCGGCTTTTTCGATTTACTGCAATCTTCGGTATTGCACAGCCGCCAGCGCATGTACACCCAGCCGGTGATCTTTAATCGCCTGAATGAACAACATCAGGCGATGTTCGATGCGGTGATGGCCGGGGATGCCGAGGCGGCACGTCAGGCGGCGATGGATCACCTCGGCTTTGTGCATACCACCTTGAAATCGCTCCATGAAGATGAAGCCCGACAGGCGCGAATTACCCGCTTGCCAGGCGAGTCCCTGGATAATCGTAAGGAAAAAAACTGATGATCATCTCTGCTGCCAGTGACTACCGCGCCGCGGCGCAACGCATCCTGCCACCGTTCCTGTTCCACTATCTTGACGGCGGTGCCTACGCCGAACACACCCTGAAGCGCAATGTGTCCGATCTGTCGGACGTGGCGCTGCGCCAGCGGGTGTTGAAGAACATGTCCGATCTCAGTCTGGAAACCAAACTGTTCAACGAAACGCTCTCGATGCCGGTCGCGTTAGCGCCCGTGGGCCTGTGCGGCATGTATGCGCGACGCGGAGAAGTGCAGGCGGCACGTGCCGCGGCATCGAAAGGCATTCCGTTCACGCTTTCCACCGTCTCACTGTGTCCGATTGAAGAGGTGGCGCCTGCCATCAACCGCCCAATGTGGTTCCAGCTGTATGTGCTGCGCGATCGTGGCTTTATGCGTAACGCACTGGAGCGCGCCAAGGCGGCGGGTTGCTCGACGCTGGTCTTCACCGTGGATATGCCGACGCCGGGCGCGCGTTATCGCGATGCGCATTCGGGCATGAGCGGGCCAAATGCGGCGATGCGTCGCTACTGGCAGGCGGTGACGCATCCGCAGTGGGCATGGGATGTGGGGCTGAATGGCCGTCCGCACGATCTCGGTAATATCTCCGCTTATCTCGGAAAGCCCACCGGACTGGAAGATTACATTGGCTGGCTGGCGAATAACTTTGACCCGTCGATCTCATGGAAAGACCTGGAGTGGATTCGCGAGTTCTGGGATGGCCCGATGGTGATCAAAGGCATTCTGGATCCCGAAGATGCGCGTGATGCCGTGCGCTTTGGCGCGGACGGCATTGTGGTGTCGAACCACGGCGGACGTCAGCTGGATGGTGTGCTGTCATCGGCACGCGCACTGCCCGCCATTGCTGATGCCGTGAAAGGCGATATTGCGATTCTGGCCGACAGTGGTATCCGCAACGGTCTGGATGTGGTGCGCATGATCGCGCTGGGTGCTGACACCGTGCTGCTGGGACGCGCCTTTATCTATGCGCTGGCGACTCATGGTCAGCGTGGCGTTGAGAATTTGCTGAATTTGATCGAAAAAGAGATGAAAGTGGCGATGACGCTAACCGGGGCAAAAACCATTGCCGAGATCACCCAGGACTCGCTGGTGCAGGCGAATGCGCTGCTGAGCGAAGCGGGGTTACATCCGGCTCGACCGCGTGCCGTGAGCTGAGGCGCGGAAAGCAAAATGAGTGACGTTGTCTATACTGACTGCTGTCTGACTAACAGGAGGAATGACATGACCATTCATAAGAAAGGATCGGCCCATTGGGAAGGCGACATCAAAGGCAAAGGTACGGTGAGCACCGAAAGTGGCGTGCTGAGCAACCAGCCTTACGGCTTCAATACCCGTTTTGAGGGTGAGAAGGGCACAAATCCGGAAGAGCTGATCGGTGCGGCACATGCGGCGTGCTTCTCCATGGCGCTGTCGCTGATGCTGGGTCAGGCTGGCCATCCGCCAAAAAGTATTGATACCACGGCGGATGTGTCACTGGACAAGCAAGGTGAAGGTTTCGCCATTACCAAAATTGCCCTGACCAGCACCATTGCGCTGCCGGGCATCGATAGCGCCAAATTTGATGAGATTATTCAGAAAGCCAAAGCGGGCTGTCCTGTGTCACAAGTCCTCAATGCTGAAATTAGCCTGGACTACACGCTGAATAATTAATCGCCCTTACGCTTTACCAGCGGTAGAATAACGATGCGCCTCAGGGCGCATCGTTGCTTTCTGCCGTCTGGAGGATGCGTGGGGAAAAAACTGGCTGCAACTAAACACTGGAAAATGATTGTGGTGCTGCTGTGCATCTGCGGCGCGCTGATGCTGATTCGCTGGGCGGCCATGATATGGGGCTGAAAGACTGGATCTGCCGCCATAAGCTCGGCGTACTAGTGATGGTGATTCTGGTGCTGGAAGGGATGCACTATCTGCTGACCGCCAGCTGGTTACCGTGGCAGCTCGGTTGATTCAGGCATATTCGCTGTCTGGCTGACGAACGTTACGCACACTGCTGCGCGCAATGCGATAGGCCTTGCGTGGGTCGCCCGCCACAAACTCAAAAGTGGGCGAGTAGTAGAACGGCAACCAGCCTTCAAAGCTGCTCTCCCATTCCCAACGTACCGGGCAGGGCCAGAGAATGCCATCATACAAAATGTAATAAACCCAGCGTCCGTTTGGACGACGGGGGCGAGTAGTCTTCATGGGATTCACAACGGTAATAGTGTAAAGCAGCTTATATTTTGGACGCTATGCGCCCATCTTGCAATGCCGCCTGGCTTATTTTTGTACAGTTCAAATAAAACTGGCACCGAATTAACGGTGCACTTCCCCGCACAGCAGGACCACATTCGGCCGGACTTTATGGATGCGGTCGGCCATTTGCTCACAGGCCACTTTGGTTGGGTAGATACGTTCTGACACGGGTAAGGCGTCACAGGCATCATGTCCACACGCGCTCACTAACAACACAAAACCAATCAGCATGATTGGACTCCTTTAACACGTTCCTGATGAGACGGAAGCAGTGGCTGTTCGTTCCTTTTTTTAATCCAGTATAGCCAAACGGCACGAGAGTCAATGATCGCCCTGAGCGGCCTGGTGGTGCGAACGGCGAGATTATAACCAGACGGACGCACAACAGCAGTACAATCTGGGCTAAACTGTGCGGCCCTGACAAAAATGATGAGTGAGTGACCAATGTTGAACGAAATTGCCCATCCGGCCAGCAGCCCGAAACAAGCCGCGCTGCAACTGGTGATTGAACTGGTGCGCGCTGGCAAACTGAGCCCGCTGCAAGGCGATGCTTCAAACATGATTTCCATTTACGAGCAGTTCAAAGCCCATTTTGAGGCGGATAAACACAAAGACTCGGCGATTTCCTGAAGCTTTTATTCTGAAAACAGCGCAAGAAATTGCGCTGTTTTTTTATGCGTAGAACCAGGCGGGCAGAATCGCGATCAGGTTATTGAGCGTATGCAGGAAAATGGGCAGCGCGAGGCTATTACTGCGCAGACGGGCATAGCACAGCAACAGTGAAAACAGCGTCAGGGCCACAATGGTCTCCCAGTGCACGTATTGCGTGTGCATCGCGGCGAACAGCAGCGAGGTGAGCAGCATGCAGGCGAAGCGACTCTTCGGTGCCCACAACAAAAATCCTTGTAACAGAAAACCGCGGAACAACACCTCTTCAAATACCGGCGCCAGCAGCACGGCAGTCAGCAGCAGGATCAGCATCGAACTGCGTCCCTGTTGGCTCTGCGCAATCAACCAGCCTTCCGGTTGCAGGAATTGCGTTTGCGCCACCATCAGCGCCACCAGCGCACCGACAAACAGCAACGCCTGACCGGGACGCAGATATCCCAGCGGAATGTCAGTTCGGCGTTGGCAGTAAAAACGATACAGCGGGTAAATCACCGCGAATTCAAACAAGCAGAGCACCGGCACCAGTAAACCGTTATTGCGCAGCGCCCCGTAGTTGGGAAACAGCGTAATCAGCATGGTCACGACGTAATACACCACAAAGCTCGCGGCGTAGAACAGCGTCAGCGTCACTTTGTCGGATTGGGTGTCCATAGTCAGCTCAATGGGCAGAGGAGAACGCATAGTAGCAATGGCGATCATTGCTGTCGAGATGGCCCCACACAGAATTGCACTGCTCAAAAATTCCGCCGCGAGGACTAAATCTGCAGCGGGCTGCGCCGATAACCAAAAAAACCATTACAGGACGGAGGCGCATCGAAAGCGCACCCTGTCTTCTTTTTTGCTGCCTCTGTTTGCGAGCACATTGCATGAATTCTGAGTATCACCGGCACGCGACCTTGCCTGCCAGGGCTAATATGGAAGCACACACGGTACGGGTGACGCGACGCAGTCTGCGCACCTTAACGTCGCTACTCTTTGGCGTGCTATTGCTTTCTGTCGTCATGGTGCTGGTGATTGCCCATCGACAAAACACTGACTCCATCCAGCAGGATGTCAACCTGATGCGCCAGGCCTGGCAACAGCAGCAGGAGAAGATGATCACCGATGTGCGTGATTACGCGAACTGGGGTGAAGGCTGGAAAAATCTGCACCTGACGGTAAATAAGGTCTGGGCGTGGGATGAAGAGAACTTTGGACCCAGCCTGTACAAGGAGTACCACTACGACGGCGTGTTTGTCATTGATGGTGCAGGCAAAACGCGCTACGCGGTGGTGGATGGCAAATTGTCAGAGGCGTCGCTGGAGAGCTGGTTAGGCGGGCAAACTGCGCTGTTGCTGGCCGCCGCACGTCACCAGCCTGACGATGGCATCACGCGCAACGCGATAATCAATCAACAGCCGGCATTGGTGGTGGCTGCGCCGATCACGCCAGGCAAGGTGCCCGATCTTCCCACCATCCCTGGCCCGTCTTCGGTGATGGTGTTCGTTAACATCATGACCCCGGAAAAATTGCAGGCCCTTGGCAAGTCGCTCAATGTGATCGCTCCGCGAATTGCGAATGGCTTAAACGATGCGTTGTATGAACCGCGGCTGGCTGAACCGGTGATTCAGGGCGAGCCGCTGGTGTTACGCTGGCAGGCCAAAAATCCCGGCTTTGGGGTGATCTGGCTGATGATGCCGCTGCTCTGTTTCACTGTACTGGCTGTTGCGCTGGTGACACGCCGGGTCATTCGCCATGCGCTGCATAACGCCGTCATTTCCGATCGTCGCTTTGAAATGCTGGCCATCAGCCAGCGTGAACTGGCCAACAGTGAAGAGCGTTTTCGCGATCTGGCGGAAGCGGCCTCGGACTGGATTTGGGAGGTCGACGATCAGGGCCGCCTTTGCTATCTCTCCTCGCGTTTTGCGGCTGTTACCGGACACGAAGTCAAAAGCTGGATTGGGCGCCCGCTGGATCAACTCCTCAGCCATCCCAGCCATTCGCTGGTGGCCTGGCTGTTGCGTCAGGGCGATGAAATCCAGCATGTGCCGCTGCGCTGCCAGTTCATGGCTGCCAACGGTGAGCGCCGTATCGGCGAATTGATGGCGAAGACCATTCGTCGTAACGGCTTGCGCACCGGTTTTCGCGGCACGGTGTCCGATATTACCCATGAAGTGGATGCGGAAGCGCGCATTCAGTTCCTGTCACGCCATGACCTGCTTACTGGCCTTGCCAACCGCATGCAACTGCAGGAATTCCTGACCACACATTTGGAAAATGCCACGCAAGAGGCACCGCTGTTTGTGATCAGCTTCGATCTCGATCAGTTCAAACCGATCAACGATTCGTGGGGCCACGCGGTGGGCGATGTGGTGCTGAATGAGATCTCTCAGCGGCTAAAAAATCTGATTGGGCCTGATGAACTGGCGGCACGACTGGGCGGGGATGAGTTTATTCTGCTGCTGCGCGAAAGCTCGCGTGCCGGTCTGGAGTATCGTTGCCGCGCACTGCAACGCGCCGTCCATCAGCCGATAATCACGGGATTGCATCAGCTGAATCTCACTGCCAGCATGGGTATCGTCAGCGCGCCGCAGGATGCCGCTCATCCGGAGGCGTTGCTGCGGCTGGCGGACATCGCACTCGGCCAGGCACGCACGGCTGGACGCGATCGCTGGGTGTGGTACTCCAACGATATGGCCAACCATATTCAATCGAAGCGCGATATGGTGCAGGCGATTGAAGAGGCGCTGCGCAACAACACGTTTTCACTGCACTATCAGCCGCGTTATCAACTGCAAACGGGACAGCTGGCAGGTGCGGAAGCGCTGATTCGCTGGCAGGTGGGCGAGGATCAATGGATTACGCCAGACCGCTTTATTCCGCTGGCGGAAGAGAATGGGCTGATCGCTGCCATCAGTGATTGGGTGCTAATGCGCGCCTGCCATGATGCCAGCGACTGGGGCGAACAGCGCTACGTATCCGTTAACATCTCACCGGTGGAATTCCGCAACAGTGATTTGGTGGATCGCGTGGCACATGCGCTGGCGGTCAGCGGCTTACCGGCAACCCGGCTTGAGTTGGAGATCACTGAAAACGTCACCTTCGAGCACCCCGATCGCGCACTGGAAATCATGCAGGGGTTGCGAGCGCTGGGCGTGAGGCTAACGGTCGATGATTTTGGCACCGGCTATGCGGCATTAGGTTACCTGAAAACTTTCCCATTCAACGGCCTGAAAATCGATCGGTCATGGATGAAAGAATTCCCGGAATCGAAGCAGGCGCAATCGGTAGTTGCGGGGATTGTCGGATTAGCGCGCGCCTTTGCGCTCACCATTACGGCAGAAGGGATTGAAACCGAAGCGCAGCTCAACGAGCTGAAGGCGCTTTCCTGTGAAGAAGGGCAGGGCTACTTCCTCGGCAAGCCGATGCCGCTCGCGGCGTTTCATGCGCGCTTGCAGGATGAAAAAGAAGCCGCTCAGTAAGCGCGGCTTCTCCGTCATGGCGGCCGTTTAGCCGCCAGCATCATCAGGACTTAACGCACCCGCACCGCCACCACGGTCATCAGGATGGTAAAGCCGATAAAAATGGCAAGTTCCATCATCGTCTCCTCAGATAATTCTTAGTTAATTATAGTGACTGAGTGCGTTATTTTTAGACAGGGCGTGCGATTAATCCTGGGAAATGAGAGGAAGATCGCGCGTTACAGCACAATTCTTCGACCAATCCACTGGCATTGTTTTCACATCAACGGCTTGCTTTGTTACTCTCGGGAACGGTTCGTTTACTATCCAGGAGGAGAAACTTGTGACCCATTATGGAAAAGCGTTACTGGCCACGGCCTTTTTTGCCTTAACCGCCTGCCAGTCCGCCAGCAAACCGGACAGCACTGCTGCCGCCAGCCACGATCCCGAAACCGATCAGTGTGGTGCATCGCAATATCAGAATTACATAGGTCAGCCGTTGGCCAGCCTTGATACCCAACGCTTTGCCGGGCCGATGCGGGCGATTCCGTGGAACGGCGCCGTGACCATGGACTTTAATCTGCGCCGTCTAAACTTTACCGCCGATCAGAGCGGTAAGATTTCGCGGGTTTACTGCGGATAAATCTAAACGGACATCGCATTGTCATCGGGCTGTCATGGCGCCGGGCGAGGATAGCTGCGCATTACGGAGATTTCCTCGTCACTCTCGAATATGCAATGCTCGTCTTGTTTCTTCCCGCCTCGGCGGGAATTTTTTTATCTATTAATCTGTAATGGATTAATTGAGGAGCGACGATGAGACACACCGGAAAAATTCTGCTAATCACCCTGCTATTAAGTCCACTGGCGCACGCCTCGAGCGAAGCCGCCTGGCAGCAAAACAGTCAAACCCGGCAGCAAGCTTGTCTGAAAGCCAGCGGCCTGAAGGCAGTAAAGGTGGTGGGTAAACCGATTCAGTATGACGATAGCGTCGGTTACGATGCGTTACTGCTGGAAGGGCGTTATCCACAGAAGCACATGAAAAATCAGATGGGACGTGAGCTATGCCTGTACCAGCGTGCGAGCGGTAAAGCCGTGGTCAGCGAAGCCGATCACCTGCGTGCAGTGAAGTAAACGGCGGTGGGGCGCGCCTGCAAAGGGCGCGTCGTGAAGTCCCTAAAGGCTGCGTATATCCCTTGAGTCCGCCCGCAAACGGCCGTCATGTAATCCATCAACGCGGTACCTGTGCTTTAAATATACGCGCACACCGGGCGGCGGCTGAATGATGGCACCTTACGGCTTTTGTTGCCGGGCTTCCAGCAGCTGCGCCAGCAAATTACGATAGTTTTGTAGCTGCTGCTCATCGCCCTCAAACTCCAGCTTGGCAATCACCCGCGCAATGATCGCTTTGCTGGTCGCGGGCTGACCATCATCCATCAATTCGCGCATGATCGCTGCCAGCAGATCGCTCTCGTGCGGCGCATGCCAGGCAGGACTGTTGAAGTAGTCGGTAATCGCCCGACTGGCGCTGTTAGGATGTGTTCTCATGGCTGACCTCCGCAGAGACAACGATGCCCACCGCCGATTATTGGCAGCATTGGGAAATATGGGTTAAGCATGGGAACTGTCCAGAACGGGCAGCGCCTCGCCAGCGATGGCCGGTGATTTTTTAAACATAGATGCGGCGTCGAATATTGTCAGTAATGGATAGACATATTTTTTCACGTTTGCTCTCCCTGGCGATGCGCTTATCTTGCTGAGTTGTTTGTTACAGCACATAAAGACACTACAAATCGTGCCCCTTACACTATTTGCTGTGAGCAGAATCACGCACGGCAGCGGAAAACTGCGTTTTTAACCCGATGCCATGTTTTGCCGTCCGGTGATGTTATGAGGTTGTTAGACTGAACCCTCATTTCATTTTTTCTGATGCACACGCCCATGCTACGCTCCATCGAGTCCTGGAAGGTCAATCTGATATCGGTCTGGTTTGGCTGTTTTTTTACCGGATTAGCCATCAGTCAGATCATTCCCTTCCTGCCGCTTTACGTTGAGGAACTCGGTATCCATGGCGCCAATGCTCTGAGCGTCTGGTCGGGTCTCACCTTCAGTATCACCTTCATCGTTTCTGCTGCAGTGGCACCGTTGTGGGGCAGCCTGGCTGACCGTAAAGGGCGCAAGCTGATGCTGTTACGCGCCTCTTTTGGCATGGGCGCAGTGATACTGCTGCAGGCGTTTGTGACCGAAGCGTGGCAGTTGCTGCTGCTGCGTGCGCTGATGGGATTAACCTCCGGCTATATTCCTAATGCGATGGCGCTGGTGGCCGCCCAGGTTCCGCGCGAGCGCAGCGGCTGGGCATTAAGCTGTGTCTCCACCGGGCAAATTGGCGGGGTGATTCTGGGGCCGATGATTGGCGGACTGCTGGCTGACTGGCTGGGACTGCGCATGGTGTTTATTGTCACAGCGGTGCTGTTGATGGTGAGCTTCTTTGTCACGCTGTTCCTGATCAAAGAGACCGGTTATACGCCGGTGAGCAAGCAGGACAAAATGAGCGGCCGCGAGGTATTCCGCATTCTCGACAATCCTCGCCTGATGATGTGTCTGTTCGTCACCACCATGGTGATCCAGATGTGTAACGGCTCGGTGAATCCGATCCTGACCCTGTTCGTGCGTGAGCTGGCGCCCGATGCGCAAAATCTGGCGTTCCTCAGTGGCGTGATCGCTGCGCTACCGGGCGTTTCGGCACTGATATCCGCACCTCGTCTGGGCAAACTGGGCGATCGGATTGGCACGCAGCGCATTCTGATTGGCACCATGCTGTTTTCTCTGGTGTTGCTGATGGCGATGTCATTTGTCACCAGCGCCACCCAACTCGGCGTGCTGCGCTTCCTGCTGGGTTTTGCCGATGGCGCAATGATGCCCGCGGTACAAACGCTGCTGGTACGTCACTCACGCGATAACGTCACCGGACGCATCTTCGGTTACAACCAATCGTTTATGTATCTCGGCAACGTGGCGGGTCCGCTGTTGGGCGCGGCGGTGTCTGCTGCAACGGGCTATCGCTGGGTCTTCTTCGCCACCGCCGTGGTGGTGCTGCTCAATGTGGTGCTGCTGCGCCGCTTCTATCGCCGCCCAAAAACCGAGCTGACTCAACCGCTGAGCCAGCCAGGCGAGGCGACGAAGAACCCTACTGGCGCAGGGTCAGAGCGTAGTGCCAGTGCTGCTGAGAAAGCAAAAACTCCGGGCTGACGCTGGGGCTCCAGGAGTCGTCTCCGCCCACGCCCATGTGGAAGCCATCAAGGTGCAGCCAGCAGCCTTCCTCTTCCCGTAACAGATGGCGATGCGAGGTATCCCGCAGCTGTTCGAGGCTGTAGCGGCTAAGCGAGAACGCAAAATCGCCGCTCGCCTGCCAGCTGCCGGTATCAAGCTGGCGCGTACCGCAGCGCAAACCATTCTCTCCCGGAAACACATAGGCGGTGCTCAACGAGGCCAGCGGCTGCTGCCAGTGTGAAAACTGCGCCGCCAGTTGACGATCCGGATAGTTTTCGTGCGGACCCAGGCCGAGCCAGCTCACCTGCTGTGGTGCGTTAATCAACTGACAACGCAACCCGATGCGTGCTGGAGCAGGCAAGCCCGGCGCCTGTTGCACCTCGACACTGATGCTCATCTCACCGTTGCCACCGATCTGATAACGCTTGTGGCTGGTAAATATCACCTGCCCATTGGCCTGCCACTGATGCCAGGTTTCAATCAACACGCTGTGCTTCAGGCTATCGACCTGCATATCCAGCAGCACCGCTTCCAGCTGGTTATAGCCCGCGTGTTTCCAGCGTTCTACCCAGGCATGAGGATCGACATTGGCGGCTTCACTGGTGCCGATATCGTTATCAATCGGCGCGCGTATAAAACACTCCTGCAACGGCGTCAGCATCGTCTCTTCGTCGTGAACAAACCACTGCACCAATTCCCCACTGCGGCGCGAGAAGTGCCAACGCTGTTGCGGAAGTTGCACAGCAACCAGATCGTGATTGGCAATCAGTTCTGGCGCGGTTGGCGTGGCATCAATCACACGTGGTATTAACGCGGCTGGCAGCGACCATTGATCCCAGGCGACACGGGCATCAGCTTCTGACCATGCGGTGGCAGCAATCTGATGCACCGCGAGATTCAGCCACGCATTGCCCTGCAAATGTTCAGCGGCTGGGATATCAATCATCTGGTTGCCCTGCGCGGCAAGGTGCAGCGGCAGTTCACCCTGCGCGAGGGAAACGCCATCCTGTTCAATCGACCAGCGCAGCACTTCGTTATCGCTGCTGCGGAACAGATACTCGCTGGAGATAGTGAAACGAAAGGCGTTACTGGCATCGCGCTGGAACTGGAAGAACTGCTGTGCACGCTGCGCTTCAAACAAAGCCGGATGCGGCGTTCGATCGGCAAACACCAGACCGTTCATACAGAACTGGCGGTCGTTAGGCGTATCACCAAAATCACCGCCGTAGGCTTGCCATGGCTGGCCTTGCTCGTCATAGCGTGTCAGGCTTTGATCGACCCAATCCCAGACAAAACCGCCCTGCAGACGCGGGAACTGGCGGAAGGCCTGCCAGTATTTGGCGAAACCCCCGAAGCTATTGCCCATGGCGTGCGCGTACTCACACAGGATCAGCGGACGCGTTTCACCCGGCAGGCCAATCCATTTTTTCAATGACCACTTCGGCACGGCAGGGAAGGGCTGATCCTGATCGACGCGTGCATACATCGGGCAGACAATATCGGTGGCGGCGGTATTGGCGCCACCGCCTTCATATTGCACCGGACGCGTCGGATCGCTGCTTTTCACCCACTGATAGAGTGCATCATGGGTGCTGCCGTGGCCGGACTCGTTACCCAATGACCAGATGATGATGCAGGCATGGTTGCGGTCGCGCTGTACCATGCGCGTGACGCGCTCGCTATAAGCGGCGAACCAGCGCGGATCGGCTGATAAGCGGTTCATTGGCTGCATGCCGTGGGTTTCGATATTGGCCTCGTCGACGACGTACAGGCCATACTCATCGCACAGGCGATACCACAACGGATGATTGGGATAATGGGCGCAGCGGACGGCGTTAAAGTTGTGCCGCTTCATCAATTCAATGTCGCGACGCATGCTGGCTTCATCCACCACCTGGCCGTTTTCCGGATGATGCTCATGGCGATTCACGCCGCGAATCAGCAGGGCCTTGCCGTTGACGCACAGCTGGCCGTTTTCAATGCTGACTCGCCGGAAGCCGACATCGTAGGCTTCGGCTTCAATCACCTGCCCGTTCTCATCCAGTAGCGTCACCACGGCACGATAGAGGTGGGGCGTTTCCGCATTCCACAGCAGGGGATTTTTTATCGGCAGCACCAGCAGCGCGCGCTCTGGATAATGCCCACGCTCGTCAATCACCGCACTGCCCGGCGCTTGTTCTTCGCTGCCTATACAGGTTTCGCCCTGCCACAGGCTCAGACGCAGACGGCACTGATTAAGCGGTTGTTCACCTGCGTGGATTTTGACACTCACGCGCAGATCGCCACGGATATATTCCGGGCTCAACGCCGTTTCAATCTGCACATCGGCTAGCTGGGTCGATGGCTTATGCAGCAGGGTGACGTCGCGGAAAATGCCGCTCATACGCCACATGTCCTGATCCTCTAAATAGCTGCCATCACTCCAGCGCAACACCATCACCGCCAGTCGATTCTGGCCACGCTGCAATGCGTTACTGAGATCAAACTCGGCGGGCAGGCGGCTGTCCTGCGAGTAGCCAATCCATTGTCCGTTGCACCACAGGAAGAAGGCGGAGTTGACGCCATCAAACACAATTCGCGTTTGTCCTTGCGTCAGCCAACGGTCATCAATATTGAATGTGAGCGAATAACATCCCGTGGGATTCTCTTTTGGCACAAACGGCGGATTCACAGGAATCGGATATTGCACGTTGGTGTAGATTGGCGCGTCGAAGCCATGCAGCTGCCAGTTTGCAGGCACGGGCAGGGAGTGCGCGCCAGACAAGTCCTGCAATAACCAGCTTTGTGGCACCGCTTCAGGTTGTGAGAAATAGCTGAAACTCCATTGTCCATTCAGTAACTGACGTGATGGAGAAGGTGCATCGTCGCGCGCACTGATTTCATCGCGCCAGCTGGAAAACGGTGGATGGGCATCAAGACGATTCAGGCTGGTGATCACCGGGTTTTCCCAGTCACGACGCGCCAGGATATCACTGAGAGAGAGGGCGGACAGAGTCATAGTAAGATCTCACTAATTGTAATGCGCTCACATTGCGTCATTTCACGCGGAGTGTAAAGTGATCGACCACCCTCAACGGCTGAAATTTTCGTCATTATGATGATGCCTCTGTGATTTTTTTGCGGGCGTAGTGCCAGTAATTTGTTAAGCGTGGTGAGCAGAGATGAATAGCGCCGGGTTGCAGAGAATTCTGTATTGTCGCGCCCGTTGCCGCCTCATACACTCAGCCCGATTTCACCATTCTGAGGTAATTATGGTCCGTATTATTAAACTCGCTGCCGTTGTGGCACTGGTGACCGCGCTGAGCGGTTGTATTTTCCCACCACCAGGCGGTGGCGGCGGTTGGGGTGGTCATGGCGGCGGTGGTGGTCCAGGCCATGGCTTTATGGGACCGCATTAATTAGCGCCATCCGTTAATTAATAACTACGCGCGAAACGTTTCGAAAAAGCATGACCAATGAAGTGAAACGTTTCGCCGTTACATATTGAAATTCCGTTTCTTTTTTCACGCTGCGCTTATGCTTAATTTTGTGCAAACCGCTAAAAATCCCTGTTGTTTTAACCCCCTCAATGCTAACGTCTGTTTTCCATCTCTTATTGAGCCCGTCGCATGAAAAACCTGATTGCGGAACTCCTGCTAAAACTGGCTGAGAAAGAAGAAGAGTCAAAAGAATTAGTGGTCCAGGTTGAGGCATTAGAAATTGTGCTGACCGCCATGCTGCGTAAGCTGGATCCTGAACAATTCAACGAGATTGCCGCGGGAATCGCCGTTGCGATGCCGCCGCTTGCTCCGGCTGCGGAAACGCCCGACACCACCCTGTTGCGTAATTACGTCGAAAAGCTGCTAAATCATCCCCGCGTATAAGCCTTATCTCTCCCTCTAAATAAGCTGTGGTGCTATCAACAGCTTTAACCGCAACGTCGGGCGAGGGAATATATTTTTTTCTGCATTGCTTATTTCCTGCCATGATTAAAAGGCAATAATTCTATGGAGATTCCGGCAATGAAATCGTGTCTTTTGGCAATGATAGCAGCAGGCCTGCTGTTGGCGGGCAATGCGGGTGCAGCAGAGAAAACGGCCCAGCAAAATAAAATGACCATGTGTAACCAACACGCTTCTTCTCAGGATTTAAAAGGGGACGCGCGTAAATCTTTCATGAGCGACTGTTTGAAAAAAGACAGTAAGATGGGCAGCATGACGCCGCAGCAAATGAAGATGAAAACCTGTAACACTGACGCGGCTGATAAAAAACTCAGCGGCGATGCACGTAAAACCTTTATGAGTTCCTGCCTGAAAAAAGCCTAACCGATTTATTCCTGTACTGAGGGTGCATACTGCGTATGCGCCCTTTTTAGTGCCTGCCTTTTATCTCCTCTTCGGGTCAGAAGAAAAAGTAATAGCCGGAGCGTCGTCACATTTTAAGCGCGGTAACGGTGCCAGGATGTATTAATCCTAGATAAGGACTAATTAAAAAATAACCTATCCTTCCCCTCGAACCGGGTTCTTTCGTTGGGCAGCTTTGACCTGTGGAGACTGCTATGAATGTGCTTGATTATGCTGTGATGGCGCTCTATGCGCTGATGATAGTGGCCATTACGCTCTGGGCGATGCGTAAAGTAGGCAGCACGCGAGATTTCTTCGCGGCAGGCGGAAAAATGCCCTGGTGGCTATCGGGCGTTTCACATCATATGTCCGGCTACAGTGCTGCGGTGTTTGTGGCTTATGCCGCGGTGGCTTACAACATGGGCATCACCATCTATTTCTGGTGGGCGTTTCCGATCTCGATTGCAGTCCTGATTGGGTCGCGGCTCTTCGCTCCACGCTGGGCACGGTTGCGAATTCATATGAATATCGAATCGCCGATGGAATATCTCGCTACGCGCTATAACCTGCCAACGCAAATGGTACTGGCGTGGAGTGGGGTGCTGCTAAAAACCTTCGACGTCGGCGCCAAATGGGCCGCCATTGCCGTGATCATCAATGTCTTTACCGGGTTAGATCCGTTAATTGGCATCTGTATTTCCGGGGCACTTAGCCTGTTTTATACCGTGATGGGCGGGTTGTGGGCCGACGCCTGTAATGACTTCGGTCAGTTTGTGGTGCAGTTCATCGCCGCGATTGTCATGGTGGTGGCCGTAGCGATGCATCTTGGCGGTTTCGGTGAACTGTTCAGCATCTGGCAGCATCTGCCTGCCACCCATACCGAGATCGTGCAGGAGCCGTATACGCTCGGTTTTATTCTGGCCTACTTTGTGATTTACACCCTGAGCTACAACGGTGGCACGTGGAATCTGGCACAGCGCTTCATCGCCGCGCCGGCGGGTCGTGATGCACGAAAAGCGGCACTGCTCTCGGCCGCACTTTACCTTATCTGGCCGCTGATTCTGTTCTGGCCGATGTGGGCAGCGCCGCTGCTGTTCCCTAATCTTAGCGATCCCTCCCGTTCTTACTCTGTGATGGCGATGGAGCTGCTGCCGAATGGCTTAATTGGATTAGTGCTGGTGGCGATGTTCACCCACACGCTGTCAATGACCTCATCGGATGCCAATGCCATCACGGCGGTGGTCACGCGTGACATCCTGCCCGGCATGCTGCCACACCGTTTTCAGCGCGGTAAAAGCTCGCTGTTAGTGGCGCGTCTGACGGCTTTTCTCTTCATCATCACCACCTTGATTATCGCCATGAACGCCAGCCGTTTCGGCGGAGTGCTGTCACTGCTGATTATCTGGTTCGGCGGATTAGTGGGGCCTATTTCGATCCCGATGCTTTTAGGCCTATTACCCGCATTTCGTCGCAGTGGCAGTGCCGCCGCGCTGGTGAGTTGGGCAGTGGGCGTGGGCACCTTTTTCTGCGTGAAATTTATCTTTACCGATGTCAGCACCGCCACTCAAGTGGCCGCACCTGTGATGTCATCGCTGGTGCTGTTTGTGGTCATGGGATGGCTGCGTCCCGCACCGGTGCGTCCGGAAGTTGACGCGCTGCTCGCGGCACTCAATCAGGATCAGGAAATGCCCGCCAGCACGCACTGGCCGAAAAGTCACAATGCTTCTCAGGAGGGATAGGAATGACGCTTTTACAACAGGGGAAGCGCGACCGCTTGTGGGTCAAGCGCTTCGCCCATCGTGATGCATTAGGTGCAGCGGCGGCACAGGACTGCATCGCGCATCTGCAGCTATTGCTGCAACAGCAGGCAGTGGTGCGGATGGTATTTGCTGCCGCACCCTCACAACGTGAGTTTCTCGCTGCACTGGCTGCCGCGCCGAATCTCGACTGGCAGCGCATCCACGCGTTTCATATGGATGAATACATTGGGCTGGATGAGGGGGCGCCGCAGCGATTCAGCCATTTTCTGCGTGAGCATCTGTTTGACCGGGTACAACCTGGCGAGGTACATCTCATTCCTTCGAGTGGCGATCCGGCGAAGATTTGTTGCGAATACGCCCGCAAGTTAGAGGCGGCGGCGATTGATGTAGTTTGTCTGGGCATTGGTGAAAATGGCCATCTGGCCTTTAACGATCCCCCGGTTGCGAATTTTAGCGATCCGCTGAGCGTCAAGGCCGTGGAACTGGATCATGCCTGTCGACAGCAGCAGGTTAACGACGGCTGTTTCGCCACGTTAGAGCAGGTGCCAACGCACGCGGTGACTTTGACCATTCCAGCGTTAATGCGCGGGGCCAGGCTGTATTGCATGGTGCCCGGATTAACTAAACGCGCTGCGGTGCAGGCAACATTGCACGACGCGATATCCACGGCTTGCCCGGCAACCCGGTTGCGGCAGCATCCCAACTGCACGCTGTATACCGACGCCGATGCCTGCGCGGAGGTGATTTTTGACTGAAACTCTGTTGCGTGGTCGCGATTACCGCACGCTGGACCCGATAGAACTCTACATGTGCGAAGGCACGCTGGCAGAAGTGCGATCGCTGCCCGAATCAGACAGCGATCTGATTCTGGCGCCCGGCCTGGTCGATCTGCAAGTTAACGGCTTTCAGGGGGTGGATTTTAATCACTTCCCCTTTAGCGAACAGGATGTGCTGCATGCCACGCACGCGTTGTGGCAACAAGGGGTCACCAGCTTTATGCCCACGGTGATCACCGCTCAGCCCGGAGAGATTACGCAAGCGTTGCAGCGGCTGGCCAGCGCCTGTGAGCACTATTCGGACGTCGCGCTGGCGGTGCCGGGTTTTCATCTGGAAGGGCCGTTTTTGTCACCGGAAGACGGCCCGCGTGGTGCGCATCCACGGGAGGCGATCTGTGCGCCGGATGTGTTCCTGTTTGAAAGCTGGCAACGAGCCGCGCAGCAGCGCATTCGTTTGCTGACGCTCTCACCGGAATGGCCGCAAAGCAGCGAGCTCATCCGGCATTGCGTGACGCAGCAAGTGCGGGTGGCGATTGGGCACACCTCGGCCTCTGCCGCGCAGATTCATGATGCGGTGCTGGCGGGCGCTTCGCTTTCAACTCATCTGGGCAATGGCGCACATCTGCAACTGCCGCGCCATCCCAATTACATCTGGCAGCAGCTGGCGGAGGATGCGCTGGCGGCCACGCTGATTGCTGATGGCGATCATCTGCCCGCAGAGGTATTGAAAGTCTTTTTACGGGCAAAAGGCGAGCAGGCGCTGCTGGTCAGTGATGTGACGTGCTTCGCCGGGCAGCTGCCGGGCATCTACGATTCGGCGATAGGCGGACGCGTGCAGCTCAGCGCGGAAGGGCGGCTGAGCATGGCGGATGCGCCACAGCTGCTGGCCGGTTCCGCACGTGGGCTGCTGGATGGCGTCAATTTCCTGCTGCGGCAAAAATTAGCCCCTTTGCAGCGGGCGATTGAGATGGCCTCGATTCGACCGGCGCAGCAGTTAGATTTGCCTCAGCAGCATGGCTTGTCACCCGGTGCACCAGCGGATCTCCTGCTACTGAAACCTCAGCCAGATAACAGCGTGGCGTTGGTGGCATGCATCAAACAAGGAAAAAAGGTGTGGCAAGCCGCTTCAGCCTGAAGCGTGATTTTATTTTTGCTCACTAACGGCGTGATAAGTAATAGCTTATTCGCCGTTACGCTTTGTTTCTCCAGCGAAATTCTCCTGCTTTGCCAGGCTTACTGTTTGTAGGGATTTAATGTCGTCAAATCCAATAACAACGCAGGAGGCTAATCGTGAGCTATCAATCTGTCGTGGAACTCAAGTCGCTGGCGCAGCGTAAGCCGACCAAATTCACCGTGGGTGATATCGATGTGGTGCTGATTCGTGATGGTGAGCGAGTACAGGCGCTGCAGGCAAAGTGCCCGCATGCAGGGGCACCGTTAGAGCAGGGCGCAATTTGCGGCGATAAGCTGGTGTGTCCTTGGCACAAGGCGGTATTTCAACTGCGCGATGGCAAAATGTGTGAGCCGCTGGCGCTGGCTAACCTTAAACGCTACCCGGTGCGTGTCGAACAGGGCAAGGTGCTGGTCAATCCGCAGGCGATGTCGCCTGCCAGTGCGCCTGCTGCTCAGGGTGAATCACCGGTGTGCGTGATTTTAGGTTCCGGAGCCGCAGGCAGTGCGGCGATCTGGACGCTACGAGATGAAGGCTTTAGCGGGCACATTATTTTGGTAGAGCGCGAATCTGCCGCCCCTTACGATCGCACCGCGCTGAGCAAATTTGTGCCTTCGGGAAAAATGGCGATCGAGGATGTGCCTAAACTCCTCAAGCCAGATGTACTGGGCTCGCTTCAGCGCATTCAGGGCGAGGTCGCGCAACTCAAGGCGCAGGATCAGACGTTGATTCTTGCTGATGGTCAGACAGTGAAATTTGATCAGCTACTTATTGCCAGCGGCGGTACTCCTCAGCCTCTTAATATCCCCGGTAAGGATTTGCAGGGTGTGCATCTGCTACGTTCGCTGAATCAGGCCGATGAACTGCTCAAACAGGTGGATGAGACACAGCAGTTGGTGATCATCGGCAATAGCTTTATCGGTATGGAGATGGCGGGTTCACTGCGCAATCAGGATGTGGATGTCACGGTGATTGCCCGTCACCCACTGCCGTTTGCAAAGCAGTTTGGTGAAGAGATTGGACGCCATTTTTACGAACTGCACCGCAGCAATGGGGTGAAATTTGTTGAGGGTGAGCCGGAAGCGCTGGAAGGCTATGAGCAGGTGCGTGCGGTGCGCCTGAAAGGGGGCAAATCTGTGCCAGCCAGTCAGGTGTTATTTGCCACAGGGGTGAAACCGGCGACGAATTTCATCCACGATTTGCCACTGCAGGACGATGGCAGCCTGCTCGCTGATGGGCAGCTACGCGTCGCAGAAAATATCTGGGTCGCGGGCGATATCGCCAGTTATCTTACGCCGCGTGGTCCGCAGCGCATTGAGCACTATCGTGTGGCACATCAGCAGGGACGTATCGCGGCACTCAATATGTTGGGCAAAGGGGTGATGTACGACCGCGTGCCGTTTTTCTGGACCGCGCACTACGGCACGCGCTACGAATATCTGGGCCATGCCGAAGAGTGGGACGACTACCGACTGCTGGGATCGCTTCAGGACAAAAGCTTTATCGCCTTTTATTGTCGTCAGGGCATCATCGCGGCCGTGTGTTCAGCTGGGATGTACACGCTGACGGCGGCGCTGGTGGAAACCATGCAGCAACCGATGACGCTGGCGCAAGGGCTGGCGATGTTTGAAGCGTATCAGGAGCAGGGCGCGTAAAGAGGTCTGCACAACATTGGGTGGATTCAGGTGCGCGGACATGCGCACCTGATGAAACCAAAATAGGTTATTGCTTACTTAATGCTTCGGACTTGGCCATGCACTGCTGCATCGCGTTGATCACCGCCGCGCGGAAGCCTTTCTCTTCCAGCACTTTCACCGCTTCGATGGTGGTGCCGCCGGGTGAGCACACCATATCTTTCAGTTCACCGGGGTGTTTGCCGGTTTCCAGCACCATCTGCGCGGAACCTTTTACCGCCTGTGCCGCGAACTGATAAGCCTGCGCACGCGGCATGCCGCCCAGCACGGCAGCATCCGCCATCGCTTCGATAAACATAAACACGTAGGCCGGAGCTGAACCACTTACGCCAACCACGGCATGAATCAGATATTCATTCACCACTGCCGCTTTGCCAAAGCTCTCGAAGATGCCGACGACTTCGTCGACTTCATGCTGCTCCACCAGTACGTTAGGCGTGATCGAAGTCATGCCTTCATTCACCAGCGATGGCGTATTCGGCATCACACGGATGATTTTGCGGTCGTGCCCCAGCACAGCGGCCAGCGAATCGAGGGTGACGCCGGCGGCAATCGACACCACGAGTGCATCTTTCTTCAGTTGGCCCGCGAGATCTTTCAGCACTTTGAGAATCACATTCGGTTTCACGGCACCAAACAGGATATCGACTTCACGTGCCAGGCTCTCTGGGCTTTCTGCCGCCGTCACGCCATATTGCTCAGCCATCGCCTGATTGGTGGCCGGTTTGCGGTCGCAAACCCAGATGTTAGCCGGGGCAATCAGCCCGCTGTTGACCAGTCCGCTGATAATAGCTTTCGCCATATTGCCGCAGCCGATAAACCCGATTTTCTTCTCCAGCATCGCTCTATCCTTTAAGTGGTTCATTTTCTCTTGCGAGTTAGCTTACGACAGCTGTGCTGAATAACAAGCCGCGTAAAAATATTTGCCATTCTGACGCAAGCGGGCAAGATCGCCTGCAATTCTGTGCGAAAAAGGAAAACACATGTCGATTTGGGTTGATGCCGATGCCTGCCCCAATGTCATCAAAGAAGTGCTGTACCGTGCTGCCGAACGCGCCAAAATCACCGTGACCTTTGTGGCGAATCAGCCGCTGCGCGTGCCGCCTTCGCCGTGGCTGAAAACGCTGCAGGTCGCGGCGGGGTTTGATGTCGCTGACAACGAAATCGTGAAGCGTGTGCAGCCGGGCGAGCTGGTGATCACCGGTGATATTCCGTTAGCGGCAGAAGTACTTGAGAAGGGCGCTGCGGCGTTGAATCCGCGGGGTGAGCGCTATTCACCGGATACCATTCGTCAGCGTCTGACCATGCGTGACTTTATGGAAACGATGCGAGCGAGTGGGGTGCAGAGCGGCGGCCCATCGGCGCTAAACCAACGTGACCGCCAGCTATTTGCTAACGAACTGGATAAATGGTTACGGCAACGCTAATCAGACGAAGCTGTCATCGTCGTCGTAGTCGCCACCGCCAAAGTCGCTGAAGTCGTTGTTATCCGCAAAGCTGTTGTTATCCCAGCTGGCGTTATCGTTAAGGAAGGCGTTGCTGCTGTCGTTACCGTTAAAGGTATCGAGGTTGTTGTCGCTACCGTTGAAGGTATCGAGATTGTTATCCACCTGCGGCAGTGCCGGTTCGTTAATGATATTCACGATCTCTTCCGGCTGTGAATGGTGGAACATGCTGGTGAGCATATCGGCCATCACAACACCACCGGCGACACCCACCGCGGTTTGCAGTGCACCACCGAGGAATCCAGTGCCGCGCGCAGGCGGAGCCGCATACTGCGGCTGTTGCTGCTGAGGCTGTGCATACGGCTGCTGAGGTTGCTGCGGCGCGCTGTTCCATACCGGCTGCTGCTGCTGTGGAGCTGACTGACGTGAACCGCCACCAAACAGGCTCGACAGGAAACCGCCGCTGCTCTGCTGAGGAGCTTGCTGCTGTTGTTGCTGAGCCTGGGCCAGGCGGTTCTCCAGATCGGTGACCTGGGCGTTAAGTTTCTTCAGCGCCGCTTCCTGGATCAAAATCGCCTGTGACATGTAGTAAGGCGCGCCTGGTTGGCTCTGTAAATGTTGTTTGATTAACTGCTCGGCACCGGCATCACGCGGTCCGCTCTGGGTTTCAGCCTGTTTCAGTCGGCTAAAGAGATTGTCGATTAACTGTTGTTCTTCATTCTGCATGGTGTGAACCTCCAATGATTCGTACCTCCTTATATGTGGTCAACGTGACAGAAAGTAAATCAATGGCCTGGTAAGGAAATGTTGCCCGCACTTACAAATAGGTTGATGCACGAAATACGCATCATTTAATCGTTAATAATCATATTGATAGTGAATTGAAGGCCGTAAATACGCGTAAATCGTGCTTCGCGGGTGGCTGATAAAATAAAATCCAGGTATCATGCGACGCAATATTGACCTGATGACCTTGCCCGTGCGGCATAAATACGGCGGAGGATGAGCCCGGATGTCATTACCCATCTATCTGATCGGCGCACGCGGTTGCGGTAAAACCACTATCGGCCAGGCCCTCTCTCAGGCGCTTGGCTATGCCTTTCGCGATACCGATCATAACCTGCAGCTCACCACTCAACGCACCGTGGCGGAAATCGTCGCGACTGAAGGCTGGGATAGCTTCCGTGCGCGCGAAACCGAGTCACTGCGTGCAGTGACCGCGCCGGCAACGGTGATCGCCACCGGCGGCGGCATGGTACTGGCTGAGGTGAATCGTCGCTTTATGCGCGAACATGGGCAGGTGATTTGGCTGAATGCCCCGTCGACGGTATTGGCCGATCGTCTCGAACGCCAACCTGAAGCTGCACAACGCCCGACGTTAACCGGCCGTCCGATTGCCGAAGAGATGAGCGATATTCTGCGTGAGCGCGCGCATCTTTACCGTCAGACCGCGCACCACGAAGTGAATGCCATGCAGGCGCCGGAACAAGTGGTTGATCAAATTCTTCAATGCCTTTCCCTGGCTCGCGCCAGCTAACCCCTTCAGATTTATCCCTCTTTTTTCTCGCGATCCTCCATTGTCTATACTGTGTTTAAGACAGGGGATCGCCGCTGTCTGTGTGGAAACCAGACATAAGAGGGAAATGTATGCCAACTAAACCACCGTACCCGCGAGAAGCGCGCATCGTTGCCGTCGAGAAAGGCGCGGCAGACAATACCGTGACCTGGTATGAATTACGCGCTGACCATCCGAAACCTGACTCACTGATCAGTGAACACAAAACCGAAGCGGAAGCGCAGGATGCGAAAGAGCGTTACGAAGACGCGGATAAAGAGTAATTCTCGCGGGCAAGGACGCCTTTTAATTATTGATAACTTTCCGTTGCTAAATAAAAATTTTCATCTGCCACAATATGGCCAATATACCCGCCTTAATCGCCATCCTTTTCTGCCATTCTGAGAACTTGCCTGATAACGTCACCCCATTTTCCGTTTGTGCCGTATTTTATGCTGCTGTGATTTGGCGCAAATTTAGCCGGTTCAAAATTTGCGCTTGACCCGATAAACGTAGCGAATTACTTTCATTGTATTGATATAGGAACTCGGTTCCATATAGTGAAACTAATGCCATGACCACTCTCGAAAACGCCGCTGCCGTACTGAAGCTTTTCCAGCGCTTTGGCGTGACGCAGGGCCATCCGGGCCTGACCTTCACCGAGGTGGTAGACGCGTTAGGATTACCGAAAAGTACCGTTTCGCGTCTGCTGGCGACCATGGAAAGTGAAGGATTGCTTGAGCGTGATCCGGATAGTCGCTGTTTTCAGATTGGTCGCGTGTTGCTTTCAGTTGCGGGGCACTACTTATCTACGCCGTTGGTGGATAGCGCTTCTGCGCCGATGGCACAACTGGCGGCCAGCAGTGGTTGTATGGGCTACATCTCCGTGCTGGATGGGCAAGACGTTCTGGTGATGCGCATGTATCACGGACGTTTTTTCACTCAGCTGGTTACGCCACCGGGCACACGCGTTTCCCTTTCCGGTACTTCGACCGGGCGCGTGCTGCTGGCACAGTTGAGTGATGACGAAGTGCGTGCGCGTTTTGCCGACAACTGGCAGGCCGCATCCGCGAACTCGCCGCTGGACATAGATGCACTCTGTAAAGAATTAGCGGTGATTCGCCAGCAAGGCTGGGCACTGGCACGCAATGAGACGTTGCCGGGCATCAGCTCACTGGCGGTGGCTGTCACCAATAAACATCGCGGCGAAAGTGCCGCACTGTGTCTCTCGTTTCTCTCGCAAGAAGCGGCCCCGGGTTATCCGGACGCGCTGCTCAGCGAATTGCGCTCTACGGCTGCATTGATGGCCGAGAAATACGGCGCATAACCTTATTTTCGATTTAAAGGCGTTTATTCGCGCCACACCAGGGAAATAGCAGGTCTTCGGACCTGCCTATTTCAAAAATCAGGGAACGATTTATAAAAAACGTTGGTGTCCCGCGTGTCGGGCATGAAACGTATTCGCGTTTTCTACAGGGTGAAAATACGGGGATAATATGCGTCAACATAATCCAATAAAGAGTTTTGGCGTGGGCTTAATGCTGGTTGTGCTCTCTGTTGCGGGTGCCATCATCGGAGTTCAGCTTATTACCACTATTGGGGTCACACCCAATACCTCAATTATCGGTGCGCTGTTTGCCATGTTGCTGGCGCGCATTCCTCTGCAATGGTTCCGTCGCTATCGCTCCATCGAAGTTCAGAACCTTGCACAAACCGCCATCTCCTCAGCCACTTTCGGCGCGGCCAACAGTCTGCTGATGCCGATCGCGGTGCCGTGGGCGCTGGGCGAACCGCAGTTGGTGTTGCCGCTGTTTGTCGGTGTCAGTGCAGCCATGCTTTTGGATGCCTACTTGTTGTACCGCTTGTTCGATACCCGCGTATTTCCGGCCAGTAATGCATGGCCTCCTGGCGTGGCAGCAGCGGAAGCCATCAAGGCCGGAGATAAAGGTGGCCGTCAGGCGTGGCTGCTGGTGGTCGGTATTGTCGGCGGCATCGCCGGTTCGATGCTGAAAATCCCCATGTCGGCGTTTGGTACCGCATTTATCGGCAACATCTGGGCGCTGAGCATGTTAGGTATTGGTTTCCTGCTGCGCGCTTATGCGCAACCGGTTGCTGGTATCGATATCAATGCGCTTTATATTCCTCACGGCATGATGGTCGGTGCAGGTTTAGTGGCGCTGATTCAGGTGGTACAGGTGATTGTCAGCCGTCGCAACGATCAGTTGAATGTCAGCCGCAGTGACAGCGAAGTGAAGCGTTCACTCGGTTTCGGCACCCTGGGCTACATCATTATTTCAACGCTACTGGCGCTGGCGGGCGGTTTATGGAGCCAGATGGGCTTGCCGATGCTGGTGCTGTTTATCGTTTATGCCGCGTTTGCTGCCTTTGTGCATGAGCTGATTGTCGGCATCGCCGCGATGCACTCGGGCTGGTTCCCGGCGTTTGCGGTGGCGTTGATTACCCTGATCCTCGGTATTCTGCTCAGCTTCCCACCGTTGGCGCTCTGCCTGCTGTGTGGCTTTACTGCCGCCACCGGACCGGCCTTTGCCGATATGGGCTACGACCTGAAAGCCGGCTTTATCCTGCGTGGTAACGGTGCCGATTTACAGAAAGAGCTGTGGGGCCGCCGCATTCAGCTTATCGCCGCCATGATTGCCTTTGTGATTTGTATTCCAGTGGTGTGGTACGCGCATAACTTGTTCTTCGCCGAAAACCTGCTGCCGCCAGTGGCCCGCGTTTACGCCAAAACCATTCAGGCCGGTGCTGAGCCTGGCATCGCGGGCAACCTGCTGATGTGGGCGATTCCGGGAGCCATTATTCAGTTTATCGGCGGGCCGAAGCGTCAATTAGGCGTATTGCTGGCGACCGGTTTGTTAATCAACAATGCCGCCGCAGGTTGGGCGGTGATGGTGGGGATCGCGCTGCGTATCCTGATCATTCGAGTGTGGGGCGAGCGTGGACGTTCACCGATGGAGGTGATGGCCGCAGGGTTTATTGCGGGCGACGCGCTGTACAGCTTCTTCCATTCACTTTTTGCCAGTAGCACCAAGAAATAACCCAGGGAATTCAATATGAGTTTACAGCAGACACTGCAGGTTTTTGAGTTACTCGACAGCGCCTACATCGACGGGCAACAGGTGGTGGATCTCTTCGCCAGTTATCCGGGCGTGAACGCCAGCTTCAAACGTGTGACCGGTCCTAAAGGACGTACTGATTTCGTGCGCATCGATATCCCGGGTTCGCAGGGCAAGAGCAAAGGCGGAACCGCGCCCACGCTGGGCATTGTCGGTCGTTTAGGTGGCATCGGTGCGCGTCCGACGCGTATCGGTATGGTGTCAGATGCGGATGGTGCAGTCGCGGCGGTAAGCAGTGCGCTGAAACTGGCTCAGATGCAGACCAAAGGCGATGTGCTGGCGGGTGACGTGATTATCACCACCCACATCTGCCCGGATGCGCCAACCCGTCCGCATGAGCCGGTGGATTTCATGGATTCGCCTTGCGATGACATCACCATGAATGACAACGAAGTGATCGACGGTGTTGACGCGATTCTCTCCATCGATACCACCAAGGGTAACCGCATTCTCAATCACAAAGGCTACGCGCTGTCGCCGACCGTGAAAGAGGGTTATATCCTGCGCGTATCAGAAGATCTGTTGCGCATCATGGAGATGACCAGCGGTAAGCCTGCGGTGACCTTCCCGATCACCACCCAGGACATCACACCTTACGGCAACGGTGTTTATCACCTGAACAGCATCCTGCAGCCGTCAACCGCCACCGATGTGCCTGTGGTGGGTGTGGCAATTTGCGCGGAATCAGTGGTGCCAGGTTGCGGCACCGGTGCCAGCCATGAAGTCGATATCGCGGCGACCGTGAAGTTTGCGGTGGAAGTGGCGAAAGAGTTTGGCCGTGAAACCTGTCAGTTCTATGACAAGCAAGAGTATGCGTTACTACACTCTCTGTATGGTAGTCTCAGCCACCTGCGTACGCGGAAAGCCTAATGATGAAACAGTCCCTGGTTACCTTAACGATTGGTCAATCCCCGCGTAGCGACATTTTGCCGCTGCTGCAGGATCATCTACCGGAAGAGCTGGTCGCCCATGCAGGGTTACTTGATGGCCTGACACTCGCCGAGGTGGAGCAGTTTTATGCACCGGAAGCGGGTGAGAAAGTGCTGGTTTCGCGGATGATCACTGGCGAGCAGGTGCGCCTGTCGGGGCCAAAAGTTGAGCAGGGGCTGCAGCGTAAAATTAATGCGCTGGAAGAGCAGGGATACGACACGATTTTGCTGTTGTGCACCGGTGAGTTTGGCACGCTGAAGACGCAAAAAGCCTTGCTGCTGGAGCCGGATCGTATTATCCCCCCGCTGGTTAAAGCCATTGTGCAGCAGCATAAAGTGGGCATTGTCGTGCCGGTAGAAGAGCAAATCGCCGAGCAGGCCAATAAGTGGCGCAATCTCAACACCGCGCCATGCTTTGCCGTCGCCAGCCCTTATCTGGCGCAGCAAAATGATTTGATCGAGGCGGGCCTGTCGCTGCAAGAGCAGGGCGCGGATGTGGTGGTGCTCGACTGTATTGGCTACCATCAGAAGCACCGGGATTTCCTGCAAAAAATGCTGGGTATTCCGGTGCTGTTATCCAATGTGCTGGTGGCGAAGTTAGCAGCAGAATTGATCCTCTGACTGAGGCCGATCACAACTCGTGTTCTAAGCTGCTTTTTCGCGTGACAGATCAGCGAGTTCCCTTGTAATCTGCCAGACACCATAATGTGCTGTGAGGAAGTAACATGCTCAACGTAAGTGAGTATTTCGACGGAAAAGTGAAATCCATTGGTTTCGACAGCGTAACCATTGGCCGTGCCAGCGTTGGCGTGATGGCGGAAGGTGAATACACCTTCGGTACAGGACAGCCGGAAGAGATGACGGTCGTGAGCGGCGCACTGAAAGTGCTGCTGCCAGGTGAAACCGAGTGGAAATGGTACGAAGCGGGTTCCGTGTTTAACGTGCCCGGCAGCAGCGAATTCCACTTGCAGGTGGCTGAGCCAACGTCTTATCTGTGCCGCTACCTGTAAACGCTGACTTTCAGCATGAGTCATCATTAAACCGGGAATGCTTTTAGCATTCCCGGTTTCTTTTTGGCTTCAGCATAGCCAGGTGTGGGGGTAATCGACTCAGGCTTTAGCGCTGGGCTTCGCCGCCTAATGCTTCCACCAGATTACTGATCAACGCGGCCAGTTCGCCGGTCATCAGGGTGAAATCGGCATCAAAGCGCATGGCGAAATCTTCGCGGTCGATATCGTCATTCTGCTCACGCAGCGTGTCGCTGAACTTCAGACGCTTGATCGAGGCATCGTCGGCAATCACCAGCTGAATGCGTTCCTGCCAGTCCAGAGCCAGTTTAGTGACGACTTTACCGGCTTCAATGTGGGTGGCGATCTCATCGGAAATCAGATCCTGTTTCTTACAACGGATCACGCCGCCGTCTTCAAGAATCGCTTTCAGCTCAGCTTCATCCATCAGCGCGAAACCGGCTGGCAGTTCACCTGAACGCACCCATTCGGTCAGCGTTAACTCAATCGGATTTTCCAGCGTCAGCGGCACCACCGGCAGTGAACCGATGCTTTTACGCAGCAGCGCTAAGGTGTCTTCGGCTTTTTTAGCGCTGGCGCAATCGACGATGATCAGGTTGTTAACGGTATCGATCCACATAAAAGTCTGGCTGAAACGGCTAAACGCGCGTGGCAGCAGGCTGTGCAGCACTTCATCTTTCAGCGAGTCTTTCTCGGTCTTCTTCAGCTTGCGGCTCTGTTCCGCTTCCAGCTTATCGATCTTCGCTTCCAGCGCTTGCTTCACTACTGGCGAAGGCAGGATTTTCTGCTCGGTGCGCGCGCAAATCACGATCTGACCATTGATTTCATGCGTCAGCGCTTCACCGCGGTTGCCCATCGGTGAGACCCAGCCGGTTTTCGCCATATCCTGACTGCCGCACGGGGAAAACGTGAAGGCGTCGAGCTGTTTTTCCAGATCGTCTGCGGACAGCGGGATGTCACGATTCAGACGATAAACCATCATATTTTTAAACCACAACATCGGGATTCCTTACCGTGGGTGCGATCGGGCGCACAAGTCTCAAAGTCAGCGCGCATGATAGCGAAACATCGGATGGGTTTCATTGCCTTTCCCGATTCAGCCTTCTACTGTATCTGTCACCTGAACGAATAATGAGGAATAAATCGTGCGTATTGGGATTGATTTAGGCGGTACCAAGATTGAAGTGATTGCGCTCTCCGATCAGGGGCAAGAGCTGTTCCGTCACCGCGTCAATACCCCGCGCGATGACTATGCCGCCACGGTGCAGGCGATTGTCGACTTAGTGCTACTGGCAGAAGAGAAAACCGGTGAAAAAGGCACGGTCGGCATTGGCATTCCTGGCACCATTTCGCCGTACACCCAGCGGGTGAAAAACGCCAACTCTACCTGGCTCAACGGCCAGCCGCTGGACAAGGATCTGGCCGAGGCGCTGAATCGTGACGTGCGCATCGCCAATGACGCGAATTGTTTGGCGGTTTCTGAGGCGGTAGACGGTGCAGGCGCGGGTCAGCCGCTGGTGTTTGCGGTGATCATCGGCACCGGTTCGGGCGCTGGCGTGGCAATTGGCGGTGAATCGCGTATTGGCGGTAATGGCAATGCGGGCGAGTGGGGGCATAATCCGCTGCCGTGGATGGATGAAGATGAACTGCGCCATCGCGAAGAAGTGCCGTGCTATTGCGGCTTGCAGGGCTGCATTGAGACCTTTGTATCGGGCACGGGCTTTGCCATCGATTATCAACGTTTGAGCGGCAAAGCATTGAAGGGCGCAGAGATCATCAAGCTGATTGAGCAGCAGGATCCGGTGGCAGAGCTGGCGATGAGCCGTTACGAAATGCGCTTGGCCAAATCGCTGGCGCAGGTGGTGAATTTGCTCGATCCGGATGTGATCGTGCTGGGCGGCGGCATGAGTAATAACGATCGTCTTTACCAGACGTTGCCAACGTTGATGAAGCAGTGGGTGTTTGGTCGCGAGTGTGAAACGCCGGTGTTGAAAGCGGTACACGGCGATTCCAGCGGTGTGCGTGGCGCTGCATGGCTGTGGCCGCTGAAATCGTAAGAAAGGTCGCTTCCATAGCGACCTTTGGACAGGGGCGCAGGTTTGCGCCCCTGCAATTTAACCATTACTCACCCATCAACATCGCATCCTGCGGTGCATTCTGACGCTGAGTTTTGGTCGCCAGGAAGTAGATATATCCCACCACCATAATCCCCACGAACAGGCCGCCAATCACCGGGTTGAACCACAGCATGGCAATCAGACACACCAGTGACAGCACCAACGCAATGCCCGGAATAATCGGATAACCCGGCGCGCGGAAGCTGCGTTCCATCTCGGGTGCCGTGCGACGAAGCTTGAACAGGCTCAGCATACTCATCAGGTACATCACGATGGCACCAAACACCGCCATGGTGATCATCGCTGCCGTCAGCGTCATGCCCTGCAGGTTAATCAGCCCATCGCTGTAAATCGCCGCAATACCGATTACTCCACCGGCAATAATCGCCCGGTGCGGTGTCTGGAAGCGTGACAGTTTTGCCAGACCCTGTGGCAGATAACCCGCGCGCGCCAGAGCAAAGAACTGACGTGAATAGCCAAGAATAATGCCGTGGAAGCTGGCGATCAGGCCAAACAAACCAATCCACACCAGCATATGCATCCAGTTTGAATGTTCGCCGACGATCATCTTCATCGCCTGCGGCAGCGGATCGTTGATGTCTGACAGCTTGCGCCAGTCGCCTGCGCCGCCGGCCAGCAGCATCACGCCAATCGCCAGTACCACCAGCGTCAGAATGCCGGTGATGTAGGCCTTGGGAATGGTGCGTTTCGGATCTTTAGCCTCTTCGGCGGCCATGGCAGCGCCTTCAATGGCGAGGAAGAACCAGATGGCAAACGGAATGGCGGCGAAGATACCCGAAAGGGCGGGCATGCCGAAGTGATCGCTACCCGCCCAGCCGTTGGCGGCAAAGTTAGCGATACTGAAGCCCGGTGAAACCACGCCCATAAACACCAGTAGTTCCAGTACCGCCAGCACTGTGACCACCAGCTCAAACATCGCCGCCAGCTTCACGCCGAGGATATTGAGTGTCATAAACACCAGATAGGCACCCACGGCGGCGGTTTTCGGATTGAGATCGGGGTACTGCACGTTGAGATAGGCGCCAATCGCCATGGCAATCGCCGGCGGGGCAAACACAAATTCAATCAGCGTCGCCAGACCGGCAATCAAACCGCCAGTTTCACCAAAGGCGCGGCGGCTGTAAGCAAACGGGCCACCGGCGTGTGGAATGGCGGTAGTCAGTTCGGTAAAGCTAAAAATGAAGCAGGTATACATGGTGGCGATCAGCGCGGTGGTGATCAGGAAACCCAATGTGCCCGCCACGCCCCAGCCATAACTCCAGCCAAAATACTCCCCGGAAATTACCAGTCCAACCGCGATACCCCACAAATGCAGAGTGCCCAGCGTGGGTTTGAGCTTACTCGTCATAATCGTCTCCCCGTCGTGATTGTTATGCGGCGGCTGCACCGCGCTGTTTTGTTCTATGCACTACAGTGAAGTGATAATGCCGCCGCCCGCTGCGGGAAAACTTGACGCGGGCGCAGTGAGTTTTGTCCTCCACGGTCAACTCTGAGGCAAGAAAAGTGCCAGATGTACGCTGCGGTCAACTTTGGGTTATCTGCGGTCAAGCAGTCAGGACGCCGTCATCCCATGCTGATAACACTTGCTTCCCTAAAGATTGATGCTGGAGAGAGATGAATGAGCGCGAAACAATCCGATTCCCTGACCGATGCTGCAATGGCGCTATTGGCACAGCAGGCGCTGGCCTGTTACCCCGCGCCATTCCACGGCGAGCTGAAGCTACTTTGTCGCTCGGAAAACGCCACCTTTCTGCTGCTGGCGGGCGGAAAGCGTTATGCGTTGCGCCTGCATCGACCTGACTATCACAGCAAAGCCGATATCCAGAGTGAGCTACTGTGGCTCGACGCGCTGCGTGAGATTGGCATTATGGTGCCGCAGGCGATTCCGGCCAGTGATGGCGAATCGGTGCTGACAATAGCCATGCCCGATGGCGGCGTGCGGCACGCGGTACTGTTCCACTGGATCGAGGGCGAGATGCCCACCACCGATGTCGATCCCAAAGCCTTCCAGCAGCTCGGACACATCACTGCGCGCCTGCATCAGCACAGCCGCAGCTGGCAAAAGCCGGCTGGCTTCCAGCGCATCATCTGGGATCATCACACCATGGTCAGCGATCGCAGCCACTGGGGGCGCTGGCAGGATGCACCGAACCTGAATCCGGCCGATCACGGTATCGTGGCTGAGGCCGTGGCGCGTGTCGGGCTGGAGCTGCAAGACTTTGGCAAAGGCACGGATCGTTATGGCTTAATCCACGCTGATCTGCGCCTCACTAATCTGCTACTGCACAAAGGTGAAACCCGGGTGATCGACTTCGATGACTGCGGCATGGGCTGGTATCTGCACGATCTGGCGGCGGCGATCAGCTTTGTCGAGCATCATTCGCGTGCGGCCGAGTGGGTGGATAACTGGATCCAGGGCTACGAGCGTGTCGCGCATATCAGCGATCAGGAGATGGCGCTGGTGCCGACGCTGCTGATCCAACGCCGCATCCAGATGACCGCATGGATGGGCACACACGCGGACACCGAGATGGCGCTGAGCCTGGGGCCGCGCTGGGCCGATCACTCCGTGCGTCTTTGCCGTCGCTATCTGGAAACCAATCTGCTGCCGGTCGGTGTTTGAGTTGCACCAGTAGCGAGCAGCACTGCGTCGTAGCGGCGCAATTCATTGCGCTCTGTGAGATGACATTCACGCCGTTGCGCGGCAAATTGCGCCGCTATGATCTGAACGGAGAGCGGGCGCGGCCTAACAGGATGCCATTGGACCTATTGGCCGCGTGTGCATCAATGCGCTTGCCAGGGAATACTCCCGATCCTTGCCGGGTCGTCATTGATGACGACCTCGCCGAGCGTCATGGTACGAATCTTGCTGGATCCCTCCATTAGTTTCACTCGCGCGATCCCTGTGAGGTTCCGATGCAATCACTGATGACTCCCTCTGAAGCGTACAGTTCGCTATCAGCTCAGGCCAACAACCGTGGCGTGCTGGCCGCAGCGGCCACCGGCTTAAGCACCTTTATCACCGACAAAGGCGGTGATGTTGATCGTATTTTTGGTATCAGCGGCATTGATTCCGAGTTGCTGGCCAGCCCCACGCTCAGTCTCGGCCTGGTGAACTACTGCCGTGTGATGGAAGAAGCGGCGCGCCACTCTGGTTTTGATAACTTCGGTTTGCATTACGGCAAGCAGTTCAAACCGCAGTCATTAGGGCTGATTGGCTACATCGGCTTATGTTCACCGACGCTGGAGCAGGCGCTGCACAACGTGGTGAATGCCTTTCCCTGGCATCAGCACGATACGCTGACGCGTCTCATCGATAAAGGCGACTGCTGGCGACTGGATTATCAGGTGCGGCATGGGGCGATATTGTCGCGTCGGCAGGATGCAGAGTTGACGCTCGGCATGTTCCTCAATCTGATCCGTCACGTGGCAGGCAAAAACTGGGCGCCGCGTGAGGTACACTTTGAGCATCCGCGCCCGGAACAGTGGCACGAGCACTGCAAAGTGTTTGATGCGCCGGTGTGGTTCGATCAACCGTTCAACTCACTGCTGATCCCAAAACGCGATCTGCTGCGCGCCATGCCGGAGCAGGATCCTATGCTGCTGATGGTCATGCAGGATGCCATTCGCCGTCTGAACAGCAGCGCTTCACTGCAAAGCGTGGTGGAGCAGGCGCGTTCGCAGGTCAACTTATCGTTGATGCAGGGCGAACCGGTGCTGGAAGAGATCGCGGATAAAATGGGGCTGTCGAGCTGGTCGCTGCAACGGCGGCTGCGCGAAGAGGGCATCAGCTTCACCGCGCTGGTGGATAAAGTGCGTTGCGAAATGGCCACGCACTACCTGCAACAGAAGCAGTTGCCGATCTCGGAGATGGCGCTGCTGCTGGGCTATTCCGAAGTCAGTGCGTTTTCACGCGCTTTCCGGCGCTGGTTTGGCATCAGCCCGCGCCAGTGGCGCCAGGATGGGCTGGCGAGTTAGCCTGATGCGGCGCGAAGCCGAACCACGCGGGTTGGGTGCGGTCTGGCGGCGGCGGTAAACCTTTCGACTGACCTATCAACTGCCAGGCGCGCAGGCACAGCGTTTCATCACCTTGCGTCTGCGTGACCGCATAACGTCCGCTGTTTTGCCACTCCAGCCGCACCATACATTGCTGTCCGGCGTAATGTGCCGCGTCGGTAAACTGCCGGTTGAGCTGGTGCTGCATCTCATCAGCCCACTTGCAGGATGCGCTGCCAGGTTCACTCTGAGGCTGACACAAATTGGTCATACTTTCCGTGGGATGCGATGGGGCATGCTGGCAGGCGCTGAGCAGGGTGCTCAACAACAACGTGCCAGCAACGCGGTGAAATAAGTTCATCTGTATGCCCGGATTTGCAAAACATGGGGCCAGTGTACTGAGCAGTAAGGGGATTGCTATGGCATTTCTCTGACTCTGATTAGATCCAGACTTTTTCGCAGAACAGTTCGCACGTGACACAGCCGAATAGGCAGGGGCGGCCGGAAAGCCGCACCCTGCCAAAGCAGGCCCAATTTATGGCAAGGCGAAAGATTATTCCCCCGGCAGCTCCAGCTTGCTGTAGCCCAATCCATTCATCTTACGCACCCTGATCTGCACCGGGATGCGCTCTTTCATCGCTTCAACGTGACTGATCACGCCGATGGTTTTACCGCTGGCGTTTAATGCGTCGAGGGCATCCAGCGCGGTGTCGAGCGTTTCGGCGTCCAGCGTGCCGAAACCTTCATCAAGGAACAGCGATTCAATGCGCGTTTTGTGGCTGACCAGATCTGACAGCGCCAGCGCCAGCGCGAGGCTCACGAGGAAACTCTCGCCGCCGGAGAGCGTGCGAGTATCGCGCGTGGCATCGGCTTGCCAGGTATCGACCACTTCCAGCTCCAGCTCATCCGTTACGCGGCGCTGCAACAGGTAGCGTCCGTGTAAGCGATCCAACTGACGGTTCGCCAGCCATACCAGATGATCGAGCGTTAATCCCTGAGCGAAGCGGCGGAATTTATCGCCTTTGGCTGAACCGATTAAATCATTGAGGCGACCCAGTTGTGTCAGCTCCACCTCGTCATGGGCAATTTGCGTCAGTAACGCTTGCTGCTGCTGGCGCTGCTGGGCGTCGCTGTGCAACTGCTGCTGTGCTTCACCCTGCTGGCGGGCATTGTCGCGCAGGGCCAGACGCAGAGATTCCAGCTGTTCAGCGATAACCGCCGCCACTTTGTCACTCAGGGCAGCAGGGCGCTGTTGCTGATGGGCAGTGACGCGCTGTGCCAGCTGTTGGCGCAGGGTAATCTGCTGCTGACGCTGTTGCTCCAGGGCTTGCAGGTGCTGGCGCAGATGCTGAATGTCCTGTTCGTCCAGTAACGCGCTGCGCAATGCCTGCTCATCGGCGAAATCGCTCTGCTGGAGTGCGCTGTTAAACGCCGTTTCCGCCGCCTGCATACGCAGATGTATGGCCTGAAGTTGGCTATCAATCTGCTCACACTGACCATTCAGGCTGTGCAGCTGACTTTGTGCCTGCTGCCACAGTTGTAACTGCTGCGCCAGCGCCTGTTCGCACTGTTGCAGCAAGGCCTGCTGCTGCTGGCGTGCGATGCTCACCTGGCGATCGCCAAACAGTTGCTGACGCTGCTGCTGCTGTTCTGCGTGCTGCTGTTGCAGGCTGCTGAGCGCGTGCTGCAATGTCTCCAGCTGCTGCTGCTCGCGCGTCAGGTTACCTTGCAGGTTGTTCTGCTCGCTGTCGGCTTTAACCAGCTGCGGCTGGAGCTCGGCCAGCATGCGCTCACTCTGTTGCCAGGTTTGCCAGCGCTGCTGCAACGTAGCCAGCCAACTGGCACGGGCATCGCGATCGGGCAGCGTAAACCGATGTGCCGCCAACTGCTGTTCCAACTGCAGCGCTAACTGCTGCCAGGCGCTGTGCTCCTGAGTTTCCCGCTGATTCAGTTCATCAAGCGTTTGCTGCAGGTTATTCAGCTGCTGTTGCGCCAGTAGTTGTGCGCTTTGCTGCTGTTGCCACTGCTGTTGCTGTAACAGATGCGAATCTTTGGCCTGTTGTAGCGCTTGCGCCGCCTTTTCGCGTTGCTGGAGTTGCTGCTGCTGTGTGGCTTCCTGCGCATCTTGCAGCTGCTGCCACGCCGTAAAGGCTTCCTGCTGATCTAGCGTGCAGGTAAGTGCCAGCTCACCGCTGAAACCTTGCCACTGCTCGCGTGCCACTGCGAGTTGCTGCTCGAATTCGGCGATCTCCTGTTGCAGCACCTGCTGCTGTTGCAGCGAGAGCTTTTGCTGTTCACTTTTCGCCGTGCCTGATTCTTTGAGCTTGTTAACCAGCACTTCCTGTGCCGCCAGCCGCTGCTGGTTTTCACCCGGTTGTAATTGCTGATACTGCGCAACAGCCGGATGCTGGCACGAACCGCAAAGCGGGCAGGGCTGATCGGGCTGCAGCCGGGCGCGTTCATCAGCCAGCTGTGCAATGGTACGCTCCAGCTCGCAGATTTTGCGGAGATCGAGCAGCGTCTGGTTCTCACGTTTGTAATCGTCGCGCAGCGCCTGCAAAGCGCGTTCGTCTTGCTGATGCTGTTGCTGCAACAGCGTCAGTTTTTGTTGCCGCTGTTGCAGCTGAGGCTGCAACGACTGCCAGCGCGCCGCCAGTAAGCTGAGCTGATGGCGTGCCGCTCGCTGATGTTGATGCTGTGCCAATGCTGCACGCAGTGAGGTGCTGCTGATTTCGGTTTCAAGTGAAGTGAGTGCCTGCTCCGCTTGCTGACGTTGCTGGCTGGCCTGCGCCTCAGCCTGCTGCAGAGGTTGCAACGCGCGATCACCCTCGGCAATCGCCTGCTGCTGTTGTGTCAGCTGCGCGTTTTGCTGCTGCTGTTGCGCACGAAGTTGCGTCAGCGCCTGTTCGCGTTCATCGAAACGAGCAATATCCGCCTGCCAACGCGTCAGTTCCGGCCCCCAGTGCGCCACCGCCGCTTCACGGCTGCGAAACGTCTCCTGCTCTGCCAGCTGCTGTTGTAAGCGCTCACGGGTTAGCTGATGCTGGCTGAGTGCGTACTGGCTTTGCTGCAATGTCTGTGACTGTTGCGCATGGAGACGCTGCTGTTCCGCCAACTGCTGCGCGCGGCTGGCGAGCTGTTGGTCGATCGGAATCACCTGTTCGGTGAGCAAGGTTTCCAGCTGCTGCTGATCGGCGAGTGCCTGCTCACGCGCCTGCTGTGCCGTCTGATAACTTTTTTCACCCTGCAGCAGCGCGGTTTGCGCATCTTGCTGCTGAGTGTGCAACTGCTGCGCCTGCCGGGTTGCGAGCTGTTGATCTTGTTGTAACTGCTCGCGCTGCTGGAGTTTTTCTCGCAGCTTTTCAGCCGGCTCCGCGCGTGCCAGGCGCTGACGATCGCTTTCCGCCTGCTGCCATGCCTGTTCGGCATCCTGGTTCGCCTGTTCGGCTTGCTGCTGCTCCTGCGCCAGCTGCTGCGAGTGCGTCAGCCACTGTTGTTGCTGTTGCGCTTGCTCAAGCTGATCGCTCAGCGTTTTTTCTTGCGCCGTCAATGCTTCAACCTGCTGCATCAGTTCTGTGCGACGCACTTCATCCAGCAACAGCATGCCGCCCGCCCGCGCGCGCAAGGTCTCCAGATCGCTGCGTGCGGTGCGCCAGCGCTCGTAAATCTGCATCGAGATTTGGCCATATATCTCTGTGCCGGTCAGTTCTTCCAGCAGTTCGGCGCGATCGCCCGGTTTGGCGTTGAGGAAGGCGGCAAACTGGCCTTGCGACAGCATCATCGAGCGGGTGAAACGGTCAAAATCGAGGCCGGAGAGCGTTTCGATGAGCTTGAGTTTGTCGCTGACCTTATCAGCCACAATCTGGTTATCCGCCACCCGCGCCAGTTCGACGCGCGGTGCCTGCAATTTGCCGTCGGCCTGGCCGCGCGCGCGGTTCTGGCTCCAGAAGGCACGCCAGGCTTCCCCTTTAACCTCAAATTCGACTTCTGCCAGACATTCGGCGGTGTCACGGGTAATCAGTTCGTTTTGCGTCTGCGACAGTACGCCGAGGCGCGGCGTCTGGTGATACAACGCCAGGCAGATAGCATCCAGCAGTGTGGTTTTCCCCGCGCCGGTTGCGCCGGTAATGGCAAACAATCCGTTGCTGGCAAAGGGTTCACGACGGAAATCGATAAACCATTCACCGCGCAGCGCATTGAGGTTTTTAAAACGTAACGTCAGGATTTTCATGCGGACGGGTTCTCCAGCGCGGCGAGGGTAGTGCGAAATAACTGCGTCAATTGTTCAGCCTGCTCGGCGTCTAACTGATCTTCCTGCGCCAGGCGACGAGCAAACACCTCTTCGACTTTCAACTCACTCAGGGTTTCGTTATCCATGCGCGCCAGGCTGCGCTGGCGCTGCTCTCGGCTGCGGCGCACCAGCAGCACTTCCACCGGCAATGCTTCAGTCAGTTGCTCAACACGGCGCTGCAAATCGCTGAGATATTCCTGCGTGGTGATTTCAATATCGAGCCAGACGGGCTGCTCGCGGTCTCCCTCGCTAAATTCACTCAGCTGTTGTTCAATCTCCGCCATTGAGCCTTTTAACATCTGCATCGGCTGGAACAGCGGGATCGGTAGCGCCGTGACGCTATTCAGCTGAGCGCCAAACTCCAGCAGGAACACGCTTTTATCACGTCCCAGTTCATCAAAGCTGAGCGGAATCGGTGAACCGCTGTAACGAATATGTTCACTGTCAGCAATACGCTGCGCACGGTGAATGTGGCCCAGGGCAATGTAATCCGCGGCGGGAAACGCCTGCGCCGGGAAGGCATCCAGCGTGCCGATATAGATATCGCGCACCGAGTCGCTTTTGGTCACGCCAACAGTGGTGAGATGGCCGGTGGCAATAATGGGAAGTGTGCGATCTGCGCGTTCGGCCAGCGCTGCGGCATAACACTGCTGGTAATGCTGCTCAATCGCTTCAAGCAGTGAGATCTGTTTCTCGCGCCCGGATTGTCCCGCCTGGCTGCGCAAAATATCGCGTGGACGCAAATAGGGAATCGCACACAACAACGCCCCCGGCGTGCCATCGCGCTGATGCAGCGTCAGCACCTGCTGTTCGCCCTGTGGCGTGGCGCTGGTGATCACTCGCGTATTTAAACAGGCGAGTAACTCGCGTGATTCATTCAGGGTAGCGACGGAATCATGGTTGCCCGCCAGCACAATCAGCTGGCACTGTGTCGGTTGCAGCGCGACCACGAAGCGGTTAAACATTTCACGCGCATAGCTTGGTGGCGAACCGGTATCAAACAGGTCTCCCGCGATGATCAGCGCATCCACCTGATGCTGGGTAATCTGGTCCAGCAACCACTCCAGGAAGGCCTGATGCTCGGCCGCCCGGCTTTTGCTGTAAAAGAATTGACCGAGATGCCAATCCGCGGTGTGAATAATGCGCATGAATACTCCCTGCTTCGTTAAGCGAAGGCGAATTATAACCTCTTCAGATCGCAAAGAAAAAAAAGCGATAATCGTTGTCACATTTCTGTTTTTTAACTATTTATCATAGGTCGGGTTTTTCATAAAAGTGTCATAAAACTGACGCATAATGGCGCCGCAAATCCCAGTGACCTATTGTCACAAAAGCAGGAGTTATAATGGCTAAGCGCATTTTGGTTGTGGAAGACGAAGCTCCCATCCGTGAAATGTTATGTTTCGTGCTGGAACAGAATGATTATCAGCCTATTGAGGCAGAAGACTATGACAGCGCGATTGGTAAGTTGATCGAACCCTGGCCTGATTTAATTCTGCTGGATTGGATGTTGCCTGGCGGCAGCGGTATTCAGTTTATTAAACATTTGAAACGTGAAGCCATGACGCGCGACATCCCGGTGATGATGCTGACGGCGCGCGGTGAAGAAGAAGATCGCGTGCGCGGTCTGGAAGTGGGCGCGGATGACTACATCACCAAACCTTTCTCACCGAAAGAGCTGATGGCACGTATCAAAGCGGTGATGCGCCGTATTTCACCAATGGCGGTGGAAGAGGTGATTGAGATGCAGGGTCTGAGCCTCGATCCTTCCTCGCATCGCGTGATGTCGGAAAGTACCCCGCTGGAAATGGGACCTACCGAATATAAATTGCTGCACTTCTTTATGACGCACCCAGAGCGTGTTTACAGCCGCGAACAGCTGCTGAACCACGTTTGGGGCACCAACGTCTACGTGGAAGATCGTACCGTTGATGTGCATATCCGTCGTTTACGTAAAGCACTGGAAGTATCTGGCCACGATCGCATGGTTCAAACCGTACGCGGAACAGGGTATCGTTTCTCTGCCCGCTACTAAACGGAGTCTTTTACCGTGCTGGAACGACTCTCCTGGAAGAGATTATTGACTGAGCTGGCGCTGGTCTGTTTGCCCGCGCTGGTGCTTGGTCTGTTGTTCGGTTATCTGCCCTGGCTACTGCTGATTGCAGTGTCGGGTGTGATGTTTTGGCACTTTAGAAATCTGATGCGTCTGTCGCACTGGCTGTGGGTCGATCGTTCTATGACGCCACCCGCCGGGCGCGGTAGCTGGGAACCGCTGTTCTACGGCCTGTATCAGATGCAACTGCGTAACCGTCGTCGTCGTCGTGAGTTGGGGAACCTGATTAAGCGCTTTCGTAGCGGCGCGGAATCCCTGCCCGATGCAGTGATACTGACCACCGAAGAGGGCACCATTTTCTGGTGCAACGGGCTGGCACAACAGCATCTCGGGCTACGCTGGCCGGAAGATAATGGCCAGAACATCCTCAATTTACTGCGCTATCCTGAGTTTTCCCGCTATATTCGCCAACGCGATTTTGACAAGCCGCTGACGCTGGTGCTGAACAATCAACATCATATGGAATTTCGTGTGATGCCCTACAGCGAAGGGCAATGGTTGATGGTGGCGCGCGATGTTACCCAGATGCACCAGCTGGAAGGGGCGCGGCGTAACTTCTTTGCCAACGTCAGTCATGAACTGCGTACGCCGTTAACGGTGTTGCAGGGCTATCTGGAAATGATGGACGATGCGGCGATGAACGAGCGCACGCGCGGCAAGGCGTTGCACACCATGCAGGAGCAAACCCGCCGCATGGATAGCCTGGTGAAACAGCTGCTGACCTTGTCGCGTATCGAAGCCGCGCCCGCTATCGATCTCAAAGAAACGGTGGATGTCCCGGGCATGCTGCAACTGTTGCAGCGCGAGGCGGAAACGCTCAGCCAGGGCCGGCACAGCATCCATTTCCGCACCGATCCGCACCTCAAAGTCTTCGGTAATGATGAACAGCTGCGCAGCGCCATTTCCAATCTGGTGTACAACGCGGTGAATCACACGCCGGAGGGAACGCGCCTCGATATCAGCTGGCTGCGCACCAAAGAGGGGGCGGAATTCAAAGTGTGCGATAACGGACCGGGGATCAGCGAGGAGCATTTGCCGCGCCTCACCGAGCGTTTTTATCGGGTCGATAAAGCCCGATCGCGTGCGACCGGCGGCAGTGGCTTAGGGCTGGCGATCGTTAAGCATGCATTGAGCCATCACACGGCGAGGCTGGAGATCACCAGTATTCCGCATCAGGAAACCTGTTTTAGTTTTGTGCTGCCACCACGCTTGATTGTGGCGAAAAGCGTTCACAGCAAGGTCAGTTAAACACGACGGAGCGGCGCAATTTATTGCGCTATGCCAATGGATTAGGCCATGTACGAGTTATTCGCACATACGGTAGCGGCGCAATGTATTGCGCGATCAATCGTGCCGCTACAGAATGTGCACTTGAATGTTCATGACCTGATTGACGGAAGACCTGATGAAATCGCTGTTGCTGTTCACGTTGCTGCTGTGCTCTACGCTGGCACCAGCCCAACAAACCATGCTCACCGGCAATTTAAGCAGCGTCGGTTCCGACACCCTCGGCTATCTGATGACCTTATGGGGCGAGGATTTCAGCCGCCAGTCACCGGGCGTTAACGTTCAGGTACAGGCGGCTGGATCCTCAACCGCACCCACCGCGCTGGCGGCAGGCGCAGCCCAACTCGGGGCGATGAGCCGCCCGATGCAAATTGATGAACGCCAACTGTTTACCTCGCGCTACGGCTATCCACCGCTGGCGGTGCCGGTCGCAATGGATGCGCTGGTGGTGGTGGTGAATCAGGACAATCCGCTATCCCGTATCGATCAACCACAACTCGATGCCCTTTTCTCTGTCACCCGCCTGTGCGGTGCGCACGCTGTGCCGCAGCGCTGGGGCGATCTTGGCCTCAATCAGGGGAATTGGGCGCAACGCAGCATTCAACGCTTTGGCCGTAACTCGGCATCGGGAACCTGGGGTTTCTTCAAACAGCAAGCGCTGTGCAAAGGCGATTTCCGTTCGGACGTTGCAGAGTTTCCCGGCTCGGCGGCGGTGGTGCAGGCAGTGGCGGCGACCCCTAACAGCATTGGTTATGCCAGTTTTGGCTTTCACCTGAGCGGCGTGAAAATGGTACCGATCGTGACTGCACAGGGCGACAGCGTGATGCCCGATGCCGAATCGATTCGCAATGGTCGTTATCCGTGGTCGCGTCCGCTCTATATTTACGTCAATAAAGCGCCGGGCAAACCGCTGCCGCCACTGGTGAATGCGTTCTTACATCAGGTGTTATCGTCAGAAGGGCAGCGCCGGGTGACGGAGGCCGGTTATCTGCCGCTTTCCGACAGCCAGATGGCGCAGGCACGTGCTGCCATTGAGTAAAATTGAAGAACGAACATCCGATCATGAATTTTATTCACGTCACCTGAATTTTCTTCCATTGCCCAATGTGTTTCGGCATGTCACTCTCTCTGGAAATTTAGCCATCCAGATGGCTATAGATAACCAGATGAAATTATACCCTGACGCAATTATGCGTTTAGCCAGGAGTGAACATGCCACAACAACAACCGTTCCGTGCCGATACCGTCGGCAGTTTTCTGCGTCCTGCAGCGATCAAGCAAGCGCGCGTGCAGTTTGCCAATGGCGAGATCACGGCTGAGCAGCTGCGTCAGGTAGAAGATAAAGAGATCCGCCATGTGGTCGAGCAGCAACGTGCCAACGGACTGCAAGTGGTAACAGACGGCGAGTTCCGTCGTGCCTGGTGGCACTTTGACTTCTTTGGCGATCTGCAGGGCGTTGAGCTGTTTGAAGCGGAGCAGGGCATTCAGTTCAATGGTGTGCAAACCAAAGCGCACGGCGTGAAAGTCACCGGCAAAGTGGCCTTTAATCCGCATCACCCAATGCTGGATCACTTCCGCTTCCTGAAAAGCATTGCAGGCGACGCCGTGGCGAAGATGACCATCCCCAGCCCAAGCGTGCTGCATTTCCGTGGTGGACGTAAGGTGATCGATGCCACCGTTTATCCCGATCTGAAAGAGTACTTTGCTGACCTGGCGCAGACTTACAAAGATGCGATTGCGGCTTTCTATGCGGCGGGCTGCCGTTTTCTGCAGCTGGATGACACCGTTTGGGCCTATCTATGTTCTTCGGATCAGCAGCAGCAGATCCGTGAGCGCGGCGAAGATCCGCAGGAACTGGCACGTATTTACGCTGAGGTTCTGAACAAAGCGCTGGAAGATAAACCGGCTGACCTGACGATTGGTCTGCATGTGTGTCGCGGCAACTTCCGCTCAACCTGGATTTCTGAAGGCGGCTATGAGCCAGTGGCCGAGATTCTGTTTGGTCAGGTGAATATCGATGCCTACTTCCTCGAATATGACAACGAGCGTTCCGGTGGTTTTGAACCGCTGCGCTTTATCAAGCCAGGTCATCAGCAAGTGGTATTGGGTCTGATCACCACCAAAAACGGTGAACTGGAAGATCCAGCGCAGGTAAAAGCGCGGCTGCAGGAAGCCTCACAGTTCGTTAGCCTGAACCAGATTTGCCTCAGCCCACAATGTGGCTTTGCCTCAACAGAAGAGGGCAACAGCCTGACGGAAGAGCAGCAGTGGCAGAAGATTCGTCTGGTGGTCGATATCGCCAATCAGGTGTGGTGAAGCTGTAAACTTGTGCAAACAGGCGCGTAAACCGCGCCTTTTGTGCATCTTAAAGCCCATTTTTGCAATGAGATCTCCCGCAGTGCGGAAACTTTAAGCAAATCATCTGAGGTGTTTTCACGCTATTCCCCGCTGATACACTGCTTTGTGTCACTTTCTTGTTATATCCTTCTGGTTTTCCGATCCCGTATTGCCTTTCTTCGCTATAAACGTTTTAATTTGCGCCGTTGTCGATTTATCCCTCTGCGAACAGAAGAAAAGTAGATTAAATCACCTGCGCTTTAACGATTAGGCCCGCATAACACTCTGATCTAATCAGATAAGCCTTTGTTTTCGCGCATGCAGAGGACAACACGCACTCAACTTCCACCGCAACATCAGCTACAGGCAGTACAGAAGTTTATGACACATCGTTTAACCTCCAAGGATATCCTGGCGCTGGGCTTCATGACGTTTGCCCTGTTCGTTGGCGCAGGGAACATTATCTTTCCACCTATGGTGGGGATTCAGTCTGGCGAACACGTCTGGATTGCCGCTTTCGGCTTTCTGATTACTGCTGTTGGCTTGCCGGTGATGACCGTTATCGCCCTGGCACGCGTCGGTGGCGGCATTGATGCCCTCAGCTCGCCGATTGGTAAAGCCGCAGGCCTGCTGCTGGCAACGGTTTGCTATCTGGCGGTCGGTCCGCTGTTCGCCACGCCGCGTACTGCGACCGTTTCGTTTGAAGTGGGGATTGCTCCGCTGACCGGTGATGGTGCGCTGCCGTTGTTCATCTACAGCCTGATTTATTTTGCGCTGGTGATTGGCATTTCCCTGTATCCAGGCAAATTGCTGGATACCGTCGGCCACTTCCTCGCTCCGTTGAAAATCGTGGCGCTGACCATTCTCGGTCTGGCAGCACTGCTGTGGCCGGCTGGTGGTATCGCGCCTGCAACGGCCGATTATCAGCGTGCGGCCTTCTCCAGTGGCTTCGTTAACGGCTATCTGACCATGGATACGCTGGGCGCGCTGGTGTTCGGCATTGTTATCGTCAATGCGGCACGTTCTCGCGGCGTTGAAGATGCGAAACTGTTGACCCGTTACACCATGCTGGCGGGCGTGATTGCCGGTGTTGGCTTGACGCTGGTGTACCTGAGCCTGTTCAAACTCGGCTCTGGCAGTGCGGGCCTGGTTGATCAGAATGCCAACGGCGCGGCGATTCTGCATGCGTATGTGCAGCAGACCTTTGGCGGTATGGGCAGCTTCTTCCTGGCGGCATTGATCTTCGTGGCCTGCATGGTGACGGCGGTGGGCCTGACCTGTGCCTGTGCAGAATTCTTTGCGCAACACCTGCCGTTGTCGTATAAAGCGCTGGTGTTTATTCTGGGTCTGTTCTCAATGGTGGTGTCGAATCTCGGCCTGAGCCATTTAATTCAGATCTCGATTCCGGTGCTGACGGCGATTTATCCGCCGTGCATCGTGCTGGTGGTGCTGAGCTTCACCCTGAAGTGGTGGAATAAGAGCTCGCGTATCATCGCGCCGACCATGCTGGTAAGCCTGCTGTTCGGTATTGTTGATGCCATCAAAACCACGAATTTCAAAGATGTGCTGCCGCTGTTTAGCCAGCATCTGCCGCTGGCCGATCAGGGACTCTCCTGGTTGCCGCCATCGCTGGTGATGCTGGTGATTGCCGCAGTGGTGGATCGGGCAAAAGGACGCGAACAAGTCGCTGTCCACCAGTAAGAAACATTGCTGTTAATTTCAACCACGGGCTTGCCCGTGGTTTTTTCATTTACAAGGTATTGGTGTTATGCAAGAAACCAACAAGCTCAAACGCGGACTGAGCACGCGCCACATCCGCTTTATGGCGCTGGGATCGGCAATCGGTACCGGGCTGTTTTACGGCTCGGCGGATGCGATCAAAATGGCAGGTCCCAGCGTGCTGCTGGCTTACATCATCGGCGGTGCGGTGGCGTACATCATCATGCGTGCGTTGGGTGAGATGTCAGTGAATAACCCACAGGCCAGCTCGTTCTCGCGTTACGCGCAGGACTATCTGGGGCCGTTGGCGGGTTACATCACCGGCTGGACCTACTGTTTTGAAATCCTGATTGTGGCGATTGCCGACGTGACGGCTTTTGGTATCTACATGGGCGTGTGGTTCCCGGAGGTGCCGCACTGGATTTGGGTGCTGTCGGTGGTGCTGATTATCGGTGCCATTAACCTGATGAGCGTTAAGGTATTTGGTGAAGTCGAGTTCTGGTTCTCCTTCTTCAAAGTCGCCACCATCATCATCATGATCATCGCCGGTTTTGGCATGATTTTCTGGGGCATCGGCAACGGCGGTCAGCCTACGGGGATCCATAACCTGTGGACCAACGGTGGCTTCTTCGCTCACGGCATTGTGGGCATGTTGCTGTCACTGCAGATGGTAATGTTTGCCTATGGCGGTATTGAGATCATCGGTATCACTGCGGGTGAAGCCGAAGAGCCTGAGAAGTCGATTCCACGCGCGATTAACTCAGTTCCGCTGCGTATTCTGGTGTTCTATGTGGGCACGCTGTTTGTCATCATGTCGATCTATCCGTGGAACCAGGTTGGCACCTCCGGCAGCCCCTTTGTGCTGACTTTCCAGCATTTGGGCATTGCAGCGGCAGCTTCGATTCTTAACTTTGTAGTATTGACGGCGTCACTGTCGGCAATCAACAGCGATGTGTTCGGCGTCGGGCGTATGCTGCACGGCATGGCGCAGCAGGGCCACGCACCGAAGATGTTCCAGAAGGTATCCGATCGCGGGATTCCGTGGGTCACGGTTGTGGTGATGATGTTTGCGATGCTGATCGCGGTGTATCTCAACTACCTGATGCCGGAAAAAGTGTTCCTGGTGATCGCCTCGCTGGCGACCTTCGCCACGGTGTGGGTCTGGATCATGATTCTGCTTTCGCAAATCGCGTTTCGTCGCAAGATTGGCAAAGAGCAGGCGGGTAAATTGCAATTCGCCCTGCCTGGCGGCAGCAAAACCGCCTGGGTTGGCGTGGCCTTCCTGGTGTTTATCATTGCCCTGATCGGTTATTTCCCCGATACGCGCGTGTCGTTGTATGTCGGCTTCGCGTGGATTGTGCTGCTGTTGCTGGCATGGCCGCTGGCGAAAAAGCGTAAAGCCTGATTATCCCGATGTGCCTGACGGGCAGAATGTTTGCTCGTTAAGCATGGTGAGAAAAGTATCGCTCAGGGCGGGAAAGATTCCCGCCCTGAGCTTTTCAGCATGATGAAACGTGCACGCCGAAGCGCGACTACCAGTTGCTCCCCAAGGCAATCTCGCCGCCCGCCGGGCTGAGGTGATTGTCGTCGTAATAGAGCGGCAGCCCCCCGCTGGTGATCATACAACCCTGCTCATTACATAGATTCTCTCGCAGCGATAATACGCGCACGCCCTGTTGCTTATAGCGTTGCAATAATTTCTCGACGGCCTCTTCCGGGAACTGGAACAACCTGGTGCGCTCTGAGAGCAGCGGCGGGGCTTCCCACTTGCTCAGCCAGGCGCTCAGTTCACGACGAATCGGGATGTTACGGTTATTGCTGTAGCGCAGCGGATCGACATCCACTGAGGGTGCATCCTCTATTACCGTGACCTTTTTACCCGCCTGAGTCAGCTGGGCCACCACGCGATCCATGCCCGCTTGCAGCGCATCCAGATTACTTTTTTCGGGATGATCGGTTTCGCGGAAACCGGCACCCGGTAACAGACTCATACCCGATGCCCAATAGGCGCTGATCACCACTTCGTCCACCTTGTCGCTCAGCACCATCTTCAGTACTTCCTGATTAAATGTGATGCATTGCTGCGCATGACGCGGCATTTGGTTCACCACGCGCGTGGCTCCAATCAGAAACGGGCAGGAGGCTTTAGTGAGTTGATAAAGCGGCTTGTGCTGACGTTGTGCATAGCTCGACACTGAAGCACGCAGCGCGGCAGCGTGACTGTCGCCAATTAAGGCGATACCGGGGCGGTCGGTGTTTGGATGACACTCCGCATGCCGGGAGGGCAGGTTAGCCCCGTACTCAAGCAGACACGGATTACGCTGTGCCGATATTTTCCAGCTGTCCGCATTGACCACTAACTCACTGACGCGCGATTTCATGCCCCCGGTTTGCCACAACAGCAACATCGCTCCCGCAGCAATGATGGACGAGGCACAGTAGCCGGGAATCACCCAATGCGTGCCGGTGCGAGCCTGGCGGAAAGGCTGTTCGACAAAGCGCCATGAAAACCAGGCGATGCCCAGCGCTACGCCGCTGATCATCAAACCTTGCCAGACAGTAAGGGGATGATCGCTGCAGATGCGCGCCAGACTCAGCAGCGGCCAGTGCCACAGGTACCAGGAATAGGAAATCTTACCGATAAAGCGCATCAGCGGATTTTCTAACAGTAACTGATTAAGCTCGCTGCGGGCGCCAATCATCAGACAACCTGCCAGCACCGGAACGATAGCCAACCAGCCGGGAAATTGGCTTTGGCTACTGAGCAGCAGGCTGGCAGAGAGTATCATCAGCCAGCCCAGCAGGTTGAGCATGCCGGCGGCACGGCCGGTGAGTGGCTGCGGTTTCAACAGCGCCAGCAGCACACCGGCGCCGAGTTCCCAGGCACGTGTTGGCAGCAAATAAAAGGCGTGGGTGGCGGCAAACGGCGTAACCCAGATACAGGACGCCAGAGAAATCACGCTCAGAATCAGCACGACACTGCTCATCGATCTTTTTAGTCGTACCGCCAACAGCAGAATAAACGGCAACACAATGTAGAACTGTTCTTCAATCCCCAATGACCAGGTCATGAGCAGGGGATTTAAATCAGAATCGGTACTGAAATAGTCGCCACTCTTCAGTAACAGCATATTTGGCACGGCGATAAATACCGCCAGGCTGTATTTGGCTAACTGGCTGAACTCCAGGGGCGATAGCAGAATAAAGCCCAACAGCAGCAATATCGTCATCATAAAAAATAACGCGGGGGCGATACGTTTAATTCGGCGTAAATAGAATTGATAAAAAGAGAATCGACCCTCGGATATTTCTTTGCTGATAATACCACCGATCAGAAAGCCGGAAATAACAAAGAACAGATCGACACCAATAAAACCGCCCTGCAGCGAGGTGACGCCAGAGTGATAAAGTACCACCAAAATTATGGCGACGGCGCGCAGGCCGTCAATATCCGCCCGATAGCGGTGAGAGGCATTCGCAGTCATAATTTAACCCAGAAGTTAGGATAGGGATGGTTAACCGTTCCAGAAAAAATAAATCGGCGCATCCTGTCGCCGAAAAAAGTTACAAAGGAGAAAAGTGGGTATTACAAGGGATGATTGACGCTGCAAGAATACGTGATTTTAGCCGCGAAATATCAGGTCGATGGAAAATTAGAATAATCGCAGATTAAGAGGGTGTTTATATTTACACTGCTGAAGCATAAATAGCGAAAAGATAAGCCCGGATTATCCTTCAGGCTTATCTTTGTGCGTGGTGAAAAGTCACTACAGGCTGATGTGGGCGGGTAACAGCGCCTTAAGCTGTGGGTAGATAACCGTATTGGCCAGCAGCACAGGATTACCCTGTTGCAGGCCATTGTGACCAAGATAATCATTGGTCATGCCGCCGGCTTCACGCATCAATACAATCCCAGGCAAACCGTCCCACGGATTCATATGCGCTTCGTAATAGCCGATCAAGCGGCCGGCGGCAGCCCAGGCACTCATTAATGCGCCGGAACCATTACGGATAAACATGCCGCCCTGTGACAACAAGCCACCAATGAAGGCCGTCAACGGTTCCACCGGTTGGCTGTTGGAACTGCTAAGGCCGAGCACGCCCTGATTAAGCTGCTGCGCGCTGTGTGCCTGAATGCGCTTTTCATTGACCCAGGCACCTTTACCGCGACAGGCATGGAAAGTCTCATGATGGTTGGGATCGCAGACCACGCCAATCACTGGCTCATTTTCACAAACAATCGCCAGCGACACGCACCAGTTGTGTAATCCATTCAGAAAGTTGCTGGTGCCATCAATGGGATCGATCACCCAGACAAAGCGCGCACCGGTGGTATCACCGCCGCTCTCTTCACCCAGCACAGCGTCATCGGGGAAGCGCTCGTAAATCAAATGCTTGACCAATTCTTCTACGTTGCGGTCGGCTTCGCTGACCACATCCTGTAAATCCTTTTTATGCTCAATCACCAGTTGATGACGCTGCTGATACCAGGATAAAGCACGGCTGGCTGCAGTTTTGGCGACATCACAGGCAAAGTGATAACGCGCGTCAAGTTCGGTTAGCGTAGCTGATGACATCTTTCCCTCTTATCATTTTCTTGCAAACGAAGTGACAAAAAACGCCGAAACAGGCGACCTGGCGATGTGACCTACTTAACAAAAGTTAAGAAAGGTTTCATTAAGCCGCAGATGACTGCGGCTGGCAAGAGGCGTAAATGCTGGGATTGTGAAAAAAAGCGGGTTTAGAGTTGCTGCTGGCGTGCAGCTTCCATCAGGCGCGGGTAGAACTGGAAGAATAGCGGTTCGAGTTGCTGATAATGATCGACGAAATCCTGATAGGAGTCGCGCAGTGCTGCCAGACGCGGTCGGCGGTGTGCCATACCGCTCAATACGCGGGCCAGCCGCGTCGGTTCGGCATAGTGCTCAAACCAGCGTTCACGCCACATCACTGAATTGAGTTCGATGAATCCTTCCGGTGTGCCGGGCAGCTGCGGCATGATTTCACGCTCGGCTGCCGCCGTGAACGCGACTAAGGATTGCGCGGGATGCAGTTTGTCCCAGTGCAGCGCAAGGAAGTGATCCCAGATCACATCCAACGTGATGGGCGCAACGCGACGGGTTTCAGCGCGAAAGAATTGCCGCGCTTCACGCACTTCAGGCAGGTTATCAGTCAAAACATCAAGGCGACGATGCATGGAGATGCCCGCGACAACCGGTTCCGGCCATTGCGACTGCACATTGCCGCGCACGAAGTCGGCCATTAGATTGCCCAGCAGGGAGCTGTCTGCCAGCTGTGCGAGGTGAAGGTGAGCGAGAAAGTTCATGGCGCATTATATACACGTCAACCTTCAAGTTACAGGTGCGTTGGCTGCTCTTGCTCACCTGAATCACTGACTAAAGTGAGCACATCGTGCTGCTCCCATTTGCCACCTTTCTGTACCTCGAATGATGTTGTGTAAAGGCAGCAGCACAGAGATGCAGCCAGTTGTTCAGAATTTCCCGCTTTTCCGCTAAACTATGCCGCCTGTTTTTTAGTCCTGAAGAAGTGATGCATGCGTGTAGCCGATTTTGCTTTTGAGTTGCCAGAATCTTTGATCGCCCACTATCCGCAGGCGCAGCGAAGCGGTTGCCGCTTGCTGGCGCTGGAGGGTCCGAGCGGTGCGTTGAGCCATGAAGTGTTTACCGATGTGCTGGATAAGCTCAATCCGGGCGACCTGTTGGTCTTCAACAACACCCGCGTGATACCGGCGCGCGTCTACGGCCGCAAAGCCAGTGGCGGCAAAATCGAGATGCTGGTAGAACGCATGCTGGACGACAAACGCGTACTGGCGCACGTGCGCGCCTCGAAAGCGCCGAAGCCGGGTGCAGAGTTGCTGCTGGGCGATGACGAAAGCGTCAAAGCCACCATGGTGGCGCGCCACGATACGCTGTTTGAGATCGAATTTGCTGATGACCGTGCGGTGCTGGATATCCTTAACAGCGTCGGCCATATGCCGCTGCCGCCGTATATCGATCGTCCGGACGAAGAAGCGGATCGCGAACTTTATCAAACCGTTTACAGCGCGCGTCCGGGTGCGGTAGCCGCACCGACCGCCGGTTTACACTTTGACGAGCCGCTGCTGGATGCGCTGCGTGCCAAAGGCATCGAAATGGCATTTGTCACGCTGCACGTTGGCGCGGGCACTTTCCAGCCGGTACGCGTCGAGAACATCAACGACCACATCATGCACTCCGAATATGCCGAAGTGCCGCAGGATGTGGTGGATGCGGTGCTTGCGTGTAAAGCGCGCGGCAACAAAGTGGTCGCGGTGGGCACCACTTCCGTGCGTTCTCTGGAGAGCGCGGCGAAGGCGGCTCAGGATGCGCTGATCGCGCCATTCTTCGACGACACGCAAATCTTCATCTACCCGGGCTATCACTATCAGGTGATTGATGCGTTGATCACCAATTTCCATCTGCCGGAATCGACGCTGATTATGTTGGTCTCGGCATTTGCTGGTTATAAAAATACCATGGCGGCTTACCAAAGCGCGGTGGCAGAGCAGTACCGTTTCTTTAGCTATGGGGATGCCATGTACATCACCCGTAATCCACACGCTCCTGACGAAGTGGTTGGAGCTTAATAATCAGACTGTTTCTCTGATTATCTAATGAGGTCAATGTGAAATTTGAATTAGATACCACCGATGGTCGCGCGCGCCGTGGCCGTTTGGTGTTCGATCGTGGTGTGGTTGAAACCCCGGCATTTATGCCAGTGGGTACTTACGGCACTGTAAAGGGCATGACGCCGGAAGAAGTGAAAGAGACCGGCGCACAGATCCTGCTCGGTAACACCTTCCACCTGTGGCTGCGTCCTGGCCAGGAGATCATGAAACTGCACGGCGACCTGCATGATTTTATGAACTGGCAGGGTCCGATCCTTACCGACTCCGGCGGTTTCCAGGTGTTCAGCCTCGGCGACATCCGTAAGATCACCGAAGCGGGTGTGCATTTCCGTAACCCGATCAACGGCGATCCGATTTTCCTCGATCCTGAAAAATCGATGGAAATTCAGTACGACCTCGGTTCAGACGTGGTGATGATTTTCGACGAATGTACGCCGTATCCAGCAGACTGGGATTACGCCAAACGTTCGATGGAGATGTCATTACGTTGGGCACAGCGCAGCCGCGATCGCTTTGATTCGCTTGGCAATAAAAATGCGTTGTTCGGCATTATTCAGGGCGGTGTTTACGAAGATTTACGAGATGTCTCGGTTAAAGGTCTGGTAGATATTGGCTTTGATGGGTACGCTGTGGGCGGCCTGGCGGTGGGTGAGCCTAAAGAGGACATGCACCGTATCCTGGAACACGTCTGTCCGCAAATTCCGCAAGATAAACCGCGTTATTTGATGGGCGTCGGCAAGCCAGAAGATCTGGTGGAAGGCGTTCGCCGCGGTATCGATATGTTTGACTGCGTCATGCCAACGCGTAATGCGCGAAATGGTCACCTGTTTGTGACCGATGGCGTGGTGAAAATCCGTAACGCCAGGTATAAAGATGACACGACAACGCTGGATGCGGAGTGTGATTGTTACACCTGTCGCAATTATAGCCGCGCCTACTTGTATCATCTTGATCGTTGTAACGAAATACTGGGCGCACGTCTGAATACGATTCACAATCTGCGCTACTACCAGCGTCTGATGGCGGGTTTACGTAACGCTATCGAAGAGGGTAAATTAGAGCACTTTGTTAGCGAGTTCTACCAACGGACGGGTAAAGCGGTTCCACCGTTAAACGTCTGATAATTCTATCAATGAGGGAAATTTAATGAGCTTTTTCATTTCTGACGCCGTTGCCGCAGCAGGCGCTCCGTCTCAGGGAAGTCCTTATTCTCTGGTGATCATGCTGGTGGTGTTTGGTCTGATCTTCTATTTCATGATTCTGCGCCCGCAGCAGAAACGTTCTAAAGATCACAAGAAGCTGATGGATTCCATCTCTAAAGGTGATGAAGTGTTGACCAGCGGTGGCCTGGTAGGTCGTGTGACCAAAGTGGCTGACAACGGCTACGTTTCTATCGCCCTGAACGACACCACTGAAGTAGTTGTAAAACGTGATTTCGTGGCCGCCGTTCTGCCGAAAGGTACTATGAAGGCGCTGTAATTTTTTCTTCCCGAAGGGAACTGCCGTGTTAAACCGTTATCCTTTGTGGAAGTACATCATGCTGGTCGTCGTGATTATCGTCGGCCTGCTCTATGCGCTTCCTAACCTTTATGGTGAGGATCCGGCCGTTCAGATCACTGGTGCGCGCGGTGGCGCCGCCAGTGAACAGACGTTGGATCAGATCCAGACTTTATTAAAACAAGATAATATCCAGAGCAAATCCCTCGCTCTGGAAAATGGTGCCATTCTGGCCCGTTTTGACAATCAGGATGTGCAGCTGCGCGCGCGTGATGCGCTCACCACGGCATTGGGCGACAACTATGTTGTGGCACTCAACCTCGCGCCGGCAACCCCGCGCTGGCTGACCCTGCTGGCCGCACAGCCGATGAAACTCGGTCTTGATCTGCGTGGCGGCGTACACTTCCTGATGGAAGTGGATATGGATACCGCTCTGGGCAAGCTGCAAGAGCAGAATGCCGATGGCCTGCGTAGCGATCTGCGCGACAAAAGCATCCCGTATACCAACGTCAATAAAATCGCTAACTACGGCGTAGAAGTGCGTTTCCGCGACGGTGCCAGCCGTGATGCGGCGATCAGCTATCTGTCAGCACGTCATCGCGATCTGGTGATCTCCAGCGTCGGCAGCGATACGCTGCGTGCGGTGATGACCGATGCGCGTCTGAGCGAAGCCCGTGAGTATGCGGTTCAGCAGAACATCAATATCCTGCGTAACCGTGTCAACCAGCTTGGCGTTGCCGAGCCGCTGGTGCAGCGTCAGGGTTCTGACCGCATCGTGGTGGAACTGCCGGGTATTCAGGATACGGCGCGTGCTAAAGAGATTCTGGGTGCGACTGCGACCCTGGAATTCCGTTTGGTCAACACCACCGTTGATCCAAGTGCCGCGGCCAGCGGTCGTGTACCGGGTGATTCGGAAGTGAAAGAAACACGTGAAGGCCAGCCAGTGGTGCTGTACAAGCGTGTGATTCTGACCGGTGACCATATTACCGATTCGACGTCCAGCATGGACGAGTACAACCAGCCGCAGGTGAACATTTCACTGGATGGCGCGGGCGGTAACATGATGTCGAACTTCACCAAGGACAACATCGGTAAAGCGATGGCGACCCTGTTTGTGGAGTACAAGGACAGCGGTAAGAAAGACGCGAACGGTCGTGCAATCCTGGTGAAGCAGGAGCAAGTGATTAACGTGGCGAACATTCAGTCGCGCCTCGGTAACAGCTTCCGTATCACCGGTATCAACAACCCGAACGAAGCCCGTCAGCTTTCGCTGCTGCTGCGTGCTGGTGCGTTGATTGCGCCAATTCAGATTGTGGAAGAGCGTACTATTGGTCCAACTATGGGCCAGCAGAACATCACTCAGGGTCTCGAAGCCTGCTTGTGGGGTCTGATCGCCTCCATTCTGTTCATGGTGTTGTTCTACAAGAAGTTTGGTCTGATTGCATCCAGTGCACTGTTGTGCAACCTGGTGCTGATTGTCGGTGTCATGTCATTACTGCCGGGCGCAACACTGACAATGCCGGGTATTGCCGGTATCGTGTTGACGCTGGCGGTGGCAGTTGATGCCAACGTGTTGATTAACGAACGTATTAAAGAAGAACTGCGTAACGGACGCTCGGTACAGCAGGCGATTCATGAAGGCTATAAAGGCGCCTTCTCCAGTATCGTCGACGCCAACGTCACTACGCTGATTAAAGTTATCATTCTTTATGCGGTCGGTACCGGCTCCATCAAAGGCTTTGCGATTACCACTGCTATCGGTATCGCAACTTCGATGTTCACCGCTATCGTCGGCACCCGTGCCATCGTTAACCTGGTGTACGGCGGCAAACGCATCAACAAGCTGTCTATCTGAGGAGTGCGTTGTGGCACAGGACTATAGTATTGAACAGCTAAACCACGGGCGTAAGGTCGTTGACTTTATGCGCTGGGATACGCTGGCCTTCATCATCTCCGGTTTGCTGATTGTGGCGTCTATCGCCATTATCGGTGTGCGAGGCTTCAACTGGGGCCTCGACTTTACCGGCGGAACGGTGATTGAGATTAACCTGGAAAAACCGGCCGATCTGGACGCATTGCGTGAAGGTTTGGTGAAAGCGGGCTTCCAGGAGCCGCTGGTGCAGAACTTTGGCAGCAGCCGTGACGTGATGGTGCGTATGCCTCCGGTAACCGGGCCAGAAGGTCAGGAACTGGGCACCAAGGTTCTGGCATCGATTAACCAGACCACGCAGCAGAACGCGACCGTGAAGCGTATCGAATTCGTTGGCCCGAGTGTGGGTAGCGATTTGGCGCAGGCGGGGGCGATGGCGCTGTTGTCGGCACTGATTGCGATTCTGATCTATATCGGCATCCGTTTTGAGTGGCGTCTGGCACTGGGTACCGTACTGGCACTGGCGCACGATGTGATCATCACCTGCGGCATTTTGGCGCTGGTGCACATCGAGATCGATCTGACGATTGTGGCCTCGCTGATGTCGGTGATTGGTTACTCGCTTAACGATAAGATCGTGGTTTCCGACCGTATTCGTGAGAACTTCCGCAAAATTCGTCGCGGTACTTCTTACGATATCACCAACGTGTCGTTGACCCAGACGTTGAGCCGTACCTTGATCACCTCGCTGACCACGTTGGCGATGATCATGATTCTGTTCCTGTTTGGTGGCGCGTTGCTGAAAGGCTTCTCGTTGACCATGCTGATCGGTGTCACCATCGGTACCGTTTCCTCAATCTATGTTTCTTCTGCTCTGGCGCTGAAACTGGGTATGAAGCGTGAACACATGCTGGTGCAGAAAGTCGAGAAAGAGGGCGCAGATCAGCCTTCGATCCTGCCTTAATTGTGCTGATGAAATGAAACGGGCTGCCTAAGGGCAGCCCGTTTTTTTTATACGAAGTACGCATGAATGGTAGGTACGCATGAATGCGTACCCTACGGTGCATCGGCGTATCTCCGTAGGGTCGCCATTCATGGTAACCGTTCCACAACGTCGCGTCTCCGTAGGGTCGCCATTCATGGTAACCGTTCCACAACGTCGCGTCTTCGTAGGGTCACCATTTATGGTGACCGCCATGCTCCCTACGATCAGGGCGTCTTCGCTTTTTCCGCTGCAGGTAACACATCATGCACGCGCACATAGCCGAGTTGCTCCGGGGTCAGTCCGCTCAACCGCAGCGGCACCGTGACAGAACTTCGCGGCGTCAGACTGGCTTCAACCTGAATCGTCTGGCTCAAACTTTCTGCACTCAGCGGTTTGCCGCTCGCCGGATCCAGTTCACCCCACACCACCGTAGCGGTCAGGGCAGGGACTGGCTGGTCATCGGTGGAACGAATATTCAGGTTGGCGCGGCTGCCGCTGGCTTCCCCTCCCACACGAGACAGTGACAGACGCAATTTGCCGACCTGCGTTTGTAACTCGACGGGCGTGTTGGCCTGCGGCAATAGCCATGCTCCCTGGGTTGACTGCCCATTGAGCTGACCCTGAATTTCCAGCGCCGTTGCCTGATTAGTGAGCTTGCGCATCTGCTGATTAAGCTGGCTGACTTCCTGATGTAACTCTTTGACCTGCGGTGAAGTCGGCGTTGAACTACAACCACTGAGCACCAGCAGCGAAAGTGCCGCGGGCGCCCAAAACGTCCTGATCGTCATGCATTGTCCTTTCTGTTATTTCGGAATACGTAATACCTGGCCAGGATAGATCTTATCAGGATGCGTCAGCATTGGCTTGTTTGCTTCGAAAATCTTGTTGTATTCATTGGGATTCCCGTAAACCTGTTTGGAAATCGCGCTTAGGGTGTCGCCTTTTTTCACCGTATAGAATTCCGCTTCAGGCGCACTGTCCGTCACGGTGACCTTGTCATCGACCTTAGTGATCCCCGCGACGTTACCGGCGGCCACCAGGATTTTCTCTTTCAGCTCCTGCGAAATGCCATCGCCGCTCACGGTAACGGTGTCGCCTTGCACATCGACTTTGACTTTATCGCTGTCAGGTAAGCCGAGCTGGTTAATATGATCCTGTAATTTTTTGCTGGGATCGTCAGCGCCGGTAACGGCATCCCATAACTTTTCACCTGCTTCTTTCACGAAATTGAACAGACCCATGTGACCTCCTGCAAATGTGCCGGATTGGCTGTTTAAGCTTAGTGGCTTTTCTTGTTTACAGAGCGTGACATCCTGCGTCTGTGAGCCGGGCGGTGATTCGGTCCGGTGTATTTAGTTGCCTGCGAGATCGCGCTACACTGTGTGGCCTATTTATCTCGCGACAGGAAACGTCATGCATTGCCCCTTCTGCTCCGCTGTGGACACCAAAGTGATTGATTCTCGCCTGGTCAGTGAAGGTTCATCGGTGCGTCGCCGCCGCCAGTGTCTGGTGTGCCATGAGCGTTTTACCACCTTTGAAGTGGCTGAACTGGTGATGCCGCGCGTGGTGAAAAGCAACGATGTGCGTGAACCCTTTAACGAAGATAAGCTCGCCAGCGGCATGATGAAGGCGCTGGAGAAACGTCCGGTCAGCGCGGACGCCGTTGATAACGCGGTGAACCACATTAAAACCCAGCTACGTGCCACGGGTGAGCGCGAAATTCCCAGCAAGCTGGTGGGCAATCTGGTGATGGAAGAGTTGAAGAAGCTCGATAAGGTCGCCTACATCCGCTTTGCCTCGGTTTACCGCAGCTTCGAAGATATCCGTGATTTTGGCGAAGAGATCGCCCGCTTACAGGACTAAGCCATGACTGACGAACGCTACATGGCGCGCGCGCTGGAACTGGCGCGACGCGGACGTTTCACCACCACACCAAACCCTAATGTGGGCTGTGTAATTGTGCGCGACGGCGAGATTGTCGGCGAAGGCTGGCATCACCGTGCGGGTGAGCCGCATGCAGAAGTGCACGCGCTGCGTATGGCGGGGGACAAAGCCAAAGGCGCGACCGCCTTCGTTACGCTGGAACCCTGCAGTCATCATGGCCGCACGCCGCCGTGCTGCGATGCGCTGATCGCCGCCGGCGTCAGCCGCGTAGTGGCGGCGATGCAAGATCCCAATCCGCAGGTGGCGGGGCGCGGCTTATACCGTTTGCAGCAGGCCGGTATTGAAGTCAGCCACGGTTTAATGATGAGCGAAGCTGAAGCATTGAATCGTGGTTTTCTGAAACGTATGCGCACCGGCTTCCCGTGGATTCAGCTCAAACTCGGCGCATCCCTTGATGGGCGCACCGCGATGGCCAGTGGTGAAAGCCAGTGGATCACCTCGGCGGCGGCAAGGCGCGATGTGCAACAATTACGTGCCCAGAGTTCGGCTATTCTTACATCCAGTGCAACGGTGCTGGCAGATGATCCTTCATTAACGGTGCGCTGGAACGAACTGAATGAAGATGTGCGCCAGCAGCTGGATGAAGCAACGCTGCGCCAGCCGATTCGCGTGGTGATTGATAGCCAGCAGCGTGTGACGCCACAACATCGACTGCTAAGTCAGCCGGGCGAAACCTGGCTGATGCGCAGTGAAATCGATCAGCAAACCTGGCCCGACAGCGTCAGCCAAATTGCGGTGCCGCTGCGCGGAGAGCAACTGGATCTGGTGGCGATGATGATGTTGCTCGGCCAGCGTCAGATTAACTCGGTGTGGGTCGAAGCCGGTGCCCGTTTAGCCGGTGCGCTGTTACAGGTCGGATTGGTCGATGAACTGATCGTTTATATGGCACCGAAGCTTCTGGGCAATGCGGCACGGGGTCTGTGCGAACTGCCTGGACTGGAACAATTGGCTGATGCGCCAGGCCTGAAGTTTAGCGATGTGCGCATGGTTGGCGCGGACCTGCGACTGACCCTGACGCCCGCTTGAGCACCGACTGAAAAGCCTGAGCGCGTCGCCGAAGAGTATGATAGAATCCGCCCCCTTCTGCGGGGCCATAAATCAAACACCCAAAGGATATGTATGAAAGTTATCGAAGCTCCTGTTGCCACGCCTGATGCTAACATTGCCATCGTTATTGCGCGTTTTAACAACTTCATTAATGACAGCTTGCTGGATGGCGCCATCGATGCGCTGAAGCGTATTGGCCAGGTCAAAGCAGACAACATCACAGTGGTTTGGGTTCCAGGCGCTTACGAACTGCCATTGGCAGCGCGCGCGCTGGCGAAAGCCGGTAAGCACGACGCGATCGTGGCACTGGGAACCGTGATCCGTGGCGGCACCGCCCACTTCGAATATGTGGCAGGTGAAGCCAGCTCTGGTATTGCCAACGTGGCGATGACCAGCGAAATTCCGGTGACTTTCGGCGTGTTAACCACCGAAAACATCGAGCAGGCGATTGAACGCGCCGGCACTAAAGCAGGTAATAAAGGCGCCGAAGCGGCCCTGACTGCACTCGAAATGATTAACGTATTGAAAGCCATCAAAGCCTGATTTTTGGAAGGGGAATTTTGTGAAACCTGCTGCTCGTCGTCGCGCCCGTGAGTGCGCTGTTCAGGCGCTTTACTCCTGGCAGCTGTCTAAGAACGACATTGCCGATGTGGAATACCAGTTTCTGGCGGAACAAGACGTCAAAGACGTCGATATTAGCTATTTCCGCGAATTGCTGGCCGGTGTGGCGACTAACAGCGCGTACCTGGACGGTCTGATGAAGCCTTACCTGTCACGTCAGCTGGAAGAGCTGGGTCAGGTAGAAAAAGCCATTCTGCGTATTTCGCTGTATGAGCTGAGCAAGCGTTCTGATGTGCCTTATAAAGTGGCCATCAACGAAGGCATCGAGCTGGCCAAGGTGTTTGGCGCTGAAGACAGCCACAAGTTTGTCAACGGCGTGCTGGATAAAGCAGCTCCACAAATTAGACCCAACAAAAAATAATGCATAAGGCCGGTTTACCGGCCTTTTTTTCATTGAGACCTGACTTATGTCTTGTGGTGAATTCGAACTGATCGCACGTTATTTTAATCGCGTCACCAGCTCCCGCCGCGATGTGGAGAAGGGAATTGGTGACGACTGTGCGTTACTGAACGTGCCCGAAAAACAGACGCTGGCCATTAGCACCGATACGCTGGTGGCGGGCGTGCACTTCCTGCGTGATATCCATCCTGCCGATCTGGGTTACAAAGCACTGGCCGTAAATCTGAGTGATCTGGCGGCAATGGGCGCGGACCCGGCGTGGTTGACGCTGGCGATTACCTTGCCTGAAGTGAATGAAAGCTGGCTGGCGGCATTTAGCGACAGCCTGTTTGAGCTGCTGGATTACTACGATATGCAGCTGATTGGCGGTGATACCACGCGCGGACCGCTGAGCCTGACGTTGGGTATTCACGGTCTGGTGCCGACAGGACGCGCATTGAAGCGTTCGGGTGCCAAACCTGGCGACTGGATCTTTGTTACCGGTACGCTGGGTGACAGCGCGGCTGGTTTGTCGCTACTGCAACATCGTCATCGCCTGAACGATCCGGCCGTGCATGAAGTGTTGATAAAGCGCCATCTGCGTCCGATGCCTCGTGTCCTGCAAGGCCAGGCACTGCGCAATCTGGCGACCTCGGCGATTGATATCTCCGATGGTTTGATTGCCGATCTCGGCCATATTCTTACGGCCAGCCGCGTTGGTGCGCGTCTCAATCTGGAAGCGTTACCGCTGTCCGCTGCGTTGCGCGATCATTTTGAACCGGAACAGGTGCTGACCTGGGCCTTAAGCGGCGGCGAAGATTACGAGCTGTGCTTTACCGTGCCGGAAGTGAATCGTGGTGCGCTGGACGTGGCGCTGGCTCATCTCGGCGTGTCTTACACCTGCATCGGGCAGATTGCGCCTGAATCCGATGGGTTGACGCTGCTGGAAAACGGCAAGCCGCGGAGTTTTAATCACAAGGGATTTGATCACTTTGGCGGCAAGTAAAGATGTAGCGAAAGGCCGTTTGCGCCTGAGCAACCCATGGCATCTGCTGGCAGTCGGTTTTGGCAGTGGCCTGAGCCCGATTATGCCAGGCACCGCCGGTTCGATTGCGGCGATTCCCTTCTGGTGGCTGATGACGTTTTTGCCATTGCAGATTTACTCCCTGCTGGTGCTGATTGGCATCAGCGTGGGCGTTTATCTGTGTCATCGCACGGCGAAAGACATGGGCGTTCACGACCATGGCAGCATTGTATGGGATGAATTCATCGGTATGTGGATCACGCTGATGGCCATTCCGGCAATGAGCTGGCAGTGGGTGCTGGCCGGGTTTGTCATCTTCCGTATCTTTGATATGTGGAAACCCTGGCCGATTCGCTGGTTCGATCAGAATGTGCATGGCGGCATGGGCATTATGGTTGATGACATTATCGCGGGTGTGATATCAGCGGCGATTTTGTATGGATTGGGGCTGGTGCTTTAATTCACATTGCGCGATGAATCGCGCCGCTACAGATTTGTCCGTTAGCAGCGCAATTCATTGCAGATGTTTAACGTTGCAGATTTGTGCGGTAGCGGCGCAGTTTATTGCGCGAATTTACCGCTACTCGAATCCCACCACCGGATGCGGTTGATACACCGTCTCCAGCTCAGCGATATCCGTTGAACTCAACTCCACATCCACCGCTTTAACCAATTCGGCAAACTGCTGCTCACGTGATGCACCAATGATCGGCGCGGTCACTACCGGTTTATGCAGCAGCCACGCCAGCGCCACTTGTGCACGCGTCACGCCTTTATCGGCGGCAATGGTTGCCAGACGCTCTGCAATCGCTGCATCGTTCTCCTCGGTGCCGGTATACAGTTTCTCCATCACGTTATCCGATACCGAACGCGCGGTGGTTTCACCCCATGGACGCGTGAGCTTGCCGCGTGCCAGCGGGCTCCACGGCAGCACTGCAATGCCTTCTCGTTCACACAGCGGGTGCATCTCGTTTTCTTCTTCGCGCTGAATAAGGTTGTACTGATCCTGCATGCTGACAAAACGCGCCCAGCCATTCTGCTTTTGCAGATCCAGCGCCTGAGCGAACTGGGAAGCATGCATGGAAGAAGCGCCGATGTAGCGTGCTTTACCGGCTTTCACCACATCATTGAGCGCTTCCAGCGTCTCTTCGATCGGCGTGTCGTAATCCCAGCGGTGAATCTGCAACAGGTCAACGTACTCCATGCCGAGGCGCGTCAGGCTGTCGTCGATAGATTGCAGGATGTTGTTACGCGACAGGCCCTGAGAGAGATTGCTGAGCGGGAAATAGACTTTGGTGGCGACGACAACCTGATCGCGTTGGGCGAATTCTTTCAGAGCACGTCCGACAATCTCTTCGCTGCTGCCATCGGAGTAGCTGTTGGCGGTGTCGAAAAAGTTAATCCCGGCGTCTAACGCCTGTTTGATCAGCGGTCGACTGCTCTCTTCGGGCAGGGTCCATGCGTGATTGCCGCGCATCGGATCGCCGTAAGTCATGCAGCCTAAACAGAGACGCGAAACCTCTAAGTCGGTTTGGCCTAAACGAATGGTTTTCATGGGAGCTCCTGCTCTTATGCGTTAGGAATGCCCTAAGCATAGCAGCAGGAGCGGGGAGGGGATTACTGCGCCAGCCAGTCAGTGATTTGTTGCTGAATACCCACGGCATCCAGCTGATAATCCTGACGAACTTCTTCCTGCGTGCCTTGCGGGATAAACTCATCCGGCAGGCCGAGGTTCAGCACATGCACACGCAGACGTTTCGCCATCACGTATTCGTTGACGCCGCTACCGGCTCCGCCTTTGATGGCGCCTTCTTCCAGCGTCACCAGCGAATCATGGATGGTGGCCAGTTCGGCGATCAGGGCTTCATCCAGCGGCTTCACAAAACGCATATCCACCAGCGTGGCGTTAAGCGCTTCAGCGGCAGCCTGCGCTTCAGGCAACAACGTACCGAAGTTAAGGATCGCCAGTTTTTCACCGCGGCGCTTCACAATGCCTTTGCCCAGCGGCAGGCTGGCCAGGGGCTCCAGTGTTGCGCCGGTGCCGGTGCCGCGCGGGTAACGTACCGCACTCGGCCCATCCTGATAGTGATAGCCGGTGTACAGCATCTGGCGACATTCGTTTTCGTCGCTTGGCGTCATGATCACCATCTCTGGTACACAGCGCAGGAAGGCGATATCAAACGCGCCCTGATGCGTCTGGCCATCAGCACCCACGATGCCGCCGCGATCGATAGCAAACAGCACCGGCAGCTTCTGGATCGCCACATCGTGAATCAGCTGATCGTAAGCGCGCTGCAGGAAGGTGGAGTAAATCGCCACCACCGGCTTATAACCACCAATCGCCATGCCCGCGGCAAACGTCACCGCGTGCTGCTCGGCAATCGCCACGTCAAAGTATTGCTGAGGATAGTCACGAGAGTAGCTGACCATGCCGGAGCCTTCACGCATCGCCGGCGTCACCGCCATCAATCGCGGATCGTCAGCGGCCATTTCGCTCAGCCAGCTACCGAAAATCTTCGAGTAACTCGGCAGGCCAGGCGCGCTTTTTGGCAGAGAACCACTGGCCGGATCGAACTTCGGTACCGCATGCCAGGCGATAGGATCTTGTTCGGCAGGCGCGTAGCCTTTGCCCTTTTTGGTCATGATGTGCAGGAACTGCGGGCCTTTCAGGTCGCGCATATTCTTCAGCGTGCTTACTAGCGTCAGCACATCGTGGCCATCAACCGGACCGATATAGTTAAAGCCCAGCTCTTCAAACAGTGTGCCCGGCACCACCATGCCTTTCAGGTGCTCTTCGGTGCGCTTCACCAGCTCTTTGATCGGAGGCAGCCCGCCCAGCACGCGTTTTCCACCTTCGCGCAGACGTGAATAGGTTTTGCCGGAGAGAATCTGTGCCAGACGATTGTTGAGTGCGCCAACGTTCTCGGAGATCGACATCTCGTTGTCGTTAAGGATCACCAGCATGTCAGGTTTGATATCGCCTGCGTGGTTCATGGCTTCGAACGCCATGCCCGCGGTGATGGCGCCATCGCCAATAATACAGGCGGTACGACGTCCTTTGCCTTCACGCTCAGCGGCAACCGCCATGCCCAATCCGGCGCTGATCGAGGTTGATGAGTGACCGACGCTCAAGACGTCGTATTCACTTTCGCCGCGCCATGGGAACGGATGCAGGCCATTTTTCTGGCGGATAGTGCCGATACGATCGCGGCGTCCGGTCAGAATCTTATGCGGATAGGCCTGATGGCCGACGTCCCACACCAGATGGTCAAACGGGGTGTTATAAACATAATGCAGCGCGACTGTTAGTTCGACGACGCCCAGACCCGAAGCAAAGTGGCCGGAAGATCGGCTCACGCTATCCAGCAGATACTGACGCAGCTCGTCACACAGTACCGGAAGTTTTTCTTTCGGTAATAAACGTAATTCCTGAACCGTGCTCGCTAATGCCAGTGTCGGGTATTTTGCAATATCAAAACTCATCAGAGACTCATTATGAAAGTTATTTATCGCGTTCAATTATGAAGCTTGCCAGTGCTTGTAATGCGGTGGTGTCGTAGGACTGCGCCGCCAGAATCTCTAACGCGCCCAGTGCTTCCTGATAAAGATCCCACGCTTTGCTGCGGGCATTTTCCAGTCCCATCAGCGCCGGATAAGTGCTCTTACCCAACGCCTGATCCGCGCCCTGAGTTTTGCCCAGCACCGCGGTATCGCCCACCACATCAAGAATGTCATCCTGCACCTGGAACGCCAGTCCAATGGCGTTGGCGTAGGTATCCAGTACCGGAAGTGCCGCACGGCCACGTTCACCCGCCGTCAGTGCGCCAAGACGCACCGCAGCGCGAATCAATGCGCCGGTTTTATGACGATGAATCTGCTCCAGCTGGGCGAGGTCAATGTGCTTGCCTTCAGCGGCGAGATCCAGCGCCTGGCCACCGCACATGCCTGCCACACCGCTGGCCTGAGCCAGTTCGGAGATCATCGCAATGCGATCTTGCGGGCTGACGCCGGGCATTGGCTCATCGGCCAGAATCGAAAACGCCAGGGTTTGCAACGCATCACCAGCGAGAATCGCTGTGTCTTCACCATATTTAATATGGCAGGTTGGTTGTCCACGACGTAACGCATCGTCATCCATCGCGGGCAGATCATCATGAATCAGAGAGTAAGCATGGATGCACTCTACGGCAGCGGCCGGAGCATCCAGGCTGGCCGCATCGGCCTTTAACATCTCGCCCGTGGCGTAAACCAAAAATGGACGCAGACGCTTACCGCCTAATAGTGCCCCATATTGCATGGATTGCACCAGAGGAGAACTCTGAAAAGGAAGTGGATCTATTAAGCGTGTCAACGCCAGATTAACGCGTTCGTGATACGCGTTGAGTAATTTGGCGAAATCCATCAGTCATTTTCCGGTGTGAACGGCGCGAGCGCAGCATCTTTGTCATCGCTGAGCAGAATCTGTACGCGCTGTTCAGCCTGCTGCAGGGTTTGCTGACCGGTGCGTGCCAGCTGTACGCCGCGTTCAAATTCGTTCAGCGCTTCTTCCAGCGGCAGTTCACCACTTTCCAGACGGCTGACGATTTGTTCCAGCTGCTGTAATGCGCTTTCAAAACTGGCTGGCGCTTCGGCTTTTTTCGGCATAATCAGTGTCGACTCACAGGTTAGGAATCATCTTGCAATCGGTCATGGTAGCCGACGAGGAATAATTAGCAAAATAATGAATGTGATTGCGGTTGCAGAAGCGGTCATCTGACAAAGGTGGTATACTTTTGCGCCTCGGATGCGGGCGCTTCTGCGTTACCCGTAATTATATGATTTTACCAGTTAAGTGCCGATGTTTTTAGCACTTATTTGCCCAACGAAGCTGTGTCGCCATGAAGTTTATCATTAAGCTCTTCCCTGAAATCACCATCAAAAGTCAGTCGGTGCGTCTGCGCTTTATCAAGATCCTGACCGGTAACATCCGCAATACCCTGCGTACTGTCGACGACGAAATCGCCGTGGTGCGTCACTGGGACCATATTGAAGTACGCGCTAAAAAAGAAGCGCTGCGTACCGTCGTTATCGATGAGCTCACGCGTATTCCCGGTATTCACCATGTACTGGAGGTTGAGGATCAGCCTTACACCGATATGCACGATATCTTCGAGCAGGCTCTGGCGCTGAATCGTGAACGTCTGGAAGGGAAAAGTTTCTGCGTGCGCGTGAAGCGTCGCGGCAAGCACAGCTTCAGCTCGATTGATGTCGAGCGTTACGTGGGTGGTGGCCTCAATCAACACATTGAGACTGCACGCGTGCAATTGAAAAATCCCGAAGTGACGGTCAACCTCGAGATCGAAGACGATCGTCTGCTGCTGGTCACCGGCCGTTATGAAGGGCTGGGTGGTTTCCCGATCGGGACACAAGAAGATGTACTGTCGCTGATCTCAGGCGGCTTCGACTCCGGCGTCTCCAGCTATATGCTGATGCGTCGTGGCTGTCGCGTGCACTACTGCTTCTTCAACCTCGGCGGTGCCGCCCATGAAATCGGCGTCCGTCAGGTCGCGCATTATCTGTGGCAGCGTTTTGGTCGTTCGCATCGTGTGCGCTTTGTGGCGATCAACTTCGAGCCGGTAGTCGGTGAGATTTTAGAGAAGGTAGACGACGGCCAGATGGGCGTGGTGCTGAAGCGTATGATGGTGCGTGCGGCATCGATGGTCGCTGAGCGCTACGGCGTGCAGGCGCTGGTAACCGGTGAAGCACTGGGCCAGGTATCGAGCCAGACACTGACCAACCTGCGTCTGATTGATAACGCCTCGGATACCCTGATCCTGCGTCCGCTTATCTCGCATGATAAAGAGCACATCATCGATTTGGCGCGCCATATCGGCACCGAAGACTTCGCGAAAACCATGCCAGAATATTGTGGTGTGATTTCGAAAAGCCCAACGGTGAAAGCGGTGAAGGCGAAGATCGAAGCAGAAGAGCAGAACTTCGATTTTGAGATCCTCAATCGCATGGTGCAGGAAGCCAGCAATGTGGATATCCGCGAAATCGCGGAGAAAGCACAGGAAGAAGTGGTTGAAGTGGAGACGGTGGTCTCATTCACCGCGGAAGATGTGGTGCTGGATATCCGCTCTGTGGATGAGCAAGAGTCATCACCGCTGGCGCTGCAAGGCGTGGAAGTGAAATCCCTGCCGTTCTATAAATTGAGCACGCAGTTTGGTGACTTGGATCAGAACAAAACCTGGTTGCTGTATTGCGATCGCGGCGTGATGAGCCGTTTGCAGGCGCTGTATCTGCATGAGCAGGGCTTTAAAAACGTGAAGGTTTATCGTCCGTAAGTCTGGCGTGCGCACACCGGCGCACCCAGTGGATTGATTGATGAAAGGTCGCCAGGTTGGCGGCCTTTTTTCATTCGCGCTCTTCAAATTCCTGATAGTTATAAATCCCCGCCGCTAACACCAGCTGTGACGCGACTTCACGTGCTTTCTCTTTATCCACCAGCAGATCAATCAGCTTCAGTGCAAAATCAATCGAAGTGCCTGGCCCCTGGCTGGATAGCAGGTTGACGCGCGGATCCCATACCACGCGGCGATCCATCCAGTGTTTGTCAGGAATGGTGTCACGCAAGCCAGGAAAGCCGGTCATATTGCCCACCGGGAAGAGGTCATGCGGAATCAGCACCGTGCCGGGTGCGGCACATATCGCGGCAACGATTTTCCCAGCCAGATGAAACTGGCGCACCGTTTCCACCAGCAATGGGCTGTCACGGAATGTCTCTGCGCCCTTCAGGCCGCCGGGCAGCACAACTGCGTCATAATCGTTATCCGCCACCTCGACCAGAGGCGCATCGGCCAGCAGGCGCACGCCGCGTGAGCAGACGATCTCACGTGTGCCATCACTTTCGACACTGGCGGTAGTGACGCTTAAGCCGGCGCGGACCAGCAGGTCGATAGTGGTGACAGCTTCAATCTCTTCACTGCCATGTGCCAGGCAAACCAGAACCGATGCGGTCGCGCTCATATTGGGACTCCTTGCGTTTAATCAGATCGTACAAACGGGTGTTTTCCGGCAACGAAATGCCCTGGGCGCGAGCGCGGCGCAGCAGGTAGCCGGTGATGTAATCAATTTCTGTCAGGCGCTGTGCGCGTACATCCTGCAACATTGAGGAGGTATTCGCCGCGGTGCTGTCAATGACGTCATAAATGATGTCGCGCAGATTATCGACCGCGATGTGCTGGCCTTCACGCTCCATCACCCAGGCAATCTCTTCGCACAGCGTGGCAATCTGCTGCGGCCAGGCGCGCAGTGCACCGTTCTGACAATCGTGTTCAACGGTAAGCGGATTAATCACGCAGTTCACCGCCAGTTTGCGCCAGCTGGCAGAAGCAATATTGTCGTGCCAGGCCACGTCCGGCAGCGCCTGATGCAGGATGTCGGCGATGTCGCTCATCGCTGCACTTTCGCGTCCGGTGGGACCGATATGCGTGATGCCTTGTGCGACGTGTTTGATCACCGTGCCATCGCGCATCGCCGCGTGGGTGGTAATGCCGCGCAGTAGCGGTTGCTGCAACTCCTTCAGCTCTTCCAGCGTGCCCATGCCATTGTGCAATAACAAAATGGCAGCATGAGCAGGCAGGATGCTTTGCAGGTTTTTGACTGCCGGGGAAACCTGAGGCGCTTTCAGTGTCACCAGCAACAGCTGGCTTTCGGCAAGAAACAGTGGATCGTTGGCGATAAACGTGTGATTGCTGACATGGCCTTGCGGATCAATCACGTTCACCGAGCAATAGGGCTGCGGTACACGCAACCAGCCCTGAACCTCATGTCCCTGACGTGCGAGCGCGGCGAGCCAAATTTGACCCAGGGCGCCACAACCCAACACGGTAATTTTCATTTTGCCTCCCGCTGACGGGTTCTCAATTTCACGACATGGTTAAGTATAGCTTTCCGCGTATCGTGTTTAATTAGCGCCATAAGACGCGTATTATGCATGTCACTTTAGTATCAGGAGAAGAAAAGATGCCATCTTTCGATATCGTTTCCGAAGTCGAACTGCCGGAAGTGCGTAATGCGGTGGAGAATGCCAGCCGTGAGATCTCAACCCGTTTCGATTTCCGCAACGTGAGCGCCAGCATTGAGCTCAACGAAAAGAATGAGACCATCAAAATCACCAGCGAATCTGATTTCCAGGTTAAACAGCTGGTGGATATTTTGCGTGAAAAGCTGCTGAAACGCGGCATTGAAGGCGCAGCGATTGAAGTGCCAGAAGAGATCATTCACAGCGGTAAAAGCTGGAGCGTGGAAGCCAAGCTGAAAAAGGGTATCGAAAGCGATATCGCTAAAAAGCTGGTGAAGCTGATTAAAGACAGCAAGTTGAAAGTGCAAACGCAGATTCAGGGTGAAGAGCTGCGCGTGACCGGTAAATCACGCGACGATTTGCAGGGTGCGATGGCGCTGGTGCGCGGTGGCAACCTCGGCCAGCCGTTCCAGTTCAAAAACTTCCGCGATTAATCGCGTTTGTCGCGTGCGGCACGACGATAGAGCGTGCTGCGCGCAACACCTAATGCCTCCGCTGTTTTACTGATATTGCCATTAAAGCGTTGAAGCGTTTCGCTGATTAACCGCTCATCATGACGTTGTCTGTCCTCCACCGGTAGCACCGTTGCCCGTCGATACTCGGCCGGTAAATGCACGTCGGTGACTTCTTCCCCTTCGTCCGCCAACGCCAGCAGCACGCGCAACAGACTGCGCAATTGACGCACGTTGCCCGGCCATGGCAATTGTGCCAGTGATGTCAGCAGTGCTGGGGAAAGCTGGATGTCGCGATCTGCGCCGCCCAACTCAATCCATAACCGACCAATAAAGTCTTCGATATCTGGCCAGGCACGCAACGGCGGGATGGTCATGGAAAACTCCTGCAAGCGATAGAGAAGGTCCTCGCGGAACTCGCCTTCCGCCACACGCTGCGCCAAATCACGGTGCGTCGCGCAGATCACCGCAAAATTCACCGGCCAGCTGCGGCTGGAGCCGAGCGGCGCGACCTCTTTTTCCTGCAGTACGCGCAGCAAACGGGTTTGCAACGCCAGCGGCATATCACCGATTTCATCGAGAAACAGCACGCCACCATCCGCCTCGCGAATTTTACCGATATAGCCGTTTTTGCTGGCTCCGGTAAAAGCGCCAGGCTGATAACCAAACAACTCCGATTCAATCAACGCTTCCGGAATGGCGGCGCAGTTGATGGCAACGAACTTACCCTCGCGCCAGCGACTCTGCTGATGCAGCGCACGGCTGACATACTCTTTGCCGCTGCCGGTTTCACCGTGAATACACAACGACACACCGGCATTCATCAGACGCACCATTTTCTCGCCATCACGACCCAGCGAAAAGGGAAGATCGACGCTGGGTTCGCTCGGCGTAGCAAAGTGGGTGCGATGTGGCGCCCGCAGGCGGAAGTAGAAGCGCTGTTGTGCAAAATGAATCGGTAAAGGAATGGTGTTGGCCTGCTGCTCCAGTTGAGCAAACAGCTGCTGGAAAGTCAGGGTGCCCAGCTGCTCGGCGGTGAGATCCAGTTCACGCATCGCCAGGCGGTTAGCGGCGGTGAGTACATTATCGGAGAACACCAGCAGCAGCTCATCGCTGGTATCAATACCGTGCGGCTCAACGTGCAGGCTCATCAACCACTGCTGGGGGTGCAGGCTCTGTTTTACCCACAAATACTCAATCTGTTTAGCAGCAGCCTTAACCCACTGGAAGGTTTGCGGATGTGGGAAGTGCGCCGGGCCGGAGATATCCAACACGCCCGCAATCTGACCGTTGGGCATCTGCAACGGCATGGCGGCGCAGTACAGCCCCTGATTCAGGGTGAGAAAATGCTGCTGGCCTTCAATTTCACAGCCATCGTCAATCGCCAGCGCGGTGCCAATCGCATTGGTGCCGCGCCCGCATTCGCTCCACAAATTGCCGGGGGCGAGCGCAAATCGCTGTGCTTTCTCCATCGATTGCATGTCGCCAAACGTATTCAACACCAGCCCGGTGGCATCAGAAAGGATCACCACGGATTGTTTTTCCGCCAGTTTCTGCGCCAGCTGTTTGATCACCGGCTGGGCGAACTGTTGTAGCCCGGCATTACTGGCCAGCACATCAGCCAGTTCGCCCTGACGGACGCGAGGGAAATCATCGGCGGTGCGGTCGAGACCATACAGCTGGCTACGAAACCAGGAGTCGCTCAAAAGCGGGTTGGTATTAACGGCAGACGCGGCTGAATTTCCCTGCATTGGTAACCTCATGCCTAAGCGAAAGTGTTGCAGCATTGTAGCGACTCGGTTTCTGCGGTGTTGCGATACGCAACACAGATGAGGATTTTGGTGGCAGAACCCGTGCGTTTTTAAGGGCTATTGGTTTTATAAATCGATGATAGATAAAACGATTTTTCGAAATTTCGCAAGCTGAAAAAAACTGGCACGCCCGCTGCAATAGCTTATCAGGCAGCGGGCTGTTCAATCTGTTGACCCACAGGTTGCCGCTGCCAGCTAACAATAAACGACCCTACACGAAGGAGTTTGCGATGCGTTATGCACATCCCGGCACGCCCGGCGCTTTGGTCACCTTTAAAGCGACATACGGCAATTTTATTGCGGGCAAATTCACAGAGCCGCTCAGCGGCCAGTATTTCACTAACACCTCGCCTGTTGATGGCAGCGATATTGCGCAGTTTCCGCGTTCTGATGCGCGGGATATCGATTTAGCACTGGACGCTGCTCATCAGGCTGCTGACGCCTGGGGAAAAACCAGCGTGCAACACCGCGCCAATCTGCTGCTGCAGGTGGCCGACTGCATCGAACAAAATCTCGAAATGTTGTCTGTGGCGGAGAGCTGGGACAACGGCAAACCGATCCGCGAAACCCTCAATGCTGACTTGCCGCTGGCGGTGGATCATTTCCGCTACTTCGCCGGTTGTCTGCGTGCACAGGAAGGCAGTACTGCTGAGATCGATGAAACCACCGTCGCTTACCATTTCCATGAACCGCTGGGCGTGGTCGGGCAGATCATCCCGTGGAACTTCCCGCTGTTAATGGCGGCGTGGAAACTGGCTCCAGCGCTGGCAGCCGGTAACTGCGTGGTGCTGAAACCGGCTGAGCAAACGCCACTGGCGATCACCTTGCTGATGGAGTTGATCGGCGATCTGTTTCCGGCGGGCGTGCTTAATGTGGTGCAGGGCTTTGGTCGTGAAGCGGGTGAAGCACTCGCCACCAGCAAACGTATCGCCAAAATCGCCTTCACCGGCTCTACGCCAGTGGGTCGTCATATCATGGCCTGCGCCGCTGAAAACATCATTCCGTGCACCGTCGAGCTGGGTGGCAAGTCGCCCAACATCTACTTTGCCGATGTGATGGACGGTGAATCGGACTTTATCGAAAAAGCGGTGGAAGGGCTGGTGCTGGGCTTCTTCAATCAGGGCGAGGTCTGTACTTGCCCCTCACGTGCGCTGATCCATGAATCGATCTATGAGCCGTTTATGGCGCGGGTGATGGAGAAAGTGGCGAACATCCGCCGTGGCGATCCGCTGGATACTGACACCATGATCGGTGCTCAGGCTTCCCGTCAGCAATTCGACAAAATCCTGTCTTACATCAACATCGCGCGCGACGAAGGGGGGCAAATTCTTACCGGAGGCGATCGCGCCAGCGTCGCTGCGGAACTGGATAACGGATTCTATATCCAGCCAACCCTGATCAAAGGCACCAACCAGATGCGGTGTTTCCAGGAAGAGATTTTTGGGCCGGTGATCGGCATCACCACCTTTAAAGATGAAGCGGAAGCCTTGTCGATTGCCAACGAAACCCAGTTTGGCCTGGGTGCGGGTGTGTGGACGCGCGATACCAATCTGGCCTATCGCATGGGACGTGGCATCAAAGCCGGTCGCATCTGGACCAACTGTTATCACATCTATCCTGCACACGCGGCCTTCGGTGGCTACAAGCAGTCTGGTGTGGGTCGTGAGACGCACAAGATGGCGCTGAGCGCCTACCAACAAACCAAAAATCTGCTGGTCAGCTATGGCACCGCGCCTTTGGGCCTGTTCTGAGTCTGCATCCGATCAAATGGAGAGTGAAAGATGAATATGCAAATCAAAACCACCATGAAAGCCGCTGTTGTTAAAGCCTTTGGCGAACCCTTAGTGATTGAGCAGGTACCGGTACCGCAAGTGGGACCGGGTCAGATCCTGGTGAAAATCGCCGCGACCGGCGTGTGCCATACCGACTTACATGCCGCCGAAGGTGACTGGCCGATTAAACCTAATCCCCCATTTATCCCTGGCCACGAAGGCGTAGGGCAGGTAGTGGCGCTGGGCGAAGGTGTGAAGCATTTGAAACTGGGCGATCGTGTGGGTGTGCCGTGGCTCTATTCCGCATGCGGTCACTGCGAGCACTGTCTGGATAGCTGGGAAACGCTGTGTCTGTCTCAACAGAACGCCGGGTATTCCGTGAACGGCAGCTTCGCCGAATATTGCCTCGCTGACGCTAATTATGTCGGCATCATTCCGGACAACATCGATTACAACGAAATCGCGCCAATTCTGTGTGCTGGTGTGACGGTGTACAAAGGCCTGAAAATGACCGATACCAAACCGGGTGACTGGGTAGTGGTGTCAGGTATTGGTGGTCTGGGCCATATGGCGGTGCAGTACGCGGTGGCGATGGGGCTGAATGTGGCTGCGGTGGACATCGACGATGAGAAGCTGGCCTTTGCTAAACGTCTTGGTGCCAGCGTAGTGGCGAATGCGAAGAACGTCGATCCCGCTAAGGTATTCCAGGAAAGCTTCGGCGGTGCGCACGGTGTGCTGGTGACGGCTGTTTCACCGAAGGCGTTTGAGCAGGCGATCGGGACGATGCGTCGTGGCGGCACCATGGTGCTGAACGGTTTGCCACCGGGCAAATTCGATCTGTCGATTTTCGATATGGTGCTGGACGGGATTACGGTGCGTGGTTCGATTGTCGGTACGCGTAAAGATCTGCAGGAAGCGTTGGATTTCGCTGGTCGTCATAAAGTGAAAGCCAACGTGGCGGTTGAACCGCTGACCAACATCAACGACATCTTTGCGCGTATGCATGCGGGTAAAATTGAAGGGCGTATCGTGGTGGATATGTCGTTGTAATGTTTTGCAGCGGCGTAATTTATCGCGCAATAAATTGCGCCGCTACAATGTGTGCAACCGCTTACTAACAGCTAGCGAGCAGCGCTTCTATCTCGACGCGGCTCGTCACTTTACTGTCGATCTTGATATAGGCGCTTTTCTCTTCCGGTACGATAAAGACTGAAGAGACACCCGGTTGCGCTTTCAAACGCTTCTCAAGGTTTGGCACCGCCAGTACAGCATCACTGAGCACCATGCGCAGGCTGCTGACATAGGGTGGTTCCTGCATCGACATCGCCACAAACAGCCACGCTGCCGCCACAATCGCGCCGACCAGAAACACGGTTTGCGCATCGAAGTGACCAAAGATCCAGCCACCCATGCTGCCGCCAATCGCCACGCCGATAAACTGGCTGGTGGAGTAAATCCCCATCGCAGTGCCTTTATAGCCCGGCGGTGACTCTTTACTGATCAGAGAAGGCAGAATCGCTTCCATCACGTTGAAGGCAAGGAAGAAGAGCTGCACGCCAATCACCAGCGTCCAGAAATGACCCACCGCACCCCACAGCACAATTTCAGCGATAAGAATCAGTGCCACACAACCGACAAACACGCGCTTCATGCGGCGCTTAACTTCGGCATAAATTATAAAAGGTACCACCGCCACAAATGCCACCAGCATGGTCACCAGATAAATTTTCCAGTGCTCTGATGCCGGAAGACCGGCTTGCTCAAACTGACCCGGCAGGGCGACGAAACTCGACATCAGTAAAATGTGCAGGCAGAGAATGCCGATGTTGAGTTTTAACAGTCTTGGATTGGTGAGCACCGCACGGATGCTGCCTTTTACTATGCCGGACTCACGATTGAGTAAGTGATTAGGCGCGTTTGGCACCACCAGCAGCGTGATGACAATACCCAGGCTGGCAAGTATAGCGATCATCCAGAACAGGGCGTTCAGCCCTAATGCGTGGGTCACAATCGGTCCGACGACCATCGCAATCGCAAAGGTCACGCCAAAGCTAATGCCGATAAACGCCATCGCTTTAGTACGGTTCTGTTCGCGAGTGAGATCAGACAACAGCGCCATAACAGCAGCGGCAATCGCGCCAGAACCCTGCAGCGCACGACCCAGGATCACCCCCCAGATGGAGGTGGTCATGGCGGCGATCACGCTACCGAGAACAAAGATTAATAATCCGCCGACGATGAGCGGTTTGCGACCGACGCGATCGGAGAGCAGACCAAACGGAATCTGGAATAGGGCTTGCGCCAGACCATAGATGCCAATCGCCAGACCAATTAAGGTTTCACTGGCTCCCTGTAACGCCATACCGTAAGTGGTGAGAACCGGCAGGACCATAAACATTCCCAGCATGCGCAGGGAAAAAACTGTGCCTAAACCCCATGTAGCCCGAAGCTCTACTGGCGTCATTTTGTTATCGTTCATTCCAACCTCTGTAATTTTGCTGCTCTCATTTTAGGGAGCAGGGCAGGGCGGGTAAAACATTTGTTCTTAAGCAGTGGTAACAAAAAGAAAGGGCGCGAAATTCGCGCCCTTTCTGGTGTTGCGGAGCTGTATTACCAGACGTATGTCAGGAGATCTTTCGACGCTGGCGTCATGAAATCTACCGACATCATCACGCTCAGTGCAGTGATAGCGACAATCGAGAACACAAACAGCTTACGCGCCCAAACTTTGTCGTTTGAGGTTTTGTAACCTGAGAGTGCCATGCCCAGCCACCACACGCTAACCGCTGCTGCGACAACCAGATACTTATAGCCCGCATAACCGCCGAGTGTCAGCATCAAGGTGGCAATCATAAACGCCAGGATATACAGCGTAATATGATTTTTGGCCACAGAGATGCCTTTCACGACCGGCAGAACCGGGATATTGGCCGCCTGATAATCTTTGAAGCGGAAAATCGCAATCGCGTACGAGTGCGGCATCTGCCACAGGCTAAAAATAGCCAGCAAGATCAAGGCACCAGCATCAAACTGGTTGGTCACCGCACAGTAGCCAATGACGGGTGGCGCTGCACCAGAGAGGCTACCAATCAGCGTGCCATAGACGGAGTTACGCTTCATATACAGGCTATAAACGCCCACATACACGACGAAGCCCATCACCGCCAGCCACATGGCCAGCGGGTTAGCACCGAAATACAGCAGCGCAAAGCCAGCAATACCCAATGCGGTTGCATAAACCAGGCTTACTTTCGCCGAGATCAGGCCTTTGACCAGAACACGGTTCCGCGTTCTCTCCATTTTGATGTCGATATCGCGGTCAATCACGTTGTTGAATACACAACCTGATGCGACAACCAGCGAAACGCCTACCAGTGAATAGAGAAACAGGGGGTAATCAATGCTGCCTTTCGAGGCCAGCAAGAATCCACCGATCACAGAAATTAAGTTGCCGAAAATAATTCCTGGTTTTGTTACTTGCAGGTATTGCTTAATCATTACGTGTGACTCTTTAGTCGGCCATCATGTTGTAGTTGAGGTTCCACATGATCCACAGTGAGCCCACGACAACAATCAGAATGATGAGTGCTGAGAAGACTATCGCCACCATGTTCCAGCCACCTTCTGACTTGCTGTCCAGGTGCAGGAAGTAAACCAGGTGAACCAGCACCTGAATTACCGCACACACCAGAACCACAGCCAGAATCGTGCCGTGAGATGCGCCGCCATCCATTACCATCCAGAACGGAATACCGGTCAGGATGATAGAGAGGATGAAGCCGATCATGTAAGACTTCACGCTACCGTGAGAAGCGCCATGTTCGTTAACTGAATGACTCATTACATGGCTCCCATCAGATAGACAACGGTGAATACGCAGATCCAAACCACATCCAGGAAGTGCCAGAACAAGCTCAGGCACATGATACGGGTGCGGTTGGTTGCAGTCAGACCACGTTTAGAAATCTGGAACATCATCACTGCCATCCAGATCAGGCCTGAGGTCACGTGCAGACCGTGGGTGCCGACCAGCGTAAAGAACGCCGACAGGAAGCCACTGCGGTCAGGACCGAAGCCTTCTTTGATCAGGTGATGGAATTCATAGATTTCCATGCCGATGAATCCAGCACCGAACAGGAAAGTCAATGCCAACCAGCTGATGACTGAACCTTTGTTCTGGTTGTTCATCGCAATCACTGCCATTCCATAAGTAATGGAACTGAGCAGCAGAAGCGCGGTTTCAACCAGCACAAACGGCAGTTCAAAGATGTCTTTACCTGCCGGGCCACCGGCAGTGTTATTGACCATGACAGCATAGGTCGCAAACAGGGTTGCGAAGATAATGCAGTCACTCATCAGGTAGATCCAGAAGCCAAAGACTTTATTGGCTCCTGCATCGTGATGCCCATGCTCCGCATGGGCGTCGTGGTGATGTTTTGCAGTTTCAGTTGACATTATTTCAGACCTGCTTTGCTGATTTCGTCAAAGTGCTTCTTCTCGATCTGCTCAACTTCAGCAACCGGAACGTAGTAATCCACGTCTTCGTCGAAGCTCTTCACAATCCAGGTCACTACTGTGGCCAGGAAGGTAAGGCCAGCCAGCCACCAGATGTGCCAGATCATCGCGAAACCAAAGATGGTCATGAACGCTGCGATAACAATGGCTGCGCCGCTGTTTTTCGGCATATGAATTTCTTCATATTTTTCTGGTTGCTTGTACGCTTCGCCTTTCTCTTTCATTTCCCAGAACGCATCGCGCTCGTGGATTTCAGGGATGACAGCAAAGTTGTAGAACGGCGGCGGTGAAGAGGTTGCCCACTCCAGCGTACGACCACCCCACGGGTCACCGGTCAGATCGCGGTTCTGGTCGCGGTCACGCACAGAAACGTAGAACTGAGTCAGCTGGCACAGGATACCGCATGCAATCAGTGCCGCACCGCCTGCTGCAACAACCAGCAGTGAGTGGAACTGTGGATCGATGTCCTGGCTGATACGACGGGTCATACCCATGAAGCCCAGGGCATACAGCGGCATAAAGGCAACGAAGAAACCAATGATCCAGAACCAGAATGCACGGATACCCCATTTTTCGTTCAGGGTGAAGCCGAATGCTTTCGGGAACCAGTAGGTCACGCCAGCCATACAACCGAACACCACACCACCGATAATTACGTTATGGAAGTGTGCAATCAGGAACAGGCTGTTGTGCAGAATGAAGTCTGCGCCTGGAACTGCCAGCAGAACACCGGTCATACCACCGATAGAGAAGGTGACCAGGAAGCCGATAGTCCACAGCATCGCTGAGTGGAACTCAACGCGACCCTGATACATGGTGAACAGCCAGTTGAAGATTTTCACGCCGGTCGGAATCGCGATGATCATCGTCATAATACCGAAGAAGGCGTTAACGTTCGCACCGGCACCCATGGTGAAGAAGTGGTGCAGCCAAACGATGAACGACAGAACGGTAATCGCGATGGTCGCCCACACCAGAGAGGTGTAACCAAACAGACGCTTTTTGGAGAAGGTTGCAGTGACTTCCGCGAACACGCCGAATACTGGCAGTACGAGGATGTATACTTCCGGGTGACCCCAGACCCAAATCAGGTTGACGTACATCATCATGTTACCGCCCATTTCATTGGTAAAGAAATGGAAGCCAAGGTAACGGTCAAGTGTCAACAGTGCCAACGTTACGGTCAGGACCGGGAACGCAGCGATGATCAGGACGTTAGTACACAGTGATGCCCAGGTGAAAACAGGCATTTTGAACAGGTCCATGCCCGGTGCACGCATCTTCAGAATGGTCACGAAGAAGTTGATACCGGTTAGTGTCGTACCGATACCGGATAGCTGGAGACTCCAGATCCAATAATCGACCCCGACGCCAGGACTGTATTCCGCGCCCGAAAGTGGTGGATAAGCCAACCAGCCAGTCTGTGCGAACTCGCCCACACCCAGAGACAAGTTAACCAGGATCACACCGATCGCGGTAAACCAGAAGCTCAGGTTGTTCAGGAACGGGAAGGCAACGTCACGTGCACCGATTTGCAGCGGTACCGCGATGTTCATCAGACCTACCACGAAAGGCATCGCCACGAAGAAGATCATGATCACGCCGTGAGCGGTGAAGATCTGGTCGTAGTGATGCGGTGGTAATATGCCGGCTTCACCTGCGGAAGCCATCACTTGTTGGGTACGCATCATTACCGCATCGGCAAAGCCGCGCAGCAGCATGACGAAAGCCATGATGATGTACATGATACCCAGTTTTTTGTGGTCGATGGAGGTGAACCATTCTGACCACAGGTACTGCCACTTACCAAAATAAGTAATCGCGGCAACCAGTGCCAGACCACCTAAGATGATAGCGGCAACCGTAACCACGATAATGGGTTCGTGGTATGGCACTGCATCCAGTGTTAATTTTCCTAACATCGTATTATTCCTCGGCTCCCGCAGTAGCGGCGTGATTCATGTCCATGCCTTTGTGCTCTGACATGTCCATTTTCCCGTGGCTCATCATGAACTTATCAATAACTTGCTTGAACAGTTCTGGATTCGCAGTTGAGAAATATTCCACCGGGTGATTTTCGCTTGGCGCAGCCAGTTTCTCGAAATCATCCATAGTGGTCAGCGCGTTAGGTGCCGCTTTAACTTTGGCAACCCACTGCTGGAATTCCGCATCGTCTTTGGTTGCAATGGCTTTGAACTTCATACCAGAGAAACCGCGACCACTGAAGTTCGCAGAGATACCGTCGAATGTTCCTGGCTCGTTGGCGATGAGATGCAGTTTAGTCTGCATACCGGCCATGGCATAAATCTGGCTGCCAAGCGTAGGAATAAAGAAGGAGTTCATAACGGAGTTGGACGTGATCTTGAAGTTCACCGGAGTGTTTGCCGGGAAGGCAATCTGGTTCACGGTTGCGATACCCTGTTCTGGGTAAATGAACAGCCATTTCCAGTCCAGCGCGACAACATCAATCTCAATCGGCTTCACATCAGAAACAAGCGGTTTGCTCGGTTCCAGTGCGTGGGTCGATTTCCAGGTCAGCACGCCGAGGAAGATAATGATCAGGATCGGAATGGTCCAGACCACGGCTTCCACTTTGTTAGAGTGTGACCAGTTAGGGCTATATGTTGCATTAGTATTTGTTGCCCGATATTTCCAGGCAAAGAATACCGCCATGAAGACTGCCGGGATAACCACGATCATCATCAAGCCGAAAGCTGTCAGAATCAACGAACGTTGCTCCAGTGCAATCTGTCCTTTGGGATTTAACAACGCACTATCACAGCCACTGAGTAATACAGCGCCTGCTATTAATGACAAAATCCCCAAACTTTTATTGTATTTACTGAGTCTCATTTAACGACCTCAATGACAAAGGGCTCTATTGTCGTTTAAGTGTGCGCGCATTTTACGGGAAGGTTTATGCAGTGTAAACCAGCTTAAGGATGTGTCAGAAGGCTGTTGACACCTTTTGCTAAGGGTGTCACAGATGTTGCGCAGGGTGACAAATTATTAATTGCGACAAGCAGTTGCCGTCAATATAACAAAAATCAATGATAGAAACCGCAGAAAAATCAGGGAAAGCATAAACCGTACTCTTAATGCTCATTTATTTAACAATTATGTAGCATTTGGGTGATGACTTTTCTACAAAGTAATTGCGCACCGGATTTAAATATAATCTAAGGATGTTAATTTAATGTTTCTTTTTCGCGATGAAAAAAATGCTATTCGTTAAAATGAGTTCGTTGTTATTTTTTTAGCCAAATATTAGCGGCTGGCAAATTATCATTACTTAACTCAGATTTTTTCCCGGAATTTTTCTTAACGCCAGGCAATCCAGAATCACACCCAGCGCCACAGCCATCAGTGCCAGCGCCATGCCCAACTCAAAAAGCGGTGTCAGCAAGGCATTGACATGCCAGATGTCCGTTGCATTCAGTGCCAGCAGCACTAACCAGAGCGCCAGCAGGCCACAACCGGTGCTAAACAGGCGTACTGTCCAGCGATAACCTTGCGGCCACAGGCTCCGCATGACAAAACGCCCATCCTGCTGAATGGCGTGCAGAGTGCCGCGACTAATCCACAACAGCAATAAGCCAGGCACGCCAGCAAAGACGGTGAATGCGTAGAAAGTCGGCCAGCCCCACAGCTCAACCAGCCATCCCGCTGCAGGTCCCACATAGACACGCCCAACGGCAGAAAGGGCAGAGAGCAGGGCAAACTGCGTCGCGGAAAACGATTTGTTGCACAGCGTCATCAGCAGCGCAACAAAGGCGGCGGTGCCCATCCCTCCGCAAAGGTTCTCAATGAACACGGCACTGGCCATGCTCCATAAATGAGGTGGCGTCACGGCCAGTAGCCAATAGGCGAAGTTGGAAACCGCCTGAAGAATGCCGAAAATCATTAGCGCGCGGAACAGGCTCAGGCGCTGCATCAGCACGCCGCCGTACAGCGCACCAATAATGGTTGCCAGCAATCCCAACGTTTTATTCACCAGCCCTACATCACCGGCGCTGAAACCCACGCCGCGAATCAGGAAAGTGGTGGTGAGTGATGCAGCAAAAGCATCACCCAGCTTATAAAGGATGATGAGGGTGATCAGCAGCCAGGCATTGTTGCGCAGGAAAAAATCTTTCAGCGGGAACGATACGGCCTGACGCAGGGTGTGCGGCTCACGCGCAGGTGTCGCGGGCTCTTTAGCCAGCAATGTCGCAATCAACCCTGGAAGCATTAATAGCGCCATTAACCAGTATGTTGCCTGCCAGCCGAGATAACGATCGGCCAGCCACAGCGCCAGGCCGCCTGAAATCAGCATCGCCAGGCGATAACCCAGCACGGTAATTGCCGCGCCGCTACCACGCTCTTCTGGCGGCAGCACATCGGTCTTCCAGGCATCAAACACGATGTCCTGCGAAGCTGAACAGAAGGCCACCAGCACGGCCAGGGCAGCCAGCAGCGTCAGGTCGCGCGAGGGCTGCATAAAGCCCATGGCGATAATTCCCGCGATCAGCGCGAATTGTGTGACCAGCAGCCAGCCACGACGACGTCCGAGAAATGGCGGGGTATAGCGATCCATCATCGGCGACCACAGGAACTTAAATACATAAGCCTGGCCGACAAGGGAGAAGAAACCGATGGTTTTCAGGTCGACATTCTCAACGGTCATCCACGCCTGCAAAGTCCCGGCTGTGAGTGCTAAAGGCAGTCCGGAAGCAAAGCCGAGCAACAGCAATACGGCGGCATTACGTTGGGTGAAAATGCGCAGATAGTGAGAAGTCATAACCAACCTGAAATGATGCCCGGCCAAAGATTGCCGGGCAGAATAGCTGAGGAATTAGCGGGCGTTCTGTTTGATAAACTCGTGAACGCTGGTGTCCTGCGCCATATCAGCAATCACGTCACTCAGGGTAGAGTTGACCGCGTTGGTGATCTTCGCGTTAGTGGCGGTAAATGCGCCTTCTACGCTGTAAGTCTGACGATAATTTTTAACCTGCTTGTTACCGTTTTTCGCGGTCGCAATGATGGAAATGTCAGCCTTGGTGGTAATGCTGTAACGCACGTTACCTTGTGTCACATCAGCGTAAAGACCATTGACGACAATCTGCAGGTCAACCGCACCGTTTGGTCCGATCATGTAACCGCGTGCTGTCATCTGCTTCTCCAGCACTTCCTGTAACAGGAAACGCAGATCGCGGGATGGCGTCAAAGTGACTAACTGGCCGTCACGATTCACTTTTGCCAGTGCCTGATCGGAACGCTGATCGGCACCGTTAACGCTGATGGTCGCACCCATCAGACCAGGATCTTGCTGTGGCAGCTGGATCTTAGGCTGAATGTTCAGGGTGGTGTTATTGCTGGCGCAGCCGGCCAAAATAAAAGCAGCCAGCAGAGGGAATAACAGTTTTTTCAACATACTCATTCTCGTTAGCATATGGGTTGGTTTGCAAAACTGCGGCCATCATAGCATTGCGCGACGGCGAAAAAAGCCCCGTGCCAGTGGAAATTGATTGTAAAGGCTTTTTTCGGACAGACGGTCACTTAACAGCGTTGACCTGACGAATGAGCCCGTTAAGATGCGCAGCAGATCAGGATTTATTTCCGGCGCGCCTGCGGGTTGGGCAAAAAACCTACTAATATTTAAACAGATGGGCACAGCGCTCGCCGTTGAGGAGAGTTAACAATGATTCGCGAACAAATAGAAGAAAAGCTGCGTAAGGCGTTCGAACCTGCACATCTCGAAGTGCATGATGAGAGCTACCGTCATAACGTGCCCGCTGGTTCTGAAAGTCACTTTAAAGTGGTGATTGTCAGCGATGTGTTTACCGGCCAACGATTCCTGCAGCGTCATCGCGCCATTTATGGCGAATTGACCGAAGAGTTAGCAGGGAGCGTGCACGCGCTGGCGCTGCACACTTACACGCAAAAAGAGTGGGATGGATTACAAGATACCGTCCTGGCGTCACCTAACTGTAGGGGTGCCGGCACCCTCGCCTGAGTTCACACTTCATCCTCTCTCAAAACGGCCTGCGGGCCGTTTTCTTTTCATTAATTACCCTTAAACGCGATCCATGGCGCAAAAAAGCAGCAAAACCGCTAAAAAGTGGTGAGTTTGCAGCCTCGACTCATTCCAGCGATGTCGCTATAATGCTGCGTCTATTTTTCCGGAATGTCTTCGGGACGCTTCTGGTGACAGGGATTAGGTTCTGCCTGCAGAGGCCGTCCCGGTTGTTGGATACGGCGCATTTAATGTGTGGTGTCTGAAGTTGACCGAGCACGTGATTTTTTGAGGTAACAAGATGACAGTTTCAGTAGAAACCACTCAGGGTCTGGGCCGTCGCATTTCGATTACTGTTCCAGCGGACAGCATCGAAAGCGCAGTGAAGAAAGAACTGGTGGAAGTAGCTAAGAAAGTCCGTATCGACGGTTTCCGTAAAGGCAAAGTGCCGGCACACATCATTTCTCAGCGCTACGGTGCTTCTGTTCGCCAGGACGTGCTGGGCGAGCTGATGACGCGCAACTTCGTTGACGCCATCATCAAAGAGAAAATTAACCCAGCTGGCGCACCGAACTACGTGCCAGGTGAGTATAAAGAAGGTGAAGATTTCACTTACGCGGTTGAGTTCGAAGTGTATCCAGAAGTTGAGCTGAAAGGCCTGGACGCTATCGAAGTTGAGAAGCCAGTGGTTGAAGTCACCGATGCTGACGTTGATACCATGCTGGAAACCCTGCAGAAGCAGCAGGCGACCTGGAAAGAGAGCGATGCAGCAGCTACTGCTGAAGATCGCGCAACCATCGACTTCTCCGGTTCTGTAGACGGCGAAGAGTTCGAAGGCGGCAAAGCGTCTGACTTCGTACTGGCGATGGGCCAGGGTCGTATGATCCCAGGCTTCGAAGAAGGTGTTGTTGGCCACAAAGCGGGCGAAACCTTCACTATCGACGTGAAATTCCCAGACGATTACCACGCTGAAACCCTGAAAGGGAAAGACGCGAAGTTCGAGATCGTGCTGAAGAAAGTGGAAACTCGCGAACTGCCAGAGCTGACTGAAGAGTTCATCAAACGCTTCGGCGTTGAAGATGGTTCAGTGGCCGGTCTGCGTGCAGAAGTGCGTAAGAACATGGATCGTGAGCTGAAAGGCGCTATCCGTAACCGCGTTAAGTCTCAGGCGATTGATGGTCTGGTTGAAGCCAACGACATCGACGTGCCAGTCGCGTTGATCGACAGCGAAATCGACGTTCTGCGTCGCCAGGCTGCTCAGCGTTTTGGTGGCAACGAGAAGCAAGCTTTCGAACTGCCACGTGAGCTGTTCGAAGAGCAGGCTAAACGTCGCGTTGTTGTCGGTCTGCTGCTGGGCGAAGTGATTCGCATCAACGAGCTGAAAGCTGACGAAGACCGCGTTAAAGCGCTGATCGAAGAGATGGCTTCTGCGTACGAAGATCCGCAGGAAGTGATCGAGTTCTACAGCAAGAATAACGAGCTGATGAACAACATGCGCAACGTTGCGCTGGAAGAGCAGGCTGTTGAAGCGGTTCTGGCGAAAGCTAAAGTGACCGATAAAGCAACCAACTTCCAGGAACTGATGAACCAGACCTCAGCGGCCTGATTCTTTAGTTAACCGAAAGTGCGAAGCCCGCGACTGAAAAGTCGCGGGCTTTTTCGTTTTGAGGCGTTAACCGCACAGATTTGTCCTCTATTTGCCTAATTAATCGGCAAATTGTTCGCTAAGCTCTTTTTCCGTGTTAGCGAATGGGCAAAAGGTTGTTATGCTTGAAACAACTGGCCAGCATCCCCAGATACAGGGAGCATGCATGAAAACAGTGAGACTGGCTGATTAACCGTCCTGTTATGTCGGAGTGAGAGGGCAGCGCATAGTTTTCCCGACGCGCCTCACGTAATATCGGTACAGAATGTTGCCAATGAAATTTATCAGGAGACGGTAATGTCATACAGTGGCGATCGTGAATTTACTGCACCGCACATGGCGCTGGTGCCAATGGTGGTCGAACAAACCTCGCGCGGCGAGCGTTCATACGACATCTACTCCCGCCTGCTCAAAGAGCGTGTGATCTTCCTGACCGGCCAGGTTGAAGATCATATGGCCAACCTGATCGTGGCACAGATGCTGTTTCTGGAAGCTGAGAATCCTGAAAAAGACATTTATCTCTACATTAACTCGCCAGGCGGCGTGATTACTGCCGGGATGTCGATTTATGACACCATGAAATTCATCAAGCCGGACGTCAGCACCATTTGTATGGGTCAGGCTTGTTCAATGGGTGCGTTCCTGCTGACCGCAGGCACGAAAGGCAAGCGTTTCTGCCTGCCTAACTCCCGCGTCATGATTCACCAACCGCTGGGCGGCTATCAGGGCCAGGCGACGGATATTGAAATCCATGCGCGTGAAATCCTGAAAGTGAAGCAGCGTATGAATGAATTGATGGCTGAACACACCGGCAAATCACTGGAAGAGATCGAACGCGATACCGAACGCGATCGTTTCCTCTCTGCCAGCGAAGCGGTAGAGTATGGCTTGGTCGATTCCATCCTGACGCATCGCCAATAAGACACATCTGGCTGCCCCTTACGCTATAGTTAACGGGGCAGGTAGTTGGGTTGAATGAATACGGCCGTTGATGTACGGCCAGTGCCGTACACCAAATTGAGTCTGAGAAAGAAAAGAGGTTAGCTGATGACAGATAAGCGCAAAGACGGTTCAGGTAAGTTGCTGTACTGCTCTTTCTGCGGCAAAAGCCAGCATGAAGTCCGTAAGCTGATTGCCGGGCCGTCAGTGTATATTTGCGACGAGTGTGTTGATTTATGCAATGACATCATTCGCGAAGAGATCAAAGAAGTCGCTCCGCATCGTGAGCGCAGTGCACTGCCGACGCCGCATGAAATTCGTCATCATTTAGATGATTACGTCATCGGTCAGGAAAAGGCGAAAAAAGTGCTGGCGGTTGCGGTATACAACCACTACAAACGTCTGCGCAACGGCGATACCAGCAATGGTATTGAGCTGGGCAAAAGTAACATTCTGCTGATCGGTCCAACCGGTAGCGGTAAAACGTTGCTGGCTGAAACCCTGGCGCGTTTGCTGGATGTTCCGTTCACTATGGCGGATGCGACCACCCTGACCGAAGCCGGTTATGTGGGTGAGGATGTGGAAAACATCATCCAGAAACTACTGCAGAAGTGTGATTACGATGTGCAGAAAGCACAGCGCGGCATTGTTTACATCGATGAAATCGACAAGATTTCTCGTAAGTCAGACAACCCGTCAATCACGCGTGACGTTTCCGGTGAAGGTGTACAGCAGGCGTTGCTGAAATTGATCGAAGGCACAGTGGCAGCCGTTCCTCCGCAGGGTGGACGTAAGCATCCGCAGCAGGAATTCTTGCAGGTTGATACCTCAAAAATTCTGTTCATCTGTGGTGGCGCATTTGCCGGCCTCGATAAAGTGATTTCTCAGCGTGTTGAGACCGGAACCGGTATCGGCTTTGGTGCAACGGTTAAGGGCAAATCTCAGAAAGCCAGCGAAGGCGAGTTGCTGTCGCAGGTTGAGCCTGAAGATCTGATTAAATTTGGTCTGATTCCTGAGTTCATTGGTCGTTTGCCTGTTGTGGCGACGCTGAATGAGCTGAGCGAAGAAGCGCTGATTCAGATTCTGCGTGAGCCGAAGAATGCGTTGACCAAGCAGTACCAGGCGCTGTTTAACCTGGAAGGCGTTGAGCTGGAGTTCCGCGACGAAGCGCTGACAGCGATTGCGAAGAAAGCGATGTCCCGTAAAACCGGTGCACGTGGTCTGCGTTCTATCGTTGAAGGTGCGCTGCTGGAAACCATGTACGATCTGCCATCGATGGATGATGTGGAAAAAGTGGTGATTGATGAGTCAGTGATTGACGGTCAATCCGAGCCGATGTTGATTTATGGTAAGCATGAAGCTCAGGCTTCTGGCGAATAAATAAACAATCGAACCATGTTGTTATCTTAAAAAAGGGGAAAATGTTTCCCCTTTTGTTTTTCTCTCTCCCGTGACATTGAATGTCGACCAAGCATCCCCATATACTCAATATCCTGTGGGTTGAACTGCAAACTTCTTTTACGCGGTACCCATCACCTGGCGGACATTAAACTAAGAGAGAGCTCTATGAATCCTGAGCGTTCTGAACGCATTGAAATCCCCGTGTTGCCTTTGCGCGACGTGGTGGTTTATCCGCACATGGTAATTCCGTTGTTTGTTGGTCGGGAAAAATCGATTCGTTGCCTCGAAGCGGCGATGGATCATGACAAGAAGATCATGCTGGTTGCCCAGAAAGAGGCTTCAACGGATGAACCTGGTATTAACGATCTCTTCTCGGTAGGGACCGTCGCTTCCGTATTGCAAATGCTCAAGCTGCCCGATGGCACGGTAAAAGTGCTGGTTGAAGGCTTGCAGCGTGCACACATCACCACGCTGGCTGACAATGGCGACCATTTTGTTGCCCAGGCCGAATACCTGATCTCGCCAGAAATTGAAGAGCGCGAGCAGGAAGTGCTGGTGCGTACGGCGATTAATCAGTTTGAAGGCTACATCAAACTGAATAAAAAAATTCCACCTGAGGTTTTGACCTCACTGAACAGCATCGACGATGCGGCGCGTCTCGCCGACACCGTGGCAGCGCATATGCCGCTGAAGCTGGCTGATAAGCAGTCAGTGCTGGAAATGTCCGACATCAACGAGCGTCTCGAATATCTGATGGCGATGATGGAATCCGAAATCGATCTGCTGCAGGTTGAGAAGCGCATTCGCAATCGCGTGAAAAAGCAGATGGAGAAAAGCCAGCGTGAGTACTATCTGAATGAGCAAATGAAAGCCATTCAGAAAGAGCTGGGCGAAATGGATGACGCGCCGGACGAATACGAAGCGCTGAAACGTAAAATTGAAGCGGCAAAAATGCCGACTGAAGCGCGCGAGAAAGCCGAAGCAGAACTGCAGAAGCTGAAGATGATGTCGCCGATGTCTGCAGAAGCCACCGTGGTGCGCGGTTATATCGACTGGATGGTTCAGGTACCGTGGGTCGCGCGCAGCAAAGTGAAGAAAGATCTGCTGAAAGCGCAGGAAACGCTGGATATCGACCACTACGGTTTAGAACGCGTCAAAGATCGCATCCTTGAGTATCTTGCGGTGCAAAGTCGCGTCAGCAAAATCAAAGGGCCAATTCTGTGCCTCGTCGGACCGCCAGGGGTGGGTAAAACCTCGCTGGGTCAGTCAATTGCTAAAGCCACCGGCCGTAAATATGTGCGTATGGCACTGGGTGGCGTGCGCGATGAAGCGGAAATCCGCGGACATCGGCGTACTTACATCGGCTCTATGCCGGGCAAACTGATCCAGAAAATGGCGAAAGTGGGTGTGAAGAACCCACTGTTCCTGTTGGATGAGATCGATAAGATGTCGTCCGATATGCGCGGCGATCCGGCTTCGGCATTGCTGGAAGTGCTGGATCCAGAACAGAACATCGCGTTCAACGATCACTACCTGGAAGTGGATTACGATCTCTCCGATGTGATGTTTGTGGCGACCTCTAACTCCATGAACATCCCGGCACCGCTGCTGGACCGTATGGAAGTCATTCGTCTGTCGGGTTATACCGAAGATGAAAAACTCAACATCGCCAAACAACATTTGCTGCCGAAACAGATTGAACGTAATGCGCTGAAAGAGAAAGAGATCAGCGTTGACGATAGCGCCATCATCGGCATTATCCGCTACTACACCCGTGAAGCGGGCGTGCGTAGTCTGGAACGTGAACTGTCCAAGCTGTGCCGTAAAGCGGTGAAAACGTTGCTGATGGATAAGACCAGGAAGAGCATCAAGATTAACGGTGAAAACCTTAACGACTTCCTGGGCGTGCAGCGCTTTGACTATGGTCGCGCGGATACTGAAAACCGCGTGGGTCAGGTGACCGGTCTGGCGTGGACGGAAGTGGGCGGCGATCTGCTGACCATCGAAACCGCCTGCGTACCTGGCAAAGGTAAACTGACTTACACCGGCTCGCTGGGTGAAGTGATGCAGGAGTCTATCCAGGCGGCGCTGACAGTGGTTCGTGCGCGTGCGGAGAAACTCGGCATTAACGGTGATTTCCACGAGAAACGTGATATCCACGTGCACGTGCCGGAAGGGGCAACGCCGAAAGATGGTCCAAGTGCCGGTATCGCGATGTGTACTGCACTGGTTTCATGTCTGACGGGTAACCCGGTGCGCTCTGATGTGGCGATGACGGGTGAGATCACCCTGCGCGGTCAGGTGCTGCCAATTGGTGGCCTGAAAGAGAAGCTGCTGGCAGCGCATCGCGGCGGCATCAAAACCGTGCTGATCCCGGATGAAAACAAGCGCGATCTGGAAGAGATTCCACAGAACGTGATTGCCGATCTAACCATCCATCCTGTGAAGCGTATTGAAGAAGTGCTGAACCTGGCACTGGAAAATGCGCCTTACGGTATGCAGGTTGCGACGGCAAAATAGTGATTAGCGGCAAAAACCGTTAAAAAGCGAAGCTGGCAGGCCAAATGGTGCTTGCCAGCTTTTTTTTGTGCCGCTACTTTAGGGGGCTGTTGAATCAACGATTAAGATGAATACCGTTGTTTCAGCTCCACAGGCTTGATATAACTGGCTGCGCGTTCGCACCGGGCGGGAAGCGCGGGTGCGATGTGAATAATAAAAGAGGGGATGAATAGAGTGAATAAGTCACAGTTGATCGACAAAATTGCTGCAGACGCTGACATTTCTAAAGCAGCAGCGGGACGTGTGTTAGATGCATTCATGGGCTCCGTTTCTGACGCGCTGAAAGGCGGTGATGAAGTGGCACTGGTTGGTTTCGGTACTTTCTCTGTACGTGAGCGTGCTGCTCGTACAGGCCGTAACCCGCAAACTGGTAAAGAGATCACCATCCCGGCTGGTAAAGTACCGGGCTTCCGTGCAGGTAAAGCACTGAAAGACTCAGTCAATTAATGACCGCTGATACATCCATTGAAGCATTTTCTTCTATGGATTGAGGACGAAAAAGCCGTTCTCATGTAACATACGGGCACATCATTTTTGATGTGCCTTTTTTATTCTTGATGCGCGGCGATGGCCTTAGGCTATTGTCTCCGCATGGTTGCCAACTGCCAGCCTGAACAGCAGTTGCACGATGATGACATCGTGTCAGAGCTTTACATTCACACTACAGCGGAGTGTTGTCATACCATGATGGACAATTTACGCGCGGCGTCGAATCATGTCGTGCTCAAGATTATTCTGGGATTGATCATCCTGTCTTTCGTACTGACCGGGGTGGGCAACTACCTGATCGGCGGTGGCAGCGACTACGCTGCCAAAGTTAATGGTCATGAAATTAGCCGTGCAGAGCTTGAGCAAGGCTATAACAACGAGCGTAATCGTCAGCAGCAGATGCTGGGCGATCAATTCTCACAGTTGGCCAGTAACGAAGGCTACATGCAGCAGATGCGTCAGCAGGCGCTGTCACAGCTGATTGATCAGGCTTTGCTCGATCAATACATTAAAGATTTAAAGATTGGCATCAGCGATGATCAGATCAAGCAGGCTATCTTTAATCAAAAAGCCTTCCAGACCAACGGTAAGTTCGACAACGCGAAGTACAACGGTTTAATCACACAGATGGGCTTTACGCCGGATCAGTACGCGGCAGCACTGCGCAAGCAGTTAGCCACGCAGCAGTTGATCAATGCGGTTGCCAATACCGATTTCATGCTGAAAGGCGAAACCAGCAAGCTGGTGGATCTGGTCTCGCAGCAGCGTGAAGTGCGTCAGGCAGTAATCGATGTCAACGCGCTGGCAGCGAAACAAACTGTCAATGATGATGAGATCAATCAGTATTACCAGCAGCATCAGAACAACTTCATGGCACCAGAGCAGTTCCGCGTCAGCTACATCAAGATGGATGCAGCTAACATGCAGGAAACAGCGAGTGAAGCGGATATTCAGAGCTGGTTTGATCAACACAAAGCCGACTATTCACAGCCGCAGCGTAATCGCTACAGCGTGATTCAGACCAAAACTGAAGCGGATGCCAATGCGGTTCTGGATGCGCTGAAGAAGGGTGAAGATTTCGCCACGCTGGCCAAAAGCAAATCCATTGACCCGATCTCGGCGCGCAAAGGCGGCGATATGGGTTGGCTGGAGCCGGGCACCACGCCGGATGAGCTGAAAAACGCCAACCTGATGCAAAAAGGTCAGCTGTCTGGTGTGATCAAATCTTCAGTTGGCTTCCTGGTGGTGCGTCTGGATGATATCCAGGCAGAACAGGTGAAACCGCTGGCTGAGATCCATGACGCTGTTGCCGACAAGGTGAAGCAGGAAAAAGCAGTCGATGCTTTCTACAAGCTGCAGCAAAAAGTCAGTGAAGCGGCCAGCAATGACAACGAGTCGCTGGCAGGTGCAGCACAGGCTTCTGGTCTGAAAGTGGCTGAAACCGGCTGGATCACCCGTGATGATGTACCAGCTGAACTCGATTTCGATCAGGTTAAGCAGGCGATCTTTAATGGTGGACTGGTGGGTCAAAACGGTGCGCCGGGTAATAACTCTGACATCATTAGCGTCGATGGCGATCGTGCATTCGTGCTGCGCATCAGCGAGCACAAGCCTGAAGCCGTTAAACCGCTGGATCAGGTGAAAGCGCAGATTGCCGACACGCTGAAGCATGACAAAGCCACTCAGCAGGCTAAAGCGCAGGCAGATAAACTGCTGGTTGATCTGAAAGCCGGTAAAGAAGATGCGCTGAAAGCGGCAGGCTTAACACTGAGCGCCAGCAAATCCTTTGATCGCAATGCGCAGGATCCTGTTGCACAGTCTGCCTTTAACCTGCCACAGCCAGCGGACAACAAACCGTCCTGGGGCGTGAGTGAAGATATGCAGGGCAACGTGGTACTGGTCGCGCTGGATAAGGTCAGCCCAGGTAATATGCCGCAGGCGCAGATGGATGAGATGGTGAAAGGCGTAACGCAGAATAACGCGCAGATTGCGTTTGAAGCACTGCTGGAAAACCTGCGCAAAGACGCGAAAATCAAATACGGCGCGGCGGCACAAAACCAGTAAGCCTCACAAAAAATGTGAATCCGCTGCAACAACACAAAGGCCGCTTCTGCGGCCTTTTCCATTTCTGTCATTGTCCTTTTGAGCCTGAAAACCCGCTGTGACACTCTGCTGTGGCTGTCAAACACAAGGAGAAATACAGCATGGTGAAATCTACATTTCGCGCATTATGCGTCACGCTGGCGCTGGGTGGCGCACTCTATACCACCGGACTGGCCGCTGCCGAAAGCCCCAGCGAAACGCAGGCGACGCAGGTATCCCCGCCGCAAGAAGGACAGGTCAGCATTAATCAAGCCAGTGCTGAACAACTCGCCGCCGCAATGAACGGCATCGGCCTGAAGAAAGCGCAGGCGATAGTCAGTTATCGCGAGCAGTATGGTCCGTTTACCGCCATCGAGCAGCTCAAGGAAATACCGGGCATCGGCAATGCGCTGGTGGAGCGTAATAGCGGCCGGCTGAAACTGTGAGGCGGCTCGCGACTTTGAAGGATTGATAAAGCGTTAAATCTGGCTGTGCTATGCTCAACAGGTCATACCAGTTGTCATTCACAGCCAGAACAGGAGCAACAATGCAAACCACCATCAAAGTACGCGGCTATCATCTCGACGTTTATCAGCATGTGAACAACGCGCGCTATCTGGAGTTTCTGGAAGAAGCGCGCTGGCAGTGGCTGGAGGATGTCGATGCCTTTCACTGGCTGATGGATAAGAAGCTGGCGTTTGTGGTGGTCAATATCAACATTAACTATCGTCGTCCGGCGGTACTGGGCGACGTATTGCATATTGAGAGCGAAGTATCACAGTTGAATGGCAAAAGCGGCATCATTTCGCAGCGCGTGCTGCTGGCAGGTGATAACACCGTGGTGGCGGATGCGGCCTTGACCTTCGTCTGCATCGATTTGCGTACGCAAAAAGCGGTACCGATGGAAGGGGAGTTGCGCGACCGTATGTCGGCGTTGATGGTAGAAAGCCATTAACAGTGGAGCGAGCTGGCGTCAGAAACGCCAGCCAGCGAAGAAGCTTAATGAGTTCAGCGAGTAAAGCAGCTCAATCATTACCTGCTAGCGAAGCTGCTCAATGAGTTCCAGCTTAATGAGTTCAAGCCAGCTAAGCAGCTTAATCAGTTACATCGAGCAAAGCTGTTTAATCAGTTACAGCCAGCAAAGCCGCTCAATCAGTACGAGCCACCAATTAATCATTGCGAGCCACCGATTCAGCGCAATCAGTTAAGGCCGCTTTTTTGTTTCATCGCTGCCATCACCGCAGACGTATTGGCTTGATAATCCGCCAACCCTCGCGCACGCAGATGGCAAGCCGCGCATTCACCACAGCCATCACCTTTCACACCGTTGTAGCAGGTCAGGGTTTCCGCACGCACCAGTGGCAGCTGCTGCCAGTAATCGGCCAGCGCCCAGGTTTCGGCTTTATTCAGCCACATCAGTGGCGTTTCGAAGCGAATGTTGCGCGCCATGCCCAGGCTGACGGCATTGTTGAGTGCTTTGACGAACTCATCGCGGCAATCAGGGTAGCCGGAGAAATCCGTTTCACAAACACCGGTAATCACCGCTTCGGCTTCCACCTGGTAAGCGTAGATGGAGGCTAAGGTCAGGAACAGAATATTGCGGCCCGGTACAAAAGTGCTCGGCAAACCGCTGGCATCAGGATCGTAAGTGGGCACCGGAATGTTATCGCGCGTCAGGCTGCTGACTGCCAGTTCATTGAGCAGCGTCACATCCAGCACTTTGTGGGCACAGGCGCCCAGTTTATGCGCGAGTTGAGCCGCGACTTCAATCTCTTCGCGATGGCGCTGGCCATAATCGAAGGTGACACAGTGCACTTGATCATATTGTTGCAGTGCCTGAATCAGACAGGTGGTGGAATCTTGTCCGCCACTGAATACGACAACGGCTTGTTTCATCTTTATTTCCCCAAAAAGCAGTGCGCCTATGGTACTGGCTCGGGCGCGGGCTGAACAGTCCCTGCGGTGGCTGGCGGTGGAATCCAGGCGCGGGTGAAATCAAACCAGCCCAGCGTATTGAGCTGGATGCCTTCGACGCCAGGCGGGGCAAACACCTGATAGCGATAGTTAAACAGCGGCAACAGATGTCCATCACGCATCAGCTGCTGAAAAAGCTGGTGCGTTAATGCTGCGCGTTGCTCTGGGCTGGGCTGATGGGCGATAGCGCTAAGTGGGGCTTGTAATACCGGAGCACGTAAGGGAGTCCATACGGGATCGTTCTCCAGCCAGTTCACCAGGGTAAACAGCGGGGCATCGCCGATCAAACGGTCACCCATCACCACATCGGCATCGCTCAGGTCGATATCGTCACGCCAGTTTTTCACATCATGAAAAACACAGGTTAATTTGCAGCCCTGTTTTGCCAGCAACGGCACCAGCGCCTGCGCCATCACATGCAGTTCGATAGGGAGATGATAATGCAGAGTGAGTTTCTCGGGCAGCGTGACGGCTGTCATCCCGGCAGACGGCACCGGCCAACCGGGCAGCAACTCCTTGCTCGCGGTAATCAAGCCTTCATCCAACGGTAACTGCTGAATCACTCCGCTGTGTTGAATTAATGCAATCAGTGCCGTGACTTGTGCGGCAGTGAAATCGGCGGAAATGCGCGGTGCCAGATAACAGAAGCCGAGGCTGATGCTGTGATCGACCGGGCGCAATGCGTCCAGTTCGTCAGGATCGCCAATAGCGATTTGCACCGGATGGCGACAGCTGGTGCCGAGGCCATGGGCAAACAGCTGCGGTGTAATCCAGTATTCCACCACCTGAATCAGAGGACGTTGCAGATGCCAGCGGGCATGGCTTTCCAGGCGAACCAGCTCATCAGTGAAATGGGTCAGCTTCCACGGCCCACTACCAACGTCAACCGCATCAGGGTGTGGCAGCAGGCAGTATTGATGGGCCAGCCGCTGCGGCAGCCAGTAGTCGCTCTGACGCAGTTGAATACGCAATGCCAGCGGATGTGGCGCTTCAATGCGTTCGATAGAGGCCAGCAGGCGGCTGCCGCGCACGGTTTGCATGATCTGCTGCAGTTGCGAGGCCAACTGCGCCGCTAGAATTGGCTCATCGTTGTGCCAGCTGAGCTGCGGGCGCAACCAAAAATACCAGTCACAGCCGCTGCCATCATGTTGCCAGTGATGCGCAAGATCGCCTTCTACATCGTCGCCATTAAAGCGGGTCAGGCCGGAGAAAATCTGCCGCACCAGGTGCTGTTCAGCCCTTCCGGTCAGACGAAGCGGCCGCAGCGGCTCCATTGCGCGATAGTAGGGGATACGCAACACAGGTGCCTGGTTTTGCCATTGGCCGCCCATCAGCGGTCGCAGCATTTTCACCAGCCGTTCAGGATGGAGATCCAGCACCTGCAACGCCTGAACCGCTTCGCCCGCTTCCAGTTGTTGGGTTAACAGCTGTTGGCGGAGTTGTTCAGGTGAGATCAGAAACGTTAGTTCGCCTTGTTTTCCGCGGCCGGACTCGCCGCGCCAGCTCAGCCAGCCTGCATCCTGCCACTGACGTAATAAGGTTCGCACATGGCGCTCACTGCAAAAACAGTGCTGCGCCATGGCGGCTACGCTCAGACGCAGAGGCTCGCCCTGGCTGAGTTGCCACAGGCGCTGAAATTGATTAACCCGATGAAGTTGGCGCATCGCTAAACCCGGAACAGTTTTGTAAAAGTATTCACTATTAGTTCCGCAATTACCAGGTGATAGTAGATTCCTCACTCAGACAGGAGAAATTGCATGGCTCGCCTCGCGGCATTTGATATGGATGGCACGTTGTTACTGCCGACGCACCGGTTAGGGAATGAGACCATCGACACCCTGCATGCCTTGCATCAGCGCGATATCACCATTGCTTTCGCCACGGGCCGCCATCTGATGGACGTGCAGGTGGTACGCGACCAATTGACTCTGCCAGCCTGGCTGATCACCGGCAATGGCACACGTATTCACGATCTGGAAGGGCAGCAGCTGTTTGGTTGTGATTTGTCCTCATCCGTTGCCGAAGAGGTGATTCACACTCATTGGCAAACGCCAGCATCAATCCACATCTTTAACGATGAAGGCTGGTTTACCGATAAACCGTTGCTGGGAGCATTGGAAGCGCACGTGATGAGCGGCTTCCACTATCAGCTGCGCGATTTGCGTCAGATGTCGGCACATGAGGTGACCAAAATTTGCTTTATTGCGCCGCATGAGATGCTGCAAGCGTTAAAAGTGGAGTTGCAGCATGCGCTGGCCGAGCGCGCCAACATCTGCTTTTCAGCATGGGATTGTCTGGAAGTTCTGCCGCTGGAGTGCCATAAAGGCGCGGCGCTGGCGCACTTGTGCCAGCATCTGTCGCTATCAATGGCAGATTGTATGGCGTTTGGTGATGCGATGAATGACCGCGAAATGCTGGAGCGCGTGGGCAGTGGCTTCATCATGGGCAACGCCATGCATCAATTGAAATCGTCGCTGCCACATTTACCGATTATTGGACATTGCGAGACACAGGCGGTGTCTCATTACTTAAATCACTGGATGACCACACCACACCTCGATTATTCCCCCGAATGCTGAGGCTTACAGTGAACCGGACAGGACGTCCGGTTTTTTATTGCAGTTCACGCAGCCACGGTTGAATATCCCCGATATTCTGCGCGACCCATTCAGGGTTGTAGTAGGTGTCCGGATAACGATCACCACTGTCGCACAACAGTGTCACTAGTGAACCTTGCTCGCCATTTTCCCGCATGCGTTTAGCTACCTGCAGCATGCCCCAGAAATTGGTGCCAGTTGAAGCGCCCGGGCGACGACCCAGAATCTTCTCCAGTTGCAGCATCGCCGCCACCGTTGCGCCATCAGGCACTTTGATCATCTCGTCGATGACATCGGGTAAAAACGAAGGCTCCACGCGCGGACGTCCGATGCCTTCGATCATGCTGCCACGATCGCTGCGCAGCGCACTGTCGCGGCGATGCCAGAAATCAAAGAACACGGAATGCTGCGGATCCACCACCAACAGACGCGTATTGTGTCCCTGATAACGAATATAGCGGCCCAGTGTGGCCGAGGTCCCGCCGGTGCCGGCGCTCATCACCACGGTATGCGGCACCGGGAAAGGTTCATGCGCCATCTGACGGAAAATACTTTCAGCGATGTTGTTGTTGCCGCGCCAGTCGGTGGCGCGCTCGGCATAGGTGAACTGATCCATAAAATGACCGTTAAGTTCACGCGCCAGACGTTCCGATTCGCTATACAGCTGACAAGGATCGGCAACGAAATGGCACTCGCCGCCATAAAAACGAATCATTTCAATTTTGCGTTTCGCAGTGCTAGCGGGCATTACCGCGATAAAAGGCAGACCCAGCAAACGCGCAAAATAAGCCTCTGATACCGCTGTGCTGCCAGATGAGGCTTCAATAATTGGCGTATTCTCGCGGATCCAGCCATTAGCCAACCCATACAGGAATAGCGATCGTGCCAGGCGATGCTTCAGGCTGCCACTCGGATGAGTACTTTCATCTTTGAGATAAAAGCGGATGCCAGGAAAATCATCCAGTGCGAAACGAATAAGGTGTGTATCCGCAGAGCGTTGAAAATCGGCGTTAATTTCATTGATGGCGTGGCGAACCCAGGGCGTTTGCATGTGGTGAATCCGTAATAATTATTGTGCACAGTGTAAGGCACTGGCAGGAAAATAAGGTTGCTTTAATCCGGGTATAATGCCCGAATAAGAGAAAATTTTTCTCCCGGAGCGCCCAATGCTAGATAAAACTGACCGCACTTTGCTGGCAATGCTGCAAAATGATTGCACATTATCGCTGCAAGCGTTGGCGGAGGCGGTCAATCTCACCACTACGCCTTGCTGGAAACGCCTGAAAAAGCTGGAAGATGATGGCATTATTCGTGCGCGCGTGGCGTTGCTGGATGGGGAGAAGATCGGTCTTTCGCTCACAGCATTTATGTTTGTGAAAACTCAGCAGCACAGCAGCGGCTGGTTTCAGCAATTTGTTGCCGTGGTGCAGCAGATGCCAGAAGTGATGGCATTCTATCGCATGGCCGGTGAATACGATTATCTGCTGCGCATCCAGGTGGCCGATATGAAAAGTTACGATGCTTTTTACAAGCGTCTGGTAAATGGCGTGCCAGGCCTGATTGATGTGACCTCCAGTTTCGCCATGGAAGAGATTAAATACACCACCGCCTTGCCGGTAGCGCCCTGAGCGGGCACAGAAAGAGAGTGTCTTGTGCGATTATTTAGCCAATTAAGTTGGTATTTCCTGCGCGAGTGGCGGCGATATCTGGGTGCCGTCAGCTTGCTGATTGTGATTGCGCTATTGCAGCTGTTGCCGCCGCATGTGGTTGGCGTCATCGTCGATGGCGTGACGCAACACACTTTAAGCAGCAGCAAAATTTTCATGTGGATTGGCGTGATGCTGGTGACGGCGGTGATCGTCTATCTGCTGCGCTATGTCTGGCGTGTGCTGCTGTTTGGCGCGTCCTATCAACTCGCGGTGGAGCTGCGCGAGGATTTCTATCGCCAGCTGAGTCGCCAGCATCCTGCGTTCTACCTGCGCCATCGCACTGGCGATCTGATTGCGCGCGCGACCAATGATGTCGATCGCGTGGTGTTTGCCGCCGGCGAGGGCGTCCTGACGCTGGTGGATTCGCTGGTAATGGGCCTGGTGGTATTGGCCGTGATGAGCACCCAGATCAGTTGGCAGCTGACGCTGCTGGCGTTGATCCCGATGCCGCTGATGGCGATTGCCATTCAGAAAGATGGTTCGCGTCTGCACCAGCGCTTCAAAGTCGCGCAGGCCGCCTTCTCCAGCCTGAACGATCAAACACAGGAGAGCCTCACCAGTATCCGCATGATCAAAGCGTTCGGCCTGGAAGATCATCAATCACAGCAGTTTGCAGACATTGCCCGCGATACGGGTAAAAAAAATCTGCATGTGGCGCGGGTTGATGCACGCTTTGATCCCATCATTTATATCGCTGTGGGTTTCTCTAACCTGTTGGCGATTGCCGGTGGTGGCTGGATGGTGTGGCACGGCAGCTTGACGCTCGGTCAGCTCACCAGCTTTGTCATGTATCTCGGCCTGATGATTTGGCCGATGCTGGCGCTGGCATGGATGATCAATATCGTTGAGCGGGGCAGTGCGGCATGGAGTCGCATTCGCGCGCTGTTGGCGGAAGCCCCGGCGGTGGAGGATGGGCAGAAAGTCTTGCCTGACGACGCTGGTGTTTTACAGGTCGCCATTCGAGAGTTCCGTTATCCCGCTAATTCTGGCGCGGCGCTAAGCCATGTTAATTTTCAATTGAAACCGGGCCAGATGCTGGGGCTGTGCGGTCCAACCGGCTGTGGTAAAAGCACGCTCTTGAGCCTGATTCAGCGCCACTTTGACATCGACCAGGGCGACATCCGCTACCATAACCTGCCGCTGACACAGCTGCGACTCGATAGCTGGCGCAGTCGGCTGGCTGTGGTGAGTCAGACACCATTTTTGTTCTCCGATACCATCGCCAATAACCTGGCGCTGGGGCGTCCGAATGCGTCTCAGGAAGAGATTGAGCGCGTGGCGCGCATGGCCTGTGTACATGATGACATTTTGCGCCTGCCGCAAGGCTATGACACCGAAGTGGGTGAGCGCGGTGTGATGCTTTCCGGCGGTCAAAAGCAACGTATTGCCATTGCTCGTGCACTGTTGCTGAACGCGGAAATCCTGATCCTCGACGATGCACTGTCAGCCGTTGACGGCCGCACGGAGTATGAAATTCTGCATAACCTGCGTCAGTGGGGCAAAGGCCGCACGTTGATCATCAGCGCACATCGTTTATCGGCGTTGACAGAAGCCAGTGAAATTCTGGTGCTGCAACAAGGTGCGGTGACCCAGCGCGGCGATCATGAAAGCCTGGCGGTGCAAGAGGGTTGGTATCGCGATATGTATCGCTATCAGCAACTCGAAGCGGCGCTGGATGAGGACGAAGTGGCAGAGGGTTCCAACCATGGCTAAATCGCAACGTTTATGGCCAACGCTCAGGCGTCTGCTGGCTTACGGTAAGCCCTGGCGCAAATCGCTGTGGCTGGCGGTCGGTATGTTGTGGATCGCCGCGGCGGCCGAAGTTACCGGTCCGGTACTGGTGAGCTACTTCATCGATAATCTGGTGGCGAAACACCAGATGCCCTGGGGCATCGCCATCGGTCTGCTGGTGTGCTTTATTTTGCTACAACTGCTGGCTGCCGGTTTGCATTATTTCCAGGCACTGTTGTTTAACCGCGCAGCAATTGGTGTGGTGCAGCAGTTGCGCGTGGACGTGATGAACGCGGCGCTGCGTCAGCCGCTGAGTGCCTTCGATACCCAACCGGTGGGGCAGATTATTTCGCGCGTCACCAACGATACCGAAGTGATCAAAGACCTGTATGTCACGGTGGTGGCCACCGTGCTGCGCAGTGCGGCACTGATTGGCGCGATGCTGGTGGCGATGTTCTCGCTCGACTGGCGCATGGCGCTGGTGGCGATCGTCATCTTCCCGCTGGTGCTGACGGTGATGCTGATTTATCAGCGCTACAGCACGCCAATCGCGCGTCGGGTACGCAGCTATCTGGCCGACATCAACAACGGCTTCAATGAAGTGATTAACGGCATGAGTGTGATCCAGCAGTTTCGCCAGCAGGCGCGCTTTGGCGAGCGTATGGGCGAAGCGAGCCGTTCACATTATCTGGCGCGCATGGAAACCCTGAGGCTGGATGGCTTCCTGCTGCGTCCGCTGTTGAGTCTGTTTTCGGCGATGATTCTGTGCGGGCTGCTTATGCTGTTTAGCTTTGCTACGCCCGGCGTGTTTGAAGTCGGCGTGCTATACGCCTTTATTACCTATCTGGGACGTCTGAACGAACCGCTGATTGAACTCACCACGCAACAATCGATGCTGCAACAGGCGGTGGTCTCTGGCGAGCGTATCTTCGAGCTGATGGATGCCACGCAGCAAGATTACGGCGTGGATAACCAGCCGCTCGCTTCAGGCCGCATCACGTTGCGCGACGTCAGCTTTGCCTATCGTGACAACCGCGATGTCCTGAGTCATATCACTCTTGAAGTGCCGACACGCGGTTTTATTGCGCTGGTCGGGCACACCGGCAGTGGTAAGAGCACATTGGCGAATTTGCTGATGGGGTATTACCCAGTGACGCGCGGCAGCATTGAGTTAGATGGTCGTCCCTTACCGCAACTTACGCATGAAGCGCTACGGCAAAGTGTCGCGATGGTGCAGCAAGATCCGGTGGTGCTGGCCGATACGCTGTTAGCCAACGTGCAGCTTGGGCGTGATATCTCAGAACAGCAGGTGTGGCAGGCGCTGGAAACGGTACAACTGGCTCCTTTGGCGCGTTCCATGTCCGAGGGCATTCACACCCGATTGGGCGAGCAGGGCAATAATTTGTCGGTGGGCCAGAAGCAGCTGCTGGCGATGGCGCGAGTTCTGGTGTCATTGCCACAGATTTTGATTCTTGATGAAGCCACTGCCAGTATTGATTCCGGTACCGAGCAGGCGATTCAGCATGCTTTGCGTGCACTGCGTCAGCACAGCACGCTGGTGGTGATTGCGCACCGTCTTTCAACCATCACCGAAGCGGACCAGATTCTGGTACTGCACCGTGGTCAGGTAGCAGAGCGCGGCACGCACACTGAATTATTGGCTCAACAGGGGCGCTACTGGCAGATGTATCAACTGCAGCAGGCCGGTGATGAGCTTGCAGCGGGCATCCCCGCACAGGCTGAAGGGTGAATTGCACCTTTTTTGCGCAGATTTATCGGATTGTTCTGTATTGATGCACTCCTTTGAGGCTCAAAGCACCAAAGGAGTGCAATATTGCAACACCTTTCTTTTGCCCTATCCCCAAACTGAGCCACCCATCACATAACGAAGCGCGATATAGCGCCTCTATGCCGCTGACTTCTTCCCTTTTTTAATTTATGGCACAGCGTTTGCTTATATCTCCTCGTGTCCGCGAGACTCACTCAATTTATTATCTGGAGGGGAACGTATGAAGCTGGTTACCGTGGTAATCAAACCATTTAAGCTGGAGGACGTGCGTGAAGCTTTATCCTCCATTGGCATTCAGGGACTGACTGTTACCGAAGTGAAGGGGTTTGGTCGCCAGAAAGGTCACGCAGAGCTTTATCGCGGTGCCGAGTACAGCGTGAACTTCCTGCCAAAAGTTAAAATTGATATCGCCATTGCGGACGATCAACTCGATGAAGTGGTGGATGTCATCAGCAAAGCCGCTTACACCGGCAAAATTGGCGACGGCAAAATCTTCGTCGCAGAACTGCAGCGCGTCATTCGTATTCGTACCGGCGAGACCGACGAAGCAGCACTGTAACTGGGGCTCTGAATTGTGATGGGATGGAAAGAAATGAATAAACTGATGACTAAGTTAGGCCTCACCAGCCTGGCACTGTTACCGTCTCTGGCCATGGCGGCAGCTCCTGCCGTTGCGGACAAAGCCGATAACGCCTTTATGATGATCTGTACCGCATTGGTACTGTTTATGACGATCCCGGGCATCGCCTTGTTTTACGGCGGTTTGATCCGCGGTAAAAACGTCCTGTCGATGCTGACCCAGGTTGCAGTCACCTTCGCATTAGTTTGCGTGCTGTGGGTCATCTACGGTTATTCGCTGGCCTTCAGCGAGGGCAACGCCTTCTTCGGTAACTTCCAGTGGGCGATGCTGAAAAACATTGAGCTGAAAGCGCTTATGGGTAGCTTCTATCAGTACATCCACGTGGCGTTCCAGGCTTCCTTCGCCTGTATCACCGTGGGCCTGATTGTCGGTGCACTGGCGGAACGTATTCGCTTCTCAGCGGTACTGATTTTCGTGGTGGTCTGGCTGACGCTCTCTTATCTGCCAATCGCACACATGGTGTGGGCAGGTGGTCTGCTGGCGCAAGACGGTGCGCTGGACTTCGCTGGCGGTACTGTCGTTCACATCAACGCCGCTGTTGCAGGCCTGGTGGGTGCTTACCTGGTGGGCAAACGTGCGGGCTTCGGTAAAGAAGCGTTCAAACCGCACAACCTGCCGATGGTGTTCATGGGTACCGCGATTCTGTATGTAGGCTGGTTCGGTTTCAACGCCGGTTCTGCTTCTTCAGCGAATGAAATCGCCGCACTGGCCTTCCTGAATACCGTTGTCGCAACTGCGGGTGCAGTGCTGTCATGGGTGTTCGGTGAGTGGGCAATGCGTGGCAAACCTTCACTGCTGGGTGCCTGTTCTGGCTTTATCGCAGGTCTGGTGGCTATCACCCCAGCTTGTGGTTATGTCGGTGTGGGCGGTGCGCTGATTATCGGTCTGGCCGGCGGCCTGGCGGGTATCTGGGGTGTAACCACCCTGAAGAAATGGCTGCGCGTGGATGACCCATGTGATGTGTTCGGTGTGCACGGCGTGTGCGGTATCCTGGGTTGTGTGCTGACCGGTGTGTTCGCCTCCTCTTCACTGGGTGGCGTGGGCTACGCAGAAGGCGTGACCATGGGCCATCAGGTTTGGATTCAGCTGTTCAGCTGTGGTGTGACCATCATCTGGTCCGGTGTTGTGGCCTTCATCGGCTTCAAACTGGCAGATATGATTGTGGGCCTGCGTGTTCCAGAAGATCAGGAACGTGAAGGTCTGGATGTGAACAGCCACGGCGAGAACGCTTACAACCAGTAAGAAATGGGCTGTAGAAGAGCAGTGCGCTAAAACAATAAAAAGACGAGGGGCGATGATATCGCCCCTTTTTTATGCGTCGCGCTGGCGCATTACCCCTTCCTGAACGGTGGTCGCGACCAGCGTGCCGTCCTGAGTGTAGAACTCCCCACGCACAAAACCACGCGCGCCCGAAGCCGAGGTGCTCACCACGCTGTACAGCAGCCATTCAGAGAGGTCGAACGGGCGGTGGAACCACATGGAGTGGTCAATGGTGGCCACCTGCATGTCGGGCTCAAGGAAGCCTTTGCCATGTGGTTGCAGCGCCACAGGCAGGAAGTTGAGGTCCGAAGCGTAACCCAGCAGGTACTGGTGAATGCGGCGATCGTCCGGCAGCTTGCCGTTGGCACGAATCCACACCTGGCGCATCGGCTCATCGACACGGCCTTTGAGCGGGTTATGGATTTGTACCGGCCGAATATCCAGCGGTCGCTCGGCAAGAAACTTTTCTTTGAGTTTGAGCGGCAAATGGGCCGCCAGTTTTTGCGCCAGATCCTGCTCCGAGGGGAGGTTGTCCGGCCCCGGCACTTGCGGCATGGTGTTTTGATGCTCGAAGCCACTTTCCGGCGCCTGGAAAGAGGCGGTCATATAGAAGATAGGGTGACCATTTTGCACCGCACTGACGCGACGCGCGCTGAAGCTTTTGCCATCACGCAGGGTTTCGACATCGTAAATAATAGCTTTTTCGCTATCACCAGGACGCAGGAAGTAGCTGTGGAACGAGTGAATGATGCGCTCTTCCGGTACGGTCTGTTTCGCCGCGTACAAGGCCTGGCCAACTACCTGACCACCAAATACCTGGCGCAGGCCAAGATCTTCACTTTGGCCGCGAAACAGGCCTTCTTCGAGTTTTTCGAGATTGAGTAAATTAAGCAGGTTTTGCAGTGCCTGGCTCATAGCAGATTCCTCAGGGGGGCAATCGCGTCAGTTTGAAAGATCCGACCAGTTGCCGTCAATGATTTTGCCGCGATTTCAGCGGGCTAGGGGACCATTTAGGCGCAATGCGGATTTTTGTGCCAGAATTAAGGTCAATCGGCGGCTGAAAAGCTACTCAACAATTTGTCCGCCGACAATCATAGTGTTCACAAGGAGACGACATCGATGAAACTCTGGCATGTTATTAGCGGTGTGACGCTGGCGGCAGCGCTGGCTGGCTGTGCCGATCACAGTAAGCCGGTGGCTACCCCTACGCTGGGTTCCGCTGTTGCAGGACAGACGGCCGCCATCACGCAGCCTAACGTAAGTGGTTCGGTGTATATTCGCCAACGTATTGCCTTGCCGCCGGATGCGGTGCTGACCGTGACGCTGTCGGATGCTTCATTAGCTGATGCGCCATCGAAAGTACTGGCACAGCATGTAGTGCGCACCGAAGGGAAACAGGCGCCGTTCCAGTTCGTGCTGCCGTTCAATCCTTCGGACATTCAGCCTAACGCGCGTATTCTGTTAAGTGCGGCTATCAGTATTGACGGCAAGCTGGCGTTCATTACCGATACCGTGAAGCCGGTGATCAATCAGGGCGGCACCAAAGCCGAACTGCTGCTGGTGCCAGTGACCAATATGGCGATGCAGACCACGCCAGGTGCGGCCACTACGGTGCCATCAACATCGCCAACGCAAGTAGTGCCTTCTGCTTCGGTGCCTGCGCCGACGAATATGTGACAATCACAAGGTGCTGATCCTGGCGCACTGTCCGGGAAGCATGTAGGAAAACAGGGCGGGGGAGTGTGCGGGCAGGCAACACTGTTGCGTAAAGCCGCTGTCTCGTCCCTGATCGCTCGGCACACGCCATCCCTGGCGTGTGACGCTTTACTCCACAGTGTTGCCTGCCCGCACTTCAGCTTGGGTGCGTTGGGGTGAGGCTATTCCATGTAATTAGCGGATTGTCCAAATTTGCTCGACACTCTCTTCTTTGACGGGGGGCTTTACTCCACAGTGTTGCCTGCCCGTACCTCAGCATGGGTGCGCTTAGTACTCCCAGCGATACTTCTCTAATTCAATCTCACCCGCGTCACTCACTTCAATGCCCTCAGCTTCGAGCGCATCGCGCTGGCGGAAGAGATCGTCGCCTTGCAGTGAAATGCGGCCATGGCGATTGATGACGCGGAACCACGGCAATTTGCTGCCTTCGGGTAAGCGACGTAATACGCCGCCGACTTGTCTTGCGGCACGCGGTGAACCGGCAAGCAGGGCGATATCACCGTAGGTGGTGACTTTGCCTTTGGGGATGGCGGCAATAATTTGCCAGACGCGCTCGGAGAAATTGCTTGTGTCGTTCATGCACGCACCTGATTCAGCGAGTAAACGCCGACTTTAGCATGCAGGGAGGGTGAGAATCAGGGTTTTACGGGATAGCTGTTCAAGAAAACAACGGTCACCCGGCCTATGCTTGCAATTGCCAGGGGCTTACTTGATAATGCCTGCGCTCTCGAAAGAGAGCTCGTCAATGGGGGCCCTGTTGGTTCTCCCGCAACGCTAACTTGTGAACTCGGTCAGGTCCGGAAGGAAGCAGCCGCAGCAGGCGACGCGTGTGCCGGGATGTAGCTGGCAGGGCCTCCACCATTTCTGCTCCCCGAAAAAATCCTCAAGAAATCAGTACACAGCGAAACGCTGGCACTCCTTTGCCTGTGAATCATTCCCTGAAGGGAAAAGATGACGTAACGAATAGCGGGTAAAAATAGTTAGCGAACGAACTTCCAGACAGAAACCGGTACTTTGTCGTAAAGCTTATTCATCGTCAGTTCAGCAAGGCGATGATCGGCAGCAGAATAGAATACCGCGAGTTCGTTGTCAGATAATTCGTACTTGTTCTTTTCAATCACCCGTTCAAGGGTGTCAATTGAGCGACAACGACGCAGTCGCATCAAATAGTCTGTTTTGGTTAAGGCTTGATTGCTCATAAATAAACCGGTCTCACTCTGATGCTAAAAGGAATGGCTGAGTTGTTGGAGAAAAGCGCACTCTTCGGCAAACAGATTAAATAAGCGTTTTGCTGAACGTTGCCACCGTTGAAGATCCTGAGTATTGATTCCATAACTGCTAAACAGCATAAAGGTATCGTCAAGATATTCATCGATTTGCGTAATCAGCGCTTCATCTTCAACGTGCTTAATTTTGTAATTCATCGTGAAAGAAGCGATATGCTCAATCAAATCGTTGAGCTGTAAATTGCTTTCCGCAGTAGGGTCATTAACCCAGCCGTGATGGCTGTCCGTTAGCGTCGCCATACTTTCGTCAAACAGGTTCTCACACAGGAATTTAAGCTGGGCAATATCATGCCGTTTTGGTGAGTATTCGTCCATCTTTTTCCCCTCCAGAGCTTGCACAGTGACCGCAGCGCGGCGAGATTTGGAAAAGCTATCAGGAAGCGATCATGAATATAAAGAATTCAGCGACTCCTTAAATATAATCCACATTCATTAGCTTTGCTCACCTCGATTACCAAATATTACAATTCGTCGGCGGGCGAGGGGCGGGTATTGTCTATCACGGTAAACACCAGTGCACCCGGTACTATCTGGAACAAAACTTCTTCACGTTGGGTTGATGTTTCATTTAAATCCAGGCAAGGATTAAATAAATCCCACTTAAAATCGTAAAGCATTTTAAATCGATTGTTGTCGTGCGGTTGAATGGAAATAATCTTAAAGCTGTCAGGAACTAATTGCGCGTTTTGAGAATACCACTGTAAATCACCTGCCAGGGCTTCGGCTATTTTGAGAATATTCCCCTGGATAATAGCCTGCAACTTCTCGCAATCGTCCTCATCCACAGCAATATCACAATGAATAATAGACTGCATTTCGCTTCCGGTAAAAAAGGAGGATGAATCTATCATTGGGGTTCTGGCCAAATATTGCAAGTTAACTCTGTGCAGAATACGTAATCGTTGCGATGGGATTTATCGCTCAATCGATTCAGATCCAGTGTGAGTCACAGAGGATGCCCAGGGTGGTTAACTTTTGAAACACTTTCTCACGGGCAACACCCGGGAAAAATCGGGTAGTATTAATGTTATGTTATAACGTTTTGGTTTCCCTCCATGAATCACAGTGGTTTACTCCTCTCACTTAGCGGCCGCCTGATGGTCGCGCTGCTGCTTATCGCGTTCCTGGCGCTGGCTATCTATTGGGGGATGCAGAAATGATGCATTTCAATCGCTTGCAGGGCGGCTATCAGGGGCAAGTGGTGACACCGATAGTCACCGGAGAACTGGCAGCAGGCAGCATGACGGCGCTGATCGGCGCGAACGGCACCGGTAAATCCACACTGCTAAAAACCATCGCCGGCCTGTTGCCGCCGATTGCAGGGACTTGTGAATTAAAGATTTCACGCAAGGCGCTTGGCTGGTTACCGCAGCGTAGTGAGTTAGAAACCCGTTTTCCTCTTACCGTTTATGAGCTGGTTGCTATGGGATGCTGGCCTCGCTGCGGCTGGTTTGGTGGCATTAACCGAGCCATGCGACAGGAGATCGATGCTGCGCTGGATGCGGTGCAAATGCGTGATTTCGCCGATGCGCAACCTTCTATGCTTTCCGGCGGCCAGTTGCAGCGTGTGCTGTTTGCGCGTCTGATGCTGCAGCAAAGTAAAGTCTGGCTGCTGGATGAACCCTTTAATGGCATTGATACGCAAACCGTCACGCTGCTGATGTCAATCCTCGAACAGCAGCAGCAGGCGGGCACCACCTTATTAGTGGTGTTACACGATCGCCCGTTGGTCGCGCGTTACTTCAAAGATGTGTTGTCACTCGACGATGCTGACTCCGCTCAAACTCCACTGCTGCGCAGGGTGGCCTCGTGACATTGATTCAACCCTTTATCGAATTTGGTTTTATGCGCCGCGCGTTAGTGGCTTGTGTGGCGTTGGCCCTGAGCGCCACGCCGCTGGGCGTGTTCCTGTCACTGCGCCGTATGAGTCTGGTGGGCGATGCGTTATCGCATGCGGTATTACCGGGCGCGGCGATCGGCTATCTGGTATCTGGCTTATCGTTGGTGGCGATGGGCATCGGCGGACTGATTGCGGGTTTAGCCGTTGCGCTGCTTTCCGGTGCGGTCAGTCGATATACCCCCTTAAAAGAAGATGCCAGTTTCTCTGGTTTCTATCTCGGCTCGCTGGCGCTGGGCGTCACGCTGGTGTCACTGCGTGGATCGAGTGTCGATCTGCTGCATGTGCTGTTCGGTTCACTGCTGGCGGTCGATAACGCGGCCCTCATGCTGGTAGGCGGCATCGCGGCGTTCACTTTACTGATGCTGGCAGTGATTTTTCGTCCGCTGGTGATCGATGCGTTTGATCCGGATTTCCTGCGTGCGCAAGGCAAATGGAGCGCGCCGATGGTGCACGGCATCTTCCTGATGCTGGTGGTGCTCAATCTGGTGGCCGGTTTTCAGGTGCTCGGCACACTGATGTCGGTGGGGCTGATGATGCTGCCCGCCACCAGCGCCCGTTTCTGGAGCCGCCATCTGGCTTGCATGCTCGGCATTGCGATGGTGCTGGCGATGATCGCCGCCCTGGTCGGTTTGATCCTTTCCTGGCACTTCTCACTGCCTGCCGGACCGGCGGTGGTGCTGAGTGCGGCCGTACTGTTTTTGCTTTCTGTTTTAACAGGACCATGTGGCGGTCTGTTGCGCCGTCGATAACTATACAATTAGGGGATACGAATGAAGAAGTTACCGCTGAGTCTGGCGATTGGCGCCATGTTGATTAGCCCGCTGACCCTGGCAAAAACCGTGGATGTGGTGGCGAGTTTTACCGTGCTGGCGGATATCGTTAAGCAGGTAGGCGGCGATCACGTTAACGTGAAATCGCTGGTTCAACCTAACGGCGATCCACACACCTTCGAGCCGACCCCACAAGACAGTGAATCTCTGGCTAAGGCTAACGTGGTGTTTGTCAGTGGTTTAGGTCTTGAAGGCTGGATGGATCGTTTAATCAGCGCATCGGGCTATAAAGGGACGATCGTGGTGGCATCCAACGGCATTAACACCCGTAAAATGGTGGATGACGGGAAAACCATTACGGATCCGCATGCATGGAACAGCATGCAAAATGGGGTGATCTACGCGACCAACGTTATGAATGCGCTGATCAAAGCCGATCCTGAAGATGCGGCAGATATTCGTAAAAGCGGTGAAAGCTATATCCAGCAGCTGCAGAAACTGGATAGCTGGGCGAAAAGCGAATTTGCCTCGGTCGCGAAAAATAAACGTAAAGTGCTGACCAGCCATGATGCCTTTGGTTACTTCGGCCAACGCTATGGCGTGAGCTTCCTCGCACCGGTGGGTTTCTCTACTGAAGCAGAAGCCAGCGCCAGCGATGTGGCGTCGATTATTAAGCAGCTGAAAGCGGAGCACATCAACACTTACTTTATGGAGAATCAGACCGATCCGCGTCTGGTGAAGCAGATTGCCAGCGAAACCGGTGCTAAGCCGGGTGGTGAACTCTATCCTGAAGCGCTGTCCGAGGCTAATGGCCCTGCTGCAACCTATGTTGCTGCCTTCAGGCACAACGTAGAGATCATGCTGCAAAGCATGAAGTAAAAAAAAGGCCGGGGAGCATCCCGGCCAATCATCACGACACTTTCCTACCTTTTTTTCTTTCTTCCCTGAACCGCCTTAAAGCGCGGATTCGTTTTGCAGATCACGTAAATGCGACCTTTACGACGTACTACTTTGCAATCTTTGTGACGGGTCTTCGCTGACCGTAATGAACTCAAAACCTGCATGCGTTAACTCCTGATTAATTGCCGCGCGTCAGGAAGCTGCCGAAACGCTTGTTGAAGCGTGCGGCGCTGCCTTCTTTGGTGAGATCTTTCTGCTTGCCGGTGTAGTGGACGTGGGATTTAGAAGAGACATCCAGCGTCACGTACGGCAGCACTTCACCTTCGAACTCAATGGTGCGTTCGGTTTTAATGGTGGAACCGATTTTGAAGTACTCATCGACTGAGGTGTCATGGAACACCACGGGACGGTATTGCGGATGGATATTGGCTTTCATAGCTGCACTCTCATGTAATGTTATAATATAACAATAGTATGAACCTGCTGAGAATTGATTGCAACCGTGATTGAAGTAAGGGCATTTGCCGGGCGGGGGAAAAGTGGAATGACAGCCATAAAAAAGGCCGCTTGCGCGGCCTTTTCAACAGGGGACAACTTAGTGTTTGTGCTCGACCGGATGGCCTTGCTCAATCTCCGCTTTGTTCTTACCAAAGCGGCGACGGACCACCACAAAGAACACGGGCACGAAGAAGATGGCCAACGCAGTTGCGGTTACCATGCCGCCCATTACGCCAGTACCTACGGCGTTCTGTGCGCCGGAACCGGCACCGGTACTGATAGCCAGCGGCAGAACACCGAGGATAAAGGCCAGTGAGGTCATCAGAATTGGACGCAGACGCATACGTGCTGCTTCCAGTGTTGATTCCACTAAACCTTTCCCTTCCTTCTCCATCAAATCCTTGGCGAATTCAACGATCAGGATGGCGTTCTTCGCCGACAAGCCAATGGTTGTCAGCAGGCCCACCACGAAGTAGACGTCGTTACTGAGTCCGCGCAGGGTGGTGAAGATCAATGCACCGACCACACCCAGCGGCACCACTAGCATGACTGAGAACGGAATCGACCAGCTCTCATACAGTGCGGCCAGACACAGGAACACCACAATCAGCGAGATGGCATACAGGGCAGGGGCCTGGTTACCGGACAGACGTTCCTGGTAGGACATGCCCGTCCAGTCGTAGCCGATACCCGACGGCAGTTTGCCCGCCAGCTCTTCCATCAGGTTCATGGCATCACCGGAGCTTTTACCCGGCGCAGCCTGTCCGAGGATTTCCATCGATGGTAAGCCGTTGTAACGTTCCAGACGCGGTGAACCGTACTGCCACTTCGCCGAAGAGAAGGCGGAGAACGGAACCATGGTGCCGGAGCTGTTACGCACGAACCATTTGCTGATGTCATCTGGCAACATACGCGAGTCTGCCTGGCCCATCACGTACACTTTCTTCACACGACCGCGGTCGATGAAGTCATTGACGTAAGAGCCACCCCAGCCAGCGCCCAGCGTGGTGTTGATGTCAGACAGCGACACCCCTAGTGCCTGCGCTTTTTCCTGATCGATGATCAGTTTGTACTGAGGCGTATCTTCCATACCGTTCGGACGCACACCCACTAAGGTATCGGGGTGTTGAGCAATCATGCCAAACAGCTGGTTACGCGCGGCGGTCAACTTCTCGTGCCCCAGGTTGCCCTGGTCAGTCAGCATAAAGTCGAAGCCGGTGGCGTTACCCAGTTCGATAATTGCTGGCAGGTTGAACGGGAAGACCATCGCATCTTTGATCTGACCCAACGCCTGCATGGCGCGTCCGGCAATCGCGGGCACTTTCAGGCTGGCATCGCCACGCTCATCCCACGGTTTCAGGCTCACGAAGGCAATACCGGTGTTCTGACCACGTCCTGCAAAGCCAAAGCCGTTAACGGTAAACACCGAGTTAACGCTGTCTTTCTCTTTGTTCAGGAAGTAATCCGTCACCTGATCCAGCACTTTTTGCGTACGTTCCTGCGTCGCACCGGCCGGCAGCTGCGCCTGCGCCAGTAACAGACCCTGATCTTCTTCCGGCAGGAAGGAGGTTGGGAGTTTCAGGAACAGATACGCCATGCCGACCACAATCACCAGATAGATCACCAGATAACGACCGGTGCTACGCACGATGTGGCCCACGCTATCCACATAGTGGTTGGTGCTCTTGTCGAACAGGCGGTTAAACCAGCCAAAGAAGCCGGTGGTTTTGCCGTGGTCGCCTTTCTTGATCGGCTTCAGCATGGTGGCACACAGTGCCGGCGTCAAAATCAACGCTACCAGCACCGACAGCGCCATCGCAGAAACAATAGTGATCGAGAACTGACGGTAGATAACACCGGTCGACCCGCCGAAGAAGGCCATCGGGATAAATACCGCTGACAACACCAGTGCGATACCCACCAGTGCGCCCTGGATCTGCTCCATCGAACGCTTGGTGGCCTCTTTGGGCGGTAAGCCCTCTTCGGCCATCACACGCTCAACGTTCTCCACCACCACGATGGCATCATCCACCAGCAAGCCGATGGCGAGCACCATCCCGAACATGGTTAGCGTGTTTATCGAGTAACCAAACGCACTGATAATCGCAAAGGTACCCAGCAGGACGACCGGCACCGCGATGGTTGGAATCAGCGTAGCGCGGAAGTTCTGCAGGAACAGGTACATCACCAGGAACACCAGTACGATCGCTTCAAACAGCGTTTTCACCACTTCGAAGATCGAGATCTTCACGAACGGCGTGGTGTCGTACGGATAAACGGTTTTCATGCCTGACGGGAAGAACGGCTGCAGTTTTGCCAGCTCATCTTTCACCGCTTTGGCGGTATCCAGCGCATTCGCACCGGTTGCCAGTTTCACACCGATACCGGAGGCCGGTTTACCGTTGTAGCGGGCGATGATCTCGTAGTTTTCACCACCGAGTTCAATCTTCGCCACATCACGCAAGCGCACCTGTGAGCCATCCTGGTTCACCTTCAGCATGATATTGCCGAACTCTTCGGTATTGGTCAGACGGGTCTGCGCAATAATCGAGGCGTTCAACTGCTGGCCAGGTACTGGCGGTGTTCCGCCTAACTGACCGGCGGCGACCTGGGTGTTCTGGGTGCCCAACGCACTGATGACATCGACCGGCGTCAGCTGGTAGTTGTTCAGTTTGTGTGGGTCAAGCCAGATGCGCATCGCGTACTGCGCACCAAACACCTGGGTATCACCGACGCCAGGCGTACGGCTGATCGGGTCTTTGATGTTAGAAGCAACATAGTCAGAGATGTCATTCTGCGTCATGCTGCCGTCATCACTGACAAAACCCGCCACCATCAGGAAGCTGCTGGAGGATTTTTTAACCTGAATACCTTGTTGCTGTACTTCCTGCGGCAGCAGTGGCATGGCCAGCTGCAGCTTGTTCTGTACCTGTACCTGCGCAATATCTGCGTTAGTACCGGACTGGAAGGTCAGGGTCAGCGTCAATGTACCGGACGAGTCACTGCTCGAGGACATATACATCAGCCCATCGATACCGTTCATGTTTTGTTCGATAACCTGGGTTACCGAATCTTGCAGCGTTTTCGCATCAGCACCCGGGTAAGAAGCCTGAATTTCAACGGCCGGCGGAGCAACATTGGGATATTGCTCAATCGGCAAGCTGATAATCGCTAAAGTACCCGCCAGCATAATGATGATGGCGAGCACCCAGGCAAAAATGGGGCGATCGATAAAGAACTTAGCCATGTATCAGTGGCTCCTGTTTACGACGATGATTTAGCAGACTGAGTTTCTGGCGCTGCTTTGGCATCATCTTTGACTTCTTGTGGTGTCACCTGCGCACCTGGCTTGGCACGCTGAAGACCGACGGTGATCACGCGATCGCCCTCTTTCAGGCCGTCCGTTACCAGCCATTTGTCACCAAATGCCTGATTAGCGGTGATGTTACGAACTTCAACTTTGTTATCTGCGCCGACGACCATCGCGGTAGCCTGACCGGTTGGGGTGCGAGTGACACCCTGTTGCGGAACCAGCAATGCGGATGGGTTGGTGCCTTCATCCAGTCGTGCACGCACGAACATGCCTGGTAACAGACGATGCTCTGGATTTGGGAAGATGGCACGCAGGGTGATGGAGCCGGTGGTTTCATCCACGGTCACATCAGAGAATTCCAATGTGCCTGGCTGGCTGTATGCGTTACCGTTTTGCATCAAGAGCGTGACGTTGGCTTTACCGTCATTCTGTTTCAGCTGACCGGATTCCAGCTCTGCGCGCAAACGCAGGAAATCATCGCTGGATTGGGTCACATCAACGTACATAGGGTCGAGCTGTTGCACGGTGGCCAAAGCGGTAGTCTGACCGCTGGAGACCAAAGCACCTTCAGTCACAGACGATTTACCAATGCGACCGCTGATCGGCGAGGTCACTTTGGTATACGCCAGATTGATGCGTGCGGTTTCCACGTTGGCTTGCGCTGCCTGAACGGCAGCAGCCGTCTGCGCAGCGGTAGCCGCAGCGGTGTCATAGTCCTGCTGACTGATGTACTTAGTACCCAGCAGTGGCTTATAACGTTTGATGGTTAACTGCGCGACGTGTGCATTGGCTTGCGCCTGTGCTAAATCGCCTTTGGCGCTGTCATAAGCCGCCTGGTAAGTTGCCGGATCGATCTGATACAGGGAAACGCCTGCTTTGATATCCGTTCCTTCCTCAAAATTACGCTTCAGAATAATGCCTGACACCTGAGGGCGCACTTCTGCCACGCGGAATGCCGAAGTACGACCTGGCAATTCGGTGGTAATTTTCAAAGGCTCGTTTTTTAACGTCACAACACCCACTTCTGGGGGCTGCTGCTGGGCGGCTTGCTGGGATTTATTATCATCACATCCTGTTAACACAAAGCTGCCTGAAAGCATCAGGACGGCCGCCAGAGGCGCTAATCCTCTGTTTTTATTCATAAATAAACCTCTAGTGTCCGATATCAAATGATCAATGGATCACAAACCGATAAACCCATTGCTGCGTTAAAACACGGGTCGTGCTATGGTACATACATTCACAAATGTATGTAAACTTGCCAGTTTGTAAAAAAAGTCCTCTATGGCACGAAAAACCAAAGCGCAAGCACTTGAAACGCGGAACCAAATTCTGGATGCCGCTTTAGCACACTTCTCTGAACATGGTGTGGCTGCCACTTCCCTGGCAGATATCGCAACAGCGGCCGGCGTCACGCGCGGTGCTATCTACTGGCATTTCAAAAATAAAGCCGATGTTCTGCATGAAATCTGGCTTCGGTGTGACGCTGGGCTTGACGATGTGGAACTTGAGTATCAGACAAAATACCCGGGCGATCCACTTTCTGTTATTCGTTCGATGTTGATCTATATCCTTGACGCCACAGCAAAGGATCCACAAAGACGCGCATTAATGGAGATTATCTTCCATAAATGTGAATTTGTTGGCGAAATGTCGACATTACAGGATATGCGTCAAAGTTTACTGCTTGAGTGTTACGACCGAATTGAATTGGTGCTACGTGAATGTATCGACGTGGGCCAGTTGCCAGCGGGGTTGAACACCTTGCAGTCGGCGCGTCTGATGTGCGGTTACATCAACGGCATGATGGAAAACTGGCTGTTTAACCCGCAGGCGTTTGATCTGGCAGCCGATGCGCCGCAGCTGGTAGATGCCTTTATAGATATGCTGCGGCTCAGTCCGACGATGTCTGGCGCGCGTTAATTCGCGCTTTCAGCCGCCTGTTTTTGCTGATAGTCATGTTGCACTATCGCCAGCGCGGCCAATACCGTCGCGGTGGGCACCTGGTTCTCTTCCAGCAGTTGAATTAAATCCACCGCCAGTTTGATCTCGTCAGATGCAGTTTCCAGTGACATAACTTCTCCTTTTAAATACGTAATTTTGCCGCCACCAGCAGCATCAATACCGATCCCAGCAGTGCCACACCAAAACCCGCCGGATGCAAGGTGGCTAAATCGCCGGTGGTAAAATAGGTGGCGATGTAACCCCCAATTAGGGCACCAATCACCGCCAGCACCAGCGTGGGCACAAACCCGCCCGGTCGACCGGGAAAAATCATGCGTTTGATGCAGCCAGCCACCACGCCGATCGCTATCCAAAAGATAAGAGTCATGATTTTCCTCCTTAATTCGTAGGGGGAAGTATATACCCTAAATAATTCAAGGCGCAGCCAACGCACCTGCAATTTGAAGTATGACGGGTAGAGGAGAGTTGGGGGTGATTACCGTGCCGGGGCTGACAATTCCAGTTTCTGCATTGCGGCGCGGCAACGTGCCAGGCGCTCCTGCAGGATTTCCACTTCACGGATCAATTGCTGCTGCACGCTGAGCGTTTCGGCGCGAGCCAGATGCTGCTGACGCTGTTCAAGCATCGCCATCAGGCGGGTTTCATAGCCTTGATACTCTTCGCGCTTCGACTGGCGCGGATCAATGCGCGGCCGTTCACGTAGAGTGCGCAGTTGCTGACTCTGGCACTCGCGTTGCAGCGCAGCAATCTGATCCAGTACTTTTTCTGCCAGCCATTGTCTTCGCACCACATCGGTTTCAGCGGCGCTCAGTTGCGCCATATTTTGCTCCAGCTCGTGCAGATAATCGGCCAGCCGCGTGCCTTTACAGCGAAAAAGTTGCGAATCGAAGCGCGGCTGACGGCAGGTGCCGTCTTTTTGCTGCGCAATCTGCTGGCGCAATTGATCGATAATTAGCTGCACACGTTGTTGTGCGGGCGGTTGGGGCATCACTCTGATTCCGACTGTGTTAACGTAGCGCAGTTCCGATTTTATCAGGCATCAGGCATGCAACGAATTTTTCTTCTGTGCCTTGGCTGGCTGGCGATTGTGCTGGGTACGCTGGGCATTGTATTACCTTTATTACCTACCACGCCATTCGTGTTGCTGGCCGCCTGGTGTTTTGCCCGCTCGTCACCGCGTTTTCACCATTGGCTGCTGTGGCGCTCGCCGTTTGGCCGCTATATTCGCCACTGGCAACAGCATCGTGCCATGCCGCCCGGTGCCAAAGGGCGCGCCATGTTGCTGATTGTCATCACCTTTGCCGTCTCAATCTACATGGTCAACATGTTGTGGGTGCGCATTATGCTGGGTGTGATGTTGTGCGTGCTGCTGCTGTTTATGTGGCGTATTCCGGTGGTGGCAGAAAATGCTGACAGTGGCGATTAAGCGCGGCAGGGTTGCATTTAGCCGGGTATTTGCATAGATTTGGGCATCTTCGTGCGTGGCTTCCCCATTTAACTGTCTTCGTTAACCCGGTTTCCGGGTATTGGCGCTGTCAGAAGCTGCGCGTATTAGATATTTTTCCAGGCGTAACACTTATGACCGCAACTGCTCAGCAGCTTGAACTCATCAAAAACAGCATCAAAAGCATCCCTGACTACCCTAAGCCGGGCATCCTGTTCCGTGACGTCACCAGTTTAATGGAAGATCCGCAGGCCTATGCCGCGTCGATTGCCATTCTGGTTGAACGCTATCGTGACAAAGGCATCACCAAAGTGGTGGGCACCGAAGCGCGTGGCTTCCTGTTTGGTGCGCCGGTAGCACTGGGTCTGGGCGTGGGTTTTGTTCCGGTGCGTAAGCCAGGCAAGCTGCCGCGTGAAACTTACAGCGAGAGCTATGAGCTGGAGTACGGTTCTGATGCGCTGGAGCTGCACAAAGATGCCATCAAGCCAGGTGATGTGGTGCTGGTAGTGGACGATCTGCTGGCCACCGGCGGTACGCTGGAAGCCACAGTGAAACTGATCCGCCGTGCCGGTGGTGAAGTCAAAGATGCTGCGTTCGTGATCAACCTGTTTGATCTGAGCGGTGAAGCGCGCCTCAACGCGATGGGCATCGACTGCTACAGCCTCGTGAATTTCCCCGGCCATTAAGGCCTGTGCGCCGCTGGCATTAGCCATCGCGGCGCATTTCATTGCCCATCCCTGCAGCCGTACCTTTATATCAATGCCGAATAAATCGTACCGCTCCAGCAGGTGCGCGACGAAATTCAGCGCCTGCAGCGCGGGTATAGGCATATCCTGTTGTGGCTGTTAGACTACTGCCCATATAAACAGGGGTTGCGAAGCTGCATTTTTCCTCTTTGTCTTGTGGCGGAACCCGGTTCACATAGCCGCACCGCTGTGCCAACTCAATAAATTCCAGTGATTGAATCCACATGAGCTATCAGGTACTTGCGCGAAAATGGCGTCCCCAGGCTTTCGCTGACGTAGTCGGTCAGGAACATGTGCTGACTGCGCTGGCCAACGGGTTGTCACTGGGACGAATCCATCATGCTTATCTCTTTTCCGGTACTCGCGGCGTAGGGAAAACCTCTATCGCCCGTTTGCTGGCGAAAGGTCTTAACTGCGAAACCGGCATCACCTCCACGCCATGTGGTCAGTGTGATAACTGCCGTGAAATCGAGCAGGGGCGCTTTGTCGATCTGATCGAGATCGATGCCGCGTCACGTACCAAAGTTGAAGACACGCGCGATCTGCTGGATAACGTGCAGTACGCCCCAGCGCGCGGTCGCTTCAAGGTTTACCTGATCGATGAAGTGCACATGCTCTCGCGTCACAGCTTTAATGCGCTGTTGAAAACGCTGGAAGAGCCGCCGTCGCACGTCAAATTCCTGCTGGCGACCACCGATCCGCAAAAACTGCCGGTCACCATTCTGTCGCGTTGCCTGCAGTTCCATCTTAAAGCGCTCGACGTCGAACAAATTCAGCAGCAATTGGTACATATACTGCAGCAGGAGCAGATTGCTGCCGAGCCGCGCGCGCTGCATCTTCTGGCGCGTGCCGCTGACGGCAGTATGCGTGATGCACTGAGCCTGACCGATCAGGCGATTGCCATGGGGCAGGGCAGCGTCACGCGTGAAACCGTGGCGCAGATGCTGGGTACGCTGGATGACGAGCAGCCGCTGGCGCTGATTGAAGCGCTGGTGGATGGCCAGGGCGAACAGGTGATGGCGCTGCTCAATCAGGCGGCATCGCGCGGTGTTGAGTGGGAAGCCCTGCTGGTGGAGATGCTGCGTTTGCTGCATCGCGTGGCGATGGTGCAACTGCTGCCGGCTTCGCTGGGCGAAGACGATGTGAATCAGGCACAGCGCCTGCGCGATTTAGCGCGCGTATTGCCGCCCGCCGACGTGCAACTCTATTACCAGACCTTGCTGATGGGACGTAAAGACCTGCCGCTGGCACCGGATCGTCGCCTGGGCGTCGAGATGACGCTGCTGCGCGCGCTGGCGTTTCATCCGCAGGCGAGCATTGCCGAACCGGTTGCGCGACCCAGCCTGATTCCGCAGACGGCACCGCAAGCACCTGCCGCGGCAACGTCTTCCGCTCAGTCTGCTAAGCCGGCAACGCCAGCGGCTTCAGCCAACACTGCCGCGTCAACAACGCCTGCGGCTTCAGCCAACACCGCCGCGTCAACAACGCCAGCGGCTTCAGCTCACGCCGCTGCGTCTACAGCAACCTCTCCGGCACCTCGCCCTGCCGCTGCCGCGCAGCCACAGATGGCGCCGCCGATGCAGGAAGCACCGCCGATGGCCGATGATTACGCCGATATGCAACCGGCGCCAGAGCATATGTCCGACTCCACCAGCCAGCTGTTACAGGCGCGAACGCAGTTGCTGCGTCAGGGAGCCGGCAAAGCAAAAAAGAGTGAGCCGGCAGCGCGTCCCGCGCGGCCGGCGAATCCGGCGCTGGAACGGCTTGCCAGTGTCACTGAACGCGTGCAGCAGCGTGCGTCTGAACCGGCGGTAAAAACGCCCGCCAAGCCAGAAGCCTATCGCTGGAAAGCACAGCAAACGGTGGAAGTGAAAGCGGAGCCGGTGGCAACGCCAAAAGCCTTGCGTTCCGCTCTGGAGCATGAGAAAACGCCTGAGCTGGCGCTTCGTCTGGCAGAAGAGGCCCAGCAACGCGATGCGTGGGCCGCCGAAATTGCCGCGCTGACGTTGCCAAAATTGGTGCAGCAGGTCGCGCTGAATGCGTGGAAAGAAGTGGGCGAGAACACCGTCACGCTGCATTTGCGCAGCAGTCAGCGTCACCTGAATTCAGCGTCGGCAAAACAGGCGCTGACCGAAGCACTCAGTCAGGCAGCCGGACAAACGGTTGAACTGACCATCGTTGAAGACGATAATCCTGCGGTATTGACGCCACTGGAATGGCGTCAGGCCATTTATGAAGAGAAGCTGGTGCAGGCGCGCCAGTCGATCACAAGCGATACTCACATTCAGACGCTGCAACGATTCTTCGATGCCGATCTGGATGAAGAGAGTATTCGACCCGTTTGAACACCCGCTGTCGCAACGTGGTTGCGCGCAGCCCCAGCAGAGAGAGAAGACTATGTTTGGTAAAGGCGGATTGGGTAACCTGATGAAACAGGCCCAGCAGATGCAAGACAAAATGGCCAAAGTTCAGGAAGAGATCGCCGCGCTGGAAGTGACCGGTGAATCAGGCGCTGGCCTGGTCAAAGTGACCATCAATGGCGCACACAACTGCCGTCGTGTTGAAGTCGATCCAAGCTTGCTGGAAGATGACAAAGACATGCTGGAAGATCTGATTGCTGCAGCCTTCAACGATGCGGCACGTCGCATTGATGAAACGCAGAAAGAGAAAATGGCCTCTGTGTCTTCTGGTATGCAGCTGCCACCTGGCTTCAAGATGCCGTTCTGATGCAAACCAGTCCACTGCTTGAATCTTTGATGGAGTCATTGCGCTGCCTGCCGGGTGTAGGCCCGAAATCGGCGCAGCGCATGGCTTTTCAGCTGTTACAGCGCGATCGTAGCGGTGGCATGCGTCTGGCGCAGGCATTGACCCGCGCGATGTCGGAAATCGGCCACTGTGCCGATTGCCGTACTTTCACCGAGCAGGAAATTTGCACCATCTGCGCCAATCCGCGCCGTCAACAAAACGGCCAGATTTGCGTGGTGGAAAGTCCTGCCGATATTCACGCTATAGAGCAAACCGGCCAGTTTGGCGGTCGCTACTTTGTGCTGATGGGCCATTTGTCACCGCTGGATGGCATTGGTCCACAGGATATTGGTCTGGATCGGTTAGAGCAGCGCCTCGAGCGCGAAACCCTGACCGAAGTGATCCTCGCCACCAATCCCACGGTGGAAGGTGAAGCCACCGCCAACTATATCGCCGATTTGTGCGGGCAATATGGCGTGGATGCCAGCCGCATCGCGCACGGTGTGCCAGTCGGTGGTGAGCTGGAAATGGTCGATGGCACCACGCTGTCGCACTCGCTCGCCGGACGCCATAAGATTAAATTCTAATCACTTGCCGATGTCTTCACTGACATCGGCTTGAAATTCCCATCATCATCCCCATTTCTCTCTCAACTTTTACCCAAAATAATTCAAGTTGCAGGAAGGCGGCAAACGAGAGAATCCCGATGAGCTGACTTAAGTCAGAGATTCGGGTGAACGAGAGCAGCCAACGCATCTGCGGCTTGAAGTATGAAGGGGATATGATCAACCCTGATTTAGTTGAGGTAGCAATGACCATGAAAGGACAAGAGACGCGTGGCTTCCAGTCAGAGGTAAAACAACTTCTGCACCTGATGATTCACTCGCTCTATTCAAACAAAGAGATTTTCCTGCGTGAGCTGATCTCCAACGCCTCCGATGCCGCCGACAAACTGCGCTTCCGCGCACTGTCCACGCCAGATCTGTATGAAGGCGACGGCGACCTGCGCGTGCGTATCTCGGTCGATAAGGACAATCGTACGCTGACCCTGAGCGACAACGGTATCGGTATGCGCCGTGATGAGGTGATTGAGAACCTCGGCACCATCGCGAAATCTGGCACCAAATCCTTCCTTGAATCCATGGGCTCTGATCAGGCCAAAGACAGCCAGCTGATCGGTCAGTTCGGCGTGGGCTTCTACTCCGCATTTATCGTCGCCGATAAAGTCACCGTGCGTACCCGTGCTGCGGGTGCGAAAGCCGATGAAGCGGTGTTCTGGGAATCCGCGGGCGAGGGTGAATACACTCTGGCTGAAATCGAGAAAGCCGATCGTGGTACCGAAATCACGCTGCACTTCCGCGCAGGCGAAGATGATTTCCTCGACGATTGGCGCGTGCGTAATGTGATCAGCAAATACTCCGATCACATCGCGCTGCCGGTTGAGATTGAAACCAAAGACGAAGAGAACGACACCACCACCTGGGAAAAGATCAACAAAGCCCAGGCGCTGTGGACGCGCAACAAGTCTGAGATCAGCGACGAAGAGTACAACGAGTTTTACAAACATATCGCCCACGATTACAGCGATCCGGCGATCTGGAGTCACAACCGTGTGGAAGGCAAGCAGGAGTACACCAGCCTGCTGTATATCCCGCAGCGTGCACCGTTCGACATGTTCAACCGCGACAGCAAACACGGCCTGAAGCTGTATGTGCAGCGCGTGTTCATCATGGACGATGCCGAGCAGTTCATGCCGAACTACCTGCGCTTTGTACGTGGCCTGATCGATTCCAACGATCTACCACTGAACGTGTCTCGTGAAATCCTGCAGGACAGCCGCGTTACCCAGAGCCTGCGCGCCGCGCTGACAAAACGTAGCCTGCAGATGCTGGAAAAACTGGCCAAAGACGACGCTGAGAAATATCAGCAGTTCTGGAAAGAGTTTGGTCTAGTGCTGAAAGAAGGCCCGGCGGAAGACAACACCAATCAGCAGGCGATTGCCAAACTGCTGCGCTTTGCCACCACGCAGAGTGAAGGCGCTGAGCAGACCATTTCGCTGGATGATTACCTGAGCCGCATGGTGGAAGGGCAGGATAAGATTTACTACATCACTGCTGATAGCTATGCCGCCGCGAAGAGCAGTCCGCATCTGGAACTGTTCCGCAAAAAAGGCATTGAGGTGCTGCTGCTGTCCGATCGTATCGACGAGTGGATGATGAGCTACCTGACCGAGTTCGATGGCAAGACCTTCCAGTCAGTGAGCAAAGCGGACGATTCGCTGAGCAAACTGGCCGATGAAGAGACCGAAGAGCAGAAGGAAGCGGAAAAAGCGCTGGAGCCGTTTGTTGAGCGCGTGAAAACGCTGCTGGGCGAGCGTGTGAAAGAGGTGCGTCTGACGCATCGTCTGACCGATACTCCGGCGATTGTTACCACCGACGCTAACGAAATGACCACGCAGATGGCGAAGCTGTTTGCTGCTGCCGGTCAGGAAGTTCCGGATGTGAAGTACATCTTCGAAATCAACCCGGAGCATACGCTGGTGAAACGCGTGGCGGATACTCACGATGAAGCGCATTTTGCTGAATGGGTTGAGCTGCTGCTGGATCAGGCGCTGCTGGCTGAGCGCGGTACGCTGGACGATCCGAACCAGTTTATTCGCCGTATGAACCAGCTGCTGACGGCGTAAGCCTGAGCGGTAATAGACAAGGTCGTCATTTATGACGACCTTTCTTTTTAGTGTGGCGCCTGATCGCGCAGCCAGTCGCGAAACAGGGTGACTTCGGCATCATGCTGCCGGGAGAGTTTGGTCATCATCCAGGTGGCGCGATCCACACGCACAAATCCCAACGGCGCAATCAGCGTCCCGTCATTCAACTCCTGACGCACCAGCAGTCGCGGTGCCATAATCACGCCCAGCCCATTTCTCGCTGCCTGAATGCCCAGCGTAAGATTGTCGAAATGTTTGCCAACCCAGAAATTGCCGCGCACGCCGCTGGTTTTGCCCCATTCCGCCCAGGCGTGCAGCCGCGTATCCGCATGTAAGAGCGGCAAAGAAGCCAAATCCTGCTCGTTTTGAAAACGTGCGGCGTACTGCGGAGCGCACAGCGGACCAATATAGTCATCGCTGATCAGCGTGGCATCAATGTCCTCATCCGGTGACTGCTCATAGCTGAGAATCAGCACATCGGTATGTTCACTGCGCAGCTGGTCGATCTCCACCAGCGGTTGAAACTGCACTTCAATATCGGGATAGCGTTGATAAAAGCTGCTAATACGTGGAATCAGCCATTGTGAGAGAAAACTCGGCGCACAGGAGACGCTAAGGTGATGACGCATGCCGGTGCGGATGCTTTCGCAGGTGGTGGAGAGTTCGCTAAACGCCTTCTGACAGCTCACCAGCAAACGCTCGCCGTGTGAGGTTAATTTGACGCGTCCATTGGTGCGAACGAATAATGGCTTTCCCATCCAGCTTTCGAGCTGTCGAATCTGATGGCTAATGGCGCTGTGAGTGACATGAAGACGCTCGGCCGCCACGCTAAAACTGCTGTGCAGTGCTGCCTGATGAAAATAGTGCAGTGCACGTAACGACGGAAGCGCGGTCATACTCATCCCCTGTGTAAAAACCTAACAGGGATTGTCAGTTTATATCATTTTAATGTCCAGCCGCATTGGCCTAACCTTTCCCCCAGATTATGGCGGGTTGACGGATGGCGTTGTCTGTGTTTAACGCGGCTAATGTTCCCCCTTCAATCTGCGACACACACAGCATTCCTATAATTAGAGAAATCTCACGCGATGGATCACCAACATGCTACTGCCAGGGCGGCGGCGGCGCGCGATCAACTTCGCGGCTTGCTATCCCGTCACTATCGGCTGGAAAACTACGACCTATTCTTTGCACCCTCTTTGCATATTGCGCGGGTGCTGCTCTCACAACTGTTTTTACGTCAGGAGCAGGCGCGCAACCAAACGCGTTACGCTTCGCAATATCCGGTCAGTGAACTGAGTGTCTTACCGGCGGTGCCCATGATGGCCGGCAACATTGCGCTGGTTGAGCACGTCGACATGCAGCAGGGCCGGGTACGATCGCTGGCAGAGTGTCAAAGCCAGGGCGTGACCGATGCCTCGGAATCCTTTGCCACCTTGCTGCATAAACGATTAATCAGCGATGCGCGATTGTTTGTGGCACGGCTCGATCGTCATGCTGCGTTGAGCGGTGACCTGGTGTTGATAGCTTTGAGAACCTGCGATTTCAGTACGCTGGTGCGCAGCGAATTGCGGTTGTTTGAGCAGGGGCTGGCCTTTGGCACGTCGCTGGACCAGACGCTGGAAATGATGGAAAACAGCGGCTGGCGGCCGTTTAATATCGCTAGCGTGGATAATATTACGCTTGATGCCCCGGTTCAGCTGCAATCGATTCAGCAGCACGGCTTACCGTTTGCCCTGTTCCCGCTGCCAGTCAGTTTTGCCTTGCACGACGTGCCGCAGGATATGCACCTGCTTCCCGCTCACCACCGCTTACGCCTGCATGCCAACGTGCGCGGCGGTGTGAACAAAAATCAAAACGTCACACCGATACTGAAAAGACGTCTGAAAGAGGTGTTAAGTGTTAGCCGTGATTCTTAAAAACGGGCACTCTGCTGGTGTTTTGCGCTAAAGCAAGTCAAAGTAAAGCTTTCACCGGAAGCGCGCCCGTTTCCTTGTGGTGCGCGGGTCATAATGGTATGTTCTTGGCCTTCTCAGATAGATCAATGCGATTCGCAAGGGGAATTACGCAATGCGTATTATTCTGCTCGGGGCACCGGGCGCAGGTAAAGGCACTCAGGCTCAATTCATCATGGAGAAATACGGTATTCCGCAAATCTCCACCGGTGACATGTTGCGTGCGGCAGTTAAAGCAGGCACCGAACTGGGCCAACAGGCGAAAGCCATCATGGATGCCGGTAAACTGGTCACAGACGAACTGGTGATTGCGCTGGTTAAAGAGCGTATCACGCAGGAAGACTGCAAAAACGGTTTCCTGCTCGATGGCTTCCCACGCACCATCCCACAAGCTGACGCCATGAAAGACGCGGGCATCAATGTGGACTTCGTGCTGGAGTTTGCCGTGCCGGACGAACTGATTGTGGATCGTATTGTTGGCCGTCGCGTGCATGCACCGTCTGGCCGCGTGTATCACGTCAGCTACAATCCACCAAAAGTGGAAGGTAAAGATGACGTGACCGGCGAAGAGCTGACCACGCGTAAAGATGATCAGGAAGAAACCGTGCGTAAGCGTCTGGTGGAATACCATCAGCTGACTGCACCGCTGATTGCTTATTACAGCAAAGAAGCGGAAGCCGGTAACACCCAGTATCACAAGATCGACGGCACCCGTAAGGTCGCTGAAGTGAGCACGCAGCTGGCCGAAATCCTCGGCTAACCCGTCATACTTCAATTTGCAGGTGCGTTGGCTGCTCTCATTCACCCGAATCACTTACTTGAGTAAGCTCATCGGGATTCATTCGTTTGCCGCCTTCCTGCCATTTGAATTATTCAGGGTTGTGCCAGAAAGGGCCGGTTGTCCGGCCCTTTTGCAGCAATTGCTTTCCCCTCCCGCGTTTTCCGCTACAATTTCCCCCTGATTTTGATCCATTCGTTTTGACATCAAGGAAATACCAATGAGGCAAGAAAAGCCTGGGGTTTTGCTGGTCAATTTAGGCACACCTGATGCGCCTACAACACCTGCCGTTAAGCGCTATTTGAAACAGTTCCTTGGCGATCCGCGCGTGGTGGATACACCGCGTTGGTTGTGGTGGCCGATTCTCAATTTCGCCATATTGCCGTTCCGTTCGCCGCGCGTATCGAAGCTGTACGCCTCTGTGTGGATGAAAGAAGGTTCACCGCTGATGGTGTTCAGCAAGCAGCAGCGTGAAGCGCTGGCGCAGCGCGTGGATATGCCGGTTGAACTGGGCATGAGTTACGGCCAACCGAGCCTTGAGGGTGCGGTTCAGCGTTTGCTGGCTCAGGGCGTGACCAAACTGATTGTATTACCGCTCTATCCGCAGTTCTCGTGCTCGACGGTCGCCGCCGTGTGGGATGGATTATCCGCCAGCTTTAAACCGCTGCGCTCCCTGCCGGAAGTCGCTTTTATACGCGATTATGCCGAGCATCCGGCCTATATCGCGGCACTGAAAGCCTCCGTCGAACGTTCGTTTGCGCAGCATGGCGAACCGGATCTGCTGGTACTCTCGTATCACGGCATCCCGCAGCGCTTTGCCAATGAAGGCGATGATTATCCGCAGCGTTGCAAAGACACCACCGAGGCGCTGGCTGCCGCGTTGAACATTGCACCGCACAAAATCATGATGACCTTCCAGTCACGCTTTGGGCGTGAGCCGTGGTTGACGCCGTACACCGACGAAACCATGCAGGGTTTACCGGCCAAAGGCATTAAGCATGTGCAGGTGATGAGTCCAGGCTTCTCCGCAGACTGTCTGGAAACACTGGAAGAGATCAGCGAGCAGAACTGTGAGTTCTTCCTGCACGCCGGTGGCGAGAAGTTCGAATATATCCCCGCGCTCAACGCCGATGACGAGCACATCGAGATGATGGTTCAGCTGGTCAACGCACGCCGATAAAGTGCTGGCAGAGAGTGTGATATCATTCTCTGTCAGATTTCCCTTACGGCAGCCACGATGAAATTTCCCGGCAAACGCAAATCCAAACACTATTTCCCCGTTAACGCGCGCGACCCGCTGCTGCAAGCCACACCTCAAGAGCAGGAAGAGGGCAGTTGGGTGGTGGGTATCGACCAGACGCTGGTGGATATTGAAGCCAAAGTTGATGATGACTTCCTGCAACGCTACGGCCTGAGCGCCGGTCACTCTCTGGTGATCGACGATGCCACCGCAGAGGCTTTGTACAACGAGCTGATGCGTGATGCGCTGATCAGCCATCAATTTGCTGGTGGCACCATCGGTAACACGCTGCACAACTATTCCGTACTGGCCGATGACCGTTCCGTATTGCTCGGCGTGATGTGCAACAACATCCAGATTGGCGGCTACGCTTATCGTTATCTGTGCAACACCTCCAGCCGTATGGATCTCAATTTCCTGCAAGGCGTGGATGGCGCGATTGGCCGCTGCTTCACCCTGATTGGTGAGCAGGGCGAACGCACCTTTGCTATCAGTCCGGGGTTGATGAACCAACTTCAAGCGGACAGCATTCCAGAAGAGGTGATTGCCGGGGCGTCGGCGCTGGTGCTGACTTCCTATCTGGTGCGCTGCCAGCCGGGTGAGCCGATGCCGGAAGCCACGCTGCGTGCCATCGAATACGCGAAAAAGCATGACGTGCCGGTGGTGCTGACGCTGGGAACCAAATATGTGATTCAGGACGATCCACAGTTCTGGCGCGATTTCCTGCGCGATCATGTTTCGATCGTGGCGATGAACGAAGAAGAGGCGCTGGCGCTGACCGGTGAGCAGGATCCACTGCTGGCGTCGAATATTGCGCTGGACTGGGTGGATCTGGTGCTGTGCACCGCCGGCCCGACGGGTTTGTACATGGCTGGCTTCACCGAAGATGAGTTCAAGCGCAAAACCAATCATCCGCTGCTGCCGGGCGCGATAGCCGAATTCAACCAATATGAGTTTAGCCGCGCTATGCGTCATCAGGATTGCCAGCAACCGCTACGCATCTTCTCGCACATCGCGCCTTATATGGGGGGCCCTGAGAAGATCATGAACACCAACGGCGCCGGTGATGGTGCCTTAGCCGCGTTGCTGCACGATATCACCGCCAATAATTTCCACCGTCAGAAAGTGCCGAACTCCAGCAAGCATGCACGTGGTTATCTCACCTATTCGTCGCTGGCGCAGGTGTGCAAATATGCCAATCGGGTGAGCTATCAGGTGCTGAATCAGCATTCACCGCGTCTGATGCGCGGCCTGCCAGAGCGGGAAGACAGTTTAGAAGAGTCGTACTGGGACAGATAAGGCTGAAACCGATGATGCGCATCCGTTTCGCTATGACTGCGAAATCGATGCGCAAAGTTGGGAGGATTGGTGCGTATCCGTTCCTCTATGCCTGCGAAATCGATGCGCAAAGTTGGGCAGATTGATGCGCATTTGTTCAGCTGTGACTGCTAAATCTACGCGCTAACTATTTGATAAACATAAATTCAGTAGGGTCGCCATTAATGGCGACCTGGCCCATCACTACACGTCGTTAAATCGGGCACTCACGCACAATCGGGTTCTGCGCGATCTCTTCCTGCAGCACATTCAGCATGCTGTTGGCGATCTCACGTTCACCCATCACCACACGATTAGCGCCGCGCTCCATGATGTAATTCACTTCATCGTCGTAATGCGCACGGGCAATAATTTCGATATCCGGACGCTTTTCACGGGCGGCAGTGACAATTTCCCCGGCCTCGTAGCCATTTGGAATGGTCAGCAGCAGCCAGCGCGCGCAGTCAAGGCGGGCTAATTCCATGGTATCGACGCGAGCCGCATTGCCCAGCACCGCCTTGATCCCTTGCTCACGCAGCGCTTCGACGCGCGGACGGGAGTTTTCCACCACCACCAGCGGCACATCGGCCTCCAGCAGTTGTTGGCCCAGCAGGCTACCGACGCGGCCATAACCAACGATCACCGCGTGATTGCAGATATCCATTGGAATCTGCTTCTCTTCTTCTATGGCTTCTTCCAGCGTCTGCTCTTCGATAGTCTCGGTCTTTTCGAGATAGCGCTCTAGTATGGTGAACAGAATCGGGTTGAGCATGATGGAGAGAATCGCCGCCGCCAGCACCAGGTTTCGGCCCTCATCGCTCAACATACCCAGCGAAATGCCCAAACCGGCAAGAATAAAGGCGAACTCACCAATCTGCGCCAGACTCACCGAAATGGTCATCGCGGTGCGCCGCGAGTGGCCAAGCAGGCTGACCAGCAGCCAGGCGGCGATGGATTTACCCAGCACGATAATAGCCAGCGCGCCTAATACCGCCAGCGGCTGCTCAATCAGGATCATCGGGTCAAACAGCATGCCGACCGAGACAAAGAACAGCACGGCAAAGGCATCGCGCAGCGGTAAAGTATCGTGCGCCGCACGGTGGCTGAGTTCGGATTCGTTGAGCACCATACCGGCAAAGAAGGCGCCGAGGGCGAAGGAGACATCGAAGAATTCAACCGCACCGAAAGCGATACCCAACGCCAGCGCCAGTACAGATAAGGTAAAGAGTTCACGCGAGCCGGTAGCGGCGCTTTTCGCCAGAATCCACGGCACCACACGACGGCCCACCACCATCATCAGCACCATAAAGGCGACGACTTTGCCGATGGTCAGCATCAAATCCCACAGCAGCAGAGTAGGGCTGGCGTTGCCTTCCTGTAACATGCCGGCAATCGCGGGCAGCAGCACCAGCGTTAGCACCATCACCAAATCTTCGACGATCAGCCAGCCGATAGCGATTTGCCCACGCTGGCTATCAATCAGTTGACGCTCTTCCAGCGCACGCAGTAACACCACGGTACTGGCGGTGGAGAGGCAGAGACCAAACACTAAGCCGGTCATCCACGACCAGCCCATCGCCCACGACAATCCCATTCCCAGCAAAGTCGCCACCGCGATTTGCGCGATGGCGCCGGGAATGGCGATAGACTTTACCGACATCAAATCCTTCAGCGAGAAGTGCAAACCCACGCCAAACATCAGCAGAATCACGCCGAGCTCGGCGAGTTCAGGGGCAAGGTTAGTATCGGCGACAAAGCCAGGGGTAAAGGGACCGGCGAGCACGCCAGCAAGCAGATAACCGACCAGCGGAGAGATACGCAGGCGGTTGGCAATCATTCCAAGGATAAAGGCGAGGACCAGGCCCCCGACAATGGTGGTGATCAACGGTGTGGTGTGATGCATGCCTGTCTCCTTGTGTGTAAATGTATCCGCTTGTAACAACCCAGTGTAATGCACAATCGCTAACCACGTTTAAACATTTGAGCGGTGAAAAGCGATTAAATTGAAAAAATGAGAAGAAAACGCAGCTGAAGCAGCATTTTCCTCAGTTATCTCACACTATCGGCAGGTTTTCCGCAGAATGGAGGGGGGCGAAGAAAAAGAGTTGCCCCCCAAAAGCGGCTTAAGCGTGGCGGTTATCGGGTAAGAAAGCGGTTAAAAGGCCGATTAAAGGCAGCCAGGCACAGATTTGATATACCCATTCGATGCTGGTGTGATCCGCCACCACGCCGAGCACCGCAGCACCGAGCCCGCCCATGCCAAAGGCAAAACCGAAAAACAGTCCGGAAACCATACCGATACGCCCCGGCATCAGCTCTTGTGCGTACACCAGAATGGCGGAAAAAGCGGAGGCGAGAATCAAACCGATGATCACGCTCAACACGCTGGTCCACATTAAGTTGGCGTGTGGCAGCAGCAAGGTGAAGGGCGCAACGCCGAGAATCGATACCCAAATCACGTATTTACGGCCAATTTTGTCGCCAATAGGCCCGCCAATAATGGTGCCCGCGGCCACCGCGCCGAGGAAGGCAAACAGATGGAATTGCGAGGCCTGAACAGAAAGTCCGAATTTCTCAATTAAATAGAAGGTGTAATAGCTGCTCAGGCTGGTGAGATAGAAGTATTTAGAGAAGATCAGCAGCAGCAAAATGCTGATCGCCAGCGCCACTTTCTTGCGCGGCAACGGATTGACCGGGGCCACCGAAGCTTTTGCTTTGTTAGCGCGCTGCTGATGGCTATACCAGCGGCTGACCTGCAGCAACACAATTATGCCGAGCAGCGCGGCCAGCACGAACCAGCCAAGATGCCCTTTGCCGTAAGGGGCAACAATCATTGCCGCCAGCAGTGGGCCTAACGCGCTACCAAAGTTGCCGCCCACCTGGAACAGCGACTGGGCTAAACCGTGCCGCCCGCCGGATGCCATACGCGCCACGCGCGAAGATTCCGGATGGAACACCGAGGAACCGCTGCCCACCAGCGCGGCCGCCAGCAGCACCTGCGGATAGGTGCTGGAGAACGTCAATAACACCAATCCGCAGAGCGTGAAGCCCATTCCCACCGGCAATGACCAGGGTTTGGGGTATTTGTCGGTGTAATGGCCGATGATCGGTTGCAGCAGCGAAGCGGTGACCTGAAAGGTCAGCGTTATCAGACCTATCTGGACGAAGTTAAGGCTAAAATCTTTTTGCAGCATCGGGTAAATAGCCAGCAGCAGCGATTGCAGCATATCGTTGAGCAGATGCGCGAGGCTGATGGCACCTAAAATGCCAAAAGCGGTCCGTCCCGGTGCGCGTGTCGGGGTTGCGATGTCACTTGCCATAAAAATCCTGAAGAGTGCGGTTATCGTTATCAGTTTGTTACTACCTGTTCGACTCTATAAGCCTTTGGTCTTGAGTTAAAGTGCCATCTGTGCGACACAGATGGGTGATAAAGCACATTAAGTCCACGGCAAAGTGGAAATACGCAGAATAAGGAGATCGGCTTTGTTGTTATTCCCGCGGAGAGGGCGCTGGCTGGCGCTGATCATGCTGTTGCTGCCGATGCTGGCGCAGGCATGGCAAACGGATCGCAGTTATCGATTCAGTATTCTGCACACCAACGATCATCACGGTCGCTACTGGACGAACACGCAGGGCGAATATGGTCTGGCGGCGCAAAAAACGCTGATGGATAAACAGCGTTATGATGTGCAGGCCAAAGGCGGCGGTGCCTTGATCCTTTCCGCTGGAGACGTGAATACCGGCGTGCCGGAATCGGATCTGCTCAATGCCGAACCTGATATTCGCGGCATGAACCTGATCGGTTACGATGCCATGGCGCTCGGCAATCACGAGTTCGATAAGCCGATCAGCGTGCTGCAACAGCAACAGAAGTGGGCCAAATTCCCGTTCCTCTCCGCAAATATCTATCAAAAGGGTAGCGATCAGCGCCTGTTCAAGCCGTGGGCGATCTTTAATCGCATGGGGCTGAAGATTGCGGTGATCGGCCTGACCACCACCGATACGCTGAAAATTTCCAACCCGGAAAATATCGCCAACATCGATATCCGCGATCCGGTGAAAGAGACGGAAAAAGCGGTGGCGGAACTGCGTGCCAGCGAGAAACCCGATGTGATCGTAGCGCTGACGCACATGGGCCATTACGACGATGGGCAGCACGGCAGCAACGCACCGGGTGATGTGGAACTGGCGCGCAGCCTGCCGCCGGGCACGATTAATGTGATTATTGGTGGCCACTCACAGGATGCGGTGTGCATGGAGAAAGATAACGTCAGCGTGAAAGATTATCAGCCCGGCCAACCATGCCAGCCCGATCGTCAAAACGGCGTGTGGATCATGCAGGCGAAAGAGTGGGGCAAACATGTCGGACGCGGTGATTTCACCTTCCGCAACGGTGAGTTGACGCTGGACAGCTATCAGCTAATCCCGGTCAATCTCAAGCACGAAGTGAAGAATCTGGATGGCAGCGTTTCCTGGCTCACCTGGCAGGAAGAGATTCCGCCAAACAGCGCGATGATGAAGCTATTGACGCCGTATCAACTGCGCGCGGCGAAGAAGCTCGACGTGAGTGTCGGTAGCAGCGACGGCGTATTTGTCGGGGAACGCGATAAGGTGCGCTTTGAACAAACCAATCTTGGTCAGCTGATTCTGCGCGCGCAGATGGCAGCGACCAAAGCGGATTTCGCGGTGATCAGTGGCGGTGGCATTCGCACCTCGCTGGCCGCAGGCAAGCTGAGCTGGCGCGACCTGTTGCAGGTGCAGCCGTTTGGTAATCAGGTGGTGTCGGTGACGCTGACCGGAGACGAGTTGCTGAAGTATCTTGCTACGGTTGCCAACATCAAAACCAACTCCGGTGGTTTTGCACAGTTCAGCAATATCAGTCTGGTGGCGGATGGCAAAACGGTGAGCGAGGTGAAGATCAACGGCGAGCCGCTGCAAAAAGACAAAACCTATCGCCTGGCCACCAACAGCTTTAATGCCAGCGGCGGTGATGGTTATCCCAACATCGAGACACATGCGGGCTTCAGCAATACCGGACTGCGTGATGCGGATGTGCTGCGTGATTACGTCACGGCACACTCTCCGCTGAAAATCGCTGACTATGCGCCATCCGGCATTGTGCATTTGACGGAAGCGCAGGTGCAGGAGCGCGATAAAGCGCAGGAGAAACCGCGCAAGCGCAGCTACCCGCAGGCCATTCTGGCGTGGATCTGGCCGCGCGCGCTGCACAATTAAAAACGGCGCCCGATGGGGCGCCGTAGTTTTATGCCTGACAGGATTTCTGCGTCAGCCAGCGCTGGCGCAATTTATCCCACATCCAGTTATAAGCCATGGTATAGGGCAGGAAGAACAGGAAGAACGCGACTTCCACCATAAAGGCTTGCAGCAGCGTAATCTTCAGCATCCAGGCGGCAATCGGTAAACCGATGACGATAAAGCCCCCTTCAAAGCCCAGCGCGTGGATGGCGCGCAGACCGAGGCCGCGTTTTCTCTGCGGCGGCCAGATGCGATCAAAACCGGTGTTATAGATCATGTTCCACAGCATGGCGACCGTTGACAACATAATCGCCAGCGCGCCCATCTGAAACAGCGGCTTTTCCATAATCCAGGCTGCCAGCGGTGCCACCGTGAGAATCGCCAGCACTTCAAATCCTGCAGCATGATAAAAACGTTCTTTCAGCGAACGGGTACGCATATAAACCTCCTATTAGGTAACGCGACACATTTTCTCACCGCGAAATGCTAAGATAAAATGATTACCTATCGATAAAAGCGATGGTTCACCATGAAATACTCCCCGGAATCCCTTGAGGCCTTTGTGCAGACCGTTGCCAGCGGCTCGTTTTCTGCGGCAGCGCGGGCGCTGGCAAAAAGCCAATCCACTATCAGCAGCGCAGTGGCTAATCTGGAAGACGATCTGGGTTTCACGCTGTTTGATCGCAGCGGCCGTCAGCCGGTATTAACCGAACAAGGGCAGCGTGCCCTGGCGCAGGTGCAGCAGATTCTGGCGGCCAGCCAGCGGCTGGATGAGCTGGCGGTGCGGCTGTCGCAGGGCGTTGAACCACGTCTCAGCATTGCGATCTCTGATTTCTGGCAGGCCGATCACCATGAAAATTTGCTCAACCGCTTTGAAGCGCGTTATCCGGATATCGAATTTGAATGCATGATTGCTGAAGATGCGGATGCGCTGGATCTGTTGCAGGCCGGGCGTGTGCATCTTGGTGTGGTGCGCGCGCAGCCACAGCTGCCGCCGGATCTGGCGGTGGCGCGTTTGCAGGTGGGGGCGGAGATGGCGATCTATCTGCATCAGGATCATGCGTTATCGCAATCAAAGCAGGTGAGTGAGGCACAGCTCGGTGAGTTACGCCATTTGCGGCTTAATACCTGGGTGCAAAACCGTGAACCGCTACCCGCCGGGCGCGTGTGGTCGGCGCCTTCTTATTTGTTGCTGCTGGAGATGGCGGAGCAGGGGTTCGGCTGGAGCGTGTTACCGCGCTGGCTGGTGGAGCAGTTTGGTCATCAGGTGCTGAAAGAGTTACCGGTGCCGGGCTGGCCACAGCGCATCGCGGTGGATGTGATCTGGTCGCGCCGCAATCCGCCGGGACCCGCCGGACGCTGGATGATCGATCAGCTTTGCGCTCAGCAGCCCAATTAATCGCGGCGTGCCACGTCGGCCAGCGCGGCATCCAGCAGCCGAATTAATCGCGGCGTGCCACGTCGGCCAGTACGACATCCAGCAGCCGAATTAATCACGGCGCGCCACGTCCGCCAGTGCGGCATCCAGTAGTCGCACCAGATCCTGCGCCGCCAGTTCAATATCGAGCCCGCGCTTGCCGCCGGAGATAAAGATGGTGGCAAATTCCGCCGCTTGTTGGTCGATTACCGTCGGCAGGCGTTTTTTCTGCCCCAGCGGGCTGATGCCACCCACCAGATAACCGGTCACACGCTGCGCCAGTTGCGGATCGGCCATGTCGGCTTTTTTCGCGCCCAACGCCTTTGCCACTTTTTTCAAATCGAGCTGCGAGGAGACTGGCGTCACGGCTACCGCCAGCGCTTTGGCATCACCGTTGAGCGCCACTAACAGGGTTTTGAACACCTGACGCGCATCGAGATTGAGCTTGCGCACCGCCTCGTCACCAAAATTTGTTTCATGGCTGTCGTGCTCGTAAGGGTGCAGAGTGAAAGCGACCTTTTGTTTTTCCAGCAGTTTTACGGCGGGTGTCATGTTCTGTCCTTGCTACGAAAATTCTTATTTCAGTTTTGGTGAATAATACTGGCGAAATTCTGAACTTTGCGCGAAAATTGGCCGGCGCCAGCAATGCTGGTGATAACCAAAATCATAAACAAATTCCTCTTTGACGGGCCGATAGCGATATTGGCCTTCTTTTTTGCCTGCAATTCGCCGCGCATCCGCTTTGCCTGCCGCTCAACTGCTCAACTGCTCAACTGCTCAACTGCTCAACTGCTCAACTGCTCAACTGCTCAACTGCTCAACTGCTCAACTGCTCAACTGCCAAACCTTTTTTCCGCACGATCATACAGACGCACTTCCTCGTACTGATGACTTTCAGAACTTGTGGGCACAACAGGTTTTGCGCTAGCGCTGGTTACGACTTCAGCAACCCTGGCAAATTATCCTCGCCATACAGATGCAGCGCACCGACAGCCACCACATAGCGGCCTTTTGGCAGCGCCTGCAATAACTCGCGCCAGTGCTGATTACGATTACGCATCAGCGTGTCATTAAGATCGCTACTGAAGGTGGTCGGCAGCGCCACCGGCTGCTGACTGGGTGGCGCATCCAGCCACCAGCTGATCATGGTTTGCAGCAGGCGGGCATTGGTGTGCCAATGCTCCAGCGTATCCAGTAACAGCGATAAACCCTCCTGCGGCAGCGACTTCAGCAGCGCGATCTGGGTTTCCGGGCCTTCTAATTCGATAATGCGCTTATTGGCCGCCTTTGCTGCCATCAGCAATTGGTAGTCGATACCGTATTGCGGCCGTAACCCCAGGCGCTGCGCCTGTTGCGCCTGCAGCATCAAGGCGATTTGCCAGAACGGCAGCGTATCGAACACCGTCATGGAAAGCGAAAGCTCATCGCACAGGGCATCCAGCCGCTGCAACACGTCTGCATCCAGTCGCATCGCCAACGGTGCATAGTCATCGTCATTGCTGAAGGGCGATGCGCCCTGGGTTATATCGGCTTCGACAATCAACGCATCGGCTTGACTCAGCTGACGCAACAGACCAGCCGGCAACGGCTGCATATCGCGCGTGCCCATATGAATGCTGCCCGCCAGATGCAAGCGTCGATCGCCCAATTTGATATCCATTGCCGGCCAGGTATAGCGCGCCGGGAAGAGGCTGGCGGCCATCTGCTGGAAGCTGTGCCACAGATTGCGTCTCATGCCCTGTCCTTTTGAAGTCAAAAATCCATGCTAGCGATTTCAGTCACTGAAAAACAGGGCAGAGAGGGCGATTAACGTTTTGCCGGCTTAAAGCGCAACAAACGATTCGCGTTGCTCACCACGGTAATTGATGACAGTGCCATCGCCGCGCCCGCCACGATCGGGCTGAGCAGTAAGCCGGTGAACGGATAGAGCACGCCCGCAGCAATCGGAATTCCCAGGCTGTTATAAATAAAAGCACCAAGCAAATTCTGACGCATATTGCGCAGCGTCGCGCCTGCCATCGCCAGCGCATCGGCAACACAGTGCAAATCGTTGCGCATCAGCGTCATGGCGGCGGTTTCGACGGCCACATCGCTGCCGCCACCCATCGCAATGCCGACATCGGCCTGCGCCAGCGCGGGTGCATCGTTGATGCCATCGCCGACCATCACCACTTTGCGCCCTTGCTGCTGCAACTGAGCAATCGCCTGCGCTTTGCCTTCGGGCAGCACGCCCGCAATCACTTCATCAATACCGGCTTCGGCAGCAATTACTTGCGCGGTTTTCTGGTGATCGCCGGTCAGCATGATTAACCGATAACCCAACTGGTGCAGACGCTGTAAAGCCTCCGCGCTCTCCGGACGCAGGCTGTCACGCAGGGCGATCAGGCCCAGTAACTGGCGCTGATCGGCCAGCAGTACCGGCGTGGTGCCTTGCGCAGCGAAACGGTCGATATCTTGTTGTGCGGCGCGGTAATCAATCTGGTGCTCATCCAGCAATGCCTGATTGCCGAGCAGCAGCGTTCTGCCTGCCACTTTAGCGCTCACGCCTTTGCCACGTATTGTACGAAATTGCTTAATCGGCTCGTCACTGAGATCCGGTGCTGCCGCCAGAATCGCTTTCGCCAGTGGATGGTTCGAACCTTGTTCCAGCTGTGCCGAGGCGCTCAATACCTGCTGTTGATTCCAGTCACCGTACACCAGCACATCGCTGACCTGCGGGGTGCCGCGCGTCAGCGTGCCGGTTTTATCAAACACGATGGTATCGACTTCGCTGGCACGCTGCAGCGCATCAGCATCACGCACCAGCACACCCAGTTCTGCCGCACGGCCGACGCCGGCAATTACCGACATCGGCGTTGCCAGCCCCAGTGCGCAAGGGCAGGCGATAATCAGCACTGTGGTGACGATCACCAGCGTGTAGGCCAACTGTGGCTGCGGGCCGACCAGATACCACACCAGACCCGCCAGCAGGGCAATCGCTACTACCACCGGCACAAACACTGCCGAGATGCGATCGGCCAGGCGGCCAATGTCCGGTTTGCTGCTCTGCGCCTGGCGCACCAGATTGATGATGCGAGCCAGCGTGGTGTGGCTGCCGGTGGCGCGTGCCACGAAGCGCAACGTGCCATCCTGCACCAGCGTCCCGGCATAGACTTTATCGCCCGGCTGCTTCGCCTGTGGCACCGCTTCACCGGTCAACATCGCTTCATCAAACCAGGCTTCGCCGCTCTCGACTTCGCCATCCACCGGCACGCGATCGCCAGTCACCAGTTTCAGCAGCATGCCAGGCTGGACCTCGCTAAGAGGCATTAACGTTTCACCTTGTGCGTCGATGACACAGGCTTGCGCGGGCGTCAGATCCAGCAGCCGTTCCAGTGCCTTAGAGGCACGCTGGCGTGCTCGCTGTTCCAGCGCATGGCCGAGATTGATTAACCCGACAATCATCACGCTGGCTTCGAAATAGAGATGTCGCGCCTGCATCGGGAAAAATTCCGGCCACAGCGCCACGCTCATCGAGTAGAGCCAGGCTGCACCGGTCCCCAGCGCCACTAAAGTGTCCATGGTGGCGGTGCCGTGCCGTAAGCTACGCCACGCACTGCGATAGAAGTGACCGCCAGCGATCACCATCACCAGCAAGGTGATAACGCCGAGCGAGCGCCATAACGTTTGGTTGGTGTCGCTGAGCATCATATTGTCGCCGAGCATGCCCCAAATCATCATGGGTACGCCAAGCAGCAGCGCCAACGCCGCTTGCCAGCTAAAGCGGCGCATCGCCTGCTGTGCGCTGACCTGCTGGCGTTCACGCCGCGTCTGTTCATCGTCGATCACTTCTGCGGAATAGCCCGCCTGATCCACTGCACCCATCAGCGCTTCGGCTTGCGCATCGCCTAACACCAGCGCACTGCGCTCTCCGAGGTTGACGCGGGCCTGACTAACGCCAGGCACTTTCTGCAATGCTTGTTCCACCCGGCTCACACAGCTGGCGCAGCTCATGCCGCCAATCAGCAAATGGTGAACCGGAAGGTTTTCTTCTGCCGGTTGCGACTCCGTTGTCAGCGCCTCCGGCGGCGGCTCTGTTGCTGTCAACGGCTCAGGCTTTGGGCTGTCTTTCACCGCTGCGTGATAGCCGGCCTGTTCCACGGTGGCAATCAGATCGCTGACGCTGGCAGCACCGGTGACGCGCGCTTCCTGCTGGGTGACTTCCGCTTGTTCCACATCGTCACGCTGCTCCAGCGCTTCTTTGACCCGTTTGACGCAGTGGCCACAGGACAAACCGTCCAGCGCCAGTAATTGTGTGTGTGACATCTTAAACTCCTTAACGAGAGGTTTGACTGTCTGCAAACTTTGCATTAGTTATAGAGCCTAAACCTTCCATTCAGGGGAAGGTCAAGAGGCAGAGACATGAACATCAGCGATGTGGCAAAAAAGACCGGGCTGACCAGCAAGGCGATCCGCTTTTACGAAGAGAAGGGCGTGGTGACGCCGCCGTTACGCAGTGATAATGGTTACCGCAGCTACGCCGCGCATCATATCGATGAGCTGAATCTGCTGCGCCAGGCTCGCCAGGTCGGCTTTACGCTGGACGAATGCCGCGAACTGGTGACCCTGTTCAACGATCCCGCTCGCCACAGCGCGGATGTCAAAGCGCGCACCTTGCAGAAAGCGGATGAAATCGCCGCGCACATCGAAGAATTACATGCGATGCGCGCGCGACTGCTGGAACTTGCTGAAGCCTGCCCCGGCGATGACAGTGCCGATTGCCCGATCATCAATCATCTGGCGGGCTGCTGCCGTCAGGGCGAAGGGAAGCGCGGCTGAATCATCAGCGTGATGCCGACCACACCGGTGACGATCACTGGCGTTCCAGCGGGCAAATCTTCTGTCGCTTGTACACGCCAACTGCTGTCGCCAATGCGCACATGACCTAAACCATCTTTGAGCGTGGAATCCAGGGTCAGGTGCATCCCGATCATCTGCGATCCGCGTTGATTCAGGGTGTTGGGCTGCTGAGAAACCTCACGGTAGCGCATCCAGCGATACCAGAAGTAGACGCACAGCAACGTCAACGCAGCGAACAGCATGCCCTGATGCGTCCACGAGAACGGGAAGCACCACTCAATCAGGCCGACCAGCACCGCCGCTAAACCACTCCACAGCAGATAACCGCTGGTGCCGAGCATTTCAGCGGCCAGCAACAGGCCGCCCAGCGTCAGCCAGAACCAGTGTGGATGGGCAATCAGTTCCATCAGGATCACGGTTTACGCTCCTGACGGCTCTCCTTCAGCAATTCACCGATACCGGCAATGGAACCCAGCAAACTGCTGGCATCCAGCGGCATCATCACCACTTTGCTGTTATGAGATTCACCGATTTTCTGCAGCGCATCGGTATATTTCTGCGCCACAAAGTAGTTCACCGCCTGAATGTCGCCGGCGGCAATCGCCTCCGACACGGCACGCGTGGCGTTGGCTTCCGCCTGCGCCTGGCGTTCACGCGCTTCGGCCTGCAGGAAGGCGGAGGTTCGCTCACCTTCGGCTTTCAGAATCTGCGACTGCTTATCCCCTTCGGCGCGAAGAATCGCGGCCTGACGCACGCCTTCTGCGGTAAGGATGTCGGCACGCTTGGTACGTTCGGCTTTCATCTGCGCGTTCATCGCCGCGATCAGTTCCTGCGGCGGGCGAACATCGCGAATTTCGATACGGGTGATTTTGACGCCCCACGGATTGGTGGCTTCATCGACGATGTGCAGTAAGCGGGTGTTGATGTTATCGCGCTGCGACAGCATCTCATCTAATTCCATGCTACCGAGTACCGTACGGATGTTGGTCATGGTCAGATTGAGAATCGACAGCTCAAGATTGCTGACTTCATAGGCCGCGCGCGCAGGATCAACCACCTGGATAAAACACACGGCATCAATGGTGACGTTAGCGTTATCTTTGGAGATGATTTCTTGCGAGGGAATATCTAGGACTTGTTCCATCATATTGATCTTGCGACCAACACGATCCATGAAGGGGACGATCAAACTCAGGCCTGGCGGTAGGGTTTTGGTGTAACGACCAAAACGTTCCACCGTCCACTGATAGCCTTGTGGCACGATTTTTACACCAGCCCACACCGTAACGAGCGCGAGCACGATAATGACGGGAATCACAGTCAACATATAACCTCCTGGTTGTCAGATTGTCGGGCCGAGTCGTTCGGCCCGTTTCACGCGCGGTACCGATCAGTACAGCAGCGAGTACAGCTGGCGGCGATAGCGGGTGGCGAGGGGATCACCGGTACCCAGCGCAGCCAAAATCTCCTGGAACATTTTACGTACCTGACCTTCGCCGGCACTGAGATCGTTCTTCAGGAAGCTGAACAGCAGATCCAACGCTTCTTCGTTACGGCCCACCTGATGCAGCTGTAAAGCAAGTTTAGCAGCCAGTTCCGCATTCGCGGGCTCGCTGGCCAGCTGTTCCTGCAGTTGTTGAATTTCAGGGGTATCCGCAGCTTGTTTCAGCAGATCAATTTGCGACACCAGACTCTGATAGCGAGTGTCCTGATCCTGCAATGGCACCACCGCCAGCACGGCTTCCGCTTCTTCGCTGCGGCTCAGGGTGATCAGCACCTCTGCCAACAGGAAACCAATTTCACTGTTCTGGTTGCTCAGCGCCCAGGCATCTTTCAGTAACGGCAGCGCATCCAGTGGTTTGCCTTCTTCCATCAGCTGCATTGCCTGATGGGTTTTAATCTCTTCTTCACGCGGCAGCACTTTTTGCAGCAGTGCGCGAATCGCTTCTTCCGGCTGCGGGCCCTGGAAGCCATCTACCGGCTGCCCGTTCTGGAACAGATACACGGTTGGAATCGAGCGCAGACCAAACTGCGATGCCACCATCTGCTCTTTATCACAATCCAGTTTGGCCAAAATGAACTGACCCGCGTACTCCTGCGCCAGACGCTCCAGCACCGGCGTCAGCTCCTGACAGTGTTGGCTGCGATCGGACCAGAAATAGAACAGCACCGGCATCTGCGTGGATTGTTCCAGCGTCTGGTGCAGGTTGGATTCGTTGATGTCGATAATCAAAGCGTGTGACATGAATACGTCTCTTTGCAGAAAGTGTGTTGAGAATATGGGGGCAAGCTGCCCCGCTTCAAGTTCAAATCTAGCTTGTCGATCAGTTGCTGCGCAAGATGCGATCCAGCATCCAGCCCGGTAACAGGCGTTTCAGCAGGCTCATCATCCATGCGACCAGCGTCACTGGATAGCGCAGGCGCGGATGTTTGCTTTCCAGCGCGTGGCGCAACTTGGGCAATATCGCTTCCGGCGGCAGGGTGAAGCGCGCGGCAATGCCCGGATTACGCACCGGTTTGTCCTGCTCGCCCTGATGCACATTGTCGGTGAAGCGCGTGGCAATCGGGCCTGGCTCGATCAAACTCACGCGCACGCCGGCATCGCGCACTTCCATGCGCAGCGCATCGCTCCAGGCTTCCAGCGCCCATTTGCTGGCGGCATAGGCGCCGCGTCCGGGCGTGGAGATCAGGCCCAGCACCGAGCTGGTATTGATAATACGCCCATTACCGCTGGCTTGCAGGGCAGGCAGCAGGCGCATCGTCAGTTGGTGCGTACCAAAGAGATTGGTGGAGAACTGTTTTTCCAGCTGCGCACGCGAGACGCTGCTCAGCGGGCCGTACTGACCAAAGCCGCCGTTGTTAAACAAACCGTGCAGGCGATGCTCGCACAATTCCAGAATGCGGTCGGCGGCGGCATCTACGCTTTCCGCATCATCAAGATCGAGCTGGACGCCAGTAAAGCCCAGCGCCTCCATGCGCGCCACATCATCCGCGCGACGGCAGGCGGCAATCACGCGATAGCCGCGGGATTGCAGATCGTTGGCGGCCGCTAAACCGATGCCGCTGGAGCAGCCAGTGATTACGATTGTTTTTTGCATTTCTTTACCTGTTAAAAATCACACGCCTGCTTTAATTCTGCTTTACTAGCGGAGCCAGTTCGTTGGCCATCAGATTGGCGATAAACGGCTGCGCATCCGGATTGGGGTGAATACCGTCCTGCTGCATCCATTCCGGCTTCAGATAGACCTGCTCCATAAAGAAGGGCACCAGAGGAATGTTGTACTGCTGTGCCAGCTGCGGATAGATCGCGCTAAACGCCTCGGTATAACGACGTCCATAATTAGCGGGTAAACGAATTTGCATCAGCAGCGGCTGCGCTTTGGCGGCTTTGACTTCGTCGATCACTTTACTCAGATCCTGCGCGATATTGGCAGGCGGGAAGCCGCGTAAGCCATCGTTACCGCCCAATTCGATTAACACCCAACGGGGTTGATGCTGTTTTAATAGGCCAGGCAAACGCGCCAGCCCTTGTCCGGCGGTATCTCCGCTGATGCTGGCGTTAATAATCTGGGGCTGCTGTTGCCAGGTTTTATTGAGCAGGCTGGGCCATGCCGCAGTGGCGGACATGCGATACCCGGCGCTCAGGCTGTCGCCCAGCACCAGCAAGGTATCGGCGGCGGCGATGCGGGACACCAGCAGAAGCAATAACAACAGGAAGGGATAATGCCAGCGGAAAACATTGTTGCAGTTCATCATCTTACTAAGTCCGTCGGTCAGGGAGAGCATCAGCTGACCATCCTTACCGGAGTTGAGCTGGTTGTCAAACCAGCTGAGACCATCGCGCTGATTGGCGAATCGGGTTCCGGCAAATCCACATTGCTGGGCATTCTGGCCGGGCTGGACGATGGCAGCAGCGGCGAGGTCAATCTGCTCGGTCAGCCGCTGCATAATATGAACGAAGAGCAACGTGCCGCGTTGCGCGCGCGGGAAGTGGGCTTTGTGTTCCAGTCCTTTATGCTGGTGCCGACGCTCAACGCGCTGGAGAACGTGCAGCTGCCCGCCTTGCTGCGCGGTGACAGCGATCGTGACAGCCGCGCGCAATCAGTCGATCTGCTGACTCAGCTCGGTTTAAAAGATCGTCTGCATCATCTGCCCGCGCAGCTTTCCGGCGGGGAACAACAGCGTGTGGCACTGGCGCGTGCGTTTAGCGGCCGTCCTGGTTTGCTGTTCGCCGATGAACCGACCGGCAACCTGGATCGCAAAACTGGCGATCGCATCGCCGACTTACTTTTCTCCCTCAACCGCGATTTCGCCACCACGCTGGTTCTGGTGACGCACGATGAGCAACTGGCGGCGCGCTGTGATCGTCGGCTGCGACTGCGCGACGGCAAGCTGTGGGAGGAGACATGATTTGGCGCTGGTTCTGGCGTGAATGGCGCTCGCCGTCGCTGCTGATTGTCTGGCTGGCGCTGACGCTGGCGGTGGCCTGCGTGCTGGCGCTGGGCTCGATCAGCGATCGCATGGAAAAAGGGCTGAGTCAGCAGAGCCGTGATTTTATGGCAGGCGATCGCACCCTGCGCAGCAGTGCGCCCGCGCCGGAAGCCTGGTTGAACAAAGCACGCGATGAAGGGCTCTCGGTCAGTCGTCAGCTCAGTTTTATGACCATGACCTTCGCCGATCAAACGCCGCAGCTGGCGGATGTAAAAGCGGTGGACGATGCCTATCCGATGTTCGGCACTTTGCAGACCGATCCGCCGGGATTAAAACCGCAGGCGGGCACGGTGCTGGCCGCGCCGCGACTGCTGGCGCTGCTTAACCTCAAAGTCGGCGACAACGTCGATGTGGGTGACACCACGCTGCGTATTGCCGGTGAAGTGATACAGGAGCCGGATGGCGGCTTTAATCCGTTCCAGACCGCGCCACGCCTGCTGATGAACCTCGCGGATGTCGATAAAACCGGTGCCATTCAGCCCGGTAGCCGACTCAGCTGGCGCTACAAGTTCTCCGGCGATCCGGCTCCGCTGGCGCGTTATGACAGCTGGATCCAGCCGCAGTTAAAAGCCGGTGAGCGCTGGATCAGCGTCGAAAACTCCGAAGATGCGCTGGGTCGCTCGATGCAGCGCGCCCAGCAATTCCTCCTGTTATCAGCACTGCTGACGCTGATGCTGGCGATTGCTGCCGTGGCAGTGGCGATGAGCCATTACTGCCGCAGCCGCTACGATCTGGTTGCAGTGCTGAAAACCCTGGGCGCGACGCGCAACGCCTTGCAACGGCTGATCATCGGCCAGTGGCTGGCGGTGCTGCTGCTGGCGGCCATCGCAGGCAGCGTGCTGGGGCAGGGGATTGAGATCATCCTGCTGGCGATGCTCAAACCGGTGCTGCCCGCCGCGTTACCTGCCGCCAGCTTCTGGCCGTGGCTGTGGGCGATTGGCGCGATGTTTGTGATTTCGCTGCTGGTGGGATTACGCCCGTATCGCCTGCTGATGGCGACTCAGCCGCTGCGTGTGCTCCGGCGCGATGCGGTGGCGAACGTCTGGCCGCTGCGGTTTTATCTGCCTGCGATGGCGCTGGTGGTGGTTGGCCTGCTGGCATTATTGATGGGTGGCAGCAAAATGCTGTGGGCGCTGCTGGCGGGCGTGGTAATGCTGGCGCTGCTGTTGTCACTGCTCGGCTGGGGCACGCTGTTGCTGCTGCGTAAGCTGGTGGTGCGCAATCTGGCGATGCGTCTGGCAATCAACCGTCTGCTAAGACAGCCGGTGATGACGCTGAGCCAGCTGGCGGCATTTTCGCTCTCTTTCATGCTGCTGGCATTACTGCTGGTGATGCGCGGCGATCTGCTGGATCGCTGGCAGCAGCAGTTGCCGCCGGATGCGCCGAACTACTTCCTGCTCAACATGACGCAGGAACAGGTGCCGCAGGTGCGCGACTTCCTCAATCAGCATCAGGTTAAACCGGAATCCTACTATCCGATTGTGCGTGCGCGTCTTACCGAATTGAACGGCAAAGAAGCCGATCCGAAGATGGATAACGCGCTGAACCGCGAACTCAATCTGACGTGGCAATCGGAGCGACCGGATCACAATCCGCTGCTGGCCGGAAGCTGGCCGCCGAAAGCCGGTGAAGTGTCGATGGAAGTGGAGCTGGCGGATCGCCTTGGACTGAAGCTCGGCGATACCCTGACCTTCAGCGGTGATACCCAGCAGTTCAGCGCCAAAGTCACCAGCCTGCGCAAAGTGGATTGGGAGAGTCTGCGGCCGAATTTCTTCTTTATCTTCCCGCCAGGCGCGCTGGACCAACAGCCGCAAACCTGGCTGACCAGCTTCCGCATGGACAGCAATCCGGCGCTGTTGGCCCAGCTCAATCGTGCCTTCCCGACGCTGAGCTTGCTGGATGTCGGCAGCATGCTGAAACAGATCGGTCTGGTACTGGCGCAGGTAAGTCAGGCACTGGAGATCATGGTGGTATTGGTGACGGCCTGCGGTGTACTGCTGCTGCTGGCACAGATTCAGGTCGGTATGCGACAGCGCAGGCAAGAGCTGGTGGTGTATCGCACGCTGGGTGCGAGTAAACGCCTGCTGCGCGGCACGCTGTGGTGCGAGTTTGCCTTGCTTGGCGTGGTGTCAGGGATCGCGGCGGCACTGGGCGCAGAAGCGGCGCTGTGGGGATTACAGCGTAAGATCTTCGATTTCCCGTGGGAGCCAGACTGGACGCTGTGGATTGCGTTGCCTATTTGCGGCGCACTGCTGTTGTCACTGTGCGGCGGCTGGCTGGGCGTGCGACTGCTGAAAGGGAAGGCGCTGTTTAAGCGGTTTGAAGCGGCTTGAAGGTAATGGGCGGCATGAATGCCGCCCCTACGATGGCATCGAATCTGCAGGGGAGTCAAAGGCAGCATTATTTCGTAGGGGACGCATTTATGCGCCCCTGGAAAACAACACAAATTTAAGGCCGCTTGCGCGGCCTTTTCATTCAAAGCTTCTCAACGGCCCAGGCAATTCCGCTGGCATACTCTTCCGGCAGCAGCGGCACCAGCGCGTTCAGCGCCGCCGCAAGGCGTGCCTGATCGCTGTCGGTGAGATTCAAGTGCCCCACCTTACGGCCCGGACGCACTTCTTTGTCATACCAGTGCAGATGCACCAGCGGCTGTTGCAGCCAGGCAACATTCACGTCGGTGCCAATCAGGTTCACCATCACCGATGGCGCAAACACCACCGGCTTCGGCAGCGCCAGACCCAGCACCGCACGCAGATGCAGCTCAAACTGGCTGATGGACGCGCCGTTCTGCGTCCAGTGACCGCTGTTGTGCACGCGCGGCGCCAGTTCGTTGATCAGCAGGCCTTCTGGCGTGATGAAACACTCCATCGCCATCACACCCACGTATTTCAGCTCATGCATGATCGCGCTGAGCATCGCTTCCGCCTGCTGCTGTTGCGCAGCATCGGCCTGTGGGAACGCCACGCTGGTGCGCAGAATGCCGTCCTGATGCAGGTTATGCGTCAGCGGATAGAACACCGTGGTGCCATCCTGACCGCGCGCACCGACCAGCGACACTTCACCGCTGAAGTTGATGCCCTGCTCAACGATGCATTCGCCGTAGCACTCATCCGGCAGCGAATCGGTCTCGTTGGCGCGCAAACGCCACTGACCGCGACCGTCATAACCGCCGGTGCGACGTTTCACAATCGCCAGCTCACCCAGCGAGCTGAACACCTGCGGCCAATCAGCTTTATCTGCCAGCAGCTGCCATGGCGCCGTTGCCAGGTTCAGCTGATCGAGCAGCTGTTTCTGCGTCAGGCGATCGGCCAGACGCGGGAAGATATCGCGGTTCACAAATGCTGGGTGCAACGCCAGCTCGCGCGTTAACGCGGTTTCCGGCCAGCGCTCGATCTCTGCGGTGATCACACTTTCGGCGATCGGCAGGGCAGAAGGTTCGGCATCCAGACCCACCGGATACACCGCGATGCCCAGCGGTTCACCCGCCTGGCGCAGCATACGGCCTAACTGACCGTTGCCGAGTACGCAAACCGGTTTCATGCATCCACCCGCGGATCTGGGTTGTTCAGCACTTCATCAGTCTGGGTTTGACGCCAGGTGGCGAGACGCGCCGCCAGCTCTTTGTCATGCACCGCCAGAATCTGTGCCGCCAACAGCGCCGCGTTAGCCGCACCGGCTTTACCGATCGCCAATGTGCCTACTGGAATACCGCGCGGCATCTGCACGATGGAGTAGAGGCTATCCACACCGCTCAGCGCGGCGCTTTGTACTGGCACGCCCAGCACCGGCACCAGCGTTTTGGCAGCAATCATGCCCGGCAGATGCGCAGCACCGCCAGCACCCGCGATGATCACGTGGAAACCGTTATCTGCGGCAGTTTCGGCAAAGCTGAACAGTTTGTCTGGCGTACGGTGAGCAGAGACCACTTCAACGTGGAACGGAACATCCAGGCTGTTAAGAATTTCCTCGGCGAACTGCATGGTAGCCCAGTCACTTTTAGAACCCATGACGATGGCGATACGAGCCGGGGTGGCGTTGGATGACATGCGGTCAACTCCTGTGAATAGTCAAACGAACCTGGCCGGGCGGGCAGGTAAAGAAGGGCACAGAGAATAGCATGAGAAGAGAGCAAGGAAAACGGTTGCGTAGCCGGAATACGGGCAATGATGCGTCAGGATGGTCAGATGATGAATCTTCATCCCGCTGAGTGTCGAGCCCGGTTGCGCCCGACTATTTAGGATTCGATTTTAAAACGGAAATTCGATCAGCTGCACGCCATCGGCATCGACCTGAATCATCGAGCCATTTTCATGCCAGGCACCGAGCACCACGCGCTGGGCGCTTTCACCTTGCACAATCAGCTCATGCACCGCCGGACGGTGAGTATGCCCGTGAATCAGAATCCGCACCTGCTGGCGCGTCATCGTATCGATCACGGCTTGCTGATTAACATCCATGATGCTCATCGACTTGTGCTGGTTGGCTTGCTTGCTGTCGGCGCGCATACGTGCGGCAATGCGCATGCGAATCCGCAACGGCAGGGCGAGGAACAGACGCTGCAACCAGCGCTGATGCACTTTGGCGCGGAAGCGTAGATAGCCTTCATCGTCAGTACATAAAGTATCGCCGTGCATGATCAGCACGCGATGGCCGTACAGGCTGAGCACTTGCTCTTCCGGCAGCAACGTCATACCGCTTTCACGCGCAAAGCGTTTACCGAGCAGGAAGTCTCGATTGCCATGGATAAAGAATTTGGGGATCGGCAGGGCTTTCAGTGCCGCGGCGATTTCGCGATGCAGCGGATTGGGATCGTCATCACCAATCCAGGCTTCAAACAGATCGCCGAGGATGTAAAGCGCATCGCAATCACGCGCTTCACCCTGCAAAAAATGCAGAAAACCGGCAGTAATTGCCGGTTCTTCTGTGCACAGATGCAAATCTGCGATAAACAGCGTGCGCGACATTACTCGCTAACAGTCACTTTCTGGATGACAACGTCGTCAACCGGAACGTCCTGATGCATGCCGCTGCGGCCAGTTTTCACCGCTTTGATTTTCTCAACCACGTCCATGCCTTCAACCACTTCAGCGAACACGCAGTAACCCCAGCCCTGCAGGCTTTCGTCACGGAAGTTCAGGAAGTCGTTGTCTGCTACGTTAATGAAGAACTGTGCAGTCGCTGAGTGTGGCGCCTGAGTACGGGCCATTGCCAGCGTACCTTTGGTGTTCTTCAGACCGTTGTTGGCTTCGTTACGAATGTCTTCTTTGGTGTCTTTCTGCTTCATGCCAGGCTCGAAACCGCCGCCCTGAACCATGAAACCGTTGATAACACGGTGGAAGATGGTGTTGTCGTAGAAACCTTCACGGCAGTAGTCCAGGAAGTTTTTCACGGTAGCCGGCGCTTTGTCATCGAAGGTTTTGATTACGATGTCGCCATGGTTCGTCTGGAAAGTGACCATTATATTCGTCCTGTTACGGGTGTCGTCAGTATCAACTGCCGCGCCTGCTAAGCGGCGGGGCATTTTTGTAGACGCCTCTTATATCACAAATTCCGATGGCTCGTCAGTAAGGCAGCCACAGAAGGTAAGCGAGCGATGCACAACTGAGAAAAATACGGCACAATACCCAGCTACGCCGGAAAGGCGTATCCCGCAAACGTAAATAACGGAATCGTTCAATGCTGAAGATCTATAACACCCTGAGCCGTCAGAAAGAGGAATTCAAACCGATCCACGCTGGTCAGATCGGCATGTACGTCTGTGGAATTACGGTTTATGACCTTTGTCATATCGGTCATGGGCGTACCTTCGTTGCATTTGATGTGGTGTCACGTTATCTGCGCTATGTGGGCTATCAGCTCAAATATGTGCGTAACATTACCGATATTGAAGACAAGATCATCAATCGTGCCAACGAGAACGGTGAGAGCATCGAAACGCTGACCAACCGTATGATCGCTGAAATGCACAAAGATTTTGACGCATTGGGCATTCTACCGCCGGATCTGGAGCCGCGTGCCACGCGCCATATCCCTGAAATCATCGAACTGGTCGAGCGTTTAATCGAGCGTAAGCACGCTTATGTGGCGGACAACGGCGACGTGATGTTCGATGTGCTGAGTGACAAAGGTTACGGCGTGCTGTCACGTCAGGATCTTACTCAGCTGCAGGCGGGCGCGCGCGTTGAAATCACCGAAATCAAACGCAACCCGATGGACTTCGTGTTGTGGAAAATGTCCAAACCTAACGAGCCCGCGTGGAATTCGCCGTGGGGCAACGGTCGTCCGGGCTGGCACATCGAGTGTTCTGCGATGAACTGCAAACAGCTCGGCAACCACTTCGATATCCACGGCGGCGGATCGGATCTGATGTTCCCGCACCATGAAAACGAAGTGGCGCAGTCAACCTGTGCGCACGATGGCGAGTACGTCAACTACTGGATGCACTCCGGTATGGTGATGATCGACCGCGAGAAGATGTCGAAATCGCTCGGCAACTTCTTCACCGTGCGTGACGTGCTTAAGCATTACGATGCCGAAACCGTGCGTTACTTCCTGATGTCGGGCCACTATCGCAGCCAGCTTAACTATGGCGAAGATAACCTTAATCAGGCACGTGCGGCACTGGAGCGTCTTTACACCGCGCTGCGTCATACCGATGCCAGCGCCACGCCAGCAGGCGGCGAAGAGTTTGAAGCGCGCTTCCGTACCGCAATGGATGACGACTTCAACACGCCGGAAGCTTACTCGGCATTCTTCGACATGGCGCGTGAAGTCAATCGCCTGAAAACCGAAGATAAAGCGGCTGCAGATGCGCTGGCTGCGAAACTGCGTCAGTTGGCGAACGTGCTCGGCATCCTGCAACAGGATCCAGAGCAGTTCCTGCAGAGCAGTGCGCAGGTGAATGATGACGAAGTGGCGGAAATCGAGCATTGGGTCAAAGCGCGTTCTGATGCGCGTGCCGCAAAAGATTGGGCACAGGCGGATATTGCGCGTGACAAGCTGAACGAGCTGGGCGTGATTGTGGAAGATGGTCCGCAGGGTTCGAGCTGGCGTCGTAAGTAATATCGTCGGGTGCGCGTTTATCGGCACCCAGACCGAAAATTGTAGGGTACGCATTTATGCGTACCTGGATTCACCAGCCGCAGATTGTAGGGTACGCAATCATGCGTATCTCATTTTCCAGGCTGCACAATAGCAAAAGGGGCGAACCACAGTTCGCCCCTTTTTCTTTGCCTGAACGCTTAAGCTACAACGGTAATTTTAAAACCGGCGAACTCAACTGTCTGGCCTGCCACAATCTTGCAGCGCTTACGCGTTTCGATTGCGCCATCAACACGCACTTCGCCATCCGCGATGGCCACTTTTGCCTGCGCACCGCTCTGTACCCAACCTTCAAGTTTCAGCAGGTCACACAAATCAACGTGAGCATGTTCGCCCAAAGAAAAACTGGCCATTATGCCTCCTCCACGTCGTGATACTCTTCGCACGCGACTAATGTATTTTGAATCAGGGTTGCGACAGTCATTGGACCGACGCCACCGGGAACCGGGGTGATATAAGACGCACGCTCAGAAGCACTCGCGAAATCCACATCGCCCACCACTTTACCGCTCTCCAGACGATTGATGCCAACATCAATCACCACCGCGCCTGGCTTGATCCAGTCACCCGGAATAAAGCCCGGTTTACCAACCGCCACCACCAGCAGATCGGCATGCTCAACGTGATGACGCAAATCTTTGGTGAAACGGTGCGTAACGGTGGTGGTGCAGCCCGCCAGCAGCAGCTCCATGCTCATCGGACGACCAACGATATTGGATGCGCCAACCACCACGGCGTTCAGGCCGTAGGTATCGATATTGTAGCGCTCCAGCAGCGTGACGATGCCGCGTGGCGTACAAGGACGCAGCTTTGGCGCACGCTGGCACAGACGACCGATGTTGTACGGATGGAAGCCATCGACATCTTTGTCCGGCACGATACGTTCCAGCACTTTGACATTATCGATGCCGGCTGGCAGCGGCAGCTGAACCAGAATACCGTCGATTTCGCTGTCATTGTTCAGCGTATCGATCAGTTCCAGCAGTTCGGCTTCGCTGGTGGTCGCAGGCAGATCGTAAGAGCGGGAGATAAAGCCCACTTCATCACAGGCGCGACGTTTGCTGGCGACATAGATCTGCGAAGCGGGGTTCTCACCCACCAACACCACTGCCAAACCTGGTGCACGTTTACCGGCTGCCAGACGCTGCTGTACTTTTTCGGCAACCTCAAGGCGCACCTGCTGCGCAATCGTTTTACCGTCAATAATTTTTGCTGCCATCAGAGAGGAAATCCATCTGTAGAGAGTTAAATCGGGGATTGGCGCCTATTCTGTCAGAAGCGCGTCCGGCTGTCAGGTAGAGATTCATTTCGCCCGTGCGTTTCACGACTTTCCGCAGTGACGTGAGACCGCCTTAGCGCGTATTATGTCCCTCAGGAAATTATGTGGATGCCGTGATGATTTGGTTAATACTCGCCACGCTGGCGGTGGTGTTTGTTGTAGGGTTTCAACTGCTGACGGCCGGTTCGCGCCATGCTGCGCAAGGGCTGAGTAAAAGGCTGCAACTGCCGCCGGTGCATGTCGAATCGATGCTGTCGCTGATGGGTAAGGATGCGGCGAAAGAGTTCACCGATTATATCGCGGGCGATAATGAAACCCATCTGGCTAACGGCGCAGCGGTGATGCTGATCTGGCAGGTGTTGATTGTCGATGGCAGCGACGAGAACGCAGTGCGCTGGCATGGGATTTTGACCAAAGCTGGATTTTCCGGGCTGATTTCGCGGCAGCAGCTGTTGTTAGCGTTGGGATTTCTGCGGCAGCTGGAGCCGGAGAGTGCGGAGCTGCATGCGTTGCGTGAGCAGTATAATGCGCGGTTTACCCAGCAGGGGATCGAGCTGGAAGGGGAGGCTGGCGAGGTGAGTAACCTGGTGTCGATGAGTGAGTGGCGTAAGCGGCATTGAGGGTAGGGGAGTGTTGGGCATGGGTATTGAGGACGGATGGCGCGCGATATGGGGCGTACTGCTCGGTCTTCAGGACGAATTGTTCAATGATTCAACACTCTGGAGCCGCAGGGCGGCAAAAACGTTGACGCGAGAGCGTGCAAACGTATAATCCGACGCAACCACTATGCGCCCTTAGCTCAGCTGGATAGAGCACCGGCCTTCTAAGCCGTAGGTCACAGGTTCGAATCCTGTAGGGCGTGCCAAGCTAAATCAACGAGTTACCTATCTCGCTCCACTTTCAAATTTTCCCCATGGGACATATTTGGGACACGACTGCCAAAAATCGCATCAATTTGCCTCGCATGCTCCGTTAAATGATTCGGTGCAAGGTGAGCATAACGCTGCACCATTTCGATACTTTCCCAGCCGCCCATTTCCTGCAATGCCGACAATGGCACTCCGGCCTGAATAAGCCAGCTCGCCCATGTGTGTCTCAGGTCGTGGAAACGGAAATCCTCAATGCCTGCCCGTTTTAACGCTGCCCGCCATGCCGTATTGGAATCCACCCGTGTTTTACGCACGGTCGCCGTTGTGGTTCCGTCACTTCTCTTCGCTGATTCGGTGTGAACGAATACCCAGTTGTGATGCCGGCCAATCTGTTTGCGCAGAACGGTCTCGGCTGTGCCATTCAGGGCAACGCCAATTGCTCTGCCTGACTTGCTATCCTCCGGGTAAATCCATGCCACCTTCCTCTGCAGGTCTATCTGCTGCCATTTCAGGTCAACGATGTTAGAGCGGCGAAGGCCTGTTGCCAGCGCAAACTCTACGGTAGACTTGAGGGGTTCGGGGCATTCATCAATCAGTCGCTGAGCTTCAGCGGGTTCGAGCCAACGCACCCGCTTATTTCTTTCCTGTGGCACCTTTATGACAGGTGACTTCTCGATCCACTTCCAGTCACGTTCTGCGGCGCGCATCAGCGCCTTCATCAGCGCAAGGTGCTTGGCCTTGGTCGACGTGGAAACTGCCACCGGCTTATAGGCACCGAGATCCATTCCCTTCTTCGCCATCGTGGCCGCACGCTGGTTCCAGCGTTCCTCTGATTTACGGTTGGTCATTTTGCTGACGGCCGCATAAATCTTCGCTTCGCTGATGTCCTTCAGCAATACCCCTTCAAAATGCATGAGCCAGAATCCGATCCGGCCCTTGTCAGCATCGATAGACTTCTTGTGCGCCTTCTCTTCAAACCAGCGCATACAGGCTTCTTCAAACGTCACATCAGGGAAATCCCCGAGACGCTCTATTCGCCACAACTCAGCCTTTCGGCGGTCGTGTAGCTCCTGCGCTTGCTTTCTGTCCTCTGTGCCAAGAGATTCTTTAATGCGCTTGCCGCCTGGCGTCGTGTAGCTCCCGTACCAGACGGAGCCCCTGCGGAAGATCGACATGTTGATTTCTCCTCATGTGCATCTGCCACGCTCACGGCGACAGTGTGCATTGGATTATTGAGTGCGGCAATACATGCCTGACGCGTGAGTAGGTAGGGTGACTTGGGTTTGGACGGGTCTTTGCGCGTTGCCGCCAGCCTGCCGGTTTTAATCCACTGCTGGCAGGTTGGTCGGGAAATACCTAGGAACGCGCACGCCTCATCCATAGAAAGTGAATAGCTTTCCATTGGCTCTCCGGATGTTGGTATATGACAACAAATAGGGTTAATCGGGTGGGATGTGGCTATATGGCAACATTACTTAGGTTCAGGCCATAGCCAGGCGATGATGATTAAAGCAATTAGGGCAACCCACTGAAGCAGGTCGCCGAGCGTTATGGGTTCGTCGCAGGTGGTGGTCATCCTTCGAACACATGGCTTTTAGGTGCGCCGCGGTATCGTGGTTTTGGTGGATACTTTGGTTTGGCAATGACATTTGCCAATATCAGGTCCCAATTGGCCTTATTGTTTGGAATCCACTTTCCACCTTCGCCATCAAACCAACCAGGCTTGATATCCACTGCTAGCGGCTCTATCAGTTCGCATGGAACGGCTAGCGTGTGATGCCCGGTGTTGTAGTAACCAAGATGCTTCATGACATCTGAGTGTTTATAACGCCCAGAATTTTCGATGCGCCCACGGTACCCGCTATTGTTTGGCCCCCACAGCGTGATGTATGGCTCTCGCCGCTCAGTCCATTTAACTGAAACTACGAAATATTGCTTCTCTTCAGACATAACAACTCCTCACGCAGAGCGCGATAAAGGTTAATTGGGCGAGGGGGGGTTAGGCTGCTGAAACTGCTAGGTTGCGGTACCCGGTGCGATCACATGCCACCTGGTAAATGGTTGGGTCTTTCTCAACACCTATGAAGTTACGCCCTGATTGCTTGCAAGCCACTCCAGCGGTACCGCTACCCATAGTGAAATCCAGGACTGTTTCCCCGGGGTTGCTGTAGGTTTCAATCAGGTACCGTAGCAATGCTACTGGCTTTTGAGTTGGATGGTAATTTCCCTTTTGCTTGTCGCTCGAGAAGAACTGAACATCGCGCGGGTACCGCGAAGTTGAATCATATTCCGTCAGGGTGTAAGCCTTTCCGTAGCATTCTGAATTGACCGACTTCCGCTTACTAGTGCGGCGCTCATGCCCGTGAGTGAATTGTGGGTTGTATGTTGGCTGACGGCGGTAGAAAACCTCAATGTTCTCATGAGCCCGAAGCGGCTGCTTTTTGGAATTAAGGAACCCGGTGGCGTTACCTTTCTCCCAAATCCACTCGCTGCGCCAGTGCTTAAGGTTGCTGGCGACAAGAACGCTTGTGAACGGCTGAGCGGAGAAGATGACGATCGCCGCGTTTTCCTTGGCAACCCGATAAAGCTCTGACCACATGCGCTCGAGGTCGAGAACCGAATCCCATTTGCATTCCGTGGTACCGTATGGAACGTCAGCGCAAACAAGGTCGATACTACCAGTCGCTATGGTGGGCAGAACATCAAAGCAGTCTCCGCAATGGAGTTGAATCATGCCACCCTCCGGTGCCGCTGCGCCCACAACTCCTTGCCATGATCCTCGCAGCATTCCTTACTGCAATAGCTTGCCCCTTCAGGTGATGGCTCGCCGCAATCGCCATTTCGACAAATTTCCGATCGTGGCGCGGGTATCGGGCGATTCTTCACAGCCAAATCGTTGTTGAAGCTTTCGAGGCCTGCTGCTTCATCTGCCATGTCAGACATTTTCATTCTCCACAAAAGAAAAAACCGCTTTCGCGGATATCGGTAGGTGAGCACTCAAGTGGTGCTGTCGGTGGGCTTGCGGTAGAGCGGTATCCATACGCATGATTGCTTTCTGACTTCCTCAATCACGGAGTTTTTAAGCATTGCGCCGGTGGTTTGATGAATCCACGCGATTGGCTGTGTGAATGGTTTACGCAGTGTAAGCAACTCCGTAATTGCACTGGCAGCGTCGCCCATAAGGCGGTGGTTTTCAGCATCAAAAACGGCATCGTAATCTTGCTGCCAGCATTCAAGGTCATGCTGAATCTTTCTTAGGCGCTCATCGCTAATCATCGCTGCCACCTTTAGCTGCATCGGTGCGAAGTTGGCTGGCGAAATCCTCAGCCTGTTTTGTGGTTCCGTTCCAGCCGCCATTGCGACTTGAAATCCATGCTTCAATGCCTTCAGCGCGAATCTCATTGACCATGGCATCAGTAGCTGGGGTTTTTACATCCATATTTAGAGGGTAGTCAGCATCGATCTCTTCAAGGATGAATTCTCCCAACCGCTTGCGACTCTCTTTCATTGTCACGTTCTCCGCCACCACCAACTCCAGCTTCGAGCGCGACTCACGGGAATCATCACGCATAGCCAGCATCAGTGCTTCACTGGCTTCCAGCTTTTGCTGCAAGTCTGCAATCTGCATATCACGCCAGCCGAGTTCAGCGGCGATATCTCCCTTGCCGTGCAATTTCTCTCCTGTCATAGCCATAACGTGGCGCATGTAATAACCGCCCGCCTCATCCAGTGCCATCGCATCGCGCTCAGCATATTGCTTGCTCATACTTTCCCCTTATTCGCCAACCGGCCACAGGCCAGCCCGCTCATTGCATACGCGCACCACTTCAGCGCATTGCTCAACATTGAACATGCCGATGTGGCAATCTTTGAATGGCAAATTTAGGCGCTTGCTCAGCCACTCATATGCACCTCTTCTGCTCTTGCTCCCTGACTTCCATATCGGGTCGAACACTGCGTGTGCAGCGCTCTTGGCCTTGCGTAGTTCAGCATTGGCAAGCCTCCCAAGTGGCACAGCATTAGAGCGTTTATGGCAACCAACCCAGGCTGAACATGGCGAGCATTTCCAGAACTGAAGCCCGAACAAATCCGGACGATGCGGGTACATTTCCTTTCCGCTGACAAGCACGGCATCCTTTCCGCAGTAATCGCAAATAACTGCCATGTTCACTCCTGTCGTGTCGCACCAAAGCGACCTCGTATCGTGTTCGTAAAGTCGCGCCAGTCTTCCAGCGGCTCGGTGACGTAAATAACTGGCAGCAACGGTCGGCGTGATATAGCGTCATTCCATTTAAACTCCAACCGCCCAATGTAGAGCGAAGCCCTTCGCTCAGGTGTCAGCAGTTGAGGGTGATCCTTTCCCTCTTTGCTTGCTGATAAGGCCGCCATGACACCTTCCAGCACTTCCTTTTGGCGGCGCGCTCTCTCGCTGTCAGCTGAATTCAGGCGTGCGAAATACGCCGGTTGTACCGGTGATGAAGTCATGGTGGTGGCCTTATTGGTTGGTTAAATCAGAATGGGATGTCGTCGTCAAAGTCCATAGGCGGCTCGTTATTCGCCTGTGGAGTAGATTGCCCACCCTGTCGCTGCTGCTGCGATTGCTGCTGTCGGTTTCCCGTTCCACCTTCCTGTTTTCCACCCAGCATCTGCATGGTGCCGCCAACATTGACGACAACCTCAGTGGTGTATTTCTCCTGCCCACTTTGGTCTTGCCACTTGCGAGTTTTTAGCTGTCCTTCGATGTAAACCTGAGAGCCTTTACGCAGATACTCACCAGCGACTTCAGCCAGCTTTCCAAACAGCACCACGCGGTGCCATTCAGTTATCTCTTTCTTCTGTCCGCTGGCCTTATCGGTCCAACTCTCCGACGTTGCCAGAGTGATATTTGTGACCGCACCACCGTTGTTCGGCATATAGCGAACTTCTGGATTCTGCCCCAAATTCCCAACAAGGATGACTTTGTTTACTCCACGACTAGCCATTACGCTGCCTCACTTTTGTTATCAAAATCTGATTTGCGCAGGTCGTATATTTCCTTAGCCTTCGCCTGATATTCACTGCCGCGCAGCGTGCGCCATGCTTCCTCAAACAGTGCCTTCAACGATTCCATGTCCGCTGCGGTATGCGCCGCCTCAGTAAATACCTTCAGCGATTCTTCCAGTGGGTTTGCTCCTGACTCCAACCAGTTAAGCAATTGCTTTCCTGTCTCTTCACCGAGCACCACCGGATCTGCGTTACTGAATAGCTTCGTCCTGTCTTTGCTGGCGATCGCATGGTGCGTCTCATGCCCGATATCGAGAACGGTAGTGAATTCATATTCGACGCCGTCACGCTGCTCTGATTTCATGCCAAGCTTCGCCACTTTCTTGCGTCCATTCTCTTCAACCTGTGCTGTTTCTGTCTTGCTTCGCATGGTGGCGATGATGTGCATTGGAGAACGAAGAATTGCGTCCAGGAACAGGCGATGACGCGGGTTAATTTCACTCCACGCCGACCAGGAGTTGCCGCGAAATTTCGCTTTGGCAATCGTGTCTACTAACTCCAGGCAACCGCCTACGCCGCTCCACTCATGCGTGATACTGTCCAGAACCAGCGTGTCATAACCAGCTTGTTCAGCCGCGATAATTGCTTCAATGAATCGCTCAGGTGCGAATGGTGGCTCTAACTCCAGAACGTCAAAATCAGCAACGTCAGAATAGAGAGAGGCGCTACCTTTCTCGGTATCGAGCACCGCAATCCTCCCGCCAATCCCTTTGGCTACCAGCAATGCGCTGTAGGTTTTCCCTGAACCACTCGGCCCGGTAAGTGCCAGCCGTAGCTTGGCTTTCTTTCTCATGGCTTTTTCAAATTTCATCTCACACCTCAGTGTTAGTTATGGGCGCACCATTGGATGCGGTCTTGTTGTTGCTCCGTGCGGAAGTCTGCAATCGCATCCTTTGCGGCTTGCTCGTAAGTCATAGGGGCAGCCAGTTCACCAAGCATTCCCTGCACAAAATCTTTCCAGATGGCTTCTTCTTCGCTCATGCTGCTGCCTTTGAATGAAGGATTGTGATGTGACGGCGCGTGTCTGCTGCCATCTGATTAAGGTGCGCCGCTGATTCGCGATCGCCATTACTGCGACTCTCTTTTGCCAGCACCAGGTAATGCCGGTGCCATGAAATCAGAGCGGTGCGTGATTGCGGGAACTTCATTGGGTAGCCCTCCGTAAAAGCTGCATTGCCATAGCCCACTTCGCTTTGTCGCCGAAGAGATGGGCCTCTCGTGAAAGCTCCTGAGCCTTCGTGAAGTAGCGATTTTTCATGGGTTACCTGGCTGATTCAGAGTGTCCATAATTGAGCGCCAGCCTTTCTTAACGCTGGTGCGGATGCGACCGATAACTCGGTCGAGTTGTGACTCGTTTAACTGAGCAGCGCCCATGCTGACGCCGCCCGCGATGGAATAGCTCATCATGGGTATTGCTCCTGAAAGTGGTTGATTGGTGTTGGAAAAAGAACGGCACTATTGCGGTGCCGATAAGGGATGATACTTTCTGGTTCTGGAAGCCCTCTAAGGCGGTGGTGACTAGCACCGAAATGCCCTCAGCGAAGGCATTGCGCTGCTATTCGTGACTCTCTACTACCTCAACATCAACGCTGAAGCCGGAATAAGACCTCGCATTGTCCAGGTCTTCCAGAACATTGCGCAGTAAGTCCTGTTCGCCTACTTCCATTTCTTCCAGCTCTTCTTGCGTTACCTGCACTAAAATCTTCATCTCACCCTCCTATCAGGTGTTACTGGCACGAGCCGCGAGCATTGCGTCGGCCATGCAGTAATAGACCTCCGCGCGCTTTTTGATTAACTCAATATCAATATCGTTGCCCACCCTGTCGGATTGGCATGCCCAATCGCCTTGCATCGCCTTCGCTGCCAGATAATCGCGCAGTGTCATACCTCCACCGCCCATGCGGTCGCTTTCAAAAATGTCACCATCGCCATCTGTAGCACCACTTTGTGGAAATGCAGGACCACCAGTTGCCTTAAATCCATCCGCACCTTTCAATAATTCACTCATCACTCACTCCCTCATGTCCGGCATTACCGAACTACTGACAAAAAGAAACCCGCTCGGGGCGGGCTAGATGTTGCGGAGCCAGATGCAATAAGGTCCGTCTTCAGTGTCGTGAATCGACCCTATAAACCATCCGTCACCATCAGGTTTTGTCGGTTCCCAAAGCGACACGTCTGCGTCATAATCGCCATCTGCGTACTTCTCGGCGAACTCTTGCTGATTGTGGTCGCATTCAAGAGAGAGCGTGTACGACTCAAGCCCATTACTCTCTAACCACTTTTCAAATTCCCCAAACACACCGAACTCATTACCGTTCGCTGGCTCAAAGTATTTCGGGTGTGTCCAGAACCCCAATTCATCACGCTGAACTTCAATTGCTTGCATACTCACCTCTATAAGTTCTGCTGCGTCCACGCCGTTAACACGGCACCTTACTCAGCAATTAGCCCGCTCAAAACACGCTCAGTCACCTGCTTGGCCTCCAGCAACTTCTCAAGCCTCAAATTGACATTGGTACGCTGAATGGTCAGAGCTTCCATCAGAAACTCCTGGTCAGCATACGAGCGGTATTCGCTGTTATTTGAGGCTGTAATGACAAGGGGCAGCTTATATTTACCTGCTACCTCAATAAGCTCATTAACCTTGTAAATCGCCCGTTCCGTTTCCTGAATCTCATTCAGAAGCTCTTTGATTTCCATGTGATTTCCTAAAATAAATTGATTAACAAGTCGTCGTACTCAGCCAACCAAACACCATAATCACTACAATGACCAGCCAGACTATGGCGTTATCTGTGTTGCTCATGGGTGGCTCCAGAATGAAAAAGGCTGCGGGTTAGGCAGCCTTGATTGTGAAATCGTCTTCGTCGAACACGCCTTCAACATCAATGTTCGTTATTTTGATGCCGTGCGAGCCGTCCATTGGCGGCCAACCTTCCTGACCATTACCATCATCCCAATCGAATAAACTGACCGCGCCGTGAGTGTTGTAGCCAAGCTCATACACCATCGGCATAACATGCCGTGCCAGCATGATTAAAACTGCATTCAGTAGGCCATGGCGCTCTTCACGCCATTCGTGATTGCTCCAGAATTCATTGATGTCGCGTAGCCAGGCATCGTTAACAATGTCATGGTCAATCTCGACAGTTAACTCGGCCTTCCAGTCATAATCTAAGGTGTACGTTTTGATATTGCTCATGCTCAACCTCTCGCCGTTACGATGTCTTTTGATTTGCGATAGCCACGACGACTATTGCGATTTGCTTGCTGCCACGACTCGGCGTCATCCAGCGCAGAATCACCATCGAACACCTGACTTTTCGGATCGTTCTTGGCGATTACTTTCGGGCGCTTTTCATCCATGGCCTGAAATATCCAACTGGTTGGCGTCTCTTCAATGATTTTTCCGCCGATAAGCCAGCCGTTTGATTTGGCGTGTATTGCCACGTTGACCTCACTTAGTGATATGCACCGCGCCCTTGCGGACAGTTCGATAGCCAGCGGCAAAAATCGCGATTTCCGGTAAGCACATCCCATCCTGCACTTCACCGCCGATGTACTTCGCCGCACCCGCCAGAATCTGCTTGTGATACTCCGTCTCGGTGTCTACTGCGCGATTAACGCTTGGTGTCACCTGTCGCTTGCACTGCAGCAAAACGCGATTTGGAGTAGGGCGGTGCATTACTTCTGAACTGTTGCTGACTTCGCTCTGGAGGCCTGCACGGCGTTCCCGGCGACGACCAGCAGCTGAACCAGTGAATTGAGTTCTGCGTGTCATAGATACCTCCTGAGTGAATTTTGGTGATTGGATGTCCGAAGATGTTCTTCGACTTTGCCGTATTTTCACCCCCTGTCGTCGCCTAGGTGAGCTGTTACCTCACCTACCAGCTGTTAGGGGGACTACCGACATTCATCCAATCCCAAAACTCACGCTTTGGTACTAATTGGCTTTTCAGCCACGTAGGTGATCCGTCACCGTTGTTAAAAGAGCTTGCTATCCGTTTCGTTGCTAGCCAGCGTCCTGCTGATGAGATGTAATTTAGCGTTATGCTAAATGCATGGCAATAGCAAAATGCTAAATAATTTCCGGCATGAGTTTAGCAGAATGATTTAGAAGGTTTTTTATTTTTGGATGGGCACATAAAACGCCCGTTCAGTGGCGGTTGTGATACTCTGGATTGAGCAAAAAACATACAGGTGACCTATGGATATCGACGAAGAGCGCGCAATGATGATCACCAACGCTGTAGGCATAGCGGTTCTGGAGCTACGTTTCCGGGATGAACTTGTTACTGAGTACACAATATCAGAGAAGCTGGAGGAGATGCGCCAGCTGGAAACAAACGTGATCGGGAAGGGAGTGTGCCGGGATGCTGCGGAGCTGGTCAGGTCGGGTAGATCGAAGGCATGAAAAACCCGGCGCGGTGGCCGGGTTAGATTGGGATGAAATCCCTGAATCAGTCAAACATTAAAACTGGCAGGTTAATTTTTTCATGTCCAGCAAGCTTCAATGTGGCAATTGCAAATGCCCGAAGGTATGGATAAAGAAGCTGGGCCGATCCAACCGTGGATATAGCTTCCTTTGCTTCCTCCAGATCCATATCCTCTTCAAAATTAACTATTGCCATCTGGCAAGCTTTAAAAATGAATTTCTTGTCTTTATGTAACTCAATAGAAAGGGACAAACGAAAGTCTTTTTTATTCTTGTCGGTATAGTAAACATTTGAAGTTGCATTCATGAAGAACTGCTGACCAGTCTTGGTTGGTTCCTCAGTTGGTGTAAGCTCAAAACTGTCAACCCAGAAATTTTCCAGATTAAACTTTTGCTTGCTAATCAATGGACACTCTCCAAAACGTCGGCTTGAGCAGTCATTGCCTCACCACTTCCAGACCAGGTGAACACCGAATGTTGAACGATCTTTGCCTCAACCTCAATCACCACTGGCTTCACTCCAGCTAAATTGCAAAGTTCTGAAAATACTTGTGGGAATCTGGCTGCCATCCTGATTATTTTGTCCATCGCTTCAGACTGAGAAACATCGTCATTCTCGTATTTAGTAAAAGCGTTTGGGCCACCGCCGAATACTAATGATGCCTGGTCTTGCGTAATACCCAAAGATGTCCTTATGGCAAGAACTTCTCTACCCGTTAGCAAGCCATCAACTTCTTTTTTGAACTCGTTCATGATTCTTTTATTGGCCTTGAGCTCTGTAGCGCCAGCCTGCTCAACGTGGCAATGGTCACAGACGCAGTAATTGGCAGTTACATGCTTTGTCACGCCTTTGTAAACAACCTCATCCATTTCACTCTTTCTGGATAGTTTGCCTACGCCACAGATAGGGCATAAGTTATTATTTTTCATATTCTTACTCCTATTCTATGATGTGTGATAAGAGACCGTAATCACTACGTTACCTGCATTCCCAATGCAAAACTTGATGTAAAAATGACAATCCATTTCTTTGTTTGCAGCTTCAATCCAGCACCTTTCAACCCATTTATATGAGTCACAAGCAGCCCATGTATCAGGCGAGCTTAGTTCACACCATTCCGATTGATGGAACCTTCCATTTTTAACGGCGTGCTCAATTATATCCTTAAGATCATCAGCGTCCTTCGATAGATACCTCAAATCCTTCTGGCATCTTCTTGTGCCAACGACAATTTTTGCAGAATTAATGACATTCAGGATGTCATTTGCATACAAAGGACCACTTGATATCTTGCAGCTTGATCCAGTGAACCCGGCATTGTATCGACTAACTATAGTTACCATTATGGTAAGTTCACCGTGTCTGTGTCAACTTCAATGATTTCACCCAAACGTCTCTTCCGGCCTCTATCCAGCCGTAATAGCAAGCACAGCATTCACAAAGCCAGCAGCCAGCAGGACAAAGCCTGGGATCATGTAGTTTTTGTCGCGCTTCTTACGTGCAAGGATGAACATTGCAAACGCTACGCAAAACATCGGTATTGCTATCTTCGTATAAACTGACATGCCATCTCCTTAGCTAAACGTCTCTTCCGGCCACTGAGCCTTAAATCAGGCTCCCACGCTGCTCAATTGCCACGCCAATGATTTTGCAGTTGCCATTGACCTCGATCCTTTCCTGCTGCGGATTGAGTGGCTGCAAATACTTCTTGCCTATGCCTGAATCGATAACGAGCTTTTTGAAGGTGGCCTCATTTGCATCAGTGAGTTTTGCCACCACCAGGCTTCCGTTTTTTGGCTCTCTACCGGTATCGACCAGAATCATCATCCCTTCAGGGATGCTTTGACCATAGGGCGAGGTCATGGAATCACCCTTAACGCGAAGCCAGAAAGCATCCCCTTCGACATGAGCATTAGACTCATAGCGCTCAAGGATCTCGCTTAGCGTGTATGGCTCTATGGCTTCACACCAAGCTCCAGCACTAACCCAACTGATGAGAGGGTAGCTTGCGCCGCGCTTGAAGGGCTGAGGGCTGGCTACGTTGGCATCAATTGATTCGGCTGTGTGTAATGAGTCTAACCATCCATTAGGTAAACCCAGCGACGCCTCTATCTTGCGCGCCATCTTATCGCCGACATTCCTTACGCTTTTTTCGCCCAGCAACTGGCTGAATTGGGACGCGCTAATACCCAAAAGCTCAGCAAAACTGGCCTTTGTATTACCACTGGTAGCCAGATGCTTTTCCAGCATTTGCTCCAGATTTGCTTTGCGAATGTCTTTATTTTCCATCCACTGATTCTCACATCATTTAGCAATACGATAAATATGCAAAATGCTAAATGATGCTTGCTTGTCATTTAGCATAACGCTAAACTAAATTCGTTATTTTAAGGAGGCACCAATGGGTAACGAATTACTCCGCTGGCGCAAAGAGGCAACCAATGATGATTGGGTTCGCCTTGCAGCTCTGGCCAAAACGTCCGTTGGCTACCTCGATCAGATTGCATACGGATTCCGCCGCGCATCACCGGGCAAAGCATCCGCAATCGAGGAAGCCAGTAAGCACTTCTCCGGTTATGTACCGGTCAACAAAGAAAACCTGGTGTTCGCACCGCAGCGAGCATCAGCAGCCTAAGCAACACCGCTCTCTAACAACGGACTTCCTGTCCTACGTCGCTGAAAAGCGAAATCCAATTAAACAAACACATCAAACGTGGCATCTGCTTCGGCTTTGTCACGTCTATCAACGTCTAAAAGGAATTATCGAATATGGAACACGCAAGAAACAGCAAGTTAATCAACGAAGTGGAAACAGAACTTCGCTCCCGTCTTACGCATAAAGGCCAGCGCGTTCTGGCTGACGAAGCCGGATGGCATGAATCGAAGGTAAGCCGCTTAAACCTGCGCGATATGGCAACGGTTTTCGTGCTGCTGGAGAAGGTGTGGGAAACGAGCCTAATTGCAGAAGTTGCCCGACAAGCGGTGGCAGCTGCGTTGGGAAAAGAAAAGGCTTCTTGCGCTGGAACGCTCGAAGCCTGATGCGAAATGACTGGATCAAATCACAGGAGTAAGTATGCACTTAGGAGCAATTGAAAAGCAACCCAACATGCTTGAAACCATGGAGATCCCTGCGGAATTCAGAATGGCAGGTTGGGTGTATGTTCTAAGCAATCAGTTTATGCCTGGCATATACAAAATCGGCATGACCACAACAAGCCCGACCACGCGAGCAAAAGAATTATCTTCGGCTACTGGCGTTCCTGCGCCATTCAAAATTGAAGCTGCATTCCATTGCGATGACCCCGCAGGATCGGAAGCCTCAATCCACCAAGCGTTAGCTGAACTTAGGGTTAACGAATCCCGCGAATTTTTCCAAGAGGATTTGGAAGAAATAATTTGTGAGGCAGATGCGCATTGTCAGGCAGCTACTAACGCACTTGTTGAGGAGATGGCTGATACATACGACATCATCAGTTTTGAAAGCCTTAACAACCTCAACTTGCCTGACCTTTTCGAAGACATCGGAATCTCTGTTTTTGGCGATCGTCTAGCAGTTGCTGAAAGGCTGATGAGGCTTGGGGTAGAAATGTTGAAGCATCAGTTGTTTGACCACGGGTGCGCTCTGGTACTTCACGACAGCAAAGCTTACGGGATTGAAACTTCAAACCACGCCCACTTTCGCCGAGCTAGTGGGGAGCGAGAAGCCCAACAAAAAGAACTGATAGCAGCTGGTATTTACGGACCACAGCTACCACCAGTTGATGAGCCAATACCTTTCTAATCTGGACTTATTATGAGCATGAATTTGATGGCTAAAGCCATGGGCATCAGAGTTGGCAATCCACTGAGGAAGCTCGTACTGATTAAGCTGGCTGATAACGCCAACGACAAAGGTGAATGCTGGCCTTCTTACCAGCATATTGCTGACCAGTGCGAGATCGGACGGTCAACAGTAAAAAACCATATCAGGGCATTAGAAGATATGGGAATGCTGCGAAGGGAATTCCGCAGAAACGGTGAGTTAAACCAATCAAACCTGTTTTATCTCACCCTTGATAACCCTGTAAGAAATCGAATTGAGAGCGTCAATTCGGATGATGTCCCCGGTCAGGATATGCCCGAGGGGGTGGGTCAGGAGGTGACCGGGGGTGGGGCACCAGATGACCGAGGGGGTGGGGCACCAGATGACCCCATAACCAGTCACTCTTTTGAACCAGTCATAGAACCTAAAGAAACACCAGTCGCTACCGCTCCTCGCCCTGTTGAATTCGAAGAATCCCGATATGCGTTTGAAGGCAATGTCGTGAAGCTCAATCACGATCACTTCTCGTCTTGGAGCAAGCTGTACAAAAACATCGACCTCAAATACGAACTGGAAAAACTGGACATCGAGTTCTCTCATGAGAAGCCGAAAAACTGGTTTATCACTGCCAGCCAAAAACTCAGTTATCAGAACAAACATGCGCGCCCAATGCAGCAGGCCGTGAATGCACCTGCCCAGCACTGGAACAGCCGCGATGCTTGGGAGAATGAATTCCTATGAGAAACCTCGTAACAGCAATTCAGAATCGTGATGCTGGCGCTCTGGCTCGCATCGCTGGTGATGGTCCACAACCTGTCGATCGCGGCGTGCATGAAGACGTTGAGCGCCTGGTCGACGCGCTGTTCAGCAACCTTAAGCAAGTCTTCCCGGCATCGGTCAGTACTGCATGGAAGCGCCCCGAGGACGAAGCAGCAGCCAAGCGCCAGTGGATCGCCGCTTTCGCAGAGAACGGCATTCACAATCGCCAGCAACTTTCAGCCGGTATGCGTGAAGCGCGTGCCAGCGGTTCGCCTTTCCTGCCGTCACCTGGTGAGTTCATCGCATGGTGCAAGAAGGGCTCATTTATCGCTGCTGGGCTGCCAGACGAAGACACGCTGTATTCGCTTGTGATGACCTACTGCGCCAAGCGTGGCGGTTACGTTACGGCAGAAGACTATCCGTGGGGCAGCAACGCCGAATACTGGATGGTCACCGGCCTGTACAGCATGATGCGCGCAAATAACCTGAGTGAACCCGAGCTGCGCGTGAAATGCCGTTCCGAGCTGCGCAAGATGTCACAGCGCATCGAAGCTGGCGAAGAAATCCCGGAGCCGCGCAAGCAGCTACTGAAGCTCTCCATCCCGTCAACCACCGAGAAGGCATTAGAAGGTGTTGCGCTTCTCCGCGCCACCATTAAGCGAGGCAAATCATGACCAAGGGATAAGTATTAGCAGCAGGCTCTTATGGCGAAGTGTGCACGAGAGTTTATCGACATGGTGGCGATTACTACCATAGGGACGATTTTTGACGACAGAGTGCAATGCAGTTGGGATGTAAACCAAATGGGTAACTTAAGTAATAATTAGAATGGTCTGATATTTTATTACATCAGTGTTTCTCGGATTCAGTATTTAAAAAGAAATATTGTCTTAAGGTGTTAACTGATTATTTTTTATTGTTAGCAATCAGCAGCATAAATGCCGCCAGGGTAAAATTATCTTTAATTAACCCCTCTTTAATCATACCAATAATTTCTTCGAGTGAGTGGAAATTACAACAAATCACACCTTCTTCTTTTTGAGGGGTGAGGGAACTTACATCATTAACTTCACAAATTATTGCTTGGATTTTGTCCGATATTAACCCTGAGTCAGTTGAAAGCCTCCCTAGTACATAACTATTGGAGGATTCTAGGTTTAGCTCTTCTTTGAGTTCTCTTTCTCCCCCTATCAAATGGGTTTCTCCAGGCTCAATGAATCCCCGAGGGAACTCATACAAAACCTCACCATTTCTTGAATGTTGAATAATTGCGTATTTATTTTGATAAACAGGTATTATTACAACCCCACCATTTTTTTGAAGGAGCTTGAGGTAACCCAGTTCATCGACCGAGACTGATAGCATGCTGTTTTCGAAAATAACCTTATTCAAAATTGACAATCCAAGTTGGTTGGTTAGCAGAATGGCGTATAATCTTTCGTGTATTATAAAGATAGTATAAGACATACGTACAATAGACCAATACCTTGACGGAGGCAGTCAAAAAATCATTGTTAACCTTCAATAGTGCAAAAATCTCTTTGACAAGTATAGCAGTCGGAAATCCTGAGATTAGAATCATACAAAATATGACTCTATTCTCAATACCTTTTAACATCCCTTCAAAACTCATGTTGCTATATCTTTGGTTCTGTTTTTGGAAGAAATTTCTTATGCTTTGGTTAACGTCGCATAAATCAAGTTTATCCCTTGCAAGTATTTTGTTAAGTGCTAGGGCCGAGTCGGTGTATTGCATTTGCCATGATCGCAACCCAGAGAGGGTTCTTATTGTCATCCCTCCAATCATACATATAACTAAATTTAAAAATATAGCTGAATATTGGCTGGATATCATTTTACTGAAGGAAGTATATGAACCAATGTAAAACGATAAGATAACAAGATAGAAAGCGATGGTTTGATCTCTTTTAGAAGACTGCTCTTTTATGTGTTCATTACATCTTTCATAAACTGACATCAGAAAATCTTTTGATACTGACATTGGAGCTCCTGAAATGTATCTTAAAATGAATTCTCATAAAGTTATTAGTTCTATAGCGCAACGATTAAATGTATTTCATAACCTTAAGTTAGGCAATTACGAATCATATCAGTAATGCTATGAAGATACCAAAAGAGGGCGTTAGACTTCATAAGGCAAACTTCAGCGCTATCGGAAAACAGCTTCAACCTCTGCTCGAATCCGGCGAATGCTACCGTCTTACCCTCAAGCCATGGAAAGAAAAACGCAGCCTATCGCAGAACAGCCTGGCCCATATGTGGTTTGGCGAAATCAGTGAATACCTCATTAAATCCGGACGCAGCGACGCCACACCTGACTGGGTAAAGCGCAACCTCAAGCGAACTTACCTTGGCTGCGAAGAAATCACCTACACCGACTTCGTTACCGGCGAAAAGGTCACCAACTACGAACCACGCCACACATCCAGCCTCGATACCGGAGATATGCATTTCTTCCTGACTCAGGTTGAGCAGTGGTGCGCGCAATTCGGACTGGCGCTGACCATTCCACACGATAGCGAATATCAAAAACTCAAGGACAAACAAAATGCCTAAACGCCACTGGCGCAGAGAGGAAATAGAAATCCTCTGCAACGAATATCCATCAACCCCGACAGCCTTACTCGCCGACCTGCTTGGCAAGAGCCAGATGTCCATCAATGCAAAAGCAACATTCCTCGGACTGAAAAAAACGCCAGCATTGATTTCACAAATCAGGCACCACGCAACTGATAGCAGGAGAAGGGCCAGATGAAATCAACATGGTTCTCACACGAGCCTGTAGACACAGCCACTGCCAACGAGATCATTTCCCGCTACAAATCTCGCAACATCCAAACCCGAAAGACATTAGCAACCGATCCCCGCTTATGGCTGGTCAGCGCGCTGCTGCCTGAAGGTAATTATCCACCCCGGAGAGACCACACCTATGAGCAGAAATGCTGGTCATGAACGCTGCCACCGCTGCCACACCACCCTCACCAGTGAAGACAAGCATTGGTATGGAGTCGCATGTGAGTCCTGTGAAACCGACCTCAAGTGGGAAGAGTATGAGCAACACAACCCCATCAAATCAGCCCACTGGCGCTGGCGAGCAATCTGCTTTGGTCTGCGTGTTCTGTGGCATTACCCTGGCCGATGCAGAGACTTACTGTTGCGAAAGTTGCGTCGAAGAAATATGGGCGTCAGATCCGAACGGACTAATGGGAGTGGACGATGAGTAAATTACGTAAAGAAGCGCGGGGCAGGGAATGCCAGGTCAGGTTAGTCGGTATCTGCAACGGCAATCCTGAAACAACAGTTCTCGCGCATTACCGTATGCCTGGTATTTGTGGCACCGGAATGAAGCCTGATGACCTGTTCGGCGCATGGGCTTGTTCAGCATGCCATGACGAGATTGATCGCCGCACGCGTCACTGTGAAATAACCGAGACACGACTCGCTCACCTCGAGGGCGTAATCAGGACGCAGAGCGCACTACTTGAAGAGGGCAAGCTAAAGCGATGAACGAATACAGGATAACGCTACCCTGGCCGCCAGGAAATAATCACCTTTTCTCAGTCTTCCGCGGTCGAAAGATAAAAAGCAAAAAGGGAAGGGAATACACCTCAGCAGTAACTCAGCAAATCACCGAATCAAATCAGCAATACCAACTGGCCGGCAGGCTCAAAGTAAAAATTCTCGCTTATCCACCTACACGCGCCCGGCGTGACCTCGACAACCTATTCAAAGCTCCCCTCGACTCACTCACCCATGCAGGCGTCATAGCTGACGACAGCCTCATTGATGACGTGCGTATGGTGCGCTGCGAAGTGGTGAAAGGCGGCAGGCTGGAAATCATCATCACTGAGATGGAGCAGGCAGCATGATTGAATCCCTGAAAAAGAAATGGTTCCGGCTAAGGATTATGCGGGTGCCTGGCATGTATGAGAGTAACTACCGACTCCTGAGATTAGAGCTGAAACTGAGAGGGCCAAAGCATGCGCATTGAACGAGACTTTCAGCAAATCGTCAGGCTTGCCGGTGTACGTAGCTCTGCTGACATGCGCCGACTGTTTGGCAATGGCTGGAAGACCATCAACACCTCGCAACAGGCATGGGTTCGTCACATGCTCACCGTATGGGGTCAGCACCTCGGCAATGAAGATTACGACCGCGGTGAAGTGAACGTCATCGGCCGCCTGATGATGCGCTGCGAATGGAGTGAGCAGAAGGGTAAGCAGATAGAGAAAATCGTGTCAGAGCTGCACTGTGAAGGCCTGCGTGGTGAGGAGTTATTTCGCAAAGCCCGCGACCTGCTTATGCCGCAAACCTCAACAGCAAACATCATCGCTCTCGCCAAAGAATCAGATGATGCTGCCTTCGTTGAATCTGTCATGGTGAAGACGTTCGGTAAGGATAACCCGGTTCGAAACGTAGCCAGATTACGATACTGCAAGCGCAAGAGCGTGCAAAATATCGGTTCATCGCTGATTTACTTCACCGGCATCAGCCAGAAGGAAGCACGAAACAGAATGAAATGGGCGCTAGATATCCTCGAAGGAGAAATGTTTTACGCAATTAAGCGCGAAATGGAGAAAGAGATTCCTAAAATGGCAGCGTGAAGAGAATGAATAGCACGAATAGCTAAAGACAAAGGGCATAGTACCTGGCATATTCGTTATACGCTCGGGAAGTAAAGCGTACTGAGCAATTTCCTTCACAGTGAGTGACATAAAGGCGCCGCGGCTACCAACCGAAGGCGCTTTTTTAATATGAATTTACTTCAGTGGCTTGTCCGCATCGATACACATTAGGTCAGCAGTAAATGCAGCAACGCTCGATCCGCCTTTTACGTAATCAAACTTAGCTACCAATCTACCACCTAAGTCATACATTGAGATTTCGCCATACTCGTCCAGGCATGCCTGAACAGGGATGGACACTCGCCTAAACAAAACCTCATCGTTACTGGTTTTTGAGCTAGGAACTTGTTGTATGAGCATTGAGCGCACACCTTGTTTTTGTTTAAGGGTGCCGTTTTTGACATAAAAATTAGAGTTGGCAGTGTTGCTTATATACGTCCAGCCATCAATTGCGTCAGCAGCTTGAGCTTGCTGAGAAAATGCTGAAACAGTCAGTGCAGATATAAGAGTTATTTTTTTTAACATGTTGGGAATCCTTGCCAATCAAAATGTGGGGCATGTTCTCGCTAAGCGCGGATATATGATAATTCCAAACTAGAGTTATCGGCATCATTCGCAGGCTATTTAATCAAAAATATTTATGGGCTCGCCTTGGCGGGCCTTTTCTTTTTTGCGCCATCCCAAAACTTATTCAGACCCTCATTGCTGTGTGGGGATGCGCGCACTTTTCTTACGACTACAGGCGGCACCAAGCGAACAGCGAGGTGTATATGAGTATCGATATGAGCAAACTGGCATCAGGCGCGGCATACGGCGCATCTGCCGGGACCATTGCCAACGGTCTGCTGACCCGGTTAAGTCCCGATGAATGGAGTGCTGTTGGCGTGCTGGCCGGTATTCTGGTTGCGCTATTCACGCTCGGCATCAACTGGTATTACAAGCGCAAGGCCACAATGGCGCAGATTAAAGCGCTTCAACGCTGGCCCACCGCGCCCGACCTCACCGAGGATTAACCCAATGGCAATGTCTAACACACTGCGCAACAGGCTTATTGCTGCTGCCGGCGGCGGAGCCATGCTTATCGCTACGGTATTCCTTGGCGGAAAGGATGGGGTAGAAGGTCGAGTGTACGAGCCTTACAAAGATGTCGCTGGAGTGTGGACTGTCTGCGACGGACATACTGGCAGCGATATCGTGAAAGGCCGCAAATACACCGACCGGGAATGCGATCGCCTGATGTGGAATGATTTGCAGCCGGTTAAGAAGACTGTCGACTCCATGGTCAAGGTGCCGCTGGGTGAATATCCGCGCGCCGCGCTCTACAGTTTCACCTATAACGTCGGCACGTCAGCATTCTCCAAGTCCACTCTCCTGAAAAAGCTTAACGCTGGCGACCAGGCTGGAGCATGCGAAGAGCTTCGTCGCTGGGTATACGCCGGTGGCATGAAGTGGAAAGGCCTGATGAATCGCCGCGACATGGAGCGTTCTCTCTGCCTGGCGGAAAGCGCGAATGACCTTTAAAGCTGAAGCCATAATTATCGCAATTTTGCTAGGGCTCGTTGCTGTGCTGGGTGTGCAGACTGCCATTTATCGCGGCGACGCCATCGACTACAAAGCTCAGCGCGATAAAGCATCTGATGCTCTTAACTTGGCTAACGCCACCATAGATGACATGCAGGTGCGTCAGCGCGACGTTGCTGCTCTCGATGCGAAATACACGAAGGAATTAGCCGATGCTCAGGCGACTATCGATCTGCTGCATGATGATGTTGCTACTGGCAAACGTCGGCTGCAGCTCAACGCAAAGTGTCCCGCGACAAACGCCACCGGCACCGCCGGCGTGGATGATGCAGCCAGCCCCCGACTTGCTGACGCCGCTGAGCGAAATTATTGGACCCTCAGAAGCCGTATCGAAATCGCCGGAAAGCAAATAGCCGGATTGCAGCAGTACATCTCCGAACAGTGCAAATGATACAGAAAGCGCGATTTAGGCCTCTATGCTTGAGACTTAGGAAATTGAATAGAATCCTGCAAATCTCTAAGAGAAACGGATGTAAGAGCCTTGGTCACCGGATGAGGGGGAGTTGCTTTAATGAAGGCAATTAAAATGTCAGCCACGGTAATGCTGGAAGGGCTGCGGGAAAGTGAATAGCCGCCATACATGCCGGCCGTCCCCTTAACCAAACCTTCATTTCTTAGTACTGCGACCATACTCTCAAGGTAACTAACAGAGAGTGAAACAGATGAAGATAAATCTCTGACAGTTGTAATCTCATCCTCATTCAGAGCCATCATGATTTTTAAAGCGTTGTTCTGTTTACTGGTAAGCATCACTTGGCCGCCATTCATTGTTTCTCTTAGAAGAGAATACCACTGCTGAAAGGGACAGTGGTCAAAGTGGAGCGATATAAGCGAATACGCTAAAGATGAGTAGGTGATGCTAGCTCCTGATTATCGCCAGTCATTTTAGGGCGCATTTGCGAGCGCACCCGATGTTAAACATATTTGGCTTCACTGGCTTGAGGGAATGGGAGAGCCCGCCCAGAAAAAGATGTGGTGTAACATCAGTAGGAATCATTTAGATTAAAAAACAACCAATGATGTTATAGTTAGGCTCATTCACAAAAAAGGCCGATTACCATGTCCTACTTCAGTCAAGTAATGGACCGTATCGCCAGAATAAATACTGACGCTAAGTGTCCAAACTGCGGGAAATCTTCCAAGCATCCTATTGCAAAAGTTTCGAGAGAGCAGGCTTTGCTTTGTCCGTACTGTAAATCTCTCTTTGTCATCCACGGATAAGCTATTGAAAAAACCTAAGCCGCCTACGGGCGGTTTTTTAATGGAGTGAATATGGGTAAGCATGATGCAATCATTAGTCGCCCACACCCTCCAGTCGAATTTATAGAAGAGTTCGCACCGTACATCAAACTCATCCCTGCTACTGGCGTCCATGAGTGGGTTGTAGAGCAAATCATCAGTGAAGATGGTGTGCTGCATAACCCGGATCATCTTCACCTGCTTGAGGCTGACATTGCTTTCATGTGGGCAGCAACCGCATTCACCAAACAGGGTCGTACCGTACTAGGTCAGGCTGAAGAGGTAATGATGCGCGCCGGCGGATGGCAGAAGGCCAGAATGGAACAGCAGCTCTATGAGTGGTTTGACCATAAGCCAGATTTCATCATCACGCTGGCTGGTGACTTCTGCTCACAATGCAGCGACCTCGAATTCTGTGCACTGGTAGAGCATGAGCTTTATCACATTACCCAGGCTACCGATGAGTTTGGCGCACCGAAGTTCACAAGGGATGGCGACCCTAAGCTCTGCATGCGTGGACATGATGTGGAGGAGTTCACTGGAGTGGTTCGCAGATATGGTGCAAGCGCTGATGTGCAGGAACTAATTAATGCCGCCGCTCATCCTGCGGAGGTGGCAAAAATCGACATAGCCAGGGCATGCGGAACGTGCCTTATGAAACTGGCATAACTTCAGACTGATTAGGACGGATGGTGAGCAATGGCGACACTGAAACCAGAAGTGAAAGCCTTCATCGTTCAGGCCTTGGCATGTTACGACACGCCGTCTCAGGTGGTCGATGAAGTCCAGAAAGAATTCAAGCTGAAGATCACGCGTCAGCAGGTCGAATCACACGACCCCACAAAGGCTAGCGGCAAAGGTCTGGCAGAGAAGTGGGTCGAACTATTTAAAGCCACACGCACCCGATTTCAGACCGAAATCACCGACATCCCGATCGCCAACAAGGCCTATCGACTGCGCGCGCTTGACCGAATGATGACCAAGGCCGAATCGATGCGAAACATGGCGCTGGCTTCATCCCTGATAGAGCAGGCAGCTAAAGAGGTTGGCGATGCATACACCAACCGGCAGAAGGTTGAGCACACCAGCCCTGATGGCAGCATGAGCCAGCGGCCGACAACAATCAGACTGGTAGGGGTAGAGCCAACTAATGGAAAATCAGGTTGATCTGCCTATCCCCGCCAAGCTAGTTCCTGTCTTCGCTACACCAGATGTGCGTTATCGCGGTGCCCATGGTGGACGCGGATCTGCAAAGACCAGAACGTTTGCCCTGATGAGCGCAGTGAAGGCATACGAAGCTGCGGAGAGCGGTAGGAGTGGCGTTATCCTCTGCGGGCGTGAGTACATGAACTCGCTCGAAGAGTCCTCAATGGAGGAGGTCAAACAGGCGATACGCTCTGTGCCGTGGCTGGATGACTATTTCGATATTGGTGAGAAGTACATCCGCACCAAGAATCGCCGTGTGAGTTACGTTTTCTGCGGCCTGCGCCACAACCTGGACAGCATTAAATCCAAAGCGCGCATTTTAGTCGCCTGGGTTGATGAGGCTGAATCAGTTTCATCCACTGCCTGGAAGAAACTTCGCCCGACCGTCCGTGAAAAGGGTTCTGAAATCTGGGTTACATGGAACCCGGAGAAGGACGGCAGCGCCACCGATAAGATGTTCAGGAAGAACCCGCCAAAAAGCTCAATGATCGTTGAGATGAATTATGGCGATAACCCATGGTTCCCTGAAGTGCTTGAGGAAGAGCGGCTGGAGGATTTGGCTAACCTCGATTACGCCGATTATGCGTGGATCTGGGAAGGCGCTTACCTTGAAAACTCTGACAAGCAGGTGCTGGCTAACCGCTATGTGGTTCAGGACTTCGCATCAGACCTGTGGCAGAAGGCTGAGAGGCTGCTATTCGGTGCTGACTTCGGCTTTGCGAAAGACCCAAGCACGCTGCTGCGCATGTTCATCCTCGATAACTGCCTGTACATCGAGCATGAAGCCTATGGGACTGGCGTTGAGCTTGATGACATGTGGAAGTTTTATGCCGGCAAGGATGAGGCCAAGCCAAGGCAGCTCGAAGAGTGGAAAGTTACCGATGACGCCAAATACCCTGGCGTCCCTCAATCACGCAAATGGCCTATCAAGGCGGATAACTCCCGCCCTGAAACAATCAGCCATATCAAGAATCAAGGCTTCAACATTTCATCCGCCCAAAAGTGGCAGGGGAGTGTTGAGGACGGCATAACCTGCCTGCGCGGATTCAAGCAGATCGTAATCCATTCACGCTGCAAAGAGACAGCCAAAGAGGCTCGCCTTTATTCCTACAAAACAGACCGCGTAACTGGCGAGGTGCTTCCTGTAATTGAGGATAAGCACAACCACTGCTGGGATGCGGCTCGTTACGGGCTGGACGGTTACATCAAGCACAAAAATACCGGCGCAATCTTCTTCTAAGGAGCACCAGTGAGTGAATTAAAACCGGGGGAAAGCTTCCTCGTAAACGCGCTGGCCGCTACCGTGGGGCGTCTGCGCTCCCTTTATGCCGGGGTTAATGGCAACACCAAGCGAACCAAATTATGGGATGAGTTCGGCTATCCCGATCAGATTGGATTTGAGCAGTATTACCGCGCCTACGAGCGCAACGCTGTTGCTCACGCCGCGGTTCATAAACTGCTTGATACCTGCTGGGTTGATCATCCCACTATCATCGATGGCGACGAAGCCAAAGAGGCGACCAAAACCACCGACTGGGAAAAGCAGGTCACCAAGCTGCTGAAGAAGCATTGGCCGAAAATTAAGGATGCAGATCGCCGAAACCTGATTGGCCGGTACTCGGCAATCCTAATCCAGTTTCGAGATGGTCGTGAGTGGAGCCAGCCAGTAGACCGGAACGTTGTCGGAAAGCTCAAAGACAAAGCCATTGTGAAGCTGATCCCCGCATGGGAATCGCAGGTGAAGCCTGGTAACTTTGACACTGACACGATGTCGGAAACCTACAGTCAGCCGCTCAGCTACAACTTCAACGAGCAGCCTGTGGGCGACGATGGCACCTATGGCGTTGTGCGCGGCGTTACGGTGCACCCTGAGCGCATCATCATCCTGAGTGAAGGCTCTGAAGATGAGAACATGCTTTCCGGCATTCCTTTCCTGCGTGCTGGATACAACAAACTTCTCGACTTAGAGAAGGTATCCGGCGGTAGCTCTGAAGGCTTCCTGAAAAACGCCAGCCGCCAGTTGGGCATAAGCTTCGATGCTGCAACCGATATGCAGGCTATAGCGGCGCAGGCAGAAAAGGCAGGCTACGCCAACATCGGCGAGGCGATGAACGAGAAGATGCAGAAGCTGAACCGGGGTACTGATTCAGCGCTGGTAACTCAGTCAGGCACAACCTCTGTTCTATCTGTGGCCGCAGCCGATCCTGAGCCGACTTGGACAGTCACCGCCAACGAATTCGCCGCATCAATTCAATGTCCGTTCACCATTCAGTTTGGGCAGCAGACCGGGCGACTTGCTTCTGACGAAGACAAGGCCGACTGGGCGAAGCGCTGCAATGGCCGCCGGTGGGGGTTCATGACCTCAGTGGTGACCACGCTGCTTGAACGCCTGTGGACGATGGGAGCGATTGAGCCGCCATCATCCGGCGAGGTCACGTTGGCCTGGTCTGACTTACTCGCCCCGAGCGAGAAAGAGAAGATCGCCAACATGCAGGCAATGGCAGACGTTGCACAGAAAACACAGGCCGCTTACGGCACCCCGGCTATTGAACAGAACGAGATTCGCGCTGTTGGAGAGCTTGAGCCGCTGCCTGAATCGAAACAGCCAAACCCTGACGATAAGCTAAACGATAAGGATCCGCTGACAGATGACGACCCTTCAGCTAATCCGAACGCCGGTAATTCCCCGCAACAAGGCAGATCCGACACAATCCGCCAGGCCAGTTAACCGGATGTTCCGCGACATCGACGACCGCTACTACCGAATCAAGGTAGCGTTAAAGCAGTTGTTCGATGAGCGGCTAACTGGCAGGGAGCGTGGCACCAACCAGCAATCACATGCGGTGCACGGAAACGTCATCTACCAGGTGAATGCAGGCGCGTACATCTACGACATGTCCGCAACTCAACTGGCTGACCTGCTGCAGCGCATCCAAATCATCCTTGATGATGCATTGCTTGAGGGGGGCAGCAACAACCTGTGGGCGCTGAGCTACGTTTCTGACGAATATGAGCGCGGCACGCATCAGGCATTTACGAATCTGTCAGTGCAGTCGCCGATTTACGAACAGCAGACCACGCTGGCGCAGCTGCTCAGCAGTCCTGCATATCAAAACCAAGTGGCCGCCGCGTACGTATCAACTTATAGCGACTGGCTTCTGGAGTCCGACAAAGCTCGCGGTGACTTGGCTAATGTGATTTCAGATGCTATTGGCCGGGGCATAAATCCTCGGGAAACATCGCGGATCGTCAGCAAGCGGCTTGATGTATCGATGTCCCGAGCCAAGAACATGGCGCAGACCGAGCAGGTTGGCGCTTTGCGTGAGGCTCAATGGAATGAAACAGAATGGTCAAAGGAACGGCTTGGACTGAATACCGCGTTACTGCACCTTTCAGCCTTAAAGCCAACAACGCGAACAACTCATGCTTTCTGGCACGGGAAAACGCGAACTGTTGACGAGGTGCGTGAGTGGTATAGCCGTGACGGAAACCGCTATCACTGCTACTGCAGCCAGATACCAGTTCTTCTCAACGATGATGGTAAAATTTTCAATGAAGGCCTAAAGGATAGGCTTGCCAATGAAAGGTGTTCATGGGCTGTTAATATGTAAGTTAACTTTCAAAATTGACAACTTGATATCATGATTCTCAGGTGTTAGGTTGTTTCTATCAGCTGATTGGTTTAGCTGGTAGAAACCCTTTCAACTCATTAGAGGATTTAAAAATGTCAAGAATTCGTATCTCTCCAGAGGGCACTGCAAAGCTCATTATTTTGAACCTTGATGAATATGCTAAAGAAAAAAGCAAGGTCATTACCCGATACAAAATCTCTAAAGAGACGATGCGAAGAATATCTAACCGATCCAATATTCACCCGGGCTTCATTCGTGAAGTAGGTAATTCGCTGTGCGAATTTGGTTGGGTTTTAATCGAAAGTAATGACGATCATTACTGCTTTCTAAAGCAGGACGCCATGAACAACTGGGCGAAGTTAACTGCTAAAAGGATTAAAAGCCTGAGAATGCAAGGAGAGCAAGCAATTGCAGAAGCCTACTCTGTATCCTACCCGGGCGATGAATTAGACATAGACTTCGAAGAATGAAAGAAACCCGCTCCGGCGGGTTTTTTATTTCCTTAAATCCACCAATGAGGACACAGCATGTCACGCATCTGCGTAAACGTGCTGTCGGTCATCAACTCCGCTTCAAACATCACCACTGAAACCATTAATGGCGCAGAGCACATCGTCGTGAAAAACGTCGTGCCTGTCCGTGACGGCATTGTGCTGAATGGCGGATTGTACCCGGCAGAAGAAAACACGAAGGGCTACAAGAGCCTTGAAGATAAACCCATGCCTTACGGTCACCCCAAGGTGGACGGTCGCCATGTCAGCGCCAGTAACGTCAGGGCGGTGAACGAATATCACATTGGCGCTTACACGCGAAACGTCAGGAAAGAAAACGGACAAGTTCTGACGGATGCGGTCATTAATCGCCGCTTTGCTGAAGGTTCTGAGAAAGGCAGAAAAGTCCTGCAGCGCCTTGATGATATGGCCGCCGGGAAGTCTGTCGAGCCTATTGGCATTTCCACTGGTTTGCTGCTCAACCGTATTGAAGCCAAGGGAGAGTCAAACGGAAAGCGTTACACGTGGATCGCCACCAATCAGGTTTACGACCATGTCGCCATTCTTCTCGATGAGCCGCCAGCCGGAACGCCAGAAGAGGGCATCGGTATGTTTGTTAATGCCGAGGGAGATGAGGTTCAGGTCGAAACAGTAAACCTCTCGGACTGCGATACGCCAGACCCGCAAGACCCCGCACTTAAGCAGATGTTTAACCACTTCATGGCGTTTTTCAGCGCCAACAATAAGCCTGTCAAAGAGGAAGTAAACCCGATGAAAGAACTCATCACCAATGCGCTGAAAGCGAAAGGCATCGACGTTGAAGGCAATTCCGATGCTGAGCTGATGGACGCTTACAACCAGATGGCCGCCGATGACGCTAAAGCGAAATCTGAAGCCGAAGAGAAGGCCAAAAAAGAGAAGGAAGAGGCTGAACGCAAAGCCAAAGAAACCGCCACCAACAGCGACGAAATGCCAGCATGGGCGAAATTGCTTGCTGATGATCTGGCGGCTGTTAAGTCCGGCCTGGCTGTCAACTCTGACAAAGAGAAAGCCGATAAGCGCGCTGCGGTGAAAGCTAAGTTCCAGCTAGACGATCTGGCTGTGAATGCTCTCGAAGGCGCTGCCCTTGATGGCCTGTATGCACAGTGCCAGACCACCACAGGTCTTAACGGCGGTCTGCGTCAGGTAAACAACACCAATTCATTCAGCGAAATGCCGGAGTAAGAAATGGCTAAAGACGGTAAGCACGTTATCCACGCGGGCGGCATCTTTGCCAACCCGCAACTTCACCGTGAAGGCGCTGCGGCTGCTGACACTAAACCCGGCACCATCGGCTTCTTCGACAACACCACGAAGAAATTCACCGCTTCTGTTGCGGGTAACGAAGAGGCGATTTTGTATGTCGCCAACTACGACTATCTGCGCTGCAAAACGGTGGATGACACCATTCTTGCGGGCGAGTGGGTTGTAGCGATGCACCCAACCCCGGGCGTCTTCTTCAACGTTCCGGCAGCAACAGGCACTTACACGAAGGGCCAGCCGCTGTCGATCGCCAATGGCCGCGTAAAAGCGTTAGCTGCTGACGAATCTATCCGCGCCTTCGTGGAAGAAGATCGCTCAACCACCATCGCGACTGCAGGTGATCTCCTGCGCGTTGTCATTAAGTAAGGAGCACCGAATGTTTGTATTCTCCACCCGAATGGCAACTGAGACGCGAAACCTTGAGGCAAACACTGCTCAGTTCCGCGAACTGGAGTTTGCCCGTAATGCCAGCTCGCAGGCTGTAGCCGACTTTATCGCTCGCGCCCGTGTGCGTGGTGAAGCCGCCAATGCCCCGCAGCTGGATGCAGTGAACGCTGTTGACGATATTCGTCGCCTGTACCGCGCTTATGATCAGACCGTTCTGGCTGAGTTCGAGCCAAACACCGAGTTCACGCTGCTGAACGACCTTATGCCTCTGTCTCGTTCGGTTCGCCTGGAAGAGTCAGTGTATGAGTACGCTCGCACCGGCGGTCGCGGCTGGGCTCACACCTCCATGTCCGGCCAGATTGGCGCGGCGCTGGATGCGAAGTCCTACACCTTCGACGGCACTATGGTTCCTATCCATGATTCCGGCTTCAAGTTCAACTGGCGTGATCCGGTCTTCAATAAAGGCTCCGCGCTGTCATCGCTGGCTGATGCTCAGGCTGGTTCGGTGAATGATGTGCGTCGTCAGTATGTCGACTACATCTGGGAAGGCTTCCGCGACCCGGCAGGTAACTTCATCAACTTCGACGGTAAAACGTGGAAAGGCCTGCGCCATGACGAGCGCGTTGCTCAGGTGACGCTGACCGTTAACTTCGCAACCAGCACCGATGTGAAAGCCATGCGTGCCGGTGCAATCGGCCTGCGTGACGTGATGAAGCTGCAAAACATGCAGTACGGTCAGCAGACCTGGTACGTATCAAGCGAAATCATGTCGAACTGGGAACAGTATTTCGATGTGAACTCTCTGCGCACCGTGCTGGAAGAGATTGCGAAACTGGCTGGTATCTCGGCGATCAAAGAAGATTCCGAACTGTCAGGCAACGAAATCGTGATTATTCCACTGGGTGCCGGTGTTATCGCGCCAATCGTAGGTCAGGCCTTCGGCACCGTGGCTGATCCGCGCCAGTTCTACAACAGCGATTACATCTGGCGCACCTGGGGTGCTGCTGGCCTGATGGTTAAGCAGGACATCAACGGTCACTTCTCTGTCATCCACGCCTCGAGCTAAGGAAAAAATCATGGCACTCGTAAAGATCATTGCAGCAAACCTCTTTGCCGGTGCCAACTTCCAGAAACTGGAGGTTGGCAAGGTTTATGACGTGGACAGCGCGATCGCTGAAAAGTGGGTCGAGCAAGGCAAGGCTGAAGCATCCAAGGAGAAGGCCAGCGAGAAACTGGTATTCGAAGTGGCCACGCCATCAGCGCCGGTTAGCACCGACACTTCTGCGCTTCAGGATCAGTTGAATACCGCGCTGGAGCAGTTGAAAACAGCTCAGTCTGATGCAGAAGCGAAGGATGTGGCTCATGCAGCCGCGCTGGAGCAGTTGAAAACGGATCACGCCACAGAACTGGATGCTGAGAAAGCCCGCGCTGATAAAGCTGAAGCTGACCTGGTGGAAGCAACTAAGAAGGCGAAATAACCATGGCAGCCCAAATCACGCTGGATGACGTCAAACCGCTGATGGCTGAATTGGGCTTCTCGGTTCCTGACGCTGTCCTGCAGTTGCTCCTCGACCAGGTAAACGCCACGTCTGCTTGTATGGACGGGGCGGGCTACTCCGAAAGCCTGCAGAAGCTCATGCTTATCTATGCAGCCGCGAGACTGGCCGCCCTGTCCGGTGCCAGAAAGATTGCTTCTCAGTCAGCCCCGTCTGGCGCATCACGCTCGTTCACATACGACAGCGCTGGTACAGATCATCTGTATAAGCAGTTGCTGGCATGGGACACGAACGGTTGCCTCGCTGGCCTGCCTATTTCTGGCGTGTCGGTTGGCTTCTTCGATGTGGTTGGGGGCTGCTAATGACCTGGCAATCCCCATCATCACCGCCGAAATCATACGACCGCGTCTGGCTGAAAACGTCCACCGGCCGGGAAACTACCGGCTACGTGAATAGCGCTGGTGAGTGGGTGTTCAACTGCAAGCGCATCGCCGCTGAAAAGCCCACTGTAATCGGCTGGAGGGCATAGCATTGAGTTCATTAGCCAACTGGTCATACACAGCGCAGGCGACCGTCTGGCGCAGACTCGGGCTCAATGAGTATGGCGACTCGCTTGGATGGTCGGAGCCGTTAGTCATCGCCTGTGATTATCAGGGCGGCCTGTCTAAACGCCTCGGGGCTATCGGTGTAGAGAAGGTCGTTAAAAACACCATCTGGACTGAATATGCGCTGGCTACCACTGGTGACTACATCCTGATCGGCGCATCGGCTGAGCCTGACCCCATAGCTGCGGGCGCTGACGAAATCATGCAGTCAATTCAGTACGCCGATACGTTCGAGCGTACTGCTGATGACTGGGCGATCATCACGGGAGTGTGACCATGGGCATCAAAATACGTGGAGTTGAGCAGGCTAAGAGAAACCTTGATGCAGTCATCAATGATATTCAGGGGCGGAGGGCTTTGCGAGCTATCCAGAGCGTGCTGATCATCGGTTCGTCTCAGGCGGCACTCTACACGCCAATCGACACATCAACGCTGCTAAATAGCCAGTACCGTGAGGTGACTGCGAGCGGAACACGCATAGTTGGTCGCGTAGGTTATTCGGCCAACTATGCCGTCTACGTTCACGACCCAAATATACCGCAAAACTTCAGGCGCTCAACCTCTCAGAAAGAGTTTCTGACTAAGGGATTTGAGGATTCGCGTGATGCCATCAGTGCAGCGATCAAAAGGGAGATGGCGCTTTGAATCCCCCAATGCACACGCGGGTGCGTAATTACATGGTGGATGCAGGTCTAACGGACGGATTTAAAACGCAGTTGCTTGTCTGGAATGACACTGGCACAGAATCGGATAAGTTCATGGTATTTCGCCCAAATGGTGGTAGCGCGGTACGCAGCCAGCTTGGTGCTGAATATTATGTCCTTCTGGATGTGGTCGGTGCCAAAGGCGGCAACGGTGTAGTTGATGAAGTGGTTCAGTCCATCATCTCCTACGTCCAGCGAAACCCCATGTCTGACAACTGTATCGGCTATCTGCAAAACCTTGGTGGCATACCTGCTCCCGTTCTCACCACCGAAGGCCGTCTGGTCTATCGACTTCAGTTTGTTGCCACTTTCGGCAGCTCCTAAAACGTTAAAGAGGAATTAAACATGGCTGAATGCCAGAACAGCAACGAACGTTTGTTCGGTGGCGCCGTTGTGCTTGAAGTTGCCGATGGCTGCAGCGATGTGCTGCCGCAGGAATCGGAATGGAAAGCACTGGCGGCAGGTACAACAAAAGGTTTCGACTTCAGCCCGAATAGTGTCACCAGTGATGCTGATGACGGCAAGGGATATGTTGAAACTATCGTAACCAACTCGGATTTCACCATTAGTTTTGAGGGTGAAGTTCGTAAGAAGGACAAGCTTGATCAATATGGCGTTGGTCGTTTGATTAAGTATTACCATACTGAAATCTCCAACCGCCGACAGCCTGGTATTTGGGTTCGCCTGGAATACGGTCCAATCACATTCATTGGCTACATGAACATCACTGCTCTTAGCTCTAGCGGTGGGACCAACGACATTGTGCCAATCACCACTGAGTTTAAGGTGGGTGATGCCAGTACCATTCAGGTGATCGACACCGACGAGACCATTCCAGCAACTGGTGTAACTGTTGCGCCGGCGACAGCATCGCTCGCCGTTGGAGCCACGCGTCAATTGACAGGTGCAGTCCAGCCAACTGATGCAACCGACCGCACCGGAACCTGGACAACTTCAGATGCTACTAAGGCCACCGTGAGCAATACAGGCCTTGTCACTGCGGTGGCAGCGGGTAGTGCGACGATCACCTTCACATCTACCGATGGCAGTTTCACCGCCAATTGCGCAGTAACGGTTACCGCTTCGTAACCATTCCAAGGGGTAGCGTGCTGCCCCTGATAATGCTTATGGAGACCATATGACACCATACAAAGAGATTGGCGAGTGCCTGGTCTCAATGGGCGACCATGATTACTTTTTCCGTCCATCCTTCGCAAATATGATGCGTATTGGCGATCCGGAATCGATAGTTCAGGCCTTTTATGACCTGCATAACGACGAGTATACGTCCCTTATTCGGCGCTCTGTCGCGGCTTATGGCGGCATCCCTCAGTGGTTGATGACGTACATTGGCAGGCCGCAATTTAATAAGCCTGTGATTTATTCGGCTATGAATGTGCTTTCCGCATGCTGTGATGACAATGTCAGCTCATTGGTTGGTGAGTTGCGCCCCGGACGCACTGGCCGCTGGTCTTTTGTTTACCGTAAGGGCGCCATGCCATTGGCGGATATGGTACTGATCGCACAGTCGCTCATTCAGCACGGCATAATCGGTAAGGCTAAGGTGAGAAAGCTGCAGCGTCACGAGGGGGGCGAGTCCACGACAGGATTCAACGCCTTTGAATACATCAGCGCCGCGCGTACCGGACTAGAGTTGTCCCGCGATGAGGCTGAAAAGCTCACAATGACTGAGTTCCAGATGCTGCTGGCTGCGAAGTTCCCGGACCAGAAGGGCTTCACTAAAGAAGAGTATGACGCGGTGGCTGATGATTATCTGGCTAGGAAGGCGAGGAAACTGGCAAAGGGGTGAAGAAAACCCGGCCTGAGCCGGGTTTAGCCTCAGATTTCATCGCACCCGCAAATAGGTATTGGGAATACGCGAGAATTCTTCGGGAACCGCTTCTTACCGTTCTTATCAACGATGTAAGGGCGGAAGATCACGTCGCAGCTATTGCCGCATTTATTACAAATTGCTGTTGCCATTTTTGAATCCCTCACTCTAACCGGGTCTCTCGGCTAAAGCTTGATATCAAAATGGGGATCCGTTACCTTACTGGTGACTAAGCAGTGCGGTTGCGGGAGACCATCCCCCAATCTGAGCGGTCACCGGGCATGGTGAGCCGCTCAAATAATTAGGGCCGAGCGTAAATCTTCAGAAATGAAGCGATGCGCTCGGCCTCTTCGTTTGTGAGGTCCAGAGGAAGACCTTTGATTTCAATCGTAAGTCCAGTTTTGGGTCGCAATAGTAATGGGGCGCTAAATGTATGGCTGGACATGACGTTTTGCGTCAATTGTTGCGAATTTGACTCTTGCTGCATTCTTGCCTCCACTACACTTCGGCGAATTCTTGGAAGCGGCTTTTTCTTTACTTCCACCTGGGCATCCTCTCCGATTAAATCCTCTTCATCGTCGGGCGGCAGGTTTACTCCAAGTTGGAAATCGATGAACTTTGAAACAGCACTATTAAATCGACTTTTATAAGCTTGGATGCTTGCTTCTGACGGTTCTGATTCGGCGGTAGAGATGTACTTTTTAATCAGGCCATCAACGTTGAGATTTCTGATGTCGGTGTATTCATTTTCTTCGACAACGGAAAGCAGTAGTAGCGAAGAATTGCGTAGGTTGCGTGCAGTAGCCTCGCCAATTAGATTTAGCTCAGGCAGTTTTTCAATGAACTGTCTGAAGGCCGTGGATGAAAAATCTGCGCTCATTAAGTAACCCTCTTCACTTGATGAATCCATTCTATGATCGAAAGGATTCAACGATCAATCAAAAAGAATCGATCGGTGGATTCTTTTTTCGGATAACTTGATTGCGCATTACGTAAAGATATTAACTTTCCGGAACTACTTTCCTGACAGATGATCAGTGCTTATGGTTCTTGCTTCCCATTGCGCAGTATCCTGGCTAGGATTTATCCCACAACATGCCTTGGGGATAATGGAATGAAGAAGTTACTTATTGGATTTGCTTTGATTGCTTCGCTGGCCGGATGCTCTAACACAAGCGGGCTTGATGCTGTGTCTGGAAAGGATAGATACACTGGTGCAAGAACAGTTTCAGTGCAGCCTCACGGCGCTGCCTGCGAAACATCGCAATGCATTATGGTTGGCGCTTTCTGGACTGAAAGCCATAAAGACATGGCGCTGCTTACCATCTCTCTCGCTAACACCGCCGATATTATTCGCTCAGCAGAAATAGTAATTGATGGCAAAAAATATCAACTGCGCGATGACAGTGACCTGACTCGCTATGACAGCCAAGTAAGCAGGTCATCTGCTTATGTGCAGTCCAGCAAGGATTTTTTGGTCCCGCTAAGCATGGTTAAAGACATTACGAAAGCCAAGAAGGCTTGGATATTCGTCCGAACAGGAACTGGTCAAATGTCGAATGCAATTATCGACGCGCAGGGTGATAGCAAGGCCTATTACGCACTCCAGAGGTTCGTCGAATCTCTGCCAAAATAAGCTAAAAAGTAAATTACGAAGCCCGCCGAGAGCGATTTTTTAATGGCCCACTCAGGTGGGCTTTTTGTTGGGTATTTCAGCGGTAAATCCGTCAACTGTCCAAGTATCCCATAGCGTGTAGCCAAGGTCTTTTAATCGTTGGAATGTTTTTTGGAACACCATCACAAAGTCGTCATCACTCAAGCCATCAAGCTCAAGGTCACTGAGGCTTATGTGAAAAGAAGTGTGCCCAATGCGAACCTTTTTATTAATTTCGTTGAAAGTACGCTTAAAAATTATTCCTGAAAGTTCTTCCTTCGCTTTACCTACCAATAACAATGCATCTTCAGCTGATAACAGTTCGTCCGGGTTAAGCTCGTTGAGGAAGCTGGCATCCAGTCTGAAGACAATTTCTGCATTCAGTGAGCGATTATTATCCTTCGCTGATTCTTCTATTTTTTCTTTTAATTCAGCAGGTAGCCTGATTCTAAACTGCGGGTCTTCTCTACTCATAACTGACCTAAATACTCATCATCATCAATTAATCAAAAGTATGCCCCACGGTGGGGTTGACTTCAATGACGCACGGTGTGACACTGTGTTCGTCCCACGGTGGGGCATCAAGGAGAATGAGAATGGAAAAGGCTAAAGACATGTATCAGCGCAAGATACGCATCCCCGATGACATCAAGCGTGCGATAGAAGTAAATGGCGAGCAGCAAAGTCGCCAATTCAACACAGAGGTAATCTATCAACTGAGAAAGGCGTACGGATTAGTAGGGAATAGAAGTGTTGAGGCGTAAATACGACGAAACCCCGGTGGCTGCAACCAACGAGGTTTCTAATTTGTCAGTAACTTCGAGGAAACTAACAATGAAGATCATAGCAAAAGAAAAATCAGAGTTCACTCTTTTCCGCTTCGGCGACCATGAAATCCGCGTTATCGATAAATCCGGCGAGCCGTGGTTTGTGGCGCAGGATGTTTGTGATGCTCTCCAGTTGTCTAACTCACGCATGTCTCTGAAAGCGCTGGATGATGATGAGAAGGGTGTAAGTTCAACTTACACCATCCAAGGAAATCAAGAGGTTGCAGTTATTTCTGAGTCCGGAATGTACACTCTAGTTCTACGTTGCCGCGATGCTGTGAATAAAGGTTCAGTTCCTCATGCATTCCGCAAATGGGTTACCGCTGAAGTTCTTCCTGCTGTTCGCAAAAATGGGGTTTATGAAAAACCAGCAGCTAAGAAGGATCATCAGTCCACAGCTACTCAACTCACTCCACTTCGCCAAACAGCAGAACGACTGATCGCAACAGGCCTTGGTCGTATCTACCCGGATATTTGGAAGTACGTTCATAGCAAATTTGAGGTGAAGCACATTCACCAACTAACGCCAACTCAAGTTTCAGAAGCGATTGAATACTTGGATGCTTTAGAAGGCGAATATCTCGGAAAAGAACGCGCACAGCTTAAACTGCCATTCTCATACCCGATGGAGTACTTCAATCAATACCGCCATGTTCGCGGCATAAACGAAAACGCTTTGAGCGCGCCTTGGCGTTACCCGGCTGACATGCTGGTGCCAAACGGCGATAACCCTAATCCGCTTGGTCGCATGCTGGGTGAGTTGAAAAACATGGGGTGCGAAGTTGATGCAGCACTTTTTCAGCTGCTATCACTACAACACCACTTGGAATCATTGCGCAGCAAGATAAGCAGCATCCAACGTGCAGTAATGTAATCGGCTAACTCTTCAGCCACTCAACCAGCCCGCCTTGAGCGGGTTTTTTATTGCCCGGAGATCGTAATGGTGACCTGCCCCAAGTATTAGATACAACCTTCAGTTAGTAATGTCGGTTGGTTTTTCTTCATGTTTCCCGTTTCGCCAGCATGCTGCAAATTCAGACGGCGTCTGGTAATTCAGCGATGAATGAGGTCTGGACTCGTTATAGTCCTGCCGCCAGTCACTAATGATTTTCCGGGCATGAAGAATATCGCGGAACCAGTGCTCATTCAGACATTCATCCCGAAAGCGTCCGTTAAAACTCTCAATAAACCCGTTCTGTGTTGGCTTACCCGGCTGGATGAGTCGCAGTTCCACGCCATGCTCAAAAGCCCACTGATCGAGCGCACGGCAGGTAAATTCCGGGCCCTGATCGGTTCTTATCGTTGCCGGATAGCCACGAAACAGCGCGATGCCGTCCAAAATACGCGCGACCTGAACGCCTGAAATACCGAAAGCAGCGGTGATCGTCAGACACTCCTTCGTGAAATCATCCACGCAGGTCAGGCATTTAATCTGGCGGCCGCTGGCAAGTGCATCCATGACAAAATCCATCGACCATGTCAGGTTCGGCGCATCCGGGCGGAGAAGCGGAAGCCGCTCAGTCGCCAGACCCTTACGGCGTCGCCTGCGTTTTACACCCAG
>NZ_JAIUDA010000008.1 GCF_020179835.1 Pantoea sp. alder81 | reverse complement strand
CGATGTGGCCAGTGATTTCTGGCTTAGCCGCTTCAACCGGCGCCGCAGCAACAGGTGCGACCGCAGTCGCCAGGCCTGGCTGCTGCATCATTGGTGCAGCGTAAGCCTGCTGCATCATCGGGTAGCCGGCGTTTGCAGGTGAACGGCTGATACGAACTGACTCTTCGCCTTCAGAGATTTCCAGCTCGGAGATGCCGGACTCTTCAACCAGTTCGATCAGTTTCTTAATTTTACGAATATCCATGAGTGTGGTTCCGTACTCTGTTTAATTGGAATGTGACAGGCGTTTTACTGCCGTTTGTAAAGCCCATGAGTATCCATCAACGCCCAGGCCACAGATGACGCCGGCAGATACATCAGAAAGATAGGAGTGATGTCGGAACGGCTCGCGCGCATGCACGTTTGAGAGATGCACCTCAATAAAAGGTATGCTGACCGCCAACAGGGCATCACGCAGTGCAACGCTGGTATGCGTGAATGCAGCCGGGTTGATGATGATGTAATCCACATTGCCTCGGGCTTCGTGGATGCGATCAATCAACTGAAACTCTGCATTCGATTGCAAATGACTCAATTTCACATGGTGCTGATCGGCCTGCTGGGTCAAATCGCTGACAATTTGCGCCAACGTAGTGTGACCATACTTATCCGGCTCGCGCGTTCCCAACAAATTCAGGTTGGGTCCGTTTAAAAGCAGTATGTGAAATTGGTGCGCCATCTTGCTGCTATCTCCTGCAATCAGTAAGGCATCGCGTAAAATACCGCGACATCTGCCGTTTGTCACTCCTGAGAGTGAAAAAGACGACTTCGCTTGCAATAAAGCCGGGCATTATATCCGTTTCGTCGCAATTAGCAGCAAAATACTGGTCTTATCTGCGAAGTTGATCGGATGCGGCCCTAAGGCCACACCTTTTATCAGATCTTGCAGCAGGAAAACAACCTTGCGGGGATTATCGATGCAGAAGTTTACGCAACTTATTGTAACGCCAGCCTAACAACACCAAGGCTAACAGAGCGTAGATCCAGGGTTGTGGGGAGAAAACTTTCACTGACCAAAGATAGTGGATAGGCGCGAGGATCGCGACAAGATAGATGCCGTTATGCAGGGTTTGCCAGCGGCGGCCCAGTTTACGTTGTGCGCGCTGGAATGAGGTGATGGCTAAAGCAAACAGCACCAGCCAGCAGATCATACCCAGTAACAGATAAGGGCGCGAAATGATCTCACTCCCCAGTAACTGCAGATGGTTGTAACCCAGCTCCAATAGGTAATAGCTGGTTAAATGCAGACATGCCCAGGCAAAACACCACACGCCGAGCAGCCGGCGGGTGCGAATCAGCAGCGGTTGTTTCAGGTAGCGCGTTAATGGCGTCACCAGCAGCGTCGCCAGAAGCAACTTTAACGCCATTCTGCCGGTAAAATGCTGGATATCTTTCGCCGGATCGGCACTTAACCAACCCTGACTGGCGGCCATAAACAGATACACAAACGGCAGGAAAGCCGCGAGATGCAGCACCACTTTTAACAGGGTGATATGGCGTAACGTCAGTCGCACTCAGTAGTTCTCCCGTAAATCGAGCCCGCGATAAAGTGATGCCACCTCTTTAGCGTAGCCGTTAAACAGCAGGGTGGGCTGGCGTTCGACATTGAGAATTCCGCCGGAACCAATAAAACGTTCAGTGGCCTGCGACCAGCGCGGATGATTCACATGGGGGTTCACGTTGGCATAAAAACCATATTCATTATTGGCGATTTGGTTCCAGGTTGTCGGGGGCTGATCGCGCGTCAGTGTGATCTTAACAATGGACTTGATCCCCTTGAAACCGTATTTCCACGGCACCGTCAAACGAATCGGGGCGCCATTCTGCGGCGGCAGCGCTTTGCCGTACACGCCGGTGCTCAACAGCGTGAGAGGGTGCATGGCTTCATCAAGACGCAATCCTTCCACATACGGATAATCCAGTCCACCGCCGATAAAGCGATCTTTCTGTCCCGGCATCTGGTCCGGAGCATATAAAGTCTGAAAAGCGACAAAGCGGGCATTGCTGGTGGGTTCAGCCAGTTTGAGTAACTTATTCAGCTCAAAGCCCACCCACGGGATCACCATCGACCATGCCTCAACACAGCGCATGCGATAAATACGTTGTTCCATGGCAAAACGTTTAAAGATGTCGTCCATATCCAGCGTAATCGGTTTCGCCACTTCACCTTCAATACGCAACTGCCAGGGTTCAGTTTTCAGCGTGCCGGCGTTGGCAGCAGGATCGGCTTTATCCAGACCAAACTCATAAAAGTTGTTATAGCCGGAAACCTTGTCAAACGGCGTCATGGGCAGATCGGCCTGCCATTGCGCGGGTTTGGTAAATTGCAGATCGCGTCCTGCGGGGGCCGGTGGGCGGTCATTGCCTTTGAACCAGCTCAGCACATCCGCCTGCGCTACGCCGGGCAAACTTGCCGCTGCTGCGCCTAATCCCAGCGCTTTCAGCACCTGACGACGGCGCATGTTAAAGATGCTCTCTGGCGTGACGTCGGATTCGGTAAGGTATTGCTTCAGCTTCATGACATTCTCCGGCGAAAAAATTGATGTATTCAGCATGATCAACTCGCGCTGGACATGCCACTTTGTCCGAAAAAATATGAAATTTCCTGGCGAGCGCGCTCTGTTGAGAATAGGACGAAAAAGCCCGTGTGAAACGCAAGCCAACACACTTTGCGGCTATACTCGCGCCGCACGGCCAATTAGCATGGCGCACCGCGTAATTTGATGCGCGTCTGGCGCTGATTCAGGCAATGTTTTGTGCTATTTTGCTCAGGTTTGCGCCAGTGAGCAGGTTGGCGCCGTCGGATGGCGACCGTTCATAACCGCAGTGATACAGGCACAGGGATGCGATTAACAACAAAGTTTTCTGCGTTTATTACATTATTAAGCTTACTGGCAATGTTATTGATGCTGGTCGGCTGCGCTTTTAGTTTTATCTGGCTGTCACAACAGCGCGTGGAAACGCGGGTGAATACGCTGGCGACCGAGGTCGATAAAGCGCTGGCAACGCAATCACCACAAGATTTGACGCAGTGGTTGACGCGGATCATGCCAGTGATCAACGCCGAACAGATTGAGATGCATAACGGCAATACCGTGGTTTTCCAGCTTGCCAGGCATGAAAATCCCATGCTGGAAGATGAGCCGAATCGCTTTATTCAGTTCGACCTCCCGTTGGTGCACTCTCCCGGCCTTGAGCTGCGCGTAGTGGTGCTTGATCCCGCGAAAACCTGGTTCCGCTCCTTTACCGGCGCCTATACGCTGATTGTGCTGCTCAGCGTGGTGGCCATTATGTCGGCTTTATTAGTCATGACGCATCGCTGGATCAATCGCCGCTGGCAGCACATGGAACGTTTAGAAGCACGCTCTGAGCGTATTCTGGCCGGTGAGCGCGTGCCCTATGTCGGGCATTACGCCGAGTGGCCGCCAAAGGCCAGTCGCGCGATTGACACCTTACTTAACGATCTGCAGGAAGCGGGCGAGCAGCGTTTACGCATTGATACGCTCATCCGCACCTTTGCCGCCCAGGATTCACGCACCGGCCTGAACAACCGCCTGTTCTTCGATAACCAACTGGCGACGCTGCTGGAAGATCAGGAAGATGTGGGCACTCATGGCGTGGTGATGATGGTGCGCCTGCCCGATCTCGATACGCTGCATGAAACCCTGGGTCAAACGCTGGTGGATGAGTACCTGTTTGACCTGATCAACATGCTGTCGACTTTTGTTCTGCGCTATCCAGGCGCACTCCTGGCACGTTACTTCCGCAGTGATTTTGCCGTGTTGTTGCCGCATCGCACGCTCAAAGAGGCCAACAGTATCGCCGACCAGTTGATCAACGCGGTCGACTCATTGCCGCCGATGCGTATGGTGGATCGCGATGATTTAATCCACATTGGCATCAGCGCGTGGCGCAGCGGAGAAAGCGTGCCGCAGGTGATGGAAAATGTGGAGATGGCAACGCGTCGTGCGGCCTTGCAGGGTGGCAACAGTTGGTCAGTCGGTGAGGGCAATACCTTAGACATGGGACGTGGCAGTGTGCGCTGGCGAACGCTGCTGGAAAACACCCTGAATCGTGGCGGACCGCGTCTTTACCAGAAACCAGCTGTGTTGCTGGATGGCAAAGTACACCACCGCGAAATGCTGGCGCGCGTGTTCGATGGTGACAAGGAAGTGGTGTCGGCCGAGTTTATGCCGCTGGTGCTGCAGCTGGGGTTGACCGACAGCTGGGATCGTCAACTCGTCACGCGAATCGCGGCGCTCTCTGAAGTGTGGCCCGATGAAACGCTGGCGTTACCCGTGAATATCGACTCATTATTACAGCGCCCATTCCAGCGCTGGCTGCAAAAGCTTTTACTGCAATGTACAAAATCGCAAAGAAAGCGTTTTTTATTTGAACTTGCTGAGGCGGATGTTTGTCAACACATCAATCGCTTAGTGCCGGTTTTCCAGATGTTGACCGCGTTTGGTTGCCGCGTTGCGGTAGATCAGGCGGGAATGACCGTGGTGAGCAGTGCTTATATCAAGCAGTTCCCGATCGAAGTGATCAAACTTGATCCAGGCCTGGTGCGAAATATTGAACGTCGTACTGAAAACCAGTTATTTGTGCAAAGTTTACTGGAAGTGTGCAAATCCACCTCAACACAAGTTTTTGCTGCTGGCGTGCGCACGCGCGCAGAGTGGCAAACGCTGGCGAGTCTGGGGGTGGCAGGCGGGCAGGGCGATTTCTTTGCCCCATCACTGCCGGTAAACAGTAATGTGAAAAAGCATTCACAACGTTATCGAATTTGAGCCTTAAGCCTGTAAAGTGACGCGGAGGGTTCTTTTTCTGCCGTTTGGCGTATAACGTCCGCGTTTATGATGGCTGGAAATGTTAGATTTTATGTCGAAATTCATCCGGTAATTGAGGGTGAATTTACGTTCAATAGGGCGGCTTAGCGCTATTTTACGGTGGCCAGGGATAAGCGAATCGGCCCAAAAAATTATTCAGCGTATTTTTTCACCGAAGCAGAACGTTTTTGCGCCTTGTAGCGGCTTCGCGTGGTTGGTAAAGTAGGCGGATTTTATTTTCCGCCCCCAGCTTGCAGGATTATCCCTTAGTATGTTTAAAAAATTTCGTGGCATGTTTTCCAATGACTTGTCCATTGACCTGGGTACTGCGAATACCCTGATTTACGTAAAAGGACAAGGCATCGTGCTGAACGAGCCTTCCGTGGTTGCCATTCGTCAGGATCGTGCCGGTTCGCCAAAGAGCGTTGCGGCCGTGGGTCATGACGCGAAGCAGATGCTGGGCCGTACCCCAGGCAACATCGCGGCAATCCGTCCTATGAAGGATGGCGTTATCGCCGACTTCTTCGTGACTGAAAAAATGCTCCAGCACTTCATTAAACAAGTGCACAGCAACAGCTTTATGCGTCCAAGCCCACGTGTGCTGGTCTGCGTACCGGTTGGCGCCACTCAGGTTGAGCGTCGCGCTATCCGTGAATCTGCACAGGGTGCAGGCGCGCGCGAAGTGTTTCTGATTGAAGAGCCGATGGCTGCCGCAATTGGTGCGGGCCTGCCGGTCTCAGAAGCAACCGGTTCAATGGTAGTGGATATCGGTGGTGGTACCACTGAAGTCGCCGTTATCTCATTGAACGGCGTGGTCTACTCTTCTTCTGTACGTATCGGTGGTGACCGTTTCGATGAAGCTATCATTAATTATGTGCGCCGCAACTACGGTTCACTGATTGGTGAAGCCACTGCGGAACGTATCAAACACGGAATTGGTTCTGCCTATCCGGGTGATGAAGTACACGAAATTGAAGTGCGTGGTCGTAACCTGGCTGAAGGTGTACCGCGTGGCTTTACGCTGAACTCCAATGAAATCCTCGAAGCGCTGCAAGAGCCATTGACCGGTATCGTGAGTGCAGTGATGGTCGCGCTGGAACAGTGCCCACCAGAACTGGCTTCTGACATCTCCGAGCGTGGCATGGTACTGACCGGCGGTGGCGCACTGCTGCGCAACCTGGATCGTCTGCTGATGGAAGAAACCGGTATTCCGGTGGTCGTCGCAGAAGATCCGCTGACCTGCGTCGCGCGCGGCGGTGGTAAAGCGTTGGAAATGATCGACATGCACGGCGGCGATTTGTTCAGCGAGGAGTAAATCCTCATCGGCTGAGACCGTGGTCAAATTGCGCAGGGAGTCGCGCCTATCGACGCTGCGCACGACGGCGAGATGCGTCCAGCCCTGGAGGCGTTAGTCACAAGACTGACGCTTCTTCCCTGATGTCGAGGAACACGCAGAATTTATGAAGCCGATTTTTAGCAGGGGGCCTTCCCTGCAGTTGCGTCTCTTTCTGGCAGTCATTGTGGCTATCGCGATTATCATCGCTGACAGTCGCGTGAGCTCCTTCTCCCAGATCCGCAACTACCTGGACACGTCGGTAAGTCCATTTTATTTTCTGGCCAATGGGCCGCGACAGCTTCTTGACGGCGTCTCAGAAACGCTGGCTTCACGCCAGCAGCTCGAGCTGGAAAACAAAGCGCTGCGCCGTGAGCTCTTCCTGAAAAACAGTGACCTGTTGATGCTGGGGCAATACAAGCAGGAAAACGCACGTCTGCGTGAGCTGCTCGGCTCACCGCTGCGTCAGGATGAGCACAAGATGGTGACCCAGGTGATTTCAACCGGCACCGACCCGTATACCGATCAGGTGGTTATCGATAAAGGCAGTGTAAACGGTGTTTACGAAGGCCAGCCGGTGATCAGTGATAAAGGTGTAGTGGGTCAGGTGGTGGCTGTGGGTCAGGTGACCAGCCGTGTACTGCTGATTTGTGATGCCTCGCACGCGTTGCCGATTCAGGTGTTACGTAACGATATTCGCGTGATTGCGGCGGGTAACGGCTGCAGCGAAGACCTGCAGCTGGAACATCTGCCGGGCAACACCGACATTCGTGTCGGCGATGTGCTGGTGACGTCTGGCCTTGGCGGACGTTTCCCTGAAGGCTATCCGGTTGGCGTGGTCTCTTCAGTGAAAGTCGACACCCAGCGTGCTTATACCGTTATCCAGGCGCATCCGACCGCAGGCCTGCAGCGTCTGCGTTATCTGCTGCTGTTGTGGGGCTCGGATAAGAATGGCGACATGCCGATGGCACCGGATGAAGTTCACCGCGTGGCGAATGAGCGTCTGATGCAGATGATGCCGCAAGTCTTGCCGCCAGCAGGCGAAATGGGCCCACCGGCACCGGACGTGGCACCGCAGATGGGGCCGCCAGCACCCGCTAACAGCAGTCGTTCGCAAGGGATACCAGCGAACACACGCGGAGGCCAGCCTTGAGTCGATATCGCAGCCAGGGCCGATGGGTTATCTGGCTGTCCTTTCTGATTGCCCTCATTCTGCAAATCATGCCCTGGCCGGAACAAATCTACATGTTCCGGCCTTCATGGCTTTTGTTGATCCTGGTTTACTGGGTTCTGGCATTGCCGCACCGCGTCAATGTTGGCACGGGCTTCTTTTTAGGGGCCGTGATGGACCTGGTGGCCGGTTCCACGCTGGGTGTGCGTGCGCTGGCGTTCAGCATCATCGCGTATCTGGTGGCCTTCAAATTTCAGCTATTCCGAAATCTGGCGTTGTGGCAGCAGGCATTAATGGTTATGGTGCTGTCGCTCGCGGTGGATGTGATTGTTTTCTGGGCTGAATTCCTGGTGATCAACGTCTCATTCCGCCCGGAAATCTTCTGGAGCAGTGTGGTCGACGGCATTCTATGGCCCTGGCTATTCTTATTAATGAGAAAGATTCGCCGTCAGTTCGCTGTTCAGTAAGGAAGACTATGATAAGCCTGTATCTCGCATCCGGTTCACCGCGTCGACGTGAACTGCTCACGCAGCTTGGTCTGCAGTTTGAGCGTCTGATCACCGACGTCGAAGAGTTGCGCCAGCCTGAAGAAGCGGCGGAAGCCTATGTTCGCCGTCTTGCTGCGGACAAAGCGCGCGCAGGCGTGGCGGTCGCACCCCAGGATTTACCGGTGCTGGGTGCAGATACCATCGTGGTGCTTAACAACGAAGTGCTGGAAAAACCACGCGATGCGGCTCACGCGGCGCAGATGCTGAGTCAACTTTCCGGGCAAACGCATCAGGTGATGACCGCCGTCGCGCTGGCAGACAGTGCGCGCGAGCTGGATTGCCTTGTCACGACTGACGTGACATTCCGCAATATCACGGCAGAAGAAATCTCGCACTATATTGCCAGCGGCGAGCCGATGGACAAAGCCGGCGCGTACGGAATACAGGGTCTGGGCGGCAATTTTGTCCGCAAGATTAATGGAAGCTATCACGCCGTAGTGGGATTACCGCTGGTTGAAACCAATGAGTTGCTGAGCCATTTTCAGTCACTGCGTGCGTTAAGGGGACAAGATGACGGCTGAGCTGCTGGTTAACGTTACACCTTCTGAAACCCGTGTTGCCTATATTGATGGCGGCATTTTGCAGGAAATCCACATCGAGCGCGAAGCACGGCGCGGTATCGTGGGGAATATCTATAAAGGTCGCATTAGCCGCGTGTTGCCCGGTATGCAGGCCGCGTTTGTCGATATCGGCATGGATAAAGCCGCCTTCCTGCACGCTTCTGACATCATGCCGCACACCGAATGCGTGGCGGGTGATGAGAAGAAAAATTTTGTGGTGCGCGACATCAGCGAGCTGGTGCGCCCAGGCCAGGATTTGGTGGTACAGGTGGTGAAAGATCCACTCGGCACCAAAGGTGCGCGCCTCACCACCGATATTACGCTGCCTTCGCGTTATCTGGTGTTTATGCCAGGTGCATCGCACGTTGGCGTTTCACAGCGCATTGAAAGCGAAGCCGAGCGTGACCGTCTGAAAGCCGTCGTGGCGGCCTACTGTGACGATCTCGGTGGCTTTATTATTCGTACTGCTGCCGAAGGCATCTGCGAGCAAGACCTGGCGCAGGATGCTGCCTTCCTTAAGCGCCTATGGACCAAAGTCAGCGAACGCAAGAAACGTAACCAGACGCGCTGCCTGTTGTACGGTGAGCTAGCATTAGCACAGCGTGTGCTGCGTGACTTTGCCGGCGCGGCGCTGGATCGCATTCGTGTTGATTCGCGTCTGACCTGCGATCTGCTGGTGGAATTTACCGGCGAATATATCCCGGAAATGGCCAGTAAGCTGGAGCTGTACAGCGGTAAACAACCGATCTTCGATCTGTTTGATGTTGAGAACGAAATTCAACGCTCGCTGGAGCGTAAAGTTGAACTCAAGTCGGGCGGCTACCTGATCATCGATCAAACCGAAGCGATGACCACCGTCGATATCAATACCGGCGCGTTCGTTGGGCATCGGAATCTCGACGAAACCATTTTCAACACTAATATTGAAGCCACGCAGGCGATTGCCCGTCAGCTACGGTTGCGCAATCTCGGCGGCATAATCATTATCGATTTCATCGACATGAGTAATGACGATCACCGTCGCCGCGTGCTGCATTCACTGGAAAGTGCGCTAAGCAAAGATCGGGTAAAAACCGGCATTAACGGATTCTCGGCGCTCGGTCTGGTAGAAATGACGCGCAAGCGCACGCGTGAAAGTATTGAACATGTGCTCTGTGCCGATTGCCCGGTGTGCAAAGGGCGCGGCACGCTGAAAACGGTGGAAACGGTCTGTTATGAAATCATGCGCGAAATCGTGCGTGTGCATCATGCTTATGATTCGGATCGCTTCCTCGTCTATGTTTCCCCGGCGGTGGGTGAGGCATTAAAAAGCGAAGAGTCACATGCGCTGGCTGAAGTGGAAATCTTTGTCGGTAAGCAGGTTAAAGTCCATGTTGAGCCGCTCTATACTCAGGAGCAGTTTGACGTCGTCATGATGTAAGTCGTGAGGTTGAACGCCGTTATCCAACGGGAAGCAAGGAGAGGTGTGTGAGGCGGTTGCCGAGGATTTTGTTACTGCTGCTCGCCGCAATCATCGTTATTGTGGCGCTGCTAGTCAGCGGGTTGCGCCTCGTGATGCCGCATCTCAACAGCTATCGCAGCGACATACTGCAGACGATTTCACGCGTCAGCGGTGTGACGGTGGACGCCAGCGAATTGCAGGGGAAATGGGAAAACTTTGGCCCAACCCTGCAGGTGCGCAATCTCAATATTTCGATGCCGGATGACGGCAAGCTCACTATCGGCCGCGTGAATCTGGCGCTCAACGTCTGGCAATCATTGCTGCACTGGCGCTGGCAGTTCCGCGATCTCACCTTCTGGCAACTGCGTCTCGAAACTAATCATCCACTGTTTACCAGTGACCAGCAGAAAAACAGCTTTAAACCAGCGCATATTAACGATCTGTTTCTGCGGCAGTTTGACCACTTTGACCTGCGTGACAGCAGCATCCGTTTTCTTACGCCCTCTGGTCAGCATGCCGAGCTGGCGATCCCACGGCTGACCTGGCTCAACGAAAGCACGCGTCATCGCGCGGAAGGGGAAGTCAATCTCTCCAGCTTTACCGGCCAGCACGGTGTGGTGCAGGTTCGTCTCGATCTTAATGACACCAACGGATTACTCAACGATGGCCGCATCTGGATGCAAGCGGATGACGTCGATGTGCGTCCGTGGATCGGTCCGTGGCTGCGCGACAATACCAGTTTGGAAAGTGCCCGCTTTAGCCTGGCCGCATGGGTCAATCTGCGTGATGGCGATGTCTATGCCGGTGACCTGCTACTGAGCAAAGGCGGTGCGCGCTGGCGCGGCGAGCAGGGCGATCATCAGCTGCAGGTGGATGGCTTAACCGCGCATCTGGCCCGTTTCCAGAATGGCTGGAGCCTGTCGGTGCCACAAACGCGTCTCAGCACCGATGGTGTGGCGTGGGCGCCGGGTCATTTCTCCCTGTTATGGAAGCCAGACGATCAACAGATGCTGGGCGCCAACAGCGGAGCAGAAGTGCGTGTCCGTGCCACACAGCTGGATCTGGAGCGTCTGGCACCGCTAGTGCCGTTGCTCAAACCCCTATCACCTGCGTTACTGGATAACTGGCGTGCATTGCAGCCGCGCGGCAACATCGATGCGCTGGCGCTAGACATTCCGCTCAATCAGCCAGAACAAACCCGACTGCAAGCCAAATGGCACAACCTGGCGTGGCAGCATTGGGAGCTGCTGCCGGGCATCAGCAATTTAAGCGGCACTGCCAGCGGCAGCGTGAATAACGGTCTGCTTGATGTGGCGATGGGACAAGCGGATGTGCCTTATGGCGATATGTTCCAGGCTCCACTACAAATCAAACAGATCACCGGCAAGCTGAACTGGCAGCGTGATGCCAGCGGCCTGACGCTGGACGGTCAGAATCTTGATGTTCAGGCACGTTCCCTGTGGGCGCGCGGTGATTTCCGCTATCAGCAAGATATCGGCAAAGCACCCCAGCTGGATATTCTGGCGGGTATTCGCGTCACCGACGCGGGCGATGCCTGGCGCTACTTCCCGGAACCGCTGATGGGCCACGATCTGACCCATTTCCTTAGCGAGTCGATTAAAGGCGGGAAAGTGGACAATGCCACGCTGTTGTTCGCCGGTAATCCCAGCCTGTTCCCGTTTAAGCACAATGACGGCATGTTCGAAGTTTGGGTGCCGCTGCGTCAATCCACTTTCCAGTTCCAGCCCGGTTGGCCAGCGCTGGAGAATCTCGATATCGACCTCGATTTCGTCAACAACGGCCTGTGGATGAAAGCCGAGAAAACCAAACTGGGCGAAGTGGATGCACGTAACGTCAGCGCAGTGATCCCGGACTATCTGAAAGAGAAGCTAATCATCAATGGCGATCTCAGCGGTCAAGGCAAGCAAATCGCTGATTACTTTGAGCAAACGCCGCTGAAATCGACGCTAGGCGCAGCGCTGCAACAGCTGCAAATCGGCGGCAATGTGCTTGGTTCGCTGAATCTCGATATTCCGTTGGATGGCGAACTGGTGCACGCCAGCGGTAATGTAGTGATGAACAATAACAGCTTGCACATCAAGCCGTTAAACACCACGCTGGAAAACCTCACCGGACGTTTCCGTTACAACAACGGCAATCTCGAAAGTGAACAGATGCAGGCTAACTGGTTTGGTCAGCCTACCGGCGTCAGTTTTACCACCACCGAAAACCCTGACAACTTCGGCGTCAACGTGAAACTGCTGGGCGACTGGCAGCCGTCGAAACTGAAAGTGTTGCCGACCAGCGTCAGCAGTCAACTGAGTGGCAGTCTGCCATGGCAGGGCAATGTCGACATCACGCTGCCACACAAAGGTGGCGCGACCTATAAGGTCGATTTGCAGGGCGATGCAAAAACAGTAAGTAGTCACTTACCTGCGCCTTTGGATAAGCAGGCGGGTGAAGCGATGCCCATCGCCATTAACGCCACCGGTGACCTGAAAGGATTTACGCTGAGCGGTAGCGTGCGTGAACACAATCGCTTTAACAGCCGTTGGATTCTCGAACCTCAGCTGCGCGTGGATCGCGGCATCTGGCTCAACGATGCGAAAAGCACGCCGAAGCTGCCAGAAAAGCGCGGTATGGAACTCAATTTACCGCCGCTGGATGGTGAAGCCTGGATGGGACTGCTGGCAGGTGGAGGTGGTTCGCGCAATGCTCAGGGCGAAACGGAAGTGGGCGGTGCATTGCTGCCGGGGGATGTGACGCTGCGTACACCGGCACTCACACTCGGTGGCCAGCAGTGGCATGACGTCAATGCCACCGTCACGCAAGGGCCAACCGGCAATACGCAGCTTCAGCTGGAAAGTCGCGAAGCGCGTGGCAGTTTGCAAACCGCACAGCATGCGCCCTGGCAGATCGACCTCAGCTATCTTTACTACAATCCAGAATGGGCGAACAGCAGCGATAGCAGCACCTCGCCGTTGGGTGGCAACAGCAGCACTGTGGACTTCAGCAACTGGCCAGCGCTGCAGCTTAACTGTGATGAGTGCTGGCTGCGCGGTCAGAAGTTTGGTCATATGCAGGCCAGATTGCAGCCGCAGGGAGATACGTTAGCACTTACTAACGGAAGCGTGGATTCAGGTAGTGCGAAGCTCAATATCAACGGCGAATGGGTCAATAAACCGGGCAATCAGCGCACCTCATTGAAGGGCAGTTTGAGCGGGAAAAACATCAATGACGCCGTCAATTGGTTTGGGATGAATACCCCACTACGTGATGCGCCGTTTAACGTGGATTATGACCTGCACTGGCGTTCTGCCCCGTGGCAACCTTCAGCGGAAACGTTGAGCGGCACGCTGAAAACCCATTTTGGCAAAGGCCAGATTGCGGATGTGAATACCGGGCGTGCGGGGCAGCTGCTGCGCCTGATGAGCTTTGACGCCCTGCTGCGTAAGCTGCGCTTCGATTTTAGCGATACCTTCAGCGAAGGTTTCTATTTTGATTCGATTAACGGCACGGCGTGGATCGAGAACGGGGTAATGCACACGGATAACCTGTTGGTGGATGGCCTTGAAGCGGATATCGCCATGCAGGGCAAAATCGATTTGGCGAAGCGACAGATTGATATGGAAGCGGTGGTCGCGCCAGAAATTTCTGCTTCGGTGGGTGTGGCGACGGCCTTTGTGGTTAACCCGGTGATTGGTGCCGCGGTGTTTGCCGCCAGTAAAGTATTGGGCCCGTTGTGGAATAAGATTTCGCTGCTGCGTTATCACATCAGCGGACCGCTGGATAAACCGGAAATCAATGAAGTGCTGCGCAAACCGCGCGAAGACGACAAGAAGTGAATTTGACGCCGTCGGGGAATTGCCGCAGGCTATGACTATCCGAGCACATAATGAGTGAGAAACGATGACTCTGAATCTGGTAAGTGAGCAGTTACTAGCTGCGAACAGCATTAATCAGCAGGACCTTTATTCCCTGTTAGGGCAGCTTTCAGAACGTCGTCTGGATTATGCCGATCTCTATTTCCAGTCCAGTTTCCATGAATCCTGGGTGCTGGAAGACAAAATCATTAAAGATGGCTCTTACCACATCGACCAGGGTGTCGGTGTGCGTGCAATCAGCGGTGAGAAAACCGGTTTCGCTTACGCAGACCAAATTTCCTTGAACGCCCTGCGCCAGTCTTCTGAAGCCGCGCGCAGCATCGTGCGTGAGCAAGGCAATGGCAAAGCGCATACGCTTTCTGCCGTGATTAACCGTTCGCTGTATGCGCCGATCAATCCGCTGGACAGCCTGACGCGTGAAGACAAAATTGCACTGTTGCATCGTGTTGATACCGTGGCTCGTGCTGCTGACCCGCGCGTGCAGGAAGTGAATGCCAGCCTGACCGGCGTCTACGAGCAGGTGCTGGTGGCGGCGACCGATGGCACACTGGCAGCGGATATCCGCCCACTGGTGCGTCTGTCGATCAGCGTGCAGGTGGAAGATCAGGGTAAACGTGAACGCGGCTCCAGCGGCGGCGGCGCGCGTACTGGCTATGAATTCTTCTATGCAGATGAAAACGGTGATGTGCGTGCCGATGCATGGGCGCGTGAAGCGGTGCGTCTGGCGCTGGTGAATCTTTCTGCCGTGGCCGCACCTGCGGGTACCCTGCCGGTCGTGTTAGGCGCTGGCTGGCCGGGTGTGCTGCTGCACGAAGCGGTAGGACATGGTCTGGAAGGCGATTTTAACCGCCGTGAAACTTCGGTATTTAGCGGCAAAATGGGGCAACTGGTGGCCTCAGAACTCTGCACCGTGGTCGACGATGGCACCATCGAAGGCCTGCGCGGCTCACTGGCGGTGGATGACGAAGGCGTGCCGGGCCAGTACAACGTCCTGATCGAAAACGGCGTACTCAAAGGCTACATGCAGGACAAGCTCAATGCGCGTCTAATGGGCGTGCCGCCAACCGGTAACGGGCGTCGTGAATCCTATGCGCATCTGCCGATGCCGCGTATGACCAACACCTATATGCTGGCGGGTAAATCCACGCCGCAGGACATCATTTCCAGCGTTGAATACGGAATTTATGCGCCGAACTTTGGTGGCGGCCAGGTGGATATCACCTCGGGCAAGTTTGTGTTCTCCACCTCAGAAGCCTATCTGATTGAAAACGGCAAAGTCACCACGCCGGTGAAAGGCGCCACGCTGATCGGTTCCGGTATTGAAGCGATGCAGCAGATCTCAATGGTGGGTAACGATCTGGCGCTGGATAAAGGCGTTGGCGTGTGCGGTAAAGAGGGTCAGAGCGTGCCGGTCGGCGTTGGTCAGCCAACCCTGAAGCTGGATAAAATCACCGTCGGCGGTACCGCGTAATCATTCCTGGTGCGCATCAATGTGTACTCTCTAAATGACGGCACCGTCCTCTGTAGGGGCGCCATTTATGGCGTCCTCCACTGCCAGGAGCGCATAAATGCGCCCCCTACGAAAACCTCACCGAACCCGTAGCGGCGCCATTTATGGCGTCCTCCAATGCCAGGAGCGTATAAATGCGCCCCCTACAAAAACCTCACCGAACCCGTAGCGGCGCCATTTATGGCGCCCAGACCGTCAGCCTTTCCGATGCTGCTGATACTGCTGCGCCACCTGCTTAAAGTACTCGGTCAGATAATCGATACACACCTGCACCTTCAGCGGCATCTTGTCTTTCTCGGTATAGAGCGCATACACCGGACGCGGTTCTGAGTGATATTGCGGGAACAGAATGTCGATCTCTCCAGCGTTAATCTCATCAATCACCCACATCAGCGGCACATAGGCGATACCGCAACCGGCTTTCAGCCAGCGAATCAGCGTTTGTGAATCATTGGTAACGAAGCGTCCTTGCGGCGTCAGTCGCGTCACCAAACCTTCCGGCGCGACCAGTTCAAAGGTGTTATCCGGGCGAACGCTATATTCCAGCCATGAAAAATTATCGATCTCACCCGGCTTTTCAGGCGTACCGTGTTGCGCCTGATAACTCTTAGCGGCGCACACAACCATCGGCATCGCGCCCAAACGGCGTGAAAACAAGTTGGAATCTTGTAAAGCACCCACGCGAACCACGAGATCTAAGCCGTTGGCGATCAAATCCGGCGCGGGAATGCCGGTGACCAGATTGACACTCAGGCCAGGATATTCGCGCAGCATATCGCTGGTCATCGCGGACAACACATTTTGCGCCATGGTAGATGAGCAGCCAATACGCAGAATACCAATCGGCGTGTTATTGAAAGCATACAGCTGTTCATGCACCTGTGATGCCTCGGCCAGCATGCGGCGGCAGCCCTGATAATAGATCTTGCCTGCTTCGGTCAGGCCAATACTGCGGGTGCTGCGATTTAACAATTTGACCTGCAGCTCATCTTCCAGTTTGGCGACAATTTGGCTGATTGACGAAACGCTGAGATGAAGCTGACGTGCCGCGGCGGTAAAAGAACCTAATTCAACCACTTTGGCGAAAATGGACATGCCTTTAAGTCGTTCCATTGTTTACTCTGGCTAAAAAGTGATTTAGCTCACAATATGTAGAAAACGTATAGTCATGCGCGTTACTATACGCACGCTGGGTCTGTTCACCGCACCTTAACACGGCTGTGTTTACTCGATGATACGCTATCATTAGCTCAACGCGGCCTGAATGTTGCCATCAGTCTCTCAATCACCCCCTGATTCTCAACCCGACGTGCCACGCGGCATGAGGGCAGGTATCGGTGCAATCCGGCAAGGTCGAACTAAGGAACCGTAATGAGTGTGCTCCCGGTATTTGTCGTATTCGGGCTGAGCTTTCCGCCCATCTTCATTGAACTACTGGTTTCGCTGGCGCTGTTCTGGCTGGTGAAACGCGTGCTGACGCCCAGCGGAATTTATGACCTGGTGTGGCATCCGGCACTTTTTAACACAGCTTTGTATTGCTGCGTGTTTTACCTTGTATCCCGTCTATTCGTCTGAGGTTTTTAAGTGAAAGCGCTCATAAGAAAAATCGCGCGTTACGCGATTACAATCCTGCTGGTTATCATCGCAATCGTGATCATCTTCCGCGCCTGGGTGTTCTATACCGAATCGCCCTGGACGCGTGACGCCAAATTCTCCGCTGATGTCGTAGCGATCTCGCCAGACGTCACCGGCCTTATCACTGACGTGCCTGTGCACGACAACCAACTGGTGAAACAGGGCGACACGCTGTTTGTCGTGGATCGTCCGCGCTACCAGAAAGCACTGGATGAAGCCCAGGCGGATGTCGAATATTACCAGGCATTGGTCAACGAAAAACGCCGTGAAGCGGCGCGCCGTAATCAACTTGGCACCAGCGCCATGTCGCGTGAAGCCATCGATCAGGCTAACAACGATCTGCAAACCAGCGAACATCAGCTGGCGAAATCGGTGGCAACACGCGATTTGGCGGTGATCGACCTGGATCGCACCACCATCAAAGCGCCTTCAGATGGCTGGGTCACTAACCTCAACGTTTATCAGGGCGAGTTCATCACCCGTGGTTCCGTTGCCGTGGCATTGGTACAGCAACACTCATTCTATGTGCTGGCCTATATGGAAGAGACCAAGCTGGATGGCGTACGTCCTGGCTTCCGCGCCGAAATCACCCCGCTGGGCAGCAATGCCGTATTGCGTGGCACGGTGGACAGCATTGCTGCCGGCGTGACCAACAGCAGCAGCAGCGTCGACAGCAAAGGCATGGCGACCATCGACTCCAACCTTGAATGGGTGCGACTGGCGCAGCGCGTACCGGTGCGCATTCATCTTGACGATCAACCAGGCAACCGCTTCCCGGCGGGCACCACCGCCACGGTGGTGATCACCGGTGATAAAGATCGTCAAACCAAAGTCTCGCCGTTGACGCAGTTCTTTAACCGCCTGCGCGAGTTTGGTTAAGCGAGGCCGTTATGATTGAATTTTTGCGTTTCCCGGTGAAGCTGACATTTGCGCTGGTTGCGGCGCTGATGATTGGCTTTCACTTTAATCTGGAAACGCCGCGTTGGGCGGTCATGACTGCCGGCATTGTCGCCGGTGGTACCGCCTTTGCCGCAGGGGGCGACCCCTATTCTGGCGCACTGCGCTATCGCGGCATTCTGCGCATTATTGGTACTTTTATTGGCTGTATCGCCGCGCTTACAATCATGATCGCTACGGTGCGGGCCCCGGTGGTGATGCTGCTGCTGTGCTGTTTATGGGCGGGCATGTGCGTCTGGCTCTCCTCGCTGATTAAAGTTGAGAACTCCTACGCGCTGGGTCTGGCGGGTTACACCGCGCTGATTATCGTCATTACTGCCGATGCCAGTGGCGGTTTAACGCTGGCACCACAGTTTGCCGTTGAACGTTGCAGTGAAATTGTCATTGGTATTCTGTGTGCGATTCTCGCTGACATGCTGTTCTCGCCGCGCTCTATCAAAAAAGTGATCGAGGCAGAAGTCGATGCCCTGCTGGTGGCGCATTACAAGCTGCTGCAACTGTGTGTGGCACACGCAGATAAAGACGAAGTGGATAGAACCTGGAGCGCGCTGGTGCGCCGCACCACAGCGCTCAACGGCATGCGTAGCCAGTTGATGATGGAATCTTCGCGCTGGAAGAATTCCAGTCGCCGCCTGCAGATGCTGAATACGCTGTCGCTGACATTGATTACACAAGCGGCCGAAACCTTTCTGATTCAGAACGCCCGTCCAGACTATATCCCGACGCAATATCGCCTGCTAATTGAGAAAGACGTTCATAACGTTGATGACGTGCATAAGCGTATGAAGGTGATGCGTCGTCTGATCAGCGTCAGCAACAAAAATGTGCCGATGACGGTGGCAAGTTGGGTCGGCGCTGCCACGGAATATCTGTTGCTGATTAACGGAGTGCGCAGCAACAGCCGTATCACCACGCTGGAAGAGAGTATCCTGCAGCGCGAAGTGGTGATTCAGGCACGTTCGGCGGAAACCCATCACGCGATGATTAACGGTGTGCGAACCTTTGTGGCGACCGCACTGGGTTCCCTGTTCTGGCTATACACCGGCTGGACATCCGGCAGTGGCTGTATGGTGATGCTGGCCGTTATCACCGCGCTGGCGATGCGTATGCCGAATCCCCTGATGATGGCAAAAGACTTCTTCTACGGTATGGCCTTCGCCGTGCCGCTCGGCATGCTCTATTTTATCTATATCCTGCCGGCCACGCAGCAAAGCGCGTTGTTGTTGTGCATCGCGATTGGCGCATTGGGCTTTATCGGCGGTATCTTTGTTCAGCGGCGTCAGATTGGTACGTTAGGGGCGCTAATTGGCACCATCAACGTGCTGGTGCTGGATAACCCGATGAAATTTGAGTTCAACGTATTCCTCGATAATGCGTTGGGCCAGTGGATTGGCAGCTTTGTAGCGATGATGGTGATTCTGCTGATTCGCGATAAATCTAAAGCACGTACCGGTCGTAAGCTGCTGAATCGCTTTATGTATGCCGCCGTGGCTGCATTGACCACCAATCAGGCGCGCCGCCGGGAAAACCATTTGCCCGCGCTGTATCAGCAACTGTTCCTGCTGCTCAATCTGTTTCCCGGCGATATCGACAAATACCGCATCGCGCTGACGCTGATTATCGGCCATCAGCGACTGCGTAATGCCGAAGTGCCGGTTAACGCAGAGCTATCGGCCTTTCACCGGCAGTTGCGCTACACCGCGGACCGTATTATTTCCGCATCCAGTGATGACAAACGGCGCTACTACTTCGAGCGATTGTTGCAGGAGCTGGAGGTGTATCAGGAAAAACTACACCACTATTCAGCGCCTGAAAGTGTCACCGAACCGGTTAAACGGCTTTCTCTGATGCTGGATAAGTACCAGAACACGCTCATCCAAATCTGAAATCGGCCGCTGCACCCTGCAGCGGCCTTTTTGATCCCACGTTGACACAAAACCCTGCGTTTTTGGCATCTATACTTTTCTGACAGGAAGCAAACTGACAGGAGATTAATGATGTCCACCTCTCTGCAACAACATCCGCTGTTTAAGACCGGTTATTTCTCTGCGGGACAATGGCATAAGGCCAGTACCACCTTTGATGTAACCAATCCGGCCACCGGTGACGTGCTGGCGAAAGTGGCGAAAGCCGGTAAGAGTGAAACGGAACAAGCCATTGCTGCAGCCCAGCAGGCTTTTCCCGCGTGGCGTGATAAAACCGCTAAGCAGCGCGCTGAGATCCTTAATCGCTGGTATCAACTGATCATCGAGAACAAAAGCTGGCTCGGGCAACTGATGACCGCCGAGCAGGGCAAACCCCTGAAAGAAGCAGAAGGTGAAGTCGAGTACGCCGCCAGCTTTATTCAATGGTTTGCTGAGCAGGCTAAGCGTGCCAATGGCGAAATCATCCCTCCGGCGAAACCGGGTTCACGCATTCTGGCTACACGTGAGCCGATTGGTGTGGTGGCGGCTATCACGCCGTGGAATTTCCCGATGGCGATGCTGACACGCAAACTGGGCCCGGCGCTGGCAGCAGGCTGCACCGGCATCATCAAACCGGCCAATAACACCCCGCTGTGTGCCTTCGCGCTAGTCGCGCTGGCACAGGAAGCGGGCGTACCCGACGGCGTCTTGAATGCGGTGGCGGGTGATACGCATGCCATTAGCGACGCGATTATGGCCAGCCAGGCGGTGCGAAAAATCTCGTTTACCGGTTCAACTGCCGTGGGTAAAACGCTGATGCGCAACGCTGCAGACACCATGAAGAAAGTGTCGATGGAGCTGGGCGGCAATGCGCCTTACATCGTGTTTGAGGATGCGGATATAGATGCGGCGGTACAGGGCGCGATTGCTAACAAATTCCGCAACGCAGGACAGGTGTGCGTGAGCGTGAATCGCTTTTATGTGCACAACGCGGTTTACGATCGTTTCGTCAGTCAACTGGCCGATGCAGTGGGCAAGCTGAAAGTGGGTAATGGCGTTGAAGAAGGCGTGATAGTCGGCCCGCTGATTGAGCACTCGGCGCTGGAAAAAGTGGAAGAGCACGTGAAAGATGCGCTGAGCAAAGGCGGTAAGTTACTGATCGGAGGCGAGCGTCATCCACTGGGGGGCAATTTCTGGCAGCCCACGGTAATTGCCGAGGCGCATGAAGAGATGAAACTGGCTCAGGAAGAGACTTTTGGTCCGGTAGCCGCCTGCTTCCGCTTTGATGATGAAGCGGATGTGATTCAGCGTGCCAATAACACCGAATACGGTTTAGCTGCCTATTTTTACACCCAGAATCTGCAGCGGGTGTTCCGCGTCTCTGCAGCGCTGGAAGCCGGGATGATTGGCATTAACGAATGTGCCGTGTCCACTGAACTGGCACCCTTTGGTGGTGTGAAAGAGTCCGGTTTAGGGCGTGAAGGTTCGGTGCTGGGGATGGAAGAGTACCTGGAAGTGAAAGCGCTGCATATTGGTGGGCTGGCCTGATGGGCGGCCCTGCCTGAAAGAGGGAATCACGATGAGAACCGAGCGTTTTGATTTCGACGAAATCGTCGATCAAGCCCATTTCTATCGCCAGTTCAGCGATCGTTTTGCACTGACAGATCCCGGCATTGACGATCTGGACGATCTTTGGGCGGTGATCCAAGGTGATCAGTTGCCGTTGCCGCTGGAAATTGAGTTTGTGAATCTGGGAACAGGGCAGAAACGCCGGTATGGCGCATTAATCCTGCTATTTGATGAAGCAGAAGAGGAGCTGGAGGGTCAGCTCCGCTTTAATGTGAAGTGACAAGCCGAAAAAGGGCCCCGGCGAGCGGGGCCAAAGGGTTCGTCAGAATTGACGAGGAATTATTTGTACAGCTCAGCGGTCACGTGATAGCTGTCACCGGTATTGGCTTCAATCACTTTATAAGCACTGGCACCTTGTGCATCGGCTTTCTGTGAAAGCTCAGCACGGTAATCCATTGGCGAACCGCCGGTACCGCTGACGGTGATAGTGCTGCCGGTAGGTTGCAGATTTTGCGCCTGCTCATTCGTTACCAATTGGGCTGCTGAAGCACCAAAGGCAAACAGGGAAAGAAGGCTGGCGGCTGCGATGGTTGCTTTGATTTTCATAATTTTTCTCCTCGTTATAATCAACAACCTGCGGCAAAAAGTGGGTGAGGCGGGTCGTCGATAAATTGTCTGGCGCCGTTCAGGCGCCCGACGTTCGATTTAGTCTTATTTGTACAGTTCAGCGGTCACGTGGAAGGTGTCACCGCGATTGTTTTCAATGATGCGATAGTGGCTGGCACCTTGCGCATCGGCTTTCTGCGACAGTTCCTGACGGACATTCGTCTGGTCACCGTCAACACCACTCACACTGACAGTTTGGTTCAGCGGTTGCAGCTGTGCGGCTTGTTCGTTAGAAACCAGGCTAGCGGCGCTGGCACCGAAAGACAGTACGGAAGCCAGACCGACAATGGCGATAGCTAATTTGGTTTTCATGATTCACTCTCCTGAAATTGGGTTTGGCAACCTGAGAGGCAAATGCGTCTCAAACGGGTCGCCGTTCACACTGCGTCTTGTTCAGTAAACTTATTTATAAAGTTCAGCGGTGGCGTGATAGCTGTCGCCGGTATTCGCTTCGATCACACGGTAGGCTTTAGCACCTTCCTGATCGGCTTTGGCATTCAGCTGTTCATGGATATCCATCGGAGAACCGCCCACGCCGCTCACACTGATGGTGCCGGCAGGTTGCAGATTCGCTGCCTGTTGAGCATTGATAGAATCTGCTGCAAAAGCACCAAATGACAGGGCAGATAGAACACTCAGGGTTGCGATAGTAGTTTTAACGTTCATGGTATTTTTCCTCGTCTTCTGTTTTTATCTTTTTCTTTCGTGTGATTTGCATCACGAAAACAAGTATAGATCTAATCACCCATGAAATTAATATCTGGCTAATAATGTTTGGTTGTTATTCTTTATCCTTATGGCACCTTTTTAGAACTGGAAGTTATTAAAAACGCTGAATTCTTAACCATTGACCATTATTTATTCGTAAAAACAATGATCTGCATCAAATTATCTTTTCGTGCGAAAGATCATGGTTGATCCCGCTGGCTGATACGAAATAGGAAGCGATAACCACTGAGCACAATATGTAAAGCAGTGTAAAATAGCGCTAATGGTTAAGCAGGGGAAAAGGTCGTACCAATATTTTACCGGGTGCAGAACCGGCAGCTATATAGATAACTTATTATTAACAAAGGATTTTGTAACAAGCGTGGCGGGAAACGTGTCAGTAATGAAGGTTGTTACCGGCAGATGAACTGCCGGTTAAGAGCAGGGTTTTATAGTTCCTGTTCGAATAAAACCAGCACGGCATCGTGCAGCTGTTTCACGGAGAAATTGCGCGCGGGAGTGATAAAGATGGTGTCATCACCGGCGATGGTACCGAGAATACCTTCTGCTTTACCAAGCGAATCCAGCAGGCGTGCAATCAACTGCGCGGCACCGGGGCTGGTGTGAATCACGACCAGGGCGTCATTGTAATCGATATCCAGCACCAGATTCTTCAATGGGCTGGTGGTGGTCGGCACGCCAAGCTCAGCTGGCAAGCAATACACCATTTCCATTTTGGCATTGCGGGTGCGCACGGCACCAAACTTGGTCAGCATACGAGAAACTTTTGACTGGTTGATGTTCTCGAAGCCGTCTTCCTGCAGCGCCTGCACGATTTCGCCCTGAGAGCTGAATTTTTCTTCTTTTAATAACGCTTTGAACGCTTTGATCAAGTCGTCTTGTTTTGATGGGTTTCGCATAAGCTACCAATAAAAGAGGGGTGCAGCAGGCAACAGGCCAGCGGCAGATAAATTATTATGCATTTAGATGAATTTTTATGCAATAAGCGTAGTGAGAGAATCGCGCTAATCAACTGCGGAGCGGCATTATAGCAGAGTTTTGTGTTGCGCCAAAATCGCGGGCTGACGCGCAAAGCGAAGGTTGCAATGTTGTTATAGTATTGAAGTGGTAACAACTATATCGATGATCATTGCCGTCCATTGTTTTCTGGCTGCGATTGTATCATTCAGGCGACTTCTGAAGTGGAGATGTCTCGGGAGCCGATTGCGGCGTCATGTTATTGCGCGACAGGTTTGTCGCTATCGCCTGAGAAGTTGATTAAACTCGTAACCTGATGGATTTTCGGCATATCTCTGCCCCACCTTCATAAGGAGTTCAGGATGAAAGTTGCCGTTCTCGGTGCAGCCGGTGGTATCGGCCAGGCGCTCGCACTGCTGCTCAAGACTCAATTACCCGCAGGTTCCGCTCTCTCACTTTATGATATCGCTCCGGTCACGCCAGGTGTGGCGGTCGATCTCAGCCATATTCCCACCGCCGTAAAGGTAGAAGGGTTTAGCGGCGAAGATGCGACACCTGCGCTGCATGGGGCAGATATTGTGCTGATTTCTGCTGGTGTGGCACGTAAACCCGGCATGGATCGCGCCGACCTGTTTAACGTCAACGCGGGCATTGTGCGAAACCTCATCGAACAGGTTGCCAGCACCGCGCCGAAAGCGCTGATCGGCGTCATCACCAATCCGGTTAACACCACGGTGGCCATTGCGGCTGAAGTGCTGAAAAAAGCGGGTGTGTACGACAAGAACCGCCTGTTTGGTATTTCTACCCTCGACATCATCCGCGCCAATACTTTTGTCGCAGCGCTCAAAGGCAAACAGCCAACTGAGATCGAGGTTCCGGTGGTGGGCGGTCACTCAGGCGTGACGATTTTACCGCTGCTGTCGCAGGTTAAAGGCATCAGCTTCAGTGAACAGGAAGTGGCTGACCTCACCAAACGTATTCAAAACGCCGGCACGGAAGTAGTGGAAGCCAAAGCCGGTGGCGGATCGGCGACCTTGTCCATGGGGCAGGCTGCGGCGCGCTTTGGACTCTCACTGGTGCGTGCGTTACAGGGCGAAGCCAACGTCGTGGAATGCGCTTATGTTGAAGGCGATGGCGAATATGCGCGCTTCTTCTCACAGCCGCTGCTGATCGGCAAGAACGGTATCGTGGAACGTCGCCCGTTGGGGCCTTTGAGTGCGTTTGAACAGCAGGCGCTCAGCGGCATGCTGGAGACGCTGAAGAAAGATATCGCGCAGGGCGAAGAGTTTGTGAAGTAACGCCCAGCAGAAAAAACAACGCCCGGTGATTGCCGGGCGTTGTCGTTTATAAGCCGCCAGATTTGAAAGTCTGGCTGGACGGTGATCCATTGCCCGCCGGCGTTTTACGTCCCAGCGTTTCCATACGCACCTGGAACGGTGGGAACGGCATCTCAATACCGTGCTCTTCAAAGCCACGTAAAATCAACTGATGCAGCTCATGACGCAGTGGCATGCGGTGACCCATCTCGGCAGCGTGCACACGCAGTTCAAACAGCTGAATACCTTGCTGCAAATCTACCAGGAACACATCCGGTGCGGGCATATCCAGCACGTAGGTGCAGCGCTCGGCAGCCTGTTTAAGAATGTTGGTGACTTCATCACTGTTAACGTGCGCCGGGGCCGGGATGGTCAGCACTACGCGCGTGACGGAATCTGACAGCGACCAGTTAACGAATTGCTCAGTGATAAAGGCCTTATTCGGCACGATGATCTCTTTACGGTCCCAGTCGGTAATCGTCGTGGCGCGGGTATTGATGCGGGTTATGCTGCCGGTCAAATCGCGAATGGTCACGGTATCACCAATACGAATCGGCTTTTCGAACAGGATAATCAGACCAGAAATAAAGTTGGCGAAGATCTCCTGCATACCAAAGCCCAGTCCCAGACCTAATGCCGCCACCAGCCACTGCAGTTTTGCCCACTCAACGCCAATAATCGAGAAGCCGACTAACCCGCCAATCAACATCAGTACGTATTTGGTCAGGGTGGTAATAGCGTAACCGGTGCCGGGCGTCAGGCTGATGTGTTGTAGCAGTGCCAGTTCCAGCAGGGCAGGCATGTTGCGCACCAGCTGGGTGGTAATAATGAACACCAGGATGGCAATCAGCACCGCACCCAGCGTTATCGGCTGTACGCTTTCGACACCCTGCACCGTGGTGCTGGCATCCCACAGCGGGATATTGTCGAGGAAGCTAAAGGCCGAGTGAATTTCCGACCACAGCACAATCACCGACACCAGCGCAATCAACGTCAGAATGGAGCGCACCAAACGCAATGACTGCGCGCTGATCTCATCCAAATCCAGGCTCGGCTCTTCAATTTCGATGGTATCGGCGTTGGCGGGCGTTTGTTGATCTTTCTCTTCTTCGCTGCGTGCACGGTTCGCCAGCATATCGGCACGGCGTTGACGGGCGCGGTCAAAGGCGATGCGGCGACGTTGGATCAGCATCCAGCGGCGAATAATGTGATAAATCACCAGCAGGAAGAACCAAATGCCCACCGATGTTTCCAGACGTGCCAGCAGAGCCTGAGCGGTCGCCAGATAACCAATGCAGGAAGCGAGCGCCGCCACCAGCGGAATGGCAATCATCAGGTTCCACAGAATGCGGTTAATGAAGTTGTCGCCATTGCCCTCTTTATCCAGATACAGCGGAATCCCTGCACGTTTCAGGCTGACGGTGACAATACTTAACGCGCCGCAAATCAGGATAAAGCACAGTCGGCCGAGCGTGCCGGAGAACTGCGGATCGTCCAGATTGGCAAAGGCAATCAACAGCATGATCAGCGGCACAATCAGGCCAACCGTGAGCGAGTAGTAACGCATGGCACGCGCCACGCGCGCCTGTGGCCAGCGGAAGTGCACCACAAACAGCCCATCATGACGCGCAAAGGCGGCGCTGATCATAAAGGCCCACAGCAGGGGCAGGGTGGCGGTGATGCCATCACCAATGGCAACGGCGAACGGATAAGGCCAGGCGTGCTGTAAGCCAAAGCCCAGCGCGGCCCACAGCACCGGCAGCGGCACGGCGACCAGGATCGACCAGAACACCGTGCGCAGCGTCAGGCTAAAGCGATCCTGAGTGACTTTCCCAACCTTGCTGGCGGAGCGTGCCATAAAGTCATTGAAATGACGACGCGAGCTGATACTGAAGCCTACCAGAAGCACCGCGCCAATAATCGGCACCACGGTTTCTTTGCTGGTAAACATCATCGCCAGCGCTTTACCGAGTTGCCCTAAGGTGTCCAGCGACAGCAGACGAGTTAAGTCACGCGCCACGTCAATCGGATACTTCAAATCGATGGCGCTGACATCCGCCGTCCAGAACAGATAACGGTGCGTAGCTTCTTTCACTTCGCCCAGCGCGTCCTGTAACTGCGTGTTCGACACCTTCAGCTTGGTGATTTCCAGAATCAATGTATCGCAGCCGGAGATCAGTGAATTGAGCAGCTCGCGCTGGGTTTTCAGCTGGGCATCGAGAATACGGGTTTGCTCGCTGGTAAACGGCGTGCCATCGTCCTGCTTCTCTTTGCGCAGATCCTTTTGCCGCTCCAGCAAATCTTCATAATGCAGTCGCTGTACGCGCAGTTGGCCCATCTCACTGTCGATCTGCTGCGACTTCGGCATATCCGGCAGTCTGGCGACCTGGGCACGCAAAGCTTCACCCAACAGATTCGATGCGCCCAGCCATTGTGACTGCTCGCGTAGCGTGCTGAGCGCCTGACGCACCTGCAGCGTTTGATTGGTGGCCAGCCGTTGTTGCGAGGCGACCAAATCCATACGCTGAGCTTGCGCATTCAGGTCGGCTGATAGCTCACGGTTCACGCGGAATTGATCGCTGATCGAAGCCGGTAAATCGCCGCTGTTTTCCGCCAGCTGTTCGGTGCGCTCCAGCGCGAGTTCCGCTTCCCGCTGACGCTGATTATTAAGCTGATTGCGCAGCGATTGCAGGTAGTTATCCAGCTGCGTGGCTTTACGCTGATGCACTTCAGCCCGCATGCGCGCCAGCTCCTGGCGATTATTGGCGGAGAGCTGTGCCAGTTCTAACTCATCGACACGCGCTTTATTGGCGGCATTCTCCGCCAGGCGGGCATAAATCTGCGCCTGAGCCAGCGGCGTGGCGGCCGCTGAAAAGCCCTGAGCGCGGCGATCGCTCTCGGTCATCGCCCGACGTGCGTCAGTCTGCTGCTGTGGTAGCTGTGAAAGTGAATCGCTGATCTCTCGTGCGCGATCCTGCTCTTGCTGCGCCTGGCGGCCCTCTTCCAGCAGCTGGCTACTGATTTGCAGGATTTCCTGATCCAGCTCGGCGCTGCTCATGTTATTGCGCACCGTTTTGCTGCTGTCGGTCAGCGTGGCGATCTGCTGACGCAGTTCACGGGCCAGCCGCGGGAAATCATCAATCACCTGCTGATACTGTTTCGCACGCTCCAGCGATTCATCACGCTCAGAGAGGAAGTTGATCGCCGCTTCAATGGCCTGAACTTGCTCGGCTTGTGCAGGAGAGGCTTTGGCAGATTTGGCCGTCTCCAGCTCTTGCTTAAGCTGGCTTGCGGGAGGAACGGTGGCTGCAAATACAGAACTGCTGAGCACCAGGCTCAGCAGCAGAGAGAGAAAAACGCGCACGGGATAGGTTCCGGTTATTCAGCGAGCGGGGCGCTGTCGCCGGGCTGCGGCAGGGCAATCGCCAGCGGTTGGCCAAGACGGGTTTTGCTCTCAGCTTCGAGACTTTCCGCCAGCTTCACGCGGCCCGGTGCGAACAGGTTAATCACCGTTGAACCGAGTTTGAAACGGCCCATCTCCTGACCTTTCAGCAGCACAACGGCACCGTCATGATCCGCTGATGGATAACGCCAGCGTTTGATCACGCCTTCGCGTGGTGGCGTAATGGTGCCCGCCCACACGGTTTCGATGCTGCCAACAATGGTCGCACCCACCAGAATCTGCACCATCGGGCCATGATCGGTATCGAAGACGCAGATCACACGCTCATTGCGTGCAAACAGGTTCGGGATGTTACGTGCTGTCAGCGGGTTGACGGAGTAAAGATCGCCCGGCACATAAATCATTTCGCGCAGAATGCCGTTACAAGGCATATGTACGCGGTGGTAATCGCGCGGGGCAAGATAGGTGGTGATGAATTCACCATCGACAAATTTTTCCGCCAGATCGTCGTTACCGGCCAGCAAGGCTTGCAATGAATAGTAATGGCCTTTCGCCTGGAAGATCTGATCGCCTTCGATATGGCCTAACTGGCTCACTGCACCATCAGCAGGCAGCGCCAGCAGGGTCGCATCGGGATCAATTGGACGCGCACCCTCTTTTAAAGGACGTACGAAGAAGTCATTGAAAGTGCGATAGCTACCGGTATGGGGTTTGCTGGCTTCCGCCATATCCACTTTGTAGTACCAGACAAACATGTCGATGACCGCTTTGGTCAGCCAGCCACCGCGACGACTGGCGCCCCAGCCAGCAAGTTCGGTCAGCCCTTTTTTAGGCAGAATATGATTCAGGCCGAGTTTAAAACGATCAAACACCGTTGCCTCCTGGCTTAATTACGCTTGGTTTACACAAAAGGGGGCGGATTGTAGCAGCGCCCCGGTCAGTTGGCGAATGTGCCGTTGTACCCGTTAATCTTCGCTGGCGGAAAAGTTTTTACGCGTTTTTACCTGCGCCATACTCTCCAGAATCCGGTGGTAGTTATCGAAGCGCGAGCGATTAATCGTCCCTTCCTCTACCGCTTCGCGAATGGCACAGCCGGGATCGGTATCATGCTTGCAGTCGCGGAATCGGCAACCGCCGAGAAACTCACGGAATTCGACAAATCCGCGGGTGATTTGTTCCGGCTCCAGATGCCATAAACCGAATTCACGTACGCCTGGAGAATCGATCACATCGCCGCCGTGCGGGAAGTGATAGAGGCGTGAAGCGGTGGTGGTGTGCTGGCCGAGACCCGAATTATCCGACACATCATTAGTCAGAATCTCATCGCCTGCCAAATCCAGTCCCAACAGGTTGTTCAGCAAACTGGATTTACCCACGCCAGATTGACCGGCAAAAATGCTCACGCGATCGGTTAAGGCCTGCTCCAATTCTGCCAGGCCATCTTTGGCGCGGCTTGAAACCATCAACACGCGATAGCCAATTTTGCGATAGATATCCATCTGCTTGTCGACAAATGCACGCGCCTCTTTGTCGAGCAGATCGGTTTTATTCAGCACCAGCAACGGTTCGACCCCGAGGGTCTCGCTGGCCACCAGATAACGATCGATAATATTCAGCGACAGCTCCGGCAGGATCGCCGACACAATAATGATCTGATCGATATTGGCCGCGATAGGTTTCACGCCGTCATAGAAATCCGGACGGGTCAGCACCGTTTTACGATCGTGAACCGCTTCCACGATACCTTTACCGCCGCCAATGGCCGCACGCCACAGCACACGGTCGCCGGTGACCAGCGAGCGGATGGTGCGGCGGATATTACATCGGTGCACTTCGCCCACGCCATCTTCCACGTCTGCGTGCATGCCGAAGCGACTGATCACGACGCCTTCGCTCACTTCTCCAAACAGGTTGTCATCCGGTTCCGGCTTTTCGTTCCGTTGCTGCAGACGACGCTGATGGTTAGCGCTTACGCGACGTTGTTGACCCTTCGACAGTTTATTTTTGCTCACGCATCCTCTCACGGCTTTCGCCAGGCTTCGCCCCGCTGGGCAAAACGTCTATGATACACCTGAAACGAGTGTAATGACGACTTTGGCAACAGGCGGGAAACGCATGACAGCTGGAAATGAAAATAATCTGATTTGGATCGACCTGGAAATGACCGGATTGGATCCGGAGCAGGATCGCATTATTGAGATCGCCACGATCGTCACCGATGCCAATCTTAACATCCTGGCAGAAGGCCCGGTGTTCGCTGTACATCAGTCTGATGATCAGCTGGCATTGATGGATGAGTGGAATGTGCGCACGCACACGAATAGCGGTCTGGTGGAGCGCGTTAAGGCTAGCCAGTATGGCGATCGTGAAGCGGAGCTGGCGACGATTGAGTTCTTGAAACAGTGGGTACCTGCGAATACTTCGCCGATCTGCGGCAACAGCATTGGGCAGGATCGCCGTTTCTTATTCAAATACATGCCGGAGCTGGAAGCCTATTTCCATTACCGTTATCTGGATGTCAGCACGCTGAAAGAACTGGCGCGTCGCTGGAAACCCGATATCCTGCCAGGCTTCAAAAAAGCGGGGAGCCACCAGGCGCTGGATGATATCCGCGAGTCCGTTGCCGAGTTGGCGTACTATCGCGAACACTTCTTGCAGCTTTAATCGGCTAAGGGTGCGCAGGAAATCATCAGGTTGCTGATTAAAGCAGCAAACGCACTGAAAGCGCAAAATTTTGCTTTTAGACTCTTGCGACTGAAAGGATTTCTCGTATAATGCGCACCCCGTACCGGTGAAGAATTTACAACGGTGCGCAGCAGTAACACGAAGTTCCAGAATCAAGTATTTCGGTTTGCGGCAAGGCAGCAACTGAACGAATTACAGAGAGCTTACGTCAGTAAGTGACCTGTGTGAGTGAAGGAAGCTAACGCAGCAGCAAATTGAAAGACGAAGATTATGCGGGAATAGCTCAGTTGGTAGAGCACGACCTTGCCAAGGTCGGGGTCGCGAGTTCGAGTCTCGTTTCCCGCTCCAAACTTCGTTAGCAGTAACCTCTTTGCGGGAATAGCTCAGTTGGTAGAGCACGACCTTGCCAAGGTCGGGGTCGCGAGTTCGAGTCTCGTTTCCCGCTCCAAAATCTGTTTTAGTTAGTAGTAACCTCTTTGCGGGAATAGCTCAGTTGGTAGAGCACGACCTTGCCAAGGTCGGGGTCGCGAGTTCGAGTCTCGTTTCCCGCTCCAGATTTTCATATTCACTAATGTTATTTGCCCTCGGACGTAATCAGACTTAAAACTGCTGCAGTCTTAATCGATCTCATGCGGCCTGGTTTTCTTTCTGTTAATTTTGCGTTCCTTGTTAGCACCAATGATGCCTGTAGTCTGTTGCAGTTATCTTACAGGTTATCCACAATGCGCCTGCAACGTGCTGACGGCGTTTTACCCTATCTGCAAAACTGTTTTGAACAGAGTTATCCACAAGCTCTGGACAAGCCCCTGCGCGCTATATTCTACTTAAATGTTTACAGTAATCATTTAACTCATTGATTTTTAATGCCTTAAAGGTATTTCAGTCTGTGAATAGTCTTGCTAGACGATATAATGATCCCCGTCACTATTCGGCTCTATAATTTTATTCACAGCATGTGGAAAAGGATTTTATCCTGCGCGATTGGTTAATCACGCATCACGTGCCAGGCCTTTCTCGACGGCGCGCACTAAGCGCTGTTTCTTCGCGGGCTGAACATCCACGCCCTGTGCCGCACGCCTCTCTAATTGCTGCGCGATGGCCCAATCAATATGCTCATCCAGCATGGCGTGTTCACCGCTGCGCATTTGCAACGTCACCAGATTTTCTTCTGCCCAGGGCGCATTGCCCAATGCCACCGCGATATTCCTCAGCCAGCGCAGGTGACCGATACGTCGAATCGCAGAGCCTTCAGTGACGCGCAAGAACTTCGCTTCGTCCCACTTAAAAAGATCCACTAACGGCGGAGCATGCAGCACCGCACGCGGCGAGAAATCATCTTCATCTGTTAACTGACCATAACGATTCCACGGGCAGATAAGCTGGCAATCGTCACAGCCGTAGATGCGATTGCCAATCAGCGGACGGAACTCTTCAGGGATCGCGCCTTCCAATTCGATGGTGAGATAGGAAATACAGCGCCGCGCATCGACCACATAGGGTTCGACAATGGCGGAGGTGGGGCAAATGGTAATGCAAGCGACGCAGCGGCCGCACTGTTCCTCTTGCGGTTGATCGACCGGCAGCGGTAAATCAATCAACAGCTCGCCAAGAAAGAACCAGGAACCCGCCTCGCGGTTGAGAATAAGCGAGTGTTTACCGGTCCAGCCCAATCCTGCTTTGGCGGCAATCGGGCGTTCCAGAATCGGTGCAGAATCCACAAACGGGCGGAAATTGAGTTCACCGCAATGGGCCTGAATCATTTCTCCAAGCTTTTTCAGGCGATTGCGCAATACTTTGTGATAATCGCGGCCCAGCGCATAACGGCTGACATAGCCCAACTGTGGATTTTTTAAGGTGCTGGCAAACGCCGCTTTGGCCGGAAGGTAGTTCATGCGCACGCTGATCACGCGCAGTGTGCCGGGCAGGAGTTCATGCGGACGCGCACGCATCATGCCGTGGCGCGCCATCCAGTCCATCTCTCCGTGATACTGCTTCTCCAGCCAGTCCTGTAATTTGGGCTCTTCAGCGCTAAGATCGGTATCGCAAATACCAACCTGCTGAAAGCCGAGTTCGCGCCCCCACTGTTTAATTTGGTGGGCAAGCTGTTGAAGATCGAGAGGGTATGACATGAGAAACCAGGCAATTGAAGCAAACCCGCGCAGTTTACCACACTCTGTCTGGCCTGCGCAGGCGATAGGGCAACTGGAGCGCGATGCGGCGGATAGCCTGGGCTTGACCTTGTATGAATTGATGCTGCGCGCGGGGCAGGCGAGCTATGAGCGGGTGCGGGCGCAATGGCCTCAGGCGCAGCATTGGCTGATTCTGTGCGGGCACGGTAATAACGGGGGCGATGGCTATGTGGTGGCGCGACTGGCGCAGGCTGCGGGGCTAAATGTGACGTTGCTGGCGTGTAACGGCAACAGGCCGCTGCCGGAGGAAGCGCAGCAGGCGCAAGAAGCCTGGCTGGCGGCGGGGGGCGTAATTCATGCACCAGATGCGCCATGGCCGGAAAAGAGTGATGTGATCATCGATGCATTGCTGGGCACCGGCATCAATCGTGCGCCCGCCGCGCCTTACGCTGAGCTGATTGAGCTGGCCAACGCGCATGCTGCACCGATATTCGCGATAGATATTCCTTCGGGATTGGATGCCGCCACCGGCACCACGCCAGGCAATGCCATCATCGCGGATGACACCCTTAGCATGATTGTGCTGAAACCGGGGCTGTTAACCGGCAAAGCTCGCGATTACGTGGGTCGTTTGCATTGTGATGCGTTAGGGCTAGGTGCCTTCCTCGCGGGTGAAACGGCCGCCATCCAACGCTACGATGCGGCTGATCTTACGCATTGGTTGAAACCACGCAAAGCCACCTCGCATAAAGGCGATCATGGACGTTTAGTGGTGGTGGGAGGGGATACCGGCACTGCCGGGGCGATCCGAATGACGGCGGAAGCGGCGCTGCGCAGTGGCGCTGGGCTTGTGCGTGTGCTCACGCATGAAGATAATATCGGTCCGATTCTGACAGCCCGGCCGGAGCTCATGGTCGACAAGCTGAGTGAAGAAACGCTGGAACAGGCCCTGCAATGGGCGGACGTGATCGCTATCGGACCTGGGCTGGGACAACGTGATTGGGCTCAGAAGGCACTGAAAAAAGTCGCGGCCAGTGAAAAGCCGATGCTTTGGGATGCTGATGCGCTTAACCTGCTGGCAATCAAGCCGGATTACCGTCAGAATCGCATCATTACACCCCATCCTGGCGAGGCCGCACGGCTATTGGGCGTTAAGACCAGTGAGATCGAGTGCGATCGCTTACATGCGGCGCAAACTCTTGCCAAACGCTACGGCGGTGTGGTGGTGCTAAAAGGTGCGGGCACGATGATTGCCAGCGCGGCGGGTGACATCGCGATTGCCGATGTAGGCAATGCGGGCATGGCATCCGGCGGCATGGGCGATGTACTGAGCGGTATCATTGCGGCCATGCTGGGCCAGAAACTGACTTTACTTGAGGCAGCCTGCGCGGGCTGTGTCGCACACGGTGCAGCGGCAGATGCGGTTGCCCGGCAGCGTGGCACGCGCGGTATGTTAGCCACTGATTTGTTCGAACTGCTTTGGCAGTTTGTTAATCCAGAGATGATTCAACAATAAAGCATGAAGACCTGTGTTATCCCTTTGCCCGATGAGGCGGCAACCCTGAATCTGGGTGCGCAACTGGCCCGCGTTTGCAGCAGCGCGTTGGTTATCTATCTTTATGGCGATCTCGGCGCCGGTAAAACCACCTTTAGCCGTGGTTTTTTGCAAGCGCTTGGCCATCAGGGTAATGTCAAAAGCCCAACCTATACGCTGGTAGAGCCGTACGAACTTGGCTCACGTACGCTTTATCACTTCGATCTCTATCGCCTGGCCGATCCCGAAGAGCTTGAGTTTATGGGGATCCGTGACTACTTCAGCGGGGATGCATTGTGTCTGGTCGAATGGCCGCAACAGGGCGCCGGTGTGTTACCCGAACCCGACCTGGCTTTGACGTTGCGTTATGTGGACGCGGCGCGAGAAGCGGAGATCAGCGCAGTATCTGCGGTGGGTGAAACGCTGCTGGCACAATTCCAGCAAGGCAGGGAATCGGCATGACTTCATGGATGAAAGGAGTTCTGCTGGCTGCGCTCTGCATGGTTTCGGCTTCGGCGTTATCTGCCACTTTGTCAGACATCAAAGTGGATAACGGTGACAGCCAGGCAACCGTCACGCTGAGCTTTAACGGCCAGCCGGTGTATGGTTTCTTCCCATTGCACAACCCCAATCGCGTGGTGCTGGATATCCGCCAAAGCGGTGCGATCAAGGGCTTACCGCTGAACTTTAGCGGCGAGAATATCGTGCAACGTATCCGTAATAGCCAGCCGAAAGACAAACAGAGTATTCGTCTGGTGTTCGAACTGACGCAGGCGGCGCACACGCGTGCGACCACTCAGCGTGACGGCAATCAGTATCGCGTGGTGTTTACCATTCGTGGTACGCAACCGGTAAAACGCAGTACGGCTGCTGCACCGGTGACCACTGCCCGCCAAAGCGAAAGTGCGGCTAACCCGTTTAACGGCAATCCGGTGACCGCCGTCACCAGTAGCAATACCACGGTACGTCCGGGTGGCGCGGTTTCCCGTAATGATACGGTGATTGTGGCGATTGATGCCGGTCACGGCGGTCAGGATCCCGGTGCATCTGGCCAACACGGTTTGCACGAGAAGAACGTCACCATTGCCATTGCGCGTAAACTGAAAGCGCTGATGGATCAGGATCCGATGTTTAAACCGGTGCTGACGCGTAACGGCGACTACTTTATTTCGGTGATGGGCCGTTCCGAAGTGGCGCGTAAAGAGAATGCCAATTTACTGGTATCGATTCACGCTGACGCTGCACCTAACCATTCGGCGACGGGTGCATCGGTTTGGGTGTTGTCGAACCGCCGCGCCAATAACGAAATGGCGAATTGGCTGGAACAGAAAGAGAAGCAGTCAGAATTGTTGGGCGGTGCGGGTGATTTGCTGGCAAACAGTCAGGCGGACCCTTACCTGAGTCAGGCGGTGTTGGATCTGCAGTTCGGCCATTCGCAGCGCGTTGGCTATGACGTTGCAGTGAAAGTATTGCAGCAGCTGCGCGGAATCACGCCACTGCATAAACGTTTACCGGAACACGCCAGTCTGGGCGTGTTGCGTTCACCGGATATCCCTTCTTTACTGGTTGAGACTGGCTTTATCAGTAACGCAGCGGAGGAGCGGCTGCTCGGCAGCAGCGCGTATCAGGAGAAGATTGCTCAGTCGATTTATAAAGGTCTGCGTAATTATTTCCTCGCGCATCCGCTGCAATCGCTCCCAAAGGAGGAAAACCGGCCGCTGGAGAGCGCACCAGCGGTTAGCGTTGCCAGCAACCCGGCAACTGGTACCGTGCAATACACTGGCGCCACGCAGCGGCATACGGTCACGCGCGGTGAGACCTTGTCAGGGATTGCCGAGAAATATGGCGTCAGCATGGCAACCTTGCGTGACCTCAATAGCCTGAAGCGCGATGTGGTGTGGGTAGGGCAGCGCCTGAAGGTCCCGGCGAAATCAGGCGTCAGCGTGACTGCCGCGAGTCGCCCCGCGCGACACAAAGTGGTTCGCGGTGACTCGCTCACCGGCATTGCCGCCCATTATGGTGTGAGCCCCAAAGCCATCATGCAGGCGAATAATATGAAGTCGAGCAACGTGATGCTGGGGCAAAACTTAAAGATTCCACAATCCTGATTGCTGGCGCTGCGGCGCCAGTCCTTTTAAAGGATCACCACCATGCCAATACAGATTTTACCGCCGCAGCTGGCGAACCAGATTGCCGCAGGCGAAGTGGTTGAGCGTCCGGCATCGGTCGTAAAAGAGCTGGTGGAAAACAGTCTTGATGCCGGCGCGACGCGCATTGACGTTGATATCGAAAAGGGTGGCGCGAAATTAATCCGCATCCGCGACAACGGCTGTGGCATCGACAAATCCGAACTGGCCATGGCGCTGGCTCGCCATGCCACCAGTAAAATTGCCTCGCTGGATGATCTTGAGGCGATTATGAGCCTCGGTTTTCGCGGCGAAGCCCTCGCCAGTATCAGTTCAGTTTCACGTCTCACGCTAACCTCTCGCACTGTAGATCAAACTGAAGCCTGGCAGGCCTATGCGGAGGGGCGTGATATGGATGTCACGGTGAAACCCGCTGCGCATCCTGTCGGGACGTCGCTGGAAGTGCTCGATCTGTTTTACAACACGCCGGCGCGACGCAAGTTTATGCGCACTGAGAAAACCGAATTTACCCATATCGATGAAGTGATTCGCCGCATCGCGCTGGCGCGCTTTGACGTGGCGATTTCGCTGACCCACAACGGCAAGATGATTCGCCAGTATCGCGCGGTGGATCAGGAAGCCCAGCGTGAACGCCGACTGGGCGCCATCTGTGGCACCACCTTTATGCAGCATGCACTGCGCATTGACTGGCAGCATGACGATTTGGCGTTACGTGGATGGGTGGCCGATCCCGCCGGGTCACGCCAGGTGACGGATCTGCAATATTGCTACGTCAATGGCCGCATGATGCGTGACAAGCTAATCAACCATGCGATTCGGCAAGCGTACCAGACGCAGTTGGGTGAAGATCAGCAACCCGCTTATGTGCTGTATCTGGAGATCGATCCGCACCAGGTTGATGTCAACGTTCATCCCGCCAAGCACGAAGTCCGTTTTCACCAGTCACGCCTGGTGCATGATTTCATCTGGCAGGGCGTCATGAGCGCTTTGCAGGCGAGTCGTGCTGCTGAGTTACCTGGCACACATGCGGAAGAGCCTGCGCCAAAGTGGCAGCCAGAGAACCGACAGGCAGCAGGAGCGAATCATTTTGCGCAGCCTGCCAGCACATCATGCAGTAGCGGCGTTGCGGCGGCGAGTGGCGCACAAGCCAACTGGCAGAGTAAAGAGCCGGTCTATCGCGCACGTGAAGGTGCCGCCTACCAGCAGCTAATGAAAACGCCTGTGGCCGAAACTCTTCGCGCCACCACGCCACAACCAGCCCCCGTGCGTCAGCCTGAAACACCAGAAGCCCCGTTGGCTGCACATGCGCAAAGTTTTGGCCGCGTGCTGAGTGTGATGCATGAGCAATATGCGCTGCTGGAACGTGGTCATCAATTACAGTTGTTGTCACTGAGTGTGGCCTCACGCTGGCTGAAACAGGCCCAGTTACAACCGGGAGAAGAAGGCCTGAAACCTCAACCTTTACTGATCCCGGTACGGCTGAAAATTGCCAAAGAAGAGTTGAATGTGATTGATGCCCAGAGCGCGTTACTTGGGCTGATGGGCATTGATTTACAACGAGAAGGTCAGCACGCCACCCTGCGCGCTGTCCCTTTACCGTTACGCACACAAAATTTACAAATCTTGATTCCAGACCTGTTAGGCTATCTGGCCCGGCAGCAAGAGGTTTCTGCATCGGCGCTGGCCCAATGGCTGGCACGTCGTGATGATGCAGAAAACGCTCACTGGAATCACTCGCAGGCGATTGCACTGCTGGCAGAGCTTGAAAGGCTTTGTCCGCATCTGCTCAAGTCGCCGCCTTCAGGTCTGTTACAGACCATTGAGATTGAGAGCGCGATTAACGCGTTGAAGCATGAGTGAACTAAACCAGGCTAGCCGGCCAAAGGCAATTTTTTTGATGGGGCCTACCGCCTCCGGTAAGACGGCATTAGCGATTTCGCTGCGTCAGCAACTTCCGGTGGAACTTATCAGCGTTGACTCTGCCTTAATCTATCGCGGGATGGATATTGGCACGGCGAAACCGTCGGCAGAGGAGTTAGCACTGGCGCCCCATCGTTTGCTAGACATTCGCGACCCAGCGGAAGCTTATTCTGCTGCAGAGTTTCGTCGCGATGCGCTAGCGGAAATGGCGGAGATTACCCAGAAGGGTAAGATTCCGTTGCTTGTTGGTGGAACCATGCTCTACTTCAAGGCGTTACTTGAAGGATTGTCGCCGTTGCCCTCGGCCGATCCCGAGGTGCGTCAGCAGATAGAGCAAATGGCGGCGGAGAAAGGGTGGGATGCCTTACACCGCCAGCTGTGTGAAATCGATCCGGTCGCCGGTAGTCGTATTCATCCGAATGATCCGCAGAGACTTTCGCGAGCACTGGAAGTTTTTTTTATTTCGGGTAAAACTTTAACGGAACTGACAAAAACGTCCGGCGAAGCGTTACCCTACGACGTGTACCAGTTTGCTATCGCTCCGGCGAGTCGTGAACTGATACATCAACGCATTGCGTTGCGTTACGACCAGATGCTAGCGTCAGGATTTGAAGCGGAGGCTCGTGAACTGTTTGCACGAGGTGATTTGCATACGGATATGCCTTCCATTCGTTGTGTAGGTTATCGCCAGATGTGGTCTTATCTTTCTGGTGAAATCGATTACGACGAAATGGTTTATCGGGGAATTTGCGCCACCCGGCAGCTCGCTAAACGCCAGATGACCTGGTTACGTGGCTGGCCCAACGTTCACTGGTTAGACAGTGACGAGCCAGAATTAGCCCGTAATGCGGTGCTTCAGGTAGTTAGTGCGTAGCAGGGACGATTGTGTACAATTGGTCTGTTATCGTGCGCAAATTTTTACGCAGTTTTTCTGAACCACGGTTCTTAAAGTAACAAACAACAAGCATATAAGGAAAAGATAGAATGGCTAAGGGGCAATCATTACAAGACCCGTTTTTGAACGCATTGCGTCGTGAACGTGTACCGGTTTCGATCTATTTGGTGAATGGTATTAAGCTGCAAGGGCAAATTGAATCCTTTGATCAGTTCGTCATTCTGTTGAAAAACACGGTTAGCCAGATGGTGTATAAGCACGCCATCTCTACAGTGGTTCCTTCTCGTCCGGTTTCACACCATAGCAATAACCCGGGCGGTAGCGGTGGCAGCAGCAATTACCACCATAGCGGAAGCAACCAGGGCGCTCAGTCGCAGCCACAACAAGACGGCGATAACGCAGAATAATTTTGCGCTGCCGTAAAGCCAGGGCTGGGGAGCGAAAACGTTTTCCCGTCCTGGTTATTTTATTTTAGCGAGGTTATAGCTTGTTTGACCGTTATGATGCCGGTGAGCAGGCCGTACTGGTACACATCTGGTTCTCCCAAGACAAAGAGCTGGAAGATTTGCAGGAGTTCGAAACTCTTGTCTCTTCTGCGGGCGTCGAAGCGCTGCAAGTGATTACTGGCAGCCGTAAAGCGCCACATCCCAAATATTTTGTCGGTGAAGGAAAGGCAGTTGAAATTGCCGATGCGGTGAAAGCGAGTGGAGCATCGGTCGTGTTATTCGATCATGCCTTATCGCCTGCCCAAGAACGTAATCTCGAGCGAGTGTGTGAATGTCGCGTGGTCGACCGCACTGGCTTAATTCTCGATATTTTTGCTCAGCGCGCCCGTACCCATGAGGGTAAATTACAGGTCGAGCTGGCACAGTTGCGCCATATGGCAACCCGTTTGGTGCGTGGATGGACGCACCTTGAACGCCAAAAAGGCGGCATCGGTTTGCGTGGCCCAGGTGAAACGCAGCTGGAAACGGACCGCCGTTTACTGCGTAACCGCATTAGCCTCATCCTTTCCCGCCTTGAGCGTGTGGAGAAGCAGCGCGAACAGGGCCGACAAGCACGCGCCAAAGCCGATGTGCCTACCGTTTCGCTGGTGGGATACACCAACGCCGGCAAATCTACCCTGTTCAATGCGGTGACCTCAGCCAATGTGTATGCGGCTGATCAGCTGTTTGCGACTCTCGATCCTACTTTGCGTCGCCTGAATGTGGCAGACGTGGGGGACGTGGTATTAGCGGATACCGTAGGTTTTATCCGCCACCTACCGCATGACTTAGTCGCGGCTTTTAAAGCCACACTGCAGGAAACACGTCAGGCGACGCTATTACTGCACGTGATTGACGCCGCCGATTTGCGCGTCAATGACAACATCGAAGCCGTCAATGAAGTATTGGCAGAAATCGAATCGGATGAAATTCCCACGCTGTTGATTATGAACAAAATCGACATGCTGGAAGGTTTTGTGCCGCGTATTGATCGTGATGAAGAGAATAAGCCGACGCGCGTCTGGCTTTCTGCTCAGAGCGGTGAAGGTCTACCCTTACTTTGGCAGGCGTTGTCTGAACGCTTAGCCGGTGAAATTGCGCAGTATGATTTACGTCTGCCGCCGGAAGCGGGCCGTTTGCGCAGCCGCTTCTATCAGCTGCAGGCGATTGAGAAAGAATGGAATGAAGATGATGGTTCTGTGGGTATGCATGTGCGAATGCCGATCGTTGACTGGCGTCGTTTGTGCAAACAGGAACCCTCGTTAGCCAGTTATATTGTTTGATATTGCCCTAACGCCTTTACCCAAATCATTGAAAATTGCTGCAATTATTTCTCTGGGCTGCAATTCGAAATAGGAAGGGTAAAAAACGTAAATACAATAAATGGAGTAGAAACATGGCGTGGAATCAGCCCGGAAATAACGGACAGGACCGCGACCCGTGGGGAAGCAGCAATAATCAAGGCGGCAACTCTGGGGGAAATAAGGGAGGGCGCGATCAAGGGCCTCCTGATCTGGATGATATCTTCCGTAAACTGAGTAAAAAACTCGGCGGACTGGGCGGTGGCAAACAGAGTGACAACAATGGCCAGCGCGGCGGCGGTAGCGGTGGCAAACTGGTTGGCATCGTAGCCGTAGCCGCAGTCGTCATCTGGGCTGCCAGCGGTTTCTACACCATCAAAGAAGCAGAACGTGGCGTTGTGACCCGTTTTGGTAAGTTCAGCCATCTGGTTGAGCCGGGCCTGAACTGGAAGCCGACCTTTATCGATCAGGTGCGAGCCGTTAACGTTGAAGCCGTGCGTGAACTGGCCGCCTCTGGCGTGATGCTGACTTCGGACGAAAACGTGGTGCGCGTGGAAATGAACGTGCAGTACCGCGTGACCAATCCTGAGCAATATTTGTATGCGGTCACCAGCGCTGACGACAGCCTGCGTCAGGCCACCGACAGCGCGCTGCGCGGCGTGATTGGTCGTTCCACCATGGACCGTATCCTCACCGAAGGCCGTACCGTGGTGCGTAGCGAAACGCAACGTGAGCTGGATGAAACCATCCGTCCTTACAACATGGGTATTACCCTGCTTGACGTCAACTTCCAGGCGGCACGTCCACCGGAAGAAGTGAAGGCCTCGTTTGACGATGCCATCGCCGCACGTGAAAACCGCGAGCAGTATGTGCGTGAAGCAGAAGCCTATTCCAACGAAGTACAGCCGCGTGCGAACGGTCAGGCGCAGCGTATTCTGGAAGAAGCCCGCGCTTACAAAGAGCGTACGGTATTAGAAGCGCAGGGTGAAGTAGCACGCTTTGCTTTACTGCTGCCGGAATACAAAGCGGCACCGCAAATCACCAAAGAGCGTCTGTATATCGAAAGCATGGAACGCGTGCTGAGCCATACGCGCAAAGTATTGGTTAACGACCGTGGTAACAGCCTGATGGTGCTGCCACTGGATCAACTGATGCGCGGTGGTCAGGCTTCAGGTGGTCAGAATGGCCAGAAAAATACCAATTTGATGAAGCTGCCTTCGTCTGGCAGCAGTGCCAGCAATGATGACTCTTCGTCTTACAGTCCGAGCAGCATCATGGACCAGCGTCGCGCCAACGCGTTACGCAACGATACCCAGCGCGCAGGGAGGGAGTAATCGATGCGTAAGCCAATTATTGCCGTAATTATTGTCGTACTGGTGGCGCTGTACGCATCACTGTTCGTGGTGCAGGAAGGTGAGCGCGGTATCGTGTTGCGCTTCGGTAAAGTTCTGCGTGATAACGAGAACAAGCCGCAGGTTTATGCGCCGGGTCTGCACTTCAAGATCCCATTCATTGAAACTGTGAAGTCGCTGGATGCCCGTATCCAGACCATGGACAACCAGGCCGATCGCTTTGTTACCAAAGAGAAAAAAGACCTGATCGTTGATTCCTACATCAAGTGGCGCATCAGTGATTTCAGCCGTTACTACCTGGCAACCGGCGGTGGTGATGTTTCTCAGGCCGAGGTGCTGCTGAAACGTAAGTTCAGTGACCGTTTGCGTTCTGAAATGGGTCGTCTGGATGTGAAAGACATCGTGACGGATTCACGTGGCCGTTTGACCACCGACGTGCGTGATGCGCTGAACACCGGTACCGCAGGCAGTGATGACGAAGTGCAAACGCCAGCAGCTGATGATGCGATTGCCAGCGCGGCAGCCCGCGTTGAGCGTGAAACCAACAGCAGCGAGCCAGCACCGAATCCGAACAGTATGGCTGCACTGGGTATCCAGGTGGTTGACGTGCGTATCAAGCAGATCAACCTGCCGGCTGAAGTGTCTGATGCTATCTACAACCGTATGCGCGCAGAGCGTGAAGCGGTTGCCCGTAGCCAGCGTTCACAAGGCCAGGAAGAGGCAGAAAAACTGCGTGCTCAGGCGGATTACCAGGTCACTCGTACTTTGGCTGAAGCCCAGCGTCAGGCATTGATTTCACGTGGTGAAGGTGATGCGCAGGCAGCAAAACTGTTTGCTGATGCTTTCGGTCAGGATCCTGATTTCTACGCCTTTATCCGCAGCCTGCGTGCTTACGAGAACAGCTTCTCTGACAACCAGGATGTGATGGTGTTAAGCCCGGATAGCGATTTCTTCCGCTTTATGAAGGCGCCGACTAACACCGCGCGTTAAGAACTGATATAACCTTGAGGCCGACAATGTTGTCGGCCTTTTTTTTGGGAAAAATAGCATGAACACAACCATCTGGATGGCGCTGGCATTAGTTCTGGTGCTGGAAGGGCTGGGTCCGATGTTTCTGCCGCGCATCTGGCGCCGCATGATTATTTCAATGGCGCAGTTGCCCGATCGTATCCTGCATCGTTTTGGCGGTGGGTTAGTAGTAGCGGGCGTGGTGATTTATTACATGTTGAGCGTGCACGCGAGCGCATAGGGTTAAATTTGAGCGATAACGCACGGCTAAATTGTGTCTTGCAGTCGATGTTTCCCCCAACATGTTGTATTGATCAAAACGCGGGCAAAAAACCGCGCAATCGTATGCTAAAAGTGCTGAAAGTGAGCAAAACCGATGGTAGAATCCATTTTTAAGCAATCGGTGATTTTGAAAAAATGGGTAAGAACGTCGTCGTACTGGGCACCCAATGGGGTGACGAAGGTAAAGGTAAGATCGTAGACCTTCTGACTGAACGCGCGAATTACGTTGTGCGTTACCAGGGTGGCCACAATGCTGGCCATACACTTGTCATCAACGGTGAAAAAACCGTCCTCCACTTAATTCCATCTGGCATCCTGCGTGATAACGTGACCAGCATCATTGGTAATGGTGTTGTGCTGTCACCTGAAGCGCTGATGAAAGAGATGAAAGGCCTGGAAGAGCGCGGTGTGCCGGTACGTGAACGTCTGCTGATCTCTGAAGCATGTCCACTGATTCTGCAATATCACGTCGCAATGGACCTGGCGCGCGAAAAAGCGCGTGGCGCCAAAGCGATCGGTACCACCGGTCGTGGTATCGGCCCAGCCTACGAAGATAAAGTTGCTCGTCGCGGTCTGCGCGTGAGCGATCTCTTCAACAAAGAAACCTTCGCCGTTAAGCTGAAAGAAATCGTCGATTTCTATAACTTCCAGCTGGTTAACTACTACAAAACTGACGCCGTAGACTACGAAAAAGTGCTGAGCGATACGTTGGCTGTGGCTGACATCCTGACCAGCATGGTAGTTGACGTGTCTGAACTGCTGGACGGTGCGCGCAAGCGTGGCGATCTGATCATGTTCGAAGGCGCGCAGGGTACGCTGTTGGATATCGACCACGGTACCTATCCGTACGTGACCTCGTCTAACACCACTGCGGGTGGCGTGGCGACCGGTTCCGGTATTGGTCCGCGTTACGTTGATTACGTGCTGGGTATCGTTAAAGCCTATTCAACGCGTGTCGGCGCGGGTCCATTCCCAACCGAACTGTTCGATGAAACTGGTGAATTCCTGTGTGCACAGGGCAACGAGTTTGGCGCGACCACCGGTCGTCGTCGTCGTACCGGCTGGCTGGATGCAGTTGCGGTACGTCGCGCAGTACAGATTAACTCCCTGTCAGGTTTCTGCATGACCAAACTGGACGTGCTGGATGGCCTGAAAGAAGTGAAAATCTGTGTGGCTTATCGCATGCCGGATGGCCGCGAAATGACTACCACGCCTCTGGCTGCTGAAGGTTGGGAAGGTATTGAGCCAATCTACGAATCTATGCCGGGCTGGAGCGAAACCACCTTTGGCGTGAAAACGCTGGAAGGTCTGCCGCAGGCAGCGCGTGACTACATCAAGCGTGTGGAAGAAGTGACCGGTGTGCCGATTGATATTATTTCAACTGGCCCGGACCGTAGTGAGACCATGATTCTGCGTGACCCGTTCGACGCATAATCTTACATGGCCGGACACTGTCCGGCCTTTGTTTATCCGCTCTTTGACTCCGCTCACTCTCTTTTTTCTTGCAATTATCGATACTTGCCTAAGAAAAAACGCACCGGCCTTCACGCTCTGGTTTATCATCATACTTAAACACCACGCCGACCGGCGCATAACCCTAACGCCCGATGATTCACCGAGGTATATGTGCAGCTAACGAGTTTCACCGATTATGGTCTGCGTGCGCTGATTTACATGGCGACGTTGCCGGAAGGTAAGCAGACCAACATTACCGAAGTCACCGATACCTACGGGGTGTCGCGTAACCATATGGTTAAAATCATCAACCAACTAAGCCGGGCTGGCTTTGTCGCCGCAACTCGCGGTAAAAACGGCGGAATTCGTTTAGGCATGGACCCGGAAAAAATCGTCATTGGTCAGGTTGTGAGAAGAATGGAGCCTTTGCAGTTGGTGAACTGTGAAGAGTGCGCCATTACGCCGGCCTGTCGTCTGCGCAAGGCGCTGCACGATGCGGTCCAGTTATTCCTCAAAGAGTTGGATAACTATACGCTGGCCGATCTGGTCAAAGATAACGATTCACTGTACCAAATTTTATTGTCCGAACCGCCGGTGGCAATCCAAATTAAATGACATCGGAGGAACCGTAATGTCAAAAGATCCTTTCCAGGATAGAGAAGCAGAAAAGTACGACAACCCCATTCCAAGCCGCGAATTTATTCTGGCGCTGTTAGAAAAGCGTGAGAAACCCATCAATCGTGATGAAATTGCTCAGGAATTGAATATCACCAGCGAAGACCAGCTTGAAGCGCTGCGCCGTCGTCTGCGCGCCATGGAGCGTGATGGTCAGCTGGTGTTTACCCGTCGTCAATGTTACGCCCTGCCAGAACGCCTCGACTTATTGCGCGGCAAAGTGATTGGCCACCGTGATGGCTATGGCTTCCTGCGCGTTGAAGGCCAGAAAGATGATTTCTATCTTTCTGCTGAGCAGATGAAATTTTGCCTGCACGGTGATGTGATCCTGGCGCAGCCGGGCAGCGCTGACCGTAAAGGTCGCCGCGAGGCGCGTGTAGTGCGTGTGCTTGAGCCGCGCAACAGCCAGATCGTTGGCCGTTACTTTACCGATGCCGGTACCGGATTTGTGGTGCCGGATGACAGCCGCCTGAGCTTTGACATTCTCATCCCGCAGGAAGAAACACTTAACGCGCGTATGGGATCGGTTGTGGTGGTGGAGATCATCCAGCGCTCGACCCGTCGCACCAAAGCCATCGGTAAAGTGACCGAGATTCTCGGTGACGATATGGGTACCAGCCTTGCCGTTGATATGGCGCTGCGTACCCATGAAATTCCGCATACCTGGCCTGAAGAAGTCGAGAAAGAGATTTCGAAGCTGCAAGAGCAGGTGCCAGAAGCCGCGAAAAAAGGGCGTGTTGATTTACGTGAGTTACCGCTCGTCACTATCGATGGTGAAGATGCGCGTGACTTCGATGATGCGGTCTACTGTGAGAAAAAACGCGGTGGCGGCTGGCGTCTGTGGGTTGCGATTGCGGATGTCAGTTATTACGTGCGTCCAGGTACGGCGTTAGATGACGAAGCGCATCAGCGCGGCACGTCGGTCTATTTCCCGTCGCAAGTGGTGCCGATGCTGCCGGAGATCCTCTCCAACGGCCTGTGCTCGCTGAACCCGCAAGTTGATCGTCTGTGCATGGTGTGTGAGATGACCATCTCTTCCAGCGGCAAGCTCACCGGCTATAAGCACTACGAAGCGGTGATGAACTCCCATGCGCGTCTGACCTACAACAAAGTGTGGAACATTCTGCAGGGCGATACCGAGCTGCGTGAGCAGTATGCTGCACAGGTTAAACACCTTGAAGAGCTGCATCACATGTATCAGGAGCTGGAAACTGCGCGTGAACAGCGTGGCGGTATCTCCTTCGAAACTGAGGAAGCGAAATTTATCTTCAATGCGGAACGCCGTATCGACCGTGTTGAACGCACTGCTCGCAACGAAGCGCACAAGCTGATCGAAGAGTGCATGATCCTTGCTAACATTGCCTCAGCACGTTATGTCGAGAAGCACGAAGAGCCGGCACTGTTCCGCGATCACGATCGTCCGAGCGAAGACAGCATCAAGAGCTTCCGTACCGTGCTGAACGAGCTGGGCTTAAGCCTGCCGGGTGGCATGAAACCGCAGCCTGTTGATTATGCAGCACTGCTGAAGCAAGTGGCCGAGCGTCCAGATGCGGAAATGCTGCAAACCATGCTGCTGCGTTCGATGAAGCAAGCGGTATACGATCCAGAGAACCGCGGCCACTTCGGCCTGGCGCTGCAGTCATATGCACACTTCACTTCGCCGATTCGTCGTTATCCTGATCTGCTGTTACACCGCGCGATCAAATACCTGCTGGCGAAAGAGCAGGGCACGCTGAAGGGTAACACCACGCCAAACGGCGGTTATCACTACGATATGCAGCAGATGCTGCAACTTGGCCAGCACTGTTCACTGACAGAGCGCCGCGCCGATGAAGCGACACGTGATGTGGCAGACTGGCTGAAATGCGACTTTATGCAGGATCAGGTCGGCAATGTGTTTAACGGTGTGATCTCTAGCGTCACCGGATTTGGTTTCTTCGTACGCCTCAACGATCTGTTTATCGACGGCCTGGTGCACGTTTCTTCACTGGATAACGATTACTACCGTTTCGACCCCGTCGGTCAGCGTTTGATTGGTGAATCCGGTGGTCGTACCTATCGCCTTGGCGATACGGTGGAAGTGCGCGTGGAAGCGGTTCACATGGATGAGCGCAAAATCGACTTCGCGCTGATCTCCAGCAAACGCGTACCGCGCGGTGAAGGTAAAACCGAGCGTGAACGTGAGAAGCGCGGCGGTAAGCCACCGGCCAGACGTCGTCGCGATGCGGGTAAAAAGGGCACCTTCGAGCCAGATTCAGCGTTCCGCAGCGAGAAGAAAAAGCCTGCGGCTGCTGAGCCATCGGCAAACACCGAGAAAAAAGGCAAAAAAGTCTCTGAGAAAACCCGTAAAATCGCCGCCGCCACAAAGGCCAAGCGTGGGCCGAAGAAGAAACCTAACGAAGCCTGAGGGCTGGATCGCGAAGTCTAAAGGGCTGATCGCATCATGAAGCAAGGGTCGCCATAAATGGTCGACCCTAATTAATGCCCATATTTTCAGATAGATACATACAACCTTGAGCAAACAAATGAGTGAAATAATTTTTGGTATTCATGCCGTGCAGGCGCTGCTGGAACGTGATCCTCAGCGTTTCCAGGAAGTCTTTATTCTCAAAGGCCGTGACGATCGTCGCCTGCAGCCACTGATTGCCGCACTGGAAGCTCAGGGAATTGTGGTTCAGGTGGCTAACCGCCAATGGCTCGATAGCCAGGTGGAAGGCGGTGTGCATCAGGGTATCGTGGCGCGCGTGAAGCAGGGTAAAAACTATCAGGAAGGCGATTTACCGGATCTGCTGCAAAGTCTGGATAAACCGTTCCTGCTGGTACTGGATGGCGTTACCGATCCGCATAACCTCGGAGCCTGTCTGCGTAGCGCTGATGCTGCTGGCGTACATGCGGTGATTGTGCCGAAAGATCGTGCCGCTCCGCTGAATGCCACGGCGAAAAAAGTCGCCAGTGGCGCAGCAGAAAACGTGCCCCTGATTCGTGTCACCAACCTGGCACGTACCCTGCGTTTACTGCAGGAGTACAACATCTGGGTGGTGGGCACCGCAGGCGAAGCCGATCACAACGTGTACCAGAGCAAAATGACCGGCCCGATGGCGCTGGTGATGGGCGCGGAAGGCGAAGGCATGCGTCGTCTGACCCGTGAACACTGCGATGAGCTGATCAGCATCCCAATGGCTGGCAGCGTCTCTTCACTGAACGTCTCTGTCGCAACCGGCGTCTGCCTGTTCGAAGCGGTGCGTCAGCGTTTGGCGTGATCCCCGCCGCAAAAGTGTTTCTGAGCCAGGCATAACTGCACATCCCCCTCATACTTGAACCATGCGTTTTATGAGGGAGATGCCACATTATGACCTGGACAACCCACAGCATTTTCAATCAGCCCCATCCTCTTAGTAACAGCAATTTATTCACCCACGATATCGCCTTATGCGAGGCGGTGGCACGCGAAGGTGCAGGCTGGGACCGCGAATGGCTGGCCTCCGTTGGACTGCAACTCGGCAGCGCCGAATCCCTTGAATTGGGCCGTCTGGCCAATACCCAACCACCTGAGCTGCAGCGCTACGACGCACGCGGTGAGCGGCTAGACGAGGTGCGCTTTCACCCGGCATGGCACCTGTTGATGCAGGGATTGTGCGCCAGCCGCTTGCACAATCTCAGCTGGCAGCCGAATGTGCAGCCTAATGCCATGGTGGCACGAGCCGCGCGTTTTATTTTGCACGCGCAAGTTGAAGCGGGTTCGCTCTGTCCTGTGACCATGACCCACGCCGCCATTCCGCTACTGCAAAATCATCTGCCGGAGGTCTACGCTGATTGGCGCGAGGCGCTGCTGAGCGATCGTTACGATGCACATCATCAGCCGGGTAATAAAAAGCGCGGCCTGTTGATTGGCATGGGCATGACCGAGAAGCAGGGCGGAACCGATGTGCTCAGCAACAGCACGCGCGCGGAACCGATTGGTGTGCACGGCACAGGCGAGCCTTATCGCTTCACCGGTCATAAATGGTTTTTCTCCGTGCCACAAAGCGATGCGCATCTGATACTGGCGCAAACCTCACAGGGGCTGAGCTGCTTCTTTCTGCCGCGCCTGCTGCCTGATGGCATGCGCAACGCGATTCGCATTGAACGCCTAAAAGACAAGCTGGGCAACCGCTCTAACGCCAGCGCCGAAGTGGAGTTTCAGGATGCGATAGGCTGGTTGATGGGCGAAGAGGGCGATGGTGTAAGGCTTATCCTGAAAATGGGTGGCATGACGCGCCTTGATTGCGCATTGGGTAGCCATGGTTTGATGCGGCGTGCCCTGTCGATTGCTCTGCATCACGCGCAGCAGCGTCAGGTGATGGGCAAAAACCTCAGCGATCAGCCATTAATGCGCACCGTGCTGGCGCAGCAGGCGCTGCAGCTGGAAGGACAGACAGCGCTGCTCATGCGATTAGCGCGCGCATGGTCAACCCCCGCCAGCGAGCATGAACGTTTATATGCGCGGCTTTTCACACCTGCCGCCAAGTTTGGCATCTGCAAAGCCGGCATGCCATTTGTGGCGGAGTCGATGGAAGTGCTGGGCGGTATCGGCTATTGCGAAGAGAGTGAGCTGCCTCGTCTCTACCGCGAGATGCCGGTCAACAGCATCTGGGAGGGCTCCGGCAACGTGATGTGCCTCGACGTGCTGCGCGTGCTGGGTCGTCAGGCCGATGTGATGACTATGCTCAATGATGAATTTGAAGCCGTAAAAGGCATAAATCGCCACTTTGATCGTCGCTGGCGTCAGTTAAGGCTGCAGCTCAATCATGTGCGCGAAGGCACGGCGCGCGAGGTCACGCAGGCGCTTTTACAACTGGCGACGGCAGCGATTCTGTTGAAAGTGGCAGAACCGCCGTTGGCCGATGGCTGGTGCGATCAACATCTGGATATGCGGGGGCGGCGTTCGCTGAGTGACGATCTCAGCGCGCGCCTACTGCTGCGAGCCAGCGCTGGCTGATGGCGCGCCATAGAGAATCGCGGTGCCGTACCAAAAGCCGGGTAGTGTGGTTTCATCCAGCATCAGGATTTGGTAATACACGGCGCCCGCCTGATTCGCTCGTGCAGCCAGTGCGCGTTCGGCATCATCCGGTGAACCACGGGTGGAGACGGTAATGTTGCCGAGCTTGCGCAAACCATAACTTTGCGCACGGCTGATCTCCTGCGCGTGGCTGGTGGGCGGCGGTGGGGCTTCGGGGGTGGTTTTAAACGCGGCACAACCGGTTAATAACAAGCACAACACCAGTAAGAGGCGACGCATAACAAGCTCCTGAAAAGGAAGATGGCTCCAGTTTAGGCCATCTTCCCGACTCACATCAGTCTTTCAGATGAAAAACACTCACGAGCTGGGTCAAATGATGACCTTGCTGGCTCAGCGTTTGCGCAGTGGTTTCCGATTGGGTAATCATATCGCTGCTTTGGTGCGTCGCCTGGCCAATATGATTCATCGCCAGATTCACCTGACCAATGCCCGCCGCCTGCTCCTGGGCAGCGATATTGATCTCGCCCATCAGCGTTTTGACCTGCTCAATATGACTGACGATATGCTGCATCGCATCGCGCGTTTGCTCAGACAGCGTATGCCCGGCCGCCACTTTATCGATGGAGGTGGCGATCAAGTTATCGATCTCTTTCGCCGCGTTGGCACTGCGCTGCGCTAGCGCACGCACCTCCGCTGCCACCACGGCAAAGCCTTTGCCATGCTCACCGGCACGCGCCGCTTCCACCGCCGCGTTAAGTGCCAGAATATTGGTCTGGAAAGCAATCGACTCAATCACATGGGTGATATCGGCGATGCTTTGTGAAGCCACGCGGATCTCCGCCATGGTTTCGACAGAGCGTGCCACTGTACTGCCACCATGATTGACGGTGCTGGCCGCTTCACCGACCAGCGCCATCGCCTGGCGCACGTTGGCCGCGGTTTGCGCGACAGTTGCACCAAACTGCTCCATGCTGGCAGAGGTCTCTTCCACGCTACTCGCCTGACGATTGATCTGCTCACTGATGCTGGAGCTGCTGGCGGCGATCGTATCGGTGCCTCGGCTGATATCGCGTGCCGCATGGCGAACCTGACTCACCACTTTTTCCAGTCCATCGCCGATGCCATTAATGGCTGCCACCAGTTGGCCGATTTCGTCACGACGGTTAGAATCCAGATGCGCCTGCAAATTCCCGGCCGCATACTGCTCCGCCAGATGAATCACCTGTTGTAACGGACGCGTAATGGCGCGGCGGCTGTACCAGATAAAGCCCACGGCGAAAGCGATGACCAGTGCAAAGCCAATCACGATAAACAGGTTGCGGCTCTGGGTAATGGGAGCCAGCAGGCTGGCGCGACTCACTTTTCCCGCGATAATCCAGTTCCAGCCCGGCAGTTGCTGCCACGCCAATAATGTAGTTTCACCGTCGAGCTCAATACTCATCAACCCTTTTGGCTGGGTTAACAGCTGCTCCTGGACGGTCTGATCCCAACGCGGCAATTTGCCCTCTGATTCACGATCAAACAGATATTGCCCCTGCGTGCTGCCGGGGGTGCCGTTCAGAACAAAAAAGTTGCCACTGTCGCCAAGATGGCGCGCCAGCACTTTGTCACGCATCAGGGCGTATTGCGTATCGATCTGCACGCCGACGAACAGAATGGCGATCACCGCACCGCTCTCATCCTGCACTGGCTGGTACTGGGTGATATAGCGATGGCCAAACAGCGTGGCCAGTCCGCGATAAACTTCGCCCTGATTAACGCTGCGCCATGCCGCGCTGCTGCGATCCAATTTGGTGCCGATGGCGCGGTTGCCGTCCTGTTTTTTCAATGAGGTAGCGATACGGACATAGTCTTCACCGTCGCGCACAAAGATGGTCGACACCGCGCCGGTGCGATCGAGAAAATCATCCACGGCGATTTGATCAAGATTGAGCGTTTTCAGTCCGGCGCGCAGCGTTGGCGTACTGAGTTCGCCGACCTGGACACGCTCATTTTCATCACGGCTAAAGCGTTTAGGCAGGAAGCTTTGGAACAGCTTGGTGTAATTCGCCACTTCTTCAGACAAAGTGGCGTTAAACATGGTGGCCATTTCATTGATGCCCAACACCTGATTCTGCATATCGTCGGTGGCCAACTGCTCCAGTTGGCGTGCCGCGTTATGGCTCAGGGTTAAGGTCAAGGTAAACAGCACAATCGCCACGCTTAAAGACGTCAATACAGACAGTTTAATGCCGAGACCCATGGCGCTGAGAGAGAGACGCTTCATAAAGTACCTATTTCAAGATTATTGGAGGGGTACAAGATCAACGGCAAATGCGGCAAAAGGTTTAGTACAGAAATTATTCTGATTAAATGTGAAGTCGCTCGCGTTTTGCCGTTCAGCGCTTACACTGTGACGGGTGATAATCATTCTCAACGGAGGCGGTATGATTGAGTTGGCAACGGAAAACCTGGCAGGCATTGAGTGTATTCACACGGCTCCCGCGGGACAGCGGCAGGCACGTTTACCCACCATCCTGTTTTATCACGGATTTACCTCATCCAAAGAGGTGTACAGCTACTTTGCGGTGGCACTGGCGCAGGCCGGTTTTCGCGTGATAATGCCAGACGCCGACATGCACGGGGCGCGCTACAACGGGGATACCGAAACGCGCATGACGCACTTCTGGGAGATCCTCAAACAGAACATCGACGAAGTGCCGTTGTTAGAAGCAGCGCTGCGTGAGAACGACTGGATTGCCGATGAGCGCTTTGCGGTGGCTGGTGCCTCGATGGGCGGCATGACGGCACTCGGCGCGATGGTGCGCTATCCGCAGATTCATAGTGTCGCTTGCATGATGGGCTCAGGTTACTTTATGCAGTTGAGTCAAACGCTGTTCCCGCCGCTGGTGGCGCGCACGCCAGAGCAAAAAGAGACGCTTGCCGCCCGCCTCGCACCGCTGGCGCCTTACGATCCCAGCCAGCAGCTGGATAAACTGGCTAATCGCCCGTTGCTGTTGTGGCACGGCGAAGCCGATGAAGTGGTGCCGTTTGCCGAAACCGTCCGTCTGGAGAAAGCGCTGCGTGAAGCCGCGTTGAATGACAAAATCACTTACCTGTCAGAAAAGCAGATTGGCCACAAAATTACGCCGTCAGCCCTCACCGCGCTGGTGAGTTTTTTCAAACATCAGCTGTGAAAAAACTCGGGCTGGCAAAGAGGCCAGCCCGTTACGTCTTCCGATTTACAGTTGTGAAGATAAACGATCTGCTGCACTGGTATTCGCACTGACCGGGTTACTGCCAGGCGCATCCAGCCGGTTGACATAGACATAGCCTGAAGCCGCATTGCTGCTGTTACTTCTCATCTGCTGCGCGTAGTCAGCGGAGCTGGCGAAAGCGGGTGGAGACAGGAAGAGACCCAGTAAAGTGGCGAAAATGATGGTTTTCATATTCGACTCCTCACCTCAGGGATTGCACTCTCAGACGCCGCGAATAAGCCAAACCGTTGCGCCTGTAAATAGTTTAGTTCTTCGCCACATTGATGCCAGATCGCCCTGTTGAACGCCTCCATCAGCAATTTTGAACAATCCTTCACTAACCTGCTGAATCTTAATCCTTAGCACAAAAGGTGCGCTTAATTGGCATGACCCCCACGATTTGATGAATTGTGCGCTTGAGTTTCCTGGGGTACGCCAGTATGATTACGCGTCAATTTTTCAGCTGCATTCAGAGGTGTGTTTCATTTAAATGATTCACTACCTATAACGTTCCTTGCTTCCATGGGCCGCAGCTGACCCCGACAGGAGGCTGAATAATCCGTAAGGAGCTATCGATGCGTCATTACGAAATCGTATTTATGGTCCACCCTGACCAGAGCGAACAGGTTCCAGGTATGATCGAGCGTTACACTGGTGCTATCACCGGTGCACAGGGCACGATTCACCGTCTGGAAGACTGGGGCCGCCGTCAGCTGGCTTACCCAATCAACAAACTGCACAAAGCTCACTATGTTCTGCTGAACGTAGAAGCGCCGCAGGAAGTGATTGACGAGCTGGAAACTAACTTCCGCTTCAACGACGCCGTTATCCGCAGCATGGTTATGCGCGTTAAGCACGCGGTAACTGAAGCATCTCCGATGGTTAAAGCGAAAGATGAGCGTCGTGATCGTCGCGAAGACTTCGCTAGCGAATCATCAGATGACTCAGATGCTGGGGATTCTGAAGAGTAATCCGACATGACGGCAAATCGACTGCGCCTGTCAGGCACTGTGTGCAAGACGCCAGTTCGAAAAATCAGTCCGTCAGGGATTCCACACTGCCAGTTCGTGCTTGAGCATCGGTCTGTGCAGGAGGAAGCCGGTTTCCACCGGCAAGCCTGGTGTCAAATGCCGGTGATTATCAGCGGCAGCACCCACCAGGTGATTACTCAACATATAACGGTCGGTACGCAACTCACTCTCGAAGGATTCATTAGCTGCCATCAGGCACGCAATGGTCAGAGCAGAATGGTGTTACATGCCGAGCAGATTGAATTGATAGATTCTGGAGACTAGCCAAATGGCACGTTATTTCCGTCGTCGCAAATTCTGCCGTTTCACAGCGGAAGGTGTTGTAGAGATTGATTACAAAGATATCGCTACACTGAAAAACTACGTTACCGAAAGCGGTAAAATTGTCCCGAGCCGTATTACCGGTACTCGTGCAAAATACCAGCGTCAGCTCGCTCGTTGCATCAAGCGCGCTCGCTACCTGTCCCTGCTGCCATACACTGATCGTCATCAGTAATTGGTAGTTGTCCATTAACGACTTTAAGAGGATAAGGTAATGCAAGTTATTCTGCTTGATAAAGTAGCAAACCTGGGCAGCCTGGGTGATCAGGTTAACGTTAAAGCGGGCTACGCTCGTAACTTCTTGGTTCCACAGGGTAAAGCTGTTCCTGCTACCAAGAAAAACGTTGAGTTCTTCGAAACACGTCGCGCTGAACTGGAAGCCAAACTGGCTGACGTTCTGGCTGCTGCTAACGCACGTGCAGAGAAAATCAACTCACTGGGCACCGTTACCATCGCGTCTAAATCAGGCGACGAAGGTAAACTGTTCGGTTCAATCGGTACCCGCGACATCGCTGATGCAGTAACTGCAGCTGGCGTTGAAGTGGCTAAGAGCGAAGTGCGTCTGCCAAACGGCGTTCTGCGTTCTACCGGTGAGCACGAAGTTGACTTCCAGGTTCATAGCGAAGTATTCGCTAAACTGGTTGTGAATGTAGTGGCTGAGTAATTTACTCTAAATAATTCAAGGTGCGGGAAGGCGGCAAGGGAATGAATCTCAGGAGCTTACTTAGGTAAATGACTGGGGTGAATGAGCGAAGCCAACGCATCAGCAACTTGAAGTATGACGAGTATACTCGGTAACGCGAAAACGCCGGCCATGTGCCGGCGTTTTTGTTTCTGCGATTTACTGGGCGCGGATAAAGCTGCCGTCGGGCTGACGGGTGAACAGCACCGGACCGTTGCTGCCATCCACCGTTAAGCCTGTCACCACGCCTTGTGCGTTCTGACGAATCTTCACCTGCTGTCCATTCTTCAATGCGCTGAGCGGCTGATCGTCCCCCTCGACGCGAGCCATCGCAAACACATCATTTACCGGCAGATTATTGTCGCGGAACAGCTGCGCCAGCGTCTGGCCTGATGACACGGTATAGTTGTGCCACTCACCCTGAGAATCGGTTTTCGGCTGGGTGTTCTGCGGCTGCTTGTTGTCGTAAATCTCCGCCTGCAACGGCACCTCTTTGCTGCTGTTATCTGCCGGGCGCTCAATCGGGTATTGCGGCGTACTGCTCGGCCAGAGAAACGCTAATAGCAGAACCAGCAGGGCAATCACCATGCCACGTCGATGGAAGGCCGGTAGTGGGTTCATCCAGCGTACATCATCCAGCAGGTGCCAGACGCGCAGTAGCACGGCGGGAACGCGGGAAGGGGTATCAGAAGCCATTCGTGAATCCTCCTCGCTGGCGGCCTTGCGCGTAAATTGCGGCAGCCAACGTTGCAACCTCGATAATGTAAAAGCACGCGGTGCGCGCGTCCTGCGGCGTCGTGGGGCGATCTGGCCCATGTATTCTCTCTTTCTTAGCGCTGTACGACGAAAACGTTGCCACAGCTATAGTATGGGCAATGCGGGCGGGAAGTGCCTGCCAGCATTGAAAAATTTGACCTGCGTATTGTTTCTCTTTCCCTGGTAAATGTCATCTGCGGCGCTGCAGATTTTACGCCAGCCGCCTGCGCTGTTATGCTGCCGTTTCTATTTTCTCCGGGATTAAGGAATTAAGATGACCACCCCTTCATTCGACAGCGTCGAATCACAAGCAAGTTACGGTATCGGTTTACAGGTAGGCCAGCAGCTGCAGGAATCTGGCCTGCAGGGTCTGCAGCCGGAAGCACTGCTCGCGGGTCTGCGCGACGCGCTGGAAGGGAACTCACCGGCAGTGCCTGTTGACGTGGTACATCGCGCGCTGCGTGAAGTGCACGAACGTGCAGAAGGCGTGCGTCGTGAGCGTGTGGAAGCAATGGCTGCTGATGGCCATAAATTCCTGGAGCAGAATGCCCAGCGTGAAGGCGTGAGCAGCACTGAATCTGGTTTGCAGTTCAGCGTGATCACCCAAGGCGATGGCCCAATCCCATCGCGTCAGGACCGTGTACGTGTGCACTACACCGGCAAATTGATCGACGGTTCTGTGTTCGACAGCTCAGTGGCACGTGGCGAGCCTGCTGAATTCCCGGTAAGCGGCGTGATCGCGGGCTGGATTGAAGCGCTGACTCTGATGCCAGTGGGTTCTAAGTGGGAACTGGTGATTCCACAAAACCTCGCGTACGGCGAGCGCGGTGCTGGCGCATCCATCCCGCCATTCAGCACCCTGGTATTCGAAGTCGAGCTGCTGGAAATTCTGTAATCTGAATTTCCAGCAGTAGATGGCCAGTCGTAAATGACTGGCCATTCTTTTGCCAACCTTACTGCTTCTGCAAATCTACCTGCCAAATCGCAAATCCAATCTCGTCACTGCCCACCGCTTTCATCGGATAATCAGCGTACTTCTCAATAAACTGCGTGGCTTTCTCGCCCGGTGCGGTTTCAAAGCGAATATCCAGCGGCGTATCGCTGTGAATCGGCGCTAAACGCCAGTTATGATCGGCCTGTGGTTTCACTTCGCCGTGTGCTTTGGTTTCGCTGCTGATATAAGCCGCGACCACTGAACGGTTCTCATCCGGTGAAGCAAACGCCACGTACTTATCGCCGGTGCCAGCGAACTTCCCGCCGTACGCGCGATAGTTGTTGGTGGCGACGAGGAATACCGCGTTAGGATCGATCGGCTTACCTTGCCACGTCAGATCCTTAATGCGTGAAGTATCCTTGTTGATCAACGTGCATTCACCGTCGTAACGCGCGGGCTGCGTTACATCGATTTGATAATCGACACCGTCAATGACGTCGAAGTTATAGGTGCGGAAATCCCAGTTAATCAGCGCTTGCGGTTTACTGCTGTGTGGATCGATTTGATTAAACTGCGCCGCTGAACACTCCAGCCACTCTCTCACTTGCGCACCGGTGACTTTCATCACCACCAGTGTGTTGGGATAGAGATAGAGATCGGCGGCATTACGGAAAGTCAGCTCACCTTTCTCTACTTCGGTATAGCTGGCGGGATCGTTTTTACGCCCACCGGCTTTAAAGGGTGCAGCAGCGGAAAGCACCGGCAAGCGACCGAGATCGGGATCGCCCTGAATAAAGTGCTCAACATAGGCGCGCTGTGCATTGTTGACGATCTGCACAGTAGGGTCGTCCTGCACCAGTGACAGGTAGCTGTACATTACATCCGCAGACTTGCCGATCGGCTTAGCAACGAACTCACGTGTGGCACGGTGATCCTGCTCCAGCACTTTCACCAAATCAGCATCTTCAGCCGCCAGTGACTTTTTGGCGACGGGATCATAGATAGGCCGCGCTTCGGCTTTGCCCTGTGTAACCTGCCATTTGCCGCCCTCGTTATTCAGCACCAAATCAACCACACCGAGATGATCACCCCACATGCCGGGCATCACTGAGGGAACGTCGTTCAGCGTGCCTTGTGCAATATCAGCGCCTTTAATGGCGGCAAACTCTTTGCTGGGGAACACCGCATGCGCGTGACCAAACATAATAGCGTTGATGCCAGGCACCTGGCTGAGGTAGTAGACCGAATTTTCCGCCATCGCGTGATAGGGCTCACTGCTTAAACCTGAGTGCGGAATAGCGATGATTATTTCAGCACCTTTTGCGCGCATTTCCGGCACATACCGCTTCGCTGTTTCCGTGATGTCATCAACGCGCACTTTGCCCTGCAGATTGTTGCGATCCCACACCATAATCTGCGGCGGAACGAAGCCGATGTAGCCAATTTTTAAGCGATGTGGGTTGCCGCTGCGGTCGGTAACAGTGGTTTCTTTGATGAGATAGGGGGTAAACAGCGGTTTTCCGCTCTTTTCATCGATAATGTTGGCATTCACATAGGGGAAACGCGCCCCGGCAATCGCTTTCTGCAGATAGGGTAAGCCGTAATTGAATTCGTGATTGCCTAAGTTGCCCACCGCGTAATCCAGCGTGTTCATCGCTTTATACACTGGATGAACATCGCCTTTTTTCAGTCCCTTAGCTGCCATGTAATCGCCTAACGGACTGCCCTGAATAATGTCGCCGTTATCGACCAGCACACTATTTTTCGCTTCTGCGCGGGCCTGTTGAATCAGCGTCGCCGTGCGCACCAGACCAAATTTCTCGGTTGGCGTGTCTTTGTAGTAATCGAAATCCATCATATTGCTGTGTAGATCGGTGGTTTCCAGAATGCGCAGATCCACTGTAGCGGCTTGCACCGTGGCCGCCGTCACACACAGCGCCAGTAACGACATGCTCGCTTTGAACATGATTTGCTCCTTGTCTGATCTAATGGGCCTCTCAAAATAATGTAAAACAATGACGAATTATCATTTCAATTTGTGATGTGTCTCAGACTTTCACGCATCAGCAGGCTTCGCTGTCCGCTAAAAAGGGATTCAGTATCACGCCATAGCCGCCAACCATGAACTATGGTATTGATAATAATATAGATTGCCGTTTCAGACAGTTCAGCCGCAGAGCATCGGGACATAACTGCTAAAATGTGTAGAGGTGAGCTGTTGATGTCTGACAGGCAGAGTCAGCGGAAAAGAGGTGAAAAATGTTAGATAAAATAATCCAACTGGCGCGTGAAGCGGGCGATGCCATTATGCATGTCTATGCGGGTTCACAACCGATGGATGTGACGCGTAAGTCGGATGATTCGCCGGTGACGGCCGCCGATCTCGCGGCACACAAAGTCATCGTGGAAGGGCTGGCCGCGCTATCACCCGAAGTGCCGGTGTTATCAGAAGAAGATCCGCCGAGCTGGGCCGTACGTCAGAACTGGAAAAAATATTGGCTGGTTGATCCGCTGGATGGCACCAAAGAGTTCATCAAGCGCAACGGGGAATTCACCGTCAACATTGCTCTGATTGAAAACGGTAAGCCGGTGTTAGGTGTGGTTTATGCGCCCGCGTTGGGTGTGATGTATTCAGCATCCGAAGGCAAAGCCTGGAAAGAAGAGGGCGGCCATAAATCACAGATTCAGGTGCGCGAGGCGCGTCCATTGCTGGTCGTCGTCAGTCGCTCGCATGCAGATAAAGATGAAGAGCTGAAAGAATATCTGGCGCAGTTGGGCGAACACCAAACCACTGCGATTGGCTCTTCGCTGAAATTCTGCCTGGTGGCGGAAGGTAAAGCCCAGCTGTATCCGCGTTTCGGGCCAACCAACATTTGGGATACCGGAGCGGGTCACGCGGTGGCGATTGCGGCCGGAGCCCATGTGCATGACTGGCAGGGCAAAACCCTTGACTACTCACCGCGCGAGTCCTTCCTGAATCCGGGCTTCCGCGTCTCGCTGTTTTAGTTCCTGATGCGCACCCTGCGAAAACCGCAGCCGGTATTTTCGTTGTTAACTCCGGGATGAACAGAGAAATTCGCAGCCTGTGTTTTCGCAGTTAATTCCGGGATGAATACACAAGTTAAGCCGGTCAAAACAGGGTCGCCATTGATGGCGACCTTAGTTTTTACTGTAGCAACTCACGGATCAACGTTATCGCCTGCTGCGCCTCATCCTGCGTCAATGCACCTTCTTTGGCATATCGCACATGCCCGGTCTTATCCAGCACCACAATCGCTGAACCCCCTTTCTCCAGCTGCCAGACCTTACGCACATTGCCATCGCTATCCACAATAAACTGCGACCACGGATATTGCTGCTTATTGCTCTCAATACTGCTGCGCACAAACATGCCGGTGCCGGGAATGGCATCGTCAGTGTTCACAATAGTGGTGGTTTGATAGCGGTCATGCGGAAACTTCGCTGCTTTAATGGCTTCAATCAGCGCTGCGTTTTGCTCTTTAGCCGAAGAACGCCCGGCAATATGCAAGATGACACGCACTTTTCCACTCAGCTGCGCGCTATTCCACGGTTGGTAGCTAAACTTATCTTGTTGATAAAGCAATTCCCCCCTGTCGCTCACACCCACCGGTGGGACGCGCTCGCCAATCTTAAAAGCATGGGCTGAGACAAGGCTGGGAACCAGCAGTGCCAGTGCTAACACCGAGTGTGCCAAACGCATGGTAATGCTCCTTAGTGATCCGACCAGTTATTCATGATTTTGCAATATTAGGCGTGGATGATGCGCCTGTCGCGATGAGTTAACAGCTTTGCAACCCACGCCACAATTCCTTAATGAGTGAAGGTTTATACTGGGTTTTGTGAACGTCATAACAGAGTGTTCTGTAATAATGTGTCAATTCAGTAAAAAATTCACCTTTTCGGAACATACGTAACGTTTGGTGTTCTATAGTTATGCCTCATTTGCGCTTCATGGGTTCGTACCGGATTTGGCAACGACGAAGCGTAGTACATCTGTTCAGGAGTTAGACAGCATGAAAATCTTCCAGCGCTATAATCCGCTGCAAATTGCGAAATACGTAAAAACGCTTTTTAAAGGAAGGTTGTATATCAAGGATGTTGGCGCGTTTGAGTTTGATAAAGGCAAAGTGATGTTGCCACGCGTCAAAGATAAACAGCACCTTAGCGTGATGTCCGAGATCAACCGCCAGGTTCTGCGGCTACAAGCCGAGTACAACTAAGCAGTAAAAAGAAAGGGCGCCATACAATCAGGCGCCCTGTAGCGGCGCGATTAATCGCGCCTTGTTTTTTCTGGCCACTCCACGCTATGGCGATTCCATCTCATCAGTCGCACTCTTCGTCAGATTTATCACCGGTGGGCGCTCATCAATACGCGTGACCAGCAGCTGATCGATGCGGTAACTGTCGATATCCACCACTTCAAATTTATACCCTGAGAACTTCACGAAATCGGTACGTTTCGGGATTTTGCGCAGCATATACATCATAAAGCCGCCAATGGTTTCATAGTTGCCGGACTGCGGGAAATCATCGATATCCAGTACGCGCATCACGTCATCAATCGGTGTGCCGCCTTCAACCAGCCATGAGTTCTCATCACGTGCAACGATCTGCTCTTCCTGACCCTGACCGACCAAATCACCCATCAGCGTAGTCATCACATCGTTTAAGGTGATGATTCCCACCACCAACGCGTATTCGTTCATGATCACCGCAAAATCATCACCTGCAGTTTTAAAGCTCTCCAGAGCCTCAGAGAGTGTCAGCGTATCCGGCACAATCAGCGCAGAGCGAATCTGAACGCCGCTGCTCAGCGTTAAACTCTGATTGCCGAGCACGCGCAGCAGTAACTCTTTGGAGTCGACATAACCCACAATGTGGTCAATGTCGCCATCGCAAACGATAAATTTAGAGTGCGGATGCTGCGCGATTTTGGTTTTGAGGGTGTTTTCATCTTCGTGCAGATCGAACCATACCACGTTTTCACGCGAAGTCATGGAGGAGGGCACGGTACGCGATTCCAGCTCAAACACGTTTTCAATCAGTTCGTGCTCCTGTTTACGCAGCACGCCCGCTAAAGCACCGGCTTCCACCACCGCATAAATGTCATCGGAAGTGATGTCATCTTTGCGCACCATCGGCAATTTGAAGATGCGGAAAAACACGTTCGCCAGGCCGTTAAACAGCCACACCAGCGGCCGCATCACGAACAGACAAAAGCGCATCGGGTTGATGATGCGCAGCGCAACGGCTTCCGGCGCGACCATGCCAACGCGTTTTGGCGTTAAATCCGCGAACAGGATAAACAGGCTGGTCACCACGGTGAAGGAACAGATAAAGCTGAGCTGTTCCGCCAGTTCCGGCGCGACAAAACGGCTGAACAAGCTGTTGAAGGCAGGGGAGAAAGCCGCATCACCGACGATACCGCCGAGGATAGCCACGGCGTTCAGGCCAATCTGCACCACGGTGAAGAACATGCCAGGCTGTTCCTGCATCTTCAACACGCGCTGCGCATTAATGTTGCCTTCATCGGCGAGCAGTTTAAGTTTGATCTTGCGGGCAGCGGCCAGCGAGATCTCAGAAAGAGAAAAGAATGAACTGATCACAATCAGTAAAAGAATGACAAGTAAGCTATCGAGCATAGAAGATCCGTTGGTTAATCACTTGTCATTTTTGGCCTGGGCAGCGCAGGAGAACATCCAGTATTCGCCTGTCATACAGGGCTATCCGTGCCAAAAATGTCTGCGCCATTTCGACAAGGAACGATAACGTCGGGGCAGAAAGGAAAGCAGGTCATGCCTGCTGGGTGCTGATTATAGCAGCAGCGCTTATCATGCCGCCAGAGGCGCGCAACATGAGCTCGGAATAATCCGAGTGCGAGACCCTCAGTCGCAGAAGTGCGGGTTCGGAGTTGTATCGCTCCCCCCATTTACCGACAATAGGAAATGATTTGGCTTAGTGACCATTTTTCCTCAGCCATCCGCCAAAAAGAGCGGCTATGCTGATGGGTAAGCGAGTGGTGGTGATAGCCTCCGATGAGAAATAACGCCCCTGCGGAATAAGGGGCAGGCATTATTAACAGGAGTACGCGTGCCGCGATTGCATATTTATTGTTTGGCCAGCCTGTTGCTTGCTGCACCTGCCGTTGAGGCAGCAAAAGTGCGCTTGCAGCTGGAAGGGCTAACCGGGGATTTACAGAAGAACGTCAGGGCGCGCTTGTCCACCATTGGTACCGATGAAGTGTCCAGCGATGGGCGTTTCCAGGCGCGTGTCTCACAAGCGATCAAAGAAGGCTTGCGGGCACTTGGCTATTACGAACCCGAAATCGATTTTGAATCTCGTCCCGCGCCGGCACAGGGCGGCCGACCGGTACTTATCGCTCACGTCAAACCCGGCGAACCGGTGAAAATCGGTGGCAGCCACATCGTGGTTGAAGGTGCCGCGAAAAACGATGATGACTATAAAGCCTGGGTGAAACAGGGCACGCCGAAAGTCGGCACGCAACTCAATCACGGCGAATACGACAAATTTAAAAATGGCTTCTCCAGCCTGGCACTGCGTAATGGTTACTTCGACGGTGACTTTAAGCAAAGCCAGCTTGGCGTTTCGGTCGAAAGACGCGAGGCATTCTGGGATATCGATTACGACAGTGGCCCGCGCTACCGTTTTGGCGATGTCAGCTTCCAGGGCTCGCAAATCAACGAAGCCTATCTGCGTAATCTTGTGCCGTTCAAAAAGGGCGATCCCTACAGCTCGCGCGATCTGGCGGAACTGAACCGCCGCTTGTCGGCCACTGGCTGGTTCAACTCGGTGGTCGTCGCCCCTGAATTCGATAAAGGCCGCCAGACCAAAGTGCTGCCACTTAATGCGGCAGTATCGCCACGCGTTGAGAACACTATCGAAGCCGGTGTCGGCTATTCCACCGATGTTGGGCCGCGTTTAAAAGGCACGTGGAAAAAGCCGTGGATCAACAGCAGCGGCCACAGCCTGACGGCCAGTTCCTATATTTCTGCCCCCGAGCAGCAGGTCGATCTCAGCTATAAAGTGCCGCTGCTGAAAAGTCCGCTGGAGCAGTATTACACCTTCTCGGGTGGCCTGAAGCGCACCGATCTCAATGACACCAAAGCCGATACCAGCACGCTGGGCGTCTCGCGTAACTGGGACAGCAGTTCCGGCTGGCAGCGTGCGGTTAACCTGAAGTGGAGTCTCGATCACTTTACCCAAGGTAGTGTCACCAACACCACCATGCTGCTTTATCCGGGCGTGAGCCTCAGTCGTACCCGTTCGCGTGGCGGGTTAATGCCGACCTGGGGCGACTCACAGCGCTACTCAGTGGATGTCTCTGATACCACCTGGGGATCGGATGTCGACTTCCTGATCCTGCAGGCACAGAACGTCTGGATCCGCATGCTGGGCGACAAGAACCGCTTTGTGGCCCGTGGCAATCTGGGTTGGATCGAAACCAACAACTTCGACAAAGTGCCGCCGGACCTGCGCTTCTTCGCCGGTGGCGACCGCAGTATTCGTGGCTATAAATACAAAGATGTCTCCCCGCGCGACAGCGACGGCAAGCTGACCGGAGCCTCCAAAATGGCCACTGGCTCGCTGGAGTATCAATACAACGTGACCGGTAAGTGGTGGGGCGCGGTGTTTGTCGATTCGGGTGAAGCGGTGAACGACATCAAACAGAGTGATTTTAAAACCGGTGCCGGTGTAGGCGTGCGCTGGGCTTCTCCGGTCGGGCCGATCAAATTTGATATCGCACGGCCGATTGGCGATGACAAGGAACATGGTTTGCAATTCTATGTAGGACTGGGGCCTGAACTATGAAGCTGTGGAAAAAGGTCCTGATTGGATTTGGTATTTTTTTGGTGGTGCTGTTTGGCAGCGTGGCGTTTTTGATTGGTACGACGCCCGGAATCCATCTGTTATTAAAAGGCGCCGATCGCTGGGTGCCCGGTTTATCGATCAACAAAGTTGAGGGTGGCTGGCGCGATCTGACGCTGAGCGGCGTGAAATACGAAATGCCGGGCGTCAGCGTAGATGCTGGGCGCTTCCATTTGGCGCTCAATCTTAACTGCCTGCTGCACTCATCAGTGTGCGTGAATGACATCGGCTTGCAGGATGTCAGCGTGGTGGTCGACAGCAAGAAAATGGCGCCGGCTGCTGCGCCACCGCCAGAAGAGGAGAGCGGCAGCACCAACCTGACCACGCCTTATCCAATTACGCTGAGCAAAGTTGGCCTGCATAACATCAACGTCAAAGTGGATGACACGTCCATCTCGCTACTGGATTTCACCACCGGCCTCAACTGGCAAGGGCGTTCATTAACGCTGACGCCGACGCACATCCAAAGTCTGCTGATTGCCCTGCCGAAAGCCGCCAAAGTGGCGGATGAGCAGGTGGTTCAGCCGAAAGTGCAGCAACCACAGCCAGGTGAGAAGCCACTGGGTGAAACCTTACAGGAAATGTTCGCCAAACCGCTGTTGCCTGAGTTGCCGGACTTCCAGCTGCCGCTGGATATCACCGTGCAGGAGCTACTGGGTGAGCAGCTGCGTATTACCGGTGACACAGATATCGCGATTACGCGCCTGTTGTTGAAAGCCAAAACCGCCGATCGTCATCTGCAATTAGAGACCTTTGACGTTGATTCGCCGCAAGGGCAGGTGAATGCCAGCGGTGACGCGCAACTGGCGGATAACTGGCCGGTGAATTTTGCCCTCAGCGGTACGCTGAATCTCGATCCGATTAAGGGCGAGAAAATCAAAATGAACCTCAGCGGGGCAATGCGTGAAGAGTTGAAGCTGGGGCTGAATCTGTCTGGCCCGGTGCGTGCGCAGTTGGATGCCGCAGCGCAACCGGCGGTGGCGGGTTTGCCACTGTCGCTTAAGCTCACCAGTCCAGTGTTACGCTGGCCGCTAACGGGACCCGTGCAGTATCAGGCGGATAACCTCGATTATCAGTTCAAAGGCAAAGCCACCGACTATGTGATGTCGCTGCGAACCGCAGTTAAAGGCGAAGCGGTGCCACCGGCGATCATTTCGCTTGATGGCAAAGGTAATGTGCAGCAGTTCAGTCTGGACAAGCTGCGCGTGGCGGCATTGCAGGGCAATGTCGATTTAACCGCGCTGGTGGACTGGAGCAAAGCCATCAGCTGGCGCAGTGAACTGACGCTCTCCGGTATCAATACCGCCAAACAGTATCCAGATTGGCCAGCCAAACTCGACGGCAAGATAGCCACGCGCGGCAGTCTCTACGGCGGCAGCTGGCAGCTCAGCGTGCCGCAGCTGGAGCTGAAAGGGAACGTGAAGCAGAACGCCGTGAGCGCCAACGGTTCACTCACCGGGAATAGCTACAATCAATGGAAAATCCCGGGCATTAATATCGCGCTGGGTCGTAACCATCTGGATGTGAAAGGCGAACTGGGCGACACGCTCAATCTGGATGCCAATGTCGATGCACCGCACCTGGATAACGCGTTACCTGGGCTCGGCGGCGTGGCCAAAGGCACGATCAAAGCACGTGGCACCCTACAAGCACCGCAGCTGTTAGCTGACCTCACGGCCACGGGCTTGCGCTGGCAGCAGCTGCAAATTCGTCGTGTGGCGCTGGAAGGCGATGTGAAATCCAGCGACCAGATCGCCGGTAAGCTGCAACTGCGCGTCGAGCAACTGCAACAGGACGCACTGAAGATCAATCTGCTGACGCTGAACGCTGACGGTAACGAGAAGCAGCATCAGCTCAAGCTGAACGTGGAAGGCGAGCCGGTCTCCGGTCAGCTGGCGTTGAACGGCAGCTTCGATCGTAAAACTGAACGCTGGCAGGGCAATCTCAACAATACCCATTTTGATACACCGGTGGGCGAATGGCGTCTGACGCGTGCGATGGCGATTGATTACCTCAACAGCAAGCAGACCGCGACCATTGGACCACATTGCTGGCAGAACCCTAACGCCCAGCTCTGTGTGCCAGAACCGATCGAAGCGGGTCCGAGCGGCCATGCTCACGTGGTGCTGAACCGTTTTGATTTGGCGATGATCAAACCGTTCCTGACCGATGCCACCAAACTCACCGGCGTATTTAGCGGTGATGCGCGCGTCAACTGGACGTCAGATGGCGCGCTGCCAACCGGCAACGTTTCACTGAAGGGCAACGGCGTGAAAGTGGAGCAGGATGTGCAGGGCAACACGCTGCCAATCGCCTTCGATACGCTCAATCTTAACGCTGCGATGCGTAATGGACGTGCGCAGCTTGATTGGCTAATCCATATCGTCAACAACGGGCAGCTGAGTGGCAACTTGCAGATTGCCGATCCGCAAACCCGTCGTCAGCTGTCCGGCAACATCGGCATCAGCAATCTGTCGCTGGCGATGTTCAACCCGGCGTTGATGCAGGGTGAGAAGATTAAAGGCAACCTCAACAGCAACCTGCGTTTGGGCGGCACGCTGCAACAGCCGCAGGTGTTTGGCCAGTTGGGGCTGAGTGATGTGAATGTGCTGGCGAGCTTTATGCCGGTTACGCTCACCTCGGCCAATCTGAACATGGTGTTCAATGGCATGAGTTCGACGCTTAACGGTCTACTGCAGACCACCCAGGGCAATCTGAATCTGGGCGGCAATGCGGACTGGAGCCAGCTGGATAACTGGCGTGCGCGCATCACGGCGCAGGGCAGCCGTATTCGCGTCACCGTGCCGCCGATGGTGCGCATGGATGTCTCGCCGGATCTGGTGTTTGAAGCCACGCCAGCCGCCTTCAATCTGGATGGCAAGGTAGATATTCCCTGGGCGCGCATCACGGTGCAGGAGGTGCCAGAAAGCGCCACCGGTGTCTCTTCAGATGAAGTGATGCTGGATCAGAATCTCAAGCCGATTCAGCCAAAAACCGCCGCGATCCCGATTAACAGCAACCTGGTAATCCACGTCGGTAACGATGTGCGGCTGTCAGCCTTTGGTCTGAAAGCCAAACTTAACGGCGATCTCAAACTGGTGCAGGATAAAAACGGCCTGGGCTTAAACGGGCAGATCAACATTCCTGATGGCCGTTTCCACGCTTACGGACAGGATTTGATTGTGCGTAAAGGCGAGTTGCAGTTTGCCGGGCCGCCAGATCAGCCGTACGTTAACCTTGAAGCGATACGTAATCCGGAAGCCACCGAAGATGATGTCACCGCTGGTATTCGCGTCACCGGCCTGGCCGATGAACCGAAAGTGGAGGTGTTCTCCGACCCCGCCATGTCGCAGCAGGAAGCGCTTTCTTACTTATTACGCGGTCAGGGACTCAGCAGTGATGGTGACAGTAATGCATTAACTTCAGCACTTGTGGGGTTAGGGGTTGCACAAAGTGGTCAGGTTATGGGTAAAATCGGCGAGACATTCGGCGTCAGTAACCTCGCGCTTGATACCACCGGCGTTGGCGACAGCCAGCAGGTGCAGGTGAGCGGTTATGTACTGCCGGGTCTACAAGTAAAATACGGTGTTGGCATTTTTGATTCACTGGCGACGTTAACCTTGCGTTACCGCCTGATGCCCAAACTCTATTTGGAAGCCGTGTCCGGTCTCGATCAGGCACTGGATTTGCTCTATCAGTTTGAGTTTTAGCAATGCGAATAATTGTCTACGGCAGTTTACGGCGCAAACAGGGAAACAGTCACTGGATGACGAATGCGCAATGGCTCGGCGACCATCAGATTGAAGGGTTTGCGCTCTACAATCTGGGTCATTATCCGGGCGTCGTTGAAGATGAGGGAACCGTCTTCTGCGAAGTGTATCGCATCGATGCCAGTACGCTGGGCGAGCTTGATGCCTTACGCACCAAGAATGGCGAATACAAACGCCAACTCATCCAGACGCCTTACGGCAGTGCCTGGCTGTATGTCTATCAGCGTTCGATTGCGGGTCGCACCCGCATCGCGAGCGGTGACTGGCTCAAGCGCGATGACCTACCAGAGGCATAAATAAAAACACCGTCCATTGGACGGTGTTTTTTTATGCTCGCAAGGCGAAGAAGATTATTTCTTCTGTGCGCGCTCGTAAGAAGCAATGATTTCAGCTTTGGCCGCTTCAGCGTTGTCCCAGCCGTCAACTTTCACCCATTTGCCTTTTTCCAGATCTTTGTAGTGCTCGAAGAAATGGGTGATCTGCGCTTTCAGCAGTTCTGGCAGGTCGTTCACATCTTTAATGTGATCGTACTCTTTGCTCAGTTTGGTGTGCGGAACGGCAACCAGTTTGGCATCTTCACCAGACTCGTCGGTCATTTTCAGCACGCCAACGGGACGGCAGCGGATCACTGAGCCCGGCACCAGCGGATACGGGGTTGGCACCAGCACGTCAACCGGATCACCATCCAGAGACAGGGTGTGGTTGATGTAACCGTAGTTGCACGGATAGAACATGGCGGTAGACATGAAACGGTCTACAAACAGGGCGCCAGACTCTTTGTCCACTTCATATTTGATCGGATCGGCATTCGCTGGGATCTCGATAACGACATAGATATCTTCTGGCAGTTCTTTACCTGCAGGCACCTGGTTCAAACTCATCTGGCTTTCCTTCATTGGTCGTATGTTGAGTGACGGCTATTATAGCCAACTGACTCTGAAAGTATGCCCCCTTTTTGGCGTTTCGGAATGCTCCAAAGGCCTACTTAGCGGTGACAAACAGCGAGACAATCCCTGCTGCAATCAGTGGTCCGACGGGTACCCCACGGAAAAACGCCACGCCAATCACGGTGCCGATTAACAATCCACCAATCACTGACGGCTGCACGCTCATAAAACTGACGCCGCGCCCGCCGAGCCAGGCAACAAACACCCCGACAATAATCGCCACTATCGATTGCCAGTTGGCAAACGACTTAAGCAGAGACGATGCAGGTAACGTCCCGCTGGCCAGCGGTGCCATCACGGCCACGGTCAGAATAATGATGCCGATCTGAATGCCCTGTTTCTCCACATAGGGGAAGAACTGCGAAAGCGGTGTCAGCTTGATGGCAAGCAGGATCAGAATGGAAATGGTAACGGCACTGTTATGAACGAAATAGCTCAGGACGGCGAGGCAGACCAGAATGATGGTAGAGGCATAAGCAGCCATGATTTCTCCCTGAAGATGGATGGATGCGCAGGTCAGTGCCTGCGCTGACGTTTTTTTAACGCCACCATTTATCAACAATCATCGGGATTGGCGCAACTGCCTTTGTTAATTGATTGCAACATCAGGGCCTGATTCCTCACCAGACTGACCCCTTGAGCACCCACTGAGAGCGCCGCCATGCTGCCCTGGCTGCTGAGGAAATAACTGCGGCTGGCCTCCATCCAGCTATCACGATAGGCCAGCCATGCACGCTGTGCGGCACGCAATTTGTCTTTAGGTTCACCGGTTAATTTTTTCATCACCTGGTTGTACTGCAAATTCATCTCTTTATCCCAGCCCTTATTGGCGCTGCTGTAGCACTGTGACATGCCCAGGGTGCTGGACTCCTTGTCCAGACACTGCTGCAGCAGCTGGTCGAGGGGATGCGTCTGCGCCATGGCAACACCACTGGCGAGCAGACACAAAATTGGGAGCCACTTTTTCATCATTTCATTCCTTCATTTTTGCGCAGCGGACTTCAGAAAAGCTGAAGGGTAAGCGAACGTCGGCAGATTGACCATCAACATTGGATAAAGTTTCTGCGATCAACTGCCGATAATCTCTCCGTTTTAGGGCCAGTGGAGTTCTGCCTTTTTTCATACACACGGGAATGATCATGAAACAGCTATCGATTAGAAATGGAATACGCGCCTTACTCTTCTTTATGACACTGCTACTGCTGGCAGTGAGTTTTATGGGCATTTATGCCATCAATGCGGGCAATCAGTCACTGGATGCCATTAATCGTATTCAGGGTATTGAGCTTAACAAGCTGTATCAAAGCCGTTCTGAGTTGATGCGCGCGCGTGCTAACGCGGCTTTAGCTGTACGCAAAATTGAAATTGGCCTGCTGGATGACGGTACAAAAGTCACCGCCCAGGCGCAGGCGGCGGTAGATAGCTCGCACAAGCTGCTGCAGGCATTTGTTGATGCGGGCACGGTGACGGCCCACGGCAAAACGCTGGCAGATGCCATCGTCTCCACTTACGCCGTGTATGACAAAGAGGGCATCCAGCCGATGATGGAAGCGCTGAGAAAACAGTATACCGATGAATATTATCAGGTACTGGAAGGCAACCAATCTCAGCTAGCCGCGAACTATTCGAAAGCCGTGAGTGACTTCAGCATTTATGCGGATGAAGTCTCTGCTGCGCGCCTACAGCAGGCGGCAGATAATGAAGTGAAAATGAAAATCATGATTGGCGTCGCCATGACGCTGGCATTGCTGATGATCGTGTTGTCATGGCAAATGTTGCGTCGCCTGTTTATGGTGCCGTTAAACAACGCCATCAAACACCTTGAGCAGATCTCGGCGGGCGATTTGTCGCAGCCGCTGCCACAGGCAGGCAAAAACGAAGTGGGCCGTCTCAATCAGGCGTTATCCGATATGCAGCTGGCGCTGCGTGATTCGGTGAGTCAGGTACGTGAAGCCAGCATGCAGATTGATGTTGGCAGCCGTGAACTGGCCGCGGGAACGGTACATCTGTCGCAGCGCACCGAAGAGTCTGCCGCCTCGCTGGAGCAAACTGCCGCCAGCATGGAGCAGCTCACCGCCACCGTCCGTCTTAACGCCAGCAATGCACAGCAGGCGAATCAGTTGGCCAGCAATGTCTCGACCAGTGCCGATCGCGGTGCGGAAGTGGTGGGCTACGTGATGGAGAAGATGCAGGAGATCACCCAAAGCTCTAACCGCATCGGCGACATCCTGAGCGTGATCGACGGTATCGCTTTCCAGACCAACATCCTTGCACTCAACGCGTCCGTTGAAGCCGCACGTGCGGGCGAGCAGGGGCGTGGTTTCGCTGTGGTCGCCAATGAAGTGCGCACCTTAGCCGGTCGCAGCGCCACCGCGGCGAAAGAGATTCGTGAGTTGATCAGCGAATCGCAAACGCGGGTCAAAGAGGGTAGCGACATGGCGACGCGTGCCGGTGAAACCATGGATGAGATCTCCAGCGAAGTGATGCGAGTGACTTCACTGATGAAAGAGATCTCAATTGCTTCGGAAGAGCAGAGTCGTGGGATTGAGCAGGTAAATCAGGCGGTAACGCAGATGGATGAAGCCGCGCAGCAAAACGCCGCACTGGTGGAAGAAGCCAGCGCCGCTACGCAGTCGCTCGAAGCGCAGTCGCAGCAGTTGCAGGAATCAATGGCGCAGTTCCGCGTGGCGACTAATACTCTTTAATGATCTCAATGCCTGTGATTTAACGCCCGCCCATTGCTGGTGACTCCTCAGCGAAGGGGCGGGTTTATTCATGCGGTCTAAACTGCTAAGAAATCATCAAGCCCTTTGGCCTCGATATGCCTCAATGCAAGTGCAACAATCCCTTTTGGTATTGTTGCGCCTCGCTCCCATTTCTGGAGGCAAGTCGTTGAGACTTCGATGCGTTCCGCAAACTGGCTCTGACTCAATTTCTCGCGTGCACGCATTGCTTTAATGCGCTCGCCAGTGATTGAATCTTTCATCGCCTCTAACTTAGCTTCTGCAAAGATGGCGTCAGCCTCTTGCATCATATCTGCTGAGATGAGACCAGCTTTAAACTGGCGTTTCATCATTGCGTGCATTTTCAGTACGCGCCTATTAATCCTCATTTCTACTCTCCTGATTAATAGAGGGTAACTCTACGTAAATCCTATTTTTCTCTAGCTTTTCAAATTGTTCTGCGGTGTAAGCTTTAGCTGCTTTGGATATCTGCCTGAACACTTTCAAATCAGAATCATCTATCTCACGCTTATTTTTGGGGATCTCTTTTTTTTCCCAACCGTCGATAAAGTAAAGTTTATCTCCATGATGATAAGCAACAATGGTTCTTGCGCTATCCTCGTCACCTAAACGCTTTTTGAAAATTCCACCGCCCAATGCGGCTTTAGTCGATCCATTTTTAATTTCTTCGATAAGCTCGGCTGCAACTGAACGTAAATCATCATCACTGATTTTTGATTTCTTCCGCTTCTTGTTATAGCTCCACTCGACGAAAATTCTTAACTCAATGTCCATTTGATATAGTCCCGGGTGTAGTAAAAAATACTATAGCCAGGATTATTGTAAGATTCAATGCTACAGGCGCAGCAAAACGCCGCGCTGGTGGAAGAAGCCAGTGCCCTCACGTAGTGTTTGGAAGCTCAGTTGCAGGAATCAATGGCGCAGTTCCGCGTGGTCGCGGCGTAAAAACAGGTGCAACGTGCCCTATGGCGCGTTGCTACTCATCTCTTTAGCGAAGCGCAGGATCATGTCAGCTAATTGGTCATCTTCTGCAAGAAAGTAGGCCGCAGGAATCTCCAGCGCTTTCGCCAGCAGTTGCAGCGTCAGCAAATCCGGCTGATGCTTGCCGACTTCATAACGATTAATGCGCGCACTGGCGGAAAACTCTTCAATGCCAGCGGCAATCCCTAACCCTTTTTGCGAAAAACCCTTCACCAGACGCGCCTGTTTCAGGCGTCTACAGAAGGTATTTTGCAGGGAAGAGGTCGGTTTCATGCCTACGAGAATCGTAGATTTGCTGCTTGTCAGATACTACGAGTAACGTAGTATCGTTATGGCAACCTATAACGAGAACTAAGGAGAGTGACGTGGGTGAAAGCAAGCAGGACTGGCATCAGGCCGATATTATTGCCGCTTTACGTAAGAGAGGGACTTCATTAGCCGCCGTATCCCGCGAGGCGGGCTTGTGCTCGACCACCCTGGGAAATGCGTTAATCCGGCCCTGGCCCAAGGGCGAGTGGCTGATTGCCGAAGCGATTGGCGTCGCGCCAGATCAAATATGGCCAAGCCGCTATTACTCCACGCAGGGTGAATTAATCGATCGGCAGGCAAAGCGGCGAAAATAACCCAACAAAAAGCCCGCTCAAATTTGGCGGGCTTTTTCACATCACATCACATTATGAGTGGCTATCTGGGTATTCACGGATAAAGCGCTCAACGTCATTCACCATCGCATCGTTGCCGCAGAAGAACGGGCAGCGCTGGTGCAGGGTTTCAGGCTGGATATCGAGGATGCGATTGGCACCATCGCTCGCCTTGCCACCGGCTTGTTCCGCCAGGAACGCCATTGGGTTGCACTCATACAGCAGACGCAGCTTACCTTTCGGGTGGCTGGCGGTGCTTGGATAGAGGTAAATACCGCCTTTCAGCAGGTTACGGTGGAAATCTGCCACCAGTGAACCGATATAGCGCGAAGTGTACGGGCGCTTGGTCGCGATATCCTCTTCCTGACAGAATTTCAGGTATTTCTTCACGCCCTGTGGGAAGCGGATGTAGTTACCTTCGTTGATGGAGTAGGTGTAGCCTTTCTCCGGGAAGGTCATGCGCTCATGGCTCAGGCAGAATACGCCCAGTGAGGGATCGTAGGTGAACGCATGCACGCCCACGCCGGTGGTGTACACCATCATGGTGGAAGAACCGTAAACCACGTAACCAGCCGCGACCTGCTTGTTGCCCGGCTGCATAAAGTCGGCTTCAGTGATCGGGGTACCCGGCTCACTGATGCGGTGGTAGATGGAGAAAATGGTGCCCACGGAAACGTTCACGTCGATGTTGGAAGAGCCGTCCAGCGGATCCATCAACACCACGTATTTACCGTCTTCCGAACCTTCAAAGATCACAAACTCATCTTCTTCTTCGGAAGCGATACCAGCGACCACTCCACGTGCTTTCAGGGCAGCTTTCAGTTTTTCATTCGCGAACAGGTCCAGCTTCATCTGCTGTTCGCCCTGCACGTTTTCCACGCCGCTGGCACCGAGAATATCCACCAGACCCGCTTTGTTGATGTCGCGGTGGATAATCTTGGCTCCGAGCTTAATGGAGGAAATCAGCGCCGTCAGTTCACCTGTGGCGTGTGGAAAGTCGTGTTGCTTCTCGACGATGAATTCGCCTAACGTTTTCATAACACATTCCCTGAATCTACGATGGAGTGGCAGCAGCTTTAACACGCTACCAACGTATGAGCGCAGTTTAGCCGATTGAACTTTAAAAACCATAGTCCTAATCCGTTTCTTCCCACTCTGCTCGGGGTTACACTGTGCGCCGAACTTTTGAGTAATGGATCTCTATATGCGCATTCACATCCTTGGGATTTGTGGCACCTTCATGGGCGGACTGGCGATGCTGGCCCGTTCATTGGGGCACGAAGTGACCGGCTCAGACGCCAATGTCTACCCGCCGATGAGCACCCTGCTGGAACAGCAAGGTATTGAATTGACAGAAGGTTATGACGCCAGTCAGCTTGAGCCTCAACCGGATCTGGTGATCATCGGTAACGCCATGACGCGCGGTAATCCGTGTGTGGAAGCGGTGCTGGAACGCAACATTCCCTACCTCTCTGGCCCACAGTGGCTGCATGATTTCGTGCTGCGTGACCGCTGGGTACTGGCTGTGGCCGGAACCCATGGCAAAACCACCACCGCAGGCATGGCAGCGTGGATTCTGGAGGCCTGTGGCCTTGAACCGGGCTTCATCATCGGTGGGGTGCCAGGAAACTTCGAGGTGTCGGCAAAATTAGGAAAAAGTCCATTCTTCGTCATTGAGGCGGATGAGTACGACAGCGCGTTCTTCGACAAGCGTTCCAAATTTGTCCATTACTGCCCGCGCACGCTGATCCTCAACAACCTGGAATTCGATCACGCCGATATCTTTGACGATCTGCGCGCGATCCAGAAGCAGTTCCATCACCTGATTCGTATCGTGCCAGGCCAGGGCAAGATCCTGTTGCCAGAGCACGATCACAATCTCAAGCAGGTGATGGCGATGGGCTGCTGGAGCGAGCAGGAAACTGTGGGTGACAATGGTCACTGGCAGGCGAAGAAACTGACGCCGGACTCCTCACACTGGGAAATCTGGCTCGATGGCGAGAAAGTCGGTGAAGTGAATTGGGCGCTGGTGGGCGAGCACAACATGCACAATGGCCTGATGGCGATTGCGGCTGCGCGTCACGTCGGCGTGAAGCCGGTGGATGCCGGTGAAGCGCTGAGCAGCTTTATCAATGCGCGCCGTCGTCTTGAGCTGCGTGGTGAAGTGAATGCCATCAAGGTGTATGACGACTTTGCCCATCACCCGACGGCGATCCACGCCACGCTGGCGGCACTGCGCAGTAAAGTCGGCGGCACCGCGCGTATTCTGGCGGTACTGGAGCCTCGTTCGAACACCATGAAGATGGGCGTAAGCAAAAACGAGCTGGCGCCATCATTAGGCCGTGCTGACAAAGTGTTCCTGTTCCAGCCGCACCATATTCCATGGCAAGTCTCGGATGTTGCAGAAGCCTGTATTCAGCCCGCCAGGTGGAGTGCGGATATCGATGCGCTGGTTGAAATGGTGGCGAAAGAAGCCCAGCCAGGCGATTCCATTCTGGTGATGAGTAATGGTGGTTTTGGTGGCATTCACCAGAAACTGCTGGAGAGATTAGGGCGTTGATTGAGTGGTGGCCAGGAATGGCCACCGTTTTATCGGGCTTACCGCTGGGTTTGATGACGCTCTTTTATCTGCCCAAACTAAAAAGGGTCGCCTATTGGCGACCCTTTTTATGCACGCGGCAAACTTACGCCTCTGCCAGCTCGCGCAGATACTGGAAGATCTGACGGGTGGCTTTCGGTGGCTTGTTGGCGGCTTTCTCTTTCTGCGCATTACGGATCATGGTGCGCAGCTGCTGGCGATCGGCCTGCGGATAGAGGTTAATCACTTCCGCGATAGCATCATCGCCTTTCTCGATCATACGATCGCGCAGTTGCTCGAGTTTATGGAACAGCGCAACCTGCTGGTTATGGCGGTTCTTCAGCTTATCCAGTGCCTGACGAATCGGATCTTCTTCGCGCGCGCGCAACATCTTACCGATCAGCTGCAACTGGCGGCGACGGCCTTCCTTTTTAATACGCTGTGCCAGCTCAATGGCGGCACGCAGATCATCGTCGAGTGGAATTTTGTCGAGGGAGTTTTTCCCCAGATCAACTAACTCGGCGCCCAGGCGTTTCAGCTCTTCGGCGTCGCGTTTAATTTCGCTTTTGCTGACCCAGATAATCTCTTCGTCTTCATCTTCTTCGTTTTGATTATCTGGCACATCGTCGAGCCAGTCATCGGGCTGCTTGGTCATCTCTTGGCTCCCTAAAAAAAAGAGGCTAATCCTACCAGTTTATCGGGCGACTGCGAAATTGTTCTCTGAGTCTGATAGACTCAATAAATTCATACTTAAGATTAGACGGCAGGTCGATGAACGTATCTACTCAGGTTGCAGAACAACGTAAAGTGTTAGAACAGGCTGTCGCGCAGGCGCTGGAACTGGCGAAAGCCAGCACCGATGGTGCAGAAGTGGCGGTGACCAAAACCACCGGCATCGGCGTCAGTACCCGCTATGGCGAAGTGGAAAACGTCGAATTCAACAGCGATGGTGCACTCGGCATCACCGTCTATCATCAAAACCGAAAAGGCAGCGCCTCCTCGACCGATCTCAGCCCGGATGCGATTAAACGCACCGTGCAAGCGGCGATCGATATCGCGCGCTACACCTCGGTTGATCCTTTTGGCGCCCCAGCCGATCCCGATCTGCTGGCGTTTGAAGCGCCGGATCTCGATCTTTACCATCCGTGGGAGATCGACGCCGATCGCGCTATCGAACTGGCCGCGCAAGCCGAACAGGCATCGCTGCAGGCTGACAAGCGTATTACCAACACCGAAGGCGGCAGCTTCAATAGCCACGTCGGCATCAAAGTGTTCGGTAACAGCCACGGCATGCTGCAGAGCTATTGCTCGAGCCGCCATTCGCTCTCCAGCTGTGTGATTGCCGAACAGGATGGCAACATGGAGCGCGATTACGCTTACACCATCGGCCGTTCGATTGACGATCTGCAAAGTGCCGATTGGGTAGGACAAGAGTGTGCACGTCGCGTGTTGTCACGCCTGGCGCCGCGCAAACTGCCAACCATGAAAGCACCGGTGATCTTCGCGCCGGAAGTGGCGACGGGTCTGTTTGGCCATCTGGTCGGTATGATCAGCGGCGGCAGCGTTTATCGTAAAGCGACTTTCCTGCTGGATTCACTGGGCAAACAGATTCTGCCCGAGTGGCTGACCATTGAAGAGAAGCCGCACCTGCTGAAAGGGCTGGCGTCTACGCCGTTCGACAGCGAAGGCGTCCGCACCCAGGCGCGTGACATCATTAAAGATGGCGTGCTGCAAAACTGGCTGCTGACCAGCTATTCGGCGCGCAAACTTGGCCTGCAGAGCACCGGCCACGCGGGCGGTATTCACAACTGGCGCATTGCCGGCCAGGGTCACAGCTTTGAAGATATGCTGAAACAGATGGGCCGTGGCTTAGTGGTGACCGAAATGATGGGTTCCAGCGTCAGCGCTATGACCGGTGATTACTCGCGCGGTGCCTCAGGTTTCTGGGTTGAAAACGGTGAAATCCAATATCCTGTGAGTGAGATCACAATTGCGGGCAACCTCAAGGATATGTGGCTCAATATGGTAACTCTCGGTAACGACATTGAAACGCGCAGCAATATACAATGCGGGTCGGTGCTGCTGCCGGAGATGAAAATCGCCGGACAATAAACACATCGCTTCACTGAAAGCAGCCCACGTGGCTGCTTTTTTTTTGCCAATAATAATACCCGAAATAATTCGCGTTGCAGGAAGCCGGCAAGTGAATGAATTCTCAGGAGCTTACATGAGTGAGTGACTGAGGTGAGTAAGCGCAGCCAACGCGCCTGGAACGTGAAGGATGAAGGGTAAATAAGGATATTTTTATGCGGAAGCATGTAATTGCAATGTTGTCTCTCTCGCTGTTGTTCTCCTCGGCTAGCGTATTCGCCGCTGACCTGAAGAATGATATGGATACTCTGAAAGATGGCCTGAGCGTGGTGAAAAAAACCTCCGATGCTCAGGAAATGCAAACCGCACTCGGCAAGATGCGCCAGGCGGCGGAGGATGCTAAAAAATCCACGCCGGAAAAACTGGAAGGTCAGGCTGCCGATAGCGCCCAGATTAAGGATTATCACGCTGGTCTTGATTCTCTGATTGCACAGATTGATGTCGTCGATCAGTTGGCGAAAGCCAATAAACTCGACGAAGCCAAAACTGAAGCGAAAAAGTTGGAAGATATTCGTAACGCCAACCATAAGAAATTCCGCTGATAAACCGGCCAGCCCTGTGGCTGGCCTTATCTTCCCCCGCGATTTCTCCGTTCTCTCACACTCATTTCCGGCATAACCCGCATTTTTGTGACCTGTTTCGCACACTTCATGCGTAGTGCGATCTGGCGCACACACGCCCGTGGGATTTCCACTTTGAGGTGGAAAAGATGCGTCTCCACAGCCTGAAGCGGAAAGCGTAATTTCTTTTCAACGCGAATTATCTCTAATTATCCGCAGTAAACAGGAGTAGCAAGGTGAGGAGTGAAGCTGTCCCGCTGAAACCGAGTACGCCAGAAGCCATTCAGGCGTTGGCGGATAACACGTTGAAGCAGATTGCGGCGATCTACGCCGCGCACCACATCGAAGCCAATGCCGTGCAGCAGCAGATGCTGGCGTCGCATGTGCGGGCGATGGCAGCGCGTTCCCTCACGGGAGAAGCCTTGCCGGAAGTGGAAGCCGAACTGTTTGAAGATATCTCGCCAGAAACCATGGCGCTGGCACAGCAAGTGGTCGATCTGTTTGGCAATCTGCCAAAAGAAGAAGCCTGGTTGTTATCGGTGCATATCGAAGTGGCGAAATCGAACGAAGCATAAATCGAGAGGAATTGAACATGGTAACAGTCGTCATTGGTGATCGTCTGGGTAAAGGCCAGAAAGTCGCAGCCGGTATTGAGAAAGCAGGCGGCCGTGCCGTTGTCGTGCCGGGCGTAGCAGCCGACATGAAACTGGGCGATGTGATGAAAGCGGAAAACGCCGATTTCGGTATCTCCTTCTGCGGCAGCGGCGGTGCAGGTGCCATCACTGCACAGAACAAATATGGCTACAAAGCCAAACACGGCATGCGTTCGATTGATGAAGGCGTGACTGCCATCAACGAAGGCGCCACCGTGCTGGGCTTTGGCTTTATGGATAAAGAAGAGCTGGGTGAACGTCTGGTGCAGGCCTGGAATAAAAAACACGGCAGCTAAGCATGAAACAGCAATACGAGACCCAGGTAACGGTGCAGGGCAAAGGCGACAGCAAAGCGAAAGCCTTTTCCGATGCATTGAGCAAGGTGCAGCAGCAAGTGCTGCGCACCAGCCAAAAGATTCTGTTGCGCATTGAACCCATAGATGTGCGGGTGCTGCGCGCGCAGGAGAGCGTACGCACAGAGAAGTTCTTGTTCTTCTTTCTGGCGCGCGAACGACGGAATTACAGCGTTGAGCTGGATATTACCGTCAGCGTCACCGTGATCGACACCGACAAGGTGGATTTCATCGCGACGAAATAAAAACGACAACAAAGGGTACAACAACATGTTTTTAATCATTTTGTTTAAGTCGTTGATCATTGGTGGATTGGTTGGCGTTGGGGTAGGAGCGGGCGCAGCGCGCATGTTCCATGCACCGACCACGCAAGGTATGGGCGCGTTTCGTACTTTGGGTGAACTCAATTCCTGCGAAGGCGATCCTGCTTCGCACTTCTCCTTTGGTCTTGGCTTCTTCTTTAACGCCTGGGCATCGTCTGTGGCGGCAGGCTCCTTCACACAGGACGTTGACCACCGCATTCTGCCCAACTGGGGCGCGGCTGCGTTGATGGTGAAAAATCGTAACGTCGCGGAAACCCTGCACAACCCGAAACGCATGGCGATTGCCTGCGGCATCATCGGCATGATCGTCGTAGCGTTCCTCAACAGTACCGCTTCTGCGGTGCCAGCGGCGTTGCAGGTCACGGCAGTGAAAGTGTTGGTACCGGCGGCGAACCTGCTGGTGAATACCGTGATGCCAGTGATCTTCTGGCTGGCGGCCATTGATGCCGGTAAGAAATCGGGCTTCTGGGCGACCATCTTTGGTGGTCTGGCGCAGTTGATCATGGGCAATGCCGTACCGGGTCTGGTGCTGGGCATCCTGATCGGTAAAGGCGTGGAAGAGAGCGGCTGGAACAAAGTCACCAAAGTGATGATGTTCGCGATTGTGCTGCTGTTCGCTCTGAGTGGCTTCTTCCGTGGCTTCGACATGAAACTGCTGCAATCCTTCCAACTGGGTGTCCCTGGCTGGCTGGACATGATCCACAACAGCCTGAGCGGCAAATAAGGAGCCTCGAGAATGAACGAGACTGAAAACAAAGGGTTCTGGTATGCCGACTGGTCGTTCCCGATCTTTGTTGGCCTGCTGTCATCTGGCGTGTTTGCCGGTACGCACATGTACTACTTGTACGGCATTGGCGCTTTCAACGAAGTGGCATTCGTATCCATGCTGCGCTCCGGTATGGAAACCGGCGTATATGGCGCAGTGGCGGCGTTCGGTGCCAGCTTCCTGTTTGCCCGTATCATTGAAGGCTCGCTGGTCGGGATTCTGGATATTGGTGGTGCGATCCAAACCGGCGTCGGCTTAGGTGTTCCTGCCTTGCTGCTCGGTGCGGGCATCGTGTTCCCGGTGGCTAACTTTGCCGCGTCACTGGCAACTGGCCTGGTGGTGGGCGTAGCGATTGGCTATCTGATCATCCTGGCGCGTAAGTTCACCATCAATCAAAGCGATTCCACTTACGGTGCGGACGTGATGATGGGCGCAGGTAATGCCTCCGGCCGCTTCCTCGGGCCGTTGATCATCCTGTCTGCGATGGCGGCATCGATTCCGATTGGCCTCGGTTCGCTGGTGGGTGCGCTGTTGTTCTATCTGTGGAACAAACCGATCACCGGTGGCGCGATTCTCGGCGCGATGGCATTAGGCGCGATGTTCCCGATCTCTCTGTGATGCAGTAACCGGTTTAACGGTCGCCATAAATGGCGACCCTACGATTCCGTAGGGCGCGCATTTATGCGCATCAGGCAGATGTGGTGCACATTCCGTAGGGCGCGCATTTATGCGCATCAGGCAGATGTGGTGCACATTCCGTAGGGTGCGCATTTATGCGCATCAGGCAGATGTGGTGCACATTCCGTAGGGTGCGCATTTATGCGCATCAGGCAGATGTGGTGCACATTCCGTAGGGTGCGCATTTATGTGCACCAGGCTGAATGCAGGTTGTTAAGGAGTAAATATGTTTGATCTGATTCTGCGCCGCGCGCGTTTGTGCGACGAACAGCTGGTGGATATCGCCATCCAGCACGGCAAGATTGCTGCAGTCGGTGACGTTAAAGGCGCGGCTCAGCAGGAGCGCGATTTAGCAGGGCGCTACTACGTCAGCGCGGGCTGGATTGATAGCCACGTGCACTGCTATCCCAAATCCCCGATTTATCACGATGAAGCCGATGCGATTGGCGTGGCGCAGGGCGTCACTACGGTGGTCGATGCAGGCAGCACCGGTGCGGATCATATCGACGATTTCTATCAGCTCACCCGTTCCGCCACCACGGAAGTGCGCGCGCTGATCAACATCTCACGCACCGGCATCATCACGCAGAACGAGCTGGCCGATATGGCGCAGATCGACAGTGACGCGGTGGTGCAGGCGGTAAAACGTCGCCCGGACTTTATCGTGGGATTGAAAGCGCGCATGAGCAGCAGCGTGGTGGGCGAAAACGGCATTCAGCCACTGATTCGCGCTAAAGCCATCCAGCAGGCGGCGGGTAATCTGCCGCTGATGGTGCACATCGGCAACAATCCGCCGGTGCTGGAAGAGATCGCCGATCTGCTCACCTCCGGTGACATCATTACCCACTGCTTCAACGGCAAACCGAACCGCATTTTGTCGCCACAGGGCGAACTGAAGGCGGCGGTGAAAAATGCTATCGCGCGCGGCGTGAAGCTGGATATCGGCCACGGCAGCGCCAGCTTCAGCTTTGAAGTGGCGCGTCAGGCCATCGCGCAGGGCATTCTGCCCGACACCATCAGCTCTGACATTTACTGTCGCAACCGCATCAACGGCCCGGTACACAGCCTGGCGCACGTGATGTCGAAATTCTTCAGCATTGGCATGACGCTGCCGCAGGTTATTGACTGCGTGACCGGCAATGCCGCGGCTGGCCTGCGCTTAGCGGGCAAAGGGCGCTTAACTGAGGGTTATGACGCCGACCTGACCATTTTTACCGTCAAAGAGGAAGCCCGCCCGTTCGTTGATGCTGAAGGCGAACGGGTTTTGGGTGAGCAACATTTGCTGCCGCTGGCCGTGGTTGTCGCGGGTGAGTGGCATCTGACAGATGAAGGGAAAACCAATCATGTCTTCGATTTATGAAAAATATGACCTGAAACAGGTCATCAATGCCTCCGGTCGTATGACCATTCTCGGTGTTTCAACCCCGTCTGCCGATGTGGTGGAGACCGTCAGCTACGGTTTGAATCACTATTTCGAGATCAAAGATCTGGTCAATAAAACCGGCGCCTATATCGCTAAACTGCTGGATGTGGAGAACGCGGTCGTGGTCTCCTGCGCCTCGGCTGGCATCGCGCAGAGCGTGGCGGCGGTGATCGTCAAAGATAACGACTGGCTGCTGGATAACCTGCATGCCGCACCGTTGACCGTACCGCACGATATCGTGGTGCCGAAAGGGCACAACGTAAACTTCGGCGCACCGGTGGGCGCGATGGTGGCGCTGGGCGGTGGACGTTTAGTGGAAGCCGGTTACAGCAACGAATGCTCGCCAGAACAGCTGGCCGCCGCCATCACGCCAACCACGGCGGCACTAATGTACATCAAGTCACACCACTGCGTGCAGAAGAGCCACCTGAGCGTGGAGCAGGCGGCGGTGGTCGCGCGTAAACACGGTATCCCATTAATCGTGGATGCGGCAGCAGAAGAAGATCTGCAGTGCTACTACCAAATGGGCGCGGATCTGGTGATCTACAGCGGTGCCAAGGCGATTGAAGGGCCAACCAGCGGACTGGTGATCGGCCGCACCCAATATGTTGAGTGGGTAAAACGTCAAAGCAACGGCATTGGCCGCGCGATGAAAGTCGGTAAAGAGGGCATTCTCGGTCTGACGCAGGCGATTGAAAACTATCTGGTGCAGCCGAAAACCACCGGCGCTGAGATGGTGGCCAACATGACGCCGTTTATCGACAACCTCAACACGATTAATGGCGTGTCCGCTCGCGTGGTGTGGGATGCGGCGGGCCGCGATATCGCTCGTGCTGAGATCAAGTTCGATGAAGTCGTCACTCAATGGCCAACCGGCGAGCTGGTGCAGGCGCTGAAAACCGGCGATATCGCTATCTACTTCCGTGGCTACAAGGCCAATGAAGGCATTATCGAAGCGGATGTGCGCAGCGTCAGCGCCGATCAGCTGCATATTATCTTTAGCCGTATCCAGGCGTTAATCAGCGGAGGAAAACGCGCATGAGTCTGAACCCGAATTTTTATCAGGGCCGTCTGTGCCTCAACGTGCTGGCCGGTTCTAAGCAGAACGCCAAAGAGATCTGGCAGGCCGCAGAAGGCCACGTGCTGGTGGGCGTCTTATCAAAAAATTACGCCACCAATGAAGAAGCGATTGCCGATATGCGCGAGTACGCGGCGCTGATCGATAACGCACTGTCCGTTGGACTGGGCGCGGGCGATCCGAATCAGTCCGCGATGGTGAGTGAGATTTCAGCAGTGCTGCAACCGCAGCACGTCAACCAGGTATTCACTGGTGTCGCCACCAGCCGTGCGCTGCTCGGCCAGAATCACACCGTGGTCAACGGCCTGATTTCGCCAACCGGCACGCCTGGTCTGGTGAAAATCTCCACCGGGCCGCGCAGCTCGCAGGCAGAAGATGCGATAGTGCCGATCGACAGCGCCATCGCCATGCTGCAGGACATGGGCGGCAGCTCGGTGAAATACTTCCCGATGGGCGGCTTAAAATCAGTGAACGAATATCGTGCTGTGGCTGAAGCCTGTGCGCGTCACGACTTCTGGCTGGAACCGACCGGCGGCATCGATCTCAATAATTTCGAAGCCATTGTGCAGATTGCGCTTGATGCGGGCGTCAGCAAAGTGATTCCACACGTCTATAGTTCGATCATCGACAGTGCCACTGGCGACACGCGCATTGACGATGTGCGTCAGCTTCTGGCAACGTGCAAGAAACTGCTGTAACAAACGAGTCACAGGTGAAGCTCCGTGAGATTTCCCAATCAGCGTCTGGCCCAACTTTTCGCTGCGCTGCAAAATGAAACGCTGCCACAGGATGAACTGGCGCGCCGCTTTTCAGTTTCAACGCGCACGGTGCGCACCGATATCACCGCGCTGAATGCGCTGCTGGAGCAACACGGCGCTCAGTTCGTGCTGGCACGCGGCGCGGGGTATCAACTCAAGATTGACGATGTGGCGCGCTTCGACCGGTTGCAGGAAGAGAGCACCGCACCGCTGCGTGTGCCTCGTACCTCGCAGGATCGGGTGCGCTATCTGCTCACGCGTTTTCTCACCGCCGCCTTTTCCCTCAAGCTGGAAGACCTGTCTGAAGAGTGGTTTGTCAGTCGCGCCACTTTGCAAAGTGACATGGCGGAAGTGCGGGAATGGCTCGGCCGCTATCATCTGAATATCGAAACCAAACCCCATTACGGCATGAAATTGTTTGGCAGCGAGGCGGCGATTCGCACCTGCCTGACAGACTTGCTGTGGCAGATCGATCAGGAGATGCCAGACAGCCCGCTGCTGACGGTGGAAGCGCTGCACAGCGGCATTTTGGCGCAGCTGGAACCGCTGCTGCAGCACTGTTTCAATCAGTACGCGATTCGCCTCAGCGATGAGGGCGAGCGCTATCTGCAAATTTACTGTGCGGTGGCGGTGCGGCGCATCAGCGAAGGTTTCCCGCTCAACGATCCTGGCGCGGAAGATGTCGGTGACGAGGTGCGCGAAGCCGCACATCATCTGGTGAGCTTGATGCAACCGCTGGTCGGCAAACCGATTTCGCAGGCAGAAGAGAACTGGCTGCGCGTGAATATCGCCGCACGACAGATTCAGGCACTGGCCCCCAGCGCCATCAATGCCGATGACGCCGACGCGCTGGTCGATTATCTGCTGAACTACATCAACACCCACTACAACTACCGCTTGCAGCAGGATGAACAGCTGCGGGCCGATCTGCTCACCCACATCAAAACCATGATTACCCGGGTGCGCTACCAGATTCACATTCCCAATCCGCTGCTTGGTAACATCAAACAGCACTATCCGATGGCGTATGACGTCACGCTGGCGGCGGTGACCAGCTGGGGCAAGTACACGCCGTACAGCATCAGCGAGAACGAAATCGGTTTTCTGGTGCTGCATATCGGTGTCGGGCTGGAGCGGCATTACGATGTCGGCTATCAACGCCATCCTCAGGTGCTGTTGGTGTGCGACAGCGGCAACTCCACGCTGCGCATGATTGAAGCGCTGCTGCTGCGCAAATACCCGCAGCTGGTGGTCACGGCGCGTTTGTCGCAGCGTGATTACGAGATGCGCGAACACATCGACGAAGATTTCGTGATTTCCACCGTACGTTTGAGCGAAAAGAATAAGCCGGTTGCGGTGATGTCTCCGTTCCCCACCGAATTCCAGCTGGAGCAATTGGGCAAGCTGGTGCTGGTGGATCGCACGCGGCCTTACATGCTGGAAAAGTACTTCGACGCGCAGCACTTTATGGTGCTGGATAAGCCGATGACGCAATCGGCGCTGTTCCGCGTGCTGTGCGATCAGCTGGAGTCCGAGGGCTTTGTGGATGCGGAGTTTTATCCTTCAGTGGAAGAGCGTGAAGCCATCGTCAGCACTATGCTCGGCGAAGGCATTGCGCTGCCGCACTCACTGGGACTGTTGGCGAAGAAAACCGTGGTCTATACCGTGCTGGCGCCGCATGGCGTGAGTTGGGGGGATGAAACCGCTTCGGTGATTTTCCTGCTGGCGATCAGCAAAAGCGAATACGAAGAGGCGATGGCGATCTACGATCTTTTCGTTACCTTCCTGCGCGAGAGGGCGATGACCCGACTGCGCGACTGCGGGGATTTCGTCAGCTTTAAAGCGGTGGCGATCGATTGTCTGAGTCGGATGTGATCGTAAACCAGGGCGGCATGAATGCCGCCCCTACAATGTCCGATATGGATTGCGTATTACAATGTTTGGCAGGAATGCCGCCACTACGATGTTCGGCGTAGGGTTGGCATTTATGCCGACCTGGATTTAATCAACCGCGCTGCTTCGCCAGCAGTCGCGGGATCTCACGCAAACACCACGCCTTGGCTTCACCCATGCTGTCGCGGCGCCACGCCATAATAATATCCACTTCACGGGTGTATTCGGCACTCACCACACGCAGACGACCTTCGGCGATATCCTGTTCCACCATCGGATAGGGCATGGTGGCGACACCTAATCCTGCCAGCAGGGCACGGCGTTTATCGTCCATGCTGCTTACCGTCAGGCGCTGCTGTTTATCCAGCAGCTGCACCGTTAACACCGGGCGTTCGCGCGCGGTATCCGCCACCGCAATGCCGCGATACTTCACGCGCGTCACTTCCGACAGCGGCTCGGCTTCCTGATGAATTGGGTGATCCGGACTGGCAACGTAGACGCTCATGATGCTGTAAAGCTTGCGCGTATTGATTTCGGTCGATGCACGGAAATGCATATCAGGTGCAATCACGATATCGGCGCGGCCCTGCTCCAGACGCTCCCAGGCACCGGCCAGCACTTCTGTCACCAGCGAAATCTGCGTGTTGGCTTTCTCAGCCAGTTTTTCAACGACAGGAAACAGCAGATTGGTGGGGATCAGCGCTTCGGCCACGATGGTGAGATGGGTTTCCCAGCCGCGTGCCAGCGCTTCGGCATCGGTGGTGAGCTTATCGGCCGCTTCCAGCAGCACACGCCCACGCTCCAGCAGCATGCGTCCGACGTTAGTGAACTTGGTGCGATGACCGGAGCGGTCGAACAGCACCACGTCCAGTTCCTCTTCCAGCTTCTGCATGGTGTAGCTCAATGCAGAGGGAACGCGGCCCAGTTCATCGGCTGCCGCAGCAAAGCTACCACGACGATCGATAGCATCCATCACACGTAAAGCTTCGAGGGTTAACGCGCGGTCTTTTGCCATGCCGGTTCTCTGTCAGTAAATTTGAATATGCCAGGCAGATTAACTGGCTAACAATCCGGCGTCCAGCCTTTTACCATGAACGTATAAAGCCTGTGGTCGAATCTCACCGCAGTGCGTCGGAGGTAAATCATGATGACAACCCGCTGCGCGTCCGCATGTGGCCAGGCCGATTTCGGTTGGTTGCAGGCGCGATACAGCTTCTCTTTTGGCCACTATTTTGACCCGAAATTGATGGGCTACGCTTCATTGCGTGTGCTCAATCAGGAAGTGCTGGCGCCGGGTGCGGCGTTTCAGCCGCGCAGCTATCCGCAGGTGGATGTGCTGAACCTGGTCCTGCAGGGTGAAGCGGAGTACCGCGACAGCGAGGGTAATCACCTGATCGCGCGGGAAGGCGAAGCCATGCTACTCTCGGCGCGCCAGGGTGTGAACTACAGCGAAATCAACATCAGCAAAGATCGCCCGTTGACGCGTATGCAGCTATGGCTGGCGGCCTGCCCGGAACGTGAAAACCCGCTGCTGCAGAAAATCGCTGTGCCGCAGGAAACTCGCTTCTTGCTGGCCTCGCCAGACGGCGTTGACGGCAGCCTGCAGCTGCGTCAGCAAGTCTGGGTGCATCAGGTCATCCTGGCGCCGGGTGAACAGCATACGGTGAAGCTGAATGGCCCTCGCGCCTATCTGCAATCGATCCACGGCTCGTTAGATCTGCAGGCAAGCAGTGCCAACCAGGAGTTGCTGAGCTGCGGCGATGGTGCGTTTTTAAGTGAAGAACATCAGATTACGTTGCAGGCGAAAACGCCGCTGCGTGCCCTGGTGATCGATTTACCGGCATAAAAAAAGGCAGCCCGTTGAGGCTGCCCTGATCTGTGGTCGGGGCGCAATTGACTGCGCCCGTCAGATGCAGATTACTTGAGGATGGTGAACGCGGTAGTCACGTGTTTCACACCGCTCACACGGCTGGCCACATCGGCGGCCGCCGTCGCTTCCTGTTGTGTCACCAGACCCAGCAGGAACACTTCACCGTTTTCCGTGGTCACTTTCACGTTCGATGATTTCACCTGATCGCTACCCAGCAGCTGTGAGCGGATTTTGGTGGTGATCCAGGTATCCGATGATGACGTTCCGAGGCTCACTTTCTGGCCGGTACGGATTTCGTTATACACTTCGGTGGCACCATCCACGCCCATCGCAATCTGCTTGGCGCGGCTGGCCAAATCAGCGGATGGCGATTGACCAGTCAGCAGCACTTTGCCCTGATAAGCGGTCACCACGACGCGCGCCTGGTTTTTGATTTGTTCATCTTTAGCCAGTGCGTTACTGACACGCAGTTCCAGCGTACCATCATCCACTTGCGTACCCACGGTGCGCGGGTCAGTTGCGGTTTTGGTCGCCACAGCGGCGCCGCCAGCGACAACGGCAACACAGCCTTGCAGCATCATGGCGGTTAAAAGAATGGCGACAGCGTTCAATGCTTTCATTTGAGCTCCTTCAGTCATTCCTGGTGTGGGAACAAAGTGTTATCAATCAAATCACACAGGCAGTTCAGCGTCAGCATATGCATTTCCTGAATGCGTGCGCTGCGATGTGATGGAATGCGAATTTCCACATCGTGCGGACCCAACAGGCCCGCCAGCTCACCGCCATCATGGCCGGTCAGCGCGACGATAGTCATATCGCGAGTAACCGCAGCTTCAACCGCTTTAACGATATCGCGGGTGTTGCCACGGGTTGAAATGGCCAGCAGCACATCACCGGCCTGACCAAGCGCGCGAACCTGCTTGGCATAAACTTCATCGTGGAGACGATCGTTGCCGATCGCCGTCAGCATGACATTATCGGCGCTCAGTGCCAGCGCAGGCAGGCTGGGGCGCTCGGTCTCAAAACGGTTAATCATACTGGCGGCAAAATGCTGAGCATTGGCCGATGAAGCACCGTTACCACAACTCAGGATTTTGTTACCGTTCAGCAGCGACTGCACCAGCGTCATAGCGGCGCGAGAAATCGCATCCGGCAGCGCCTCCGCAGCAGCGATTTGAGTCTGAATACTTTCGGTAAAACACGCTTTAATTCTGTCCTGCACAAGACCACCTGGTTCTATCCATCGGCATTAAAGGCATCGGGCAGCCATTCCAGCTCACGCCCGGTAATGGCAATGATGTCAAAACGGCAATTCACCGTATCAAAACTGCCGCCGCGTGCCAGCAACCACCATGCAGCGGTGCGCAGCAGCTTTTGTTGTTTCTGGCGCGTCACGCTGGCGGCGGCACCGCCGTAGCGCGCATCGCGTCGATAGCGCACTTCAACAAACACCCAGCAATCGGCGTCTCGCATAATGAGGTCAATTTCCCCGCTGCGGCAACGCACGTTGCTGGCAATCCATCGCAGCCCGGCACGCTCCAGATAGAGGCGTGCCTGCTGCTCCTGCTCAGCGCCAATGCGCTGGCGGTTTATTGCACCGGAACGATTTGTCCCTGACGATACTGGTTCCATGCCAACTTCCTGTTGATCACGCAATCCGTGTCGGCGCTCAGCTTGCCGGTGTTGCCATCAATGGCAAAGCCAGGCACCTGGCGCATCTGGTTAAAGTGATTCGCCAGCGTCCAGGCATCAATGCCCATCGCGTAGAGGCGAACCAGCGAATAATCGTTGTTAAACGACTTCGCCGCCTGCTGCATCAGACCCGGATTGTTGCCGGAGAGCAGCGGAATATCACTGAACTGCAGGCCATCCATTTCCAGACGGAAATCTGGACCGGCACCCGCCTGCGCGCTGCGTGAGCTGGCGTACAGCGCGATGTTGTTGCGGCTGCTGGTGCGCATCGCAATCATCGGCTTGATCAGTTGCAGCTCATCCTGGCTGGCCACGATGTACACCGCATCCACACTGCCACCGCTGGCATCGGCCGTTGGCGCTGGCGTGGTGGTTTGCGGTGCCGGAATAGTCAGGCCTGCAACAGCCACGCCGGCTGATTGTGGTTGTTCAACCGTCAGCGGCGTGCCACTCAATGCGATACCGGCTCCGCTATTAATACCTTGTTTCAGCTCGGAAACGCCACCAAAACGCTGTTGCAGTACGGTGGAACCGCCGAGTTGTTGCCACTCCTGCGCAAAAGCCTTGCTGACGCGATCGCCATAGCTGCTACGCGGTACCAACAGTAATGGCTGGCGTTTGCCCTGCTCGTAGATATGGTGCGCGGCATCGCGCGCTTCGTCTTCAGGAGAAAGCGCAAAATAACAAATATTCGGATGGTTCTGGATCTGTTCTGGCTCATTCAGCGCCAGCACGTTAAGTGGCGTCTGGCTATTCACCACCGACTCCACGTCGTTTTTCAGCAGTGGACCCACCACGATGGTCGCGCCATCCTGCTGGGCCTGCTGCATCACCTGGGCAATCGGCTGGCTGCTGGTGTCATAGACTTTCACTTGCGCGCTGCTGTCTGGCTGAGCAGCAGTGGTCGCCGGTTGTGCGGCGGACTGCGGCTGTTCAGTCTGCGGCGGCATATTGCCCGCCATGGCCGGGCTGACAACCGTATTAGCAGCGGTGTTAGCATCGGCAGGCTGCTGCGCGTTGGCGTCGCCAGCCTGTGGTGCTGACGGCTGAGCATTGGCGTCGGTTGCCGCTGGCGCAGCAGGCGCGGGCTGCGGTGCATTTAACACGCCATTTTTGGCATCGTTGAAGCCTTTTTGAATCGCGTTGGCAAAAACCTGTGCCTGGCCATTCAATGGCAGCAGCAGCGCGATGGTGCTGGTTGAGGCCTTCGTGAAGTTTTGCACCTGACTAAGCTGCGTTGGCAGTGTTTTCGCACCCGGATTTTGCGGATAACGTGTCTGCCAGTCTTTGATCGCCGCTTTCAGCATCTGCGGATCCTGGCTGTTGGTATGCCAGGTATTGAGCAGATCCAGCCAGCCCTGCAGGGTGTTTTCATTGGCGTTAATCACCAGGCTGTTTAGCTGATCCTGCGTCATTTGCGTCAGGGCTTGCCAGGTAGCGTCAATATTGCTCTGGTGGTCGGGGCCTTTTAGCAGCGGCTCCTGAGCAATATAGGCGCGCAGTAACGCGAGCGAAGGGCGATTCTGCGCCGCAGCGATTTGCAGTGCGTAGTAGCGCACCTGCTGATCTTCAGACAAGCCATCGGTTTTCACCTGACCCAATGTCTGTTGAGCGCCGCCGAAATCTTGCTGACCAATCTGCATCTGCGCGCGCAGTAATTGCAGTTCCTGCTGCTGCACATCAGAGAGCTGTTGTGGCAGTTGCGAGATCTGATCGTTTGCCTGCGGATACTTTCCTTCCTTCAACAGGGCACGGATGGCAAGTAATTGCCAGTCGGTCTTGCTATCATCGCTGCTTTGCTGCACCTGCTGCAGATAATAGTCAGATCGGCCAGTAGCAGGCCCCTGAATATTGACGTTGGAGGTTTGCTGCGGTCCCTGTCCGCTACAGGCGGCTAAAATCAGTCCAGCGAGAAGAACAGGCACAAAGCGTCCTGCTTTATGACGTACGACTTTTGAAGGAAGCATACTGTATCCAGTGATGTTTTTTTCTAGATGCTCAATATTAAATCGGCAATTCGGATGAAACAATGAAACAACTCGATCGGGCAGAGATTTCTGCCAGCACGCTCTATATCGTTCCTACCCCGATCGGTAACCTGGGTGATATCACGCAGCGTGCGTTGACGGTGCTTGCGAGCGTCGATCTGGTCGCAGCGGAAGATACACGTCATACCGGGCTGTTGCTACAACATTTCGCCATCAATGCGCGACTGTTCGCACTTCACGACCACAACGAACAACAGAAAGCAGAAGTGTTGTTAGCCAAGCTGCAAGAAGGCCAGAGCATAGCGCTGGTCTCAGATGCGGGCACGCCGTTAATCAACGATCCGGGCTATCATCTGGTGCGTCGCTGCCGTGAAGCAGGTGTGCGCGTGGTTCCGTTGCCGGGTGCCTGCGCGGCTATCACAGCATTAAGCGCGGCGGGGTTACCGTCCGATCGTTTCTGTTACGAAGGATTTCTGCCCGCCAAAAGTAAAGGCCGCTGCGACGTGCTGCGCTCCCTTGAGAATGAACCGCGTACCCTCATTTTTTATGAATCAACCCATCGTTTGATCGATAGCCTGCAAGATATGGTGAACGTCTGGGGCGCAGAACGCTATGTGGTGCTGGCACGCGAAATCACCAAAACCTGGGAAACCATCCAGGGCGCGCCGGTCGGTGAGCTGCTGGCCTGGGTGCTGGAAGATGAAAACCGTCGTAAAGGCGAGATGGTGCTGATTGTTGAAGGTCACAAGGCCGACGAAGAAGCGTTGCCTGCCGAAGCGCTGCGTACGCTGGCGTTGCTGCAAGCGGAATTGCCGCTGAAAAAAGCCGCAGCGTTAACAGCGGAAATTCATGGCGTTAAGAAGAACGCCCTGTATAAGTACGCACTAGAGCAGCAAGAGGCGTGACAAACGCGGGCGGATCGCCTATTATCCCGCGCCGAAGCTGACCAGACAGTCGCCGCTTTGTCGTCGTCCCTTTCGGGGGAGACGGGCAGAGGGGAGGAAAGTCCGGGCTCCATAGGGCAGGGTGCCAGGTAACGCCTGGGGGGCGCAAGCCTACGACCAGTGCAACAGAGAGCAAACCGCCGATGGCCCAGTAATGGGATCAGGTAAGGGTGAAAGGGTGCGGTAAGAGCGCACCGCGCGGCTGGCAACAGTCCGTGGCACGGTAAACTCCACCCGGAGCAAGGCCAAATAGGGGTTCACAAGGTACGGCCCGTACTGAACCCGGGTAGGCTGCTTGAGCCAGTGAGCGATTGCTGGCCTAGAGGAATGACTGTCCACGACAGAACCCGGCTTATCGGTCAGTTTCGACTTTTCAGGTGAAAACCCCGCTTCGGCGGGGTTTTTGCTATCTGGCGTACGGGAGTGAGAAGAATGATTGTCCACTCCACCTTCAATGAAAAGAATGCGGCTTATCGGAAATTAAAATAAACTTTATCCCGCGGAGAATAAGAAAAGCCGCAGCGTAAAGAAATGAAAATACCGGGGAACAAAATAATCCTTATGCCAGAATAGGCGCGTGTTTCACTACCGAGGACAATTATTCTTCCACATCGACGAAAAGCAACAACGTGGATAAGTTGTAAAATTATGGAAAAAATGCTCGCCCCAATGATGGCAACCTCTATTTATCTTCCTCAGCACTTCCACTGCTCGATCTGCGATCAGCACTGGCGCTTCGCGCTTTAGCGTCACCCTCTCCTTATTTAAAAATATTCTTAAAGTTTCCCATGCGTTTATTTCGCGTGATAGTTCTCTATTTCTCTTAAGGAGAGAAAGTATGCGCTATTGGCTTTTACTAATTTTAGCTATCCTGGCTGAAATAACCGGCACGTTGTCAATGAAATGGTCCAGCGTCAATGACGACAACGTGGGTTTTATTTTTATGCTGGTGATGATTGCGCTCTCTTATATTTTCCTGTCTTTCGCCGTCAAACGTATCGCCCTGGGCGTGGCCTATGCGATGTGGGAAGGTATTGGCATTCTGTTTATCACCCTATTCAGTGTCACGCTGTTCGACGAAACCTTATCGCTGATGAAAGTGGCGGGCTTAGTCACGCTGGTGGCAGGGATTGTGCTGATCAAATCTGGCACGCTGACACGTAAGGAGCCGCAACATGGCCACCTTTAATGCTGTGCACGTTGCCTGGCTGGCATTGTCGATTGGGCTAGAGATCATCGCGAATATCTTTCTCAAATACTCTGATGGTTTCCGCCGTGCGATTTACGGCGTGCTCTCGCTGGTCGCGGTGCTGGGGGCGTTCAGTGCGTTGTCACAGGCGGTAAAAGGGATCGATCTCTCGGTAGCCTATGCGCTGTGGGGCGGTTTTGGGCTGGTGGCAACAGTGGCAGCCGGATGGGTGCTGTTTGGGCAGCGTCTGAATCGTATTGGCTGGTTAGGGGTAGGATTGCTGATTGCGGGGATGGTGCTGATTAAGTTTGCCTAAAACTGGACACATTGACCTGATTCTTAGCGGTTAACGCGCGTGAAGAAATGGGCTATCAGCCGCTTCACCTCGTATTCCATCTGTAAAACTCTGCACAACACACTCCTTCAAAAAAAGGAGTGTGTTGAACGCAAAGATCCGCACCAACTTCAACCGCGGCCGTGTGGCTCATCCCAGTCAAACGCCGGGCCCAGCGAAATCACGCCGCTCGGGTTAATGGTTTTATGGCTGCAGTAGTAGTGATGGCGAATATGCGGCAGATTCACCGTGTCGGCGATGCCTGGCATTTGATAGATGTCACGCAGGAAGCCGTTCAGATTGCGGTAATCACTGATACGGTGGCGGTCGCACTTAAAGTGAGTGACATACACCGGATCGAATCGCACCAGCGTGGTCCACAAGCGCAGATCGGCTTCCGTCAGGTGATCGCCAGTCAGATAGCGATGCTGGCCAAGAATCTGCTCAAGCCGTGCCAGCGAGTGGAACAATGCCGTGACTGATTCATCATAAGCCGCCTGTGAAGTAGCAAACCCACTCTTGTACACGCCATTGTTCACCGTGTCGTAAATCCAGCCGTTCAGCTCATCGATCTTGTCACGCAGCTCAGGCGGATAATAATCTCCGGCGCGGGCACCCTGTGCATCAAACGCCGTGTTGAGCATACGAATGATGTCGGCGGACTCATTACTGACGATGGTGTGCTGGGTTTTGTCCCACAGTACTGGAACGGTCACGCGGCCGGTGTACTGCGGATCGGCGTGCAGATAGAGCTGGTAAAGGAATTCGTTCTGGTACAGCGAATCACCGGTCGCATCCGGGAAATCGTCGTCAAAGGTCCAGCCGTTTTCCAGCATCAATGGATGCACCACCGAAACCGAAATCATCTCCTCCAGCCCTTTGAGCTGGCGCATCAGCAGCGTGCGATGTGCCCACGGACAGGCAAGCGAAACATAAAGATGATAGCGATCGCGCTCGGCAGCAAAGCCGGCATTGCCGGTTGGGCCTGCGCTGCCATCCGCCGTTACCCAGTTGCGCCAGACTGCTTCTGTGCGTTTGAAGCGGCCACCGGTTGACTTCGTATCGTACCAGGTGTCATGCCATACACCGTCAATCAGTTGTCCCATAAGCCCTCCATAAAGAAAAAGGGCGAGGAATATCCTCGCCCCTGCAAATCAGTATATGTGTTCTGGCAACGCTTGTGTGCTTAGCGTGCGGCCGCTGGTGCGAAACGAGCACGAATCAGACGGTCGATGCTGTAAGCGCCTGGACCTACCAGACCCAGCACCAGGAAACCACCGGCGATGGACAGGTTTTTCATGAACATCAGCTGGTTAACACCTTCAGCAAAGTTGCTGTGGAACAGGAACGCAGTTAGCAGGGTAAAACCCGCGGTGAACAGTGCGGTGAAACGGGTCAGGAAACCGAACAGAATCGCCAGACCGCCGCCGAACTCCAGCAGAATAACCAGTGGCAGCAGGAAGCCCGGGACGCCCATTGCCTGCATGTATTGTGCAGTGCCTGCATAACCGGTGATTTTGCCCCAGCCTGCAGTGATGAACAGAATAGTCATTAATACACGTGCCAGCAGCAGGCCTGAGTCTTCGAATTTTTTCATCATTTACTCCAACAAGAATTATGTAGCAGGTTGTTGGCCTGCAAGGTTTTATTCCCGCCGAATCGCATGTCTCAATTCGTTGGGCTGATGGAGGGAGATGATAGTCGCAGGTCGCAACAGTTGTAAGCGAGATAAACTGTCAATGTTGTTCAGGAATTCTGATAAAGAAAAACCGAATCTTTTAGATCCGGTTTGAAATGAAGACGTTAGCGAGGTTCGAGCGTGGATTTAATCATGCGCCAGGTGCTCCACAGTCCAAAACCGCGTTTTGCCCAACGCAAAATACGGTTAGGACTGCGGATAGACCAGATGGCCAGTGCGCTGCTGCCAATTGCCAGATAGCGGCGTAGGCTGAGAAACGTCAACCAGCCGCGATCGTAGTGAGCGGTGCCATCCAGCCAGTCACGACGAGCGGCACTCAGATCCAATCGCTGCTGCTGAACATGATTCAACAGTTCGTGAATGCGGGCTTCACGTTCGCGACGGCTCATGAGCGATGCTCCTCCAGCAGGTTGCGATCGGTTTCCAGCTCCTTGCGGGTATGACGCAACAACGTTGACTGACGTGACTTGTACAATGTCCACAAACCAAATATCAGCGCCAGCGCAAACAGTACGGCGGTGGTAATGGCAATCGCCATCAGCCGATACTGCGCATCCACCGCCCAGATGATCAGCACCATCAGGCTCATTAAACCAAAAGCGGTAAACAGCATGGTCAACCCAACCATCATCAGCATCTGAATCAGATTGGCTTTCTCCTCCTCCAGCTCGACAATCGCCAGACGGACGCGCGTCTCAACCATACTCACTAAGGTAGTGACGACGCGCTGACCGATGTTGAAGACCCCTTTGCCTGGGCCGTGGCTCTGACTCTCGTTCATATCAACGACGTGAAATCAGGATGCCGATCAGTACACCGACAGCTGCACCGATGCCCACGCCGTGCCAGGGATTGTCGCGCACGTATTCGTCGGCTTTTTCCGCGGCTTCACGGGTGCTCTGCGCGATGCGCTCACCGGAATCGCCCAGGCGCTCACGCGAACTGTCGATAGCGCCACGCGCTTTGTGGCGCAGCTTATCAAGCTCGGTTTTCGATTTATCCGCCGAGCTGCTCAGCACTTCTTCCAGGGTGTCAGCAAGGTTTTTCAGTTCCGCACGCAGATGTTCAGATGTGGTGTCTTTAGACATGAAGTTCTCCATTACATCATTTATTTAAGTCCGATTAGTAGGGCTCAGCCTCAAGCTTTTTCAGCTCGTGCTGTGCCTCTTCCAGCTTACGTTCGCGCTTCTCAATCTTATCTTTGTCGCCATCCTGACGCTCTTCCTTCAACTCACGCTCACGTTCAGCAATTTTGTGCTTTTGCTCTGCGATGCGTTCGCTGTGGGCCGACTTCAGTCTTTCATCGGTACAGTTAGCACGCACTTCAGTCAGCGCGCGCTCCAGCCCGGTCACACGGCGCTGGTTATCATGCTGTTTAGCCATGTCGATTTCGCGCTGAATATCGTGTTCTTTCTGTTGGCACAGTGATTGAGCCGCCATAAGAGATCCCGATAGAGAAAACAGAATAGCACCCAGCAGTAATTGATGTTTCATCAGGTTTTTACCTTCCATTGTTGATGACCTGCCGCAAACCGGGCAGGAGAAGCGTCCCAGCTTGTCTTAACTCGCGCTACCTTTAAGCATAGACAGCAGACGAAAAAATTCAACGAAGACGCGGGGATAGCGAGGATTGATTCACCGTCTGGCTTATCACCAGACGGCTAAAATCAGCTGTAAGTGGGGCGATTGGCGTCAGGCACTTGCTGTGAAGCTTGCGGTCCGCTTGCCACCACAAACCCCTGTGGCAGCAGGCGTCGCAGCACTTTCTGCGCGGCCAGACTCTGCTCTTCATTCTCGAAATGAATCACCAGCGCATCACCTGCAGGTGTAATGCTTTTGATACGCACGCCTTGCGCACTGAGCTGCTGATACAGATAAAAGCCATCCGGCAAATTGGTGCCGTTATGGGCAACACGGATTTGTACCACGGTATCGTGCTGCAACATCGAAGGCACAAAAATCACCGCCAGCAGCGCCAAAGCAGCGCCCAGCGCCCAGGGCACTAAGCGCCTGGGAAATCCACGGAATGCGATCATGGTTGTGAATTCCCGTTGCGCGAAGACTGACGTTTACGCCACAACACCACCAGCGAACCCACCAGCCCAATGACCAGCAGCACCAATGGCAGTAGCATCAGGCAGAACATCAGCTCATCTTCATAGCGGCGGAAAATCGGCGTTTTGCCCAGTGCGAAACCCAGCACCGTCAGAATCACTACCCACAGTAAACCGCTCACCCAGTTGAAAAACTGAAAGCGCGCATTGCTCAGACCGGAAAGCCCGGCAATGGTCGGCAACAGGGTACGAACAAAGGCAATAAAGCGGCCAATCAACAGGGCCGACAGGCCATGACGATGGAACAGGCTATGCGCGCGCTGATGATATTGAGCGGGAAGGTGCGACAGCCATTTTTGTACGGTGGGCGTATTCCCGAGCCATCGGCCCTGGATGTAACTCACCCAGCAGCCCAGGCTGGCGCCGGTGGTCAGAATCAGGATGGTAAGCGGGAAACCCATGGTGCCTTTGGCAATCAAAACACCGACTAAAATCAACAAGCTATCGCCGGGAAGAAACGCGGCGGGCAGCAGGCCATTTTCAAGAAACAGAATCAAGAACAGCACGCCATAAATGGCCCAAACCAGAGTCGGGTCGGAGAGCATTTCGTAATCTTGCTGCCATAAGGCGTGCAGCAATGCTTTCAAAATATCCATCAATCATTCCTGAACATCATTGTTAAACGTGCCCGTGAGGGGCTGAGGCGCAGGCTGGTTTGGTTATACATTTTTGGTATGCAGCCGTTGCGGGATTTCCGGATCCATCCAGAATTGATTGTTAAATCAGCGACTTTTTAAAGCCCTGTCGCAAAGGGTAAGAAAAGGGCGATAACTGTAACAAAAATCACGCAGGTCAGACAGTGTAAAGTGGCTCTCGCACAGGAGTTTTACCTTTTGACGCAGATGGTCAAAAGGAGCTTTACATGAGCTGACACTATTGCAGATTAACTGACTTATTCGCCTGGAAATGCAGCAGAATCAATGTGAATTGTCACTACCTTCCGGCAGGATGACGGGATTTTCCGCAAACATGTAACGGTCGACATTAAATTCAAAATCGTCGGCGGTGGCGTTAAACAGCATCTGTTTAGTATTTTCCAGGTGCTGCCACATTGCCAGCTTACTGGCGGCGGGATCTTTGCGCATAAGTGCTTTCAGAATCTGGTCATGATCGTCGCACCAGCTGGTGATATTGCGCGCATCAATATGTTCGTGCAGTTTCAGCCAATAGGGGTTGTGCAGACGGTGCAGCCACATCTTCTCGACTATCGCGGCGAGGGCGCTGTTTTGCGTGGATTGAGCGATACGAACGTGAAAGTGCATATCCCATTCGGAATCACGTGAATGGTCTTCCTGGCGGGCTTTTTCCTGAATCGCCATCAGCGCCATAATGTCCTGGCGCGTGACCTGTGTAGCGGCAAACTCGGCCACGTTGCTCTCTATCAACTGGCGCGCCTGCAATAGCTCAAACGGGCCAAAGCTGGCGAACTCCAGCTGGCTGGGTGTGGTCTCACGATTTTGCTGCTGACTGCTGATCACGTGGATGCCAGAACCCTTGCGCACTTCAACGTAGCCTTCCACTTCCAGCATGATGATCGCTTCACGTACCACCGTGCGGCTCACTTCCATCTCTTCAGCGATCAGGCGTTCGGCCGGCAATTTATCGCCCACGCGATAATCAGCCGACTCAATGCGACGTTTGAGTTCACTGGCGAGTTGTTGATAAAGACGACGGGATTCGTTCAGATCCATTGCGCGGTTCGCTGTAGTGGCAGAGGTTGAGTTGTTATACCACTTTGGCGAGAGGGAAGAAATGGGCTGGCATGTGCCAGCCCGCAGAGATTAGCTCCGTGCAGGAGCGGGCTGTGCTACGCCAGATTCTCCCAGCTCAGACACCGGCTGGTTTTTCAGCACGGTCCAAATCACACAAGCACCGAGCAGATCAAACACCGCCAGCGCGGCAAACAGCGGGCTGAAGCCGAGCGTATCAGCTAATGCGCCTACCACCAGCGCAAACATGGTGCTGGCGGTCCAGGCAGCCATGCCGGTCAAGCCATTCGCCGTGGCCACTTCATTACGGCCAAAGACATCCGAGGAGAGAGTGATCAGGGCACCGGACAGTGCCTGATGGGCAAAGCCGCCGACGCACAGCAAACCAATCGCCACATAAGGGCTGGTGAACAAGCCGATGGTGCCCGGTGCAATCATTAACACCGCACCCATGGTCACCACCAGTTTGCGCGACACAATAAGATTCACGCCAAACCAGCGCTGAAACAGCGGCGGTAAATAGCCGCCGACGATGCAGCCGAGATCGGCGAACAGCATCGGCATCCAGGCGAACATAGCGATCTCTTTCAGATTGAAGCCGTAGACCTTGAACATAAACAGCGGGATCCACGCATTAAAGGTGCCCCAGGCCGGTTCAGCGAGGAAACGCGGCAGGGCGATGCCCCAGAACTGGCGATTACGCAGGATCTGACGCGCCGACATTTTGCTGTTATTACCGGTCTGATGCTGCACTTCCTGACCGGAAATAATGTAATGACGCTCTTCATCGCTCAGTTTGGTTTGCTGCTTAGGATGTTTATAAAAGATTAACCAGCACATCGCCCATGCCATGCTGAGCACGCCGGTGATGATAAAGGCCAGCTGCCAGCTGTGCGCCAGAATAGCCCACACCACCAGCGGCGGAGCCAGCATCGCACCAATCGATGAGCCGACGTTGAAGTAGCCGACCGCCACGGAGCGCTCTTTGGCTGGGAACCACTCGCTGCTGGCTTTCAAACCGGCTGGGATCATCGCCGCTTCGGCGGCGCCCACCGCGCCACGTGCCAGCGCAAAACCGCCCCAGCTGCCTGCCATGGCGGTGGCGGCACAGAAGATGGCCCACAACACGGCAAATACGGCATAGCCGATTTTGGTGCCGAGCAAATCCAGGACATAACCGGCCACAGGTTGCATCAGGGTGTAGCACGCCGAATAGGCGGCGACGATATAGGAATATTGTTGTGTGGTAATGCCCAGCTGGGTTTCCAGCGTCGGAGCGGCCACGGCAATGGTATTTCGCGTCAGGTAACCAAGCACCGTGCCCAGCGTCACCAGTCCAATCATGTACCAGCGTAGCCCTTTGATCTTACGCATCATTAACCTCTTCCAGTCTGTCGTAACACTTGCCATTAAAGGGTAGGGGAGCACTTGGGTACCCCCGCTGGCGGCCATGACGATCCAGACCTGCCGCCTTATTGTTATTAGTCGTGCCCTTGAATTGGGCATCAACGAGGCGAGAGGTTAACTTGTTATACAACTTTAAAAGTTGAATGCCATCACAAAAACCCTGCATGCACTGTGTGATCCACTAAACAAGCGTTATAACAGCCAGTTAGTGCAATATGGCTGACAGTTTTGTCCATATACCCACAGTGAAACTGTCATTATTGTGAGGTGTATCGCAAACAATTTTGCCGATCGGTAAAATTGGTATGATAACTTTGAGTCAGAAGCCAATGGGCACCAAACATGAGGAAGCAGGTATGTCGCGTTTTATGAGTGAGGATTTTCTACTCGATAGCGAGTTCGCCCGTCGTCTGTACCATGACTACGCCAAAGACCAGCCGATTTTCGACTATCACTGCCATTTACCGCCGCAGCAGATTGCCGAAAATTACCGCTTCACCAATCTTTATGACATCTGGCTGAAAGGCGATCACTACAAATGGCGTGCGATGCGTGCCAACGGCGTGCCCGAAGCGCTGTGCACCGGCGACGCCAGCGATCGCGATAAATTCAACGCCTGGGCGCGCACCGTGCCGCACACCATTGGCAATCCGCTTTATCACTGGACGCACCTTGAATTGCGCCGCCCGTTTGGCATCACCGATGTGCTGCTGAATGAGCAGAGTGCTGACCGCATCTGGCAGCAGTGCAACGAGTTGCTGGCGCAGGATGCCTTTAGCGCACGCGGCATCATGCAGCAGATGAAGGTGAAAATGGTCGGCACCACCGACGATCCGCTTGACGATCTGCAGCATCACCGCACGCTGGCGGACGATGCCAGCTTCAGCGTCAAAGTGCTGCCAAGCTGGCGTCCGGATAAAGCCTTCAACATCGAACTGGATACCTTCCTGCCGTGGATCCAGCGTCTGGAACAGGTCGCCGATGTCAGCGTGCAACGTTTTGATGACCTGCGCCGTGCCCTGAGCCTGCGACTTGACCATTTTGCCGTACACGGCTGCAAAATTTCGGACCATGCGCTGGACGTGGTGCTGTTTGCCGAAGCCGACGAAAGCACACTGGATGGCATTCTGGCGCGCCGTCTGCAAGGGGCTGCACCGACGCAAGAAGAAGTGGCGCAGTTTAAAACGGCGGTGCTGGTGTGGTTGGGCAGCGAATATGCGCGTCGCGGCTGGGCGCAGCAATATCACATTGGTGCGTTGCGTAACGCCAATCGCCGCCAGTTCGATATTCTCGGCCCGGATGTGGGTTTTGACTCCATTAATGATGCGCCCCTGGCTATTCCGCTGGGCCGTTTGCTGGATGCGCAGAACCGCAACAACGCACTGCCGAAAACCATCCTTTACTGCGTTAACCCACGTGATAACGAAGTGCTGGCGACCATGGCAGGCAATTTCCAGGGCGAAGGTGAGCCAGGCAAGATGCAGTTTGGTTCCGCATGGTGGTTCAACGATCAGCTTGATGGCATGCACCGTCAAATGACGCAGCTGGCGCAGATCGGCCTGTTGAGCCGCTTTGTCGGTATGCTCACCGACAGCCGCAGTTTCCTTTCGTATACCCGCCACGAATACTTCCGTCGCCTGCTGTGCCAGATGATCGGCAATTGGGTCGAGCGCGGTGAAGCGCCAGCCGACGAAGCGCTGTTGGGGCAGATGGTGCAAAACATCTGCTTCAACAACGCGCGCGACTACTTCGGCATTGAGTTAGGAGCCTGATGATGCAGCGGCTGAACCGTCACGATTTTCCCGGCGCAGGCTATAGCGAGCGCGTGATCCAGTTTGGAGAAGGCAACTTCCTGCGGGCGTTTATTGACTGGCAGCTCGACTGGCTCAATGAACATCAGGGCATCGATGCGGGCGTGGTGGTGGTGCGGCCGCGCAACCGCGTGGTGGATGACTCTCTGAATCAGCAGGGCGGTTTGTACACCACGCTGATCCGTGGATTGGACGCGCAGGGCGATCAGGTGAGTGAAACCCGACTGATCCGCAGTCTGAATCGCGAGATCCAGCCGTATCAGCAGTTTGAGGATTTCCTCGCACTGGCCCGTGCGCCGCAGATGCGCTTTGTGTTTTCCAATACTACCGAAGCGGGCATTGCCTTTGCTGAGCAGGATCGACTGGAGGATGCGCCTGCCTCTTCCTTCCCGGGTAAGTTGACTCAGCTGCTGTGGACGCGCTTCAGCCACTTTGCGGGAGCCACTGACAAGGGCTGGCTGATCGTGCCGTGCGAGTTGATCGACCATAACGGTGATGCGTTACGTGAGTTAGTGCTGCGTTACATCAAGCACTGGCAGCTGCCGCCGGAATTTGCCCGCTGGGTGCTGGATCACTGCGCGTTTTATAACACGCTGGTGGATCGCATCGTCACCGGCTATCCCGCCGATGGCACCGACATCGCTGCACAGCTTGGCTATGAAGATCGCTATCTGGTGGCAGGCGAAGTCTATTACCAGTTTGTGATTCAGGGGCCGGATGCGCTGGCACAGGAGCTGAAACTTGGCGCGCTGGCGCCGGAAGTGAAGTTCGTCGACGATATCACGCCGTATAAAGCCCAGAAGGTGGCGATCCTCAACGGCGCGCATACTGCGATGGTGCCGGTGGCGTTTCAGGCTGGACTGGAAAGCGTCGGCGAAGCGATGGATGACCCTGCCATCGCGGGTTATGTCGATGCGCTGCTGCGTGAGGAAGTGATCCCCACGCTGGATCTGCCTCGCGATGAACTTCACGCCTTTGCCGATGCGGTGCAGCGTCGCTTCCGTAATCCGTTTATCCGCCATGCGCTGCTCTCCATTGCATTGAACGGCATGACCAAATTCCGTACCCGCTTGTTGCCACAGCTGTTGCTGGCGCAGCAGCAAACTGGCCAATGGCCGCCGCGATTGACCTTCGCATTTGCTGCGCTGCTGGCGTTCTATCGCGGCGAGCAGGGCGATCAGCACTGGCCCTTACAGGATGATGACCACTGGTTGCAGCAATTCGCCGCGCTGTGGCCAGCGGTAAACCAGGACACATTGACCCCGGAGCAGCTGGTGCAAGCCGTACTCAGCAACCGCTCACACTGGGGCGAAGATCTCACTCAGCGGCCCGGATTAGTGGCCGCAGTAAGCCAACACCTGCAAAACATCGTTGTCCACGGGATGCGGACGGCGCTGACACAACTGAGATAACGCTATGCAAGATGCGATAAGAATTCATTCGCGCGACAACGTGGCGGTGGCCCTGCGCGATTTACCTGCTGATGCCAAAGTGGAAATTGATCGCCAGTTCGTAACCTTGCAACAAGAGGTCGGACGCGGGCATAAGTTCGCACTGACGCCGCTGGCAACCGATGCGCTGGTAGTCAAATACGGCTTGCCGATTGCCCATGCCACCCGGCCGATCGCTATTGGCGAAATCATTCACTCCAGCAACGCCCGCACCAATCTGAGCGATGTGGACGAGTATGACTATCAGCCGGAATTTCTCGATATTCCCGCTCAGGCGGGCGATCGCGAGGTACAAATTTACCGTCGCGCCAGCGGTGAAGTCGGTATTCGTAATGAGCTGTGGATTTTGCCGACGGTAGGCTGTGTGAACGGCATCGCCCGGCAGATTCTGTCGCGCTTCCTCAAGGAGACCAACGAGGCGGAAGGGATCGATGGGGTGCATTTGTTCAGCCACCCCTTTGGCTGTTCTCAGCTTGGTCAGGATCATGAAAACACCCGCACCATGCTGCAGAATATGGTGCGTCATCCCAATGCCGGTGCGGTGTTGGTGATCGGCCTCGGTTGTGAGAACAATCAGGTGGATGTGTTTCGTGAAACGCTGGGCAGCTTCGACAGCGACCGCGTGCACTTTATTGAGTGCCAGAAGCAGGACGATGAAGTCGAAGCGGGGTTGGAGCGGCTGCATGCGCTGTACAACGTGATGCGTGGCGATCAGCGCCAGCCGGGCAAGCTCAGTGAACTGAAATTCGGACTGGAGTGCGGCGGTTCTGACGGTTTCTCAGGTATTACTGCCAATCCGATGCTGGGCTGCTTCTCCGATCAGATGATTGCCAACGGCGGCACTACAGTGCTGACAGAAGTGCCCGAAATGTTTGGCGCAGAGCGCATTCTGATGAGCCGCTGCCGTGACGAAGCCACTTTCGATAAAACCGTGGCGATGATCAACGACTTCAAGCGTTACTTTATCGACCATCAGCAGCCGATTTATGAAAACCCCTCACCGGGTAACAAGGCGGGCGGTATCACCACGCTGGAGGAGAAATCCCTTGGCTGCACGCAGAAGGCCGGGCAGAGCCAGGTGGTGGATGTGCTGAAATATGGCGAACGATTGAATACGCCGGGACTGAACCTGTTGAGCGCGCCGGGTAATGATGCGGTTGCCACCAGCGCGCTGGCGGGTGCGGGTTGTCATATGGTGCTGTTCACCACCGGGCGCGGCACGCCGTACGGCGGATTCGTGCCTACCGTGAAGATTGCCACCAATACGCAGCTGGCAGAGAAGAAGCCGCACTGGATTGATTTTAACGCGGGTCGTTTGATTGATGGCATGAGCATGCCGGAAATGCTGGAGGATTTCGTCGATATGATTGTGGCGATTGCCAACGGTAAACCAGCGCGTAATGAAGCCAATGATTTCCGCGAGTTAGCAATCTTTAAGAGTGGTGTCACGCTGTAAACACCAGGTGCGCATAAATGCGCACCCTACGAAAACCGTGCCAGATTCTCTTGGGGGCGGCGAATGCGCACCCTACGAAAACAGTGCCAGATTGTCGTAGGGGCGGCATTTATGCCGCCCTGGCAATGCCAATTTATTCTGCTTCCGACACCGTACGCATTTCGCGCTCGGCTTCTGCCTGGCACACTGCTGCCGTAAACAGAATATCGGTCGACGAATTCAACGCCGTTTCGGCGGAATCCTGCAATACGCTGATGATAAAACCGATCGCCACCACCTGCATCGCGAGGTCATTCGGAATTCCAAACATGTTACAGGCAACCGGAATCAACAGCAGCGAGCCGCCCGCCACACCGGAAGCACCACAGGCACAAATCGAGGCCACGAAACTCAGCAGAATCGCGGTTGGCACATCCACGGAAATGCCCAGCGTATGCACCGCCGCCAGCGTCAGCACCGTAATGGTGGTGGACGCGCCTGCCATGCTGATGGTGGCGCCCAGCGGAATAGAAACGGAGTAGGTGTCTTCGTCAAGATTCAGGCGTTTGGCGATCGCCATGTTTACCGGAATGTTTGCCGCAGAACTGCGGGTAAAGAACGCGGTCACGCCACTTTCACGGATGCAGGTAAACACCAGCGGATAAGGGTTACGGCGAATCTTTTGGAACACCAGAATCGGATTCACAATCAACGCCATGATGGCCATACATCCCAGCAACAGCGCCAGCAGCGTCGCGTATTCCTCAAGCGCGCCAAAACCGGTTGAGGCCAGAATCGAGGCCACCAGACCAAAGATTCCCAGCGGTGCACAACGAATCACGCAGCGCACCACCCATGTCGCCGCATGCGAAGCGTCGGTAAGAAACGCTTTGCTGCTCGGGCTGGCATGGCGAAACGCTAAACCAAGCCCAATGGCCCACACCAGAATGCCGATGTAGTTGGCGTTGAGTAACGCTTCAATCGGGTTGGCCACCATGCTCATCAACAAACCATGCAGCACTTCAGTGATGCCCGACGGCGGTGAAATTTCGGTTGCGCCCACTTTCATTGACAGCGTTTGCGGGAACAGATGGCTTAAGGTCACCGCGACGACGGCCGCAAAGAAGGTGCTCAGCAGATAGAGCATGATGATGGGACGAATGTTGGTTTTCTGCCCCTGCTGATGATTGGCAATCGATGAGATCACCAATACCAGCACCAGCAGCGGTGCCACCGCCTTCAGCGCGCGAACAAAGAGTTCACCCAGCAGGCCAACGGCGATTGCCGCATCATGTGAGAACCACGCCAGCGCCACACCGGCAATCAGGCCAATCATGATTTGTTTTACCAGGCTTCCTGCGAACAGCGCGCCCAGACGTCCAATAAAGTTGTTTTGCATAGTTCGGTCTTTTTATAGCGGTATGAGTGTTGTGCGCGGTTACTCCGCGCCTAACGGTTTGCCCGGCGGAGTATAAGGAAAAGTCTTAGTGAAGAAAGAGATAATTCTGTTTGTATGGGCTGGATCGGTTATTTGATCTGCTAACGATGGGAAGTGTGACAGAGCGATAAAAGGTGAAAGTTTCAGCTGGCAAAATAAAGCAGGGGCGACTATCGCCCCTGCAGCAGATTATTGTGAGATGCCTTTCTGGTCGTTTCTGTGGTTAACCCAGGCGTTAATCAGCAATGTACCGCCCAAAATTACCCCTACCACCGTCAGCGAGATGCCCACCGGGATATGGTAGAACTCGACGATCAGCATCTTGATACCGATAAATACCAGCACAATCGCCAGACCATATTTCAGCATCGAGAAGCGCTCAGCCACGTTCGCCAACAGGAAGTACATCGCACGCAGACCGAGAATCGCGAACAGGTTCGAGGTCAGGACGATAAAGGGATCGGTGGTCACCGCGAAGATCGCCGGAATACTGTCGACGGCGAAGATCACATCGCTCAACTCCACCATGATCAGCACCAGCAGTAATGGGGTGGCAAACAATACGCCGTTTTTGCGGGTGAAGAACTTCTCGCCTTCCAGGTTATCGGTCATACGCAGATGTTTACGTAGCCAGCGCACCACCGGTTTATCGCCTACTGCCGCATCATCGCCTTCTTTGGCAAACGCCATTTTCAGGCCAGTGAAAAGCAGGAAGGCGCCGAACACGTAGAGGATCCAGCTGAACTGTGTGACCAGATAGCTGCCTGCGAAGATCATGATGGTACGCAAGACGATCGCGCCCAGCACGCCATACACCAGCACGCGGCGTTGCAGGTTAGCCGGAATAGCGAAGTAGCTGAACAGCATCAGCCAGACGAAGACGTTATCCACCGCCAGTGCTTTTTCCAGCACGTAGCCGGTAAGGAAGGCAAGGGTTTGCGCGGTCGCCACTTCACGGCCTGCGGTGCCTTCGAGGTACCACCAGAACGCGGCGCTGAACAGCAGAGAAACGGAGATCCATACCAGCGACCAAACGGCGGCCTGCTTGAATGACATGGTTTGTGCGCCACGACGTCCCTGTAAGAAGAGATCAATCGCCAGCATGATGAGCACAACGACAGCGAAGCTGCCCCAGAGTAACGGTGTGCCTACAGAGTGCATAGTCGTATCCTGTCCGGAAAATAAAAAAACGGCTAAGTCAGAAGACGTTAGCCGCTTTGATTAAGCTGCAAGCAAACCTCGCCTTCCGGCAAGGTCTCACTTACAACTCAGAATAGATTCCGGGTTGCCTGACGACCGGATGCGTTTAGCATCGTAATGACGATCAATCAGCTTACAAGTTACTCCCCTTTGCAGCGGTCAAGATACGTCCAACGGCTGAGGTATTCAATGGGGAGTTTGAAATATTCTGCAATATTTACACTTGAGCCTGGTCTGCCGGGAATACCACGCCAGTCTGGCGGCGGATCTCCGTCAGCAATTTTGCCGTGATGCGCGAGGCTTCCAGCGCAGGATGCTCGACCTGACGTTTTTCGACCAATTGGGCAAAGGTCTCGGCTTCATACAGCATAGTGTTGATATGCTGCGGCTGCGTCAGATTTTTGCTCTCGCCACCGCGTGGGATAAAGCGCAGTTGCTGACATTCCGAGATTTTCTCAATCACCAGTGAGCCGGCTTCGCCCTGAATTTCACTCGGTATAAGTGAATCGCTCACCTTGGAGTGCAGCAGCGTGACATCAAAATCGCCGTAGCTCAGCACCACCACACCGTGCGCATCGACGCCACTCTCCAGCAGCGAAGCCTGCGCTTTCACCTGCTGCGGTTCGCCCCACAATGTCACGGCAGCGGCCAGGCAGTAAAAGCCAATATCCATTATCGAGCCGTTCGACCAGCGCGGATTAAAGGTATTGGGATTTTCGCCGTCGAGATAACGCTGGTAACGTGATGAATACTGGCAGTAGTTAATCAACGCTTTACGCAGCTTGCCAAGTTGCGGCAGGGTGTTCTGCAGTTGCAGGAAGGTCGGCAGACTGGCAGTTTTAAACGCCTCGAACAGTACAACCTGATGCTGGCGCGCGCAGGCGATCATCGCTTCGGCTTCACGCAGATTCGACGCCATCGGCTTTTCGCAAATCACATGTTTGCGGTGCGACATAAACAGCATAGCCTGCTCGGCATGCAGCGCATTCGGGCTGGCGATATACACCGCATCAATGTCCGGACTGGCTGCTAAATCGTCGAGGGAAGTGAAGGTGAGTTTGCAGGGATAGTCAGCGATAAAGGCATCCGCCTGTGACTGCTGGCGCGAATAGACACCGCTTAAGGTCATTTTGCCGGTCTCATGCGCGGCGTCGATAAACTGGCGGGTTATCCAGTTGGTTCCCACAATGGCAAAACGAATCACGGCTTTTTTCTCCTGCAACAGTAAAAAGGCAGAGTAGCATGTTCAGCGGAGCGTTCCTCAGACGAAATTTGATCATGCGATCCGCATTCCAATATGATGATGCAGCACATTTTTTTAACCAGCTAGCGGGGACGCGCGGGTGAGTGGAAGTAAACATGCATTGAACTGGACCACACTGCTGATTGCTATTCCCGTGGGATTCGTCGCGTCGCTGGTGACCTTAGCGTTTCGCGGTGTCATTGATTTGATTAACCGCCTGCTGTTTAACAGCGACAGTGAAATCACTGTGGCAATGCACGTCTGGCCGTGGATTTTCTGGCCGCTGCTGGTGGGCGCGGGCGGTGTGCTGGCGGGTTTCTTCCTGCGCTATGCGGTGGCGATTGAGAAACAGGAAACGATCAAAACCGACTATCTCGAAGTGATCAACGCGCGCCTGGATGCGGTGCCGACCAAAACCTCGCTGTTCCGCGCGCTCTCCTCGATTGCCAGTATCGGCAGCGGTGCCTCGATTGGTAAAGAGGGGCCGATGGTGCAACTCTCCGCCCTGAGTGGCAGCCTGATGGGCCGCTGGTTCCCGCAGATGCGTAACAGCGATATTGTCGCCATGGCCGCAGCAGCTGGCCTCTCATCGGTGTACCACGCGCCGCTGGCCTCAGCGATATTTGTCGCTGAAATTGCCTTTGGTATCTCGGCGCTGCAACGCTTAATCCCGCTGATCGTTTCCTCTGCGGTGGCGGTGATGACCATGTGGTCTCTCGGTTTTCGCAGCGCGCTCTATCCGCTCTCCGAAGCCTTGTTCCAGATGGATATCAGCAGCTTATTAATGACCATTCTGATTGGGGTGGTGGCCGGTTTTGCCGGTTGGTTGCTGATCAAACTGATCGCCCGCAGCAAAACGCTATTTGGCCGTGTTAAGTCACTGCCTGCGCGACTGGGTCTCGGTGGCCTGGCCGTCGGCTTTCTGGCGTTGATATCCACCGATATTCTGGGTAACGGCTATGAAGTGATCGTGAAAATCATCGATGGCCACTATGTGCTGATGGGATTGATTGGCCTGCTGGTGCTCAAAACCCTGGCCACCACGCTGTCGGTCGGTTCTAACGCGGTAGGTGGCTTATTCACGCCATCATTATTGATAGGCGCATTGCTCGGTGTGGCGCTGGCACACATCGGGGCAGCGCTGCATTTGCCAGTCGGTGATACCTTGCTGTATGCCGCGATTGGCATGGCGGCAGTGCTGGCCGCTGTAAGTCAGGCGCCCTTAATGGCGATGCTAATGGTGCTGGAGATGACACTCAACAGCAGCCTGCTATTCCCGATTATGATCGCTTCTGTGCTGGCCTCAATGGTGGTGTATCGGCTTCAATCCACCAGTACCTATCCGGTGGTGAGTAACCACTTTAGCCGCTCGGAAGCCAAATTCGATTTCGATAACATGCGCGTTGATCAGCTAATCATTCCCGGTGCGGCGTTACAACCCGAGGAGTCGGTGGGGCAGGCGCTGGCAGTGAGTTCGCTGAAGCGCGAACGCTATGTGTATGTGATTAACGAGGCGGGGCAGTTTCTGGGCGTGGTATCGATTCACGATATCTCGCGCAAGGTGCTGTCACAGGAGATAACCCTCGATTCACCGGTCAGCAGCGTGATGGACGATAACTTTCCGTGCATTTATCAGAATCAGAGCATGCGAGAAGGCTGGGAAGCCTTTGCCCGCGTGACGCTGGAGCGTTTGCCGGTGCTGAATAATCCACAAGAGCGCCGCTTTATGGGCGCCTTGACCAAAACCAGTTTGATTCAGAAGGCGCAGGAATTTCTTTAAGCTGCGTTACCGCGCATCGCCTGATCCGTCATCCACAGGCGCGCATCGAACTCCAGCTGGTGGTAATCCGGCTCCATATGGCAGCAAAGCTGGTAAAACGCTTTGTCGTGATCCTTCTCTTTCAGGTGCGCCAGTTCGTGCACCACGATCATGCGCAGGAAAGGTTCCGGTGCCAGACGGAAGAAGGTGGAAATGCGAATCTCGGCTTTGGCTTTGAGATTGCCACCCTGCACGCGTGAGATGGCGGTGTGCAGGCCAAGCGCATGTTTCATCACCTTGATTTTGTTATCCCAGATGACTTTGCTCACCGGCGGCGCGCTGCGCATGTAACGGCTTTTCATCGCCTGGGTGTAGTCGTAAAGTGCGCGGTCACTGACAACATCGTGCGTGTCGGGATAGCGTTCCTGCAAAAAACTGCCTAATCGCTGATTATCAATCAGCAACTGCACCTGTTCGAGGATGTTTTCAGGGTAACCCTGCAAATAGATTAATGACATTGGGATTCCCGACGAAAGACAGTATACTGCGCCCCCTTTTTAGGGCGAAAATCGCGCAAAGTGTACCACGCCGGAGATTCCATGAGCCAACTTGAACTAACCAATCGCACGCTGACATTGCAGCGCTTCCCGCCTATGCGTGAAGAAAGCCCGTTACAGGCGTGGGATTCCGCCGATGAATATCTGCTGCAGCAAGAACTGCCAGAAGGACCGGTGCTGGTGTTCAACGACAGCTTTGGTGCGTTGACCTGCGGACTGAACGGCCGTGAAGTGTGGCACGTCAGCGACTCGCTGCTTAGCGAGCAGGCGGCAAAGCAGAACCTGCGTCTCAATGAGATGGATGAGGATCAGGTGCACTTTATCGACAGCCTGGCACCGCTGCCTGCTGCGCCCGCTGTTGTGCTGATTAAGATCCCAAAAGCGCTGGCCCTGCTGGAGCACCAGCTGCGCGCGCTGCGCAAAGTGGTGACGGCAGATACGCTGATTCTCGGCGCGGCCAAAGCCAAAGACATTCATAACTCCACGCAGCAGCTGTTTGATCGCATTCTCGGTGAGAGCAAAACCTCACTGGCGTGGAAAAAAGCTCGCCTGATTTACTGCAACTTCACGGCACCAGCACTGCCCGATGCGCCCGAAACCACCGTGTGGCCGTTGGACACCACGGATTACCAGATCCACAACCATGCCAACGTGTTCTCACGCGGATCGCTGGATGTGGGCGCGCGCTTCTTTTTAGATCATCTGCCGTTTGATATCGAAGGTGAGATCCTCGATCTCGGCTGCGGCAACGGTGTGGTTGGTTTGCTGGCGCTGGAGCAGAACCCGAATGCGGACGTGCTGTTCTATGACGAATCTTACATGGCCGTGGCATCCAGCCAGCTAAATATTGAAGTGAACCGTCCGCAGGATTTGGCGCGCTGCCAGTTCCGCGTTAATAACGTGCTGAGTGGCTTCCCGTCGGATCGTCTGCATGCGGTGCTGTGCAACCCGCCGTTCCATCAGCAGCACGCGGTGACCGATCATCTGGCCTGGCAAATGCTGCGCGATGCAAAACGTTGCCTGCAGTATGGCGGCGAGTTGCGCATTGTTGGCAACCGCCACCTCGGTTATCACGTCAAAATGAAAAAGCTGTTTGGCAACTGTGAGCTGGTGGCATCCAACGCCAAGTTCGTGGTGTTGCGCTCGGTCAAACTGCGTTAATCACACGCTGAGCGCCAGCTCAGTGGCCTGTGCGATGGCGCGGCGAGCATCCAGCTCCTGCGCCACGTCGGCTCCACCAATCAGCCTTACTGCTTTGCCGCGTGCGGCCAGCTCATCCGCCAGCTGACGCATCGGTTCCTGTCCGGCGCAAATCACCACGTTATCCACTGTCAGCGTGACCGCTTCGCCCTGATGGCGCAGGTGTAACCCGTGATCATCAATATTCAGATACTCAACGTCGCCCCACATCTGCACGCCGTGTGCCTGCAAACTGGCGCGGTGGATCCAGCCGGTGGTTTTAGCCAGTCCGGCGCCGGGTTTGCCCGATTTACGCTGTAACAGCCAGATTTGCCGATCCGCCGCCACAGGCTGTGGACGCACCAATCCGCCGCGCGCCTGCAAGCTGTGATCGATGCCCCAGCTTTGATAGAAGTCTTCATGTTCACCGCGATGCAGCAAAAACTCGGCAGTATCAAAGCCAATGCCGCCCGCACCAATGATTGCCACGCGCTGGCCGACCGGTTTTTTATCGCGGATCACATCGAGATAATTGAGTACGCTGGAATGATCGATGCCGGGAATCGAGAGCTGACGCGGCGAAATCCCAGTGGCGATCACCACTTCATCCACGCTTTCCAGTTCATCAGCCGTCACACGATGCTGGGTGCGAATCGCGACGCCAGCCGCTGCCAGCTGATGGCGAAAGTAGCGCAGCGTCTCGCTAAACTCCTCTTTACCGGGGATTTGGCGGGCAATATTAAACTGGCCGCCAATCTGCGCGTCCGCTTCATACAATGTCACCTGATGGCCGCGCTCGGCCGCCTGTAGCGCGAACGCCATGCCCGCCGGACCGGCACCGACCACCGCAATCTGTTTAGGCTGTTCAGTGGCAATCACTGGCATCAGGGTTTCGTGGCAGGCACGTGGATTCACCAGACAGGAAGTGACTTTGCCGACAAAGATCTGATCGAGACAGGCCTGATTACAGGCGATGCAGGTGTTGATGGCATCCGGCTGTCCGGCCTGGGCTTTGCGCACAAAGGCCGCATCGGCAAGAAACGGTCGCGCCATCGACACCATATCGGCGATGCCATCGTGCAGCAGTGAATCCGCCACCTGCGGATGGTTGATACGGTTGGTGGCGATCACCGGTACCGACACCGCCTCGCGCAGATGCTTTGTCACCCACGCAAACCCGGCACGCGGCACGCAGGTGGCGATGGTGGGAATGCGCGCTTCGTGCCAGCCAATGCCGCTGTTGAATAGCGTCACACCACGCTGCTCCAGCGCCTTTGCCAGCGTCAGCGTCTCTTCCAGCGAACTGCCGTTGTTCACCAGATCGAGCATCGACAGGCGGAAGATGATAATAAACGCTGGGCCGACAGCCTCGCGCACCGCCTGCGTAACCTCCAGTGCAAAGCGCCGACGGCGATCCACATCCCCGCCCCATTCATCATCACGGTGATTGGTGTGCGCCACCAGAAACTGATTAATCAAATAGCCTTCAGATCCCATGATCTCAACGCCATCATAACCAGCCTGCTGGGCTAATTTAGCGCACTGGGCGAAGTCAGCAATGGTCTGGCGAATCTCGGCATCGCTGAGTTCGCGCGGTGTGAGTGGGTTAATCGGAGCCTGCAACGCCGAAGGCGCCACCAGATCGCGCTGATAGCTGTAGCGTCCGGCATGCAGAATCTGCAGCGCAATTTTGCCGCCTTCCGCATGCACCGCATCAGTGAGGGTGCGATGCCATTCACATTGGCTTTCCTGATTGAGGATTGCGCCACCGTGCGCCACCACGCCTTGTGCGTTCGGCGCGATGCCGCCGGTGACAATCAGCGCCACGCCCTCCCGCGCGCGTTCCGCATAAAACGCCGCTAATCGTGCAGCGCCGTCAGTGTGTTCTTCCAGTCCGGTGTGCATCGAGCCCATCAGAAAACGGTTCTTTATTTGGGTAAATCCCAGATCCAGCGGGGCAAACAGGTGGGCGTAATGCTCAGTCATGAACACAGTCTCGGAAAGTGGTCGGATGAGTTAACTTTAGCGGGAATTGGTTTGGATGGAAATTCGCGGTGTTCAGGCTGTGAGAAACCTCAAAAAAAGCAGGGCGACAGGTCGCAGGCGAAAGGTTCGGAACGCTTTCGTCTGGCACGGGAAGAGACCTGTACACCCTGAAACAGTTTGAAGATGAGGGCTAATGGATTAGCTCTTTAGTTATGACTCCTGTCAGACTCAATCCCGGGTGAGGGTGCGGCGATAATGGCATAGCTCGATCCCGCTTTTCCCCAAGACTGGTCTTGGTTTTTTCCGGCAAACAGTGATCCCGCTTCCATCTTCTGTACGAGCAGTTCACGTTCCAGGTAACAGCTATTTCGTAACATGATTTAGAGTGATCTGGTTCACAGTTTTCAGCGCCCGATCCCGCTTTGATAGCCCCCATTGCAACAGCAACAAATGGGGAAACCATGAATATCGAAACGCAATCCTGCGTGATTACCGGGAAAAAACAGGTCAGCGTCGCACCGCAACAGGTGAAATGGGACGGCACAGGCACGCTGGTGCGTATTACGCGCGGCGGCATTTGTGGATCTGACCTGCATTACTATCAGGAAGGCAAAGTCGGTAGCTTCGAGGTCAAAATGCCGATGATCCTCGGCCATGAAGTGATTGGCCATGTGGTGGAGAGCGACAATCCTGACCTGAAGCCAAATCAGAAAGTGGCGGTCAATCCGTCCAAACCGTGCGGCGAGTGCAAATACTGCCAGCGCGATCAGGAAAACCAGTGCACTTCCATGCGCTTCTTCGGCAGCGCCATGTATGTGCCACATGTTGATGGCGGCTTCACCCAATACAAAGTGGTGGACAGCAAACAGTGTGTGCCATTCCCACAGGATGCCGATGAAACCGTGATGGTGTTCGCCGAGCCGCTGGCGGTGTGCATTCACGCCACGCATCAGGCGGGCGACCTTACCGGCAAGCACGTGTTCATTTCCGGTGTCGGTCCGATTGGCTGCTTGATTGCGGCGGCGGCGAAAGCGCGCGGTGCCGCTTCTGTAGTGTGCAGCGATATCAGCGAACGTTCGCTGGAGATGGCGCAGCAGATGGGTGCGACCGATGTGATCCACGCCGCTGAAGGCGATTTCACGCCATATCTGGCTGATAAAGGCTTTTTCGATGTGGCGTTTGAGGCCTCTGGCCATCCTTCCTCACTGCAACGCTGTCTCGATGTGGTGTGCGCCAAAGGCACGCTGGTCCAGGTTGGCATGGGCGGCACCATCCCAAACTTCCCAATCATGGCGCTGATCGCCAAAGAGATTCAGCTGGTCGGTTCCTTCCGCTTTACTCATGAATTCAATACCGCCGTCGAGTGGCTGGCAAACGGTGTGGTCAATCCGCTGCCGCTGTTTAGCGGTGAATACGATTTACAGGACATCGACGCGGCCTTGCAGTTTGCCGGCGATAAAACCCGTGCGGCGAAAGTCCAGTTAACCTTTTAAGGAGCAGTGATGAGTCAGTTATTTTCCCTCGAAGGCAAGCGTGTATTACTTACCGGTTCGGCGCGCGGCATTGGTTTTCTGCTGGCGCGTGGTTTAGGTGAAGCCGGTGCGGAAGTGATCGTCAACGCCACCACGGAGCAGGGTGCAGAGCAGGGCGCGGCGAAACTGCGTGAGCTGGGCTTACGCGCCCATGCCAAAGCCTTTGATGTGACGCAGTCTGCGCAGGTGCAGCAGGCGGTGGATGAGATTGAAGCCGAATGGGGCCCGATTGATATTCTGGTGAACAACGCCGGGATCCAGCGCCGCCGTCCGTTCCTCGAATTCCCGGAGCAGGACTGGAATGACGTGATTGCCGTTAACCAGACCGCGGTATTCCTGGTCTCTCAAACCGTGGCGAAAAAAATGGTCGATCGCCAGCGCGGTAAAATCATCAATATCGGTTCGATGCAGAGTGAGCTGGGCCGCGACACCATCACGCCTTACGCGGCTTCCAAAGGGGCCGTCACCATGCTGACGCGCGGGATGTGCGTCGAGCTGGCGCGCCATAACATCCAGGTGAACGCCATCGCACCGGGCTACTTCGTCACGGAGATGACCCAGGCGCTGGCGGACGATCCGGCCTTCACCGGCTGGCTCACCAAACGCACGCCAGCGGCGCGTTGGGGTAAACCAGAAGAGCTGATTGGCGCCGCGGTATTCCTCGCCTCGGGCGCTTCTGATTTCGTGAATGGTCACTTGCTGTTCGTTGATGGCGGTATGCGCGTCGCCGTGTAATGCCATGGCGCGGCTGGCATTTTCGCCGGGCCGCGCCTAAACCTTAATCACCCCTCTGTATTCCTAAGGATAATAAAAAATGCCAATAACCATTATTGTGCTGGGTGTGATACTGCTGCTGGTATTGATGATTGTATTTAAGGTCAACGGCTTTATTGCGTTGGTGTTTGTCTCGGCGGTGGTCGGTATTGCCGAAGGGATGACGCCGCTCAACGTGATGGCCTCGATCCAGAAAGGTATCGGTTCGACGCTCGGTGGATTAGCGATGATCCTCGGCTTCGGTGCCATGCTCGGGCGATTAGTCTCGGACACCGGTGCGGCACAACGCGTCGCCACCACCCTGATTGCCGCCTTTGGTAAAGAGCGGCTGCAATGGGCGCTGGTGGTCACTGGACTGATCGTTGGTCTGGCGATGTTCTATGAAGTGGGCTTTGTGCTGTTGCTGCCGCTGGTGTTCACCATCGTTGCTGCTGCCGGTTTGCCGCTGCTGTATGTCGGCGTGCCGATGGTGGCTGCACTCTCGGTCACGCACTGCTTCCTGCCACCGCATCCTGGCCCAACCGCGATCGCCACTATCTTTGGTGCGAACCTCGGGACCACGCTGCTGTACGGCATGATCATCACCATCCCGACGGTGATCGTGGCCGGTCCGATCTTCTCGAAATTCCTTAAAAGCTTTGAGAAGTCACCGCCGGAAGGCTTGTACAACCCGAAAATCTTCACCGAAGAAGAGATGCCGGGCTTCGGTATCAGTATCTTTGCCGCCATCATCCCGGTGGTGCTGATGGCGATTGCTGCGGTGTTTGAGCTGACTACGCCAAAAGAGAACCCGCTGCGTCAGTTCTTCGAGTTTATCGGTAACCCGGCGGTGGCGCTGTTTATTGCCGTGGTGATCGCGGTGTTGACGCTGGGTCTGCGCAACGGCCGCAAGATGGAAGAAGTGATGGATATGTGCGGCGAGTCGATTGCCGCCATCGCCATGATCGTCTTCATTATTGCCGGTGGTGGCGCGTTCAAGCAGGTGCTGGTGGACAGCGGCGTGGGCAACTATATCGCTGACATGATGAAGGGATCGTCGCTCTCTCCACTGCTGATGTGCTGGACGGTGGCAGCGATGCTGCGTATCGCGCTGGGGTCGGCCACGGTTGCGGCGATCACCACCGCCGGGATCGTCACGCCAATTATCGCAGTGACGCATGCCGATCCAGCATTGATGGTGCTGGCGGTAGGTTCGGGCAGCGTGATCGCCTCACACGTCAACGATCCGGGCTTCTGGCTGTTTAAGGGTTACTTCAACCTCAGCGTGGTGGAAACCCTGAAAACCTGGACGGTGATGGAGACGCTGATCTCGATTCTTGGCCTGGCGGGTGTGCTGGCACTCAACGCCATCATTCACTGATGCAACAAGCTGCACAAGGATGTGCAGCTAATCAATCGCGGCTACGAATCCACGAAAAACGGGACTGGTAACCGCTGTCAAAATGGGTGTTGTAGCGATAGCTCGATCCCGACTCCGCCATGCAGTAGGTGCAGACGTTCAACACCTCAATCTGTTCGGCTGGAATGCCGCGCTGTAACAGTAACCCTCGCGCCAGATGCGGCAAATCAAACCACACGCCCTGATGATGCGCCCGCGCCTGCGGACGAATCGCCGAGCTATTGTGTGGTTGCTCGCTCGCCCACTGCAGAGCAGGCAAATCTGCGCGTTGCTGCATCTGTGTCACCAAATCTTTGCCCAACTCATAACAGCACGGACCGATTGCCGGGCCGATGGCGACATGCAGCGTCTCAGTGCGGGCGCCTCGATTAAGCAATCCATCAATGGCACTGTTCAGCACTCCACTCAGCGTGCCTTTTAATCCGGCGTGCACTGCCGCCACCTGATGCTGCTCGCTATCGGCGAACAGTACCGGCAAACAATCTGCGGTATACACCGCAACCGGCAGTTGGTTTTCCCCGATCACACCATCGGATTCGCAGCTCTTCGGTGGCAGATTTTGTGTCGCCAGCACCACATGGGCGCTATGGCGCTGCTGACCATAAGCGGCATCTGCTGGCACCGGTTGACCCGCAGGCTGGAAGGCATAATCGAGCCACGGCAGGGCATCAAGCAGGGTTGAACGCGGTCCGGAATACGACATAAGTGTCTCCTTTGACAGGGCGGCAGCTTTCTTCTGCCCACAGCTTACGTTAACTGCTACATTTTTAAAGCTTTACACAAACTGACCATAATCACTTAAGGATGATCTGATGAAAAACACCTCTTTGCTGGCGGCGTCCGGCATTCTTGCGCTGTTGCTGACCGGGTGCGCACAACCGGCCAAACAGCAGGCGCAGCAGCAGCTCGGCCAGCAATCGGTATTGGCAGTGAACTGGTTCCAGCAGTCCGGTGAGTATCAGGCGCTGAGCTGGCAGGCGTTTAACAGTGCACGCATGGCATTTAATGCTGCGCCATCGCTGGTGGGCAAACCGAAAGCGGTAATCGTCGATCTTGATGAAACCATGATCGATAACAGCGCCTACAGCGCATGGCAGGCGAAAAACGGCCAGCCGTTCTCCGGCAAAACCTGGTCAGCCTGGACTCAGGCGCGTCAGGCCATCGCCGTGCCGGGCGCGGTGGAGTTCGCGAACTACGTCAACAGCCACGGCGGCACGATGTTCTACGTCTCGAACCGCGATCAGAAGGATTACGCCGCGACGGTGGATAACCTTAATAAGCTGGGCTTCAGCGGCGTAAGCGATAAAACCGTGCGTCTTAGCACCGGCAATTCCAATAAACAGGAGCGCTTCGATGCGATTAAAAACGCCGGATACAACGTGGTGCTGTACGTGGGCGATAACCTGAATGACTTTGGTGGCGCGACCTGGCATCAGGGCAATGCGCAGCGCCAGCAGTTTGTCAGCCTCAATCATCAGCATTTTGGTACGCAATTTATCGTGCTGCCTAATCCGCTGTACGGCGACTGGGAAAGCGGCATGGCGGAGAACTACAACAAACTGACGCCGGAACAGCAGCTTCAGGTGCGTGAAGCGCGTATGAAAGCGTGGAACGGTAAATAATTCGTCAAGCGAATTAGCGCCTGTTGCGGCAGGCGCTTTGAATTTAATTCAGGGCCAGTCATATTTACTTTTGATCGTCATTATTATTCTCCTTATTATTTTCCTGATCTCTTGCTTAATTGTCAGTCAGTGATTGGCGAAAAATATCGCCATTCTGCTATTCACCCAGTGAATAACTCCATTCATAAATTTTATAATTAAGATTTTTCTCAGCTCAAATCGTTTAATTCACCATACTAGTGCAAAGGCATGAAAAGACTGTGTGTATATTTTTGTCGATTCATTCCAGATGCATAATTTAATATTAAATTTAATTTCATGATTTATATATTAAATCTTATTTTTCAATCAATTCCATCGGCTTGCATTAAATTACTTATTATCGACATTTCCTGACATTTATTTTACAGGGCGGAGGATTTTGTCGTGCGCGGAAATAATGATTGTGCAACCACAAGCATTAGCAGCTATAAACAATTTATGTGAGGAAGCTCTGCTTTCACCCTCCATCGATCGTCTTAGCGGCGTTTAATACCCTGTGACTTTGCCTGAAAGCGATATTTCTGGACGTAGAGAGAAGATAATTGTGACGACACTTAAACCCTTATTAGCGAAAAATCGCAGTTGGGCATTACAGCGCCGCGAGCGTAATCCAGATTATTTCGAACAATATCTGCATCAACAAAAACCGCATTCGCTGTGGATTGGCTGTTCCGATAGCCGCGTACCTGCCGAAGTGCTGACCGGCTCGCATCCTGGCGAACTGTTCGTGCATCGCAACATCGCCAATATGGTGGTGCCCGATGACGATAACCTGATGAGCGTGCTGCAATACGCGATTTTCTACCTGGGCGTGGAGCGCATTGTTCTGTGCGGCCATTATGGCTGCGGCGGGGTGCAGGCCGCGCTGGGGTTGCCCGCCAGCCCGCTGGCAAAAGAGGATTCGGCGCTGGCAAGACGCATCGCCGCGTTGCGCAGTGGCCTGCAACAAGGATTGGTGGAATATCACGCCAGTGCTGAGGAAGAGGAGAGCAGCAAGCTCAACCGCTTAGTGGAGGCCAACGTGATCGCGCAGTTTGCCCAACTGGTGGTGTGCGAACCGGTGCAACAGGCCTGGCAGGCGGGGCAAGCGCTGGAAGTGTTTGGCTGCGTGTATGACTTGCAGTCTGGTCATCTGAAAGAACTCATTCAGCAATCAGCAGAGGAATCGGTGCCATGAATCTGAACACGCTGCGTCAGGATATTCCCGCCGGTCTGGTGGTGTTTTTGGTGGCACTGCCGCTGTGCCTTGGCATCGCGCAGGCCAGCGGTTTACCGCCGTTTGCCGGACTGCTGACCGGGGTGATCGGTGGCCTGCTGGTCACATCGCTCAGCCCATCACGCTTTGCCGTCAGCGGCCCGGCTGCGGGTCTGGTGACCATTGTGGTGGCCTCGATACAGACGCTCGGCAGCTTCTCCGCTTTCCTCACCGCACTGATTCTGGCGGGCGTGTTGCAATGCCTGCTTGGCTTGCTGCGTGCCGGTCGCTTTATCTCGCTGGTGCCGGGGAGCGTGATTAAAGGGATGCTGGCGGCGATTGGTATTTTGCTGATTATGCAGCAGATCCCGGTGGCCTTCGGTGCCGCAGGCGATGCCGAATTAATATCGCTGGTGAACGGTGAGTTTCAGTTTTCAACCAGTGCGATGTGGGTGGCAGGCATCGGCCTGGTAATTTTGTGGCTGTGGACCACGCCAATGGTGAAATCAGTCAAGCTGCTCAGCTGGATACCGGGGCCGCTGGTGGCGGTGCTGCTCGGCTGTATGGCGACGGTATTTGGCGACCGCCTGTTCCCGAGCCTGGCGCAAGGGCTGCCGCGTATTGCGTTACCGGCCTTTGATAGCCTGTCGGCGCTGGCGGCTGAACTGGAAACCCCGGACTGGCTGGCATGGCAAAATCCTTCTGTCTGGGTCGTTGCCGTGACGCTGGCGCTGGTGGCGAGCCTGGAAACGCTGCTCAGTCAGGAAGCGCTGAAAAAACTGCGTCCGCAGCATCCGGCACCCTCGCCGAATAAAGAGATGTTCGCGCAGGGCATCGGCAACCTGACCGCCGGTTTCCTCGGTGCGATGCCGATCACGGCGGTGATTGTGCGCAGCTCGGTGAACGTCAGCGTCGGGGCTCAGACCAAACTCTCGATTCTCATCCACGGCGCGCTGTTACTGATTTGCGGCTTGTGGTTCAGCGATCTGCTCAACGCCATCCCGCTGGCCAGCCTGGCCGCCGTTTTGCTGTATACCGGTTATAAGCTGGCAACGCCGCGTCTGTTCATCGAGCAGTTCCGCATGGGGGCTCAGCAGTATGTGCCGTTCCTGGCGACCATCGGTGGCATCCTGGTGTTTGGCATGCTGGCGGGGATTGGTATCGGTATCGCTACGCAGATTATCTACAGCATCTACAAAAGCCACCGCAATGCGCTGCAGCTTACCCGCTATGACGATCACTATGTGTTGCGCTTCCAGCAAAACCTCACCTTTATGCATAATCCTAAACTGCAGGGCTTGCTGGCGGAGATCCCGGAAAACAGCACGGTGATTGTCGATCATGATAATGCCGAGTATCTGGATCCCGACGTCAAAGCGGTGCTGCAGGATTTCGGGGAAAACGCGCGCGATCGTGGTATTCGTCTGAGTCAGTGGCCGGTTGCGGTTAATTAGCAATAACACTTTGCTTAAAAACTGGTTTTTAGCGTAAAAATCGGATATCTCGGATATCCGATTTTTTTATTTACAGGGCATAATTGCAGCAGCTCTCATCCTTGTTTCTCGGGTTTCAACCCTGCCAGCGCGCTCACATCTCGCCGATCCGGCTCATTGAGTGCTGCCCAGCCGCAGAGTAGGATGACGAACACTCGCTTAATTGCCGAATCATCGCACAGTTATTTCAGGTTAAATGCTTGCTGATGCCCGTGGGCAAGAGGCAGCGATTTCCAGGTTACAGGGTTCAGACGTATGCGCGTTAAGCTGTTTGCTGAGAATAATTTAAAAAAGAATGCACTCTCGCTGTTCCTGATTACGCTTTTCTTCTGCTTTATTGGCAGTCATCTGCGCATTCCCGAGGAGTTCTCACTGTTTTGGCCGGTGAATGCACTGATTGCCGGTTTAATGGTACGAAATCCTTTCCTGCATACCACTTCGAGCTATCTGGTGTGCTTTGCTGCGATGATATTTAACGACACGGTGTTTTCCGGCTGGGCATTGCCTGCGGTGACCGTGAACTTCGCCAATATTCTGTTTACCCTGATAACGGTCAGCATGCTGATCAAACACCTGCAGCCGCCTTCGGCCAACAGCCAGGTGTTCAATGCCATGCGCATCTTCCCGGCCTGTTTCCTTGGCGCCGCAGCCTGTGCTACCTGGGGCGCATGGGCGCAGGATATCGATTTCAATGCGCGCTTTGTGGTGGCGTGGGGCGACTGGTTTAGCGAGCAGTTCTCGACCTCCCTGATGCTGCTGCCGGTGATGCTGGCGCGACCGCTGCGCAGCGTATCGCCGCGTACTCTGCTGCACCCTGGCAAGCTGCTGCCCCTGGCGGCGGTGGTGCTGTCGTTAACCGTAGGTGCACTGATTGGCGGGGCAGGTAGCCTGACCTTCCCGGTGCCAGCGCTGATCTGGTGCGCCATCGTGTTACCGATTCCTGTTACAAGCCTGGTGATCCTGATTACCGGTATCACTGAGATCGTTCTCGTTTCCCACGGCGTAATGAATATTCAGGGCGATGACGCACTGCTGCCGATCAGCCATCTCACCTCGGCGCGACTGGGCGTGGCAACAGTGGCCCTCAGCCCGCTGCTGGTGGCGGTGAGTATGGATGCGATTCGTCAGCTCAATCATCGCCTGGCGTTACGCGCTAACTTTGATTTCCTCACCCAACTGCTGTCGCGTTCCGGCCTGTATGAAAGTTTGAAACAGGAGCCGTTCTCCTTACAGCGCGAAGCGGGTGTGGTGATGCTGGATGTCGACTATTTCAAAGCCATCAACGATAACTTTGGCCACGATGCCGGTGATGGCGTGCTGGAAGAAATTGCACGCCGCATGCAACGCGTGGTGGGCAATCGCGGCATGGTGTGTCGCTTTGGTGGCGAAGAGTTTGTGGTGGTGGTGTTCGACTACAGCCATCTGCAACTTTACCAGCTGGCCGAAGCGATACGTCAGGCAATGGTCAAAGAGAAGTTCTGGATTCAGGGCAACACGGTGACGGTAACCGCCAGTTTAGGCCTGGCGCGCGGCAGTGCGCAGAGTGAGCGGGAATGGCCAGGCGTGATTAACCGTCTGGTGTCGGCAGCGGATAAAAATCTCTACCTCTCGAAACGCAATGGCCGTAACCAAACCTCTCCGGCGATGGAACCGCGCAGCGTGGTGAATGACGTGGCGTGAAGTGCGTGATGGTCGCCATGAGTGGCGACCTCATGATGGCTTGGTGCTGGGTTGTTTTGGTCGCCGTGAATGGCGACCTTACGATAGCTTGGTACTGATTTTTTCGGTCGCCATTGATGACAACCTCACAACTGCCTGACGCTAATTTGTTTCGACAACCATCAATGACCAACCAGTTTATCCATCGTAGGGTGCGCATTTATGCGCACCAGGAAATCGATGATTAAACGCTGCTTTTCAGCTGACTGCTCTGCTGATGGCGCTGCTGTGCCAGCTCAATCAAGCGCGTAATCAAATCGCTGTAGCTCAATCCTGCTGCCTGCCACAACTTCGGATACATACTGATATTGGTAAAGCCCGGCAGAGTATTCACCTCGTTCACCACGATCTCGCCGCTTTCGGTCAGGAACACATCAACGCGCGCCATACCGAAGCACTCCAGCGCCTGAAATGCGCGAATCGCCACGGCACGAATCGCTTCGCTGTGTTCTTCGCTGATAGAAGCGGGCACCACCACTTGTGCACCATCGGCGCTGATGTATTTGGTGTCGTACGAATAGAAGGCATCATGCACCACCACTTCGCCACACGGGCTGGCTTCGGGTTCATCATTACCCAGCACCGCACACTCAATTTCGCGGCCTTTGATGCCTTGCTCGATCAGTACTTTGCGATCAAAGGTAAAGGCCAGATCCAGCGCCGCCGCCAGATCGTCGATATGATCCACTTTGCTGACACCGACAGACGATCCCTGATTAGCCGGTTTGATAAACAGTGGCAGACCGAACTGTTCGACAACGGCTTGCGCATCCAGACGCGCACGCTGTGCCTGCGTCACGCTGATCCACGGCGCGACTTTTAAGCCCGCATCGCGCAGCAAGCGCTTGGTGAAATCTTTGTCCATGCTCACCGCTGAGCCCAGCACATCCGATCCCACAAACGGCAGATTCGCCATGCGCAACAAGCCCTGCAGCGATCCATCTTCACCCAGGGTACCGTGCACGATCGGGAAGATCACATCCAGCTGTGACAGCGGCTGCGCCTGCTGGCGAGTGATCAGCTGCTGTGAAGCACTGCCCGGCACCAGCGCGACGTTTTCACCTGAGCGATTCAGGGCAATCAGCGCCGGGTTATCGGCATTCAGCAGGAAGCCGGAAGCATCATTCAGATGCCATTCACCCTGTTTATCGATGCCCAGCAGCACCACCTCGTATTTGCTCTTATCGATGGCTTCGAGGATGTTTTTCGCTGATTGTAACGACACTTCATGCTCGGCCGATTTGCCACCAAACACGATTCCTACACGTTGTTTTGCCATTGGTCTTGATCCGATTGCGGTATAGCGAGTGGGTAAGATAGCACGGTGATAAAAGGCATCAACAGGCAGCAATTTGTCCCCACTAACTCGCTATACGCTACGGACTGATTGAAATCTTCAATGGCTTATAATACTGCGGATCAAAGGTTGTAACTGGCAAAGCGACTTTGGTGCTATTGCCGCGAACTTCCGTGACTTCCACGATACGAATATTGCTGGCCTTTTCCACCGCCTCACAATCAAATTCTGTTGCGGCATCTATTGAGCGAGTTGCATCACTGTCACCAAAAGGCGCCACATTTAATGTGCCTTTTTCGAGAACATTTCCCGTTTTGTCATTGAGCTCAATATTCACTTCCAGTGGGCCAAATTCTCCAGCCCCTCCATTATCTAGCCTGAATACCAGTGAACAGACGCCTTGAACCCACACGCTATCGGTATTGCGAATACTGATATAGCGATGCTCTTCGGCAAGACTGGTCGTCTGCCAGCCCAGTACGAATAGCAGCGTTGCCCAAACAGGCTTCTTTGACCGTTTCATGTTCTTACCTATTTTTCCTTAGCAATAGCCTGAGGGGCTGCATTAATCTTTTTGCAGCTATCCAACCAGCCTGCGGTATCAATCTTGCCGTTCTCCAGATACTTCTGCTGATTCTGCCAATGGGTTGCGAGGAAAGGCTTTAGTCCTGAAAGACGTTTGTTTAAGGTGAGCATTTGATCAAATACCGTGACTTCGTGTTGCAGACCGTCTTTTCCATAAAGAGTAGCCGCATCGACGAGGCTACTGGCGTAATATCCAGTGAGCTGTTGTAGTCGGTCAGATTGCTCGCCCAGCTTGGTTTTGCGAATGGCGCAATTGGCATCGCTGGCGTCTTTGTTTTTGCACAGCAGTTCGTAGTTATGGTTTAGGAAATCGAGGAAGCGGCCATCATCCTGTAGCTTGGTGCAGAGGAAAGAGCCTAAATTCAGGCTGGCACGGATAGACTGATCCCGCTCTTCCTGTTGTTTTTGATTGCTGGCGCGTAGCTGATTTTCCAGGTCTTTTAATTTCTGTTTTAACGCCGCGTCGTCAACATTCGACGCAAGGCTGCCCAGCGCTTTCACTGTGTCTTTAGCTTCATCGTCTTTCTTATTGTTAGCCTGATTTTCCGCGCCAAGGGTTTCCCAGCTTTTTTCCAGCAGCTTAACTTTATCTGGTGAGGTGATGGTAGGCGCCACCAGAACCAGACGCATACCGGTCGTTTTGCTGATGGAAGGCGTCGCCTGATCGTAGTAATTCACTTCTTTACGGGTGGCGCTGCGAATTTCTGTCGGCCCTGAGAGGAAGTTTCCACCCCGCACCACGAAGCCCCCGGCCTGGCCATGCAGGCGATTGAGCTTGTTGAGATAAAACGGATTGAACATCATCTCTGACACGTTGCCCAACATGTCATATAAACCCAGCGGATTGGGCTGCAATAATCCAATGAGCTGTGCTCTGCCATTCGAAGACTGCGCACCGGAATACCACTCATAGTTCTTCATGTCGTCCATCGGGTAGTGCTGATCGCGGAATTCGGCGCTATTCACTTTCAGGCCACCGCGTGCCGCAAACTCCCACTCAACTTCAGTTGGCAGACGCAAGAATCCGGCATCACCATCCTCTTGGGGTAGCTTATCCATCGCATGAGTACGCAACCACTGATTGTATTTATCGGCGGTACTGACGGCATCGAACCAACTGATTCCCGTGACGGGTAAACTGAGTTTGCGTGAAGGGGTAGGGCAAGTGCCTTCTGTTAACGCCTGATATTGCAACGTCGTCAGTTCATATTTCGCCATCAGGTAATAGCGGCCTTTCGCTTTCTTCTCCGTGAAGCTACCAGCAATGAAGGTGGGATAGCTGTGTTCAATCACGCCCCAATCACCACTGTCCTGGCCGAGGGTAATCGGCAGGTCATCAAGCGGACCCGCCATCGGAATTTCTACCCGACGGAACACCATCGAGCCTTCGCAGGGCATCGGCAAGACGATATCTTCGCCATCCGGTTTGGGATTCCAGGTATTTTCTGTCCACGGCTCTGCCAGAGCAGAAGAGACATTGGCGAGCAGGCCAAAAACTAACCAGTAGGGCAGTGAAGCAGGCGTTAAGGTCACGAAAAGTCTCCGCTAATCATCGATGAATTAAATAATCACACTTCGCGCAGGCTTTGCGCAGGTTCTATGTTAATGGCCCTATAAGCCCCAATACTGGCAACCACCAGCGCGACGACCACGGTCATCAGCATGGCCAGCAAGCTATGGGTCAGGGTTATTTTGCACAGCATCTGGTCAGTCGCCTGGCTGCCGGCTAAGGCACGGTTAAATATTTGGCTGGCGATTAGATAGATGCCGTAGCCGCCTATATAAGCCAGCAGGCTAAGTAGGCAACCCTGCACAATGACATAGCCGCCGACAGCCGGGCCGGTGAAGCCCAGAAGCCGTAGTACGGCAATGTGTTTGCGTTTGCGATCGACGTTGGCGATAAACGATCCGACGAGAGAGGCAATACAGCCAATCAGCGCGGTGCCGGCAATAATATTAAAAATCAGCCCCAGCACCCGGTTGATGCTTTTGACATTTTCAATATCGGCCAGTCGGCTGGAGGTTTCGATGCGTTGCGCGCGCAGATCGCGCTCCAGACTGGCAACATGATCAATGCTTTTGGCATATAACCGGGCGCGCGCATAGCGAGGAGGTTTGGCACTCAATGGCTGCCCACTAGTGGCACCGAGTGCCGGGGTGGCATAACCGTCTCTAAAATTTTCCAGCAGCAGGAGTAAGGAAGATTGCGTGAAGAAAGCCGCCCGATTGAAATAAGTGGCAGGCAAGATGCCAGCGACCACCAGGCTTTTACGACCCCATTCCTGGCGGCCATCGAGCTGGCGGCTGACGCGTAGCGTCACGGTATCACCATCTTTAGCCGCCAATTTACGTGCGGCTTCCTGGGTCAACACCACCTCATTTTCCTGCTGAATCTTCAGATTGCCCAACAGCGGATCGCCGACATCAGTCGGGATCACTTCGGCATTTTCGATGAAATGGCTGCTGTCTACTTGCAGATCGGCAAGGGTGTTAAGCGAACGCGTCTGCCCAATGGCAAAGCCCACGTCGGGGCGTTGGCGCAGCTGTGCTATCCACTCTGGATCATAATTGCCGCTGCTTAACATCCTGATTTCAAGGTTGCGGGGATCGTTGGCGAGCTCATCTTGTAATTGGCTGACGATGCCAAAGCGCAAGCCGAATAGCAGCAGGAGTGGAGCGATCACCGCCACCAGAGATGAAGCAATACAAAAAGAGATGATGTGATCGTGCCACAGATCCTTGAGTGCCAGGCGTCCCAGCAGCAGGGTACGGTTAAAGGACAAAGTGGGTTCCTCGCTGGGCTTGTTCATCTGACAAATCAGATGCACCTGAACCAGGATGTGCAATCAAACAGGGCAATTTGAAACGTTGCACCAGTGGCCAGTCGTGGCAAACCACCAGTGCCATCATGTTTTCCTGAGCAACCAAATCAATAAACAGGCTAAACAGTTGCTGCGCATTATGTGGATCGAGTGCGGCGGTGGGTTCATCGGCCAGCACCAATGCGGGGCGATGTAAAATGGCGCGGGCAAATGCGGTTCGCTGTCTTTCACCAAAGGACAATTGCGCCGGGTACTTATCCAATAGAGGGCCCAGTTTTAGCGCATCAATCACTCTGCTCAGCATGGCCATATCCGGCGTCATGCCAAGCAGCTGGCACGGCAGTGTTATGTTGTCCTGCACGCTCAGGAAAGGAAGTAGGCCGCCATTTTGCAGCACAAAACCGAGATGGCGTGCGCGTATCTCCGCCAGTTTCGCTTGCTGATTTTGAGCAAGCAGAGAGGCAACATCCAGCAACGTTTCACCTTGCAGCGTAAAGCGTCCCACGCTGGCAGGGCGAAGCACTAAGCCAATTGCTTCAAGCAGCGTGCTTTTGCCGCAACCACTTTCACCGGTTACCGCCACCACCTGGCCTGGCCGCAGGCTCAGCTGCGGCAGGTAAACAGGATGAGCGCTCTCGCCCTCGCCACGGACAACACACAAGTCGTCTATGTCTAACATCAGGGCATCATTTCCAGTGGCACCGGGTAGACACGATCGCGCGGATCGCTCCCTTTGGCGAGCTCAACCCAGCGATCGACGTCCGCATTGTATTTCTGGTAATAACGCAGCTTGGTCGACAACGTGCGAATGAATTTCTCTTGTGACAAACCATCCCAGCTTTTCCATGTCTCTTCATCGAGATTCAGGACGTCGCTTTTGTACGGGAGATCAGCAAGATACTCCCCTAATACACCAAGATCGTTGATTTTGGCGTTGTCCTGTTGCTTCAGCTGGTTAGGGTCGGCCCCCATGGTGGCGGCAACGGTGCGCAGGCGTTCAAACATCTTGTTGGGTGAGATCATACCTTCGTTGGCCGCTTGCAGGATCTGGCTGACGACATCGCTTAAATCGCTCAATTGCCTTTTGGTCAGCAGCACACGCACGTCGGTGGTCGGGATATTTTGCTTAATGAGATCGCGGTCGCTGATCCAGGCCGTGAACACCAGTGGTGCCTGAGTGTCATTCTTTTTACCCAGCCAGGCCAACTGCATGGCGTGGCCAATTAGCGCGGTATCTTCCAGCAATTTATCTTCTGGCGTTGGCTTCTTACCCTCATCTTTCGAATAGAGTGCGCTGCCGATAGCCGCATCACCCATGTAGGCCGCTTTGACCTGTTCGGTTATCGCGCCTGCCAGCGTATCCACCTGTTGCCCAAAGGTTTTCAAGTTACCGGCATCAACGGACTGGTAAAGATTGGACTGCGTACTGTCGAAATTGGAGAGATCCCGGTACTGGCCTTCTGCTTTCGCATGATCCTCTTTGCCCGAAGGCGTTTTGAGATGCAGGGTATAAATCGCAATCCCTTTGTTACCTGCCTCCAGTCGCAGCTGTTTGGCATCAAGCCCCGTGGCAGAAAGTTTGTTGCTGCCATCAATGGCGCCGGCATCGGTAATTAAGACGATGTAACGCGCACCGAATGGACTCCAGTCGATATTATCAATCGCTGACATGACACCGGAGTAAGCATCTTCGTCGTATAACGAGCTAGAGACTTTGGCCTCTTTCAGACCCGCAACTTTCTTGAGGAAATCCTCTCCATCCTTAACCTGGTTAGGATCGGCGAAGATTTTCGAGGTGAACTCCAGACCCGGCACCGCTTTGGTACTGGATCGGAAGGAAACCAGACCAAATTTCACCTGGTCTTGCAGATGTTCCTGCTTAATCTTGTCATAAATTTTGTTGACCGCCTCTTTGGTGCGATCGATATACGGGCCCATTGAAATGGTCGAGTCGATAACAAAAACCACCGAAGCATTGAAGCCTTTCAGCTGCTTAACATCATCGGCCGATTTCTCATTAGGATCCGCCTTGCTCACCGATGCGACGTTCAGTAAGCGAGTATAAAAGCCGCTCTCCGTCATCACCTCTTCACCGCTGAGGATCGGCAACAGATAGAACTGCTTTTGAAGATCGACAAAATATTCCGGTTCTTGTGCCAGCACGCCATCTGCATGGCCATCGCGTTTTAGGTGAGCGCGCAGCGGTGCAACGACCGAGACCGGGTCGGGTGCGTTAAGAATATCATCAAGGCTTTTTTTGTCTTTGAAGAACACTAATCGGTCACGGTTCGCCGGGTTGGTAAACGCCAGTGTCAGCTGCATCTTCCAGTCAACGGTGCAGGACTGCGGGAGCCAGCCAATGGTTTTGCCATAGCTATCCGGTCCTACTTTGACCCAGCTTTTCCCATTCACATCCGCTTTTTGATAAACATAAAAGCTGCTAAAGGCGGGTTGCAAGGGACCTTTATCATCGCCCGCTTCGGTGCCCAGTTGGCAGCCTGGTGTAGTCAACACGCGTTGGAATAACGTTTTCTTCCCTTCTTGCAACAGGGGCTTATCTCCCTCCGCAGCAAGAGCCTGACTGGCCAAGAGCAGACTACATAGCGGTAATAAGAGCCGAAGCAGATGCTTTGTCATCATTTTCTCAACTCCGCCAGGCGTTGTTTCGCTTTCTGGTTTTCGGGATCGGTTTGCAGCACGGTGTCGTACCAGTAAGCGGCGGTATCTGCGTCTGGGGTTTTGAAGCACTCGCTGGATTTGTAATCCTGTGGATCATATTCGCCGGCATAAGCGAGAGCGATTTTGGTATCACCGGCCTGAGCACTGTGCGCGTAAAGGCGTTGAGCCACGCCGCATTTCTTCGCGTCTTTGGCCGCCTGAATGATGGTCAGCAACTTGTCACTATCGAGTTTCTGTTGCACGCAGTTCTGCACAAAATCGAGCTCATTCTGGCTCGCCAGGTTTGCAGGCGAACACTCGCTGGCACTGGTCTGGGCATTCGCCGTCGTTGCCTGAGGTTCTGGCTGCTTCTCAGCGGCTGGCGGGGTGGCATTGCCTCGGCCCATAAACCACCAGAGCGCACCGGCGGCGATCAGTAGCACCAAAAGGATGGCAACGATGATCGGTACTAAAGAGTTGTTGCGTTTGGGACGCGATGTGGTGGGGGCATGAATCGGTTCTGGGGGCGCGGGTTCAGGTTCAGTAACCACAGCAGGTTCAGGTGTAGCAGTCGGGGCGTCCACCACACTGCTACCGCCGTAATGGGCAGTCTGGCCGCGTGCATCAGATGAAAATAGTGCATCGCGCACCAGTTGCAGGGTGGTGCTACGGGATTCACCGGAGGCTAACTGGCCCTGAATTTGTACCTGACTGGCGCTGGCCAATAAGGGATCAAGTAAGTCCGGGCCAATACGGAAAGCGCTGCCCTTTTCGAATGGATAACCACCCGTGACGGTAAACATGTGCGGTGCTGGGCTCCAGCTGCCGTTGGGCTGCAAATAGTTCTGCTCGTTGTTGCACAGCGTAAAGTTGAGAGTTGGCAGCAGGGCATCCTGACCACGCAGGCGAACCATCAATTGCGCGTAGCCCGGTTCCGCAGGGTCGCAGGGGAAAATTTTAGCTAGCATGGCAAATTCTCTTGTTTCATTTGACCGATGATCTGGCCAAGTTGCTGGTTTTGTTCAATGGAGATATCGCGAGTGGCACTGTGGCCGGCATTATCCAGGGTGATACTCATCAGTGCCGATAGCCAGTCACCCATATAGGCAACACCCGGCTGCGGGGCAACAGCCGCCAGTTGCGGCAGTTCATCGCTGGCAAGAGAGACCTGGCGGGCAAAGACTTTTTTCTTCTCGCCGACATAGCTATTGGGGATTTGCGCTTCAGGCAGTGCGAGGTAGCCAAACCAGGCAATAAAGTCACGTATCGTCAGTTGTGCACGCTGTGTTTGGCGCGCCAGTAGCTGCTGGCGGAGCGTTCCCGCCTGCTCCTGACCGGCCAGTGCGCGTTTGAGCTTGCCTTCCAGATCCAGACGCGTGGCAGCGGTCACTAATTCTTCACACAACTGATTGATTGTCTCAGGGTTGATCGCCAGTTGTTGCCAGTAAGCAGTTTGCTGTGATAACTCCCTCAGATGGGCTACCCAGGCTTTAAATGCCTCATGGGCGAATTCGTCGTCCCGACCAATGCGTTCCGCTACAGGCGCAACGGCGGCGGGCGACTCCTCAATCGTGGCATCACCAAAGGGATTACTGGCAAAGGGATTGCTGCCAAAAGGATTGTTCGAAAAAGCATTCTGCGGGCGTGATTCAGCCCCTGTTTGCGGCTCTTGTTCCTGATCGCGAATACTCAGATAGATATTATGAAGTTCATGGGACGGCAGATCTAAACGGCTAACCAGCTCTCCTAAATTCTGAGGGCTGGCGGATAGGCCTTGCCACAGATCTTTGGCAATGGCTTGTTTTTTACTGAGCTGGCCGTCGCCATCATGCTGGTACCAGCGACCGAGGCGTTTTTCCGCCGTTTCGATGCGACACTGCTTTAACTGCTCACGCAGGCGTTCCAGTTTGAACTCAAGATGGGCCACGCCACGTAGCGCTCCGGTCAAACGAGAGATTCCGCCATCATTGAGCTTAAGCATCTCTTGCCATGCTTCGTTAGGCGCGGCAACGTGAAGATGCACATTATTACGGGTGACAAAGGCACGGCCCATGGTATCGATCACATCACGATAACGCTCAGTGATCGCCACTTCTTTAAGAGTTTCTTGTCCAGGCACAGTGTCGAGCATCAGGAACGGCGTATCCATGCCGGGTTTACGCACCAGGAAACAGTTATCAAAGGGCTTGCCAGGCGACCACTCTTTTAACCAGTCATATTGAGCAAAACGCTCCAGCAGCGTCATATGCATCATGCCTTCCCAGGCTTCGTTTAACTGGCTCTCTGTTTTCTTAAGATTGTCATTGATGCGCATATCACACATGGTAATCGCCCAGAAGAGGCCGGTTTTGCTCTTGCCACGCTCTTCGGCGGTTTTGCCCTGTGTCTTCTCTACCCAACGCGTGAGAACCGGACCGACATCGGACACGTCACTCTGTTTAAACGAGCTGGCGCACACCACCAGTGCATTCATCTCCTGGTTGTCGGTGTAACGCTCAAAGAGATAGGCGACTTTGCCACGCAGCAAAAGTTGCGATACCGGATTCTGACCAGCCTGAGCCGCATCTTTTAAGGCGAGAAGTTTGAGACGGCCGCGATAGCCGGGGAAGTCGAGTAAATCGACCTGCTCCATCACGCTGTTTGGGGTGACTTCCGCCAGTGGGAAGATGAGTTCAGAAGTCAGTGCTGCGAGTTCTGCTTGTGACAAATGCGCGCTGCCGGTTTGTTTACTTTCGTTCCAGAAACGTATTTCAACCTGGCGATCCTGGCTTGAACCAAGACGATTCAAACTGTCGACATTCATAATGCTGCCGTTGCTGTGATCAATCAGCGTTTCTAACGGAGCGAACACCATTTTTGCGTGGTTGAGTTTTGTCAGCACATGGGCCAATGAACGGTATGTCTCCGTCAGCTCTGGCTGCTCCCCCCACAGTAGAGAAAAGAGGTCTGCACGCTCGTGCGGGTTGAGCGCAGGTGCAATCTTCAGCACCTGCGGCCACCAGGCGTGTTCAAGCTTTTCTACCGACTTTTTGAAGGATGCATTGAGATAATCCCACAGCGCAACCACGTCCTCACTGCTGACGCCATTGTTGACATCAGACTGGACAGCACGCTGCAAGAAAGGACGCAGCGATGCTTCAATGCGGTTTTCATCGAGCTGATAATTGAGATGCTCATGGTTAAAGTCATTAAACCAGGTGTTAGCGAGGATCTTTGCCAGATCAATTTCACTGAACAGGCGTAAAGGAATTGGAAAACCCTGTGGCGCTTCGGGCGCATGTCGGGTAAAGCGCGTCACCAGACCGGTCGCCTCTTTACCGCCGCCGACCGGGTTAACCTCCTTAATAAAATCCACCACTCGGGTGCCATAACGTGCTTCCAGCTCGCCATTGCTGCCCGCCGCTAACGCCGAGATAAGGTAGGACTTACCTGCTTGCGAGATGCCAAAGAAGCCCACGGTCATTGGCGTGGTTGAGACCTGAGAAAGACTGTTTGCCAAATTACGGGTGCGCAGCAGACTCAGGTTAAGCTGGTCGGCCTCGTTATCCAGGCGGCGAGAACCGCTGCGCACATCTTTCACCCAACCCAGCGCATCCAGGCTGCCCTGAGCGATAGCCGCCCAACCTTGTTGCAGTGTCGTTTGTTCGTTGTTCATTATTTTTTTACACTCCCGCTATCGAGCCAATGACGGCTATCAATCAGACCCGTGTCGGGCATGGTATTGAGCTCCAGCTCTACATCATTCTTACCAAAGGATTTATCGGTATTGCTGCTCACCTCAGCGATGGTCAGACGATCGCTAATGAGCCCCAATTTGCGCGCCGCTTTACCTTTATCAATGGTCAGCCGGACCTTGAGGTACGGGGAACCGCTGTCTGAGGAGGTCGCTTTTGAGAATTTCTCACGTCCTGACTCACTGAAACGCAGCGTGTAAAGAGGTGAAGCAGACCAACGCTCCGCATCCAGTTGGCGGTAACCCAGGCGCAGGTCACCACGCATCACGATGCTAGCGGTTGTGGCGTCTCCATCCTCATTAATTAACACCGGCAGGATGATCTGCCCCTCTTCCGATTTGATATGGCGATAGATAATGTCCGCATCGTGAATCAGGCTATCCATATCAATGGTGCCGATATGGCGGATGGTGGAATAAGGCTTCAATGCAGCGATGCGGAAATGGAAATTAGGAATGCTATGGTTTGCGCACAGCTGTGACAGCATCGCGCCAACCGATGCGGTACTTTTGGGATCGTGAATATGGCCGTTTTTGTGGAATGGATACCAGGTTCCGGTCTGGTAGCCATGCAGCGCCAGAATGCGTCCCGGCGGTAACGGCAGATTGCGGCGAATAATGGCCTGGATGCCCGGTAGCTGCGACGGACGTCCCGTGAGCAGCAGGAGATCGCAGTGATAGCAGGATAAAACTTCGCATAGTGCGGTCAGCACTTTATCGATGTTGAACTTACCTGAGCACACATCGTTGTGCATTTTCGCCAGCGCAATGTTGAGGCTGATGTCAGCCAGCTTGAAGCCCTCTGAGCCTCCCGCCTTTTTGACTTCACGCACCACAAAGTTTTCAACTTCGTCACTGATACTGCCTGCTGGCAGTAACTCACTGACACGCTGATTGATCAGCAGATGGGTGTTTTCATTCTGAGGATCGTATTGCTCATAGCGAGCCAGTATGTGTAGTGCTAACGGCACAAACAGCTGCAGACTCAGTTGCTGGCGCAACACGGATTCCGCGGCACTGATATTTTGTGAACCGCATAGCTGAGACATCAATGTTTCGACCGAGCGAACACCGGTTTCACGCAGCGACAGCTCAAAAGCCGGGAGTACGTAAGACTGAATGACATCAAGCAGAATGTCATCCCCAGCGATTTTGAAGCTGTCGCGGAAACGCTGCTGAGGAATGATATGCACGTTTGCGCCACCGCCGGACACGCCATTACGATCCAAACGATAATCGGTGATGACCAGATCGGTTGTGCCGCCACCAATATCAATCGACGCAATGGTGAGTGTCTCGCGATCCTGACGATCTGGACGTCCTAGCGTATTGAAAAACACCTCAGGATGGCCGGCGAAGTTCTGATTGATCTCCGTGTAGAGATAAACCAGCTGAGCGCAGGACGCTTCATCCCACTCAACGCGGATTTTAGGCAGCGGGATCTTGATGTTGCTTTTGTTTTGCTCAACTTGCTCATCTTCATAAGGATCATTCTCACCCGTGTGCCAGCGCAGAGATTTCCACACTAAGCCCACCGCCTGTCGCATTCTGCTATCAAGAATGCAGCGTTCTGCCATCGGCATACCTGGTGGAACCGTCAGAATGATATGACGAAGCTGACGAGGAAGACCGGCATGGCCTTCACGAATACGCTGCTCGGGGCTGTTGATCTGGCTGATGGCCTGAGTCAGCACCTCCGCTAACATGAAAGTCATCAGAGAACTGCGTGAGTAGCGTGGAGTAAAGACTGGAATGCGATCCATCTCATCTTCAATGGTGTGGAGCGCCTCGCCTTTCTCATCAATCAGATTCGCAAACGGAGCGGCAGTGGCAAGCGGGTTGCTCTCCTGCGCAGAGCTGTTATTAAAACGCCAGCCCTGCCCATAAAACTTCTCGTCCCACAGATAACGTTTTGGGCTGGACAAGCCGGTAGAGCCCTCACTTCCACGACGGCGTGAGGCTAAACGGTTGGCTTCTCCGCCAACACGGGCGATGGTCGGCCACTGAAACGCGTCATGACGGCCGCTACGCACCGAGTAGAGATCTTTGCCAAAAAACGCCTGCGCAAATTCGACCTTACTTTCAAAGGGTTCGGTATAAATATGTTCAGGCGTGCTGAGATCGCGAAGTTTAAGCACATAGTTGTGCATCAGGCCCGATCCTGATTGGCCGTGATCTTCAATCAAGATGCCGCAGGTACGTGAATTACCTACATCAAGGATCAGATCGACAGGGATAGGTTTGATGGCGTTCACCTCCCGATTGGCAATCACCTTTATCTGCGGTATGGCAATGACAGGTTCGGTTTCGGTCTGCAAACCTTCCAGCGGAACGGCCATCAAGGACAGCAGGTTAAGATAGTGCGCCAGCGGATATTGCTGGGCAATTTCATCCTCACGTTCGTCAATATCTCTGCCCTTGCTGGCTTCTTTAAACACATCAACCAGCCAATCTTTGACCCAATCCTGGGTTAAATACCAGTTGAGTGCGTAAGTGGCGGTGGCCACCGCAAAGGTCGCGCCAGCATTCACATCCTCTTGATTGGGGCTGAGGTCAGCGGCTGACTGTTGTTTGGCCATGATGCGGGTATCAATCGCTACTGTCATACGGTGGCTATGGCCATCCATATCAGGCTCTGGCAGCTTAACGATGCGAAAACGCGCCCAATTCAGAGGGCCTTCCTGATAAATATTGGGCAGGCTGAAACGGAACAGCGGGAGCGGCAACCAAACGCTGTCCAGCATTTTAAGGCTCTGCTCAACGGGAATATCGTATTGGCTTTTAGCCTTCTCAATGTTGTCAGGCGTCGGCTGATAGAAGTAGTAATCGCGCGGCTCGTTATAAATCAAACGCGTGAGAACGCCATTGGCGAGTTTAACAAATTCCCCAGCAGGCTGACGTTTAGGGCTTAGACCGAAATCCATAAACTGAATTCCGGAGTCGCCGACCAGCGTGATCTGGCGATCAAAAGAAATAATCTCAGGTAACATAAGTTATTCGTCCCTGTTTAAGAATGAGGTTGCAGCATACGAATAGGGAAGGTCTTATCCCCATCATTGCTACCGACACAGTCGGTGTGACCAGAAGCGGGGGATTTGCACGCTATGGTCGGGCCGATAAAGTTTGAGTCATCGCTACATTTCATCTGCTCAGGATTGGTAATGCTGAGCGCGCCTTTTTGCACTCTCCCTGAAGCCGGACCGGTGCAGACTACGCCATTGGACTGGCGAACACTGACGGTCCCTTTGCCCTGATCAAAGTTGTATTGCAACTGCAGAGGCTTGCCGGTGAATTTGTCCTGGATGCCGCCGTTGACCCGCCATTTCCCATTAAGAAACTGCGCTGGGCCATCAGGTAACGCGGTGGGCAGTGTCAGCGGATCGCCCTGTGCGGCCTTGACCGGTGGGAGGGGATCAGTGGTTACCGCAGGGTTTTTCGATTCACTATTGGGTGCCTCTGGCACGCTTGCTGCCGTGGTGTCCGCTGCGGGTTCAGTTGCAGGCATCTCAGGGTTGGCTGGCGCTTCTGGCTGCGTTTTGGCGGCTTCCGCTGGCGTCGCGGTTTCATTCGCCGTTGGCTCTTTTTCAATCTGCGAGCCTGTACCATCCAGAGCCGGAGGTGCCTCAGCAGAACCTGTTATGGGCGCCTTGTTGGTCGCGTTGGCTTGAACACTTTTCACAGGGATATCAACGGATGAGTCGTTATAAGGATTGGCCTCAACTCCTCTATTCCCTGTATCGCTAACAGGAAGGCTGTGATGCCTATCACCAGATAATTTGGGCAAACCGGGTAGTGAAAGTGAGGGAACACAGCCACGCAACAATCCCAGAATCAGCGCAAGAGAGAGCAGGGCGACTAACAGCCATAGTAACCAGCGCCAACTCCATCTCCTGCGTTGGGTGTGTGTCACTGTTTCAATGGTGTGGGTCGCCGTTGACAGCGGTTGTGCTAAAGGTTGGTTGATGGATGGTGTGACCGGAGCCATGTGCGTTTGCACTGGCGCAGGCACTGAGCCGGGCTGCAACCAGTGCATCGGGTTGCGCTGCTCGCCAGTGGGATGAACAAATCCCCAGAACGTGATCACCAACGTCCCATTCACCAAATAAAGAAACTCATCATCTGGAAAGCTAACCGCCGATGTTAATAACTGCGCAAATACCCGCCGGTCGCCGCCCGCGTGACTGCTTTCGGTATTCAACATCTTTTCACTTAACGCCTGGACTGCCATCTGGAATTCGGTGAATTGCTGACGCGCCGAAGCGCGTTCGCTTTCCGTGGCGCCACTCCAGGGAATGACATCACCGGAAAAACTGCTGTACCAGTCAGTGCGATCGCCGCCCTGCTCATTTTGTGGAACGGCAAGATGCCGGGCCAAATCGCGCCCAGCATCAAGGCGGTAGATGGCCTCTCGCAATTGAAAAGCCATTTTAAATACGGGGTAGCCGGTTTCACCCAGCGCTTTGAATGAAGAGTTGTTCCCGGTACGTAACAGTGGTCCCTGAATCGAATTTCGCATTGTCTAAACCTTTTAGGGCTGCTAATTAACGCAAGTCACATGGCGGTGATTAATTTTTGCTGGCACCCGGCGTCCATTCAAAGTTCCAGCCGTAATGCTTAGCCAATGACTCACGATCGGGGAAGAAGCTGTTGAGCCGCTCAACATGGAGGTCACCCTCAACGTTCTTTAAACGTGCAATTGCTGCCACTTCATGACGTTCATCCCCATTCACTAAGGTGGAGGTGATCGGCGGCTGGTTTGGAACAGAGAGGGTGATAGTGGCATCAAGCCCCTGCCAGTTATTCGCGCCACCATAGATGAAGCTGTAAATCAGCACTTCATCAATCTCCTGCCATTGGCTGCCGTTGATGAAGAGCCATTCGCCATCTTGATTTCCGCCGTCGCGCAGATCTTTTTGCAATAGCATGAAAGGCGGTTTGTCGTAGTCACCCAGGAATTTACTGAGTGCTTCCACGCCACCGTTTTTGCCATTTTTCAATCGAACGAAGGCGGCAACATCCAGATCTACTGGCTGTTTATTTGGGCCCTGCTGCCAGGTCAAATTGACTTTGATTCGGCCAAAGTCCTTGGTTTTGGCAAGATTAACGCTGGGATTTTCCGGCGTTAACTGGGTCTTTTTCGGCGAGATATCGGTCACTGCAGCAGGCATTTCGCGTTGCACGGGGAGGGCGGCTGGTGAACGGTTGTGATACCACCACCACGCGAGTGCCAGCAACAGCAATAAGGGCAGCAAGAGCATCCATGGCAGTAATTTTCGCCTTTGTGGCGCAGGTGTTATCTCTGCTGGCGTTTGTTGAACTGGAATGGCCCAGTTGATTAAAACCGGTTCACCCCCAACGCCATAGCACGCCAAAGCCTGAGAATGAGTGAGCAAGGTTTGCAGTGCATGGGCCGGATGAGTTTCTCCGCGCGCGGTAAGCTGTTCAATCAAGCTGGCAACCGTATCTTGGTATTCCTGCCGCTTAGACTGAATCTGGGCTTGTTCAGCGTCGCTCAGCGCTGACAACGGCGTAGCGAGACCCTGCCGCGCGGTCCACCACTCCAGATTCCCTTCTGCGCTGCGACGCGCTGTTGCATACAACAGCGCGAGAGCAGGGGGAAGATAACGGTGGATAATGGCGACCGTTTCCTCGTAGGTGGTGAGCGTTGCCTCATCAATTGGCGCTGATCTAGTTAGTCGTTGCATAGCCCAGATTCGTTTTGGTTTTATTAGCTGTAAATGCCGATTGGCTATGGGGCGAGAAAACAATCCCGCCACTCAGGTGACGGTTATTGAATTGAGTTAGCCTGCTCTAGCACTTTAATCCTGCTTTTGGCGGCAGCGATTTTCTGCTCGATGTCGGCAACGTCGCTGGCACTGTTAGCCTGTTGGGACTGTTGCTGTAGCTTCACCAGTTCATTAATTTCTTGCTGGCGCTGCTGACTATTGGATTTGCCGGATTTAAGCTTTTTCAATGTCTGTGCCAGATCAGAACGTGCTGCTTTTAATCGCGTTTGCTCATCTGCCAGCTTCTGACTGGATGCTTGTTCCCTGGTTTGGGTATCAGCGAGGTTTTGTTGTGCAATTTTATTGTCACGCTGGCTTTGCAGAACATGGCGCTCTTGATCGTCGACTTTTTGTCTGTAACCACCCGAGGAGGTGCAACTCAATTTGGTAAGAAAGCTCGGGTCTTGAGCATGCAAATCACAGTCTTGAGGAGATGTGGCACATCCAGCAAGGAGTATTGAAGCGAGTAAAACGTAAATTCTCATGAAGGCGTCCATGTATTCAGAAAGCTGAACAAAATGTCGTACACAGCGAAGAGTGCTAAACAGGGCCGATAATAGTATCGGCCCGTCATTATCAACCCAGTGAAATAGCCTGGCGTTGGCTGTATAAACCATCCGTCTCAGATTCCAGCACGGTAATCTGATTATTGAGTTCGTTATACTCGGTCTTAAGTTTGGTCAGTTGGGCTTTGTCTTTGGCATTGCTGGTGGTCTGGCCACTGATAGCGAATTTATAACCATCGCTCTTCTCTTTCATAACTTTAATTTTGTCTTTCATCACGCTGACGTTTGCGTCAATCTGGGCCAGTTCTTTTTTGGCACCGGCTTTATCAAAGCCAGCTTTGTCTTTCTGCACGCTAATTTTGGTCAGTGTTGCACTGTTGTCATGGATTACCGCTTTCATTGCAGCGGTTGTTTTCGCTATATCTGCGGTATCTTTGTTGATGTCTTTGTCCATTGCTTGCAAGCGGTCAGCAGTGGTGGCGTAATCTTTTTTCAGACTATCAAGGTAGTAGTTTGCCGCTACACCGGCAGCACATCCGGCAGCACCGCCAACAGCAGCGCCCACGAGGGCTTTTTTACCATTTCCAGCCAGAGCACCGGTCAAAGCACCCAAGCCTGCACCCGCCAGAGCCCCTACACCACAACCCTGCGCAGCTGAGCTGCTAAATAATTGGGATTGTTCACCACTGGTCAGACGCGGATCAGGTTTGGTGCCTGACAAAAGGGAGCTACCGGTATTAGCACAGCCACCAAGCAGCAGGGTGAGAGAGACAAGCAGACAGGATGTGCTGCGTTTAAACGTATTCGCCATTATTTTATCCTTAAAATATCGAATGGATCAGAGCGAAAAAAGTGTGCTGTCCATCGACACTATTGCTGTTATTGATTTAACGTTTGACTGGTTATTGCTTCCCAGCATAAGTCTTATTAAAAAACTACTACTATAAATAGCAGTAGATCGTTGAACCTGTTCTTACCTTTAAATCTTAAAAGCAGGTGTGAAAGTCTCAGGTCTTAACGACGCTTAATAGACATCGGCAGACCAAATCAAATATTTAGTGCTGAAGAGTAAAATTTATGGGTATAGAACGAAAATTCACCCAACAGGACCGTCTTTCATCACGCAATCCTAAGTTCAATGTGGAACTCTTTTAAGCGTTGAGTGCCACATCCATTATTCCGCGCCTTAAGCTATCCGATTAACCTTAATTAATAAATTACAAAACCATTAATATTGCTTAACTTTGAGCGAGGTTTTGTCCCTTCGGAAGGAGTGGGAGCTATCTTGCAACTGTTTTAGCGACGCCAGAATAGAGCCATACCAGCGCGTTTAACCTTGCTGGCGATGTGCGCAGCTGCATAAACCTTCAATAAACAGAAGCGCAGTTGGATAGCAATTAACCGGCGCGAGGTTTACAATCGCGCCGAATTTTACCCCAAGAGGATAACTGCATTGGACACCTGTCCCGAACGATTACAAAAGGTCCCTGCGGTAAGATAGCCTTCAACGCTGTCTTAACCGTGCGTTAAGACAGTGGATTTCCTTCCAGAATCTCCCCCTGTTTTTTTGCGTGATGCTGCTGAGTTTCAGCGGTAGCGGCACCGGCTGTAATCCATTTATTACCCCCCCTGAAGTTCCGCCTGCCTGAAGCAGCGGAGTGAGGTTTATGATGGATTGGAAAATCTTTTTACTGCGCGTCACTGTCGCGCTGGTTTTAGGCGCGCTGATTGGCAGCGAGCGCCAGCTTCGCCAACGTATGACCGGTTTGCGCACAAATGCGCTGGTCAGCACTGGCGCCTGTTTATTTGTTTTGATGACGCAAAGCGTACCCGGCATCGCCACTGATGCCTCACGCGTAGCGGCCTATGTGGTTTCTGGCATCGGTTTTCTCGGCGGCGGGGTGATCATGCGCGACGGCCTGAACGTGCGTGGCCTGAATACTGCCGCAACCCTGTGGTGCACCGCCGCCGTGGGTGTGCTGTGTAGCATGGGATTGCTGCTGGAAGCGGCGATTGGCTGCATGGTGATTCTTTGCGCCAATATTCTGCTGCGCGATTTGGCACAGGGGATTAATCGTCAGAGCCTGGTGCCTGCGGAAGAAGTGGTGCAGCACTATAAAGTGCAGATCATCTGTCTGGCGCAGGATGAAGTGCAGGTGCGCAGCCTGATGCTGCACAGCCTCGGCGGCAGCGGATTACGCCTGCAATCACTGCACAGCGAAGATATGAATCCGCCGCATCGCATGGAAGTGAATGCGGAAGTGCTGGGGAAACCGAGCATGACGGATCAGCTGGAGAGTCTGGTGGGACGGATTAGCCTGGAGAAGGGCGTGAGTTCGGTGCGGTGGCAGGTTTGCGGGTTGGAAGGGGAGTGATTGTTTGGGTTTCGACTTCGTCCCATCAACATGTTGGGAAACTCTAACATCGATGACTTGGTTTGGATGTTAAAAGAGAGTGCTGACAGATGGTGTTGGAAACATTCAATACCATCTGTTGTATTTGATGTAGATGAAGGAAACCACGATCACCAAGGATATGCTGAGGAAGGCTGCGTAATTTGGCATAAAGCAGGCAAAAATGTAGATCCCTGCAACAACAGCTGCGATGGGTATGAGGTAGATAAATGACTGAATTAACCATAAAAGAGCTTTTTTCATTTTTTAGAAATCTTGTATAAAGCATACGTAATTAAGGTGGTTTATCAGAAGGTACTTGTCGGGAGTTAGCCCACCATTGAGATGGGCTCAGCAGCTTAGTCTTGGTGTTTGGCTCTTGCTCTCATTTCCTGCATGTTCATTCCGTGATGTGTACGCGGATGTCCGCACATCCAGCATGAACAGGGGCATGGCGTATGGTAAGCCTTACCGATATTGACGATAGTCGCGCCTTTAGGCCAGTTGTAAGCAGCATTATTATAATGACTGCGTTTAGCTTTGAGCCTTTTCATATGATGGCGGCGAAACGCTCGAGTTCTTGATTGCATGGGTAACCCCCGAAAAAACCGTCGGGGCAGCCACACCTTCGTGTGACCGCCGGAACGTGTATTCGGAGTGGAGGATTTTACGCATTGTTAAGCTCTCTGATTCACTGCTTTGCTGATTTATTCCAGAAAATTAAGTCCGGCTTAAACATTCCATGCCCGCCCGTGAGTTGCTGATTTCATTTCAAGCTGGGTGATTATAAAACTAGCTAAATATTATGAGAGCGGGATTAGGACGTCGCTAAGCAACTATATCAATTGAAAGATTATAAATTATTATGAGCTATTGATTGGAATGGAGAATTTGGTGGCCCCTGCTGGGTTTGAACCAGCGACCAAGCGATTATGAGTCGCCTGCTCTAACCACTGAGCTAAGGGGCCAGCGGAGCGGGGATTATAAAGTATCTCGGAGGGGTGATCCAGCGTTCGCCAATCGGTTGGTGAAATTTAGAACAATCTCTGACTCCTTGATCTCCAAGAAAAAATCTCTTTCCACCCCCTAAGATCGCTCAATCAGCCCCCAACCTCCGCAGGTTTTTGAGACAAGGCAACCAATCCCCCTCGCCTCAACCTGGCTCATAACTCACAAATACCGTGAAGCCGGCTTATTTAACGAGATAAACGGCAGAATGGCAAAGCGGGCGCTCTCCATGCTCTGCCATAGCCCCTCATCTTCCACCGAAGGGATAGTGATCAGCTCGCCGCTATCCAGCCCGTGCAGCGCCGCAGCGACTAAATCCTCCACTTCCATTACGCTCTCAGCCGGAAGGTCATCAACCGATTTCCCTGAGCGTTCGAAGATCTCGGTGCGGGTTAAACCTGGCAGCACAGCCTGAATACGCACGCCACTCTCCGCCAGCTCACGCTGCATATTGCGCGTCAGCGAGAGCACAAAGGCTTTACTGGCGTTATACGCACCATTCGCCATTTCATTCACCAGTGCCAGCACCGAGGCGATATTCACAATCGTGCCTTCGCCACGGCGGCTAAATGCCTGTGCGGCAGCGTGTGCAAGTTGCGTCAGCGCCACGATGTTTAACGTCAGCATGGTTTGGATTTGCGAGATATCACCCGCGACGAACTCGCCTTCGACTGCCATCCCGGCATTGTTCACCAGCATCGTAATCTGCTCATTGTCCGCAAGGGTCTGCGCCACACGCTGCAAATCTTCAGTGCGCGTCAGATCCGCCGCCAGCACACTCACTTCCACGCCGTGAGCGTCACGCAGCGATTGCGCCAGCTGGTTAAGACGTGACGCATCACGTGCCACCAGAATCAAATTGCTGCCGCGCGCGGCCAGCTGTTTTGCATAGGTTGCGCCAATTCCGCTGGATGCGCCGGTAATCAAAGCCAGTTGTTGTGTCATGGTCGGTTCCTGTAAATGATGGTTGTCATATCTGATGGAATTTAATATGACGATCATCATATTTTTCGTCAAGCTGGAATATGATGATCGTAATAATTACACTGATTGCCATAAACGATGAGTAGGATGGTGAGAGATGGAAAAGCTGAGCCACAAGGCGCGCACGCGGCAGCGCATACTGGATGAGGCAGCAGTGGTGATGCGCGAATGCGGCACCGAAGGCATTGGCGTGGCGGCGCTGATGAAGCGCGCGGGCTTAACACACGGCGGTTTCTACGCCCACTTTGATTCGCGGGAAGCGCTGGTTGAAGCGGTGATTGCCGAGATGTTTGCCGATTCAGCGCAGCGCTTTGCCGCCATCACCCAACTCGAAGATCCAGCCGAGCGATTGACGCAACTGATCGACAACTACCTCTCTGAGCACCATCGCAACACGCCGGGAGAAGGCTGCCCGATGCCTGCGCTGGTGAGTGAAATTGCCCATCTGCCGATTGAGACACGCACGCTGTTTTCGCAACGTCGCGATGCGGTGCGTCAGCGACTGGCACAGGCACTCAACGAAATGCATCATCCTCAGGCTGATGACGTCGCCGCCAGCATACTGGCCGAAATGGTCGGTGTGGTAGCGCTGGCGCGTGCCTGTCCGGATGATGAGGAAGCGCGCACTATGCTGGCGATCAGCCGTCAATCGGTGAAACAGCGCGCAGGATTGGAGAACGCATGAGCGAACACGATATTCAGGACATCATTGCACCGGGTTTGCAGGTGCTGTTTTGCGGCATCAATCCGGGCAAATCTTCGGCGCACACCGGCTTTCACTTCGCCCATCCCGGCAATCGCTTCTGGAAAGTGATCCATCAGGCCGGTTTTACTCGCGAATTGCTGAAACCAGAACAGGAGCAGCGACTGCTGGAAACCGGTTGTGGCATTACCATGCTGGTTGAGCGTCCCACTATTCAGGCTAACGAGTTGGCGGGTGATGAGTTGCGCGATGGTGGGGCACGATTGCAGGACAAAATCTTACGTTATCAGCCGCGCGCACTGGCGGTGCTGGGCAAGGATGCGTTCCAGAAAGCATTTCGACAGCGCAAAGTGGAGTGGGGCGAGCAGCCGCAAACGTTGGGCGAAACCCGTTTGTGGGTGCTGCCGAATCCCAGCGGGTTGAACCGCGCGACGATTGAGGAGATGGCGGCGGCTTATCGCCAACTTCATGATTGGTTACAGAATAACGCGTGAGCGTGCTCCGCTTAACGCGGCCCTGAAGTTGTTCAATTTGCAGTTTCTGACTAAACCCAAATCTTTATGGCAAATAAAGAGAGGGAAGATGAAACGCACACTCGCGTTAGCGGCGCTGCTGGTGATGGCGCAACAAACGGCACAGGCGGAGACGCTGAAAGTGTTTAGCTCCGGTGGCATGTATCCGGTAATTGAGAGCCTGAAGCAGGATTATCAGCAGCAAACCGGCAATACCCTGCAGCTGGAAGCGGCGCCATCGATGGGCGATACGCCGCAGGCCATCCCTAATCGTCTGAAACGTCAGGATAATGCCGATGTGCTGGTGATGGTCGATTACGCCATTAAACCGCTGGAGCAGGCTAAATTTGTTGATAGCAGCAGTCATCAGGTGTTGGCGCACTCCTATATCGCGATGGCGGTGAAGCAGGGCATGACGCCGCCGGATATCAGCACCGTGGCGAAATTCAAGCAGGTCCTCACGGAAGCATCCAGCATCGCGATATCAGACAGCGCCAGCGGCAAATATATTCAAGGCAAGATGCTGAGTAAGCTGAAGTTGGGGCCGAAGACCGCCAGCAAAGTGTCCGTGATCCCTGCCACGCCGGTGGGTGAAGCGGTGGCGCAGGGCAAAGCGGAGCTGGGCTTCCAGCAGAACAGTGAACTGCAGGCAGTGAAGGGGATTACCATCGTCGGACTGATTCCGCCAACGGTGCAGCAGGATACGCTATACGGCGCGGTGATTACGCGCAGCACACAGCAGAAGCAGGCGGCGGCGCAGTTTGTGAAGTATTTGCAGAGCGACAAAGCGCGCAAAATGATGCAGGAAAAAGGGCTGACGCCGTTTTGAAGGCAATAAAAAACCCCGGCAAGCCGGGGTTTTTTTCGTCTTAACGAGGATTAATCGTCAAGGAAGCTACGCAGTACTTCGGAGCGGCTTGGGTGACGCAACTTACGCAGCGCCTTGGCTTCAATCTGACGAATACGCTCACGCGTAACGTCAAACTGTTTGCCAACCTCTTCCAGCGTGTGGTCGGTGTTCATATCGATACCGAAACGCATACGCAGGACTTTCGCTTCACGCGCAGTCAGACCCGCCAGCACGTCGTGGGTGGCTGAACGCAGGCTTTCTGAGGTGGCAGAATCCAGCGGCAGCTCCAGCGTGGTGTCTTCGATAAAATCGCCCAGATGCGAATCTTCATCATCACCAATCGGCGTCTCCATTGAGATCGGCTCTTTAGCGATTTTCAGCACTTTGCGAATTTTATCTTCTGGCATCAGCATACGCTCAGCCAATTCTTCCGGCGTCGGCTCACGGCCCATCTCTTGCAGCATCTGGCGCGAAATACGGTTGAGCTTGTTAATGGTCTCAATCATATGCACCGGAATACGGATGGTACGCGCCTGGTCAGCGATAGAACGGGTGATAGCCTGACGAATCCACCAGGTCGCATAAGTTGAGAACTTATAACCACGACGGTATTCAAACTTATCAACCGCTTTCATCAGGCCGATGTTACCTTCCTGAATCAGATCAAGGAACTGCAAACCACGGTTGGTGTATTTCTTCGCGATAGAAATAACCAGACGCAAGTTCGCTTCAACCATCTCTTTCTTCGCACGACGCGCTTTGGCTTCGCCGATCGACATGCGACGGTTGATGTCTTTAACCTGCTCGATGGTCAGGCCGGTTTCTTCTTCGATCTGCTGCAATTTCTGCAGTGAACGCGTTACGTCGTCTTCAACTTCCAACAGTTTTTCTGACCAGGGTTTATTCATGGCCAGCGCAGCTTTGAACCAGCTTGGATTGGTTTCATTGCCGGTAAACAGAGTGATGAAGTTTTTCTTCGGCATTTTACAGATTTCAATACACAGCTTCATGATCAGGCGCTCTTGCGTGCGCACACGATCCATCATCACTCGCATACTGTTCACCAGGTAATCGAATTGCTTCGGTACCAGGCGGAACTGTTTAAACACTTCAGACAGGTTGTTGATCTCTGCAACGGCATCAGCGTGACTGCGGCCTTTCGCTTTAATCACCGTACGGGTGGTTTCGTACTGAGTGCGAAGGTCGTTGAATTTCTCACGCGCCAGTTCTGGATCGATGGAATTATCATCGTCAGAGCTGTCGTCATCGCCATCTTCGTCTTCTTCTTCGTCGTCGTTACGGTCTTCTTCAGACAGTTCAGAACCGACGTGGGTCGCGGTAGGGGCAACATCTGCTTCCGCGTTCGGATCAACAAAGCCGGTGATCAGATCAGACAGGCGAGAATCGCCCGCTTCCACGCGATCGTACTGATCGAGCAGATAGGTGATGGCTTCCGGGTATTCGGCAACAGAGCACTGAACCTGATTGATACCGTCTTCGATACGCTTGGCGATGTCGATTTCGCCTTCGCGCGTCAGCAGCTCAACGGTACCCATTTCGCGCATATACATACGCACGGGGTCAGTAGTACGACCAATTTCAGATTCAACGCTGGAGAGTACCTGCGCGGCAGCTTCAGCGGCATCTTCGTCAGTATCACTGCTGTTTTCATTCAGCATCAGATCATCGGCATCAGGTGCTTCTTCAACAACCTGAATACCCATGTCATTAATCATCTGGATGATGTCTTCGATCTGATCGGAGTCGACGATATCTTCCGGCAGATGGTCATTGACCTCAGCATAGGTCAGATAGCCCTGCTCCTTACCACGGGTGACAAGCAGCTTAAGCTGTGACTGCGGGTTTTGCTCCATAAGACGGTATCCACACTTCTGTTAATTAGATTGGTGTCGGTCGGCAGCGAGCCAACTATAACAGTGAAGGCGTTGTGTTTTTGCCGCTGCCTTCAACGCGGCCAGGGCTTCAGCCCTTCATATATCGGCACTTAAGCCGCTTGAATTCTGTTCGGGCCTGGCTTACTCGCCATTTCCGTCCCCGGCAGTGCTCGCAATCCTCACGTACTTCAGTACGCTCCGGTTGCTGCGCGCTGGCGGTAACGAAACTGGCTTCGACGCCGACGGCCCTCGTACGGTGCGCTTAAAACCGAACCGAACGATCAAACCAAAACGGCGGCTTTAACAGCCTTCAACGTTCTGGTCTGGTAATAATCTTATTTTTTCGCTAATGCCTGGCTTAAAGCCCAGAATTCGCGGCGTTCGGCGGCGCTCAGGCCTTCGGTACGATCGCGTGCGATGAGCGCTTCAAGGCGCTGTTCAAGGGCTGAGTCATAAAGACTCGCCAGTGAATCCTGGAACACGGCTTCTGCTTCTTCATCCACTATCATGTGGTTCCAGGTTGCCAGCGTTTCAAGGGGCTGGCTAAATTCTGTCCCGCGATATAACTCTAGTAGCTGTCCGGTCGTCAGGCCAGGATTCTCCGTACAACGACTGACTATCTCCACAAACAGCGGCAAACCCGCCATTTTTGACTGCTCAAGCCCGTCCAGCGTAGGAACGATGGCGGCAAATTGCGGATTCTGCACCAGCAACGCAATCAACACGCGCATGGTGGTGCGCTTCAACGGAGGAGCCGTTGGCGCTGCGCCGCTCTCTGCCAGCTTCGGCATCAGCTTGTCTAACTGGTTATCGTCAAGAATGCCGAGTTTATTACCCAACGTTTGACGCATATAAATACGTAACGTTTCGCCTGGGATCTGGCTTATCAACGGTAAAGCTAGCGTTGCCAGCTTGGTTTTACCGTCGCGTGTGCTCAGATCGACCTGCGGCATCAGGCTGTCGAATAAAAACGTGGAGAGCGGTAAAGCCTGCTCCATCCGCGCTTCGAAGGCTTCTTTACCCTCTTTTCGAACCAGCGTGTCCGGGTCTTCTCCATCCGGCAAAAACATAAAGCGTAGCTGACGACCGTCATTCATGTAAGGCAATGCAGTTTCAAGTGCACGCCAACCGGCTTCGCGTCCCGCTCGGTCGCCGTCGTAACAGCAAATCACCGTATCGGTGGAACGAAACAGCAGCTGAATGTGTTCAGCAGTGGTCGAGGTGCCCAGCGAGGCAACGGCATAATCGATGCCAAATTGCGCCAGCGCCACCACGTCCATATAGCCTTCTACAACCAGTAAACGCGCTGGCTGCGGATGATTCTTTTGCGCTTCATACAGGCCATATAACTGACGGCCTTTATGGAAAATCGGTGTTTCCGGGGAGTTCAGGTACTTCGGCGTATCGTTGCCCAGTACACGTCCACCAAAGCCAATCACGCGTCCACGTTTATCGCGGATCGGGAACATCACGCGATCGCGGAAACGATCATAAGTGCGGCCGGAATCGTTACTGACCAGCATGCCCGCTTCCATCAAGGATTCGCGGTCTTCTTTCTGCTGACCAAAACGCTTCAGTGCGTTATCCCAACCTGCTGGTGCATAACCAATCGCAAAGTGATCGATCACTTGCTGGCTGAGACCGCGCGTGGCGAGATAATGTTGTGCAGATGTCGCTTGCGGGTTACGCAGGCTTTGCTGATAGAAACCGTCGAGGCCTTCCAGCAGCTGATACAGACTTTGACGCTGATGACGTTCCATCGGGCTGGGGCCGTTGCCCGCTTCATACGGCACTTCTAAGCCGTGTTGCGTGGCCAACTCCTCAACGCTTTCCACGAAATCCAGACGATCGTGATTCATCAGGAAATCGATGGCGTTACCTTTGGCGCCACAGCCGAAGCAGTAATAGAACTGCTTCTCACCGCTTACGGTGAAAGAGGGGGTTTTCTCGTTATGAAAAGGACAGCACGCGTGATAGTTCTTACCCTGCTTTTTCAGCTTAACGCGGGCATCGATAAGATCCACGATATCCGTGCGGGCAAGTAAATCATTGATAAATACGCGTGGAATTCGTCCAGCCATAAGCCCCGGTTTTTCCGCTCATAAACGGCAACAAGCCGCGCTTCCTTTCGGAAAGCACGGCCTCTTACTTGACTCTGTCTGCGTTTAACACGCGGCGGAAGCGAACTTCCGAAAGAAATTAGTACAGACGAGTGCGGCGTGCGTTTTCGCGAGCCAGTTTCTTGGCATGACGCTTAACTGCAGACGCTTTAGCGCGCTTACGCTCAGTCGTTGGTTTTTCATAAAACTCACGACGACGAACTTCCGCCAGAACACCTGCTTTCTCGCAAGAACGCTTGAAGCGACGCAGTGCTACGTCGAAAGGCTCGTTTTCACGTACTTTAATTACCGGCATGTAACTCTTACCTCGATAAATTCGGTTTTGCTGCTGACTGCGGCGCCAGCACTTTTAAAATGGTGCAGCATTTTACTCCAGCCGTAGCTGACTTGTAAAGCACCATGAACAATTTAGAACCAACAGAGGCATTTGCCATCGCGGCTGCCGGTTTTTTCAGGCCGTGGAGTATAGCGCACTCTTTGTGCGACAGAAAAACACTTTTTCCTGGCAAAGTCGTCCAGCGTGTGATTCGCCTGTGCTACACTGCGCGCCGCAAGAAGAGGGTGATAAAAGCTATGCGAGTACTGGGTATTGAAACGTCCTGCGATGAAACCGGCATCGCGATTTATGACGATGCGTCCGGTCTGTTGGCGAATCAATTATATAGCCAGGTCAAACTGCACGCCGATTACGGTGGTGTGGTGCCCGAACTGGCCTCACGTGACCACGTGCGCAAAACCGTTCCGCTGATTCAGGCCGCGCTGAAAGAAGCCGGGCTGGAAGCAAAAGAAATTGATGCAGTGGCTTATACCGCGGGTCCAGGTTTGGTCGGTGCGCTATTAGTGGGCGCCACTATCGGCCGTGCGCTGGCGTTCGCGTGGAACGTCCCTGCCGTGCCGGTTCATCATATGGAAGGCCATCTGCTGGCGCCGATGCTGGAAGACAATCCGCCAGAATTTCCGTTTGTGGCGCTGCTAGTTTCCGGCGGTCACACGCAGTTAATCAGCGTTACCGGCATTGGTGAATACACCTTGCTGGGCGAATCGATTGACGATGCGGCTGGCGAAGCTTTCGATAAAACGGCCAAACTGCTCGGTCTGGATTATCCCGGTGGGCCGATGCTGGCGCGCATGGCGCAGCAGGGCACGCCGGGCCGTTTCAGATTCCCGCGCCCGATGACCGATCGCCCCGGGCTGGATTTCAGCTTCTCAGGTCTGAAAACCTTCGCCGCCAACACCATTCGTGAGCATAACGGCGATGAGCAGGCGCGTGCCGATATCGCACGTGCGTTTGAAGATGCAGTGGTGGATACGCTGATGATCAAGTGCAAGCGCGCGCTGGAGCAAACGGGCTTTAAACGCCTGGTGATTGCCGGCGGTGTGAGCGCCAACCGCACGTTGCGTGAGCGCATGGCGGAGATGATGCAAAAGCGCGGTGGTGAAGTGTTTTACGCTCGCCCGGAGTTCTGCACCGATAACGGCGCGATGATTGCCTATGCTGGCATGGTGCGGCTGAAAGGCGGTACGCGCGGTGGATTGGGCGTCAGCGTCCGGCCACGTTGGCCACTGGCCGAATTGCCCGCCATCTAAAACGAAAAAACCGGCATCGCGCCGGTTTTTTTATTTCTTCTTTTTCCGCTTCCAGATTTTATTTTCCTGGCCGCGCCACAGGCGCTGGATGTTGTCGTGATGACGCAACAGAATCAAACAGGAGAGCATCGAAACTGGGAAGGTAAACTGCGGTTTGAACCACCACACGTAGAACGGGGCGATCAGCGCACTGACAATCGCGCCCAGCGAGGAGTAGCCGCTCAGCAGCACCGTCAGCAGCCAGGTGCCGGTCATCAATCCCGTCAAATCCCAGCCAATCGGCGCAATCGCACCAAACGCGGTGGCCACGCCTTTACCACCACGAAAACGGAAGAACACCGGATAGATATGGCCGAGGCAGGCAGCAATCGCCGTTAAGCCGAGATACATCGGCGTGACGTGCAGCAGATAGGCGATCCACACCGGAATCATCCCTTTAGCGACATCGAAAATCAGTACCGCTGCGGCAGCGGCTTTACCGCCGATACGCAACACATTGGTTGCGCCGGGATTGCCGGAGCCAGCAGTACGCGGATCGGGTAAACGCGCGAGTTTACAAACCAGTATCGCACTGGAAATCGAGCCGCAAAGATACGCGAAAATAATCATACCAAGCGCGATAGCACTCATAGCCTCGTACCGTTCCTTTTGGGTCGTTTTGTTCTCGATAAGCGTGGATAATACGCATAATCCGCCGGAAGTGGTATCCGGCTTAGCCAAAAACAGAGACTGACATCATGGATATCGTATTTATAGAACAACTCACCGTGTTCACCACCATTGGCGTTTACGACTGGGAACAGGGCATGCAGCAGAAGCTGGTGCTCGATGTCGAAATGGCGTGGGACAACCGTCGTGCCGCGGTGAGTGACGATGTGAACGACTGTCTGAGCTATGCCGATGTCACCGAGGTTATTCTTAATCATCTGCAGGGCCAGCGGTTTGCCTTAGTTGAACGCGTGGCCGAAGAAATTGCCGATCTGTTGATGAATCGTTTCAAAACGCCGGGCGTGCGCATCAGGGTGGGTAAACCGGGTGCAGTGGCCCAGGCAGCGACCGTTGGCGTGCGTATTGAGCGCGGGACTATTCCTAAATAAATCATCCGTGATTGCCATCACAATGAAACCAAACCAAATTATGGTGTGTCTCACTTGAGGCCGTTGCGCTAACGGACGCGAAGTTGCCGATTTTCTTAAGGTTTCCTTCAGCGTGGCGCAGGCATAATTTTAGGCGGTAGCACCTTGCGACCGCCTTTTTACTGTTTAAAACGGATAGAGGAAAAATTTTGATGGCAGATATTCACCAGCTTTGGGTTGCTGCAATCCTGGGGGTTGTGGAAGGCCTCACGGAATTCCTGCCGGTCTCTTCTACGGGCCATATGATCATCGTTGGCCACCTGTTGGGCTTTGAAGGTGATAAAGCTGAAACCTTTGAAGTGGTCATTCAGTTGGGTTCAATTTTAGCGGTAGTGGTGATGTTCTGGCGTCGCCTGTTTGGACTGATTGGTATTCACTTCGGCAAGGAGCCGCATGAAGGCACCGGAACCGGGAAACTGACGCTGATTCACATCCTGTTAGGTATGGTTCCCGCGGTGGTGATTGGTTTGCTGCTGCACGATCAAATCAAAAGCCTGTTTAATCCAATTAACGTGATGTACGCGCTGGTCGTCGGTGGCGTGTTGCTGTTGGTGGCTGAGTACTTCAAACCTAAACAGCCTAAAGCGGTGGGTATCGATGATATCACTTACCGTCAGGCGTTTATGATCGGTTGCTTCCAGTGTCTGGCGCTGTGGCCGGGCTTCTCGCGCTCGGGAGCCACCATTTCTGGCGGTATGCTGATGGGCGTGAGCCGTTATGCTGCATCGGAGTTCTCGTTCATCCTTGCGGTGCCGATGATGATTGGCGCCACCGGATTGGATCTCTACAAGAGCATGGGCTTCCTGACCATGCAGGATTTCCCGATGTTCGCCGTCGGCTTCGTGACCGCCTTTATCGTGGCTCTGCTGGCGATCAAAGTGTTCCTGGAACTGATTAAGCGTATCTCGTTTGTTTCGTTCGCTATCTATCGCTTTATCGTGGCGGCTGCAGTTTACGCCATCTTCATGTAAGCGCGGCGTGCGGCCGGTTATGCTGGCCGCACGTTGATCAACCCTTCCTGCACTGCCATCACCCGACGACGCGTCAACTCTTCCCGCACGGCCGGTCCTTTAAAACCTGCTGCAACCACATCCTTAGTCGGCACCGCCTGAGACAGTGCAAACGCCTGACGCAGGTAATCGCCTTGTGGATAGGCCAGGCTTTCCATTCCGGTGCGGCCACGCGCGTCGGCTTCGCTGGTTAGCGCCATCTTCTCTACGCGATCGGGCTTGCGCCACGCATCAATGCGATCAAACAGAGCCACCAATGACTCCGCTGACTGACGTTCAATGGTGTGCACGATATCGTGAAATTCAGTGACGATTAACGCCAGATCGCGCACCTGGTTGGGCACGCGCAGCCGCTGGCACAGCGCTTCGACAATTGGTACGCCGGCTAAACCGTGGCCATGATGGCTAGGCCATTTCTCGGGAGGCGTCAGCGCTTTACCGACATCGTGGAACAGCGTGGCAAAGCGCACGTCCAATTCCTCGGACAGCGCGGCAGACATCGTCAGCGTCATCAACGCATGTATGCCGGTATCGATCTCAGGATGCCATTTGATGGGCGCCGGAATGCCGTAAAGGTTATCCAGCTCCGGGAACAGCACCTGCAATGCGCCACAGTCACGCAGCACCTGGAAAAAGACCTGCGGATTACGCGTTAACAGCGCCTTCTCGGTCTCTTTCCACACGCGCTCGGCGGTCAGGTCAGCCAGCTCGCCGCTCTCCGCCATCTCACGCATTAAGGCCTGCGTTTCATCAGCCACACGGAAATTGAGATGGGCAAAGCGAGCAGCAAAACGCGCCACGCGCAGGACACGCAGCGGATCTTCGTTAAAGGCGGCGGAGACATGGCGCAGGGTGCGATTCGCTAGATCCTGCTGACCGCGATAGGGGTCGATTAAGCTGCCGTCGTCAGCCTGCGCAATGGCATTGATGGTGAGATCGCGGCGCTGCAAATCCTGCTCCAGCGTCACGTCCGGCGCAAATTGTGTGACAAAACCGGTGTAGCCTTTGCCATTTTTGCGTTCGGTACGCGCCAGCGCATACTCTTCACGACTGCGTGGATGCAAAAAAACCGGAAAATCCCGGCCGACCTGCTGATAACCTTGTGCCAGCATCGCGTCAGGCGTCGCGCCTACCACCACCCAATCTCTATCTTTTACCGGCAAACGCAGTAAGGCATCACGCACCGCGCCACCGACCAGAAACGTCTTCACTCAACTACTCCAGAGGCAATGTATTCTGCGCGCCGTGCACGCATGTTGCGTTATTGTTGCATACTTTGGCTAAAAATCGGGCACGCCAAAAGGGGCATCTTACGATCCCCTTGAAGAAAAGAACAAATCGGCGTGGCGGTTTAGTTCATCCAGCGATCGTTTTTCTTGCGGCGTGGCACCATGTGCGGCAGTACCAAACCAAGCAGCAAGCCAACACCCAACACGCCGCCGCCATACATAAACCACTGCATGATGATGGTGCGCTGTTTGTCATCCAGCTGGACGTTAGCGGCGCTGACTTTCTTCTGCGCAACAATCAGCTCGTTCTTCAGCTTCTGATTTTCGGCTTTCAGGCCGTCAATGGTGCCGTCGCTGTTCGCCACTTTGTTCTGCATTTCAGAGGTGCGCTGATTCCAGCTGTTGTCGATGTTCGCCAGCTTGGCGGTGAGATCTTTAACCTGTTGCTCCAGCTGCGGCACGCGGGTGCGCAGGCTGGGATCGGCACTCAACTGTGACAGCGGGATCCAGTTGGTTTTCCCTTCGGCATCACGAATCTGGCCATATTGGGAATCATTGTTGACCTGCAACAGAGTGACTTCCTCTCCGGCATTCAGCTTGCCAATCAGGCGATATTGATCGCCCGGGCCGCTGCGTACCCAAGTGGATAATTCATCGGAGATGTAACGCTTTTCGTCAGCAGCATGAACAGGGGCGATGGCGCTAAATGCCAGCAAAGAAAGGGCAGCAAGTGTGATTTTTTTCATTCGATGTCGTTTTTTCTTAATGGCGTAAAATTACCGGCACAGTCTGGAGACGCTTCTCAAAAATCTGAATGAGAACTATCCTGGTCTCAATCTGGTGCGAAAAGGGTCGTAAAAGCACAAGAAAGCGGAGACAGCGGGCTTCCGGTGCATTACTCTTCGCCAGATTAAACTCGTAAGTGCCAGCAGCGTATTGAATAAAAAATTATGACCATCGAAATCGAATTAAAGTTCATTGCCACACCACAAGCCGCCGAAAAACTCGGTGAAACTCTTGCCGCGTGGCCACATCAGCACTTCGCCGCACGCGAGCTGACTAATATCTATTTTGAGACCGATGACAATCAGTTACGTCGTTGGGATATGGGCCTGCGCATCCGCGGTGTCGATCAGCGTTATGAGATGACGCTAAAGGCCGCCGGAAAAACCATTGGCGGCCTGCATCAGCGCCCGGAGTATAACGTCGACCTCACGGAGCCCACGCTGGATATCGCCCAGCTTCCGGCTGAAATCTGGCCGGAAGGCACCGATGTCGCGGCATTACAGCAGCGTCTGCAACCGCTGTTCAGCACGCACTTCCAGCGTGAAGCCTGGCTGGTACAGTTTGGTGACAGCGAAATTGAAGTGGCGTTTGATCGCGGAGACGTCGCAGCAGGTGAACTGAGTGAGCCACTGTATGAAGTCGAGCTGGAGCTGAAAAGCGGCCAGCGTGCCGACATGCTGAAGTTCGCCGAAGCCTTGATCACCTCTGGCGGCCTGCGCCTGGGCAGTTTGAGCAAAGCGGCGCGCGGTTATCAACTGGCTCAGGGCAATCCTGCGCGTCCGCTGCGTGCGTTAGCACTGCAAAAAATCGGCGCCAAAGCCTCAGTGGAGCAGGGCATGATCAATGCCATGACGGCAGGCCTGAATCAGTGGCAGTACCACGAAGAAGTCTGGTTGCGCGGTAATCCGGACGCCAAATCTGCGTTGATGGATGCACTGGAAACCCTGCGTCAGGCGTTCTCCCTGTTTGGCGCTTTGGTGCCTCGTAAAGCCACCAGCGATCTGCGCCAAAAGTTGACGCAGATGGATGAGCTACTGGCGGATGCTGACATCACTGCGGAAGCGGCCTGTTATTCGCCTGTTTCAGTCGCGTCCCAGTTAGCACTTACTCACTGGCTGGTGGAGTCGCAATGGCAGAACTGGCTGGATGACAAGAGTAAAACCAAGCTGCAGGGTTCGTTTAAACGCTTCAGTGACATCATGCTCAGCCGTATTGCCGCCGATCTGCGTGAAACCTTCGTCGATGTGCAGCTGTTCAACGAATTCCAGGATAAATCCACGCGCCTGAATCGCCAGCTACTGGCAGTGCATCTGCTGGCGGGTGCCTATCCTGCTGATGAGGTGAATGTCTGGCTGTCGGGCTGGCAGGAGTTGCAGCATGCGATTGCGACCCAGCAGGAGCGCGGATTGATTCAACTGGTAAATCTGGCCATTCGGCCATCGCCGTTCTGGCTGAATAGCGGAGTGAAGCGCTAAGCCGGACGCACAATCGAATCAGGGAGGGAAGATGTTGTTACCGTTACCGGCGCTGATGCAGGCGCAGTTAGCTATAGTGGCTGAGCGCCTGAATATGCCGCCTTCCGCCTTTACGGCAGAACAGGCGGGCGCGCTGACCTTTAGTGACTTTATCGTTGATAACCTGCAGCAGCATCCGGAGTGGTGGCAACAGCTCCAGCAGCAACCGCCTGCGCCAGACGAATGGCAGCACTACAGCGCCTGGCTGAATCAGGCGCTGGTGGGCGTGGAGAATGAAACTTCCCTGATGCGCGAACTGCGCCTGTTCCGCCGTCATATGCTGGTGCGTATGGCGTGGATGCAGGCGCTGCAACACGCCAGTACCGAACAGAGCCTGACGCAACTCAGCACACTGGCGGAGATCCTCATCGCCGCCGCACGTGATTGGGTGTGGCAGGATTGCAGCCGCGATTTCGGCACGCCTTGCAATGAAGCCGGTGAAGCGCAGCCCATGCTGATCCTCGGCATGGGCAAGCTGGGTGGCGGCGAACTCAACTTCTCCTCAGATATCGATCTGATCTTTGCCTGGCCGGAAAATGGCGTCACGCAAGGCGGTCGTCGTGAACTCGATAACGCTCAATTCTTTACCCGCATGGGCCAGCGCCTGATCAAAGTGCTGGATCAACCTACCGTGGATGGTTTCGTCTATCGCGTGGATATGCGGCTGCGTCCGTTCGGTGACAGCGGTCCGCTGGTGCTGAGCTTTGCTGCGCTGGAAGATTATTACCAGGAGCAGGGCCGCGACTGGGAGCGTTACGCGATGGTCAAAGCGCGCCTGATGGGCGACGACCAGGGTCACTGGAGCCAGGAGTTGCAGCAGATGCTGCGGCCGTTCGTCTATCGCCGCTACATCGATTTCAGTGTGATTCAGTCACTGCGTAACATGAAAGGCATGATTGCGCGTGAAGTGCGGCGTCGCGGCCTGAAAGACAACATCAAGCTCGGCGCGGGCGGCATTCGCGAAACCGAATTTATCGTGCAGGTGTTCCAGTTAATCCGTGGTGGACGTGAGCGCTCACTTCAACTCCGTTCCCTGCTGCCAACGCTGCGGGCCATCGGTGAACTGGCATTACTGAGTCCGGCGCAGGTGGAACATCTGCGTGGGGCCTATCTGTTCCTGCGTCGTCTGGAAAACCTGCTGCAAAGCATCAACGATGAGCAGACGCAAACGCTGCCGGAAAACCCACTCGATCGCCAGCGTTTAGCCTGGGCGATGGGCGCGGCAGACTGGGATGCGCTGATGTCGCAGCTTGAGCAGCAGATGGCAGGCGTGCGCAGCATCTTTGATGAACTGATTGGTGATGACGCGCCAGACGTTGACGATCAACCACAGCTGGCTGAGTTTGCTGGCCTGTGGCAGGACACGCTGGAGGAGAGCGATCTCATTCCTGTCGTGCCCCAGCTGAATGAAGCGCAACGTCACGCGCTGTACGAATCGCTCAACAGTTTCCGCCAGGATGTCAGTCGTCGCACCATCGGGCCGCGTGGGCGTTTAGCGCTTGATCAATTGATGCCGCGTCTGCTGAGTGAGGTTTGTCCGCGCGAAGACACCGATGTGGTGCTCGGGCGCCTGACGCCGCTGCTGCTCGGTGTGTTGACCCGCAGCACTTATCTGGAGCTGCTGACGGAATATCACGGCGCACTGCGCCATCTGATTCGCCTGTGTGCCGCCTCGCCAATGGTCGCCAGCCAGCTGGCACGCTATCCGCTGTTGCTGGATGAACTGCTCGATCCCGCCACGCTGTACCAACCGACAGCCACCGATGCCTATCGCGATGAATTGCGCCAGTATCTGCTGCGCATTCCTACCGATGATGAAGAACAGCAGCTGGAAGCGCTGCGACAGTTCAAGCAGGCGCAGCATCTGCGTATTGCCGCCGCCGACATCGCCGAAACGCTGCCGGTAATGAAAGTGAGCGATCACTTAACCTGGTTGGCAGAAGCCATCATCGAATCGGTGGTGCAGCAAGCATGGCAGATGATGGTGCAGCGCTATGGGCGTCCTTCTCATCTCACCAGTGACAGCGAGCGCGGTTTTGCTGTGGTTGGCTATGGCAAACTGGGCGGCTGGGAGTTGGGTTACAGTTCGGATCTGGATTTAGTGTTCCTGCATGATTGTCCGGATGATGCGGAAACCGATGGCGAGCGCGTGATTGATGGCCGCCAATTCTACCTGCGGCTGGCGCAGCGCGTGATGCATCTGTTTAGCACGCGTACCTCCTCCGGTATTTTGTATGAAGTCGATGCACGCCTGCGTCCTTCTGGCGCGGCGGGCATGCTGGTCAGTACCTTTGCGGCCTTCGATGAGTATCAGCGCAGTGAAGCCTGGACCTGGGAACATCAGGCGCTGGTGCGCGCGCGTATTGTGTTTGGTGAGACGGCGCTCTGCGATCGCTTTAATGAAATTCGTCGCGGCATTCTCTGCCTGCCGCGTGAGCGTCCTGTGCTGCAAAAGGAAGTGCGTGAGATGCGTGAGAAAATGCGCGCGCACCTCAGCAACAAACACAAAGGCCGCTGGGAAATTAAAACTGATGAGGGCGGTATCACTGATATTGAATTCATCGCGCAATATCTTGTCTTAGGCTACGCGGCCGAACAGCCCGCATTGACGCGCTGGTCAGACAATGTGCGTATTTTTGAGCTGATGGCGCGTCAGGAAATCATGGATGCAGAAGAAGCGCAGGCGCTAACGCATGCTTACGTCACGTTGCGTGATGCATTGCATCATCTGGCATTGCAGGAGCTTCCTGGGCATGTCGCGCCGGAATCTTTTGCCGCGGAGCGTGCTGCCGTGCATAGCAGCTGGCAACGCTGGCTGGCTGCCACCGAATCTGATAGCGCGGAAGCGTAAAACAACGCTTTACCCCATAATTATTCGGCGTACAGGAAGGCGTGCAGTCCACGCTCCTGTGGCTCGAAGTATCACCGGGGTATGTTATTATCCGCGCATAATTTTGACCGTAGTCTGGAGTCTTTGGAATGAAAGTAACGCTGCCCGCTTTTGGCAAAGCCGCTGTGCTGGTTGTTGGCGATGTCATGTTAGATCGCTACTGGTATGGCCCAACGAGCCGTATTTCGCCTGAAGCCCCGGTGCCGGTGGTGAAAGTCGATACCATCGAAGAGCGTCCAGGCGGCGCGGCAAACGTGGCGATGAACATTGCTGCACTCGGCGCTGGCTCGCGTTTGATTGGCCTGACCGGTGAAGATGATGCGGCACGTGTGCTGAGTGAGACGCTGGAAAAGGTCAAAGTTGATTGTGATTTTGTCGCGGTGAAAAGCCATCCAACCATCACCAAACTGCGTGTGCTTTCGCGTAACCAGCAGTTGATCCGCCTCGACTTCGAAGAAGGATTCGAGCAGGTTGATCCGCAGCCGATCCACGATCGTATGCGTCAATCGCTGGCACAGGCCGGTGCATTGGTGCTGTCAGATTACGCCAAAGGCGCGTTAAGCAGCGTGCAGACTATGATTCAGCTGGCGCGTGAAGCCAACGTGCCGGTGTTGATCGACCCGAAAGGCACCGATTTCGAGCGCTATCGTGGTGCTACGCTTCTGACGCCTAACCTGTCGGAATTCGAAGCCGTGGTGGGTAAATGCAAAACCGTGGAAGAGATTGTCAGCCGCGGCATGCAGCTGATCGCTGATTATGAACTCTCTGCGCTGCTGGTCACCCGTTCTGAAAACGGCATGACGTTACTGCAACCAGGCAAAGCGCCGGTACATCTGCCAACGCAAGCGCAGGAAGTGTATGACGTCACCGGCGCAGGCGATACGGTGATTGGCGTGCTGGCCGCCGTGCTGGCAGCGGGCGATAGCCTGGAAGAAGCCTGTTTCCTCGCCAATGCAGCAGCCGGCGTAGTGGTCGGTAAACTCGGGACGTCAACCGTGAGCACCGTTGAGCTGGAAAATGCAATTCACGCCCGTCCGGATAGCGGATTTGGTGTGATGACCGAAGCTGAGCTGAAAGCTGCTGTGGCGCTGGCACGTCAGCGCGGTGAGAAGGTGGTGATGACCAACGGCGTGTTCGACATCCTGCATGCGGGCCACGTTTCTTATCTGGCCAACGCACGTAAGCTGGGCGATCGCCTGATTGTGGCGGTGAACAGCGATGCTTCAACCAAACGTCTGAAAGGTGAAACCCGTCCGGTTAACCCGCAGGAAAACCGCATGATCGTGCTGGGTGCGCTGGAAGCGGTGGATTGGGTGGTGCTGTTTGAAGAAGACACGCCGCAGCGTTTGATTGCGGGTGTATTGCCAGATTTGCTGGTGAAGGGCGGTGATTACAAGCCGGAAGATATCGCGGGCAGTAAAGAGGTTTGGGCGAACGGCGGTGACGTGCGTGTGCTGAACTTTGAAGACGGTATCTCCACCTCTAACATCATCAAGACGATTCGCAGCCACTAACGGCGAGTATTGAGATCCCAGATGGTTCGCTGTCACTAAAAGCGAGCACTGGGATTTCAAATGATTCGTAGCCATTAACGGCAAGCATTGAGTTCCCAGGCGATTCGCAGTCGCTAACGGCGAGCGACAAAGCAAACGTATTCTGACTAAACAGGCGACCAAAAGGCCGCCTGTTATTGTCTGTGAGCAATGTACGCTCAGCGAATGCTTGCGAGCGATATACGCCCAGCGAGTCAGTTATTTACTGCGGAGTGTCGATCTTACCCGCCGGATCCGGTGTCACCACCGCAGGCGCCGGTGCAGCAGGGCTCTCACTCTCCAGTTTTGCCAGGCGCTGTTCCAGTGCGGCCAGCTTCTCACGCGTGCGCAGCAGTACCTGCGTCTGCACATCAAACTCTTCACGATTCACCAAATCCATGCGGGTTAACTGCGCCTGCAGCACCTGACGAATTTTCTTTTCGACATCGTCGCCAAAGTCGCGAATCCCTTTTGGCATGGCTTCATGGACCTGGCGAGCCAGTTGTTCAATTTTTTTCGTGTCGATCATGATGATTTCCTGGTTGCGGTGGCTGATAACAGCACGTGTTCCGACTCAACAAAGGTTAAGTGTAATGCCTGAATCGAAAAGGTTAAACCTGAATTCCGCATCGCAGTAAATGCAAAAGCATTTGCACTTTTGTCGATTGCCCGTCCAGATGATTGGCGTTATAGTGACCTCGCTTATTCTCAGGGCGGGGCGAAATTCCCCACCGGCGGTAAATCAGTTTCGGCTGAAAGCCCGCGAGCGCTTTCGCTGCAAAGTGAAAGGTCAGCAGACCCGGTGTAATTCCGGGGCCGACGGTTAGAGTCCGGATGGGAGAGGGTAACGACATCAGCCGGGCTTACGCCCGCGTCACGTTTTTGCCATGTGTATTATTTGCGCACTCCTAAGCACGCCCTGGTTCTGGTAACTCATATATTTTTTATAAGGTTTTTTACCATGAATCAGACGCTTCTTTCTGAATTTGGCACGCCGGAACAGCGTGTAGAACGCGCCATTGATGCGCTGCGCAACGGTCGCGGTGTGATGGTGCTCGACGATGAAAATCGTGAAAACGAAGGCGACATGATCTTTGCCGCCGAGACTATGACCGTAGAGCAAATGGCGCTGACCATTCGCCACGGCAGCGGCATTGTGTGCCTGTGCATCACCGAAGAACGCCGCCAGCAATTGGATCTACCTATGATGGTAGAAACCAACACCAGTTCCTATGGCACCGGCTTCACCGTGACCATTGAAGCGGCGGAAGGTGTCACCACCGGCGTTTCTGCCGCAGACCGCATTACCACCATTCGTGCCGCCGTTGCTGATGGCGCTAAACCGAGCGATCTGAATCGTCCTGGCCATGTCTTCCCGCTGCGCGCCCGTGAAGGCGGCGTGCTGACGCGCGGTGGACATACTGAAGCGACCATCGATTTGGTGACGCTGGCGGGCTTCAAGTCCGCAGGTGTGCTGTGCGAATTGACCAACGATGATGGCAGCATGGCGCACGCGCCAGAGGCGATTGTGTTTGCCAAACAACACGATATGCCGGTGGTCACGATTGAAGATCTGGTGGCTTATCGCCGCGAGCGCGAAACGCGTCAGGCAAGCTAAGTCTCAGTTATCGTCATCAAAAGATCCGCGGTTTTTACAGGCTGCGGATTTTTTTCGCGCGAAAATGCCTCTTTAAAACCCCATCATCGTCACTTATCTGCCCCGCAAATTCTTATTCAAATTCCCTGATAGAGATCATCACAGTTATCAGCGTTAATCCCGGCACGAAAGCGCGTATCGTAACGGCTAATAAAGCGACACTTTCGTCAGAGGAACCATCATGAGCCACACCCGTATGCCCGCCCTGTTCTTAGGTCACGGCAGCCCGATGAACGTACTGGAAGACAATACTTATACCCGCGCATGGCAGCATCTGGGGGCAACATTGCCACGTCCGCGCGCCATTCTGGCGGTGTCGGCGCACTGGTACACACGTGGTACGGCGGTGACGGCCATGAATAATCCGCGCACCATTCATGACTTTGGTGGTTTTCCGCAGGCGCTGTTTGATGTGCGCTATCCGGCGCCAGGTTCACCAGAGCTGGCACAGCAGGTGATCGATCTGCTGGCACCGATTGACGTCCATGCTGATCAGGAGTGGGGATTTGATCACGGATCGTGGGGCGTGCTGGCGAAAATGTACCCGGAGGCTAATATCCCGGTGGTGCAGTTGAGTATTGATGCTACGAAACCGGCAGAGTGGCACTTCGAATTAGGTCGTAAACTGGCGGCGCTGCGTGACGAAGGAGTGATGATCGTCGCCAGCGGTAACGTGGTACATAACTTGCGGATGCTGCGCTGGCAGGGTGCGGCAACAAGCTATCCGTGGGCCGAAAGCTTCAATGAATTTGTGCGTGAGAACTTGAGCTTTGCCGGTGATGCAGCGGATCATCCGTTGGTGAATTATCTGCAGCACGAGGGCGCAGAACTCTCAAACCCAACGCCAGAGCACTATCTGCCGCTGCTGTATATCCTCGGCGCACGTGCCTATGAGGAGTCGATCAGCATTCCGGTGGAAGGGATGGAGATGGGCGCTATCAGTATGCTTTCGGTGCAGGTGAGTTAACGCGCTGGCCGCCCGTGTCTCACGGGCGGCACAGAATTTATTCGATAAAGGTATGCGGGTAGAAGCGTGACAGATCCTGAGTGATCAGCGCGCGATCTTCACGAATGCCGATGCCAGCAGGTTGATCGTCAATCAGCCAGCTACCGATCAAGGTGTAGCTGTCGCCGAACTTCGGCAATTGATAGAACTGCTGAATGATCATCCCTTCTTCGCCGTACGGACCTTCTGCACTGGCGATCTCCTGACCGTTTTCGATGATGCGAATATTGGCACCTTCACGTGAAAACAGCGGTTTCACCACGTACTTGTCCATTTGCGGGGCATTTTTATCATCGGCAAAGTAAGCGGGCAGCAGGTTGGGATGATCAGGGAACATCTCCCACAGCAGCGGCAGCAGCGCTTTATTCGAGATAATGCTTTTCCACGCCGGTTCTAACCAACGCACACCGGCATCGGCCAGCTTGGTAGAGAACACTTCGCGCAGCATGAATTCCCATGGATAGAGTTTAAACAGGTTGCTGATCACCTGATCGTGCTGATCGGTAAACTGTCCTCTTTCACCCAATCCAATTTCATCGATATAGAGGAATTCGTTCGGCAAACCGGCTTCGGTGGCGCAATCCTGCATGTACTGCACGGTGGCGCGATCTTCTTCGGTGTCACGGCAGCAGGCAAAGTGCAGCAAGTTAAAACCGTGCTCCTGATGCAGCGCCGCAAAGCGCTCAATCAGCTTTTCCTGCAGGCTATTAAACTGGTCACTCCCTTGCGGCAGGTTGCCCGCCCTGGCTTGATCTTCCAGCCAGATCCACTGGAAAAAGGCCGCTTCATACAGAGAGGTCGGTGTATCGGCGTTGTTCTCCAGCAGCTTAGCATCGCCTTTGCCGTCCCAGGCTAAATCCAGACGAGAGTAGAGCGACGGCTGGCGCAGTTTCCACGAGTCACGCACGAATTCCCAGGTATGTTTAGGAATGCAGAAGCGGGTGAGCAGTTCATCACTGTTCACCACTTTTTCCACCGCCTGCAGACACATCTGATGCAGTTCAGCGGTGGTATCTTCTAATTGCTCAACCTGTGCCAGCGTGAACTGGTAATAAGCGTCTTCACACCAGTAAGGTTCGCCGTACATGGTGTGAAACTGGAAGCCGTATTCGTTGGCTTTTTCGCGCCAGTCCGGGCGTTCGCTGATAGCAATACGTTGCATACTGCGGCTTAGCCTCCCATCGAGCGGCTGCTGCCAGTGCTGCTGCGATTGGTGCTGGTGGCATTGCTGCGCTGCATGGTGTTTTGTTTCGCAACGGTCTCACCGAAGCCACCACGGGTGATGGTGGAAGTGGTCGCCGGTTTTGGCGCCATCGCCGTTTTCGGCACGTTCATGCTGCGGCCTGATGTTGCGGTGCCGTAGTTTTTGCCTGAAGCATCGACAAACTGACCGTTAGCCGGGCTGTTCGGCGTTTTCGGAGAGAACAACGGTTGCTGCGCAAAGCCCGCGCCGCCGCCCATCATACGACCCATCATGTAACCGGCCATCAATGGCATCCAGAAGCTACCGCTCTGCTGCGCTTCGGCATTGTTGGTGGTGCCTACGCCTGCCTGAGCCGGTGTCTGCTGGCACTGATTTTCACCGAACTCTGCAACGCAATCTTCACGCGTAGCGTACTTCGGTGCGGTGCGTTCGGCTTCTTTCTTCGCATCGTTATAAGCAGTGGTACATTGCGCGCTCTGGCTTGGGTTAGCTTTCGCGCAATCATCCGCATTTTGATACATCGAGACAGTTTCATCGCTCTGTTCGCAGCCAGCCAGCATAAACACCGCGGTCACCGCGAGTGCAACTGGCGTTAAATGGCGTGCCTGCCAGCTTTTACGAAAAGCGGCATGACGAATATGTTTAGTCCGTTTCATTATTTTCATCCTGTGCCCAAAGGTGGGGCTTAGAATAGGTGATGAGTGGTGGAAAATGAAGCGAGAAGCCGGATGGCTGGGGGATCTTTACGTTGTTATACGTTTGAATGCGAAAGGGGCCGCAAGCGGCCCCTTAGGGATTAATTACCGAAAGGATTTCCGCTGCTGTGAGCGGCAGCCGGGCGTGCTTTCGCAGCGGCTGACGGGGCAGTGGTTTTCGGACCATTATCCACACGTGAAGCCTGCTGGCTGTTCTCCGGCGCGACCATTTCAGGTGCAGTGGTGATTTCTTTGCCCAGCGAGCTGTTCAGCAATTGCAGATCCTGCTCATTCAGCGTACCCAGCGCATATTTGATGTTCAGCTGGTTGATCAGGTAGCTGTAACGCGCATCAGAAAGCTGCTGTTTGGAGTTGAACAGAGTCGTGGTCGCATCCAGCACATCAACGATGGTACGGGTACCCACCTGATAACCGGCTTCCATTGCATCCAATGAGCTCTGTGCAGAGACAACGGCCTGCTTGTAAGCATCAATGCTGCTGATCGACGCATTGACGTTGTTGAAGGAAGAACGCACGGTCTGGATCGCACTACGATGTGCACCTTCCAGCTGCTCGCTGGCGGCGACAAAGTTGTACTGCGCCTGTTTCACCTGCGAGGTCACCGAACCACCGCTGTACAGTGGCATGGTGAAGCTCAGGCCAACCTGGTTAGAACCAGTGATGGAATCCGTGGTGCCAGAACTCTGGTTCGCACGGCTACCGCCATATTTGCTGTTAGACATACCGGTGGAGGCAGTCAGATCCAGCGTTGGCATATGGCCGGTTTCCGCAGAGCGAATCTGCTCGCGCGCCAGATCCTGGCTCAAACGTGCAGATAACAGGTTGAGGTTGCGGCTTTCCGCCTGTTTCAACAGCGTTGCAACGGCATCAGGACGTGCGGTTTTAAAACGATCGATATTCAGTGACGCCAGTGCCAGGTAATCCATACCGGTGATCTGACGCAGCGATTCCACCGCGTTATCAAGGTTATTGCGCGCGGTCACTTCGTTAGCCAACACGCTGTCGTACTGCGCACGGGCGTTCTGCACGTCAGTGATCGCCACCAGGCCCACGTTGAAGCGTTGGGTGGTTTGATCCAGTTCACGGTAGATCGATTGTTTCTGCGCTTCTGTGTAAGAAAGGGTATCAATCGCCTTCAACACGTTGAAATACGCAGTTGCGGTATTCAGAATCAGATCCTGTTGTGCAACCTGATAGGTGACATCCTGAATCCCGGCGGTTTTTTCCTGCAGTGACAGCGCACGCCATTTCGACATATCGAAAATGGTTTGTGTTAATTGCAGTGAAGCGCTGGTCGTGTTGGAATGAAGACCGCTGCTGTCACGGTAGCCGTTGTTATAGGTATAATCTGCGCCCAGACCTAACTGTGGCAGTAAAGGGCTACGCGCTTCGTTAATTTTCTCAAAGGCTGCATCACGGTCAGCGGCTGAAGCACGCAGATCCGGGTTGCTAAGGCGCGCCTGCTGGTAAACCTGCAACAGGTTCTCTGCCTGGCTGGCAAGGCTAAACCCGCCCAGGCTCAACCCAATAAAAAGTGGGAGCAGTTTTTTCATTTGCATTCCTTTTGTTGCAGCAAATTGCACTGGTAGTGCTGCAGGTAAGCCAAAAAATAATCGCCGATTCTACAGAGGCGGCGTCAGAGATAAGTTGGCTGAACGTGCCTTCTTCCCCTAATTTACGTAAATAATTCAGAAAGAACCACTCGGACGGAGCACCAGGTTTGGCTTTTCTTCGCTCCATCCCAATCTGCATAAGGAACCAGATGATGGCGAGTGAAAAAAAATCCCCTGTGACTTTCACAAAAAACGATGTAGAAATTATTGCACGCGATACACGCTACGATGGTTTTTTTTCCATCGTCCGCTACCGTTTCCGTCATCGCCGCTTTAATGGTGAGATGAGCGGTGAAGTGGTACGCGAAGTTTTTGAGCGCGGACACGCCGCCGTGCTGCTACCCTATGATCCCTTACGCGACGAAGTGGTGCTGATCGAACAGATCCGCATCCCGGCTTATGATTCCAGCCCAACGCCCTGGCTGCTGGAAATGGTGGCCGGTATCATTGAACCCGGTGAAACGCCGGAAGATGTGGCGCGACGTGAAGCAGTAGAAGAAGCGGGCCTCAAGGTGGGGCGCGTCAAACCGATAGTGAATTACTTAGCCAGCCCTGGCGGAACGTCTGAACGTTTGTCGGTGCTGGTGGGCGAAGTGGATGCCAGCCTGGCAGAGGGAAATCACGGGCTGGAGGAAGAGAATGAGGATATTCTTGTCCATGTGGTGAGCCGCGAACAGGCTTATCGCTGGGTGGAAGAGGGGATTATTGATAACGCGGCATCTGTCATCGCTCTGCAATGGCTGGCGTTGCACCATGAAAAACTACGACAAGAGTGGAAGCTAAAATGAAACAGCGCTATACCCCTGACTTTCCCGAAATGATGCGTCTGTGCGAAACCAATTTCGCCCAGCTGCGTCGCCTGCTGCCGCGTAATGACGAGGCAGGCGAGTCGGTGGTTTATCAGGTGAGCGGCGCTCGTTATCAGCTGACTATTCAGGAGTCGACGCGTTATACCACGCTGGTGGAGATTCGCCAGGTGGCTCCGGCAGTGAGTTACTGGAGTCTGCCATCCATGTCCGTTCGGCTGTACCATGATGCGATGGTCGCTGAAGTGTGTTCCACTCAGCAGATCTATCGTTTCAAAGCGCGCTATGATTACCCTAATAAAAAACTGCATCAGCGCGATGAAAAACATCAGATTAACCAGTTTCTTGCAGATTGGTTGCGCTATTGTCTGGCGCACGGTGCAGTAGCTGTGCCGGTCTGCTGATAGCATACAACTATGGCGTGGAGAGAAAGGAAACGCTTTGGATAGCCTGCTTACTCTTCCTGCGGCAAATGGGGCCGATATCAGGATTTTACAAATCACGGATACCCATCTTTTTGCAGGAAAACATCAATCGCTGCTTGGGGTAAATACCTGGTCGAGTTTTGATGCGGTGCTGGACGCCATCATGGCGCAACAGCGCGATTATGATTTGATTATCGCCACTGGCGATCTCGCCCAGGATCACACCGTCGAAGCTTATCAACACTTTGTAGCGGGCATTACACGCCTGCCGAAGCCGTGTGTCTGGCTGCCGGGTAATCACGATTTTCAACCCGCCATGGTGAATACGCTCGCCGATGCTGGCATCGCTGCGGATAAACATGTGCTGCTGGGTGAACACTGGCAGTTGGTGCTGCTGGATAGCCAGGTCTTTGGTGTGCCGCATGGCATGTTGAGCGAGTATCAGCTGGAGTGGCTGGATAAAGCCCTGCGCAAGCATCCTGAGCGCCATACGCTGGTGCTGCTGCACCATCATCCGCTTGCTTCCGGCTGTACCTGGCTGGATCAGCACAGCCTGCGCAATCCCCATCAATTAGAAGTGGTGCTGCAACACTTCCCGCGTGCGCGTAATCTGGTATGTGGCCACATTCATCAGGAGCTGGATCTCGACTGGCATGGCCGTCGCGTGCTGGCTTCTCCTTCGACCTGCGTACAATTCAAACCGCATTGCACCAACTTCGCCATTGATGACGTGGCACCGGGTTGGCGCTGGTTAACCCTCAAAGCCGACGGCGTGCTGGAGACCGAAGTGAATCGACTGCAAAGCAATCTGTTCCGTCCCGATCTCGATTCCGAAGGTTACTAAGCAATGGCGGCGCTGATCTATTTGCATGGATTTAACAGCTCTCCGCAATCGGCCAAAGCCATGGAACTGCAACAGTGGATGGCGGAACAGCATCCGCATATCGACGTGCTGGTGCCGCAACTGCCCACTTTTCCGGCCGAAGCTGCCAGCATGCTGGAAGAACTGGTGATGCAATATGCGGGTGAACCGCTCGGCCTGGTAGGATCGTCACTCGGGGGCTATTTCGCTACCTGGTTGTCGCAATGCTTTATGCTGCCTGCGGTGGTGGTCAATCCGGCGGTACGCCCGTTTGAGCTGCTGGTGGATTACCTCGGTGAAAACCGTAATCCCTACACCGGCCAGCAATATGTGTTAGAGTCACGCCACATTTACGATCTGAAAGTCATGCAGATTGACCCTCTCGAAGCGCCCGATTTACTCTGGCTGCTGCAACAGACCGGCGATGAAGTGCTCGATTACCGCCAGGCGCTGGAATACTACAGCGCATGCCGCCAGACGGTCGAAGAGGGTGGCAATCATGCTTATATCGGATTCGAACGCCATTTTGCGCAGATCATTGATTTTCTGGGATTAAACGCTCCCTGATTGCTGCGAGATGGACCCCTATTCCTATTGCTAATCAGACAGTTACGATGAGCCAATCAAGTTATAATGCCGATGCCATTGAGGTCTTAACCGGCCTTGAACCGGTGCGTCGTCGTCCGGGGATGTACACCGATACCACGCGCCCAAACCATCTGGGCCAGGAAGTGATCGATAACAGTGTCGATGAGGCGCTGGCCGGTCACGCCAAACGCGTGGAAGTGATCCTGCATGCGGATCAGTCACTGGAAGTCATTGATGACGGTCGCGGGATGCCGGTGGATATTCACCCGGAAGAGGGCGTACCAGCGGTTGAGCTGATTCTATGCCGTCTGCATGCGGGCGGTAAATTCTCCAACAAAAACTACCAGTTCTCCGGCGGCCTGCATGGCGTGGGGATTTCGGTGGTTAACGCCCTGTCAAAACGTGTTGAAGTCACCGTGCGTCGTAATGGCGAAGTGTATGACATCGCGTTTGAAAATGGCGATAAAGTGCAGGATCTCACCGTTACTGGCACCGTTGGCAAGCGTAATACCGGCACGCGCGTCCATTTCTGGCCAGACGAAAGTTTCTTCGACAGCCCACGCTTCTCCGTTTCACGCCTGACGCACGTGCTGAAAGCCAAAGCCGTACTCTGTCCGGGCGTGGAGATCGTGTTTAAAGACAAGGTCAACGATACCGAACAAACGTGGCTCTATCATGGTGGCCTCTCTGATTACTTAGCAGAAGCGGTCAATGGCCTGCCCACCTTGCCGGAAAAAGCCTTTGTGGGTAGCTTTGCCGGTGATGTAGAAGCGGTGGATTGGGCGCTGCTGTGGCTGCCGGAAGGCGGTGAACTGCTGACCGAAAGCTACGTCAACCTGATCCCAACCATGCAGGGCGGGACGCACGTTAATGGTTTACGTCAGGGTCTGCTGGATGCCATGCGTGAGTTCTGTGAATTCCGCAATATCCTGCCGCGCGGTGTAAAACTGTCGGCAGAAGATATCTGGGAACGCTGTGCCTATGTCCTGTCGGTAAAAATGCAGGATCCGCAGTTTGCCGGTCAGACCAAAGAACGTCTTTCTTCACGTCAGTGCGCGGCATTCGTCTCGGCTATCGTTAAAGATGCGTTCAGCTTGTGGCTGAACCAGAACGTGCAAGCCGCTGAAATGCTCGCTGAACTGGCGATCTCCAGTGCCCAGCGTCGTATGCGCGCCGCCAAGAAAGTGGTGCGTAAAAAGCTCACCAGCGGGCCGGCACTGCCGGGCAAACTGGCAGACTGCAGCGCACAGGATCTGAATCGTACCGAACTCTTCCTGGTGGAAGGGGACTCAGCAGGTGGATCCGCCAAGCAGGCGCGCGATCGTGAATATCAGGCGATCATGCCGCTCAAAGGTAAGATCCTGAACACCTGGGAAGTGTCCTCGGATGAAGTGCTGGCCTCGCAGGAAGTGCACGATATCTCGGTGGCGATCGGTATCGATCCTGACAGTGAAGATCTGAGCCAGCTGCGTTACGGCAAAGTCTGTATCCTCGCGGATGCGGACTCCGATGGCTTGCACATCGCCACCTTGCTGTGCGCACTGTTCGTGAAGCACTTCCGCTCACTGGTGCAGCATGGCCATGTGTACGTGGCGATGCCTCCGCTCTATCGCATCGATCTCGGTAAAGAAGTCTTCTACGCGTTAGATGAAGATGAGAAAGAGGGCGTGCTGGAGCAGCTGAAGCGCAAGAAAGGCAAACCGAACGTGCAGCGCTTCAAAGGTCTGGGTGAAATGAACCCGCTGCAGCTGCGTGAAACCACGCTCGATCCTAACACGCGCCGTCTGGTGCAGTTGACGGTGAGTGATGAAGACGTCGAGCAAACGCTGCGTGTGATGGACATGCTGCTGGCGAAGAAACGTTCTGAAGATCGCCGTAACTGGCTACAGGAAAAAGGCGATCTCGCCGACCTGGAAGCTTAATCACAGAGGACGCTACGGCGTCCTTTGTTATTTAGGGCGAGCCCCGGAGAACAGAACGTGAAAATCACACTGGAAGAGCTGCGCGCCTGGGTGGCGGTGGTGGACAGCGGATCGATTACCGCTGCTGCAGAGCAACTCGATCAAACCAGCTCAGGCATCAGTCGGGCACTGAGCCGCCTCGAAAGTAAGTTACAAACGACCCTGATGCACCGCACCACGCGGCGTCTCGCGCTCACCGAGGAAGGACTGATCTTCCTCGATCATGCGCGGCAGATCCTCTCGTCGGTGGAATTAGCCGAAGAGCAAATCGCCCAGCGTCGCGACATTCCTTCAGGCAGATTGCGCGTTAATGCCAACGCCCCGTTTATGCTGCACGTGATTGTGCCGCTGGTGGCGGAGTTTCGTCAGCGCTATCCGCTGATTCAGCTGGAGCTGAACACCGACGACATCATGATCGATCTGCTGGAGCAGCAGACCGACATCGCGATTCGCGTCGGAGAGCTTCGTGATTCCACGCTGCGCGCCCGCGTGCTGGGCAGCAGTGCCACGCGCTTAGTGGCCAGTCCGGCTTATCTTCAACAGCATGGCGAGCCTGCAACGGTAGAGGCGTTAGCCGCCCATCAACTGCTCGGTTTCAGCCAGTTGGATGCACACAATGTCTGGCCTGTTTGGCAAAGTGAGGGTGAGTATTTGCAGATTAAGCCCACGCTGTCGGCATCCAGCGGCGAGACGCTTCGCCAGTTGGCGTTAGCCGGACAGGGTATTGCGCGCTTGTCTGATTTTGTCAGTCGGGAAGATCGTGCGCGGGGGGATTTGGTGCAGGTGTTAGAGCAGGAAACGCGTGAATTGCGCCTGCCGATTCACGCCGTGTATTACCGCAATCAATCTCTGACCTCACGCATTACCTGTTTTCTCGATTTTCTGCGCGAGAAGATAGAACAAGATCGCCTGTTATAAAAAAGCCCCTGCACAGGCAGAGGCTTGGGTGTTTAGCGAACCGGCTCTAATACCAGGATTTTCACATCCACTACATCATCTTTAATGATGGCGCGGTGCGCATCCATGTGCGGCATCTGCTGATGCTGTTCAAGGTGGCGTAGCGATTCCCACTGTTCCAGCATGAAAATGGAATCCGGTGAGTTCTGCTTCCACGGCACCTGCGCCTGATGATCGACCAGCGCATCGTACTGATGGCAACCTTCCTCTTCCAGTACGGTAGGGATCAGCTTATTGATGGCATCCAGTACCACATGGCGACGACCTGGTTTGACACAAATTTCTGCAACAACAGTTAACATAGCGCTTCCTCTTTTCCCGGTGTGCTTACAGTTAAGCAAAAATCTGGCTGAGATGAGTCCGATAACGTTCAATATCGCGCGGCACGTCCGGCATCTTGATCACATCATTACAGATAAAGGTCGGCAAAGCTTCCATGCCGAGGAACTGGTTAGCTTTGTGGAAGTGCAGATACAGACCGTCAACGCCGACGCCTTCAAAGAACTGCTCAGGGTCGTTAAACGCTTCCAGTGGCGCATTCCATGTCAGCGACAACATATACTTTTTGCCCTGAATCAGACCGCCCGAACCGTATTTCTTGCCCGCATCGCTGCGGCTGCGGCCGTCACTGGCATACAGTGAACCGTGGCCTTCGGTGAACACGTCATCAATGTACTTTTTAACCGTCCACGGTTCGCCCATCCACCAACCTGGCATCTGATAGATCACTACATCGCTGTCGAGATATTTCTGCACTTCTTCTGCCACGTTGTAGTCGCTGTCAGCAAGGGTGACAACCACGTTATGGCCCAGATCGCGCAGTTGGCTGGCCGCCACGTCAGTGAGGGTGTGATTCAGTTCGCCTTTCGAGTGGGCAAAGGTTTTACCGCCGTCGATGATTAAAATATTGCTCATGGATGATTCGCTCCGTTTCCCGTTGATGGCGCACACTGTACGCGCGCAGGCGAGGCAGAAAAATGCGTGATTGATCACAAGACTTTTGCTAATAAAGCAATAATGCGGAGGGCTATGCAACAATCCGTACGTAAACCAACATCAACATATAAAAGAAGAACCCATGAAAACCGCGATACTGAGTGCATTACTTCTGGTGACGGGCGCTGCTCAGGCGCAATCCCACCTCGATGAAATTCGTAGCAGTAAAACCCTGAAAGTCTGTACCACCGGCGATTACAAGCCTTACAGCTATCTGCGCAGTGATGGGCAGTATGAAGGGCTGGATATCAGCATGGCGCAGTCATTGGCGGCGAGTCTGGGCGCGAAAGTGCAATGGGTGCCGACCACCTGGAAAACCATGAGTGATGATTTTGTGGCGAAGCAGTGTGATATTGCGTTGGGTGGCGTTTCCGTTACCTTAAAACGCCAGCAGATTGCCTGGTTTGCCGAGCCGCTGGGTGTGGATGGCAAAATCCCGCTGGTGCGTTGCGATGACAAAGATAAGTATCAAACGGTTGAACAGGTCAATAAGCCGAGCGTGCGGGTGATTGAACCGGCTGGCGGCACCAATGAAGCCTTTGTGCATAGCCACTTGCCGCAATCGACGCTGCAGCTGGCCGATAACGTCGGCATTTTCCAGCAGCTGGTGGATAAGAAAGCCGATGTGATGATCACTGATGCGTCCGAAGCGCTGTTCCAGATGAAGCATTACCCGACGCTTTGCGCCATCAATCCGGATAAGCCGATGCAATACGGTGAGAAAGCTTACATGATCCCGCGTGATGATATGAGCTGGAAACTGTACGTCGATCAATGGCTGCATCTCAGCACCGCCACCGGCGAATATGCGCAGATCGCCTCGCAGTGGCTGGGTGTGTTCAAATAAAAAATGACCAGGTCGCCATAAATGGCGACCTTACGTTTGTTCGGTGCGTATTGATGCGCACCAGGAGAATCAACGATACAAACTCGCTTTACCCAATCCACCAAACAGATTCATCTTGTAGCGAATCACCGCTTTGGCGGCGGTAATGGCTTCCGGGTAAATCACGTTTGGATCCCACCAGGTTTCACGTGCCAGAATCTCACGCAGTTTGGCGAAGTAGGCGTACTTCATGTCGCTGGAAATATTGATTTTGCCCACGCCCAGCGTCACTGCTTCGGCAATCTCCGTATCCGGGTTGGCTGAACCACCATGCAGCACCAGCGGAATGGTGGTGCGCTGCGCAATGTCTCTCAGGATGTGCATCTGCAGTTCCGGTTTCATATCTTTTGGATAGATGCCGTGCGCGGTGCCAATCGCCACTGCCAGGGTATCGACGCCGGTGCGCTGGATAAAATCTTCCGCCTGCGCCGGTTCGGTATAGATCACCTTGCTGACGCCGCCTTCCACGGTGGTGCCGGTATCACCGATGGTGCCGAGTTCGCCTTCCACTGACACGCCCACTGAATGTGCTAGTTTCACTACTTCTTTGGTCAGTGCCACGTTCTCTTCATACGGCAGCAGCGATCCGTCGATCATCACCGACGTAAATCCACATTGGATGGCGCGCAGCACCTGCGCAATCGATGCGCCGTGATCGAGGTGGATGGTGAAAGGCACTTTGCTCTTCAGCGTGCGTTCACGCACATAGCCAAAGAACTCATCGGTGACGAACTCCAGTTCACTCGGGTGAATCGAGATGATCGCCGGGGTGTTGGTGGCTTCGGCTTCCTCCACCACGGCACGGATAAAGCAGCTGTCTGCCACGTTAAATGCGCCGATGGCGTAGCGGTGTTCACGAGTCGGTGCCAACATCTCTTTCATTGAAATCAACATGTTAATATTTCCTCAACGTGAGTTTTACCAGAGCCGACGTGTGCGCCGACCCGATGATGGATTTAAGGGAAATGCATTAAATACCGATTACCTGCGCGCCCTTACCGGTGCGCATAAATGCGATGAATCACGTGCGTCGATTTAAACGGTGCGCATAAATGCGATTAATTTCGTGCGTCCATTTAAACGGTGCGCATAAATGCGCACCCTACAGGGGGGGCGATTGCACCTTACCTTGTAGGGTCGCCATTTATGGCGACTTGATGCGTTCGCGCATTACGCTTTGCCAGCCGATCCCGACCAGCTCAGATACTCAATCACCACCTCGCGGCAGGCGGATTCCATCAGCCCCAGCAGATCGGCCAGCTCTGCGTGCGGATGCTGTTTCAGTGCCTGCTCCACCGCATTCTTCCCGGCATCAAACACCGCGGCGCCGACGTTAATCTTGGCCACGCCGTACTGGCTGACGCGGCGGATATCCTCGGCGGGTGTGCCTGAACCACCATGCAGCGCCAGTGGGCGGGTTGAAACCGCATGCAGTTCCTGCAAACGCTGGAAATCGATCTTCGGCTTCACGCCCGCTGGATAAAGCCCGTGCGCGGTGCCCACCGAAATCGCCAGTAAATCGATATCGGTTTGCTCGATAAACGGCAGCACGTCGGCAACCTGCGTCATTTTCACGGAGGCATCGGCTAACTCGTAGGTCGGCGCATCGGCGATATGCCCCAGCTCGCCTTCAACGCAAACGCCAGCGGTGTGCGCCATTTTCACCACCGCTGCGGTCTGGCGAATGTTCTCGGCCAGCGGATCGGCGGAAGCATCGATCATCAGCCCAGTGAACCCGGCGCGGAATGCCTGACCAATTAGCGGAAAGGCCTTGCCGTGATCCAGCGCCAGCGCAACCGGCACGGTGGCGTCTTTCGCCAGCGCCTGCACCAGCGGCACGGCCACAGCAGGGGGGAAGTGCTGGCTGTGACCCTGATAGACGTTGAGGATCAACGGGGCGCGCTGTTGTTCGGCGGCCTGAATAGCCGCCCGCGCGGTTTCAAGGTTAAAGCAATTGATCGCCAGCACGGCATACTGCTGTTTGGCGGCGGTCTGAATCAGGTCGTTCATCATGGCAAACATGGTGGCTCCTTATTCCAGTGTGAATTTGATCTCTTCGTCGCGGACGCCGGGGGCTTCCACGTCATCGAACTCTTCATCTGCCTGCGTCACCGGTTTTTTCATCAGCGACAGCATCACGCCGCACACCACGGTGCCGATACCCAGCGCCAGACAGAACATCAGCGGTTTGGTAAACAGCGGCACCACAAACATCCCGCCGTGTGGCACCGGTGCTTCGACGCCCCACACCATAATCAGCCCACCGGCAATGGCTGAAGCCACCACGCAGCTGCCCACCACGCGCAGCAGGTCACGCGCCGCAATCGGAATCACCCCTTCGGTGATCATGCAGATCCCCATCGGAAACGCGGCTTTCAGCGCCTCTTTCTCTGCTTTGGTGTACTTATGGCGCGTCAGCAGATAAGACAGCGTGATGCCGAACGGCGGGATCATCGATCCGACAAACTTCACCGCTTCCGGGCCGTAAATCCCGTCGACCAGCATGCCGTCGGCGAACAGCGACATGGTCTTGTTGACGGGGCCACCGAAGTCAAAAGTCGCCATCGCGCCCAGCACCGCACCCAGCACAAACTTAGAACCGCCCTGCATCGACTCCAGCAGGTGAATCAGCGCCTTCTGCAGCCAGATAATCGGCTGACCGATGAAGGTCATCATCAACAGCCCGGCAATAATGGTGCTCAGTACGGGCAGCACCATAATCGGCATCAATCCCTGCATCGACTGCGGCAGCTTGATGGTGCGGCGCAGCAGCAGCACCGTGTAGCCCACCAGGAAACCGCCGAGCATGCCGCCGATAAAACCGGTGCCGATCTGGCCGCAGATAAAGCCGATGATCAAACCGGGCGCAAAGCCGGGACGATCGGCGATGGAGTAGGCGATGGCGGCACTGATCAACGGCACGATCAGCCCCATACCCCAACCGCCGATCTGATTCAGCATCCAGGCGATAGTGCCGGGGTGCTTACCAACATCCGGCCCACCGATCACCTGGCCGAGCGCGATGCAGATCCCGGCGGCGACGATCAGCGGGATCATCCAGGAGATCCCGGTGAGCAAGTGACCTTTGATCTCCTGCCCGTACTGACGTTTGTTTTCGTTCATGGTGGATCTCCTCAGGCACGCGCCAGTGAATCCGCCACTTTTTCGAGGAATTTAACCGGTGACTTGATCACCACTTCGGTTTTCACTCGCACGATGGGTTTGCCCTGAAAGCGCTCTTCGCCGTTGATCTTCACGTCGATGGCAAGGATCACCACGTCAGCAGCGGCGATATCTTCTCGCGTGAGCGCCGTTTCGGTGCCAATGGTGCCTTGCGTTTCGACGTGGATGGTGTGGCCCAGTGCATGAGCGCCTTTGATCAGTTTTTCACGCGCAATATAGGTATGCGCGATGCCTGCCGTGCAGGCCGCTACACAGACGATATTCATGTGTCACCTCAAAGAGTTAGGGTATTAACAGAGGTCGGTTTCGGCGTACTGGCTAAACAGCCGGATGATATTGCTGGGGTCGTTTTCCACCAGCAGTTGGGCTATCACCTCATCATCGGCCAGCGCGCTGGCCACCTGCGACAACAGGCGAATATGGGTGGTGTTCTGATCTTCCAGTCGCACCGCGAACAGGATGATGCAGCGCACCTGGCTGCCATCGAGCGTTTCCCAGGGGATATCCTGTTGGGTACGACCAATGGCGAGTGTGGTGTGTTGGACGGCGGCTGATTTGCCGTGAGGGATGGCCACGTGGTTTTCGAAACCCGTCGAACCTTCAGCTTCACGCAGCCAGACGTCTTCAATAAACGCCTCACGATCGGTGATGGCGCCGTCCTGATACAGCAGATCGGTGAGCTGGTGAATCACCTCTTCTTTGGTGGTGGCAGTCAGTGCCAGGTTAACGCGGCGTGGCGTCAGAATGCGGGAAATATCCATGGGTTTTACCTCATTCAATTAATGTTCAGCCAACGCGCAGTGCGCGCCGTCCGGCAGCTGGCTGCCAATCATGGCGTCAGTGACCCGCCGGATATCGTCATCGTTAAAAAATGCACTCACATACACAGCCGGAATCGGTCCGGCGTTGAGATGGATAGTGGTGATCACTAAATCCACGGTCTGGTTCTGACAAAACGCGGCGTGATTGCTGGCGGAGACCACACCGGCAATTTCCCAGTCAGGGAACGCCCGCAAGATACGACTCTTCAGCAGATGCGAAGTCCCCACGCCGCTGGAACACACCACCAGAATGCGTTTATGGGCAATTTGCCGCTCCAGCGCCGCCTGGAAATGCACGCAGAGATAACCAATTTCGTCGTCAGCCACCGGCGATAGCCCATAAGTGTGAGCGGTTAATTGCATCGCCTGCTGCGTTAAGGAAAATATCCCCTTCATTTCCTGCTGAATATCCTCCAGCAGGGGATTGCGAATATGAATATGATATTTGAGTCGATTTAATAATGGCTTTATATGCACCAATAAACCGTCGAATAATAATCGGTCCTGCGCTAAGTCCTGCTGAATAAAAGCCGAAAAACGATCGATTAATTCACAGGTTATTTTTACGGACTCTGCGGTAGAAAATTGATTGTGCATCGGCGCATTATCGCCACGTTCTTCCACCACAATGCCGGACGAGACAATATATTGATAAATAAAACCGACTTCATCAGCGGGAAGGGCACAACACATCCGCTGCTCGATTTGCACCACCATCTGTTGCGCGATAAGCAAAATGCGCTGATCGAGATCCTGAACCGTGGTGAGTGTTTCCAGTGCCAGCGCATTGCCCTGCGCCATACGGTGCATCATGATCAGAATATGAGTACAGAGATTCAGATACCAGGCATCGCCTAACGGGTAACTGAGTTGCTGCTCCATCTGTTGCAGCAGCGCCTGCACAAAAGCCACATCCTCATCGCCAAAATAATGCACCAGCGCCTGCTGGCTACCGGGATCGAGGCGCGGCAACAGCGGCGTGCCAGCGACGTTTTGCTGCATCACGTCATTGATCAGTGAGACCATTGCCTGGCGCAGCGTCTGCTCATTGCCTTCAATGTGCGTACCGGCTGGCCCGCGTTGCAGCGTCAAACCCAACGGTTGCAGCCACTCTTCAATCACTTTCAGGTCGTTCACTATCGAGGCGTGACTAATAAAATAGCGCTCTGACAGTTTGCTGATTGAGGTCACACGCGGTGCATCGCTCAGCAGCTGCGACGCAATCTTCACCCGACGGCTGTTTTGCCCCAGCGCATCAGCACTGCTTTCATCGCCGTTGAGCTGCTGTTCCAGTTGTAACCGCTGCTGGATATCATCAACCCGTAAGCGCACACCGCGTCCTGGAGTCTTCTCCAGCGTCAGTGACCAGCTGCCGAGCCAGCTCTCCAGCCACTGTAAATCGCGTTGAATGGTCTTTTCTGATACGCCCAGCTGTAAGGCTAATTCTCTGATCGGCTGCGGTGCAGCATGTTGCAACAGCAGTTTGACTAAACGGTGTTGTCGCGAAGTCAGTATTTGCATTCGGTCACCCTTTATTTTGGCAAAGCGTTTTTAAGATTATTTCCTCGTTATCTATTTCTTCATGCCAGAAATCAGGAGCGCAATATTTGTGTCTTATGGAGTATGAATTTAGAAAAGGACGGCGTAAGCAACAATACTAAATGTTGTCCATGATTACGGACAGCTTTAATACACCTGAAATTATTAATAATTAATTGAGATCCTGCTCACATATTAATCGCTATATTCATTGTGATGCTGATCTCATTCCTTTTTAATTTCCTGACCAATATCACGTTATTTAACGCAATACGATTCTGCTGGTGGCCATTGGCTTCCCTGTGACTAACTCGCACGAATAAGGTACTATCCTCGCCAAATGAGCGCCGGATGCCCCGCCGTTGCGGGCCACGAAGTGAGGATGCGAGCTTAATGAGCGAATTGACGCAGGATGGTGCAGAGCGTCTTGCCCTGCACAAATTTACGGAAAACGCGTACCTGAACTACTCCATGTACGTGATCATGGACCGCGCACTGCCGTATATCGGCGATGGCCTCAAGCCGGTGCAGCGCCGTATTGTGTATGCGATGTCGGAATTGGGCCTCAATGCCAGCGCCAAATTCAAAAAATCTGCGCGTACCGTCGGTGACGTATTAGGTAAATACCATCCGCACGGCGACAGCGCCTGCTACGAAGCGATGGTGTTAATGGCGCAGCCGTTCTCCTATCGCTATCCGCTGGTGGATGGTCAGGGAAACTGGGGTGCACCGGATGATCCCAAATCCTTCGCCGCGATGCGTTACACCGAGTCACGCCTCTCCAAATATGCCGAGATTTTGCTGGGCGAGTTGGGACAAGGCACGGTCGATTACATCCCGAACTTTGACGGCACCATGCAGGAGCCGAAAATGTTGCCGGCACGCCTGCCGAACATCCTGCTGAACGGCACCACCGGTATTGCCGTGGGCATGGCCACCGATATCCCACCGCATAACCTGCGTGAAGTTGCGGAAGCGGCGGTGAAGCTGATCGACAAACCCGATACCACGCTGGATGAGTTGCTGGATATTGTGCAGGGCCCGGATTATCCGACCGAAGCCGAGATCATCACCCCGCGCAGCGAGATCCGCAAAATCTACCAAAGCGGGCGCGGTTCGATCCGTCAGCGCGCGGTGTGGAAGAAAGAAGATGGCGATGTGGTGATCACCGCGCTGCCGCACCAGGTTTCCGGTGCACGCGTGCTGGAGCAGATCGCCAACCAGATGCGCAATAAAAAGCTGCCGATGGTCGAAGATCTGCGTGATGAATCCAACCATGAGAACCCAACGCGTCTGGTGATTGTGCCGCGTTCTAATCGTGTGGATGTGGAGCAGGTGATGAATCATCTGTTCGCCACCACCGATCTGGAAAAGAGCTATCGCGTTAACCTGAATATGATCGGACTGGATAACCGTCCGGCGGTGAAAAACCTGCTGGAAATCCTGTCTGAATGGCTGGTGTACCGTCGCGATACCGTGACACGCCGCCTGAACTATCGCTTAGATCGCGTGCTGCGCCGCCTGCATATCCTCGAAGGTTTGCTGGTGGCGTTCCTCAATATTGATGAAGTGATTCACATCATCCGTACCGAGGACGAACCCAAGCAGGTGTTGATGTCGCGCTTTGAACTCAGCGACACGCAAGCCGAATCCATTCTGGAACTGAAACTGCGCCATCTCGCCAAACTGGAAGAGATGAAGATTCGCGGTGAGCAGGCGGAACTGGAGAAAGAGCGCGATCAGCTGCAGGCGATTCTGGCGTCCGAGCGCAAGATGAGCAACCTGCTGAAGAAAGAGCTGTTAGCCGATAGCCAGACGTACGGTGACGCTCGCCGTTCACCGCTGCATGAGCGCGAAGAAGCCAAAGCATTGAGCGAAACCGAGCTGGTGAGTGCCGAGCCGGTCACCATTGTGCTGTCGCAGATGGGTTGGGTGCGCAGTGCCAAAGGGCACGATATCGATCCTACCGGGCTCAGCTATAAGGCTGGCGATAGCTATCTTGCTGCCGCACGCGGTAAGAGCAATCAGCCGGTGGCCTTTATCGACTCCACCGGCCGCAGCTATACACTGGACCCGACCTCGTTACCATCGGCGCGCGGGCAGGGCGAACCGCTGACCGGCAAGCTGACGCCACCGCCAGGTGCTGCATTTGAACAGGTGTTGATGGAAGCGGACGATCAGAAACTGCTGATGGCCTCCGATGCCGGTTACGGCTTTATCTGCACCTTTGCCGATCTGATTTCGCGCAACCGTGCCGGTAAAGCGCTGCTGACGCTGCCGGAAAATGCCAAAGTGATGACGCCGATGGCGGTGCACTCCGGCGATGACATGCTGCTGGCGATCACTCAGGCCGGTCGTATGCTGATGTTCCCGGTGAGCGATCTGCCACAGATGTCGAAAGGCAAAGGCAATAAAATCATCTCCATCCCATCAGCGGATGCTGCCGCTGGCGTGGACAAACTGCAATGGTTGTTAATCTTGCCGCCGGGCAGTTCACTCACTCTCTACGTCGGCAAGCGTAAGCTGATTATGCGCGATGAAGACCTGCAAAAAGTGCGTGCCGATCGTGGCCGCCGTGGCAGTGTGTCACGCGGATTACAGCGTATTGATAGCGTGGAAGTGAATGCGCCAGCGCGCCCGAAAAGTGACGCGAGTAGCGAAGAATAAGACTGAACAGGCAATGGATTGCCCAACTTGAGGAAGCTATGTTACTAATTTTACGCACGATTATTGTCATCATTTATTCGATTTTAGTGTGCATCTTCGGCAGTATATGGTGTTTGTTCTCACCGCGTAACCCGCGTCATGTGGCGACATTCGGCCATATGTTAGGTCGCCTGTCGACGGTGTTTGGTGTCAAAGTTGAGCTGCGCAAACCCGCTGATGCCGGGAGCTATGGTAATGCGATTTACATCGCTAACCATCAGAACAACTATGACATGATCACGGCGGCCAAGATCGTGCAGCCGACCACCGTGACCGTCGGCAAAAAGAGCCTGCTGTGGATCCCGTTCTTCGGTCAACTCTACTGGCTGACCGGCAACCTGCTGATTGATCGAGACAACCGCGCCAAAGCGCACGGCACCATCGGTGAATTGGTCGGGCAGTTTAATAAAAAGCGCATCTCTTTCTGGATGTTCCCGGAAGGAACGCGCAGCCGTGGACGTGGTTTACTGCCCTTCAAAACCGGCGCCTTCCATGCGGCTGTGGCTGCAGGCGTGCCGATCATCCCGATTGTGGTCTCGAACACCCATGACAAAATCAAACTGAACCGCTGGAACAACGGCCTGGTGATAGTTGAAATGCTGCCTCCGGTCGACACTAAGCAGTTTGAAAGCACCTCGGTGCGCAAGTTAGCCACCCACTGCCGCGAATTAATGTCTGCTAAGCTGGAAGAATTGAACGCCGAAGTCGCCGAACGCGAAAAAAGCGGTAAACTCTAGCCATCCACGGGGCAGAGATTCTGCCCCGTGCTCATCACAGCAAAAAACTCACTAACAAAAACAACATGGACACGGCGTCCTCACGCCACGCTCAAAAGGTCTGAAGTTTTATGTCTTGCAGCAGACGTCAGTTTATTCAGCTTTCCGCCGGTGTTGCGCTGGCTTCCAGTAGCATGCCTTATGCCGCCTACGCTGCGGCCCCGATGGGCGATGTGCCCCTGCCGATCCCACCACTGATTGAGTCTCGTCGTGGTCAGCCGCTATTTCTGACGCTGCAACGCAGCCATTGGTCATTCAGCGGCAACAGCAATAAAGTGCCGGTTTGGGGCATTAATGGCATGTACCTCGGACCCACGGTACGCGTTTACAGCGGCGATGACGTGAAGATGATCTACAGTAACCGCCTCAACGAGCCGGTGGCGATGACCGTTAGCGGCTTGCAGGTGCCGGGAGCCTTAATGGGCGGCGCACCGCGCCTGATGTCGGCGGGCGTTGACTGGGCGCCAGTGTTGCCGATTCGCCAGGGTGCTTCCACATTGTGGTATCACGCTAATACTCCGAATCGTATGGCGCCGCACGTCTATAACGGTCTGGCAGGCATGTGGTTGATTGAGGATGAGGTCAGCAAAGCCTTGCCGCTGCCTAAGCATTATGGCGTCGATGACTTCCCGCTGATTATTCAGGACAAGCGCCTCGATAACTTTGCTACGCCGGTTTATAACCCACCTTCCGATGGCGGTTTCCTCGGCGACACCTTGCTGGTGAATGGCGTGCAAAACCCGTATATCGAGGTTTCTCGTGGCTGGGTGCGTTTACGTTTATTAAACGCATCAAACGCGCGTCGTTTTGATTTAAATTTCTCTGATAATCGCCCGTTTACCGTGATTGCCAGCGACCAGGGTTTTCTGGCTGCGCCGGTTGCGGTGCAAACGCTGTCGCTGGCACCCGGTGAACGCCGCGAAGTGCTGGTGGATATGTCGCAGGGCGATGAAGTCTCGATTACCGCCGGCACTGCGGCGGGGCTGATGGATCGCCTGCGCGGTCTGTTTGAACCTTCCTCGATTCTCGCCAACACGCTGGTGCTGAGTCTGCGTCCGACCGGCTTACTGCCGCTGGTCACTGACAATCTGCCGATGCGTCTACTGGCCGATCAGATTCTGGATGGCGTGGCGGTGCGCACCCGCGAATTCCGCATTGGCGACAGTGTGCCAGGCATCAATGGCGCACTGTGGGACATGAGCCGCATTGATACGACGGTGCAGCAGGGCACGTTTGAACGCTGGATTATTCACGCCGATCGTCCACAGTCGCTGCATATTCAGGGCGTGATGTTCCTGATTAAGAACGTCAATGGCGCGCAGCCGATGGGTGAAGATCGCGGCTGGAAAGATACGGTGTGGGTGGATGGTGATGTGGAGCTGCTGGTGAGTTTCCCGCAGAGTTCGTCGGATCACTTCCCGTTTATGTATTACAGCCAGACACTGGAGTTAGCCGACCGCGGCACGGCAGGGCAGTTACAGGTCAATCCAGTCCCTTAAGAAAAAAGGTGCGCAGCGATGCGCACCTTACAAGATATCGTCAAATTGCCAGGTCGCCATTCATTAAAGGCGACTGGCACATGACCGCACAGTCATTATCACGCCAATGTTGGCGAGCACGCGTGAGCTGTACCCGCAGGCGGTTAAACTATGCCGACTCAACCGTTAAACTTCTCCGGATCCGGCCCCAAACGATTTCCCTTATCCAGCTTAGTAATCTCGCTGATCTCGGTTTTTTCCAGCCTGAAGTCAAACACCTGGAAGTTCTCGCGAATGCGTTCCGGGGTGACAGATTTTGGAATCACTACCAGTCCGCTATCCAGATGCCAGCGAATCACAATTTGTGCCGGCGTTTTGCCATACTTCTTCGCCAGTTCGCGGATGATTTCCTGATCGAATACCCCTTTACCGCCTTGTGCCAGCGGGCTCCAGGATTCGGTTTGAATCTGATGCAGCGCATTCCAGGCGTGCAGGGTGCGCTGTTGCAGCATCGGATGCAGCTCAATCTGGTTCACCACCGGCGACACGCCAGTCTCATCGATCAGACGTTTGAGGTGCGCTTCATGGAAGTTACAGACGCCGATGCTCTTGGTTAAGCCCTGTTGCTGCAGCTCAATCATCTTCTTCCAGGCTTCAACGTAATGATCTTTCTCAGGGCACGGCCAGTGCATCAGATAGAGATCGACACTCTCCAGTTGCAGCTTCTTCAAACTGGTTTCGATCGCCTGCTGGCCGTTCTGCTGGTCGTCATTCCACAGTTTAGTGGTGATGAAAATGTCCTCGCGTGCGACATCGGTGTCCTGCAGCGCCTGGCCGACCGCTTCCTCATTTTTGTAGATAGCGGCGGTATCGATGGAGCGATATCCGACTTTCAATGCTTCCACAATCGCGTTACGGGCATCCTCAATGCTCGCCTGCCACACACCGAGTCCGATCTGCGGCATCATATTGCCGTCGTGCAGTTTGATAATGGGTTGCTCTGCCATTGTTGCTCCTTATCTGTCGCAGTGACTTACCGAAAAAGCGCTGTGGTTAAGTCTAGTCAACAAACTCAACCGCAGGATCATTGTGGCAATCGCATCGCAATTTTACCCTGGTCATTTCTGCCTGAATCTTGCCTGATTCTGCTGAAGGGTGGAGCTTTGAGCAGCATTACGGCACACTGATTTTTTTGCTGCCTGAGAGAGATGCATGCCGAACGATGCCCTTTGCCGCCAGCTGGCGCAGCGCGTGACCGCGCTAATGAACGATGTGCGTAAGCCGTTGTGCGCCGTGGAAAACGTCAAGCTGATCTACGCCTGCGAAACGCTGCCGCGCACGCCAATGATGTATCAGCCGGGCATCGTGATTCTCTTTCAGGGGCGTAAAACCGGTTATCTCGGCAGCACGGTGTTTCATTACGACGCCACTAAGTATTTGATGCTGACGGTGCCGCTGCCGGTGGAATGCGAAACCGAAGCCACCCTGGAAGAGCCACTGGCGGGCATGTGCCTGAGCGTGGATATTGCCAGCTTGCAGGACCTGTTGATGGATATCGGCGACGACGAGCAATTTCAGCCGCAGTTGCACACGTCCGGTATCCATTCGGCGTTTATGAGTGAAGAGATGCTGTGTGCCGCCGAGCGTTTGCTGGATGCGATGAGCCATCCGCGTGATGCGCGCGTACTCGGTCCACAGCTGGTGCGTGAGATTATCTACTATGTGCTCACCGGCCCGATTGGCGGCGCGCTGCTGTCGCTGGTTAACCGTCAGACGCAGTTCAGCCAGATTGCGCGCGCCTTGCGCCGTATCGAAAGCCATTTCGCCGAAAGCCTCAGCGTCGATATGCTGGCCGCCGAAGTGAACATGAGCGTTTCGGCGTTCCATCACAACTTCAAAGCCGTGACCCAAACCTCGCCGCTGCAATACCTCAAGCGTTATCGTCTGCATCAGGCGCGGTTGATGATGTTACAGGATGGGATGAAAGCCAGTGCGGCAGCGGTGCGCGTGGGCTATGAGAGTCCTTCGCAGTTTTCGCGGGAGTTTAAACGCTATTTCGGCGTGACGCCGGGAGAGGAAGCCAGCCGCGTGCGCCAAACGTTGCCGTTTGACGCCGCGTCTTAATCAGATTTTCTGGCGACGTTTTTTCCAGATCACGACGATGCTGCCGGTCAGACCGACAAACAGCAACACCATCGGCAGCACCATCAGCACCGCCATCACCTGATCTTCATGGCGCTTGATAAACGGTACCTGGCTGATGCCATACCCCATAGCGACCACAATCCCAACCCACAGTGCGCCGCTCAGCCAGTTGAACAGCTGGAAGCGACCGTTCTGTAAACCTGAAATGCCTGCCATGGTCGGCAGCAGCGTGCGAACGAACGCCAGAAAACGCCCGACCAGCAGCGCCATCAGACCGTGGCGGTTAAACAGATTCCAGGCGCGCTGATGATATTGCGCCGGCAAATGCATCAACCAGCTTTTCACCAACCGCGTGTTGCCCAGCCATCGGCCCTGCAAATAACTCAGCCAGCAGCCCAGACTGGCGGCGGTGGTCAGAATCACCATGGTGGGCACGAAATCCATCACGCCTTTGGCAATCATGGCACCCGCGAGCAGCAGCAGGCTGTCACCCGGTAGAAAAGAGGCGGGCAACAAACCGTTTTCCAGAAACAGCGTCAAAAACATTACGGCGTAGACAACCCACACGACATCCGGATTGGCCAGCGCGGCAAAATCCTGATGCCAGAGCGCGTGGACAATCTCATGTAAAACACCCATCTGCTATCCCATCGAGTCACAAGGATTCTATTTTAACCATCTGTGGCACCGTAGACGTTGATCTCACCGATGCGGCACGAAATGGTTTAGCTTTTGTTTAGATATTTACTGCTTTAAGCGCGCAAAGCCCGCTTTCAGGTCATTCAGCAGGTCATCGACATGCTCCAGACCAATATGCAAACGCACCAGCGTGCCGTCGAAATCGACGCCGCCCGCCGGGCGAATTTCCGCCAGTTCTTCCGGCTGGTTGGCCAGAATCAAGGATTCATAGCCGCCCCATGAATAGGCCATGCTGAAATGGTGGAAGTGATCGAGGTAATTAGCCAACTGCTCACGGCTGAGTTTTTCATGCAGGATGAAGGAAAACAGTCCGCTACTGCCGTTGAAATCACGCTGCCAGAATTCATGGCCTTTGCTCTGAGCCAGTGCCGGATGATTGACGCGCGCGACTTCCGGTTGTGCAGCCAGCCATTCGGCAACCTGCAAACCGCTCTCTTCATGCTGGCGCAAACGTGTACCCAGCGTGCGCAAGCCGCGACTGGCCATGTACGCCGTATCGGCATCCACCATCTGGCCCATCAAATATGAATTTTCACGCAGCTGCGGCCAGCAACGCTCATTGGCGACGGCCGTGCCAATCATCGCATCGCTGTGACCAATAATGTATTTGGTGCCTGCCTGAATCGAAATATCGATGCCATGCTCCAGCGCGTTAAACAACACGCCCGCGGCCCAGGTATTATCGATCATAATGATCGCGTCGGGCGCTTTCGCGCGCACGGCGGCGACGATGGCGGGAATGTCCTGTACTTCCATGGTGATGGAAGCAGGAGATTCGAGGAACACCACGCGCGTGTTCGGCTGAATCAGCTCACTGATTTCGCTGCCGATGCAGTGATCAAAGAACGTGGTGGAGACATTCAGCTTACTGAGAATTTTGGTGCAGAAATCCTGCGTCGGTTCATAGACTGCGCCGCTCACCAGAATGTGATCGCCCGCTTCGACAAAGGAGATAATCGCATTGGATACCGCTGCCGCGCCGCACGGATAAAGCGCGCAACCCGCGCCGCCTTCCAGTTCGGTCATGGCGTCTTGCAGCGAGAAGTGGGTGAGGGTGCCACGGCGGCCATAAAAAAGCTCGCCCGATGCACGGCCCGCAGTCGCCCGTTTTTTGTCAGCAACCGTGTCAAAAACCAGTGAAGATGCGCGTTGAATGACGCTGTTAACTGAGCCCTGAGTGTAACGTTTGCTTCGTCCCGCGCTAACCAGCGTGGTATCAATTTTATTCGTTGCCATCACTGCCTTTCCTGACACTTACCACAAAACATTCACGTTACCACGAAATACTGCAGTGGGTTGACCCTGATTGCGGATTATCAGAGTCAGTCGATGAATTGATTGGGCAAAAGCGCGTCCCTGCGATTTCGCGTTACATCACACCCATCACATGCGGCAACCACAGCGACAGCGCGGGGATGTAAGTGATCAGCATCAGGATGAAAAACAGCGTCACGTAGAAGGGCAGCATGGCTGTGACCACCTGCTCAATTTTCTGCTTACTGACAGCGCTGGCAACGAAAAGTACGGTACCTACTGGCGGGGTGATCAGGCCGATACCGAGGTTGGTCATCATGATCATGCCAAAGTGCACAGGATCGATGCCCAGGCTGGTGGCAACGGGCAGCAGGACGGGGGTTAAAATCAGAATGATAGGCGCCATGTCCATCAAGGTGCCGATCACCAGCAGCAGGACGTTGATGCACATCAGAATCACGTATTTGTTATCAGAGAAGCTGGTGAAGGCATCGGTGATCATGGTCGGCAATTGCATAAAGGTCATCACCGCGCCAAAGCCCGCCGCAAAGGCAATCAACACCATCACAATGGTGACGGTTTTGATGGTACGAAACACCAGGATATGCAGCTGATTCCATTTGAAATCGCGATAGATAAACATCGTGACAAAAAATGCCCACAGGCAGGCAATCGCAGCGGATTCCGAAGCGGTAAAGATGCCGGAAAGTATGCCCCCCAAAATAATGAAGATGGTGAAGAGTCCCCAGAACGCATCGAAGAAAATTTTCACGGCCTGACGCAGTGGAATTACTTCACCTTTGGGATAACCACGTTGTCGTGCGAACGCCAGGCACATCACCATCAGACAGAATCCCAGTAGCAGCCCCGGAATAATGCCTGCGACAAACAAGGAGGATATGGTGACGACGCCACCGGTGGCCAGCGAGTAGATAACGGAGTTATGGCTGGGCGGCGTTAATACCGCCTGCACTGAACCGCTGGCAGTCACGGCAGCGGCGAAATCACGCGGGTAACCTTTCTGTTCCATTTGCGGGATCATGACCGATCCGATCGAGGCGGTATCGGCCACTGACGATCCCGAAATCGCGCCAAAAAATGTCGATGCCACGATGTTCACCAACGACAATCCCCCGCGGATAAAACCGACGAAGATATAGGCAAAGTTCACCAGGCGTCGGGCAATCCCTCCCTCGGCCATGATCGCCCCGGCCAAAATGAAGAATGGAATGGTGAGGAGTGAGAATTTGTTAACGCCGTTGGTGACCTGAATCACCACGGCTTCCAGTGGCAAATCAATCCACCAGGCACCAATAAAGGCGGCAAATCCCACGGCAAAGGCCACTGGAAAGCCGACCAACAGCAGCAACACCAAACTACCTACCAGAATGAAAGCATCCATTTTAGTGCTCCGAATTTAGTGTGTGCCGCCAAGCGTCACCAGCGGACGCTGGCTTTGATCGCCATTCAGTATTCGCTCGATCACAAACAGCAGCGTAAACAGCGCGCCGATGGGAATGGGCAGGTACATCTCCCCATACGTCACGGAGGGTAAGGCCGCCAGTGGTTGAACCCACATGGCCTCGCACAAGCTGTAGCTGGCCTGCAGCAGGATTAAGCACACCGCGATCAGTAGCAGGTTACACAGCCGTTGCGCCCATTTTTGCCCTGCTTCGGACAGGCGATCCGTCACCATGGAGACACAAATATGTGTGCCGGCCCGCAGCCCGACGGGCGCACCAATAAAGGTAAAGATGATCATGCAAACAATGGCGACCGGTTCTGGCCATGACAGGGCCCCGTTCAGCACATAGCGCGCAAAAATACCGATCGGTATCACCGTGACCATAATTAACAGCGCTACCGCGGCAATGCCCATGCACAACAGATAGAGCCCATCCATCAAACGGGAATATGCATTCATGCTTCGTTACCTGAGCAAGGCGCCACGCGGTCGCGCGGCGCTGAGGGGGTTATTTCACATCAGCAATCTGTTTCATCAGATCCTGATAATTGCCACCAAACTGGTCGCGCACCGGCTGTGTGGCTTTCATAAAGTAGTCACGGTTGGTGTCCTGGAATGTCACGCCACCGGCTTTCATTTTCTCCACCGACTGCGCGGTGTAAGTGGCCCACAACTGGCGCTCTTCGTCCTGCGCTTCTTTGCCGAGTTTCTTCAGCAGCGCCTGGTCTTCAGCAGAGAGCCGCCCCCATGAGGCTTTGGAGAACAGGATCATCTCCGGCTGAATAAAGTGGCCACTCAGGGTGTAATACTTCGCCACGGGCAGGTAATTGTGGGCGACAAAAGTCGGTGGATTATTCTCTGTGCCGTCCACCACGCCGGTTTGCATGGCGCTAAACACTTCGCTGACGCCCATTGCCACAGGATTGGCACCCATGGCTTTCAGGGTGGCGAGTGAGATGGCACTGTTTTGCACGCGAATTTTCATTCCCTGCAAATCTTCGGGTTTGGTGATGGGTTTTTTGGTGATCATGTTGCGTGTGCCCGCGTCGGTCCAGCCGAGGAACACCATGCGCGTGCGGGGATCGTTATCAAATTTCTCAACAATCTGTTTGCCGACATCGCCATCCAGCACTTTGTGCATGTGGTCTTCATCGCGGAACACATAGGGCAGGGTAAGCACACTGGTTTCAGGGGCGATGGTGGTAACAGGGGCTAGCGAGACGCGAATCATATCAATCGCGCCAAGCTGAACCTGTTGCAACGTTTGATCCTCATCGCCCAGCACGCCCCCGGCATACACCTTCAGCTCAAGTCGTCCTTGTGTCGCCTCTTTCAACTTATCGCCCATATGTTGCAGAGCAACCACGGTGGGATAACCGGCGGGCTGAACTTCCGCGACTTTTAACACTTTGGCATGAGCGCTACTCGCCAGCAGCATAACCAGAGAAGAGATTGCAATCGTGAGTCGTTTTTTAGGTGTCATTATTATTGCTCCAGCTTGATGATCATCAGAGGTGTAAGGCACACCACAATCGGGAAGGGCTGGCTCAGAATAGTGAAATTGCGCTGGCGAAAAAGTGGTCAAATGTTGATTGAATGAAACGCGTCACATTTTGAAACGATGTTTTAATAAATTTTCAATTAAGGTCACATTTGTAAAACATCAGCTACCGTATCCATAAAACCCCCATAGATTGTTGGAAATTGAGGCATTAATCGTTTGTAAATAGTAATGAGAACTACTATCACTTCGGTCAATTTTTTTGCTATGATCCGCGCTTCAATCGTGAACTGTGCAACAGAAGTTGGAGACGCAGCGTGGTAGCCAGTGATTTGATGCAAACGGACCTTTCCGTTTGGGGCATGTATCAGCATGCCGATATCGTGGTAAAAGTCGTGATGATTGGCCTGTTACTGGCCTCCGTTGTCACCTGGGCGATTTTCTTCGGCAAGTTTGCTGAGCTGAGCGGGGCGAAACGTCGCCTGAAACGCGAGCAGCAAGCGCTGGGCGAAGCGCGTTCGCTTAACGATGCTTACCGCGCCGCCGAAAGCTTTAAAAGCAATAGCCACAGTGCGGTGTTGCTGAACGATGCGCAGAACGAGCTGGAACTCTCAGCGGGTGCCGAAGACCTTGATGGTATTAAGGAACGTACCAGCTTCCGCCTTGATCGTCGTGTTGCGGCATTCAGCCGTCATGCCGGTCGCGGGAATGGCTTCCTCGCTACCATCGGTTCTGTTGCTCCCTTTATCGGTCTGTTCGGTACCGTGTGGGGCATCATGAACAGCTTTATCGGTATCGCTAAAACGCAGACCACCAACCTCGCTGTGGTTGCGCCGGGCATCGCAGAAGCGTTGCTGGCGACCGCGATTGGTCTGGTTGCCGCTATCCCTGCTGTTGTTATCTACAACGTCTTCGCACGCATGATTGCCAGCTACAAAGCCTCTTTGGGTGATGTTGCGGCGCAGGTGATGCTGCTGCAGAGCCGCGATCTGGATCTCGGCAATGTGGACACCGCGAAAGAAGCGACCCGTCCGGCGGCGGCACAGAAACTGCGCGTAGGATAAGTATTATGGCGATGCGTTTAAACGATGACTCGGTAGGCGATGGCGAAATGCATGAAATCAACGTGACGCCGTTTATCGACGTCATGCTGGTTCTGCTGATCATCTTTATGGTCGCCGCGCCATTAGCCACGGTGGATGTGCGCGTTAACCTGCCTGCGTCTTCCAGCGCACCGCAGCCGCGTCCGGAAAAACCGGTTTATCTGTCTATTAAAGAAGATAAGCAGATTTACATCGGCAACGATGCGGTCACCAAAGAGACGCTGGTGAATGCGCTGACGGCGCAGACCGAAGGCAAGAAAGACACCACCATCTTCTTCCAGGCGGATAAGTCTGTGGATTATGAGACCCTGATGAGCGTGATGGATCAATTGCGTGAAGCGGGTTATCTGAAGATTGGTTTGATGGGCATGGAATCGGTGAAGAAGTAATTCACCCGTTTGATTGCTCACAAGGGCCGCTATCACTAGCGGCCCTTTTTATTTGCCCGCGCTGTCGATGTTAATTTTTTGTTACTTTTGGTCTTATTTTTGTAAACTGCAATGGTGAAGCTGATCACATCTATTCCTGGCTCAACCCGCTACAACGGAAGAAAAACCCAGGAAGGACAATATGAGCGCGAGTCAGTCTTTACAAAAGCCATCGCAAGGCGGTGCCAAAACCATCTTTAGCGTTACCAGCGGTAACTTTCTTGAGATGTACGATTTCATGGTTTTTGGCTATTACGCCACGGCGATTGCCAAAACCTTTTTCCCCGGAGATGACCCCTTTGCTTCCCTGATGCTCACGCTGATGACCTTTGGCGCGGGCTTCCTGATGCGTCCACTCGGCGCAATTATTCTCGGTGCCTACATCGACCATCACGGTCGCCGTAAGGGGCTGTTGCTCACGCTGGGATTAATGGCCGTGGGTACGCTCACCATCGCACTGGTTCCTGGCTACGCCACATTGGGTGCCGCCGCGCCGATTCTGATCCTGCTCGGTCGTTTGCTGCAGGGCTTCTCAGCAGGCGTGGAGCTTGGCGGTGTGTCGGTGTATTTGTCAGAAGTGGCACCAAAAGGACGCAAAGGTTTTTACGTCAGCTGGCAGTCCGGTAGCCAGCAGGTTGCAGTGATCTTCGCGGCGCTGCTCGGTCTCGGTCTCAACCATCTGCTGGCGAAGGATGCGGTCACCGAGTGGGGCTGGCGTATTCCGTTCGTTGTCGGTTGTATGATTGTGCCGTTCCTGTTTTGGATTCGCCGCATGCTGGAAGAAACCGAAGCGTTCAGCAAGCGCAAGCAGCATCCTTCTATGGGACAGATTATGCGCTCGGTTGGCGAAAACTGGGCATTGGTGCTGGCGGGGATGCTAATGGTGGTGACCACCACGGTGATGTTCTACATGATCACCGCTTTCACACCGACTTTTGGCAAAACCGTACTGATGATGAGCGACGAACAGAGCTTTATGGTGACGCTGTTCGTCGGCATCTCTAACCTGATTTGGTTGCCGGTGATGGGTTCGCTGTCAGACCGGATTGGACGCCGTCCGCTGCTGATCACCTTTACTATTCTGATGATTCTGACCACCTGGCCGGTGTTGCACTGGCTGGTGGGATCGCCCACATTTGCGCATCTGGTGGAAGCGGAGCTGTGGTTATCATTCCTTTATGCCAGCTATAACGGGGCGATGGTGGTCTATCTGGCGGAAATTATGCCGGCTGAAGTGCGTGCCACCGGTTTCTCACTGGCATACAGCCTGGCGACCGCACTGTTTGGTGGTTTTACGCCAGCGATTTCAAGCTACCTGATCCATGCCACCGGTGATAAAGCGATGCCCGGCGTGTGGTTGTCATTCGCGGCAGTGTGCGGATTGATCGGTACGCTGTTGATTGGCCGCATGGTGAAGCAGTATCAGGCGCGCCATGGCGGCACGCCGGTGGGGGCATCGTTGTAACGCCCTGGCTGGCAGCGGGTCACATGCCAGCCCGTTAAGAAGCGATTCGAATAAAGCTGCCCCTTTCTGAAGGGGCAGCTTTTTATTTATATATATGGGGTGGTGAAACTCAGTCATCGAGCCTTTTAACAAATTACATCGTCGCGAATACACTGCCTAAAATGACAGATCCACCACCACGCTATCCGTATAACTCCCCGCCGCTGGCGTATTCTGCGAAGTCAGAATCTGCGCCGTATAGGTGAAGTTGCGCGTCAGGGTATCTGCGTTGAGTGACGTCGAGGTGGTACTGCTCCAGCGATCGGTGCCGGTCGGTCCCCAGCGTGATGTGGTAGTGGTGCCTTTGTAGATGTCATACGCCAGCCGGTTGGTACCGCTGGCCATCTGGCGCGTGGTGCCGCTGTAGTAGCTTCCGTTACTCAACCCCACGGTGTAGGTGCTGCCTTTTGAACACACCACGTTGATGGTCTGCTGCACTGTTGAGAAACTCCCCACCAGCGGTGCGCTGCCAAAACTCACGTTCGGGGCGGTGATGGTGGTGCAGTCATTGGTTAAAACTAATGTCACAGTGAATGTTTTAGCCACGTTGAGCTGTGTTTGTGTGGTGCCCAGACAAATACCCAGCGCACTGGTTCCCACACATATTTTATAACTGACCAGAAGCGTAATCAGGGTTGTGTAAGTGCCTGCTGCGACAGTTTGCCCCGTGGTGGTAGTGAAATAGAGGGGGAGGGAAAAATTAAGGCTACTGCCTAATCCCAGCAATGCTGCACTCCAGGTATAAGTTGATCCCGTTAATAATTCGGTAGCGCAACTCCCATCAATGCACATACGAATAGGTATGTTATCGGTGGTGGTTACGCCAGTGGGTTTAAGCGTCGCCCGAGTGCCATTTAGATTGCTAGCAGTGCTGAAGGTATAGCTAACGTAATCGCCACTCGCGAGAGAAAGGCCCCCGGTCCCCCCACAGTTTACATTGGTGATAGAGGAGGTGGTGCTGGGCGTGGTGTTGGTGTAGAAGGTGGTCACCGACGAGCCGAAACTCGCGTTCGGTGTAGTGAGGCCGCAATCAGCAAAGCTGTATCCCGAGAATAAAAATAAGACCAGCAGCAGAAGAAACTTTCTCATGGCGAAATTCCTGACTGTGAATTATTGGCCGTGCTGACCGCCGAACCTGGTGCGGGTGGCGGCAGGTCGCACGTCAGCGGGCCGTAGGTTTCCAGCGCTTTGGGCTGACCGTCTGCGATGGTCAGCGTGGTATCACAACTGCGTCCATCTGGCGTCACCACATGAATGGGGTTTTCAGCGCTCAGATTTTCCATCCAGACAATGCCATCCCATCCGATATATTCCGTACCCTGATTCGGGCGCAAAACCTGGCTGGAGATCGGCAACGGTTGACCCTGTTTATCATGCAGCACCACGCTGGCGGCACGCAGACGTTCCACCGGGAAGTTCAGCAGGTAACCGCTTTTACGTTTCACCGCAAAACGCTGTTCCACCTTCGGTGCGGTGCGGTCGGCGGGTAAATCCAGAGTATCGATGTCGTATTTCGCGCCGTAATAACTGCTGATCGACGGCACCAGCAAATAGCCCTGTTTATCAGTGCGTCCCATGGACTGATTCTCATAACGCACCGTGACATCCGGATAATCGGTTTTCACCACCACAAACGCATCATTGATATCGTTAGCGGCTAACACGCTGTTGTCCATTAGCACCAGTGAACCGGTGACATCTGCCCACTGCGTGGTGTTATCGTTATCGCCATAGAACCCGGCAGAGGTGTCGATTTTATTATTGCGATAGCGCAGGCTCGCCTGACGATAATCCCCGCTGTTGCCACCCTGGTTGGCCCAGGCCGCATCGTAGGCGAAGCCGCCGTCGGTCGGCATCGCGCGTGACACGTAGAGGCGCTGATTGTTGTTGCCCTGCTGATCGCGCTCGTAGCTCACCGAAGCGCTACTCTGCTCGCCGAACGGGATAATCAGCGAGATAGCCCCGCTCCAGTCGCCTTGTTCCTGATCGCGGCTGGCGGAGATGTACAGGCTACTGTTGCCCCACAGGTTTTTGCTCCACGACAGGTTCAATAAGCGGGTGCGATCGCCCGATCCTCCGGCAATATCAAAATAGGCCAGACCGAGACTGCCATATTGATTGAGTGACACGCTGGCGGTGTACTGCGCACTGCGTCGCGCCAGAGAATAGCTGGTGTTGGCACTGTCGCCCCGGCTGCCGACCAGCGCCAGGTTGCCGTAATCTGCGGTGCGTAACACATGCTGCGTGCCGAGGCTGAACCAGCTGTTGTTGTATTGATAACCCCAGCTGTATTGCGTGCCGGGTTTACCCTCCATCTGACTTTGTGCCAGGGCACCATTCACCACGCCCCAGCTGCCGAGTTTCACCAATCCTCCTGCGCCGCCGGTGGCCACGCTATCGCTGCCTTCAGCATGGCTCTCCAGCGTTAGCCAGCCGGTTAATCCGTAACGATAAGAGCCACTGGCTGCCGCTGCGCCATAGTCAAAATTTTCCAGCCCGTAGTTTTCACGAATGGCACCGGCCGAGAAGGAGTAATCAGACAATCCCTCACGCAGCAGGCTGCTGGAGACATAAAACGGCAGCGTGGTGGTGACCTGACGCCCCACGGCATCGGTGGTGGTGATCACCGCATCACCCGCGCCATTGACGAAAGGCACATTGGTCAGCGACCACGGCCCCGGCTGCACATTGGCTTGCGTGCTGCGATAACCGTTAATAAACAGATCGACGGAAGAGGGCACTGCGGCCTGACCGGAAAACGCTGGAAGCGGGTAAGTCACCAAATCCGGTCGTACGCTGAAATCACGCGCAATCTGCACGCCTCCCAGACGCACGCTGTTACTCCAGCTCAGCGCATCGGTAACCAGATCTCCGGCGCGCCAGCTAATCGCATCGTTCTCATCTTCATTGCTAAACCAGGTGTCGTAGCGAATGTATCCCTCTTGCTGACCGCTTACGCCACCTTCAAGCTGCTGGGTATACACGCCATTGGTGGAGAATTGTCCGACGGGGCCAAATACGCGCAGCTCATTCCAGCTCGACAGGCGCGACCCGGCATTATCGGTACGCGTAGCGTAAAAGTCGTAATTGAGCAGCGCACCGTTACTGGATCGCCCTGGATAGCGTGGGCCGCGCTGATCTTTACCGATCACCTGGCCGGGCAGCCAGGCGGGGGGAACGGTGAGCAACAGACGCTGGCGGCGTTCGTCATAGTCCACTTTCACATCCGTGAGTTGATTCACATCGATTTGCTCGCCCTGAAGTTTCTCCGCGGGGATGCCAGCACGCTGTAAATCGCCACTGCGCAGCCAAAAGTTCCCGTTTTTACGCTCAACCGGCACGATATCGCCGCGCGCGTTCTGGTTCACCACCAGCTCCAGCATGTATTGCTGCCCACTGGTGGTGTTTTCCAGCGCAGGGGGCGGTGGTAGTTCGGAAAAGGTCTCCGCACTACTGATTTGAGGTAACAGACACAGCACGCTGGCCACGGCCAGTGCGCAGGGATGCAGCGAGAACGTCATCAGCGCGCGGCCGCGCTGCTCCAGTGTCCTTTATTCACTTCGGCAGAGAGTTCACCGCTCACGCTGCTGGTTAATGGCCAGCGGTTGCTGCTGTTTGCCAGCACATAGCCAAACAGGCCATTGCCCAGGCGGCGGCCCCCAATGGTGACGTTACTCAGTCGCGCATGGCCGTTGCCGCGGTTGGTGAGTTCCAGCCAGCGCTTGCCACCGCTGTCCACCTGCTGCCAGCTTAGTTGTGGCTTCGCGCTGTCGCTGGTCACGCCGCTGCCGTAGACAAACAGCGGAACCGAATAGCGCATCTGGAAGGTTAACCCCGCCTGATTTTCACCGGGCGTGCGCGGCGTGGGGATTTCATCCAGCACCACGCGATAGGACATTTCGCGTCCCGCTTCCGGTGGCCCCTGTTTAATCAGGCGCACCAGTTGTTTCTGACCCGGCTCCAGGCGCACCATTGGTGGGCTGGCGACCACTTGCTGTTGCGTTTGATACTGTTCCTGGCCGCCCACCTGCTGCCAGCTAAAGATGCGCACCTGCATCATGGTGGTGGCATTACCACGGTTCTCCAGCCATAGCTCGCTGGCTTTTTCGTCGGGGTTGATGGCGGGGTCAATGGGCCAAATCATCAGCGAATTGGCGGCGTGGGCGGAAGGCATTAGGGCCATGATAAACAACAGTAACAGGGCGCGCAGGTTCATGATTATTCATCCTTCTTTATCACTTCCGTCACCAGCTAAGCGTAACGGTTAAGGTGTCGGTATAAGTGCCGGCGCGCGTGGGGCCAGGCAGCGTTAACAGGCCATAAATCGGCAAAGTAATGTTATTGGCGTTGCTGTAACTCAGCGCCACGGCGCTACTCACGGGAATCGCCGTGGTGTGTGCCGCATTGGTGTAGAGGTAATAGGGCACCGTATTGGTATTGCCCGAGACCTTGAGATTGCGCGTAGTGGAGTAATTGTTGCCGCCATTGATACTCATGCTCACGGCGGTGCCTGGCGTGCAGGCAAGGGTGATGGTGGTGTTTTGCACATAGCTGGCGCTCACGCTGCTTGTTGCCACACCGGATTGCGTGCCGAAATCAAGCGTGCCAAAGACCCCGGTATTGGTACCGGAGACGACACAGCCTGCCACTACTGATGCAGAGACCTGGAAGGTTGCGGTTGGCAACCCCCAGGCAGAGACACTCCCTATCAGCAGGGCCAGACCGCCTGCAATGTGCGCCCAACGCTGCACTACGGCCACCCTGATTACCCCACAGCTGACCTCAGTAGTTCACCGCTACGTTTATGGTGTCGGTGTAAGTGCCAGCCGGGACCAATGGGTTAAATCCGCCCCCGACGACTCGACCGTAAATGGCGTAGTTGGTGCCTAACGTCGGGTCGGTGGTGCCGCTGGCGGCAATGTTGGTGTTGTTCGCGATCGCAGTGGTAAATGCCGCATCGCTGTACAGGGTATAAGCTATGCCTTGCGTGTTATTAGAACCGAGGATCAGATAGCGCGGCTGGCCGCTGACGGTGCCATAAATGGTGGCAGGGGCAGCGTTACTGCTGGTGACCTGCACGTTGAATGTCTGGCCGGTGGTACAGCGAACAAAGATACCGTTGCCTGATGCGCCGACCAATGTGGCGTTCAGGGTATCAAAGGTCGCTGCGCTACTACCAAAGTTCAGGGTACCGAAGTTAACCCCCGTCGTGGCTGACTGACCATTCACCAGACAACCCGTGGTCAGGGTCAGGGTCGCATTAATGGTTCCCGATGTGGTGGCGGCAAAAGCCGCTGTGGGTGCGAGCACAACGCTCAGGCTGGACGCCAAAAGAAAAAGCTTGAGTTTCATAATCATTCCTTACTGATTATCCAAGGTCATTGCTTTTTCACCTGGTGATTCATTTATGAAAACAAATCCGAATTCGAACAAGAGGCGCGATCGGCCTGACAGCGTAAGTGCCCGACATCTAGGAATATTCTTAGATGATGGGTTTATGATTTATATCAGTTTTCTTTACTATAGATCACGAAATCGCCACCTGTGACGTTGCGCTTCGATTTTTCACTAATCAATTCACACTTTTCACCGATAACTCAGTAATCGCAAGGGGTGACAACCGGTTAAAAAAACTAAACAGCGAGTGATTTAACCCTCTACCGCGATTAACCGTTCAATGCTATGTTCGTGCATTAATCAGATATTATTAATTTTTCTGACTGCGACAGACGATGAAAAACAAAAAACATAATGCGGTGTTTCCAGAATTATCTGGATCGGCTCCTCCCTCTGCCTCACTGCATGCGGTCATTACTCACCCTTAATCAATGTTCTCGAACTCTTTGAACTTTTTTGACGATACAGCACCTGCTCCGCAGCGGGCTGAGTTTAGGAGCGCACATGCTGCTGGTTACCTGGGATAGCGTTCTGGTCACGGTTTCACTCATCGTGGCCTTCATTGCCGCGTTTACCGCACTGGATACGGCCGGACGTGTCGCGGTATCACGCGGCTGTCTGGCAAAAATGTGGCTGGCCGGCGGCGGTACCGCCATGGGCATTGGCATCTGGGCGATGCACTTTATCGGCATGCTGGCGATGATGATGCCGATGACCATGCGTTACGACATTACGCTCACTGCACTTTCACTGCTGGTGGCTATTCTCTCGGCCATTTTTGCCTTTGCACAGGGCGTCCAGGGCAGCCATCTGACCCCGCGTCGGCTGGTGCGTGGCACCTTGATACTCGGCAGCGGCGTGGTGGCGATGCATTACATCGGCATGAATGCCTTGATGATTGAACCGGCGATTCGCTGGAACATGCCGCTGGTCGCGCTCTCGGTGGTGATTGCTTATGCCGCCTCCGGTGCGGCACTGTGGCTGGCGTTTCATCTGCGCCAGGGCGAGAGCGTGTGGATTATGCGCGTCTGTGCCGCGCTGGTGATGGGCATTGCCATCGCCGGGATGCACTACACCGGCATGGCCGCGGCGGAGTACAGCATGCCGAGCACCATGCAGCAGCATCATGGCATCAGTGAGGATGGACTGGCGGTGTGGGTGACCATTATCACGCTGTCCATTCTCGGCCTCACGCTGTTAGTGTCCATGCTGGATGCCCAACTGCGTGCGGCGCGTCTGGCCGCCAAGCTCAAGCGTGCCAACAGCGAACTGCGCCAGCTGGCGATGCATGACAATCTCACCTCGCTGCCTAATCGCGTGCTTTTGGAGCAGCAACTGACGGCACAGATCAAACAAGCCACCTTGCAGGATGAAACCTTTGCGCTGATGTTTATGGATCTCGACGGCTTCAAGGCGGTCAACGATACCTGGGGTCATCACGTGGGCGACCGTCTGCTCATCGCCGTGGCTGAGCGCCTGCGCATGCATTTGGGCGAGGGCGTGCTGCTGGCCCGACTCGGGGGCGATGAGTTTGTGCTGCTGTGTCCTCAGTACAATGACCTGCAAGCCTCCGCGCTGGCGCAGCAGTTGGTGAATGCCATCGATTTGCCGTTTGAGCTGGATCGCTATTCGCTGCGGGTATCCCTCAGTATTGGCATCGTGGTGTTCCCGCTGCACGGCCGTAGCCAGCAGGAGATGATGTTCAACGCTGACTCCGCCATGTATCACACCAAACACAGTGGCCGAAACGGCTGGTGCCTGTTTGAGCCGGTGATGAGCGCCGTGGCCCAGCATCAGCTGGCGCTGGCGAATGACCTGTGGAACGCACTGGAATATCAGGAAATGTGCCTGTTCTATCAGCCAAAGTTCCGCGCAGGCGGCACGGTGCTGATAGGCTTCGAAGCGCTACTGCGGTGGCAGCACCCACGTCGCGGCTTGCTGATGCCGGATATGTTCCTGCCGCGCGCAGAGAAAACCGGGCAAATCGTGGCGCTGGGCAATTGGGTGATCAACGAAGCGTGCCGTCAGTTGAAGCAGTGGCACGATGAAGGCCATCGAGACTGGACCGTGTCAGTGAACCTTTCGGCGTTGCAGTTCCATCAGCGCGATCTTATCGACAGCTTACGTCATGCACTGATGCGCTATCAGCTGCCAGAGGGCGCGCTGATGCTGGAGATTACCGAGAATATCGCGATGCGCGATCCGCAGTTTAGCCAAATGCGCATTGCCGAACTGCACCAGCTGGGTGTGAAAGTGGCGATTGATAACTTCGGTATCGGTTATGCCAACTTGCTGCATCTGAAACATCTGGAGGCCACCGAGCTGAAAATCGACCGAGCCTTTATTAACAGCCTGCGAGCCGACAGCGAAGACGCCACAGTGGTGAGCGCTATGTTGACGCTGGCTCAAAGTCTCAATCTGCGCATGGTGGCCGAAGGGGTGGAAACCGAGGAGCAGCAGCGTCTGCTGACTGGACTCGGTTTTGACACGCTGCAGGGCTATCTGCTGGGCAAGCCCACACCGGCAGAGCGTATCGGTGAATTTACCGCTTCGCTTAATACACAGCCGCTGTTGTTTGCTGAGCAGCCGCTGCCGCTCACCAGCGCCTGATAAACAATTTTTATTTTCTTCCTCATCGGAAGGTTTCATCGTTCGAAGACTCAAATCGGCAGTACATCTGCCGATAAATTACACAATAAAACTAATGGCATTTTCTTTTTCTTCACAACACCACAGCTGAATTACAACGGCTTTAACTTGGGAAATCACTATGTTAGTGACTTCGTACGATTCGTTTACCGTCATCGTTTCCATTCTGGTGGCGATGCTGGCCTCATTTACCGCGCTGGATATGGCGGGACGCGTGGCTTCTTCAACTGGCAAGGCGGCGCTGGTTTGGTTATTGGGCGGTGGATTCGCCATGGGCGTCGGAGTCTGGGCGATGCATTTCATCGGCATGTTGTCGATGAGCCTGGATATGGTGATGAGCTACGATCCGCTGCTGACGGCCACTTCAATGGCGGTTGCGATCCTGGCATCGATTTTTGCCTTGTGGCTGGTGTGCTCATCACATGAACTCTCCTGGCGGCGCTTAACGGGCGGGGCTTTTGTGCTCGGTTCGGGCGTGGTCGCCATGCACTACATGGGGATGGCGGCACTGATGTTTGCGCCGGGCATCACCTGGAACTGGGGCTGGGTTGCCGCATCGGTGGTGATTGCGCTGGTGGCCTCGGGCGCGGCGCTATGGCTGGCCTTTAACCTGCGTGAAGGACACGGACGCGTGACGATTTTGCGTCTCGGTGCTTCGGTGGTGATGGGCTGCGCCATTGCCGGTATGCACTACACCGGCATGGCGGCCGCCAGCTTCCCGGAGATGAGTCACGCCACGCACATGGGCGTCAACAGCAACTGGCTGGCGATTGTGGTCACCGTGGTGACGCTGGCGATCCTCGGCATTACGTTGCTGGTTTCGATGCTGGATGCACGCCTGCAAGCGCGCACCTCAATCCTTGCGCACTCGCTGGCGGAAGCCAACCGCGAGCTGGCGCAGCTGGCACTGCACGATAACCTTACGCGCCTGCCAAACCGTATTTTGCTGGAAGATCGTCTGGAACAATCCATCAACAAAGCCAATCGCGAGAAATCGCAGTTTGCGCTGATGTTTATGGATTTGGATGGCTTCAAAGCGGTCAATGACGCCTTTGGTCACCATGTGGGTGACAACCTGCTGATTGCTGTCGCCGAGCGCATGATCGGCCAGATGAAAGGGCACTACACGCTGGCGCGCATGGGCGGCGACGAGTTTGTGCTGCTGATCGAAATCGATGAGCCCAATGATGCGGCTGCGGTGGCGGATGCATTGGTGAAAGCGGTCGATCGTCCGTTTGATATCTCACGCTACGAGCTGGTGGTGTCGCTGAGTATCGGCATCGCGGTTTATCCTGGCGACGGTAAAGATGAGCGCGAGCTGATGTTTAACGCCGACGCTGCGATGTACCACACCAAAAACAACGGCCGCAACGGCTACAACTTCTTCCAGCCATCGATGAACACCCTGGCGCAGTCGCAGCTACAGCTGAATAACGATCTGTGGCAGGCGCTGGATAACGGAGAGTTGCGTCTGTTCTACCAGCCAAAATATTGTGCGCCGAGCGGTCCGATTCTTGGCTTTGAAGCACTGCTGCGCTGGGAACATCCAACGCGCGGTTTGCTGGCACCGGACAAATTCCTGCCGATTGCCGAGAAGACCGGCATGATCATCAACATCGGCAACTGGGTGATTAATGAAGCCTGCCGTCAGCTGCACAGTTGGCATCTGCAGGGGCATCCACACTGGTCGGTGGCGGTGAACCTCTCTGCGCTGCAGTTTGAGCAGAGCAACCTGGTGGAAACCGTCACCCAGGCGCTGGCACAGCACAAGATACCGGCAGAACTGCTGACGCTGGAAGTGACGGAAACCACGGCGATGCGCGATCCGGAAGAGAGTGTGCGTATTCTGACGCAACTGACGGATATGGGCGTAAAAGCCTCGATTGATGATTTCGGTACCGGCTATTCAAGCCTGCTGTATCTCAAGCGTCTGCCCGCCAGTGAGCTGAAGATTGACCGCGCCTTTGTCAATGAACTGCAGGCGAAATCGGAAGATGCCACCATTGTTTCTGCGATTGTGGCACTGGCGCAGTCGCTGGATCTGAAAGTGGTGGCGGAAGGCGTGGAAACCCAGGAGCAGCAAGCGTTCCTCACCGGCCTGGGTTGCGATACCTTGCAGGGTTATTTGCTGGGCAAACCGGTGCCACCGGATCGCATTCACGAACTGCCGAATTTTGTCGAAAATGAGCAGCAACTGGTGCAATTGTCTTAAGGGCATTTGTGCGGTGATGGCCCTTATTCTCACGCAGGAAGAGGGCCGTCCTCTGCGCGGCCAAGTGTGATTCCCTGTCTGGCGCTCCCCTCTCCATTTAGCTGGATAAGGGAGCTTCATCAGCGCGGTTTAGCGTGAATGTCTGAGTAACATTCCCTGCCCAACAATCCACTATCACGCTTGCGGGATAGGGCCATGTCAGTGAAAATGGCCGCACTCATTTCCAACATCGGAGCCAGGGTGGCGAAATATCAGCAGTTGGTCGATCAGCTTCGGACGCAGATCGAAGCGCGCATCTGGCCGCCGGGCGAAAAGTTGCCGTCATTACGTCAGCAGGCAGAACAGAGCGGCCTTAGCCTGATGACGGTGATGCACGCTTATGAGGTGCTGGAAAGCCAGGGCTGGATCCTGTCAAGGCCGCAATCTGGTTACTACGTTGCGCCACGAGCTGCCGAAAGCCGCCCGCGTCTGCCTACCCAGGCGATCGCCAAAACCGATCAGGCGGACACCAACAGCTTCGTGTTTGATGTGCTGCAAGCCACGCGTGATCCAGCCATCATGCCGTTTGGCTCAGCCTTTCCCGATCCCGAACTCTTTCCCCAGCGCCAGCTGATGCGCTCACTGGTCAAAGTCTCGCACAATCTGAAACCCAGCGATGCCCTGAACAATCTGCCGCCTGGCAACGAAGCGCTGCGTAAGATTCTGGCGCAGCGCTATGCCCAGCAGGGCATTACCTTGTCACCAGACGATATCGTCATCACCAACGGCGCGATGGAAGCTTTGAACCTCAGCCTGCAAGCGGTGACCGAACCCGGTGATTGGGTGGTGATCGAAAATCCTTCGTTCTACGGTGCCTTGCAGGTGATTGAGCGCCTGAAACTGAATGCGATTGCCATCGCCAGCGACGTCGAGCAGGGCATCGATCTCGACGAACTGGAGCAGGCGCTGCAACGCTGGCCGGTTAAAGCCTGCTGGCTGATGACCAACCGACAAAACCCGCTCGGCTTTACTCTGAGCGTTGAACGTAAACAGCAATTGGTTGCGCTGCTGGCTCGCTACAAGGTGGCGATGGTTGAGGATGATGTTTACAGCGATCTCTACAGCGGCCACGATAAGCCTTTGCCTGCCAAAGCCTTTGATCGCGATGGGAATGTGCTGCATTGCGGCAGCTTTTCGAAGAATCTGGTGGCGGGATTTCGCGTCGGTTGGGTGGCTGCCGGGCGCTATGCGCAGCGCGTGCAGCGTATTCAGCTCATGAGCACGCTCTCAACCAGCGCGCCGATGCAGCTGGCATTGGCCGACTTCCTCAGCACCCGCAGCTACGACACGCACTTAAAGAAGCTGCGCCAGACGCTGGCAAAGCGTAAGCAGCTGGCTCAGCAAGCATTGCGCCGTGTGCTGCCTGCTGACGCGCAGATCGGTGATACGCCGGGCGGCTATTTCCTGTGGATTACGCTGCCGGAACACATCAACACAACGCAGCTTTATCATCTGGCGTTGAAAGAGGGCATTAGCATCGCGCCCGGTCAGCTGTTCTCGGGCAGTGAAGGATTCAGCCACTGTTTCCGCTTCAATACCGCCTGGCCGTGGGATGCGCGCGCCGAGGCAGCGGTAGAGACGTTAGGGAAATTGATTGCTCAGCTGGAGTCGCCATAAATGGCGACACGACAAATTCGCATCAAATTTTCGTAGGGTGCGCATTAATGCGCACCTCCGATAAATGGTAGTGAATCAAATAGATGCCGCCTGTTTATTGCCCCATGTCAGGTAATAAACATCATAAAAATCCACTTCACCTTTCTGCTTCATCAGGCGATCGATGCCGCTGCGCACGCGATCGGGCGTGCCGGGGTTTTCCACGATCTTATCCAGCGCCTGTTGCGAAACCGGCTGCACGTAATACCATTCACCGTTGTAGCACACACGCAGATCCAGGGTATCGATGTCCTCAAAGCGGTATTTGGGGTTGATATCCATCAGCATCAGGAAGCTCATCACCAGCACAAAAGCGGTGGCAAACCAGAAGGCTGGCCAGCCGAGCATGTCGGTGGAGAAGATCAGTGCCACGCACAGCGCATAGCACAGGTACATGATCGCCCACAGCCCCGGATGGGTTTTGAGGAATGAAAAGCTAAAGCGTGGCAGATTATCGCGCTGGCCTTCACGGTTCAGCGTGGCGATTTCATCGAGCAGGATTTGTTTGATCGTGTCCATTGTTCACCTCTAATTGTTACTGCCTGCCAGTTAATCACATAACAGTGAAGCGAATCAGATACAGAATCGGCGTGTTTTTTTATAACAGTTGCGTGCAGCATTTTTTCACCCCACAAAATGTTAAATATGTTGCTAACTAATTTGGCTTTAGTAAGGTAAATCATTCTTTTATGTGAATTTTGTTGGTAAGCGCACATTGCAATGCCCTCGGGCTTTGCCACAATTAAGCAACGTGGCTTCCCGGAGAAAGAGTATGACTGCCAACACTTCCAGCCTGATGTTACTGATGTCTTTCGCCGCCGGTACCTTTTCAGCAGGTTCATCCAATAATCCGCAGCATCTGATGCTGTCGGTGCCCTCGGGCGGCGTCCCGAATAACCTGTTGCCGCTGATCATCTGGCCCGGCATTGCGCCTGATTATGATGAAGAGCTGCAAAGCGACAGCGCTGCCTGGTTTGAAAAAACCTTTACCGATAACGGTTGGCCAGCAGCATGGCGCGCGCCGATTTTTCCCTACACTCATTACCATCCGAATACCCATGAAGTGCTGGGCGTGGCGTCGGGCTGGGCTGAAGTGCTGTTTGGCGGTGACAGCGGCCGTATGGTGACGCTACGTGAAGGCGATGCGGTGCTGATCCCGGCCGGTGTCGGCCATAAACAGGTGTTCGCCTCAGACGATTTTTTCACCGTTGGCGCCTATCCTGAAGGGATGTCGCCTGAAACCGTGCGTGACGAGCCCTCTCGATTACGTGTGGCAAAAGATCAGATTGCGCGCGTGCCGTTGCCGCATCGCGATCCTTTTACCGGTGGCGACGGGGCGATGACAGATATCTGGCTGCCGATTGCGCAGCAGTTAATGCACCAGTAAGGTGCATTGCAACCGTTATCCGGCGCTGTCCCGTGAGCGGGGCGCGTGTGCCGTGAGGGGCGCGAGCCTCTGGCACACTTTGTGCAGGAGAGGATCCAGGTCCTCTGACAAGCGCCGGGTAAATCATGAAAGAAAGCTACCAGATAGCGTCACACTTCTATGATGAGATGTTGCTGAGCGGTGGCGAACACCGTGCGCACTATCAGCATTACTGGGAGTGGTTACAACAGGCGGACAAAGAGGCGGTGGCGCGTAAGCGCGAAGAGGCGGAACTGCTGTTTCATCGCGTGGGCATCACCTTCAACGTCTATGGTGAAGACGGCGGCGCGGAGCGGCTCATCCCGTTCGACAGCGTACCGCGTATTATTCCGGCCAGTGAATGGGCGATGCTCGATCGTGGCATCCGCCAGCGCGTGCAAGCCCTGAATGCCTTCCTGCATGACATCTACCATCAACAACACATCCTCAAGGCGGGGATCGTTCCGGCTGAGCAGGTATTGATCAACGATCAGTATCAGCCTTGTATGCAGGGCGTTGATCTGCATCGCAACATCTATGCGCATATCACCGGCGTCGATATGGTGCGTAACAACGACGGCGAATATTACGTCCTTGAGGACAACCTGCGCACGCCGTCCGGCGTCTCCTACATGCTGGAGAACCGTAAGATGATGATGCGTCTCTATCCGGAGCTGTTCGTTGAGCAGCATATCGCACCGGTAGAGCGCTATCCCTCGCACCTGCTGCAAACCCTACGTGAAAGCTCTCCGGTTAACGATCCGGTCGTCGTGGTGCTGACGCCGGGCCGCTTTAACAGCGCCTACTTCGAACACAGTTTCCTCGCACAGCAGATGGGCGTTGAGCTGGTGGAAAGTGCCGATCTGTTTGTTAAAGACGGCGCGGTGATGATGCGCACCACCGCCGGGCCGTGCAAAATCGATGTGATCTATCGGCGTGTCGATGATGCGTTTCTCGATCCACTGGCGTTCCGTCCCGATTCGATGCTTGGCGTGCCGGGCCTGCTGTCGGTGTATCGAACCGGCAACGTGGTGCTGGCGAATGCCATTGGCACCGGCGTTGCCGATGACAAATCGATCTACCCTTATGTGCCGGACATGATCCGCTTCTATCTCGATGAAGATCCGATCCTCAACAACGTGCCGACCTGGCAGTGCCGCAAGCCACAGGATCTGACTTACGTCCTCGCCAATCTCAGCAAGATGGTGGTGAAAGAGGTGCACGGCGCCGGCGGTTACGGCATGTTGATTGGCCCGGTGGCCAGCCAGCAGGAGCTGAGCGATTTCCGCGATCGCCTGAGAGCGCGCCCGGAAAACTACATTGCGCAGGACACGCTGTCGCTTTCCACTTGCCCGACTTTTATCGATAACGGTCTGGCGCCGCGCCATATCGATTTGCGTCCTTTTGCCTTGTGCGGCGCGGATATTCGTTTAGTGCCGGGTGGCTTAACCCGCGTGGCGTTGACCGAAGGTTCGCTGGTGGTGAACTCGTCGCAGGGCGGTGGCACCAAGGACACCTGGGTTCTGGAGGATGACGCATCATGCTAAGTCGCACGGCCAGTGGCCTTTACTGGATGGCGCGTTATCTGGAGCGCGCAGAACAACTTGCCCGGGTGCTGGATGTCACCAACCGACTCTCGCTGATGCCGGTGCGTAACAGCCAAACCGATGAGCTGCTGTTGCCGCTCAATCTCACCGGCACGCGCGAGCTGTTTGAAACCCTCAACGGGCGATTCACCATGCCGCAGCTGTTTAACTTCTTTGCCTTAGATGACCGCAATCCCTGCAGCATTTTCAGCTGCTGGCAGGAGGCATGGAACAATGCGCATGCGGTGCGCGGCAGTTTGTCGTCCGAGGTATGGGAGAGCATCAACTCGACGTGGATTGAGATGCGTAACATGCGACGACGCGGTATCACCAGCGCCAACGCCGACAGCTTTTTTGACTGGGTTAAAGAGCGATCCCACCTGTTTCGTGGCGCGATGTTTGGCACCTTGCTGCGTGGCGATGCCATGTGTTTTATCCGTATCGGCACGCTGATGGAACGCGGCGATGGCACCGCGCGTTTACTGAGTGTGAACCAGCAACTGCTGGAGCAGAACCCGGACTCGGTGCGTGAATACTACTGCCTCGATACGCTGCTGCGTGCGGTGTCAGCGCGAGAAGCTTACAACGCGATCTTCAAACAGCAGCTGATGCCGGATCTGGTCAATGAGATGCTGATCCTGCGCAGCGAGAGTCCGCGATCGTTGCACTCCTGTATTGAAGAGATCGCCACCCAGCTGGAGCAGATCGGCAGCAGCGGGGAGGATCGTCCACGCTATCTGGTCACGGTGCTGCTGGCGGAAATGCGCTTCAGCACCTGGGAGAGTTTGACGCGCGAAGGGTTGTACACCTGGCTCAACCGTTTTCTGGTGCAGATCACCGCGCTGGCGGAGAGCATCAATCAGACCTATCTGGAGGCGAAATGAGACTGAACATCGAGCACAAAACCTGTTATGCCTACGAGCAGCAGGTGAAACTCAGCACCCAGTATCTGCGCCTGACGCCGCAAAACTCGGTGCACCAGCAGATCCTTTCGTGGGATCTCGATTTACCGTGTGAAGCCACCCGCACGCTGGATGCTTACGGCAACGTGCTGCACGTGATGACCTTAGACACGCCCCACCAGCAACTGGAGATCGCCGCACGTGGGGTGGTGGAAATTCTGGATGAAGGCGAGTTTTCACCCGATCCTGAATCGATCCTGTCGCCGTTGGTGTTTCTGCGCGCTACGCCATTAACCTTGCCCGATGCAGCAATCCGCGACTTTGCCTTGCGCTACTGGCATGCAGAAAAACCGCTGTCCAGCCTGGAAAAGCTGATGGATGAGTTACTGCTTAAAATGCCTTATCAACCGGGCAGCACCCAGGTGAGTGATACCGCGGCGAAAGTATTTGCCGCCGGTAGCGGGGTTTGCCAGGATCACAGCCACGTGTTTCTTTCGTGCTGCCGTTGCCTCGGTATTCCGGCGCGCTATGTCAGCGGCTATCTCTATACTGATAATGTAGAACACGTTGCCACCCACGCCTGGGTCGAGGCCTGGCTGGATGGCAGTTGGCACAGCTTTGATATCACTAATAATACGCGCAGCACGCGTCAGCATTTACGGCTGGCGGTGGGTGTGGATTATCTCGATGCTTGTCCGGTGCGCGGTATGCGGCTGGGCGGCGGCGGTGAAGATATGCTGGCGGTAGCGGCGGTGCAGCAGGTGCATGCGCAGCAGTAATTTTTTTGCAGGCGTGACTATGACTTATTGTGTGGCAATGCGTTTATCGTCAGGGATGATTTTTGTGTCGGATTCACGCACCAATGCGGGCGTCGATCATATTTCCTCGTTCCGCAAATTACACGTGTTTCAGGTGGATGATGAACGCACCCTGGTGCTGCAAAGCGCCGGCAATCTGGCCACCACGCAAAGCGTGTTGAGTCTGCTACGGCGTAATAACCACGACAGCGATCAACCCAACTTGCTGAATGGACGATCGCTGTATGACATTGCGCTGCTGGTAGGTGAGACGCTGCGTGAAGTGATTAAGCGTGATGGCGAAGAGTTTGGCGGCACGCTGCTGTTAGGCGGCCAGATTCGTGGTGAGGCGCCGCGCCTGTTCCAGATCTATCCGCAGGGCAATTTTATCGAAGCCAGCGTGGATACCCCGTATTTCCAGATTGGCGAAAGCAAATACGGTAAGCCGATCATTGACCGCGTATTGCGTTATGAAACGCCGCTTAGCCAGGCGATGCAGTGCGCGCTGATTTCCATGGACTCGACGCTGGCGAGTAACATTTCGGTGGGATTGCCGCTGGATGTGATGGTGTATCGCACCGACAGCTTTAGCGACAACGAGCAGCATCATATTACCGATCAACACCCCTACTTTTCGCAGATCCGTCAGCTGTGGAGTAAAGGATTGTTGAGTGTGTTCTCACAATTACCGCCGTTAAAACTGTAATTAAATCCGCGTGATAAATCTCGCCGCTACATTGTTCAGTGCGGTTTACGTAGGGTACGCATTCATGCGTACCGGGTTAAATACGCACTCAATGGCTTAAGTGAGCGGCATTACGCAATTTATTGCGCATGCCTCTCTCCCTCGGTTTTTCCGTTCCGCTTTCTCACTGGTCATAAATCTGAAAACAAGCCTGTTTAACTTCGGTGCCATAAACCGCTGCGCACAAAAGGTGAATGATGTTTTCTGTTGATCAGCTTCTCGATACTTACTGGCCAGGCCATCAACCCGCGAACTGGCAGAAACGCCTGGTTAAATGGGCAGTTCGCGAACATGAATTCCAATCTTTTGCTGACCGTTATCGCCACCTGAAAGGGGTGGATATGGTCGAGCAAGTGCTGGAGCACCTGGATGTGCGCTGTGAACTGAGTGAACGCGATCTGGAGCAGATCCCGACCACCGGTCCGCTGGTGATTGTCGCTAACCATCCGCTGGGAGCGTTGGACGGACTAGCGCTGCTGGCGGCGGTATCGCAGGTGCGTCGTGACGTGAAAATCGTCGCCAACCGCATGCTGATGATGCTGGAGCCGATCAACAACCTGATGTTGCCGGTGGATAACATGGGCAACCGCACCAGTCGTGAACAGCTGACGCGCATGCAGCAGCATCTCGACAATCAGGGTGCATTAATCATCTTCCCGGCGGGTGAAGTCTCTCGCCTCTCCAGCCGTGGTGTGCGCGACAGCCGCTGGCACCACAGTTTTCTGCGCCTCGCTGCCCGTGCCCGCGCGCCGATTGTGCCGGTGCATGTGGTGGGACGTAACAGCCTGGCTTTCTATGCCGCCGCTAAAATTGCCTCGCCGCTGGCACTGATGATGCTGGTGCGTGAAATGTTCCGCCAGCGCGGTTCGCGCATCAAACTGCACATCGGCGAACAGATTCCGTTCGCCAACTGGCACGATGGCCACACGCCGGGCAAAGAGCTGGCAAAACGACTGCGCAAACACCTCTATCGCATCGGCCAGGGGCGGCGTGGCTTGTTCCTGACCGAAGCCGCGATTGCCCGCCCGGAAGATCGCGCCGAGCTGAAAAAAGCGCTGATGGAGAGTGAGCGTCTGGGTTCACTGCCAGATGGCAAACAGATCTACCTGTGGCGTCGTAACGGCGCGACCTGGGTGCCGCTGCTGCGTGAGTTGGGTCGCCTGCGTGAAATCGCTTTCCGCGCAGTAGGAGAGGGCAGTGGCCGTCGCCGCGACCTCGATAAATACGATGACGATTACTATCACCTGATTCTTTGGGATGACGACGCGCTGGAGATCGTTGGCGCATATCGCTTTATTCCAGGAGCCGAGCAGCTGGAGCGTCGTGGTCTGGAAGGCATCTACAGCGACAGCCTGTTCCATTACGACGAGCGCATGCTGCCGATCATTAATCAGGGACTGGAGCTGGGGCGCAGCTTTATTCAGCCTGCCTACTGGGGCAAGCGTGGCCTGGATTATCTGTGGATGGGGATTGGTGCCTATATCGCCAAATACCCGGAAACCCGCTATCTGTTCGGTCCGGTATCGATCTCAGGCGGTATGCCGCTGGCGGCACGCGATCTGTTAGTGGCCTTCTACCGCATGTACTTCCCGACCGAGTTGCCGCTGGCGAAATCACGCCGTCCGTATCCGGCCTCGCTGCCGGAAGTGCTGGCGCAGTTTACTGGCGATAACTATGCGGAAGATTTGCGCCGCCTGAAGCACCTGCTGGCAAACCTCGGCACCGCCATTCCCACGCTGTACAAGCAGTACTCGGAAGTGTGTGAACCGGGCGGCGTGCAGTTTATCGATTTCGGCAGCGATCCCGATTTCAACAACTGTATCGACGGACTGGTGCTGGTGGATCTGTCACGCGTGAAGCCATCGCGCTATGAGCGCTATATCGGCATGCATTTGCAGGCTGAAAGCGTCGAATAAGCAGCAGGGAGGCTTTCGGGCCTCCCGTTTTAATTGAGCACGGAAACGTCAAGTTGATGTCACGGGAACGTCATCTGATTGTCGTAGGGTCTTAGCCGGACTGTCAGATAAAGGCCAGAAACATGGCAACGATCACACTTCGCGGGTTATGCAAATCCTTTGCTGCCCAGCCGGTACTTCAGGATATCTCGCTGCAGATTGCGCAGGGAGAGTTCATCGCCGTTCTTGGCCCCTCGGGCTGCGGCAAAACCACCTTATTACGTCTGCTGGCGGGCTTTGAAACCGCTGATGCCGGTGAAATCCACGTCGGCGAGCGCTGCTTTGCCGGGCGAGGCATTCATCTGCCGCCGGAAGATCGCCAGCTCGGCGTGGTGTTCCAGAGCTATGCGCTGTGGCCACACATGACGGTGGCGGAAAACGTCGCCTATAGCCTCAAAGTCAACGGCGTGGCCCGCCATGAGCGTGACAGCCGCACGCAGCAGGCGCTGGAACTGGTGGGGTTAGAAAATTTTGCCTCACGCCGTCCCGCCGATCTCTCCGGTGGACAGCGTCAGCGCGTGGCGTTAGCTCGCTGTCTGGTCGCCAAACCGACGCTGGTGCTGCTCGACGAACCGCTCGCCAACCTTGATGTGCACCTGCGCGCCACCATGGAAGAGGAGTTTCGCCGCTTCCATCGCCACAGCCACGCTACTTTGCTCTACATCACCCACGACCAGCACGAAGCGATGGCGCTGGCCGATCGCATCGTGGTGATGGATGGCGGTCGCGTGATGCAGTTCGCCACGCCGCAAACTCTGTGGCGCGAACCGGCTAACGAAATGGTGGCCGGCTTTATTGATGACGGCAAAGTGCTGCCGGTCAGCGACATCGAACCGACCGGCGAGGGCAAAGCACTCGCCACGCTGTGCGGTTTGCGCGTCACCTTGCGCTGTGCGGCCGATCAACGCCCAATGCCCCACGGCAAAGCCAGTTTTCATGCGGTGGATTTCCGCCTCGCCGAGCCGGGTGAGCCGCAGTTTGCGGTGCGCGTGCAGCGGGTGATCTATCGCGGCAGCCATTACCAGATTGATGTTGCACCCATTGAGGCACCAGACCGTAGCATCACGCTGCATCTGGCCGATGCCGCTTTACCCGTTGTTGACGCGACCCTTGGTGTGGCGCTGCGCGACGGTTGGATTCTTCCTTCATAACGTTCAAACCTTAGGGAAATTGCTATGCGCACGTCTTTTAACGCTTTGATGTTAGCCAGTGGATTAGTGTTCGCCGCCGCCAGCCACGCTGAAGAGGCACCGTCGGGTAAGCTGGTGATCTACACCTCGCAGGCGCCGGAAATCGCGCAGCAAACCGTGGACGCGTTCAAAGCCGCGTACCCGAAAGTCGAAGTGGAGTGGACGCGTAACGGCACCACGCAGCTGATGAACGTATTGCAGACCGAGATGATGAGCGGCGGCGCCAAGCCGGACGTGTTGCTGATTGCCGATGCCATCAACCTCGGCGCGCTGAAGAATCAGAACCAGCTCTACAGCTACGCCGATGCGCCACTTAGCCACATCAATCCGTCGTTCTACGACAAAGACAAAACCTTCTTCGGCACCAAAATCATCGCCACGGTGATTGCTTATAACACCCAGCACGCACAGCCGATTGACAGCTGGAATGCACTGGCGGTAGAGGCCAATAAAGGTCAGATCGCCATGCCAAGCCCACTTTACTCCGGCGCGGCGCTGTACAAGCTGCACACCGATATTAACACGCCGACCATCGGCTGGGACTTCTACAAGAAGCTGGCAGCGATTGGCGTGGCACCGCAGGGTGGCAACGGTCCGGCGCTGAAAGCGGTCGCCAGCGGGCTGGATAAGTACGGCATCATCACTGACGCTGACGTGATTCTGGCGAAGAAAAAAGGCTCGCCGGTGGATCTGGTGTACCCGAAAGAGGGCGTCTCTTACGTGACTGAGCCAGTGGCGATCATGAAGTCGGTGCACAACCTGCCAGCCGCCAAAGCCTTCGTGAACTTTATGCTGTCTGAACAAGGCCAGAAGCTGGTGGTCGAGCAGGGCAACCGCCCGGTTGACGATCGTGTTTCTGCACCGGCGGGCTTTACGCCAATCAACAAAATCAAACTGCTGACCCCTGACGTGGCGAAAGCCATCAAGGAAGATGCCACGGTGCGCGATCAGTTCACCGCAATGTTTGGCGGCTAAGCATGAGCGTGGTGAGCAACGAATGGCGTAACGCGGCGCGTGGCGGTCAACGCTGGCGTCTCAACAGTGAAAAGCTGATCCTGGCGCTGATGGTGCTGCTGATTGGTTTGCTGTCGGTGGCGCCGCTGCTGCGACTGGTGTGGACGGCGATTGCCCCGCAGGGCGTGCCGGATCTGGCGCGGCTAACGCGCCTGATAGCCAGCGACCGCGTGCTGATTGCCAGCAGCAATACGTTGCTCATCGCCTTTAGCTCGACGCTGATTTCGGTCGTGCTCGGCACCGCCGCCGCCTGGTTGGTGGCGCTGAGCGATCTGCGCGCCAAAACCGCGTGGGTGTTTGCTTTTATCCTGCCGCTGATGATTCCGCCGCAGGTCACGGCGCTCGCCTGGCTGCAGGCGCTGGCACCGTCCAGCCCATTAGCATTGCTGTTTGGTTCGCTCGGCTTGCCGTGGTTTGCGCCCGGCGAACAGCCGCTCTATTCGCTGAGCGGCATCGTGCTGCTGCTCGGCACACATAACGCGCCACTGGTGTTTCTCACCGTGCGCGCCGGTTTACGTCGCTTACCGGCCGATTTAGTCGAAGCGGCACAGATCAGCGGCGCCTCGCGGATGCGCGTGCTGTTCACCATCATCCTGCCGCTGGCGCGCCCGGCGATCTTTGCCGGCGCCGCGCTGACCTTTGTCGCCGCCGCCGGTAACTTCGGTATTCAGGCAATGCTGGGTATTCCCGCCCGCGTACCAACGCTGATCACGCTGGTTTATCAACAGCTCAACGGCATTGGCCCCAGCGCGTTACCCAATACCGCGGTGTACGCACTGCTGATTGCGGTGATCACGCTGGCAGGCATGGCGGCCAGCGCCTGGCTCGGTGGTCGTCACGATGTGCGCGTCAACGGTGCGCCACGCGTGTGGCAGCAACCGCTAGGGCGCGGGCGGTTGGCGATTGAGGGAACCGCCTGGCTGTGGATGGCACTGACGCTGCTGCTGCCGGTCAGTGCGCTGCTGATAACCGCACTCACCAGCGGATATGGTCAGGCGCTCACCTGGCAAACGCTGACGCTGGAGAACTTCCGCAGCGCGCTGTGGGGCTATCCGGCGGTGCGCCACGCCTTTATGACCAGCCTCGGATTAACCTCGCTGGCGGCGATCATTTTGACCGCCACCGCGCTGTTTCTGGCGTATTTCCTCAGCTGGCGACGGACCAAACTGGTGCGCGGCCTGTGGCTGGCGAGTGAACTCACCTATGCCTTGCCGGGCATTGTCACCGGTGTCGCGGCGATGCTGTTCTTCCTGCGCCCGCTGCCGATAATCAATGTGTCGCTGTATGGCACGGTGTGGATCATCCTCGCCGCGTATCTGGCCAACTTCCTTGCGCTGGTGCTGCGCCCGACGCTGGCGGGCTTCGCCCAGCTGGAACCGGCGCTCGATGAGGCAGCACGCTTGTGCGGTGCCAGCTTTATGCGCCGCATGCGCGATATTTTACTGCCGCTGGCTGCGCCTTCTGCGCTGGCGGGCACGGTGCTGGTATTCCTCACCGCACTGAATGAAATTCAGGTTTCGGTATTGCTGGTGACCTCGCAAACCCAAACCATCGGACCCACCATCGTGTTCCTTGACGAAGGGGGCTCCGCCTCGCTGGCGGCCGCGGTAGGCTGCCTGATGATTCTGGTCGTGTGTTTGCTGATGGGATTGGCAACGCGGCTGGCGCGGCGTCTGCCGCAAGGGGTTTTACCATGGCAAGCTTAACGGTTATCAGCGGTGTGGGCGGCAAGCTGCCCGCGGCCTTTTTGGTCGAGATGGAAGGCTATCGCCTGCTGTGGGATCTCGGTGCCGGTCCGCAACCCGGCGTACGACCGGATATCCGTGCCATTGGCCGGGTTGATGCGCTGTGTTTGACCCACTCGCACGTTGATCACGCGGCTTCGCTCGACTGCTGGGCACAAATCGGTTCGCCGCCGGTATACGCCACCGAACAGACCTGGTTGCAGCTGCCTAACGTCGCGGTGCCGATGTATGCGCGGCGTCTGCTGCCGTTGCGCGGCCAGAGCGCCATTGGCCCGTTAAATCTGTTTACCGGACGTAGCGGCCATTCGCCGGGTTCGGTATGGTTCCATCTGCCGATTGCCGGTGGCATCACCTATATGGGCGACTGGAGCCGCGAAGCGCTGCTGTTGCCGTTTGATTGTCCACCGCAGGCGAAGCTGTTGATCACCGATGCATCCTACGGCGACCGCACGCAGCGTCTGTGCGATCAGATGGATGCACTGGCGATTGCCGCCACTCACGGCGCAGTGATTGCGGTGCCGGAGCACGGTCGCGGACCGGAAGTGGCTTTACAGCTCACTGTGCGTGGTCTGGCGGTTCAGCTCTGCCCACAAATTCGCAGTGAAGTTGCACAGTTGCTGGCGATGGACAAACTGCCCGCCACCACGGCGCTGGGATTAGTGCGCTTGTTGAAACAGCCGCAGTCGGAACAATGGCGGCCTTCTGATGTGATTGTGGCGGCCGATGCGGTTGCCGACAGTGGGTTAGCCGCACAGCTTAGCGAACAGCCGGGCTTCAAGCTGATTTTCAGCAGTCATGTTGCGCCCGGCACGCGCGCAGCCAGCTTGCTGGCCGATCAGCAGGCACGCTGGCTGCCGTGGAACGTCCATCCGCCGATTGACGATCAGCTGTGGTTAATAGGTAAAACCAACGCACAATGTGTTATCCCTGCCTTTGTTGCCGCCAGTGAATGCCCGCAGTTAGCGGCGAGTGTACCACTCTGCTGGCAGGCACATATCCCTCTGCAATGTCATCTTGAAAGCCCGCGATTTTGCCGTGAGAGTGGTCAACGCAGCCTATTAATTTAAGTATCCCGCTGAATGTTTTTTCGCCATTGCCGATAACCTGACTACCAACTTTTGTCTGTGGACGATTAACGCTTGTCAGCGCTGCGCTTTTGCGTTTTAGTCACCACAGCGATTAGGATTTTTCTTAAGAAGCACTTTATACCAGGCCAGCAATAGGCGAATAACAATGAATAATAACTCTGACGTCATGTACCGGCTATTGGTGCAGAGCGTGGTGGATTATGCCATTTACATGCTCAAACCCGATGGCACCGTCGCCAACTGGAATGCAGGGGCACAACGCGCCAAAGGTTACACACCGGACGAAATCGTCGGTAAAAACTTTGCGCTGTTCTATAGCGAAGACGATCGTAAAAACGGAGCGCCACAGCGCGGACTTTCCGTGGCGACAGCGGTGGGGCGCTTCGAGACCGAAGGCTGGCGCTATCGTAAAGATGGCAGCGCCTTCTGGGCACATGTGGTGATTGACGCGATTCGTGATGATTTCGGCGAACTGCTCGGCTTTGCCAAAGTCACCCGCGACTGCACGATTCAGCAGGAGCAGCAGCGTAAACAGCATGAACAGGAGCAACGTTTCCGTTTATTAGTTGAAGGCGTAACGGACTACGCCATCTACATGCTTGATCTTGACGGTAACGTCGAAAACTGGAACGCCGGCGCACAGCGTGCCAAAGGTTACGTGGCCGAAGAGATTGTTGGTCAGAACTTTGCACGTTTCTACAGCGCGCAGGATCGTAAAAATCATATTCCGGAAAAGAACCTCAGCACCGCGTTCAAAACCGGCCGCTTCGAAGATGAAGGCTGGCGTTATCGCAAAGATGGCAGTGCGTTCTGGGCACATGTGATCATTGATGCGATTCGTGATGATGCGGGCACGCTGATCGGCTACGCCAAAATTACCCGTGACTGCACCGAGCAGCGTGAGCTGCAACGCAAGCAGCAGGAATACGAGAAAACCTTCCGTCTGCTGGTGGAAGGCGTCACCGATTACGCCATCTATATGCTGGATCTGCAGGGCCGCGTGGTGAACTGGAACGCCGGAGCGCAGCGTGCCAAAGGCTACATTTCAGATGAGATTGTTGGCCAGCATTTCTCGGTGTTTTACGGTTCGCAGGAGCGGCTGGCCAACACGCCGGAAGCCAACCTGGGTATCGCGCTGAAAACCGGTCGTTTCGAGGATGAAGGCTGGCGCTATCGTAAAGATGGCTCGGCGTTCTGGGCGCATGTGGTGATCGATGCCATCCACAATGAAGATGGCAAGATGATCGGTTTCGCTAAAATCACCCGTGATATCACTGAACGTCGTGAGAATGAACAGCAGCTGCTGCGTGCGCGGGATCTGGCGCAGGCGCAGAGTGCCAAGATGTCTGAGCTGTCTGGTTTCCTCGACACTATCATCAGCAACATCCCGTCGTGCGTGATTGTGGAAGACGCCATCAGCCGCGAAATCCTGATGGTCAATGACAAAGCCGAGCAGCTGTTTGGCGTCAGTAAATCATTGATTATGCATAAGCGCCCGCACGAGTGTATGTCGGCGGAGCTGAGCGACTATTTCAACAGCCTGGCGGATATTGCGCTGCGCAGTGAAGGCATTCATTCACGCGAACAGCTGCTGCTGACCGCAGGCGGCGATCGTATTTTGCATACCCGCGCCACCACCATTAGTGGCAAAGATATGCGTCAGAACTACGTGATGCTGATTGTCGAAGACGTTACCGATCAGCGTGAAGCCGATGCGCGCATTCATCATATGGCCCACCACGATAACCTCACCAGCCTGCCGAACCGTATTCTGTTCCGGCAGAAGCTGAGTGAAGCGCTGCGTCAGGATAATCATCACCACGCGTTGAGCGCCACGCTGTGTCTCGATCTCGATAACTTCAAGAACGTTAACGATGCGCTGGGCCATCAGATTGGAGACGATCTGCTGCGCGTGGTGGCAAAACGCTTGCGCACTGCGCTGCGCGACCATGACACCCTGGCACGAATTGGCGGCGATGAGTTTGCTATCGTGCTGCCTAATATCAACAACGCGCAGGAAGCGGCGGTGGTGGCTCAACGCCTTATCGAAGCGATCCGTCCGCCGATCAATGTCGAAGGGCATAACCTTTCTGTTGGTTTGAGCGTGGGCATTGCGTTGACGTCACAGGTCACTAACACGCCGGAGCATATGCTGCGCTGTGCGGATATGGCGTTGTACGAAGCCAAGCGCAACGGGCGCAACCGCTTTGAGCACTTCACCATGGAAATGGATGATGTGGCGCGCAGTCGCCGCGTGATTGAAAACGATCTACGTGATGCGATCACCGGGCGTCAGCTCAAGCTCTACTATCAGCCGATCACCAATGAGGACGAAATCATTGGCTATGAGGCGCTGATGCGCTGGCACCATCCGGTTAAGGGGTTAATCATGCCGAATGATTTTATCCCGATTGCCGAAGAGACCGGGCTGATCCATATGCTGGGTGCGTACGCGCTGTATGAAGCCTGCCGCGAGGCGCAGAGTTGGGGCACCGAGCAGTCGGTATCGGTTAACCTCTCGCCGCTGCAGTTTAAGAACAGCTCGCTGGTGTCGGTGGTGGAAGGCGCGTTACGTGAATCCGGGCTGGCACCGCATCGCCTCGAAGTGGAGATCACTGAATCGGTGCTGCTGGATGACACGCTCGGCAATATCCGCACCCTGCAAAGCCTGAAGGCGATTGGCGTGCAGATTGCGCTGGATGACTTTGGTACCGGCTATTCATCGCTCAGCTATCTACGATCCTTCCCGTTTGACAAGATCAAAATCGACAAGTCGTTTATCAACGACATGGGCGACAGCCGTGAAGCCATGGCGATTATCCGCGCGATTACCGGCATGAGCCGCAGTCTGGATATTCAGATCACCGCCGAAGGGGTGGAGAGCAGTGAGCAGTTTATGAAGCTGCGTGAAGAGGGTTGTACGCTGTTCCAGGGCTATTTCTTTGGTCGCCCGCAGCCTTCAGAACTGCGTCTGAAAGAGCTGGAGTAAGCGGTCGCCATAAATGGCGGCGCTACCACGTAGGGGGCGCATTGATGCGCTCCTGGCCAGGTATTCGCTCCTGATCGTCTATACACTCGTCGCCATCTAAGCGCACGATTTCAGCATAAAAAAACGCCCGGCATTGCCGGGCGTTGTACTGTTTGCTGTGTGTAATCTTTATTATGACTGGCCGTGGCCTTCGACGTTCATGCGGCCCAGATCTTTGTCCACCAGGAACAGGCCTTCGCCTTTGTTGCCCACCAGCGCCAGTTTGTCCAGTACGGTTTTGAACAGCTTCTCTTCTTCGTGCTGCTCAGCCACATACCACTGCAGGAAGTTGAAGGTTGAGTAGTCCTGCGACATCAACGCGGTGTGTACCAGGTCATTGATGCGCTGCGTGATCAGCTGCTCGTGCTTCATCGCTTCTTCCAGCACGTCATTCAGTGAATTCCAGCTAATGGCTGGAGCGTCAATGCTGCCCAGCACCGGCATGGCACCGGCATCGCTAACGTAATCGAACAGGCGCTGCATATGCTCCATCTCTTCGCGAGAATGCGATTTCAGGAATGAAGCGGCACCTTCAAAACCTTTGTCGCTGCACCATGCGCTCATCTGCAGATACAGGTTGGCAGAGAAGAATTCGAGGTTCAGTTGATCGTTCAGGCGAGAGGTCATTTCAGCAGTTAACATGGCTGAGTCCTTTTTAATTTGTCAGGTGAATTACGGTGAATTATGCATCAATCTATACTTTTTTGTGAAGGCTTTTTCGCAAAAAAGTTGAATTTATCTTATTGATTGTAAATGGAATTATTCAGTTTGTTGAATGCGAAGAGTTCTCAGTTTTAACTCATTTTCATTCACGCTGGATTGATTATAGCTGCCCAACGGCGGATGCTGGGGCTTGCCTTTACTTGTCAGGAGCTTAGCGGTGTCGAACGTTTTAGATCACTATCATTTCTTGCATGAAATCCCGGAGCTGGGTTTCGAAGAATTTAAAACCTCCGCTTATATTGCCGACCAGCTGGAGCAATCTGGTATCAAGGTGACGCGCGGGATTAACAACACCACCGGCATCGTGGCGGAAATCGACAGCGGCGTGCCCGGACCGGTGCTGGCGCTGCGTGCCGATATGGATGCACTTGGCCATATCATCAACGGCGTCGCCTGTGCGCGCCACACCTGTGGCCATGATGGGCACTCTTCTGTGGTGCTCACCGCAGCGCAAGAGTTGCTGAAAGAGGGCGCGATCAAGCGCGGCAAACTTAAACTGCTGTTCCAGCCTGCGGAAGAACTCGGTGCCGGTGCGCTGTCGATGATTGAGGGCGGCGCGCTGGATGACGTCGAGATGATTCTTGGTTTCCACGTGCGTCCACTGGAAGAGTGCCACGTCGGACAGGCCACGCCAGCGGTATTGTATTCGGCGTGTAGCACGCTGGAAGCGACGATCAAAGGTGTGCCTGCGCATGCCGCGCGCCCACATTTGGGCGTGAATGCGCTGGATGCCGCGGTACAAGCGGTGCAGGCGGTGAACAGCATCCATCTGGCGCCGGGCTTAACCTGGAGTGTGAAAGCCACGCGCTTCCTGTGTGATGCCGGAGTCACCAACTCAGTGCCGGATGAGGCGCGTGTGGTGTGGGATCTGCGTTCGCAGGAGAACGCGCCGATGGACGTGCTGAAACAGAAGGTGACGCAGGCGATTCAGCACAGCGTTGCCGCCTTGGGCGCAACGGCTGAAGTTGTCGTGTTGAAAGAGATGCCGGCGGCGGAGATCCATGATGAAGCGACGGCGGTTATCCGCGCGGCCATCGTTGATGTGCTCGGTGAAGAAGGGCTGCTGGATACCAAATCGACCCCCGGCAGCGAAGATTTCTTCTACTACCCGGTAAAGAATCCACAGGTGAAAGCCGGTTTCTGGGGATTGGGTACTAACCTGGTGCCGGGCCTGCATCATCCGGATATGCGTTTTGAACTGAGTTCTCTGGAGATCGGAGTGAAGATCTTTAAGGCAGCGGTAGTACGCGTTTTAGGTTGATAGCATTATTCCGCGCAATGGATTGCGCGGTTACGCATCTGCACTCTGCTGTTGCGGCGCGATTCATCGCGCATTATTGGTGACTTCACGCTTATCCCACGATTTCCCCGCCTGCTGAAATATTGTATGCTATGCCGCCTCAACGCTTACTGGATAACCGGATTATTGCCAATGTAGATCGCGCACATCTTGCTGTGAACTGACGCCACTGCGTCACCATTGGTTCCGTTATCCCCCGGCTTTGCCCGGAACGATTTATTCGCAGCGCGCTGCCCGCGTGTTGCCCTTGAAGAAGAATTCATACATGTCTAATCCTTCCTTTTTAGATGAAGTGGCGCGCCGCCGTACGTTTGCGATCATCTCGCACCCGGATGCCGGTAAAACCACCATTACCGAAAAAGTGCTGCTGTTCGGGCAGGCGATCCAAACCGCCGGTACCGTCAAAGGCCGTGGCTCCAGCCAGCATGCAAAATCTGACTGGATGGAGATGGAGAAACAACGTGGTATCTCCATTACTACTTCGGTGATGCAGTTCCCGTATCGCGACAGCCTTGTGAACCTGCTGGATACCCCAGGACACGAAGACTTCTCCGAAGATACCTACCGCACCCTGACGGCGGTTGACTGCTGTTTGATGGTGATCGACGCCGCGAAAGGGGTTGAAGATCGTACCCGTAAGCTGATGGAAGTCACCCGTCTGCGCGATACGCCGATCATCACCTTTATGAACAAACTTGACCGTGACATCCGCGATCCGATGGAAGTGCTGGATGAGGTCGAGAGCGAGCTGAAGATCGCCTGTGCGCCAATTACCTGGCCGATTGGCTGCGGTAAGCTGTTCAAGGGTGTGTATCACCTCTACAAAGATGAAACTTACCTGTATCAAACCGGTAAGGGCCACACCATTCAGGAAGTGCGCATTGTCAAAGGTCTGGCGAACCCGGATCTCGACGCGGCGGTCGGTGAAGACCTGGCTCAGCAGCTGCGCGATGAGCTGGAACTGGTGCAGGGCGCATCCAATGAGTTCGACCACGAGCTGTTCCTGAGCGGTGACCTCACGCCAGTGTTCTTCGGTACTGCATTGGGTAACTTTGGTGTCGATCATATGCTCGATGGCCTGGTGGCCTGGGCACCGACGCCAATGCCGCGCAAGAGTGATACGCGTCTGGTCGAAGCCAAAGAAGAGAAGTTCAGCGGCTTCGTGTTTAAGATCCAGGCCAACATGGATCCGAAACACCGTGACCGCGTTGCCTTTATGCGCGTGGTTTCCGGCAAGTACGAGAAAGGCATGAAGCTGCGTCAGGTGCGTACCGGCAAAGACGTGGTGATTTCGGATGCGTTGACTTTTATGGCCGGCGACCGTTCGCACGTTGAAGAAGCCTATCCGGGCGATATCATCGGCTTGCACAACCACGGCACCATACAGATCGGCGACACCTTTACCCAGGGTGAAAACATGAAGTTCACCGGTATTCCGAACTTCGCGCCGGAACTGTTCCGTCGTATCCGTCTGCGCGATCCGCTGAAGCAGAAACAGCTGCTGAAAGGTCTGGTTCAGCTGTCGGAAGAGGGCGCGGTGCAGGTGTTCCGTCCGGTCCACAACAACGATCTGATTGTGGGTGCGGTTGGTGTGCTGCAGTTCGAAGTGGTCGTGGCGCGTCTGAAAAGCGAATACAACGTCGAAGCGATTTATGAAGCCATCAACGTCTCAACCGCCCGTTGGGTGGAGTGCAGCGATGCGAAGAAATTCGACGATTTCCAACGCAAAAACGAAGTTAACCTGGCGCTGGATGGCGGTGATAACCTCACTTACATCGCCCCAACCATGGTAAACCTCAACATCACGCAGGAACGCTATCCTGACGTGAAGTTCCGCAAAACGCGCGAGCACTAATCCCGCCTCACAACAGGGCCAGTGATTTTCACTGGCCCTGTTTTTATCCTACAGACTCCTCCTAATTGCGCTGCGTTTATCGCTTTTTGGCGAGATATCAACCACAAAAGCCAGCAAAACCTGTAATCCCTACTATGATTATCCTGTCGGACGAGAAAAGAGACCTCTGGTTTCATTACGTCTATGAATGCAGCAACGCCGTTTGTTGCTGGCGCATTCGCAGTTGCGAGTGAGTTAACTGATAGAAGGATGATATCGATGAATAAGACTAAGATTGCTAAAACCCTGATTGCCGCTCTGGCTACCACTGCTCTGATGGGCGGCGCAGCCTACGCTGCGGACACCAGCAGCACGGGTTCTAAAATCGATAGTTCTATGAAAAAAGTCGATGGTTTTATGGATGACAGCGGCATCACTGCTAAAGCCAAAGCGGCGCTGGTGGATGATGAAGCGATTAAAAGTACGGATATCTCAGTAAAAACGCATCAGGGCGTGGTCACGCTGAGCGGCTTTGTCGCTTCGCAGGATCAGGCGGAAAAAGCCGTTGCGCTGGTGCAAAAAGTTGAGGGTGTGAAATCCGTCAGTGACAAACTGCACGTTAAAGACAGCAAAGAAACATCACTGAAAGGTTATGCGGGCGATACCGCAACCACCAGTGAAATAAAAGCTAAGCTTTTAGCAGATGACATTGTGCCATCGCGCAACGTGAAGGTGGAAACCACCGATGGCGTGGTGCAGTTATCAGGAGAAGTGGCGAACCAGGCACAGTCCGATCGTGCTGAGAAAATCGCCAAAGCCATTGAAGGCGTGAAAAGCGTGAAGAATGACCTGAAGGTGAAATCTTAACGCGAGCGAAGCGGCACTGTTTAGGTGCCGCATCGTAATAAAAACAGTGATGTACTAATAAGCAGTTCGATTTTCACTATGGTAAGGAGAGGCTTATGTTTCGTTGGGGTATTATCTTTCTGGTCATCGCTCTGATTGCTGCAGCATTAGGTTTCGGCGGTCTGGCGGGTACGGCAGCATGGGCAGCTAAAATTGTCTTCATTGTCGGTATTATTCTGTTCCTCGTAAGCCTGTTTACCGGGCGTAAACGACCCTGACCGATTGCGTTAACACAACGCTAACCCGCGAGTCACTTAAAGCGGAGACCAGTCATTTGCGGCATAATAGTTAGCCGCACCGATTGCACGATGCAATAGGTCAGGGAATGACAATGACTGGTTCTCCGGGATGCTGCCGTTAGCGGCTCCCTCAGAGCAGGAACACTGAGGGACATCCATTGGGAATACGCATCCCGGTGTCATTAGACACCTTTGAGCCCCTGGCGCTCACTCCGTTCAAATCCAACAAAATTGCTCTGGTCTGCGAAGGCGGCGGTCAACGCGGCATCTTCACCGCAGGCGTCCTTGATGAGTTTCAACGTGCAGGTTTTAATCCCTTTCAATTGATGCTTGGCACCTCCGCAGGGGCCCAAAACCTGTCCGCGTTTGTCTGCGCCCAGCCGGGTTACGCGCGTCGCGTCATCACGCGTTACACCACCAGCAAACTTTTTTTTGATCCGTTGCGCTTCGTGCGTGGGGGACATCTGATCGATCTCGACTGGCTGATCGACGTCACCAAACAAGAATTTCCCTTGTCGCTCAGCAACGCCGAAGGGCTGTTTGCCAAAGGCAGCGAGTTCTATATGTGCGCCTGTCGCGGTGACGATTACCGTGCCGAATATTTCAATCCCACCAGCCTGAACTGGCATGACGTGATCAAGGCCTCCAGCGCCATTCCGGGCTTCTATCGCAGCGGTGTGCTGATGGACGGCGTAAACTATCTGGATGGCGGGATTAGCGATGCGATTCCGGTACGCGAAGCGGCACGACGCGGTGCCGATACCATTGTGGTGATCCGCACCGTGCCGTCACAAATGTCTTATACGCCTAAGTGGTTCAAACGCATGGAGCGCTGGCTGGGTGACAGCGCGCTGCAGCCGATGATCAACATTCTGCATCATCATGAAGAGAGCTATCGGGAGATTCAGCAGTTCATCGATGAGCCACCCGATGATCTGCGCATCATTGAAATTTACCCGCCAAAACCGCTGGCGAGTATGGCGCTGGGCAGCCGTTTGTCTTCACTGAATCAGGACTACCATTTAGGGCGCCGCAGCGGTCGCTACTTCCTCGCCACGCTGGGTCAATGGCTTAGCGATGCCGAACCGTTCCTGCGCCAGACCACCGTAACGCCGCCGGCCGCCGTGGCGAATGCGCCGGACAATCGTGCGGTACACACCCCGCCGCTGGCGGATAACGATGCAGACTTTGATGCAGGATCGCTGGCATGAGATTTATCGACACCCACTGTCATTTCGATTTCCCGCCGTTTGTTGATGATGCGACTGAGAGCATCGCGCGGGCGGCGCAGTCGGGCGTGGAACGCATTATTGTACCGAGCGTGGATGCCAGCCGCTTTGCGTTGGTCAGCCAACTGGCGCAGCAGCATGACGCGCTGTACGCCGCGCTGGGTCTGCATCCGATCAACATCGCGGCGCATCAGGATGCGCATGTGGATCAATTGGAACAGTGGCTGCAAACGCCGGATTCGAAACGCGTGGCGATCGGCGAGATCGGCCTCGATCTCTATATGCAGGACGCGCAATTTGATAAGCAGACACGTTTGCTGGATGCACAGCTCAAACTGGCTAAACAGTATGACTTGCCAGTGATCCTGCATTCACGTCGCACACACGATCAGTTGGCGCTGCATTTGCGTCGACATGATTTACCGCGCCGTGGCGTGGTGCACGGTTTTGCTGGCAGCCAGCAGCAGGCGGAGCGTTTTATCCAGCTTGGCTATGCGATTGGCGTGGGCGGCACCATCACCTACGAACGCGCCAGTAAAACCCGCAATACCCTTGCCAGCCTGCCGCTCACCTCATTGTTGCTGGAAACCGATGCGCCCGATATGCCGTTGCAGGGTTATCAGGGCCAGCCAAACCGCCCGGAGCGTGCGCGTAATGTGTTTGACGTGCTGTGTCAGTTGCGCAGTGAATCGCCCGACATCATTGCCGATGCGCTGTGGCAAAACAGCCTGCGCGTGTTTGCCCTGCCTGCCTGATCCTCTCCCGACACAATCTGGATTTGCCGCTATTTTGGCCGGCATTGGCTACAGTAATAAAATCGGCATTACACATTCTCGCCCAGTTTTGTGATAATATTCACAACCTGTATTACGCCTGAAAAGCGCTGTGCTAGCGATTATTTGTGATGTGAATCACTAAATAATTGTATTCATATGACGAATTTTCTTTTTTCATGTGACATGAAGCGCAATTCATTCAGGTGTGGTTTGTTAGAATTGTCACATTATCCGGTGGCGTCGTCTGCCGGTCACCTTTTGGAGAGCATCATGACCGATCTTAAAGCGGCTGCACAACGCGCCCTGCAACTGATGGATTTGACCACCCTGAACGAAGATGACACCGATGAGAAGGTGATCGCGCTGTGTCATCAGGCGAAATCGCCAGCCGGTAACACCGCAGCGATCTGCATCTATCCACGTTTTATCCCTGCGGCACGTAAAGCACTGCGCGAACAGGGCACGCCTGATATCCGCATCGCCACTGTGACTAACTTCCCACACGGCAATGATGACGTTGAGATCGCACTGGCAGAAACCCGTGCGGCGATTGCTTACGGTGCAGATGAAGTGGACGTGGTGTTCCCGTATCGCGCGCTGATGGCCGGCAACCGCGACATCGGTTTTGAGCTGGTGAAAGCCTGTAAAGAAGCCTGTGCCGCCGCCAACGTGCTGCTGAAAGTGATTATCGAAACCGGTGAGCTGAAAGAAGAAGCACTGATTCGCGCGGCGTCTGAAATCGCTATCGATGCCGGTGCGGATTTCATCAAAACCTCCACCGGTAAAGTGCCGGTCAACGCCACGCCAGAAGTGGCGGCGATTATGATGCAGGTGATTCACGATAAAGGCGTGCAGCAGCAGGTGGGCTTTAAGCCAGCGGGCGGCGTGCGTACTGCGGAAGATGCCGCGATCTATCTGAAGCTGGCGGATGACATTCTGGGCGAAGGCTGGGCGGATGCGCGTCACTTCCGCTTTGGTGCTTCAAGCCTGTTAGCTAGCCTGCTGAACACGCTGGGTCACGCCACTGCGACCAGCAAAGCGGGTTACTGATTCCAGCCTGTTGGTCGCCATAAATGGCGACCCTACGTTGTTCGGAGCGTTTTCGTAACGGATGTTTGGTACGTTCCGTAACGGATGTCTGATGCATTTTCGTAACGGATGTTTGGTACGTTTTCGTAGGGTGCGCATTCATGCGCACCTGGCCGTTTTCACAGCACCCCCGGGGAGGCAACCTTGTTCCTGCCACAAGAAATTATTAGAAAAAAACGCGACGGCTTGCCACTGAGCGAGGCGGAAATCCGCTTTTTCATCAATGGCGTGCGTGATAACAGCGTGTCAGAAGGTCAGATCGCCGCGCTGGCGATGACCATCTATTTCCACGATATGAATCTGGAAGAGCGCGTGGCGCTGACCATGGCGATGCGCGATTCCGGCACTGTGCTCAACTGGAAATCGTTGAACCTCAACGGTCCAATCGTCGATAAGCACTCCACCGGCGGCGTAGGCGATGTGACTTCGCTGATGCTCGGTCCAATGGTGGCCGCGTGCGGTGGTTACGTACCGATGATCTCCGGGCGAGGGCTCGGTCACACCGGCGGTACGCTGGATAAGCTGGAAGCGATCCCCGGTTTCGATATCTTCCCGAGCGACGACTGTTTCCGCCAGATCATTAAAGATGTCGGTATCGCGATTATCGGCCAGACCAACTCACTGGCTCCAGCCGATAAGCGTTTCTACGCCACGCGCGATATCACCGCGACCGTCGACTCGATCCCGCTGATCACCGCCTCGATCCTCGCCAAGAAACTGGCGGAAGGACTGGATGCGCTGGTGATGGACGTGAAAGTCGGTTCCGGTGCCTTTATGCCGACCTTTGAAGCTTCAGAAAATCTGGCGCAGGCGATTGTCGGCGTAGCAAACGGCGCGGGCTGTAAAACCACCGCGCTGCTCACTGACATGAATCAGGTGCTGGCGTCGACCGCTGGTAACGCGCTGGAAGTGCGTGAAGCGGTGCAGTTCCTCACTGGCGAGTCTCGCAATCCACGTCTGCTGGAAGTAACGATGGCGCTGTGCTCGGAAATGCTGATCTCCGGCAAGCTGGCAGAGAATGACGCCGAAGCGCGTCAGAAACTGCAGAACGTGTTGGATAACGGCAAAGCGGCGGAAGTTTTCGCGCGGATGGTCGCGGCGCAAAACGGTCCGGTGGATTTCATCGAGCGCATGGACAGCTATCTGCCTGCACCAATGCTCAGCAAAGCGGTGTACGCCGATCGCGCCGGGATTGTCAGCGCCATGGATACGCGTGCGCTGGGCATGGCAGTGGTATCACTCGGGGGTGGCCGTCAGCGCGCCAGCGACAGCATTGATTACAGCGTGGGCCTGAGCGAGATGACCACGTTGGGCACCAAAATTGACGTGCAGCGCCCGCTGGCGGTGATTCATGCTGCTTCGGAAGCGCAGTGGCAGCAGGCGGCAGAAGCGGTGAAAGCGGCAATTACCTTGAGCGACCGTGCGCCCGCAGAAACGCCAGTGGTGTATCGCCGCGTCAGCGAGTAACGCTTCTTCGTGCCAGGCAGCGGCCGTTCGGGTATACTGATCTGATCGCTTTTTTTTGACTTGTCATCGCGCCATTGCGCAGGAGACTTGCATGAAACGTGCTTTTATTATGGTTCTCGACTCCTTCGGGATCGGCTCCAGCAAAGACGCCGATAAATTCGGTGATGAAGGATCGGATACGCTTGGCCATATCGCCGAAGCGTGCTTCGAAGGCCGCGCCAATGAAGGTCGCGAAGGCCCACTGCATCTGCCCAACCTGACCGCGCTCGGTCTGGGTAAAGCGGCTGAACTCTCTACCGGACGTTTCCCGCCGGGCCTCGACGCCAATGCCGAAATCATTGGTGCCTACGCTTACGCCAGCGAGTTGTCATCCGGTAAGGATACGCCGTCAGGCCACTGGGAAATCGCCGGCGTGCCGGTGCTGTTTGACTGGGGCTACTTCAGCGACAAAGAGAACAGCTTCCCGCAGGAACTGCTCGACGTGCTGGTGAAACGCGCCAATCTGCCGGGCTATCTCGGTAACTGTCACTCATCCGGTACGGTGATCCTTGACCAGTTGGGCGAAGAACACATGAAATCCGGCAAGCCGATTTTCTACACCTCGGCGGACTCGGTGTTCCAGATTGCCTGTCACGAAGAGACCTTTGGTCTGGATCGTCTGTATGAGCTGTGCGAAATCGCGCGTGAAGAGCTGACCAACGGTGGCTACAACATCGGTCGTGTGATTGCGCGTCCGTTTGTCGGCGACAAAGCGGGCAACTTCGAGCGTACCGGTAACCGCCATGATCTCGCGGTGGAACCGCCTGCGCCGACCATGCTGAAAAAGCTGGTGGACGAGAAGGGCGGCGAAGTGATTTCCGTGGGTAAAATTGCGGATATCTACGCCGAGCAGGGCATTACCCAGAAGGTGAAAGCCACCGGTCTGGATGCGTTGTTCAACGCCACCATCGAGCAGATGAAGAAGGCGCCGGACAACTCCATCGTGTTTACTAACTTCGTTGATTTTGACTCCACCTGGGGCCATCGTCGCGATATCGCCGGATATGCGGGCGGTTTAGAGTTCTTTGACCGCCGTTTGCCGGAGCTGATGGAGCTGGTGAAAGAGGGTGATATTTTAATCCTCACCGCCGACCACGGTTGTGATCCAAGCTGGGAAGGCACAGAGCATACGCGCGAGCACATTCCGATTTTGATTTATGGTCCGAAAGTGAAGCCGGGATCGCTGGGTTATCGCGATACCTTCGCGGATATCGGCCAGACCATTGCGAAGTATTTTGGCCTGTCCAGCATGGACTACGGTAAAAGCCTGCTGTAAAACAGCCCACCAATTTTAAAAAGGAAAATAACCATGGCAACGCCTCATATTAATGCAGAAATGGGTGACTTCGCGGACGTGGTGCTGATGCCGGGCGATCCGCTGCGCGCTAAGCACATCGCAGAAACCTTCCTGGAAGACGCGGTTGAAGTCAACAACGTGCGCGGCATGCTGGGTTACACCGGGACGTACAAAGGTCGTAAGATTTCGGTCATGGGTCACGGCATGGGGATTCCATCCTGCTCGATCTACACCAAAGAGCTGATCACCGATTTCGGCGTGAAGAAAATCATCCGTGTCGGTTCCTGTGGTGCGGTACGTGCAGATGTGAAACTGCGTGATGTGGTGATTGGTCTGGGTGCCTGCACCGATTCCAAAGTGAACCGTATGCGTTTCAAAGATCACGACTTCGCGGCGATTGCTGACTTCGACATGGTGCGTAACGCGGTTGATGCGGCCAAAGCGCTGGGTGTTGATGCGCGCGTTGGCAACATCTTCTCTGCTGACCTGTTCTATACGCCAGATCCGCAGATGTTCGATGTGATGGAGAAGTACGGCATCCTGGGTGTGGAAATGGAAGCAGCCGGTATTTACGGCGTGGCCGCGGAGTTCGGTGCTAAAGCGCTGACCATCTGCACCGTGTCGGATCATATCCGTACTCACGAGCAGACCACCGCTGCTGAGCGCCAGACCACTTTCAACGATATGATCAAGATCGCGCTGGAGTCGGTGCTGCTGGGGGACTGATTCACGCTATTGGTTCGGTGCGCATCAATGCGCACCCTACAAAACACCCCACCCGTAGGGTCGCCATTTATGGCGACCTGAATCCCTTCTCGTAAACATCTGACACACTTTTACCCAGGCTTGTGCATCTTCGTGCTGGCTCTAAAGCAATCTCTGCTTATCATTAGCGTGATAACAAAGAGACTAAGCCCCCCTGATGAATTTCCGTAATTTCGAAGCCGAAGAGAAACTGTTTGTCCGCCGCGCGCTTGTCGCTTTTGCCCTGGTCGTCATCTGCTTCATTATCCTTGGCGTTAACCTCTATCGTATTCAGGTGGAGCAGCACAGCTATTACCAGACGCGCTCCAACGAAAACGACATCAAAATGATCCCTATCGCGCCGACGCGTGGGTTGATCTACGATCGCAACGGCATTCCGCTGGTACGTAACGTCACCTGGTACGACATCCTCATCACGCCGTATAAAATCGACAACATGCAGGAAACGCTCAAAGAGCTGACGCCGATGGTGAATCTGACGCCAGAAGAGATCGACACTTTCGAGCATGAACTCAAACAAAACAGCCGCTACAAACCGGTCGAACTGAAAGGCGAGTTGACCGACGAACAGGTGGCGCGCTTCTCCGTCAATCAGTTCCGTTTCTCCGGCGTGACTATCGATACCTATGAAGATCGTGAGTATCCGTATGGCGCCGATTTAGCCCATGTGGTGGGCTACGTTTCCAAGATCAACGATAACGATTTCAAACGCCTGAATGCTGAAGGCGTGGGCGAAAACTATGCTGCCGACCACAACATCGGTAAGCAGGGCATTGAAGGCTATTACGAATCCATTTTGCACGGCAAAACCGGCTATCAGGAAGTGGAAGTGGATAACCACGGCCGCATCGTGCGCGTGCTAAAAGAGGTACCGCCGGTTGCCGGACAGAACGTCTATCTGACGCTGGATTTGCATCTGCAGCAGTATGTTGAGAGCCAGCTGGCCGGCCAGCGTGCAGCGGCCTTGATCGAAGATCCGCGCGATGGCAGCGTGTTAGCGATGGTTTCCGCACCGAGCTACGACCCGAACCCGTTTGTGAAGGGCATCAGCTACAAGGCGTATAAGACGTTGCTGGCGGATAAAAACCTGCCGCTGATCAACCGCGTCACGCAAGGGCTCTATCCCCCGGCTTCCACGGTCAAACCTTATATGGCGATGTCCGCGCTGCTGACCAAAGTGATCACCCCCAGCTTTACCATTTTCGGCGCACCCACCTGGACGCTGCCGGGCACCGATCGTAAATATCGCGACTGGAAAAAATCGGGGCACGGCACGCTGGATGTCACCAAGGCGATTGAGGAGTCAGCGGACAGCTTCTTCTATCAGGTGGCGTTTATGATGGGCATCGATCGTATTCACACCATGCTGAGCCAGTTTGGCTACGGTAAACCGACCGGCATCGATCTCAATGAAGAGTATGCCGGATTGCTGCCGAGCCGCGAGTGGAAGCAGAAAGTGCATAAACACGCGTGGTATCAGGGCGATACGGTATCAGTAGGTATCGGGCAGGGTTACTGGATTGCGACGCCGATTCAGATGGTGAAAGCGCTGGTGGCACTGCTCAACAATGGCCGGGTGATCAACCCGCATCTGCTGGAGAAATCGCAGCGCGGCACCGAACAGCAGCTGTATCAGCCAAAAGCGCCACAGCCGCAAATTGGCGATCCAAAATCACCGTACTGGTCACTGGTGCGTCACGCGATGTTCGGCATGGCCAATGCGCCAAACGGTACTGGCTATAAGTACTTCCACACCGCGCCTTACGGCATTGCGGCCAAATCGGGGACGTCTCAGGTGTTTAGCTTGAAGCAGAATCAGGTCTACAACGCGAAAATGATCCCGACGCGCCTGCGTGACCACATCTTCTATACCGCGTTCGCACCGTTTAATGATCCAAAAGTGGCGGTAGCGTTGATTCTGGAAAACGGGGGAAGTGAAGGGGTGACGGCAGCACCGTTGATGCGCAATATTCTCGATCACATCTTCCTGCCACCATCATCTGAACCACCGGTGGAAACGGCGCAGAAAAATTAATTTGCGCGAGACCGCACCCAACGTAACGGTGCGGTTTCTCGCGCGAAGCTGATAAAGCGGTATTGCCGATCTCTGCGCTAAAAATAATGCTCTTTTAGCGGAAGAACACCCGGTTGCGGCCGTGGTTTTTGGCATCGTAAAGCGCGGCATCGGCGTTGTTATACAGGGTTTCAAAATCGGAACCCGGCTTGCCATAGCTGACGCCGAGGCTGGCGGTGACCAGTTGACCCGGCAGTACCGCCAGCGGTGACGCATTCAGCGAGGCATGCACCGCGCCCGCGACAATCACCGCGTCCGATAAACGGTAATGCGGCAGCAGCACGGTAAACTCTTCCCCGCCGATCCGGCCAATGCTGGCATCTTCCGGACAGTGAGCCTGAATACGCGACACCAAACCACAAATCACCTTATCGCCCATCGGATGACCGAACTCATCGTTGATCTTCTTGAAGTGATCAATATCGAGGATGATCAGCGCCGCCGGGCCATTGCTCAACGTATTAGTAATACGCTGAATGATGGCACCGCGGTTCCAGACAGCGGTGAGGGGATCGTGGCTGGCTTTGTACTCCAGCTCCTGAGCCAGTTGTTGCAGCTGCTCATTGACGCGGTTCAGCTCGCGTTCAGCGCGGTCACTGCGCGAGATCATACGATAGGTCTCGCGCATCAGGCGCTGATAGTGGCGATTAACGTTCAGCAACGCATCACGATAATCTTCCGCACTGAGCGAGGTCTGAGCCGCCACATCCTGAGCGCGCGTTAGCACCTCGCTCTCTTCGCGGAACAGCTCATTCAGGTCCATCATGAGGCCATTTCCGCTCGCAGATTCACTTGCAGATCGGTAAAGTCCAGCGCCAGTTCCTGACCGAACTCTTCAGACACATCATCTTCTTCATCAAAGAACCAGTTGAGTTCCACCGTCTGGCCTTTTTGCGCCAGCTGATTAAACAGATCAAACAGGCTGAACAGCATTTTGGTGCTGGAGCTGTTGAAATAGCGCAGCGCGATATTGGCTTCAATCTGGCCGCTTTTTGCGGGCTGCCAGCTTTCCAGTGCATCCAGCAAGGGACGATAGAAGGCGGCGGCGTTTTCCGGCCACGATTCTCCGCGCAGGGCGAACTGGCCAGTTTCGAAGTCAAAATTGACCTCAGGCGTGCTTTCTGTGGCAGCAATAACAAGGTTTTGCATAAACAATTCAATCCTGGTGAATGGTGGCTTTGAGCCAAAACGTGGCGTAACCACTGGACTCCAGCGGACGCAGTTCATACTCCAGCGGTTCACTGACATCGCGGGCAAGCGTCAGTAATCCTATGTTGGCCCCTTTGCTTGTAGCAGGGCTCTCAGCTCGCAGACCTACGCGGTAAGCCTGTTTGATCTCTTCATTGCTCATGGTGCGCAGCAAATCCAGCCAGTAACGCAGCTGCTCACAGGCGACTTCATCGACCTGATTGCTGCTCTCCAGCACGTAATTGTCACCCTCTACGCGCAGCGAGACGGTGCCGAAGCGAAAATCCTGCTCGGCGTGGATCATCACGCGGCTATCCTGCGAATAACGCAGGATGTTCTGTACGATTTCAACAAAGCTGGAGAACAAGCGGCGGCGCACTTTTACTGGCGCCTGCTGGTTCTCCAGAAAGACCTTAATCACCTCGCCCATGGCGGTGATGTTCTGCGGCGAGAAGAAGCCAGTATAGTGCAGCGCCACGCTTTCTGGCGGGACGCGGCTAACGGTTGAACCTGAGTTCATAAGGTGCTCATTAATAACGGAAGCCAAACCAGGTGACATCATCGCGTCGCGGCTGGTTGCCTTGCCAGTTGAGAAATTCCCGCTCGAAGGTCGCTGACAGCTCGGTCATCGGCAGGGTTTGATATTGAGTTACCAGCGTCTGAATGCGCTTTTTGCCAAACATAATGTGACGCTCACCGCCGGGCTGATCGGTTACGCCATCGGTCATTACCAACAACATATCGCCGGGATGCAGCGTGCGTTGGTGTTCCGGCCAGATGTAATCATGCGGCGTATCGGTGTAACCCACACCTACGCGATCTGCCTTCAGCGATTCCGCTTCTCCTGCGGCCGGATGTAACAGCGCATGCATACGTGCGCTGGCCCAGCTGAGTTGATGTTGGTCGGTATCGAGGCGCAGCGCGATGGCATCACAGCCGTCATTGGAGAGCGACGTTTGCTGCGTGGCATTGAGCTGCCCAAGGGTTTGTTTAATATGACGATTCAGTGATTGCAGCAGATCGGACGGTGCCCGACGGTTTTTCTGCAGCGCGTTTTCCAGCGCGGATTGCAGGATCACCGTCATAAAGGCACCCGGAATGCCGTGGCCGGTGCAGTCGGCAATCAATGCCAGCCAGCCGTGTTCATCCTGATGGAATGCATAATAGTCGCCGCCCACACCATCGCGCGGCTGCCAGTGCAGGCACCAGTCATTGAGCTGCTGGGCCATTTGCTGTTTTGAGCGATCAAGCATCGCGTCCTGAATCACGCGCGCATAATCGATGCTCTGCAAAATTTGTTGATGCTGCTGCGCCTGCAAATCGGAGACGGTGCGGATCAAATCGATCCCCAAACCGATACCGATATAGCGGCCTTGTTCGGTCAGAATAAAACCGTCGGTGACCGATTTGTCACCGGTTGCCACCACCTGATGCGCCACCTGATCCAGCTCGGTATCGGCATCAATCACCAGCGGCTCTTTGTCCATAAAAGCGATGCAGCTTTTGCGGTCATAGAGTTCGCGGAAGAACGGGCGCGTCATCTGTGACAGGAAGATATGGCGGTTGATCATGCCAAACGGCGTACCGTTCTCGATTACCGGCAAACCGATCAAATCTTTGTGTTCGGTAAACAATGCCATCACCGCAGTGTTGTCCATGGCTGGACTGACAAACGGCACCTCAATGCACAGCGAACGCGCACGGGAACGGCTCGACAGGGAGGTTAATCCTGCGCGTAAATCAGGCAGCAGCATAAGAATTATTCTGGCATTGATTAGGATTTATCCTAGATTACTGCACTGCCATGACAGTTTTATGTCACAGCAGTGCAGTAGAAGAAGAGAAAACAGGAAAAATTACCCTTCTTTCAAGGCTTCAGCCACATGACTGATGGCGCGCACCACTTCGCTGGAGCTGCCGCGGATCTCAGAGATTACGCCGCCCGCTTCTTTGGCTAACACGACGCCATGATCTGCACGTTTAAGGTTCGATTCGATGCCTTTTAATGCTTTTTCGGCGAGAGTGTGGTTGTGCTGCACCATATTCTCGATCTCGGTAGTCGCGCGGTTGATGTTTGCCGCCAGCGTGCGCACCTCGTTAGCCACCACGGCAAAGCTGCGACCGTGCTGACCCGCTCGCGCGGCTTCCACGGCTGCGTTGAGTGCCAGCAGATTGGTTTGATCGGCGATGCGGCGAATGCTCTCGACAATCGCTCCAATACGGTCGGAAGATTCACTGAGGTTACTGATATCGCCGGAGATGCCATGCAGCTCGCCCGCCAGTTCATTGATGGTTTGCACACTGTTTTCAATCACCGTGGCACCGATGCGCGTGCTCTCACTGGTTTGCAGCGCGGTTTGATACGCCTGCTGTGCCGCCACGCGCTCCAGATGGTTTTTCTCCACCTGCGCGGTAACATCGGTGGCGAATTTCACCACTTTGTACAGTTCGCCGGCCTCGTTGAACACCGGGTTATAAGTGGCGCGCAGCCACACGGTGCGGCCTGATTTGTTCACGCGCTCAAACTGTCCGGAGATATATTCGCCCTGATTCAGTTTGTGCCAGAAGCGGCGATACTCGTCACTGTTGCGCATCTCCGGCGGGCAAAATTTGCTGTGATGGACGCCAACGACTTCATCATTGCGATAGCCCATGGTTTTGAGGAAATTGTCATTCGCCATCAGCACTTCGCCTTTGAGGTTGAAGGCGATGACCGCCATCGAACGCTCAATCGCGGTGGTCATGGATCGCTGCTCCTGCGCATCAATAATGCGTGCGGTGATATCACTCGCCAGCTTAACGATTTTGATGACCCGACCGCTGCGATCCTGTACCGGCACATAGTTAGCCTCCAGCCAGATAGGGCGGCTGTGCTTGGCTACGCGTAGGAATTTATCGCTAAAGCCTTCGCCACGGTTCAGGCGGCGCCAGAAATCGCGATACTGCGGAGATTGGACTAAATCAGCGGTGCAGAACATGCTGTGATGCTGGCCTGCAATCTCCTTCAGCGTGTATCCCATGCGCTCAAGAAACAGATCGTTGGCGGTGAGGATATTGCCTTCCGGCGTGAATTCGACCATCGCAATCGCATCCTGCAACGAACTGAGCGTTGCGCTGCTGCGAGCGCGCTTCTGCCACGCCAGGCGTGACAGTATTCCCGATGTAATAGTACTAAACATGGTGGACCTTATAATTGGTATTAGTCGTCACATCGGTTATCGGCGGGTGCGGTTAAAAATTCACCACTAAAGTTAGTAGTTGCGTTTATTTTTTACCGGATGGTCTGAAGGTTGCTGTAAAAGCCAGCAGTCAGCGGATTTTTGCCGAAAAGCGTTTGACGGTGCGGCCTGAGTAGGGTTTAATGCGCCCCGTTGCCCGGATAGCTCAGTCGGTAGAGCAGGGGATTGAAAATCCCCGTGTCCGTGGTTCGATTCCGCGTCCGGGCACCATACATCGAAGCACACTGGTTAGAAGTGAGATCTCTAACGGGTGTCTAAACGAAGATGGTGTTCAAAGCAACGGTGACTGCATTTGCAGATGCATCATCCAAGATTGAACATAAAAATCTTCAAGAAAGGGTACCAGTTCACGCTGGTGCCCTTTTCTCGTTACCTCAAATGATTACAACACCCTTCTGCCCTGTCAATACCCAAGCTAGATTCTTAGCAGTGAACAACTCTTAGAATCCCCCCGTTTCCTGTCCATTCGTCAACCCTATAAGTAACTATCCAGTTAAAACTGGCATTCGTTCATGGGTGTTTTTCAGATAAAAAAAAGCCCAAATCATTTGGGCTCGAAATTGTGGAGTAAATATTTTCATTCTTCCCTTTTGCGGTAGGGTTGAGTGAATTGTAATCGTGATTAGCTCCAACCTTTTATTATTCTATGCTTTAAATATATTTAGTGATTTATTTACCATCGGTTAGGTGATTGCTTTATCAATATATGCTTTTAATTGACTTCGTTTCTTGACGGATTTCTCTGTAGGTACGATTAATTAATAGGGACATATTTTATGGCTTGGTAATGTTGAGGTTGGAAATTCATAAGGACCAAACTGCTAATTTATCAATATGTTAAATTTAATAACCACAGGGGAAATGATGAAAAAGAACACTAATGAACATACAAATGAATCAGAGACCTTGCTTAAAAGCGGACTTGCCTGGAATGGTCAACGTTTAGATAGCTATCCCTCAGGCGAACTTGAAATTACTGTTATGAAAATGACCATCCCCGCTCATTCAGAGTTACCATGGCATACTCATCCCATTCCTAACACTGCCTACATTCTGTCCGGCTCTCTGACCATTGAAGACAAAGAAAGCGGAGAAACCAAAACCTTTCACGCTGGCGAGGCTTTCAATGAGTCCATCGATATTGCACACCGAGGATTCACCACGGATGAAAGCGTTGACGTCATCATCTTCTACGCAGGCGCAAAGGGTGATGAGCTCTCCGTCCCACTACCTGGAGAAGAATCTGAGTATTAAGGCATCCAGTGCTTACTACTAATTGATTTTTAAAATGAATGGAGGTGGTGAAAGCTACCTCCATTCATCTGCATTACCCGTATGAGGCCGACACGTTTGACTCCTTACTGGTTCAACCCTAATCCTTTTTTATCTAAAAACTCAGTAATTGTTTGCGCGAGTTTTCGTATCTGGGAATCGTCACGCAGGTCTGGATGTTTCGCTAACCAGATATCCAGCGTTAGCATTGGTTGTTCAGTGGGCAATTTAATCAGCCGTGGTTCTTTATCCGCTAAAAAACAGGGTAAACCCGCTACACCAATTCCTGAACAAGCTGCCTCATATTGATTGCTCAAATCGCTGACTTCACAACTAACCCGCCTCTTTCCTATAACCTCATACAGCCATCTTTTATGCGCGAAACTGGGTTCCTTGTGGGAATAAGCAATAAAATCCCAGCTTGAAGGATTTTTAATATTCCTGTAATCAGGCGTGGTATATAAACCAAACTTCATCAGACCTGCTTTTTTTATAATATCGGTCTCTTCTATTGGCGGAGAGAGGCGCAGCGATAAATCAGCTTCCATTTTTGAAAGAGACACAAATTGTGGTTCACTCTGAATAGAAAGCTGTATGTCAGGATTTTGCTGCGTCATCTCAAAAAGAGCGGGAGCAAAAAAATGTCGGGCGAGTATTGGTGGAGCCGAGATCGCTACCCTTGAACGGGTAGATGTTTTACCGGAGGAGGAAAGTCGCGCAACGGAATAAACTTTCGCCTCAATATCCTTTGCCTCTTTTAAAATTTTTTCACCAATCGGTGTCAGGCGTGCTTCACGAGGTCGTCGGATGACAAGTTGAATGCCCAATACTGCTTCAAGCGATGCAAGCCTGCGACTCACTGTGGCTTGATCAACTTTCAAATCTTTTGCAGCACCTGAAATCGTACCGGCTTTAGCAATGGCCAGAAAAAAACGGAGATCTTCCCAATTCATGATGTATGCGTTTTTGCATGGATGGTGTGCAAATTTTAGTATTTACGCATGTCGTGTCAATTCTTATCCTTTAGTCATGATTCACTCATTTTGGCTTAGTTTGTAATGTCGAAAATAACGCCCACTTTAGCGGCAATACTCATCTCATCCTGCATGGGCTTTTTGGTCGTTCAACTCGATGTCAGCGTGGTTAATGTTGGATTGAGCGCATTGAGAGAGGCGTTTAAAACCGACCTTACTGGCCTTCAATGGGTCATCAATAGTTATGCCTTAGTGTTTTCAGCGCTGCTAATTCTTGGAGGCGCATTAGGGGATAAGTTTGGTGCCAAAACTGTCTTTGCCTGGGGATTTGGCATCTTTACGTTCGGATCGATCGGCTGCGGGTTAGCCGACGGCATGGCAATGTTGATTACGCTGCGTGGTATTCAGGGAATTGGCGCTGCCCTGTTGGTACCCACCTCCTTAACGTTAATCAGGCTAACTTTCCAGGATGCAAATACCCGTCGTACGGCCGTTGCTATGTGGGGTGCCTGTGGAGGTATCGCTCTTGCTGCTGGACCGGTGCTGGGCGGCATCCTCATCCAGTATTTGGGCTGGCGAAGCGTGTTTTTAATCAATGTTCCCATTGGCCTTGTCGCAATTATCCTCATCCTGCGTTTTGCTCCAGCTTCTCCACGTGTTGATAAGAAAGTCGATGTGCCGGGTCAGATAGCAAGCGCTATTGCCATCGCTTCCCTGACATATGCCCTGACAGAATCGAGCGATCGGGGCTGGACAATGTTGCCTCTTGTAGCGTTATGTCTGGCAATCCTCTCAACCTTAATATTTACAGTCACGGAAAGGCATGTGGCGGATCCTATGCTGCCTCCTCGTTTAGTCAAAAATAAGATGCTGATTGCAATGTGCCTTAGTGGCGCCGTCATCAACCTGGTTTTTTACGGCACCGTTTTTGTTCTAAGCCTCTTTTTCCAGACCGTTAAAGGCTATGGTGCATTCCAGACTGGCATCGCTTTCATTCCTTTGACTGCCGTGCTGACCGTATCAACGATGATATCTTCACGAGTTGCACGTCGCGTTAGTGCGATACGTATCATCACCACCGGATTTAGCGTGCAAATTATCGGATTTTTATTGTTATCCCAATTATCGGTTAACTCATCTTTATGGCTACTGAATGGCGCACTAATGCTGGTCGGTATGGGTAGCGCGATGTCAGTACCCTCAATTACAAATACGATGCTCGCTTCAGTTTCACAGCACGATGCCGGTATATCCTCGGGTTTGATGGCGTCAGCAAGACAGTTAGGTGGGGTCGTTGGCGTCGCTATCTTTGGGGCGCTAATAACACATACCGATACTGCAACATTTTCGCGCGGTATGGCTAAAGCGATGCTGCTCTCTGCCTTGGTTTTGTTGTTCTGCATAGTGATAAATCTCGTTATGACGAGACGCGCACGCGAAGCAGTCGAGATTTAGTTCTCACTGTCAAGATGGATGCCGACATTGAACACAACCATTGCAAACGCCCTGTTTGTTAACTCGAAATGAACTGCCCCTTTATCATGATGCATGACCAAATTTACACTGTAAATTAGAGTTATCAGGGGGTATTGGAGTCATAGTTCCCATCTGGCAAACTGTCCGGCAACGCTCATAGCTGCAGGTAAATAAGTCTATTTTCAGGTGATCAACTGTTATGGCAGTAATCGCTAATGAAGATAGCGCCTTCATGTTATGATATACCCCGGTACAGTATGTGAGGATGTATGCCACACTCTCCTGAAGATAAAAAGCGAGCGCTTAACAGAATTAAAAGGATACAGGGTCAATGCGAAGGCATTCAGCGATCGCTGGAAGCTGGGGTGGATTGTGCTCCTGTATTGATGCAAATGGCTGCTGTCAGAGGCGCAATTAATGGTCTGATGACCGAGATCCTGGAAAGCTACATAAAAGAAGAGTTCGCAGGGAAGTTAACATCCGAAAGCGGTAGCGATCAGGAGATCGGTGAACTGGTTAAATTAGTTCGCTCTTATTTTAAGTAATCAGTTTGACGGTGGCTCATTCAGGGCCTTGGTGAAGCAGCGTTTTTTGGCGCTGCTTTTTTATGTCTACAGTTAAGAAGCTCAGTCTATTAAATTATCATCGTTAAATTATTTGAACGAGCCGCCATTAATCTATGTGCTAAAGTTTGTTCAGTATTTTACGGACGATCAATATGACTATTTCAAGCAATCAGAAAACCGGCCCCATAGCGATAAATTATTCAATTAAATCAGATGACTGCAATAGTAGAGATCTTGTTTTGCACGCAGTTGTCAGAGACATTATAAAGTGGATTGATGGCAACCTTGATGTAAATCTTAGAGTTGATGTTATTACCAGAAAAAGTGGATATACCCACTGGTATTTTCAACGAAGATTCAAAGAAATAACCGGAATATCAATAGCGGATTACATCCGGATTTGTCGTGTTATAAATGCTACCAGTGCGCTAATCACTACCGACAAAAACATTATGTCGATCGCAATGGATAATGGTTTTAGTAGTCAGCAAACCTTCACGCGCGTCTATCGTCATTACGTTAACGAACCACCAGGAAGCATCCGCAAGGCCTATTGTGGCGAACCTGCATATGTTGAAAATATGAGGTCAGAAATGTTTCAGAGCTATCCTTTCTTCCAGAGTAGAGAAACGACTCATTAACCTTTTCTCACTTTCTTTTATGGCGATAGTTAACAGCGGTCGCCGCTCTCATTGCTTCATCATAAAGAGAGCGTTTGCAAAGGTTATGGTTGCTAATAACAATTACCTTGTCTTTTAATTTAATTATAAAACAACAGTTTGAATTGATTTTATTGTGAAATTCAAAAATCACATATACCCTATGGGGGTATGCGATCTATACTCTCCCTACTCGATAGACATTTATCACCTCTTTAGAGCGGCGTGACTAGCATTTTGCGAATAACCACTCCGCTCAATCCGAACCCTCAATTAAGTGGAGTGCAGTTATGAAATCACGCGCTGCTGTTGCATTTGGCCCAGGCCAGCCTTTAAAAATTGTTGAAATTGACGTCGAGCCACCACGCGCTGGCGAAGTGTTAGTAAAAATCAGTCACACCGGCGTCTGCCACACTGACGCCTTTACCTTATCAGGTGATGATCCTGAAGGCGTTTTCCCTGCAGTACTTGGACATGAAGGTGCTGGCGTAGTCGTTGAGGTTGGCGAAGGTGTTACCAGCGTAAAACCTGGCGATCACGTCATTCCTCTTTACACCGCTGAATGTGGCGAATGCCTGTTCTGCAAATCCGGCAAGACCAACCTGTGCACCGCAGTGCGTGCCACCCAGGGTAAAGGCCTGATGCCAGACGGCACAACGCGCTTCTCATACAACGGTCAGCCGATCTACCACTACATGGGTTGCTCAACTTTCAGTGAGTACACTGTGGTGGCTGAAGTCTCTCTGGCGAAAATAAATCCAGAAGCCAACCACGAGCATGTTTGCCTGCTCGGCTGCGGTGTAACCACCGGTATCGGCGCTGTTCACAATACGGCAAAAGTGCAGCCTGGTGATTCAGTGGCCATATTCGGATTGGGTGGCATCGGTCTTGCAGCCATTCAGGGTGCGCGTCAGGCGAAAGCGGGCCGCATCATTGCTATTGATACCAACCCATCCAAGTTTGAGCTGGCTAAGCAGTTCGGCGCAACAGACTGCATCAATCCAAACGATTTCGACAAACCGATTCAGGAAGTCATTATTGAAATGACTGGCTGGGGTGTCGATCACTCTTTCGAATGTATCGGCAATGTGAACGTGATGCGTGCAGCGCTTGAGTCTTCACACCGTGGCTGGGGTCAGTCGGTCATTATTGGCGTAGCCGGTGCGGGCAAAGAGATTTCCACACGTCCGTTCCAGTTGGTTACGGGCCGTCAGTGGAAAGGCTCTGCATTTGGTGGCGTTAAAGGCCGCAGTCAGCTGCCAGGAATGGTTGAAGATGCCATGAAGGGTGAAATTGAGCTGAAGCCATTTGTTACTCACACAATGTCACTTGATGACATTAATGATGCATTTGACCTGATGCATGAAGGCAAATCTATCCGCACCGTTATTCACTACTGATCTCTCAACGCATCAGGTGCGGCGCGCTTGTCGCACCTGTTTAATCAAGGATTAATTCATGAACGTTCAGAAAATCCATCCAGCGGTAGACGCCGGCATTAAAGCTGCAAATGAGCATTTTTCTGGTGGCGTGCTGCATTGCCACTGCACGGAAAATCAGGTTGAAGTAAAGCTCGATAGCCAGACCTTGTTTAATCACGCCTGTGGTTGCACGAAATGCTGGAAACCTTCAGGTGCTTTATTCTCACTGGTTGCAGTTGTTCCCAAAGGTAAAGTCTCTGTAATCGCAAACGCAGAGAAATTGAAAGTCGTTGATGAAAATGCCCTGATTAGACGTCATGCCTGTACCCAATGTGGCGTTCATATGTATGGCCGCATTGAGAACGAGCAACATGCATTTTACGGTCTGGATTTTGTTCATACTGAACTGTCTGATGCCGAAGGCTGGTCTGCGCCAGGATTTGCAGCTTTCGTTTCGTCCATTATTGAAAGCGGTGCGCCTGTTTCTAAAATGGCCGACGTCCGTGAGCGCTTGTCTGAGCTGGCGTTGACGCCATACGATTGTCTGTCACCAGAACTGATGGACATGCTGGCAGCTCACAGCGCCAAACAGGCTGGAACCTGGCAGGAATAAACGTCTCACAGTGAGTGTCGGGTGTTAATATTTTCTACTATAAAAACGATATGCAATGATGCTTAGCCGGTTACTCACCTCGCAGTAACCGGCTTTTTTTGTACCTGAATCATGTGGAATGAATCGCTGTAATTCCGAGGTGGTGGGTGATCTCACGGACAAAAACAAATCCTGCGAGCACCTGCAACGCCTCTTCCGATAAAGAGAGTGGATGGTAGGAAATATCATCCGCCAGTTTATTGAAGGCTTCCTCAATGTGCTCGGGTGTGGCTAAAGATGCATCGTCTAAATAGCCAGTACACACGGCCTTTAACAAAGGATCTCGGCTGCTTGCCTCACCATGGATCGGGGTGATTGTCGAATCGGATTCAATAATCTCCTCAGTGCGATAAATCATCATTTCAAGGTGCCAGGCGGTAAGCGATGTCTGCGCCGTTATTCCGGATAGGATGTAATCCAGTCCTCTCGCTATATCAATTTTTTTGCCTGATTCGGGCCAGAAAAAATGTGTGCTTTCACGTAATAGGGAAAATTCAGCGTTAATCATTTCACACCCTCAAGCTGTTAAAGGAGGTCGTTAAGCGTCCGTCTAACGTTGAACGCGTTAAAAATAGATGACATCATAAACGCCACTAACTGGCTCATCTACAACAAGGTGTTTCTAATGGATCGTCTTACCAGTATGACGGTTTTTACGCGTTCCGTAGAATTGGGCTCATTTACCGCCGCTGCTGAAGCGCTGGATATGTCGCCACAGCTGGTTGGAAAAAACGTTTCCTTCCTTGAACAACATCTGGGCGTTCGCCTGATAAACCGTACTACCCGACAGCACAGCGTGACTGAAGCTGGCCGCGACTTCTATGAGCGGGCAAAGATTATTCTTGCTGAGCTCGAGGCAGCAGAATCCTTTGCAGCCGAGACACGGGCGACACCGCGAGGCCGCATCCGTATTAATGCTCCTGTCACCTTTGGCGTTCATGCGCTTGCACCACTGCTGCCGGTTTATCTTAAGCAGAACCCTGATGTTACGGTTGAACTGATGCTGGCGAACAGAATGGTAGACCTGATTGATGAAGGTTTTGACATCGTTTTTCGGGTTGGACATCTCCCGGACAGTGGTTTGGTTGCGCGCGCGTTACATCCATACCAGCTGATTGCCTGTGCTTCACAAGCTTATCTGGATGATGCGCCGCCTTTGGTCCATCCCAGCGATCTCAGCCAACATGAGTGCCTGATTTTCAGTCATACCTCGTTGAGAACACATTGGGAGTTTGAAAGCGCTGAAGGGATGCTACGTGTTGCCATTGATGGAAAGTTGATGCTGGACAGTGGAGAGGCGCTCATCAATGCTGCTCGCGCCGGACAGGGCGTAGCGCTACAACCTGCAGAGCTGGTTAGGCCTCTGATTGATGAAGGCTACCTGGTGCAGGTATTGAGCGCGTTTAAAATTCCCACGCGTCCTTTGCATATTCTCCACGCACCCGATCGTCGCCTGACGCCTAAGGTACGCAGCTTCCTTGATTTTGCTTCAGACCACTTTGGTTCCGGGCGGCTTTGAACATCTGCCGCCCATAAACATCGGCTCAGATAGCGATGTCGTCATTGAGATTAACCTGGGATTTTACGGCCATCTCTTTGCGCCATGCATCAACCATCAGCGGCCATTTAATATCTTTAACGATGGATAACGAGCGCAGTAGTGGGAAAAGACGAATATCTGTGAGCGAGAAATGCCCGGTCTCTTTCTCTTTCTGCGAGAGCAACACCTCAAGAATCTCGAGTTTCGCGTTTATCTCAGTCACCATGGTTTCAGTTTGTTCCAGCAAACGCGGGAAAGGACCGAAGACGGCTTCTTTTTTACTGACGAAATATTTTCTCGCCGCATCCTGACGAAACTCTTCAAAATCAGCGCTTGCCCAGCGCGGGATCGCCAGCGGATAAATCACTTTTGTCGCCTCTTCCATCCAGGCTTCGATGGCTGGATCGTCAGTCACGGTCAGGACAGAAGCTCCATAGTTCTCATCAATGTACTTAACGATGTCCAGGCTTTCGCCAATCGCTTCATTGCTCTCTGTAACCAGTACTGGGAGCATTTTTTTACCGATGAGGCGAGTTGGTGTTTCTTCGTCATCATTTGGCAGGGCAATGATTTCGCACGCAACATCTTTTAAGCCAAAAATCATGCGTGAGCGCACGCAGAACGGGCAGTGATCGTACACATAAAGTTTCATAGCGGAGTCTTTCATCGTTTTTAATCTACAAAATTAACGGGTAAATCCATCAAAAAGCGTCATATACACGGCACCAAACGGATCTAAACGTTTACGGATTTCATCATCGGGTTCGCCGTAAACGGTCAGGCCAGTGATGGTGACTAAAGAGAGAAAAGTTTCGGCGAAAGGTGCGAATGTATGATCAACATGGCTCACCAGGTCTTGCTGACGATAACGCTCAACGATGTGCGCTGTTTTCTGATCGTCGCTGACGCTGTAGACATAACTCAGCGTGCCGGGTTCTTTACTGGTGGCTTCTACAACGCGTGAAACCAATTCTTTAAACGCAGGAAATTGTCCGTCATTAACGGCCAGATTAAACACGCAGGTAATTTCATTTTTCATCGTAATCTCCAGAACTATGGGAGCAGGCGAACGTGCAAAGAAGAGAGGCAGACATTCCCCGCTAGAGGAATATGCCGTTATGCGCTGGGGCATAACGGCGAATTTGACTAAGATGCGCTGCTGGTCAGCTCGACTTTTTCAGCGTCTCGGCAAAAATTTCACCTGAGATTGCCCAGTTGTCGGTGGTTACGTCGTTGAAAATGACATAGACATACTGTGGGTCAACTTTAGCGTGGGTTGCGATAGCTTCAGTCACTGCTTTAGCGATAGCAGGTTTAGCATCATCACGACCATCGAACATCTGGATATTAACTACTGGCATGGTAGAACCCCTTCATGAGTGGATGAATTGTCAGACAACCTGACGTTGAAGAAATCCTACGCTGATAGCTGAGGTGGATAAACAGGCTCAAAGGGGACAGAGTGTAGAACTGATGTCTACAATCATTCGAATGCTTTTTGTGTCGCTAATTCGATCAACTCATCAATGATAAAACGTACGCCGGGTAGCAAGTGTCGGGCGCGGGGCCATATGACATTTAACTCGGTGGGCGCTGGATTGCAGGCGGCAAGCAGGGGAACCAGTTTTCCTGCTTGTATATGTGGTCGTAAAAGCGCTTCAGGAAACTGAATCAAACCGGCACCCGCAATGCAGGCATCGATCATGGCATCGCCATCACTGATTTGATGAAAAGGTGTGGGTTTAAGTCTGATGTCCTTGCCGCTCTCGTCACGAATTAGCCAGCTAAGCGGTGCGCCGCCGCGCCAGGCAAGAATACAGCGGTGCCCGGCCAGTTCGGTCAGCGTCTCAGGCTTACCGTACGTCGAAATATAGGCGGGTGATGCGCAGATAATCAGATGCTGGTCGTTCAGCTTACGCGCGATAAGATCGGTGGTGTCTTTAACTGGACCAAAGCGGATGGCAAGATCAAAACCAATATCCAGTGGGTCAATGATGCGATCGTTAAACGTGATGGTTAGCTTCAGATGTGGATAGCGCTTAGTCATGTCCATCAGTACCGGCATCATCACCGATCGGCCAAAGGCAGCAGGCAGATCGATCCTCACTGTTCCCGTGGGTTCCGTTAGCTTTGAACGCAGCGCCATCTCGGCCATTTGCAGGGTTTCCAGCGCACTCTGGCAGCTTGCCAGATACGCTTCGCCTTCCGTGGTCAGGCTGATTTTACGCGTGGTGCGATGAAAGAGTGGAATGCCGAGATTATGCTCAAGTCGCTGAATACTTTTGCCAATGGCCGATTTCGACACGCCCAACTGTTCAGCAGCTTCGGTAAAGCTACTTGCGTTAGCCGCCGTCACAAAGTGGACGATGCTGCTGAAAGATTCGGTTGAAATCACTGTTGGCATCGTGAGCGCCTGGATGAAAATCAGAGGGTTACTTTAGCGTAAACTCGAAATGCAAAACAGCGAACTGGAAGGATCATCTTGTCGAAAGGCACTCGGCCAAAACGTGGGGGCAAGGAATGGTTGAATGGCGAACAATCTGTTCGCCATCTTCAGAAATCTTATTTTTTTACTGTCGTAGGTTTGAGGGCAAATTTGCCGTCGCCGGTCAGTGCCAGAACAATCAGACCAACAATCCAGAATGCAGGGAATTCCCAGCCACCGTTAGGATTAGTAAAGAAGAAGCCTGCAGGTCCGTGGACTGTGACAATCGCGCCCAGTAACACCGGAATCAAAACCACAGCAACAATTCGAGTGTAAATACCCAGAATCAATGCAATCGCGCCAATTAACTCGACTGCCATGGTCAGGTAAGCCAGACCACCCGGCAATCCTAGCGATGCAAAAAATTTAGCGGTACCTGCCGGTGTGAAGACAAAAAACTTCAGCCCGAAGTGCGCAAGAAAAAGGATGCCTAAAGACAGGCGCATAACCAGAGCTGCATAAGGTGTTGTACGGGTATCAAACATGGTGTGTTCCTCTCATTAAGTTGATGAGAGAACTCTACACTTATTCCTTTGAGGATATTATCCGGTTAAAAAAGGTGACTTTATTTCCAAATTGGAAATTAATCCCAATGAGGTGCTCCATCAAAGGCTTCAACCAAAAAATCGATAAGTGCCCGGGATTTATGGGCAATATATTTAGCCGGTGGATAGACGGCATAAAGCCCCATTGGCGGTGCTTCGTAGGATGGAAGAACGGTCTGCAGTTTACCCGCTTTAAGCGCCTTGCTGACCACAAACGAAGGCAGGCGGGATATGCCTAACCCTGCAGTGGCTGCATTTAAACAAACTTCGGCATTGGAGAATTTCATCCTTCCTTTAACAGGCTGAGTGATGAGTTGCTTGTTCTCATTCAGAAATGGCCACAGGTAAGGCTCACGAAAGTTCGTGTCCACCACGCAGTCATGCTCAGTGAGTTGCTCCCAATGGCTGGGTGTTCCCCGCGCGGAGAGGTAGTCAGGAGAGGCGACAAGAACAATCCTGATATCACAGAGTTTTCTGGCAATTAAGCTGCTGTCCTCTAACTTTCCAATACGTAAGGCCAGATCAAAACCTTCATCGATAACGTTTACCAGGCGGTCAGCAAAACGCACGTCGAGTTCAATATCAGGATATCGATGTGCGAACTCAATTAATAAATCTGGCATTTGTAGTGTGCCGAAGGTAACCGGCGCTGAAATACGTAATATACCTGAAGGTGTATTCGAGGAATTTCGGACCGAGTCATTGAGGGCATCATAGTTGGCGATGAGTTGACGAATCTGCTCGTAATAAGCACGGCCCACTTCAGTCGGGGTCAACGAGCGGGTGCTTCGTCGAAGCAAGGTTACTCCCAGATCACGCTCAAGGCGTGAGATCAGCTTTGATGCCTGTCCATGGCTGGCACCCAGGCGCTGCGCTGCCGCCGTAAAACTACCGGTTTCCATTACCGCTATGAACATGCGGTCACACTCAATTCTTTCCATAATCCCTCGGGTTGGTCGTCACCCTTCATTAAAAACAAATCATATACAAAGCATCTATGAAATGGACATTTATTTCATTTTGTTCCGAATCTAAGGTGTGAAGCATTAACGCTCAAATCTAGGGGGTTGAGCTCAATTCTTGAATACCGAGGTTAATACTATGGAAGATAATAAGCTAACGGGCCTGAACCGCTGGCTGTCGGATTTTCTGACGCCAGTCAGTGCCCCGCAATGGCCAGGAGAAATTCCACACGAGGTTGACTCACCAATCGGCAAGTTGCGCGGTAGCCGGTCCGACGGCGTCTATATTTATCGTGGCATTCACTACGCGCAGCCACCAGTGGGAACGCGTCGTTTTGCGCCTCCTGTTCCAGTTCATCCATGGGAAGGCATCAAAGATGCGACTCAGTTTGGACCGATGAGCTATCAAGATGGCGAGGGTAATTTCTCCGAAGACTGCCTGTATCTGAATATCTGGAGCCCGGAGGTCAGTAATACAGCGGCACTCCCGGTTTACGTTTTCATTCATGGTGGCGGCTACGTTTTAGGAAGTGGCTCCCAACCACTTTACGAAGGAAAACACCTGGCTCAGCAAGGTATCGTGGTTGTCACTCTGAACTATCGTCTGGGCACGTTGGGCTTTCTGCCCTCTGCTGCTGCGTATGAAGAACATGGCACTACGGGAAACTGGGGGCTCCTCGATATTGTTGCTGCTCTCAAATGGGTTCAGGACAATATCCGGGCATTTGGTGGTGATCCTTCGCGCGTCACGGTGGGGGGAGAATCAGCTGGCTCTTACGCGGTCAGTACGCTGATTGTTTCTCCGCTTGCGAAAGGCTTATTTGATCAGGCGATTATGCAAAGCGGAAGCCTGCCCAACGCCACGGCGGTTGCGCCAGAAAATGTTCTCTCTCTTAAACAGGCCCACGGTAAGGCATCACGTTTTTTTGATAAGTTGGGATTGAAGGACGATGCAAAAGGTCTAGCCGCTTTAAGGGAAGAGCCTGCCTATAAATTGCTGGCCGTATCTGCACAGTCAACTCTGCAGCCGCCGCAAGTCGCCGGTTTCTGGCCCGTGCCTGACGGGCATGTTTATCATGCTGACCCCATTGAAACTGTCGCCAAAGGTGAGATAAACCCGGTCAGGTTGCTTGCAGGGTTTAATACCGATGAAGGCAGCCTTTTCGTACCGCCAGATGCAACTGAACAGCATTACGTCTCATTAATTAATAGTGCCTTTGGTAGCCGTGCCGCTGAGGTTTTGCAACGTTTTCCGGTCAATATGGAACACAGCGCTGCTGCACGCATGAACCAACTCATTACTCTGGGATTACTGCGCAGCGGTCTATATCTGTATGCCGATACGCTGGCACGTCACCGCGAAGTCTATATCTATCATTTCGATTATGTCGATCCGGATATCGCTGCGACAGGATTGGGCGTTATTCATGGCTCTGAGTTAAAGTTTATTTTCAATAATCTTATCGATTATGATGACTGGAATGAAGATTCAATTCAGGTTGCACGCGAAATGCAATCGGCGTGGATTAATTTTATTAAGTATGGCAATCCCAATGCGCCGTCTGAAAACCAGCTATGGCAAAAATATGATCCCGCGTCGCCGCAAGAGTTGCATATTGCTGAAGAAAGAACAATGCAGCAGGTTTTAGACCGGGATGATGTGGTGTTCATTAATCAACGATTACAGCGTCAGCGCTAAATCAGTATTATCATTAATAGCGGCATAAAATTAGCCGCTATTAAATCACTCGCTTACAGGTGTGACTTTTAAATCTTTGAACCATGCAACCGTGCCTGACTCAATCCAGATGCCAACACCACCCTGTGCTGAACTACCCAACTTGAGGTCATTGACCATGAAGGCAGGTGTGGGATTGTTATTCAAATACAGTGTGGCATGCTGGCCAGTGACCACGATTTTCATATGTATCCATTCGTCAGGTTCAATATCAGCGTAAGTTTCATAGCGTTCCGGGGCTTCTTTACGCAGCCTGTCGAAACGAAAGTTCGGATATGCAAAATACTGAACGCTGTGATTACGACGAACTTGATCCTGCGACTGGCTATTGGTTGGACGTAGGTAAATATTTTCAAAACTGCCATCTGGCTGAATGCGAAATGACACGCCCGCAAAACCTCTCGCGTAGTCAGGCGCTCCTGTCGCCAGCGTACTGGCGAGATCTACTTCAATAATACCGTTATGAAAGCTGACGGGTAACCATGCCATGAAGTTACGATCGGTTAATGTCTCTTTGTTTGGATCTTGCCAATGATTGGAGGGTAAAGACATCCGCATTGCTTTACTTCCTTTAAAATTACCGTCCTCCAATGTGACACCTATCAAGTTAAATTCCTCAACAGGCTTAAGTAGCGCTGTACTGGCATCTGAGCTGAAGGCAAGAATGCAGCCAACCGTTAACAATCCACTTTTTTTAATCATGAGTGAAGGCCTTAAAAATTGAGTCGTGTTTTCGTCAGATTACGATAGTCGCATTACTAATAAGGATAAATATTAACGTGGTATCGACAGAATATATGTTTTGTTTGGAATGGCCTTAATCTGGTCTATCCATGTAAAAATATTAAGTAATGGAGAATGTAAGTCTTTGCTGTTGGCACACGCAGGTAGGTATATTTTTAACACGCCTCCTAATGCTGTAAAAACGACTTGGATGCCTTGGCCAGCTTTCATGAAGAACCTGAAGTAATGTGATGGATTATATCCACAACAGAATCCAATTCGATTTCAGGATAGTGTTCACGCATGCCCAGAAGTAACCCATCATCTGTCCACTCGTTCTGCTTACCCAGATAAAAGGCAACTGCAGATAACGGCATCTTCTCGACCTTAGTCACCAACACTAAGATCTTATCCGAAACATCCGAAGCATTTACGTACAACATTGGGCCCGGGACTATCTTCTTCTCCCGCCAGCGTATGGTATGCGTTTTAAGTCCTGACCGAACTTCAGGTAGCAAGCGTGAAACGATTTTAAGGCTCTGCACAAATACTCCTTCAAGGTTAAGAGTGGGTTATCGCTAAGCATAATAGGACGCAGAGGTGCGCTGATAAGATATGCCTATCAGCGCGATAGTTAGCCCGATCACAATACCAGCATTTATTGTTAACATTGAAATGGTAACCATGGTTATCATTATTCCATCGAAAGCAAACAAGCTTTCAACCATACATACTAAGGAATATGACCATGAAAACTATCAAAGCAATGTCTATCGCCGCTGTAGCCGCTCTTTCACTGATGTCAGCAGCAAGCTTCGCGCAAACCGTTACTGCGACTTCCCTGACACTGGATGGTGCTGAAGCGAAAATCGCCGCACAGGCACAGCAGCAGGGCCAACAGTATAAAATTCTTGAAGCCAGCAATGGCAATGTTGTTCACATGACCGCTGAGCTGTACAAATAACAGATGGTCTCAAATGGAAGTTCCAGAAGAGGTCGCCCTATGGGCGGCCTTTTTTGCGTTTGAATCTATAAGGTGTTTTTGCCTTGTCCCCGGTTCACTAAAACACTTAGGTGTTATCTAGGGCCCTGTTCTCAGCTTAAAACAAATTGCGAACTGTGCTTTTCGCTGATAGCAGACCTTGCAGCGCGCGCATGTCCACTCAAGGCCAAATGCTGTTCTTTTAACCTTGAGGCACCATAGCTGTGATACATTGGGTAACGCAACAATACTGGATTGTACGAAAGCCACTTGGAAGATGGGATAAACACCGAGGCAATAAGAATAACTGAAATATGTAGATCCATTTTTTGTTATATTTCAATCTCGATCCTTGTTAACAAACTGGAAAAAGATGAATTGTGGATTTTGTGGCACTCACGTGCCTGATGGTTACACGGTCTGTACCGGTTGCCAAGCTGTTTACAAATCAGAATCTGGTGTGGGTTGCCGTTCTGCCATACCAATGTTGATAGGGCTATTTATATTGCTCCTATCACCCTTTGTTGCCATGTTTACTGTACATAGCCCATATACTCGCACTATCATTATTACTCTTGGCTTAGTTCTTACTATTTTTGGTTGGAATCGATTGAGAAATCTTAATAAAATCACCCCTCGCATAGGAAAATGGTACAGGAAAAATTCTTAATGACACTCTCAAGCATGCCCACCAGTAGGCCTGCTAGTTGACCAATCAACTTGCCTGTTTAATGCCTTGCTCTACACAAAATAAGGTCCGCTGCTCGCTCAACGCGGACCTTTAGAACGTCTACTTCATGATAAAAATACGCTATTTTTTCATGACATCACCAGTAGAAAATAAATCATCTGGTGATGTCATGGAGTGCTAAGTTATTACATTCTTGAATGACTTAATATCTGTATGTAACCCTAACTCCCTCTCAAGCGTCTTTCCAGCAACATCTAAATTTATATCTATATATTCCATTGTCGTTGTTACGCTTCGGTGTCCTAATAGTCCCCTTACCATTTGGAGATTTCTATCAGGAGATTTCATTAACTCTGTAGCTAATGTATGCCTGAAGCGATGTGGAGACACTTGAAATCCACACTCTTTAGATAGACGTCTAAAAAAAGATTTTATTGGTTGTAATGTGGGTATATCGGGTAATTTATCGCGCTCGAGCTCATTACATAAAAATCGATTTACATCAAATAGGGCGTCATTTGGTTCGGCTCCATGCTTTAATGCTTTATGAATCAGTATGTCTAATTTTAATTTTAGTGGTCCTACGACAGGCACCCGCCATTCTCTGTGTGTTTTGCTGCCATCCAGACGTAATTCAATCCAGTTTTCTTCAAGATTGATGTCTTTCAAGCGCAGATGCATCAACTGATTAACACGCATGCCTGTATAGCGAAGAGTGTCCAATACAGTGATCCAGTACCATGCAGGATAGAGTGCACAACGCTTCATTTCTGCTGTTGTGATAACAGCATCCATATCGGCGTATTGCTGCATCAGCAGGTAGACGCGTGTTAGTTGTTGTCTTGATAGAGTCTTTTTTCGCTTATTGTCAGCACGAACTGACACATCGTTAAAAGGATTTTCAACCTGAGAAACGAGGTTTGCTTTGATAGCAAAATTAAGAAGCGCACGCATATGCGCAACTTTGTTATTCCAGGTGTTGGCCGATGAGCCCTCGACATTGATCACATGCCTTCGCCACTGCTGAATATCACGACGGCTGATGTCTCCTGGCTTTTTATCCTGACCATAATACTTACGGAACACGTTAACCACCTTGCGATAGCTCCACTCCGTATCCGGGCGGAGCACCTTCACAAAGAAGTATTCATCGAGCAAAAATTCCCAGCTAGTATCGTTTACCTGACTCATGACATTTCCTTCAATCAGCAATTTAACCGCTGCTCCCTAAGCAGCAACTCTCCTCCTTACACCTTCCTGAAAAGCGTCAGGGAACCACCAGAAACTGACTGTCATCAGGCACATGATTGGCCTGAAACAGCACTGTGGATTTGACCAGATAGCCTTTCACACGTTTATAAGGGCCGTTACGGTCGGCACTGTTGTAGAGAGTGGCAAACGTGAAGCGCTTGCCGTTGTTACGCCGATGTCGGTTAAGTCTTTCAAACCCTGCCTGAACGTTTTCACGTTCGTCTGCAGACTGACCGGTATGTTTCAGATAACGATAAAAAATGCCCGGTACCAGCAAGAAAACAAAACCTGCGACCAGTTGCACACGTGAATCTGCTTCATTGCATGCTATCGTTCCATTTTCGAGACCCTCACTCAGCCAGTACCAAAAGGCCTCGCCGACCTGTTTCTTAGAAATTTGTGAGCTTGTCCCAGGTGTTACAAGGGCCGATTCTTGATCAGGTTTAAAAGTTTGATAAGCATTTGTGACGTTTTGTTGCTCACTTTCGGAAGATCCGCAGGCCTCGAAATCGATCGCTGTTAGATCGCCACCTGCATTTATTCCTATTTTTTGGGTTTGATTTGCATCTAAATCAGAACCAACACTCCGTATCGCATCATAGGATTTGGATCGTGAATCTAATTCAACATTACCTTCAGCGATTAAACTTTCATTACCCAGATTAAAGTATTGTTCGTAAGCATAATCAATTTCAGAGTTTAGCGGGGCTTTGTGCGTTTTAACGTCCATTGCACGCAGATTGAATTCCCCGTTATTAACGTGAATATTTGCAGCTGAATTTTGTGACTTATCAATGAGTAGATCTGAAACCTTGTTGATTAAATCGTGGATCTGTTTTTCAGGCGATTCGAATCCAGCCAACTCTAAATAAAAGCAATTTCTTGCTTCGGGCTGAGTTTCAAGCCACTTGAGTGCTTCTTTCGGCAACATGGCAACAGTAAAAGCGAGGCGAGTTACGCCTGCAGCTTCAGAGCCAAAATCAACGTGATTAAGCTGGAAGCGGAACTGTTGTTGCGGCGCAACAGATAGCGGAGTCCAGCTATTGCCATCATCAAATTCCCCCTCAATGTTCAGCAACTCCGGAACAGACCAGTAGAGAGCCACCCAAAACACCAGGCAATTCCAGTGGCTACTCTGCGCTGATTGATCCTCTGGCAAAGCATTGGCTGGCAGAATCATGCCTTTAGCCAGTTGCATCATTACCACGATGTTTTGCAGCGTCAGGTCAAGTAAACCGCCGCTGTAACGCCATTCAGGAAAGCGTTCAGCGGGCAGATTTTGATAGCGTTCTGATAGCGCCTGTAGCGGCTCTAGGCAAAATGAATTGAACAGTGGTCGTGACAGCAAAGAACTCTGCCAGATCTTTTTTACCTGCATCTGCCGCGCCGGTGTGCCAAGCAACGCTTGATAGTTTTGCGGTGTGAAGTAGCCTTCGCGTTTAGCCGGAATTGACGGCTTAATAGTGCTGCGTCTTAACTTGTATTGTAATTTTGGGAACATGATTCACCTCCGGATCGGAGGCACTATCGTTCCAGGCGGCAACTAATCACAGCCTAAAATCATTTTTGGAAAATGCTATTTAATGCCCGTCAAAAAAGAAACCATCCCCAAGGAGATGGTTTTGGTTTCAGGCGGCGTCTTCTTCAACCTCTGCATTGAGCGGCTTCAAAAGGTATTCAGATGCTTCACGCGCCATGCGGCTTGCGCGGAACAACGCCTTTTTGTCTGACTTCAATATCGTCAACCAGTGATCGATATAGCTATCGTGCTGCACCTCACCGTACACACCTAAGTGAGCACACAGGAATGCGCTACCCAACTCAGCAATCAACTCCTCAAATGCATAGACAGGATCGCCAAACCGACGCGTTGTTGAAGTGATGCCTTCACGGTTTAGACGCTTTACATGTCCACTGGAATGCACCAGCTCATGTAGCAACGTTGACCAGTAATCCGCGCTGGTAAAAAACTGCGACGTTTTCGGTAAGACGATTCGATCAGCAGCAGAATTGTAATACGCACGATTTTGTTCGACGGAAGTCACCTGCACGCCAGAAGCGTTAAGCATCTCCAGTATTTGCCCATGCGTATCAGCATCCAGCTCGCCATCATCCTGGTCATTCAGATTTATGGCAGATGTTGGTGCAACGGATTCAGGCAGGTCATCGCACTGCTGCACGTTAAACAATGGAATGCTGCGCAACATGATGCGTTGTTCCATAACCGGATCGCCTTGCGCATTTCTGCGTGTCTGGCCAGCTTTGTCAGTGGACTCAACCTCAAACGGTTTGAAGAAAACAGCAATGGTCGATTTCTCACCCTTACGAACGTGGCCACCCAGCGCTTGCGCCTGTTTCCATGTCAGCCAGCGGTTGGAATGAAAGCCTTGCTCCTCGGCAGCTAACCACAACAACATGATGTTTACGCCGTTGTAGTGGCGGCGGGTAGCAGCGTTGAATGGTATAGGTGATTCAGCGGAACGCTTGCTGTCTCGCCACGGTTTACGCCAGGGTAAAACACCGCGCTCAATCGAAGCGACGATTTTGTCAGTGACCTGCTGGTAAAGATCGATTTGGTTGGTTTGTGACTTACGGGATTTGCGTTTGGTCGGCATGGGATACTCCTTACGTGGCGTATCCCTTCCCGTAATGGCGAAGTGATACGCCACTGGGCAGGTTGAAATTGAGGGTGATTACTCGGGGTTATTGAGGATTGCTTCAGGTATTGGCCACTGGCCACCTAAGTGCTTAGTTAGCCACTCCTGAACATCAAGCCATTCCGCAAGCGTGCCATCCGATGAGATGGCATAGCAGCCGATGCAGAATCGATGTGCCAGCAATAGTGTGGCTTTCACCATAAAGTCATATGGCCGGTCTGGTGACCAGTTGAACGATGTCTTACAGAATTCACTGCCAGACGAATGTTGGCCAAGGAAGAAACTTTCGTACTCAAGATCTTCCTTCTCTTCGCCGTTAAATGAGATAGCGGGTTGTCGAATGCCGCTTTGTACTATCAGGTCAGCGGGCTGCAAAAGTGGATAACGGCCATCGCTCGTGCAAAGCACCAACGGTTGCTTAAAACCGGGAACATGCCGGTTTTGTATTATCAAAAACACGTTTGATAGCTGTACGGTGAATAGTAACCACTGGTCGTCAGGGACTGATTTCAGTTGGGTGTAACAATGGCAATAGCCCATAGGTAAATCCTCCAGATGTGAAAAAAGGGGGATTTATCCGCTAACGGGAGTAAATCCCCGTTAGGGTGGGTAAAGCGTGCCGTTAGGCGAGGTGATGAGAGAACCTTAACCATCGTGGATGGCACCCGCTCTAAAGGTGTGCGGATATAGGGACCGCCAGTTGGCGCTTCTTTCAGGTCCGTGAAGCTTCAGTTCATGCTTGGTATTCCGAAAAACCGTGCAAAACACTAATTCTAGCAGTTGTCAATTTTAGCATATTTCATTACCTTAGTGATTATACAATTTTAACTTAGAAGACATGGAATTATGAGTCAATTGCCTATCATTGGTTTGAATACTTCAAAAGCAGCCAACTCCACTAATCTGATTGATGCTTTGAACTCAGAACAACAGCGGGTAATTAATGGATTCGTTACTAAAATGCCTTGGGCCTTAGTTAAGGAGGCATTTAAGTATTTTGAAATTGACGACGTCGGAAGCAATCAGAAGGTTAAAACTGCAGAAAATTTAGTATCCTACTTGAATAGTGAGATTAAGGTAAATAAATCCGAAACGCTAGACTTATTAAAAGATTTGAGATTTCAATTACTTAACAATATTGGCTTTGGTGATAAAGGGATTTATAGCTATAAATCCAACTCAAAACAAATGAAGGCAGTGGATTCAGCTTTGTCTACACTATTGCCTAAAAAAGATTTCGCCACTTTCATTAAGAGTGAGAGTGAGGTCACTAATTCCAAAGTGAGTAAACCAAAGTTAGTATCGAGAGATGTAGGAGGAAAAGTTACCAGGTTTATTTTCTCCAGCATTAAAACGATCGAGAAAACTACAAAGTTAGACCCTGCGAATCATGAAGGATTAGAAACATTTTCCAAGCTGTATGGGAAGGAAATAATTAAAAAGCAATACTTTGATTCCATAACACTTGATTATGATGCTAACAAAATAAGAATCATGATCGATAATTCTGATAATGAATCGCTAGACTTTAGCGCATTTTATAGGCAAGAGTTAATAAAAATAATTAAAAAAGAAGCTGGGGTTGATTTAACCTCAAAAGAAGATGATGTTTTTCATGTGGTTACTGATGTATGTGAGCAAAAGAAGCTTCCATATTCCACATTGAGATATTCAGTACATGAGCTTAACTTCGTCAGTATTGAAGGCACTAATTACAAAGAGAAAAAAAGCCCCTCTAAACCGGATGTTCGTAAGGACGCTTTCCATTCCGCAGGAGAAAAAGGTGCAAATGGAAATATTAGCTTTTACCGCGTTGGAATTAACTTTAACAAGCAATTAGTTAAACCTGATTATAAGTACAAACTAATCCTAACTATACCTGGTACCTTCAAAAGGTGTATTGGTGGAAACGCTGCTGAAAAAATTGATATTTTCATTATTAAAAGCTGCATGTCTTATGATGATTATGTCACGATAAGTAAGGTCATGGTGTAAATCATGAAGATAGCAGATTTGATACCGGAGGTAAGTAACAGGATATTCTTGTTGGAGAATGTCGACAAAAAAATCAAAGGCATCTCAGCAATTTTCTTGCATGAATTATCTAAAACTAATTCAGATGCTGAGTCGCTTATGCTTACAATGCCCGCGTTCAGAAAATTACTCGAAAAGTCTAACAATGAGGATTTTGGCATTGCATTATTAGCGTTGCTGTTTAGGCCCGAAGTGAACTTCCTTAAGTTTGAATATTTTTTCATTGACGACAGCACGAATGATAATGATGGTGAGATTGGAACGGTCAGTCATGAGGACGTGTTACGAGCTGAAGAAATCGGGTATCTGAACAATCCTATAACTAAAGATGATGATTACGACTATAGAAGAAAAATTTATCCCAGCCTTATAGTTACAGAAGACTACTTAAATACATATCAGGAGGGGAAATGATCAACTCATCTCTTTTACTGGGCAGTGGCGCCAATATTGCTAATATGAGTGTTGAAGAGTTTGCTTTCATCAAACATTTAACAATGCTACAAAACGCAAAAACTTCTTGGTCCACCTTTGAAAACTATGTATTAGGTATTTTAAAAAAAGCAATTGAAGAACTTCAGAAAAATGCTAATGTTTTTAAATTCGATGATACAACAGAAGACGCTTATACAGCTTACTTATTAGCACATTTCAATAGCGATGCTATGTTTGGCCTGTCATATACCCATGATGGAAATAGCCGTGGCCATGCAGATATGACTGTTCAATACTCTAACTTCACTTGGCATGGTGAAGCAAAAAAACACTCTAGTTATGATTATCTACTTGATGGATATTTACAGCTAACTGAACGTTATACGACCGGTGACTCAAATAATCAGTCAGGGGCTATAATTATTTACGTCAAAAACAAAGACACATTGAAAGTGATGAATAATTGGAAGAAACATTTGATTTCCAATAAGGGAAAGACAGTTATATTTAGCTCTAGTAATGGTAAGCAACTTATTCTAGACAGTACGCACAAACACAGTGCAAGTGGGCTTAAGTTCAAAACCATCCATTTCCCAGTCATTCTTTATTATAAACCAATAGTCTGAAGAGATTACTTTAAGTAAATTGATTTTATATAAGCCCCCCTACCATCACCATGCCCCAAATCCATTGAAACCATGGCCTCAGCTTCTTTCCTGCTGAGGCCATTTTTCATATGCCACTTTGTAGCTTCTCGCGAATAAGCATATCTCAGACTGTGCGGTGCTTCTTTCCCTGATAACCCTGCATCCTTAGCCACATTTCGGTAGCGATCGATCGCGCTCCTCAGCCCAACTTTATCAACCAACTTACCGCCATGTTCTGTGCAGTATGCCACCGCAGCATTTAAGCTGCGCACCAGCTCATCGCGCCTGACGACAGTTGTGTCTCTAGGTCTACCACCTTTGGTCCCGAACACCACCCGCAATCTTTCATCCCCACGCGCCAGCGCCTGCTGCCACGTCTTAAGCGATTTTGCTGACTGTACCGCTTCCTCCGTTCGCAATCCGAGATAGCGTGCAATCTCCATTGCCAACGCAACACCTTCGTCTTTGCTGCGTACGAGGGCGAGCGCCTCGTGAAAGCGCTCGTCCGTAATTGCCGTCTTTGATCCGGCTCGACTGGCACCAGATAGAGTGAGCGCTTCATTACTCAACTTTTCATGCTTCGGATCGGCCAGTTTTGTTCTGCCTGCAGTGGTCAGAATCGCGCGCAGCGCTGCCATCTCGTTTTGTAGTGTGCGTTTTGAAATATCATCCGCCAGGCGGCTACGCACGTAATGCTCGATGTGATGGGTCTTAATATGGTTCACGTCCCTGATCTGGATGTTGAGTTTCAGCATCTGCTCAGCCAGCCGTGCTGCTAAGCGCGAACGATCGGCGACGGTTTTGAAACTGCCTCCAGATTGTCTGGCCAACGTCACCAGTTGTTTGCTGAACTGCTTGTTTCCTCGCGACATACATCCTCCCAAAACATCTCTACCCCGACGACACGGTTTCAGGTTGCGCTTCCTGCGTCTCAGCGGATATCTGTGCATCGGGGCGGCGAAATGTTGAGTTGTTGCGAGGTCTCCACAGCTCTCAGAGCTGATCGCGGCTAATGCCGGTTCCTGATTACTCAGGACGCCTCCGTCCGTCAGTTTCGCTGACGTCGCCTTGATATCGCGTTGATTTCCTCCTCAGATAAGTTGCCAACGTTCATAAAATGTTGGGGCTGTTGATGGTTGTAATAACGGACTACGTCTTGGTCAGACGGTAAGCGTCGTCGCAGAAAGCCGTATTACGTGGTGTTGACGTATACGCGCTGCGCGCGTCACTTGGTTGTTGCTACGCGCCAACGCAAGTGACGCCGCGCAGCTTCTGCCTGTATTTACGAGGTTCGTTTGTCGCCAAATGTTCCAAATGGCGGAAACGATCGCGCAAATTGGCCGTGCGCTGTAGCTGATATTGATGAGATGAAGTTGATTGAACCGTAGTGAAGTGGTGGAAACCTTGGGCGTTGCTCTTGCCCGCTACTTGCAAAGGTTGAGTAGCTTGCCGGTTATCCCGGATGCAGCCGCCAAATGGCGTTTCTCACAGGCTGCTGAAACTTTCGCTGATGACCGCCGCTAAGGTGCCCCTTTCAGGTCATGAGGGCTTTGTTGGTTGCGTAAACAACTATGGCAACGCCCCCAAACTATCAACATTGCATTTGACGGTCAACTGATCCTACCCGCGAATAGTGGACACGAGACTAAGTGAGTAAACTCTCAACCAGAGGTGACTCACATGACAAAAACAGTATCAACCAGCAAAAAGCCCCGTAAACAGCATTCCCCTGAATTTCGCA
>NZ_JAIUDA010000007.1 GCF_020179835.1 Pantoea sp. alder81 | reverse complement strand
TCCTGCGAGTGCCCACACAGATTGTCTGATAAATTGTTAAAGAGCGGTGCAATCAGCGCCTTGGGCTGCTGTTGCGAGGGGCGTATATTACGCTTTCCTCCTTCAGAGTCAAACACTTTTTTCAGCGCTTTTCTCCGGCGGGGTGAATCACTTCACTCCCTGCTGAGTCGTCTGCGTTGCCGCTTTGCCGTCTCAGTGGATGCGCATTATAGGGAGTTGATTCTGGCTGACAAGGGTTTATTGCAAAAATTTGACTGAGCGCTACTTTTTTAACCGAACAGGCTAAAAACAGACATTTCTCGATCAATAATCAGCCAAATGCGCCCATTGAGCGGCACAAATCAGCGTCACGCACTCAAATACCAATGCTATTCTGTTAGCCAAACGCCGCTTTCTTTGTTGCTGATTGAACAATTATTAAAGAAGGACTTTCAATGATTCGCTCCGCGCGCAGTATGGCCGGCTTGCCCTGGATCGCCGCAATGGCGTTTTTCATGCAAGCCCTCGATGCCACCATCCTCAATACTGCGCTCCCTGCTATCGCCACCAGCCTTGAACGTTCCCCCCTCGCCATGCAATCTGCTGTTATCAGCTATACGCTTACCGTAGCGATGCTGATCCCGGTCAGTGGCTGGCTGGCCGATCGTTTTGGTACGCGCAAAGTCTTCATTATTGCCGTATCTCTGTTTACGCTGGGTTCATTGGCGTGTGCGCTGTCTGGCTCACTAAGTATGCTGGTTGTCTCGCGCATTATTCAGGGCGTCGGCGGTGCGATGATGATGCCGGTCGCGCGACTGGCGCTATTACGCGCTTATCCACGCAGTGAATTGCTGCCGGTACTCAATTTCGTGACCATGCCGGGATTAGTCGGACCGATTCTGGGTCCGATGCTTGGCGGCTTATTGGTCACCTACGCCAGCTGGCACTGGATATTCCTCATCAACATCCCGATTGGCATCGCGGGCATCTTCTATGCACGTAAATTTATGCCGGATTTCACTACGCCCAAACGTCGCTTTGATTTTGGCGGCTTTATATTGTTTGGTTTGGGTCTGGTGCTGATCTCAGTAGGCATCGAACTGTTTGGCGAGCGCATTGTGTCTCCGTGGCAGGCTGTGCTGGTGCTGTTAGCCGGTGTCGCGTTATTGCTTCTATATATAGTGCATGCACGCCGCCATCCCGCACCGCTGATCAGCTTACCGATGTTTAAAACCCGCACCTTCTCGGTTGGCATCATCGGTAACATCGCGGCACGTCTGGGTACCGGCTGTATTCCGTTCCTGATGCCATTGATGTTACAGGTAGGCTTCGGCTATCCCGCATTGATTGCCGGATGCATGATGGGACCGACGGCGATTGGCTCGCTACTGGCCAAATCAACCGTGACACAGGTGCTTCGTCGCTTCGGTTATCGCAAAACGCTAGTGGGTATCACCATCATCATCGGTATTCTGGTCGCCAGCTTCTCGCTGCAAACACCGGGTGAAAGCGTATTGATGTTATTAGCCGCGCTATTTGTATTGGGCATGGCGATGTCGACACAGTTCACCGCGATGAACACCATCACGCTGGCCGATTTAAATGATGAGAACGCCAGTGGCGGAAACAGCGTGCTGGCAGTAACACAGCAAGTATCGATCAGCTTTGGCGTGGCCGTCAGCGCGGCGGTGCTGCGTTTCTATCAGGATTTCGAGAGCAGCACCGTACAGCAATTCCACGCCACCTTCCTGACGATGGGCGTGATCACCGTATTCTCCGCGTTTGCCTTCCTGATGCTGCGTCCGGGTGATGGTCGCAATCTGATCGCCAATCGCGAGAAAAAGAAGAAAACCGCTTAAACCGAACCGCGTTCCACCAGCTCCGGCGTCAGTACCAGCGTTTGCTGACTGGCGTCGGGATCGCGCATACGGTGGATGAGTGTATCAATTGCCAGTTCACCCAGTTCATCCTTGGGCTGATGGATGGTAGTGAGTGGTGGCGTGAGATAACGAGCCAGTTCTATATTGTCATAGCCCATCACCGCGATATCTTGCGGCACGCGCAAGCCGGCCTGGAAGAGTGCGTGATAAACACCCACAGCCATCGCATCGTTACTGGTGAAAACCGCTTCAGGCAGCAACTCTAACGTTAGCAATTGGTTCATCGCGTTGAAGCCGCCCTGAAATTCGAAATCACCGTCAACCACATAACCCGGCAACACCGGTAATCCACTGCTGGTCATCGCTTTATGGAAACCTTCCAGACGCAAACGCGCCGGGGTTTTATCCTGTGGCCCGGCAATGCAGGCGATACGAGTGTACCCACGATCGATCAGATGCTGCGTCGCCAGCTCACCGCCCAACAGCGCGTTATCCTGAATTATGTCGCCACGCCCTTCAAACGGCGCCCAGTCCATCATCACCATGGGTACGGATGGATAGCGATTAAGGATCTCAGCAGAGGGAAGATGCGTTTCAGTGCACATCATCAGCAAGCCATCGACACGCTTTTGCATCAGCGTTTCCAGGCTGCGATTCATGCGCTCTTCATCGCCTTCGGTATTACACAGAATCAAACTGTAACCGCGCTCGTAGCAGCTATTTTCTACGCCGCGCACCACTTCTGAATAGAACGGGTTACTGCTGGCTGTCAGTAGCATGCCGATAGTACGCGTCTGATTGATCTTCAGACTGCGCGCCAATGCAGAAGGCGCGTAGTTCAGCTCGCGGATCGCCTGTTCCACTTTTTCCCGCACCTGTTCGCTAACAAAACGATTGTTATTGATGACGTGAGAAACGGTGGAGGTGGAGACGCCCGCCAGGCGGGCGACATCTTTCATGGTCGGCAAAGGCTTAACCCTGTTGCTGCAGGAAGTTATCGATCTCAGTGCGCCACGGCACTGAGGGTTGCGCACCCGGACGCGTCACCGCAATCGCGGCAGCAGCATGGGCAAAACGCACCGCATCATGCATCGCCACACCTTCCAGACGCGCAGTAATAAAGGCACCATTAAAGGTATCACCCGCAGCGATGGTGTCGATAGCCTGCACGCTGAAACCGGGAATACGCACGCCTTTACCTTGCTCGCTCAACCACACGCCACGACGACCTAAGGTGATCAATACGATTGAGATACCTTTATCATGCAACGCCTGTGCGGCACGAGCGGCATCCTCATCATTCTTCACCGCGATCCCAGTCAGAATTTCAGCCTCGGTTTCGTTCGGTGTGATGATATCAATCAGTGCCAGCAACTCGTCAGACAGATGAGTGGCAGGTGCTGGATTGAGAATCACTTGCGTGGCATTGGCACGCGCAATCTTCGCTGCCGCCAACACGCTTTCCAGCGGCGACTCCAGTTGCATTAACAAAGCCTCTGCATCGACAATCACCTGCTGATGGCGATCAACACAGGCTGGCGTCAGCGCCGCGTTAGCACCGGAATAGATGCCGATATTATTTTCACCTTCGCCATTCACGAAGATCATCGCCACACCGGTGGCTTCTTCTGCCACGGTTTCTACCGGAGCAGTATCAATACGGTCCTGCTGCAGCTGCTGGCGGATGCGTTCACCGATGTCATCTGCACCGACACAGGCGATAAACGCGATATCCGCACCGGCACGCCCGGCCGCTACAGCCTGGTTAGCCCCTTTGCCACCAAAAGCAATCTGATACTGTTTTCCGATCACCGTTTCACCCGGACGTGGAAAGTGGGTGAGGTTCAGGATGTGATCGGCATTGATGCTGCCGAGTACCGCCAGTTTTGCGCTTGTGTTCATAGGGTTTGATCCAGGAAGTTGCGCCACCGGTAAGGTGGCGCGTTGCCATGCTTTTCTTTGTTTTTTATTTGGTTACCAGCTTCAGGTCAACCGGGTTTACTGCCTGCACTTTTTCGCCTTTCAGCACTTTATCTGCAATATCAACACCAATCACGCCAATCTTATCGGGCATCTGCGCGACGGTAGCCGTCAGCTTACCGGCTTCTACCGCTTTCACACCGTCAGCGGTGCCGTCGAAACCGACCACCAGCACATCGGTTTTACCCGCAGTTTGCAGCGCACGCAGTGCACCCAGCGCCATTTCGTCATTCTGCGCGAATACCGCCTGCACATCCGGATGCGCCTGCAGCAGGTTCTGCATCACGTTCAGACCTTTAGTACGGTCGAAATCTGCAGGCTGGCTCGCCAGGATATTAAATTTATGTGCATCAGCAGCCTGTTTGAAGCCTTCGCCACGCTCGCGCGCCGCAGAAGTACCGGCAATGCCCTGCAGTTCGATAATTTTTGCGCCATCGCCCAGTTTCTTCGCGATGAAGTCACCGGCCATTTTGCCGCCGAAACGGTTGTCAGAGGCGACGTGGCTGACCACGGTGCCCTGTGCCGCCATGCGGTCCAGCGTGATCACCGGAATGTTGGCCTGGTTGGCCATCTTCACAGCGTTACCCACGGCATCAGAGTCCGTTGGGTTGATCAGCATCAGCTTGGTGCCGCGCACGGTCAGATCCTGCACGTTTGCCAGCTCTTTCGCCGGGTTGTTCTGTGAATCCAATACCACCAGGTTATAACCCAGTTTGTCGGCTTCTTTCTGTGCGCCATCTTTCAGAGACACAAAGAACGGATTATTCAGCGTCGATACAACCAGCGCAATCGTGTCCTTTGCCATCGCGCCAGCACTGAGGGTGGCGCCAAGGATGACGGCCAATGCAGTTAACTTTTTCATTTATAGTGTCCTGTGTGAGGGTCAGAGTTACTTACTGCTTTTGTTATCCACCAGCACCGCCAGCAGAATGACAACGGCTTTAACAATCATTTGGTAGTAAGAAGAAACACCCATCAGATTCAGGCCGTTGTTCAGGAAACCAAGGATCAATGCACCAATCAGCGTGCCCATAATGCGACCTTTGCCGCCCGCCAGGCTGGTGCCGCCTAATACCACCGCCGCGATGGCATCCAGTTCATATCCGGTGCCTGCCGTCGGTTGGGCAGAAGAAAGACGCGCCACTTCGATGGTGCCCGCCAGCGCCGCCAGCAGACCACACAGTGAATAGACGATGATTTTGACGCGATTAACGTTGATGCCTGACAGTCGCGTAGCCGCTTCGTTGCCGCCCAGCGCATAGATGTAACGACCAAGGCGGGTGTGATGCAGCATGTACCACGCCAGCGCAAACACCACCACCATCAGCCAGACCGGCGTTGGGATACCCAGCGGACGGCCAATGCCGAACCAGCCGAACAGATCGGCGTTATCACTGAAACCGGTGTTGATCGGGCTACCGTTGGTGTACACCATGGTCACGCCGCGCAGCAGCAGCATCATCACCAGCGTGGCGATAAAGGCCTGCACTTTGCCGCGCGCCACAATCACGCCGGTGATACCGCCAATGACCGCGCCTAATGCCAGTGAAGCCGCTACCGCCACCAACGCATTCACTTCCAGTCCGACAATCGAGGCGGCGACCGCACCAGTGAGCGCCAGCAGCGATCCCACTGACAAATCAATGCCCGACGTCAGAATCACCAGCGTCATGCCGACGGCCATAATGGCGTTGACTGAGGTCTGCTGCAGGATGTTGAACATGTTGGCAACGGTAAAGAAGTTCGGGCTTTGGCTCGCCACCACGGCAATCAGCACGATCAACGCAATCAGCGATTTCTGCTCCAGCAGCCAGGCTTTGCTAAACCAGCGACGGCTGGCGGGTAAGGTTTGGGTGCTCATACAACTAACTCCTCGCTGTGTTGCTTACCGACTGCTGCCGCCATCAGGGATTCCTGGGTAGCCTGCTCACGGGAAAATTCGCCACTCAGATGGCCTTCGTGCATCACCAGGATGCGATCGCTCATGCCCAGCACTTCCGGCATTTCCGACGACACCAAAATGATGCTCAGCCCTTCGGCTTTAAACTGGTTAATTAACTGATAAATCTCTTTTTTCGCACCCACGTCCACGCCGCGCGTCGGCTCATCCAAAATCAACACATTTGGACGCGTCATTAATCCGCGCGCAATCGCCACTTTTTGCTGATTGCCACCCGACAGCAAGCCAATCGGCTGCTCCATTGACGGGGTTTTGACGTTGAACAAACGGATGAAGTCACCCACCGCCAGCTGTTCTTCACTGTGTTTGAGATTACCGGTGGCATGGCTGAAATAGCGCAGCGCGGTCAATGACATGTTCTCTTTCACCGACATGCCGAGCACCAGGCCATCGCGCTTGCGGTCTTCCGAGATATAGACGATGCCGTTAGCCAAACCATCCTGAGGTGAGCGGGTGATAATTTCGCGGCCGTTGAGCATGACTTTGCCGTTGCTACGCGGCAGTGCGCCGTACAGCACTTTCATCAGTTCCGTGCGTCCCGCGCCCATCAAACCGGAAATGCCGAGGATTTCCCCTTTGCGCAGGTTAAAGCTGACGTTATCCACGCCCGGTCCGCTGAGATTTTCAACGGTTAAACGAATGTCGCCCGGCGCTTGATCGAGGTGCGGATATTGATCCTCCAGCTTACGGCCGACCATCATCTCGATCAGGCTCTCTTCGCTGAGATCGCTCACCGCGCGTTCGGCAATAAACTGCCCGTCACGGAATACGGTGACGTCATCGCAAATCTCGAAGATCTCCTTCATGCGGTGCGAGATATAAACAATGCCGCAGCCCTGCGCTTTCAGTTCATTGATCACGCGGAACAGCGACAGGGTTTCGGTATCGGTCAGTGCATCGGTCGGTTCATCCATAATGATGACCTGCGACTCGAAGCTGAGCACTTTGGCGATCTCAACCATCTGTTGATCGCCAATCGACAAGTCGCCCACCAGCTTATGGCTGTTGAAGCGCAGGTTCAGGCGATGCAATAGAGCATCCGCCTCGGCGTACATCCGATTCCATTCGATGCGGCCAAAACGGTTAACAAATTCACGACCGAGGAAAATATTCTCCGCGACGGTCAATTGAGGAATCAGGTTAAGTTCCTGATGGATAATACCAATGCCCGCTTCCTGCGACGCTTTAGGTCCAGAAAAAGCCACATCCTTGCCCAGCCACTGCAGCGAGCCGGCATCCATGCTGTAAATGCCAGTCAGCACTTTCATCATGGTGGATTTACCCGCGCCGTTTTCGCCCACCAGCGCCATCACGCGGCCTGGATAAACGGCAAGCGATGCGCCATTCAGCGCTTTCACGCCAGGAAACGACTTTTCAATCCCTTTGAGTTGCAATAACGGTTGCATAACGACCTCAGAAGGTTACGCCAGCGCTCAGGATGACATTCGCATACGGAGAACACTCTCCGCTGCGAATGACCGCCTGACTACGCTGCGTTTCTTGTTTGAACTGTTCATGGCTGGTGTAACTGATGGTGATGACATTCCCCTGGTGCCGTTGCAAGGCATCGAGCACGGCGAGCAGTGCGCTGTGAAGCTGCGGATTGTTCTGCTTAATCTCCTCCGCCATCAGGGCGCTTTCGACTTGCATCTCCTGAGTGACAACATCAACCACCTGTAGAAATTCGGGCGTTCCCGGCGTCAACGCCAGATCGATACGCTGTGGACCGGCCGGAATCGGCAAGCCTGCATCAGCAATCGTCAGCGTGTCGGTGTGCCCCAGGCGGGCAATAACATGAGAGAGTTCAGCGTTTAACAAGCGACCTTTTTTCATTTCTTCCACTCCACAGCGAAACGTTTCGCTGACCAGGAGTGTATTAAATGTGTGCGGCAACTCAATGGCATCATCACGGAAGTGTGATCGCCATCGAAACGTTTCGCTTGAACCGGGGGAAATTTGAGTTTGGCGGGGAATGTGAGCCGCCTGAACGGCTCTGAAAGGCTTTATGGCAGCTTGCGAACCTGTTTAACGTCCAACTCAATGGAATTAAAGTCCTTATCCAGCTCGCCGGTCAGTTCAACCTGATCCTTCGGCGTGATGGTCTGTCCATGCCAGCGCTTATGGTCGATTTCCACTTTCATGTTGCCGCTGCTGTCGCGGAACAGATAGTCCTCATCACCAATTTGCTTATCAAGATAGCCGCGCACGGTGATCCAGCTATCGTCTTTCATCTCTTCGGCCTGTTTCACGGTGACGACGCTGGTGTTATCAGCCTGGAAGCCACCTGCGTGAACCTGGGGCTTTGGCGCACTCGGGTCAACAAAACCACCTTGTTGCGCGGCCAGAACTGGCGTCGATGCCAACATCACAATTGCGATTAGCGCTGCACTCTTTTTCATTCTTCACCTCTGTTCCATGAATGTGTGGGATACGGAGCTATTACAGCACAGGGTTCTTAACAGGATCTTAAGGGGTAAAAAAACATAAAAAATAGCCAAAATGCGGCGATTGACGCTGTACAAGCGAATGTTGGCTTCGTATAACGAGCGCTGCACATAAGGAGAATCGCATGCGCATTTTGTTGATTGAGGACGACTCGCTAATTGGCGACGGCCTGAAAGTGGGGCTGACGAAACTCGGCTTCAGCGTTGACTGGTTCATGTCAGGTGAAGCGGGATTCCAGGCCCTGTCAGCTGCGCCATGGGATGCCGTGGTACTGGATCTTTCATTGCCCGAGCGCGATGGACTGGAGATCCTGCGCCAATGGCGTGAGCAGGGAGCGGACGTGCCGGTGTTGATCCTCACCGCACGGGATGCGCTCGATCAACGTGTGCAAGGGTTACAGCTGGGCGCTGATGACTATCTCTGTAAACCTTTTGCCCTTAGCGAAGTGGCGGCACGCTTACAGGCACTGATTCGCCGTCGTCATGGACAACTGCAGCCCGAGCTAAAACACGGCAAAGTGGTGATGTCGCCCGGCAGCCACAACGTCTGGATTAACGGTGAAGCCATCAGTTTAAAAAGTCGTGAACTGGCGCTGCTGGAACTGTTTCTGCGTAATCCCGGCCGAGTGTTAACCCGCAGCCAGTTGGAGGAAAAACTCTATAACTGGGATGACGATGTCACCAGCAATGCGGTGGAAGTCCATATTCATCATCTGCGAAAAAAGCTCGGCACGACGTTTATTCGCACCGTGCATGGCGTGGGTTACACCCTGGGTGCGGCTGAATGAGCCTGTTTCTGCGACTCGCCATCGGCTTCGTGCTGCTGATTGCCCTATGCGGCGGGGTGGCCAGCTACAGCGCCTGGCAACAAACCCGTGATACTGTTAATGAGCTGTTCGATACTCAGCAAATGCTGTTCGCCAAACGCCTGTTATCGCTCGATCCCACCAGCTTGCACGCCGCTTCTCTACCAAAAACCAAATCCATTTTGCGCCATCATCGTGGCGATCAGGATGATGATGCACTGGCCTTTGCCATTTTTCGTGCGGACGGCCAGCCATTACTCAATGATGGCGAGAACGGGCGAGATATGCAGTTTGACGATAAGCGTGATGGCTTTCGCGATGGTCGCCTGCGCGGTGACGATGACAGCTGGCGGCTGCTGTGGCTGACTTCTGCGGATAAACAGTACCGTGTGGTGGTGGGTCAGGAGTGGGAATACCGCGACGACATAACGCGCGATTTGGCACTGGCGAGTTTGATGCCGTGGCTTTACGCCATGCCTTTTATGCTGCTGATGCTGCTGGCATTGGTGTGGTTCGAATTGCGCCCATTGAAACGCCTGACGGCATCACTCCAGTCGCGCGCACCCGATGACGCCACACCGCTCGATGAAACGCGCTTGCCCAAGGAGGTGAAGCCGTTAGTGTCGGCATTAAACGGGCTGTTTAGCCGTATGGCACAACTGGTGCAGCGCGAACGCCGCTTTACCTCTGATGCCGCCCACGAGCTGCGCAGTCCGTTAGCTGCCTTACGCGTACAAAGTGAAGTGATTCAGCTGGCTGAAGATGACGAAGCGATGCGCAATCGGGCATTACAGCAGCTTGATAGCGGGATCCAGCGCGCCACACGGCTGGTGGATCAACTCTTAACGCTCTCAAGGGTGGAAGCGGACGATCTACGCAGCGAATTCCAGCCAGTGCCACTGGCACCGCTGCTGCAAAATCTGCTGGTGGAACATTTCCCGCAGGCAGAGGCACAGAACATGGATCTGCAAATGCATGCGCAGGCCGAACCGGTGATGAACGGTCATCCTCTGCTGCTGAGTTTGTTGATGCGCAATCTACTGGATAACGCGCTGCGCTATGCGCCACCGGGCAGTCAGATTCAGTTCACGTTAAATGCGCGGAATATTGTTCTTGAGGATAACGGGGCGGGCGTGAGCAATGAACAGCTTGCTCGTTTAGGGGAACGTTTCTGGCGACCACCGGGGCAGACGCAAACGGGCAGTGGATTGGGATTATCGATTGTGAAGAACATTGCACAGCTACACGGCATTCGCATCGCATTCAGCCATGCTCAGCCACAAGGTTTGCGCGTCACCTTAAGCTGGTGACGCGCTCGATCCCTAGATCTCGACCTGGGTTCCCAGCTCGATCACGCGGTTAGGCGGGATTTCAAACTGATCCGGCGCGCGTAGCGCATTGCGTTGCAGTGCGAGGAACAGTTTGCCGCGTAGACGCAGATACCATGGACGATCGCCGATAATCAACGACTCATGTGACATGAAGAACGAGGTTTCCATCATGCGACAGTTGAGGCCTTCCAATCCGCAGCGGTGGAAAATCTCTTCCACGTTCGGGGTTTCACGCCAGCCGTAACTCGCCACCACGCGCCAGAATGTTGGCGACAGTTGTTCGATGGTGACGCGACGCACATTGTGCACATAAGGCGCATCTTCCGTACGCAGCGTTAGCAGCACCACACGCTCATGCAACACTTTGTTGTGCTTAAGGTTATGCAGCATAGCGAACGGAATCACGTTCAGGGCACGCGACATATACACCGCCGTGCCCGGCACGCGCACCGGCGGGGATTTCTCCAGCGAGGCGATCATCGCTTCAAGCGAATTGCCGTGCTCATGCATACGACGCAGCAGGCGGAAGCGCTCGCTTTTCCAGGTGGTCATGACGATAAACATCATCAGCGCCAGCGTCAGTGGCAACCAGCCGCCGGAGAAAACTTTGACCAGGTTAGCCGAGAACAGCGACACGTCGATACACAGCATGCCGATCAAGATCACAATCACCAGATAACGGTTCCAGTGCCAGTTCTGAATCGCCACCGTGGAGCAGAGAATCGCGGTCAGCACCATGGTGCCGGTCACCGCGATGCCGTAAGCCGCTGCCAGGTTGCTGGAGTGTTCAAAGCCGACAATCACAATCACCACGGAGAAGTAGAGCAGCCAGTTGATCACCGGAATATAAATCTGACCCGACTCTTCTTCCGAGGTGTGCACAATACGCATCGGTGGCAGATAGCCTAAACGCACCGCCTGACGCGTTAACGAGAACACGCCTGAAATCACCGCCTGAGAAGCGATAACCGTGGCCAGCGTCGCCAGAATCAGCATTGGAATCAGCATCCAGTCCGGCGCCAGCAGGAAGAAGGGGTTTTTGATCGCTTCGGGATGTTTGAGCAGCAGCGCGCCCTGACCAAAGTAGTTCAGCACCAGCGAGGGCAGCACCACGATAAACCAGGCAAGACGAATCGGGAATTTGCCGAAGTGGCCCATATCCGCATACAGCGCTTCCACACCGGTAATCGCTAATACCACCGCGCCGAGGGCGAAAAACGACACCGTTTTGTACTGGATAAAGAAGTGCATCGCCCAATACGGGTTCATGGCATGCAGCACATCAGGATTGCCAATGATACTGCGCGCACCCAGCACTGCCAGAATGATAAACCACACCAACATCACCGGCGCGAACAGCTTTCCGACAATGCCAGTACCGTGCTTTTGAATCACAAACAGCAGCGTCAGCACCGCAATCGCCAGCGGAACGATATAAGTATCCAGATTAGGCGCGGCGATCTCCAGGCCTTCAATCGCGGATAACACCGACACCGCGGGCGTGATCACCACTTCACCATAGAAGAAGCTGCCGCCAATCAGACCCATGATAACCAGCACAGCCGTGGCTCTGGCACCGGTATGGCGCCCGGCCAGTGACATCAATGTCAGGATCCCGCCTTCACCGGCGTTATCGGCCCGCATCACGTAACTGATGTATTTCAGTGATACCACTAAAATCAGCAGCCAGAAGATCAGCGAGAGAAAGCCAAATACCGCTTCGCGTTCCACGCCAAAGCCGAACTGACCAGAGAGACATTCACGCAAAGTATAGAGCGGGCTGGTACCGATATCGCCATACACCACGCCAATCGCGGCGAGTGTCACTGCGCCAAGGGACTGCTTCTTATCCGAGCTCATAAGTTGTCTTTTGTTGGAGCCGATGAGGCACTTGCCTACCGCTCAAGCCATCAAAAAGCGCACAGTATGCACATATTCCCAAAAAAACCTACTCTTACAACATGTCATCATGACGTCAGCGAGGCGGTTTTTCGCCGAAATTAGGTGCTAAAAACCGCCTGAAGCAGCGAGTTCTCTCGCCTCAACCTTCTGAAACAAAAAAGCTGACGGCTATCAACGCAATCAAGCATGATAACCAGTAGAGTATTGCGCTCGCCAGAATATGACGGCTCCAGGATCAGAAGGACAATGATGTGATTATGGCTCAACCCCATCTTTTGGCAGAAAGAATTTCTCGCCTGAGCAACGCCCTGGAGAAAGGGCTGTATGAGCGGCATCATGCGATCCGCCTGTGCTTACTGGCGGCATTGAGTGGCGAGAGCGTATTTTTGCTGGGGCCGCCGGGTATTGCTAAGAGTCTGATTGCCCGCCGCCTGAAATACGCCTTCCAAAACGCCCGCGCCTTTGAATACCTGATGACCCGCTTTTCCACGCCTGAAGAAGTCTTTGGTCCCTTGTCTATCCAGGCATTGAAAGATGAAGGTCGCTATCAGCGATTAACCAAAGGCTATCTGCCGGATGCGGAAATCGTCTTCCTCGATGAAATCTGGAAAGCCGGCCCGGCGATTCTGAACACTCTGCTGACCGCCATCAACGAACGCCGCTTCCGTAACGGCGACAGTGAAGAAAAGATCCCGATGCGCCTGCTGGTCACCGCGTCCAACGAGTTGCCGGAAGCGGACAGCGGGCTGGAAGCGCTGTATGACCGCATGTTGATCCGGCTGTGGCTGGACAACGTGCACGAGAAACAAAACTTCCGCAGCATGCTCACCCACCAGCAGGACGAAAACGATAATCCGGTGACAGAAGCGCTGCGCATTAGCGATGAAGAGTATCATCAGTGGCAGAAAGGCATCAGTCAGGTCAGCTTGCCCGATCATGTGTTTGAACTGATTTATCAGTTACGCCAGCAGCTGGAAACGCTGCCTGATGCGCCGTACATTTCCGACCGTCGCTGGAAAAAAGCCATCCACCTACTGCAAGCCAGTGCGTTTTACAGTGGCCGCGTGACGATTGCGCCAATTGATATCATCTTGTTGAAAGATTGCCTGTGGCACGACGTCACCTCGATGAAGCTATTAGATCGTGAAATCGATGTGCTGATGACGCAACACGCCTGGCAGCAGCAGCCGTTGCTGCACAAGCTGCAGCAGATCAAAGGCCGTCGTCTGGCACTGCAACAGCAGCAGAGCGTGGCGCAAGCACTGACCCTGGAAAAACACAGCGGCATGTTCAGCCGCAAACCGCATTACGAACTGCCTGCTGCCATCACCGACGAACAACTGACTCTGATGCTGCAACAGCCGCTGACGCTGCACGATATGCAGGTGACGCATGTGCTTATTGGCCATGAGGCGCTTGATCAGTGGTTGCTGAAAGGCGGTGAAATCCGCGGAAAGCTGAACGGCATCGGCTTTGGTCAGACACTTGATCTGCTGGTGGATGCGCATCACTGCCTGACACTGCGCGATGTGAGTTTGCAATCCACGCGCTTAACGCTTCCCGGAGCCAGCAGCAGCAGCGACATGCCGCAGGAGATTCTGGATGAGTACGATGCGCTGGATACGCAATTGCGCGCCCAGCGCACGCTGTTCAGCCAGCACCAGCGCTGCCTGTTTATTAGCGATGACTGGCTGGCACGCATTGAAACCAGCCTGCAGGATGTGGCGGAACAGCTGAAACAGGCGCGTAAATGATCTCACTGGAGACGCTGAGCACGCTGCTATCGATTGGCGAGACTGAGTTAATCGAAGAGTTGATTCTGGCCCTGCTCGCGTCGCCACAGCTGGCGCTATTTTTTGAAAAGTTTCCGCGTATGAAACAAGCCTTAATGCGCGATTTACCACGCTGGCGTACCGAGATCGCTGAGCAGATGAAAACCACCCCGGTGCCGGAAGCACTGGCGCAGGAGTTTCAACTGTTTCAGCAGATGCAGTTACTTAGCACCCAGGATTTCACCCACCAGCTTCCCCACATCATGTCGCAGCTAAAAAGCCTGCCCTCGCCGTTTATCGAAGAGGCCAGCAAGCTGCTGCTGCACAACGAAAATGAGCAGCTCAGCAATGCGCAGCACACGCTATTTTTGCAACGCTGGCGACTCAGCCTGACGCTGCAGACCCTGACGCTGAACGAAACTATCCTGGAAGAGCAGCGCGAACGCCTGATGGCCGAACTGCAACAGCGTATGGCGATCAGCGGCCAGCTGGCACCGATTCTTACCGATGATGATGAAGCCGCCGCGGGTCGCCTGTGGGATATGAGCAAAGCCCCGTTACAGCACGGCGATTATGAATTGATCGTGCAATATGGCGATTTTCTCGCGCAGCAGCCGGAATTAATGAAACTGGCGCAGCAGTTGGGCCGCAGTCGCGAAGCCAAATCGGTCCCGTCACAGGATGCGCCGCTGGAAGAATTTCACCAAATGGTGCGCGAGCCAGATCATGTGCCGGAAGAGGTCAGCGGCATTCATCAGAGCGACGATGTGTTGCGCTTGCTGCCGCCCGAACTGGCTGCCTTGAGTATTAGCGAACTGGAGCTGGAATTTTATCGCCGCCTGGTGGAAAAACGCCTGCTGACTTACCAACTGCAGGGCGATGCCTGGCACGAGAAAGTCACGCTGCGCCCGGTCAGCCATCAGCAACATGAAGCGCAGCCGCGCGGCCCCTTTATCGTCTGCGTGGATACTTCGGGCTCAATGGGCGGATTCAATGAGCGCTGCGCCAAGGCCTTCTGCCTGGCTCTGCTGAAAGTCGCGCTGGCCGATAAACGTCGCTGCTACATCATGCTGTTCGCCCATGAGGTGATCGGTTATGAACTCACTGCCGACAGCGGCATCGAACAGGCCATCCGCTTCCTCAGCCAGCGCTTTCGCGGCGGCACCGATCTGGCGGCTTGCCTTACTGCAGTCGTAAAACGCATGGAAGGCAGTATCTGGGATGAAGCCGATGCGGTGATCGTGTCAGATTTTATCGCCCAGCGTTTACCGGATGACACCATCAACGCTATCAAGCAACGCCAGCGCCAGCATCAACAACGTTTTCATGCGGTGGCGATGTCGCTCCACGGTAAACCGGGCATTCTGCGCATCTTCGATCACATCTGGCGCTTCGACACCGGACTGAAAAGCCGCCTGCTGCGCCGCTGGAAACGCTAATTCATCTGACAGAAATGCTTATTTGCTATAGTGATTAGTTCGCACACTGAGCATCTGGAGCATCTTGTGACTACCGCCCAACTTCCTGCACCGACCCGCACTTTGCAGCTCTCCGGCCAAAACGCCGAACAAAAACGGAGCGAGCTGCTGGCGTATTTCACCCAAACCTGGGATCTGTACGAAAGCCTGTTTGATTGCCTTGCCGACGAACGCGCCTATTTCAACAAAGCGATCTCGTTGCGCCATCCGCTGATCTTCTACTTTGGTCACACCGCCACTTTCTATATGAATAAGCTGATGGCAGGCCGCTATCTGGATGACCGTGTGGACGATCGCATTGAAGCGATGATGGCGATCGGTGTGGATGAGATGAGCTGGGACGATCTCAATGACAGCCATTACGCCTGGCCAACGGTGGAAGAGGTGCGTGACTATCGCGGCAAAGTTAAAAACCTGGTGAGCGAATTTATCCGCACCATGCCGCTCGAACTGCCGATTACGTGGGAAAGGCCGGCCTGGGTGGTGCTGATGGGCATTGAACACGAGCGTATCCATCTGGAAACCTCCAGCGTGCTGATCCGTCAGCTACCGATAGAATGGGTAAATCCGCAGGCGCATTGGCCGGTTTGTCCGCAGGCACGCCACGATCGCGCATCGGTTCCGGAGAACTCGCTGATAGCGATGCCTGGTGGCCGCGTGCAGCAAGGCAAAACGGATGATACTTACGGCTGGGATAACGAATACGGCAGTCAGGTAACGGAGCTCAAACCCTTTAAGGCCAGTAAAATGCTGGTCAGCAACGCCGAGTTTTATCGCTTTATCGCCGCTAACGGCTATCTGGATCAGCGCTGGTGGGATGAGGAAGGCTGGGGCTGGCGTGAATTCTCTGGCGCGCAGATGCCCACCTTCTGGGTGGGCGACATATCGCAGCCCGATCAGCTTAAACTGCGTTTAATGGCTGAAGAAGTGGCGATGCCGTGGGACTGGCCGGCGGAAGTGAATCAGCTTGAAGCTGCCGCGTTCTGCCGCTGGATGGCGGAAGAAACCGGCAAATCGATACAGCTACCTTGTGAAGCCGAATGGGTGCAGCTGCGTGAGCAAGTCAGCGGCGATCAGCCTGAATGGATCGACGTGCCCGGCAATATCAATCTGGCTTACTGGGCTTCATCCAGCCCGGTGGATCGCTTTGCGCAGGGCGAGTTTTTCGACATCGTCGGCAATGTCTGGCAGTGGACCACCACGCCAACCAACGGTTTCGAAGGTTTCAAAGTTCATCCGCTGTATGACGATTTCTCAACGCCGACCTTTGATGGCAAACACGCGCTGATTAAAGGTGGCAGCTGGATTTCTACCGGCAACGAGGCGTTGAAATCGGCTCGCTATGCTTTCCGCCGCCATTTCTTCCAGCATGCCGGTTTCCGCTATGTGGTCTCCTCGCATGAAGAGACCATGGCGCTCAACCCATATGAAACCGACAGCATGGTGTCGCAGTATCTCGATTTCCAGTACGGGCCAGGCTACTACGATGTACCGAATTACGCCGTGGCGCTGGTGGAAAAACTGCTGCCTCACTGCAAGCAACGAGGTGTGGCACTGGATCTCGGCTGCGCCACCGGCCGCGCCAGTTTTGAACTGGCACGCCATTTCACGTCGGTCACTGGCATGGATTATTCGGCGCGCTTCATTGATGTGGCGTTGCAGCTCACCTCTGGTGAAGACTTCCGCTATGTGGTGCCGGAAGAGGGTGAGCTGGTGGAATATCGCCAGGTGCGCCTGAAGGACATTAACCTCAGTGACGAGCAAGCCGCACGCATTCAGTTTGTACAAGGCGATGCCTGTAACCTGAAACCGCAGCCGGATCGCTACGATCTGGTGCTGGCATCAAACCTGATTGATAGACTGCGTCAGCCACAGCGTTTCCTGCAGGACGTCATCCCGATGATCCGCTCTGGTGGGCTGCTGGTGCTCTCATCGCCTTATACCTGGCTGGAAGACTTCACGCCGAAGGAGAACTGGCTGGGTGGCGTGCGTGAGAACGGTGAAGCACTGACAACCTATCAGGCTTTGCAGCGTTTATTGCGTGATGCCTTTGAAGAAGTGGTGCCGCCGCAGGATGTGCCGTTCGTGATCCGCGAGACGGCGCGCAAGTATCAACATACTGAAGCGCAGCTCACAATCTGGCGTAAGCGATAAAAAAAGCGTGCAGACTGCGGCTCGCACGCGGTCTGCACCTTGCCTGCACTGCTAATTTGCTGCACATTCTCCACTGTTCATAGAAGAAGAACTCAAAGAGGATGGATGATGGCGGAACAACTGCAACTGGATAACCTTGATCGCGGCATTCTCAATGCGCTGCTGGAAAACGCGCGCACCGCGTATGCTGAGCTCGCCAAACAGTTCAATGTCAGCCCCGGCACCATTCACGTTCGCGTGGAGAAAATGCGCCAGGCGGGCATTATTTTGGGCACCCGCGTGGAAATCGATCCGCGTCAGTTGGGCTTTGATGTGTGCTGCTTTATCGGCATCATTCTGAAAAGCGCGCGTGATTATCCCGCAGCCCTCAGCAAGTTGGAGGCACTGGATGAAGTGGTGGAAGCCTGGTACACCACCGGCCATTACAGCATCTTTATTAAGGTGATGTGTCGATCCATCGATGCGCTGCAACAGGTGTTGATCAATAAGATCCAGACTATTGATGAAATCCAATCCACCGAAACGCTGATCTCGTTGCAAAACCCGATCATGCGCACGATCAAGCCGTAGTTCTCCCCATTCCTGTGCACAACCTTATCCCAGGCGGATCACACCAGTGATGCGCCTTGTCGCCTGATGCTTTCTGTTATTAACCCTGTTTTCCACAGGTGGATCACGGCTTGATCACAGCGTACAATGCTCGCCTTTAGTGCGGGAGAGCATCATGGCCGATATTACCTTAATCAGTGGCAGTACCCTTGGCAGCGCCGAATACGTCGCCGAACATCTGGAAGCAAAACTGCAGGAAGCGGGCTTTTCAACCGAGGTGCTGCACGGGCCAGAGCTGGAAGAGCTGCCGCAGGAAGGCATCTGGCTGATTGTGACTTCCACGCACGGTGCCGGCGAACTGCCAGACAATCTGCTTCCTTTATATGAAGCATTGCAGGAGACGCAGCCGGACCTTTCCGGTGTGCGCTATGGCGCAGTGGGTATCGGCAACCATGAATACGACCTTTTCTGCGGGGCCATTAAGCTGCTGGAAGATCAACTTAACCAGTTAGGTGCCAAACGTATTGGCGATCGCCTTGAGATCGACGTTCTCGAACATGAGATTCCTGAAGATCCGGCAGAAGTCTGGGTCGAGACCTGGAAAACGCAGATTTAAGACGATCTTTGCCGGTTGGGGATCGGGAAAAGTGAACGATCCCCAGTTTATTACGCTGTTTTATTGTTTTTTTTACGCGGCTATCTGTGGATAACATAGCCTCAAACGTGCGTATAACCGGTAGTTATCCCAATAACAACCCGTGATGCTTTTTTCACCTGTGCATAAGTAGCCATTTTGATCCCAGCTTATACGGATCAGGATCACCGATCACTAACAGCTAATGATCCTCATTAATCTTCTGTAATTACACGGCTTTTCAGGGTTATCAACAGATCATCGCGATCCTAATAAGAGATCTAATAGGAAGATCATATAAAAGAATAAAGATCCTTTCTTTTAAACCATCGGATCCCGCGACTATCGCCGCTCACAGAATTTCAGTAGAATCCACCGCCCAGGGCAACGATCCCTGTCCGAACACTAACGAGGACCCACTTCATGTTTTATCCAGATCCTTTTGACGTCATCGTAATTGGTGGTGGTCATGCGGGCACAGAAGCCGCGATGGCCGCTGCTCGAATGGGTCAGCAAACGCTGTTACTCACCCATAACATTGATACGCTTGGACAAATGTCCTGCAACCCGGCGATCGGTGGTATCGGCAAGGGACATCTGGTGAAGGAAGTGGATGCCTTAGGCGGCCTGATGGCTACCGCAATTGACCAGGCCGGCATTCAGTTTAGGATACTAAACGCAAGCAAAGGCCCTGCCGTGCGAGCAACCCGTGCTCAGGCAGACCGTGTACTGTATCGCCAGGCGGTACGCACCGCGTTGGAGAACCAGCCGAACCTGATGATCTTCCAGCAGGCGGTTGACGATCTGATTGTGGAAAACGATCGCGTGGTCGGTGCTGTGACCCAGATGGGGCTGAAGTTCCGTGCAAAAACCGTGGTGCTGACGGTCGGGACATTCCTCGACGGCAAAATCCATATTGGTCTGGATAACTACAGCGGTGGTCGTGCAGGCGATCCGCCATCCATTCCATTGGCTAAACGTCTGCGTGCTTTGCCGCTGCGTGTAAATCGCCTAAAAACCGGGACGCCACCGCGTATTGACGCACGCACCATCGATTTTTCGGTGTTGTCACCGCAGCATGGCGATACGCCAATGCCAGTGTTCTCGTTTATGGGCAATGTTTCACAGCACCCGCAACAAGTGCCGTGCTGGATCACCCATACCAACGAACAAACGCATGATGTGATCCGCAATAACCTCGATCGTAGCCCAATGTATGCCGGGATCATCGAAGGGATCGGACCACGTTACTGCCCATCGATCGAAGACAAAGTGATGCGCTTTGCCGATCGTAATGCTCATCAGATCTTCCTTGAACCGGAAGGGCTGACCAGCAATGAAATTTACCCGAACGGTATCTCTACCAGCCTGCCGTTTGACGTGCAGATGCAGATCGTCCGCTCGATGAAAGGGCTGGAGAACGCGAAGATTATCCGTCCTGGCTATGCCATCGAGTACGATTTCTTCGATCCACGCGATCTGAAGCCAACGCTGGAAAGCAAATTTATCCACGGCCTGTTCTTTGCCGGCCAGATCAACGGCACCACCGGTTATGAAGAGGCCGCGGCGCAAGGTCTGTTGGCCGGTTTGAACGCCGCACGCGCTTCGGCGGACAAAGAAGGTTGGGCGCCACGTCGCGATCAAGCCTATCTGGGTGTGCTGGTTGACGATCTCTGTACGCTCGGCACCAAAGAACCGTACCGCATGTTCACCTCACGCGCGGAATACCGTTTGATGCTGCGTGAAGATAACGCCGATCTGCGTTTAACAGAAAAAGGCCGCGAGCTGGGTCTGGTCGATGACGCCCGTTGGGCGCGTTATAACCAGAAGCTGGAAGCGATTGAACAAGAGCGTCAGCGCCTGCGTGAACTGTGGGTACACCCGAAATCAGACAACGTGGATGAAGTGAATAGCGTGATCAGTGCGCCGCTCACCAAAGAAGCCAGCGCTGAAGATCTGCTGCGCCGCCCGGAAATGACCTACGAACTACTGATGACGTTGCCGAGTTATGGCCCGGCATTAGCTGATGAGCAATCTGCAGAGCAGGTTGAGATTCAGGTGAAGTATGAAGGTTATATTGCACGCCAGCAGGAAGAGATTGATCGCCAGCAGCGCAATGAAAACACCTTGCTGCCCACCGATCTCGACTATCGTCAGGTTAATGGCTTGTCGAATGAAGTGATCGCCAAACTTAACGATCATAAACCTACCTCCATCGGGCAGGCCTCGCGTATTTCAGGTATTACCCCAGCAGCGATCTCCATTCTGCTGATTTACCTGAAAAAACAGGGCCTGCTGCGTAAAAGTGCCTGATCGACCCTGGGGCGAGGTCACTCGCCCCCGTTAATGGAATTTTCCTTGTGATTAACAAACTCTCCCGGCTGCTCGACGCGGCAAATATTTCCCTTACCGATCAACAAAAACAGCAGCTGGTTGGCTATGTTGAATTGCTGCACAAGTGGAACAAGGCTTATAACCTGACTTCGGTACGCGATCCCCAACAGATGCTGGTGCGCCATATTCTGGATAGCGTCGTGGTAGAACCGCATTTACAGGGCGAGCGCTTTATTGATGTAGGGACTGGGCCTGGATTACCGGGAATTCCACTGGCAATTGTGCGTCCAGAATCGCATTTCACGCTGCTGGATAGCCTGGGTAAACGCATTCGATTCCTGCGTCAGGTACAGCATGAGTTAGGACTCACTAACATCACTCCGGTGCAGAGCCGTGTGGAAGATTTCCCCGCAGAGCCACCGTTCGATGGCGTTATCAGCCGTGCTTTTGCTTCACTGGAAGACATGCTGAACTGGTGTCACCACTTGCCTGGCACCTCAGGTCGCTTCTACGCGCTGAAAGGTGTGCGTCCGGATGATGAAATTACAGCCTTGCCAGCGGGCTTTGTGGTGGAGAAGATTGAATCACTGCATGTGCCAGAACTGGATGGCGAGCGTCATTTAGTGGTGTTGTCCCGCCAGTAGCCACATTAAAGGTGCGGATTTAACCCCCGCCGCACCTTTAGTCAGTGAAATTTTGCTGAATAAAAAAGCAGCAGTTGAACACTTTTAGTCAAAAGCTTTAATTCGGTAGGGCAGGGTGAGTCGGTTAACAACCGCCACGGAAATTATCCGAAAAGCTCTGTTACATTTAACGAACATTTCACATTTCATTATCACTTAGATCACTTTATTGGCTGTATTTACTTGCGCAAATAGTCACGCCGGAAAATATAACTCTGCAATAAATCGGCGTGCGTAATATCAGTTTTACGTTTTTATTGCGGCGTATGATGTCAATAGAGTGTTTTTATCGAAAATCATAACCTGATGCTGGATGGATATTTATATCATGATGATAAAAAACAGCTTTAGTCACTTTTGAAATCTGAAAATTCATGCTTAAAACAAATTCATCCACCAGTGCATTGCCTATAATGTGATCTGAAGCACGCTTTAAAAGCAAGCCAACTCGGCAATTTCAGAGATTTAGCTGAGCCATAGTGGAAGGTGATGTTTTGAAAAATAGCCCTCCAGAAAGAAATTTAAATAATTGTTCACCTTTTCGCTACTTACCGATTGAAATCGCAGGTGACGCCCGTATAATTTGCACGGCTTTTGCTGCTTGACTCAAATGAGTAAAGGCAGTCTTATACGACACGCGACATACCCCGTTCGGGGGCAGGAGAGTTCAACGCCATGTCAGTGTCTCTTTACAGTGCGAAATTAGCCCGAACCGTGCTGGTTATCCAGCTGGTGACGTTTGTCATCATCGGCGCGCTCTTTGCTCTGAAAGATGTTACCTGGGGCGCTTCCGCCATCGCCGGTGGAGCGGCAGCCTGGCTGCCGAATGTGTTGTTTATGTTTTTAGCCTGGCGCCTGCAGGATCAAACGCCTGCCAAAGGTCGTGTAGCCTGGAGCTTCGCCTTCGGTGAGGTGTTCAAGGTCTTCATGACGGTCATTCTTCTCATGGTGGCGTTAGGTGTGCTTGGAGCGGTCTTCTGGCCTCTCGCAATCACGTGGTTATCGGTGCTGGTGGTGCAGATCGTCGCGCCGGCTGTAATTAACAACAAAGGGTAAGAGGCATCATGGCTGCTGGAGAAATCTCTACTCCGCAAGAATACATAGGTCACCACCTGAATAACCTTCAGTTGGACCTGCGTACTTTCGAGTTGGTGAATCCGCACGACGCTCCTGCGACGTTCTGGGTATTAAATATCGATTCCATGTTTTTCTCTGTGGTACTGGGACTGCTTTTCCTGGTTGTGTTCCGTAAAGTGGCAAAAAGCGCCACCAGCGGTGTGCCAGGGAAACTACAAGCGGCTATCGAACTGGTTGTCGGTTTCGTTGATAACAACGTGCGCGACATGTACCACGGTAAAAGCAAACTTATCGCCCCGCTGGCTCTGACGATTTTTGTCTGGGTCTTCCTGATGAACTTCATGGATCTGCTGCCTATTGATTTGCTGCCGTTTATCGGTGAGCACTATTTAGGCCTGCCAGCGCTGCGCGTTGTGCCGTCTGCAGATGTGAACATCACGCTGTCTATGGCGTTGGGCGTCTTTATTTTGATTCTGTTCTACAGCATCAAAATGAAAGGCATTGGCGGCTTCACCAAAGAACTGACGCTGCAGCCTTTTAATCACCCGATCTTCATCCCAATCAACCTGATTCTTGAAGGTGTTAGCCTGCTGTCTAAACCGGTTTCACTCGGTCTGCGACTGTTCGGCAACATGTATGCGGGTGAGCTGATCTTTATCCTGATTGCCGGCTTGCTGCCGTGGTGGTCGCAGTGGTTGTTGAATGTGCCATGGGCCATTTTCCACATCCTGATCATTTCGCTGCAGGCTTTCATTTTCATGGTCCTCACGATTGTCTATCTGTCGATGGCATCTGAAGAACATTGATTTTTTTATCTCAACACTAAGCTTTTAACTGAAACAAACTGGAGACTGTCATGGAAAACCTGAATATGGATCTGCTGTACATGGCTGCCGCTGTGATGATGGGCCTGGCGGCAATCGGTGCTGCGATCGGTATCGGCATCCTCGGAGGCAAATTCCTGGAAGGCGCTGCGCGTCAACCGGATCTGATTCCTCTGCTGCGTACGCAGTTCTTTGTTGTAATGGGTCTGGTGGATGCAATCCCAATGATCGCTGTAGGTCTGGGTCTCTACGTGATGTTTGCTGTCGCCTAAACCTGGTAGCCTTGTTCACTCATGGCACCTGGTGTGATGAGGGACGGATTCTGCCGTTTATCGCTGATAGCGGCAGAGCAAGTTAACTTAATAAGAGGCATTGTGCTGTGAACATTAATGCAACAATCCTCGGCCAGGCCATCGCGTTCATTCTGTTTGTCGCGTTCTGCATGAAGTACGTATGGCCGCCGATTATGGCTGCCATCGAGAAGCGCCAGAAAGAAATTGCTGATGGCCTTGCTTCTGCTGAGCGCGCGAAGAAAGATTTAGATCTCGCGCAGGCCAATGCGACCGACCAGCTGAAAAAAGCGAAAGAAGACGCTCAGGTCATTATCGAGCAGGCGAACAAACGCCGTGCCCAGATTCTGGACGAAGCGAAAACCGAAGCTGAGACTGAACGTAACCGCATCGTGGCACAAGCGCAGGCAGAAATCGAAGCCGAGCGTTCACGTGCCCGTGAAGAGCTGCGTAAGCAAGTCGCGTTGCTGGCATTAGCTGGCGCCGAGAAAATCATCGAACGTTCCGTGGATGAAGCTGCTAACAGCGACATCGTTGATAAACTGGTCGCTGAACTGTAAGGAGGGAGGGGCTGATGTCTGATCTGATTACTGTAGCTCGCCCCTACGCCAAAGCAGCTTTTGACTTTGCTGTTGAGCATCAAAGTATCGATCGCTGGCAGAGTATGCTGGCGTTCGCCGCAGAAGTGGCTCGTAACGAACAGATGGCAGATCTTCTTTCCGGTGCAATCGCGCCGGAAGCTTTGTCTGCCTCTTTCAACGCGGTTTGTGGCGATCAACTTGATGAACCCGCTCAGAACCTGATTAAGGTAATGGCGGAAAACGGACGTTTGACAGCACTTCCAGCGGTACTGGAACAGTACATCCAACTGCGTGACGCTTATGAAGCGACCGCCGAAGTGGATGTGATTTCTGCCAGTACCCTGAGTGACAGCCAGCTGAGTAAAATCAGCGCCGCGATGGAAAAACGTCTGTCACGCAAAGTTAAGCTGAATTGCAAAATTGACAAGTCTGTAATGGCAGGTGTGGTTATCCGTGCGGGTGACCTTGTGATAGATGGCAGCGTACGCGGCCGTCTTGATCGTCTGGCAGACGTCTTGCAGTCTTAAGGGGACTGGAGCATATGCAACTGAATTCCACCGAAATCAGCGAACTGATCAAGCAGCGCATTGCTCAGTTCAATGTGGTGAGCGAAGCTCACAACGAAGGTACTATTGTTTCTGTAAGTGACGGTATCATCCGCGTACACGGCCTGGCCGATGTCATGCAGGGTGAGATGATTGCCCTGCCGGGTAACCGTTACGCTATCGCACTGAACCTCGAGCGTGACTCGGTTGGTGCAGTAGTGATGGGCCCGTACGCTGACCTCGCCGAAGGCATGAAGGTTAAATGTACTGGCCGTATTCTTGAAGTTCCAGTTGGCCGTGGCCTGCTGGGCCGTGTGGTGAACACCCTGGGTGCACCGATCGACGGTAAAGGCGCAATCGACAACGACGGCTTCTCGCCTGTTGAAGTGATTGCACCGGGCGTTATCGACCGTCAGTCAGTAGACCAGCCTGTTCAGACCGGTTACAAATCTGTCGATGCGATGATTCCAATCGGCCGTGGCCAGCGTGAGCTGATCATCGGTGACCGTCAGACCGGTAAAACCGCAATGGCAATCGACGCCATCATCAACCAGCGCGATTCAGGCATCAAGTGTGTCTACGTTGCGATTGGCCAGAAAGCGTCAACCATTTCTAACGTGGTACGTAAGCTGGAAGAGCACGGCGCGCTGGCTAACACCATCGTGGTTGTGGCTTCTGCTTCTGAGTCTGCAGCACTGCAGTACCTGTCACCGTACGCTGGTTGTGCGATGGGTGAGTACTTCCGTGACCGCGGTGAAGATGCGCTGATCGTGTACGATGACCTGTCTAAGCAGGCTATCGCTTACCGTCAGATTTCACTGCTGCTGCGCCGTCCACCAGGTCGTGAAGCATTCCCAGGCGACGTGTTCTATCTCCACTCTCGTCTGCTGGAGCGTGCATCACGCGTTAGCGCTGACTACGTTGAGCGCTTCACCAACGGTGAAGTGAAAGGCCAGACCGGTTCTCTGACCGCGCTGCCAATCATCGAAACTCAGGCGGGTGACGTTTCTGCGTTCGTTCCGACCAACGTAATTTCGATTACTGATGGTCAGATCTTCCTGGAATCAAACCTGTTCAACTCCGGTATTCGTCCAGCCGTTAACCCGGGTATCTCTGTATCCCGTGTTGGTGGTGCTGCACAAACCAAGATCATCAAGAAACTGTCCGGTGGTATTCGTACCGCGCTGGCACAGTATCGTGAACTGGCTGCGTTCTCTCAGTTCGCATCTGATCTGGATGATGCAACGCGTAAACAGCTGAGCCACGGTCAGAAAGTGACCGAACTCCTGAAACAGAAACAGTATGCGCCGATGTCTGTCGCGCAACAGGGTCTGGTGCTGTTTGCTGCTGAACGCGGCTTCCTGAACGACGTTGAACTGGCGAAAATCGGCAGCTTCGAAGCCGCTCTGCTGGCGTTCGCGGATCGCGACCACGCTGAGCTGATGGCTGAAATCAACCAAGCGGGCAACTTTAATAACGACATCGAAGCGAAGCTGAAAAGCTTGCTCGAAACGTTTAAAGCAACCCAGTCCTGGTAATGTCTGGCGGCTTGTCTGAAAAGGCAGGCCGCAAGGCTTTGAGGAGAAGCTAATGGCCGGCGCAAAAGAAATACGTAGTAAGATTGGAAGCGTAAAAAATACGCAGAAAATCACCAAAGCGATGGAAATGGTCGCCGCCTCCAAAATGCGTAAAACGCAGGAACGCATGGCGGCCAGCCGTCCGTATGCAGATACCATGCGCAAAGTGATTGGTCACCTTGCTCTCGGTAATCTGGAATACAAGCACCCTTACCTGGATGAGCGTGACGTTAAGCGCGTCGGCTACCTGGTCGTTTCGACTGACCGCGGGCTTTGTGGTGGTTTGAACATTAACCTGTTCAAAAAATTGCTGGCAGATATGAAGGCCTGGTCCGATAAAGGCGTGCAGAGCGATCTGGCGATTATCGGTTCTAAAGGTAATTCATTCTTCGGCTCTGTCGGTGGCAACATCGTGGCACAGGTCACTGGTATGGGCGATAAGCCTGCACTGTCTGATCTTATCGGCCCGGTAAAAGTGATGTTGCAGGCCTATGATGAAGGTCGCATCGACAAGCTGTATATCGTCGGCAACAAATTTAATAACACCATGTCTCAGACTCCGACCATCACCCAACTGCTGCCGTTACCGCCAGCGGAAGGTGAAGAAGAGATGAAGGCGAAGACCTGGGATTACCTGTACGAACCCGATCCGAAAGCGCTGCTGGATACCCTGCTGCGTCGTTATGTCGAATCGCAGGTTTATCAGGGTGTGGTGGAAAACCTGGCCAGTGAGCAGGCCGCACGTATGGTTGCGATGAAAGCTGCAACCGATAACGGCGGAAACCTGATCAAAGAGCTGCAGTTGGTTTACAACAAAGCTCGTCAGGCCAGCATCACTCAGGAACTTACCGAGATCGTCTCGGGAGCCTCCGCGGTTTAACCAGGTTACGAATTAGGTAGAGGATTCAAGATGGCAGCTGGAAAGATTGTCCAGATTATCGGCGCCGTAGTTGACGTCGAATTCCCTCAGGACGCGGTACCGCAGGTATATAGCGCTCTCGAGGTAAAAAATGGTGATGCTCGTCTGGTGCTGGAAGTTCAGCAGCAGCTGGGTGGTGGCGTGGTGCGTACCATCGCCATGGGTACTTCTGACGGCCTGAAGCGCGGTCTGGAAGTCACCGACCTGAAAAAACCTATCCAGGTACCGGTTGGTAAAGCAACCCTCGGCCGTATCATGAACGTATTGGGCGAACCAATCGACATGAAAGGCGACCTGCAGAATGACGACGGCACCACAGTAGAGGTTTCCTCTATTCACCGTGCTGCGCCTTCTTATGAAGATCAGGCTAACTCGCAAGAGCTGCTGGAAACCGGCATCAAGGTTATCGACCTGATGTGTCCGTTCGCTAAGGGCGGTAAAGTCGGTCTGTTCGGTGGTGCGGGCGTGGGTAAAACCGTAAACATGATGGAGCTGATCCGTAACATTGCGGCTGAGCACTCAGGTTACTCGGTATTTGCTGGTGTGGGTGAGCGTACTCGTGAGGGTAACGACTTCTACCACGAAATGACTGACTCCAACGTTATCGATAAAGTAGCGCTGGTGTATGGCCAGATGAACGAGCCGCCGGGTAACCGTCTGCGCGTAGCACTGACCGGTCTGACCATGGCGGAGAAATTCCGTGATGAAGGCCGTGACGTTCTGCTGTTCATCGACAACATCTATCGTTACACCCTGGCCGGTACTGAAGTATCAGCACTGCTGGGTCGTATGCCATCTGCGGTAGGCTATCAGCCAACGCTGGCAGAAGAGATGGGTGTGTTGCAGGAGCGTATTACCTCCACCAAATCCGGTTCAATCACCTCTGTTCAGGCCGTTTACGTGCCTGCGGATGACTTGACTGACCCGTCACCAGCAACCACCTTTGCTCACTTAGACTCAACCGTTACGCTGAGCCGTCAGATCGCCTCTCTGGGTATCTACCCAGCTGTTGACCCGCTGGATTCTACCAGCCGTCAGCTGGATCCACTGATCGTGGGTCAGGAGCACTATGACGTTGCGCGTGGCGTGCAGTCTCTGCTGCAGCGTTACCAGGAACTGAAAGACATCATCGCCATCCTTGGTATGGACGAGCTGTCTGAAGAAGACAAACTGTTGGTGGCACGTGCGCGTAAGATTCAGCGCTTCCTGTCTCAGCCGTTCTTCGTTGCTGAAGTCTTCACCGGTTCTCCAGGTAAGTACGTGACCCTGAAAGACACGATTCGTGGCTTCAAAGGCATCATGGAAGGCGAATTCGACCACCTGCCAGAGCAGGCGTTCTACATGGTCGGCGCTATCGAAGAAGCCGTAGAAAAAGCGAAGAAACTGTAATAACGGTTTCCCAGGAGGAATAGTATGGCTATGACTTATCATCTGGACGTTGTCAGCGCGGAGCAGCAAATGTTCTCCGGTCTGGTTGAGCGTATCCAGGTGTCAGGTAGCGAAGGTGAGCTGGGTATTTACCCTGGCCACGCCCCGCTGCTGACAGCCATCAAGCCTGGTATGATTCGCATCGTGAAACAGCACGGCGAAGAGGAGTATATTTACCTCTCTGGCGGCGTGCTGGAAGTACAGCCGGGTAGCACTACCGTTCTGGCCGACACTGCAATTCGCGGTGAAGACCTTGACGAAGCGCGCGCGCTGGAAGCGAAACGCAAAGCAGAAGAGCACATGAACAGCAGCCACGGTGACGTGGACTATGCTCAGGCCTCTGCGGAGCTGGCGAAAGCTATCGCGAAACTGCGTGTAATCGAGCTGACCAAAAAAGCGATGTAATCAGGCTTTATGCGTCACGAAATGCCAGCCCTCGGGTTGGCATTTTTTTTGTCTGCGATAAATCTCGCCGCGACGACTTAGTACGATTTTGTCGTGCTAAGCCGACCGATTGCATCGGCACAATGCATCGACGATGGCTGGGTCAGCACAGGTTTTATCCCCGATCACCCTTTCATCGCTATCCGCTAATTTCGGTCCGAGAAAAATGTAGTAATCTCAGGGGTAAACCTTACACTTTCGAAAGATAAATTGAGTCAGGATAGTTATGTCTACAAGCGCAATGAGTGTGGTGATTTTAGCCGCTGGCAAAGGCACCCGTATGTATTCCGATCTGCCCAAAGTACTGCACACCCTGGCAGGCAAACCGATGGTTCAGCATGTGATTGATGCGGCGACCGGCCTTGGCGCCCAGCAGGTGCATCTGGTGTACGGTCACGGCGGCGATCTGCTGCAAGAGAAACTGGCCTACAACACCCTGAACTGGGTACTGCAAGCTGAACAGCTCGGTACTGGCCATGCAATGCAGCAGGCAGCGCCTTTCTTTGCCGATGACGAAGACATCCTGATGCTGTATGGCGATGTGCCGCTGATCTCGCAAGCCACTTTACAGCGTCTGCGTGAAGCGAAACCTGAAGGTGGAATCGGTTTGCTCACCGTGGTGTTAGACAATCCTACCGGCTATGGCCGCATCGTGCGTGAAAACGGCACGGTGACCGGCATCATTGAGCAGAAAGATGCCTCAGCAGAACAGCTAAAGATTCAGGAAATTAACACCGGCATCCTGATTGCCAACGGCGGCGATCTCAAACGCTGGCTGGCGCAGCTCAACAATAACAATGCCCAGGGCGAGTTTTATATCACCGATATCATCGCCATGGCGCATCACGAAGGTCGCGTGATCAACGCGGTACATCCTGCCCGTATCAGTGAAACCGATGGCGTGAATAACCGCCTGCAACTGGCCACGCTGGAGCGTGCTTACCAAACAGAGCAAGCCGAAAAGCTGCTACTGGCAGGCGTGATGCTGCGCGATCCGGCGCGTTTTGATCTGCGCGGTACGCTGGCACACGGCCGTGATGTTGAGATCGATACCAATGTCATCATTGAAGGCAAGGTGACGCTGGGCGATCGCGTGAAAATCGGCGCGGGCTGCATTATCAAAAACAGCGTGATTGGTGATGATTGTGAAATCAGTCCCTATTCGGTGATCGAAGATGCCACCTTAGCCGCTGCCTGCACCGTTGGGCCGTTTGCACGTTTGCGTCCTGGCAGCGAGTTGGCGGAAGAGGCGCACGTGGGCAATTTCGTAGAGATGAAAAAAGCCACGCTGGGCAAAGGCTCTAAAGCAGGCCATCTCTCCTACCTCGGCGATGCTGAAATTGGTGCGGGCGTAAACATTGGAGCGGGCACCATTACCTGCAACTACGATGGCGCCAACAAATTCAAAACTATCATCGGCGACAATGTGTTTGTCGGTTCCGATACCCAGCTGGTGGCCCCGGTCACCATCGCAGCTGGCGCGACCATTGCAGCAGGCACCACGGTGATGAAAGATGTCACCGCCGCCGATTTGGTCTACAACCGTAAAGAACAGAATCAGAAGTCTGGCTGGCAGCGTCCGGTGAAGAAAAAATAAATTTTAAGGGCCGGCAAAGATCGGCCCGTTAGAAAAATACCCAAAATAATTCGAGTTTCAGGATGGCGGCAAGTGCATGAATCCTCAGGAGCTTACTGAAGTTAGTGACTGGGGTGAATGCACGTAGCCAACGCACCTGAAATTTGAAGTATGAAGGGTAGATCCCCCACTCTCTACAAGGCTCGGGGAAATCAGGTCAGAAGACAACGCAATGGCCGAAAGCCATGAAGTCAGGAAACTATTATGTGTGGAATTGTTGGTGCAGTAGCGCAGCGTGACATCGCAGAAATTCTGCTGGAAGGTCTGCGTCGTCTTGAGTATCGCGGTTATGACTCTGCGGGTCTGGCAGTGGTGGATCGTCAGGGGCACATGACGCGTCTGCGTCGTCTCGGCAAAGTGGCCAATCTGGCCGAAGCCGCAGAGCAGCAGCCGCTGATTGGTGGCACCGGTATCGCTCACACTCGTTGGGCAACCCACGGTGAGCCATCAGAAGCGAATGCGCATCCGCATGTCTCTGAGCACATCATCATTGTGCACAACGGCATCATTGAGAACCATGAGCCACTGCGTGCTCAGATGATTGAGCGCGGCTATACCTTTGCCTCAGAAACCGACACCGAAGTGGTGGCGCATCTGGTGCACTGGGAGCAGAAACAGGGCGGCACATTGCGCGAAGTGGTACTGCGCGTGATCCCGCAACTGCGCGGTGCTTATGGCATGGTGATCATGGACAGCCGCGATCCGTCCGTGCTGGTGGCCGCCCGCTCTGGCAGCCCGCTGGTGATCGGCCGTGGTGTAGGTGAGAACTTTATCGCTTCCGATCAGCTGGCCTTGCTGCCGGTGACCCGCCGCTTTATGTATCTGGAAGAGGGCGATATCGCTGAAATCACCCGCCGTGAAGTCACTATCATCGATCGTGATGGCAAGCCAGCCAAACGTGCGGAAATTGAATCTACTGCGCAATACGATGCCGGTGATAAAGGTACCTATCGCCACTACATGCAGAAAGAGATCTACGAGCAGCCAAACGCGATTAAAAACACCATTACCGGTCGTTTTAACCACGGGCAGGTCGATCTCAGCGAGCTGGGCCCCCATGCCGAAGAATTACTGAGCAAGGTTGAGCACATCCAGATTATTGCCTGCGGCACGTCATACAACTCTGGCATGGTATCGCGTTACTGGTTTGAGTCGCTGGCCAACCTTCCTTGTGATGTGGAAATCGCCTCTGAATTCCGCTATCGCAAATCCGCGGTGCGCAAAAACAGCCTGCTGATCACCCTGTCGCAATCGGGTGAAACCGCCGATACGCTGGCTGCGCTGCGTCTGTCAAAAGAACTCGGCTATCTCGGTTCGCTGGCCATCTGTAACGTTGCGGGCTCTTCGCTGGTGCGTGAGTCCGATCTGGCGCTGATGACCAAAGCCGGCACCGAAATTGGTGTGGCCTCGACCAAAGCCTTCACCACCCAGCTGGCGGTTCTACTGATGCTGGTGGCGAAACTGGGTCGTCTGCATGGCATGAAGCCGGAAACCGAGCACGAAATCGTGCATGCGTTGCAGGCCCTACCGAGCCGAATTGAGCAGATGCTGGCGCAGGATAAAGTGATTGAAAGCCTGGCGGAAGGTTTCTCTGACAAACATCATGCGTTGTTCCTTGGTCGTGGCGATCAGTACCCGATTGCGATGGAAGGCGCGCTGAAGCTGAAAGAGATCTCCTATATCCACGCAGAAGCCTACGCGGCCGGAGAGCTCAAACACGGCCCGCTGGCGCTGATTGATGCCGATATGCCGGTTATCGTGGTCGCGCCGAACAACGAGCTGCTGGAGAAGCTGAAATCCAACATTGAAGAGGTGCGTGCGCGCGGCGGTCTGCTGTACGTGTTTGCCGATCAGGATGCCGGTTTCACCGATAGCGATGGCATGAAAATCATCTCTCTGCCACACGTAGAAGAGGTGATTGCACCGATCTTCTATACGGTGCCATTACAGCTGCTTTCGTATCATGTCGCGCTGATTAAAGGTACAGATGTTGACCAGCCGCGTAACCTGGCGAAATCAGTTACCGTTGAATAATCAGTAGAAAGAGCGGGTCTGCAACGGGCCCGTTCGCTTTTTAATCGGTGTCATATAACTGTCATATTTCGTACATTTCACTGTCATCAAACTGTCCTATTTTCCCTCCAGCAGCAATCACTGACTCTTACTAAAAAAGGCATTGAGCCTGATTTTTTTTGAATCCCCTGGAGGGAACATGACACTGATGCGTACATCCGTAGCCCGAATCCTCGCCGCCACCTTCGCAGTAAGCGCGGTATCTGCTTTTGCAGCCACCGATCTGACTGGCGCTGGCGGTACATTCCCGGCACCGGTTTATGCCAAGTGGGCAGCAGAATACCAGCAAGCCACCGGTAGCAAAATCAACTATCAGGGTATTGGTTCTTCAGGCGGCGTTAAGCAGATCATCGCTAAAACCGTTGATTTCGGTGCGTCAGATGCGCCGATGGCTGATGCCGATTTGGAAAAAAATGGTCTGTTCCAGTTCCCTACCGTTATCGGTGGCGTGGTGCTGGCCGTTAACATCCCAGGTGTAAAATCAGGTGAACTGACGCTGGACGGCAAAACCGTTGGCGACATCTACCTGGGCAACATCAAAAAGTGGAACGACCCGGCGATCACTAAACTGAACCCAGGCGTGAAACTGCCAGACACTAACATCAACGTGGTTCGCCGCGCAGATGGTTCAGGTACCTCTTTCGTTTTCACCAGCTACCTGTCTAAAGTCAACAGCGACTGGAACAGCAAAATTGGTAAAGGCAACACCGTTAACTGGCCAACCGGTCTGGGCGGTAAAGGTAACGACGGCGTTGCAGCCTTCGTTCAGCGTCTGCCAGGTTCAATCGGTTACGTTGAGTATGCTTACGCTAAGCAGAACAACCTGACCTACACCAAACTGATGGATGCTGATGGTAAAGCTGTTGCACCAAGCGAAGCTAGCTTTGCGAATGCTGCCAAAGGCGCAGACTGGAGCAAATCTTTCGCTCAAGACCTGACCTTCCAGAAAGGTGCAGATGCATGGCCAATATCTTCTACCACCTTCATCCTGATCTACAAAGAGCAGGCTGATGCGGCTAAAGGTGCTGAAGTGATGAAGTTCTTCGACTGGGCTTACAAAGGCGGCAGCAAAACTGCAACCGCACTGGATTACGCTGCGCTGCCAGAAAGCGTTGCTAACCAGATTCGCACTGCCTGGAAAGCGAACATCAAAGACAGCTCCGGCAAAGCGATTTATAAGTAAGCGAATGACCCGGTTAGTCTCCCCTGACTGACCAACCCGATGGGCGGCATGGTATGCCGCCCTGAACTTCCTCTGAGAACCGAGAAACTTATGGCTGCCACTAAGCCGACGTTCAAAGCCCCAGGTAAACAAGGTGACATGATTTTCGGCGCGCTGGTGAAACTTTCCGCGCTTATCGTGTTGTTGTTGATGGGTGGCATTATCGTCTCCCTGATTTTCTCTTCCTGGCCTAGCATCCAAAAATTTGGTTTTTCCTTCTTATGGACCAAAACCTGGGATGCGCCAAACGAACAATTTGGTGCGCTGGTACCGATTTACGGCACCCTCGTCACCTCCATTATTGCTCTGGTCATCGCGGTGCCGGTGAGCTTTGGCATTGCGCTGTTCCTGACGGAACTGTCGCCTAACTGGCTACGTCGCCCGCTGGGTACCGCGATTGAACTGTTAGCAGCAATCCCGAGTATCGTTTACGGCATGTGGGGCCTGTTTATCTTCGCCCCGCTGTTCGCTGAGTACTTCCAGACGCCGGTCGGCAACGTCATGTCGAACATTCCGATTGTGGGCACCCTGTTCTCAGGCCCGGCTTTCGGTATCGGTATTCTGGCCGCAGGTGTGATCCTCGCCATCATGATCATTCCGTACATTGCTTCGGTGATGCGTGATGTGTTTGAGCAGACGCCGGTGATGATGAAAGAGTCCGCTTATGGCATCGGTTGCACCACGTGGGAAGTGATCTGGCGCATCGTGCTGCCATTCACCAAAAACGGCGTGATCGGTGGTGTGATGCTGGGACTCGGCCGAGCACTAGGTGAAACCATGGCGGTGACCTTTATCATCGGTAACACCTACCAGCTCGACAGCGCATCGTTGTTTATGCCGGGCAACAGTATCACCTCCGCACTGGCGAACGAGTTCGCCGAAGCCGAATCAGGTGTGCACGTAGCCGCGCTGATGGAGCTGGGACTGATCCTGTTCGTGATTACCTTTATCGTGCTGGCGATCTCTAAACTGATGATCCTGCGTCTGGCGAAGAGTGAAGGAGCCCGTTCATGACAGCTATTGAAATGCAGGCTCGCGCTGAGCTGGAAGCCTCTCGCCGCAAAATGCAGGCGTGGCGCAGCACCAAAAACAAAATCGCTCTGACCTTGTCGATGCTGACCATGGCCTTTGGCCTGTTCTGGCTGGTGTGGATTCTGTTCACCACCGTCACCAAAGGCATCGATGGTCTGAGCTGGTCACTGTTCACCGAATCAACGCCGCCGCCAAATACCGCAGGCGGTGGTTTGGCCAACGCCCTGGCGGGCAGTGGATTATTGATTCTGTGGTCAACGGTAATCGGTACGCCGCTGGGCATCATGGCGGGTATTTACCTGGCAGAATATGGTCGCAAGCACTGGCTGGCGGAAGTGATTCGCTTCATCAACGACATCTTGTTGTCAGCACCGTCGATTGTAGTGGGCTTGTTTGTCTACACCATTGTGGTCGCACAGATGCAGCACTTCTCTGGCTGGGCGGGTGTGGTGGCGCTGGCGCTGTTGCAGATTCCGATCGTGATTCGTACCTCAGAAAACATGCTGCGTCTGGTACCAGACAGCATGCGTGAAGCGGCTTATGCGCTGGGTACGCCGAAGTGGAAGATGATTTCGGCCATCACGCTGAAAGCCTCAGTATCCGGGATTATCACTGGTGTGCTGCTGGCCGTCGCGCGTATCGCCGGCGAAACCGCACCGCTGCTGTTTACTGCACTGTCGAACCAGTTCTGGAGCACCGACATGATGCAGCCAATCGCCAACTTGCCAGTGACGATCTTCAAATTCGCCATGAGCCCGTTTGCGGAATGGCAAAGCCTGGCATGGGCGGGTGTGTTGATCATTACCCTGTGTGTGCTGCTGCTGAACATTGTCGCGCGAGTGGTTTTCGCCAAGGGCAAACACTAATTTCCCGGCGCGGCTTCGGCGGCGCTGCACAAGAGAGATGAGCAATGAGTATGGCAACGACTTCTGCCGGTAAAATTCAGGTTCGCAATCTGAACTTCTATTACGGAAAGTTTCACGCTCTGAAGAACATTAACCTGGATATCGCGAAGAACCAGGTCACCGCCTTCATCGGACCATCAGGCTGTGGTAAATCCACCCTGCTGCGCACCTTCAACAAAATGTACTCGCTCTACCCTGAGCAGCGTGCTGAAGGTGACATTCTGCTGGATGGCGACAATATTCTGGCTTCCCATCAGGATATCGCCCTGCTGCGCGCACGCGTCGGCATGGTGTTCCAGAAGCCAACGCCGTTCCCAATGTCGATTTATGACAACATCGCGTTTGGCGTGCGTCTGTTTGAAAAGCTGTCACGTGCAGATATGGACGAGCGTGTGCAGTGGGCGCTGACCAAAGCCGCACTGTGGAATGAAACCAAAGACAAGCTGCATCAGAGCGGTTACAGTCTCTCAGGTGGACAGCAGCAGCGTCTGTGTATCGCACGCGGCATCGCGATTCGCCCGGAAGTATTGTTGTTGGATGAGCCATGCTCAGCACTTGACCCGATCTCCACTGGTCGTATCGAAGAGCTGATCACCGAGCTGAAGCAGGATTACACCGTGGTGATCGTGACGCACAACATGCAGCAGGCCGCGCGTTGTTCTGATCATACCGCTTTCATGTATCTGGGCGAGCTGATTGAGTTCAGCGACACCGATACACTGTTTACCAAGCCCGCACAGAAGCAGACCGAAGATTACATCACCGGTCGTTACGGCTGATTCAGGAGACGCACATGGATAATTTGAATCTGAATAAACACATCTCCGGTCAGTTCAACGCGGAGCTGGAGCACATTCGCACTCAGGTGATGATCATGGGTGGCATGGTTGAGCAGCAGCTCACCGACGCCATTACCGCGATGCACAACCAGGATGGCGAGCTGGCACGTCGCGTCATCGACGGTGACCAGAAGGTCAACATGATGGAAGTGGAGATTGATGAAGCCTGCGTGCGCATCATCGCCAAACGTCAGCCTACCGCGATTGATTTGCGTCTGGTCATGGCGATCATCAAGACCATCTCTGAGCTGGAACGTATCGGTGATGTTGCAGAGAAAATCAGCCGCACGGCGCTGGAGAAGTTCAGCCAGCAGCACCTGCCTCTGCTGGTGAGCCTGGAGTCTCTTGGCCGCCACACCGTGCAGATGCTGCACGACGTGCTGGATGCCTTCGCGCGCATGGACCTTAATGAAGCCATTAAGATCTATCGTGAAGACAAGAAAGTCGATAAAGAGTACGAAGGCATTGTGCGTCAGCTGATGACCTACATGATGGAAGATCCACGCACCATCCCAAGCGTACTGACGGCCCTGTTCTGTGCCCGCGCCATCGAGCGTATCGGTGACCGTTGCCAGAACATCTGCGAAATTATTTTCTATTTCGTCAAAGGTCAGGATTTCCGTCACGTTGGCGGCGACAAGCTGGATGAACTGCTGTCAGGCGACGACGGCAGCAATAAACCCTCTTAATTGCCGTTTCGGCTGCCTGTTGCCACTGTGGCTGACAGGCAGCCATCTTCATTTCTGATTGGTCTCCGCGAACCCCTCTCTTTATACTTGGCGCACTTTTTTCTGCCAGGTGCTGTTAAATGTCTTCCCCAATAACGAAAAAGAACGCCGTTACTCCGGCGAAAGCCATGCTCGCCGCCATTAGTGGCTACGCGATGGACGGCTTCGATCTATTAATTCTGGGCTTTATGTTACCCGCTATCAGCGTGTCGCTGGCGCTCGATCCTTCTCAGGCGGGTTCGCTGGTCACCTGGACGCTGATTGGCGCGGTGATCGGTGGCATCGTGTTTGGCCATCTCAGCGATCGCTATGGTCGTATCCGCATTCTCACCGTCACTATTTTGATGTTTTCGGTGTTCACCGGACTGTGCGCCGTGGCGCAGGGTTACTGGGATCTGCTGGCCTATCGCACGCTAGCGGGCGTCGGCTTAGGCGGTGAGTTTGGTATCGGCATGGCGCTGATTGCGGAAGCCTGGCCAAAAGAGAAGCGTAATCGTGCCTCGGCGTGGGTTGGCATTGGCTGGCAGCTGGGTGTATTGCTGGCGGCGTTTATTACTCCACCGCTGTTAAGCGTGATTGGCTGGCGCGGCATGTTCCTGGTGGGACTGCTGCCGGCGCTGGTGTCGTTTGTGATCCGTCGTAGCATGGGCGAGCCTGAAGGCTTTACTCAGCATGTGGAAAAAACACCGCAATTGTCATTTGCCGCGCGCATCAAATTGCTGTTCGCCGACCGTGCCACCAGCAAAGCCAGCCTCGGGATTTTCATCCTCTGCTCAGTGCAGAACTTCGGTTACTACGGACTGATGATCTGGATGCCGAGCTATCTGTCATCGAATTTTGGCTTCAGTCTCACTAAGTCCGGCTTGTGGACAGCTGTCACCGTGGTCGGCATGACCTTTGGTATCTGGCTGTTCGGCGTATTGGCCGATCGCTTCGCGCGCTGGAAGATTTTCCTGCTGTACCAGTTTGGTGCGGTGGTGATGGTGGTGGTGTATGCGCAGCTGCGTGATCCTACTGTGATGCTGTTCACTGGCGCGATCATGGGGATGTTTGTGAATGGCATGATTGGCGGCTATGGCGCGCTGATCTCGGACACCTTCCCGCCACAGGCGCGTGCCACCGCGCAAAACGTATTGTTTAACCTTGGGCGTGGTGTAGGCGGCTTTGGTCCGCTGGTGATCGGCCTGCTGGCCGCGAAAATCTCATTCACGGCGGCGATCACCCTGCTGGCGCTGATTTATCTGCTGGATATCGTTGCCACGCTGTTCCTGCTGCCGAAGCAGCAGAGCAACGAGGATTCGCTGGGCGCGATTGGTTAAGGCGTATCGGTTGCCGGATGCACAGAAAGGTACAACCGGGCACGTAGGTAACCGTTCAGTCTGACCACACAGGTATCAGATACGACTGACCACATGGGTAACACTTTTGTGGTCAGTCGATGCGGGTATTATCTTTACTACCCGGCGCATAATGCGCAGGTCTCTGCAGGGGCGGCATTTATGCCGCCCTGGCTTACACCAAATCCCAGCCTCTTGCGCGCCACAACGCCGGCAGCTGCGCCATATCGTCGAAGCGTGTCACCAGTGGATGATCCAACTCCGGATTATGCGCATCGGCACAGTAATAAAATACCGGAATCCCCGCAGCGATCCCCGCACGCGCACCGGCCTCTGAATCATCCACCAGAATGCACTTCTCAATCGGCACCTGCATCTGTTCCGCCGCGTGATACATCAATTCCGGATCGGGCTTCCAGTGGTTGATGTCGTATCCGCTGTACAGGCGGCCTTCGAGGTACGGCAGCATGCCGGTTAAGCCCAGCGAGTGCTGCATCTTTTTCACTGTACCGTTGGAGACCACACACATCGGTACTTTGACGCTCTCCACCAGCGCCTTAGCTCCGGCAATGGGTTTCAGGTCGAGGTCAAACAGGCGGGCGACGTCAGCGCGATAGGCAGTTTCAAATTCTTCGATGGGCACTGCTTTTTGATGCTGCGCCAGTACATCCCGCACGATGTCATAGAGCTTCACCCCTTTGTACTGCTCAAACATCTGCTGCAAAGAGAGCTCAATACCGTATTGGGCAAAGGTGTTGACGTAAGATTGCGTACAGATCACTTCACTGTCGACCAGCGTACCGTCGCAATCGAAAAACACACATTCAACTGACATCGCACATCATCCTTTTATTAAACAACCAGCTGACACTCTAGCGCACTGAGCGCAGAAAGCGACCCCGGCAACCGTTTGCGAATAATCAGTGTTTTGCATAGCTAAACTCTATAGGATACGCGGCGATAAATTTTTTTTCGGGACAGTTGAATGAACAATCAGGGCTTGTTGCAGCGCATCTTTAAGCTGCAGGAACACGGCACAACCGCGCGCACCGAAGTGATCGCCGGTTTCACGACTTTCCTGACGATGGTGTACATCGTCTTTGTTAACCCGCAGATTTTGGGTGTTGCGGGCATGGATACCCAGGCCGTCTTTGTCACCACCTGTTTGATCGCCGCCTTTGGCAGCATCCTGATGGGGCTGGTGGCGAATTTGCCGGTCGCGCTGGCACCGGCGATGGGATTAAACGCCTTCTTCGCGTTTGTGGTGGTAGGCGCCATGGGTTATTCGTGGCAGGTTGGCATGGGTGCTATCTTCTGGGGCGCACTGGGTCTATTGATCCTGACGCTGCTGCGTGTGCGCTACTGGATGATTGCGAATATCCCAATGAGCCTGCGTGTCGGCATCACCGCCGGGATCGGCCTGTTTATCGCCATGATGGGCCTGAAGAACGCCGGTATTATCGTGCCAAATGCCGATACCATCGTGACGGTGGGTAATCTTACCTCACACAGCGTGCTGCTGGGTGCGCTGGGCTTCTTTATCATCGCGATTTTGGCCTCACGCAATATTCATGCGGCAGTGCTGGTGTCGATTGTGGTGACCACCGCGATCGGCCTGGCGATTGGCGATGTGCAGTTCAGCGGCGTGTTTGCAGCGCCGCCAGCGGTGACTTCGGTCGTGGGTCAGGTCGATATCAAAGGTGCCTTTAACATCGGCATGGCAGGGGTGATCTTCTCCTTTATGCTGGTCAATCTGTTCGACTCCTCCGGCACGCTGATCGGTGTCACCGATAAAGCCGGACTGACCGATGAGAAAGGCACATTCCCGCGTATGAAGCAGGCGCTGTATGTCGACAGCATCAGCTCGGTAACCGGTTCGCTAATCGGCACCTCTTCGGTGACGGCGTATATCGAAAGCTCTTCCGGCGTGGCGATTGGTGGCCGTACCGGCTTGATGGCGGTCGTCACCGGGATTCTGTTCCTGCTGGTGATGTTCCTGTCACCGCTGGCCGCGATGGTGCCATCCTATGCGGCGGCAGGTGCGTTGATTTATGTTGGCGTGTTGATGACGGCGTCGCTGTCACGCGTGCGCTGGGACGATCTCACTGAAGCGGTGCCCGCGTTTGTAACCGCCGCGATGATGCCATTTAGCTTCTCGATCACCGAAGGTATCGCGCTGGGCTTTATCTCTTACTGCGTGATGAAACTTGGGACCGGCCGCTGGCGTGAAATCAGCCCGTGCGTGGTGGTGGTGGCGCTACTGTTTGTACTGAAAATCGCGTTTATCGACGCGCACTAAAAAAACAGGCCGCAATTGCGGCCTGTTTTATGACAGGTGTCCAATTTCTTGCAGCGTGGGAGTGAGGCTGGTGAGGCGCAGCGAGCGCGGGCCAATATTCGGTTTGCTCATTTCAACATCGCGCAGCGGCTGCCACTGCTGTTGCGCATCAATCTCCCACAGGCATAAGCGCTCAGTGCCGGGAGAGAGCGCGCACGACCACACCAGCATCGGCTCGGCATCACACACCGCCTGAATATCCGGAAATACGCTAGAGCGCAGACGACCGGCAGCAGGATGCAGCTGCAGCGAACCGGCACCGTTCTCACTTTCACCGGTTAATTTGAGGATGCTCTGGCGCAGCGTCCAGATTTGCGTCACCGCTTCCATGAAATCCTGCTGCGCGTTGATCCACGCCTTCTCACCTGATGAGAGATCCTGCGTGAGCGTGTCCTGCGTCTGCCGGCTGTGGGCGCGTACAATCTCCATATCCAACCCTGCACGTCCACCTTCTTCGGCAAGCAGCACACCGACCATATTACCGGCATACGCAATGCTGAAGTCAGGGAGGTTAGGATCGGCAAAGCAAGGGCGCCCGCTGCTGGTGGTGACGAGCGGTGGCAGTTCACGAATGCCGTAGACGCGCAGCATCAGCTGAGCCAGCAATTCGCGTGCGGCAAGAAAACGGCTACGGCGCTTGTCAGGGAAGCGCTCGGCGCTGTTAATCACATCCTGTGGAACCCGCAACAGCTCTGAAGAGAGCGGCGAGTTACCCATCCAACGTACAAAATGACTAGCCATCTGTCGCTCCGTGAAAATGGTCAGATAATCATCAGGGCTATTGTAGGAATTTTCTCAGTGGTTTGCATCCGGCATAACATCTAATGACCAAAAATCAGATAAGACCGAAGCGGCGGACATTCCCATTCTGCGACTTTGCATATAACGCTTTTGCTGAATTCGCTCAGATAGGGTGATGCAAAGCGTGATGTGGTGTAGGATTTGGGCAGCAAAACAGCACATCGAAGTGCGCAAACAATCCACCTCAAGTCATCGTGCTCATCGCAAACAGAGGCACGTCGGAGTTTTTTTATGTCAGTAACCTCACTTACTCGCCAGGAATCAATCTCACTTGATGAATTTCGTCATGGTATGCGCCGCCTGACCGCAGGCGTTTCTTTAGTGACCACCGAGTTTCAGGGCGAAAAGCTGGGATTGATTGCGACTTCCGTTAGCTCACTGGCTGCCGAGCCGCCAAGTCTGCTGGTGTGTGTGAATCGTAGCGCATCCAGCCATGATGCATTTGTAAATGCAGGCCACTTTGCCGTCAACGTCCTGCGTGAACAGCATGACGATTTGTGTGCGCAGTTCAGTCAGTCTGCACGTCGTGCAGAACGCTTCCAGAGCGGTGAGTGGCAAACGCTGAACACCGGTGCGCCGGTGCTGGCTGATGCATTGGTGAGTTTTGACTGCCAGCTGGAGAAGGTGGTGGAGTGGAATACGCACAGCGTGCTGCTGGCGCGTATTGTCGGCATTTCACTGCCAGGTGAAGCGGCTGAACCGATGGTCTACTTCAACAGCGGTTTTCACTCGCTGGGCTAAATATGAAAAGTGGGCGTCGCATTGATTGCGACGCCTACGCTCAATCAGGCAAATTTGCTCGCTTCATCAAAGCCGAGGCGCGGCAAGCGCGCATGCAGTTTGCTGGCTTCGCCGTAGCCCAGATTAATCAGTAAGTTCACCTGCCATTTGCTTTCGCTGAAGAAGGCTTCATTGACTTTCGACGGGTCAAAACCGGACATCGGGCCGGCATCCAGCCCCAGCGAACGTGCCGCCAGAATCAAATAACCCGCCTGCAGGCTGCTGTTGCGGAAGGCCGTCTCTTTCGCCAGATCCGGACTGCTGGTGAACCAGCTACGTGCATCGCCATGCGGGAACAGTTTTGGCAGTGCTTCATAAAATTCCGGATCCCACGCCACAATCACCGTTGCCGGTGCCGCCATGGTTTTATCCACATTGCCGGAGGAGAGCGCAGGTTTCAGCTTCTCTTTGCCTTCCTGTGAGGTGACAAACACGAAGCGTCCTGGTGAACAGTTAGCTGAAGTCGGGCCGAGCGCGGTCAGGTTGTAGAGCTGCTGCAATACATCATGAGAAATCGGTTTGTCCTGCCAGTAGCTGTGGGTGCGAGCGTCATTGAACAGCGCGTTCAGCGCCACGCTGTCGAGCGGTGTACTCATGTTTCTCTCCTGTTCAGGCCGCCATCAGCGCCTGATTTTTAGCATGAATAGTGAATGCGGCCGGTGCGCTTTAGCACAGGCCAGCGATCGTTATACTGTAAAGGAGAGAGTGAGCCAAATAACAAAGACGCATGTTTCCCCCAACCAAACAGTGATGGGGGAAACAGGGGAAAGACTACTTACCAATACAGAAGCTGGAGAAAATCCGGCCAAGCAGATCGTCGGAGGTAAACTCACCGGTGATTTCGCTCAGTGCCTGCTGTGCCAGACGCAGTTCTTCCGCCAGCAGTTCACCCGCCCATGCACCCAGCAGCTGGTCTTTGCCCTGCTGTAAGTGAGTAGCCGCCAACTCCAATGCCTGCAGATGGCGTCGACGCGCCAGGAATCCGCCTTCCATATTGCCGGAGAAGCCCATGCTTTGTTTCAAATGATCGCGCAGTGCATCCACGCCTTCGCCAGTGCGCGCAGAGAGGCGAATCAGTGAGTGATCGTTCACTTCTGTCAGGCCCAGCACTTCACCGGTCATATCGGCTTTGTTACGCACCACGGTGATCGGCAGTTGTGCCGGTAAACGTGCGACGAAATCAGGCCAGATAGCAGCGGCTTCAGTGGCATCGGTGGTGGTGCCATCTACCATAAACAGCACGCGATCGGCTTGCTCGATTTCCTGCCAGGCGCGTTCAATCCCGATGCGCTCAACTTCATCGCTGGCTTCACGCAATCCTGCAGTATCGATGATGTGCAGCGGCATACCGTCAATATGAATATGCTCACGCAGCACGTCACGCGTGGTACCGGCGATATCGGTGACAATCGCGGCTTCGCGGCCGGCGAGGGCATTCAACAGGCTGGATTTACCGGCATTAGGGCGACCGGCAATCACCACTTTCATCCCTTCACGCAGCAGGCTGCCCTGACGCGCTTCGGCGCGCACGTTATCAAGGTCGCCGATCACCACATTGAGTTGACCTTCGATTTTGCCGTCAGACAGAAAATCGATCTCCTCATCCGGGAAGTCGATAGCAGCCTCCACATAGATACGCAGGTGAGTGAGTGCTTCCACAAGGGTATTGATGCGCAGTGAAAACGCGCCCTGCAATGAGTTCACGGCGGAGCGTGCGGCCTGCTCTGAGCTGGCGTCGATCAGGTCGGCAATGGCTTCCGCCTGCGCCAGATCGAGTTTGTCATTGAGGAAGGCGCGTTCGGAGAATTCACCCGGCTGGGCGATACGCACACCCGACAGCGCGACGATGCGTTTCAGCAACAGATCCAGAATGACCGGGCCGCCGTGCCCTTGCAGCTCCAGTACATCTTCGCCGGTGAAAGAATTTGGTCCAGGAAACCACAGCGCAATGCCCTGATCCAGCACGCTGCCATCCGCATCGTTGAACGGCAAATAGTCGGCATAGCGCGGTTTCGGCAACTTGCCGAGCACGGCTTGCGCGACGTCAGCGGCTTTGGCACCGGAAATACGCAGAATGCCGACGCCGCCACGGCCGGGAGGCGTCGCCTGGGCAACAATAGTGTCGCTGTGGCTCATGTCTTTCTCACTTTTCACATAAAAAAACAGGGCGACATAAATGCCGCCCCTTGAGTATACGCTGCTGCTGTTGCAGTCAGACGTTACGCTTTCTTCTTGTCGCGGCTATGCAGACCACGTTTTTCCAGGCCGCGATAGATCAGCTGCTGCTGGAGAATGGTCACGAGGTTGCTGACGATGTAGTACAGCACCAGACCCGCAGGGAACCACAGGAAGAACACGGTAAAGATAACCGGCATGTAGGTCATGATCTTCTGCTGCATCGGATCGGTCACGGTGGTCGGTGACATCTTCTGGATGAAGAACATGGTGATACCCATGATAACCGGCAGAATGTAATACGGGTCCTGTGCGGACAGGTCATGAATCCACAGAATGAACGGTGCATGACGCAGCTCAATCGAACCTGACAGCATGTAGTACAAGGCCAGGAAGATAGGCATCTGGATAACCAGAGGCAAGCAGCCACCCAACGGGTTCACTTTCTCTGCTTTATACAGCGCCATCATTTCCTGGCTCTGCTTCTGCTTGTCATCGCCCAGACGCTCACGCATCGCCTGAATCTTCGGCTGCAGCATACGCATCTTCGCCATGGAGGTGTACTGCGCTTTGGTCAGCGGGTACATGATGCCACGAACGATGAAGGTGATAACAATAATCGAGAAGCCCCAGTTACCGATAAAGCTGTGCAGGAATTTCAGCAGCTTAAACAGTGGCTGAGAGATGAACCACAACCAACCGTAATCTACGGTCAGATCCAGGTGAGGCGCGATAGCGGCCATCTTGTCCTGAATTTCCGGGCCTAACCACAAAGTTGCGCCCAGGTCTTGCTGTGCGCCTGCAGCCACGGTCACCGGTGAAGATTTATAACCGATTGCCGCAATGCCGTTACCGAGGTTGCTGGTATACAGGGTGTTGTTACCCTGAGTACGTGGCACCCAAGCGGTGGCAAAGTACTGCTGCAGCATCGCCACCCAACCATTGCTGGTGGTCGCATTCAGGTTCTCGTTATCCGCGATAGTATCGAATTTGTATTTTTCGTATTTCGCTTCGCTGGTCGAGTACGCTGCGCCACGGAAGGTGTGCAGGGCAAAGTTGTTGCTGCCGGTATCACGATGCTTCGGCAGATCAATCGTCTGCTTCAGCTGACCAAACATCGACACTTCCAGCGGCTGCTGTGAGGCGTTATTAATGTTGTAGTCAACGTTAACCGCGAAGTCGCCACGCTTGAACACGAAGGTTTTGGTGTAAACCACACCTTTTTCGTCGGTCCAGGTCAGTGGCACACGCAGCTCGGTCTGGCCATCGGCCATCTCGAAGTGACCTTGTGAGGTGGTGAACAGTGGACGTGCGCCATTGTTCGGGTTGTCCGGACCATTACGACCGGTTAAGCCACTTTGTGCCTGATAAACGAAAGCAGGAGTGGTTTCCAGCAGCTGGAACGGTGCGTCTGAACCCAGTTTATCAGGGTAAGTCAGCAGCAGTGCCTGCTCAATATCGCCACCGCGAGTATTGATGCTGAGTGACAGGACATCAGTCTTAACGGTGATCGTTTGGCCCTGACCGCTAGCCGGGACGCCGGTAGTGGCGGCATCACCCGCTGCGCTGCTTGTGTTTTGCGTGGTCTGAGTCTGCTGTGGCTGCGGAGCGTGGTCCGTCTGCCAGGCTTGCCAGATCATAAAAGACACGAACAGAAAAGCGATGAGAAAGAGATTGCGTTGCGAATCCATCGTTAATGTTCTCTGGTATCAAAGGTTTTTGGCGGCACAGGATCGTCACCACCCGGGTTCAAAGGGTGGCATTTTAATACGCGTTTAATCGTCAACCAACTACCTTTTACGACGCCGAAGCGACGTAAGGCCTCAATCCCATACTGCGAGCAGGTGGGATGGAACCGACAATGAGGTCCAAGCAGTGGGCTGATGGCGCGTTGATAAACGCGTATCAGGGCAATCAGGAGCCGCGAGCCAGGCGACAGTGACGACGCCATAGTTTCTCCAACGCTTCCGTTAACGCACGGTTATCGAGGTCAGCAATCCCTTTTTTCGCCACGATGACAAAATCCATCGCAGGCAGCTCATGTTGGCGCAGACGAAAGCTTTCGCGGGTCAATCGCTTGATCCGGTTGCGTTCATGGGCGCGTTTCACATGCTTTTTAGCGACGGTAAGACCGATGCGGGGATGCCCCAGCGAATTAAGTCGGCCGAGGATGGTGATTTGCGGCGTACCGGCTCTTTGTGGCTGCTGGAAGACGAAAGTGAAATGAGTGGGAGTTAACAAACGTAACTCCCTGGGAAATGCGAGCTTAACCACTAGGGTTAGCTTTATTACTTAGAAACGGTCAGACGAGAACGGCCTTTAGCACGACGACGTGCCAGAACCTGACGACCATTTTTTGTTGCCATACGAGCACGGAAACCGTGTGAACGGTTGCGCTTCAGTACGGACGGTTGAAAAGTGCGTTTCATGGCGATTTCTACCTAAACTTGAAAATTTTCACTGGGTGACGCGTTTTCGGGCCAGTAAATCGACCGACGCCTCAATGTGTCTTTAATAAAGAGGCGGGATTGTAATAATTGTACAGTCCAGAGTCAATTTACTTCGCAGTTCGCGGCACCTGGAAACCAGATACAGCCCGCTGATTCCGTACATCAAGGCTTCACGCAATAATGCCGGGTGGGGAATTATACGGGCTATAGGGTAAAGCGCAAGGATCGCGCAGGATCTTCTTGCGATCAATTTGCAGATTTATTGCGCGGAAACGAGAGGCGACCAGAAAAATTGCCTCTTTCAGCGAGATCACCGCTCGCTTTTTCCGCAGAAAGCGTAAACTCATTAGCGCTTCATCAGCCTGTGGATAAATTGGATCAAAACTGTGTAGAAAGGGAAGATCTCTGTGCCGCTTTGCGCTATGATCCGCCCTTCCGCTGACGATCCTCAATGAGATCGCCGGGGGATGACTACCGCGAACAGCGGTCGCAGGCGCTTTCTGACCGCCTGTGTCAAAAAAGACAGTTTCTATTATTAGCGCCTGAAATTCTTATCGATTTTGTACGAGTGGAGTCCGCCGTGTCACTTACGCTTTGGCAACAGTGTCTTGCCCGTTTGCAGGATGAGCTTCCTGCCACCGAATTCAGCATGTGGATTCGTCCGCTGCAGGCTGAATTAAACGACAATACGCTGACCTTGTATGCACCAAATCGGTTTGTACTCGACTGGGTTCGGGATAAATACCTCAATAGTATTAATGGGCTGCTGAATGAATTCTGCGGCCCGAACGTGCCTTTGCTGCGTTTCGAAGTGGGCACGCGCCCGGCTGCGCAAGTAACGACCAGCCAGCCTGCAATGGCGGCTTACAGCACACGTGCTCCCGTTGAAAATCGTCCTGCTCCGGCGCAAATTTTGCGTCCAAGCTGGGATTCGGTGCCAGCACCTGCAGACGTGACCTATCGTTCAAATGTGAATAACCGCCATAACTTCGATAACTTCGTTGAAGGTAAATCTAACCAACTGGCGCGCGCGGCGGCACGTCAGGTGGCGGATAATCCTGGCGGCGCCTATAACCCTCTCTTCCTTTATGGCGGCACCGGTTTAGGTAAAACTCACCTGTTGCATGCGGTGGGGAATGGCATTATTGCGCGTAAGCCAAATGCCAAAGTGGTTTACATGCACTCCGAACGTTTTGTGCAGGACATGGTAAAAGCGCTGCAAAACAACGCCATTGAAGAATTTAAGCGTTATTACCGTTCCGTCGATGCACTGTTGATCGATGACATTCAGTTCTTTGCTAATAAAGAGCGCTCGCAGGAAGAGTTTTTCCATACCTTCAATGCATTGTTGGAAGGTAATCAGCAGATCATTTTGACCTCGGATCGTTATCCAAAAGAGATCAACGGCGTAGAAGATCGCCTGAAATCGCGTTTTGGCTGGGGATTAACTGTCGCGATCGAGCCGCCTGAGCTGGAAACACGCGTGGCGATCCTGATGAAGAAAGCCGACGAGAATGATATTCGTCTGCCGGGTGAAGTCGCCTTCTTTATTGCTAAACGCCTGCGCTCTAATGTGCGTGAGCTGGAAGGGGCGCTGAATCGCGTTATCGCGAATGCCAACTTCACCGGTCGCGCCATTACCATCGATTTCGTGCGCGAAGCGCTGCGCGATCTGCTGGCGTTGCAGGAAAAGCTGGTCACCATCGATAACATCCAGAAAACGGTGGCCGAGTACTACAAAATCAAAGTAGCGGATTTGCTGTCGAAGCGCCGTTCGCGTTCGGTGGCTCGTCCGCGTCAGATGGCGATGGCGATGGCGAAAGAGCTGACCAACCATAGCCTGCCGGAAATTGGCGATGCGTTTGGTGGCCGTGACCATACCACCGTGCTCCATGCCTGCCGTAAGATTGAGCAGTTGCGTGAAGAGAGCCACGACATCAAAGAAGATTTCTCTAACCTCATTCGAACATTATCTTCCTGACGCATATGAAATTTATTGTAGAACGTGAGCAGTTGCTGAAACCACTGCAACAGGTTAGCGGCCCGCTTGGTGGACGCCCGACCTTACCGATCCTCGGAAATTTACTGTTGCAGGTCAGTGAAGGCGTACTGCGTCTGACCGGCACTGATTTGGAAATGGAGATGGTGGCCCGCGTTGCGCTAACGCAGCCCCACGAACCGGGCGCAACCACCGTGCCCGCGCGTAAATTCCTCGATATTTGCCGCGGTTTGCCAGAGGGGGCTGAAATCAGCCTGACGCTGGAAGGTGACAGAATGCTGGTGCGTTCTGGCCGCAGCCGTTTCTCATTATCGACGCTGCCCGCGACTGACTTCCCTAATCTGGATGACTGGCAGAGCGAGGTGGAGTTCACCTTGCCGCAGGCCACGCTGAAACGACTGATCGAAGCAACGCAGTTCTCGATGGCACATCAGGATGTACGTTACTACCTTAACGGCATGCTGTTTGAGACAGAAGGTGAGGAGTTACGCACCGTCGCCACCGATGGTCACCGTCTGGCGGTATGCTCCATGCCGATTGGTCAGGCGTTGCCTAACCATTCGGTGATCGTGCCGCGCAAAGGTGTGATTGAGCTGGTGCGTTTGCTCGACGGTGGCGAAACCCCACTGCAGGTGCAGATCGGCAGCAGCAACATTCGCGCGCACGTCGGTGACTTTATCTTCACTTCTAAGCTGGTTGATGGCCGTTTCCCGGATTATCGCCGCGTACTGCCGAAGAACCCAGATAAAGCGCTGGAAGCGGGTTGCGATCTGCTGAAGCAGGCATTTGCCCGCGCAGCAATCCTCTCTAATGAGAAGTTCCGCGGCGTTCGCATCTATATCACTGAAAATCAGCTCAAGATCACCGCTAATAACCCTGAACAGGAAGAAGCGGAAGAGATGCTGGATGTGTCGTACAGCGGCACCGAACTGGAAATTGGTTTTAACGTCAGTTACGTGCTGGATGTGCTGAATGCGCTGAAGTGTGAGAACGTGCGTTTGCTGCTGACCGATTCGGTTTCCAGTGTGCAGATTGAAGATGTCGCCAGCCCAGCAGCGGCCTACGTCGTTATGCCTATGCGCTTGTAGTAGAAAATATCGGCCTGGCTTGCTTGCCATTCTGGGTCCGGGCAGTGCTCGTCCCTGGTCACATACTTCAGTATGCTCCCAGGGCCTGCGCGCTGGCCGTGACCAGACTGCCTGCGCCGCCGACGGCCTGGATTGTTAATGTTAGGCAACCCCCTTCTGGCTGGAATGATTCATGGCTTTAACCCGCCTCCTGATTAAAGATTTCCGCAATATCGAGCAAGCCGATCTCACGCTAGCGCCGGGCTTCAATTTCCTTGTGGGCGCTAACGGCAGCGGTAAAACCAGCGTGCTCGAAGCGATCTATACCCTCGGACACGGTCGCGCATTCCGCAGTTTGCAGGCCGGACGTGTTATCCGCCACGATCAGGACGCCTTTGTGCTGCATGGGCGTATTGAAGGCAACGAGCGAGAGTTGGCGGTCGGCCTTACCAAGAATCGCGCGGGCGACAGCAAAGTACGCATTGATGGCAGTGACGGCCATAAAGTCGCGGAGCTGGCGCAATTGCTGCCAATGCAACTGATCACCCCTGAAGGGTTTACTTTGCTCAACGGCGGCCCCAAATACCGTAGAGCCTATGTTGATTGGGGCTGTTTTCACTCTGCGCCCGGCTTCTTCAACGCGTGGAATAATCTGCGTCGATTGATGAAACAGCGTAATGCTGCACTGCGACAAGTTTCACGCTACAGCCAGATCCGCCCATGGGATCAGGAACTGGTGCCATTGGCCGAACAGATCAGCCAGTGGCGCGCCGAGTACAGTGCGGCGATCTCGAAGGAGATCATCGCCACCTGTGGTCAATTTTTACCAGAGTTTGAGTTGTCGTTTTCCTTCCAGCGCGGCTGGGATAAAGAGAGCGACTACGGCGAACTGCTGGAACGCAATTTTGAGCGCGATCGCGCGCTCACCTACACCGCCAGCGGCCCGCATAAAGCGGATTTTCGCATTCGTGCAGAAGGTACGCCGGTGGAAGATTTACTCTCACGCGGTCAATTAAAGCTGCTGATGTGTGCACTGCGTTTAGCGCAGGGTGAATATCTGACACGCAGTAGCGGACGTCGCTGTTTGTACCTGATTGATGACTTCGCTTCGGAGCTGGATGACACCCGTCGTCGGTTGCTTGCCGAGCGCCTGAAAGCCACGCAGGCTCAGGTATTTGTCAGTGCCATTGGTGTCGAGCATGTAATCGATATGAGTGACGAAAAGGGCAAGATGTTCCGCGTGGAACAGGGTAAAATAGCGGTTCAACCTGAAGATTAAATGAGCGAGAAACGTTGATGTCGAATTCTTATGACTCCTCAAGTATCAAAGTCCTTAAAGGGCTTGATGCGGTACGCAAACGCCCGGGTATGTATATCGGTGATACCGATGACGGCACCGGTCTGCATCACATGGTATTCGAGGTCGTGGATAACGCAATCGACGAAGCGCTCGCGGGTCACTGTAGTGACATCGTCGTCACCATCCATGCGGACAATTCTGTGTCTGTTCAGGATGATGGCCGTGGTATTCCGACCGGCATTCACCCGGAAGAGGGTGTATCTGCGGCGGAAGTGATCATGACCGTGCTGCACGCCGGCGGTAAGTTCGACGATAACTCTTATAAAGTGTCCGGTGGTCTGCACGGCGTGGGTGTGTCAGTGGTTAACGCCCTGTCGCAGAAGCTGGAGCTGACCATTCGTCGTGAAGGCAAGGTGCATCAGCAGGTTTATCAGCACGGCGTGCCGCAGGCTCCGCTGGCGGTATCGGGTGATACCGAAGCAACCGGTACACGCGTTCGCTTCTGGCCGAGCTACGAAACCTTCACTAACGTGATTGAGTTTGAGTACGAAATCCTGGCGAAACGCCTGCGCGAGCTGTCGTTCCTGAACTCAGGTGTTTCGATCCGTCTGGAAGACAAACGTGACGGCAAAGCCGACCACTTCCACTATGAAGGCGGCATCAAGGCATTCGTTGAGTACCTCAACAAGAACAAAACCCCGATTCATCCAACCGTGTTCTATTTCTCTACCGAGAAAGACGGTATTGGCGTGGAAGTGGCGCTGCAGTGGAACGATGGTTTCCAGGAAAACATCTACTGCTTCACCAACAACATTCCACAGCGCGACGGCGGTACGCACCTGGCCGGTTTCCGTGCGGCAATGACGCGTACGCTGAATGCCTACATGGATAAAGAAGGCTACAGCAAAAAAGCCAAAGTCAGCGCCACCGGTGATGATGCGCGTGAAGGCCTGATTGCGGTTGTCTCGGTGAAAGTGCCGGATCCAAAGTTCTCCTCACAGACCAAAGACAAGCTGGTTTCTTCAGAGGTGAAGTCCGCGGTTGAGCAGCAGATGAACGAACTGCTGAGCGAATACCTGCTGGAAAACCCGTCAGACGCGAAAATCGTAGTCGGTAAAATTATCGATGCGGCTCGTGCACGTGAAGCGGCTCGTCGCGCCCGTGAAATGACCCGTCGTAAAGGCGCGCTGGATTTGGCCGGCCTACCGGGCAAACTGGCGGATTGCCAGGAACGTGACCCTGCACTGTCTGAAATCTACTTAGTGGAAGGGGACTCAGCGGGCGGCTCTGCCAAGCAGGGACGTAACCGTAAGAACCAGGCGATCCTGCCGTTGAAAGGTAAAATCCTCAACGTAGAGAAAGCGCGTTTCGACAAGATGCTCGCTTCTCAGGAAGTGGCCACCCTGATCACCGCACTGGGCTGTGGTATCGGTCGTGACGAATACAACCCGGACAAACTGCGTTATCACAGCATCATCATCATGACCGATGCTGACGTCGATGGCTCGCATATCCGTACGCTGCTGTTGACCTTCTTCTACCGTCAGATGCCGGAAATCGTGGAACGTGGCCATGTCTACATTGCTCAGCCGCCACTGTACAAAGTGAAGAAAGGCAAGCAAGAACAGTATATTAAAGATGACGAAGCGATGGATCAGTATCAGATCGCTATCGCGCTTGATGGTGCTACGCTGCACACCAACGCCAGTGCACCAGCGCTTGGCGGCCAGCCGCTGGAAAATCTGGTAGGTGATTTCAACAGCACTCAGCGCATGATCAAGCGTATGGAACGTCGTTTCCCTCTGGCGATGCTGCGTGGCCTGATTTACCATCCGACTCTGAGCGACCTCAATGATGAGGCCACCGTTAAGAGCTGGATTGATGGCTTAGTCGCGTACCTGACCGAGCGCGAAGCGCACGGCAGCAGCTACATGGCGCACGTGCGCACCAACAGCGAACTGAACGTTTTCGAACCGGTATTGCGTGTGCGTACGCACGGTGTGGACACCGACTATCCGATGGACAGCGAGTTCATCGATGGGCCGGAATACCGCAAGATCTGTGCTCTGGGCGAGCAGCTGCGCGGCCTGATCGAAGAAGATGCATTCATCGAACGTGGCGAGCGCCGTCAGCCAGTGACCAGCTTCGAGCAAGCTATCGAGTGGCTGGTGAAAGAGTCGCGCCGTGGTCTGTCAGTTCAGCGCTATAAAGGTCTGGGTGAGATGAACCCAGAGCAGCTGTGGGAAACCACCATGGATCCAGACAGCCGCCGCATGCTGCGCGTCACCATTAAAGACGCCATCGCTGCTGACCAGCTGTTCACTACGCTGATGGGCGATGCGGTTGAACCGCGCCGTGCCTTCATCGAAGAGAATGCGCTGAAAGCCGCTAACATCGATATCTGATTTGTCACCTCAACCCTTCCCAACCGGGAAGGGTTTTTATTCCCCTTATTTTGTTATCCGCCTGACAATCTTCTTTTCCCTTGAAAAACATCTGCATTCACTTTTGTTTACTTCCGTTTTTTCCCGAGTGCTGAGATCCGCATCACTTTCATTAACAGCCGTCTCCCTTACGCTTGCGAGCGAAACGGAGGAAAGTGCATGTTTTTGGAAGAACGACGTAGCCAGATTTTGCTGTGGCTTGATGAATACGAGCGCGTCACGGTTAATGGCCTGGCAAGCCAGCTCGGCGTAACACGAGAAACGATTCGTACCGATCTCAGTGCATTGGCACAGCAGGGCTTAGTGCAGCGCTGCTATGGTGGCGCGATTGCGTTACGCCGGAATTTGCAGGAGAAGCTCATTAGTGAAAGTGGCAACTTTGAGGTGTTACTGCAACGCCTGCAGTCCCGTAAAGGCCAGGTAAAATCATCCGGTAAGCAGGGTAAAGTCTGCATTCTCGGTGCTTTTAACGTCGATATCGTGGCTAAAGTGGCGCAATTTCCACAAAGTGGCGAATCACTGATGGCGTTAGGCAGTACGCTGGGGCCGGGCGGTAAAGGCGCAAATCAGGCGATGGCAGCCAGCTGTGCGGGCACGCGCGTCCATTTTGTGGCCAAGGTCGGCACCGATCAATTCAGCCAATTCGCGTTCGATCATCTCTCTTCCTCCGACATTCACTCCTTCCGTCTTTACCAGACGGATGCCGAACCAACGGGCAGCGCCATCATTTATGTCTCGCAAGAAAATGGCGAGAACATGATTGCCATCTATTCGGGCGCCAATAAAACCATAACCGACGAAGAGATTGCCGAACTCACGCATGAATTAACCGATGCGAACGTGATGCTGCTGCAATTGGAAAACAACTTTGAAGCCACCCGCAGCGCCATCCGTCTCGCACACACCATGGGCGTCCGCGTCATTATGAATCCAGCGCCATTTTCCCCTGACGTGGTGAGCTGTCTGCCGATGATTGATGTGCTCACGCCCAATGAAACGGAAGCTTCGCGTCTGTCTGGTATTGAAATCCATGATGTCGCCAGCGCGCGCGCGGCTGCTCTGGCCATTGTCGCGTTGGGCGCGCGGAGAGTGATCATCACCATGGGATCGTGCGGTGCGCTGCTGTTTGATAACCAACAATTTCACCATATTCCGGCATTTCCTGCGCTCAGTGTGGATACCACAGGCGCGGGTGATGCCTTCAACGGCGCACTGGCGGCGGCACTCGCTCAGGGCCAAAGCTTGCTGCAAGCAGCGACCTGGGCATCTGCTTTTGCTTCGCTGGCTGTTGAGCGAGAAGGGGCAAGCAACATGCCCGATCGTCAGCAGGTGCTAACCCGACTTCAACAACGTTAATCAGAAAATTAATCACAGCGGTCCTTCGCTGACAGGAGAGATGATGAAAAAGATTGAAGGCATTGTACCGGTCATGCTGACCCCGTTTACCCCGGATAACCAGATTGATTATCCGGGACTGGAAAAGTTGATTGGTTGGTACTTAAAAGAGGGCGTGGATGCGCTGTTTGCAGTATGTCAGTCCAGCGAGATGCAATATCTCAGCCTCGACGAGCGGGTAGATCTGGCACGCTTTGTGGTGCAGAAAGTAGAAGGCCGTGTGCCCGTCATCGCCTCAGGACATATCAGTGATGATCTGGCAGAGCAAACTAAAGAGCTGCAAGCCATGGCCAGTACCGGGATTGATGCTTTGGTACTGGTGACCAACCACCTCGACCCACAAAATCAGGGCAGTGAAACATTCTATGCCCATCTCAACCATCTGTTGGAATCATTACCCGCGGACATGCCATTGGGGCTTTATGAGTGCCCGGCGCCGTATCGTCGCCTGTTGAGTGATGAGGAGTTCAGCTTCTGCGCCAACAGTGGCCGTTTTGTGGTGTTGAAAGATGTGAGCTGCGATCTGCCCACCGTTGAGCGCCGCGTCAAACTGGCTCAGGGCACGCCACTGGCCATTATCAATGCCAATGCAGCAATTGCCTGGCCGGCGATGCAAGCGGGATCCAAAGGTTTCAGCGGTGTGTTCACTAACTTCCATCCGGGTCTGTACCACTGGCTTTATCACCACGGCGCACAGCAGCCGGAAAAAGCTCATGAGCTGTCGCTGTTCCTGTCGCTCAGCGCCGTGACGGAAACGCTTGGCTATCCGAAAAACGCCAAGATTTATCACCAGCGACTGGGCACGTTTGCCAGTGAGCACTGCCGGGTGAACAAAGACAATGTGCTGGAAAAATTCTGGGGATTGAGCGTTCTGCTCGATCAAATCCGTGATGGCAGCGCGTTATGGCAGCCACGTGTAACCAAATAAAACCTCTCAGGGAGGATGTTTATCCTCCCGCTGTACCTGAACCCTCTAACGATAACGACACGGGAAAACATCATGATTGTATGCGATCGACTGGACTGGACGCGTGAGCGCCATGCTTTTCATCCCATAATTGACCAGGCTATTCGCTGGATTGCAGATACCGATTTCAGCCAGCTGGACGCAGGGAAATACGATTTACTGCCCAACAACCAGATGTTCTGTCTGGTGCAGGAAATGGATACCGAACCAGCGAGCGATCGTCGCGCGGAGTCGCACTTTAACTATGTTGATATCCAATATTTACTGAAGGGACGTGAGAATATCGGCGTGGCGCGCGCCCATCCGCAACATGTCATTACCGAAGATTTGCGCACCGAACGAGATGTGGTGTTTTATCAGGACACTATCAATGAATCGATGATCACCCTAACGCCGGGCCAGTTCGCGCTGTTTTTCCCACACGATGTCCATCGTCCGTGCTGTGCCGCGCCGGAAGTACAACGGATTCGCAAAGCGGTGATTAAAATCCATCTCGACCTGTTTTCTTCCCCGCAGGAGGCGTCATGAAACCCTCTTCGCATACCTTATCTGATGCGACCATTACCCAGCCAACAACCATAGGCAAACTGCGCTGGGGCATTGTCCTCCTTCTGCTGTTGGCGGCGGTGGTTAACTATCTTGACCGCGCGAATCTCAGCATCGCTAACACCACTATTGCTGCTGAATTTGGCTTCTCGCAAACCGAAATGGGCTTGTTACTCTCCGCATTTCTCTGGCCTTATGCGCTAGCAAACCTGCCTGCAGGCTGGCTGGTGGATAAGTTTGGTCCAAGGAAAATGTTCTCATGGGCGCTCGGCTTATGGTCCACGTTTACTGTGCTGGCGGCGTTTGTAAACAGCTATAGCTTCTTCTATGGCTTACGCATGATGTTAGGGATCGCCGAATCGCCGTTTTTCACCTCGGGTATCAAGATCACCCATCGCTGGTTTGGCGATAACGAACGCGGTTTACCCACGGCGATCATCAATACCGGTTCGCAAATCGCCAACGCTATCGCGCCACCGATTTTGACCGTACTGCTGCTGACCCTGGGCTGGCGTGGCATGTTCGTCGCCATTGGACTGATGGGTATTCCATTGCTGCTGGCGTGGTGGAAGTTTTATCGTGATCCCGAAGCGCGTGAAGATGCCTTGCTGCATGCCGGGCAGCGCAGTGTGGCTGCACCAGAAGAGAAGGCGCAGGCCAGTTGGGGTGCACTGTTCCGTCACAGCACAACGTGGTTTATGGTGATCGGCAACTTCTCCATCATGTTCACTATTTGGGTCTATCTCACCTGGCTACCAGGCTATTTGGAAAAATCCCTGGGTTTCAGTCTCAAAGCCACTGGTTGGATCGCCTCGATTCCGTTCTTCGCCGGCATTTTAGGCGTGCTGGTGGGCGGTATGCTGTCCGATCGATTGGTACGTCGTGGCGTACGGGCCATCACCGCGCGTAAAGTTCCGATTGTGACTGGCGCAGCACTGGCCGCCTGCTTCGTGGCACCGATCCCCTTCGTGGATAGTACGCCGCTGGCAATCGCGCTCCTCGCCATGGGGTACTTCTGTTCGCAGATGCCACAAGGAGCACTTTGGACGCTGGCCAGTGATATTGCACCAAAATCTCAGGTTGCTTCACTGGGTGCTATTCAGAACTTTGGCGGCTTCCTCGGCGCAGCAATGGCACCCATCGTCACGGGCATCATCCTGGATACTACCGGCAAATTTACCAACGTATTCTTGCTGGGGGCGGGATTGTTGATGCTGGGGGCGCTGAGCTATGGTTTGTTTGTCCGCAAGCCGCTGACCGCAAAATAACCTGAAGTGCCGTCCGTTGTCGATTAACTGGTCAATGTGAGCTGAATCGCGCTAGCATTAAACAAACTCTGACTTAACCGAGGATGTTATGGCGATAAAATTGATTGCGATCGATATGGACGGCACGCTGCTCAACCCGCAGCACGAGGTGACGGCGGCAGTGAAATCAGCGATTGGTCGTGCGCGTGATAAAGGGGTTTCCATTGTGCTGGCAACCGGCCGTCCGCTGGTCGGCATCGAGCGCTATCTGATGGAACTCGATATGCAGCAGCCTGGCCAATATTGCATCAGCAACAACGGCGCTTTGGTGCATAGCGCGGTTAACGGTGATGTCGTGGCTGAACAGACGCTGAGCTTTGATGACTATCTCTACATTGAACAGCTGGCGCGTGACCTCGGGGTACATTTCCAGGCGTTCGACAAATCCTTCCTCTATACGCCTAACAAAGACATCAGCGAATACACCATCCATGAAGCCAGTTTGACCGGTATTCCGGTACGTTACCGTGCGGTGGAGGAGATGGACCCCGCCACGCGCTTCCCGAAACTGATGATGATCGACAAGCCACATCTGCTGGATAAGGCGATTGCTGGCCTGCCTGCGCGTGCCCGTGAAAGCTACACCATCCTGAAAAGCGCGCCGTATTATCTCGAAATCCTCAACCCATTGGTCAACAAAGGCTACGGCGTGAAAATGCTGGCGGACAAATTGGGTCTGCAGCAGTCGGAAGTGATGGCGATTGGCGATCAGGAAAACGATTTGGCGATGATTGAGTATGCCGGAACCGGTGTGGCGATGGGCAATGCCATTGATTCGGTTAAACACATCGCGCAGTTTGTGACGAAAACCAATATGGAAGATGGCGTTGCGCATGCCATTGAAGAGTTAGTGCTGTAATCCTCTTCTCTGCGGGCAGCGCGCTGCTGTCCGCCTCTCTGAATTCATCCTGCAAATGCCGATTGGTTGTTATCAATGGCGACACTACCCATGAGCGTTCCAGTTTCCGTTAGCTGTGCATTGATACACCCTAAATGATGGCCCACCGAACGATCAATCCAGTTCCGTCGGTTGCGCGCTGATCCAACGCAAATAATGACCCAACGAACGGCCCCCCAGTTTCTGCCGGATGCGCACTGATACGTCACACATCCTGCCCCAACCCATGACCCGTTCGATTTCGTCTGGTGCGCATTCCCGCGCATCTGGATTGTCTATTATGTGATCCAGATTGTAGTACAACTTATATCATTAGTACTACAATCGGCGTCATGACGTGAGGTGTCTGTTAGTTTTCACGCGTCGAAAGCAGTAATCTGATGGGCTACCGTCTTTCACTGAATGGAACATCATGACGCAAGAACAATTAAGTAAAACCGAGCGCATCATTCTGACGCTGGGTGAAGAAATTGTCGCAGGGAAGTATGTGCCGGGCGCCGCGTTGCCAGCCGAAGCGGAGTTGTGTGAGCGTTTTAGCACCTCGCGCAACATCATCCGCGAAGTGTTTCGCTCGCTAATGGCAAAGCGGCTGATGGAGATGAAGCGCTATCGTGGCGCCTTTGTCACCCCGCGCAATCAGTGGAATTACCTCGATAGCGACGTATTGCAGTGGGCACTGGCGCACGATCAGGACCCCAGGTTGATTGCCGCCATGAGTGAAGTACGCGTGCTGGTGGAACCACAGATTGCACGCTGGTCGGCGGAACGTGCGACCTCAAACGATTTGGCGACGATTGAGCAAGCCTATAACGACATGGTTGCTCATCAGCTGGATCGTGAGGCCTTTAACGAGGCAGATATCCGCTACCACGAAGCGGTGCTGGCCTCGGTGCACAATCCGGTATTGCAGCAGCTTAATGTGGCAATCAGCCAGTTACAGAAAGCGGTGTTTGCGAAAACCTATATGGCGGATTCCGGCAACATGCCGCGCACCTTAGCCGAACACAAAGCGCTATTTGATGCCATTCGTCATCAGGATGGCGATGCAGCGGAGCAGGCGGCTAAAGCGATGATCGCCAGTTCCACCGCCCGACTTAAGGAGATTATGTGACCAGCTATATCGCGATTGATTGGGGTTCAACCAATCTGCGTGCCTGGCATTATCAGCAGGGCAACTGCGTTGATGAGCGCCGGTCAGAAGCGGGCGTCACGCGTCTTGGCGGACGTACGCCCGCAGAGGTATTTGCCAGTATCACCGACGGCTGGCCGGTAAATGACGTGCCGGTGGTGATGGCGGGTATGGTCGGCAGCAATGCAGGCTGGCTTTCGGTGCCTTATCTGGCCTGTCCGGTGGCGCTAAACCAACTCAGCAGCCGTCTAACGCGCGTCGACGATAAAGCATGGATCGTGCCGGGATTAAGCGTCGAACGTGCTGACAATTACAACGTAATGCGCGGTGAAGAGACACAGTTGCTGGGTGCCTTAGCACTGCAACCTGCAACGCAGTATGTAATGCCCGGCACGCATGCTAAGTGGGTGCAGGTAGAGCAGCAGCGTGTGCAGGATTTCCGCACGGTGATGACGGGCGAATTGCATCATCTGCTGCTGAAACAGTCATTGATTGGTGCCGGTTTGCCAGAGCAGGAAGAGCATTCCGCCGCTTTCCATGAAGGCTTAGCGGTCGGCAGTCAGGATGCATCGATCCTTTCCCGGCTGTTCGAAGTGCGTGCTTCCCACGTCCTGGGTGCACGCGATCGCCGCCATATCAGCGATTTTTTATCTGGCCTGTTGATTGGTCATGAAGTGGCGCTAATGACGCAACACACGAATCGCAGCCAACCGATCATCATTATTGCCGGGAACGCGCTGGCGCAGCGTTATCAGCAGGCACTGCAATTTATCGGTGTGGATTCAGTCACATTGGAAGGCGATCGCGCGTTCCAGCATGGAATAAGGAGTATTGCAGATGACCTGGCAAACTAAATTACCGTTGATCGCCATCCTGCGTGGCATCACGCCAGACGAAGCGGAAGCGCACGTTGGTGCACTGATCGAAGCGGGTTTTGACGCCATTGAGATCCCGCTGAATTCTCCTGAATGGGCCAAAAGCATTGGTGCAATGGTGCAGACTTTCGGCGATAAAGCGCTAATTGGAGCGGGTACCGTGCTGAATCCGGCGCAGGTCGATGAACTGGCCACGCTGAACAGCAAGCTGGTGGTGACGCCGAACACCGATGCAGCAGTGATTCGCCAGGCTGTGGCTAAAGGCATGACGGTTGCGGCCGGTTGTGCCACCGCCACCGAAGCGTTCACCGCCCTGCAGGCAGGCGCTCAGGCGCTGAAAATCTTCCCATCCTCGGCATTTGGCCCCGGCTACATCAAAGCATTGAAAGCTGTGTTGCCACCCGACGTGCCGGTATTTGCGGTGGGCGGCGTGACGCCGGAAAACCTGCATGAATTTATGGCCGCAGGCTGCATTGGCGCGGGCTTGGGCAGCGATCTCTATCGCGCCGGCCAGCCGCTGTCGCGCACTGTGGAGAAAGCTCGCGCATTTATTGCTGCTTATAAGGACGCTGTACGATGAAAATTACCAAACTGACCACTTATCGCCTGCCGCCGCGCTGGATGTTCCTGAAAATCGAAACCGACGAAGGTATTGTCGGCTGGGGCGAACCGGTGATAGAAGGGCGTGCGCGCAGCGTCGAAGCGGCCGTGCATGAGCTGTCGGAATACCTGATTGGTCAGGACCCGGCACGCATCAACGACCTGTGGCAGGTGATGTATCGCGGTGGATTCTATCGCGGTGGTCCGATTCTGATGAGCGCCATCGCGGGTATCGATCAGGCACTGTGGGATATCAAAGGCAAAGCGCTGGGCGTGCCGGTGTATCAACTGCTTGGCGGTCTGGTGCGTGACAGCATCAAGGCTTACAGCTGGGTGGGCGGCGATCGTCCGGAAGAAGTCGTCGACGGCATCAAGAAACTGCGCAAGATTGGCTTCGACACCTTCAAGCTGAATGGCTGCGAAGAGATGGGCATCATTGATAATGCACGCAAAGTGGATGCGGCAGTGAACACCGTGGCACAGATTCGCGAAGCGTTTGGCAAAGAGATTGAGTTCGGCCTCGATTTCCACGGCCGCGTCAGTGCGCCAATGGCGAAAGTGCTGATTAAAGAGCTGGAGCCGTATCGCCCGCTGTTCATTGAAGAGCCAGTGCTGGCGGAGCAGGCGGAATACTATCCGCGTCTGGCAGCTCAAACCCATATCCCTATCGCGGCAGGCGAACGCATGTTCTCACGTTTTGAGTTCAAACGCGTGCTGGAAGCGGGTGGCCTGGCGATACTGCAACCGGATCTTTCGCATGCGGGTGGTATCACCGAGTGCTACAAAATTGCCGCTATGGCAGAGTCTTACGATGTGGCGCTGGCACCGCACTGTCCGCTCGGCCCGATTGCTTTGGCTGCCTGTCTCCACGTCGATTTCGTCTCTCGCAATGCCGTGTTCCAGGAGCAGAGCATGGGGATTCACTATAATCAGGGCGCTGAACTGCTGGATTACGTCATCAATAAAGATGATTTCAAAATGGATGATGGTCACTTCTATCCGCTGAATAAACCGGGACTCGGCGTGGAAATTAACGAAGAGCTGGTGATTGAAAGAAGTAAAAATGCACCGGACTGGCGCAATCCATTATGGCGTTTCCCAGACGGATCGGTCGCTGAATGGTAATACCCGTCATACTTCAAATTGCAGATGCGTGGGCTGCGCTCAGTCACCCCAGTCACTTATTTGAGTAAGCGCCTGAGGGATTCATACCCTTGCCGGGTGGTTCGGCCTGTGACCTCACCCTTTGGGTCAGCGCAAGCGCTGTTCAAAAGCGTCATCTGACGCTGTTGTCCTGCACTACGAATTATTGAAGGTATAAGAATTTATAAAATCTTTTAGATAAAGGTATGCCGGTGAAATAAGGCATAGGGCCTCGCTCAGCCTTTTTCCGGCACGCAAACTTTACCGCCTGCGCGGTTTTTATATTCGAAAACGTTATCCCTACACGACTTTTACGGAGAAACACCATGGATCTCTCTGCTGTTCAGGCCAAACCAACACGGCGTCGTTATATCACGCTGCTGATGATCTTTATTACGGTGGTGATTTGCTACGTCGATCGCGCCAATTTAGCGGTGGCATCTGCCCATATTCAGGAAGAGTTTGGTATCAGCAAAGCGGAAATGGGATATGTCTTCTCCGCTTTTGCCTGGTTATATACGCTGTGCCAGATCCCGGGCGGTTGGTTCCTTGACCGCGTTGGTTCCCGCCTGACCTATTTTATTGCCATCTTCGGCTGGTCGGTCGCCACCTTATTCCAGGGCTTTGCCACAGGATTACTCTCGCTGATTGGTCTGCGTGCCATCACCGGCATATTTGAAGCGCCCGCGTTCCCAACCAACAATCGTCTGGTGACCAGCTGGTTCCCGGAAAGTGAACGCGCCTCTGCGGTTGGGTTTTACACTTCCGGTCAGTTTGTGGGGCTCGCATTCCTGACGCCGCTGCTGATCTGGATTCAGGAGTTGTTGAGCTGGCACTGGGTATTCATCATCACCGGCGCTATCGGTATTGTCTGGTCGCTGGTGTGGATCAAGTTCTATCAGGCGCCGAATCAGAGCAAAGGCATTAACCAGGCTGAGCTGGACTACATCCGTGAAGGTGGCGCGATGGTGGAGGGTGATGCACCCGCCGCGAAAAAAACGCGCACCAAACTCACCGCTGCCGACTGGAAACTGGTGTTCCATCGCAAGCTGTGCGGCGTGTATCTCGGTCAGTTCGCGGTGACATCTACGCTGTGGTTCTTCCTGACCTGGTTCCCTAACTATCTGACGCAGGAAAAACACATCTCTGCGTTGACGGCGGGCTTTATGACCACCGTGCCGTTCCTCGCCGCCTTTGTCGGGGTGATCCTTTCCGGCATTGTAGCGGACCGTCTGGTGCGCAGCGGTCGCTCACTGGGGTTTGCCCGTAAAACTCCGATTATCTGCGGATTGCTGATCTCCACCTGCATTATGGGCGCTAACTACACCAACGATCCGGTGTGGATTATGACGCTGATGGCCATCGCGTTCTTCGGCAACGGCTTCGCCTCGATTACCTGGTCGCTGGTGTCGTCGCTGGCTCCGGTTCGCCTGATCGGTTTAACCGGTGGGATGTTCAACTTTATTGGGGGATTAGGCGGCATCACAGTACCGCTGGTGGTGGGCTATCTGGCGCAGGATTACGGCTTCGCCCCCGCGCTGGTGTATATCTCCGCAGTGGCGTTGGTCGGCGCGCTCTCCTATATCCTGCTGGTCGGGGATGTGAAGCGGGTTGGTTGATCGATAACGCGCGATAAATCGCGCCGCTACAACGCTCTACGATGCGTAGCGGCGCCATTTATTGCGCGATCTGTTCACGATTTATCGCGCAATCTGCCATCTATGCGTTACGTCATCGATTCATATTGAATTGCGCCAACCGTTCGCAATTTATTGCGCCACGCATGCTGCACCTCCCTCCATAATCGCGTAGTTTGTTCGGCAACTGTTGGATGTAAGGTTGCCCCATGTCAGAAAAACAACTCACCTTTGCAGAGCGTCAGCATCAGCTCACCAATATCAACGTCTGGACCGCAGACAGCCAGTGGCTGGCGTTTGATGTGCGTCCCTCCGGCGCGTCATTTACCAGCTTGACCATCGAACGCGTCAACGTGGCGAGCGGTGCAGTCGAGGTGTTATATCAGGCTCGCGAGGGTGCACATGTCGGCGTGGTGACGGTGAGCCCGGACATGCCGCCGCGCTATGTGTGTATCCATGGCCCGGAGCATCCGGATGCGCACTGGCATTACGATTTTCATCATCGTCGTGGCGTCATCGTGCAACAGGGCAATGCGGAAAACCTCGACGCCTGCGACATCACTGCACCTTATACGCCCGGTGCATTGCGCGGCGGCTCGCATGTCCATGTGTTCAGCCCAGACGGATCGCGCCTCAGCTTTACCTATAACGACCATGTGATGCATGAAAAAGATGCGTGTGAGGATCTGCGCAATGTCGGCGTGGCCGTGCCGCTGCACCCGGTGTGTCCGCCGAAACAGCATCCACGGGAATATGATGGCAGCCATTACTGCGTGCTGGTGAGTCAGACCACGCGCGATCCGCAGCCGGGCAGCGATCAGATTGACCGCGCTTATGAAGAGGGCTGGGTTGGCGAGCGTGGGTATCGAAAACCCGATGGCAGCTGGCAACGTTGGGCGCTGGCGTTTATCGGCGATACGCGTACTGCCAACGGCGATAAAGTACCGGAAGTGTTTGTGGTGGATTTGCCCGAGGCGCTAAGCGATTACGCCAAACCTGGCGCAACTCCCTTGCAGGGCACGGTGGATAAACTGCCTGCGCCGCCTGCCGGTGTGCAGCAGCGCCGCATCACCCACAGCAAAGGACTAGCTTTGCAGCCACGTCACTGGTTGCGCGCATCGCCGGACGGCAGTGCCATCGCCTTCCTGATGAAGGACGATGATGATGTCGTACAGCTGTGGAGTGTCTCGCCCAACGGTGGTGAAGCGCGTCAAATCACGCAGCTCAGTAGCAGCATTCAGTCTGCATTCAGCTGGCAGCCGTCAGGCGAGGCAATCGCGTTTATTTGCGATAACAGCGTGATGCGCTGTGAGGTAGCGACCAGGCACTGCACACGCTTAACCAAACGCAGCGGCCAGCCGCCTTCCGGTGATGCGGTAGTGTGGTCACCGGACGGCAAACAGATCGCATATATGCGGGAAATTGAGGGCTGGCGTCAGCTGTTCTGCGTCAGTGCGACGTCGAAGGCATAGCAGCGGCAGTCGCCAGGCTGGCATCGGTGCCAGCCATTTTTTCACTCTGCAGCACACGGTCATGCGCCGAATTATTGTCAGAACGAAAGTAATCCCACGGCAACAGAATCGTATCTAACACCGCAGAAAACGGCAGATCGATGGCCGCCAGTGGCTTGATCGCCCAACTGGTATTATCGTCGGCAATCATATCCGCGCTGGCGCGTGTGCCGGGATAATAACCCTGGCTGGCGCCGGTGTGAGTCATGACGCTGGAGCAACCCGAAGTAGTCAAGACGCCACAGACCAGCAGGCCGGTGAGCGGAAAGCTTTTCATCATTTTCATTTCATCATCCCTACAGCCATCACCTCTGGCTGGAGTGTGTCTCCTGCAGCAGCAAAGCTCTGTGGCGATGTCGTGCTATGCAGGCGAAGAATTCCTGAGTGTATGCTATTTCGTCAAAATTGCTGCAAAAAAATACGTACTGCCCTTGAAAGCGATCAAAGCGCACCCACTTTTACCTCTGGGTAGCGTTGCTGTTGCCGACAGGGACAGCAGCGGGCCACACAACCTGTCCATGGTGGAAGGTTGCCAAAACTTGCTGATTTTCAGGAGTCTTTTTATGCGTAACTTTGATCTCACTCCGCTTTATCGTTCTGCTATTGGTTTCGACCGTCTGTTTAGCTTGCTTGAGTCCAATCAGAACCAGGCCAATGGTGGCTATCCTCCTTACAATGTCGAGCTGGTGGATGAAAACCACTATCGCATCACCATTGCCGTGGCGGGCTTTGCCCAGAGCGAGTTAGATATCACCTCACACGACAACGTGCTGGTTATTCGCGGCGCGCATCCGGAAGAGCAACCGGAGCGCAAATACCTGTATCAGGGTATCGCCGAGCGTAATTTTGAGCGCAAATTCCAGCTGGCGGATCATATCGTGGTGCGCGATGCGCGTCTCGAACTGGGCCTGCTGAGCATCGATCTGGAACGTATCGTTCCAGAAGAGGCGAAACCGCGCCGGATTGAAATCCTGAATTAAGGATGTTGTGTAGAGAAGAAAACGCCGCAGAAATGCGGCGTTTTTGTTTCTGCAGATCAAGTGCGCACCCATAATCGCTGGCTCACCATCCCACCAAACACGTTCACCAGCAGGCCAAGAATAATCACTGACGCACCGAGGATCTCCTGTGATGACAAGGTTTCTCCCAACACCAGCGCGGCACTGAGAATACCCACCACCGGCACCAGCAGTGAAAGAGGCGCCACACGCCAGGTCTCATAACGACCGAGAAGATTGCCCCAAATGGCGTAGCCGACAATGGTGGCAACAAACGCGAGATAAATCAGTGCAAGTATGGTCTGCAACGAGATATTCAGCAGGCTGGTGACGATTGCCGCTTCGCCATCAAACCACCACGAGCAGGCAAAAAAGGGCACCACCGGCACCAGCGCACTCCACACCACCAGCGACATCACCGGCACCTTACGATTACGCAAAATGATTTTGTTGGTGATATTGCCCAGTCCCCAGGACAGCGCGGCCGCCAGCGTCAGCATCATGGTGGTCAGCGTAATCCCTGCCGTGGTTTGCCCCTCCATGCCGGCGGTTGCCAGCATAAACATGCCCAGTGTCGCCACTAAAATCCCGGCGATGTGGTTCCAGCGCAATTTCTCCGCCAGTAACAGTGCACCCAACAGCAGCGTAAAGAATGCCTGTGCCTGCAACACCAGTGAGGCCAGCCCCGCAGGCATGCCGAGTTTAATCGCCAGAAACAGAAAGGCGAACTGGCCAAAGCTGATGGTCATGCCGTACACGATCAGCCAGCGCAGGGGGATCTGCGGCCGCTTCACAAAGAAGATCGCCGGGAACGCCACTAACGCAAAACGCAATCCCGCCAGCAGAAACGGCGGCATATCGTGCAGGCCCAGTTTGATCACCACGAAATTCACGCCCCACGCCACCACCACGCACAGGGCTAACATCATATCTTTTACTGACATACTCGTTCCTTACTGCAGCCGTTTCAGGCAGTCGCCGTCATCGGAGTGGCAATATCTGCACAACAGTCATCGCCGACAACACCAAAGAAATCATCCACATTCAGCGCCACGGAACGCTCCAGCGCACCGGCGTTAAACCATAATGTGCCGACATCACGCAGGCGCGTATCGACGCGCAGCGCCAGTCGGTCATCAAAACTAAAGGGCGGCACCGCGCCCATCACACACTGCGTCAGCTCCTGTGCTTTCTCTGGCGCGGCAAAGCTCGACTTCTTGCCACCAATGGCGCGCGCGGCGCTTTTGAAGTTGATCTTGCAGTCGCCCGGCACAATCGCCAGCAGGTAACGCGCGTCGGCACCGTCCGGCATGGTCACTTCCAGCACCATCGCTTTGGCCGCCTGATTAAGATCGTTGCCGCGAATGCCACTGATCACATCGGTCTGACCGATGGCCTCATGCTCCACCACGCGATAGTCTGCGTGGTGTTGATCCAGCAGGGCGGTGATTTTTTCGTAGGTATTCATGTCCATCTCCTCGTCGAAGGCCCGGCGTTAACTCCAGGCTATGGCGTGCTTCATTTTTTTGTCGGTCAGGCCAAAGAAAAAGCCCATGGTGATGCGCGTGTCGCCTTCCACGCGATCAATCTCGTGATAAAAAGCAGGATTAAACAGATAGATATCGCCGCTGCGAGGAGAGAACTCACACGCCTCGCTTTGCTCAATCACACCGGTCTGATAGCCGAGTTCACCCGGCGTTTTGAAGCGTTCATCCACCGGATGCCACTTCTTATTGAAAATGCGCAGCTCGCCACCCGCATTACACTCCTGCAGACAGACCACACAGCTCAGCTGATGCAGAATGTTGGTGACGGCCAAACCACTGCCCGCTGCATCGCGCATGATGTTGTCGTTATGCAGTGGGTTGGCCACGCCATTGGCATGGAAGCGGACTATCGAACCGGCGTAATCACCCAGCGCAGGCTCGCTGGCGGTTTGCAGACTCTCCAGACGTAATGAGTGCTTCACCCAGTTGTAAACCTGGTCACGCAGACAGTGCAGTGACGGCGGCAGCGCAGGCTGAATGTCGCGCAGCTCGGTGAAGTAGTTTTCTGGTGCGGCGGTGTGTTTAGCCAGATAGGGGCCCAGCGTGGTCAGCGCACCATTCGGATAACGCGATACACGCACTTGTTCGCGACACTGTTGCAGATCGTCCACCACCGCTTCGCGGACTTGTGGCGTGAGGAAGTTGCGCAGTACCAGCAACGGTACGCGCGCTGTCACGATGTCATCCAGCCAGGTGCTTTCAACAAACATCTTTGGATGGATAACGCGTATCTGATTGAAAATGGCCATGTTGATCACTCCCCCAATGGAAATTCATAAAGTTCATGGTTGCTCATGCGACGCCAGTCAGACGCCGTGCCCAATGCAGTAATAGGTTCAGAAGAGATAAAAGTGGTGTGGCTGTTTTGATAATGGTGCAGCGTAAAATAGTCAGGATAAGGGGTGTCATCGGGATGCCACTGCCACGCCCAGGCCTTATCGCGCGTGACGAAAATGGCATTGGCCGCGCTGCCGCCGGGTGCCACCCGCGCCATCTTGCTGCGCAGGTAGTCACGGGTAAAATCGGCAGGCGTCGCCTGATCAACGATGTATTCCAGGTATTCGGCGGAGTCAAAGCGCGATTCCGCCATGCCCAGTTGGGCATAAACCGTAGGTAAAAAGCCGTTGTGCATCATGTACCACTGCGTCGCGCCGCTGGTGCGCCACAGCGGATGAGAAAACTCAATGCCATGATTTTTGCTCAGCGTGGCGTGGCGCACATGTACCGCCAGAAAACGGCTATGACGCAGTGCATCAACATCAATGCCGGGCAGCGCATCAGCAAAGGTGCCGGTGCCATGCAGGGTGCGAATCTTTCCCTGATCCAGCCACAAACAGCCCCAGCCATTCGGGTGCTGTTTGATCGGGCCGTCATGCGTCGCGGTTTCGCCGCAGCTCATGGCGCGTGCGGCGTCCAGTACCGCTGCCGCATCAAACTGGCCATATGCCAGAATCATTCTGCACATAGAAGATCTCTCCGGGTGGCTAAAGACGGAACGTCGAGAATCTGCTGGAACACCGCCAGCACATCGTCACGGCTGTCTGCGGCAAGACGGAAGGTAGCGAGAATACCGGCATGGCGGGTGAGATCGGCGTAGAGCGAGGATCGTGGCGAAACGGCCAGCGCGGGCAGATTAAGCGGTGGCAATAGCTGGCCGCGCTGATGTTGGGCAATCCAGCGTTCCGCCGCGTCATATTGCAGACGCTGACGCAGACGCAGACGGCCAATGGCCAGGGGTTGATCCGGAAAGCGCAGTGCAGGCAAACCCCGCCCGGCTTCAATCTGAAACGCTACGTCCGCCCAGTTAATGCTGGTGACTTCCTCGACCAGGTTCACCACGCCCATGCCCGATAAGCGGAAGCCCATTTCAAGGAAGTGGGGTTCGCCGTTCACCATAATGAAATCGATATGGAAGGCGCCCTGGCGATAGCCAAAAGTCTCGCAGCAAAAGCTCATCAAGCTGGCAAAGGCAGCAGGCAGCTGTTGCGCGGCCATCGCCACATGGCCGGATTCGTAAAAGCTGATACAGCCTTCTTCATCAATGTGGTGTTCGATCACCTTCTGACAGCAGGTGAGCGCCACCGCGTGACCGTTATCCACTACGCCTTGCAGTGAATATTCGTCGCCCGGCAACCAGCTTTCAACGATAAAGCCGCTGAAGCCGCGTCCGCCGTAGTTCATGGTCTCGACCAGCTTAGCGATGACCGCATCCAGCTGGCTGGCTTCTTCCACCAGCCAGATGCCCAATCCGCCACCGCCATCCACCGGTTTGATCACGCAGGGATACAGCAAGGCATCTCGTGCGTCACGAATACTCAGCGGTGAGGCGAAGAAGCGAAACTCCGGCTGTGGGAAGCGTGGCCAGGCTTTACGCAGGGCCATGCGCTGTGCGTACTTATCCGGCGGAATAAAGCTCGGGCCGGCATCCGGCCCCGCCAGCAGTTCGCGCACGCGACCGGCGCTGGCGTTGTAGGCTTCAAAGCCCGCCAGCACCACCTGAGGATGTTCCAACAGCCCCGCGCGCAGGCAGGCTTGTAACACATCCCACGGATTTTCCGGGCGATCGAGACGCACAATCAGATCGAACGGCAGCTGAATGCTCAAGCTTTGATAGTCGACAAAGTCGCCCATCTCCGCCAGCACGGTAAAATAGCCTTCGCGTTTTGCCACCGCGCAGTACGGGTTTTGTCCGTCACGCGTGGCGCCAATCTGCAGGAAAATCTTTCTCATCGCGTTGCCTTACCGGGTTATCGCCCGGAGATCACTTCAGTGACGATGTCTTGCAAGGCACCGTTGTTGACCTGAATCACTGCTTTGTGCGGATCGAAACGCAGCACGCGTGAGAGCGCATCGCCGCGCGTGCCGTCCAGCAGTGAATTGACCTGAGCGCTGCGCCAGCATTGCCGCATCTGCGCAATCGTCAGGCCGGAGAGTTGCTCCAGCTGCTGTGCCAGCAGCAGGTCATCGCTATCGCCGCGCAGCAGCGCCCGAACCGCCTGTTCATCGGGCGCCTGATTGAGCTGCCGCAGCCAGACATTGAGCTGGTGGCCTTCAGCAATAAACGGCGAGTAGATCATGCACACCAGCTGGGTTTCGTTGAGGCCAAACGCCTGTTCGGCAAACTGCGCTGCGCGCTGGCGAGCACGTTCAATCGCCGCATCGTCCTGATAACGCGCCGCCATTTCCGCAATCAGCTGCGGTGGGAAATCTTTCTTCTCCATCAGGCCGAGCGCAAAGCGCACATACTCGCGAATGCCTTCGGCGTAGCTACGCTGCATCAGCGTCTCCGCTCGCAGACCGCGAATATGTGCCATTAACGTCGGGTTACCGCAGTCCGATTCAGAGAAGCTGAACATCAGCTCATCGAAGCGGAAGTGCATGAACTCGGTGAGTAGCGACCAGTGCGCACCGGCTTCATAGGCGGTGTCCTGATAAATGTTGAAGAACAGCGGGTCGCGCTCAAGCTGCCAGGTGATGCGGTGCGCTTGAGTGACTTGATCGGCACCATAAATATCAGCGAAATAGCGTTCTGCCACGCCATCAAGGGTTTGCAGAAAGCCGCTAAAGCCGCGTGATTTGTCGGCGATCGGCGCATCAAACAGGCGTGAAAGATGGCGCGCCCAGGCCAGGTAAGCGGTTTGCTCCTGAGGGGAATCACCGGTGATGATCACATCCACGCCGCCTTCGTAGTGCGCGGCAAGGCCAAACGAGTTCACCATGCTGAGATTGCAGGCGTTACAGAAAGTGGATCGCGCATCGGCACGGAAGCGATGGCCATTCATCAGCACATCGTTGCGATTCTGCTGACGCACGCTGTCGGGCATCGGCAGATGGCGCGCAAAGTGGCGAATTTGCAGGCCATCGGTCACCAGGCATTCGGTAAAATCATCATCGTGGATCTGCAACGCGCGGTACACGCGATCAATATTCTCCATCACGCTGTCGTTCATCGCCGCATGACGGTTGGTGCTGATGCGTAGCTGAAAGGTGCTGCCCTGCTGCTGCCAAATCAGCCCCTGAATGTAGCGCACATACGCCACCATATAGCTGCTGTCTTTCCCGCCGCCATAGGCGAGCAGCACGCGATTGTTAGCGGGGTTTTCGCTATCGGGCAGGGCGGCAAGTAAGCGTTGAGAACAGCGTTGAGCAGAATCGATAATCGCGGGCGTCAGATAACCTTCAATTTCTCTCATCATGGTGGACAGATTATTCATTTTTCACTTCATCCTTTGGCTAATAAAATCGCCGTTACCGTGCTGGCGGCAACGGGCAGGAAAAGGGGCCACGAAGTTGCAACGGAATGAATGTCTGAGGCTGAATTAACAGATGCAGCCTAAAGTACTTTGAATGTAATCTGATGGATACGCACAGATCAGCACGATATAGGGTGGAACAGATGACGGATGGAACGGGTGAACAGGAGAGTCAGAGTAGTCGTTACCGTCAGATTGCAGAGCAGATAAAGCAGGCGATTCACAGCGGATCGCTGCCGCCCGATAGCCGTTTGCCGTCGGTGCGTACACTGGCAACGCAGTACAGTGTCAGCATGACCACCGCGCTGAAAACATTACGCACGCTGGAGGATGAGCACTATGCGGTGGCGCGTCCCAAGTCCGGCTTTTTTGTCGCACCACGTCAGATTCCCAAAGTGCTGCCTGCAGCCATTAACAGCGAGCAGCCGCGCGACGTGGCACCACTGGATGAGCAAACCGAGCTGCATCTGGCGATGCTGGGATCTGATTGTCGTGTGCGGCTGGACCTGGCCAATGGCGACATCTCGCTCTATCCGGTCAAGAAAATTGGATTGCTGATGCGGCAGATGGGGTACAGCAAACCCGCGCTGCTCGGTAACACGGTGAAAGGCACCGGCTATGCGCCGCTCAAAGCCGAAATTGCGCGCCGCGCGGTGGATTATGGCTGCAATATCAACGCTGATGACATCCTGATCACTAACGGCTGCATCGAGGCCATTTCACTTGCGCTGCGCGCCACCACGCGCCCTGGCGATATTGTGGCCGTAGAGTCGCCGTGCTATTTCGTACTGTTACAGATGCTGCACAATCTCAATCTGCGCGTGATTGAAGTGGAAGCCGGGCCGGAAGGTTACGTTAACGTCAGCAAACTCACCGCGCTATTTCAGCGCAAAGCGGTGCAGGCGTATCTCACCATCAACAACATCAATAATCCGCTCGGGAAAAGCATTCCCAACGAACAGAAGGCTTATATTGCGCGCCAGGCCGATGAGAATGATGTGGTGATCATTGAGGACGACATCTTTGGTGATACGGCGTTTGGCGATCGCCGCCCATTCCCGATGCGCGCCTTTAGCCCGAATGCCATTTTGTGCAGCGGCTTCTCAAAAACGGTGGCACCCGGTATCCGCATTGGCTGGGTACACAGCAGCAACTACATGCGCAAAATCGCCTCACTGAAATACACCACCAGCATGGGCACCTCGGTGCTGTCACAGGCAGCAATTGCCGAACTGCTGCGCAGCGGCGGCTACGATGCGCACCTGCGCAAACTGCGCCGTGAGTTGAAGAATCAGATCCACCATATGCGCCAGGCGGTGCTGCGTTATTTCCCTGCGGGCACGCGCGTGTCAGATCCGGAAGGTGGTTACGTGTTGTGGGTGGAAATGCCGATGCAGGCGTTGAACGTGCGTGCGCTTTTTCTTAAAGCACGCAACGCGGGCATCGGCATCGCGCCCGGCCACATCTTCGCCACCGATCATCGCTACGATCACTGTTTCCGACTGAACGCCGGTTTTGGCTGGAATGCCGAAGTGGAGGAGGCGATCAAACAGCTGGCAGAGTGGTGCCAATTATCGCTGGTGGCGGATAAATAGAGATTATTTGGAAGTAGTTCACAAATTTAAATAAACATCGGCTGCTGTGTTTATTATTCTCTACCAGTTAATGGAATCACTAATTTATTCTTGTTTCACATGGTTTATATTTCAGGCCAACGTATAGATGACAAGGATTAGTGATGAAAGTTTTGGGGTGGGATTATCCTAAGCGCAAACTCGTTATAGATATATTGTGGTGCATTACTTTTGTTCTGCTTTCTGGAGAGTCTTTACCTTTTAGCCCAATAAATACGCCGGGTTTTCTGGGGATGATAACCTGGATATTTATGTTGATGGGGATTTACAGTTTTTATTCAAATCTGTTCCGATTTTACGACTGGTACAATAATAAATAATGCATCAACGCCTCTCGATCTTATTCGAGAGGCGTATTAAAAGATCGGTTTAGCCAATCTTCTCCAACTCTTCCGCCAGAATCTGTACCGCGCGTTCAATCTTTTCCGCATCCGGCACATAGTTCATGCGCATGCACTGATGCGTATGCGGCCATTCCTGTTCCAGACCTGGGAAGAAGAAGTGGCCCGGCACCATCAGCACGCCGCGCGCTTTCAGGCGCTGATACAACGCTTCGGTGCTGATCGGCAGATCGCGGAACCACAGCCAGAGGAAAATTGCCCCTTCGGGTTTGTGGATCAGGCAGCGATCTTCCGGCAGATAACGGCGCAGAATGGCAATCGTCTCGCTCACTTTGGCCTGATAGAAAGGCTTAATCACCTCTTCCGACAGACGCAGCAAATCGCCGCGCACAATCATCTCTGTGGCAATCGCCGGGCCGATGCTGCCTGGCGCTAAACTGATAATCCCGTTCATGTTACCAATCGCGCTAATTGTGCTCTCATCGGCGACGATAATGCCGCAACGTGCACCCGGCAGGCCGAGTTTCGACAGACTCATGCACAGAATGGTATTTGGGTTCCACAATGGGCGGGCTTCGCTGAAGATAATGCCGGGGAAGGGCACACCGTAGGCGTTGTCGATCAGTAATGGCACGCCGTGCTGCTGTGCCAGCGCATCCAGCTGCATCAGCTCGTCATCGGTGATCACGTTTCCGGTTGGGTTGGTCGGGCGCGACACGCAAATCAGGCCCACGTCCTCATTCAGCGGCAGATGGTCAAAATCGACGTGATATTTGAACTGGCCCTCTGGCAGCAGCTCAATATTCGGCCTGGCGGAAACAAACAGATCTTCTTCCAGTCCGGCATCGGCATAACCGAGATATTCCGGCGCCAGCGGGAACAACACGCGCTTTTTACTGCCGTCGGCACGACGGCCAGCAAACAGGTTGAACAAATAGAAAAACGCGCTCTGGCTGCCGTTGGTCAGCGCAATATTTTGCGCGGTAATCGGCCAGCCCAGCTCTTCACGCAGCATTTTCGCCAGCGCATCCAGCAGCAGCGTTTTGCCACGCGGACCATCGTAGTTGCACAGCGCTTCGCTCAGTTTGCCGTCCTGATGCATCTGCAGCAGCAGCTGATTGAAATAGTCATTGATGGCCGGGATCTGCGCCGGATTACCGCCGCCGAGCATAATGGTGCCAGGCGTGCGCAGGCCTTCACCCATGTCTTCCATCAGACGTGAGATGCCGGAATGTTGAGTAAATTTGTCGCCGAACTGAGAAAAGGACATAGGAAGTTAAAACATTGTAATCGGGAATGGGCAACCACCATAGCGCCCGCCACGGGCAGGCGCAATGGCTAAAGCAGCAAGCTTAGACCTGGATTTGCGGGTTAACGCAGTTTTTCTCAACTTTGCCGCTCAGCGCAGCAATCAGATTATCCACCGCATCACGCGCCATGCCGTAGCGCGTTTCATGGGTGGCAGAACCGATGTGCGGCAGCGCCACCACGTTCGGCAGCTTGAGCAACTCCGCATCGGCGGGCACCGGTTCAACTTCAAACACGTCCAGACCGGCAGCGTGAATCGTGCCGTCCTTCAAAGCCGCGGTCAGCGCTTGCTCATCGACCACCGGACCACGACCCGCATTAATCAGGATGGCGCTAGGCTTCATCATCTTGAGCTGTGCTGCGCCAATCATATGATGCGTCTGCTCAGTCAATGGCAGGCTGATACAGACAAAATCACTCTCTTTCAGCAGCGTTTCAAGGTCACAGGCACGCGCACCGAAGCGGGTTTCCGCCTCTTCATGCTGACGGCGTGCGTTGTAGAGAATATTCATGCCGAAGCCAAAGTGCGCACGCTGTGCCAGCGCCAGACCAATACGGCCCATCCCGAGAATACCCAATGTTTTGTGATGCACATCCACGCCATACCGCTCTGGCCCGATGCTCTTCTTCCATTCACCGGCTTTAACCCATTTATCCAACTCGGTGACGCGACGTGCAGTGCTCAGCACCAGAGACATCATGGTATCGGCCACGGTTTCGGTCAGAACGGTTGGGGTGTGCATCAGCAATACGTTGCGCTGATTCAGTGCTTCAACATCGAAATTGTCATAGCCCACGGAAACGGTGGAGCAGGCGCGCAGTGCAGGCATCTTTGCCAGCAGATCACCATTTACCTTGCCGCCTGACCCCAGCAAACCCTGTGCTTCTGCAAACTGTGCGGCATGTTGTTGCACGGTTTCGGGGGAGACGTCATGCACTTCGGTCACGGTAAAATGGGCATCAAGTTTAGCGCGCAGATCGTCTGGCAGGCTCTTATAAAGAATCACAGCAGGTTTCATCATTTGCTCCCTGTAGAACGTGTGACGGGCGACCTGAGCCGCCCCGAAAAAGTCATTTTTTACGCTTTCAGGCGTGCCTCGCCCCATGAATCGGTGATGTCTTATTCTCTGCAGGCTTGACGATTAACGTCAGCCACACCGACACCAGCAGCGCGGCACCCATAAAGATGTAAGAGGCGGCAGGACTGCCGGTTGCGCCATTAAGATAGCCTACAATCCACGATCCGATGAAGGAACCGAGTGCGCCCATGCTGTTAATCAGCGCCATGGCACCGCCGGCAACATTGCGTGGCAGCATTTCAGTAATCAGGGCGAAGAACGGGCCGTAGGGGGCGTACATCGCGCCACCGGCAATCACCAGCAGGGCATACGACAGCCAGAAGTGGCTGGAGCCGACCAAATATGAACCGATGAACGCCAGCGCCCCAATCAGCAGCAGCGGCCAAACAAACAGCTTACGGTTTTGCTTTTTGTCAGATGCCCACGACACCACGATCATCGCAATGGTCGCCACCAGATAAGGCACCGCAGACAGCCAACCCGCTTCCACCATGCCCATCTGCGTGCCGTTACGCAAAATTGAAGGCAGCCACAGCACGAAACCGTACACGCCAATACTCCAGGCGAAATATTGCATACAGAGAATGATCACGTTGCGATTGCGGAAAGCTTCGCCATAGTTGCGTACCGCTTTGATGCCTTCCTGCTCTTTCTGCAACTGTGCCTGCAGAGCGGCTTTCTCTTCGTCACTCATCCATTTGGCCTGTGCCGGTTTATCCTGCACCAGGAACCACCAGGCCACGGCCCAGATCACCGCCGGGATGCCTTCGAAGATAAACATTTCACGCCAGCCGAAGGCGTTAATCAGATAGCCGGAAACCACCGACATCCACAGTACCGTGACCGGATTACCGAGGATCAGGAAGGTGTTGGCGCGCGAACGCTCCGACTTAGTGAACCAGTTGCTGATGTAAATCAGCATCGCGGGCATGACCGCCGCTTCTACCACACCGAGCACAAAACGAATCGCCGCCAGCATCGGGATATTGCTCACCACGCCGGTTAACGAGGCGCAGCCGCCCCACAAAATCAGACACCAGAAGATCAGCTTCTTCACGCTGCGGCGTTCGGCATACACCGCGCCCGGGATCTGGAAGAAGAAATAGCCAAGGAAGAACAGGGCACCCAGCAGCGATGACATGCCTTTGGTGATGCCGAGATCGTCATTAATCCCTGCGGCAGAGGCGAAGCTAAAGTTCGCCCGGTCCAGATACGCCAGACTGTAGGTGATAAACACGATGGGCATGATAAACCACCAGCGTTTTGGCGCGATTGTCTGCGATTTCATGGGTGACTCCTCTGTTTTGAGGCGGGCACATTCAATGGATGCGCCTCGAAATAATCGGGTTGTGTAGAGACAGACCTGTTAATCAGGAACGCATAAATGCGGACCCTTCCTGCAGCATCGCCAATGAAGGCAACCGCTTAATTAAAAATCGCCCAGCGCTGCGCGCGTCGGCAACCCTTCACTGTCGCCCGCGACCTGAATCGCCAGCGAACCAATTTTGTTACCGCGCAAAATCGCCTGCGGCAGCGATTTGCCTTCCAGCAGTGCGCTGATCAGGCCCACGGCAAAACCATCCCCCGCGCCCACGGTATCCACCACGTTGTCGACAAGAATCGGGGCGACATTGCCCTTTTCACCGTCGGCGGTTTTATACCAGGCTTCGTCGCAGCCGGTTTTGATCACCACCGCTCGCACGCCTTTATCCAGATAGAAATCAGCGATGGCTTCCGGCTGGCGATAACCGGTGAGAATCAAACCCTCTTTCTCACCCGGCAGCACCCAATCTGCGTACTCTGCCAGCAGATTCAGCTGCTTACGCATCTCCGCCTCGCTGCGCCACAGAACCGGGCGCAGGTTGGGATCGAAGGAGATGGTTTTGCCGCGTGAACGCATCTCTTTCGCGGCGTGCTTGGTCAATTCCAGCGAGCTGTCGGAGAGGGCGGCAGCCACGCCACTCAAATGCAGATGGCGCGCATTGCCGAAGTAATCGGCGTCGAAATCGTCTGGCGAGAGATGGCTGGCGGCGGAGCCGGCGCGGAAATATTCCACTTCCGGATCGGAACCGTCATCGACGCGCGACTTGAGCTGAAATCCGGTGCGATAGCGGGAATCAGTGGTCACGCAGTGGTGATCGACGTTCTCTTTCGCCAGCTGTTGCAGCGTGAAACGACCAAAACTGTCATCGCCAACGCGGCTGACCCAACCCACCTGCAAACCGAGGCGCGCCAGGCCGATCGCCACATTCAGTTCGGCACCGGCAATACGTTTGACGAAGCCTTCTGCGGCGGCGAGATCCCCGCTTTGCTGGGCGATAAACATCGCCATCGCTTCGCCAATGGTGACCACATCCAGTTGCTTCATCATCAACTCCTTACAGCGCACGCAGCAGATCGACGTAATGGCGCGTCACGGCCAGCAGATCTTCGCCTTCAAGCGGGAACTCGATGCCGCGCGGCGCATCGGCAGGGAGTGCCTTGAGCAATGCACGCCAGCTGCCGTCAGTTTCGTCCAGCGCCACGGCACGGAAGCTCTCGCCATGCGGCACGGCGGCCTTAACGTGAATGTAGCTGACGTAGCGGCTGAGCTGAGCTGCGGCCTGCATGGCGTCTTCACCGGTCCACTGCCAGTTGCCCATGTCAAAGGTCATATCCAGCGGCAAGGCGGCATCGCAGGCACGATGGAAGAAGTTCTGCATCGGGGCCAGCTTGCTGTCTGGCGTTTGATCGTTTTCCACCACCACGGTCACCGGCGATGCGGCCAGCACCTCAGCCAGCGAAGCGTCAGAAAGATCGACAAAATGACCGAGGGCGATTTTCAACCGTTTAGCGCCAATCTGTTCGGCTTCCAGCAGGAATTGCCCCAGGCGAGGGTTGAGCGAGCCGTCTTCCAGCCACAACGCTTCTGGCACCGAATAGCTGGCGCTGAGCTGCTGTTGAGCAATCGCTTTGTTCAATGAGTTTAACCGTAGCAGATCATCTTCACTGAACAGCTCACGGCGAATTTCAACGCCATCGGCGCCAGCGGCTTTAATCAGCGGCAGCAGTGCGCTTTGGCCACCTGACTCGGCGACTTTCTGCGTGCCATAGGCGGCGGTGACCACGATGATTTCCGGATGTGCCATGTTGTCTCTCCATTGAACTCGGTAAGGGTGTTATAAAAAACCTAAATGGAACCGGTTCCAAATGAAAGGCAGAGAGTGTGGAATTATGATCCTGCTCACGAAGTGAGCCGGAGAAAGGGGGATTAACGCAGCGGCTGGCTGGAGCCGCGCACAATCAACTCGCCGGGGAAAACCTGCTCGCTGATTGGCTGTTCATTGCCGTCAATGCGCGCAATCACCTGTTCCAGCGCCGCATAGCCAATCTGCCAGGTGGGCTGTTTCAGGGTGGTGATGCCCACGCCCGCCAATGCAGCCCACTCCAGCTCATCAAAGCCAAGCAGGCCGATGGTTTCACCCCAGCGTTGTTCGAGGCGCTGCAAGGCGCGCGCCACTTGCAAGGTCAGCGCACCGTTGGCGGCCATCACCGCACAGCGTTTGCCAGGGTGGCGTTGCTGAAATTCCCGCAGCACCTGCTCCAGCTGATCTGGCTGGTGCAAGGGGACTTCGGCGTTTTCTGCCATCACTCCGGTGTGGGCTTTGCTGGTGTCATAGAACGCGCCAAGGCGTTCACGGCGGGTGTTAACGCTGCCCAGCGGCTCGCTGAGGAACATCAGGGCATCGTAACCATTGTCCAGCAGATGCTGGGTAGCGATTTGCGCGGCTTCGGGATTGTTCAGGCCGACCACATCACAGGCGAAGTCAGGAATTTTACGGTCAATCAGTACCATGGGCAGCATTGACTGCTGCAGGCGTTTTAGCACTTCTTCGTGCATCCCGACCGCGTTCACCACGATGCCCTCGACCTGGTAACTGCTCAGCAGTTGCAGATAATACTGCTCACGATCGACTTCGTTATTGGTGTTACACATCAGCAGCGTAAAACCCTGCGCACGACAGGCCGCTTCAATGCCGCTCAGCACATCTACCGAGTAGGGATTGGTAATATCCGCGATGATCAGGCCAATCAGTCGTGTGCGGCCACGCTTCAGGCCGCGCGCCATCTGGCTGGGGCGATAATCGAGATCGGCGATGGCCTGTTCAATACGGGCTTTGAGATCGGGCGAGAGCAGGTTCAATTCGCCATTGAGATAGCGGGAAACGCTGGTTTTACCGGTTTTTGCCGTGCGGGCAACGTCACTGATTGTGGCTCGTGGCGGCCTGGTTTTCATTGCATACACCTGAATAATAAAATCAGGCGAAGACTATCACAGCACGGCGCACACGCAATCATTGTGCATCAGAAGTGAGGCGCAGCATCGGTTGCCACAGCGTCTGAAGCTCCTCAAGCGGTGCGCCTTCCAGCAGTTGCAGCACCATTTCGGCCACGCGTTCGCCAATGCGCTGCTGCGACAGTTGCAGAATCGCGTTCACCGGATGATCGACAATGGAGTCATGTGGCAAGCCATCGTAGACGTAGAGAGGGATCGCCCGCGTGCCGCTGAGACGATCGGCTTGCTGCAACGCAATGGCCGCACCTTCCCCCAGCGGGGCACAATCGGTGATGATGGCTTGAGGCGCGATATCCTGCGCCAGCCAGCGCTGTGTTTGCTGATAACCGGCACGGCGCGTCATCGGCAGCGCAGCCAACATGGTGGGCGCGATCGGCGGTTGATGCTGCGTGAGGGCATCAATAAAACCATGGCGGCGATCGAGGATATACGTGCAAGGCTCGTTGCCGCCCAGATAGGCAAGCCGCGTCAGCCCTTGTTGCAAACAGTGTTCAGCGGCCAGCAGGGTGCCAGCATGATTGTCGTAATCAAACCAGGCATAAGGTTCCGGCAGCTGACTGCGGCCCAGCGTGAGGAAGCGATAGCCTTTCTGCTGCAAACGCTGCAGACGGATATCGTGTGGTTGAGTATGGGTGAGAATCAGCGCATCCAGCGCGCCACCGCGTAATAAACGCATCAGCGTGCGGTGCTTGTCTTGCGGCTTGTCCGGCAGAATCATCAAATCAATGTCATGCTGAGCGAGGCGCTGATCCAGCGTTAGCAGCATTTCACTGTAATAACTGTCATTCAGCGAGGCTGTGCTGACCGGGAAAACCAGCCCGACAGCATTGGCGCGGCCGGTCTTCAGACGGCGCGCGGCATCATTAGGACGATAGCCGCGCGAGGTGGCTTCTTCTTCAATACGTTTACGCGTGGCGGCCGCGACGTCGTCATAGCCATTTAGCGCACGACTCACAGTGGTAACAGAGAGGCCGAGGGCAGCGGCAATGGCTTTGAGCGACATAATGACGTTTTCCACTGATCAAATTTTGATCACGCTAGCATAAAGTATTTTACGGCTCTATTGGTTGACGATTATAGAGCGTTATCTGATACAAAAAGCGTCTAATGCGGTGTAAAAACGTGTGGAAACGCCGATCTGCAGAAGCAGACCGGCGATGGGGATTAACCTAGTGGGCTCAGCGTGATCTCGACACGGCGGTTTTGTGCTTTACCCGCTTCGGTGCTGTTGCTGGCCACCGGATTATCCGGGCCCATGCCCTGCGTACGCAGACGGTTCTGCGCTACGCCTTGCAGAATCAGGCCACTGGCCACACTCTCCGCACGCTGTTGCGACAGGCGCATATTCAGCGCACGTGTACCGGTGCTGTCGGTGTAACCCACCACATTGACGGCGGTTTTAGGATACTCTTTCAGCACCATCGCGACACCTGTTAACGTATTGGCGCCTGCTGGTTTCAGGTTGCTGCTATTAGAGTCAAAGGTGACGTTATTCGGCATATTCAGCACGATGTTGTCGCCCTGACGCGTCACGCTGACGCCGGTACCGCGCATTTTATCGCGCAGCTTCGCTTCCTGAACGTCCATGTAATACCCGACGCCACCGCCAACGGCAGCCCCTGACGCGGCACCAATCAACGCACCTTTGCCGCGATCTTTCTTCGATGATGACAACACGCCAACGCCCGCGCCCAGCACGGCACCTAAGCCCGCGCCGATACCGGATTTCCCGGCCTGCGATTCACCGGTATAAGGATTGGTGGTACAACCTGACAGCACTACGCTGCCGCTGAGTAACAAGGCCAGCGTCAAACTACGCTTTTTCATTGAAAATCCCTCACAAAATCACACGGGGAAAATGCCCCAAAACGGCACTATTATGCCGTTCAATAATGGGGAAATGCGTGAGGGTCAGTCTTAAAGTGTAAAGATTTGCTTTAAAGATTATCGGGATGGCAGAAACAGCTGGTTTGATGATCGTTAATCAGCCCGCACGCCTGTAAAAATGAATGGCAGGTTGTCGGACCGACGAATTTAAAACCACGCTTCTTTAACGCCTTAGAGAGCGCAATCGCAGGCTCGGAGGTGGTGGGCGCCAGCGTGTAATCAGCGTAACGGTGCAAAATCGGCTGATTATCGACAAATGACCAGACAAAGCGTGAAAAGTCTTCGCCTTCGGCTTCCAGTGCCAGCATGGCTTTGGCGTTATGGATGATCGCCTCCAGCTTGCCGCGATGACGAATTATTCCGCTGTTTTGCAGCAAGCGCAGCATGTCGGCTTCATCCATCAACGCCACGGCGTGAGGATCAAACTCGTGGAACGCACGACGATAGTTTTCACGTTTTTTCAGCACGGTAATCCACGATAAACCCGCTTGTTGTCCCTCAAGACAGATCATTTCAAATAAGGCTTGCTTATCAGTTTGTGGTACGCCCCACTCATTATCGTGGTACGCCAGATAGAGCGGATCCTGTGTTACCCAGCCACAACGTTGCATATTACTCTCCCTAAGCATGAGGAAAATACTGTTAATCCCTTGACGTATTGCAGAATCGATTAATAGTTAATCAATGGGTGCCGATAATCAAAAAACCTGAATCTTAACGCCCGTTCCCTTTCTGGCTCGTCAGGAGTCTTTCATGTTGCAGAAAAGTCAGCGGACAGGCCAGCACAATCTGATGCTGGCTTTTGGCAGTGTGTGGCTGTTATTTACGGCGCTGCCGGCTTACGCCTGGGATGAGTCCGGCGCCGATTATGTGCCGGATTACAATGCGATACTTGCTGAAAAAATTTCCAGTAATCACCTGAAGTTTACAGAAAGCAGTGATGTCAGTCTGATGGATGCCGCGCTTAATTCTCCGGATGAGAGCGCGATGGTGCTGCACAGTGAAAAAGCCAGTGTGGGGAATGCCCCGTTTGCCAACCGCTACTCAGCAGGCTGGCAGATGCCGATGAATTCCACGCTGCGTACCGGTCCGGTGGCGCAATTTGCGGTGGATGATTCCCGCTTGAGCTGCCCGAAGTGTGAATTTGTTGATGGCAATCACGCCGGGCATATTGCCTCGGTGGGCTGGCGCCTTGATTCCACCCTTGACTGGATTTCACCCTGGGCACAGGTTAGCTACAGCCATCAATTAAACGAAGACAACGTATCAGCTCTGCGCGATCGCCCCGAAGAGATCGGTCATGAAAGCAACTGGATGGATGTCAGCGTGGGAGCCAATGTGCCGTTTGGGCAAAATATGGCGGCTTTCGCCTCCTTCTCACAAACCGGGGCGGTGGTCAGCGGTGAACAGTTTATTTACAGCCTTGGCGTCAGCGCCAGCTTCTAATTCCTGCGCGATCCAACGCGTTAAAACAGGTACACTGACCGCTTAGCGCTGAACCTATCGGCGCTCCGGGTTGGTCAACGTCAGGTTTCTTCATGTCAGTTAAAATCTTATCTTCAACGCTGGTGGGGCTGGATGGCTTTTGCCAGGATCCGCTTGCCGTGTTGCAGCAGGCCGATAACGGCGTGCTGGCGGTGCTGCACAATAATGCGCCCGCTTTTTATGCGCTGACACCGCAGCGTCTGGCACAGTTGCTGGCGCTGGAAGCCGCAGCGCAGCAGCCAAATGATGTCACGCTGGATGACAGCCTGTTCCATACCGATGCGGCACCGATCGCTACACCGGTGGGCAAATTTGCCATGTATCAGGGTTGGCAGCCTGATCAGGACTTTCAACGTCAGGCCGCTATCTGGGGCGTGACGCTGAGTGAACCGGTGACCGCGGCCGAACTGGCCACCTTTGTGGCTTACTGGCAGGCCGAAGGCCGACTGTTCCACCATGTGCAGTGGCAGCAGAAACTGGCGCGCAGCGTGCAAATGAACCGTGCCGCCAATGGCGGTCAGCCGAAGCGCGATGTCACCCAGATCAGCAATACTCAATATGATATCCCCGATGGATTCCGAGGTGAGTGATGAAAACGCCGAATGATCTTTTCAGTCGCCTGAAAAAATTTATGCCTGCGGATGTGCAACCGAAATTCAAAAACGGTGAAGAGCTGCTGGCGTGGAATCAGGAACAGGGCCGCCTGCGCTCTGAAGCCATCGTGCGGGAAAACCGCGCCATGAAAATGCAGCGTATCATGGGGCGTTCCGGTATCCGTGAGCTGCACATGAACTGCTCGTTTGATAACTATCGTGTCGAGAATGACGGTCAGCGCAAAGCACTGGCGCTGGCGCGGGAATATGCCGCCGGGTTTGACAACAGCATCGCCAGTTTTGTGTTTTCCGGTCGCCCTGGCACCGGGAAAAACCACCTGGCCGCCGCCATCGGTAATGACCTTATTCTGCGCGGCAAAAGCGTGCTGATTGTCACCGTGGCGGATTTGATGTCGAGCATGAAAGGCACCTTCAGCGGCGGCAGCGATCTCACCGAAGAGCGTTTATTGCAGGATCTCAGCCATGTGGATCTGCTGGTGATCGATGAGATCGGCATGCAGAGTGAATCCCGCTACGAAAAAGTGATCATCAATCAGATTGTCGATCGTCGCTCATCGTCAAAACGCCCGACCGGTATGCTGTCGAATCTTGACCCGGCAGGAATGAATGGCTTATTAGGCGAGCGCGTGATGGATCGTATGCGTCTCGGCACCAGTTTGTGGGTGCGCTTCGATTGGGATAGCTATCGCAGCCGTGTACGCGGTGATGAGTATTGAGTCAGGTGGGTGCGCGATGAAAGCAGCCGGTAAAGGTCCCGCATTACTCCGTTTGAACAACCTTAAGCGCGTGATGACGCAACTGCGCAGCACGCGCATCACGTCCCGCCAGGATTTAGCACTGGCGCTGCAGCTGAGTAAAAACACCGTTTCCCTGATTGTCGATGATTTGCTGGCGCAGGGGCTGATCAATGAACTCGGCCCGGTTAGCGTGGCAGCGGCCGGACGGCCTAAAATCGAAATTTCGCTGCGCGCGGAAAAGCTGAAAAGCGCCGGCATCATGGTGGAGCGTAATGCCATCCACTGGCGCGTCTGTGATTACTTCTCGCAGGTGATTGCGGAGCAGACCTGGCAAACGCCGACCGCCGAACCTGAGCAACTGCTGCATGAGCTGGTGGAAGTGTGCCAGACGTTGCACGCCGCGCATCCTGAATTGCTGGGCATCGCCGTGGGCTTTCCCGGCATTATCGATCCACAGCGCGGCAGGGTGCACTTTTCCGCCCATCTTGGCTGGCAGGATGTTGATGTCCTGACGCCGCTGATCAGCGCCTGCCGCTTACCGCTGCGTATCATGCATAACGTCAAGGCTGCCGCGCTGCTCTCGGTGCAGCAACTCAATCTGGATAAATCACAAAGTCATTTTTATCTGCGCATTGGTGAAGGGGTCGGCGGAGCGCTGGTGGAGCAGGGCGAAGTGTTTGTCGGCAGCAGCTGGACCGCCGGGGAGATTGGTCATTTACAGGTGCAACCTAAAGGGTTGCGATGCAGTTGTGGTCGTTCAGGCTGCCTGGAAACCCTGATCAGTCAGCCCGCGATTCAACAGCAGCTGGGACAGCGTAAAACAGGATTGCGCTGGCAGAACGCTGCCAGTGAACCGCAGATCGTCAGTGAGGTGATGGCGTTAACGGGTCAGCATCTCGGCCACGCTCTAAGCCATGTGATGCAACTGGTGAATCCGGCGAGCATTATTATTGATGGGCCGTGGAATGCGCATCCGGCATTTATCCAGGCGGTTGCAGAAACGGCACAGGCCAGCACGCTGGCCTTTACCTTCTCTCATACGCAGCTGCACTTCCTGCCGCAGCGTATCGATCCCGCCAACGGTTTAGCGCTGGCGGTAATTGAACAATATGAGCGCGCCATTTCGTAGGCGCGCTTCATCACATTAATGCCGTGGAATATCAAATGACTCGCTGGATTTGGTCGTTGAGGTGCTCTGCGGCAAATCCGCTTCAACGTTAAACTTCTCCAGCACCAGCCCATGAATTTTCTCCAGCGACACGCCCGCGGTTTCTGGCAGATAGCGGAAGGTAAAGAAGTACATACCCAGCGAGAAAATCGCGAACAGCAGCAGTGGGAAGCCACCGTGGAACATATCCAGCAGCATTGGGCTGCTGTTCATGATCGGGAAGGTACTGCTGATGACAAAGTTCGCCATCGACATGGCACAGATGGAAATCCCGACACAGATTGAACGAATCTCAGTAGGGAAGATTTCGCCCAGCACGGTCCAGACAATCTGACCCCAGGTCATGCCAAAGAAAATCATATAGGCAAACAGACCCACCACCGCCAGCATACCCGGCAGGTGATAATAGAAAGCGATGAACGAGTAAGCGAGGCAGATGCAGGAGGTGATGGCACCCAGCAACAGCAGCTTACGGCGGCCGATTTTATCAATCAGCATCATCCCCGCCAGCACACCAATAAACTGACAAATCGACAGCCAGAAAGTCTGCAGCAACGCCGAATCGGTGCTGCCTGCCACGTTCTTCAACAGCGTCGGCCCAAAATATTGAATCACGTTAATGCCGCTGATTTGGTTACCGACCGCCAGGCCGATACCGATCACCAGCAGTGGAATGGTGGTTTTATCCAGGCGCAGGCGCGATTTATGTTGATGCGCGGCTTTGTCTGAGAAGGAGTGTTTGATTTCATTGAACACGCTTTCGGCATGTTCGCGATTAGAAATTTTAGTCAGCGTATCCAGCGCTTCATCGTATTTGCCCTTAAGCACGTTCCAGCGCGGAGATTCTGGGATAAAGGCGATGAAGAAGATGAACAGCGCACAAGGCACCAGCGCGGTGGCCAGAATGTAACGCCAGCCCATGTTAACCATCACCTCGGGCAGCGTCGATTTGGTGATGAAGTAGTTGGTCAGCAGCACCACCGATTGTCCACCGACGCAGCAGACTGCATAGAGAGCAGTGGTGCGACCGCGAAACTTCGAAGGCGACAGCTCCGCCAGATAAATCGGCGAAATCACCGAGGCGAGGCCAATCGCCAGTCCGCCAATGATGCGGAACAGCACAAACACGGTGAAGTTGTGGGCGATCGCCGTTCCGATCACCGAAACAGTGAAAAGCAGTGCGGTAATGGCGAGTGATTTTTTGCGCCCGAGTTTATCGCTCAGGCGGGGAGCGATAAAGCAGCCCACTAAGCTACCCAGCAGAATATTGGAAACGGCCCAGCCGGTTTCGGCGGGGGTTAACTGGAAATATTCACTAAGAGGTTCGATTGCACCGGAGATAATTGAAGAGTCATAGCCCATCAGCAGTCCGCCAAATGCCGCGACGGTACAGCAGAGAATGACATACTTCATGTTGTAGCGTTTTTGCCTGGTATCCATTGTTATAGCCCCTTGTCTCTACGGCCTGAACGTTACGTGTTCAGAAAGAGGAGTGGTGTAGGTTATCGATGTTCAGCGTTGTCACTCGAGGTCATCATCATGGAATATATGTTCTAAATGATGGTTTTTGGATCATTTTTTCCAGAAAGTGTGAAGGACGTTGCGAAAATTGCTGATGGCAATATTAACGGCAGGGCCATATTTGGCTGAAATGATAGGTTTTTTATCAGGTGTGGTTGGCATGGCATGACGATTCTTGTTTTTTCTTGCAGTATTGTGAAATTTTTATTCTGTCAAACGGTCAACATTTCTCTGCCTGACCGCTGTTGCACGTCCGTTTCATTTTTTGCCGGGCAACGGGCATAATACGTTGATTGAAAGGCCCTCTTTGCGGACGTCGCAATGAAAACGCAGCGCATCACTCTGGACGATATTGCTACCCTGGCGGGCGTCACCAAAATGACGGTGAGCCGTTATTTACGTACCCCGGAAAAGGTTAAAACGGAAACGGCGGAGAAAATCGCCAGCGTCATTGCTGAGATCGGCTACGTCCCCGATAGCGACAACACCACCACAACCAATCAAAGCCAGCCGCGCATCGGCGTGCTGGTTCCCTCATTTAACAACCAAATCTTTGCCGATCTGCTGGCGGGCATTGAGTCGGTCACCAGTGCACACGGCTATCAGACGCTGGTGGTCAATTACGACTACAACGCCCAGCGTGAAGAAGAACAGATCGCCACCGTGCTGGCGTTTAACATCAAAGGGCTGATCCTCACCGAATCAGTGCACACCGTGCGCGCCGAGAAATACCTCAATGCAGCCAATATTCCGGTGGCGGAAGTGATGGGGCTGACGGAAGCCAGCGGGCGTATTAACGTCGGTTTTGACAACTATCGTGCTGGTTACGATATGACCTCGATGCTGCTGGCCAGCGGCAAACAGCGCGTGATCTATTTTGGTTCGATGTCCGACCGCCGCGATGAGCAGCGCTATGCCGGTTATCGTGATGCGGTGGAAGCGGCGGGCTTCCCGGCGGGGCGTATTGTGCCAAACAAGGTTTCTTCAGTATCGATTGGTACTGGCATGATGACGCTGGCACGTCAGCTCTATCCTGAGATGGATGCGATTCTCTGCACCAATGATGACCTGGCCGTCGGCGTATTACAGGAGTGTCAGGCGGCGGGGATTGCGGTGCCGCAGACCATGGCGATTGCCGGTTTTCATGGGCTGGAGATTGGCCAGGCCACCACGCCGCGCTTAGCCAGCGTCATCACGCCACGCTTTGAAATGGGAAAAGTCGCCACTGAGATTGTGCTGAAGAAGATCAACCAGCAGCCGACTATCGAACAGGTTAACCTGCATTACCGGCTCTCAATGGGCGCCACTATCTAAGTACGAAAAACCCCCCTTCCGGATAACCTGAAGGGGGGTTTTTTCATCACCCTACTTATCAATCACACGGGTCAATCACGTGCAGTGGTGGTCGGCGGAGTAATAGGTGGCTGCGTATGGTGCGCACGTTTCAGGAAACGACTCTCCAGCACATTCCATGAGGTGTAAGCCAGCGCAAGCGTAATCACGATGGTCAATCCCAACCCCAGGAAAGCATTGGCATCGAACACGCCGAAGTGTTGCAGAACCTGAATGATCGGCCAGTGATACAGGTACATGCCATACGAGAGGTCGCCGTACTGACTGATTTTGACCTCTTTGCACAGGTTGGTGCAGAACAGAATCACCACCGATGAGAACGCCACCGGCTCGATAAGAAAGGCATAGTCGGTCGATTTAAACAGCAGGAACACCACCAGAGAAACAATCGTAATCTCTTTCAGGCGATCAAAAGCTGGTTGATAAACCGCCAGCAGACTACCAAAGAAGAAGTAAGACGATAGCGCGACAAACTGCTTCGCCAGGGTATCGGCTTTCGGCCCGGTGTACACCGACGTGAAGTAGAAGAACCAGGCGCATGAGATAACGAAGATCGCGCCCCACACTTTAAGCGGGTTTTTCTTCATCATCGGAACAACCAGCGGCAGCAGCACATACAGCGTCAGTTCAGCTTTGATGGTCCACAGCGAGCCATCCATCGGCTGATTCGGGTTGTTGGTGAACACGCCGGGCAACGACGCCTGAATGAAGTTCAGGAAAGAGAAGTTTGCGACGAGATACTTGATGGTTTCTTTATTTTTCAGGAAATCCATCAGCGGTAGCGTCGTCAGACACATCCCGATCACGAAGCACAGAATGATGACAAATATATAAGCAGGCAAGATACGTTGCGCACGCTTAATAAAATAGGACGTGAGTGATTTACTTCTTAAGTAACTTTTTGCAATAAGAAAACCACTTATTGCGAAAAATCCTTTTACTGCAAAGTCACTATTTAGAAAGTGCCCGAGAAAACGAATATCGACGTTTCTCGTCACTTCTGCGCTATGCACCAGCATCACGATAAAGGCAAGGGAGAATCGGACGATGTCAAAATTGTTTTTTTCGTTCATATTTGCGTTCTTTCAATGAGTGACGTCGCGCCAGTAAAATCAGGAATAAACGAGTGTCGCTCTAATAAGAAAACTCCGAACTCTGCTGGCGCAGATATGAGCCTATTAGAGGTTTAAATAAATCAAAAAGCAAGCAATGACCAGGACCATAAAAACATTCAGACTTTCCTTATGCGTCCATCAGTTTTATCTGAGATTAAAACAAAAAACGCTAACCAGAGGTTAGCGTTTTCGCGGCTTAGCGGAATATCTTGAAGGTTTGTGAAACTTCATAACCGGTAATCGACTGTTTGCTTGAAATGGTATTGTAATAAAGATAATAGAGCACCATTAACACTGTCACACCTACAGCGATCAACTTTTTCAATTTTTTGGTTTCCCAGATACACAGGGAAATAAGCACCGGTTCAACTTGCAGCAGGAAGTTCGCTAAACGTCCGCCTGATGCATAATCCTGCAGCGCCATCCTCAATCCCGCACCAAGCGCGAAGGTAATGACCATGATGTAATAAGTATTAAACTTCACCGGATCGAAGTTTTTGATTCTGTCACTCAGCAGCATAAAGCTGAAGATAAACACAAAGCCAATATTCTTCAGGTTTGACAGGGTAAAAATCCCCTGATCCTGCGTTGACTCCTGATTAGCATAGCCCATGGCCCTGTCACCTAATCCGCCCAGATGACTGGAAAGCAGCGCGATCAGCGCTGAACTCCCCATAAAGGCGAGAGGTAAACTGGCGACGACAATGATAATAGGAATGTATTTGTTTTTCCTCACAATCATCGCCATTGGAATCAGGAGAGCAACAATCCCTGTGGCGTGGCTGATGAAGGAAAGAATAAAGGTGGTTATCATCCCGGATTTACTGCGCCGGGACATGTGATAAACAAAGCCCATTAAGAAGGCGGAACATAAGCCAAATCGAATCTGGTTCATGTCTTTGTTGATAAATAAGTGCGCGGAGTAGACAGCTAATGCGACAATCGGCAACGGTGTCAGTTTACGGAAATACCATGCGTTAACGCACACGGCAATGACCGTAAAGACAAACATAAAGATATCGGGGTTAGCGGTAAATATACGTGTTAAGCCTGCAATAGCATATATCGCCGGTTCGTAACGGAATTCGTCTGCTGTACGCCAGAATCCTTCAATAGTGATTTTATCGACGAAATGAACAAAGAAATCACGATACTGGAAATCATCGAGTCCCGTACCCAGACCACGAATGCCGCCGAAAGTAAAAAGCACTACAACGGCAACAAAATAAACGTATGATCTGATTTGTGCTGTGTTTTCATTTTTACTTAACATGACTTCGACGATAGCGACAAAAGTCAGGCTAAGACTTATGATCCAGTAAATTCCCATGGTCACAGATTCTTATAGTTTAAAATTTACTTATAACATATGGCCTTGTTAACGTAAACATGAGAAAAGTCTAATTTTTTCTGGCCCGGTATTATAGTGAATGCAGGTAAGAGATATTATTTGTTACTTTACTCAGCCTATTCCTTTTATTTGATGCACTCTGGGGTAAGTGTTGCGCAGCAAAGCCTGGTTTTTTCTCAAGGCTTTGTCATTTGTCACTGTTTTTACTCAGGATTTGGAGCCATCGAGATGAAGTTTCCTCATTTAACTGCGCTATTGTTTCTACTGTATCTTCCGGCTGCGTTTGCCAATAAGGAAATTCCTATCTGGCCAAATGAAGTGTCAGGAAATAATAAATTTATTAATTTCAGCAAAAACCCGGCCATCAATAATCGTGCTGTCACAAATGTTGATTCTCCAGAAATGATTTATGTTCCTCCCGCGGGAAAGAATAATCATTCTGCCGTGCTAATCATTCCTGGTGGGGGTTTTTCTTATATCATGCAGGACGCTGAAGGGCTGGATGTCGCAAAAGTATTGAGCCAGAAAGGTTATTCCTCATTTGTTTTAATTTATCGTATGCCGCGCGGGGGTTCAGAGGTTAACCGTAATAATGCTTTTTCTGATGCACAACGAGCCATGCGCATGATTCGCGGCAATGCAGCGAATTATCACATCGCCGCCGACCAGATTGGCGTGATGGGTTTTTCTGCGGGCGCTTTCCTCGCAGCCAACCTTAGCAATAATGCGGATGCCAGCAATTATTCAGCGGTAGATAAGCTGGATCAGATTCCGGCGCGACCGGATTTTAGCGCCCTGATCTATCCGGTGCTGTCGTTAAAAGATGGCGTAACCCATGTCGGCACCCGAACGGCGATGTACGGCAAGGATATCAGCGAGTCGGTGATTGATCAGAATTCACAGGAAAACCGGGTAAGCGATAAAACTCCCCCGACCTTCCTGGCACAGGCGCTGGATGATGGCACCGCCTCGCCCAGAAACACCTTACTGATGTTCGACGCGCTACGTAAAAATAAGGTGAAGGTCGAGATGCATCTTTTCCAGCAGGGCGGCCATGGTTTTGGCACCGGCGAGAAAAAGAATATCCCCGCCAAAAACTGGCTGACCCTGTTCAGTGACTGGCAGGCGAGCCTGGTGAAGCCATAGCGAAAAGGCGGGATAAATTGTTGCAGCCGGGCGGCTTTGCTAGAGTGTCGTGAACTTTAGAGGAATGACCCATGCCCCGCGACAACCGAATGTCCCGCTCCCTGCACGCCTTGATTCATCTTGATCGGCACGTTAAACGCGCCACCTCGGAAGCGATGGCGAAAATGTTGGGCACCAATCCGGTGGTGGTGCGCCGCATGATGTCCGGCCTGCGCGAAAAAGGCTATGTGGTGTCGGAGAAGGGGCACGGCGGCGGTTGGGAGCTGCAGGTGGAACTCAGCGCGATTACGCTGCTGGATGTGTATCAGGCGATGGGTTCGCCTGCGCTGTTCAGCATCGGGCCCGCCGCCGATCCGTCACCTTGTCTGGTGGAACATGCCGTTGATGAGCGGCTGGATCAGGCACTCAATGAAGCGGAAATGGTGTTACTTAATCGCTTTAGCCAAATCACCGTGGCGGACATTGCCGGTGATTACCTCAATAAAATGGCGAATCTGGGGCTGGAATCTGAGCCCCATCCGCTGTGCCGCGAATAACGTTAATCCTGCTTCTGCAAAGTGATCTGCGCATTATGCTTCATCACATGCGTGGTCACTGCGGCCTGAAAGACCTTAAACATCAGACCGTTGATAAATGTGGTAAGGGTCAGGGTAATGAACGCCGTCATCACCCAATCCACCAATGCCATGTCACTGTGCAATAGCGCAGGGCGATAAATCAGCATGCCCGCGAGCACCGTCCAATGGCTCATGCAATAAAAACAGTGAAACAGATGGCCGAGTAACGCGTGCTTTTTGGCGGTCCATGCGCGTAAGCCAGCAAACAGCTCGGTTTGGGTGAGGGTCATGGCGATACTGGCCGCTGCCAACGCTATCGCAACACAGATTCCCACGTCTGAAGTCATCCAACTATTCATACATTCTCCTGTCAGGCATTTATCATGTAACTTACAATATTACATGATAGTGTAAGCTGCAAGCGTGGAGCCCGAAAGACACGTGCGTAATTTTGGCGAGATATCGTTATTTATTGGCTTTAACGCTAAACATAGCCAGCTGAGGCTTTTTTATAATGCTGCTGACTTTTTAATCCGCCATCAGGAGGAAAGATGGATATTCAGGCAGCCTGTATGCATCAACTGATGCTCTGGATCGAAGACAATATTGAACAGCGACTGACGCTGGAGACCGTCGCGCGTCGTGCAGGCTATTCGCAGTGGCATTTGCAACGAATGTTCCGTCACCATACCGGTATTGCGCTAGGCAGCTATATTCGTGAACGCAAACTCACGGCATCGGCGATTGCGTTGATGAACGGTCACATGCCGCTGATGGAGGTTGCGATTAAATATGGTTTTGAGTCGCAGCAGACATGGTGCCGCACCTTCCGCCGACTGTACGATATGCCGCCCGGTGCGTTTCGTCGTAAATATCAGTACAGCCTGCCGGACATTGATGGGCCTACGAGTCTTCTGATGCTGCAACCGCAGACGCGTCAGGCGGCGTAAAGTATTTGCCGGGCGTCGAACCAAACGCGCTGCGGAAGGCGCTGATGTAACTGCTCACGCTGTCAAAGCCGACCTGCCACGCTACCTGCTGCACACTTTTGCCGTCGGCCAGCCCTTCCAGTGATTTCAACAGTCGCGATACCTGGCGATAGCGCGAGAGGCTCATGCCCACCGCGCTCGCCCAGTGTCGACTCAGGCTGCGCGGACTCAATCCCGCCCACTGCGCCAGTTCGGGGCCGGTGCGCGTATCCGCCGGATTGTCCATCAACAAGCGCGCGATTTGCCGCAGACGTGGCTCATCGGGGAGCGGCAGCGTCAGCGCATGCTCGGTGGACTCATACAACTCATCGAGAAATACGTCGCATAACCGATTGTAACGATCGCTGCCCCAGCTATCCGGCGACAAATTTGCCAGCCGCTCAGCCAGCGGTTCCAGCACTGACGGGCAGGAGAGCAACACCGGATGTTTCGGAAGCGGCGCCGTCAGTGCTTCATCCACCAACACCGTCCAGCCGAGCACGCGACCCGGTCCGATTATCGCGTGTTCGAAGTGCGGCGGAATCCAGCCCACCAGGCGCGGCGGATTGGCGAAGATGCCCGATGGCGTGTTAACCGTCATCATTCCCTGCTTCAGGCAATAGAGCTGTCCGGCGGCATGGCTATGGGTGCGACTTTCGCGATCTAACTGCTTAGATAACGCCGCCGCAATCACTTTGGGTGCATTGGGTTGCAGCAGACGCTTTCGCAGCTCATCCGCGCGCGGATCGCCGGAGAAGGTGAGTTTGTCGGTGGGATGGATGAGCATGGGTGATTCCGCAATAGCCAGCGTGAAAGACAGTATAGAATCATGAACAAGCTGATTTTTAAACAGAGCTCAGTTGTTCGGTTTTAACGAATAACTGCATTGTGCAGGCGAGGTAAAGAGATTGGAACAAGTGGCGGAGAAGAGTGCAGAAGTAAATTGCCAACCTTGCTCTACATCCTCAGGCTGAAATTTTCCAACTTGTAATGATGACTGACAGGTTGCCTAAGCCAATCATTTAGAAATGAGTAACAGTAAGATGAAGGTGGCGGAAGATCACAGGAGTCGAACCTGCCCGGGACCGCTGGCGGCCCCAACCGGATTTGAAATCCGGCCGCCTCACCGGAGACGACGATCTTCCTTTGAAGATGCCGCGCAATTATAGCCATAACCCAGCGCGAAATCTTGATCTTACCCGTGCGCTACAGCACGTTCTCGCCGTGAAGTTGGCGATACTCCTTGGGTGTGCTGGCGTAGCTCTTCTTAAACACCGAATAGAAATACTGCAGCGACGGATAGCCACACATCTGCGAAATCTCATTGATGTTCAGCGATGAAGAAGCCAACAGCTCGCGCGCTTTCTCCAGCTTTTCACGGTGAATCATGGCGTGAATGGTATCGCCGGTCTCATCCCGAAAACGCTTTTCCAGATTGGATCGTGACATGCCGATCGCATCCAGCACCTGTTCCACCTTAATCCCTTTGCAGGCATTGAAACGAATGTAGTGCATGGCCTGAATCACTGCGGGGTCGTTCAGTGAGCGGAAATCAGTGGAGCGACGGGCAATGACTTTGACGGGCGGCACCAGAATGCGCTGCAGCGGTAAGGATTGCTTGTTCAACAAACGATGCAGCAGCTTCGCGGCTTGATAGCCCATCTGGCGCGTGCCCTGCGCCACAGACGAGAGCGCCACGCGGGAGAGATAGCGTGTCAGTTCTTCATTATCGATCCCGATCACCGTGAGCTTCTCCGGCACCGGAATTTTCAAATGCTCGCAGGCTTGCAGCAGGTGACGCGCACGCGCATCGGTGACAGCGATAATGCCGGTTTGCGGCGGCAGGGTTTGCAGCCAGTCGGCGAGGCGATTCTGCGCGTGTTGCCAGTTCTCGGGAGCGGTTTCCATGCCTTGATACACTACGCCCTGATAACGTTCACGCATCACTAACTGGCGAAACGCCTGTTCGCGCTCCTGCGACCAGCGTTTGCCGCTGGCTGCCGGCAAACCATAAAACGCAAAGCGGTTGATGCCTTTCTCTTTCAAATGCAGGAAGGCACTCTCCACCAGCGCGGCGTTGTCGGTGGCGATGTAATGCACCGGCGGATAGTCCTGCGGCTGATGATAGGAGCCGCCAACGCCGACAATCGGCACTGGAACATTCGCCAGCAGCGTTTCAATCGAGCTGTCGTCGTAATCCGCGATCACGCCATCACCCAGCCACTCGCGGATGTTATCGATACGGCAGCGAAAATCCTCCTCAATGAAAATATCCCAGTCGGTTTGCGAAGCCTGCAAATACTCGCCTACGCCCTCGACCACCTGGCGGTCATACACCTTGTTGGCGTTGAACAGTAACGTAATGCGGTAACGTTTCTCATGCATGGTGGCGCGTCCCTTTAAACCCTCAGCGCATTGCATAGCACGGCGGTAAGGAGAGCAGAAATGGTTTGCGCCACAGTGTGATCGCCCACGCGATTACACCCGGCGACGCGTGGCGGTATCCATCCACACTGCCAGCAGCAAGATGGCGCCTTTCACGATGTACTGCCAGAAGGTAGGGACATCCATCATGCTCATGCCGTTATCCAGCGAAGCCATGATAAAGGCACCCATCACCGCGCCGGCCACTGAGCCCACACCGCCCGCGAGGCTGGTGCCGCCAATCACGCAGGCTGCAATCGCATCCAGCTCAGCGATATTCCCGGCAGAAGGCGAACCGGCACCGAGACGCGAGCTAAGGATCAACCCGGCAATCGCCACCATCACACCGTTAATGGCGAAAACGGCCAGCTTGGTGCGGGCCACGTTAATGCCGGAAAGTCGTGCGGCATCGATGTTGCCGCCAATCGCGTAAATCCGGCGACCAAAGGCAGTGCGCGTCGCCATAAACATACCCGCCAGCAACAGCAGTGCCAGCAGCAACACCGGGGTAGGTACGCCACGATAATCATTCAGCAGCCAGATCGCACCCAGTACCAGCACGGCGGTGATCGCCTGACGCGCCACTGTGCTCGTTGCTGCCGGTTGGGCCAGTCCCAACTGCTGACGACGCAGACGCAAGCGCCACTGCCAGAGAATAAACAGCGCCAGCCCAACAAAACCAAAGCCGAAGCCCACGCCGCCCGGCAGATAACTTTGCCCGATCTGTGACATCGCCGGGCTGGTGGGGGCGACGGTGGTGCCATCGGTGATCCCCACCAGAATGCCGCGAAACGCCAGCATGCCTGCAAGGGTGACGATGAATGAAGGCACTTTGCGGTAGGCGACCCACCAACCGTTCCAGGTGCCGAGCAGCAGGCCCATGACCAGCGTGACCACAATGGTGAGCGGGAGCGGCCAGCCCAGCCAGACATCGAAAATCGCCGCGGCACCGCCGAGCAGGCCCATCATTGATCCTACCGACAGATCGATCTCGGCGGAGATAATCACAAACACCATGCCGACTGCCAGAATGCCGGTGATCGCCGTCTGGCGCAGCAGGTTCGAGACGTTGCGCGGACTCAGCCAGGCGCCGTCGGTAGTCCAGGTGAAGAACAGCGCGATCATCACAATCGCGCCCAGCATCACTAAGACTTGCAGATTGAATCGCGGAAATTTACCCGGTGCGGGCTTGCCAGGCGTGCCCGGCAGGCTTTGCGTACTCTCAGTTTTAAGCATAATGTTCACTCCGCAGAGCGGCTTCCATCACCTGCTCCTGAGTCAGATGGTTGTTAATCAAATCGGCTTTGATTTGCCCTTCATGCATCACCAAAACGCGATCGCTCAGGCCCAGTACTTCGGGCAGCTCGGACGAAATCACAATCACCGCGATACCCTGTTGCACCAGCGCATTGATCAGCAGGTAAATCTCCTGACGTGCGCCGACATCGATGCCACGCGTGGGCTCATCGAGGATCAAGATTTTGGGGTTGAGCAGCAGGCACTTAGCCAGAATGGCTTTTTGCTGGTTGCCGCCGCTGAGTCGTCCAATCGCTAATTCCGGTGAGGACGTTTTGACGCGCAGGCGGCGAATGGCATCGTTGATCGCCTGCTGTTCGGCGGCTTCATCCAGCGTAGAAAGGCGATGGCTAAATTGATCGAGCGCCGCCAGCGTGATGTTTTTGCCCACCGCCATCAGCGGCACAATGCCATCTTTTTTACGATCTTCCGGCACCATGGCAATGCCGTGGGCAATGGCTTCGCTACAGTCATCGATCTTAACGGGCTTGCCGTTTATCGAAATCTCCCCCTGCCAGCGACCGGGCCAGACGCCAAACAGGCACTGTACTGTCTCTGTACGACCGGCGCCGACCAGCCCGGCAATACCGAGAATCTCACCACGCTTCAAACTGAACGAAACGTTATTCACCCGGCGCACATGGCGATTAACCGGATGCCAGGCGGTGAGGTTCTTCACTTCCAGTATCGTTTCCCCAATCTCATGGGGCTGATGGGGATAGAGGGCCGTCAGTTCACGGCCCACCATCATGGTGATGATGTCGTCCTCGCTCAGACCCGCCGCCGGGCGTGTGGCGATATGCTGCCCGTCGCGGATCACGCAAATGGTGTCAGAGATGGCTTTCACTTCATTGAGCTTGTGAGAGATGTAGATGCAGGCAATGCCGTGTTCGCGCAGGTTGTTGATGATGCTGAGTAACACCTCGGTCTCCTGCTCGGTGAGTGAGGAGGTGGGTTCATCGAGAATCAGGAGTCGCACCTGCTTGTTAAGCGCACGGGCAATCTCCACCAACTGCTGCTGGCCCAGCCCCAGATCGCCCACTTTGGTATCGGGCGAGACATCCAGCTTCACCCGCGCCAGTAGCTGTTGGCAGCGCAACGTCATGGTTTCATCATCCACCATGCCAAAGCGGCCCAACTCAGCACCGAGGAAAATGTTCTCCATCACTGTGAGTTGACGCACCAATGCCAGCTCCTGATGAATAATCACAATGCCTTTGCGTTCGGTGTCGCGAATGGTTTGGGCCTGAATCGGATCGCCGGCAAAGTGAATCTCACCGTCAAAATCGCCGTGCGGATAGAGTCCGCACAGGATTTTCATCAGCGTCGATTTGCCAGAGCCATTTTCGCCGCACAGTGACATCACTTCGCCCGCCTCAAGCCGCAGGCTGATGTCGTCCAGCGCTTTCACCGCGCCGAAGCGCTTAGTGATGTGGTTCATTTCCAGCAGCATCGCTGTTTCTCCCTCGCAGCTGGCGCTTAGAGATCGCTTTGTTTGTGGAAACCGTCTTTCACCACGGTGCTTTCGATATTGTCTTTATTCACCTGAATCGGTGTCAGCAAGCGCGACGGCACCTCTTTCAGGCCGTTATTGAGCGTGCTATTGCTGCTGGGCTTTTTGTCATCGCCGAGTTCCACGGCAATTTTGGCGGCTTCAGTGGCGAGTTCGGTAATCGGCTTATACACCGTCATGGTTTGTGTGCCGTTCATGATGCGTTTGATGGCGGCCAGGTCGGCATCCTGACCCGAAATTGCTACCTTACCTGCCAGACCTTGCGCACTCAGCGCCTGAATGGCCCCGCCTGCCGTGGCGTCATTGGAGGCGACGACCGCATCAATGTGATTGCCGTTGGCTGTCAGCGCATTTTCCATGATTTTCAGCGCGTTCTCGGGTAACCAGGCGTCCACCCACTGATCGCCAACCACCTTGATGCTACCGTTATCAATATAGGGTTTTAACACCTTCATTTGTCCGGCACGGAACAGGCGCGCGTTATTATCCACTGGCGAGCCGCCCATCATAAAATAGTTACCCTTAGGCACCTGTTTCACAATACTTTCAGCCTGCAATTCGCCGACTTTTTCATTATCGAAGGAAATATAAAAATCGATATCAGCGTTATTTATCATGCGGTCATACGCGAGCACTTTAATGCCTTCGCGTTTGGCTTCCGCCACCACATTACTTAATACCTGACCGTTGTAAGGAATGATCACCAGTACATCGACACCACGGTTAATCATATTTTCTATTTGCGACATCTGAGTTTCTTCATTGCCGTTGGCCGACTGGACAAAAACCGTGGCACCCAGAGACTCGGCTTGTTTAACAAAAATGTCGCGATCTTTCTGCCAGCGCTCCAGGCGTAAATCATCGATCGCCATGCCGATTTTCACTTCTTTCGCCACACCGGCATGGCTGAACAGGGCCAGCGCAGCGCAGACGGCTAACAGCGTGTGTTTCATTTTCATCATGGTCATCCTGTAGGTTGAGGCTATTGTCGTTGTAAGGCTATGAACCAGGCGGATGAATTGTTGCCCTGAGTTTCAGGCAACATCAATTACTGATTTTTATCCTGCTATTACGTTTTTTTGTTTATTTTCTGTTTTATGATCGGGGTCTGAGTTTGCTGTTTTTTGCGAGCCTGCGCACAATTAATAATTATCTTAATTTGAGTGTGAAATATCGTAATTGAGCTTAATGCCAACCCCTTAGCAAAATAATGATTCACTGCTGACCATTCGGGTCTGATGCTAAGGAGCAAACCATGCACGCTTATTTCGACCAGATCGATCGCGTTCGTTATGAAGGGGCCAAATCCACCAACCCACTGGCGTTTCGTCACTACAATCCCGACGAAGTGATCCTCGGTAAAACCATGGCGCAGCATCTGCGCTTTGCCGCGTGTTACTGGCACACCTTCTGCTGGAACGGCGCAGATATGTTTGGTGTTGGGGCGTTTGATCGCCCGTGGCAGAAAAATGGCGATGCGTTACAGCTGGCGAAACAAAAAGCGGACGTGGCCTTTGAGTTCTTCCACAAACTGAATGTGCCGTATTACTGCTTCCATGATGTCGACGTCTCACCTGAAGGCGATTCACTGCACAGCTACCGTGAAAATTTTGCCGCCATGACCGACAAGCTGCTGGAAAAACAGCAGGAAACCGGCGTGAAGCTGCTGTGGGGCACGGCGAACTGCTTTACCCATCCACGTTACGGTGCCGGCGCGGCCACCAGTCCCGATCCGGAAATCTTTGCCTGGGCCGCGACACAGGTGTGCAGCGCGATGCAGGCCACACAGACGCTGGGCGGTGAGAACTACGTGCTGTGGGGCGGACGCGAAGGTTACGAAACTCTGCTGAATACCGATCTGCGCCAGGAGCGGGAACAGATTGGCCGCTTTATGCAGATGGTGGTCGAGCACAAACACAAAATTGGTTTCCAGGGCATGCTGCTGATAGAGCCGAAACCGCAGGAACCCACTAAGCATCAATATGACTACGATGTGGCGACGGTCTACGGCTTCCTGAAACAGTTTGGTCTGGAGAAAGAGATCAAAGTTAACGTCGAAGCTAACCACGCCACGCTGGCAGGGCACTCGTTCCATCATGAGATTGCGACGGCGATTGCATTAGGGATTTTTGGATCGGTGGATGCTAACCGCGGTGATGTGCAGTGCGGCTGGGATACCGACCAGTTCCCTGTCAGCGTGGAAGAGAATGCGCCGGTGATGTACGAGATCATCAAAGCGGGCGGATTTACCACCGGCGGCTTAAACTTTGATGCCAAAGTGCGCCGTCAAAGCACCGATAAATATGACCTGTTCTACGGCCATATTGGGGCCATGGACACCATGGCGCTGGCGCTGAAAGTGGCCGCGCGCATGGTGCAGGATGGTGAGCTGGATAAACGCGTGGCGCAGCGTTACAGCGGCTGGAATGGTGAGTTCGGCCAGCAAATTTTGAAAGGCGAGTTTTCGCTGGCGTCACTGGCCGCGCATGCTCAGCAGCAGCAATTGAATCCGCAACACCGCAGCGGACGCCAGGAGCAGCTGGAAAACCTGGTGAATCACTATCTTTATGATTTCTAATTCCTTCAGGAGCTAAACATGGTTATCGGGATCGATTTAGGCACCTCTGGCGTCAAGGTGGTGTTGCTGGATGCGCAAGGGCACGTCATCGCGGTGGAGACCGCGCCATTGCAGGTGTCGCGTCCGCAGCCGTTGTGGAGCGAGCAGGATCCCGAAAGCTGGTGGAGTGCCACGGATAAAGCGATGCAGGCGCTGGCGCAGCAGCACGATCTCAGCGGCGTGAAGGCCATTGGTCTGAGCGGCCAGATGCATGGCGCCACCTTGCTGGGTGCCGAAAATCAGGTACTGCGTCCGGCGATTCTGTGGAACGACGGGCGCAGCGGTGAGCAGTGTCGGGAACTGGAGCAGCGCGTGCCCAATTCGCGCCAGATCACCGGTAACCTGATGATGCCGGGCTTTACTGCGCCCAAATTGTTATGGGTGCAGCAGCACGAACCGGACGTCTTCGCACAGGTGGCGAAAGTTCTGCTGCCCAAAGATTACCTGCGCTGGCGTATGAGCGGTGACTTCGCCAGCGACATGTCCGATGCAGCCGGCACGATGTGGCTGGATGTGGCGCAGCGCGACTGGAGTGATGAGATGCTTAGCGCTTGCGATCTGAATCGCAGCCAGATGCCTGCGCTTTATGAAGGCGACCAGATCACTGGCACCTTGTCGCCAGACGTCGCTGCACGCTGGCATCTGAACGCGGTGCCGATCGTCGCAGGCGGTGGCGATAACGCAGCGGGTGCGGTGGGGGTTGGCATGGTGGCGCCGGGTCAGGGCATGCTGTCACTCGGCACGTCCGGGGTGTATTTCCTGGTGAGCGACGGCTATCTCAGCAACCCGCAGCGTGCGGTACACAGTTTTTGTCATGCGCTGCCCAACCGCTGGCATTTGATGTCAGTGATGCTGAGTGCCGCATCCTGTCTTGACTGGGCAGCCACGCTCACCGGCTGCAAAGATGTACCCGAGCTACTGGCGGAAGCGGAAAAAGCCAGCCGTGGCGCGGCACCGATCTGGTTCCTGCCTTATCTCTCCGGTGAACGTACTCCGCACAACAATCCACAAGCCCAGGGCGCATTTTTTGGTTTAACTCATCAGCATGGACGTCCTGAGCTGGCGCGCGCGGTGCTGGCCGGGGTGGGCTTTGCGCTGGCAGAAGGCATGGAAGCGGTGCATGAGTGCGGGGTGCAACCGAATACCGTGATGTTGATTGGCGGTGGTGCGCGCAGTGCTTACTGGCGGCAGATGCTGGCGGACATCAGCGGATTAACGCTGGATTATTGCCATGGTGGCGAAGTGGGACCGGCGCTCGGTGCGGCACGTCTGGCGCAGCTGGCGATTGATCCACACAGCGAGTGGCCCGCGCCGGAATTGGTGCAGCGTCATCAGCCGGATAGCGCACGTTATCAAGCCTGGCAGCCGCAGCGTGAAAAATTTGCGCAGCTGTATCAGCAGCTTCAACCGCTGATGTCCTGATTCGGTTAGGTGATGGCCGGATTAGGTCGTGGTTTTTATATTTTTTTCGCTATGATGGGCAATTCGGGTGTGTTTTATATGGCCTGAATTGTCCTTAGCGCTCTCCCTTCAACAGAAGGCGAAGACATTCATAAAGGCTGAGGCAGCAGCAACGTTACGTCGGCCATTGGTCTGTTCTTCTCTGCGATGAAGAGGCTGTGGGCACAATACATCACCCCATCTGGAGTCTTTAATGCCGCAGCCTGTTTATTTCCTGGTTCTTCCTGGCGTGATGGCGCTCGATCTCACTGGCCCGGCGGAAACCCTGCAACTGGCGGATGGCTTCTTTGCTCTGCATTACATAGGCCCGCAAGCCAGCGTGCGCTGCTCCACCGGCATGACGATTGCGGATATTGCGCCGCTGCCCGAGCAACTGCCTGACAACAGTCTGCTGGTGGTGCCCGGTGTGTATGACTCCAAAGTCTGGTTCGATACGGCACCTGCCGCCGCCGCGCGCGACTGGCTCCGTTCACAACAGTCCGCCATCCTGTCTAAACGCATCACATTAGTTTGCATCTGTTCCGGGGCGCTGCTATCGGCGCAGGCCGGACTGCTGAATGGCGTGCAGTGCACTACCCATCATGATGTGTTACCGCGACTCAAAGCCGCTGCTCCCGCCGCATTAGTGAAAGATAACCGCGTGTTCGTGGAAGATCATGGCATCTGGACCAGTGCAGGTATCACGGCGGGTATCGATCTGGCGTTGCATCTGATCAACCGGCTGTGTGGCGCGCCGCTGGCGTTGAAGGTGGCGCGGGAAATGGTGGTGTGGTTCCGGCGTTCCGGTGACGATCCGCAGCTGTCGCCGTGGCTGCGTTATCGCAATCACCTGCATCCGGCGATTCACCGTGCACAGGACGTGATGATTGCCCATCCCGAACATGACTGGTCACTGACCGCGCTGGCCGATCGCGCGCACGTCAGTGAACGCCACCTGACGCGCCTGTTCCGCCAGCATCTGGGGATCAGCGTGCGCGAATACCATGAGCAGTTGAGATTGGTGATTGCGCGCCAGCGCCAGCAGCAGGGCGAAGCGGCAGAGAAAGCCGCGCTGGCGGCCGGATTTTCCTCGGCACGCCAGCTGCGTCGTGCGCATCAGCGCTGGGACGATCAGCTCACCAGATGATGTTTATCCACGCGTTTTAACAACATCGCCAGCAGTAAGCTGCCGATCAGCGTAATACCAAACACCCACGGCAGATCGATCCATGGACGAGACATATCGTCGTAGTGGTTGGTGCGCAGATAGTGGATAAACAGCGCGTGGAAACCGTAAATCGGTAGCGAGTAGCGCGAAATCGTCCCTAGCATCGGCAGCGTGCGGCTGTTCAGTGCATTCTTGAACAGCACCAGCAAGCTGATGGCGGCGATAAACACCAACGGGCCGCAGTAGAGATACCAGGTATCGTTAAATGCCCCGTTGATCTCCAGCATCTGTTTGGTGCCTAACGCGATACCAATCCAGCAGGCGATAAAACCTAATCCCGCTAACCAACTGATGCCGCGTTTATCGGTGTCCATGCAGCCAATCGCCCGTCCCAGTAGCGCGTAAAGCAGGTAGTAAATGCTGTCGCCGCTGACGTAAAGATTCACCGGCAGCCAGTGGAAGGGGCCAAGCGACTGGCTAACGGTATTGGGATTGGCCAGCACCGCCAGCACCACAACCAGCAATGCCACGTAGCGCGGCTGCACGCTTTTCACCTGAATCAATGGTGACAGCAGGTAGATGCCGATGATGGCGAAGAAAAACCACAGGTGATAGAACACTGGTTTTTGCAGCAGCTTCAACAGCGAACGGCCCTCGCTGATCGGCGTCAGCCAGGTGATATAGGCCAGCGCCACCGCGCTGTAGAACAGCAAGCACAGCACGATGCGCAGCAGATGCCGCCCTTGTGCGCTGCGTTCGCCAAAGAACAGATAGCCTGAAATCATAAAGAACAGCGGCACACAGACGCGCGACGCCGAGTTGAGCAGGTTCGCCACGTCCCAGCTGAACCCCGTGACGGCCATCGGGCCGGTGATGTACCAGGTGGTGGTGTGAATGACGATCACCATCAGGCAGGCAACCGCACGCAAGTTATCGATCCAGTGTATTTTTTGCGACATGGCTTCCTCGTCGGCAATACGTCCGTGCGAAGAAGGGTAGTCATAGCGTGATGCGTCAACAACCTTTGGGACAGAAATTCGGATCACTCTTGGTTAGTTAAGAGTGGTTTCCGTAGGGTGCGCATTTATGCGCACCGGATGACCAGGTCGCCATAAATGGCGACCCTACAATTTAATCGCGGACCAGAAACTTCTCGATCACCGCTTCGTTCGGCTCAACGCCCAGACCTGGCTCGCTCGGCAACCACGCATAGCCATCTGCAATGCGCACCGGGTTTTTCGCCAGCGAGCGGCTGATCTCACCCGGCTCCACGCAATACTCCATCACCAGCGCATTCTCAATCGCACACAGGAAATGCAGCGATGCGGCGGTGTTGATGTCGGTGGTGAAGTTATGGTTACACACTTTGCGGCCACGGCTGTGCGCGTAGCTGGCGATCTCCATCGCCTGAGTAAAGCCGGTGCGCGTCAGATCGATCTGCACGATGTCGATACCGCCTTCATCAATCAGGCGCTGGAAGCCGACCACGGAACACTCTTGCTCACCGGCGGCGATGTGCTGCTGGCAGGCAGCAGACACCTGGCCGTAACCGGCGTAGTTATCCGGGTGCAGCGGTTCTTCGATCCAGAACAGATTGAGATGTTCATAGCGCTGGCTGCGGCGCACGGTGGTTTTGGCATCCCAGACGTGGCCGACATCCAGCATCAAATCCACGCTATCGCCCATCGCGGTGCGCAGCGCTTCCAGATAACGCAGATCCAGCGCTTCATCGGTGCCAAACGGCTCCCAGCCAAATTTCACGCCGGTGTGGCCGGTGTCGATGGCGTGCTGCGCGCGCGCCACCGTCTCTTCCACGCTGTACTGGAACATATTGGAGGAGTAAACGCGCATTTTGTCGCGCATCGCGCCGCCCAGCAGTTCAACAATCGGTTTGCCGAGCGCTTTGCCTTTGATGTCCCACAGGGCGATATCAATGCCTGCCATTGCCTGCAGCACCGCGCCACTGCGGCCGTAGTAGATGGTGGCTTTGTGCATCTTCTTCCACAGGCGGCCGGTTTCCAGTGGATTTTCGCCGATCAGCAGCGATTTCAGGCCAGTGACCATGGTGTGCGAATAGGGCGCTTCGATGATGGCTTTGGTGACATACGGGCTGCCATCCACTTCACCCCAACCGGTGATGCCCGCATCGGTGGTGATTTTGATTAGCAGTGCATCCTGCGAACTGTCTGTGCGCTGCTCGATAACCGGCAGGCGCAGATAAAACGCTTCAACGTTGGTGATCTTCATCGTGGTTTTCCTGGTATAAAGGCAATCAATAAAGCATCAGCCCACAGCGGAACGCTGCTGTCGGCGTTGCATAATCAAGGTCTCGTAATCCACATCCAGCGCCTGAATGCGGATGTGGTTTTCAATCTCACCGGTCATCTGTGTGATATCGCCTTCGGCGAACACGTTGATCAGCCGCTGGTGCTCTTCGATGATGTCGCTCATCGATTTGCCCATGGTGGAGAGGCCGAAAATCACCGTCAGCTGGCGCGCAATCGACTCCCACAAATTGCTCAATACCGGGTTGTGGGCGAAGCTGCACAGCGTGCGATGGAAATCGGTATCCGCTGAAGCAAAGCCATACACATCTTCGTTTTGCATCATGGTCTGCATCTGCGTCACACCCTGATACAGCTGACTGAGCTGCTCGGCACCGTTGCGTCCGGCTTCGATGGCGCGGCGGCAGGCCAGCGTCTCCAGCGGGATGCGCACATCGATAATCTGCTCCAGCCGCTGATGAGAAATCTCCATCAAACGGATGCCTTTATACGGCTCGCTGGTGACGATGCCCTGGCTCTCGAGAATGCGCAGCGCTTCACGGATCGGCACGCGGCTCATGCCGAGCTTCGCCACTAAATCCGGCTCAACGATGCGATCGCCGGGCAAAATCAACCCGCGTGAAGCGGCGCTGAGAATCGCGTCAACCGCGTGATCGACCAGCGTGCGCGGACGCGCGGCTTGCCAGTTGCCGTCTGAAGCGGCTTCCTGCGCCAGCGGTGCGCTGCTTTTACGGCTTGGGGTGGATGATTTTCCTGCCATGGTGATTGTCCTGTTTATACCTGTCGGGTCACGAACTGACCAAAGCCGGGTGCAACCTGCATCTGGTCATCCTGGAATACCGTGACACCACGAATCAGTGTGCGCACCACTTTACCCTGACAGCGCATGCCTTCAAATGCGCTCCACTTGCCAAGCCCCTGGAAATTCTCCCCCTCCACGATCCAGCTCTGCTGCGCATCGATAAATACCAAATCGGCATCGAAGCCAGGCGCAATCGCCCCTTTTTTGCCCCACAGCTGGAAGGCTTTGGCCGGACCGCTGGCGGTCATGCGAGCAAACTCCGTGAGGGCCAGGCCGCGATCGATATGCGCTGCGCTGAAGAACATCGGACTTAATGTTTCAACGCCGGTTAGCCCCATGCCGGCGTCCCAGATGCTGGCTTCGCCGGCTTGTTTTTGCGCTGGGGTGTAGGGGCAGTGGTCGGAGGCGATCATGTCGACATCACCGCGCAGCAGCACCTGCCACAGTGCATCGACCACCGGACGTGGACGGATCGGCGGGCCGCAGCGCGCATTCGGCCCAATGCGCACCAGATCGTCTTCATCGAGAATCAGATAGTGCGGACAGGTTTCGAAGCTGGCGCGTACCTTGTTTTTGGCGGCGACGATGGTTTCGGCGGCGCGCGCAGAGCTGACGTGCACGATGTGGCAGCGTGCGCCGGTCTCTTCCGCCACCGCCAATACGCGACCCACGGCTTCGATCTCAGCGATTTCTGGCCCGGCCAGCGCATGGGCGCGCGTATCTTTGCGTCCGGCGCGGCGCAGTTCGCTGCCGGCACCGATCAGGATGTCGTGGTTTTCGGCGTGGACGCCAATCAAACCGTCAAAGGTGGCCAGTTCACGCATCGCACGCAGCAAGCCATCATCGTCGAGGCGCGGTAAGCCTTTCTCATCAGTGGCTTCGCCGTTGGGAGCGCCGCTGCACAGGAAAGCTTTGAACGCCAGTGCACCGGCTTGATCCAGCGCCGCTAACTCGTGCACGTTGCGGCCATCCAGTCCGGCCCACATGGCGTAATCCACCGAGCTGTTCTCCGCCAGCCAGCGCTGCTTGGCGGAGAAGTTCGCCAGTGTTGTGGCAGGCGGTAACGAGTGCGGCATCTCCACGATGGTGGTGACGCCGTGGGCGGCCGCCCCACGCGTACCTTCGCGCAACTCCTGCTCGGGGAAATCATGTGAGCCGGTGAAGTGGGTGTGCACATCAATCGCGCCGGGCACGATGATTAAACCCTGCGCATCAATAATTTCATCAACGCCGTCAGCGATGGCACCCGGCATCAGCAGGCCGCTGATTTTGCCATTTTCGATCAGCACATCGGCCGGTGCGGCGCGGGTTTCTGTCACCACCAGGCCGTTGATAATGAGTTGTTTCATCATTCTGCTCCTGCTTGTGTGACCAGTTCGCGATAGGGTACGGGCTGAGAAGGATCCAACCAGCCAATAGCGCTCAGCAACTGGCTGAAGTGGTCAAACTCACCTGCTGGAATCAGGCAGTCTGGCGCGAAGACGTGGGCTTGCTGATAAGCAGCTAAGCCGGTGATCAGCGCATCGATCGGATAATCGGGATAAGAGTGCTGCACGCTCGCCGCCAGTGCTTCGGCATCATGGGTGGCGATCCACGCCAGTGCCTGCTGAATGGCGCGTGAGAAGGCAGCAAAGGCTGCGGCTTTCTCAATCAGCACATCGGCACGCGCGATATAGGCGCTCCAGGGGACTTTGCCGCACAGCGTGGCGAGGCTGCTGATGCTGCTCAACTGCTCAGCGGCAATCGCCGGTGCCAGCATGTGCATGGCATGCAGCGCATAATCGGCTTCACCCTTGGCCACTGCCGCGAAATCGCGAGCCTGATCGCCGCTACCGGCAATCAACGCCACCTGATCCAGCAAACCATGCTGTGCCAGCAGCCAGCGGAAGGTCAGTGTGGCGGTGCCAACGTTACCGACATCCAGCACGCGTTTGCCGCGCAAATCACTCAGCTGAAAATCGGGTTGTGCCTTTGCTGCCGCCAGAAACCACGGGTTGGCGGCAACCGAGGCGCAAAAGCACTGCAACTCAGCGCCGTGCTGCTGGTAATGCTTCATCACCACCATCGGCCCGCCCAGCGTGAGGTCTGCTTCGCGGTTGAGCACCGCAGGCACTTGTCCGCCCTGCACGGTGTGTCCGCCAGACGCGCTGGTGGTGAAAGTGACCTGCAACTGCTCGGCGGCGAAGAAGCCGAGGCTGTCGGCCAGATAGTGGGCGCAGTAATAGATGCGTGATTCGCTGGCATCACCCTGATTGAAGATTAACGTTTGCATCAGCCGCGCACCTCCGTGACAAAACTGCCGTTGAGCGCGGACATGTCGCTGACGCCACACCAGTGGCTAATAGCGGTGATTTCATTGATCCAGCCGGAGAGCAGATCGAACACTGCGCTTTCGCCACCGGCTACCAGGGCGCTGATGATCGGTCGCACGCTAAGTGACAGTGAGGCGCCCAGGCAACGTGCCACCACCGCATCGCTGCCGCAGCGCACGCCGCCATCCAGCAGCAGCGGCACGCGAGTGACCGCCTGCAAATCAGCTAATTGATCTACTGGCGTGGCCCAGCGCGCACTTTGGCGCAGGCCAATATTCGAGGCGATGATGCCGCTGACGCCATGCTGTGCGGCCGGGGCCGCATCGTCATGATGCAAAATACCTTTTAGCCATAGCGGCAGTTGGCGTGCAGCGCAGTGTGCGGCGACTTCATCGATCTGCTGCCAGCGCCACACCGGAAACGCCGGTAAGGGTTCAACGCCCGGCTGCGTGCCGCCAACGGTGTGCCAGCCGCGTTGTTTGAGCGCTTCACCAATTGAGAAGCCACCCGGCTGTAAGCCCGGCACCGGATGTACCGGTGCCAGCACGGTGAGAACGATATTTTTGAATCCGGCCTGCGCGGCCTGATCGATCAAATCTTTGATGCGCCCGACATCACCTGCGGCGCGTAGCTGCAACCAGCAGCGGTCGTACTCTGCGCCAATCTGCTCCAGCGGCGTGACCGTCTCTTCAGAGATCACCAGCGGCAGTTGCAGGCGTTTACAGGCGCGGGCAATCGGCAGTAATCCCTCTTCATGGAAGATGCGGTCACCGGCAAAGGCGCCAACGCCCAGCGGCGCTGACCAGCTTTGATTGAGCAAAGTGGTCTGGGTGCTGATCGACTCATTGCCCTGTAATACACGCGGCAGCAGACGAAAACGGCGCAGCGCCTGCTGGTTAGCGTCCGGTTCGTCAGCGAGTGCATCGGCTGGCTGGCCTTGCATATAGCGGAACAGCGCATCGCCCAGGCGTTCACGAGCAGCAAGATCATGCGTTGGCATGTTGGGCCTCCGTGATTTTTTCATGTTCCATGAAGCTGGCGAAGGCAGGCGTTTTCGGATTCTGCAAAATCGACGGCGGCCCTTCTTCAATCAGCGCACCGTTCTGCAGGAACACCACGCGGTCGGCCACGCCTGCCGCGAAAGCAATGTCATGGGTACTGATGATCATGGTGATGCCGGTTTGCGCCAGGCTGCGCATGGTCTGGTTCACTTCACGCACCAGCTCAGGATCGAGCGCCGAGGTCGGCTCATCGAACAGCAGGATTTGCGGTTCTGCGGCTAAGGCTCGGGCGATGCCGACACGTTGTTTCTGCCCACCGGACAGTTCATGCGGCAGCGAAGCGGCGAAATCCTGCAATCCGACCATTTTCAGGGCACGCATTGCTTTAGCGCGGGCGATTTCGGGTTGAACACCCTGTACACGCAGTAGAATACTCATCACGTTTTCCAGCGCGGTCAGGTGATCGAACAGCGCGAAGTGCTGGAACACGATACCGATGCCGGATTTGGCACGGTTAGCCGGCAGATGACGCGCAGCCAGAGGGCGGCCATTTTCATCGCTACCCATAAAGTGGCCTTCGGTCTGAATAGTGCCGCTGCTGCGCGGCGTCAGCGCCAGAATCGATTTCAATAGGGTGCTTTTACCGGAGCCGGAACGCCCAAGCAGCACCACCACTTCGCCACGACGTACGGTCAGCGACAGTGATTTCAACACCGCTTTGCCCGCGTATTCGACGCACAGGTTGTCTACTTCGAGCACGGGTGCGGCGGTTTGCGTATCCCAGCGACGCTTCGGCAGCTGCATCGCCATCACGTCCGCTTCCGGTGGCAGTTTTGCCAACCGGGCACGGGCACGGCGCGCGCGCTCATCAAGGTTATAGAACTTCTCCAGCCACCACTGGCCGCCCGCCAGCAGCGTAGAGAGAATCAGGTAAATACCGCCCGAAGCGACCAGTACTGGAATAAACAGGAAGTTCTGCGACACGATGGCCTGGCCGCGCATCGTCAACTCATTCACACCCACCACAGAAGCCAGCGAGGTGGATTTCAGCAGGCCGACGGTTTCATTGCCCATAGTCGGCAGAATGGCGCGCAGCGCTTGCGGGATCACTACGTGAATCATCTCTTTGGTGCGCGAATAGCCAAAGGCCTGCGCTGCCATGCTCTGATCGCGATCGGTGGCCATAATGCCGCCGCGAATGATCTCGGCGCAGAAGGCGGTTTCGTTAATCATCAACGCCAGCAGTGCGCTGGTGAACGGGCTGAAACGCAGGCCGAATTCAGGCAGCACGTTGTAGAGCAGAATCAGCTGCAGCAGCACCGGCGTGCCGCGCAGCAAATAGATGTACGTTTTCACCGGCACGCGAATAAACCAGTGCTTTGAGGTGCTGGCCAACGCCAGGAAAAAACCGATCAGGATGCCGCCCGCTAATGCGCCAACCAGCAGTTGAACAGCGATGACGGCACCTTCCCACAGATAAGGGAAGGTCAGGTACTTCAGAAAATCATCCAAGGCGTTATCTCCCTCAATGCGATCGTTTGGGTTGCCCGAAGGCTGCAACCCAATTGATCTGACTGAGTTTATGCATTAACCACGTGCAACAACCGGGCGTTCAGCCGCGCTGCCCTGACCCCAGTAATCGAGCAATTTCTTCTGTGCACCGCTTTCCTGAATCACCTTCATTGCATCCATCACCGCGCCACGCAAAGTGGCGTTGTCTTTGGCAATCGGGAAGCCAACCATAATTGGCAGGTCAACGGTGAAACCGCTTTCCAGCGTTTTATCGGCTTTGGCGATAGCGATGGCGGAACCGGCTTCAGTCAGGTAGATATCGGCGCGACCGCTTTTAACTGCCTGAATGCTGTTGTCGGTGTTTTGCACCATCAACATGCTGACCTCTGGCTTACCGGCGGCGGTGCATTTGGCGCTCTGCTCAGGCACCAGCTTATTGGCTTCGTAAGAGCCCGCTGCGGCGGCCACGGTTTTGCCACACAGGTCATCCACGGTAGTGATCTTCTTCGGATTACCCTTCGCCAGAATCGAACCATCCTGCACCTGCATGGAAGCGACAAAAGCGATCTGCTTCAGGCGCTCATCGGTGACGTACAGCATCGGGCCGATATCCGCACGCCCGCTGGTGATCGAGGTCAGCAGCACGTTGAAGGAGCCCGTTTGATAGCTGTGTTTCGCACCGAGGCAGCTGCTGATACGCTCAAACAACGAAGGGTCGAGACCTTCAATAATGCTCGGGTCTTTTTCCGACGGCGCTTCAAAGCCTTTGGTGTAACCGCCGAGACCGACCACCAAATCCTTGCCTTTCAGCGACGGATATTTGGTTTGCAGTGCTTTGCACTGCGCCATGGCCGCGAAGTCGCTGGCCGTTGGCGTAATCGGATCGGTGCTGGCGGCATGGGCGCTGGAGAGCCCAGCCAGTAAGGTGCCGGTGATGCCAGAGATAAGGAGTGCGATGCGTGCAAATTTCATAATAAGGTTCCCCTGGTGCTGGTGAATGTGTAAGCGATGACCTTGTGTTTTATGAACGTCTTTACGGCTTTTATAAGTACTGCGACTTCAATAACCTCTTGCGACATCAACCTGGTTGCGCAGCGGATGGCCGCTGCGGAAACGCACCAGGTTGTCGATAAATACTTCAAGACAGCCCTCAAGATAGGCACTGTGATCGTCCAGGCTGCAGTGCGGCGTCATCACTACGCCTGGCGTGCTCCACAACGCATCGTCCACCGGTAGCGGCTCCTGCGGATAGACATCCAGCACCGCGCCGGCCAACTCACCGGCGCACAGTTTTTCGCGCATTGCGGTGTAGTCGAATACCGCGGCACGACCGACAATCACGATGCCCGCACGGGCAGGCAGCAGGTCGAGACGGCGACGGTCAAACAGCATTTCTGTCTGTGGCGTCAGCGGCAGCGTCGAGACCAGCACATCCACCTGCGGTAACACTTCGTCGATGGCATCAATGCGGATACAACGCGCCACATCGGCATCGCACTGGCCGCTGCGCGTCACGCCAATCACGCGATAACCCTGTGCGGTCAGCAGATTGGCCGCCGCCGCACCAATACCGCCGACGCCGAGTAGCATTACGGTTTTGCCGCGTGCGCAGCCACCGAACGTCGGACGCCACAAGCGCTGAGCCTGATCCTGCAGAAAACCGGGAATGCCAAAGTTGAACATCAGCGCGGCCATCAGAATGAACTCGGCGCCTTTATCGCCGTGCACGCCGGAGGCGTTGGTGAGCGTCACGCCCTGTGGCAGATGCGCCAGCCACTGCTCAACGCCAGCGGACATCACCTGCACCCAGCCGAGGCGGGGTGCGCTGAAGGTATTGAGCGCCAGCTTGCGGCCGCTCCACAGAATGTCGCTGGTGGCGAGGAAATCTGCGATATGCGCAGAGTTGCTGTTTTCGCTCAGAGTAAAGTGACCGCGCAGCTGTGGATGGGCATCCAACTGCTGTTGCAGGTGCTGCATGGTCAGATGTAATGCCTGCGGGGCGCTGGCGTCGTTTTCGATATGAATATGCATCAGCGCATCGCCGTCACTTCCATCTCGACCAGCAGGTCAGGATGGTTGAGTTGAATACCGACGGTGGCGCGCGCCGGGAAGGGGAACTGGAAGAACTCGCTGTAGGCGGCGTTCATCTCACTGAAAGTACTGAGGTCGGTGAGATAGATCGTTACGCGCACCACGTTGTCGAAAGTCATCTGCGCTTCGCTCAACAAATCGCCGACGTTTTTCAATACCTGGCGCGTCTGGCTGGCGATGTCGTTGCCCTTGATTTCCCCGCTGTAGGGGTCAATCGCCACCTGTCCAGAGATAAATAACATCGGTTCGTGTAGTACGGCGGCGGAAAGCGGAGCCGGACCCATTGGGCGGTCACTGGCATTCATTCCTGGATAAGCAATCGCGGTCTTCATGGTGAAATTCCAAGCAAAACTGTTTCACCGCAATTTCGTATACGATTATACAAGTGTCAATGCGCGATTTTTGACCATCAGGTCGAAAAGGTGATGTGGGTCACGTAATAGGATTTGATTATGTTGTGGATATTTAGATGAAAATTAAGGATTAATTTAATTCAGGTGAAAGGCGTGACCGTGCCTGATTGAATCGTATACGATTTTCTTATCTCAGGGTTTTAACGGCTTAAACCGCGTCAAAATCACCTCCCGGCGCGCCAGGATTTCCGGCTGCACAATCCGCGGTCAAAGGGTATACTGTCGCACTCTTTTTTAATCGACCCTTATCGCGTACTCAACATGCAAAAGTTTGATACCAAGACCTTTCAGGGCCTGATCCTGACCTTGCAGGATTACTGGGCGCGTCAGGGCTGCACCATCGTCCAGCCGCTGGACATGGAAGTGGGCGCTGGCACTTCACACCCGATGACCTGCCTGCGCGCCATCGGCCCGGAGCCAATGGCGACCGCCTATGTGCAGCCTTCGCGCCGTCCTACCGATGGTCGCTACGGTGAAAACCCGAACCGTTTACAGCACTACTATCAGTTCCAGGTGATGATCAAACCTAACCCGGACAATCTGCAGGAGCTGTATCTGGGTTCACTGCAAGAGCTGGGCCTGGATCCGACCGTGCACGATATTCGCTTCGTGGAAGATAACTGGGAAAACCCAACGCTGGGTGCCTGGGGACTGGGCTGGGAAGTGTGGCTCAACGGCATGGAAGTGACGCAGTTCACCTACTTCCAGCAGGTGGGCGGTATGGAGTGCAAGCCGGTTACCGGTGAGATCACTTACGGTCTGGAGCGTCTGGCGATGTACATCCAGGGCGTCGACAGCGTTTACGATCTGGTGTGGAGCGATGGTCCATTTGGCCAAACCACCTACGGTGAAGTGTTCCATCAGAACGAAGTGGAGCAGTCGACCTACAACTTTGAATACGCGGATGTGGACTTCCTGTTCTCCTGCTTCGAGCAGTACGAGAAAGAAGCCCAGCAGCTGCTGGCGCTGGAAAAACCACTGCCGCTGCCGGCCTATGAGCGCATTTTGAAGGCGGCACACAGCTTTAACCTGCTGGATGCACGCAAGGCGATCTCGGTGACCGAGCGTCAGCGCTATATCCTGCGTATTCGTACCCTGACGAAAGCCGTTGCTGAAGCCTATTATGCGTCCCGTGAGGCGCTTGGTTTCCCAATGTGCAATAAAAACAAGTAAGAGGCAGCCATGACCGATAAAACTTTCCTGGTGGAAATTGGCACCGAAGAGTTGCCTCCGAAAGCCCTGCGCAGCCTGGCAGAAGCCTTTGCTGCGCACTTTACCGCTGAGCTGGATGGCGCCGGTTTGGCGCACGGTGAAGTGAGCTGGTTTGCCGCTCCACGCCGCCTGGCGCTGAAAGTGGCCCAGCTGGCGACGGCGCAGGCCGATCGTGAAGTCGAAAAACGCGGCCCGGCGATTGCTGCCGCGTTTGATGCTGATGGCAATGCCACCAAAGCAGCCGAAGGTTGGGCGCGTGGCAACGGCATCACGGTGGATCAGGCTGAGCGTCTGAGCACTGATAAAGGCGAATGGCTGGTACACCGCGCGTCAGTGAAAGGCGAAAGCGCCCAGGCACTCCTGCCCGCGATGGTGGTGACCGCCCTGAGCAAGCTGCCGATTCCAAAACTGATGCGCTGGGGCGCAAGCGACGTGCAGTTTGTGCGTCCGGTGCATACCGTGACGCTACTGCTGGGCGATGAGCTGATTCCGGCGACGATTCTCGGTATTCAGTCCGATCGTGTGATTCGTGGTCACCGCTTTATGGGCGAGCCAGAGTTCACCCTCGACAACGCCGATCAGTATCCACAGCTGCTGTTGGAGCGCGGCAAAGTGGTGGCTGATTTCGCCACGCGTAAAGCCAAAATCAAAGCAGATGCGGAAGCGGCAGCTCAGCAATTGGGCGGCATCGCCGATCTGAGCGACAGCCTGCTGGAAGAAGTGGCCTCGCTGGTGGAATGGCCAGTGGTGCTGACGGCGAAATTTGAAGAGAAGTTCCTTGCGGTGCCTTCTGAAGCGCTGGTTTACACCATGAAGGGTGACCAGAAGTACTTCCCGGTGTACTCCGCTGACGGCAAACTGCTGCCGCACTTCATCTTCGTGACCAACATCGAATCGAAAGATCCGCAGCAAATCATCTCCGGTAACGAGAAGGTGGTGCGTCCGCGTCTGGCCGATGCCGAGTTCTTCTTCAACACTGACCGTAAAAAGCGTTTGGAAGATAACCTGCCGCGTCTGGAGACTGTGCTGTTCCAGAAAGAGCTTGGTACGCTGCGAGACAAAACCGACCGCATTCAGGCGCTGGCCGGCTGGATTGCGGCTCAGATTGGTGCCGATGTGAACCACGCCACCCGCGCGGGTCTGCTGTCGAAGTGTGACCTGATGACTAACATGGTCTTCGAGTTCACCGATACGCAGGGTGTGATGGGCATGCACTATGCGCGTCATGACGGCGAAGCGGAAGATGTGGCCGTGGCGCTGAACGAGCAATATCAGCCGCGCTTTGCCGGTGATGCGCTGCCATCCAACCTCGTGGCTTGCGCTGTCGCCATCGCTGACAAGATGGATACCCTTGCGGGCATCTTCGGCATTGGTCAGCATCCGAAAGGCGATAAAGACCCGTTCGCACTGCGCCGTGCTGCGTTGGGCGTGCTGCGTATTATCGTTGAGAAGAACTTGCCACTCGACCTGCAAACCCTGACTGAAGAAGCGGTGCGTTTGTATGGCAGCAAGCTGAGTAACGGCAAGGTCGTGGATGAGGTGATCGACTTCATGCTGGGTCGCTTCCGTACCTGGTATCAGGAAGAAGGCCACAGCGTCGACACCATTCAGGCGGTGCTGGCACGTCGTCCAACCCGTCCGGCGGATTTCGATGCGCGTATGAAGGCGGTATCCCACTTCCGTACTCTGGAAGCGGCATCGTCGCTGGCTGCGGCCAACAAGCGTGTGTCTAACATCCTGGCGAAAGCCACCGAAACCCTCAACGACAGCGTGCAGGCATCGCTGCTGAAAGAGAACGCCGAGATCCAGCTGGCGACTTTCGTGACCGCGCTCGGTGACAAGCTGCAGCCGTACTTCGCAGAAGGCCGCTATCAGGATGCGCTGGTGGAGCTGGCACAGCTGCGTGAAGCGGTCGATAACTTCTTCGACAACGTGATGGTTAACGCCGATGAAGCGGAAGTGCGGATTAACCGCCTGACGCTGCTGGCGCAACTGCGCGCGCTGTTCCTGCAGGTGGCGGATATTTCACTGCTGCAGTAAGCGATGTTTTGAAGTGAACCGAAGGGACGAGCGATCGTCCCTTTTTGTTTTTAAAATTCGGCGCTGACTTCCTGGGAGTGGTGCAAGATGCGGCCTATGAAAATTTCATTAACCTCAGCACGGTAAATCACAATGTGCTGACCGAAGGGAAGTGAATAGATTTGATGACCTAAATCCGGTCGTTTTCGCCCCAGGTCGAATCGGGCAATTTTATCGAAGAGCTGGGAAAATTTAAGGTTGTAAGCGTCTGCGAGCTGTTCCCCAAAATTCCAGTATCCGTAAATCCAGATTTTCATCAGATCGGCATCAGCTTCCGGCTTTATCGTGATCTTCCTTTTCATACATGCCCACCCTGGCTTTTGCTCGTCTCAGAAAATCTTCATGGTCCCACTCTCTACCCGGACCGCTTTCGAACCCTTGTCTTACCAATTCTTTCAGTGCCTCAAGCTTCGACGCCGCCTGCTTCTCACGCAGTAAACGCAGCGAGTCGCGCACTACCTCGCTTTGAGTACGGTAATCACCGGACTCCACCAGAGATTCAACAAACTCGCGCAGTTCATCACCTAAATCGATTGTCATGGTACGTGCCATCATCGTGTCCCAATGTAAGAAATATTCTTACATCCTGGCACATTTTTGAGCAACGCGGAATCGGCGTTGCAGCGCAGTTACAGACAGAACTGAGAAGCAACGCGAAGGATTAAGCGGAAGTATCGAACAGGCGGGCGTCGCGCAGCAGGTGATCGTTGCCGCGACGACGGGTGAAGCCACTGCGGTCAAAGAATTCGAGAATCTGTACCGCGATTTTACGCCCGGTGCCGAGCTGGTTGCGGAAATCGGCGGCGCTGGTGCTGCCACCGTTGGCGTCACGCTGGCGAATCAGATCGGCGAAGATCTGGATCTGGTCGCTGCGATAGTAGCGATCGCGCACGATCGCCGTGATGTGGCCTAAGCGCGCGGCAGTCAGCAGCAGGCTACGAACCGCTTCTTCATCTTGCTGAGTCGCCAGCGCGATATCGCGCACCCACAGCGGCTGGTCGTCGAAGAGCGGGCCGACCTGCTGCCATAACGCTTCTTCCTGCGGATTAAAGCGCGGTTTGAAATCCGGTATATGTAGCCAACCGTGCTGATGCTGCAAATGGCCCTGCGACAGCAATTGATCAATCAGCGTGATCACCTGTTCCGGCGGCTGATGCGGTAGAGCCACGCGGCGCAAGCGATCGCGTCCGATGCCCGGCACTTCGGGATGCTGCTGATGAAACGCGGTGAGTGCCTCCAGCAGACGCTGCTGCCAGGCTACAGCCTGCTCAGCGGCCATCAAGGCGCTGCCGAGCCGCACGGGCGCAACCTTGTCCAGTAAGTTGTTGAGTGCATCGTCACTCAGCTGGCGTGCCCAGCTCAGCTCGGCTACATCGACCGGTTGCTGTACCAGATGCGCCTGCAGGCTGGCTTCATCGGTTTCTGCCGCCGCCAGCTGTTGCAGCCAGCCGAGATAATCAGGATGGCGCTTGCCGCGTTTTTTACTGTTAAGCAGCAGCACACATCCGCCGCCGAGTGTCTGCTGTGCATTGCTGTCGCGGATGATCAGCCGATCGTTTTCCGCCAGCCATAACGGCTCGCTGAGCACCAGTTCCGCCATTTCACCTGCAATCAGATTCAGTCGCCCAGTCACATGGCTGGCGGCATGGTGAATGTGTACCGGCTGCGAGGGATGCTTTAACGGCTGCAGCAAACGCAGTGCCACGATGAGTCGCTGGGTGCCCGAGGGTTGCGGTTGCGCCAGAAGCCAGTCACCGCGCGCGATCTGGGCTTTCTCCACATCGCCGACGATATTCAACGCGATGCGTTCCCCAGCTTGCGCGTGCGTCACTGACTGGTTCTGCGCATGCAGTGAACGCACGCGTACCGGCAGATTAAGACTGCTGAGCCACAGAGAATCGCCCACGCTGACTTCACCTGAAAGGGCGGTGCCGGTGACGACTAAACCGCTGCCTTTAAGGGTAAATGCACGGTCAATTGCGAGGCGGAAGCGACGACCCGTGTCGATATCCGGCGCGCGTAGCTCACTCAGGTGCTGACGTAGTGCGTCGATACCCTGCTGGGTGGAACTGCTGGTGACAAACTGCAGCGTCGCCGACCAGCCCAGTTGCTGCGTCAACTCCGCCACCTGATGCTGCACTTCAGCGATACGCAGCGTGTCGACGCGATCCGCTTTAGTCAAGGCCACGCTGAGTGGCGGTTGTCCAGCCAGACTCAGCAGTTGCAGATGTTCACGCGTTTGCGGCATCACGCCGTCGTCGCAGGCTACCACCAGCAGCGCATGATGAATACCGCCGATACCCGCCAGCATATTGGCGAGAAATTTCTCGTGTCCCGGCACATCGATAAAGCCCACAACGCGGCCATCCGGTTGCGGCCAGTAGGCATAGCCGAGATCGATGGTCATGCCGCGCCGTTTCTCTTCGGGCAGGCGATCGGCATCCACACCGGTTAACGCCTGCAGCAGTGCGGTTTTGCCGTGATCGACATGTCCAGCGGTGGCGATAATCATGCGGTTAAGGTCCGTATCAACGCCGCTTCATCTTCGAGGCAGCGTAAATCCAGCCACAGTTTTCCTTCCTGAATGCGGCCAATCACCGGATGCGCCAGCGTGCGCCAGCGTTGCGCCAGTGCATCCAGTGAGCTGCGGTGAGGATCACGAGGACTGAACGTGATGGCGAAACTGGGTAAGCGCTCAACCGGTAGCGATCCGCTACCGATTTGCGACGAACAGGCGGCGATATTAAGGGAAAATTCAGTGCCATACGCCTGATCCAGCGCGGGCATCAGCCGTTCGGCCTGCTGCAAAATTTCGTGTGACGATCGCGTCAACAGCCGCAACGTTGGCAGCGCTTCACGCAGGGTTTCCGGTTGGCGATAAAGCTGCAAGGTGGCTTCCAGCGCGGCCAGCGTCATCTTATCGACACGCAAGGCACGCTTAAGCGGATGCTGTTGTAGCCGGTCGATAAGTGCCTGTTTGCCGACGATAATCCCCGCTTGCGGACCACCCAGCAATTTATCGCCGGAAAAACTCACCAGATCCACGCCAGCGGCAATCAGCTGTTGCGGCATCGGCTCGGCGGGCAAATCAAAGGATGTCATGTCGATAAGCGAACCGCTGCCGAGATCGGTAATGACGGGCAGCTGATGCTCCGCCGCCAACGCCACCAGTTCGGCTTCCGCGACCGTATGGGTGAAGCCCTGAATCTGGTAGTTGCTGGTGTGCACCTTCATCAGCAAGCCGGTGTTGTCGCTGATAGCCGCTCGGTAGTCTTTCAGATGGGTGCGATTGGTGGTGCCGACTTCAACCAGCTGGCAGCCCGCCTGGCGCATCACGTCGGGAATACGGAATGCGCCGCCGATCTCCACCAGCTCACCGCGTGAAACAATCACTTCGCGACCCGGTGCGAGTGCGGCCAGCATCAACAGCACGGCGGCGGCATTGTTGTTCACGATACAGGCCGCTTCTGCCCCCGTCAGTTCACACAGCAGCGCACTCACCGCACGATCGCGATGACCGCGTGACGCATCATCCAGCGCATATTCCAGCGTCACCGGCTGGCGCAGGCAGGCCGTGACTGCCTCAATTGCGCTATCGCTTAGCTGGGCACGGCCCAGATTGGTGTGCAGCACGGTGCCGGTGAGATTGAACACCGGACGCAGCGCGCTCTGTTGCTGCTGTTGCGCGCGGCGCTGCGCTTCTTCCGGCCAGTTAAGGTGCCAACCAGGTAGAGTTTGATGTTGTTGGATATGCGTGCGGGCCTCTTGCTGCATAGCGCGCAACTGACGGGTGGTAAACGCGGTGCCCAACTGCAGCAGCAGCGGCTGCAAAGCGGGATCGCGCAGCAGGCTGTCGATAGCAGGCAGTTGCGAGTAGAGAGTTTTCATTTTCTGACTTAGCTGGAAGGCGGAACGGTGCGGGCAAAACTCTCCCGTGCAAACAACGTATCGGCCAGTTTGATCAACGCCGGGCGATTCACGCACCAGTTGGGCAGCACACGGCGGAAATTGAGATAGCCAATCATGCAGCCAGTCGCGATATCGGCCAGATTGAGCGTGCCGTTGTTCATCAACTCGCCCTGTGCCGCCGCCGTTTCCAGTGCATCCAACCCGCGCAGAATTTTCTCGCGATTGCGCAGCAGCACTTCTTCGGATTGCTGATCGCCGGGGCGCATTTGCTCGCGGACAATCATTACGGCGGCATCGTTAATGCCATCGGCGAGCTTTTCCAGCTGGCGCACTTGCAGAGAGAGCAGGGCATCATCCGGCAACAGAGCAGGGGTGTCACCGCGCAGTTCGATCACCTGGGCGATAATCGAGGAGTCAAACCAGGTGAGATGGTTATCATCGACCAGCGCCGGCACTTTACCCAAGGGGTTATAGTGCGGCACGTGACTGTCTTCCACCCATGGCGACTGGTTAACAAATTCGAACACCAGGCCTTTTTCCAACAGGATCACCGAGATTTTGCGTACAAAAGGGCTGGTGTAGCTGCCAATCAGTTTCATTGAACGCCTCCATGTTGAATGATGGTTGTGTGCGGCTCAGATCACGGTCGCCATAAATGGCGCCCCTACCATTGCTAGTTTGTGGTCAACATAAATAGCGACTCTACGAACCGTAGGGTGTGCATTCATGCGCACCGGGAATTCAGCGTATTAATCCCCTGGAAACATAAACGGATTCAGGCTGCTACGGGCAAAGCCTTCTTGCTCCATGCGCGCATCCAGCACCAGCGAAGCCAAATCATCGGCCACCGGTTCTACCGCTGGATCCTTCTCCTGATACAGCATCTTCAAATAGGTGCCACAGTCGCCACAGCTTTCGGCTTTCACCGCGGCTTTTTCGCTGTCGAGTGACCAGTAGTGCAAATCGCGCGTTTGCTCGCAGTTGGAGCACTTACTGCGCACCACATACCATTCACTTTCACACAGATTACAGTGTAAATAACGCAGCCCCTGCTGGCCCACATCCATATGCACCACGCTGGTGACCGGCACGCTGGCGCACACCGGGCAGAATTGACGATGCTCACCGTATTCTGCGCGGGCTTTACCGGGGATCAGCGCCGCCATCTGCGCCCAATAGATGGAAAGCGCTGCCCAGATAAACGGGGATTTATCGCTGCTGACCTGTGCAAAATCGCCCTCCAGAAGTGCGCTGGCCAGGCCTTCCAGCTCGGAAGAGGAGGCTTTTTCCAGGTTCTCGAGCACCGCCAATGCCTGGCCGCTCATCTCGGGTTTTAACTCGGCAATTAGCGAATGCAGCAGACGCTGCCAGTGGGCATCGCGGGGATAAGTGTGGATATCAAGCGGTGGCTTGCCCTGTTCGGCGCTTTCAGCCAAACGCTGGCGCAAATCGAGTTGCAGCGGATGATCGTACAGCACGATGTCCTGCGCTTGCGCGATCACCGCGGCAAAGCGCAGATAATCGCCCAGCGGATTCTTCGCGGCCAGCTCACGTAAACGCGCCGCACGGCGGCTATACAGATTTTTCAGCCTAGGAAAAAGCAGCGGCGGAACCTGTTCCGCCGTGTTTTTTTCGCCTTTCTCCAGCTGGTCCTGCGGGATAATGCGAATACTCATCAGGGACGTTTTTCCTGTTGTGTTTGGCGTTGGCGCTGCTCACGATACCAGCGTGGATGATGTTTCTTCGCCCACGCGGCCGGCACCCAGCCCTCAACCATGGCAGTAATGGTGCCTTTGACCCACAGGGCCGCGTAGATGTGCACCATGATTACCACGATTAATGCCACAGCTGAAACCGAATGCACCACCAAAGCGGCGCGAATCAGCGGAATCGTAAAGGCACCAGCGAAGTAAGGGCGCCAGATAATCACTCCGCTCGCCAGCAGCAAGACTAAGCTGATGATAGCAGCCCAGAACACACACTTCTGCCCGAAGTTGTATTTGCCGGTATCACCCACCTCTTCATTGCGTACGATCTTATTGATGTTTTTCGCCCAGATCAGGTCTTCGCGATTAATCAGATTCTGTTTCCAGTAGCGCAAAAACATGATGAGAAAAGCAGCAAACATCACCACGCCGACAAACGGATGCAGGATACGCGCCAGTTGTGGCGTACCCAGCACGTGCATCAGCCAGTTAAACGAGGGGAAGAAGAAACCCAGCCCGCTCAGGGCCGCCAGAACAAAACAGAACGCCACAATCCAGTGATTGATGCGTTCCGGTGCGCTGTAACGCACCAGACGATCGCGCTTTTTCATCATTCGCGCTCCTCTTTTTCGTGCGGGTCCTCATCCTCTTCCACCCGGTTCGGCCCGACGCCGACGTAGTGGAATACCGAGGCAGCGAAAGTGGCGGCGAAACCGATGGCCGCCAGCGGCTTCCAGATCCCTTTCCAGAAGGTCACCGCCGGACTGATGCTCGGATTCTCCGGTAAGCCGTGATAGAGCTGCGGTTTGTCTGCATGATGCAGCACGTACATGACATGCGTGCCGCCGACACCTTCCGGATCGTACAAGCCGGCATTGGCATATCCGCGGGTATTCAGCTCCGCCACGCGTTCGCCCGCCAGCGCCTGCATATCGGTTTTACTGCCGAAATGAATCGCGCCCGTCGGACAGGTTTTCACACAGGCCGGTTCCTGACCAACATTGACACGATCGACGCACAGTGTGCACTTATACACGCGGTTGTCGTCTTTATTCAGACGTGGCACGTCAAACGGACAACCGGCAATGCAGTAGCCGCAGCCAATGCATTGTTCCGACTGAAAATCGACGATGCCGTTGGCATACTGAATAATCGCGCCTTCAGAAGGACAAGCTTTCAGGCAGCCGGGATCGGCGCAGTGCATGCAGCCATCCTTGCGAATAAGCCACTCTAACTTGCCGTGTTCTTCCACTTCTGAGAAGCGCATCACCGTCCAGGATTTGGCAGTTAAATCCGCTGGGTTGTCATACACCCCCACGTTATGCCCGACTTCATCGCGGATGTCGTTCCACTCTGAACACGCCACCTGGCAGGCTTTGCAGCCAATACAGGTGGTGACGTCGATCAGCTTCGCCACCTCCTGCTGATGATTACGCGCCTGCGGGGCAGGCGTGAAACCATTGGTGGCGGAGCGGCGGATAATGTCTTGCGATTGATAAGCCATCTACGTTCTCCTACACCTTCTCTACATTGACCAGAAACGCCTTAAACTCCGGCGTTTGCGTGTTGGCATCACCGACAAACGGCGTCAGGGTATTGGCGATAAAGCCTTTCTTCGCAATGCCTTGATAACCCCAGTGAATCGGAATGCCGATGGTATCGACGGTTCTGCCATCCACATCGAGCGGACGCAGGCGTTTGGTGACCACCGCTTTGGCTTTGATGTAGCCGCGATTGGAGCTGACTTTCACCGTATCGCCCTGCACGATGCCCAGCTTGTTGGCCAGCTTCTCGCCAATCTCCACGAACTGTTCCGGCTGCGCGATGGCATTCAGCAACGCATGCTTGGTCCAGTAGTGGAAATGCTCGGTGAGGCGATAGGTGGTGCCGACATACGGGAACTGCTCGGCTTTACCCATCGACGCCAGATCGTCTTTGAACACGCGTGCTGCCGGATTCGAAATCACGTTCGGGTGCAGTGGGTTAGTGCCGAGCGGGGTTTCAAACGGCTCGTAATGTTCAGGGAACGGCCCTTCAGCCATTTTATCGAGCGCGAACAGGCGGCCCATCCCTTCAGGCTGCATGATAAACGGTCCGACATTGCTGCCCGGTGCGGCGGTGCTGTAGTCCGGAATATCCATCCCGCCCCATTTACTGCCATCCCACTTGAGGATCTGCCGTTTCGGATCCCACGGATTCCCTTGCGGGTCGGCCGATGCGCGGTTGTAGAGGATGCGGCGATTGAGCGGCCACGCCCAACTCCAGTTCAGCGTGTTGCCCAAACCACTCGGATCGGTGTTATCACGCCGCGCCATCTGGTTGCCGTCCGGCGTCCAGCTTCCGGCGAAAATCCAGCAGCCGCTGCTGGTGCTGCCATCATCTTTCAACTGCGCAAAACTGCTGAGCTGCTGGCCTTTTTTCACCAGCAGCGTGCCTTTGTCATCAAAAACATCTGCCAGCGCTTTGCCGTTGCTCTCCATTGCCACTTCTTCGGATGCCGGATTGTCTGGCGTCTGGTAGTTCCAGGTCATGTTCAGCACCTGCTCGGGCAAGGCACCGCCTTCACTGGCGTACATTTTGCGCAGACGGCTATAGATGCCAGAGAGGATTTCACCGTCATTCAGCGCTTCGCCCGGCGCATCCTGACCTTTGAAGTGCCACTGCAGCCAGCGTCCGGAATTGACGATCGAACCGTTCTCTTCCGCGAAGCAGGTGGAGGGCAGTCGGAACACTTCGGTCTGAATCTTCGCCGGATCAACATCGTTGAACTCGCCGTGGTTCTGCCAGAAGGTCGAGGTCTCGGTGTTGAGTGGGTCAATGGTCACCAGGAATTTGAGCTTCGACAGCGAGGCGATCACTTTGCGTTTGTTCGGGAACGACGCCACCGGGTTAAAGCCCTGGCACAGATAGCCATTCACTTTGCCTTGCGACATCATCTCGAAGTACTGCAGCACGTCGTAACCTTTGTCCCACTTCGGTAACCAGTCGAAGCCCCAGCTGTTCTCGGCCTGCGCTTTGTCGCCAAAGAAGGCTTTCATCATGCTGACAAAGAATTTCGGGTAGTTGCTCCAGTAGTTCACCTGCCCGGGCAGGGTGGCTTTCGGGGTGTTAGCAGCGAGGTAGGTTGGCAGATCGGTCTGTTTCTCTGACGGCAGTGTCATATAGCCGGTCAGGCTCTGTGACAGCAGTCCGAGGTCGGTCAGCCCCTGGATATTAGAGTGACCACGCAATGCATTCACACCGCCGCCCGCCATGCCCATGTTGCCAAGCAGCAGTTGGATCATCGCCATGGTGCGGATGTTCTGCGCACCGACCGAGTGCTGCGTCCAGCCGAGAGCATACAGGAACGAGGTGGTGCGATCGCGTGCGCTGGTTTCACCAATCAGCTCGCAGACGTGCAGGAAGTCCTCTTTTGGCGTGCCACAGATGCGTGACACCATCTCTGGCGTGTAGCGGCTAACGTGTTGCTTCAGCAGGTTCCACACACAGCGCGGATGCTGCAGGCTGTCATCGCGTTTGGCAAAGCCGTCCTCGCCCAGCTCGTAGTTCCAGCTGGTTTTGTCGTATTTGCGATTCTCTTCGTCGTAGCCGCTGAACAGGCCATCGTCGAAATGATAATCCTCGCGCACGATCAGGCTGGCGTTAGTGTACGCCTGCACATATTCATGCTGGATTTTGTCATTTTGCATCAGCCACAGCAGCACGCCCGACAGGAAGGCGATGTCGGTGCCGGAACGAATTGGCGTGTAAAAGTCTGCCACCGATGCCGTACGCGTGAAGCGTGGATCGATAACAATCAATTTCGCTTTGTTGTGAATCTTGGCTTCCATCGCCCAGCGGAATCCCACAGGATGCGCTTCAGCGGCGTTGCCACCCATCACAACGATCAGATTGGCATTACGGATGTCGACCCAGTGGTTGGTCATCGCACCGCGACCAAATGTTGGAGCAAGACTTGCTACCGTTGGTCCGTGTCAAACGCGTGCCTGGTTGTCGACCGCTAGCATGCCGAGCGATCGGGTAAATTTCTGGGTTAAGTAGCCGGTTTCATTGCTGGAGGCTGAAGCACATAACATGCCGGTGCTCAGCCAGCGATTAACGGTCACGCCTGCAGCATTTTGCGCGATAAAGTTGGCATCACGGTCAGTTTTCAGCAGTTTAGCGATGCGATCAAAGGCATCGTCCCAGCTAATGCGCTGCCATTTATCGGAGCCTGGCGCGCGATACTCAGGGTATTTTAAGCGGCTTTCGCTGTGAATAAAGTCGAGCAGACCCGCGCCTTTCGGGCACAATGCACCACGACTCACCGGATGGTCCGGATCCCCTTCAATGTGGAAAATGGTCTCTTTGGCGTTTTTCGCGCCGTCACCGAGGCTGTACATTAATAAGCCACAGCCCACTGAGCAGTAGGTGCAGGTGTTACGGGTTTCGCGGGCACGCAGCAGCTTGTACTGTCGTGTTTCCGCCAGCGCCACATCCGGCGTAAAGCCGAGCAGTGCTGCCGATGTCCCTGCCATACCGCCAGCACAAATCTTGAAGAATTTTCTTCGGCTGACGTTCATGGTTAATCCTTGAGTCGACATTACTTCACATTTTTAGTTTTGCGATGCGTTGGGCCGCGGTTCACAATGACCCAACTAACAGTGTGAGAATAGCAGCGAAATAATACCACTGCTTTAATGAGGTTGTTGTCCGAGGCGAGCAAAGTGAAAGTTAAAGCACAGGAAAGTCATCAGAGTGTGAGTGAGATCTCAGGCGCAGTGCAGGCGCAGGTGCGCCAGCGGCGTGATATCAGCACGGCGGAAACCGACTGGCTGGCGCAAGAGGTGCCGATCGCGCTGGTGTATAACGGCATTTCGCATGTGGTGATGATGGCCACGCCCAACGATCTCGAGGCGTTTGCGCTCGGTTTCTCGCTCTCGGAAGGCATCATTGATAAGCACGATGAGATCTTCGGCATGGATGTGGTGCCCGGCTGCAACGGCATCGAAGTGCAGATCGAACTCTCCAGCCGCCGCTTTATGGCGCTTAAAGAGCAGCGCCGTGCCATGGCGGGCAGAACCGGCTGCGGCGTGTGTGGCGTGGAACAACTCGACCAGATTGGTAAACCGCTGCAGCCGCTGCCTTTTACCCAAACTTTCGATCTGGCGAACCTTGATATCGGACTGGGGCAACTGCGAGATTACCAACCTATCGGCAATCTCACCGGATGCACGCATGCGGCGGCATGGATGTCACCGCAGGGTGAATTGCTCGGTGGTTGTGAGGATGTCGGGCGCCACGTGGCGCTGGATAAACTGCTAGGGCATCGCAGCCAGCAGCCGTGGCAGCAGGGCGCGGTGCTGGTCTCCAGCCGTGCCAGCTATGAGATGGTGCAGAAATCCGCGATGTGCGGCGTGGAGATTTTATTTGCGGTATCCGCTGCGACCCAGCTCGCAGTTGAGGTCGCCGAGCGTTGTAATTTAACGCTGATAGGGTTTAGTAAGCCGGGACGCGCCACGGTGTACAGCCATCCGCAGCGCCTGGTTTAACGAAACAGAATTCACCACAAGGATGTGATGCAATGCGACAGCCTCATCGTATTGAAAGCCTGACCCTGAAAGGCATCGGTGTTTTTGAAAATACTCATTTTGATTTTCCACCTGCTGAAAGCGCACAGCGTGATGTCGGTAAAGCTGAGATCCATATTTTTACCGGCCCCAATGGATGTGGCAAAAGCACAGTGTTATATGCGTTAGCGGCAATATTTGACTCTCAAACTGTCGATCCATTAATAAAAAATAGGTTTGTGAGTGACAGTAGCTACGTGGGCTTTAACTTCGCTTCAGGCAACGGGTTTTACTCTCTGGAAGAGCAGGGCGAACAAAAAGGTGAATACGCCTTAATCTCAGGCGCTGGCGGGTTGAGATATTATGGTGATGAAAATTTTAGTACGTTGACTGAACGCTATTCACGCCATTACGATAAATTCGCCAGGATCAATCAAGTCCAGTTTCCCTATGCTGCCTTTGCCTATTCCGGCAGTCGAAGCGTCCAGGGGCAGTTCAGAGTCAATGCTATCGTTGATATTAACGATTCACCGTTTGATAAAGCATTGTCATTTGAAAATACCTGTAGGGCATCGTTGTTGGCACAATGGATTGCCAATAACATCACCAAGGCTGCTTTATCAAAGCTGGATAACTCAACTGAAGAAGTAAAACGTTACCAATTTGCACTGCACAAGATCGCCGACTTTATTTTTGAAATTTGCGAAGTTTCCATCGAATTTAAACTGCAGCGTCATCCTTTAGCGGTGGCATTCCTGCTGGATGGCTGCGAGATTTCGTTTGATTCGTTACCGGAAGGATTGAAATCCATCATTCACTGGGTAGCAGACCTGGCTCTACGACTGGAAGATATTCCCTTTAATCAGAAACGAGAGATTTTCTCCCAACCGATTATCCTCTTCCTTGATGAAGTCGATATTCATCTACATCCAAAATGGCAGCGCCGGATATTACCTGCGATACAAAAGCTATTGCCGAATGCACAAGTGTTTGTCTCTACCCATTCTCCGTTTGTTGTCGGCTCACTAGAAGATGCCTGGGTGTATCGGCTGCCGGATCCTCAGCGCCATATTCTTCGTGATGCTTCAGTGCCTGAAGAGATCGTGCCCACCGCATCAGGGGCAGGAAAAAGCATTCAGCTCATTCTGGAAGAGGTGTTTGATGTGGGTGAGCGCTTTGATATTGAAACTGAAAAATTACTCACGTCATTTAAGCTCGTACGTAATGATTATTTGCTAAATCCCAAAGATGATACCGCACTGATGTCATTAGCGGACAGGCTGCGCGCTCGCGGTGAAGAGTTAGAAATGATTATTGAAATGGAGTTGCGGCAGATCGCACGTCGTTTAAGCAAATAAGAGGAACATGGAATGTTCAAATTACAACGCGGATCGTGGCCCTGCTGTCTGGAAGAGCACCAACAGGGTTGGACTGCGCGGTATATTATTGCGCGCAGTCAAAATCCCGCAGCTCGATTTCGCTGGTTTTCCGAGGCTTGTTATCAAGCAGTGCGCAAGGCCTTGTTAGAGATGACGCAGCATCATTGTGCATTTTGTGATGGATTTATTGGCAGTGAAAGCCGTGAAACGCTGGAGCATTTCAAGCCTAAAAGTCAGTTCCCTGAATCGGCATTTGACTGGGGAAATTTATTTCCCTGCTGTGATATGTGCCAAAGCCAGAAGCGTGAAAAGTATCATGAAGCATTAATTAAGCCCGATTTATCCAACTACAATTTTGACGACTACTTCATCTGTAATTTCGATAATGGAGAAGTTGCTGTCGCGCCTGATCGTTCTGCTGAAAATCAGTATGCTGCCGCGATAACGCTGGAAACTTACGGTTTAAACTTGCCCATGCGTAAGAAAGAGCGCTTACGTCAACTGCGTATCTGGCATGCGATGGGCAATCGCGCTGAACTCAACGAATTCGCCTATCGCTATTTTCTCAGCCGTTAAACCACCTGCACTTGCGGTAGCGCCTGCTGGAGCGCGGTTAATGCCCCTGCTTTGGCTAGGCCGTTGTCGCAAATCAGCAAATCCACTTCATTAATCGGCGCGTACACCGTGCGGCTCATCACCCCCAGCTTGCTGTGATCGGCCAGTAACAGGGTGCGCGTAGCCTGCTGCACCATGGCGCGGGCGATCGCCGCTTCATGCGGATGGAAACTACTGGCACCATTTTTCGCATCAATACCGACCGGTGACAGCAGCGCGACGTCGGCGCGATAGCGGTAAATCTCGCCGACCGTGATTTCTCCACGCGTCTGCTGCGCGCCCGCCATCATCATCCCACCGAGCAAAATCACCTGATTGTTCAGCGTTTCATGCTCTTCGGCGGCGCTCAGCGCCAGCGCGGCCTGCAAGCTGTTGGTGATGATGGTCAAGCCGGACATGCTGCGCAGCTGTTCCGCCAGCATGGTGGTGGTGGTACCGGCATCGAGAAACAACGTCTGCCCCGGCTGCAAATGCTGCGCCGCCGCCACGGCAATCGCACGTTTCTCTTTGGCTTGAGCACTACGCCGCACTTGCAGCGGTGGTTCCGGTTGGCTATCTACCGCCACTAAACCGCCGTGTACCCGTCGCGCTAAGCCCTGCGCTTCCAGCTCAATAATGTCACGCCGCGCTGTTTCCCGCGAAATGCCCAGCTCATTAATAATGCGCTCGGTGCTGACCTGATGCTGCGTGGTCAGCAGGGCTCGAATGCGATGTAAGCGGGTTTCCTGCAGCATGACTTTTCCCTGTAGCGTAATAATCTGGGCCTAAGCTTACCTGAGTGTCATCACGGCGTCATGTGTATTTGGTTGTATTTGTGTATTTGGTTGCATTTGTTGTTAAAGCAGGCATGATAGTGACAACGGTCACACATCATGCACCCCTTCACCTTCGCAACGGGAGTTACCATGGCTACACGTTCCACCATCATGGACACCAACAGTTTTCGTGCTGAGCACGCCGACGGTCTGGATGCGGCAACCCGCCAGCTAACAGACAAGCGCAGCAAAGTGTTGGGCGAGTCATATCGCCTGTTTTATCGTAAGCCGGTGCATCTGGTGCGCGGTGAAGGGCAATACTTGTGGGATGCCGCAGGCAACAAATATCTCGACGTGTACAACAACGTGGCCAGCATTGGTCACTGCCATCCGGCCGTGGTTGAAGCGGTAAACCAGCAGATGAAGATGCTGAATACCCATACCCGTTATTTGCACGAACGTATTCTTGATTACACCGAAGAGTTGCTGGCAACCACGCCCGATGCTATCGATCGTGCCATGTATATGTGCACCGGCTCAGAGGCTAACGATTTGGCAATCCGCGTCGCGCGTGCCTATAGCGGCGGTACCGGGATTATTGTGTCGCAGGAGGCCTATCACGGCACCAGCGATCTGACGTCCGGCGTCTCTCCGGCACTGGGCAGCGGTCAGCCGTTGGCCGCCACTACGCGTTTGGTTTCACCGCCCGATGCTTATCGCGTCAATGCACCGGATCTCGGCGAATGGTTTGCCAACGAAATCCAGAAACAAATTGATGACATGAAAGCGCACGGCATCAAGTTTGCTGGCTTCCTCGCAGATTCAATCTTCTCTTCAGACGGTGTTTTGCCGAATCCACGCGGTTTCCTGCAGAAAGCGGTAGATGTGGTGCACGCCAACGGCGGTATCTTCATCGCTGATGAAGTGCAGCCTGGTTTTGGCCGTACCGGCGATGCGTTCTGGGGCTTTGCGCGTCACGGCGTGGTGCCGGATGTGGTGACCACTGGCAAACCCATGGGCAACGGCATTCCGGTTTCCGGCCTGCTGGCGAAGAGTGATGTGCTGGCAGCGTTTAGCGACGATATCCCTTACTTCAACACCTTTGGCGGTAACCCGGTGGCGATGGCGGCGGCGCAGGCGGTGTTGACGGTAATTAAAGAAGAGGGCTTGCAGGAGCACAGCCGCGTGGTGGGTGCCAGGCTGTTAACCGAGTTGCAGAAGCTGATGGATCGCCATGAAAGCATTGGCGATGTGCGCGGTGCGGGGCTGTTTATCGGCTTCGAACTGGTACAGGATCGCACCAGCAAAACGCCGGATAAAGCGCTGGCGCTGGATCTCACTGAGAAGTTGCGCGATCACCGCGTGCTGACATCAGTGGCCGGGCCGTATGGCAACGTGCTGAAACTGCGTCCGCCGTTGGCGTTCCAGGAGTCTGATATTGATTGGCTGGTGGGTGCGCTGGATAAGTCGCTGACCGAGCTGGGTCGCTAAAAGGCTAAGGTTGCCCCAAAGCAGTATCAGGAAGATGAAGCGGGTCGCCATTACTGGCGACCCGGAAGATTTCTCGTAGGGTGTGCATTGATGCGCATCTGGAAAGGATTACGCGGCTGCCGTTTCCTCGGCAAAAATGCTTTCCATCTTCTGCCACGCCTGGGCCACATCATCATCCAGATTGAACAAACCTGAAGTGCCAACGATAAACACATCCACACCAGAAGCGGCAATCTGCTTAAAGGTGCGGGCATTGCAGGAACCATCAATCTCGGTCAGATAGTGATAACCGTGCTCTTCGCGCATGGCAATCAGCTGGCGAATCTTGTTCAGCGTTTCCGGAATAAATTTCTGCCCCGCAAAGCCTGGGTCCACCGACATCACCGTAACCTTATCCAGCAGATGTGCATATTCGCGAATGCTCTCGGCAGGTGTTGCTGGGTTTAATACCACGCCGCAACGACGTCCAGCCTCTTTAATCTCAGTGAGCAGGCGGAATATTTTGTTATTCGCGGTTTCTGGATGGAAGCTAATAATATCCGCCCCCGCTTCAATGCACATCGGAATAATATCTTCCGGATGATTGACCATTAAATGCACATCAATTGGCACATCGGTGATTTTACGTAGGTTCTCAATAAAGAACGGTGATAACGTAATGTTTTTTACGTAGCTGCCGTCCATAATATCGACATGATAAAAAGCCGCTGTGCTATTCATCGCTTCGATCTGTTCACGAAAGCGTGTGAGATCCATACACATTAATGACGGTGAAAATTGAGCGTTCATGGATTATTTCCTCATTACATAAACAGCGCCCGCAGGCGCTGTTTTATGACATCAATGGAAGAACGAAATAATGTGGCCGAGCACGATGCCGACAATGCCGAAGTCCGCATCGCCGAAGGTGGTCGAGGCAAAGCCCAGGTCGCCCATTAGCGGCAGCAGAATCGCGGGCAGGAAGGAGATCAGCAGCCCTTGTACAAAGGAGCCGACCACCGCGCCGCGACGTCCGCCGGTGATATTGCCGTACACGCCAGCAGTGGCACCGCAGAAGAAGTGGGGCACCAGGCCAGGAACAATCACGCTCAGACCAAACAGCGGGCACAGGAACATGCTGATCAACCCGGCAGAGAAGCTGCACAGGAAGCCGATGATCACCGCATTCGGTGCGAACGGGAATACGGTTGGGCAGTCCAGCGCCGGTTTGGCGTTCGGCACTAACTTATCCGCGATGCCTTTAAATGCTGGCACGATCTCGGCAATGACCATACGCACACCGGCGAGGATGATATAGACGCCCGCCGCAAAGGTGATGGACTGAATAATGGCGAACACGATGAAGTTCTGACCACCACTCACCTGGCTTTCGGTAAACTCTTTACCCGCTACTAACACCAGCGCGATAAACAGAATCATCATGGTCAGCGAGATCGCCACCGAGGAGTCACGCAGGAAGTTAAGGGTTTTCGGGACCTTCAGCTCTTCGGTTGATGGACTACCTTTGCCCACCGCTTTACCGACCAGCGCGGACAGCAGATAACCGGTTGAGCCGAAGTGACCAAGGGCCAAATCGTCCGAGTTGGTGATTTTACGCGTGAACGGCTGCAGAATGGCCGGGCACACCACCATCATGGTGCCAAGAATCAGTGAACCGATCAGCACCAGCCAGAAGCCATGTATGCCCCCGACTGACAGAATTACCGCCAGCATCGCCGACATATACAGCGTGTGGTGGCCGGTCAGGAAGATGTACTTCAGCGGGGTGATACGCGCCAGCAGAATGTTCACCAGCATACCGAACACCATGATCATCGCGGTTTCGGTACCGTAGCTTTTCTGCGCCAGCGCTGCCATCGCATCGGTATTCGGCACCACACCCTGAATATTGAATGAGTGCTCAAACAGCTGGCTGAAAATGGTCAGTGTCGCCGCAATGAGGTTGGCCCCGGCGATAAGAATCACAAAACCCATGATGGTTTTCAGCGTGCCGGAAATAACATCCGACACCGGTTTCTTTTGCAGTAATAAACCAATCAGGGAAAAGAGGCCGACAAGTATTGCGGGTGTTCCAAGAACATCCTTGATGATGAATTGCAGCATAATTACTCCATGTGAGTAAAATCGGGCTATTACAGATTTTCCGCCAGAATCTCTTTAATTTTGGCATTATCTAATATATTCGTCAGACCAAACACCTGCGCGCTATGACCCGATAATTGATCGGCAATGTCTTTGGCGCTAATAATTAAATCAGCCTGCTCAGATTTTGCGGTGGTTAAATCGGTATGACTCACTTCCGCTTCCTTGCCTAATTCGGTGATGATTTTTTTTACGTTCATTTCCACAATGAAGCTGCTACCTAAACCATTGCCACACACGATCAATACTTTTTTCATAATAGGATTCTCTGGTGATTAATTTGAAATGACAGCTTCAATCGCTGGCAAGGTCGCAGCCGACAGCAATTGCTGCAGGCGGGATTCGTCGCTGAATACCTCTGCAAGCGCAGTGATCATCTGGATATGATCGTCGCCTGAGAATGCACACAGCATGATGATGACGTTAACCGGATCGTTTTCATCCGCTTTAAAGCTCACACCGTTCTTCACATGCAGTAACGACAAGCCATTCTTACGCGCACCCTGTTCTGGACGGGCATGTGGCATTGCCAGGCCCGGTGCCAGTACGTAATACGGCCCAAGCTCAGCGTGCGACGTGAAGATAGCATCAAGATAGGCGGGCGTTATCGCGCCTTCAGCCAGCAATGGTTCAGCGGATAAACGCACCGCGTCCTGCCAGTCGTTGACCTGATCTACGATGCGGATATGTTGTGGTGTCAGCCATTGAGTGAGCATCAGTAATTCCTGGTTATTCGTCGATGGAGTGCACTTTAGGTGATTTTCTCACCGCTTTTCTGTGATGTTTGTCGCAAAAGTTAGCGCTAACACGGATGTTGTTAAAAACTGTGTTATCGCTAACATTTTTGTGCAGGCCATTTGTCATCGTTGCAAGCACCTGACATGCTCGGAGAATCTGAAAATCCTCAGCAGGTGAGGCGTGCCCGAATCTGTGGTTATTAACGTGGCACGTTGACGCATTTGGTTTTAAGCTGCGTGCGGAAATAATTTGCGAGCGCTACCCTAACTGATTCGAGCCAGGGGAAGGCGGCAAAGGGGTAAATCCCTGAGGGCTTGCCAGTAGGTGATTAAGGTGAGCACATGCAGCCAACGCAGCCACAGCTTGAATGATGACGGGTAGAGATAGGAGAAGGCATGGCAGAGAAAAAACGGCGCGGTACCGGCAAAAGCACACTGGCCGATGTTGCCCGTTTGGTCGGCGTGAGCACCATGACGGCATCACGTGCGTTGCGCATGCCGGAGAAAGTCTCACCTGAAATCCGCGCCAAAATTGATGCGGCCGTCACCGAGCTGGCCTACGTGCCGAATATCCAGGCGCGCAATCTGGCGTCTGCATCGTCGAAGCTGATCACCATGGTGGTGCCTTCGTTCGCCACGCCGGGCAGCGCGATTGTGTCGGAAGCGCTGCAGGAGATACTGCGTCCGCAGGGTTACAACATGATGCTGGCGGAAGCCAATCACTCGGCGGCGGAAGAGAGCGAGTTGATTGAGATGCTGCTTTCTTACAATCCGGCCGCCATGGTGCATTTCAATTTTGATAATGCTGCCGAAGCCCATCGGATGCTGAGTAACTCGGGCCTGCCGGTGATGGATATCGGCGGGGTGCATCAGGAATCAGCGGGGATTAGCATCGGCGTCGATTACGCCAAAGCGATTCGCCAACTGGTGCAGAGTTTGGTGGAACGCGGTTATCGCCATCTCGGCTTGCTGTGCACGCAAACCAACACCACGATTTTCCGCCAACTGCTGAATGGCTGGCATAGTGGCATGCTGGCATCGAATCAGGCGCCGCACCGCGTGGTGACCTCGCCCAAAATGCCCACCTTTGCTGCCGGACATAGCCTGCTGGCGGAGATCCGTCTCACCTGGCCGGAACTGGATGTGCTGATCTGTACCAGTGACGAAGTGGCCTGTGGTGCGATCATGGCTTGCCACGCCGCTGGCATCTCGATTCCAAGCCAGCTGGCGATTGCCAGCATCGGTGGCGGCCCACTAGCGGCGGTATGCTCACCGCCGCTGACCAGCGTTGTACTGCCCTATGAAGAAATGGGACGCATGGCGGGCAAGCGTTTACTCTCCGCATTGAAGGGCGATGAGCCACCCGTCATCAACGAACTGCCGGTACAGCTTAAGCTGCGTGCTAGCACGCACAAGATGTAAGCCTGCCGCCCAGCACACATAAGATGTCACTCTGCGTGCGGTGCTTTTCCCAGATTCATCAAATCCTTATCATTACTAAGGCATTGATAACCCTTTTACCGATCATGATTTTAACTATAATGATCCGACTGCTTACGCGGCACCCTGCTAAGGTGATGCTGCAAAACACTAAATGGAGAGGAAGAACATGAGTTATTCACTGCCATCCCTGCCTTACGCGTATGACGCACTGGAACCACACTTCGACAAGCAGACGATGGAAATCCATCACTCTAAACACCACCAGGCTTACGTTAACAACGCGAATGCAGCGCTGGAAGGTACCGAATTCGCTAATCTGCCGGTTGAAGAACTGATCGCTAAACTGGATCAGCTGCCAGCAGACAAAAAAGGTCCACTGCGTAACAACGCGGGCGGCCACGCTAACCACAGCTTCTTCTGGAAAGGCCTGAAACTGGGCACCAGCCTGCAAGGCGAACTGAAAGCCGCTATCGAAAAAGATTTCGGCAGCGTTGAAGCATTCCAGGCTGAGTTCGAGAAAGCCGCTACTACCCGTTTCGGTTCAGGCTGGGCGTGGCTGGTGAAAAAGGGCGACAAGCTGGCTGTGGTTTCAACCGCAAACCAGGATAGCCCACTGATGGGCGAAGCGATTTCTGGCGCATCCGGTGAGCCAATCATTGGTCTGGATGTGTGGGAACACGCTTACTACCTGAAGTATCAGAACAAACGTCCTGACTACATCAAAGCGTTCTGGAACGTGGTGAACTGGGACGAAGCGGCTGCACGTTTCGCTGCTGCTAAGTAAGTTCAGGCACTAACTAACGCACTCAACCGGTGAACCTGTTTCACCGGTTTTTTCTTTACGAAATCTAAACACTTCTTAAACCACATCGATATTACCCCTGCTGACAATACCGTTACGGTCGTTATTAACCTGTCGTTGATAATTTGGGGCATACAGTAGCCGCAGTTGATCACAAGAAAGAAAAATAATTATGTCTACTATCACTACCCCTGTGGCGAGTAAAGATTCGTCGGCATCTCTGTTTTTGCCGTTAATTAGCGGGAAAGTCAGACCTGATAAGTTATGGAATAGCAGTATGTTCCGCTTTAAATTTGCTTTAAGGTCTTTAATCTTTCCCGTTACCACATTTAATTACCTCAACGAGTTAGCGAAACTGCCGTTTCTGCCACAACTGTTGAAGATGCAGGGCTTACTGCCGGCCAAACCGCATCGTCCCTACCTGCGCGCGGACTTGAGCGTGGCGCAGCGTGCTCAGGCATTGCTTGACCATTATGTCACGATAGATCAATTGGATAACGTCAAACTGCGCCAGCTGCTTTTAAGCCCGACGTCGCAGCAGATTGCCGCTATGCAGGGAAAAAGTGACGAAGCATTTGTCATTCATTGCTGCCCAGGACATTTCGACCGCGAAGGTGAAATAACCCTGACACTGCATTATCAAACTATGAATATTGCCTCGCTCTCTTTTTCAATTATTCAGGAGCAGGGTAAGCGCACACTATTAATCGGTGGCTTACAGGGTCCGCGTAAGCACATTACGAATGACGTGATCCGTGATGCGACCAAAGCCGCACATGGCGTATTCCCAAAACGTTTATTAATGGAAGCCGTATTTATTCTGGCGCAGCAGTGTGGCGTGCAAGCGATAACTGCGGTGGGGGATACCACGCATGTTTTCCGCAGCCTGCGCTATCGTCACAGTAAGGGCGACAAATTCTTTGCCAGCTACAGCGAGTTCTGGCTGTCACTGGGCGGAGAAGCCCGGGCCGATGAACTGTTTACATTGCCGCTGCACATGGAAAGGAAAGCGCTGGAAGAGATCGCCAGTAAGAAACGTGCGGAGTATCGCCGTCGCTATGCATTGCTGGATGTGTTGAACACCCAGGTGCTGCAGGCAGCAGGAATTGAACCTGTGCAGGAAGAGAACGTAGAACGCGACGTGTCACACGCCGCGTAATCGGGTATCAGAACGGCTGCTTTGCGTAGCCGGTCATCACCTTCAGCCCCATCTCACGTCCGAGTGCGGTCATTGGATGCACCACCACCAGGCCGCGCACGCTTTTCTTGAATGCGCCCATGTTGGCTTGCTCTTTCTTGGTGATCTCACGGCTGAAGCCCAGCTTCTGCAGCTGTTGTGCTTCTTTGCTGAGCTTTTCTTCACGCACGCCACGCAGGCGCTCAATTTCCAGCACCAGCTTCTCTTTTTCACGCAGCAGCTCGCCAAGTTTTTCGGCATCGCCAGATTCCAGCAGCTGGGGTTCTTTGCGATTCAATGCGTCCAGTTGATCACTGAGCAGTTTGATCTCGGCTTTTTCTTGTTCTTTCATCAGGGGAAACTCGTTAAGGAAAACAGGCAAAGGATACATCAAAACGGGGCGATTTTGCAGCGGAGCGGATTTCTCACACCATGCACGCTTAAACGGCAGGCTTCTTAAATGCCTGCTTATGCGAGATGCGCGATATCAGCTCGGTGAGCGATAACACCATGGTAGAGCGCACCATCTGCAGATAGCGTTGCTGTAGCATGCTGCGTAATGCCTCGTCGTCTCGGGTGAAGTCAGGTTGAGGCGGCCACGCCACCACACAGTGCAGCTCGCCAAACGGCCCTAAAATCTCATCGTCAGTGAAGCGGTAATCACTGGTGTCGTGGTTGAGTTCTTCACGCAGCGCCAGCAACAGCTCACAATCTTCATACTCATGACGATTAATCACGCCCAAACCGTAAATCAGTTTCAGGCGCACCGACAATTCGCCCAGTGGGCCATCACCCAGCAGCAGCGGTTCAACCGCATATTTCACGGCATAATCGTCTTTGCGGAAAACCTGCAATACCAGCAGGTTGACCGCTTCAGCCAATAGCTCAACGGCGGCGATCAGGAAGCTTCTCACCGATCGACCGGCGTTCAGGCGCTCAAGCACCCGGTTTTCAAAAGCTTGCTTCTCTTCCATTATTGCCTGCATCGTTCCACTACCGCCGACGGGCACGGTTGGCACCGCGCCCGAGTGAGCTATTAAAAGGCGCGCATTATGCCATAGCGTTGTAAGCACTCACCACTGAGGTGACCACTTCGCTATTGGCTTCCAGCCCAGAGATCTCGGCCAGCGTGGCCTGCGGACCTTTCTCTGCCAGTAATGTGGCCAACTCTTGCGCTTGAGGATCGGCTTCGCTGCGGTAGTGCATCGCGGCGGCAATGCCCTGCACCAGATTCGCGTGCGGCAGGTTGTACTCAAGCGTGCCGAGCGTTGGCTTGATCAGGCGATCGCCCGCGCTGAGTTTGCGCAGCGGCTGGCGGCCAACGCGTTCCACATCATCTTTCAGATACGGATTTTCAAAGCGAGTGAGGATTTTCTGGATGTAGGCAGCGTGCTTGTCTGCATCAAAGCCATAACGCTTGATCAATACTGCGCCGCTCTCCTGCATCGCACCCTGCACTACGGCACGCACTTTCTCATCCAGAATCGCATCACGGATGGTGGCGTGACCGGCTAACTGGCCGAGGTAAGCGGTGATGGCATGGCCAGTGTTCAGTGTGAAAAGTTTGCGCTCTACAAACGCCATCAGATTGTCGGTGAGTTCCATGCCGGGAATGTTCGGCAATTCACCTTTGAACTGGGTTTTATCGACAATCCACTCACTGAAGGTTTCAACGGTGACTTCCAGCGGATCGCTGCTGCCGGCTTCAGAAGGCGGCACGATGCGGTCAACGGCGGAGTCCACGAAGCCCACATGCTCTTCAACCCACGCGTGATACTGCTCTGGCAGTGCCTTCAGCACGTGCTGCTTCAACTGGCTGGTGCCGCGTACCATGTTTTCACAGGCGATAATATTCAGCGGACGGACATTACCGTTGTCACTGCGTTTGGCCAGACCCTTCGCCACACCACCTGCGATGCGTTCCAGAATTTGCGGACCAACCGCCGTGGTAACGATATCAACCTCAGCAATCAGCGTGACGATGTCGTCGCTGGTGCTGTTCACTGCGCTAACGCCAGTAACGATTTCGACTTTTGCCTGCTCGCCAACCACATGAACCGGATACTCATGACGGGCGTTAAGGGCATCCAGAACCACCTGATTCACATCCGCGAACACCAGTTCGATACCGGCATCAGCCAGCAACTTACCGATAAAACCGCGACCGATGTTACCTGCTCCAAAATGTAACGCTTTCATAAATTTGACCCATATCAAATGACGAAAGGGCGGGCAAATCCGCCCCGTATAAGTGGGACGGGCTTGCCCGCCCCAGGGAAGTTAAAACGCGCTGTTACGCTTTTGGCGACAACAGATCCAGCACATCCTGCACGCTGGTGGTGTTTGCCAGCTTCTCAATCACGCTGTCATCATCCAGCGCGTTGGTCAGGCTGGTGATCACCTGAATGTGTTCGTTATTGCGAGCTGCAATACCAATCACCAGGCGCGCCACGTCATCGGCTTCTTCACCAAACAGCACGCCCGCTGGGTACTGGCAGAACACTACGCCGGTTTTCAGCACGCGGTCTTTGGCTTCCACGGTGCCGTGTGGCACAGCGATAGACTCACCGAGATAAGTCGGGGTCAGCTTTTCACGTTCCAGCATCGCTTCAACGTATTCTGGCTGAACATAACCGCCTTTCACCAGCTGCTCACCGGCAAAACGAATCGCCTGCTCTTTGTTGCTGGCGCTCAAGCCGAGGAACACGTTGTCCGCGCCCAGTTTGAAAAGGTTCGAGCTGCCGTCATCGTAGCTGTCCGCCAGCGTGGTCTGCACGGTTTCACGATGCGCTTCGCTGCGGTTAGCGGCGATCAGACGTTCAGTCAGATTGCTGTACAGCGCGCTATCGAGGAAGTTGTTCAGTGAAATATGTTGAGCCTGTGGTGCCTGACGCATCGCACGCTCGGTAAGATCGCGGTGGGTAATGACCAGATCCACATCGCCCGGCAGTGAGTTAATCGCGCTGTTGGTCACTGAGATATTGCTCAGGCCGGCATCCTGCACTTTCTTACGCAGCACACCTGCACCCATGGCGCTGGAACCCATACCGGCGTCACAGGCCACGATGATTTTACGCACGTGGCTGACATCAACGCTGTTGGCATCGGCGATGACCGGAGAACCGGCAACGGCCTGGCCTTTCGACTGCGCTTTCATATCACGCATACGCTGAGTGGCAGCTTCGATATCGTCATCTTCTTTCACTTTGCTGGTTTTCAGCAGGATAGAAGAGACCACGAAGGAGACCGCAAACGCCGCGATGATCGCTGCGATGTTGGCGAAGTATGCGCCTTTAGGCGTCATCGCCAGTACCGCGAGGATTGAACCCGGAGACGCTGGAGAGACCAGACCGCCGTTCAGTACGGTCAGGGTGAACACGCCTGTCATACCACCGAGGATCACCGCCAGCAGCAGGCGTGGCGCCATCAGCACGTACGGGAAGTAAATTTCGTGGATACCACCAAGGAAGTGGATGATTGCCGCACCGCCTGCAGACTGTTTGGCGCTACCGCGACCAAAAATCATGTAGGCAACCAGCACACCCATACCTGGGCCTGGGTTCGCTTCAATCAGGAAGAAGATAGATTTACCGGCTTCGCTCGCCTGCTGGATACCCAGTGGAGAGAAGATACCGTGGTTGATGGCGTTATTGAGGAACAGGATTTTCGCCGGTTCAACAAAGATAGAGGTCAGTGGCAGCAGGTTGTTCTGCACCATCAGGTTTACGCCCGCCGCGAGGATGTGCGACAGACCTTCAACCAGTGGACCGATGCCGATAAACGCCAGCAGCGCCAGCAGCATACCGATGATACCGGCTGAGAAGTTGTTAACCAGCATCTCGAAGCCGCTTTTGATCTTGCCATCAACCATACGGTCAAAGGTTTTGATCGCCCAACCACCCAGCGGACCGGCAATCATCGCGCCGAGGAACATTGGCATATCTGCACCAACGATCACGCCCATGGTGGTGATTGCACCGACCACACCGCCGCGATCGCCGCCTACCAGGCGTCCACCGGTGAAGCCGATCAACAATGGCAGCAGGTAAGTGATCATGGGGCCGACGAGTTTCGCCAGCGTTTCGTTTGGAATCCATCCGGTTGGGATGAACAGTGCTGTAATGATACCCCAGGCGATAAACGCACCGATATTTGGCATCACCATGTTACTCAGAAAACGACCAAAGCTCTGAACCTTGACCTTCGCTGATGAGGACATAAACCCACCCCTTATTGAGACGCGCTGCAATAAGAGCGCGGTTGTTTTTGTTAAGACTTTTATTGAGCCGTTCCGGCGCGGGCCGTGGCATCACTGTATGCACGCGGACTCTAGCACTAGTTTATTACGCTGCGTAGCATCCGGGTTAAGTGTGATTCAGATCACGCAAAATTGGGGTGGTCAGGGTGCTATAAGGTGATGAAGATCACATAAATAGGGTGTAAGAAAAGTACGAAGGCGAAATTTTAAACAAAACAACGAGATAAATGTGACTTAAGTCACCTTTATGGCCGTATGGTTTGTTTCATAAGTGTGATTAAGATCACAAACTATTTTTGGTCGAAAATGCGCCAGATCACACAATAGCGATGCAGATAAGTGAGGTGTAAGGAAGTGACGAAATATCTGAAAGATGAACTGAAGAGTTTGTCAGGAAAGGGGCGACCTTTTGGTCGCCTCTGAGTGCCTAAAAAGCGAAGTTACAAACCACCCTGCACGGCATTTTGCGCCTGAGTCAGGGCTTGTGCATTGCTGGAAAGGTTGCTCATCAGGGTATTGTACTGCGTGGCCTGATCCTGCGTCGGGAACTGGACGCCGCCATCGTTAAAGGTCACGCGCGTGCCCTGCGACTGCAGATAATCGCCGGTTTGCACCGCCGCCTGGCTCAACGCCTGCAGCTGAGGCAGCAGCGGAATTAAAGTACCCGCTGGCTGTGTCACCACTTTGGCGTACACGCTGTCATACACTTTCTTCAGGTCATCTGGCTGCTTCAATGTGGCTTTACTGCTGTCGGCCTGCATTTTGGCGCTCTGAATCTGCTGCGACAACACACTCAAATTGCCGCTGGCCTGACGCAGACTGTCGCGACGGGTCAGGTAGTCTTGTGGCACGCGAATCGCGGCCAGTTCATCGACCACAGGGCGCATGCCTTGCTCAACCGCCTGATTGGCCTGCTGAGAGAAGCCGTACAGAATGGCGTAATCGCCCGCGTAGTTGCCAAAAGTCTGCTTCTGGTTTTCGCTCAGGCTTGGCAGATGCTCGCCGCTACGCATTGCGGTGTTCTGTAAAAAGTCGGAGAAAGCTTTACGCTGATCGCCTTCTTTGTCGCCACAGGCGGTAAGTTGCATTACAACCAGTGCACTGACCATAAGCATGCCGGTACGCATCCAGATGCGGGATAATCCTGACGCCATGTTGAACTCCTGTTATGGCTAAATTCGATTCGGTGGGAATGGTCCTAAAGGATAGTGCAATGGACTGGCGTGTACAACGGGTTGAGAGGCGGCAAAGGGTGGGAAAAGGCGCACTCTGGTGCGCCCACTTAGGTTTTGATTTAAAACACCAGCGCTTGTCCATCCTTGCGACTTTCAGTGGCGGCAATATAGAAGCCCTGCGGATCGCGCACAATCGCCTGCGCACCGCCAAAGTTGTAGCTCTGCAGCGGGTCTTCCACCGTTATCTGGTGGCCCATCTCGCGCAGCTTCGCCAGCACATTACGGTCGATACCCGGTTCCACCACCACCGCGCGGCCTTGCTCCACGCGCCAACGCGGTGCATCGATTGCCGCTTGCGGATTCTGCTTGTGCTGCATGATGCGCAGCGCCAGCTGCAGATGTCCCTGTGCCTGCATTGGGCCGCCCATCACGCCAAACGACATTAATGGCTGACCTGCCGCATCCAGCGCAAACGCCGGAATGATGGTGTGGAACGGACGTTTGCTGCCGGCCACCACGTTCGGATGCTGCGGATCGAGCGAGAAGCCGCAGCCGCGATTCTGCAAGCTGATACCGGTGCCCGGCACCACCACGCCCGAACCAAAGCCCATGTAGTTGGACTGAATAAAGGAGACCATCATGCCGCTGGCATCGGCGGTGGAGAGATAAACGGTGCCGCTCTGCTGCGGGGAGCCGAAGGTAAAATCACCGGCTTGATCGGGATTAATCAGCTGGGCGCGCTGTTTGAGGTAACTGTCACTCAGCAGCAGCTCTGCCGGGAATTCCAGATGGTCGTAATCGGTGACATAACGATCCAGATCGACCAGCGCCAGCTTCATCGCTTCGAACGACAGATGTAGCCAGGGTACGGAATCCGGCGTGTAGCTACCGATGTCCCACTGCTCCAGAATACCCAGTGCGATTAGGGTGGCGATGCCCTGACCGTTGGGCGGCAGCTCCTGCACCGAGCCGTCGGCAAACGGACGCGATAACAGATCTACCCAGTTGGCGCGGTGGTTGTTGAGATCGGCCATGCTCAGTGCCGCGCCGTGCTGCTCGGCAAACGCCACCATTTTCTCGGCCAGCTCACCCCGATAGAAGGCTTCTCCATTGGTTTCGGCGATTTTCTGCAGTGTGGCGGCCTGCGCCGGGTTACGGAACAGTTCACCGGCACGCGGTGGGTGGCCGTCCGGCGCAAAACAATCGATAAAGCCCGGTTGAGATTTCAGTTTGTTGTAGCCGCGCTGCCATAGATGGGCGATCAGCGGCGAAACCGGGAAGCCGTCACGGGCGTATTCGATGGCCGGTTGTGCCAGCGTGGTCAGCGGCAGCGTGGCAAAGCGCTCGGCCAGCGTGATCCAGGCGGAGACCGCACCCGGCACGGTGACGGCTTCCCAACCGATCTCCGGCATGGCGCTCTGCCCGGCAAAGCGCTCTGCATTCCAGCTGGCAGGAGACCGGCCCGAGGCATTCAAACCGTGCAACTCTTTCCCATCCCAGATGATGGCAAACGCATCGCTGCCAATGCCGTTGCCGGTCGGTTCCAGTACGGTGAGCGCCATCGCAGTAGCAATCGCCGCATCTACCGCATTACCGCCCTGTTGCAGCATGCGCATCCCCGCCTGTGCCGCCAGCGGTTGAGACGTCGCGACCGCATTGCGGCCCATCATCGGGGCGCGGTGCGAGGCATAACTAACGTTGAAATCCAAATCGCTCATAACGGTTCCTTAATGTGAGTCATTGCGTGGATCAAGCGCATCGCGCAGTCCGTCACCCAGTAGATTGAAGCCCTGCACAGTGAGAAAAACCGCCAGCCCAGGGAAAATTGACATCCATGGCGCCTGCTCCAGATAGCCTTTGGCGGTATTCAGCATCGCGCCCCATGAAGGTGACGGCGGCTGCTGGCCTAGGCCGAGAAATGACAAGCTGGCTTCGGTGATGATCGCGGAGGCGATCGCCAGCGTGGCCTGCACCAGAATCGGTGACAGCACGTTGGGCAGCACATAACGCAGGATGATCCAGCGGTCCGGCAAACCAATGGCGCGGGCACCCTCGATATACTCTTCATGGCGGATAGCAATCACCTGGCCGCGCGTTAGCCGGGCGAAAATCGGCATGGCGGATAACCCAATAGCAATCATCGCATTGGATAAGCTCGGGCCAAGAAACGCCCCCAAGGCGATAGCGAGGATCAGAAACGGGCAAGCGAGCAGCGCTTCGATAAAGCGCGAGATAATGCCATCGCACCAACCCTGCCAGTAACCGGCGATCAAGCCCAGCGGCACGCCAATCAAAATGGCAATCATCACCGAAATACAGCCCGCCAGCAGTGAGGTGCGGGCGCCCCAAATCAAACGCGACAGAATATCGCGGCCCAGCTCATCGGTGCCCAACCAGAACAGCGCGGAAGGGGCTTTGCGCACGGCAAGGAAATTCGCCTTGATCGGATCGGCTGGAGCCAGCCAGGGCGCCAGCAGCGCCACGGCAACAAACAGCAGCACGATCACCGCGCCGATCAGCGCACTCTTATTGCGCAGAAATTTCTTCAGCACCCGGCGGTTGGGCTTTGCGACCGCAGGCACTGCGCCTGCTGTTAACACCTCGCTCATGGTTAGCCTCGCATTTTCGGGTTGATTAACAGATAGAGCACATCCGCCAGCAGGTTCAGCAGCAGAAAGCCGATCGCCACTACCAGCACCACGCCCTGAACCACCGCGTAATCACGGTTAAACACCGCATCGACAATCATCTTGCCGAAGCCGGGTAGGGTGAAAACCTGCTCGGTTAACACCGCGCCGCCCAGCAGTTCACCAAACAGCAAGGTCGTGAGCGTGACGATCGGCATCAGTGCGTTACGGAAGGCGTGCTTCAGCACCACTTTCGGCGCCAGCAAACCTTTGGCGCGCGCGGTGCGGATGTAATCGGCCTTGAGCACACCGATCATTGACGCCCTTGTATGGCGCATCAGCGTGGCGGCCAGGCCGGTACCCAGCACCAACGCAGGCAGCAGCAGGGTTTTCAGGTTCTGCACCACATCTTCACTGATGGGCACAAAGCCCGATGCCGGCAGCCATTGCAGATGCACGGAAAACAGCAGGATCAGCAGAATGCCCAACCAAAAGTGCGGCACCGATATGCCGGACAGTGCGACAAAGTTGGTGGTGTGATCGACCCACGTATCTTTGCGCACCGCCGCGATAATGCCCATGCTGATACCCGTGCCCAGCGCAATAATCATCGCCAGCAGCGACAGCTCCAGCGTCACCGGCAGTTTGCTGGCGATCAGCGAGGTCACCGGCTCTTTGGTGCGCAGTGACATGCCCAAATCACCCTTCAGCGCATTGCCGATCCACGCGAAATACTGCGTGGAGATCGGATCATCCAGATGATATTCAGCCCGCAGCTGCGCGATGACCGCCGGATCGCGCTCCTCACCCGCCATCGCCAGCACCGGATCGCCCGGCAGCAGCTTTTGCAGCGCAAACACCATGATGCTCACCAGCAGCAGCGTGGGGATCGCCAGCAATAAGCGTTTAACAATCAGTTCCAGCATCATCGCTCCTCAGCGGTTTACTGCGCCATGCTCACACCCGCGAGGCGCACCAGACCATCAGGCCAGGCTTTAAAGCCCTGCAGTTTTTTCGTCATGCCAAAAATGCGCGGCTCGAAGTAGAGATAGGCAATCGGCATATCGGTTTGCAGTTGGTTCACCACCTTGGTGTACAGCGCCTGACGCTGCGCCTGATCGTTGGTGAGGCGTGCGGCGTTCAGCCACTCATCAACCTGGGCATTGCTATAGCGACCGTCGTTGAGCGTGCCTTTACTGTTAATAAACGAATAGATGCTGCCATCGGGATCGGGACGGCCTGACCAGCCAGATAAGCTGAGCTGGTAATCGCCGCGCTGCTGACGATCCAGCAAGCTGGCGAACTCACTCATCTGCAAGTTGAGGTTAATCCCCGCTTCACCGACCATCGCCTGAATCACCTGGCCGACCTGCTGTGCCGTTGGGTTATTGGTCACCAACAGCGTCAGATTGAGCGGCGTGGTCACGCCCGCCGCCTTCAGCAGCGCTTTGGCTTTTTCCACATCTCGTGTGCGGATGGGTGTGTTGACGTGATAGGCACTGACCGGTGAGAACGCCTGATTGGATGGGGTATATAAGCCTTCAAACGCCACCTGATTCAGCGCGTCGCGATCAATCGCCAGCGAGAAGGCCTCACGTACGCGCGGATCTTTCAGCGGACTGTTAGCGTCAACCTTGCCGTTATTGATGTTGAAGGTGATGCCCTGATAGCCGAGGCCGGTGACTTTGGCCAGTGCCAGCTTGCTGTCGCCCTCCACGGTTTTCACATCGCTGGCCGCCACGCCCTCTGTCAGGTCGAGATCGCCTGCGCGCAGGTTGGCAAGACGTACTGAGGCATCCGGGATCGGCAGGAAAATCACTTTATCGAAGTGGTAAGCGCTTTTATTCCAGTAGTTTTCAAAGCGCGTCAGCACGATACGGTCCTGCTGCACGCGGCTGGCAAACTGATACGGACCGGAGCAGACCGGGTGGGTGGCGAAATCCGGTTTTTTGGCCGCTTCCGGGGCCAGCATCGCGCCGGCGCGGTCGGTGAGCTGGCTGAGCAGCGCGGCATCCGGCGTTTTCAGATGCAACTTCACCTGCATCGGACCGCTCACTTCCACGCTTTCGACAGAGGAGATTTCGCTTTTACGCAGCGAGCCCGGCAGCGTCAGCGCACGCTCGATATTAAATTTCACCGCGTTGGCATCAAACTTCTCACCATCCTGGAAGGTCACGCCATCGCGCAGGTTCATGGTCAGGGTTTTGCCGTCATCACTCCATGCCCAATCCGTTGCCAGGCCGGGCACCACTTTCAGGTTCTCATCCACATCCACCAAGCGGTCGCACATGGCGGCAAACACAAAGCGACCGTAATAGGTGCGCGCCAGATGCGGATCGAGCATGTCCGGATCGGCACCCAGCCCGATACGAATCACGCTTTCCGCCTGACTGTGTGCACTGGCACCGAGCAAGAGCAGGCCGCTTAAGGCCGTGAGTAAGGGTATACGAGCTTTCTTCACAGGCGAATCTCCAGAGGGTTAGGCTTGTTGCTTGACCGCCTGCTCAAACAGCGCGCGGCGACGTAAAAAGGCGGCAGAAGGCGGTGCTATCACGATGACGCTGCGATCGCGGTTAATCTCCTGCCAGCGATGACAGGCAATCTGGCGGCCACCGCTCAGCACCTGGTTGATCGGTTCAAACTGGCGACAATCCGCTGTCGCCCAAGGGCAGCGGGTGTGAAAACGACAGCCGGTGGGCGGATTGGCAGGATTGGGCAGATCGCCCTGCAGCATCGGAATCTGGCGGTTGGCCCCTGGCTGCATCTGCGGCGCAGAAGCGATCAACGCCTGGGTGTAGGGGTGCAGCGGTGCGTCAAAAATCTCATCGACCGTGGCGACTTCCACGATCTGACCGAGGTACATCACCGCCACGCGGTCGCTCATATGGCGAATCACCGCCAGACCGTGCGCCACGATGATCATCGTCAGGCCAAATTGCTGTTTCAGGCTCTCCAGTAAGTTCACCACCTGCGCCTGCACGGAAACGTCCAGGGCGGAAACCGGTTCATCGCCCAGCAGCAGTTTGGGTTGAGAGGCGAGGGCACGAGCAATACCAATACGCTGACGTTGACCGCCGGAAAACTCATGCGGATAACGCTCGGCCCAGGCTGCCGGTAAACCCACGGTGCGCAGCAGCTCCGCCACGCGATCGTGGCGTGCTTCCCGGCTCAGTTTTTCGTGCAGCCACAGCGGCTCGCCGACAATCTGTTGCACCGTCATGCGCGGATTCAATGAGGCAAAGGGGTCCTGAAAGATGATTTGCAGTTCGCGGCGCAGTTGATTCAGGCGTGCGCCGCTGGCATCGGTAATGCTTTCGCCCTGATAAAACACGTCTCCGGCACTGGCCGCCAGCAGGCGTAGCAGCAAACGGCCGAGGGTTGATTTACCCGATCCAGATTCGCCAACAATCGCCAGCGTTTCGCCCGGCATCACCTGCAACGACACGCGATCGACTGCGGTGACGCCGCGATTGTGCTTAAACAGGCGGTTGGGCCCGGCAAAGGTTTTGCTTAAATCGCGGCACTCTAAAATCGGTTTCATGCGATCTCTCCCAGCGTGACATGCTGTTCCAGCGGCGCGCGGAAACAGGCGACCTGATGATCGGTAGCCAGCGCACGCAGCGTTGGGCGGTTGTGCTGACAGCGGAGTTCGGCAAAGGGGCAACGGTTGGCAAAACGACAACCTGCGGGCATGTTTTCCGGTAGCGGAACCTGGCCAGGAATGGTGGCCAGCGCGCCGCTGCGCGCGCTCAGGCTGGGAATCGAACCCATCAAGCCAATGGTGTACGGATGCTGGGGATCGTTAAAAATCGCTTCCACACTGCCGGTTTCTACTACCTGACCGGCGTACATCACTGCCACACGCTGCGCGACTTCCGCGACTACGCCCAGGTCATGGGTGATCATCAATACCGCAGTGCCGGTTTCCTGCTTCAGGGTATTCAACAGTGCCAGAATCTGTGCCTGAATGGTGACGTCGAGCGCAGTGGTTGGCTCATCGGCAATCAGCAGCTTTGGATTATTAATCAATGCCATGGCGATCATCACGCGCTGGCGCATGCCGCCAGAGAGCTGATGCGGATAGGCTTTGAGCCGCATCTCCGGCGCGGGGATTTGCACTTTTTGCAGGATGGTTAGCGCGGCTTCCATCGCTGTGCGGCGATTGACGTGGCGATGGCGCATCACCGCTTCACTGAGCTGGTCGCCGAGGGTGAAGGCCGGATTGAGTGAGGTCATCGGCTCCTGGAAAATCATCGCCAGCTGATTACCGCGCAGGCTGGCGTAGTCGTTGGTACTGAGATCGCGCAGGCTACGCCCATCGAACTGCATTTCGCCCTGTAAAATCTCCGCACTGGCGGGTTGCAGGCCCATCAGGGTGAGTGAAGTGATACTTTTGCCGCAGCCCGATTCGCCGACCAGCGCCAGCGTTTCACCTGCATGCAGCGTCAGAGAGATATCGTCCAATACCGTGACGGGTGAACCGCGAAACTGCACACGCAGATTGCGAACGGCAAGCACCGGGTGATCGTTCATGGCGTCTCCTCTTGATGGCGGTACAGCGCTTCGAGCAGCGCCTGTTGCAGCGCCAGTAAGTGTTCGCGCATCGCGGCAGCGGCTTCATGCGGCTGGCGTTGCGCAATGTGATTCACCAGGCGCTGATGATGGTCGTCGTAATTGTTGAGGCGAGCGGGGGTGCGTGCCTGTACGCGCAGATGCTGCCAACCTGGATCGCGGCGCACTGCATCCACGGCGTCGAACAGGCCCAGCATCAAGCGATTACCGGCGGCTTCCGCGATAGCGCGATGAAAGGCGCTGTCCCACAGTTCGTGCTGGTCGCCATCCTCCGGTGCCGTAATGCCATTCATGCGCTCCAGCAGGCGCTTCATCAGCGCAATCTGCTCTTTACTGGCGCGTAGGGCAGCCAGGCGTGCCAGCCCTGGCTCCAGTTGCAAACGCGCTTCCATCACTTCCAGCAGGTTCGACTGCTGCGGCAGATCGTGCAGCGCTAGCGGCTGTACCGGTGCGGCGGGGCCAACAAAAGTGCCTTTGCCCTGTTTGCGCCAGATGCGTCCCTCCTCTTCCAGCACATCGAGGGCACGACGGATCTCCCGGCGTCCCACGCCAAAGCGCTCCGCCAGTTCACGTTCCGTGGGCAGCGCGCGATCGGGCTGCTGCTCCTGTTGCTGGATCAGTTGACGCAGTTGCTCCAGAGCGGAACTGGAGTTGCGGGCGCTATCTGACGTGTGACTCATGATTGGTTCGCCTGTTTAAGCATCAGAAAAAGATCGGTAATCCCGGATTAACCAGCACTTTTACTGATGAAAGGCTGAACAATCGGCTTTCTCAGCTTAGGCAAGAAGTGAACCAATATTGGATTGGTTCAAAGATGACAGGCGCGTGACAGGAATAACCCTTTGAACAGTAAGTAAAAGTTTTTTCGGGCTTCGTTTAAAACTGCGAGGTGCATCAATATTCTCGCGGGGACGTACGCTTCATGTTGGTGCGCCCACGCTGCATGACTGTGCACCAGGCGAGCCGTTCGAGCCGGAAATTACGTGAATAATGATATTTTTCAATGGATTGAAACATTGGCACTTTTTTTGAATGTGTTTATGCAGATGCAGGAGCGATAGCGGGCAACCGACGTCGCCAGACAATTTGCAATGGGTCACTAGGGTTCCGGTCGAAAGATGCTGGTCCGAGAGTGACCGACCGTCCTCTGACGGTTACACGGCGGGACAAAAGCCCGGGAGGAAAGCGAGATCGTTGCTCGCCGCCTCCTGCTTTTTTTCGCCCGTTAACGCCAGAGGAACCATCATGATCAAAGCCTGCCTTCGCTTGCTGCTGCTTTGCACCGTCGCGCTGTTCAGCGTCAATACGCTGGCCGCCGACAAACCCTCCTTCAAAATTTGCTGGTCCATTTACGCGGGCTGGATGCCATGGGATTTCGCCCAGCAGAGCGGCATCGTCAAAAAATGGGCCGATAAATACGGCATCGACATCCAGTTTGTGCAGGTCAATGACTACATCGAATCGGTGAATCAGTACACCGCCGGTGGTTTTGACGGCTGCACCATGACCAACATGGATGCGCTGACCATTCCTGCCACCGGCGGCGTGGACAGCACCGCGCTGATTGTCGGCGACTACTCCAACGGCAATGACGGCATTCTGTTGAAAGGCAAAGGCAACATTGCCTCGCTGAAAGGCAAGCCCATCAATCTGGTCGAACTCTCGGTCTCACACTATCTGCTGGCGCGTGCGCTGGAGAAATCCGGCATGAGCGAGAAGGATGTCAAAGTGGTGAACACCGCCGATGCTGATTTGGTGGCGGCGTTCGGCACGGCTGACGTCCACTCTATCGTCACCTGGAACCCGCTGCTGGCCGAAGCAGAAAAGCAACCGGACAGCCATTTGATCTTCTCCTCCGCGCAGATTCCGGGGGAAATCCTCGATCTGCTGGTAGTGAACACCGCCACGCTGAAAAAGTATCCGCAGCTCGGCAAAGCCCTGACCGGTGCCTGGTACGAAACCCTGAAAACCATGTCTGGTCCGAGTGACAGCGCCAAAGCCGCCCGCACCCAAATGGCGCAGGCTTCTGGCACCGATCTGACGGGCTTCGATCAGCAGCTGGCCGCCACCCACCTGTTTAGCGATGCCAAAACCACCCTCGATTTTGTCGATAGCCCACAGCTGAAAGCCACCATGCAGCTGGTCGCGGAGTTCTCCTTCAAGCACGGTTTACTGGGCGAAGGGGCACCGAGCGCCGATGTGGTGGGCGTGGAAACGCCAGCAGGTCATTGGGGTGATACCAATAACCTGAAACTGCGCTTCACCGATGAGTACACCAAGCTGGCCGCCGCTGGTCAGCTCTAAGCGAGACGATGCCGATGCGTAAATTGATCAACTACCAACCGCTGCCGCTCGGTCGCCTGCTGCTTGGCATCCTGCCGCTGCTGGCGCTGCTGCTGGTCTATCTGTTCGCGTCGGATGCGCGTCTCAGCCTGAATGCCGCAGACAAACTGTTGCCGGGGTTTAACGCGATGGGCGACGCCATCAGTCGCATGGCGTTTCAGCCCAGCCCGCGCACCGGTGAGTATCTGCTGTGGACCGACACCGCCGCCAGCCTGATGCGTCTGCTGAGCGGCGTGGCGATTAGCGCACTGCTGGCGCTGGCGATTGGCCTGTTCACTGGCGCGTTACCGGTGGTGCGGGCGGTATTAGCACCGCTGGTGACAGTGGTGGCGCTGGTGCCACCGCTGGCGATTCTGCCGATTCTGTTTATCTGTTTTGGCCTTGGTGAAGTGTCAAAAGTGGTGCTGATCGTGATCGGCATTACCCCGTTGATTGCGCGTGATTTGCAGCTGCAGGTGGAGAAAATCCCGCGTGAGCAGCTGGTGAAAGCGCAGACCTTGGGTGGACACAGCGCGCAGATTTTGTGGCGTGTGATCCTGCCGCAGATGATGCCGCGCCTGCTGGATGCGGTGCGCCTGTCGCTGGCGTCGGCGTGGCTGTTCCTGATTGCCGCCGAAGCCATCGCCGCCACCGAAGGGCTGGGTTATCGCATCTTCCTGATGCGCCGTTACCTGGCGATGGATGTGATTTTGCCTTACGTGGCATGGATTGCGCTGCTGGCCTTTATCCTCGACCTGCTGCTGCGGCTGATCAGCCGTCGCTGCTGGCCGTGGTATCACGCGAAATGACACAGGAGCGAGCGATGCCTTTACTGCAACTGAAAAACCTCGAAAAACATTACGGCGATCAGGTTGTGCTGGAGCGCCTCAACATCAACGTGGAGCAGGGCGAGTTTGTGGCGATTGTTGGGGCATCCGGCTGTGGCAAAACCACTTTCCTCAACATGCTACTCGGCACCGAATCACCGACCAAAGGCCAACTGCTGCTGGATGGCGAACCGATACCCGATGAGCCCGATGCCCATCGCGGCGTGGTGTTTCAGCGCTACTCGGTGTTTCCCCATCTGACAGTGCTGGGCAACGTGATGCTGGCGGAAGAGTTCAGCAGCGCTCGCTGGCTGGGACGTGTGTGGGGTAAAAAGCGCCAGGCGATCCGTCAGCGTGCGCAGGCGATGCTGGCGCAGGTCGGCCTGGAGCAGGCGCAGAGTAAATACCCGCATCAGCTCTCTGGCGGCATGCAACAGCGTTTGGCGCTGGCGCAGGCGTTAATGAAGCAGCCGCGCATCCTGCTGCTCGACGAACCCTTTGGGGCGCTCGATCCCGGCATCCGCCACGAGATGCACCAGCTGATTACTCGCCTGTGGCAGCAGCACAACCTGACCATTTTTATGATTACGCACGATTTGAAAGAGGGCTTCAGCCTGGCCTCGCGCCTGCTGGTGTTCGACAAACTGCGTCATGACCCGCACGCGCCGGAAGCCTGGGGCGCGACCATCACTTACGACCTGCCGCTGGATCGCACACAGCCTGACGCTGCGCTGTCGTCTGAGCCGCAGGTGGCTTAAAGGAGCACCACATGAACGCTTATCAAACCTTGTTACCGGCGGGATCGCACTGGTCGCTGGTGATGCGCAGCGGTACGGCGCTGACGCTGACCGATATCGCAGGCGGCGCCAACGTCGGCATGCTGTTCTACAACCCGGAAAATCTACTGGAACGCTACAACGCGCCCGATACGTTGAAGTGTCAGCACACTTTCCGCCTGACGGCCGGGCACTGCCTTTACTCCGATATGGGACGCATTTTTTGCGGCATCGAAGAGGACAGCTTCGGCTGGCATGAGAGCGTCTGCGGCACGCTGAATGCTGAACAAACCTCTGCCCGTTTCGGTGCCAGCGATTATCAGCAGGCACGCAATCTGCGCCATCAAAACGGCTACGACAGCTTCCTCGTTGAGCTGGCGAAATACGGCCTTGGCCAGCGTGATATGGCCTCATGCCTCAACCTGTTTGCGCAGGTGCGCGCCGATGATAACGGCACGCTGCAACTGGAAAAACAGGGCGCAGCAGGCGCTCAGGTGCGACTGCGCTTTGCCATGGACACGTTGGTGATTCTGCACACCTGCCCGCATCCGCTTAGCGCCAGCAGCGAGTATCCGCGCCAGCCGGTGCAGATCACACTGGACGCCCAACGCGCGCCACTGCCGGAAATTTGCCTGGCGCGTGCCGAAAACCAGCGCGGCCTGCGCAACAACGCGCTCTATCAGCTGCAAGGAGAAATCTGATGATCACTGAAAGCTTACTTAATCCCGCCGAAGCGCAACTCCAGCAGCAGGTGAATGCTGGTGATTACTGGTTGAAGCGCATCGAAGCGGGCCAGACCTTGAGAATCACCGATCTGGAGGGGAATCAGGCTGCCGATACCCTGTTCTTCAACGCCGACGACACCGCCGAGCGCTACAGCATGAGCGATACACTTCGCGGGCAAAAGAATGTGTTCCTCAGTGCAGGCAGCGTGCTGCGCTCCAACGCCGATCGCCCGATGCTGACGATAACCGCTGATACCTGCGGTCGCCACGATACGCTGGGCGGCGCCTGTTCCTGTGAGAGCAACACGGTGCGTTACGATCTGGAGAAGCGCCATATGCACTCCTGCCGTGACAGCTGGATGCTGGCGGTGGCCGAAAAGCCGGAATTCGGCCTGACGCGTCGCGATATCACCCACAACATCAACTTCTTTATGAACGTGCCGGTGACGCACGACGGGGGTTTGACCTTCGCCGATGGCATTTCTGCCCCCGGTAAATATGTCGAGATGGTGGCGCAGATGAATATCCTGGTGCTGATCTCCAACTGCCCGCAGCTCAACAACCCTTGTAACGGTTACAACCCTACGCCGATCTTAGTCAGCGTGTGGTGATGCTTTGACGCAACGGGACGACCCGTTTTTTGCCGTCACTGTCCACGCAGGACGACCTGCCGTAATAAGAGATTTCACTCATGATTGATCGCGTATTGATTGCCAACCGTGGCGCGATTGCCGTGCGCATTATCCGTACCCTGCAAGCCATGAATATCCGCGCGATTGCGGTGTACGCCGAGGCCGATCGCCACGCGCGGCATGTGCGTCTGGCCGATGAAGCCTGGTCGCTGGGAGACGGGCAGGTGCGAGACACCTACCTCAATCAGCAAAAATTACTGGCGATTGCCGCGCAGAGCGGGGCGCAGGCTGTGCATCCGGGCTACGGCTTCCTCAGTGAAAATCCCGATTTCGTCACGCGCTGTGGAACGGCAGGCGTGCAGTTCCTCGGCCCGAGTGCTGAGCAGATGGCGGCGTTTGGTTTGAAACATCGTGCGCGTGCATTGGCGCAGGAGAATCAGGTACCACTGCTGCCGGGCAGCGGTTTACTGACTTCGCTGGACGAAGCACGAGTGATGGCGGAACAGATTGGCTACCCGGTGATGCTAAAAAGCACCGCGGGCGGTGGTGGCATCGGTATGCAGCGCTGTGATGATGCCGGGCAGCTCAATGCCGCATTTACCCGCGTGAAGCGTTTGGCAGGCAACAACTTCGCCGATGATGGCGTATTTTTAGAGAAGTTTATCGCCCGCGCGCGCCACATTGAGGTGCAAATTTTTGGCGATGGGGCCGGCAATGTGATTGCCCTTGGCGAGCGTGACTGCTCTGCTCAGCGTCGCAACCAAAAAGTGTTGGAAGAGACGCCCGCACCGGGATTGAGTGCGACAGTGCGCGCCGAGCTACAAGCGACTGCGGTGCGACTGGCGCGTGCGGTCAACTACCGTAGCGCAGGCACCGTGGAGTATGTCTACGATGATGCCAGCCAGCAGTTCTGGTTCCTTGAAGTTAACACTCGTTTGCAGGTGGAGCACGGCGTCACCGAAATGGTGTACGGCGTGGATTTGGTGCGCTGGATGGTGGAGCTGGCGCAGCAAACGTTGCCGCCGCTCCACACCTTATCGACCGAAGCGCAAGGCCATGCGATTCAGGTACGTCTGTACGCAGAAGATCCGGCCAAACAGTTCCAGCCCAGTGCCGGTTTGCTCAGTCACGTTCAGTTTCCTGCAAAGATTGATGATGCCACGCTGCGCATCGACAGCAGCGTGGAAACCGGCATGGAGGTCTCACCGTTTTACGATCCGATGCTAGCGAAGGTAATCGTGCATGCAGCCAATCGTGAAGAGGCATTGCGCAGCATGGCGCAAGTGCTGGATGCCACCGAGCTGTACGGCATCGAAACCAATCTGCTGTGGTTGCGCCATCTCTGCTCGCTGCCGGAAGTGCAGCAGGGCCGCATCATTACCGCCACTTTGGGCGGCGTGCAATGGCAACCGCCGACGCTGGATATCCTTAGCGGCGGCACCTTAACCACGGTTCAGGATGCGCCTGGCCGCGTCGGTTACTGGCACGTTGGTGTGCCGCCCTCTGGCCCATTTGACAGCCGCGCATTCCAGTTGGGTAATCGCTTATTGAATAATGACGCGCAGGCGGCGGGACTGGAGATCACCCTGCGCGGCCCGACGCTGCGTTTTAATCAGGCGTGCAGTTTTGTTTTGACCGGGGCACCGATTAACGCGCAGTTGGATGAGCAGACGCTGGCGATGCATCAGATCGTCACGGCGCAGGCCGGGCAAACCCTGACGCTGGGCGATGTCAGTGAAGGATGCCGCAGTTATTTGCTGCTGGCGGGTGGCTTGAATACCCCACATTATCTCGGCAGCCGCAGCACTTTCACCCTCGGAAAATTTGGTGGTCATGCCGGGCGCGCCCTGCGGGCGGGCGACGTGCTGCACCTCGCCGATCCGCAGGTGCTGGCGACAGCAGAATTACCTGCCGAGCTGGTGCCGGAACTCAACGGTGAATGGCAACTGCGGGTGATTTACGGCCCGCACGGTGCGCCAACCTTCTTTACCGATCAGGACATTACTGAGTTCTTTGCCGCCGAGTGGCAGGTGCACTACAACTCCAGTCGTACCGGCATCCGTCTGATTGGCCCCAAACCGACCTGGGCCCGTAGCGACGGCGGCGAAGCGGGCATGCATCCCTCCAACATTCACGACAACGCTTATGCCTTTGGCACGGTGGATTTTACCGGTGATATGCCGGTGATCCTCGGCCCGGACGGTCCTTCGCTCGGGGGCTTTGTCTGCCCGGCCACGGTGATCGAGGCCGATCTGTGGAAACTCGGACAGCTCAAAGCCGGGGATCGGGTACGCTTCATGCCGATCGATCTGAGTGATGCCGATCGACTGGCACAGGCGCAACGCGAAACGATCATTAAACTGCAATCAGCACCGCTTACAGTGAATGCGGCACTGCCCCTTATTGATCCGCTGTTGCACCATCATGCGGCAGAAAACGGGCGTCCATCGCTCAGCGTGCGTGCGGCAGGTGACCGATTCCTGCTGGTGGAGTATGGCGATTTAATGCTGGATATCGCGCTGCGTTTCCGCGTACACGCGTTGATGCAACAGCTGGAAGCCCATCCGCTGCCGGGACAGCTGGAGTTAACGCCCGGCATCCGTTCGCTACAGGTGCACTACGATGCGCAACGCTGTGTAAGAAGTGAGCTGTTGGCGCAAATTTTGCACATTGATTATGCACTGGGTGACTTAAGCGAAGCTGCCGTGCCTTCACGCACCGTGTGGCTACCGCTCAGTTGGGATGACGCGGCCTGTCGCGAAGCCATTACCCGCTACAGCCAGTCTGTACGCCCTAATGCGCCCTGGTGCCCCAGCAATATTGAGTTTATCCGCCGCATCAATGGCCTGGCCAGCATTGATGAGGTGAAGGAGATCGTGTTCAGTGCCGCCTATCTGGTGATGGGGCTGGGCGATGTCTATCTCGGTGCGCCCGTGGCGACGCCGCTCGATCCGCGTCATCGTCTTGTTACCACCAAATACAATCCGGCGCGCACCTGGACGGCAGAGAACTCGGTGGGGATTGGCGGCGCTTACATGTGCGTATACGGCATGGAAGGGCCGGGCGGTTACCAGTTTGTCGGACGTACCATGCAGATGTGGAACCGCGATCGACAAACCTCGGCGTTCACCCAACCGTGGCTGCTGCGCTTCTTCGATCAAATACGCTTTTATCCGGTCAGCGCCGAAGAGTTACTCACCATTCGCGAGCGTTTCCCGTGGGGTGACTATCCGCTGCGTAGCGAAGAGGACGAATTCCGCCTCGCAGATTATCAGGCGTTGCTGGTGGAGCAAGCGGTGGAGATCGACGCCTTCCAGCAGCAACGGCAGCAGGCCTTTGACAGTGAACTGACACGCTGGCGCGCTGAAGGGCAATTCACCTTCGACAGCCAGCTGCAAGAACAGAGTTCGGAAGAGATTACGGTGCCTGCAGGGTGTAGTCCGGTAGAGAGCCAGGTGGCGGGCAGCGTGTGGCAGTGGTTGGTTGATGAAGGCAGTGAGATTGAAGCGGGCGCCACGGTAGGCATTCTCGAATCAATGAAAATGGAAATCCCGATCGTGGCGCCAGTCAGTGGAAAAATCCATAGTTTCTATCGGCAGGCCGGGCAGCAAGTTCAGGCGGGTCAATTGCTTATGGTGATTGATTCCTCTGTGACATAAGTAAGAATAAAAAATAATCAGTAATCAGGCAGCAAAGCCGGGGATCTGACCCATAATTAGTAACCCGGCTGATTGTTGCATTGCTATGACATCTTTTCGCAGTGTGCAGCAGGCTGTGTCCCGTAACGGTTTAATAAAAAATTAAAAAGACCGCTGCGGGATACAGCCTGATATGGCCGAGTTTCAGCGCCTGGTGGCGCTTACCTCTCTACTTTCACGTGCTTCATAGTGAGTTTTAAAGGAGTTCTCTATGGAAATAAAAGATCCAATGGTCGAGTTATTGAGTAGCCTTGAGCAGATTGTTTTGACACGTGATGCACAGCCTTCCGTATCAGAAATTACACTCAACGCAGTATCCGTTCCCGAGCCACAGCGTTTACGCGAAATGACCGGCATGCAGGTGGATGAATTCGCCCGCGTGATGGGGGTGAGCGTTTCATCTGTAAAAAGTTGGGAGGCGCAACGCACGCGCCCATCCGCTACGGCGCGTAAATTGATGAAACTGCTGCAAGCCAATCCCTATCTGGGGCGGCAGTTGCTCGAGTAAAAAGACTATCGGTTCTCTGACCCGCCTGCACGGCGGGTTTTTTTTAGCTCAATCCGCCGTATTTCGCCGCCTGTTTCACAAACCAACTCTCTGGCACGCTGTGTGGTGGCTGCGCCAGCTGCTCAAGACCGTGCTCAATAATCCGCTCAGCCTGCTTCCACAGTTGTTGATCCCCTTGATTCAGCAGCTGAATCTGAATCTGCTTCTCGACCAGATAGATGCGGGCAAAATTGGGATCGAACTGGACGATAGCGCGAGTGTTATCGATGATGTCTGCTAGTTTAATAGTTTGCGCATCGGGGCAGGCTTCGGCGGTATGGCGGAAGTGCGCCAGTTTGCGAGCGGCGCGGTTTTTCGCCTCGGGTTGAGTGCTATCAGTCAGCATATCGACCAGCTGCGCAACACGCGAACCGAAGTGGCTTTCAATATCCTGTAACGTGCTGGGGGTATCTTCAACGGTGTCATGCAGCCAGGCGGCGGCAATCATCTGTTCATCATCGGTGACGCTGCGCACCAGTTCGGCCACCGCAGCCGGGTGCACGATATAAGGCTCATCGGTGTATTTGCGACGCTGACCCGCAGCAGCATGTGCTTGCGTGGCATAACGGCGCGCTTGCTCTTCCAGTGAATCACGCATCTTTCACTCTCCGGAATAAAGTCGCTTGCAATTATCTAGCGCGCTATCTATATTGAATCGCATGAACAGTAATCAAGATGACAAAAAAGTGCAGCAGATGCCACTCCAGGTTGATCAACATCTCTGCTTCGCACTGTATTCCGCGAATCTCGCGATGCACAAAGTCTATCGCCAGCTGCTGGCTGAGCTGGAAATTACCTATCCGCAATATCTGGTGATGCTGGTGTTGTGGAATCAGGATGATGTGACGGTATCAGAGATTGGTGAGCAGCTGTTCCTTGATTCAGCCACGTTGACGCCGCTGTTGAAGCGCCTGGAAGCCGCGGGTTTATTGCGTCGTCAGCGTTCGCGCCGCGATGAACGTCAGGTGGTAGTGACCCTAACCGATGAGGGTCGTGCGCTACGTGAACGTGCGCAAAGTATTCCTGAAGCGGTGCGCTGTGCCACGGCCTGCGACGATGATGCGCTGTTGGCATTGAAAAACCAGCTGGATGATTTGCGTAGCCATCTTAACCGCGCCAAATAAAGCATTACGGATGTCATCCTGATGGCATCCCTGATATCAACGTCAAAACTGCGCGCATTTACATAGTGCGCGATTATATAGCGAATAATGAGGTTATCATGTCTTTAGAAAAAGTTGTTTATACCGCAAAAGCCAAAGCCACCGGCGGCCGTGATGGTCGTGCTACTTCTTCTGACAACGTGCTGGATGTGAAACTGGGCGTGCCAAAAGAGATGGGCGGCGCAGGCGGCGAAGTGACTAACCCAGAGCAGCTGTTTGCTGCGGGTTACTCAGCGTGTTTCCTGGGTGCAATGAAATTTGTCGCCGGTCGCGACAAAATCACCATGCCAAAAGATGCGTGGATTGAAGGTGAAGTGGGTATCGGCCCGATCCCAACCGGTTTTGGTATCGAAGCCAAACTGAATATTCACCTGCCAGAGATGGATGCAGCCGAAGCGCAGAAGCTGGTAGATGCGGCACACATTGTTTGCCCATACTCTAACGCTACGCGCGGCAACATTGATGTGACCCTGAACATCATCCGCTAAGGTTGCTGCCAGTCTTACAAAGAGGCTCCGTCTGGAGCCTTTTATCATTTGATGGGGTCAGATCAATAATTGTCTGGTCTTACCATTGGTTAAATGTTCTACTGCTGCGCTGCATGCGCCCTCATTGCCGTTCCGGTTCAGATTCGTCCCGTTCCTGCTCGCTGCTTGCGCTTTTCTCTCTCACGGACGAACTCTATTGACTTTAAATAGTCACATTTAAGGTTAGTTTATTGACACCGGGTCAGGAATGAATAAGTAAATGAATTATATCAAAACGTTAACGCAGCAAAAGCTGTCGCTATTGCTTGCGCTCTATCTCGGCATCTTATTGAATTTGCCGATTTTTTATCGCCGATTTGACGGCTTCTTAACGAAATCCACGCTCTCTAACTGGCTCTCAGCGGTAGCGGAAGTGACCGCTGCAGTCCTGCTGACGTTCTTCCTGATGCGTCTGTTATCGCTGGGCGGCAAGTGGGTTTATCGTATCCTTGCCAGCCTGACGGTGGTGATTTCGGTCGCTTCTGCCTATTACATGGCCTTCTTTAATGTGGTGATCGGCTACGGCATCGTGGCGTCGGTGATGACAACCGATGTGGATCTCTCGAAAGAAGTGGTCGGCATGCGCTTTGTGATGTGGATGGTGCTGGTTAGCGCCTTGCCGCTGCTGCTGATTTGGCGCAATAACCTCAGCCAGACTTTAATCGAGCAATTGAAAACGCCAGGCCAGCGTCTCAAGCCTGCGCTGATCATGCTGCTGAGTGTGGCGCTGGTGTGGTTGCCGATTCGCTATTTCGACAAACTGCAAAAAGTGAATGAAGAGATCACCAATATCGACCTGCCGAGCTACGGCGGGGTGGTGGCGCACTCGTATCTCCCTTCCAACTGGATCGCGGCATTAGGGCTGTTTGCCTGGACGAAAGTCGATGAAGAGGTGGATGGCGCTGAGTTGTTGGATCCGGCGAAGAAGTTTACCTACGTTGCGCCAGCGGGCATCGATGACACCTATGTGGTGTTTGTGATTGGCGAGACCACGCGCTGGGATCATATGGGTCTGCTGGGCTATGACCGCGATACCACGCCGAAGCTTTCTAAAGAGAAGAATCTGGTGGCATTCCGTGGTGAATCCTGTGATACCGCCACCAAGCTGTCGCTGCGCTGTATGTTTGTGCGCGAAGGCGGCACCATGGATAACCCTGGCCGCACGCTGAAAGAGCAGAACGTTTTTGCAGTGATGAAAGAGCTGGGCTTTACCTCTGAGCTGTTCGCCATGCAGAGTGAAGTGTGGTTCTACGATAATGCCGATATGAACAACTTCTCGTTCCGTGAGCAGATCGGTTCTGAGAAGCGTAATCAGGGTAAAGCGGTGGATGACATGCTGTTGGTGCCGGAACTACAGGCTTCACTGCAACGTTTCCCGAAAGGTAAGCATCTGGTGGTGTTGCACACTAAAGGTTCGCATTACCTGTATTCACAGCGTTATCCGCGCAGCTTTGCACGATATCAGCCGGAATGTATGGGCGTGGATGAGACCTGTAGTAAAGCGCAGTTGATTAACGCTTATGACAATTCGATTCTTTACGTCGATACGATGCTGGATAGCGTGCTCGATCAGCTACGTGATAAGAAGGCGATTGTGTTTTATGCCTCTGATCATGGTGAGTCGATCAGTGAGAACATGCATTTGCACGGTACGCCGCGTGAGATGGCGCCGCCGGAGCAGTTCCGCGTGCCGATGATGGTGTGGGCCTCTGATAAGTATCTGGAGGATTCGACCAACCGCAGTAACTTTGAGCGTCTCCAGGCGCAGCAGCGTGTAGGCAAAACCCATCGTCACGTTGAGTTGTTTGATACCATTTTAGGCTGCCTCGGCTACAGTTCACCGGATGGCGGGATTAAAGCGGCGAATAACTGGTGTCAGGCACCCGCGGCGACGCCAGCCAAAACGCTGTAAGTGTTTTCTGGAAGGTACTGAGCGGCAGGGCTTTTTGCAGCACTGCTTGCTTTCCAGGCGATCGGGCGGATTTTACGGAAAAGGGATTGACGCTCCCATGGGGGAGCAGTAATATTCGCCCCCATCGGCGAGTAGCGCAGCTTGGTAGCGCAACTGGTTTGGGACCAGTGGGTCGGAGGTTCGAATCCTCTCTCGCCGACCATATTTGAAGAAACCTGCTTGAAAAAGCAGGTTTTTTTTCGTCTGTTGATCGTGGAGTCGGTGCAGTCACGGTGGAATACGCTCTTGTGCGGGGTTTTAAAAGCGGAGCCGGTGCAGTCACGGTGGAATACGCTCTTGTGCGGGGTTTCAAAAGCGGAGCCGGTGCAGTCAGGAGTAAATGCGGGGCCGCTGCGTAAAGTCGCTGTCTCGTCCCTGATCGCTCGACAGACGCCATCCCTGGCGTGTAACGCTTTACTCCGCGGCCCCGCATTCCCTCCTTCGTTTGATTATGAGCAGGCTTTAAGAAGCTGGCATTCGGCTCTGTGCGTGTGTCCAGAGGTTAAACTGTTGCTTCTGTGCGGGGTTTCAAAAGCGAAACCGGTGCAGCCAGGAGTGAATACGGGGCCGCTGCGTAAAGTCGCTGTCTCGTCCCTGATCGCTCGACACACGCCATCCCTGGCGTGTAACGCTTTACTCCGCGGCCCCGCATTCCCTCCTTCATCTGATTCTGTGCGGGCCTTTGGAAGCGAAAATTCGGTTCTGTGCGTGCTGCAAAAAGAAAACATGATGCAGATTAGGTGCGTGCAGCTTTTCAAAACAGCGGAATCATTGCTGATGAGCGATGGGAAGGCGGCTCGGGGAGCAAAGCGTTCGCCGCAGGGATGCGGCGGTCGAGGCTACAGGGATGTATTTACGCCGTCTTTGCGATCGAGCCGCCTTCTCTGAGCAGCGCAGATAACCAAAAGCAATAAAACCTACTATTGCCCTTCCCATTCAAATAACCGTCACTACCCGCCATTATTCCCACTTTACCAACTTGACCCCTCACGCAATCAACCCTGCACGCTTAATTCGCGACACATTCTTCTTATGACCGATTCTTGCTTTTTGCTGATTTCTTATGCCAATACACCAGCATATTTCGCTGCCTGAACGTCATAACGCACGGAGAATCGTTCAGATATTCGACATTTACCAATAACTTTTGTGTGTTTTTTAGCGGTGATAATCACTGTCATTTGACTACATAGCCAGATAATCACGCGGCATTGCGCGCTTTATCACCTTTTTAAATTTTGGCTCAGCGCAATAACCCTGTTTTTTATCGTTGCTTGCACTTACTCACACTCTGTGTAAATAACCCCACCTTGTATTGACGTTCTTTGCAACTGTTGACAAATTGATGCGTCAATAACATGCAGAGTAGGGCGATTCTGAGGAGCCATTGGCTATCGGATGACAAAAAAACCACTCGCATGCTGCCCGAACCGCATAAAAAAATTCAGAGGTCGGGCGACGCACACAACATCACATCACAATGGAGCAAAACATGATCAACTCCCTGGCTAAATCCAGGATGCTGAAGGTCGGTCTTAGCCTGATTGCTATGACTGTTGCCGCGGGTGTCCAGGCGAAAACCCTTGTATATTGTTCAGAAGGTTCGCCGGAAGGCTTTAACCCGCAGCTCTTCACATCGGGTACCACTTACGATGCCAGCTCCGTGCCGATCTACAACCGTCTGGTTGAGTTCAAAACCGGTACCACCGAGCTGCAGCCTGGCCTGGCTGAAAAATGGGACGTTAGCGAAGATGGTAAAACTTATACCTTCCATCTGCGTAAAGGCGTGAAGTGGCAAACCACCAAAGACTTCAAGCCAACGCGTACCTTCAACGCTGACGACGTCGTGTTCTCCTTCGAGCGCCAGCTCGACAAAAACAACAAGTACCACGGTGTATCGGGCGGCAGCTACGAATACTTCGAAGGTATGGATATGCCGAAGCTGATCGAGAAAATCGAGAAAGTTGACGACTACACCGTACGCTTCACCCTGAGCCGTTCAGAAGCGCCGTTCATTGCCGACCTCGGTATGGACTTCGCCTCAATCCTGTCAAAAGAATATGCCGACAACATGCTGAAAGCCGGCACCCCAGAGAAGCTGGACCTCAATCCAGTGGGTACTGGTCCATTCGTGCTGCAGCAATACCAAAAAGACTCGCGCATTCTGTACAAAGCCAACCCGGACTTCTGGGGCACCAAGCCGAAGATTGATCGTCTGGTGTTCTCCATCACCCCTGATGCGTCTGTGCGTTACGCCAAACTGCAGAAGGGTGAGTGCCAGGTGATGCCGTATCCGAACCCGGCTGACATCGCCAGCATGAAGAAAGATGACAAAATTAACCTGATGGAGCAGCCTGGTCTGAACGTCGGTTACCTGTCATTTAACACCGAGAAAAAACCGCTGGATAACGTGAAAGTGCGTCAGGCACTGACCATGGTGGTGAACAAACAAGCCATTATTGATGCCGTTTATCAGGGCGCTGGCCAGGCCGCGAAAAACCTGATTCCACCAACCATGTGGAGCTACAACGACGACATCAAAGATTACGCTTACGATCCTGCTAAAGCGAAAGAGCTGCTGAAAGAAGCGGGCATGCCGGACGGTTTCTCTATCGACCTGTGGGCGATGCCGGTTCAGCGTCCATATAACCCGAACGCTCGTCGTATGGCGGAAATGGTTCAGGCTGACTGGGCGAAAATTGGCGTGAAAGCCAAAATCGTCACCTTCGAGTGGGGCGAGTACTTGAAACGCGCTAAAGCCGGTGAACACCAGACCGTAATGATGGGCTGGACCGGTGATAATGGGGATCCGGATAACTTCTTCGCCACCCTGTTTAGCTGTGCCGCGGCCAAAGACGGTTCTAACTACTCACGCTGGTGCTACAAGCCGTTTGAAGATCTGATTCAGCCTGCACGTGCTGAAGCCGATCACAACAAACGTATTGAGCTCTACAAACAGGCTCAGGTTGTGATGCATGACCAGGCTCCGGCACTGATCATTGCTCACTCAACCGTATATGAGCCAGTGAGCAAGAAAGTGAGTGGCTATGTGGTTGATCCATTAGGTAAACATCACTTCGAAAACGTCGATATCCAGGAATAACCTTTCGGATTATCGCGGTCTGGGCCAGCGCTGCTGGCCCTCGGGCGGCACCTTTGCCGCCCGTATTCCGCACTTTTTTTCCGGCTAATTTCTTATATTGAAGCGCTTCTTGCGTCGCGTCCGGCTTTGTCGGCTGCGTGTTGTGAGCAATGTAGTCCCTGGCGGCAACGTCACGGGAAATGACTGAGAACCCGGCTTATGCTGCAATTCATACTCCGACGTCTGGGCCTTGTCATCCCAACGTTTATCGGTATTACCTTACTGACCTTTGCGTTTGTCCATTTGATCCCCGGCGACCCGGTACTGATCATGGCCGGCGAACGCGGTATCTCTCCCGAACGTCACGCCCAGCTGATGGCCCAGTTTGGCCTCGACCAGCCGATGTGGAAACAGTACATCACCTACATTAATGGTGTGCTGCACGGTGACCTCGGTATCTCGCTGAAAAGCCGTATCCCGGTATGGGATGAGTTCGTCCCTCGTTTTAAAGCCACGCTGGAACTCGGCATCTGCGCGATGCTCTTCGCGATTGCGGTGGGCATTCCGGTTGGCGTATTGGCGGCGGTAAAACGCGGCTCGGTGTTTGATCACACGGCGGTGGGCATCTCACTGACCGGCTACTCGATGCCCATTTTCTGGTGGGGCATCATGCTGATCATGCTGGTGTCGGTGCAGTGGAACCTGACGCCGGTTTCCGGGCGTGTCAGTGACATCATCTTCCTTGACGACAGCCATCCTCTGACCGGGTTTATGCTGATCGATACCTTGCTGTGGGGCGAAGCGGGCGATTTCAAAGATGCGGTGATGCACATGATTCTGCCGGCCATTGTGCTGGGCACCATCCCGCTGGCGGTGATCGTGCGTATGACGCGCTCCTCAATGCTGGAAGTGCTGGGGGAAGATTACATCCGTACCGCGCGCGCCAAAGGCCTGACGCGTATGCGTGTCATCGTGGTGCACGCACTGCGTAACGCCATGCTGCCGGTGGTGACGGTTATCGGTCTGCAGGTCGGTACTTTGCTGGCGGGCGCGATTCTGACGGAAACCATCTTCTCGTGGCCGGGACTCGGTCGCTGGCTGATCGAAGCATTGCAGCGCCGTGACTATCCGGTGGTGCAGGGCGGCGTATTGCTGGTGGCGATTCTGATCATCGTGGTCAACCTGCTGGTTGATCTGTTGTACGGCGTGGTCAATCCGCGCATTCGACATAAGAAATAAGGGGGGCATCATGACAACTGTTGATCCCGCAAGCGTAAGCGCTGCACCCAAGCCGATGACCCCGATTCAGGAATTCTGGCACTACTTCAAACGTAATAAAGGCGCGGTGATTGGCCTGGTTTACATCATTCTGATGCTGCTGATCGCTATTTTTGCTGATGTGCTGGCGCCGCACGCGCCGTCGGAGCAGTTCCGCGATGCGCTGCTGCATCCGCCGGTGTGGCAGGACGGTGGCAGCTGGAAATTTATCTTTGGCACCGATGATGTGGGCCGCGATGTGCTGTCTCGTCTGATGTACGGCGCGCGATTGTCGCTGCTGGTTGGCTGTTTAGTGGTGGTGCTGTCGCTGATTCTTGGCGTGGTGTTTGGCCTGATGGCCGGTTACCTCGGCGGCGTCGTCGATGCGGTGATCATGCGTCTGGTGGATATCATGCTGGCGCTGCCAAGCCTGCTGCTGGCGTTGGTGCTGGTGGCCATCTTCGGCCCGTCGATTGTGAACGCCTCACTGGCGATCACCTTCGTCGCCCTGCCGCACTATATCCGTCTGACACGTGCTGCCGTGCTGGTGGAAGTGAACCGCGACTACGTCACCGCATCCAGCGTGGCGGGGGCCGGTACGCTGCGCCAGATGTTCGTCAATATTCTGCCTAACTGCCTGGCACCGCTGATCGTGCAGGCATCATTAGGTTTCTCCAACGCCATCCTTGATATGGCGGCGTTGGGCTTTCTCGGAATGGGGGCGCAGCCGCCCACGCCGGAGTGGGGCACCATGCTCTCCGACGTGTTGCAGTATGCGCAAAGTGCCTGGTGGGTCGTGACGTTCCCTGGCGTCGTCATCCTGCTCACTGTACTGGCATTCAACCTCATGGGCGATGGTTTGCGTGACGCACTCGACCCGAAACTCAAGCAGTAAAGAGGCACCGAGATGGCACTATTAAATGTAGAAAAACTGTCGGTGCACTTCGGCGACGAAAAAACACCGTTCCGTGCAGTAGATCGCATCAGCTACCAGGTTGAACAAGGCCAGGTGGTGGGGATTGTTGGTGAATCTGGCTCCGGTAAATCGGTCAGCTCGCTGGCGATTATGGGGCTGATTGATTATCCCGGCCGCGTGATGGCGGAAAAGCTGGAGTTCAACCAGCGCGACCTGCAGAAAATCTCCGAGAAAGAGCGCCGCCAGCTGGTGGGCGCTGAAGTCGCGATGATCTTCCAGGACCCAATGACCAGCCTTAACCCGTGCTACACCGTGGGCTTCCAGATCATGGAAGCGCTGAAGGTGCATCAGGGCGGCAGCAAAAGTACCCGTCGTCAGCGCGCGATTGATTTGCTGGATCAGGTGGGGATTCCCGATCCAGCGTCTCGTCTGGATGTTTATCCGCATCAGCTGTCGGGGGGTATGAGCCAACGTGTGATGATCGCCATGGCGATTGCCTGCAAACCCAAGCTACTGATTGCCGATGAGCCGACCACCGCGCTGGATGTGACCATTCAGGCGCAAATCATCGAACTGCTTCTGGAATTGCAGAAGCAGGAGAACATGGCGCTGATCCTGATTACACACGATCTGGCTTTAGTGGCAGAAGCCGCGCAGCACATCATCGTGATGTACGCCGGCCAGGTGGTCGAGAGTGGTAAAGCGGTGGATATCTTTAAAGCGCCGCGTCATCCGTACACCCAGGCGTTGCTGCGCGCACTGCCGGAATTTGCGGCGGATAAAGCGCGTCTGGCCTCGTTGCCGGGTGTGGTACCGGGCAAATATGACCGTCCAAATGGTTGCCTGCTCAATCCGCGCTGCCCGTATGTGACCGAGCGCTGCCGTCGTGAAGAACCTGAACTGCGTGACATTCCGGGTCGCCAGTCCAAATGCCATTTCCCACTGGATGATGCCGGGAGACCAACTTATGAGTCTTGATAACACTAAGCAGGATTACCTGCTGCAGGCGATCGACCTGAAAAAGCATTACCCGGTGAAGAAAGGCCTGTTTGGCCAGGAGCGTCTGGTGAAAGCGCTGGATGGCGTCTCGTTCAACCTTGAGCGCGGCAAAACGCTGGCGGTGGTGGGTGAGTCGGGCTGTGGCAAATCCACACTTGGCCGCTTGCTGACCATGATTGAAACACCGACCGAAGGCCAGCTGTACTGGCACGGTCAGGACTTGCTGAAGCACGATCCGCAGGCGCAAAAGTTGCGCCGTCAGAAAATCCAGATCGTGTTCCAGAACCCTTACGGCTCGCTCAATCCGCGTAAGAAAATCAGCCAGATTCTTGAAGAGCCGTTGGTGATTAATACCTCGCTGACCAAAGCGGAACGCCGTGAAAAGACGCTGGAGATGATGGCGAAGGTGGGCCTGAAAACCGAGCACTACGATCGCTATCCGCATATGTTCTCCGGTGGCCAGCGTCAGCGTATCGCCATTGCGCGTGGGCTGATGCTTGACCCGGATGTGCTGATTGCCGATGAACCGGTCTCCGCGCTCGACGTATCCGTGCGTGCACAGGTACTGAACCTGATGATGGATTTGCAGCAGGATTTGGGTTTGTCGTATGTGTTCATTTCTCATGATTTGTCGGTGGTGGAGCATATCGCTGACGAAGTGATGGTGATGTATTTAGGTCGTTGCGTTGAGCGGGGCAGTAAAGAGGCCATTTTCAGCAATCCGCGTCATCCTTATACGCAGGCCTTGTTATCAGCCACGCCGCGTCTGAATCCAGATGAGCGTCGCGAACGTATTAAATTGACCGGCGAGTTGCCAAGCCCACTCAATCCGCCGCCGGGTTGTGCGTTTAACGCGCGCTGTCGCCGTCGTTTTGGCACCTGCGTCCAGTTGCAGCCCAAACTGAAGCAATATGGCGACCAGCAAATCGCCTGTTTCGCGGTGGATCAAGATGAGAATCAGCCGGTGGGCGTGTAATTAATAACGCCAGAAATGAGTAAAGGCTCCTGTGGGAGCCTTTTTTTTTACTGCGTTATACTTCAGGAAAATTAACGCCAGAAAAGGCGATGTAAAAAGGAGACTGAAATGTATTACCCCGCTGCATCAATAAAGAATTGGTCCTGATAAAGATATAAATTGTTAAGGCAAATTCTGAATACCGTCAGGAATCTGTGAGCATAATCACACAGCTGTAAAATCCGTAAATTGAACCACATGCATGACATATCAGTCATTTAGGGTTGTGTACTCCCCGTTATTATTTCAGTTAATCGATATTAATAAATCTCCGGGCTTAAATATCAGCATGCTTTTTGCATCTCCAGTTTTTTAATCATCCGGATAAAACTCTTTTGTCGAATGCGGCGCTTTTATAATCAGAATTCTCTCACTCTCCGTTAATGTGTGTGCTATATTCCAGGAAAAATCCCCTCCCGTTTTTACAGGCTCTGATCATGAAGAATTACGACGATCTGCAGCGTTTTAAAGAAAAGACCAAAACGCTTGATATCGCTTTTAAGGATATGTCTGGGCAATCGCAGGAAGCGGATCACAGCCAGTGGGCGATTATTCGCCAATTGGGTACCGATAATGTGCCGGAATTAGGCAGTGGCCAACGCATTGACCTGCCACAGCCGCAACCGATTCGTGGCGATGAGTTTACCGCGCCAGCTCAGGCTGCACCTGCGACGGTTGCGCCTGTTACCAGCACCCCACGCGGTTCGATTCTTGATAGCCTGGCCGCCACTGCGCCGGTTGAATCTGCGCCAGCGACGTCGCCGACCGGCGTTTCATCGCTGTTTCCGCCCGCTCCGGCGGCTAAGCCGGCACCTTCTGTATTAACCCAGGCGCCGAAAGCCACCCATGTTGAGCGCCAGGCGACCACATCACTGTTTCCACCGGCACCAGCCAAACCGGCGGCGGCAGTCGTGCCCGCTCCGGCGGCGGCACCTGCCTTTGCTGCACCAGTTGAAGCAGCGCGCCCGGCTGCACCTGCGTTTGCTGCTCCGGTCGAGCCAGCGCGTCCTGCACCTGCGCCAACGTTCGCCGCACCAGCAGAGCCAGCGCGTCCTGCACCTGCGCCAACGTTCGCCGCACCAGCAGAGCCAGCGCGTCCTGCACCTGCGCCAACATTCGCCGCACCAGCAGAACCGGCGCGTCCAGCTGCGGCTGCACCGTCTCGCTTTGGTTCACTGTTCCGTTCCCGTCCCGCGGAACCTGCTAATATTTCTAAAGAAACACCATTGAAACCGTTACTGGAGAAGATTGCGCTATGCCGTTAGTTTGTGTGTGCTCGCCAAAAGGGGGAGTAGGGAAAACCACTATGGCGGCCAACCTTGCATGGAGTCTGGCTCGCGCCGGCAGCAAGGTGTTGGCAATCGATTTCGATGTCCAGAACGCACTGCGCCTGCATTTTGGTGTGCCACTGCATGATGGCCGCGGCTTTGTTGCGCGCTCAGAAGAGCAGGCGGACTGGAGCCAATCCATTCTCACCACCGGCGGGAATATTTTTGTCATGCCTTATGGTGACGTTACCGAAGATCAGCGTGAGCGTTTTGAAGAGAACCTGATCAAAGATCCGCATTTCCTGCGTCGTGGTCTGGATACGGTGCTGAATTATCCGGGGCTGGTGATTATTGCCGATTTCCCGCCAGGCCCGGGTCCTGCGCTTAAAGCTATGCAGGCATTAGCCGATATGCATTTAGTGGTGATGTTAGCGGACACCGCCTCGGTCTCTTTACTGCCGCAAATTGAAAATGACCGCATGATTGGTCAGCCGCTCAATAATAAACGTGGTCACTATTTCGTATTAAACCAGAGCGACAATCGCCGCAATATTAGCCGCGAAGTGACTGCTTTTATGCAGCAGCGCTTGGGTGAAAACTTATTGGGTGTGGTGCACCGCGATGAAAGTGTCGCGGAGGCAAATGCCTCACAGCAATCGGTGTTTGATTTCAGCCCAGCTTCTGCGGCCGCATTTGATATCGAACTGGTTGCTAAACGGGTGGCTAATATCCTCAACGTTACCGTGGGTAACGGTGAAGTTCAGGCGCCGATCCGCAGCCATTATTAACACTCTGTCGTTGTCAGACAGAAATAATAACAACACAGCTTCTTCAGGGTGAATCATGAGTAAACTCGGGTTTTACCTGCTGCTGCTGGTGCTCGCACCAGTGGCCGCGGTAATCATCATCACGCCTATGGACAGCCAAAAGCAGTATATCTTTGGCTTAATCAGCATCGGGATGATGTTTTTACTGGGCTTCAGCAAAAGCCGCAAAATAACCGTTGTGATGGTTATCCTTTCTGCGCTGATGTCGACCCGATATATCTGGTGGCGCACCACGGAGACGCTGCAGTTTAATTCCGAGATTGAAGCGATTCTCGGTATCGGCTTATATCTGGCCGAACTGTACGTCTGGCTGATTCTGATTCTTGGCTTCCTGCAGACCACCTGGCCATTAAAACGCACCATTGAACCTTTGCCGGATGACACCAGCCTGTGGCCAACCGTGGACGTTTATGTCCCGACCTACAACGAAAGCCTCGATGTAGTCCGTGATACCGTGCTGGCAGCGCAGTGCATTGATTATCCGCGTGACAAGCTTAAGGTCTATTTGCTGGATGACGGCAAGCGCAGTGAGTTTGCGGTATTTGCCGCCGATGTCGGTGTGGGCTATATCACCCGTGACGACAACAGCCATGCGAAAGCCGGTAACCTCAACCATGCAATGAAAATCACTAAGGGTGAGCTGATTTGCATCTTTGACTGTGACCACGTGGCAACACGTACTTTCCTGCAGGCGACCGTGGGTCCGTTCCTGAAAGATCCTAAACTGGCTCTGTTGCAAACCCCGCACTACTTCTATTCGCCGGATCCATTCGAGCGTAACCTGCGTGCGGCGCGTACTATCCCGAACGAAGGTGCACTGTTCTACGGCCCTGTTCAGCAGGGTAACGACAACTGGAATGCGACTTTCTTCTGTGGTTCTTGTGCGGTAATCCGTCGCAGTGCGCTGGAAGAGATTGGTGGCTTTGCGGTCGAAACCGTGACCGAAGATGCGCACACCGCATTGAAAATGCAGCGTTTAGGTTGGGGCTCGGCTTTCCTGGCGATTCCGCTGGCTGCCGGTCTGGCGACTGAGCGTCTCGGTCTGCACGTGGTACAGCGTAACCGCTGGGCGCGTGGCATGACGCAGATTTTCCGCGTCGATAACCCGTTGTTTGGTCGTGGTCTGAAATGGCAGCAGCGTCTCTGCTACCTCAACGCCATGCTGCACTTCCAGTTCGGCTTACCGCGCGTGGCGTTCCTGACCGCGCCGCTGGCGTACCTGCTGTTCAACCTGAACATCATTCACTCTTCAGCATCACTGATCTTCGCCTACGTACTGCCGCACCTGGTGATGTCGCTGTACGTCAACTCTCGTATGAACGGCAAGTTCCGTTACACCTTCTGGGGTGAAATCTACGAGACCGTGATGTGCTTCCACCTCGTTATCCCGACGTTGCTGACCATGCTGGCACCGAAACGCGGGAAATTTAACGTAACGGATAAGGGCGGTTTGCTGGATCAGGGCTTCTTCGATTTCCACATTGTACGTCCGCATGTGATTGTCGCGGTGCTGCTGACCATTGGTATCGTGGCGGGGGTGGTGCGTGCAACCGCGCATGACTACTTTGGCGTGGATCCTTATGTTATCGCCCTCAACGTAGGTTGGGCGGTGTTTAGCTTGATCATCCTGATGGCGGCGATTGCCGTGGCGCGTGAAACCAAGCAGGTACGTAAAACTATCCGTATCGAAGTGCAGATTCCGGCGGTGATTCACTATGCCAGCGGTATCTCATCACGCACCCAAACCAGCGACCTGTCGATGGGCGGTGCGCAGCTGGATGCGCCAGATAATCGTCATGAGCACGATGAAATCGAAGAGATTGATCTGCTGCTGAAATCCGGTGCTATTACCATTCCGGTGAGTAAAATCTCCGGCGATGAAGAGTCTATCCGCCTGCGTTTTGGCGATATGCCGCTGTCGCGCCGCCGTGAACTGGTGCGCGTGGTACTGGCGCGTGCCGATGCATGGATTCAGCCGGAATATAAGGCGGACAATCCGCTGGTTTCGTTGGGCACCATCATTCGTACCGTATTTGAGCTGTTCTGGCTGACCTGGAAAGATCGCCGTGAGAAGCGTAAGCGTGACAACCAGCCGTCAGTGAAAGAGGACAGCGCAGTATGAAGAATTTGACGCAAACGTTGCTGGCAAGCTCGCTGGCGACGGCGCTGATGCTCGCCCCGGCCTGGGCGGAAACCCCTGCGGTAACGCAGGATAGTTCGGCCCTGTCCAACGTTCCGCCACCGCAAGGTATTCAAAGTGAAGCGGATGCACAGCTGCAGCAGGCGGCGGGCACCACGCCTTATGCGCCAGTAGAAAGCGCCCCAACTGAAAATGCTGCGCCAGCTGCGACAGAGAACCAGCCTGCCGACAGCACGCCTGCACCCGAAATGGTGTTGCCAAACGTGGCCCCTGTGGCACCGGAAGCTGCACCTGTTGCGGCCTCTGCGATGCTTAACCAGCCCGTCAGCACCACCATTTCCGTGGCGCAGATGGGTCAGCCGCAGGGCGTCACCCTGACCGGTGGCCAGCTGCAATCCGGTATCGTGTTTACCCTGCCGAGCGATGAAGTGATCACCAACGCGCGCCTGAATTTGTCGCTGCGCGTTTCGGCGGCACTGGCGGCGCGTAATACCTCGTTGCAGCTGATGTTGAACGGTCAGCCGCTGGGTACCTTGCCATTAGGTTCAAGTGACAGCGATGTCAGCGATTATCAGTTGGATATCCCAGCTGCAATGGTGGTCTCAAGCAACAACCTCAGCTTCAAAATTAACGATGCCGACAAACTGCTGTGCGAAAAAGAGAGTGCACAGCAGTATCAGGTGTCGATTCTGCCGAAAACCACGCTAAGCCTCGAAGGCCAGCAGTTGAATATCGGCACCAGCCTGCGTAATTTCCCGCGTCCGTTTATGGATGCGCAGCGCATGACGCCCGCCAGCGTAACCTTTGGCTTCGCCGCCAATGCCACGCCGGACAGTATCAGCGCAGCGGCGTTAGTCTCATCGTGGATGGGTATTCAATCTGACTATCGCGGTATCCGTTTCCCGGTGGTGCGTGGCGATCTGCCGGAGCATAACGGTATTCTGATTGGCCATCCCGGCGATAAAATTGGTTCTGTGACCCTGCCGGCGACCAACGGTCCGCTGCTGCAGGTGATTGATAACCCGAACAACCCGGTTTACAAACTGCTGTTAGTGGTCGGCGCGGACGATGCCCAACTGCGTCAGGCGGCCAACCGCTTAACCACCCAGCCGCTGGCAACCGATGCCAGCAGCCTGAACGTGCAGCCGCAGCCGATTGGCCTGCGTAAGCCGTATGACGCGCCACGCTGGATCAACACCAGCCGTCCGGTACGTTTGAGCGAGCTGCTGCGTAAAGATCAGAGCCTGACCACCACCGGCATCTGGCACGATGCGCTGAGCGTGAACTTCCGCGCGGCGCCAGACCTGTTTATGTGGGATGGCGACACCATTCCGGTGGAGCTGCACTATCGCTTCCCGTCAGAAAGCTGGATTGATGAGAACAAATCGTTCCTCAACGTGATGCTCAACGGCACCTTCCTGCGCAACCTGACCGTGAATAAAGTCGGCTTGCTGGAAAGCGCCTGGCATCGTCTGGGCGGCGACGCCCGTCAGGAGCATTACACCCTGAAGCTGGAGCCGTACCTGATTTACGGTGATAACCAGCTGGCGCTGTATTTCAACATCAAACCGAAAGCAGATGCGCCATGCGGTGTGCTGCTGAACAACAACATCAAGAGCCGTATCGAAGATGATTCGTGGATCGATCTGAGCCACACCCGTCACTTCACCATGCTGCCGAACTTGTCGTACTTCGTTGGCGCATCGTTCCCGTTCTCGCGTCTGGCGGACTTCTCGCAGACCACCTTGCTGTTGCCGGAAAAACCGACCGACGCGGAGATCTCCACGCTGCTGGATATGTCTTCACGTGCCGGTAACGCGACCGGTGTACCGCTGGTGCAGAACCAGGTGTTGTTTGGCCTGCCAAATGGCGGCACCAATCTGACGCGCCTGCAGGACAGCGATCTGCTGGCGGTGAGCACCACGCAGAACAGTGAATTCAATCAGCAGATGCTGGCTAATACGCCTTATCAGACCAGCGGTAACACGCTCGGTGTGAAAGATCCGACGACCTGGGACAAGCTGCGTGGCTGGCTGACCGGAGACTGGAATCTTCAGCAGCTGGATGCCGATCGCTACTTCTCCTCCAACGAAGCGTGGCGTGGCTTTGTCAGCTACCGCTCGCCGTGGAATGCCGATCGCCTGGTGGTGATGACGGTGGCAACCAGCGATCAACAGCTACTGCGTCTGCATGAAGATCTTAATTCGGCGCGTATTAACGCCGGTATTCGTGGCGATACCGCCATCATCACTGATGAAAACGGTATCCGCAGTTTCCGCGTGGGTCCGCAATTCCCGAGCGGTGAGATGCCGTGGTACATGATGGTGGTGTGGTATGCCAACCAGCACTCGGTACTGATGGCGCTGGCGGCACTGCTGCTCTCCGCACTGGTCGGGGGTAGCGCCTGGGCGATGCTGAAACGTCATGCATGGCGACGTCTCAACCCGAAAGCTGATAGCAAGTCCGGCAAGAAGTAAGGATAAAAACAATGAAAAAAAATCTGTTGAGTGCCGGTATTCGTCATGCCCTGATTCTGGGTGGGGCACTGGCGTTCTCTCAGCCGCTGCTGGCGGCGGAGAGCACCAATCCTGCGTTACAAGCATTGTTCGATCAGGCGGCTTACTGGCATCAGAAAGCGCATGACGATTTGGCGAAATCTTCGCTGCAGAAAGTGTTGATGGTGGAACCCAACAACACCCAGGCGCTTTATTTGCTGGCGCTCTATTCCCAGCAGAGCGGTAGCACTGCCGAAGCGGCGCAGTGGCGTGCGCGCCTGAGTGCCGCATCGCCTAACGATCCTCATCTCAGTGAACTGGATAATGCGCGTCAGCTGCAAACTATCCCGCAGGCGCAGCTGTCTCTGGCACGCCAGCAAGCGCGCAGCGGCAATATCGCGGCTTCGTTGCAGACCTGGCGCAATACTTTTAACGGTAATGAGCCACCACCAAGCGTGGCGGCTGAATATTACCTGACCATGGCCGGTGACCGCGCCCTGCTGCCACAGGCAGTTGAAGCGCTGCGTCAATTCGCGGCCGATCATCCACAGGATACCGGCGCGAAGCTGGCGCTGGGCAAGGCACTGACCTATCAGGAATCGACCCGCCGTCAGGGTATTGATCTGCTGGGCACGCTGGCGGATGGCAATAAAGATGCTGACCGCTCACTGCGTCAGGCGCTGCTGTGGCTCGGTCCGCAGGCGTCCGATGCCTCGCTGTATCAGACCTGGCAGCAACGCCATCCGCAGGACAATGCGGTGCTGGATTACTACCGTAAAAACGTCGGTGGCGCCGAGAAAGGTGCAGGCTTTACCGCGCTGAACAGCGGCGATGTTAGCAACGCGCAGAACAACTTTGAGAAAGTGCTGCAGGCCAACCCGCAGGATGCCGATGCACTCGCGGGTATGGGCTATGTGGCTCAGCGTGCCGGGCGCTACGCTGAAGCGGCGGATTACCTGACGCGCGCTGCGCAGATGGGCGGTGATCAGAGCGACACGCGCCAGAAGCAGGCAGCCGATGCACGCTTCTATGCCCAGCTGGCAACCGCGCAGCAGGCACTGAAAAACGGTGACAGCGCGCAGGCATTAGCATTGAGTGAGCCACTGGCACAGGCCGATGGCGAGAAAGGGGTCTCGGCCAAGCTGTTCCGCGCTGACGTGCAGCGTCGCAGCAACCAACTTGATCAGGCGGAACAAACCTATCGTTCCATCCTGCAAGCCGACCCGAACAACCGTAACGCCAAAGAAGGCCTGTTCTACGTGTTGCGTCAGCAGAACCGCAGCGCTGAGGCGAACACGCTGCTGGCCTCTCTGCCGGATAGCGTGCGCCAGAGCGTGGCCCCGCGCGGCAGCAGCACCGATCCGATTCGTGCGCAGGCCAAGCGTGAGCTGGCGGCGGGCAATAACAGTGCCGCGATTGCTACTTTGAACAGCGGTATTCAGCGCTTCCCGAACGATGGCTGGTTACGTCTCGATCTGGCGCGTATTTATCGTGCGCAGGGCGATAGCATGATGGCCGCCAATATCATGCAGCCAGCGATGCGTACCGGTGCCAGCACCACCGAACTGTATGCCGGCGCACTGAACGCCAGCGAAAGCGGCGCCTGGCAGCAGGCGAGCCTGTTGCTGTCACGCATTCCTAACGGCAGCAAGAGCAGCGACATGCGTGAACTGGCGCAGCGCGTGAACTTCAACCTGCAGATGACCACCGCCGATCAGTATCTGGCTCAGGGTTCTAATGCTGCAGCGGCAAACACCCTGCGTGCATTGGCGTCATCGCCGCCGTCTAACCCGGTGGATGCCGGTAACCTGGCGCAGAAGCTGGCGAAAGCGGGCGATCTCACTACCGCGGTCTCGGTGGTGCGCAGAAATATGCAGCGCGGCATTCAGGGCAACGCCGGTGATTACGCAGCGCAGGTCGCGGTGCTCAACCAGGCCGGTCTGAATACCGAAGCGCAGAGTTTCCTCAGCAGCCCGGAGTTGCAGGCACGCAGTACGCCAACGCAGCTGGCAGGGATTCGCAACGGTTACGTGATCAACGAAGTGGATCGTCTGCGCGAGCAGAAGCAGTACGCCGCGGCTTACGACAAGCTGGTGGGCGCACTGCAACACGATCCACAGAACCGCGATCTGATGTTCGCCATGGCGCGACTGTATCAGTCCGGTAAGATGAACAAAGAAGCGGGCGTGGTGTATGACTATCTGATGACGCAGGATACGCCAACGCAAGATGCGCGTACCGGCGCAATCAACGTGGCGCTGGCCAACAATGACGTCAATAAAGCCAATACTCTGACACGCGGTTTGAACAACGAGCAATCACCGGATCGCCAACTGTTACTGGCGCGCGTGGCAGAAGCCAACGGTAATCACAGCCAGGCGATGAGCTATCTGCGCAGCGCGCGCGGTCAGTTGATTGGCCTGCAGGGTGCCACCAACGGTGATACACCAAGCGTGGGTGGCCTGGCACTGTCGGATAACCCGTTCATCAACCGTGGCACTTCGCCGGTGGGACGTTCACCGTCTGCGTATGGCGCGGTGATGCCATGGCAATCGGCACCGGATGTCACCAGCAGCGCAGCGGGTACGACGTTGGCGAGCAATACGCCAGCGATCCAGCAAAGCCAGACATTGCGTCAGATCGACAATATGATGGATGACCTGCAAGAGAAAACCGGCACCTGGGTGCAGGGCGGCATGCAGATTCGTGGTCGTGACGGCGAATCGGGTCTGAGTAAGCTGACCGAAGCCAAAGCGCCGTTGACCTTCTCCACCGTGCCGTTTGGCGAATCGCGCTTTGACTTCACCATGACGCCAATCTCGCTGACGGCAGGCAGTGCGGGTGGCGATGCGTGGCGTCGTTTTGGCACCAATTCGCTGGTGCAGGGCAATGTGGTGGCCGCGGGCGATGCCAAAATTGATGATGTGCCGACCTCTTCTACCGATTCGCAGAAGGCCACCGGTGTTGAGCTGAACCTGGCGCTGAAAGGCGACAGCTACAAGATCGACCTTGGCAGTACGCCGTTGGGTCAGGATCTGAGTACCCTGGTGGGTGGCGTGCAGTGGTCGCCGAAACTGACTGATTTCCTGACGCTGATCCTCACCGGTGAACGTCGTGCGATGACTGACAGTCTGCTCTCCTATGTCGGCGTGGAAGATAAGACCAGCGGTAAGCGCTGGGGTCGCGTGACCAAAAACGGCGGTAACGCGTTGCTGAGCTACGACAACGGCGATGCTGGTTTCTACGTCGGCGGTGGTGCGTACAGTTACATCGGTGAAAACGTGGCGAGCAACAACAGCGTCCAGGCCACTGCCGGTGCTTACGTGCGTCCGTTCCACTACGATGATCGCGAGCTGAAAGTGGGTATGAGTCTGTCGTGGATGGATTACTCGAAAAACCTGAGTTACTTCAGCTACGGTCAGGGCGGTTACTTCAGCCCGCAGAACTATGCATCGGTCTCCTTCCCGATCGATTTCTCCCGCAAATTTGACGATCTGAAAGTGAACGTTGGCGGCTCAGTGGGCTATCAATCCTACAGCCAGGATAAGAGCGCCTACTTCCCGAACGATCCGACTTACCAGGCGCAAATGCAGAGCCTGGCCGATCTGGGCTATGTGAAGAGCGCGTATTACAGCGGCGAGAGCAAAAACGGCATTGGTTATAACTTGCATGCCGGTGCGGACTACAAGATCAACAAAGATGTCACCGTGGGCGGCCAGTTAGGCTACGACACCTTTGGTGATTACAACGAAAGCACAGCGAATCTGTACTTCCGTTATCTGTTCGGAGACAACTAAATGAGTGAGCAAGTAACCGCGCGCATCAGCCATCCGCATCAGCCGGGCTGGTTTGATCTGGTCAGCGTGATGATTGAAAGCATGTTGAACAACGCGGGTGAGGAAGCCGAGGGTTTTCTTATCGACGTGGGCGCATCGCTGGCGGCACGCTATCCTTTAGCGGAAGCGCGCACCGTGCAGGATCTGGAGCGTGAAATCAATCTGCAACTGGCTCGCTTCAACTGGGGATTTGCCCAATTGCAGCCACAGGAAAATGCCATTTTGATTCAGCATCACGCGTTGCCAAAAGGCGACAGCAATGTGGATGCCGAGCGCTGGCAGCTGGCCTTGAGCGCCGTGCTGGCCGGTGTCTATGCGCAATGGCTGCAGGCTCAGGGTGGCAGTGCAGCAGTGCCCGTCACATTTGAGAAAAATGATGGCGGTACACTGCACTATCGATATCAATAGGAAGCGGTAATGAAAGTGTTGCGGTTCTGGCGTCAATGGATGCTGTGTTTCATGGTGATGTTTTTTAGCGCCCAGGCGGCCGCAGATGGCTGGAGTACGTATAAAAGCCGTTTTATGAGCAGCGATGGCCGTATCAGCGACACGGCCAACAATAATGTGAGTCATACCGAAGGTCAGGGCTACGGCATGCTGTTGGCCGTGGCCAATGATGACCGCAGCACTTTTGATCTGCTGTGGAAGTGGACACGCACGCATTTGCGTAATCCGCAGAATGACCTGTTCTACTGGCGCTACACGCCGGGTGCGTCTGATCCGATTGCCGACAAGAACAATGCCTCAGATGGTGATGTGTTGATTGCGTGGGCACTGCAGCGCGCTGGCCAAAAGTGGGGCGGTGATTACCAGTCAACCTCTGATCGTATTCAGCGCGCCATCGTCAAACTGAACGTGATCACCTTTGGTGGCCACACGGTGATGTTGCCTGGCGCACAGGGCTTCAACAAAAACAGCTATGTGGTGCTGAATCCCTCATATTTCCTGTTTGCCGCATGGCAGGAGTTTGCCGACCGCAGTCACCTGCGCGTATGGAATAACCTGATCGATGACGGCATGGAACTGCTGGGTGATATGCACTTTGGCAAAACCGGCCTGCCGCTGGATTGGGTGGCGCTGAATGCCGATGGTTCGGTGGCGCCGGCGGTGGGTTACTCCAATCGCTTCAGCTACGATGCGATTCGTGTTCCGCTGAATATCTGGTGGTATGACCCGCAAAGCCTGCGCCTGGTGCCGTTCCAGCGCGTCTGGCAGGGCTATGGTCGCCAGACGACGCCGGCCTGGTTTGATGTGCTCGCCAACACCCCTGCGCCCTACAATATGGACGGTGGTTTGCTGGCGGTACGTGACTTAACCCTGAATCAAACCGGTTATCTCAGCGATCGTTTAGCGCCAGATCAGAACTACTTTTCCGCCAGCTTGCAACTGCTGACCTGGCTGGCGTATCAGGAAAAGCGTTAGACATCTTGCGATAAATCGAGCTGTTACCACCGGGTACAGTAATTTGTCGCGACACAATTTACATCGTAATGGGAAAGCCGTACTTCACCGATGAAGTACGGCTTTTTTATTTAAAATCCGCATACGGATCAAGGGGTTGTGGCGGCATATCCATATCGCCGTTCCAGCCGCCCATTGAATAACGCATGTAAATCAAACCGTGGCTCGGGGTGTAATCCTTGGCCTGCTGAATATCCATCGCGAGACCGACTGACCAGTGCGGCGTGACGCGACGTTCTACCACCGCTTGCAGGGTGTAACCGAAGCCGTTGCCGGAGCTGCTGTCTGAAGTGGGGTTGGAAGCCAGCGTAAAGCCAGGATTGACCGGATAACGCTGCTGGCCGTCGGTTTGCGATTGTGACCACGACACCGAGCCGCCCAGATCAAACGACCAGTTCTCGGTGCGTTGGCGATAGGTGACCGGCACCGCCAGCGAGAAGTATTGCTGCGGACTGTAGTAGCCGCCCTGGCCGAAGGTGTAATCGCTCAGGTCTTTCTGGTAATGCCACAGCATGCTGTTGAGGCCAACGGTGGCACGGCGGTTATCTTCGTTGATCAGCTTGTAGTAATAGCCTGCCATCAGGCGTTCGCGGCTGTTGTCCGCCACGTTCTCACCGGTGATTTGATGGGCGCTGATATCGGCCCACACGCCATTGGCGCCGCCCTGATCGTAACTCAGCCCAACCGAGCCACCGGTTGCCACTACGCCGCCCCAGGTTTTGCCGCCGTTGGCAGCAGGATCGCGCGCACCGGCATAGGCCAGCAGCGAGCTGGAGATCGGTCGGCGTGAAGCAGTGAACGTCACGCCAATATCATCAACATCGGTTTTCCAGCTCAGCCCGCCCACCCAGTTGGTGACTTCAAAGCCGAGTGGTGTGGTGCCGATATCCCCAGACCAGCGATCGTTATGCCAGCCGACGCCAATCGACGTGCCTTCATCGCGCTGGGTAAAGTCGCGGCTGCAGCCCCCGGAGTTGTCATCATTACAGCTGCCGAACCGTTCGCTGTGGCTGCCATCGCGGGTGGCGAAGGTGCCCGCTGACACCAGCACATGATCGACGCGCACAAAACTGCGCCCGTCGGCCAGCGGCGTTTCCGCCTGCATCATGGTGGTGTGCGCGGTGAAGTCGGAGATGCCGCCGGTGCCTTTATCGCGCGAATAATCCTGCTCAAGGGTGAAGGTGGTGTCCTGCTGACGATAGAGATCGGCGGCGTCGCTGCGAATACCGCGCTTCAGCCAGTCATCGCTGGCGTCGTTGCGCGTTAGCTGCGTGTAGCTGTCGTTATCCTGCGGTGCGTCAGCGCTGATACCGCTGGCGGCCATCGCCAGACGATAATCCTGCTGCGCCGCATCAGGCTGTTGCTGCTGAGTTTCGAGCCGTGCCGCATCGCGATACACCAGCGCTTTGCTTTGCGATGGGGCTTCTTTAGCAGCACGCGTTTTTAAATCACTGAACAACTGCTGCGCACGCGCCGTGTCACCGCTGTTTTGCCAGGCCAGCGCCACGCGGCGACCGCTGTTGATATTTTGCTGGGCCACGCTGGTGGGTAAAGCTTGCAGCGCTTTGCGTGCTTCGTCTTTGCGCTTCAGGGCGATGAGTGCTTCGATGCGGCCCAGCGCGGCGTCATTGTTGGTGGCATCCTGCTGCAGGACACGTTGGTAACTGGCCAGCGCGGATTTCGCGTCGCCACGTTCCAGTGCCCAGTCCGCCAGGGTGATATCGCGTCGCGTCGAGGCCGGCTGCTGTTGCAACAGCGCCAGTGCGGCAGATTCATTGCCGTTGGCGCGCAGCTCGGTGGCGCGAGCGTACACTTTATCCTGCGTTAAGCGATCCGCCAGCTCGTGCATATTGCTGTCCCAGCGGGTTTCCGGCAGGCGATGCAGTGCCGCCAGCGCCGCATCATCCTGATCGCCGGACGAAAGCCACAGTGCCCAGGCATAGATCGCGGCGGGTTCCTGCGCGTGGTGGCGCACCATAGCGTCCATCACCTGTGCACCTTGGGCTTCTTCACCGCTGCTGCGCAGTGCGTTGGCTAAGCGGTAAGAGAGCCAGACATCGTTGGGATTGTCCTGTGCAGCCTGGCGATATTTCACCACTGCCTGATGCCACTGACCTTGCTGAGCCAGCGCATCCGCTTCTGCTCGCAGGCTGTCACTGCGCAGTGAACGCAACGTCTCCGCCAGCGCACGCTGTTGCGCGGCAGGCAGGGCATTGATAAACGCCATGGCACGAGCAGGTGACTGCTGCTGATACAGCGCGGCCAGCCGACGCACGGCGGTGGTATTACTGCGATCGAGGCGCAGCGCCTGCTGCCAGTATTGCTCAGCCTGCGCGTCATTTTTCCGTGCTTGTGCGACATCGCCAAGGCCAATCAGCGCCCAGCTATCACGGTTATCAATGGCCTGCGCGCTGCGATACTGGCGCTCTGCACCCGCCACATCGCCTTTTTTCAGTGCGTCGTCACCGTTGTTGATCGCCAGCCAGTAGCGATTGGTTTGCAACAGTGACTGCCATTTGCCGACTTGGGTACTGGCCTGTCCGGCCTGAATCGCTTTCTGCAGCCAGCTGATCGCCGCGGCGCGGTTGTTGGCTCGCGCCTGCGCCTGACCCATCGCGCCCATCAGCTCGGCATCATTCGGGTTGGCTTTTAGCGCGGCACTGAGCGTCGCAATGGCACCCGCGCCCCCACCGGCATCCACCAGCGCCAGACCGCGCATGCGCTCACGATAGGCGGGATCGGCCAGCAGCTTCTGCTGTCGCGCCAGTTCCTCTTCACCGCGCTGCTGGGCATCACCCGAGGTGAACACCTGCAAATACTGCTTCAGGCTCGCTACGCTGCGATCGCTGACCGGTTGGTTCTGAATTTGTTGCAGCCAGAGTTCGGAGGCGGCATCGCGCCCGCCGTCACGATTGGCCAGACGACGCAACTGCACCAGCGCCTCGCCCGGCTGATTGTTATCAAACGCCATGCGCGCCAGCTGCAGTTCTACGCCGATATTGCCGGGATAACGCGCTTCCAGCGCCTGTAACTGGCGATAAGCGATCAGCTGCTGGTTGGGCAAGCGCGCCACCAGCCGCCAATATTCCAGTTCAGTATTCACATCCGGGAACACGCCGTGGAACAAGGCATCCCATGCGGCTTTAGCTTCTTCCACGCGGCCCGCCGTGGCCAGTAAGCGCGCCTGTTGCAGCTGCTGGCGCCCTTCAGCGCTCATCAGACGCAGGCCGGTTTCGGATTCACGTGTCGCCACGTCATTGGGCGCGACCTTTTTCAGTTCATCCAGCAGCGTCTGCGCTTTGGCCTGATCGCCCTGACGCAGCGCCATGCGAATTTGCGCCGCCAGCACCTGTGGATTATCAGGATCGATTTTTTCCAGGCGATAAAGCGACTGCTGCACCAAATCATACTTGTTGGTGGATTCACCGGTGCGAATCTGCATCAGCAGCCAGGCGACCGGTGACACCTGCGGACCCTCGGCTGCGATGCCGGAGCCCGCCAGGATGCTGGTAATCAGCAGCCCGAGAGGCAGTTTATTCATCGTCTTCCAGCTCAGCCAGGCGACGACGGCTCACCATACGCATCAGGCGCCAGGCCATCAGCGCAAACAGCATCACCACCACCACGGCACAAATCGCCAGCCACACCGGATGCGTTGCCAGCAGATTCCACAGGCGTTCCCACCACGGCAGATGGCCGACAAAGTAGGTATCGCCAACGCGCACGCTGGTGACCCCCGACTCACGTACCACCGTGGCGGAGCCAAATACGGCGGCGCGTTTGCCACTGTCGAGCAGGGCATTATTCAGCAGGTCCCAGCCGCGTGGGCTGTCGGCTAGCAGTGCCACTACGCTGCGCTGGTCGTTAAACGGTGACTGGAAGCCGACAATCGCACCCATCGGTCCGCGTGAGCTGATACCGGTCTGGCTCTCCACCGCACGATCGCTGGCTGACACCGGCACGTTCTGTGCGGTGACAGGACGTGATGGCATGTTAATCCAGCTTCGTGCCGCATCCGCCAGCAGGTTGATCTTCTTGTCATCCTGCAGATCCTGCGGAATGCCGCCGATCATCAGCAGGTCAGCGTCTTTATCTTTCGCCTGATTCCAGTCATCACTCATCTGCACGCGCAGCGCCGGATAGCCGGTCTGCGCACCGATGGCGCCCAGTGCGTTCAGCATGGTGCTGACTTCCCCGTTGGCGGGTTTCGGCTGCACCAACACCAGCGTCTGCGCCAGATCGGCGTAGCGGCTGTAAGGGAAACCGGCGTTGGCGTACGCGCCAAGCGACGGCATCTCGATGTAGTGGCGATAGCCGGAGAAGTCGATGCTGGAGTTGTCATCAATCACCACGTGATGACCGACGGCGGTGACAGTTTCGCAGCGACCGTCAGCGGTGCCACCGATAAAGGTGTTGGCGTAATCAAAGTTGAAGCGCAGCTGGTTGACGACGCCGAGACGCAATGCCGGGATGGTCAACTGGCGGTTGCTGTCCTGCAGGCCTTGCATCAGCGGAATGCGCATTATCTGCTGACCTGCCGTGTCTTTCTGCGTCAGCGGGTAATCCTGCATGAACTGATTATTCAGATGCACCGCCAGGCGCGAGCCATCTTGCTGGATCGGCGAGGTGTAGCGGTAAATCAGATCCATGTCGATGCCGCGCGCGCGCACCAGGAACAGATCCGGCGGCAGGTTCAACGTCAGGCTGATCGGGTTTGGCTGCAAGCCATCGGCCTGCAGCTGATTTTGATACTGCGTCAGCTCGGCAAAGGTGGTGCGGCGGTCGGTGCGCACCCAGTTAGGCGCATCATAGGCCTGACGCGGTGCCAGCATTTTCACGCTGTCGATGGTCGAGGTTTCACCGCGCAGCAGCAGTTCACCCTGAGCGATACCTTCGACGGCGGTCAGCAAATCATTATCATCGCGGCCGAGAATCAGCAGCATTTTTTCGTACGGATTGTCCGGCTGACTGACCATTTTAACGGTCGGTTTCTCCACCGGTGGCAAATCTTTCAGGAAGTCCGGGCGATGGTCGTTGGTGGCGAACACCACGGCATGCTGTTCTTTGGGTAACTGGTTATACAGCACCGGGAAGGATTGACCGCGCCACTGCGCTTTACTGCCGAACCAGGATGCCAGAATACCCGCTGCGCGTTGCTGCACCAGGTCAGGCTGGTTGCTGAATACCATCGGTAACTGCAACGGGCGGCTGTCACGCGCATCAAAGAACGGCTCCGGGAAGTGCGACAGGTCGTTCTTCAGCGGCAGTTTTTGCAGCGTCAGATCGAGCTTGCTCTCTTTGCCGATATCCATCCAGATGGTGCTGTTAGCCGGGTTTTCACACACGTTGGCGTAATGGCCCACCAGTTCGAGGCGCACGCGGTTAAAGTCACCGATAAAACGCGGATCGATGGGTAACTGGGTTTGATTCTCTTTGCCCAACTGATCGGCGGTGACGGTGACCAGTCCCACCAGTTCATCGTTGAGATAGACCTTGAGCTGAGACAGCGTCGGGATCAGCGCCGGTGAAGGACGATAGCTGAGCGTCAGCAAAGCACGCGTCACCACTTCGTCACTGCGCACGCCAAACTCGATCTGGCTGGTAGGCTCGGTGCCGCGCAGCGTCATGCTGCCCGGTGGCGGCGCAACCTGATTAAACAGCAGCTGACTGTCGCGCAGCGGTGCGTTGGCATCCAGGGGCTGGCTGACTGTCGGCAGCGGTATCTGTGCACTGGCACGCGGCGCTTCGGGCGTGGAAGGCTGCAGTGCGGCCTGTGCCAGCGTTGCGGTGCCCAGCATCAGGGCAGTAAACCAGCTCAGTTTTCTCGTCATGGTCATATCATCAACTTATGAAAAATCGGTTTTGATTGCCGCCGGAGCGCGGCCAATGCCCTGTGGCAGCAGTGTCGCCAGCCAGCTCACCAGGGAAGTCAGTACACGGAAAATACGGCGCAGTGGGGCAGGGCCATACTCCGCCAGACGCAGATAACCTTTGAAGCCCAGCACCATAATATCGGCCAGACTCTGCACCGGTTTATCTTCCGGGAAGCCGTCCTGCCACAGCGCCCAGGTATCGGCGCGCGCAAAGGTGCACTGGATAAATTCAATATGCTGGCGGGTGGTGAGCTGATGCAGGCGAATACCGGCGCGTCGGCCGAATACGCGTTGTACCTGGCACGGGAAGCTGAACTCCTGCTGGCCACGGCGCAGCAGCAGCCACACGGGTTCATCTTCTTTTAGCGCATCCGCTTCACGCAGTTCGACTCCGACACCGCCATCGGAGTAGTCGCGCAGGGTGCACGGCACCATGTGGCCATCTTCACGCGCGATGGCAGCAGGCATGGCGATCTCGACGCGGTGCGCTTCACGAATCTGGCGCGCTTCTACCGAAACCGCCACGGCACCGCCGAGAATAATCATGTTGTACACCACCCACACCAGGCTGACCCAGATGGTGAGCATTTCGTTGGCCGGGCCATACGCCATGCGCCAGAACGCCATGCCGATACCCGCTATATTCAGCAACACCAGCATCATGTAAGGCTTGGTGATCACCCAATCGAGATGACGTTCCTCGACCAGTCCACCTTTAGCCGTCACGTTGAACTTGCCCTTGTGCGGGTTGAACAGCGCGACCGTCGTCGGTCGAGCGATATACCACGCCAGCACCGTTTCATACACTTCGCTCCAGAACGAGTGACGCCAGCGTCCCTGGATGCGCGAGTTGGTCAGGCTGGTGTGCACCATGTGCGGTAGCACGTAGATCGCAATCGCCAGCGCGGGCGCATAGATGATGTAGGCGTGGCACAGCAGAAACGCCAGCGGTGCCAGCAGGAAGATCAGGCGCGGAATGCCGGCGAGGAAGTGCAGCATGGCGTTGGCATAGCACAGGCGTTGCACCAGCTTTAAGCCCTTGCCCATCAGCGGATTGTCGAGGCGGAAAATCTGCACCATGCCACGCGCCCAGCGAATACGCTGGCCAATGTGCGCTGACAAACTTTCGGTGGCGAGGCCGGCCGCCTGCGGAATACGAATGTAGGCGGAGGTGTAACCCTGACGATGCAGACGCAGCGAGGTGTGCGCATCTTCGGTGACGGTTTCCACCGCAATGCCGCCAATCTCATCTAGCGCGGTGCGGCGCAGTACGGCACAGGAACCGCAGAAAAATGCCGCATCCCAGGTGTCGTTACCGTCCTGCACCAGGCCGTAGAACAACGAGCCTTCATTCGGCGTCTGGCGGAAGCGGCCGAGGTTACGCTCGAACGGATCGGGCGAGAAGAAGTGATGCGGCGTTTGCAGCATCGCCAGGCGGTGATCTTTCAGGAACCAGCCCATGGTCAGCTGCAGGAAGGAGCGGGTCGGCACGTGGTCGCAGTCAAAAATCGCCACGTAATCACTGCGACACGCCACTTTCAACGCATGATTGATGTTGCCCGCTTTGGCGTGTTCGTGGGTGGGGCGCACCACATAATGGATACCCACGCTGGCAGCAAACTCGCGAAACTCTTCGCGTGTACCGTCATCCAGAAGATAGATGTTGAGCTTGTCTTGCGGCCAGTCGATGCCCATCGCAGCGTAAATCGTCGGTTTCACCACGCTTAACGGCTCGTTGTAGGTCGGCACCAGGATATCGACGCTCGGCCAGGAAGTGATTTCCGGCGGCATTGAAACGGGCTGGCGATTCAGTGGCCACAGCGTCTGGAAGTAACCCAGCACCAGCACTGTCCAGGAATAGGTTTCAGCACCAATCAGCAGCAGACCAAACGTCAGGCTCAGCGGATCATCCCAGTTCAGGGTTTCAGTGTAGCGCCACCACAAGTAGCGGCAGGAGATGGTGAGCGACAGCACAATCAGCATGATGGTCGAGAGACGACCCGGCACGCGGCGCACCATCATCGCCAGACTCCATAACAGCAGCACAAAGACGAATTGTGTGGTGATACCAAACGGCTGCGAAATACACAGCAGCGCCAGCAGGCTGGCGACAATCGCGGCAACAATAAACAGCAGATGCCGCACGCGGCCAGGCAGCTTTTGTAATAGCTGCTCGGTCCGCAGATGAAGTCCGGTCTTCGCCAGGCGTGCGGGCACATGGTCAAGCCACTGATAGAGTTGCTGACGCCAGCGGAACAGCGGCCCAAAAGCATTGAAGCGTTTACGTTCGCTGCGTGCGCTGTTATCGAGTGGTAAAACCAGCATCAACCAGAGGCTCTGCATCGCGTAACGCAGCACGTCTAACGGGCGCGGGCGCAGCGGTGAAATTTGTGGATAGTAACGCTGGCGTTGTTGCAACAGGCGCTGCCAGCCAGGGGTTTCCAGCCGCAGCAGCGACCAGGCCAGCACGCACCACAGCAGGTGCAACATCACGGTTAAGCGGCCCGTGCCGTGCTGGCGAGCCACGCGCGCGCGGCTTTGCAGCGCCTGCCAGGCCTGCGGCACCAGCAGCCAGCGCAACGGATTCACGCTGTCTCTCCTGCAACATTCAATAACAGCCAGTTTGCCAGCGTGTTGATCTCTTCGCTCGCCAGTGCATGAGGGCGATACTCGCCGACCGGTTGTTTCATCATCAACGCTTCCGCCAGCGCTTCGTCGCGGTGAATCACCTGCGGAATCAGATTCTTCAGCGTACGCAGCCACAGCTGATGCAGATCCTGTTGCAGCTGGCTGTTGGCATTAAATTGATTGATCAGAAACAGCGTATGCGGCAAAAAACGCGGATGATGCAAGCGCAGCTGGCAGTTGGCATCCAGCGAAAGGACTTGGAGCAGACGATCGGCGGCCTGGGCGAAGGATCGTTGCCACGGCAGCAGATCCGCCGGAAGGTCGAGGATCAGCCAATCGTACTGTGATTTCAGGGCCGGTAATGCGTTCAGCAACGGCGCGGCGAAATGCGCGTCGGCATGATGAAAACTCAACGTCTGCTGATGGCTGAGCACGCCAAACGGGAGAAAATCGAGTCCGTTCTGATAGCGCTGGGCACTCTGTTGCCACGGCTGCTGATCCAGCAGCGACGGCACCCAGCCGTTCTGATTAGCGAGCGCCAGATTGAAGTGCGCAGCCAGTTGATTCGAGGACGAGAAATCAATAACCAGCACCGATTCCTGCAGCGCATTGAGCGCCCAGCCGAGCGCTGCACTGAGCGATGTCGCGCCGCAGCCGCCGCGCAGACCTTGTAGGGCAATGATCGGCATTAGCGTTGCGGCTCCTGATCGGCGGCTAATTCTTGCAGCAACGGCCAGCGTGCCAGCAAGTTGTTCAGGCGCTCTTCGCGAGCAATATCAATGTAGTGAAATGCCTTCAGGGAAAAGGCTTCACTCAGCGCATTAATGTCATCCTGATCTTCTCTGGTGGAAGCGATCAGTGAAAAGGCATTCTCTGTTTTCATTACTTTTTGCCACCAAAAAAACAGCAACGGATGAATTGTGGTTATATTTTTTGTAAAGTCTAAACCCGAAGAAAAGCGGGCACCATGCAAAAATCGATATGATTTGAGATAGCGCAGGTTTTATTTATTTCAGCAGTTCCAATCGTCGCCGTCTATATTAAACTAGCCTGGATTGTTCTGATCGCGAAACAAATATGAAAAATCGCTATGCACTTGGCCTACATCAGGTTCAGCAGGAATTAATTACCCTGCAAAATCCAGGGTTTTATTGGATCACCAGCCAGCGTCAGGAAGATGCCCGATTACTGCTGCGTCAGGTGGTTAGCCACCAGGATGCGGCAACATTAATCAGTGCTGATGAGAAACCCCAGGCGCTATTGACGCCCGATCCGCTGAACGGACCGGCGCGTATCCCGCTATTTTCGTTGCCTGCCAATAAAGCCAGTTTGCAGCATCTGGAGAGTGATTTCGCCCGCGTGCTGAATAGCCGTAGTGGCTTAGTGCTGTTTTACAGTAACGCCGCGCTGTGGAGTAAATTATCCGAGGATGAGCTGAATCATTGGGTTAAAAGCATGCGACGTTTGTTAATCAAAAAACAAATCACACTATTGCTGATTACCTCAGGTGCATCGATTATTCATCTGCGCAATCATCTCCAGCGTTATTTTCGCCAACTTGATGGTGTCGCACATTTAGAATTTCAACAAGATAGCTGGCAATATCGAATTAACTGGTGGTACTCCGCTGACAAATTGTTAGCCGACCGCGCTATTCGCTTGCGCTGTGTTGATAATGAATTTATGGCGGACAATGAAGCGGAGCAGAATATTCCGCTGAGCCTGAATGATGAAAATCAATTTCTCGCTCAGGAGGGTGTGCTAGAAGGTGCTCCACCGCTCTCAAGCCAGTGGCAACTGTTTAGCGACAACGAAGGGGTATTCTCACGCGCCCAGCAGGCTAACGCGGCAACGGTGATTTTTAACCTGGCCCATAACCAGGATATAAATGCCCTGGCAAAAATGGTCCACAGTTTGCGTCGCTCTCGCGGTAACGCTTTAAAGATTGTGGTACGCGAAATCAGTACCAGTCTTAGGTATAGCGATGAGCGACTGTTGTTGGCCTGTGGGGTGAATGCCATCGTGCCCGGCGCGCAGACGCTGTCGCGCTTTTTGACCACGCTGGAAGGGATTCAGGGTCAGCAGTTTACCCGCCATGTCCCTGCCAACCTTACAGCGCTGATGCAGGCCTTACAGCCATTGCAACAGAAAGGCTATCTGCCACTGGAAAACTTCTGTGCTGCCGTGCAGCAGCTGATGAGCAATACGCTGCTGCCGGAGAATGATAAAGGGTTGATGGTGGCATTGCGTCCGGTGCCACAGTTGAAACCCGAGCAGATTCTGACGCTGTGTAAACCGCGCCGTTTTGGCGATTTGGTGACGCTGATAAACGATCGCATCTATCTGTTTCTGTCGTCCTGCCGCTTCAACGATTTGGATATCGCGTTGAAATCGATTTTCTCGCTGCCGCATGATGAGTTGTTCAGCAATCGCGTGGTGTGGTTCGAGGACAACCAGATCTTGTCGGAAGTGCATAAAATCCGTCAGCTGACGCCATTAGCGCAGCGTGAGGCGCCAATGGCACCGCTGGAGGTGCCGCAGGCCCCCAGTGCAACCTCTTCCGCTGCGCGCGGGGCACAAATCCCGCAACCGATTGTTCTCAACCTCGATGGAGATCGCCACTGATGACGCTGATGGATTGGGTGCAGGTGGCGATCCTGCTGTTATTAATTTTACTGTTCCTGAAATCGTTGTTTGTGCGCTGGTTACCGCGCAGTAGCACCAGCTTGCTGATGCGTCTGCTGCCGTTACGCGCACTGAAGTCGGAAGGGCAGTGGCAACGCAAACCGAATAAAACGGATACCAAACCGTAATGAGTGATAACAAACCTTCGACGCTGCACGGTTCGTGGTGGCGCGGCCTCGGCGGCTGGAACTTCTACTTCCTGATCAAATTTGGTCTGTTGTGGTATGGCTATCTCAATTTCCACGCCTTGAGCAATCTGGTGTTTCTGGCCTGGTTGTTGTTCCCGCTGCCGTCACGCCGTTTACACCGTGTGCGCCACTGGGTGTCGCTGCCGATTGGCTTTGCACTGTTCTGGCATGACACCTGGCTGCCGGGACTGGAATCGATCATGAGTCAGGGCAGCCAGGTTGCTGGCTTCTCCTCTGCCTATCTGCTCGATTTGCTGGAACGTTTTATTAACTGGGAGATGATTGGCGCAGGCTTCGTGCTGCTGGTGATCTATATGTTTGTGGCGCAGTGGATCCGCGTCACGGTGCTGGTCTCGCTGATGCTGATCTGGCTTAACGTGCTGACCATTGCCGGTCCCTCAATGAATCTGTTGCCGACCAAAGCGGCGACCCCGGAAGTGTCCCTCAATGACAAACCGGCCACCTCAAAAGTGCCCAACGGCCTTGATCAGTCGGCGCCACCCACCAGCGCCAATCTGACGTCGTGGCTCAATCGTTTCTACGACAGCGAGCGTCAGCGTGCTACTCACTTCCCTGATGCGCTGCCCGCGGACTCGCAGCCTTTTGATATCCTGGTGATCAACATCTGTTCACTCTCCTGGTCCGATTTGGATGTGGCACAGTTGCGCGACCATCCATTGTGGAAGCACTTCGATATCCTGCTGAACAATTACAACTCTGCTACCGGTTACAGCGGACCCGCTGGGATTCGTTTGCTGCGCGCCAGCTGTGGTCAGACTTCGCATACCAATCTGTATAAAGCCACCGATCAGCGTTGCTACCTGTTTGATAACCTGGCGAAGCTGGGCTTTAAGCAGGAACTGATGATGGATCATACCGGCGTGTTTGGTAATTATCTCAAAGAGTTGCGTGAAGAGGGCAATCTGCAGGCGCCGCTGATGTCACAAGCGGGTATTGCACCGGAATTGACCTCATTTGATGGTTCGCCGGTGTTCAATGATGGGCAACTAATGCTGCGCTGGCTCGACGATCGCACCAAAAGCAGTGATGCGCGCAGTGCCACCTTCTATAACCTGATTCCACTGCATGACGGTACGCGCGAGCTCGGCAGCACGCGCACCGCTGACTGGCAGCCGCGCGCTAAAGTACTGTTTGATCAACTGGATACGTTCCTGACCAATCTGGAGAAATCAGGTCGCCGCGTGATGGTGCTGGTGGTGCCGGAGCACGGTGCGGCGCTGCAGGGCGATAAAATGCAAATGTCAGGTTTGCGTGATATTCCCAGCCCGAGCATTACGCATGTGCCGGTCGGCATTAAGTTTGTTGGCATGAAAGCGCCGCATCAGGGACAACCGTTGAGCATTGATACGCCAACCAGCCTGCTGGCGATTTCCGAAATCATTTCCCGTGTGGTGGATGGTCAGGTGTTTAACGCGCCGAACGTCAATATGTCGGTGCTGACGGATAACCTGCCGCAAACACCAGTGGTGTCGGAAAACGATAACGCCGTGGTGATGATGTACCAGGGTAAACCCTGGATCCGTCTGAACGGCGGCGACTGGGTGCCTTATCCGCAGTAATTATCAATTGAAACGGTCGGCTGAGATGTCGACCGTTTTGACCTCAACCTCGTTGTGATGGGGTGTGCAATTCCTAATCACCGCTTTATCTCGCCCATCCTGCCATTTTTCGACTTTATCCCGGCGCAAAAAAACACTGACCTGCGATATACTCGCAGCGCATTTCATCTAAATACACGGCTTTAGCCGCCTGGAGAGTTTTTGTTGCGCGTCAGTCGTTCGTTAACGATAAAGCAGATGGCAACGGTGTCCGCCGTGGCGATGGTGACCATCAGCATCTTTATCGTCATCCAGTTATTCCATTTTGTGCAGCAGCGCAGGATTGACTACGCCCAGCAGATGGAAAATATCGCGCACACGGTGCGTCAGCCGCTGTCAGAAGCGGTTCTGAAGGGTGATATTCCACAGGCCGAACGCATTCTCAATACTTTGAAACCGGCGGGCATTCTGTCTCGTGCGGATGTGGTATTGCCGAACGCGTTCCAGGCGCTGCACGCGGATTTCGCGCCGGAGAAGCCGGTGCCACGTTTTGTCGCGCGTCTGTTTGAACTGCCGGTGCAAATTACGCTGCCGCTCTATTCAGTGGAGCGAACGGGCTTACCGAAGCCGATTGCCTATCTGGTACTGCAGGCTGACTCTTCGCGGGTTTACCAGTTCCTGTTGAGCACGCTCTCAACCATGATCACCACCTATCTGCTGCTGGCGCTGATCCTTTCGGTGTCGATTAGCTGGTGTATCAACCGCCTGATCGTCCATCCCTTACGTAATCTTTCGCGGGATTTGCAGGAGTTGCCGCCGCAGGCCATTCTGACGCACAAGCTCGACCTGCCGCTTAATCATCGTGACGATGAAATTGGCATGCTGATCCGCAGCTACAATCGCAATCAACAGGTGCTGGAGTCGATTCATGATGAAATGAGTCGCATGACCACCCATTTTGCCGTTACCGACCTGCCCAACCGTGCCCTGTTCCTCGCGTTATTGGATCAACACGCCAGCCATCGCCACAGCCGTCAGCCGTGGGGATTGATGGTGATTCGCATCGAAACGTTGCAGGAAGCCAATGGCGTACTGAGTGATGAGCAGCGCGATACGCTGATGCTGACGCTGGTGGAGAAGATTCGCAGCACCGTTGACGACCACACGTTACTGGCACAAACCGGGCCGAGCGACTTCGCGCTGCTGATGAAGCGCGCGCACAATCCGTTCCGCGCCATGCGTCTTGCGCGTAACCTGATGATTCGTATCAATCAGCCGGTGAACCTGCATCAGTTACAGCTGCGGCCGAACGCCAGTATTGGCCTGGCACTGCATGATGACAGCGTCGTCAGCGCCAGCGAGCAGCTCGATCGTGCGACATCAGCGATGATGTCGGCGCGTCATCAGGGTAAAAATCAGATTCTGTTCTTCGATCCGGCACTCACTGAACGGGCGCAAAAACGTCTGACCCAGGAACACGATATCCTGCAGGGTTTGCAGGATGGCCAGTTTGCGCTTTACCTGCAGCCGCAAATCAATATGCAAACCGGCGAGCTGGCGGGCGCGGAAGCACTGCTGCGCATGCGCATGCCAGATGGCAGCTATGGATTGTCAGAAGAGTTTATTGCCAGCGCCGAAGAGATTGGTGTGATTTCGGCGATTGGACGTTGGGTGTTCGAGGAGTCCTGCCGTATTCTCGCCGCCTGGCAGAAGCAGGGGATTAATATTCCGCTCAGCGTCAATATCTCTGCCGTGCAGTTACGCGATGCCAGCATGGTGACTCATCTGCAGGGCCTGCTGGAGCGCCATCGTATTGCACCCGGCAATTTCGTGCTGGAGATTACCGAAACCGCGCAGATTGGTGATGCCGAACAAGCGATTACGCTGCTGCGTTCACTGCAGCAAACCGGTGTGGCTGTGGCACTAGACGATTTTGGCATGGGTTACTCCAACCTCAATTACCTGCATCAGTTTAAAGCGCTGCCAGTGAACAAGCTGAAGATGGACCGCAGCTTTGTCGCGGCACTGCCCGATGACGACACCATGGTGCGCATCGTCGCGGCGATCGCGGACATCATTCACCTTGATGTGATCGCGGAAGGCGTGGAGACAGAAGAGCAGCGCGACTGGCTGCTGGCGCGCGGAATTACTATAGGACAGGGCTACTTATACGCTGAAGCACTCCCTCTCAACGTCTTTAATCAACGCTGGCTTGACAGCTCGTCACATCCTGAATAATCACATTGTTTATTGATTTTATTAACGAAATTGTAGTGAAGCCGTTTGCTGAAGCGTTTCAGTTCATAGTTAGAGTTTTGTAACTTTTGTAAGGAATGTAAGGGTATATTAATCCTGTTAACGGAGTGTTATTTTCCCGCAATCGGTAAGGTTTTTCGCTTCCAGGCGGCTTGCCGCATGCGTTCTCCATAATAACGGCGGTGAATTCCGTCTATACCTGGACACCTGTTATGAAACTGTTCAAAAGCCTCTACTTCCAGGTGCTGGTTGCCATCGGCATCGGCGTCCTGTTAGGCCATTACTATCCTGAGTTAGGCGCGCAAATGAAGCCGCTTGGCGATGGTTTCGTTAAGCTGATCAAGATGATCATCGCCCCCGTGATTTTCTGTACGGTGGTGACCGGTATTGCCGGCATGGAGAGCATGAAAGCAGTTGGACGCACGGGTGCCGTGGCGCTGCTCTATTTTGAGATTGTCAGTACCATCGCGCTGATTATCGGTCTGGTGGTGGTTAACGTAGTGCAGCCGGGTGCGGGCATGAACGTCGATCCTGCCACGCTGGATGCCAAAGCCGTGGCGGTCTACGCCCAGCAAGCACAGGATCAGGGCGTTATTGCCTTCTTGCTCGACATTATTCCGAGCAGTGTGATTGGTGCCTTTGCCAGTGGCAACATCCTGCAGGTGCTGCTGTTTGCCATTCTGTTTGGTTTCGCCCTGCACCGTTTAGGCAGTGCCGGTACGGTGATGTTTAACGTCATTGAGAGCTTCTCGAAAGTGATCTTCGGCGTCATCAACATGATTATGCGCCTGGCGCCGATCGGTGCCTTTGGTGCCATGGCCTTTACCATCGGCAAATACGGTGTGGGCTCGCTGGTGCAACTCGGTCAGCTGATTATCTGCTTCTACATCACCTGTGTGCTGTTTGTGGTGGTGGTGCTGGGCTTGATAGCACGCTGGGCAGGTTTCAACATCTTCAAGTTTGTTGCCTATATCAAAGAAGAACTGCTGATTGTTCTGGGCACCTCTTCATCTGAATCTGCACTGCCACGCATGCTGGATAAGATGGAGAAGCTGGGTTGTAAGAAATCAGTGGTGGGCCTGGTTATTCCGACGGGTTACTCCTTTAACCTGGATGGCACCTCGATATACCTGACCATGGCGGCGGTGTTTATTGCGCAGGCAACCAATGCGCATATGGACATCTTCCATCAGATCACGCTGTTAGTGGTGCTGCTGCTCTCCTCAAAAGGCGCAGCGGGCGTAACCGGCAGTGGCTTTATCGTGCTGGCGGCCACCTTGTCTGCGGTGGGCCATCTGCCTGTAGCAGGTCTGGCGCTGATTCTGGGTATTGACCGCTTTATGTCCGAAGCACGCGCACTGACTAACCTGGTCGGCAACGGCGTGGCGACGGTAGTGGTAGCGAAGTGGGTCGGTCAGCTGGATGAAAAGCAGATGAAAGCGACGCTTTCTTCAGCGAAAAAGGTCAATAGCGCCTCACAAACCAGCATCTGATCATCTATTTGCGTTAATTTCCCGAGAAATGCCCGCTGTCACTTGCCCTGACAGCGGGCATTTGCATAATAAACCCCATTGATTTTTTTCCCGATTTTTTACCTCGTTGCGCGACATCCTGACCTTCCTGTGGTCAAAGAGTCTGTTCTTCAATAAACGTGGCGGCAACTTGCCGCGTCGGCTACCAAAGTTGTGGCCGCACATGTCGCGATAACGAGCGTTGATCTGTTTATGTAGGGGTTCACATGCAGGGCACCAGAATTCGGCTTTTGGTTGGCGGATTGATCCTTGCGGCATCCGGCTTCGGCGTACACGCCGAAACACTCCAGCCCGATCCCGCGTGGCAGGAAGGCAAACTGGACAATGGGTTTAGCTGGCAGCTTCTCACCACGCCACAACGTCCAAGCGATCGCATTGAGTTACGTCTTATCGTTAACACCGGTTCGCTGGTGGAAAGCGCGCAGCAAACGGGCTTCAGCCACTTAATTCCCCGTCTGGCGATGGTGCATAACGCCGCGCTGGATACCAATCAGCAGCGTGCGCTGTGGCAACAAGCCATGGATCCGCAGAGACCGCTGCCACCGGCGATTTCGTCGTACGATTACACCCAATACAACCTGAGTCTGCCTAATAACCGCCCGGAGTTGCTGAAAGAAGCGCTGAACTGGCTGTCGGCAACCGCAGGCAAAATGACCATCAATGAGCAGGTGGTTTCGACCGCGCTGACCGCGACCGACCCTATCGCCACCTGGCCGCCGAATACCCAGGATGTCTGGTGGCGTTATCGTCTTAAAGGCTCAGCGATGCTGGCTCACGATCCGGGCGAACAACCGCGTGCGCCGGTGGACATTGCTCAGCTCAATAGTTTCTATCAGCAGTGGTACACGCCGGATGGCATGACCCTGTATGTGGTGGGCAACGTTGATAGCCGCAGCATGGCAGAGCAAATCAATAAAACCTTCTCCGTGCTGAAAGGTAAACGTGTGGCACCCGCAGCACTGCCTACGCTGTCTCCTCTGCCGCACCAGGCGGTGAATCTGGTTAATGGCAGCATGAACCAGGATCGCCTGTCGCTGGTGTGGGATACGCCGTGGCAACCGATTCGCGACTCGCAGAATTTAGAGCATTACTGGCAGAGCGACCTGGCACGTGAAGCGCTGTTCTGGCACGTGCAACGTGCGCTGGCGGATAGCAAAGCGCAAAACGTTCAGGTGGGCTTTGACTGCCGCGTGCTGTACCAGCGTGCCCAGTGTTCCATTAACATGGACAGCCCCAACGCCTCGCTGCCGCAGAACATGAACCAGGTGGCGAAAGAGCTGGCGGCAGTGCGTGATAAAGGGTTGCCGCAGGATGAGTTTGATGCGCTGATGGCGCAAAAGCTGCTGGAACTGAATAAGCTGTTCGCCACTTACGCGCGCACCGACACTGATATCCTGATGGGTCAGCGTTTACGCTCGCAGCAAAATGCGGTGGTGGATATCGCGCCGGAGCAGTATCAAAAGCTGCGTCAGGCGTTTCTCAGTGGATTGACGCGCGAGCAGTTGAATCAGGAGTTGCGCCAGCAACTGACGCAGGAACTGACGATGGTGCTAATTCAGCCGCAGGGTGAAGCTGAGACCAATGTGAAAATGCTTCAGGACGGCTGGGATAAAGTGATGAAGGTGCCGGATGCACCAGCGGCACCGGCGGCTTCGGATGAAGCCAAACCAGAAAGTAACGGCAGCGCGAGCGCAACCGATCCGGCTCAACCCTCGTCATGACACATGGCTTAATTCATGGCTTTGGTATCAATTTTTATGATTCATGGCACATGAGATCTCCAAAATAATTTGAGTTGCAGCAAGGCGGCAAGTGGATAAGTCCCCCGGAGCTTACGTCAGTAAGTGACTGGGGCGCATCCACGCAGCCAACGCCGCTGCAGCTCAAAGTATGAAGGAGATCATTTGGCGCGTAGCCATTCGGTGACGAGCATCGGCCAACTGGCGAGTGGCAGGTCGGCGACACCGCGAATGCCAAATCCATGACCGCCTTTCTGATAAAAGTGAATTTCCACCGGCACCTTGTGTTCCCGCAGGGCGCTAAAAAACACCATGCTGTTATTCACTGAAACCGCTTCATCATCTGAAGCGTGTATCAGCAACGTGGGCGGTGTCTGCGCATGCACGCGCGTTTCCATTGAGTACGCCTCAATCAACTTTTGATCCGGCCATGCACCCAGCAGGCGAGTGCGCGAGCTTTCGTGTGCCAGGCCGTCGCGCATGCTGATCACCGGATAGAGCAGCACCATCGCATCCGGGCGCGGCGAGAAGTTATCGGCCTGGTCCTGCACCGGATAGACCTTCTCAGCAAAACGCGTCCCCAGGCTGGCCGCCACGTGCCCACCCGCTGAGAAGCCCATCATCACGATGTATTTACCGTTCATGCCGCGCTGCGCGCGATCGCGCAGCACGCGCACGGCACGTTGTGCATCGGCCAGCGGCGCATCGGGACCTTCGTGATGGCCATCGTACGGCAGCCGATAGGTCATCACCGCCAGCGTATAACCCATTGACGTGAAGAAGGTGGCGAGCGCACTGCCTTCACGGTCAATCAGCACCCGCTGAAAGCCGCCGCCGGGCGCCACCAGCAGCGTGATACCGTTGGAGGTTTCCGGATGCCAGATGGCCATTTCAGGGCAACGCACGCCAGTCGCCGCGCGGTCATAAGGTTCGTACTCTTTGGCGAGATCGACGATTTGCGGTTGTGCGCGCGAATCACTCGCGCCTGGCGCATCACCGTGCGGCCAGATATTAATGATTTCTGTGTGCATAAATCAGTCCTGAGCGAGTCGTGTTGTCATTATTTTGTTCGCGGCCGGATTAACAGCGTCCTGCTGTTATTGATTAAAACATGGTCTGTTTTCGCGCTGGCGTCCAGCCGAAAACCCGCCATTTCTGCAGTTTCGGACTATGCCTGGCGGCCCGATTTCTTTCCGTAATGCATTGAATTTAAATTGATATGGTAAGAATTATTAAACTCGTGTGGCCGGATGCGAGTCAAAGATGGATGGCTGGCGAGGTTAGTCAAAATTGGCGGTGTAATCTCGGGATTTAAGGCAAATTATCCTGCGCATTATGTAAGTCGTGGTTATCAAATCCAGAACGTAAAAGTGATCGAGTGGTGCAACTCATCGCGTCAGCTGGCTTCCAGCGGCGTCAGACTTTTTGCCTGAAATAGCGCCGCTGGGAAGTGCTGTGATCAAGACTATTGCGGCATGGCGCTTAAAGGGATGATGGCCCCGCGATGCTGGATCACCGTGCTGGCGGTGAGATGACCGCGTGCGGCGGCGTCCTCTGTACTCCCACCGGCTAAACGCACGGCCAGATAACCTGCACTGAAAGAGTCGCCGGCGGCAGTGGTATCGATCACCTTCTCTTTAGCCAGCTTGATGGCGGGCACTTCACGCAGCGGCTCATCGCCCATCGCCACTAAACAGGAATCGGCACCGCGTTTGATGGCGATCTCCTGCACGCCCGCTTCACGCGTGCGCGCAATCACCGCATCCAGCGGCTGTTCGCCCCATAGCAGGTGCTCGTCATCCAGCGTCAGGAAGGCGATATCGGTATGACGCAGCATTTCGGCGTAAGCCTGCTGCGCGCTGGCTTTATCGGCCCAGAGGCGCGGACGGTAGTTATTGTCGAAAATCACTTTGCCACCGTTTTTGCGGCAGGCGCTGAGCAGCGCCATCAGTTTCTCACGACTGGCAGCCGGCAGAATCGCCAGGCTAATCCCGCTGAGATACAGGTAATCATAATCGGCCAGCTGGGCGCAGATCGCGTCAGACTCTGGGCTCTCCAGCCAGAAGCGCGCGGCAGCATCGTTACGCCAATACCAGAAGGTACGCTCGCCGTGCTCATCGGTTTCGATGAAGTACAAGCCCGGCATTTTATTGTCGAGGCGCTGAATCAGCTGGGTGTGCACCTGCTCCTGTTGCCAGGCTGCGATCATCTGGTCACTGAAACTGTCGGTGCCCAGCGCGGTGACATAATCCACCCGCAGCTGCTGGTTATCTGACTGGCGTGCCAGATAAACCGCGGTGTTTAGTGTGTCACCGCCAAAGCCACGTTTGATGTTCTCACCTTTTTCGGACAGCTCAATCATGCATTCGCCAATAATGGCAATCTTCTTCTGCGTCATGGTCTTCGGCCTGTAGTGAATTCTGCCCACGAGTCTCGCGTCTGGTATGGCAGCTGTCAATGGTTTTTAAAACGACGTTTTAATTTAACTTAAGGTGCCTGAGCACCTTTTCCACGGCGATTTAACGGCCAAAGCGCCGCTTGTTTTGCCGATTAAGCCTGAAACGCACTGATACACTCAACTGCTCGTGTGGTGGCTGAGACGCATAAAGTTATCGCGCTGATAGCCGATACTTGCCGCTGAGAAGCAATTTGCAGGCACCCACCACCTACCAGGAAAAAACCATGGTGATGAACAATTTGAGTCATCGGCTGCCTATTTCAATTGAACTGGAGCAACAACAGGAAACGCGTTTCTACTGGCAGCAGTGCCAACGATTCTATACTTTCCAGCCGATCTACCAGGTCTCCGGCCGTTTACTGGCTATTGAATTACTGACTGCGGTGACCCATCCATCCGCACCAGAAAAAAGGTTGTCGCCCGAAACCTATTTTGAAGCGCTGACTATCGCGCAGCGTCTCGATGTCGTCGAGGAACAGCTTGAGCTGTTATTACAGTGGTCACACTTTTTCAACCAGCGTCAGCTGGTTGCTTCGGTGAATATTGATGGACCGACGCTGTTGGCGATCGAGCAACATGACGTTATCCGCCAGTTGATAATACAACTGCCCTGGGTGCGCTTTGAACTCACGGAACACCATGCATTGCCGCAGGAAGAGATGGTGGCGAAGATGCCTGAGCTGGGTCCGCTGTGGCTCGATGATTTTGGCTCTGGCATGGCAAATTTCTCCGCGCTGACTGAGCTGCGCTATGACTACATCAAACTGTCACGCGAGCTGTTCATGCTGCTACGCTCTACCGATGAAGGTCGTTCGCTGTTCTCGATGCTGCTGGCGTTGATCAATCGCTATTGCAACGGCGTTATCGTCGAAGGCGTAGAGACCGAAGAGGAGTGGCAGCAGGTGTGCAACTCACCCGCGATGGCTGCACAAGGCTATTTCTTCTCGCGCCCCGTTCCCTTCAGCACGCTGGAATCCCTGGCGCTCGAGCTTCCCTGATCCCGATCCGCAACGTCTCGACTACAGTTATGTGAGACGTTGAGGGCAAGGAGGAAGCAGAATGTCACGTACGGGAAAAGTCCTGAGCTGGGTTTTCGGGATTTTATTGTTGTTGGTTGTAGTGGTCGTGGTGATTATCGCCACGTTTGACTGGAACCGCCTGAAGCCAACCATCAACCAAAAAGTCTCCACAGAATTAAATCGGCCTTTCGCCATTCGCGGCGATCTGGGCGTTGCCTGGGTGCGCAATCGCGAAGAGCCGGGCTGGCGCAGTTGGGTGCCGTGGCCGCAGGTGCATGCGGATGACATCATGCTGGGTAACCCACCGAATATTCCTGATGTCACCATGGTCCATTTGCAGCGCGTTGAAGCCACGCTTGCGCCGCTGGCATTGCTGCATAAACAGGTTTATCTACCGTGGATAAAAATGCAGCTGCCTGATGCGCGGCTGGTGCAAACGGCGGATAAAAAGAATAACTGGACCTTCAACTTAGCCAGCAGCGAGAACAGCGATGCCAATGCGCCGCCTTCTGCCTGGTCTTTCCGCCTCGATAATATCCTGTTCGACAAAGGCCAGATTCGCTATCGCGATGCCATCAATAAAGCCGATGTGACCGTCACCCTTAATCCACTGGGCAAACCGGTGCCTTATGCGCAGGTTGCTGGCGGTAACGACCAGCAGAAAGGCGCAGGTGATTTTGTCTTCGGCTGGCAGGCCGACGGGACCTACAACAATCAGAAACTGGAAGGCGACGGTAAGATCGGCGGCATGCTGTCGTTGCGCAGCAAAACCACGCCGTTCCCACTGCAGGTGGATGTGCGCAACGGCACCACACGCGTGCGCATCGACGGGACGTTGCAGGATCCTTTAAACCTTGGTGGGCTGGATGTGCGTCTGCGCTTTGCTGGCGATACGCTGGCGAATCTGTACGGTTTAACCGGCGTGCTGCTGCCTGATACGCCGCCGTATGAAACTGACGGCCATCTGATCGCGCGCTTTAACGAAGAGAAAGGGCCGCTGTTCCGCTACGAAAACTTCAATGGCCACATCGGCGACAGCGATATTCATGGTTCGCTGACTTACCGGCAGGTGAAACCGCGCCCGACTCTGACCGGGGAATTGACCTCGAATCAGCTGCGTATGGCGGACTTAGGCCCGTTGATTGGTGTGAATTCAGGCAAGGGCAGTGAGAAGACTCAGCAGGCCAAAGCCCAGCGCGGCGATGCTTCGACTCAACCGGCGGACCGCGTGCTACCGCATGACAAGTTTGATACCAAAAGCTGGGATGTGATGGATGCGGATGTGAAATTCAGCGGAAAACGCATCGAACACAGCAGCAAGCTGCCGCTCAGCGATCTCTATACCCATCTGCAGCTGAAGAACGGCGATTTGCTGCTCGATCCGCTGCGCTTCGGTATGGCCGGTGGCAGCATCAATTCGACCATTCATCTGGAAGGGGATAAAAGCCCGATGCGCGGTCGCGCCGATCTGCATGCGCGTAAGCTGCAACTGCGTCAGCTGTTCCCTAATGTCACCGCAATGCAGCGCAGCCTCGGTCAGCTAAACGGCGATGCCAGCCTGAGCGGCACCGGTAACTCGGTAGCGGATATTTTAGGAACCAGTAACGGCGAGCTGAAACTGCTGATGAATGATGGATTGATCAGCCGCAGCCTGATGGAGATTGCCGGCCTCAACGTCGGTAACTATGTGGTCGGCAAACTGTTTGGCGATGATGAGGTGCGCATCAACTGTGCCGCCACCGATCTCAATATCCGTCAGGGCGTAGCCACGCCGAAAGTGTTTGTGCTGGATACGGAGAATGCGGTGATTAATGTCACCGGCAACGTTAACTTTGCCAACGAAAGGCTGGATTTATCCATTAATCCAGACAGCAAAGGTATTCGTATTATTACGCTGCGATCGCCGCTGTATGTGCGTGGCACCTTCAAAAATCCGGATGCGGGAGTGAAAGCCGGGCCGTTGATCGCACGTGGTGCCGCTGCAGTGGCGCTGGGCGCAGTGGTGGCGCCGGCCGCCGCACTGCTGGCACTGATTTCACCGAGTGATACCGATGCCAATCAGTGCAGCAACGTGCTGCAGCAGATGAAAAGTAAAAAGTGATCAGTTACGCCACAGCACTTTGATGATGTGATAACCAAAGGCGGTTTTCACCGGCCCGTAAGGCTGCAGCAGCGGGCAGGAGAACGCCGCCTTATCAAAGGCTGGCACCATCTGACCTTTACGGAACTCCCCCAGATCGCCGCCGTTGCGGCCCGATGGGCAAGTCGAATGTTTTTTTGCCAGTTGCTGGAAGTTCGCGCCTTTTTCCAGCTGAGCCAGCAGGGATTTGGCCTGCGCTTCATCCTTCACGAGGATGTGTAAAGCTGCCGCGGTTTTCGCCATGTGGGTGTCTCTGTATGTATGTATAATGTTCGGCGCATTATATCCCCGTCATACCTCAAATTGCAGGTGCGTTGGTTGCGAATGCTCGGTACGGTGTCTGATTGAGTCCGCTTCCGGGGCTCGCCCACCTGTCGTATTCCTGCCATTCGGCATCGTCAGGGGATTTTCTTTTCATTTGTTGAGTGATATTCCGTTATGCGTTTAAACCCCGGCCAACAACGTGCTGTCGAATTTGTCACCGGTCCCTGCCTGGTGCTGGCCGGTGCGGGCTCGGGTAAGACCCGTGTCATCACCAATAAAATCGCCCATCTGATCCGCGAGTGCGGCTATCAGGCGCGCCATATCGCCGCGGTGACCTTCACCAACAAAGCCTCGCGTGAGATGAAGGAGCGTGTCGCGCAGACGTTAGGACGCAAAGAGGCGCGCGGCCTGATGATCTCCACTTTCCACACGCTGGGACTGGAGATCATCAAGCGTGAATATAAAGCGTTAGGCATGAAAGCGAGCTTTTCACTGTTCGACGATCAGGACCAGTTGGCGCTGTTGAAAGACCTCACCCAACAGTGGCTGGAAGAAGATAAAACCTTACTGCAGCAGCTGATTTCTACCATCTCCAACTGGAAGAATGACCTCGTCAATCCGCAAACGGCGGTCGGATTGGCTCAATCGCAGCGCGACCAGATTTTTGCCCACTGCTATCAGCTGTATGACCAGCACCTGAAATCCTGCAACGTGCTGGACTTCGACGATTTGATTGCGATGCCGACGCTGTTGCTGCAACGCAATCAGGAAGTGCGCGAGCGCTGGCAGCAGCGCATTCGCTATTTATTAGTGGATGAGTATCAGGACACCAACACCAGCCAGTATGAGCTGGTGAAACTGCTGGTGGGCGCGCGGGCGCGTTTCACCGTGGTGGGTGATGATGACCAGTCTATTTACTCCTGGCGTGGTGCGCGGCCGCAAAACCTGGTGCTGCTGAAAGAGGATTTCCCGGCGCTGGAAGTAGTGAAACTGGAGCAGAACTATCGCTCAACCCAGCGCATTCTCAAGTCAGCTAACATCCTGATTGCTAACAATCCGCATGTATTCGAGAAGCGTCTGTTCTCCGAGCTCGGCGAGGGCAGCGAGCTGAAGGTTCTGAGTGCGAATAATGAAGATCATGAGGCTGAGCGGGTCGCTGGTGAGTTGATTGCTCATCACTTCGTCAATAAAACCGCCTATAAAGATTATGCGATTCTCTATCGCGGCAACCATCAGTCGCGTGTCTTTGAAAAGCAGTTGATGCAGAACCGCATTCCTTATCGCATCTCTGGCGGCACCTCGTTCTTCTCGCGGCCGGAAATCAAAGATTTGCTGGCTTATCTGCGCGTACTGACTAATCAGGAAGACGACAGCGCGTTCCTGCGTATCGTTAACACGCCGCGTCGTGAGATTGGTCCTGCAACGCTACAGAAGCTCGGTGAATGGGCCACCCTGCGCAATAAAAGTCTGTTCAATGCCAGCTTCGACATGGGGCTGGAGCAGACGCTGAGCGGCCGCGGACTGGAGCATCTGCAGCGTTTCACTCAATGGCTGAATGAGATTATCCAGCTGACGGAGCGCGAGCCGGTGAATGCGGTGCGCGATCTGATTCGCGGTGTCGATTACGAAAGCTGGTTGTTTGAAACCTCGCCGAGCCCTAAAGCCGCCGAAATGCGCATGAAAAACGTCAACACGCTGTTCCAGTGGATGACCGAGATGCTGGAAGGCGACGAACTCAATGAGCCGATGACGCTGGCGCAGGTAGTGACGCGCTTTACGCTGCGCGACATGATGGAGCGCGGTGAAAGTGATGAAGATAGCGATCAGGTGCAGCTGATGACTTTGCACGCCTCAAAGGGACTGGAGTTCCCGTATGTGTATCTGGTCGGGATGGAAGAAGGGTTGTTACCCCATCAGAGCAGCATCGATGAGAACAACATCGAAGAGGAGCGTCGTCTGGCGTATGTGGGTATTACCCGCGCGCAAAAAGAGCTGACGTTTACCCTGTGCCGTGAACGCCGTCAGTATGGCGAACTGGTACGCCCGGAGCCGAGTCGCTTCCTGATGGAGCTGCCGCAGGATGATGTGGTGTGGGAGCGCGAGAAAAAGGTGATCAGCGCCGAGGAGCGGGTGAAAACCGGACAGACACGCGTCGCGGGTTTACGTGCGATGCTGGAGAATGCGAAGAAAGGGTAAATCCCCCGCCGTTCGTTCAGGCCAGGCCTCAAGCGAGAACCGTTGCGAGCGTAGCGGAGGCAAGGCGAAAAGATCCCGGCAAAGCGGAGTTTACAGGCCGTAAATGCGCATTTGACGGGGACTTATCAACGCAGCATCAGCTAGCGCAGCAGGTTTGATCAAGAGATAGTCAGCAGCCAGTGCACATAAGACTGGTAATGACTCTCTTGTTCCAGCAACTCGGCACGCAGCGGATGCGCGTCCAGCCAACCGGCTGGCAACGTCAGATGCAGCGTATCATCGTCTGCCTGTAAACGTACCGCAGGCAGCGTGTCATCTCGACGACGGCTGGAGAAGATAATCGCCAGACGTAGTAACCGGCTCATGCGCTCCGCCATGCGCGGTGGCACGGCATTCTGTTGCGTCAGCAAACCGAGATCGATGCTGCCACTCTGATTCTGTAGCAGGCAGGCGAGCATTTTTTTCTGTGCGGGCGTAAAACCGGGAAGATCGAGATGGCGAATCAGGTAGGCGGCGTGCTGAGGTGCCTGACGGAAATCAACGCTCAGGCCAATTTCGTGGATCGAACAGGCGCTGAGTAGCAGATCGCGACATCGGTTATCCAGTTTCCAGACGCTGCTCACCTGACGGAAAAAACTCTCAGCCAGTTGACGCACCCGGCTTGCTTGCTCCACATCGATAGAGAAGCGACGCTGGACGTTTTGCAGCGTACGGCTGCGAATGTCGCGGTCAATCGGCAAATGCAGCATGCCGTACACCAGACCCTCACGCAGTGCACCACCGGCCAGCGTCATACTGTCGATGCTGAGTTCGTGAAAGATAGCGATAAGAATCGACAGACCGCTGGGGAACACCAGCGCGCGCTCCAGCGTCAATCCTTCAATTTCCAGCTCTTCCAGTTTGCCGCACTGAATTGCGCGCTGCTTTAACTGCTGCAGCTTGCTCAGGGTGATGCGTTCATCCATGCCCTGCGCGACCATAATTTCCTGCAATGCCTGCACGGTGCCAGAAGCGCCGACGCAAATCTGCCAGCCTTTTTCGCGCAGTGCAGCCGCCACGGGACGAATCATTTCGCGAGCGGCTACTTCAGCCTGCTCGAAATTTTCTTTCGCCAGGTGACGATCGCCAAAATAGCGTTCCAGCCAGGTGACGCAGCCCATTGATAAGCTAAACAATGTGGTCGCGTGCGAACCTTCGCCGGTAACCAGCTCGGTGCTACCGCCGCCGATATCCACCACTAAGCGCTGATCGGATCCCCCAGTGGTGTGTGCCACACCTTGATAGATCAGGCGTGCCTCTTCCTCGCCGCTGATGACATTCACCGGGCAGCCAAGAATTTCTTCAGCGTGGGTCAGGAAGTCTTGCGCATTTTCAGCAATGCGCAATGTGGCGGTTGCAACCACACGGATTTGCTCGGGCGGAATATCTTGTAGCTGTTCGGAGAAAAGCTTCAGACATTGCCAGCCACGCTGCATCGCCTCGGCGGAGAGGTGATTGGCTTTGTCCAGACCGGCAGCCAGACGCACTTTGCGCTTTATCCGCGCAACGGTCTGAATACTGCCGGACACCTCGCGCACCACCAACATATGAAAACTGTTGGACCCTAAATCAATCGCAGCATAAAGAGACGATGCGCTTAGCATGGTGTGCTTAACTCGAACGTTTACGGTTGTTATTGCGCGGTGCGCCGCTACGACGATTGCTGTTGTTCCCGCCACGGCGTGGGCCGTTTCCAGAACGGCTGCGTTGCAGACGTTTCGGCGGAGGCAACTCACTCATCAGTGCATCGCTGTTGTACTTGCTCACCGGAATACCGTGACCAATGTACTCTTCAATCGCTGGCAGGTTGAGTGCGTACTCTTCACAAGCCAGGCTGATCGAGTGTCCGCTGGCGCCGGCGCGGCCGGTACGGCCAATGCGGTGCACGTAGTCTTCGCGATCGTCAGGCAAGTCGTAGTTGAACACGTGAGTCACCGCAGGAATGTGCAGACCACGTGCCGCAACGTCGGTGGCGACCAGAATATCGACATCACCCTTGGTGAAGTCATCTAGGATACGCAGACGTTTTTTCTGTGCCACATCGCCAGTCAGCAGACCTACGCGGTGACCGTCCGCGGCCAGATGGCCCCAGATATCTTCACAGCGGTGCTTGGTGTTAGCGAAGATGATGGCGCGATCGGGCCACTCTTCTTCCAACAGCGTTTGCAGCAGACGCATCTTCTCTTCATTTGAAGGGTAGAAAAGTTCTTCTTTGATGCGATGGCCGGTTTTCTGCTCCGGTTCCACTTCCACGTATTCGGCGTTGTTCATATGTTCGAACGCCAGTTCACGTACGCGGTAAGACAGAGTTGCCGAGAACAACATACTCAGACGCTGGGTGGCCGGCGGCATGCGGCGGAACAGCCAGCGGATATCTTTAATAAAGCCAAGATCGAACATGCGATCGGCTTCATCCAGAACCACGACCTGAATGGCGCCAAGGTTGACGTGATTTTGTTTCGCATAGTCGATGAGGCGACCGGTGGTGCCCACCAGAATATCGACGCCATCGGCCAACACTTTCAGCTGTTTATCGTAGCCGTCACCGCCATAAGCCAGACCCAGCTTGAGTCCAGTGGCTTTCGACAGCGGCTCTGCATCGGCATGAATCTGCACGGCAAGTTCACGCGTCGGGGCCATGATCAGCGCACGTGGCTGATTAATCTGGCGGCCTTCAGCGGCTGGATGAGAAAGAAGATGATGAAACGTTGACGTCAGGAACGCCATCGTTTTGCCGGTACCGGTTTGCGCCTGACCCGCAACATCACGCCCTGAAAGCGCAAAAGGCAGTGCCAACGCCTGAATAGGCGTGCAGTTAGAAAAGCCTTTAGTATCAAGGGCTTCAACCACCTGTGGGTGCAGGGCGAAGTCGGAAAACTTCTGTTCAGTTAAGTGTGTTTTGCTCATAGTGTGGTAGAATATCAGCTTACTAGCGCTTTACGAAAGCGTATCCGATGAAATAAAGTCAACCTACGTTGGTATATTTTACGCCGATTCGCCAGGCACAATCTTTGGAGTTAAACATGAGCAGCGATAAAATCGTTCACTTGACCGATGACAGTTTCGACACTGACGTGCTGAAAGCCGACGGTGTCACTCTGGTAGATTTCTGGGCTGAATGGTGTGGTCCTTGCAAAATGATCGCCCCAATTCTCGACGAAGTCGCAGAAGAGTACGACGGTAAGCTTACCATCGCCAAGTTGAACATTGATGACAACCCGGGCACTGCGCCTAAATATGGCATTCGCGGTATCCCGACACTGCTGCTGTTTAAGAACGGTGAAGTGGCTGCGACCAAAGTAGGCGCCCTGTCTAAAGGTCAGCTGAAAGAGTTCCTGAACGCTAACCTGGCCTAAGCCCAGCACGGCGTTGTTCCGCAGTGGTGAATTTTTTCGCCACTGCTGGACGTCACCATTCAGGCGTGTTAAGTTGACCTCACTGCATTACGCACTTACCTTGTAGTTTGCATCTAAAGTTTTCCCTTGTCAGACCCTGCTCGCATTGAACGTTATCGTGGTTTGGCAATCTGATGACTAGCACATTCGGCATCACCTTTCGACTATCTCTTAACGTTTCCTATCGCCACACCTGACGATGTTCGCCGAGTAGAGTTGAAAGAGAGCCATTAACAGGCATGGAATTTTCGCCATACCACCCACGACAATCATTTCGAGAATTACCCCGAGTTTAAGAACCCTCACTATGAATCTTACCGAATTAAAGAACACGCCGGTTTCTGAGCTGATTACCCTCGGCGAAAATATGGGTCTGGAAAACCAGGCACGTATGCGTAAACAGGATATTATTTTCTCTATCCTTAAACAGCATGCGAAAAGTGGCGAAGACATCTTTGGTGATGGTGTGCTGGAGATATTGCAGGACGGATTTGGTTTCCTCCGTTCTGGAGACAGCTCCTACCTCGCCGGTCCCGATGACATCTACGTTTCTCCTAGCCAAATCCGCCGTTTCAACCTCCGCACTGGTGACACCATTTCTGGTAAAATTCGCCCGCCAAAAGAGGGTGAACGTTACTTTGCACTGTTGAAAGTTAACGAAGTTAACTACGACAAGCCGGAAAACGCGCGTAACAAGATTCTGTTCGAAAACCTCACGCCGCTGCACGCAAACAATCGTATGCGTATGGAGCGGGGTAATGGCTCTACTGAAGATCTGACCGCACGCGTGCTGGATCTGGCATCGCCGATTGGTCGTGGTCAGCGTGGTCTGATCGTGGCACCACCGAAAGCGGGTAAAACCATGCTGCTGCAGAACATTGCACAGAGCATTGCGTACAACTATCCCGATTGCGTGCTGATGGTGTTGCTGATTGACGAGCGTCCGGAAGAAGTGACCGAGATGCAGCGTCTGGTGAAAGGCGAAGTTATCGCATCGACCTTCGACGAACCGGCTTCTCGCCACGTTCAGGTTGCTGAGATGGTGATCGAAAAGGCCAAGCGCCTGGTCGAGCACAAGAAAGACGTTATCATCCTGCTCGACTCCATCACCCGTCTGGCACGTGCCTACAACACCGTGGTACCGGCTTCCGGTAAAGTGTTGACCGGTGGTGTCGATGCTAACGCCCTGCATCGTCCGAAGCGTTTCTTCGGTGCAGCACGTAACGTGGAAGAGGGCGGCAGCCTGACCATTATCGCCACCGCACTGGTTGATACTGGTTCGAAGATGGACGAAGTGATTTACGAAGAATTTAAAGGTACAGGTAACATGGAACTGCACCTGTCTCGTAAAATCGCCGAAAAACGTGTCTTCCCAGCGATTGATTACAACCGCTCAGGTACCCGTAAAGAAGAACTCCTCACCACGCAGGAAGAGCTGCAGAAAATGTGGATCCTGCGCAAAATCATCCATCCAATGGGTGAAATTGATGCGATGGAGTTCCTCATCAATAAACTGGCGATGACCAAAACCAACGACGAATTCTTCGATATGATGAAGCGTTCGTAAGTTGGCGAAAATGAATCGCTAAGCGAAGCGATTCGGTCGCACAATTTGCCAGGATTTATTGCTAACGCCACGTCTTAACGTGGCGTTTTTCATTTATGGGCATTAGGATTAGCCCAGTCAGGAAGCATTATGAGGATTGTGCTAAAAGGTGCTGCTTTTTTCATCAGTCAGACTTTTCGCAGGCACAATTCGGACAAAGGATATACGGCAATGGCAGGAATCTTGCTTATTGTTGTCGATGATTATAGCTGAGAGCGTTAACGTGAATTTACTCACTATGAGTACTGAGCTGGGTTTTGTTTTTCTTTTTACTTTAGTGTTCCTGTTTTTTGCTCGTAAAGCCGCTAAAAAAATTGGGCTGGTGGACACACCTAATTCAAGAAAACGACACCATGGCGCCATTCCGTTAGTGGGCGGGATCTCCGTTTATGCGGGGATTTGCTTTGCTTTCGCTATTTCAGATTATTATTTGCCTCATGCGGCTCTTTATCTGAGCTGCGCAGGGGTGCTGGTACTGGTGGGAGCATTAGACGACCGCTTTGATATCAGCGTTAAAATCCGTGCATTAGTGCAGGCGGCGGTGGCCATCGTAATGATGGTTGGCGCGAAACTGTATCTGCTGAGCCTCGGATTTATCATTGGTCCGGTAGAGTTGGTGGTCGGGCCATTTGGCTACGTCTTAACGTTGTTCGCCGTCTGGGCTGCCATTAATGCCTTCAATATGGTGGATGGCATCGATGGCTTACTGGGTGGGCTGGCCAGTGTGACCTTTGCCGCCATGGGCATCATCCTCTATTTCGACGGGCAAACCAGTCTAGCGATGTGGTGCTTCGCCATGATCGCCGCCACCATTCCCTATATTTTGCTCAACCTGGGGCTGATTGGCCGCCGCTACAAAGTGTTTATGGGCGATGCAGGCAGCACCATGATTGGCTTCACCATTATCTGGATCCTGCTGGAAACCACCCAAGGTTTGAGTCATCCGATTACGCCGGTCACCGCGCTGTGGCTGATTGCCATTCCCTTGATGGATATGGTGGCGATCATGTATCGCCGCCTGCGCAAAGGTATGAGTCCATTTTCAGCTGACCGCCAGCATATTCATCACTTGATCATGCGCGCCGGCTTTACTTCACGTCAGGCCTTTGTGCTGATTACCGTGGCTGCAGCGCTATTGGCCGGTATCGGTGTGCTGGGAGAATACCTTGCCTTCATCCCCGAGTGGGTGATGCTGGTGTTGTTCCTGATGGCGTTTTTCCTTTACGGCTATTGCCTGAAACACGCCTGGCGTGTGGCGCGTAAAATCCGTCGTATTAAACGCCGCTGGCAAAGTAGTGGCGAAGATAAAAAATAAGTTACCCCGATCAGTACCCTGATAAGGACTTTTGTTATGACCTCTGTCGTTGTGGAGAACGAACTGGATGTGCGCGGCCTTGGCTGCACGCTGTGGCGCGGTAAGCGCTGGATTATCGGCTTTGCGCTGCTCTTTGCCTTATTGGCATGGCTGGCGTCGATGCTGATGAAGCAAGCATGGAGCACCACCGCGACGACCGATCGCCCGACGGTGAATATGCTGGGTGACTTCTTCGTGCAGCAGCAATTCCTCAATAATCTTGATGTGCGTACCAACACGCTTAATCTCAACACGCCCGCCCCAACAGTGATGGATGAGGTTTATCAGGAGTTCACCATGCAACTGGCCTCCTGGGATACGCGCCGTGATTTCTGGCAGCAGACCGATTATTTCAAAAGTCGTAAAAGTGGCAATGCGCACAACGATGCCGCACTGCTGGACGATCTGATTACCAATATTCAGTTCACGCCTGCGGATGCGGCGCATAACACGCTGGATAACATTAAGCTGATTGCCGAAACCGCCGGCGATGCAAATAACCTGCTGCGCCAATATATCGCCTATGCCAGCGAACGCGCGGCACGCCATTTGAATGCAGAGCTGAAAGGAGCGTGGCAGGCGCGCAGCGCGCAGCTGCAAGCGCAGGTCACTCGTCAGCAGGAAGTGGCACAGGCGGTTTTTGATCGCCAGCGTCAACGCATTGAACAAGCCTTAAAGGTCGCAAGCCAGCAGGGCATCAAAGAAAACCGTGCACCGGCCATCGGCGAAGCGCTGCCAGACAGCGATCGCTTCCTGCTGGGGCAGCAAATGCTGCAGGCTCAGCTCGATACATTGCAAGCCAGCGGGCCCGCTTACGATTTGAGCTATGATCAGAACAGAGCGATGCTGGGCACGTTGCAGGCAGGCGCGCAGTTGGATAAGCCATTCCAGACTTACCGCTATCTGCGTACGCCTGAAGAGCCGGTGTCGCGCGACAGTCCGCGCCGGGTATTTATGATGATCATGTGGGGCGTCATTGGCGCGCTGGTGGGTGCAGGTGTGGCGCTGGTGCGCCGTCCTCGTCCGACGTCACCAACGAGCCATTAAGAGAAGCCACGTGAAAGTTCTGACCGTATTTGGCACGCGTCCTGAGGCGATCAAAATGGCCCCGCTGGTGCAGGCACTGGCGCAGGACCCGTCGTTTGAATCACGCCTGTGCGTCACCGCACAGCATCGTGAAATGCTCGATCAGGTGCTGCGGCTGTTCAAGCTGCAGCCCGATTACGATCTCAACATTATGCGCCCGGAGCAGGGGCTGACGGAGATCACCAGCCGCATTTTACAGGGAATGAAAACGGTGCTCGCCGATTTCCAGCCTGATGTGGTGCTGGTGCACGGTGATACCACCACCACTTTTGCTGCTAGCTTAGCCGCTTTTTATCATCAGATTCCGGTGGGGCACGTCGAAGCAGGACTGCGCACCGGCAATCTGATGTCGCCCTGGCCGGAAGAGGCTAACCGAACGCTAACAGGCCATCTGGCGAGCTATCATTTCACACCCACCGAGAATTCACGCCAGAATCTGCTGCGTGAGAATCTGCCGGATGCGCGTATTTTTGTCACCGGCAATACGGTGATTGATGCTCTGCTATGGGTGCGCGATCGGGTGCTGGATGATACCGACCTGAATGCGCGTCTGGCTGCGCGTTATCCGTTCCTTGATGCGGATAAAAAACTGATTCTGGTCACCGGGCATCGACGTGAAAGCTTTGGCGGCGGTTTTGAACGTATTTGTAGCGCGCTGGCGCAGATTGCGCGTCAGCATCCGCAGGCGCAAATCGTCTATCCGGTGCACCTCAATCCCAACGTCAGCGAACCGGTGAATCGTATCCTAAGCGGCATCGACAATATCATTTTGATTGAGCCGCAAGAGTACTTGCCGTTTGTCTGGCTGATGAACCGTTCCTGGTTGATCCTCACCGATTCCGGTGGGATTCAGGAAGAAGCGCCGTCGTTAGGCAAACCAGTGCTGGTAATGCGTGACACCACTGAACGTCCGGAAGCCGTGGATGCAGGCACAGTGAAACTGGTCGGTACCGATATCAACCGGATTGTCGAAGAAGTCAGCCTGCTGCTGCGGGACGAAGAAGCCTGGCAGAGGATGAGCCGCGCGCACAATCCGTATGGCGATGGTCATGCCTGCTCGCGCATCCTGCAGGCACTGAAACAACACAGAGTATAATTATGCGTTTTGAAACCATTTCCGTTATCGGACTGGGCTACATTGGGCTGCCAACGGCGGCCGTTTTTGCCTCAAAGGGAAAAAAAGTGATCGGCGTGGATATCAATGTCCGCGCGGTCGAAACCATCAATCGCGGCGACATTCACATTGTTGAGCCAGAGTTAGGCGACGTGGTGCGCGAAGCCGTGCAGGCAGGTTTCCTGCGAGCTACCACGCAAGCTGAAGCCGCGGATGCCTTCTTAATCGCCGTACCTACGCCGTTTATCGGCGATCATCAGCCGGATCTGAGCTACGTACAGGCAGCCGCGTTGTCGATTGCACCGGTGCTGAAAACCGGCGATTTGGTGATCCTCGAATCGACCTCACCGGTTGGCGCTACCGAGCAGATGGCCGCCTGGCTGGCGGAGGCACGTCCTGATCTGCGTTTTCCGCAGCACGGTGATGACTGTGACGTGTTTATCGCTTACTGCCCTGAGCGCGTGCTGCCCGGCAAAGTGATGGTGGAACTGCTAGAAAATGACCGCGTAATTGGCGGCATGACGCCCGCCTGCTCAGCGCGTGCCAGCGAACTGTATCGCATCTTCCTGCGCGGTGAATGTGTTGAAACCAACGCGCGTACCGCCGAGATGTGCAAACTTACGGAGAACAGCTTCCGCGATGTGAATATTGCGTTCGCCAACGAGCTGTCGCTGATTTGCGCGGAACAAAATATCAACGTGTGGGAGCTGATTGCGCTGGCGAACCGCCATCCACGCGTCAACATTCTGCAGCCGGGACCAGGCGTTGGCGGCCACTGCATCGCTGTCGACCCCTGGTTTATCGTGGCGCAAAACCCTGAACTGGCCCGTCTGATTCGCACCGCGCGTGAAGTGAATGATGCCAAACCCACCTGGGTGTTAGATCAGGTTAAACAGCAACTGGCGGATTGCCTGACTGCCAGCGGCAAACGTGCTTCTGAGGTGACGATTGCCTGCTTCGGTCTGGCATTTAAACCGAACATCGATGATTTACGTGAAAGCCCGGCGATGACGGTGGCACACCTGATAGCCGAATGGCACAGCGGCCGCACGCTGGTGGTGGAACCACATGTGGCGGAAATCCCTGTGCGACTGGCCCATGAAGCGACTTTGGTTTCTACGGAGGATGCGCTGCAGCAGGCCGATATTGTGGTGATGCTGGTGGATCATGCGCAGTTCCGCGCCATCGATGCCAGCCAGATTACGCAGCAGTGGATTGTCGATACTAAAGGTGTCTGGCGATGAAACAGTTCCTGGTGACAGGTGGCGCAGGTTTTATTGGCTCAGCGCTGGTGCGTTTTCTGATTGAGCAAACCGACCATCGAGTGGTGGTGGTGGATAAACTTAGCTACGCAGGCAACTTAGCCTCTTTGGCTTCAGTTCAGAATGATGCGCGCTATGCCTTCGAGCAGGTGGATGTTTGCGATCGTGCTGAACTGGACCGCGTTATGGCCCAGTATCAACCCGATTGCATTATGCACCTGGCAGCGGAAAGCCATGTTGATCGTTCGATTGATGGGCCAATTGCCTTTGTCGAAACCAATATTGTGGGCACCTATCAGTTATTGGAAGCCGCACGCCATTACTGGAATGGCATGGCGGATGAACGTAAAAAAGGTTTCATCTTCCACCACATTTCCACTGACGAAGTGTTTGGCGATCTGCATGGCAGTGATGATTTCTTCACCGAAACCACTCCTTATGCCCCCAGCAGCCCGTATTCAGCCACTAAGGCCAGCAGCGATCATCTGGTGCGCGCCTGGTTACGCACTTACGGCTTGCCGATCATCGTCACCAACTGTTCGAACAACTATGGCCCGTATCACTTCCCGGAAAAACTGATTCCGCTCACTATCATCAATGCGTTGGCGGGGAAGCCTTTGCCGGTGTATGGCAACGGTAGCCAGATTCGCGATTGGTTATATGTAGAGGATCACGCGCGCGCACTTTATCGTGTGGTGAGCAGCGGTAAAGTGGGTGAAACCTATAATATTGGTGGTCACAACGAACGCCGTAATATTGAGGTGGTGGAGACCCTGTGCGATCTGCTGGACGAGTTGGCCCCACAGCAGCGCGCCACGCATCTGACGCGCTATCGTGATTTGATTACCTTTGTCACCGATCGTCCCGGTCACGATCTGCGTTACGCCATTGACGCCAGCAAAATTGCACGTGAGTTAGGCTGGACGCCGCAGGAAACCTTCGAAAGTGGCATTCGCAAAACCGTGCAGTGGTATTTGGCGAATCCACAATGGTGGCAGGCGATTCTCAACGGCAGTTATCGTAGCGAGCGGTTGGGTTTAGCCACGCCGCACTGAGGCACAATACAGGAGCAGCAACGATGAAAGGTATCATCCTCGCGGGTGGCTCAGGCACGCGCTTGCACCCTATCACCCGTGCTATCTCAAAGCAGCTACTGCCGGTTTACGACAAACCGATGATCTACTATCCGCTGTCGGTGCTGATGCTGGCGGGGATTCGTGAGATTTTGATTATCACCACGCCGGAAGACCGCGCGCATTTTGAGCGTCTACTCGGTGATGGCAGCGAGTTCGGCCTTCAGCTGCAGTATGCTGAGCAACCCAGCCCCGATGGTCTGGCGCAGGCGTTTATCATTGGTGAGTCTTTTATTGGCGAAGACAACTGTTGCCTGGTGCTGGGCGACAATCTCTATTTTGGCCAGGGCTTCAGCCCGAAACTGAAAAAAGTCGCTGCGCGGAGTCACGGTGCCACGGTGTTTGCCTATCAGGTGATGGATCCTGAGCGCTTTGGTGTCGTGGAGTTTGATGACGACTTCAATGCGCTTTCCATCGAAGAGAAGCCACAGCAACCCAAATCACGTTGGGCGGTAACTGGCCTCTACTTCTACGACAACCGCGTGGTGGAGTTTGCCAAACAGGTACAGCCTTCTGCACGGGGCGAGCTGGAAATCACCGCGATTAACCAGATGTATCTAGAACAGGGTGAACTCTCTGTCGAGTTACTGGGGCGCGGCTTTGCCTGGCTGGATACCGGTACACACGACAGCCTGATAGAAGCCAGTATGTTTGTGCAGACCGTGGAGAAACGTCAGGGCTTCAAAATCGCCTGTCTGGAAGAGATTGCGTGGCGCAACGGTTGGCTGAGTGACGAACAGTTGCTGGCGGCGGCGCAAGCGTTGACCAAAACCGGCTACGGCCAATACCTGATGGATGTTCTCCATGCCCGTCCTCGTCAGTATTAATCCCCTTGCGTGGGAAAGCGATTTCTTTGGCGTGAACAGTGCGCGTATTGAGCTGGATGGCGACTTCGCCCTGGCCGACGCGCTGCAGCAGCCAGGAATGTTGTGGCAGGCCAAAGTGCCCGCCGAGCGCACCGACGCTATTGATGCCTTGAGCCAGCACGGTTTTCAGCTGGTGGAAGGTGAGGCCGACCTCGCCATCAATATCAAACGCACCGAGCGCCAGGCCGGCGTACGCATTGCGCGTGAAGCGCAGATCCCGGCATTACGGGAGGCGGCATCGCATGCGTTTCGACAAAGCCGTTTTCGTTCCCCCTGGTTTAACGCCGATGACAGCGGTCGCTTCTATGCGCAGTGGGTTGAAAACGCGGTACGCGGCACTTTTGATCACCAATGTCTGGTGGCCAGCGACGAAGCTGGCCAATTACAAGGCTTTGTCTCGATGCGTGAAGTCAACGGTGATGCGCGCATCGGCCTGCTTGCCGTACAGCCCGAAGCACAAGGCCAGGGCATTGGCCAACGTTTGCTGCTGGCGGCGGCAGATTGGGGCCGCGTGCGGCAGCTGGAACGACTGCGCGTCGCGACACAGCTGAGCAATCTCACGGCGATGCGCCTCTATTTACGCAGCGGTGCTCGCCTCGAAAGCACCGCTTACTGGTTTTACAGGAAAGCCTCATGATCCCATTTAATGCGCCACCGATTGTCGGCAGCGAAGTTGAATACATGCAGTCGGCGATGGCCAGCGGCAAACTCTGCGGTGACGGCGGCTTTACCCGTCGCTGTCAGCAGTGGATGGAGCAGCATTTTGGCAGCAAAAAGGTGCTGCTGACGCCATCCTGCACCGCATCACTGGAAATGGCCGCGCTGTTAATCGATATCCAGCCCGGCGATGAAGTGATCATGCCGAGCTATACCTTTGTCTCCACCGCCAATGCCTTCGTACTGCGCGGTGCGGTGATTGTGTTCGTCGATGTGCGCCCTGATACGTTGAATATCGATGAAACCCTTATTGAAGCAGCGATCACCGAGAAAACCCGTGCGATCGTGCCGGTGCACTACGCGGGCGTCGCGTGCGAGATGGATAGCATCATGGCGCTGGCGGCGAAGCATCACTTGTTTGTGATTGAAGATGCGGCGCAGGGCGTGATGTCCCAGTACAAGGGGCGTGCGCTCGGCACTATTGGCCATATTGGCTGCTTTAGCTTCCACGAAACCAAAAACTACACCGCCGGTGGCGAAGGTGGGGCGACGCTGATTAATGACGCGAAGCTAGTGGAGCGCGCGGAGATCATCCGTGAAAAAGGCACCAACCGGAGCCAGTTCTTCCGTGGTCAGGTGGATAAATATACCTGGCGCGACATCGGTTCGAGCTATTTGATGGCAGACCTGCAAGCTGCCTATTTGTGGGCGCAGCTGGAAGCGGCTGAGCGCATTAACCAGCAGCGTTTGCGCCTGTGGCAGCGCTATTATGATGCGCTGCAACCGCTGGCGGCGGCGGGACGCATCGAATTGCCGGTGGTGCCGGATAACTGCCTTCACAATGCGCACATGTTTTACATCAAGCTGCGCGACAGTGACGATCGCCAGGCGCTGATCAACTGGATGAAAGAGGCGGAAATCCTCACGGTGTTCCACTACATTCCCTTGCACTCTTCGCCAGCCGGTGAACGTTTTGGTCGCTTCCACGGTGATGATCGCTTCACTACCAAAGAGAGTGAGCGCCTGCTGCGTCTGCCGCTGTTTTATAACCTGTCGGATAACAACCAGCGTACGGTGATCAGTTCTCTGCTGAGTTTCTTCGCCTGATGTCGTTAGCCAAAGCTTCAGTCTGGACGGCTTCGTCTACGCTGGTGAAAATTATTGCCGGTCTGCTGGTGGTGAAACTGCTGGCGGTCAGTTTTGGGCCGGAAGGGGTTGGCCAGGCCGGTAATTTTCGTCAGCTGATTACCGTGTTGGGCGTACTGGCCGGGGCGGGGATCTTCAACGGTGTCACCACCTACATTGCGCAGTTTCAGCAGCAGCCGGAGCAACTGCGTGCCGTGACGGGTACGGCGTCAACTATGGTGATCGGCTTTTCCACCCTGTTGGCGCTGGTTTTCTTGCTGGCGGCGGGGCCGATTAGCCATGCGCTGTTTGGTCATGACGACTATGCCAACGTGGTACGCATCGTGGCATTTCTGCAGTTAGGGATTGCCTGGGCCAACCTGACGCTGGCCTTGCTCAAAGGCTTTCGCGATGCGCGCGGCAATGCGCTGGCGTTGATTATCGGTAGCCTGGTGGGCGTGCTGGGTTATGTGTTGTGTTGGTGGCTGGGTGGATATGCTGGAGCGTTAGTCGGCTTAGCACTGGTGCCTGCACTGTTGGTGTTCCCGGCATTGCTGATGCTGCGACGTCATCGTCAGGTGTTGCCACTGCGCTGGTTAAAACCGAGCTGGCAGCCCGAACTGGCGCGAAATCTGGCAAAGTTCACCCTGATGGCGCTGATCACCTCCGTCACCTTGCCAGTGGCGTGGGTGATGATGCGTAATCTGCTGGCCGAACAGCAGGGTTGGGCGCAGGTGGGGCTGTGGCAGGGCGTGACCAGTATTTCCGATGCCTATCTGCAATTTATCACGGCGACTTTTAGTGTCTGGTTGCTACCGACGCTGGCGCGACTGGAAAGTAAACCGCAGATTGCGCGTGAAATTGGGCGTGCCCTGCGTTTTGTTCTGCCCGCTGTGGCTGCGGCCAGCTTTTGCGTGTGGTTACTGCGTGATGTTGCCATCTGGCTGCTGTTTTCTCCGCAGTTTGCCGCGATGCGTGACCTGTTTGTCTGGCAGTTGTGTGGTGACGTCTTTAAAGTCGGCGCTTATGTTTTCGGATACCTGGTGATCGCCAAAGCTTCACTGCGCTTTTATATTTTGACGGAAATCAGCCAGTTTGTGCTGCTGACCGCGTTCTCACATTGGCTGATTCCATTACATGGAACCGCCGGAGCCGCACAAGCCTATATGGCGACTTACGTGCTCTACTTCGCCCTTTGCTGTGGCGCCTTTATGATTTATTGCCGGAAAAAATGACTTTATTTCACGTGCTGGGATCGGATATCCCACATCATAACCATACGGTGTTGCGCTTCTTTAATGAGGTGATGAGCACTGAGTTGCCGGCTGCTGGACCGCGCCAGTTTATGGTGGTGACTTCAACGCCTGAAGCGCTGCAGGCTTATACCGCGCTGCAGATCGAAACCTATCCCAGCAAACGTGCGCTGGCACAGGCGGTGATAGCCCGCGCGGCTGACCGCGCGCAACGCTTCTTCTTTCACGGTCAGTTCAATCCGCAAATTTGGCTGGCTTTGCTCAGTGGTAAATTGCGGCGTGAGCAGGCGTTCTGGCATATCTGGGGCGCGGATCTGTATGAAGAAGGGCGCGGGCTGAAGTATCAAATTTTTTATCTGCTGCGCCGTATGGCACAGCGTCGCATTGCTCACGTGTTCGCAACGCGTGGGGATTTGCACGCTTTTCAGCAACGCCATCCGCGTGTGCCTACTTCACTGCTCTATTTCCCAACACGCATGCCCGATGCCGCAGTGCCTGGCGGTGAAGCGAGCGGTGATTTCACCGTGCTGTTGGGTAATTCAGGTGATCGCAGCAACAACCATATTGAAGGCTTGCAGGCGATTCGAGCGCAGTTCGGCGATCGGGTGAAAGTACTAGTCCCACTTGGCTACCCGGAAAATAATCATGAGTATATCGAAGAGATCAACACGGCCGCGCAGCGCCTGTTCCTCCAAGGTCAGGTGACGCTATTGCGCGACAAGATAGATTTTGACACCTATCTGCAATTGCTCAGCGACTGTCAGCTCGGCTATTTTATGTTCGAGCGCCAGCAGGGTATTGGCACGTTATGTCTGCTGATTCAGGCCAATATCCCCTTTGTGCTGACTCGAAAAAATCCGTTCTGGCGCGACCTCAGCGAACAAGGACTGCCGGTGCTGTTCAGCGAAGATGCGCTGGATGCGTCGAGTGTGGCTGAAGCACAGCGGCAGCTGGTGCAGTGTGATAAATCCGCGATTGCCTTCTTTGCCCCGGGTTATCTGGCTGGCTGGCGCAACGCGTTGACCCTGAGTGAAAGGGAGAGAACATGAGCCTGATGCAGTTTAGTGGTCTGCTGGTGGTTTATCTGTTCTCGCTGGGCTTCATTTTGACGCTGACCTGGCGGGAATTTAAACGGGTGCGCTTTAACTTCCACCTGTTCTTCACCATTTTATATTTGCTGACTTTTTATTTCGGGTTCCCGCTCACCAGCGTGCTGGTGTTCCGCTTTAACGTGGAAGTGGTGCCGCCGGAGTTCCTGTTGCAGGCGTTGCTGGCTGCCACCAGTTTCTACGCCATCTATTACGTCAGCTATAAAGTCCGCTTGAGGCCGATCAACGCTGCGCCGCGTAAACCCTGGCTACAGATGAACCGTGTTGAAACCCATCTTACCTGCTTGTTACTGGCGTTGGTGGCGATTGGCACGGTGACCGTGTTCTTCATGCACAATGGGCTGCTGCTGTTCCGACTCTCTGCTTACAACCAGATCTTCTCCAGTGAAGTGTCCGGCGTGGCGCTCAAACGCTTCTTCTACTTCTTTATTCCGGCGATGCTGATCCGCTATTTCCTCAACCCAACGCAGCGTCAATGGCTGTGGTTTTTGCTGGTCTCGGTGGCCTTTGGTTTACTGACCTATGCGCTGGTGGGTGGGACGCGTGCCAATATCATCATCGCCTTCGCCCTGTTCCTGTTTATCGGTATTACGCGCGGATGGATCACCTTGTGGATGCTGGTGGGCGCGGGCCTGATGGCGATTGCCGGCATGTTCTGGCTGGCGCTGCGCCGCTATAACCTTGATGTGGTGGGCGACGAAGCGTTTTACACTTTCTTGTATTTAACGCGTGATACTTTCTCACCCTGGGAAAACCTCGCGCTGTTGTTGCAGAACTACGACAAAATTGATTTTCAGGGCTTAGCACCGATCTGGCGTGACTTTTATGTCTTTATCCCGAGCTGGCTCTGGCCTGGCCGTCCTTCGATTGTGTTAAACAGCGCCAACTACTTCACCTGGGAAGTGCTGAACAACCATTCAGGACTGGCGATTTCGCCTACGCTGCTGGGCTCGCTGCTGGTAATGGGCGGTGTGTGGTTTATTCCACTGGGCGCGATTGCCGTCGGCTGGCTGATGAAAGGATTCGATAACCTCTATCTGCAAGGCCGTGATGCTTCCAACCGCTATAGCGGTGCGATTCTGCAGAGCTTCTGCTTCGGCGCGGTCTTCAATATGATCGTGCTGGCGCGTGAAGGGCTGGATGCTTTCGGTTCGCGCGTGGTGTTCTTTTGCATTATTTTTGCTGCCTGCATGGCGGTGGCTAAATTGCTGTACTGGCTGTTAGCGCGCGCGGGTTTAATTCGCCCGCGCCGCGAGCCGGTGGTTCACAGCCTGTCTTAACCTTTGGGAAAATGATTCATGGAAACCGATAAGCCGCGCTATAACCTGCGCGGTGTCGATCTTCACGCCTTTAACGACATGGACAGCTTCCTGCACTTCTTGCTGCCGGATGGCCAGCCGCGCTGTGGCACGCTGGTGGCGATGAATGCAGAAAAGATGCTGACGCTGGAAGAGGATGCGCAACTGCGTGCACTGATTGCTGAAGCGGAATTCAAATATCCGGATGGCATCAGCATCGTACGCTCATTACGCAAAAAATATCCGCAGTTGCAGGTGAACCGCATTGCCGGTGCCGATCTGTGGGAAGCCTTGATGGAGCGTGCAGGCCGCAGCGGCATTCCGGTGTTTCTGATTGGCGGTCGTCAGGCGGTGCTGGATGAAACCTGTGACAAACTGCGTCGCCAGTGGAACGTGAACATTGTCGGCAGTCAGGATGGCTATTTTGCCCCAGCCGAGCGTGAGGCGTTGTTTGCGCGCATTGCGGCCAGCGGTGCACAGATTGTCACGGTGGCACAGGGTTCGCCGCGTCAGGAGTTGCTGATGCGTGATTGTCGTGCGCACTGGCCGCATGCGCTGTATATGGGCGTGGGCGGTACCTACGATGTTTTCACCGGTCACGTCGCGCGTGCACCACGAATCTGGCAGAAATTAGGGCTGGAATGGCTCTATCGTCTGATTCGGCAGCCATCGCGCTGGCGCCGACAATTAAAATTGCTGAAATATTTGCGCTATCACTGGCGTGGCGATCTCTGATATCGCCGATTTTTTCAGCAATATCATCAGTGCAGGCAGCAAAACTGCATTAATAATCGACGGAATGCACAAAGCGTAATCAAACGCGTTTTTTTTATAAAAAAGCGCTGGACAGTATGAGGTCAAGCCCGTAGTATGCCCATCCGCAACGGCGCTACGCGCCCGTAGCTCAGCTGGATAGAGCGCTGCCCTCCGGAGGCAGAGGTCTCAGGTTCGAATCCTGTCGGGCGCGCCATTTAGTTTGTGCGCAAGAGCTTCGGTGGTTGGTTTAACCGCGTTATGCAGTGAAAGAAAATAGTAAGCAGAGATGCTTACGCACCAGAATTATGGTGGCTATAGCTCAGTTGGTAGAGCCCTGGATTGTGATTCCAGTTGTCGTGGGTTCGAGTCCCATTAGCCACCCCAAATTTTGCTGGGCACGCGATGGTGGCGGAATTGGTAGACGCGCTAGCTTCAGGTGTTAGTGTTCTTACGGACGTGAGGGTTCAAGTCCCTCCCTTCGCACCAGGCAAAATTACGCGGTAGCGTGAAGAAATAAGATACAGAAAAAATCGGCGAGTAGCGCAGCTTGGTAGCGCAACTGGTTTGGGACCAGTGGGTCGGAGGTTCGAATCCTCTCTCGCCGACCATATTCGAAAAGCCTGCTTGAAAAAGCAGGCTTTTTTCGTTTTGTCTTTCCCTCGATTGATCCTATCCTTCTCAGCATCTCAGCATCTCAGCATCTCAGCATCTCAGCATCTCAGCATCTCAGCATCTCAGCATCTCAGCATCTCAGCATCTCAGCATCTCAGCATCTCAGCATCTCAATCTCTCAGCCGCTTGCCGCTTATTAGATCACTCTCCCTGCTCCTGTCGTCAAAATGAGACTTGTAACTTATTGATTTTAAATCAGCTGACAGTTCCTTGCATTGAATGTCGTTGAGAGGAGACAGTTATTGAGGGGCGTGTAGCGAAATCACGACGCGCTGTTCAGCCTGAGGTAAGCTCATGCGGCTATCTTACTGATTTAAAATAACTTATCTCTGAATCTGCAATTCTGGCACGACTTATGCAATAATAATCCTGTAGATGCTCATTCCACCTCTTATGTTTGCTGATGCTACATAAACCTGGGAATGATGCAGAGCCCCTTACGGTATCCGTTGTCCAGCCTGGCAGTCATTGCGCACGCTTTACTGCAGTAAGAAGGACATTACGTTGAGTCGGATACCATCAGTTGTCTGAACGACCTGATCTTACACCTGCTTATGGCAGGTGTTTTTTTATCTGCAATTTATATCCATTCCTCTGCTCTTCAGGCAAAAAAAAAGCCGGGACAAGCCCGGCGTGCACAAAAGTAACAATCGTTAAATCAAGCGTTTGGATTGGTCTTTAAGGTGAGAAGCAGACCTTCACGGCGCATTTTGGCCGCGTCTTCGGGCCGATGCAGACGATCGTAAACATCGGCCAGCCAGGCGTAATCAAAGGCATCCTGGCGTTGGGCCAGAGCCTGCTGGAAAGCCTCTGCGGCCTGTTGCCACTCACCGTGACGCATCAGCATCTGGCCTAAAGTACTATGCAGCAGCGGCGTCGCGCCATGCTGTTTGATTTGCTGACGCAGCGCTTTTTCCAGTGATTGTGGATCGCCACTTTTAATGCGCGGCATCAGCAGCACCAGGCGATCATCATACTGACGCTTCAATCCTTCCAGCACGATGCTTTGCGCGGTATCCGGATCATCACACTCAATCAGATGTTCTGCCATTGCCACCTGCAGCGCTGTCTCCTGACGGGTTTTACGGCTCTGGTTTTGCCACCACTTCTTCAGACCTTCGCTGCCTTGATCGGCCATGGCCTGATTCATCATGCCTAGCCAGGCTTGCTGTTGTAGCGCCTCACGATGGGCTTCGTCATTGACCTGAGATTTCTGCATAGAGGGCAGAATATCCAGCAATGCGCCCCATGCGCCGGTGCGAATATAGGCCTGTTCAGCCAGACGCAGCACTTCCGGATGACGCGGCGCGACTTCCAGTAAACGGTCAATGCCATGGCGGGCTGCATGATCTTCATTGCGCGCCAGCTGCAGGCGCACGCGAGTGATCTCAACCGGAATGGTGTCATTCTCAGACAGCTCAGAAGCGCGTTCGAGATGTTGATTGGCACGCACTTCGTCACCACGCTGTTGTGCCGCTTCGGCTGCCAGCAGATAGTTAGCCACTGGCTGATCGGCGTGATCGGCATTCTTCGACAGCAGCTTTTCAACCTGCTTGTAATCACCTTCCGCCAGTTTCATCAGTGCACTTTGCGTGTGACGCTGTGCGCTACGACGCTTACGACCAACAAACCAGCCACGCGTGCGTGCACCGGTGCGGAATACGCGGCGCAAAATCCACTCAATAAGCAGAATTACCAGCAGACTGAGGATCAGGATGATAGCCAAACCGGTGACGCTGGTTTCCACGTTCCAGTTGTCGGTCTGAATCAGCACGTAGCCCTGATGGCCGGCAATCATCGGCCCTAAGACCACGCCTGCGATCAGCAGCAGGAAAAGCACCAATACTTTCAGCATGCTTAGCCTCCCTGTTGATCAGCCGGAACCGATGGCTGCGCCAGCAGGTTGCGCACGCGCGTCTGCATCAGTTTTTCCAGCAGCGCCTGACTTTCCAGCGTATCCGGCACATCCATCGAAATGTTTTGCTGACTCAGTTCATCCAGCTGTGCAAGGAAGGCTTTGGTGGCAGCGTCATTGGTGTCATACCAGGCGCGTACCCAGGTCGAGACCGCATCAATAGACTGTTTATAGATTTCGTCCTGATGACGAGGAACGGCCTGGGCGGCAATCAGCAGGCGCGAACGGATATTTTCACGCAGATAAACATCCTGATTCGGCGCCAGCAGCGGCTGCGCGGTATTATCACGGCGGCGGATAGTGATGAAATCATCCATAAAGTTATGCCAGCTCTTCACCAGGTTTTGACGCCATTCGTGCAGCGAGCTGGAAAGCTCTCCGCCATCGGCATCCATCGGTGAATCATCACTGTCATTGTCAGCCAGACGCAGATTATCGACGCCGTTCGACAGCTGATTAAGTTTGAGGATGATGCCGTCGTAATCGACCTGGCTCACCGTTGAGAGTGAACTGATATCCTGCGTCAGTGCACGGCGCACATTCATCACGCTCGGGTCATTCATATCGGCCAGGCTGGTATCGGCGCTTTTCAGCAGCGCGGCGGCCGTGGTGACATCCTGATCGCTCCACAGCTTGCGGCCCGCCAGTTTTACGAGGTAATCCGCTTGCGCCAGCAGCCAGGTGCGGGTGTCATTGCCGGAAATCGTCGCGACTTTATCGCGCAGGGTTTCCAGCTCTTTGGCGCTGTTGTCCTGCTGGGTACGCGCTTCCTGCAACGCCGTGTTCGCGGTGTCCAGTTGTTGCGTCAGCTGCTGTTTGTCGCTACCCAGTTGCTGCTGCAGGGCGCTCAGCTGTTCACTCAGGTTCTGGTTTGTCTGAGCCTGTAAATCGGCCTGGTGTTTCCCATTGAGGTAAAGTCCCGCGCCAATCGCCAGCGCAATCACAATCGCCACCGCACTCAGTACTTTGCCATCGCTTTTTTTATCGCGAGGCTTTTTACCGGCTGGTGTGGGGGAAGTGTCCGCAGGGGTGGTTTCTTCAACCATGGCGGAGGAGGCTTTTTGTTCCGTCATTATGGCTCATCCCATTGTTAAGTTCAGCGTAACGCACGCAGCAGCGCATCGTTATCAGCACCATCGGCTATCTCAATATCCTGCCAGCCTAATTCGGCGGCCTGAGTAGCCAAACGTTCACTGACGACCACCAGTCGACAGTGCAATAACCATTCCCGACGATCGATTGGCGGAAACAGTGCAAACAGTTGTTGTAACATCTCACCACTGGTGACGACCAGCGTCGTAATCCCGCGATCGCGCCAGCGACGGCCTTCAATCGCGCCCTCGTAAAGCTTTTCACACCGTTGGTAGCACTCGCAATATTCCACCTCGGCGCCACGTTCCAGCAGGGTTTCTGCCAGTAACTCACGGCCTGGGCTGCCGCGCAAAATCAGCGCACGCTTGCCTTTTACCTGCTGCAGGCGATTGAGTCGCACTAACTCTTCGCTGGTCTCCCGCGCATGAGGATAGTCTACTTTTAGATGACTGACGGTATGCAGTGCCAGCGCGGTGCTGCGCCCTATAGCATAGTAGTCGAGTGTTTCGGGCCAGGTGAGGGCACTGTGCTGAAGTGCCGGGTGGGCAAACAGCACCACCTGCTGTGACAGCAGAAACACCAGGTCGCCCGGTCGTAAAGCCGCCAGTTTTTGCGGCAATTGTTGCAGATCGCGACCCGGCGTGAATTCTATCAGCGGCAGAGTCCACGCCAGTTTTCCCAGGGTTCGCAGACGCGAAACCAGTTCACTGGCAGCGGGTTCCGGGCGGGTCACGAGAATGGTCATGCAGGCGTTTGCCCCTGATAAACGTCGCGCAGGATGTCGCGGGCGCCGCCATCCAGTAGCTCTTCCGCCAGGGAAATCCCCATCTGTACGGCGTTTTCGCGCGGACCACGGCGTTCACCTACCACCATTTGATGGCCATCCGGTGAACCGACTAAGCCACGCAGCCACAGCTGATTGCCTTCCAGCACGGCAAAGCTGCCGATCGGTACCTGACAACCGCCTTCAAGGCGTGTGTTCATCGCGCGTTCAGCGCGCACACAAACATCGGTATCGGCGTGATTCAGTGCCTGCAACAAGGTAATCAGTTCGTGATCATCAAGACGACATTCAATGCCGACGGCACCCTGACCCACGGCGGGCAGCGAGATTTCAGCGGGCATCGCCTGGCGAATACGATCGTCGAAATTTAAGCGCTTCAGGCCTGCCGCGGCAAGAATAATGGCGTCATATTCTCCGGCATCCAGCTTGCCCAAACGGGTGCCCACGTTGCCACGCAAAGAGCGGATGATAAGATCAGGGCGACGCGCACTGATCTGACACTGACGACGCAGACTGGAAGTCCCCACAATCGCGCCCTGTGGCAGTTCATCAATGCTGTTATAAAGGTTGGAGACGAAGGCATCGCGCGGGTCTTCACGCTCGCAAATGGTGACGAGGCCCAAGCCTTCCGGGAAATCTACCGGCACATCCTTCATGGAGTGCACCGCAAGATCGGCACGGTTTTCCAGCATTGCCAGTTCAAGTTCTTTAACAAACAGGCCTTTTCCACCGACTTTAGCCAGCGGTGTATCGAGGATGATGTCACCTTTAGTGACCATCGGCAGCAGCTCAACCTTTACGCCCGGATGTGCAGCCATCAGGCGCTGTTGGACATATTGTGCCTGCCATAAAGCAAGGGGACTTTGTCTGGTAGCAATTCTGAAAATTTTGTTTAACATGCTGTTAACCATTTTGATCGTTCATCGATTATCCTATCATTGATAGGGGAATGCTGTCAGTTTCAACGGATTGAAAAGGCCTCGATGTCAGTTGTTACGCATTATTGCGTCATTTTCTGACGTCTAAGTCCGAAAAAGCAGGGCTACATGGGGAACGTGCTAAACTGTCATGTAGCGCAACTTTCTTTACGGTCAATCCTCCAGGTGTTAGATTGATCACGTTTCCAGCAATAATTTGCCCAATATCTTTATTATTAAGCGGCAGGTTATGGAAACAGGGTGCTTAACACTGGGACAATCAGGCGAAACGTCTTGTACCTCTACATTGAGACACTGAAACAGAGACTGGATGCAATTAACCAGCTGCGCGTCGATCGCGCACTGGCTGCCATGGGACCTGCCTTCCAGCAAGTCTACAGTCTGCTGCCAACATTACTGCACTATCATCATCCGCTGATGCCGGGCTACCTTGAAGGTAGCGTTCCCCACGGCGTCTGCTTCTTCACGTCTGATGAAAACCAACAGCATATGCTGCAACAGTTGGCAGGCGATCAGTCTCTGGATCTCAGCACTGCCGTGAAAGGCGAACGTCCGATTACCGGCATCTATTCGATGGGCAGTACCTCTTCCATCGGGCAGAACAGCGTGTCCGATCTCGACATCTGGGTGTGTCACCAATCCTGGTTAGATAATGAAGAGCGCCTCAATCTGCAGCGTAAGTGTACGCTGTTGCAGAAATGGTGTGTGTCGATGGGTGTGGAAGTCAGTTTCTTCCTGATCGACGAGAACCGTTTCCGTCACAATGAGAGCGGCAGCCTCGGTGGCGAAGACTGCGGTTCTACCCAACATATTTTGCTGCTGGATGAGTTTTACCGCACCGCCGTTCGCATGGCGGGCAAACGCATCCTGTGGAACATGGTGCCCGGCGAAGAAGAGCACCATTACGACGATTACGTGATGTCACTCTATTCACAAGGTGTGTTAACGCCGAATGAGTGGCTGGATCTCGGCGGCCTCGGCACGCTGTCAGCCGAAGAGTACTTCGGTGCCAGCCTGTGGCAGCTGTATAAAAGCATCGATTCACCGTATAAAGCGGTGCTCAAAACTCTGCTGTTAGAAGCGTACAGCTGGGAATACCCGAACACGCAGTTGCTGGCGATGGATATCAAACAGCGCCTGCACGATGGCGAAATCGTCTGCTTCGGTCTCGACCCCTATTGCATGATGCTGGAGCGCGTGACGCGCTATCTGACCAGCGTTGATGACATGGCGCGCCTCGATTTAGTGCGTCGATGTTTCTATTTAAAAGTGTGTGAGAAGCTCTCGAGCGAAGATCACCATCATCACCGCTCAGGCTGGCGTCGCGAGATTTTGTCGCAGCTGGTGAAAGAGTGGGGTTGGGATGAAGAGAAACTTGCGGTGCTGGATAACCGCGCGCAGTGGAAAATCGAACGTGTGCGTGAAGCGCACAACGAACTGCTGGATGCGATGATGCAGAGCTATCGCAACCTGATCCGTTTTGCTCGTCGTAACAATTTAAGCGTCAGTGCCAGCCCGCAGGATATCGGCGTGCTGACGCGTAAACTGTATGCCGCGTTTGAAGCGCTGCCGGGTAAAGTGACGCTGGTGAACCCGCAGATTTCGCCCGACCTGTCGGAAGATAATCTGACCTTCATTCATGTGCCGGAAGGCCGCGCCAATCGCGCCGGTTGGTATCTTTACAACCAGTCGCCGGACATGAGTTCGATCATCAGCCATCAGCCGCTGGAATATAACCGCTACCTGAACAAGTTAGTGGCGTGGGCGTGGTTCAACGGTTTACTGACCAGCAAAACGCGCCTGCATATGAAAGGCAACGAATTTTGCGATCTGCCGCGTTTGCAGGAATTGGTGAACGATGTGTCGAGCCACTTCCCGTTGCGTGTACCGGCGCCGACGCCAAAAGCGTTGTACAGCCCGTGCGAAATTCGTCATCTGGCGATTATCGTCAATCTGGAACACGATCCGACCTCAGCCTTCCGCAATCAGGTGGTGCACTTTGATTTCCGCAAGCTTGATGTGTTCAGCTTCGGTCAGCAGCAGCAGTGCCTGATTGGCAGCATCGATCTGCTGTATCGCAATTCATGGAATGAAGTGCGTACGCTGCACTTCAGCGGTGAGCAGGCGATGATTGAAGCGCTGAAAACCATTCTCGGCAAAATGCATCAGGACGCCGCGCCACCGGATACGGTGGAAGTGTTCTGCTACAGCCAGCATCTGCGCGGTTTGATTCGTACCCGCGTGCAGCAGCTGGTGTCTGAGTGTATTGAGCTGCGACTGTCGAGTACTCGTCAGGAGCCAGGCCGCTTTAAAGCGCTGCGCATGGCTGGCCAGACGTGGGGCTTGTTCTTCGAGCGCATGAGCGTATCGGTGCAGAAGCTGGAAAATGCGGTGGAGTTCTACGGCGCGATTTCCAACAACAAACTGCACGGTTTGTCGATCAAAGTGGAATCGAATCAGACGCCATTGCCGCCGGTGGTGAATGGCTATGCTAGCGAAGGTATCATTCAGTTCTTCTTCGAAGACACCAATGACGATCGCGGCTTCAACATTTATATCCTCGATGAAACCAATCGCGTTGAGGTTTATCACCATTGCGAAGGCAGTAAAGAAGAGCTGGTGCGTGACGTGAGCCGTTTTTACTCCTCGTCGCATGACCGTTTCACCTACGGCTCCAGCTTTATCAACTTCAACCTGCCGCAGTTCTACCAGATTGTGCACGCGGGCGATCGCTTCCAGGTGATCCCGTTCCGCAGCCAGACGCTGACGCAGCTCTGCGCGACGCAACCCGATAACGACAACGGCGATTTCCAGCCGCGCTACCAAATGCACTGATCCCGCCCGCGTTCGCGCGGTGGGATTGGCTTTTCCTCTGACATGCGCCCGGATTTGCGGGTATTTCCTGTTGCTTTTACAACGTCAACTGCGATGATAAGCAGCCAAGGCTTAAGGACAGGAAGAGCAGACAGAATGAGACACATGATAAGTCAGCTGGGTATCGCGCTGGCACTGGTCAGCCTGGTAGGCTGTGGCCTGAAAGGACCGCTGTATTTCCCGCCCAAAGATCAGCCGACCAAACAAAATCAGCAGGTCACCGAGCAGCAGCAAAAAGCGGCGCAGGATGCTGACGTTAACGGTTTAGTGACCAGCAAACCTGGTTCACAGGCGAACTAATCTCTATGAGTAATCCGGCGGAGCAGAAAATGCAGTTCTCGAAAATGCACGGTCTCGGCAACGATTTCATGGTTGTGGATGCTGTGACGCAAAACGTCTTTTTTTCGCCGGAACTGATTCGCCGTCTGGCGGATCGGCATCTGGGGATCGGTTTCGATCAGCTGCTGATCGTCGAACCGCCTTACGATCCGGATCTCGATTTTCATTACCGAATTTTCAACGCCGATGGCAGTGAAGTGGCCCAGTGCGGCAACGGCGCGCGCTGTTTCGCTCGCTTTGTGCGCCTGAAAGGGCTGACCAACAAAAGCGACATTCGCGTGAGCACGCAAACCGGGCGCATGGTGCTAAGCGTAACCAGCGATGAGCTGGTGCGTGTCAACATGGGTGAACCCAACTTCGATCCGCAGCAGGTGCCGCTGCGCGCCAATAAAGCGGAAAGCCTGTATCTGCAACGTGTTGCGGAGCAAACCGTGATGTTTGGTGCGGTGTCGATGGGTAATCCGCACTGCGTGATTCAGGTTGAAAGTGTCAAAACGGCCGCCGTGGAAACCCTCGGTCCGATTCTGGAAAGCCATGAGCGCTTCCCGGAGCGCGTTAACGTTGGCTTTATGGAAGTGGTTAATCCTGAACACATTCGTCTGCGCGTGTACGAACGCGGCGCAGGTGAAACTCAGGCTTGTGGCAGCGGCGCTTGCGCAGCCGTTGCCTGCGGCATTCAGCAGGGCATTCTGGCGGAGAAAGTCCGCGTTGATTTGCCCGGTGGAACCTTGCATATCGCCTGGAAAGGGGCAGGTCAGCCGCTGCACATGACCGGCCCAGCCACACACGTCTACGATGGGTTTATTCATCTATGAAAAATGTCGAAGAGCAAACCGACAGTGCGGTTTTGCTGGACGATCAGTCGGTAAGCGCCTTTCTGCGCCAGAATCCCGATTTCTTTATTCGTAATGCGCGCCAGGTTGAACAGATGATGGTGCCGCACCCGGTGCGCGGCAGCGTATCGCTGGTGGAGTGGCATATGGCGCGTCAGCGTAACCATATCCATCAACTGGAAGAGGAGATCACGCTGTTGATGGAGCAGGCCACAGCCAACCATCAATTGTTCGATCGTCTGCTGGGGTTACAAGGCCATCTGGCCGCAGCGGACAGCTTGCAGGAAATGCTAACGCGTCTGCACCGCTGGGCGCGTGAGCTGGGTCTTGCTGGTGCTAATGTGCGGGTGTTCAACGATCACTGGCACATCGGTGCGCCTTCTGATTTCACCCAACTGGGCCTTTCACGTCAGGCCTTTGAGCCGCTGCGCATTCAACGCTTTGGTGATGAGCATCACTACCTTGGTAGCCTGAATGGCCCGGAGTTACTGCTGCTGTTGCCACAGGCGAAAGCCATCGGTTCTGTGGCGATGTCGCTGATGGGCGAACGCGGCGAGCTTGGCGTGCTGATCTTCAGCAGCCGCGACAACCAGCACTATCAAGCGGGCATGGGCACCTTACTGCTGCAGCATCTGGCGCAAATGCTGCCGGATCTGTTGTCTCGCTGGATTGAACGCGCATGAGTGGCGTCAGCCCGCTGCAGCCTGCCGTTGAGGGCTTTCTGCGTTATTTGAAAGTCGAACGCCAGCTCAGCCCGTTGACGCAAAAGAATTACACCCGCCAGTTGCAGGCGATGACCGCCATGGCCGATGAGATGAAGATCGTCGCCTGGACGCAGCTCGAGCCTGCACAGGTTCGCCAGCTGGCGGCACGCAGCCGCCGTGCCGGATTAGGGCCCAGCAGCCTGGCGTTACGCATGTCGGCGCTGCGCAGTTTTCTTGACTGGCAGGTCAGTCAGGGCATGTTGAGTGCCAATCCAGCCAAAGGGATTTCCACGCCGCGCAATGCCCGCCATCTGCCAAAAAATATGGATGTCGACGAGGTTAACCAGCTGCTGGAGATCGACCTCAACGATCCGCTGGCGGTGCGCGACCGCGCGATGCTGGAAACCATGTACGGCGGCGGTTTGCGTTTGTCGGAGCTGGTGGGCATGGATTGTCGTCATGTCGATCTTGATGCCGGTGAAGTGTGGGTCGTGGGTAAAGGCAGTAAAGAGCGACGTGTGCCGATTGGTGGCACGGCGGTGACCTGGCTACAACACTGGCTGCTACTGCGTGAAAGCTTCGCGCCGCAGGATAATGCGATGTTCGTCTCCAGCCGCGGCACGCGTATATCGACGCGTAACGTGCAAAAGCGCTTTGCCGAGTGGGGCATTAAGCAGGGCGTGGCCAACCATATTCATCCGCATAAACTGCGTCACTCTTTTGCGACCCATTTGCTCGAATCGAGTGGCGATCTGCGTGCGGTGCAGGAACTGCTCGGCCACGCCAATCTGTCGACCACGCAAATCTATACCCATCTCGATTTCCAGCATCTGGCGACCGTTTACGATGCGGCACATCCACGTGCTAAACGAGGGAAGTCTTAATGAAGTTCTATCGCCCGCTGGGCCCGATCAAAGCGATCACCTTCGATCTCGACGATACGCTGTATGACAATCATCCGGTGATCCGTAAAACCACCGCCGAATCCCACGCTGCGTTGCAGGCCTTCCATCCGGCACTGCGTGAATTCACGCCGGCTGATTATCAGGCGCTGCGTGACGAATTGCTGGCGCGTGAGCCGGAGATTTATCATGACGTGTCTGAGTGGCGCCGCCGCTCGGTTGAGCTGGCAATGATCAACATCGGCTTATCCGCTGCTGAAGCCAGCGCCGGTGCCAGCGAAGTGATGGGGGTGTTCCATCAGTGGCGCAGCGAAGTCGAGATGCCAGATGAGACGCACCAAACGCTGACGTGGCTAGGCGAGCGCGTGCCGCTGGTGGCAATCACCAATGGCAATGCCTGTCCGGAAAAACTGGGAATTCACCACTACTTCCAGTTCGCCCTGCGCGCTGGCCCGCACGGCCGTGCTAAGCCGTGGCAGGATATGTATCAGCTGGCGGCTGAGCGTTTGAACATCGCACCTGAGCATATTCTCCACGTAGGCGATGATCTCACCACCGATGTGGCCGGTTCAGTAAATGCGGGCATGCAAGCCTGCTGGATCAACCTGCGTGATGGCAATTTAATGAAGATTGATGATGCGCGTTTACTGCCGCACGTCGAAATTCATCAGTTGGCATCGCTGACCTCGCTGCTATAATGCTGTATGTTCATCCAGCTAATGGCTGGATGATGGCTGGCATCTCCTGACGCACCAATCGTAGCGGCGCAATTCTTTGCGCGATAAATCACGCCGCTACAAATGATGCGTTGAGGTTATGCTGGAGAGCGACATTTCTGACCCCCCCTTATTTTGCAAAACGGTGCTTATGGACGTTTCTGATCTGCTTAACGGCTTGAATGACAAACAGCGCGAGGCGGTCGCCGCGCCGCGCAGCAATCTGCTGGTGCTGGCCGGGGCAGGCAGTGGCAAAACGCGCGTGCTGGTGCATCGCATTGCCTGGCTGCTGTCGGTAGAAAATTGCTCGCCTTATTCGATCATGGCGGTGACCTTTACCAACAAAGCAGCGGCAGAAATGCGCCATCGTATCGATCAGCTGATCGGCACCAGTCAGGGTGGTATGTGGATCGGCACCTTCCACGGACTGGCGCACCGTTTACTGCGCGCGCACCATCTTGACGCCAACCTGCCGCAGGATTTCCAGATTCTCGATAGCGACGATCAGCTACGCCTGCTTAAGCGCCTGATCAAAGCCATGAACCTGGATGAGAAGCAGTGGCCCGCTCGTCAGGGCATGTGGTACATCAACGGCAAAAAAGATGAAGGGCTGCGGCCAAAACACATCGAAAGCTACGGCAACCCGATTGAGCAAACCTGGCTGCGCATCTATCAGGCCTATCAGGAAGCGTGCGATCGTGCCGGGCTGGTGGATTTTGCCGAACTGCTGCTGCGCGCCCATGAGCTGTGGCTGAATAAGCCGCATATCCTGAATCACTACCGCGAGCGTTTCAGCAACGTGCTGGTGGACGAATTCCAGGATACGAACAACATCCAGTATGCCTGGATTCGCATGCTGGCGGGTGATACCGGTCGCGTGATTATCGTCGGGGATGACGATCAGTCGATCTATGGCTGGCGCGGTGCGCAGGTGGAGAACATCCAGCGCTTCCTGCAGGATTTCCCTGGCGCAGAAACTATTCGTCTGGAGCAGAACTACCGCTCGACCAATAACATCCTGAAAGCCGCCAACACGCTGATCGCTAATAATAATGGCCGCCTCGGTAAAGAGCTGTGGACCGATGGCAGCGACGGCGAAAAGATTTCCCTCTACTGCGCGTTTAACGAATTAGACGAATCGCGCTTCGTGGTGAACCGCATCAAAACCTGGCATGAGAACGGCAACGCGCTGCAGGATTGCGCGATTCTCTACCGCAGCAACGCCCAATCGCGCGTGCTGGAAGAAGCGTTGTTACAAGCCAGCATGCCGTACCGCATTTACGGTGGCATGCGCTTCTTCGAACGTCAGGAAATCAAAGATGCGCTGGCGTATCTGCGCCTGATGGCGAACCGCAATGATGATGCCGCATTCGAACGCGTGGTGAACACACCGGTGCGCGGCGTCGGCGATCGCACATTGGATGTGGTACGTCAGACCGCGCGCGATCAGCAATTGACGCTGTGGCAAGCCACGCGGGAACTGCTGCAAAACAAAGCCCTGGCGGGACGTGCGGCTTCTGCGCTGCAGCGCTTCTGCGAGCTGGTGGATTCACTGGCAACCGAAACCTCCGACATGCCTCTGCACGTACAAACCGATCGCGTAATCAAAGATTCCGGCTTGTGGATTATGTACGAGCAGGAAAAGGGCGAGAAAGGCCAGGCGCGTATCGAAAACTTAGAGGAGCTGGTGACGGCCACGCGCCAGTTCAGCTATCAGGACGAAGATGAAGATCTGATGCCGCTGCAGGCGTTTCTGTCGCATGCGGCGCTGGAAGCGGGTGAAGGCCAGGCCGACAAATGGCAGGATGCGGTGCAACTGATGACCATGCACTCGGCGAAAGGTCTTGAATTCACCCAGGTGTTTATCGTGGGTATGGAAGAGGGCATGTTCCCGAGCCAGATGTCGCTGGATGAAGGTGGCCGCCTGGAAGAAGAACGTCGTCTTGCCTACGTTGGCGTCACGCGCGCGATGGAGAAGCTGACGCTGACCTACGCCGAAACTCGCCGCCTTTATGGTAAAGAAGTGTATCACCGTCCATCGCGTTTCATTGGCGAATTGCCGGAAGAGTGCGTCGAGGAAGTGCGTCTGCGCGCCAGCGTCAGCCGTCCGGTGAGCCATCAACGCATGGGCACGCCGATCACGGAAAACGACAGTGGTTTCGCGCTGGGCCAGCGTGTACGCCATGCCAAATTCGGCGAAGGCACCATTATCAACCTCGAAGGCAGCGGTGAACACAGCCGCTTGCAGGTGGCGTTTCAGGGCCAGGGCATCAAGTGGCTGGTGGCGGCGTACGCGCGTCTGGAAACGGTGTAGCGCCGTTGCGTTACCTTGACGACTTTTTCGTCTCAGCGTAACATGCGCGCACTATTATCATGAGAGGACAATGCCTTGGACGCGCCCAGTCGATGCTGGCTCAACCGCCTGTTTAACAGGAATAACATCTAAGGCTACCTCAATACGCGGGTAGCCTTAGCGGTTATCAGCGACCTCCCTTTACACTCTCGTCGCACGAGTCAGCACTGATGTACCCTTGAAGCGAAAGTTTCCGCGTTCAGGCTTTGCCGTGCCCGTTTTGCCTTAGGCATCTCGGTGTACCGCCTTGTCCCATTAAGTCTGCAATGGGGAGTATTGCTATGCTGAGCGCCTTTAAACTCGAACGTGATCGCTTGACGCGTATCGAGCTGGAAGACAATAACGACACACTGAACACTTCGGTATGGGTCGATCTTATCGAGCCCGACGACAGTGAGCGTGATCGTGTGCAAACTGAGCTGGGCCAAAGCCTGGCGACGCGTCCGGAGCTGGAAGATATCGAGGCCTCCGCACGTTTCTTCGAAGATGAAGATGGCCTGCACATTCACTCCTTCTTCTTCTTTGAAGATGCGGAAGACCACGCTGGCAACTCCACCGTGGCGTTCACCATTCGCGAAGATCGCCTGTATACGCTGCGCGAACGTGAGCTGCCGGCTTTCCGTCTGTATCGTATGCGTGCGCGTAACCAGACGCTGACCGATGGTAACGCCTACGAACTGTTGCTGGATCTGTTTGAGACTAAAATCGAACAGCTGGCGGATGAGATCGAGAACATCTATAGCGCGCTGGAAAAACTCAGCCGCGTGATCATGGAAGGTCAGCAGGGCGAAGAGTACGATCAGGCGCTATCGCGTCTGGCTGAGCTGGAAGATATCGGCTGGAAAGTGCGCCTGTGTCTGATGGATACCCAGCGTGCGCTTAACTTCCTGGTGCGTAAAGCGCGCTTGCCGGGCAATCAGCTGGAGCAGGCGCGTGAAATCCTGCGCGATATCGAATCGCTGCTACCGCATAACGAATCGCTGTTCCAGAAGGTGAACTTCCTAATGCAGGCGGCGATGGGCTTTATCAACATCGAGCAGAACCGCATCATCAAAATCTTCTCGGTGGTGTCGGTGGTGTTCCTGCCGCCCACGCTGGTGGCATCCAGTTACGGGATGAACTTTGAGTTTATGCCGGAGCTGAAGTGGAGCTTCGGTTATCCTGGCGCGATCTCCCTGATGATCCTCGCCGGTTTAGCGCCGTACCTCTACTTCAAACGTAAAAACTGGTTGTAACCATTTTGGGGCCGCGTTTGCGGCCCTTTAAACTGGCGCTGCTACATAATTCTGCGTAGGCTATTGTCACTTCTCACTTTCTGATTTCCACCCTATGGCGCGTTTCTCCTTGCGACAGCAGTGGACCGTTCTGCTGATTGCTTCGTTAGTACTGGGGATTATCCTCCAGCTGTTTCACCTTCCCGCTGCACTGTTATTAGGGCCGATGATTGTCGGTACCGTGATGGGCCTGTCTGGTGCCACCGTGCGCATCGATAAGCGTTTTTTCGTGCTGGCACAGGCGGTATTGGGCTGCATGATCGGCCAAACGCTTTCCCCTGCCATCCTTTCGCCGCTGCTTAATGATTGGCCGGTGGTGTTAGCCGTGCTGGTGCTGACGCTGGCGGCCAGCGGCCTATCGGGGTTTTTGCTGGTACGCTTCAGTAACCTGCCGGGGCCAACGGGCGCATGGGGATCCTCACCCGGCGGCGCGTCTGCGATGGTGGCAATGGCCGGTGACTTCGGGGCGGATGTGCGCTTAGTGGCGTTTATGCAGTATTTGCGTGTGCTGTTTGTGGCTACCGCAGCGGCAGTGGTGGCACGTATTGGCCTTGGCACCATCGGTGGTGCCGTAGAGCTGGTATGGTTCCCTGCCTTACAAAGTAGCTTCATCCTGACATTAGTGGTGATGTTTGCCGGTGCGTGGCTGGGTCAAAAACTGCGTATCCCTTCGGGTGCGCTACTGCTGCCTGCTCTGATTGGCGCCACGCTGCACGGCACCGATGTTGCCACTTTGCAGGTGCCGGAATGGCTGCTGGCGCTGGCGTATGCGTTGATTGGCTGGAGCGTGGGTTTGCGCTTCACGCGTCCCATCTTCCTGCTGGCATTGCGTACTCTGCCGCAAATGCTGGTGTCGATTTTTGGGTTGATGCTGCTGTGTGGTGGATTGGCGTGGATGCTGACGCAGGTGCTGCATGTCGATCTCATGACGGCGTATCTGGCAACCAGCCCAGGCGGGCTTGATACTGTGGCGATTATTGCGGCGGGCAGCCGGGTCGATATCGCATTTGTGATGGCGTTGCAGACGTTACGCCTGTTCACCATCCTGCTGACCGGCCCGGCTATCGCGCGCTTTATCTCACGCTACGCGCACGCGGGTGCGAGCTGAGAACGCGACGGCATCAACGATAAATACGGCGAGTGCCAGCCAGATAAAGCCGAAGGTGACCATCTTGTCTGGCGTCAGGCTCTCGCCGTAGAACACCACCGCCAGCAGGAACATCAACGTCGGGCCGATGTACTGGAAGAAACCCACGGTCGACAGGCGCAGACGCGTGCAGGCGGCAGCAAACAGCATCAGCGGAATGGTAGTGACGATGCCCGCCGCGATCAGCTTTAGATTGAGGCTCATTGGATTGGCGCTGAGGTGGCTGGTGGCGCTGTCAGCAAAGCCAAACAAGTAGATGGCCGCCAGCGGGAATAACCACGCGGTTTCGATCAGCATGCCGCTCTGCGCATCCACCTGAATTTTCTTTCTCAGCAAACCATAGACGGCAAAACTCAGCGCCAGTCCCAGCCCAATGATCGGTAGCGATCCAAACTGCCATAGCTGCACCAGCACACCAATAGTCGCCAGCATCACCGCCACCCACTGCAAGCGACGGAAGCGCTCGCGCAGGAACAGCATGCCAAACACCACGTTAATCAGCGGGTTAATAAAGTAACCAAGGCTGGCTTCCAGCATATGCTGATTATTCACCGCCCAGATAAACAGCAGCCAGTTGCCGCCAATGGTGACCGCGGTGACGGCCAGCAGCAGCACTTTCTTCGGTTGAGCCAGCACTGTGCGCACCTGCTTCCAGCTGCGGCTCAGGGTAATCAGCACCAGCATAAACAGTGCCGACCAAATCACGCGATGCGTCATGATTTCCGTGGGTGGCACTTCTTTCACCAGCTTGAAGTAGGCTGGCGCAATGCCCCAGATAAAATAAGCGCCGAGCGCGAAGCCCACACCCTGACGCGTTTGTTGCGTTTCCATCATGGTTTCCAGATACGTAATTTAACCAATCAAATAAGTAGCGGTGGCGGTGGCGATGTAATCACCCTGCTGATTGTGTAACTCAACCCGCGCCACCGCGACCTTGTTGCCTGCCCGCAGCAGGCTGCTGGTGGCGACAAAGCGCTCGCCACGTCCGGGGCGCAGATAGTCAACGCGCATATCGATAGTGCCCATGCGCGACAGACGCTGACGCAACTCCTCTTCGCTGATGCTCTCCTGACGCGAAAGCGCATGACTGACGCACACCAGCCCGGCGGCGACATCCAGCACTGAGGCAATCACGCCACCGTGCAAAATATGCTGGGCGGCATTACCCACCAGCATGGTTTTGTTGGCAAAGCCCAGCTCGGCGTAATCGGCTTCGAGGCGATCCAGCTCCAAGCCCAGCGCCTGATTGAACGGCATATGATAGACAAAGATTTCGCCAATCAGACGGCGAGCTTCCTGCTGTGACAGCAACGGGGATGACATGTTTTCTGCCTTAAGATGTTAAAGAGTTGTGTATATTATGCCGCGTTCGCGCTGCTTTCCAGTTTCGGTAATCGGCGCTGATCAACCGCGGGCTTTGCGTGTAGAATGGCGTGCTTTTTGAACATGGGCCTAATAATGACAACACGCAGTTCCCTGGAGAATGTTATGCGTAAGCTATACGCGTTGCTGGTTGCAGCTTTGATGATACCTGCACTGGCACAGGCTGATGAAGCCACCATAAAAGAGGTGCATGACGCCCCGGCAGTCAAGGGCAGCATTATTGCTAACCTGTTGGAGAAACACGATAACCCGTTCGTGCTTTATCCTTACGAAAACAACTATTTGCTCTACACCTACACCAGTGACATGAACAAAGAGGCGATCTCTTCGTACAACTGGGCTGACAAAGCAAAAAATGATGAAGTAAAATTCCAGCTCAGCCTGGCGTTCCCGCTGTGGCGTGGCATTCTGGGTGATAACTCGGTACTGGCCGCGTCCTATACGCAACGCTCGTGGTGGCAGCTCTCTAACCGTGGAGCCTCATCGCCGTTCCGTGAAACCAACTATGAACCGCAGATTTTCCTCGGCTGGGCAACGGATTACACCTTTGCGGGTTGGACACTGCGCGACATTGAAACCGGTCTGAACCACGAGTCAAATGGCCGCAGCGATCCGACTTCACGCAGCTGGAACCGCGTTTATGCACGCCTGATGGCGCAGAACGGTAACTTCCTCGCGGAAATCAAACCCTGGTATCGCATTCCAGAAAATGAAAATAATGATGATAACCCCGACATCACCAAGTACATGGGCTACTATCGCGCCAAGCTTGGTTATGAAGTGGGCGAGAGCATTTTCAGCGTGGAAGGCAACTACAACTGGAACAGCGGCTTTGGTGGCGCGACATTTGCCTGGAGCTATCCTATCTCTGAGCATGTGCGCTTTTACACCCAGCTGTTCAGCGGGTATGGTGAATCGCTTATCGACTATAACCACCGCCAGACCCGTTTTGGCGTGGGCGTAACACTTAACGATCTGTTCTAACCAGTCAGAAAAACAGGATTACCGTGGCAACATCGGCAGTGCTTAATCAGGAAATGCTGGCGCAGCAGGTATTACAAGATACCTTCGGCTACCAGCAGTTTCGTCCCGGTCAGCAAACCATCATCGAAACCGCGCTCGCAGGGCGTGATTGTCTGGTGGTGATGCCGACCGGCGGCGGGAAATCGCTGTGCTATCAAATCCCGGCGCTGGTGCGCGAAGGGCTGACGCTGGTGGTTTCACCGCTGATATCACTGATGAAAGATCAGGTCGATCAACTGCTGGCTAACGGCGTGGCGGCGGCGTGTCTCAACTCGACGCAGACGCGTGAGCAGCAGCAGCAGGTGTTTGCAGATTGTCGTACCGGCAAGCTGAAGCTGCTGTATATCGCGCCTGAACGCCTGATGATGGATAATTTCCTCGACAGCCTGCGCCAGTGGAATCCGGTGATGCTGGCGGTGGATGAAGCGCACTGCATCTCGCAATGGGGCCATGATTTCCGCCCGGAATATGGCTCGATTGGTCAGCTTCGTCAGCACTTCCCGGAATTGCCGGTGATGGCGCTAACGGCTACCGCTGATGAAACCACGCGTAATGACATCGCCCATCTGTTGCAGATGGACGATCCGCTGATTCAGATCAGCAGCTTTGACCGCCCCAACATTCGTTACACCTTGGTGGAGAAATTTAAACCCACCGATCAGCTGTTGCGCTATGTGCAGGAGCAGCGCGGTAAAAGCGGCATCATTTACTGCAACAGCCGTGCCAAAGTGGAAGACACTGCCGCGCGTCTGCAAAGCCGTGGACTGAGTGTTGGCGCCTATCACGCCGGTATTGAGAGCGGTCAGCGTGCGCATGTGCAGGAAGCCTTCCAGCGCGATGACTTGCAAATTGTGGTCGCCACCGTCGCGTTTGGTATGGGTATTAACAAACCTAACGTGCGTTTCGTGGTGCACTTCGACATTCCACGCAATATCGAATCCTACTATCAGGAAACCGGTCGCGCCGGACGTGATGGCCTGCCGGCAGAAGCAATGATGCTGTACGATCCGGCGGATATGGCATGGCTACGTAAGTGTCTGGAAGAAAAAGCGCCCGGCCCATTGCAGGATATTGAGCGCCATAAACTCAACGCCATGGGCGCGTTTGCTGAAGCGCAAACCTGCCGTCGTTTGGTGCTGCTCAACTACTTTGGTGAAGGTCGCCAGCAGCAGTGCGGTAACTGCGATATTTGTCTCGATCCCCCGCGTCGTTACGATGGATTGGTGGAGGCGCAGAAGGCGCTTTCCAGCATCTATCGTACCGGCCAGCGCTTTGGCATGGGCTATATTGTCGACGTGCTGCGTGGTTCCACCAACCATCGCATCCGTGATAACGGGCACGACAAATTGCCGGTGTACGGCATTGGTCGTGAGCAGAGCCAGGAGCATTGGGTCAGCGTGTTGCGTCAGCTGATTCATCTCGGCATGGTGACGCAAAATATTGCCATGCACTCCGCCTTACAGCTGACCGAAGCGGCACGTCCAGTGCTGCGCGCCGAAGTGCCTTTGATGTTGGCGGTACCACGTATTGTCACAGTGAAGAGTCGCAGCAGTTCGCCGAAGGTACACAGTGGCAATTACGATCGCACGCTGTTTGGCAAGCTGCGTAAATTGCGTAAGGCGATTGCAGACGAATCCAATATTCCGCCGTACGTGGTATTTAACGATGCCACGTTGATTGAGATGGCGGAGCAAATGCCGATTACCGCGTCAGAAATGCTGAGCGTGAACGGTGTCGGTCATCGCAAACTGGAGCGTTTTGGTAAACCGTTCCTGGTGATGATCAAAGAACATGTCGATGAAGAGTAAAGGAAAGAAACCATGTTGATGTTATTCGCCACCGTTGCGCTGGTGCATTTGGTTGCGCTGATGAGTCCAGGCCCGGACTTCTTCTTTGTGTCGCAAACGGCGGCCAGCCGCTCGCGCAAAGAGGCGATGATGGGTGTCTTTGGCATCACGTTGGGGATCGTGATTTGGGCGGGCGTCGCGCTGATGGGCCTGCATCTGATCCTGCAAAAAATGGCCTGGTTGCATGAGATCATCATGGTCGGCGGCGGCCTGTATCTGCTGTGGATGGGCTGGCAGCTATTGCGCTCAGCGCGTCAGCAGCACAAAGCCCCACAGGTTGGTGCACCGGTGGTTGAACTGCCAAAGAGAGGCATGAGCTTCCTGAAAGGTTTTCTGACCAACCTGTCGAATCCAAAAGCCATTATTTACTTCGGTAGCGTGTTCTCGCTGTTTGTGGGTAATGACGTGGGTGCGATGGAGCGTTGGGGCCTGTTTCTGCTGATTATCGGCGAGACCTTTGCCTGGTTCACGCTGGTCGCGGCGATTTTTGCACTGCCGTGGATGCGTGATAAGTATCAGCGTATGGCGAAGTGGGTTGATGGGATGGCGGGCGTACTGTTTGCTGGATTCGGCATCCACCTGATTATCTCGCGTTAACAATCCGGTCGCCATAAATGGCGACCCTACCACGCCGGCAGGTGCGCATTTCTGCGCACCTGGCGCAAATCATGCCATTTTGCGCGCACTCGCCAGTAGTGCACCGACTGCCATAAACAGTCCACCAAACGTGCGGTTCATCAGCTTCATCTGCTTTGGCCCTTTAATCCAGCCTGCAATACGTGTTGCCAGCGTGGCATAACCAATCATCACGATAATATCGACCACGATGGTGGTGACACCGAGCACCAGATACTGCATCAGCTGCGGCTGATGTGGCTGAATAAACTGCGGGAACAGCGCGGCGAGGAATACGATACTTTTTGGGTTGGTGAGGTTCACCAGTATGGCGCGCTTGAACAAACGACGACGTGGCATCGCTTTCGCCACGGCATCCAAATCAATACCGCCCGCAGCACGCCACTGCTGAATGCCCAGCCACACCAGATAGGCGGCACCTGCCCACTTCAGCACTTCAAACGCCAGAAGCGATTGTGAAAACAGTGCGCCAAGACCGGCACCCACCAGCACAATGTGAATCGCCAGGCCAAGTTGTAAGCCAGTGATAGAGGCTGCCGCACCGCGATAGCCATGGCTAATGCCAGTGCTCATGGTGTTGATGGCACCGGAACCGGGTGAAAGGCTGAGGATAGTTGTGGTCAACAGGTAGGTTAACCACCATTCAATGGTCATGCGTGACATTCCCTGAAGTGAACGAAGTGTGACACAATACGCCAGAATATCGCGGTGCGCTATGGCGTACAGATGCGCGATGGGGCTTTTTTTCAGGGGGACAGATGCAGCATCACAAACAGCGTTGGCTCGGGCGAGAGAGAGGCTTTTCAGCCTTTGCCACCGGTCCGCTGCTCGACTTCTGGCGTCGTCGTGAAGAGTGCGAATTCACCGGCGTAGGTAACCTGAAGATTCGCTATGTTCGTTTCACCTCACCGCAACATCGCCGTGTCATCCTGATTGTTCCTGGCCGCATCGAAAGCTATATCAAATACCCTGAACTGGCTTACGATCTGTTCCACTGCGGTTATGACGTGGTGATTATTGACCATCGCGGGCAGGGCCGCTCCGATCGCTTGCTGGCCGATTCGCATCGCGGCCATGTGGTTGAGTTCAGCCACTACGTTGACGATTTAGAAACGCTGTATCTGAAAGAGATCGTCAGTAACCATTATCAGCAGCGCTACGTGCTGGCGCATTCGATGGGCGGTGCGATTTTAGCGCTGTTTCTGGCGCGTCAGCCGCAGGCGTTCCATGCCGCTGTGTTTTCGGCACCGATGTTCGGCATCGTGCTGCCGTTGCCTGACTGGATGGCGCACCCGATTTTGGACTGGGCGGAAAAACTGCCGGCGATACGCGAACGCTATGCGCTCGGCACCGGCCGCTGGCGTGCCAGTCCGTTTGGTATTAATCGCCTGACGCACAGCCGGGAACGCTATCGGCGCAACCTGCGTTTTTACGCGGACGATCCGGGGCTGCGCGTCGGTGGCCCGACTTATCATTGGGTGCGTGAAGGCGTGTATGCCGGGCGCAGCATCATTAGCCAGGCGGCGAAAATCACCACGCCATCACTGGTATTGCAGGCCAGTGAAGACGATGTGGTAGACAACCGCTCGCAAGATATTTTTTGTACGGCGATGGCCGACGCGGGGCATCCCTGCGAAGGCACCGTGCCGTATGTGATTCAAGGCGCGCGTCACGAGATTTTGTTTGAAACAGACGCCATGCGCGCTGAAGCGCTCAACCTGGTGGTCGATTTTTTCGAGCGCCACGTTTAACTCATTTTCCGATATCAATACCAGAGGTTTACATGTACCACATCGTCGCATCCGACCTGGATGGCACGCTGCTCTCACCGGAACACCGACTGACACCTTTTGCCCGTACCACGCTGCAGGAACTGGTGGCGCAAGATGTCCACTTCGTTTTCGCCACCGGCCGTCACTATATCGACGTGGGCCAGATGCGCGACAACCTCGGCATTCCGGCGTACATGATCACCTCCAACGGTGCCCGCGTGCACAATGCAGAAGGTGAACTGGTGTTCAGCCATAACCTCGACGCCGATATCGCCAGCGAGCTTTACGGTCTGCAGTACCACGATGAGCATATCCTGACGCACGTGTATCGCGACGACGAGTGGTTTATGAGCCGCCACCGCCCGGAGGAGCAGGACTATTTCCGCGAGTCGGTGTTCAACTATCAGGTCTACCAGCCGGGCATGCTGGAAACCGATGGTATCAGCAAGGTGTTCTTTACCTGCGACGATCCTGAGCGTCTGGCGCCGCTGGAGCTGGCGATCGAAGCGCGCTGGGGCGATCGTGTGAATGTCAGTTTCTCACTGCCAACCTGTCTGGAAGTGATGGCGGGTGGCGTATCAAAAGGTCACGCGCTGGAAGCGGTATCGAAGCAGCTTGGCTTCTCACTGAAAGAGTGCATCGCTTTTGGGGATGGCATGAATGATGTGGAAATGCTGAGCATGGCCGGTAAAGGCTGCATCATGCGTAATGGGCAGCAGCGTCTGAAAGATACCTTGCCGACGCTCGAAGTGATTGGCAGCAACGCTGAAGACGCGGTGCCGCATACGCTGCGTAAGCTGTTCCTTGCTTAAAAAAATGGGCCGGTTAATCCGGCCCATTTTTGTTATGCCATCTGTTTCTTGTGCTTATGCTCGCTGACCATGGTGAGCAGCAACAAAATCACCGCCAACACTGATCCCGCAATCATCACCATGAAACCGCCATCCCAGCCGAAGTAGTCCACTGTGTAACCGACAATCGCACTGGCGGCGACGGAACCGCCGAGATAGCCAAACAAACCGGTAAAGCCCGCTGCAGTGCCCGCGGCTTTTTTCGGTGCCAGTTCCAGCGCATGCAGACCAATCAGCATCACCGGGCCGTAAATCAGGAAGCCGATGACGATCATGCACAGCATATCGATGCCTGGATTACCTGGCGGGTTAAGCCAGTACACCACCGTAGCGATGGTCACCAGTGTCATAAAGAACACGCCGGTGGCACCACGATTGCCTCTGAACACCTTGTCCGACATCCAGCCGCACAGCAGGGTGCCGGGAATGCCCGCATATTCATAGAAGAAGTAAGCCCACGAAGATTTATCCAGCGTGAAATGCTTCACCTCTTTCAGGTAGGTCGGTGACCAGTCGAGAATGCCGTAGCGCAGCAGGTAAACGAACACGTTGGCCAGAGCGATATACCACAGCAGCTTATTAGGCAGGATGTACTGCATGAAGATCTGCTTTGCCGTCAGTTCCTCTTCATGATTCTCGCTGTAATCCGGCGGGTAGTCGTTTTTGTACGCTTCAATCGGCGGCAGGCCACAGGATTGGGGGGTGTCGCGCATCAGCGCAAACGCAATGATAGCGATGAAGATGGCACCGAACGCCGGCATATACAGCGCAGCTTTCCAGTCGTTAAACCACGCCATGCCCAGCAGGAACAGCAGGGGCGGAATACCGCCGCCGACGTTATGCGCGCAGTTCCATACCGAGACAATCCCGCCACGCTCCTTCTGCGACCACCAGTGCACCATAGTGCGACCGCACGGTGGCCAGCCCATGCCCTGGAACCAACCACACAGGAATAGCAGCACAAACATCACCATGATGCTGGAGGTGGCCCAGGGTACAAAGCCCATAAAGAGCATCACCGCGGCGGCCAGAATCAGTCCGGCAGGTAAAAACACGCGTGGATTTGAGCGGTCGGAGACGGAACCCATGATGAACTTGGAGAAACCGTAAGCGATGGATATCCCGGACAGCGCAAAACCGAGATCGCCACGCGAGAAGCCCTGTTCGACTAAATAGGGCATCGCCAGCGCAAAGTTTTTACGGACCAGATAATAGGCGGCATAACCAAAGAAAATGCCGATGAAGATTTGCCAGCGCAGCCGACGATAAAGTGGATCGACACGATCGTCAGCGACTTGCGGCTGATGCGGTGCCGGTTTGAAGATACTCAACATGGATGTGGCCCTCCAGGGCGCAATATAGTTATGAATTCCCAGCAGGATGGGTCAAACGCCAACTGGCGCTAAAACAGACAGCAAAGTTCCATTTCGCGCAAAGGATAGTGATGGTTACGCTACGTTACTGTGATGTGTGACACAATTGTTACAGTTTGATGACATTTAAGAGCGATATAAACCAGGAAATGTTGGAATTCGCGCATTAAGCGTTGGGGCTTTTACGTTTAAAAGGGTAATCCATTGCGCTGCTGAAATAGATTTACTGCATCAGCAATTAACAGCCCGGTTTTACAAGCGAGCGATAAAGAGTTGGCTTAATGAAGCCAGGAGTTGTTTGGTTTTGTTTTGACCACTCGTCAACCAGATATTTAAGCCCGCTCACGACAGTTTGTTTACACTAGCGCCACTGTTCATTTTGGGATCGATGCCGTGCCGTTACTGATCGTTACCACCATTTTGTGGGCTTTTTCCTTTAGTTTGATAGGGGAATACCTTGCAGGCCAGGTTGACTCCTGGTTCTCTGTACTGATGCGCCTTGGGTTGGCCGCGATTGTCTTCCTGCCGTTCCTGCGCTGGAAGGGCTATCGCGCCTCAACCATCCTGCTGTATATGCTGGTGGGGATGCTGCAACTCGGCGTAATGTACCTGCTGAGTTTTGAGGCTTATACCTACCTCAGCGTGACAGAATTCCTATTGTTTACCGTGATGACGCCGCTCTACGTCACGCTGATTTACGATTTGCTCAGCAGACGTCGACTGCGAATCGGCTATGCTTTCAGCGCGCTGTTGGCGGTAGCCGGTGCGGCCATCATCCGTTACGACAAAGTCAGCGATCACTTCTGGTTCGGTTTACTGCTGGTTCAGGCGGCTAACATCTGCTTCGCCATTGGTATGGTCGGTTACAAGCGTTTGCAGGAAACCCGCCCGATGCCGCAACACACGGCATTCTCGTGGTTCTATTTAGGCGCGGTGATCATTGCCATCATTGCCTGGAGCCTGTGGGGTAATCCGAACAAGCTGCCGACTACAAACCTGCAATGGGGCATTCTGGTGTGGCTGGGCGTAGCGGCATCCGGTCTAGGCTACTTTATGTGGAACTACGGTGCGACGCAGGTCGATGCGGGTACGTTGGGCATCATGAACAACATGCACGTACCGGCGGGCTTACTGGTGAACCTGGCGATCTGGCAGGAAAAACCGCACTGGCCGAGCTTTATTGCCGGGGCGATTGTCATTTTCGCTTCACTTTACGTGCACAAGCGTTGGGTAGTAGGGCATGTCGCTAAAAGCGATGCCTAAATGGCCGAGCTGAATTGCTAACAAGCTCGTTGCTTTGCTCTAGCTTCGAATAAGCAGCACCTAAGCCAGAGGGAAGAGACAGGCAAATCCACAGGGAAGTGAGATTCCTTCGTGATCGGAGCGGCCGGTATCTGACCTGATATCAAAGCGACACCTAAAGCCTAAGGGAAGGGATAGCGTGGCAGAGGAGCAAAGCATCCGAGCCATGGAGGGCGAGGCTGACCCACAGGGATGTGGGTTTCCTTTGCGATCTGCCACGCTATCCCTGACTGAGCACTAACACATAGCAATCAGCCCTTTCCTGACTGAGCACTCACACATAGCAATCAGCCCTTTCCTGACTGAGCACTAACACGTAGTAATCAGCCCTTTCGCGATTGAGCACTAACACGAAGCCATCAGGGCTTTTTCGCGGGCGCCGCAGGACGATGAATCATCGTCAATCCCTTCAAAAAGTTACGCAGAATTTGGTCGCCGCACTCGCGGTAGTTCTTATGATCAGGATTGCGGAAAATCGCACCAACCTCAGCCTGTGAAACTTTAAAGTTTGCCTTCTCCAGCACCACCGGAATATCCGTGGTCTTCAACGCAAACGCGATACGCAGCTTCTTAATGAAGATATTGTTATTCATACGACGTTCGACTGACGGCGCTGGGGCATCTTCACTTTTACCGCGACGGAAGAAAATTAAACCGTTAAGGAAATAGCCCATCAGCACGTCCGGCAATTTACGGAACGCCGCATCCTCATCCTTCTTCATCCACGCCTGAACATCCTCCAGCGGCACTTCACTGCCCGCTAAGGCAAAAATCTCCACCACTTTGCTATCGCTCAAATCAAGCATATAGCGCACGCTGCGCAGAACATCGTTACTCGTCATGGTGAAACTCTCTTGGTCGCGGATTGAGGCGGCGCATTATAGAGCAGGCAGGGCAGGGATAACAGCACGGGCGACATAAGCCGCCCGTGAGATCATGAAGAAACCGACTGAAGTGAACCTGGACGCGCCGCATCACGCACAAACGGCAGATGGTCACAGGCGTGTTGACGGGCGAAGCGCACAAAAGCTTCCAGCACCGGCTGACGCTGCTCGCCATCGCGAACCGCCGCATACAGGCGGCTCCACAAGCCAGAGCCCAACGTCTTGGTCACCACCAGGCCCTGCTTTTCAAAACTCTCCACCACCCAATGCGGTAATGCGGCGATGCCCATTTGTGCCGACACCATCTGAATCAATAACAGCGTATTATCTACATTCTTTAATGCCGGGCTCACTCCCGCCGGCTGCAGGAAATGACGCCAGATATCCAGACGCTGACGCTGCACCGGATAAATCATTAACACCTCATCGGCTAAATCCTCCGGCGAAATATGATCAATCTGCGCCAGTGGATGATCCGGGGCCAACACCAGTCGCACCTCATAATCAAACATCGGCGTATAGAACAAACCGCTGCGAGGCAGAATATCGGAGGTCAGCACCACATCCAGTTCACCCTGCTGCAAGGCGGGCTGAGGATCAAAAGTCACCCCCGATTTAAAATCGACCACCACTTGTGGCCAGCTCTGGCGGAAATTATTCAGTGCCGGTGTCAGCCATTGAATGCAGCTGTGACACTCAATCGCAATGCGCAGCGTGGTCTGATGCGGCTCGTGGCACGCCTGTAATGCCTGCTGGATCTGCGGCAAAATCTGCTCGGCCAACTGCAGCATGATTTCCCCCTGCGGCGTAAACCGCAACGGCTGGCTCTTGCGCACAAACAGGCGAAAGCCCAGCCGCTGTTCCAGATCGCTGAACTGATGAGATAACGCCGATTGTGTCTGATGAAGCTGAGCAGCGGCAGCGGCTAACGAGCCGGTATTCTGCAACGCCTGCAGCGTTCTCAGGTGTTTGAGTTCGATCATGAGAGTCCTTCACATCGAGATTGAACAAATTGCGCTTGAGGAACATACAGTACCCGCAGATTATGGCGGTGTAAACATCTGGACGGCTAAACATCTCAATTAGGCACCACAGCCATTTTACTTTCGTCCAGTTCAGGCGTTCAGCGCACGGCAATTCCCTCGCTGGATGAACGTAAACGGGCTTGTACCGTTAAGAATATCTGGAGATTAATAAATGACCATTCTGAACCATACGCTCGGTTTCCCTCGTGTTGGTCTGCGTCGTGAACTGAAAAAAGCACAGGAAAGCTACTGGGCAGGTAACTCCTCACAGGAAGCGCTACGGGCCGTGGGTCGCGAACTGCGTGCCCGTCACTGGCAACAGCAGAAAGAGGCGGGTGTGGATCTGCTGCCAGTGGGCGATTTCGCCTGGTACGATCATGTGCTGACCACCAGCCTGATGCTCGGGAATGTGCCGGCGCGCCATCAGAACAAGGATGGCTCAGTCGATCTCGATACGCTGTTCCGTCTGGGACGCGGCCGTGCGCCCAGCGGTGAACCTGCTGCTGCCGCGGAGATGACCAAATGGTTCAACACCAACTATCACTACATGGTGCCGGAATTCACGCAGGGCCAGCAGTTCTCGCTCTGCTGGACGCAACTGCTCGACGAAGTGGACGAGGCGCTGGCACTGGGTCACCAGATCAAACCGGTGCTGCTGGGGCCAGTGACCTACCTGTGGTTGGGGAAAGTCAAAGGTGAGCCGTTTGACCGTCTATCACTGCTGAAAGACATTCTGCCGGTCTACCAGCAAGTGCTGGCAGAGCTGAAAAAGCGCGGCATCGAATGGGTGCAGATAGATGAACCCGCGCTGGTGCTGGAGCTGCCACAGGAATGGCGTGATGCGTTCAAGCCCACTTACGATGCATTACAAGGTGGCGTGAAACTGTTGCTGACTACTTACTTTGACGGCATCGGTCAAAACCTTGATGTAATTAAGACGCTACCCGTTCAAGGCCTGCACGTTGACCTGGTACATGGCAAAGATGACATCCAGCATATCCACCAACAGATCCCCACCGACTGGCTGCTCTCATTAGGCGTGATCAACGGCCGTAACGTCTGGCGTGCCGATCTCAGCCGCTGGTTTGAGCGCCTGCAACCGCTGGTGGGCCAGCGTAAAAATCTGTGGATTGGCTCCTCCTGTTCACTGCTGCACAGCCCGATCGATCTCAGCGTTGAAACCCGGCTCGATGCGGAAGTAAAAAGCTGGTTCGCCTTTGCTTTACAGAAGTGTGCTGAACTGTCGCTGCTGAGCAAGGCGCTCAATAATAACGATGCAGCATCGCTGACAGAGTGGAGTGCACCGATTCGAGCCCGTGCGCACTCTGCACGCGTGCACAATGCAGCAGTGGGCGCACGTCTGGCGAGCATTCAGGCCAAAGACGTTGAGCGCGCCAGCCTCTATCCCGAACGTGCCAAAGCGCAGCGCCATCGCTTTAATTTGCCTGCCTGGCCGACCACCACCATCGGTTCATTCCCGCAAACCACCGAAATTCGCGGCCTGCGACTCGACTTCAAAAAAGGCAATATCGATGGCGGCCACTATCGCACCGGCATCGCGGAACATATCAAACAGGCGATTACTGAACAGGAACGTCTTGGGCTGGATGTGCTGGTACACGGCGAAGCAGAGCGTAACGACATGGTGGAATACTTCGGCGAAAACCTCGATGGCTTTGTGTTTACGCAAAATGGCTGGGTGCAGAGCTATGGATCTCGCTGCGTGAAGCCCCCGGTGATCATCGGTGATATCAGCCGCCCACAGCCGATTACCGTTGAGTGGGCGAAGTACGCGCAGTCGCTGACCGACAAACCGGTAAAAGGCATGCTCACCGGCCCGGTCACGATTCTGTGCTGGTCCTTCCCGCGTGAGGACGTGACGCGGGAAATCATCGCCAAACAGATTGCGCTGGCACTGCGTGATGAAGTGGAAGATTTAGAAAAAGCCGGCATCGGTATCATTCAGATTGATGAACCCGCGCTGCGTGAAGGTCTGCCGTTGCACCAGTCTGACTGGGCTGCGTATCTGACCTGGGCGGTCGATGCCTTCCGCCTTAACGCAGCGGTTGCGCAGGACGCGACGCAAATCCACACCCATATGTGTTATTGCGAATTCAACGACATCATGGACTCGATCGCGGCACTGGACGCGGATGTAATCACCATCGAAACCTCACGCTCTGATATGGAATTGCTGGATGCGTTTAAAGCGTTCGAATATCCGAACGAAATTGGGCCTGGCGTGTATGACATTCACTCACCGAATGTGCCCAGCGTTGAGTGGATGGAAGATCTGCTGCGGAAAGCGGCGCAAAGTATTCCGCCCGCGCGTTTGTGGGTCAATCCGGACTGCGGTCTGAAAACCCGTGGCTGGAGCGAAACCCGGCAGGCATTGGCGAACATGGTTAAAGCGGCAAAAAATCTGCGCGGGGAAACGGTTTAACGCACAGGGACTTGGGGCGCATGAGCGCCCCAATATGCTTATGCGTTTGGCGCGACACCATGCTGTGAAAACCAGGCCAGCATGCGTGCCCAGCCATCGGCGGCAGAATCGGCGTGATAGCTTGGACGATAATCGGCATTGAACGCGTGACCGGCTTCCGGATACACGACAATCTCCGCTTTGGCATTGGCAGCATGCAACGCCTGGCGCATTTTATCGATACTTTCCAGCGGGATGCTTGCATCCTGACCACCGTACAAACCGAGTACCGGGGCCGTGAGATCCACGGCGACATCGATCGGGTGTTTCTGCTGTTTCAGGGTTTTCTCACCCTCTAAGCGGCCATACCAGGCGGCGGCGGCACGGACCTGCGGGTTGTGCGCGGCAAACAGCCAGCTGATACGCCCGCCCCAGCAAAATCCGGTGATCGCCATACGTCGAATATCGCCATCGTGGCGCGCCGCCCAGTTAGCGACATGATCAAGGTCGGACAGCACCTGCGAATCCGGCACCTTGCTCACCAGTTCTTTCAGCAGAGTAGGGACATCGCTGTATTCACTCGGATCCCCTTCGCGGAAGTACAGCTCTGGCGCCACGGCCAGATAACCTTCCAGTGCCAGACGACGGCACACATCACGAATATGCTCATGTACGCCAAAAATCTCCTGCACCACCAGCACCACCGGCAACTTGCCTTCATAGGTTTTTGGTCGGGCATAATAAGCGGGTAGATTTTCACCCTGGCTCGGCACCGAGGTTTCACCCGCATGAATCTGATCGCTGGATGTGGTGATAGTGCTGCTGGCGATGGGCTGAACGGCCGGGGCAAAGCCGCCGGCTGCTGATTTTTGTGCCATATTGTCTTCGGTTTTCATGGTTCTCTCCGTGCTAGCAAATGCGCAATCACGTAACTATAGCCTGCTTCAGGAGCAAGGCTGGCGTAGGGTTCAGAGGGATGTTTACTTATGTTCTTCTTCTCTATTAACACTGCCACCCGAACTTACACAGCACCGCTTGTAGCAATTCAGAATTGCCGAGCGCATTTGTGTGATGCAAGTCACATAATAATTTTCTGATAATGTAAGTTTCATTGTCGATGGTGAAACTAATCACATATTTATCTGGCGCTCTCACGTAGAGTGACACGCATATCCCTTATCTATCAGGAGTCTGTTATGGCCCAGTCTGACGTTTTCCACCTTGGTATCACTAAAGCCGATCTGAAAGGTGCCACATTGGCAATCGTTCCCGGCGATCCGGAGCGTGTGAAAAAAATCGCTGCGCTGATGGATAACCCACAGCATCTCGCTTCACATCGTGAATTCACCACGTACCTCGCGGAAGTCGATGGCAAGCCGGTGGTGGTGTGTTCAACCGGTATTGGCGGCCCATCTACTTCAATTGCGGTGGAAGAACTGGCGCAGCTCGGCGTACGTACTTTCCTGCGCGTCGGCACCACCGGTGCGATCCAACCGAATATTAATGTGGGCGATGTTTTGGTCACCACCGCGTCTGTACGCCTTGATGGTGCCAGCCTGCACTTTGCGCCGATGGAATTCCCGGCAGTGGCCGATTTTACCTGTACCACCGCGCTGGTGGCCGCAGCAGAAGCCTGTGGCGCCAAAACGCATATCGGGATCACCGCCTCTTCTGACACCTTCTATCCGGGCCAGGAACGTTACGATACCTTCTCAGGACGCGTGGTGAATCGCTTCCAGGGCTCTATGCAAGAGTGGCAGCAAATGGGCGTGCTTAACTATGAGATGGAATCCGCTACACTGTTAACCATGTGCGCCAGTCAGGGGCTGCGAGCGGGCATGGTGGCGGGTGTTATCGTTAACCGTACGCAGAAAGAGATCCCGGACGCGGTGACCATGAAACAGACCGAAAGCGATGCGGTGAAAATTGTTGTAGAAGCCGCGCGTCGCTTAATTTAGTGCGCAAGGCAGCAGGTATTACGGATAAGGAATTCCCTGCTGCCGCCACATTGCGCACGTTTTTCAGCTGATACTGAGAAAACAACTATGCGCAAAACGGTTTCTGCTCCTCGTCCTGCCTTTAATCCTACTCCCGCTGCTGCGCAGTCTCGTATTGAGAGCGTGGCAGCACGTTTTCGCCAGGCGATGGCGGCCTCTGACTTCCCCGTGGCACGTCAGTGCTGTGAAGAAGTTTTGCGCGTCATGCCGCAAAATATGCAAGTGCTCAGCGACTATGCGTTAACGCTGATGCGCGTGGGCGAGTACAAAAAATCCTACAAAACCTACCAAAAGATCTATCAGGCTCCAGCCGCACAGCGTGCGCAGGCCTCTGACACCTGGCTTGATGGCTTAACGGAAGTGTGTGGCTGGCTGGAAAAGCATGATGAAGTGGCGCGCTATGGCCGCGAGTCACTGGAAAAGTCAGACACGATTTTCCGGCAAGGTCATAAAGTGGCGTATCCGGCAGAAGCGCCGCCGCCTTTTGATCCGGCCAATCCATCAGAAAACATCATCTCTTTCAGCCTGTACGGCGGCCAACCGCGCTACTGTGAAACGCTGATCAAAAATATCGACGTCGCGCGCGAGCTTTATCCTGACTGGATTTGTCGAATCTATCTTGATGACAGTGTGCCGCAACACGTCTGGCAACGCCTCAGGCAGCCGAATACGCAGTTGGTGGATATGTCGCATGAGAAGACAATATTCCCGACGCTGTGGCGCTTTCTGGTGATGGATGATGCCAGCGTTAAACGTTACATCGTACGGGATGCGGACTCCTTGCTGTCTGAACGCGAAGTGGCGGCGGTGGAGGCCTGGCTGCAGTCGCCATCCTGGTTCCATCATATGCGCGACTACTTTACCCATACCGAACTGCTGCTGGCAGGAATGTGGGGCGGGTGTCACGGCGTGTTCCATAACGTTGAGCAGCAGATGCGCGACTTTATCGCCCAGTACAGCGGCAGTGAGCGCTTCACCGATCAATATTTCCTCAAGGTGGCGCTGTGGCCAACGGTGCGCGAAAGCCTGCTGAATCATGACGACATCTTCCAGTTCCATCATGCCCAGCCGTGGCCCGTGCATCCGCCGATACGCTGGCAAACCGATCGTTTTCACGTCGGCAGTAACGCCGGCTACTCCAGCATGGCGGGTAAAGTGGAAAATGTGGATAACGGCTGGCAGCAGGTTGAACTCACGCACGACGGGCAAAGCTGGTGTTATCCCGCCAAAGTGAAAGGCAGCGAATGGCTATTGCCGATGCCGTTTTTCCTGATTGATGCGTGGAAGGCAGGTGATTTGACGGTGAAAGCGCTGTAAATCACCCGCCAGCTTCACAACAGTCTGGACATTCATACAGTAGCGCCTTACCTTTTCCCTCAGCGAAACGATCCGCGGGGGGATTATGGATCAGCAACTTATCATTAGCGGCGCGCTGGCGCTGGCCGGACTGGGCCTCGGTTGGATTTTGGCCCAGTTGCGTGCCGGCCACCAGCACGCCAGCTTCACCACCGAACGCCGACTGCTGGAAGAGGCGCAGCAGCGCCAGCAGCAGCAGCTCGAACAGTTACAACAGCAAATCCAGCAGCGCGAGCAAGAGCTGCGGCAGTTGCATGGCACGCTCAGCGGGGCACAGGAACGGCTGCAACAGCTCGATTACTGGCGTGGCGAAAGCGAGCAGCTCAGCCGGGAACTGCGCAATCAGCTGGAAGTGAACAGCGCGCAGGAAGCGGAACTGCGTGAAGTCACCATCCGTTTAGAAGAGACGCGTTTTGGCGCAGAAGAGAAGCAGCGCCTGCTCACCAACAGCGAGCAGCGCCTCAGCGCGCAGTTTGAAAATCTGGCCAATCGCATTTTTGAAAACAGCGGGCGCCGCGTAGATGAGCAGAATCGTCAAAGCCTCAATGGCCTGATTGGCCCGCTGCGTGAACAGCTGGATGGCTTCCGTCGTCAGGTAACTGATAGTTTTGGCCAGGAGGCACGCGAACGCCATACGCTGGCCCATGAGATTCGCCAACTGCAGCAGCTGAACGCGCAAATGGCGCAGGAAGCGGTCAATCTCACCAAAGCGCTGAAGGGCGATAACAAAATTCAGGGCAACTGGGGTGAAGTGGTGCTGGCGCGGGTGCTGGAAGCCTCCGGTCTGCGTGAAGGCTATGAATATCAGACGCAGGTCAGCGTGCAGTTGGAACAGCAGGGCAGGATGCAACCGGATGTGATCGTGCGGTTGCCGCAGGGCAAGGATGTTGTGATTGACGCCAAAATGACGCTGGTGGCCTACGAACGCTATTTCAACGCGGAAGATGAAGCCACGCGCGAGCAGGCAATTCAGGAACACGTTAACGCCATGCGCGGCCATATTCGTCTTCTGGGGCGAAAAGATTATCAACAATTGCCCGGTTTACGCTCTCTGGATTATGTGTTGATGTTTATTCCGGTTGAGCCAGCCTTCTTATTGGCAATTGATCGCCAGCCAGAATTGATCAGCGAAGCATTACAGCAGAACATCATGCTGGTTAGCCCAACCACCTTGCTGGTGGCACTGCGCACCATCAACAATCTGTGGCGTTATGAGCATCAGAGCCGCAACGCGCAACGCATCGCCGACCGTGCCACGCGGCTGTACGATAAAATGCGACTGTTTGTGGATGATATGAGCGGTATCGGTCATAGCCTCGACAAAGCGCAGCAGAGTTATCATCAGGCGATGAAAAAGCTGGCAGAAGGGCGCGGCAATCTGATTGCACAAAGCGAATCCTTCCGCGCGTTGGGTGTGGAGATCAAACGACCGATCAATCCTCAGCTGGTGGAGCAAGCGCAGCCGGAAGAGGCGGATGAAGATTGGGCGGACGATCCCAAGCCTGATGAAAATGCGGCAGATTCTTCCACCGCTTCGCTGCGCCGCATCAACGAATAGCACGGTGGTCACGTGCTCGCGTAACGCGACTCTGATACACTTCGGCAAGAATTGTTTGTGGAACAGGTAAACCCGATGGCAGATGAATCACAGCAGGAAACTACCCATTTTGGCTTTAAGACCGTCGCGAAAAGCGAAAAGGCCGATAAAGTCGCGGACGTGTTTCACTCCGTAGCGGCAAAATATGACCTGATGAACGATCTGATGTCGTTTGGCATCCATCGTGTCTGGAAGCGTTTTACCATCGACAGCAGCGGCGTACGTCGTGGTCAGCGTGTCCTGGATTTGGCCGGCGGCACCGGCGATTTGACGGCGAAATTCTCTCGCCTGGTGGGCGAGACGGGTCAGGTGGTTCTGGCGGATATCAACAGTTCGATGCTGAAGATGGGCCGTGAGAAGCTGCGCAATTTGGGCGTGTCTGGCAATGTCAGCTACGTGCAGGCCAACGCCGAAGCGCTGCCGTTCCCGGATAACTATTTCGATTGCATCACCATCTCCTTCGGTTTGCGTAATGTCACCGAAAAAGAGAAGGCGTTGGCCTCGATGTTCCGTGTGCTGAAGCCAGGCGGGCGTTTACTGGTGCTGGAGTTTTCCAAACCGCTGCTGGAACCGCTGAGCAAAGCCTACGATACCTACTCCTTCCATATCCTGCCGCGTATTGGGCAACTGGTGGCGCAGGATGCGGAAAGCTATCGCTATCTGGCAGAATCGATTCGTATGCATCCCGATCAGGAAACCCTGAAAGCGATGATGAATGATGCCGGCTTCGAAAATACCACCTATTTCAACATGACTGGCGGTATTGTGGCGCTGCATCGCGGCTTTAAGTTCTGATTGATCATGACTTTTACCCCGCTTATCACGGGCGGTCTTGAAACCGCCCTTAATCGTGTTCTCTATCGTGATCGCAGCCTGAAATCCGCGCGTCAGCGTCTGGTGGGTAAGGTGTTGCTGCTGCGTCTGCAGGAGCTGGACTTCCCGCTGGTGCTGGTGTTTAGCGAATCACAGCTGGACGTGCTGAGTGACTGGCAGGACAGCAGCGATTGCAGTGTCAGCCTGCGCCTCAGCACCCTGCCAAAACTGCGCGATCGCCAGCAGCTGACCAGCTTGATCCGGAGCGGTGAGCTGGATGTGGAAGGCGATCTGCAAGTGGTTCAGCAATTCTCCGCGCTGATGGATCTCGCCGAACTCGACCCGGCTGAGTATCTGGCACCGTGGATTGGCGACATTGCCGCGCAGGGCGTCAGTCAGGCCGCGCAAAATGCCCTGAAATTCGTGCAGAAGCAGGTCACGCGTCGGCAGGATTATGTTGGACAGGTGCTGACCGAAGAGTGGCGGGTTGCGCCCGGTGCACTGGAACTGGCGTGGTTCTGTGAAGAGGTCGAAGCGATGGAACGTTCGCTCAATGCGTTTGAAACGCGTTTAGCACAGCTGGAGGCGAAATGACGCTGGGAGAAATTCGGCGCTTATACTTCATCATCAAGATCTTCCTCACCTATGGACTTGATGAACTGATCCCCCACATGCGCATCACGTTGCCGCTTCGTATCTGGCGACGTTGTATTTTCTGGATCCCCAACAAGCATAAAAATGAATCGACGGGCGTGCGTATTCGTCTGGCGATGGAGCAGCTTGGCCCGGTCTGGATCAAGTTTGGCCAAATGCTGTCGACGCGCCGCGATCTCTTCCCGCCGGCCATTGCCGATGAACTGGCGGTATTGCAGGACCGTGTCGCGCCTTTTGATGGTCTGAAAGCTCAACAGCAGATTGAACAAGCGATTGGCGGCCCGGTTGATACCTGGTTTGACGATTTTGATATCAAGCCGCTGGCATCTGCTTCGATTGCGCAGGTCCATACTGCCACGCTGAAGTCTAACGGCCGTGACGTGGTGATCAAAGTGATTCGCCCGGACATCCTGCCGGTCATCAAAGCCGACATGAAGTTAATTTACCGTATGGCGCATTGGGTTCCTCGCCTAATGCCGGATGGCCGTCGTCTGCGCCCGGTTGAAGTGGTGCGCGATTACGAAAAGACCCTGATTGATGAACTCAATCTGCTGCGCGAATCGGCGAATGCCATTCAGCTGCGTCGTAACTTTGATCAGAGCCCGATGCTGTATGTGCCGGAAGTGTTCTCGGATTACTGCAGCGAATCGATGATGGTGATGGAGCGCATTTACGGCATTCCGATTTCTGATGTGGCGACGCTGGAGAAGCATGGCGTCAACATGAAGCTGCTGGCAGAGCGTGGCGTGCAGGTGTTCTTCACCCAGGTGTTCCGCGATAGCTTCTTCCATGCTGACATGCATCCCGGCAACATCTTCGTCAGTTATGACCATCCAGAAGATCCGCAATACATCGCGATTGACTGCGGTATTGTCGGCTCGCTGAATAAAGAAGATAAGCGCTATCTGGCGGAAAACTTCATCGCCTTCTTTAACCGTGACTACCGCAAAGTGGCGGAACTGCACGTGGATTCGGGCTGGGTTCCACCGGATACCAATGTAGAAGATTTTGAGTTCGCCATTCGTACCGTTTGCGAGCCGATTTTTGAAAAGCCGCTGGCTGAGATCTCTTTTGGTCACGTGCTGCTAAACCTGTTCAACACCGCGCGCCGCTTCAATATGGAAGTGCAGCCGCAGCTGGTGCTGTTACAGAAAACGCTGCTCTACATCGAAGGCATTGGCCGTCAGCTCTATCCGCAGCTCGACCTGTGGAAAACCGCGAAGCCGTTCCTGGAAGAGTGGATCAAAGATCAAATCGGTATTCCAGCGATTCTGCGTGCAGTGAAAGAGAAGGCGCCGTTCTGGGCCGAGAAGCTGCCAGAACTGCCGGAGCTGTTCTACGACAGCATGCGACAGCATAAATTATTGCAGCACAGCGTCGATAAACTTGTCAGCGATATGAATGCCCAACGCACGCGCCATCACAAGGCTCGTTATCTGTTTGGCGTAGGGGCTACACTGTTATTAAGTGGCACCGCGGTGCTGTTAAGTCGACCCGACTGGGATTTCTTCCCGGCGCTATTAATGGCCGCTGGCATCGTCACCTGGCTGATAGGCTGGCGCAAGACAAACTGATTGTTTGCCTGGTGCAAATCGCGTAATGTCGCAGGCTAAAGCCCGAATTCATACGGGCTTTCTGTGCGTTTCAATTCAGAGTTTTTCACAGAATATTAGAGGCATATCTCATGGGCGGTATCAGTATTTGGCAATTGTTAATCATTGCCGTCATTGTTGTACTTCTGTTCGGTACCAATAAACTTCGCAACCTGGGTTCGGATTTGGGTTCTTCCATTCGTGGCTTCAAAAAAGCCATGGGCGATGAAGACGACAAAAAGGATCAACCGAAAGAGCAGGATGCTGACTTCAACGCCAAGACTCTGGCAGACAAACAGCAAACCTCGGCAAGCAAAGACGACGCCCGGGACAAGTAAGGGTTAACTGTGTTCGATATTGGTTTTAGTGAACTGGTATTGGTGTTCGTTATCGGGCTGATTGTTCTTGGCCCGCAACGATTACCGGTTGCGGTGAAAACCGTCGTGGGCTGGATTCGGGCGATTCGCTCGCTGGCCGCGAATGTGCAGAACGAACTGGCGCAGGAGCTGAAACTGCAGGAGTTGCAGGACAGCCTGAAAAAAGTCGAAGAAGCGGGCCGTGGCTCACTGTCACCGGAACTGAAAGAGTCGATGGAAGAGTTGCGTAAAACCGCCGATTCGATGAAGCGTTCTGTGCAGCAGAGCATCGATATCGAGAAGGCGGAAGATGAAGCGAACACGATTCATCAATCGCAGCCTGCCGAGACTCCTTCTGCGCCGGTAAGCCAGCCTCCGGTGACGACAGCGGCGGCAGAGCATCAGGCCAGCTCACCGACTCAGGCCCCTCAGCCAGTGGCAGCAGACCATCAGTCAAGCTCACAGGCTCAGGCATCTCAGCCAGCGGCGGCACAGCATCAGGCTAGCGCACCGGCTCAGGCACCTCAGCCAGTGGCGGCACAGCATCAGGCTAGCGCACCGGCTCAGGCTCCTCAACCGGTAACAGCAGAGGCTGCGGCACCTGTTAATACCGCGCAGAATGCGACGCCCACTCCCACCGTAAAAGATGAAAGATAAACATGGCCGTTGAAGATACCCAACCGCTCATCAGCCACCTGATTGAGCTGCGTAAGCGTCTGCTGAACTGCATTATTGCGGTGTTTGCTATCTTTTTGTGCCTGGTTTATTTCGCCAACGACATCTATCACTTGGTGGCCTCGCCACTGATTAGCCAGATGCCGGCCGGCGCCAGCATGATTGCCACCGATGTTGCTTCACCGTTCTTCACCCCAATTAAGCTCACTATCATCGTTTCGGTGTTTCTTGCCGTGCCAGTGATTTTGTACCAGGTGTGGGCGTTTGTGGCACCGGCGCTGTATCGCCATGAGCGTAAGCTGGTGATGCCTTTACTGTTCTCCAGTACCTTGCTGTTCTACGTTGGCGTGGCCTTCGCGTACTTCATCGTATTCCCGCTGGCGTTTGGCTTCTTCGCCAAAACCGCCCCGCAGGGCGTGACCATCGCCACCGATATCACCAACTACCTCGACTTCGTCATGACCATTTTCATGGCGTTTGGTGTCGCGTTTGAGGTGCCGATTGCGATTGTGCTGCTGTGCTGGACCGGGATTACGTCGCCAGATGATTTGCGTAAGAAACGTCCTTACATGCTGGTTGGCGCATTCGTTGTTGGGATGTTGCTCACACCGCCGGACGTTTTCTCGCAAACTTTGCTCGCTATTCCGATGTACTGCCTGTTTGAAGTCGGCGTATTCTTCTCTCGCTATTATGTGGGTAAAGGGCGCAAAGCATCAGAGGATGAGGAACAGAACACCGAATCCTGATGTCCTTTAAGCAGGGCATCCCGCAAGCGAGCGGGATGATGATGAATCTAAGCCGCCCGAAATTGGGCGGTTTTTATTTGGGAAGAACTATGTTTGATATCGGTGTAAACCTGACCAGCACGCAATTCGCAAAAGATCGCGAGCAGGTTGTGAAACGTGCGCGCGAAGCAGGCGTCACCGGCCTGCTCATTACGGGCACCAATGCGTTGGAAAGTCAGCAGGCGCGACAGCTCGCGGCACAACACGTGGGCTACTGCTGGTCAACGGCCGGGGTGCACCCGCATCATGCCAGTGAATGGTCAGCGGACACAGCCAATACGCTGCGCCGTTTGGCCGAGCATGAGCAAGTGGTGGCGATTGGCGAATGCGGACTCGATTTTAACCGCAACCTCTCTGCGCACGATCAGCAGGAGTACGCTTTTGAAGCGCAACTGGCGCTTGCGGCAGAGTTGCAGTTGCCGGTATTTCTTCACTGCCGTGAAGCGCATGACCGTTTTGTTGCGGTGTTAGAGCCCTGGCTGCCGAAATTAACGGGCGCGGTGGTGCACTGTTTTACCGGCACACGTGACGAACTGGAGTCATGCCTGGCGCTGGGCTTATCGGTGGGGATTACGGGCTGGGTGTGCGATGAACGCCGTGGTCTGGAACTACGCGAGATGCTGCCGCTGATCCCAACCGAACGTCTGTTGCTGGAAACGGACGCGCCTTATCTGCTGCCGCGTGACATGCATCCGCGTCCGCCTTCACGCCGTAACGAGCCGTGTTTCCTGCCGCATATCGTGCAGCAGGTGGCGAAATGGCGTGGGGAAGAGGCGGAAACGCTGGGTGCGCAGCTCAATCATAATGCGCGTCAGCTGTTTAAACTGGCCTAAAGCTTCCGGAACTGTTTGTTGTCGACACTGCGCATCACTTGCTTGTTGAGCAGGTTGAGCAGTAACACAGAGCGGGTTTCGCCATCCGGCTCGGCAAAGATCGCACGCAGCCCTTCAAAGGTCCCTTCGGTGATGATCACTTCATCACCGCTTTGTGGCGTCTCGGGATCCAGCATTATTTGCGGCACATCGGTTTGCAGCGCTTCAATCACGTCACTGGAAACGGTGGCGGGTTGAGTGCCAAAGCGGACGAAGTGGCTGACGCCGCGCGTGCTACTGATAGTGGTGGTGTGAATCGCTTCCGGATCGAACTCGATAAACAGATAGTTGGGGAACAATGGCTCACTCACCGTGGTGCGTTTGCCACGCACAATCTTTTCCAGAGCGATCATTGGGCTGAGGCAATTCACCTCTTGCCGCTCAAGATGCTCTTTCGCGCGCAACAGCTGCCCACGTTTGCAATAGAGTAAGTACCAGGATTCCATAACTGCTCCCAAATATTGGACGCTAAGAATAACAAACCTGTTGTCAGAGTTATAGCGCATCGGCCAGCGGAAACGCGGCTGTGAAATAAAAATCACTACGATTTTTCCGATTGGTGCGGCTTATTAACGCTTTCTTGCAAGAAAATTGACGGCTGATGACTATCTGTATCAGACTCGTTCCCCATCTTTCGCATGAATTCGAAAAAGGACTGGCTGATGGAACTGTTCTTATTAAGCAACGGCAAAGTGGCCGATGATGCGCCACTGCTGAGCTACGCTCACCCCCAACTGCACGCGATGATTGCGCAGCGTGGCATCACATCGGCCGTGCTGGTGCCCTATGCCATCATTCGTGGCGATCATGCGCAGCGTGCCCAGGATCTGTCTGACTCACTTGGCATTGAAGTGAAAACCGTGCACGAGTTCGCCTCGCCGGTCGCCGCCATTGAACAAGCAGAGATGATTCTGGTGAGTGGCGGCAACACCTGGTTCCTCAATCAGATGCTGCATGAGCACGGACTGATTGTGGCGATCCAGCGTGCCGTGCGCGAACGTGATGTGCCATACGTGGGCTGGAGCGCGGGTTGCAATGTGGCTACGCCATCAATCCGTACCACCAACGATATGCCGGTACGCAGCAGTGTCGTTCTGCCTGCGCTCGGCCTTTTCCCTGTACAGATCAATCCTCACTATCTGGATGCGCACGTGAGTGGTCACATGGGAGAAACCCGTGATGAACGCCTGGCCGAATTCTGTGCGGTCAACCCGCACGAGTCAGTCATTGCACTGCGTGAAGCGAGTTTCCTGCACGTCAGTGAAAATCGTCTGCGTTACTACAGCGCCCGTGGCGAAGATTTTAAAGTGTTCCGTCACGGTGAACCCATTGCTGCACATCACGACGTGCTGGCTATCCAGTCGCTGGTGCCATTCTCCTGCCAGCCAGCTTGATACACAAACCACAACACGCCAGCGTGAATCAGACCTATAATGGCCGATTCACTCTGGCCGGAAGCTAACGCCGCATGAAATATCAGGATTTACGAGACTTCCTCGCGTTGCTGGAGCAGCGCGGCGAGTTAAAGCGCATCACTCAGGAGATCGATCCTGAGCTGGAGATGACCGAAATTGCCGATCGCACCCTGCGTGCCGGCGGTCCGGCGCTGCTGTTTGAGAACCCGAAAGGGTACGACATGCCCGTGCTGTGCAACCTGTTCGGCACACCCAAGCGTGTGGCAATGGGCATGGGGCAGGAAGAGGTCAGTGCCCTGCGCGAAGTGGGCAAGCTATTGGCCTTTTTGAAAGAGCCTGAGCCGCCAAAAGGCTTCCGCGATCTGTTCGATAAGATGCCGCAGTTTAAACAAGTGCTGAATATGCCGACCAAGCGCCTGCGCAATGCACCGTGTCAGGAAGAAGTTTTCAGCGGTGATGATGTCGATCTGTCGCGCATTCCGGTGATGAAGTGCTGGCCTGGCGATGCCGCGCCATTGATTACCTGGGGTTTAACCGTTACCCGTGGGCCGCACAAAGAGCGCCAGAATCTCGGCATCTATCGCCAGCAGGTGATCGGCAAAAACCGCCTCATCATGCGCTGGTTGTCGCATCGCGGCGGCGCACTGGATTTCCAGGAGTGGTGCAAAGCCCATCCGGGCGAACGCTTTCCGGTATCCGTGGCGCTGGGCGCCGATCCGGCCACGATTCTCGGTGCCGTAACGCCGGTGCCGGATACGCTTTCAGAGTATGCGTTTGCCGGTTTGCTGCGTGGCAACAAAACCGAAGTGGTGAAGTGCCTGTCGAACGAACTTGAAGTGCCTGCCAGCGCGGAAATCGTGCTGGAAGGTTATATCGAACCGGGCGATATGGCACCAGAGGGTCCTTACGGCGATCACACCGGCTACTACAATGAAGTAGATAGCTTCCCGGTATTTACCGTGACGCACGTAACGCAACGCCGTAACCCGATTTATCATTCAACCTATACCGGTCGTCCGCCGGATGAACCTGCAGTATTGGGTGTGGCGCTGAATGAAGTGCTGGTGCCGATTCTGATCAAGCAGTTCCCGGAGATTGTCGATTTCTATTTGCCGCCGGAAGGTTGCTCGTATCGCCTCGCGGTAGTGACGATCAAGAAGCAGTATGCCGGGCATGCCAAGCGCGTGATGTTTGGCGTCTGGTCTTTCCTGCGCCAGTTTATGTACACCAAGTTTGTGATTGTGTGTGATGACGATGTCAATGCACGCGACTGGAACGATGTCATTTGGGCGATTACCACGCGCATGGATCCGGCGCGCGACACAGTGATGGTGGAGAACACGCCTATCGACTATCTTGATTTTGCCTCACCGGTTTCCGGTTTGGGATCGAAGATGGGACTCGATGCCACCAACAAGTGGCCAGGTGAAACCACCCGTGAGTGGGGCACGCCGATTGTTAAAGATCCGGCTGTGACCGCGCGCATTGACGCAATTTGGGATGAGTTAGCTATCTTTGCCGAGCCGCCGCAGCGTTAACGGCGGCAGAATCATAAAAAAGGGCACGTATGACGACGTTAAGCTGCAAAGTCACTTCGGTTGAAGCAATCACGGACACGGTTTACCGCGTTCGTTTGATTCCGGCAGCGGATTTTAACTTCCGCGCGGGACAATATCTGATGGTGGTGATGGATGAGCGCGATAAGCGTCCGTTTTCACTGGCCTCAACGCCGATGGAAAAGGACATTATTGAACTGCACATCGGCGCATCGGATCTTAACCTCTATGCCATGGCGGTGATGGATCGTATCAAAAACGATCGTCAAATCACCGTGGATATGCCACATGGCGATGCCTGGCTGCGTGAGGATAGCGATCGTCCGATCATTCTGATCGCCGGCGGCACCGGTTTCTCCTATGCACGCTCAATTCTGCTGACGGCACTGGCACAGCAGCCCGACCGCGATATCGCCATCTACTGGGGCGGTCGTGAACTGATGCATTTGTACGATCTGGATGAGCTGAATGCATTGGCTGTGAAGCATCCTAATCTCAAGGTGATTCCGGTGGTGGAACAACCCGCAGAGGGTTGGGAAGGACGCAGCGGTACCGTACTAACCGCCGTGATGCAGGACTATGAAACGCTCAGCGAACACGATATCTACATTGCGGGTCGTTTCGAGATGGCGAAGATTGCGCGCGAGCGTTTCTGTGCGGAGCGTGGTGCGGTTGAAGCGCAGATGTTTGGCGATGCGTTTGCCTTCATCTGAGTAAAAAGCCCGCCCGAAAGGGCGGGAACACGTGCATCAACGTATTAAACGCGTTCGAACACCGTCGCAATGCCCTGGCCTAAGCCAATGCACATGGTCGCGAGACCAAATTGCGCATCACGACGTTCCATCAGATTGAGCAACGTCGTACTGATACGTGCTCCAGAACATCCCAACGGATGCCCCAGCGCAATTGCGCCGCCATTCAAATTCACTTTCTCATCAAGCAGGTCCAGCAATCCCAAATCCTTAATGCACGGCAGCGTCTGCGCAGCAAAGGCTTCGTTAAGCTCGAACAGATCGATATCCTGTACGCTTAATCCGGCGCGTTTCAGCGCCAGTTTGCTGGCCGGCACCGGACCGTAACCCATTATGGAAGGATCACAGCCGACCACCGCCATGCTGCGGATGCGTGCACGCGGGGTCAGTCCGAGCTCGCGTGCCCGGCTTTCACTCATGATCAGCATGGCTGCTGCGCCGTCGGAGAGCGCTGAAGATGTGCCTGCGGTGACGGTGCCATTCACCGGATCAAACGCGGGACGCAGCGCAGCCAACCCTTCCAGCGTAGTATCTTCGCGAATCACTTCATCCGTTTCATAGCGTTTCAACACGCCGTCGGCATCGTGACCATAGGTCGGCACGATTTCACGTTTGAAATCGCCACGTTGGGTCGCGGCCCAGGCGCGCTGATGTGAACGCAGCGCAAAAGCATCCTGCTGTTCACGCGTGATGTGATGCATGCGGGCGAGCATCTCGGCGGTTAACCCCATCATACCGGCCGCTTTGGCCACGGTGCGACCAAGGCCTGGATGGAAATCAACGCCGTGGCTCATTGGCACATGGCCCATATGTTCGACGCCGCCAATCAAACAGCTGTGTGCATCGCCCACCATAATGGCGCGCGCGGCATCGTGCAGTGCCTGCATTGATGATCCGCACAGGCGATTCACCGTGCTGGCGGGGACGCGATGAGGAATTTCTGCCAGCAGTGCCGCGTTACGTGCGATGTTAAAACCCTGTTCCAGCGTCTGCTGCACACAGCCCCAGATGATGTCATCCAGAGAGGCCGGATCAACGCCAGGGTTGCGGCTCAGCAACTCGCGCATCAGATGTGCTGAGAGATCCTCCGCGCGTACCTGACGAAACGCGCCGCCTTTTGAGCGGCCCATTGGTGTGCGCACTGCATCAACGATGACTACCTTTTCCATTTTATTTACCTCAGGCACTTTGCAGTGTCGCTTCGTCAATTGGTTGAGCTGCGGGATACCAGCTTTGATGTTGATGCGCTTTGTGCACTAACAGTTCGGGTAACGCGTACAGTGGGCCAAGGGCGAGATATCGTTTGGCTTGATCAACCAGATTGCTGTTGCCGAGCGTATCCATATAACGGCAGGCACCGCCACGGAACGGCGGGAAACCGAGACCGTACACCAGCGCCATATCGGCTTCAGCCGGTGAGGCGATAATCTTCTCTTCGAGGCAGCGCACCACTTCATTGAGCATTGGCAGCATCATGCGGTTAGCAATGTCCTCGTCGCTGAACACGCGCTTGGGCTCGCAAATCGGTTCCAGCAACGCATCCACAGCCGGATCGGCTTTTTTCTGGGCTTTGCCTTTTTTGTCCTGCTCCCAAAGATAAAAGCCCAAACCGTTTTTCTGACCGTAGCGTTTGGCTTCAAACAGCACATCAATGGCGTCGCGGTAATCCTTCTGCATGCGCGAAGGGAAGCCTTGCGCCATCACCTGCTGCGCGTGATGGGCGGTATCGATACCCACCACATCCAGTAACCAGGCCGGGCCCATTGGCCAGCCGAACTGTTTCTCCATCACCTTATCAATCTGACGGAAATCGGCGCCATCGCGTAGCAGCAGACTGAAAGCGGCGAAGTAGGGGAACAGCACACGGTTCACAAAGAAGCCGGGGCAGTCATTCACCACGATCGGCGTTTTGCCCATCTTGCTGGCCCAGGCCACTACTTTACTGATGGTGGCGTCTGAGGTCTGCTCGCCACGGATTACCTCAACCAGCGGCATGCGTGGCACGGGATTAAAGAAGTGCATGCCGCAGAAGTTTTCTGGACGCTGCAGTGATTGCGCCAGTTGGCTAATCGGGATGGTCGACGTGTTGGAAGCGAGCACGGCATCGTCGCGCAGATGTTGCTCGGTTTCTGCCAGCACTTTGGCCTTGATGTGCGGATTCTCAACCACCGCCTCGACCACGACATCAGCGCGTTCGAAACCGGCGTAATCCAGCGTGGGTTGAATCGTCGTGAGTACGCTCGCCAGTTTGGCGCCGTTAATCTTGCCGCGTTCCAGCTGCTTATTGAGTAAGTTACTGGCTTCTGTCATGCCCAGCGTCAGTGCCTGCGGATTAATGTCTTTCATTTTCACCGGCACACCTTTCCATGCCGACTGATAGGCAATGCCACCACCCATGATGCCAGCACCCAACACGGCGGCTTGCTGCGGTGCACCGGCTGCGCTGCTGTGTTTCTTCGCCAGGCCTTTGACATACTGATCGTTCAGGAAGATGCCGACCAGCGCCCGCGCCACATCGCTTTGCGCCAGCGGCACGAAGGCAGCGGTTTCCAGTTTCAAGGCATCGTCGCGACCCAGGCTTGCTGCGGCCTCAATGGTTTTCACCGCAGTGATAGGCGCAGGATAATGCTTGCCAGCCGTTTGCATCACCATACTTTTGGCAATGGTGAAGCTCATTGCTGCTTCAATCGGGCTGAGCTTAAGAGGTGCTAGCTTAGGTGCGCGGCGCGCCTGCCAACTGCCTTGTGCCATCGCATCCAGCAACATGGTGATCGCTGCCGCGCGCAGTTTGTCGCTGCTCACCACGGCATCGACCAAACCGAGTTGCAGAGCGCTGGTGCCATCAACATCTTTGCCGGCGGCGATGATCTCCAGTGCGCTATCGGCACCGAGTAAACGCGGCAAGCGCACGCTGCCGCCGAAGCCCGGCATGATGCCCAGTTTGGTTTCCGGCAAGCCAATGCGGGCGGCCGGTGTAGCAACACGGAAATCCGTCGCCAGCACACATTCGCAGCCGCCGCCCAGCGCGTAGCCGTCAATGGCAGCGATGGTCGGCACTGGCAAATCTTCCAGGCGATTGAAGATGCTGTTGGCAAACGCCAGCCACTGGCTCAGCTTCTCTTCTGGCGCATCAAACAGCGACAGGAATTCAGTGATATCGGCACCAACAATAAATGCCGGTTTAGCCGAGGTGAGCAGTAAGCCGCGCAATTCGGGCTGTTGCTCCAGCACGCTGAGCGCTTCGCCCAAAGAGGCAACTGTTTTGGTATCGAGTTTGTTCACTGAGCCGGGGGCATCGAAAATTAGCTCGGCAATGCCAGCGTCAAGCCAGTGAACTGAAAGGGTATCGCCTTGGTAGAGCATGTCCGTCTCCTGAAACCGCGAAAGGTGATCTGGTCATACCAGATGAGTTGGAGTGTGGGCGGCATGTTAATTTTTTGCAAACGAGTCTTTGCTTATTTGATACGCCGATCACAGCGAGTGCAGCACGGCAACAGACTTGAGGCTGTGCTACACTGCGGCCAATTTCGCGATATCGGAGACAAGTCCATGGATTCACTGAAAACCCTGTATCACGCGCATATCAATACGCTGCAACAGCGAGCGCAACAGGTGCTGGCACGCTTTAAACTTGATGCGATGTTGATTCACTCTGGCGAGCTGTTGACCGTTTTCCTCGACGATCACGACTACCCGTTTAAGGTGAATCCGCAATTCAAGGCCTGGGTGCCAGTGACGCAGGTGCCAAACTGCTGGTTATGGATCGATGGCGTTAACAAGCCAAAACTGTGGTTCTACTCTCCAGTGGATTACTGGCACAACGTCGAGCCATTGCCCAACAGCTTCTGGACTCAGGATGTTGAGGTGGTGGGGCTGAAAGATGCCGATGAGATTGCGCAACTGTTGCCTGCTCAGCGCGACAATGTGGCGTATATCGGACCTGTGCCATCCCGCGCTACGCAGTTGGGTATTAATAGCGACCGTGTGAATCCAAAAGGCGTGATCGACTTCCTTCATTACCATCGCAGCATTAAAACTGATTATGAGCTGACTTGTATGCGTGAAGCGCAGAAGCTGGCGGTAGCGGGGCATCGTGCGGCGAAAGAGGCGTTCTTCTCGGGAATGAGCGAGTTCGATATCAACCAGGCGTATCTGACTGCGACTGGCCATCGTGATACAGATGTGCCCTACGGCAATATCATCGCGCTCAACGAACATGCTGCGGTGCTGCACTACACCAAACTCGACCATCAGCCACCGGCAAAGCGCCACAGTTTCCTGATTGATGCGGGTGCGGAATACCTTGGTTATGCCGCAGACCTGACGCGCAGCTATGCAGCTCAAAGCAAATCGCGCTATGCCGAGATGGTTGAGGCGATGAATAAAGAAGAGCTGTCTCTGATTGCTACGCTGAAAGCGGGCGTGCGCTACACCGATTACCATCTGCAAATGCATCAGCGTATTGCACGTCTATTGTTGAAGTTCGATCTGGTTAAAGGCCTGACCGAAGAGACGCTGGTGGCGGAAGACCTGACCGGTCCGTTTATGCCGCACGGTTTGGGACATCCGCTGGGCTTGCAGGTGCATGACGTCGCAGGCTTTATGCAGGATGATAACGGCACGCACCTGGCGGCACCGTCGCAATATCCTTACCTGCGTTGTACTCGCGTGCTGGAACCGGGCATGGTGCTGACCATCGAGCCAGGTTTCTACATTATCGATTCACTGCTGGCGAAACTGCGCGGTGGTAAGTACAGCCAGTACTTTGACTGGCAGGCGATCGACGCATTGAAACCGTACGGTGGTATTCGTATCGAAGATAATGTGGTGATCCACGCTAATCGCGTTGAAAACATGACGCGCGATCTGCATCTGGCCTGATGGATGCTTATGATATTCCCGCTGAGGCCGTTAGCCTCAGCGAGGAAACCATCAAGAAAAGTCGCTTTATTACTTATCTGGCGCATACCGATGGCGTTGATGCTGCACGCGCCTTTGTGCAGCAGATCAAGCAGGAGCATCCAGCAGCTCGTCATCATTGTTGGGCGTGGGTTGCCGGTGCGCCGGATGATTCGCAGCAGCTGGGGTTTTCCGATGATGGCGAGCCTTCCGGTACGGCAGGCAAACCGATGCTGGCACAGCTGATGGGCAGTGGCGTGGGAGAAATTACCGCTGTGGTGGTGCGCTACTATGGCGGCATCATGCTGGGTACCGGCGGGTTAGTGAAAGCGTATGGCGGCGGCGTGCAGCAGGGGCTGAAGCAACTGACGCGCGGGCGTAAAGTGCCGATGCAATCTTTTACCCTGCAATGTGATTATGCCCAGTTAAGTGATATCGAGCGCCTGTTGCAACGTTTTGACGGCATCATCGAAGAGAGCCATTATCAGGATCGTATTGCGCTACGTCTGGCGTTGCCGCATCCGCAGATCGATGGCTTTCGGCAAAACCTTTCTGATTACAGCCGGGGCGCGCTGACGCTCATCCCGCTGGACAACTAAAAGCATCTGTTTAAAGGAACGGCTGAATGCATTTTCGCGCCATTACCCGCATCGTGGGCCTGTTGGTGATTTTATTCTCGGTAACCATGATCCTACCAGGGCTGGTGGCTTTAATTTATCGCGATGGCGCCGGACGTGCGTTTAGCCAGACATTTATGATGGCGATTGTGATTGGCTCGCTGTTGTGGTGGCCGAATCGCAAGAAGAAAACCGAGCTTAAACCGCGCGAAGGGTTTTTGATTGTGGTGCTGTTCTGGACGGTGCTGGGCAGTGTGGGTGCGATGCCCTTCATTTTTGCCGAACAGCCGCACCTTTCGGTTACCGATGCCTTCTTTGAATCCTTTTCTGGGTTGACGACCACCGGTGCGACTACACTCGTTGGCCTTGATACGCTACCGAAAGCGATTCTGTTTTATCGCCAGATGCTGCAGTGGCTGGGCGGTATGGGGATCATCGTATTAGCGGTGGCGATCTTGCCTATCCTTGGCGTCGGAGGCATGCAGCTTTATCGCGCTGAAATGCCGGGGCCGCTGAAGGACAACAAAATGCGCCCGCGTATTGCCGAAACGGCTAAAACGCTGTGGTTGATCTACGTGTTGCTCACCGTGGCGTGTGCGGTGGCGTTGTGGTTGGCGGGCATGCCGGTGTTTGATGCCATTGGCCACAGTTTCTCCACCATCGCGATTGGTGGCTTTTCTACACATGATGCGAGTATCGGCTACTTCAACAGTCCTACCATCAATACCATCGTGGCGGTATTCCTGCTGATTTCGGGCTGTAATTATGGCCTGCATTTCTCTTTATTAAGCGGTCGAAGCCTCAAAGTTTACTGGCGCGATCCCGAATTTCGCATGTTTATTGGCGTGCAGCTCACGTTAGTGCTGATCTGTACGGTAGTACTGTGGTTCCACAACGTCTATGCCAGCGGTTGGCAAACATTGAACCAGGCTTTTTTCCAGGTGGTGTCGATGGCGACCACCGCAGGCTTTACCACCGATAGCATCGCACGTTGGCCGCTGTTCTTGCCGGTGCTGCTGCTCTGTTCTGCTTTTATTGGTGGCATGGCCGGTTCGACCGGCGGTGGCCTGAAAGTGATTCGTATCTTATTGCTGTTCAAGCAGGGCTCGCGTGAGCTAAAGCGTTTGGTGCATCCCAATGCGGTCTACACCATCAAGTTGGGCAATCGCGCACTGCCGGAGCGTATCCTTGAAGCGGTATGGGGATTCTTCTCTGCTTATGCGCTGGTGTTCCTACTCAGCATGCTGGCGATTATCGCGACGGGCGTTGATGACTTCTCGGCTTTCGCTGCGGTTGCCGCGACGCTGAATAACCTCGGCCCAGGCTTAGGTGTCGTAGCGGATAACTTCACGTCTATGAATGACGTCGCTAAGTGGATTTTGATTTTGACCATGCTGTTTGGGCGCCTTGAGGTGTTCACCCTGCTGGTACTGTTCACCCCGACCTTCTGGCGTGAATAAGAGAAACAGGATTATCTAATGAAAGCATTGATTCTTTATTCCAGCCGCGATGGGCAAACCCGTGAGATCGCGGCGCGCATTGCACAGACGTTAGCGCCGCAGCAGCTGTGTGACGTGATTGATTTACTGGAAGTACAGAAGGTTGAGTGGTCACAGTATGATCGCGTGCTGATTGGCGCTTCAATCCGTTACGGACATTTCCATCCGGTGCTGTTGAAGTTTGTCACTCAATATAAGGTAGAGCTGCAACAGCGCGTTACTGGCTTCTTCAGTGTTAACCTCACGGCGCGCAAAGCAGATAAATGCACGCCAGCAACCAACGCCTATACGCACAAGTTTCTGGAGCAGTCACCCTGGCAGCCCGATTGCTGTGCGGTGTTTGCCGGCGCGTTGCGTTATCCCCGCTATCGCTGGTTTGACCGTGTCATGATTCAACTCATTATGCGCATGACCGGCGGCGAAACCGATACGTCTAAAGAAGTTGAATACACTGATTGGAATAAAGTGGCCGTTTTTGCCCAGGATTTTGTGCAGTTACCAGGCAAATCGTTGTGAAATAGAGCGTTGTGGCTAAATTTAGGCCGAACAATCATTTTTTTGCAATAAACCCTTGTCAGCCAGAATCAACTCCCTATAATGCGCATCCACTGAGACGGCAAAGCGGCAACGCAGGCGGCTCAGCAGGGAGTGAAGTGATTCATCCCGCCAGATAAAACGCTGAAAAAAGTGTTTGACTCTGAAGGAGGAAAGCGTAATATACGCCCCTCGCAACAGCAGCCCAAGGCGCTGATTGCACCGCTCTTTAACAATTTATCAGACAATCTGTGTGGGCACTCGCAGGA
>NZ_JAIUDA010000006.1 GCF_020179835.1 Pantoea sp. alder81 | reverse complement strand
TCTGTAAAACGTCATAATGAATTTCATTATGTGTTCACTCGTGAGACTTGATATTTTTTACGTCCGGAGACGTTGATATCAATCCTGCGAGTGCCCACACAGATTGTCTGATAAATTGTTAAAGAGCGGTGCAATCAGCGCCTTGGGCTGCTGTTGCGAGGTGGCGTATATTACGCTTTCCTCCTTCAGAGTCAAACACTTTTTTCAGCGTTTTTCTCCGGCGGGGTGAATCACTTCACTCCCTGCTGAGCCGTCTGCGTTGCCGCTTTGCCGTCTCAGTGGTGGCGCAGTATAGGGATTTCTGATGAGCTGACAAGCGTTAATTTTAAGTTTTTGCACGACCGCTCACTTTTCGGTCGATACGCTGAAATTAACAACGAATTCGCATCAAACAGGTAAAAAAACGGGCCCGAAGGCCCGTTTTCATCATTTCGAATTACTGATGCGCGACAATGATGTCGTCTTTAACATCCATTTCGATGGTTTTCCCCGGAACAAAAGCACCAGAAAGAATCTTCTGCGCCAGCGGGTTTTCAATTTGCTGCTGAATAGCGCGTTTCAATGGACGTGCACCGTATACCGGATCATATCCATTCTCACCCAACAGCTTCAGCGCTGCATCCGTGATATGCAATTGGTAGCCGCGTTCATCCAGACGGTTGTACAACCGCTGCAACTGAATCTGCGCGATTGAAGCAATGTGCTGTTCGCCAAGCGGATGGAACACCACAACCTCATCAATACGGTTAATGAACTCTGGGCGGAAATGCGAACCCACCACCGTCATCACCATATCTTTCATTTCCGGATAGTCCAACGCACCGAAGCGCTCCTGAATCAGATCCGATCCAAGGTTAGAGGTCATAATGACCACGGTATTACGGAAATCTACCGTACGCCCCTGACCATCGGTTAAACGCCCATCATCCAGTACCTGCAATAAGATGTTGAACACATCGGGATGAGCCTTCTCTACTTCATCCAGCAGAATCACTGAATAAGGACGACGACGTACTGCTTCTGTCAGATAACCGCCCTCTTCATAACCCACATAGCCCGGAGGTGCACCGACTAAACGCGATACCGAGTGTTTTTCCATAAACTCGGACATATCAATACGCACCATGGCATCGTCGCTGTCGAACAAGAAGTTAGCCAGCGCTTTACTCAGCTCGGTTTTACCGACACCGGTAGGTCCAAGGAACAGGAACGAGCCAATTGGACGATTAGGATCGGACAGACCCGCACGACTACGGCGAATCGCATTCGATACCGCATCAACCGCCTCGTTCTGGCCAATCACGCGCGCATGCAGGTCTTGTTCCATCCGCAGCAGTTTATCGCGTTCACCTTCCATCATTCGTGCCACTGGAATACCGGTCCAGCGTGCCAGCACATCGGCAATTTCCACATCTGTTACGCGGTTACGTAACAGCTTCATGGTTTTACCTTCGGACTGCGTCGCAATAGTGAGCTGCTTTTCCAGCTCCGGAATTTTACCGTATTGCAACTCAGACATTTGACCGAGGTCGCCAACGCGTCGCGCCTGTTCCATCGCCAGACGAGCTTGCTCCAGTTCCGCCTTAATATTTTGCGTACCAGTTAAAGAGGCTTTTTCCGCTTTCCACTCTTCTTCCAGCTCAGCATATTCACGCTCTTTCTGATCGAGTTCCGTTTCCAGCATCTCCAGACGTTTGATGCTGGCATCATCCGACTCTTTCTTCAGTGCCTGCTGTTCCAGCTTTAACTGGATAATGCGGCGTTCCAGACGATCCAGCGACTCCGGTTTCGAGTCCATCTGCAAACGAATGCTCGATGCCGCTTCATCGATCAAGTCAATGGCCTTATCTGGCAGCTGGCGATCGGAGATATAGCGATGCGACAGCGTTGCCGCAGCCACAATCGCTGGATCCGTAATTTGCACATGGTGGTGCAACTCATAGCGCTCTTTCAGGCCACGCAGAATAGCAATAGTGTCTTCCACACTCGGCTCAGCCACAAAGACTTTCTGGAAACGACGCTCCAGCGCCGCATCTTTTTCGATGAACTGGCGATACTCATTCAGCGTGGTAGCACCGACGCAGTGCAACTCACCGCGCGCTAATGCGGGTTTCAGCATGTTACCGGCATCCATGGCGCCATCGGCTTTACCCGCACCGACCATGGTATGCAGCTCGTCGATAAACAGAATGACGTTGCCTTCCTGTTTTGCCAGATCGCTCAGCACACCTTTCAGGCGTTCTTCGAATTCACCGCGATATTTAGCGCCCGCCACCAGCGAACCCATGTCCAGGGCCAACACGCGGCGGCCTTTCAGGCCTTCTGGCACTTCACCGTTGATAATGCGCTGCGCTAACCCTTCGGCAATCGCGGTTTTACCCACGCCGGGCTCCCCAATTAATACCGGGTTGTTTTTGGTACGGCGCTGCAACACCTGAATGGTGCGACGAATTTCTTCATCACGACCAATCACCGGGTCTAACTTGCCAAGTTCGGCACGCTCAGTCAGATCGATGGTGTATTTTTTTAAAGCCTGGCGCTGATCTTCAGCCCCTTGATCGTTCACGTTCTCTCCTCCCCGTAATTGCTCGATGGCCTTAGTGAGTTTTTCGGTGGTTGCACCAGCAGACTTCAATATGTCCGCCAGCGAACCACGAGAGTCGAGGGCCGCCAGAACAAATAATTCAGATGATATAAAGTTGTCACCGCGCTTTTGCGCGAGTTTGTCGCACAGGTTCAGTACCCGAATGAGATCGGCTGAAGGCTGTACGTCGCCATCGGTACCTTCCACCTGCGGCAGTCGGTTGATAGCTTGTTCGATGCTGGTACGCAGACCAGCCACATCGGCACCGGCTGCGCTAAGCAACGGACGCACCGATCCGCCTTCCTGATTGAGCAACGCGCTCATCAAGTGAAGGGGTTCAATGAATTGATTGTCATGTCCCAGGGCAAGGGACTGAGCATCGGCAAGGGCCAACTGGAATTTATTAGTAAGACGATCCAGACGCATGATTCCTCCAATACAGGTCAAAATGCTACTGGAGATTAAATGAGGTCATGCCTCAAATTTTTCAAGTTTAATGAGCTGTATTGCGAACAAAAAATACGCTACTGGATCGTCTTGCGGCGTAAGGTTATCTCAGCCAAATCAAAGTTGCCATACGCCCGGTGATTCCATCGCGTCGGTAGGAGAAAAAATCATCGGCGTCGGTGAAGGTGCAACGCTGTGAACCACTGATAGAATGCACCCCGGCGGCCTGAAGGCGCTGACGCGCTAACTGCCAGATATTTGCAAAATATTTGTCGCCTGCTGGAAGAAAAGCCGCATCGGCTTGTGCATCGTGCGCCATAAAGGCTTCACGCACCTCCGCACCGACTTCAAATGCCTCAGGGCCGATGGCGGGTCCAAGCCAGACGTGGATCTCACTGGCCGGAGATTGAAACTGCTGCAAAGTCTGTTCAAGCACGCCATTACATAGACCACGCCAGCCGGCGTGGGCAGCGGCCACTTCACTACCATCATAACTGCAGAACAACACCGGCAAGCAATCCGCGGTCATGACAGCGCAAACCACGTCGGTTTCGCGAGTGATGGCCGCATCGGCATTCGGTATCGCATCTTCTGCAGGTAAACGGACAACATCCTGTCCATGTACCTGATTCAGCCACTGCGGCACGGCGGGCAGCAACTTATCCCTCAAATACTGACGATTTTGCAAGACATGCGTTTCAGCATCGCCAACGTGTGCCCCAAGATTCAGCGAATCCCAGGGCGCAGTGCTAACACCGCCATGACGCAAGGTGGAACATGCCTGAACGCGCTGCGGTGCAGGCCAGTCAGGAATGATCCACTCACTCATAGCCAATCCATCTGATCGCGGAACTCATGGGTATCGGCTTTCAGCGCATCAATCAGATCGACCATGTCTTGCGGCAATGGCGCATGCCATTCCATCTCAATCCCGGTGATGGGATGGTAGAGACGCAGCATGGTGGCATGCAGAGCCTGACGATCAAAACCACGCAGCGCGGTGATGAACGCATCCGATGCACCTTTAGGCGGGCGCGGACGGCCACCGTACAGCGGATCACCTACCAGAGGATGATTGATATGCGCCATGTGCACACGAATCTGGTGAGTACGGCCGGTTTCCAGACGCAGTCGCAGACGCGTATGAGCACGGAAATGCTCCATGATGCGGTAATGCGTCGTAGCAGGTTTACCCATAGGGTGTACCGCCATATGCGTACGCTTGGTGGAGTGACGCGCCATCGGTTCGTTAACCGTGCCGCCCGCCGTCATGGTGCCGATCGCAACCGCTTCATATTCACGGGTGATTTCACGCAACTGCAGCGTTTCAACCAGATGCGTCTGAGCAGGGACAGTCTTCGCCACCACCATTAACCCGGTCGTGTCTTTATCGAGGCGATGGACGATTCCGGCACGCGGTACATCGGCAATCGGTGGATAATGATAAAGCAGCGCATTTAATACAGTGCCATCAGGATTACCGGCTCCGGGATGCACCACAAGGCCACGCGGCTTGTTGATCACCAGGATATCGTCATCTTCATAGACGATGTTCAGTGGAATGTTTTGCGCTTCCCAGCGCTGCGCTTCTTCGATTTCAGCATCGATAGACACCTGCTCACCGCCGAAAACTTTCTCTTTCGGTTTATCGATGATGGTGCCGTTGACGCTGACGCGACGCTCGAGAATCCATTCTTTTATGCGGGAACGTGAATAATCAGGGAACAATTCCGCCAAAGTCTGATCTAAGCGTTGTCCAAGCTGTGCTTCGGACACCGTTGCGGTGAGTTGAACTTGTTGTGCCATATACAGCTTCTTCGTTAACGTTGGGTTTTCACGGCGATGCCGTTTAATATAATGTGCTATCGTACCAGGTCATAACCGGGAGCTATACGGACAGCTTCCGCTACAACACTTTGAGGATAATCATTTCGTCATGACGCGTATGAAACATCTGGTGGCTGCTGCCACATTGAGCCTGAGCCTGGCTCTGGTGGGCTGTTCCGGCTCATCGGATCCCGTCCCGGACAGCCCGCCGTCTGAAATTTATGCTACAGCCCAGCAAAAGCTGCAGGACGGTAACTTTAAAGCGGCGATTAAGCAACTGGAAGCACTGGATAACCGCTATCCATTTGGCCCTTACTCGCAGCAAGTGCAGCTGGATTTGATCTACGCGTATTACAAAAATGCCGATCTGCCACTGGCGCAAGCCGCTATTGCACGCTTTATGCGTCTCAATCCAACCCATCCGAACATCGACTACGTCATTTATATGAAAGGTCTGACGGATATGGCGCTGGATGATTCTGCACTGCAGGGCTTCTTCGGTATCGATCGTTCTGATCGTGATCCGACGCACGCTCGTGATGCTTTCCGTGACTTCTCACAGCTGCTGCGCGGTTATCCAAACAGCCAATATGCTGATGATGCGCAGAAGCGTTTAGCCTACCTGAAAGAGCGTCTGGCGAAGTATGAACTCTCGGTGGCGCAATTCTATACCAAGCGTGGGGCCTATGTCGCCGTTGTTAACCGTGTTGAAGGGATGATGAAAGATTTCCCAGATACCGAAGCGACGCACAAAGCACTGCCGCTGATGGAAAATGCTTACCGCCAGCTGCAGTTAACCGCAGAAGCGGACAAGGTAGCGAAGATCATCGCGACAAATAATCAGTCCTGATTTTACTACCAATAAAAAAGCAGCCTTAATGGCTGCTTTTTTTGCCGAAAATTCAGCCAGATTGCTGATTATTCGCTGCGGTTAACTCATCAATCTTGCTCTTTTCATCCCTGCCCTTCAAGCATTTTCCTCGATTTTATGAGCCTTTCTCACAATTCATTGGCATTGACAAAAAGTGACATTTCAATGTGATCTAGATCACACTTTTTCCTGATTTACGCGGTATGCTGGTCCTACCCAGACGGAAATGACAGAGAGGTTTAACTATGATTCTGAACATTACCAGCAAACAAATGGAAATCACTGCGGCCATCCGCAACCATGTCGAAGACCGTCTCGCCAAGCTGGAAAAGTGGCAAACTCACCTGATAAATCCGCACATCGTGTTATCGAAAGAGCCGAAAGAATTCGTGGCTGATGCCACCATTAACACACCGAACGGCACGCTGGTCGCCAGCGCGAAACACGAAGATATGTACACGGCTATCAACGATCTGATTGCCAAGCTGGAGCGACAACTTAATAAGGCGCAGCACAAACCTGAAGCGCGCCGCGCAACCAGCAGTATGAAAGATTTCACTCCTGCGGGATAAACACCTTTTTCCAGTAACGCGCCTGCGGGCGCGTTTTTTATTGACAGCTTTAAATCACTGCGGTTACTCTCAATCCACTTTATCGCTGGATAACACACATGAAACATCTACCGTTCTTCTTCGCATTCTTTTTTACCTTCCCCTGATTGGGAGGCGATTCGTCATGTGAAAATGAATGCGAAGACGAACAACAAAGCCTCCCAAACGGGAGGCTTTTTTATTGGACATTTTACAGGTGAGCCCTATGAACCCCGAAAATCCGCTGCTGGCGTTACGCGATAAGATCAGCGCCGTTGATGAAAAGCTGTTAACGCTGCTATCTGAACGCCGATCGCTGGCGGTTGAAGTGGCGCAAGCAAAGCTCGCGACCCATCGCCCAATTCGCGATGTTGAGCGTGAACGCGCACTGCTGGAAAATCTGATCTCACTCGGTAAGAAGCATCAACTTGATGCACACTACATTACCCGCCTGTTCCAACTGGTGATTGAAGATTCAGTGTTGACTCAGCAAGCGCTGCTGCAGAAAAACTTAAACCATCCACACGCGCACGCGCCGCGCATCGCGTTTCTGGGTCCTAAGGGGTCTTACTCTCACCTCGCGGCACGTAAATACGCCACACGTCATTTTGATTCCATGGTTGAGATGGGCTGTCTGAAATTCCATGACATTATTCATCAGGTGGAGAGTGGCCAGGCGGATTACGCCGTGATGCCGATCGAGAACACCAGCTCCGGCTCAATTAACGACGTCTATGACCTGCTGCAGCAAACGACGCTCTCGATCGTCGGCGAGCTGACCATCCCTATTGAGCACTGTGTGTTGGTTAACGGCAATACCGACTTACAACAAATTGAGACGGTTTATAGCCATCCTCAGCCATTCCAGCAGTGCAGCCAGTTCATCAATCGGTTCCCGCAGTGGAAAATCGAATATACCGAGAGCACCGCTGCCGCAATGGAAAAGGTCGCGGCGATGAATTCACCAAAAGTGGCGGCATTAGGCAGCGAGGCAGGCGGAGAGTTGTATGGTCTGCAGGTGTTGGAACGGAATCTAGCCAACCAGCAACAGAACCACACGCGTTTCATTGTGCTGGCGCGTAAGCCGATTGAGGTTTCTGGCCAGGTGCCAGCCAAAACTACATTGATTATGGCTACTGGTCAGCAGGCCGGTGCGCTGGTTGAGGCTCTGCTGGTTCTGCGTAATCACAATCTGATTATGAGCAAACTGGAAAACCGCCCAATCAACGGTAATCCATGGGAAGAGATGTTTTACATCGACGTGCAGGGCAATCTGCAATCAGAGAACATGCAGTTGGCGTTGAAAGAGCTGCGAGATTTGACGCTTTCTCTGAAAGTGCTCGGCTGCTATCCGGGTGAAAATGTTGTTCCGGTTGAACCGCGACTGTAAGTAAAAAAGGCATCCTTGCGGATGCCTTCTCTTCTATTGCCGGCTGTCGTTCGCCGAACGCAACATGCTTCGGCTTTCCACCAGGAAGCGTTGAGCATAATCACCAAACCAATGCGCGACACCTTCAAAACTCTTGATGAATGCCTGTTTATCACCCTGCTCCAGCAATTTAATCGCATCACCAAAGCGCTGGTAATAACGCTTAATCAGCGCCAGATTGCTCTCCGAAGACATGATGATGTCGGCGTAAAGCTGCGGATCCTGAGCAAACAGTCGGCCAACCATCGCCAGTTCCAGACGATAAATCGGCGAGGACAGCGCCAGCAGCTGATCCAGATTGACGTTCTCTTCTGCCAAATGCAGACCATAAGCAAAGGTAGCAAAGTGCCGCAGCGCCTGAATAAATGCCATGTTTTGGTCATGCTCGACGGCACTGATGCGGTGCAAGCGCGCGCCCCAAACCTGAATCTGCTCCAGGAACCACTGGTAAGCTTCCGGCTGACGGCCATCACACCACACCACTACCTGCTTCGCCAGACTGCCGCTATCCGGGCCAAACATCGGATGCAAGCCCAGCACCGGGCCAGTATGCGCCGCCAGCATCGCCTGTAGTGGACGGTTCTTCACCGATGCTAAATCAACCAGGATACAATCTTCCGGCAGCGTTGGCAGTTCAGCGATGATCTGCTCCGTCAGATGAATAGGCACACTGATGATCACCATGCCCGCATCTTTGAGCAGTTCTTCAGAACGATCCCAATCGCCCTTATCCAGAATGCGTACCTGGTAACCTGACAGGTTGAGCATTTTTTCGAACAAACGACCCATTTGGCCACGCCCACCGACAATCACCACCGGACGCAGTGTTGGGCAGAGTGTTTTGAAGCCTTTGTCGTTTTCATGCGCATAAGACTCACGCATCAGACGACGTAAGACATCTTCAATCAGGTCCGGCGAAACGCCGAGCGCCTCGGCTTCCTGACGGCGTGAAGCCAACATGCTGGCTTCACGTTCTGGTACATAAATCGGCAAACCATAACGGCTTTTGACTTCACCTACTTCGGCTACCAGCTCAAGACGTTTAGCTAATAGCCCAAGCAGGGCTTTATCGACTTCATCAATTTGATCGCGTAGCGCGGTCAGTTCAGCCACCATGACTCTTTATTCCTCGTGTGACAGACGCGCCGACAGCACTCCCTGCAGATCCTGATGGATTTCACGCAGCAAGGTTTCCGTGGTTTCCCAGTCGATGCAGGCATCAGTGACGGAAACACCGTAATTCATTTCGCTACGTGGCTGTTCAGAAGACTGGTTGCCTTCATGAATATTGCTTTCAAGCATCAGGCCAATAATGGAACGGTTTCCATCTTTAATCTGCGCAATAGCCGATTCGGCTACGCCAGGCTGACGGCGATAGTCTTTATTAGAATTACCATGGCTGCAATCTATCATTAAGGCCGGACGCAGTCCCGCTTTGAGCATCTCTTTTTCACACTGCGCAACATCTTCAGGACCGTAGTTAGGTGCTTTACCACCACGCAGGATCACATGGCCATCCGGGTTGCCTTGAGTCTGTAACAAGCAAACCTGCCCCGCCTGATTGATGCCAACGAAACGGTGTGGCATCGCTGCGGCACGCATGGCGTTGATCGCGGTGCCCAGGCTGCCATCAGTGCCGTTCTTGAAGCCGACAGGCATTGATAAACCTGAAGCCATCTCGCGGTGCGTTTGTGACTCGGTAGTACGGGCACCGATTGCAGACCAGCTAAACAGATCGCCGAGATATTGCGGACTGTTAGGATCCAGCGCTTCCGTTGCCAGCGGCAGGCCCATTTCCACCAGGTTCACCAGCAGCTGACGCGCGATGTGCAGCCCGGCTTCCATATCAAATGAATTATTCATGTAAGGATCGTTGATAAGCCCCTTCCAGCCAACGGTGGTACGAGGTTTTTCAAAGTAAACGCGCATAACGATATACAGCTGATCCTTCAACTGTGCAGAGAGAGTTTGCAGCTGACGAGCATATTCCAGTGCGGCTTCGGTATCGTGAATTGAACAAGGACCACAGACCACCAGCAGGCGCGGATCGCGGCCAGCAATAATATCGGCAATGGTCTGGCGAGAAGCAGCAATCTGCGCTTCCTGCGCCGCAGTGAGCGGAAACTTAGCCTTCAGCTCTTGCGGAGTGATCAAAATTTGTTCGTCGGCGATATGCACATTGTTCAGCGCGTCTTTCTGCATGATGGCGATCCTTTTTAACTCGTATATGCGGTTTGGGATCCTCAGTGAGGATGGCGCTTACTTTACCACAGTCTGTAATAGACGCAATCCACATGTGTACACTTTTATTACCAACGTGATTGCTAGCACTAAGAGAATAAATTAAAACACAATAAAAACATCAACTTAACCAACTAAACATGAGAACCCAAAGCAATCTAAGTGTAAACATAAAATTACACCAATGAGTTTTAGCACCTGACCTCTCCCTGACAATGTCACTCAATTCAGGCTAGTAATGATATTTCAGGATCCCTCAGGCATCTTTTACAACACCGCGATTTTGAAAAGTATGAAATGACTTACCCCTACACCCCATTTGCTTCCAACTGAGCAGACAGAAACCTTGTATCGCGATGTTCCTTAGAAAACGCCCATAAAAAAAGGGGCTGGCCCTTAGGCCAACCCCTTGTTTGCTATTAACTTTGGGATGTTGCTTACGCGCCCAGACGCTCTTTGATACGAGCTGACTTACCGGTACGCTCACGCAGGTAGTACAGTTTGGCTTTACGCACAGCACCACGACGTTTGACAGAAATGCTGTCAATTACCGGAGAGTGAGTCTGGAAGACACGCTCAACGCCTTCGCCGTTTGAAATCTTACGAACAGTGAATGCAGAATGCAGACCGCGGTTACGAATAGCGATAACCACGCCCTCGAATGCCTGCAGACGCTTCTTAGAACCTTCAACGACCCATACTTTCACTTCCACGGAATCACCCGGACGGAATGAAGGTACGTCCTGCTTCATCTGCTCTTGTTCAAGTTGCTTGATAATGTTGCTCATAATTAAATCTCTATATCCTGGGTAAACTGATAGTCAGGGAAGATTACTCTTCCACCTGATGGTTTTGTTGCTGCTGATGTTCCCGTTGGAACTCATTTAGCAACCGTGCTTGCTCTTCAGTCAGAGCCAGGTTTTCCAGAAGTTCAGGTCTTCTTAGCCAGGTACGGCCCAGCGACTGTTTCAGGCGCCAGCGGCGAATATCGGCATGGTTGCCCGACAGTAATACTGGCGGAACTTCCATCCCTTCTAACACTTCAGGTCGGGTGTAGTGCGGGCAATCCAGCAACCCTTCAGAGAACGAATCCTCATCGGCTGACGCTTGCTTGCCCAATACGCCGGGAATAAACCGGGCGACTGAATCAATCAATGTCATTGCTGGTAGCTCACCACCACTGAGTACGTAATCACCGATTGACCATTCTTCATCAATCTCAGTGTGAATCACGCGCTCATCAATCCCTTCATAACGACCACAAACCAAAATCAACTTCTGGTTGGTCGCCAGTTCGCAAACGCCCTGTTGGTCCAGTTTGCGACCCTGAGGTGAAAGATAAATCACCTTGGCACCTTCTCCCGCCGCCGCTTTCGCTGCGTGGATTGCATCCCGTAAGGGTTGCACCATCATCAACATTCCCGGTCCGCCGCCGTAAGGACGTTCATCCACGGTACGGTGCCGGTCGTGAGCGAAGTCACGAGGACTCCAGCTTTGAATGTTGAGCAGGCCATTTTTTACTGCCCGGCCAGTTACCCCGTACTCGGTAATAGCGCGAAACATCTCTGGAAACAGGCTAATAACACCAATCCACATCGCGTTCGCCGTTACGTTACCGGATTGTCCGGAGATCAAAAACCAGGATCCCAATCTACTTCAATCGTGCCAGTAGAGAGATCGACTTTCTTGATAACCTGTTCATCAAGAAACGGGATTAACCGCTCTTGAGCACCGAATGCATCTTTCAGGTTTGCCTTAACGACGAGAACGTCGTTCGAACCGGTTTCCATCAAATCAATGACTTTGCCCATTTCGTAGCCGTCGAGGTTTACCACTTTGCAACCCATAAGGTCTTTCCAGTAGTAATTACCGTCATCCAGCGCTGGCAGCTGCGTGGAGTCAACCGTAATTTCGCAATTGGTTAACTGTGCCGCAGCGTCCCGATCGTCAATGCCTTTGACTTTGATGATCAGGTCCTGATTGTGGTGCTTCCAACCTTCCAGTTCGACCTGCTGCCATTTACCGGCGCGCTGGATGAACCAGGGTTGGTAGTCGAAGATGCTTTCAGCGTCTTCAGTGGAGGAAAACACTTTGAGCCAACCTCGAATGCCGTAAGCGGCCCCCATTTTGCCCAATACGATTGGGTTAACGAGAGGCGGTGCGGCAGGTTTAATGCTCATGCTAACCACCGTGACAGATTAAGCTGCTTTTTTTGCTTCTTTGATCAGCGCGTTAACGCGATCAGAAAGCGTTGCGCCCTGGCCAACCCAGTGCTCAATACGGTCCATATCCAGACGCAGACCTTCAGCCTGACCAGAAGCGATCGGGTTGAAGAAACCTACGCGCTCGATGAAACGACCATTACGCGCATTGCGGCTGTCAGTAACGACGACCTGATAGAACGGACGCTTTTTAGCGCCGTGACGTGCCAAACGAATTGTAACCATAACATCCTCATTAGTTAATAAAGCGCTCGGGCTCCATCGAGGGATGGAACCCGAGCGCAATATAAAAAGCCCGAAAATTTTACTCATTTTGGCGAAAAAAGCAACCTGAGCGTGTCAATTTTCTGGCTATATGCCAGTCGCCTTAGCGACCAGGGAATCCGGGCGGCATCATACCTTTCATGCCACGCATCATTTTGGCCATGCCACCCTTCTTCATTTTCTTCATCATGCGCTGCATGTCGTCGAACTGTTTCAATAAACGGTTAACGTCCTGCACTTGCATACCTGAACCGGTGGCAATACGGCGCTTGCGTGAGCCCTTGATGATTTCCGGTTTCTGACGCTCTTTGGTGGTCATCGAATTGATGATGGCCTCCATACGCACCAGCACTTTGTCATCCATCTGTGACTTCACGTTGTCTGGCAACTGGCCCATGCCCGGCAACTTGCCCATCAGGCTGGCCATACCGCCCATGTTGCGCATCTGCTTCAGTTGATCAAGGAAGTCGTTGAGATCAAAGCCATCACCGGTTTTGAGTTTCTTCGCCAGTTTCTCCGCCTGTTCGCGGTCAACTTTGCTCTCAATATCTTCGATCAGCGACAGTACGTCGCCCATGCCGAGAATGCGTGAGGCGATACGGTCTGGATAAAACGCTTCCAGTGCTTCCGTCTTCTCACCCATACCCATAAATTTAATCGGCTTGCCGGTAATGTGACGAATCGACAGTGCCGCACCACCGCGCGCATCACCATCCACTTTCGTCAGAATCACACCGGTCAGCGGCAGCGCTTCATTAAAGGCTTTTGCCGTGTTTGCCGCATCCTGACCGGTCATGGCATCGACGACAAACAGGGTTTCTACCGGATTGATCGCGGCGTGTACCTGTTTGATTTCGTCCATCATCGCTTCATCGACGTGCAAACGACCGGCGGTATCCACCAGCAGCACGTCATAGAATTGCAGCTTCGCTTCTTTCAGCGCGCTCTTAACGATGTCGACAGGCTTTTGGCTCAGATCGGAGGGACAGAAGTCCACGCCAACCTGCTGCGCCAGGGTTTCCAGCTGTTTGATCGCCGCCGGGCGATAAACGTCGGCAGAAACCACCAGCACTTTCTTCTTGTGCTTCTCACGCAGGAACTTACCCAGCTTCGCCACGCTCGTGGTTTTACCGGCACCTTGCAGACCCGCCATCAGCACCACAGCCGGTGGCTGGGCGTTGAGATTCAGCGCATTATTTTCTGCGCCCATTGCCGTAACCAACTCGTTACGAACAATTTTTATGAATTCCTGACCAGGCGTCAGGCTTTTGTTTACATCCTGACCCACTGCCGCTTCTTTTACGCGGTTGATGAAGTCGCGCACGACCGGCAGCGCAACGTCCGCTTCCAGTAATGCCATGCGTACTTCACGCAAGGTGTCTTTAATGTTGTCTTCGGTCAGCCTTCCGCGGCCGCTGATGTTGCGCAGGGATTGCGACAAACGATCGGTTAAATTATCAAACATGCTCTCTCACTTAAGACCGTAGCGAGGCCGCCTGGGCGGCACAATGCGGCGGATTATAGCACGAAGCCTCAGCGATCTCTGCAATTGACCGTCAGATCGTTTGGAGCCTGGTGCAGCTGGCGCTATACTGGTTTTTTCCTTATCTGACCGACACCTGAAAGGATCTATGTTCGTTTTCGCGATCTTGGCGCTTTTCGCCTACTCCCTCAGTCTTGCATTGATTATTCCTAGCCTGCTGAAACGCAACGGTGGCTGGCGTCGTTTTGCCGTGCTTTCAGCTTGCGTGGCACTGATTGCCCATGCAGTTGCACTGCAGCAACGCATTTTTGCCGTCGACAACGGACAAAATCTCAGTCTGCTGAATATTGGTTCGCTGGTGAGTTTATTGATCTGCGCGATCATGACTATTGTGGCTTCGCGTAATCGTGGGTGGTTACTGCTGCCGATTGTGTACGGCTTTGCTTTGATTAACCTCGCCTTCGCTACCTTTGTGCCGAATGCCTTTATTACCCATCTGGAAACCACGCCGGGCATGATGGTCCATATCGGCCTGTCACTGTTTGCCTATGCCACGCTGATTATCGCTGCACTTTATGCGCTGCAGCTGGCATGGATCGATTACCAGTTAAAAAACAAGAAACTGGCTTTCACCCAGGATATGCCGCCATTGCTCAGTATTGAGCGCAAGATGTTTCATATCACGCAGATTGGTGTGGTGCTGTTAACGCTGGTGCTGTGCACCGGGCTGTTCTTTATGCACAACCTGTTCAGCGCTGAGAACGTCGATAAAGCGGTGCTTTCCATCCTTGCCTGGTTTGTTTATATCGTTCTGCTCTGGGGACACTACCATGAAGGCTGGCGCGGCCGCCGTGTCGTCTGGTTTAACTGCGGCGGCGCACTGCTGCTAACCATGGCCTACTTCGGCAGTCGCGTTTTACAGCACCTGCTCACTTCTCACTAAAGGAATTCTTGCGTTGGAACATGTTTCAACCACCACGCTGATCGTTACGCTGGTCATCATGGTGCTGGTCTCTGCGTACTTCTCCGGTTCAGAGACCGGCATGATGACGCTCAATCGTTACAAACTGCGCCATAAAGCCAAAACCGGTAACCGCGGCGCACGCCGCGTTGAGAAACTGCTGCGTCGTCCCGATCGTCTCATCAGTTTGGTTTTGATTGGCAATAACCTCGTCAATATTCTCGCTTCCGCGTTGGGCACCATTGTCGGCATGCGCCTTTACGGCGACGCGGGCGTCGCGATTGCAACCGGCATCCTGACTTTTGTGGTGTTGGTGTTTGCCGAAGTGTTGCCGAAAACAATTGCGGCGCTCTATCCCGAAAAAGTCGCCTATCCGAGCAGCGTACTGTTGGCTCCACTGCAATATGTGATGCTGCCTTTGGTCTGGCTGCTTAACACCATCACCCGCATTCTGATGCGCATGGTCGGTATCAAGACGGAAGGCTCCATCAATTCTGCCCTGAGTAAAGAAGAGTTGCGTACCATCGTCTATGAGTCACGCTCGCTGATGTCACGTCGTAATCAGGACATGCTGCTGTCGGTGCTGGATCTGGAAAAGGTCAGTGTTGATGACATCATGGTGCCGCGTAATGAAATTGTCGGCATCAATATCAACGATGACTGGAAATCGATTGTGCGCCAGCTGAGCAACTCGCCACATGGACGCATTGTGCTGTTCCGCGACTCACTGGATGATTCAGTTGGCATGCTGCGTGTGCGTGAAGCCTGGCGCATGATGACTGAGAAGAAAGAATTCAACAAAGATCGCCTGCTGCGCGCCGCTGATGAAATTTATTATGTGCCAGAAGGCACCCCACTGAATGTGCAGTTGGTAAAATTCCAGCGCAATAAGAAGAAAGCCGGCTTAGTGGTCGATGAATATGGTGACATTAAAGGGCTGGTGACCATTGAAGACATTCTGGAAGAGATTGTTGGCGACTTTACGACGTCCATGTCTCCTTCGCTGGCGGAAGAAGTGATGCCGCAGAATGATGGCTCAGTATTGATTGAGGGCAGCGCCAACGTGCGTGAAATCAATAAAGCCTTCAACTGGACGTTACCCGAAGATGAAGCGCGCACCATCAATGGCATGTTGCTGGAGGCGCTGGAAGAGATTCCGTTGGTTGATACCCGAGTGAAAATCGGTAAGTACGATGTTGATATCCTCGATGTCCAAGACAACATGGTGAAGCAGGTGCGCATTACCCCGCATCATCCGCTGAAATCCTCCATCGGTTCCTGAAGCCAAAAAAACGCCGCGAAGTTCGCGGCGTTTTCATTTCTGCTCAGGCAGGCACTAGATGTGCAGCTCTTTCAGCTTCTCAGCCGGCAGTTTCAGATCTTCGTTACGGTTCACGCCAATGTCATGCGCCAACACGTTGCGCGCGATCTGCTGCGCTTCGTCGAGTGAGTGCAGCTTGTAGCTACCACACTGGTATTCATTCAGTTCCGGGATCTGGCTCTGTTCTTTCACTTTCAGAACGTCTTCCATCGCCCCTTTCCACGCTTTCGCTACGCGCTGCTCGTCAGGTTCACCAATCAGGCTCATGTAGAAGCCGGTGCGGCACCCCATTGGCGAGATATCAACGATTTCTACGCCATCACCGTTGAGGTGATTACGCATAAAGCCGGCAAACAGGTGCTCCAGCGTATGGATACCGCGCTCAGTCAGAATATCGATATTCGGACGGCAGAAACGCAGGTCAAAAACGGTGATGGTATCGCCATGCGGAGTGTTCATGGTTTTTGCAACGCGCACGGCAGGTGCGCCCATGATGGTGTGATCAACAGTAAAACTATCCAGTAGTGGCATACGTCACCTCCTGTTTTGAGATTTTTTTTAAAACGATGAAACTTTTCCGTTCGCCCAACGTCTGAATATATGAAAGACGCGCATTTGTTATCATCATCCCTGACAACAGAGATGTTAATTTTGGCCACAATGATGTGGCCATTTTCTTTTTCAGCCTTCGCGACCTGCCAGATAGCTTTCGAAATCCAGCGTATCGCTCTGTTCCAGCTTTTCCTGCGCCTGCACCGACTCCAACGCCTGACGACTAAAGTCATCTTCAGTCAAAATCTCTAACGGCTCTTCACACAGCAGATGGCGATACTGTTCAGCCAGTGCCACACCTGCGCCGGTCAAGCCATTTTCTTTGATGGCATGCAGAATGCGCGCTGAATAGGTTAGCTCAGGATCATCAAACGATGCCACCAGTTGATCGCAAACCTGTTGATATTGCGTGCTGCCGTAATTGCTGTCGAGCACTTCGGCCACACGACGCAGGTCGGCAAACAGGGCCTTACCCACATCAACCAGCGGATGTTCTGTGTCGCTACAACCCACGCCAATCACCTGTCCCGGCTTACGTCCTTCCATGACCACGCGGTTCCAGTTCTTACGGCTGCACAGCAGTTCGTCGGAACTCATTTCAGGGGCATCCGCCAGGGTACACCAGATCAGGAACAGGTCGAGGAAACGCGCCTGATTAGCGTCCACGCCAATAGCGGAGAACGGGTTGATATCCAGAGAACGTACTTCGATGTACTCGATCCCGCCGCGTAACAGCGCATCAGAAGGCGCTTCACCCGAACGTGTTACACGTTTTGGACGAATCGGTGCATACAATTCGTTCTCAATCTGCAACACGTTAGTGTTCAGCTGCAACCAGTTGCCGTCTGCATCTTTAGTTCCCATCGCCTCATACTCTGCGGACGGCGTTTTGATCGCCGCTTTCAGCGCAGCAACGTAACCGTCGAGCGAGTTAAAGGTGATGCCCAGGCCGCTTTGTGACTTGTTGGTATATCCCAAATCACTGAGACGCAGTGAAGTCGCATACGGCAGCCACAGCGTACCCTTGCCGTCTGTTTCAAACGGGAGCTTGCTTTCGCGCCCTTGCAGGAAGGACGAGCAGATCGCCGGTGAGGCACCAAACAGGTATGGGATCACCCAGCCAAAGCGATAGTAGTTGCGGATCAGACGCAGATAACCGGCAGAGATGGTCTCTTTACCGCTTTCCGCATCTTTAACGTCTGCCCACTCCTGCCAGAACGACAGTGGCAGCGAGAAGTTATAGTGCACGCCAGATATAATCTGCATCAGTGCGCTATAGCGATTTTTCAGCCCCTGACGGTAGAGCGTTTTCATCTTGCCGATGTTAGAGCTGCCATATTGCGCCAGCTCGATGCTATCAACATCATCAACATAACCTGGCATACTGAACGGCCACATGCGTTCCTGACCCAACTCACGCGCCGTGTGGCGGTGAATATCACGCAGGAATGCCAGTGAACGATCAATACTTTGATCGACAGGTGTGATGAACTCCAGCAGCGTTTCGGCAAAATCGGTGGTGATCCAACTGTGCTTCAGCGCTGAACCCAGAGATTCAGGATGTCCGGTCGTTGCCAGGTGACCATTCGGATTGACGCGCAACGTCTCGCGTTCAATGCCACGGCCGATACCCTTTAACGCGTCGGGATGCGCTTCCAACCAGGAAAGTGCTTTTGATACGTCCGGGATCACATTAACCTCCCGCTGTGCGAATAATTTATTTTTGTTCAGCATAATGTTAACCGTAGCCTCGAATCTGTGCGAATCAATGCCACCATTGCATTGTTTGTAATGTGGCGGTCGCGATAACGATATAACGCAGCGTTTTACCGATGGCGAGGAACAGCACCGAGGGCAGCCAGGCAAAGCGCAACCAGCCTGCAAGCACGCAAAGCAGGTCGCCCACTACCGGCAGCCAGCTTAATAGCAGTGCTGCAGGTCCCAATCGATGTAACCACGTCATTGCTGTGTCATGCCATCGCCCCTGCCCTTTTGGCGGCATGAGGCGACCAAGAATAATGTTGGTCAGGCCACCCAGCGTGTTTCCCACTGATGCGGCCAATAACAATCCATAGATCGAACCCTTTTGGGCGATCAGCAAAGCAATCAGCACAGCCTCTGAACTTCCCGGAAGCAGGGTGGCACTCAGAAAGCTACTGCCGAATAACGATCCATAGGTCAGGAATTCATTCACAGTAAACGGACATCAACCACATCCATGCCCGCGGCTTGCGCCGCCTGAACACCAAAGTCAGCATCTTCAAACACCACACAGCGTTCAGGTGCCACGCCCATTAATTCGGCGCAGCGTAAAAAGGTATCGGGTTGAGGTTTATGGCGCTGCACATCATCCGCACCGACCACGGCATCAAACAGATGATAGACACCCAACGCTTCCAGCAGAGCCTTTGCCAGGCTGTGTTCACTGCCCGTGCCCACCGCCATCGGCCGACGACCGTGATACGCTTTCACCACGTCCATTAACGGTAACGGACGCACGTCATCCAGCAACATCGCTCTAAGCGCCTCGGTTTTCTCTGCGGCCAGCAGATGAGGATCGTGCTCAGCGTTGTTCTGCTCAAGAATGTACTGCGCCAGCTGCCAGGTGGGTGCGCCATTAAAGCTCACCATTTTTTTCTCATCCATGGTGAAACCGTAGCGGCTCAGCACCTGCTGCCAGGCTTTTCGATGTGTCGGCTCAGTATCCAGGATCGTGCCGTCCATATCGAAAATCAGGGCATCATATTGGTCGTACATTGTCACTCCATCGAGCACCACAAAATGAGCCATTACTTTAGCGTAATGCGCTTAGGTTGTCGCCAGGTGTGCTTAACAGCAAATGCTTTGAAAGCATTAGCTATTTTTGTTTTCGGAAAAAGGTCAGGTGGCGATGCCGGGGATAAATGGCGGTTATATAAGTGGTTTTTGCGTGATGAAGAAAAATGGGAGGTAAATTCAGAAAGCAGGCGTTGATTGTTTTGAACAGGAGATGGTGCATCCAGGAGGATTCGAACCTCCGACCGCTCGGTTCGTAGCCGAGTACTCTATCCAGCTGAGCTATGGATGCATTGGGGTCTGACTGATATGACTAATGAAACACACTGAGAGTAGCGTGCGGAAAGCAGAATGGTGCATCCAGGAGGATTCGAACCTCCGACCGCTCGGTTCGTAGCCGAGTACTCTATCCAGCTGAGCTATGGATGCATTGAGAGATTTTCTTACGATGGACTTACTGCAATCAACCTGGGAATGATACGAAGAATGGTGCATCCAGGAGGATTCGAACCTCCGACCGCTCGGTTCGTAGCCGAGTACTCTATCCAGCTGAGCTATGGATGCATCGAGTTAATTCTTGTACAACGCAGGGTGCTGACAACTCACCATGAAAGGAACTGCTCGTTCACTCTTACTTCAGTTTTCCGAATGGTGCATCCAGGAGGATTCGAACCTCCGACCGCTCGGTTCGTAGCCGAGTACTCTATCCAGCTGAGCTATGGATGCATCGGAAATGGCGGTGAGGCGGGGATTCGAACCCCGGATGCAGCTTTTGACCGCATACTCCCTTAGCAGGGGAGCGCCTTCAGCCTCTCGGCCACCTCACCATACGCGTTCTTCCGAACCGTGCTTCTGAACTTGCTTCTGCTCATCGGCACTGCGTGGCGCACATATTACTTTCCCGCACTTATAAGTCAAACAATTTTTCCCGACTTTTTCCGGATATCGATTTGTTTGCACAAATGACGCGCAATTAGGATGTTTTACCGACAAAAAGAGTGATTAATCAACAGAGAAAGCACGTTGCAGTTAACAAAATGGGAAGAAAGAAAATGGGATCAAAGCAGGGAGAAAAGAGAAATGCGGGAAGAAAAGCGGTAGCGCCTCGCTGGATGCGAGGCGCTGAATCCGTTAGTAACTCGTTTGCTGAGTTTTTTCGGCCTGGATACGCTGATAGATTTCTTCGCGATGCACCGAAACTTCTTTAGGCGCATTAACGCCAATACGGACCTGGTTACCTTTAACACCCAGCACCGTTACAGTCACCTCATCGCCAATCATGAGGGTTTCACCAACTCGACGAGTTAGAATAAGCATTCTTTGCTCCTTGAAAGATTAAAAGAGTCGGGCCTGTTCGGTCTCCCGGCCATATCCATCATATAACGCTGAACAATGTCTATGACAAATACACCATTGTGCATCGCCACGCCAATACATTCTGCTGATAGTTAGTTTAGCCGAAATACACTACATCAACCGGACTTTGTCATTATCGGGTGCACACCGCGTTAAAAAGCGCCAGAACACGGGGATTCTGGCGCTGCTCACGATGCTGAGTTTTAATTCGTTACAGTCGGTTACTCACCCACTCCGGCACACCAGCCAGTGCACCAGACAGGGCCTCAGGGTTTGTGCCGCCCGCCTGAGCCATATCAGGACGGCCACCGCCTTTACCGCCAACCTGAGCGGCCAGTTCGCCAACCAACTCACCCGCTTTGACACGGTCGGTCAGGTCTTTGGTCACACCAGCAATCAGGGAAACCTTACCGTCCGCAACGGTTGCCAGCACAATGATGGCCGAGCCGAGCTGATTTTTCAGATCATCCATCATGGTACGCAGCATCTTCGGCTCAACGTTGCTGAGCTCGCTGACCAGCAGTTTGGTGCCCTTCACGTCCACCGCTTGACTGCTGAGCGAGGCACTTTCTTGCGCCGCTTGCTGATCACGCAGCTGCTGCAGTTCTTTTTCCAGCGCACGAACATGATCAACCAGACCGCGCACCTTCTCATTCAGATTACTGCTGTTGGCTTTAACCACCTGAGCAATTTCAGATATCTGATCGCTTTGCGCATGCAGTTGAGCAATCGCGCCCTCACCCGTCAGCGCTTCAATACGGCGCACACCTGCCGCCGTACCGGATTCAGACTGAATGCGGAACAGACCGATGTCACCGGTGCGCGCAGCGTGTGTACCGCCACACAGCTCAACGGAGTATTCGCCCATGCTGACCACGCGCACACGCTGTTCATATTTCTCACCAAACAACGCTGTTGCGCCACGCGCTTTCGCTTCATCCAGTTCCATCACTTCAGTCTGAATGAGTAAATTGCGACGAATCTGGGTATTAACGATATCCTCAACGGTACGAATCTGCTCTGGCTTCATCGCTTCAGTATGAGAGAAGTCGAAGCGCAGATATTTATCGTTGTTGAGCGAGCCTTTCTGACCCACATGATCGCCTAATACTTCGCGTAACGCTTCATGCATCAGATGCGTTGCCGAGTGGTTCAGGATGATACGTGCACGACGCTCTTCGTCCACTTGCGCATTGAGGCGGTCGCCAACACGCAGCTCACCGCTGTTGAGCTTACCGATATGACCAAAGGCTTTGCCATACTTCTGTGTATCCTGGACGCTGAATTCAGCATTCTGCCCAGTTAACACACCGGTATCGCCTACCTGACCACCTGATTCTCCGTAGAACGGCGTCTGGTCCAGAATCACTACCGCATCCTGACCAGCAGCAACCTGCTCGACCTGCTTGCCGTCAACAAACAGCGCCTGCACGGTGCCTTCAGCCTGCAGTTGCTCATAACCTTTAAAATCAGTGGCAGCATCAAAGCGAATTACGCTGTTGTAGTCAGCACCGAAGCCACTGGCCTCACGTGCACGCTGACGCTGCTGTTCCATGGCCGTTTCAAAGCCCGCTTCATCAATCTTCAGATTGCGCTCGCGGCAGACATCGGCAGTCAAATCCGCCGGGAAACCGAAGGTGTCATACAGACGGAAGACCGTTTCACCATCCAGCGTATCGCCTTGCAGATTGGCCAACTCTTCATCCAGCAATGCCAGGCCGCGTTCCAGCGTCTTAGCGAACTGCTCTTCTTCATTTTTCAGAGCATTTTCAACATGCTTCTGCTGGCGTTTCAGGTCTTCACCGGCATCGCCCATGACATCAATCAATGGCGCGACCAGCTTGTAGAAGAAGGCCTCTTTAGCGCCCACCATATTGCCATGACGCACTGCGCGACGAATGATGCGGCGCAGCACGTAGCCACGGTTTTCATTCGATGGGATGACACCATCAGCGATCAGGAATGCACAGGAACGGATGTGGTCAGCGATGACGCGCAACGATTTATTATTGAGGTCGGTTGCACCAGTAACCTGCGCAACGGCCTTGATCAGCCTGGCAAACAGATCGATTTCATAGTTAGAGTTAACGTGCTGCAGTACCGCGGCGATGCGCTCCAGGCCCATACCGGTATCAACAGAAGGCTTCGGCAAAGGTTCCATGGTGCCGTCGGCCTGACGGTTGAACTGCATGAAGACGATGTTCCAGATCTCAATGTAGCGATCGCCATCTTCTTCCGGGCTGCCGGGCGGGCCACCCCAGATATGGTCGCCGTGATCGTAGAAAATTTCGGTGCATGGACCGCAAGGGCCGGTATCACCCATCTGCCAGAAGTTGTCAGATGCGTAGGCGCTGCCTTTGTTATCGCCGATGCGGATGATGCGTTCGCGCGGTACACCGACATCGTTAGCCCAGATTTCGAAAGCTTCATCATCGGTTTCATAAACCGTGACCCACAAACGCTCTTTTGGCAGCTTGAACCACTGCTCACCCGTCAGCAGTTCCCAGGCATAAGCAATTGCTTCTTTCTTGAAGTAGTCGCCAAAGCTGAAGTTACCCAGCATTTCAAAGAAGGTGTGGTGACGAGCGGTGTAGCCAACGTTCTCAAGATCGTTGTGCTTGCCACCGGCGCGCACGCAACGCTGAGACGTGGTTGCGCGTGCATAATCGCGTTTATCCTGACCGAGGAAAACGTCTTTAAACTGCACCATTCCCGCATTGGTAAACAGCAACGTTGGGTCGTTATTCGGTACGAGGGAGCTGCTGGCTACAACCTGATGTCCCTTGCTATGAAAAAAGTCGAGAAACGCTTGACGGATCTCAGCAGTGCTCTTGCTCATATAATTCCTGGAATCACGCTAACGAACGTTCCCTTTCGCGGGCAAACCACATCTGCAGGTTTACCGCTGATTGAGGAACAAAAAGTGGGAATAAGATAAATTTTCTTCAGTGGGAAGTAAAATCCCATCGCCTTTCAGTCGTCAATATTTCTGAAAACTGCATGAATATCTTCCATCATAAAGCCTTTAGACATTAAAAAGCGCTGTACCTTGCTTTTCTCAGCCCAGGTTTGTGGCAGAGGTTCACCAAATTTACGCTTAGCCAAATCAGCCGCGCACTGGCTCCAGTCCACTTCAGTATCCATCATTGCCTGATTGATCTCATCGCGGCTGATGCCCTTCTGTTGCAACTCCATGCGCACGCGTTGTGAACCATATCCTTTGCGCGCCCGGCTTTGGATAAAACGTTCGGTAAAGCGCTGATCGTTCAGCCAGCCGCTTTCCTGGCACCAGTCGAGCACCTTTTCCAGCAACTCATCCGGTATCGGCACGTTTTCTTCTTGCTTCAGATAAGCTGCTCGCTGACTAGAGAGTTGCAGCTTACGTTTCAATTCGTCACGACTGTGGTCACGCTGTGATAACACACGCATGGCACGATCCAGCAAACGAGAAAATGTCGGCACCGAAGCCGCAGAAGGTGATGATGACATGAGTTGTACCTTGTTCTGACTGTTGCGCAGGGTAAAGCAAGAAGACGAGCAGGGGAAGTGTTGACGGGGAAAAGCAAACGGGAGCATCGCTGCTCCCGTTGGGTATCTTAGAAATCTTCGTTAGTTTCGCTAGCTTCCTGGTAGTCACCAGCAGGGGTTTGTGCTGCAGCGGCTCCTGCTGTCGCTGTCGCTCCCGTCAGCAGCAGATCACGCAACTTCTTATCGATCTCGTTGGCAATCGCTGGATTCTCTTTAAGGAAGTTGGTCGAGTTCGCTTTACCTTGACCAATTTTATCGCCGTTGTAGCTGTACCACGCACCGGCTTTCTCAACCAGTTTGTGCTTCACGCCGAGATCCACCAGCTCGCCGAAGGTGTTGATCCCTTCGCCATACATGATCTGGAATTCAGCCTGCTTAAACGGTGCAGCGATTTTGTTCTTCACCACTTTGACGCGGGTTTCGCTACCGACCACTTCATCGCCCTCTTTAATCGCACCGATACGGCGGATATCAAGACGAACAGAAGCGTAGAATTTCAGCGCGTTACCACCGGTGGTGGTTTCTGGGTTACCAAACATCACACCAATTTTCATACGAATCTGGTTGATGAAGATCAGCAGCGTGTTGGACTGCTTCAGGTTGCCCGCTAACTTACGCATCGCCTGGCTCATCATACGTGCAGCCAGACCCATGTGCGAATCACCGATTTCACCTTCGATCTCCGCTTTCGGCGTCAGTGCCGCCACGGAGTCAACGATGATCACATCAACGGCACCCGAGCGTGCTAACGCATCACAGATCTCCAGCGCTTGCTCACCGGTATCCGGCTGCGAACACAGCAGATTGTCGATATCTACGCCGAGTTTTTTGGCATACACCGGGTCAAGCGCGTGTTCCGCATCGATAAAGGCACAGGTTTTACCTTTACGCTGCGCTGCGGCAATCACCTGCAGTGTTAGCGTAGTTTTACCGGATGATTCTGGTCCGTAAATCTCAACGATACGGCCCATTGGCAAACCGCCGGCACCCAACGCGATATCCAGTGACAGTGAACCGGTCGAGATGGTTTCTACATCCATCGAACGGTCTTCACCCAGGCGCATGATCGAGCCTTTACCAAATTGTTTCTCAATCTGGCCCAGCGCGGCTGCTAAAGCTTTCTGTTTGTTCTCGTCAATCGCCATTTCCACTCCTAATCATGCTGGGTAAGCCGACATCATTATGTGCCTGCTCGTTCTGTTGCCGGTAATTATACTGTATGACCATACAGTATCAAGTTTAATTTGTCAGAAATTCATCAAGCAGTGTTTGCAGCGCCCAGGCGACAGATTGCCGACGCACCGCGTCACGGTCTCCGGCAAAGATCTGCCGCTGCGCCAGAACACGATCGCCAGGCCCGGCAATGGCAAACCACACAGTACCCACCGGCTTTTCTGCCGAACCGCCATCTGGCCCCGCAATACCGCTCACGGCAATGCCAAACTCAGCGGCGGCGGCATTGCAGGCACCCCGCGCCATCTCACGCACGGTTTGCTCACTCACCGCGCCATGCTGGGCCAGAGTATCAGCCTGTACACTCACCATCTGTTGTTTAGCTTCGTTGCTGTAGGTCACGAAACCCCGCTCAAACCAGGCTGAGCTGCCACTGATATCGGTAAACACTTTGGCAATCCAGCCACCGGTGCAGGATTCCGCCGCGGTCACCGTTGCCTCGCGTTTTTTCAGCTGTTCACCAATACGCTGGCTGAGCTGCTGCAACTGTTGGTCGTTCATCGCCTTCTCCTGTTTTGGCGCTGCGCGTTAACCATAAATGGTGCAACAGCGCGCCCTTTTCAACCTCTGACGCACCATTTTGCGCATCCGCTTCCAGCGATTTTAACGCGTTCTCACTGCGACCATAAATAAGCGTGGGAAAGCTAACAGAACCTGGCCGTTGTTGCGTGGGGGATAAGCCGTCAAAAGTGCCTGATGATAATCATGCAGAAAATCCGCTTGTTGCTGTTCGGTCAATCCCGCGAGGAAAGGACGCAAGCCCGTGGCACGGAGCCAGGTAATGATGCCCTGCGCATCGGCCATCGGGTGATAGTAAGTGGTACGCCAGATATCCACCTGACAACCCGCATCACTCAGCAAATCATAATATTGTTCCGTGGTCAGCAGACGTTTGCGATCCGCAGCCTGTGGCGAGATATGCGCCTGCCAGCGCTCACCTGCCGCCACTTCACGCATTAAGCGGTGGGAGGCCTCTTCAAGATTGTCCGGCATCTGAATCGCCAGAGCGCCACCGATATCCAGCTGTTCAACCAGATGCGGCAGCAGCGTGTGATGATCGGTTAGCCACTGAAGCGAAGCGTTCGCATAGATGACCTGCTGTGGCTGATTAGCCTGCCAGGTACGGATATCCGCCTGCAAAAAAGTGCAGGAAGGTAAACGCTCATGCGCTTGTTCGAGCATGGCTGCTGAGCTGTCGAGGCCCGTAATCACCGCGCCTGGCCACGCTTGCGCCAGCAGCTCTGTGCTGTTGCCAGGCCCGCATCCTAGGTCTGTAGCGAAATGCACGTCGGTAAGAGGAATACGTTCTAACAGTTCACGCGCAGGACGCGTGCGCTCCGATTCAAATTGACGATACAGCTGTGGATTCCAGTCTTGCATGGCAACGCTCCTGTCTGGCTGAAGAGCATCACACTACCTGTTTTCTTAATCGCGGAGCGAAGAGAAAAGTGCGATGTCTCACCTTTTTACCCTTTGTCACTGGTTAATGTCAGTCACGAGCACTAAGTTAAAACAACGTTTCATTTCATGAAAATTGAGGATGATGTTATGGCTGCACAACCTGAATTAACGGGCATCTGGTGTCCTTCAGTTACCCCTTTCGATCAACATAACCGACTCGATATTGATGCGCTGGGCCGCCACTTTGCGCGCCTGAGCACCTCGGGGATTGATACGCTGTTACTGATGGGCAGTATCGGAGAGTTTGCATCGTTAACCCAGCAGGAAAGACTGATGCTGATTAGCGAAGCACGTCAGCTTTCGCCACTGACCATGGTTGCGAATGTCTCAAGTACCTGTGTTCCGGATATGTTGCAGCTCGCTGAAGCTGCCTGGCAAAACGGGTATGACGCCGTGATGGTTTTGCCGCCCTACTATTATGGGCAAACGCAGAAACAGCTGTTGAGCTACTTTAAAGCGCTGGATAAACAGTTAGGTGGCAAGTGGTTTGCCTATAATTTCCCGGCGCGTACCGGCTGCGATTTGACGCCCGCATTGGTGGCAGAGTTAGCGGCTGAACTGCCGCAGTTTATCGGTATTAAAGACACCATGGATTGCCTGTCGCACAATCGTGCCCTGATTGAAGAAACTCAAAAGGTACGCCCTGATTTCACGGTGCTTTCCGGATATGACGAATATCTGCTGCCCAATTTACTGGCAGGCGGTGCCGGGGTGATTTCCGGTTTAAACAACATTGTGCCGGAGTTGTTTGCCGGGGCGATGCGCGCCTGGCGTGCGGGAGATTTAGCGCAGTTGGCACAGATTCAGCAGCGCATTGGTAAGCTGATGGCGATCTACACCATTGGCGATGACTTTGTCACGACCATCAAAACCGCAGTGGCGCGCAAATATGATTCTATGAGCAGCCATTCACGCAATTATGGCGGTGAACTGACGGCTGAGCAGTGCGCGGAGCTGGATCGCTTACTGATGTGAACACAATACGGGACGGCCGGGCAGCCGTCCTGTTCTCAGTTCTTTTTCACAAACTCAGATTTGAGTTTCATCGGACCAAAACCATCAATTTTGCAATCAATGTTATGGTCGCCTTCAACCAGGCGAATGCTTTTCACTTTGGTGCCAATCTTCAGGGTTGAGGAGCTCCCTTTCACCTTGAGATCTTTGACCACAGTAACGCTGTCGCCATCGGCGAGCAGATTGCCATTGGCATCACGCACCACCAGGCTATCCGATGCTGCATCAGCACTCGGTGACCAGATATGACCACAAGATGGGCAGTTCAGGTTTTCACCATCCTGCCAGGTATAATCAGCCTGACACACAGGGCAAGCAGGTAACGTTGTCATTAGCGTTCCTCAGAAGTCGAAAGGCGGTAAAGATGGCACCGCAAAAGGGGCGCCATCTTATACCCTCACTCTTTATAAGGACAGCATTAAAGCATGTTGCCCTGACGCGCTTTCGCCACTGCCTGGCCCAACTGCCACACCGCCATCGCATAGTGCGTACTGTGGTTATAGCGCGTGATGACATAGAAGTTAGGCAGACCATACCAATATTGATAACTGGTACCCAGATCAAAGCGCAGCAGACTCGCTTGGTTGTTACCATCCAGCGATCCTTGCGGCGTGAGGCCGCTCGCCATCAACGTATTCACCGGATAAAGCGTTTTAAACCCATTTTCCAGCGCAGGAGCCTGACCGCTTGCCGGTACGGCAACATTCTGCCCCGCGCGCCAGCCGTGCTCTTTGAAGTAATTTGCTACGCTGCCAATCGCATCCACCGGATCCCACAGGTTAATGTGGCCATCACCATTGAAGTCGACCGCATACTGCTTATAAGAAGACGGCATAAACTGACCGTAACCCATTGCACCCGCGAAGGAACCGCGCAGATCCAGCGGGTCGTCCTGTTCAGTACGCGCCATCAACAGGAAGGTTTCCAGTTCGCTGCTGAAGTAGGCCGCGCGACGCGGATAGCTAAAGGATAAGGTGGCCAGCGCATCCAGCAGACGCGTTTTGCCCATCACCCGACCCCAACGTGTTTCCACGCCAATGATCCCGACAATGATCTCTGGCGGCACACCATAAACCTGTTGAGCGCGTTGCAGCGCGTCCTGATATTGATCCCAGAACGCCACACCATTTTGCACATTATCTGGCGTGATGAATTTATTGCGATAGCGGATCCAGGCACCGTTTGGCCCCGTCGGCGGCGTGTAGCTTGGCGCTTGTTGATCCATCAGGCGCAGCACGTAATCAAGACGCTTCGCCTGGCCAATCACGGCATGCAGTTGATCGCGGTTAAAACCGTGTTTTGCCACCATTTGATCAATAAACTGCTCAGCCGCCGGATTTCCCGCGAAATCACCAAACATCGGCTGAACGGCGTGTGAAGGTTCCAGTAAAAAACCACCTTTTGGTGCAGGCACAACGGCGGTTTGCTGCTGGGTTGCAGGCTTACTGCTGCAGGCAGCAAGCAAGGCGATAAGTGGAAGAAAAGCAACCTTAAAACGCATTAGATATCCATAAGCCAGATGAAACCGGAAGCCAACATGGTAATCGTTCATCAAAGCGGGATACAGAGCAATATCTTAAATTTACGCTGCTTTTCCCTGGTTTCAGTGGGTTGCAGCGAAAATTTGCGGAACGGATCCACAGTTTATCTTTAACACCAGATTTTGCTTTTTACTGCTTGTCGCAATTTGTTAAGGTCGGCTGCCAGAATCCATTGCGAGCGGATGATGCGCGCAGGGCAAAATGTTAATATCTGCGCTTTGGTTATCCATCTGTAGGATAACGCACCACGCTGGCCTGCTCATGTCGGGCAGCCATGATCGAACGAGTGAATTTTGAGTGAAAACGAGATGAAAGGAGCAGCGCAAATGGACTTTACTGGCCACACGCCCATGATGCAGCAATACCTGCGCCTGAAGGCTGACCATCCCGAAATCCTGCTGTTTTATCGCATGGGCGATTTTTACGAGCTGTTCTACGACGACGCCAGGCGAGCCTCGCAACTGCTGGAGATTTCACTCACTAAACGCGGCGCGTCAGCGGGTGAACCCATCCCGATGGCGGGCGTGCCTTATCATGCTGTTGAAGGTTACCTGGCGAAACTGGTCCAGCTCGGTGAATCCGTGGCGATCTGTGAACAGATTGGCGATCCGGCGCTGAGCAAAGGCCCGGTCGAACGTAAGGTCGTCCGCATTGTGACCCCCGGCACCATCAGTGATGAAGCGCTGTTGCAGGAACGTCAGGATAACTTGCTGGCGGCAATCTTCCAGAGCCCGCGCGGATTTGGTTATGCCACGCTTGATATCAGCTCGGGTCGTTTTCGCCTGAGCGAACCAGCCGATCAGGAGACTATGGCGGCAGAACTGCAGCGTACTAACCCTGCCGAACTGCTCTACCCAGAAGATTTCCAGGCGATGGCGCTGATCGATCAGCGTCGTGGTCTGCGCCGTCGTCCGCTGTGGGAATATGAAATCGACACCGCACGCCAGCAATTAAACCTGCAATTTGGCACGCGTGATCTCAGCGGCTTTGGTGTTGAACAGGCCCATCTGGCGCTGCGCGCTGCGGGTTGCCTGCTTCAATATGTTAAGGACACCCAACGCACCTCCCTGCCACATATTCGCTCGTTAAGTATGGAGCGCCAGCAGGACAGCGTAATCATGGATGCGGCCACCCGCCGCAACCTGGAAATCACGCAGAACCTGGCAGGAGGTCTCGACAATACCCTGGCAGCGGTGCTGGATAAAACCGTCACTCCGATGGGCAGCCGTATGCTGAAGCGCTGGCTGCACATGCCGCTGCGCGATGTCACCACCATTGGTCGGCGCCAGGAATCCATTGCCGAACTGCAATCACTGAGTGAAGCATTGCAGCCGGTATTGCGCCAGGTGGGCGATTTGGAACGCATCCTGGCGCGCCTGGCACTGCGCACCGCGCGCCCGCGTGATTTGGCTCGCATGCGACATGCCTTCCAGCAACTGCCGGAACTGAATCAGCAGTTGCAAGGTGTTGAGGCGATCCAGCTAGTCAATTTGCGTTCGCAGATGGGTGAGTTTGCTGAACTGCGCGAGCTGCTGGAACAAGCCGTCATTGAATCCCCTCCCGTACTGGTGCGTGACGGCGGTGTGATTGCGCCTGGCTATAACGCCGAATTAGATGAATGGCGCGCGCTGGCTGACGGCGCTACGGATTATCTCGACCGCCTCGAAATTCGTGAGCGAGAGAAGTTAGGTCTGGATACCTTAAAGGTCGGTTTTAACGCAATTCATGGTTACTACATTCAGGTCAGCCGCGGCCAAAGCCATCAGGTGCCGATTCACTATGTCCGCCGCCAGACGTTGAAAAACGCCGAGCGCTACATTATTCCCGAATTGAAAGAGTATGAAGACAAAGTACTGACCTCAAAAGGCAAAGCGCTGGCGCTCGAAAAAGGCCTGTACGAAGCGTTACTCGATAGCTTACTGCCTCATCTTGAAGCACTGCAGATCAGTGCGGCGGCGCTGGCTGAACTGGATGTGTTGGCTAACCTGGCAGAACGTGCCTGGACGCTGAATTACTGCCGCCCGGTGCTGCAGGAAAAAGCCGGCATTCGCATCACCGCTGGCCGCCATCCTGTCGTGGAGCAGGTGCTGAAAGAGCCGTTCATTGCTAACCCGCTGTCGCTGTCAAATCAGCGCCGCATGTTGATCATCACCGGTCCGAATATGGGCGGTAAAAGTACCTATATGCGTCAGACTGCATTGATTGCGCTGATGGCGTGGATTGGCAGCTATGTGCCAGCCGAAGAGACCGTGATTGGTCCTATCGATCGCATCTTCACGCGTGTCGGTGCGGCCGATGACCTGGCGTCAGGGCGCTCAACCTTTATGGTCGAGATGACTGAGACGGCCAATATCCTGCACAACGCCACTGAGAACAGTCTGGTGTTGATGGATGAAATCGGTCGCGGCACATCAACCTACGATGGGTTGTCGTTGGCGTGGGCCTGTGCGGAAAGCCTGGCGAATCGAATCAAAGCGATGACGTTGTTTGCCACCCACTACTTTGAACTCACCACCCTGCCGGAAAAAATGGAAGGCGTAGTGAATGTGCATCTTGATGCTGTGGAGCATGGCGATACCATTGCATTCATGCACAGCGTGCAGGATGGCGCAGCCAGTAAAAGTTATGGTCTGGCGGTTGCTGCATTAGCGGGTGTACCGAAAGATGTGATCAAACGCGCGCGCAACAAGCTGAAAGAGCTGGAAGCGCTCTCCGGCAGTTCAGCGGCATCCACGGTAGAAGGATCGCAAATGCAGCTGTTGGTAGCAGAAACATCGCCAGCTGTAGATGCGTTAGAAGCGCTGGATCCTGATAGCCTTACACCAAAACAGGCGCTGGAGTGGATTTACCGTCTTAAAACGCTGGTGTAATCATACGGAATGGCGGTGCTGATGCGCCGCTATCCTTTGCCAGGTAATGCCAGATTCCAGTGATAAGTACTGGCAGATTTCTGACATAAAAAAACGGTGACCCAAGGGTCACCGTTCTTGTTGCCAGTTACGGCTTATTCGCGAAATAGTGCTTCGATGTTGAGGCCCTGAGTCTGCAGGATTTCACGCAGACGACGCAGACCTTCAACCTGAATCTGACGGACACGTTCACGGGTCAACCCGATCTCACGGCCCACATCTTCCAGCGTTGCCGCTTCATAACCTAACAGGCCGAAACGACGCGCCAGCACTTCACGCTGCTTGGCATTCAATTCAAACAACCACTTAACGATGCTTTGTTTCATATCATCGTCCTGCGTGGTGTCTTCCGGGCCGTTGTCTTTTTCATCGGCCAGGATATCCAGCAGCGCTTTTTCGGAATCTCCACCCAGCGGTGTGTCAACCGAGGTAATACGCTCATTGAGACGCAGCATACGGCTTACGTCATCAACTGGCTTGTCTAACTGCTCGGCAATCTCTTCTGCACTCGGCTCATGGTCAAGCTTGTGCGAAAGTTCACGCGCGGTACGCAGGTAAACATTCAACTCTTTAACGATGTGGATCGGCAGACGAATGGTACGGGTTTGATTCATGATCGCCCGTTCAATAGTCTGACGAATCCACCAGGTGGCGTATGTTGAGAAACGGAACCCACGTTCTGGGTCAAACTTCTCTACGGCACGAATCAGGCCGAGATTACCCTCTTCAATCAGATCCAGCAGTGCCAGACCACGATTGCTATAACGACGGGCAATTTTCACCACCAGGCGTAAATTACTTTCAATCATGCGGCGACGAGAAGGAATGTCACCTCGCAATGCACGACGGGCGAAGAAGACTTCTTCTTCCGCTGTTAACAGTGGAGAGTAACCAATCTCTCCGAGGTAAAGCTGCGTCGCATCCAAAACGCGTTGCGTCGCACCCTGTGACAACAGCTCTTCTTCAGCTACTTCGCTATCACCAGGTTCGTTCTCAACGAGAGCCTTCTCATCAAAAACCTCAGCTCCGTTCTCCTCGAATTCCGCATCTTCATGTAACTCGTTAACTTTCAGCGTATTCTGGTTCATAAGCGGCTCCTACCCGTGATCCAAGGGCAGAACACCAAGGTTCTGCCGGATTATCGCTGCGGTAAATAACGCAACGGGTTTACGGATTTCCCCTTGTAACGAATTTCAAAATGTAATCTTACCGAACTGGTTCCGGTGCTACCCATGGTAGCTATTTTTTGCCCCGCCTTAACTTCCTGTTGTTCCCGAACCAGCATGGAATCGTTATGGGCGTAAGCACTCAGGTAATCATCGTTGTGTTTGATGATGATTAAATTACCGTACCCACGGAGCGCGTTGCCTGCGTAAACCACTCTTCCTGATGCAGTGGCTATAACAGGTTGTCCACGCGAACCGGCGATATCGACCCCTTTATTTCCGCCTTCCGCAGCGGAGAAGTTATCGATGATCTTCCCATCAGTCGGCCAACGCCAGCTTCCCACTGGAGTTGTGCTATTCGTCGTGCTGCTGACTGTAGGCGGTGCGGTAACCGGAGCTGTGGTCGTTGCCACATTATTTGCCCCTTTCGACGGCAGCATTTTACCGCCTGTCGAACCCGAATCATCAGAATACGTAATAACAGGTTGCTGTGCAACAGGGGCTGATTTTATTTGCGTCTGGTTAGCCGCTACCGGCACGCCGCCCTGCGTCGCATCCGCTGCGGTTATCGCGTTGCCACCGGTGATGGTCTGGCCATTACCGTTGCCAACCTGCAGCACTTGCCCGGCTTCCAGGCCATACGGGGCCGCGACGTTGTTGCGTTGCGCCAGGTCGCGGAAGTCGTTGCCGGTAATCCAGGCAATATAGAACAGGGTATCGCCTCGTTTGACGGTATAGGTCTCACCGCCGTAACTGCCTTTCGGAATATTCCCATAATTGCGGTTGTACACAATGCGACCATTTTCGGTAACCACATTATTATTACCACTAACCATTCCACCGGACGGCGCAGCCGATGGTGTACCACCGCTTAACATTCCGCCGCGCGGCATAGCCGGCACGGTGCTGTTCTGTGAGGACATCATGCCACCGCTCGGTGCAGAGCCCATGCCACCGCTGGGTGCGGACGCCATGCCGCTGTCCCCGCCGCCGCCAATCTGGCTAATCGGAGCCTGCGTGTTGTCGCCTGAGCTACAACCCGCCAGCCAAAAACCTACCAGTGAAAGTGCCGCCAAACGGCGTAATTGAAATACTGTGCTTCCCGTGCTCATTGATCCCCCGTTATGGCAATCCTGGATGTAACTGTTTCATGGTTGTGACCGCATTATTCACTGCGCAACAGGCGGAATACGGTCTTTCACATTGATTAACAAGGATAGTAACAATATCAACTGCGCCATGCCATGTAACAGTTGTGAAGATTTACGTAGCAATGGCTCAGGCCAGATCGCCCTGAACTAACGGCACAAAGCGGACGGGTTCGATGATTTCTTCAATTAATTCACCACCCTGACGACGTAAACGCTTTAAAACCTGCTGATCTTCGCCTACTGGCAGCACCATTTTGCCACCCTCACCTAATTGCGCTATCAGCGCAGTCGGAATTTCAGGGGGTGCAGCGGTGACAATGATGGCATCAAACGGGCCACGTGCCGCCCAACCTTGCCAACCGTCGCCATGACGAGTCGAAATATTGTGCAAGTCGAGTTGTTTCAGGCGGCGCTTGGCCTGCCATTGCAACCCTTTAATGCGTTCAACGGAATAAACGTGATTGACCAAATGGGCCAGAATAGCGGTCTGATAGCCCGAACCGGTGCCGATTTCCAGCACGCGCGAATCCGGGTTCAGTTCAAGTAACGCGGTCATCCGCGCCACCATATAGGGCTGTGAAATCGTCTGGCCACTGCCAATGGGCAGCGCAACGTTTTCCCAGGCTTTATGCTCAAACGCCTCATCGATAAAGCGTTCACGCGGGACATCGGCGATAGCTTTTAACAGGTGCTCATCGTGAATACCCTGCGCACGCAGTTGCTCTAACAGCGCTTCGATGCGTCGGTTCACCATGCGAGATTTACCTCAGCCTCGACCAACCAGTCACTTAAAACTTCCTGCGCCGCATGTGCAGTGAGATCGACATGCAATGCCGTCAGCGATACGTAACCTGCATCTACCGCAGCGAAATCGGTATCAGGGCCTGCATCCAATTTTTCACCCGGCGGGCCAATCCAGTACAGCGTATGGCCACGCGGATCTTCCGTACAAATCACCTGATCGGCCGGATGGCGGCTGCCGCAACGCGTTACGCGGAAACCTTTGATTTCCGCTAGCGGTAAATCGGGCACATTAATATTCAGGATACGCCCGGTGCGCAACGGTGCGCGGGATAAAGCACGCAGCAGTGTGCAGGTCACCGCCGCGGCGGTGGCGTAGTGTTGATGGCCATTAAGTGAGACCGCCAGCGCGGGCAATCCGAGATGACGCCCTTCCATCGCGGCAGCCACGGTGCCAGAGTAGATCACGTCATCACCCAGATTGGGGCCGGCGTTGATGCCTGAAACCACAATATCCGGACGCGGCTGCATCAGTTTGTTGACCCCGAGAAACACACAATCCGTCGGCGTGCCCATCTGGACGGCGATGTCACCATTCTCATGGGTAAAAGTACGCAGCGGGGTTTCTAACGTCAGGGAATTTGATGCGCCACTTCGATTGCGATCGGGCGCGACAACCTGCACCTCCGCAAACTCACGCAGTGCGCGAGCCAGCGTCTGAATGCCGGGGGCATGAATTCCATCGTCGTTGCTGAGCAATATCCGCATCTGTTCCTGACCTTTGTTCATTCAACTGGCCCTCAGCTCGCCTGGCATCCGCTGTTGGGGTGCCGAATAAAGAAGATCTGGCGAGACGAAGATGTTTGCATTCTAGCGGTGAGGCGCGGGAAGTGGTAGGCGTAAATCACGGAACTTCCGGCGTTTGCCGCAACATTATGCAGCCGGAGCAGATATTTACCCGACGTTGAGGCCGGGTAAAGTAGGGTTATTCATCGCTGATAGGCGCAGCGGCACCGTTACTCAACAGTTCACGCACCACGCTGGTGGCGAAACTTCCGGCTGGCAGCCAGAACTGCATCTCCAGCGTCACGTCATCCCACCAGTTCCAGCATAGATCTTTTGGCACCACCAGCATGGCGCGGCGCGCCGCATCAACGCGCTCACGTTCCAGCAGCGCCAGCAAATCCGCAGCAGGTGCCAGATTAGCCTGCTCAAAGGCCAACGCATCTCCCTGAGGACCCAGATCACCTCGCCCGGCAAGCGGCGCGGTGATGCGCAATTCATGGTGATTCACACGCTGCTGCAATTCCGCCAGCTCTTCCGCCTGCGCGACAAACCAACTGCCGCGACCGGCCAACTGCAGTGCATCACCCGCCTGCACCTGATCCAACACCCCATCGCGCTGCAAACGCGCACTGGTGACCTGATTAAACAGTTGGCTGCGCGCAGCGGACAGCAAAATACCTTTCATGCTGCGATCGCGCGGGCGGAATTTCTCTTCAGCCCACAGCTTTGCCTGCGTCAGGTTGTTGCCGCCACGGCCAAAACGTTGTTCACCAAAGTAGTTAGGCACGCCGCTTTGCTGAATGCGCTGCAACCGCCCTTCTACTTCATCACGATCGGAAATCTGACGTACGATCAAACGGAACGCATTTCCCGCCAGCGCACCGGTGCGTAATTTACGCTTGTGGCGAATCACCTGCAGAATTTCCACGCCTTCCAGCTGGAAGCCCGCCAGATTTGGCATTGCGTTTCCCGGCACGCGGAAACACAGCGTCTGCTCGGTCACCGCATGGCGATCCTTCATGCCGGCATAACTCATATCGCGCTGATGTACGCCGAGGAATTTAGCAATAGCCTCAGCGACGAAACGCGTGTTACAGCCAATTTTCCGAATGCGCACCAGTACCTGTTCGCCCTCGCCATCATAGGGATAGCCGAGGTCTTCGATGACCACGAAGTCTTCAGGATTGGCTTTGATGACGCCCGTCGCGGTTGGCACACCGTGCAGGTAGAGCAACTCACTCATGCGTTATCGGCCTTCACCAGTAACGCCACCGCTTCACAGGCAATGCCTTCGCCACGGCCCGTAAAGCCGAGCTTTTCCGTGGTGGTGGCTTTCACGTTGACATCATCCATATGGCAACCCAGATCTTCTGCGATGTTGACGCGCATCTGCGGCACATGCGGCAGCATTTTCGGCGCCTGCGCGATGATGGTCACGTCAACGTTACCAATGCGATAGCCTTTCAGCTGGATACGACGCCAGGCTTCGCGCAGCAAGCCACGGCTGTCAGCCCCTTTAAAGGCCGGATCGGTGTCCGGGAACAGCTTGCCGATATCACCCATCGCCACCGCACCCAGCAGCGCATCCGTCAGCGCATGCAGCGCCACGTCGCCATCCGAATGGGCAATAAAACCGTGTTCGAAGGGAATACGCACCCCGCCAATCACCAACGGACCTTCGCCGCCAAACGCGTGAACGTCAAAACCGTGGCCGATACGCATCATGCGCTCTCCTTTAACTGAATCTGGGTTAGATAGAAGGCCGCCAGCGCCAGATCTTCTGGCCGCGTCACCTTGATATTGTCGCTGCGTCCGCTGACTAACTCGGGATGGTAACCGCAATACTCCAGCGCCGATGCTTCATCAGTAATGGTAGCGCCATCGTGGAGTGCGCGCGTCAGGCACGCCGTGAGTAACTGATGCGGGAAAAATTGCGGCGTCAGCGCGTGCCACAAATCCTCACGCTCCACAGTGTGAGCAATCGCCGCTTTACCGGGCTCAGCGCGCTTCATGGTGTCGCGCACCGGCGCTGCCAGAATCGCCCCAACTTTGCTGTGCTCGCGCACTGCCAGCAGTCGTGCCAGGTCATCCGGATGCAAGCATGGACGCGCGGCATCGTGCACCAGCACCCATTCACTGTGTCGAATTGCCTGAAGTCCTGCCAGCACTGACTCGGCACGCGTATCACCACCCGTCACGCGTAACACGCGTGGATCCTGTGCCAGTGGCAGCGAATCAAACCAACCGTCATCAGGACTGATTGGCACGATCACTTGCTTAACAGCAGGATGCGACAGTAAGCGCGCGACGCTGTGTTCAAGAAGGGTAAATTGACCGATGGTCAGATACTGTTTTGGGCAGGCAGCCTGCATACGGCTGCCCACGCCTGCGGCAGGCACCACGGCAATCACATCCGCAAGGGAAGAGAGGTTGTTCATGGTTTATCGTTGTTGATTTTGCGCAGCTTGTTGCGCGTTACGTTTGTTCTGGTCTGGCACCAGACGATAGAAAGTCTCACCGGGCTTAATCATGCCCAGTTCATTACGTGCACGTTCCTCAATTGCTTCTGAACCGCCATTGAGGTCATCAATTTCGGCAAACAACTGATCGTTACGTGCTTTGAGTTTGGCGTTATTCGCCTGCTGCGACGCGACGTCTTCGTTGACGCGCGTATAGTCATGAATACCGTTCTTACCCAGCCACAAGGAATATTGGAGCCATCCCAGCAGCACGAGCAACAGTAGCGTCAGTTTACCCATCCCCGCCCCCTGAAAAACGGCCCAATCATCCCATAACTTCGCACAGGACTCCACAGTGACAGCGAAAATGCTCCCAGCAGACGATTGTCTGTACAAAAAATAGCAGGGTTAAAAGCGGGACGGCAGGTAAAGTTTTGTAACCTGCCGATGCGTTTGCACATCAGGATCGAATTACCAACCGGAGAGAAATGAGAACAGCATCCAGAACAGACACACCACCACGATAGTGGTAAGTACCCCACTCCAGAACAGGCGCCCGCGAATCATTAAGCTCAGAACGATGCCAATCAGCACCGAAACCGGTAACAGCGCGAGAAAGAATGGCCAGGTGTAGAGGAAAAAGAACAGCGTGTTGGAGCCGTAAAGCATGAACGGAATCGCCAGCGCGCACCAGTACGAGAGAAAGCCAATCACGCCGCCCGGTAATGATGAGCGAGACTCATCCGGGGTGCGTTCATCTTTGCGTGCCAGCATGGGGGTAACGTTCTGCATAGAGATCCTGTTGACGCTTAAACGCGGCAAACCTGATGAGATTTGCCGCTGTCGGTTCAGGATCTGATGATATCGCGGTGGCGCAGGAGGTCTAACAATTGGGCACTCAGTTTTGTAACCAATTGTTCGCCATCAAGATGGATTTCCGGCGCGTCTGGCGCCTCATAAACACTGTCGATACCAGTGAAATTACGCAGCTCACCGGCTCGGGCTTTTTTGTACAAACCTTTGGGATCGCGCGCTTCACACACGGCCAGCGGCGTATCGACAAACACCTCGATAAACTGCCCGGCACCCAGCAAGTCACGCACCATCTGGCGTTCCGCGCGATGCGGCGAGATAAAGGCGGTCAATACCACTAAACCGGCATCGACCATCAGTTTCGCCACTTCACCCACGCGACGAATATTCTCTTTACGATCGTCATCGCTGAAGCCGAGGTCACGGCACAGGCCGTGACGCACGTTGTCACCATCCAGCAGATAGGTGCTGACACCCGCGCGATGCAGCACCTGCTCCAGCGCGCCGGCCACCGTGGATTTACCCGAGCCTGACAGCCCGGTAAACCACAGCACCACGCCCTGATGGCCGTGCTGCTGTTCGCGCTCATCACGCGTCACCGGATGGTCATGCCACACCACATTGTCGTCGTGTTGGGCCATTACTTGCCACCCAGCAGGTCGCGCGCATTCCAGTGTGGGAAGTGACGACGCACCAGCGCATTCAACTCCAGTTCGAAATCACTAAACTGACCAGCTTGCCCACGCACATCCGTCAGTGGCTGATTGATCATACCTGCACCGACCGTGACATTGCTCAGACGATCGATAAAGATCATGCCGCCAGTCACCGGGTTCTGCTGATACGCATCCAGCACCATCGGCTCATCAAAGGTGAGCTCCACCAGCCCAATACCGTTCAGCGGCAGGCTTTCCACCGCGCGTTTCTCCAGCGTGTTGATCTCCACCTGATGGATGATCTTCTCGATACGACCACGCGCTTTCTTACCGGCGATCTTCACTTCATAGCTCTGACCCGGCTGCAGCGGCTGTTCTGCCATCCACACCACATCAACGGTGGCAGACTGCACCGCTTGCAACTCGGCGGCGGCATCGACCAGCAGATCGCCACGGCTGATGTCGATCTCATCTTTCAGCACCAGCGTAATGGCCTCACCCGCTGACGCTTCCTGCAGGTCACCGTCAAAGGTCACAATGCGCGAAATGGTTGACTCGACACCGGACGGCAGCACCTTGACGCGCTGACCCACCTGCACCGTGCCCGACGCCAGCGTACCGGCATAGCCACGGAAATCGAGGTTCGGACGGTTCACATACTGCACCGGGAAACGCATCGGCTGGTGATCCACCACGCGCTTCAGCTCTACGGTTTCCAGCACGTCCAGCAGCGTTGGGCCGCTGTACCATGGCATGGTCACACTCGGCGTGGCGACGTTATCCCCTTCCAGTGCAGACATCGGCACAAAGCGGATATCGAGATCTTCCGGCAGCTGGCCGGCGAAATCGAGGTAAGACTGTTTGATCTGCTCGTAGGTCTCCTGCTTGTAATCCACCAGATCCATCTTGTTGATGGCGACCACCAGGTGCTTGATGCCCAGCAGCGTGGAGATAAAGCTGTGGCGACGGGTTTGATCCAGCACGCCTTTACGCGCATCGATCAGCAGAATCGCCAAATCACAAGTCGACGCACCGGTCGCCATGTTGCGGGTGTACTGCTCATGCCCCGGCGTGTCGGCGATGATAAATTTGCGCTTCTCGGTGGAGAAATAGCGATATGCCACATCAATGGTAATGCCCTGCTCACGCTCGGCTTGCAGGCCATCCACCAGCAAGGCCAGATCGAGCTTTTCGCCCTGGGTGCCGTGACGCTTGCTGTCATTGTGCAGCGAGGAGAGCTGATCTTCATAAATCTGACGGGTGTCATGCAGCAGACGACCAATCAGCGTACTTTTGCCGTCGTCGACGCTACCGCATGTCAGGAAACGCAGCAGGCTTTTGTGTTGTTGCGCGGTCAGCCAGGCTTCTACGCCACCCTGATCGGCAATCTGTTGTGCAATTACGGTATTCATCTGCGTCTCCTTAGAAATAACCCTGACGTTTCTTCATTTCCATCGAACCGGCCTGGTCGCGGTCAATCATGCGGCCCTGGCGTTCACTGGTGGTGGAGACCAGCATCTCTTCAATAATTTCCGGCAGCGTCTGCGCTTCGGATTCCACCGCGCCGGTCAGCGGCCAGCAGCCGAGGGTACGGAAACGCACCATACGCTGTTTGATCACTTCACCAGGTTGCAGATCGATACGGTCATCATCGATCATCATCAGCATGCCATCACGCTCCAGCACCGGACGCGGCGCGGCAAGATACAACGGAACGATCTCGATGTTTTCCAGGAAGATGTACTGCCAGATATCCAACTCGGTCCAGTTGGAGAGCGGGAACACGCGAATGCTTTCGCCTTTGTTGATCTGGCCGTTGTAGTTATGCCACAGCTCAGGACGCTGATTTTTCGGATCCCAGCGATGGAAACGATCGCGGAACGAATAAATACGCTCTTTGGCACGCGACTTCTCTTCGTCACGACGCGCGCCACCGAAGGCGGCATCAAAACCGTACTTATTCAGCGCCTGCTTCAGGCCCTCGGTTTTCATGATGTCGGTGTGTTTGGCGCTACCGTGGACGAACGGGTTGATGCCCATCGCCACGCCTTCCGGATTGCGGTGCACCAGCAACTCGGCACCCATATTTTTTACCGTGCGATCGCGGAACTCGTACATTTCGCGGAATTTCCAGCCGGTATCAACGTGCAGCAGCGGAAATGGCAGCGTGCCCGGATAGAAGGCTTTACGCGCCAGATGCAGCATCACCGAGGAGTCTTTACCGATGGAGTACATCATCACCGGATTGCTGAACTCGGCCGCCACCTCGCGGATGATATGGATACTCTCTGCCTCCAGCTGGCGCAGATGAGTAAGACGATTTTGGTCCATAATTTTTCCTCAAGCCAAATTGACAACGGCGGACTCGCGAGCCCCCTGCTGTGCCGAATGTTGGAACCAGGCTAATTGCCCGTGCAAATTCACCACTTCACCCACCACAATCAGGGCCGGTGTGGGCGCGGCAACCGCCAGCGCCTCAAGCTGATCTAAGGTACCGGTCAGCACTTGTTGATTCTGACGCGTGCCGCAGCCAATTACGGCTACCGGCGTTGAAGCCGCGCGTCCATGTTCGATAAGGCCCGCCGCAATTTCTGCCGCTTTCAACGTGCCCATGTAAATCGCTAACGTCTGACGCGCACGCGCCAGCGTTGGCCAGTCAATGCCTTCGCTATCACTGCGTAAGTGGCCGGTGACAAACAGCACGCTCTGCGCGTGATCGCGATGGGTTAACGGAATCCCGGCATAGGCAGTGGCACCCGCTGCCGCGGTAATGCCCGGCACCACCTGGAACGGAATGCCCGCCGCTTTCGCCGCCTGCAGCTCTTCACCGCCGCGACCAAAGATAAAGGGATCGCCGCCTTTCAAGCGCACCACGCGCTTGCCCTGCTGCGCCAGCTCGACCAGCATTGCATTGGTCTCTTCCTGAGAAACGGAGTGCGCGCCCGCACGCTTGCCGACGCAGATGCGATCGGCATCGCGGCGTACCAGCTCCAGCACTTCGTCGCTCACCAGATGGTCATACAGCACCACATCCGCCAGCTGCATGACCTGTAAGCCACGCAGCGTAAGCAAACCGCTATCACCCGGGCCGGCTCCCACTAAGGTGATTTCACCCTGGTTGTCGCTGTCGTTCTCTAATTCATGATCCAGCGTACGGCGCGCTTCGTTGACGTTGCCAGCCGACATCTGGCTGGCAAACAGACCATTAAAAGCGCGCTCCCAGAAACGACGACGTTCCGACATGTTGTGATAACGCTGTTTAACCTTGTCACGCCACTGTCCTGCGACTTCGGCCATCTGACCTAAGTTAGCAGGCAGCAGCGCCTCGATTTTTTCACGCAGTAAACGCGCGAGAACCGGCGCGGTGCCACTGGAAGAGATCGCCACCACCAGCGGAGAGCGGTCAACAATAGAAGGGAAGATAAAGCTGCACTTGGGCTGGTCGTCGACCACGTTAACCAGCTTGTGGCGTGCGTTGGCGGCATCAAACACCTGCGCATTGAGCGCGTTATCATCAGTGGCAGCGATCACTAAAAACACGCTATCCAACTGTGCGGGTTCAAAGCGGTGCGCGATCCATTCAATCGCGTCAATTTCCAGCAGCGCCTGCAACTCATGGCCGAGGTCGCGCGCTGCTACCAATACGCGCGCACCGGCACGTCGCAGCAGTTCGATTTTACGCGCAGCGATTTCACCACCGCCGACAACCAGCACCGGACGGTTTTTGAGATCGGCAAAGAGAGGCAGATAATCCACGTTAACCTTGCTAGTTTTACAATAAGTTAACGCGACTATACGTCCCCGCCTTCTGGCAGATGAAATTACGAATTGGCATTAGTAGTTACCGAATGGAATAACGCCCCAGGAATGCTGATAACAATTTGTGCTTAACAAATGATATTGCTGGTGTTTCGGAGCAATTCAAATTGTGCAATCGCGGTCACAGTTTCATACTAACTCGGAATTTTTTTAGCATGACGGGATGTCAGAAAAGGACCCTAACTATGTTTGCCACTCTCCGCCGCACCGTGCTGGCCGCACTGATCGCGGGCGGTTTGCCTTTATTTGCCCATGCAGCAACTTACGCGCCCGGGCATTTTGCTGAACAGCAGCTACGCCATATCGCTACCTATTTCCCTGGCCGCATGAGCGGCAGCCCAGCCGAGCTGATGACGGCCGATTACCTGCAGCAGCAATTCACCGAGCTGGGTTACAAGAGTAATACCCGCCAGTTCAATACCAGCTATAACTGGTCAGAGCGCAAGGGCGAGACGCGCCCGCGTAAGGTATCCGCCACTTCGGTGATCGCCGCGCGCAGCGGCGCGGTGCCGCAAGAGATTCTGATCGTCACCCATCTCGATACCTGGACGCCCCTCAGCCGCCATGAAGCGGATAACAATCTGGGCGGCCTGCGTTTACAAGGTGTGGACGACAATGCGTCCGGTCTGGGTGTCATGCTTGAACTGGCACAACAGCTGAGTAAAACGCCACTGCATTATGGCGTACGCTTTGTCGCGCTGAGTGCCGGTGAGGCCGGACTGCATGGAATGGATGATTACCTGTCGCGCATGAGTGCTCAGGAAAAGAAAAATACCCTGCTGGTGATTGATCTCAACAGCCTGATCGTCGGCGATCACCTCTACTTTAACAGTGGCGCCAATACCCCCTCCGCAGTCCGCAAGCAGACCAGCTCGCGCGCCGTGCAGCTAGCGCATCGCTACGGTATTTCCGCCGCCAGCCATACGCTGACGGCACGCGACTATCCTGGGGTCAATCCGTTTGATAAAGCCGGCATGCCGCTGCTGGATGTCACCGCCGCCAACTGGGCGCTGGGTAATAAAGACGGACAGCAGCAGCGGGCGCACAGTAGCCACTTCCCGGAGGGCAATGTACGCCATCAAACCGATCGCGATAACCTCAATTATCTGGATCGCTGGCTACCGGGCCGGATTACGCAACGCACGCGTGACAGCGTGAAGATCTTACTGCCGCTGGTCACCGAGCTGGCTAACCCAACAACTTAAGGATTTGCTATGTACGTGGTGTATCTCAACTATTTCCGTCCTGCAGAAGAAGCGGATGCGCTGCTGGCGCCGCACATTGAGTGGCTGGATCGTTACTTTGACAGCGGTGACTTTATTGCGGCAGGCCGTAAAGATCCGCGCACTGGCGGTATGGTGCTGGTGAAGGATATGGATCGTGCCCAACTGGATGTGATTCTGGCAGAAGATCCGTTTGTCGCCGTGGCTCACTATGAGGTAACAAAAGTGAACGTGACGCGCGCAGCGGATGCGTTTGCAGGCTTGAAAGGAATCTAAGGTTCAAATCGTAGCGGCACGATTTAGCGTGCGCCTGACAGCGTCAGAGGCGCTAAAGGGAGGCGCGATAAATCACGCCGCTGCGATTTTCAGCCGTTTTCTGCATCAGCCCTCGTGCAATCCGCACTCGCGCTTCAGGCCAAAGAAGCGTGTTTCTTCTTCTGCCATGCCCGGTTCCCACTTCTTGGTGGTGTGCGTATCGCCCACTGACAGATAACCTTCGTCCCACAGCGGATGGTACTTCAGGCCATGCTGCTTCAGGTACTGATGCACCTGACGGTTATCCCAGTCAATGATCGGCAAAATCTTGAATACGCCACGCTGCACCGCCAGCACCGGCAAACTGGCACGGCTGCCAGACTGGTCACGGCGTAAACCGGCGAACCACGTCTGCGCGCCCAGTGTTTCCAGCGCACGGTTCATCGGCTCAACTTTATTAATCTGGTTGTACTGCTCAATCCCTTCGACGCCCTGCTCCCACAGTTTGCCGTAGCGCGCTTCCTGCCACGCCGCAGAAGTCTCGGCGCGGAAGATTTGCAGATTGAGATTGAGCTTCCCGGTTAACTCATCAATGAAGCGATAAGTTTCCGGGAACAGATAGCCAGTATCGGTCAGGATCACCGGCGTATCCGGTTTCTGCTGCGTCACCATATGCAGCAGAACCGCCGCCTGAATACCAAAGCTGGAAGACAGCACAAACGCGCCCGGCATATTCTCCAGCGCCCAGCTTACGCGCTGCTCAGCGGAGAGTTTCTCCAGCTGCACGTTGCTTTCGGCCAATGCCATGATGCGATCCACTTTGCTGCCACTATTCAGTGCTGCGAGATCAAGTACCGTCATACTGCCTCCGAGTCCCAAAAATCACGGGCGGGATCCACCACGGCTTTGATGATGCCAGCGCGGATCACGAAGTCACCGAAGCCTTCATCGGCCTGACGCTCGGTTGCCCAGCGCGCCACCAGCTCATCGATGCTGGCCAGAATTTCGCCTTCGTTGATGTTCTCGCGGTACATGCGAGGAATACGTGTACCCATGCGGTTGCCGCCAAGATGTAAGTTGTAACGGCCCGGCGCTTTACCCACCAGACCCAACTCCGCCAGCAAAGCACGGCCACAGCCGTTCGGGCAACCGGTAACGCGTAGCACTATGTGCTCTTCACCCACGCCGTGCTTATGCATGATCTCTTCCACCCTGGTCACAAACGAAGGCAGGAAGCGCTCGGCTTCGGCCATCGCTAATGGGCAGGTCGGGAAGGCCACGCAGGCCATTGAATTCTCGCGCTGTGGCGTGACCGCTTCCATCAAACCGTGTTCACGGGCGATGGCTTCGATCTGCGCTTTTTGCTTCTCTGGCACACCGGCGACGATCAGGTTCTGGTTGGCGGTTAAACGGAAATCGCCCTGATGAATTTTAGCGATTTCGGCAATGCCGCGCTTCAGTGGACGGCCCGGATAATCCATCAGACGGCCGTTTTCGATAAACAGCGTCAGGTGCCATTTTTTATCGATGCCTTTCACCCAGCCTACGCGGTCGCCACGGGTGGTAAACGCGTAAGGACGAATCGGTTCAAACGTCAGGCCGGCACGCTTTTCCACTTCGGCTTTGAAGGTATCAACACCAACACGCTCCAGCGTGTATTTGGTTTTGGCATTTTTACGATCGGTACGGTTGCCCCAGTCGCGCTGCGTGGTGACCACCGCGGCGGCGACATCAAGGATCTTCTCCACCGGCAGGTAACCAAACTCGCTGGCGGTACGCGCATAAGTCGCTTTGTTACCGTGATCAATCGACAAACCACCGCCGACCAGCAGGTTAAAGCCAATCAGCTTGCCATTCTCAGCAATAGCGATGAAGTTCAGATCGTTGGCATGCAGATCGACATCGTTATGCGGCGGCACCACCACGGTGGTTTTGAATTTACGCGGCAGATAGGTTTCACCGAGGATCGGCTCTTTATCCGTGGTAGCAACCTTCTCTTTATCCCACCAAATCTCCGCGTAAGCGCGGGTTTGCGGCAGCAGGTGCTCGGAGAGCTTTTTCGCCCACTCGTAGGCTTCCTGATGCAACTCCGACTCCACTGGGTTCGAGGTGCACAGCACGTTACGGTTCACGTCGTTGGCGGTCGCCAGCGCGTCGAGACCGACTTCATGCAGCATTTGGTGCGTCGGCTTCACGTTCTTTTTCAGAATGCCGTGAAACTGGAAGGTCTGACGGTTGGTCAGACGGATGCTGCCATAAATAGTTTTATCGGTAGCGAACTTATCAATCGCCAGCCACTGCGTTGGCGTAATGATGCCGCCCGGCAGACGGCAACGCAGCATCATCGCGTGGCGCGGTTCGAGTTTCTGCGCCGCACGCTCCGCACGAATATCGCGGTCGTCCTGCTGGTACATGCCGTGAAAACGGATCAGCAGGAAGTTATCGCCGCTGAAGCCGCCGGTCAGCCCCTCATCGAGATCCTCGAGGATGGTGCCACGCAGGTAGTTACTCTGTTTTTTCAGACGCTCAGCGTCGACCAGCTTGCCTTCAACGACCAGCGGTCCAGGATGTTTTTCGCTCATTAGTAAACGTCTCGCTGATAACGGCGCTCAATGCGCAGCTCACTTAAAAATTCGTCAGCCGTTTCACGATCCATGCCGCCGTGTTCGACCACCACATCCAGTAATGCCTGCTCAACGTCTTTCGCCATGCGATTGGCGTCGCCGCAGACGTAAAGGTGTGCGCCCTCTTCAATCCAGCGCCACACTTCCGCCCCTTTAGCGCGGATTTTATCTTGTACGTATATTTTCTCAGCCTGGTCGCGTGACCACGCTAAATCAATGTTGGTCAGCAAACCGTCTTTCACGTATTTCTGCCATTCCACCTGATAGAGGAAATCATCAGTGAAGTGCGGGTTACCAAAGAACAGCCAGTTTTTGCCGCCTGCGCCATCGTTATCACGCTGCTGCATAAAGGAACGGAACGGCGCAATACCGGTGCCTGGGCCCACCATGATCACCGGGGTCTCCGGATTCGCCGGCAGACGGAAGTTGTCGTTGTGTTCGATGAACACGCGGATCTCGCCGTCTTCTTCGATGCGATCCGCCAGCCAGGTTGAAGCACCACCGCCACGCTGACGGCCATCAATCTCGTAGCGCACCGCGCCGACAGTGATATGCACTTCGGTGTCGGTTTCCGCTTGTGATGAAGCGATTGAGTAAAGACGCGGCGTCAGTGGTCGCAGCAAACCCGTCAACTGTTCGGCATTCAATTCGGTCGGTGCCTGGCGCATCATATCGACAATCGGGAAGCTCTGCGCATAGCTCTGCAGCTTCGGTTTATCGCCCGCCAGCGCCAGCAGTGCATCATTGCGCGACAGCGCCGCATACTGCTCAACAATCTGCGGGGTATTCACCGTCAGCTCATAATGTTTTTGCAGTGCCTCGGTGAGCGGCAAGGTTTCGCCCTTCACTTCAACGGACTCATCACCTTTCAGCCACACCAGTTGCAATAACTCCTGCACCAGTTCGGCATCGTTCTCAAACCATACGCCCAGCGCATCGCCCGGCTGGTAACGCAGTCCTGACTCGCCTAAATCGATTTCGATATGACGCACGTCTTTATCGGAATCACGACCGGTGATTTTTTGGTTAGCGGCAAAGCTGGCGGTCAGTGGCGCTTCTTTGCTGTACGGGCTGCTGTGGATGTCGTTCACCACGCCAGAAGCCGTCACAGCCGCCACCACAGAAGGTTCACTCGGCACACGCGCTTTCAGAATTTCAGTCAGCTGCTGACGCCAGGCCGTGGCTTGCTCTTTATACTCCACGTCGGCATCAACACGATCCAGCAGACGTTCTGCGCCCAGTTCCGCCAGACGCTCATCAAAGTCTTTACCGGCTTTGCTGAAGAATTCATACGAGGTGTCACCGAGGCCAAACACCGCAAACGCGGAGCCGGCCGCAAATTTCGGCGCCTTCTTCGACAGCAGGAATTTATGCAGAGCGACCGCTTCTTCCGGTGGCTCACCTTCACCTTGCGTCGAGGTGACCACGACCAGTAATTTCTCCTGGCCGATTTGCTTGAACTTGTAGTCACCGGCGTTGACCAGATTAACGCTTAACTTGGCGGCCAGCAGATCATCGCGCAGCTGTTCCGCCAGGCGACGAGCATTACCGGTTTGCGAAGCAGAAATCAGCGTGATGGTTGGCACCTCGGCCTGCACTGGCGCAGGTGCAGCGACAGCGCCCGGGGTCTGATTGACCATGCCCCAGAAGTAGCCGGAGAGCCAGGCCATCTGCGTGGTATTAAAATCCGTGGTCGCTGCCTGTAAGCGCGCGAGTTGCTCCGGATTAAGCGGGAGCATTGAACCTGGTGCCTGAGTCGTCATCGCGTTAAAAATTCCAGTGTCTGAAGTCCGGACCGATAAATGGCGGAAGAGTGGGTAGGTTACCGGGCTGTATATTAACGATTAAATAAGCCTTCGACATAATTAATAACCAAAATGACTAAGTGGTTTTTCGGGTAATTGTAATCGGCAAAAGTGGTAAATAAAGGCACGGTTATTCAATCAGTTAATTAAGCCTTCCAGGCCATAGATAGCGCAAAATGCCCTTTTCATCGTAAGCGGGTGCGAAAAATCTGTGATTCAGGTAGAATTCGGCGGTTTTTAAGTCTGAGAGCCATTATGTCTACCACGCTGTTTAAAGAGTTCCAGTTCGAATCTGCTCACCGCCTGCCGCATGTGCCTGAAGGGCATAAGTGTGGTCGTCTGCACGGCCATTCGTTTTTGGTTCGATTAGAAATTACCGGTGAAGTGGATGCGCATACCGGTTGGGTAATGGATTTTGCCGAACTGAAGGCGGCGTTTATGCCGATTTATGATCGTCTCGATCATCACTATCTAAATGATATTCCAGGCCTGGAAAATCCGACCAGTGAAGTGCTGGCAAAATGGATTTGGGATCAGATGAAGCCGATCCTGCCAGAACTGAGCGCAGTGATGATCAAAGAAACCTGTACCGCAGGTTGTACTTATAAAGGTTAATCACTGTTGACGGGCTGCCGCAGTGCAGCCTGACTTTCAGCTATACGCTTCTTTACGTTCACTTCATCTCCCTGTCATCCGCCCCCTCTACGTTGTTGTCTCCTTCATTAAAGATCAAGAGAATCAACAATGAACTTCGTTAAACGCCTTTCTGTTATCGCTTTACTGGTTTCCGCCTCTGCCGCCGTTCAGGCTCAAAACGTACTGGATTTTCCGCAGCCAGAAAAAGTACCGGATGAGTTCTATGCCGTGACTGAAATTCCCGCTGGCGGCATGATTAAATATGAAACCGATGCAAAAACCGGTTTCATCGTCGCTGACCGTTTCCAGTCGATGCCGGTTGCCTATCCGGCAAACTACGGCTCACTGACCCAGTCTCTGGGCGGCGATGGCGATCCGCTGGATGTGATCTTCTACACTCGTGCACCGCTGCAACCAGGCACGCTGATCAAACTGCGTCCGATCGGCGTACTGAAAATGATCGATGGCGGCGAAGTAGACGACAAGATTGTTGCGGTTCCGACCAGCAAAATCGACCCGACTTACGATGACATTAAAGAGATGAGCGATCTGCCAAAAATGGAGCAGGAGCGTCTGCAAGCGTTCTTCCGCGTGTATAAGCAGTTGCCAGATGGCCGTAAGAAAGTCGAACTGAATGGTTTTGAAGATGCGGCGAAAGCCAAAACTGAGATCAAACAGGCCTTCGAGGCCTATAAAGCCAAGCAGTAAAACAGATGGCTGGACCGGTGCGGTCATGGGCAAGGTCGCCATGAATGGCGACCCTACGGTGCCTGTGCAATTTTTTGTAGGGTGCGCATTGATGCGCACCGAATTAATCAGGCAATATTCAAATACTTATGCGTCTGCATCGAAAGACGCCAGTTACGCGCAATGCAGGTATCAATACACAGTTTGGTGGCCGCATCGCCACGACTGATCGGTTGCAGCGCCACGATGCGCTTCTTATCATCATGCAGACCCGCCAGTAACACATCCAACGCTTCGACATCACGCTCGCGTGCCACCGGATGTTTAATCTCATCCGCACGCTGCAACGCCTGCGGCAACACGTCATAACCGCCGCGCATATTCACCTTCGGTGAAACCGTCACCCAGGTGGCGTCAGAACAGTGCACTTCATGGGTACCGCTGGTCTCAATCTGGCACTCAAAACCGGCCACTTCCAGCGCCTCAGTCAATGGACGCAAATCAAAAATAGCCGGTTCACCGCCAGTGATCACCACATGGCGCGCGGTCCAGCCCTGACGTTGAATGGTCTCAATCAGCATTGCCGCATCGGCGCTGCCCCAGGCGTCACTCTCCACGGTTTTCACCAGAATATCGCCCAGCGAGGTCTCCCGATCGGCCAGCTTTTCCCAGGTATGTTTGGTATCACACCAGCTACAGCCCACTGGACATCCCTGTAAGCGGATGAACAGCGCCGGAACACCGGTGTAAAAACCTTCACCCTGCAGGGTCTGGAACATTTCGTTAATCGGGTAGAACATTTTTCACTCACGTCTAAATTTCGAGGCGGGGATTATGGCAGATTTTCGCGGTGCGTTCACAGCTGCTTCGTGTCAAAAAAACAAAAGCCCCGCACGAGGCGGGGCTTTATCAGCGATGATGCGGCCATTAAGGCCACATCAACAGACCATTACTGGCCTTTAACTTCTTTCAGACCGTTGAACGGGGCTTTGTCGCCCAGCGCTTCTTCGATACGAATCAGCTGGTTGTACTTAGCAACACGATCAGAACGGCTCATAGAACCGGTTTTGATCTGGCCTGCTGCAGTACCGACCGCCAGGTCAGCGATGGTGGCATCTTCAGTTTCACCTGAACGGTGTGAAATCACCGCGGTGTAACCTGCATCTTTAGCCATCTTGATTGCAGCCAGAGTTTCGGTCAGAGAACCGATCTGGTTGAATTTGATCAGGATGGAGTTAGCGATGCCTTTATCGATACCTTCTTTCAGGATCTTGGTGTTGGTGACGAACAGGTCGTCACCTACCAGCTGAATTTTGTCGCCCAGTACTTTGGTCTGGTAAGCGAAGCCCGCCCAGTCAGACTCATCCAGACCGTCTTCGATAGAAACGATTGGGTACTGTTTGGTCAGATCTTCCAGGAAGTGCGTGAACTCTTCAGAGGTGAATGCTTTGTTGCCTTCGCCAGCCAGCACATATTTGCCGTCTTTATAGAATTCAGACGCCGCACAGTCCATCGCCAGGGTGATGTCTTTACCCAGTTCGTAACCTGCTGCTTTTACCGCTTCAGCGATAACAGCCAGTGCTTCAGCGTTAGAACCCAGGTTTGGCGCGTAGCCACCTTCGTCACCTACCGCAGTGCTCATGCCTTTGGCTTTCAGAACTTTTGCCAGGTTGTGGAAAACTTCAGAACCCATACGGATGGCTTCTTTCACGTTTTTCGCGCCAACTGGCTGAATCATGAATTCCTGGATGTCGACGTTGTTGTCGGCGTGCTCACCACCGTTGATGATGTTCATCATTGGCAGTGGCATAGAGTATTTGCCTGGGGTGCCGTTCAGTTCAGCGATGTGCGCGTACAGTGGCAGGCCTTTAGAAGCCGCAGCCGCTTTAGCCGCTGCCAGAGAAACCGCCAGAATGGCGTTAGCGCCGAAGTTGGATTTGTTCTCAGTACCGTCCAGCTCGATCATGATCTTATCGATGTTCGCCTGGTCTTTGGCATCTTTACCGGTTACCGCACCAGCGATAGGACCGTTAACAGCTGCAACCGCTTTGGTTACACCTTTGCCCAGGAAACGAGATTTGTCACCGTCACGCAGCTCCAGTGCTTCGCGAGAACCGGTTGAAGCACCTGATGGCGCGGCAGCCAGACCAACGAAACCGCCTTCCAGATGCACTTCTGCTTCTACAGTCGGGTTGCCACGGGAGTCGATGATTTCGCGACCGATGACTTTTACGATTTTGGACATTCGATTTTCCTCAGTACAAGTTAGTCAATCCTAAGACAAACAACGCGCGAAAAGTTCGCGCGCTGTTCGTTAAACTCTTACTTCGCTAACCGCTTCTGGTGCTCCTGCGCGGCTTTTACAAAGCCAGCGAACAGCGGATGACCATCACGCGGGGTCGACGTGAATTCCGGGTGGAACTGACAAGCTACAAACCACGGATGGTTCGGGAGTTCGATGATCTCCACCAGCTGGTCGTCGCCGGAACGGCCCGCAATATGCAGACCCGCCGCTTCAATCGGCTTCAACAGCAGATTGTTCACTTCATAACGATGGCGGTGACGTTCAGTAATCACGTCAGTACCGTACAGCTGGCGCACCTTGCTTTCCGGCGTCAGCTGGCACTGCTGGCTACCCAGACGCATGGTGCCGCCCAGATCGCTCTGCTCTGTACGCTGCTCAACGTTACCTTCTTCATCACGCCATTCAGTGATCAGTGCAACCACTGGGTACTTACAGTCTGGCACAAATTCCGTTGAGTTGGCGTCAGCCATCCCAGCCACGTTGCGCGCGAATTCCATCAGCGCAATCTGCATACCGAGGCAGATACCCAGGTAAGGGATATTGTTCTCACGTGCATACTGCGCGGTGAGCATTTTGCCTTCCACACCACGGTAGCCGAAGCCACCCGGGATCAGGATAGCATCCAGATCTTTCAGAATTTCGACACCGCGAGATTCCACATCCTGCGAGTCGATCAGCTTGATATTCACGGTCACACGATTTTTCAGGCCACCGTGCTTCAACGCTTCAATCACCGATTTGTACGCATCAGGCAGCTCGACATATTTGCCGACCATACCGATAGTCACTTCGCCGCCCGGATTGGCTTCTTCGTAAATCACCTGTTCCCATTCGGCCAGGTTCGCTTCCGGTGCGCTCAGATTGAAACGCTTGCAGATATAGTCATCCAGGCCCTGTGATTTCAACATGCCAGGAATCTTGTAAATGGAATCCACATCTTTCAGGGAAATAACCGCTTTTTCCGGCACGTTACAGAACAGCGCGATCTTCGCACGTTCGTTAGCCGGCACGGCACGGTCAGAACGGCAAATCAGCACATCTGGCTGGATACCGATCGACAACAGCTCTTTCACTGAATGCTGGGTTGGCTTGGTTTTCACTTCGCCTGCAGCCGCCATATACGGCACCAGCGTCAGGTGCATATACATGGTGTGTTCACGGCCCACATCGACAGCCATCTGGCGAATCGCTTCGAGGAACGGCAGGGATTCGATATCACCTACGGTACCGCCGATTTCAACCAGCACGACATCATGACCTTCGCCGCCTTCAATAATGCGTTCTTTGATGGCGTTGGTGATGTGTGGGATGACCTGAATCGTGGCACCCAGATAGTCACCGCGACGCTCTTTGCGCAGCACTTCTGAGTAGATACGACCGGTCGTAAAGTTGTTGCGGCGCGACATTTTGGTACGGATGAAGCGCTCGTAGTGACCCAAGTCCAGATCGGTTTCGGCCCCATCATCGGTAACAAACACTTCACCGTGCTGCGTTGGGCTCATGGTACCCGGATCGACGTTGATATACGGATCGAGTTTCATGATGGTCACATTCAGACCACGTGCTTCAAGAATGGCTGCGAGGGAGGCTGCGGCAATGCCTTTGCCCAGAGAGGATACGACCCCGCCGGTCACAAAAATATAATTCGTTGTCATGCTGAACCTGAGAGTTTAGGTTTAAAGACGGTGGAATAACCAAGACGGGAAAATAGTATACCCGAAGTCGTCTTAAGCCACAATTGATGAATCACACCATCCCCCACGCATTGTTGCCGATAACATAGCGGATAGGTGGGGTTGAAATGTTGACGTGCGTCACAAAGTTGCCGCTCGGCTGAATCGAGTAAGCGCAAGCGGACAAATTATGCACAACGCAGGAATAATCGGCAATTTATGGAATAATCGCTGAGTCTTTGTTCTCACTGACTTTCACCTGCTGCCAGGCGGCTTCCATTTGATCCAGGGTGGCATCGGTCATCGCCAGTCCCTGATCCGTGATGATCTTTTCAACCTGACGGAAACGGCGCTCAAATTTGTCGTTGGCTTTCTGCAAGGCGATTTCGGCTTTGCTGCCCAGATGACGAGAAAGGTTGACGGTGGCGAACAGCAGATCGCCAATCTCCTCTTCCAGCTTGTCGTTATCGACCACCGCCTGCTGCGCTTCGTGCATCACTTCATCGATCTCTTCATGCACTTTATCGAGCACCGGCCCGAGGTTATTCCAGTCGAATCCCACCGTGCTACAGCGCTTCTGAATTTTGTGCGCGCGCATCAGTGCAGGCAAAGCTTTAGGTATGTCATCCAACGCTGAGTGCTGTGACTTCTCGGCACGCTCGCTGTGTTTGATCGCTTCCCAGTTTTTCAGTACTTCCTGCGTGGTCTCAGCCTGCACATCTCCGAAGATGTGCGGATGGCGGCGCTCAAGTTTGTCGCTGATGGCGTTACAAATATCATCGAAGTTAAAACGCTGCTGCTCATCGGCCATCTGCGCGTAAAACACCACCTGGAACAACAGGTCTCCGAGCTCACCGCGCAGACCGTCAAAGTCTTCACGCTGAATGGCATCGATCACTTCGTAAGTTTCTTCCAGCGTGTAAGGCGCGATGGAGGCGAAGGTCTGCTGACGATCCCACGGGCAGCCGCGTTCCGGGTCGCGCAGAGTTTGCATAATGGTGAGCAGGCGATTCAGGGCTGTCATGGGGAAATCCTTAGGAGTTAAAAATGGAAAAGGCCGCCATAAATGGCGACCCTGTGGCGCACCGAAACACTGTAGACGCGCTATTTATGGCTGAAACAACGTAGGGTCACCATTTATGGCGACCTGAACCTGGCAACATCAGTTCAAACGGCGCGCGTCGATGATATCCGGCACTTGATTAAGACGCGCCAGCACGCGGCCCAGCACCTGCTGGTTGTAAATTTCGATATCCATATCAATGGTCGCCAGCTGCTTTTTGGTGTCGCTGCGGCTGGAAACCCCAAGCACGTTAACCTTCTCATTTGCCAGAATTGTGGTGATATCGCGCAGTAACCCGCTGCGATCGTTGGCCGTCACGCGCACTACCAGCGAATAACCGCTGGAGTAATCTTCACCCCACACCGCATCGACAATTCGTTCCGGTGCATGAGAGATCAGTTCGCTTAACTGATCACAATCGGCACGGTGAATGGAAATGCCGCGCCCTTGCGTAATAAAGCCCACGATATCGTCGCCTGGAATCGGCTGGCAGCAGCGTGCGATGTGGTGCAGCAGATTACCCACGCCTTCCACCACCACACGTCCGCTTTCTTTGCGAGCAGAAGAAGGGTGATGTGATTTCTGTGTCAGTTGACGCAGCGCTTCGCGATCTTCCTCTTCAGCACTCGGCTTATTGAGCTTGGCCTGCAGGAAGTTAACCATCTGATTGAGGCGAATATCGCCGCCGCCAATCATTGCCAACAACTCATCCTGCGAGCTGACGTTATAACGCGGCAGCAGAATTTTTTCTGCATCACGGAAACTAATATCCAGCTGGCTCAACTCGCTTTCAAGAATCTGTCGGCCAGCCACAATGTTCTTGTCGCGATCCTGTTTGCGGAACCAGGCGTGAATCTTCGAACGACCACGGCTGGTGGTGATGTAGCCGAGGTTCGGGTTTAGCCAGTCGCGGCTCGGGTTCGGCTGCTTCTGGGTGATCACTTCAATCTGATCGCCCATTTGCAACTGATAGGTGAACGGTACGATACGGCCGCTGATCTTGGCACCAATGCAGCGATGGCCGATGTCGCTGTGAATGTGATAAGCGAAGTCGAGTGGCGTTGAACCGGATGGCAGATCGACCACGTCACCTTTCGGGGTAAACACGTACACCCGATCGTCAAATACCTGACTGCGCACCTCTTCCAGCATCTCGCCAGAATCGGACATCTCTTCCTGCCAGGTGATCAGCTTACGCAGCCACGCAATGCGTTCTTCGTGCCCTGCGGCACCACGCGCGTTGCTGGAGGTTGGGCCTTCTTTGTACTTCCAGTGCGCGGCAACGCCTAATTCTGCATCTTCATGCATCTGGCGCGTACGAATCTGGATCTCTACCGTCTTGCCCTGCGGACCGAGCACCACAGTGTGAATCGATTGATAACCATTGGGCTTTGGATTGGCAACGTAGTCGTCGAATTCGCTGGGAAGATGGCGATACAGCGTGTGCACGGTACCCAGCGCGCCGTAGCAATCCTGCAAACGTTCCGCGACGATGCGCACCGCACGCACATCGAACAGTTCGTCAAACGCCAGCGACTTTTTCTGCATCTTGCGCCAGATGCTGTAGATATGTTTAGGGCGGCCATACACTTCGGCGCGCACGCCCTCTTTCTGCATCTCCGAGCGCAGATTACTCACGAAGTTATCGATGTACCCTTCGCGGTCAATGCGACGTTCATGCAGCAATTTAGCGATGCGTTTGTATTCATCAGGATGCAGATAGCGGAAGCAGTAATCTTCCAGCTCCCATTTGAGCTGACCAATACCCAGACGGTTGGCTAACGGCGCATAGATGTTGGTGCTTTCTTTGGCGGCGAGGACGCGTTCGTCTTCTGGCGCGTCCTTCATTTCACGCAGGTGGGCGATGCGCTCCGCCAGCTTGATGACGACGCAGCGGAAATCTTCCACCATCGCCAGCAACATGCGACGTACGTTATCCACCTGCTCGGAAGCCATCGAATCATTGTGGATGGCTTTCAGCTGGCGGATCGCATCCATATCGCGCACGCCGTGCACCAGGGACACAATGCCTTTGCCGAAAGACTCTTCCAGCTCTTCTTCACTGACCACATCGGCGTTAGCCAGCGGGAACAGCAAAGCAGCGCGCAGGCTGTCGTTATCCATACTGAGCATGGTGAGAATTTCCACCATCTCAATACCGCGCCATAGCAGCAGAGCCTGATCTGGATGGTTGTGCGTTTCGGTTTCACAGTAGCGCCAGGTGTCCGCCAATCGCTGACAGGATTGCGGATTATTGATATTTAAACTGGCGATCCACTGGTCAAGGGCAAACTCCCCTTCCGTATTTAAATGCGCACTTCTAACCGCAACCATATCCTCTCCTGCCATAACGACGAAAACGCCGCTTATGTTTTGCTAAACAGCACCATGGATTCGAGATGACGGGTATGTGGGAACATATCCAGCATCGCGACCCTTTCCAAATGGTAGCCCGCCGACAGTCATGCCTGACTGTCGCGCGCAAGTGTTGTTGGGTTACAGGAAACATAGACCACGCGTTGCGGCGCAAGTTTAACGATATGCGACATCACACCCGCGGCTCCAGCGCGTGCTGGATCCCGTAACACCTTGTTAAATCCCTGTGCTGCCCACGGCTGGTGGGCAACGTCTTCTTCCAGGTTGTGCGGGAAAAAGCGGACATTTTTAAGATTATTCAGCTCAGCATTATACGCTGCCTGTCGGACTAATGCTGCAACACCCTCCACACCCAAAGAAATTTGTACGAACTTTCCTACAGGCTGGCTGATGACCCTGCCGCAAAACGCCTCGCGCATCCGAGCGCTTGTGCTCATGCGAAAAACGTTCCAGTTTTGCAAGATCCTTTACAGGCACTGCATCAAGATGACGCAGCGCCAGCGGCGCTCCCTTATCCGCCAGAATAAGAGCGCTGGGCTTCTCAACGTCTGAAAGATATTGAGACAGTGGTGCAACAGCGGTTATCACGCCTCACGTTTGGGCACCAAAATGGGGCGCTGTGCCAATTCCACCCCGCGGAGTCGCTACATGCTGTTTTGCGGAGTAAAATTGCGCCATAGTGTGAGGAATTGGGTGTGCCGCCGCGCAAGGTGAGTGCACAGGGATTAATGCCGAGAATTGCCAGACCACAATTATGACCAAATATAGCCTGCGGGCGCGAATGATGATTTTGATACTGGCGCCAACCTTAATGATTGGTCTGTTGCTCAGTACCTTCTTCGTGGTGCACCGCTATAACGAGTTACAGCATCAGGTGCGCGATGCCGGATCGAACATTATCGAACCGCTGGCGGTATCCAGCGAATACGGCATGACCTGGCACAACCGTGATGCGATTCGCGAGCTGGTCAGCCTGCTGCATCGTCGTCATTCCGATATTGTCCGTGCCATTACTATTTTCGACAATAACAATCACATCTACGTCACCTCGAACAACAACCAAAATCTGGCGTTATTGCAGAAAGAAGATATCTCGACGCTGGAAGATGGCGTTTCCGTCGAGCGCCACGGCAATTTGATGGTGCTGCGCACGCCAATCATCTCCGAGCGTTATTCGGTGGATGAACTGCCAGGAGAAGACGCCAAGCCGGCCGGCAATCCGCTGGGTTATGTGGCCATTGAACTGGATCTGCAATCGGTGCGACTGGAGCAGTACAAAGAGGTGTTTGTGGCCACCTTGCTGCTGCTATTCTGCTTATGTATCGCCATGCTGTTTGCCTATCGCCTGATGCGCGATGTCACCGGGCCGATTCGCAATATGGTTTCCACAGTAGACCGCATACGCCGTGGCCAGCTCGACAGCCGCGTTGATGGCTATATGCTGGGTGAGCTGAGTATTTTGAAAAACGGCATCAACGCCATGGCGATGTCGCTCACCGCTTACCATGAAGAGATGCAGCAGAATATTGATCAGGCCACTTACGATCTGCGTGAAACGCTGGAGCAGTTGGAGATTCAAAACGTCGAACTGGATTTGGCGAAGAAGCGCGCGCAGGAAGCCGCACGTATCAAATCAGAGTTCCTCGCCAATATGTCGCACGAGTTGCGAACGCCGTTGAATGGCGTGATTGGCTTTACCCGCCAGATGCTGAAAACCGGGTTAAGTACCAACCAGCGCGATTATATGAGCACCATTGAGCGCTCGGCCAACAACCTGCTGAGCATCATCAACGATGTGCTGGATTTTTCGAAGCTCGAAGCGGGCAAGCTGGTGCTGGAATCGATCCCGTTCCCGCTGCGCGCCACGCTGGATGAAACCCTGGTGCTGCTGGCACCTTCAGCACATGACAAGGGATTAGAGATCACCGTCTGCCTGGAAAAACAGGTGCCGGATAATGTGATTGGTGACCCGCTGCGGTTACAGCAGATCATGATCAATCTGATTGGCAATGCGATTAAATTTACCGAAACGGGCCATATCGATTTGCGCGTCGAGTTGCGCAGCCTGAGCAATACGCGCGTCGGGCTGGAAATTCAGATTCACGACACCGGCATTGGTATTTCCGAGCAGCAGCAGTCGCAGCTGTTCCAGGCTTTCCGTCAGGCGGATGCGAGTATTTCGCGGCGCCATGGCGGCACCGGATTAGGCCTGGTGATTACGCAAAAACTGGTGTCTGAAATGGGCGGCGAGATTGCCTTCCACAGCCGTCAGAATCAGGGATCCACTTTCTGGGTGCACGTCCATCTCGATCTCAATCCTAACGCGCCACCGATCCCGCGCATGCTGGAAGATCTGCGTGCCACCCCATTAGCCTATATCGAACCGCATGCTGCGGTAGCGAAAGCGGTTCAGGAGATGCTCAGCATCACGCCGCTGCAAGTGCAGCATTTCGCTTCGCTGGAAGAGTTGCCGGATACCCGCTTCCCACTGCTGTTAATGGGATTACCGGTGAGCGATCCGCATCCCGCGACGCTACCGGATGCTTTGATTCAGCGCCTGCGCGCGCATGCCGACTCAGTGCTGCTGGCACTTCCGAGCGAGATGATGCTGTTTGCCGACGATCTGCGCGCGCGGGGCATTGCGGGCTGTATTGCCAAACCGGTTTCACTGACACGCCTGCTGCCGATGCTACTGGATTTGCACAGTCTGCATAACGATGCCTTACCGCACAGTACCCGCCAGCCGCTGACGGTGATGGCGGTGGATGACAATCCTGCCAATCTGAAATTAATTGGCGCTCTGCTGGAGGAGCAGGTTCAGCACATCATTCTGTGTGATAACGCGGAACAAGCCATCCGACAGGCGCGGTTACATAAGCTGGATGTGATTTTGATGGATATCCAGATGCCGGATATCGATGGCATTCGCGCCAGTGAAATTATCCGCAGCCTGCCGCTGCATGCGAATACACCGATTGTCGCGGTCACCGCACATGCACTGGATGGCGAACGTCAGCAGCTGATTGGTGCCGGAATGAATGATTATCTGGCGAAGCCGATTGATGAAGGTAAATTGAGTCAGCTGTTGCAGCGTTATGCTCCGAATCCCACGGCAACAGCGACACTGTTGCCCGATGTTGCGCCGTCGCTCGACTGGACACTGGCGCTGCGCCAGGCCGCCAATAAACCGGATCTGGCACGCGATCTGCTGCAAATGCTGCTGGATTTCCTGCCGGAAGTGGAAGATCGCGTGGAGAGTTGCATGGCCAGTAACGATGTTGTTGGCCTGCGCGAGATCATCCATAAGCTGCACGGCAGCGCCAGCTACAGCGGCGTGCCACGATTGAAACAGCTGTGCCAGCAGCTAGAGAAGAGCCTGCATCAGGAGAGCGATATTGAAGCGCTGGAGCCGGAATTGCTTGAATTGAGTGATGAGATGGCGAACGTGGCGCGTGAAGCGCGGAAGGTGTTGGGCGTCATGTGATGGAGTTTTCAGACTTGGTGCGGCGCGATTTATCGTGCGTTACCTGAAGCGGCACTGCGCCACATCCGGTTAACACGCGCGATAAATCGTGTGTAGTCTGAAGCAGTACGGCAACACATCCGGTAAACACGCGCGATAAATCGTGCGTTATCTGAAGCAGCGCGGCACCGCATCCGGTAAACACGTGCGATACGTCGCGCCGCTACGGTTCGCGCCGGGTTACAGTTCTTGCCCTAGCTTGATCGTCGCCGCCACATTACGCGCAGTGAGTCGCACATTTTGCGCGGCATTGGCCAGCGCATCTTCCAGCGAGCCTATGCTAAACAGCACGCTAAACACCGCGTCCAGCCCGTGCTGATGCACCACGCCAACATCTGCGGTTAAACTCCCGGCGATACCAATCACCGGCTTATTGAACTGCTTCGCCACTTTCGCCACGCCAATCGGCACTTTACCGTTAATCGTCTGGCTATCAATGCGCCCTTCGCCGGTGATCACCAAATCGGCATCTTTCACCTGATCGGCTAATCCCAGGGCTTCGGTCACGATCTCAATACCGCGACGCAGCTCGGCCTGACAAAATGCATGCAGCGCCGCGCCCATGCCACCCGCTGCACCGCCGCCGGCGATGTGCATTACATCGATATCTAAATCGCGATGGATAATCTCAGCGTAATGCGCCAGCGCTTTATCCAGTTGCTTTACCAGCTCCGGCGTGGCCCCTTTTTGTGGACCAAAAATCGCCGAGGCGCCCTCTTCACCGGTCAAAGGATTGGTGACATCGCAGGCCACTTCGATGCGGCACTGCTGAATGCGCTTATCCAGCTGGTCGATTTCGATGCGCGCTAACTGGGGTAACGCACCGCCGCCAAAGGCAATCTCATTGCCTTGTTGGTCCAGCAAACGGGCACCCAGCGCCTGCATCATGCCGGACCCACCATCATTGGTGGCGCTGCCGCCAATGCCAATAATGATATGTTCAACACCGCGGTCGAGCGCGTTTTTAATCAGCTCGCCGGTGCCATAAGAGTTGGTGATCAGCGGGTCACGCTGCGCGGCAGGCACCAGTTCCAGACCGCTGGCTGCCGCCATTTCAATAAAGGCGCTGCGCTCATCACCCGATAATCCGTAAAAGGCCTCAACAGGCGCACCGAGTGGTCCGGTCACGGTTAATCTGACAATACTTCCCTGCGTCGCCGCCACCATGGCTTCTACCGTGCCTTCACCACCGTCGGCGACCGGTATTTTCACGTATTCGGCGTCGGGAAAAATCTCGCTAAATCCCGCTTCAATCGCCGCAGCCACTTCCAGGGCGGACAAACTCTCTTTATATGAATCCGGTGCGATGACAATTTTCATAGGCAATCCGAGCGCGATGGGTGACGGAGTTCCGTCCTGCTAATGCAGTAAGCCGTCCGGCATCCGCAGACACCGGACAGGCAAACTACCGGGTGATCTCGACCTGAGCTAATTTTTCATAATAGCAAGCCAGCGCACTATGGTCAGATGTGCCCTTGCCGTCGACTTTCAGCGCCTGCATCATTTCCATCACCGCAGCAGTCAGCGGCAGATGCGCGCCAATGCCGTGTGAGGTATCCAGCGCATTCGCCAGGTCTTTGATATGCAGGTCAATACGGAAGCCTGGCTTGAAGTTACGGTCCAGTACCATCGGTGCTTTGGCGTCCAGCACCGTGCTGCCTGCCAGTCCGCCACGAATGGCCTGATATACCAGCTCCGGATTCACGCCCGCTTTGGTTGCCAGCGACAGCGCTTCGGACATGGCCGCGATATTCAGCGCCACAATCACCTGATTTGCCAGCTTGGTGACGTTGCCTGCACCGATATCACCGGTATGCACCACCGATCCCGCCATGGCTTTCATGATGTCGTAGCACTGATCGAACACCGCTTTATCACCACCGACCATCACGGACAGCGTGCCCTCAATGGCTTTCGGCTCGCCGCCGCTGACCGGCGCATCGAGCATCTTGATACCTTTCTCAGCCAGCGCATCGTGCACTTCACGGCTGGCCAGCGGCGCGATGGAACTCATGTCGATGACGATCAGACCCGCCTTCGCACCTTCGATAATGCCGTTGGCGCCGAGGCACACTTCCTTCACCTGTGGTGAATTCGGCACCATGGTGATCAACACATCGACCTGCTCAGCCACCTCTTTTGGCGTTTTCGCCACGGTAGCACCCAGCTCCACCAGTTCGGCTTCATTGCTGACGTTGTGATCGCGAACGACCAGTGAATAACCGGCTTTCACCAGGTTTTTACTCATCGGTTTGCCCATAATACCGAGGCCGATAAATCCAATTTTCATTGCCTTTCCTCTTCGTCAGTTATTTCTTAAATTTGTCGCACAGCGCCTGAGTGGCGTTGCGGAAAACACCGAGATCGCTGCCCACGGCAACGAATGTGGCGCCCCATTCGAGATAACGGCGTGCGTCGGCTTCCACCGGCGCCAGAATCCCGCTCGGCTTGCCCGCTGCTTTGGCACGTTCAAAGATATGTTTGATCACCTTCAGCACTTCAGGATGTGCAGGCTGACCGAGATAGCCCATCGCCGCCGAGAGATCGCCCGGTCCGACAAAGATGCCATCCACGCCGTCAACAGCAGCAATCGCATCGATGTTATCCACGGCCTGCTGCGTTTCGATCTGCACCAGCACCGTGATGTTGTCATTGATGGTGGCGTTATAATCCGGCAGCGTGCCGTACATATTGCTGCGATGCGAAACCGACACGCCGCGAATGCCCGATGGCGGATAGCGCGTTGAGGCCACGGCGCGAATCGCCTCTTCCTCGGTTTCCACAAATGGCACCAGGAAGTTATAGAAGCCAATATCCAGCAGGCGTTTGATGATGATCGGTTCGTTGCACGGTGGACGCACCACCGGCGCGCTGTGGCTGCCTTTCAGCGCCATCAACTGCGGGATAAAGGTGGTGATGTCGTTCGGCGCATGTTCACCATCCAGCACCAGCCAGTCAAAGCCTGCCAGCCCCAGAACTTCGGTGGAAATCGGGCTGGCAAGCGCACACCAGCTACCAATCAGGGTTTCCCCTGCCTGCAAACGACGACGAAAATGGTTCGGCCAGGCATTGCTCATTGTCTTTACTCCTGTCTGTTACAACAGGCGCCCGCACGGGGCGCCGGAAACGTTAGCGCACCAGGCACGGACGCTTGTTATCGAATGTCCAGTTCGGCACAAGGAACTGCATCGCCTGCGCATCGTCGCGCGCGCCCAAACCGTGTTTCTGATACAGCGCATTGGCCTGCATCACCTGATCCATATCCAGCTCGACGCCAAGACCCGGTTTTTGCGGCACCTGCACCATGCCGCCTTTGATCTGGAACGGCTCTTTGGTCAGGCGCTGATTGCCCTCCTGCCAGATCCAGTGGGTATCGATGGCGGTAATCGCGCCCGGCGCAGCTGCCGCCACGTGGGTGAACATCGCCAGCGAGATATCGAAGTGGTTGTTGGAGTGCGAACCCCAGGTCAGGCCGAAGTCGTGGCACATCTGCGCCACGCGCACCGAGCCCTGCATGGTCCAGAAATGCGGATCGGCCAGCGGGATGTCCACCGATTGCAGTGACAGCGTGTGGCCCATTTGACGCCAGTCGGTAGCGATCATATTGGTGGCAGTCGGCATACCGGTCGCGCGACGGAATTCCGCCATCACTTCGCGGCCCGAATAGCCCTGCTCGGCGCCGCACGGATCTTCCGCGTAGGCCAGCACGCCTTTGAGTTGCTTACCAAGGATGATCGCTTCATTCAGCGACCAGGCACCGTTGGGATCGAGCGTGACGCGCGCCTGTGGGAAGCGTTTAGCCAGCGCCGTGACGGCTTCGGCTTCTTCGCCACCGCGCAGCACGCCGCCTTTCAGTTTGAAATCGTTGAAGCCATATTTCTCATACGCGGCTTCGGCCAGACGCACCACGGTATCCGGCGTCAGCGCCTCTTCATGGCGCAGGCGATACCAATCGCACTTGTCCGTCTCCTGGCTCTGATACGGCAGCGAGGTTTTGGTGCGGTCGCCAACGTAGAACAGATAACCCAGCATCTCCACGCGGTCACGCTGCTGGCCATCGCCAAGCAGCGAGGCAACGTTGACGCCCAGATGCTGACCGAGCAGATCCAGCAGCGCCGCTTCAATGCCGGTCACCACATGGATGGTGGTGCGCAGGTCAAAGGTCTGATTACCGCGTCCGCTGGAATCGCGGTCGGCAAAGGTGCTGCGCACCAGATTGAGGATGTTTTTGTATTCACCCACGGTTTTCTGCACCACCAGCGCCGCCGCATCTTCCAGCGTCTGACGAATTTTCTCGCCGCCCGGAATTTCGCCCACGCCGGTGTGGCCGGCGTTGTCCTTGATGATGACGATGTTACGGGTGAAAAACGGCGAATGGGCACCGCTCAGATTCAGCAACATGCTGTCGTGACCGGCCACCGGAATGACCTGCAGCGATGTGATTTTTGGTGTCTGACTCATTTCCTGCTCCTTATGCATGACGGCGACCGAAGGCCGGACGCTTACGGTCGAATGACCAACCGGGAACCAGATACTGCATCGCCGTGGCGTCGTTACGCGATCCCGCCGGCAGTGATTTGTACAGGGCATTGGCCTGATGCAGGCGATCCCAATCCAGCTCGACGCCGAGGCCTGGCTTATCCGGCACGGCAATCTTGCCGTTGCGGATTTGCAGCGGCTCTTTGGTCAGGCGCTGATCGCCTTCCTGCCAGATCCAGTGGGTATCGATAGCGGTGGGTTTGCCCGGTGCCGCCGCGCCAACGTGGGTGAACATCGCCAGCGAAATATCGAAGTGGTTGTTGGAGTGGCAACCCCAGGTTAAGCCCCAGTCATCACACAGTTGCGCCACACGCACCGCGCCGCTTAGCGTCCAGAAGTGCGGATCGGCCAGCGGAATATCCACTGAGTTGAGCATCACCGCGTGATTCATCTCACGCCAGTTAGTGGCGATCATATTGGTGGCGACCGGCAATCCGGTGGCCCGGCGGAACTCCGCCATCACTTCGCGGCCAGAATAGCCCTGTTCGGCACCGCACGGGTCTTCAGCGTAGGTCAGCACATCGCCCATGCCTTTGCATAAACGAATGGCTTCATCGAGCGTCCAGGCACCATTGGGATCGACGGTGATGCGCGCCTCCGGGAAACGTTTTTTCAGGGCGGCCGCGGATTCAATCTCCTGCTCGCCCGGCAATACGCCGCCCTTCAGTTTGAAATCTTTGAAACCGTATTTGTCCTGTGCCGCTTCCGCCAGGCGCACCACCGCTTCTGGCGTCAGCGCTTCCTGATGCCGCAGGTGATACCAGTCATGGCTGGCACCTTCACCGGTCAGATAGGGCAAATCGGTTTTGCGTCGATCGCCGAGATAGAACAGATAACCGAGTACCGTCACTTCATCACGCTGCTGGCCCGGGCCGAGCAATTCTGCCACCGGCACGCCGAGGCATTGGCCCAGCAAATCCAGCAGTGCCGCTTCCAGCGCGGCGACCGCGTTGACGCGCAGTTCGAAGGTCCAGGCACCTTTACCGAAGGTATCGAAATCCGCCGACTGATTGCCTTTGTGCACCTGCTGCACCAGGCGGTTCATGCGCGCCACCTGTTGGCCTTTGACCTGCGGAATCGCCTCCATCAGCGTTTGATAGATGGTCTCGCCGCCCGGCGCTTCACCAACGCCAGTGTGACCATCGCTGTCGGTCAACACCACAATGTTGCGGGTGAAGCAGGCGCTGTGCGCACCGCCAATGTTCAGCAGCATGCTGTCGTAACCGGCAACCGGAATCACCTGCATATCGGTGATCACCGGGCTACTTTGCGTATTCATATCTCGTCCTTATGCTCGGTGTTTCAGTTCAATACGTTTGATATCGCCCGTAATGAACAGGAAGCTAAATGCAGCGACAAAGGCGTGAATCCCCACATAAATCAGCGCACCTTCGAAAGAACCGGAAGCGGCGATGATGTAGCCGATAGCAATTGGCGTGACGATGCCGGAGAAGTTGCCGAACATGTTGAACAAGCCGCCGCTCAAACCACTGATCTCTTTCGGTGCGGTATCCGCCATCACTGCCCAGCCCAGCGCGCCAATGCCCTTGCCGAAGAACGCCATTGCCATAAACAGCACCACCACCCATTCGGTGTCGGTGTAATTACACATCACCATGCTGATGGAGAGCAGCATGCCGACCACAATTGGCGTCTTACGCGCAATGTTCAGCGAACCGGTTTTACGCATCAGGTAATCGGAAATCACACCACCTAACACGCCGCCCAGGAAGCCGCAGATGGCGGGAATCGAGGCGATCATGCCTGCTTTCAGAATCGACATGCCGCGTGCCTGCACCAGATACACCGGGAACCAGGTGATAAAGAAGTAGGTCAGCGCATTCACGCAGTACTGTCCGAGGTAGATGCCCCACATCATGCGAGTCGCCAGCAGCTGCTTGATTTGGAACCACTTCTCGTCCCAGCTCACTTTGCGCTCGGCCTTTTTGGCATCCATGTTGATCAGCGCACCGCCCTGTTCCATATACTCCAGCTCGGCTTTGTTGACGCCCGGATGGTTGTTCGGGTCGTGCATAAACTTCAACCAGACGAAGCTCAGGATGATGCCCAGACCGCCCATAAACCAGAACACATGTGCCCAGCCTACCTCGGCCACCAGCCAGCCCATGATCGGTGCGAAGATCACCGTGGCGAAATACTGCGCCGAGTTAAAAATCGCCACGGCAGTCCCACGCTCTTGTGCCGGGAACCAGGCCGCAACAATTCGGCTGTTACCCGGGAACGACGGGGCCTCAGCCAGGCCGACCATAAAGCGCAGCAGGAACAGTGAAACCACGATGCCGAAGCCGCTGAACAGATCGACAAAGCCCTGCAGCAGGGTGAACAGCGACCAGAGGAAAATACTCCAGAAGTAGACGCGTTTTGAGCCAAAGCGGTCGAGCAGCCAGCCGCCAGGAATTTGTCCAATAACGTAAGCCCATGAGAAGGCGGAGAAGATATAGCCGAGACCGACCGAATCGAGGCCGATATCTTTAGACATCGCGGAACCGGCAATCGAAATGGTTGCACGGTCACCGTAGTTGAATGAAGTGACGATAAATAACATCACCACAATCCAGTAACGGGCGTTGGTGCGTTTTTGCACCGCTTCCGCTGTCTGGCTGAAACTATTCATGTTGCACTCCTGAAATATAGCGAACGCTACATTCACTCTGACTGCATACACATCGCGTTGGGTATCAGAATGATGTCGGGTTAAACACGGCGATTGTTGTTATGGCAAAACGATGATGCGTCGTGACAAATAACCAAACGTTGAAGAACGAGAATCAGTATAGGAACAGCCCCACCACGAGGCATTGGAAGAACGCATGATGATGAGCGGTGATTGATACGGATTTTATGGCAATTGCACATATCCCTGCGGCGTAGCTCACGGAACCTGATTTTTCACCCATGAATTGATTAAGAAGCAGCCAGTCAACGTGCGCTTTGTGAGTCCGTTCACTTGTATTTGGATAAACGAACCAAACTCCGCGATTAAAACCGCTAAAAGCCAGTCAGTTGCACAATGCGCTGGCCAATACCCCTGCATATACTGAGGCTGGCAAAAAATGATGACGTGACGGAAGCATTTACAACGCGCTGCCATGTACAGCGCGACGCACTGGAAGGTGAGCAATGAACCGACCGCTAACAGAGAAACCGCTTTATATAAAAGTACACGATGCCGACAACGTGGCGATCGTGGTCAACAATCAGGGGTCACCCGCTGGCACCCACTTTGAAGATGGCTTGCGGCTCACTGAACACGTGCCGCAGGGACATAAAGTGGCGCTGGTGGATATTCCTGAAAACGGCGTCATCCTGCGCTACGGCGAAGTGATTGGCACCGCGTTGCGCCCGATTGCACAAGGCAGCTGGATTGAAGAATCGCTGGTGGCGCTACCCGAAGCGCCTCCGCTCAACAGTTTACCCCTGGCGAACAATGTTCCCCCCGATCTGCCACCGCTCGAAGGTTACACCTTTGAGGGTTATCGCAACGCCGATGGCAGCGTGGGAACGCGCAATCTGCTCGGTATTACCACCAGCGTGCACTGTGTGGCTGGCGTCGTAGATTACGTAGTGCAAATCATTGAACGCGATCTGCTGCCGCGCTATCCCAACGTCGATGGCGTGGTGGCACTGAACCATCTTTATGGCTGTGGTGTGGCGATCAACGCGCCCGCTGCGGTGGTGCCAATCCGCACCATTCATAACCTCGCGCTCAACCCAAATTTTGGTGGCGAAGTGATGATCGTCAGTCTCGGCTGCGAGAAGTTACAGCCAGAGCGTCTGCTAACCGGCACGCCGGATGTACAGGCGATTTCGCTGGATGATCATGACATTGTGCGTTTGCAGGATGAGCGTCATGTCGGTTTCGGCGCGATGGTGGATGAGATTCTTCAAGTCGCCGAACGCCATTTGAAGAAGCTTAATCAGCGCCAGCGTGAAACGTGCCCGGCATCAGAACTGGTGATTGGCACGCAATGCGGCGGCAGCGATGCGTTTTCCGGCGTCACCGCCAACCCGGCTGTCGGCTTCGCCTCTGATTTGCTGGTGCGCTGCGGTGCCACGGTGATGTTCTCTGAGGTGACCGAAGTACGCGATGCGATACATCTGCTGACGCCGCGCGTGGTCGATGAAAACGTCGGTCAACGTCTGCTGGAAGAGATGGCGTGGTATGACGATTATCTCAGCCAGGGACAAACCGATCGCAGCGCCAACCCTTCGCCGGGGAATAAGAAAGGTGGACTGGCGAACGTGGTGGAGAAAGCGCTCGGTTCGATAGCCAAATCAGGCCGCAGCCCGATTGTGGAAGTGCTGTCACCCGGTCAGCGCCCGACAAAGCGCGGTTTGATCTATGCGGCAACACCGGCCAGTGATTTTGTCTGCGGCACCCAGCAGATGGCATCCGGGATCACCTTGCAGGTGTTCACCACCGGCCGCGGCACGCCATATGGTCTGGCTGCGATTCCGGTAATTAAGATGGCGACACGCAATGCGCTGGCTGAGCGCTGGCACGATCTGATGGATATCAATGCGGGCACCATTGCTACCGGCGAGGAGAGTATTGAGCAGGTGGGCTGGCGGTTGTTTGAGTTGATTCTGGAGATTGCCAGTGGTCGCAAACAAACCTGGTCCGATCGCTGGGGAATCCGCAATCAGCTGGCGGTGTTTAATCCGGCACCGGTGACCTGATGGCCATTTGCCCCTCTCCCAACATCGGAGAGAGGAACAATCTGGAGGGCCTGAAATATCATCACCTCATTTTCAGGCCCTTTAGATTGCCTATGGTCGCTTGCAAGAGCCAACGCGAAGGCAGAATTACAGCAGTTTACCCCAGTTCTCAACCCACGGTGTAGTTACTGACTCAGGCTCTGGATCTTCTGTGGCATCCACCAGTAGTACATCACCGATGCGTTTGGCACTCTGTTCCTGCAAGGTGGCATCAAAGGTTTTGCCCGCACCGCAGAAGTTGTCATAGCTGCTGTCACCCAACGCAATCACGCCATAACGCAACTCCGGCTGGTAACCGACTTCATCGCGTACCTGCACATACAAACGAGCAATATTGTCCGGGAAATCACCCTGGCCGGTGGTGGAAGTGACAATCAGCACCACATCCTTGCTGTAAGCCTGCCAATCCGCCAGTGACGGATCTTCAAAGACTTTCACTTCGTGGCCTTGCTCTTCCAGTACCGGCTGCGCTTCTTCCGCTACCAGCAATGCATTGCCGTAAACCGTACCTGTAAAAATGCCAATCTTTGCCATCTTGCCGCTCCTTTATTCTGTTGGCTTATCCTGGACTGCCTCGTCGGCAAACTCAACCCTGGGAACGTCAGGGATCTGCTCCTGCCAGCCAAACTGTTGCAGCATGCCTTGCCAGACGCGATCCAACCCCGCGCGAATTACCAAAGGTTCTCCGGTCACCGGATGCGTCAGGCTGAGTGCGCTGGCATGCAGCATCAATCGATTCATACCAAAGTGTTCTGCTGCACCCCGGTTCTGCCGCAAATCGCCATGGGCGCTATCGCCAATAATCGGATGGCGCAGGTGCACCATATGGCGACGCAGCTGATGTTTGCGGCCGGTATGCGGTGACATCTCCACCAGGGTATAACGCGCGCTGTCGTAACGGCTGATCGCCACAGGCATTTCCACCTGTGCCAGCGAGCGATAGTCGGTGACGGCTTCCTGTGCGATACGTTCCTGAGTCGCGAACTTATCGGCAATTTTATCCAGCTCTTCGATCAGCGGGTAGTCGAGCGTCGCGCTGCCATCCAGCCAACCACGCAGCACTGCGTGATAGGTCTTCTGCATTTTATGCTGCTCGAACTGCTGTGACAGCAAATGCGCCACTTCGCTGGAGAGCGCCATTAACAGCACGCCGGAGGTGGGGCGATCGAGACGATGTACGGTAAATACGTGCTGACCAATTTGATCGCGTACCGTTTGCATCACCACCACTTTCTCGTCGCGATCGAGCCAGCTACGATGCACTAGCCAACCTGAGGGTTTATTGACGGCGACCAGCCACTCATCTTGATAAAGGATTTCTAACATTAAGAGGTCGGATCCTGAAAAAGCGCGTCAAACTGCCCTAATGTCAGCAACAGGACTGCATGGCCTGACGTGGTGGCTGGTAACGCGACTTCATAGTAAGGCGTCACAGAGAAATTCTGCGGCAGTGGCGCGCCAGCTTCGATTAGCGCAGAAAAGCGTGGGATGAGCACCCATTGCAGCCACTCTAGCGGCTCCATGGTATTGAGACAAAAAGGTTCAGTGCTGGCGAAGGCTGCCGCCTCAGGGGATTGCGTCTGCCAGTGGCCGTGTTCGCGCATCACCGCTTCGATCTGCTGCAGCTGTTGAATAATCATTTGCGACGACATACGCCACCTCCAGAGAAAAATTGGGCGGCAAGCATACCATTAGTCGTTCACGCTGCAAAAAAGGCATAAAAAAAGGGAGCACTGTGATTACAGTGCTCCCGGTTTCGTTCGCAGCATTCCCGCCACCGCTGTGCTCCCTGCTCATCCATGACAACTCTTCCTCTGCTTTCCATTGCCTGTCATCGTGACAGTTATCCTTAGCATCCTGGCCCACCACCATCCACGTGGCTCTCATTCTCCGTCCTGGAGGTGTCCCTGACTCAATCCTGAGTGTCCTGCTTCATCCTGAAGCCTTCCATGTGCCGTAAACTCCGTTACGTTCCTGCCTCCTGGCTGACATTCTCCTGAACGTCTCTTTAATCCCCAGCATCCTGCCAGTGGTGACTATTCTGTCAGAAACCATCGCAATAACAAGTTAGTAAGTCGCGTTAATAGATTTCTCACACTACTAATTTTAGGAGTGATGCCATAAGCTTATGATTCACAATATTTTTACATCTTTATCTTCCGGATGGCTGCAAGATGATCTAGCGATCTCTCACACCTAATGTGAGAGATCTCTTACAAACCCAACCTGCGAAATCTGCCACTCAGGTACTAACCGGTTGTAAATCATTAAGAAATGTCTGAATGCTCGTGGCCAGTACCTGACGCTTTTTACTACCAGGCTGTTCAAGAATAACTTCACCTGAAAGGTTACACAGAGCAATCACATCCTGCTCCGATTCAGTAGTAGCAATAAATAATGTTGGACTCTGTTTTAAGCGGCGCTTCATCACCAGATGGCCAATCAGATTCTCCTGCAAGCGGGTAAAGTCTGATTCGCTCCACACCTGTAACAAAGTAACCGGCTGCTGTTGAAAGGTCGCGGTCATATCACCGGCAAATTGCGAGGTGTAAAAGGCATTGATATCAGAGTGCAGCTGAATTTCCAGCGCTCGCTCGACGGCTTCCAGGGTCGCTGGCAAGGTAAACGGCTGTGGTTGCCACAGAACACGATCATCCAGCGTGCTGACAACACAGGGGGATGGCACACCCAGCAGATCCTCACTGGCGGGCAGATGTCCTGCCTGCTGCTGCCAATGTTGCACATAACGGGCGGTAAACTCACGCAGGGCATCTGCGGTTTGCTGCATCATTCATCTTCTCGCTTGTGATCGGTTACACTTAGCCACTTTGATGGAATTTAGTGGTAACCGATATGTCTTCTGAAAACCGCGATCAGGCGTTAAGCGGCCTGACGTTAGGTAAGCCCACGGCTTATGTTGATCACTACGATAACACGCTGCTGCAATCGGTGCCGCGCAGCCTGAATCGTGAACCGCTTGGGCTTTACCCAGATAACCTGCCGTTTCAGGGCGCAGATATCTGGACGCTGTACGAACTCTCCTGGCTAAACAGCAAAGGCGTGCCGCAAGTGGCGGTGGGCGAAGTGGTGCTGCGCGCGGACAGCGAAAACCTGATCGAGTCCAAGAGCTTTAAGCTCTATCTTAACAGTTTTAACCAGACGCGTTTCGCTGACTGGGGCGAAGTGCGACAGACACTCGAGCGTGATCTACGCGCCTGCGCCAATGGCGAGGTCAGCGTGGCGCTGTTCCGTCTGGGCGAAGTGGAAGGCCAGCCGATCGGCCATTTCAACGGCGATGTCATCGACGAACAGGATATCGAGATCCACGACTATGCTTTCAATGCCGATTATTTAGCGCAGGCTGCGGGCAGTGAAGTGGTTGAAGAAACGCTGGTGAGCCATTTGCTGAAATCCAACTGTCTGATCACTCATCAGCCCGATTGGGGTTCAGTGATGATTCGCTATAAAGGCCCGCGTATCGATCGCGAAGCCCTGCTGCGTTATCTGATCTCCTTCCGCCAGCACAATGAATTCCACGAACAGTGCGTTGAGCGTATTTTCAACGACATCCAACGCTTTTGCCAACCAGAGTCCCTGACCGTCTATGCACGCTATACGCGCCGTGGTGGGCTGGATATCAACCCGTGGCGCAGCAACGTTCCCTTCTCTCCAGGATTTTCCCGTCTGGTACGTCAGTAACAGATTGCGAGACGCCTCGCAGGCCGCAGCACGGATGCGCGGTTCCACTTGAGCATTCACTGCGGACAACGTTACTCTGTCAAAGGCGCTAAGGTTTAGACCTGCGTCCCGAAGGATTTTCGTCACTGCGTTCAGCAGGTTAAGCGCAGCGTCACCCGTCACGCATTTGCGTGTAAAGGAGTTCTCTTGATTACACATATCAGCCCGCTTGGCTCAATGGATCTGCTCTCCCAGTTGGAAGTCGACATGCTGAAGCAAACGGCCAGCAGCGACCTTTACCAGCTTTTTCGCAACTGCTCATTAGCGGTGCTCAACTCCGGCAGCCAGACCGACAGTAGTCAGGAACTGCTCTCCCGCTTTGAAAGCTTTGATATCAACGTGCTGCGCCGTGAGCGTGGCGTAAAGCTCGAACTGATTAATCCGCCTGAAGAAGCCTTTGTAGATGGCCGTATCATCCGCTCATTGCAGGCCAACCTGTTTGCCGTGCTGCGCGATATCCTGTTTGTGAATGGCCAGCTTGAGCGCAGCGATCAGCAGAACGCTGATGATTCCGCGCACATTACCAATCAGGTGTTCTCAATCCTGCGTAACGCGCGTGCGCTGCACATCGGCGAATATCCCAACACCGTGGTGTGCTGGGGTGGCCACTCGATTAACGCCGTGGAATATCAGTATTGCCGTAATGTCGGCACGCAAATGGGCCTGCGCGAGCTTAACATCTGTACTGGCTGCGGGCCTGGCGTAATGGAAGCGCCGATGAAAGGTGCAGCGGTGGGCCATGCTCAGCAGCGCTATCATGACAGCCGTTTCATTGGTCTGACTGAGCCGTCCATCATCGCGGCTGAGCCACCTAATCCGCTGGTGAATGAACTGATCATCATGCCGGATATCGAAAAACGCCTCGAAGCCTTTGTACGCATCGCCCATGGTATTGTGATTTTCCCTGGCGGCGTCGGCACGGCAGAAGAGTTGCTGTATTTGCTGGGCATTCTGATGAATCCGCACAACAGCGATCAGGTATTGCCGCTGATTCTGACCGGACCCAAAGAGAGTGCCGACTACTTCCGCGTACTGGATGATTTCATCGTCAACACGCTGGGCGAAACTGCACGTAAGCACTACAAAATCATCATTGATGATGCGGCTGAAGTGGCGCGTCTGATGAAGAAAGCGATGCCGCAGGTGAAAGAGTATCGTCGTGAAACTGGCGATGCCTACAGCTTTAACTGGTCGATTCGTATCGCGCCAGAGTTGCAGGTTCCCTTCCTGCCCACGCACGAAAATATGGCCAATCTGAAACTGTTCCCCAACCAGCCTGCGGAGAAACTGGCGGCAGATTTGCGTCGCGCCTTCTCTGGTATCGTTGCTGGAAACGTCAAGGAAGTGGGTATCCGCGAAATTCGTGAGAAAGGCCCCTACCAGCTTCAGGGTGACGCGGACATCATGCATCGCATGGATGAGCTACTGCAGGGCTTCGTCGCACAACAGCGTATGAAGCTGCCGGGCAGCGCCTACATCCCCTGCTACGAAATCATTAAATAACCCACCAGGAAGGCAGCCTGCGGGCTGCCGCTATCACTATGTCGTTTCATCTTCTGATTATTGATGCGCTGAACCTGATCCGCCGTTTGCATGCCGTTCAAGGCACACCCTGCCGCGAAGCCTGCGTCGCCGCGCTGCATCAGCTATTAGGCCACACGCAACCGACGCACGTCGTGGCGGTATTCGATAGCCACGATCGTCACCCTGGCTGGCGACATCAGCTACTGCCCGATTACAAAGCGGGCCGCCCACCAATGCCGGATGATTTGCAAATGGAGATGCCCGTTATCCAGCAGGCCTTTGAGGCTATCGGCGTGCCTTGCTGGGTCGCTGATTTGGATGAAGCCGACGATCTTGCCGCCACGCTGGCAGTGAAAATGGCCGATGCCGGACATCAGGCGACGATCGTCTCCACCGACAAAGGCTATTGCCAGTTGCTGGCACCCAATATCCGCATCCGCGATTATTTCCAGAAACGCTGGCTGGACGTGCCCTTTATTGAGCATGAATTTGGCGTCACGCCCGCACAATTACCCGATTACTGGGGGCTGTGCGGCATTAGCAGCAGCAAAATCCCCGGTGTTACCGGCATCGGCCCCAAAAGCGCCCGCGATTTACTCACGCAGTTCGGCACCCTGGAAGCCCTGTATCAGCAGTTCGACCAGGTCCCGGAAAAGTGGCAAAAGAAACTGCGCGATCACCAGCAGATAGCTGAGATTTGCCGCCAGGTCTCAACGTTAAAACGCGATTTGGTCCTGCAGGGGAATTTAAATACGTTGCGGTATAAGCCGTGAATGGCAGGTGCAGCACCCTCTGCCACATAAACACGCGAATATCTTGATAGGTGGTAGGTGCAAAAAATTGTTCTGCTATGAGTATAACTCGAGAGATCCTGCGAAATAATTTGTGCTACAGCAAGGCGGCAAGCGCGAGAGTCCCCGGGAGCATACGTCAGTATGTGACCGGGGCGAACAAGCGCAGCCAACGCTGCTGTAGTGCAAAGTATGAAGCAGGATCGGCAAGTGCGTGAGTCCCCGGGACCATACGTCAGTATGTGACCGGGGCGAACAAGCGCAGCCAACGCTGCTGTAGTGCAAAGTATGAAGCAGGATCGGCAAGTGCGTGAGTCCCCGGGACCATACATCAGTATGTGACCGGGGCGAGCAAGCGCAGCCAACGCGGCTGTAGTGCAAAGTATGAAGCAGGATTAGCGTTCGTCGCGACGGCCGCCCACAGCCGCCCAAAGCCGGCGCACATGCACGGTAATCTCTTCCCGGTCGTGATACAGCTGGCGTGCCTGGATCTGGGCATTGATGCCCTTTTCTTTCAACGCCTCATCGATCATAGCCAGATTTTGCGTCACTTCTTCATAACGCTTTTTCATTGGCAGTTTGAGGTTGAAGATCGCCTCACGGCACCAGCCGTTAACCAGCCACTCCGTCATCAAACTGGCCACACGCACCGGTTTTTCCACCATGTCACACACCAGCCAGCTGATGTTACTGCGCGACGGGCGGTATTTGAAACCGTCTTCACGACAGTGCGTGACTTGCCCGGTATCCATCAGGCTTGGCGCCATCGGACCGTTATCTACGGCGAACACCCACATGCTGCGCTTGACCAGCTGATAGGTCCAGCCGCCAGGGCAGGCTCCCAGATCCACGGCATACATGCCGCTGCCCAAACGTTCATCCCACTCATCAGCCGGGATGAAGACGTGAAACGCCTCTTCCAGCTTCAGCGTTGAACGGCTTGGCGCATCCGACGGGAACTTGAGGCGCGGGATACCCATATAGAACGGTGAGTTGTTCTCTGGCAACGAATAACCAACATAGCAGGTACCGGGTGCAATAAAGAACACATGCACCACCGGACGTTTCGGTGATTCGTAGTTGAGCAGAATTTTGCTCTCACGCAGGCTGGCACGCAGCGGCACGGTTAACTTACGGCAGAACTTGGTCAGTTCTTTCGCTTCATTGGTATCCGGCACTTCAACACGCAGCTCACCGCCCTTCTCCACCACACCGGTTAACATGCCGACAATCGGGGTAATACGATCTTCTGGCGGCAAGTCGCGCAGCAGTTCACCCACCACCAGCATCTGACGTGCAAAGATCAGCTCGGCAAACGGCAGCGTTTGAATCAGCTTTTCAGCATCTTCCTGCTGATAGCACTCATAAAGCACGTAGCCGGAATCATCTTTAACGCGCGCAAAACCGTAAACCTCACGCTCTGCGGCTTTGGCACTGATTTCTGCCGCGCACTCTTTCTCGAAGCCAGGACGGCAATAGAGCAAAACTTTATTCATGGCGATCCGCCTTTCGTTTAAGACGCAATGCGCCAATCAACATCAAGAACCAGCCAATCAGGAAGAACAATCCTCCTACTGGCGTAACAAAAACCCAAAACTTTAAGTGCGACAGCGCTAAGCAATATAGGCTGCCACTGAACAACACGGTGCCGAGCGCCAGCGCGGCGCTGCTCCAGTAAAACCAGATATTGGCGCGACGCAGCATCGCCGCACCCAGACCAATCACCGCCAATGTGTGATAGGCCTGATATTCCAGACCGGTATGGATCCACGCCATTTCGGCCGGGCCGAGCGATTTGCTCAGCACATGTGCTCCAAAAGCACCAAATGCCACCAGCAGGAATCCGCTAATGGCGGCAAACACAAACATGGCACGACTGGACATTCTTTCTTCCTCAAGATGAAACTGTACATCACTGTGCAGCATTCAACGCATTAGTGATCGTAGCGAAAGCGGAATTTTTCTTGTTCAGCTGCGGCTTTTTCCAGGATCCACTGACGAAAGGCGGCTATTTTACCCAGTTCTGCCTGGCTGTCATGACAAACCAGATAAAAAGCGTTTTTACTGACTAACACGTCATTAAATGGACAGACCAGCCGTCCGGCTTCAATTTCACTCTGCGCCATCACATTATTGGCCAGCGCCACGCCCTGTCCGTGAATCGCCGCCTGCAGCACCATCGCGCTGTGGCTGAAAATCGGCCCCTGCTGCACATTTATGTGCTGCAATCCTAACTGACGAATATAGGATTGCCAGTCGCGGCGCGAAGCATCATGCAGCAGCGTAAAGTGCGCAAGATCGGCTGGTGTCTTGAGCGGATTGTCGCCAGTCAGGCACATTGGCGAGCAGACCGGCAGCAAATATTCGGCGTACAGTTTCTCAACGCGCAAACCTGGCCAGTTGCCGCGACCATAGAAAATCGCCACGTCGACATCATCGGCCAGTTTCTCTTCATCACGGTCGACCGCCTGGATGCGCACATCAATGCCCGGATAAGCCATATTAAAGCTGGATAGACGTGGCACCAGCCACTGAATGGCAAAACTGGGCAGCAGGCTGACGGTTAAAGCACCCTTCGCGCTGCGCGCCTGGAGTTTACGCGTTGCATCATTGATAGCAGAGAAGATCTCTTTGATATCCAGATAGTAGCTTTGACCTTCTTCTGTCAGTAAAAGCGAACGATTCCTCCGTCGAAATAGCTTAAGACCGAGGAAATCTTCCAGAGATTTAATCTGGTGGCTAACAGCTGCCTGGGTGACAAACAGCTCTTCAGCGGCTTTAGTAAAGCTTAAATGGCGGGCTGCAGCATCGAAGACGCGTAAAGCATTAAGCGGTGGAAGGCGTTTTGACATGGTTTTCCATCTGCGGATTCACAAGGTAACAGTCCAACTTATACAAGGTCGTTACGTATTAGTTATTTTAATCCGAGACATTATAATTTGTCCGTTGAGGAAGCTCCAGCAAATACCTATAGTTGCCGCACTTCCTGAGCCGGAACGAAAAGATTTCTGGAAACGTGCGAGAGATCGCAGACTTTTGGAGAGCTTTTGGCTTGTGGTCGTGATGTTGTGTTTGCATTTTGATCTGACGATTGCAGATCAAGCTTTTAATTCCTGTAGATTTACCCTGTCTGTCCAAGTGATTTTAAGTAGCACCGCAAATTGCGGTGCTTTTTTTTGCTTGCTGCTTACTGACCCATCTCAACCATCTCTTTCACATCCGTACGATTGATCTGCTGCTCGTTGCCATTGGCATCTTTATAGCTGATCATACCGGTTTCATCGTCAACTTTCGGTTTCCCGTCCGCTACAATGGTGCGACCATCATTGGTATGCATGACATAATTGCTGGAACAAGCAGCCAGGGTAAAGGCCATGGTACAGACGGCCAGCACTGCGGCGAGTTTTTTCATCTTCTATCTCCTTGCAGATTGATTGCATTAAACCACCCGCAACGCTGACCAGAGGCAGCAAAAAGTGAAATCGACTGGTTAAGGTCGATTCGTTATGCGGGTTTCGGTTCAAACCTTGCAATAATTAGCATAACGCGCTTTTCCAGCTTTGCCAGCCAACCGGCCGGGTTTCAGCCTGGTCCTAAAATTGAATACAGTGGGTTTCGTATGACCATCTTCTCCCCAACTGCCTTCCGTGCGCAGTTTCCTGCGTTAAGCGATGCGGGCGTATATCTCGATAGCGCAGCCACTACGCTGAAGCCTCAGGCGGTGATTGATGCTACGGCGCAGTTTTACAGCTTGAGTGCAGGAACCGTGCATCGCAGCCAGTTCAAAGCGGCACGCGCGCTGACGGAGCAGTATGAGCAGGCGCGTGGCCGGGTTGCTGGATGGCTTCATGCCGGCGATGACCGTCAGATTGTCTGGACGCGTGGAACCACAGAAGCCATCAATCTGGTGGCTAACAGCTGGCTGGCTCCTCGCCTACAACCCGGCGATGAAATCGTGGTGAGCGAAGCCGAGCATCACGCCAATCTGGTGCCGTGGTTGATGGTGGCGAAAGCCGCAGGTGCGAAAGTAGTGAAATGGCCGATTGGCGCGGATCGTCTGCCCGATATGCGTTTACTGCCTGATTTACTCAACGCACGCACTAAGTTGCTCGCAATTGGGCAGATGTCGAATGTCACCGGTGGCTGTCCGGATCTGGCGCAGGCGATTGCACTGGCACACCATGTTGGCGCAAAGGTAATGGTAGATGGCGCACAAGGTGTGGTGCATGCGCCTCCCAATGTTCAGGCGCTGGATATCGACTTTTACGCCTTCTCCGCACACAAGCTGTATGGCCCGATGGGCATCGGCGCGCTGTATGGTAAAGCCGAGCTGCTGGAAGAGATGGATGCGTGGCAAGGCGGCGGCAAGATGTTATCGCACGTCGACTTTGATGGCTACACGCAGCAGGCAGTGCCGTGGCGATTTGAAGCCGGCACGCCTAATGTTGCGGGCGTGGTGGGCCTGGGCGCCGCGCTGGAGTGGCTATCGCATCATCACGCAGAAAAAGCCGAGATGTGGAGCCAGCAACTGGCCAGCCTGGCCGAAGAGCAATTAAGCGAAATTCCTGGCTTCCGCAGTTTTCGTTGTGGCAATGCCAGTCTGCTGGCGTTTGATATCGCGGGTATTCACCACAGCGATATTGTCACGCTGCTGGCAGAACAAGACATCGCACTGCGCGCCGGACAGCATTGTGCCCAGCCATTAATGGCGGCACTGGGTGTCAGCGGCACCTTGCGTGTGTCGTTCGCCCCCTATAATAATTTGCAGGACGTGGATGCGCTGGTGCGCGCCATGCATCATGCCGTAGACCTGTTGAGTGAATAACCCTATGACCACCCTGATCGGCCCGCATCCGTTTGGCGATGTGATTACTGAAGCCAGCCTGACCGAAAAATTTACTCATTTTCATCAGTGGGAGGATCGTTATCGCCAGCTGATCCAACTCAGCCGCCAGCTGCCTGCTCTGGAAGATGAGGTGAAGACGGCAGAGATCGAGCTGAGCGGTTGCGAGAATCGTGTCTGGCTGAGCAGCCAGCTGCTGCCAAATGGCACGCTGCACTTTTACGGTGACAGCGAAGGCCGCATCGTGCGCGGTTTGCTGGCAGTGCTGCTGACGGCGGTGGAAAGCAAAACGCCAGCCGATCTGTTAGCACAAGATCCGCTGGCGTTGTTTGATACCTTAGGCCTGCGTGCGCAGCTTAGCGCCTCACGCAGCAGTGGCTTAAAAGCGTTGGCAGATGCAGTGCAACGTGCGGCACAGGCGCATCAAGCAGCCTGACGCGCCGCGCGTGCGAGGAATTTCTTCAATGCATGCGACACCGCGATAAAACCAAAGGTGGCGGTCACCATGGTGGCCGCCCCGAAGCCCGCCGCACAATCCATACGTTTCGGGCCTTCAGCGGTGCTTTTGGACGTACAAACACTGCCATCCAGCTGCGGATACACCAGCGCCTCGGTGGAAAACACGCAATCAATCCCTAACTTGCCTTTGCTGTTCTTGATGACACCAAAATCACTCTTCAGGCGCTCACGCAGTTTTGCCGCCAGCGGATCCTGAATAGTTTTGGCTAAATCGCTGACCTGAATCTGCGTCGGATCGATTTGCCCGCCCGCGCCGCCGGTGGTGATCAGCGGGATCTTGTTACGACGACACCACGCAATCAGCGACGCTTTAGGACGCACACTGTCAATCGCATCAATCACGTAATCAAAACCGGCTGACAGCATTTCAGCGGTGTTATCCGGCGTGATGAAATCATCAATGCAGATCACTTCGCACTCCGGATTGATAGCGCGAATACGCTCCGCCATCACCTCGGTTTTCGCCTGTCCCACTTTGCCTTGCAGGGCATGGATCTGGCGATTGGTATTGGTAATACAGACGTCGTCCATATCGATCAGCGTGATTTTGCCAATCCCGGTGCGCGCTAACGCTTCAGCGGACCACGAACCGACGCCGCCAATACCAATCACACAAAAATGGGCGTCGGCAAAACGTTGCAGTGCCTCTTCCCCATACAGACGTGCCGTACCGCCAAAACGTTGCCGCCAGGCATCGCTGACTACTTTCATATCAAACCTTTTGATGCGGTGCGCATAAATGCGCACCCTACAGAAACAGTGATGGACGTATTGGATCGCGATGACTGGCGACCCATGGCAAATCAGCTGAATCATCCGGCTGATTTACCGCAGGGAAGAATATCAATTCGCCCCGATAATCAGTGAACCATTATTGCCATTTTGCGGATTACTGAACAGCGGCTGCCCAGCACCCGGCGCGGCTTTCAGCACCCAAACACGGCCATAGTGGTTATAGAATCCGGCCAGGTGCGCGGCATCGGGCCCCACACCTTGATAGATGTCGAAGTGCTGGCCTTTAATCGCGCCGCCAACATCCAGCGCTACCATCAGGCGCATCTCATACTTGCCGTTAAATTTGCCCTTCTCGTTCAACTGTGGCACTTCGGCTAACAGCGCCGTGCCTGCGGGAATCAATGAACGATCGGATGCGACAGACGCCTTGGCAATCAAAGGCACCGCGCTGGCACCGCGCACCGGCACATACTCTTCCGGCTTAAAGAACACGAAGGATTGGTTGGTCTCCAGTACATTACGTACCTGCTCCGGCGAATGCTCCTGCGCCCACTGACGGATCGCCTGCATCGACATATCTTCGCGCTTCACTTCGCCACGATCGATCAGTTCTTTACCAATACTGTGGTAGGCCCAGCCATTCTTGCCGCCGTAACCAAAGAAGCGCATCGGGCGGCCGTCACCGAAATCAACGTAGCCGCTGCCCTGCACGTCCATCATAAAGTTGTCGATCAACGAGTTGCTCCAGGCAATCACGTAACGATCGTCGAGTCCGCCACTATATATAGAAGCACGGCTCGGCAGTTTCTGACCGCGCGTGCGCGGCGGCATGCGGTAAATCGGATACTGGAACTCGCCCTGGCGGGTATAGCGAGCTTCCACCACGGGTGTGTAATAGCCGGTAAACTGCACGTTACCGTAATTATCGGTGCCTTCCATCTGATAAGCGTTAAGGCCGAACTGACTCAGCTGACGAGTATCGGCACCGGAGAGTAGCCAGTTCTGGATGGCGCTGTAAGTCCCGGTGTTGCGGCTATACAATCCGGATGAAGCACCCTGAATCTGTTGCACCTGCACGCCAAAATCGCGGCCGTTAACGGGACGCCCTTTAGCATTCGGTTCATTGACCAGCCCGAGCGGTTGCTCAAGCTTGCCATCTATATATTGCTGACCTCGGTCAGTCGGTTTCGAACTACAACCCGCTAACAGCGCGAGAAACGCGCCAGTAAGTGCATACTTCGCCCAATATCCTTTCATCACTTTCTCTTTTTCTCGGTTGTTTGCACCGCGACGATAGCAAAGGGGCAGAGAGAATGAAATCCGCCTCGGGCTACCGCGCTCACATCTGTACAATTAATCGCCCAATGGCACTATTATTCACCAACTGGCTGTAAATTTAAGGCTTTAACACAAAAAGGGGTTGCATCGCAGCGCGTCCAGAGTATAGTGCGCATCCACGGACGCGGGGTGGAGCAGCCTGGTAGCTCGTCGGGCTCATAACCCGAAGGTCGTCGGTTCGAATCCGGCCCCCGCAACCAATTCTTCTTAAGTGAAGAGACAATTTGAAAGTCGTGTAACGCGTCAGACGGACGCGGGGTGGAGCAGCCTGGTAGCTCGTCGGGCTCATAACCCGAAGGTCGTCGGTTCGAATCCGGCCCCCGCAACCAATTGTCTTAAGAAGAATACAATGTGAAAAGTCGCTTAATGCGGCAGACGGACGCGGGGTGGAGCAGCCTGGTAGCTCGTCGGGCTCATAACCCGAAGGTCGTCGGTTCGAATCCGGCCCCCGCAACCAATTACAGATAAGCACCTTAACGGGTGTTTTTTTGTTTTTTGCCTCCAGTAAAATAAAGCGGCACTGTGGCCGCCCTCCTCTTAGCGACGCGCCAGCACCGCACCTTTATCGAAATACGCTTTAATCCCATGCAGAATCGCCTCAGCCACCTGATGCTGATAACGCGGCGTGCGCAGCTTACGCTCCTCCTCCACATTACTGATAAACGCCGTTTCCACCAGAATCGATGGAATATCCGGGGCTTTTAGCACCGCAAAACCCGCCTGGTCCACCGTACGTTTATGCAGGTGATTGATGTGGCCCATGCGCGATAACACTTCTTTGCCAAATTTCAGGCTGTCGCTGATGGTCTGCCGCTGCACCATGTCGAACATGGTGTGATCCAGATAGCGGTCGCCACTCATGCTGACGCCTCCAATCAAATCCGATTCGTTCTGAGTCTGCGCCAGGAAGCGAGCTGCGGTTGAGGTTGCGCCGCTGGTCGAGAGCGCAAACACCGACGAACCGCGCGCCGCACGGCTGGTAAAGGCATCGGCGTGAATCGAGACAAACAGATCGGCACGCTGCTTACGCGCTTTTGCCACCCGCACGCGCAGCGGGATAAACACATCCTCGTTGCGCGTCATATAGGCTTTCATGTTGCGCTCTTTGTCGATCAGCGCCTTCAGGTAGCGGCCAATCTTCAACACGATGTCCTTCTCTCGCGTCTTATATTTACCGTGTGCACCGGGATCTTCGCCGCCGTGACCAGGATCGATCATGATGATAATCGGGCGATCGCGCCCCGCTTTGCCCGGTAAAGGGGCTTGCGCCGGTTGATCGCGCTCCAGGTCGCCCTGGTTGTAATCGTTCAGTAACGCCAGTAGCGGATCCTCTTCCCGCGAGGGCTGGCTCGGATAGAGATCGACCACTAAGCGATGTTTGATGCCCGCCACGGGTGCCAGTGTGAAGATCTTCGGCGCGACGTTGCGCTTCAGTTCCAGTACCACGCGCACCGTATTGGCATCAAACTGGCCAACACGCGCAGTTTTAATAAAGGGATCGTCAACGCGTACCTGCTTATCCACCCCTTTCAGGACCGGATTGATATGCAGGTTCTCAATATCGATCACCAGGCGGTCGGGGTTGCTCAGGGCGAACTGTTTATATTTGAGGGGAACATTCGACTCCAGCGTTACGCGGGAGTAAGTCGATGAGGGCCAGATGCGCACCGCCACAATATGCTGGCTGGCTGCCAGTCCGGTTCGCGTTACGCTCAGGAGGACTAACGCACCCGCACCCTGTAATAATCGTCGTCGTGTAAAAGCTTCGGACATGCCGCTCCAACTGCTGTGTAATGTCTAAAATATCGTCAATCGACGAGTGGAAGGCGAAAACTTTGCTTAGCAAGCCGTATCGTGTTTTGCCAGAAAAACCAGATAATGCAGGCTGTTAGCGAGGGTTGCATCAGGAAAATCGTAAAGTAACGTCAGGCCCGGCGCTTGCAATAGCGGCCAAAAGAGCATAAAAATACACAAATTACGAATAAACATTCACAGAGGGTTTGCCGTGAAGGAACGTAGTACTGAACTGGTTCAGGGTTTTCGCCATACCGTTCCCTATATAAATGCCCACCGTGACAAGACCTTTGTCATCATGCTGGGCGGTGAAGCCATCGAGCATGAGAACTTCTCCAGCATCGTTAATGACATCGGATTGTTGCATAGTCTTGGCATTCGCCTGGTGGTTGTTTACGGCGCCCGTCCGCAGATCGATGCCAGCATGGCCCAGCAACAGCTGGAACCGATTTACCATAAACATACGCGCGTTACCGATGCCCAATCACTGGAACTGGTGAAGCAGGCCGCCGGCCGTTTGCAGCTGGATATCACCGCACGTCTGTCGATGAGCCTGAATAACACCCCGCTGCAGGGCGCGCACATCAACGTGGTGAGCGGCAACTTTATTATTGCCCAACCGCTGGGCGTCGACGATGGTGTGGACTACTGCCACAGCGGCCGTATTCGTCGCATAGATGAAGAAGCGATCCATCGTCAGCTGGATAATGATGCCATTGTGCTGCTCGGCCCGGTCGCGGTGTCAGTGACCGGTGAAAGTTTTAACCTGACGTCAGAAGAAGTGGCCACGCAGTTGGCGATCAAGCTGAAAGCCGAGAAAATGATTGGCTTCTGCTCCGAACAAGGTGTCACCAACCGCGAAGGCACCATTATCTCTGAGCTGTTCCCCAACGAAGCGCAGACGCGTATCGATGAGATGGAAAACGACGGCGATTTCCTGTCGGGCACCGTGCGTTTCCTGCGTGGTGCGGTGAAAGCCTGCCGCAGCGGCGTGCGTCGTAGCCACCTGATTAGCTATCAGGAAGATGGCGCGCTGATTCAGGAGCTGTTCTCGCGTGACGGTATTGGTACCCAGATCGTGATGGAGTCCGCTGAGCAGATTCGTCGCGCCACCATCAACGATATTGGCGGCATTCTCGAACTGATTCGCCCGCTGGAGCAGCAAGGCATTCTGGTGCGTCGTTCACGTGAGCAGCTGGAAATGGAGATCGACAAATTCACCATTATTCAGCGTGATAGCCTGACCATCGCCTGTGCAGCCCTCTATCCTTTCCCGGATGAGCAGATTGGGGAAATGGCCTGCGTGGCGGTGCATCCTGACTACCGCAGTTCCTCACGCGGCGAGTTGCTGCTGGAGCGCGTGGCGCTGCAGGCACGCCAAATGGGGCTGAAGAAGCTGTTCGTACTGACCACCCGCAGCATTCACTGGTTCCAGGAACGTGGCTTTACGCCGGTGGATATTGAGTCACTGCCGGAGAGTAAGAAGCAGATGTATAACTATCAGCGCCGTTCTAAAGTGCTGATGGCGGATTTGCGCTAACGGCGGTGAATGCGGCAGAAGAGCAGCGAATGTCAGGCCGCGCTAAATGGCCTGGAATTGCCCAACGTATTTGACTGATAACGTTGTTAGGATGCGCATCCACGCGCATCCAATAAAACATCTGCATTGACCTGAGGTCGGTTTCTTTACCGACCTCAACTCTCGCTCAGAATGACTTCCCCGCCCAACCGATCCAGCAATCCACTGCGGCGCTGCGTGCGTAATTGCACCGCACGGCGAAAAACGCCTTCATCGCTGTACAGGGTTAATTGTTTTCGCGCTCGCGTAATGGCGGTGTAAATCAGTTCGCGGGTAAGCACCGGTAAAAACTGTGCCGGCATCACCAGCGCCGTATGATCGAACTCCGATCCCTGCGATTTATGCACCGTCATCGCCCATGCCGTATCATGCGCCGGTAGCCGGCTCGGCTGTACGGCTTTGATGCTGCCATCTGGCAACGGGAAGAAAACTTTCAGCAGCCCTTCGTCATCAAACAAAGTAATGCCGATATCGCCGTTAAATAGCCCGAGCGCGCTGTCATTGCGTGTCACCATCACCGGGCGGCCCTGATACCAGCGGCTGCCGCCCTGCGGACGACGTATCAGCTGCAGCTGCATCAGTTTTTGCTCAATACGCTGATTTAATCCCTGCACGCCGAACGGCCCTTCGCGCAATGCACACAGCAACTGATAACGCCCAAAGGCAGCAAGGATCTCTGCAGGCTGTGCACGCTGGTTCACCAGCCGTAGAAACGGACGATAGCCTTCTGCGATCTCAGTCAGCATTGCCTGATACGCCTCGCCATCATTGAGTGGCTGGCGAGAAATATCACTAAAGCCCGCGTTAAATGCCGCCTCGACTGCCTTTGGCTCGCCTGCATTGACCGCAGCCGCCAGCTTGCCGATGCCCGAGTTTGCATCGAAGCGGTAACTCTTGCGCAGTAAGCAAATGGCATCGCGCACGGCAGGCGCGCTGGCATCATCATGGCCTTTAACCTGGCAACCGGTTAATGCACTCAACTGTGCTGCACGCGCGACGCTGTATCCCGCTTCTGCGCAGCGACAAATATCGCCCAGTACCGCACCGGCTTCTACTGAGGCCAGTTGATCGCGGTCACCGAGAAAAATCACGCGCGCCTGAGGCGGCAATGCGGCGATCAGGTTGGCCATCATGCCGAGATCGACCATTGAGGCTTCATCCACCACCAGCACATCCAGGTGCAGTAAGTTACCGGCGTGGTAGCGCAGGCGCTGGGTTTCTGGCTGTGCACCGAGCAAACGGTGCAGCGTGGTGGCCTCCGCCGGGAAACGCTGGCGTTCAGTGTCGCTGACCGGCAGTTTTTGTAGCGCCTTGCCGAGCGATTCGGTTAAACGCGCCGCCGCTTTGCCGGTCGGTGCTGCCAGCTGAATGCGCAGCGTGCCATGACTCAGGCGAATCAAGGCCGCCAATAGTTTTGCCACCGTGGTGGTTTTCCCGGTGCCTGGACCGCCGGAAATGACTGCTGTTTTCTGCGTTAGCGCCACCGCCGCCGCGATTTTTTGCCAGTTATCCGGTTCAGTACCAAATAGGTTATCCAGCACTTCGCGCACTGTTTCACTGGCAAATTGCTGAGTTGCAGACTGCGCCTGAAAGAAATGTGCCACCTGCCCTTCATTGTGCCAGAGACGATGCAGATAAAGACGCCCATCGCTAAGAACTATCGGTGCTACCTTCTCGCTGCTGTTGCTGTTGCTGTTAATCAGAGCAGGCCAGCCAGCCATCACGTGCATCCAGTCCTGCGGTTCACCCGCCGCCAGCCAGATAGCCTGCGCCAGTTCAGGATAGCGGCCATTGAATAACCCTTCACGGCTCAGCTGTGACAGCGGTAAACAGACGTGCCCTTCACCCGCTTCCGCGCTGAGAAAAGCAGCTGCAAGGAGGCGCGCAGGCTGCGTGTCATCCGCCAGCAACAGGGCGAACTGAACATCCAATGAGCGCAGCAAACGCAGCTCAACCGCCTGTTGTAGTAGCGCTGTAATGCCACTCATGCCGAGGCTCCCTGCCCGCGAAACAGGCTATCCAGTTGTGAAACAAATTCCAGAGTGGGCCGTGTGTGGAACACACCGTTGGCCGGTGAAGTGCCATCCATGCCACGCAGGAACAGATAAAACACGCCACCGAAGTGCTGCTCGTAATCATAATCTGTCAGGCGATGTTGCAGATAGCGATGCAGCGCCAGGGTGTAGAGCTGATATTGCAGATCATAGCGGTGGTCGATCATCGCCTGTTTCATCGCCGCTGGCGTATAAGCTTCGTGGCTGTCACCGAGCCAGTTGGATTTATAATCCAGCAGGTAATATTTGCCCTGCCAGCGGAACACCAAATCGATAAAGCCTTTTAGCATGCCCTGCACCTGACGGAAATCGAGCGGCGGCGCATCGGACGATAAAGCATCCTGACGGATCAGCGCATCCAGAGCATTGGCGGTCAGCAAGCCGTCAATCGGCAAATAGAAGCCCATCTCCACCAGTCGATCGCTGGCCTGCACTTTACCCAGCTGTATCCCCTGATCGTTGAGCGGCGTGCTCACCACGCGTGCAATCCAATCCGTCAGCATCGGCTGCCAGTGCAACGGATAGCCATTCTGCTGCAGATGTTGCTCCAGCAATGCCCCCGTGGGGGGCTGAGGGAAATCGAGAGATTCGAACAGTTCATGCAGAAACGTTCCCGGCGCGGCACCGCGCGGGAAATGGTGCGGCGTGAGTGCGGCTTCAGCGAACTCTTCCTGCTGTTCTTCGCCCGCAGCTTCCAGGTCAAAACTCGGCATCACATCCAGCAGCCGCTGGCTGCCGTGTTGCTGCAAACCGGAGTAGCTGGTGACACGCCAGGGCTCGACCAGCGTGCGGCTCACGGTGCGGGCAGCCAGCGCGTCATGAGGCGCATCAGGCGCTTGCCAGCGTTCGGCATCCAGATCCTGTACGCGCATCACTTCGGTACCCGCAACAGTGACCTGATTGAGCAAAGCCGCCAGCTGTTCCGCTGTCGCCGGTTCCCCGCGCTGCAGAAGATGGCCCAGAGCGCTTTTATGCAGATCGCTCTCGCCCTCTTTTTTGCGCGTGCCGCGAAACAGCGGTGCCACACCTACGCTGCAGTGATACACCGAACGAGTGAGCGCCACGTACAGCAGGCGTAAATCTTCGGCTAAACGCTCCTGCTCGGCCATCGCCAGACTCGCGTCATCGGCCTGCAGATCCAGCACCGCCTCAAAGTTGTCACGATCGTGATACAGCGCCGTATCCGCCTCGCGGAATCCGGCAGCGAACGGCAGCCATACCAGTGGATATTGCAGCCCTTTGGACTTGTGGATGGTGACGATTTGCACCAAATGGCGATCGCTTTCCAGACGCAACTGTTGGCTGGACGACTGACTATCCGGGCTGGCAATCTGCTGCGCCAGATAGCGCACCAGCGCGTGCGGGCTGTCGAGCTGCGCCGCCGCTTCCTGCATCAGTTCACCCAGATGCAGCAAATCGGTCAGGCGGCGTTCCCCATTTTCTGAGGCGAGCAGGTTTTCCGCCAGTTGGCGTTCCTGAATCAGCTGGCGCAGCATCGGTAATACACCTCGCTGCTGCCACAATAATTGCCAGCGGGCAAAGGTGTCTACCAGCTCATCCCAGCCGCGTGCATCCTGATCCAGAGCATCCAGCTGTGCCGCATCAAAGGCAAACAGCGAGGTAGCCAGCGCCGTACGCAGCATGCGCTCCTGCTCAGGTGCCAGTACCGCTTGCAATAACCACAGCAACTCGCGCGCTTCTGGCGTGGTGTAGACGCTGTCGCGGTTCGATAAATAAACCGAGGGAATGCCAAGCTGGTTAAGTGCTTCACGGATCAGATTGGCTTCGTTACGGCTACGCACCAGCACCGTGATATCCGATGCCTGCACCGGGCGTTGCGCGGCCGCTCTACCCAGCAGCGCACGCTGTTGCTGACCCGCCTGTAACCAGTGGCTGATATCAGCGGCACACTGTCGCGCTAACGCCTGCTGATAATCGCCGACGCTGCACCCGTCGCCCGGCAGCAGCCAGAAACGTAATGCCGCCTGCTCCTGCTGATCGAGGGTGAGAGACAACGTCTGATTCGGCTCAGCGAAGTGCACCGGCAAGAAAGGGATGGCATCAAAGACAAAAGGTGCATCGAGCCGACTAAACAGCTGATTGACACTCTCCACCATCGCTGGCGAAGAGCGCCAGTTGGTATCGAGGGTGTAATGCGCACTCACTTCATTGCGCGCGCGGATATAGGTAAAAATGTCAGCGCCACGAAAGGCGTAGATCGCCTGCTTGGGATCGCCAATCAACAGCAATGCATGGTCAGGCTGATTGCCGTAGAGCGTGCGGAAAATTCGGTATTGCTGCGGATCGGTATCCTGGAACTCATCGATTAACGCCACCGGGAAACGCTGACGAATCGCCTGCGCCAGCATTTCCCCTGCAGGCTGCTGCAGGGCATCGTCCAGTCGGCTCAGGAGATCATCAAAACCCAGCAGCGCCTGCTGGCGTTTCTCTTTACGCACGGCAGCACGAACGTCCACCAGCGCGCGCGCAATCACCAAATCGCGCAGTGAAATCGGCTGAGCCAGGAACGAGTCAATGGCCGCAAACAGGGCATGGTGCGGAGGATTCCCTTTTTTGGTTTTCTCTTCCAGCACCTGTTGACCAAAACGCGCCAGCTCTGCGGGAACCTGATAATCCTGAGTTTCACTCTGTGCCCAAAGACTGACCTTATTCACCCACACCGGGAGGTTTTTACTGCTGTAGCTACGTTTGTCCACGTCGGACTGACCTACCAGCGTCAGCACCTCTTCACCCACTGCGCACCATTCGGCTTTGATCGCGTTGATACGCGCCAGGTTTTCGTTGTGGCGCGTCGTCAGTGTTTCGTCGTCAGCGGGCGGCAAACGCAGGTTGGGGGATTCACCCTGCAGCCACGGCCGCAGGGTGGCCAGCAACTGCTCTGGTCCACTCCACTCGCTGACAATCACGCGGGCGATGTCCAGCGAGAGGGGATAACAGTGACGACGCCAAAAATCAGCGGTCGCCTGACGCAGCAACTGATGTTCATCTTCAATCAGTTGCTGTTCAAATAGCATGCCTGATTCAAAGGCGTTGAGATTGAGCATGCGCTGACAGAAGCCGTGGATGGTAAAGATCGCCGCTTCATCCATCTGTCGCTCTGCCGCCAGCAGCAGCGATGCCGCCTCACCAGGATGCGGCATCTCCTGTAGCAATTGCTTCAGCATGGGATTGCGGCTGGTGCCGCGAATGCAGGCCAGCCGCAGCTCATGAATATTGGCGCGGATACGTCCGCGCAGCTCTGCGGTGGCTGCCTCGGTAAAGGTCACCACCAGAATTTCTTCGACTGAAAGTGGCCGGGTATAAGCATGTTGCCCGCCCAGCCCCAATAACAGCCGCAGATAAAGCAGACCAATGGTGAAGGTTTTGCCGGTTCCGGCAGACGCCTCAATCAGCCGCTCTCCACGCAACGGCAACGTGAGCGGATTGAGCGGTTCTGGCGGCTGGATCAGACTCATTGCGCGTCGCTCTTAACCGACAGGGATTGCTGTAGCTTCTCCACCTGATCCCAGGTCGTGAAGCCAGGCAGAGGCGCGTAATCATCTTTGGTAGCGCCATCGTGGCTGCCGCCAATCTGGGAAATCATCGCCATCCCCTGCTGTTCCAGCACCGCTTTATGGAAGAAATCGGCCAGCCCCTGCGGCGTGAGTTTCTGAATCTGCTCGATGGCCTTTTCACGGGTATCGAATGCAAAATTCTGTCGGTTGAAGTCACGGCTATAGCGATTCGCTTCTTCATCCAGGGTTTGCGGGCGCTGTTTTAAATCGTTGATCAGCGCCTGCTGATACTGGGCAAAATCTTCCGGCTTCATGTCACGCAGGCGTTGCTCAGCCTGCGGATAGAACGCCTCAAAGCGCTGCATCAGATACGCCGGCTGCTTGCTGTTACTTTGCAGCAGGAAACCAATTCCCCACTGGCGGCCAATCGGCATCTGATACGAGAACACCGCATAGCCCAGCTGTTCCTGGGTGCGCAGTTGGTTATAAAACCAGGGTTGGACGATCTGGCTCAACATGGTGCTGTTGGCCATGCTTTGATACTCGTCGTAACCCAGTGGCACGTACAGCGCTGCCAGTGCAGAATCGGTGCTGCTTCCTGCAGTTTGCAGGTTGGCCTTCATGGCTTTATCGATTACCACGTAATCGCTATGCCAGTAACTGTGACCATCGCTGTGCAACTGCTGCTGCAAATCTGTGCTCAGCTGTTTAACGCGATCGGCAGAGAGGTTGCCCACCACCATCATTTCCGGCGTGGCATTGCGCAATAGCGCATCACGGTAATCCGTCACGTCTTTCAGCGTCAGGTCTTTCACCAACTTACGACGTGTTTCACGCTGGGTGTATGGCAGTTGCGATAACATCTGCATCGGCTGAATTGCCTGCTCAAAAGCTTTGCCCTTCTCGGCCGCTTCCAGTCGATCCAGATACCAGGATTTTGCCTGTTCCAGTTGCTGTGCATCCGGTTGGAAGCTGGCATAGCCCTCAACCAGTTTTTTCAGCAGTTCCGGCAGACGCTGGGTAAAACCACTGGCGCTGAACACGATGCCGTCATCCTCACCGGTGGAGAAACTGATGCCGCCCACCGATGCCTGCGAGTTCAACTCATCCAGCGCCACGCTGGAGAGATAATCATTCAGACCAAACAGCACCTGCTGACGCGCATCATTGATGGCTGCTTTATTACGCAGCGCCAGGGTGATGGCGGCTTTAGGTTCGCTGGCGTAGAACTGGCTCGGCATCCAGTAAATGCGCATGCTGTCGCCACCGGTCAGCTCCACCGGATGCGTATAGGTTTTACCATCACCCGGGATAATGGAGAAATCGGAAGGGATATACGGATTCAGCGTCGGCATTGACAGGTGAATCTGTGTGCCTCGCTGCTGCCAGTCACTGAACTGCGCATCACTGATCTTATCAACCTGGTAAGGCGCATTCACAAAGTAGGCTTCTTTGTTGTGCGGCTCATTCGGGCTGATATACCAGATGCGGGCATTTTGCGGCGTCATCTCATCCAGACGAGATTTGATCGCCGCGGGATCGAAGTTATCCGCGAGGTACGGTGCATCCAATGTGTGATCCACCGGCACGCGCAGCATGGTATCCACTAACCATTCAATGTAATCCATGTCGCGGGTGATCGACGGATAGCGGAAATCCAGCGCCAGCACATGCGAAACCTCATCGAAATAGCCCTTATCGATGCCTTTATTACGCAGCATATCGAGATAGCTAAAGATCGCCGCCACCACTTCATCACGCTGAGCCAAACCTTTGTCAGTTAGCGAGACCGTGATGGCAAACACGCCGCTGTTGCGGTCCGTCATTGGGTCGGCACCGGCATTCACGCCATCGGCCAGCCCCTGCTTTTGCAGCCAGTCATTAAGGGTATTTTTACTGCGGTTGCCCAGGATGTAGCTGATTAACGTGTCGGTTTTGCTGCGGAACTGGTCGCTGTTGTTGGCGATGCGGAATTCAACTTTAAGCTGTTTACGCGGCTGGGCCGGTACGTAGTGAATGATGATGCCTTTTTGTGCATCGGTCACCACCGGCACTTCAATTTTCGGCACCATAGCCTGATGGTTAGCCACTCGTCCAAAAGTCTGGACCGCAATGTCGGCCATTTCCGGCAGCGATTTGTTGCTGTAAATCACCGCTTTCATCAGATTGGCGGAGTAGTGGCTGTGATAAAAATCGGTCAGCGCCTGATGCAGATTGCTGTCGGGCTTATCGCGCAGCGTATCGAGGTTGCCGCCCGAGTAGCGGGAAGCCGGATGCGCGGGATTCAGGGTCTCAGCCCCGACCTGCGCCATACGCAGCCCATCACGCGAACGCGCCATGGTCAGTTCGGCATTAACCGCATGACGTTCACGATCGGCATTGACCGGATCGAGTAAAGGCTCAGCAATGGCATCGGCCAGGCGATCCACCGCCGGTTGCAGCGCATCATTCTCCACTTCCAGATAGAAAGCGGTGCGATAAGACGCGGTGCTGGCATTGTGACTGCCACCGTGCTTTTTCAGAAACTCGGCCAGGTTATCCGGCTGCGGATAACGTTTTGAGCCCATCAACACCATATGTTCGGTGTAGTGTGCCAGCCCAAGCTGTTGATTGGGATCGTCCAGTGAGCCAATGGGCAACGTCAGTGCGGCCAGTGATTTCGGTGCTTCCTTATCAGACACCAATAACACCGTCATACCGTTGTTAAGCGTGATGGCCTGATAACTGCGCGGATCGTGATCGCTTTTTCGAATCGTTTCATTAATGGGCTGCCAGCCGCGATCGCTATCGGCAAAGGCATTCAGCGCCAGCATGCTCAGCAGCAGCGCTCCCATCCAGCGTGCGTAAATCCGCATTTAAACCCCTTTCTTTACCCTTTACCGCTGGCTGTGTGCCCAGCGGCGCAAAAACTTTTTATGTTTTTGGGAACATCCGCAAAGGCGGCGTTACCCGATGGCTATTCATCATCTTGATGCGCGAGGCGCACCGGTAAATACCACTGGCGAGCGGCGGCAATAATTAACTCTACCGCCTCATCATCCAGCGTACGACTCAGGCGTTGCAGATAAGGATCGCTGCCTTCGCCCTCCACCTGAAAACCACCCTGCCAGGCTTGCAGCAATTTGTTAAATGCCTTTTTCTGCGTGGCTTCATCGTCCAGCAGCTGGCGGGATTTGCGATCAAAACTGGCATCCAGCCAGGCGCCACCCGATTTGTTCAGCAACATCAACGGTTCCGCCATCCCAACCTGATAAGCCGTCACGTATTCGTTTAACAGTGTCAACGCGGGCTCGGCGTCGATGGCTTTAAAACGCCAGTGGCTCTGTTTGCGCCCATACATACGGCTTTCCCCCTTGCCGCCCCGCGCGCAATACACCAGATGCTCCAGCCACAATAGCAGGCCATCGTTCATATTCAGCACGCCCGGACGCCAGCGTAATAACCCATCAGCTTGTACCTGGGGCAACCAGCCGGTCAACTGCACCCCGTTAAGCGGCAGATTGATCTCCCAGCTCTCTGCGGACTGGCGCTGTCCACTCACTTCCGCGGCCACTTCCTGCATCTCTTCGGTCTGGCTCTGCCAGAAAAGTTCCCCAAAAGCACCATAGGGCAGATTGCCTGCAGCACGATGACGCGCATAAAGCTGTACGGGATCCTCACCGTTCACCAGGGTATTCAGTAGCTGCGCATTGATTTGATAACGTTCCAGACTATCCGGGGCAAAGGGCTCGCTGTCCGGCAGTTCGCTCTCTTCCATCCAGAAGGCAACGCCCAGCCGCTGCTGGAACCAGGCACGAACAGGATGGCGCCAGAAGCGCAGCAGTTGTTCAAGCGAGAGCGTCTCCAGCGGCAGCTCAGGCAGCCGTTGCACAAAATCTGGCTGCGCCATGCCGCTGCCGGTGGCGGCAGGCAACCACTCTGCGGCGAAGCTCTGGCCATAAGCATCAGGGCGGAAATTTTCTGCCGCAAACGGCATGCGGCTGTGCAGCTTCTGTAAATGCTCACGTACGCGCTGCTCGCTAACATCGGGTTCGCACACTTCGTCGCCCGGCAGGCAAAAACTTTGACCAAGATAATCCACCAATTCCGTCACCAGCACCGAGGGATAACGCTCGGTGTTGTCCTGGATCGCGCGGCCGATATAGCTGATATAGAGTTGATGCTGCGCCGAAATCAGTGCTTCAAGGAACAGATAGCGGTCATCATCACGGCGGCTGCGGTCGCCTTTGCGCGCCTGCTGCTGCATCAGGTCAAAGCCGAGCGGTGCCAGCGTGCGTGGATAGACGCCATCGTTCATCCCCAGCAAACAGACCACTTTGAACGGAATCGAACGCATGGGCATCAGGGTGCAGAAGTTTATCGGCCCGGCGAGGAAACGCTGACTGATACGCTGCTGATCGAGGCGTGAGCGTAGTTCATCACGCAGTAAGGTAACGGGAATCGGCTGTTGATAATCCGCCTGCATACCCTGCTCAATAATCTGTTTCCACTGCGTTTCAACCAGCAGTAACGCCGCGTCACTTTCGGCATCGCCCTTGAAGAAGCTGTCGATCAGCTCGCGGCACAGCGGCAGCCAATCCGGCAGCGTACGCTCGCCGGCCAGGCGGGTACGCCATGCTTCGAGACGAGAGAGTAATTCGGCCAGATGACCGGCCAGTTCGGCAATTAATCCGCTGGATTCGTCGTAGGGCAGAATGCCCTGCCAGTCACCATTGCGGCTTTCCAGCGCATAGCCCAATAGCATGCGCTGCAGGCCGAAGCGCCAGGTGTGTTGGCCGGTAGCGGGCAGCGCCAATGCTTCGACGCTGGCATCATCCAGCCCCCAGCGAATGCCGGATTCCATCACCCAGCGGCGCAGCAGGCGCAGACCGCTTTCATCCACCGAGAAGCGCTGCGCCAGCGCAGGCACCTCCAGCAGTGCCAGCACCTCCTCGGAAGCAAAGCGGCTCTCGGGCAATGCCAGCAAGCTCAACAGAGCCAGAATCGCCGGATGGGCCTGACTGGCGCGGCGATCCGAGATGGCAAACGGCAGATAACGATCCGCAGGCGCACTGGCGAACGCCGCCTGAATGAAAGGCGCGTAGCTGTCGATATCCGCCACCATCACGATGATGTCGCGCGGCTTCAGGTCGGGATCGGCCTCCATCAGCGCCAGCAGATGATCCTGTAACACTTCCACTTCACGCTGAGCGCTATGACACACCTGCAGCGTGATCGTGCGGTCGTCGGGATCGAGCAGACGCTTCTTGCTGCTGTTGCCCAATTCATCGGCGTGCAAACCGATCACTGCGTTGTCATCAAGGTTGAGAAGATCGGCTTGCAGGCTGTGCAGCAAGGTGTCCTGCGGCATTTCAACAAAAGCATCAATGTCGTTGGCGGCGGATTCCATCTGACTGAGAAGAAACAGGTTATCGCGCCCAAGTTTGCCCCAGGAGGCCAATAATGGATTGGTGAGTTGCTGCTCGCCGAGTTCGTTGAACAGTGCAGGGGCCGCTTCAGGATCGCGAAACAACGGCTGTGTCTCTTCAGACTGAATGCGGCGACGCTTGCGGCTCTGCAATTTGGCGAGGAAAGCGTAATCCTGGATATCGCCCCAATAGTGGCGGCAGGGATTGGTAAACAGCAGATGAATATCGATGTGACGACCGAGCGCTTCCAGCGCCTGCAAATACACGGGCGGCAGCGCGGAGATACCACAAATAAACACGCGCTGTGGCAATCCCGCCGGTGGCGTTTCGGCCTGCTCCAGCGCATGGATAAAGCGCGCATAGAGGTTGGCGCGGTGCCACATCGGCTGGCCCAATTGCTCGGTGAACGCGACCAGATCGCGCCACAGCGGCGCCTGCCACTGCTGGGCATCGCTCAGGCCGTCAATGAGTTCTCCGCGCTCCCAGCTGTTGAGCCAGTCAGATCGATACACCAGATACTGGTCAAACAGATCGGCAACACGTGCACTGAGCTGATAGAGCTTACGCTTGTCATCGTCATCATTGAGGTAATGACGCAATGGCTGAAACGCATCCTGCTCCAGCAAAGTGGGCAAGCGATGCATCAATTTCCAGCTCATGCTGGCTTTGGTGAAAGCGCTCTCCTCTGGAATACCGGGCAGCACTTTGACAAACATGTTCCAGATAAAGGTCGCAGGCAGTGGAAAGTCGATATTCGCTGCGATACCAAAACTGTTTGCCAGTTCCATCTGTAGCCACTGCGCCATACCGGGGCTCTGCACCAGCACCTGTTCGGCCGCGAGTGCATCGTTGAGCGGCTGGTTTTCAATCAGAATGCCTGCCAGATTTTTCAACAGATCGAGCTGATTGGAGTGGTAAACCCGGAACATAAATCTCCTTGAGAGGGAAAACAGCGCAGCCTGGTCACTCTACCCTGTATCGTTAACGATGCCTATCACCGAGGTCACCTTAGTGACAATTGAGCTGGACCAGACTGGCGCTGCGCTGTTGCGAGCCCGTCACCGTGACGCGCTCCAGCCTGCACCCTATGCCTACACTCTGTTGCTGGCGCTCAATCTGCCAGCCCGCCACCTCGCGTCCGAGTAATACCTGTCCTGCAACCTGCCACGCCTGGCGTTGCTGCCACTGTTGACTAAATCCCAGGGCCAGAGCCCGATGATATTGCAACAGCGTGCTGATGGTCATCGCCAGCAGCAGCATTGCCACCAGCGTTTCTGCCAGGCTAAAACCCTGTTGATTCCTCATGCGGCTGGCAGTGCTCCGGTTTTGCCAGCGGACAGTAGTCAATCCAGCCGTGCGCCTCGGGTTGCAGCCGCTGGCTACGTGGTGAGACCCATTGCCAGAGGCGGAGATCACTCTTTTCATCCTGACCCGATAACAGCGCATCGCCCTCCTCCATCTGCAGTAAGCAGCTTAACCACCGGTGCGCGGGCATTGGCTGACATTGCCAGCCGGACGCGGCCGGCCAACTCTGCATCAGCCCCCATTGCAGCGCAGCCTGTGCCTGCGCAAAATCTTTATGATGCTGCTGCGTATCGGACACCAGCACCATGCCCTGTGATAACTGCGTGCGCGTGGCATGCAGCGTCAGGCTACCGAGCAGCAGTAGCATCAACACCATGCCTAGCGTGCTGTTGCCGTGCTGGCTCATAAGTTCCGTCCTTCAATCCAGTGCTCAACCTGCAGGCTTTGTGCACCCGATCGCCCCGTCAGATGGAGCATTAACCGGGTGCCCTGCCGCACCACGCTAAAATTCTCGATGGTGAGGAAAGCGGGATCGGTAAGGCGTTCCCAACCGTTGCCATTGCAGTTATCCACCGCGCGCTGCATTTCCAGCTGCCCGCTGCGCAACCGATAACCGTAAAAGTCGCTGTCACTGCTACCCACGCCTTCCCAGCGCCCATTGCTGTTTTCATCCCAGCGCAGCAGCACACAACTGCCACTCGCAGCCAGAGTCAGCGCGGGGCCAGTACATTTCCCACGACAGTACCCCGCGCGCTGTAACGCCTTTTGCAGCGTATGGGAAAGCTGCTGTAGCTCCTGTTGCAACTGCACGCGCTGCTGCAAGCGCAGGTTTTGCTCCAGCAGCAGCGGCAAAAATCGCCCCACGCTGACCATTAATATCGCCCCCACCGCCAGCGCAATCAGCATTTCCAGCAGGCTAAAACCCGCCTCCGCTACTCGCACCCTTTGTCTCCCGTCTGGCAGGCGCGAATGCGTGCTCGCGCAGAGATAATCACTCGCCATCGACCGGCCGCGCTTTCAACCTCAATACTGCCAGGGCGCGCCACGTCACGCCGTCCAAAGAAACCCGGCTCGCCGATGATGGCACTGAAGCGCACCCCGGCATGCGGCGGTGCTAACCACCAACGTGAAGGCAGTTCACAGCCCTCCGCCGGCTTGACGCCCACTCCCAGGCAGCCGCGTTCGCCGGGAATCAGCCACAGATTGAGATCGCTGTTATGCCAGTTCGCATGGGCGCGCAGCCGTGACAGAAACCCCTGCAGCTGCTGCACGCTATCGCGCAGTTGTTGATGCTGCTGCCAGCGCTGCCAACTGTGCAGGGCGCCGAGGCTAAGTATGCCAGCGATTACCATCACCAATAGCAGCTCCGGCAAGGTGAAACCGAGGTTTGCGTGTTTGTTCATGGCAGCCAATGTGCGCTTCAAGCGAACAGGCAACAAGGTATCAAGCGGTGGGATGGAAAGCGTCGCGCAGGGTATTTTTGCGCGCTACAGCCCGATACAGATTTTTGCGAAGCGGATTCAGAAATAACGGGGATAAAAAAGAGATTTAAAAAAGCCCCGCACAGTGGCGGGGCTTCAGCGTTATGACGAGTGCGTTTACACTGCCACCGGCGCTTTAATGGCTGGGTGCGGGTCGTAGCCTTCAATCTCAAAATCTTCGAAGTTGTAATCGAAGATAGAAGCAGGCTTACGTTTGATCACCAGTTTCGGCAGCGGGCGCGGCTCGCGCGTCAGCTGCAGCTGTGCCTGTTCCAGGTGGTTGCTGTACAGATGCGTGTCGCCACCGGTCCAGACAAAATCACCCACTTCCAGATCGCACTGCTGCGCCACCATATGCACCAGCAATGCATAGCTGGCGATATTGAACGGCAGGCCAAGGAAGATATCGCACGAGCGCTGATAGAGCTGGCAAGAGAGCTTGCCGTTTGCCACGTAGAACTGGAAGAAGGCATGGCAAGGTGCCAGCGCCATCTGATCCAGCTCGCCCACGTTCCATGCCGATACAATGATGCGGCGTGAATCGGGATCGCGCTTCAACTGCTCAATCACTTTGCTAATCTGGTCGATCTCTTCGCCTGAGGCACTGCCCCAGCTGCGCCACTGCTTACCGTAGACCGGGCCTAAATCACCATTCTCATCCGCCCACTCGTCCCAAATCGTCACCTTGTTATCTTTCAGGTAGCTGATATTGGTTTCGCCTTTCAGGAACCACAGCAGCTCATGAATGATCGAGCGCAGGTGCACTTTCTTGGTGGTGACCAGCGGAAAACCGTCCTGCAAATTGAAACGCATCTGGTGGCCGAAAATGGACAGGGTGCCGGTGCCAGTTCGGTCGGCTTTCTCTGCGCCTTCGTTCAGCACATGTTGCATTAAATCCAGATACTGTTTCATTTTACCTCACGAGTTTGCTGCTGCGGACGACGACGAAACGCCCAGATCATCATAATCACACCGGCCAGAATCATCGGGATCGAGAGAATCTGCCCCATGCTGATGCCGCCTTCAAACAGGCCAAGTTGGGCATCCGGCTGACGGAAGAACTCCACGATGATGCGGAAAGCGCCATAGCCAATCAGGAACAGGCCAGAGACGCTGCCCATCGGACGCGGCTTACGAATAAACAGGTTGAGGATGATGAACAGCACGATACCTTCGAGGAACAGTTCATACAGCTGCGAAGGATGACGCGGCAACACACCGTAAGTGCTCAGCAGCTGCTGATACTGCGGGTTGTTCGCCGCCAGCGCGATATCTTCACTGCGCGAACCCGGGAACAGCATCGCGAATTTGAAGTTAGGATCGACACGGCCCCACAGCTCGCCGTTGATGAAGTTGCCGAGACGACCGGCTCCCAAACCAAACGGAATCAGCGGTGCAATGAAATCAGAGACCTGGAAGAACGTGCGTTTGGTACGGCGCGCAAACACCAGCATCACCACGATCACCCCGATCAAGCCACCGTGGAACGACATACCGCCATCCCAGACTTTGAACAGATAGAGCGGATTATCGAGGAACAGCGGCAAGTTATAGAACAGCACGTAGCCGATACGGCCACCGAGGAACACGCCGAGGAAGCCCGCATACAGCAGGTTTTCCACTTCTTCTTTTTTCCAGCCGCTGCCGGGTTTGTTGGCACGGCGTACCGCCAGCCACATGGCAAATACAAAGCCCACCAGATACATCAAACCGTACCAGTGAAGCGAAATCGGTCCGATGGAGAAAATTACCGGATCGAATTGGGGAAACGAAATGTAGCCGTTAGTCATCTTTCACCATCGTTTTTTCTGCCCTGAAACGGGTCTGGCTAAGGGGTCATGCCATAAAAGGCTGCGCATGATAGCACAGCCGCTTTTCACAATTGCCGTGGAAATGTAAACGCCGTTAACGGCCGCCGCGAATCAAACCGCCCAGGCCACGTCGCTCCATAAACGCGGACACCAGATGGCGCACTTCAGACGCGGTATGTGCCGCTGCGCCATGTTCACTGAGCTTCTGCGTTTCCTCGTGATCGAGGTGACGCAACAGATACTTCACGCGCGGAATGTTTTTGCCGTTCATGCTGAGGTGGTGATAACCCATGCCCACCAGCAGCGCCACGCACATTGGATCGCCCGCCATTTCACCACACAGGCAGAGTTCCAGTTTGGCCAGGCGGGCTTCATGAGCAATGCTTTGCAGCGCACGCAGCATCGCCGGATGCAGCGGATCGTACAGATTCGCGACTCGCGTGTTGTTGCGGTCTACCGCCAGCAGATACTGCGTCAGATCGTTGGTGCCCACCGAAATAAAGTCCACACGTTCCGCCAGATGCGGAATCATAAACAGCATGGAAGGCACTTCGATCATGACACCAATCCGCGGTTTCGGGATCACATAGCCCAGCATCTCCTCCACTTCACGACCGGCGCGATCGATCAGGCGACGTGCATCGTCGATCTCATCAATGTGGCTGATCATTGGCAGCAGAATACTGAGATTGCCGGAGGCTACGTTGGCGCGCAGCATGGCGCGCACCTGCACCAGGAAGATTTCTGGCTGGTCGAGCGTCAAACGGATGCCGCGCCAGCCGAGGCAAGGATTCTCTTCACTGATCGGCATATAAGGCAGCTGTTTATCGGCCCCGACATCCAGCGTACGGAGCGTCACCGGCTTGTTATAGAACAGTTGCAGCATGCCCTGATATTGCGCCACCTGCTCCTCTTCCGACGGGAAGCCGTTGTGTAGCATAAACGGGATTTCGGTGCGATACAGGCCAATGCCATCCACCCAGTTATCCAGCTTCTGTTCATGCTCAGGGCTCAGGCCCGCATTCAGCATCACCTGCACCCGTTCGCCGCTTTTCAGCTCACCGGGTTGCTCGACCACGCCTTCCGCCATTTTGCTCAGCGCGTTCTCTTCGGTGATTAAGCGTTGATACTCCTGCACCAGCACCGGTTCAGGATCGATCAGCACTTCACCGCGATAGCCATCGACAATCAGCAGGCGTTTGTTGAGCTGCGCAGGAATGATATCCGCACCCATGACGGTAGGAATGCCCATCGCGCGGGTCAGAATGGCAGCATGGGAATTGGCCGCACCGTCGCGTACCACCACACCGGCTAAACGCTCCGGTGGCAGCTCTGCCAGCGTGGTGGCGGTGAGTTCATCAGCCACCAGCACGAAGCGCTCGGGCCAGGCATTGGTGCCGACCAGCGTATCGTCGAGGTGAAACAGCAGACGTTGTCCGAGCACGCGCAAATCACCCGCGCGCTCGCGTAAATATTGATCCTGCAGACTGGCAAACTGTTCGGCGAACTTCTCGATCACCGTTTTCACCGCCCACTCAGCAACCGATCCGCGATCGATCTCGGCAAACAGATCTTTTTTCAGGCGGGCATCGGTTAACAGGTGCGAGTAAAGATCGAAGATCGCCGCACTCTCTTTTTGCACGCTGGCGGTAAAGCGTTTGCTGAAGCGGCGAAATTCATTGCCCGCCTCGCCCATCGCCAGCACCAGACGCTCGCGTTCACGCTGCACATCCAGCGTCGAGGCCGCAGAGACCTGATCCAGCAAGGGCTGCGTTTCATCGACCCAACCGGGCGCGACCGCCACGCCAGGCGCCGCCGCAATGGCTTTCACCCGCGTCTGACGGAACTGGCCAAACAGTTGACCGAGCTGCGACTGTGACAGCAAGCCCGCCATCTGCGTAGCAAGCGTCACCAGGAAAGATTCTTCGCTTTCGTCGAATTGACGATGTTCGCGCTGTTGTACCACCAGCACGCCAAGCAGTTGGCGACGGCTGATGATCGGCACGCCGAGGAAGGAGCGATAGCGCTCTTCTTTTACTGAGGGAATGTATTTGAAGCTGGGATGGCTTTGCGCGTCGGCAAGGTTGATCGGCTCGGCTAAACGTCCGACGAGCCCGACAATACCTTCATCAAATGCCAGCGTGACAGTACGACCGCGCGGCTTTTTCAGCCCGCGCGTCGCCATCAGGTAGTAGCAACGACGATCGTGATCTGCGAGATAAACCGAGCAGACCTCGGTATCCATCGCAAGGCAAATTTCGTTTACCAGAATGTCGAGTGCTTCATTCAGACGCGGAGCACTCGCCACTTTCTCTACTATTTCGCGCAACTGAGTGAGCATAAAGGGCGTGGCCTATCCTCTTTTACGTCGATGAGCGGCATTGTTATTACGCTGCCCCGCACTCTCCTGCATAGACATCACCACGCCAGCGAATTCTTTCATCACGCGGCGATAGACATCGCGCTTAAAAGAGACGACCTGACGTACCGGATACCAAAAGCTGACCCAGCGCCAACCATCAAATTCTGGCGTGCTGCTGTGTTGCACATTGATCTCCGCGTCACTACACATCAACTGCAGAAGAAACCACTTTTGTTTCTGGCCGATACACACCGGCTTTGTGTCCCAACGCACCAAACGTTTTGGCAATTTGTAACGTAACCAGTTACGGGTTGAAGCAAGTATTCGAACATCTTTGCGGTGTAAACCCACTTCTTCGAACAGTTCGCGATACATCGCCTGTTCAGCGGTTTCACCCGGATTGATGCCTCCCTGAGGAAATTGCCAGGAGTGCTGTCCAAAGCGCCTGGCCCATAACACTTGTCCTTGCCTGTTACAGATTACGATACCAACATTCGGGCGGTAGCCATCATCATCGATCACTGGACTACCTCAAAGCTAAATTTGAATAGCCTGATTGTTTCACACTCCTTACAGGCGGTAAACCACTGGATATAGGGGGTGATAGCAGAATAAAAACAGGATAACTCACAGAGAATACCCAAGTTATAAACAGCAGAGCGGTTTTCAGGACGATCTTATTCACCTTTTCTGTGGATAGCTTTGTGAAGAACACGGGAATGAGTTGAATAACCCCTTCAGAAAATTCTCATACACCTAACAATAAATGGCAATAAAAACACTATCTTTCATGATGATAGCGAAAAATGACAGTACTATTTCAGTGCGGATCATTTTATCAATATCCTGAAGTTTGATTATCTGCTCAAAGATCCACCACCGTCGCTTTTATCCACAGAGAATGCCCTAAACCTGGTCAAAGAAAGGAAAAAAAGCGTTCAAATCACTAAAGTCAAGGCTGTAAATGGAAACAGGGGTGCTCTGCAAGGGGGGTTATCCCACCTTTCTGTGGATAAGTAGGCTTGAGATCCTGTTCATTGTCGATAACAAACTGGGATAACCTTGCCATAGCATCCACAGGTGCCAGACAATGCGCATAAAAAAGCACGTTTAATCATGCTATTATCATTGTTATTCACGCCGTTTGCATGTGGAAAACTCGCATGCGCCCGTGCTGTACAACCTTTAACCAATATGAGCTTTACCATGAATTCCCCCGTTTTATTGCCGACACCGCCACATGATGAAGCGGAATTGCTGCAGCGTGCACAACAACTGGCAGGCCAGACTTTTGCGGCACTGGCAGCGCAGCTGGGCTTGCCGGTGCCTGCCGATTTACGACGGGATAAAGGCTGGGTTGGCATGCTGATTGAGCTGCACCTTGGCGCCAGCGCAGGCAGCAAGGCGGAGCAGGATTTCGCCCATCTCGGTATCGAACTCAAAACCATTCCCGTTGATGCCCAGGGCAAACCGCTGGAAACCACCTTCGTTTGTGTCGCACCCTTAACCGGTAACAGCGGCGTGACCTGGGAATCCAGCCATGTGCGCCATAAGCTGGCCCGCGTGTTGTGGATCCCGATTGAAGGCGATCGTGCCCTGCCGCTCGCGGATCGTCGTGTGGGATCACCGCTGTTATGGCAGCCCAGCGAGGAAGAAGATCGGCAACTGCGTGAAGATTGGGAAGAGTTGATGGATATGATCGTGCTGGGTCAGGTAGAACGCATCACTGCCCGTCACGGCGCCTGGCTGCAGATCCGCCCGAAAGCCGCCAACAGTAAAGCCCTGACCGAAGCCATCGGTGAGCATGGAGCGCCTATAATGACCTTACCGCGCGGTTTCTATCTCAAGAAAAGCTTCACCGGACCGCTGCTGGCACGCCATTTCTTACTGTAAATGACTGGACTCGTGACACGCTTAGCCCGGCTCCCTTATTCGGGCCGACGTTTGGTGCAGCAAGGCGGCAAGCACGCTCATCCTCCAGCCGCTGGCCCAAGTCAGTGGCTGAGGTAAATGAACGTGGCCAACGTACCTGAAACTTGACGCATCACGTGTATAATCGTCGTTTAATTTTCGTTTAGGATTGAATGATTCATGTTTGACTGGATTGCTGATCCCAATGCCTGGCTGGCACTGGGAACATTGACCATTCTGGAAGTGGTTTTGGGTATCGACAACATCATCTTCCTGTCGCTGGTTGTCGCTAAGTTGCCGAAACACCAACAAAACAAAGCACGCCGCCTCGGTTTAATGGGCGCTATGCTGATGCGACTGGGCCTGCTGGCGTCTATCGCCTGGGTTGTACGCCTCACAAATCCGCTGTTTACCCTAATGGATCACAGCTTCTCTGCGCGCGATCTGATTCTGCTGTTTGGTGGTCTGTTCTTGTTGTGGAAATCCAGCATGGAGATTCATGAAACCATTGAAGGCGCCGAAGGTGAGCACAAAACCAACGTCCACTCCTTCTTTGGCGCGATCGTGCAGATCATGTTGCTGGACATTATTTTCAGCCTCGATTCGGTGATCACCGCCGTCGGCTTGTCCGATCATCTGTTCATCATGATGGCAGCCGTGGTCATTGCGGTGCTGATGATGATGTTTGCTGCACGCGCCATTGGTGAGTTTGTTGAGCGTCATCCTTCGGTGAAAATGCTGGCATTGGCGTTCCTGATTCTGGTCGGCTTTACCCTGATTCTGGAGAGTTTCGGCATCCATGTACCAAAAGGTTACATTTATTTTGCCATGTTCTTCTCGATGGCGGTGGAGTGCCTGAACCTCATGCGCGGCAAGAAAAGCGCGGCTTAACGATGTCAAGGGCGAGCGCATCTCGCCCTTTAATTTTAGGAATGATGCGATTACGTCAGCCAGCAAAAGCATTTATTACTACACTTTTGCAGTTGAAGTAGGTTGAGGGAGATAAGAATGAAAGGGTTAGTGAGTGTCGTAGGTATTATGCTGGTCGCGCTGACGTTGAGCGGTTGCAGCAGTAATTATGTAATGGCGACCAAAGATGGCCGCATGATTCAGACGGATGGCAAACCGTCCATCGATAAAGAAACCGGTTTGGTGCAGTACACCGATGGCAAAGGTCATGTGATGCAGATCAATGGTGACGAGGTCTCCACCATCATTGAGCGTTAAGTGCCAAATTCGATTGCCTGCACGATTTTTTCCCCGGTGCAGGCGATTTCCCGAACTTTCCCCCCTTCCTTCCGCGCCGCTTCACAGGCTATAGTCCCAGAGGACACAACATTCCCTTTCATAATGAAAAAAGGAAGCCGGCAATGCATTATCACCGCATCCCCCACAGTACGCTGGAAGTCAGCCAACTGGGGTTAGGAACTATGACGTTTGGTGAGCAAAACAGCGAAGCCGACGCCCACGCGCAACTCGATTACGCGATTAGCAGTGGCATCAACCTGATTGATACCGCTGAAATGTATCCGGTGCCACCGCGCCCGGAAACCCAGGGATTAACCGAACAGTACATTGGCAGCTGGCTCAAAAAGCGCGGCAGCCGTGACAAGATCATTCTGGCCAGCAAAATTGCCGGCCCGGTGCGCGGCGCAGACGCGTCGATTCGTCCTCACCAGGCGCTGGATCGCAAAAACATTCGTGAAGCGCTGGATGCCAGCCTGAAGCGTCTGAATACCGATTATCTCGATCTCTATCAGCTGCACTGGCCGCAGCGTCAGACCAACTACTTTGGCAAACTCGGCTACCAGTACAGCGAAACCACCGCCAACGTGACGCTGCTGGAGACGCTGGAAGCGCTGAATGAGCAGGTGCGTGCAGGTAAGATTCGCTACATCGGCGTCTCGAATGAAACCGCCTGGGGCGTGATGCGCTATCTGCAGCTGGCTGAAAAGCACGAGCTGCCGCGTATTGTGACCATTCAGAACCCGTACAGCCTGCTGAACCGCAGCTTTGAAGTCGGCTTAGCCGAGATTAGCCAGCACGAAGGCGTTGAACTGCTGGCTTACTCCAGCCTGGCGTTTGGTACGCTGAGCGGCAAATATCTGAATGGCGCGAAACCCGCTGGTGCGCGTAACACGCTGTTCAGCCGCTTCACCCGCTACAGCGGTGAGCAGTCGAATCAGGCGATTGCCGCTTACGTGGATTTGGCGAAGAAGCACAATCTGGATCCGTCGCAGATGGCACTGGCTTACGTGCGTCAGCAGCCGTTTGTTGCCAGTACCCTGCTGGGCGCAACGACGATGGAACAGCTGAAGACAAACGTGGAGAGTTTCAACCTGACGCTGAATGCCGATGTGCTAGAAGAACTGGAAGCGATTCACCGTCAGTACACGTATCCAGCACCGTAATTGACCCATGCGGTTTTTATCCAGGTGCGCATAAATGCGCACCCTACAGATGTATGACGCGGTTTTTGTCCAGGTGCACATGAATGCGCACTTTACCGATGTAGGGTCGCCATTTATGGCGACCTGGTTTATCAACGCACAAACTTAACGACGCGATTTCCACCACAGCACCGCAATCGCCACGGCGAAAATCCCACCGAACCCGATACCCGTTGCCACTGCAGGCGCACCCAATCTAACGGCAAGGGTGTACAGCCCCAACATCACCAACATCGCGATGTTTTCACCGAAGTTCTGCACGGCAATCGCATTACCCGCGCCCACCGAATCCTTGCCACGCTCCTGCAGCAGCGCATTGAGCGGCACCACGAAGAAGCCGCCGAGTGCACCCAACACCATCAGCACCAGATAGGCATTCAGCAAGCTGGTTTGTAGGGAGAACACCACCACCATCACGCCAATCAAAATACCCGCTGGCATGCAACGGCGCACGGTTTGCAGCGTCACCAGTTTTGCCGCCGCCGCCGCACCTATCACAATGCCGATCGCCACCATGGCATTCAGCGTGGTCGGCGTTTTATTGTCAGTGATGCCGAGCGCCACGGGCACCCACAGCACCAGCAGGAAACGCAGCGTCACGCCCGCGCCCCAGAACATGCTGGTGCCGAGCAGGGAAAAACGCGTCTCGCCGTTACGCCACAACAGCAAAGCGGAATCTTTGAAACTGCGGAACATGGCGCCAAACTGCCAGCTTTGACCCGGTCGCGCCGCCAGCAGCTTAGGAATAAAGATATTCGCCACCACCGCCAGCGCGTAAGTCAGTGCACACACAATCAGCGCAGCCAGCAGATTCCAGTCTGCCAGAATGCCGCCCGCCACCGAGCCCAATAAAATCGCAGCAATAGTAGAGGATTCCATCAGACCGTTGGCCTTCACCAGTCGTTCACCGCTGGTGATCTCAGTAAGGATGCCGTACTTGGCCGGTGAATAGGATGCCGCGCCAATACCCACCAGCGTATAGCCGAGGAATGGATTGAAGCCAAAGCAGATAACCAGTGCGCCCAGCAGTTTTAGGCTGTTGGCAAACATCATCACCCGGCCTTTGGCAAAGCTGTCGGCCATCTGCCCGACAAACGGCGCCAGTAAGATGTAAGTGGCCACAAACATCATCTGCAGAATCGGCTGGCTCCAGTCGGGATAGAGCTGGTTTTTCAGCACCGCGAGGGTAGCAAACAGCAGCGCATTGTCGCCAAAGGCGGAGAAAAACTGCGCCACAATCACCGCCATCATATTGCGTGACATTAACGGTGCATCGGGATTAACCGTCTGACTCATGCCTGCTCCTCTTCGGCCAGCTGTTTCAGGCTGACGTAGTCTGGTTTACCGCTACCCAACAGCGGCAGTTGTTTCATCATGCGGATGTCACGCGGCACCGCCAGTTCTGGTGCACCGATTTCGCGCGCGGCTTTTTGCAACCGGTCACGGCTCAGTTCGCTGTCAGTAGTGAACAACACTAAAGCTTCACCACGATTACCGTCAGGGCGCAGTGACGCGGCATGCTGCTTCTCGCCCGAAGCTTTCAGCGCAATCTGCTCCACAATCTCCAGCGAGACCATCTCACCGGCGATTTTGGCGAATCGTTTGGCACGGCCCTGAATCTGACAGAAGCCCCCCTCATCGAAGCTGACGATATCACCGGTGTCGTACCAACCGGCTTCCATTTCGCCCTCGCCGTTATCGGCTACCGGCTTCTCCAGCACGCCGGGATTCTCAACGCGCAGGTAGCCGTTCATTACGTTCGGACCACGCAGTTGCAGACGACCGCCCTGCTCGATGCCTGGCACCGAAATCAGACGTGAATCCATGCCAGGCAGAATACGGCCCACCGTGTGGGTTTTCGCGGCCATCGGCACGTTGATCGCCACCACTGGCGCGCACTCTGTCACGCCGTAGCCTTCAAGAATACGGATGCCGTACTTCTCGGCGTAAATTTGACGCGTGCCTTCCTGTAATTTCTCCGCGCCCGCGACCACGTAACGCAGACGTGCGAAATCATACGGGCTGGCAAAGCGCGCGTAGTTACCAAGGAAGGTCGAGGTGCCAAACAGCACGGTGCAGTTACGGTCATACACCAGTTCCGGCACAATGCGGTAATGCAGCGGGCTCGGATAGAGGAAGACCTGCGCCCCGGTCAGCAGCGGCGTAAACAGGCCGACCGTCAGACCGAAAGCGTGGAACAGCGGCAGCGCCGACATAAAACGATCGCGCGGAGTGAAATCCGCCACGGTACGAATCTGCTCGACGTTCGCCAACAGGCTTTTATGCGAGTGCACCACGCCTTTCGGATTGCCTTCCGAACCGGAAGTGAACAGCACCATCGCGGCATCTTCCGGCTGCTGCATCACCTGGGCGCGACGCGGCATCAGCATGTGCGCCACAATCCACAGTTTGTCTTTGAGCGTGACGGTATCTTTCAGGTCTTCAAGATAGATCCACTGCACCTCGGTTAAACCCTGCGGCAAGTGCCACAGATTGCCCTTTTCCAGGAACTGGCGTGAGGTGAAAACGGTTTTGACCTGCGAAGCGGTAAGCGCCGCACGCATGCCGTTGACACCCGCGGTGTAGTTAAGCATCGCCGGGATACGACCGCGCAGTGAAGCACCAAGGATCGCCGCCGCCGTGACGGTGGCATTCGGCAGCAGCAGGCCAACGTATTCGCCCTGCTGGCTGTAGCGCTCAAGAATACGGCCCACGCCGAGTGATTTTTTCAGCAGCCCGGTGTAGCTGTCCGGCTTGAAGTTGATGTCTTCGATGCAAGGTTTGGTGATGCCATAACGCTGGCGTGCATTAAGGAAGGCTTCAAACAGGGTTTCACGCGGACGCACCGCCATACGCGCTTCCATCATCACATGATGTAAGTGCTCACCCGCCAGAATGCGGCGATCGCGCGCACGTTTGGCTTCCGGCATCGGAATAACGGTAGCCGGTAAGACACTTAAGGTGATGCGCGGGAACAGGCGGCGTTTGAACACGCCCGCCAGACGACCAAACGGCGTATATTCCGCCCCTTCGATGCGCATCGGGACCACGGTCGCACCCGATTTCGCCGCGACAAAACCCGCCCCGCTGTAAATCTTCATCAAGGATCCGGTGACGGTGATACGCCCTTCCGGGAAGATCACCACCGGGCGGCCCTGGTTGATCATGCGCACCAGATGTTTGATCGACATCGGTTTAGTGGGATCGAGCGGCACGAAATCGATGATCGGCTTCAGGAGCCGCATATACCATTGATCGCTAATCGAGGAATAAACAGCGAACACCGGTTTGATCGGCAGAAACAGCGCCACCAAAATGCCATCAAGGAATGACATATGGTTAGGGGTGATCAGCACTTTTTCTTTGTGCAGGGCGGTGAGATCGCCACGCAGTTCCACCCGCCATAACAGGCGAAACAGGAAACGCAGAACAGTGAATAGCATGCCAGCTCCTTAGCAGCGGTAAAATATGGCGCTTACCTTGCAGGATCTGGCGATTTTCGACAAGTGGCGTGGTGATTTATCGTGATGGATCTTGATGCGCATAAATGCGCACCCTACAAAAACGTGAGGTTGCCATTAATGGCAACCTCTCAGATTTAAAACATCACCCCTGCCAGCCCCCACCTAGCGCCGCAATCAACTCAACGCTGCTCACCCACTGCGTGCTTTGCAATGACAGCAAGCTTTGTTGCTCGCTCAGGCTGCTGTTTTCCGTGGTCGCCACATCGAGATAATCAATCATCCCGGCGTCATACTGGTTACGCGTCACCCGCGCTGACTCCTGCGCGGCACTGGTCGCCAGTTGCTGTGAAGCAATCTCGCCCTTCAGCGTATTCAGCTGCACCAGATAATCTTCCACTTCACCCATCGCCGTCAGCACCGACTGGCGATAATCCGCCACGCTGGCGTCATAGGCGGCGCGGGCCTGCTCCACTTTGGCTGAGGTGGCACCGAAATCCAGCAGCGTGCCGCTCAGCTCCGGCCCTAATGACCAGACGCGATTCGGCAGTGAGAACAGGCTGTTGATGGCCGATGAACTCACGCCGCCCGTGGCGCTTAACGTCAGATCGGGATAATAACCGGCAATCGCCACACCCACCGCCGCATTGGCCGATGCCACGTTACGTTCGGCATAAGCGATATCCGGACGGCGCTGCAGCAACGCAGAAGGCAGACTGTTGGGAATCGCGGGTAACGTGGCATCCAGCTTCGCCACTGGCAGCGAGAAATCAGCCGGTGCACGGCCCATCAGCAAGGCTATCGCGTGTTCCGACTGCGCGCGCTGCCACTGATAATCCTGCGCGGAGGCGCGTGCACTCTCCAGCTGCATTTGTGCCTGTGCCAGCGTGGCGCGAGATTCGCTGCCCGCCGAGTACTTGTTCTGAATCACCGTCATATAGCGCTGATAAGCATCAATACTGCGCTGATACAGAGCAATTTTCTCGTCGAGGATGCGTAGCTGGAAGTAATCCTGCGCCAGCTCCGATTGGGCACTTAGCGTAATGTTCGCCAGCTCGGCTTTACTCGCCTGCGCACTGGCCTTGTTCTCTTCCAGCGTGTGGCGCAGTTTGCCCCACAAATCCAGCTCCCAGCTGGCGCTGAGATCGGCGGCATGCGCATTGCTGACGCTACGCTGGCCAGTGGTGCTGGCGCGACTGCCGCTGCGCGTGCTGCTGGCGTCGTAGCTCACTGACGGGAACAATGCCGCGCGTGACTGCGAGGTCAGCGCCTGCGCTTCACGATACTGTGCGGCATAGCTCGCCACGTTCTGGTTGGAGATGCTTACCTGACGCAACAGGCTATCCAGCGTGGCATCGTGATACACCGACCACCAGTCGCCTTTGCTCTGCTCATCCTGCGGCGTGGCCTGCTGCCAGCCTTTGGCTTCTTTAAAATGGGTCGGCATCGCCATGGTCGGGCGCTGATAATCAGGACCCACTGCACAACCCGCCAGCAACAGTGCCACCACCATCGGGGTAAATTTCAGAATATTTTTCATCGATCAGGATTCCACATGACGCATGCGCTGCCACTGACGTTTGGTGGCGCGGCTTAAACTATCGAGCCAGAGATATACAACCGGCGTGGTAAACAGGGTTAACAACTGGCTGAGCGCCAGACCACCAGCAATCGCGATGCCGAGCGGACTACGCAAGTCCGCATCGCCGCCGCTGCCCAATGCCAGCGGCAAGGCACCGAAGAAGGCCGCCAGCGTGGTCATCATGATCGGACGGAAACGCATCAGACAGGCCTGCGTAATCGCCTGTTTCGGCGACATGCCCTGCGTGCGTTCGGCGTGAATGGCGAAATCGATCATCATGATGGCGTTCTTCTTCACGATGCCGATCAGCAAAATAATGCCGATCAAGGCGATCACCGTCAGCTGCGTATTGGTGAGCAGCAGCAGCAGTAGCGCGCCCACCCCCGCCGATGGCAGCGTGGAGAGAATGGTGATGGGATGGATATAACTCTCATACAGCACGCCCAGCACGATATACACCGCTGCCAGCGCGGCAATAATCAGCCACGGCATGGTGGCGGTGAGCTGCGCGAAGGCGGCTGCGGTACCGGCAAATCCGGCCTGAATAGTGGACGGCAAGCCGAGTTGCGCCATTGCTTGCTTGATCAGCGCCTGTGCCTGCTCCAGCGACACGCCATCATTCAGGTTAAACGCGACAGTGCTGGTGGCCGACTGCCCCTGATGCGCCACCGACAGCGGCGCATTACCGCCTTTGAAGCTGGCGAAAGCCGCCAGCGGCACACGATCGCCGCTGTCGTTGATCACATACAGCTCTTTGAGGATCTCAGGATCGCGGGTGTAGCTATCCTGCAACGACATCACCACGTGATACTGATTGAGCGTATGATACAGCGTCGCCACCTGGCGCTGGCTAAAGGCGTTATTCAGCATGGTATCCAGCATCTGCACGTTAACGCCGAGCCGTTGGGCGCGATCGCGATCGATATTGATCACCACTTCCTGGCCGCCGGTTTGTGAATCAGAGTCCACGCTGTTGAGCTGTGGGATCGCCGCCAGCGCCGCCTGCACTTTTGGCGTCCACTCGCGCAGCACATCCAGATCGTCCGCCTGCAAACTGTATTGATAGGTGGCGTTGGCGCTGCGCCCACCAATGTGCAGATCCTGCGCCGCCATCAGGAACATCTGCGCCCCGGCGATATGGCTGGTCTTCAGGCTCAGGCGGTTAGCCACTTCGGTAGCCGTGGCATCGCGGTCGCTGAAATCCTTCAGGCGCACAAAGAAGTTGGCGCTGTTACGCGAGCCAAACATGCCGCTGCCCATCGATGACATCACGCTGTCCACCGCCGGATCCGACTGGATGATCTTAGTGAACTCCAGCATCTTCGGCTTCATCGCCTGGAACGAGATGTTCTGGTCAGCACGCAGTGCGCCCATCAGCAGGCCGGTGTCCTGATTGGGGAAGAAGCCTTTCTGCACCACGGTGAACAGAAACAGATTGAGCAGCACCGTCAGCACCAGGCTGAACATGGTGATCTTCTGGTGCGCCATCACCCACGTCAGCCCACGCGAATAGGCTGCCAGCAAGCCATTCAGCTGATTTTCAATAAACTGATACAGCGGATGGGGGCGCTTGCTGACTTTCGGTTTCGGCTTCAACAGGCGAGCGCACAGCATCGGCGTCAGGCTGAGTGAAACAAACATCGAGATCAGCAGCGAGACGGTGAGCGTCACCGCAAACTCGCGGAACAAACGCCCGACAATGCTACCCATCAGCAGGATCGGGATAAACACCGCGATCAGTGACATGGTCATCGACAGCACGGTGAAACTCACTTCCTGCGCGCCTTTCAGCGCCGCGCGCAGCGGACTTAATCCCTCTTCGATATGGCGCGTGATGTTCTCCAGCACCACGATGGCATCATCGACGACAAATCCCGTGGCGATAATCAGCGCCATCAGCGACAGGTTATCGAGGCTGTAGCCCAGCAGATACATCACCGCACAGGTACCAATCAGTGACACCGGCAGCGCCAACGCCGGGATCACCACTGCCTGCACGTTGCGCAGGAAAACAAACACCACCGCGATCACCAGCAACATGGCGATCAGCAGCGTCTCTTCGGTGTCGTAAAGGGATTCACGCACTGTCGGCGAACGGTCCACCACCACTTTCAGCTGGGTATCCGCGGGCAGATCTTTTTCCAGAGCCGGCAGCTGCGCTTTGATAGCATCAATGGTGTCGAGCATATTGGCCCCGGCCTGGCGCTTAATGCCCACCATCACCGACGGCTGCGAATTGAGGAAACCGGCCTGGTACTGATCTTCTACCGAATCGTACACGGTAGCGACGTCATGCAGCCGCACCGCTTTGCCCTCTTTATAGCTGACGATCAGATCCTGATACTGCGCCGCTTTATCCAACTGCCCATTGCTGTCCACCACCCATGATTGCTGGCTACCCTGCAGAATGCCTTTGGGTTTGTTGGTGGTGCTATTGGCGATGGCTTCACGTACCTTATCCAGCGAGATGCCGTACTGCGCCAGCTTGAGCGGTTGCAGATCGATACGCACCGCTGGCAGCGCACTGCCCATCAGCGACACTTCACCGACACCTTTAACCTGCCCCATCGCCTGCTCGATTTTGCTCTCGGCGAGGTCGTAGAGTTCACCCGGCGTGCGCGTGGCGGAGGTCAGCGCCAGCATCACAATCGGCGCATCGGACGGGTTAGCTTTGCGATAGGTCGGCAGCGACTCCATGGCGCTCGGCAGCAGACTGCGCGCGGCATTGATCGCCGCCTGCACATCACGCGCCGCCCCGTTGATGTCGCGGTCGAGATCAAACTGCAAAATGACGCTGGTGGAGCCCTGCGAGCTGGTCGAGGTCATTTCGGTGACGCCCGCGATCTGCCCCAGCGAGCGCTCCAGCGGTGTCGCCACCGTGGCCGCCATGGTTTCCGGGCTGGCACCGGCTAAGCTGGCGCTGACCATGATGGTCGGGAAATCCACCTGCGGCAGCGGGGCCACCGGCAGCAGCCGATAACCCAGCAAACCCAGCAGCATGATCGACAACGTTAACAACAACGTGGTGACCGGACGGAAGATAAACAGCCTGGTTAAGTTCATTCCTCGCTCCGCGCCTGCTGCTGTTTACGCTGCATATAGCGCTTGCCGCGCTGCGCGATGCCATCAAACCACAGGTAAATCACCGGCGTGGAGAACAGCGTCAGCACCTGGCTGAAAATCAAGCCGCCAACGATCACCAGACCGAGCGGCTGACGCAGTTCCGCACCCGAACCCGACGCCAGCATCAGCGGCAGCGCACCGAGCAGCGCCGCCATGGTGGTCATCAGAATCGGACGGAAGCGCAGTAAACAAGCCTGATGAATCGCATCACGCGGGCTCATCCCCTGCTTGTTTTCGGCTTCCAGCGCGAAGTCGATCATCATAATGGCGTTCTTCTTCACGATGCCGATCAGCAGGATCACCCCGATCAGCGCAATCAAGCTGAACTCAGTGCCCGCCAGCAGCAGCGTCAGCAGTGCGCCCACCGCCGCCGATGGCAGCGTCGAGAGAATGGTCACCGGATGAATAAAGCTCTCATACAGGATGCCCAGCACCACATACATGGTGACCAGCGCCGCCAGAATCAGCCACAACGTGTTGCCGGTGGCGCTCTGGAACGCTGAGGTTTCCCCCTGATAGCGCAGCGTTATGCTGGACGGCAGATTCAGCTGTTGCGTCACTTCGGCAATCGCTTTCTGCCCATCCTCCAGCGAGTAACCGCTGTTGAGGTTGAACGACACCATCACCGCCGGGAACTGATTCAGACGCATATGCATCAGTGAACCGGTGCGCTGGTGAATGGTGGCAATCGAGGTCAGTTTCACCATGCCCGTGGTGGTGGTGTCGCTGTCCGAGCTGGTGGTCGAGCTGCTACCTGAGCTACTGGATGTGGTGCTCGAACTGCCGCTGGTTGAGGTGCTGGAACTGCTGCTCACCGGCAGATAGACATCATCAAACGACGCTGGAGACTGCTGATACTGCGGCGCGACTTCCAGCACCACGCGATACTGGTTGGCCTGGGTAAAGATGGTGGAAACCAGACGCTGGCCGAAACTGTTGTACAGCGCCGTATCCACATCCGATGCGGTGATACCGTAACGCGCGGCTTTGTCGCGGTTCAGTTCAACGTAAGCGACACGGCCCTGATCCTGCAGGTTACTCACCACACCGTTAAATTCCGGGCGTTGCTGCAAGGCGGCCACCATCTTCGGCGTCCAGCTCACCAGGTTTTCACTGTCAGCATCATCAAGCGTGAACTGATACTGGCTCGGCGTGACCTGATCGTTGACCGTCAAATCCTGCGCCGGCTGCAAGTAGAGCTGAATACCCGCTACCTGTGCCGCCGCCTGCTGCAACTGCTTGATCACCACATCGGCTTTGTCATCGCGCTCATCAAACGACTTAAGGTTGATTTGGATGCGACCACTGTTGAGGCTGGTGTTGCTGCCGTCGATACCAATGGTGGATGACAAGCTGTCCACTGACGGGTTCTGCAGAATCACTTTCGCCAGCGCTTGCTGACGCTTCGACATCTCGCTAAACGACACATCCTGCGACGCCACGGTAACGCCCTGAATCAGACCGGTATCCTGCGTCGGGAAGAAGCCTTTCGGGATAGCAATATACAGCAGCGCCGTCAGCGCGAAGGTCGCCAGCGCCACCAGCAGCGTCAGCTTCTGATGGTTCAGCACCACGGTCAGAAGACGGTCATAGCCACGCACCAGCTTATCGAATATTTGTCCGCCTTTACGCGAGAAGCGCGACTGCTTCTCTTCCGGGATATGCTGCAACAGATAGCCACACAGCATCGGCGTCAGCGTCAGTGACACCACCATCGACACCAGAATCGACACCGCCAGCGTGATGGCAAATTCGCGGAACAAGCGCCCCACGACATCGCCCATAAACAGCAGCGGGATCAGCACCGCAATCAGTGAAAACGTCAGCGAGATGATGGTGAAGCCGATCTGCTGCGACCCTTTCAGCGCCGCCTGCATCGGGGTTTCGCCCTCTTCCAGCCGACGTGAAATGTTCTCCACCACCACAATCGCATCATCGATGACGAAGCCAGTGGCGATGGTCAGCGCCATCAGCGACAGGTTGTTGAGGCTGAAATCGGCCAGATACATCACGCCAAAAGTGCCAATCAGCGACAGCGGCACCGCCACGCTCGGGATCAGCGTGGCCGCGACGTTGCGCAGGAACAAGAAGGTGACCATCACCACCAGCGCCACCGACAGCATCAGCTCAAACTGCACGTCGCTGATGGATGCACGGATGGTTTGGGTGCGATCCGACAAGATGCTCATCTTCACGCCATCGGGCAGCGCGGCCTGCAGGGTGGGCAACTGCGCCTTGATGCTGTCCACCACCTGAATCACGTTGGCACCGGGCTGGCGCTGTACGCTGATAACAATCGCCGGGCTGTTATTGGCCCACGCCGACTGGAAGCTGTTCTCCGGCCCCTGTTCAATGTGCGCGATATCTTTCAGACGCAGCGCGGCACCGTTCTGATAGGTGATGATCAGGTTGCCGTACTCATCGGCGGTGCGCAGCTGATCGTTGGCATCGATGGTGACCGAATGGTATTTGCCGTCGAAGCCACCTTTAGAGCCATTCACGTTGTTGTTGCTGATCAGCGTATTCACGTCTTCCAGCGACAGCTTGTGTGCCGCCAGCGCTTTCGGGTCCATCTGCACGCGGATAGCCGGCTGATGACCGCCCGCCAGCGTCACCATACCGACGCCGTTGATCTGCGACAGCTTCAGCGCCACGCGCGTATTCACTAGATCCTGCACCTGGGTCAGCGGCAGGTTGTCGGAACTGGCGGCCAGCGTAATCACCGCCGTGTCCGCCGGGTTGACCTTTTTATAGGTTGGCGGATTCGGCAGATCGCTCGGCAGCAGGTTGTTTGCGGCGTTGATCGCCGCCTGCACTTCCTGCTCGGCGACATCCAGCGACAGATCGAGGCTGAACTTCAGCGTGATGATCGACGAGCCACCGGAGCTGGTGGAGGTCATCTGGCTCAAACCGGCCATCTGTCCCAACTGGCGCTCCAGCGGAGAGGTCACTGACGACGCCATCACATCCGGACTGGCGCCGGGATACAGGGTGGTGACCTGAATGGTCGGGTAATCCACCTGCGGCAGCGCCGAGGTGGAAAGGAACTTGTAGGCAAAGATCCCGGAAATCAGCACGCCGACCATCAGCAGGATGGTGGCGACGGGACGCTGGATAAACAGACGAGACGGATTCATTTTTTGGCCGCTGTGGCAGTTTTGCTGTCATCGGCCAGAGAGACTTTACTGCCGTTGGTCAGACGATCGATACCCTCAGTGACCAGACGCTCGCCCGGCTCGACGCCTTTCAGGATCGACTGCTGATCTTCACCAAATGCCGGGCCGGTGGTCACGGCTTTGCGCGTCACCGTATTGTCTTTATTGATCACAAACACAAAGCTGCCGTCGCTGCTGAGTTGCAGCGCCTGCGCCGGGATCACCGTGGCGTTATTCAGGATGTTAGTTTGCAAACGCAGATTCACAAACTGATTGGCAAACAGTGATTCATCTTCATTCGGGAAGGTAGCTTTCAGCTCGATGGTGCCGGTAGTGGTATCGATCTGGTTGCTGATGAACTGCACCTTACCCTGAGCCAGTTGGGTGCTGTTGTCCTGATCAAAGGCCACGGCAGGCAAACTCTGCCCGCTGTGCAGCGCTTTCGTCAGCTGTGAGATGTTGCTCTGCGGCACGCTGAAGGTGACAGCAGCAGGCTGCATTTGCGTCACCACCACAATGCCGGTGGTATCGGTGGTTTGCACCATGTTGCCCGGATCGACCAGACGCAGGCCGACACGACCGCTGACTGGCGAAGTGATGCGCGCGTACTCAATGTCCAGCTTCGCGCTGGCGATCTGCGCCTGGTCGGCCGCCACGGCGCCTTTATACTGCCCAACGGTGGCGGTTTGCGTGTCGAGATCCTGGCGTGACAGCGAGTCCTGCGCCGCCAGCTTTTTGTAGCGAGCCAGCGTCAGTTCGGCGCTTTTCAGCAACGCCTGGTTCTGATTGAGATCGCCCTGATACTGCGCCAGCGTGGCCTGATAGCTGCGCGGATCGATTTGCGCCAGCAACTGACCGGCTGCCACTTTTTGCCCTTCGGTAAAGAACACTTTTTCCAGTTGGCCCGCTACGCGGCTGGTGACGGTAACACTGGCATTGGGGATCACCGTGCCCAGCGCATTGAGATACACCGGCACATTGGCTGTTGAAGCTATGCCGCTGTGCACCAGCGTGGCACTGCCGCCCGCCATCGCCATGCCCGGAGGTCCACCTGCGCCACCGCGATGACCGCCCTTTCCTCCACCTGGCGGCATGCCACCCGGCGCCCCGCCATGTCCGCCCACCACGCGCCAAATCACGCCAGCCACAATCAATACGACAAGTAAAATGAGTAGCCATTTCAGCCAGTGGAAACGCGATCTGCGAGGAGAATTAATTGTCATCGGACTCTTCAGATAAACAGGAAAAAGGAAAATCCCCTGCAATGGCAGGGGATTATTTCAAAGGAAATCATCACTGCTTGTATTATCAGCTGAAGTGCCATGGAATTTCCATGGAGAAACCGTAAGGGTAACGTTAAGGCAATCAGGCCTTCCAACCGCCTCCTAAGGCTTTATACAAGGTGATTTTTTCGCTCAACTGGCCCAGATGCGCACTGATCAGCGACTGCTGCGAACTGTAAAGCGATCGCTGGGCCACTAATACATTGAGATAATTGTCTACGCCTTGCTTAAAGCGCATTTCGGAATAGTCGTAATCGCGCTGATTGGCACCGACCTCCTGTTGCAGCGCTGTCAGCTGATCCTGCCAGGTATCCTGACCGGCCAGCGCATCATTCACCTCTTTGAACGCGGTTTGAATCGCTTTCTCATAGTCAGCAATTTCAATGCGTTTCTCGATATGCGCGATGTTGAGATTAGCCTCGTTTTTACCACCGTCAAAGATCGGCAGATTTATCGATGGTACGAACGACCAGGCACCGGTGCCGCCGCCCAGCAAACTGCCGAGCGAGCTGCTGGTCGATCCGCCGGAAGCCGTCAGCGTGATGCTCGGGAAGAACGCCGCACGCGCTGCGCCAATATTGGCATTCGCCGCTTTCAGCGTATGTTCCGCCGCCATGATATCCGGACGGCGCGTCAGCAGATCTGACGGCAAGCCCGCCGGCGTGGCCGGGAACTGCCAGTTAGCATCCAGCGTGGCGTGAGACAGCAAGGTGGCGGGCAGATCGGTGCCCACCAGCAGCCGCAGCGCATCCACATCCTGACGCACCTGACGCGTATAGCTCGCCACATCCGCCTGAGCGGCACGTACCGTGCTCTCTGCCTGTGCCAGATCCTGATCGCTGCTGGCGCCGCCGTTGTAGCTGAGTTGCGTCAGACGGTACGACTCTTGCTGGCTCTTAGCCGTGTTTTGCGCCAGGTGCAGCAGATCGTTATCCGAACTCAAGGTCAGCCAGGCGGTTGCCACTTCAGAAATCAGCGAGATGCGCGTGGCGCGTTCAGTGGCCGCCGTGGACAGGTAAGTCTCCTGCGCCTCATCACGCAGGCTCTGTAAGCGACCAAAGAAATCCAGCTCCCACGAGGTGACGCCCAGTCCGGCGTTGAGCTCGTGATAGCTCACCGCACCAGTGGTTTTGGTGTTGTAGAGATTGGCCGGCTCATGGGCCGAGGTCTGGCTGGCGGTGGCGTTAATCGACGGCATTAACGCGGCGCGCTGCACCGTGACGCTCTGCTGCGCTTCCTGCACATTCAATGCCGCGACGCGCAGGTCACGGTTATTGTCGAGCGACAGCTGAATCAGGTTGCGCATCGTGGCGTCGCTAAAGAAGTTCTGCCACGGCAGATCGGCCACGTTGCCCACTGGTGTGGGCTGATCGTATTTTGCGTCTACCGGCATCGCGGGGCGCTGATAGTGCGGTGCCAGCGTACAACCCGCCAGCGCCATGGCCAGCGGCAGCAGCGCCACACGGAAAATTTTAGTGTTCATGTTTATTCTCTGCGGTAATCGGCAAGGTGCGCATAAATGCGCACCCTACATGTAGGGTCGCCATTTATGGCGACCTATCAGCGACTTACGGTTTCTCTTCGGCGACTATCGCGCTTTTCTTCTTCCGCGCGAAAAACTGCGACACCACCACATAGAACATCGGGACGAAGAAGATGGCGAGGAAGGTGGCGGTGATCATACCGCCCGCCACCGCCGTACCAATCGAGTGCTGGCTACCCGCACCTGCGCCGTTGGAGATGGTGAGCGGCAGCACGCCGAGGATAAACGCCATCGAGGTCATGATAATCGGGCGGATACGCAGCCTCGCCGCTTCCACCGCCGCCTCGACCAGCGTTTTGCCTTCACGCTCGTGCAGCTCTTTGGCGAACTCGACGATCAGGATGGCGTTTTTCGCCGCCAGCCCGACCGTGGTGAGTAAGCCCACCTGGAAGAACACATCGTTCTGCAGGCCACGCAGCAATACCGCGCTGATAGTGCCGAGGATGCCGAGCGGCACCACCATGATCACCGAGAACGGAATTGACCAGCTCTCATACAGCGCCGCCAGACACAGGAACACCACCAGAATCGAGATCAGATACAGCTGGGTGGTCTGGTTGCCGGATGCCTGCTCTTCATACGAAATGCCGTACCACTGCACGCGGAAGCCTTTTGGCAACTGCTTCGCCAGCTGTTCCACCGCTTTCATCGCTTCACCGGTGCTCTGCCCTGCCGCTGGCGATCCGAGGATCTCTTCGGAAGTCAGGCCGTTGAAGCGTTCGAAGTGTGGCGAGCCGTAAACCCACTTGCCCGAGGCAAAGGCGGAGAATGGCACCATGGTGCCACTGGTGTTACGGAAGTACCACTTATCGAGATCGGACGGCGTGACGCGTGAATCGGCTTTCCCCATCAGGTACACCTCTTTCACACGGCCGTTATACATAAACTGATCGATATAGCTGGAACCCCACGCCACCGACAGCGTGTTGTTAATGTCGGTCATGCTCAGGCCCAAAGCGCTGGCCTTCTCGTCATTGATCTCCAGCTGGTACTGCGGCTCATCCTCCAGTCCGTTCATGCGCACCTGCGCCAGATGCGGGTCTTTGTTGGCCAGATCGATTAACTGGTGCGTGGCAGCCATCATCTGCTGATGGGTGTGCGCGCCCGTGTCTTGCAGATAGAGGTCGAAACCGGTGGCGTTACCCAACTCCATCACCGCTGGCGGCACCATGGCGAAAATTTTGGCGTTTTGGTAGTTAGCAAAGTGCGCCATCACCCGGTTCGCCAGATCCTGCACGCTCTGTCCGCTGTGAGTACGATCGCCCCAATCTTTCAGACGCACAAAGGCCATAGCGTTACTCTGGCCGCGACCGGCAAAGTTAAAGCCCGCTACGCCAAAGGTAGTGGTGACCACCGAGGCTTCGTTCTTCTGCAGATAGGCATTCAGGTCGTTGATCACCTGCTGGGTACGCTGTGATGAGGAGTTAACCGGCAGCGTCATCTGCACCATCATCAAGCCCTGATCTTCAGCGGGCAGGAAGGTGGTCGGGACTCGCGTGAACAAAAAGCCCGTCACGCCGACGATCACCAGGTAGATCACCAGGAACAGGCCGCGACGGGAAATGACTTTGCTGACGCCGCGCGTGTAGTGCATCGCGCCGCTATCAAACTTACGGTTAAACCAACCGGCAAAACCGGTGGTCTTGTGCTCCGCCGCGGCAGGTTTGAGCAGGGTGGCGCAGAGTGCAGGGGTGAAAATCAGCGCCATGATCACCGACAGCGCCATCGCCGAAACGATGGTGATCGAGAACTGGCGGTATATCACCCCGGTCGAGCCGGAGAAGAACGCCATGGGCAGCAGCACCGCCGACAGCACCAGCGCGATACCAAACAGTGCGCCCTGAATTTGCTGCATCGACTTAATGGTGGCGGTTTTCGGATCGAGATGTTCTTCGTGCATCACACGCTCGACGTTCTCCACCACCACAATGGCGTCATCCACCAATAGCCCTATCGCCAGCACCATGCCGAACATCGTCAGGGTATTGATGCTGTAACCGAAGGCCGACAGGATGCCGAACGTCCCGAGTAGCACCACCGGCACCACCAGCGTGGTAATCAAGGTGGCGCGCAGGTTTTGCAGGAAGATCAGCATCACAAAGAACACCAGCACTACCGCTTCAATCAGCGTTTTTACCACTTCTTCAATCGAAGCACTGACCACCGGTGAGGTGTCATACGGATACTGAATTTCGACGTTATCCGGCAGCGAATCTTTGAGATCGGCAATGGTCTGGCGCACCGCTTTGGCGGTATCCAGTTCGTTAGCGCCGGTGGCCAGACGCAGCGCGATACCTGCCGCCGGTTGACCATTCATGGTGGCGTCAATGCCATAGCTCTGCGGACCGAGCGCCACGCTGGCGACGTCTTTCAGGCGGATCTGGGAGCCGTCGCTGTTCACCTTGAGCAGCACATTCTCAAACTGCTGCACGGTGGTGAAACGCGTTTTCCCCAGCACCGTAGCCTGAGTTTTTGCGCCCTGAATAGTCGGTAACCCCCCGAGTGAACCGGATGACACCTGCACGTTCTGATTATCAATCGCGGTGGTGACATCGCTTGGCATCAGGTTGTACTTGTAGAGCTTGGCGGGATCGAGCCAGATGCGCATGGCATATTCCGAACCCAGCACCATGAAGTCACCAACGCCCGGCGTACGAGAAATCGGGTCTTCCAGTTTCGACACCAGCATGTCGGCCAGATCGCCGTTGGTCAGCTTGCCGTCTTTAGAGATCAGCCCGATGACCATCATGAAGTTCTTCTGGTACTTACGGATGCGGATACCTTGTTGCGTCACATCGGTCGGTAATTGCGACTCCGCCAGCGACACGCGGTCCTGCACCTGCACCTGAGCGATATCCGGATTGATGCCCTGGTTAAAGGTGGCGATGATCTGCGCACTGCCGTCCGAGGCGCTGCTCGACTCCAGATAGCGCAAACCATCCAGGCCGTTCAGCTGTTGCTCAATCACCTGCACCACGGTGTTCTGAGTGGTTTCGGCGCTGGCTCCTGGATAGGTGACTGAGATCGACACCGCCGGTGGAGAGATATTGGGATACTGATTAACGGGCAAGCTGATAGCGGCAATCCCGCCGACCAGCATCACGATAATCGCGATAACCCATGCAAAGATGGGACGTTCAATAAAAAACTTCGACATGCCGCCCCCTATTGCGCCGCTGCATCAGTCATCGACAGACTGACCGCGCTCGCTGATGGCGTGTCATGGGTATTCGCGGCGGTGGTGGTGACTTTCGCCCCATTGCGCACGCTTTGCAGATTGTTCACCACCACGTTTTCACCTTCGCTCAAGCCGGAGGTCACCAGCCACTCGCCTTTGATCATCTCGCCGGTGTGAATGCTGCGCTGCTCAATAGTGTTGTCAGTTTTCACCACATAGACATACGGCTGGCCTTTTGAGTCATGCATGATCGACTCCTGCGGCACCAGAATCCCCTGCTGCTGAATGCCCTGCGGGAAGCTGGCGTGCACATACATGCCCGGCAGCAGTTCGTCATGGGGATTTGGGAACACCGCTCGCAGTACCACGGTGCCGGTGGCGGTATCGACGTTCACTTCCGAAAACGCCAGTTTGCCCTGCTGGCCATACTGGCTGTTGTCTTCCAGAGAGAGCCCGACCGCAGCGGTGTTGTCATCCACTTTGGCGATCTTGCCGTCGGCCAGCGCACGGCGCAGACGCAGCAGATCGGTGGAGGATTCACTGACATCGACATAAATCGGATCGAGCTGGGTAATGGTGGCGAGATAGTCGGTCTGGCCGTTGGTCACCAGCGCACCAGCGGTATAGATTGAGCGGCTGATATGGCCAGAGATAGGCGCTTTGACCAGCGTGTAATCCAGATTGACCCTGGCGGTTTCCACATCGGCTTGCGCTTCGCGTTCTGCGGCCACGGCATCGTCATAGGTTTGCTGGCTGATGGCATGCGCGGATGCCAGCGGCTGATAGCGCTTCGCTACCATCGCATCGTTTTGCCAGGTGGCCATGGCTTTATCATAAGCGGCTTTATAGGTCGCCGGATCGATCTGATACAGCGGCTGGCCCGCTTTCACTTCGCCACCCTCGGTAAACAGAATTTTCTCGATCACGCCGCTGACCTGCGGACGCACCTGCGCGGTACGTACTGCCGTGGTGCGGCCGGGCAACTGCGTCACCAGCGTAACGGGCTCAGATTTTAGGGCGATGACACCCACCTGGGGTGTGGCGGATGCAGCGGGCTTGGCTCCACCCTGGTCACAGGCTGCCAGTAAAAACACCACGCTGGCAGAAAGAAGTTTCAGGCGCATAATTTTTCTCTGGATAGAAGGAGGGATAGTCACGGATGTGATGACACTCAAAAAATCATTGTAGGGAGGGAGTTATGTGGCGGTTGTTAAGGTTGCGTAAAATATATTTTCCAAAGGAAAATGGTAAACCTTTCGTGCCATAAATGGCTGTGAAATTTAGCTTTTTGCGGGTTTTTATCGATGGTGCACATCAAAGCGCACCCAACAAAAACGCAGGGTCGCCCTTTTATGGCGACAGGATTATCCTTTCGGTTCGATTCCCCGGCGACGCAGTTCGCGACGCGCCAGATCTTTCAGCCAGCAGGATAAGGTGATGTTTTCATCCTCGGTCACTTCACGCAGTTGATCGTGCAGCTCCGGATGAATACGCAACTGAAATGCCGAGGAGCGGCCCTCGCCTTTTGGCGTTCGGTCTTTGGTTTTTGGCATCGGGACAAACCTCAACGAAGGACAATAAAAAACGCCCCAAAGCCGCGCTACCAACACGGCAAGGGGCTGGCGAACCGAAATGGAATGCGGCATCGCGGTGCGTTACATACAGGTTACACGGCAAGATATTTTTATGTTGGCGGGGAAGTGTTAAGACTCAGACAAGAGGTGTGAGCGAGTTCGCTGAGAGCTGAATTTCAGGCAAAAAAAACCCACGCATCTGCGTGGGTCGGTGCAACCGAACAGGGTGAATACCTGAGAACAGGTATCGCTGCCGCAGCAGCCGATCTTCACACCAATCAATACCTCTGGGACTTTTATCCTCGCCGAAAGCCCGGCGAGAAAACAGCCGCAAATCGCAACGGAGTTCGGCGAAATGCAACGAGGTGTGAAAAGCACGACTGCACAGTTACATCCTGATTTTACTAAGATTTATCCGAAGGTGGCTTCGTGTAAATGGCGTCCGGCGCGATGTTCATATGCTTCAGCACCGGCCCCATGATATTACCGAATATCGGTGCCGCCACCGTACCCCCGAAGTGGTCGCCCGCGGTGGGATGGTTAACCAGCACCACCAGCGCCACTTCCGGGTGGCTGGCAGGCGCAACACCGGCGGTGTAGTTCACATAGCCGCCATCATATTTGCCGGTTGGCCCCATCTTTTCAGCGGTACCGGTTTTGGTGGCCAGACGGTAGCCCGGCACGTTGGCACGCAAGCCAGATCCCCCCGGCAGTACGTCACTCTCCATCATATGGACCACGGTTTCAGCTGTCACCGGATTCGCCACCTGGGTGCCCACCACCGGCGGTGTCACTTTGGTGATGGAGAGCGGACGGTAAACACCGAAGCTGCCCAATGTGGCGTATTCACGGGCGATCTGCAGCGGCGTCACACGCAAACCGTAGCCAAAGGCAAACGTCGCACGTTCAATATCCGCCCAGCGTTGACGGTGCAGCGGGAAATACCCCACGCTTTCACCGGTCAGCCCCAGTCCGGTCGGTTTGCCGAGGCCAAAAGCCTGATAGGTTTTCACCAGCGCATCGGCGGGCATGGCTAACGCAATGTGTGAAGCACCGGTATCACTCGATTTTTGCAGGATGCCGGTGACGGTCAGGCGCGGCCAGTGACCCACGTCGCGAATCAAATGACCATTAACCGTATAAGGCGAGGTATCCAGCACCGAGTCAGGACGGATCAAATGACGCTCCAATCCTTCCAGCACCACCAGCGGTTTAACGGTTGAGCCGGGTTCGTAGCTGTCATTGATCGCCGTGTTACGCATCTGGGCGGGTGTGGCGTTTTCGTAATTGTTCGGGTTGAACGAGGGATAAGACGCCATCGCCAAAATTTCACCAGTATCGATCTTGATCAGAACTGCCGCACCGGAATCCGCTTTATTCAGCAGTACGCCATCACGCAGCTTACTGTAGAGCGTGAATTGATCGAATTTATCGATACTTAACTGCACCGTTGGCGGCTGCTTCGGCGGATCGTAATCCAGCATCGCTACGATGTTGCCCTCTTTGTCCTGGCGGTAAACCTCTTTGCCCGGCTCGCCTTGCAGCACATGATCAAAACCTTTTTCCAGCCCGTTCAGACCATTGCTGTCCGCACCCACAATGCCGATCAACGGCGCAGCGGCTTCACTCATGGGGTAGAAGCGGCTGTCGTTGTACACCGAACTCACGCCCTTGAGGTGCAGTTCAGCAATGTCTTTGGCGATGCCCAGCTCGATTTTGCGCCCAAGGTAGAGGAAGCGTTTCTTCGGATTGGCAGTGATCTGCGCGCGCAGATCTTCCGGGCGCATATTCAGCGCCGAAGCGAGGTAAGTCCATTTCGCGTTAGTAAAGTCGGGATTGGCTTCCAGCACGCGCATTGGGTCCGCAATGATATCGCGCGCCGGTACGCTGAGCGCCAGGGCCTGGCCGTCACGATCGAGTAACGTGCCACGGTTGGTTGGCAGCGTGACGGTGCGCAGTGAACGCTGATCGGCCTCATGTTCCAGCATCGGATGCTTAATCAGTTGCAGGTCACCAACGAAGATCAGCAACAACACCATGCAGCTCAACACACCCAGACAAATCAGGCGAAAACGAAAAGGGTTAAACGGGGCTTTAATCTGGTCTTTTCCCAGAAATTTTTTAATCGGGGGCATAGCATTCCGCTGCGGTAGAGGAGTTATCCAGGCTTATTAACTGCAGTTATAAAGAAAGGTACGACGCGATGACAGGAAAACTGTGTATCAGTTCGTTAGCGAAACGTGCGGGCAAAAAAAACCTGCGCATCTGCGCAGGTCGGTGTAATCAAGAAAACTTTTTGATGTTCACCCATCAATACCTCTGGGACCCTGACTGTAGCAAGGTGGCACGATGGGAAACCATCTCTCAAACGCAACAGTTACCCGCAAAATGTAACCAGCAGTGAGATTGTTAGCGCCCCATTCACATCAGGTGTTTTTTGATTTCTACCAGGCAACTCATGGCGTTAGGGCCCTGGGTTAATGATGAGGTGCCGATGTCCAGCGTCAGCACATTGGGGTTGCCTGCGCGGTCCCACGGCTGCCAGGCGCGGCCGAATCCGGGATCGAACCACGCACCGGTGGCGATGATCACCACACCGGGTGTTAAGCCATCAGTGAGACGCACACCGGCCAGCATGCGGCCACGTGCGTTACTGACTTCAATCTCATCGCCATCGACGATTTGGCGAGCCTCAGCGTCCTGCGGATGCATATATAAGGTTTCGCGTCCGGCGGTTTTATTTGCCTGCACCGTGGCGGTGGCGTCCATCTGGCTGTGCAGTCGATCCGAGGGCTGAATCGAGATCATATGCAGCGGGAACGCCTCGCTCAGCGGCGCGCCCAGCCACTCCTGCGGCTCGCGCCACTCGGGGTGTCCGGCAAAATCCTCCAGCTGATAATCGGCGATGGTCTGACAGAACAGCTCGATTTTGCCGCTGGCAGTCTGGATCGGATGCGCGATCGGGTTAGCGCGGAAGTCATCCATAAACACATACGGCTTGCCGCCTTCCGGGATCTCAACAAAGCCACGCTCCCAGAATTCACCAAACTCCGGGAAGTGGATATCTTTGCGCGCATGCGCCACCGCACACTGCTGATACAGGTGCTCAATCCACTGCATCTCGTTGCGCCCTTCGGTGAACACCTCACGGTAGCCGAGGCGATCGGCGATATCCGCAAAGATATCGAAATCGTTACGCGCCTGATGCTGCGGTTTAACCGCCTGATGCATCGCAAACACAAAGCGATCGCGTGAAGATCCGCCGATGTCGTTGCGTTCCAGCGTGGTGGTGGCGGGCAATACGATATCCGCCATCTGCGCCGCGGGCGTCCAGACGATATCCTGCACGATCACGGTATCCGGGCGCTGCCAGCCTTCGACTAAGCGGTTGAGCTGCTGATGATGGTGGAACGGATTACCACCCGCCCAGTGCACCAGATGGATATCGGGATAATTCAGGGTTTCGCCCTGGAAGTTGTAGGGCTGACCGGGATTGAGCAGCATGTCGCTGATGCGCGCGACCGGAATCGAGAAGTTGCCGGGATTCGGTCCGGTGCTCATCATCGGCGCGGGCCCTTCCTGACGCGGGTTGCCAACGCTGTTCATCGACCCGTGACCAAACGAGAAGCCGCCGCCCGGTAAGCCCGGCTGACCGAGCATCGAAGAGAGCGCAATCATCATCCAGTACGGCTGCTCACCGCGATGGGCGCGCTGTACCGAGTAAGAACAGGTGATAAAGCTGCGTTTGCCAATCAGCTGCTGTGCCAGTAACGCGATACGCGCCGCCGGAATGCCGGTGATGGCACTCGCCCACTCCGGCGTTTTGGCGATGCCATCGCTTTCGCCCAGCAGATATTCACGTAGCTGCGGCCAGCCGGTGCAGTGGCTGGCGAGGAAGCTTTCATCCAGCGCGTGGCGACGGGTGATTTCGAAGCCAAGTGCCAGCATCAGCGCCACATCGGTATTCGGGCGAATCGGAATCCACTCGGCATTCACAAACGCCGGGCAGTCATCGCGCATCGGGCTGATGTTGATGATCGGCGTGCCCTTCGCCGTGAGCTGCTCCAGCGCCGGTTTCAGGCTGTGCTGTCCGGCACCGCCCGACGCCACCTGGCCATTTTTCAGCGCCAGTCCACCGAAGGCGATAAAGATGTCGGCATGCTCCACCACGCTCGGCCAGTCTGTGACGCGGCCAGTGAGCGGCATATAGGTGCCAATCACATACGGCAGGAAGAATTGTGCCGCACCCCAGCTGTAGTTGCCCTGCTGATCCACCCCGCCGCCGCCCTGAAAATAGAAACGACGGATCAGGGTACGCGCATGGTTAACGCGTCCCGCCGAAGACCAGCCATAAGAGCCGTTAAAAATGCCTGATGCGCCGTAGCGATCGCGCACGCGGCGATTCTCTTCCGCCACTAAATCCAGCGCAGTATCCCAATCCACCGCGACGAAATCTTCGCGTCCACGCAGGGTGCGATCGCTGTTTTCGCGCGACTTCAACCACGAACGGCGCACCATCGGCTGGCGAATACGCTTATCCGAATAAACCAGCTCAGGGATGGTATTGAGCATCGGCGACGGGTCGGCATCAGCGAAGAAGGGCTCGCAGCCAATCAGGCGGTCGTTTTCGGTGACGGCTGTAAATGCGCCCCAGTGCGCCAGGTGTGGCACGCGTGTTTTCATGATTATTGGGTCCGGCAGGCAGGTCTGAATCGTACTGGCAGCATAACATGCCGGCCTGGCGCGCTGAAGTCTGGCTGTGAGCGTCTGATTTTCCGCGCTTTTGCGACAGCGCTGGCATTCTCGCGGGTTGCTACAGGTACTGTTTTCCGTAACACTGGTGAGATGTGTAAACGTTTTCCCGGATGCAAGTAATCGCATGGCTACCATTAAGGATGTTGCCCGTATGGCAGGGGTATCGGTCGCGACCGTTTCCCGCGTCATCAATAATTCGCCCAAAGCCAGCGAGAGTTCACGCCTCGCCGTTACCCAGGCAATGGAGCAGTTACAGTATCACCCGAACGCCAATGCACGCGCGCTGGCGCAGCAATCCACCGAAACCCTCGGTCTGGTGGTGGGTGACGTTTCCGACCCGTTTTTTGGCGCGATGGTGAAAGCGGTTGATGAAGTCGCAGGCGCAACCGGTAACTTTCTCCTGATTGGTAACGGTTACCACATTGAGCAAAAAGAGCGTCAGGCGATTGAGCAGCTGATGCGTCATCGCTGTGATGCGCTGGTGGTGCACGCCAAGAAAATTCCTGACGCCGATCTGGAAGTGCTGATGAAGCAGGTGCCGGGCATGGTGTTGCTGAATCGCCTGCTGAAAGGCTTTGAATCGCGCTGCATCGCGCTGGATGACCGTTACGGTGCCTGGCTGGCGACACGCCATCTGATTCAGCAAGGCCATACCCAGATCGCGTTTATCTGCTCAACCCACCCAATTTCTGACTCCGAAGACCGCCTGCAGGGCTATTACGATGCGCTGAAAGAGCACGGTTTGCCGTCCAACGACCGTTTAGTGGCGTGGGGCGAGCCGGATGAAGTCGGTGGTGAGCAGGCGATGACCGAATTGATGGGGCGCGGTAAGCAGTTCACGGCGGTGGCCTGTTACAACGATTCAATGGCGGCTGGCGCGCTGGCGGTGTTGAGTGATAACGGTATTCGCGTGCCGGAAGAGATGTCGCTGATTGGTTTTGATGATGTGCTGGTGTCACGCTATGTGCGTCCACGTCTGACCACGGTGCGCTACCCGATTGTCACCATGGCGCAGCAGGCGGCACAGCTGGCGCTGGCGTTAGCCAACGGCACGGAAATGCCGGAGGTGACCAATATGTTTAGCCCGACGCTGGTGAGAAGGCATTCGGTGAGCGGGCCGGGTTGATGTCCAGGTGCGCACTAATGCGCACCGGGTCATAACGCCTGCGAATAGACCTTCACCCGTACATCCGGGAACTCCAGCGCGTCACACTGATACTGCCAGCCAAAGCGCTCGTAGTAGCCGCCAAACGTTGACCACAGCCACAGTTTTTCATGTCCGCGCTCGCGAGCATAATTCAACACATGCTGCTGTAACGCTTCGCTCAAGCCATTGCCGCGCGCATGTTCATCCACATACAGCGCGGCGATCCACGGATAGAGATCCTGACGGCTGATCAGATCACAGCGCCAGAACCCCACCGTGCCCAACGGCACATCGCCATCCAGCGCCACAAAGGTCACCGGATATTCGGCACCGTTCAGGCTGCTGCGCACAATGCTGTCGTAAAACTCTCGCGACGTCCCTTCACCAAACGCCTGCCACAACCAGTCGGTGATGTGGCTGGCGTGGTGCGGCACCTCGCTGAGCGTAACAATCTTGATCACATCAGCTCCAGCGCCAGCAGCTCCTGAATCGTCTGCGCGCGACGAATTTCACGCGGAGCGCCATTCTCAAACAGCACTTCCGGAATCAATGGACGGCTGTTGTAGTTGGAAGACATTGAAGCGCCATACGCGCCGGTATCGTGGAACACCAGATAATCACCGACCTGCGTCGCAGGCAGCGCACGGGTTTCGACTTTACCGCCTTCCAGTTGGGTGAATACATCACCCGACTCGCACAGCGGACCGGCCACCACGCTCTCAACGGTTGCATCACTCAGCGCGCGACCATCGGCTGGCAGCACGGAAATATGGTGATAGCTGCCGTACATCGATGGACGCATCAGATCGCTGAAGCCCGCATCCACCAGCACGAAGTGACGGCTGCCCATATCTTTAACCGCACGCACCTGCGACACCAGCACGCCAGACTCCGCCACCAGGAAACGACCCGGTTCAATCTCCAGTTTCACCGGATGGCCAAGATGCGCCGCAATGCGGTCACGTGCGCCACTCCACAAACCGAAATAGTGCTGGGTATCAATAGATTCTTCGCCGAAACGGTAAGGAATCGACAAGCCACCGCCGGCTGAAATCGCTTCCAGATCCTGACCAAATTCGATCACCTGATCGACCATCGCGTCACACACCTGCTGCAGATGGCCGTAATCAACACCCGAACCGATATGCATATGCAGGCCCACCAGTTTCAGGCCGTGCTGCTGAATCGCTGCCAATGCCAGTGGCAAATCGCTGTGCCAGATGCCGTGCTTGCTGTTCTCGCCGCCGGTGTTGGTTTTCTGGCTGTGACCGTGGCCAAAACCGGGGTTAATACGCAGCCACACTTTATGGCCCGCAGAAACCGCACCCAGCTGATGCAGCATATCCACTGAACCGGCGTTGACCGGCACTTTTAGCTCGGCGATACGTGCCAGCGTCGGCTGATCGAAAACGTCAGCGGTAAACACGATATCTTCGCCACCCGGCTGGAAACCGGCGGCCAGGGCGCGCTCAATTTCACCCAGTGACACCGAGTCGACCTTGACGCCCGCGGCACGCATCAGGCGCAGAATATGAATATTCGAGCAGGCTTTCTGGGCGAAACGCACCACGTCAAACGCGCTCAGCTGGGAAATACGCTGCTGGATAATGGCGGCATCGTAAGCCCAGAATGGACCAGCATAACGCTGTGCCAGTGGCAGTAAATTGGCGGCGGTCAGGGCCGTTTCGGTGTTGTTCAGTGGACGTGGCATCTCAATTCTCCTGTGTCTTTGCAACTATTTAGCCACAACCACTCAATTCATAAAAATATCTGTTTTAGCGTCAGCTATACAAATATGATATGGGCTAGCGGAGGAGTGATGGCAAAAATTAACTGGCGACATATCGAAATTTTCCATGCGGTGATGACCAGCGGCAACCTGACGCAGGCTGCCGCATTGCTGCACACTTCACAGCCGACTATCAGCCGTGAGCTGGCGCGGCTGGAGCAGCAGCTCGGTCTGGAACTGTTTGAGCGGGTGCGCGGACGATTGCAGCCTACGGTGCAGGGTCTGCGGTTGTATGAAGAGGTGCAGCGATCCTGGTACGGCTTAGACCGCATCATGGATGCAGCGGAAGGCTTGCGCCAGTTTCGTCAGGGCGAGCTGTCGATTGCCTGCTTACCGGTATTCTCACAGTCACTGCTGCCGCCGCTGCTGCAACCATTTTTGCATCGCTATCCTCAGGTCAGCCTGAACATCATTCCGCAGGAGTCGCCGCTGCTGGAAGAGTGGCTCTCTGCACAGCGCTACGATCTTGGTCTGACCGAAACCCAACATGCGCCAGCAGGCACCGATCGCGTGCCGCTGCTGACCTGCGATGAAGTGTGCGTGCTGCCGCCGAACCATCCGCTGTGCCAGCGTGAGGTGCTGACGCCGCAGGATTTTCAGGGGGAGAATTACGTCAGCTTGTCGCGCAGTGACAGCTATCGTCAGTTGCTGGACTCGCTGTTCCATGAGCAACAGGTGGAGCGCCGTTTAGTGCTGGAAACGCACAGTGCGGCATCGGTATGCGCGATGGTGCGCGCGGGGGTGGGGATTTCGATTGTGAATCCGCTGACGGCGCTGGATTACGCCGACAGCGGTGTGGTGATGCGCAAGTTCAGTATTGCGGTGCCCTTCACCGTGAGCCTGGTGCGGCCACAGCATCGCCCGGCATCAGCGCTGGTTGATCACTTCTGCGACCACCTGCAACAGCAGGTGGCCACCTTTACCCAACGCATTGCCGAGCGTCTGGTTTAAGCGCGTACCGTTTCACCCTGGCCGCCCGATTTACGGAAGGTGATCAGGCAGATGACCAGACCCATCACCGCCAGTGCGGAGGCGGCCACCGGCACTGATGTCAGGCCATAGCCTTTATCAATTACCGCGCCGCCCACCCAGGCACCGAGCGCGTTGCCGACGTTAAAGGCGGAGATGTTCAGCGTCGAGACCAGGTTGGGTGCATCTTTACCGTGACGTACCACGTTGATCTGCAAGCCAGGCACGGTAGCAAAGGTCGCCATCGCCCACAGGAACAGGGTGATTTCTGCCAGCCACAGCGCGTGGCTGGTCCAGCTGAACAGCAGCGAGAATACAGCGATCAGCACAAAGCTGAGGATCAGGCTGAAGGAAACTTTCCAGTCGGCCAGTTTGCCGCCGAGGATGTTACCGACGGTTAAGCCCGCGCCAATCAGGAACAGCGTCCAGCTCACGCCGCGATCGGTGATGCCGGTCACCTGCAACAGCAGCGGTGCAATGTAGCTGAACAGCGCAAACATCGCGGCGGCAAAGAACACCGTCATCAGCAGCGACAGCCACAGCTTGCCATTGGCCAGCGCGCTGACTTCACTCGCCAGATGCACCGGTTTCTCTTCTTTATTGGTTGGCAGACTGACAATTAATGCGATAAAGGCAAAGATGCCGATAATCGCCACGCCCCAGAAAGTCGCGCGCCAGCCGAACAGCTGACCAAACCAGGTGCCGAGCGGCACACCCAGCACATTGGCGAGGGTTAAGCCGGTGAACATCAGCGCTACCGCCGATGCCTGACGGCTCGGTGCCACCAGACTCGCCGCCACCACCGCACCTATCCCGAAGAAGGCGCCGTGACACAGTGCGGTGACCACTCGCGCCAGCATCAATAAGTTGTAGGTGTACGCCAGCGCACACAGCACATTGCCGATGATAAAGATAATCATCAGCAAAACCAGAGTACGTTTACGCGGCAGTTTAGCCGTCAGCAACGCCATGATCGGTGCACCGATGGCCACACCCAGCGCATATCCGCTGATCAGCCATCCTGCTGAAGGAATCGTCACCTGCAGATCGCCCGCCACTTCTGGCAGCAATCCCATAATCACGAACTCCGTGGTGCCGATGGCGAACGCACTCAGCGCCAGCGCCAGTAATGCAACAGGCATAACACACTCTCCTAAAATGTTTTGCAGGCAGGCCGCACAACGAACGCCGTGCGGTTACAACGGACGCTTATAGATATTTGAACTGCGTCACATTCTGATTAAAGCACAGGCTTGGCAGCTCAACCAGCCTCTGCGCTGCAAGGCTTTTTTGCTTGCAACGCAATAATCCCCGCGCGGGAAAGTGACTGTACCTGACCACTGAGACAGACCGACGTTTTCACGCTACGCTTGATACAGATGTGATCGCTGTCACAGCGGCTCAGCTTTTGGCGCTAAATCAATCAGTAAAGGATGGGCGCGCATTGCCGATACCTCAACCAATTACGCGGTAATGCGGTGTCAAAAAATGCAGGGGGAATGACCTATGCGATGGCTGATCGCACTGACAGTGGGTTGCCTGAGCGGCTGCTCCGTTGGGCATTACGAGTACAGCAAAGAAGCCGCGAAACGCGTCGATATGACGGTCACCGGGATTCCTACCGTGCTGGGTATTGGCGCGCTGGGCACCACCATTCCGCTGACACCCGAATACAGTTTAACGGCCGCGCACGTGGCGAAATATTCGATGTATCGGGTGAAAGCCTGGCATCCTGAATGCGATATCGCCGTGGTGTATCACAAGAACACCGAACCCAATCTTCCCCCACCGTTCCGCAACAGCCATATCGGCGACAGCGTTAATCTCTATGGCTACAGCTTTATTTCTGCCATGCCGGTGGCGTCGAGCGGTAAGAATTTGATTAATACCACGTTGGCCAATGACTGGAATAAGCCGAGTTGCGTAGTGGTGGCCGCGAATGCGGGCGTGGTGAAAGGCATGTCGGGCGGCGCGGTGTATAACGCCAGCGACGATACGCTGGCGGGGGTGATTGTTGGCTACAGTAGCGCGATTGATGACAACAAGAGCGGCAAGACTTTGTATAAGGATGTGGCGCTGTATGTACCTTATTCGCGTTTCCAGGCGTGGCTGGACAATGTCGTGAAGTCGTAATGAGCTGACTTCCCCCAGCCGTTCTGTCGACGGAAGAATCAGTTATAAGTCACCATCATTTCTGCCGTTGCAGTGACACGGCCGCTGGGCAAATCACTGCCGCCAGAACAGAGTCGCCAGACAAGGGGATTGGAATACGATTTATTTAATTGCGATCGGTAAATCTCGCCAATTTTAATTTCCGCATTGTCAAAGGTTATGCCCTGGTTGGCACCACAGCGGCCATCATAGGTGACGCTACCGATGCTGCCGGTAATATAGCCACCGCCTTGATCAAGTTTCAGACGATATTTATTACCTTCGTGCAAACCGCTTAATGCTTTAAAACGCACGTTAATATTCGTGTCAATGCCGCGACCTGAATCCTGGGTGCAGGTAACACCCATATGATAATTAACTTTTGCCAGCTCAGTGTCTTTTTTAAAATTCTGTTCCGCCGCACCGAAATTGATGGTGGTCGGCGTATTGATAGTGCACTCCAGCGTGGATACGCGAATCGGAATGGCGGCAGGGATCACGATGTGATAGAGCGTTCCGCCGCCTAACGAGATCGCGCGCATTATCGGGATACTCGGCGAACCTGTTTTTTGGGTGCCATCAGTCACCAGCATCCATTCACCGTGCATTTCAAAGCTCTTATTTCCGGTGTCGAGGAAAAAACCATAATCCGTTTTATCAACCGGTGTCAGGCACCAGTGATTAGGGGTGGTACCTGGGCTGGTCATACTGAATCCCGTATTGGTACTGGCGTAACTCCCTTCGGGGGTGATTTTTCCGGTAAGGGTTTCGAACTGATATTTACCGTTTCGGTATCCGGTGTAGCTGGCTGTCGCTATCACATTGGGGGCAAGGCCAATGCCCTGAGCAATCGGCAACGCCCAAATACCATTGATCAATTTTAAATCACTTTCAGATGCGCAGCGCACATACGGACCAATGGCAGCCACCCCAGTACTTAAAAAGGCATCCGTGTAGGTTTGAGGCGCCGTCTCTTTAACATTGATCATCAGTCCGGTGGGGAATATCCCTTTATCTTTCCCGATGGTTATCTGGGCGCTGGCGATATGTGGCTGAGCGGCTATCACGAGCGACGCAATAACTACGCTTTGTTTCACGCGGGTTAACGTTGTTATCTTCATAGTTCCCTCCACTATTCACAGGCTACTTTCAGACTGCGAATAGGGTTATTCGCGGAAGAAGCAGAAATATTTTTCAGATTAAAGTTCACGCGGCATTGCTGGTCTGAACGTTGACCCCATTTGACCAACAGGTTGCCCTGCTCTGGCAATCCGCTCATATACAGTTGGCCGGCATCTCCGACGATGCCGCTATTGGTATCGCTATCGTCCACTACGATTAAGCTGGCGGTGGCACCAAATGGGATGAGATTGTCGCGGCGCTGCAGCGTAATGAGCGCTTGATAACCCACTTTAGTGGTGAAGTTTGCCCTGACTACCGCACCTTTGGTCGGATAAACCGCCACGCTGGAATGAGTGAGATCGACGTTCTCAGGCAGAGTGGAAGGATCTAACGAAATAGTGTTGTGTTGATAGTTGGTGAGATAAGGCACCACGGCAAAACCGCGGCTGTCGGTATGGCTACCACCGTTGCCGATTCTCGCGCCTTGAGAGCCCGGCGCACTGACGATGGCAACAGAGTTGCCCACCATTTTACTGAGCGTTAACCCTTCCGGATGCAGCACAAATGCCCCGTTACCGCCAATGTTCATTGAGCGACTGCTGCCGGATTGGCTGTAGCCGCTGGCAATCGATCCCTGACTTCCCGCATAGGCCAGACTCAGCGATTGGTGACTGCTTTGCTGTTTATCATTGGACCATCCCTGCATAGCGCCATACGTCAGACGACTGTCGAGCGCATTTCCGCTAATACCTGCCAATTGCTGAACCTGCCCCCTGTTGGTATGGCTGGCTTGATAGCTGGCATAACTGCTGCTGACGGCCGCTCGGGATGAAAACAGACTGAAAGGGACGGTCATATTGAGCGTCAACGTGCGGTTCTCCGGCCAGTCACCGCTACTTTTGCCTTTGGCGCGCTCAATGTTGTAGGCCAAATTATAATTAATGCCGAGATAGCTGCCGTTGTAACCTGCAGAAAGGGAATTTAATACCTGATTTCTCCCCCAATAATCACTCCGTGAGGCGGAGAGATACGCCGAACCGACGAAGCCCAGCGACTGACTGAGTCTGACCTGAAAACTGGAACGCTGACGGTCCATTGTCCACGGAGCCCAATCATCGTTCAGACGAAAACCGCGGTTGTTATAGTCGGCAAAACTGAAGTAGTGGCTGGTGGAGTAGCGATAAGCCGCCAGATCGATGGCGGTGCCAGTTCTCAGTAAGCTTTTGGCATAGCGCAGGCGATAAGAGTGCCCCTTCTGCGCCTCCTCTACCCCTACAATCTTTGCATTGGAAGTGGTGACATCCGCTGAGAACGCCCCCAGGGCACCGAGTGAAACTCCCGTTCCGGCGACCAAAGAGTGATAGTCGTGCGAGAATAATGCACCGCCATACAGCGTGGTATCGAAAGGCAAACCATAGATCGCCGTGGCCTGAACAAAGCGCGCGGCCTGGCTGCCGTTGGTTATCCCACCGTCATAGCGGCCTGCTGTCACTTCATATTTCAGGCTGCCGGGGCGTCGCATCACTGGCACGGTGGAGACAGGAATGCTCTGGCTGTGCACGCGACCATCGGCCTCGGTGACATTAACAATCAGGTCGCCACCCGATCCCATCTGCCCCAGATCTTCCAGACGAAAGGGCCCTGGGGCCACATACGTTTGATAAATGATATTGTTGTTTTGCAGCACCGTAACGCGCGCGTTGCTCTGCGCGGTGCCCTCAATCACCGGTGCAAAGCCGCGCATCACATACGGTAGCATCTCATCCTGCGAATTGAGCCTCATGCCGCGAAAAGGCACGCTATTAAACACGTCATTAGCAGTACTGCTTTCACCCGCCAGCAGTTCGGCTCTCCACGCGGTGATATCACGCATTAAATAGGTGTTAGAGAACTGAATTTTTTGCTGTTTAGTCCTGTTACTGCCGCCGAACTGACTCTCTGTACGATACCCATATACATTGCTGCGCAAGCGCCAGGCACCGAAATTGGCCCCGCCATTCAGATTGCCGAACAGGTTGGAGCTGCTTCCACTGTTTTCCTGCAGGGTGCGGCTGCCGTTTAGGCTGTAGTTCATGATAATGGCAGGAATACCTTGATCCCACTTACCAGGATCGATCGCCCCCAGCGCACTCGGCTGCATGGCAATTTGCGGAATACTGAGGTCGAGTGCTAACGCAGAAAAATCAAACTTAACTCGCGCATGTTCAATCAGGTCGCCGAGATGGGTTACCGGTTTATCCGCCGGCAAGTGACGAAAAGCGGGCAAGCCTTGCACGTTGACACCCACTGACTGGAGAAAATCAGGCGTTAACTCCGCCACGGCGTTGCCGCTGTCGTCGGCAGCAAAAGAGATTGAGTGCTGCCCCACGTCATTCTGATTAACCCTTACCATCACCAGATAGCTGCCCGCAGGCACCTTACCCGATGTTGCAAAAGCACTCAGATCGAGTTCATCAACGTTTACGCCACTCATGGTAAGGAAGGCGGGATCAAAATAGTCTTCGGCATAAGCCTTTTCAGACTGCATAGCAAAAGCAAAGCTCATCATTAAAGCAAGCAATGGGGGTTCGGGATGTCGTGTTGTCATTTTTATTAGTCCACTACCGTAACGGAAGCGACGATCCTGTTAAAGGTTAGTCTTGATGTTTCGGCGGCGTAAGCCAGGTGTCTTCATCGATTAATTGCCACGTTATTGCGCCTTGTGTACCGCCGGGTAAGTGATATTCACGCTCCCCTTTGGGGGGCACCATCAAGCGTAACTGGGCTTTGTTCAGCTCAGTGTTGCCTACACGCAGCACCGCGAACGTCAGCCAGTAGGGCGTGGGGTTTACCGCCGTTAGCTGATTACCCTGTTTGCGGAAATAGAGTGCGCCTGAGGCCTCTTCCACTGCGTAGCGCTTGAGCCCTTGCGGGCGATAGAACACTTTCATGCTACTCACCACGGCCAGCGTCACTTTGTTGTTGTCTGCGTGCTTCGGTTGAGACGGAATCGCTTTCATTGACAGGTAAAAAACTGACTCACGATCGTCCGGTAACGGCACATCATTGCGGCGAATACGTAAGGTGACGTTGCTGTGGGCATCCACACGTTCTAGCGGCGGGGTGACGATAAAGGGCAATGCAACGTTGCCGTGATTGTCGATATCAACATCACCGGTTTGCGCATCAACCGGACGGATAAACGACTGCAACAAGCGCGCGGTGTCGGTTTTGTTGTAAAGGGTTTGCGTCACGCCCGACAACGAGGTTGCGGTGAAAATGACTCGTGTATTGTAAAAGCTGATGCCAGCCTGTTCGGTTGTAGGTTCAGCGGCTTCAAGCATCGGCAGAAAGCTGACACTCAGGCAAAGTAGTCCTGCCGTCATCCAAGGACGCAGCAGTACGAAAGCGGTTTTCATCATGACTCCGTGAATGGTCTGACGGCTGACTGGCAGGCTCGATGTAAGCCGCCAAAATCATTGACCGCCTGCCAGCGCACCTTGCTGGCACTATCTGGAATGAGCTGAACGCTTTGGGGGGCCAACATTAGCGGCTGCATGTTCAGATCGCGCGGTTTCCCATCCAAAGACAGAGTACGCAGCGTGATGTGCCAGGGCGTGGGATTTTCAACACGAATCTGGCGGTGGTGCTGGCTGAAGCGCAGCTCGCAACTGTAATTAGCCGGTGGTTCCCCCAGCTGTGCCGGGCGATAGAACATTTTTAAATTAAAACGAATGCTTACCGCGGCTTGCAGAGCAGCACTGCTTTGCTTCTGACTTGCGGGTATCGCCTGGATTGAGAGGTACAACAGCGACTCTTTATCTTCAGGCAGCACATGACTCTGCGGGATAATGCGTAGCGTCTGTTCCGTGCCGGCGCCTAAACGGTATAACGGCGGCGTGATCAGGAACGGGGCAGGTTGCAGGCTTTGCGTGGACATCACCACCCTACTTTGAATTAACCAGACGTTGTCGCTACGGTTCTTCACTGTCAGTGTTTGCATTTTATCGGTCGCGTTAAAAATGACGCGGGTGTGATCTAAACGAATACCCCCTCTTTCACCCGGTATTGCGCTGCAGGCCGTACCACTCAGCAGCAGTAAGCCGACCGCACTTTGAGTAAGACGGTGAAAGCTGTGTCTGTTCAATCTATTACCTCAAAGAAAATCGAGATTGAAAGTGATGCTGGCGACCACCTGCCCACCTCTGGCGTGGCTGCATTGAGTGGCATCACCACAGGTCAAACCGGCATAGAAAGGCAGCTTTTGGTTATCAATATTTCCGCTTGTTTCGGCTAATTCGACATAATCACCCGAGCTGAGCGCCTTGCTGGCATAAGAGGGTAGCGTCGCACTGTTGACCAGCATCACACCGATGTTTTTGGCCGTAGAGGACAGGTTACGAAATACCCATTTGTCCAGCATTTCACCCTGGCCACTGACTCTGACAATCGGGTTGCTGGCCCCTTTGATGGTGCAATCTTTTATCTCTAATTCAAAAGGTTGTGGATTCACCAATGTGTATGCGCCCATCTCCGTCGCCAGGATGGTGCCCAGATTCATGTGCGTTTTGTCCAGATTGAAATCGCAGGTACCGTTCACTAAGAAAGCGTTGAAATTGAGCTGCACTGTATCTGCGCCGGATGGGGTGATATTCAGTACCGAAGTGACCAGCATCACCACACTGGTGGCCGCCTTATTACAGCGTCTGACTAAAGGCATGATGGCCTCCGTGGTCGTCAATGGTAACCCACTCGACTTTGCCTTTTAGAATATTGGTGGACCAGGTATGACTGCCGAATGGCGGCAGCATTTTCTCTTCAGCGACCTCCAGAGGCAGACGTTTACCCGCCACTTTAATATCGATAAAGCTGACGTAATAAGGCGTTGGATTGCTTATTTTCAGCCCTTTCGCGTCAGCTTTAATTTGGAGATTGCGTTGCGCGGATAAGGAATCACCCGCGAGGTTTTTCGGGCGATAAAACAGTTTTATACTTTTTCCTACACCAAAGCGGGCATCCCCTTTAATACGTTGCTCGTTCTGATCGGTTTCTTTGCCTTGCGAAGCGGGTATCGCAGCGGTGCGAAAATAGAAAACAGATTCACGGTCGGTCGGTAATGACATTTCGCGAAAAATAATTCGCACCTGATGTTTACTCTCTGCTTCCATACGAAACAACGGCGGAATGACATCAAAAGGCGCCGTTTGTGTGGCGGCGCTGATGAGGCTTACTGAAGATTGCACCAGATAAACGGTGGCATCACCACGATTGCGCAGCGTAGCTGTAATACTGCTGGCACCCTCAGGATAGATCAGTCGAGTCGTATTGATACCAAAGCCTGCTGCCTGGGAGATGACGGGGGCCGTCAGCAATGCCAGCATGGCAGAGAGAGGGAACAGGGAACGAGACATGGTGAGTCCTCGATAGTAGCGGGCCTGACTGCACCCGCCACATATCAGCGATTAGTTATAGTCGTACATGAACATAATGGGCGTTGATACCAAGCCACCGGTGATGCTCGCGGGAGTTCCGGTATTTGCCACCAGCGCAGCGGTAAAGGTCTGCGTTTGGCCGTTGATATCAGCGACGTTGGCATCCGTACCACCGCCAGCAGCACCTTCGAACTCAACCATGTCAACTTTATCGTTAGCTGAAATAACGGTTGCACCCGCCTTCAACTGCACGCCCGTGGTGGCTGCATCGTTGGCGTTGAAAACATCAGCATCGAGCGGCAATGTTGGGCCAGTGACTATCAGGCCTGCCACACCAGCGACGGGTGCGGTGGCGCTCAAGGTGCAATTTTCCAGGCTAACGCTGAAGGATCGTTCACTACCCGCTACCGCCGTTTTAGCCGTTGAGGGGAAGTCACTTGCGGTATAGTTACCCAGGTTCAGGGCGGGGTGGCTCATTTTGACATCGCAGGTACCATGAGAAACGTTCCCGGTGATATCGATTTTCCCGCTGGCTGCAGCTTGAGCGGTGCCAGAAGCCGCCATCAGCAACAGAGTAATCGGCGCGATAGCATATAAAGACTTACGCATTTTCATTTCCTTTTTAATTTATAAAGTCATTTGTTTCGTGCCCAAATTAAGCAAGAAATCAGAGGAGAGTTTGTCCATAAAAAATTCCGGCATAGCACCACGATGAAAATAATGTTTTTATCATGACGCCACATACCATTAAAACCGATGGACTCGTGAGGGGAAATAATAAGCCGAACCACTAACAGAAGTATCGTCATCAAGCGATGCGTTTGGTGTAGTCGATACACGCTATAATTGTAAGGGGATGACTACAGGGAACGTTAAGGGGCGTGTAAGCAGATTAAATAACACTCAGGTGAAGAGTAACTGATCATAGACAAGATACAAATCACGTTGCTAATGATGAAATTTTCATTGATGCTTCTGTGGTAATCAATATCTCTAATTCATCAACCATTCTAACCAACCTCACTCTATTCGCCTCCCTCATTACTCGCATTATTTATTATTGATAACTGGGCAGGAGTTAACGATTAATACCACTACATTGCATCAGGGCGTAGATAATAAATGGGGGATAATTAAGATTAGAGGGTGAATTTCAAACGAATATTTTCGTCTGTTATATTAAATCTATTACTAAACGATAGAGAGGGTACGCTTTTTACTCAAAGGCCCCTCTCTAAGCCAATAATGAGGCTGAGTAAAAGCGCGCTTACGCTGGCACCCAGGCTCCTTTCAACTGCACCTGGGGGAAACCGGCAGTCAGAATACGCAGTTCGGCATCGCGCGGGGTGTTGTCGCCCTGCCCCTGAATGCTGACAATATCCTGCGGACAGGCAGAGAATACCACGAAGCAATCCATCTCGGCGCGCAGTACAATGTAGTCACCTGGTTTGGTCACCACCGGCAGTGTTTTCAGGGTGATGCCGTCCGGCTGCACCTGAATGTTCATGAAAATATTCAGTGACGCCAGGTTACCGTGCGGCAGCTCGACGCCTAATTCGCGCATGCCTTCAAACAGGTTGTCGTGACAGTTGCGGTGATATTCAGTGCAGCCCAGCAGCTCATAACGACGCGCATCGCAGGCCGCCATAAAGGAGTCATGCACGCCCGGTGAGGTATCCGCCACCAGCGTCAGAATCGGATGGCGCTGGCTGGTGATAAAGCTGTCACCGACCTTGGGATTAAGACGCTGGTTCCACACGCGCGTCGCTTCCATACACATATATTCACTGACGTCGTCGGCGTTATATGCCCAGCAATCCACTACTTGGGTGCCGTGCAGATTGATCACCTGCACCGCTTCCCCTTTCTTCAAACGTACCGCTTTGCCGAAGCGCGCGGGAATGGTAATTGCTTCACGATGCTGATATTCAGCTGACATAGTGTTCTCCTGATTAGTGCTGCATGCCGCGACGATAGCGCGTCATGCGAGATTCAAGGCCGCGTGCCAGCCAGTCGATCAGACTGTTGAGCAGCCAGTAACAGAGCGCCACGGTGAGATAGATCTCCAGCGGCGCGTAGGTATCCGAAATCGCCTGTTTGGCGGCGTACATAAACTCCTGCACCGAAACGATCGACAGCAGCGCAGAGTCTTTAATCAAACCAATCATCAGCCCGACCAGCGGGGACAGCATCTGCGGCAAGGTTTGCGGCAACACCACATCGCGCAGCTGTTCACTGCGACTCAAACCCAATACGCGACACGCTTCCCACTGCCCCTTGGGCAACGCCTCAATGGCCGAACGGATCACTTGCGCAATGTAGGGCGCGTAATAGAGCGTCAGGGCCAGCACGCCTACCACTGGCGATGACAGCGTGATGTCGTATTCCGGCAGCACGAAATAGAGCAGATAGATCACCACCAGCAGCGGCAGTGCGAGAGTTAACCCGCTGTAAAGATTGAGCAATCGTAACCAGAACGGCGAGGCACGCATCAGCAGCAGCGCCATCAGCCCGCCCCACACCAGCGAGCAGAGCGCCGCGACAATACACAGTTGCAGCGTGGCGATCATGCCGTCACCGAGTGAAGGCAAAGAGGTGAGAATGGCTTGCCAATCCATTAAGCGATCCTCCGTTTAGCTTCCAGACGTCGGGCGGCGGCAATCAGCGGCATGGCGATCAGCAGATATCCGGCCGCCACCAGCAGCAGAACCTGCGTAGCTTCATAGGTGCGCGCAATCACAATCTGCCCGGCATAGGTCAGTTCGGTCAGCGCCACTACCGAGGCCAGCGGCGTGGTTTTCAGCAGGATGGTGAACTCATTGACTAACATCGGCAGACTGGCGCGCATCACCTGCGGATTGATCACGTACCACCAGGTTAAGAAGCGGCTGAGCCCCAACGTGCGTGCCGCTTCAAGCTGGCCGCGTGTCACCAGCGAACGGTTCACGCGCAAAATCTCCGCCACGTAAGCGCCGCTGTTAAGGCCGATGGCAATCACGGCGGCCAGCATCGGCTGACCGCCCAGTCCCAGGCGCGGCAAGGTGAAAAACACCACGAACAGTTGCACGATGGCCGGTGTGCCGCGCATCAGGCTGACATACAGCCGACCGATGGCGCGCCAGATCCAGGCGCGGCGCAGTTGCAGGAAGCAGCCAAGCTGCCCCATCACCACGCTGACCAATGATGCCAGTACCGTAAGTACCAACGTCATCAGCAGGCCGTGTCCGAGTTCCGGCAGCGCGGCCACTACCTGTTGATCCAGCCCCATGCGTTACTCCGCGTTAAAGTCGTGCAGGTTTTCCGCCACCGACAGCAGTAGCGGTGCCGGTTGGTCGTTGCCCTCAATGCCGGTGTTGCAGGCTGAGACGATAAACTGCGTGTCCATCACCACGCGACAGGTAATGCTGTCGCCTGCTTTGGTCAGGTTTGGCTCCGGCAGGAGGTCACCGGCCCGCGTCAGTTTGACATGCATAAACAGGTTGATCGGGTCCGGCATCTTTGGCACCACCATCCCCAATCGCGCCAGCTCATCGCTCACCGCTTCCAGGCAACCTTCACCCTGATAGCCTTTTTCCGTCAGAAAGGCGCGGGTCGAGGCGGGCAGCAGCAGGTCGTGACGTTTCACGCTGTCTTTGCCCAGCACCATCATCGGACGGCGGCGGTTGTTCACCAGACGCATACCGGAACCGAGCAGATAGCTGTTACTGAAGACGCGGGTGTGGTGCACGGAAAGCCATACCGCCGGATCGGCAAGGCTAAAGCCAAACAGTGAAGCCACCGCGCCGTCGCCCTGGGCGGTGATGCGCAGCAACTGGCCGCGCAATACTTTAATCGACCCAACGCTGCCCGGTTCCACCGTGACCGACTGAGCCAGCGTGCGCTCAGCGGTCTCTTCATAACTTTCACGCATTAACAGCATGATTCATCTCCTCTGCGTGAAACGCGTCACTCACCACGATATCAATCGGCGTGACCTGCAAACCGTTGCCGGGAATGATGTCCTGCGGGCAGGACGATACTGAACAAATCAGATCGCACAGCGCTTCAAAGGTAATGCTGTCGCCCGCTTTACTGTTGGGATCAGTCACTTCCATACGGCCATCGGCGGTGACCGGGCCGTTCTGGAACAGGTTGAACGGCTCGGGCAGCGAGAAGTAAGTCACGCCAAAGGCTTTCATGCCTTCCAGCAGGTTATCGACGCAGTTGCGATGTCCTTCAACGCCGAAATCAACGCTGAAGCGAGTACGATCGCAAGCCGGAACGTTGGCATCGTGAATGCCGATGCTGTCCGCCAGAATGCGCAGCATCGGGCGGTTTTCACTCGACCACAGCGCATCGCCGGGCTTGAAGAACAGCGAGCGCAGATGCTGGCGGGTATGCACCGGCGACAGCTTTTCATTCAAATCATCGGCATTGACCGCGACGAAATCCGCCGCCTGCTGCCCTTCACTGTCAATCACGGTAATAAACTGGCCCTTACGCACGCGGAAGGTTTTGCCATGGCCCGCAGGCACCGTGAGGTTGCTCTGGCACATAATTACTCCTGAGGAATGAAATCGCTGGCGGGCACGGTAAAGGTGGTGCTGAGATACTGCTGTTGCAGCTTGGTCAGTTCGCCATCTTTCTGCATTGCCAGAATGTGGTCGCTGATGGCTTTGTTCAGGCTGCCGTCTTCTTTGCGTGTCGCCCAACCCATCCACTGCGAAGGCCCAACTTCACCGACCTGCGCCACTTTACCGGCGTATTTTTTCGCGACCGGCGCCAGCACGGAGATGTCGTCATAAACGAAGTCAGCGCGTTTGGTCATCAGAGTGCTGACGGTCTGATCCAGCGAATCCACGTTGATGATGGTGATCGGTTTTTTACCCTCTTTTTTCAGCTGCTCGTTAAAGCCTTTCAGCAACTGCTCGGGCACGCTGGCGGTTTTTACCGCACCGCGCAGGCCAGACAAGCTTTCCGGGCTGAGCGTTTTGCCGCTGAAGGTGCTGGCTTCACTTTCACGCACCAGCACGCCATTCACCGTTTTGCTGTAAGGCACGGTGAACAGCACTTTCTTTGCGCGCTCGGCAGTGACGTTGAGGGAGGAGCCTTCGGCATTGAACGAGCCAGAGATCAGGCCCGGCAAAATGCCGCTGAAGGCGGTTTTCTGAAACTCCAGTTTCACACCGAGATCTTTGGCGAAGGATTGCATGATCGCCACGCTGTAGCCGGTGATCTCACCTGCGTCATTGGTGTATTCGTATGGAGGAAAGGTTGGATCGATGCCAACGGTGATTTTGCCGCTGCTTTTGATGTCACTCAGGGTGTCGGCTTGCGCCTGCGCCATGGTGCCAACGGAGAGAAGTGCGGCGATCAGCAGTGCTGTTTTTTTCATTATGGTGTTTCCCTGGTGTTGGTGAAATGTCTTTTTCTAATGAGCATATTTTGTGCCAGTTTTTTCACCACCCAGCTAACACCTTTGAGGTATAGGGGGTATTACTGAATAAAATCAGTGAGAAACATTTGTTTCTTTATTTTAATTTAAAGTTTCTGTGGTTTCATTAACGGGAAATCAGGCGGGTATAGCGAAGGAGTGTGCGCACTGCTATGGGGCAATATCTGGCGCACTGTGCGCCAGAACGGGGCACTATTCGAGTTCGTCGAGGGACTGGTGCAGCGCTTCAACCTGCGCAAGATGGTCATTGCTGGTTTTGCCCATCTGTCGGGCCACCAGTGAGCAGAGCAGATTGCACACGCCGGAGAGCGCGGCGGTGCTATCGAATATCAAACTACTGTCGGTGTGGCACCGCACCACCCACTGCGCGTGACGCGCCGGTTTGCCGGAGAGCACATCCGCGATATACAGCATCGGTACGTTGCGCTCTGCCAGCGCATTCATTGCCGCTTCCAGCGCAGGCATGCGGCGGCGCAGGCCCACGCAAATCACCACATCCTGTTGATTCAGCGCGGCGAGATGCTCCGCCAGCGAATCGCCGGGACGCGGCAACAGGCGCACGTCAGGATGGATATGCACCAAATCGCGGTAAATCAGCTGTGCAATGGTCTGGCTGTGGCGCCAACCCATCACCACCACCCGGCGTGACTGCGCAATGGCGCTCACCGCCTGCTGCAGCTGTTCACTGTCCAGCGTGCGATAGCTGTTGACCAGATTGGCGATCTCTTTTTCAAGGTGCTGCTGCATGATGCTGGCAAGCGGTGATGCGGTTGGCACGGCCTGCAGATAAAGCGGTGAGCCGCTGCTCTGCATCTCACGCGCCTGACGGCGAGCGGCCTCATAGCTTTCGTAGCCAAGATGGCGAAAAAAACGCGTGGTAGTGGCTTTGGAAACGCCGGCGCTCTGCGCCAGTTCAGTGGCGGTATTCATCGCCAGCTGACCGGGTGCCGCCAGCAGCACGTCAGCCAGCCGCTGCTCATGGCTGGAGAGTTGATCCCAGTGCTGTTGAATCCGGCCCTCTAACGTTGCCGCTTTTGCACTCATGGTGATTCCCTGAAAATAAAAAAACTATCCTGCACAGAGCGTGCCGGGTTGTCATCAGGAATTTTGCCAGGCAAACAGAAATGAAAAACGCCGCCGGGTAAAAAGGAGCGCCATAAAAAAAGGCCGCCATAATGGCGACCTCTAAGGCTTACGGCAAAGTACGCGGATTTATGCGCACCGATTTGCCTTACTTGCTGGTTGGACGCAGTGCCGGGAACAGGATCACGTCGCGGATGGTGTGGCTGTTGGTGAACAGCATCACCATACGGTCGATACCGATGCCCAGGCCTGCAGTTGGCGGCAGGCCGTGCTCCAGCGCGGTAACGTAGTCTTCGTCGTAGAACATCGCTTCGTCATCGCCTGCATCTTTGGCGTTAACCTGCTGCAGGAAACGCTCAGCCTGATCTTCTGCATCGTTCAGCTCGGAGAAGCCGTTACCGATTTCACGGCCGCCGATGAAGAACTCGAAGCGGTCAGTGATTTCCGGGTTCTCGTCGTTACGACGTGCCAGCGGTGACACTTCAGCCGGGTATTCGGTGATGAAGGTTGGCTGAATCAGGTGCGCTTCGGCGGTCTCTTCGAAGATCTCAGTCACTACGCGGCCCAGACCCCAGCTCTTCTCAACTTTGATGTGCAGCGAGTGCGCAATCGCGACTGCTTTATCAAAGTCTTCCAGATCGCTCAGGTCAGTTTCCGGACGGTATTTCTTGATCGCTTCACGCATGGTGAGCTTCTCAAACGGCTTGCCGAAATCGAAGCTGTGGTCACCGTAAGGCACTTCTGTGGTGCCCAACACGTCCTGCGCCAGGGTGCGGAACAGACTTTCGGTGAGTTCGATCAGATCTTTGTAATCCGCATACGCCATATAGAGTTCCATCATGGTGAACTCTGGGTTATGACGTGGCGAAATACCTTCGTTACGGAAGTTACGGTTGATCTCGAACACGCGATCGAAACCGCCCACTACCAAGCGCTTCAGGTACAGCTCTGGTGCAATACGCAGGTACATGTCGATGTCGAGCGCATTGTGATGGGTGATGAACGGACGGGCTGACGCGCCGCCAGGGATCACCTGCATCATTGGGGTTTCAACTTCCATAAAGTCGCGGTTAACCATGAACTGACGGATGCCGGCCATGATTTTAGAACGCACTTTGAAGGTGTGACGGGAATCATCGTTAGAGATCAGATCCAGATAACGCTGACGGTAACGAGTTTCCTGATCGGCCAGGCCGTGGAATTTATCCGGCAGTGGACGCAGCGCTTTGGTCAACAAACGCAGTTCAGTGATGTGGATCGACAGCTCACCGGTTTTGGTCTTGAACAGCTTACCGCGTGCGCCGAGGATATCGCCCAGATCCCACTTTTTGAACTGCTCGTTGTAGACGCCTTCTGGCAGATCGTCACGTGAAACGTAGATCTGAATCTGGCCGCCAACGTCCTGCAGCGTAGCAAAAGAGGCTTTACCCATGATGCGACGGGTCATCATACGACCGGCCACGCTCACTTCAACGCCGAGCGCTTCCAGCTCTTCGTTCTCTTTGGCGTCATAGCTGGCGTGCAGCAGATCAGACGTGGTATCGCGACGGAAATCGTTAGGAAACGCGATGCCCTTTTCACGCAGCGCGCTGAGTTTTTCGCGACGCGCTTTCAGTTCGTTGTTTAACTCTAGGGCGGCATCAGCGCTCTGCGGTTGTTGTTCAGACATGTCGGTTCCTTATAACCCTGCTTTTAAACTTGCTTCAATGAAGCGGTCGATGTCGCCATCCAGTACCGCTTGCGTGTTGCGCGTCTCTACGCCAGTGCGCAGATCTTTGATACGTGAATCGTCGAGTACGTATGAGCGAATCTGACTGCCCCAGCCGATATCGGATTTGTTATCTTCCGCGGCCTGCTTGTCAGCGTTTTTCTTCTGCATCTCATATTCGTACAGCTTCGCACGCAACTGCTTGAAAGCCTGATCTTTGTTCTTGTGCTGTGAACGGTCGTTCTGGCACTGCACCACAATGTTGGTCGGCAAGTGGGTAATACGCACCGCAGACTCGGTTTTGTTTACGTGCTGACCACCCGCACCCGAGGCACGGTAAACGTCGATACGCAGATCGGCTGGATTGATGTCGATATCGATATTGTCATCCACTTCCGGGTAGATAAACACCGAACTGAATGAGGTATGACGACGGCCGCCGGAGTCAAATGGACTCTTACGCACCAGGCGATGGACGCCGGTTTCGGTACGCAGCCAGCCAAACGCGTAGTCACCGATGATTTTAATGGTGGCGGATTTAGTCCCGGCCACTTCACCGTCTGACTCTTCGATAATTTCGGTTTTATAACCTTTGGCTTCCGCCCAACGCAGGTACATGCGCAGCAGCATGCTGGCCCAGTCTTGCGCTTCAGTACCGCCAGAACCAGCCTGAATATCCATGTAGCAGTCGGCGCTGTCATACTCGCCTGAGAACATGCGACGGAATTCGAGTTCGCCCAGCTTCACTTCGAGCACATCCAGCTCAGCAACGGCTTCGTTGAAGGTCTCTTCGTCGTCGGCTTCAACGGCCAGATCCAGCAAGCCCTGTACATCTTCCAGGCCTTGAGTCATCAGGTCTAAGGTTTCCACCACGGCTTCGAGGGAAGCGCGTTCTTTACCCAGCGCCTGCGCGCGTTCAGGTTCGTTCCAGACGTCAGGCTGTTCCAGCTCGGCGTTTACTTCTTCGAGGCGTTCTTTCTTGGCATCATAGTCAAAGATACCCCCTAAGAACGTCGCTGCGCTCGGTGAGGTCTTGAATACGATTTTTGACCGGATTAATTTCAAACATGGCTTTTCAGTCTTTTTTGACGATTCGGTGAAAGGGGATAAAAAGTAACGCGCTAGTTTACCCGAAACTGCGCGTACTTTGTAGCATTGCAGGTGTGCGAGATAGCGCAACAGATTGCGCGGTTATACCGGCCAGATGTGGTCAATGATCAGCTGAACCGAGCGGTTGCCGCGGTATTCGTTGATATCCAGTTTATAGGCCAGCTTCACCTGACGCACGCTGGTGTCAGGCCACAAAGTGGTATCGACGTTAAACGCAATGCCGTCCAGCAGCGGACCGCCGCCCAGTGGCTCAATCATCACCTTGAGATGACGTTCACCCACCAACTTCTGTTGCAGCAGTTTGAAGTGGCCGTCGAACACCGGCTCGGGGAATGCCTGGCCCCAGGGACCGGCTTCACGCAGCATTTCAGCGGTATGCAGCGTGAACTCCTGTGCATGCAGTTCGCCATCGGACCAGATGACACCCTGCAAAGCTTCGCCATCCAGCCATTCGTCGATCAGCGCGGCAAAACGCTCGCGGAACAGATCGTATTTCTCCGTTTCCAGCGACAAGCCCGCCGCCATCGCGTGACCGCCGAACTTGATCATCATTCCGGGATAAAGCGTGTCGAGACGCTCCAGTGCATCGCGCAGGTGCAAGCCAGCGATCGAGCGACCTGAACCTTTCAGCGTGCCATCGCCAGCTGGCGCAAAGGCGATCACCGGACGATGGAAACGCTCTTTCAGGCGTGAGGCCAAAATACCGACCACACCCTGATGCCACTCGGGGTGATAGAAAGCCAGACCGAGCGGCAAATCGGTGTGCTGACGCTCCAGCTCATCGCACAGCGCCAGCGCTTCACTCTTCATGCCCTGCTCAATCTCTTTGCGCGTTTGATTCAGCGCATCAAGCTCGTTGGCGAGCATGCGCGCCTGCGCAATGTCTTCGGTGAGCAACAGTGCCACGCCGACCGACATATCATCCAGTCGACCCGCCGCGTTGAGGCGAGGCCCAACGGCAAAACCAAGATCGCTGGCCGCCAGTTGGCGTGCATCACGGTTGGCGATCTCCAGCAGCGCGCGAATCCCGGCTCGACATTTTCCGGCGCGAATGCGGCTTAAGCCCTGCCACACCAGAATGCGGTTATTGGCATCCAGCGGCACGACGTCAGCGACAGTGCCCAGCGCCACCAAATCCAGCCACTCCGCCAGGTTGGGTTCCGTTCTGCCCTCGATAAACCAGTTTTGCAGCCGCAGATGCGCACGCAGCGCCAGCATCAGATAAAACGCCACGCCCACGCCCGCTAACGAACGCGAAGGGAAGGCGCTGTCATTGAGATTAGGGTTAACGATCGCTTCCGCATCTGGCAACGTTTCGCCAGGCAGGTGGTGATCGGTGACCAACACCGGAATACCGTGCTGATGGGCAGTCTCCACGCCTGCATGGGAAGAGATGCCGTTATCCACGGTGAGAATCATCTCTGCACCGCGCGCGCGCGCCTGCTCAACCACTTCAGGGCTCAGGCCGTAGCCATCCTCAAAACGGTTGGGCACCAGATAATCGACGTTGCCGCCCATGCTGCGCAGCGCTAAGACCGTCAATGCGGTGCTGGTCGCGCCATCGGCATCGAAATCACCGACCACCACAATACGGCGGCCCGCTTCCAGCATCTGGTGCAACAAGGCTACCGCTTGATCGATGCCACCCAGCGTTTGCCACGGCAGCAGGTTTTTGGCACCACGCTCAAGTTCGGCGGCCTCTTTTACACCGCGTTGCAGGTAAAGGCGGCGCAGCAGCGGCGGTAAGGTATCAGGTAAGCTGGCGTCGGCCTGGATTTCGCGCCGACGCAGTTCGACAGAATGCATCACTGTGGATTAACCGCCCCGCTTCTGGCCATCAAGAACCTGTTTCAGCTCCTGCGGCCCCTGATAGCCAGGGATCATGGCGCCAGTATCGGTAAGAATGGCTGGCGTGCCCTGAATGCCGTACAGGATGCCCAGCTGATAGTGCTTATCCAGATTGATTTTGCAGGTTTCAGGTGCATCCATCTGCGGCGCATCGCCTTTCATCGCCGCATCAAAGGCTTTGTTGCGATCGGCGCTACACCAGATGGCGCGCATGGCTTTTTCCACCTGGCCGTGCAGACCTTCACGCGGGAAAGCGAGGTAACGCACGGTGATGCCCAGCGCGTTGTAGTCGGCCATCTGCTCATGCAGTTTACGGCAGTAGCCACAGGTGATGTCGGTAAACACGGTAATCACGTGCTGCTCTTTCGGCGCTTTATAGACGATCATTTCCGGCGCCAGCGCAGTGATTTTTTTGTCCAGCAGCTGATTGGTGACGTTCACCGGTTGTGCCCCGCTGACATCGTACAACGGGCCCTGAATCATGTGTTTGCCATCTTCAGAGACGTACAGCACGCCGCTTTCGGTCAACACGGTTTTCATGCCCGGCAGCGGTGAAGGCTGAATCTCTGTCTGCTGCAAACCGAGTTTTTTCAGTGCTTGCTGAATGTCGCTGTCATCGGCGTGAGCCAGACCGGCAAAGGCGCTGACCAGTAATGCCAGCATCGTTAACTGTTTTTTCATCTCAATTCCTTGTTGCCGCGGTTCACGCACGCGGATGATGCTGTTGATGTAACTGACGCAGGCGCTCAGTGGCCACGTGCGTATAAATTTGGGTGGTGGAGAGATCGCTGTGTCCCAGCAACATCTGTACGACGCGCAAATCCGCACCGTGGTTCAGTAAATGTGTGGCAAATGCGTGACGAAGCACGTGTGGTGATAGCTTTTCGCTGTCGATACCGGCAAGGGTGGCATAGTGTTTGATGCGATGCCAGAAAGTCTGACGCGTCATTTGTTGCGCGCGGTTACTGGGGAACATCACATCCAGCGTTTGCCCATTCAACAACCACGGCCGACCGTGCGCCATATAGTGCTCCAGCCAGTAAATCGCTTCTTCACCTAATGGCACAAGTCGCTCTTTGTTACCTTTACCAATCACGCGCACCACGCCCTGGCGCAAACTGATGTCGCTAAGGGTTAAGCCTACCAGCTCCGAAACACGTAAACCGGTGGCATACAGCAGTTCCAGCATCGCCTTGTCACGTAGCTCAAGCGGCACATCAATACTCGGTGCCTGCAGCAGACGCTCTACCTGGTTTTCACTGAGGTCTTTTGGCAATCGCTGCGGCAGTTTAGGTGCGGAGAGCAGTGCGCTGGGGTCGTCACTGCGCAGCTTTTCGCGATAGAGATATTGAAACAGGCGGCGCATCGCGCTGAGCGTGCGCGCAGAACTGGTGGCCTTGTAGCCGCCTTCGACGCGTTCGGCGAGAAATTGCTGAAGATCGAGTGCTTCCAGCGTCAGCAGCGTGCGTTCGTGGTGGTGTAACCAGCCGGTGAGCGTTTGCAAATCCTGGCGGTAGGACGCAAGGGTATTTTGCGCCAGGTTACGCTCAATCCAGAGCGCATCCAGAAATTGTTCAATCAGATCGCTATCCTGCACGGTTCCCCCCAAACACGTGTGAAATCGTGCTCATTATGCCTGAAAGTCACCTGCTTCTGGTACAATTGCGCCAAAGTGAGTTTCAGTCAGAGCATTAATTGCATGAATATCGGTCTGTTTTACGGTTCAAGTACCTGTTACACCGAGATGACGGCGGAGAAGATTCGCGATTTTATCGGTGAAGAATTAGTCACGCTGCACAACCTCAAAGATGAGGATCCCTCGCTGATGGAGCAGTACGATTTGCTGATCCTCGGCATTCCCACCTGGGATTTCGGTGAGTTGCAGGAAGACTGGGAAGCAGTGTGGCAGCAACTGCCCGCGCTGAATTTGCAGGGAAAAATTGTCGCGCTGTACGGCATGGGCGATCAGGCCGAATATTCAGAATGGTTCTTAGATGCACTCGGCATGCTGCATGAATTGCTGCAGCCGATGGGCGTGCAGTTTGTCGGTTACTGGCCGCTGGAAGGCTATGAGTTTGCCAGCAAAAAGCCACTTACTGCAGACGGCACCCAGTTTGTTGGCCTGGCTCTTGATGATGTGAATCAGTTTGAACTGAGTGAAGATCGTGTCGAACAGTGGTGCGAACAGATTTTGACGGAAACGGCTGCACTGCTCTAGCGCGGCACATCCCCATCACGCAGAAAACAGCAGGCGCGTAACGTACGCCACGCATAGGGCGGCAGGTTATCCATCATCAACCACAGCCGCCAGCGCTTGCCCTGCTGGTTTTGCAACGTCAACAGTACGCCGAAGGGCAACCAGTCTGCCTGCCGCGCCAATTTCCAGCGCGTTCCACCCCAGTGCCAGTCACCCTGTTCATCCAGCATTAAGCGGCCTGTGCGCTGCCTGAGAAGACGCTCATTGCGCCCGCACTCCAGCAGCATCAGAACCAACAGTGGGATTTTGCCCCACGTCCAGCCATCGGGCCACTCAAGGCTCAGCAGCCAAACCGAAACCAGCAAAAACAGCGTCACATTGAGCGCCCGGGCGCTGCGTGACGGCTGCACATCACATTGGAACCGGACCGCGTTCACGGTTGCGCTGCTGAATCAGTTGCACCATGCGTTTGAACTCTGGATCGGCGGGTTCACCGTGGTTCATCAACCAGTTGAACAGGTCAGGATCGTCACTCTTGAGCAGAGCAATAAACACCTGCTTATCGGTGTCAGTGAGCGAGTCATATTCGTATTTGAAGAACGGCATGATGGAGACATCCAGCTCCAGCATGCCGCGACGGCACGCCCACTGAACGCGAGCTTTATCATGAATTTCCATGTGTCTTTTTTCCATGGCTGAAAACAGTGGCGCTCAGTGTACCTGCTTTTTTCACTGCCTGCAGGCGCAGCGCTAAATGCTGAGTGATATGACGTACAGCAGCGCTACCTATTACAGGGTTATCACGCGATTTGTGCGCCAGAATCGGTAAAGAGGTTGCAATGCGGCACTGCTCTTTTAACATTGGAAGCAATATTAAAATTAATCAGGATGCACACATGCCGATTTTCACCCTTCCGCCACGCCAGCCTGCCGCATCGTCACGCCTGCCATTAACCCTGGTCTCTCTCGACGAGTGGGCGCTGGTGTCTGTGCAGGGCAAAGACAGCACGTCATATTTGCAGGGTCAGGTCACTTTGGATGTTGCGGCGATGGGTGAGACCCAACATCGTCCGGCCGCCCATTGCGACGCCAAAGGTAAGATGTGGAGCAACCTGCGTCTGTTCCACCGCGGCGAAGGTTACGCCTATATTGTGCGCCGCAACCTGCGTGAACAGCAGCTTAACGAACTGAAGAAATACGCGGTGTTCGCTAAAGTCACCATCGCACCCGATGATGATGCAGTGCTGCTTGGCGTGGCCGGTTTCCAGGCGCGCGCGGCACTGGCCGATGTGTTTGCCACCTTGCCGGATGCAGAAACGCCGGTGGTTCAGCAAGATGAAAGCACGTTGTTGTGGTTTGAACATCCTGCCGAACGCTTCCTGCTGGTCACCACGCTGGCGCAGGCTGAAGCTTTGAAAGAGAAGTTAGCCGGTGCAGCGCAGCTCAATGACAGCATCCAATGGCTGGCATTGGATATTGAAGCTGGCATTCCTGTTATTGAAACGACCACCAGCGCGCAGTTGATTCCGCAGGCAACCAACTTACAGGCGCTTGACGCCATCAGCTTCAAGAAAGGCTGTTATACCGGTCAGGAGATGGTGGCGCGTGCCAAATTCCGTGGTGCCAACAAGCGTGCGCTTTACTGGCTAGCGGGCAACGCCAGCAAAGTCCCGGAAGCGGGCGGCTCGATGGAGCTGCAGATGGGTGATAAGTGGCGTCGTACCGGCACCGTATTGAGCGGCGTGCAGCTGGATGACGGCAGCGTGTGGGTGCAGGTGGTGATGAATAACGATCTGGAGCCGGACAGCGTGCTGCGCGTAGAAGGCGATGAAGGTGGGAAGCTGACGATTCAGCCACTGCCGTATTCACTGGTCGATTGATTTGCATTCCAGGTGCGCATAAATGCGCACCCTACAAAACCCCATCCCCGTAGGGTCGCCATTCATGGCGACCTGGCCGAATATCTCACCCGGTTGATGACATCACTTATGGCGACTTCGCAGCAAGCTTAGGCAACATAAAAGTAGATCGCACAGAAGTGTAAAACGCTGCCGCCCAGCACAAAGCCATGCCAGATAGCGTGGTTATAAGGGATTCGGCGTGAGACATAGAAAATCACACCCAGCGAGTAGACAATCCCACCGGCAGCTAACAGCCAGACGCCGCCCGCAGAAAGCCTGGTCGCCAACTGATAAATCACCACCAGCGATAGCCAGCCCATACTGAGATAGGTCACTAATGACAGCACTTTAAAGCGGTGGGCAATGGTTAGTTTAAAAATGATCCCAAGCAGTGCCAGACTCCAGATCACCACCATCAACCCTTGTGCCAGCGGCGATTTCAAGCCAACCATGAGGAACGGCGTGTAGGTGCCCGCTATCAAAAGATAGATAGCGCAGTGGTCAAATTTCTTTAGCCAGGGCTTGGCCTTCTGATGCGGAATGGCGTGATACAGCGTTGAAGCGAGGAACAGCAGTATCATACTGCCGCCATACAGGCTGTAGCTGGTGATTGCGGTGACATCGGCACGCATTTCAACCGCTTGTGTTAATAGCAACACCAAACCAACAATGCCAAAAATGCAGCCGATTCCATGGCTAATGCTGTTGGCGATCTCTTCGGCTAGCGAGTAGCCCTGAGCGATAATTCGATTCTTTGCCATGCGCTTCATTCCTGGATAACGGTGTAAGAACTGTGTTTTTTATGAACATCAGAGTAACCGGGAAAAATTTCAGAGTACACATGTACGCTAAAATAATATTGTGACAGGAGTGTGACCAATGGCTGATAGCAGCGCTCTGGGTCACGCTGCCTCAGTTTCGATGATTAAATCAGAGGATTAGCGGCCACCTGCGGCATCGATAAAGGTGCCGGTGACGTAAGAAGCGGCATCGCTTGCCAGCCAGATAATCGCGGCGGCGATCTCTTCAGCCTGGCCGCCGCGCTGCATCGGCAGTGAGCTGGCCACGCGATCGACTCTGCCTGGTTCACCGCCATCGGCGTGCATTTCGGTATAGATTAAGCCCGGCCGCACGCTATTGACGCGAATGCCTTGCGCCGCCACTTCCAATGATAAGCCTTTGGTTAACGTATCCATCGCCCCTTTTGACGCCGCGTAATCGACATACTCGCCCGGCGCACCGAGACGTGCAGCCGCTGAAGAAACATTGATAATCGAACCGCCCTGCCCGCCGTGATCGGTGCTCATGCGCTTCACCGCTTCACGACAGCAGATAAACGTACCGGTAACATTGGTGGCGAACACCCGCTGAATACGTTCCGCATTGAGATCTTCCACCCGGCACTGCGTGAACAAAATCCCAGCATTATTGACCAGTACACGCAGGCTGCCTGCATGCTGATCAAGCTGTTGGAACATGCGCACGACCTGAGCTTCATCGGCGATATCCGCCTGCACGGCCAAGGCGCTGCCGCCCAGCGCTTCGATCTCGGTCACAACCTGCTGAGCTTCAGTGGCGCGCTTACGATAGTTAACCGCAACACAATAACCCGCCTGCGCCAGCATCAAGGCTGTTGCGCGTCCAATGCCACGGCTGGCGCCGGTGATTAATGCCAGATCCATGTTGCCTCCAAAATAGAAAAAGGGCCGATTTCTCGGCCCTCAGCATAGGTGCTCAAAAAGTGTTTAGCCAAAATAATTTGAGTCGCACAAGGCAGCTGGCCCCCACCCTTACCGCAAGCTCACAGAAGTCCGTGCCCGGGGTGAATGAGTGCCGCCAATACAGCGGCGGCCCTGAGCATAGCGGCTCAATTATTGGTATTCGCTCATTGGAACACAGGAGCAGAACACGTTGCGGTCACCAAACACATCATCCAGACGTTTCACCGTTGGCCAGTATTTGTTGGCGCTGCCTGCCGGGAACACCGCCAGTTCGCGGGTGTACGGATGCGCCCACTCGCCAACGATCTCCATCTGGGTATGAGGTGAATTCACCAGCGGGTTATCGTCGGCTGGCCATTCGCCGTCGGCCACGCGGTCGATCTCCATGCGGATAGACAACATCGCATCGATAAAGCGATCCAGCTCGATTTTGCTTTCTGATTCGGTGGGTTCAACCATCAGCGTTCCGGCCACCGGGAACGACATGGTCGGCGCATGGAATCCGTAATCGATCAGACGCTTGGCAATATCCAGCTCGCTGATGCCGGTCTGCTCTTTCAGCGGACGGATATCCAGAATGCATTCGTGCGCCACGCGGCCATCACGACCGGCATACAGGATTGGATAAGCGGATTGCAGACGGCTGGCAATGTAGTTGGCATTCAGAATCGCGACCGAACTCGCTTGTTTCAGACCTTCCGCGCCCATCATGCGGATGTACATCCAGCTGATGGGCAGAATCGAGGCACTACCGAATGGTGCGGCGGATACCGCGCCTTGCTGCGTCAGCACACCATCGATTTGCACCACGCTGTGACCCGGTACAAACGGAGCCAGATGCGCTTTCACACCGATTGGGCCCATGCCTGGACCGCCACCGCCGTGTGGAATGCAGAAGGTTTTATGCAGGTTAAGGTGCGAGACATCTGCGCCGATGTAACCAGGCGTGGTGATCCCCACCTGGGCGTTCATGTTGGCACCGTCCAGATAAACCTGGCCGCCGTACTGATGGACGATCTGGCACACTTCACGGATGGTTTCTTCGTACACGCCGTGGGTTGAAGGATAGGTCACCATGATGCAAGACAGCTCATCGCCAACCTGAGCGGCTTTCTCACGCAGATCGCCGAGGTCGATGTTGCCTTGTTTATCACAGGCCACCACCACCACTGCCATGCCCGCCATCTGTGCGGAAGCCGGGTTGGTACCGTGTGCAGAGCTTGGGATCAGGCAGACATTACGTCCACCTTCGTTGCGGCTCTCGTGATAACGACGAATCGCCAGCAGGCCAGCATATTCACCCTGTGCGCCAGAGTTTGGCTGCATGCAGAGCGCATCATAACCGGTGAGCTGTACCAGCCACTGTGACAGCTGGCCAATCATCTGCAGATAACCTGAAGCCTGTTCTGCCGGGCAGAATGGATGCAGTTCCGCAAACTCTGGCCAGGTGATCGGAATCATTTCGGCTGCGGCGTTGAGTTTCATGGTGCACGAACCGAGTGGGATCATCGCCTGGTTTAGCGCCAGATCCTTTTTCTCCAGGCTGTGCATGTAACGCATCATCTCAGTTTCGCTGTGATGGCGGTTAAACACCGGATGGGTCAGGAATTCGCTTTCACGCGACATGCCTGCCGGAATAGCGCTGTTTTCTGCAGAGACGCTGGCATCAAGGGCATCAATCTCCTGACCGTGCGCATCACCCAGCAGAATGGCAAACAGCGTCTGCACATCTTCGCGTGAAGTGGTTTCATCCAGCGTGATACCCACGCCGTTAAGCACGTCACTGCGCAGGTTAACGCCAAAGCTCAGCGCGCGATTCAGCACTTCGGCTTTATCAGCGACTTCAACCGTTAAGGTATCGAACCAGCTGTTGTGGCGCAGCTTCAGTCCACCGTTTTTCAGGCCAGCAGCCAGAATGCTGGTCAGACGATGAATGCGTGAGGCAATACGCTTCAGGCCCACAGGACCATGATAAACCGCATACAGACCGGCGATGTTCGCCAGCAGCACCTGTGACGTACAGATGTTGGAGTTGGCCTTCTCACGACGGATGTGCTGCTCACGGGTCTGCATCGCCATACGCAGTGCAGTGTTGCCTGCAGCATCGCGCGAAACGCCAATGATACGGCCCGGCATTGAACGTTTGTGCTCATCACGGCTGGCGAAGAACGCAGCGTGTGGACCACCGTAACCCATTGGCACACCGAAGCGCTGTGCAGAACCGAAGACAATGTCTGCGCCCTGCTTGCCTGGTGCTTCTAACTGCACCAGCGCCATGAAATCAGCGGCCACGCTCACCACCACTTTGCGGCTTTTCAGCTCGGCAATCAGTGAACGGTAATCGTGCACTTCACCGCTGGTACCCACTTGCTGGAGCAGCACGCCAAACAGATCGTCGTGATCCAGCGCTTTGCTGGCGCTGTCGATGATCAGCTCAAAACCAAAGGTTTCAGCACGGGTGCGCACCACATCCAGCGTTTGCGGATGGATATCATCGGCGATAAAGAATTTACCGGCAGTTTTCAGTTTGCTGACGCGCTTCGCCATCGCCATGGCTTCGGCTGCTGCGGTGGCTTCATCGAGCAGTGAAGCGGAGGCGATATCCAGACCGGTTAAGTCCAGCGTCAGGGTCTGGAAGTTCAACAGCGCTTCAAGGCGGCCCTGTGACACTTCTGGCTGATACGGGGTGTACGCCGTGTACCAGCCGGGGTTTTCCAGCATGTTACGCAGGATAACCGGTGGGGTGATCACGGCACTGTAGCCCATGCCGATCCAGGATTTGTAGATATGGTTCTGACTGGCAATGGCTTTCAGCTCTGCCAGCGCTTGCTGTTCGGTCGCGGCATCACCGACCGCAGGCGGGCCTGGCAATTGGATGTCAGCAGGCACGATGGCGCTGATCAGTGATTCCAGAGAGCTGGCACCAATCGCTTCCAGCATGGTGGCCTGCTGCGCGGGTGTAGGACCGATATGGCGCTCAATGAAAGCACCGTTATGTTCAAGCTGGCTGAGAGTCTGGGTCATTTGCAGTAAATCCTGAATCGGGCTGGGTTACAAAAATGGCATTAAATCAGGCAGATAAAAAAGAAGGCGCTGCAGTGCAGCACCTTCGATGACTACCGGTTACTCGTCGATAGCGCCTTTATAGGCATCGGCGTCGAGCATCGAATCAAGTTCTGAAACGTCGCTGGCTTTGATACGGAACAACCAGCCTGCCGCGTACGGTTCGCTGTTGACCAGCTCCGGTGCGTCGGCCAGCTCTTCGTTCACGGCAACGATTTCACCGCTCAGCGGCGCATAGATATCTGAGGCGGCTTTCACGGACTCCGCGACGGCACAGTCATCACCGGCAGCAAAAGTGGCGCCCACATCAGGCAGATCCACAAACACCATATCGCCCAGCAGTTCCTGCGCGTGTTCGGTGATTCCCACGGTGAAGGTGCCATCGGCTTCTTTACGCACCCACTCGTGACTATCGCGGTATTTCAATTCATTAGGCACATTGCTCATCGCCATTTCTCCTGAAAAATTACTGAGCGACCGGCTTGCCGGCGCGAACAAAAATCGGTTTAGTGACTTTCACCGGCATTTCACGATTGCGGATCTCTACAATCGCTTGCTCACCAATGCCCGCTGGCACACGTGCCAGCGCGATGCTGTAACCCAGCGTCGGGGAGAAAGAACCACTGGTAATAATACCCTGCTGTGGCTGACCTTGTTCATCGGTGAAACGTACCGATAACCCGTTACGTAACACCCCTTTTTCGGTCATGATCAAACCCACCAGCTTCTCGGTGCCTTTTTCACGTTGCGCTTCTAACGCCTCGCGGCCGATGAAATCGCGATCGGCAGGTTCCCAACTCACAGTCCAACCCATGTTGGCCGCCAGCGGTGAAACGCCTTCATCCATTTCCTGACCGTACAGATTCATCCCTGCTTCCAGACGCAACGTGTCACGTGCGCCGAGGCCAGCAGGTTTGACGCCTGCCGCTAACAATTTCTGCCAGAAATCGGCCGCTTCACTGTTCGGCATCGCAATTTCGTAGCCGGCTTCACCGGTGTAGCCGGTGGTGGCGATAAACAGGTTTTCGCTTTGCACACCAAAAAACGGTTTCATGCCCGCAACGGCTTCACGTTGTGCAGCAGTGAACAGCGTCTGCGCTTTTTGCTGCGCTTTCGGGCCTTGTACCGCAATCAATGCCAGATCGTCGCGTTCCGTAATTTCAACGCCAAACGGCTGTGCGTGCTGTTTGATCCACGCCAAATCCTTTTCACGCGTTGCGGAGTTCACCACTAAGCGGAAAAAGTCTTCGGTCATAAAGTAAACAATCAAATCATCAATGACGCCAGCCGAAGCATTCAGCATGCCGGTGTAGAGGGCTTTACCGGGCTGCGTCAGTTTGGCGACATCGTTGGCAAGCAGATAACGCAGGAATTCACGGGTGCGGGCACCGCGCAGATCGACGATGGTCATGTGGGAAACATCAAACATACCGGCATCGTTACGCACCACGTGGTGCTCATCCATTTGCGAGCCGTAATGCAGGGGCATCATCCAGCCATGGAAGTCCACCATGCGCGCACCGCATGCCTGATGCTGTTCGAATAGAGGCGTTTGCTGAGTCATAACCATCCTGTGAAAACAAGTGAGTGTGACGCGCCTGCGTCGCCTGTGCAGGCTGACGCAAACGTTCTCTTTGTTCTGAAGTTACCACCGAATGCGGCGATTAACCATAAGGAAAACGAGGGCGAAACAGTACCATCCCCCTAGCACACCTCAAACCCACGCCAGCACAAATCACTGCATTTTTGTGATTAAACACGCATAAAATACAATTAAGAACCATAAACACAGCCAGATAATGGAATGCGCACCTCAGTACGAATAAATGGTTCGGCGAGCCGTCAATATCATCATTAGTTAAAGTAATGCGAATCAATGGGTAAAATTAGAATAAATCAAACGAGGCGCAATTTGGGTGCAGAGGCGCACCAGAGCAGTGCATAGGGGTTAAAAGCAGTTTAAGTACGGTTTTTTTAACTGACCCGCTGTGTCCCAGCAATCACGACATGAGCAATACCAGGATGGATTTCAGGTATGACGGGGCATTGAATCAAGCAAAAAAAAACGGCGCCTGAATCGGCGCCTTATGAGCGGGGTTTAACGAATCCAGCTGGGCATATCATTGAGCCCCATGGCCTGCTTCAGCATCATCGGTTTTACACCCGGCAATGTGTCGGCCAGCTTCAATCCCACATCGCGCAGCAGCTTTTTCGCTGGGTGAGTACCGGCGAATAACTCGCGAAATCCCTGCATCCCCGCCAGCATCATCGCTGCGCTGTGTTTGCGGCTGCGCTCATAACGGCGCAGATACAGGTGCTGCCCGATATCTTTGCCTTCCTGATGCAGACGGCGGATCTCACCGATCAGTTCAGCGGCATCCATAAAGCCAAGGTTTACGCCCTGCCCGGCCAGCGGGTGAATGGTGTGCGCGGCGTCGCCCACTAGTGCCAGGCGGTGCGCGGCAAAGTTGCGGGCATAGCGCGCCATCAGCGGAAAGGTTTTGCGTTCGCTTTCCACATGGCACAAGCCAAGGCGCATATCGAAGGCAACCGACAGATGCTGGTTGAACAGCGCTTCTGGCATTGACTGCACGCGCGCCGCTTCCTGTGGTGACAGTGACCAGACGATAGAGCAAAGGTGCGGGTCCTGCATCGGCAGGAACGCCAGGATACCGTCGCCATGGAACACCTGACGCGCAATCGCATCGTGCGGCATATCGGTGCGAATATTCGCGACCAGCGCGTGATGATCGTAATCCCAGAAGGTAATCGGGATATCGGCTTTGTCGCGCAGCCACGAGTTTGCGCCATCAGCGGCAATCAGCAGGCGCGCACTCATCATGCTGCCGTCCTGTAACGTGACGAATGCTTCATTGTCGCCAAAGGCCACCTGCTGTAACTGCGCAGGCGCGAATAAGGTGATGTCGCTGCACTGGCTGGCGCGCTGCCATAGTGCGCTGTGAATCACCTCATTTTCAATAATATGGCCGAGATGGGATAAGCCTTGCTGCTCATCATCAAAGCTGATGGAACCAAAGCTGTCCTGATCCCACACTTCCATGCCGTGATAGGCGCTGGCACGCAACGCCAGGATGCTGGACCAGACGTCCAGTTTTTGCAGCAGGCGTTCGCTGGCAGCGTTGATCGCCGAGACGCGAATTGACGCGGCGCTCGCCGGATCAAATTGTGGCTCAGGTGCTTTTTCCAGCACGGCAACGCGCAGGCCGCTGCCCTGCAATCCGCAGGCGACGGCCAGACCTACCATGCCGCCACCGGCGATGGCCACATCAAATGTTTGCATTGCTGCCCCTTAATTCATGCTTAACGCTTTACCCAGCCGAGCGTACGCGCGGCAAGTGGGTTTCGCAGCCATGGCAGATGGTCCATTGCCACCAGCCCAAGATTTCTTCCCGCCACTAAGGGCGTATAACGGTTGGCAAACAGCCGCACCAATCCATCGGTCACGCCAATTGTCGCGGCGCGATCGGGTTGACGCCGTGCAGCGAAGTGCTGCAACACGCCATAGCTGCCTGTATCCTGCTGTTGACGATGCGCGCCTGCCAGCGTTTCCGCCAGCGACATCACATCGCGCAATCCCAGATTAAAGCCCTGTCCGGCAATCGGATGCAGGGTTTGCGCCGCATTGCCCACCAGCGCCAGACGATGCGCCACCTGGCGTTCGGCGGTTTGCAGCGCCAGCGGATAGACTTCGCGCTGGCCGGCATGGGTGAATCGCCCTAAGCGCCAGCCAAACGCCTGCTGAAGTTCGCGCAGGAAAGTTGCATCATCCCACTGTTTGACCGTCGCTTCTGCCTCAACAGGATGACACCACACCAGCGACATGCGATTACCAGACATCGGTAACAGCGCCAGCGGACCGTGCTCGGTAAAACGTTCAAATGCACGGCCCTGATGCGGCTGCTGCGTGGTGACGTTGGCAATGACGGCGAGCTGCTGATAATCGTCCCGCTGCCAGTTGATGCCACAGGATGCGGCGAGTGGCGAACGAGAGCCATCGGCAGCCACCAGCAATGCCCCCTGTAATGCCTCACCGCTGTTGAGGGTTACGGTAACAGACTCTGCTGTGCGCTCCACCGCCGTGACGTAATCCGGACAGCGCAGCGTCACACCTGGCGCACTTTTCAGACGCTGGAACAGGCGCTGCCCCACATCAAACAGCTCAACCACCTGGCCCAGCGCCGGAACCTGATAATCATCCGCTTTAAGCTGCACAAAGCCGGTGTGACCACGATCGGAGACGTGAATATCCGTGATCGGCGTGCCGCAATCTGCGAGCGAGCGCCACACATCGATATCCGCCAGCTGCTGACAGGTGCCCGCCGCTAACGCAATCGCACGGCCATCAAAGCCTGGATGTTTGCGGCTATCCGGCAGGCTGCGTTCGATCAGCGTAACGGGCAATTGGCCTTGCGTCAGGTGCGAAATCGCCAGCGCCAGGGTTGCCCCCGTCATGCCTCCGCCTGCAATCAAAATGCTCATGCGTGGCGTGCCGCTGCCATCAAGGCTTCAATCGCATCAGCATCTTTCACTACGCTGTCGGTCAGGTTTTCGTTGCCGTCAGCGGTGATCACGATGTCATCTTCGATACGGATACCAATGCCGCGATACTGCGGTGGGACTTTGGCATCCGGCGCAATGTACAGGCCCGGTTCAATCGTCAGCACCATGCCAGGCTCGAGAGTGCGGTCACGGCTTGGTGTGCCGTAATGGCCAACGTCATGCACATCCAGACCCAGCCAATGGCTTAAGCCGTGCATAAAGAACGGACGATGCGCTTGCTCTTCGAACAGCGTATCGATATTGCCTTCCAGAATACCGAGATCGACCAGACCGGTGATCATGATGTGCACCACTTCGTCATTAACGTCATGGATGCTGATGCCTGGACGGAACATCGACAGCGCCTTGTACAGCGAGGCCAGCACGATGTCGTAAATCTCACGCTGGGGTTGCGTGAATTTGCCATTTACCGGGAAGGTACGGGTGATATCACCGGCATAACCGTGGAACTCACAGCCCGCATCAATCAGCACTAAATCGCCATCGCGCATCTCACTTTCGTTTTCGGTGTAATGCAGGATGCAGCCGTTTTCGCCCGAACCAACAATGGTGTTGTACGAGGGAAAACGTGCACCGTGGCGATTGAATTCATGATGAATTTCGCCTTCGAGTTGATACTCAAACATGCCTGGACGGCAGGTTTGCATCGCGCGAGTATGTGCCAGCGCACTGATTTTTCCCGCCCGGCGCAGAATCTCAATCTCGGCTTCGCTTTTGAACAGGCGCATATCGTGCACCCACGGACGCCAGTCAGTGACGGTAGCAGGCGCGCTGAGATTCTGACGGAAGCCACGACGCAGCTTCTCTAAGGCGCTGAACACCAGTTGGTCAGCTTCCGCGTACTCACCCTGAGCGTGATAAACCACATCAAGCCCGTTGAGCAGTTGATGCAACTGGTCACCGATGTCATCCCACGGCAAAGCGCGGTCAACGCCGAGCTTCGCGGGTGCGGCATCTTGTCCGAGGCGACGGCCAAACCAGATCTCGGCGGTGAGGTCACGAACACGATTAAACAGCACGCTGTGGTTATGCTTGTCATCACTTTTGATCAGCACCAACAGCGCCTGCGGCTCATTGAACCCGGTGAAATACCAGAAATCGCTGTTTTGGCGGAAGTTGTATTCCGTGTCGTTGCTGCGGGTCACTTCAGGTGCAGCGAAAATCAAAGCGGCGCTGCCAGGTGCCATACGGGCAATCAGCGCCTGACGACGTTGCTGGAAGGTATCCAGTGTAATCATGTTTGCACTCCCTGTTGAAACGGGCACCACGCGCCCGCAATAACGCACTTAGTGTAACGTTGGCTTTTGCACTTCCGGCGCCGTTGGCGTGTGCTGGCGCGCGAACGTTTCGTGGCACAGCAACGCGGCAACACGCACGTATTCAATCACCTCTTCCAGCGACTGCTCCAGCTCTTCCTGATCTTCATCTTCGTCGTAACCGAGCTGCGCGATGGTGCGCAGATCGTCAATCGCTTCACCGGTTTCGCCAGTGACTTTATCCAGCTTCGGCTGCGTTACACCTAAACCGAGCAGGAAGTGGTTAACCCAGCCCGCCAGCGCATCAGCGCGATCGAAGACGGTGATGTCATCGTCTTCCGGCAGCATCAGCTGGAACATGAAACCTTCTTCTTCCAGCGTGTTGCTCAGATTTTCATGCAGGGCCTGCAACGGCTGCGACAGGCTTTGCGAAAACGCCATGCCGTCGTTGGCGAGGTCGTGGATTTTGGTTTTCCAGCTGGCATCTTTGTTGCCACCACACAGAATGCCGGACAGTAATCCGTGCATTTCGGCTGGCGTCATGCCCACACCTTGCTGAGAGAGGGCTGAGGCAAGCGCGTTGTAACCAGGAGTTTCGTTCTGTAAAGACATAGGCTTTGGTCGTCGTTGGCAGAATAAGTTCGTGTTATGCTACCACCAGGTGCCTCAGGGTTTCCAGAAAAGGGGTTGTAACTTATATCGCGGCTCTATATAGTTGCGCACCTCCCAACCCATTGACAGGTAAGGGAGATGCGAACAGAGTAATCAGTCAGGATGGTGGCATGTCTGCACAACCGGTAGATATTCAGATTTTTGGTCGTTCATTGAGAGTAAATTGTCCGCCCGAACAGCAAGATGCGCTTAATCTGGCTGCAGAGGATCTCAATCAACGGTTGCAAGATTTAAAAGTTCGCACTAGAGTCACCAATACAGAGCAACTGGTGTTCATCGCCGCCTTAAACATTTGCCACGAGCTGGCACAGGAAAAAGGCAAGACGCGCGATTATGCAGCAAATATGGAACAACGTATCCGCATGCTGCAGCAGACCATTGAACAAGCATTACTTGAGCAAGGTCGCATAACTGATCGCCAGGGCCCTAAATTCGAATAACACTTCATGGTACTCATGTTAGAGTCACGGTGAAGTCAATTTTCTCTGAGATGTTTGCAAGCGGGCCCGTCCCCTGAGCCGATATTTAATACCAACAGAATGTGACGATCCACAATTTGTGCGCATGCTCGGTCCGTCCGAGAAGCCTAATAGTTGTGACGGCATGTTCACCTTGAACCATGGGTTCAAGGGTTACAGCCTGCGGCGGCATCTCGGAGATCTCCACTCGTTTCACCCTGTTATCCCCCGGTTCGTTTGAACATGATATAGTTGGCTAAGCGCCGACTTTGCCGGGGGGCATCATGCAAACACCTTCCCTTCTCGACCGTCAAGATATCCGTCAGCATGTACGCCATCTGCGTCGCAACCTCACGCCAGAACAGCAAGAACAAGCTGCCGATCTGCTCGCCGAGCATGCCATCAATTTTGCCCCTATCGCTAATGCACAACGCATCGCCCTGTTTTTATCCGTCGATGGTGAAATCAACACTCGCCCGCTGATTGCCAAACTGTGGCAGCAGAAAAAGCAGGTTTACCTGCCGGTATTGCATCCCTTCGCACCCGGTCATCTGCTGTTTCTGCGCTACACGCCTGAAACTTCTCTGACGCCAAACAAATTGCGCATCCCTGAACCGCCGCTGGATATCACGCAGATGGCCACGCTCGATCAGTTGGATGTGATGCTGGTGCCGTTAGTGGCGTTTGACCACCAGGGGCAGCGATTGGGCATGGGTGGAGGTTTTTACGATCGCACGCTGCAGCACTGGCAGCAGCATGGCTTTTTACCGATGGGCATTGCGCACGATTGCCAGCGTGTCGAGACATTGCCGGTGGCGGCGTGGGATGTGCCGTTACCTGCCATTCTGACACCGTCAAAGCTGTGGCAGTGGGATAACGAAGAACAGTAAAAAAAAGGGTGCCAACTGAAGTGGCACCCTGAGCAATCAGTATGTTGAACGGGCACGCAGGGTGCCCAGATCCATCAGTACAGCAGACGGGCGCGCATGGTGCCCGGAATCGCTTTCATCAGCTGCAGCGCTTTTTCCGCCACATCTTCTTCTGCATCGATATCGATAACCACATAACCCATCACCGGCGAAGTTTGCAGATACTGAGCAGCGATGTTGATGCCCTGCTCGGCAAAGATCTGGTTAATCGCGGTCAGCACACCTGGCCGGTTTTCATGGATGTGCAGCAAACGGCTGACGCTGGCAGCGTGCATCGGCAGAGACACTTCCGGGAAGTTAACCGCAGACAGCGTAGAACCGTTGTCAGAGTACTTGGCCAGCTTGCCCGAGACTTCCAGACCGATGTTTTCCTGCGCTTCCTGAGTAGAACCCCCGATGTGAGGCGTCAGGATCACGTTATCAAACTCGCACAGCGGTGAGTTAAACGGATCGCTGTTGGTCGCCGGCTCAACCGGGAAGACATCTATGGCCGCACCGGACAAATGCTTGTTAGCCAGGGCGTTGCACAGGGCTGGGATATCAATCACGGTGCCACGTGCGGCGTTGATCAGCAGTGCACCCGGCTTCATCAGCGCCAGCTCTTCTGCGCCAATCATGTTCTGCGTTGAGGCATTTTCTGGTACGTGCAGGCTGACCACATCGCTCATGTTCAGCAGATCGGAAAGATGGCGAACCTGAGTCGCATTACCCAGCGGCAGTTTGGTTTCGATATCGTAGAAGAACACGTGCATGCCAAGGCCTTCCGCCAGCACGCCCAGCTGCATCCCAATATGACCGTAGCCAATAATGCCCAGCTTCTTACCGCGCGCTTCGAACGAGCCGTTTGCCACTTTGTTCCAGATACCACGGTGCGCTTTAGCGTTCGCTTCAGGAATGCCGCGCAGCATCAGCAGCATTTCACCAATCACCAGCTCAGCCACCGAACGGGTGTTAGAGAATGGCGCATTGAAGACCGGCACACCGCGTTTTGCGGCAGCATTCAGGTCAACCTGGTTAGTACCGATGCAGAAGCAGCCTACCGCCACCAGCTTCTCAGCCGCCGCAAAGATCTCTTCGGTCAGTTGGGTACGGGAACGGATACCAATGAAGTGCGCATCGCGGATGGAGGACTTCAGCGACTCCGCATCCAGTGCCCCTTTGTGGAATTCGATGTTGGTGTAACCCGCAGCACGCAGATTATCCAGTGCACTCTGGTGAACGCCTTCCACCAGCAGGAACTTAATCTTGTCTTTTTCCAGTGATACCTTTGCCATTTCCCGACCCTATTCAGAATTCAACGAGGACTACCATAAGGTAGCCTTCTGCCAAAATATCAAAAATTTCGAGCGCGGCAATACAAACGATTGCCTGCCCGCCAGCACGCGCCCACGTTGAGGCAGCACAAAGCCGTACAAAATCGTGGGATGCGAGTGCGCCGAAGTACGAACCTGCTGTTGATGAATCTTTTGTGACATAAGTCACTAAATTTCACCTCAGCAAGAAAAGATGTTTTGCAGATGGAAATAACCGGCGCAGCGCGCGCGCCGGTGAGCACGCTATCAGATCAATAAGTGATGGTTTTCACGCCATCTGCGGTGCCGATCAACGCCACATCAGCGCCACGCGCAGCAAACAAACCCACGGTAACCACGCCAGGCAGCGCATTGATGGCTTTTTCCAATGCAATCGGGTCGAGAATACGCAGATTATGCACGTCGAGAATAATGTTGCCGTTGTCGGTCACCACATTCTGACGATACTCAGGTTGGCCGCCCAGTTTCACCAGTTCACGCGCGACAAACGCACGCGCCATCGGAATCACCTCCACCGGCAGTGGGAAGTTGCCCAGAATGTCCACCTCTTTGGAGGCATCCGCAATGCAGATGAACTTTTTCGCCACCGCCGCGACGATTTTCTCACGCGTCAGCGCTGCGCCGCCGCCTTTGATCATCTGCATCTGTGGATTGATTTCGTCTGCGCCATCAACGTACACCGACAGCTCATCCACGTTATTCAGATCAAAAACCGGAATCCCTAAAGCTTTGAGTTTTTCCGTCGAGGCTTCCGAACTGGAAACCGCGCCTTCAATTTGATCTTTCATGGTGCCAAGCGCATCAATAAAATGCGCCGCTGTTGAACCGGTGCCAACGCCAACAATGGTGCCGGGTTGCACGTATTGCAGTGCTGCCCAACCAACCGCTTTTTTCAGTTCATCCTGGGTCATGGTATGTTTAAAACCTGTGCGACATCGAAGTGCGCGTAGTATAAAACAAGGCGTCGTAAAAATGCGCGGCTGTTAACGCATCGATTTAAGCCTTTGGAAGCCAGCCCGCAAAAAAGCGCCGCAGCACAATATGACAGTTTTGTGGCATAGTACTTTCCATCCTGAACGAGAGAGAACAACAATGAAACGCCCGGATTATCGAACGCTTCAGGCGCTGGATGCTGTGATTCGCGAGCGCGGTTTTGAGCGTGCGGCCCAAAAACTCTGCATCACGCAGTCTGCGGTGTCACAGCGTATCAAACAGCTGGAAAATTTATTTGGTCAGCCGCTGCTGGTGCGCACCGTACCGCCGCGTCCGACCGAGCAAGGACAAAAACTGCTGGCGCTGTTGCATCAGGTGGAGCTGCTGGAAGAAGAATGGCTGGGTGATGACAACGGCGGCACCACGCCACTGCTACTGTCGCTGGCGGTCAACGCCGACAGTCTGGCGACCTGGCTGCTGCCTGCGCTGAAAGATGTGCTGGCCGATTCGCCAGTGCGCCTGAATTTGCAGGTGGAAGACGAAACCCGTACCCAGGAGCGCCTGCGTCGCGGTGAAGTGGTCGGCGCCGTCAGTATCCAGCCGCAGCCGCTGCCGAGCTGCTTAGTGGATCAGTTGGGTGCACTGGATTATCTGTTCTGTGCGTCGCCGGACTTTGCTGCGCGCTACTTCCCGAATGGCGTCACGCGCTCTGCTTTGTTAAAAGCCCCAGCGGTGGCGTTTGACCATCTGGATGATATGCATCAGGCGTTTTTACAACAGAACTTTGATCTGTCACCGGGCAGCGTACCCTGCCACATCGTTAACTCTTCGGAAGCCTTCGTGCAGCTGGCGCGTCAGGGTTCGGTGTGCTGTATGATCCCGCACCTACAGATTGAGCGTGAACTGGCACAAGGGGATTTGGTGGATTTGACGCCAGGTCTTTACCAGCGTCGCATGCTTTACTGGCACCGATTCGCGCCAGAGAGCCGCTTAATGCGCAGCGTGACGGATGCATTGATTGCACACGGTCATCGCGTCTTGCGTCAGGATACGGCGACAGCCTAATCCCAATTGCAGATTGGCGTAGCAGCGTGATTTATCGCGTGAATGAACAGCAGTATCGCTGCCATTCAGCGTCATAAATCACGCCGCTACGATTCAACACATCAGATTACTGAGCCGTATTCGGCTTGATCTCGAACACTACATCGACCTGATCGTCAAAGTGAATGCTCTGCTGCTCATAAGTCTGCTGCGCGGTGGTATCCGCTGGGGCTGCGGCCGCTTTGTACATGCGCGCCATTGGCATTGGCTGATAGTTCGCCACGTGATAGCGGATGCTGTACACCGGGCCTAACTTGGCGTTGAAGCCTTCTGCCAGTGCACCTGCCTGCTGAGTGGCGTTAGCAATCGCCGCTTTGCGCGCCTGATCTTTATAGGCATCAGCATTCGCTACGCCCAGCTCCACCGAACGGATTTCGTTCAGACCAGATTTCAGTGCACCGTCCAGCAGCTCATTCAGTTTATCCAGCTGACGCAAGGTTACCTGCACCTGACGCACCGCACGATAACCTTTCAGTACTGACTTCCCTTCTTTGGTGTAGTCATACTCGGGTTGCGTACTCAGGTTTGCCGCATCAATATCTTTCTTTTCGATACCGTTCTTTTGCAGGAAATCGAAATATTGCGCCACGCGGTCATCAGCTTGTTTTTTCGCGTCTGCCGCATCTTTCGAAGAAACATTCACCACGATGGAGAGTGTCGCGATATCAGGACGGGCATCCACGCTTGCCTGACCCGAGGTCACGACATGCGGGCCATTCGGGACTTCACCCGCTTGTACCATCGCTGACATTACGCCAGTGCTCATTACGGCGGCCAGCGCCAGTGCTTTCAGTTTCACGAAAGTCCTCCTTGAAGGTTCAATTTACAGGTCGCCACTATGGCTAAACCTAAAACACATTACTATGCGTGATGGTCTGAGTTTGAAATCACCAAAAAGTTCGGATAACTGCGGTTTTAACGTATCCGCGATCGCAAAACTATGCTGACAGATTCGCTGAAAGTTCGCCTTGGTGTTTCTATTAAAGAAACAATTCTAGCTTCCGGGAGAGTTGTATTATGACAGAACAGCCCCTTAGCCATAGCGCCATTGCCGTTCGCGCCGGACGTACCCGATTCCTGATGTTGGGTCTGGTGTTCATCAACATCATCATCAACTATATGGATCGCACCAATCTCTCCGTGGCCGCCACGCAAATGGCCGGCGAACTGCGCTTCACGCCGATGGAGATGGGATTGATCTTCTCGGCATTTGGCTGGATCTACGCCGCGCTGCAGATCCCCGGTGGTTTTCTGATCGATCGTCTCGGTGCCCGTCTGGTGTATGGCATCGGGCTGTTTGCCTGGTCACTGGTCACCGCACTGCACGCATTAGCGAACAGCTTCGGCGCGCTATTTGGCCTGCGGCTGGGCGTCGGTGCTTTTGAAGCGCCGGTGATGCCTTCGAACAACCGCGTCATTTCCAGCTGGTTTCCCGAACAGGAGCGTGCCAGCGCCATCGGCATTTACTCTTCGGCCCAGTTCGTTGGTCTCGCCTGCATGACGCCGCTGCTATTCCACGTGCAGGATGCCTTTGGCTGGCGCGGCCTGTTTCTGATTACCGGCGTGGCCGGGATGATCTGGGCGCTGGTGTGGTATCTGCTTTACCGTGAACCGCATGAGCATAAAGGCGTATCAGAGGCCGAGTTAAACTATCTGCGCAGCAACGGTGCCTTACTCGAGAGCCGCCAGCAGACGCAGCAGCCGAAAGCCCGCTGGGCCGATCTGGCACAGATGTTCCGCAGCCGCAAACTGGTGGGCATCTACATCGGCCAGTTCACCATCTCCGCCACTTTTTGGTTCTTCCTCACCTGGTTCCCCACCTATCTGGTGGAGTATCGCCATATGGGATTCATCAAAAGCGGCTATGTGGCTTCGGTGCCCTACTTCGCCGCCTTCTGTGGCGTATTGCTGGCGGGATTCGCTTCGGACCGCATGATTCGGCGTGGCGTGTCACCCAGCGTGGCACGAAAGCTGCCAGTGATCCTCGGCCTGTTCCTGACGCTGTTTATTCTTGGCGCCAATTACACCGACGACTCCACGCTGATTATCCTGTTTATGTCGCTGGCGTTCTTTGGCAACGGGCTGGCGACCATTACATGGGTGTTCGTCACCGCGCTGGCACCGCGTCATTTGATTGGCCTGGCAGGCGGCGTGTTCAACTTTACCGGCGCTCTCTCGTCCATCGTGGTGCCGATTGCCATTGGTGCGTTGATCGATGGCGATAACTTCGCCCCGGCACTCGGCTTTATTGCTGTGCTGGCGGCGATAGGTATTTGCAGCTATCTGTTCGTAGTCGGAAAAATCGAGCATGTCAGCGCGCGCTGATCAGCTCCTGCGCCAGCGCCTGCAACTGCGTGATGCGCTGCTGCAGATGCGCCTCATCGGCCTGCCAGATTTTGGCGAACGCCAGCGCGGCGCGGTTGTTGTTGATCGGCTGCGCCATGCTGATTTCACCGTCATCACGGTGCCAGATCAAATGGTCTGCTGCACGCTTGCGCGCCAGCAGTGGCGCCATTTGCGCCCACTGTTCATCGGTGAAACGTGGACGCAACTGCTCATCACTTTCTGCCGCCAGCAGCGACACGCCAATCACCGACTGCCACGCTGGCAGCATACGAAATCCCGCCAGCGCCTGGCTGGCGTTGGTGCGCTCACCCGGCTCGGAGTGCCAGATGTAGATCACCTGATCCTCCCACAGCACACCGAGTGCCACCACGATATCGCGTGGCGCATAGGCTTCCAGCTGCGGCAGCGCCTGGGCAAACAGCGAGGAACCGCGAATTGCCTGCGCCGCCAGCGCATGAATGCCAGGGCCGGGCAAATAGCGGCGATGTTCATCCTGAATCGTCAAACCAATCGAGGCCATGGTCATCAGCAGGCGGTTCACGCGCGTGCTGTTCATGTCCATCTGTCGCGCCAGTTCACGGCAGCCCACGGCTTTATCGCTGGAAACCAAATACTGCAAGCAGCGAATCCCATCAATCAGGCTTTGGTTGGGTTGAGAAGACATAGTTCACCCTGTGGCGCTCAAAACACCAATCTTAGCTTCAGCATGACAGGAAGCAAATGATGCAGACTTACTCTTCGCAAAATGCGCGCCACTTCCCAGAACAGCGGATACAAGCCGATCTGCTGATAGCCGGCGGCGGTCTCTCGGGCGTCTGTGCCGCACTGGCTGCCGCGCGTGACGGATTAGAGGTAGTGTTAATTCAGGATCGCCCGGTGCTGGGCGGCAACGCATCGAGTGAAGTGCGCTTGTGGGCTAACGGGGCGACCTCGCACATGGGCAACAACAACCGCTGGGCGCGCGAAGGCGGCATCATGGGCGAGATCATGGAGGAGAACCTGTGGCGCAACAAAGAGGGCAATCCGGTGCTGTTCGATATGGTGTTACTGGATTTGGTGCAGTCTCAGCCGGGTCTTACACTGCTGCTGAACACCGTGGTCACCTATATCGAGAAATCTGACCGTCGTTTGAAATCGGTAGAGGCGTTTAACGCCATCAACCAGACGCGCTATCACGTCAAGGCCAGCCAGTTTATTGATGCCAGCGGCGATGGCGTGCTGGGTTATCTGGCGGGCGCAGCGCATCGGGTGGGCGCGGAAACGATTGAAGAGTTTGGCGAGAAGATGGCGCCAGGCGAGCACTTTGGTCACAAGCTCGGCCACTCAATTTACTTCTACACCAAACGCACCTCGCAGCCGGTGCGTTTTGTCCCGCCCTCCTTCGCATTGAAAGAGATCACCGCCATCCCGCGCTATAAACGCCTGACCTCCGATCTTAACGGCTGCGATCTGTGGTGGCTGGAATGGGGAGGAAGGCTGGATACGGTGCACGAAAGCGAAACCATCAAATGGGAGTTGTGGAAGATTGTCTGGGGCGTGTGGGATTACATCAAAAACTCCGGCGAGTTCCCGGATGCCGACACGCTAACGATTGAGTGGGTCGGATTGATCCCCGGTAAACGTGAAAGCCGTCGCTTTGTGGGCGACACCTTGTTGTGCCAGCAGGACATCATTGAACAGCGCGATCACTACGATGCGGTGGCCTACGGAGGCTGGTCAATTGACCTGCATCCGGCTGATGGCGTCTACAGCGAACACGACGGCTGCCGCCAGTTCCACAGTAAAGGCACTTATACCATTCCGTTCCGTGCGCTTTACAGCCAGTCGCTGGATAATCTGCTGCTCACCGGTCGTTTGATTTCAGCCACTCACGTTGCCTTTGGCAGCGCGCGCGTGATGTGCACCTGCGGCGTGTTGGGTGAAGTGGTGGGACGTGCGGCGGCGATCTGTCATCAGCAGCAACTCACACCAGCACAGTTAGCTCAGCCGGAGCGCGTCACTCAGTTGCAGCAGCATCTGCTGCGCGCCGGGGCATACATCCCACGCCAGCAATTGGCGAACCCGGTGAGCGATGCGGAGGTTGCGGTCAGCAGCACCCTGCAACTCAGCGCCCTGCCCGCCGATGGCGGTTGGCAGCCGTTGCAGTCACGCTGCGCGTTGCTGCTGCCACTGAAAGCCGGTGAACGCTTACCGGCGATTACCGTGCAACTGCGTGCCAAACAGACGCAGAAGCTGCAGGTTTCACTGCTCACCAGTGACAATCCGGCCAACACCTGCGGCGATCAGCACATCGCCAGTCAGACAATCACGGTTAACGACCAGGGCAGCTACCGCCTGAGTTTTGATTACCGTGCGGATGTCGATCGCTATTTGTTTATCGCCTTCGAAGAGAAGCCAGAGATTGAAGTGGCCCTCACCCGCCAGCGCTTGCCGGGCATCATGATGGTGTTCAACAGCCTCAATCCGCGCGTCGCCAAACGCACCCGACAGATTAACGATGGCGATTACGGCGTGGATGAGTTTGATTTCTGGCTGCCGCGCCGTGCGCCAAATCAAGTGCTGCTAGCCTTCACGCTGGAAACGCCGCTAAAACTCTGGCATCGCGACTACCTGCTAAACGGCAAGCTGCGCCCGGAACAGCACACCAACTGTTGGGTGCCAGCACAGGATGATGCGCAACCTACCGTCACATGGCGCTGGGAACAGGCGCACCAAGCCAGCCACATCACGCTGCTGTTTGATAATGACTTCGACCACGCGATGGAAACCGTGCAGATGGGCCATGCGCAGGCAGTGACACCGCACTGCACCACGCATTACCGGTTATGGCTGGATGAGATGTTACTGGTAGAAGTGAAGGACAATCATCACTCGCTGTGCCATCACGCCGTACCTCAGGGCGTGAGTTTCCGGCAGATACGCTTAGAGCTGATTGCCAGTGCGGGCGCGCTACCCGCACTTTACGGCTTACATCTGCATCAGAAGGCAGCAATGCCCTGACGCGCTAATTGGATAGCGATAAACCACATTACGCCGCCCACCAGCAGGTTAATGATGCGCTGCGCACGCACCGTGCGCAGTCGCGGTGACAACCAGGCTGCTAACAATGCCAATCCAAAGAACCAGATAATCGATGCGCTCACGGTGCCCAACGCGAACCACTGGCGCGCTGCTGTAGAAGGCAACTGGCTACCGAGGCTGCCGAGCACTACAAAGGTGTCGAGATAGACATGCGGATTGAGCCACGTCACCGCCACGATGGTGGCAATAATGCGCCCGCGGCCTTGCTTCATCACCGCATCATCGGCCAGCGTCACATCGCCCTGCCACGCGCTACGCAGTGCGCCCCAGCCATACCACAGCAGAAACGCCACGCCAGCCCATGTAATCAGCATTAGCAGGATAGGCGACTGGTTTAGCAGCGCACTGCCGCCGAAGATGCCGCCGCAAATCAGCAAAATGTCGCTGAGCGTGCAGAGTCCCGCCGTCATCAGATGGTAATGGCGTTTGATGCCCTGATTCATTACGAATGCGTTTTGCGGGCCAAGCGGCAGAATCAGTGCAGCACCAAGCGCAAGCCCTTGTAAGTAAACAGATAACACGATGATAGTCCTGAATAACGAGGTAATGCGATGCAGTATAGTGACGCGAGGATATTAGTGGAAATTGAAAAATTTAATCAGTCATTAGAGAAAATAATAAGGTCGTCATAAATGACGACCTTAAAATGATGTTGCGCAGTTTACAGTTCAAAACACAACGCCACCGGGTGATTACTCGGCTTGCGCAGCCTGTTGCTGTTGCTCGCTTTTCACCTGATGCAGATGCACATCCATCTGCGGATACGGAATACCGATACCGTTGGCATCCAGCGTACGCTTGAAGTTCTTCATCAGATCCCAGTAAACGTTCTGCAGGTCACCGCTTTTGCTCCAGCAGCGCACCACAAAGTTCAGCGAGGATGCGGCCAGTTCATTCAGACCGATCTGGATACCCATCTCTTTTAATACGCGCTCATCGGCTTCCACCACTTCACGGAACAGCTCAATCACCTGATCAACATCTGCATCGTAAGCCACGCCGATAATAAATTCGTTACGACGAATCGGCTCGCGTGAGAAGTTGACGATGTTGGCGGCGATAATCTTACCGTTCGGGATCACCACGATTTTGCCATCCACGGTTTTCAGCGTGGTGGAAAAAATCTGCACGTTTTGCACGGTACCCATTACGCCCAAATCAACGAACTCGCCTGTTTTAAACGGACGGAAGGTCACCAGCAGCACGCCCGCTGCGAGGTTGGACAGAGAGCCTTGCAGTGCCAGACCCACGGCCAAACCAGCGGCACCCAGTACGGCGATCACTGAGGCAGTTTGCACGCCCACGCGACCCAGCGCTGCAATCAAGGTAAAGGCGATGATGCCGTAACGCACCAGGGCAGAAAGGAAGTCTGCTACGGTGGCGTCGATATGACGCGCCTGCAGCACACGATTGATCGCATTTGAAACGATACGCGCGATGAACATACCAATAATGATGGTGAAAATCGCCGCAACGATATTCACCGCGTAGCTCAGGATCAGTGCCTGATTACGTACCAGCCAGCCGCCGGCACTGTTAATGCCATCGACGACATTTAAGTCTTCCATTTGTTAGCCCTGTTGTTGAGTTTCCCGCAGGAAAATGCAAAAACGGCCAGATTAGCTCCGGCACTCCCGTGTACAAGGGTAAACAAAAATGGCATGAAGCGCCAAAGATGGGCTGAATTTACTCACTATTCCGAATCGAATGCATAAAAAAAGGCCCTTTCGGGCCTTTTTTGTACTGTAAGGAAAAATTACAGCACGTCGACAGCGTTAAGCTCTTTGAAAGCCTGCTCCAGACGCACAACCATTGAAGCTTGTGCAGAACGCAGCCATACGCGTGGATCGTAGTATTTCTTGTTCGGGCTATCTACGCCATTTGGGTTACCCAACTGGCCTTGCAGATAGTCTTCGTTCTTTTTGTAGTACTGCAGGATGCCGTCCCAGGTCGCCCATTGGGTATCGGTATCGATGTTCATCTTGATGACGCCGTAACCAATTGACTCTTCGATTTCTGCAGCAGAAGAACCTGAACCACCGTGGAACACGAAATCCAGCGCGTTGTGCGGCAGATTGTGTTTCTTGGTCACGTATTCCTGAGAATCACGCAGGATGGTTGGGGTCAGTTTCACGTTGCCTGGCTTGTACACGCCGTGCACGTTACCGAATGATGCCGCGATGGTGAAACGCGGGCTGATTTTGCTCAGCTCGGTGTACGCGTAATCAACGTCTTCTGGCTGGGTGTACAGGGCAGAAGCGTCCATGTGGCTGTTGTCCACGCCGTCTTCTTCGCCACCGGTGCAACCCAGTTCGATTTCCAGAGTCATATCCAGTTTCGCCATGCGCGCCAGATATTTGCTAGAGATCTCGATGTTTTCTTCCAGTGATTCTTCTGACAGGTCAATCATGTGAGAAGAGAACAGTGGCTTACCGGTTTTCTTGAAGTGCTCTTCGCCCGCATCCAGCAGACCGTCGATCCACGGCAGCAGTTTCTTAGCGCAGTGGTCGGTGTGCAGGATAACTGGCACGCCGTACTGTTCAGCCATCAGATGCACATGGTATGCACCGGCGATTGCGCCGAAGATTGCTGCGCCCTGTGGCTTGTCGGTTTTGAAACCTTTACCGGCGATGAAGGCAGCACCACCATTGGAGAACTGAACGATGACCGGCGCTTTAACTTTGGCCGCAGCTTCCAGTACCGCGTTGATGGAGTCCGTGCCGACGCAGTTAACTGCAGGCAGAGCGAATTTGTTTTCTTTCGCTACTTGGAAAACTTTCTGAACGTCATCACCAGTGACAACGCCGGGTTTTACGAAATCAAAAATTTTAGACATGGTTGTGTCCTGTTTCGTTACCGTTCATCCCACAAAGGGACGTCGATTTTTGCCCAGGATGGGCAGCCTTCAGACGACGCCGAAGCGCCGCCCCCAAAAATTACTGCTTAGCGCGCTCTTCCAGCATCGCTACAGCGGGCAGTTTTTTGCCTTCCACGAATTCGAGGAATGCGCCACCGCCGGTAGAGATGTAGGAGATCTTGTCTTCGATACCAAACAGATCAATCGCTGCCAGGGTATCGCCGCCGCCCGCTACAGAGAACGCGTCGCTATCTGCAATCGCGTTAGCCACGATTTCGGTGCCTTTGCGGAAGTTCGGGAATTCGAACACGCCGACTGGACCGTTCCACAGGATGGTTTTTGCGCCTTTCAGAATCGCAGCCATCGCCTGTGCGGTTTCGTCACCGAAGTCCATAATCTCTTCGTTATCTGCGACTTCGGAAACCTTTTTCACGGTTGCCGGGGCAGTTTCAGAGAATTCCGTTCCTACGCGTGAGTCGGTTGGAACCGGGATGCCGTGCTCATCACGCAGCTTTTTCGCTGCTTCAACGAAGTCTGGCTCGTACAGTGATTTACCGACGTTGTTATCGATAGCCACGAAGGTGTTAGCGATACCGCCACCGACAATTACGGTGTCAGCGATTTTCACCAGAGATTGCAGCACATCGAACTTGGTCGAAACTTTAGAACCACCCACCACTGCTACCAGCGGACGTTCTGGGTTGCTCATCACTTTACCCAGCGCTTCCAGCTCAGCAGACAGCAGCGGGCCAGCACAAGCGATTGGTGCGAACTTGCCCACACCGTGGGTAGAAGCCTGCGCGCGGTGCGCAGTACCGAAAGCATCCATCACGAATACGTCGCACAGAGCGGCATATTTCTTCGACAGGGTCTCTTCGTCTTTCTTCTCGCCTTTGTTAAAGCGCACGTTTTCCAGAACCACCAGCTCGCCTGCGCCGACTTCAACGCCGTCGAGGTAGTCTTTCGCCAGGGTCACGGTGGTGCCGTTTAATTTGTCTTTCAGGTAGTTAACAACTGGCAGGAGCGAGAACTCTTCGTTGTATTCACCTTCGGTCGGACGACCCAGGTGAGAGGTAACCATCACTTTCGCGCCCTGTTTCAACGCCGCTTCGATGGTAGGCAGAGAAGCACGGATACGTGCATCTGACGTCACTTTCCCTTCTTTCACTGGCACGTTGAGATCGGCACGGATCAGAACGCGTTTACCAGCAAGATCCAGATCGGTCATCTTAATTACAGACATGGTGAACCCTCTCGTTGATTCTCATAAGTTTTGCCAGACGCAGTCCGCGTCTTACCTGAAACCGCTTGCGGCCATTGCTAACGTGGTGTCGATCATGCGGTTAGCAAAGCCCCATTCGTTGTCACACCAAACCAAGGTCTTGATCAGGTGATGACCACTGACCCGCGTTTGCGTGCCATCGACTATGGCACTGTGCGGATCATGGTTAAAATCTACTGAGACTAACGGTAATTCCGTATAGTCAACTATACCACGAAACGCCCCTTCTGACGCGTTTTGCAGCAACGCATTGACCTCACACGCCTTCACTGCGTCACGTACTGAGACGCTCAAATCAATGGCTGTCACGTTGATGGTGGGCACACGGACAGCGATGGCTTCAAAGCGATCGTTAAATTTAGGAAAAATACGAGTAATGCCAGCAGCAAGACGCGTATCCACCGGAATGATCGATTGGCTGGCGGCACGAGTACGACGCAGGTCGCTGTGATAGGCGTCAATCACCTGCTGGTCGTGCATCGCCGAGTGAATCGTGGTCACGGTGCCTGATTCAATGCCGAAGGCGTCATCCAGCAACTTGATCACCGGAATAATGCAGTTGGTGGTGCAAGATGCGTTGGAGACAATGCGGTCAGTTTGTTTAAGAGCCTGTTCGTTTACGCCGAACACCACGGTGGCATCTAAATCGTTACCGCCCGGATGCGAGAACAACACCTTCTTCGCGCCCGCTTGCAGATGTGCTTCGCCATCTGCGCGGCTACCGTAAACACCGGTGCAATCCAGCACGATATCGACGTTCAACTCCTGCCATGGCAGTGCATCAATGTCGGCCAGATGCAGAATGCGGATGGTGTCGTCGCCAACAAATAGCTGGTCGCGCTCCTGACGCACATCCCAGGCAAAGCGGCCATGGCTGGTATCGTACTTCAACAAATGCGCCATACCCGCGGCTTCAGCCAGTTCGTTAATCGCCACTACGGTGATTTCAGCGCGGCGGCCGGTTTCATACAAGGCACGCAAGACGTTGCGTCCAATACGACCAAAACCATTAATTGCTATACGAACGGTCATCTCACTTCCTGCCACAACACCCGAAAAAACGTGCCAAATACCTTGAGCGTTTCGCTGCGTTTTGTACAGGGAATTATTGCCCGCTTAACGTTGCAAAATGATGCCACTCAATTGCAACTGAAACGGTTCAGCTAGAATAAAGCATGCACGGAATAACAGGAATGATTGCGATCAATTGCGCTGCTGATTATTGGATCTACGTCACATATTTCGCACGTAAAAATTATTACTGCAGGAATAATTGAAGCGTTTCAGGCGGGAGGCGGAGCATAAAATGAAAAAGGTGCGCATAAATGCGCACCCTTCGTATAGCGATATCGGAATCTGTAGGGTCGCCATTCATGGCGACCGCTGATTACAGAATAGATTTCGCGGTGTTTACCACGTTCTCAACGGTGAAGCCGAACTCTTTGAACAGCAGTTCTGCCGGAGCTGATTCGCCGAAGGTGGTCATGCCCACGATAGCGCCGTTCAGACCGGTGTACTTGAACCAGTAGTCCGCGATACCCGCTTCGATAGCCACGCGTGCTGCAACCGCTTTCGGCAGCACAGATTCACGGTAAGCCGCGTCCTGCTTGTCGAAGGCATCGGTAGAAGGCATGGAGACAACGCGCACCTTACGGCCTTCGCTGGTCAGCTTGTCATAAGCCGCAACCGCCAGTTCAACTTCTGAACCGGTGGCAATCAGGATCAGCTCTGGGGTGCCTTCGCTGTCTTTCAGCACATAACCACCGCGTGCCACATTAGCCAGCTGCTCAGCGGTACGATCCTGCTGCGCCAGGTTCTGACGAGAGAACACCAGTACAGATGGGCCATCAACGCGCTCGATAGCGTATTTCCAGGCAACTGCGGATTCAACCTGGTCACATGGACGCCACAGGCTCATGTTTGGTGTCACGCGCAGGCTGGCCATCTGCTCAACCGGCTGGTGCGTTGGACCATCTTCACCCAGACCGATTGAGTCGTGGGTGTAGACCATAATCTGACGAATCTTCATCAGTGCAGCCATACGCGCCGCGTTACGTGCGTATTCTACGAACATCAGGAATGTCGCAGTGTACGGCAAGAAACCACCGTGCAGCGCCAGACCGTTAGCGATCGCGGTCATACCGAATTCGCGCACGCCGTAATGGATGTAGTTACCGGCTGCATCTTCGTTGATTGGCTTAGAACCAGACCACATTGTCAGGTTGCTTGGTGCCAGGTCAGCAGAACCGCCCAGGTATTCCGGCAGGATCTTACCGAACGCTTCAATCGCGTTCTGAGAAGCTTTACGGCTGGCGATCTTAGCTGGGTTAGCCTGCAGCTGTTCGATGAACTTCTGCGATTCAGTTTCCCAGTTAGCTGGCAGCTCGTTGTTGGTGCGACGCTTAAACTCAGCAGCCAGTTCAGGATGAGCAGCAGCATACGCAGCAAACTTCTTATCCCATGCGGATTCTTTTGCCTGACCGGCTTCTTTAGCATCCCACTGCGCGTAGATGTCTGAAGGAATTTCAAACGGCGCGTGGTTCCAGCCCAGTTGCTTACGGGTCAGTGCGATTTCGTCGTCGCCCAGCGGTGCGCCGTGTGAATCATGCGTACCGGCTTTGTTCGGTGAACCGAAACCGATGATGGTTTTGCACATCAGCAGTGAAGGCTTGTCTGAAACCGCTTTGGCTTCTTCGACTGCTTTCTTGATAGCGTCGGCATCGTGACCGTCTACGCCACGCACCACATGCCAGCCGTAAGCTTCGAAGCGTGCGGCGGTGTCGTCAGTGAACCAGCCATCAACGTGACCATCGATAGAGATGCCGTTGTCATCATAGAAGGCAACCAGTTTACCCAGTTTCAGGGTACCGGCGATGGAGCACACTTCGTGCGAGATACCTTCCATCATGCAGCCGTCGCCCATGAACACGTAGGTGTTATGGTCAACGATGTCATGGCCTGGACGGTTGAACTGTGCGGCTAACGTGCGCTCAGCAATCGCGAAGCCTACCGCGTTAGCGATACCCTGACCCAGTGGACCAGTGGTGGTTTCAACGCCAGCGGTGTAGCCGTATTCTGGGTGGCCTGGAGTTTTAGAGTGCAGCTGACGGAAATTCTGCAGCTCGCTCATCGGCAGGTCGTAACCGGTGAGGTGCAGCAGGCTGTAAATCAGCATTGAGCCGTGACCGTTAGACAGCACGAAGCGGTCGCGATCTGCCCACAGCGGGTTAGTCGGATTGTGGTTCAGGAACTCACGCCACAGCACTTCGGCGATGTCCGCCATGCCCATAGGGGCACCAGGATGTCCCGATTTGGCTTTTTGTACTGCATCCATACTTAACGCGCGAATGGCGTTGGCAAGCTCTTTACGAGAGGGCATCTTCTACTCCAGGTCGGATTAATGCTCCGCCGCGCTTAACGTATTGTAATTAATCAGTTATAAGGCGAAGCGTGAAAAAAGTCGCACATCAATGTACATGAAAATCGGGGCAAAAGTACATGTGTCGACGTGCTAAATAGCGGGTAAACGGTTGCAATTCGGGGCTTGTCTGCTAGCCAGTGAACAGGATGCGAGCTATAAACAAAGCGTTTGAACACCGATCTCAATTTCAGGTGTTTGTTTTCTCTACCTTGTTACGCAAAGGACCCTTAAATGAAAATCCGCGCCACGATACTTGCTGTGGGAATCGCTTCGCTGCTGAGCGGCTGTGAAGGGATGGACAATAACGCGCTGCTGCAATCCGGCGCACAGGCTTATCAGGCCTACACGTTAAATGATTCACAAGTGAAGCAGTTGAGCGATCAGTCCTGTGCCCAAATGGACAAAGACAACCAGCTCGCGCCTGCTAACAGCGAATACCAGCAGCGTCTGAACAAAATCGCCGCTGCACTGGGCGATAACATCAATGGCGTGCCGGCCAACTACAAAGTCTATCTGACCAAAGATGTGAACGCGTGGGCGATGGCCAACGGCTGTATCCGCGTCTATAGCGGCTTGATGGACATGATGACGGACAACGAAGTGGAAGGTGTGCTCGGCCATGAAATGGGCCACGTGGCGCTCGGCCATACGCGTAAAGCGATGCAGGTTGCCTACGCTACCACGGCGGCACGCACTGCAGCGGCCTCGGTGGGCGGCGTGATTGGCCAGCTGTCGCAGTCGCAGTTGGGCGATCTGAGTGAGAAGCTGGTCAATGCGCAGTTCTCTCAGACGCAGGAATCGCAGGCGGATGATTACTCTTATGATCTGTTGAAGAAACGCGGTGTTAATCCGCTCGGCTTAGCCACCAGTTTCGAGAAGCTGGCAAAAATGCAGGGAGGGCAATCAAGCTCGATGTTTGATTCGCATCCGGATTCAGCAGCGCGCGCACAGCATATCCGTGACCGCATTGCGGCGGATGGCAAATAACCGGCAATAAAAAGGAGCGCCATGTGCGCTCCTCTCTTCGCCTTCAGCAGTTACCGCTTAAACAGATTATCCACCATCGAACCCAAATCCATCTGGTTGTTGTGCAGACTCTGCTCATCCAGTTGACCTTGCGGTGACATCTTATCGATCAACTGCGGCAACAGCGCCGCTAGCGTGCCGGAAGCACCATTCACATCGGTGCCAAGCTTATCGGCCAGCGACTGCAACTCCTCCTGCCCAAAAGCATTCTGAATCTCGCCCCCACCGACCTGCTGATTGCCGCCGGTGCCGATCCACGATCCCAGCACCTCGCCAAGCCCGCCCTGTTGAAATTTCTGCAGCAGCACTTCGATACCGCCCTGCTCCTGCACCCAATTCCAGATCGCCTGCAACTGACCCAACTGATTGCCCTGCCCATTGCCGTTCCCCAGCGAACCCACTAATTCATCCAGAAAGCCCATGGTGACCTCCGAAGATTATCTAACCGTGATTAACGAAGCGATTAATGTCGTTCGCATCAAAGTATAGCTATGCGCGGCCGATAACGAATTGTCACCGTTAAGTTGTTGAGTCGTTGATGCGAGAAGCGTGACAATGGTCTGAACTCGCCAGACGGGGCCATGTCATAGTGAGCATGGTCTACACTGACCTTTTGTTTGCAGGCGATATCAGAGAGAGTCACTGGAGCACCACATACTATGTTGACCATTCTGATTATTCTCGCCGTCGTTATCGCGGTTGTGCTGATTGGCGCGTATCTGGTGATACGTTCCGCAGCCAAAGATGTGAATGACGATTACTAGGAACCGGGGAAGTCGAGGGCAATGGATCGCCCCATCAGCTATCACCCTATCTTAATTACCCCGCGCCGCTTAAAACAAATCCCAACCCACTTCACAGATTGACATCATTGCTATCAATACGCGTCGAGATAAGTCGATAAACATTAGTAGACGAATTCGTGCGAAGGTCGGGAAAGCAGACGTAATAGTGAGAAAGTTCAGAAACGAGGATTGTTACCGGACGGATGATTCTAATTAGCGGGCAAAGCAAGATTTCTGTCATAAATAAAATGTAGCGTGGTTCAAAGACTCTGACTGGAGCCACTTATGCTGACAATTATCATCATTAGCGCAGTGACGTTATTAGCGGTTGCCGGATTCGCCGTAGTGCGTTCAGCCAGCAACGATATCAGCAACGACTATTAAGTGAGGACAAGGCCATCGCCCTGCCCTCATCTGGATTAACCTTTGTTCGCAGCCTGAACGTGCAGCATATCCAGCGCCAACGTAGCCGCTGCCAGTGAAGTCAGATCGGCGTGGTCATAACCCGGCGCCACTTCCACCAGATCCATCCCCACGATGTTCATACCCTGCAGGCCACGAATCAGCTTGGTAGCTTTATCGCTGGTCAGTCCGCCGATCACTGGCGTTCCGGTGCCCGGTGCATGTGCCGGATCCAGACAGTCGATATCAAAAGTCAGATACACCGGCAGATCGCCCACGGTGCGTTTCACTTCCGCCAGAATGTCATCGACGCTGCGGTCATTAACCTGTGCTGCATCCAGCACGTTGAAGCCAAGGCTCTTATCAAACTCGGTACGGATACCAATCTGCACTGAATGATTCGGATCGATGAGACCTTCTTTCGGCGCGGTGAAGAACATAGTGCCGTGGTCGAAGGTTGGACCGTTAGAGTAGGTATCAGTGTGCGCATCAAAGTGCACCAGTGCCATCTTACCGAAGTGTTTGGCGTGGGCGCGCAACAGCGGCAGCGTAACGTAGTGGTCGCCCCCGAAGGTCAGCATACGCTTGCCGTTTGCCAGCAATTTCTCAGCGTGCGCCTGCAATTTGTCAGAAAGATCCTGTGAATCACCGAATGCGTAAACCAGATCACCGCAATCCACCACGTTCAGGCGCTGACGCAGGTCAAAATCCCACGGCCAGCGGCAACCTTCCCATGCGAGGTTAGTGGAGATCTGACGAATCGCGCCTGGCCCTAAACGGCTGCCAGGACGACCTGAAGTTGCGGCATCGAAAGGTACACCAGTGATCACCCACTCAGCATCGCTGTCGTAGGGTTGGAAGTTCACCGGGAAGCGCATGAAACCGAAGGCGTTAGAAACCAGGGAGTTATCGTACTGATTGCCCAGGGTGTTATACATAACTTGTCCTCTTTAGATCCGTGAGTCGGTTAGCCACTAAGGTATAGATGAAAAAAATCCCCTCCGCGTCGTTAGGCCCGACGAGGAAGGGATTTGATATGCGTGATTATCGCGAAGAATCAGACGACCTGCAATCATCACCTTTCAAATGTAACAACTACTACTTTTTGTAAAAATCAGTGGATTCTTTCGTGAATGAATTGATTAGCAGTGTTGATTCCACTCTAAAAGCCCAGGTCAAGAACTGATACATATTTATAAATTAAAACCATTACATTCAATTACTTGATAGAGTTAATAGCGCATAAATTAGTTCAATAGGCCTTACAAATAATTTGCAAAACATTAATAGACGAAAACGTTTAGGATTATTTAGACATGATCTGTAACTTACGTCGTCAAAATTAGGGAAAATTCTTACAGACAAGCAGGGATCGGCTGTTCAAGTGGATGGATCCATATCAAAGACAAACCATCTAATTGTTCAAAATGGCATCACGCCTTTCGCGTATTCATCAGCTCTAATCTTTTGAATTTGCTTAAAATATGCTGATTAATTCAGCTCCCCCGTCTGAAAAAATATAAATCTCCCCCTACACCGCCCGTATTGCGTCCAGTGCATTGGTAGCTGTTAAGCCAGGGGCGGTAGCGTGTAAAAATCCCACCCAATTCAAATGAGTTAAATCAATGGCCAGAAGTGGATTTGAAGTCCAGCAAGCTGCCGTTAAGGCCTTGTTTTTGCGTGAAATACGCACCCGTTTTGGAAAGTTTCGCTTAGGCTATTTTTGGGCGATTCTTGAGCCTTCTGCGCATTTACTGGTGCTGCTTGGCATTTTTGGTTTCATTATGCACCGCACTATGCCGGATATCTCGTTCCCGGTATTTCTGCTGAACGGCATTATCCCGTATTTTATTTTCAGTAATATTACAAACCGTTCAGTCGGAGCGATTGAAGCTAACCAAGGGCTGTTTAATTACCGTCCGGTAAAGCCGATCGACACCATTATTGCCCGCGCAATGTTAGAAACGCTGATCTATGCCGCCGTTTATATTCTGCTGATGGTGGTTGTGTGGATGGCGGGTGAATACTTTGAAATTACCAACCTTCTGCAATTAGTTGCGACATGGGGATTGCTGATTCTATTTTCTTGCGGGATTGGATTAATCTTTATGGTAGTAGGAAGAACCTTTGCCGAAACCCAAAAGTTTTTACCCATACTGCTTAAACCACTCTATTTTATTTCCTGCATTATGTTCCCTCTGCATTCTATCCCAAAAGATTACTGGCCTTATTTGTTGTGGAACCCTTTGATTCATGCAGTTGAACTCAGTCGAGAAGCGGTCATGCCAGGTTATGTGAGTGAAGGTGTAAGTCTAAGTTATCTCGCGATTTGTACCTTAGTCACGGTATTTGCTGGCCTTATGTTATATCGCAATCGTGAGGAGGCAATGCTGACATCATGATTAAAATAGAAAATTTAACAAAGTCATACCGTACTCCCCAAGGCCGTCATTATGTTTTCAAAGACCTGAATATTGAGATACCAAGCGGTAAAAGTGTGGCGCTTATAGGTCGTAATGGTGCGGGTAAATCAACTTTACTTCGGATGATTGGCGGCATCGACCGTCCTGATAGCGGCTCCATCACCACCGATAAAACTATCTCATGGCCAGTGGGCCTTTCTGGTGGCTTTCAAGGCAGTTTGACAGGACGAGAAAATGTAAAATTCGTCGCCCGATTGTATGCAAAGCAGGAAGAATTAAAAGAAAAGGTAGCATTTGTTGAAGAGTTTGCCGAACTTGGGAAATATTTTGACATGCCAATTAAGACTTATTCTTCAGGAATGAAATCTAGGTTAGGATTCGGCTTGAGCATGGCATTTAAATTTGACTATTATCTGGTAGATGAAGTTACTGCTGTAGGTGATGCACGTTTTAAACTAAAATGCGCCGATTTATTTAAAGGTCTAAGCGGCGAATCTGATTTTTTAATGGTTTCTCACAGTTTAAACTCGTTAAAGGATTTTTGTGATAGCGCCATTTATATAGGTAGAGAAAACCATGTTAATTACTTTAATAAAATAGAAGATGCACTGGAAGAATACAAATCAGAAAAAGAAAATTAAAGAATGGGGAAGCAATGTTAAAAAATAAAAAATTAAAAAAACTCATAACAAAACCATCTTTATTTTTTAAGGATTACCTTAATAAAAAATACCCAGTATATTTAAATGAAATGAAATGCCCTCAGGAAGAGGAGCAAATAATAATATCATACGATGAAAAAATTGAAAAACTATTCAAAAATAGTGATTCAATAGATGTAGTCTTTACTTGGGTAGATAATAAAGATTTAAATTGGAAAGAAAAATATAATTTCTTCAGTAAAATTGATAAAAAATCACTTGGTAAATACGCAAAGGACTCTGCTAGATTTGAAAATCATGACGAGCTATACTACTCATTACAAAGTGTTCTTAAATTTTTACCATGGGTAAAAAAAATATTTTTAGTTACGGATAACCAAACACCAAGTTGGTTAAAAAGTATAAAAACCGATAAAATACATGTAGTTGATCATTCGGAAATTATACCAAGTAAGTATTTACCAACATTCAACTCTCATGTTATAGAAGCTCACCTTCATAAAATAAAAGATATTTCTGAAAACTTTATTTATTTTAACGATGATGTTTTTGTTGCAAGAGCCTTAGAGGCCAGCCATTTTTTTAAATGCAATGGGCATGCATCGCTTTTTATTTCGTCAAAAAGCCTCAACTATATGCTTGAAAGGGGAACGTTGACTCCAACACTTTCAGCATCATTATCTTCATCTAAACTTTTACAAAGGAAGTTTGGAATAAGACCTGAGACCCCATTAGTTCATACTTATGTGCCATTACGTAAAAGTGATTATCTTCAAGTGTGGAAATGTTATGAAAAAGAAATTGAATCTTTCCTAAGTAACAAATTTAGAACTGATAATGATCTTAACCTCGCGACATTCTTAGTACCATGGTTTAGTTATTTAAAAGGAAAATCAATTATACAAAGGGATATTTGTTATTACTTTAATATAAGATCAAGATCAGCAAAAAGTTTTTATAAAGCAATTAGAAAAGCAAAAAATGACGGCTACTCCCCTCATTCATTTTGTGCTAATGACTTTAACTCCCAAAATACTCCGCTTGAATCATATCAAGAAATACTTGAAGCAGAGTTAAAATTTTATTATGAGAAAGATTAAAAAATGAATCAAAAAAAAATCCGCAAACTTATAAGAGATCCAAAGCTTTTCTTCTCAGATATGCTACTAAAAAGAAATAAAAGCATTGATAAACTTAAACCAAAAATAATGAATGGAACCTATAAATATACAATTGTATCTGCTGTTTACAATGTAAGTAATTATCTGGAAGCTTATTTTGAGAGTATTGTAACTCAGCGTTTGGATTTTGAAAAAAATATATTTTTAGTCATGGTCGATGATGGTTCTATTGACAACTCAGCTGATATAATTAAAAAATGGCAAAAAAAATTCCCCAATAACATAAAGTATATATATAAAGATAATGGTGGCCAAGCTTCAGCTAGAAATATTGGTCTTGACCATGTTAATACAGAATGGGTTACTTTCATCGACCCTGATGATTTCATTGACATTAATTATTTCCTATCAGTTGATAAATTTGCCAGCAAGAAAAAACATGAAACACTAGATTTAATTTCATGTAACTTTATTTTCTATTTCGAAGATAAAAACCAAATCAAAGACAGTCATCCCCTTAAGTATAGGTTTGCAAATGGTGACATTATTTGTCCTGTTGAAAACCTTGGCAAGAACATTCAGCTATCAGTAAATTCAGCAATATTTAAATATGATATAATTAGCAAAAACAACATAAAATTTAATGATAAAATAAAGCCTAACTTTGAGGATGCACACTTTGCGTCAAATTACTTTATGTATATCCAACAAAGTGATATAGCCTTTCTAAAATCAGCAAAATACCTTTATAGAAAGCGAAGTGATGGAAGTTCAACTTTAGATAAGTCATGGGAGAAACCAGGATTATATGATCAAGTATTAGAATTAGGATGTCTTGATCTTCTAAAAAAATATTCAGATAAGAAAGGAAATGTGCCTGAAAACATCCAAATAACAGTAATATACCATTTGATTTGGTATTTTAAAAAAATACTAAATAATAAATACAAGTTAGATTTCTTAAGCTCACAGCAGCAAGAAAGATTTATTTCGTTGTTAGATGAAATATTCTCATACATTGATGAAACTGTCATTATGAGTTTCAATTTAGCTGGTGCGTGGTTCTTCCATAAAGTAGGAATGTTAGGCGCATTCAAAAATATAAACCCTAGCACTCAAATAGTTTATATCGAGAGTTATGACCGTGTAAAAAAAATGGCTCAACTAAGATACTTTAGTCATGAAGACGTTTTTGAAAATATTGAAGTCAGCGGTAAAAATGTTTTTCCAAATCATGAAAAACACATTCAACACTCATTTCTAAATAGAAAATTCACCTTAGAAAAAAGAATATGGGTGAAAGTTGGTTGGCATGAAAAATTAAAAATCAACATTTCTGGCATTAAAACAAACATATCCCTAGCTGGTAAACAATACAGTAATGGAATTACAGGCGAAAGCATAATAAGACATTTTGATAGCTTGATACCTGAATATGTTACAAAATCCAAAAGAAGCAATGCTTGGATTTTAATGGACAGAGATTATCAGGCTGATGATAATGCTGAACACCTTTATCGTTACATTAGTAAATATCATCCTGAACAAGAAATATATTTTGCACTAAATCAAACTTCTCATGACTGGAATCGACTAAAGAATGAGGGGTTTAACCTTATAAACTTTGGAAGCGAAGAACATATCTTAAAATTACAAAGTTGCAGTAAAGTAATTAGTTCACACGTAGATTATTGCGTTGTTAATCTGCTAGGGCCTCGCATGTTGTCTGGTCGTCATTTTGTTTTTCTTCAACATGGAGTTACAAAAGATGATCTTTCAGCTTGGTTAAATCAAAAAGAGAACATTGACTGTTTCATTACTGCATCAAAAGATGAATATGAATCAATTATATCAAATAATAGCAAGTATAAATATTCAAGTAAGGAAGTAAAACTTACTGGCTTCCCTCGGCATGATTCTTTATTAAGTAATATTAAAAGTACTAATCAGATACTTGTAATGCCTACTTGGCGAGCAAATATCTCTGGTGAAGCTAATCGTAGTGGACATGAACGAACTAAAAACCCTGAATTCATGTCCTCAAATTTTGCCATTCACTGGAATAACTTTTTCAACTCTCAACAACTCAAAGATCTGTCTGAAAAATATAATTACAATGTTGTTGTTTATCCACATCCAAATTTATTGCCCTATATTGACCAATTTAGTTTACCTGAGTATATTACTTTACAGAAACCTTCTGAAATAAGAATTCAAGATTTATTTAATGAGTCATCACTTCTTATTACTGATTATTCCTCTGTAGCTTTTGAATTGGCAATCCAAAATAAACAAACAATATACTATCAATTTGATGAGGAAGACGTTTTCGCAGGAACTCATACTTATTCTAAAGGTTACTATGAATATAGAAAGCATGGTTTTGGCCCTGTGTGTAATGAATTAGCCGAGGTCTTCAGTTCTCTTGAAATTCTTCTCAGTCAAGATGCACAACCCACTACTGAAGTTTTAAAAATAATCGAAAAAACATTTCCTTTCAGAGATGGTAAATCTTGCGAACGCACTTATAATGCAATTATTGAATTAGATAAGACAGATAATATCCATTTAGATATACAAACATTGCATAGAGGTGCAATCAAAGCCTCTATAAAGGGCGACTGGATAAATGCTTGTGGACGTTGGAATAGCTTATTTACTGTTGACTCTTTCTTAGAAAAAGCCACTCATTCTGACATTATTAATTTTTCTGAATCTTTACTTCTCACTGGCAAACCTTTAGAGTCAATAAAAATATTAGACTTTCTTGATGAGAACATATCAGAAGTTGACAAAAAACGCGCTAATGTAATTAAAGAAACATTCAAGTTATCACTTTATTGCATTCAAGATTTAAATTTTAAAGATCAATTCTTCATTGCCAACAATATCAATAATGAAATTTACTCTATTTTTATTAATGCATTAAATGGGAATGATACTTTCTCAGTATCTCCTCCAGAACACATTAATATTGGTGAATTTGATTTTTATTTGAATGTGTGTAAATTATTGTCAATTAAGTCTTGGGATAAAATAGAGGAACTTCATAATCGACCCAATGGAGTTAATGTTGAAAATAAAGAGATAAGAAAGATTTTGAAATTAATAAGTCTACTTTCTCTAAAAAACACAAATAATCACAATAAATTGAAATCATGTCTAATAAATGATTTCAGCAAACATGAAAAAGATAGCATTTGGTGGATGCAGTATGTTTCTATTAGCCATATGATTGGCGAGCATACAAATGTTATCAATGCAATTAGTCCGCTCCAAGATTATTATTCATTATTGCCACCTGAAGTCGCTGCAATTTATTTAAGCTCTTTAAGAAAAAAAAATAAAAGTGAATTATTTATCGGTGCGATATCTAATATGAGTACAGATGTTAAATCTGCTAGTTCTGTTAGAAATGAAATTGCCGAATTTTTCTTTCAAAATGAGCAGTGGGTGGAATCCTCAGAAAACTGGTTACTACTTTCGCACACAGAATTCGATAATCCGTACAAGTTAGCATATTCTTATCGTATGCTAGGTATGATTGAAGAAGGATATAATATACTTGTAGAAAATAATCAAACAGGGAATTTTGATGTTAATTATTGGTTACTCCGCTCCGAGTTATCGCAAATTATGGAGAATTGGGATGACGTTGTATTTTGTTGGAACTCAATAATCCGCCTTCACACATTAACCGCGCCTAAAGACGCAATATTACGATTGCAAAACGCTCAACTGATGAGGTCTATAAATAAATTAGCTATAAAGGAAACATAACTTAGCTATATTGAAAATTAAACTCCTTTAAACGAGGAGTTTAATAAATTCAATTTCACTCAACTTCTTCTAGATACCATCCACCATTTTCAGAAAAAATATTTTTAAATCTTTTCCTTATGCTTTTTTAATTACAAATAAATCCTCCTCTCTTTTTCAACTTGCCTATGCTTATCTTTACTTACATCATTACTAATCTCACTCATTAATTTTATTCTTTCCTGCACCATCTCGATAAAATTAGAACCATATACCTTCATTATTATTCTTTCATGCTCATTTATTCTATATTCTTTGATATAAAGATTAATAAATTTGACATCTCGTAAATTTTTATAAATGCTTGGAAAGCTATCTAAGCTTCTCTGCAAAAAGATAGTTACTGTATATGTCTGCCCCGCCGCAGAGCCTTTTTTGTTTATGATGCGTGGGAGCGGCGGGAAAGGGAGTTTTTGGTTATTCAGCGGTGAGTGACCGAGATTTGGTCACCCAATTTGAAGCGTGTGGCTAAGTGTAAATTGGCTATACTGATTTTCCTCTCAAGAGGATTGATAAGGCGCATGATAGTCGACTGAATAAATTCATCTTTATTTCTTTTTCCAATAACTCACATTCTTGAGTTAAATTCCAGAAATCTGATTTACTTACCGTAGATGAATCAGGTTTATAGAAAGGTTTGACAAGATTCAAGTGAGGCCTCTCCCATGCTATATTTTTTTTAACTACCTTTGCGGGAACACCTACAGCTATGCAATTGTTAGGTATTCTTTTCTTTAATATACTTCCATAACCCAGAATACTACCATCACCAATACCAGAACCGTTCAGGAGGGATGACTTACCGGCAATCCAAACGTGATTACCTATTATAATGTCTCTTGTTGGGTTAATCCTTTTTCCACTTTGTACATCAAATATTGGATGCGCATCGTCTGACCTGATCTCAATGTTTGTGGCAAACATGCAGTCATTGCCAATCTTTACTTTTGATCCTTCCGCAGTGGAAACGTATACCCCTCCAGTTGCTGTAACCCCATCGCCAACCTCAACAGTGCAATCCTGACCGATTCTTATGAATCCAGAAAATGAGTTATTGCCCAAATTGCATATTCCATTATTGCAATCAAATAAAATTGTCATTCCCTTCAATCTTGTAGTTTTGCTCACATTTAAAATGTTATTAGAACCTGTAAAAGTAATCTTCATATTTCCGATAACATTACCTTCATAGTTTATAACATTGTTTCTTTCATCTTTAAACGACTTCAATTCGGTCAGCATAAAATTCACCAAAGCACCTGTAGGATTAATCTCAACGCTGCAAATATATCAGTAATATTGCTAATGATACCATTTTTAGTCCATCGCCAAGCAAAAATTACTCCACAAAACTACGACCTCCTATCGAACTCTACGTTATAATGTACAAGCTCATTATAACTATGGTTATTAGCTCTCTAGTTAAGGTTATAGATAGAATACTCAATCCTCATTGCGCCACGCTTTTCAAAAAGATAATATTAGATTAAATGGGATTTGTCTTAGTTGAATGGAAAGATAAAGATAATGATGAAACGCGCTGTATTTATAGCAGGTGATGAAAACATATACTTCCCTGCGCTTGTTGCTTTAGAAAGCATTAGAGAGCATAACCCAGAAATTTTTGACTTCTACATATGTTTTAACGGAGATAAAATATCCCCTTACATGAAGAAAACATTAAAAAAAAGGTGTATCAATTTTATTGACAGTAAAGATCTGAGTGCCTATGGAATAGAAAAAACATTTCTTTCTATGAATGAAGGCCACTGGCCTGTTGATGTTTTTTATAATTACGCCTTGCCTATTCACTTGGGAAATATGGGTTATGAATATTCATACAAAGTAGACTATGACATTTTATGCACTGGAAAGTACATACTATCAGAAATAGAACCTAATGGAGTTGGATTTTCCGGCTGGGCAAATAAAGTTAACTTATTAAAAGAAAACGTTCCTGAAGATTTCATTGATGATATCGCAAAAAAAGGATTGATATCAGGATGCAATGTTAATTACATGAATGTCGGTTTTATTGGTTTTAATAATAAGATTTATACCGAAAACAACATGCAAAAAAAATTCACTGATTCATATTTATTACTTCAAAAAAAATGTCCGCAAGCAAAACTATTAGAGCAAATTGCATTTTCTTTCCTGATAGAAAGCACCGCTGGCGGCTTTATGAAAATTCCAGAAGCTTACAACCACAGAGTTTTATCAACTAGGGATAGCGATGATGAATTCCATTTCAACACCAAAAACATTCACTTCATAACCAAGTTTAAACCTTGGAGGAAGCTCGAAAAGGATAAAATGAAATGGTTTATTTTTAATGGAGGGAGTCATATGTACCTTTATAGGAACATATGGCTTGACTATGCTTCTAAAGTTGATGGGTTTGAATATTTCTGTATGGAGCGACCATTAAATACAATGCAACTTGCTGGTATGCAAATGCATGTCGTAAGGTGTTTCAATGAAAAAATAAAGTCATTATAAAAATCATATAACACTTGTTAGCTATTTGAGGCATTCCTTTGCCTCATTTTATTTTGATTGTAAATAGCTACGCGGAATAGTAGATCACTTCTTAAGGGATCTCAGCCCGTATTGTACGATCTAATCGATCGCCAAAATAATACAAATAACTAACCGGACTGAGCGATACCGATCATAGCACCAATTCCGACCTAAAATAACATTCTATAAATAATTCAACATTGCCATCTAAATTATAAATTCATGAAAAGCAATGATTGTTTATATTTCTTAAACATCAGTAATTTAGATTTATAATATAAAGTATTTATTTTTTCTTCGCACATAAATTTTATAATTTCTAAATCTCTATTTATGCATCTATATAATAAAATATTCATATGAGCATAAAGCACATCTCTAGAGGCGTGGGTAACATATTATAAAATAAGAAACATAAAGGTAAGCTTTATTCAATAAATGCTCTACTAAATCAACATCTCTTTTACTAACCCCCTCCACTTAAATAGATCAATTAAATTAATCATGGCTGAGCTTACTCCTAATTCATTCCTTATGTTCTTAAAAATACCTTCATAGGGATAATTACCCTATGAAATTAACTCTGAAAACTCAAAATCACTAATCTTCAATGACTCCTTATTAATCCTCGTGAAATCTTTACACCGAACACTTACAATTAAATCCATCCAAAGATACAATATTGCCATTCTTTTTTTTAAAAATAAATAAAATCATCTTATGTAATGCTGTTGTTGATTTGAAAACCATGATGCTTTTTGATTAATGGAAAATACCGCATGGTAAATTCAATCTCTAATAAAAATTCTTTTGTTAAGAATCGTATCACTACTAAGAGAAGTTGTTTTTTTTCTAAGTGCCCCATAATAAACCGCATTTACCTGCGTATTAGCCAACAAATATCCACGAAACTTCTTAAACAGTTTCATATCCGGCTTAAAATCCGCCGTCCAGAACTGATTAAGATGCCCTTGATAGGTCAATCCCTTCATATCGTACAGCGCGTTCCCCATCACCTTTAATGGTTTGTTGTGGATCAGCGCTGAAATCCCCGCCGTGCTGTTAATCGTAATTGCAGCCTTGGCATGAGTTAATAACTCAGGCATCGGCACGTCATGCACATAAATCACCCGGTTCTTTACGCCGTACTCTTTGCTGAGTTTATTGATCAGCGGGCCATATAAACGGTGCCCGCGATCCATCGGATGATGCTTAATCACCAAAAACTCGTTACGCGGTGCCTTCTTCGAAAATGAGAAGATTACGTCGTTGATGTAGTCGCGCACATCCTCATACGGGCTATGGTTCCGGATCTGGCTATCGTTATAGACCTGCAGAATGGCGAGGAAATAACGTTGATCCAGACTGTTCTGCAAATGTGATAGCACATTGCGCTGACGCCAGCCGTACCACTGTTTGCGCCAATATGCTCTGATCCAACATTGCGCCTCATACCACGGTGAGAATGACTTGTGATGGCGATACTGATGAAACTCATGGCGATAGCGCCAGCCGACAAGGTAGTACCATGTCGCATGCCCAATACGCTTACCGGCTGAAGGCTTCAATTTCTCAACCTGCATGGCGGGCATTTCAGGTAAACGGCGATAAAAATCAGGATCTCGCGGCAAGGAAGAGAACGCATTCACCCCGCCCTCTTCTACCGTAATGAAGTGTGGGCGCAAATAACCCTCTTCAAATGCGATAAAGCGAATCCCTTTCGCCTGTGCCCAGCGCTTCGCCGCCTGATGCATAGGACGACAATCGCCAAAGCAAAGAATCGTATCGAAGTCATATTCTTTATGCGTATCGCGCAGCCATGATGGAAATTCTTTGGAGGTTTTGAGGTAAGGCAAATATTTACGCTGGCGACAGTAAAAACGATCCCCACCGTTAAATATTACATTAACAGCTTCACGCTCCAGTGATTCGAGCCATGTGGCCACATCATTGAAGAACGGCCCCATCGGGCCCTGTAATAGCAGATACTTTTTCCCAGACAGCAGCATCTTTAAAGCGTTACTGTGCATCATCAACCTTCTTTTTTGTTATTTTATGAATCGGTTTTCCTAACCGAATTTAACCTTAAAAAACATCAACATCTTGCGATAATGCCTAACGAGGTAACTCGCTTTCTTTTTATTAACAAACATCTGTCCACGCGGTGCGTGAATCAAAAACTCTGCTGCTTCTTCCGCGCTGATTGCTGCCAAACGCAGCGGATGGATATACGTCGGATAGGCAATCAACGCCTGGTAGATCACATCCGCAAGCCCCAACTTGCGTTTGCGCCTTGCACAGACATGCTCATCATTGGTTAACCCCCATCCGGCATAAAAAGGCATGCCATAGCAATGCACTTGCTTGCCATGCAGCAACGCTTCAAAGCCGGAGAGTGAAGTCATGGTATGCAGTTCATCTGCCATCTGGATGCACTGAATAACATCAGCATCCAGCGCCTGATAGTCAGCCAGTTGCGCCACCACTTCCGCCGGGATATCCCCTTTGCGATTGCCCACCAGCACATCAGGGTGTGGCTTATAAATAATGAAGGCATCGGGATTACGCTCACGAACCGTGCGCAGTAATGACAAATTGGTGTTGATGGAAAGCGTACCCGTTTGAATTGAGGCATCATCTTCAACCTGGCCGGGCACCAGCAGAATTCGCTTACCCTGCGAACCTTGTGGCAGGGAAAAATCCGCCCCTAAGTTGTATTTACTTAGTTTGCTTTCAACCAAACGCTGATGCAGTTTCTCTGCTCGCAACTGCTGCGCCAGCGTCAGTTCACTGTGATTTAGCATCACTTCGAGATCGCTGGTGCGCGTGGCGTCGTAATAGATGCCGCGCTTATCCAGTACCAGTGACAGTGGCGGTAACAAGTCAGAACCCAAACCTGAAGAACGCAGGAAACCATCTTCCATCCGCCACAGCGGCAGCTGACGTAATTTCGCCTTCTCCTGCCAGCGCTGCTCGCCTCGCACTCCCCACACCACACAGGCCGTGGCTGCACGGCAATGGCGGGAAAAACTCAGCTTATTGGCGGTAGTATGTAAAAACGGTTTGAGGATGGTGGATTTCCACAGCGTTAATCCCGGCGCCCATAGATGCCCACTGCGCTGCTGCTGATGACGTCGCTGTAGCTGCATCCAACCCAACACATCAAACAGAGTTGCGGCTCCACCTGTCAACGGATCGATATACCGGCTGTAGCGCAGATAAGCGGCAGCAAACAGCTCTTCCAACGTTGAGCTTCCACGGCGCTGGCGAAGTTGCTCCGCCTGTGGATGGCGATCGTCAGTTAACCCCCATCCTGCATACCAGGGCTGGCCAAAGCAGGTCACTGGCTTACCTGCCATCAAAGCTTCGAAACCATATTGTGAAGTCATCACATATACGCGTGAGACATGGCGCAGCAACGATTGCGGGCTGACGTTGTCCGCCATCAAATGTACGCGATGCGTCGATTGCAGCTGATGGTAGTATCCGGCCTTTTTACCCTCTAACACATCTGGATGGACTTTCACCCAAATGGTCGATGATGGATTTTCTTTTATCGCCGCATCCAGCATCGCCATAAAATCGTCTGGTCCGGCGTTACCGTATGTCACTGACATATCGCCAAACGTTTGATCCACCACCAGCACTAAGTTACTGGTCAGGCTCTCCCCGGCGATGAATGCCGGAGCCTGGTTATATTTGGAAAGATCTTCCGTAACGATGGTGTGGATCGCTTCTTTCGCTTCAGCGACTAATGCCCGATTTTCTTCGCGTTGATGGATCAAACGCTCCAGCGCACTTGGTCGGCGGGCATCGTAATAGATCCCTTCATCGTCCAGCACCATTGAGAGTGGCGGTGCCCCGCTCACCCCCAAATCTAGCGAGCGGATAAAACCGTCTTCGAGACGGAGAATTGGTTTACCCGCCGCCCGTGCTAATTCCACCGGCTTGCGCGCGCTTGGGCGATGGCCCCACACCGCGACAGTATCAATCTCAGCGGGTATTGGACGCATCGGAGAAAGCTTCTGACACGGCTGTGCCAGAAAATTTTCCAGATGCGGAATACGCCAAATACCCGATGAGAAAATACCAATCATGTCTCTTTATCCTTAGATCGACAGAATCACTTTCGCACCCACCGCCAGCTGGTAGAGGATGGTGGAAATACCGCGTGTCACTTCAATGTTCTTCGATTCGTACTTCGGCAGAACCATCAGCTCGTCGCCTGGGTTCAGAGTGTCAACATCTTCACCGTTCTCAGCAGCACCGTTCTGACGAATCACCACAATCTTGGCGTTACCCGATTTCTGCGTCAGACCACCGCACTTCTCGATGTAGTCTTTCGGACTCATGCCTTTTTCCCAGCTCACTGCATTCGGGAATAGCACTTCGCCATGCACCATAACCAGCGAGGTTTTCTGCGGGATGTTAATCACGTCACCATCTTCCAGCAGAATCGAATCGAGGTTCTTCTCGTTGAGGATCACTTCACCCTTCGGCACCACGTTGCGCGCTTTGTTGACGAAGCGACTGATCAGCTGAGCTTCCTGCATACGCAGGCTGGCTTCTTCTTTGGTGGAGGATTGGGCAGAGAGCGAGGCTTCTTCCAGTTTCTGCAGGGACAGATCCAGCATCTCTTTCTGACGCTGTGCCACAGACGGACGGTAAAGCTGAATAGCGTTCATCTCCGACATGCTGTTGGTGCGAACCTTCGCTAATACCGCACGCATGCTCGAACCGTATGGCAGCACCATCGCATGTTCGCCTGAGTGCGCACCTTCGATTCGAACCTGAATGGTGCCAGCGTAGCGATCGGTGCTGACAATCAGCGTATCGCCATCCTGCAACATGCGACCCGGCGCAGAACTGATTGGGTAATACTCGCTACGTTTCTGCAAGCCCTGCTGGCGGATGATGGTGATATTAGTGGCGCCTGGCTTAGCACGCGCCCAGCTCAGTGCTTCCGTCACCGGAATGCTGCTGTCACGGAATTCAAAGTCATAGCTGTTGAACACATCACCCTGCACACTAAAGGTGTGCTGACGCGGCCCCACCACAATGGTATCGCCATCGGCAAACTGTGACAGACCCAGCTTGCCGTTGAGCAGGAAGTCATACAGGTTGATGCTGGAACGCACGCGATTGCCACGCTTCACCACGATATCGACATAGCTACCGCGATCGGGATCGACGCCGCCCGCTTTGATCAGGTAGTTGAGCAGGGAATCAGAGGTGACACCGCCATACAGTCCCGGGCTGCGCACAAAACCGGTTACGTAAACCTTCACCGGCTGCGCCTGTAGCAGCGAGGCATACACGCTGACATTGGCCTGATAAACCTGTTTCACCTTGGTGGTGATCAGCGTATTCAGTTGGCTGTTGCTAACACCTGCGACCTGAACCGGTCCCACATTTGGCAGGAAAATGTTGCCTTTAGGATCGACCTGCAGTGCACCATCAAAAGTGAATGCACCCCACAAACGTACCTGAATGCTGTCACCAGGATTGAGCACATAGCCGGGGTTGAAGCCGACCGTGGCACCGCTATCAGCGCTGGTGCCGTTAAACAGCTGTGCGCCAAACATGCGGCTCATCATCGCCGGTGCCATCGGGCGCAGGGTGTTATCAAACCCATCGCTGCTTTGCACCTGACTCTGCTGGCCGGTGAGGAACGAAGGCAGCGGCGCGGCACCGGTCAGATTCGGATCGGCATTAATATCGACGGCCGCGCTGGCAGTGGTGGCTTGCCAGGCGGCAAGCAGTAACAGTGACTTCAATAATTTCATGACGAACTCAATTAATCCCGGTGATCTTCAACAACAGCCAACAGCAGTTTCAGGGTGCCGAACAGTAAGCAGCACACCAGCAACCAGCAGGCGATCAAATAAGGGGTATTGGGGAAAGTGGATTCCTGCGGCTGCTGCGGTGAGCTTATCACCGACAAGACTTTCAGCTTACGTGCCGCTTCCACGCGGGTTTTTTCAATCGAGGTCAGCGTCAGCTTGTACAGCTCAGTATCGAACGCCACCTTCGATTTAATCTCTTCAAAGTCCACCGCCATGCGGTTCAGCTTGTGCCCTTGCGGCGCGGTGATTTTGCCTTTTTCAGCGTCAATCTGTGCTTGTAAGGAGGAGATCGCGTTTTGCGCACTCACCACTTGCGGCGCGTCATCACGCAGATAGGTCAGCAGGTTACGCAGATCGGCTTCCATCTGGATTTTCTGGCCCATCAGGGTATTGACCAGTGTGCTGGCAGCCAACGCTTGCGCTTCCGGGTCCAGCACGTTGTTGCTGTTCTGATAAGCGAGCAATTCACCTTTGCTGGCATCCAGCCGGGCTCGTGATTTCTCCATCTCCGCTTCAGCAAATGAAAGCTGATCGCGTGCAATGCGGTGCGACAGTTCGTTGATAAAGCGCTCAGATTCTTTCAACACCGCCTGGTTAAACTTCAGCGCAAATTCCGGGCTGAAGCCTTGCGTCTGGATATCCAGCAGGCCGGTTTTGTCGTCGTAAGCGATGCTGATGCGGTCACGGTAATACTGCAGGAAGCGCTCGGCGGTCTCTTCCTTCGCCAGATGGTTGAGGAAGTCCAACCCGCTGTGGCTAAAGGCTTCATGGAAATCGAGTTGCTTATCCAGCACCCGGAGCATGTCCGGTGAATTGATGTACTCCTTGAGGTAGAGCGCATCTTCGGCGGAACTGGGATTAGAGGCACCCAGCAACAAGCCAAAATTAAGGCTACTGCTGGTGAGATCATCAGAACGTTTAATCGCGACTTTGGATTCGCTCATATAGCGCGGCTGGCTGAAGATCACGAGGTAGATCAGCAGCAGCGCCATCGGCAGCAGAATGATAATTTTCGCCAGGTGCTTCTGGATTTCCGCCAGTGAAATGGCAGGAAAACGCGAACGCATCGTGGATGCGGCGGACTTCACTTTCATCAACATGTAACAGTCATCAATTATTGTTGGGGTGCCCAAACTACAATTCGGGTTTGGCAATATCTCTCACACCCACTTCTCCATGGTCAGCCGAAAATTTGTACAAGGCTGGTTATTTTTATTCAGTCAACGGGTAATCAAAAGCGCAGGGACTCAAAGGTTCTGCACCCTATTTGCTGATTCTTAGATTCGATTGGGTCATGCTGAGAGTTGAGGCTAAGCGCTGGATGCCACTCAACCAACACGGTAGAAACTGAAGGGATCAATCCCGGCAAAATGCTGCCGCTTTGCTGCTCCTGAAAAAAAACCTGCTTCATGTCAGTTCCTTTGCATGATGTATCTGGCAAATGCTCTCGCTACGCTTCCAGACAACGGAAGCACATCCAAATTGCATTAACGATTTTGCTCTATCCCCTAAATAACCTCATCGCGCCATCTCTATGAGTGGCGAGCCAAAGCGTGCGCATAAGCGTCCGCTTAACGGGTAGTGAGGTAAGCTCTTTTTATTATTTTTCACTGCGACGCTCACAGCAAAATCTGAAGTGAGCAAGGGATAGAAATTCGACACTCTATGTAACATACAGCAACAGGCGGCACAAGAATTTTAAGCATATTCTTATTGAACCCTTACCATCACAATGGTCAATCCTTAACCACCTAAAAGTGATTGCTGGCATAAACCGCTTTAATTCATCTTGTTATCCAATATTTAAATCAAATTTCCAACACTCATCACTAAATCGCACTAAAATTTTCTAAAAATGTCAAAAAGCTTCCATTAATTACCATTGCAACCATTCGGGTCAAAGAAAAGCGAGAAATCTCCTGATAATTGCCTCTGTTGGCTGTATCCGTTCAGCAGTAAATTTGGCGGAAAGATAAACGCTGATACTGGATAAAAATGACCCCACTACGAAAAATCACCCTCCGCCCGCCCCCATCAAAACATCAATTTACTTTAAGTCACTCAACTCGCAGACACAAAAAATCCGCCGTTGACTCCTCAACGGCGGCTCTTAAACATCGAAGTATTACAATTAACGTTCGCGCATTGCCTCTTTCGCCTTGTTAAACGGTTTAATCAGGTAATCCATCACGGTCTTCTCTCCAGTCTTGATATCGACCGTAGAAACCATCCCCGGACTGATCGAATAGCGCTTACCGGCTTTGTTCTGCACATAGTCATTATCGGTGCGAATAAACACGCGGTAGTAGTAGATCTCCGGCTTCACCTCATCCTGAATGGTATCCGGTGAAATGCTTTCCACCACGCCGTTCATGCCACCATAAATCGCGTAGTCATAGGCCGAGATTTTCACCACCGCACGCTGGCCGGGATGGATAAAGGCGATATCACGCGGTGAAAGGCGCGCCTCAATCAGCAGACGGTCGTTGAGTGGCACGATGTTCATCAGTTCGCCGTTGGGAGGAATGACCCCACCGACGGTGGAGACTTTGATGTTTTTCACGATGCCGTTCATCGGTGAACGGATGGTCAGGCGCGTCACCGTATCTTCACGCCCTTTGATCACTTCAGCCAGGCTGTCCGCTTCGGCACTGGCTTTCGCCAGCTCCTCACGCGCCTGCACATAGTACTGTGAGCGCATATCTGTGAGTTTCAGCTCCAGATCCGATTTATCACGCTGCAAACGCAGCACTTCGACGCTACTGGCGGCGCCAGTTTTGGCCAGCCGTTGAGTGATAGCCAATTCCTGGTTGGCCAACGCCAGCGACTCTTTAAACTGTTTAGTCGAGTCATTGAGCTGAGCGCGTTTGGTTTTGTACAACCGCGTCTCGGAAGCAATCAGATCGGGATACGCTTTCAGCTCATCCGGGAACGTGAGTGGATCATCGTTAACCTCGGCTCTCAGGCGCGATGCCGCCGCCAGTGCCGCACGATAGCGCGCCGCACTTTCGCCAACGCTGGATTGCGAGCGCGTGGCATCCAGACGTGCCACCACCTGCCCCGCCTTCACCCGATCGCCTTCGTGCACATAGAGTTCGGTGAGGATCCCGCCCTCTAAGGATTGCAGCACCTGGTCACGAGAACTTGGGATTACTTTGCCCGTGCCGGTTGAGACTTCATCCAGTACGCCAAACCAGGCCCACACCAGCGCAACCAGCATCAGAGCGGTACTGATAGTGATCAACCGTACTGCGCCGGTGTAATGGGTTTCCGACTTTAATTCACCCAACAGATCATCGGATGAATCCACTTCTGCTGCCGTCACCAGCCGCAGTTTGCCAGGAAGTTGCTTCATCATGCTTGCACCTCCGGCTGACTACCGCCCGCACGCGGCGGCGGCAGTGCGTTTTCTTTCGGGCTATCCATCACCAGTTGCCCATCCTTGAGTACCAACACGCGATCCACCAATGCTAGGATCGCTGCACGGTGAGTCGCAACGATTAAAGTGCGGCCATTGAGCCATGCCCCTAAACGCTCGATAAACTCTTTCTCGGTATGATCATCGAGCGCAGCGGTCGGCTCATCGAGGAGAATAATATTCGGGTCACGCAGCAACATGCGCGCCAGCAGCAATGATTGCCGCTGGCCTCCCGATAACCCCACGCCACCTTCCATGATGGGATGATCCAGCCCCAGCGGCAGACGACGGATGAAGTCGGCACCACCGCTAACGGTCAATGCACCAAAAATGGCGTCATCGGTGGCATGCGCCGCGCCCATCGTCAGGTTTTCGCGCAGTGTGCCGTGGAACAAGCGCGCATTCTGCGTCAGTAAACCGACGTTGCGGCGTACATCGGCCAGATCGATATGCGGCAAGCTGAGATTATCCAGACGCAGTTCGCCACCCACCAAATCCATACCACCCACCATCGCCTGCAGTAAGGTCGATTTGCCTGAACCGTTGCGGCCTAATACTGCCACGCGCTCACCGGGTTTAATCGTCAGGCTTTTGATGCGCAACGCGACAGTGAGTGAATCACTGTAATAGCGGAACATCGCATCATTGAACTGGTAATGGCCAAACAGTACCGGGCAATGAATACGGGTTTCGTCTTTGCTGTTTTCCACCGGCAAATTCATCAACGCATCCAGACCGATTTTGGCGGCTTTCACCTGCTGCCAGCGGGCCAGCACACCACACAGTGTTGCCATGGGGGCAATCATTCGAGAGGAAAGCAGGGATGCCGCTACAATCGCACCGGTGGAGATATCGCCATTAATGACCATTGGCGCCCCCACTACGATGACACTGGCGTAAACCAGACCTTGTACCGTCACGCCCCAACTGATCAGCGAATGCATGACTTTGCGCATCTCAACGCCGGATTGCGCGGTAATGCGAATGTAGCTGTTCCACTGCTGCAGGAAGCGATCTTCTGCCTGCATCAGCTTGATATCCTCCAGCCCCTGCACGCTCTCCACCAGCACCGCATTACGTAGCGTGGACTCTTTCATCGCCTGCTGTGCCAGCTTCGCCAGTTTTTTCTGGCTGAACAGGCCTGGCAGCACCATCAAAATCACTGCGATGGGCGCGATCCATGCCAGCTGGGGAGCGATAATGGCCATCACCAGCAGGAACAGCAGGAAGAACGGCATATCGACGATGGCGGAGACGGTGGTTGAAGTCACCATCTCACGGATCGATTCCAGCTCGCGCAGCTGCGAAATAAAGGTACCGGTCGAACGCGGCACCGCACTGTTACGCAGCCGCAGCGCATGGCCAAATACGCGATCCGATACACGCATATCAGCGCGTTTACCCAGCAAATCGGTGACGTGATCGCGGCCGACTCGCAATATGTAGGTGAACACCACCGAGATAATGACCCCGATATAGAGCACATACAGCGTGGGATAAGATTGCGCGGGGATCACGCGGTCATACACCTGCATGGAGAAGATAATGCCGACCAGCGCCATCAGGTTTATCAGGAAGGAGGCCAGCATGACATGGGCGTAAGGACGCATATCGTGCAGCACCAACTTCATCAGCCAGTTGGGTTTTACGGTTGCCAGATAACGATCGACCCGGCTGTCTTTTGCGGCTGTTACCGGGCGTAATGCTGCGACAAAATGGATTTCAGGCAGCAACGTTGCCAGCGCAACCGGCGCCGGTTGCTCATCTCCGGAAAAGTGCACGCGTACTTCATCATCGCAGTCAAAGCTGGTGATGACACCGACTTGCCCATCGTTGAGCTCTACCGCCAGTGGCAAACGCCAGCTGGTGATTTCCCATTTATTCTCTTCATACAGCTGTAGCGATAAACCAGCCTGACGCGCCAGATGGCGCAGTGCTTTATCACGGGTTTGCTTACCCTGCCATTCGGCGGCGGCCATGATCATGCCCGGTGAACAGGGCAAGCGATAATGGGTGGCGATCTGGATGATGGCGGTTGCCCATCCATTCAATGGAACATCGCCGCCCGTAGCGCTATTGCTATCGCCATTGGGAGCATCAGGAATTTGTAATTGGGTCATGGCTGGATCTCCACATTCTGGATCCGCTGATTATTCAAAGCGAACGCCGATCGGATGTGCCCGGTGCTGTATAAGCAGTCGAGCTGAAGCGTTCGTAGCTGGCTGATCGTTTGTTGGAGCGTTAAACGCGTCTGGAAGACTTCCTGCTCAGCGTTGAGCACATCCAGTAATGGACGGGTACCCAGTTGCAGATACTGATCCTGGTAGAGCTGTTGGGTTTTCTCGCCCAGCGTTTGTTGCCGCGCCATGATCGCCAGGCTCTGCGACAGGCTTAGCGCCTGAGTCTGCGATTCACTCAGTTGCTGACGCGCTTTCAATCGCGCGGAGTTGACGGCCGCATTAGCCGCCTGCAACGCGTTGGCTGCGGCATCGCGCGCTGCGGTGATGCCACCGCCCTGGTAAATCGGCATCTCTACTTTGACGAAAGCCTGATATTGCGTGCGGTCCAGCGTTTCACTGCCGGAGTAATGATTGTTGAGATAGTGAGTCACCTGAGGTTCAAGCGAAATAGTCGGCATGTTCTGCGCGTTGGCGTTATCCAATTTGGCTTGCGCCTGGTTAGCCTGCGCCCATGCAGAGAGTACCGCTGGATTGAGCTTGTCATCGGCTCTGCCTATCGAGCAGGAGCGCGTCAGGTTAACCGGGAAATCATCGCTAACCTTCTTGACCAATGGCCAGCCAAGATAGGTCGCCAGCGTCGCACGCCAGCGTTCAAGGTTAGCTTGATACTGAATCAGTGTGGTGCGCGCCCCTTCAATACGCGCATCCGTTTGCGTGGCATCGGAGAGTGAAGCCGCGCCCTCGTCATTACGCTGACGCGCCAGATCGCCAATTTTCGTCAGCGAATCCAACTGCTGCCGCGCAATTTTGACCAACTGCTGATAACCCTGCACTTCCACCAGCGCGGAAGCCGTATCGTGGGCCACGGTATCAATGCTCACTAACACATTGGCTTGTTCCATCGCCACGCCCGCTTCTGCGGAACGTACCGAACTGCTGACCTTGCCGAAGTCATACAGCATCTGCGACACCGACAATACAAAGGATGGGCTGAATCCCTTCTCGGTATAAGCATTGCTGTAACCGTTGTTCATCCCGCCGCTTACCTGCGGGTAATATTTGGCTTTCGCCACATCCACCTGATTGGCCTGCTCCAGCATTTTCCCCACTGCCTGCGCAATGTCGGGATGCCACTGAATGGCGCGTTGTACTGCCTGATTGATGGTTAGGGAGTCCGGAACTCGAGCCAATGCGGGTTCGGCCACTTCACCGGTTAACGAGGGCAGATCCTGTTGCTGTGCCAGCCCTGTTGAAGTAATGGTGCCTGCCGAGGTGAGCGCATCGCTGGCAGCCATAAGTTGAGAACAATGAAATAAAGCGATGCCCGCACAGAAGACGCTGAGCTTAGAATAACGGCGAGTTGGAGCGCCTGATTGCATCAAATCCATCGATAATCCACCAGTCAGTAACAAAGAAAGGGGCACATCCCTGTGCCCATACTGCTTCCCTGCTTCATTTCACCGCCGTTAGGCCGTGGTGTTTTGGTGCGGTTGTTGCAGCAATTCCTCAAGTGAAACGTTCACGCCTTCCAGCGTGACCAGTTGAGTACTGCTGTACGCCGTACCTGTACCATCACGATCAATCGAGAGCACGGTGTTGCCATCAGAAGTATGGTCCACTTTCACGAAATCATTAATATTACTTGTGGAATCATTCCAGCCAATTAGCAAGTTACTGATGTCAACTTTGTCGCCTTGCGCAACATTAAAGTCGGTCCAGGTATCGTGCCCGTTACCGCCAGTGGAGTCCGCAGTCGCCAGCAGGTGGTACACCAGAGTGTCTGCGCCGGCACCGGTAGTGATGGTGTCGTCGTAGGCACTGCCCGTCAGCGTGTCTGCGCCAGCGGTTCCAGTGATGGTCGGGTGGAGGTCGATGGTAAAGCTGTTATGAGTAATGGTGCCGTCAGACGCAGCCAGACTGTAGCTGAACACCTCTTTGTGCGTAATGGTCTGCGCATCAAGGCCTGCTTTCAGCGTATAGGTATAGCTACCGTTGGCGGCAATACTCAACGTACCGTAGTCACCCGTTACCAGAGTTGAACCACTGCTGCTCACGGTGGTGGTATCGCCGTGTTCATTAGTGATACTCAAGGTTCCGGTGTGAGTGGTAGTGGAATCGCCGTAGATGCTGCCGCTGGCGTCAACATCGCTGGTATCAGCCACTGATGCAGCCAGCAGACTGTTAGCTGCGAGCAGCGCACCATGCGTCAGGTCAACGGTTAAGGTTGCAGTAGTCGCCACACCGTGGGAGTCCGTAACCGTATACGAGAAGGTTTCACTGGATGGCAGTGTGGCGATGTTAATGCCAGCCTTCAGCGTATAGGTATAGGCACCGTGTGAATCGACCGTCAGCGTACCGTAAGCGGTGTTGATCACCGTATTCGCTGACGCGTTAACTGACGTCCCCGAAATCAAGGTCAATGCCGTGCCAACAGGAACGGTACCCGCCACTGAACTAGTGTCGTTAGTCAGCAGATTACCCGTTACAGTGCTAGCCACGCTCAACTCGACTGTCGAGATATCGTTTGAAGTTACCAGTTTGTTGGTGGTTAGTACGCCAACGCCCGTTGCAGCCATAAATACGATGTAGGTGCCCGAGCCACTCAGGGTGACTGCTTTAGACCCTGAGTTGGTAGCTAACAACGCCACTAACGTGCTGAACAGAACGCTCTCAGAGACGCGGGTGTAAGTCGATGTCGTACCATCAACCAGCTTGTAGACCTCAAGGTAGACAGTTGAAAGCAATGAGACGCCCGACTGGGAACCCGTAATGGTTACCGTCCTGGATTCCCCCGTACCCAAATTAAATGACAAATACGGGTTGCTTCCCAACACACTTAAATCGAGAACTGTGCCCAATCCAACCGTCAGCAGAGAGGAAGCCTGCACCGTTGCTGAGTTATGTGGTGTTAGCACATCGGTATCGGCATAGTTGAGACGGATCTCATCGTTCGCCGCCCTGACAACTATCGCACCTACGGTGTTTGCGGTTGCCGAAACGTTGCCAGCCGCATCCGTCAACGACACTGACAGCGTGCCGCCCGTGGTTTGCGCCGTGGTGAGTGAAACCGAGAAGCTACCGTTGGCTGCTACGGTTGCGGTACCAATGCTTGCCCCACCCGAATCACGAACGGTCACCGTGGTGCCCGCTTCACCGGTACCGGTCAAAATAGTACCCGCATCGTTGATGGCCAGACCCGTTGCCGCGGTAGGAGCCACGGTATCGATGATGACCGTTGCGGTTGCCGGTGTACTGACGTTGCCAGCGGTATCCGTCACCGTGACGCTGATTGGATGTGAACCGTTAACCAGCGTGGCCGTAGTGAAGCTCCATGCGCCGGTGGTGGCGTTAGCCACTACCGAGCCCAGTAACGTTGCACCATCGTAGATGGTGACAATGCCGCCACGTTCAGCCACGCCGCTAAGGACTGGTGTGGTATCACGCGTTGAGCCACCGTTAGCCACGGTACCCGTTGGCGCCACCGAATCATTGGTGATCACCAATGTAGTTACCGTTGGTGCCACGGTATCGACTGTCAGCGTAACCGAAGCATTTGGACTCACGTTACCTGCAGCATCGGTTTGCGTCGCGTTCAACGTATGCGTCGCATTGGTCAGCGTTGGTGTCGTGAAGGTCCACTGACCGTTACTGCCCACCGTGGTGGTGCCCAACAGTGTGGTGCCGTCGTAAACAGTGACTTTCGCTCCCGCCTCACCGGTACCACTCAACAGCGGAGTACTGTCATTGGTGGTGCCGTTGTTCGGAATCGCCACCGCTGAACTGCCGTTGTTGTTGCTGGCGGCAATCGTCAATGCTGCTGGCGGTGTGGTATCGATGATCACAGTTGCCGATGTGGTACCGCTAATGTTGCCTGCGGGATCCGTTACCGTAACGCTAATTGGATGTGTGCCCTGTAACAATGCAACCGTGGTGAAACTCCAGCTGCCGTTGGCCTGCACAATCGCCGTACCCAGCAACACTTGAGTACCTGTGATGTTGTCATAGATGCTGACACGACTGCCTACTTCTGCTGCACTCACAGTACCACTCAAGGTTGGTGTGGTGTCATTCGTCGAGCCGCCGTTTGGCACCACAACACTGGTGACATCGTTGGTGATCACCAGCGTTGAAGCCACTGGCGCAACGGTATCTATAGTGATGCTGACGGTTGCCGAGTTCGGGCTGATGTTGCCTGCCGCATCTTTCACCGTGACGCTTAACGGATGGGTTCCATCAGTCAGCGCTGCGGTGGTGAAGGTCCAGGCGCCGGTGGTGGCATTGGCCGTGGTGGAACCCAGCACGGTGGTGCCATCATAGATGGTGATGATAGCGTTGACTTCCGCCGTACCCTGCAGGGTTGGCGTGTTGTCATCCGTTACCGCACCGTTCGCCAGCGTACCTTGGGTAGCGCCCACGTTATCACTAACGGTAAGGTTAGTGACGGTCGCTGGAACGCCAGTATCAATGTTGAAGGTGATGGTGTTGGTTGCCGTGCCCACGTTGCCTGCAGCATCAGTGGCCGTCACGCTAATAGTGTGCGATCCATCTGTCAGAGTGCCGCTGGTGAAGCTCCAGGTCCCATTTGCTGCCGTCACAACAGAACCCAGCGTTGTCTGACCATCGCGGATCGTCACCACGCTACCGGCCTCTGCCGTACCGCTCAGGGCTGGCGTGTTGTCGTTGGTGCTGCCGTTGTTGGCAATCGTTACTGGCGTGCTGCCGTTGTTGTTGGCAGCAGTCACCAACTGTACGGCTGGCGCGGTAGTGTCAATGGTGACACTTGCAGACGTTGTACCACTGACATTACCTGCCGCATCCGTGACCGTGACGCTCAGTGGATGAGTACCCACTGCCAGCGTTGAGCTATAACTCCAGCTGCCGTTCGCCTGCACAATTGCCGTGCCCAGCAACACCTGACTGCCACTGATATTGTCATAGATAGTGACGCGACTGCCTGCTTCCGCGGTGCTGACTACGCCGCTCAGCAATGGCGTGGTGTCATTGGTAGAACCACCGCTTGCCACCGTCACAGGGGTTGAGCCGTTATCGTTGGCAATCACCAGCGTTGAAGCGACCGGTGCCACGGTATCAATGATGACGGTTGAAGCGACCGGAGAGCTCACCGTACCCGCCGCATTGGTTGCCGTGACGCTTAATGCATGGCTACCGTTGCTCAGGGTTGGTGAAGTGAAGCTCCAGGTGCCACCCGCGATAGCCGTGGTGGAACCCAGCACCGTGGTGCCGTCATAAATAGTGATGACGTTACCCGCCACCGCTGTACCCGTCAGGGTTGGGGTGCTGTCGTTAGTGGCACCATTGTTAGCGACCGGCGTCAGGGTATTATTGGCGTCGTTGTTCACTATCAGCGTTGGTGCGGCGGTCGCCGCCGTTGATACCGTAAAGGTAATGGTATTGGTTGCCGTGCCCACGTTGCCTGCGGCATCCGTCGCCGTGACGGTCAGCGTATGTGCACCCTCACCCAGCGTGCTGGTGGTGATGCTCCAGGTGCCGTTAGCTGCCGCAACTACTGAGCCAACCACGGTTTGCCCGTCGCGGATCGTCACCACACTGCCCGCTTCTGCCGTACCGCTCAATGCTGGCGTGTTGTCGTTGGTGCTGCCGTTGTTGGCAATAGTGACCGGCGTGCTGCCGTTGTTGTTGATCGTGTTGGTCAACTGAACAGCTGGCGCAGTGGTGTCAATGGTGACACTGGCTGTCGTGGTGCCACTGATGTTACCCGCCGCATCCGTCACTGTGACGCTCAGTGGATGCGTGCCTGCTGCCAGCGTTGAGCTGAAGCTCCAGCTACCGTTTGCCTGCACAATCGCCGTGCCGACTAACGCCTGCGTACCGCTAATGCTGTCGTAAATTCTGACGACACCGCCCGCTTCTGCCACGCTGACCACACCGCTCAGCAATGGCGTGGTGTCATTAGTAGAACCACCGTTTGCCACCGTCACAGGGGTTGAGCCGTTATCGTTGGCAATCACCAGCGTTGAAGCGACCGGTGCCACGGTATCAATAATGACGGTTGAAGCGACTGGAGAGCTCACCGTACCCGCCGCATTGGTTGCCGTGACGCTTAATGCATGGCTACCGTTGCTCAGGGTTGGTGAAGTGAAGCTCCAGGTGCCACCCGCGATAGCCGTGGTGGAACCCAGAACCGTGGTGCCGTCATAAATAGTGATGACGTTACCCGCCGCCGCTGTACCCGTCAGAGTTGGGGTGCTGTCGTTAGTGGCGCCATTGTTAGCGACCGGCGTCAGCGTGCTGTTGGCATCGTTGTTCACAATCAGCGTTGGTGCAGCGGTCGCCGCCGTTGATACCGTAAAGGTAATGGTATTGGTTGCCGTGCCCACGTTGCCTGCGGCATCCGTCGCCGTGACGGTCAGCGTATGTGCACCCTCACCCAGCGTACTGGTGGTGATGCTCCAGGTGCCGTTAGCAGCCGCAACCACCGAGCCCACCACTGTCTGCCCGTCACGTACCACCACCACACTGCCCGCTTCTGCCGTACCGCTCAGCGCTGGCGTGCTGTCATTGGTTGTGCCGTTGTTGGCAATAGTGACCGGCGCACTGCCGTTATTGTTGGCTGTGTTGGTCAGTTGTACCGTTGGCGCAGTGGTATCAATGATGACGCTTGCCGAGGTAGAACCGCTAATGTTACCCGCGGCGTCAGTCACCGTGACGCTCAGTGGATGCGTGCCTGTCGCCAGCGTTGAGCTATTAAAGCTCCAGGTACCGTCTGGCTGCACAACACCCGAGCCCACAAGCACCAGGCTGCCGCTGATATTGTCATAAACCCTGACAATGCCACCCGCTTCTGCCACCCCGGCCACCCCGCTCAGCAGTGGTGTCGAGTCGTTGGTAGAGCCGCCGTTCACTACCGTTACAGGGGCTGTGCCGTTATCGTTGGCAATCACCAGCGTTGAGGCAACAGGTGCAACAGTATCGATGGTGACCGTAGTGGTGCCCACCTGTGCCGTGGCGTTACCCAGCGTATCGGTCGCCTTGACCGTAAACGTATGACTACCGTTACTCAGAGCCGTTGTTGGCGTAAAGCTCCAGGTGTTCCCGGCGACTGCAGTGGTGGAACCAATCACCGTGGTACCGTCATAAATGGTAATCACGTTACCTGCCGTCGCTGTACCTGTCAGCGTCGGAGTGCTGTCGTTTGTAGAACCATTATTGCCGACAGGCGTCAGCGTGTTGTTGGCATCATTATTCACAATCAACGTTGGCGCGGTCGGCGCTGCTGTTACCACGTTAATAATTACCGTTGATGCCGCTCCAATGTTGCCTGCTACATCCGTCGCGGTGACACTCAGGGTGTGTTGACCATCACCCAGTGTGCCCGTGACGAAGCTCCAACTGCCATTTGCCGCAGCAGTCACCGAGCCAATTACCAAGCCGTTATCACTGATTTTCACCACACTACCCGCTTCAGCCGTACCGCTTAGCGCTGGTGTACTGTCGTTGGTAGTGCCGTTGTTCGCAATCGCCACCGGCGACGAGCCGTTGTTATTGCTGGCATTGACCGTGAGGCCGGTTGGCGCAGTGGTATCAATAGTCACCGTTGCGGTGCTGGAAGCCACGCTGACGTTACCGGCCGCATCGGTTGCGCGAACAGTGAAGGCATAGGTTCCCTCAGCCAGCGTTGCAACGTTATAGCTCCAGGTCCCGCCCGTAGCGACAGTTGAACCCACTTCCGTACCGTTTTGATAAATCCTGATTACCGCACCCGTTTCCGCCGTACCGCTCAGTACTGGCGTGGTGTCGTTAGTGCGGCCGCCATTGGCCACCACCACATCAGGATCGGCAAGGTCATTGGTGACCACCAGCGTTGCGGCTGCTGGTGCAATAGTATCGACAGTGACTGCAACCGGTGTGGATGCCGCACTGACGTTACCGGCGAGGTCAGTACTTGTGGCAGTGAATGAGTGAGAGCCGCTGGTCAGCGTTGGAGTTATAAAGCTCCAGGTTCCTCCCGCCGTGGCTGTGGTCGATCCAATCAGAACATTGTTATCGTAAATGGTAACAATAGAGTTGGCTTCAGCATTACCAGTAAGCGCAGGTGTATTGTCGTTGGTCGAACCACTCGTCACTGGAACGTTGGTACCACTACTGTTGTTGTTGACAACTAGGCCGGTGACCAAAGCAGGTGCCACATTATCAACAGTTATGCCAACAGGTCCTGCAACCTCAAGCCCACCGACAGTAATTGTGATTTCATGTTCTCCCTGCCCTAAGGTCGGTGTGTAGTTCCACTGTCCTGTAGCATCGGCAAGTACACTAGCAATAGCAGTTCCGTTATCCAGAATGGTGACCAAGACTAATGGCACTGATAAACCGCTTAGAACAGGCGTAACGTCTTTTGTGAAATCACCATCAACCAACGTGACCGGCGTTGAACCTGAATCATCGGTTATCAGTAACGTACTGGTAGTGACTGGCACTGGAGCGTCAACAGTCTGAGTAAATGGATCTGTTGGAGCTGCTGCACTTACGTTACCCGCTGCATCGGTCGCAGTCGCCGTAAAGCTATGGTCACCGTTGCTTAATACTGGTGTAGTGAAGGTCCACGCACCATCCGTGAGGCTTGCAGTCGTAGTGCCCAGCAGCGTTGTGCCGTCGTAGACGGAAACGACGCTCCCTGCTTCAGCCGTGCCACCAAAGGTGATGGTATTGTCATCTGTGGTGCCGCCTGAGGTCAGATTACCTGGGTTGTCACCACTATTAGCCGTGGCTTCAACACCCAGTGGGGCCGCAGGCGCAACGCTGTCCACAGTGAAACCGAAGGTCGTCGGACTGGTGGTGGCGTTACCTGCCGCATCGGTCGCTGTCACCGTAAGTGAATGTGCCCCTTGACCTAGCGTATCGGTAACAAATCGCCACTGACCATTATCTGCCACGATAGCCGTGCCAAGAGTGACGGTCGTTCCACCAACTGTGTCCGTGATGGTGATGATCGCGCCCACTTCACCGGTACCGCGTAATACTGGCGTGTCATCGTTGGTTAGGCCACCTTGAGAGATGGTGACTGGTGTTGCCCCCTCGTTATTACTAACGGTGTAGGCGCCTAATGTTGGTGCCACGGTATCAATCGTGAAGCTCACGTTTGATCCCACACTGACGTTGCCCGCCGCATCTGTTGCGGTGATGCTCAGGGAATAGGTTGTGCCATTTGTCAGTGCAGTAGTCGGGGTGAATGTCCATGCACCCGTTGTTGGATCAGCATTGGCCGTACCAAACACCAAGCCTGTAAGCGTATTAGTGAGTATGACCGTAGAACCCGGTTCCGCACTACCCGAAATAGTTGGCGTAGTGTCATTGGTGGAACCACCATTCGCCACTGTAACTGGCTCAGCTGGAACAGTGTCGCTCTGAATCACTACTGCAGATACCGGCTCTGGTGCGGTGGTATCAACCGTTAACGCTACAGTGGTGCTGGTGCTGTTGCCAATCTCATCAGTCACTGTAATGGTGAGCGTATGCGCAGTGGCAGACAGTGTTGGCAACTGGAAGCTCCAGCTGAGATCGCCCTGAACCGTCGCCGTACCCAGCAATTGCTGATCTGTATCGTAGATACTAATGATGTTTCCAGCTTCGCTCCCGGTTCCTGACAACAACGGTGTGGTGTCATTTGTGAAACCGTTAGTCACCGTTACTGGCGTGCCATCGTTATCCGTAATGACCACGGTTGCCGCTGTTGGTGCTGCGGTATCCACAGTAAAGACAATCGGATCGGTTGGATCGCTCAGGTTGCCCGCCGCATCCTCTACTCTCACCGTGATGCTGTTCACGTTCTCTGGCAATGCCGTCGTTGGCGTGAAGCTCCACTGACCATTAGTGCCAACGGTGGTGGTGCCAATCAGTTCACCGTTGTTGTAAATGTTAACGATGGTGCCCGCCGTGGCAGTACCGGCAATCACTGGCGTGTTATCACTGGTATAAGTGATGCCATCAGTAGTGACCTGAGCCGTGCCGTTGTCGTTGGTAACAGTAACGCCGGTCGCTTCCACTGGCGGGGTCGCATCAATTTCAACCATGGTATTCACGGCTGGACTGACGTTTCCGGCTGCGTCCGTTACCACAACGCTGAAGGTGTAAGAACCATCAGGCAGTTCGGATGGCGTAAAGGTCCAGGTTCCATCACCATTCAATGTGGCAGGCTGCGGGGCACCACCATTGATTGAAACGCTAACGGTACTGTCCGCGCCCACGGAGCCAGTCAGCACTGGGGTGTTGTCGTTGGTCAAGCCACCGTTAGGAATGGTGACTGGATTGTCGACGTCCAGATCGTTAGTCAACGTGACACCCGTCGCCGCGTCTGGTGCCTGAGTATCAATCACCACCGCGATGCTTGGGTTATTAGTACTAACGTTTCCAGCAGGGTCAGTCACTGTAACCGTCAGTGTATGCGAACCACTCCCCAGCACTGGCGTGTTGAAGCTCCAGGCGCCATTGGTTACTGTCGCTGTGCCCAATACCACATTGCCTTCATAGATGGTAACGATAGAGCCATCTTCGGCATTGGCAGCGTTACCCTGGAGCAACGGCGTAGTGTCGTTGGTCGGCGTTCCTGTCGGAATTTCTACCGCAGGAGCACTGCTGTCATTGAGAACAACCACATCGGTCACTGCATCAGGCGCAGTGATGTCAACCAGGAAGGTCACTGCATCAGAGGCCGGACTGGTATTCCCCGCCGCATCAGTGACAGTCACAGAGAGACTGTGCTCACCTGGAGGTAAGGCATCCGTCGTGAAGCTCCATTTGCCGTCTGCACCGGCGGTGGTTGAACCTATTGGGTTATTCAGCCCATCGTAGATGGTGATGATGCTGTTAGGGATTGACGAAGTACCGGTTAGTTCAGGTGTCACATCGTTGGTTGACCCTCCATCCTGAATGGTGACCAGCGTGTTGCCTTCATTATTACTAACCGTGAGATCGGTCACTGCTGCCGGAATATCGGTAGAAATGGTGATGTTCACCACCGCCGAAGCCGGGCCGACGTTACCTGCTGCATCGGTCACGACCACGCTCAGTGCATGAGTAGTGCCTGAATCGAAATCAGCGGTATAACTCCAGGCACCGGAGTCGGGATCGGCCTGAACGGTTGTCAGTAAGGTTTGACCATCATAGATAGCCACGGAACTGCCTGGCTCTGCCGTACCACTGAGCACTGGCGTAGTGTCATTGGTGAAGCCGTTATTCCCAACCACAACTGGCGTGCCATTATCGTTGGTGACAATCAAGTTGGAGGCCGCAGCCGGTGTCAGATCGATACTCACCACTACACTGCTTCCAGCATCACTGACGTTACCTGCCGCATCTGTTGCCGTGGCACTGAGCGTATGATCGCCCGCGCTGAGCGGCATATCAGTAAAGTTATAGCTCCAGTCACCGCTGGTAGTATCAGCCACCACAGATGCAATTGGCGTGGTGCCGTCGTAAATGGTCACCAGACTGCCAGGTTCGGCATTGCCGGATAGCAGTGGCGTGGTGTCATTCGTTGGGCCAGTCAACTCAACGCCTGCATCATTGGCGATCGAGATATCTGTGATTGGATCCGGCTGTGTCAGATCGATTGTGACGGTGAGCGCATCAGTTTCACCGCTGACATTCCCTGCGGCATCGGTGACCACCGTGGTCAGCGTATGCGTGGTTTCAGTCAATTCAGGAACGGTAAAGCTCCAGTTGCCATTTGAACCGACAACTGCCGTACCCAGTGGTGCGCCATCAACAAAGATAGTGACGTAACTGCCACCCGTAGCCGTCCCCGACAAGACTGGCGTGGTATCGTTAGTGCTGCCGTTATCAACGATGACAACCGGTGAACTGCCCTCATTGTTGGTCAGCTGCAAGTTGGTGGCATCAGCTGGCGGCGTGGCCAGCACGGTAATATTGACCGGAGTCGATGCAGGTCCCGTGTTACCAGCCGCATCTGTCACAGTCGTGGTCAGAGTGTAAGCACCATCCGCCAGCGCCGGTGAAGGAGTGAAACTCCAGGCGCCGTTTTCCCCGACAACCGCGGTACCCAACTCTCCACTAGCAGTCGAGATGGTTACCGTACTTCCTGGCTCAGCCGAACCACTCAATACCGGCGTATTATCGCTGGTAATGCCGTTGGTGATGGTGACCAGCGAACCGCTACTGTCGTTACTGATAATCACCCCGGTTGCCGCCGCAGGAGGTGTGGTATCGACAATGAAAACAATCGGTGTAGACGCGCCGCTGCTATTACCTGCGGCATCGGTGGCCGTTGCGGTCAGACTGTGGCTGCTTTCACTCAGTACAGGCGTGGTAAAGGTCCACTCTCCCTCGTCGTTGACCGCAACGCTGCCCAGCACCGTTGTGCCATCTCTCACCGTGATAACGCTTCCCACGTCACCCGTGCCGCTGAGGGTTGGCGTACTGTCATTGGTGAATCCACCGGTAATCGCGGTACCCGCATCGTTAGCGAGCTCAACCTCTCCCACTGCTGCTGGCGGTGTGGTGTCAATGGTGACCACGAACGGATCGCTGGCATCACTGATGTTACCCGCAGGATCGGTTACCGTGGTGGTCAAGCTGTGCTCGCCTGTGCCCAGAGCTGGTGAGGTAAAGCTCCAGTTACCGTTGGCACCCACCGTAACGGAGCCCAGAACCGTTGCCACCGCACCCACGGTATCAGTTACTGTCACGACGCTGCCCGCTTCCGCACTGCCGCTCAGCACTGGTGTGGTATCGTTGGTCGCGCCGCCATTCACGATAGCGACTGGGATGCTTCCTTCGTTGTTACTCAGTTGTACACCCGATGCCGCATCTGGTGTGGAGACATCAATGGTGAAGGTAATTGGGCTAGACGCCGAACTGACGTTACCCGCCGGATCGGTGACCGTCGCGGTTAGGGTATGAGGACCCGCCGCAAGCGCGGCATCTGGCGTAAATGACCAACTTCCATCTATACCCACCGTCGCGGTGCCCAACACGCCACTGACGCTATCTGTGACGGTAACCGTGCTGCCTGGCTCGGCTGTGCCACTCAATACCGGCGTGGTGTCATTGGTAAATCCACCGGTCGCAATGGTGGTGTCCTGACCGTTAACAAGTTGCAGCTCGGTAGCCGCTGCAGGGGGAACAGTGTCAACGACAAAGCCAATGGGTGTAGACCGATCGCTGACGTTACCTGCTGGATCGGTGACGGTGGCGCTCAGGCTGTGGTTACCCTGGCTCAGCGCCGTGGTGGTATAGCTCCACGAGCCGCTCGCCCCTACCTGCACCGTACCCAGTAGGGTATTGCCGTCATACACCGTAATGATGCTGCCTTCTGCTGCCGAACCACTCAACACTGGCGTAGTATCGTTAGTGGCACCGCCATTGTTGATTTCTGTGGCGGGTGTTGTGCTGTCGTTGTTCAGTACTACAGTGCCCACAACCGGCGGTGTGAGATTAACGGTGAAGACAATTGGGTCCGATTGCGGTCCAACGTTACCTGCTGCATCGGTGACGGTCGTCGTCAGGCTGTGACTGCCCGGGTCCAGCGGGTTAGCTGGGGTAAATGTCCAGTTACCTAGTGCGTCAACGGTTGCCGTACCCAGAACCGTATCGGTGTTATCCGTGACGGTTACAGTGCTTCCCGGTTCAGCGGTGCCGCTCAATACCGGTGTGGCATCATTGGTGGTGCCATTAGTAATTTCGACCGGGGTTCCCGAATTATTGTTACTCAACACCAGGCTTCCTGCCTCGTTTGGTGCTTCAGTGTCAATGGTAACAATGATAGGGGTTGAAGCCGTGCTGCTGTTGCCTGCCGGATCCACCACGGTTGTAGAGAGACTGTGCTGACCCTCACCTAGTGCGGGGTCAGGCGTGAATGACCAGCTACCATCATCGTTAACGGTGGCGGTTCCCAGCACATCGGTGCCATCCGAAACCACCACTGTACTGCCTGGCGTAGCACTGCCGCTGATCACTGGTGTGGTGTCATTGGTCGCGCCACCGGTGTTTATCTGCGTACCCGCCTCATTCGAAACAATCACGCCCGTGGCCACTGGCGGTGGCGTGACATCAATGCTGATGACAACCGGGTCAGAGACTGGGCTGATATTGCCCGCAGGATCGGTCACGGTAGCCGTCAGGCTATGATCGCCCTCACTGAGTGCAGGTGTGGTGTAGCTCCAATTGCCATCTGTGCCCACGCTGACGGAACCTAATACCGTGTCACCATCAGAGACGGTGACAGTGCTACCAGGTTCTGCAGTACCACTTAACACAGGCGTGGTGTCATTAGTGGTGCCAGTTGTAACCGGCACTGGCGTGCCACTCTGGTCATTGCTGAGTTGCAAACCACCAGGCGCAGTCGGTGCTGTCGTATCTACCGTCACCGGGATCGCTGTTGAAGGCGAGCTGCTGTTCCCTGCTGGATCGGTCACCGTTGCCGTTAGGCTATGGTCTCCTTCACCCAAGGATGGCGTATAACTCCAGCTCCCATCAGCCCCCACGGTGGCAGTACCCAGCGGCGTACCATTATCTGAAACGGTTACGGTGCTGCCAGGCTCGGCCGTGCCACTTAACACCGGCGTGGTGTCGTTGGTTGCACCATTGGTGATAGGTACAGGTGTACCTGTTTCGTTGTTACTCAGCTGCACGTTACCCGGTGCGGCTGGTGGTTGTGTATCCACCACTACCGCAATCGGATCGGATGCCGGGCTGGTATTACCTGCCGGATCGGTGACGGTGGTGGTGATGTTATGAGTACCATCGGTTAACGGCGGCGTTGTGTAACTCCAGTCACCATTCTGACCTGCCGTCGTGGTGCCCAGCACAGTGGTCCCATCAGAAATCGTGACCGTGCTGCCCGGCTCCGCACTGCCGTTAAGCACTGGGCTACTATCATTAGTTGCGCCGCCCGGAGGAATGGTCTCTCCTGCGCCATTACTAATTTCCACGCCCGTTGCTGGAGCAGGTGCCAGGGTATCGATAGTGATAGTGATAACGGCTGAATCAATGGGATTGCCTGTCGCATCGGTATAGCTGGACTGGAACGCATGTGCCCCATCCGGCAAGACTGCTGGGGTATAGGTCCACTGTCCATTCGCGCCCGCAACTACGGTACCCAGCACGGTGCCATTATCGGTCAACGTCACAACGGCTCCGGCTATCGCCAGGCCGCTTAATACCGGCGTGGTGTCTTGCGTGTTGGCCCCTGTGGCCAACTGAACGAGGGTGCTACCACTGTCATCAGTCACCTCCAGCGTCAGCGTGGCAGGTGGCAGATCAGCCTGAACATTCACAATAAATGGCGTGGTTGCCGGACTGAGGTTACCCGCCGTATCGGTGACGGTGACTGTCAGACTGTGGCTGCCATTGGTCAGCGCCGTCGTGGTAAAGCTCCACGCACCATCAGTATCTGCTGTCACAGTGCCTAACAGCACAGTGCCATCATAAACACGGACAACCGAGTTCGCTTCCGCCTGCCCACTCAATTCAAGGGTATTGTCATCGGTTGTCGCGCCGGATGTCAGATCGCCGGTACTGGCACCGACATTATCGGCGACAGTCAGGTCAGTAGCGGCAGCAGGGGCTACCGTATCGACGGTAAAGGTGATAGCGTCAGAAGCTGGACTCACGTTGCCAGCTGCATCCGTCACAGTGGTGGTCAGGCTGTGGTTGCCTTCACCCAATGCTGGTGTGCTAAAACTCCAGCTACCATTGTTGCCCACCGTGGCGGTACCCAGCAGAGTGGTGCCGTCATAAACGCTGACGGTAGCACCAGGTTCGCCTGCACCGGTCAGCAGCGGACTGCTGTCGTTCGTCAGGCCACCAGAAGCAATCGGAACCGGGCTGCTGCCTGCATCATTGCTGAGTTGCACGCCGGTTGCCGCGTCTGGAGTAGTGATATCGACGGTGATTGTGATACTTGGGGAGTTAGAGCTGTTGCCGGTGACATCAGTGATGGAGGCATAGAAGGTATGCGCGCCCTCAGTAAGTCCCGTAGTAGGGAATGACCACTGGCCGCTAGCCCCAACTGTAAGCGTGCCTAACAGGTTGCCACCGTCATACAAGGCGATGACATCCCCCGCCTGCGCCTGTCCACTAAGGATTGGCGATGTGTCGTGTGTACTGGCGCCGTTGGCCAACTGAACCAGTGTGTTGCCGCTGTCATCCGTGATCTGCAACGTCGCCGAAGTTGGCGGCAGATCTGCCGCCACAGTCAGCACAAAACCTTCGGTAGCGGTGCTGACGTTTCCGGCAGCATCCGTCACGGTAACACTCAGAGTGTGTTCGCCGTTATTGAGTGCCGATGTGGTGAAGCTCCAGCTACCATCCTGGCCAGCACTCGTACTCCCTAACAATACGGTGCCATCATAAACTTTGATCACAGCACCGACTTCCGCAGTGCCACTCAATGTTGGCGTGTTGTCATCCGTGAAGTCGTTGGAAGCCAGTTGCCCTTGAAGATCGCCGACATTATCTGTCACCACCAAATCGCCCACTGCCGCTGGGGCGGCGGTATCGACTTCAAAGATGATAGGTGTCGATGCAGGTCCGGTATTGCCGGCAGGATCGGTAACAACAGTGGTCAGACTGTGTTGACCGTCATCCAATGCTGGGGAGGTGAAGCTCCAGGAGCCATTGGCACCGACTGTCACGCTGCCAAGCACATTTGTACCATCGGAAATCGTGACCGTGCTGCCTGGCTCCGCTGTACCACTCAGTACCGGGGTCGTACCGTTAGTGATGCCACCTGAGACGATTGGAACCGCGGTAGAACCAGTGTTATTACTCAACTGGACATCCCCAGCCGCTGCCGGAGGCTGAGTATCTACAGTAAAGGTAAATGGATTTGATGCAGGACCGATGTTGCCTGCAGGATCGGTCACGGTGGTGGTCAGGCTGTGGCTACCATCGGTCAGTGTTGGTGTTGTGAAGCTCCAGCTACCGTCCTGTCCAACTGTGGCGGTACCCAGTACGGTACTGCCATCAGAGATGGTCACGGTACTGCCCGGTTCTGCAGTGCCACTCAATACAGGTGTAGTGTCATTAGTGGCGCTGCCAGCAGAAACAGCTACAGGTGTATTGCCTTCATCATTGGTGAGTTGTAGATCATCCACCGCGACTGGAACAGCGGTATCGATGATGATGGAGATAGTGTCCGACTCGCTGGTTTCGCCTGCAGCATTGGTGGCAACAGCGCGGAAATCGTAAGTACCGTCGGCAAGTGTTGTGGTATCGAACTCCCATTGCCCACTGGCATCAGCAATCGCTGTGCCGATGACCTCACCATTGCTATATAAGGTAATCGTGTCATTCGGACCCGCAAGACCGCTCAGTGTAGGCGTGTTGTCATGGGTATAAGCCCCATTCGCCAACAGCACCAAGGTGCTACCGGTATCGTCGGTCACCTCCAGTAAACTGGTTGCCGGTGGCAAGTCTGCATCCACAGTCAAATTGAAAGCAGCAGTAGGCTGGCTAACGTTACCCGCCGCGTCGGTCACAGTGACGGTCAGGCTATGAGCTCCATTGCTCAATGCCGAAGTGGTAAAGCTCCAGCTTCCGTTGGCGCCCACTGTGGCAGTACCCAGTAACGTAGTGCCATCGTAGACACTAACAGTCGTTCCCGGCTCTGCCTGGCCAGCCAGCGTTGGCGTGCTGTCATCAGTGGTCGCTCCAGACGTCAGTGCGCCAGTGCTTTCCCCTACATTATCGGTCACCGTCAGACCACTCGCCGCCGCAGGTATGCTGGTATCGACAGTAAAGGCAATCGGATCCGATGATGCACTGACATTGCCCGCAGGATCGGTCACGGTGGTAGTGAGGCTATGGTCACCGTCCGTCAGGGTTGGGCTGGTGAAGGTCCAGCTGCCATTGCTACCTACGGTGACAGTGCCCAGCACGGTATCACCATCGCGCACGGTGACGACGCTACCTGGCTCTGCGGTACCGCTGAGGGTCGGGGTATTGTCATTGGTGCTCCCGCCAGCCGAGATAGGCACAATGGTGCTGTCGTCATTGTTGCTCAGTTGCAGATCGCCTGCGGCATCCGGCACCACGGTATCGATAGTGACGGTGATGGTGGCGGATTCAGAGGTATTGCCAGTGGTATCGACGATAGTGGCATGGAAGGCGTGCGAGCCATCAGCCAGTGCTGCTGGGGTAAACACCCATTGTCCGTTTTCTCCCGCAACAACGCTGCCTAGCAAGGTATCCCCGTCATACAGGGTGATCACTGAGCCGGCACTCGCGAGGCCGCTCAAAACTGGCGTGTTGTCGTGGGTGTACGACCCATTACTTAGCTGCACCAGCGTACTGCCGGTATCATCGGTAATTTCCAACGTAGTGGTCGCCGGAGGCAGATCCGCCGTCACGCTGAAGTTAAACGGATCTGTGGCCGCACTCACATTACCCGCCGCATCGGTAACCGTCACAGTCAGGCTGTGCGCGCCATTACTCAAGGCTGGCGTTGTGAAACTCCAGGTGCCGTCCGCCCCAACAGTTGCGGTGCCGAGCAGCGTAGTGCCGTCATACACGCTAACGTAGGTGCCCGGTTCAGCAGTACCGCTGATAGTCGGGGTATTGTCATCGGTAGTCGAGCCAGCGGTTAATGCGCCTTGCGTACCGCCAACATCATCACTGACCACCAGACCAGCAGCCGCAACCGGTGCAACGGTATCCACGATAAACGTGATCGGATCGCTGGAGCCGCTGGTATTGCCGGCCGCATCCGTCACCGTGGTGGTAAAGCTATGCTGGCCTTCAGCCAGCGCAGGCGAGGTAAAGCTCCAGTTGCCATCAGCTCCCACTACGACGGTTCCAAGCAATGTGTTGCCATCGTAAATACTGACCGTAGCACCCGCTTCTGCGGTGCCGGTCAGCGTCGGGGTGTTGTCGTCAGTGGTGACGCCGTTGACAATCGCGCCTTGAATCGCGCCAACATTGTCGGTAAGCGTTAAGTTAGTTGCGGTACCAGGTGCAGTGGTATCCCCACCGCCATTGTTACCACCGCCGTTATTGCCCCCACCGTTGTTGCCGCCGCCGTTATTCCCGCCGCCATTGTCGCCGCCGCCGGTATTTCCATCGCCGACCGCTGCATTACCGCCGCCACCGCCCGACGAACCAGCGAACATCGCACCCAGGCCCGCCAGCGCCGCACCACCGATACCGAAGGCGGCAATCGTGCCGTCATTGGTGGTGTTCTCGGCTAACAGCCCTTCGGTACTGTCGATATTGACGTACTGGAATGCATCAGTGCCGGGATCTTCAACCCACCACAACGCACCTTTGTCGTCCTGCAGCACCAGATCACTGTCGCCTGCTGCTGAATAAAAATTATGAATAACAACAACTTCACCAGACTTTGTGGTGACAACTAAATCATTACCATTGCGTGTGAAAGACTTAATATCTGATTGATTAAGGTGAAGTTTAACCACACTTGGCGCGGTTAAATTGACTTGTGAGCCGCTAACTTCAGAGGCGACGGTCCCACCTTTAGGAGTGATAGAGATATTATTCATGTTATCGAAATCCCGCGCAGTTATTAAATTCCATAAAAACGCCCAGCATCCGCAGATACCGGCTTCAATGGCGAATAATCCAGATGACTATTCACTTTTTCTCTTGGTCGATCTCATACAAACTCATGATGAAATCGCGCTGAGTCGTGTTAAGCCTCCATCCTGAAAATGGCCCGGGTTTATTTTTCAGCGCAACAAAGGGGGAAATGCCGTTATTTTCCATGGGGCGAGCACAAATCAAATTGAATGCAATGAACCCATTTTTAGACATTTCATCTACCCCGACTGTGGTGGCCGAACCCGTGCTATTTCAGGATTGCTTAATAAAATCATTTAGATAGACACTCTGCCAGTGATAGCCCTGCATACCATAGATCGCTTTATGCGCCAGCAAATCGAGGTGAGATTGGCTTTCAACACCTTCAACAATCACGCCGTTGCATAATTGGTTGAGGTGGCTAAGCAGCGTGTCAAAAATGTGACCGTCGCCAAATTGCCAAAAAAACTTCTTGTCAATCTTGACGATTTCAAATATTCCGCTATCGAGCATGGTCAGGTTGGAATAACCCGGACCAAAGTCATCAAGCCATAAAGGGGCGGGCGTCACTTTCGCGACGCCTTTTAATATCATCAGATCTGCGCTGTTAAATCGCGCGGTAAAGAAGGCGGATATCTCTAAACGCAGTAACGTCAATTTCGCCAGTTTTTGTTGTATTTCATCATCATCAAAAATACCGGAGACGATATCTCTATCCACATTTACACTGACTATCTGATCAAACCCTTGTTGGTATAGCTGAATAAGTTTTCCGATCTGGTGGAGGAATAACTGCCATTTTTCGTCAGCAGGAAGCCGACTGAAGAACCCTTCTTTCCTGCAAGGGTTACGTTTATTATTAATATCTGCATCATCTGAGAATCGCGTTAACAATTCCCATGCAATCAACTCGCCGGCTTTACCGTGAACGGGTTCCAGCAAGAAAATGTATTCAGGTTGATTGCTCATTTCACGGTCCCTTCCGCAACTTACTGATACTCCTGAACTGTCAGGATTGCTCATGTGAGATGTAAGGGAAACATCGATAAAACTTAACACGTTAACTGAAGCCTAACGTACAGCTTACAGTTTGCAAAATAGATTTCAGTAAAGACCCAACCCCACTTTAATCGTTTAAATCTATCAATTTCCGTAGTAAATTTATTTTACTTTCACAAAATAATCAGATAATTCCTAGAAAAATTTAAGTTAGTGCCAATCTTGACAGATTTAAAAACAACGAATCATCTGAATTTATTAGATAATTTTTTCTACATTTGTCTGATAAAGATAATTGCATCGCAAAATTCATTTTTTTTAATCTGGAATGCATGATTCCAAAAGGCGCCAGAAAACATAGTTACTTAATGATACTATTCAACCCTTAATGTTTAAATTTTCATTATGCATCGATAAGATTACATAACAGATTACCTGTCTAATCCTTACGAAATCAGTAACTAATGCAGGGATATTACGGCCTTAAGCGCAGCGTATATTTTGTTTTATGAATAAAAATGAAGGAGATAGAAGAGACGCAATTTAGGCACGCGTTATAAATGGCTGGTTAACATTTATTGAGAGTGATCTTCATCACAATTCAAATAAAAAGCGGGGAAATAAGAAAATAGAATGGCTGGTAAATAAAATGGGCCCTGATCAGGGCCCATTGGAAGCTTTAACGATTACTCATCTTCAAGATAGGTATAACCGTACAAGCCGCTTTCAAACTCGGCAAGGAACTGCGCACGCAGCTCTTCATCGATGTCCTTTTGCTGAGTAACCTGATCGCGGAAGAGTGTCATTAAATCGTTTGGATTCAACTGCACGTACTCCAGCATATCCGCCACCGTATCGCCTTCATCTGACAACTGCACTTCTACGCTGCCGTCTGGGAAGGCGAATACATCAACCGCTTCGGTATCACCGAACAGGTTGTGCATATTGCCGAGGATCTCCTGGTAGGCACCGACCATAAAGAAGCCCAGCATCGGCGGATTATCAATATCGTATTCAGGCATCGGCATGGTGGTGGCAATACCGTCACCATCCACGTAGTGATCGATGGTGCCATCAGAGTCACAGGTGATATCCAGCAGCACGGCGCGACGTTGTGGGATCTTGTTCAGGCCTTCCAGTGGTAATACCGGGAACAGCTGATCGATACCCCACGCATCCGGCATTGACTGGAACAGCGAGAAGTTGACGTAAATCTTATCCGCCATACGTTCCTGCAGTTCATCAATGATCGGGCGGTGCGCACGGTTGCTTGGGTCCAGATGCTGCTGAATGTAGTGACAGATGCTTAAATAGAGCTGCTCTGCCCAGGCACGCTGGCCAAGATCGTAAGTGCCCGATGAGTAGCCGGTATGGATATCGAACAAATCCATCTGGCTGTCGTGCAGCCATTCACGCAACGAACGACGAACGTTCGGCTCGTGCATCTCCTGCCAGGTATCCCACAGGCTCTGAATTGGGCGCGGTGAATCGGCATCCGGCGCCACTGGCGTACTGAATTCATTACGTTCAACACCAATGATGTTGGAGACCAGCACAGTATGGTGCGCCGTAACCGCACGACCGGATTCGGTGATGACGGTGGGATGCTCAAGACCGTTCTCTTCACAGGCATCGCCAATCGCCCAAATCACGTTGTTGGCGTATTCGTTCAGGCCGTAGTTTACCGAGCAGTCAGACTGCGAACGGGTGCCTTCATAGTCAACGCCCAAACCGCCACCAACATCGAAACATTTGATGTTCACGCCCAGTTTGGCCAGCTCAACGTAGAAGCGCGCCGACTCACGTACACCGGTGGCGATATCGCGAATGTTGGACATCTGCGAGCCGAGGTGGAAGTGCAGCAGTTGCAGGCTATCGAGACGACCGGCCTTGCGCATAATGTCCACCAGCTGCAGCACCTGCGATGCCGCCAGACCGAATTTGGACTTCTCGCCACCGCTCGACTGCCATTTGCCGGAGCCCTGCGACGCCAGACGCGCGCGGATACCCAAACGTGGGATCACATTCAGGCGCTCCGCCTCTTCCAGTACCAGGCGCACTTCGGTCATCTTCTCGATCACCAGGTAAACCTTGTGACCCAGCTTCTCGCCAATTAGCGCCAGACGAATGTATTCACGGTCTTTATAGCCGTTACAGACGATCACCGAACGGGTTTTACCGGCGTGGGCGATCACCGCCATCAGCTCGGCTTTCGAACCGGCTTCCAGGCCCAGCGGCTCACCAGAATTTACCAGGGATTCGATGACACGCTTATGCTGGTTAACCTTGATCGGGTAGACCAGGAAGTAGTCACCTTTATAGCCATAAGATTCACGCGCGCGTTTGAAGGCGGCGTTAATCGAACGCAGGCGATGCTGTAAGATTTGCGGGAAACAGAACAGCGCAGGCAGACGTTGGCCATCCGCTTCACGCTCTTTCACCAGCTTCGCCAGATCAACGCGCACTTCCGGCTGATCCGGATCCGGACACACACTGATGTGTCCCAGCTCGTTGACGTCGTAATAGTTATTACCCCACCAGGCAATGTTGTAGGTACGCAGCATTCTGCTTGCTTCCTGATCGTTCATCGCCACCTCCTGCATGGAGCGGAGTACACCCTGTTCGCCAGCTGACGAACCCTTGATATTCTTCATGTCGTCAGACATCGCGAACCTCAATTTTCCGTTGAAATATGAAACCGTTGCCGGGTTTTGCTGTTGTGAGTCCGGGTAAAGATTTCCCCATCCTGCTGAGCTCCGTTTATCGGGTTACCATGCACGTTGCTGACTCTAAGTGTAAAACACCACGCCGCAGTGAGTAAAAAACGGGCCAAAAGCCAACGTTTTTCACCGCCAAAGACGAGTGAAACACAGCAACTGAAATGTGGGAATAGCTTAGCCTGCGCTCGTGTCGGGATAATTACCGCAACGCACAAAACTTCGGCGAGAGAAAAGAACAAATCTGGATTGGGAAAGGATTGCCAGCGCGCCCATTGAGCGCAGTGAACCGGGAAGAAGAGAAATGTGGTTCATTACTTTTATCACCTCCAACGTCTGCCAGCAGCAAACGAGAAACGGCTTGGGTGAAAGTCAGAGAACAGCTCTGACGGCGCGACGCATAACGGCGTCATCCTTTTTGTGCAGCGGCGTTTTATACAGCCAGACCGCGAAAAATGCAAAATCTTTAGCTACGATCTGTGGAAGGTGTCAGGAATTTCTTCCAGTGGGCAGCTTGCGTAAACGTGCGGAATCGGAAAAAGCACTGGAAAAGTGCTCACTGAGTGACCTAGAATAGCCGTCCAGATGGTTGTCCATCTAAACTGATTAACATCCAGGCGGTGTTGGCGCACGCTGTTAACACTCCCTACTGCTCGCGGCTTTGCCTGAAGGGGCGTCGAGTCGGCCTGGTCCACTTACGCTATGCAGTCGAATTCAAACCATTTGTAAGGTAAAGAACAGAATGGCTAAACACCTATTTACATCTGAGTCCGTATCAGAAGGACATCCTGATAAAATCGCTGACCAAATTTCCGATGCCGTGTTAGATGCGATCCTGGAACAGGATCCTAAAGCACGCGTGGCCTGCGAAACTTACGTTAAGACCGGTATGGTGCTGGTTGGCGGTGAAATCACCACCAGCGCTTGGGTTGATATCGAAGAGATCACCCGTAATACCGTCCGTGAAATCGGCTATGTCCATTCCGATATGGGCTTTGATGCGAACTCTTGCGCCGTACTGAGCGCGATTGGCAAGCAGTCTCCTGACATCAACCAGGGTGTTGACCGTACCGATCCGCTGGAACAGGGCGCGGGCGACCAGGGCCTGATGTTCGGCTACGCCACCAACGAAACCGACGTGCTGATGCCCGCTCCGGTAACCTACGCGCACCGTCTGGTTCAGCGTCAGGCCGAAGTGCGTAAAAGCGGTTCACTGCCGTGGTTGCGTCCGGATGCGAAAAGCCAGATCACCTTCCAGTACGATGGCGGCAAAATTGTCGGCATCGATGCGGTTGTGCTGTCGACTCAGCACGCTGAAGAAGTTTCAACAGCCGACCTGCGTGAAGCAGTGATGGAAGAGATCATCAAGCCGGTTCTGCCTGCTGAGTGGGTCAATGCCAGCACCAAATACCACATCAACCCAACTGGTCGCTTCGTGATCGGCGGCCCAATGGGCGACTGCGGTCTGACTGGTCGTAAAATTATCGTTGATACCTACGGCGGTATGGCGCGTCACGGTGGCGGTGCATTCTCCGGTAAAGATCCTTCTAAAGTTGACCGCTCTGCTGCCTACGCAGCACGCTATGTGGCGAAAAACATCGTAGCGGCTGGCCTGGCTGACCGTTGTGAAATCCAGGTTTCTTACGCGATTGGTGTGGCTGAGCCAACTTCCATCATGGTGGAAACCTTCGGTACTGAGAAAGTCTCTACCGAACAGCTGACCCTGCTGGTGCGCGAGTTCTTCGACCTGCGTCCATACGGTCTGATTCAGATGATGGATCTGCTGAAGCCGATCTACAAAGAGACCGCCGCTTACGGTCACTTTGGTCGCGAACACTTCCCGTGGGAGCAGACTGATAAAGCTGCTCAACTGCGCGAGGCAGCGGGCCTGTAATCTTAGAGCCCTACAAAAACGAGCCCGCATATTGCGGGCTTTTTTGTGCCTGCTAACCAGCGAGCGCGTTTTTTCCCGCCGTCTACACTTCATTTTCTATGTTTACAACAAAGTGTTAACGATTACATTTTGAAATCCTTTTGTAATCTGTAATTTAGAGAATTTTCAGCGTAGTTATTCGTATGAAAATGCGTTATTTTCAGCGTCGTCTGATAGCCGGTATTTAGAGAGATGTCAGAAACTTAAAGGGTGCTATACCTTACTGGTTACGTAACTATTTCAGGCGGAAAATGCTGGATTGCAGGGTTTCAGCGTGTGTAACCGATTACACTGATGTGATCGCCCTCACTTTTTTCTGCCGGCAGGTTTCATAACATTGATAAAAACAACGATAGATAAACTTCGGAGGCATTATGCCTGGTAATACTCATAAGAGCAGAACATCGAACAAGATGATGACCTTGTTTGTCTGCTTCTTAGCGGCTCTGGCCGGCCTGCTGTTTGGTCTGGATATCGGCGTTATCGCTGGTGCCCTGCCCTTCATCGCAAAAGATTTTAACGTGACTGCCCATCAGCAAGAGTGGATTGTCAGCTCCATGATGTTCGGTGCGGCTGTTGGTGCTATCGGTAGCGGCTGGATGTCTTCAAAACTCGGCCGTAAAAAGAGCCTGATGGCGGGTGCGATTCTGTTCGTTATCGGTTCACTCTGGTCAGCCATGGCGGTTAGCCCTGACATGCTGATTGCTGCACGTGTGGTGCTCGGTCTGGCCGTGGGTGTCGCGTCTTACACTGCTCCTCTGTATCTTTCTGAAATCGCACCAGAAAAGATTCGTGGCAGCATGATTTCTTTGTATCAGCTGATGATCACCATCGGCATCCTGGGTGCGTATCTGTCGGATACCGCGTTCAGTGATGCAGGCGCATGGCGCTGGATGCTGGGCATCATCACCATCCCGGCAGTGCTGCTGCTGGTGGGCGTATTCTTCCTGCCAAACAGCCCGCGCTGGCTGGCGGCGAAAGGCGATTTCCGCAGTGCAGAACGCGTGCTGGCTCGCCTGCGTGATACCAGCGAGCAGGCGAAGCGTGAACTGGATGAGATTCGTGAAAGCCTGAAGATCAAGCAGTCTGGCTGGCAGCTGTTCCAGAGCAACAGTAACTTCCGTCGTGCGGTTTACCTCGGCGTGCTGTTGCAGGTGATGCAGCAGTTCACCGGTATGAACGTCATCATGTATTACGCGCCAAAAATCTTCGAGATTGCCGGTTTCGCCAACACCACTCAGCAGATGTGGGGCACGGTGATTGTAGGTCTGGTGAACGTACTGGCGACCTTTATTGCTATCGGTTTGGTGGATCGCTGGGGCCGTAAACCGACGCTGGTGCTGGGCTTCATCGTGATGGCAGCCGGTATGGGCATTCTTGGTACCATGCTTCACATCGGCATCAACTCTGCTTCGGCGCAGTACTTCGCCGTCGGCATGCTGCTGATGTTTATTGTTGGTTTCGCGATGTCTGCCGGTCCGCTGATCTGGGTACTGTGTTCAGAAATCCAGCCGCTGAAAGGCCGCGATTTTGGTATCACCGTGTCTACCGCAACCAACTGGATTGCAAACATGATTGTCGGTGCCACCTTCCTGACCATGCTGAATACGCTGGGCAATGCGCCAACCTTCTGGGTGTATGCAGGTCTGAACGTGTTCTTTATCCTGTTGACTGTTGTGCTGATTCCGGAGACCAAAAGCGTCTCGCTGGAGCACATCGAGCGCAACCTGATGAAAGGCAAAAAATTGCGCGATATCGGCCAGCAGTAAGGTTGATAAGCGATACAGGGGCTGCCGATTGGCGGCCCTTTTTTTGTGCGCAATAAATTGATTCGCTGTTCCCAAGATCTTATGCTGCCGTCCATGAAAACTCCTCGTCTTCCCATCGCCCTGCAACAAGCCGTGATGCGCTCGTTGCGTCAGCATTTGCAGCTCGCCAATGAAAAGCTGGAGCGTCAGTATGACGAGCCAAAGCTGGTGTATCAGCAGCGTGGCACGGCTGCCGGTACCGCTTGGCTGGAAAAATGGGAGATTCGTATTAACCCGGTGCTGCTGCTGGAAAATCAGCAGGCATTTGTGGATGAAGTCGTGCCGCATGAGCTGGCGCATCTGCTGGTTTGGAAAACCTTTGGCCGCGTGCCGCCGCACGGCAAAGAGTGGAAGTGGATGATGGAGAGCGTGCTCGGTGTTCCGGCACGTCGCACCCATCAGTTCGAAATCGCTTCGGTGCGCAGCAACACCTTCCCATATCGCTGCCGCTGCCAGCAGCATCAGCTCACCGTGCGCCGTCACAATCGTGTGCTGCGCGGCGAGAGTGAATATCGCTGTGTGCAATGTGGCACGTTGCTGCAACCCGGTGAATTTTCAGCAGCTTAATCCATTTATCTCATATCCCACCCTGCTCCATTCTGTTACCCTGCCGCCTTTTTACGCACCAGGTTAATTTTGGAATATGTCTCGCAAAACGCTGTTGTTACTCTCCTTATTAGTTGCACCCATTAGCGCGTTCAGCCTCAGTATCACTCACTATAATCAGAACAGCTTCCAGCAGGCCAAAGTGGTCGCCGCACAGATCAATGCCGATGCGCCCGCCGAATTTTACTGCGGCTGCAAAATCAGCTGGCACGGCAAAAAAGGCGTGCCTGACCTCAGCAGCTGTGGCTACAACGTGCGTAAAAATGCCAATCGCGCAGAGCGTATTGAGTGGGAACATGTGATGCCCGCATGGGAGTTCGGCCACCAGCGCCAGTGCTGGCAAAACGGCGGACGCAAAAATTGCAGTAAAGATGCCGACTACCGCCGCATTGAGAGCGACCTGCACAACCTGCAACCGGCGATTGGTGAAGTGAATGGCGACCGCAACAACTTCCAGTACAGCCAGTGGAACGGCGGCGACGCACAATATGGTCAGTGCTCAATGAAAGTCGATTTCAAGCAGAAGCTGGCCCAGCCACCCGAGCGTGCACGCGGCGCCATTGCCCGCACCTACTTCTATATGCGAGACCAGTATCAGCTGCGTCTTTCGCGTCAGCAAACCCAGCTGTTTACCGCCTGGAACAAGCAATATCCGGTGAGCCAGTGGGAGTGTGAACGCGATAACCGCATCGCTCAGGTACAGGGAAATCACAATCCCTATGTACAACAGGCTTGCCAGCGCTAAAAGCGCTACCCTACACTAGCTTTTTTCCGATTGGGCCGTGTCCGATGACACGGCATAACGCTGGCAGGAACCGCATGCGCATACCTCGCATTTATCATCCCGAATCTCTTGAAGTTAACAGTGAAGTCTTCCTCGAAGAAGATGCCGCTAACCACGTCGGGCGCGTGCTGCGCATGACCGCCGGTCAACAAATTGAGCTGTTTGATGGCAGTAATCTGACTTTTAACGCCGAAATCACCCAGGCTGATAAAAAGCGTGTAAAAGTAAGGGTCCTTGCCAGTCAGTCTGATGACCGTGAATCACCGCTCCATCTCCATCTTGGGCAGGTGATGTCGCGCGGCGAAAAGATGGAATTCACCATCCAGAAATCGATCGAACTCGGCGTGAACGTGATTACACCCTTGTTTTCGGAGCGCTGCGGCGTAAAGCTGGATGCTGAACGACTGGCGAAGAAGATTCAGCAATGGCAAAAAATTGCGATTGCCGCCTGTGAACAGTGCGGCCGTAATCGTGTGCCGGAAATCCGTGAAGCGATGACGCTGGAAGCCTGGTGTGCCGAGCAGGAAAGCGGTTTAAAGCTCAATCTGCATCCGCGTGCCAGCCACAGTATTAATACCCTGCCGCAGCCGGTTGAACGTGTTCGCCTGCTGATTGGTCCGGAAGGCGGCTTGACCGCAGATGAAATTGCCATGACCGCGCAGCAGGGTTTCACCGATATTTTGTTGGGCCCACGCGTACTACGCACAGAAACTACCGCGCTGACGGCCATTACGGCACTTCAGGTGAGGTTTGGTGACCTGGGTTAAGGGATACTTTTAGGGTTTTAAAAACTACGCACGTGAAAAGCCGCAGCGCTGTCACGGAACGGGGCAATAAATTCCCCCTTTGAGGAGAGAATAATGATTAAGCTTGGCATCGTTATGGACCCAATTTCGTCCATTAACATTAAAAAAGACACCAGCTTCGCCATGTTGCTGGAAGCACAGCGCCGTGGTTACGAAATTCATTACATGGAGATGGGCGATCTCTCCCTGCGCGGTGGCGTCACCTACGCCCGCACGCGCCTGCTGAGCGTGGAGCAGAACTACGATAAATGGTACGACTTTGGCAGTGAGCAGGTGATTCCGCTGGCCGATCTCAACGTGGTGCTGATGCGTAAAGATCCGCCGTTTGATACCGAATTCATTTACGCCACCTATCTGCTGGAACGTGCGGAAGAGCAAGGTACGCTGATCGTCAACAAACCGCAGAGCCTGCGCGACTGCAACGAGAAGCTGTACACCGCCTGGTTCGCCGATCTGACGCCAGATACGCTGGTCACACGTAATAAAGAGCAACTGCGTGCCTTCTGGCAGGAGCACGGTGATGTGATCCTGAAACCGCTGGACGGCATGGGCGGCGCATCCATCTTCCGCGTGAAGCAAGACGATCCGAACTTTGGCGTCATCACCGAAACGCTAACCAATCACGGTCAGAACTTCTGCATGGCGCAAAACTATCTACCGGCGATCAAAGACGGCGATAAGCGCGTGCTGGTGGTGGATGGCGAGCCGGTGCCTTACTGCCTGGCGCGTATCCCACAGGGCGGCGAAACCCGTGGTAACCTGGCTGCAGGTGGCCGCGGTGAAGCACGTCCGTTGAGCGACAGCGACTGGGAAATTGCCCGCCGCGTTGGCCCAACGCTTAAAGCCAAAGGGCTGATTTTTGTCGGTCTGGACATCATTGGTGATAAACTCACCGAAGTTAACGTAACCAGCCCAACCTGCGTGCGTGAAATCGAGGCTGCATTCCCGATCTCGATCACCGGCATGCTGATGGATGCCATCGAGAAACGCCTGGGCTGATGTCAACGGCGTGTAAGCGCCGTGAGAACCCAAAACCGACGTGGCTGCGGTCACGCCGGTTATTTTTGGTATACGAGTGAGAATGAATTTACAGCATCATTTTTTGATTGCGATGCCGTCGCTGCAGGACCCGCTTTTCAAACGCTCGGTGGTGTATATCTGCGAGCATAATGAAGATGGCGCCATGGGTTTGATCGTAAACAAACCAATGGAAAACCTGACGGTCGAAGGCATCCTGAAGAAACTTAAAATCAGCCCATCAGAACGTGACCCTGCCATTAAGCTGGACAAACCGGTGTTCGCCGGTGGCCCGCTGGCGGAAGATCGCGGCTTTATCCTGCACTCTGCCCAGAAAATTTACTCTTCCAGCATCCGTATATCTGACAATACCGTGATCACCACTTCGCGGGATGTACTGGAAGCGATCGGCACCTCGGAGCAGCCTGATAACGTGCTGGTGGCGTTAGGGTATTGCGCCTGGGAGAAAGATCAGCTGGAGAACGAGCTGCTGGAAAATGCCTGGCTGACCACACCCGCCAACAGCAACATTCTGTTCCAGACGCCAATAGCCGAGCGCTGGCGCGAAGCTGCACGCAGCATGGGCATCGATATTCATAATATGACCAGCGATGCAGGGCACGCATAATGACCAGTGAAACTTTGCTGGGCTTCGATTTCGGCACCAAAAGCATCGGCGTTGCTGTCGGCCAGCAGCTGACTGGTACCGCACGGGCTTTGACTGCGCTCAAAGCACAAGACGGCATCCCCGACTGGAACCTGATTGGGAAGCTGCTGAAAGAGTGGCAGCCTGATTATGTGGTGGTGGGTTTGCCGTTGAATATGGATGGCACCGAGCAGCCATTAACTGAACGTGCCCGCAAATTCGCTAACCGCCTGCATGGCCGTTTTGGCGTGCGCGTTGAGATGCAGGATGAGCGTCTGAGCACCGTAGAAGCGCGTGCCGATCTGTTCGAACGCGGTGGCTTTCGTGCACTGCAGAAGGGTCAGGTCGATTCGCAGTCGGCGGTGATCATTCTGGAAGACTGGTTCGATACGCACTGAATGAATTCAGGTGCGCTTCAGTGCGCACCTGACAGATTGATGCAACAGCTTGCTCGTTATTTGCTCGGCTGTTGTGCTCTCTTACAGCAACCTGCTAACACACTAATCAATTCTGCCATTTGTATCGACTCGCAGGCATTCGAATCATGCCCGCCATTTGTCATGACTCGCAAGCACTCAAATCATTCCCGCCATTCGTCATGACTCGCAAGCACTCAAATCATTCCCGCCCTTTTGTATCGACTCACAGGAATTCAAATCATGCCCGCCCTTTTGAATCGGCTCGCAGGCACTCAAATTAATCCCGCCTGTTGTCGCGCCTGCTCACTCTGCGCGAACGTCTGCATCCCTGCCTGAGCACCGGTTTGGAGCACGCCGGGCAATTGATGCATCTTGCCCTCGCGAATCAGATTCACCACCGCAGGCGTCGCCACCAGTACTTCGAACAATCCAATCCGCCCGCCGTTTTTTGCCGGCACTAAACGCTGAGCCAGCACCGCTTTCAAACTGCCCGCTAGCTGGGTGCGCACCAGGTTTTTCTCCTCGGCGGGAAATACATCCACCAGGCGATCCACCGCTTGCGTGGCACCTCGCGTGTGCAGCGTTGCCAACACCAGATGCCCGGTCTCTGCCGCCGTCAGCGCCAGCCGGATGGTCTCGCTGTCACGTAGCTCACCCAAAAGAATCACATCCGGGTCTTCGCGCAGCGCCGCTTTCAATCCGTGCTGGAATGACGCCGTGTGCGCTCCCACTTCCCGCTGCTGTATCAACGAGCGCTGGCTGTGATGCACAAACTCAATCGGATCTTCCAGCGTGATAATGTGGCGCGCCTGCTCGCGATTAAGGCAGTCGACCAGCGACGCCAGCGTGGTGGATTTACCGCTGCCGGTGGCACCAGTGATTAAAATCAGCCCCTCTTCCAGCTGCAATAACTGCTGTACCACATCGGGCAGCTGCAATTGGTCAATATCGGGTGCCTGGCTGGCAATCAAACGCAGCGCCAGCGATAAACCGTGGCGCTGCATAAACAGGTTGGCGCGCAGTCGCACGCCACTTTGTAGCGTGATGGCAAAGTCTAAGTGCCCGCTCGCTTCCAGCTCATCCTGTTGCACGCCGCTGAGCCACTGTTGCATAAAGGTTTCCAGCCAGTCGCCATCCAGTGCCGTTTGCTGTGGGATCGGCTCCAGCACGCCCTGCCGTCGCCAGTGCGGTAAATGTCCGCTGCAAAGGTGCAGATCGGCGGCGTTATGCTTTACACTAAGCGCCACAACTTCATCCAAATCCATTTAACTTCTCCTGACTATGACTTCCATTGAGCACAACTTACAGCAAGTGCGCGAGCGTATCGCCGCTGCCGCCGCACGTTGCGGCCGCGCGCCAGAAGAAATTACGCTGCTTGCAGTGAGCAAAACCAAACCTGCGAGCGCAGTCGCAGAAGCGATTGCTGCGGGTCAGCAGGCATTCGGTGAAAATTACGTGCAGGAAGGGGTTGAAAAAGTGGCTGAGCTGGCCGCACATCCTGAACTGCAATGGCACTTTATTGGGCCACTACAATCCAACAAAAGTCGTCTGGTGGCGGAGAATTTTGCCTGGTGCCACACCGTGGATCGTGAGCGCATTGCACAACGCCTGAACGATCAACGCCCGGATGTGTTACCGCCGCTTAACGTGTTAATTCAGGTAAATATCAGTGACGAGAACAGCAAATCTGGCATCATGCTGGAGGCTATTCCGGCGCTGGCGGCGCAGATAGCCGCACTGCCGCGTCTGCGCTTGCGCGGATTGATGGCGATCCCAGCACCTGAAGCAGAATATGAGCGTCAGTTAGCGGTCTGTAAGCAGATGGCTAATGCGTTTAACGCTCTAAAACAGGATTATCCTGACGTCGATACGCTTTCTCTGGGAATGAGCGACGATATAGATGCGGCAATCGCCGCAGGCAGCACCATGGTGCGCATTGGCACCGCCGTTTTTGGCGCGCGGGATTATGCGCGACCTTCACAACAATAATTGAGGAACCTCATGTTAACAATGACGTTTTTAGTCAAAACGCTGATCGACCTGTACGTGATGGTACTGCTGTTGCGCATCTGGATGCAGTGGGCACGCTGTGACTTTTATAACCCACTGGCGCAATTCGTGGTGAAGATTACGCAGCCTATTATTAAACCGTTGCGTCGCATATTGCCCGCGCTGGGGCCGATTGATACCGCCTCGCTGGTGCTGGCGTTTGTGCTGACCACATTGAAATATCCGGTGTTGTTGCTCATTCAGGTCGGGGTGTTCTCGGTTGACCCAACCAACCTGCTGGTGGGCCTGCTGTCGCTGGTGAAATCCGCCGGTTATCTGGTGTTCTGGGTAATTATCATTCGTTCGCTGATGAGCTGGATCAGTCAGGGTCGCGGCCCGATTGACCACGTTTTGATTCAGCTGACTGAACCGCTGATGTCACCGATTCGTCGTATTTTGCCTGCCATGGGCGGCATCGATTTCTCTGCCATGATTGTAATTCTGGTGCTGTACGCGCTGAATTTCCTCGGCATGGACCTGTTCCCAGGTCTCTGGTATTTGCTGTAATTCGTTAATCTGGAACTGTTATGCAAAAAGTCGTACTCGCCACCGGTAATCCGGGCAAAGTTCGTGAACTGGCCGATCTGTTAGCGGCCTTCGGCCTCGATATCGTGGCGCAAACCGAGCTGGGCGTTGAGTCAGCGGAAGAAACCGGCCTGACCTTTATTGAAAATGCCATTCTCAAGGCGCGTCATGCCGCGCAGATCACTGGCTTGCCAGCGATTGCCGATGACTCAGGTTTGGCAGTGGATGCGCTCGGCGGCGCGCCAGGCATCTACTCGGCGCGCTATGCCGGAGAGGACGCCAGCGATCAGCAAAATCTCGATAAGCTGCTGCTGGCGCTGGAAAATGTGGCAGAGGGACAACGTCAGGCCCAGTTCCACTGCGTGCTGGTTTACCTGCGCCATGCTGAAGATCCGACGCCGCTGGTGTTTCACGGCAGCTGGGCGGGCGAAATCACCCGTGCGGCCGCAGGTGAAGGCGGTTTTGGTTACGACCCGATTTTCTATGTTCCTGAACTGGGCAAAACCGCAGCAGAGCTGAGTAAAGATGAAAAGCGCGCTGTTTCTCACCGTGGCAAAGCATTGACGCTGTTACTGGATGCGATGCGCAATGCCTGAGTTACCTCCATTAAGCCTGTACATCCACATTCCGTGGTGTGTGCAGAAGTGTCCGTACTGTGATTTCAACTCTCACGCGTTAAAAGGCGAGGTGCCGCACATCGAGTATGTGCGGCACCTGCTCAGCGATCTCGAACAGGATCTGCCGCTGACCGCTGGTCGTGAAGTGCGCACCATCTTCATCGGTGGCGGTACGCCGAGCCTGCTGAGCAGCAATGCGATGCAGATGCTGATGGACGGCGTGCGTGCGCGCCTGCCGCTGGCGGCCGATGCGGAAATCACCATGGAAGCCAATCCGGGCACTGTGGAAGCGGATCGCTTCAGCGGCTACCAGAAAGCCGGTATTAACCGTATTTCGATTGGCGTGCAGAGTTTCAGCCCGCAGAAACTGGAGCGCTTAGGGCGCATTCACGGCCCTGAAGAAGCGATACGTGCGGCCCATCTCGCGGCGGGTCTTGGCCTGCGCAGCTTTAACCTCGATCTGATGCATGGTTTGCCCGATCAGTCGCTGGAAGAGGCGCTGGAGGATTTGCGCCAGGCGATTGCACTCAATCCACCGCACCTGTCGTGGTATCAGCTGACCATTGAGCCCAATACGATGTTCAGCTCGCGTCCGCCGGTGTTGCCGGATGACGATGCATTGTGGGACATCTATGAGCAAGGCCATGAGCTTCTGAGTGCTGCCGGTTATCAGCAGTATGAAACCTCGGCCTATGCCAAACCGGGCTATCGCTGTGAGCACAACCTCAACTACTGGCGTTTCGGTGATTACCTCGGCATTGGCTGTGGTGCCCACGGCAAGCTGACCCAGCCGGATGGCAGAATTGTGCGTACGGTGAAAACCCGCCATCCGCGCGGCTTTATGCAAGGTAAGTACCTCGACAAGCAGCACGACGTGGAGAAGGATGACAAGCCGTTTGAGTTCTTTATGAACCGCTTTCGTCTGCTGGAAGCCGCACCACGTGCAGATTTCAGCCGCTATACCGGGTTGGATGAGCAAGTGATTCGTGGGCAGATGGATGCAGCGATCAAAGCGGGTTACGTGGTCGAAACCGCAGAGCAGTGGCAGATTACGGATAAAGGGAAGTTGTTCCTGAATTCGCTGCTTGAACTGTTTATGTAGGCCAAAGCCAACACGCTCAAACTTCAGTATGAAGCGGCACTCAGCAGTCCCCTGGTTGAGCCGCCCGTAGCATTTAAAACGGCTTAGCCGTCGTCCCTGACATTCAAGGCGCGGCTAATTCAAAACGGCTTGGCCGTCTCCCCCTGACATTCAAGGCGGCGGCTAATTCGAAATGGCTTCGCAACCTGGCAATTTAAGCGGCTAAGCCGCCTGTGCATAGCGGCGCACTTTTGTGCACCGCAACACAACTTACTTAACGTTCTGCATCAAACCTTTACGCTGCCCTTCCAGATCTGTCACGCGATTACACACCTCATGACCGAAGTTCTGGAAGTCTTGTTCCTGGTTTTTCCATTCCGCCTGAACCGCCTGCTGTAAGCCGCCAAGGTTGCCCATAATCGCCTGCAATGGATTACTACCGCTAGCGGCCTGGCTGCTGCCCATCTCGTTCAGGCTATCCTGCATGATGCCGCCCAGCGTGCTTTGCACCAACTTCTCGCCGTCAGCACGCACCTGGTCAATCGCCTGATGGTGGAAGGTTAAACCATCCGGGCGATGCTCAATAATACGGTTCATCTGTTGCTTGAGCTGTCCGTCCAGTTTGGTCAGGCGATTGCGCACGTTGCTGTTGGCACCGAGCTTTTCCACAATCACTTTGTCCAGCGCAACACGGCTGCGTTCTAAACGAGTGTTAGCACCGTTATCTACCCACGGCAAATCCCGACGTAATGCATTCTGATAGTCGATGGCTTTCTGACGCGTGGCGTTATCCACGTTGGCTTTCTGCCCGTTGAAGGTCACGTCGCCCTGCGGTGAGATTTCAAGATTACCGTTGGTGCCGACCACCTGCACGCTCTGCGGTTTGATGATCACATCATCCTGAGGATTAACGCTGCACTGATAGTCAGCCTGCGCCTGTGTCGCTGCAGCCAGCAGCAGTGCGGTTAGAAGCGCCTTACGAATCATGAAATCTCCCTTAAATAAAAAGCCGCCCACGCCTTACTGTTAGAACAGGTCAGGCGTAGGCGGCGCAGCGAATTTGGTGACGGCCAGCGCACAGCAACCGGAGCGCGCCTGAGCACATAAGAATGACTCACGTTGCTCGCCCCTTTCGGGGCCGCCCTTTGGGCGTTCAAGTCGCAATCGCAACTTGTGCGAACACTGCCCGGTGCCAAAAGCGCAAGTGAGCTAGCCTGAAGCGATATCTCAGGCCAGTTAAGTACTTAGTCCCACCAGACGTCAAAGAGTTCAGTCACCTGAACATCTGACAGCTCGCGTTTCTCCAGCCATTTGCGCACCAGCTCACGGTGCTCATCGGTGCACTTTCCGGTTTCCTGCAGGCAAACCAGACCTTCCCACACCAGATAACCGCTGCCGTCATACGCCAGGCCATTCGGATCAATCACTTCAGTAATAAACTGATCCAGCGTGGCATCAATCTGCTCCTCGGTGGTGCCTTCGGCAAAACGCCAGGCAACAGAGAAACCTAACTCCTGAAACTCATCGATATGCAGTTTCTTACGTAAACGACGGCTACGCTGTACGGCCATTATTTAATCCTCTCAAACATCAGATCCCAAACGCCATGGCCCAGTCGCTGCCCGCGCTGCTCAAATTTCGTTAACGGACGCGTTTCCGGACGCGGCACGTAATCATTACCTTCTGACAGGTTTTTATACCCATCCACGCTGTTCATGATTTCCAGCATGTGTGTCGCATAGTCTTCCCAATCTGTGGCCATGTGGAACACGCCGCCCAGCTTCAGCTTGCGCATCACCAGCTCGGCAAACGGTACTTGGACAATACGACGTTTGTTATGGCGCGCTTTATGCCATGGATCCGGGAAGAACAGCTGAACCATGCGCAGTGAGTTATCCGGAATCATCTGCTGCAACACTTCTACTGCGTCGTGGCACATCACACGCAGGTTTTCCACGCCCGCTTCTTTGGCAGAAGCCAGACAAGCTCCTACGCCCGGCGCATGCACTTCAAGGCCGAGGAAGTTCTGGTGGGGATTATTTTGCGCCATGGTCACCAGTGAGGCGCCCATGCCAAAACCGATTTCCAGCACCACTGGCGCTTCGCGGCCAAACAGTGCTGCTAAATCCAGCGGCTCCTGCTGGAACTCGACACCCATCTCCGGCCAGTAATTATCGAGCGCGAGCTGCTGTCCTTTCGTTAAGCGCCCCTGGCGGCGCACAAAACTGCGGATACGGCGTAATGGCCGCCCGTTCTCATCAAATTCCGGGGTGATGACGTCATTAATCATGTTGAAGCCTGCTGGTTAGCCTTTTCTGGGAAACGGGCATTATGCAAAGTTAGATAGCAGAAGCAAGCCTTTGCAATCTTCCGGTTTACACCCCGATGTCTCTGTGCTGGAATTCCTGCCTGATTGTAGAGCAAACACGGAATATTTCCTTCAAATGATGCAAGCGCCGCAGTTCGGCCAACAGGTGCTGAAGTGGTATCACCGCTTTGGCCGTAAAACTCTGCCATGGCAGCAGGAGAAGACACCTTATAAGGTGTGGCTCTCTGAAGTGATGCTGCAGCAGACGCAAGTTGCCACCGTTATTCCTTACTTTGAACGCTTCATGGCGCGCTTCCCGACGATTGCCGATCTGGCCGCTGCGCCGCTGGACGAAGTACTGCATCTGTGGACCGGCCTCGGCTATTACGCCCGTGCGCGCAATTTGCATAAAGCGGCGAAACAGGTGGTCGATAAGCACGGCGGCGAATTCCCGCGCAATTTTGATGATGTTGCCGCGCTGCCCGGCGTCGGACGCTCTACCGCGGGTGCGGTGCTGTCACTGTCGCTCGGCCTGCACTTCCCGATTCTCGATGGCAACGTCAAGCGCGTGCTGGCACGTTGTTATGCGGTCGGCGGATGGCCGGGTAAAAAAGACGTTGAGAAACGTTTATGGCAAATCAGCGAAGAGGTCACACCTGCTGAAGGCGTTAGCCAGTTTAACCAGGCGATGATGGATCTCGGTGCGTTAGTGTGCACTCGCTCACGTCCTAAGTGTGAGATTTGCCCGGTCAGCAGCGGCTGCGTAGCTTACGCCAACAGCAGCTGGGCTGAATATCCGGGTAAGAAACCCAAAGTAACCATTCCCGAGCGCACCGGCTGGTTCCTGATGATTCAGCACGGCGACGACGTGTTCCTGGAGCAACGTCCGCCGGTGGGCTTATGGGGCGGCTTGTTCTGCTTCCCACAGTTCACCAGTGAGCAAGCGCTTACTGACTGGTTAGCCGAGCGCGGTATTCACGCCAAACCACAGCAGCTGACGGCGTTTCGTCATACCTTCAGCCATTTCCACTTAGACATTGTGCCTATGTGGCTGGCGTGGCCTTCTGCCGGGTCGCTGATGGATGAAGCGAGCGGTCTCTGGTATAACTTAGCGCAACCACCGTCAGTGGGTTTGGCTGCGCCAGTAGAGCGTTTACTGCATGAATTGCGCCATCCCCAGCAACTGGCACTGCACACGCGCGTGATCCAAGAGGAAGAGTAATGAGCCGCACCATTTTTTGTACGTTTCTGCAACGCGACGCTGAAGGGCAGGATTTCCAGCTCTATCCAGGCGAGATCGGTAAGCGCATCTACAATGATATTTCCAAAGAAGCCTGGCAGCAGTGGATGTCCAAGCAGACCATGTTGATCAACGAGAAAAAGCTCAACATGATGAACCCGGAAGATCGCAAAGTGCTGGAGAAGGAGATGATCAATTTCCTGTTCGAAGGCAAAGATGTGCATATCGAAGGTTTCACCCCGCCAGAAAAATAATCGTTCAGGGCCTTCCTTTGAGGCCCTCTTTTTCGAATCAGGCACGCATTTACAATGAATAAAAAACTGATAGCGCTGTTAGTGATTGCTCCACTTTTGGTTTCCTGCTCCGGACAAAAAAAATCGCAGTATCATGAAGAGTGGGTCAAGGACACCAACGGTTTCGACATCCTGATGGGGCAGTTCGCCGCCAACATTGAAAATATTTGGGGTATCAATGAGGTTCTGATCGCCGGACCGAAAGATTACGTCAAATACAGCGACAGCTATTACACCCGCAGTCACATCAACTTCGACAGCGGTAGCATCACCATTGAGACCATTGCCGGCACCGATCCGATGGCCAGCCTGCGTCAGGCGATCATCACCACGCTGCTGATTGGTGAAGATCCGGGCAATGTCGATCTCTACTCCGATGCCAACGATATTCAGATCAGTAAAGAGCCGCTGCTTTACGGCCAGGTACTGGATAACACCGGTCAGCCGATCCGCTGGCAGGGCCGCGCCGCCAGCTTTGCCGATTATCTGATTCAGAACAAACTGCAAAAACGCACTTCCGGTCTGCACGTTATCTGGTCGGTGACCATTCCAATGGTGCCAAACCACCTCGACAAACGTGCGCACAAATATCTGCCGCTGGTGCGTAAATCGGCGGAACAGTACGGCGTAGATGCGTCGCTGATTCTGGCAATTATGCAGACCGAATCGAGCTTCAACCCCTATGCGGTCAGTAACTCCGATGCGCTGGGCTTGATGCAGGTGGTTCAGCATACCGCTGGCGTGGATGTGTTCCGCATGAAAGGCAAATGGGGCAAACCAAGCCGCAGCTATCTGCTCGACCCCGAGAATAATATTGATGCGGGTACGGCCTATCTGTCGCTGCTGCAAAAGAGTTATTTAGGCGGGATTCAGGATCCGGTGTCACGCCGTTACGCAGTGATCACCGCCTACAACGGTGGCGCGGGTAGCGTACTGCGCGTGTTCTCCAGCGATAAAGATCGCGCCTTCGCGAAGATTAACGACATGACGCCGAATGAAGTGTATCAGACGCTGACCACCAGCCATCCATCTGGCGAGTCACGCCGTTATCTGTATAAGGTGAATCAGGCCCAGCGTAGTTATCATCGGTATTAATCATCCCCCGATGTGATGACGCATTAGTTATTTTAGGGGCAGACAGAGAGAAATTGATTGACTCTGACTGCCTCTTTTTTCATTACCCTTGCAGATATAAACCTCGTCGATAAATTTCGCCTGACCTCACAAAAATAAGAAATCAATATGGTGAAAGTTCGCCCATTGCAACGCCTTGTTTTTTCAACAACACAGATAACCTGCCGATCATTTATATTCTATATTCTTTACTTTTTATCCCACACTGCATTTCCGTCCTGATTGACCCTTTTTTAAATAAGGTGCAATGATTATTTCACGTCTCCACACACAAATTAATAACAACCAGCATCGCCTTATTAATAATTCCTGACCTTGATTTGCATAATTAAAATATCGATGGAGATCACACTTCATCGCGGAAAATAACATCGCATCGGGCATATCAACATTATCTCATCAACACGGAGGCTTGCGTCCCGTGGGATATCCAATGTCATGCCTGAATTGCTAAGAGGAAATGTATGAGCCATTCACCCGCAAAACAGGATTCGTTAGGCGACGGCCTGTCGGATCGACAGGTTGGTATGATCTCCATCGCTGGCATCATTGGTGCTGGATTATTTGTTGGTTCCGCGAATGCCATCGCCACGGCAGGCCCGGCTGTGTTGCTCTCCTATGCCATGACCGGCGTGCTGGTGCTGCTGGTGATGCGCATGCTGGGTGAAATGGCCGTGCTGCAACCCGATTCGGGATCCTTTTCAACCTACGCCGCGAAAGCCATTGGCCCGTGGGCCGGTTTCACCATCGGCTGGTTATATTGGTGGTTTTGGGTGTTACTGATCCCGGTAGAAGCGATTGCCGGTGCCGATATCCTGCACGCTTATTTCCCTTCCATTGCATCGTGGCAATTTACCACCGCGATTATCCTGTTGCTCACCGTCACCAATCTTTTTAGCGTTAAAAATTTTGGTGCCTTTGAGTTCTGGTTCGCAATCATCAAAGTGGTGGCGATTATTGGATTTATTGGCATCGGCATTTTGGCGATTTCCGGATATTGGCCAATGGCGAATGTGAGTGGTGTGGCACATTTATATAACAGCATCGGCTTTATGCCCCACGGTTTTGGCGCGGTATTAACCGGTATCTTACTGACCATTTTTTCATTCTTTGGCGCGGAGGTTGTCACTATTGCTGCGGTGGAATCTAAAGATCCCGGTAAAAAAATCAGCCGTGCGATTAATCTGGTGGTTTACCGCATCGCGTTATTTTATTTGCTGTCTATTTTCCTCGTGGTGTCGCTGGTGGCCTGGAATGATCCGCAGCTGTTAGCCCAGGGCACTTTCCAGTATGTGTTATCCACGCTGAATTTCCCTGGTGCCAAACTGGTGGTGGATTTAGTGGTGCTGATTGCCGTGTGCAGCTGCATGAATTCCGGGTTATATACCGCTTCACGCATGCTCTATTCCCTGGGTAAACGCGGCAATGCCCCGGCCTCTTGCGCCACGGTGTCGAACGGCGGCGTACCCCGCGTGGCGGTATTGGCTTCCACGTTGGCGGGATTCGTAGCCTGTATTGCCAACTACGCTTTTCCAGGAGAGGTGTTTGCCTTCCTGATCTCCACCACCGGAGCGATTGCGTTGATTGTCTATCTGGTGATTGCCGTTTCACAGTTGAGAATGCGCACGGCGATGGAAAAACAGGGCATCACGCCTGATTTTAAAATGTGGTTCTTCCCATGGCTGACCTGGCTGAGCATTTTGATGATTGTCAGTGTGCTGGGCTATATGTTCTATCTGCCACAGTATCGCTACGAGAGTCTGATGACGCTAATGGTGACGTTTATGGTGCTGTGCGTCGGTGTTTACATCACTGGTAAACGCCGCAAGCAGACAGCATATCCGGCAGGAAGGCTGGCTAAAGAAAAAATTCAGGTGGTTCGCCACTGATAAGATGCTGACGGCGTGCGGTGATTGCACCACACGCCGTCGGGCAGGTTAGCGCACCATCATGTTCGCCACTAAGTGTTTACGACCGCTGTCATCTTCCTCGGTGTAAACCCCTTGAAGCTCCGGTGAGAAGCCCGGCAGCAAGTTGATGCCCTCTTCCAGCGCGAGGAAGTAACGCTGCACCGCGCCGCCCCACACCTCGCCAGGCACCACGCACAGTACGCCCGGTGGATATGGCAGCGCACCTTCAGCAGCAATGCGCCCTTCTGCCTGGGCAATCGCCACCAGCTCAACCTCACCACGAATGTACGCCTGATGTGCGTCCTGCGGATTCACTTCCACTTTCGGGAAGCAGGCCTCGCGGAACATCGCCTTCTGCAGATCTTTCACATCGTAGCTGACGTAGAGATCGTGCATTTCCTGGCACAGGCGGCGCAGGGTGTAGCCTTTGTAGCGTTCTATGTTTTTGCGATAGACGCTCGGCAGCACTTCAGCCAGCAGCGCATCCTCTTTCACATGGTGTTCAAATTGCTCCAGCATCGCCACCAGATGCGCCATCTTCTCCGGGTTCTCCGCTGGCGTCAGCAGGAACAGGATGGAGTTGAGATCGCACTTCTCTGGCACGATACCGTTTTCACGTAGGTAGTTCGCCAGAATGGTCGCCGGAATGCCGAAGCTGGTGTACTCACCGCTGGCGGCATCAATGCCTGGCGTGGTCAGCAACAGCTTGCAGGGATCGACCAGATACTGCTCGCTGGCGTAACCTTCAAAGCCGTGCCATTTCTCGCCTGGCGCAAGGCTGAAGTAAGCCGGATCGGCGGCGATAACTTCGGTTTCCGCCGACTGCCACAGCTTGCCGTAGACCTTCTCCGGCAGGAAAGGCTGAATCATCTCGCAGCGTTCCAGAATCGCTTTGCGCGCATCAATGCCGATGGTGACGCATTCGTGCCACATGCTGCGCCCGGCTTCGCCTTTGTGCATGCGCGCATTGATATCCAGTGCGGCAAACAGCGGATAGAACGGGCTGGTTGAAGCGTGCAGCATAAAGGCGTTGTTGAGACGCTTGTGCGGACAGAAGCGCTTCTGGCCACGGATGTGGTTGTCTTTCTTGTGAATCTGCGAGGTCTGCGAGAAGCCCGCCAACTGTTTGTGCACCGACTGAGTAACGAAAATGCCGGGATCGTTCTCGTTCAGCTCCAGCGTCAGTGGCGAGCAGCCTTCCATCAGCGGGATAAATTGCTCATAGCCCAGCCATGCAGAGTCAAACAGGATGTAATCACACAGATGGCCGATGCGATCCACCACCTGACGCGCGTTATATACGGTGCCGTCATAGGTGCCGAGCTGGATGATCGCCAGGCGGAATGGGCGCTGATCTTTGGCGCGGTGCGGCGCGACTTTCTGCACTTGCTCGCGCAGATAGGTCTCATCAAAGCAGTGCGCATCAATGCCGCCGATAAAGCCGAACGGATTACGTGCCGCTTCCAGATACACCGGCGTAGCACCCGCCTGAATCAGCGCACCATGATGGTTAGATTTGTGGTTGTTGCGGTCAAACAGCACCAGATCGCCGCGCGTCAGCATGGCGTTGGTCACCACTTTGTTGGCGCTGGAGGTGCCGTTTAGGACGAAATAGGTTTTATCGGCGTTAAACACTTTCGCTGCGTACTTCTGTGCATCTTTCGCCGAACCTTCGTGGATCAGCAAATCGCCTAACTTGACGTCGGCGTTGCACATGTCGGAACGAAACACGTTCTCGCCATAGAATTCATAGAACTGACGCCCGGCCGGATGCTTACGGAAGAACGCCCCGCCCTGATGGCCAGGACAGGCGAAGGTGCTGTTCTGCATATCAACGTAGCGCGTCAGCGTATCGAAAAACGGCGGCAGCAGGTCAGATTCATATTCCTGCGCGGCGGCTTCCAGCGCGTCCCACTCTTCCGGTGCACCGTTGATTTCGCCGGTCACGCCCGGCAATTTCAGTACTTCTTCATCGAACGCGTTGGCGACAAACACCGGCAGATTAAAGCCGGTCTGGCGCAACAGCGTTAGCACGCCACTGCGTGTATCCGCCAGTGAGACGACCACAGCCGCCACATCGGTAAAATCAGTATTGTCGAGCGTCACCACATCACGCGCGGTGTTCAGGCTCAGGCTTGGCGCTACCGCAACGCTGGCAGCGATTTTCAATGGATTCATAACACAAATCCCCGTAATGAAGGATGAGTGGGTGCCAGTGGCACAGCAATGAGGAAAATTCCCCGGCGAATAACGTCTTCGGGCGGATCAACCGCCGCAACCGATAGACATCAGTAAAGTCAGATCGCGTCTGTCTTTAGTCATGTCCAACAGCATAGCGCGTTAAGCTGGACTCACCGCATGGTGAGCGAGAAATGCGAACAACAGATGACGGAGGGCCGCTTATCGTAAAGCGAACGGAGACAAGTGCAAAAGCGCATTGTACCGAGCATGGCGGCGTCCTCAGAGTGGCGGAAATGGGTCATTAACTGGGGCGCAATAATGGCATCTTTTTTTTGCTGGAACAACCCGTTGCACCGCGATTGACACGCATAAGCAACAATTTATAACCAATTGATTAATAAGTTTTTATTAATTTATCGCATGATAAAATCGCTTAAATATCTTTATGTTATGCGAATTTATGCAAGGTGTGTCCGCACCCATGTTGCTCCCTGTTTCCAGAGGAGTAATATGACCCGCACTTTCCTCAATCAGCCGGAGGCTGCATGTTTAAGGCATTAGTCATTGAAAATGATGAGCAGGGATACCGCACTTCCCTGCAGGATCTGTCAGAAAAACAGTTGCCCGATCAGGATGTCACCCTCGAAGTCAGTTACTCCACCCTTAACTACAAAGACGCGCTCGCCATCTGCAACAAAGGCCCGATTGTGCGTCAGTTCCCGATGGTGCCGGGCATCGATTTTGTTGGTCGGGTGATCGGCAGCCGCCATCCGGAATGGCAGCAGGACGATGTGGCGCTGCTTACCGGCTGGGGTGTGGGTGAGAAGTATTGGGGCGGACTGGCACAGAAGGCCAGTGTTTCCGGTGACTGGCTGGTGAAAGTGCCTGCGGCTTTAAGCCCGTTGCAAACCATGGCGATTGGCACTGCTGGTTTTACCGCGATGCTGTGCGTGCTGGCACTGGAAAGACAGGGCATCACGCCGCAGCATGGCCCGGTGCTGGTGACGGGTGCCAGCGGTGGCGTGGGAAGCTTTAGCGTCAGTTTGCTGGCTCGTTTAGGTTATGAAGTGGTGGCCTCCAGCGGCCGCGCCAGCGACAGCGATTACCTGATTAACACCCTTGGCGCTTCCTCGATTATCGATCGTGCTGAACTGAGTGCGCCCGGCAAACCCCTGGCGAAAGAGCGTTGGGCTGCGGCGATTGATAGCGTCGGCAGCCATACGCTGGCCAACGTGCTGGCAGGCATCAAGCGTGATGGTGTGGTCGCTGCCTGCGGCATGGCGCAAGGTCTGGATCTCCCCACCAGCGTGGCGCCGTTTATTCTGCGCGGCGTGGTGTTGGCCGGTGTGGATAGCGTGATGTGCGCTAAGTCGTTGCGTGAGCAAGCGTGGCAGCGTCTGGCGGAGTTAGTGGATGGCGCACTGCTGGAGCAGTTAACCAAAGTGATTCCACTGAGTGAAGCACGTGAAGGTGCTGAAGCCTTGCTGGCGGGCGAAGTCCGTGGCCGTCTGATTGTAGATTGCCGGTAACTTTTTGGGCGCCATAAATGACGCCACTACAAGGCCCGTAGACTCTGATTGTGGATTGTAGCTAACGTTTAAGGCGCCATAAATGGCGCCACTACGAGAGCCGATGCGGCTTTGGATGAGCGCTGCGCATTCAGGTGCCTCTGTTTTCGTAGGGTGCGCATTTATGCGCACCAGGCAATACGTCTACGCTCGCAGCTGGATCTGCGGCCTGCCCTGCTCTTGTGGCATCACCACGTGCAGCTCAGCCTGATACCAGCGCGTCAGCGTCGTTTCCGTCATCACTTCTTGCGGTGAACCCTGCGCCACCAGCTTGCCCTGATGCAGTAGCAGAATACGATCGGACCACAGGGATGCCAGATTGAGATCGTGCAGCACGGTGCAGACGCTAAAGCGACCGTTGCGCGTCAGCTTATGCAGCAATCGCAAACTGTACTGCTGCCAATAGAGATCCAGCGCGGAGGTCGGTTCATCGAGAAACAGCCAGCCACGCGGGCCATCGTCGTGCCATAACTGCGCCAGCACCCGCGCCAGCTGCACACGCTGCTGTTCCCCACCGGAGAGCGAACGATAATCGCGCTTCGCCAGTTCCAGACTGCCGGTGATGTGCATCACCTCTTCAATCACCGCTTTGGATTTGCTGGCAGGCCAGGGCGCACGCCCCATCGCCACCACTTCTTCAGCTGGCAGCGGGAAGGTCACACTGTTTTGCTGGCGCATCACCGCACGACGTTGCGCCAGGGGTTCACGTGGCCAGTCGTTCAAAAGGCGATCGCCGAGCCAGCACTCACCGGCCTCTGGTGTCAGAAATCCGGTCAACAGACGCAACAGCGTGGATTTGCCCGCGCCATTTGGGCCGATTAAAGAAATCATCTCGCCTGGCTGTAAGGTGATAGAGACATCATCAATCAGCGCACGCGTGCCATGACTAAAGCGCAGGCCGCGAGCCTGCATTGAATCACTCATTCATCCCCCTTTTCTGGCGCAGAATCAGCCAGAGAAACCATGGACCACCGATCAGGCTGGTGATCAATCCCACCGGCATCTCAGCGGGAATCACCACCGTGCGTGCCAGCGTATCCGCCAGCAATAACAAGATGGCTCCTGCCAGTGCTGAACCCGGCAGCATCCAGCGATGATCGCTACCGACGCAGAAACGCATCACGTGCGGCACCACCAATCCGACAAAACCGATAATTCCGCTCACCGACACCGCCGTGCCCACCAGCAGCGCACTCAGCACCAGTAACTCACGCTGGGTGCGCTTCACATCAATGCCCATGTAATGCGCATCTTCTTCACCGAGTTGCAGCAGGTTAAGACGACGCGCACGAGTCTGGATGGCAATCAGCGCAGGAAGGATCAGTACAGCACACACCGCCAGACTCGGCCATTGTGCGGCGCTTAAACTGCCCATACCCCACAGCGCCAGCTGACGTAACTGCTGGTCATTGCTGAGCCAGGAGAGCACGCCCACCGCCGCGCCGCACAAGGCGTTGATGGCGATACCGATTAGCAGCAGGCGCGACAAATTCCCCAGCGCCAGACGGCTGAAACTAAAGATCAGCAGCGTGACGATCAGGCTACCGATAAAAGCGGCTATCGATGGCAGCCATAGCGCCAGTAGCGGCGGCAAGCTAAGCGGCACCACAATCGAAACGGCTACCGCCAGTCCGGCTCCGCTGCTGATACCGAGCAAACCCGGATCGGCCAATGGATTGCGAAACAGGCCCTGCATCACCGCACCCGACACCGCCAATGCCATACCGAGCAGCACCGCCAGCAACACGCGCGGCAGGCGGATGTTCAGCCAGATTTGCCACGCCATATCGCTGAGCGGTGCGTGAAACAGCGTGCGCATTGACAGCGGCATGGCACCAAAATTGGCGGCCATCAGCATGCAAACCACCATGCTGATGCCCATCAATAACAGCCAGCGCATCACCGCGGTGTTAGTCATGTTTTACCGCTTCGGCGGCTTTACGCAGCTTAACGATGGTCTCCGGTGTATCGAGACCAAAGCTCAGCAGCGCCATCTCATCGACCACCAGCAAGGCGTGATGCTGGCCCGCTGGCGTCAGTGCCAGACCCGGCAACGACCAGATTTTCTCTTCACCGCCCAGCGTGCGCAGACCATCTTCACCCACCACCACCAGATCCGGTGCCGCAGCGACCACACCTTCCTGTGACAGTTGCTGATAATGCGGGATCGCCGCCATGGCATTGACTAAGCCAGCACTGCGGATCGCAGCGTCAGCGCCAGTTTGGTTGCCTGCTGCCTGAGTGCGCATGCCACCGTGCGCCATCACAAACAGCACTTTTACTGGCAGCGGCTGCTGGGGAATCTGCGCGCGATGCTTGTTCACTTTCTCAATCAGCGCCTTCGCTTCGGCATCACGATGCAATGCTTTACCGATGGTGGCGATCTTTTCCGGGATGGCATCGAGACTGGTTTTGCCGGTGACATCCACCACTTTCACGCCAGCGCTCTCAACCTGCTGCAATACCAGCGACGGTTTCGCCAGCTCGCTGGTGAGCACCAGCGTCGGCTTCATCGCCAGGATGCCCTCGGCATTCAACTGGCGCATATAACCGATATCCGGCAATTTGTTGGCCTGCGCCGGATGCTGGCTGGTGCTGTCGCGCGCCACCAGATTGGCCTGTGCATCCAGCGCATAGATAATTTGTGTGACATCACCGCCGATCGAGATCACCCGTTCAGCGGCAAACGTTGGCAGCGCCAAAGCACCCAGTAGTAATAGCGTCAGACGTTTCATGCTGTCGCTCCCAGCGCGGTGACCTGCTCACGCCAGCGCGCCTGTTCTGGTGTACCTTCGCTACGCTGACCATACAGCTGTGCGATCTGCGTGCCGTCGGCGGCAAACAGTTCGAGGCTGGTGACAAAGCCATCACCACTCGGTTTACGCGTCACCCAACTTTCGGCGATGTGGTCCGCCATCAGGTGCAGCGTGAAGGTTGGGTTGAAGATGTTGACCCAGTTGTCCATCGGCATCAGCTTCTCCACCGCACCGGTGAAGATCTGCGTGCAACCACGGTTGCCGATAAAGATCATAATTTCGTTGCCATCCTGCTGCGTCTGCTCCAGCAGTTGAGCCAGCGAATCGTTACTGACCTGGCGTGCCAGATCGTCTGGTACGGCATGGAAAGCCTGCTGACGAGAGATATTATGGCGCTTCAGTAAGCCAAAGAACTGATGCACATCGGTGATGGCGCGCCATTCGGCTTCCACTTTGCTGGCATCAATGGTGCGGCTGTGTTCTGGCGCGGCGGCAGGCTGTGGATCGAGTGCCGCAGCGGCTTCAATAGTGAACTCAGCGATCAGCGCATCCCATGCCGCCATATCGGTGTTGTCAGTGGTGTAGATTTTCAGTACCGCATCCGCGTGGCGATCAAAAATCTGAATGCTTTGACGCTCGCCGCGTGCCGTCTGCTCACGCAGGAAGAAAGCGCTGTGCCATTGTGCCGGGAACAGACGCTGATCGAGCGCGCGTGGATTGAGGATTAGACCGGCATGTTCGCCGAGGTGCAGGTTTTCATATTTGCCCACCTGCTCATGCACCGCATATTCGTTGCGAGTGATGCTTTTGGTTTCGCCAACGGCTTCCAGCGCCTTCAGCAGCGCCGGGAAATCCGCTTTTAACGCTTGCGCATCCTGGCCGACGCGCGCTTCACACAGCTGCGCTTCGCCAATGCCCATCAGGGCGGCCAGATCGCGTGCGTACTTTTTCGGATGTTCGCCTTTCAGCGCCAGATAGTGATCGTAACGTGGGTTCATTGCTCTTGCTCCATGAAAAGGCCCTGCGCGAACGCAGGGCGAAAAAGTGATTAGAAGTCGACGTTCACACCGAGCTGGAAGGTGCGGCCTGGCATCACAGCCAGGTTAATGTCATTACGCGTCTGAGCATTGGTACCGGTCAGCGTACGGCTGCTGGAGTAATCCCAGTACTTACGGTCAGTAATGTTGTAGATGCCGCCGCTCAGTTTGACGTTCTTAGTCGCCTGCCAGTAAGCCGTTGCGTCCACCATGCCGTAACCCGGTACACGCATGTAATCCGTAGAAGAATCCGTGAGCGGACTGCCGGTGTTGGTGAAGCTTTCACGGTTGGTGGCCGTGGCTTTCTTGCCTTTGACAAAGGTGGCCGTCAGCGCCGCGCCGTAGCCGCGTTTGACGTCATCCCATGCCAGACCCACAATCGCTTTCATTGGCGAGACGCTATCAAGATCAATATACTTGTCGCCGGAGTAACTGGACTTAGATTTACCCTGGTTATAGCCCAGCGCGAAGGTGCTGCTCAGACCATCCACTTCAGGGAACCAGGTGCCGTAGTTCACTTTGGTGGAAATCTCAGCACCATAAATGTAGGCCTTGTCACGATTTTCAGCCTGGTAGCTGGTGTAGATATTGCTCGGCACATTGACGAACATCGCCGGGCTGGTGGCACGGCTGTAGCGCGTGTAGGCGATGAAGTTTTTGTACTGGTTGTAGAACACAGAAGTGTTAACCGTTACACCTTCGACGGCTTCCCCTTTCAGGCCCCACTCGAAGTTGTTGCTGGTTTCGGTCTTAAGATCGGTGTTACCAATCAGCGCATATTGCGCACTACCCGCATAGCTCGAACCCAGGTTCCATGAACCGTAAAGCTGGCTGGTAGTTGGGAATTCTACGCCGCGCTTGTACTGCAGATAGGTGGTCAGCGCCGGAGTCAGATCGTACTGGAAGGTCAGTGACGGCAAGACCTGCGTGTCAGAGTTCGTTTTGCCATACAACGCTTCAACCTGATCTGCGGTTAACACCGCACTGCCATTGGTCAGATCGCTCAGGTTTTTCGGTTTGGTGTTTTGATACATCACACGTACGCCTGGAATAATTGCGAAGTTGTGGCTGTCCAAATCGAAATTAATTTTATCCTGAATGTAACCCGCCACCGCATAGGAACGGCTGTCAGACTGCGGCTGAGTGATGACACTGAAGGTGCTTGGCGCGGGTTCCTGACGGAATGGACGCTCAGAGTCATCCAGACGCGCGTTGAAACCGGCGCTCAGCTCATGGCGACCCAGCGTTTTCGTCCCGCGAGTGTCGAAGCCGTAAGAATCAACGTTGAAATCAGAGTAGACGTAACCGTACTGGCTGGCGCTGGTCGGCAGATAAGTATTGTCATGCGCCTGAGTCTGCTGCCAGTAAACACGAGTGGTCAGCGTATCAATGAAGTCATTGTATGGCGTCCACTCATCGGCCAGGTTGATGCCCCAACGGCGAGTATCGCTCTGCTGCTGCGCAGTACCCCAAACGGTGTTACCGCTGGAGTCCCAGGTATCGTAATGGCTGTGATTAGTTTTGTGGTAGTAGTCAAAGGTCGCAGTGAATTTATGCTGATCGTTTGGCTGCCAGATGCCTGAAGTCATGAAAGCATCTGAGTGCCAGTTAGACGGATAGGCATCAATCACGCCGCTATTGTTTTCGGTTTCCTGACCATCGCGGCGGCTGTAGACAAACAGACCACGCAGTTCGTCATCACCGGCTGCAGCAGTGATACCGTTGTGCCAGCTGCGGTTCGCAGAGTCGTATCCGCTCTCATAACCAAAGTAGGTATTTTTCACGTTGCTGAGATAATCATCAGCCGTTTTATTGTGGAACGAGACATTACCCCCGATAGAGGTGTTTGGCTGATCCACCGCGGTGGCGCCCTTTTCGATATCAACGCTACCGAACATGTAAGGGTCAATGTAGTCACGGCCAATACCAAAAGTATTGTTACCGGTACGGCTGACGTATGGACGACCTGTAGCATCGGGAATCGGAATACCATCGATATCCATACCCACGCGGTTACTTTCCAGACCACGGATGTTATAGCCGGTGTAACCCGCACGGTCGAAACCGCTTTTGCCGGAAGATGAGCCACCGCTGGAACCTGTCGCGCTGATTAACGGCTCATAACGCATGATTGATCCGAAATCGTTCGCGCCGCGTTTTTGCAGTTCACTGGCGGTGATGGTGGTTTTGTTGCCCGCCTGCTGTTTAGGCGCAGTAACGGTCAGCGTGGGTTCGCTGCGAGTAGATTTATCCGAAGAAACAGCAAGTGTCGTGTTGTCGCTGGCCGCGTAGCTGCAAGCTGCGTGAATAGCGGAAGACAAAATGGCAACTTTAAACAGACGTTGCTGGGTCATTCCCTGAAAGAGTGAAGACATGCGCGAAATACCTGGTTAATTGTTAGTATTCGCTCACTGGATTGCCGCCAAAAAAACGCGAAAAGCGTTAATAAACCGTAAAATGTGTGGACTTATTTTATGTAATAAATAATTTCGTCAGGAATGTAATGCAATTGGTAATCATTATCAATAAACTTTACACTAAGATGTATCTTAGACCGCACAATTTGTTAACTTGTTTATTATCAATAATTAAGAAGAGGCACCCGATGTCGCAAAAACCGGCTGTGACCATTTACTACTGCACTCAGTGCAACTGGCTGCTGCGTTCCGCATGGATGGCGCAGGAACTGCTGCACACTTTTGCCGAAGATTTGAGCGCGGTGACGCTGAAACCTGGCACGGGTGGCGTGTTTGAAATCTCGATTGATGGCACGGTGATTTGGGAGCGTAAACAGGAAGGCGGATTCCCGGATGCGGCAGCGCTGAAACAGCGCGTGCGTGATTTCTGCTGGCCGGATCGCGAGTTGGGGCATGTGGATAAGAAAAAGCCCTAAAGAGTGTTTCAATAAGGGCGCCAGATTGCGCCCTTGACAGAAAATCACAACGTTAATGCCCGCGAGGGTTAACTGCTGGCGATTTTTTCCGTTGCTTCATTCAAGGCGTTAATCACAATTTCCAGCGCCTCAGGAGAAATATCTTCCTGCGACAAACGATGGTTTAGCGTATGCCGAATGTGATGAATCGCCTGTTCAACTTCTGGAATACTGCGGTTATTCACCAGAACAGCTAATGACGTCAGGCGCTCAATAATGGTGGCAATATTGTCGCCGTTCTCTGCCAGTAATGCTTTGCCGCCCTCGTTCAGCGCATACGCCTTACGCGACGCGTGTGCATCCACCACGCGGATTGCATCCATCTCTTCAAGCAGAGTGAGGTTGGGATAGATGATGCCGGGGCTGGGGGAGTACTCCCCTTTCGAGAGTTCTTCAACCGACTTGATCAGCTCATAGCCATGTGCCGATCCATTTGCCAGGAAGTGCAGCATCAACAGGCGGATATCACTGGCATCCAGCATCCTTTCACGGCGCTTTTTACGCGCACCTGCACAGATTGCACGCTGTGCATTATCGGACTGCCATGGAAAATCCCGCTGATGTTTCATTGCCTTCCCTGAGGTCAATTAAGGGAGGTTGATAGTAGTCTGCCGCCTGGCAAAATTCAACACAGGCGGCGGTTGGCGCGGTGAAGTCGGTTATTTCTGATGCCAGTAGGCCACAGCGCGTACGAAATCAGTGTGTGCACCACGGCGTTGCGTAAAGTAGTCGCTCAGCAATTTCACCGCCTCGCCTTCTCCGGTCAGCCAGATGAAGTACTCTTCAGTTGGCAGTGAGATTTGATCCAGCTGCGCGATCAGCGGCCCGAGGTTATCCACCTGCATAGTGCCACTGCCCAGCCACGTCACCTGCACATTCGGCAGGTCGCCGAGGTAATCACGCCCGGTAGTTTCATCGGCGTAGGCCAGCAGATGGATCTGCTGCGCCTGCATCTCAGCGTAACGGCGCTTAAAGGCTGGCAAACCCGTCTCATCGCACACGTAAATCTGGCAGGCATAATCCACCGGCACCACACAGGAGCCACGCGGGCCGCCCATGGCGATTTGATCGCCCGGCTTCGCATTATTGGCCCAACTGCTGGCCACGCCACCCTCATGGATATAGAAATCCAGGGTCAGTGAATCTGCGCCATTAAACGCCAGAGGGGTGTAATCACGTGCGGCCGGGCGCACGCCGCCTGGCCAGACGATCCCTTCCTCGGTCATCTGCGGCAAGGCCAAAGCACTGCCTGCGCTGTCCGGAAAGAATACTTTGATGTGATCGTCAAACGATGGCGAATGAAAGCCTGCCAGATCGCTGCCGGTAAACTCAATGCGCCAGAACTCCCCGGCGATTAAGGTCTTGCTCGCCACGGTGATGTGGCGAAAGCGTAATTCGTTACGGACGCGCTTCGGGGCGCGATCGTTGGTGTCTTTTTGCAAGAGATCTCTCCAGACAAAGGCGTTACTGAATGCGAACCTGCTGTACCCATCCAGGGTGGCAGGATTGCTGACCCTTCAGCTGACAATACCGCAACTTGAGAGCCGTTTACGTCAAACGTTATCGAAAATCATTCTCATCTGACGCCGGGAAGAATATCTATGATATATCTTCGATGCAATGCCGAAAAATGCTATTGGGAAAAATCGCAGAATTTTCGGTGTGGCCTGGGCAGGTATTAACGCCGACGGGGTTTCAGTAGAGAACCGCTGCGAATGCCTCTGCAGAAGCGTTGAGTTCGATTAGTGGGCAACGGCAAGCAACGATCGCGCCGCATCAAACGTGCGGCGTGTCATCGATAAAGTGGTTAGAACGCGGTAAAACGAGAGGGAAATCAGGCCTGATGGTTGCCGCAGTTGACGAAGCTATTGTCATCCTGGCTGTGCTGCGGCAGCGGGTTATCACCCACAATTTCATGCTGCTGGCAGTGAGTCTGATGGGGATGCAGGCCGCCCGGCGGAGAGAAAGGCTCAGCCATCTGAGCACTTGCCAGCGAGGAAAACGCCACAAGCGCTGTCATGAGGAACAACGGTAAAAGTCGCATAATTTTTTCTTTTTCACTTTGACGGTCCAGAGCGGACCAGGAATGCAGGTGATTATCCAGCCTGATGTGTGGCGGCTGGTGTTTTACGCGGCCAATCAGGTTTCAAGGGAGGATTTTACGCCAGTTATGGCAATAATTTTATAAAATCGTGCGGTTAGTCACAGTTAACCGCACGATTTATGCATCAGCAGGTCGAGACTGGAATGTAGAAAGTGCCCTGCAACAGATCTGGCGTGCTGTATTTCAGATCCAGCTTCAGCAAATCTTTACCTGCCCGGCGTGCCACGCCCAGTGCTGGCAGATGGTTGTAATAAATCTCGGCGGTGAACGCGTTGATCTCCTCCGGCGCACCGTGCCAGTCAATTTCGGCATACAAACCACTTTCGCCGGTCCAGTTCTGCACGTTACGCGGCAGGACATCGGCGTACTGGCTCTCCAGCGCCTGGAACATGCTGATGTGCTGCTGATCGGCCGAATTAACGCCAGGGCTAAACTGGAACCCCAACCAGCCACGGCTGACATGCTTACCCGCAAAGTTCACAAAATCGCGGGTATGCTGCGCCACCACTTGATTGTGATGGTCGATGTACTCGCCAAAGCGGCACTCCCACTCAATCACTTCACCACACAACTGCAGCTCCGGTTTCTCCGCCAGACGCGCATTGACCCAGGAGCGCTGCGTGGAGATACGGCTGTGGAAATCTTTCATGAGCATTTCCGGAATGCGGCGATAGGCGCCCGGCGTCATGGAAAAGTGACTTTTGAACACCCGCGTGAAATTCTGCTGGTTATCAAAACCAAAGCGCACGGCGATATCGATGAGCGGCATGCTGGTCAGTTTCAGCGCCATCGCTGACATGGTCAGTCGACGTTTGCGCGTATACGAGGCCAGCGTTTGGCCGGTCATCTCTTTGAACATGCGCTGCATGTGCCACTTGGAGTAACCAGATTTCAGGGTAATCAGATCGATATTAAGCTCGTCGGTCAGATTCGCCTCTATCCAGTCCACCAGATCGTTGATGTACTGTTTTTTAAGATTCAGGCTGAGCATGATTTTTTTGATCGAGTGATAAGTGTGAAGGTAATGAATTTGCGCGATTAGTCACATAAATATAACAAAAACGTATTACTAACGTAAGGAAGAGTAAAGCTAACGAGGCGGGAAAAGCATTAATTGCTTAGGTGACTAACGTTTTAAGGTCAATTTTCACGCTGCGATAATGTGAATAAGGTCGCCATTACCAGCGACCTTCACGCGATTTTTGTAACGGGGTGCACACTGTTGCGAAACTTGTTAATCCGCAAACTCAGTGTGTATGCATGCCCGCCGCGTTCATCATCATACGAAACAGTGATGCCACTATAGCGAGTGCCAGTACGCTGGCGCCATAGATAATGACCAGCCACATCACCCGCTTCCACCATGGCGACGGTGTTACCCTGTCTTTCATTTTGCTGACTTCGATTGGCATATCAATGATACCCCTCATCGGCTTTGATTTTTCCGCGGAACACGTAGTAACTCCAGAAGGTGTAACCCAGAATAACCGGAATAATCAGTAAAGCGCCCACCAACATAAACGCCTGGCTGCTGGCCGGAGACGCGGCCTGCCAGATGGTGATCGAAGGTGGCACGATGTTCGGCCAGATACTGATGCCCAAGCCGGAGAAACCAAGAAAAATCAGCGCCAGCGTCAATAGAAACGGTGAGTAATGCGCCTCACGTTTGATGGCTCGCACAATCCCCCACGAGCACAGCACCACCAACAGCGGAACCGGCAGGAACCAGAACAGGTTAGGACGTGAGAACCAGCGCTGCGCGATATCCGCGTGGGTTAGCGGCGTCCAGACACTGATAATGCCGACCACCAACAGCAGCGTCACGGTGAGCGGCGTGGCCAGCGCTGACATTTTGCGATGCAGGTCGTGCTCAGTTTTCATAATCAGCCAGGTACAGCCCAGCAATGCATAAGCGATCACCAGACCGACGCCACAGAACAGCGGAAACGGCGCAAGCCAGCTCATCGCTGAGCCGGCGTATTCACGGCCAGATACCGGGAAGCCGTTCAGAATGGCGCCCACGGCCACGCCCTGACTAAAGGTCGCCAGCAGCGAACCGGCGATGAACGATTTATCCCAGAACGGACGATGTTCTTCCGTGGCTTTAAAGCGGAACTCAAACGCCACGCCGCGAAAAATCAAACCGATTAACATGGCAGTTAAAGGGATCGATAGCGCATCCAGCAGCACCGAATAGGCCAGCGGGAAAGCGCCGAATAGCGCTGCGCCACCCAGAACCAGCCAGGTTTCGTTACCATCCCACACTGGCGCCACGGTGTTGACCATCATGTCGCGCTCGATCGGATCTTTATTGAACGGCAGCAGCAGGCCAATGCCGAGATCGAAGCCATCCATCACGATGTACATCAGGGTGCCAAACACGATGATGGCAAACCAGATTATTGAAAAGTCGATCATGATTAGCGTTCCCCGTTCTTATGGGTATTGGCCGCTGAGAGCGGACGAGCCGGAGTGTGTTGCTCGCCCGGGCCACCGTGCGCCACTTCTCTACCTTCACCGGTCACTGGGCCTTGTTTAATCAGGCGCATCATGTAGTGATAACCGACACCAAATACCGAGCAGTAGACCAAAATGAATGCCATCAGGCTGATGCTCATGTGAAGATTGCCATGTGCAGAGACCGCATCAATGGTGCGCTGCACGCCATACACCACCCACGGCTGGCGACCCATTTCGGTGGTGATCCATCCCGCCAGAATGGCGATCAGTCCCGATGGCCCCATCAGCAAGCAGAACCACAGGAACGGCCGCGACTGATACAGGCGCTTCTTCACCCGCAGCCACAGGCTGATCACCCCCATGCCGATCATTAACAGGCCGAGCGCCACCATCACGCGGAACGACCAGAAAATCACAGTGGAGTTTGGCCGATCCTCTTTCGGGAAGGTTTTCAGTGCCGGGATCTGCTTCTCGAGGCTGTGCGTCAGGATCAGGCTACCGAGATAGGGAATCTCCAGCGCATATTTGGTGCGCTCCTGCTCCATATCCGGCACACCGAACAGAATCAGTGGCGTAGGCTCACCCGGCTTGTTTTCCCAGTGCCCTTCAATCGCCGCGATTTTTGCTGGCTGATACTCCAGCGTGTTAAGGCCGTGCGCATCCCCCAGAAATGCCTGAATCGGTGAGACAATCAGCGCCATCCACAGCGCCATCGAGAACATCTTGCGCACGGCTGGATTGTCATTGCCGCGCAGCAGATGCCAGGCCGCAGAAGCGCAGACAAAGAAGGCGCTCGCCAGGAAGGCAGCGGTGGACATGTGCAGCAAACGGAACGGGAATGACGGGTTAAAGATGATTTTCAACCAATCCTGCGGCACCACGACGCCACCCTCAATGATGTAGCCCTGAGGGGTGTGCATCCAGCTGTTAGAGGCCAGAATCCAGAAGGTCGAGAAAATGGTGCCCAACGCCACCATGCAGGTGGCGAAGAAGTGCAGACCCGGACCGACGCGGTTCCAACCGAACAGCATCACCCCAAGGAAACCCGCTTCCAGGAAGAAGGCGGTTAACACTTCATAGGTGAGCAGCGGACCGGTGATACTGCCAGCAAACTGCGAGAAACCACTCCAGTTCGTCCCGAACTGGTAGGCCATTACCAGCCCGGAGACCACGCCCATACCGAAATTCACGGCAAAGGCCTTGGACCAAAAATGGTAGAGATCGCGATAGGTCTCGTTACGGGTTTTCAGCCACATCCCTTCAAGTACCGCCAGGAAACTGGCGAGACCGATGGTGATGGCCGGAAAGATAATATGGAAGGAGACAGTAAAGGCGAACTGTATCCTTGCCAGGTGAAAGGCATCTAATCCAAACATTGCTTACCTCATTGCCACAAAGTGCACTGGAATTTTTACTTATAATTAACAACAGCGTGCGGGAAACTATTTCGTCATATCGGAAGAAAGGTCGCACTAATGTAAAGGGAAGCAGTCAGAACGAAAATAAACAGAGGAAGTCTATAAAACTATAACAGTATTTTTTGATGGCGATCATTGTCTCGGTCAGAGACTAATTGATTGATATGACTGACCTAAGGTTAACAGCCCTCGCTTATTGTAACGACGTTGTTATTAATCTTCCCGCTAAGATTTCAGCGTTATCAGTTAACTCGCTCATTTAATTATTTTTTAGTGCGGACGACAGGAAGGTTAATTAAATTTCTCGCTAGATAGCGTGTCAATAATTCCAGACAACATGACCTTATCTCAATTGTTAATTAAAATAGCCCTTTTTTAAAACCAAAGGATATATTTTCCAGGTCTGGGCCCGACACATTACGCTCCTCTCTCTCTCTTAACGCTTTGCGGCATAGCGTTTGCAAGCGTTAACCCGCTGTGCTTTTTTTATAGCAGCAAAGCCATCGGTTAATCAGCGAAGGAGAGGTTATGACCCGTCTTACCGCACAGGATTTTCCCCAGGAACTGCTTGAGTTATACGACTATTACGCACACGGCAGGATCAGCAAACGTGAGTTCATCACCCTTGCTGCCAAATTCACCATCGCCGGCATGACCGGAGCCACCTTGCTCACCGCCATGAGCCCCAACTATGCGCTGGCGCAGCAGGTAGAATTCACCGATCCCGAGATCAAACCCGAATACATCCACTACCCTTCCCCGCAGGGTCATGGCGAGGTGCGCGGCTATCTGGTGCGTCCTGCCAAAGCAACCGGCAAAGTGGGCGCGGTAGTGGTGGTACACGAAAATCGCGGACTGAATCCGTACATTGAAGATGTCGCACGCCGCGTGGCGAAAGCCGGATATATCGCGCTGGCACCGGATGGTCTGAGCTCGATGGGCGGTTATCCCGGCAATGATGAGGAAGGCCGCGCGATGCAGGCCAAAGTCGATCCCACCAAGTTGATGAACGACTTTTTTGCCGCTGTGGATTTTTTGATGCATCACGAAGAAGGCACCGGCAAAGTCGGCATCACCGGCTTCTGTTATGGCGGCGGCGTGGCCAATGCAGCTGCAGTGGCCTTCCCGGAACTGGCTTGTGCTGTGCCGTTTTATGGTCGCCAGCCCAAAGCGGAAGACGTGCCGCGCATCAACGCCCCGCTGCTGCTGCACTATGCCGCATTAGACAAAGGCATCAACGAAGGCTGGCCAGCGTATGAAGAGGCGCTGAAAGCCAACCATAAAACCTATGAAGCCTATATCTATCCCGGCGTGAATCATGGTTTCCACAATGATTCGACCCCGCGTTATGACAAAGCGGCAGCAGAGTTGGCGTGGAGCCGGACGTTGGGGTGGTTTGAGAAGTATCTGCACGCTTAAGTGTGCTGTTGATGGGGGTAGTGGCGTGATAAATAGCGCCGCTACGCCTCCGCGTTATCCTTCACAATGCGATGCACATTGCTTTCCAGCCAGTCGGCCAGGCCAATCACATGGCCTTCGACTTCACGCCCGAGCGGCGTCAGGCGGTACTCCACATGCGGCGGCACCACTTCATAGGCGATGCGCTCGATAAATCCATCTTCTTCCATGTAGCGCAGCGTTTGCGCCAGCATGCGTTCGCTGACGCCACCAATCTTGCGGCGCAGCTCACTAAAACGCAGCGTTTCTTCGCGCAGCGCTAATAATACCAATACGCTCCAGCGGCTGGTGATGCGTTTGAGCACGTCGCGTGAAGGGCAATTCACATTGAGCAGCTCGCCACGAATAAATTTATTACTCAATTTTTCAGACATTTATGCTGCCTCTTCCAAACTAACAAATCTGTAAGTACTTACTAAAAGTTAGTTTATCCCTTAGGCTGATTTCATTCCAGCTCAAACTGAAGGAGAACATCATGATTGCGATTACCGGTGCTACAGGCCAACTGGGCCGTTTAGTGATTAACGAGTTATTGAAAAAAGTGCCTGCCAGCGAAGTGATTGCGGCAGTGCGTTCACCTGAGAAAGCAGACGATTTGAAAGCGCTGGGCGTGACGTTACGCGCGGCGGATTACAGCAAGCCGGAAACGTTGAAAAGCGCGTTTAGCGGCGTCGACAAACTGCTGCTGATCTCTTCCAGCGAAGTCGGCCAGCGTGAAGCGCAGCACCAGGCGGTGATTGATGCGGCAAAAGCAGCGGGCGTGAAATTTATCGCTTACACCAGCCTGCTGCATGCGGATACCTCGTCGTTAGGTTTGGGCGTAGAGCACCGCGCCACGGAAGCGATGCTGCAAGCCTCCGGCGTGCCGTATGCCCTGCTGCGTAATGGCTGGTACACCGAAAACTACGCCGCCAGCATTGCCCCGGCGCTGGCGCATCACGCCTTTATTGGCGCGGTCGGTGAAGGTCGCATCGCTTCAGCCTCACGTGAGGATTATGCCGCCGCAGCGGCTGAAGTCATCAGCCGTGACGATCAGGCGGGTAAAGTGTATGAACTGGCTGGCGATGAGAGCTACACGCTGGCCGAATTCAGCGCTGAGATTGCTAAACAGTCTGGTGAGCAAGTGGATTACATCAACCTGCCGCCTGCGGAGTTCGAAGCCGCGCTGAAAGGTGCCGGTTTGCCAGATGCGCTGGCAGAGTTGCTGGCAGATTCCGATGCCGGCGCCGCGCAAGGTGGCTTGTTCGATGACAGCCGTGCGCTGAGCAAACTGATTGGTCGCCCCACCACGCCGTATGCTGAGGTGATTAAAGCCACGCTGGCGAAGTAATGCTTGTTCAGGCCAGCGTAAGCTGGCCTGATTCCCGTCTCGTATGCCACCAAATGATCAAAGCAAAGCGCGATATTTAAGCCAAATAATGGCGATTTTCTTATTTACAGATAATTCTGTGCGCTGATTTGAACCACCATTTAAAACACTGCTTTCATTTCCTGAAATATAGCTTGTTGTAATCGCTGTAAATTCACTAAAAAGCCGGATCAATCGACAAGATTTATTACGTTCATAGATATTTCGCATTGTTGTCTCGGCTATTCAAAGCTCTATAATTTGTCCTTTGAGCAACCAGGCAATTTCAGGAGGCCGCTATTAATACTAACCAGCAACGTCAAGCTTTCGGGGAACACGAAGCCCATGCTGATCTGGGGTATCAATACGATCCTCACGAATTTATCCGCGAAGGCATGGAGGATTCCGAGCCGGAACCGGAGCTGATCCAGGGTCTGCCCGCGCCAGATGCGCTCACCCCTGCCGATCGCTATCTTGAGCTGTTCGAGCACGTGCAGATGTCGCGCATATTCGCGGATGGAAAAACCTTCCCGGACTGCGCGCCAAAATTTGATCCGCTGGATATATTAATCCGCTATCGCCGCACGCGTCGCTCGGCCGAATTCGATCTCGAAAAATTCGTGCACGACCATTTTTATTTGCCGCAGGTGAATGAAAGTTTTTATGTTTCCAATCCGGATAAATCCCTGACGGAACATATCGACGAGCTGTGGCCCGTGTTAACCAAGATGCCGCAACAGCATTTATCACACTCGTCGCTGCTGCCGCTGCCAAAACCTTATGTGGTGCCTGGCGGGCGTTTTGGTGAGACCTATTATTGGGACTCCTATTTCAGCATGCTCGGCCTCGCGGATGCCGGGCGTGACGATCTGCTGCGCGACATGGCAGATAACTTCGCGTGGCTGATCGATAACTACGGTCACGTGCCTAACGGCAATCGGACTTATTATCTCAGCCGCTCACAGCCGCCTGTTTTCGCTTTGATGGTGGAGCTGTTTGAAGAGGACGGGATTCGCGGTGCCAAACGCTATCTCGATCAACTGATGAAAGAGTATCAGTTCTGGATGGATGGGGCCGGCGAGCTGATGCCGCATCAGGCCTACCGCCATGTGGTGCGTATGCCGGATGGTTCACTGCTTAACCGTTACTGGGATGACCGCGACACGCCGCGTGATGAGTCGTGGATGGAAGATGTGGAAACCGCCAGTAAATCGAGCCGCCCGGCGAATGAGGTGTATCGTGATTTACGTGCGGGTGCGGCATCGGGCTGGGATTACTCATCCCGCTGGTTGCGCGATCCGCAACGTCTGGCCAGCATTCGCACTACCCAGTTCATTCCGGTGGACTTGAATGCGTTTCTCTACAAGCTTGAGCTGATGATCTCCACGCTGTCACACGCCAAAGGTGAAGAGCTGACGGCGCTGGCGTGGCAGAAAAAAGCCGATACGCGTAAGCAGGCGATCCATCGTTACCTGTGGGATGACACCGCAGGCGTTTACCGCGATTACAACTGGCGCGATGAGCGTTTTGGTGCCTTTACGGCTGCGGCGGTGGTGCCGCTGTTCCTCGGCCTGGCTTCGCCAGAGCAGGCGCATCTGCAAGCTATTGCGCTGCGTCAATTGCTGCTGACTCAGGGCGGCCTGCTGACATCGATGGTAGAAAGCGGTGAACAGTGGGACAAACCGAACGCCTGGGCGCCGCTGCAGTGGATGGCGATAGTTGGCCTGAATCATTACGGTGAAGAGACGCTGGCGACAGAGATTGCCGTTAACTGGCTGACCACGGTGAAGAACTTCTATTCGCTGCATCACAAGCTGGTAGAGAAGTATGACATCAGCGGCGATCGTGCCCGTCCGGGTGGCGGTGGTGAATATCCGCTGCAGGATGGCTTTGGCTGGACCAACGGCGTAACGCGTCGATTGATGACCATGTACGGGCATCTGCTGGCGGATTAAAAAACAGAAAGGGCGCCTCGGCGCCCTTTTTTATCACCGAACGTTATCGAAGCCGCGCATCTGATGGCAGCAATATTGCTGCCAGTTAACACAATCAATCGCGCCGCTACACAACATCCGCTTATTTATTTCCCTGCAGGAATGCCAGCAGATCGTCGTTCAGCTGATCCTGGTGAGTCACCGCAAAACCGTGCGGCCCGTTCTCGTACACTTTCAGCTCTGACCCTTCAATCATCTCGTGCACCAGCTTACCGGTGGCTTCAAAGGGTACAATCTGATCGTTGCTACCGTGGATCACCAGCGTCGGCACATCGACTTTGGCGATATCGGCGCGGAAATCCGTCTCGGCGAAGGCTGTCACACAATCAATCGTGCCTTTCAGTGAGGCCAGCAGCGCAATGTTCAGCGTCTGCGTCATCACGCCATCTGAAATAGTCTGACCCGCGTTGGCCCCATAAAACGGCGTGGCAAAGTCTTTGATAAACTGCGCACGATCTTTTAGCAGACCCGCTTTAATACCATCAAACACCGCCGCCTCAACCCCTTCCGGATGATCATCCGTTTTACCGAAGATGGGCGTCACCGCGCCCAGCAGCACCAGCCCTTTCACTTTCGCCGTGCCGTAGCGACCGATATAGCGAGAAACGTCACCGCCGCCCATCGAGAAGCCCACCAGCGTGATGTCGTCCAGTTGCAGATGCTCAATCAGCGCATGGATATCATCGGCGAAGGTATCGTAATCGTAACCTTCCCACGGCTGCTCGGAGCGACCAAAGCCGCGACGGTCAAACGCGATGGCACGATAGCCGCGCTCGGCGAGGAAATTCAGCTGGCTATCCCACATATCCGCATCCAGCGGCCAGCCGTGGCTGAACAGCACTGGCTGACCTTTGCCCCAATCTTTGTAGTAGAGGTTAACGCCGTCTTTCGCTTTGAATGTGCTCATGTTTTTTGCTCCGTTAAGTGAGTGATGTTGTGTCTGCTAATCAAACTACATTCGGTTGCTGCAAAAACCTAAAGCAGAGATTTTGACAACTTGTTCAAAGATTTTTGCCCTTAAAGGCTGTCAAAAAAGCCTGAACAAGTTGGCCGATTTTTTCCGCTATCAAGCGCCTCGCGGGATTCGTAAGGTGCATACATCGCACATTTACAGGAACACGATGATGAGCCAGCAAAACCCAACGACACCGCGCGGCGGCGCTTTTTCTCCCTTCGCTTACGGGCTGTTCGCCCTGATCTGGACCGCCTCGGTACTCGGCAACACCGGCAGCTTTATCCGCGACGTTGCCAGCGCCTGGTTGGTGACCGGATTATCCGATAACCCGACCGCCGTGGCTTTGATGCAAACCGCGGCCACCTTGCCAGTGTTCCTGTTGGCGCTGCCCGCTGGCGTGCTCTCCGATATCGTCGATCGCCGCCGTCTGCTGATCGTGGTGCAGATTCTGATGGCCAGCGTCAGCGGCACCCTGCTGGTGCTGTCGCACAATCACTGGCTCACCGTGGAATGGCTGATCGGCCTGACCTTTGTCGGTGGCATTGGTGCCGCGCTGTTTGGCCCGGCCTGGCAGGCGATTGTCCCCGAACTGGTGCCGCGCCATGAGCTGAAAAACGCCGTGGCGCTCAACTCGCTGGGCATCAATATTGCCCGCGCCATCGGCCCCGCTACCGGCGGTTTACTGCTGGCAAGTTTAGGCGCCATGGCGGCATACGGTGCCGATGTGGCGAGTTATTTTTTCGTTATTGCTGCCCTGCTGTATTGGAAACGTCCGGCGAAAGCCAAAACCGAACTCAACGAACACTTTTTTGGTGCCTTCCGCGCGGGCCTGCGCTATGTCAAAGCCAGCCGTGAACTGCACCGTGTGTTGTTCCGCGCTGCGATGTACTTCGCCTTTGCCAGTGCCATCTGGGCGCTGCTGCCGCTGGTAGCGCGCACCATGCTGCACGGTACAGCCGGTTTTTATGGTTTGCTGCTGGGTGCGGTAGGCGGCGGCGCGATTGCCGGTGCGCTGCTGTTGCCGCGTCTGCGTAGCAAGCTGAGTAACGATGGTTTGATGCTGCTCTCTGCGGTGCTCAGTGCGCTGGTGATGCTGGCCCTGGCGATGAGCCCGCCGCAGTGGCTGGCGCTAGTGTTGATGCTGGTGCTGGGGGTCGGCTGGATTATTGCGCTGACCACTTTGAATGGCGTGGCACAGGCGGTGCTGCCGGATTGGGTGCGCGGTCGCGGTCTGGCGGTGTATCTGATGGTGTTCAACGGCACATTGGCCGCTGGCAGTCTGGCGTGGGGTTTGATCGCGCAGCAGCTCGGTCTGGCCAGCACACTATTGATTGCCGGGGCTGGTCTGGTGATTACTGCCCTGCTGCTGAAACGTCTGTCGCTGCCTGCGGGTGAAGCGGATCTGCAACCCGCTGAGCATTGGGCCATGCCGGTTGTGCACGACGATGTCGATGTGCGTCATGGGCCGGTGTTGATTCAGATTCGCTACCGCGTGCCGCAGGAAGATCGCGCCGCGTTCAAAAAAGCGATTCATAAGCTGGCGCAGTCACGCCGTCGCGATGGCGCCTATTCATGGGGATTAATGGAGCAAACCGACGACCCCACTGCGCTGCTGGAGTGGTTTATGGTGGAATCCTGGCAGGAACATATGCGTCAGCACCAGCGTGTGTCGCACGCCGATGCCGAACTTCAGCAGGCCGTTCTGCAATATCATCAGGGTGAAGAAGCCCCTCAGGTCAGTCACCACATTGCGATATAACGACGCTTTACGCGGGCGTATAAATTTCCTGCAACCCTGGCAGCGTGAGCAGGTGCTCACGCCACCAGGTGGCCGCATTGCCGGTCGCGGTTTCATTCCACGCCAGATACGCCATATCGCGGCGGCATTCGCTATCCAGCTGACGCACCACCAGCGCCCCGCTCTCCAGATGCGGTCTTGCCAGATACAGCGGCAGATAACCACAGCCCAAACCATCCAGCTGCGCCTGCAGTTTCGCCGGGAAGTCGTGCACGCTCAGGGTTTTCTGCTCATCCAGCACGCGTAAATCGATACCTGCGCCATGACGAGACGAGTCGTGCACTGTCACCGCACGGTACTGGCGAATCTGTTCGCGCAGCAGCGGCTCGGGTGCTGAAGCGAGAGGATGCTCCGGCGCGACTGCAAATACATAATCCAGCCAACCCAGCGGCTGGCAGACAATCTCTTTGCGCGTGGCGGGTTCCTGCACCGCGCCAAAGACAATGTCCGCTTCGCCATAGTTGAGTGCTTCCCAGCAGCCAGAAAGCACGTCCTGGCGGAATTGCAGCTGAGTATGCGGATGCTCCTGATAAAACTGATCGATCAACGGAGTGAGAATGCGAAACGGCAGCGAGGCATCGACGCTGATCACCAACTGGCTTTCCCAGCCGCTTTCGACATAGCGCGCCTGTTGCTCTAACTCGTTGACCGCGCGCAGCAGAGTGCGGCCTTTTTCCAGCATCAAGCGACCGGTCGGAGTGAAGGTGGCGCGATGGCCGGAGCGGTCGAGTAGCGTGATCTTGAGATCGCTCTCCATTTTTTGCACGGTATAGCTCAACGCCGACGCAGTTTTAAACAAGCGCGCAGCCGCAGCGGCAAAGGTGCCGTGGCGATCCAACGCATCCAAAATCAGCAGCGCCTCAAGGTTTAAACGCATTCCCCATGCCTCCCCAAAAATTGTTGAACAACAACCCAAAATCTATCCGTTATCAATAAACGCTCTCATTTCGTATTTTTTTACTCAACGACGCAAGCACTTTCACCAGCGGAAACTCGGGAACTTACGATGAATTACTCACAACAAGCCAACCACGTCACGCTGGTGATTACCCACAGCATCCTGCCGGAACAGCAGGCCAGTTATGAGCAGTGGCTCGACACCATCATGCCGCAGGCCGCGAGCTTTCCTGGACACCTCGGCGTCAACGTACTGCGCCCGGTGCATGGTGACAATGCGTACACCGTGCTGATTCGTTTTACCGGACTGGATGAGCTGTACGCCTGGCTAAAATCAGATCAGCGCAAAGCGTTGATCAAAGACCTGCCCGCGATGCTGGCGCAGCCGGAACATATCGAAGTACGCCCCGGTGCCGCGTTCTGGTTCACCCCGACGCAAAAAGGCCAGGTCAAACCGGCGAAATGGAAACAATACTTACTGACGCTGGGCGTGATTTTTCCCTCTACCAACCTGGTGCCGTGGTTCTGGAATCAGGTGTTGCCCGCCGCGCACGGCACGCTGTGGGGCCACTTGCTGAATGATGCCAGCGTAGTGGCACTGGTGGTGTTCTTGTGGATGCCGATGGTAACTCGTGTGTTAAAACAGTGGCTTATTGGCCGCAACGCGTAATCTAACTGGAGAAGAGATGATGACAACGGCCTCACTGATTTTTACCAACGGCAAATTCCACACGGTGGATCGCGCCAACCCTTTAGCCACTGCGGTGGCGATCAAAGACGGCAAGTTTCTCGCGGTGGGCAGCGAAGCGGAAGTGATGCGCTTTGCCGGCAGCGATACGCAGATTATTGATGCCAAAGGTCACACCGGTATTCCCGGCCTTAACGACTCACACCTGCACCTGATTCGCGGCGGCCTCAACTACAATCTGGAATTGCGCTGGGAAGGCGTACCCTCGCTGGCCGATGCGCTACGCATGCTGCGCGAACAGGCGCTGCGTACGCCTTCACCGCAGTGGGTGCGCGTGGTGGGCGGCTGGAGCGAATTCCAGTTTGCCGAACGCCGCATGCCGACGCTGGACGAGATCAACGCCGCCGCGCCGGATACCCCGGTATTCATTCTGCACCTGTATGACCGCGCCCTGCTAAACCGCGCTGCGCTGCGCGTGGTCGGTTACACCAAAGACACGCCGAACCCGCCGGGCGGCGAAATCCAGCGTGACAGCAACGGCAACCCGACCGGCATGCTGATTGCGCGCCCTAACGCCATGCTGCTGTACGCCACGCTGGCGAAAGGCCCTAAGCTGCCGCTGGAACAGCAGGTCAACTCCACGCGTCAGTTTATGCGCGAGCTGAATCGCCTTGGCCTGACCAGCGCCATCGACGCAGGCGGCGGCTTCCAGAACTATCCCGATGATTACGATGTGATTTCCGAACTGCACGCCAAAAAGCAGCTGACGGTGCGCATCGCCTACAACCTGTTTACTCAGAATCCCGGTAACGAGCTGGGCGATTTCGAGAAATGGACCGATATGCTGAAGCCGGGCCAGGGCACCGATTTCCTGCGTCACAACGGTGCGGGCGAGATGCTGGTGTTCTCGGCGGCGGATTTCGAAGATTTCCTTGAGCCACGCCCCGATCTGGCACCCGGCATGGAAGATGAACTGGAGCGTGTGGTGCGCCATCTGGTGGAGCATCGCTGGCCGTTCCGCCTGCATGCCACCTATAACGAATCGATCAGCCGCATGCTGGATGTGTTCGAGAAAGTGAACCGCGATATTCCGTTCAACGGCCTGCACTGGTTCTTTGACCACGCCGAGACCATCACCGAAGCTAACATTGAGCGCGTCAAAGCACTGGGCGGCGGACTGGCGGTACAGCATCGTATGGCATTCCAGGGTGAGTACTTTGTTGATCGCTACGGCAAAGAAGCCGCCAAACAGACTCCGCCGGTAGCACGCATGTTAGATGCGGGCGTACCAGTCGGTTTGGGCACCGATGCCACGCGCGTCGCCAGCTATAACCCGTGGACTGCGCTGTACTGGCTGGTCTCTGGCCGCACCGTCGGCGGCATGCAGTTGTATGATGACAATGCGCGTATTGACCGTGAAACTGCGCTGATGCTGTGGACCAAAGGCAGCGCGTGGTTCTCCAGCGAGCAGAATGCTAAAGGTGAGATCAAAGTTGGTCAGTTGGCGGATCTGGTGCTGCTATCGAAAGATTTCTTCAGCGTGCCGGAAGAGGAGATTAAAGGGATTGAATCGGTGTTGACGCTGGTCGATGGCGAAGTGGTGTATGCCGCGGGCGGATTCACGCCGCTGTCACCGCCGCCGGTGCCGGTGCTGCCTGAGTGGTCGCCGGTGGTCACCGTGCCAGGCCACTACCGCAGCGCCCCGCCGCAAGCCAATGGACGTGCGGCGATGATGCCGAAAGTGCACCAGTGCAGCGGGCCTTGTGGCGTACACAGCCACTCACACGATGTCGCGCGCCAGTCTTCGGTGCCAGTGTCGGATAACAATGCATTCTGGGGCGCGCTGGGCTGTTCTTGCTTTGCGTTTTGACTGAACTGTGATTTGAAGCCCTCTCCTGCTGAGAGGGCTTTGCTGCAAATAGACTCTCTCCCTATGGCGCGGATCGGTATCCCCCAGCCACAAACGTCTATCCTGCTAAACCAAATCCGTGTTTGCCGTTCTTCTTGATGTGGTACATCGCTTCATCCGCACGTGTTAACGCTTCGTCGAAGTTAAAGTGCGATTGCACCGTCGCCACGCCAATCGAGGCACCAATCTGCGCATGGCCGTTATCCACATCGAACGGCGTCAGCGCAGCATCCAGCACCGCCTGCATCATGATACGCACTTTGGGGAAGTCGATCAGGAACGGCATCAGCAGCACAAACTCATCACCGCCTAAACGGCCCACCACCACGTTCGGTGGCACCTGATCAAGGATGCGCTGACTGAGTTGAATCAACACTTCATCGCCACTGCGATGGCCGAGCGTGTCGTTCACATGCTTAAAGTTATCGAGATCGATAAAGGCCACGCACAGCGGTCCCTGCGCTTTCATTTTACTGAATTGGGTATGCAGCGCGTGGCGGTTGGTCAGGCCGGTCAGCGGATCGTGATGAGCCAGAGAAGAGAGCTGCGCTTCATACTGCTTCTCCTTGGTCATATCGATATGCGTGCCGGTGACTTTAAGCGGATTGCCCTCTTCATCCCATTCGGTGACGCGCCCGCGATCCAGCACCCAGGTAATTTTGTCGTTCTTACCCAGCATGCGGTGCAGCGCTTCATAGTAAGGTGCGCGCCCTTCGATATGATCGTAAAACGCCTTGAGCACTTCATCGGCGTCATCGGGGTGCAGGCGTTCGCGCCAGACTTCAAACTGCGCTTTGGTCTCTTTCGGCTGGAAACCCAGCATCGAACCCCAGCGTCGATTGAAAATCACCAGCTTGCCGCTGGGAATATCCAGCTGCCACAAACATAAACCGGTTCCGTCCAGCGCCGCACTCAGCTTGTTACGCGCGTCATGCGCTATGCGCTTTAAGCGCGCATTATGCTTTTTCAGGTTCTGGACCTGCTGACGTAGCGCTTCTTCGGACATGATGGCTGACGGAGAGGAAATAATGACTATTTTGCCTGCCAGGAAGTTTCTGATAAATAAAACAATTGAAAAGCCGATTAGCAGCGGGAAATTGCATCAAGCTCAGAGTGAACGGCGAAGCATTGAGGTTATTTCAGCTAACAAAACTTTCTTTAATCCCGTCAGGCAGTGGAAAGCGCGCCAGCCGACTGGGCTAGCGCCCTGTGGATCTACTCTGATTCGCCAAAGCGCTGATCAAACATGGTCACGACCTGATGCAGTACACCCGCTTCATCACCACCCTCGCACAACACTTCCACACTGCCACCCGCTTTGATACCGGCACGCATGATGTTCATCATACTGCTGGCGTTGACGTCCTTACCCTCATAGCGCAGCGTAACCCGGCAGTCATGGCCTTTTAACGCTTTGACCAGCTGTGCCGCCGGGCGTGCATGGATGCCAGTACTATTTTTCACGGTAACGGTTTGACTCAACATGACAGTTCTCCTGGTTAATGGGGGAAATAACGCCTTCCTGCTGCAATTTAAATTGATAGAACGCCTGCCAGCGCTGCTGATAACGCTGCAAGGCGCGGCTGCGTTGTGGGTCGGGTTGATAGCGCTGCGCCACACGCACTTCCGGCGGAGGCACATCCGCGCAGGCAATCAGCAGCGCACCCACGGACACCGCTTCATCAAAGGCAATGGCTTCTACCGTTCGCGCCAGACTGTCGGCCTTGAGCTGGAGCCACAGCGGATTGCGCGTGGCCGGGCCAATCACTTTCAGTGCGGGGCCAGCTGGCACCGCAAAACAGGTAAAGCAGTTGGCAAACTCCATGGTCAGCCCGAGTAGCACGGTGAGCAGCAGTTCATCGTGCGGCAACGTATCGCTCAGACCGTACATCAACCCGCGCGTATGGCGGTTTTTGTAAGGCGAGCCGGAGCCGCGCAGATGCGGGATAAACAGCGGTAACCCTTCTGGCTGCCACTCATCACTCAGATAGCGCAGCGTGGCTTGCACCAACGCGGCATCGATCTCCTCGCGTGACAGTCGGAAAGTAGTGCTGACCCACTCCAGCGCAAAGCCGCCCACCGGCAGTGAGGCGAACAGCGTGAAATGGTTGTCCAGCGAATAACGTCCATTCGCTAATTTGTCACGCCGGGCCTGCTCATTGAGTAACGGCTGCGGTTGCAGCAGTAAAATGCCTTCGGTGGTGCCGGTAGAGTTCAGTACCTCGCCCGTTTGCAGCTGCAACGCCCGCCCGCCCACCATATGATCGTGTCCTGCCAACGTAACGCTCACCGGCTGGGTTAAACCCAGTGCCTCACGACACGCTGGCGTCACCCATCCCGCCACTTCCCCCGGCGCCAGCAGGGGTGCAAAAGCATCCAGCGGCAGTTGCAAAATATCGGCGGCCTGCGCCGACCAGCTTCCCTGCTGGAGATCGAGACACAGCGTGCGGCTGGCTAGCGTGGTGTCAGTGCGCTGTGCACCGGTTAAGCGCCACAACAGCACTTCCGGCGCATGCAGCCAGCGCAAATCGTTGCGCCCACGCAGCGCATAGTTATCCAGCAGCCAGCGCATTTTGAAGGCAGAATAATTACTGTGCAGCGGTAAGCCAGTGATTTGGTAAAGCCGCTGACTGTCCGCTTCGGTTAAAGTGGCGAGATACTCTTCGCCCCGGCGATCATACCAGGCCAGCATCGGCGTCAGGATATTGCCAGCCTCGTCGAGAAACACGCCGGACTCACCGAAGCTGGCAATACTGATATGCGTCACCGGGCAATCCGTTGCCGCGATCAGGCTGCGCATCGTCGCCACCACTTGCTGCCACAGCGCTTCGATATCGAAATCGACGTTGCCAGTGGGTGAAGTGATTTTGGGTGTGACGAACTTACGCTCATCCAGTCGTGACGCGTCCCGACGAGAAAAACAGGCGACTTTACAGTTAGTCGTACCGATATCAATGACGATGGCCGCAGCATTATCAGGCATACACGGCACCTCGTGTCAGACGGAAGATGCCCCACAGCACCAGACCCACCACCGGCACAAGGCCAATCGCTATCACGTTGCCGTTGAAGATTTCCAGCAGCCAGAAGCGGAACGGGTTACCGCCGTCGAGGAAGCTGGAGACCTGACCGCTGGAGCCTTCGGCAAACTTGAAGTTCACGTCTTTCGCCATGCCGGTAATAAACGGCGCAATTTTGGTCGCAATCCACAGATCCGCCACGATTACCGGTATCGCCGCCAGCACGGTACGGAAGATGTTGCCACGGCTGGCCAGCGCTATCATCGAAGCCATCACCGCGAGGTTCGCCAAATCGCCCAGCGGCAGCACCTGATTGCCTGGCAGGATAAAGGCGATGAACACGGAAATCGGCGTCAGCAGCAGCGCGGAAGAGATGATCGCCGGGTTGCCCACTGCCACCGCGATATCCAGCCCGATATAAAGATCGTCACGGCCAGGGTATTTGGTGTTGAGGTACTTCTTGATCGCTTCCGACAGCGGCAACAGGCCTTCCATCAGGATGCGTACCATGCGTGGCAGAATAAACATCACGCCGCCAATGCTGATGCCGAGCAGCAGGATATGCTTGAAGTCATAACCGGCAATCACCCCCAGCAGCAGGCCCAGAATGGTGCCGACCATCATCGGCTCACCAAAGATACCCAGCTTCTTCTGCACGGTTTGTGGATCGATGTGGATACGATTAAGACCGGGGATCTTGTCGATGATTTTGTCCACCAGCAAGCCCACCGGGAAGAACACCACGGCTGACAGCGTCGGCAGTGAAATTCCTTCCAGACCAAAGTATTTCTGCACCATCGGCGCGGACCAGTCAGCCAGTTTCAGCACCACAATCGCGGCAATGGCGGCGGCCAGCAATCCGAGGAAGAAACTGCCTGTGCTGTAGTAAACCAGCGTACCAGCCAGCGCAAAGTGCCAGTAGTTCCACATGTCCACATCGACAGTGCGGGTGCGGTTCATTGCCAGCATCGCCACGTTGATTAATATAGTGAGCGGAATAACAAACGGTGCAATCGGCGATCCCCAGGTAATGGCGGAAAGCGGCGGCCAGCCGAGATCCACCACTGGCAGGTTAATATTGGTGCGCTCTACCATTGCTTGCGCAGCCGGGCCAACATTACTGGTGAGAATATCGAAGATGGCGTAGATCCCGACGAAGCCAATCCCTACGGTTAACGAAGAGCGCAAGGCTTTGGCCGGTTTGACCTTAAAGCACAGTGCAAGAATAAACAGCACCAGCGGCAATAATACGGTTGGGCCAAAACCCAATATATATTGCACCACGGTGTAGAGGCTATGAGCGATTTCATTCATGGCAGACCCCTTATGACGGGCGTAAACGGACCTGGCGTTAGCGCCCCATTATTGCAATCGGATTAAATAAATAAGTGGTTATTTGTTTTTCAAAATTTCGACAATTTTTTCCAGCACTTTCTCTTCGCCTATACCTGTAATAATCGGTAAGCCGTTAACCACCGGAATATCTAATTCATAAGGCACTTTAGTGGTGGAAACCACCAGTGCTACTCCGTCCGTATTATTTGGCAGAGAAGCGACATTGGTTTGAGAGTAATTCACATTAAGACCGTGCTCCTGGCAATATTCCATGACCTTCTCTGTCACGGCAGTCGATGTGGCAATTCCGGTAGCGCATACAAATAAAATCGTCTGGCTCATACTTCACCTCGTTCGGTCATGGTTTCTGTGATGCGTTGATAAATCTGCTGATCGTTGAGCAGCAATAACTGCTGCATAAAATCGCTATCCTGAATCAGTTCCATAATCCAGCCCAACACATTTAATTGCTTATTGCTTTCACTCAGTGCCAGCAGAAACACTACGCGTACCGGCACCGGTTCTGGCTCGCCGCCCATATCGGCAAACGTCACCGGCTGCGGCAGAATGCCGATACTGATGGCGTTGTGGCGCACATGGCGATGGTCGGTATGCGGAATCGCTACGCCAACCGGTTCCGTCGGTAAACCGGTGGGGAAATCCTGCTCACGCGCCAGCACATGATCGGCAAAATCCGCGACAACCAGCGCTTCATCCACCAGCGGCTGTGCCAGTTGGCAAATCACTTGATCGACACTCAGCCCCTCATTGAGGTGCTGCACGTAGTGCGGCTTAAACTGGATCCCCTGCATACGCGGCCTCACTGATATCATTCAAACGCAGAATCTTCGCGTAGACCTCATGTTCCACCGCCTGTCGTGCATCAGCCATCACCGCCGCCAGATTGGCTTCGTTGTGGTTTTTCTGCCATGCGTGACCGACGCTGGTGATAAAGGAACGGCGCAGGTCGCTGGCGATGTTCACTTTCACCACCCGATGATTAACAAACTGCTGCAAGATGCTGTCCGCGATACCGGAACCGCCGTGGATCACCAGCGGGATGGGCGTGATCTGCGCAATCTCAGCAAGGAGCGGCAAATCGATGCGCGGAATATCATCCAGTCCGTGCACATTACCGACCGAAATCGCCAGCAGGTCACAGCCAGTTTCGCGCACAAACTCCACCACCTGCTGCGGATCGGTTTTGCAATCCGCTTCGCTGACGTGATCGTCTTCTTTACCCAGAATCGCACCCAGCTCAGCTTCCACCGGCACGTTGTAGTTCTGGCAGAATTCCACGGCCCGACGCGTCAGCTTGATGTTCTCTTCAAACGGCAGCGCAGCCCCATCGATCATTACGGAAGTAAATCCGGCACGCACCGCCTGGCGTATATCATCCATATTGCGGCCGTGATCGAGATGCAGGCTGATCGCCACATCCATCTGTGCGGCACGGCGCTGCACCATTTCATAGATGTAGTCATAGCCGGACAAACGCGCATTGGTGGGCGCGATTTGAATAAAATTCGGCACGTTACTGCGTTCAATCGCATTTAATATGCCGAGCGTAGTTTCCAGATTGGTGGTATTAAAGGCGCCGGCCAGCACGCGCTTATTTTCCAGTTGACGAATAAATTGATGACCGTTGACTAATGGCATGTCAGCTTACCTCTCTTCGTTGCAGAACGGTGCCCAAATAATATTTATTCCCTTTTAACCAGACATTGCCGAATTCCACCGGCAATTCGCGTGAGAAAAACACCAACTGCTCTAAATGCAGTACCGGTGCATCCTCACTGATATCCAAAAAATGTCCGCGTTCATTACCTATTAAGCGCGCCGCATAGCGGCTTTCGGAATAACGTATTTTCTGTTGCGATAATCGTTCGATGGTGGGAAACAGGTTATTGTGATTAAAATCCACCTCGGCGATGCCGGGCACCAGTTCCATATTGATGCGATTCTCAATCAGCATCACTCTTTCATCATCGATATAACGCAATCGCTCCAGATAAAGAATTTCCTGCCCCAGTTTAATGCGTAACTTCTCGGCAATATAACGGTTGGCCGGTTCAACCCGCGTGGCGATCACCTGCGTGCTGAAATTAATTTGCTGGCTTTCCAGTGATTCGGCGAAAGAGAGCAACCCTTCCCCCAATGGATAGCGGATATTCTCTTTCTTAACGAAGGTGCCTTTGCCCTGCACTTGCACCAGCACACCTTCTTTCACTAACTGCGCCACGGCTTTTTTCACCGTGCCGCGACTGACGTCGAGCATATCCATGATCTGAAACTCCGAAGGAATGCGGTCATCCTCCACCAGATCGCCGGTATAAATACTCTCGCGAATCCACTCCACCACCTGTTGATAGAGCGGAACCTGCGAACTCTTACTCAATGTTTTCATGGCGCGCACCTGAACATTCAGAGTTGTCTATGGACAATCATGTACAACTTCGAGGCTTATAGTAGGGAATTGCGTCTGACGAGGGATCGAGGGCAGTCACGTTTTCGCGTACCGAATCTGTGACATTAAAGTGTGATCAGCATCTCATTGGAAAACGGGGCTTTGCGCTTTAGCCGAAGAAATTGTGTTCTGTGACGCGGATCAAGAGATATTCGCGGGTCGATGCTGGGATCATGTTTACTAGAATGGTAGTTTAACAGTTATCGCAGTAACACGATGACGGTGGATGAGATTATGCAACTGACAATGCGTTGGTTTGGTCCCAAAGAAGATAAAGTTTCGCTGGAATATATTCGCCAGGTGCCGGGTGTACGTGGCGTAGTGGGCGCGCTGTATGACGTCCCCGTTGGGGAAACCTGGCCGAAAAATAAGATCAAAGCACTGGTTGATCAGGTACATGCCGCCGGTCTGACGGTGGAAGTGATCGAGAGCGTCAACATTCATGATGACATCAAGATCGGCCTGCCGAGCCGCGATCAATTCATTGAGAACTACAAGCAGAGCATCCGCAACCTCGCTGAAGTCGGCGTGAAAGTGATCTGCTACAACTTCATGCCAGTGTTTGACTGGATGAAGACCGACATGAATTACGTGTTGCCAGACGGCTCACTCACCATGGCGTTCGAGAAGAAAGGCATCGATAAGAGCCTCGACGAAGTGGTGCAGGAAGTGTTGGGCAACTCAAACGGTTTCGCGCTGCCAGGCTGGGAGCCAGAGCGTCTGGCGAAGGTGCAGGATCTGTTTGCCCAGTACAAAGACGTAGATGACAACAAGCTGCGTGAAAACCTCGCTTACTTCCTGAAAGCGGTGATCCCGGTGTGTGAAGAAGTCGGCGTGAAGATGGCGATCCACCCGGATGATCCACCGTATTCGATCTTTGGCCTGCCGCGCATCGTCAAGAATCGCGAGGATCTCGATTGGATCTGCAACGTGGTGGATTCGGAAGCCAACGGCATCACGCTGTGTACCGGATCGATTGCGGAAGATCCGCAGAATGATGTGTACGGCATTCTGGCTGAGTTCTCACGTCGCAAACGTATTCCCTTTGCGCACGTGCGTAACATCAAGATTATTCAGGACAAAGATTTCTACGAGTGCGCGCATCCCACGGAGTACGGCTCGCTGGATATGTACAAGGTACTGCAATCGATGCATGACAACGGCTTCGATGGCTACATCCGTTCCGATCACGGCCGCTTTATCTGGGGCGAAACCGGACGTCCGGGCTACGGTTTGTATGATCGTGCGCTGGGCACCACCTACCTGATGGGCCTGTGGGAAGCGTTGGATAAGCGCTAATTCACCCCACCCTTTAGGCCGCTGATAACAGCGGCCTTTTTTATTGCCCTAAGTCTTTAATCGACATCCCAAAATGTTAAATGAAAACTTATGCCCAGCCCTTAAACAGCAAGCTGGCATTCACGCCGCCGAAACCAAAGCCGTTGGAGAGCACATACTGCATCGCCATTGGCAAAGGTTTCAGCGCCACTAGATTGAGCCCCGCAGCGGCTTCATCGGGGTGCAGCAGATTGAGCGTTGGCGGTGCGATCTGATCGCGCAGCGCAAGGATCGAGAAGATCGCCTCCACGCCGCCCGCTGCGCCTAACAGATGTCCGGTGGCGGATTTGGTCGAGGTGATCGCCACATTGCTGCCGGCAAACAGCGTGCGGATTGCTGCCAGTTCGCCCTTATCACCCACTGGCGTGGAAGTGGCATGAGCGTTGATATGCTGCACCTCTGCAGGGCCGATGCCCGCCTGCGCCAGCGCGGTTTCCATCGCGCGGCGCGCCCCTTCGCCGGTTTCCGGACCGGCTGTGAGATGGTACGCATCGGCGCTGGTGCCGTAGCCGACTAACTCCGCCAGCGGTGTCGCCCCGCGTGCCTGCGCATGCTCCAGCGATTCAATCACCAGCAGGCCCGCGCCCTCGCCCATCACAAAGCCATCACGATCGCGATCAAACGGACGAGACGCCTGCTCAGGATGATCGTTAAATCCACCTGACATCGCTTTCGCGGCAGCAAAGCCCGCCAGACTCACGCGATGGATCGCCGCCTCGGTACCGCCGCACAGCGCGATGTCTGCTTCGCCGCTGCGGATCAAGCGGGCCGCATCACCAATCGCCTGCGCACCCGCCGCGCACGCCGTGACCGGTGCGCCAATCGGGCCACGAAAACCATGGGCAATCGATACATGTCCCGCCGCCAGATTGGCGAGGAAGGAGGGAATAGTAAACGGCGATAAGCGACGCGAGCCGCGATTGGCGGTGGTTTCCACCGCATTGGCGATCTCGTTGAAACCACCGATTCCAGTGGCGATCACCGTCGCGGTGCGCTGGCGATCGGTCTCATCCTGCGAGAACCAGTTGGCTTGCGTCAGCGCTTCGTGCGCCGCCACCAGCGCGAACTCAATAAAGCGATCCATTTTCTTGCGATCTTTCGGCGCAATCACGCGTTCGGGATCGAAGCCATGCTGTGGATCTTGATCCAGTGTGGGCACTTGACCCGCCACTTTGCAGCTGATGTCCTGCACCATCTCTTCCGGTAGAGCGCTGATGCCGGATTTCCCCGCCAGCAGTGACTGCCACACCGCTTCCGTACCGCAGCCGAGCGGGGAAACCATCCCCATACCTGTAATCACAATACGTTTCATCGATAACTCCTTAAGCCGCAGGCTTTTTCATCAAAGGAACCAGCAGCGCAGCGATACAAAATCCGACCATGATTAGCCAGAATGCGTCCGAAAAAGCCTGCGTGCGCGCCTCGCGCAGGGTGAGTGAGGCCAGCGATTGCAGCGCCGCTGTGTGCGCCGCATCCGGGCTTAATCCGTTGAAAATCAGGGCTGCGGTGCGCGATTGCAGATAGTCACCGAGCGATAAACTGGCGCTGTTGAGGTGATCAGCCAGGCGGCTAAAGTGCAGATTGGTGCGGTCATTGAGCACGGTGCCGCACAGCGCAATACCGATCGCGCCACCGAGGTTCCGCATCAAATTAAACAGTCCTGAGGCTAATTTTAGTCGTGCGGGCGGCAAGCTGCCGAGCGTTAACGTCACAGTGGGCGCTACCGCAAACTGCTGCGCCATACCGCGAAACGCCTGCGGGAACAGCAGCTCTTTTGCGCCCCAGTCATGGGTGATCGGCACGAAGAAGAACATCGACGCACCAAAACTTATCAGGCCAAACGCCAGCAAAATGCGCAGATCGACGCGATTCGCCAGCCAGGCATAAAACGGGATCGACAGGATTTGAAAAATGCCGGTGGAGAAGATCGCCAACCCAATCTCCAGCGCACTAAAGCCGCGCACCTGGCTGAGAAACAGCGGTGTGAGATAGATGGTCGCAAAGATGCCCACGCCAGCCATAAACGAGAAATAACAGCCGAGGCCAAAGCTTGGATCCTTCAACGCGCGCAGATCCATGATCGGTTTAGCGTGATTCAGCGTGCGGAAGATAAACAGCACGCCACACAGCAGGGCGATCCAGCCCGTGGTGGTGATGGTGCTGTCGTCAAACCAGCCCCAGCGTGGCCCCTCTTCCAGCGTGTACTCCAGACAGCCCAATGATAGCGCCAGCAAAACAATGCTGAAGTAATCCGCACCGCGCAGTAACTCGGGATTCGGCGAGTCGATCTTCACCAGTAGCGGCACCGCAATCGCGATGTAGATGCCGGGGATAATGTTGATGTAAAACAGCCAGTGCCAGCTAAAGTTTTCAGTGATCCACCCGCCCACCGTTGGACCCAATGTCGGGGCTAACGACGCCAGCGCGCCCACTGTGGCGGCGGCAATCACCCGCTGCTTACCCTGAAAAAAAGCAAACGCGGTGGTGAACACCAGGGGGATCATCGAACCGCCCGCCAGCCCCTGCAAAGCGCGGAAGGCGATCATACTCTGGATATTCCACGCCCAGGCGCACAGCAAGCTCATCAGCGTGAAGCCGCACGCCGACGCGGCAAACAGCCAGCGCGTTGACATCACGCTCGCCAGCCAACCGGAGAGCGGAATAATGATGATTTCAGCGATTAGATAGCTGGTTTGCACCCATACCGTTTCGTCGTCACCCGCCGATAAACCACCGCCGATATCCCGCAACGAGGCGGAGACAATCTGGATATCCAGCAAGGCGATAAACATGCCGATGCACATCGTGGCAAAGGCGAACACCTTCTTGTTCACCGGCATCTCCGCCGGAGACAACCAGGGGGCGGCAACGCTGCTCATCGCGCGCTTCTCTCATCCACCGTCACCGTGACGGAAAGACCTGGGCGTAATAGACCCAGAACCGCTGCATCGCCGTCCAGCACAATACGCACCGGCACACGCTGGACGATTTTGGTGAAGTTGCCCGTGGCGTTTTCCGCCGGAAGAATGCTGAAGCGCGAACCGGTGGCTGGCGACAGGCTACCAACGTGGCCGTTAAAGGTGCGGCCGGGTAATACATCAGCGACGATGCGCGCAGGCTGTCCCGGCTTCATCTTAGCCAGCTGACTCTCTTTGAAGTTGGCATCGATCCATAGCCCTTGCGCAGGCACCAGCGACAGTAGTTGCGTGCCGCTGCTGACAAACGAACCTGACCACGCGCGGCGATTGCCCACCACGCCATCAAAGGGCGCACGGATTTCGGTGTACTCAAGATTGAGTTTCGCCATCGCCAGCCCGGCTTGCGCCTGAGTTAACGCCGCTTTAGCCTGCTGCTCACGGGCATCCAGCACCTGCAACTGACGCTCGGCAACGGTTTTATCGGCGCGGGTTTTGCTCTCTTCCGCTACCGCCTGATGATAGTCGGCTTGGGCATGATCGCGGATTTGCTGTGAGACCGCTGAGCTGCTAGCCAGCGCACTGTAACGGCGCTGGTCGGAGGTGGTTTTCAGCGTCACCGCCTGTGCCGCCAGCAGAGAGGCGTGCGTGCCCGCAATAGTGGCAAGTTGCAGCTGACGCGTGGCGGCGATATCACTTAACGCAGCCTGCTGTGCGGCCACTTCCCCCGCCGCCTGATCCACTGCCGCCAGGTAATCACGGTTATCCAACTGCACCAGCAGATCGCCCTTTTTCACCTGCGCGTTGTCCTGCACCGCCAGCGTGTGGATGTAGCCGGACACTTTGGCGGAGATGGCGCTGATATCTGCGCCGACATAGGCATCATCGGTGGAAGGCATAAAGCGCGCGGTGTGCCACCAGTAGTAGCCGTAACCTGCCGCCGCTATACCGCCGATCGCCACTGCCAGCAGCAGGGCCGATTTTTTGCGCGTGCGGGTCATGGCTGCTTCTCTGTGGCAGGCGGGGCAAATTTCAGCGTGCTGTCACCCGCACGTTTTTTCTGCAGATAATCATGGCGATAGTGCATGATCGGCGCCGCTGCCGGGCCGGGCACCATTTGGTATTTATCGCTGGTGAGCGGTTGGCCGTTTTCGCTATCGACCAGTTGCGGTTTCACCGGACGCTGCGTCGCGGTTTCCACCAGTTGCATTTGCCGCCCTTCCGGCGAGAAGTGAGTACTGCCCCACTCGGCCAGCGCCACGATCACACCGCGCAAATCGCGCCCGGCGGGTGTGAGCTGATATTCGTAGCGCACTGGCGTAGTGCTGTAACACACCTTTTCCAGCAGACCATCTTCCACCAGCTCTTTTAAGCGGCGCGACAAGATGTTCGGTGCCACACCACTGTTTTTCTGGAACTCATCAAATCGGGTAAAACCGGCCAGCGCATCGCGCATGATCAGCATGCTCCAGCCATCGCCGACGCGGCCAAGGCTGCGCGCAACCGGGCAGGCCATTTGATAGAGCGGTTCGTTTTTCATGGTGAGTATTCCGGGCAATGTCTAATGGGGGATACTGTTGCAGAGTGACTATCATTTTGCAAGTGACTTGCGAAATGATAGTCATGGTATTTATTATCCAGGAGCGCATAAATGTGCCCCCTACAAATACTTATGCTCACGTAGGGGTGCAGGTAAAAGACCGCATTGCATCCCGTAGGGGGCGCATTCATGCGCTCCTGGCAATAGGCCGCACTGGATTCCTGACGTATTTATGCAAAAAAAAACGGCAGCCACATGGGCTGCCGTTTCATCACAACTTATCAATCATCAGGTGCGCACGCGCAGCGCCGCCTCGATCTTGTCGGCGATCTTAGTGACCACATACGCAATCACCATGTAGAACACCACTGCAATCAGGAAGGCTTCGAGATAGTAGAAGTTCAGTGCCGCCGTCAGCTGCGCCTGAGCAAAGATATCCACCACTTCAATCGCAAACGCCAGCGACAGGGCTTTCATTATCACCATAAACGCATTCGCCAGATCGGGGATCGCCGCCACGATAATCTGCGGGAACATCACCCGACGGAACAGCTGTCCACCGCTGTAGCCGAGTGACAAAGCGGCATCGGATTGTCCGGTGTCGAACGAGTTCAGCGCGCCTTTCCACACTTCAGCCTGGAACGCCGCTACGCAGGCACTCAGCGCCACAATGATGATCACCCAGTTCGGCAGTGAGTGGGCATTGACCTCTACGCCAAACAGCGTGGCAACAAAGTGCAGCGCCGGTGGCAAACCGTAATAGGCGAGGAATATCACCACCACCATCGGCACGCCTTTGAAGGCAATTTTGTAGGTAATCACCAGCTGGCGCAGCACCGGAATGCGGCGATGTTCAATAAAGGCAAACAACCCGCCTAACAGCGTTGAACAGATAAATACCGTAACGGCCATCAGCAACGTCACTGGCACCGCATCAAGAATGCTCCAGAAGTCCGGCAGCAAAACCTCAGCATCAAACATGGTTTTTCTCCCTCACTCAGACGCTGGTGGTGAACTTCACGCGCGGCGCAGACTTCGAGCTGTACTTCGCATGACGTTGTTCAAAGAAGCGGATAACCAGCCACGCCACACCGCACAGCAGTGAATAGAGCACGGCCAACACCAGATAGGTGCCGAACTGATACTGGTTGTAATCGCGTTCCATAATCAGGTGCGCGGTCGCCATCACATCTGCCGCACCGATGTACATCACCAGCGCCACGTTGTGAATCAGATAGATAATCGCATTACCGTAACCCGGCAGCGCAAAGTGCACCGCCTGCGGGCCAATCACTCGCAGCATTTTCTGACGGAAGCTGTAGCCAAGACTGTCGGTGGCATCGTGCTGACCACGCTCAACCGCAAGGTACGCCGGGCGCATCACTTCCGATAAGTAACCGCCGTGATACAGGCTCAGGCCGATCATCGCCGCCACGTTGGCGGTGAAGAAATCGCCAAAACCAAAGTTATCGGTGATCAGTGGCATGCCGTAGAAAGCCACAAACAGTTGCAGCACCACCGGCACGCTGCGCGCATAAGAAACATAGAGATCGGCCAGCTGGCTGATCACGGGAATACGGCGCACGCGGAAAAACGTCGCGATCAGCGCCAGAAAGAACCCGACAATCATCGCCACAAACATGATGCCGAGCGTCAAAGGCAGCGCCGACAGCAGTTCTGGAATCATGGAGGATAGATTCACGGTGAAACACTCCTGCTAAAAAGGACAGCATGCGCCCGGCTCAACACCGGGCGCAGTGAATCTGTTACTTCATGTACTTAGTGACTTCTTCGCCAAACCATTTCTGCGCCAGCTTATCCAGCGTGCCGTCCGCCTTCAGCTCCTGCAGGGTTTTGGTGATGTCATCGTTCAGCGCCTGGTTTTCAGCAGAGCGGTGGATCAGTACATAGGTATTGTTGATCACTACCGGCTCACTGGCTTTGATCGCCAGCTTCTGGTTGTCGATCACCGTCTGCTCACCGAGGTTTGAAGGCAGGATCAGCGCGTCATATTTACCGTTCTGCACTTCTTTCAGACGATCCGGGTAAGGCACACCGGCGCTGGACGCTTTGATGGTGATTTTGTCGTTCGGGTTATCCTGCTGCCACTGGGTGACGAACTTATACACGCCACCGCCTGCGGTGACAGGCACGATGTTCTTGCCGACCAGATCTTTCATACCGTTGATATTGCTATCGCTGCGGCTGTAGATCTTCATCAGGCTGGCACCGATCGGTGCATCCGGGATCAGGAACTGTTTGCTGCGCGCTGGCGCTTTGTAGTAACCGCCGGTCGCCATGTCGTATTTGCCGGTCACCAGGCCAGTTTCCTGCGCGATGTCCGCGGCGCCTTCCATAACGAATTTGTACTGTGGCAGTTTCGCGTTGATGGCTTTCAGCACGTCCGGCTCGTAGCCCTCTGGTTCGTGACCGATCGCGCCCCACGACAGCGGTTTGGATTCTGCAGCAGTAGCAATTTTGATGGTGCGTACCGCGTCAGCAAAGCTGTTACCGCTGATCAGGGCCAGGGCGATGATGCCAGGCGCGGCAAGGCGACGTAATGTAGTTTTGATTGCAGGCATGTCTCTGATTCCTTTAATTATTAGAATACTTTTTCTGAGTTGAGGAACTGGGCAAGGCGCGGCAGGGATGGGTTATCAAACATCTCTGCTGGAGTCCCCTGCGCAGCTACCACACCCTGATCCATAAACACGATGCGATTCGAGATGCTTTTCGCAAACTGCATCTCGTGCGTCACCAGCAGCGAGGTAATGCCGGATGACGCCACATCTTTAATCACTTTCAACACTTCACCCACCAGCTCGGGATCGAGCGATGAGGTCGGTTCATCAAACAGCATCACATCCGGACGCACCGCCAAAGCACGGGCGATACCGGTACGCTGTAACTGGCCACCAGACAGCTGCGACGGATAGTGATCAAGCTTGGCGCCCAGACCCACGCGTTCCAGCTCCTGCACGGCGATGTCGCGCGCTTGCTGTTTGGTTTTACGCTGGATCACGATCAGCGGATCCATCACGTTTTCCAGCACCGTCATGTTTTTGAACACGTTAAACTGCTGGAACACCATGGCGGTGCGCAGACGGATCGCCTGGATCGCTGCTTTATCCGGTGACTGGTAATCCATGCGGATCTGATCAAGCTGAATGGTCCCGGCTGACGGCTTCGCCAGATAGTTGATGCAGCGCAGCAGTGTGGTTTTCCCGGTGCCGCTTGGCCCGATGATCGACACCACATCGCCGCGTTTTACCGACAAATCGACGCCTTTCAGGATCGGATTACTGCCGTAAGCGAGCGTAATATTGTTGAGTTCTAACATCCGGTGCAGCCCTTATTTGTTCAGGTCAGCATGGCCGAGCACATGCATCAGACGGTTGGCCCAGCCAAAGATGGCGATGGCGTGGATCAGATCGATAATCTCCTGATCGTTCATGCCGACGGCGCGCAGTGCCGCGACATCTTCCGGCGTAGCTTCAGACGGCGTGACCGATAAACGACGAGCAAAGCGGTAGATCGCCGCATCGCGTTCACCTAACACATCCGCTCTATCAAAATAGATGGCACTGACCACGGCGTCACTTTCTGCCAGCTGCGCATGACGGCGCGCGTGCACCACCGCACAGTAGCGGCAACCGTTGACGATCGAAGCACCTAATGCGCCCAGCTCACGATCCGCACGATCGAGGCCACCTTCGACATACATGATGGCGTTGAACAGCCCGGTACGTGCGGTGTAGCTCTCAGGATCGTGTACCAATGTGCGCACGTATTCGGAGATCTTCTTGTTGGACGGCGTCACTTTCATCGCATCGAGCTGCGCCGGTGTCGCCTGTTCAACATCCACTGGCGTGATATACGGATGCCAGTGCAGCGGCTTGAGATTAACCGACGGAATCATGCGGACCTCATCAGACGTAAACCAGCCGCCACGCGCGTCTGGAAGTTAACAAAGGCGATCAGTTCAGAGAGCGCGACGATTTGCGGATTGCTCAAACCAGCCTGCTCCAGCAAGCGAATGTGCTGCTCGGTGGCCTGAATCGGCTGTTGCGTGACCATGTCAGCATGACGCGCGATCGTCGCCAGCGGCTCTTCCGAAACAGTACAACCTGATGCCAGCGCCAGCAGCGCTTCAGACGGGTTTAACGCCGCCAGTTGCGCCTGGTAATCACGTTGCAGCGGCGCATCGTAATTCAGCACCGCCATACGCTGCGCCAGTGCCAGACGCAGATCTGCAGGTAAACCCTGATCGTCTTCCGGCGTGAGTACTGACACACGGCACGCTTCCGCGCCCTCAACAAATTCGGGACGCAGACGGCGCGTCTGATACAGCGCATCTTCTGGTGTTAATCCGGCTGCTTGATCAATAGCGTCGCTCACAACGCGTTCTCCTGTTTTAGTAACGGGGTTGAATCCACCCATTCATCGCCCTGTAGTTCAGGGGTGTCAAAAGCTTGTAAGTTGGCGTAGTGCTGCTCGACGTCCTCGGCAAACAGCGAGGCGGTAATGCCGCGCACCAGACGATCGGCTCCGGCGCTCACCGCAGGAATATCGCCGGAGACTTTGCCGTGCGTCAGCATGGCAGCATCGTTAAAGCAATGGATGTGCGCCAGCATCGGGCAGGCATCGGGCGTCAATTCGCGGAACTCGAATGAAGGGCCAAGATCCGGCGCTTCCAGCAAGCTGTGACGCGGTGTGCCCATATCAGGTTGATAGCGACCATCGGACCAGCTGCGAATATGCGGCGCGATGGCGGCAAACTCCGGGCGGCCGTGGAAATCGTTGGTAAAGCCGGTGGCGGCGATCAGGAAGTCGTAGCGCAGTGCGCCCTGGGTGGTTTCAATCAGCAAGCCGTCTTCTTCTTGTTTGACGGCGTTGATGCCGCAATCGAGGAAGAAGCGCGCATTCTCATGGCGTGATACGCGCAGAGTGGAAGAGCGCGGCGGCGGGGTTTGGGTCGCGGCGGTGTAATCGACGAACTTCCACTTCCACGCGTCCGGTAGCTGATGCATGCCGTGCACCACGCCCTGGCTGCCAATGCCGGTCATCTTGTTGATGCGTGGCATTTCTTTGCGGCGAATCAGCAGATCCACCGCTGCAGCGCCCTGCTCCAGCGCGGTGGCGGCGTTATCCATCGACGAGGCGCCTGCACCAATCACCGCGATGCGCTTGCCTTTTAAGGCTGTGAAATCAATATCATCAGCGGAGTGTGCCCAGAACTGGCGGTCAATGCCTTGCAGGAAGTCCGGCACGGCAAAACCGCCAAGACCAGAACGTCCGGTGGCGAGCACCAATCGGCGCGTATAAACACGATCGGTTTCGGCACCGTCCAGATCCAGCGCAATCAAATCCCCGGCCTGTGCAATGCTGGTGACGCGCACGTTGTTGTGCACCGGCAGATTCAGCACCTTGCGATACCAAATCAGGTAATCCATCCACTGCGCTTTAGGGATTTTGTCCAGCTCCTGCCACGCCTCTTTGCCCCACTGCGCCGTGAACCAGGCGCGGAAAGTCAGCTGCGCGAGGCCCAGTGCCGGGCCATGCAGCGTTTTCGGTGAGCGCAGAGTTTCCATGCGCGCAAAGGTGATCCACGGACCTTCCAGTCCAGCGTGGGCGGCGTCATAAGCCACCACATTGCTGATGCCGGTGAACTGTAATTTGGCGAGAGCCGCCAGACCGCACATGCCCGCACCAATCACCACCACATCGCGTACCGGTGCACTCTGAAAGGTGCGCTCCGGTACCCAGGATTTGGCTGGCAGTTCCAGAAATTCCAGATCCTGCTGAAGCTGAGCTTCTAATGCGGCAAGACCTTTGGCGGCATACGTCATAGAGAGATTTCCCTGGTGTCAGCGATCGCGTTGAGAGCGAGCGAAAACGATTAAAACGCGCCGATGACCCTGCCTTTTTAATTATCTATAAAATGCATAATAGGCAGCCAACAATCATCAATACGCATAATAAAACTAAGTTTTCGCATAATCCTCTTGCCCTAAATGTGAGTCAAGATTCTCGCTCAGGATTTGACCAATGGATTTCTTATATCTTATGCCGAAAAAGTTATAAGCGTTGAAAATGAAGGGATTCATCGCGCAGATTGCGTCAGGAAGCTGCTGTGATATGCACGATAAATTTTGTCGCTGGAGCGAGATAGGATTTTTGCGATTCGGTTCTGAGTGTAGCGGTGAGCGGTGCGCTGACTGGCGTGGTCATGCTGCTGTTAGAGGCACGACCAATCGCCTCGCTACGATTCCTGGTTAATCACTCGCATAATGCGCGGATGTTCGCTGGCGGGCAGGCGTTCAAATCCCGGTAGCAGCTGAGCAGCGGCGTCTGCCAGCGCTTCCACCAGTGCCTGCGCCGCGCTGGAAATCTGGCGGCCTTGCGGCGTGATCACGCCAAAGAAGTAAGGAATGTCTTCCTGAATCGGGCGAATCGCCACTCCGGCCAGCGGCATGCCCCAGCCGGTGACCGGTTCGAGGATCGCCACGCCCAATCCGGCGCGCACACAGCCCAGAATATTCGCCGACGAGTTGGTTTCGATGGTTTCCAGCAGCGGCGCTTTAACCTTCCTCAATGCTTTTTCATAGCGGCCGCGCAGACGTTGCGGACTCCATGGCGCGATTAAACGGCGGCCCGCCAGCTGGCTGAGGGATAGCTCACTGTGTACTGCCAGCTCATCCTCTTCCGGCAGGGCAATCACGCATTGAGACTGCCCGATCCAGTGCAACTCCACCGCATGATGCTCCAGCGGCAAACTACATAAGCCGATGTCCGCTTCTGCGGTGATCACAGCATGTGCCGTCTGTACGGCGGACTCACTGATGATTTGCACTTTATTTTGCAGGTTTAGCGCGGCCAATGCTTGCGGCAGCAACCCGGCGGCCAGTGCTGGCGTCGCGGCAATGCTGAGTGGGCGATGCTGCTGATGCGCGATCTCTTGGGCGCGAAGTCGAATCTGTTGCAGTGACAGCAGCGCTTTCTGCACGTACTGATGCAGCTGCAGCGCTTCTTCAGATGGATGAATGCGCGGGCCATTGCGGATAAACAGCGGATAACCCAGCGACTGCTCCAGCTCCTGAATCAGGCGGGAGACGGCGGGCTGCGAGCGGTTCAGTGCCTTGGCGGCCGCCGTCACGCTGCCCGCTGAAATTACCGCCGAGAAGGCTTCCAGCTGACGCAGATCGAGATCATTTAACAGAGTCATCGCGTGGTTACTTCCCTAAGTCATTGATCGTTCCCGACAATCGCGCGGGAAAAAATCCATCATAGAGAGAGTCTGTTTAATTCGCTACTGCTGAGGCAGTAATATCAAATAGTGCTGAATTGGGTGTAGTGCCCCTAAAAGGCCACTCCGCGATTGGGGAACACAGTTTTTTCCGTCAGCTCGCGATTGTTGACACTCAATAGGTGCAGCATCTCGCGCAGGTCATCATTTCATTGCCCTTTTTACAGGCAATACTCAGCGGCAAGTCCTTTATTGGCTCGGAAATTTCCAACGCACATATTGTCTTCTTACTAATTGAATTAGCCTAAGCCCTGATCAGTTGTAGGGTAACGATTACATAACTCAAAGAAAGTTATTACCTCATCAAAATCTTAGGCTGATAGATTCATTGATTTAAAAAAGTTCAAAATGAACAACGTTTAAAATCTATAATTTAAAACCATTCTTTCCTTGCTCATTCTCAGAAAAAACGTTCAGGAAGAAAATGAAAAAGCCATTACATTTACTCGCCTTAATCTATTTAACTTTCTCATTTAAAACGTATGCAATAATAACGATCACTCACGCTGAGTATAAGGATGAGCGCACTGTAACCTATAGTTACAGCAGTACATCTGGAGGCAACTCTTCGGCTTCTCCGATATGTACCAACGGGAGTTCTGGCCGTGGATGTTATTTTGGCATTTGGATTATTGATAATGCTGGTGGTGGCAGCAAAACAGGTACAGCCATTCAATACGTATTCGTTCCTTTAAGGTCAACGTGGGCAGATGCCAACAATGCATTTCTAAGGGCTTATCCTGCCAGTGGCACTTCAACGACTATTTCTCATCGTGTTCCGCCCTATACTGTATGCATTGCGGCTGCAGCGACCCCTGTAGTGAACATCCCCGGCTCTGATTACGTAAATCAGCCCGGTACAATATGCAGAAATGCTTCAGCCCCACCCGTCCCAACTAATTGTTCTTTCTCAGGCTCACCCAACATCGATCACGGCACTCTCCAGGCTGACAAGGTCAATGGTAAACAAGACAGTGTCTCAATCAACGTGAACTGCAACCGCGCAACCTCGGCCAATATCGCCAGCCTGGGTGGCGCCATCAATATGGGCGGCGGAGTAAGTTCCACATTGACCTTTGATGGCCGTGGCTTAGGCTCCATTTATCTACCCAACGGCATATCAACCCATACGGTAACCTCTACTCTGAGTGCAGCCAACCCTACGCCCGGAGATAAGAGCGGCAGCGGCGCCATCGTGATCAATCTCCCATAAATCACTTCCTGTAATAGCGACGTATTTCCAACAGCAAGTTTCACCGCCCGGCAATAGCCGGGTTTTTTATCGATATACTTGCGTAGAAAACGATTGCGCCCGAAACTATTCTCTCCCTAATCCTGATACGTGCGGAAGAGAAAGGAATGGCGTTATGACGCAGAATGGCATCCCAGCTAACAGAACCTTGCTGCTCGCGCTGCTGGTTGCAGTCACCTTCTTTATGGAAAACCTCGACGCCACCGTCATCACCACCGCGATTCCCCAAATGGCACGCGATTTCGCCGCCAGCCCGGTAGCGCTTAACGTGGGTGTCAGCGCTTATTTATTAGCAGTAGCGGTGGGTATTCCCATGAGCGGCTGGCTGGCGGAGCGCTACGGTGCGCGCAACGTGTTTGCCTGTGCCATTCTGATTTTTACTCTGGCGTCGATACTGTGCGGACTCAGCGACACCCTTCTGATGTTCGCATTGAGTCGCGTTTTGCAGGGGATTGGCGGTGCCATGATGGTGCCGGTGGGACGCATGGTGGTGCTGCGTGTGACCGAAAAAAAGGACATGGTGAAAACCATCGCCTTTATCACCTGGCCGGGTTTGATTGCACCCGTCCTCGGCCCGCCACTGGGTGGCTTGATTGTCACTTATGGCCACTGGCCGTGGATTTTCTGGCTTAATATACCGCTTGGGATTATCGCTCTCATCGCCACCACCTACCTGGTGCCTCAGTTCAAAGCAGAGCAACCAAGAGTATTTGATGTGCGAGGTTTTTTGCTGACCGCTACAGCATGCACTGCGCTAATTATCTCTTTGGAAGCGCTCGGTCAGATGCACCTTTACCTCGGTATTCCTTTGTTATTGATTGGGGTGCTGTGCAGCGTACTGGCCTATCGCCATAGCTTCAGCCACCCACAACCTCTGTTGCCGTTCAGTGCCATGACCATTAATACCTTCCGAAATGCGGTTGTCGGGGGATCACTGTTCCGCGCATCCATTAACGCCGTGCCGTTCCTTTTGCCGTTGCTATTTCAGCTTGGTTTTGGCTGGAGCGCAGCGCAAGCAGGCGCCATGGTGCTGTGGGTATTTGCCGGTAATCTGGCAATGAAACCGGCCACCACATGGTTGATGAAACGCTTTGGCTTCCGGCGGGTATTGATGGTTAACGGCGTCATCAGCCTGGCAGCGATGCTGTGCTGCTTGCTGCTCAGCCCTGCACTCGGCTATTTCGCGATTGCTGCCATTCTGTTTATTGGCGGATTGTCGCGCTCGCTCCAGTTCAGCTGCTACAACAGTTTAGGTTTTGCTGATGTGCCCCAGGCCAAAATGAGTGATGCCTCCGTGGTGTTCAGTATCTTCTTCCAGTTCAGCATGAGCGCCGGTATTGCACTGGCCGCCCTGTTCCTGCGCGGAGCGATGCTGTGGCATGAACATGCAACCATTGAGCAGAATGACATTCACATCGCATTCGCGGGTGTGGCTTTGCTGGTGCTGATGTCACTGTTTGATGTCTGGCGACTGGAGAAAAATGCCGGAGCACAGGTGCTGAGTCGATAAAAACAATACTGCCCGCGCGGATAGTGGCGTGGGCGTTTTTATTCATGGCTAGCTCATCAGGAGCATCATGGTTTATTAATAATAATCATTAACTGTTCTCGTAATATTTACGATGCGGCTCACATTAACCGCCATATTGCGGTGTTATAGTTTTTGGCAATTGGACCGATAGGTCATTCAGATTAAAATATCGACATCTTGATCCCTCTATCTTCCTATCACTTCCTTTGTAATATATCCCTTACAAATACCCCATTCACCCACTACATCGACAGAAAATAAATCTTATTTTCATAAAACCACTTGCTGCTCATAATGTTTCCCAACGACGCCGAAAAAATCTAAAGGCGAAGGGAAAAATGAATCATGCAGTTTTAATCTGCATATTCAAGGAGCACCTGATAGCAGTGTGTAAATACTGACATTTCTTCATATTAGAGGCGTAACTCATCGCTAAAACGTCTGATGAAATCTCAGTGAAAACATATTTCTTAAAAATAAGAAAATATGGGTACTAAACCAAATGGAAGATATTAAATGAAAAAGTGTATTATCGCCCTGTCTGTATTAAGCCTGTTTACCGCTTCCTCTGTCTACGCTGCAGGTGGCACAGGTAAAGTCACTTTTACCGGTTCGATCATTGATGCGCCTTGCTCTATTGCACCGGGTTCATTGGATCAAACAGTTCCACTGGGCGCCATCTCTAATGTGGCACTGGCAGCCAACGGCAATACCGGCTCTTCCAGCCCTAAACCTTTCCACATTGAACTGGAAGATTGCGTCATCACTACACCAGGAACGAAAGATAAAGTCAGCGTCACCTTTACCGGAGCAGCCTCTCCACATGACTCAGATAGCCTGGCACTGGTCGGTGGTGATGCCAGTGGTGCATCCATCGTCCTGACTGATGGTGATGGCACTAAAGTTAAACTGAACACCGCGTCCACTGGCCAGACAGTTATCAATGGCAATAACACCCTGACCTTCGCTGCGCGCGTTCAAGGTGGTGGTGCAGCAGCCACTATCGTACCGGGTACTTTCCAGGTGCCGGCGAACTTCGTACTTAGCTACAACTAATCAATAACGCTTCTACTAACCTGCGGCGTGCCTGCCGCAGGTTTTTTCTCTCCTCTATTCTGGAGTGCGAAAATGTTATTTAAGTCATTATTTTCACGATATTCGGCCGTCTGTTTTTTACTTTTAGGTGTTTCGCTAATAACAAAAACATCATTTGCAAACACTGAAGGATTTGGTCGCGTGAATATGACTGGTTCAATAGTTGAGACACCTTGCGCAATTGAAGTCGGCGATCGAGAGCAAACCCTTTTTATGGGAAACCATCCTGTCAGCAAAATTATCCGAGAGGGTCAGGGACCAAAGAAAGAATTCTCTATTCGCTTATTTGGGTGCACCGTCACCCGATTAGATCCCACCAAACCCGACTGGAAAAATTTCAAAGTCATGTTTGATGGTGAGGATGATAAAGGACATTTTAAAACCTCGGGTATGGCCAGCGGTATATCTGTAAAAATCAGTGACCATGTGGGCAATGTGGCTTCACCCGGAAAACATCTGCCAGAAAGGGATCTCATGGCAGATAACATGCACCTTAAATACACACTGAACTTAGTTGGCAACCAGGAAATATTACAAGCTGGCGACCATCAATTAACTATCCGATTCAGAATAGATTATAACTAAAGAGGCACGCAATCATGCTGTTATGCCTTCCGCGTCAAGCGGCTTCACTCTTTTGTATGACCGCCATTGGGACATTCTTATTCATCGGCAATCTGACATCATCAATTGCTGCCAGCGAAGTGCAGTTCAATACGGATGTTCTCGATCTTAAAGATCGTAGCAATATCGATCTCAGTCAGTTTTCGCGTAAAGGTTTTATTCTGCCGGGGATTTATTCTCTGTCTGTCAACCTGAATGCCATCCCTCTGTCTGAGAGACAAATTCATTTCTATCCCGCAGAGCAGGATGCCAATGAAACCGTGGCTTGTGTAACACCAGAGATGTTGTCGCAATTCGGACTCAAAGAATCTTCTTTAGCCAAACTGACATGGTGGCGGGATGAGCAGTGTCTTGCGCTGGAGAGTATCCCGGGTATGGAGGCTCGTGGTGATTTAGGCAAGTCAACGCTCTTCGTAAGTATTCCACAGGCCTACTTAGAGTACAGCAGTCCTTATTGGGATCCTCCCGCTCGCTGGGAAGAGGGCATTACTGGAGCGCTGTTTGACTACAACCTCAACCTGCAAACCCTGCAACAAAACGGCGCGGGCGGAGGAAGTGGCACTAATTTGTCGGGTAACGGCACCAGTGGCGCGAATTTCGACGCATGGCGTTTGCGCGCAGATTGGCAAGCGCGTTACGACCGTCGCAGCGGCAATAATCACGAATCCAACACTCATAGCTGGGACTGGAGCCGTTTTTATGCCTATCGCGCCCTGAGTAAAATCGGCGCGAAGCTGAGTTTGGGTGAGGATTATCTCAGCTCTTCAATTTTCGATAGCTTCCGTTACACAGGTCTAAGTCTGGTCACCGATGACAATATGTTGCCTCCTAATCTGCGCGGCTATGCTCCGGAAGTCAGCGGTGTGGCGAAGAGCAATGCGAAGATCATCATCAGCCAATTAGGCCGCATCATTAAAGAAGTGCAAGTCGCGGCCGGTCCCTATCGTATTCAGGATCTTGATAGCGCCGTTTCTGGCAATCTTGATGTTCGTGTGGAAGAGCAGGATGGCAGCGTCACGCAATATCAGGTGAGTACCGCAACCATCCCTTATCTGACCCGCCCGGGCCAGATACGCTACAAAACAACTATCGGAAAACCCAGCGACTGGAAGCACCGCGTAGAGGGCCCTCTGTTCGCTGCCGGAGAGTTCTCCTGGGGTATCAGTAACGGTTGGTCGCTTTATGGCGGAGGCATTGGGGGGGAGAAATATAACGCGCTATCAATGGGATTAGGTCGTGACCTTTTGTCACTGGGCGCGCTATCAACGGATGTCACGATGTCGCAGGCCAAAGTGCCTAATCAGGATGCCCAGCGTGGCGGTTCTTATCGCCTGAGTTATGCCAAGCGCTTCGAGGAGACGGGCAGCCAGGTCACCTTTGCTGGCTACCGTTTCTCTGATAGCGGCTATCGCTCAATGGCCGAATATCTGGATTCTCTGGACGGGGACATCAGTGCAGGACGCAGCAAAGAGATGTACACCATCTCGCTCAACCAGCAATTTGAATCGCTGAATCTGACAGCGTATTTGAATTACAACCATCAGACCTACTGGAATCAGGCCGCTAACGATCGTTATGACTTATCACTCTCACGCTATTTCGATCTGGGCCGATTTCGAAATCTCAGCCTTTCACTGACGGCGTACCGTAACAAATTTAATAACACCAATGACGACGGTATGTATATGTCGCTGTCACTGCCGTGGGGTGAGTCTGGCACGGTGAGTTACAACGGATCTTATTCCAAAGGCGATAACCGCCAGAGTGCCAGCTATTACAGCCGTGTGGGTGATGCAGACTCTTACCAGGTCAGCACCGGTGTTGCACGCCAGGGTGCCGATCTCAGCGGCTACTACACCCATAACGGCACTCTCGCCCAGATCAACAGCTCAGCGAGCTATCGCGAAGGTCAGTACAGCGCACTGGGGGCTTCAATACAAGGCGGTGCAACACTGACTGCGCAAGGCGGCGCATTGCATCGCACCAATATTTTAGGCGGTACCCGCATGCTGGTTGATACCGATGGCGTGGCCGGCGTGCCGGTGGGTGCTTATGGCAATCCCGTTTACACCAACCACTTTGGTAAAGCCGTGGTGAGTGATATCAGCAGTTACTACCGTAACAGTGTGCGCATCAACGTTGATAAGTTGGCAGATAACGTAGAAGCCCCGCAATCCGTTGCGCAGGGAACGTTGACGGAAGGGGCAATCGGCTATCGCGCATTCAACGTAATTTCGGGTGAGAAAGCGATGGCGGTCATACGGTTGGCCGATGGTTCAGCTCCTCCATTTGGTGCCACCGTTTTAAATATGAAGAATCAAGAAGCCGGTATCGTTAATGATGATGGCAATGTTTATCTCAGTGGTATTAATTCCGGTGAGACAATGGTAGTGCGCTGGAATAATGAAGAACAGTGCAAGATTTCATTACCCAAGATGCTGCCATCAAACATGATGAACAATATTTTACTTCCTTGCGAAGAGATAACGCGATCTTAAAAAACACTTTTCAATCAACTAACACTGTAGGAAGAAAATGAACAGAAAACATTTATTTAGCATAATTACAGTAACCACCTTTAGCCTTATTTCACATTCAGTTACTGCTGCAATATCACTCGATCGAACGCGTATCATATTTCCTGGTTCAGAGAAGTCCGTCAGTTTAACAGTAAGCAACCAAAACACGGAACTGCCTTATTTAGCGCAGGGTTGGCTGGAAGACGAACAAGGTGAAAAACTCACTGCGGGTAGCCCACTTACAGTTGTGCCGCCAGTACAGCGAATTGAACCCAAAGCTGAAAGCCAGATAAAAGTGCAGGCCCTGACCACAGCTGAATCCTTTAGTACACTGCCTCAGGATCGTGAATCGCTTTTTTATTTCAACCTGAGAGAGATTCCGCCTAAAAGCGATAAACCTAATGTGTTGCAGATTGCCCTGCAAACGCGCATCAAACTGTTTTTCCGTCCGGCCTCTTTAGCAGAAGCGGCGGCGGCACAACATGCGTTGCCTTTCCAGGAAAAAATAACCTTAAGCAAAAGTGGCGATAAGTACACCGTTATTAATCCAACGCCCTATTACATCACGCTAATTGGCGCCAGCGCTAAAAAAGACGGAGAAGTGATTAAAGGGTTTGATGCCCTAATGATCTCACCCAATAACCAGACAGTTTTGGGCGGCAGCGCAGCGGCATTAGGTGCTTCGCCAGTATTGGTATACGTCAATGATTACGGCGGCCAAACAGCCTTAACCTTTAAATGCAGCGGCAATGTTTGCAGTGTTGATACCAGTAAGCGCGCAACACCAAAATAATCAGGAAATGAACTCATGCAAAAAACGGTTATCACGACGCACATGAAAAGAGTACTTAAGTGCGTGCAATTCTCAGCGCTTCCAGCGAGCGTATTGTTATTTTCTTCAATGGCGCAGGCGGGATTTAATGATGGGCTGGTCGATGGTAATTACGGCGTCATTCGGGCCCATGGTACTTTGACCGAGAGCGCTTGCCGACTGGAGATGCGTTCAGCCGACCAATCAGTTGATCTGGGGAACATTGCTACCGGCGTGCTGAAACAGCCTGGTGATATCGGTAATTTAGTACCCATTGCGCTTTATTTGCATGACTGCCTACGCACGTCATCTGCGAACCGGGATGTAAAAGGCAATCTCGTCTGGAGTGCCAGCCAGCCAGCGGTCTCATTCACCTTCACTGGGATAGAAGACCCGGTTAATCCTCAACTGGTTAAAGCACAGGGTGTTGAAGGCATGGGGCTGCGATTAAAAGATGCCTTCCGTAAAAATGTCACGCTGGGGCAACGCGGCAAGCCATTGTTAGTCACTCCTGCCAGTAATGTAGCCATCTATTACATTGCACCTGAACGTACCAGGGACAATCTTCGCGCCGGAAGCTATTCAGCCAATGTGAACTTTAGGTTGAACTATGATTAATTTAAATCCGAGAAAAAAGACAGGACTCCTCTTATTCGGCTTTGCGATGACTGCAATATTCGCAGTTATTTCTATAAGTCGATCTGTGCAGGCATTTTCAACGACCGCGACAGTAAAAGTCAAAGTACTGGCACCGCCCTGCATCGTTAATGGAAATCGAGATATTCCGATTGATTTTGGTAACGATATTATTGTCTCGCGCATTGACAGTCGTATTTATGAGCGTTCGATACCCTATGTGCTCGACTGTTCAGCGGGCACGTCGAAGGCACTGAAAATGCAAATTCGTGGAGGTGGCGCTTCTTTTGACACGACAGTACTGGGTACAAGCAAAGCCAATCTTGCTATTGAATTAAAAAGTAACGGTTCAAAGATGGCAATAAACAGCTGGCATAACTTTACCGATCCTGCACGACCCTCATTAAGTGCGGTTGTGATTAAAAATAGAAGTGGTTCCGTCACAGGTGGATACTTCACAGCAACATCAACGTTGCTGGTTGATTATCAATAGGAAGAAGAGATGAATAATATTAAACGGCCTAACAAAAAACAGATGATGTTATTTTTCTGTTTATTCATGACTTTTCCAATGGCGCAAGCAACAAATGTCAACTTTAGGGGGACCCTAGTGGAATCTATTCCCTGTGAGATTAACAGAGGCGGACTCATTGAGGTTGACTTCGACACCGTCATCATTCGTGGTATAGATGGTAACAAGTATCGTCAGCCCGTGCCCTACACAGTGACTTGTTCGGGAACCGGAAGTGTTCGTTTAAGCGTCCAGGGAACATCAGCAAGCTTTGACAATACTGCGGTGGTCACGAACAAGAGCGGTTTAGGCATTAGAGTTGAACAAAATGGTTCGCCATTACGTATTAATCAATTTATTTCAATCAATCTCTTAAGACCACCTACGCTGACTGTCGTCCCCGTTGCCAACCCTGCATCCTTACCTACAGCAGGTCCTTTTACGTCCCGAGCGACCATCATCGCAGATTATCAATAGGGTCAGCTATGAAGCGAATCATCACATTTTTAATTATCCTATGTGCACCAGGCTACGGGATGATACTTCCTTCGTCGGCCTACGCAGCGGAAAACCTTATTATGCGCGGGACGCTTGTCGATAACCCCTGTTTTATACGGCCGGGTGATGAATTAATTAAGCTTGATTTCGAAGAAGTCATCGATAAATACCTTTATCGCTATAAGCGCACGCCCAGCAGGTCCTTAAAGATTCATTTAGAAGATTGCGACATAAGTGTCTTCAAAGAAGTTAAGGTTAGCTTTCAAGGTACGGAAAACACCTCCTTGCCGGGATTATTGCGTCTTGATCCAGGCAGTGCAGCCAGCGGAATCGCAATCGGCATTGAAAATACAGACGGATCTGCTTTAAGCATTAATAAACCAGCACCGGCCATAAAATTGCAGGCTGGCAATATGGTGCTGGCATTCCAGGCCTATGTGCAAGGGGAACCTAATGCCATTATTAACAAACGAATTGGGCATGGACAATTCACGGCTACGGCAACATTCGTATTAAACTACTTATAAAATATGGAGTGTAACGTCTGCTTTACTTAGCATAAAATTCACAGACGCCGCACTCCATTGGCTTACCTCACTTCCCGCGCTAGATTCAAAGCCTTTCCCTTATTGCTGAGGTAGTTAATGCACAGTCTCTTCGTTTACGGCACGCTCGGTCCAGGCCGTCCTAATGCGTATATCATGGAAAATATTGGCGGAAGCTGGCAGCAAGGTTATGTGCTGGGCAACTTGCGTGAAGCGGGCTGGGGCGCTGCGATGGGTTTTCCCGGCATTGAACTCACTGCAGATGGCGCGCAGGTTAACGGCTTTGTCTTCAGTTCGGATAACCTTTCCGCGCACTGGTCGATGCTTGATGAGTTTGAAGGCGAAGGCTATCAGCGCATACCGGTTGAAGTGGTGCTGCAAGATGGCAGCACCCTAATGTCAGAAATCTACGCGCTAAAATGACCTAAGCGCCGTTTCCAGCCGATCCAGCGCGCTGAGAATGCCATAGCTGCGCGCCTGCTGTTCATCCGGCAACGGTAACCAAATATCCGCCTGACTGGCTAAATCCAGTGCAGTTGGGCAGATCGCGATCACCGCGGTTTTCTGGATATGAGCATGATGCACCGCGCTCAACACGCTGCTGTTCACCGCATCCGGCGCAAGAATCAGCAGCAAATCATCCGGTTGTAATCGGCTCAGCGTCATACGCAGCAGGTTATCGTCCTGAATCCACGCCAGTGCCAGACCTGTTGCGTTTAAGCGTTGATGCACTTCAGCCACCAGCGGTGTTGTTTGCCCTGCCGCACCAATCAACAGCACGCTTCGGGCTTTACGTAACATTCGCGCCGCCCGCTCCCAGGTCGCGGTTTCCGCCAGTGTCCACTGCTGGGCTAACGCCTGATGAATCGCCTCCAGCTGCGGAATACCCTGTTTGGCGCGAGGCGATGGCACAGAACTGGCACGCGCCAGCCGCATACGCAATTCGCGAATATCTTCACAACCCACAGAACGGGCAAAACGGGTAATGGTGGCAGCACTGACTTCGGCGCGCCCGGCTAATTGCTCGATCGTAGCTGATGCGGCAAACGCGATATCGTTGAGAATCGCCACTGCAACACGATTTTCCTGCTGGCTCAGCGAAGGTTGACGTTGACGTATCACATCGATAAACGCCCCTTCCTGCTGGCCTGCTTTGCGCACCTGATGCAGGAAATCATCCAGATCGCGACAGCCCGCTGAAGCGGCAAAACGGTGCAGCACATCCATGTTGACACCCGCTTGCTTAGCCAGACCCTCCATGGTGGCCTGCGTGCTGACATGCAGGTTTTCCAGTATAAAACGCGCCAGTTTTGACTCCGGCGCATCCGCGCGTGCCGATTGCTGCCGCAGCTGCCAGACAATATCCATCCGCTCACCACATCCTCTCGTTGCGAACATCCATCATGCATGAAAATATTTTTCAGTGTGAGTTTTTTTTCAGCGATTCCAGCCTGATAGTGGCTTAAACCCCGTCATGTTAACGAAAAATTACAGCACCGATCACACCTGTGAAAAATATTTTCACAAACAATCACGTTATAACCCATTAATTTTAAATCATTATTTATTCATTCATCAGAAAATCATCTGTCCGGAGGGTATTTACACCGCCTCAAACACAGGTCTTAAATGGCCCCGACAAATCACAGGAGGAAATCATATGCGTATCGTACTTTGCTGTGCTGCAGGGATGTCCACCAGCATGCTGGTCAACAAAATGCAGAGCGCCGCTCAGGGGCGCGGGCTGACCATTGATATCAAAGCGGTGCCGGTGGCGGAATTCGAACGCATCCTGCCGGATGCCGACGTGGTGCTGCTCGGCCCGCAAGTGAAGTTTGAAGCCGCCCGCCTGACGGCCATCGCCGAGCCACAGGGCAAAGCGGTCGCCGTCATCGACATGATGGATTACGGCATGATGCGTGGCGAACAGGTGCTGGATACCGCCCTGGCGTTGCACACCTCGTAATACCTCCGTTTTACCCAAACTGACCGAAATAAACACGGCCTTGTGCTGTGGGGGATTCTGCATGTCCGAAGAAGTGGTTATCGAGTTTGAAGAACAGATCATGTTGCTGCTGGTGCAGGCCGGTGCCGCTCGCAGTGCAGCACTCAGCGCCCTGCGATTGGCGCGTGAAGGTCAGTTTGCTGCTGCCGAGCAACAGCTCATGGCTGCCAAAGAGAGCGTCAAGGGTGCACACCAACAGCAAACGGCGTTGATCAGTCTCGATGAAGGCAGCGGCAAACTGCCCGTCACCCTGATTTTGGTACATGCCCAGGATCACCTGATGAACGCCATGCTGGTGCAGGATCTGGCGGGCGAAATCATTGAACTCTACCGCCGCACTGCGGCAGGAGGAACCGATGCTTAAGATGGCAATTATTGGTGGTGGCAGCAGCTACTCACCGGAACTGGTCGAAGGGATTATTAACCGCTATGCGCAGTTGCCGGTGACTGAACTGGCCCTGGTGGATGTGGAATCGGGTCGTGAGAAAGTGAATGTCATTTCCGACCTCACGCGCCGTATGCTGCAGCAGAATGGCTTAGAACAGGTCAAAGTCAGCGTGCACTTTGAGTTGGACGATGCGATTCGCGGTGCCAGCTTCGTGCTAACCCAGCTGCGAGTCGGCCAGCTGGCGGCGCGTGCGGCTGATGAACGTCTTGGCTTGAAATACGGCCGCCTAGGCCAGGAGACCACCGGCGTCGGCGGTTTTGCCAAAGCCCTGCGCACCATTCCGGTGATGCTGAACGTGGCGCGTAAAGTGGAAGAACTGGCGCCTGATGCCTTCATCATCAACTTCACCAATCCCGCGGGCATCGTGACCGAAGCCGTTTCACGCTACACCAATGCCAAAATCATCGGGCTGTGTAACGTGCCGGTGAATATGCATCATATGATTGCTGGCATGCTCAACGCGCCATGGGATGATGTGCAACTGCGCTTTGCCGGGCTCAATCATCTGGTGTGGGTGCATCAGGTGACCTGCCGTGGCGAAGATGTGACTAAGCAGGTGATTGAACAATTGTGCGACGGCCAGTCGCTGACCATGAACAACATCAAAGATATGCCGTGGTCACCGCAGTTCCTGCGTGCGCTCAACGCCATTCCCTGCCCGTATCATCGCTACTACTGGCAGACGCCGCAGATGCTGGCCGAAGAGCAGGAGAAAGCGAAAAACGGGCATGAAGGCACCCGCGCTGAGCAAGTGATGAAGGTTGAAGCCGAGCTGTTCGCGCTGTATGCCGATCCGCATCTGGCGCACAAACCGGAGCAACTGAGTTTCCGCGGCGGCGCTTATTACTCTGAAGTGGCGGTTGAGCTGATCAGCGCGATTCACAACAACAGCGGCAAGAATCTGGTGGTGAACTGCCGCAATAACGGCGCAATTCACGGCCTGCCCAATGACGCGGTGGTTGAAGTGAACTGCCTGGTGGATGCCCAGGGCGCGCACCCGTTGGTGTTCGGTGAGTTGCCGCCGTTGATGAACGGTCTGACACAGCAGATTAAAGCTTTTGAGCGCTTAACCATCGAAGCGGCGGTTCATGGCGATCGCAATCAGGCGTTGCTGGCGCTGTTGGGCAACCCGCTGGTCGGCGATGTCGCGACAGCGGAAGCCCTGCTGGAAGAAGTGTTAACGCTGAACAAGCCGTGGTTGCCGCAGTTCAATTAATGCTGGTTTAACATCCTGCGCAGCCACGTTGCGGTGCAGTTTATTGCGCGATAGATCGCACCGCTGCCCAGTGTGCAAACATCCGCTGATAATCATTTTGTTGCGCCATTGAGCCTGAGGAGGCCCTGTGTCCAACCGTACTCTTATTGAACGTTATGTGTTGCCCGCAGCGCTTAAAGTCGCCGGACAAAAGCATGTGCTCTCGGTGCGTGACGGCATCATTCTCAACATGCCGTTTATGCTGATTGGCAGTTTCTTCCTGATCTTTGCCTACCTGCCAATTCCGGCGTGGGGCCATTTGATGGCGGATCTGTTTGGCGATACCTGGCGCAACAAACTGCTCTATCCGGTGCGCGCCACCTACGACATCATGGCGCTGATCTCCAGCTTCGGTATCGCCTATCGTCTGGCGGAGAAGTACCGCACGCTGGATCCACTCACCAGCGGCGCTATGGCGTTAGTGGCCTTTGTGATGACCATTCCGCAACAGACACTGTTTGCCCCGGTTGAAAATGCGCCCGCACAACTGGTGACTGGCGTACTGCCGATCTCGATGATTGGCAGCCAGGGCTTGTTCGTGGCCATTGTGATTGCGCTGATGTCGACGGAGATTTATCGCCTCGTCCATAGCCGCAATCTGGTGATCAAGATGCCGGAAGGCGTGCCGCCTGCGGTAGCAAAATCCTTCCTCGCGCTGGTGCCGGGATTCTGCGTGCTGGCGGTGGTGCTGATCATCCGTCTGGCGGTCGAAGCCTCACCGTTTGGTGACATCAATAATCTGATCGCCACCGTGATTGGACTGCCGATGCATCATGTTGGCGGCACGCTGCCGGGTATGATTTTCTCGGTGCTGCTGATCGGCATTCTCTGGACGCTGGGATTGCACGGCGATGCGATTGTGCTGGTGTTCATCCAGCCGGTCTGGCTCTCCAACATGAGTGAAAATCTCGAAGCTTTCCAGCATAACCAGCCGATCCCGCACATCTTCACGCAGCAGTTTTATGATTTGTGGATTGCGCCCGGCGGCACCGGCGCGTTGCTGGGTCTGGTGATCTTTATGCTGATCCGTTCTCGCAGCCGCCAGATGAAACAGCTGGGTAGGATTGCCGGACCCGCTGCCCTGTTTAACATCAGTGAGCCGTTGGTGTTTGGCATTCCGCTGGTGATGAACCCGTACCTGTTCCTGCCATTTATTCTCACCCCGGTGGTGCTGGTGATTGTCTCATGGGCCGCCATGACCACCGGACTGGTTGCCCCGCCAGCTGGCATCGCCCTGCCGTTTACCACGCCGATATTTGTCAGTGGTTATCTGGCAACGGGCGGGCACATTTCAGGCACCGTGTTACAGGTGATCAATCTGGCGATCTCGATGGTGATCTACTATCCGTTCTTCCGCATCTGGGATCGTTTGAAACATCGTGAAGAGCAGCAAAGCGAACAGCAGGCTCAGGCTGTGACAGGAAGTGCCGTGGTTTCATAGTTACCGGCAAGCCCCTGCGCGGCAATCGTTATGCACAACGGCCCTGCAAAAGAGTTTCAACGCTTTTGCAGGGCCGTTGTGCATCAACACCGCCCACCATTCTTCCATTTTCCGCAATAATGACTTCGCAAACCCGGCTATTCTGCCGCGCCACAGGCTGTGCCAACCTTTAGACAGGGTTCGGGATCATCCCGGCCACCACTAAAGGACACTGATGATGAAACTCTACCACTTCCCGCTTTCTGGCCATGCGCACCGTGCACGTCTGTTCCTGTCTCTGCTCGATCTGCCGCACGAGGTGATTGATGTTGACCTCGCCAACGGTGAGCACAAATCCCCGGCATTTCTCGCCATCAACCCGTTCGGTCAGGTACCGGTGCTGGAAGATGACGGCGTGTATATCTCCGACTCCAACGCCATTCTGGTTTATCTGGCGAAAAAATCAGGCCGCAGTGAGTGGCTGCCAGAAGATGCGCTGGGTGCGGCGCAGGTGCAGCGCTGGTTATCAGTAGCGGCGGGCGAACTGGCTTACGGCCCCTGCGCGGCACGCTTGATTACCGTATTTGGCCGCCCGTTCAATCCAGATGAAGTGATCGCCCGTGCGCATACGATTTTGGCGCTGATGGATCAACATCTGACCGGGCGTGACTGGCTGGTCGGCGATCGCCCCACCATTGCGGATGTCGCTCAGTACAGCTACCTGATCGGCGCGCCGGAAGGCAACGTGGATCTCTCTGGCTATCCGGCGGTTAATGCGCTGTTGCGCCGTATCGAAGCACTACCGGGTTTTGTTCCCTTCCCTGAAACCGCTGCCGGTCTGCGCAGCATCGCGTGAGATAACCATCATGGGCGAGAAACTTCCGGTATGGCATGCAGGTGAAATAGCCCTGCAGCAGCAAGCGGGCGTGGCCGAACGCATGGCGGAAGTCGGTCAGCGCGTGATTCGCGACTACATGCCCGATCAGCATCGTGACTTTTACGCAAAGCTACCGTTTATCGTAGTGGGCAGCGTGGATGCGCAAGGCGATGCCTGGGCCACGCTGCTGGAAGGCCAGCCCGGTTTTATCTTCTCGCCCAACGCCACCACGCTGGATATTGCCGCACGCCCGGATGCCAGCGATCCCGCCGCGTCTGGCTTCATTGACGGCGCACCGGTTGGCCTGCTCGGCATTGAGTTGCACACCCGTCGCCGCAACCGCATGAACGGCGTGCTGAGTGCGATTGGTGGCGGCTTTCGGGTGCAGGTCGAGCAGAGTTTCGGCAACTGCCCACGCTATATCCAGCTGCGCGACTTCCGCTTTGCTCGCATGCCCGATGAACCTTTTACAGGTGAGGTTGAGGCGTTGAGCAGGCTCGATGAGGCAGCCCGCACCACGATCGCCACCGCCGATACGTTTTACGTCGCGACCTATGCCGGGCATCAGGTTGATGCCTCGCATCGCGGCGGCAAGCCGGGCTTTGTCAGAGTCGATGACGATGGCCTGCTGACCATTCCCGATTTCAACGGCAACCTGTTTTTCTCCACCCTCGGCAACATCCAGCAAAACGGCAAAGCAGGACTGCTGTTTATGGATTACCGCAGCGGCGATACGCTGCAGATGACCGGCGATGCCAGCGTGATCCTCGACTCACCGGAGATCGCTGCATTCCAGGGCGCCGAACGGCTGTGGACCTTCCGCCCGCGCCGCATCGTGCGTCGTCATGCCGCCCTCGCCTTGCGCTGGGAAACGGAACCGGAAGGTATCTCTCCGGCATCAGAAATGACCGGAGACTGGCAATCGGCTGCCGAACGTCTGCGTGCTAATGAACTGGCGCGACGCTGGCGGCCATTTAAGGTGACGAAGATTGTCGATGAGAGCGCGTCGATTCGCTCGTTTCATCTGATGCCGGATGATGGCGCCGGTTTGCTGCCACATCAGGCAGGACAGCACTTACCGATTCGCGTGCAGTTGCCCGGTACAGACAAACCGCTGATTCGTCACTACACCCTGTCGGTTGCGCCGTCGGACGGCTTTTACCGCATCAGCGTCAAGCGCGATGGTGTGGTCTCGTGCTATCTGCACGATCATCTACAGGTTGGCGACAGTCTTGAAACGCGAGCGCCAGCCGGTGATTTCACTATCGATGTGCAAGAGTCACGCCCAGCGGTTTTAATTGCGGCGGGCGTCGGCATCACCCCGATGCTGGCGATGCTGCGCCATCTGGTTTATGAAGGACGCCGCAAACAGCGCATGCGCCCCACTTACTTTATTCAGTCCGCGCGCAACAAAGCGGAACGCCCGTTTGTACGTGAACTGGATGCATTGCTGGCGGCCTCACAGGGCGCATCCAAAATGGTGCGCGTGTTGAGCCAACCGGACGGTGCCGAACAGGGATTCGATTACGATGTCGCCGGACGCATCGATATGGCGCTGCTTTCACAGGTGCTGCCCTTTAACGACTACGACTTTTACCTGTGTGGCCCGCCGCTATTTACTCAGGCGTTATATGACGGGCTGCGCAGCTACAACATCGCGGATAGCCGTATTCACGCCGAGGCCTTTGGCCCATCCTCGTTGCAGCGCCGCATGGATCTGCAGCAAACAGAAAAAACCTTACTTCCGATTTCGACTCAATCCATACCGGTGATGTTCATGAATTCAGCCAAAGAGGCGCGCTGGACACCGCATAGCGGATCGCTGCTGGAACTGGCCGAAGCACGCGGTCTTAGCCCGGAGTACAGCTGTCGTGAAGGACATTGCGGATCGTGCAAAACGCGGATTCTAAAGGGAGCGGTAACCTACCCGACTGCGCCGAGTGCCAGTGTGGCAGAGGGGGAAATATTAATCTGCTGCGCGCAGCCGGCACAGCAGAATGGCGATATCGAGCCGATTCAGCTCGAGTTATAACGCGGGAATGTCGTTCAGATACAGCGTGAGGACGTTACACGAAAAGTAGTGCAAACCTGCGTTTATGCAGCGATATTTTTATTCTCAATCATCATGGACTTGCAGAAAATGCAGGTCGCACCATGCGGATTTTTTTGGCTGACATCAAATACCGACTTGCGATATTGAGAACCCTGACACTGAGGGCATTTCATAAAAGTAGTGAACAAATTAATATTAGAGACCTGTAACATTGGTTGCTGAAGGGCCTTTCGGTCCATCTTGTACTGAGAATTCAACATGCTGACCCTCTTCAAGGGAGCAGTAATCACTACCAGTGATAGCAGAGAAATGTACGAAGACATCTTTGCTACCATTTTCAGGGGTAATAAAACCGAAACCTTTTTCAGAATTAAACCACTTTACTGTACCGAGAATTTTATTAGACATAATTAATACCTTTTCTTTTTTTGCCGTGAGGCTGAGTAAACTGAATCGCAGAGAAAAATCAGGACTGAGATAAAACTCAAAGAGAAAGGCTTATTTTCGGCACTGACTTAGATGAGAGATAAACTGTGAACTAACTTTGAAACTGTCTGCAAATCAGACTGGAGGTCATTTACGCATGTCTAATGCAACATTGCAAGACAAAAGAAAAATAAATAATCACCTCTGGTTAGAGACCAATAAAAATAACTAATTAATACATAAATAACAATGTGTTAGGTAAAACAAAAATAATTCAAATCTGTACAAAACTTTCGTTTTGAGCCAGCAATGCTTATGTTTCCCCTGCTCACTAAGGGGATAATTTAATTTCAGGTTAACGATATGTACTTGTGTTAGGCTCGCTTTTTAATGGCTTTCAGGAGGACACATGAAACGCGTCATTATTTTCTTTAATCTAGGTCCAGCAGAAGTCGTAAACATGATGGATGGCGTGACCACCGTCGGTCGTAAATATCCCAATGGAAAAGAGATTAAGTTGCAGATTATGTCTGCAGGTTTTCCGTCTCTTACCGGCGATGCAAAAGTGGTGCATGTCGCATCTGACCGTACTCTTTCCAGCAATGAAATCTGGGATGCTTCTAATCGCCTGCTATAGCGATGTCATTTTGTCTAACATTTAAGCCCATAAGTTTTCAACAAATATACTGGTTCTTAATATCAATGAGTGTTTTTCAGATTTATTTTTGTAGCGCTAACGATTTGGCACAGTTAAAGAAATAATACAGTTAGCGATCATCAGGGATGAATATGCAGACGCCTGATTCAGAGCATTCGTCAGCAATATCACTCTATTTATTTGCTGATTGACAGGGATGTTGGGTGAGATAGCGGCCAGTCACCCAGGTTTCTGGCCGCCATGAATGAATGCAGATTATTTATCTACCGGCCCGCAACCACCAATGATTTTTGATATAGACACAGCAGGATGAAGTAAGTAATCGTAATCACAGTTCTTTTCTTTGTTGTACACGCTGCCCGTACATCCAGACAGTAGAGCCACTGCCGCCGCGGCAATCGATAATTTAATAAGCTTATTCATAATAACGCGTCCATTTGTTAAGAGGTTTTTTAACTGACAAAATCACATCTCACGAACATTAACAGGATTTAATTTAATCCTTAATAATCATTAGAGTACGAAGATAAGAACGCAAGGTTCTTAAGCCAGAAATTATCGATTAAACCCACTATCAAAAACAATAACCTGAATTACTTATCAATGAACAGGTTGGCTGAAAAGTTTGTAGTAAAAACCTGACAATATGAAAACGTCATACCCGTTTTCAAATTACACCTTGTGATACACCAGCTATCTGATTAACCCAAAATAACAACGACTCGGTTATAGCGTTATAACGTCCATAAGGCTTTAATCAATTTTATATGGAAAGAGAAAAAGAACGGTGATGAAGGGAAGTCTTTCCGTGAACAATGCAGATGATGTGATTATCAATTTTTGTAGCGTGGGCATGCTGTAAGAAGGCGCTAACGATTTCACTACCCCAGAAAAGCAAAAACCCAGCCATAAAGGCTGGGTTTTCAGAATGTTGGTGCCCGGACGCGGAATCGAACCACGGACACGGGGATTTTCAATCCCCTTGCACAGACTTTAGGTTTGATTTTTTCACCGGATTTCATGCAGTAAACGGGCATTGACGGAATAAGCAGGTGTACACCCGAACTAACTTCGGATGTGCATGATGAAAATACTTCCCGTAATTTCCACCAAAGGTGGAGAAGGCAAATCTACGCAAGCCGCAAACCTCTGTGGCTTCCTCGCTGATGCAGGACTGAAGACGCTGTTAATCGATGGCGACTTCGGCCAGCCCACTGCCAGCAGCATCTATCAACTCACCTATGAAGCGCCGTGCGGCATCTACGAACTGCTGATGCAGTCGGTGGATCTCGGCAATGCCAGCAACATAATCTCCAACAGCTTTATCCCTAATCTCGACGTCATCATTTCCAACGACCCGCAAGCACACTTGCTGACTGCCATGCTGCACGCGCCGGACGGGCGGTTGCGCATGCGCAATGTGCTGCAGCACCCGCTGTTCAATGAGTACGACGTGATCATTATTGATTCACAGGGCGCGCGTTCGGTGATGTTGGAACTCATTGCACTAGCTGCCACTGACACAACCATCGGTATAGTGAAGCCGGTGCTGCCCGACATCCGCGAATTTCTGCGCGGTGCTATAGCGATGTTCGAACAGTTGCGCTCACTCTCCTCCTACGGCATAGCGCTTCCTGCAGTACGCATTCTGGTGAATTGCATGGATTACACGTCGTTGGCCAAAACCACGTTGGGCCAACTGGAGACGATTGTCAGCGAGGGGAAATATAGTCCCTACGCCGACGAGATCTCCGTGTCGATGCTGAACACCCAAATCTACGATCTCGACATTTATAAAGCTGGGCATTTTGCTGGCGAACCTGCGCATCGGCTTGAAACGCAGACGCGTCGAAAGAGTGATTCGGCGCTGCAAACAATGCATAACCTGGCATGTGAATTGTTCCCGGAATGGCAAAGCCATTTTGATGCGCTTCTTTCACGCTCGGTGAAGGAGGTGAATCATGTCTAAATCCAGTAATTACCCAATCGATATGCCGCACTCCATCGATGCTGAGCAGGCAGTGCTGGGCGCGCTGATGCTGGATAACGATTGCTGGGATGATGTCGTTACGCTGATTCAACGAGAAGACTTTTTCTCCAGCCCCCACCGCTCGATTTTCAAAGGCATCGACGAGCTGGCCAAAGGCAATAGCCCTTTCGATCTGATCACACTTAGCGAACTACTGGAACGCCACAACATCATCGACCAGTGCGGCGGGTTTGCTTACCTTGCCGAGTTAAGCAAGAACACGCCGAGTGCTGCCAACATCCTCGCCTATGCGAGGATAATTGCCGAGAAAAGCCAGCTGCGTCAGCTGTACATGCTCGGCAACCAAATCACGCGGGATGTGCAACTTCCCAGCGCTGCCGCCAGCAACATCACCGAGCTCGCCGAAAGCCAGCTGTTCAACCTTGCCGAAAAAGGCCATGCGCGCCAGCACCAGGAAATCACGGTTCTCGATGGCATGTCACAGCTGCTTACCCGACTAGAAGAGACGACCGGTGGCAATGGCATCACCGGTACGCCATCGGGTTTTCGAGAGCTCGACCAAATGACCTGCGGTTTACAGGCGGGTGATTTAATTCTGCTGGCCGCGCGTCCTTCTATGGGCAAAACGGCATTGGCATTAGCGATGTGTGAATCGGCGCTGGATGCGCTGGAGAGCAATTTAGTCTTCTGCTTCAGTCTGGAGATGCCAGCTGAGCAGCTGATGATGCGACTGGTTGCAATGCTGGGTCAGGTTGAATTGAATTTGCTGCGCAGCGGCCAGCTCGATGATGAATGCTGGGCCAGAATCAGCATGGCGATGGAGCGCGTCACCGCCTGGAAAGATCGGCTAATCATCGATGAAAACAGCGACCAGACTCCAGCATTGTTGCGTGCCCGCGCGCGGCGTTACATCCGAAAATACGGGCAACCGAGCCTGATTCTGGTCGATTACCTGCAGTTGATGCGCGCACCTGAGCAAGAGAATCGCACGCAGGAGATATCAGAGATCTCGCGTTGCCTGAAGGCACTGGCTAAAGAGCTGAAATGTCCGCTGGTCGCGTTATCCCAGCTTAATCGCCAGGTTGAATCGCGCCCCAATAAGCGGCCAAACAACGGCGACCTGCGCGATTCCGGCGCGCTGGAGCAGGACGCCGACCTGATTCTCTTCATCTATCGCGATGAAGTTTATAACGAGAACTCCACCGAAAAAGGCATCGCCGAAATCATCATCGGCAAGCAACGGCAGGGCCCTATCGGCACCGTCAAAACCGCCTATGATGGCCGTTATACGCGGTTTTCTAATGCCGAAAACAACTCCTATCACTTCGGTTATGGGAGGGCTCAGGCATGACAGCGATGGCAAAACAGCGCACTACCGATCTGACTGATGCGCTTTTGAAACGCGGACGTCAGGCCGAAGCAACACTAACCGTGGCAACGCCAGATGCGCCTGGTAGCGAAATGCCGATGGTGCTGACACTGGATCAGCTGCGCCCCAATCCAGATAACCCACGAACCAGCCGCAATCCCCGCTTTGATGACATCAAGGCATCGATTCGCGCGCGCGGCCTCGATACCGTGCCGAAAGTCACGCTCGATCCCGACAATCCCGGCTCTTACATCTTCAGTGACGGCGGCAACACGCGTTACCAGGCACTGAGTGAGCTGTGGGCAGAGACGCATAGCGAACATTTCTACCGCGTGCATTGCCTGTTCAAACCGTGGCCTGGTCGCATTAAATGCGTGATTGGTCATCTGGCAGAAAACGAGCTGCGCGGCGAGCTGAGTTTTATCGAGAAAGCGATCGGCATCCGCAACGCGCGTCAGATCATCGAAGATGAATCAGGCAAAGCGGTTTCTCTGCGCGAGCTGGCAACGGCGCTAACTGAGCAAGGCTATCCGGTTAGCTACTCCAGCCTGAGCCGCATGGACAGCTGCGTCCGTCATCTTTATCCACATTTACCGGCTCTGCTGGAATCGGGTTTAGGCCGCCCGCAAATCAACGCGCTTCTGGTACTGCGCAGCGATGCGGAGAAATTGTGGAATCACTATGCAGCTGAAGCGAAACCAAATGCGACGTTTGAAAACGTGATGACCAAAGTGTGCCCGCATTTTAATTCGCCGGAGAGCTGGTCGCTGGAAATGTTCCGCGACGAGTTTATCGGCGAACTGGTTAGCGCGTTGCCCCATCCATCACTGAACTACGACCGCTGGCTGATAGAGCTTGATCCCAGTGAACAAAACCGCCGTCAGCTGTTTGGCGAACCTGAACCGGTTGCACCGCAGCTGCAGCAGCAAAACCAGCAGCCTGAACCGGAAGCAGCACCGCGCGCGCCTTCGCCGGTTCGCAGGCCAACGCCACCACCCACTACACCAAGTGTTGCCAGTGGCAACACTTCCGAACCGAATTCCACTGTTGCCACTGGCAACACCTCCGAGCCGAGTTCTACTGTTGCCACTGGCAACACTTCCGGGACGGTTTCTGCTGTTGCCAGTGGCAACACTCAATCAGCCGCACCGGATTTCTGGTCCATCCCCACTCTGCAGGATGACGCCGATCACCTGCGCAATATCGCCTTTCGCCTTGCCTTTGAGCTGGCCGATTCGGATAGCGATGGCGAAGCCGTCATTCCGGATAACGGCGCTAATTCGGCGGGCTATCGCATTGACGAAGAGCTCAGCGCCTCGCCGATTTCATGCCTGCTTACCTCGCTGGCTGGCGGCGCATGCGATGAAGACTTACCTGACCTGATGCGCGAGCTGCTGATCGGCAGCAGCGATGCCGAACCGCGTTTTGATGATGCCCTTACCCAAACTTTCATGAAGTTAATCCGCACGTTGCGGCGGCTGCGCGAGCTGCAGCGCCAGAGCTGAGCGGCATGTTTAGTCGATTGAGATTACTGAAAACCGGAGATCACGATGATGAGTAACAGCTTGTCTCAGGCCACAAATGGCCTGCTTACCCAGTTAGTGATGGAACTCAAATCAGGCTACATCCGCCGCTGCGAAGCGCTGGGTTTGATGCCAGAAGAAATGCAGATGCTTCACGGGCTAACCATTGAGGACCTGCACTACCTGATGAACAGCCCGGTATCGGTGCTGACCTTCCGCATCCACCACGAAAACCTGTCGCTGATGTTGCAGCAGGCACGGCGTGAGCAAAGACGCCTGCAGCGCATCGATCGCGCGCTGGCGCTAAACGGCTCAATCGAGTTGATGCAGCACTATTTCGGCCTTTCAACGGTAGAAGTCGCCGCGCGCCGCCGCATGGCCGGTATTGAAGTGCGCAAAGGACGTGGCGTGGTGCTCAACGATGAAGACAACGCCGAGATCTGGCGCAAGTGGCAGAAAGCCAGCATTGACGATCTCGACAGCGCAGATGGCCTCGACGTCATGATGTTGTGCGCTGAACAGATGGATCTGTCGTTAACCGCTATCTGGCACGCCGTGCATGGCTGGCACAGCAATAAAAAGCCAGAACCCGCAGCAATGCGGAAGATGGCATGAGCCAACGCAACCAGACGCTGACAGAAGGACTTGTCGCGCCGGTCAACGTGCCAGAGCCCTGCCGCCGCAAAGCGGTGAGGCAACTGACGCTGTTCCGGTGCGGCAAGAACAACTTCACGCGCATCAAAGCGAACGGAGCGGACTATCTCAAAATCGACATTGGCCTGTTCTGGCGGCTGCTGAGCAAAAACAGCGGCAAAGACTGGGAACTGATGACGCATGAGAGATACAGCAAGGCGATCTGGAAATAGCGAGTGTTGTCACTCTGTACCCCGCGCGGGGTGCAGCAATAACAGCATTCACCCGATGGCACGTAGCGATCGGCGGCAAAAGGAAATGACATGAATCTCCCCTCTGACAGCTTAATCGCTTTCACGATGGAAAAAATGCAGGCACGCCTGGCGGAAAAATCCAGTGACGATGGCGTCTCGCAGCTGCGCAGCGGTTTGCTGTATCTCGGCAATGTGCAGGATGCTTACCCGCGCCAGCTGCTGCTTGATACGCGGCTCTCACCGCTCGATAAAATGGCGTGGATGATGATCCGGCTTTACGCGCAGCAGAACCACGGCGCTGTATTCCCCAGCTATGACGAGCTGCAACTGCAGCTCGCTTCCCCGCATAAAGGCAAGGCATCGCGCGAAACGGTCAGTCGCGTATTGCTGATGCTGCGACTTACCGGCTGGCTCAGCCTGTGTAAGCGGGTTCGTGACGATCAAGGCCGCGTGCGCGGCAATATCTATGCGCAACACGACGAGCCGCTAACCTGCTGTGACGCTGAAATCATGGACCCGGCGTGGCTCGATACCGTCGCTGAAGCGTGCCGCAGCGGCAATAAAACCATCCAACAAACCGCGTTGCAAGTGCTGGATGAAATCAAAAATGACCCGCAGATGCGCCACTGCAAAAGCCATATTAGCCAGATCGAGAATCGCCTGTGCAAACCTCAAACGCCGCAGGAAATGGCTGCAGTCAGGAAGCTCACTCACCCGAATTCGGTTTCCGAACCGGGTATAAAAACGCCGAGTTCGGAAGCCGAACCCAGCATACCGACGCATTCAAATTCACTGAGTTCGGTTTCCGAACCCTCGCTGATACCAAGGCTTCGGCCCGGAGTTCGGAATCCGAACGGTAACGTACGTTGTTTTACACAAGGTGTGAAAAAAAACACGTATATACCGGCTACGCCGCCATCGGAAATCATCCCCGAACGCTACCGGCAGCGTTTCAGCCAGGAAGATCTCGCCATGCTTGAACACCGGCTGGCAGCGTTGCCCGCAGAGCAGTCGCAGCAGCTGCTTCACCAACTTGGCCAGAATCTGGATGCCGGTTCAATCCAGAATCCAACCGGCTGGCTGCTGGCGATCATCAAAAAAGCGAGAACCGGCCAGTTCACTCACGTTGCTGATTCGCCGCCTATTACCGCACCGACCAAACAGTCACAACCTGAACCAGCGACGAGAGCATCCCGCTCCGCCGCTGACATCGCCGGGATCGTGCAATCGATACGACAAAGGCTGAACAGCTAGCGAGCCAGATAACTGGCAGTTGTGTGAATGGTTTTACGATAGATGTTGCCTTAACGCTCCTGAAAACTGGCGCAGCATCATCAACTATATGGAGTGGGAAATGGCTGAAGAAAAGAACGAAACCGATACGGCCAAAGCGGGCGCGTTACGCTCCTCTTTGACCATTGAACTGCACTCGCATTATGCGATTCGATTATGGGAAGGTCGCAAACGCCAACCTGATGACCTGCGCGAACGTGGCAGGCCGCAAATCCTGAGCATGCCGCGTGTGATTCAGCGCGCCGGTTTGATGAGCCGTGACGCTGAGGGCGACAATCCTTATGCAGATATGGCGCTGTTGAAGCTGGAGAACGCGCTGGATTTGGCGACTACAGAGATCCAGACGTTAGTGGATGAGCTGGAGGCGACGCTCAAAGCTATCCCCGCGCGGATCTCACTGACGGATGTATCGTCGGTGTCGCCGCTCAATATTGGCGTCTTCAGTCGCACGCCGCTGGGTTATCGCTGCGTCTGGCTGCTGGTTGGTTACGATCAGCTGGCGATGAAGGTGTTTCAAGCATCTCATTACGGCCTGATCAGCGGCAAAGAGCGCGATGAAATACTCAGCAATGGCGGCCATCTGGTGCGTAAAGTGTATGGCGTGGCGCAGCACTATCGTTCGTTCGCCGTAACGCGCGCCGATCTGGAACAGAAGACGGTGATTGCCAGCGAAGCCGTTAAGCTACTGGGCGATGTAGATTTGGAGGTGATGACGGGAAAAATGCTCTCCACCTTTTCACCCAACCTGAAAAAGCTTGCAGAAAATAGTGAAGCTTCTGAATAACTTTCTGGCGCTTCAGCAAAGCCTTTTATGTCCTCAGCGATGCTGATAAGGTTAACAGGCTTCGATGTAGCACCCCGTGACTGCGGGATGGTTGGATGTCTTTTACGGGGACAGAAAATCATCAGTCCGGCAGGCAAATCACCGCACATCCGATTTGGTCTGTAAGGCGCACGCCCTCCGTGAAAACCGCGCCGGAGCTTCAACTCCCGGAGTAACGAATACACCACTGGTCTGCGTGCAGGCCCTGAGCGCTGGCAATTGCTGGCGCTTTTTTATTTTCATCCCCGCAAAACTACTTTATCGCTGACATCCGCTTTTAGCGGCAGGACACTGGAACGGCATTATTGTTGTTGTCTCAACAACCAGCCAATGTTTCAGCAGCCTGAGAGAGACGCTTACGCGGTTGCCATCTAAAACTTCATGACCTGAGAGAAGTGCTGCTTTTGCAGTGGTCGATCCGCTCAACCTCTTAATGCGGATATCACCTGTGTGATGAGGTTCTTTGTACTGACCAGCCAGCGCGGCATAGCTATCCGCGCTTCCTGACGGAAAGCATTTATCCGTCAGGGATGAATGTTTCTCCGTCACTATTTCCCACTCCTGGAGTAAACATCATGACTGCTACCACTACCAACAACACTGCAAACAACACCAACACCACTTCAACCAAAGCTGAATACTTCAATCTCAACATCAAGGGCCTGGGTTATCTGAGCAACATTCGCAGAATTGAAACTCTCACTGGCGGCTTTCTTAGCGTGGTGATTAACGCGCTGAGCGGTCCTACTGACAGCCCAACCTATGTGCGCTTTGATGCCACTGTCGCCGGTAAGGAAGCAACGGATCTTATAAGCCGCTGCCAGAAAGCCGTAGACGAGGACCAGAAAGTGCTGCTTGGATTTACTCTCAGCAATCTGACGTCTGACATTTTCACCCTGAACAAAGGTGATCATGCAGGCGAACAGCGCGTTAGCCTGAAAGCCAGACTGATTAAGGTTGATTGGATCAAGATTGGTCAGGCGATGGTTTATAAAACAGAAAAGTCAGAACCTTCCTTACCTAATGAGAGAAAAACGGAGAAAACATACTCTGCCGACTCATTCTAATAGTTACGCCCCAATATTCTGGGGCGTAACTATCACCATATTTTATTTTATGTATTGAAGTCCACATTGTTTTTAGAGAACAATACTATGCTAGCATTTTTAATAGCGCGCGAAACTGACACATATAAAATACGCCTTGCCCTTTCTAACTTTTCATTCAACGTCACATTAAGATCAGATGTTAAAAGCTCAGAGAAAATGTTTTTATCATGTAACATTGAGTCCTCCAAGAAAATCAGAACGTTATCGAACTCAAGACCTTTCGATGAGTGGCATGTCATATAATCAATGCCGGATAGTTTTGACTCACCATGCAGATAATCCATCCAGTTGAAAAACTCATCAACATTAATATCAAGAAGTTCAGATAAAAAAACTGAGCAATCAGCCACTCGTTTAAAACCAGATAATTCCAAAATGGTCGAATTAATGTTAGAGTTAAGATTAATCATTTTTTTCGGAAATATTGATTCTATTATTTCTTTAGTTTTAGGTGAAACACACCCATTTAAATCCCTCCTGACACCCTCAACGTATTCAAGTAAGGAGCAATTTGAAAAACCTTGGAGAAATGATATGGCTTCACGAACCTCTATCAGACTGAATTGACTTTTACTTACAATCGGAAATAGCTCACTCAGAGATAAACTTTTATTCCTAACAATAAGAAATAGAGGGAGCACAATATTATGAAGGGTCATTGCCAGTCTACCCGCCTTCTTAAGCTCCCTAACTACAAACTCCTCATTAACCTTATTATGATAAGAGGGATTCTCGGCTGTATAAATTTTAGAAACCAATCTATATATATTGTCAAAATCACATAAAGTGGCAAGCATTTTGTTTTTTAGAACTAGGCACGCGAAAGAACTCTCAGGAGATAAATGCCATTCACGCTTATGTCCATTAATTATATCTCTTATTATTGATTGTTCATTACAGTCTTCACCCAGCTGCTGGAATTTTACCTTGCCACCTTGTTTATTTTTATAAATAGAAGTTTGGATAATAGGTTGATGACTACCTCTTATTATATTGATGCAATTTATAACCTCATCAAATGACCGTCTATTAAAATCTTTATTTATTAAATTTAAACTTTCATAAAATGGGTTTTTGACTATATCTTTCGAGAAAATGGTTTGCATCGGATCGCCAAAGAAACCTAAAACAAAGCAGTCACTTGAACCTTTTGAATACGTATAAATCTCAGAGAAAAAATCAATGATATCTGGGTTTGTATCTTGGCACTCATCGATGAAAACATAAGGATAAGCGTCAATTACTACTCTAGATAAGCCTATGTTTTTCAATAATAATATTTTTGCATATTTAAGTAATGTATCATGCCCAATGATATTTAGATGTAGTATTTCAATATTTTGATTGGCCTTGTAAATTATATCCTTATAGTTAGGATCACCAGTCTTTATTGAATCCAGACATTTTTTATAATTCCTAATGGTCAGTAATGTTTTTATTGCATCGTAAACATCTTGTTTGTTGGACTTGATTGATCTCAACAAGTCCGTACCAATCACAGATTCTAAATAACTCCAATACGGCACGGCGGGACCAAAAGCGACTTCATAGTAATTTATTTTATCTTCGCGTATTTTTTCAATTAAGAAATCCAATTCTCTAACTGAAAGGCTTCTGAATTTTTTATATGATTTATGTGAATCAGGATCGTGAAAAACCATATACTCTAATCTTTTTATTTCATCCCCAAGGAATGAAATATGGGTTTCAATCAACTCTTTGTTATAGTTCTTCAATAAATCCCAAATAAAATAATGAATAGTTGAAACATAATAATGATCTGAGGAAGGCAACCGCTCGGCAATTTCATTTGTGGCGTTGTTAGTATATGTTATACATAGGATTTTCCTAGATGAATTATTGTTCTTAATAGCGCTTAATTGCCCTGCGTATTTAATGGCTTTAACTAACGCATATGTTTTCCCAGCACCTGCACCAGACTGGAAATAAAATGACTTTTCCTCATCAATTGAATGGTAAATACTTTCAATTATTTCATGCTCTGTCTTTTCTTTTTCTGCGTCTAATTCATACATAGTCACCTCCTCTAACTTTACGCTTTTGACTTCCAAGCCACGATAATCCATTTATTATGTATGAAGGCAATTCTGGTTTAACATCTTCGCTAGTTATTAATTCATAAATGATAGCGTTAGCAAATGCACTTTTGCTGTCTGCTAGCTTTTTCTGTATCTTGAATGAATTCATCGCAAGAATGTGATGATTTTCCTTTTCATCTGAAATGATATCTAAATAGTCCTTCCCAACAACTTTTAATAAAATACCTCTTAATAAATCATTTCTATAATTCTTAAGAATCAACGCTTCTTCGAATGAAGTAGCATAATAACTCGCCTTATTTCCGCCAGGTATATCAAGAGATATTTCTTCCAACTGGTAAGCAAGGTATATATTATCAGATATGTGATACTCGGGAAAATTTATAACTTTTTTGCTTCCTAAGAAATGAGTTAAGGTAGAGTTTGTTGTTTCGATTGAATCATCCAGTAATTCCATCTGCGGGAAATATTCAGTGGTAATCTCCGAACCATCATCTTGTATTTTAACTTGTTTGAAAAGGGATTTATCCCGTTTAAAATCTATGTCAGTGATTATCAATGTTGGGATGTTTATTCTTTTAAGAAGGTTTGAATACACTTTTCCGTGCGCACCATCAATTCTGAAAACTGAAATATTTCCTTTACTTAGGGTCGTATCTCTATCAATATAGTAATTTATGACACGTTCTTCAGTTATGCCTTCAACTAAAATTATTGCATCAGAAAAGAAAAGTTCAGGGACTTGGTGTTTTACATGTTTTTTAATAAATTTAAAGTAATCAAATTCCTTACCCCCCTCACAAAGATCATTATCGTTCAAAATTACACTCTCACTATTTCCTTTTGAGCTATTAATGTAATTAATTTCATTAAATGTCCCGCTCCCATGAATAATACTATTTAATATATGTGAGGAGTGAGTAGTAACTACAATTTGACTTTTAATTGAACTAATGTCTTTAGAGTTTAGTCCTAATATCTTTATCAAAGCCTCTTCAATATGACGAATGAAATTAACTTGCATTTGAGGATGCATAAAAACCTCAGGTTCCTCAATGCATAAAAGCTGGATTTTAAGCTGTTTTTCTTCATGCAAGCTTCTATTGGAATAATCAATTATTTCACTAATTATATTTATAAGATTCGCATATCCTAATCCGAATTGTCCTTCAGGAATTAGATTTTCGCCATCACGATGCTCATATGTTATGAGATCTCCCATTAATCTATCGAAAGTTAAGTTAGCTCTTAATTCAATACCTAGGCTTTCATCAAGAATAATTGTGTTTAAAACTGACTCGACATTATCCTGATGACTTACTTTTATTTTTTCTGTAAGGCTGTGGTTGTTCCCATCTACCAGATGCAAAATACTCTTCAGTTCATCTTTGTTTTTTTCATACATGAATTTTATAATTCTATTGAAGGATTTTGCTAGTAACCTTTGGTCATGTATATTATTGGCAACTTTAATGATCCGAAGGTCTATCAGGTTTTTCACCTTGACCTTATCAATTACTTTATTATCTATATTCTTAATGACTCTTTTAAATTCCGTCTCTGATATCAAATCTAAAAAACGTCTAAAAAGCTCATTATCATTGTAACCACTGTCTTTTTTTTCTTTAATTAAATCATCCACTGCATCCCGAAAGATTTCTTCATCATAAATTTTAAAGATTATCATTATATATGCTGTTGTATCTTTGGTATCATCTCTTGGGATACTACTCAAAGATGATACATCTATGAATGGTGAGAAATTACTAGTGCTATCATTATTTATATCATCGAGTATGAACTCCATTTCGAATTTTATTTCAGGGTATGTTGTAAAATCTGATGCAAGAAATGCAGAAAGAATCCGCCTCAAATAATTATGGTTAAAGTCATTTCCGTTTAATTTTTCTGTATCTGAACATAATAATGCTAAGGAATTTGTTATCGTTGTTTTACCAGAGTTGTTTTTTCCAATGACTACTGTTGTTGACGCAGCAACTGGTGATTGTTCAGGTGAAGTCTTCCCAGCTTTAACGAAACAGACTTTATTATTAGAATTGCTAAATTTCCTAAAGTTATGAATAACTAAACTTTTTAGATACATACAGTAATTTCCTTATAGCACGCAAAAAATTGAATAATTTTTTTTACCTTTTTTTTATGATAAGAACAAGGAATATCAAGCAATGAGCCTCCAAGTAATTGATAAGAATGATCTTTTTTTAAGCCGTCGGAACTGTGATTTGATTTAAGTCTGCACGCATGGTTAATTTCATTAAGGGATTACCAGTAAAATGTTTATACAAACAACAATGTTTTTTACTTTTGATTTTCAGTGCTCCTTCTAAATAATAAGGAATTACATGTTTCCTTCAAAATTAAAAATCATGTCATTTATTCTAATGTCATTCAGCTGCTCAGTTTTTTCTAATGAAGTGGACTCAATTACCTTTACGGATTCTAAGGCATCTAATTATGAAGGCTCAGAGAAAGATCAAATTTCTGAAGAAGAAAAATTAAGATATGTAGAGTTAATGAATAATTTTAGAGGTTACATTTCACCTAAGCTCGACCCGATTACCACTCTAGGCATTGAAGCCCGCAATGAAGCCGAACGTCGCCACTACGCCGAACTCTGGGTAAAACAGGAATATGAGCGCACCGAAAAAGAGCTCAAATTCCAGCGCGAAGTTGATGCTGCCTGGAAGCGCCTGATGCCCAACATGCTACCGGTTAATATGGGCAACGCCGCAGGTATAGCACATGACTCCGGTGGCCGTTTGGCGCTGTTTGTACGCGAAGCAGATTGCCACCTCTGCGATGCCCGACTTTCCGCCGTTCTTGCCGATAAACGTCCCGTTGATATCTATCTTGTCGATAGTGAAGGCAGCGATCAGAAACTCCGTAACTGGGCGCAACAACACCGTATTCCCGCCGAACAAGTTCGCGAGCGACGCATCACCCTCAATCACGATGCAGGCCGCTGGTTGCGCTACGGCAACGGCATCATGCCGGTCCTTCTCCAGCAGGGGGAAAGCGGATGGCATATCGCAGCGTTCTAACCATCGCTTTATTGTTGAGTGCCGCCAGCTCTGTGGCATCAACAAACATGCAAAGCGTGCCATCGGGCTATCAGAAAGTCGCGCTGCAGCATGGCGTTCCAGCTGAATCACTTTATTCGCTGGCGCTGGCTGAATCATCGCGCAAACTGCCACACGGCACGCGCCCGTGGCCGTGGACAATCAATGTCGCGGGTAAAGGCTACCGCTATGAAAGCAGGCAAGCTGCCTGGCAAGCGCTGCAGCAGTTTATGAAAAGCTATCCACTGAAGCGGATCGATGTCGGCATCGCGCAGGTCAATCTCGGCTGGAATGGGCATCGCTTCAGCTCAACATGGGATGCGTTCGATCCATATATCAATCTGAATGCAGCCGCGCGCATTCTTCGCGAGTGCTGGGAACTCAGCCCCGGCAGTTGGTTGAAAGCGGCTGGCTGCTATCACCACCCGGCTGGCGGCAAACCTGCAGCGCGCTATCGGCAGATTGTCAGCCAAAAGCTGGCTTCACTTACACCTAGCCAATCTCGCCCAATCACAACACAGGCACCCGCCAACCTCGCGAGTAACCAAACACCCTCAACCGAAATCATCTGGACAGAACCCCGGAGGCAGCAATGAACAAATTGATGCTGGCTGGCGCGATCGCCGCGTGGCCATTTCTCTCACATGCAGAACTCAACGTTATCGCTGACCTCGGCGGCAAATCGGCTGCGCCGTTCTATGAGGGAATCAACGCTGAGCCTCAGTCGCAACAGCAATCAATCCAACCTGATTACAGTGAAGGTTCAGTGTTGCCAGTGGCAACACCTGAACTTACTCCAGGCATGGTTGAACCACGCGCGCTGAAGCTACCGGGTATTGGGGCGCTGTTTGTGATTGGGGAAGATGGCCAATCGCAAGAATGGCTATCACGTAACGCTGAACTGCTCAGCCGTCGTGGTGCGGTTGGGATGGTGGTAAACGTAAGCAGCTCGGCATCCTTGCAGCAGCTGCGCCAGATTGCGACCAATCTGCAGCTCGCACCGGTATCTGGTAGCGATCTGGCACGCCGCCTCAAATTGGAACATTACCCGGTGCTGATCACTGAACATTCACTGAGCCAGCAGGTATCAGCCCAGTGATGGGATTTGCCGGATTGCATGGAATGCCCCATGCAGCGCTGATGCTCCTTCCTCTTTTCTTCATCCTTTTTCTGGCTCTGCTGCGCGCTTACTGGTGTTGGCACAATCTGCATCACTCGGCACGCAGCACGTCTGAATCCTGCCAAAAGTGAGTCACTGCTATGAGCGATCGCTATGTTATTGAAGCACTGCTGCGTCCCGCAGTTGAGTTCAACACCACGCTGGTAGCCGCTACCGCCAGCTATGTTTGCGTTGCAGCGCCCTGGGCTGTCGCACTGTCGCCATCGGTCAGCTATGTCACCGCAACCGGCTTTGCGGTGCTGGCCGCCGTGCGCGCCCGTCAGGGATGCCAGGTGATCAGGTATCGCAGAAACTTGCGCCGCTTGCCGCGCTATGTGATGACCAGCCGCCAGGTGCCAGTGAGCAATCATCGGCTGTTCCTGGGGAAAGGTTTTCTGTGGCAGCAAAAACACACTCAGCGCCTGCTCGATACGCGTCGGCCAGAAGTCGAAAAGTATGTGCAGCCAGCGAAGCTCTATCAGTACGCGCGCAGGCTTGAACGCGCGACCGAGCATTCTCTGCCCTGGCTGTCATCGATGATTTCAGCCGATACACCGCTGAATCCGGTTCGCCCGCTGCCGCCGGTTGGCGGTAATCCGGCGCTGCACGGCATTGAACCGAATGAGCGCGATGTATCGATGGATCTCCGCGAACGCGTCGGGCATACGCTAGTCGTTGGCACCACGCGCGTGGGCAAAACACGGCTGGAAGAATTGCTGGTTACGCAGGATATTCGACGCGGCAATATCACCATTGTCTTCGACCCCAAAGGCGATGCCGATTTGCTAAAACGCATGTGGGCTGAAGCGCACCGCGCCGGTCGTCAGGATGACTTCCACGTTTTCCATCTTGGCTGGCCAGAGATCTCGGCTCGTTACAACGCCGTTGGCCGCTTCGGGCGTGTGTCTGAAGTGGCTTCGCGCATTGCAGGTCAATTGGGCGCTGAGGGTAACAGCGCCGCGTTTCGCGAGTTCGCCTGGCGATTCGTCAACATCGTGACGCGCGCGCTGGTTGCGCTTGGCCAGCGCCCCGACTACTCGCTAATCCTTCGCTACGTCACCAACATCGGCGAACTCTATCAGCGCTACGTGGAACATCTGGTTGATAAGCATCTGCCGGAGCTGCGCAGTAAAATTGAGAATGGCAGCAATGTGCTGAAGGAGAAGGATCTGCCGCGCAATATGCAGGGGCAATCGAACGCCACGCGCATCTGGGCAATGGAGCTGGCGCTGAGTTCTGAAGCCGGTAAAAAGCTCTACGATCCTATTCTGGAAGGGCTGCGTTCTGCAGTGCGTTATGACCGAACCTATTTCGATAAAATCGTCGCCTCACTGCTACCGCTACTGGAAAAACTCACCACCGGAAAAACGGCTGCGCTGCTCTCGCCTGACTATGAAGACCTCTACGATCCGCGCCCGATATTTGACTGGCAACAGGTGATTCGCCAGCGCGGCATCGTTTATGTCGGGCTGGATGCGCTATCAGACAGTGAAGTCGGTGCCGCCGTTGGCAACAGTATGTTCGCCGATTTGGTGAGTATCGCGGGCCATATCTATAAGCACGGCATCAATGACGGCCTGCCGGAGAATGGCGACGGCAAACTTCCGATCAGCCTGCACTGCGACGAGTTCAATGAGCTGATGGGCGATGAGTTCATTCCGCTGATTAACAAAGGCGGAGGCGCGGGCATTGAGGTGACGGCTTACACCCAAACGATTTCTGATATTGAGGCGCGCATTGGCAGCAGCGCTAAAGCCGCGCAGGTCACGGGTAACTTCAACACGCTGATCATGCTGCGGGTACGTGAGAACCGCACCGCCGAGCTGCTAACCAGTCAGCTGCCTGAAGTGGATGTGTATTCCAAAACGCTGGTTTCGGGTTACACCGATATCACCAACCAGGAGCAAGGCACCGATTTCACCTCCAACACTCAGGACCGTGTGAGTATGGTGAAAACGCCGATGCTAACTCCGGCTGACATCATCAACCTGCCCAAAGGCCAGGCGTTCGCGCTGCTGGAAGGCGGCCAGCTGTGGAAGATTCGCATGCCGCTGCCTGCTGCTGATAAAACCGATTTGATGCCAGAAAGCCTGCAGAAGATCGCTGCTGAGATGCGCCGCAATTACCGCACCAGTGAAGCATGGTGGTCTGGTGCTGCTGGCGCAGAACCGCCGGGAGGTGAATGATGCCACCACCAAATACTTCAGCGCCGCCAGCTCGCGTTCAGCAACCTAAAGAGCATGGCTTTCTGTTTAATCTGTTATGGGGATGGCCGTGGAAGCTGATTGGCATGCTGCTGGCTTCGCTGTTTTTTAGCCTAGTAATGGAGTACATCGGTATTGCATTCTTCTGGCCAGATCAAGGTGCGGCGCATAGCCAGCAGGTGATGCAGATTGAGAGCGGCTATCTCTCCACGGAGTTCACGCGCAGCTTGCTGTTGTCACAGCCAACGGTGACGGTCACTGCCTGGGTAACTCAGGTTTATCAGTGGCTGGTTGTCGATAGCGGCCTGCAGGGTTGGATCGCGCAGCAAAATCAGGCAATGGAAAGCGGTGGTAATGCAGTTGCTGCCGGATTAAGTGCCGGTAGCCGCTGGCTGGCATCGGCGCTACAGGAATATCTGCTGGCGACGGTGTATGTCGCTGTGGTGACGCTGATTCGCGTAACTATTTTGGTGCTTTCAATACCGCTGTTTCTGATGGTGGTGCTGGTTGCAGTGGTTGATGGTTTAGGGCGGCGAGATCTACGGCGCTATGGTGCGGCGTATGAATCCAGCTTTGTCTATCACCATGCCAAACGCTTCGTTAAACCCGCGTTTTATGTTCCCTGCATGGTGTATCTGTCGTGGCCATCGGCTGTGTACCCTAATCTGCTGTTGCTGCCTGCGGCGCTGATGCTGGGAATGGCGCTGGCGGTGCTGACGGCTTCGTTCAAGAAATATATATGAGCTGGACTACAGCGTGCAAAGCTCGACTTTGTGCGCTGTAGTCAGCAGGCAAGCCGCTGTCGCGGCGCGGCAGATTCATATCCAATTATGAAAATGTTGTCGATTTAAATGACTGTTATGAGCGAGAAGCGGAAATGCGCGTTTAGGTAGTTTTAACCATTGATTTCACCACATTCACTCAATTATGCTTGCTCAATAATTGAATCAGTCATAGATTTTGGGAAAGTCATAAACTTCCAGGGGCGAGTGTGGAATATTTTAGCGATAAAGAGAAAGGTTCTGTATCGAGAACTAACAATGATGTCTCTATGACCGTATGGAATGGGCTTGTCTCGTACATAAATGTTCTAGTAAATAAAGGTTACTTTGGGAAAAACTTTCCAGAAGAATGCCCTGACGGACGAGGGTGTATTGGTACAAATGAAGACACTTTCAAAGCTGCGCTACAGTCGGAAATACCAAATTTAGGATGGCCATTGGGTGTTGATCCTGAAGATATAGGCCGATATGGCTACAGATCAAGAACACAAATTACGTTTATTCCAGACTATCTGGACGTTATGGATTTACTTCAATTTTGCTATAAGCATGTTGCTCTTCCTATTGAAGGAAATGATTACCACCCTTATTACGGTCACACTCATATTGACGACTTCGATGTTGATGCTGGCAGAAATGAATTTAATGAAAGAGTTAATGTCATTTTTGCACGTAATGGTATGGCCTACGAGCTTCAGAAAACAGGAGAAATTATTCGACTTCTTAGCCCTGAATTAGTTAAAATAATGTCCACAGTGAATGTACCTGCGGAAGTTGAGTTAAAGATAATACTTGCTCGCGCGAATTCTAAAATCGTTAATTTTGATGTTCAGGTTCGCTATGACGCTTTGAAAGATCTCTGGGACTTTTGGGAGCGACTGAAGAGTATTCACAACCCGTCAAATAAAAAAAGATCAGTTACACAGTTACTTGATGAAGCAACCGATAGACCTGAATTTCGGAATCTTTTGGAAGATGAAGCTAAGTACTTGACCGACGTTGGTAATCAATATTTCATACGTCACGCTGAAATGAATCAGGTAAAAATTCAAGAGAGCGATCATATTGAGTACCTATATCATCGCATGTTTAGTTTAATTCATCTGCTCATGAAAACTTTCACCCATTAATTAGCCTGATTCCTAACCTGCTGCCAGCATTAAGCTCTTCCCTAAAGGACATAATAAACGCCCAACAGGACGCCGTGAGATATTTTTATAGCATATAAGGATATGATTATAAAGAACGAAATTAGGATTTCCCTGCGTGCTGATTTTAGTATTTCTTTCGACACCAAATACCTTTGCGATGTCTTCTCTATCCACCATTAATAATGCTAAGAAGGCCTTTGATTTGGCTCAAGTTCTTATCAAAGCCCCCTCTCGCATTGTTGCAATGAAAACAGATATAGACGCTTTGTATAAACCAGTTGGGCCTCTTTTTACCGGACTAAATAATAAAGTTGTAGAAAATTTGCAAAACGGACCACTGGAACTACAAAATACCATCGTAAAACCAGTACCTATAAATGGTGTAGTCGATGGCGGCTATAGTATTACTACTGAAAAAGCAGGAAATACAGCATATTTAGCCTCCAAAGAACAATACGGCAATTGAAAGTTAGCAGAATTAAAATAATCATTAATGGAGTAGAGAATGGCCATTGTGAAATTTTTCATAAAAATAAAATACCTATCATTTTTGATTGATTAATGTTTATTGGTGTTTTGCATGATGATTTTTCTTAAATGAAAAGTGTATATTTATAATTTTACTGGAGGCATTGCTTAAATTTTCATATCTGACATTTTATATAACTTGTCTCTCATGGATAAGTATATGCCGAAATTAGTAACTTCCGCTCTTGACACTCAACTGCCGTAGTGAAGTTATGAGCGTACAACGGACATTCCAATTCAATTTTTGTGTGAGTTAATGGGGAGCAGGTCATTTAATCTCGCGCTAAAGCGGCTGAATATTCCCTTAATTATCCAATACTGACATTTTCTCTATTTAAACATCCAGCCTATGATAGGCGATATTCTGTATTTTTAGCATGCACTACACATTTGTAATGAATGTCCTTCTATATATGCAGTGGGCTTGGTCATCGGTCGCAATCTGCTAAGCGTTACCTCCGGTATCTTAAGAGGCGGGACTGACGATTTGTCATGGGCACATGATCCCATACTCAGTCCACTACACAATGCCCAGCATTTGCATGTTGTAAGTCATTTTGGGGCACATTCTAAGGAATATAAGTTTGCATCCCTGACTCAGCAGGCCGTTTCAGTATCATGAGATCAACGACATCAATAAGGAGATATAGTATGACTGATCACGTTTCTAAAAGCGTTATATATGACCACCTGGCCCTTTTCGGGCAGGAGCCTGAGCTTGCCACAGAAGATGCTCTTCGTGATGAGATAAATTGTGCTATGGCAATCCTGGCGCCACATTTTAAAACCGGACAATCTTATAAGGAGGTGGATGACCTTAAAAATCATCGTAACTCTGTACGTTCTCTGCTCGGCCCAGAGATCGCAAGGGTACAATATTCAAACCATAAAAATACGCAGAGCGACAGGCGTCTTGTTCTCCTGATGGCACCTCTCAACGTGTTGGCCAAAAAATGGCGTAAGTCATACGTTTTGAAAGATGATCCTGCTTACTACTCATTGAGCTATTACGATTTCCATGACGACAGGCAGCATTACAGCGCGATCGCCTCTGAGATGTTTGAGACCTATATTGCGAATCACGGCAATTTTATGCGTCTTGCACAAGAAACGGCGGGTGCTATGGAAAGCATGGTCGTCGAAATACTGCGTATGAAGCCTCGTGTTGATAATGATTATGATGCTCCGGATGCAACTTATCTGACCGGTCAGTCGGACACCTTCCAGTTTCTTGATAGGATTATTGATACAGTACTGGAAAAATACACGGTGAATACTCACTCCGCTGCGGATGAAGAAAACACGCTGGCTTTCTATAAGCACGTGTGCAAGAACGCAGGGCTACACGTCCTAATCAATGAAGGTATGTATTTCATCAAAGAGAGTGAAGAGTTCGAAAGTAGCGTCTCAGCATATTTGCATTGGCGTAAAGACCAGGAATCTTTCTCATCGCCAAAGGCAGGTAGTGAAGAAATGATGATCGCGACATGTATTGCTGTCATTCACGCGCTTGAAAGAAGCGCGGGGGGCAACTGGCGTGCTCAATTAGAAAAGAACATGGATCCCAAATACCTTGGGCGTGTCGCCGATTTTGTACGTTATGTACGCTATGCGAAAAATGAAGATAACTCACCTCTAAGCCTTCAGCTACTTCGCCGGGGAGGGACGACTAAGGGGCTGGCCATTTACAGCGCGTTGATGGATATGGGCAACCTTATCTATCGGAAGGATTTTAATGAACTGGCTTCAAGAGCGATTGCAGTGCTTGATGAGAGAAAACTGCATGGGGAGCTGCGCAAATATGTCGGCAATATTTTTAGCGTGATGAGTTGCTGGGAGGGATTTGAGTCTGATATTAGTGCTCAAATGTCGGGGTATTGTCTCAGCAGAAAGCTCTCATGGACTTATCGCACCTTCTTTATTCGGAAGCTGTTGAGACTTGATTACGTCCAGCTGCAGCAATTTCATCAAGACATTGTTCCTGTAATGTATGACGAATGTGCCCGCCTAGAGTCCGCGCTAGACCTTAAATTGATGCGTTGAGGAAAAAAATAATGAAATTAACTGGTAGCATGACAGTCCATGTCAGTCACTCCAGCACTGATGAACTGATTGAATCGTACGATGTTGAGGCTCGTGAGTTTGGACTTGAAGAAACCGGCGTGAGAAATTACGACGGAGAAAAGGGGTATCGTGGGTTATACATCTACTTTAACCAGGAGTATGGCTTCGATGTGCTAGTTGAACTTGAGGAAATGAATCATCGGATTACAGAATTTGATCTCAGCATCCGCAATGATAATGGTGCATACCGCATCGCGGTCGATACTGATTGTCTTACTGCTCATCCTTCTTCATCCGACTATGAAGACGATGAATGGTTTTAATCTGTGTTAATCCCTTACGGCCTTCACTACATGTAGTGAAGGCCGGATAATCGCGTTCTTACCCTCAAAAATCTAAATACCAGCTCTGCTCATACTACTATCTTTAAGCTGGACGACAGCGTGCAAAGCTTGACCATGTGCGCTGTCGTCAGCAGACAAGCCGGTATGGCAGAGAGGCAGAAAAAAAGATACGTTAATGTTTTTACTATTATGGATATCTTGTATGAATACTATCAGTGCTATCATCATACCTTTCGCCGCAGCAGCGGTTAGCTATTTAGTATACAGAAACAGCATAAGAAAAGATGAAAGCGGTTTAATGCTGGAAATGATGAAAGAGTTAGAGAAAGATTCGCCAAATAAATATTCCGTCGAATACTTATTTTCTAAGATTTATAAAACCGATAATATCCTATTCACTGAAATAGTTATTCTGATGAGCCATCCAACCCCTCTAAAAGCTGTCAATAACCTGCTGATGGTTAGGCGAAACGTTGATGCTTTCACTCTTATTTCAGGAAGTGATGGGATTGAAGTCATTGCTAACTCTGGTTGGGAGAATGGCAAGGACATAAGCTTGAAGAGGAATTTTTACTTGTTTTTGATGATCTTCCTATATTTTCTCGCTGTTATCTTCTTTGGATTATCATCTACTTTCTTTTTAAATAATGACGCTGAGAGCCTAATAAGAACTGCTACAATAGATAGTGGTATATCTGTTCTAATTTCTTTAATTGTGAACATTACTGCACCAATAATTTGTGCCGCAGGAATGTTTCATTATGGTAAGAAAGCTAACTCGATAACCCTCATTGCTCCTGCAAAAAGGTTCTTAGAAAACAGATAAGTTTTTATTTTATTTTTTTCATGTATATCTTGTAGTCATCTCCAACAGAGCTATGTGCTAGCAAGATTACTTCATCCTTACTTGCTGAAATTTTTCTGTAAGATTGACTTTGACCTACAGCCACAAGGGTGCTTTTACCTGTAGTGGCTTTATTACCACCATTGCAAATATCATAACCACCGACTTCTGAACCGTTCAGCTTTAAAGAATTAGTTGATAAGACCAGATCCTGAGTAGTTGTAGTGATGTCTTCATCAAATTCGTCCCAAAATCCAGCCACATTTAAGTGGCAAGTAATATCGAAAGATTTTTCACTCTGAAGAGTCATGTTGGCAATTGAATTATATTTTCCGTTTTTGAAATACGTTGTATTCCCAGTTACCTTCACCGTCATTCCTTCATTGATGTAGTTATAATCATATTGCCACTGCCCAATTAGAAAACCTGTTTTTTCATTGCTAGGTGAAAAAGGATGAAATCCAAAATACAATGCTAAAATAGTGGGAATGAACAAAGATATTGTTTTGTATGAAACTAGAGCCTTTAATAGTTTTTTTGTATTCATAATCACCTATCAAATTTTATATTTTAACATTTAATTATTCACGGACTTTTTATTGGAAATATCACAATCTCATGTTGACCACATCATATCATGAGATCTTCTAATGAATGCAATGAGAAAACCAAGTCTGGCTGCGAACATCGGGGCAATCTCTCTTCTAATTTTCACTGGAAATGCATATTGCTCAGAACTCGACGAACTAGCCACCACTCAACGCCTGCTCGATCAAGTCCAGCTCTCCCTCGACCGTGCCCGCACTGTCGCCGCGCAATCCGATCCCAATAACCGCCGCCGTTACCTGTTCGACTACAAAAAAGCCAACGAAGACCTCAACACCATGCGTGCTGGCATTGACCGCTATACGCAGCCTTCGCGTGCGCAGCCGCTGGATTACGGCAAGGTCAGCGGCGACTACACGCGAGGCCGTCCGCTATGGCGATGACCGCCGCGCAGGTCAACGCGTTTAAAACGGCATCCGGCAACATCGATATTAGCGTTCTGTATCTGGTATCCGTTGGGCTACTACTGTGCGTGCTGTTTCTCTGGGCAGCATGGGCGGCGGTAGATGTCTGGCATGGCTGGGCAAATACCAAAGTCAGGGATGCCGCGCTTGCCCGATTTGTTATCCGTTCTGTGGCTTTACTGATCGTCTGCATCTGGATGTTCGCCAGTTAATGCAGACATTTTCGAAGTGCCTTTACCCGTCAAAGAGGAATGTTCCATGAAATCAAAGTTAGTTCGCTTGTCTCGCTTTAAAGACCGTCAGGTCATGCGTCTGGGTTCCGGGCTGATTCTGGCTTGGTTGTCGTGCAAACCGGCGCTAGCCGATCTCCCTACCGTTGAAGCACCTGAATCCAGCGGCGGCACCGGGTTGATGGGCCAGATCAAAGGTTACGCGCAGGACTTCATTGTGTTCGCGGGTCTGCTGGTTTGCGCCGTGGCATTTATCAACGTCGCAACCAGCGCGGTGCATACATTTGTAGAAGTGCGTAACGAGCGCGCCACCTGGACCAAGTTTGGCTCCATCGTAGCGACCGGCGTCGTGTTACTGGTCGCGACAATCTGGCTGCTCGGTCAGTCTGCCGAAATCATTCTGTAAGGGGATTAGCATGCAGACCATCCGTTTCTTACCCGATCGACTGAATGCTGAGCCTGTCGTATTTCGCGGTTTCACCACGCCGGAATTGGGGTTGGCGGCATTGATTGGATTAGCGGTTGGAGGTGTGGTGTGTCTGCCGTTTTTTCCACTGGTTGGCTGGGTCATCATCCCGACCGGGATGCTGCTCATGCCGCTGCTACTCATTGCGTTTGGCGGGCGCTGGATGGCCCGCCTTAAACGCGGCAAGCCAGAAAACTATATCTGGCAGCGGCTGGAGGAGAAGAAACGCCGGATGGGCTATGGCGATCGCTCTCTCATCATCAGCTCACACAGCTGGTCTCTGCGCCGTACACCTAAGGGAGCTGGAAAATGAGCCAGTTTCGCAATGCTATTCAACGCAGCGATCAGCACATCAAATCGCTGCGTATCTCGTGTGCTTTCCTTGTTCTGTTAGTGCTGATCACCTCAACTGGCTGGATGCTCGCCCCTCGCAGCATGACCATTCATAACCCGCCGGATCTACGCACCGGCAGCACGCGCCCGTGGTGGGAAGTGCCGCCGTCATCGGTATACGCCTTTGCCTTCTATATCTTCCAGCAGCTCAATGCTTGGCCGAAAAATGGTGAAACTGACTATCCCGCCAAGATTCGCGCGTTATCTGCTTACCTGACTCCGGCCTGCAAAGACTTCCTGGAAAGAGATGCCACCGAGCGCACTAACCGCAACGAGCTGATTGACCGCGTGCGTGTGGTGTATGAAATCCCCGAGCGCGGTTACAGCAGCAAAAGCGTCTCGGTGCGTGATCGTGATAACTGGGTGGCACGGCTGGATCTGGTAGCCGATGAGTATTTTCATACCGAGCCGGTTAAGCGCGCAATGGTGCGTTATCCAATGAAAGTCACGCGCTGGAATGGCGATCCCGAAACCAATCAGTTTGGTCTGGCGCTGGATTGCTACGACGGCGTGCCACAACGACTCGAAGCCGCACCACCGCAGCCGAAGCCTGAGCATAAGGGGATGTTTGAATGATGACGCTCACCAGATTGCATGTTGCCTGCAGGCTGATGTTGGCGGTGTTGCCAGTGGCAACACTTGTGCCGAATCCGGTTCAGGCGGTTGAATTAATGAAGTGGGAGCGCATCCCGCTGCAGGTCACGTTAAAGGTTGGTCAGGAGCGCGTGGTGTTCGTCGATAAAAACGTGCGCGTCGGCATCGCACCTGCACTTAAGAGCAAGCTGCGTGTGCAAAGCACCGGCGGCGCGGTTTACCTGAAAGCGAACGAAGCGTTTTCCCAGACCCGCATCCAGCTGCAGGATGTCGAGAACGGCGAGATCATCATGCTCGATGTCACCGCAGGTGCGAAGGGTTCAGCCGAGCCGGTGAAGCTGGTTTATGAAGATGGCGACAGCGAAGGCGATACAAACCCTGGGCAAGCTGAAGCTGCCAAAGAAGAGAAGAAAGTCAGCTACTCCGCGCCATTACCGGTGTTGCTCACGCGTTACGCATCGCAGCGATTGTATGCGCCGCTGCGCACGGTTGAGCCGGTTCCCGGCGTGCGTTCACTACCGCTGCATCTGCCAAGCCGCATTACCACGCTCTATCCCGCCGAACCGTTAGAGATCCAGCCCATCGCGGCGTGGGCAGTACAAAGTCAAAACGTCGTGGCGTTTCGCGTGCGCAATATGACCAGCCGCAAAATCGTTCTCGATCCCCGCTCGCTGCAGGGCAAGTTTGTCTCCGCTACTTTCCAGCACCGTTTTCTCGGTTTAGTCGGCACGCCCGAAGACACCACCATGCTGTATCTGGTAATGGATTCGCGCCCCGAAAACGCATTGATTCCTGAAGCGAAGGTAAGCCGCAAAGCGCGAGGTAAACAGCATGCAGATTAAATCGAACACGCTGGTCAAAGTGCTGGTGCCGGTCTTTCTACTCGCGGGCGTTGCGGTGGGCATGAAAAGTTGCAGCATCAAAAGTGAGACGGAGAAAACCAGTGCCACGCCAGAAAAGCCTAAAGCGCTGGCCGATCTGACGCCTGCCGAACTCAAGGCGCTGGGCGTTGAAGGTGATACGCCAGAAGATACGCTGCGTACGCTGGTCGGCACGCTGAAAACCATTCGCGGCAAACAGGAAACGCTCGACCGCCAGAATCTCGACCTGGTGAAAGAGAACGAGCGACTGCGTACGCGTAATCAGAACGTTGCCGGACAGGTAAACGAAGCGGTATCGAACTATCAAAAAATTGCCGAAGACCGCCGCCAGCAGTTACAGCAGGAGCAGCAATCGCTGTCCAGCAAAGTGCAGGAGCTGAGCAACCAACTGGCCAAACGCATGGCTTCCGATAAGCAGGATCAGAATAACAGCGATATTCCGCTGGGACTTGGTCTGGATGATGTTGCCAGTGGCAACAGCAACGATGGCGTGATGTGGGTTTCACCCAGCGATCAGCGCAGCAGCAGCACGGACGCGGGCACAACATCCAGCAATGGCAAATCAGCAATCGGCGGATTCCCGACTTCGTTCCTCGGCGATAACGCGCTGAGTAAGAGTAAAAGCAATTACGAGCAGAAGGTGAAAGGCTACTCAAACAGCCAGAAAGAGGAGGAAAGCACCGAACCGGTGTATACGCTGCCGGAAAACTCCACGCTAATTGGCAGCAAAGGCATGACCGCGCTGCTGGGACGCGTTCCAATTAATGGCACCGTCACCGATCCTTATCCATTCAAAGTACTGATTGGCCGCGACAACCTGACAGCCAACGGCATCGATTTACCCGATGTTGAAGGCGCGATTGTTTCCGGCACCGCATCCGGCGACTGGACGCTCTCCTGCGTGCGCGGCCAGGTGAACTCCATCACCTTCGTCTTTAGCGATGGCCGGGTGCGCACGCTGCCGCGCCCTGATAACAACGGCAAGAGCAACGGCCAGGATGGCGGCAAAAAGCAGGACGGCGGCATTGGCTGGATCTCGGATGAAGCCGGTATTCCCTGCATCAGCGGCACGCGCAAATCCAACGCATCAACTTACCTGCCGACCCTCTTCGCGCTTTCCGGCGCAGCCGCTGCCGGTGAAGCGCTCAACGAAAATCAGCGTACCGGGCAAACCAATGCTTATGGCGGCGTGACTTCCACGCTTACCGGCGATGCCGGTCAAGCGGCGATGGGCAAAGCGATTGCCGGTGGCGTCGGTGATGTCTCCGAATGGGTGAAGCAGCGTTACGGGCAAACCTTCGATGCGGTGTATGTGCCACCCGGCGCGAATCTGGCCGTTCACATCACTCAGCAGCTGGCGATCGATTACGAAGATAAAGGCCGCAAGGTGCGTTACGACTTCAGCGTACCGGGTAATGCCGCGCGCATCGGGCTGGACTAAGGAGATTGCGAATGAACAAAGCATTTATGCCGGTCGCGCTCGCCGCGCTGGTTTCGGTCATTTCAGGCTGCAGCACCTCGAAAGAAGAGATGCTACCAGCAGGCGACAGCAACATGCTCGAGCTGTGGCAAGGTAAAGGTGCGAACGGTTCAGCTCAGCGCGGTACGCAGGGACGTGAAGCGCTGCGGCGTCCGCTGAGTGAAATAGAAGATCAGCGCGCCGACAAACTCGACCATTCATACAGCCGTACGCAGGAAAGTGAGATCACACAGCAGTTCCCGCGCCTGCCTAATCCCGACATGGTGATGTACGTCTTTCCGCACCTTGCCGGTGGCAACTCTCCGGTTCCCGGTTACAGCACGGTATTTCCGTTTTACAGCCAGGTGCAGTACGCCTTGCCAGGTGAGCGCACGGAGGGTCTGTAATGATGTTTTCCCTGTTTAAAAAGCCTGCCTTAGCAGCCGACCCGATTCCTGCAAGTAGCCAGCCGCAGCCACTGCAGCGCCCCGGCAAAATGACGGTGCAGGATGAAGCGGCGCTCTATCACGCCAAGCCTTCCATCATTGATTACCTGCCGTGGGCCGAATATCTGCCGGAAGACAAATGCCTGCTGCTTGATGACGGCGTTTCTGTTGGTGCGGTTTATACCATCACGCCGATTTCGTCCGAAGGCCGCACCGCCGCGCGCCTGGAGGAAATTCGCGACCAGGTTGAAGATGCGCTGCAGGACAGCCTGGAAGAAGACGATATCTCGCCGTGGGTGGTGCAGTTCTTCTGCCAGGATGAAGACGATCCTGCCGCCTATCTGCGCACGGTCAAAGAATATGTAAAACCCTGGGCGCGCGGCACGGAATTTACAGATGCCTGGCTGGGTGAAACCGAGCGCCATTTACGGGACATCGCCATTCCAACGGGCTTGTTCCGCGACACGCTGGTTACTGGTCAGCCGTGGCGCGGTCAGCAGCGCCGCACACGCATGGTGATTTATCGCTGGGTACCAAGTGCCGCCAAGGGTGTGAAAGACGTTCATGCGCTGCCGCCCGTCACAATGCTGAATCAGGTTTGCGACCGATTGGCGGCCTCACTCGGCGCATCGGGCGTTGCCTGTCAGCGCCAGACCGGCGCACAGATTCATGAGTGGCTGCTGCGCCTGTTCAATCCCGATCCGCAGCACGGCCTGAGCAAAGAAGCGTTTTATGCCGCCGCGAAGCATCATGATGCGCAAGCTGGCGAGCTGCCGATGACCAACGATTTTGCCGAAACGCTGTGGTACACGCCACCGCGTTCGGATGTGGAGAACGGCGTGTGGTGGTTCGACGATAAGCCCCATCGCGCCATCGCCATCGAGCGTCTGCGCCGCCCGCCTGAACCTGGCATGTTGACCGGCGAAATGGCGCGCGGCGAGCATATCAATGCGCTAATGGATCTGCTGCCCGAAGGCACTGTGGTTTCACTGACCATCGTTTCCCAGCCGCAGGACGTGCTGGAAAACGACTTCATTAAGTTGGCCAAAAACGCCGTAGGTGAAAACACCGAATCCGGGCGCGTGCGCGAGGATGTGCGTGAAGTGAAAGAGTATCTTGGCCGCCGCCACAAGCTGTATCGCGGCGCGCTGACTTTCATGCTGCGCGGCAACGATCTGGCCGACCTCAACCGACGCCAGCAAAACATGTCAGCGGTGCTGCTGACCTCTGGCCTGCAGCCGGTGCGACCTGAATACAACGTTTCCCCACTGAATACCTGGCTGCGCGCGCTACCTATGTGTTTTAACCCGCAGAAAGACCGTCGCCACTGGTATACGCGCTTGACATGGGTGCAGCATCTGGCCGGTTTATTGCCCGTAACGGGGCGAGCGACCGGCAGCGGCCATCCTGGCTTCAGCTTCTTTAATCGCGGCGGCGAACCGCTGACCTTCGACCCGATGAATAAGCAGGACCGCACGCAGAACGCGCATATGCTGCTGTTCGGGCCAACCGGCGCAGGTAAATCGGCAACGTTGTGTGCGACGCTTTCCCAGTTAATGGCCATTCATCGTCCGCGACTGTTTATTGCCGAAGCCGGTAACTCATTTGGCCTGTACGCTGACTATTGCGAAAGTCTTGGGCTGACGGTGAATAAAATCAGCATCCGCCCCGGCTGCGGTGTCAGTCTGGCGCTTTTCGCGGATGCGCATCAGCTGCTCGACCTCAAGCCTGAACAACTGCAGCTTAACGAAGCCGATATCCCGGACGCCGATGAAGATGAAGGTGATGAACAGCGCGACATCCTCGGTGAGATGGAGATCGCCGCGCGCATGATGATTACCGGCGGCGAAAAGCGCGAAGAGGAACGGTTAACACGCTCTGACCGTGGTCTGATCCGTGAGGCCATTATGATGGCGGCGCAAACCAGCTACGACGCGTCGCGCCAGATGATTGCTGAGGATCTGCAGACTGCCCTGTTTGCTATTGCGCGCGATAACAGTGTTGATAGCAGCGGCCAGCCTTTGCTGACCGAGCGCCGTCGCGCACGTGCCGATGAAATGGCCGGAGCAATGTCGATGTTTACCAGCGGTTTTGAAGGTGAGCTGTTCAACCGCCCCGGCACGCCGTGGCCAGAAGCCGATGTCACGCTTATCGATTTAGGTACGCTGGCGCGTGAGAACTATGGTGCGCAGATGGCGCTGGCGATGGTTTCCCTAGTGAATAGCATCAACAACATCGCCGAGCGCGATCAGTATCTCGACCGTGAAATCGTCTTTGCCATCGATGAAGCGCACATCACCACCACCAATCCGCTGCTGTCTCCATACATGACCAAAGTGGTCAAGATGTGGCGTAAGCTCGGTGCCTGGCTGTGGATGGCGACGCAAAACTTAGCGGATTACCCGGACATCGCCGAGAAGATGCTGAACATGGCCGAATGGTGGCTGTGCCTTACCATGCCGCCAGATGAAGTGGAGCAGATCGCACGCTTTAAGAAGCTGAGCGATGAACAGAAATCGGTGTTGCTCTCAGCCAGCAAACTGCCGCGCTGCTACACCGAAGGCGTGGTGCTGTCGAAGAAAACCGAAGCGCTATTCAGGGCCGTGCCGCCCAGCCTTTACCTTGCTCTCGGTATGACCGAAAAAGAGGAAAAAGCTGAGCGCCGCAAGCTGATGAAGTTGCATAACTGTAGTGAGCTGGAAGCTGCAGTGATCGTTGCGCGCCAGCTTGATGCGGCGCGTGGCCTCAAGTCTGCCACTGCATAACCAGGGAACCGTATGTTAAAACTAAAATATCCCGTACCCCGTATTACCACAGCAATTTCCCGGCATGCAGCACGCACGCTGTTTACCCTGATGCCTCAGGGTGAGCCAGAAATATTAATCAGCGATCTGGCTTTACTGGACCGGCTTTGCGATGAAATCCGTACGCGCGTTAATCCGCCCGTGCAGATCACCAGCCATCCACAACGTGTAGGCACTCATTCATGCCTTGCGCTGAACTTCAAAGGCAAGCTGTGTAGCTCTATTGATTTACTGATTACAGTGAATGGCCACCTGAGCTGGCCAACGCAAGATGACTACCACCATCCGCGCTGGTATATGACGGTGGTGGATGCGGCGGACCTGCTTTATTTGCAGTTATATCTAGCCCACCAACTTACAAAAAAGTAGTTTCATGGCTTCTTTCTCCATCGGATTCATTGAGTTAATGTAACTCTCTCATTACTTAAGGAGGAAGAACATGATTGTTAGAACATGGCATGGTTGTGTACCGCTTGAGCATGCGGAAGGTTTTGCAACTCACCTTCAACTGACTGGCGTAAAACATTCTCAGGGAATTGAAGGCAATCTTGGTGCTGAGGTAAAACGTCTCACACAACAAAATTGGGAACATTTTTTCCTGGCTACCTATTGGACTGATATCGAATCAATCAAAGCTTTTGCCGGTGAAGATTATCATGTCGCTGTGACTTACCCCGAAGATGAGAAGTTCAGCTTGTTATCTGATCCCTACGTTTTCCAGCATGAAGTTAAGACAATTACCTCTCTTTAAATCCTTATGGCCAGGTAATCAATCAACACGAAATGACGCACAAATCAGACCTCACTTAATTGTGTACTGGTCCTGAAATCAGCATAGTGTGCCTGTCTCCAGTCCAAAGGTTACATCTTCCTTCAGGTAAGTTGTTCTGCACCCCTTTGGGCTGGGGATTTATTTAATTCCGCAATCCGGCACAGAGTTGTTTACTGTGTTGCTCAGTTTTACAGCGCAACGTAATGGCTTCACTCACTTTGTGGAGTAAGTCTGATGAAAGCGCTGCTTCCGCTTGTACTGATGCTTCTGGCATCGCCTACCTTTGCTGCGATTACCGTATTTACCACTGCGAATCATCCGGCCATTAATGCTGGTGCCAATACTCGTGTCATTTTTCTTGATGCGCCTGATCGACTGCAGGAAGCAATCCTTGGCCAGTTCAACAGTGATCCCGCCCGCGCTGCTCAGGAGGCGAAAAGCGGCCTACAGCAAATGAGTGTTGAGCAGCAGCAGCAGATAGTTGAAGCCTGGCGAGGCGTAATCGCTGCATGGAAGCTGGGCATCGAGAAATATCCCGCAGTGGTGTTTGATGACGTTGATGTGGTGTATGGCACCACTGATGTTGGCCTTGCCAGCAACATTCGCACGCAAGGTGGCCACCAATGACGCGCGCGAAACTAGCTGGCGCTGCATTGCTTTTCGCTGCGATGCAGCCAGCAACTGAAGCGGCGATCACCAGCGCCCAGATAATCGCGAGTGCGGTTTCTCCTTCCTGCATCAGCTGGCGCGTAAGTGGGATTTGCTACTGGCTGTTTTGCACGCCGTTTGGGTGCAAAGTGCGTACGTCGGTGAAAGTGACACACTTCATACCTGAAGCCGTAGTGTCGGCGTATGCGCAACTTGGCGCGAATCCGTGGAGCGAAATGGCATTCGTCAGCCAGACCGCAGGCGGGCTGGAAAATGGCATGTACGGCGTGCCAGCCGGTGGCGGCAATGAGGAGCTAAAAGCACCGGGTAAACGCATAACCAATCTGCACTTCAAATATGCCGATGCGATTGGCCATCCAGCGACTTCGCTGATTGGCGGCAGCATCTCTGGCTATTCCTGCAAAAGCGCGGCAAAGCCATTCAATCCCTATTTTCTGAGCACGTTTGATACGCTGGCATGGCGTAGCGGCATACCTGAATCGCTCTACCCGGAAGCACTGGTGCCAGGCATGCGCGAGATCGGCAGTCAGGCAGCGGCCAATATGTGGAGCAACGTCTATCCGCGATCTGGCTTCGTCACACAGACAGATGATGACAAAGTCGCTGCCGTGGTCGCGCAGCGTGTTGCCGACATCATCACCCGCACTGGCCAGCCGCACGTTTATCAAACCCTCAAAGGCAATCCATCACCAGGTTACTGGCCGCCCGGTCCGGTCGAGGAAAATACCGGATTCAAAAATCACAAATGGCAGCGTCTGTCACCTCAGCTCAGTGAAACCTGCGCGGTGTTCCCGGATGGCAATTTCACGCCAGCGGTTGATGGCAATGAAGCCTTTGCACTCTGGCAACCTTACAGCTGTTGCCAGCGGCGCGGCCAGACCTTCCTCTACAGCACCGACTTTGGAGGTGAATCGTGATCTCTCGTTTTTCATTTGCCGCGTCTGCATTGCTGATTGCTACCAGCGTTCAGGCTTTTGACGTTTCATTGCCGCAGGTGCAGGACAGCAGCATGGGCTATGGCAAAAGCGCTAGCGGCGCGGTGTCCGACAAGCTGTTTTATACCCTAGGCGGCGGTTCGGTGATTTCGCAACCAGCCACGCGCAGTAGCATGCAGAAACTGGGGCTCGATGTGGGCTGGAGCTCAGACCTGCAATGCGGCAACTTCGACCTCAAGACTACCGTTGGTAACCAGCTCAACGGTATGACCAACGGTTTCAAAAATCTGATGGGCGATGTGGTTCAGGGCGCAACCGGCGCGGTGGCCAGCTTACCAGCAATGGTGATTCAGCGTGCCAATCCCGGCCTGTATGAAATGCTGACGAACGGCGTGCTGCAGGCCAACGTGGCCTTCGACAAGGCACAGCTGAACTGCCAGAACATGGCCAAACGCATGGTGGATTTCTCGGACTCCAGTAAATGGACACAGCAGGCAGCGATGGATGAGTACAAGAAGCTGGTGAACAGCGGCGACGCAGACGCCATACGCGTAAACGATGCCGGTGAGAAAGTGACTGGCGAGTCAGGCAGCAATTGGGTCGGTGGTGAAAAGCGCGGCGGACGTGGCCAGCGTGCGATCCGACCCACACATGATCTCACCGCTGCAGGCTACAACATGATGAACAACCTGGCTGTTACCAGCACCGGCAGCGTGACGGGTGACAGTTGCACGGGGGGCAGCTGTGGCAAATTTGCCAATTCTGAAGAAGCCGCCGCAGCCGTGGTGAAAGTACTGGGTGACCGCTCGATTCGCACCTGCAAAGATGCCGCGCAATGCACTGATGGTGATGTTGATCAGCAACCGGGCGCCAGCGTCGCGGGAACCGGATTTTCGCCCATGCTGGAAGAAGCTACGCGCATCAATGGCGAGCAATTGGTGAAACTGGTTAATGGTGCGGAAAAACCCAATGCCGAGAACCTGGCAAAGCTGCGCACAGGCAGCCTGGCGATCACCAGCGGCGTAATCAAAGCGCTACAGCGCGACCCGGACAACGCTGCACTTGTTGGCCGTCTGGCGGGCGAACTGGCAATGGCCGATACAGTTGAAACCGCGCTGCTGATGCGTCGAATGATTGTCACCGGCCAGTCAGAGCCAAACGCGGCTGCAATGCCTGAAGCACTGCAGGAAGGCGATCGTCGCGTTGAATCGCTCGATCGGGAAATCACCGCGCTCAAGAATGAAATGGAACTCAAGCGCGAGCTGGCGCGTAACTCTGTGCTGACCATCATCGATCGTGAAAACAATCGCGCCACCTCTAACCCGCAGCGCCAGCCGCATGAAAATACTGATTCGCGTTTCAATCAGCTTTCCGCCCCATCCGGGGAGGAGTGAGATGCGTAAATTTCTGAAGGTTTTCGCATGGCTGTTAACGTTCACCGCAATAGTCTGCATCGCCCTCGCTTTGTTCTGGTCTGCGAATAAATCACCTGAAGCACTGACGCATCTCATGCGCTGGTTCGATAGAACATGGGTTGTATGGCTGATATGGCGGCTGGTGATTTATGCGGTAACTGCTTATTTCGCCTATCAATGCTGGCAATTGAAGAAATCAGATCCCGCCTGGCGTCGCATGATTCTGCGCATCTGCAGCATTGGCACGCTCTATATCGTCGTCATGGAATGGGCGCTGTACTCCACAACAGGAGGCCACTGATGAGCACAAACAGCTATCTGGAGTTCTTTCTTACCCTACTGGGTTGGATCATCAATAATGGCATCTGGAGTCTGCTGATATCCACGGGCCTGTTTGCCGTGCCGCTGATTTTCAAAGTGGTTGGGATCTGGCTCAAGGTGCGCGAGGAAGGCGACGACGAGGGGAACAAAGGTAAGCTGTCACTGCCGCGCATCGAGAACGCGCTCTATAGCGCGTTTTTCGTCATGCTGGTTTGCTGCCTGCCGATCATTAACGTCAGCCTCGACAGCATTCAATACGATGAATCCCGCTCCAAAAGCTGCGGCACCTGGACGCCAAAAGCGCCGGATGAAAGCGGCTATTCGACGATTATTAGCAGCATGGATGGGCAAACTGCAGCAGCGCCAATTTGGTGGGTGCTGATGCACAAACTATCCAAAGGCATCACTCAGGCAGCTGTGGCCACTATTCCCTGCCGCCCTGATTTACGTCAGCTGCGCTTTGAAGTGCAGCACACCCGCATTAGCAATCCGGCACTCGCTGCCGAGCTCCAGGATTTCACCAACGACTGCTATGCGTTGGCACTTTACTTGTGGAAGCAGCAGGATCAGGGACAAACCAAAGAGGAAGATGCGCTGCGCGATGTTGAATGGCTTGGCAGCAGCACCTTTTTGAACGGCAGCGGTTATTACGATCAGCTCCAATCCAAGACGCCACGCGCATCATTCCCATGGAATGAAAGCCGCGACAGCGGCAGACCTGACACCGGTCGTGGTGGTTATCCAACCTGCCGAGAATGGTGGTCCAGTGCCGATACCGGGCTGGAGGCGCGAGTAGTTGATCAGGCATCACCCGGTATGTGGCTGCGCATGTCTGCTGCGTTGAAAATGATGGGCAAGGACAACACCGAATATAAAGAGAGCATTGTTCGCCGCCTGGTGAGCCCCGAAAGTTTGACTGTTTCACAAAATGGCCGCACTTATGCCGGTTATGGCGGCAATGCCGATTTCACGCTGGATAATTCTGCAAGCCGCATTGGCGGTATCGCGGGAATGTCTTTGGGTAGTTTGGCTGCGTTTCCAGCATTTGATGCGATGCGTCAGGCATTACCGATGGTGCAGGCATTATTGTTGATGGCGATATACGTGATGCTGCCGTTGATATTGGCATTTGGTAGTTATGAGTTTAAAACCGTTATCACCGTGAGTTTTGTAGTGTTCGCACTTAATTTCCTGACGTTCTGGTGGGAACTGGCGCGCTGGCTGGATAGTTGGCTAATGGAAGCGCTTTATAGTTCTGATACGCATAGCCGATGGAATGCGGCTGGGTTCCAGAATAGCTCTGACGATTTGATTATGAACTTTGTTATGGGGGCAATGTTTATTTTCTTACCAATGCTATGGGTGACTGCCTTTTCATGGGCTGGTATTAGAGTTGGTGGTTTGGCTGATGCAATGAGCTCTGGTGTGAAATCAACTCAATCTGCTGCAGGTAAAGTTGGAGAGAAAATTGGCGGAAGAATAGGATGAAATCAAAGGCGCATTGGACGCGCATAATTAACGCTCAAGCTAAGTAATATTACATCAGGATGCTGAGTATCAGCATAATTTTAATTAGTAGTCTAAGGGGGAAGATCAATCATCATCTCTCACTCCACCTGAATAATATCCATACCCCTCTGGTCCATCACGATAACCATCTCCTCGCGGCTCATCTTCATCGTCAAAAACGGTACTACTGTAATCAGTATCGTGATCGTGACTTTCAGTATTGCTATAAATAAAAGCGCCGAGAACAATAGTTGCAACAAGGAATATAATCCCTGAAAGATAGTTGAAAAGAAAAATGGCAACTAGTGCAGTAATACAGGCAATCAGAACTCTACCGCTTGTTGAAGCGGGAAGCTTATTCTTAATATTTTTAAGTTTACCTCTGAAGTGCCTACTTTGAATGCGCACGATTGCCTCAATTCCAGAATGCATATCCTAAAGTCTAATCCCTAAACTTGATGACGCAACCTATATCGACTTGTTTGATCCTACCCACGTAATGTGGACACGGCCCTAAGCGAGATTCAGATTTTCAAATTGTTCCGGGCTGAGTCCCCCACAGGCACTGTGGCGGCGCCACCGATTGTAATCACACTCGATATAATTAAAC
>NZ_JAIUDA010000005.1 GCF_020179835.1 Pantoea sp. alder81 | reverse complement strand
TGCGCTGGCGGAACTGATCATCGACGGCATCAAGACCAACGTCGAGCTGCAGATGAAAATCATGTCCGACGAAAACTTCCAGCAGGGTGGCACCAACATCCACTATCTGGAGAAAAAACTCGGCCTGAACGACTGAATCAATCCTCTCGCCGCCATTTTGACGTGGGCGGCGTTTTCCTATCCTGACAGTAAAATCTGGAGGTCAGTTTGTCTGAACTTTCCTATGTGACGGGTGACCGTCACTCAGCCTGGTCAACTTATCTGACGCAGGTCGAACGTGTGTTGCCTCTGCTGGGCGATTTGAGTCGCTGGGCCGATACCTTAACGCATCCAAAACGAGCATTAATCGTTGATATTCCGCTGGAAATGGATGATGGCACGGTGCGTCATTTTGAGGGCTATCGCGTGCAGCACAACTTATCGCGCGGGCCGGGCAAGGGCGGGGTGCGTTTTCATCCTGATGTGACGTTGCAGGAAGTGATGGCGCTCTCCGCGTGGATGACGGTGAAGTGCGCTGCGCTGAACCTGCCGTTTGGCGGAGCGAAAGGCGGCGTGCGTGTCGATCCCACTACCTTGTCCCATAAGGAGCTGGAGCGTTTAACGCGGCGCTATACCAGCGAAATCGGCAATATGATTGGCCCCCAGCAGGATATTCCCGCGCCGGATGTCGGCACCAACGCGCAGGTGATGGCGTGGATGATGGATACCTGGTCGATGAACGTCGGCGCCACGACGACAGGCGTCGTCACCGGCAAACCGGTGCATTTGGGCGGCTCGCTGGGACGCGTTAAAGCTACGGGACGCGGCGTGTTTGTCACTGGCTGCCGTGCGGCAAAGAAACTGGGGATTGAAGTCGCCAGCAGTCGCGTGGCGGTGCAGGGCTTTGGCAATGTTGGCAGCGTCAGCGCCGAGCTGTTCCATGCGCTGGGGGCGAAAGTGGTGGCGGTTCAGGATCACAAAGGCACACTCTATCTGTCCAGCGGACTGGATATTCCAGCGTTACAGGTGTGGCAACAAGCTCACGGCACCATCGCTGGCTTCCCCGGCGCTGACCACATTGCGGATGAACATTTCTGGACTCAGCCTTACGACATTCTGGTGCCTGCCGCGCTGGAGGGACAGATCACGGCTGAACGCGCTAATCTGCTTCAGTGTCGCCTGATTATTGAGGGCGCAAACGGCCCGACCTTGCCGGAAGCCGATGATATCTTGCAGCAACGCGGCATTGCTGTGGTGCCAGATGTGATTGCGAATGCGGGCGGTGTGACGGTGAGTTACTTTGAATGGGTGCAGGATTTTTCCAGCTTCTTCTGGAGCGAGGAGGAGATCAATCAACGGCTGGAAAGCATTATGCAGCACGCCATTGAAGCCGTGTGGCAGAAAGCCGATGCGCTCAGCGTGACGCTGCGTACGGCAGCTTACGCCGTTGCCTGCGAGCGAATTCTGCTGGCACGGAAGGATCGCGGGTTGTATCCGTAAACACATTAGTTTGAGAGAAGCCTCGCAAATGCGGGGTTTTTTATTGACTGAAGTTTGTTCCGTACATTTAGGAGTGTATAATATTTTATACACAAATGGAGTGGTGTGGAGCGCACAGAAATGGATGAAAAGGATTTAGACTGGCGTGGTACAACGCTGGAGGACATCAAAATGTTCCCCAATGAGGTGAAAAAGGACGTTGGATTTGAACTTCACAAAATTCAAAATGGGCATAATCCCACTCACTACAAGGCTGTGAATCGCTGGGGATCAGGTGTTATTGAGGTCAAAATAAAAGGCAATGATGGCGAATATCGCGTCGTTTATGTGGCAAAATTTGTTGAAGCCATTTATGTCATACATGCCTTCCAAAAGAAAACACAACAAACCAGCCCCCAAGATGTGAATATAATAATCGAACGTTATAAAGCAGTTATCGAAGAACGGAGAAAACTAACATGACCGATAAAATCGATACCCAGTCGCGGCATATCACCAAAGCGGGCAGCAATATTTTTGCTGATCTCGGATTCGAACCGGCTGAAGCGGACTCCCTTCTGACACAATCTCGTGAAGAAATTAACCGAGTCGATGAATTAAAAAAGCAGCTAATGACTGAAGTTTCTGAATGGATGACGGCAAATGGCCATAAGCAGATTGAAGCGGCCAAGATCCTGCACGTTTCCAGACCACGAGTTTCTGATGTGGTTAATCTAAAGACAGAAAAATTTACCATTGATTCGTTGGTGGGTATGGTTGCGGCGATGGGCAAAAAGGTCCAATTGGTGATCGAGTAATTGACCCGTGGCAAACTTAACTGCGAGTAGTCGAAAAAGGCCAGCATTGCTGGCCTTTCAAAATATTAGAACTGATACACCAGACCCAATGCCACCTGATCATCATTCGGCAAACCGAGTTTATTGTTATCGTCGAGCAGGTTGATCTTGTAGGCCACGAAGGTCTTCATGTTTTTATTGAAGTAGTAGGTCAATCCTGGTTCAAGGAATTTGAGCAGGTCTTCGTTACCAATACCCTCGATATCTTTGGCTTTGGTTTGTACCCAGGCGATGGAAGGGCGTATGCCGTTCAGGAACTGGTATTGCAGCGTGGCTTCAAAGCTTTCAGTTTTATTAGCGAAACCACTTTCGCCCGTTAAGCTATTGCTGATGGCGTAAGCATTGCGGGTCTGGCCGTAGAAGGTGCCAAAGTACCACTGGTTATCATCGTATTTCGCACCTACTGCCCAACTCTCACCTTTTGCACCCCGTCCGTATACACCATCGGCATTCTGCGCGTTGGTGCGATCCAGATTGGCATAACCGCCCACCACGCTCACGCCGAAATCGGTGGCGTAGCCGAGTGAAGTTGCCCAGCCATCACCATTGGCTTTACTGATAGCATCGCGGTCATTTTTGCCTTGATACTGCATTCCAAAGCTCAAGCCATTGACCAATCCAAAGAAATCACGGTTACGGTAGGTGGCGACGCCGGTTGAACGTCCGCGCAGGAAGCCATCGGCGGTGCCGGTTGGGCCGCCAAATTCAGGCAACACGTCAGTGTAAGCAATGGCGTCATAAACCAAACCATAGTTACGGCCATAGTCGAAGCTACCGTATTGGCCCACTTTCACCCCCGCAAATCCAAGGCGCGTTTTATTGCCGCTTTGCGCGTCGCTGCCTTCGCTATTGTTGAGCTGTGCCTGATATTCCCACTGACCATAGCCGGTCATAAGGTCATTGATCTGCGTCTGGCCTTTAAAACCAAAGCGCATGTAAGATTGATCACCGCCCAGACTGTCGTTACTGGAGATATAATTCTCTCCCTGCACTTTGCCGTACAGATCCAATTTGTTCCCGTCTTTATTGTAAATCTCGGCAGCCTGACTGAATGCAGAAGCAAACAGGGCGCTGGCGATACAAAGTTTTAAACTCAGCTTCATCATTTATCCTCGTCGGAGTATTTATCATTTTGTTGGTATAAGCACCGCGCAAACTAGCTGCGTGATGGAAGGAATCAGGAAAAGTTTCCGCTGGCTGTTAAGTTCCTCGAGCGCACAATATTGCGTCGACAAAAACACACCAGCAGCCAGCCAGCGGATGAAGCGCACACATCAAAGATGCCGTCAGGCATTCACACAGATCTGGAAATATCATTGGGTAGGATGTTTATTATTTTTATTTTTTTAAGTAAGTTTCTACTTTAACGAAACGTGCGAATCACCATAGGGGTATATCGCCATCACCGATAAGATAATTTTGTTTTGGCTGGATATTTTTTTCTTATTTCATTGCGCGCTAATAATACAAGGCATCCATATAAAACACCTATCCTGTAACAAGTAATACTTCTTACCTGCCAAAATTAATTCTCGATACATTTACTGTAGACTGCGGCACATTGCGTGTCCGGCAAGTATGAATGTGGCGGAAACTATGAATATCCGACGTCTGAAGTCGTTCATTACCATTGTCGATATGGGCAGTATTACCCGCGCGGCAGATGCACTGCACATCGCGCAACCGGCTTTGAGCCAGCAGTTGGTGGCACTGGAAGAACATTTTAAACGGCAGTTGTTGATTCGCAGCCAGCAAGGCGTGGTGCCGACTGAAGCGGGTAAAGTACTGTATGGTCACGCACATGCCATGCTGCGTCAGTTTGCGCAAACTGAGGTCGACGTCCTTAGCGCAGGACAGCAACTGTCGGGCCGGGTTTCAGTCGGGCTGGCACCGTTTAGCGCCGCATCCACGTTGTCGATGTCGCTATTGAGCGAGATGCGAGTGCGTCATCCGGGCATTCTGCTGCACCTGGTTGAGAGTGTGGGGCAAGCCTACAGTGAGTTAGTGGTGAATGGTCGGCTTGAGATGGCGCTGCTGCACGGCAGCGGCGGCGTTAAAGGACTGCATTACGAACCGCTACTGGAAGAGACTTTCTATTTTGTTGCTCACGCAGATTTTGATTTCGATGATGATGGCGGGGCGCTACAAGTCAGCCAGCTCAGCGCCTTGCCAATGCTATTACCGCCATCTTATAACTTTGTACGGCGTGCCATTGATGAAGCCTTTAACCTGCATCATCAGAGCCTGAACATTGTGGGTGAACTGGAAGCGGTGAAAAGCATTGCGCGCGCTGTTGATGCGGGTCTTGGCTGTACCATTATGCCGAAGGCGATTGCCGAGCGCATTCAGTCAGAATCACGTGATGTGGTGATCCGCTCCATCAGTGGCCCAACTATCAGCCAAACGCTCTCTCTTTGCGTGTCCGATCGTACACCGCTGTCAGAACCCGCGGCTGCGGTGCGTGAATTGCTCATCGAATTGACCCAAAGCCTTGCGCAGTCAGGCAATAGGCTCACGCAATAATTTAATTCTATTCTTTTAAAGCATTCAGGCGGATAGCCGAATTTATCCGTCTTTGCTTGTGTGTCTGCAATAACCCAAACTTTTTTCACATCAATATCTACCCATAACCGGAATGAGTATACGCATCGTGAAAATGTATTGGGTCGATAGCAAACAATCATATTAACGTTTTGTGACGCAATAAATTAAAGGGCAATAAACGTCATTTCAATTGCTTATATTAAAACGCGGAATTTCTGACTCTACATAGTTTTCTCTGATGTCGTCATGTTGGTTCATGGCGTTGTGCAAGATTTTGTCTCGAGGAATTCCAATGACTGCTATTCCCACGCCCATGCCACGGGCGAAATCAACCTGGCGCTGGCAATCGCCCGCATTATTGATCATTCCGCTGCTGGCGTTTCAACTGTTTTTCTTTTTTTCTCCTGCCGTCAAGTTGCTGTTATTCAGCTTGATGACACAATCCGCCGATGGAAATATTGGCACGCCCTGGACTTTCAGCCATTACTGGCATTTCTTTTCGGTGGCGTTATATAGCGATGTGCTGTGGAACACCCTGCGTATCAGCGTGATCACCTCTTTGATTGCGGCGGTATTGGCCTATCCCGTGGCAACTGTGTTAGTGCGCGGTCATGCGCTGTTGGCGCGCGTGCTGACCCTGGTGATCATCGCGCCGCTCGCGGTTAGCGTGGTGGTTCGTGCTTACGGTTGGCAGCTTATTCTTAACAACGGTCCGACGGGATTGCTCAATTATGTCTTACTGCATCTCGGTATTATCGATCGCCCGAACACGCTGATGTTTACCGATTGGGCGGTAATCATCGCGTCGCTGCAGATCTTCTTTCCGATGATGGTGCTACCGCTGGCATCCGCGTTGGGGAAAATTGATGCCAATCTGCCTTTTGCGGCCCGCACTTTGGGTGCGCCACCGTGGCAGGTATTTTTCCGTATTACCTTTCCACTTAGCCTGCCAGGGCTGGTCGCGGGGATGACGCTGGTGTTCTCGCTGGCGGCTGGTTCCTACGTTATTCCGGCGCTGATTGGCGGCCCGCGTGCGCAGATGCTGGGCAATCTGGCCGAACAACAGATCGTCGCGGTATATGACTGGCCATTTGGCGCCACCATCGCCGCCATTCTGGTGTTTATCGTGATTGCGGTGAATACGTTGTCGATGAAGCTACTCAGTGGACGCCGCCTGCCGGGGGATGCTCAATGAACGCACGTTTGCAAGGCTGGGGCGGCGCGGCCCTATATGCTTTCGCCGCAGCAATGATGGTGTTTATCCTTGCCCCGATATTGCTGATTATCGCGATTTCCTTTTCCGATGGATATTTCGTTAGCTTCCCACCCAGTGGATTCACGCTGGACTGGTACAGCAAAGTATTGGGCAACAGCGAATTTACTGATGCACTGTTGTTCAGCACGCTGCTATCACTTGGCACCACGTTGCTGTCGCTGTTGCTGGGCATTCCAGCGGCCTTTGCGCTGGTGCGGGGCAATCTGCCGTTTGCCGATTTGTGCAAAGGGTTATTGCTGTCACCCCTGATTTTCCCTGTGTTGATCACCGGGCTTGCGTTACTGCAGCTGTTTTCCGGTTATGGCTGGAGCAACGCCAAACTCAATCTGCTGCTAGCCCATACTGTGGTGACATCACCTTACGTGGTGCGCACCGTCATCACCAGTCTTGAACTGGTTAATCCCAGCCTCGAAGAAGCCGCACGCACGTTGGGCGCTTCACGTTGGGCAACGTTCCGTCAGGTGATCATGCCGCAGATTGTTCCCGGCGTGATGTCCGGTGCGATCTTCTGCTTCATGGTGTCCTTCGATAACTATCCCGTCTCAATGTGGTTGGCCGACTCGGAAAATACCCCGGTGCCGGTGGTGCTCTATCGCCAAATCGGCACCGTATTTGATCCCTCCGTTGCCACTATGTCGACGGTGATTATTTTACTCGCCACCGTGGTGGTAATCGTTTTGGAAAAATTGGTTGGCCTGCGTCGTGCAATGGCCGCATAACTTCACACCAGAGGATGTTCTATGAGTGCTATGAAACGCCGTACCTTCATTAAAGCGGTAGCGGGCGCCGCGCTGCTGCCCTATATCCAGGTGAAAGCCAATGCCGCCGATCGCGTTCTGCAAGTGGGGGTGTACAACTCGGCACAGGGCGCGCTGATCAAACAGAAAGTCCTGCCGGAGTTTGAGAAAGCGTACAACTGCAAGGTGTTAACCACAGAGGGCGCCACGCTGGCCAACATTGCCGCGCTGCGTGCCACCAAGGCCAAGCCGGTGTTCAGCGTGATGTCGATGGATGATATCGGCGTACCTCAAGCGAAAGCGGAGAACCTGATCGAGCAACTGCCCGCTGAAGGCATTCCGAATCTCAAAAATGTATTTGATCGTTATCTGTTGAGCGATCGCTATGGCGTGGGGTTCTCGGTTTCGATGGCGGGGCTGTTTATCAATCCGCAAATGACCAAACCGATTGCGAGTTATAACGAAATCTTCACGCCGCAGTTTGCACACCAAATGATTTTGAACACGCCCAAGAATACACAAAGCATATTAATGCTGATCGTTGCCGCCGCGCTGGCGACCGGCAAGCCGCTGCAGGAAGCACAGTATGAAATCGATAAAGGGTGGGACAAGCTGGCGGAACTCAAAAATAACGTGATGACGGTGTACGACGGCGAAGCGCAGGTAATGATGGTGGCGCAGGGCCAGGCCATGGTTGGCGGCATTGAGTACTCAAAAGCCATCTACCCGCATACCAAAAAAGGGATTCCGCTGGATATGACCTTCCCGAAAGAGGGCGCATTCACAGGCATTAACGGACTGGCATTGGTAAAAGGTGCACCACAGCGTGAACTGGGGTTAGCGTGGATCAACCGTTTGCTGGATGCAGATGTGCAGAAGATGTTGGCAGAAGTGACGCTGAGTGCGCCAACGGTGCGAGGCATCAACTTTGATGAGGCCACACTGAAGTATCTCGCCTATCCCGAAGAGAAAATGCAGCAGTTGAACCTGTTCACGCCGGATTGGACTTACATTATCCCGCGTCGCGCTGAGTTACTGGAGCGCTACAACCAAACCTTCAACGCGTGAGGCGATGATGCAGCGATCTTATGAAGTGCGGCTTGACAGCCTTAGTAAGCATTACGGCAAGACCGTGGCCGTTGAGAATATCTCATTAACCGTGCATGCGGGCGAAATCCTGGCCTTACTCGGCCCAAGCGGCTGTGGCAAAACCACCTGTTTACGCATGGTGGCTGGGTTAGTGACCCCGACTACGGGAGACATTTTGGTTGGCGGTCGTTCGATTCTGGAAACTGCGGTGCATCGTCGCAATATCGGATTGCTCTTCCAGAACTACGCGCTGTTCCCCCATATGACGGTGGAAGAGAACGTGGCATTTGGCTTGAAAATGCGCGGGCAGTCACGCAGCGAATACAGCGATCGGGTAGCAAAAGCATTGGATATGGTGCAGCTGAAATCCTATCGCGATCGCTTACCTGCGCAACTCTCTGGCGGGCAGCAGCAACGTGTCTCTTTGGCGCGCGCGTTGGTGATCGAACCGGATATGTTGTTACTGGATGAACCGCTTGGCGCCCTGGATAAGAGCCTGCGGGAAAGCATGCAACTGGAGATCCGCCAACTTCAACAGCGTCTCGGTTTGACCACCATTATGGTGACGCACGATCAGGATGAAGCGTTAACCATGGCAGATCAAATCGCAGTGATGCAGGGTGGCAAGCTGGAACAGGTGGCGAGTGCCGCCCAGATCTATCAGAAACCGGCGACCGCCTTTGTGGCCGGGTTTATCGGTGCCTCCAACTTCCTCTCTGCCGAAGTGATGCAGTATCAAGGCGGACGCAGTGAGTTGCAGACCGAAAGCGGTGTGCGTTTGCTGGTGGAGGGTGAGTTAAAAGGTAAGGCAATGGTGACGATCCGCCCTGAAGCGGTGCGGTTATCGCCTCTGCAACAGCCACTGGGCACCGCAACCTGCAATGCAACGGCGGCGGAAGTCACGCAGGTGGTGTATCGCGGTTATATGTTGCACTACAACCTACGCCTCCCCAACGGGGAAACCATGATGGCATGGAAACAAACGCAAGGTGAAACCGAGCCGCAGAGTTTTGCCGCAGGTGACCGCGTGCTGGCGCAGTGGAGCAGCGAAAGTAATCATGTGGTGTTCGGATAAAACCCGTTGCGGCCCGCGGGCCGCCATTCTTATGTGCGTGCTTAACGAATTTAACTGACCGGGCGGATTCCCTGACAGAACAGGCTAAGTGTGTGCTGTACAATCAGCTCCGTATCAAACTCCGGCTCATTGGCAAAGCGTGTGAAGGGCACCAGAATCATGCTCAGGATGGATGTCATCAGCAAATCGGGATTCAACGCCGCATTCAATAAACCCTGTTGTTGCCAGCGCACAATCAACGCCCTGACTTTGTCACGCCCCGCATGACCATAACGTTCTTTGATGTGCTGACCTAAGCCGTGTGAACCGCTGGTGACTTCTTGCATCCATAAAGGGGCGAACCAGTCGTTGGTCAGAACGATATCCGCGATTTCACGAATGAATCCACTAAAAGTGGTGACAGGGTCACCTATATCTTCATCGAAATGCGCTTCCAGACGCTGGCGCATCGGTAGAAATCGCTCCTCAACTACCACATCCAGCAGCGACTCACGTGACTGAAAATAGTAATTCAGCATCGCCGGACTGACGCCCGCCTGGCGTGCTATGGCATTGAGTGAGGTTTCTGCAATACCGTTTTTAGCATACAGCGCTAAGGTGATATCCAGCAGGTGCTCACGCTGTTGCGCGTTAATGGCCCCGCCACGCGGTCGACCCGGACGGCGAGGTTGGGTGTGAGTTGTCTTATCATCAGCAGGGACTTTTTGTGCGGTCATCTTTACGCGTTCGCTTGTTTCGTGTCAGACTGTGGACAATATTAATTGTGTATTTAATTAATTTCAATTGGTGTCTGATATGAAACCTGAAACATACGCGCCGAAATCGGGCAGCGGGGAAGAGAGTCCACCTTCCGTCCGTTTGCTGATGGGCGCACTGATGCTGGTGATGCTGCTCTCTGCACTCGACCAGACCATCGTCTCTACTGCGTTGCCCACCATTGTGGGTGAATTAGGCGGGCTGGATCGCCTGTCGTGGATTGTCACGGCGTATATGCTCGCGTCCACCATCGTGGTGCCGCTGTACGGTAAGTTTGGTGACCTGTTTGGCCGTAAAACGGTGCTGCAAATTTCCGTTGTTCTGTTCCTGATTGGCTCCGCACTGTGTGGGCTGGCGCAAAATATGGAGCAACTGATCTTCACCCGCGCCCTGCAAGGTCTGGGCGGCGGGGGGCTGATGGTGGTCAGCATGGCAGCGGTGGCGGATATCATCCCGCCTGCCGATCGTGGCAAATACCAGGGGCTATTTGGCGGGGTATTTGGATTGGCGACGGTGGTTGGCCCGTTACTCGGCGGATTTATCGTGCAGCACGCCTCCTGGCGTTGGATTTTCTATATCAATCTACCGTTGGGCTTGTTTGCACTGGTGATTATCAACGCCGTGTTTAAGGCAGATAACAAACGTAAACCGCATGAGATTGATTATCCTGGTGCTGTTTGCCTGTGCCTGGCGCTGGTGGGAATTACCCTGTTTACCAGCGAAGGCGGCACGCTGCGCGCGTGGAGCGATCCCGTGCTGTGGTGCATTCTGGCTTTTGGTTTGGTAGGTGTGATTGGCTTTATTTATGAAGAGCGGCGCGCGTGGGAACCGATTATTCCGTTGGATCTGTTCCGCAATCGCAACTTTTCGCTCTCCAGTTTGATGGCCTTTATTGTCGGGATGTCGCTGTTTGGCAGTGTGACTTTCCTGCCGCTCTATTTACAGGTGGTGAAAGGCTCAACCCCGACCGAGGCTGGGTTGCAGTTGCTACCACTGATGGGCGGATTGCTGGTGACCTCGATTGTTAGCGGACGCATTATCAGCCGCACCGGTCGCTATCGTCTGTTCCCCATTGGCGGAACCTTGTTGGCGACGATCGGAATGGCTTTAATGACCACGCTGACGCTTAACTCTCCGCTGTGGCAGATTTATCTCTACGCCTGCGTGCTCGGTATGGGCATGGGTATGGTAATGCAGGTGTTAGTGCTGGCGGTGCAAAACAGTGTGACACCGGACCGTATTGGCGTTGCGACCTCTTCCGTCACGTTGTTCCGTTCGGTTGGCGGTTCAATAGGAGTGGCATTATTCGGTGCGATGTTTAGCCATGTATTGAAGTCGGGTTTGACTGAAATGGTCGACAAGGGCGATAAATTACCCGCCACGCTGGATCCTAACGCCGTGCACCATTTGCCTTATGATGTGCAACACGCTTATTTGCAGGTATTTAGCGAAGCGGTGCATGCGGCATTTCAGATGGCTGCGGTGGTCATGGTAGTGGCATTTATTCTGTCGTTGTTCCTGCCGGAGTCGCCATTACGCAGTAAAGCCAAACAATAAACATTAACCCGCATCCCACCATCGGCTGATTGATGCCGATGGTAGGATGAAATAGCAGCAGAGTCGGGCGAAGAAATAACCTTCATCACGTAAATTGGCGAAAGAATAGTTAATTTTTATCTCAAATACATGATGTTACCTTTCCGTAAACTTAGGTAAAAAAGAAGAGGATTAAAAGAATTCAGCGGCCAGCTATTTATTTTTGCAACTTTTCTACGGTATAAATCTCTAACCACTGTCTCCCTCAGCGAAAACGTCATCTCATGATCAACTCTGCGGCCAGCAAAATCTTCGCCTGCCTGTTTTTTATTACCCTGGCAGGTTGCTCTTCCAAAACTTCTCATGCCCCTGCGGAAGAGAGCGTCGATGCTTCAACCGATGGTGGTAAGCAACCCGATTTGATTCCGGTGATCGCGGCATTACACGATCAGATGCACTCATGGGAAGGGACCAAATACCAGTGGGGTGGCACGCAATTAAACGGGGTGGATTGCTCCGGCTTTGTCTGGCGCACCTTAAAAGATCGTTTCAATATTCCGATGGATCGTGTCACGACGCGTGAGTTAATTGCCATGGGGCAGCCAGTCGATAAGGCGCATTTGCAACCTGGTGATTTAGTGTTCTTTCGCATCAAACGCGAGTTACACGTAGGCTTTTATGACACCGATCATCAATTTCTCCACGCATCGGTTAGTCAGGGTGTGATGCGTTCATCGCTGAATAATCCATACTGGAAATCAGTATATTTGGAAGCGCGGCGGTTACCGCGTGAACAAAATTCGCAGATTAGTTTTAACTATAAAAATAAAGCCTGATGCAGAAAGAATCCCCGGCCTGAAGCCGGGGATTTTTATATCAGAACTGATATGACACGCTAACCGAGAAGTTGCGCGGCTCACCGTAAACATAGTTATTCATATAGGTGTAGTACTCGCGGTCGAATAAGTTATCGACGTTAGCCTGCACGGCAACTTGTTTGGTGACCTGATAACGGGCAAACAGGTTAGCCAGTGGGTAGCTGCCCTGATAGACGCGTTGCGTACCGCCATCTGGGGAGCTGACATCCTCAAACACGCGGTTCTGCCAGTTAATGCCGCCACCAATCGTCAGGTCAGGCAGCATCGGCACGTTGTAACGGGTAAACAGCTTGAACTGGGTTTGCGGTTGGTCAGGGTTATAACGACCATCCAAATCGCGCGCGACATAGCGCGTTGCTCCGAAGGTTAATTGCAGGTTATCGGTGAGTGCACCGTTAAGTTCGAACTCGGCCCCTTTACTGCGTGCGCCTTTAGTGGCGGTGTAGGCCTGCTCGCTGCTGTTATTAACGTAGACGCCATCTTGTGCTGTCCCGACGTTTTCCTGTTGAATACGGAATACCGCAAAGGTCGCGGTCAGACGACCATCATACCATGCCGATTTTAACCCCGTTTCGTAGCTTTTTCCGGTAACTGGAGAAAGGTAGTGGCCTGAGCTATCGCGATAGGTTTGAGGCTGGAAAATCGACGTATAGCTGGCATACGCAGACCAGGTATCATTGATGTCATACACCAGACCGGCGTACGGCGTGGTGTTGTGTTGGGTCATATCACCACTGCTACCGTTGGTGCTCCATTCGGTGTAGCGAGCACCAATAATCAGTGATAGCGGATCGGCTAATGAAATACGCGCTGCGGTGTAAGCAGACTTCTGGCGAATGACGTCATTCGCGTTCAGATACCAACCTTGCCACTGCGGCTCAGCAAGATTGCCATTCCAGTTGTTATTAAATGGCCCCATATCAGCGGCAGTAATATCATACTCATCCAGGTCAGTGACGCCATCCTGACTGTAGGTTTGGTTATGCTGACGGCTGTAACTCAGGCCTGCCATCAACTGGTGCTGACGGCCTAATAACTCAAACGGGCCGCTGGCGTAACCATCAACGGAGGTTAGCTCACGTTTACCGCGGTCCAGGCTGCCGTAGCCGGTTACGCCTTCGCCGGTACTCTCGTCAGGGAATGCGCTGTACAGGTTAAGCAACTTATCGCTAAAGGTATTTTTGGCATGGGTACCATTCACATGGAAGCTCCAGCCGTTATCGAAGTTATGCACCAGATCGGCGTAAACCTTCTGTATTTCGGTGTGATAGTAAGTCCAATCGGCGGCGGAGTTCAGGCTGCGGTTGTAGTGCGTAAGCGAACCGTTGCTGTAGAAATCCGGTAAGCCACCCCATGTAGGATCGCGCGTATCGGCCTTTTCGTAGTCATAACCTAATGAAAGGGTGGTGTTATCGGTGATATCCGCATCGACCACGCCATAAAGGAACTTCTTGTTTTTATGATAGCGATCGAGCCAACTATCCTGGTCCTGATACCCTGTTACCACGCGTCCGCGTAGTGAACCTTCGCTGTTCAGCGTCCCGGCGATATCAGCGACATAACGTTGTTTGTTCCAACTGCCATAGCTGGCGCTGACCGAGCCAGTAAAATCTTTACTGTCGGCGTGTTTACGCACCATATTGACCGAAGCGGAAGGGCTGCCAGCCCCAGTCATCAGGCCCGTCGCGCCACGTACCACCTCAATACGATCGTAAATGGCGGTATCAGATGCCGCGTCACCGTAGTTCCAGTTATCACCCGTAGAAGTAGGGATACCATCAAAGGTGAAGTTAGTGATTTTAAAGCCGCGTGAATAGTATTCAGAACGTTCAGAATCCACCAAATTGCTGGTGATACCAGTGGTGTTATTCAATACGTCGGTGACGGTTTGTAGCTGCTGATCCTGCATACGCTGCTGCGTCACCACGCTCACTGATTGCGGCACATCACGTGGCGTCAGCAGCAGTTTTGTACCCGCTCGGGTGGTTTTGACCGCATAGTCCTGTTTTTCAGTCTCATCGCTGTTGTCGCTGCTGGTGGCATTGACCACCAGATCCTGCTGAGTCGTATCGGCAGCCTGCGCCAAAGTGGGGTTGAGAAGGGCGTGTACTGCCATCGCCAACAATGAAACGCTAAACGTTTTGCGGATGCCTGATTCCCTGCCGTTCGAAGACATAATAGTTTCCGTGATAAATGATTGTTATATGAAGCCATTACGCTTCGGTTGTTATGCTGGCGCTCATCTACCCTCACCCAAAAGGGCAGAGCAAACGAAGATTCGATCTAATTACGAACGCCAATGATAATCATTTGCTTTATAGAATCTCGCAAGGATTCAATTTGAAGTGTAATAATGTGTAAACATGATGTAATTCAGTTATCTGGAGGGATTCATAACCTGATAGTTGCTGGTGTTTTCACTTTTATTCGGCAAGATTTGGCACGTTTTTAATATCATGAAGCGTCAAATCTGGCGGCAAATTGAGTTAACAGTGTGGAATTAGCGCATAAATCTACGTGAATATTTGCTTACGCTAAGTTAATGCGTATGATTCTCATTCTTCTTATATTTTCCGCCCACCTCAATGTGGTCGGAGCCGTTGATCCATTGATGGAGTTCAGCATGAAATCGTTGTTTAGCCCGCGTAAAGCCACTGTTGCCATGGCGATCGCCGCAGCCTTTAGCCTGACTGCTTGCCAGGCACCTGCCAAAAAAGCCGAAGCGCCAGCCGCTGAAACCGTGAAACCGGTTGATACCGCAGTGTTGAAACGCGACCTGGGCGATGGTCTGTATGAAATGGCCTACTCTCCAGCGTCGAAAGCGCTGTTTGTTGCCAGTGCGCAGGCATTCAAAGATGTGAACGGCGGCGTGATCTATCGCCTCGATCCAGCAACCTTAGCGACCAAAGGTGAGACCCACACCGATCTGAAAAACTTCGGTACCGCTATCGATGAGCAGGGCAGCGTGTTCTACACCACCAACTCCCTTGATGGTGCCATCTCTAAAGTTGACGCGCAGAGCGGCAAAGTGCTGCAGCGTTTAGTGTTCCCGGGCAAAATCAGCAAAGAAGGTTACCCGGCGGGTGCACGTGAAGTGTTGTGGCACGGCAATGAACTGTATGTCGGTCGTGTGGCCGATCCAGGTTACATCTCCGTGGTGGATACCAAGACCTTCAAGCTGAAGACTGAGATTAAGAACGCTGGCAAATGGGTGACGGGTATTATTTATTCTCCGGTGACAGAGCGCATTTATGCGGCCAACGGCTCTGGCGAGATCCTGGTGATCAATCCACGCACCCACAAAATTGAGAAGCGCTGGACTGCAGGTGACGGTAAAGAGTATCTGTTCCTGAATATGGCAGAAGATCCAGCTACCGGCCGCCTGTTTGTCACTGACGATTCTAAAGGTAAAGCCACCCTGGTCTTTGATGAGCGCACCGGTAAAGTGATCAAGCGTATCGAAGGCGACTCTCTGGGTATTAAATTCGACGCCAAGCGTAATGAACTCTTCATTAGCCAGCGCGAATCGAAGAAAGTGCTGCAGTTGGATGCCACCACTTATGCAGTGAAAAACAGCTGGTCGTTTGAGCAGAATCCAAATAGCCTGTTGATCGGACCGGATAACAACACCCTGTACGTGACCCTGAAGGCGGAGTTCAATAAAGACTCGTCTACCAAAGGCACCGACGGTATTGCCCGTATTACACTGAAGTAAGAGTGCAGCGTTAATGAATGCCCTCGCAAGAGGGCATTTTGCTTTCAGAAGAACCGTGATTTAGCGATTTATTTGTCCGGTCAACCAGAATTTTTTATAACGCGCAGGCGGAATGCCGACAAGATTATGAAAGATGCGATGGAAGTTGTTGACGTTATCATAACCCACTGCGTTTGCCACTTCAGTGACACCCAGACTCGTACTCAATAATAAATTTTGCGCTTCACCAATTCTACGGCGGGTTTGATACTGCTTGGGTGAATAACCCGAATAGTCTTTAAAAACGTGTGCGAGATAAAACTGATTCATATTCAAGGCTGCAGTAATCGAACTCAACGCAATATCTTCTTTATAGTGATTATCAATATAATCTTTGATGCGCTGGCCTAAGAGCATACTATTGCTCTCTTGCTCTTGTTTGTTTTCGATCCAAATATTCCGGCACAGTAGCAGTAAAACACTGAGCAAATGATCGCCAATTTCTGCACTATAAACACGTTTGCTGTTAACGTGCGCCCACATCTGATCGAACAACTGGCAAACCTCATCATAAAACTCACCAGCAGGCATTACGGCGGGCTGTGCACGGGTGGTGAGAACGTTAACAGGCAAGCCATCGACCTTTAATTGTTCGACGCCGCAGCTGAATATCAATAAATTTTCTGTCGCATCCGGGCTTTCATCGTGTAACACATTGGCGTTGAAAAGGAGGATGTCGCCTTTCTTAACGTTATAACCACGCCCATCAATGTTATAAATCCCACTCCCCGAGCGAATAAACATCACTTCGAAGCGGTCATCATGTTTATGCATGACGCGTGGAATGGCTTCTTCCTGACCTTCTGCTCTGCACATAAACGCCAGACGAGGACGTAAACTGGTATCGAATCCACGGGCGGAAGGATGTTCGTTCAGGCAAAAGGTAATCATGATTGCTCCTATTGGTATGCCGCTATTCTTACATGAGTTCAGGATCTCGTAATCATCAATTTTGCTTTTTAAGAATGTGTAATGTATTGATAATATTATGATTAATTCTTTTAGGGAAAGTTAAAGTCTCGATTTTTGTTATTGAGGGCTTACCAGAAAAACTAAATTAGATCTCCATCACACTTTTGAGGTAGATGGCGGTTTGTTACAACGGAAAAAATACAGCATTTTTATGAAGAGAAAAAATGATGTGCTTATCGTTACCAGGGTTAATTTGTTGAGCTTTTCTCAAATGTCATCAAGATTGCTTTTGGCGCCTGACGATAAATAATGAGTTTAATCTCTGATTAATTGAAGGGCTCACCTTAAATTCCCGTATGAAGGGACTTTTGATGTCATCAAGATAACCCGTAAATACCTGTCTGAATCACATGTTTTAAGCTATCTCCATTCTTGCTATGTCAATGCGTAATGGTGGTGTTGTGAGTGTTATCACTGGTTTTTATGATTCTTTCTTTAAATATTTGATCCTGCGCACGCTGTAAAATCATGCAGCAGAACACCGCTAGTTTTTAGAATTCACCTTGTTATAACGTTGTTGCAACGATAAGGGGACTTACAGCGTGTTCAGCGTTGTCAGAAAATAATAAATCTCATTTTTTTATTAAATAAATTTTTTGATTCAGGCTGCGTAAAACGCATTAGCTATCACTGACCCATAATACGGCTTGCAACGGTGTTACCTTACAACCAGATGGAACAGCTATGTATAATAAAACTAACCTGCAAAACCCTCAGCGCATGCGGTTAATCACTATCGTTTCAACGATAGGTGGTTTGTGCTTCGGTTACGATACCGGTGTTATTTCCGGTGCGCTGATCTTCATGAAGTATGATTTGAATCTGACGCCAACTCAGGAAGGCTTTATCACCTCATTCCTGTTATTTGGTGCGGCACTGGGATCGCTCTTCGGTGGTTATTTATCGGATAAACAGGGAAGGCGTAAAAATCTTTTATGGGTTGCGGCGATCTTTATGTTTGGCGCACTGGGTACCGCTTTTGCCTGGGATGTGCCATCCATGATTGTGGCCCGTTTTATTTTGGGATTAGCAGTGGGTTGCGCCTCGGTCACGGTTCCCATTTATATTTCCGAGCTAGCCCGCGCCGATCAACGTGAAAGATTGGTCACGGTAAACGAATTAATGATCGTGACCGGGCAATTCCTGGCGTACTCCGTCAATGCCGCGATTGTGAACTTGTATCCGGAGATGCAGCATAACTGGCGCATTATGCTGGCCATCCCCGCATTGCCAGGCGCAATTCTGTGGATGGGTATGCTGATGATGCCCGAATCCCCGCGTTTCTTTATTCGTCGGGGGGAAACGGATAAAGCCGTGAAGGTGCTGAAAACGTTGCGTCTGCCAGAAGAGGTGGACCGCGAAGTGAAGGAGATTCAGCAGATCGTTAAGGCGGATCAGGTGAAATTTAACCTGTTCGCAGAACTCCAAAACCGGTGGGTCATTCAACTGGTGCTGATTGGTTTGATGATCGTGCTGGCAACGCGTGTGACCGGGGTCAATACCATCATGTATTACGCGCCAACGGTGTTGAAAGCCACCGGACTGGGTGACGCAGCAGCGGTAACCGGCGCGGTGGCCAATGGGATTATTTCCGTACTGGCTACGCTGCTGGGGATGGCGCTGATTGGTAAACATTCACGTCGCAGAATGTTCTTCACGGGCCAGGCGGGTGTGACCGTCAGTCTGGTGTTGATTGGCCTGGCGTTCAAATTCTTCTTCCACACTGAAACCGTCAACGGCATTGATACGCTGCATGCCAACTTTGCTAATGCACCCTACGTTATTCTCGGCTTAATGCTGGTATTTTTGGTGTTTATGCAGGGCTGGATCGCCCCGGTATTCTGGCTGATGTTAGCCGAAATTTATCCGTTGAGAATGCGCGGCGTGGGCATGGGCTTCGCGGTATTTGGTCTGTGGATCTTCGACTTTATTATCCAATCTATCTTCCCCTATTTGCTGAGCCATTACGGTGGCGGCATGACCTTCGGTTTCTTCGGTGCCACCAACGTTGTCATGCTTATCCTGCTGGTGAAATATCTGCCGGAAACACGTGGCCTGACCTTAGAACAGATTGAAAAGAAATTCCGCTTTTAACCTGAGGATATATTAATGACTGTCAAAATCGGTTTGATTGGTCTGGGCATGATTGGCCGAGACCATCTGAAACGCTTCAACAATGTTATTTCCGGCGCGCAGGTCACTGCAGTTTGCGATATTAACCACGCCGCAGCGGATGCGGTTGCCAGTGAGTTTGGTGCTACCGCTTTTTATGATGCGGAAGAGATGATTCATTCTGAATTAGTCGACGCGGTATTTATCAGCTCAATCGGCCCGGTACATAAAGCACAAATTCTGGCGGCATTTAACGCGGGTAAACCGGTGTTTTGCGAAAAACCGCTCACGCCAACAGCCGATGAATCAAAAGAAATTATCGATGCAGAAGTGAAGGCCGGCAAGCGTCTATTGCAATTGGGCTTTATGCGCCGGTTCGATCCCGGTTATCAGGCGCTGAAGCAGTCAATTGATGGCGGCGAATTGGGCGACATTATGCTGATTCACTGCGCGCACCGTAACCCTTCCTTGCCTGAGAGCTATACGTTGGAGATGGCCGTCAATGATTCTGCCACTCACGAAATCGACATCATTCGCTACTTGCTGAATGAGAACATCACCTCGGTACGCGTGGACAAACCGCGTAAGAAAACCAGCCGCGCACTGCCTCACTTGCAGGATCCCTTAATCGTGATCTTCGAAACCGAATCTGGCGTGCGGATTGATGATGAGCTGTTCGTTAACTGTCATTACGGCTATGACATTCGCTGTGAAGTGATTGGTGAGAATGCCATTGCTGCCCTGACAGAACAGCAGTTTATCAGCACGCGTTCGCTCAACGGCAATGCCCATCACATCGCGCAATCCTGTATGGAACGTTTCGCGACCGCTTACGACCATGAAGTGCAGCACTTCGTGGATAGCGTGCGTGACGGGCGCGAAATGAGCGGTCCTTCCTCCTGGGATGGTTACGTGGTGGCGCTGGTCTGTGATGCGGGTCTGGCTTCACTGCAAGATGGCGAAAAACATCAGGTGGTGATCCCAGAACAACCGACGCTTTATCGTTAATAGCCGGACGTCTCGCGATACGTGAGGAGTTAAATATGTTGAAACTGACAGAAGATGCGCTGCATTTGCAATGTCGGGCAGCCAATAAAAATGAAGCAATTGAGATTGCCGCGACTGCATTAGAACAGGCGGGCTATGTCAAACCCGGTTTTTTACACGGTATGTTAGCGCGTGAAAAAAGCGTCTCCACCTATATTGGCGCGGGCATTGCTTTTCCACATTGCGCAAAAGAGAACCTCGACCTGGTGATTAAAACCGGTGTTCAGGTTTTCCAGTTTCCCCATGGTGTGAGTTGGGGAGCGGGGAAGGTGGTATTTATCGTGGTGGCGGTGGCCGCAACTGAAAATGAACATATCTCAGTGCTGGCCAATATTGCCGATCTGTTAGGTGATGAAGTGAAAACCACCTTATTAGCCAGCGCAAAAACCAAACAAGAATTTATTGAACACTTCGAGAAAGCGTAATTAACGCTCCAATTAAAAGGATTAAATAATGAAACTCGCATTATGCACTGACGTTCTGGCGGATTTACCCTTCGCGGCGATGCTGGATAAAGTCAAAAGTTACGGTATTGATGGCGTTGAAATGACGGCGGGCGGATGGTCTCCGTGCCCGCACGTCGATACAGAGGCGTTATTGTCATCACCGGAAAAGCTGGAGAAGTTCAAGCAGGAGTTGGCGGAACGTGAGATGCGCATCGTCGCGCTTAACTGCTCGGGCAACCCGCTGGCGCCAGGCGAACTGGGTGAGACGCACACTAAAAGCAGTTATCGTGCGGTAGAGCTGGCGGGCAAGCTGGGTGTGAAGAAGATTGTGATGATGAGCGGCCTGCCGGGTGGAGGGCCTGAGGATCGTGTGCCGAACTGGATCACCTCGACAATCTCGTGGCCAGATTACATGCCGGGGGTGATCGATTATCAGTGGAACGACGTAGCAATTCCATGGTGGAAAAAGTTCGTTCAGCACGCTAAACAGCATGGCGTTGAGCAAATCGCCATCGAAGAGTTTCCGTGCCAGTTGGTGTACAACCCGTCCACGCTGCTGCGCTTGCGTCACGAAGTGGATGAGATGATTGGCATGAACCTCGATCCCTCACACCTGATTGCCATGGGCGCCGATCCGATTGCTGCGGCACGCAAGTTGGAAGGGGCGGTGTTCCACGTACACGGTAAAGACGCCCGTATCGAGCGCGGGCTGGCAGATATCGATGGGTTGATGGAGTACCAGCCGGTAACCAACACCAAAACGCGGACCTGGAACTATGTCGCGGTGGGATGCGGACAAGACCTGAAGTGGTGGAAAGAGTTCTTCTCTGTACTGCGTATGACGGGCTACAACGGTGATGTGTCGCTGGAGATGGAGGACCTCACCATGAGTGTGGAAGCCGGTTTGCAGACTTCGATCGATGCGCTGAACGCAACGCTGAGTCAGTAGGTTTTATCAAATTAAGGCCGCTATCTCATAAAGAGGGCGGCTTTTTTAAGCTCGCTCTTTCAGCCCAACCCTGTCTCAATCGCATTTTGTTAAAGATTTACTGCGACTTACATCACTCAAAATGATTACATCATCGTTTCCCCTGCCCAATCCCACTCATTTTTGATTCGAAAACATCATTACGTATGGATTTTGTTTAGGATCTATTTATTATATTAAAAACCCGTGTGTTTCTAAGGTATCTGATTAACGTTGCGTTGCGTGATTGTTAATCTTCGGGTGTTTTAAGATATATCAAACAATTAGATTTTTTTTCCTCCGTGTGACGGGGGATTTTGAGCGTGTCACTAACCAGGGATACACCATGAGTACTTCGCAAGACCTGCCACTCGGCGAGGTCCAGTTGTCACGTCGGAGAGTATTACTTTCCGGCGCAGTGATCGTGGCTGGCGGCCTGATCACCTCGGCGCTTCCGCGATTGGCGTTTGCAGACTCGTCGAAAAATTTCATTCCTTTCATGCAGATATCACGTCTTCTGGTCAACCATAAACTGGATGATGCGGTCGGGCAGCGCATGCTGGCGCTGTTAGAACTTGAACAACCTGACTTGATGGCAAATCTCAATCATCTGCTGGCGATTGCCAAAGCCAATAAGGCGCAGATTGTGGAAGATTTCTTCCCAGCGATTCCGCAAGGCGACTTGCAGGCGTTGGCGCACAAAATCATTTTTGGTTGGTACACCGGCTGTCTCGAACCGAAACGCTCGGCAAAAGCTTTTGCTTTTGAACAAGCGCTAACCTGGCACACCACGATGGATACCATCACGATCCCGTCTTACGGCATCAGTGGGCCAAATAACTGGCAGCGCGCTAACACTCCGGTTCTTCCCGTACCGCAATTCTGACCACTAAAAGAAGACAAAACATGGCAGCTCCTTCTCAGTCACCTGTGGTGATCGTTGGCACCGGCGTGGTCGGTGTGGTGATCGCTGAGCAACTGCTTGATGCCGGTATTCCGGTGTTGATGCTGGAAGCCGGACCGCGCGTATCGCGTGCCGAAATCGTAGAAAATTATCGCAACCTGCCGCTGGCAGCTAAAGGCAACCCGATCGAGTGCTATCCGTCACGCGAGTGGGCGCCGCACCCGGAACCGGCGGGTCCCGGCAAAGGCTATTTGCAATTGAGCGGCGAAGACTCTTATGCGCAAAGCTACGTGCGCTATGCCGGCGGTTCAACCTGGCACTGGGCCGGTACCTGCTGGCGTTTAACCCCAGCGGATATGCAGCTGCATTCGCGTTATGGCGTGGGGCGTGACTGGGCGTTTGATTACGCGACGCTTGAGCCTTACTACGCGCGCGCAGAATACAAACTGGGCATTTGCGGACCAGACGATCCGGCTCTGCAATGGCCGCCGCTGCGTTCAAAGCCTTATCCGATGCCTGCGCTGCCGTTTGGTCCAGGTGAAGCCCGCTTTACCGAAGTGGTACGCGAAAAACTGGGGCTGCACAATATCCCGACTGCACAGGCGCGCAACAGCGGCATGTCCTACGACGCTCGTCCAGCCTGCTGCGCCAATAACAACTGCGTACCAGTGTGTCCGGTGGGCGCGAAATATGATGGTGCAACCGCGCTTTCTCGCCTTGAAGCCAAAGGCGCCACCATCCTCGATAACGCGGTGGTGTGGCGTATCGAAACCAACGCCAGCAACCAGATCGAAGCGGTGCATTACTACGACCAGCACAAGCAAACGCATCGCGTCAGCGGCAAGTTGTTCATCATTGCCTGTAACGGGCTGGAGACGCCGAAACTGCTGTTGATGTCAGCTGACTCGCGCAACCCCAACGGGATTGCCAACAGCTCCGATCAGGTCGGTCGCAACATGATGGATCATCCACAAATCACCATGACCGTCACGCTGGATGAACCCTATTGGGCGGGTGTCGGGCCGGTGGTGAACAGCGGCATTATGGAAACTTCGCAGGGTGATTTCCGTTCTGAGCATGCTGGCGCGTACTTCCGTTTCAACAACTTTGCGCGTAACCGCTTTGTGACCTTTGGTGCACTGGAAAAAGGGCTGGTGGGTAAAGCGCTGGATGAAGAGATCCGCCGTATGACCGCCTGCACTGCCGATATCGTTCTGGCACATGAGATTCTGCCCGATGCTAATAACCGTCTGACGCTGAGTGACAAGAAGGATTGGCTGGGTCTGCCAAAACCTGCCATTCACTACAATGTCGGCGACTACGTGCGTCGCTCGTACCAAAATTACTCCAAACCGATTGCGGATAAGATTGCAGAAGCAATGGGCGCCATCGATAAGAAGTTCTCGAAACAATATAACCAGAGCAAGCACATCATGGGCGGCACCATTATGGGTAACGATCCGGCCAACTCGGTGGTGGATAACGAGTGCCGTACCCACGATCATCACAACCTGTTCCTGCCGGGCGGGGGAGCCATGGCGAGTACCGCGTGTGGCAACAGCACCTTAACCATGGTGGCGCTGGCATTCAAAGCGGCGGATGCCATCGTTAAACAGGCTCAGGAGGCGTAATCATGTTGAAGCTAAAACAGATCGCGCTGGTTCTGGCACTGGCGAGCGGAACGGCACATGCGGCTGACGATGCGTTAGTAAAGAAGGGCGAATATCTGGCAGTAGCCTCGGACTGCACTGCCTGTCACACCGCTGAGCACGGTAAACCTTTTGCCGGCGGCAAGGCGATTGAGTCTCCGGTGGGTGAAATCATCGCCACCAACATCACGCCCTCAAAGATTTCGGGTATTGGTCAGTACAGTGAGCAGCAGTTTGCTGATGCGCTACGTAAAGGTGTCAGGGCTGACGGCGCCAACCTGTATCCGGCGATGCCCTACACCGCTTATGCCACATTAACCGATGAAGATGTGCACGCGCTTTACGCCTACTTTATGTCAGGCGTGCAGCCAGTGGATCAAACCACTGAAGAGACGCATCTGCCATTCCCACTGAATCTGCGATTTTCGATGATGTTCTGGAACGCGCTGTTCCTGAAAGCGCCGGGATACACAGCGGACACGACAAAATCTGACAGCTGGAATCGCGGTCGTTATCTGGTGGATGGCGCAGCGCACTGTAGCACTTGCCACACGCCACGCGGATTCCTGATGCAGGAGAAAGAGGGTGATGCCTTTACTGGTGCGCAGGTCGGCCCGTGGTTCGCGCCGAATATCACCGCCAATGCGGTGAGTGGTATTGGCCAGTGGTCACAGCAGGATCTGATCACCTACCTTAAGACCGGCCGTCTGGCGGGGAAAGCGCAGGCCGCTGGCAGCATGGCAGAGGCGATTACACACAGCTTCCAGTACTTATCCGATGCCGATCTGGCTGCGATTGCCGAATACATGGGCAGCGTGACGGATAAAGATGCGCCTGCGAGCGGTGCATCGCGCTTCGAACAGGGTAAAGCGGCTGAAAATCTGGTGGCGTTTCGTGGTGATGCGTTCAGCGCGCCCACCAGCGATGAAGGTGCTCGCCTGTTCTCCGGCAACTGCGCGTCGTGTCACGGCAGCAGCGGTCAGGGAACCAAAGACGCGTTTTATCCCAGCCTGTTCCACAACAGTGCTACTGCGGAACGCAATCCGTCGAACCTGATTGCCACCATTCTTTACGGTGTGCAGCGTCATACCGCCGAAGGTGACGTGTTTATGCCGCCGTTTGGTTCGCAGCCGAACGCACTGAATCAGCTTGATGATCAGCAAGTCGCCACACTGTCGAACTGGATCTTGCATCACTACGGCAATGTTGAAGCGACCGTCTCACCGGAGCAAGTGGCGGAGATCCGTCGTGGCGGTCCTTCATCTCCGCTGGTAATGCTGGCGCAAGTCGGTGTGGGCATCGGTGTGTTGGTGGTGATTGCACTGCTGGTGTGGTGGTTGATGCGCCGCAGACATAAAAAATAGATTCGATTTTATTCTGTCGCCTGTGATGGCAGGCGACGTTTTTACTGGAAGACACTATGAAGCACTACTCACGCCGCCGCGTGTTGAAGATGGTCGGGCTGGTCACGATTGCCAGCGCCGCAGGCCAGCTTTACTCGTTGCCGCGCCTCAACGCTGCACAATCAACCGCCCCGACGGCGGGTCTTGACGATTTTATGCAGGTTTCCCAACTGTTGACGCAACAGGAATCCCTGAACGCCACCGTTGGGCATGCATTGCTATTGGCTTTGAGCCAGACGCAGAAAGGTTTTCTTCCTGCACTGGCACAGTTGAAAACACTACTGCAAAACCAGCCGGAACTGCTGCAGCAGGATCACCTGACATTTGCCACGGATGCGGACAGCGAAAAGCTGGCCAAAGCGGTGCTCGGCGGTTGGTACAACGGTGTGGTCGGCAAGGGCAATCATGCGCTGTATGTCACCTACGTGAATACGCTCGCCAATCTGCTGGTGGATGACAAATTAGTGCCGCCGAGTTTCTCCTACGGCAAATGTGGTAGCTGGGCGCAACAACCCTGATTCAGAAGAGTAATGTCGTTATGAAAAACAATAATTCCGCCGACGTAGTGGTGATTGGCGCGGGCGTTAATGGCTCGCTGCTGGCAACGCGTCTGGCAAAAGCAGGTAAATCAGTACTGTTACTGGAGTCCGGCCCGAAAGTTGGACGCGATCAGCTGGTTGAGCGTTTCCGTGCGTCTGCATTCAAATCTGACTTCATGTCGCCGTATCCGTTCTCGCCTAAGGCGCCGCATCCGCGCTATACGCCAGAGCCGAATGATTACCTGCATCAGGTCGGCCCGCATCCGTTTGCTGCGCAGTACATCCGTATGTTTGGTGGTACCAGCTGGCACTGGGCGGCGCAGTTATGGCGCTTTGTTCCCAACGACTTCCGTCAGCACAGTCAGTATGGCATCGGCAAAGATTGGCCAATCGGTTATGACGATCTGGAAGAGTATTACTATCAGGCTGAAGTGATCGCGGGCGTGGGCGGATCGCCGGACAATGGTTCGCCACGCAGCAAGCCTTACCCGATGGAACGCGTACCCGCCTCCTGGTTGCAGCAGCGTGTGACAGCTCGCCTTGCGCCTGACTTTACCGTGCTGGATGACAGTACCGGCCGCAACAGCCACAGTTATGATGGTCGCCCAGCCTGCTGCGGTAATAACAACTGCATGCCGCTCTGCCCAATCGACGCCCAGTATCACGGCGGGATTGCTGCACAGCAGGCTGAAAACAGTGGTGTTAAAGTGATCACCGAAGCGGTGGTGTATCAGCTGGAGCACGATGCTAAAGGCAATATCGTGGCGGCGAATTACTATGACTGGAACAAAGTCAGCCATCGCGTTACGGCTGAAACCTTTGTGCTGGCCGCCAACGCGATTGAAACCCCGAAACTTCTGCTGATGTCTGTCAGCGATAAATTCCCGAACGGTATCGCCAATGCGCACGACAATGTCGGTCGTAATCTGTGCGATCACCCGGCGATTGGCGTGACCTTTGATGTCGATGAGGAGATTTGGCCAGGACGTGGGCCGGTGAGTCCTTGCTCGATTGGTCAATTCCGTGACGGTGATTTCCGCAGCGAACATTCACCGTTCCGTATTGATATCTCTAACGCCTCACAGGTTGCCTCAGTGACCAAAGAAGCGTTAGCGGAAGGGCTGTTTGGCAAGAAGTTGCAGGATGCGATTCGCTTCCGTGCCGCGCGCCGCCTCAGCATCAAAAATGCGCTGGAGCAGTTACCTGATCCTAACAACCGCGTGACCTTGAGCAGCAACAAAGATGAGCTGGGTTTACCGACGCCATCGCTGTATTGGGATGTGAACGATTACGTCGTTAAAGGCACCGCGAAAACCCGTGAATGCTATGACGCGATTGCGATCAAACTCGGCGCAACCAACATCAAGCACAGCAAGAGCGGTAAGTTTTCCAACCGCCAGCACATCACCGGCACGCTCTCAATGGGACTTGATCCGGCGACCAGCGTCACCGATGCCTGGGGACGCGCGCACGATCATCAAAACCTGTTTATGGTCGGCACCGGCGTGATGCCCACCGTCGGTACCTGTAATGTGACGCTGACCGCCATGGCGCTGGCATTACGCACCGCGGACAAAATCCTGCAGGAGACGCAACATGGCTAAGCACTGGAAAGCCCTGCTTGCCGCAGGCACTTTGGCGTTAGCGGTTTCACAGGCGCAGGCCGATGATCAGCAGCTCATCAAACGTGGCGAGTATCTGGCCATTGCCGGCGACTGCGGCGCGTGCCATACCGAAGCGGGCAAAGCCCCGTTCAGCGGTGGTCATGCGATTGCCAGCCCGCTAGGGACCATCTTCAGTACTAATATCACGCCATCCAAAGCAGCGGGCATCGGTCATTACACTGAGCAGCAGTTTGCGGATGCATTGCGTAAGGGCGTGCGTGGTGATGGTAGCCAACTCTACCCGGCGATGCCTTACACCGCTTATGCGAAGTTAACCGATGAAGATGTCGCTGCTTTGTATGCTTACTTTATGCAGGGCGTGCAGCCGGTGGATGTGCAGCCAGAGAAGACTGCGCTGCCATTCCCGTTCAATCTGCGTTTCAGTATGGCGGCGTGGAACCTGTTGTTCCTCGACAGCAAGCCGTTCCAGCCGGATGCCCAACAGTCGGACGAGTGGAATCGTGGGGCTTATCTGGTGCAGGGGTTAACCCACTGCAGCACTTGCCACACGCCGCGTAATTTCCTGATGGCAGAGCAGCAGGATAAGAGCCTGCAGGGCGCATCACTCGGCACCTGGTTTGCGCCTGATATCACGGCGGCAACGCTGCAGGGTAAACCGCATTGGACGCGTGACATGCTGGCGCAGTATCTGGCGAAAGGTCATGCCAGCAATGGCGCGACAGCGGGCGGTCCGATGCTGGAAGCTATCGATAAAAGCTTCTCACGCATGACGCCAGAAGATCGTCAGGCTATCGCGACGTATCTGCTGCCTCAGGACAGTATTGCAGCCGAACCAACGCCGACGAATCACTGGACGCGAGTCCGGGGCGACGACACGCCACAGGCTGCGGTCAGCGAGGGCGAGCAGATCTATCGCAACAACTGCGCCTCATGCCATAACCTGACAGGTGAAGGGCTGAACGGTTTGCCAGCATTGCAGCATCATCCGGTGCTGAATAAGCCCAACGCCGATAACGTGGCGATGGCGGTATTGGATGGGGTGTGGCCAGAGCACGACCAGGGAATGATTGGCTTTGCCGGTGAGCTGAATGATCATCAGGTAGCTGCTGTCACTAACTATGTGATGCAGGATATCGGTCACAGCAAGGTGCAAATCACTGAGGAGCGCGTGAAATTGTTGCGCGCAGGCGGTGACGCGTCACCCTTGATGCTGGTGTCGCGGATTGGTATGGCAGCGGCAGGTATCATTGTCGTACTCGGCCTGATTTGGTTGAGATGTAGAAGAAAGGCCAAACGCTAACCGCTTTGTCCTATGACAAATAGTCAGCTGTTGTTAAGATGCGTTTTACGTTATCTAACAGGAGCTGGCTATGTTTTCAGGTCTTAGTGCGTTCCCACTGACCCCCGTTAATGCGACAGGCATCGACGAACAATCCTTTCTAAAGATCCTCGCGCGATTGATCACTGCTAAGGTCGATTCGCTGGGCGTGCTGGGTTCAACCGGCAGCTACGCTTACTTCACTCGAGAGCAACGCAAGCGCGTGGCGACACTGGCCGTCCAGCATGCAGACGGCATTCCAGTCATGGTCAGCATTGGCGCAATCAACACTGATGAAGTGTTGCGGCTGGCCGATGATGCGCAGCAGGCGGGCGTCAGCGCGCTATTATTGCCAGCTGTCTCTTACCAAAAGCTCACCGAAGAAGAGGTGTATAATTTTTATGCCGAGGTGGCTCAGCACGTCTCGGTGCCCATCTGCGTCTATGACAACCCCGGCACCACGCACACATCATTTTCCGATTCCCTCTACGCACGGATCGCCGCGCTTTCCAACATAGCTTCGATCAAAATCCCGGGTGTTCCTGACCAAATATCGGCGGCTACGCAGCGGGTGAGCGCACTGCGAGCGCAGTTGCCTAAACACATTAGTATCGGCGTCAGCGGCGATGCATCTGCGGGTAACGGTCTGGTGGCCGGATGTGACGTCTGGTATTCCGTGTGCGGCGGATTGTTTCCCAACACGGCATTAGCGCTCACCCAAGCCGCTCAGGCAGAGGATTTCAAAGCAGTCGCCGAGCAGTCCCAACGGTTAGCACCGCTTTGGGCGCTGTTCCACCAGCATGGCGGCAGCATCCGAGTGATGGCGGCGGCGGCGGCACTCTTCGGCCTGGCGGACGAGAATAATTTGCCACGCCCGCTGCGTGCATTATCCAGTGAAGAGCAGCGTGAAGTGCGACAAGTGATTGAATCATTGGATCTGTCTTAATAAAGTTAACTATTAGTGCGATCATAATGATCGCACTAATAGTTAAGATGGATATAGTTTACTTGGTTATTATCACTTCCATCGAAGGCACACAGCCTTCTCATCAGATAAACCAAGGAATATGACCATGAAAACTATCAAAGCAATGTCAATCGCCGCTGTTGCCGCTCTTTCACTGATGTCTGCTGCAAGCTTTGCTCAAACAGTATCAGCCACTTCACTGACTCTGGACGGTGCGGAAGCGAAAATCGCTGCTCAGGCACATCAGCAGAACGCACAATATAAAATCATTGAAGCCAGCGATGGCAATGTCGTGCACATGACCGCTGAGCTGTACAAATAATTAACGGATGGTTGCACATGGAAGTGCCGGAGCAGGCCGCCTTACGGGGCGGCCTTTTTCGTTGAAAAGCGAAGTGCAGTGGAGACAGCATCATGAAACAGAATCATGACCAGATTGACCAGCAAGCCAGTGCGTTTGTTGAAGCGCTGCGCTCGCAGCGTCATGCGCATATGCCAGTGATGCGTTTCCATCAGTGGCCGCAGTTTATCTCGACCGTGCGCACCTTGCTTGCAAACAATAATTAGTGCGATCATCATTATCGCACTAATAGTTAATATAGAAATGATAACTAGAGTTATTGTTGTTTCATCGAAGGCACACAGCCTTCTTAAACAACCCAAAGGAATATGACCATGAAAACCATTAAAACACTGACCATCGCCGCTGCTGCCGCTCTTTCACTGATGTCTGCTGCCAGCTTTGCACAGAGCATTTCAGTAGAGTCTTCTACACTTGACGGTGCAGAAGCAAAAGTTGCCGCAGTGGCACAGGAGCAGGGCGCACAGTACAAAATCACTGAAGCAAACACCAACAACCGTGTGCACATGACTGCAGAACTGTATAAATAAGTTCAGTTTCCGCTTCAGCGTTAAGGCCGCCTTCGGGCGGCTTTGCTGTTTATATCACTCAGCGCGCCACCAGCGTTTCAACTTCAGCTTTCGCCTGCATCAGCGCGGCCAGCAGTTGGGGAAATTGCTCATCAAAACGCATTGCCGGCACCGCTAAGGCCAGTGCATAGCGCTCACCCGGCCCGGTGTGCAGGGCAACGCTAACACCACAAACGCCGCGCGCGTGCTCCTCCCGATCAATCGCATAACCTTGCTGGCGAATTGACTCAATCGCTTTTAATAAAGGCTGACGATCCTTCAATGTTTGCAAGGTGCGCACTTCATTCAGCTGTGGCAGCAACGTTCTTAAAAGCTCTTCAGGCTGTTCAGCCAATAGGGCTTTGCCATGTGCGGCGCAGTGGGAAGGAAAGGCGGTGCTGATGGGCGATACCACACGCAGCTCCTGATCCGAAGCATATTGGCTGACCAGTACCGTATGGCTACCACGCCAGACACATAAATCTACCGTTTCGCGGGTTCGGCGGCCCAGTGTCTCCATCGCCGGTTGCGCCAGCGCAATAATATCGGTGTGCGCGGAGGCGGCGAGCCTGGCGAGTGCTGGCCCCAGTTTAATGCCCTCGCTGTCCTGTATCAGCAACTGCTGTGCTATGAGAGAGGTCACCAATCGATGAACCGTGGTGCGCGGTAACGCTGTCGATTTCGCCAGTTCGGACATTGATACACCAGTAGGTCGATTTTCCAATGCGCGTAAAAGGGTGGCGGCACGTGCAATCACCTGTGATCCGTTAGCTTCAGTATTTGCGACCATTATTCATCCGTTTCATCGATTTCCCGCACGCCACTCTATCACGTTACCCGCTAGCGATTGACATCACACACGAATACCCTAACACTCATGTCCAATATGTGGATAATAAACCCATTATACGGATAGGTGTATTCATGATTGTATTAAAGCCTGCAGCGGCAATGACGTTACTGGCGGTGAGTTGCCTGACCATCATGGTGGGCTGCGTTATCGTGCCGGGATTGAGTGAGATTGCTGCGCAATTAGGCGTTTCACATCTGGCTAATTGGTTGGTAACGCTGCCAGCATTCGGCGTGGTGGTGGCAGGGCCCTTTGCCGGCCGAGCGATAGATCGTTACGGCGCGTACCCCATGCTCCTTGTGGGCCTGTTCTTTTATGGCGGTTTGGGCGTGGCGGGTGCCTGGCTGCCCGGTGCACCCCTGCAAATCGTTGATCGTGTCCTGTTAGGCTGTTTTACCGCCGTGGTGATGTCGGCAGGGACCAGTTTAATTGCCACTTTTTATCAGGCTGAAGCACGACTAAAAATGATGGCACGCCAGGGTATGGCTATCGAACTCGGTGGCGTGGTGTTTTTGTTCATTGGCGGGATTCTCGCTTCTTTAAGTTGGCGCTATCCCTATGCTCTCTATCTCTTCTCCTGGTTGCTGATCGCGCTGGTGGTCATTTTGATTCCGCGACCGCAACAACAAATCGCCACCGGCGTCATTGATGAAGGCGCAACCAACAGTAATCAGGCATTGCAGCCTGTGCTGCTGGCGGCTATTTGCTCCATGATGTGTTTCTTTACCGCCATCATCATGCTGCCTCAGCGCTTTGCCACCTTGGGGGTGGATGCCGCTCATATCGGGTATTTTCTGTCATTCGTTTCGCTGGTGGCCGTGCTGGCTGCAGCGTTGATGCCGCATGTGGCACTGCAGTTTGGTCCTTATCCAACGCTGATCATGGCTTTTGTTTGTTATATGTTGGCGCACCTGGAGTTTGCTGCTGCACCGGACATGCTGCTGTGCCTGCCGGGCGGCATCCTGTTAGGCATGGGTTTTGGTCTGTCGGTGCCACTGGTCAATCATATGACGGTTGAAACCAGCCAACCATATGAGCGCGGACGACAACTGGCGCGCTTATCGATGGCAATCTTTGCCGGGCAATTCCTCGCGGCCTTTATGGCTTATATTCCCGGCCAGGTGGCGATGACCTTTATAGCCGCGGCCATTCTGGCCGTGATGAATATTATTGCTTTGCGTAAGTTTGCCGTTGTGAGGGGGTAACCTGGCCGAAAAGGGTCGATGCATGTCCCCATTCGCCTGGCGCTTCCCGTTAAAATAGAGCGCAATCTCACTCGTTTAGGTCGCGCATGAAAACCATCATCAGTAAAAACTTTACTCCTGCCAAAGCATGGGACGCTGTCGATATTGCCAACTTCGACGGCACCAGCGTCAGACTCCACTGGACCGATAAATCCTATCGCTGGCATATCAACGACGGCGAAGAGGTGTTCGTGGTATTGGACGGTACAGTCGAAATGCATTACCGCGAGCAAGGTGAAATTAAAAAAGTGATGTTAAATGTGGGGGATATTTTCTTTGCCAGCGTGGGGACAGAGCATGTTGCCCATCCGCAGGGAGCGGCGCGGGTGCTGGTGATTGAAAAAGACGATTCGGTGTGACATCTCGCCCTCAACAATCCAAAACAATCCAGCAGCCAAAAGCCAAAGCCTCCAAGTTTATGACGATATGCTTACACCGTACGAAAAATAGCCACTTCGGGTTAGATGGCATGGTGGGCGGAGTGCAGAGATTTATCCACAGGTTAACGCGTCGTCTTTTCACCTGAAATGTGGATAACATCATGATCATTATAGCGGTTAGTGTAACAGTAACCCGAGTCATGATTAGTCGGATCATCATGACCGCACTAATAGTTAATATGCTAATGGTAACTTAGGGTATTATTATTTTCATCGAAGGCACACAGCCTTCTTAAACAACCCAAAGGAATATGACCATGAAAACCATTAAAACACTGACCATCGCCGCTGCTGCCGCTCTTTCACTGATGTCTGCAGCAAGCTTTGCACAGAGCATTTCTGTCGAGTCTTCAACTCTGGACGGTGCAGAAGCGAAAGTTGCCGCTGTTGCTCAGCAGCAGGGCGCACAGTACAAAATTACTGAAGCAAACACCAATAACCGTGTGCACATGACTGCAGAACTGTACAAATAAGTTCGAAATCAGCTTCAGCGTTAAGGCCGCCTCCGGGCGGCTTTGCTGTTTTTATTATTCGAGCAAAACGTTTTAGCTAATTGCGCTGACGAAACGCTGCGTTATTTGCTGAGGACGGGTAATCGCGCCACCGACGACTACCGCATGCGCGCCCAGTTTTAAACATTGTGCTGCCATCTCGGGTGTTTCCACATTGCCTTCTGCTATCACCGGCGCCTTCACTGAGGCTAAAACTGTACGCAGGAAGTGAAAATCATTTGCCGCCAGGTACGCTCCGCGCGTTTCCGATGTATAGCCATGCAGCGTAGTGCCCACGCAGTCGAAGCCCAGTTCATCAGCCTGCAACGCTTCATCGACAGTCGCGATATCTGCCATGAGTAATAATTGCGGATAGCGTTGACGTATTGCCTTCACAAGTTGAGGTAACTGCAGATCGCCAGGCCGTTGATGCTGAGTGGCATCCAGCGCGATCATTGCCGGATTCGCCTCCATCAATTCATCCACCTCTTTTAGCGTGGCGGTGATATATACATCACTGCCTGGATAATCGCGTTTGATGATAGCGATGATCGGTAAATCCACGGTTTGCATAATCTGCTGTACATCGACCAGACTGTTGGCGCGGATCGCCGCCGCGCCTCCTTGCATCGCGGCGAGTGCCATGCGCGACATAATGTAAGGGCTGTGCAGGGGTTCATCTTCCAGTGCCTGACAGGACACCACCAGTTTTCCCTGAATCTGATCCAGCATGTTTGCTTTCATAGCGCGAGTAACTCCTCAACTTCATTTTTGATAATGGTGACGTGCGGGCCGTAGATCACCTGCACGCCTTTACCGCGCTGGATCACCGCGCGGGCGCCCGTGGCCTTCAATGCAGCTTCATTAAGTTTAGAACTGTCGTTCAACGTGATACGTAAACGCGTGGCGCAGCAGTCGAGTTCGGCAATATTGTCTTTGCCACCCAGCGCTTCAATCACCTGCAAAGGGCGTTCGCCTGCGGCAATCGGCAGTGTATCGATGCTGATATCTTCACGGCCCGGCGTTTTAAAATTGAAACGAGTAATCAGCAAGCGGAAGGTGAAATAATAGAGCAGGAACCATGGCACACCGACCAACGGCACATACATCCAATGCGTTTTCGCTTCGCCCTGCAAAACACCAAACAGAATGAAATCGATCAAGCCGCCGGAGAAGGTTTGCCCAATAGTGATGTGTAAAATGTGGGCGATCATAAAGGCCAGGCCATCGAACAGCGCGTGGATCACATACAACACCGGTGCCACAAACAGGAACGAGAACTCAATCGGTTCGGTGATCCCGGTCAGGAATGAGGTAAGGGCGGCGGATAACAACAAACCCGCCACACGTTTGCGGTTCTCGGGTTTGGCGGTGTGATACATCGCGAGGCAGGCACCGATTAATCCAAACATCATGGTGATGAAACGGCCCGACATAAAACGCGCGGTACCGAGGTAAAACTGCTGGGTGTTGGGATCGGCCAACTGAGCAAAGAAGATGCGCTGAGTGCCTTCAACCAGATGCCCATTCACCATCTCACTGCCGCCTAATGCGGTGGTCCAGAACGGCAGGTAGAAGATGTGATGCAGACCGAAGGGGCCGAGCATGCGCAATACGAAGCCGTAAATGAAGGTGCCAAAGTAGCCTGTGGCGTCGACTAACCCGCCCATGCCAAAAATCAGTTTCTGGAAGTGCGGCCAGACGATGGTCATTGCCGCGCCAACGATAATCGCCACGAACGAGCTAATAATCGGGACGAAACGCGAGCCACCGAAGAAGCCGAGAAATTGTGGTAGGGCAATTTTGTTATAGCGATTGTGCAGCAACGCGGTGACCAGCCCAATCACCACACCACCGAACACGCCGGTTTCCAGCGTTTGAATGCCTAGCGCCATACCTTGACCCACGGCGCTCAGATTGCTGCTGGCCAGCACGCCGCTCAGCGTCAAGAGTGCATTGATGGTGGCATTCATCACCAGATAGGCGAGCAGAGATGCCAGGCCAGCCGTGCCCTTGTCGCTTTTAGCCAGTCCTACCGCCACGCCCACCGCAAACAGCACCGCAAGGTTGGCGAAGACTACCGAACCTGCGCTGGCCATGATGGTGAACACACCTTGTAGCCAGGCGATATCCAGAAACGGATAGGCCTTAACGGTGTTGGGATTGGACAACGCGCCGCCAATGCCCAACAGCAAGCCAGCGGCAGGCAATACCGCGATCGGCAACATAAAGGATTTTCCGAAACGCTGCGCTTTTTCAAACCAGCCTCCTGAAGAGGCCCCACTGAACATTGACATAAATTTTCATCCCCGAAGCGTTGTTGTGGTAAAAATTATTATCACAATTTACTGCATTGGATGAAAATTACTACCACTTGTGTGATAGCTTTCACTTATAATCAATTCTGCTGGCACAAACCCAGGCCTTTACGCACACTAAGCGCCATCAATTTTGGCTAATGGAGAGGTGTCATGACGGACAATGGAAATATTTTGCTGCATCTGAAGCAGGGCTTGCCGGGCTACAGTCCCGCGCTGCAAAAGCTGGGCGACTTCATCCTGACCGAACCGCAGCGAGTGCTGTATCTCACCATTACCGAGTTGGCGAAAGAAACGGACACCAGTGAAGCCAGTGTGACGCGCTTATGCCGTAACCTGAGCTGCAAAGGCTATACCGAATTTAAGATGGCGCTGGCGATGGATGTGCAGAAGAGTCAGCCAGCACAGGCGGCGAGTGGTGATCCGGTTGATGCGCTGGTGGAAGAGTCGGTGCAGGCGCTGCGTGACACCGGAAAATTTATTGATCGGGATGTTTTACAGCAGGCGGGCGCGGCACTGCATCAGGCTCGATCTATCCAAATCTATGGCGTGGCTGCCAGCGCGATAACCGGTGAATATTTGCATTATCGCCTGCTGCGGCTGGGTAAATCCGCGCAACTGTTTGGCGATATGCATCGCGCGGCCATGAATGCTTCGACCCTGGGTGAGGGTGATTTGGTGATCGCGATCTCCGCTTCCGGTTCCACCAAAGACCTGATGCATGTGGTAAACGTGGCAAAAAAACGGCAGGCACGCGTGTTGATGTTAAGCAACACGCTGCGCAGTCCGATGGGCAATCTGGCGGATATGCTGCTGGTGGCGGCGCGACCGGAAGGTCCGCTTAATGCCGGAACGCTCAGTGGTAAGGTTGGGGCGATGTTGCTGGTGGAGGCGTTAATGGGGGAGCTGATGACGCATGATGCGCATTACGCCACCGCCAGTCAGCAAACGGCCAGTGCGACCTTGCCGATGCTGATCTGACCTTTATAGTAATCGCTATAAACCCCAACATGACGTGAAAATCGGTGCGCAGCGATGCGCACCATTTGAAGACTAATTTACTCACTCGCCAGCGCGGCGACCGGATCCATACGTGCAGCTTTGCGCGCGGGCAGATAGCCAAAAATCATGCCGATGATGGTGGAGCAGGCAAAGGCCGCACCCGCCGACTCCCACGAGTAGATGGCGGTCAACACACCGCCCGCCATCAGGCTAATCAGCGGACCGATCACCAATGAAAGCGCCACGCCAAGCGAGCCGCCTACCAGACACACCAGCACGGCTTCGATCATAAACTGCTGCATGATATCGCCGCGTCGCGCCCCCACGGCCATGCGCACGCCAATCTCATGCGTTCGTTCAGTCACCGACACCAGCATGATATTCATCACGCCGATACTGCCAATCATCAAGGCAATCGACGCCACCATCAAAATCAACAGGGTCAAGGTGGCGGCAGCTCCCTCAATCGCCTTGCGGTATTTATCGCGGTTAAACATCAGGAAGTCTTTGGTGCCGTGACGCGCAGTCAGTAACTGCGTCAGCGATTCCACCGCCGGACCGCTAACCACATCATCTTTAAGCTTGACGCTGATACTGGTCAGGGCCGTTTGCCCACTGATGCGGTACATCATGGTGCTCCACGGCAGCCACACGCTCAGGCGATTGGGCGAAATGCCGTTATCTTCATGCGCTACACCAATCACACGCACCGGCACTGAACCTAAAACGATCATTTTGCCGATGGGATTTTCATGAGCGGCGAACAACTTATTACGCGTGTTGGTATCGATGATGATCTCTTGCCGGGCATGGCGTTCATCACTGAAGTTACTGCCTTCGGTGAGTTTGATACCCTGGATCTCGAAGTAATCTTTACCCACACCGGAAACCGACGCTTTCGAGGAGTTGGAGAGATAGCGGATCGGCTGGGTTGATAGCAATTCAGGGCTGACTTTGTCGACAAACTGCTGACGAGCAATCACATCAGCATCGGCCATCACCAGTGTCAGAATCGGGTGCGCGTCATCCTCGGCAAAATCACTGCCAGCGTAAATCGAGACGACATTGGTACCCAGCCCGGAGATGCTCTCCAGCGTTTTTTCTCGTGCGCCTTGCCCGAGCGCCACCACGGTCACTACGGCGGCGATACCAAAAATTATGCCGGTCATGGTCAGTGCGGTACGCAAGCGGTGGGTGTTCATGGCATTCAGCGCCATACGCATTGATTCGCGCAGGCGATCAACAAATCCACGTAGCTTGCTCTGGCTTTTGCGAGCCATTGGCTGATAGCGCGCTCGCGTTTCATCCGTTTTTGGCCCACTGTCGGCAAAAATTTCGCCGTCCTGGATTTCGATAATACGGTCAGCGTGCTGCGCCACTTTCATATCGTGCGTCACGATAATCACCGTGTGGCCTTCCCGATTTAAATCATGAAGGATGCGTAACACTTCTTCGCCCGAATGGGAATCCAGCGCGCCCGTGGGTTCATCGGCAAGAATAATTTCAGCGCCATTGATCAGTGCACGCGCAATACTCACACGCTGCTGCTGGCCGCCAGAGAGTTCGCCCGGTTTATGGTGTTCACGGCCTTTCAGTCCCAATCGCTCCAGCAATTGAGCGGCCCGTTCCCGGCGCGACTGTCCCTGGAAATTGGCATAAATTGCCGGAATCTCGACGTTGCTTAATGCGGTGAGGTCCGGCATCAAGTGGTAGCGCTGAAAAATAAAGCCAATATGTTCGCGACGGACTTTCGCCAGCGCATCCGGTGAAAGTGAAGCGGTATTCTGCCCGGCAATAAAATAGTGACCGCTGTCGGCGGCATCCAGGCAGCCGAGAATATTCAGCAGTGTGGATTTGCCCGATCCGGAAGGGCCAATGATCGCCACCATCTCGCCACTGGCAATCTGCAAATTAATGTCTTTCAGCACATGCAGAGATTCTGAACCGTTAACATAGCTGCGCTGAATGTTTTTCAGTTCGATCAGGCTCACATCACCACCTTGTCCGCGCCAACAGCCTGGGTCGCGAGAATCACTTTTTCACCGGCTTGTAAACCGCTGAGTACCTGAATATCGACGCTGTCTGAGATCCCAGTGGTGATAATGCGTTTCTCAGGCTGATTCTGCTTATCAGCCACTTCCACATAGGTTTTACCTTCGGGATCCTTTTTCGTTGCTTGTACCGGAATCAGCAGGGCATCTTTTGCCGTGTCGCGCAGTAAGTTCACCTGCGCGGTCATGGAGATGCGCAGGACATTATCCGGGTTGGGAACATCCAGCAGGGCATTATAATAAATCGCGGCGTTGGTGCTGCTGGAAGGGGTGCTCTCGCTGTTGCCCATTAGGGCATCATCTTTCATCACCGATTCCGGTGCCAGTTCAATGCTGCGCAACGTGGCGTTGTAGCGTTTATCGGGATTGGCAAAGGTGGTGAACCACGCCTGCTGACCGGGTTGAATATTGGTGATATCCGCTTCGGAAATCTGCACTTTAATGGTCATAGTGCCGAGCTGGGCTAACTTAGCTATGGTCGGCGCACTTTGCGCGGCGTTAACCGTCTGGCCCTGTTTGGTGACGATGGCGATCACCGTGCCATCCATCGGCGCCATGATGCGGGTATAGCTGAGATCGAGCTGTTTCTTGTCCACCTCAATCTGCGCCTGAATCACGCGCGCTTTTTGTGCCGTTAACTCTGCCCGCGCGGTGCTCCACGCCTCAGCCGCTTCATCAAAATCCTGACGCGAGACCAAATTGGCTTTAATCATTTGCTGCAGACGTTTGAACTGCGCATCCTGCCGGACCAACGTCGCTTCGCGTGTCTCCAGATCGGCTTGCGCAACGCTCAACGCGGCCTGCGCATTACGTAAATCACTGCGCTGTGGCTGATCGTCAATTTCAGCGATCAGTTCGCCCTTACTGACGTTATCACCGGCCTTGATATAGAGCTTTTTCACCTGACCCGACACCTGCGCACCGACGTTGACGCGCTCGATAGCGTCCATCTTGCCGGTTGCAGCGATGACGTTTTCAATGTTGCCTTGACGCACAACGGCAGTGACCAGTGGATTCGGTTTTGGTCGTGTGCTGCTGTAGGCCCAGACCAGAATAAAGATCGCCAAAATAACGATTGCGACGAAAAGCCGCTTTTTAGAGGTATTCAACATAAGCATCCCTTTAATGAAGCGAGAATAGTAATCACTAAATGCAACAAACAGGAGAAAATTCGTCAGGATTTTTGCATTAAATCGGGCGCGTTGAGAAAAAAATGAAAATTTTCCGAATAGAAATCGTCGTTGAGTTGTTTACCCCTAAACCACTCACGCTTTGGGAAATGCTATGTCCGCTCCGACCCGCCAAACTTCACGTCAACGCTATGACGCATTCAGCATGACGCTGCACTGGATCACCGCGTTTAGCGTCATTTTTTTGTTTGCCTCTGCGCATATTTGGGAACAACTCGAAAAGGGCACACCGCTGCGCAAGGGATTACAGGCGTGGCATATCTCTTTTGGCATTTTGCTGGCATTAGTCATGATTGTGCGACCGTTGTGGCGTGTTTATTGCCAACGTCAGTCACACCTGGCCGTGGCGCCCGCTGAGAGCAGTACGCCGATGCGAATCATCGCGCATGCCGTTCATGGCTTGTTGTATCTGCTGTTGTTGACTCAGGTTGCACTGGGTTTTCTGTTTCGCTGGTCGCAGCAGGAGCCGTTTAACTTTTTTGGCCTGTTCGATATTCCCACCTTTATTCATGTCGATACCGCACTGCGTCACACGCTGGCGGGATTACACAATAACGTTGCCTGGGCGCTGATTAGCCTGGCAGGCGCGCATGCGCTGGCGGCGTTACTCCATCACTACGTTCTGCGTGACAACGTGCTGCGCCGTATGCTGCCGTTGCGCGATTCGATGCCACTCCGCGAGGATAAATGAATGATGAAAATGATGAATCAGGTTCGCTGGTTTGCCGTGCCGGTATTGCTGATGGCGTTACATGCACCGGTAGCATTCGCCATGGGCGATGACGACAGCGACAAGAAAACCCCGGACTGTCCGAAAGGGCAGGTTTATGACAGCAAGACTAAATCCTGCATGTCGGAAAAAACCAGCATGCTGAGCGACGAGGACAAAACCAATTACGCCTACCACCTGGCGAAAAAGGGCGAGTACCAGGCTGCGCTGACGTTACTGGACACGCTGCACAATCAGAACACCAAAGAGGCATGGAACTATCGCGGTTACGCCACACGTAAACTGGGCCGCACCGATGAAGGGATGAGTTACTATCAGAAATCGATCGCGCTGGACCCCAAATATGCCAAAGTGCGTGAATATTTAGGTGAAGCCTGGATGATCAAAGGCCGTCCCGATCTGGCTAAAGAGCAGCTCACTATTATCAAATCGCTGTGCGGTGTGAATTGTGAAGAGTATCAGGATTTACACGCGGCCATTAATGGTCATCCGGAGTCCTGATGAGCCCGGTTGACGGAGGACGTAAATATCACCAGCACTGAAGTCCGTCAACATCTGGCGGCACATCTGACGCGTATGTGGCGTTATGCGATGGTGTTATCGCGCAACAAAGATGTGGCCGAAGAACTGGTGCAATCCACCTGTGTGCGGGCGCTGGAACGCAGCGCCCAATACACGCCAGGCACTCGCATCGATCGCTGGCTGTTTACCGTGCTGCACTCGGTGTGGATTAACGAACTGCGCGCGCAGCGAGTCCGCATGGGGCAGGGATTCGTGGAGAGTGATGAATTGCTCGCTCCCGATCATCAGCAACACAATGAACAGCGCATGCAGTACGCCAAAGTGATGCAGCGTGTCGGGCAGTTGCCAGAGGCGCAGCGCAACGCGGTATTTTTAGTATATGTCGAGGGCTTCACCTATCAGGAAGCCGCCGACACGCTGGCCGTACCGATTGGAACCATCATGAGCCGCCTCGCTGCGGCACGCACCACTTTAGCCAGCGCAGTGACAGCGCGGCCTGCGGTACAGGAGAAACGCTTGTGAATGCACCACGATTTACCTCGCCCTATGCCGATGAAGCTATCGTTGCCTGGCTGGATGGCGAAATGCGCGTGGAGGATGCGCAGGCGTTTGAAACCGAATTAAAGCGCAGTGAAACCCTGTCAGCACGGACAGCTGAGCTTATGAAAAGTAACCAACCCTTTGCAGATGCGTTCGCGCCAATGTTGGATGACGCACCGCTGGAACGTATGGAGTCACGGCTGTCGTATCTGCTCGAAAACACGCCGCCCGCGCCGATAAAAGCTGCTGCACAGGTTAGCCGTCGTGCATTGATCGCTGCCTCAGTGAGTTTTCTGCTGGTGGGCAGCGGGATAGGTTTTTGGGCCAGGCCCGTCGCAAAAGCCGAACAGGGCGAAAGTGAGCGTATTCGTGAGCTGGAAGCACAATACATGTCGCTCTACAGTCCTGAGACCCTGGCGGATGTCGACAGCTCCCCACAGGTGTTAGCGCGTTCATTACAACGCACGGCGCGCGACCTCGATCTGCGCCTGACGGCAGAGCAATTGACGCTACCTGAAGCGAGTTTGAAAAGCGTGCGTATGCTGCGCTATGACGATTCGCTAATCACACAAATCGCCTGGAATCACAGCAGTTATGGTCCGATGGCACTGTGTATTTCGCGGGAAGATCATGCTCAGCAGAGCGCATTGGCGCAGGAGAAGCGCCACGGTATGAACCTGGTGTGGTGGCATCGCAGTGGATACCAGTATGTATTGATTGGACGCAATCCGGCAGATCAGTTAAAGCGAGCGGCGCAGGTGTTGAACGCCGCTCTGGTATAGATTCGCAAAGCAACCTTTCAGTCGCCACCGATTATGCCCCTACGACACTGCATCAAAACATCGTAGGGGCTTTTTCATCGGCAGAACGCTTACGAGATCCCCAGCAGCTGTTTCAACTGCGCAATCTCATCGCGCCATTGTGTCTGCAGCGTCGGTTTTTGATGCTTAGGCTTTCGCATCATATCTTCATCCAGCTTGCTTTCTAAATCGCACAAGGCCAACAGTAGTGCCTCCTCGTCGTTATGCGATTCGGCCGCCACGGGCTTAACGCATGCGACAGGCTTTTCTAGCGGTTGTTCGGCCCCCATCAGTTCAATGACTTGTGCAAACTCATGCCATTCGCCCAGTTGCTGATCCTGTATCAGCCAAAAGCGATTGCAACTGCTGGCAATCAAATTGCGATCGTGCGACACCAGCAGCACCGCGCCCTCAAACTGATTGAGTGCTTCCGCCAACTCTTCTTTGCCGACCATATCGAGATGGTTAGTGGGCTCATCCAGTAGCAGGATCGAGTAGCGGGCCAATGTCAGCCCAACGAACAGCAGACGTGAGCGTTCACCGCCACTCAACGAGCCAACCAATTGCTGATGGCGCAGATAGGGGAATCCAGCGCCTATCAGAGCCATCTTTCGCTGGTCGTCACTCAGTGGTGCGAAATGCGCCAGTGCCTCATTGAGGCTCTCTTCATCCTGTAATTGCGAAAGGCTTTGATCGTAATAGCCGAGCCTTGCGCGCGGGTGAAACAGCTTGGTGGTTTCACGTTGGTATTCCAGCCAGAGTTGACGCAGCAGTGATGATTTCCCACTGCCGTTGCGACCAACGACCGCGATGCGGTCACCGCTTTTGACCTGAAGGTTGGGGAATGTAAATAACGCAGTGGCGTTGTCAGCAGGTCGGATGCTCATCTCAGGCAGGGCCAGAACGCGATCGGCATCCAACGCTTCCCCCTGCAGTTTGAGTCGCCACAGGCTACCGTCGGTCAACGTGGTTTGCGCCTCCTTCAACCAATTGGCGCGCTTTTCCATCTGTTGCGCTTTGCGTGACAACCCTTCGTTGTCGTAAGTGCGTCCCCAAATCGCCAGTCGTTTGGCGCTCTTTTCAATACGATCAATCTCATTCTCCTCTGCCTGGAAACGTTGTGCATCGGTTTCATCCTGCTGTGCCAGCGCTTGCCGTGCTCCAGAGCAGGGCAGACGGAAGAATTGCAGGGTTTGATCGCGCAGTATCCAGCTACAGTTGGTGACCTGGTCCAGCAAGGTACTGTCATGTGACACCAGCACAAAGCTGCTTTTCCAACTTATCAGGAACTGCTCGAGCCAGAGCAACGTTGGAAGATCCAGATGGTTACTGGGTTCATCCAGTAACAGCAGATCGGGCTGAAGGATGAGCGCACGCGCCAGCAATAACCGCATGTGTTGACCGCCACTCAACGTGGCTGCCGTTTGGGTCTGCTGTTCAGCATCGAACCCCAACGAAGAAAGCAATGCTTCTGCGCGCCAGGCATCACTGATCTGTTGCTGCTCTGGCAGACGTGCAATAACACCTGCAAGCAGCGTGGCTTGCTGGAGTTGAGAGGGAAGATGCTGCTCAATTCGCGCCAGAAGACAGTGATTGGCTAAGGTAATGCTGCCCTGGCTGCTTTCAAGTTCTCCGCTCAGGATTTTCAGCAGGGTGCTTTTACCCGTGCCGTTATCACCTAGCAGGCCAATGCGATCGCCTTTTTTCAGGCTGAAATGGATGTCGTGAAATAGGGTACCGAAGGCGTTATCAAAGCCGACAGCGTGTGCGGATAGTAATGTGCTCATGTGCTTACTCATAAGTTGCAGGCGTGCGAACGCCCGACGTCAAAAACTGCTGACGACAACCCGGTAAGCCGGAGGAAGGGATGAGATGTAGTTAACTTCGCTCAGGCGGATTATCGCAGCACGAATGCAGAGATAGCTGAGCGCGGCCAATTACTATAAAAGTGTGAGTAAATAAACAATTCACACGATGGCATAGTAATCCTCCTTATTTATCAGTAGTGAGTAGGGTGGGTTGATGATAGTCACCTGGACTGGCATTATCCACAGAATATTCGAGATGTTGTGAAGCCACAGCCTGTATACGGACCTGACGTCACGTAATCTCATTAATTACTCACAATTAAGGATTCACGGATGAACAATACAACTTTACCCCTCGTACTCATTCCAGGTTTCATGCTGGATGAAACACTTTGGGATGATTTTGTTCGCGCCTATCCGGATGACAGAACCTGTATCAGAGCCAGCTTAAGTCGCGGCGAGAGCATCACCGAATATGCCTGCAATATCGTGGCCACCTTGCCGCCGCGCTTTATTTTGGTCGGTTTCTCACTTGGAGGCTATGTGGCGCGAGCCATCGCCGAAGCCTTTCCCGAGCGAACTGCAGGTATGGTTTTGGTTGCCACTTCTCTCCGTGAAGATCCGCCAGAACAACGCGAATTACTGGATAAGGCGTCACAAACGGCATTGATGGGTGATTTTAATGGCTTTAGCCAGGCGGTGGTGAAGCCATCTCTGCATCCTTCTCGGCAGAATGATGCACAACTAATTGATAAAATTCGTGTTATGGGGAAACATCTCGGTGCAAATGTTTTTCGAACACAAGCCATGCTTGATCGCAAAGGTGTCACGCAGCAACCGGTAAGCTGCCCAATATTGGTCATTGCATCTGAAGGGGATGGCCTGCGCGGTCTTGAAGAATCCCGAGAGATTGTCACTTCATTGGGGGGCGATATGGAAATTATCGGTGACAGTGGCCATATGCTGCCCCTTGAGCAACCTCTTAGACTGACCTCTGTCATCGCTGAATGGCTTGAAAAGTCAGCACTTTAAATTAAAGAGCTCAGTGTTTATCTGAAGCTCCATTGAATGGTGATGACAAATACTGAGGGGATAATAATCCCCGATTCAATGCCGAAATAGGGTGTGAAATTATATTGAAAGCCATGATAAATATAGGGTGAGAATCCTATTCCGGTGGCTTTTTTGAAGTCATGGTAGGAACCGTGATCGCCACAATCCTTAAATGCATCGAAAAAAAACTCACCGGTGTAGCCGTAAATACCCTTAAAAGTCCAGCCATTATCCCAGGTTTTCCAGTCTTTTCTGACGCCTAAAGCAAGGCAGCGATCGTCAAAGCTATTTTTCATGGTGCCTATCAGCACGCTATAAGTAGAGTCTTCGGACAACTTTCTTTCAACAGAGAAGAAGTTATTTTCAAAGTTTTCAGTATATTGTCCATGATTATCCGTCAGGTGATAAACAAAGGATCCTGTATTAATTGAATAAAGGTTAACCTCGCTCGCGGAACAGCAGAGCGAAAGTAGCGCGGATAAAAGCAGAAAACCCCATAATAATTTTAAGCTTATTCCAGGGTATCCTCCTGTTATTTCATTCATTTTTCCCTCACCACTTGCAATGAGATAATGAAAAAAAGTTAACAGCGGCCTGATGCGTTGACTCAACGTATTGATAGATAAATAAGAATGGCTGGCGAATTTGCTATTTAATTAAATGGTGCTTGATGCGCATAAAAATTCAGACGATGAGGTATTTTAGCAGGTTTTTTGAGAGGGCAAGACTGCAGGGGTAAATGCAATTAATGCATAGAAGGTCATATGCTTAATATATAAGGACTTAATTCAATCATTCAGTTGCTGCAATTACGAGGTTTGTCTCGTTTGTCGAATAAGGACTAAGCAGTGAGGCTTTGTAAGACAGTAAGTGCTTAGGAGTGCGCTAATTCACTGTTGTAAACACCAACACTGCAGCATAACCAGTATCTAAGCCTGGTTATGCTGAACAAAGCAGTGATGGGAGATTAAATTTACGTTGTCCCTGAGTGCACTTTTAACCCTGATCCACCCAGATGAGCTTATCAACATTAAACCCAAGTCTTTGAGCGATTGCCAGATACTGCTTTTTCACCTGTTCCGGGATTTTAGGCTCTCGCGACAAAATCCATAAATAACCGCGATTTGGACCACTCACCAACGCATATTGATAATCATCATCCAATGCAATCACGTTATAGCCGCCATAGAACGGGCCAAAGAAGGAGACTTTGAGCGCTGCGGTATCTGATTTACCGGTAAAATAAGCTTTGCCCTCGCTCTCACTCCACTCCTTTTTAACCGGATCATATCCACGATTCAGCACGGTTATGCCGCCATCGTTGCGAGGAGTGTAAGTGGCGGTGACATGATCTTTGCCGCGCTCAAAGCGATGATCCAGACGGGCGATTTCGTACCATTTGCCCAAATAGCGGTTGGCATCAAAAGGGCTGATGGGCGTGACACCTTTCGGTGGCGTCGGGGATTTACAGGCAACGAGCGTTAACGATAACGCGGCGAGTGCGGCGATTGGCCATAATTTCATTACTGCTCCTTAATCGATCCTGATCCGTATCAAAGGATATGTCAGCATGATTATAGGCAATTAAAAACAAGGCGGCCCTCAGGCCACCTGATGCATGGCGTTATTTCTTCTCTTTCTCTTCATCAGCGGGGATCAGCGGCTCATCAATGGCGATAGATGTGCCTGATTTCAGCAACTGGATATCGAGAATCACGTAGGTCATGGTGGTGATGAACAAGGAAATTACGCTACCTATCACGCCACTGGTGGTGAAGGTAAAGTAGTTGTACATCACCACCCAGGTCACACAAATGAACAGGGCAAGCGCAACGTTAATGGACGACTGTGAATAGTTGGTGGTGCGAGACCCCATCTCATTGATTTGCTTGTAGAGATTGGTGCCAGCATATTTTTCCAGCACAAATATGCCCTGATCCCAACTGCGCAGGCGACGTGCGCTACTGCGGGTGAAGAACAGAAATAACAACGAAACAAACAGACCGGAAAACGCGATCAGCACGGGAACAGCTTCCAACGCATACACCAAACTTTTGTGGCTGGGTGCTTGTGCGGTGAGATCCAGCGTCAACGACGCGCCCAAAACGGCATAAAGGAAAATAAACAGCGCTAAAAATACCGCATTGCGTTTCCAGTCGAGTTCCGCTTCGTGATTTTTTTGTTGGCGAGCGATGTCGAGGGCTTGTTGCAAACGCATATCGCCGGATTGGGTATCCACTTGCTCTATCTCTTCACCGAGCAAACGGTGAATGAATGGCTGATCGGCCGATTCAATGGTAATGCGCATAACTATCCTGATGGCGTAACTATCGAGGTGCACAGTGTAACGCAATTTCAGCCTCAGGCAGGAATCTGCGAGACAACACGCAGTTTGAGCACTGCAGTTGCTCACAATTTACACATCATTTGTACACTTTACTCTGCGGTCAGTGTCGGCCGTGTACAGCACGACGGAGAAATAGCCTATGTCGTACGTAGATGGTTTTGTCGTTGCGGTTCCGGAAGTCAATAAAGAGGATTACCGTGCTATGGCGGCCAAAGCGGCGCCGCTGTTTAAAGAGTTTGGGGCGACACGCATTGTGGAGTGCTGGGCAGATGACGTGCCCGAGGGCAAGCTCACGGATTTTTATATGTCAGTAAAAGCGGAAGAGGGTGAAACGGTGGTATTCAGCTGGATTGAATATCCCTCACGCGAAGTGCGTGATGCTGCCAATCAGAAAATGATGTCCGATCCGCGAATGAAAGAGATGGGCGAAAACATGCCTTTTGATGGTAAAAGGATGATTTACGGCGGCTTCTCTGTATTACTGGAAGAGTAAAAGCCAAAGGGCGCTTAGGCGCCCTGATCACGCTTAAACCGTTAATTTAGGGCCATTGCTGACACTGAATCACGGTGCGATAGCCATCATGATCCTCGTAAGTATGTCCTTGTTGTTCCCAATAAGGATTGAAAGAAGTCACCTGTTTAAATCCGCTAGCGGCCATCTGTTGGCAAATCTGCAGCCATTTTTCCTGAACTGGTTGATACATAACTAATAAGTCTTCTGGCGTGGGCCGTGGGATGATCGGATGTTCTATGCATTCAGTAAATTCAAGATGCCAGGCCAGCCCCACACCGCCTAACATGACGCCATTGAATCCCTGGTGGCCTTCAAACGAACCAAGAATATTCAGACGCAAACCCTGACTATACATATCCCGGCTCAACGCCAAATTTGAAACCGGGCGCGCCACACGAAGTGTTATTGATGTCACCGTTTATCCTCGAAGTTAAATGTAATACCTGTGATAAACTGTAGCGGGTCAAAATTACGGTTGGCGCAATACGTGCTCAATATTAGAAATGGATATCTGACGTCATCACGATACAATCAAATCCCACATCGACAAGGAGTTAATATGCTGGATATCATCCATTTTCCCCTGTTCCTCATTTCGGTATTCCTGCTGTGTATCACGCCGGGTCCGGACCTCGCGTATGTTGTCGGGCAAAGCATGGCCAATGGACGCCGAAGCGGCGTGATATCGGCGAGTGGTGTGGCGCTAGGAAGCTGTACTCATGCGTTGGCCAGTGCAATAGGCTTAACGGCGTTAATCACCGCCTCGCCGATGTTATTTACAGTGATTAAATATATCGGGGCTGCTTATCTTATTTATTTAGGCAGCAAGATGGTGTGGGAAACTTTCATCACCAAATCGCAGGAAAGCAGCTCTCAGGTTCAGGCTCCGCGTACTAATACACGTAATCTATTAGTACGAGGTTTTATTACGTCCATCACTAATCCAAAGGTACTGTTATTTTTCATTTCTTTCTTCCCGCAATTCGTGGTGGTCGATGGTGATTATCATGCGAGTTCATTCCTGGTATTGGGACTGACCTATGCAGTGATTGGATTGATCACTGATGTGACGTTTGCCCTGCTGGCGGGCGGTGCTGCGACTGCGGTGTCACGCAACATTACGCTGCAAAAACTTTTGGATCGTATCGTCGGTGTGACCTTCATTGGCCTGGGGATTCGCCTCGCCATGACCCGACGTTAAAAATCAGAATGGGCAGCAAGTCTGATGATTGGCGATAGCGGCTTATTCGGGTAACGTGAGGTGTCTTACGTTACCTACAAAATAATGACCGCACGCTAAGTTGCAGGAGAGCCCGTTCATGGCAGTTAATCCCAATATCATCGGCATCATCAGCGATGAATTCACCAACCCTAATACCGTCACGCTGCTGAATGAAATGACGCGCCAGTTAAATGCGCGTGGTTTAGTGACGCTGTTATTGAATGTTGATTCACCAGAAAGCTATCAACGGACGTTGCAGAATGCCGCATCTTTCCCGCTGGCGGGGCTGGTGTTTCTGACTTCCCAGTTTGATGATGAATTGCATATCGCAGCTAACATTTTGCCTGGCGTGGCGACAGTGCACCTAAGCCAAAGTCGTGAGGCTAATGCTAAGGTCGTTATGGCTGATGGTTTCGATGCGGGTGCTGAGATGGGTTTATTGTTACTGTCGCAAGGACATCAGCGCTTTGGCTTTATGCACAGTGAGGAGCAGGCCGAACCCGCGCGTCAAATGGCAGGTCTGGTTTCCAGCCTTGAGGCGGAACACAAAACACTGAACATTCAGCTGGCGGCGGGGGCTAACGATCGCGAATTGGCCTATCAGGCAATGATGACTTATCTGAAGAAAACACGTGCTGCGGAACGGATTAACGCATTGTTCTGTGAGAGTGATGTGCTCGCGTTTGGCGCATTACAGGCCGTGCGCGATTTTGGGCAGGGCGCACACGTGGCAGTCGTCGGCTTTGACGATGTGGATGAAGCGCGTGCCTCAACCTGGCATCTGACCACTTGGGCACAGCGTCGTGATTTGCTGGTCAACGAAGCACTTAATCGCTTACTGGAAAGTCGTGCTGATACCGGCAACGATTGGCAGCAAGGTGAGTTGCAAGTTCGCCACTCCCATCACGGAAAATATGTGCCGGGAGAAATGTCGCAGTGTGGTTGTGCTATTCGTCACTGACTCAGCGGGGTCGCCAGGACGGCGACCCGCTTCAATCAATTGCTTAAGCGTCCAACCAAACTGGCTGAGCCCAGCGCGTGGCCTTTTAATTTTTCGACTAACTCAGTGTGGCTCAATCCCGCAGGTAAGCTGCCTTTTGCAAGATTGGTTGCCACCATCACAAAGTTATAGTGGTGATAGCCCGCGCCAGCGGGTGGGCAAGGGCCATAATAGCTTTGGGTGCCAGGTGTGTTGGTGCCATAGCTGAAATCTCCTCCCTTACTTAATTCACCCTGTTGGAATGCTTTGCGTGTAGCATCAATGTTGTATGCCAGCATATGTGTCACTCCCAAACCCTTAGCGCCAGCCGGATCGGTCAGCAGTAGGACATAACTTTGAGTGCCTGCGGGCGGATTGGACCAGTTGAGAGCGGGCGAGATGTTTTCGCCGCTACAAGACAGGTTGTGCTTATCGTTGCCACCCAATGCTTTCTTCATCACGCCGTTATCGGCAAAGTCTATCGATTTCAGCGAGAACTCCGCCGCATGGGCTAACAGCGGCAGACTGCTTAAGCAGAGTACGGTGATTAACTTCTTCATTAATGCTCCTCAACAAGGATGGGTGATGCGTGAGACAGTCGATCCCACGCGTAAAAAATTAGCGTTGGGATTGAGTCGCTTGCTGACGCGTATTAAGCGCCGAACAGAGCACGACGATGGCGGAAAACAGGGCAAATGCGGCGGCACACAGCAACATGCTGGCAAACCCATCGGCGTAGCTGTTTATGACGAGTTGCCCCAGCGAGACCTGATGAATGGCGTCATACATCGCCAGCGCATGGCTGAAGTCACCGGCGATAACCTGCGCGCTAAACCCGGGCTTCAGAGCCAGGTGCGCCTGTTGCATCGCGGATTGCAAATGCCACTGAGTGCTGGCCGCCAGAATCGCGCCGAGGGTGGCGAATCCTAACAAAATGCCGGAAAAACGGGCTGTGGTGCTGATGCCGGATGCCATTCCCGCTTGTTGCGGAGGCACTGTTGCCATGATTGCTTTTTGGGTTTCACCATTGAGCAGCCCGCCGCCGCTGCCGAGTATTGCCATACCCGCCAGGCTCAGTAGAAGGTGGTGATGAGACACAGCGGTAGCGATTACCAGGTTGCCAAAGGAGACGGTAACCAAACCGAGAGCCAGCAAGGTGGCGGCATGCAGGCGTTTGCCGAGCCAGCGCGCGACAACGGGAAACAGCAGCATCGCCAAAGCGAAAGGTAGCATGCCTGCTCCCGCCATTAACGGTGTCATTCCTTCTATGTTCTGTAATAACAGGGGCAACAAAGAGGTCATGACCTGCGCCGTGGCAGCGTAGGCAAACATCGCCAATACCGCGCCATTAAAGGGTAACGAACGAAAAAGTTGCAGGTTCAGCATCGGACTGCTTTTGCCACGTTCGACGCGAATAAACAGCGCAAACCACAGTGCGCCAAGACACAATCTGCCTACCACTTCGCGGCTCAACCAGCCGTGTTGCGGTGCCAGTATCAACGCCCAGGTTAGACAGAACATGCCAGCGATAAACAGCCCGATGCCAGGTAGATCGAGTGTTCCCGCGTTTTCATGCCTGGATTCATCAATGTGGCGCGTGACGGCTAGCATCAGCAGGGCACAAATGGGGATATTAACGAAAAATGTCCAGCGCCAGCCCAGCAAGGTGCTTATCACGCCCCCGGCCAACGGTGCCAGCACCATGGTTAATCCCATCACACCGCCCCAAATCGCCCAGGCACGGTTACGAGCATGGCTATCACGAAAGCTGTGCGCAATGAGTGCCAGCGCCGGCGCCAGCAGAAATGCAGAGCCAATCCCTTGAGCTGCTCGGGCTATATTGAGCGTCAAAACACTGGTTGCCATACCACAAGCGAGTGAGGCCAGCGCGAAAAGCAGAATGCCACCGAGAAATATACGGCGGCGGCCAAATTTATCTGCCAACGATCCTGCGGGCAAAAGGAGGGAAGAAAAGCTCAGCACGTAAGCACCGATGACCCATTCCATGTCGGCGAAAGAAGCGTGTAAACCTTTGGCGATGGTGGGCAACATCACACCGACGATATTGGTGTCGATCACCGTTAATGCGCACCCAATTGAAGCGACGAGTAAAACACGATTTAGATGGCGATGATCGAGTGCAAGTGTGGCAGTGGACATCTCTTCTCCGGCGAACAAGGTAGTTATTGCACATCAGCTTGAATCCATCACGGTGACCAATCAATAAATGGTATTAAAGTTATTGTTAGGTAAAAACTAACAACATTTTTATTGCTGAAGTTTCCGCTTCAGGTAATGATCGGTATGTTCATTTGGCAAAGTAAAAAGGAGATGAAGCGTGGAATTGCGGCACCTGCGTTATTTTCTGGAACTGGCAAAAACGTTGCATTATGGCGTAGCGGCAGAGAATCTGAATATTTCTACACCGACGCTATCAGTGCAGATTAATCAATTAGAGGAAGAATTAGGGGCGCCGTTATTTTACCGAACTCAACGCAAGGTAGAACTGACTCAGATTGGAGAAATTTTCCAGCAGGAAGCACGCGAAACTTTACAACATGCGGAACAGGCTAAAGCCCGCGTGCGTAGTGCCGCGCGCGGTGAACGCGGCTATATCCGCGTGGGCTATGTTGCATCAGCGCTGTTGTCGGGCATTTTAACGCGATTATTAACGCGCTTTAGCGCCAGCGCGCCGGATATTTCAATCAATGCACGTGAATCAGTGATGGATACCCTGGCCACTCAGGTCAGTGAACGCACCATCGATGTTGCCTTCGTGCGCGGTCCTGTGCCGTTGCCTGCCGATGTTGGATATATAGAAGTCGAACAGGATCATTTCGCGTTGGCGTTGCCAGATAATCACCCGCTGGTTGCGCAAGACCAACCCATCGAACCCGCGCAACTTAAAGGAGAGACTTTTATTTTGCCCGAACAGGCTTCTGGCACCGTGACCTTTGCCCAGCGCGGTGGTTTTATACTGAACCGCAGTTGGTCGGCGGGCAGTTTGAATGAAGTGCTGGCGAATGTTGCATTAGGTAATGGTGTTGCGGTTATACCGGCGATCCTGGTGACTCAACTAAAATTGCCGGGTATCACTTATCGCGAAATACCCGGTGCCGTTATTCCTTCATCAATCTGGTTCTTATATCGTAAACGTGAACGCACACCGGCAGTGAATAAGCTGGTGCGCATGATTGAACGACACGCCTGACTATTTTATTTGTAACGTCGCAACGCGATCTTTCAATGCACGCTCAATCGCCTTGCGGTGATAAGGTGACATTTTACGCCACTCCTGCGCCTCGTTACGTGTGCGTCCACAGGCACGACACCAGCCGTTTTTCCCTTCAAAAATACATACATCGATACAAGGCGATTTCACTGACATAGAAAATATTCCTTACTGGGAAAGGCCGCTATAGCCGTGGAACATCATATAGACACCCACGATGGCAATGAGAGCACTGGAAAAGTAAGGAGCACGGCGCGCGATATCGGCGAAACCTTTCCAGCGTCGGGTGACATGGCGAACGCTTAGTGCAGCGCCAACGCCGACGGTAACCAGCGTAAGCGCCAGGCCGATGCTGAAACACACCACCAGTACCGCACCCAGGCTGAACTGTTTCACCTGCAGGCAAAGAAGGAGAACCGTGATCGCTGCGGGGCAGGGTATCAGCCCTCCTGTCAGGCCGAAGAGAAGAATCTGCAGGTTGCTGACTTCACGGCCGTCAAAGCGTCGGCGGATATCCTCTGCGTGCGCGCGCTCGTGTGCATCCTGGTATTCTTGAGAACCTTCAGCAAACCCGGCTAATTCGGGATGATGCTCATGCTCATGATGATGGCTGTGTACATGGTGATGTTCATGCTCATGACGCCCGTGCTCATGATAATGGTTTTGTTCATGGTGATGTTCTTGCTCATAGTGATGTTCATGCTCATGATGCCCTTGCTCATGGTGATGGCTGTGTTCATGGTGATGTTCATGATGCCCGTGCTCATGATGATGCTGAGATCCGTGCTGGTGATCGTGGTGCTGGTGCCACGCTTGCGCCTCAGACCAGGTACGCCAGAACATCCAGGCGGCTGTTGCAATGATAATGAAGCCAGAAACCAGCTGCAGCCAGGGCTCGGCAGCTTCAGCTGTAAACTGCCGACTGATGTACATCCCACCCATCGCAATCAGCCATACGACGGCTGTGTGGGATAAGGTCGCCGCCAGACCCAGCATCACCGCCTGGCGAACACTGCCTCGAATGGCGACGATAAATGCCGCCATCATGGTCTTAGAGTGACCCGGCTCCAGGCCATGCAAAGCGCCAAGCAGGATGGCGCTGGGGATAAACAGCAACGCGTTAGACGTGCCCTGGCTCAGCAGGGCAGCGAAATCATTCATGGAAGGCATCCCGTGTCGTGATAAGTTGAAAGCGGCATTGCAGTGCCGTAAAATCTAAAAATTCAAAGAAAATATACTATACCCCAGTATACATTAAGATCAACAGGAGCCGAGAATGGGCCATACACTCAAGCATCAGAAGAGTCTGCTTACGCGCGTCAGGCGCATAAAAGGACAGGCCGCTTCATTAGAGAAAGCCCTGGAATCAGGCGAAGAGTGCTTCAAGGTGCTACAGCAAGTGGCGGCGGTACGCGGCGCAGTGAACGGCCTGATGGCTGAATTGCTGGAAGGACATATCAAAGAGCACCTGATGAATGACGCTGCTACCGAAGCAGAACGTAGCCAGGATTTGGAAGAGATCGTTAGCGTCATCCGTTCGTATTTGAAGTAGGAGCGCACCATGCTGTGGTTAATCGTGAAATATGCCATCACGGCGGGCATGGTGGTGATGATCTCAGAAATGGCGAAACGCAGCGATTGCATGGGAGGATTGATAGCGGCGCTGCCTCTTGTCACCGTGTTGGTACTGATCTGGATGAAACTGGAAGGCCAAAGTCAGGCAAAGATCGCCAGCCACGCCTGGTATACTTTTTGGTACGTGGTGCCAACCTTGCCGATGTTTGTCGCTTTCCCATTTCTGTATCAGCGCTGGGGATTTTGGCCCACGTTGGTGGCGAGTTGTGTATTAACCATATTGCTGTTTTTTCTTTGGGCAACGCTGCTGAAGCGATTTGGCATCGAACTGATGTAGCTTCAAACTTCATCCCGCAGGCGAAAATGCGCTTTGATGCTTTCACTGAGCCAGCGATGCTCAGGGTCGCGATCATGACGAGGATGGCATGCTTGCACAATTTCAAGGCGTTAGTAGGGCGGTTCTCCTCATACTGCGCCCGCTTTTTCTCTGCGGACGCACGTTATTGCGTATAGGGCGCGTTACTCACCGCGCCCGGTATTCAAAACTCAGCGTCAGCCGTCGTCGCCAGTTGAACAAACGGGCCTGATAACGTTTGGTTGTGATGCGCAATGATCTGGGAAGCGCTAATCAGCCCATTATCTGTCGTGCTGTGTGCATCGCTTATTAACGTGACCTGAAAGCCTAAATCCGCTGCCGCGCGACAGGTGGTATCCACGCAATATTCTGTTTTCATGCCACAAATCACCAGTTCTTCAATACCGGCCTGTTGTAGCGATGCCAGCAGCGTAGTGTCTCGAAGGCAGTTAGGGTAGCGCTTCACAAACACATCATCCGACTCGGCATCTATCGCCAGCTGTGGAATAAGCTGTGTGAGTGGACTGCTCTCAGCAAGTGGTGAACCCTCTGGCCCGGTATGACGTGCGGCGAAAATGGGGGCATTCTTGTCGCGCGCTCGGCTAATCAAGATATTGATATTGGCGAGCAGTTTCTCAGCGCCAAACGGTTGTTGGGGCGCATAAAACAGACCGTGCTGCATATCGACAATCAATAATGCTTTTTTACCTGGGGTTGGCATGCTGTGTCTCCTTTCACTGAGTGATGAACGGAGACTATCCCCGTCCATTGGTTGACGGGGCGAGGATTCTGTACGCTTACGTTTTCGCTACAGATGTACCCAAGCCGCCGCCGGATGCGGTGATGGTTGTGCCTGTAGTCAACGTAATAATCCGGGGCATAATAGGTTCGCGACAGAATAAGTAAGAAGACTGACGTTATCACAACATCACACAGAATCCTTGCTTATTTATCTTTCGGATGTAAAACGGCTACAGCATCGCGTTTTACAATCTCAAGAGTACATTTTGCAGCAAAAAAATGGCTGCGATTCATTATCATCGCAGCCATCAATGAAGTACGTTTAACAAGTGAAATGCGGCAGATGTAGCCGGTTTTAATGCTGTGTGTCTTTGCCCGTATTGTCACGATGACGAAAAATGTGCGTGACGTTATTGGTGTCTTTGAGCGCTACGCTTTCCTGACGGGAAGATTGCATGTTGTTCATTACTTCTGCCATGGCGCGTCTTAATGCTTTTTGGCGGCTAGCATCAGGTTCTATCGATGCCATAAGTCGTAACTTATCGAGCAAGGAGCTATTGGAAACAGGCCCCTTATTTTGCAAAAGTTGTAACACGGCATCGCCCATGACAATGTCCGCCAATCTTTCTTCTTCACTTCTGTTCATACACGTTCTCTGGTTACCGCAACAAACCTGCGACAGGTAACAAAGTGGATTCAGTCTAACGTGGAACAACTATGAGGCGGAAGCCACTTTGTCCGATGCCAGGTCAGTGCGCAAGTTCTCAGGATTACCGTTCGGTGGTAAACATCAGGCCAATTAATTGCTGGTAGTGCAGTTCTTCTTCTGAACTATTGGCCTGTTCTAATCGGCAGATTAGTTTAGTACAGATCGTTTTACGACTCAGCGAACGCCCGGAACGCAGTATTTCGCCGACGATTAGCCCTAAGGTTTCCTGCTGAGAAGGCAGGGAGGCTTCATTGAAATATCGAGTAATTGCAGACGACGCTGATGAAGGGTTTCTGTCCTGACGCATGGTTCCATCCTCCAGGTTAACTAATGAGCACAAAGCCCAGTAAAGTTATACAAAGTTGAGCAGGTTGTACAGGAATATGGCGAAACACCAGGATGGGTTTTGTGCAAAAAGTGCTAGTTCATTTATTACATATGCTTATGTAAAGCTTTTTTCTCAGAGCACTCAAAGTTGATGTCTGGGCCAATAAGATAGAGATTGAGTTAACCTATGATACTTAGTATCATAGAGATTGCATGTGTGGACAAGGATCGTCCTATTCGAATCACAGTCAGGAGACGCCATGGCAATTTATGTTTTAAAACCATTCGACAGAAATACCAAAGCTGATGGGATTGACGATGCAAAGCTATGCATTGCAGCGCTAGAAGTTATCGCGGGCCGATATGAAGCAAATTTAGGCGGTGGGGTATATAAGAAACGCATCCCCTTAGCCAAAGGTAAAAGTAGTGGTGCCAGAGCTGTCATTGCTTTCAAAATTGATAAGCACCTCTTCTTTGTAAATGGGTATGCTAAGTCAGCAGTCAAAAGTACAATACGAGAAATGACAGAAACCGAACTGCTACTTTATAAGCAAGTTGCCAAAGAGTTATTCAACCTCACCACTGAACAAGCAAGACGAGCTATAAGGGCGGGGAAAATGCGAGAGGTGCAGTGTGATGGTTAATCACCTTAAAGATCTTCAGGAAATCGCGCGTGATTTCAATGAAATTGGCGTTATCTCTGATGATCTTAAAGAAAAAATCGACTCAAGGGTAAGATTGCGCGAGTTGCGAGCGGCACTTCCTGTTCTGCCTATGATGTCGGGCCAAGCTATTAAAGAATTGCGTGAGCGCTTGGGCTTGAGTCAAGCAATGCTGGCGGCTTGCGTTGGAATGTCAGTCGCCACGATTATCAAATGGGAACGAGAAGAAAAAAAACCGAACGGCGCGGCGCTGCGTTTGCTCAATATTATTGATCGTAAAGGTTTAAGTGTTCTTCAGTGATACCAAAGCCCCTAAATTGGGGCTTTAAATTCATTATTTATTGTTAGAACCCGCCAATGTTCTATTTATTATTACATTCCTGCAAAGGTCACTAATCACCATCTGTTGAACGAGTCAGCGCTTCCCACGTCTCAATCTCTGCACTCATCGCAGCAAGTTTATCCTGCACCAACTTCAATGCATCGCTACCCAGCAGCAAATGCGCAGGCGGGTTATCACTTTCAATGACTGTCAGCATCGCGCGTGCCGCTTTCTGTGGATCGCCTAACTGCTTGCCACTTTTTTCTTCACGCGCCTGACGAATGGGATCGAAGAGTGCATCATAATCATTGATGCTGCGTGAGCTGCGCACCATGGAACGGCCTGCCCAGTCAGTACGGAATGAACCTGGGGCAACAGCCGTCACATGAATATTAAATCCCGCGAGCTCTTTGCTAAGAGTTTCAGAAATCCCTTCCAGTGCAAACTTACTGCCGCAGTAGTAGCTTATACCTGGCATGGTGATATACCCGCCCATCGAGGTGATATTGATAATATGCCCACGACGGCGTTGGCGCATGAAGGGCACTACGGCTTTGGTCATCGCCACAGCGCCAAATACGTTGACGTCAAACTGTCGGCGCATCTCCTCCAGCGAGGACTCCTCCATAATCCCTTCGTGTCCGTAACCCGCGTTATTGACCAAAACATCGATCGGGCCCTGCTTAGCTTCAATGTCGACAATAAGATCATCAATAGCAGCGAAATGAGTGACATCGAGTTCAAACGCCAGCGCATTTTGCGGATGGAGTTGTTCAAATGCCAATTTGGCTTCAATATTTCGCACCGTCCCGATAACGCGATAGCCTTTTTCCAGGGCTTCCAGCGCCAGCGCGCGACCGAAACCACTGCTAACACCGGTAATCAAAAGCGTTTTAGAGGTGAGCATCGTTTTTCTCCCTACGTGAATGATGCATGCATAATATTCTCTGGAGGTTCGCGCTATAAGGCCGTATCTTCTGCATTTATTGCCTAATCTTATGAGTGAGAGGAAGTAGTGGTTGATTCAGAGGTGCAACGACGCACGGTAGAATTGCTCAAAAAGCTCGCGCCACATGAGGGTTACAATCTGACCGAACTCTCAGATGTGCGCATTTTGCGTTCTGATCGACCATTAGCGCGCACGCCGGTGCTTTACGATCCCGGCATTGTGATTGTCTGTCAGGGCACTAAGCGCGGTTTCTTCGGCGATCAAGTCTACTTGTACGATGAGCAGCATTATCTGGCGGTTTCTGTGCCGGTCCCTTTCACCATGGAAACCGCGGCCAGCGCAGGACACCCGTTGCTGGCAATCTACATGCACCTTGATTTCAGTGTGGCGACAGCATTGTTATTGGAATTAGAGCAGCAACAGATTCCTTTCTCGGGCAAAGCGGCGCAGAGCATGATGTCGAGTCCTATGGATCAGCCGCTGCGTGATTCAGTCTTACGCTTCCTGACCGCTCTCAGCCATCCACTCGATGCACAGATCCTTGGTCCAGCACTGGTACGTGAACTCTATTACCGTGTGTTGACGGGCGCACAAGGCCAGGCATTGCGTGCGGCCCTGACATTGCAGGGGCAATTCGGCAAGGTGGGAAAAGCGTTGCGCCATATTCATGCCAGCTATTCCCAGACATTGAATCTTACGCAGTTGGCGGCTGAAGCAGGCATGAGCGTGCCGACCTTCAGTGCGCATTTCAAAACCATCACGCAGCAGTCACCGATGCAATACGTGAAATCGGTACGTCTGCATCAGGCGCGAATGCTAATGGTGCGTCAGGAGATGACTGCGGCATCGGCAAGCCATGCGGTGGGTTATGAAAGCGCATCGCAGTTTAACCGGGAATTTAAACGTCTTTTCGGGCTGCCGCCTGCGGAGGAGATCAAACGCATGCAGCGCAATTTCGCGGTGCCACCTGCACAACAGGCTTCTGCGTTCGTCTCTTCGCATTAGGGCACCCACTGAAAGTGTGGCCGCTGGTTCGACCTGACCTTCTGCAGCTCAAGCTGAGTGAGCGGCTGCAGGCTTAACATCAAGCTTCTGAAAAGCATCTTTCGACCTGCGCGGCGTCCCTGAGAGGAATGTACAGGTAAATTCTGCGGCATTTATTCCCACTCAGGCTTCAATACGATGCTATATAAATGATAACTATTATCATTGATTGTTTTGTACTGAGGTCAGGATGCAACCAACAGAACTCACCGCGGACTGCTGTATCGTTGGCGGCGGACCCGCAGGATTAATGCTGGGGTACTTACTGGCGCGGGCAGGGTTACGCGTCGTTGTGATTGAAAAACACCCCGACTTCCTGCGTGATTTTCGTGGCGATACCATTCATCCCTCTACGTTGGAGATCATGCGTCAGCTCGGCTTGCTGGATGAGTTGCTGACCTTGCCACATCAACGCGCCGAAAAATTACAGGCAGAAGTCGCCGGGCAGGAAATCACTATGGCGGACTTCTCTCGCTTGCCGGTACAGTGCCGCTTTATCGCCTTTATGCCGCAATGGGATTTTCTTAATTTCCTCGCCAGAAAAGCCGCCGCCTTCCCTGGATTTACGCTGCTGCAATCCACAGCCTTTGACGATTTGATCTATAAAGGCGATGCCATCGTGGGGGTTAAAACGTTACAGGGTAACGAATCTTTAACCATTAACACTTCACTGCTGATTGGCGCGGATGGCCGAAACTCACAAGTGCGTACCAAAGCCGGACTGAAAAGCAAAAGCTTTGGTTCCTCCCGTGATGTGCTGTGGTTCCGTCTCGACAAACAGCCAATCGATCCCGAATGGGGCATGGGTCATAAAGGGCCAAAGCAGAATTTTATTGTGATTGATCGCGGAGATTATTGGCAGTGCGGTTACACCATCCAAAAAGGGCAATTCGATGCCATGAAGCTGGCGGGTCTGGATACGCTAAAGCGTGCAATGGCAGAAGTCGCACCATTTAGCGCTGAGCGTATGGATGAACTCGACAGTTGGGACAAACTCAAGCTGCTATCAATCCGCATTGACCGTTTGGATCAGTGGATGAAACCCGGCGTATTGTGCATCGGTGATGCTGCCCATGCCATGTCACCGATTGGCGGCGTGGGTGTCAACCTGGCGATTCAGGACGCGGTGGCCACAGCGAATTTCCTCACGCAGCCGTTGAAAAAGGGGCAAGTCACGTTACGCGATCTGCAGAAAGTTCAACAGCGCAGACAATTCCCCACCGTCGCCACGCAATTCCTGCAAATCAAAATGAGCAGTAATAAGCGCAAGCGCACCACGCCGAGTAAGGTGCCGCAGATGATCAGTCGTTTTCCTTTTCTGCGGCACCTGTTTGGTCGCTTGATTGGATTGGGTTTTCGAACTGAACGCCCAAAATTTCTCAATTAGAAAATGTGGCTTTCTAATTGAGAAAGCCTGCTTCCATTTATCCCAGCGTATCCAACGCCAACAATAGATTCACAGCCGCAGACAGCAGTGGGTTGTCTGCTAACCCTTTTAATAGGATGTGAATATGCCAGTTGCTCTCTTTGCACTGACGGTTGGCGCTTTTGCCATATGCACTTCAGAATTTGTTATTGTTGGCATGCTGCTCAACATCAGCCATGACTTGTCTATCAGTGTCGCTTCTGCAGGGATGTTGGTCACAGCTTACGCCTTGGGCGTAGTGATTGGCGCGCCGTTGCTGACACCCTTGATGGTCCGATTTAAACGTAAAAATGCGTTGGTCATATTGATGTTGCTATATGTGGCGGGGAATTTTGCCTGCGCCATCGCAACCAGTTATCAATATTTGCTGTTCGCTCGCGTGATTGCTGCGTTAGCACATGCGTCATTTTTTGGTTTGGGTGCGGTCGTTGCCACGCAACTGGTACCCAAAGAGAAGCAGGCCAGCGCTATCGCTGCAATGTTTCTTGGGGCAACGTTAGCCAACGTTTTCGGCACGCCTCTCGGCACTCTAATTGGTGATCACTTTGGTTGGCGCATTACTTTTGTCGCCTGTTCTGCCCTGGGTTTATTCGGTGCCCTGGCTATCGCTCTTCTGGTGCCCGATATCAAAAGTGAGCAGCCTAAACATCTGGCTAATGAATTCCGCGTGCTGCTCCAACCCCAGGCGTTGAAAGCCATGCTGATCACGGTTATTGGGTTTGGTGGTATTTTCACGGCGTTAACCTATATCGGACCGCTGCTGACTCAGGTGACGGGATTCCCTGAAAGTGCAGTTTCATGGCTTCTACTGCTCTTTGGTGTGGGAATGGTGCTGGGAAATCCATTAGGAGGGCGTCTGACAGATTTTAGTTTGCGCCTGGGTATTCTGGTGACATTACTCATTCTTCTGGCGGTATTGATTGCGCTGGGCATGTTAGCCGATTTCAAAGCAGTGACTGCGCTATTGGTTTTTCTGTTTGGTGCGGCAATGTTTTCTGCGATCACTCCCTTACAAGTCCAGGCGATGCATGCCACACAGGATGCGTCGGTTCTAGGTTCTTCTTTTAATATCGCGGCATTTAATCTTGGCAATGCAGGTGGCGCATGGCTTGGCAGTTTTGCGTTGGATCAGGGTGCCAGGGTGGCACAACTTCCATTAATTGCAGCCGCTGTAACGACAGTGGGACTCCTTATTGCCTTGTTCACTCGTGCTGGTGTGGTAGCAAAAAACTCGAGTGAAGCACATTGACTTAACCAATCAATGATCGAAGGATCATTGACTGGAATTAAGGGAGAGGACGTAGCAGATGGATCTACTTAAGAGCATGGCGGTTTTCATTGAAGTGGTGGATCAGGGCAGTATGACTGCCGCGGCAGTCAGGTTTGAACTGACACCACAAATGGTGGGGATGCATATCAAAGGCCTTGAACAACAATTCGGCACCAAATTTCTTCACCGAACCACGCGCCAACTGGTGCTGACCGAGGCGGGTAAATTGTTTTATCAACACTGCCAGCAAGTGTTGGGCTTAATCGGTGAAACACGACAGGTGATTAATCAGTTGCACGTTGAGGTCAAAGGGTTGTTGCGCCTTTCTGCACCTGCCACTTTCGGTTCGCGGATCATTGCGCCATCGCTGGGTGTTTTTCGTCAGCTGCATCCTGGTGTTGAGGTCGACCTATTTCTCACCGATTCGGTGATGGATTTGCAGGCTGATGAAGTGGAAGTGGCGATTCGGATCGGTCGTCTGCAGGATTTGTCGCTGGTGGCTCGTCCACTAGGACGTTATCGCATGTTGATTGCTGCTTCACCGGATTATTTGAATGCGCAGGGTATACCGCTGCATCCGGAAGAGTTGGTTAACCATCAATGTCTGGGCTTCAGGCTAAAACAGTCGCAACGGCATTGGCACTTCCAGCGTGGTGAGGAAAAGGTAAGCGTACGCGTTGATGACTGCATTAGTATCAACAACGGCGAAGCATTAAGGCAGGCGGCATTGGCGGGAGCGGGCGTCATAATGCAGCCAGAAGTGTTATTGCAGCAGGAGTTTGCTCAAGGAACTCTAATACCACTGCTGACAGATTTCACCATCCCAAATCGGCCAATTAATATGGTCTATCGTCAGGATCGATTTGCCAGCGCGAAATTAAAGGCCATTATCGATTTTGGCCTCAAGCACTGGCGGACGTAATTAAAGTTAATCTCCGCAAGAAGCCTCTTCACTCTTACTGAGTGGATGTACAAAGCAAGGCTTAATGTCTTAAGCGATAAATATCCGCAAAATACAAATATCCTTTCTTGGCTCGCATATCGACCAGTCGAGTTTTCTCACTTTCCGTCAGCACCGTGCCTGACAGCAACTCATCGACAAACGCATCGCGTACATGTACTTCCATATACCAGTCGCCGGTATAGCAATTCTTCCATGCACCTTTATCGATATCCTTCGCTTTGTACGAAGGATTGACGTGGAAGAAGAAAAAGAAATTACACACAGCAAAAATCAGGATACAGACCACATACTCGATGGTGCCGAATGAGTCGGAGTACATCAGCAGCGCCATGGTAAGAGCAAAAAGGATCCACATCAGGCCAAACAAACCAGGGTAATTTTTGATAAACGAGACATCAAAGTAGGGACGGTCGTTGCGCTTTTCCTCTACATTGATTCTGTCCAGTTCAGTTTGCAGTCGATCATCCAGTTGATTACTCATGCTCTCACCTTAGGGTTCCTTGTCCGTATTGTCCGCGCGAGTCTATCAGATAACTCTCACGATTTTAGCCTAACCTTGATAGTTATCAGGGGATTTATTACGGAGAAAAAGATGGAGTACGAGAATGTATTGAGTTTCTGGTTCGACGTTCAGCATGAAGACTCCTGGTTCAAAAAGAATCGGGGGTTTGATGATGAAATACATCGTCGCTTTTATACCTGCTGGGAGGCTGCAACGCGTGGTGAATTATCGATGTGGCGTGAAGGTATTCGGGGGAGATTGGCAGAAATCATCGTACTTGATCAGTTTTCCCGCAATTTGCATCGGGAAAGTGATCTTGCCTGGCGGCAGGATGGCATGGCGCTACTGTTAGCGCAGGAAGCGGTGAAAACACCGGAATACACGACGCTCAGTCTGGATGAAAAAGGCTTTATGCTGATGCCGTGGATGCATGCCGAATCACGAGTTGTCCATCAGCAGGCCACAGAACTATTCGCTGAATTGAAGGGAACGTCTTACTACCAGAGTGAACAGGAACATCGCCAAATCATTGAACTATTCGGTCGCTATCCTCATCGTAACCAAAGACTTGTTCGTCCTTCAAGCCCGGAAGAACAGGCGTTCCTGAATAAGCAGCAACATGCTTTTTATTGACTGAGGAGAGGCTCTGCCTTCTGGATGCGTTAACGTGGACAAAAAAATGCCCGCTAAGCGGGCCGGTTCATTCAACCAAGGAAAAAATTCTCGTAGGCAACGCATTGCGGTGTTGCGTCACTATATTAGCAACGATGCGCATTCAGTACAGAAAATGTTCGATGATTTAATTTTGCTGATTTGATAAAGGTTATATTTGTGACGGGAGTGTTATTTTGATGTTTACAACTGCACGCCAAAGCAGCGTTGAAGAGCCAGTTTCCCGGCTGGCGTGATATTTATCTCCCGATAGCCCTCTACGCGTTTCAGCCATTGCTTATCAATTAGCAGGCTAAGCAAAGCGGCCCCCACTGCGCCGCCAAGATGCATGCGACGTTCACTCCAATCGAGGCACGCACAGCAAGGTTTACGTTTGCTGCTTAGTTTTAGTTGCATACCCATTTTCTCTAATTCCAGCTGACCGTTGTGAGTCAGGGCACTTCCATCAGTCTCAATCCACTTTTCCGTCATCATAAACTGGTAAATCTGCACAGCGAGATCACCTGCCAGGTGATCGTAACAGGTTCGGGCATATCGCAAATGGCTTGGCGTGGTAGAAACGGGAGTAAACAGGGGGCGCATCGACACCCCCATTAAGGTTTCCAGCAGATGTGCGATTTCGCTGTTGGCCAGGCGAAAATAACGATGACGTCCTTGTGACAAGCAGGTCACAAGGCGCGCATCCAACAGTTTGCTTAAATGCCCACTGGTTGTCGAAGCGGCGATATCCGCGACGCCACTCAATTCTGTGGCTGTCCACGCGCGACCATCCATCAGCGCACACAAAATGCTGACCCGAGAAGGGTCAGCGAGTGCGCTGGCGACGGCAGACATTGCCTTTTGTAATTCATGTTCTGACGCTTCATCAGCAATTAACGGGCTGTTCCGGGCTGCCATGCGATGGTTACCTCTGCCGCCCGATCATTGTTATCGGTGATCAGGATGAGCTGGTTGTTGTGGTCACTGTACTGCAGCAGAATGTTAACGCCATTGCGCGCAAGAGTGTCAGCAATTTCGCCAAGTTGACCAGGACGGTCCTGTTTTAATTTACGGATTAATGTCGGTTCAACGGCAACCACATGGAATCCTGCAGCCTGTAGAACCTGTCTGGCTTGTTCACCTTGCTCGACCAAAAAATGGGCATGACTCTGCTCACCCATACTAAATACTCCGCCTCCTTCAAGGCCCACGCCATTATTGCCCAACGTTGAGCCTAAAGCTGCCAGAGCACCGGGAACATTATCGAGTATCACATGAACATCAAACATGCTGACTTGCCTCATGTGCGTATTCGCGTGTCACAGTGGCGATACGGATTTGATAATAAGAGAACAACCCAGCGCGGCCCTCATTCTGGGCTTGCTGGTGCTGCAAATTTTTTTTCCATGCCAGCACCGCCTCCTCGTGTTCCCAGTAGGAGAGTGAAAGGATTTTCCCCGCCTCACTCAAGCTGGAAAAACGCTCAACCGAAATGAAACCAGGCAGCTCAGAAAGCTGAGATTTCAGTTGTAGAGCGAGTTCGTGGTAGCGAGCTTGATGCTCGGGTTGGGTACGCGCTTCAAATAAGACGGCAATCATAGTACTGCTCCATCAGTGAAAGATGGCAGCAGTGTATCGGGCCTGAAAAATGATACTTCGGCACCCAACGAAATATGGCGCATCCTGACCGCAATGCGCCATTTACATTACCCAATCCAACGTGATTGACGGATCACGCTGCAAAAATTGAGCGGCGTGAAGTCCGCTTGTTTATCCGCAATGACATCAGCTTTCACATTGCCGAAGGTGGTATCCGGTTTGTGCTTTATACCGTCATAGAAGGCCTGAATAATCTCTTCTTTGAACTGGGCCGGACGGGGATGCTGTTGCACCACCGCCTCACGCTCGGCATCAGGGAACTGATCGTAATTGATGCCCAATACGTCCATTTCTACGCCAGCCGTGACTAACGCGATTTCGGGTGCCATAAACTGTGGGATACCCGGCGTGGTGTGCAGGGCAATCGCCGTCCAGACTTTATCGATATCAGCCTGTTCCACTCCATAATGTTGTAAGAAATCGCGTGCGGCATTCGCGCCATCGACCTCAAAACGCTTGTCACAACTGCAGTGTTCATGTGTCAGGCCGACATCATGAAACATGCAGCCTACATAAAGCAGTTCCGTATCTACTTTGAGATTGAGTCGTTGGCCCGCCAGCGCGCCCCAGTAAAAGACACGACTGGAATGATGAAACAGCAGGTCGGATTCGGTATCACGTACAAATTGAGTCGCGTCGCGCGCCATTTGGCTGTCAGGAATTTTGATGCCATTAATTTCAAATTTCATGGGTGTTCTCCGGGTACAGTTAAGTTGAAATCAGCTTAACGCGAGCGCACAATGTCTTGAATTGATGTTTTGCGATGAAAGAAGACATTGCGATTAATGCAGACGGTCAAATCAACATGAATCACCTCATCACTATTCTGGCTGTACCGGGCACCCAACTGTTAGATGTCTCAGGGCCTTTAGACGTGTTCGCCGAAGCGAATCGGATACTGGATCGCGCGGTGTATCAATTGCGCGTCATGTCGCTGGATTCCGCGACCGTTCAGTGCTCTTCGGGTGTGCGATTAATGGCGGATGTCATGCTCTCAGATCCCCATCAGCCCAACACTTTCCTGATAGCCGGGGCGCCAGATGCGATGGCGTTGCAATTGTCGACGAGTCAAATCGATCACATCAGGCAACGCTGTCTGGGCAGCCACCGTTACGGTTCGGTGTGCACGGGTTCGCTGCTTCTGGCACAAACCGGATTATTGCAGGGGAAGAAGGTCACCACGCACTGGGCGAGTGCGGCGGCCCTAGCCGCCCTGATTCCAGATGCACAAGTCGAAGCCGATGCACTTTACGTCGCCGATGGAAAATTGCGCACTGCAGCAGGCGTCACTGCCGGGCTGGATATGGCGCTGCGTCTGGTCGAGGAGGATCTGGGACGTGAACTGGCTCAGGATATTGCCGCTAATCTGGTGATGTTCTTCCAGCGGCCAGTCACACAGGGGCATTTTGCGCGCAAACGACAGGTGGCGCTGGCCGGACGCAGTGCGTTTCAGGAGATGCAGCGCTGGGCACTGGCGAATCTGGAGCAGGTTAATTCGCTGGACGATCTCGCCGCGCATATGCAAATCAGCACACGTCATCTGGCACGCTTGTTTCGTCAGGAAATGGATATCCAGGCTGGCAGTTGGCTGGAGAATGCCCGTATCGAACAGGCACGCAGTTTGCTGGAGGCGGGTGTCATGCCTTTGAAGGCGATACCTGCAGCCTGTGGTTATCACAGTGCCGATGTGCTGCGACGTGCTTTTGCAAAAATCACCGGGATGACGCCTTCAACCTATCGCAAAATGTTCACGCATTAGCGGCGCGATGTGCGCGCCGCAGATGGGTTCGCTTATTCTGGCCAGTTATCCAGAATGCGTTGACGCACTTCTTCCGGGTAGCCTTGCGCGAATGACGCATGCAGATGGCGTTTGGTCTGTAAGGTATCAAACACCACTTTCGCCCCTTTACCGGCAACGTACTCGGCCTCGTCATAGCACTGCGGCAAGCGGATAACTCGCTGGTCATCAAACACGGCGCGACGTCCAACCGGATGCACGCGCGTAGACAGTGCCCAAACGACTTCCCGCAGGTTGGTCGGATCGAAATCGTCATCTACGACGTAGACTTTAGGGATAAACACCATCGCATCAGTTTTAAACAGCACTTCACCAATACGTTGAGTTAACTCCTCACTGCTAACACCCGGCAGCAGCTCGCGCCAGTTTTCTGGCATCACCACCAGCAACCAATGCACGGTGGAGTCTTCCGGAATCCAGGTTGTTTTGATCGGCAGCTCCGCTTCTCGCAGATAAGTCAGGGCATCCGCCGCTAAGCCCATCGCCCATAGCGTGTGCGATTCATCGGTGGGGCGACCGGTGATCGACATCGGCCAGATCGGGTCGTCGCGGTGAGTAATAGTTTCAACGTGGAACGTGGGCTGAGCCGATGAACCTTCGCCGAGATAGCCGCCGTACTCGCCGTATGGGCCTTCCTGACAATCGCGTTCAATCGAGACATGCCCCTCAATCACGATTTCAGCCGTAGCTGGCACATCAAGATCAAGACTGATGGCTTTCACTACCGGCACCGGTTCACCCGCCAGTGTGCCAATGTAATCCGCTTCATCCGCATTGGCTGGGATGGGAATACCTGAGACACAGGAGATAGCCGGAGCCGGCCCTTGCACCAGCGCATAGGGCATCGGTTCACCGCGAGCTACCCACCGCGTCCAGATCTGACCAATGTGCTGGCTTGGCACAATCAGGCCAACCATGCGCTTGCCATCCACCTTCATCACGCGGGCAATCGACCAGTTGACCCATTTTCCATCCGGGGTTTTCACAATCAGCGTGCCCCAGGTGTTGGCGTACCGACCGCCGTCCTTGTCGTGAGCGAAGGGGATAGGGAAATGGTCAAGATTTGCCGCATCGCCACGTAAAATATTCTGCTGGCACTCTGCCTGAGCCGACTCAACGCGGACGGGTGGAATGCCAGGCTTAAAGCGTGCTGCGGATAAGGCTTCGATAATCTCCGGACCGCTGGATTCCGGCACCAGTCCCAGAGACATGGCTACACGTGCGTAGGGCATGTCACTGCGTGAGGACAAGGCTGCTGGCGCACCAAACAGACGAAAGCCCGGTGCAACACCCGCGACATTATGAAACAGCGGTGCAGGAGACTGGATTTCATAGCTGCGGCGCGTGATAGCGCTCGGCTCGAAATCACCATCCACTTCGCGGTGTACGTGCATGATGTCGCCCATTTCATCGAGGGCAGTGATAAAGCTGCGTAAATCGCCGTAATATTTCATCAGGCTCTCCTTAAGCCAGGGTAGAACGTGGACCGGTCCAGCGATGGGTAATGTCGTTATCCAGGCCGAACTGATCAAGAATGCGAGAAACGGTGTGGTTAATGATGTCGTCAACGGATTGCGGGTTGTTGTAGAAGGCAGGCATTGGCGGCAGCATCAATGCGCCAGCGCGCGTCAGCGCCAGCATGTTTTCCAGATGAATGGCGTTGAGCGGCGATTCACGAGGCACCAGCACCAGCTTGCGTTGCTCCTTGAGCGTCACGTCCGCAGCGCGTGTGATGAGGCCATCGCCGTAGCCACTGCGAATCCCGGCCAGGGTTTTCATGCTGCAGGGCACCACGATCATGCCATCCACGCGAAATGATCCGCTGGAGATGGCCGCAGCCTGGTCGTGTTCGCTGTAAGTCCTGGTCGCGAGGGCAGCGACCTCCTGTACACTGTAAGGTGTTTCCATTTGGATGGTGGCGCGCGCCCATTTGGAGATGACTAAATGGGTTTCGACTTCAAGTTCACGCAACGCAGACAGCACGCGCACGCCAATTGCCGCGCCCGTTGCGCCAGTCATCCCGATAACAAGCTTCATATGTATCCCGATTTATCGTATAGTTTAAGTTCAAACTGTTTGTGTTCGAACTATATGTTTGACGATTTGAGGAGTCAAGTGCACCGATGTCACAAAATCCTGACTTAATTCTTGCCGCCCCCTTGTGGCCGCACGGCGATTGTTCGTTAATGCACCTTGTACGTCGTGCTGGACAGCACTCGACTTTTTGCTGGTCGCAGTGTGTGGAGACTGGCCTTTCAGCCGTGCAATACGCGATTCTGGTGGTACTGGCCGAGGAGTCAGCCTGTGATCAGCAAACGCTGGGTCAGCGTGCCGGATTTGATAAAGCCACCGGAACCTATGTGATTGACCGCATGAGTAAAAGTGGTTTACTGAATGTGGTGACAGACGTGAATAATCGCCGTCGAAAATTGGTATCAATGACCGCAGAAGGGGAAGTGATGCTGAATCGTATGATTGAGCAGGCAAAAAGCGCAGAGAAGATGATCACCGCAGGCCTCGACAGCCAGGATATCGCCGATCTAAAGCGCTTGTTAAGTAAACTGGGCGGATTGCAGGAACCTGAATAACATGCCGCAAACAGCTTTCGCCGAGCAACCTGGCGAACCGAAACCGGATCTCACCATCGGCTTTTTGCTGATGAAAAGTTTTACCCTGGCCTCCGTTGCGGGGCTAGTGGAGTCACTGCGTTTTGCGGCAGACGAATCGTTTACCAGTCGCCAGATTTTTTGCCGCTGGGAGTGGATGACCTGTGATAATCAGCCAGTTACGGCCAGTTGCGGATTGCCGGTTTCGCCGACAGCCGAGCTCGATTTTACTAAACGCTGGGATTATTTTGTCGTGGCGGGAGGATTGCTGGAAGAAACCCGCCAGTCGCCGACGTGGCTGTTGCAGGCGCTACGCGACTTGCATGCACGTAACATTCCGATCATTACGCTGTGCAGCGGTGCCTTTGTTGCTGGCAACGCGGGCCTGCTGGATGGACGCCATTGCGCGATCCACTTCACCACGCGTGATGAATTCCGTCTGCGATTCCCGAAAGCGATTCCGGTCATCGATAAAACCTATATCAAAGATGGCGGCATCATTTCCTGCCCCGGCGGCACGGCGATCGATCTCGCTGCCGATCTGATCCGCCAGCATTGTGGGCTGGTGCGCTCACAGAAAGTATTGAAATATCTGCTGGTGGAGGAGCCTGCTGCGCCAGTTAAAAAGACACTGCAAAAGAACACGCTCAACGAGCCGGATGTCTACGAAAATGAACTGGTGAATAAGGTGATTGAGTTTATGAAACATCACCTCGATTCGCCGGTTCCGCTGGCCGATGTGGCTGATTTTGCCGGGGTGACTTTCCGTCAGCTCAATTTGATTTTCACCAAATGCACCGGTTACTCGGCGGCGGTTTACTGGCGGCGTATGCGGCTGGAGCAGGCGCGCAAGCTGATGGCGGATTCCAGCAACAGCATTAATGCCATCGCTACCGCAACGGGGTTTGCCGATGCTTCACATTTGATTGCCTGGTTCCGCAAGCAGTACGGCGAAACGCCCAGCTCGTTTCGTAAACGGCGGCGCGTGGTGGAGAGATTGGTTAAAGAGTAGGGGCCGAAATGGCCCCTTTTTCGTTAGTGTGAATGCTTAGAAAGCTTGCCAGAAACGGATGGCGCTGGGCTTTCTTCATCCAGCGATGCCGCATCATCCAGATTGCGCGAAGCGGTTTCCGGTGCCAGGAACCACGACACGGTCAGGCCGATAAACGTAATGCCCGCAGCAATATACATGGTGGAGCCAATGCCGATAGTTTGCAGTGAAATTGGCACCAGATAAGTCCCGACCGCCGCGCCGATACGTGACATCGATGTGCCGATACCGACGGCTCCGGCGCGAATTTCAGTTGGGAATATTTCATTAGGATAGACCAGTTGCAGCACCTGAGCGCCGCCGATAAACAGGGCGTAAGCACCAAACATCAGCAGGATGATCATCGAAGGGCCATCACGCAAGGCACCCAGCAACAACAGTGCCAGACCAGACCACAAGAAACTGTGCAGCAGCAGTTTGCGGCGTCCCAGTGAGTTCACCAAACGCGTGCCGATAATGCATCCCACCACGAACAACAGGGTAATGGCGATAGAACCATAGGATGCCCAGTCACCACTCAGATGCAGCGCCTGCAAAACTTTAGGTGCAAAGGCGTAGACGGCGAACACAGGGATGACCGAGCAGGTCCAGAAAATGGTCACGAACGCCATGCGTTTGCCATAGCCAGAATGCAGCAGGCTACCAAATGACAGGTGATTGTTTTCAGGTTGTGCTGGCAGGTTCTTTAAACTGAAGCTGGCACCATACACGCGGCGAATAATTGCTTCTGCTTCCTGATGCCGCCCTTTGCTGATCAGCCATCGCGGTGATTCAGGCGTGCCCATGCGCACCAGCATCAGCAGGGCACCGATGACAGCCGTACTCGCCAGCGTGTAGCGCCAGGCCTCCGCACCACCGAAATTCAACAGGGCTTCACCCACCAGATACGCCGTGGCTGCTCCAGCAAACCACAGAATAGTTAACGTGGCGAGGCAAGGGCCGCGCGACTTCTTCGGCATAAACTCGACTAAAAAGGCCGTGGCAACAGGATATTCAATACCTACAGCGATGCCCGTGAGAAAGCGCAGGGCAAATAGCGTTTCTCCGCTTTGTACCCAAAACTGCGCCAGTGAACAGAGAATAAAGAGGGTGGGACCAACGAAGTAGATTATGCGGCGGCCGAGGCGATCGGTCAAAACGCCGCCCATAAAGCCACCAAAGAAAATCCCGATGAGGGCAGAAGCCGCAATGAGACCTTCCCATAATGGGCTGAGACCCAAGGCCGGCGACACTTTCGTCATGGCTATACCAATAATACTCAGCACATAGCCATCGACGAAAGAGCCGCCGCCTGAGCGCACCGTTAATAAGCGGTGGAAGCGGCTGATAGGGACATCTTCAACAGACATGTTATTTGACATGTTTTACTCCTGTTTCTTTTCGGCGTGATTGAGCTTAACTACGCCAATGCGACTGAATTAAGCACAATCTGCGATGGGTGCTTAACATCATCAGGACGCCAGATAAATATAAACCTGTAGCGGTGATAAAAGTGTTATTCAGAACAGAAATTAACAACGAGGTGATTGGATGGCGCTAATGGAATTGTTTCATATATCATTTCCTCCGGTGCAGGATAGTCGGATAAATACAATTGATGGCTTTATAATTTTAATGTGACTTTTTTGCGGGAGGCGATAACGCCTCCCGAAGCATTATTCAGAAATCTTACTGCTAACACTTTTGGCGACGACGGTGCGTGTTGACCACCAGCAGACTAATGACCCCAGGCTCACCATCGCCGTGCCTTGCCAAAACGCGAGGGTAAGGTGCGAGTTGAGAATAAAGGCCGCTAAAATTGACGAAATGATCGGGATAAAGTAAGAAGCGGCGGCTAACACCGTCACATTACCATGCAGAATGCCGACGTTCCACGCCGCGTAACCGAATCCCATCGCCATCGCCGCCAGCGCCAGTGAGATCCACGTATTGAAAGAGGGGGCAAATTCGGGTTGGGGCGAAATAAGGTATTTAACCCATAACGTTAATGCAGTTAAAATAAAGAACAGCGTAATACCGTTATTACCATTGGCAATTCTTTTTGTGACCACACAATAAATGGCCCAAATGATGGCGCCGGTGAAAGCCAGACCATAGCTTAACGGGTTTTCCATTATATTGTTCGTCATCTCACTGACCGAAAACCCTTGATCGCCACCCAACACGCGACAAATTCCTGCCACGGCTAAAATCACGCCCGGAATAATCAGTGGGCTAACTTTCTGTCTGTTAACAATCACCGCCAGTACAATAGTCATACTTGGCCACAGATAATTCACCATCCCCACTTCAATCGCCTGCCGTCCGCTATGGGTAAACCCGAGCGAAAGCGACAGGCAGAGTTCATAGCAGACAAACAGTACACTGCCGATAATCACGTAGCGGCGGGGAAATTTCTTCAGGTTGGGAAATCCCACGCTGAACAGCAGCAGTATCGCACTGCAGCTGTAGATCAACGCCGCTCCAGCGATCGGGCCAAAGCCTTCGCTGACACTTTTGATTAATCCAACAATCGCGCTCCATAACAGGATGGCAATTAAACCTATGAGCGTCGCTTTCTTCTGGGGCATCACCCGCTACCTCTTCTGCACAATGTTCACCTGAAATGCCGGTGCAAGCTTACCTGTTAAATTCAGGTTAAAACCAGCATAAAACTATGCCGCTTGACGCGCAGTGTAAATACATCAGGGGAGACGATAGTCATGGAATGTGATCGTTATCTGAATTCATTTAGAAAATTATTACGTCACTAAAAATAATTTAAGTAATTGATTAATAATGAACATAAGTTAACTGTTGGTAGGAATGTTCCATCTGATAGTATTTCCTTTGTATTTTTCACGTATACAAAAAACTTATCCCGATTGACCTCTCTCCATGCGATATGCAAATTGTTAACAAACGCAACCACACGGCGTTGCATTTGGTCCTGAATTCACCTGGAGATTTCGTGATGACATTTGAAGGTATCTACACCCCGGCAATTACCCCTTACGCAGCAGACGGCAGCATCGATTTCGCAGCGTTCGCTAACGTCCTCGAATCGCTGATTGAAGCGCGCGTGCACGGCATCATTATCGGTGGTTCAACCGGTGAGTATTATGCACAAAGCGCAGAAGAGCGTCTGTCTCTGGTTGAACATGCACGTAAAGTGATTGGCAATCGTCTGCCACTGATTGTTGGGACTGGCGCTATCCGCACAGAAGACGCGGTGGCTTTCGCTACCCATGCTCGTGACCATAAAGCCGATGCCATTCTGGTAACCTCACCGCCGTATGCGCTGCCGACCGAGCTGGAAAACGCCCACCATGCGCTGACCGTCGACAAAGCCGCTCAGTTGCCGATCATGCTGTACAACTATCCGGGACGAATGGGCATTTCTATGGGCGAGACTTACTTCCGCGAAGTGAGCCGTTCGAATAACGTCGTGGCGATCAAAGAGAGTTCAGGTGATTTCAACAATCTGCACCTGCTGGCGTGTCAATTCCCGAATATTGCACTGTCTTGTGGTTGGGACGATCAGGCGTTGGAGTTCTTCGCCTGGGGCGCGCGTAGCTGGGTGTGTGCCGGTTCTAACTTCATTCCACGCGAGCACGTCGCGCTATACAACGCGTGCGTCGTGGAAAAAGATTTCGATAAAGGACGTAAGATCATGGCCGCGATGATGCCACTGATGAACTTCCTGGATGGCGGAAAATTTGTCCAGTCCATTAAGTACGGTTCAGAACTGGCAGGACTGAAAGCAGGCCCGGTGCGTGCACCACTGCAGGGACTGGAAGAAGATGAGAAAGCGCAGTTGCAGGCCGTGATCGACGGTGTAAAACGCAATGTGGCTGCCGTTGCAGTGCTTTAAGGAGTGCGCATGAAACAGGTACAAACGCTGAGTGATGTGGTGAACGTGGCGCGGGAACTGCGGTTCCCGGATCAGGCGTTCATTAGCGGACGTTTTACTGCGGCGGTTTCCGGCAAAACACTGGAAACCACCAATCCTGCGACGGGCGAGATTCTGACGCATATCGCAGCATGCGATAGCGCTGATGTGAACCTGGCAGTGCAGGGCGCACGTAGCGCCTTTGAAGCCGGCAGCTGGAGCCAGCTTCATCCCGGCGAGCGCAAAGCCGTACTACTCAAGCTGGCTGATTTGCTGGAAAACGAAGTCACGCAACTGGCGGTGATGGAAAGCCTCGACAGCGGCAAACCGGTGAGTGAGTGTCTGGCAGTCGACGTGCCGGAGACGATTCACGTGATTCGCTGGCATGCGGAAGCCATCGATAAGCTCTACGACCAGACCGCGCCAACCGGCAACGGTGCGATGGCGATGATCGTTCGCGAGCCGATTGGTGTGGTGGGCTGTGTGCTGCCATGGAATTTCCCGCTGCTTATGCTGGCGTGGAAAATCGGTCCTGCACTGGCTGCGGGTTGCTCGGTGATTGTAAAACCCGCTGAGCAAACTTCTCTGACGGCATTACGCGTGGCGGAACTCGCGCATGAAGCGGGTATTCCGGCTGGCGTGCTCAACATTGTCACCGGAACTGGCAAAGAAGTGGGCGAGCCTATTGGCCTGCACCCAGACATCGATATGGTGAGCTTCACCGGTTCAACCGCAACGGGACGTCGCTTCCTGCACTATTCAGCCGAATCGAATCTGAAGAAGATCGTGCTGGAATGCGGCGGGAAAAACCCGGCGCTGGTGTTCGATGATGCCGAGGATCTGGCCAGCGTTGCCGCCAATGTGTTGAATGGCGCATTCTGGAATATGGGCGAAAACTGCTCGGCAACTTCCCGACTGCTGGTGCAGGAAGGGGTGAAGGATAAATTGCTGGCGCAGATCGCTGAGCAGCTCGGTGAATGGCGCATGGGCAACCCGCTGGATCCGGAGAATCGCCTTGGCACCATGATCACCACTGAGCATTTCTGCAAGGTCAGTGATTATTTGAAGACCGCGCGCAAAGAAGGATTACGCATCATTCAGGGCGGATTCACCGATCGTGGTATCTACGTGCAGCCGACCATTGTGGATGGCGTGACGCCGAAAAGCGCGCTGTTCCGCGAGGAGATCTTCGGGCCGGTGCTGTGTGTCACCACCTTCAAAACCGAAGCTGAAGCCATCGCGCTGGCGAACGACACCGATTACGGCCTGGCAGCCTCGGTTTACACCGGTAAGCTGAGCCGTGCAATTCGTGTTTCACGTGCAGTACGCGCGGGAACCGTGACGGTGAACTGCTTTGGTGAAGGTGATGCGACCACGCCATTTGGTGGCTATAAACAGTCTGGTTTTGGTGGCCGCGATAAATCGGTGTACGCGCTCGATCAGTACACCGAACTGAAAACCATCTGGATTGATGTACCTGCTGAGTAAGCTTAATACCCGCCATGGATGGCGGGTATATCCTGAAAATAGGATAATTTCCTGCAATTGATGTCTCGGTTTTTTCTTCTGTAACTCCTTGTAATCCAATCATTCCCTATTCTGTGATCCACCGCAGAATGCACGAAATATCCCATAATTATTTTTGCTGTATACACACTTTTTCTGTAGGTTAAGCAGGAATCACGTGCGGAATGTCATCACAGGAGGTCACATTGAGATCGGGAAAAGCAGCGTTATACGAAGATTTAAAGCGCCTAATTTTGACCATGGAACTGGACCCAGACGAACTGCTGGATGAAGCCAGCCTGACGGGACAATACGGTTTATCCCGCACCCCTGTGCGTGAAGTGTTCCAGCGTCTGGCTGGAGAAGGCTACCTGGAAATCGTCGAAAAACGCGGCGTACGCGTCATCCCGATGAGCCATTCCACACTGCGCAATTTCTTCCTTGTTGCGCCGATGATCTACGCCGCTACCGGTCGACTGGCGGTACAAAATTTTAAACCTTCTCAACTGAAATCGCTGAAAGAGACGCAAAAGCGCTTCCGTAAAGCGGTGCAAACGCGAGATGCCGAAGCGCTGGCACTGGAGAACAATCGTTTCCACGAAATCATGGGCGAGATGGCGGGTAATCCTTATCTGCAACCTAGCCTGGGGCGCTTGCTGATCGATCACTGTCGCATTGGCCACACCTTCTTCCGGCCACAAAATGAAGATATGGAACGTCGCCTGCAGTTAGCCGCCGAACACCACGATGCCTTTATCAGCGCGATTGAAGCGCGAGATGAGCAGAAGGTAGTGGATTTGGTGTTCGAGCACTGGGAGTTGTCGCGCGAAAATATGGAGATCTTTATCGCGCCGCAGGGGTTAAAAGCGGACGATTTAGTGCAGTCACCTGAAGGGGATAAGCTGTAATTCCAGGGTTGTGGATTTTGACACGATAAGGCGGCCTTATGGCCGCCTTGAAATGCGTAGAGTATCAATAAACAATAGGGCTTACTCGTTGCCCCACTCATTCAAAAAGTTAGCAATCTCATCGATACGCAGCGCTTGAATACCCGCTTCACGGGCCATCTCTTGCTGCGACTCTTCGCTGATCTCTTCATTATTAGTCAGACGAGTCAACAACAACTGGAAGTAGTGCGCCAGCGCATCGAGTTCTGCTTCGTTGACATCATGTTCCGATTCAGACGCATACTCTTCGGCGATGTCATAATATTTCAGTGGAATTTCGTTATTCATTATTGGCTCCCAATTTAAACTTTGAGCATTTTCACTGCGGCATCAATGTCGATTTCATCTTCGGTAAAGATCAGCGTCGTACCCTGGAAGGTGGTCACCGCCAGCTTTTTCACGGAACGCATTTCATCAGGCTTCACGTCAGTCTTGGGTTTGATGTTGTTCATCAGAATGCCCACCGACAGCACGGTGTTTTCTTTATCAATGCGGGTATCAACCGGCTCTTCTTCACTGTAAACCACGAAGGATTTAATCGACGTGAGCTTCAGACGCTCACCGGCGATAAAGATGTATTTGCTGTCCGGTATCACTTTCACCGAAAAGGCCGATAAACCTTTGTTATTGGTGGTAGGTTCGAACGTCACTGCCGCATCTTTTTTAATCAGATCAGGGTTGGCGACCTTAATCACATGGAAATAACGGTTATCTCCGTTTTCATCTTTAATAAATCCAAAACCTTTGTCTTCAAACCAGGTTGTGATCGTTCCGTTCATCGCCATTACCGCCTACTTAATCGTTAATCTAATCAGTTTTTTGCAGCGCGCAGTGTAAAGCACATTGCCTGCGCAGACTACGCCTTTGCTGTAAGTCTGGACGATAAATTTCTGCTGTGCGAGCGAGAGGCCGGGAGAAGAGGGCAAAATTCGTCAGTCTGATAAAAATTGGGTATCATCCGCATCCACTTTCCAGCCCGGCAGTCTGATGACCACGATTATCGATAACTTTGTTGCTCCACCTTGTTCCGAAGAGATCTCAATCCTCTATCAGGATGAGCATCTGGTGTTAATCGATAAACCCAGCGGTCTGCTCAGCCTCTCAGGAAAGAACCCACAAAATCTTGATTCCGTGCATCACCGGTTGGTGAAGTTGTTCCCCGGCTGCACGCTGGTGCATCGCCTTGATTTCGGTACGTCTGGATTGATGGTGGTGGCGCGCAATAAAGCAATCAACGCCATGCTGTGCCAGCAATTCAGCCAACGCACCGTGACTAAAATTTACACTGCATTGCTGTGCGGACATCTGCACGACGACGAAGGGATGATCGATGCGGCGATAGCAAAAGACCCGGCACTGTTTCCGTTGATGTCGATTTGTGCCGAGACGGGGAAGCCTGCGCGTTCGCGCTATCAGGTATTAGAGCGCTTAGCTCGTGAAGGGGATGATGGTGCGCTGTTGCCGGTCACACGTGTGCAGCTCACGCCAGAAACGGGTCGCACGCATCAATTGCGTATTCACTGCCAGCAATTGGGCCACCCGATTCTCGGATGTGATCTCTATGGCGGGTTATTGCAGCCGGGCACGGAAAAGACTCCCCGGCTGATGCTGCACGCCAGTGAATTGCATTTTGTTCATCCCATCAGCGGGGAGAGCATCACTGCGCGACATACCAGCCCGTTTTGACACGGGCGGTATTGATTACCACATTAAGTCATCAGGTACTTTGAAGTCCGCGTACGGATCGTCTTCATCCTGCTCTTCCTGACTTAATGCACTGTTCAATACAATGCTATCTGCATCACGCTGGGCGATTTTATCAGCTACGCTGGCGGGGATAATCGCGTATTTGCTTTCGCCATTGCTATCTACAGCCAGACGTGCAATCGCCAGACGGCCATTGATCAACTGTGTTTGTGTGGCTTTATCCACGGCAATTTTTTTAATTAAATTGTGATCGGTGAAGTTGAAATCAATCGTCCCTTTAGCATCGGTGATAGCATTCATTTCGATCAGTTGCTTAACCTGTGCTTTGTACTCTTTGGACAAAGTGGCTTGCTTCTGCTGCTCGCTTAATTGTTTATCACGCTCAATTTGCGCTTTTTTATTCTCTTCAACGGCTTCGCGGGCCTCACGTGCCTGTACGCGAGACTTCTTGGCAGTGCGCTGCACTTTGGCCATTTTCTTGGTGGAAACTAATCCAGCTTTGAGCATCTGCTCTTGTAAGGTGAGTTTTGTCATCTTCGTCTCTAAAATCCGTTAAAACCTGGCCGGATTATACCTGTAATGCGTAGGCTGATCACGGCGAGGTTTGAGATTCGGATGAATTGGGGTATCACCGCAGGAGTAATGCCAGCAACGCAATCAGTGCCGGAAGGGCTTGCACGTAGAGAATTTTCCGGCTGGCGGTCATCGCTCCGAAGATTCCGGCAATCAACACGCAGGTGAGGAAGAACAGAGTGACAGGTACGCCGTTTTCGCCCAGCCATAACCCCCAGAGTAAACCCGCAGCCAGAAAACCGTTATAAAGGCCTTGATTGGCGGCGAGTACACGTGTTTCGCGCGCAAAGTTTTCACTGAGCTTAAAGGCTTTACGACCTGTATTCGTCTCCCACAGAAACATCTCCAGCACCAGAATGTAGATATGAATCACGGCGACGAGAGCAACAAGGATATTGGCTAACACGGGATTCCTTAGTTAAGCGTTTTCTAAAGGTTTGGAGAGTTAAGCCTGATTAACGCTGGTTATTTTTTCCGGAAAAAAAGACTAGCGATAGCGGTTAAAATCCCAATGAGCGGCATCGTTATAGCCCCTGCCCGAAAGTTGTGCTGGTCTATGCGTTTTTCTTTTCGGATGTCATCAAAGCGTGAAAGTGCTGACTTTTCATCAGCCGCGTTGACTTCTTCAAACTGCTTTTCGAATCCCTGACGGGTTAACAGAGTCGCTGCCTTAATATCTGATTTTTGCAGCGCCATGGTCTGGTTTCTTTTTTTATAAAAACAGTATTCAGGCATTCGATATTCCTTATCAAAAGAGGTGACAGCAATTTATCAGCAGTCGCGGATGTGTACCAAGGTGCTGTAGCGCTTTTGTCATGAATATGCGACTTGCATTGTAAAGCAAGTAATACCAAGTGATGAGGAGGTACAGTTGCTGCGTAATCCGTGAAGCTGAGCGCAGATGATTTGACTCATTTCCAGACGCGTTTGAGTGGTCGCTGATCATCTGATTGCTCTGTTCGAGGTTCAACAGGACTCACTGCTGCACCCCTGAAACAGTCCGGCGAAATCAGCACGCGCGGGCTAAGGTTTTGCGTTATATTGGCCGCACTAACACCCGAAAAATCTCTGCGAAACAGGTAACATTAGCAATGGCACTAATCCCGAAAAACTATGCACGGCTGGAAAGCGGCTACCGTGAGAAAGCATTAAAAATTTATCCATGGGTTTGTGGACGCTGCTCACGTGAATTTGTTTACTCCAACCTGCGCGAACTCACTGTGCATCATATCGATCATGACCATACCAATAACCCGGAAGATGGCAGTAACTGGGAGTTGTTATGTCTTTTTTGTCACGACCATGAGCACTCTAAGTATACCGAAGCTGACATGTACGGCACCCGAGTGGTGGCCGGGGAGGATGCGCAGAACGATGTAGAAGCAGCAACCTATAATCCCTTTGCGGATTTAAAATCGATGTTAAATAAGAAGAAATAATCTGCACTGAGTTCTGATGCTGCCAGCTTGCCGAATAGGAGCTGGCAGCCTTTACCACTGCTGAATTACTGGCGTAATTTCTCTAACAGTTGCTCAGCCCCTTTATCAATTCCCGTTTCTGCCGCACTTAGCGAACCAAATGTTGCACCTACGTTCATGGCGTTGGGATATTGTTCTGCGACGTAAGCCAACAATAGTTCATTTGAACTCACATCCTTCACCTCTACGGCGAAATTAACGTATCCACTCATCAAGCCACGTCCTCCACGTACCGACTGTACGATATTGTAAGGTCCGCCGGCTAAATCAAACTTTGTGAAGGTGCCAATCACTTGCGGCGTGGTATCAGCGCCGGTCAGCGTCAGTTTCAATTTTAGCGCTGGGGCCGTACCGGCAGGGGCATTAGTGATGAATTTCTCCGCAAGCACTTCCTCAAATTTTTTACGCATATAATCAGCCAGTTGACGACGATCATCTACAGACAAGTCATTGAATTGCGCATCACTTCCGCTATAGATATCCACCGGTTCAATGCTGATGCTGCGATATTTACTCCAGTCCACTGGAGCCGCATAACGGTAAGGAATTCGGTCATTGTCGTCCGAAGCATTAGGTGACATGCGTGATGCCGATGGGATACCAGAATATTTCACCGGGCCAGTTGAGGAACAACCGACAGCGGTAAAAGCGGCCGCGAATACAAGGCTACGACACAACGGGCTAAACAAACGACTCATCTTAAGACTCTCCGATAGACTTGATAAATGAACTGTACGGTTTAGTTAATATCAGTTAGCATAAATCTGTCAAGAAAAGGTTTCAGGGTGTTACATCGTGATGCGGGGGCAGAGAAGTGAAAGCAAGACGTTCGTTAGTGTCGAATAGAATGGTTATCGGAAAGCTGGTGGGATGATGGCCGGATTTGCAGCAATTGTATTTTTGCTCATCCGCGCCATCCGCAATCTCGTGGAGTTAATTTATCTCTGGCAATTAGGCATAAAACGAGGCGGTTTTTATGCGGTCAGGGTTTGGGGGGCGCGCCTCAAACCCTTGTTAATGCTGCTGGTTATCGACACCATCGTGGTGGTGGCGCTTATTTCCATTTTGTCAGCCAAATTTCAGATGCTCTTACCAGCACCTTTAAGGAACAACGTAACGGCATTTTGCACCATGGTCGTCACCTCACTTTTCGTATAATTCGGCAACGTTCGCTGAAGGAATAATTCATCGACTTCGGCTTTTACCAATGCTGAAAATTGTTTAGCGCGTAAGGATGGGCTGCCGCCGATCAATTCCCCGCTGGCGATGTGATGCTCCATTACCGTCGTCAGGGCGTTCATACTCTCACGCACACCGGATTCATGAAAAAGCGCGCCGATATCGGAATGGCCCGCTTCACCAACCACCATTCGGTACAACTGCAGAGCCTTCCAATCTGAGGTAAGCGCTCCCAGCATGCCTTCACCAAAACGCTGTAGCTTCTCAGTTAACAGCAAGTATTGAGTTTCCTGACTGTGAAGTTCATCAGCCGCACGCATCAGAAAATTAGTACTAAAACATCTGACAACCGCTTCGAACAGGCTCTCTTTAGACGTGAAGTAATTATAAAGTGTCGCTTTCGAGCAACCGGCCTGCTTTGCAACGCTATCCATTGAAGCTCGCTCATATCCTTGTTCCAGGAACACGGCTGAAGCGGCGTTAATAATGTCAGTTCTTTTTTGTTCGGTTAGCGTGCGCATCACTCTCTCCTCAGTTGGCAATGAATATTAACAAAACTGGGTGGTTCATTAAAGGAGCAGTCATGGGCTTATCTGTAGGTCAGTGGCTTTACTTTCGACATTATGACCCTTCTGGAACTGGGCCCTAAAGGCTGTTTGCCAATTATTCGACAGTGACTTTTGGTAGCCAGCGTTAGGTTATCTGTACCTCTTCATACCACTTCCATTCTGAAAATTCGCAGTCGATAAAATCTGCGATTTTCTGCACCAGATTTCCTCCCATTTTTGCGATCCATAACACAATCGTATCGTGATCATATTGACAACATTTCATGAGATTCAGTAAAACTTTATACATCAGGTATACATGATAAATACTTGTGAAATGCACTAAATACTTACGCTTTACACCGCTAAAAAACCCTACGTTGTACGGGCAATCCGCCAGTACAAAAAATGAAAAACGTGTATTGGAGTAACGGAATTGCAAAAGATCACCTCACTGCCTGCTGATGATTCGATGCCGGGTTGGTTTCATACCAGTGCAGCACGTACCCCGCGTCCGGCGCATATTGGCCAGAAAAAAGTACGCTTCGCGATTGTGGGTGCTGGCTTAACAGGCCTGGCAGCAGCACGACAACTGGCGCTGAATTTTCCCAACGATGAAGTGGTGCTGATTGAGGCGCAGGAGGTGGGATATGGTTCGGCAGGGCGTAACGCTGGTTTTGCCATCGATGTACCCCATGATATCGGCGCGAAGGATTACATTGGTGACGTCACCATTGCGAATAAAGTCCTGAAGCTGAATACATTAGGGCAAAACTATCTGCGTCAGATTGTGCAGGAACACGGCATCGAATGTCAGATGACCGAATCCGGTAAATATCAGGCATCAGTAGGTGAGCAGGGTACGGCGATTCTTGAAGCCTATCGCAGCGGACTGGCAAAGATTGGGCGTGAATCCGAAATGATCTCGGGTAAAGATCTGCCGGATCACATTGGCACTTCTTATTACAAGCAGGCGCTGTTTATTCCCGGCACCATCTTGTTGCAACCTTCTGCATTGGTTAAAGGTCTGGCGGATAATCTGCCCGCGAATGTCACGCTTTACGAATACACGCCGATTACGTCGATTGATTATGGTGACAAAGTGACGTTGGTGCATGACAAAGGCAGCATCACCGCTGATACGTTGATCCTGGTTAATAACGGATTTGCATCGCACTTTGGTTTCCTGCAGCGCCGTTTGTTGCCGACTTTCCTTTACGGCAGCCTGTCACGTCCGTTGACTGAAGATGAACAAGCGCGTTTAGGTGGCAAAGCGGTGTGGGGGGTGATTCCGGCGCATCCGTTTGGCAGCACTATTCGTCGTACGGTGGATAATCGTATTCTGGTGCGCAACAGTTTCAGTTTCCATCCGGATGGACGACCACGCGAGAAATACCTTAAGCAGTATCTGGAAAACCATCGCAAATCGTTTGAACGTCGTTTCCCGATGCTGCCGCAGGTGGATTTTGAATACACCTGGAGCGGGGCGATTTGCCTGTCGGAAAACCACGAAGGCTTCTTTGGCAAGCTGGCACCGAATGTTTATGGTGCGCTGTGCTGCAACGGGTTGGGCATTACGCGCGGGACAGCCACCGGCAAATTGATTGCGGATATGATCGCAGGTGAGAAAAACGAACTGATCGATTTCCTCACCCAATCACCTGGCCCGAATCTCACGCCATCGGAACCTTTCCTGTCGATTGGTGTTAACTCGGTGCTGAAGTGGGGCCAATATCGAGCAGGGATGGAGGTATAAGTTTTTCCTTTATCCAGATTAAGTCGATCACCCTGTCGCCGTCAGCAATGGCGGTGCAGTGGCAGGACGCACCGACGCCAGCAACTGCTGCGTATAAGCATGCACCGGTCGCTGCCAGATCTGCTGATGGTCGCCTTGCTCCACAATCTCGCCTTGATACATCACCATCACTCGATCCGCGATGTAACGAACCACCGCCAGATCGTGGGAGATAAACAGCAGCGACAGGTTGCGCTGCTGTTTAAGACTCACCAGCAGATTCAAAATTTGCGCCTGAACCGACACATCCAACGCTGACACTGGTTCATCGCAAATCAGCAAATCCGGGTTGAGAATCAGTGCGCGGGCAATGCCAATACGCTGACGCTGCCCACCAGAAAACTCATGTGGATGGCGTTTTAGCACGTTTAATGGTAAGCCAACCTGCTCAAGCATCTCGTGCACCGCACGCAGTTGCTCAGTGTGCGAGCCTCTGGCATGAACGCGTAAAGGTGTTCGCAGAATCTCTTCCACCGTATGACGCGGATTGAGTGAGGAGAACGGATCCTGAAAGATCATCTGGATGCGCGGCCGCCATGCCGCACGCTGTCGGTTGTTAAGATGATCTAACCGCTCACCGGCGAAATGAATCTGTCCGCTATCCGGTTTTAACAATCCTAACAGCAGTCGGGACAGCGTTGATTTACCACAGCCAGATTCGCCGACAAGCCCAAGTGTCTCTCCGGGTTGGATATGCAATGACACATCCCGCACTGAAGCGCTACCCGCTGGCATGGAAGGATAACGGAACTGCAGCTGACTGATTGCCAACAGCGGAGATGCCTGAGCATCAATCGCCCTTAACGTGGGGGCTTCCGGCGTCACAAGCCGCGGCGGGCCGTCTGGTTGATGCACGATCTCTGTCAGGCGGCGCTGACGATAATGGGGTGTTTCCCCTGCATGTAACGAAGCCCCCAGCAGTCCACGGCTGTACGGATGTTGCGGTTGATGGAATAGCGCGGCCTTACTGCTCTCTTCGACTTTTACGCCGCGATACAATACCGCCACGCGATCGGCATATTGCTCGACCAATCCAAGATCGTGGGTGATAAACAGCACGCTCATGCCCAGTTCATGGCGCAGCCGATCGAGCAGCTTCAGAATCTGGCGCTGCACGGTGGCATCCAGCGCCGTAGTGGGCTCATCAGCAATCAACAGAGTGGGTTCACAGGCAATCGCCATGGCAATCATAATGCGCTGGCGCTGGCCGCCAGAGAAATGGTGTGGATAATCATCAACGCGTTGCTGTGGGTGAGCAATATTCACCTGCTCCAATAGGGTAATGGCACGCTGACGCGCCTCATGCCGGTTCAAGCCAAGATGTAACTGCACGCTTTCTGCCAACTGTTGTCCGACTGTTAGCACGGGGTTCAGCGAGGTCATCGGATCCTGAAAAATCATGGCGATGGACTTGCCACGTAGCCGGCGTAATGTGGCCTCTGGCTGTGCCAGTAGGTTTAAACCCCGGTAGTGAATCTCACCTTCCAGCGTGGCGGCTGGTGGCGTTAAACGCAAAGCCGCCAGAGCACTGATCGATTTGCCACTGCCCGATTCGCCAACCAGCGCCAACATCTCGCCAGGCTGCACGCTGAGATTGAGATCCTGTACCGCATAACGCCCATCAAAGTGGACAGAGAAGTGACGAAATTCCAGTATTGCGCTCATTGATATGCTCCTTTACGACGCGGGTTGAGCCAATCATTGAGCGCATCGCCCAGTAAATTCAGCGCAAGTATGGTCGCGGCCAGTGCACTGCCAGGCAGTACCGCCAGATACCAGGCGTTTTGCAATGATTGGCGACCATCGCCAATCATGCCGCCCCAACTGATGCGATTGGGATCGCTGAAGCCGAGAAAACCTAATGAGGACTCTGTCAAAATGGCACTGGCCATCATCACGGACAGCGTAACGATCAAGGTGGGCAGCAGATTGGGCAGCACTTCACGCAACAGAATCCGCAGCGGGCTGTAACCCAGCGTTTGTGCCGCAAGCACAAATTCCTGATGGCGCAGCAGACGGCACTCCGCCCGCACCAGCCGCGCAATCATCGGCCAGCTCGCTACGCCAATCGCGCCAGCAATGTAATTCACCGTGGGATGTCCAATCGCGACCAGTACCACCACCAGTAAAAAAGCCGGGAAGGTCTGGAACAGCTCGCTGATACGCGTGACGACACGGTCAGTTTTACCACCGAAATACCCAGCGCTGGACCCTGCAATCAGGCCAATCACCACGCTCACCACCACCGCGATAGTGCCGATTTGCAGAGAAACCCGCGCGCCATGAAAAATTCCGGCTGCCACATCGCGCCCGAGAGAATCAGTGCCAAGGGGAAAGTGCGCATCATCACCCGGCCAGAGAAACGGTTGAGCCACCATTTCCAGCGGGTCATCGGGATACAACCAATCGGCCAATAATGCCATCAGTAACACGATGGCCAGTAGCAGACTGCCCAGCACCACTTCCAGCGATCGAAACCAACGACGCCAGGCGGCTAATGGCGTGAATGAGAGTGTGAGGGCCTTCATGCGCGACCCTCCATACGCGGGTCGAGCAGGCTTTGCAGCACATCGACCAGCACATTCACTATCACCACCATAAAGGCCGACAGCAGCAGTATGCCCAGCACCACATTGAAATCACGCGCCACGATGGCTTCCATCGCCAGGCTGCCTAATCCTGGCCAGCTGAACACGGTTTCAATGACTGCGGCACCGCCCAACAGATTGCCAAAATACAAGCCTGCAACAGTGGTCACCGGCGTCAGCGCGCAGCGCAGCATATGGCGCAGTACGATACGCCATGGTGCCAGACCTTTGGCGTGCGCGGTGCGGATGAAATCCTGATTGGCGACGTCCAGCAATGCGCTGCGGGTCAGGCGGGCATAAATCGCGATGAAATAACTGCTGAGCGCCAGCACTGGCAACAGCGCGTGTTGCAGTTTATCCAGCAAAGCGCCACCGGCCGAAAGATTGGCCCCAATCGTTTGGTTGCCGCCGCTGGGTAGCCAGTTGAGTTGCACCGAAAACAGCAGTAACACCAGCAATCCAATCCAGAAGCCGGGCAGGGAATACAACAGCAGGTTCACCAGCGTTAGCAGACGATCCGGCCATTTATTGGCCCAGACGGCCATAACGACGCCGAAGCCAATCCCGACCAATAATGCAACGGCTTGTGCCAGCAGCATCAGCAATAACGTATCGGGTAAACGGCCGAGTATCAGCCCGGTGACATCGGTGCCAAAGCGTGGAGAATAACCGAGGCTGAAGTGCGCAAGGTGCCACAGATAGTTCCAGAACTGCGTCAGAACAGGTTGATCAAGACCGTATTCGGCTCGCAGCCACGCCATGGTTTCGGCGGAGGCACTGCCAGACTGGCTGGCCATCACATCCACCACATCGCCGGGTACCAGTTGCAGTAAAACGAATACCACCAGCACGATCCCCAACGCAGCGGGAACCGCCTGAATCAGTGCATCACGCAGTGCATAGAGTACGCGACGGGTGGTGCGTGACAGCGGCCGTACGGGTTGGCGATCGGCCGCGTGGCTGCGCGACATTAAAGGGTCCATTGTGCCCCCCGATCCCAATACGGAGGGCGCAAAGCCGCCTGAAAGCTGTTTACCATCGTCAGTGTGTCATACACCGGCAGGCCAAAGCGTGCCTGCAATAGCGCGCTAAACGGCGCAAGGTTGGTGCATTCCAGCAGCAGTGCGCCGCTGTTGGGGAAGCGTTGTAAAGCGCTTGCCGCCGCACTAAGCACTTCATCGGCCAGGGTTGCCCAGTTGACGCTGCTGTCGCCTTCGCGGATAGAGCGCACAAACTCAGAATCTGCTGGCATACCGGCCACCTGCGCCTCAGCAGGAATGCCCACACGGGTCAGATAATCCGCTTTTAGCGTGCTCTCATCGAACGTTAGGATCAGCGGAGGGCGGTTAGCCGGCAGGAACTGGCGCAGGCTGACATACTGCAACAAACTGCTGGTGACGATGGGCACCGGTGACCAGGCCGCCAGTTCCTGTTGATACCAGGAAAGATAGCCGCAGCTGGTGGTGAGCCCATCAACACCCTGATCAATTAAGGTCTGAGCGGCACGCTTAAACGGCTCCAGCAGCGCGTGTTCGCCCAAATGCCCCATGCGCTGAGGAATGGCCTCGTCCACCACCTGATAGCGCACCGGAAATCGCCAGGTTTGCGGATTGCCAATATCGCCCTGGTAGCGACGAAAAGCAGTTTTGACCATCAGAATGCCAATGGTGGCGGGTTGGTGTATGGATTGCGTCATGATTGTGATCCCTGGAAATACCGAATGGCATAATAAACATTGACGTTAACAAAGGGGGCTGACGGGAAGAATCAATTAAAAGCGCAAAAGTTTTGCGCTTTTATGATAAAGAAAAGCGGCAGCGTTAATCTGCCGGATTAATTATTGTTGCGAGCGCTGCATTATTTGGCTGTCTTATCGATCCATACGCTGGATAAATTACCTTCCAGACCATCGGCAGTGGGCGAGTCATCATGAACATGTTTACTTCGGATGGTGATAAATTGCGGAGAGGCCAGATTAATATCCGGCAGTTCCTGCTGCACGATGTCCTGGAATTGCTGGAATTCCGCAACGCGCTTCGCCGCATCGTTCTCGGTTTGAGCCGCTTCCAGCAATTGATCAACCTGTGGATTCTGGTAATGAGAGATATTGGTAAATGGCACACCCGGACGGTAGTTCTTTGACCAATACAGGCGCTGCACACCTACGGTGGGATCGTACAGGTTGGCATACTGATCGATGGAGAAGGAAAAATCGCGTTGAGTAAACACGCGTGTGGCATAGGTTGACAGATCCTGCGAGCGCAATGTCACCGCGATACCCACGCGAGCGAGTGCGGACCGGACAAATTCAGCGTTGCGGCGGAAGGTGTCATCGAAGGTGCTGTAATCCAGCGTGACGCGCAGGCGTACACCGTCATCACCTTTCTTGTAGCCTGCCTCATCCAGCAAGGCGTTTGCTGCTGCCAAATCGTATTGATAAGGAGAAGGCTTGTTGCTATGGAATGCTTTCAGGTTAGGCCCAACAGGCGTTTCTGTGGGGGTGGCATAGCCAAAATAAACCACATTCAATAGCGACTTACGGTTGATACTGTGCGCAATCGCCTGACGCACGCGCAGGTCTTTAAACAGCTTATCGTCCAGGTTGAAGTGGATCGAGGCCACGCTGTTGGAGTAGTTATAGCCTTTGGTTTCAAATTCTAATTTGGGGTTTTCCTGCAGACGCTTCAACTCGCTGAGCGCGACTGGCGTACGATAGCCAATATCAGCCTGACCGGTTTGCAAGGCCAGTGAACGTACGGTGGGATCGGTTGAAAACTTCACAACCAGCTGGTCGATATAAGGCTTTGGCGCATCCCAGTAGTTAGGGTTGCGTTTATAAAGAATGTAACTGCCGCGCTCCCATTTTTCGGAAATATACGGCCCGGTACCAATCGGTGCATTGTTGTTAGGATTTTTCAGCACATCACCGTTTTCATAGATGTGTTTAGGCAGAATCGGTGTTTCTCCGGCGGCAAACGCGGTGATCAGATAGGGTGCCGGATGGCTAAGCACCAGTATCGCTGTCAAATCGTCTGGCGTTTCGATGCTAGTGACATTAGCAAAGGTGGATTTGGCTCGCGGATGGGTTTTCTTCAGTAAATCGAGAGAAAAGGCGACATCCGCAGAGGTAAAGGGCTGACCATCATGCCATTTCACCCCTTTACGCAAATGGAAAGTATAGCGCTTGCCGTCTGGGCTGATTTCCCAGGAAGTAGCCAACTGTGGTAGCGGATGGAGATTATAGTCGTAGGTCAGTAAACCTTCATTGACCTTGGCGCTGGTGGCAATCACAGGCTGCGCAACTGTTGCCAGCGCGACCAGTGCTGACGGTTCACTGGGTAAAATCAGCGTCAGCGTCCCGCCTTTTTGTGGCGCTTCCGCTTGAGCTGAAATAATACTAAGCGTTCCCATTAGTGTAATAAATAAAATTAGACCTAAACGTCGCAATGCATTCATTTCGCGAACCCTTTTGTGAGAATAATAAATATGTTGCAGGCTCGGGGAAATTAGCAGGTAAGGGTGGGGTTGACTATTAAGTAAAATGGGATTGGATTGCAGTCATTCAAATATTAACTTAATGGCGTGATGATGAAGTCAGGTCGTTATTAATAACGACCTGATACCTCATCACATCACGGTGATTACCACTTCATCTCGCCAGTATTCACTTTCGCACTCAGCTCCAGTGAGCTTTCATCCGGCAGATTCGGATAGGCTTTTTTCATCGCCTCAATCACTTCTGCTGACCCCTTGTGCTGCTGGAGTGCTTTTTCAAAAGTCTGCAGATAATTAAGGGTAAAGGTCACCGCGCTATCGCCTGCCGGGCGGGTGCCAATATAGTGTCCTGGAATCACTACTTTCGGTTTAAGCTGCTGAATTTCCCTTAGTACGCTGCGCCACTGCTCACGGCTGGCTGGCGTTTGCGTATCTGCAGTCCAGACGTGGATGCCAGCAGCGATGGCGGTTCCGCCCAGCACGGCTTTGTTGGCTGGGATCCACAGATAGGCGGATTTATCATCCGCATGGAGCAGTTCAATACGTTCGCCATCCACGCTAAACGAAGTCTGATGGGTGATCTGCGGTACATAAAGTTGGGTAGGCGCGCCGCCCGGCATTTTCGGGCCCCAATACGCTAACTTGGCGGCTTTGGTGGCTTCGATATGTTCAACCACCGTCGGTGCTGCGACAATTTTCACCTGAGGGAAGGCTTTGACGATGGGCTCCAGGCCAAAGTAGAAATCAGGATCGCCCGAGGTAATCACGATCTGCGTGAGTTTTTTACCGCTGGCTTTAATCATCTTCACCAGTTTCTCGCCGTCTTTCGGGCTGAACTGTGCATCGACCAGCAGCGCTTCGTGTGGCCCGGTAATCAGCGTTGACGATACCGGAAACACCCCTTGCTCTTGTGGATTGTAAACTGCCAATTGCAATGGGGCAGCAAACGCCGGGCTGCCTGCCAGTGCGAGCACCAACGTCAGTGACTTCATCTTCATCTCATTTTCCTTTCAGTGCCAACATGGCCGGTAAGCGCACCATTGTAAGGATTTTGTCGTCTGCTATAATTCCCGCAAATAGAGATGATCAGTTTCATAAAACGATCAGATGGAGAGCAGATGGACAGAGTGACAGCGGCATCGGTATTTAATCGCATCTGTGAACTTGGCAGCCTGAGTGCCGCAGCGCGGGCGCTGGATATCTCCCGGCCGATGGTGAGCCGTTATCTGGATGAAATGGAGAAATGGGCAGGTGCACGTTTGCTGCACCGTTCATCCCGTCGTCTGACCATCACCCCGGCCGGGGAAAAAGTGCTGGAAAAAACCCGCATGCTGGCACGTCTGGCCGATGAGATCACCGGGCAGGGTGAACCGGGAGAACCGCAGGGCACATTGCGCGTCGCCTGCGCGCACTCCACCGCGACCCATATTCTGGGGCCGATGATCCCGGCATTTCTGGCGCGCTATCCACTGCTGCGCATTGAGTTAGAAATCAACAATCAGCCGGTCAGCCTGGTAGGCGAGCGCATCGACGTAGCGGTAAGAATCACTGACAATCCTGAACCGGGCGCGATTGCCCGTCGTCTTGGCGAATGTGTTTCAGTGGTATGCGCAGCACCCGATTATTTGCGTAAACATGGTATCCCTGAAACGCCGCAGGATCTGAGCCAGCATAATTGCCTGCACTACAGCCGCTTTGCCGGGCAGAGTTGGCAGTTTAACGATGCCAACGGCGATGCGCTGACTACAGCCGTAAGCGGCAATTTCAGCGCTGGTATCTCATCAGTGTTGTGCGATGCCGCCATCGCCGGATGTGGCCTTGCCATGGTGCCAGAGATGGAGGCGCGCGCCGGGATAGCAAACGGTCAGTTACAATGTGTACTGCCAGACTTAACGCCGAAAACTCTCAGTATTTATGGTTTGTATATGTCGCGCGAACGCCAACCCGCCGCGCTGCGACTGTTTCTTGATGCGGTGCAGCTACAGCTGGCTTCATAAATGTATTACGCATAACGTCATACAGTTGTGTTATGTCTTGAGAATCCGACAAGCAAGGAGAACTCAAGATGCGCATTCCCGATTACCCTTCGCAACATAACGAACAGTGGGCACAAGTCGATAGTTACTTTGCGAACGCATTTGCAGCCGAGGACGTGGCGCTGAAAGCTGCATTAGCGCATAACGCTGCTCAGGGCTTACCGGTCCACGATGTTTCGGCATTACAAGGTAAATGGCTGGCATTGATGGTGACGATAACAGGTGCAAAGCGCGTACTGGAAATTGGAACATTGGGGGGATACAGCACCATCTGGATGGCCAGGGCGCTGCCGGAAAGCGGCCAAATTATCACCCTCGAATTCAATCCCCATCACGCCGAAGTGGCCCGTCACAACCTGGCGCTGGCACGTGTTCACGATCGTGCAGAAGTGATAGTTGGCGCTGCATTGGATAGCTTACCGATGCTGACTGCGCCGTTTGACCTGATCTTCATTGATGCCGATAAAGTCAATAATCCTCACTATATTCACTGGGCATTAAAACTCGCCCGAGTTGGGACCGTGATCATTGCAGACAACGTGGTACGTGGAGGGGCGATAGTCGATGCGGATAGTGAGGATCCTAATGTCAGCGGCCTACGTGAGTTCGTCGATATGATCAACCAGGATAATCGATTGGAAGCCACGGCACTGCAGACGGTTGGCGAAAAAGGCTGGGATGGACTGATCATGGCGGTGGTGAAAAGTTTGTAATCGTTTGAGCGCTCATTATGTCTTCCGAAACATGCCATCGAACTCAAATCGCGGGACAGAGCGCGCTGGGCTCGCACCCAGCAGGATGCGAACCAGGAAGCGCTGGCGTACTGCGAGCAATATCGAGAGAAGGGAGAGGCGGCGTGCACAGTTTACGCAGCCGGAGACCACCTCTCAGCGACGAAATGACGCGCTAAGCGACGGGCGTGACCTGCATAAAGTGCATGATCGCCACCAGTGTAACGATCGACAGCACCGTGGAGATGAGGATTGCGCCAGAAGTGATTTGCGCATCGCGCCGATAATACTCTGCCAGCATAAAGGGACCGGTGCCGGTGGGCAGTGCCGCCAGCAGAATCGCCATGTTGGTGAGATCCTGCGGCAGATGGAACAGCCAGATGGCTAATATCCAGGTCAGCAGCGGTTGCATCACCAGCTTAGCCACCACCACCAGGCCCACCGTGGTGAAACTCATTTTCGCTGCGGTGGGCAATTCGCTGGCTTTGGCTTTTTGCCGACTGGCAAGAAACACCCCCAAACACACCAGCGCGCATGGGCTGGCCGCTCCGCCTAGCAGTTTCAGGAAGGTTTCAACGCTGCCTGGCATCGTCAAACCTGCGCTGGAGCACGCCGCGCCCAACAGCGGCGAGATAATCAGTGGGTTCTTCAGAATGGCGCGCAGTACCTTAATCGCCAGTCGATGAAACTCGCGCTCGCTTTGCAAACCTATCTCGATCATCGCGATGGCAATTGCAAACAGGATACAAGCCACCACAATGGTCGCAGTGGTGGTGGGGATCAGGCTGCTTTTACCAAAAATCAGTAACAACAACGGGAAACCCAGATAACCGGTGTTGGGATAGGCGGCGGCAACGCCATCGACGCTGGCATCGGCAGTCGATTTTCCTTTGATTTTTTGACAGGCAAACACGATAACGAAAGAGGCGGCGCAGGAGAGGGCAAATGCCCAGAAGAATCCCGGTTGATAAATGGTGTGCCACGGCGTGTGTGCCATGATGTCAAACAGCAGCGCGGGCAGCGCCAGCCAAACCACAAATTTATTCAGTTCCGTCGCCGAAGTCGGTCCTAATACACCCAGCATGCGGCAAGCGTATCCCGCCACAATTAAGCCGAAAACCGGCAAAAGAATCAGAAACGTCGCTATCATAGTGTCCTCCCAGTAAGCTGGAGGACTCTAGTGACTTTATTGATGCAGATCCAATAGCAAATTTGACCGGGATTGATACGGAAAATGAATCATGCTCGATGTTAAACCCCTGCGTTATTTTATCGCGCTGGCAGAAGTTAAAAATTTCCACCGCGCCGCTGAGCGCTTGCATTTGTCACAGCCTTCCCTAAGTCGTCATATTGCGGCATTGGAAAAAGCGGTGGGAACACAGTTGGTGGAGCGCAATACGCGCCAGTTAATGTTAACGCCCGCCGGTGAGAGCTTTTACCGGGATGCGCGCAAGATACTCGAAACGCTACAGCAAGCGCAGCAGCTGGCACGTGACACCGCCGCGGGTAAATCGGGCTCATTGCGCGTGGGCTTCACCATGTATTCTGCACACAGCGTGATCCCTGAGTATGTACGGCTGATACGCCATCATTTCCCTAATATTGCTCTGGAGTTGGAAGAGGCGGTGACTGAAGATTTGCCGGATAAAGTGCTGGCCGGTGAAGTCGATTTAGCGGTGCTGGTGGAGGGGAGTGCGCGCGTGGGCATGCAAACCTTAACCGTGTTAACCGAGCCTTTATGTGTGGCGATGTCGCGCACGCATCCCAAAGCGAAAAGTCGAAAATTGCTGATCGAAGATCTGCGTGACGATCCTTTTGTGATGACCTCCGCCAGCGCCGGGAGCCGGTTAACCGCGGTAATTATGGATTACTGTCGTGCGCATGGGTTTGAACCCATGGTCAGTCTGCAGGTTCGTCTGCAACACACCATGCTCAGCCTGGTGAATGATGCCAGCTATGTGGCGCTGGTGCCTTCGTCGGTTCAACAACTGAAAATGGATGGCATTGTCTTCAAACCGCTGGCGGATGCGCCGCAGGTCAATCTTGCCGTTGCCTGGAGCAGCGACAACCGCAATCCCTGCCTCAACAGTTTTATAGAACTGCTGATTCAGCGACATGCACCAGTGTGAAACCTACGCCAGCCGCATAATCTTCTGCGGCGTAATAACTACCTATATTTAAATCAATTAGTTAACGTTGCACGATCCCGCGAGCCAGTAGCAGTTTCAGCCTGAAATCGCCACAAACACAGTATTGGGCTGTTCAAAAAATGAGCCAATATTTACTTTATCATTAAGCCAATTTTAATCTTCGCCACGTAGAGTGCCCTCACAGTTACAACCATCAGTAAACGAAGTCAGAATTGCCGAGGCCTAACAGAACTCCTGTTATTTGCCCGCGTCTATAGACCGTGCTGAGCTGTGTGTTATCCGCTGGAGAGTACCTTTGCTGCGACTATTATTTCTGTTGATGGGAGGACCGGCGTTAAGAGCGGGTTGGCCTTACCTGACCGGGCTAGGCCTGCTATGTGCTGGCGCGAGTGCCGGGATCCTAATGGATCTGGTACAACATGGGAGTCTATCGTTTCCCTTGCATGTGTTGGGAGTTTTCCTGGTCGTCGAAGGGTTGGCAGAAGCGATGAGTGCAATCTACTCACCTGCCGGCATTGCCTGGCCACCTTTAATGAAATCAGCTGGACTGATGCTGTTCGGCGTGTTGGTGTTCATTGCACCGCATGGCAGCAGCATCAGCTTATCACTGGGTTTTGCCTTGATTTTTCTACTGGATGGCGGTTTCCGTGTTATTTCATGCAGCTTGATGCGCTGTCGGAGATGGACGCGAAAATTTAGCCTCGGATGCGCGGAAATCCTGTTCAGCATTCTGATTGCCACCCATTGGCCGCTGGCTCCGCATGTGATCGTGCCGCTGTGTTTTGCACTTTTGCTGGCGGGATGGGGCATCAATCTTTTGTTTATGGGAGCGCAAATTCATGCGTTGCCAGAGAACACCAGTGTGACCGCACTCCCTCTCTTCACCCGCAAGGGTTTACGTGCGCCGCATGGGCTGAATTATGAACATCCGCCGCTACAAGCCGGGCATGCTAACGTGCCGCTGAATGTTTACATCTGGACCCCTCTGGGTTCGGGTGATGTCGCTGGACGACGTCCATGGTTTGACCGTTGGGTGGCAGCGATTGACCATCGCGGTGAAGTATCAACCGGCCATACATCGTTAGAGATGGGTGATGAACTCTATATCAGCCTCTACCCGGTTGATGATGTTTCACGCAGCTTGCGCGGTTTCCTGCAAACGCTGCGCGCGAAAGAGGAGTTTGACGTTGAGGGTTGTTTACTGCCATCGCTGGAAAATGAAATCAAAAGATGGTGTCGACCTGACAAACGTTTGGTTCTCACGCATTACAACCAGGCCGCATTGCGCAATTACTGGCGCGCGAATGCAACCGATACCCGCTATAACCTCACGTCACGCAACTGCTCGACCAGCGTGATGCAGGCGCTGGACGTTGCCACTGAGGGCTTGTTGGGTGAACACGGCTTAAAAGGCCTTTGGGTCATCCTTAACCCCGATTTTTGGTTATTGAGTCTGGTACGCAGCCGGGCAGAAGGTATGACGTGGACGCCAGGACAGGTGATGGATTACTGCATATTGTTGCGCCGGGTGCTGGAGACTCAACAGCGAACCAGCCGCTATCGTAAAATCATCAACCGTCTCAGAGTTGAATTAGTGGGCGCACGATTGGCAGTGCGCGGTTTGTTACGTTGAGCGCTTTTGAACAGCGTTCAGGCAAAACCATGCTGTTGCAGAATGGCCCTGGCTTCCGTTGTACTGAGAAAGGCGGCAAGGGGATTAGCAGAGTGGGTGAAAGTCGCCCATCCATATTCCGCCTGAATGTTGAACGGTTGCGGGATGCTAACTACCTGCAAATGCGGATGATGTATTAGACGTGGAGCATAGCTGACATATCCAATGAAGAGATCTGCGTGCTGGTGGTCGATTAACCATTGTGCTGCCAGTTGGCCCGAGGGAACCGCCAGGCTATCAATGCCGCCCACCAGCTGACGCGCTTTCTGTTTCAGCCGTTCACCCCGGCCCGGGTAAACCTGTTCGATGTTATCAAACAGCTGCCAGGTGTAATCGCCGGAAGGGTCACTTAACGGCGTCGATGTTGCCAGCCGCAGTTCGTCACGTTGTAAAAGTGAAAGCCAGTTATCGCTCTCAGTGACAACGTCACGTCTGGCAGTCAAACATAAACTGTTAGCGGCAAATTTGCCGGTATTCGTTGCCAGATCGCGCTGTAACAGTGCGGCCGGGTGCTGAAGATTGGCGGATGCAAACAGATCGCAGCGTTCACCTTGTTCAATCCTCTGCCGCAGTAAGCCAGCGGGGCCAAAGTGGGTGTCGGTCGTCAGGCCAGACTGGTGATGAAAGGCTGTCATCAGATCCGGCCAGACACCGCGCAGACTACCGGCTGCCAGAATGTGGAGCGTTGTCATGATAGGCGGTCCGATAAAAGTGCTGATACCAGCGATCAGCCTGCTGTTGCATATCAATATCGCGGAATTTTTCTGGATAGAGTTTCTTCGCCATCCAGAGCTCGCCTAAGCCGATAGCTTCAGGCATCGGATAACCCCAGGCTTTGGCATATTCCGGCATCAGCCAGACCCGATGATGCTTCACCGCGTCAATCGTGCGCCAGCGTGGATCTTGTTGGATCTCATCTACCACCTGTGGATAGCGATCCTGGACAAAAATCACCTGAGGGTTCCACGCCACAACTTGCTCCATGCTGACCTGCTTGAAACCCTGAACGGTCGATGCCGCGACGTTGTAGGCGCCCGCGTGCGACATCATCAATCCGGTGTATTTGCCAGAACCATAAGTGGTGAGATCCGGATTGGCCATGTAAGCGCGAACACGCTGTTGCTCAGTTAACCCCTGCAGACGATCGCTCACCAGTTTACGTCCGGCAAACGCCGCGGCAATCAGCTCTTTGGCCTGTTGCTGCTTATTCACCACCTCACCAATCAAGGTAATACCTTCTTTGATGCCGAGATCGTAGGCTTGATTCTCATTCTGCATGCTGGGGTTAATCTTGCCTTGTTCCCCTGCATCGTCATGGCGTAAGGAAATAGCCAATACCGGAATGCCCAGCGCCGAAATCTGGTCAATCATCTCTTTTGGCGCGTAGTTGGTGACAAAAACCACCTGCGGATGCAGCGCCACCAATTTTTCTAAATCCACATGAGTAAGATCGCCCAGCATGGCTTTCTGTGTCAGTTCAGGCACCAGCTGCGCGTAGCCATCACCCAATTGTTGCTTCCAGTTCGCGAGGATGCCGACGATCTTATCGGTCGCATTGAGCTGCACCAGCAGGTTCAGCGTTTGGTGCTGTAGCACCACCACGCGATCGACCTGATCGGGAATCGTAACCTGACGACCAATTTGGTCGGTCACCACACGGCTGGCGAAGGTGTTCAATGAGGTAAAGGTGAGTAAGCCCGCCAGAATCAGGCGGTTAATCGTAGTGTTCATGGGTTATCCCTGCAGCGTAATGCAACGGATTATATAGCGCTAATGGGCAGGCGCCTATGACTGTTTCAGTGATGCGCAGTCGTCGGAGGACATGGCACAGCGTCATCTGCTACTATATCGGCCCCATTGCAGCGCGATCCGCTGCACATATTCACCTGTCAATTTAAAAACAAACGTCATCGGGCGAATCAACCTGCATGGCGCTGGAGTAATGGTTGTTATGTTGCACGATGTAGGAATTATTAATGTCTGGACGTTTCTGGCGGGTGCGCTGGTAATTATTCTGCTGCCTGGTCCAAACAGTTTGTACGTATTGCGCACCGGGATGGGCCGTGGCGTAAAAGCGGCTTCTAAAGCGATAGCAGGGGTGATGATGGGCGACCTGATTCTCATCTTCCTTGCCTGGGCCGGCGTCGCGACGCTGATTCGCACCAGTCCGCATATTTTTATGGTGGTGAAGTATCTTGGCGCGATGTTCCTGCTCTATTTAGGCGTAAAGATCATTCTGGGTGCATTGCGCAAACGTGAAGGTAACCAGCCCGCTGAAGCCGTTAAAATAGAAAACTATTTCCTGCGCGCACTGCTTCTGGGCGTGACCAATCCTAAAGCCATACTGTTCTACGTCTCCTTTTTCATTCAGTTTATTGATCCGGCGGTCACTCATACTGCGCCTGCCTTCGCGGTACTGGGCTCGATGATCCAACTGATCAGCCTGAGCTATTATCTGATTTTGCTGATGGCTGGTAGCGTGATGGTTCGCTTCCTGAAAAACCGCACTCGACTGGTAAAAATCGGGAATATGCTCACGGGCATGTTGTTCTTTGGTTTTGCTGTGCGCTTAATGAGTGCACAAAGTTAATTTTACTCTCAGCGCCAATATCCAGGAAACAGCAGGAAAACCTGCTGTTTCCGTTTTCGAGTAGCATTTAAATCATCCCAGGCCTATCTACTCTCACCAAAATTTGTTGTGACCCGCCCAGCTTTTTTCTTTTTATTTATTCGACGTCCGTCATTAGCAGGATATTGTTTGCCATAGTGCAATGCACTATTGGCGTGCACCGTTAGGGCGCAGAAAAGATTAACGACTGCGGAAGCAAGCGGATATTTAACTGGCACCACTCTTGCATACTCTTGTATATACATGAGTGTATCACTTGTCTTAACACCCCATAATCATAACAGAAGGAAATAACTATGTTTTCTCTCCATGCTGTGAAGAAATCGGTTTCTTATGTTTGCTGCTTTAGTTTATTCACACTCGCGGCACACTCTGTTTATGCAGCGGAAGCAGCGCCTATCAAAATGGGGGTTGAACCCTGGTTGGGTTACGGTCAGTGGCACATCGCCTCAGCAAAGGACCTTTTTGCCAAATCGGGGTTGAAGAAGGTTGAAGTGATCAACTTCGCTGAAGATAAAGATATTAATGCGGCGCTGGCGAGTGGTCAGATTGATGCTGCCAATATCGCCACGCACACCGCTATGGGGATGATTTCCGCCGGGCTGCCGGTAAAAATCGTCCTGGTGCTGGACCAGAGCAATACGGCAGACGCCATTCTGGCGAGCAAAGAGGTTGGCAGCGTCAAGGATCTTAAAGGTAAGCAGGTGGCATATGAAGAAGGTACCACCAGCGACATTCTGCTGCGCAGCGCGTTGGCATCGGCAGGATTATCCTTTAGTGACATTAAACCGGTGCCGATGCCTGCAGCTTCCGCTGGTAGCGCTATCCTGGCCGGAAGAGTACCCGTGGCAGTCACCTACGAGCCGTATCTCAGCGTGGCGAAGAAATCAGACCCAAGTATTAAAATGCTGTATAGCGGATCTTCCGATCCAGGTTTAATCAGTGATGTGCTGGTCGTGCGTGATGATTTTATAAAAAGCCATCCGGATGAAATCAAATCATTAATTAAAACCTGGGGTGCTGCGCTCGATTTTTATAACGCCAATACCACTGAAGGTCGCGCCATTATTTCTAAAGCAGTGGGCGCTACGCCTGAGGATTTAGATACCGCCTTTGATGGGGTTAAATATTTCACCTTGAGTGAAAATAAAGCCTACCTCTCACATGATTTCACTACCAAAACTTTCCCACATATTTTAAAAGCGGCAACCGAGGCCGGAATTGTGACCCAACCGGTGACGCCAGCTCAAACCATTGATGCAGAGTTTGCCAATCAGCAATAAGCGTTGATAGCGCCTCTCTGCCGCACCTGTGAGCGGAGAGGCATGGAAATCAGGAGGGGGCATGAGTTCAGTCGAGTTGCAGCGGGTTAATCGTCAGGCGAAAAAAAAACGCCGTCGAAGTCACCTTTTAACCATAGGTAAAGAGCCAACACGGGCCCAATTTTTAACTATCGCGATTCTGGTGTTCGTATTCTTGATTTTGGCCTGGTGGCTGGCCACATCCTCAGGGGCAATCAAACCTATTTTTCTGCCGGGCATTGAGCGCGTCTGGCATCAGATGGTGACGCTGGCACAGAACGGTACTTTGCAAAGTGATATCGCCAGCAGCCTGTATCGCATGGTGATTGCGTTCGCGATTTCCTCAGCGATGGCCATTTTCATTGGCGTTCTGGCGGGTTGCTACGGTTTGTTTAAAGCCATAGTTGAACCTCTGGTCGATTTTATTCGCTATATGCCGGTGGTGGCGTTTGTCCCTCTCACCATTTTATGGACGGGTACTGACGATATTCAGAAATTCCTCGTGATCTGGATCGGTACCTTCTTTCAGCAGGTGCTGATGATGATCGATGCCATCAAACGCGTTCCACCTGATTTCGTCGGGCTGGGTCGCACCCTTGGCCTATCCGATCGCAAAATTTTACTGCGAATTGTCATCCCCTCAGCTTTACCCGCGATTTGGGATGCATTGCGCATCAGCCTCGGTTGGGCATGGACGTGGTTAGTGCTGGCTGAATTGGTGGCTTCAACCTCAGGTTTGGGCTACCGGATTGTGGTTTCCCAACGCTACTTCCAGACCGACACCATCATCGGCTACATCCTGTTACTGGGGCTGCTGGGCTTGATTACCGACCAAATCATGCGCGCCGCTGAGCGTGTGTTATTCCGCTACAACCGGAGACGTTCCTGATGGCGAGCTTAACAATGAATCAACTGGAGAAGAGTTTCGCTCAGGGGAAATCTCGCCGCCGCGTGCTGCACGGCATCGACCTCACGCTCAATGACAACGAGTTTGTTTCGATTGTTGGGGCTTCAGGCTGCGGCAAAAGCACACTGTTATCGATTGCAGCCGGTCTGGAGGAGTTTGACAGTGGCGATGTGCTGGTGGATGGGCAACCGATTCCCGGCCCAGGACTGGATCGCGGCGTAGTTTTCCAATCTTACACTTTGCTGCCGTGGCTGACGGCGCGCGGCAATATTGAATTTGCCCTGAAAGCCGCAGGCACGCCATCCAGCCAGTGCCGGGAAATCGCGCAGCAGCATCTTGAACTAGTGAAACTCGGTGATGCCGCCGATCGCTGGCCCAGTGAACTTTCAGGGGGGATGAAGCAGCGCGTGGCCATCGCCCGAGCGCTCTCGTATCGCCCCAAAATTCTGTTAATGGATGAGCCTTTTGGCGCGCTGGATGCCATGACGCGTCACCAGATGCAGCAGTTACTGATTGAGATTTGGGAAAAGCATCGCCTGACGGTGATGTTTGTCACGCACGATATTGAAGAAGCCGTCAGGCTGTCGGACCGCATTGTGGTGATGGGCCCAGGGAAAATCGATACCACCTTCGCAGTGAACTTACCGCGCCCACGTCATGAGGGGATCAATCGCGTACCAGAATTTATCGAGCTGCAGCATCAGGTGCTGAGCCGCATTCACCAACACGAATTCACGCACTGACAATATTGAGGATTTATTATGGCCGTTTCATTTCATGATCTGTCAACGTCTGACGTATTACCTGAGCAGCTGTTCAAACGTACCGAATCTGACCTGTCGAGTTTTGCCGAAAAGGTGAAGCCGATTATTGAAGCTGTCAGAACTGAAGGGGATCAGGCGTTAATTCGATTTGCCCGTGAATTTGATGGTGTGCAGCCAGAAACTTTTGCCATTAAGGCTGACGAACAGGAGTTCGACGCGGCATTCGAGCGCGTTGATCCGCAAGTGATCGACTCGATCCGTTTCGCGGTGGAGAATATTCGCGCGTTCCATGAAGCACAGAAGCCCGAGGAAATGTGGTGGAAAGAGATGCGTCCTGGCGCTTTTGCCGGGGATCGACATGTTCCGATTGATGCCGTAGCCTGCTATGTCCCGCGCGGTAAAGGTTCATTTCCCAGCGTATTGCTGATGACAACCATTCCCGCCATTGTCGCCGGTGTGCCGCTGCCAATTGTGATTACGCCACCAGGCCCGGATGGCACCGTTGATGATGCGACGCTGGTTGCTGCGCGACTGGTGGGGATTGAGCACGTTTATAAATGTGGTGGTGCACAAGGCGTGGCGGCAGTGGCGTTCGGCACCGATTCCATCCCGAAATGTTTAAAGATTGTCGGCCCCGGCAGTCCCTGGGTGGTTGCGGCTAAACGTCAGCTCGCGCATTTGATCGATCCCGGCGTGCCTGCGGGCCCAAGCGAAAGCCTGATCTTAGCGGATGATTCGGTGAATGGTGCGTTAGCGGCACTCGATCTGATTATCGAATCCGAACACGGCCCTGATAGTTCGGCCTATCTGGTGACGTCCAGCCGTCGCGTGGCGGAAGAGGCTATCGCCGCGCTACCGGGCTACTGGCAGCAAATCGGTGAGAAAAGGGCGGACTTTTCGCAACGCGTGCTCTGTGGCGACCACGGTGGCGTGATACTCACCAAAGACTTCGCCACGGCGATTGAATTCGTCAATGCGTATGCCCCGGAACATCTAGAAGTGCTGGCGCACGAACCGATGGATGTGATGATGGAAATCCGCAATGCGGGTGAAATTCTGCTGGGAGAACATTCGCCGATTGTGCTGGGTAACTTCGTGCTCGGGCCTAATGCGGTGTTGCCAACCAACGGGGCGGCGAAAACCGCAGGACCGCTCTCGGTGTTTGACTATATGAAGCGTATGTCTATCGCTTATGTCACCAGCCGGGGCTATCAGGAATTGGCTCCTAAAGCCAAACGTTTTGCGGAATATGAAGGGTTCCCCGGCCATGCATTGGCGGTGTCAGATATCCGACAGACCTTATTAAAAGGTGGGCGCGATGAGTGATCGCCTGCGTCCTCCACTTGCGGCACAAGCGCGTCGTTTAACTAAAGAGAACCAGTGGGAACGTGCCAGCGAGAAACTCCAGCAGCTGATCGCAGATGTCACCGGGATCGAGGCAATCAGCCTGCAGATCAACCGCGATCAGTACAGCCTGAACTCGTTAAATGGTCGCGTGGTGCTCGCGGATGGGCGCACGCTGTTTTTTAAATTCCATCACGAGGAAGGGGAAGAGCACACCATTGATGAGTATTACCGAGCTGAACTGCTGCGTGAGCACGGTTTCGCTGTCGATGTGCCGGTCTACACCTGCGGTGAGCCTGGACGACAGATTCTGCTGTATAGCTTACGCAACGATCAGCGTCTGGCAGATGTGTGCCGTGCAGTGGAATCTGTAGCTGACTGGGAGCAATCAGCAGCGATTATTGAGGCTCAGCGTCGCGCCGATAGCAATATTCTCGCTCACACGCTGCCCACGTTGCGCATGGCAACGGCGGCAGAAGTTGCCGCTGAATCTATTCACCAATTGTTCTGGAATCGACTGGTTTCCGCGGGTGATCCGGATGGCTTAGGTGGACGAGTGGCGCAGTTCTATGTCGGGCAGCGCTTCACACTGGGTGAGGTGCAGCTCGATTGGGAGAAACTGAGCCAGATGCACTGGCAGGTCAACGGCGTGTTATATCCCCAGACTCTTCACCAGCTTTTTCTGACTGCGGGACAAGTGTTGAAACCTGCTGCGCTGGCGTCACAGGGTGTCGTGGTGGCGCATGGTGATGCACACAATGCCAACGTGTGGTACGAAACGCAGCACGGTGAACCTGAACTGGTGAGTTTCGACCCTGCTTTTGCTGGCAGCAACATTCCCGCTCTACTGGCTGAGATCAAAGCTACGTTCCATAACATTTATGCGCATCCGTGCTGGCTGTATGAACCTGACGATGCCGCTGCCCGCTATCAGGTTAATGTGCGGTGCGATGGCGACACGCTGATTGTTGCACATGACTGGCAACTCAGCCCGCTACGCCGCGCATTTCTGACGAGCAAAGGAGAGCTGTACTGGAAGCCTTTGCTTGCAGCCTTGCAGAAGAAAGGCTGGCTACCCGCCAACTGGCAACAGATGGTGCGGCTGGCGTTGTTCTGCTGTCCGACGCTGGTGATGAATTTACGTGCCGGCTCATCCAGTAACCATAATCCGACCAGCTCAGCGATTGGCTTCTCGGTTGCCGTGATGCTGGCGTGCGGCGGAGAGGATGAATTCACCCATTGGATCGACAGCCTGATCACGGAGAACTGATATGAAAGCGGTACGCCTCAAAGGTATTGGTCAGGTCACTGTTGAAGAACTCTCCCCACCCGATTTGCCCGCCGGATGGGCCAGAATCAATGTGCACTCAGCAGGGATCTGTGGCTCCGATTTACATAATTTCAAAACCGGAAAGTGGATAGCTCATCTTCCGGTGACACCGGGACATGAACTGTTCGGTGTCATTAGCGAAATCAACGGCGAAAGCGATCGTTTCCAACTGGGCATGCGCGTGGTAGGTGATTCGCGTGTGTACTGCGGCCATTGCGCATTTTGTTCATCGGGCGCGATGAACCTGTGCGAGTCCCTGGGCTTTGTCGGAGAAGTGTTTGACGGTGGTTTTGCTGAACAGGTGGCGTTACCGCTGAGCAGTATGCTGGCGGTACCCGATGCGATTCCCGATGAAATAGCGGTATTGAGTGAACCGTTAGGCGTGGCATTGCGGGTGGTGAATCAACTCAATCCTGTAGAAGGTGATGCTGTGTGTGTCACGGGCGGTGGAACCATCGGAGGCCTGACGGCGTTACTTCTGCACCGCCTGAAAAAATGTCAGGTGGCGTTAATCGAACCGAATGCGCAACGCTATCAATTAATCGCTTCTGTAGTGCCGCTGGCCACGCTGGAAAAATATGCCTTGGGTGTTGAAGCCTCTGGATTTCCTGCCGCACTCTCGCAGCTGATAGCGGGGATAACCTCCGGCGGTCGCATCGCGATGGTCGGAATATTCCACCATACGGACGGCATTGATCTCAATGCTTTAGTGGAGCGGGAGATCACGCTGGTGGGTTGCAGTGTGTTCCAGCATGAACAACAAGCGGCACTGGATATCATGGCCTTGCTGGCGGACGACTTAACCCGGCTTATCGCGCCACGGGTGCAGCTGGATGATGTGCCTGAAACCTATCAGGCGCTGATTGCGGGCAAATCGGCTTTCCTGAAAACGGTGATAAAAATATGAGTGTCATGACGTCATTTTCCTTACAAGGTAAAAACGCATTGGTCACGGGCGGGACGCGTGGCATCGGTTATGCGCTGGCACAGGCATTGGCTCAGGCCGGTGCGCATGTGACGATTACCGGTCGGGATGCGGTCTCACTACAAGCCGCGGTGGCGCAGTTGCGTGCTTCTGGCGTAGAGGCGCAGGGCCTGGTTCTGGATGTCACTCAGGCTGAGAGCATCCAACAGGCGGTAACCGCTGCGGGTCGGGTGGATATTCTGATTAACAATGCCGGCACCGAACAGATTCGCCCGTCGCTCGAAGTGGATGAAGCGTTGTGGGACACGATTGTTGGCACTAACCTCAAGGGCGCATTTTTTTGTGCTCAGGCGGTGGCAAAAAAAATGGTTTCCACGGCAACCGGCGGCGCGATTATTAATGTGTGCTCGCTGACCACCTGTGTAGGCGTACCCGGCGCTGCAGCGTATGCCAGCTCCAAGTCAGGGCTGGCCGGGTTGACGCGCACGCTGAGCGCGGAATGGGCCGCGCATAACATCCGCGTAAATGGCATCGGTCCCGGCTATTTCGAAACGGAAATGACTCAGGTGTTTTATCAGGATGAAGGCTGGCGCGATGCGATGCAGAAAAAAATCCCGCTTGGTCGATTTGGTGAACTCGACGATCTGGCCGGCAGTGTGGTTTTTCTAAGCTCAGAGGCTGCCCGATATATCACCGGGCAGATTCTGTATGTCGATGGAGGATATCTGGCATCTATTTAATCTGCAGCATCTCTGGCCGCAGGTCTGAAAGGGTATTGCAGCCTAATTGGGCCAGCGTGCGGTCAACTTCCTGAACCAGCGCATTGATTACCTCGGTTGCCAGTGCTTCGCCACCTGCCGCCACCGCATACAGTAAGGGCCGTCCAATCAATACGGCATTAGCCCCGAGAATCAGCGCTTTAACCACGTCGGTACCGCGACGGAAGCCGCTGTCAATTAGGATGATAAATTCATCACCGACCGCCGCACGCACGCTGGCAAGCACAGACATCGGGCTGGCGGTGCCATCCAGTTGTCTGCCGCCGTGATTCGACAGGACAATGCCTTGCGCACCGATATTTTTTGCCATGAGGGCATCGTCAACGGTCATGATGCCTTTCACATACAATGCGCCGTCCCAGAGTGAGCGGATCCACGCCAGCGTTTCCCAGCTCAGGGTCTGGTCCATTTGCTGGGCAAAGTAAGTGGCGCCGCCGGCACCTTGCTGCTGTTCCGCGGGCAGGTAAGGCTTAAGATTGCCAAATCCCGGCATGCCGTGTGGTACCAAAGTGCGTAACACCCATCCCGGTTTCATCGCTACGTCGCAGAGTGCCGGAAAAGAGAGTTTCATGGGCCGTCGATAGTGCTGCTTATCGCGCTCACGATGACCAAAATGCACCGCATCAACGGACACCACTAATGCAGTGCAGCCTGCGTCTTTGGCGCGACTGATCAAATTCTCTGTCACTTGCTTATCTTTAAGGACGTAGAGTTGAAACCAACGTTCCTGATGACCGGTCGCTTGTATATCTTCAATAGAAGCGGTGGAAACGGTGCTCTGAATATGGCCAATGCCCGCCTGATCCGCTGCGCGTGCGAGCATCATATCGGCCTGATGTCTCAGCATGCCGTTATAGCCGGTAGGGGCAATAAGAAGGGGGGCAGCCAAGCGTGAGCGGCCAAGGGCAACACCGACATTGCGCTGGCTGGAATCACGTAATACTGACGGTAGAAATCGCCACTGGCGGAAGATAGACATATTGTGATTGAGCGTAACTTCCCCCTCTGCGCCACCATCAATATAGTCGAAAGCAAAATGGGGCAGTGTGCGTCTGGCTTTGGCGCGCAGTTGTTCTGGATTGAGCTTCATCTTTTTACCTGTCTGTCATTCGAGGTTACGTACCTGTATAGACAACTTGCAAGCAGCATGCCAATGATTTCACTGCTGAAGTTCAGAGAAGCTCAATCCGCGCATTAACCCAACCAGCCAATCAGCGCCGCAGCGCACAGGCAATAGCCACCAAACAGATGCCAGCGGTCATGCTCCAGCCAGCGGGAGAGCCAGCGAAGAGCCAGAAGACCGGCGACAAAACTCAGTAGCATGCCCACCAGACTGGGCAGCAACACGCCGCTACTCACCGCGACCGTGCCAGCAGAGCCTGAATTGAAAGCGCGCAACCCTTCTTTGACGATCACCGCCGGTGTCAACACCACGGCTAAAGCGAAGCTAAATTCTTCCGCACGCTGGCGAGCTACACCTAATGAGAGACCGGTGGAAATGGTGGCGCCTGAACGAGAAAAACCGCGAAACGGCAGGCACAAACCCTGAACGAATCCAATGCCAGCGGCGCTCAAGGGTGAAAGTTCGCCGCGATCTTTTTCTTTCAAGCGTGATGAGAAGATAATTAATAATCCTGCGGCGGCAAGGCCACTGGCGATTATTTTACTATTACTGAATAAGGATTCTATTTCGAAAGTATCGGCGTTAGCAGCGAAGAAATATTTAATCAGTTTCATTAACGCCAAACCCACCACGCCGGTCACAACTGTAGCGAGAATAATTAAAAATACATTTTTCTTAAATGCACTGCCTGAACTGAAATAGGTCTCCCGCCAGTTATTCCAGAAGTAAACAATCACCGCGAACATTGTGCCAGTGTGCAGCATCACCAACAACAGCGTCATGTCAGGGGCTGCCGGGTCAAGGCCCAACAACTTTTCTGTCATAATGACGTGTGCAGAGCTGGAAACCGGCAGCAATTCCGCCAGCCCCTGAATTACGGCCAGAATGGATACGTCGAAATAATTCACCCGTTCGCCCTCAGATAAAAGAATGGAAAATGAAACTTTGTTTAACCTCGAACACCCTGACACATTTCTCATTTTATCCGTGATAAGTATTATCCTATTCGTGATGTCGTTTATGAAATGTTTACTGAATTAAAATGCGAATAATAGGCAGGTTACAATTTCATGACGCGGAGCGGCATTTTTTGATGTTATTTCGTCTTGCGTTGTAGCTTTAAGCAATGATGAAAAATAGCAATGCCAGTGATGACCAAAATGGCGCAACGCTGCGCTATTTTTGTGCTTCCTGTGGAATCGAATGCATGACAAAGAAACATAAGGATCGTGGCTTCGGATGCCTGGTGCTGTCCGACTGCTGCGCCGCGACTGAGCTAAAACACCACGAAGCGGCACTAAGCATGATTCATATGCAGGGTGGTATTTTTGGTGCAGTAGCCAGTTCGGAGACGTTGCTGGCGGGCCTGGCTCAACCTTCCGCAGCGTTAGGCATTTAACCATTGCAGATAATGTCCCGGCCACTCAGTGGTTTGTGTGCCGGGCTTACCCAATCCAAAGCCGTGACCGCCGCTGGGATAACGATGCATTTCTACCGGCACATGCTGTTGCTTACAGGCAGCAGCCATGATCAAGGTGTTGTGCGGATCGGAAACAGGATCATCCTCGGCCTGAACCAGGAAAAACGGCGGTGATTGCGGGTTAACGTACGATTGAACCGACCAGGCGGTATCCGCGCTGAGTGACGCGCCTTTCCCCACCAACACTTTATGCGTGGAGGTGTGTGTGTAAGGCGGCTCTAATGTGATAATCGGATAGATCAGCGCGGCACGATCGGCCGTCGCGGGGAGGTTATCCAGCGCATCGCTGGCCTGATAGGCATGAAAATCTGCGCGGTTCGCCGCCATTCCCAGCAGGTGCCCGCCTGCCGAAAAGCCTAATACGCTGACATTGTTCTCACGGTGGCGCACGATGCGTAGTGCACGCTGTGCATCCTGAAGTGACACCAACGCGCCATCTTTCCAGCCTTCCTGTGGCAGGCGATAACTCAGCACATAAGCGGTATAGCCTTGCGCCGCCAGCCACGCGGCAGCGGGCCAGGCTTCTTTGCCCATTTCAATGCGCGTATAGCCGCCGCCAGCGGCAATCAGCACGGCGCGTCCCTTCGGTTGAAGCGGTTTGAATACAGTAAGGGTTGGCATGGCAATATTGCGCTGTGCCCCCTTGGCGCTGAACGCCATCGCCCCTAAAGGCCCGCCGCCGCCAGGCGGTTGTTTCGGCCACAAGGGCAACACTTGCGCGGGATTTGGCGCGGCAGCGACCAGACTAATGCCGCTGCGTGCGACTAAGGGTGAGAGAAGTAAACCGGTAAGAAAGTGGCGACGGAGCATGGCCGATCCAGACTGAATTTAAAAAAGGTATTGAATCAGAAGAATCGGCAGAGAGTATGAAGAAGATGTTGGATTATATGTGTAAACGCATCAATTATTGCTCCGCCAAAAGGGCAGTTTGCACGGCTGGTCGCGCATGAATACGTTGAAAATGCGCTTGCAGGGCCGGCCATTGTGCTAAATCAATCGCGAAGAATTTGCACCATCCACAGAGAACGTACAGATAAATATCAGCCAAACCGATCGTTTCACCCTGCAAAAACATGCCGAGCCTTAACGTATGTTCTAAATAAGCCAAACGTTGAAAAAGGCGCTGTTCAAATCCCTCACGTACCTGCTGGGGTAACGCACGATTAAACAGCGGCGCCATACCCGCATGCAGTTCAGTGGCAAGAAAATTGAGCCATTCCAGCAGCCTGATGTAATCCATCCCGCCGGGTGCCAGGAACATCGGTGCGGAGGGGCGTAAACTGACGAGGTACAACAAAATCGCCGGGCCTTCCGTCAGGATCGTTCCATCATCCATTTCCAGCGCAGCGACATAACCCTTGGGATTGATGTGATAAAAATCCTGTCCGTCTTCGGTCTTTTTTGACTGGTTGTTGACACGTACCAGCGTGAAAGGCAGAGCCAGTTCACGCAGAACGATATGTGGCGCTAGTGAACACGTATCAGGGGCAAAATAGAGTTTCATCGCAAATCCTGGTTGCTGTTGTCTGCAGACATCTTGCTTACGCGTAGGTTGTCAGTAAAATTAATGTTCAATTACCTCATCATTAGCTGAGCTACTGACATGATGAATCTTACGCATTGGCGACTTTTAGTCGCGGTGGCCGCGCACGAGAACTTAACCCGTGCGGCGGCCACAATTGGCATGACGCAATCAGCCGCCAGCCAGGCCATTACGCAACTCGAAAAATCCCTCGGTGTCACGTTGATTCATCGCAGCCGCATCGCCATCTCGCTGACGGAAGTTGGTCGTGAAGTGGTGCAACAGGCGCAGCAAATGCTCGACCATTTAGACGATATTCGTTCACTGGCTCATCAGGCGCGCGGTCTTGATCAGGGGCGTGTACGGATGGCGTGCTTTCCTTCAGTGGTGTCAGTCTTGTTACCTGATTTGATTAAGCAGTTCACACACGATTTTCCCGGCGTCAATCTGAGTGTCATTGAGGGCAGTGACGAGGAGGTCGTCACCTGGCTGCAGCGTGATGAGGTGGATGTGGGCGTGGTGTTAAATCCCCATCCTGAAAATAATGCCATCCTGCTCGGGCAAGATCGCTGGATGGCGCTAATGCCTGCTCAGCATAAAGTGGTACGCAGTCACCGCATGGGGATGACGTTAAGTGAACTTCATCAGCAACCTTTCATTTTGGCAACCGGGGGGTGCAAAGTGAATGGCGAGAGCCTGATGGAAGAGGCAGGATTAGCCTTAACCGATGTGCGAATTACGGTGCGAGATTGGACCAGCGCCTGCGCGCTGGTGAAAGAAGGCATGGGTATGGCAATAGTGCCGGAATCGACGTTACCCGATCATATGACAGGCGTTGTTGCCGTGCCCATCCAACCGCTCACGGTGAGGCGTTTTGGTTTGGTTCGCGCTGCGGGCCGTGAAGTTTCGCCCGCGCTGGACGCCTTTTGGACATTTGCTGCCCGCAGCTTTGAATAATCCGTTCTCTGCGCGGGCTCAGTGCCATCACGCTATGTGATGTAACGTTTCACCTACAGCGTCAAACAAGCGATCCAACTCGGCAGGCTGTGTATTGAACATCGGGCCAAACTGCAATGTATCGGCACCGAAGCGCACATAGAAACCGGCTTTCCACAGTGCCATACCCGCTTCAAATGGGCGAAGGGTAGCATCGCTGTCACGTGGCGCTAACTGGATCGCTCCCACCAGGCCGCAGTTGCGGATATCAATGACGTTCGGGCAATCACGCAGCGCATGCAATGCATGGGCAAAATGCGGTGCCAGCTCGGCGGATTGCGCAATCAGCGCGTCATTTTCCAGTAACTCCAGCGTGGCCAGTCCCGCTGCGCACGCCACCGGATGGGCAGAATAGGTGTAGCCGTGAGCAAATTCCACCGCATGTTCTGGCAGTTTTTGCGCCATAAAGGTGCTATAGATTTCTCTGCTGGCGACCACGCCACCGAGTGGCACCGCGCCATTGGTGATCTGCTTGGCGAAATTCAGGATATCGGGTGTGACGCCAAAGTACTCAGCGCCGCTCCAGCGGCCCATGCGGCCAAATCCGGTGATCACCTCATCAAAAATCAGCAAGATATCGTGTTGGGTGCAGATTTCGCGCAGGCGTTGCAGATAGCCTACCGGCGGGATGATGGCGCCCGCGGAACCAGAAAGAGGCTCGACAATCAGGGCGGCGATGTTGGAAGCATCATGCAGCTCAATCAGTTTCAGCATCTCATTGGCTAATGCCACACCGCCGGTTTCGGCCTGTCCAGAAGTGAAGGGCAGATCGGATTGCAGCGTGTGCGGAATATGGTCAACGTCCATAAACTGACCGAACATTTTGCGGTTACCGCCAATGCCGCCAAGGCTGGTGCCGGCGATATTCACGCCGTGGTAACCCCGCGCGCGCCCGATAAATTTGGTTTTCGCTGGCTGGCCTTTGATGCGCCAGTAAGCGCGTGCCATTTTTACCGCCGTGTCAGCTGATTCCGACCCAGAACCGGTAAAGAAAACATGGTTCAGGTCACCCGGCATATGCTGAGCAATCTTATCTGCCAGCTGAAATGACAGCGGATGCCCGTACTGGAAGCCGGGTGAATAATCGAGTGTGCCCAGCTGTTTCGCCACCGCCTGCTGGATTTCACTGCGGCAGTGACCAGCACCACAGGTCCAAAGCCCGGAAAGGCTATCAAAAATCTGTCGTCCTTTATCATCGGTCAGCCAGCGGCCCTGGGCGCCAACAATGAAACGTGGAACGCGCTGGAAGTTGCGGTTCGCGGTAAACGGCATCCAGTGCGCGTGCAGATTGAGTTCAGTGGTGTTGACAGCATCAGACATGGTGTTTCTCCAGACGGGTGTATGAAGAGTTTGCATTTAATGGTTAGTTAAGTTAAATCCCTATTAATTCATCTTCAGTTATTGATTTACTCACCTATATGAAAAGCAAATCGCTCGCGCAGGTCACTGACTTTGATCTCAAATTATTGCGCCTGTTCAAAACCGTTAATGAGAGCGGCAGCTTCTCTGCGGCAGAAAGTTTGTTGGGGATGACGCGCTCGGCCATTAGCCTGCACATGGGCGATCTGGAGAAGCGGCTAGGCATGCGATTGTGTCAACGCGGGCGCGCGGGTTTTGCCTTGACCGATGAAGGGCGGGAGATCCTGCGTCATAGCGACAGTATGATGGCGGCAATCGAACAATTTCGCCTGCAGGTCAACCAGATGCACAAGCAGCTGCGCGGTGATCTGAACATCGGCATCATCAATAATCTGGTGACCCAGCCGCGCATGAAAATTACCCATGCGTTGGAGAAACTGCATGAGGTAGGGCCCGACATCAGGCTGAATATCAGCATGATGACGGCCGCAGAGATTGAAAGAGGGCTGATGGATGGTCGATTGCACGTCGGTGCGCTGCCAGTCACCGCGCCGATTTCTGGCCTGGATTACAGGCCATTGTATGATGAGCGGTCGCAGCTTTACTGCAGCGACACCCACGCGCTGTTTTCCCTAGAGCCTGACGATGAGCAACTGAAAGGGTGCGATGCCATCGCGCCTGCTTTTCGCATGACGGCAGAGGCCATTACCATGCATCAGAAACTCAACTGCAGCGCCACAGCAACCGACCGCGAAGGCATTGCCTTTTTGATCCTGACCGGACGCTTTATTGGTTTTTTGCCCGACCACTATGCCGCTCAATGGGTGGATAAAAAGGCAATGCGCGCCATCGCACCGGAACGTTTTCACTTCACCAGTAAAATCGCTGTCGTCACGCGCAAAGGGCGCAGCCAGAATGCGATTCTTGAACGCTTCCTGCAGGCGATTGTGTGGGAATGATTTTTACCGCAAACCGTTAAGCTAATGTGTTACTAGTTACAACATACTTTTAACCTATATTAATGCGCTGACGCCGGCTATCGTGCCTCAATGGTTAAACAGGGAAAATTAAGGGAGCGTCTGGATGTGCTTAACCCAAAATGCTGGACTTTAAACCGACATAATTGGATTGACGTCCCTTTAACTTGTTTTACCCTACTTTTACAGCGCCACTATCACCACGCCACGCGCTTTGCCGGAACAGGCATCAGCCAACGCCTGTGGTGCAGAATCTAATCCCTGATAGGTGCTGCTAGCAAAATGCAGATCCTGCCAGCCGGGATTTGTCAGTTGCTGCAGCCACTCGCCAAACGCCTCAGGATGTTCATCAGCGCTATAGCCCTTAAGCGTGACGCCTTTGACAATCAGATCAAAACCGTCAATCTCAACCGGCGCGATTTTGCTGGAATGGCTGGTTGCCAATTCAGCGGAAAGGGCACCCAGCAGCACATAGCGTGCGTGCTCGCGAGCCTGTGAAACGGCTGCGGCTAATTGTTCACCTCCCACAATATCGACCAACACGTCGATTCCATCGGGGGCAGCGTGACGCAACTGCTCAGCGATAGAACCCTTACCGCGTTCGATAGTGGCGTCATAACCAAGCTGCTGGCGCATCCATGCGGCTTTTTCGGCAGAGCCGGTGCTGCCGATAATGCGCGTTGCGCCTAATCTACGTGCGATTTGCCCGGCCATCGACCCGATTGCGCCTGCGCCGCTGGAAACAAACACCGTATCGCCATCGTGCACGGAAATTCCACGCGTGAGTGCCGCATAGGCTGTCCAGCCGTGACCGAGCCAGGCGGCAGGGTTCAGTAAAGTTTTGCCCAAAAGTACGCACTGTTGCTGTTCAACCCACGCGAACTCTCGCCAGCCGTAAGGGTGCATAACCAAATCACCGACGCTCAGATCGCTGCCTGCTGGCGCACTCATGACTTCGCCGATTGCCGCATCGGCCAGCGTGTCACCTATCTGCAATGGGGGAAATGGAATGCCTTTAACCACTTCGGCTTCCACGCTCATCATCAATCGGGTGGAGATGGAAACGCGAAACCAGTGATTTTTGACCAGCACTTGATTGCCTGGTGGCTGGATCAGAGTGGTCTCTACCACATTAAAATTATCCCGAGTGGGCATACCATGACTGCGCTGTGCAAGACGAATCTCCCTGCTTCGAATATTTTCAGGTAACATCACGGTTTTCCTCCATATGTGAGTGAATACTCGTATTATCGGGCGGAGGGTCCTCAATGAATACTCGTGTTACTGACGCATCGAGATCGATGCGCAAAGCGCCACGCCAGCGGCGTTCGCAGGTGATGGTGGATGTGATATTGCAGGCGGCGGCTCGCGTCCTGGCAAAGAGCGGTTGGGCAAAATTCAACACCAATGAGGTCGCGCGAATTGCGGGCGTCAGTATTGGCTCGTTATATCAATATTTTCCCAACAAACTGGCGCTCGCTGAGGCGATTCGTGAACAGCATCTGGCGGCGATTCTGCAGGTTCTTGCTGGTGCGGTAACAGATGAAGATTCCCTGACCGTACGTATCGATAGGTTGATTGAGGGTATTATTGCGGCGCACTTGATCAATCCCAGTTTGCATCGTGTGTTGCTGGATGAGGTGCCGCTTTCTGAACGCAGCGCGCATGAAGAGTTTGAGCAGCAGTACGCGGATTTTTACCGACAGTTTGTCGTTACAACGTTGAGCAGGGATTCAGCACGCGTCACGGTAGTCGCTGTGGTGCTCGCTTCAGCTGTTGAGGGGGTGGTGCATGATGCCGCAAGACGTGACCAGCTGGGATCATATGACATTAAGCTTGAGTTAAAGAGGCTGATTATGGCTTATCTGCAAAGCTAGCGGGAAAAGAGCAGGGTGACGAGATGCCACCCTGCGAAGAGGCTCTTAAGCGCGCTTCGGCTCGCCACGAACCGGCAGATCGCCAGCGACGAAGTAATCTGCTTCGCTGCGCGGCAACGGTTGACGGCCACGAATGTTATCCGCGATCTTTTCACCGATCATGATAGTGGTGGCATTAAGATTGCCGGTGATGATCAGCGGCATAATTGATGCATCTACCACGCGTAACGCCTGCAATCCATGCACACGGCCTTCGCCATCGACCACGGCCATGTCATCACTGCCCATTTTGCACGTACCACACGGGTGATAGGCGGTTTCCGCATGGTTGCGCACAAATTCATCCAGCTGCTCATCGGTCTGGCATTCGAGGCCCGGACTGATTTCTTTGCCGCGATACTTATCCAGCGCAGGCTGATTGATGATTTGACGCGTGATACGAATCGCGTCGCGGAACTCATGCCAGTCCTGTTCATGCGCCATGTAGTTGAACAAAATGGCCGGATCACGACGCGGATCGCGTGACTTAATCTGCACGTGCCCACGGCTCGGTGAACGCATCGAACCCACGTGACACTGGAAACCGTGCGCTTCAACGGCATTGGAACCGTTGTAGTTAATCGCTACTGGCAGGAAGTGATACTGAATATTCGGCCAGGTAAACTCTTCGCGGCTGCGAATAAAGCCACCGCCTTCAAAATGGTTGCTGGCACCGACGCCGGTGCCGTTGAACAGCCACTCCGCGCCGATCTTCGGCTGGTTCCACCATTTCAATGACGGATAGAGTGACACCGGCTCTTTGCACTCATACTGCAGGTACATTTCGAGGTGATCCTGCAGGTTTTCGCCCACGCCAGGCAAATCATGCACCACCGGAATATCAAACTTGTTCAATAGCGCCGCAGAGCCCACGCCCGAACGCTGCAGAATTTGTGGCGAAGCGATGGCTCCAGCGCACAGTAATACTTCACGGCGCGCATGAACCTGATGCGAGGTATTGCTCGAGCCTTGCAGATATTGCACGCCCACCGCGCGCTTGCCTTCGAACAGAATCCGATCGGTGGTCGCGTGCGTCACAATTTTGAGGTTCGGACGTACCTTGGCGGTATCGAGATAGCCACGCGCGGTACTGGAACGGCGACCTTTAGGCGTAACGAAACGGTCCATCGGTCCAAAGCCTTCCTGCTGATAGCCGTTCAGATCTTCCGTGCGCGGATAACCAGCCTCAACACCGGCTTCAATCATCGCGGCAAACAGCGGATTGTTATCGGGCTTACAGGTAGTGATGCTTACCGGACCTTCGCCGCCGTGGTAATCATTGGCACCGATATCACGCGTTTCAGATTTACGATAGTAGGGCAGGCAGTTCAGATAGCTCCAGCTTTCCAGACCTGGCTGCTGCGCCCAGTTATCGAGATCCATGGCGTTACCGCGGATATAACACATACCGTTGATCAGCGATGAACCACCCAGACCTTTACCGCGTCCGCACTCCATGCGGCGGTTATTCATATGTGGTTCTGGCTCGGTTTCATACGCCCAGTTATAGCGTTTGCCCTGCAACGGATAAGCCAGCGCGGCTGGCATCTGTGTACGGAAATCGAAGCGGTAGTCAGGGCCACCCGCTTCTAAAAGCAGCACATTCACACTGCTATCTTCGGTCAGTCTTGTTGCCAAAACGTTCCCTGCGGATCCGGCTCCGATAATGATGTAATCAAATTCCATTAGTCGCTCCTCAGGTTAAAGCTGAATTAAAATACGGACTGAAAACGGGATAACTCGACCTGCACCGACTTCACCTGGGTGTAGTTTTGCAGTGTCATCAGGCCATTTTCGCGGCCAATACCAGAGTGCTTGTAGCCGCCCACCGGCATTTCGGCGGCAGATTCGCCCCAGGTGTTGATCCAGCAGATACCCGCTTCAATCTGATGAATCACGCGGTGCGCGCGGTTCAGATCCTGCGTCACCACGCCCGCAGCCAGACCGAAATCGGTGGCATTGGCGCGACGCACCACTTCTTCTTCGCTCTCGTAAGTCAGAATCGACATCACCGGCCCGAAGATCTCTTCACGCACGATGGTCATCTCATCGCGGCAGTCGGTGAACACGGTCGGTTCAACCCAGGCACCGTTATCGAAATCGGCACCGCTCAGGCGTTTACCGCCACAAAGCAGGCGAGCGCCTTCGCTGACACCGGATTCGATATAGCGCATCACATTGTCACGATGCGGGAAGCTCACCAGCGGACCGAAATTGGTGTCGGGATCGTTGAGATCACCCGCTTTGATGCGTGCAACACGCTCAGCGATTTTCGCTTCAAACGTGGACTGGAATTTGGCAGGAATAAATACGCGCGTGCCGTTGGTGCACACCTGGCCTGAGCTGTAGAAGTTGGCCATCATGGCGATATCTGCCGCCAGATCGAGGTCAGCGTCATCAAAGATGATCAGCGGTGATTTGCCGCCCAGTTCCATGGTGACTTCTTTCAGGGTGGATCCTGCGGCATTCGCCATCACTTTTTTGCCGCTGGCCACGCCACCGGTGAAGGAGACTTTGTCGATGCCAGGGTGATCGGTCAGCAGTTGGCCAGTAACAGCACCGCGCCCGTTCAGCACATTGAACACACCGGCGGGTACACCGGCTTCGGTATAGATCTCGGCCAGTTTCAAGGCGGTGAGTGGGGTGACTTCGCTCGGCTTAAAGATCATCGCATTCCCCGCCGCAAGGGCAGGCGCGGATTTCCACAGCGCGATCTGAATTGGGTAGTTCCACGCGCCGATACCGGCAACCACGCCGAGCGGTTCACGACGGGTGTAAACAAACGCCGTGTCACGCAGCGGAATCTGCTGGCCTTCCAGGGTAGGAATCAAGCCTGCGTAGTACTCCAGCACGTCAGCACCGGTCACGATGTCCACGTACTGGGTTTCACTCAATGGTTTACCGGTGTCGAGGGTTTCCAGGGCGGCTAATTCATCATTACGCTCGCGCAGGATATCCACGGCACGACGCAAGATGCGTGAACGCTCCATGGCGGTCATCGCGGCCCAGATTTTCTGGCCTTTGCGCGCGGCCGCGACCGCACGATCAACATCTGCCTGTTCTGCTTCATGCACGTCGGCCAGCACTTCGCCATTGGCCGGATTGATGGTCTGGAAAGTATTGCCTGCGCTTGCTGCAACAAACTGACCATCGATATAAAGCTGCTGTTCTGTGAATCGGGACATGATTCCTCCTTCCTCAGTGATTCAGTGCGCCAGCGAGTTGCTGACGAATAAATTGGGTGGTGAGCGTTTTGGCCACATCCAGATTGAAGGGTTTGCCGCTTAAGGCGGCGCGAAGCCAAAGTCCATCAATCAGTGATGCCAGACCGTGCGCCGCTAAGCGTGCTTGTTCACGCGGTAGCTCGCGACGAAACTCGGCAGCCAGTGTCGAAAATAGACGACGGCTGCTGACGCGCTCTAAACGACCCAGCTGCGGCTGATGCATGCTGCTGGCCCAAAAATCCAGCCAGGCTTTCATTGCTGCGCTGTGCACCTGGGTATCATCAAAGTTGCCTTCCACAATCGCCAGCAAACGCGCTTCGGTCGCGGCATCCGCTAACGGTTTCAATCTTGATGACACCGCATCCCGCAGTTGGCGCGTGATGTCGCGCATCGTTGCTTCCAGCAAACCGTTTTTGTCTTTGAAGTAGTGGCTGATGATGCCGGTTGAGACGCCAGCCCTGCGCGCAATCTGCGCAATGGTTGCGTCGTTGATACCCACTTCGTTGATGGTATCGAGGGTTGCATCAATCAGCTGCCGACGACGAATCGGCTGCATTCCCACCTTTGGCATGACTCCAGCTCCACCACAATGTCAGGGCACCATTAAAACTTTTTTTGATTGCACGTTCAATATAAAAAAGAAATTTGTTAGGATGCTGTGCTTCGATTGTTACAAAACAGCAGCGGTGAACCGGGCTATGCGGCGCATCGCTAGTGGAAAACACTATGTGGAGGGGAGTGCAGGGAGAACCAACAACGACAAGGCCTGATTAACGGGTCACGCTAATCCATTGAGTCATTACAGGAAATTAACCAGAGGTCATCGATGATTAATCCACCTGCCAGTGAAAAAGACAGAATCAATCCTGTGGTGTTCTTCACCTCAGCCGGACTGATTCTGACATTTTCACTTGTCACTATTTTTTACAGCGAGCTGGCCGCGAGCTTGATTCAGACTGCGGTTAACTGGGTTACCGCTACGTTTGGCTGGTACTACATGCTGGCCGCGACGCTGTATATCGTGTTCGTTATCTACATGGCCTGCTCGCGTTACGGCGCCATCAAGCTCGGGCCTGAACAATCCAAACCGGAGTTCAGCTTATTAAGCTGGTCAGCGATGCTGTTTGCCGCCGGTATCGGTATCGACCTGATGTTCTTCTCTGTGGCCGAACCCGTAACGCAATACATGCAACCGCCGGAAGGTGCCGGACAAACCATGGAAGCCGCGCGTCAGGCGATGGTCTGGACGCTGTTCCACTACGGCGTTACCGGTTGGTCGATGTATGCGCTGATGGGCATTGCGCTCGGCTACTTCAGCTACCGCTACAATCTGCCGCTCACCATTCGCTCCGCGCTGTACCCGATTTTCGGCAAACGCATTAATGGCGCGATTGGTCATACCGTGGACATCGCCGCGGTGATCGGCACTATATTTGGTATCGCCACCACCCTGGGGATTGGCGTGGTGCAGCTCAACTACGGCCTGAATGTGTTGTTTGATGTTCCGGAAGGCTTCACCGCACAGGCGGCGTTAATTGTGCTGTCGGTGATTATCGCCACCATTTCCGTGACCTCCGGCGTGGATAAAGGCATCCGTATTCTGTCAGAGCTGAACGTGGCGCTGGCGCTGGGATTGATTCTGTTTGTGCTGTTTATGGGCAAAACCGACTTCCTGCTGAACGCGTTGGTGCTCAACGTGGGTGATTACATCAACCGCTTTATGGGCATGACGCTGAACACCTTTGCGTTTGACCAGCCTAGAGAGTGGATGAACAGCTGGACGCTCTTCTTCTGGGCATGGTGGGTCGCCTGGTCGCCGTTTGTCGGCTTGTTCCTGGCGCGTATTTCACGTGGTCGTACTATCCGTGAGTTTGTCCTCGGTACGCTGATTATTCCGTTCACCTTTACTCTGTTATGGCTGTCGGTATTTGGTAACGCGGCGCTGTATGAAATCATTCACGGTGATGCTGGCTTTGCTCAGGAAGTGATGGCGCATGCGGAACGTGGCTTCTACAGCCTGCTGGCGCAGTATCCTGCATTTAAGTTCAGCGCCTCAGTCGCCACCATTACCGGTATGTTGTTCTACGTCACCTCAGCGGATTCCGGGTCACTGGTTTTGGGTAACTTCACTTCGAAGCTGAAAGACATTAACAGCGATGCGCCAAACTGGCTGCGTATCTTCTGGTCGATTGCGATTGGTGTCTTAACCATGGGAATGCTGATGACCAACGGCATCTCTGCGCTGCAGAACGCCACAGTGATTATGGGTCTGCCATTCAGCTTTGTGATCTTCTTTGTGATGGCGGGATTGTATAAATCACTGAAGGTGGAAGACCACCGTCGTGCCAGCGCCAATCGCGATACTGCGCCGTACATTCCGGCCAGCAACGATCGCCTGAGCTGGAAGAAGCGCCTGTCACGTCTGATGAATTATCCAGGCACGCGTTACACTCAGCAGATGATGGAGAACGTGCTGTACCCGGCGATGCAGGATGTGGCGAAAGAGCTGGAACTGAGAGGCGGACGTGTGTCGCTGGAAAGCGTCGAGCCGGAAGAAGGGCATCCGTTAGGCTATCTGGATTTGCGTGTGCTGCTGGGTGAAGAGCAGGACTTCGTTTACCAGATTTGGCCGCAGCAGTACTCGGTGCCGGGCTTTACCTATCGTGCGCGCAGCGGTAAATCGACTTATTATCGTCTGGAGACGTTCCTGCTGGAAGGCAGCCAGGGCAACGATTTGATGGATTACAACAAGGAGCAGGTGATTATCGATATTCTCGATCAGTACGAGCGTCACCTGAACTTTATCCATCTGCATCGTGAAGCGCCGGGCAGCAATATGACCTTCCCAAGCGTGTAACCCAACGGACAGCGGCAGCCCCGCCGCTGTCCGTGCACTTTCCCTGGAGCAAGCTACACTTTCAGCCTGCTCTAAGGGAGACTGAAATGAAATTGGGTTTTGCGTGTAAGTACTTCGATGCACAGGCTAAGCAGCCGTTTCCGTTTAAAATCACCACGCGTACGCGTTTCCTGAGTCTTGAACGCGAGGAACAAACGCGTTTGCTGGCGCAACTGGCAACCAACAACCTCGAAAACCAAATCCTCACGCTGCAACAACTGGCGAAACTGCCGGATGAGATGCGCATGATGCGTATTGGCAGCGATCTGTTGCCGTTGTATACCGTGCCGGATGCCACCGCCATCTACACCGAATTAATGCCCGACTTACAACCGCTGTTTGCCAGGTGTGGCGAAATCGCGCGCGCAAACAACATCCGGCTCTCATTCCATCCCGGACAATACTCGGTATTGGCATCTGATAATGAAGGCGTGGTGGATCGGGCAATTGAGGACGTGGAGTACCATACGCTGTGCGCGGTATTAATGGGCTATGGTCGCCAGTTTCAGGATTTCAAAATCAACATCCATATGAATGGCAAGAAGGGTATTGATGGCTTTCGCGCGGCGTTTCAGCGTCTCTCTCCTGAGGCGCGCAATATGCTGACGGTTGAAAATGATGAAATCTCTTGTTCGCTGGATGACGTACTGCAGGCGCGCGATCTCTGTCCGGTGGTATTGGATATTCACCATCACTGGGTGAAAGAGAATCAATTTATCCAAGCGGATGATACGCGTATTGCGTTAATTATCGAATCATGGCGCGGTGTGCGACCGGTATTACATTATTCGATTGCTCAGGAAGGTTTAATCCAAGAACACGGCTTCCCGGATCAGCACGATTTAACGGTGCCGAAAACCAAACTGCGTGCACATTCTGACTACTACTTTAATCAGGATTTAAATGACTGGGCGCTGTCATTCAAAGACTTCGATATTATGTGCGAAGTGAAAATGAAGAATCTGGCGGTCGAGCGCTTATACCGTTATGCGCTCGACCAGGGTGCGATTAAGGCGAGGTAATCACAATCGCGACGCGGCGATTCTGGGCGCGGCCCTGCGCACTGTTATTACTGGCGATAGGGGCGGTCATGCCCATACCGCGGGTGATAATGTTGGCGCGTGGAACACCCGCGCCTGACGCCCATTGTGTTGCCACGGCATCGGCACGTTTCAGTGACAGCTGCTGGTTATAATCTGCCTTGCCGTAATTATCCGTATGACCGTCAATGCGGACATGCTGAATACCAGTGGCTGAGAGGTTTTTCGCCATATTAGCGATGTTGGATTTACTGGCCGCGGTGAGTTCAGACTCATTCACCCCAAACAGGATTTTGTCGGATAAACCCAATCCCCATCCTTCCATGTTTTCGGTAAAGCCCGCGCTTTGCATCGCCGCAATCTGTGCGGCGGTGAAACGACCTTTTGACTGACATCCCGCGCAAACCAGAACACACAGCAGTAGAAAGAGTTTAATTTTCATACTCGTACCTTACTTATCCCTTTATTTTTGTACATATGCATATCCGCACGTTCCAGAATCGATTGCACCGTATCGCCATGCTGTGACCAGGCGTAACCAATGGTGACGGAAGTGGTAATCGGTGTGCCTTCGGCAATCATGATCTTCTGCGCAATCGCTTCTCTGATTTCTTCAGTGAGTTGCAGCAACTGTTTTTCACTGGCGCGGCTGGTAATCAACATCGCAAACTCATCACCGCCGAGGCGCGCGACCATATCCTGTTTGTAGGCCAGCGCAACAAGGCGGGAACCGATGGCTTTCAGCACTTCATCTCCCGCCGCATGGCCCCAGTTATCATTGATGCTCTTAAACCGATCGCCATCCAGGAACAGCAACACAAAGCGTTCCTGAGCGAATTGGCCATCAAGCAATCGGGTTAACTGCGTAACAAAGGCGGCGCGGTTGGCCAGCCCGGTTAGCGGGTCTTCTAAAGCCTTCGCCGCTAGTGAACGGTTATCACGCAGTAACGAAGCTTGTAGCGACTGCATCTCGGCTAACAACGAGTTGAGATCGTCCGAAAACAGCTGAAACTCTTTGGTCGGGCTTTCGGGAATACGTAACGAAAAATCACCCGAGCTGATGACGTAATGAATCGAGCTGGTGATATTGCGCAGCGTCTGCAAAATCCCCCGATGCAGAAAAGCGCTCAGCATAAAGGCAACGATCAATACACACAGCATGCCGCTGGATAAAATCATCACAGAGTAGCGGATAAAATCCGTGGCCCCTTTCACCGTGCCCGCCAGCGTCAAACTGCCAACGACATTTTCCGCGTGATTGATGTTCACACTCAGCGGGCGCGCGTAAATCCATTCGCGTAAAAAGTTCTCATACCAGCCATCCTGCTGCTGTTGATCTTGCCAGTTAACCAGCACCGTTTGATCGTCAGTCACCAGCTTCGCCGAGGCAAACATGCCTTCATTGCCCAACATGGCAATTTTTTTGTGGGCGTCATAGCTGTCTTCAAATACGGTGGCGGCGGTCAGGCTGTTGCTCAGCGTCGCAGCAATCAGCTCCAGATTGCGCTTCTCATAACGTTTGATGAAAAGTAACGAGGTTGATGTCAGCAGCAGCCAGCACAGCAACAAAATAACAGCGGAATTGATGATGCTGATTTTGCGCAACCTGATGCGGATAGATGATTTTTCATTTTTTATTTTTTCAAATTTCATCTTATTGGCTTCCTTTGCGCGACAGCAATAACACATCCGGGCTCACACGAACGCCACTGCGAGCCAGTGAATCGAGGTTTACGGCAAACATCGGATGATCGGCATTAAAAATAAGACAGAAAGCGGCTCCGATGGCGCAATCGGTATTATTTTCAGCCAGAGAGAGAACGGCGTGGCCTTTCTCCAGACTAAGCAGTTCGGTCTGCTGCTGGGGTGACTGATCACCAAAATAGAGGGCATCACAACGATTGCTGGCTAACTCAGTTTCACTCTCGAGATAGACCACACTAAAGGGCAGCGCTGTCGCGGTGGTGCTGGCAGGAAAATTGACGTGGCGCGCTGAATTAAACACGCATAGTTGTGGGGCTTCGTGCAACGCCGGCCAACGGGTGAAACTAATGATGCCGCTAACAATACGATTGGCTTTGTCATCTTTCGATGCGGGGTTTTGCGCCGCCGATGCGGAAAGAGAAAGCGGCAGGATTAATAATGCCAGTGCAATGATGCAGGTCAGTGCTGCTTTAAGCTGAGCCAAAAGCAGAAATAAAACTTCACGAGGGTGAAGACGAGGTTCAAAACGTAACATGCCGCCATTCCGCTGGGTTCAACGCGGAAATAGTACCATCGGCATTTATAAAAGAGTACAGATGTTCAATAACCTAAAACGCTGACTTTTAACTCCAGCAGGATAATCAGATCCAATCATTAATAGAGTGTTCGGAGTGGTATTCGAATAAACATGCCGGGCGAACTGACATCACCCGGCAGTGAATCGCAAAGATTATTCACTTAAATCGCGGCCATTGCTGGCAATCACTTTTTTATACCACCAGAAAGATTTTTTGCGGGTGCGCGCCAGTGAGCCATTGCCCTGATCATCACGATCGACATAAACAAAGCCGTAGCGCTTACTCATCTCGCCGGTTGAAGCGGCGACCAGATCAATGCATCCCCATGTGGTGTACCCGATCACTGCGATGCCATCAGCAATCGCTTCGCCCATCGCTTGAATGTGCTGCTTCAGGTAGCTAATACGGTAATCGTCCTGGATTTCGCCGTTGGCATCGATTTCATCACGCGCGCCCAGGCCGTTTTCCACCAAAAATAGCGGCTTTTGGTAGCGGTCATACATCATGTTCATGGTGATGCGCAGGCCTAATGGATCGATGCCCCAGCCCCAGGCGCTACGGGGAATGTGCGGGTTGGTCAGCGATTTCACCACGTTCGCTGCGCTGCTGTTTTTCTCGTTCATATCGGCCGAGGCACAGCGCGACGCGTAATAGCTGAAGGAAACGAAATCCACCGTGTGACGCAGGAGTTCTGCATCACCGTCCTGCCACTGGATCTCAATGCCTTTCTCGCGGAACACGCGAGCAGCGTAAGAGGGATAAGCACCGCGCGCCTGCACATCAATAAAGAACAGGTTCTCGCGATCTTTCTCCAGCGCGGCCCAGACATCTTCAGGATTACATGACCACGGATAGAAATTGCCGCCCGCCAGCATGCAGCCGACCTGGTTTTCGGGGTCAATCTCGTGTGCAATTTTCGTCACCAGCGCACTGGCGACCAGTTCATGATGAGCCGCCTGATATTTAACCTGTTCTGGATTATCTTCTGGTCCGAAGACCAGACCGGCACCTGAGAACGGGCTGTGCAGCAGAATGTTGATCTCGTTAAACGTCAGCCAATATTTCACCAGCCCGTTGAAAGCTTCAAAGCAGGTGCGGGCATAGCTGGCGAAGAGTTCAATCATCTTGCGATTACGCCAGGAGCCGTACTCGGTGACCAAATGCATTGGCACGTCAAAATGGCATAACGTCACCAGCGGCGTGATGCCATATTTCTGGCACTCTTCGAACAGGCTGCGATAGAAAGCGATACCTTCAGAATTCGGCGTTAACTCATCACCCTTTGGATAAATGCGGCTCCAGGCAATGGATGTACGAAACACGGTGAAGCCCATTTCCGCCATCAAGGCGATGTCATCTTTATAACGACGATAAAAATCGATGGCATCGTGGCTCGGATAGTACTCATCGTCACGCAGGGCAAAGCGCGGTTCCAGCCCGAGTTTGACCGGCATACGATGTTCGCCATGCGGGATCATATCCACCGTGGTTAAGCCTTTACCGCCCGCCAGATAGCTCCCCTCTGACTGATTGGCGGCTAACGCGCCGCCCCATAAAAATCCCTCTGGAAATGTCACTTCAGACATAAAAAACCTCAGTTAATCAATTCACATTGACGGCTTTAGCGGCATCCACAACCGGTTTAGGCTGTGCTGTTTCACTCACCGGAATATCTTCAAAGCCAAGAATCAGCGTCAGAACAAATGAAAGCACCACCGACAACACCATCACGCCACCGACCCACACAATGCTCATCGGATTGGCCGGATCAAAGAACTGTACACTGGTGAACAAGCCGGGCGAAGCCATGGAGTGGCTGGCGAGTCCGCCGATGCCGGCCACTGCGCCACAGATAAATCCGCTAATCAGGCTGGCTATCAGCGGTCGTTTAAGGCGCACTGCAACGCCATACAAAGCGGGTTCCGAAATTCCGGCCACAATCGCTGAGGCGGCTGCGGCAAACGCGGTCTGACGCAGTTCCGGATTTTTGGTTTTAAAGGCCACGGCCAGCGATGAGCCACCGAGGGACAGATTGGCGCCGATTTCAGACGGCATCACCATGCCTTCTTTGCCGGTTTCCGCGATGGTCTGAATGATGGTCGGGGTGAACACGCGATGCATGCCGGTCATCACCAGAAGTGGCCACAACGCACCCATGATCGCCACGGATAACCAACCCAGATAGCCATGAATGGTGTAAACCAGCGCTGAAATACCGCTACCAATCCAGATGCCGAGCGGACCAATCAGCACAATGGCAATCGGTGCGGCAATCAGCACAATCAGCATCGGTTTGAGGAAGTTTTTGGTGACCGCAGGCGTAAAGCGATCAACCCAATATTCGATGTGCGACAGGATCCACGTCATCACCAGTGCCGGGATCACGGTGTAAGTGTATTTCACCGCCGTCACCGGGATGTAGGCAAACTCCACAGCCTGGCCTTGTGCCGCTTTGGCCATCAAATCAATAAAGTTGGGATGCACCAGTACGCCGGCAATCGCAATGGCCAATGACATATTGGTTTTGAATTTCAGTGCCGCCGAGGCAGCCACCATCACCGGCAGGAAGAAAAAGGCACCGTCACCGATCACATTCAGGATCACCAGCGTAGACGATCCTTTCGCCAGCACGCCGCTCATCTCCAGCACCATTGCCAGCAGCTTCACCATCGATCCACCGATGATCGCCGGGATCAAGGGCGACATGGTGCCCACCAGCGCATCAAGAATCCCCGCACCAATACTGCGCAGGGTAATTTTGCGTTTCACCGGGGGAGAGTTGTCGCCATTGGGGGTGCCGAGTTTAAGCACCTCCTGATACGCGAGGTTGACGTTATTGCCAATGATCACCTGGCATTGGGTATCGGTATGCACCACGCCCATCACGCCCGGAATCGCTTTCAGCGTGGCGTTATCGATCAGGGCAGCGTCCCGGAGTACGAAGCGCAGGCGCGTCATGCAGTGGGTAACGGCTTCGATATTGGTTAATCCGCCGAGCGAAGCCACAATGGCGCGTGAAACGTCAGCATAATTTTTAGCCATGGATTGTAGGTCTCTGATTTTTATTGAGTAGGGGTACGTTTGCTCGCATATCTGTTGCGAGTCATGAGAAACCGGTTTCACAAAATCATGAATATGAAGTTAAGACCAATCAAGATATTTAAATTTTGATATTTAAAAATGTGATGTTGATCGATAGCGAAGTGAAGGGTCGGCAAACAGCACCGTGAAAAAAATCTCCGCATAATTCGCGACTTAGGTACACTTCAGCGATACAGGCGTAAATCAGAGTGAAATATGGCAACCATAGTTGAGGTGGCGAAGGTCGCAGGCGTATCTAAAGCCACGGTTTCCCGTGTGCTGTCCGGCAACGGTTATGTCAGCGAAGAGAAGCGTGAATTAGTATTTAAGGCCATCGCGGAAACCGGCTTTCGTCCCAATTTACTGGCGCGCAATCTGGCAACCAAGTCGAGCCAGACCATTGGCCTGGTGATCACCAACACGCTCTATTCCGGCAGCTACTTTACCGAACTCATGCAGCATTCGGCCCGACTGATGGAACAGCAGGGACGACAACTGCTGTTGGTGGATGGCAAACACAGCGCGGAAGAAGAACGCGCCGCGATCCAATTTCTGCTCGATTTGCGCTGTGACGGAGTCATCATCTATCCGCGCTTTCTCACCATCGAAGAAATGGATGCGATCATTGATCAGCACTCGCATCCGATTCTGGTGATCAACCGCCGTTTACGGCAACACGACAGCTACTGTATTTACGCCGATCAGCAACGCACCAGCGCCGATGCCGTCGAAGCGTTAATCAAACTGGGTCATCGCGACATTGCCTTTATCACCGGTTCGCTCGATTCACCCACCGGCCGTGAGCGCCTGGCGGGTTATCAATCGGCGCTGGAAAAACACCAGATTCCACTGCAGCAAGCGTTAGTTATGGAAGGGAAGTGGCAGGCGCAAAACGGCGTGGCGGCGGTGGAAACATTGATAAATCAGGGCAGTCATTTCAGTGCGCTGGTGGCCAGTAATGACGATATGGCGGTGGGGGCATTAAAAGCGCTGGCAGCACACAGCATTGCGGTTCCCGCTCAGGTCTCCGTGCTGGGGTTTGATGATATTCCGCTGGCGCCCTTTACCGTTCCGTCGCTCTCCAGCGTGAAAATGCCGGTGACCGAGATGATTCAGGAAACGTTAGAGCGGCTGATCTCGATGCTCGACGGAGGCGAAATGCGCAATCGCCAGCGCTTCTCGGGTGAAGTGATAATGCGAGAATCGATTGGTTCAGGCCCCTTCGCCTGATCAAAAACGATGACGGATCAGTAATATAACGCTGATAAACAATAGGTTGACGAATTTTATCGATATATAATTGAAAATATAGCGATAGCTTAACGCGCGCATCCTTTCGTTAGTCATCCTGGAATTGTCATGTTTATCAAACGTATTACCCTGGTGAAAACAGGTTTCACCAGCGTCTTGTTATTGTCCGCCGTTCCGCTGTATGCCACATCTGAGCAACCGACCATTGCGGTTACTGCCTCGCCGAATCAAACCCCTGCGGAAACCGATAAAAAAGCCACGCTGGGTAATCTCGGTAAACAGGAAGTGCGCAACACGCCCTGGTCGGTGCAAACGGTGTCACCTGAGTTGATGAAGCGCCAGCAGTTCAAAAGCGTCAGCGATTTGTACCGCTATATGCCATCAGTGCAGGGCGATGGTGCGCGCCCGCAAACGCGGGGTATGCAAGGAAGTGTGGTGCAGAACAGCATGATCGATGGGCTGAATGTGGTGTCGACCACCGACTACGCCGCCGAACAGTTTGATCATATTGAGGTGCTGAATGGTCTTGCCGGATCCTTATATGGCCCGGCCAATCCGGCAGGTCTGTTCAATTTCGTTAGCAAACGCGCCAGTGACACGCCTATGCACTCCATTACTGTGGGCGCGGGGACCGGATTAAGCCATCAGCTGGCCGGTGATTTCAGCGGACCGCTGGATAGCAATGACCGTCTGCGTTATCGCCTTAATTTCCTCGATGATGAAGGCGATGGCTATGTGAAAGGCAGCAAAGTGAGGCGTCAGCTGTTTAGCCTGGCGCTTGATGCCAATCTGACCGACCAAACGGTGCTGGAAACCAACTTCAGCTATTACCATTTCTACGACAAAGGGCTGCCGGGCAAATTTGCGCTTGGCAAGGGGTTATCATTCCCCTCTGCGCCCGATCCGAAAACGGCGCATCTGGGGCAATCTTATGCGGGTGATGACAACCACACGCTGACCGCTGGCCTGCATCTCAAACATGATTTCGACGGAAACTGGCAGGGTGAAATCGGTGTTTTACGCCAGATTGCCGACCGTGAATCCACGGCGGTGACCAACACCTTTACAGACAGCCGCGGCAATTACACCACAACCACCTCTTCTGCCACCGCCAGCCGCTTTACGATTAATAGCTACATGGCGAATTTGAATGGAGAAGTGGATACCGGCTGGATTCATCATCAAATCTCAACCGGGCTGCGCGGTTTTGTCTGGAAGAATTACAATCCTCGCAACGGTGCTTCCTCGACCCTGGGCAGCGCTTCGCTGGATGATCCCCAGGCGTTCGCCGAGCCGGATTACCCGGATTTTACCGACCGCTACCATTCCGCCACTGCCAGCCAGCATGCATTCTTGCTCAGCGATAATCTGCAGTTTTCCCCGCAATGGAGCCTGTTACTGGCGGGCAGTGAGAGCCTGCTCAGCTCCTCCAACTACAGCAAAACAGGCAGTCGCAGCAGCAACTCTGCTAACAGCGGATTCAGCGGTTCTGCCAGCCTGATGTATAAGCCGGTTGATCCCCTGACGTTGTATGTCACCTATGCTGACAGCCTGCAACAAGGGGACACCGCACCGGCCACGGCCAATAATGCCGGTGCGATTCTGGCGCCGTATCGCAGCCGTCAGGTGGAAGTGGGCAGCAAGCTGGCAGTGAATAAACTGCTGCTGACCGCCGCGCTGTTCCAGATTAAACGCCCGTTTGCGTATACCAACGCCAGCGGTGATTACGCCATTGATGGCGAACAGCGTAACCGTGGGCTGGAACTGATGGCGGATGGTGACCTCACCGATCGTCTGCATCTGTTTGGCGGCATGACGTGGTTAGATCCGCGCCTGCTGGACACCGCCAGCACGCAAACCGATGACAAGCAGATTGTTGGGCTGCCTCGCTACACCGCCAGCCTGTTTGCCGCTTACGATTTACCGATGTTTAGCGGTACCGATATTCACGGCGGCATTCACTATGTTGGTCGTCGCACTACCGACAATCAGAATGACGGTTGGGTAAGCAGCTATACCACGCTGGATGCCGGAGCCGCCTATAAGACCCGCATGTTTGATACCGCCACCACGTTCCGTCTTGATGTCACTAACCTGACTAACCGCCATTACTGGACCAATATCGTGCCAGGCGGTTTAAACGGATACAGCGGTGCAGGCTATGCCAGCGCTTCCCTCGGTGCGCCGCGTATGGTGCAGGTCTCCATGCAACTTAACTTCTAAGGATGCAAACGATGAGCAAAATGTGGCGTCGGCTATTACCGATGTTGATGGTGAGTACACTGGCTTCAGCCCAAACGGTGATCGATGACAGTGGCAATCATGTCGAAATCAACAAACCGGCGGTGCATATTGCTGACGCCTGGTTTGCGCATCACTCGTTGTTGATGACGTTGGGCGCGGGAGATCGCATCGTGGCGACGGTGAATCATCCCGCCGATCGTCCGTGGATGTTTAAAGTTCAGCCATCCCTGAATCAGGCGTTGCAGGCGAAGGGTAAAACCTTCGCCAGTGAAGCTCTGGTGGTGCGCAACGTTGACGCCATCTTCGTGCCAGCGAATGATCCTGATGCAGAATCGTATCGACTGGCGGGTATCCCGGTTCTGGCAATGAACTTCGATGATTTTGCTTCCATGAAGCGTTCACTGATCACGACGGCGCAAGTGGTGGGTACGCCAGAGGCGGCGAAGCGAGCAGAAGCTTATAACCGCTACCTTGATCAGCACATTGCTGACATCAGCGGGAAAACGGCGGGTCTAAGTGAGGCACAGCGACCACGGGTGTTGCACATCCAGTCGCTGCATCCACTGAAAGTCGATGGGCGCGATACACTGATTGATACCTGGATTAATCTTGCCGGTGGTCGAAATGTCGCTACAGGCATTGTCGGCAATATGAAGCCCATTTCGCCTGAAGAAGTGATTCGCTGGAATCCTGATGTGATTATCATCGGTGCGGGCGCCGGATCGCTGGCAGATTCCGAGTTTAAGACGTTGTTTGGCAGCGTAAAAGCCGTTCAGCAACATCGTGTGTGGCAGAACCCGGCAGGGGTGTTCCCGTGGGATCGTTACGGCACCGAGGTCGCGTTACAGATTCAATGGGCCGCAAAGCAGTTGCATCCGGCGTTGTTCCCTCAGCTTGATTTGGTGAGCGCTACGCAGGCGTTTTACCGACAGTTTTATGACTATTCACTGACGGCGAATGAGGCGCAGCGAATTTTACAGGCGCTGCCACCGGAGTAAATCGCATTTTTTAAAAAAGTCATTTTCAATTGATTAACGCCACTGTTGAAATTCCATGAAAAACCCGTTAACGCTCAACTTATGGCGGGTTTTTTCATTAGCCAGTTTAAGAGTTTTTAAAAAGATTGAGTTGTCATGCGCACTGGTTTATATAGGGGTTTTCATGTGCTCCATACTGGATTGGTAAGTCCAGTGAAAAGTAACGTTAATACTTTTATACATTAACAAAACGCGTATTAAGAAATATTTGAATCAGACTAAGTCTTATTGTTAGTAAAGAACTGTCAGTGCTAAGTTGAATTTACACATCCGGACATCTTTCCTGAGGGAATTATGCACGCACGCATCAAGCATCTTGACGGAATGCGCGGTTTAGCCATCTTAATGGTGATTGGTTACCACGCCTATGCACGTTGGCCAGAACTCTTGCCCTATGCAAACCTCACACAACATATTCCAGTCTTCTCTTTTGGCTGGCTTGGCGTAGAGTTATTTTTCATGATCTCCGGGTTTGTTATTTTTATGACGCTGGATAAGTCAGAGAGCTATATCAGTTTCCTGAAAAAACGCTGGCTGCGACTGTTTCCGGCGATGCTGATTGCCAGCTTACTACTCTTTGCTGTGGGTGGTTTTTTCCCGGAGTGGTCGGCTATGACACCCTATGTCAGGAATCTGCTGCCTGGGCTTATCTTCACCAACCCTGAAACGCTAACGCAAATAACTGGTACTGAATTTAAATCGATGGCGGGTTCTTTTTGGTCGCTGTATGTCGAAGCGGTATTCTATCTGATTATTGGTGCCATCTATTTTACCCTGGGACGGAAGTATTGCCTGCCGGGCTTGCTGGTGCCCATGTTACTGCTATCCGCCTCCTCAGTATTAAAATCCTTAGGTCATCCCATTTTTATTGATGTTATTTCTAAGTTTGGATTTATTCACTACGCCTGGTTTATGGTGGGTTGCCTGGTGTATGAAAGAATGCATGGCCGTGATAAAGCACTACATTATGCGATTGTGGCTTTTGCGATGCTGATTAATTTCAGCTATTACGTTAAGAATGCCGGGGTGATGACGGTGATCCCGCTGCTAATAGTGATGTTGTTCTTTATTGCCAGTTTTTATTCAAAACAGCTGGAGCGTCTGTTATCACTTCGATTCTTCACCGCGATAGGTTTTGCCAGCTATGCGTTTTATCTGATACACGAAAACCTCATGATTGCCATGCTGATTAAACTTAATGTGCATATCAAAAGTGAGATGACCATGTTGCTCATGCCAATTGTGGTCGCCACCGGGCTGTATTATCTGGCCTGGTTCATCACTAAATACCTCGAACCGGCGTTGAGAAATATGTTGAAGGGCAAGCGGACACCGGCACCAGAGGTGGGGTAATAAAATGGGTGCGGTGTGAACCCCGCACCCGTTGCTTATGGCTACAAACCAAACCCGTAACGCAGCGCAGTATACGCCACCATGCCTGCAAGGACGGTGGCGAACAGGCCGCGCGTGACGATGCCGGTGATCGCTGCAATTAGCGCCGCCAGTAACGATAAACTCAAGCCTGAAGCGGTTAACGCCGGTTTTTCGATCAACTCGGCTGTGACAATGGCCGCCATAATGCCCGCAGGGATAAAGCTCAGCCACTGTTGCGCCAGCGGGGCGAGGCGGAAGCGGGAAAGCAGCAAAATCGGGCCAACGCGCATTACCGCTGTGATCAGCGCGGCAACCACAATGGTCATCAGGACATTACGTTCCATGTTACTTCCCCTCCTTGTATTTAATGCGTAACAGCAGCGTGGCCAGACTGGCGGCCATCGAGGCGGCGATGATCACCACCACGCTGAGATCGAGATGTCCCGCAGAGAAAAAGGTCACCAGCACCGCCACTACAATCGCCAGCGTCTCCAGCCATTTGCGGCGGCTGGCAAACCACGTCATTAAAATCAGCCCGATAAACATTGATACCAGACTAAAACTCAATCCGGCCATTAGCGATTCAGGGACGGCAGAAGCGGCATAAGCGCCAATCACACAGGCAATAATCCAGTTCAGCCAGGCGGGCAGGTTGAGACCAAACATCCAGGCGAAAGCAATTTTGCCATGCTGGCTGCCGTGCTGGACTGCGACGCCGAAGGTTTCATCGGTGAGCAGCAGGCCGCTGACGACTTTCTGCCAGCCGCTTTGGCCGCGGAAGAACACGCTAATCGCCGAACTCATCAGCAAATAGCGCAGGTTCACCAGCATCACGCTCAGCACCACTGAAGTCATTTCCGCACCCGCTGCCCACAGCGAATAAAATAAGAACTGCGCCGAACCGGTGTAGAGCAACGTCGCCAGCAGCGCCGTTTGCAGCACGGAGAAACCGGCCAGCGTACCAATGGCTCCGGCCGCAAAACCGATGCTCAGATAACCGGGCACGGTAGGTAAACAGGCGATAAAACCCGCGCGAAAACTCAGTGGATCGCTGTGTTTCGGCACGGTGTGACTATTCAACGACATGACAATTTTCCAAAACCTTCTCAACAGATGCACCAATTTTAAGCCACGATGCTCAAGGCTATAGTAAAATCCTGCTCCCGGAGTACATCAGCGAAGGATTTGTGATGCAGGAAAAACGTGATGACATCAAATTGTGGCGTGACGGCGCTATGCACGGCGGTATGGAAATCCTGCGCGCACGCTGCTACGAGCACAGTTATCCGCCACACTTCCACGACGAATTCGTGATCGCGGCGTTTGCCCGAGGGGCACAACGTACCCGCATTTGCCGTCAACAGGGCATTGCCGCCGCAGGTACGGTGATGGTGATCTTGCCGGGAGAAGTGCACACCGGTGAAGCGGTCCAACGTGATGAAGGCTGGGACTACTGCGCGTTTTACCCTTCTGCCGCACTGGTCAATGAGATTGCGGAGTCACAGATCGGCGGCAAAGGCGAACTCAATTTTGGTGCGGAAGGGATGCGTTATGATCCGCAGCTGGCGCAGCAGATGCTTCAGGCTTCCGCCGTGATGCAGCAAAGTCCGGACGCAGTGGAAAAAGAGTGTGCGCTGTTTCAGGTGCTGAGCACGCTAATCCGTCAACACGGCGAACGCACGATAAAAGGGGGCGAGCGGCACGCTTTACGCGCCGATATTCGGCAAGCGATCGATTTTCTGCATAGCGATTATCACCAGCCACTGTCGGTCAATGAAATCGCCGCCGTCGCCGGGTTAAGCGAATACCATTTTATGCGCACCTTCCAGAAGCTTACCGGCTTATCGGTACATCAATACCTCACGCAAATTCGCCTGATGCGGGCAAAACGACTGCTGTCGAGTGGCTTCGATGCCGCGCACACCGCCAGTGAAGTGGGCTTCTTCGACCAAAGCCACTTCATCAAGAAGTTCCGCGCCCATTTTGGCATTACGCCGGGTGCATTTGCGGCGGCATCGCAGTGATGGAAAGAGGATCTTGCCATGAATTCCCGTAACAAACCCAATGAACAGGCGACGCCGTTGTCGGTCGGTTTCGTCCTGCTGAACCGCTTTACGCTGCTGCCGTTCGCCGCATTTGTTGACTGCCTGCGCCTCGCCGCCGACGAAGGCGATCGTAGCCGTCAGTTGCGCTGTAGCTGGACGTTTATGTCCAGCTCAGGCAGCGAAGCCACCTCAAGCTGTGGTGCAGTGATTTCACCCTGTGAAGCCCTGAAGAATCCGGAACATTTTGACTACATCGTGGTGATTGGCGGGGTGCAGGATGAGAAGGACAAAACCGACCATCGCGCGCTGGATTATATTCGCCTTGCCGCGCAGTTTGGCACGCCATTGGTCGGCTTATGCACCGGCGTCTTTGCATTGATTCAGGCTGGCGTCATGAAGGGAAAACAGTGTTGCGTGAGCTGGTATCACCATGGTGATTTACAGCGGCGTTTTCCCGATATCACGCCGGTGGCGGATCGCATCTTTGTCGATGAAGGCAAACTGATCACCTGTGCGGGTGGGGTGGCGGCGGCAGATGTTGCCGCGCACCTGATTGAACGCCATCTGGGCCGCGCATGGGCGATAAAAAGTCTGCATATCATGCTGATTGATGAAGCGCGCACCACGCATCATCCGCAGCCGCAGCCGGTGATCTTCGAAAAAATAAAAGATCGCATGGTGCGCAGTGCCGTTGATGTGATCTCCCAACATATGGGCGAGGTGATTTCGGTTGAGCAACTCGCTCAGCGCCTCAATACCTCACGCCGGAATATTGAGCGTAAATTCAAAGATGAGCTGGGTGTCAGTCCGCAACGCTTCGCACGTGATTTACGATTGCGTTACGGTTTATGGCTGCTGCTGTACAGCGCGAAGACAGTGACAGAAATTGGCGAGCGCTGTGGTTTCTCCGATACCGCGCATTTTTCCCGTCATTTCCGCGATGCTTTTGGTTATCCTCCCAGCCTGGCACGCAAGCAGGCGGCATTGCGCGATCAGCAGCATGTCGATCCATTCTTTATTCATATTGATAGCGCGATTGAAGGGCGTTGATTTTAACGCCCTCGCTTTGTCCTCCTGTAAACATCTAATGATTACCCATTGATTTTAATAAATATTTCATCCCGCACTGCTCAATCATCCCTACTCAGACATCACATTTTCTTATTTAATCGTGATGTACCTCAAACAATACAAATCACCTTCAAAAATTAACTCATTGATAAATAAAGGTTGTCGCGATTTTGTCATATTAAATGTCGCAAACGTTCAAGCTTGCACCCAGCGATATTCAGTAGTGTGAAAACGTACTGAATTTGGCCACCAATCCTGATGATGAGGGTGTAGCAATGAATGCAAACGATTTGAACAGTGCCGATCCACAGCTGTTTGCCGCCGTAGTGGGTGAGCTGGTCCGACAGGAAACACATATCGAATTAATCGCCTCAGAAAATTATGCCAGCTCCCAGGTGATGTCCCTGCAGGGCAGCCAGCTGACAAACAAATATGCTGAAGGCTATCCGGGAAAACGCTATTACGGTGGCTGCGAACATGTCGACACCATCGAACGTTTAGCCATTGAGCGTGCCTGCCTGCTGTTTGGTGCAGATTACGCCAACGTGCAGCCTCATTCAGGTGCTCAGGCGAACGCCGCCGTGTTTATGGCGTTGATCAAACCCGGTGACACCATTCTGGGCATGAGCCTGGCGCACGGCGGTCACTTAACCCATGGCGCCGCGCCGAATGTCTCGGGTAAGCACTACAACGCCGTGCAATACGGTTTGAATGCCGAAACCGGTGAGATTGATTATCAGGAAGTTGAACGCCTGGCAAAGGAGCACCAGCCGAAACTGATTGTGGCCGGTTTCTCTGCTTATTCACGCATTGTTGACTGGAAACGCTTCCGCGAAATCGCCGATAGCGTCGGTGCCTGGCTGATGGTGGATATGGCGCATGTGGCGGGTCTGGTGGCCGCGCGCTGTTATCCCAATCCGTTACCGCATGCACATGTGGTAACCACTACCACCCACAAAACCCTGCGCGGCCCGCGCGGTGGCCTGATTCTTTCGGCGAACGGTGATGAAGCACTGTACAAAAAACTCAACTCTGCGGTGTTCCCCGGCCAGCAGGGCGGCCCATTGATGCACGTGATTGCCGCCAAAGCGATGGCCTTCCGTGAGGCGATGGAGCAGGACTTCATTCACTACCAGGCCAAGGTTATCGATAACGCCAAAACCATGGCGAAAGTGTTCATCAAACGCGGTTACGACGTGGTGTCTGGCGGCACCGATAACCATCTGTTCCTGGTCTCGCTGATCGGTCAGGAAATTACGGGTAAAGAAGCCGATGCCGCACTGGGTCGCGCGCATATCACCGTAAATAAAAACTCTGTGCCTAACGATCCGCAAAGCCCGTTTGTCACCTCCGGTTTACGCATCGGCACGCCTGCGGTGACCACGCGAGGCTTTGGCGAGAAAGAGTGCGAAACCCTGGCGGGCTGGATTTGCGACATCCTCGATGTGCTGGCGCTGAAACAGAACAGCGACAACATCGAAGCCTGGGTGCGTTTCAACGTTTCAGAGCTGTGTGCCAGACATCCGGTGTATGGCGAGCATTCACCACAGGCTATCGCCAAAAAAGCCATTGCCTGACCATTTTTCCCGGCTCAGGCCGGGAGTTTTAGGAGACGAGTATGCAACGTTTTTCTGGTTTCGGGCTGATTAGCCACGGACTGAGTTATCACGAAAACTGGCAGCGCATGTGGCGCAATCCCACGCCGAAGAAGTCCTACGACGTCATCATCATCGGCGGGGGTGGACATGGCCTGGGTACGGCTTATTACCTGGCAAAAGAGTTTGGTATCCGTAACGTCGCTGTGATCGAAAAAGGCTGGCTGGGCGGCGGTAACACCGCGCGTAATACCACCATCGTGCGCTCAAATTATCTGTGGGATGAAGCCGCCGCACTGTTCGAACACTCGGTGAAACTGTGGGAAGGGCTGACGCAGGAGCTGAACTACAACGTGATGTTTTCGCAGCGTGGCGTACTGAACCTCGGGCACACCCTGCAGGACATGCGTGATATCCAGCGCCGCGTCAACGCCAACCGCCTGAATGGCATTGACGGAGAAGTGCTGGATGCACGCGGCGTGTTGGATCTTGAACCGCTGCTGGATTGCTCTGCCCGCGCACGTTTCCCAATCATGGGCGCTTCATGGCAACCGCGCGGCGGTGTGGCGCGCCATGATGCGGTAGCGTGGGGCTTTGCTCGCGGCGCAGACGCGCATGGTGTGGATATCCTGCAACAAACAGAAGTGACCGGCCTGATGATCCGCGATGGCCAGATTTACGGCGTGCACACCAATCGCGGTGATATCGAAGCGAAGACTGTGGGCTGCGTGGTGGCGGGTAACTCGGGCGTGCTGGCTAATATGGCCGGTATCAAACTGCCGCTGGAGTCACATCCTTTGCAGGCGCTGGTCTCCGAGCCACTCAAGCCGGTGGTGAATACAGTTGTGATGTCGAACCACGTACACGGCTACATCAGCCAGTCCGACAAAGGCGATCTGGTGATTGGTGCGGGCATTGATGGTTACACCGGTTACGGCCAGCGCGGCAGCTATCCGATTATCGAACACACCCTGCAGGCAATTGTTGAGATGTTCCCGGCCTTCTCGCGCGTACGCATGAACCGCCAGTGGGGCGGCATTGTGGATACCACGCCAGATGCCAGCCCGATCATCTCGAAAACCAAGGTGAACGGCCTCTATTTCAACTGCGGCTGGGGCACCGGCGGCTTCAAAGCGACACCGGGATCGGCACACGTGTTTGCCGCCAGTCTGGCTAAACGTGAGATGCATCCTCTGGCGGCGCCGTTCTCTATTGACCGTTTCCACACCGGCGCTCTGGTGGATGAGCACGGCGCTGCGGCCGTTGCGCACTGATTATTGTTCGGGAGAAAGACAACATGTTTCATATTTATTGTCCGTGGTGCCAGGAGCATCGCGAAGAAGAAGAGTTTCATGCTAAAGGCCCGGCACATCTGGCGCGCCCGAAAGATCCGGAAGCCTGCAGTGACGAAGAGTGGGGCGATTATTTGTTCTTCCGTGATAATCCACGCGGCGTGCATCACGAACTCTGGGTGCACGCGGTAGGCTGCCGTAAATTCTTCAATATCACGCGCAATACGGTGACCTACGAGATTCTGGAAACCTACAAAATTGGTGAGCTGCCAGGCAAAAGTGTGCAGGCGGACGTGGTGACCTTACCGGTGCGCCAGGAAGCACGAGAAGCGGCCAATGAGAATGTGAAAGTGCAGGCCGGAGGCGCATCATGAGCCAGGTTAATCGCCTCAAACAGGGCGGTCGTATCGATCGCAGCCGCAAAATCAACTTCACCTTCAATGGTAAAACGCTGGAAGGTTTTGTCGGGGACACCCTGGCATCAGCCCTGATTGCCAATGGCATTGATGTGGTCAATCGCAGCTTCAAATACTCCCGACCACGCGGCATTGTTGCGGCTGGTGCGGAAGAGCCGAACGCCGTCGTACAGCTCGGTGGCGCAGAGCAGGAACAGATCCCCAACGTGCGTGCCACTCAGCAAGCACTCTATCAGGGTCTGGAAGCCGCCAGCACCAACGGCTGGCCCAACGTCGATCGCGATTTGATGGGCGTGGTAGGTAAAATCGGTGGGCGCTTTATGCCGCCAGGTTTTTACTACAAAACCTTCAAACAGCCGGCATCAATGTGGAAAACCTACGAAAAATACATTCGTAAAGGTGCCGGTCTGGGTCGTAGCCCAACCGTCGCCGATCCCGATATTTATGATCACTTCAATCAGCACTGCGATGTGCTGGTGATTGGCGCTGGCCCAGCCGGACTCGCTGCGGCGCTGGCCGCAGGGCGCAGTGGCGTGCGCGTGATTCTGGTGGATGAGCAGGAAGAGATGGGCGGCAGCCTGCTCGACAGCCGCGAAATCATTGATGAGAAAGGCGCTGCGCTGTGGGCACGCGATGTCCTGCAAACCTTGCAGGCGCTGGACAATGTGCAGCTGCTGGCAAAAACCACCGCCAACGGCTATCACGACCATAACTTTGTCACTCTACTTGAGCGTCGCACCGATCACTTGTCGATCACCGCGCCAGTCATCAAGGGGCACAAACAGGCGCGTCAACGTATGCACCGGGTGCGTGCCGGACGGGTAGTACTGGCCACCGGCGCGCATGAGCGTCCATTGGTGTACAGCGGCAACGATATTCCCGGTAACTATCTGGCGGGTGCGGTTTCCACTTATATCCATCGCTACGGCGTCGTGCCGGGCAACAAACTGGTGGTCTCCACCAGCAATGATGACGGCTACCGCGCCGCGCTGGACTGGCTGGAGAGCGGGCGTGAAGTGGTGGCAATTGCCGATGCGCGCCCGAGTCCGGACGGCGAGTTAGTCAAACAGGCGCGCCTCAAAGGTATCACCATCATGACCGGCAGTGCGGTGATTGAGGCGCAGGGCGCAACGCGCGTGCGCAGTGTCGATATCGCCCGCATCAACAGTGAAAGCTTTGTGTTGGTCGGTAGCGCCACGCGTCTAGTGTGCGACACCGTCGCCAGCTCTGGCGGCTACAGTCCGGTCATCCATCTTGCGTCACATACCGGCGGGCGTCCTCAGTGGCGCGACGATATTCTCGGTTTTGTGGCGCCGCAGGTCAAAGGGATGATGGTAGTGGGAGGCGCGCAGGGCATCTATAGCTTGCCTGACGTGCTCAGCAGCGGTTTCGAGGCGGGCAAACGTGCCGCTGAAGAGACCGGAGGCACACCTCAGCCGATGGCGCTACCGCAAACACGGGCGCGTCGCGATGGTCCGGCGCTGGCGCTGTATCAGGTGCCACACCTCAAAACCACCATGCGTGCACCGAAACAATTTGTCGATTTGCAGAACGACGTAACGGCCGCCTCCATTGAGCTGGCAACACGTGAAGGCTTTGAATCGATTGAGCATATCAAACGTTACACTGTCATGGGGTTCGGCACCGATCAGGGCAAACTGGGCAATATCAATGGACTGGCGATTGCGGCGCGCGTATTGAACCGCAGCATTCCTGAGGTCGGCACCACCATGTTCCGCCCTAACTACACGCCTGTAGCCTTTGGCGCGGTAACCGGACGCCACTGCAACGAACTGTTCCAGCCGGAACGCTATACCGCGCTGCATCAATGGCACGTGGAAAATGGCGCGATGTTCGAGGATGTCGGGCAGTGGAAGCGCCCATGGTACTTCCCGCAGCGCGTCAATGGCCAACTGGAAACAATGCATCAGGCGGTAGTGCGTGAATGTCGCGCAGTGCGAGAAAGCGTCGGCGTACTCGATGCCTCAACCCTCGGCAAAATCGACATTCAGGGGCCGGATGCGCGTGAATTCCTCGAACGCGTCTACACCAACAAGTGGGCCAAACTGCCGGTGGGCCGTGTGCGCTATGGCCTGATGTGCCGCGATGATGGCATGGTGTTTGATGACGGTACCACCAGCTGCCTCGGCCAGAATCACTTCCTGATGACCACCAGCACCGGCAATGCCGCTACCGTACTGGAGTGGCTGGAACTCTGGCATCAAACCGAATGGCCGGAACTGCAGGTTTACTTCAATTCGGTCACCGATCACTGGGCCACCATCACTGTTACCGGACCGAAAGCCCGCGAACTGCTGGCGGAATTCAGTGATATCGATTTGGCGCGTGACAGCTTTAAATTTATGGACTGGCGTGAAGGCAAGGTAGCGGATGTTCCGGCCCGCGTGTTCCGCATCTCGTTCACCGGCGAACTGGCGTATGAAATCAACGTGCAAGCCAACTATGCATTGCATGTCTGGCAGGTACTGTTCGCGCATGGCAAGAAATACAACCTCACCCCTTATGGGACGGAAACTATGCACGTGTTGCGTGCGGAGAAGGGGTTCATCATTGGCGGTCAGGACACCGACGGTTCGATGACACCGCACGATCTCGGCATGGAGTGGTGTGTGGGCAACGACAAACCGTTCTCGTGGATCGGCAAACGATCGCACACGCGATCCGATGTGCTGCGCGAGGATCGTAAACAGCTGGTGGGGCTGTTACCGAAAGATCCCAAAGTGGTACTGGAAGAGGGGGCGCAGGTGGTGTTCGATCCGCAGCACGCGATCCCCGTGCCGATGTATGGCCACGTCACCTCCAGTTACTACAGTCCGACGCTAGACAGCGGCTTTGCCATGGCCGTGGTGACACGCGGACATCACCGCATGGGCGAAACCGTCTGGCTTGCCAGTTCAGATGGTCAATTCACAGAAGCCAAAATTGTTAGCTCCGTCTTTATCGATCCCAAAGGAGAGCGCCAGAATGTCTGAGACCCTCACTGCCAACCTCTTTAATACACATCCCGCGACGCCGCTGGTGGGCGAATCTCCGCTGGTGTGGAGCTATATCAAAACAGGTGTTCCTACTGGAGCGGGCGCCTCTGATATCACACTGCGCGAGCGTGCTGACCTCGGTCATCTGACGCTGCGCGGATCGGCAATCGAGATGGATAAGGCGCTGCGCGCCGTGTTGCATCTCTCTTTGCCCGCTCAGCCCTTATCTCTGACGCAAGCTGGAGAATATAGCGCTCAATGGATGTCACCGGATGAGTGGCTGCTGATTGTGCCGCAGGGTGAAGAGTATGCGATTGAGCAGCAGTTACGTGCTGCGCTCGGCGATGCACATTACGCAATTGTGAACATTGGCGGCGGCCAAACCTTGCTGGAGCTGCGTGGTGATCAGGCGATCAATCTGCTGAAAAAATCGGTGGTGTATGACGTTCACCCGCAAAACTTCCCGGCAGGCAAAGGTGTGATGACCTGTTTTGCCACTGTTACGGTGATCCTGCGTCGCCCAACGGAAGATCGCTGGGAGCTGGTGGTGCGCCGCAGTTTTGCGGACTACAGCTATCGCTGGCTGCTGGATGCCGGCGCGGAATATGGCATTACCGTGCTGTCCTGATAGGACATCGTCGCCAATTTGACGCGGTGGCCTGAGGGTCACCGCCATTCGGCTCAGTTGCCAATGATGTGAGGGTCTTTTATGAGTCGTAGCAATGCCAACTGGATTTTGACCGCGCAATGCCCGAGTAAACTGGGCAGCGTGGACGTGGTAACGCGCTTTCTTAAAGAACAGCGTTGTTACATTAATGAGCAGCACAGTTTTGATGACAAATGTGCGCAGCGATTTTTCATTCGTACCGTGTTCGAACCGCAGACAGAAAGCTTTGATGCAGCGGCATTTCGTGATGAATTCAGCACGCGCGCGGCTGACTTTGACATGTCGTTCGAACTCACCGAACCCGGCTATAAAGTGCCGGTGGTGATTATGGTGTCGAAAACCGATCACTGTCTCAACGATCTGTTATATCGCCATCGCGCCGGTAAGCTGGCCATCGATATCAAAGCGGTGATCTCCAACCATCCGTTGCTGGAGCCCATCGTGGCCTGGCATGGTTTGCCTTACCACTATTTCCCGGTCTCGGCGGCGAATCGTGCGGAACAGGAGCAACAAATCTGGCAGGTGGTGCAGGACACCGGAGCGGAACTGGTGGTGCTGGCGCGTTACATGCAGGTGATGTCGGCGGAGATGTGTCAGAAGCTGTCGGGTCGTGCAATCAATATCCATCACTCCTTGTTACCCGGATTCAAAGGGGCCAAACCTTATCATCAGGCCTATGACAAGGGCGTGAAGCTGGTGGGGGCTACTGCGCACTTCATCAATGAAGATCTCGATGAAGGGCCGATCATCAGCCAAAAAGTCGAGGTCGTCAGTCATGCAGATTACGCCGACGATCTGGTGGACAAAGGGCGCGATATCGAGCGCTTAACGCTGGCTCATGCGGTCTCGTGTTATGCCGAGCGCAGAGTGTTCCTGTATGAAAATCGCACCGTGGTGTTCTCACGGTAAGGTGCGGTGGAGATGGACAATTATCCGAATCCGACCACTGACGAACAGGCATTGCCGCTGCGGCCTGACATTCGCATCGGCTTTGTGCTGATCAACAAATTCACGCTGCACTGTGTGTCTGAACTGATCGAACCCATCCGCTTTGCGGCGGATGTGTCTTTCCTCAGCCGCCAGATTTTCTGTCAGTGGGAGTGGATGAGCTGCGAGAATCAGCCGGTGACATCCAGCTGTGGCTTGCAGATTACCCCGACTGCGTCTTTTAACCTGCACGATCAGTGGGATTACGTGGTGTTTGCCGGTGGCCTGCTTGATGAGACGCGCGATTCGCCAGCGTGGCTGCTGGAGGCGATGCGATCGTTACAGGCGCGACGTATTCCCATCATTACCTTGTGCAGCGCGACTTTTATGGCCGCTCAGGCAGGTTTGCTGGAAGGTAAGAAGTGTGCGATTCACTTCACGACGCGCGATGAATTTCGCCAACGCTTCCCTTCGGTGACGCCGGTGATCGATCAAACCTACCTGAGTGACGGTGGGGTAATATCCTGCCCGGTCGGTACCGCTCGCGACCTGGCAATGGATATCATCCTGCAGCACTGTGGTGAGTTGCGGGCGAAGAAAGTGCAGAAGTACCTGCTGATGGAGGAGAGTAAAAAGCGGCAAGTCACCACAGCACGTTCCAGCATGGGCGGGGAGTTGAAAAACTACGATGACGAGTTGGTAAAGCGCACCGTTGCGTATATGCAGCAGCACCTGTCCTCTCCTGAACCGTTGCAAACCCTGACGCATGCCATGCAGATCAACCTTCGTCAGCTGAACCAGGCATTTTTACACAGCACCGGTGATACCGCGGCCGTACACTGGCGCAAAATGCGGCTGGAGCATGCGCGCAAATTAATGACCAGCAGTAATGTGAGTATTAATAGTGTCGCGAAATCATGCGGTTTTTCTGATGCTTCCCATCTTATTTCCTGGTTCCGTAAACAGTATGGTGAAACGCCCGCCGATTACCGTAAACGACGGCGTGATGTAGAACGATTAATACAGTGACGACCGCGCTGTTTATAGGTAAGGCCCACTCGCTAATAAAGCGTGGTGGGCTTTATTATTTGCATGACTCAACCTGATAATACTGATTAGAAAACGCCGGGTTGGATATAAGGAAAAGCATCAATTCTGTCCCATTTCACAAAAATAAGAAAAGGATATGAATGAATTGTTAATAATTTATAGCTATGATTTAATTGGTTTTTTGTCAGGGTGGCGTGATAAACATTATATTAAAGTGAGTTTTTATATTATTTCCACTTTGGCGACAGGTTGACCCACATCGAGTGCTGATGCAATTATTCCATTACGAATTCACGGATATAATGTGAGGCTGAAATGAAAGGGTCAACCTGTAATCTGATAGCACGCACGGCACTCCCACATAAAGCGTATGGAAGGCATCGCGCGCGAGGAAGTGTGAAAAAAATTGATGTGATATTCTGCGCGGTGAGTAATGGCATCATTGAGAATTCCTACATCAAACCGGGTAAAACTCTGTTGCGTCTCGGCAAAGCACTGTGGAACTTAATTGCCGCGCCCAATGCAAAAGATGAAGAAAAGCGTAAGTTCAATTACTAACTCTTCAGAGGGCGCAACTTGCCCTCTCTGTTTTACCTCCTGCAATTTCCCTTCTTTTTCTCGTCCGGCTTCCCATTCCACGTTGCATGCTGTGCTGTTGAGATTCCTGGTCCAAACTTTGAGTTGATTTCTGTGCCGCAGAAGGGGACTTTATGTTCGCCGAACTGCAAAATCAAAGGAATAGCAACATGACGAACGCTTTGTGTCAGGCGCTTCAGCTGCAATACCCGCTTATTCAGGCCCCGATGGCGGGCGTCTCCACCCCCGAAATGGCCGCCGCCGTCACCAATGCCGGTGCGCTCGGTTCAATCGGTGTGGGGGCATCCACATCCGAACAGGCAGCGGTGATGATCACGAAAACTCAGGCACTCACACGTGGCCCCATCAACGTTAATCTCTTCTGCCATGCACCGGCTGAACGCCACGTTGAGCGCGAGCAGGCGTGGATCAATCGCTTTGCGCCGTTGTTTGCCCGTTATGAAGCCGAGTTACCTGCTGCACTTACCGAGATTTATCAAACCTTCCTGAATAACGATGCGATGCTCAACGTGATTGAGCAGGCGTTGCCAGCAGCGGTGAGCTTTCATTTTGGTATCCCTTCCTCGGCAGCGATTCAACGACTCAAAGCGCGGGGGATCGTGTTGCTGGCCACCGCGACCAGTGTGGCAGAAGCGATGACCATCGCGCGCAGCGGCATCGATTTCATCGTGGCGCAGGGGATTGAAGCAGGCGGGCATCGAGGACATTTTGATCCTCAGGGTTTCGACCATCAAATGTCGACCTTCACGCTGGTGCAGGCGATTCGTCAGCAAACTGCGCATCCGGTGATTGCGGCGGGTGGCATCATGGATGGCGCGGGTATCGCAGCCATGTTGCAATTGGGCGCAACCGGTGTGCAGTTGGGCACTGCCTTTGTGTTATGCCCCGAATCGGCGGCAAACGCGGCTTATCGCGAGGCAATGAAGCAGGCCAGTGCAACCGGCACCGAACTTACCGCTGCGATCTCTGGCCGTCAGGCGCGCTGTTTACGTAATGATTTCTGCGATTTTAGTCGTGACTTCGCCGCCAGTGACGTGCCGGATTATCCGTTGACCTATTCGCTGGGCAAAGCGCTGGCTGCTGCCGCTGCAGCGAAACAGCACCACGGCTTTGGCGCGCAGTGGGCTGGGCAGGGTGCAGCATTGGCGCGTGAAATGCCTGCGGGTGATCTGGTCGGGGCATTAATGCGTTCATAGCCAGCTTATAGTTTCTCTATCTGACCGCGACAAGGCGGTCAGATTTGCGAAAATCCTCTGAACTGTATCGTTAACGATTTTAATGTCACCTGGTTCAGCGGGTTGTGAGGTGTAGCGCTTAAACGAGGCATTGCTAGTTTTAAGGTCACATTTTTAAAACTTAGATAAGCTTTCAAGCCACTAATTTTCTCAAATTGATAACCCTGTCATTATTAACACGTCATCAGAAAAGCCTGAATTCGCCGACATCTCTCTGTTGAGGGGAGCACCTACGGAAAGAAATTTAAGTGTTCAATGATATGTCCACAATCTGCCCATCATTTAGTATTTAAGCCGCGATTGAAACCTTTTATAACGCTATTTATGGAATAGCGCAGGGTCTTCAATAATGACAACACTGAACAAGAGACAAAGCGGAATTATCGATTATCTCGTGGCTGAAAATGATTGGATAGCCGCTAATCGTGTTGCGGAATCATTTGCGATCTCGGTGAGCACTTTACGCCGTGATATTGATGTGATCAATACGTCTCTTGGTGATCAGAATAGCCACATTAAAAGCAAGCCAGGCCTGGGGCTGCGTTATGATGGCGGTTCACCTTTTAATCGTGGTCAAGTCAGTGTTACAGGAGTAAAGGGTGAGATTTTTTCCACCAAGCGTTTAGTAGGCATTGCGACCGATTTATTAACGCAGTCGCCTCAGCCGATTTCCATCAGTGCGTTGGCCGAAAAATATTATGTGAGTCGCTCTTCCATTGTCGAAGACCTGAAGAAAGTAGAGCTTTGGGTGGCTGGTTTTGCTTTGACGATGGTGAAAGACCACTCCGGCACGCATCTCTGCGGTGACGATCTGAATATACGGATGGCGTTAAAAGAGATTATTACTAATAGTGTGTTCAGCCACTATCAAATGGTAGATAGCCGGATTGACCGTTTTTCTCGCAGAAAATTAGTGGATCAATTTGGGAAGATTAATGTCGAAAATTGTACCTCTTTAATTGGCTTTATCGAAAGTGAACTCTCAATAGCCATCAGTGAACCTTACTACACTAATTTATTCTCTCATCTGTTGGTCACTATTCAGCGCGTCTCTGGTTTAGCGGAGCAACCCACGATCACAAGCTTTCATCGACACAGTTGTAAAGAGTGGATGATCGCAGAGAAAGCCGTGGCATGGCTGGAACAAGAGTACAATTTGCGCCTGCCAGAAATCGAAGTCAGTTATATCTATCAATATATTATTTCATCCGGCCATCATGTATTGAGGGCTGATGCAGCAAGTGCTTTACCGCAACAGGGTGAAGCGGATGAATACGCTTGCAGATTTATCGCCGTCTGCTCGCAGGAACTCGGTCTCAACCTTAGCCTGGACACAAAACTACGCCGTGATTTGGCTCAGCATATTAAGCCGATGCTCAACCGTCTCGAGTATGGCATCGCTATTCATAATCCTCTATTAGAGGACATTAAATCTGAGTTTGGCCGCGCGTTTGAATCTGTCAGATATGCCACGGAAAAACTAAGCGTTAAGTATGACTATCCGACCACTTCTGACGATGAAGTCGCTTACCTCACGCTCTATATTCAGACTGCGTTAGAGAAATTCAGTGCCTGTAAGAAAATCATCATTGTTTGTTCCAGCGGCGTCGGCACATCTCAGCTATTGGCCAGCCGTATTAATCGTGCATTCCCTGAGTGGGAAATCGTCGACATTGTGCCTGGAAGCCAGTTGAGTGCCACATTAGGCATAAAAAACTGCGATCTCATTGTATCAACCATCAAATTAGAAGACGTTGAGTTGCCGATTGCCTATGTCTCAGCGCTGTTTTCGAAAAAAGATATTGCAAGAGTTTCTGAAAAGATAATTTCCGCAGAAAATATAAAGGAGAATGATGATGCTCGATAAAGTGGTAGTCTCAGATATTCTTAGCCGCTCCTGCGTTGTTACCGATTTAGTAGCAGGCAATAAGGTAGAGGTGATCGAGTATCTGTCACAATTGTTATTTGAAGAGAATATTATTAACGATAAACCCGCCTTTATTCGCGATGTCCTGGCACGTGAAGAACTTGGCCCAACCGGCTTTGATAATCAGGTTGCCATCCCCCACGGTAAGTCGTCAGCCGTGCGCGAAACGCGTATGGCGGTGGCACAGCTCCGGCACCCTGTAGATTGGGAAACAGAAGATGACGTTGCCGTCCGCCTGGTCATTCTGTTTGCCGTCAGAAACGCGGACAGCGGTATCGGGCATATTAAAGTATTAGCCAGTGTGTCAGTCGCACTCGGTGATGATGAAATTGTTGAGCAACTTATGCAGGCGGAGAGTAATGAAGCGTTGTACCGCTTGATTGTCAACAATACCGGATTATAAACTTTCCTATCGGGAGTTTTATCATGAGACTCATTGCGATTACCGCCTGTCCAACAGGCGTAGCACACACCTATATCGCCGAAGCGAATCTTAAAAAGAGCGCGGCTAAAATGGGTATAGATATTTTAGTGGAAACCCATGGGGCAGTGGAGAGTGAATACCATTTCACTGACGATGATATTAATAATGCCGACGCAGTATTGATCGCGGCGGATAAAATTATTGATACCGGAAGGTTTAAAGGAAAACGTATATTCAAAGTTCCGGTTGCACGTGCGGCAAAGGATGCCACTGGCTTGTTGAATAATATTCTGAACGGTGCACTAAAACCCGAATTAGCCGGTGAGACCTCCTCAGTCAGGATTGATGATGCACCCAATTTCTCTGGTGGAAAGTCATTAGCCTCTCAACTTTATATCCATTTGATCACCGGCGTGAATCTGATGATCCCGTTTGTGGTGGCTGGCGGGATTTTAATTGCACTCAGTTTCTCATTCGGTATCACGGCCGCTACCCCGGGTGATGCCAATTTCAGCCCCATTGCCAAAATGTTATCCGATGTCGGAGGCGGCGCGGCTTTCGCGCTGATGCTGCCGATATTGTCCCTCGGGATCAGCAAATCCATCAGCGGTAACCTCGGTATTGTTTCTGGCGCGGTAGGCGGCATGTTAGCGGTGCATACCGGCGCTGGTTTTTTAGGTGCCTTGTTTGCAGGGTTTCTCGCCGGGTATATCACGCTATTTGTCGTAAAATATATTCAACTGCCTAAAGCCTTAGCCGGGCTCAAACCCATTCTGATCGTTCCATTATTGACGGTGCTACTGACCGGTGCATTGATGATTCTGGTCATTGGTCAGCCTATCAAATTGTTGCTAGAGGCATTGACCACCTTCTTGCAAACCATGGGGAATATGAATGCTGCGGTAATGGGCTTAATGATTGGCATTATGGTGGCATTTGATATGGGTGGCCCATTAAATAAAACCGTCTGTATGTTTGCCATCGGATTAATGTCGACAGGAATCTATGAACCGATTGCGGCCTGTATGGCTGCGGGCATGGTACCTCCGATCGGTATTGCACTGGCGACCACGTTATTCAAACGTAAATTTACGGCGCAAGAGCGTGAAACCGGAAAAGTCACCTATGTATTAGGGCTCTCATTTATCACCGAAGGCGCTATTCCCTACGCAGTTTCTGACCCACTGCGCGTTATTCCCGCCATCTGTGCAGGTTCTGGTTTAGCCGGTGCACTTTCAATGGGGCTTGGCTGTGCTTCTCGCGCACCACACGGCGGGGTGTTCGTACTGTTTATTCCTAATGTAATTACACATGTACTCGCTTATATCTTCGCGATTGCTGCTGGGGCTTTGTTCACTGCAGTAATCCTACGTGTCATTAAAAAAGACGTTAATCAGACCCTGACTGAAGGAGTGAAAGATGTTAATCAACATGAAGAATCTTTTGAGCGTGGCTAAAAATAATAAGTTTGGCGTGGGGGCCTTTAATATCGCTTCAGCAGAATTCGCGCGCCTGGTGATTGAAGTAGCAGAGGAGTTACGTTCACCAGTAATTCTTGAAGTGCATCCGGTTGAGCATGATTTTTGCGGTGATGCCTTTATTGTTTATTTACGCGAACTAGCCGCTAAAGCCAGCGTGCCGGTGGTTATTCATCAGGATCATGGTCAGTCACTGGAACACAATATCAAAGCCATTCAGACCGGTTATACCTCGGTGATGATTGATGCCTCTTTGCTCGCGTTTGAAGACAACATCGCCCTGACGCGAAAAATGACGGAAATAGCGCATGCAGCAGGGGTTTCAGTCGAAGCGGAGTTGGGCACCATCGGCGTTGCTGAAGGCAGTTCGGAAGGGGGGCACAGTGAGATCCTTTATACCGATCCTGACCAGGCAGCGCGGTTCGTTAAAGAAACCGGCGTCGATACACTGGCAGTGGCGATTGGAACCTCACATGGCCTTTATCCTGTTGGCAAACAGCCGAAACTGGATATCCCACGACTCAAAGAGATCGCTGCACGCGTGGATATTCCGCTGGTATTACATGGCGGGTCAGGCAATAAAGACAGTGAAGTGGCAGAAGCTATTCAGCACGGTGTAGGGAAAATCAATATCTCCAGCGACATGAAGAAAGCGTTCTTTGTTGCGCTCGAAGATGAGATTAAACGTGGCAGTCATGAACCGAGTGAATTGTTCCTTAAACCGATGGCAGCAGCGAGAGAAGTTGTCGCTCACAAGATGCGTTTATTCTCTTCGGCGGGTAAAGCAGAACTCTATGCCTGAGCCAGGTTAGTCAGTGAAGGATGATGCATCACCCTTCACTCTATTCACTATGGCCGTAGCGAAAGGTACGGCCCCCTCAAATTATCGATGGCAGATGCCTGCCTGCAGGACGTAATAGACGGGTTAGGATTTACTTAACCAACACCTCGGTTAATGCTGTTTTACGGGAGGCCATTTGGCCTCCCGCCGCGTCATTAAAACACTTCATCCAGCAATTGATACAGGCGTTTGAAAGCACGCTGAGTGACTTCCGGGTGATACTGTGACACACCAGCGTTGCCGGCTTTCGGATCGGTGAATGAGTGCACCGCACCCGCAAAGCTCACCAACTGCCAGTCAACGCCCTTGCTGTTCATCTCATTCGCGAAGGCGGCTAACTGCTCGCGCGGCACCAGGGGATCGGCTGCGCCGTCCAGCACCAGCAGTGAAGCCTGAATCGTATGACTGTCATAAGCGCCTTGGGTATCCAGCGTACCATGGAAAGAGGCGGCCGCTTTGATATCCGCGCCGCTGCGTGCCAGTTCAAGCGCGCAATGGCCGCCGAAGCAGAAACCGATAGCCGCAACGTTATCCGCGTTGACGGGGGCGGTGGTTTGAGTGCGCAATGCGCTGAGGGCTGCTTGCATGCGCGCCACTTCGGCTGGTGTGTCTTTCACTGCCATCATCATCGCGCCTGCTTCTTCGCCGTTGGTTGGGCGTTGACCCTGACCGTACAGGTCAGCCACCAGCACCACATAGCCGTGGGCGGCAATGGCTTTGGCTTGTTCAGCTGCATCAGCGGTGGCACCCATCCAGTTGGGAGCAATAAGAATCCCCGGTTGAGCATGGTTATTATCAGCCTGATAAACTAAATAACCTTCAAATGTATCGTTATCCACGGTGTAAGAAAGGAATGAAGACTGAATATTGCTAATTAATTAAGCTCGCTTGTTTTTATTAGCAGATGAAGCCACGACGTTACCGACTATTTTAAATTTAGCAATTGCATGCTGAACTCACCGCACCAAATGTTTAATGCCATATTTAATGTTTCACCGTAGCATTAAATTTCTGCCATTTTGGGCTGAGATTTCCCACCGCCAAGAGTGCTAAGAAAACTGAGCAGGGTGAATACTGTCATAATACTCACCATGATCCATGGCGTGCCGTTGTTAAGTCCGGCCAGCAGCAGTGAGGAAACAATTCCGCTGCCGTATTGCAATGAACCGATAAGCGCAGAGGCGGAACCCGTGGCATTCGGCACGGCATCGAGCGCAGCCGCGGTGGCAGAAGCCGCAATAATTCCGTTCATTGAGAAGAAAATGAAGATACAGATGACCAATCCCGCCAACGCAGCCGGATGCGTTTTCAGTACAAAACACATCACTAATGTCATCAGCGCGGCGATAAAAGAGGCGGATTTCAGCAGCGTCTCAAGCCGTACCTTTTGCACTAAACGTTTATTGACGGTGCTGACTGTCACCAGTCCAAGGATATTAATGGCGAACAGCCAACCATAATGTTGCGGATCGATACCGAAATAGCTGATATACACCGCAGGCGATCCGACAATAAAGGCGTAAGCGGCAACGTAGTAAAAAGTGACGCATAAGGTAAAACGCATAAATTTTGTATTTTGCAGCAACGCGCGATAATTATGCATTATTTGCAGTGGTGAAGCCTTTACCCTTTTTTCTGCCGGCAGCGTTTCAGGAAGCCAGAGCAGTGAAACGAACATCAATGCGCCGACTACCGCCAGAAACCAGAAAATCACCGGCCATTGGGAGTAACGAATGATTTGCCCGCCCATTAATGGCCCCGCGATAGGCGCAATCGCCATGACAATGATCAGCGTCGACAGCATCTGCGCAGCACGCGTGCGGGTGAAAAGGTCGCGGATCATCGCACGCGCCAGCATCGGGCCGGTGCAGGCGCCAGCGGCCTGAATGACGCGCCAGAAGACAATCTGAGTCATGTCGCTGGAGAGTGCGCATCCCGCAGAACCGACAGCAAAGATAATCATGCCTATATACAGCGGTGCTTTTCGGCCGAGTTGATCGCTAATCGGGCCCCAGATTAACTGTGCGATGGCAAAGCCAATCAGGAATCCGGTGACCGTCAGTTCCGAATCGCCGTGTAACGCGGCTGACATCGCGGGCATGGCAGGAAGATAAATGTCGGTTGAGAGCGAGGTGAATGCCATCAGCGCGCTAAGAATAATAATAAAGGTGATGCCGGTTTTCATATCCGGAGGATGCGTTGTAGTTTTGATATCCATAGTGTCTTTTTATGAGGAAAGGAAAGGACCTGTGCGGTGCCAGGGCTTGAATACAGTGATTGAAAAGGGGTTGCGGAGTAGCTTAACAAAGGCGGAAGGGATTGATTAGGCGCGCCATTCTACTAGCACCTATGAGAAAATTTCATTAATGGGGTGGTTAACAAGATGAAAGCACATCACCGCCAGAGCAGTGATGCGCTTCAACGCGATTAAGGCTGTTGTGCTGCCAGTTGCAGCAGCAGTGCTTTGGCAACATCTTCTGAGCTGGCCGGATTTTGCCCGGTGATCAAATTACCGTCTTCTACGACAAACGGCGCCCAGTCAGTGCCTTTTTGATAATGCGCACCCAGTTTGATGAACTCATCCTCAATCAGGAAAGGCACCACGTCGGTGAGTTCAACGGCCGCTTCTTCGCTATTGGTGAAACCAGTGACCTGCTTACCCTGAATTAACGGAGCGCCGCTCGCAGCTTTCACATGACGCAACGCGCCCGGTGCGTGGCAGACAAAACCAATCGGCTTACCGGCACGATCGAGAGATTCAATCAACTGGATGGAGTCTGCTGACTCCGCCAGATCCCACAGTGGACCGTGGCCGCCAGGGTAAAAGACGGTATCGAAATCTTGCTGATCGATGCCTGCCAGCTTCACGGTATTGGCCAGCGCCTGTTGTGCCGCCGCATCAGATTTGAAGCGCGCGGTCATTGCAGTCTGGAATTCAGGTAAATCACTCTTTGGATCCAGCGGCGGTTGTCCACCAGCCGGAGAAGCCAACACCACTTCGGCACCCGCATCTTTAAACACGAAGTAGGGTGCGGCAAACTCTTCCAGCCAGAATCCGGTTTTTTTGCCGGTGTTACCCAACTCATCATGTGATGTCAGAACCATCAAAATTTTCATTGTCTGTCCTCGATTCTTGCTTCACAGCGCTCTGCGCTAACCTTACTGAATTGTCTTCTTTCACGCAGGTAGAAGCCTTGTATCTCCAATGCTTCTACCTTGGTCAAAATGCCTTTTTTCTTAAGATTAACCAGAAGTTGTTCGATCATATCAAGTTCAACTATGTCTTCGGTCACGCAAGTGATGGCTACAGCCATACGACTAATACCATCTTGTTGAGTAGTCACCCGGTGAACCTCGGCCAGTTCGCATACCTTATTAGCAACACTTAATGATGCAGATTTAGCCATGTCTTTGCCTCATTTTATGAAAATTAATTTTAGCACGCTAAAGATTGCTGTCTGCCCTGCGTCATTGCCTTATTAAAAGCAAAAAAAAAGCCGGACATTGTCCGGCTTTCTTCATTAACGCGAGGGGGAATTACAGCGCCATATCCTGCTTGGCGGATTCTGCGCGAGGCTTAGCCTGCGTAGGAGCAACTGACTGGTCACCCATGTTGATCACCGGTGGTTTGGTCAACTGCAGCGTAGCTGCGGTGTTGTCCCAGACCTGCTGAGTCAGCGCAGTGTTGCCGTTCAGTTTCTGACCGAAGCTTGGGATGATGCCGCGGATCTTCTCTTGCCATTCAGGAGAAGCGAACTGCTCCGGGAACAACTTCTTCATCACGTCGAGGGTGATTGGCGCAGCAGTAGAAGCACCTGGTGATGCACCCAACAGAGCAGCAATGGTTTTCTGCTGATCGGTCACGATTTCAGTACCGAGTTTCAGCACGCCGCCTTTATCCGCATCTTTCTTGATGATCTGAACGCGTTGACCCGCCTGGATCAGTTTCCAGTCTTCTTTACGTGCGTTCGGGTAATACTCTTTCAGCGCGGCAAAACGATCGTCGTCGTTCAGCATCACCTGACCAATCAGGTATTTCACCAGGTCAAAGTTATCAATACCGACGTGAGTCATTGGCATGATGTTGCTGGTGGTGGTGGCGCTTAACAGATCGAACAGAGAGCCGTTTTTCAGGTACTTGGTGGAGAAGGTCGCGAACGGTCCAAACAGCACCACGCGCTTACCGTCCAGATTACGGGCATCGATGTGTGGAACAGACATCGGTGGCGCACCGACTGAAGCCTGGCCGTACACTTTTTCCAGGTGACGGCTGGTCACTTCTGGATTCTCAGTCATCAGGAACGAACCACCCACCGGGAAGCCGCCGTAGTTATCCGCTTCAGGAATACCGGTTTTCTGCAGCAGTTTGATTGCCGCGCCGCCTGCACCGATAAACACATATTTCGCGTCAACCGAACGGTTCTCACCGCTCTTCACATCTTTGATGGTGACATGCCATGAGTTATCGCTGTTGCGCTTGAAATCAGTGACTTCTGAAGACGTTTCTAATTTGAAGTTCTGGTCTTTCTTCAGGCTACCAATCAACTGACGGGTAATTTCACCGTAGTTAACGTCAGTACCTACTGGCGTCCAGGTGGCTGCCACTTTTTGATTGGCATCGCGACCTTCCATCACCAGCGGAGCCCACTGCTCAATCTGCTTGTGATCGGTTGAGAATTTCATACCCTGGAACAGGGTGGTTTTCTGCAGTGCATCGTAACGCTTAGTCAGATACTCAACGTTTTTATCGCCCCAGACAAAGCTCATGTGCGGCGTAGAGTTGATGAATGAACGCGGGTCATGCATCACACCACGCTGAACCTGTGAGGTCCAGAACTGACGGGAAATCATGAAGGATTCGTTGATTTCCAGCGCCTTGCTCACGTCGATTGAACCGTCTGCACGCTCTGGCGTGTAGTTCAGTTCCATATTCGCAGAGTGACCGGTACCGGCGTTGTTCCAGCCGTTAGAGGATTCCAGCGCCACGCCATCCAGACGCTCAACCATCAGCTGTTTCCAGCCTGGTTGCAGTTCCTGTAGCCAGGTTCCCAGTGAGGCGCTCATGACGCCGCCGCCAATCAACAACACATCGGTTTTTTCTGGTGCGTTTTCAGCGTGGACCACTGAAGAAACAAGCAGCGCTGCCAGCGAAAGGGCAGACACGATTTTTTTAGAGTGAGTCATTCTGATCCTGATCTTTGTACTTTGCAGGTGAACGTTAAATTTTCGGTTTGCAAATTAAAAGATTGTTACGAAAAGATTAACTTGTTTTTAGTTAATAAAGTATTGGTGTTAATTACTTAACTTACATAAAACCAATGTGGTGGGAATTTAAGCAATAAATGCGAATGGTAGGGAGATATATCCGTGGGTACTGCGCGGTTATTCTTTATAGCGAGCCTCGCGACTTAGGTCAAATAAAACACCTTAGCGATGGGTGTTTTATTTACATCATCAATAGGTGCGCATTTCTGCGCACCACAGCAATGACTAAGCGCGCACCTTAAAATTGCGTTTAAGCGACATGCCGTATCCCATCAATGCGCAGCCAGCAATGAACCAGGGAATCATCTTAACCACGCTGGAATCGCTGCCGCTTAAGGATTGCAGATTGTTGACCACCAAAATAATTGTCACGCTCATGCACACCATTGACAGCAACGGTGCCCAGAATACGGTGAATTGATTTTCGTTATTGTCCATCCGACGGAAGAACAGCACCACGGCAGCGGAGACGCCCAGTTGTAAAATCAAAATACACAGTGTGGCGACGGCAGAACCAATGGCGAAGATGTGCACCATCGGGTCCAGACCCGCGCTGCCCATACCTGCCAGCAGCATCAGCATGATCACGCTGTGAACGTGGCTGGCGTTGTGCGGCGTGCCGTTAGTGGGATGGGTTTTACACAACTCTTTCCAGATCAAACCATCGCGGCTAATGCTGAACAAATAACGTGAAATATTGTTATGAAACGCCAGCGCCGCCGCAAATAAACTGGTGATGAGCAATACCGACATGGTTTCGACGGCCCACTGTCCGACATATTGCCGTGTAATGTTAAACACGAAGTTACCGGGATCTTTGCTGGCAATCGCAACAATCTGATCAAAACCGTATGCCTGCACCAGTGACCAACTGGTGAAACAGAAAAATGCCGTGATCAGCAACAGGGCGCATACCGTGGCACGCGGCACAGTTTTGTGTGGGTCACGGCACTCCTCCGCATAAATGGCGGTGGATTCAAAACCGATGAACGCCGCGATGGTGAAAATAAAAGCGATGCCGAGGTTGCCCTGCATAAACACCGACGGCTCAAACGATTGGAAGCTGTATGGGCCGACTTTTTTGATCAGCAGCATGACGTCGGTGAGTAATACGATGGCCACTTCCGCCAGCATTAATATACCGAGTAATTTGCCACCGACCTCGACACGTTTGATGCTCAATACCCAACACACCAGCACAAATAGCATGCTCAATGCCCACCAGGGAATATGGGCAGAAAAGTGTTCTTCAATAAATAGCTGCGTGAAGAATCCCAACATCGCCACGATGGCAATCTGAATGGAAATATACGCCATCAATGCTAAAACTGACGCGGATGCGCCCCAGTTTTCGCCCATGCCTTTAGAGATATAGGTATAAAAGGCTCCCGCATTATTCACATGGCGGCTCATGGCAATAAAGCCCACGGCGAATAACATCAAAATAATGCATGAGAGAATATAAAACACCGGAATGCCACCGCCGTTGCCAGAAATAATCGCCACCGGCAAGCCGCCCACCACGCCTGTCAGCGGCGAGGCTGCCGCGACGACAAAAAAGACCAGAGAAAACAAACCCAACGTATTTTTGCGTAAGCCTGAATCCGTATTCATCGCCAAAGCCCTCAACCGCTTAGAGAAAGTTCTCAGGCAATCTTTGCCGCCTGAGGCAGGTAACATAGCGGCATCATTTCTCAGCTGAGTATCTGACGGATAGAAAAAATCGGACAGCGTCACAGTGCAACGCTGCACTCTTTTAGTGCTCAGTGGAAACGCAAACGATGGAAATAGGCATCATGTGAAATACGTCGCTGATAATCACAGGGCGTGGTGCTAACAAACTTTTTAAACTCGCGCAGAAAGTGCGACTGATCGCTAAATCCAAGATCAAAAGCAAGGTCGCTAAACGACATTTCCAGCTGCAGATGAATGCTGCCCAGCGCCGACTGGCAGCGCAAAATACGACTGAAAGCCTTGGGAGACATCCCTGTGTCCTGACGAAACTGGCGTTGAATGGTGCGGCAGGTGTAGCCGGTCAGCGCTTCCAGTTGATCAATGCGAATGTTGCCTTTCTGCTGGCGCATGGTGTGGATAATCAATGAGGTTACGGCGGAAGCTTTGCGCACCAGGCGCGGCGTGAAACAAGCGTTGAACAAGGCAATCTGCTGCGAAAAATCGCGCGTCTGCACGATCTGTTCAAAGGCTAGTCGCGCATCCGGCACCACATCAAGGAAATTGAACTCGCGATCGGGAATCTCTTCTGCCATCACATCGAGGAAATCAGGAATGATGCCTGGCGCGAAACGCACACCAAAATAGTGATGATTATGCTGCATATCGGCACCGCGCGCTTCCAGCGTGGTGCCACATACGCGTGCAGCAGGGCGCTGCGCATCACAATCAAACACGATATCCACGCAGCCGTCGGGGATCGCCAGCGTCATGCTGGCACTCTGCGCCACATCAAAACTGTAGAAATGGGAAATAGCCGGATTGTCTGAAGCAATCAGAGAGTAATGCTGCGCGGCATTTAGCACAAACCAGGGCTGCTCGGGCTGAAATCCATTGTGGCGATATAAAGGCAATTGTGTCATGGCGGGCTCCGCTGCGGGCTATTTACCTTTTGAATGATGCAAGTGCTGTGCCACGCCGAGGATTCCTCATGTCGCAAATATTCAATACAGCAGGACAACCAACAGGCTATTTCTATTTCACGCAGCGAAGACCATCGACACCTAAGACGGTTTAGCCAGTGAAATCGCTATTTATGGCAGTGCTCGCTACAGCGGGAAATAGACCAAAAGACTGATTGAAGAGGCGACTAATGAGTGATTCAACCCGGATTGATTTTATTTACCTGTCGGAGCAAGACATGATTCGTGCGGGCGTGACCGATATGGCCGCCTGTGTCGATACCATGGAAGAGATGTTTGGCCTGTTGTATCACGGCGACTATCGCATGGCCGGATCCAATAATGACTCACACGGCGCGATGGTGACCTTCCCGGAAAATTCCCCGTTCCCGTCGATGCCAAAACCCACTGCCGATCGCCGCATGATGGCGATGCCTGCCTACCTTGGCGGCAATTTCGGTACCGCTGGGGTTAAGTGGTATGGCTCCAACATCGCCAATCGCGAGAAAGGGCTGCCACGCTCGATTCTTATGTTCACCCTCAATGATGCGGACACCGGCGCACCGCTGGCGCATATGTCAGCCAATCTGCTGTCGGCTTATCGCACAGGTGCGGTACCGGGCGTCGGCGCACGTCATCTGGCACGTAAGGATTCCCGCGTGATCGGTCTGCTCGGACCGGGCGTGATGGGAAAAACCGCCGTGGCGGCATTTATCGCTGTGTGCCCGCACATCGACACTATCAAAGTCAAAGGACGCGGTCAGCGCAGCCTCGATAACTTCCTCACCTGGGTGCAGGAGACCTACCCGCAAATTAAGCAGGTGGAGATTGTCGATACGCTGGAAGCGGTGGTACGCGACAGTGACATTGTCACTTATTGCAGCTCGGGTGAAGTCGGTGATCCCACCACTTATCCGCTGGTGAAACGTGAATGGGTGAAGCCGGGCGCCTTCCTCGCCATGCCCGCGCTGTGCAATATCGATGAAGGCATGGAACAACCCGATGTGCGCAAGGTGCTGGATAACACCGGTCTGTATCACGCCTGGTTTGAGGAAGTGCCCAAGCCTGCGCATCGCTGCGTGCCGATCATTGGTGTGCGTTTTATGGATATGGTCGCTGAAGGGCAGCTGCAGGCGGAGCAACTGGAGGATATCGGCAAGATCGTCGCCGGCGAGGCACCAGGCCGCCAAAACGATAGCGAAATCATCATCATGTCTGTCGGTGGTATGCCGGTGGAAGATGTGGCCTGGGGCACGGTGCTGTATCGCAACGCGCTGGAAAAAGGCATCGGCGTAAAACTTAACCTGTGGGAATCACCGGTTTTAAGCTAATTCATTTATTAATTGAGAAAACATCATGACCAACATCATCAAAGTAAAAACCGGTTCGAAATTTGAAGAGCAGGCGAGTTATTCGCGCATCGTGGCCGTGGATAACTGGATTTATGTCTCCAACACCGCCGGTCGTAACCCACAGACCAAAGAGATTCCCGAAGACCTGCGTGAGCAGACTCTGCAGGTGTTTGCCAATATCGAAGCCGCGCTGGCGGCCATTGATGCCTCGTTACAGGATGTGGTGTGCTCGCGCGTGTTTATTCAGGATCCGGCGGATGTGCCTGCAGTGATGGCGATCATTGGTGAGAAGTTCCGCGGAGTTAATCCCGCCTCGACAGTCACTTGCCCGCCGCTGGGATCGACCGTTTATAAAGTTGAACTGGAAGTCACGGCCTATCGCGGTGCCGGTAACGCTCAGGTTCAGGAAATTACCGTAGCCCTTTAGGGGCGGGAGATGCGCTATGGCACCTGTTATTTCTCCGGTCACGCCTTCGCAAACGTTGCCGGATGCCACCACGGTGGTAATTATTGGCGGCGGGATTGTAGGGCTGACCGCTGCACTGACGCTGGCGGAGCGCAATATTCCGGTCGTGGTGTTGGAAAAAGGGCGGATTGCGGGCGAGCAGTCTTCCCGTAATCTCGGCTGGATCCGTAAAACCAGCCGTGCGCTGGAGGATATCCCGCTGGCGCAGGCCGCTGACCGATTGTGGGCTGGGATGGCCACGCGTGTCGGCAGTGACGTGGGCTATCGTCAGGCTGGCATTATGTTTGTGGCACGCAACGAGCAGCAGATGTCACTGCATGAAAAATGGTTAAGCGGCGTCAGTGCCGCTGGTCTGGATACGCACTTGCTGAGCCACGCGCAAATTGCAGCACAGGTGCCAGGCGGCGCGGAGAAATGGGCGGGCGGGATTTATACCGCTTCTGACGGGCGGGCAGAACCGACGCTAGCGGCCAGCGCGATAGCGAATGCCGCCATCGCCAGGGGGGCGATTATCATGGATCACTGTGCGGTGCGTGGACTGGTCACCAGCAGCGGTAAGGTAAGTGGCGTAATGACTGAGCGCGGTGAGATACGTTGTGACCAGGTGTTGCTGGCGGCAGGTGCCTGGTCGCGTCGTTTCCTTGGTAATCACAGTATTAGTCTGCCAACGCTGCCGCTGATTTGCTCGGTGATGCGCACCAAACCGCTGGAAGGCCCGGCCAATATCGCCGTGGGCGCCCCTGATTTTTCATTCCGTAAACACCAGGACGGTGGCTTTATCATCACTCAACGCGGTGCGCTGGATGCGCCAATAACGCTTGATCATCTATTGATCGGCACACGTTATATGCCTCAGCTACGTCAGGCACGAGACAACCTGCGTATTTCATTAGGCAAATACTTTATGAAGGATCTTGCACTGGCACGTCGCTGGCGCAGCGATCGGCGTTCACCCTTTGAGCAGGTCCGCACGCTTGATCCTCTTGCCAATCCAGCACTGAACCAGGAAGCGATGCGCAACCTGCGCGCGGCGTGGCCGGTGTTCCAGCAGGCGGAGATGGCGGAGTCGTGGGCTGGCGTGATAGATGTTACCCCTGATTCGAATCCAGTGATCGGTCCTGTCGCCTCGATGCCGGGGCTGACGCTGGCCACTGGTTTTTCCGGTCATGGTTTTGGGACATCACCCGCGGCCGGACAGCTAGCCGCAGATTTGGTGACCGGACATACGCCGCTTATCGATCCCGCCCCTTATCGCTTCGAGCGTTTTTAGTAGCGTCATACCCTTATGGGCGGCATTGAGGTCGCCCATACAACACATTTCATAAACCATCACTTCACGTACTGTGTTCACTGTCTGAACCACAACTGTATTACCTTAGAGTCTCTAATGACTTGTTAATACTTTTATGTGGGCAATCGCATGGCTAGCAAAACACTGTATGAAAAACTGATCGATCAGCATGTGGTACGTCAGTTAGACGATGAAGGGCATGTGTTGCTCTATATTGATCGGTCAATACTCAACGAATACACCAGTCCGCAGGCGTTTAGCGGACTGCGAGAGCATCAACGTCCGGTGCGTCATCCGGCAACCATTCTGCTCAATGTCGATCACGTTAATCCCACGCGTCCTGAGCGTGATGACGCGATGACCGATGCAGGCGGGCAGCTGCAGGTGGATTACTTCCGTCAAAATGCCGCGCATTTTGGTATCGAACTGTTTGATGTCATGGATCCGCGCCAGGGAATCGAACATGTGGTCGCGCATGAGCAAGGGCTGGTCATGCCCGGCATGGTGATCGCCGCCGGTGACAGCCACACCACCACCTATGGCGCATTTGGCGCATTAGGTTTCGGCATCGGAACGTCAGAAATTGAACATCTGCTCGCCACGCAAACCCTGATTTATCGCACGCTAAAAACCATGCGAGTCACGGTGACGGGAGAACTGCCTTACGGCTGTTCGGCGAAAGACATCATTCTGGCGCTGATTGAAGATATCGGCGCATCAGGAGCAACCGGTTATGCCATCGAGTTTGACGGCCCTGCGATTGACGCACTGAGTATGGAAGGGCGCATGACGCTGTGCAATATGGCTGTCGAAGCCGGTGCTCGCGGAGCGATTATCGCGCCAGATGAAAAGGTATTCGCCTACATCCAGGGCAAACCACAGATGCCAACAGGTGCATTGTGGGAGCAGGCAAAGGCCGAATGGAAGACTTTGCGCAGTGATGTCGGGGCTAAATTCGACCGTTCGATTGAGCTGGATTGCAGCGAACTCGAACCTAAAGTGACCTGGGGCATCAGCCCGGATCAAACTAGTGCTATCGGGGATAGCGTACCCGATCCTCAGCAGGAACCCGATTTGATCAAACAGCAGGCCATGCAAGCTGCACTGAAATACATGGGGCTGGAACCTGGCATGCGTTTGTCAGACATTGCCATCACGCATGCCTTTATTGGCTCCTGCACCAACGGCAGAATCGAAGATTTGCGCGCCGCCGCCGCGGTGATTGGCGACCGTAAAATCGCCCGACACGTGCGCGGGATTATCGTGCCGGGTTCTACGCAGGTGCGACTTCAGGCAGAAGCGGAAGGGTTAGCACGTATTTTTATCGATGCAGGATTTGAGTGGCGGCAGTCGGGGTGTTCCATGTGTCTGGCGATGAATGAAGATGTGCTGGAACCCGGTGACCGCTGTGCTTCAGGCACCAACCGCAATTTCGCCGGCCGTCAGGGTGCGGGCGCGCGCACTCATTTAATGAGTCCGGCGATGGTCGCCGCCGCTGCGGTGGCCGGTCATCTGGTAGATGTACGCAACTTCAAGACAGCAGAGGTTTAACATGGACGCCTTTAACAGCATCACCGGACGCATTGCCCATTTGCCGGCCGCCAACATTGATACTGATGTAATCATGCCAAAACAGTTTCTGAAGGGCATCGATCGCCAGGGATTAGATCGCGGAGTGTTCTTTGACCTGCGATTTTTACCCGACGGCAGCGCGAACCCCGCGTTTATCCTCAATCAGCCTGCGGGAAAAAATGCGGCATTCTTGCTGGTGGGACCCAACTTTGGCTGCGGCTCCAGCCGCGAACATGCGGTGTGGGGACTGAATCAGCTGGGCATCCGCGCCATCATCGGCACCAGCTTTGCCGGCATCTTCGACGATAACTGCCAGCGCAACGGCGTATTGACGCTGACGCTGAGTGAAGAAGCCTATCAGCAGCTCAGCGTGGCCACCGCTGATGCTGAGCACAATTCAATCACGGTTTCGCTGGAAGATAAGACCATCGCCTGCAACCAGCAGGTGTTTCATTTTGAGGTGAGCGCGCTGAAACGTGAGATGTTAATGGGCGGCGGCAGTGCGGTTGACTGGACACTACAATACGAGTCTGACATTGCGCAGTTTGAACATCGGCACTTTGCGCAGCGCCCCTGGCTGCAGCGGGTTAAAGGACAAACAGCATGAGTGGAATTAAGGATTGCGGCGCATCGCCGTTTATCGAAGGTTTTGCCTTAAAAGAAGTGACACTGGCCAACGGTATTACGCTGCGCGTGGCGATGGGCGGCGAAGGTACGCCACTGCTGATGTTGCACGGTCATCCACAAAACCATCTGGCGTGGCGTAAAATCGCTCCGCAACTGGCAGAGAAGTATCAGGTGATCCTGCCCGATCTGCGCGGCTACGGCGACAGCGATAAACCCGCCAGCGATGAACGACATCTGGCCTATTCTAAACGTGCCATGGCCGATGATATTAGCCTGTTGATTGATGCGCTGGGATTGTCGCGCGTCGCGTTTGTTGGGCACGATCGCGGTGCGCGGGTGGGACATCGGCTGGCGCTCGACCATCCGGAAAAAGTGGCCTGCTGCACTTTCGTCGATATTGCCCCGACTGCCACCATGTATGCACAGACCAACAAAGACTTTGCCACGCGCTATTTCTGGTGGTTCTTTCTGATCCAACCTTATCCACTGCCCGAAACGATGATCGGCCAGGATCCGGCTTTCTTTCTGCGGAAACATATTGACGGTCAACTCAAAACACCGGGTGCGACTTCAGAAGCAGTGTTCAATGATTATCTGCGTTGTTATCAGCAGCCCGAGATGATCCATGCCGTCTGTGAAGATTATCGCGCGGCCGCCACGGTGGATTTAGAGCACGATGCAGAGGATAGCGACAAACGCATCGTTTGCCCGCTGCAGTTGCTGTGGGGGGAAAAGGGCACGGTCGGCCAACTGTACGATGTGGTTGCCACCTGGCAGGACAAAGCCATTGATGTGCAGGGCAGTGCGCTGCCTTGTGGACATTCTCCCCAGGAAGAGGTCCCGGAGGTGTTTTTAACGCAGCTTCAGGGCTTTCTCGATTCTGTGTTATAACCGCTCGATGTTGGCTAACCGCGTGTTGATATGAAGCTTTTGCTTGCCGGAAAAAACGTTCAGAAACCGCTGCAGGGCTGGCCCTCTGTCGAAGATCTCTATGTATTTATCAGTGTGGCGCGCCATGGCGGCTTTGGTCGTGCTGCCGTGGAGTTGGGCCAGTCTCCCTCGTATATCAGTAAACGTATTGCCATTCTTGAGAAGCAACTCGATACGCGGCTATTTTTTCGCACCAACCGCGTGATGCGACTCACGCCAGAAGGTGAGAAAGCGCTGGAAGGCGCGTTGCAAGTGGTGCAGGAGATGGATACGTTTCTGAGCAATTTTCAGCAATGGCGCGGTGAATTGAGCGGAGATTTGACCGTCGGCTGTTCACTGGGTTTTGGTCAGGCCTACCTTTCTGATGCCATTTCGGCGTTTATTTCTCAGCATCCGTCTTTAAATATCAAACTTATTCTGAGCGATCGAGAGATTGATCTGATGCAGTCCGGTACCGATGTGGATATTCAGGTTGGCGATAATCTGAATCACTCTTATATCGCGCGCAAACTGGCCGCAAATCGACGTGTTCTTTGCGCATCCTCTGAATATTTAGCCCGTTCAGGTGCCGTCAATTCACTGGATGACTTAATTAATCACAGCTGTCTTATTATCAATGAAAAGAACAATTCATTCGGTAATTGGGCGCTGACTGATGGTGAGCAACAGGTATTGTGCCGCCTTAACAGCCATTATTCGTCAAACAGTGGCAAAGTCATTTTGAATTGGGCGTTGAAGTCACACGGGATTGCGCTTCGCTCGGCGTGGGATGTAGCGCCTTATCTTGAAACCGGCGAGTTGGTCCATGTTTTACCTCAGTGGTTCCAGCAGGCGAATATCTGGGCGGTGTATACGCAACGGACATCTGAATCGCCGCGCATAAAAGTGTTTATCGATTTTCTCGCTGAGTACTTTGCAGAAAAAAGCCTGTCACGGGAGTGGCAGGCTTAAATGCAACAGCGAAGGGGTGGTTAACATTAGCCGTACGCCACTTTGCTATTGATGTGGTACAGGGTTGCGGTAGCCGCCATCACATGCTGACCATCGTGGCCCGGCTCATGGGATTCAACATCGGTAATGTGATAACCCACGGCACCTGCTGCCAGCGTTTTTTTCACAATCGCATCGGTCAGCTCTTCCATTGAGGTGGCCCAGCTAACGGAAGTGAAGCCCACAGGATGAATAGATGATAATTCACGATGGGTTAAATCAGCGCGAACCAAAACCGGTTGAACATTTTGCGGTGTGAAAATTGAGATAACATCATTAATAAGTTCTTTCATGGTCTTACTCCTCAAAAAACTACTGAGCCGATTTCAAAGCTACGCGTTTTATTGTTGATAGTCTGTTTATTGATTCCGGCAGTTGCGCACGGCGGGTAATCGGTGCCGGTAGGCTTAATAAACACCTTTTGAGGTTATGCGTTTTAGCTAAAATTGCTAATTAGTTGTTAAGAAAAGTTCAGCCACAACTCTGATAAACTTTCGGGAATATTCTTTCATCTGGTTACATTTGTCGCAGCACAATTAACGCAATGGAGCGTAATTTACGCCCCATTTTGTTAAAACTCGCGCTGACCGCCTAACTCGATAACCCGATTGGGTGGAATATTAAATTGCTCATGCGCACGCAGCGCATTGCGTTGGCAGAAGTGAAAGATGCCGCCTTTTATTCTGGCCAGTCCTCGGCGCTTTTTCATCACCAGGGTATCGTGCGAAGTAAAGAATGACGCTTCATTGACTGTACAGCCAAAACCTTCAAGCCCGCACAGGTGCAAAACTTCCGCCATCGAAGGCACCTCTCGCCAGCCGTATGCTGCCGTTACCTGCCAAAAGGATGGCGAAAGTTGGGTAATGGTGAGGCGCTTCTGATTATGCACGCGCGGGGTATCCGTGGTGCGGATGTTTAGCAACACCACGCGTTTATGCAGCACCCGATTATGCTTGAGGTTATGTAGCAGCGCCTGCGGGATCTCAAACTCTTTGCGCGCCAGGAAGATGGCGGTACCCGGTACGCGACTCGGCGGGTTGGTTTCCAGTGATTTCACCAGCGCCTGCAGACTTTCCGGATCGTTATTCAATTTCTTGATTAACCGATTACGCTCGGTGCTCCAGATCAGCATCAATCCCATCATCGTCAGCGCCATCAGTACCGGTACCCAACCGCCTGACAGCAGTTTCATCAGGTTGGCTGCAAACAACGGCACATCAATGGTCAGCATGCACAGCAGGAATATCACCGCCAGCGGCAGTGGCCATTTCCAGTTACGCAGCGCTACCACGCCGGCCAGACAGGCGGTGATCACCATGGTGCCGGTCACCACGATACCGTAAGCGGAGGAGAGGGCGGACGACTGACGAAACGCCAGTACAATCACGGTAACCGCCACAAACAATAGCCAGTTCACTACGGGTATGTAGATCTGACCAGATTCAGTATGAGAGGTGAACACAATGCGCATGGGTGGCAGAAAACCCTGACGTATCGCCTGATGCGTCAGCGTATAGACGCCGGTGATCACCGACTGCGCCGCGATAACCGTGGCGAGCGTTGACAGCACAATCAGTGGAATCTGTCCCCAACCCGGTGCGAGATTAAAGAACGGGTTGTTGACCGCCTTTGCGTCCGCAATCACCAGCGCGCCCTGACCGAAGTAATTCAATACCAGTGCAGGCATGGCAATCACCAGCCACGCCAGGCGAATCGGCGCTTTGCCGAGATGCCCCATATCCGCGTACAGCGCTTCAGCACCGGTGACGGCCAGCACCACCATGCCCATCGCGGCAAAGGCGAGAGCTTCATGTGTCAGTAAAAAGGTCAGCGCATAGCTGGGATTAAGCGCCTGCAATACTGTGGGATTGAGTGCGATGCCGCGAATGCCCAGTAAGCCAATCGAAACAAACCAGATAAACATCACCGGCCCAAACACCTTACTGACTTTTTCCGTTCCGTGTTTTTGAATGATGAACAACAGGGAAAGGATCACCACGGCCAGCGGCACCACATATTTGTCGAGATGCGGAGAAACCACTTCAATACCTTCAATGGCGGAGAGCACTGAAATCGCCGGCGTGATGATGCCATCACCGTAAAAGAATGCGCCACCCGTCAAACCAGCCAGGATGATGATGTGGCCAATTTTCGGACCGACATTACGGCGAGCCAGCGACATCAGCGTCAAAATACCGCCTTCACCATCGTGGTCGGCGCGCATCACAAAGCAGACGTATTTCAGGGTAACAATCAGGGTTAGCGCCCAGAAAATCAGTGACAGAAAACCCATCACAGCGGTGGTTGAGATCGAGCCATCTGGCAGGATCGACAGGCACTCTTTCAGCGTGTAAAGCGGGCTGGTACCGATATCACCAAACACGATCCCTGCGGCGGCCAACATGCCAGCAGGCAGAGATTGTTTCTCGGTCTGACTCATATTTTTCCTGTTTCTTATCAGCGTGGAACGGCGATGGCTGTGTCTATGACGGCGAACATACCTGTTTACCCGAACGGTTAATAGCGGGTGGTGCTTTTGTGACCTGCATTTTTACGCCTGGCAGCGAAATTTTTACGACATTTTTATATGGCGGCTGTTTTTTAATCTCAGAATAGTCGAAAGGTGAGAAATAAAATGACGGATGGTTATCAGAGATAAACGAAAGCTAACTGAACCGCTTTTCCTTCACACCGCGCAGATCGCATTTATCCGCCATTTATCTTCGCTGGCATACATTCGAAGCCACGCTCAATGGACCGTTTTCGTCCAGAAACCAACTGATAGCTAAATACTATGAATACGATTTTAATTACTGGCGCGACCGGATTTTTAGGTGGAGCAGTAGCGGTTAACTTATTAAAGAAAAGCGAGAATAATCGACTGTTACTGCTGGTGCGCGGTGATTCACCCGCCGAAGGACTGAGTCGGTTGCAATCCAATCTGGCTAAATTTGGCGTGGCTCAAGATCTGTTGGCATTACTGACCACAGATAACATTCTTATCGGCGATCTCGCGGAGCCAGAGCAGTTTACTGCCAACCAGCGTCTGGATAGCGTGACGCATGTTCTCAACTGTGCGGCTGTGGCTTCGTTTGGGGCGAATCCTTACATCTGGAAAGTTAACGTTGAAGGGACATTCTCTTTCGCCAGTCGTATGAATCAGGTCAGAGGACTTAAGCGTTTTATTCATGTTGGTACGGCAATGTCGTGTGCGCCGGAAGCTAACACGCTGGTAACCGAGAGCAAACTGAATACGTTGCGCGATCAACACATCGTTGAGTACACGTGGAGCAAAGCCACGGTGGAGAAGATGATGAGTGAGATGTTGCCTGAATTGCCGCTGGTTATTGCGCGTCCCTCTATTGTTGTGGGCCATTCCGATCATGGCTGCACGCCCTCGCCGAGCATTTTCTGGGTGTTCCGCATGGCACTGACATTGGGTAAGTTTATGTGTGAGCTGGACGACCGTATTGATGTGGTGCCCGTTGATTACTGCGCGGATGCGCTGGAGCTGCTTCTCACCGCTGAAAACGTCGATAAAAGCATTATTCATATCTCAGCCGGACTCAACAGCAGCGTCACTTTTGCAGAGATTGATAAGGCGATGGCCAAAGCCTCAGGCAATGTGCCCGTGGGCGGAAGTTATCAGAAAGTGAATTATCGCGAACTGGCCGAAAGTAAGAAAAACTTCGCGTCACTGTTTGGGCCTTGTAATGAGCGTATTGTGTTGCGCGCCATGAATCTTTATGGCCATTTCTCCAAACTTAACGTGGTGTTCAGCAATGACAAGTTGCTGGAGTTGGGTATGCCGCCATCCTCGAAATTTACGGATTACCTGCACCGTTGCGTGGCCTCAACCCAGGATTCAACCATCGCTGAATTAATGGCGGTAGATTTTAAATAATAAAAAGCCGCGCAACATACCTGGTGCGCGGCTATTCAAACGGCGATTACCAACCTTTGATAATGTCGCCTTTGTAAATCTCGTTCGCTTTATCCAGCACTTCCTGCGACTGGAAAGCCTCTTTCAGCTTCTGCACATTTGCGCTGTCTTTGTTATCTTCACGCGCCACAATAGCATTCACATACGGCGACGCTTTGCCTTCCATAAACATGCCATCCTTCGACGCGGAGAGGTTAACCAGCGCGGCAAAGTTGTTATTGATGATGGAGATATAGACTTGCGGATCGTCGAGTGTGCGGGCCAGTTGCGGTGTATCCACTTCAACGATTTTAAGCTTCTTCGGATTATCAGTGATATCCAGCGTGGTCGGCAGCAGGCCGGCTTCAGGTTTCACCTTGATCAGGCCCTGAGCTTGTAACAGCAGCAGGCTGCGGCCAAGGGTGGTTGCTTCGTTGGAGATGGTGATGGTCGCGCCATCTGGCAGTGCATCCAGTGCTTTAATCTTGCGAGAATAGCCGGCAATCGGGAACACAAAGGTGTTGGTGACAACCGCGAACTTATAGCCACGCTCTTTAGACTGCATTTCCAGATAAGGCAGGCTCTGGAAGGCATTGGCGTCAACATCCTTATTGAACAGGGCTTCGTTCGGCTGAACATAATCGTTAAAGGCTACCACATCGACATCCAGATGATATTTATCATGGGCGACCTGTTTAACCGTCTGCCACAGCGCTTCGTCAGGGCCGGTGTTAATGGCGACTTTGATGGCGTTGTCTTTATTGTTGTCGCAGGCGCTGAGCAGTGAAACTGCGGCGGCGAGAAGGGTGGTAACGAGTAATTTGTTCATAGCACGGGTCCCTGAGTAACGTAGGAGACGGACTATAATATACGTCTGGACGTCTGTACATCCATGCGCAGTGCGTTCGCTGTAAATTTGTTCAGTACAATAAACAGTCGATGCATAGCAAATAGTAATTAATATCGGTGAATGACATTGTGCATTGCTGATATATCCACCATGAAACCATTTAGAAATTCCACAGTTTTTCGTTTTGCCTGAGGTGTGTATTGCACTTTGTGGGGCTGAGATCGATCTCATTTATCAGAGAATCTGCGGGTTTATCGCAGGTTGACAGCCATTCATCATCGGATTTTTTGCAGATTGTAATATTAATATAACTGCATTGTGCATCAAGAGACTTACAAGATAATCTGTTGCTGCAGATTATCTTGTTATAGATCGGGAGAAGATGATGGAGTCTGTTAAAGCGTTAAATATGGAGCAGTTAAACTCGTTTTTGAGAAGCGGTAAGCATCCTTCAGTTATTATTGGCTTCAATTTAACCAGTGATGCGTTCTTCAGTATGGCGGCATACTGGCGCGAACGTGGCGTCAAGATTGAAAAACACGATCAGTATTTTGTCGCCAAATCGGACAGTTCAGTCACCACGTCCTGAAACTAAAAATTGTCACAATTCAAAGCGCGAGTTTAATAAAGGCATGCAGATCGTTAATTGCCTGTTCCCGCGCTTCAGCTCCCTGTAACACTATCAATAAATCAGCATAGCCGTTCAGCATAGCACTGAGCTGCCGCGCAACCTGTTCTGCATCAGCCTGACGAAAAACACCTGCATTTATCCCATCACGTATGATGTCGGTCATCAGCGCATGCCATTGCTTTGTCACCTGAGTGGCGAGTTCTGCATAGTCGACTTCCGTGGTGGCTTTACGCCAAAGTGAGCTATAAAGCTGCCATACCGCATCCGGTTCCAGCGGCAGATAATCGGCAATGAAGGCTTCCAGTCTTTCATGAAAGGGCAACAGGCCAATTTGCTGCGTAAATTCCTGAAGATCTTTTTGTGCGAAGCGCGAGCACGCTTCCAGACTCAATGACGCCCAGCCTGAAAAATAGTGATAGATGTGACTACGTGATAACCCTAACTGCGTCGTCAATTCGCGGGTTTTCACATTCTCCAAACCTTTTTCAATAAACAGTGCCACCGCTGTATCCAGGATCTTGTCGCGCAATTCCGCTGTTGTCTCTTTCATCACCACCACCGTTGACTTTGAGCAAGTGCTCAAATACACTTTTGCCACTTTTGAGCAACCGCTCAAAAGTATCAATTTGAACGTAATCTAATGCAAATCATACCTGAAAATATACAAATCGGGGCCTCACGCAGCGCCCTTAATACACTGAAAGTGCTGGCGAAACGTAATAAGAAAAAATTACTGCTAACACTGATGCTGGTGATCGCTGAAAACGTGGTTTACCTGCTTTATCCGTTGCTGGCGGGTTTCGCGATCAACGCTATCATGTATGGCAACGCACTACATGGCCTGTTCTATGCCGGGTTAGTGTTGATCATGTGGTTGATTGGCGCAGCTCGTCGCACCATGGATACCCGTACTTTTGCACGCATTTATGCCGGGCTCGCGGTGCCGGTGATCCTTGCTCAGCGTGAAGAGGCGCATAGCCATTCGGCTATTGCGGCAAGGGTGACGCTTTCACGCCAGTTTGTGGATTTCTTTGAAACGCATCTTCCGATGTTGATCACTTCCGCGGCTTCGATGTGTGGGGCCGTGGTGATGCTGCTGACCATTGAACCCTGGGCAGGATTGGCGTGCTTTGCCATATTGCTGCTGTTTGCGGGATTCTTGCCAGGTTACACCCGCAAAAATGAATCGCTTATCGGGCGGATGAACGATCGACTGGAGCGGGAAGTGGGTTTTGTCAGTACTGCAGGCGAACAGAAACTCAATCGTCATTATCACTTTCTGGCGCAGGTGCGGATTCGCTTGTCTGACCGCGAAGCGATTGGTTATTTGTCGATTGGTATTGCTTCCGCACTGTTGTTTGGCGTCACCATCAGTGTGATGGCGTTAAAAGGCGGCATGAGCGCGGGCCATATTTATTCGGTCATGACCTATTTATGGATGTTTGCCATGAGCCTCGATGATGGCCCGTCATTACTGGAAAAGTATTCCCAGTTGAAAGAAATCGGCAAACGGGTGAATACCGGGCTGGTCGGTTAATTATTGCAGGCAGCGGATATAGCGTTCTGCTGCCTGTCTGACAATGAATTGTGCATTCTGAGTGATTTCCCGACCTGCAAATGCACCATAAATCTGCGAGAAGGCGACCTTATCCAGTCGATGAATGAGGGTATTAACTGACGCTGCTGAAAGAGGCAACATGTTGGGATAACTCCACATAAATGACACGGTGTTTGCACCGGGTGCCACTTGCACAACATCACCGCTCAATAATACTCCATCATGTTGCGCCCAGTGCAGCACACAGCCTCCGCTAAAATGTCCTCCCAAGCGTAATAAAGTGACATCGGGCAGTAAATCCCATTCGTCACCCTGCCAAAGTTGAATGTGCGGACTCTGGCGCATAATCCACTGCTGGTCATCCGCGTGCAAATAGATTGGCGCTTCAAATGCCGCAGCCCAGTCTTGCATGGTGCTGTAGTAATGAGGATGAGAAATGGCGATGGCATGCAGACCGCCCAGCGCACGTATTATTGATTCCGTGGCGCTATCCAGATTTGCAATGCAGTCCCACAGAATATTCCCATGTGCGGTTTGCAGTAAAAAAGCACGTTGGTTGATGGCAAAATTCGGCACGGTTTGTACGCTGAATAATTCATTTTGATGTTGCTGCCATTTATTCTGGTGTGTGGCCCGCAGAGCCGATAATGAAAGCCAGTGCTGTCCACTGACCGGCACAAACTGCCGCTCGTCTTCGCAAATTTTGCAATGTGTGATGCCTGGATCATCTTCATAAGAAGTACTGCAGGCGGTGCAGAGTTTGCTCATTTGAATGCTCCTTGATGAGGTTTACATTCATTTTAGCCTGGCTTATTAAGTGCGAGTGTGCTGCAACCAATGCCGCGGAGAATACCTATGCCGCAGTAGCCAGATGTATTCTCCTCTCGCAAGGTATCGTGGGCGTTGCGCTTGCTTAGGCTGGAAAAGAGCAGGGCAGATTAGGCCTGTGGCGGCTGTAACTGATAAATCCACGCTGTGATTTTCTTTCCTTCGGGGGTAGTGACTTCAACATCCACACGATCATAACCATCCTCGAACTCATCCAGCATTGGCCAATGCGATTTCAGATGCTCTGAGAAGAAGAGTGAGCCCGTAACAACACCCGCATTGTTATCCAGTACAATCCCAGGAAAATCTGCTGCTGCTCCCCAACCGCGTTCATAGAAGACGCCGTTGACCGTCCCACTCAGCCACTGTCCGCCAATACTTTCCAGGATATGCGCATTCGAGTGACCCGGTTGTAAGGTGCCGTATACAAATAAAGGTTTCATTTTCCCTCGTAAAATCAAACAAAAGAGAGACTTTAGCGCTCAGTAAATGAAATGTCATCTTAAGCATGAGTTTCATAACCAAACCGCCAGTTATGCCATATAGGATTCACCAAAAACCGTTATTCTGAACCACCGCATTCGTCCAGGTAATAGATCAATGTTGAATTGTTCAAGCGTCTCCCGCAGTGCCATCAAGGGTTATCCGCAATCCGCTCAGTTTGATGGTAAGCGCTTTGCCAATGTTGCTCCCCGGCAGTCGTTGAAATTCAGCGAATATTTGAAGATGTTTTGGGATTTAGCGTTTAATAAGCCTAAAGAAACCGTTCCTCAGCAGCCGTTACCCGTGGAGCCTATCACGTCCGCGGCACTTGCCCAGGCAGCCGATAACAGTGTGTTTCGACTGGGTCACTCATCGCTGCTGCTCAAATTGAAAGGCAAGTATTGGCTTACCGACCCGGTATTTAACTTACGTGCTTCTCCGTTCCAGTGGCTGGGGCCTAAACGTTTTCAGCCTGCGCCAATTGAGCTGAGCGATTTACCGCCTATTGAAGGGATTATTTTATCTCACGACCATTACGACCATCTGGATTACCAGACAATCATGGAGTTGAAGGATCGCGTGCGCTATTTCCTTACTCCATTGGGTGTCGGCGATTTACTGGCAAAGTGGGGAGTGGCTGAGGAGAAGATCACTCAACTGGATTGGTGGCAGTCCACGGATGTAGGCGAAATTCATTTTGTCGCCACGCCGTCGCAGCACTTTTCAGGCCGCGGTCTGTTTGATGGTAATAAACGTTTGTGGTGTTCATGGAGCATCATCACAGATGAATTTCGATTCTTTTTTGGCGGGGATTCCGGTTATTTCCCCGGTTTCAATGAAATTGGTAATAAGTACGGCCCATTTGATGTTGCCTGCCTTGAGAATGGGGCTTATGACAGCCGCTGGGCGGATATTCATATGTTGCCAACTGACACCATCCGGGCGTTTCAGGATTTGAAGGGAAAATGGTTAATGCCCATTCATAACGCGGCCTTCGACCTCGCTTTCCATCACTGGAATGATCCCCTAAAACAAATAGCGGCGCTGGCGCATGAGCAGAAAATTAAATTGTCCCTGCCAGTGATCGGGCAAGGGGTAAATATTCTGCAACCAAGGGAAGAAGCGGTCTGGTGGTAACGGGAATGTAGGCTGCTATTTACTGTAAAGTAGCAGCCATCCTGTTTACCATTCAGACTGAAAAACGCAATAAATAGCATTACTCAGCAGTAAGCTCATCATAAAGACTGCGTAATCGCGTGCGCAGAGAGAGCACCGCTTTGTGTTTGCGTGATAACAAAGCCTGGACACTGGTACCACTCTCTTCAGCCAGTTCGTTGTAGCTGTAACCCAGCAGCTCCGTTTTTTCGAACACCTCGCGCTGAGCGGACGGTAGTTCGGCTAAGGCTTCCTCCAGCTCTTCCCATAGCAGCGCTTTGAGATACTCATCTTCCGGCGTTTCCGGCACGCCAAATAAGGTTTCAGCCAGCTCATCTTCTGGAAAATCCGCTTCCTCATCGTTGTTCAATAGATCGGCTAGGGGTAGTTCACGCTTTTTTCGTGCCCGATCGGTCATTTCATTGCGTGCGGCACGGAATAACCAGGCCGCGACATTTTCCACCGGTTGCTCGACCTGCATGAGCTTGTAGGTCACTTCCTGCAGGATATCGTCAGCATCTTCACGTACCGACGTGCGGCCGCGGATAAATGCGCTTAATTTTGACCGACAGGCGCTCAACGCGGACATCAGCAGTGAATCCTGCGCCATGGCGTTTACTCTGCGTCTGGCGATTTAGCGGGTGCTTCGCCTGAAGGTGAGCGCGCATCATCGCGGCGGCCATGCCAGTCACAGCGATCGCGGCGTCCACGGTGCGAACGTTCACGGCGGTGTTGCATAAACTCTTCGCGCTGCTCTGGAGTCATCTGCATCCAGCGTTCGTGCATACGACGACGCGCCATGCCGAACATGCCGGGGCGGAAACCTAAACCGCCAAACAGGATACGGCACAATACCAGCAGCCCAAGCGCCTGCCAGAAGCCAATCGTCTTCACGCCGATAATCGCAGGCAGCACGGCATTCCACAGCGACATCACCAGCAGCCCAAGCGCCGCGATAATCACCACGCCGATCAACAGCGGCTTAATCATGCGATGGCCACCAAAATGGTGGTCACGGTGGTGTTGTCTGCGCATATCAAAATCTCTCATTGTTGTTATTCCTCATTACAGTAGCCGATATTGGCCAGTACTGAGGTAGACGGATGAGCGATGTGAATATTGCTAAAAAAAGAAAATATTTTCAGAAGCGATGAATTGAGGGGTGCCAGGCGTGGTTCTGAGCCATTTTGGGCTTCTGATTCATCGGTGCACCCTCTACATTATCTTTGATTAAGGAACTGGGGCATTCGACAATATTTGCGCGCAAACCCCCTCACTATTTTTGATAATTAGACCATCAGCTGACGTATAAACGTTAACTCAGATTGCTGCGCTAACCCTTTCAGGTGTTGATAAAGTGAATCTGCATTGGGCAGTGACGCACAGCAATCGTAGAATTTTTCCCGCCGATCTTCAGCGCTGAAAGGCTCATCCAGCGCGCCTCTCGCTCGTAATCTCGAGTGGACAATTTCCCGACCCTCTTTTAAACGCAACGTGACGATATGCGGTAAGTTTCTGTCCTCTGACTCCTGTTCTGCGGTCCAGGGGGAGAGGGTAATCATCGCTAACAACTGCGCATCAGCCTGTTGTTTTACGCTGGCGGCAGTAAAATCCAGCACGCTCAGCGTGCCATTCTTCAGCATCATGGCAACGCAATACTGCATTGAGAAGCGGGCTTGCATTTCATCCTGCGGCTGGTAATAGGCGAGGTTGCGCCAGTTGGCTATCCCCACCTGGCAGTGCACGCTTTCAATGTCGTCAATCTTCAACGTTTGCTGTTGCTGGATATCAGCAATCGCATCAAGAATGCGGTGGGTAGAACCACAGCACGGGTATTTTTTAGGCATCACCCCAATATGCTCAATCACGTGCGGCTCAGCGTCAGGCAGTGAAGGTTGGCTTAACTGTCCGGCATAAAGTTCAGCAAAACCTTGTGCGCACTCAATAATATCCAGACGACCTTGCATACCGGTTTGCGCCAGCGTGGCAGCCTCCACGGCATTGCGCGCCGCCATTCCGGCATGAAACGGTTTCAACGGCGTGCCAAACTGGCCTTTTACGCCACTGGCCATACTTACCGCAATGCTCAACGTCCGGGCAATCCCTGCGGCATCCAGACCGAGCAGGGCAGCAACACCTGCCGCGCTGCCAATGCATCCCACGGTGGAAGTACCATGCCAGCCAGCAGTGTAGTGCTGATAGCCAATGGCTTCGCCAATAAAGGCTTGTGCCTGCAGACCAATTAAATAAGCGCGTATCAACGATGCGCCATCGCTGTTGTGTGCCACCGCCAGCAGCGCCGGCACCAGCACGGCCGAAGCATGACTCATGCCCGGTGCAAAGTTGTCGTCAAAGTCGATAGCGTGGGCGGCAGTGGCGTTGAACAACGCATCGAGCGCCTGACTACGGGGTATCTGTGGCCATGCCTGCTGCACCGCCTGCGTAGAAAAGTCGTTACGACCTGCCACCATGCAACCCAGCGTATCGGTGATGGCGTCAATCGCCAGCTCACGGGCACGAGGAGAAAAGGTCGGTGGAGTGGCACACCACTGTGCCAGAGACTCAATCAGCGTCATGATTATGCCTCCCTGTCCAATGCGGTAAATAGCGTGCGTAACAGCGACCCAATCTGGAAGCGGTTCACCTCTTGTCCCGGCGTGCGGGTATCAACACGATGCACGATCACCATATTTTGTTGCGGCATCACAAGGCAGAAGTGACCTCCTGCGCCGCGCGCTGAGTAGCTGCCCGCTGACAGAATCACCTCTGGCCACGCCACGCCATCGCGCGTGACCCACCACATATAGCCGTAGCCTCCACGATCGCCCGCATGAGATACAGGCAAGGTGCTGGTACGTACCCAATGTTGCGGGATGATTTGTCGATCTCCCCAGCGCCCTTGTTGCAGAAAGAGCTGGCCGAATCTCAGCAGGTCGCGGCTTGAGAGCGTAAAGGGATAGGCCGGATAATCAGAAAAGCCTCCGGGTTCTAACCAACTATCCTGATCAACGCGATAATCCTGCATCCCCAGCGGGTCGGCAATCCGCTGCGCAAACGCCTGGTTAATGGCTTCGCCTGTCAGCTGCCGATAGGCACTGCCCAGCACATTAAAATCCCAGTTGCTGTAGCACCAGTTTTCGCCCGGCGCATGCAGGTGGCGCGGAGGCTTAATGCGCTGCATCCAGGACGTTTCATAGTTTGCAGGATGATAAATGCCAGAACGAGCGGTCAGCAGATCGTAAAGCGTGGCCTGTTTCTCATCGGCGCTCAGCTCATCGCGGTCATCTATCCCCAATGCCTGCAACGTTAAAGAGAGATCGAAGCGGCCTTCCTCCACTGCGCAGCCGATCAGCGCGCTGAGGAAGCTTTTACGCATCGAGTGGCAGGGATAACGCTGTGCTTCATCGCCGTAGCTGTAGAGGATTTCTTCACCCCGCACCACCAGCAGCACCGCGGTGGCCTGATCTTCAAGTTGTTGCTGAAGCAATTCAAACATGGCAAAGCCTCATTGTTTTAGGTTGGAGCAGACGTTCACGCTTCACTCGCCGCCAGGAACTCGCGGGTGTAGATTTCACGAGCTGCGCCCTGGCGCACGCTGTCCGCGCTGAGTTCTTCCAACAACTTGCCGTGATGCATAATGCCGATGCGGCGGCACAGATGTGTCACGACGGCCAAATCATGCGTCACCATCAAATAGGTGAGGCTGCGCTGCCGCTGCATGCTGCTAAGTAAATTCAGGATTTCCGCCTGGACTGAGACGTCCAGTGCAGAAGTTGGCTCATCCAGTAACAGCACCGAAGGCTCCAGAATCAGTGCACGCGCAATGGCCACACGCTGCCGTTGACCACCGGAAAGCTGATGGGGATAGCGATATCGAAAGGCATCGGAAAGTCCGACCGCGTGCAGCACATCGCTGATGCGCGTTTCATGACGGTCCATGGCATGTAACTTCAACGGTTCGCGCAGGCTGGCCCAGACCATTTTTCGCGGATGGAGTGAGGCGTAAGGATCCTGAAAAACCATCTGCACCTGCCGATAAAAGGCTTTATCTCGCTGCGGCTGCTGTTCACGATTGTTGAACAGAATATGGCCCTGATAATCGTGATTAAGGCCAGCCAGCGCGCGCAAAATAGTGGACTTTCCACAGCCCGATTCACCAATCAGACCGTAGCACTCACCTTGTGCCAGCGTCAGGCTAACGTTATCGACCACCTGGCGCTGATGCGATCCCTGACCGAATGCAATACTGACATCCACCATTTCAATGCTACGTTGCGAGGTTGGAATGGGATTCATAATGCGACTCCATCACGAAAACAGGGACCATTAAGCCAGCTGGCATCACGCGTTGGCACGCGTAGCGTATCAAGCGGATGATGCAGGCGTGGCTGACTGGCAAGTAATGCCTGCGTGTAAGGATGCTGAGCCTGCTCCAGACGATCTGCACGGATCTCTTCGACGATGCGCCCGGCGTACATCACCAGCACGCGATCGCAGAAGCGAGAGACCAGATTGAGATCATGACTGATAAACAGCAGGCCAGTCTGACGGCGCTCAAGCTGTTCATTCAGGATGCTCAGTACCTGCTGGCGTACCGTCACGTCGAGTGCGGAGGTAGGTTCGTCGGCGATGATTAAATCCGGTTCGGGGATCAGCATCATTGCGATCATTACGCGCTGGCCCATACCGCCAGAAATCTCGTGGGGATAGAGGCGCGCCACTTTCCCCACGTCGCGAATATGCACCGATTCAAGCATCGCTGACGCGCGCGCTCTGGCTTCACTTTTGCTGACCCGCCGATGCAGCCTGAAGGCTTCCGCCACCTGATCGCCAATGCGCATCAACGGATTGAGAGAAAAGCGGGGATCCTGCAGGATCATCGAAATACGATTTCCACGAATCTGCCGCATCTGCTTTTCGCTGCTGTTGAGCAGATCGATATCATCGAATTGCATCTGATCGGCGGTGACGCGGCCGATTTTGGGTGTCAGTTGCAACAATGCACGGCAGGTCTGCGATTTTCCCGAACCGGACTCACCAACAATCGCCACTTTCTCTCGTCCTACATGGAAAGAGACGTCACGTACCGCGCGGTGTTCCCCGTGCGCGCTGCGAAACACGATGTTGAGGTTTTTCACCTGAAGCAGATTATTCATGGCGGATATCCATTACGTCGCGCAGGCCATCACCTAACAGGTTGAAGGCAAGACTGGTGAACAAAATCGCTAATCCGGGAATGGCCGCGATCCAACCATTGTTCAGCATGAACTCGCGGCCGGAAGCCAGCATCGCACCCCATTCCGGGCTGGGTGCCTGTGCACCAAGACCAAGGAAACCCAGTCCGGCAGCGGTAAGGATAATCGCCGCCATGTTCAGCGTGACGCGTACCACCACAGAAGGCAGGCACATGGGGATGATGTGTCGCACAATAATGTGCCAGGCGGAGGCCCCTTGTAAGCGTACCGCTGCGATGTAATCCATCTTTCGGATCGCCAGGGTTTCGGCACGCGCGAGGCGGGCAATCGGTGGCCAGGCGGAGAGAGAAATCGCGATAATCGCATTCTCGATACCTGGCCCCAATGCCGCGACAAACGCCAGCGCCAGAATCAAACTAGGGAAGGCAAGGAAGATATCCACCAGACGCATTAACACCGTATCGACCCAACCGCCGAGATAGCCTGCACTGGTGCCGACCAGTAAGCCAATCGGTGTGATGATCAGCGCGGTCAAGCCAGCGATATACAGTGTGATTCGCGCGCCATACAGCAGACGGCTGTAAATATCCCGACCCAATTCGTCGGTGCCAAGCCAGTGTTCAGCAGAAAACGGTTGCAGACGGAAGGCGAGGTTTTGGGCATAGATATCGTGAGTGGCTAACCAGGGTGCAAACACTGCAGCGCCAGCAATTATCAACAGCACCAGCAAACCAAAGAGCGCTGAGTGATTAGCGCAGAAGCGTCGCCACTGAATCCATAGCAGTTGCATGTGCGCCTGAAAAGGTGACTGCGGCGCAGGGTCGCGTAGCCAGGCGCGTAAGCTACGCGAAGGGTTAACGCGCATCGATTTATTGACTGAATCGGTCATGCTTCCTCCTGACGCGTACGCGGATCGAACAGACGATAAAGCAGGTCGCACAGTAGATTGATGCCAACAAAAATCGCGCCAATCAGTAACGTGCAGCCCACTACTGCATTCATATCGCCAGCCAGCAAGGCGTTGGTCAGGTAGCGACCAAAGCCGGGCCAGGCGAACACGGTTTCGGTGAGTACTGCGCCTTCCAGCAGCCAGGCCCAGGAAAGGGCAACCACCGTCAACGTGGGCACAGCAATATTGCGGAATGCATGTACCCAAACGCAGCGCGCCCACGACATCCCCTTCACGCGAGCGGTAATGATGTATTCCTGCGACAACTGTTCGAGCATAAAGCTACGCGTCATACGGCTGATGTAAGCCAGTGCGCTCAAGCCAAGAATCGATGCAGGTAAAATGATGTGACCAAAAACGTTGCGGAACATTTCCCAGTTTCCGCTCAGCGCGCTGTCGACCAGCCAGAATCCCGTCACGGGATGTAAATCGAACTCGTAGATAAAATCGATGCGCCCTGGCCCGCCAATCCAGCCGAGCGTGGCGTAAAACAGCAGCAACCCCATTAAACCAAGCCAGAAATGCGGCGTGGAATAGCTGAGTAGTCCCACGAAGCGCATCAGATGATCAAACCAGGTATTGCGGTACATTGCCGCCAGCACGCCCGCCGGAATCCCAAAACCGACGCCGATGATTGCCGCTACAGTGGCCAGTTCCAGCGTAGCAGGGAAGACGCGCGCGATATCCAGCGCCACCGGATGGCTGGTGGTCAGGGCGATACCAAAATCGAGGTGCTGCAGTTGCCATACGTAATCGACAAACTGATGCCACAACGGTTGATCCAGCCCCAACTGATGGAACATCTTGTCGTAGGCTTCCTGACTGGCGTTATCCCCAATGATTGCGACCACCGGGTCGATAGGCAGTAAGCGGCCAATAAAGAAGGTCAATGCCGCCAATCCCAGTAACGTACAGGCTATCGAGATGAACCCACGAGCAAGGCGTCTTAGCAGACGCCAGCCAGCGGAAGGGGTGTTATGTGCAACGGGCATCATGACCTGTAACATCTGCCACCTCCGTTATTTGCTTGCGGCACCATACCAAACGCGAAAACCGTTCCAGGTCCAGTTTTTGACCGTTGGGTTTATTCCCGCGGTGTTGTACATCTGGAACATGATCGCCATCGGCCCTTTTTGCATCTGCTCTTTCTGTAGATCGCCATACAGTTTGATGCGTTTGGCGTCATCCGGCTCTAACAGTGCGGTTTCCACTTTCTGATTCATCTGCGGATCGTAGTAAGCGGCACGCCAACTCGGGTACTGCGTAGCGCGCGCTTCCTTACGATTGTCCGGGTTATAAACCAGACGCGATGCATTGCCGTAGGCATCAGGGACCGAGGTTTGCCACGCCATCATGGCGCTCTGGAATTCTCGTCCGCGTACCCGACTGAATAACTGTGCGTTAGCCATACGTTCCAGATTCAGTTTCACGCCGATTTTGGCGGCATTCTGCTGTACGCTTTGCGCGATTGGCGCCGAATGCGGCAGGGTGCCAAACAACACCGCCGTGCTGAAACCATTGGGATAACCAGCTTCCGTCAGCAACTGTTTGGCTTTATCCAGATCGAGGTGGAAAGGCTGACCTTCTTTGGCATCCAAAGCTCCAAACGCGCCTTGTTGCACGAAACTGGCGCGCGGCACGCCGAGATAAGGCATCACGCTCTTCGCTAACCCGTCGTAATCGATCAAGTAGCGCATGGCGAGTCGTACTTTTTCGTTTTTGAAGATGGGGTCCTCGTTATTGAAGGTCCAGAAAAACAGCTGTGGCTTCAGGACTTTATCCACTTTAACTTTGCCGCCCTGATCCAGCGTTTTCAGATCGTCCGCCGAGAGATCGCGCGCGATATCCACATCGCCCTGCGTGACCAGCAGACGCTGAGTGCCGGTTTCTGCCACATGGCGAATCAAAATGCGCTTCAGCACCGGCGCTTTGCCCCAGTAGTTCGGTGTAGCTTGCAGCACCACACCTTCGCCGGCATTCCAGCGCACCAGCTGATAAGGCCCAACACAGGCGGTATGAGTAGAAAGGTATTTGTGGCCGAGGTCGCCATCAACGGCCTGTTTGTCTACTTCTTTGCGATTAAGCAGGGAAGAAACGTTATTGGCGGCAATCGCCTGTAACACCAGATTGGTGGGGTAAGCTTTATCGAAGCTCATCACCAGCGTTTTGTCATCGGGCGCGCTAATGCGCGTGTCGACGTTATCTTTATCAAAGCCATATTCTTTAATCGCGGCTGCATTGCCGTAGCCCAGTTTCACTACGCGTTGCATTGACCACGCCAGGTCGCCGGCGGTTGCGGCTGAGCCATCGGCGAATTTCAGGTTGTCCTGCAAATGAAAGGTGATGGTCTTGCGATCGGCAGAGACATCCCAATTTTTTGCCAATGCAGGATCGAGCTGCGTTTCATCGCTGACGCGAAAATCAACCAGGGTGTCACAGGTGTTTGAATAGATTTCACTGGTGACCACTTCACCAATCTGTGCCGGATCCCATGTGCTGATGGCATCAATGTTCCACGCCATCACCAAAGAATCGGGGGGCGTTGCGGCCTGTACTGAGGCGCAACAGGTCGCTGCCAACGTCAATGCGGCAGTTAACATCTTGTTTTTCATTAATCTCTCCTGAGGCGTTACAGAGTATCCGGGCGTGGCTGAATCGGCGGTTTCACCTCAGCCGGAATAGGGCAGTGATACGGTTTTTCACTGACCTGCTCGAAATGGGCTTTCTTCATCTGCGCCATCAGTATTTTGTCGGTTAACACATCGACTGCCGTGGCGGCCATAACCTTAGCGACATGGCCCAGCGCTTTGTGTGCTGCTGGCATTTTTCCCTGCGCGGTAAGTTGCCATGAGTGGCCCGGGGTTCCGATGGCCATGGTAGGTACGTGCGCCTGCACGGTCGGGATTACCCAACTGACATCGCCGACATCGGTGGAGCCGATCATCACTTCACCGTGGGTATCAAGCGGGATGATGTAGTCGCTAAGGGGTTTGGGGGCGGTGGGTTTCACACCGGTTTTGCGATAGCAGTTATCGATCTCTTCCGGTGTTAGCGTGGCCTGGATTTCGGCTGCAAAGGCGTGGTCGGCATGATCGAATGGCACCGGGCCCAATGCTTCCAGATTACGTTGCATCGCCTCTTCTAACGGACGATTGCCAAGCAGGTTGGACACAGCACTCATGATGCTGATATCCACTTCGGTATCGGTCATGATGGCGGCACCTTGCGCCACGCGCTTGACCCTTTCATTGAGTTCGAACATCGCGTGGACATCGCGCGAGCGGATAGCGTAACGCACTGTTGATTTTGCCTGTACCACGTTGGGCGCCACACCACCGGCATCAAGGAAGGCGTAGTGGATACGGGAATCTTGCGGCACGTGCTCGCGCAGGAACTGTACGCCAACGTTCATCAATTCTGCGGCATCGAGCGCACTGCGCCCGAGATGGGGAGAAGCGGCAGCATGCGATGAACGGCCACGGAAAGCGAAATCCATTCGGGTATTGGCCAGGGAGAGCGGTTTTGCCACTTCATGATGCGCGCTTGGATGCCAGGTGATGGCAACATCGACGCCATCAAATGCACCGGCACGCGCCATAAAGGATTTAGCGGCACCGCCTTCTTCTGCCGGACAGCCATAATAGCGAACTCGTCCCGGCGTGCCGCTCTCCTCAAGCCATGATTTTAAAGCAGTAGCTGCCAGCATGGCAGCAGATCCCAGCAAGTTGTGGCCGCAGCCGTGACCATGGCCATTACCCGGCAACGGAGAGTAACGCGCCACGCCAGCTTCCTGACTTAATCCAGGCAAGGCATCATATTCGCCGAGGAAAGCAATGATTGGGCCGCCTTCACCCGCTTCACCCATTACCGCAGTGGGAATGTCGGCCACGTTTTCTGTGACGCGGAACCCTTGCTGTTTAAGCATCGCGGTGTGCTCAGCCACTGAACGATACTCGGTATAGCAAATCTCCGGCATGCCCCAGACGCGATCGCTCAGGTCACAAAATACCCCTTGAAATTCTTCTACCCACTTCCAGACTAACGCTTTGTTTTCCATGATAGTCCCCAGCATGGTTGGTCAGGTTTTCGTCTCTCTGAACCCCAGCATGGAGCAAATCATTAACGTAAGGCCAATGAGCAATTCACACTCCCCATTCCAAAACGACATAGTTTCGTGTCAGGCCGCATTGGCCGTCTCGCCAGCGCAGGCTCGTAACCACAGTTGTTCAGCCTGAGGATTGTGCAGAACCGGTTGGCGGTAGAGCCGAATTGCCAGCGACATATCCCAACTGCTGTCATCGGCGCGCACTAAACTGCCGCTGGCCAGTTCTTCATGCACCAGACTCAGAGGCAACCACGCCACGCCGCCACCGGCCAGGACCATGGCTTTGAGATTCACCGACATACCATTTTCATATACCGCTTCAAGAGGAAGCGGGCGTTTGCTGAGCATTTGCGCCAGTGCGTGAGCAAAAAAGGTATGTTGCCCATAACTTAACCACGGAATCGGGCCGCCATCCGCGCGCACCGGATAGAGTGGCTTGCCGCTGCTATCCGGGCGACACACGGCAATGGCACGCTCACGGCCCAGTTGCACCATGGGATACGCCGCCAGCTGATGTATCAGCGATACCGCATCATGCGCGTAAGTCAGCAGAAAATCGGTTTCACCACTGTGTAGGGTAGAGATGTGCTCAGCGAAGGTCGGCTTTTGGTTGCACAGGCGAATATAGCTGAGGTTAGGTTGCAGATTTAATCGCTGGATCCAGTCAGGAAAGAACGTCAGCGAAAGGGTATTTAGCATCGCAAAACGTAATACAGCAGTGCGCGAGCTATAGCGCTGGTGCAGATCATTACGCAGATGCGTCATGGAAAATACCGTTTCGCTGGCAGTTGCGAGGAAGGTTTGTCCTTCTGGGGTGAGCGTCACCGGATAAGTTTTACGATCAAACAACGGCACACCCAGCCACTCTTCCAGCTGCCGGATGCGCCGACTCAGCGCCGATTGCGTGATATGACGCTCATCGGCGGCGCGGGTGAAACTGTAACAGCGGGCAACACTGAGAAAATCTTCAAACCATTTCAATTCCATAGCACGGACCTCTTTGGATGAATGGGAAAGCAACGTCAGCGGTGGGAAACCTTTTGTTACACGCAAGAAACGCGCCAGGCTTAATTACAGCGGATAAGGCACCTATCTGTGCCAAATGAGCCATTACCCAGTACAAAACGCTTACGATAGGGCAATGGTTGCACTCGTGGGGTGCAGAAGGTTTGCGCATATGATGGCTGGATGTTGGCAAAGTCGTTTTTACCAGGCGACAATAAGCGCCTTTAAAACTCATGCGATGAAATCAACCTATGAATACCCATATTGAATCTGTTGAGCTGGAAAAAGCCTATCGTCTTATCAACCATGGCCCAACCACACTGGTTTCCTCACGCCATGAAGGGGTTGATAATGTGATGTCCGCATCCTGGGTGTGTGGATTGGAGTTCAAACCGGCAAAGCTCACCGTGGTGCTGGATAAATCCACTTTCACGCGTAAGTTGATTGAACAAAGCCATAAATTCGTTATACATGTCCCAACTGTCAGTCAGGCGCAAATGGTTCATTATCTCGGTACGCATTCCCTTACGGATCAGTCAGATAAGCTGGCCGCATCTGGCGTTGAGTTATTCCAGTTACCTGAAAGTCCTCTCCCTTTAGTGGCAGGCTGCGCGGCATGGTTGTATTGCGAGTTGATTCCTATCGAACAAAATCAAATCGACCATGATCTGTTCATCGGTGAAATTAAGGGTGCATGGGCGGATAGCCAAGTATTTAAAGAAGGGCGCTGGTTATTTGAGGACGCACCAGAGGAAATGCGTAGTTTGCATTATATCGCTGGGAAACGTTTCTATAAAACGGGCTCACTGCTGGATGTCGAGTAAGCCACGTTTAATGAATTAATCAAGCCTGGCCTGACGCATAGGCATTTTATCAATGGTCGACAGCAACACCTCGGTATCCAGAGGTGTTTGTTCACGTAGCTTCATTCCACCATCTTTTCCGACCAGCACCACTTCAAATCCTTTCGGATTAAGTTGCTTACGCAGAATGCCATTTTCCGTCGGTGAGGTGTCACTGAGTACGATGATATCGCGTTCGGCCAGTTCAGATTTCTGCTTCTCCAGCATCGCCATTTGAGCGACATAGGCAGGATCTGTTTTGGACGGAGCAAAGATCACGAGTGGGCGATGGTGCCAGCGATATTGTGAGAGGTCTGAGACCTTCGGCGATAAAGGCTGGAACAGAGGATCTTCAGCTGCATGAACGTTGTTAATGCTCATCATTAAAGCAATGGTTATCAGCAGCAGTGGCGTTTTTAGCAGTAAATTCGTCTTCGACATGTTGGTTTCCACGGCAGGTTAAAGAACGTGTACTACAAAGGTTAGCGGAACCGTGCGTATGCGTTGCTCACTTCACGTTTCTTTACCCACAGTGGTAAAAACGAAAACATTAAATGTCTTTTTGTGTTGCTAATGTCACCCGGAACTCGCGATTGCGAATATCACATTTTGATGTTTGCGCGAGTACCGGGTTTAGTTCTGGAAGACTGGGTGAAGTAAGTCGATAATCAATCCCGTGACGCTCCTGAAGTTTTTCTGCGGCAAGTGTGGGGCCGAAACCCACGTAATTTTCACGTAGCAGCGTCAGTATGCGGTGGCGCAGACTCTCACCGATGTGATGCAAGCGAAGTAGTGAGCCTGCCATCAATGACATCCTGCAGGATCTTGAGGCGGTTAACTTCATTCATCGTAAAGCACTCCGAACCTTAAGCCGTCATCAGTTGCGTCCTCAGCTGGGAAACCCTGGAAAAAGGACGATGAAGCGGACATCTCAATATAGCCAGAGGCGGACATCTGAATTTAGCCACTACAATCATAGTGCGCATAATCATGATTATGTTAAATGATTGGGATTTGTTTAAAGAGGTTCAGCCGTGGTAATGCACAATTACCCTGTGCGATACCAGTTAGACTGGCTTCTGTCCGTTTTGATTTCAACTATAAACAGCTACAAATAAATTTCGCTAAGCACCTTCCCTGCCGGTTTTGCCGAGTTGGTGATGGCGTCGCTACGTGAATTCTGAGGTGTTTGTGTACATCGGCCCGCAAACTTTCGCGTAGCGTGACGGGTAAAGAAAAGCCGGTAAAACTGTGCGCTGTTTGCGGTCAGGTCGATGCCTGCCGGAAGCGCCGCGCCGCCGTGATATTTTTCCCCTTCATTGTGCGCAGCGCTCGCCAGATTACAGGCATAAAAAAACCGGCTGTGATAGCCGGTTCTTTATTATTCACCTGCACATTCAACCAACAAGGCTTTCAAGCGGAATATGGAACTGTTTGTGCAAATTACGAATCATTGGCAACGTGAGTTCGCGTTTACGGTTAAGCACTTCATATACGCGATTCTGCCGACCAATTGCCGGAGCTAAATCTTTTGCCGTCAGTCCCATCTGGTCCATACGAAATTTAATAGCCTCAATCGGGTCAGGCGGCGCAATTGGGTAATGCTTTGACTCATAGTTTTCAATAAGCAGACACATTACTTCAAAGAGATCGCTTTCAGGTGAGCCCAGCACGGGTTCATTATCGAACATAGGCTCCACGATGCGGAGCGCCTCTTTATAATCCTGCTCTGTTTTAATCGGTTTGATATTCACGTCAGGGCTCCAGTGTAACTGTGTTGGCGTCTATCCTGTCATAAAATCCCGTAGTGGGACTACTCTATTGAGGACAGTGCTTAACTATATAATTGTGCATGTAATTTATTTTTTTGGTCTTCGAGGATACCGGCCCGGACAGCGCAAAGTTACATCGTTACGCACCCCAGACTGTATTGTGCTACCACCTGTTGCAGAAAGCTTTACCGCTGTCTGTTGCCTGTTGCGCGCCGCCCCAACCCAATCTTTAAACTGTTGGTCGCGGCGGCGCCATCTAACGCTCAAGTTCAAACACAACTCAGCCCACTCACCTCATTTCTTTTTACTCTTAGCTTTCTCTTTACTAACCACCTTCGCAGCTTTCTCCGCTGGTGCCGGTTCGCTGGCACCCGTTTCTGCTATGAATTTCTCATAGTACTCACGCGCGAGTTTACGTATCGCCTTCCCGATGTTGGCGTAGTCATACTCATTGAGATTCGCCAGAGATACACGCCACGATGGATGCGGCGTACCAAATCCCTTGCCCGGCAACAAAATCACGCCGGTTTCTTCTGCCAGTTGGAACAGCGCCTGATTGGGTTTCATCCTACCCATCATCCATTTCACGAAGTCCGGTCCGTACATTTCGGTCGCCAGTTCTTCCAAATCCAGAAGATGGTAATAACGCACTGAATTGGCGTCCTTCGGCATTGGCAGCCCGAGTTCACGGTACAACGCCTCTTTACGACGCAGCACGATGCGTTTCATTTCAGCTTTGTAAGCGCCGGGTTCATCCATCAAACAGAACAGCGAGAATAACGTCATTTGCGCCTGCACCGGCGTGGAAAGTCCAGCGGTATGATTGAGAGCCACCGTGCGACTATCCGCCACTAATCGATCGATAAATTTAAGGCTTCGCGGTGTTGTGGTAATCGAGGTGTAGCGATGATCTAACTGTTTTTTCTTGGCTTCCGGCAAATCGGCGATCATCGCATCAATCAGGTTATCTTCGTGAGTTGCCACTACCCCCATACGCCAACCGGTTGCACCGAAATATTTAGAAAATGAGTAAACCAGGATAGTGTTAAAAGGACAAATGGCAAACAGAGAAACAAAGTTATCCGCAAACGTCGCATAAACATCGTCAGTAAGGATGATTAAATCAGGTCGTTGTTTAACGATTTCAGCAATATAAAGCAGTGTTTCATCATCGATTTTCACTGAAGGTGGATTACTCGGATTGACGAGGAAGAAAGCTTTAACCTTGGGATCCAGCAGCTTATCTAATTCATCATGGGTGAATTGCCATTTATTCGATTGCGGCGCATCAATATGGATAGTCTTCAGGTTGTAATCACTGAGTTCCGGGATCTCGATGTATGGCGTGAAAATTGGCATCCCTAACGCAATGGTGTCACCTTCACTGATAATATGGTTAGCTTTGAGGCTGGCGAATAAATACGTCATCGCCGCCGTACCCCCTTCCAGCGCGTACATATCAAATTTGCCGACAAACGGATAGGTGCCGACCATTTCATTGTGGATGTATTTACCAATAATCACTTCACTTATCCTGAGCATGCGGTCAGGGACTGGGTAGTTACAACCCAAAATCGCCTCACACATTTCATAGATAAAATCACCCGCATTCAGCCCCATCTGATCTCGCACATAGGACACCGCAGCTTCGATAAAGCGCACGCCGGGCACACTCTCGTGTTGTTTCGCAAACAACTCAAATCGTGCCTCAATGCCCTCGCGCTGCGGGAAACCGCCAACGTGCTCCATGTACATAAACGAGCGTTCTGCTTCGGTCATAGCAAACAGACCAAACTGGAAAAACCCATGCCGCGGTGTCGTCGCAAGAAAATTAGGATTGCCGCGACCTGCATTCAACATCAATTGATTACTTTGTACGGCCTGTTGCATTAATGCGTCTTTCAGTTCAAACGGGCTCAACAGCGCGAGCTTCTCGGGGTCGGTGAAATTCATGTCACTACTCCTTGCTGCATCATTGAAACGTAAATTACCAGCCAGGTTTTTTCCGGAACTGGCGACTTGTCATACAACACTTAACTAAACCAACGCGACGACCAGCGGCCCTAACAGGGTCAGAAATACATTGGCCAGAGCATAAGTGATGGCGAAGGGAACGGTTGGTACGGTGTTTTCTGCTTTATCCAGCACTTCACCAAAGGCGGGGTTAGCGCTGCGTGTCCCGCTTAACGCGCCGGCGAAAATCGCCGTATTGTCATAGCGCAGCACGTAGCGGCCGAATAGCATGGTGAGCACGAGGGGTAAAATGGTGACGACGACGCCGATGATAAGGATCTTCAATCCCTGGCTTTCTACGGTTTGCACCGCCTGCAAACCTGAAGAAATACCCACTACCACCACAAAAGCCGCCAGTCCGAGATCCTTTAATATTTGCACCGCACCGGAAGGCATATAACCAAATGACTGCCTGCGCGATCTAAACCAACCAAACAACAGGCCCGACAGCAGCGCCCCGCCACCACTTCCTAGCGTCAGCGGAATGGAGCCAATTTTTGCCGTTAACATCCCAACCAGTAAACCCACTACGAGACCTGCGCCCATATACACAAAGTCGGTTTTGGCACTGGGTACAATCGCGTGTCCAGCTTGATCAACTACGCGTTTCACATCATGTTCAGCACCAAACACCGTGACCACATCGCCCAGCATCAGCATGGTTTCAGGAAGTAATGGCAGCGCTTTGCCCTGGCGTGAGATCTGCGAAACATAAACGCCATGACGCACATCCTGCGCCACCGTTGATCGGATATCGCCAAAGGTGCGTTTATCTAAAAGCTTGTTGGTGATAACGACATCGCGTTTTTGCATGGTGAGTTCCATGCCCTGCTCATCCTGCAACTCCTTGCCGAGCCTTGCCGCGACAGTGACCATTGCGGAGCGGCGTCCAACGACCAGCACAATGTCATCTGCCTGCAAAGGCATGTCTGGCGTGGGTTCCATGATTTGTTTACCGCGCTTGACACGTTCGATCGTGATGGGTACATCCGTCGATTGTTCGAGGACCTGAATAGTCTCGGAGGTGTTGGCAGGCAATTTGAAGATACGTCCGACCAAATCGGGTGCGGCGGATTCCTGACCAGGACCGTAAACCTGTACTCCCGTCTGCAAGGCGTTCTCTGCTTTCAGCGCATCCTCTTTGATCGACCGGCCCATGAATTTGGGCAGCAAGTTGACGCAAACCAGAATGGCGCCAAACGAACCAAACACATAAGTCACGGCATAGCCGATGGCCACATTGCCCTGCAGACGTGTCGCTTCAGCGGCAGGCAATCCGAGTTTGGCGATGGCGTCACCTGCCGTTCCGATAATCGCAGACTGCGTCAATGCGCCAGCGGCAACTCCCGCGGCCAGGCCTTTATCCAGCTCAAACATTCTCGCCAAAACAACTACCGTGAGTAAGCCGGAAATCGCCAGAAATGCGGCAAGAATGATCTCTTTGATGGATTGTTTACCCAGCGATCGGAAAAAATCGGGGCCGCTTTCATAACCCACAGCATAGATAAACAGGGCGAACATCACGGCCTTCACCCCGTCATCAATGTGTACCCCGACCTGGCTGACCAGAACCGCGACCAACAGTGAACCGGCCACGCCTCCTAGCTGGAATTTACCGAATTTAATTTTACCGATGTAATAACCTACGGCGATGGACAGAAATAACGCAATTTCAGGCGATTTCTGGAACAAATCGTGTAACCAGCTCATGTGCGCTCCTGAGTTGTTAATGAGACAAAACGGACAGCTAAACAGGCTGCAGCGAACTGGCAAGCCCGACGATTAACGGCCCCATCAGGGGCAGCACAACATTGGAAATGGCATAGGTGATGGTGTATCCAAGGAGTGGTGTGGAATTTCCACTCGCATTCTGAATAGCGCTCAGTGCAGGCGTACTGCATTGTTGACCAGCAATCGCGCCTAATAACACCGGTGCTGGCAGCTTGAGCCACCAATGACCAATTAATAATGAGATAGAGGCAGGAATCACCGCGATGGCCACGCCGAGCAAAGGTAATGTGATGCCGTATTGCATAATGAGCGTAATGGCCTGCGGGCCGGAGGACAGCCCTACGCCTGCAATGAATCCCGCCAGCCCGAGATCCTTGAGTAACGCTAGCGCATCCGTATTAACTGAATGTAAATCTGCTCGTCTGCCGTGATACCAGCCCACCACTAATCCGACGATTAAGATGCCGCCACCGGTGCCAGCTGAAAAAGGGATTCCACCGAGGGTAAGTTTAAAACTCCCCAACCAGGTACCGAGTGCAATCACTAGCCCGGCGATACCCAGATTACTGGCGAGTTTGTCTGGGAGAAGTTTGCCGATAGTGTTCAACGCAGGAACAGGCAGCCGAGCACGATTAGGTTCGGCATCATAAATCTGCAGTACATCCTGCAATTGCAGGCGGGTTTCGGGCAGAGCGGGCAGTATAATTTCACCCCGCTTCACAGCCGCTACGTGTGCTCCAGCGGGTAAATTCAACTCGTATAGCGTTCTGTTCGCCATCGACGGTTCAAGTAAAACAAGGTGATAAGTATCAAGCGCAGAAGAAACTAAGTCACTATCGGGGATTTCGTTGCCTAGCGTGGCCGCAGCTTCAATTACCGATCCGCGATATCCCACCAGAAGGACGTGATCGCCACGGCGAAGCTTGAGTTGCGGTGAAAGTGTCAGTGTTCGACCATGGCGCTGCACGCGCACAATGCTACTTTGTTGTGCCAATCGTTGCTGGATATCAGCCACTCGATTACCCGCACCGGCTTGCACCTGATAAACACGACCCACGACGGCCGGTAAAGCAGAAAGTCCATTAGCGTCCGCCTGTCCTCCCATTTTTATCCAAAGTTTTTCTGCTTCATCACGTAAATTCACACGCAATAAAAGCGGAAAAATTTGGCTGGTCACGATCACAATGGTGATTAATCCGCAGATATAAGTGATGGAGTAAGCGGTTACAACGTTGCCTTGCAGACGCTGGATTTCACTGACCGGGATATTGAGACGTGATATTGCATCCGTAGCGGTTCCCACCACGGCGGATTCAGTTGCGGCACCCGCCATCATGCCGGCGGCCGTACCGGGATCCAGATGCATGAAGTAAGTTGCGGCCAGTACCAGCGTCAAAACAGCGATGACTTCAATCAAACAAAATATGCCGAGTTGAATATTTCGGGCATTAAGATTGGCAAAAAACTGCGGGCCACCGCTGTATCCTAAAGCAAAGATAAACAACATGAAGAAAACGTTTTTGAGGTCGTCATTAACTGAAATATGCAGTTGGCCGATCAGTAAAGCGGCAATCAATGTTCCACAAACGCCACCTAATTGAATAGGCCCAAGCCGAATTTGACCTATGGCATATCCCACTGTCAGTGAGAGAAAAATTGCCAGCCCAGGCACTGTCTGCAGCGCCAATATTATAGGACCAAGAAAATTACCAGACATAGTCAAATCCCTGGTTAATGAGCGGTTCCGATTTTACACGGAATTAACTTCGCCTTTTCGAGCAACATAAGGTGCTCGTATGTGAAAACTTTTCTATCACTAATAAAAATAAGAGATTACGTGGTGGTTTTGATTCTTATCAGATCGTTTTTGAAAAATTCTGTCTATTTATAAAAGTAGTTAAGGATATACCGAACGTTGGTTTTTTATAGAAAGTTAATTTTAATGGTAATAATGATCGCGCTATTGATAAGTTGCCCTGCTTTCACAGGGCATTGAATTCATTTGTAAACTGTAGCTGTACCTTGTACTTTTCCTTCCACCCTTGCAGAAGTAATGACGTAATATTTACCCCCCTTCTCATCGGCTAACTTAGAGAGCTCATCCTTGGCATCCTTGGGATCGGTAAAGGTGCCCGAAGTGGATACAGTCCCCACTTCAGTATGGTTTTTCGCCTCATCCTTGGAAATTTCCTGCGCGGCCATGACTGAAAATGACATCGACACAAAAACAACTGCAGATAATCCTATCGCATTGAATTTATTCATATCACCACCCAGATTGATGTAAGCCTACACAATTGTGTGCAGGCAGTAATAATGACTAGATGATAAACAACATAAAAGCAAAATAAATATTTCCAGCTTATGATGGTTGTCGTCAAAATATCTATAAAAACTGATTGTTAACAATTAGTATCATAGCCTTAAATCACCCTGAAAATTAAATTAACGAAATAAGATAATTCTTAAGGCGCGTATTCAATGTTTGATGTGGGGAAAGTGAAGCTAGACCTTTGTCACAATTTTAAAATGGCACTTGGCATTCCAGTTTTAACCCGCTATTGTCTTTTCATAATCAAAAGCATCTCATGCCAGCATGTTTACAAACACAACCATTATTATCTTTTTAATGTGGTATATCTTCCAATGAGTGACTCTGGCAGATAATAAAGTACTGACAACATTCAGACTTACTATCATCAACATCTTGAGCAAGTTAATTGCCCAATAATGGCGATCTTATCGCGCGCCAAACCATAGATTTACGTTGGGGTGCTGAGTCATGCAACGCATCATAATGTTATTGAGCGTCCTGATCCTTTTGACAAACGGTGCATGGTCGGCAGAACCGCGCCAGGCCCCAACGCCACAGGAACGTGCCCGTACATTGATTTTACTCAACCAGCCAGTGGTCATGCTGCAGGCAACCTTTGGACTGACAACTCCCGAGGAACGTATTAAGCGTATTGTCAGCAATGTACGAGCCTTAAGTGACGAAGATTTAAAACACCCCGTTGAGATTGAAATGCTGCATCGCTACCAGCAACAGGTCGTATTGTTTACCATCAACAATAAACCTTTCATGCTGCTGGCCGAGCAGGATCTTGATGAAGGCGACGATTTGACACTCGATCAGGCGGCACAGCGTGTACAGCTCCGTTTTGAAAATCTGCGCCATGCCTTGATCCAACAGTATTCCAGACACTATCTGCTGATCTCTGGTGGAAAAAGTATTCTCGGCTTTATGAGCCTGCTGCTATTGATTGTTGGTCTTGTGGGCATTAATCGTCTGGTGTCACGTCGTTTCCATGTTGAGGAATTAAAACCTCAAGGGAGCGTTCTACCCCCGCTGCGGCAGTTCGTACGCCCGATAGTGCAGCGAACGCTGAATATATTGTCACTCCTCACGGTGTTAATCGTGACTTATATCTGGCTGAGTTGGACGCTGCGGCTTTTCCCCTGGACTCGTACGTGGGGACAGGATTTAGGTGATTACGCGATGGCGCTAATGCAGGGCATTGCGCTAGCCTCACTAGCGGCATTGCCGGGATTGACCGTGGTCGCGGTCATATTCCTGATTACTGCTGGCATCATGAAGCTGATTAATCTCGCTTTGACTCGCATCGAACATGGCAAACTCAAAGTGGCCGGTTTTCATCCAGAAACATTGGGGGTCACGCGCCGATTGATTGGGCTAGCCATTTGGTTGCTGGCATTGTCAGCCGCTTATCCCTTTTTACCGGGTGCCAACACGCTGGCTTTCAAAGGAATTAGCGTATTTTTTGGCCTGATGCTGACATTGGGATCGGCCGGAGTGATGAATCATGCCATGAGCGGATTGGTGCTCACCTACTCACGGGCACTGCGCAAAGGCGACATTATCCGTATTCTGGAGCATGAAGGCGTCGTCACAGATGTGGGCATTTTAGCGACCAAAATTCAGACACGGGAAAATTACGATGTCACCATTCCTAACGCAGTCGTGGTAAGTGGCAAAATCATCAACCTGAGTAGCGCTTCTCAGGGCAAAACATTGAATCTCACCACGTCGGTTACCATTGGCTATGATGTTCCCTGGCGTCAGGTTCACGCCATGCTGCAACTGGCCGCCAGCAGAAGTGATTGCGTGAATGCGCTACCTACGCCGTTGATCAGGCAATTAGCTTTGCAGGACTGGTACGTTAATTATGAGTTGCAGGTGAGTTTGCCCCCAGGCACCGCGTTATCCGCTGCACGCACAGAACTCCACAGTAAAATCCAGGACGTATTTAATGAGTATGGTGTCCAAATCATGTCACCTAACTTCATAAGCCAGCCAGATCATCCTGTTGTCGTTAGCCGTGAGGCCTGGTTCACTCCTCCGGCTTCACCACCAGATCTGCGTGGATGAGCGATTACAGCAGGTTTAATTGGGCCTGATACTCAATATCCCGATGGCTCGATAAACCCATAGCCGCCAAAAAAGCGTGACGAACGTGTGAATGCATAAATTTTTCTTTACTCGGCTTATTACAGTTGCATGAATCCTGTAATATCTCATTCAGCCTACCTTTTCAGCATTCACAAAGAGTATCAATGCGTAAAAGTGTTCTCTCAGATAGCGCCCCTCGCCTGCTAAATACCTCTCTCGGAAGAAGTATGGCCGTATTTCTGCTATCCATCAGTTTACTGGTGGTGGCGATTAATGCCTGGTCTCTTTGGCACTCCTGGCAGCAGCACCTGATAGAGAAAGAGGAAGATGCACGTAACCTTTCGCTCTCATTAGCGAAACAAGCCGAGGATGCCTTCTTACAGGTCGATATTACCCTCGCGGATGCCGTGCGGCAGCTACGTCAAAACGGCAACAGCTTTGCGGCAACGCCGCAGTTCTTGCATCAAATAAAGGATCAGCAGAGCAAACTGCCGCAGCTTCATGGGTTGTTTGTTTACGATACCGAAGGACATTGGGTCGCTTCATCTGGCAACTTCACGCCGACCAATGCCAGTAACGCCGATCGCGATTACTTTGTCTGGCATCGGACGCATCCCAGTCTTGATATTCACATCAGCCATGTGATTCGTAGTCGTTCAACCGGTGACCTGGTGATCCCTGTTTCGGTTCGTCTCAATGATAATGCGGGCAATTTCGCCGGCGTTGCTCTGGCTACGGTCAAAGTGGATTATTTCCGTCAGTACTACAGCTACTACACGCTCGGGGATAAAGACGCGCTGGGCTTGATTCTGGCAGATGCCACGGCTCTCTACATCCGACCTTTCCCTGACACTTTCATTGGCAGAACCCTCTCCGCCAGCCCGTTGTTTAAAACCGAACTGAAATCGGCATCGAGCGGCAGTGCGACCTGGCGTTCAACGCTTGATGGTGTTGAACGTGTGTTCGGTTATGCACGACTGGAGCGCTATCCACTGATCGTGACGGCAGGATATGACCGCGACCGGATTCGTATGGAATGGATGGCGGCCAATCTGACCAATGTCTTGCTCAATGTTGTGCTGTTATTAACCATTACTGGCATGGGCGTCTTTGTATTACGCCAGGTGGGCACTAATGTGCGCAATCAAGTTGAACTCACCCATGTTCGTGATGAACTGACCACCATCAACCACACGCTGCAATCTTTAGCCTTGGTAGACGGTTTGACCGGTCTGGCTAACCGTCGTCAATTTGATGCGCTGTTGGAACAGGCGCTGCTTCGTTCAGAAAAGAATGACGAGCCGCTATCACTGGTGATGATCGATATCGATTACTTCAAGCGCTATAACGATACCTATGGTCACGTTGCCGGCGACGAGTGCCTGCAGGACGTGGGTCTGGCGTTAAAGGATAGCGTGCATTATCAGGGCGATATCGTGGCACGCTATGGTGGAGAAGAGTTTGCGATTATCCTGCCCAACACCTCAGCTTATGATGCAAAGAAAGTGGCGGAGCGCGCGGTGAGATTCGTTGCAGAAACGGGCATTGCGCATGAAAGTTCGGATCTCCCCGCTGGCGTAGTGACCATCAGCGCCGGTTACAGCACGCTGACGTCAACAGGTAAAACCGGCGAAGCGGATCAGCTGAAGCAGGATGCCGATAAAGCGTTGTATCTGGCAAAGCGCGGCGGACGTAATCAAATTAAGCCCTGATGCGCGCTGAACAGTGCAAGCTATTTCTCAACGCGGAGAGACAGGGTTTTAGCCAGCAAAAACGGCCTTAAATACCCGACAGCATTGGATAACGGCAAGACATCGGCATTGAGTTCAATGCCGATTTCATCGCGCAGGTAATCACGTCGGGTCGTAATTCGCTGCCAGAGCTTCGGATACGTTTCGGCGATCGCGGCCTGAAGTGATGAATCGGCCAACGCCACGCACTCTTCTGCGCTGACACCGTTATAGCCCGGCACAGAAGGAATGATATCAATCTGCAGCATCATGCCACTTTTTAAATGTTCGTCGGAATTTGGGTAAATCGGCGAAGACATCCATTCTTCATCCCCCACCAGGTGGCCCGGATTCAGATGCCAGCCAAAACGGGCTTTAGGCAGCACATTTTCGATCAAGTCATAAAGCTCACCGCCGGACATACCAACACGGATATTTTCAAGCCAGGCTACCTGCGCGGAAAAGTAAGGCTTAGCGATTCTCTCCAGCCAATCCTTCTGTGCATCGGGCAGTTCGGAAGGATGAGCAATTACGAAGGCAGATCGGCTGGACAGGCCGCCTTTGAATCCCGTGGTCAGCGACAGAGGATCGCCCTGCTGCACCTTTTTGTATGTAGGATAAAGGTTCGCATGATCGAAGCGAACGCCCGTGGCAGCAATGGATACCACAGTGTTGTATTGACCTTCTGCAGCAAGAAGCGCGCCTAAATCAACTTCTCTTACACCCACTTCAACCGCGTCTAGCGCATCAAGGATACAGTTGGATGCCAGATTGTCTCCATATTCATAATGTGCGATTTCATTGACGTTATTGGTCACTCTTGCACCGTTATCTCCACCAATGAACAAATGCGCCGCATTAAGCAATTCAGCCTCTTTGCTTAGCGTGCGTTGCACCGCGTCAACAATAAAATAAGGTACATCGAAATAGGCAGAACCATTGCCTGCGGCTGGGGTGAACATTTTCCATCCCACCAGGCCAACTTTGCCTTTATCACTCAGACCGGCAGATGCCAGAAGGTCTTCAAGTGGTGTTTCGTGGTCCATGGGCTGATTAGGCAGTGAAAACAACGGGCAATGATACAACGTGACAGGCAGGCGTGAAAATCGCGCCAATTTGAGATTCTCATTCCCCAGAATGACGGCGCAATGCCCACTGGCATCAATAATCAGCAGCCCTTCTTCAAAGCGCGGGATGAAACCGGTTAAATATTCAAAATTCCCGCCATGTTCTTTGTCTGCATAAATCACCAGCGCATCAAAACCGGCCTTGTGCATCTCCCGCAAAACCTTATTTTTTCGCTCCAGCATAGTTTCGTCGGTGAGGAAAACAGGTTCAACCTGGATAAATTTTATCGGTGATTTTGTCGGGCCAAGCTGGATTGACGGAGACTTCATGATGAATGACCTCAGGTTAACGTATTGAATGCTTCACTGACGTGCTTTGTATTGGCAGCAGGTTGCCAGATGTTTGAGCAAGTTAGCATCTGCGGATTTTAATTGTGCGCGGATAATGTCATGTGCGGTTCGTTGCCCACTTTAAGATTCGCAAATTTTGTGTGAGGCCACCCTCAATTTCTTCAATCAATGCTGGTTAAGCAAGAAGCTCAAGGCGCAGAATGGAATATATAACCGTTAGTGAATATATATTCAATCCATCATCGTAGCGCCTCGGATTACCCTAATCCCTAAGGAGAATGTCTTATGAGTGGTTACACCTACCCGAAATTTGGTGCCGGTTTATGGCATTTTGCTAACTATATTGATCGTTACGCCGTCGATGGATATGGTCCGGCGCTCAGCACGTTAGACCAGATCAAACTTGCTGGCAGTGTTGAAGACTTATCCTATGTTGATGTGCCCTATCCCTTCACTGAAGGCGTCACCGTTGCTCAGGTAAAAGAAGCATTAGCCGAGGCGGGTCTTAAAGCGATTGGCGTGACACCTGAAATCTATCTGCGCCGCTTTTCACGAGGTGCCTTTACGAATCCCGATCCAGCAGTACGCCAGCAGGCATTCAATCTGATGCATGAAGCCGCCACAGTCGTACGTGAGTTAGGTGCCAACTACGTGAAAATCTGGCCGGGGCAAGATGGCTGGGACTATCCCTTCCAGGTTGACCATAAAAACCTTTGGAAACTGGCAGTTGATGGCATGCGCCAATTGGCAAGTGCCAATCCTGATGTCAAATTTGCCATCGAATATAAGCCGCGTGAACCACGCGTTAAAATGACCTGGGATTCCGCTGCACGCACCTTGCTGGGAATTGAAGATATTGGCCTCGATAACGTCGGTGTGTTGCTGGACTTTGGCCATGCGTTATTTGCCGGGGAATCACCAGCAGACTCAGCCCAACTGATTATCGATCGTGGCAGACTGTTCGGCATGGACGTGAATGATAACTTACGCGGCTGGGATGACGATCTCGTGGTCGGCACGGTACACATGACAGAAATTTTTGAGTTCTTCTATGTGCTCAAAATCAATAACTGGGATGGCGTGTGGCAGCTGGATCAATTCCCCTTCCGTGAAGATCATGTTGAAGCCGCTAATCTATCAATTCGCTTCCTCAAGCATATCTACCGTGCGCTGGATAAGCTGGATATTGCCGCCCTGCAAGCGGCACAGAGTGAACAAAACCCGCTCAAAGCGCAGAGAATCATTCAAAATGCGCTGTTAAGCAGTATTGAAGACTAATCCCGCCGAGCCCGGCATTCTATGGCCGGGCAAGCTCATACCCTCCGATTCCCATCATCGAAATAGATAAATACAACTTACCTGTAAACCTGCGAAAATATAGGGTTTCATCACACTTATAGCTTCAGACCGGGTTTTAACTGGCCCAACCCCACCAAATACATAAGTGGATCTAATTTTTCATCTCAAAGTAATTCCATTGTTCATTTTTGTTTATTATATTAGCGATACTTTAACGTGGATGGGTTGAGGTATACCGTGAATTTATCAAGGAAATCAGTTATTACCAGCGCTATATCTGATGGCGTACTCAATAAGAGAACGCATAGAATCTGTAAAATACTTAATGATATTGATGACAGGATCAGCATTGCGCCTGCCACTGGTTTCATAGAGTTTCTTCAGGGAATGGAAATGACTAACGGCGAATACCGCCGAACTGGAATAGTAAAAGACAGCCGTTCTATTTTTCTCTACAACGAAGGACTGCTTAATCCCAACAGCACCCTATTCCTGGCGCGCAAAGAACAAGATATCCTGGGCACCATCAGTGTGATAGGCCGCCATGAAAACCACATCCCCTGCGCCAGATTATTCCGTGAAGAACTCGATGCACTGCGGCTGGAACAACGCAAGGTCGTTGAGTTAGGAACCCTATCCGTTAAACACCAATCGGAAAGTGAGAATCTGGTGTTTATGCTTTACCTTAAGATTATGATCTACACCATTTTCGTTGAGAAAGTGGATGATATTTTCATTCAGGTTAAGGCCAATGTTGCCTCATTTTACGTGCGTAATTTTTTGTTCAAGAAGGTAGGTAAAAGCAAGCTGCATCCGGATTACAGCAATCTTGAAGCTTCCCTGCTGCGTGTGGATGTGAAAAGTATTCGCGAAAAAATTTACGTACAGAAGTGTTATGGTTCAATGGGTTGGCTGCGCATCCTGAATGAGCTTGGGTTGCTAAAGCAATACAGGGTGATCGCTCACCAATGCCGGCAGTGCTCTCGATTCACGCCGGACAAACGCGATGCAGAGGTCTATCAATACCTGTGTAATCTTTAACTGCCCTTCGATATTTAGCCCTGCTTAAAAATATTCTCTATGCGCGCTTTTGCTGCTGGTCAACTTAATACGGCTCAGTAGCTTCAAGGTGCGTATTTAAGAGTTCACAGCACTGTATGTTGTAACTTTAAAGTATGATGAGCATGAGGACAATGTTACAAACTTTGCACCCGGTAGCATTTCTAGGATTTTCTCTCCATTTATCCATTGGTTTTTGTGATCCGGGTGAAGGAATCGATTTTCACCACGTTGACTAATTTTCAACCTCCCCTGAAAGTAAAGAGGAGTGCTCAGGGCAACGGAAAAAATGCAGGATATGAAATATTATCAGGCATTGATTTGCACCCGGGTGCATAAAACCCCCTCCCACCCTACAGAGATATAAAAATGAATATAATCAAAGCAATAATCATCGCCTGTGGTTTACTTAGCGTGTTTGATGTTCAAGCTAAAACGTACATGGTGGGCGTTGCCCTGGCCAATCTGGATCTTAACTTCGTTTCGATCCTGCGCAGCCAAATGGAAACGCAGTTGAAGGAGAAAGGATTGAACAGCCAGTTTGCGGATGCCAAAGGGGATGTCTCACTGCAAATCCAACAGGTCGACGATTTTATCAATCAGGGTGCGGACGCCATTATCGTCAACCCGGTAGACACGCAAGGTGTCATGCCTGTGATTGCTGCGGCGAAGAAAGCCAATATTCCGCTGATATTCGTCAACCGTAAACCTGAAGTGACATTGAGCGGTAAGATGGCTTACGTTGGCTCTGACTCTGCGTTGAGCGGAAAAATGGAGATTGAAGCGCTGGCAAAACGCATGAACAACCAGGGGAACATCGCCATCCTGATGGGGTCACTCTCCACCGAAGAAGCCCGCCAACGCACCAAAGCGGTCGAAGATTATGTCAGCGCCCACCCCGGTCTTAAAGTTATTCAAAAACAGACAGCCAACTGGCAGCGTAACGAAGCTGTCGATAAAACCCTTTCGTGGCTGCAAGATGGCAACACCATTAATGCAATAGTCGCAAACAACGATGAGATGGCAATTGGGGCGATTATGGCACTGGATCAGTTGAAGAAGAGCGATGTGTTAGTGGCAGGAATCGATGGCACACCGGATGGATTGCAGTTCATCAAGAACGGCAAAATGGCTGTCACCATTTTCCAGGATGCGAAAGGTCAGGCTATCGGAGCAGTCAATGTGGCAAGCGACATGCTGAACGGCAAGCAAACCGAAGCCTATAACTGGATACCCTATCAGACCGTGACGAATGAAAATTATCAGTCGTTTACTGACAAGAATCAAAAATGAGACGGAAGGCGGCCCGCTGGGCCGCCGAGAATTACGGGTGTTGATGACGCCATTCCTGAGTACGGCCACCATAGCCATACGCCGCCGCACGTGCATCAATGAGATGAACATAACTTTCCTGATGTAACTCAGGTCGCAAAGCGCTAAGTGCATTAAAGACTTCTCGCACATAACGCGATTTTTCAGCTTTGGTATTGGTTTCATCGGTGATGCTGATATCCAGATGAAAAGCGCTTCCTCCTGTTTCATCCAGTGCAACTCCGCCGATAAACCACTGGTCGGCGGGAATAAACTCTACAGCGGTTGCCATTATTGCACGATCTTTACCAAGCACTTCTGCGGTTAAATCGTTAATGGTTTTAACTGCCTTTCTCATCAAATCACTGTCACGTTCGCCGGATAACTGCAAAACAATATGTGGCATGTTAATGCTCCTCATTGTGGGTTCATCACCACTATTGCGCATTGCATTACCATCTGTAAAACCGGATTATATGATGTCATCCAACCAATTAACCGATGGATAAAATGAACAGCTTCGATATGGAACAACTACGCAGCTTCGTCACCGCTGTTGAATCCGGAAGCCTGACTGCGGCGGCACCGCTGCGCTGCCTGTCGCAATCAGCACTGAGTGAGCAGCTGCGTAAATTAGAACAACATGCCAATCAAACCTTACTGATTCGAAGTAAAAGTGGCGTTGTTCCCACGGTTGCCGGAGAAAAACTGTTACCGCATGCAAGGCAGTTGCTGGCGCTTGCCGATGCGGCATGGCGCGATCTGCAAGGCGTTTCGCTCAGCGGTGAAATTTGTCTCGGCATCACGGATTATTGTCGACCCGCAGATATGGTGAATTTACTGGCGGGGTTTGGTCGCCACTATCCGCATTTAAGACTGCGAACTTTGATGGGGAAAAGTAGTGATATCGAAAACGCCTGGCAACACGGTGAAATCGACCTCGCGATAGTCATGCGAATTCCTGGGATTCACCCCGCCACCTCTCACCCGCGAGAAGTTTTATTAATGCGTGAGGCTATGATGTGGGTGGGTAACTTACCCGCCGTGGCAAACGAGCCTGTACCGCTAGCCTTATTACCTGAAGGTTGTTCATTGCATCGCCTGGCTTGTCAGACCCTGAAACAGCATCAACGACCCTTTTTTATTCGTCACATAACTTCGGGTGTTCGCGGACTGCAAACAGCGCTGGTCGCTGGGCTGGGCATTGGCTGCCTTAATCAATCAGCTGTTCCCACAGGTTTGCACAACGTTGAAGCAATGAATTTACCTTCGCTTCCGCAGGCAGAGTTTATCCTGCTTCAGGGACCTGATGATGATAGCAGCAAAGCAAAAACGTGTGCCGCTTTCAGTGAGATTTTGAAGAGCACCTTGTCAGGAAGGATGACTTAAAGGCAACCAGAAAGTGAGTGGTGAATTGACCTCTACTGCCAGTCCTTACGATCGCGACAAGCGTTCCGGAACTGAGACGCACGCCTGGTATATTGATGACCGCATTGATATTGGCAACTGGACCATCACGCCTGGCATGCGTTTCGAACACATCAGCTCCTATCAGCGCAATGCGATTCGCGGCACTCAACAGGACGTCAGTTACAACGCGCCACTGCCTGCGTTGTTAGATATCAATCATAATGAAGTTGATGGTGGAACTCAAAGCACAGGTTAAAACCGTGATTACCGTGCTGCATGACCTCAACCAGGCCGGTCGCTATTGCGATCACCTGGTGTTATTGAAACAGGGGCAATTGGTGACACAGGGCACACCGACAGAAGTATTAACGCCACCGGTATTACGTGAGGTTTTTCAGATCGAGGCCAGCGTGGTGGCCGATCCATTATGCGGCGCACCACTCTGTTTATTTCACGATGTCTGAATTAAGCGCTGCCAAAGGTGGGCAGCCAACCCAGCCAGCTCAGTGACCAGGCGAGGATATTCAGCACACCGAAAATCATCACCAGCACAATTGAGAGCGTGGAACGCGGCATCCCGGCAAAACGCTGTTGTGCCTTCCATGCCAGCATCGCCGGGATAAAAACAGCCCAAAGCGTAGCAAACAGCCCCGCAAAGCCAATCGCGGCGACAAAGCCATGCGGCCAGAGTAATGATGCGATTAACGGCGGCAGAAAGGTCAGACAGGCAGTTTTCAGACGTGCAACAGGCGAATTGCCCCAGCCTAAACGATCGGTGATGAAGTCAAACAGTCCGGCGGTTACGCCAAGAAAGGACGCAATCACAGCAAAATGCGAAAAAATGGACATCATTAATGCCAGGGCGCTGACATGCAGATGATTGCTCAGGGCCGCCATCAGCGCGGCGATGTCGCCACCTCGCTGCACGATCGCGGGGAAGGCCGCGCGGGGTAGATTGCCCATGGTGCTGGTAATCCAGAACAAATAGAGTGCCAGCGACATCAGAGTACCTAACACTAGCGCTTGTGTGATATGCCGTTTGTTGCCGTCGTAGTAGCTTACCAATCCGGTGATATTGCCGTGATAGCCAAAAGACGCCAGACAAAACGGCAATACACCGAGGGCATAAGGCCAATAGCTTTCTCCCGTTGGTGCAGTGCTGATTAAGGAAGGCAGACTGACCTGAGTGAGTAAGCCACCGAATAGCAGGATCAGCAGCAGGATTTTCGCCAGGACGCAGAAAGTCATTAAGCGGCTCACGCCGGTCGTGCCAAGCCACACCACGGCGGCAACGCAGAGCGTAAGCGCAATTTTCGCGCCTGCGGTGGAGAGCGGCAGCCCCGCCAGGTTCAGCGAGTGTTGATAAACCGGACCGCTGGCGGAGATGTAGGCATAAGTCAGGATACCTAATACAAATAAAATGCTCAGACCGTTAAGCACTGCCCAACCGCGACCCAATAAATCTTTGGTTAAGGTGTCGTAACCGGATCCCTGTGGATAGTGCAGGCTGGTGCGCATGAACAGCAAACCGGATAGCAACATCGCGCCCCACGTCACCAATAACAGCAGCAGCGCCCAGCCAAACCACGCACCGGCCATCACAATCGGCAATGTGAACATACCCGCGCCCACCACTGTGCCGCAGATAATCATCGCGCCCCACCAAACGGATGGCTGGCGACGGCTAAAGGTTAACTCCGTCATAATTAAATCCCTGCAAACATCAAAGGCGGCGATATTACACGGAAAGAGGCTTGAGGGAGAGGCAACGGCATCAGGTCGTGGTGCGGTGAGTGTCAGCTTAGGGTGACAGCGTCACTCGCTGGTGGCGTGTTCAGACTTGTTGTTGATGAATTCATCGAAACATTGGTAAGTGCTGGTATCAAATAACGAAATGGCTTCAACCTCATTCATTGGAATCACATGCCGGAAATGTTGCAGGTTCAATCCCTTTGAGTCCGCCGTAATCCCCTTCTTGAGATAGAGTTCGTAATAACGATGTTGTTCGTGATAATACAACGTGTCCTTATCCCGGTAGCCACTGATGCAAGGGATGATAGAAAGGTGCTGGGTGAGACTGTGCTCTATACGGGGTGCGGCGACATAACCAATGTAGACCTTGCGTGATTTAAGCGTAACGAAAATCAACATGTCCTCATCAATAGCCTGAACCAGCAGGGATTCAATCGCATCCATGGCAGCCATTTCACGATAGGCGGCCTGACGGACGCGTTCGTCACGCAAGGATTTTTGTGCGGCATCACCTGCCCTCCAGGCGATAAAACATCCTGCACACAAAGAGAGAATGAAAAACAGTGGATATGAGAGAGCCGTTTTGTTCGTTAACCACGAATAGAAGTCTTTGATGCCATAGGTGGACACAAACAGATGGGGAATTGAAATAATGAGACTAACAATCAGTAAAAACAGGTAGATGAACAGAATCAGGCAAAATCCCTGAATGACAAACTTGCAGCCATGCATGGCAACATAAAAGTACGATGTCCAGCCATTAGTTCTGGCCTGGCGTATGCGTGATTGATAATGATTTTCTGTAAACCAAAAGCCACAGACCAATACCACCATAATCACCAACGGACCCATCGTTAATCCTTAACGTTTCGCGGCCAATTCCTTCATGCGAGCCTGCATGGAATCGCGGACCTGCGGATTACTCATATTTAACCAGGCATTACCGTTCGCATCAGTGATAATTTTGCTGTCATTTGACTGCTCAATATCCTGCTGGTTGATTGATTGCATCAATCGCCCCGGCATGCTGAGAAAACGCTCCAGAAATTTTGGCATATGATCTCCTGACTTCACGAAGTTTAAACCGTCAACGGGCATCAACCGTTTCAACATGATGCCTACTCAAAGTGAAAACTCAACCTTTCCTTAAATTTCGACATTTAAATGTGGGCAACATTCAATCTAAGTCTGAAAAAGTAACCCTTTTAGAAGGCAAAACAAGCCATCTCGCTTTAAATGAACTGAATATTTATACAGCACTGAGCGGTGAATCTCCAACGATAAATCAAGCACACTTGCTGACGCTGGCTACTGACAAGGGCGCACCAGGGGTGCGCCCTTGCATCCATCATTGATAAAACGCGGGGCGTGGAGGCATAGTAATCGGCACAATTTCACCGTTATTCTGTGCGGCAACACAAGCATCAGCGGCAACAGCAGCAGCATAGCCATCCCAGGCAGATGGGCCAGTCATGTTGTCAGACAACACATTGTTAATGAAATCCTGCAATTCCACATCATAGGCATCGATGAAGCGCTTTTTCCAGTCGGTCAGAATTCCCGTGGAGAGCTTAGCCGCACTGCGCGTCTGGATAGACATCGGCTCAGGCAAGCTGGCAATTCCGGTTTCACCCACCACTTCGCACTGGATGTCATAGCCGTAGGCGCAGTTGACGAAAATTTCGACGTCAATGCGTACGCCCTTCGCCGTTTCCAGCAGCACTATCTGTGGATCCTTTAGATGGGATGAGGCTTTACGAGTTTTACGCGGATAAATCACCTGAGCACTGACGTAATCGTCTTTAAGCAACCAGCGCAGAACATCCAGCTCATGAATCAGCGTATCGGTAATCGCCATGTCTGTGGTGTATGAATCGCCGACTTCCGGGTTACGATGCGCGCAGTGCAGCATCAAAGGCTCGCCAATTTCACCGCTATCAATCACGTTTTTCAATGCTCGATAACCACTATCATATGGACGCATAAAGCCAACCTGCACCCGTTTTTTCCCCCCGGCGATTTCCGCTTCCACAATATTCATACAGCCCTGCGCTGTCACCGCCAGCGGCTTTTCACAGAACACGGCTTTACCGGCTTTAATCGCTGCCAGCACAAATTCTTCGTGCGTTGGGCCCCATGATGTCACCAGAATAGCCTGCACGTCCGGGGCATTGATCAGGTCATGTGCATTGTCATAGATCTCGGCTTTAAGCCCGAGATCGCTAATGATCTGTTCACAGTTCGCACGGTTGATATCATTCAGTGCAACTACGCGGGCATTTTGCAGTACCTGACTGCAACGGCGAATGTGTTCGCGGCCGATTGCGCCAGTGCCGATTACACCAATATTGAGCGTCATGATTTGTTCCTTCGATCTTCTGTACAAGTAAAATTAATGGTTCAGATAGTCAATGCTGGTACGAATTTCACGCGCGATATCCGCTTCGCTCCACGCATCCATCGCTGACGAGAAGGGTTCGAACGCGTAAACTCCGGTGTAACCCATCTCCTCCAGGCGCTGGACTTGCTGCTTCGATTGCAGCCGATCATCAGCACTGAGCATGATGCGTTCTTCATCGGTCAATACTGCGACTGGACGTGCATCTGTCACGCCCGACAGGTGCACCAATCCGATATTGTTGACGTCAATGCCTCTGGCGAAGTCTTGCTCTGCCCCTTCATACAAATGATGATGGAAGGTATCGAGTACGATTTTGAATGGCACACCCGCCTGCTTAATCAGTTTTTGTGCCAGCGCGGCTGAACGCAGTGAACTCTGCGGAAAGCCCAGCGGCTCCACCAGCCCTTCGATGCCATATTCGTCAAATAGCGGTGCGAGGGTTTTTAATGCCGCCACCGTTTGTTCGCTGGAGATAACCGTGCCGTCATTTAACGGACACAACACCAGCGCTTTCGCACCCGTTTCACGCGCGTCTTCTAATAAACTCCGCGTTTTTTCTAATACCTGATCGGATAATTGGTTAAATGGATAGACGGCATTAATCGTTTCAATAGTGAGTGCGTTTTCAACGGCAAGCTTGCGAATTTCTTCGCCACCTAAACCATCCGTTACACTCCCACCCTTCATATCATTACGAATTTCAACTTTATTTAACCCCAGGTCTTTCACCAGGGTGAAAAACTGATTGATAGTTAAATTAGGTGCAATTTTACGGTTCACACAAAAGCGGTCATTACTTATTTTATACGTCATGATATTTCCTGAAATAATGATCAGTTTTTTAAATTTTTTTCTGCAGCGCTTAACTGATTTGATAGTAATTTATCTTTTTCATCTGTACTGCTTAAACGTTGAGTGATTTACATCAACGTTATGCAGATACAGAATCCTCACCGTTAAGGCTTACCGTCGTACAACGCAAAGAAGTAATGCTCGACCTGTTCGAGACTGCGACCACGCGTTTCCGGGATGGTGCGCAGTACAAACATCGAGCCGCCAATACCAATGATTGCGAAGGTGAGGAAAGCACCAGCCAGACCAAAGGCAGCCAGCAATATCGGGAATGCCATTGAGATAGCAAAGTTGGCCATCCATAAAGCAAATACCGCGCCTCCCATGCAAATTCCACGCATTCGCGCGGGGAAGATCTCCGACAGCAGCAACCAGGTTACCGGAGAGAGTGCGCCTTGCTGGAAGCACAGGAACATCAGCATGCCAGTCAATACCAGATAAGCGCGCAGCAGATTAACCTCTCCGCCCGCCAGATATTCCGGCATGAAGAAGCACACGGCGGCAATAAAGAACAGGCACGCCGTGCAGCCCATTTGCCCTACCAACACCAGTGGCCGGCGGCCGATTTTGCCTATCATCCAAATGCCTACCAGGGTCATCAGCACGGAAATGACGCCGTTCGCTATGGTGGCAAACAGTGCGGCATCATTACTCAGCCCGGTCGCAGTCAGCATAGTTGGCGCGTAATACATAATGGTGTTAACGCCCGTCAACTGCTGGATGGCGGCAATGCCAATCCCTAACAGAAATACCTTACGCAGCCAGGGAGTGCGCAGATCGCGCAGTCGGCCTTTGCCTTTCTGACGGTTTTCCTCAATGGTCTCTTCAATTTCCTCCAACTCCCACTCAACATCTTCAGCCGCACGAGTCTTCTCCAGTACTCGCCTGGCTTCAGGGGTATTGCCTCGCATCACAAGCCAGCGTGGACTCTCCGGCATGAAAATCATACCCAGCCACAACATCACTGCGGGAACCGTAGAGAGTGCCAGCATCCAGCGCCACGTATGTTCACCACCCCAGATTTCATTGAAGGTCGCATTCGAGACATAGGCCAGCAGTTGACCCGATACAATCATCAACTCCTGCAGGGTCACCAGTTGGCCGCGTTTGTTGGCGGGCGCGATTTCAGCGATATAGACCGGCACGGTCGCCGCCGCACCGCCCACGGCAATACCGAGAAAAAGGCGTGAGACAATCATCGACACCACATCCGGTGCAAAGGCGGAACCGACTGCGCCAAGGGCAAAAATAAATGCCAGTGAAATGATGATTTTGCGACGGCCCATGGCATCAGCAAAGTGCCCGGCGAGCAGAGCGCCGAACGCAGCACCAAACAGTAACGAGCTGGTGACCAGCCCGGTAGTAAAAGGGGTTAATTGCAGGTCACTGCGCATAAATAACAGCGCACCCGATACCACCCCGGTATCGTAGCCAAATAATAATCCGCCTAAGGTTGCCACCAGTGCAATAATCTTCACAAAGGGCTCAGTTCGCGTCACGCTATTTGGACCTGACGCGGTGTTCGTCGAGATATACAGTTCTTTTTCCATAACCTCTCCTGGTAAAATGCATTTGGAAATACAGCAGAACAAAACAGAAATGACGCTATCGGTATTTTTATTTCATGTTAATTTTTATTTGAAATTCATTTTTCGAAATGTGACATCAAGCATTCTGGCTGATTTATTTTGATGGTTAAACATCAAAAGGGAGCGTTAATTTAAAGAGAGAGAGGCGAAGAAGGATTCGAATAACCCTGGATTGAGGTGGGCGATATTAATTAATGGCGGCGTGTATGTATTTAAACATTCGAGCGAGGAAATAAGAAAACCCTTACGCCAATGCCTATTGGCGTAAGGGGTGAATAGAATCAGAATTGCCAGCGAACACCGCCGTTGTAGCGCCAACCTTTGGTGCCGTTACCATCAATTTCCTGGCGATAGTCCGCCTCGGCGTACAATGAGAGATTCCCTTTCAGCGCAGCCGTGCCACCGATGCCAACGTCCCACATCTGACCAAACTTCCCGCTGTCAAAACTGACGCTATCCGCGCTGCCGTTAATGCCCGCTCGCGTGGTCGCTGCCCCTCCCCAACCGCGCGTGTAATTGGTACGGATGTAAGGCGTGTATTGCTGCCCAGCTGCATCTTGCCAGCTTCGATCCAAACGCGCGCCAATGCGACCAATGGTTTGATCGTAATCGCCCCAACTGACGCGGGTGTTATCTCGATCCACCAGATCATCCATGTTGAGCTGCAGGTACATTAATTGCGCCTGCGGTTCAAGGCGAATGCCGTTGCCCAGCTGCCATGGATAGCCCGTTTCCAGGGACGCGCCCCAGCCATTGCCTTTCAGTTTGCCCACCTCTTTTTGCCGCGCAATATCGGTATCGCCACGATGCCAGTCGAATGACAGCGCCCCATCAACATAGAAGCCACTGTCACGTAGCCAGGTGCCGTAAAGCGACAAGGTATCGCTATCGAAGCTGGTTGAACTGTAACCGTCCGCTGCATCGGGACGAATACGGGCATTACCGCGGGTATAGGCCACGCCGGCTCGCAAACTGTCGCTGGCGCCCTGCAGATGAATCAGATTGCCGCCCAGTTGCACCGCGCTGTAATCAAGATCGAAATCGTAGCCGTTTTGACTCAGGCTGCGATCCGTCTTGTAAGTCAGATTGGATCCAAGATAACGAATAAACATCTCGCCGCCGTTACCCGCGCTGCTGCCTGAATCCTGGCGCAATTCGCCCAATCGCTTATGCAGATCGTCCATCACCGCCATGTTGTAGTAGGCCAGCCCGACCGGCGCAGAAATATATGATGGCATCTGAGGCGTAAGTTGTGGACGCACCGCATTACCTGCCGCATCGCTGACAAAGTTGCTCGCAAGACGAAAATCCTGACCGGTTCCGTTTGAACTGTTGTAAAGGCCATATTGATAGGGACCGGATGCGACATAGCCATTCGCCAGCACGAAGCTGTTAGCACCGGCGTTGCCTGTCACCTGCGCCAGTGTAATACCTTGCTCCGGCGTAATAACCGCCAGGCGGTTCGCCACCGGGTTAACATCCAGCATTGTGGTGCCGCTGGTATTGCCATTCACGCGCACGCTGTCGCTTACACCATTGTCAATCTGCGTGTTCAGCTTCACATGACCGCCAGCTGAATTGAGATCCCCATCAATGGTCAGCGTGTTGCCCGGCACCCCATTGCCATTGGTCAAATCCAGCGTACCGGCATTATTCACTACCAGCGAACCATCCGTTGCCCCACTCAGTAGTGGATTGACGCCATCACCCGCATACAACGTTGAACCTTCATCGATATTGATGGTGCTGTGCGCCAGTTTCAGATTATCGGTCAACGTCCACTGGGTGTTATTAAAGTTAATGGTGCTCCAGCCGCCGCCAAGATTGGTCCCTTTACTCAAGTCATCGGCAGAGAATGACCCGCCGCGCGCATTGATGTCATTAAAATACAGCGTACTGCCTGCACCATTCTGCGTGGTGATGTGCCGGGTGTTAGCCAAATCTACTTTTTCCACCAGCGCCTGGTTGGTGCCGTTCCCCATAGTCACGCTGCCATTCAGCGTACCGCCAGACACCTGCACGATGTCGTTACCGGCACCGGTATTCACATCCCCCACCACGCTACCTGACATCAGCGCAATCCGGTCGTTGGTCGCGCCGCCCGCCACCACCTCAATATCCGGGAAAGTCGCGCTGATTTGCCCCTGGTTGATAAACAATGTCTGTCCACCGCGCAGATCAATCACTGGTGACACTTTACTGTTTGAAACGATATTGCCCCGGTTAATTACCTCACTGGCCGTGTCAGTAACAATCGCCGATCCACCAGTAAAGTCATACACGCCGATAAAGCCTTCGTTGATCACTTTGCCGGTCGTATTGGCGCGTACACCGGTTGTGTTGGCACCCGAAAGGAAAATGTAATAATTGGGACCGAGGGTTAAATCGTTATGGGTGACAGAACCATCCTCATTGGCAAACAGATAGCCGATGCCCGGCGCGTTGGTCTGGCTGTTACTGCTGACATTGAGATAAACATGGTCGTCATAGCCGAACGAGGTTGCCGAGCGAATACCATTACCGCCATTGACGTCCAGTCGCACATAATTCAGGGCAATATTGCTGGTTTCTGCACGGTTATTAATAAGATTGCGGGCACCACTCAATTCCACATGATCGGCGCTAAATCCTGCGGCACCGTTATCAATCAACACCGTGTCTGCGTCACCGCTGGACCAGATATTGCTGCTGTAGCTGTTGTACTGATCGCCTTGCCCATCCCCAATGATGTTGAGCGAACCGCCATTGCCGACGCGAATGGCAGCCGTTCCTTCAGAATAGATTTGTCCGCTGCTTTGCCGATAAGTCGAGGATCCTGATGAGGCATCCAACGCCACCCCTTTATACGCGGAAATCGAACCACTGTTGATCAGCAGGCCGCCGTCCGTCAGTGCAATCGCGCGGCTGTTATTGCCATTGACGGTGATGGTGCCCTGGTTATTGATATTGCCGTAGCTGCCAGCGCTGAATAACGAGATATTCTCAGCATCCGTCGTCAGATTGGCGCTGTTACTGATGCTACTAAAGCCTTCAAGCGCCTGATAACCGATTTGATTGGCAGCATGGAAGGCAATTTGACTGCCTTCACCAATCTCCACCTTACCGCCATTAGCCGCCTGTGCGCCTACCGCATGTTCACCGTACAAATTAATGGTGCCATTTTGGTATAAATAAGCTGCGTCACCATAAGCCACGCCACCCACGGAAGGCAGTGCCGCGCTGGCATTACCTGCGGAGACATTGATCGTGCCGTTGTTGGTTGCACTTGCGCCAACCGAGTAGGTGTAACCCTCGACGTAAAGCCCGCTACTGCCATTGGTAATCGACACCGATCCATTATTGGTGGCATTACCGCCAAGCGATGCGATCCCGGTGGTGTTGCTGCCTTGCAGCGTGATATCACCGTTATTGATCAACTGTCCCTGGCTACTGGCAATAAAACCAACCTGCCGATCCTGCGAGCCATGGATGTCCGCATTGTTTGTCAGCAAGGTGTTGGTGTAAGGAAGCCTGGTGGAATTGGTAATTAAGCCGTTGAGGTCGGTTCGATTGCCCTGTACCTGAGCCACGATGCTGTGTATGCCATTCATATTAATGGTCGTTGCCGCGTCGATTGTGCCCTGAGCCGCGCCCTCAATACGCAGGCCGATGCCATTTTCGCCGAGATTAAAGATCGCATTGCCGGTGCTGACCGTGGTGTTATCGCCACTGCCAAGAACGGCGGTGGAAAGGTTACCGTTTGAGTTTAGCGTCATGCCACTGCCATCAAAGTTCGCGCCATCCTGCACACGAAATATTGATGCGTTATCACCCGTTACGCCGTAGTGGCCATTCTCGGGCAGCAAGATTTTCGCGTTCGGGCCCATAGCGAGAAAGGTGATTTGATTAGCACCGCTGTTACCCGTAGGAACTGCCGCCTGCGCCACATTGACCGTGGCATTGCCTTCAGCGCGTATCCCAATCGCGCCCGCACCGTTTAAGGTGATCGGTCCGGTGATATCCGCCGAAGCGACGCCGCTATCGATACCTTTCACCCATACTGCGGTGTTTCGTGTCCCTGCTGTGACATTAGCATTCCCGGCAATATTGATTGGGCCACTGGACCAGGCGTGCGCAAGGCCACCGTCATTCGCCGTCACCAACAGGCCGGTGCCGTTATCGCCGTTAAGGTTAATCACCCCGGCGTTGCCCACCTGGCCGCCGCTGCCGGAATCCACCACTGCCAGCCCCGTGCCGCGACCGTTGACATCAATCACGCCATTGTTACGGGTGATAGCATCCCCGCCGCCGCTGACGCTCATCGCCGCGCCACCTTGTACACCAGACCCCATAACGATGTGGCCGTTATTGATTGCACTGGAGTTATCCAATTGAAGGATACCGTTGGCGCTATTCAGCAGAATGTCAGAGGTCGCATCACCCGGGTGATTTTGCGGCGTACGGCCAAGATAGATCGTGCCATTGTTGGTGAAGGTGCTCGCAGCGCCACTCAGCGTCACCGCTGTTGCGCTGCCGTTGTCACCGACCAGATTGATAGTGCCGTTGTTCACACCAGCGCTGTTATCCAGCAGGACGGCTGATCCCGTGCTATTGATAATGCCGTTGTTGATAAAATGACTGTCGCTGGCGTTGACGGCTAATCCGTTTATGCCGAGCGTGCTGTTATCAATCCCAGTGCCATCGGCATTATTGAAGAAACCGCTATTGATCACACCGTTATTGATGCCGCTGCTGCCATTGGTTAAGACCAGCGCATCATTATCGGTGATTCCGCTGCCGGTACTGGCAAGCTTGCCGTTAATGGTTGCGCTGGCACCATTGTCCGCACGCATTGCTCCACCGTTGGCATTGGCCACCTCAAGGGTTTTCCCCGCCTCAACGGTAGCATGCGCATTGGCACCATCCGCGCTGAGTACCACGCGTTCCCCAATTGGCAGGAAGGCTTCATCCTCATCCGGAGTATTCACTCCCCACACCACCTGTCCGCTGCTGAGCGTTACCGCTTTATTAAACTCGTTGTTGTAGTCAGCGGAACTGATTTGGCCGTTTCGCAGTTGATCAATCAGCCAGTCGTTGTAACTTTGCAGGTCACCCAACGACGTCACGTTGAAGTCGGTAGTATCGCCATACAGGCTGGTCACACTGAATGCGCCGTTATAGGTCACCAGATTGTCCACATTCAGGCCCCAGCGCGACACGGCAGGAATCTGCGTCGCGGTGAAAGTAATGCGGTTATCCGAATCCCAGTTCATATTGCCTTTATTACTGGCGGTAAATAAGCGGCTCTGTTTTGCCGCCATCTCCCAGCCATTGGCTACCGTGCTGGCTCCGTCAGTGCCTAATTGTACGTTAATGGTGCCATTACTCACTGAGGCGACACGCGCATCAATGTACTGTTGATTCTTCACCTCTTCGAAATCGGTGACCAGGGTGCTGCTATCGACTGGAGCAAGATTGCTCAACGCGGCAGTGTTGTAAGTCTGAAAATTGCTGTAAGAGCGTTGATCTTCATTAGGCACGGAGATAGTGAAATCCTGCGCACCTAAACTCAGCCTCTCTTTGCCTAATAAGTTGTTATCTGTCACCAGCCTGCCTTGATCCTGCAACTCGCCAATGGAGACCTGCAGTTCGCCACTTTTACCCGGCGCAAATTGCGGCAAACCCGTTAGCGACTGGGTGCTGCCATTACACACGCAAAACACCCCTACTTTGTTATCATTTTTCGCAGGGTCAAAGGGTTGAATAACGGCGGCATTGATTTGCATCGCAGGAATAATAATGCCTTGTGCAGCCAGCAAGCTGATAACCAGCGGTTTTAATTTAAACAACATCCTTTCCTCCAGAGAGAAAATAATATTTATCGCGCGGCAGCCAGCGCCGTGCATGACGGTTCATTTAATAAACGCGAGAACAAGAATGGAGAACGTATTATGTCGAGTTATCTCACCATTTCGTAAAGAAAACGTCTAGCTGGAGTTAAGGTGAATGGAGGGGTTTAAGTCAAATTAAGAATTAACCCTTTAATATCAGAAAGTAATGCGGGATTGATTTGTGATTACCTCCTCATTTATATCAATGTGTTAGCTTCAGTTTAAAGTCCAGGCTTTACTGAAATTATTATGATTTATACATTCTCATTATTAATGATCAAAAAAAACGAAAGGCGTCATTTCCAGTGAAATAGATCCATTCTATTTTTAACTTTAACGTCATTAAGATTAATAAGCGCAGCGCTATGACGGGCCGAAAATAATAGAGACTAACTTGATGACGTGTCGATTTTCGATGAGAGGTTTTAACGCGAGGATGTAAAATCGCGCCATCCTAAATCTGTGATCATTCGCGCAACAAACGAGCAAACATCCTTGTATGGTAGTCTAACATTATAAACCTGCAGGATTTTGGCTATGGCATCTTCTACCCTTACTCAGACCCAAACGGCACAGGGAAATCACACCTCACTTATCCGTCGTGTCGCTAGTGCTTCAGCGATTGGCACCGCCGCGGAATATTATGATTTCTTTGCCTATGGCACGGCTGCAGTGCTGTTTTTTGGCCACCTGTTTTTCCCCAGCCACGATCCTTTGATTAGCACCCTCGCCGCGTTTGCCACTTATGCTGTTGGCTTCCTCGCGCGGCCGATTGGCGGCATTGTGTTCGGCCATATCGGCGACAAAGTTGGGCGTAAAAAAGCATTGGTCGCCACTATTCTGATTGTCGGTCTCGGCACTTTCTGCATTGGCCTGCTGCCAACCTATGAAAAGATTGGCATCTGGGCGCCGGTGCTGCTGATCGCTATTCGCTTGCTGCAGGGTTTTGGCGTGGGCGGTGAACAAGCTGGCGCCGTCCTGATGACCGCCGAATATTCTCAGGCTTCACGACGCGGTTTCTTTGCCAGTTGGGTACAAATAGGTGCGCCGGTGGGGTTCCTGCTGCCGCTGGCATTGTTTGCCATTCTCAATGCCACTCTGAGCGCGGATCAAATGATGGATTGGGGTTGGCGCGTGCCCTTCTTACTAAGCGCACTGCTGGTGATTGTGGGTCTGTTTATTCGTTTACGTATCGATGAATCACCGGTGTTCGCCGCTATTCGTGAAACCAAAGCGGCCGAATCACGTCCTTTAAAAGAAGTGTTACGCGGCAATCCGCGTCTGGTGGTCAATGGTGTGGCCGCTAAGTTAATCGAGGCCTGCGCCTTTGCCCTTTTCACGGTGATCATCCTTGCGTGGGGCAAAGCCAATAACCTCGACGCTGGCATACTGATGAACAGCATGATCGTAGCGGTGATTCTCGAGATATTTGCTATTCCGCTGATGGGTGCCTTATCCGATAGGATCGGCCGCAAACCGGTATACATGATGGGCGCGCTGCTGATTGTGATTTCCATTGTGCCGTTCTTTTATGCCTTGTCGCAAAACAGCTACTGGCTGACGCAAATTGCGATGATTGTGGCGCTGACGCTCGGCCACAGCATGTGTTACGCCCCACAGGCGTCCTGGTTCCCGGAACTGTTCCCGACGCACATTCGCTGTAGCGGGATTGCGGTGATTTGGCAGGTGGGATCGTTAATTGGCAGTGGCGTACTCGGATTAGTGGCGGTGAAAATCCTGCAGGTGACCGAAGGGCACTGGTACGGGCTGGCACTGTATGTTGCGGTGCTGGGAGTCATTTCCGTGATTGGCCTGTTGCGCTTGCCCGAAACGGCACCGGGACGTCGCAATGGCGAATACCATACATGGGAGCAACACTAATTTTTTGATGGGCGCGCTGAGGTGCGCCCATATGCTTTATTCAGATAAACAATTCCACTTAAAGCATTTGTCAGATCCCATCATTGCAATAGCATGACTTTTCACTCTTTTATTCTCTCAGCTGAATCGCTATCTCATGCGCAAATTGCATCAACGTTGTCTCTCATTAAATGACTTCGAGAAATATGCCCAAAAACGTCTGCCCCATCCGCTGTTCGCCTATGTCTCCGGCGGTGTTGAGGACAACATTGCGCTACGTCACACTCAGCAGTCCTATGCCAGCTATGGCCTGATACCGGAAAATATGGTGGATGTATCGCAGCGCAATACAGACGTTGAGCTGTTTGGCCATCGCTATGCTGCGCCAGTCGGTATTGCACCGATGGGTATTTCCGCCATCACCGGTTTTCAGGGTGATATCGCCTTAGCGCGAGCGGCAGCCAGTAAAAACGTGCCCTTTATCATGAGCGGTTCATCTCTGATTCGGTTGGAAGACGTGGCCGCGGTCAATCCGGCGATGTGGTTTCAGGCCTATTTGCCTAAAACACTGGAAGAGATTGATGCATTAGTCGATCGCGTCAAGCGTGCGCACATTCCGGTACTGGTGGTCACGGTGGATACTCCGGTCAAAGCCAACCGGGAGAACAATGTGCGGGCCGGATTTGCGACGCCTTTTCGCCCCAGTCTGGCATTGGCGTGGCAAGGCGTCACACATCCCCGCTGGCTTTACGGCACGTTGCTGAAAACCCTGCTCGCTACGGGCATGCCCTATTTCGAAAACAATAACGCAGTGCGCGGCGCACCGCTGTTTTCAAAAAATGCCGTGCGTGATTTCAGCGGGCGCAGCCATCTGACATGGCAGCATATCGAACATATTCGTCAGCGCTGGACGGGCACCATGGTGATAAAAGGCATTCTCAGTCGCAACGATGCATTACGTTGTAAATCCATCGGCATCGACGGCATTGTGGTCTCAAATCACGGTGGGCGTCAGTTGGATACGGTGATCCCGCCAATTTATGTCTTGCCCGAGATTGTCGCCGCAGCGGGGAATATGACGGTGATGATGGACAGCGGTATCCGGCGCGGAACCGATGTGATTAAAGCGATGGCGCTAGGAGCAAAGGCCTGCTTTGTCGGCCGGCCTTTTAACTATGCTTGCGCAGTCGGGGGGACTTCTGGTGTTGAACTGGCTATTGACCTGATCGTGAATGAAGTGAACCGCGATATGGGCATGCTGGGTACGCCATCGCTGGCATACCTTAATGAAAAGCATTTGCGCAGGATAAAGTGACAATGTCACACAGCCTTACCCACTGATGATGTGTTATGGCTGATGAGCTAATGTGCAATACAACTTTAGCGCCAATATACGTGAGTTAAAAACCGCTGAGCGTCAACAGCCTATGGCTGAGTGACGCAAAAGCGGTCTGTTAGACGTGAAAAAAATTACGCAGCCGCTGGGTGTCCCGAGCGCTTCGGTTTTGCACATGCGAATGAATAACCCGTAGCTATGGCTTACGCGGCAGCGAAACGCACAACAATCCGAAGACAATCAGTAAAACGCCAGCAAAACTGCTCCAGCGGAAAGCTTCACCAAACAAAGAAATGGCCGCCAGCCACACCAGCACATAGCTCAGGCTCAACAACGGATAGAGCCGGTTTAGCGGCAAATGGCGCAGCGCCAGCATCCAGCACAGCATCGATAACGCATAAGCTCCCAGCCCAATACACAGCAGGAGCAGCGGCTGAAGATGCTGCCAGAATTGCGGGCTGAGTAACGCGGCTAATGGCGGGAAATCCAGCATCGCGGCACGCAGAACCAATTGCGCCAGTGACACCAGTAGCACGCTGCACAGCGCAAGAATCACCCCTTTCATAGGTGGCTCCCCATTAGCGCTACCCCGGCAACTATGGCCAGCGTGCCAAACCACTGTTGTAAGGTGTATGTCTCACGCCAGATCAACTTCGCCGCGAGGGCGACTAATACGAAGTTAAGACTTAGCATCGGATAGGCCACACTGACCGGCACCACCCGCAACACCAGCAGCCATAGCAACATCGCCACGCCGAGCAGAAAGATGCTCAGCGCGATCCACATAATGAGCCGTTTTTTACCGTGGCGCGTGCCCAGATACGCCGCCTGCTTTTGACAAAGCTGGGCGGCGCAGCTCAATAGACTAACCAAAAGAATGAGCAACAGATTCATGGCGTCGCGTTATAACCGTAATAGACCAGCCGGCCTTGACGATAGACATCATCCGGCGTTGGCATTGCAGGATCAGGTCCGTTCTCGCCCGAGTTGAGCATCATCACCACGGACACTTTGCCATGGCGACGATGTTCGCGCAGCCAGTCAGCAAATGCAGCACCATCGACATAGCGCGTTTGCGCATCGGGATAGCTGAGGCCGTATTGCAGTTCGCCCTTGGCATCGTAGAATGTGATATCACTGCGCTCTGTTTCCCACGCCACCGCAGCTGCGATGCCTGGATTGTCAGCCAGCAGATAGCGGCTGTCTGCCAGTTGATGATGCACTGCCCTTACAAAACTCTGTGGCTGTTTGGAATCACGAACTTTCTGCGGTATGGCAAAGCCCACCAGCAGCGCAAGCGCTAACGGGCAAACCGCCGCCAGTTGCCAGCGACAGGCACCCGGTTTAAGACTGAGCCATCCCATCATGCCCCAGCCTACAAAGGCCAGTACGCCACAGATCAACGGCAGTATTTCATCATGGGTGTAAACGGGCTTGTGCGCCAATCCCCATGGAGCAATCACCACCAACAGGACTACGGTTGTGATGGCGCCAAACAGCAGGTTGATCCAGCCATTAACTTTAAACACCTTCACTAGTTGTGCAGAACCACTGTAAGCGTAATGCGCCATTAACAGCGCCAACGGTGCAAAACACGGCATTATGTAGGTCGGCAACTTCCCTTTGGCGATGCTAAAGAACAGCAGCGGTAAGATCACCCAACTTAACAGGTAAACACTACCCGCATGTTGACTACGCTTGCGCCACGCACCCAGAAGTGAACCCGGCAGCAGCGCCAGCCACGGCAGACATCCCGCCAGCAACACCGGCAGGTAATACCAGAATGGCGCTTTGTGCTGCGCATCTTTCTCGGCGAAGCGTTGAATATGTTCGACCCAGAAGAAGTAATGCCAGAAATCCCCTTCCTGACGATAAATGGCCAGCGCCCACGGTGCACTGAGCAGCGCAGCAACGATGATTGTCAGTGGGCCCCAGCGCAAAAGCTCACCGAAGCGTTTTTGCCAAATCGCCCAGGGCACTATTGCCAACACCGGCACCGCCAGCGCGAGAAAGCCCTTGGTCATAAAGCCCATCGCACAGGCTGCGCCCAGCAGGACATAGCCACACAGGCGCTGTTGCGTGGTGGAAGCTTGCGCTACCATCCAATAACTGCACATCGCGGCGACCATCCATAACAGCAGGATCGGGTCGAGCACCGCGTAAGTGCCAATGCCATACACCAGCAGCGAGGTGAGAAAAATGATGCTGCCCGTCAGGGCGATTTTCCGGCTGGCAAACATCTGATGACCGAGCCAGTAAATCAACACGGCACTGAGCGTGATACAAAAAATTGAACCGGCGCGAACGCCAAAGTTGGTATGACCAAACAAGAGCTGGCCAATATTATTGACCCAATAACCCGCTATCGGTTTTTCGAAATAGCGCAAATCAAAGAAGTGCGGTACCACCCAATTGCCATTGACCAGCATTTCACGGCTGATTTCAGCATAGCGTGTTTCATCCGGCTGCCATAAGGCGCGGAATTCAATTGGGATAAGATAGTAGAGCGCGAAAAGCGCCAGCAACAGCGCCGTTTTGGTGCCTGTACGCATCCGTGGTTCCTATAAAGTTTCCTGTTAACGTCTAGCTCTGGCAGCCAAGCCAGCCTTCACGTCCGGGTATATGCCCACGCACCAGATTGCCCTGAGGCAGCGTGCTGAGATCGTCCGGCAACAACTCGCTCAGAGGGCAAAAGTGAATGCCCTGTTGCTCAGCGCGGGTTAATAGCTCGCCAAAAGCCTTAGAACCAATAATGCCTTCGACTTCAGCATGAATGGTGTACACCGGCGATCCTTCAGCTGCGAGCATCTGTTCAAGGATGAAATCGTTGTAGTCAGCAGCGCTAACCGACTGTCCCACCACTTCATCCCAGGTTGGCAACGTCACGGGGATTTGTACCGTGCCTAAGCTGCCATCACGCAGACGCGGCAAGAAAGGTCCGGTGCCACGACAATCGCTGTTGTAGCTGAAGCCAAAGGTTTGCTTAGCTGCAACGACACGACCATCCGCACGCCATCCCGCAACGGCGGAACAAGTGACGCTGTCACCTATAATCGATTCCAGCGCGGCTTTACCGCGTGAAATCTGTTCCAGTAGTTTCTGTTCTGGCCATACGCCAGCCCAGGTTTGCCACGCAAAGTGATCCCAGGCATGCAGACCGACTTCGTGATGGTCAGCCGTAGCACTGATGATCTCCTCCAGGCCACGACCAATCTCGCGTCCCGGCCAGGCCGTGCCAGCTAATAAAATATCCCAGCCGTAGAGAGAAGCTGCGCGTGAGCGCAGCATTTTCCATAAGAAGCGCGGTTTCATCAGGCGCCACAAGTGGCGCCCCATGTTATCCGGCCCTACGCTAAAGAAGAAACTGGCCTGCAACTGGTGCAGGCTAAACTGCTCTAGCAGCGCCGGAACGCCGAGTTTGGTTCCACGCCAGGTATCAACATCTACGCGCAAACCAATTTTCTTCATGGCTTATCCTGCAACTCAACGGTGCGCAGGAAGAAATCCAGCGTGTTATCGATCGTGGTATCCATCTCGATGGTCGGTGTCCAGTCAATCAGGCGACGTGCATTTTTGATCGACGGTTTACGATGTTCGACATCCTGATAACCTTTACCGTAATAGCTGCTGCTTTCTACTTCACGGAAACCTGCAAACGGCGGGAATTGGTCGCGCAGCGGATGACGTTCAAAGCTTGCCAGCAGACGTTCAGCCAGTTCTTTGATGCTCGCCTCGTTTTCCGGGTTACCGATGTTGACGATCTGACTGTCGCAGTTGTTGTTTTTGTTCTCGATAATGCGGAACAGCGCTTCGATACCATCGCGAATGTCAGTGAAGCAGCGCTTCTGTGCACCCCCGTCGATCAACTTGATCGGCGAACCTTCAACCAGGTTGAGGATCAGTTGGGTGATGGCACGGGAGCTACCAATACGCGCAGCGTTCAGGTTATCGAGACGCGGGCCCATCCAGTTAAATGGTCGGAACAGCGTGAAACGCAGCCCTTCTTTTTCGCCGTACGCCCAGATCACACGATCCAATAGTTGTTTGGACACGGAATAGATCCAGCGCTGTTTGTTGATCGGTCCCACCACCAGATTGGAGTGATCTTCATCGAAGTGCTTATCGGTGCACATGCCGTACACCTCCGATGTGGATGGGAAGATGATGCGTTTTTTGTATTTTACGCAATCGCGTATGATCTTGAGGTTCTCTTCAAAATCGAGTTCGAACACGCGCAGCGGGTTGCGGGTGTATTCAATTGGCGTAGCAATCGCCACCAGCGGCAACACCACATCACATTTTTTGATGTGATATTCGATCCATTCCGAGTGAATGCTGATATCACCCTCAACAAAGTGGAAGCGCGGCTGATCGAGGAAACGGCTGATGGCATCCGATCCAATATCCAGACCGTAAACTTCGAAGTTATCATCCTGCAGCAAGCGTTCGGTCAGGTGGTTACCGATAAATCCGTTTACACCCAGGATCAACACGCGCGTACGACGTTTAACGGCCGCAACCGGCTGAGAGTACAACAGTGCGCCCGGCACCATCCCCAGACTTTGTGCCAACTGGCTGCCGTTCATATAGACGCCGTTTTCACTTTGTCCGGTCACCACTTCCAGGGCGCCTTCACCGCAGGCAATCAGGAAAGGTTCAACGGAAATCACCGTGCCTGGCTTGGCTTTAGGCGCATCGGCATGTACGCGCCCTTTCCACACCACAAACTTCACGGTTCCGGCGAAAGCAAATGCACCCGGCCATGGATCGGTAACCGCACGCACCAGGTTGTTGATTGACTGTGCGGACTGTTCCCACTTAATGCGACCATCTTCTGGCGTGCGACGTCCCACCACTGTCGCCTGGCTATGATCTTGAGGCGTCGCCACAATCTCACCACGCTTCATCGCCGGCAATGCCTGCTCCAGTAGTTGTGAAGCACAGGTCGTCAGTTTGCGATGCAGAGTTAAGGCGTTGTCTTGCTCATCAATGGCGACACGTTGCTGTGCCACGATATCGCCCGCATCCGCGCGTTTCACCATGCGATGCAAAGTCACACCCGTTTCGGTCTCACCATTCACCAGTGCCCAGTTCAGCGGTGCGCGCCCACGATATTTAGGCAGCAGTGAACCGTGCAGGTTGAAAGCACCCAGACGGGCGCTGCTCAGGATGCTGTCATTGAGCAGATTGCGATAGTAGAAGGAGAAAATGTAATCCGGCGCCATGGTTTTAATGCGATCGACCCACAGCGGATGGTTGGCATCTTCCGGCGCATACACCGGGATACCTTGTTCAGCCGCCAGACGGGCGACCGAACCAAAGAAATGATTCTCAGTGGCAGAATCAGCGTGGGTGAAAATCGCACTGATTTCAAAACCCGCATTTAACAGCGCAGTAATACCTGCACAGCCCATATCGTGATAGGCGAAGACGATAGTTTTCATTGCTCAATTTCCTGTACAGAGGAGACATCTTTCTGCGAGTTAATAACACGTTGAATGAAGTAGCGCGGACGAGCGCGGACGTCGTTGTAAATTCGGCCGATGTATTCGCCGAGTAAGCCCATGCCGATAAACTGCGCGCCGACAAAAATAAACAGCACTGCAAACAGCATGAACACACCGTCCCCGGCCCAGTCGGCACCGAGGAACAAACGCAACACAATCAGCACCAGTGAGAAGGCAAAACCGGACAGCGCAATCAGGCTGCCGACGATACTCAGCAGGCGCAGTGGCGTGGTGGTCAGGCAAGTCACCAGGTCGTACATCAGGTTAATGAGCTTCATAAAGCTGTACTTCGAGTCACCAAACTCGCGCTCAGCATGGGCTACAGGCAGCTCGATAGTGCGGCGTGCAAAGGTGTTCGCAAGGATAGGAATAAAGGTGCTGCGCTCGTGACAGTTGAGCATGGCATCGACGATGTGACGGCGATAAGCACGCAACATACAGCCGTAGTCGCCCATGGCTTTACCGGTGACGCGTTGAATCAGCTGGTTGATGGTGCGTGAAGCGCGGCGACGGAACCAACTGTCCTGACGGTTTTGACGCACGGTGCCGACCACGTCATAACCCTGCTGAGCCGCTTTGACCAGATTGGGGATCTCTTCTGGCGGATTCTGTAAATCGGCATCCAGTGTGATGATCAAGTCACCTGACACATGGTTAAAACCGGCCATGATTGCCGAGTGCTGACCGTAGTTACGGTTTAGCAAGACGCCAACCACGTGGCTGCCCGGCATATCAGCGGCTTCGGCAATCATCTCTCCAGAGCGGTCGCTACTGCCGTCATCCACCAGCAAGATTTCGTAATCCAGATTCAGCACAGCACAAGCCGCATCGGTGCGACGCACCAACTCTGGCAGGCTCTCCTCTTCGTTATAAACCGGGATCACCACGGAGACTTTACGAATGATTTGTTCTTCAAGCATGGCAATCAAACTCCAGCGATATGACGTAATACGCCGATCACGCGGCTGACGTCTTCATCGCGCATATCAGGGAACAGCGGTATTGAGCAGATGCGATCGCTATTCCATTCCGTGTTTGGCAGGGAAAGTTGCGGATAACGTTCGCGGTAATATTTGTGGGTGTGCGCGGCACGGAAATGCAATCCAGTGCCAATGTCCTGCGCTTTCAGTGTTTCCATCAGCGCGTCACGGCTTAAACCGCAGGTGGCTTCATCAGCGCGGATGATAAACAGATGCCAGGCATGTTGATGCGACCATTCAGGTTGAGCGAGCGGTAAGAAAGGTGTATCCGCCAGCTCGGTCAGATAGCGCTGCGCAATCTCCGCACGACGCGTATTAATGGCAGCCAGCTTGTTTAGCTGCACCAGCGCAATCGCTGCGCTGATATCGGGCAAGTTGTATTTGAAACCCGGCATGATCACTTCAGCCTGCGGTTTACGCCCGTGGGTATGGCGATCATAGGCATCCACACCCAAACCATGGAATTTCAGGCTGCGCATACGATCGGCTAGTTCAGCGTCGTCGGTGACGATCAACCCCCCCTCTGCACAGGTCATATTCTTAATGGCATGGAAGGAGAAAATGGCCGTACTTTGCTGGCCAACGTGCTGACCTTTGTAGTAGCAACCTGCGGCATGTGCAGCATCTTCTATGACGGCAATGCCGTGGCGCTCGCCGATAGCGCGAATCGCATCAATATCCGCAGGTGCTCCGGCATAATGCACCGGAATAATGGCGCGGGTGCGAGGGGTAATCGCTGCTTCAATTTGCTCCGGTGTAACCATCAGCGTATCGCGATCAATATCAATCATTACCGGCGTTGCGCCGAGTAACGTAATGATGTTAATCGTCGACACCCACGTCAGTGAGGGGGTAATAACCTCATCACCGGGTTGAATATTTAACGCAAGAAGCGTGACGTGCATTCCAGCAGTCGCTGAGCTGACGGCAATCGCATGTTGATTACCGGTTAGCTGGCAAAAGGCTTGTTCCAGTTCCGCATTTTTAGGACCGGTGGTGATCCAGCCAGATTCAAATACTGCTTTTACCGCCGCTAACTCTTCCTCGCCCAACGACGGGCGCGAGAATGGAAGAAAAGTCATAAGTTTACCTTAACGTTTTACACTCAAAGTTGCCTGCAACAGGACCAATTGCAGTGTGCAGTGATTCAGTTCCCTAACAACATTCAGTAACTTGCTGTTTAACCGTAGATTAAGCGGTCCCAATTCGGTAGCACGAACTGTTAATTTTTTAATCTGGCGCAAAAAACTTAAGCACACCTGTCATATTGCCTCGTAGAACAAAATACGGAGGAAAACTTAACGGAACATTAAATGGCAGTAAGACAAGATGAGTTATTTCTTAAACGTTGATGATCGGTAGAGAAACCTGGCGGGTAATGTCCTCCTGAGAACAATATTCATCAATTTTTCATTAAATATTCAAAATAGATTAATCAACGCAAGAGCGGAGGAAAGAGGATTAGGGAGTTTCTATTTAAATCAATGATAAACATAACGATAAAAAATTAACCTATACTGTTCTTAAGGTTAAATTAATATTCCAGCCTTACTCTATGTTGGGAAATCTAACGGCATATAAATGGAGGAGGATACGCAATGAATACTGGAGCCGACAGACTCGCTCAGGCAGCGCTGCGCCGCCACCATATCGGAGTGAAAACCAAGGGTTTGCGATTTCGTGGTGATTTGTATGTGTTTCGCTACAACGCAGGCCATTATGACGTGTTTCTCAATAATGACCGCGTGATGTCTCTGGCCACCAGCAACGTGCAGGAAGCCATTCAAATGTTCAAACAGCAGTCCTAAGTCTGACTGCTGTTCTCAAAGGCTACGCTCGACGTTTTTCAGTATGTGCATCCAAAGCCGCTTCAAATTCCGCTGAACTCCAGCCCGCTTCCAGTGCCTCACTCACCAACTGTTGCTGCGTTTTAGGAACCATTCCGCCAACCGGTGGATCGGTATCTAAATTGGTTGGGAATGAATAACCGCGCGCGGCAACGGCGATGGCTGCATTAAGATCGGCTGCATTGAGACGCGCCTCGCGCAACACCGGATAAACCCATTTAAGCAACTGCTCATGGTTAACCTCTTCCATTGGCACGCCGAAAGCAGAGGAGATCTGCAGCAAGTTCGCCGTTCGGACGTGATCCTCGGTGGTGTTATTACCCGCAGCATGGAATAACGCCGGATTGAAGAACAACCCGTCGCCCTTCTTCAACGGCAATTGTACGAAGTTATCGGCAAAATATTGGGCAAACTCTGGACGTCGATACGCAATGTAGCCCATCTCATATTGATGTGACCAGGGCAGCAAACGGGTGGGACCCGATGCCAACGGCATATCACTGTGCGCTACCGCACCCTGCAACGTCAGGTATTGCGAGAGAATGTGAACGGGAATCGGAAACTCAGCCGCGAAAGCACTTTGCTGGAAACCCAGATGATAGTCGCGGTGCGCCTGTTGCGCTTCGCCTCCGGGGCGAACCTGATTGACCTGAGAAGTCATGCTCCACGCCGGCCCCAGCCACGCCTGACAAATTAATCCCAACGTCGGGTTAGCATAGTAGTCAATAAAGACCTGAGGGTTTGCCTGTGCCAGCTTTTGCAGCGCATTCCAGATGCGTCCGTTATTGCCCGCTTTGGAGAAGTGATCGGACTGAACTTTCGACTTTGCCTCTTCATGCATGATGGCTTCAAAAACTTGTGATGCCCGGTCAACGCATGCCAGATCGGTGTACAGCCCACGAACCACAAAAACGCCTGGGCCGTAAGAGAGCGCTTTGTGCAACTCACTCAGGACGCCCTTTTTATCCGTGACTGCCGCGTCATCCAGCACGTCACGATCGTAAATCAGCACTTCAGAGATCACCTCACTGGCGAGCGGATAATCCTCAGCATTCACTGACTGTGCGCAAAATTCTCGCAAGTCTCCCAGCGCGGCCTGGTCTTCATTTACAAAGTAATGTGATGTCATGATGACCTCATCGTTATGTCCGTTTACAGGGGATGTTCTTGTCGCCTAACACCGGCAGTGACTGCCTGACACGACTTGATACCCCACAAACTAGCAGCTACATTACGTTAACAAAACATCAAAAATACCTCATAAACACCTCATAACATCATGGGAAAATTTACCTTAAAGCAAATTGCGGCACAGTCAGGATTAAGCCTGGCGACAATCGACCGGGCACTGCACCATCGTGGCCGAGTGCATCCACAAACCGAGCATCGTATTCAACAGGCCATTGCCGATCTTGAGTTGCTGCGTAAGACGGGGCTGGCGCAAGGCCGAACGTTGTATTTCGATATCATCATGCATACGCCGGCTCGCTTCAGTGAGTTAGTACGTGAGGCATTCACCAGCCAAATCTCCAGCTTCGGTGCTTTTCGTTTACAACTGCGATTCCACTGCCATGAAAATATGACCGTTGAAGAAGTGGATGCACTGCTGAAAAAATGCGCATTAAACAGTCACGGCATTATTTTGAAAGCCATCAATGACGACCGCCTGTTGCCAACACTGGAAAGCCTCAGCAAACAGCGTATTCCTATCGTGACGGTAGTGACTGATATGCCTGCCAGCACACGCCTGCGTTATATCGGTATGGATAACACCAGCGCGGGAAAAGCGGCGGCGTTCCTGATGTCAAAATGGTTGCGAATCGATAAAGCACATATCGCCGCTGTTATCGGCAGTCAGGACTTTGTCGGCGAACAGGAACGTATTGATGGTTTTATTGCGGGCATGGCGCAATTAGCGCCTCAGCATCAGGTCAAGCTCATCGCTGGGGGATTTGGTATCGATCAACTGATGTACCAATGTGTACACGCCTTCCTGTCACAACAGCCAGATATTCATGCGGTTTATACCGTAGGGGGTGGAAACGCGGGGATCCTGCGCGCCTTTGATGAACACAATATCCAAATCGACGCTTTTATTGGTCACGATCTCGATCGGGAAAATCGCGCGCTGATGCAAGCTGGACGAATCGATGCGTTGATCGACCATAGCTTACAGCAGGATGCGCAGCAGGCTTTCCGTGCCCTGCTCGAATTCCACGGTTTTTTACCTGAAACTGCACTGCCAGCGCCCTCTTCACGCATCAACATCATCACGCGTTTCAACATGTACAGTTGAATCGTTGAAACTGCTCTGAAATCGAACTGAAAACCGATGAAATGTCCGCTTAAAACTCGCTCACTTTTCCATTCGGGCGTAGCCTCTCTTGCCTCATGCAAAGGGATCGCCGAGGTTAATCATGGAGTGGATGTTGTGGATAGTGATGTGGGTGTTGGGATCAAGCGTTGGCAGCTTCATTAACGTCGTGGTGTACCGACTCCCCAGAAAATGGCAGCACCTGGAAGAGCGGATGAGTTTGTGGCGACCCGCTTCACACTGCCCGAAATGCAAACAGGCGCTGCGCTGGCGAGATTTGCTGCCCGTTATCAGCTGGCTGCTTTTACGGGGTAAATGTCGAGATTGTCACTCTGCAATCAGTGCACGTTACCCCGTGATCGAATTTTTCAGCGCATCGGTCAGCCTCATCCTCGTCTTCTTCTTTCCTGTTGACGGACATTTCGCCATCACGCTCCTGCTGTTTTGGGCGCTGCTAACCCTATCGCTGATCGATATTGACCATTATTTGTTGCCGGATGTGATCACCCTGCCATTGCTGTGGTTTGGACTATTATTAAAAGCAGTCGGATGGCTACCGGGCTCACTCAATGATGCCGTGTTTAGCGTGGTGTCAGGGTACAGTGCACTTTGGTTAATAAGCCATTTATATCAATGTTTTAGTGGGAAATTGGCACTAGGTATGGGCGACGCAAAGTTAGTGGCAGCATTGGGTGCATGGCTGGGTTGGGCACTTTTGCCCTATGCGCTGATACTGGCTTGTGTGGGCGCAATTTGCGCACTATTTTTCGCCAAAATTTGCTGGCAACGTGACCTCTCTCAACCCCTTGCTTTCGGTCCCTGGATTGCTCTGGCGGGCATAAGTCTTTTTATTAACACGATTATTTAATAACCACTTCATCTGCTGGCGCTAAAATAGGCGGCCAATTAGTGGCCAACGCCCTGATTACTATATGAAAAGAATAAACAATTCTAAACAAAATTAATCATTGTGATGTAGGTCAAAAGGCTCTATATTGGCCGCGTTTTTTAAACCACTGATACTTTTTTGTTCAACTAGTCAATCGGCCAGCCATCACGAGCCCCGGTTGAAGGAGAGATATGATGACGGATAAAGTCCGTATTGATAATTTTGGTGCCAACGCATTCAATGGAAACAACGACGCCTTCTTAGCCCGTCAGGCTGAGTTTGAATCAAACGTCAGGAGTTACCCGCGCAAGCTGCCTTTAGCGATAGCTAAAGCTAACGGCGTGTGGATTACAGATGTTGAGAACAAACAATATCTGGACTGTCTGGCTGGCGCAGGGACGCTGGCACTTGGTCACAACCATCCTGATGTTCTGCAGAGCATCCAAAATGTCATTACCAGCGGCTTGCCGTTACATACTCTTGATCTGACGACACCTCTGAAAGATCAATTCTCAGAATCTCTGCTCTCGCTGCTGCCTGGCCAGGGTAAAGAATATTGCCTGCAATTCACCGGTCCTTCTGGTGCGGATGCGGTTGAAGCAGCACTGAAGCTGGCGAAGAAAGTCACCGGCCGTAGCGGCGTGATCAGCTTCTCTGGCGGTTACCATGGTATGACCCATGGCGCGCTGGCTGTTACCGGCAATCTGTCACCGAAAGAAGCCGTTAACGGTATGATGCCAGAAGTGCAGTTCATGCCTTACCCGCATCTGTATCGTTGCCCACTGGGTCTCGGTGGTGACGCCGGTGTTAAAGCCCTGACTTACTACTTCGAAAACCTGATCAACGACGTGGAAAGCGGCGTACGCAAACCTGCGGCTGTTATCCTGGAAGCGGTTCAGGGTGAAGGCGGTGTGAACCCGGCTCCGGTCGAATGGTTGCAGCGCATCCGTAAAGTGACTCAGGAACACGGCATTCTGCTGATCCTTGATGAAGTCCAGGCTGGCTTTGCCCGTACCGGCAAATTCTTCGCCTTCGAACACGCTGGCATTCAGCCAGACATCATCGTGATGTCTAAAGCTGTGGGCGGCGGTCTGCCACTGGCTGTTCTGGGTATTAAAAAGCAGTTCGACGCCTGGTCTCCTGGCCACCACACTGGTACCTTCCGTGGCAACCAGTTGGCGATGGCCACCGGTCTCGCCACTCTGAAAGTCCTGACCGAGCAGAACATCGCCGGCAAAGTGGCTGAGCAAGGTGAATGGCTGAAAGCACAGCTGGCTGAGATGCAGAAACGCTTCCCGGTTATCGGTCACATTCGCGGCATGGGTATGATGATCGGTATTGAGATCGTTAAACCAAATGAAGCGGCTGACCATATGGGTAGCCTGCCAGCTGATGGCGAGCTTTCTGCGCTGCTGCAGAAGAAGTGCTTCGAAGCAGGTCTGATTCTGGAGCGTGGCGGTCGTCACGGTGCAGTACTGCGTCTGTTGCCGTCACTGCTGATCACCAACGAAGAGCTGGCGATTTTCCTGGATAAATTTGAGCAGGCGCTGATTGGCGCTGGCGTCAAACCTGTTTGATTGGAAGAGTAAATGTCTGAAGTAAACCCGATTCTGGCCGCCTCTGCACAGAGCATTGAGGCGTACCAGCAGGCGATTGCCCAAAGCAGCGCCGCGGTTGTGCAGTGGCTGCAACAGCCTGAGATGTATCAAGGCAAAAGTGTTGCCGAACTGCGCGAGCGTATCACGCTCGACTTCAATCCAAACGGCCTGGGTAACCAGGCCGCGATTGAACGCGCGATTGAGTATTTCCTGAAAGACAGCCTGTCAGTGCACCACCCACAATGTGTGGCGCACCTGCACTGCCCGAGCCTGGTGGTAAGCCAGGCCGCTGAAGTGCTGATCAACGCCACCAACCAGAGTATGGATTCGTGGGATCAGAGCCCTTCTGCCACCATCATTGAGGTCAAATTGATCGAATGGTTGCGTGCGCAAGTGGGTTACCCGGCGGGCGATGCTGGCGTATTCACCAGTGGTGGTACGCAGAGTAACCTGATGGGTCTGATGCTGGCACGCGACGCCTTCTTCGCGCGTCAGGGTCACTCTGTTCAGCAGGATGGTATCACTGGCGATCTGCGTAAGATCAAAGTGCTGTGTTCTGAGAACGCGCACTTCTCTGTGCAGAAGAATATGGCGCTGCTGGGCCACGGCTATCAGTCAGTTGTACTGGTGAAATCTGATGAATTCGCCCGTATGGACGTGAATGACCTGAAAGCCAAGCTGGCTCAGGCTGATGCGAACGGTGACCAGATTCTGGCTATCGTGGCAACGGCCGGTACCACTGACGCTGGTGCTATCGACCCACTGCGTGAAATCGCGGGTATTGCTGCACAGCGCAATATCTGGGTGCACGTTGACGCAGCCTGGGGCGGCGCACTGCTGCTGTCAGAGAAGTACCGTGACTACCTGGACGGCCTGGAGTTAGTGGATTCCGTCACCCTGGACTTCCACAAACAGTATTTCCAGACCATCAGCTGTGGCGCATTCCTGTTGAAAGACGAGCGTCACTACGAGCTGATGCGTTATCAGGCGGCTTACCTGAACTCTGAGTTCGATGAAGAAGCCGGTGTTCCTAACCTGGTATCTAAATCTCTGCAGACCACGCGTCGTTTTGATGCATTGAAACTGTGGATGGGTCTTGAAGCGCTGGGTCAGAAACAATACGCAGCGATCATCGATCACGGCGTGACGCTTGCACAGGAAGTGGCGAAGTTTGTGACTTCAGAACCACGCCTTGAGCTGGTGATGCAGCCACAGCTGGCAAGCGTACTGTTCCGCTACCGTCCAGAGCAACTGACCGATACCGCGCAGATTGCTCTGTTCAACCAGCGCATCGGCGATGCTCTGCTGGATTCAGGCCTCGCTAACGTTGGCGTGACTGAAAACCAGGGCGTTACCTGTCTGAAGTTGACGCTGCTGAACCCAACCGTGACGCTGGAAGACATTAAAGTCTTGCTGGCGCTGGTTGAGAAGACCGCGAATCAGTTGCTGAACGCGTAATCTCACATGATGCGATAAAGCCGATAACTGGCAACGGTTATCGGCTTTTTTATTGCAGTTGATGTTCTGCCCTTCCTGAGACGCCCCCGCTGATGCCCGGTGCACCTCCCTGTGCGGCTAGGCTGCTTACTGCGGAATACGCGCAATCACCTTAATTTCAAAATCAAACCCCGCCAGCCAATTGACACCTACGGCTGTCCAGTTTGGATAAGGCGGTTCACCGAAATGACGCAAACGCACTTCGTTCACAATTGCGAACTGGTTTTCAGGATCGGTATGAAAACTGGTGACATCCACCACATCATCCAGGGTGCATCCTGCCGCTTTTAAGACTGCCTGCAAATTCTCGAACGCAAGATTGACCTGGCGTGCAAAATCCGGTTCCGCAGAACCGTCTTCCCGGCTGCCAACCTGCCCCGATACAAACAGCAGATCTCCCGAACGGATGGCCGCGGAATATTGATTGATTTCATACAGCGCCTGACGCCCTGCTGGAAAAATCGCGTCGCGTTTGCTCATAATGACTCTCCTGATGGAAAAATGGGGTGATAGCCGGTTAGCTAAGCCAGCAATCGCTTTAACATACGCTGCGTATGTATTACTATGGATAACATACGCAGCGTATGTCAATGCAATTTTAAGGAGTCTTTATGGCGGCCAAACGACGAGCAGATCAGGTAGAAGAAACCCGCGCCAAATTAATTGAAGCCGCCAGACGGGCATTTGCGGAGAAAGGTTATAGCGCTGCATCAATGGATGATCTGACCGCTGAGGCAGGTCTGACGCGAGGCGCGCTATATCATAATTTCGGCGACAAAAAGGGTTTATTGCAGGCTGTTATTGACCAGATCGACGCTGAAATATTGATACAAATGCGCGCAGCAGGTCAGCAATTTGAGTCGAAATGGCATGCATTTTTGGCAGAAGCCATCACCTATATTGAGATGTCGCTAGAACCTGAAGTACAACGAATTATGCTGTTAGATGGCCCGGCCGTTCTCGGTGATCCTTCACAATGGCCTAATCAAACCGCGTGTCTGCGCACCACTGCCGATATGCTGGAAAATCTGATTGCAGAAGGCACGGTGAAGCCGATGGATACCGAAGCGGCGGCGCATTTAGTCAATGGTGCCGCACTGAATGCCGCTCTGTGGATTGCCGCCTCCCGCGAACCGGTAGCCGCACTCCCACGGGCAGTTGAAGCCTTCCGCGTGTTGATGTCGGGTCTTCTGGTCAATCCACCCGCGGCGGCGCATTAAGTTCGCGCACATAATCAAGAAACGCCTGCAGCGGTGCCGGGATCAAGCGGCGATCGTTATAGTAAAGCCACAATCCTGAAAAACTCTGCCACCACTCGCTCAGTACCGGTTGCAGGCTGCCATTATCCAGCGCGGGTTTGATCCAATCTTCAAACAGGTACACCACCCCTGCGCCGGATACTGCAGCTGCGACGGTCAGATCCATGGCCGCGCCAATACTGCATATGAGCGGCCCCTTAGGCTGTAAACGCACCACCTCTTCGCCCTTCTCGAACTCCCAATCCGCAATCACGCCCGTGGCATAGCGGCCATACAAACAACGATGCTGTAGCAAATCACGTGGATGTTGTGGCGTGCCAAATTTCGCCAGATAGGCGGATGAAGCCGCTGCCGCAAAACGCTGCACGCGAGGCCCAATCGGTAAAGCCACCATATCCTGCTCCAGATGATCGTCGTAACGAATCCCGGCATCACAGCCGTCGCGGAAGATATCCTGCACATTGCTTTCCGCCACCACTTCCAACTGTATGTCAGGATATCGCGCCAGGAAGCCGGGCACGATAGATGGCAAAACCAAGCGGGCCGCGCTGACGGGCACATTGATTCGTAACGTGCCACCCGGCGTAGTGCGGAAATGATTGAGCGAATCGAGTGCCGCATCCACTTCATTCATTGCCGGCATTAAACGCGTCATTAACGCCCTGCCTGCTTCGGTGAGTGCAACGGTGCGCGTGGTACGATTGAACAACCGCACGCCTAATTGCTCCTCGGCTCGCCTTACCGCATCGCTTAAGCGTGAAGGATTGCTACCGGTCATGCGAGCCGCTTCACGAAAGCCACCCGCTTTTGCCACCGCCACCACCGCATGCAGCAATGCTATATCCAATGCCATTGTTCGCCTTTCCGTACACTGTGTCCCGATTTCACCGGATAGTTGCACAGTAATCTGTCGATTACAATCTGTACACACATCGACGAAGGAGGTTTCCATGTCCCACAACGTAAAGACTTATACTTTGGGTGATCGTCAGGTTAAACGCCTCGGTTATGGCGCCATGCAGCTCGCCGGCAAAGGCGTGTTCGGCCCGCCAGCCGATGAAAATCGGGCATTACAAGTGCTACGTGATGCGGTGGCTGCTGGCGTCAATCATATCGATACCAGCGACTTTTATGGCCCGCACATTACTAACCAACTGATAAAGAAAGCCCTGCATCCTTACTCCGACGACCTGGTGATCGTCACTAAAGTCGGCGCACGCCGTGATGCGAAAGGAGGCTGGTTGCCCGCTTTCTCGCCCGATGAGTTGACACAGGCGGTAGAAGATAATCTGCGTCATCTGGGTCTGGAGGTGATGGAAGTGGTGAACCTGCGTTCAATGCTCGACGTGCACGCACCCGCAGAAGGCTCACTGGAACCGCAGGTCGAAGCGATGATCAAGCTTAAAGAGCGCGGCCTGGTCAAGCATATTGGTATGAGCAACGTGACGGCCAGACAAGTGGAAGACGCGCAGAAAATGACGCCGATAGCCTGTGTGCAAAACCTCTACAATCTGGCAAATCGGCAGGATGAGGCGCTGGTCGATCAACTAGCAGCGCAAGGTATTCCATACGTGCCTTTCTTCCCGTTGGGCGGTTTCTCACCGCTGCAATCTGAACAGCTTACGGAAGTGGCAAACGAGTTGAATGCCACCACGTTGCAGGTCGCGCTGGCCTGGTTACTTCAGCGTTCGCCCAACATTCTGTTGATTCCCGGTACTTCATCACCAGAACATCTCCAGCAGAATCTTGCCAGTGGCGATCTGGTGTTGAGTGCCGAAGTCGTGCAGCGTTTAAACGGCATCGCGTAGTCCTGAGTGACGCGGCCTTCGGGCCGCACATCACCATGATTGCAGGCGTACACGTCTACGAACGCGATAAAATCCCGCTCTCAACCAGACATGCCTTCAATACACCAAACGCATCCTGACACTGACGTTCATCCACGCACGCATAACCCAGCAGCAAGCCACGTCGCTCCTGCTGGTGCATGTAATATTGCGACAGCGGCCTGACCTTCACACCGCGGCGCAGCGCCAGTGCGGCAATCGCCACATCATCACATCCAGCCGGTAAATTAACCACCAGATGCAAGCCCGCCTCATGATTGACGCGCGGCATAAAATCAGCGCCAAGATAACGCTCAATCAGCCCCGCTAAAAAGCGACGACGCTGGCTGTAGAGTTTGCGCATACGGCGGATATGCGCCATGTAATGCCCTTTCTGGATAAACTCCGCCAGCGCACGCTGTACCAGTAAATGCCCACCACGATAGAGTTCCGCCGCCGCCACGCGCAAAGGTTGCGCCAGGGCTTTCGGCACCACCAGATAACCGAGTCGCAACGCGGGATAAAGCGTTTTGCTGAACGTGCCCATGTAAATCACCGGCGCATCGGGCTCAAAGCCCTGCAGCGAGGGAAAAGGCTGGCCGGCAAAACGAAATTCACTGTCGTAATCATCCTCCACCAGCCAGGTTTTATGTTTGCTGGCCAAATCCAGCAACTGCTTACGTCTTTCAAGGCTAAGGTGAACGCCTAGCGGATATTGGTGTGACGGTGTCACAAATATCACTTTTGGTGCCCGCGCTCGCGAAGGTAAATCAGGGATAATACCCTGGTCATCGACCGGCATGGCCTGGATTTTCAGGCCGTTAATGCGCAAAAGATTCCGCGTGCCCCAGTAGCCAGGCTCTTCAATCCACGCCGTGTCCCCGGGATCGCAAAGCACGCGCGTCACCAGATCAACCGCTTGATGGATGCCTTCCGTGATGATGATTTGATCCGCATCTGCCCGCACCGATCGGGCCACGCTGAGATAATCCGCCAGCGCCTGACGTAAATGCGGGCAGCCGCCATTACTGCTGTAAATCAACCGATCAATATCTGGCTCGCGATTCAATCGCGCCTGGATCTGACTAAAGAGTTTGTGCGGGAACTGGGTGACATCTGGCGCGCCGGGTACAAACGCGCCCCACTGATAAGGTGAGGCGTTGGCATGACCTAACAACGATGCACCGCGTTTTGAAATCGCCGCCGTTTTCACGCTCAGCGGCAGCGTCAGTTCATCACTGCGCGGGCTATTCAGACAACCTTCGGGCAGCGTTTCGGCGATCCAGGTTCCGCTGCCGGTGCGCGCCGTGACATAGCCCTGTGACATCAAATGTTCATAGACGTTAAGTACGGTATTACGCGATACCGACAACTCGCGCGCCATATCCCGCGTGGCCGGTAATCGCGTCGCGCGTGGAAAGATCCCCTCTGCAATCGCCGCCTGCATACACGCCAGCAGACGCTGCTGCAACGTCCCTTCCGGCATAAACTGCAAACGCTCTAATACATGATCTGCGTACAAACTCCGCAATTGGCTCCATCCTTTTCTGTAAAAGTGGCTCTGGCAACAAACCTTAGCGCAGGGATAAATAAGCGTGTTTGTCGTGATTTGTAAAGACGCTTATCGCTAAGGAAAGGTTATGGAAGGTAAAAACAGCCAGCTGCAACAACGTAAAGATGACGCACTCCCACGTGGCACCGGTAATCTCTGCCAGTGGTATGTCGATCAGGCAGAGAATGCCACGTTGCGTGATGTCGAAGGCAACAGCTGGATTGATTTCGCCGGGGGTATCGCGGTGCTCAACACCGGCCACCGTCATCCGCGCATTGTGAAGGCCATCGCGGAACAGTTAGAAAAATTCACCCATACCGCGTTCCAGGTGACGCCTTACGAGAGCTACGTCGGCCTGGCAGAGCGCATCAACAGCGTGGTGCCAATCGCCGGTAAAGCCAAAACCGCCTTTTTCTCAACCGGTGCAGAAGCGGTAGAGAATGCTGTCAAAGTTGCGCGCGCCGCCACACGCCGTCACGGCATTATCACCTTCGGTAACGCGTTCCATGGCCGTACGTTTATGACGATGGCGATGACCGGCAAAGTGGCCCCGTATAAGCGTGACTTTGGCCCAATGCCCGCTTCCGTGTGGCACGCTCGTTATCCCAACAGCGTGACCGGCATCAGCATTGAAGATGCCATGGCGAGCCTGCAAGACATCTTCACTCAGGACATCGCGCCGCAAGACGTGGCAGCCATTGTGCTGGAGCCAGTACAAGGCGAAGGCGGTTTCCACATCGCCCCTGCAGAATTTTTCGTCCGCTTGCGCCAGCTGGCCGATCAACACGGCATTTTACTGATTGCCGATGAAGTGCAAACCGGCTTTGGTCGTACCGGCAAACTGTTTGCCATGGACCATTACACCGTCAAACCAGACTTGATCACCATGGCGAAAAGCCTGGCGGGCGGCATGCCGCTGTCAGCGGTGAGTGGTCGCGCAGAGATCATGGACGCGCCGGGTCCAGGTGGATTGGGTGGCACTTACGCCGGAAACCCACTGGCGATTGCCGCCGCGCATGCGGTACTGGATATCATTGCTGAAGAACAACTGTGTGACCGCTCAGTGAAACTGGGTGCGCAACTGGTCGAATTCCTCAATGAAGCACGTCGCCACTGCTCCGCGATCACCGATATTCGCGCATTAGGTTCAATGGTCGCGGTGGAATTTGCCGAAGCGCAAACCGCTCAGGCCATCCAGCAACAGGCGATGGCGCAAGGTTTGCTGTTGTTGACCTGTGGTCCGCATGGCAACGTGATTCGCTTCCTCTATCCACTCACCATTCCGGATGCGCAATTCAGCCAGGCGCTGGAGATTCTCAGCCACGTGCTGAGCGCGCACCAGGATTCGTAGGCCCTCAGCTTAGCCAGCCCGTATGCGGGCTGGTTATCCACCTGCTGCAGCCAGGCTGTGCCAAGTCACAGTCCGAGAGACAATCTGGAGAAAACAATGAGTTCACAGAATGCCGATGCGCTTGCGCAAGGCTTAAAGCCGCGTCATGTCCGAATGCTATCCATTGCTGGTGTGATTGGTGCCGGACTGTTTGTCGGTTCTGGTCACGCCATCGCCGAAGCTGGCCCCGCCGTGTTACTGGCCTACATCGCAGCAGGTGCGCTGGTGGTGCTGATTATGCGCATGTTAGCGGAAATGGCCGTTGCCTCACCGGACTCCGGCTCCTTCTCCACCTACGCAGATAAGTCGCTGGGACGCTGGGCCGGATTTACCATTGGCTGGCTCTACTGGTGGTTCTGGGTATTGGTGATCCCGCTTGAAGCCAATGCCGCAGGCACGATATTGCACAGTTGGTTCCCGCAGATTGCCGTCTGGGAATATACCCTGGGGATCACCCTGTTCCTGACGATTAGCAACCTGTTCAGCGTCAAAAATTATGGTGAGTTCGAATTTTGGTTTGCTCTGCTAAAAGTGGTCGCCATTGTCGCCTTCCTGATTGTCGGCGGTCTGGCTATTTTTGGCCTGATGCCGGGTAGCAGCACGCAGGGCATTTCTCATCTCTATGACACGCACGGCTTTATGCCAAACGGTATCAGTGCCGTACTGGCCGCCATTCTGACCACCATGTTCTCCTTTATGGGAACAGAAATTGTCACTATCGCGGCAGCGGAATCCCGCGAGCCGAAAAAGCAGATTACTCAAGCGACCAACTCCGTGATCTGGCGTATTGCGCTGTTCTATCTGATGTCGATTTTCATTGTCATCGCGCTGGTGCCGTGGAATACCCCATCGCTAATGAAAGCCGGTTCCTATCAAACGGCCATGGAGATGATGAATATTCCTTACGCACGTCAGATCGTCGATGTGGTGGTGTTGATCGCGGTGTGCAGCTGTCTTAACTCTGCGCTCTATACTGCTTCACGCATGTTGTATTCACTTTCCCGTCGTCAGGATGCACCCGCCGCGGCATCAAAAACCACCCGTAGCGGCACACCCTGGGTGGCGGTGATCGCCTCTACTGCCGCTGCGTTCCTTGCGGTATTCGCCAACTATTTGGCACCGGCAGCGGTATTTGAATTCCTGCTGGCCAGTTCAGGTGCGATTGCACTACTGGTTTATCTGGTGATTGCGGCTTCGCATCTGGTATTACGTAAAAAGCGTGAGGCGCGGGGAGAGACGTTAAGCTATCGCATGTGGCTGTTCCCAGGCTTAACCTGGGCAACCATGGTGTTCATCGTGGGTGTGTTGATCTCGATGTTGTTTATGCCGGCGCATCGCTCTGAGATCATTGCTACCGGTTTACTCACGATGGCGGTGTTGATCACCAGCCGCATCGTGCATCGTAAGCGCGCCTTACGGGAACGCGAGGCCTTAGTGGCTGTACGTTCATAACGCCAAAGGATTTCGGGCAAGGATGCCCGGAAACCTTACTCATATTGCACGTCAATGCTGATCGACTCTTCCGGCACGTTAATCACCACCACGCACTTATTCCACACCGGCTTGCCTTCGGTCATATCATGCTCAACGAAGTAGTGTTGAAAATCTTTCAGCGCTTCAGTCAAATCGCCAATCGCCTGTGCATCCGGTTCAAACCAATCTGGCTCGCCTTTTTCATCCAGATAATCGAACTGGTATTCGCCGCCCTCGTCATCGGCAAACAGTTCAGCTTTTACGATCAGTTCGCGTGCACCTTGCGGTCCACAGCTAAAAACAATCATCGCGATGCGGCGGTAAAGATCTTCATATGTCATAGCAGTGTATTCCTGTTTTAAGTGAGTTCCCGCGCGCAGCGTTTGCCATAGATGGCATGACGACGTTACCGAGGGCTCTTATTGACTTTATAGCTGATGAGAAGAGAATGAGGCTCTTCGAACAGTAAATTGAAAGAAATGGAGTTTATCATAGCCTGTTCCGCGCGTTTCCCCCGTGTTGCCACCCTGAAAAAAACGGCCTCCTTATTGGCTGCTGCACTGCTATTGGCTAGCTGCAGTTCTGAACCACCTAAATCCCTGGTCACACCGTTTCCGACTGTGACGCCGAAACCGCATCCCGTTCAGCCGGTCGTTAACGCTGAGCCAGTGCGCGGGGTCTGGCTCACCACGGTGTCGCGTCTTGACTGGCCGCCCATTGCCTCGGTCAATGCCAGCCCGGCAAATCGCATCAGCCAACAGCAAAAGGCGCTGACCGATAAGCTGGATAAGCTCAAGAGTCTCGGCATTAATACCGTCTTCTTCCAGGTCAAACCCGATGGCACGGCGCTATGGCGATCTAAAATATTGCCATGGTCAGATATGATGACCGGAAAGATCGGGGAAGATCCCGGTTACGATCCGCTGCAGTTTATGCTGGATGAAGCCCACAAGCGTGGCATCAAAGTGCATGCATGGTTTAACCCTTATCGCGTCTCTACTAACGTGAAACCTTCCACCGTAACGGAACTCAACAACACGCTTTCCCTGCATCCTGCCAGCGTGTTCGTGCTGCACCGTGATTGGATCCGTACCGCAGGTGACCGTTTTGTGCTGGACCCCGGCATTCCTGATGCCCGCGACTGGATTACCAGCATTGTGGCGGAGGTGGTTGCAAATTACGATATCGATGGCGTGCAGTTTGATGACTATTTCTACGCGGAATCGCCTGGCTCAACGCTGAATGACAGCGCCACTTTCCGACAGTATGGTCAGGGATACGCCTCCAAAGCGGACTGGCGACGTCACAATACTCAGCAGCTGATTGAGCAAGTGTCTCGCACCATTAAACAGCTAAAACCGAATGTCGAATTCGGTGTCAGCCCGGCCGGTGTGTGGCGCAACGTATCACACGATCCCGCGGGCTCAGACACGCGCGGCGCAGCGGCCTACGATGAAGCTTACGCAGATACACGCAAATGGGTGCAGATGGGTTTGTTAGATTACATCGCACCGCAGATTTACTGGCCGTTTTCACGCCAGGCTGCACGTTATGATGTGCTCGCGAACTGGTGGGCCAATGTAGTCACACCCACGCATACCCGCCTCTATATCGGTGTAGCGCTGTATAAAGTGGGTGAAACCTCTAAAATGGAGCCAGACTGGACCATCAATGGCGGCGTGCCGGAACTGAAAAAACAGCTCGACCTTAATGAATCGGTGCCACAAATCAACGGCACCATTCTGTTCCGCGAGAATTATCTTAACCAACCGCAAACGCAGCAGGCAGTGAATTATTTGCGCAGCCGTTGGGGGAGTTAATCGCTCGTCCTTATTCTGGCTAACCTCAGGCGGCCTAATGGCCGCCGCTACGCTTTATGCTCCACACCCGCCAAAGCCTCTTCGCTCTGCATCAATGCAAAAAACGATTCCAGCTCGCGCAGCATCATCGATGCGGCAATCGACAATTGACGCTGTGGCGCCACACACAACGACAACGTGAAGGGTTTCAATACCGTGTCGATTAGCGGAATGAATTTCAATTCTCCCCGGCGATACTCGTCAACAATATCCAGCCAGCACATCAAACTGATGCCCACCCCATCACGGACCAGTGAACGCAGCATATGAATGTTATTGGTGCGGCCAACTTCATTCAGGCGAATACCGGAACTGTTTACCAGAGCTTCCAGCGGATCGGCCAACATCAGGGGCGCGGCAGGAACGATAAACGGCCAGGATTCACAGTGGCTGAAACGGATAGATTCCATATTTGCCAGCGGATGTTGACTGCTCACCACAATACCCAGACGTAAATCAGCAAATGACTTCACCAACAGTTCTCGCGAACTTTGCGGATTTAACATGATGCCGAAATCCGCATCACCGGCGATCAGCGCATTGGCAATATGGATATTGCTCATGGTGGTAAGTGTGAAGGAAATGCCGGGGTACTCTTCGCGAATGCGTTGCAGGATAGATGAAAAAAAACCGCGATTTATCGCGTCAATGGTGGCGATATGCACATGCCCGTGGCGTAAACCGCGCAAATCATCCAGTTGGGTACAAACCCGACCAAACTCCCTCTGCCAGTTTTTCGCCGCATTGAGCAAAATCTCCCCCGCAGCCGTCATACGTAATCCTGATGGCGTTCAAACAACGGCATATCCAACTGCTCCTCAACGCGCAGAATCTGTCGATCTATGGATGAAGCTGAAACGTGCAACACCTCCGAAGCCTTGCGCAATGACCCCTGACGCGCCACTTCGGTGAAATACAGCAAAAATCGGGAGAAGGCGAACATAGTGGGTGCTCTCTTTTTTGCAACACATCATGCGAATTAAACAGATGGACGCTTACACGATGGCAAAATAATAATCGCAGCCAGGATAAAAACAAGGGTATGCGCGGCTTTAATGCTAGTGACATCCCTGTTCAGACAGGCTGATTATGAAATCAACACACCTGGCTGTCACCGTCATCGCAAAGCAGTTAAACGGTGCTGGCAACGTATTACTCACGCTGGACAGTGCTAGCGACCAACCGCTACCGGCTTTTACGCCGGGAGCGCATATTGATGTGTATCTGCCCCTCGGCGGAACTCGCCAATACTCGCTGTGCTCGACTGCCCACGCAGCGCATTATGAAATTTGTGTACGCCTAGATCCCGCTTCCAAAGGTGGTTCGCAGTGGCTGCATCATCAGTTGCACATCGGCGATGTGCTGACCATTTCGACTCCTCGCAATCATTTCCCATTGCCACATGCCCCGCGCACCCTGCTTTTTGCAGCAGGAATTGGCTTAACGCCGCTGTTAGTGATGGCGGAAGCGCGAGCTGTGCAGAAGGCTGATTTTGTACTGCACCTTTATCTAAAGCGGCAGGATGAACTGGCTTTTGCTCCGCGTCTGGCACTTCTCGGCGACCGCGTGGTGATCCATTACAGCACCGAGGGCGACAGTCTTCGGACTCATCACCCTACGGAGCTGGGTTCACCGGGAAATGGTGTATTGGTGGCCTGTGGCCCTGCGGGTTTTATGTCCCACCTGCAAAGTCTGGCGCTGGAATATGGCTGGCACAGTGATCAGATGCACAGTGAACGCTTCAAACCGGACGTGGTCCCTCGCCTTCCAGGCGACAGCTTTGAAATTGAGATCGCCTCCTCTGGGGCTCGTTTCACCGTTGGCCAGGCGCAAAGCATCGCTGAGGTATTGGAAAACGCGGGCATTGAAATTGAACTCTCATGTGAACAAGGCATGTGTGGAGCCTGTATTACCGGCGTGTTGTCGGGCGAACCGGACCACCGTGATGAGGTGTTGAGCCAAAAAGAGCGCGCGGCCAATGATTGCATCGTGCTGTGCTGCTCACGCGCCCACTCGTCCGTCCTGGTGCTGGATTTATGAAAGTCTCTGCAGGTGTAACCGGGGCGCGATTACCCCGCTGGCTATTAACCGACAACTGGCCGATGCATAACGGTGCGCCACAGCTCGCTACCTTGCATTTCTCCTCTGAAGGTCTGCAATACGAGCCTGAGCAGAGTGCGCATCACGACTATTTACCGCTGCATGGCGCTCTGGTGCTGCCCGCGTTCATCGAACCTCATGCACATCTGGATAAAACCTTCACCATTCAGCGCAGTCCAGCACAGCAGCCGGGCTTGCTGGCCGCTATTACCGCAATGCATCAGGACCGTGTGCACTGGAGCCATGACGATCTGCTGCAACGCGCCCGGCAGGCCTTAAACTGGGCTGCGGAAAGTGGTGTTAGCCAGTTGCGCACACACATTGACTGGTTTACTCCCGATGCACCGCTCGCCTGGCAGGTCATCGGCGATCTCGATCACCCACTGTGCCAGATTGAACGCGTAGCGCTGGCGCCACTGAGTTTCTTTGCCAACGCCGCAGATGCCCAACACATTGCGGCACAGGTTGCCGTGAGCGGTCCGGGTGCGCTGCTCGGCGGATTTATTCACAGCAGCAACTGGGATGCACAAGCCTTTACCCACTTGATGCAGGCCGCCGAGCAGTGGCAGTTGGATATTGATCTGCACATTGATGAAGAGCTAAACGCGGATGCGCAGGGTATGCGCTGGCTGGCGAACTACCTCCATCACCACCCTTTCAGTGGCAGCATCACCTGCAGCCACAGTTGCGCGCTGTCGCAACAGGACGATGCGTTGCAGATACTTGACCAGCTAGCCCAGCAGCGTGTGACGATGATCGCCCTGCCGCTGACCAATTTACTGCTACAAGACGCCGTTCCCGACCGCACGCCGCGTCAGCGCGGTTTAACACTGGTGAAAGAGGCGCTAGCGCGTGACATACCGGTACTGCTGGGCGCCGACAACGTGCAGGACGCCTTTTGCCCTTTTGGCAGTTACGACCCGCTGGATACGCTATTTAGTGGCTTGTTGAGCCTGCAGCTGGGGGCGGCCTTCGATGAAGCTTCCCAACTTATCTGCCATCCGCAGACTTTTTATCACAACGATCTAGTGATCTTTCCGCAGGCCGATGCCGCCAGCTGGCCGTTGCGTCAGCGTCAGCGCTATCGGTTAAAACAGGGTGTGCATTATGGAGACAAAACCAATGGCGCTTGATGAGGGAGCGGGAAAACCGCTGGCAAAATATGCCGCATGGCGACGCGTGGGCGACTTTATCTTTCTCTCCGGCATTATTCCGGTGAACCCGCAGACTGCCACCATCGTGCGCGGTTACGGCGATATTCCGGAAGCAGCCCAGTTATTGCTGGGTCGCACCGGCGAGTTCTCTACGGATATTAAAGAAGGCCCGATTCTGGCGCAGAGTTGGTACGTGCTGGAGAGCATCCGCACCACTATTGAAAGCGCCGGTGGCCAGATGAGCGATGTATTTAAGCTGGTGCAGTATTTCCGCAATCTCGATCACTTCCCCCATTACAGTCGCGTGCGTAAGCAATTTTTTCCCGATGAATCGCCAGTCTCCACGGTGGTGCAGGTCAGTGAAATGCTGCCGAGTCCGGACGTTTTAATCGAAGTTGAAGCCACGGCGTGGTTGCCGCAATAACACGAGGATTTTGTATGTTGCATGGTTATATTCCGGCAAACCGCTTTTTGCCGTATCTGAGCTGGACTGACATTGCCACGCTGGATGACAAAGCGAATACCGTTATTGTCCTGCCCACTGGCGCGATTGAGCAGCACGGTCCTCATCTGCCGTGCGCAGTAGATAGTGTAATTTCCTCTGGCGTGGTCGGGCATGCGCTGGCACGTTTACCGGCGGCAATCCCCGCCTACGCCATACCGCCCATCACCTACGGCAAATCCGATGAACACCTGCACTTTCCCGGCACGCTAACGCTAACCGGTGAAACCTTGCTGCACACCATTTTGGAGATTGGCGAGTCACTCTATCGCGCCGGTTTTCGCAAGTTTTTAATGGTAAACGGCCATGGTGGACAACCGCAGCCGTTGCAGATGGCGGCGCGCGAACTGCGCCTGCGTCATGGCGATATGATCATCATCATGCAGGACACCTTCAAAGTCCCGAACTGCGCCGAAAGCTTTATGGATGACAAAGAGCGGCAAATGGCGATGCACGCCGGACACGCTGAAACCGCACTAATGCTGGCGCTGGCACCCGACACCGTCCAGATGAGCAAAGCGGTGTCGAATTATCCGCCTGAATTCCCCTGCCCGACACTCTCCACCAACAAGCCGATGGCGGCCTGGGCTTCTTAGGATTTTGGTCCAAGCGGTGTGATTGGCGATCCGTTGCCTTCCACCCCTGAGCAAGGCGCGGCCATTCTTGATTCTCTCGCCGAAAGCTGGGCGCAGGTGATCACTGAAGTGCACCAGATGGTCTGGGTGACACGCGCCGAACCAGCGTGGGGCACAGGCCAATGGCAGGGCAAGGTATTAGATCACAACGACGCTGCATCACTATTACAACCGCGCTAAAAGGGGATCGACGATGATAAAAAAATTGAGCATGGTAGCCGCACTTTCACTGGCGCTGTCGGCCCAGAGCATGGCGGCTGAACCCTTTACCTTTATGACCAACTGGTATGCCCAGGCGGAACATGGCGGCTTCTATCAGGCGCAGGCACAGAATCTGTATAAAGACGCTGGCCTGGACGTCACAATTAAAATGGGCGGCCCACAGGTGCACACCATGCAGTTGATGGCGGCGGGTCAGGCGGACTGTATCATCAGCGATAATATGCAAGCGCTGGAATCGTGGCAGCAAGGTGTTGAAGCCGTGCCCGTCGCCACCACTTTTCAGCACTCAGCCATCGCATTTCTCACCCATCCCGATGTGAAAGATAAAGCCGATCTGCAAGGCAAAACCTTCCTGCTCGCTGCTGAAGCCTACACCTCCTATTGGCCATGGGCACAAAGCGCGCTGAACCTGAAAAATGCCCGCGTACGTCCATACACCTTCAGTATTCAGCCGTTCCTCGCGGATAAAACGCTGGTGCAGCAAGGCTATATCACCTCCGAGCCGTTTGCGGTGCAGAAAGCCAATGCCCAGGCCAACGTTTATCCGATCAGTGATTGGGGCTATCCACCCTACGGCAACAGTATTGTTTGCATGAAGTCGACCATCGAGAAGCGGCCACAGGCTGTTGCCGCGTTCGTTAAAGCCTCGATGCAAGGCTGGAAGAATTATCTGCAGGATCCTGGCGCTGGCAATGTGTTGATCAAGAAAGAAAACCTGCAGATGAGCGATGAACAGATTGCCTTTGGTATCGCCCAGATGAAGAAATACCAGATGGTCACCGGCGGCGATGCGCAAACCGGAGGGATTGGCATTATCACCGAGCCACGTCTGAAACAGACCTGGCAGCTGCTGGTGGACAATAAGCTGATCGATCCGGCTAAAGTACCGTTTGAGGGTAGCTATACCTTGCAGTTCATTAAAGACGTCAAGGTCATACCATGAACACCGCCAGCAAATTAACGCTGAGAAAGCCGGATAGCCAACCGGTGCCGCTGCCTGCGGCACCCCCAGCGATTGAGGTGCTTTCAGCGGAGAAAATTTACCCCAATGGCACACGTGCGCTGCTGCCAGTGGATCTCACCATTCGTCAGGGTGAATTTGTCTCGCTGCTGGGACCCTCCGGCTGTGGCAAAAGCACCCTTTTGAAAATGATCGCCGGGTTGATTGAGCCGACCGACGGCAAATTAATGCTATTTCGCCGCGATCGTCGTGAAAATCAGCGTGATCTTCCGCTCTCTTTTGTTTTCCAGGAAGCCACGCTGATGCCGTGGAGCACAGTGCATAAAAATGTGCGCCTGCCGCTGGATTTAGCCGGCGTGCCACGCGCTGAGGCGGATACGCGCGTACAAGAGATTCTCGAACTGGTGGGACTGGGCCAGTTTGGTCACGTTCTGCCGCGCGAGCTTTCGGGCGGCATGCAGATGCGCGTGTCGATTGCGCGCGGTCTGGTCACGCGCCCCAAAGTGCTGTTAATGGATGAACCCTTTGGTGCACTGGATGAGATTACGCGCAACAAACTCGACAGTGACCTGCTCGATTTATGGCAGGAACAGAAACTCACCGTGGTGTTCGTGACTCACTCGATTCAGGAAGCGGTGTTCCTGTCGCAGCGGGTGATCATGATGGCAGCGCGTCCAGGGCGCGTAGTGGATGACATTCGCATTGAAACCACTCAGCCGCGCGACGATGAATTCCGCGTCAGCCAGCCCTTCACCCACTATGCGCAACAGTTGCAACGTGGCTTGTTGGCAGCCAGTCAGGAGAGCAAATCATGAAACCACTCGCCACCAGTTTCAAATTCCAGCAGTGGCTTTTCCCGGCAATTGTTGCGATTGTCATGCTGCTGTTATGGCAATTTCTGGTGACCACCTTTAAGGTGCCAACCTTTCTGGTGCCTTCACCGATGGTGGTCGCGCAAAGTCTGGTGCAAAACTTTCCAACGTTATTTATGTCTTTGCTGTATACCCTGAAGATCACCGTGATCTCCTTCACGGTCGCCATTGTCATCGGCTCGATCATTGCCTTTCTGCTGGTGCAGAACCGCTTTATTGAAACCGCGTTGTTTCCCTATATCGTTTTTCTGCAGGTCACGCCGATTGTCGCCATCGCACCACTTATCATCATTTGGGTGAAAGACACCACGCTGTCCCTGGTGGTGTGCGCCACACTGATGGCGGTGTTCCCGATCATTTCTAACACCACGCAGGGTCTACGCAGCGTTTCACCCGGTTTGCTGAGCTATTTCAAACTCAACCATGCATCACGCATGCAAATTCTGTTGCGTCTGCGCATTCCTTCAGCGCTGCCCTACTTCTTTGGCGCGTTGCGCATCTCCAGCGGTTTATCGTTGATTGGTGCCGTAGTAGCGGAGTTTGTCGCGGGCACCGGTGGCACAGACACCGGGCTGGCTTACCAGATTTTGCAGGCCGGCTATCAGCTTAATATTCCGCTGATGTTTGCCGCACTGCTGCTGATCTCTCTGGCTGGATTCCTGCTGTTTGCCTTGATGTCGTGGCTGACACGTCGGGTGCTGGCCGCCTGGCACGAGAGCGAGTTGAGTCCAGGTTAATCGACGTGGCGGCTGATGATTGCCGTTGCACATCGCTCTGATTTTCATAGGGCGCAGCCTTCTGGCCGCCCTCCCCAAAATATGCATAGGATGTCGACATGTCTGATTCCGATCGCCAGTCTGCACTGGCGGCGCTGGTCGCGGCGTTGCCTGAACTTGACTGGATTAAAGAAGCGCCCAAGGTTAAACGTCTGTCACGTGATTTCCACTGGTTCAGTCCGGTGCTGAAGCCGCAGTTGGAGGAGAAATTTGCCGAACTGGCAGTGCGCCCGCGCGATGAGACTGAACTCGCTGCGGTGGTCGCCGCCTGCGCCAAAGCCCGCGTACCGCTTAATCTGCGCGGAGGTGGCACCGGTAACTATGGCCAACTGATCCCACTGCAAGGCGGGGTGATGGTGGATATGACGCGCCTCAATGCCGTTACAGCGATGGGTATAGGCACGGTGCGAGCACAGGCGGGCATTCGGCTTGGGGATTTGGAAGCTTATACTCGCCCGCATGGCTGGGAGTTACGCTGCATGCCATCCACCTGGAAACTGGCTACGCTGGGTGGATTGTTTGGTGGAGGATTTGGCGGTGTAGGATCGATCAATTACGGGCCGTTGGCCGCACCGGGCAACGTGTTGTCGGTAAAAATGATGACCATGGAAGAGACGCCACGTGTCATTCATTTGCAGGCCCCGGATGCGCTGCTGCTGCATCATGCCTATGGCAGTAATGGTATTGTGCTGGAGATCGAACTGGCGCTCGCCCCGTGCCACGACTGGATTGAGCGGCTTGATACCTTCACCGATTTCGCTGCAGCGATGGCTTTTGCTGATGCGCTGGCGCGTTCACCGGGCCTGGTGAAGCGCCAAATCGCGGTGTTTGCTGCCCCGGTGTTGGATTACTTCAGCGATTTGGCCGATAACAAAGTTGCCGGCAAGCACGGTGTGATTTCAGTGGTGGGTTGCGAAAGTGATGCCCTGCTGCCTGCTATGTTGGTGCAGCATGCGGGACACAACGTCTTGCACTATGCCGAGGGTCAGAACAGCGGCCATTCTCTGATTGAATATTGCTGGAACCACACCACGCTACAGGCGCTAAAGACCGATAAAACCCTGACCTATCTGCAAACTGCGTATGCGGCTGACAATTACCACCAGCAGGCGCTGATGATGGAAACACATTTATCCGATGAAGTGATGTCACACATTGAGTTTCTGCGCGATATGAACGGCACACTGACCTGCAGCGGATTGCCGCTGGTGCGTTACACCACGGAAGCACGCCTGAATGCGATCATGGACATTTACCGTAGTAACGGTATTAAAATTAATAATCCGCATGTGATTCATATTGAAGATGGCAAACAAGGCATGGTCCGCGCCGATGTGGTCGCGATGAAACGCGCCTGCGATCCTTATAATTTATTAAATCCCGGCAAACTACGCGGCTGGGAAGTGCGGGAGACGTTACCGGCAGTGCATATTCAGGGTGTGAATTAATTCTTAGGATCACTCTATAAAGCTGATCATCCAATGATCAGCTTTATCTTTTCCTTTAAACAAACCTAGTTAAATATAGGGTTCTGTTGCGCTATTTAGAGGAATGCTCCATTCGTTACCATTGACCCGCACTTTTAAATAACGACGGGTACGCCATTTACCCGGCTCGTACTCTTCAGCCTTACCGGTGATAACCGTCCCATTTAACAGTAATTCCTGATCGTTGTTATAGCCGATCCCCACTTTATCATTGCCAATCCAGTGCTGTTCAAAGGCTACAACAGGGGCTGCATCGCACTTCTGCGCATCGGCTTCAGAACAAGCGGTATAACTTTTTCGGAAAATAAAACATAACCCTGCCCTGTAGCGGTCTTTGCCATTAGTTTCTACCTGTGCGGTGGCAAAACCAGTATACTGTGCCAGTTTGACGTAAAGCTTAGTGCGGGTTGCGCCGCCCTCGATGTGGACTTTGGTCACCGGGCAGGAACCTTCACCATACCAGCTGCCAATGGTATTGGCATTGTTGCGCGCCTGGAGATAAATATTTGCCACGCCTTCAGGGGTTCGTCCGGAATATTGGGTTTGGGTTTCACCCTGAGATAAGATTTGCGATGTGCCTACCACACGCACATGAATTTGTGTTCCTTCATCAGAGAAATTAAATTCACCGATATAGAACCATTTCTCTTTATCGCTGCGATTATCCATATGATGTTGCGAGGTAATATAATCGTAGTTAAGCGACCCCTGAATCACCGCGCCCCAGTCTGATATTTCCATCACCCCACGATCGCCTTCTGATATTAATGACCAGGCAGTCAAACCTTCGGTACTGTAATCAAAACCGGCGCTCTCATTATGAATACTTTTCTGGATGATCAACGCACGGCAATAACCCAGTTTCAGTGGGTTTTTGGTCGACTCAATCGCCAGCCCTTCAAGCACCCATTGTCCATTGGTTAAATCACCCGCGTAATCAGAATGCTCGATCCAACCATTGCGGATAAAGGATTGCGTGCAGCGTGGCAAATCCAGCACCGGTTAGGTGTAACCATATTGCAGATTGAAGTTCGATAACTCTATGGCAGTGGAATGATCCCAGGCACCCTGCTCTCGATCTGACCAGCGCGCATAGACGATACTTTCCTGGCATCCATAGGCGTAGAATTGGTCGATCTTGCAATCGAGTGTATCGATCAAATCCAGTGCTCGTCCGCCAAGGTAGCGAAACTCCATACTGCTCACGCGCAGAAACTGACCGCCGGTAATGATGTTGGCAAAGAATCCCACGCTGTTCGTTGCTGAGCCACCATCGCCATTCCCCGCCATGCCGGATTTATAACTCATCCCCTTAACCACAATTCCCGAAATTTCGGTATAGCGCGCATTCACTTTGAAAAAATGGAGCCCTCGGGGCTGCGTATCCCAGTTGAACACCAACGTGGTGGTGGGGAAGTAGCCAAAATTGACATTGGCACCCGAGACTTTAAACCGGTTTATCTCTGTGTTTGAGATGTCGAATGTGGACATGCTAAACACGCCTGCGGTAAAACGGATGCCGGCAGCAGGCAGCACACGCTGTGACCAGGTATACATGCGTTTGACGGCCGCAATACAATCCGTCTTGCCATCGGCTATCGCACCAAAATCCAGCACGGTGACAGAGCTGTAATCCTGTATAACCCGCTTCCAGCGTTTTTTCCCTGCGGTGATAAAGACAATCCCTCCATCGTCTTCACTGGTGGTATCGGTCGCGTCATGAACAAACACCCCACCGCCCATTTTGCTGCCTTTGGTGTACTCCAGCACCGAAGCAATTTCCCCTGCGGATGTCGGTTCGGTAGCACGTAATTCATCAATGGTTTTTAACTGAACAACAGTACCCGTTGCGGCGTTGACGGCATTTTGTGGCGTGGTGTTACTGGACGCATTAACCATGGTGTACCCCTTAAATATTAAGAGAAAATAACTGCCCCCATGCAGTATAAGTAGCTGATAGTTAATGTGTTGATACGTGCCAGTGTGATTAGAGGTGTTTTCCATCCCGCCGCTAAGTGGGATAAACCAAGATAATGATTGCAGAAAGAAAGCGCAGCGGTAAGACGGGATTTTACAGAATAATCGTAGGCACATTATTGCTTATCGCGGCCGCAAAAAATGACCGCCTGCCGCAAGATTCCGAACGAATACCTTAAGCCAGTAACTGTTTCATTCACTTATTTGTGAAGGTTAAGTGAAGCTAAAACGGTGCCAGCAAGCCAAGACTTGCTGGCACTCCACCTTAAAATGTGGCATTCACCCCGACGTTCCAGGTCACCTGATGGTAATCGCTGTTTCTGGCTACGGTGGACACGCCAGCAAAGGCATTGACCGTATCGCCCAACGGCACATTGGCACCGACCGCCACGTCGAGCCAGTTCTTATCCCCGGCTTCCACCGTCCGCTCAAACGAGGTTTGGGTGGATTTAAGACCCGCGCGTACCGTGGAGTCGGTATCACCAAACTGATGGTTATAAGTGACCTGTGCCCACGGATTGACCACCCACTGCCGGCTATCGATGCGCCAGCCAATTGAACCGATCTGCGAGTGCAGCGTTTGATCTGAGAAGCGCATCGAGGTGCTGGTATTGCCATTTTCCTGATAGCCGCCAACACGACCATAATCCAGTGCATAACTGGCAACCGGGCCGGTAGTGATGTGCGAACCCAACGGTAAATCCCAGCCGGTTTGCACGCGCATGCCCAGTAATTTCCCGCTGCTGCTGCCTTGTTCAGTCCGGCTAGCTGGGCCGATGTTTATGTTACGTTCGATACTGTCGAAATCGAGATCGGCATAGTGGAGATCGGCATTGATCCAGCCTTGATCGAACAGGGTGAGCTGACTGTAAAGCGCCACCAGATTACCGCGCAGCTTATAGTCATAGTTTGATGAGGGATCCATGCGCTGATTGCTGTTTGAGAACAGCAAACCGGTTTGCCAGTTATCGGTCAGCTGATAGCCAATACCCAACGTCAGATTGGTAGTGTTTGCATCACCATTGCTCCAGGTATCACCTTGATAATCGACGTGCTGTCCTGCATAACCGCCAAACACCGTAAACTGGCCCACGCTGGCCGGTTGCTGACGCTGCTGTTGCAAATGACCATCCAGCGTATTGTGCATGTCGCGCGCCATCAGCAGCGTGGATTGCGACAGAGCCGCCACCTGCGCCGGCGCATCAAGGATTGACTGAATATAATCTGCCAGCATGGCGTGCACTGCAGGGCTGGGATGCAGGCGATCGGCAAACAGATAATCTTGTGCGCTGCTAAAGCCTGCATCAGAGGAGTGACATTCATCGGCTGAGGTGCCTACCGGACAGGCAATGCCAATGGTGTTAGTCAAACCATAACGCCCTGGATTGGCCACGACCTCACTAAACAGTCCCGCAATATCCACCCGAACAATATTGCCCTTAAGCGCCGCCAGTTGGGCTTCCTCCTGCTGGTTGTAGCCATCAGAAAGTGCGGTGACCTGAGTGCTCAGTGTTTGCCAGGCGTCGTAAAGCTGATGAGCCAGCGCATCACGCACTGCGGGGATGCCCGAAATTTGTCCGGCGGCCACAGTGAAGGCATCCTTTACGGCCTGTTGACGCGCGGCAGCATCCGGTGTGGCAGCGTTATCAAGTGACTGAAAGGCCGCAACCATGGCGGAGGTTCCTAACGTACTTAACACGATCTGCACCATATAGGGCGTCAGTCCCAACTGCGGAACGTTCGGCACGATTACCGCCCCTGCGCCTGCATCCAGCAACGTTTTGACCTGCGACGCCGCAGAGGCTGCACTATTGCCGATAGTTTCACGTGCAGTCAGCGGATTGGTTACCGCCGCGGCAATATCGTTCGCACCAATCCAATGAATATACAAGCCGTTGCTGTCAGCGCGTCCACCAGTAGATTGCAGATATGCCGCCAGCTGATTCTGCGTATTCACATCAGGATCCAGTGCAGGTACTGCCACAGCCCCGCCTTGCGCATAGTTGCTGCCACCCAGAGTGGAAGGCTGTAGGTTTTCACCCAGATGCGCAGCCAAAATTTCATCGTACAGCGGATGCTGCGCGCCGTCGGCGGTAAATCGCCCGATATTGCCACCGTCGCTCAGGCTATCGCCAAACACCGTTAAGCTGTCCCACGCCTGAGCATAAGGTGTTGCCAGCAAGGCACTGAAGCTTGCCAGCGCGGCAAGGGAGAGTGCGGATTTACGTTTTTTCATCATCCACTCCGTGATGAGCCAGACAGAACAAGCCTGGCGATTCAAAGTTCAGTCTTGCGCAATAACATCGCAGCTACGCAAGCCAGCAAGGTCGCATTAAAGATGCAAAGAGAAGCGAAAGAGGTAACAAGGACGTTTTAGGTGTAGCCAGTCAGGGAAGGTAATACCAGTTTGCGCATAGAAGATTACGGCAGGCATTTTTAGGAATTTAACCTCGCTCACAGTATCGAGCTAAGAGTGAACATTAACCTTTCCACTCATTTTGTGATCTGCATTGTAGTACAATTAATTTTTACTGTACTACAATGATGCTGGTGTCGTTATTTGATCCTGCGCCAGTTTTTAGTCCTGCCAATAATAAAAATAATAATGACGTCTTATTTACCTGCATGCCTGGCGGGCAGTATTACTGCTGTCTGAAAAAGGCCAACCCGTTCACGAGGTCGCTATCATGAGCAACGATTTATATGCCTCCACCCTTAAACAATTAAATAGCAAAATTATTCCCTTTATTGTCATCTGCTATTTCGTTGCCAATCTCGATAAGACCAATATATCGATTGCCGCACTCCAGATGAATGCTGATCTTGGCCTCACCACCAGCATGTATGGCCTCGGCGTGGGGATGTTTTATATCTCATATATTCTGTTCGAAATTCCCAGCAATGTGATCATGACCAAGGTTGGCGCTCGACGCTGGATAGCCCGGATTATGATTACCTGGGGCATCGTCAGCACCGGTATGGCGTTTGTTCACACCGCCAATCAACTCTATGTGATGCGTTTTTTATTAGGGATGGCTGAGGCTGGTTTTGCACCAGGCATTATTTATTACATTGCCTGCTGGTTTCCTAAAAGCAATCGCGCACGGGCCATGTCGTTTTTCTACATGGGTTCGGTCAGCGCATCCATCATTGGTTTACCCGTCTCTGGTGCGATATTGAATATGCATGGCATCGCCGATATTGCTGGGTGGCGTTGGTTGTTTGCTCTTGAAGGTATTCCCGCGCTGATTCTTGGCTGTCTGGTGTTATGGCGCCTGCCCGATTCCCCGGAGCAGGCCCCATGGTTAAGCCCCCAACAAAAATCCTGGCTGCACCAGCGTCTGCAGCAAGACAACGCTGACGTGGAGATCGGTAAAAACCATTCCTGGTTGAGTGCCTTAAAAGATAAAACAGTGCTGCTGTTGAGTCTGGTGTGGTTTCTGCAGGCGTTTGGATCCATCGGCATCACACTGTTTATGCCGCTGATCATCAAAAGCATGGCTGCGGAGCAGAGCAATTTCGTGATCAGCCTGCTATCGGCGGTGCCTTTCGTCATGGCGTGCTTGTTTATGTATCTGAATGGCCGACACTCTGACCGTACACGTGAGCGCAGCTGGCATTTAGGCCTGCCGTTAATCCTCTCCGGACTGGCATTGGCGACGGCAATCTTCACCGCCAATCTCTGGGTCGCTTATCTACTTTTGGTCCTGACCGTGGGTTTCAATTTTGCGCTGACGCCGATTTTCTGGGCCGTGACCACGGAGAAACTGGCAGGCGTGGCCGCCGCTGCCTCCATCGCCTTTATCAATACGGTCGCCAACTTTGTCGGTTTAGGATTGCCGCCGTTACTGGGAAAACTCAAGGATATGACCCATAGTTATCATTCAGGTTTACTGGTGGTCGCGGTGGCACTGATTGCAGGCGGTGTGATTGGTATTATCGTCTCGCGACCGCCAAATGATCGGTTGAAAACCCTTGCTTATCCGCAGTCTGGCAAGTGAAACGCTTTTTCATGCATTTTAGTTAAATGTTCTGGAAAGCGCGCCGATAATTAAGATACTTTAATCAAAGCGGACCACAACCGGTCCGTTTATCTCAACATCAGGCAGCCATAACTCAATACCCCCAGCCTGCGTACGCGCAGAGAAACACATTCGTAAGATAAGTGTTCGGCTGTGGAAATTCAGCGGAGCGGCAAAAAGCTGCACGCATTATGTTCAATGACATAATATCGCCTGAGGTCACACATGTTTGGGGTGAAGAAATCCAGCCTTTCTCTGCCATTTTATAAAAGTGGCGATGTACTCAAAGATATCAATGCAATCAAGCAACATGTGGCATGGATTGAGTTTACGCCCAGCGGGGAAATCCTCAGTGCCAACCCACTCTTTCTCGATGTCACCGGCTACAGCCTGCATGAAATTCAGGGACAACATCACCGCATTTTCTGCAGCCCGACTTACAGCCAGTCATCAGAATACTTTGCTTTTTGGCAGACGCTGGCTTCCGGCGAATCCGTCACTGGAATCTTTGAGCGCTTTAATAAACAACGCCAACGTTTCTACCTGAGCGCAACGTACTTCCCGGTGAGCGATGATAAAGGCAAAGTCTACAAGGTCATTAAGGTCGCCAGCGATATCACCGCCCGCCATGAAGAACTGGAGCACAAAGAGGCGGTGATCACTGCGCTCGACCGCTCTATGGCGGTGATTGAATTCACCCCAGATGGTCATATTCTGACGGCCAATGCCAACTTCCTGACTCATATGGGATACGAGCTGAAAACCATTGTCGGTCAGCATCATCGCCTGTTTTGCTTCGATAACTTCTATCGTGAAAACCCGGAGTTCTGGCGCAAAATTGCTAAAGGGCAGCATTTCGTCGGTCGCTTTGAGCGTAAGACCGCAGGTGGCGAGCGCATCTGGCTCGAAGCGAGCTACAACCCGGTGTTTGATGCCGATGGCAAAGTGTACAAGGTGATTAAGATCGCTTCCGATATCACCGCCCGTGTCGAAGCAGCAAAACGTGTAGCCGATATCGCCCTCACCACTTCGGAACAAACCTCGCAAATTACCGATAACGCTAACGAAGTGCTGGATGAAACCATCCGCAACTCCGGTCTGGTGGCGGTGCAGGTCAATGCCGCCACCGATATTGGCACGCAGTTAAATGCCTCGGCGAAAAGCATCAATGAAGTGGTGGAAACCATCAACCTGATAGCTTCGCAAACCAATATTCTGGCATTAAATGCCGCGATTGAAGCCGCACGCGCCGGTGAAGCTGGGCGTGGATTTAGTGTGGTAGCGGACGAAGTGCGGCGTCTGGCGGCTTCCACCTCCAGCGCAACCAAAAAGATCACTCAGGTCGTGGAGCACAACGCCAGTTTGATTCATCAGATGGAGCAACAGTTGGGTGAAGTGAAGCAGTTTGTGGTGACCGAGCAGGAAAAAATCAGCGTGTTGTCACGCAGTCTGCGTGAGATCAACAGTGGCGTACATGAGTTTGTGAACGTGATCCATAGACTGGATGTTTAGGTGATCACCCGTTAGCAATGAGGAGGCGGCCTGCAGGCCGCCTTTCACTTTTTAAGCGAGCATGGCGTCACGGATGCCAAGATCGCTAACTATCCTTCAAGCCTTTACATCATCTGCGGTTCGCGAATCGCATTCCCTTTGGCAAAACGCGCCAGACTGTAAGGTTCAGCATCGGTGAACAGCGGTTGGTTATTCACCATCTGCGCGCAGAGTAATCCCGCACCCGGGCCGATACCGAACCCATGACCACTGAAGCCAGAGGCAATAAACAGTCCGGGTACATCTGACATCTCATCAATAACAGGCACCAGATCTGGCGTGGTATCGATCCAGCCGCCCCACGCATGATCCACTTTGATCCCTTTGAGTTCGGGGTAAAACTGAATCAGCATCTGCATCGCTTCCTGCACAATCGAAGGATCGCCGGCGGGATCCAGCACCCTAATCTTTTCGAACGGCGATAATCCCTGATTCGACCAGGAACCCGCGGCTTCCGGGCCATTGAAGAACGAACCGTTGATACGCACTTTGAGTTTTTTCGCAATTTTGCTGCGATACATCGGATAAAACTTGGTGGCATAGCGGATATTTTGCGGAGCCAGATCGATCTGGCCACGTCCGGAAAGCGCCACGGTGTAACTGCCATCCTGACGACGGCGAATGCATAAACCGCCGATGCTAATACAGCCTTTGATGACTTCCGGTGCCGCTGTGGTTTTAAACGCCGTACCCAATATATTGGCGCTCGGCAGTTCAACACCGTACTGTTTGCAGAAGCGGGAACTCCATGCACCACCACAGCAGATCACCCGATTCGCTTTCACTAAGCCACGCTCGGTCCATACGCCGGTCACACGCCCGCCACTGATATCCAATCCACGCACCGCGCAGTTCTGGTGTACCGAAGCACCCAAATTTTTTGCACCCGTAGCGATCGCCGGTGCGGCCATGGAAGGTTCAGCACGGGCATCAGTCGGTGACCAGACGCCGCCAACCCATTGGGCCTGCTCGCCAATGCGATCGCGCGTCTCTTTGCCCGTCAATAAATGGCTGACAAAACCAATTTGTTTCGCCTGCTTGCCCCAGGCTTCCCAGCGCGCCACATCCGCTTCACTCAATGTGCCGTAAGTGATTCCCTGGCGGCTGAAGCCAAGATCGAGTCCGATTTCCCCGCTCAACGCTTCCCAGCGCTGCAAACTGCGCATCGCCATCGGCAGCTCATACAGATCGCGGTTTTGCTGACGGACCCAACCCCAGTTGCGTCCCGACTGTTCGCCACCGATCACGCCTTTTTCAAACAGCGCCACGGAAACGCCCTGCTTTGCCAGTTCATAACTGATAGAAGTGCCGATAATCCCGCCGCCAATGACGATGACATCCACCGCACTGGGGAAGGTTTCACTGTCTGCTACGGTATTCACGTTGATGCGCATGATGTTCAATCCTGACCTTTATAAATGTTGCTCAGAGGAAATATGCATGATCCACAACACAGTGGCGTCACTGGACGTCGGGTTAAAAATGTTGTGCGGGAGATGGCTCTGGAATTGAAAACTGTCACCCTGCGACAAACACACAGTGTCGCCGTCTATCTCCAGCGTCAGTTCACCCGCCATGACTAAACCTGCTTTTTCCCCCTTACCCATTAACATCTCAGCGGACTGCACGCCAGCCGGGATATTGATGAACATAAACTGTAAATCGTGGTCGCCCGAGGGAGAGAGCATCTGCTTTGAAATGCCCTGCTTACCGACGTTAAAGTGCGGGCGTTCGACTGCCCGTCGGACATAATGCTCAGCACCACGAGGGGGAGTTTCGGCTTCCTCCAGAAAAGCCGAAAGGGGAACTTTTAATACCAGACGCAGCTGCTCCAGCACGCGTACCGTGGGATTCGTCAGATTACGTTCGATCTGACTGATCGCTCCTGCAGAAACATTCGCCAGCAGCGCCAGTTCAGTAATCGTCATATTCCGCGCTTTGCGCACACGTTTTACGCGAGATCCGATATCCGCTTCCAGCGCGCCTGATTCCCCTTTGATACCCGGTGCTTTTTTCATCGGCTGAATTCCGTTAGCGTCCCTGTCAGCTGAGTTTAAAGGTGTCATGAATCAGGGCATGCCCCATTTGGTTTTAATTGTCTGCAAGGTGCCGTCATCTTTCATGCTGGTTAACGCGCTGTTGATCTGCGCCATTAACGCATCGTTGCCTTTCTTCACGCCAAACGCCATTGGGGAAACAGTTTCAGGTTTATAGCCATCCACCACGTGCATGCCTTTTAAGCCACCCGCTTTTTCCTGCGCTTTTAATATCGGATAGTCGTTTAATCCCGCCGCAACACGGCCCAGCGATAAATCTCGCGTCATATCTGCCGGACTGTCATAGACCTTGACCTCTTTGGCGATACCGCTGGCCATCAGGCTTTGCGTGTAATCCGTACCGGCCATGGTTCCGACCACCTCCCCCTTAAGATCCTGCCAGGAGTTGAAGGTTTTTTTGTTGTCATCCCGCACGATTAAGCCGGCGCCAAAAGCAGTCACGGGCTGAGAGAAAGTAATACGTTTAGCGCGCTCTTCAGTGGGTGTCATTCCCGCCACAATCATGTCTATCTTGCCGGCAATAACTGATTGTATCAGCGTTGAAAAAGGGATTGCGCTGTATTGGATGTCCAAATGCTCACGTTTAGCCACTTCTGCGGCCACATCCGGCATAAAACCCTCAATCTTGCCCGTCTGCGTATTTAAGAAGGTGGTTGGGGCACTCGAAGGCGGTGAACCTGCGGTCAACACTGCGGCGCTGGCATTAAGACTTATCGCAGCCGTCAGGCTTAGGATCATTAACTGGGAACGAATGGCAGACATGACTCACTCCTGGATGCAATGAAAAGGATAACGCTCTTTTTCACTATAATGAAAATTGTCCACCTGCTGTCAATGTTTTATTTGATGAAAATGCGCTAACTCACAAATAAACAATAAAGTCTTTGATTTCACTGAATATCACACCTATAGCTTGTTCGTATGGGCGATATAAGTAAACGCTATCTCTAAATTACGGGTAATGATTGACAGAGATTTGCCAACAACGATATTCATTATAATGAAATAGTGACCTCACTTTTCCAGGTGACACAACGACGCAGGAGTACACGATGGACTGGAGCAACATCCACGTTTATCTGCCCTTTTTATTGAAAGGGGCTGAAATGACGATCTATATCACCATTTTGTCTCTGATTATCAGCACGCCATTAGGGTTAGTCTTTGCCGCAGCGAAGATGTGCCCGTGGAAAATTATTTCCTGGCCCATCGCCACCATTATTAACATTACGCGTGGCCTGCCGATGATTGTGGTGTTGTTTTATATCTACTTTGTCTTCCCGGATATTGGCATCACCCTCACCTCATTTCAGGCCAGTGTCATTGGTATAGCCTTTTGCTTTTCGACCTATATCGCTGAAATATTCCGAGCGGGCATCGAATCGGTGGATCGCGGGCAACTTGAAGCCGCGCGCTCGATGGGCATGAGTTATGGCAAAGCCATGCGCCGCGTGGTGCTGCCACAGGCGTTTCACGTTGCCTTGCCGCCGTTCAGCAATACGTTGGTGATGATGCTTAAGGACTCTGCACTTGCCTCAACCATCGCGGTCACTGAAATGACACGTCAAGGCCAACTCATTGCCGCCTCAACCTTCGATAACACCACGGTGTACACGCTGGTGGCGCTGCTGTATCTGGTACTTTGCCTGCCGCTACTGGCACTCACTAAGAAGCTGGAAAAACGTCAGATAAAAGGGGCTTGAGATGATTGAAATTCATGAAGTACACAAAAAATTCGGCCCTATTGAGGTGCTGAAGGGCGTGAGTTTCAAGGTCAGCGAAGGCGAAGTGGTTTGCCTGATTGGCCCCTCGGGTTCAGGTAAATCGACCATACTGCGCTGCATCAACGGCCTTGAAACCTATGAAGGTGGCGATATCACCGTACTGGGCCAGCGCGTTAACAACAAGCACAAGAGCATTAACGATCTGCGCCGTCAGATTGGCATGGTATTCCAGCGCTTCAACCTCTTCCCGCATCGCAGCGTGTTGGAAAACGTGATGGAAGGTCCGATTCACGTCAACGGTGAATCCCGCAACGTGGCGGAAAAGCGCGCCAAAGATTTACTGGCGATGGTGGGTCTGGCCGAGAAAATCAACGCATGGCCGAACCAGTTATCCGGCGGTCAGCAACAGCGCGTGGCGATTGCCCGCACGCTGGCTCTGCAGCCCAAAGCGATTCTGTTTGATGAGCCCACTTCTGCGCTTGACCCCGAATTAGTGGGTGAAGTGCTGCAGGTCATGCGCAATCTCGCCCGTGAAGGGATGACCATGATCGTGGTAACGCATGAAATGCAGTTCGCCCGTGAGGTGGCCGATCGTGTCTGCTTCCTGCACAGCGGACAGATTGTGGAGCAAGGTCCTGCTGATAACCTCTTACTGCGACCGCAAGAAGCGCGCACGCAAGATTTCCTGCGCCGTGTATTAGGGAATACCGTGGCGCAACCTTGTGCCTGTTGTCAGGCCGCCGGATAAGTAACGACAAAAGTTTCTGCCAAAGCCGCGCAAATAATCATGCAAATGTGTTATTTGCGCGGCAATAAGCATCCTCAGGTTTTACTGCAATCCCCTAATCTGAATTGAATTTCTTCTCCAATGCACCTTGCCGTTGTGGCGGGTGTCGTTTGTCACTTATTACAGGAATAGAACTGATGAAAGTGCAGAAAATCGAACAGGCCGCCACAATTCAAGAGATGGAACCCTGGGGCAACGTTGAGGGCTTGCCGGGTAGCGGGAGCATTGCCCTCTCCGGCATCCAAAAGGTGATTCCGGGTAAAGAAGACATCGATACCGGTATTTTCGAGTGTGCAGTAGGCTCATATCGCCGTTCGGTTAAACAAGCTGAAATCATGCACTTCCTTAATGGTAGCGGCTCGTTTACGCCAGACGGTGAAGCGACTCTCAATTTCAAGCCGGGTGATTCTTTCTTCTTCGAAGCCAACACCGAAGGCACCTGGGTGATTGAGAGCACCATGCGTAAGCTTTACGTTATTTTCGATGCCAGTTAAGTTCAGTCAGGCGCATAACGAAGTGAATTAATCTCTTATTGATACATTCTCCCCTCAACTTCCATCTTTCATAGAGCCAACTTTACCGCCTTCACAGCGGTGTTGGCTCTCTGCTTCATGCTCTATTCTGACAAAAGTTCCGTACGCCCCTCACTGCTGTGCCCTTTAAAGCTGAACAAGAAAAGTCCAATCACCCAAATCACATTTTTATCACCTACACAAAACAGGGTTGACACGGATTTTACAAATCGAAATAATCTGAATACATCATGTATACATGAAATATACCTAGAAACATTAGACACACATTTTTAAGCAATGCGTAACGTCGCTAACTGACCCGAATTCAGGCAGCGCAGGAAATTTTTAGAACATCTTATCTGCATCGAGGAGTCTTTTTTACATGGGTATTTCCAGAAGGAAATTGTTGGTGGGCACAGGAATCGGTGCCGGAGTCATTGCCGCGGGCGGTGGCGCAACGCTGTTGACAGACAATCTGCCAAACGATCCTGAATCGTTACTGCGCATTGATGCGTTGCCTTCCGATGATCCAACGCCGGGTTGGTTCCACACCAGTCAGAAGCGTATTCCTAAGCCCGCGCTGGTCGGTGATGCCAAAGCGCCATGGGTGGTGATCGGCGGCGGTTTTGCTGGTCTGGCGGCGGCGCGTCGTTTAGCGCTGAACTTCCCTAACGATCAGGTGATTCTGGTCGAGGCTCAGCAAGTTGGATTTGGTACGTCTGGACGTAATGCAGGCTTCCTGATCGACGTGCCGCACGACATCAGCGCACCGGATTATATCGGTGATAAAACTGTTGCCCGCAATATTCTCAATCTGAACCAGACCGGCCAGCGTATCCTGAAGGATCTGGTGGAAGAGCATAATATTACCGACGCGCATATGCGCCACTCCGGTAAGTATCAGGCGGCGGTTGAAGACAGCGGCATAGCGGTGCTGGATGCTTATCGTGGAGGACTTGAGGCTTTGGGTGAGAAGTGCAAAATCATCGAAGGCAGCGCGCTGAAAGATATTTTCGGCACCAGCTTCTATCGCAAAGCACTCTACACGCCGGGCACGATTCTGGTTCAGCCTTCAGGCCTGGTGAAAGGTCTGGCAGACAGCTTGCCGGAAAACGTCACGCTGTATGAAGACACCGCCATCACCGCGATTGAGTATGAACCGCAGATCGTCCTGCATCACGCCACCGGTCGCATCACTGCCGATAAGCTGATTCTGGGCAATAACGCCTTTGGTACCCATTTTGGTTTTGGTCCACGCACTATTTTCCCAATCTTCACTTACGGCAGCCTGACTCGTCCGCTGACCAAGTCCGAGCAGGACAGCATTGGGGGTGAGGATTTCTGGGGCATCATTCCAGCGGATCCGTTTGGCACCACGTCGCGTCGTACCCATGACAATCGCATCCTGATTCGTAACAGCTTCAGCTTCAACGAAGATGGACGCCACAAGCCGGGCTACACCGAGAAGTATCGCCAAACCCATCGCCAGTCCTTCGAACGTCGCTATCCAACCTTGAAAGATGTGCCTTTCGAGCACACCTGGGGCGGCGGTTTAGGTATGACGCGCAACGGTTCCAGCCTGTTCGGCGAACTGCGCAAGAATGTGTATGGCGCGCTGGGCTGTAATGGTCTCGGCACCGTACGCTGTACCGCCATGGGCACCATGCTGGCCGACTGGCTGGCCGGTAAACGCAACGATACGATTGATTACCTGCTGTCACTGCCGAAGCCAGAGTGGAATCCGCCGGATCCGTTCCTGACCATGGGCGTGAACTTCACGCTGCGCCGCGGCATGCATAACGCGGGGTTAGAGGCGTAATCGCTGATGACAGAGCGGCCAGATGGCCGCTCTCACAAATTCATAATCTATATGGATTGCCCTGAAGCAGAACCCGATTAGAGTGGAGCTAAATAATCCAGAGGCCATAGACTGAGTCGAGTGGAAATATATCCACCCGATCAGATAGATTAATGCTTACAGCGGCAATGATAAAACGTCACAGACGCGCCTCAATGGGAACAGGCATTTTCTTCGCTTTCGGTTTCAAACCGAAAAGCCATGATGCCAGTCGGGATCGCTTGATACACCAGTAGAACATTGCACTGACCACAATCCCTATTAAGCAATCCAGCAACACGTAGCTCACCGACAGATTCGCTGGCAACCAATCATCAATTAGCCATGCAGAAACCACCACCACCGGGTAGTGAAGCAAGTAGATGATCAGTGCAGAATCTACAATGGCGGTCAGTAGCCGATTCTCTTTAACCTGGATACGTTCGAAGGTAAACACCAGCCAGTAGGAGAGCATCACAGAAAGCACACTACCGACTAATACGGGCAGATATTTAAGGGCATTATCAACGTGAAAATGCGCCACCACATAGAAGCCAAACCACACCAGCGCCATTAATGCACCGATAACCCAGCCATTCATTAGCTTACTGTTCGCATACCGTGAAATCTGTTCTCTATTAACATAGAGTGCATATCCTGCCGCGTAATAGACCAGAAAACGCGCAGTGATGGGCAGCAATTCGGCAAAATCACCGTGCTCTTTCACCAAAAACTTCAACATAAAGCCAACATTACCTAATGCAATCAGCAGCGCCATCAAGACAGGCAGTGAAAGTCTGCCAAATTGTCGGGCTGACCAGTCATAAAATGCAATCGGAATCAGCAATGACATGATGGACAGCGAAATAAGAAACCACAGATGATGCATTACACCGTAGCTCTCTAAACACCCTTCCCACGTCAACATTTTATTATCAATCATTCCCCCAACCGCATACATAAGGGGGGGAATAAAGATATAGGCGGTTATCAGTGGAACCAACACACGCTTACGGCGATTGGTGATGAAAAATCGCTGGCCTTTGCGCAGTATGATCAAAGCTGAAAACATACCCGAGAGGAAGAAAAAGACTTCCATTCTGAAAGTATGAAACAGGCCAAGCAAAGCTGTAAATAACTCTGCCGGATCGCGTTGCGCAGTGTAATACCAGCTATTTTCACCCGGTAAACTTCGTGAAGCATGAAGTAAGACACCCTCTATAATCAGACCAGCACGCAGCAGATCCAGCCCAATATTACGACTGGATAAAAATGAATGGGTTTTCACATCTCATACCTTTGAAATGAGTTATTAATTTAGATTTAATAGCGGTTGAATCCTAACACCGGTTAATTCTGATTACATGCTTTGTAATAAATATTAGGATTATCGCCATTGATTTCAAAAATCAATAAAATCACGACATTAATGGACGTGCCTGATTTATAAAATAAAAAATAATGGAGATTGAATGTATTTCTCGCTTGGCTTTGGTTCACTAAAGCCTCTTAACTTTAACATTTTCAATATGTTATTCACCATCTGGTCGGAAATTAAACTTTATGATGGCTGAAGGTTACCTCATGATTGTATAATAGTAACGTTAAGTTACTGTAAGCATCTGAGTTTTGAAAATATGACACCGTGCAAGCAAATGACTCCTAACCAAGCATAACATTATGATTAATAACAATTAGTTTAAAAAGTGAGATTTATTGATTAAGAATCCGCCTAATTTCATCCCGTCAGTATTGTTTTCAGATTGTTACCTTGCATGCATGCCTGCTAAAGTGCGAAAAAAAGCGAACAAGCACGTTTTCCCGAGAATTCATTCATGCCCTGCATGGGTCGTAACGATGGGATAAAGCTCACGCACTTACCTTTACAGGCAATGGAACCGCATGCTCAAACCTTATAAGGTCGTCAGCGCAATCATATTTTACGCTTTGGCACTCTACAATGTTGCAATAGCCAACACGCTTCCTGGCGGAACGCCTTTTATTATCGAAGCCTATGGCGGCTCCAGCACCCAGGGTGCAATGGCGGTGCGTGAAAATGGCAAAGTGCATGCGATTTTCATCAAAGATAACGAGATCGGCTTGTTAAACAATATGCTGACGGCAAAGTATGGTGAAGGGATCCAAATCACTAATAAAGGCGTATCTTCATCGCAGGCAATTGAGCTGCTCAATGCGAAATATTTCTACAAAAAAAATAAAACCTGGCGTGAAGAGATGAAAGCATCCCCGGCAAAAATCATCCTGTTAAACTTCGCGACTAATGATGCACGACATTTTCATTTTAACGATATCGCTGCAGATTACCGGGTCAGCCCACAAAGATATAATGAGGTAATGACTCAACTCATTAACATCGCGCGTGAAGAAGGCAAAGAGGTTGTTTTACAGGAGCCTCATCCTATTTGTGGTCGAGCGGAGAAATGGGGTATTGCACCATATGTCGCGCAACTTGATGCCTTATCACGCAGTCAGTCGGTGCCATTAGTTCGACAATACAAAAGAATTCTGGCAATAAAAGACTGGCAATCATTGCTGTCTCCCGATTGCATTCATCCTTCCAGGCAGCTTTATCGTATGAAGGCTGAAGAAACGTTTAACGTATTGGTCAATCACTTTGACAATCAACTAGCGGGGGCAGGTCAATCTGGCAGAGAAGATGTCGAGCAAACCGTTCAGCGCTAATTTTCTGCCATGCACATCACCGCGACAATCAATAACGCCAGCCTCGGGAAAAGCGCAAGACAGGGGGTTTCGCGTTTGCTTTATTACCTATTTGCCTATCAGCCGTTCATCGCGATTGTAAAGGCAACCCCGCCATCCCTTTCACTTCCTTCAACACAAACATACTCTGCATCTCTTTGATACCCGGCAGTCGCCGAATCACCGACATGGCAAATTCCGCATAAGCATCCATATCCGCCGACACCACCTGCAGTAGGAAGTCCGCATCGCCGCCAATGCTGTAGCAAGAGACCACATTTTCCAGCGCGGTGACTTCAGCTTCAAATTTACGCGCTTCAGCTTCGCTATGGCTGTCGATGGTGACACGCACAAACACCATCACATTAAGGCCAATCTTTCTACGATTGAGCACGGCGCGATAGCCCTGAATGACCTCATCCTCTTCCAGTTTGCGCACCTTGCGCCAGGTGGGCGATGCCGACAACCCAATCGCATCAGCAAGATCCTGATTCGTCACGCGCGCATCCTGCTGCAAATGTTCCAGTATTTGGATATCTGTCTTGCTCAAACTCATTACTGGTTAATCCTTTCTATTGATAGCGTTAAACAGGAAAATTCATCCTTAATTCATGCTTTTTTTAATGAACTCCGCAAGCACTTTTCTTGCTGCCTGCCGCATAATTTTTTACCTCAGCCACCCTATCCTCATCTCTCAATCGCTTACGGAGTCTTAAATGCAATTCGATCCTCACCAACATCGCTGCACACTCATCATCGACAACCAGTTACCAACCGGACTGGCGCTAAATGCAGCCAGCGTTATTGGTATCAGCTTTGGCAAGCTGATAGATAATATCGTCGGCCCGGATTTGCAGAGTGAGGATGGATTCAACTATCCCGGTGTAATTTATGCTCCTTTGCCAGTGCTGCTGGCGGAAGGTGACTATCTACGTGAACTGCAACAGGCCGGCAACGCGGACTCTGAAATTTTCGCCATGCCGTTCAGTGCGCTGGCGCAGTCTTGCAAAACTTACGAGGAGTACGGAGAGCGTATCGCGACGGCCAGCAGTGACCATATTGAACTGGTCGCCATCGGCCTGATTGGCCCCAAAAAGAAAATTACTCGTTTGACAGGCAATCTTAAATTGTTCCGCTAACCCTCCTGCCCAGCAGCAAACCATGTGGGTGGTTGGCCCACATAACGGGTGAAGGCCACGCTAAACGCACTGGCGGAACGATAGCCGACGCGTTCAGCGACATCGGCCACCGCCATGTTTTTGCCGCGCAGCAAATTTTTGGCCAGCGCCATGCGCCAGGTGAGCAGATATTCCATCGGCGCCACGCCCACGGCTGCGCGGAAACGCACGAAGAAGGCCGAGCGGGATAAAGCGGAAGCTTTGGCTAACTGCGCCACGGTCCAGGGATGCGCAGGATTGGCGTGAATGTCACGAATGGCCGCCGCCAGGCGTTCATCGATTAATCCGCGCATCACGCCAGGACAGGCATTGCAGACTGGCATTGAACGGAGTGCTTCAATCAGCAGCAACTCCAGCAAACGTTCCAATACCACATAACGCGCAGGGCGCTGCGCACGACACTCATCCATCACCAGTTGTACCAGCGTGGTCAGCCGCGACTCACCGCGAATATGAATAAATTGGGGTAGCAGCGAGACGATCAATCCCGCATCGGGCGCACCAAACTGGCAATAGCCAATCAGCGTTTGCACTTCGGCAGGCTGCTGCTGATCGCCAATCCAGAATTCACCGGGGCTAAGCATTTCGGGTTGTGTTTCAGGCGCATCGTCATCTGGTGGCTCAGCGCTGCTCATGCAGAACTCCCATGCCGCCGGGATCAGGACAAAATCGCCCTGCTCAAGCGTGATGGGTTCATGCCCTTTCATCTTCAACTGACTGCGTCCAGCCAGTACCAGACAGTAAAACGGCTGTCCGGTTTCACTACGATTGACGCGCCAGCGGCCATTAGCGCGTGCGCGTTTGGAAAAGGCCGCCTGAGGTTGCAGCAACGCCACTATCTCAGCAAGGGGATCGATCATCATGGACTCCTGCGAATGATATATGGACTTTGCATTGTAGTGAGTCCATCTCACTGACTCTATAGTGAGCATCTACCCAATGCAATGCAGGAGAGAAAGATGAAAACGATCCTTATCACCGGCTGTTCTTCAGGATTTGGTCACGCCACCGCGTTCTATTTTCTTGAACGCGGCTGGAAGGTGATTGCTACCATGCGTCACCCTCGCCCGGAGTTGTTCCCGGCTTCGGACAATTTGCGTCTGTTGCCGCTCGACGTCTCTAATGCAGAAAGCATCAGTCAGGCAATCAATGACGCAGGCGAAATCGACGTACTGGTGAATAACGCCGGTATTGGTGTGCTGACGTCACTGGAGGGCATGCCGATGTCTACGGTACGTGAGGTGTTTGAGACTAACACGCTTGGCACCATCGCCATGACGCAGGCGGTGCTGCCTCAGTTCCGCGCCAAACGCGGCGGTACGGTGATCAACGTGACGTCTACCGTGACGCTGAAATCCCTGCCGCTGCTGGCGGTGTATACCGGCAGCAAAGCCGCCGTCAATGCGTTTACCGAATCACTGGCGCTGGAGTTGCAGCCGTTTAATGTTAATGTGCGGCTGGTTTTGCCAGGCCTGGCGCCCACCACCGATTTCGGCAAGAACGCCATGCCGCGCATGGAAGAGACCTTCCTCGAGGCTTATCAACCGATGCTGGATGGTATTATGGCAAGCATGCACCAACCGCAGCCCACCACCAAAGCCGAAGATGTCGCCGCCGCGATATGGCAAGCGGCAACAGATCCCAACGCACCGATGCGCATTCCTGCCGGGGAAGATGCGGTGGCTTTGGCCAACCAGACAACCTAAGCATAAGAACCAGGCGAATAGCCTGGTTCCTTTCGAGGTTAACGGTTATGTTGTTTAACTCCCCTGTTAGCCTTGAAGAATGATGGATGCAGATTCACTGTCTGGCCCAGATGTCACATTTCTATGATGAAATTACTGACATGCTACACCGCGAATGGTCCGAGCTGCCTAACTGGCATGACCGCGATGTGATCCGCCAGCGGCTGCAATCACGCAATGCCGCTGATGCCCAAACGATGACGCTGTTTGCCATCACTCACCAAGGCGAGTTAATGGCGACCGCCAGCATCATCCATTACGAATTGAGTGATATCCCCGAGCGTGAATTTTGGCTGGGTGAAGTGATCACCGCTCGCGAACATCGCGGTAAAGGGTTGGCCAGTGCATTAGTGACCCGCCTGATTGCCGAAGCGCGAGCAAAATCGATCCCCGAACTTTGGCTGTATACGCCTGATCAACAGGGTTTGTATCGCCGCTTTGGCTGGCAGGATGTGGAACAGCGAAACATCGCCGATGAGGACGTCACGGTGATGGTGTTGAAACTGGATTAAGGAGCAATCGATGTTAATACGCAAAAATTACCCGGAACTGGGCGAAGTGAAAGCGCCATATGTGCACGCAGTGAAGCATGGCGATACTTTATATGTTTCAGGCTTAACAGCCTTTGCCACACCCGCGCAGCAAGGCGATATTGCCTCACAAGCTGAGGCAATCTTTCAGCAGCTGCACCTGATTGCGGCATCCGAAAATACCTCGCTGAGCAATCTGATTAAGGTGACCATTTTCATCACCTCCTTTGCACAGATTAATGATCTGCGAGCCGTACTCTTCACGCACTATGGCGATCATCTACCCGCCAGTTCGCTGGTGCAAATTAGCCAACTGTTCTCACCGGATTTAAAAATCGAGATTGAGGCGATTATCGCGCTGTAACCTGTGCGAGCTGTTGCAGTGCCGCGAGGCCATCACGAGCAATCCATGTGCGCAGCGGCGCGAACAGCGGCTGTGGCAAAGCTTCTGGTGCAAACCACTGCCAGCCTTCGCACTTCTCTGGCTCCATCAACTGCGGTTCACCCTGAGGTTGATGAGCCACCAGCAGCAAGGTGATGTAGTGCTTATTGGCCTCGGGGAAAACATCACTGGTGAATGCGCCGTTTTGCAATTCGGCCAGAGTTAATCCTGTTTCTTCGAGCACTTCACGTCGTGCACAGTCATCCGGCGATTCGCCAAATTCCAGATGTCCGCCAGGTGCTGACCAATCCCCTGCACCGTGGCTGCCTTTACGGCGGCCCAGCAGCAGTTTTCCTTCACGGAAAATCAAAACGCCGACTCCGACCTGTGGTGACATAAAAACCCCTGTGTTTTACGGGCACCTACGCTGGCGCCCAGACTTTTACTCGACTCCAATCGGCTGATAACCCTGCCATTCTGGACGGAAGGGCTCGCCATCGCTGTCCGGTGTTAAATGAATATAGAGGTCACCGATCTTTTCCAGCAGCAGGCAATCATCCACATCTTTCAGATTATCTTTGTGCTGATGGTCAGTTCCAGGCAACAGGTTAGCGAGTCCTTTGGCTTTCGCTTCCTTGACGTCTTCGGCAACGAAAAGATCAAAAGCATGCAACTCAGCTAAAGTGGAAGGATGGTACGCACCGGCATTCACAAAGAATAGTTTTTCACTGCCTGTTGTAGGCTTATCAGACAGAGAAACGCGATAGCCATCAGCCCAGGTCACGCGCGCATAGCCATCGACATGGATTTTATCCGCATCACCAAACCAGGCTTCACGCAGTGCAGGCCAGGCATCTTCGGGCTTTTCTGCAGCAACGAATTGAATATCATGCACTTCGATGTTGGATTTTCCGGCATTACCGCCTACGTAAAAGATAAATAGGTTCACGTGGTCATTTCCTTTTGATGGACAGAAAAGAGTCAGGCTGGCGTTATAAAACAAGATATATATCGATTCAACCGTTTCATACCGTCATCATCCCTGCGTGAGGTGAGGTTTAAAACGCAATGCCATCACCATTAAAACCACCACCCCGACGCTCATGATGGCCCATGCCGTATCCAGCGAGTCGGCACGATCGCGGACGATGCCGGCCATCAAGGGCATCAGCGCGGCCAGCAAATAGCCGCCGCCTTGCACAAAGGATAACAGTCCCGCCGCCTCTTCCGGAGAATGCGCATGGTCGAGCGTTACGATCAGTGAAAGCGGAAACAGCGCACCAATTCCCAATCCGAGCAGCACAGTGGATAACCAGGCCATCGCACCGCTCAGCCACATCAGGCTGATTAATCCCAGCAGCAGGGAGGTCAGCACCAGCAGCAGCGGAAGACGACGGTCACGGAAGCGATGGATCAACCCTGACACGATAAATCCCGCCACCACTTCCGTTAGCGTCAGCGCACCGAGCACATAGCCGCTTTGCTGCGGCGTCCAGCCATGCTGCATGTAAAACGGCGGCAACCAGGCCAGCACCAGCGTGTAAGCACCCGTGCCGATCCCAAAAAATACCATGAGTAACCAGGTACGGCCCGTTCGCGCAGTTTTAGTACGCTGAGCTTGAGCAGCAGGAACGTTGCCGCGCAACGTGATCAGCCACAGCAGTACCGCAACAATCGCGGGAACAACAGGTAGTGCGAGTGCCATGCCCAACCCCTGCGCATCCGCCAACGGCGCGCCGGTCGCGGCGGCAACAGCCGCACCGGCCATTATTCCGGTGGTGAACAGTGCCATTAACGTGCCTGCCTGTGCGGCAAAATGGCGTTTAATCAGTGCAGGCATCAAGGCCTGAATTAAGCCTATGCCGATACCCGCCACCAGCGCACTAGCAATCAGCACTTCGGCGGATGGGACGATGCCTCGCACCAGGCATGCTAACGCCAGGAGAATCAGACCTGCAGCGATGCCGCGAATCTCCCCGATAAAACGCAGTAACCAGGGCCCTGCCAGTGCCGAGATTCCCATCACCACGACCGGCAAGGTGGTGAGTAAACTGAGTTGCGTGGCGTTAAGGTGAGATTCGCGTTGCAGAAGCGGAAACAACGGCCCGATGGCGGCCATGATCGGTCGTAAATTCAGTGCGATGATGAAAACCAGTAAGGCAAACATGCCTAAAGCAGGTAAGGTACGATTCACTTTGCATCTCCATGTGCGTCAAAAGTATCTTAACGTTAAGATACTTTGCGATACTTCGATAGAGGGATGCGCACAAAGCAACAAATCCGAGGGGAGAAATGACCGATCACGTTGATTTTGTTATCGAGCAGTGGGCCAACGCGATGCCGGAATTAGACGCCTCATCCATGGCGATATTTGGCCGCATGCTGCGCATCATGAAACATCTGACCAAAGCGCGCGCGGATGCACTGGCTCCGTTTCATTTTCGCGATGGGGAATTTGATGTCCTCGCTACGCTTCGCCGTGCGGGTCCGCCCTATTGCCTGTCACCCACGCAGTTGTACAAATCGCTGCTGATTACTTCTGGCGCAATGACAAATCGGCTTAACCGCCTTGAGGAAGTGGGATCAATCCAGCGCGTAGCCGATCCTGACGATAAACGCAGCATGCTGGTGGCTTTAACCGAAGCCGGACGCGAAAAGATCGAGCAAGCCCTACTGGTTCACACTCAGACGCAACGCGATCTGCTGGCAACGCTGAATGACGATCAGCAACAGCAGTTGCAGGTATTGCTCAGCCTTTTAATGCAAACCACAGAAGCCCAGCGGTAAAAAATTCGTTGTGGGATGTGTCAAATTATGAATTAATTCAGCCTATTTTCCGCTATGTTAGCGCTTCTGCTACGCCTTTACGGACTGAATGATGAGCACCAAATACGCCCCTTCGCAGATTTTTCTCCACTGGCTGACTTTTTTGCTGGTCGTCACGGCCTATTGCACCATGGAGTTTCGCGGCTTAGCGACGCGCGGATCCTGGCAGGGCTTTGCCATGATCATTGGTCATTTCAGCGCAGGGAGTTGTGTGCTGGTGCTGATGCTTTCACGTGTCATTCTTCGCTTTCGTCATCGCAGCCCGGCGATTGTACCGAAACCGCCACACTGGCAAACCGGCCTCGCGCACCTGATGCATCTGGCGATCTATCTGTTCTTTATCGTGCTGCCGATCCTCGGCATTTTGTCGCGCTTCTATATGGGCCGCACCTGGTGGATTTTCGGTATTCCGATGCCGGTGAGCGGCGATCCTGATCCTGATTTCGCTGACAGCATTGCGGACTGGCATGAAACACTTGCCCCTTACGGCTATTGGCTGATTGGTATCCATGCCGTCGCGGCCCTGGCACACCACTATCTCTTCAAAGACAACACGTTACTGCGCATGATGCCCTCACGTCGTTCGCGTTAGTCCTCTCGTCGGCGCCCGGAAACCGCAATGGCCGGGCGTCCAATAAACGTTATTATTTGAATTATCAATTTTTTAATGATTCATTAGGGTTATTCGTTTTTTTGGTATTATCTCTTCTCAAATGTCGCCATGATCTTTGATTTCTATATCTGCGAATTTTGGCAAAGACCATCCTTCTAACATCATAAGTCACTAATATGACGACTGCATGCCTAAACATAGAATACAAAATAACTCCGATTAAGAATGTCAAACCACCAAAGAACCACCTTTGTTTTTTTATAAGTTTGCTTATGTAAATCTTATCCTTTTCTTTATTAAATGAATTGCAGATAACCTCGACTGTTTTAGATGGTAGTGTGCTTCGAATTGATTTTTGATTTTCACAATCTTTTGGGGTAAACCCCCAATCCCCTTTACCAAAAAAATCATATTCTTCAGCTCCTTGTTCATTAAACCAAAACCACCCAGTATTATTTATGCTGATCAGGCCCGCAGGCTTTATTGCTACAATTGCACTTCCGAATGACGAAGTGAAAACTAGCAATATAATGGCTAACAAAATTGTAAGATATCGCCAGGAATACTTAGTAATTTTCAAATTATCCATATTCAAGTTATTTTTAAGCTTGCCAATGATTTTAAAATCAAGCTCATATTTTTTTATCCATTTTTCAAATGATTTCTTTTGAGAAATGGATATCGCTCGAGTATTAAAAAGGAAATTAAACTGCTCAATGCTATTTATTTCATGTATGAGGTCTTTTTTGTTCTGAAGCGCAGTACCAAACAAAAATTTATGAAACCTATAGGCTAATGAAAAACCTGAACCTGCCTTCCTTTTAAAATAATAAAGTGCCGAAATCAATATGATAGTGACAATTAATATAAATAATGGTTTATTTTCAAGCAAGTCAGATATATAACTAAATATTGAATCAAAAGAAAAGTTCATTTTGTAGCCTTAATGTTATAACTAACAATTACAATCATAAGTCAATTAAATTCCATGAGAAATTTGAAAACAATGTGATACATCACGTTCATTGTTTCTTTCTATGACGTTCTAATCATGTCAATCCATAAATTCAATACCATATTTCAGTCCTTTCAAAAACAGACGAGCATGGTTTATCAATAGACATTGTCGTTTTATAGCTTGCATTAACATCCTCTTTTGCGCCCGGTAATTGCACTGGCCGGGCGTCCAAAATAGCGTCGAAACGCCACGCTGAAATTGCGCGGATGTTGATACCCCACCTGCCATGCCGCCTGCGCCACCTGAAATCCCTGCTCCAGCAAGCGATGCGCGTGCTCCATGCGCATCTGCAACAGCATCGCACCCGGCGTGCAGTGAAAATGCTGCTGGAACCCTCTTTTCAACTGGTAGTCACTTAATCCTGCCGCCAGCGCCAGCGCACTCAGCGAGAAAGCATCAGCCAGATGATCGCGCATCCAGTCGCGTGCCTGTTCCAACCTTTCAACCATTTGAGGATGCAGCTTGTGCTGAGTATCCGTGGGTTGAAGCTGATGGCGATGCAAAGCGAGCAGGCTGAGCGCCTGAATTTCCAGTAACAACGGATCCTCATGCGACTGGCTGAGTTGCGCAGCGGTGGCATGGCCGAAACGGCTAAAGAGGTGACGCTTAAGCTGAGGCTGTAACAATCCTTCTGCAACCTGCTCACCAAAATAGTGGATTACACACGCGGCACTGAGTATCAGGCGCACTTGCTGCACCCGCTCGCCCGCGCGATACAGGCGCTCACCCTGGCTGGACTGAAAACTGGTGACGGTCAGATGCCCGGCGTTGAATGCAATCTCACGTCCGTTGCTTTCCCGAAAGCGGGATTCGCCTTGCAGACCAAAGGTCAGCACCAGCTGTGGCTGCTCGTTAATGGGTTGCGAAGATTCACAAAGCGTCTGAACGGGCCAGTAATCGGATTGCACCATGCGCATCTCTCGTGACAGTTGGTGCTGGCGCACACGCATTTCCCCCGGTTTTTGCATCCTTTCTCCTCACGCAGAGTTAAATCACCGTCTCGCAGACAAATGAGAATAAATTGCATTTGCGCGAAAGGCTAGTCTGATGTTCACGTTACCTGCTCAGGACATTTCCATGCATTCACCACTTCCTACCCTCGATCATCTTCTGGCTCAGCAGGCCCTTAACGGCGCTGTGGCGTTGGCATTTGAACATCGCTTATTTGATTTTCTGGCGTTACCTGCCACGGCTGCGCAAGTCGCCCAACACTACGACTGGCAACCACAGCAGGCTTATCACCTATTACGTCTGTTATGGAGTACGGAATTACTGTCGCATGAAGCTGACTGCTTTGTACTGGCGCCGAATGTACACGCCTGGCTGTGTCACGGCAGTCGCCGCTATATTGGTGACGCCTGGCGCTATCGCCATCAGGTGTTACAGCAGTTTGCTCAACGTTTGCCACAACTGCTTAAGCAGGCCGAACCCGGCTGGCAGGATCCCTTGCAAATCGATACCGCATGGGCGGATGCCGCCTTGCATCAAATTGCCCAGGAGCAGCGTGCGCTGAGCGCGGACACCGCTTGCGCTATCGCGGATACCCTGGCTGATTTTCAGCGTCCGGCGCTGTTACTGGATATGGGCGGCGGACCGGGATTGATCAGCATTGCATTAGCCCAACGCTTTCCACAGCTTTCAGCCATCGTGTTTGATTTGCCTCAAACCGCCACCGTCGCGCAGCGCAATATCGAAAAAGCGGGCCTAAGCGATCGCTGTTGCGCACTGGCGACGTTTCCTGAAGAGCGTCAGGTGGACATCATCTGGAGTTCATCGTTTCTTTACTTTATGGCGGACAGACAGGCAATGTTGCGCGAGTGGTTTACGCGTCTAAAGCCTGACGGATTGCTGATCAGCGCCCATGCTGAAGTTCCCCAGAGCCAGGCGGAAGCACGCCAGGTGCTGCCCTTCTTCACCCCGCTAATGATGCGAGGTTACAACGTCACGGATGAAGGGGTGTTGTGTGATGAATTGCGACAGGCAGGTTTTGCTATTGAGCGCGTCCAGCGGATGCAACCGTTCCCCATGTCGCCGCTCGATGTCATCCTGGCGCGAAAACCTAAAACGTTAAGCTAAAGCTGTCATCCAGCAGGGCAATAATCTCATTATCCGGCAAGCCGTTTTCCAGCGTCAGGCTAATCCAGTGCTCTTTGTTCATGTGATAAGCCGGATAAACGCCGTGCTGCTGGCGCAGGGAGCCGGTCAGTTCGGGACGGGTTTTGATATTCATCACCTGAACCACCGGGCCTGCGTCCAATCCGAGTTTATGGCTCTCCAGCGGAAACACCAACGCGAACCATTTACGGTGGCGCGGATGCCGTAGCACCGCGTATTCGCTGTGTTTTTTCCACGGATAGTCAGGTTCTATTTGGTAGGTTTGGCTGATGTGGTCGAACAGTTGCTGGCGATTCATGATGGTTCCCGATGTGTGGAAGTCATTGTCGGCCATAAGCAAATAGCACAAGGCCGCGCCCTACGTTATAAGGCGCGGCCCGTTGTGACAAGGTCTTCAACTCAGATGATTAACTCAACTGAAAACGTCCCACCGTTTGTGCCAGCTGTGCGGCCTGATCTTCCAGCGAACTGGCTGCCGCCGACATCTGTTGTACCAGCGCGGCGTTCTGCTGCGTGGTGCCGTCCATTTCATTTACCGCGATGGTGACCTGACTGATACCGCGTGCCTGCTCATCGGATGCCACCACAATTTCACCGATGATGGTGCGCACAGAGTTCACCGCCTGCGTCATCTCCTGCATGGTTTTCCCGGCGTCCTGCACCAGCTGAACACCACTGCCGACACGCTGGCTCGACTCCTCAATCAGCGCCGCAATCTCTTTCACGGCGTTAGCACTGCGCTGCGCCAGATTACGCACCTCCGAAGCCACCACCGCAAAGCCACGCCCCTGCTCACCGGCACGCGCGGCCTCAACTGCGGCGTTCAGAGCCAGAATGTTGGTCTGGAAGGCGATGCTATTAATGATGGCGGTGATATCGCCAATCTTCTTCGCACTGTCATCGATCTGCGCCATGGTCTGCACCACCTCACCCACCAGCGCTTCACCCCGACCGGCGATCTGAGTAGCGTTCTCCGTTAACTCCGTTGCCTGATGGGCATTGGTGGCGTTGTGTTTCACCGTGGCGGTGATCTGCTCCATGCTGGCGGCGGTTTGCTCCAGTGCGGCCGCCTGCTGTTCGGTGCGAGAGGCCAGATTGAGGTTGCCGCTGGCAATTTCACCGGCGCCCTGACGAACAGAGGAACTGGCATCCTGAATTTGCCCGACAATCTCACGCAGCTGGTTTTGCATGGTATGCAGCGCATAGAACAGGCTGCTGTTATCGCGCCCTTTCAGTGTGATGACGTTATCCAGCTTGCCATCCGCCACTGCCAGGGCAATGGTCGCGGCTTCCAGCGGCTCGCCACCGATCGGCTTCAGCACTTTACGACTGAATAACAGGCCCAGCAGTGTACAGACAACCAGAATGCTGATGATCATCAGGATCACGGCGTTGACCAATTGACGATGGGCCGCTGCCATCACTTCGCTCACCGGTGCAACCACGCCGAGATACCATTTCTGATCGCTATTGCCGATTACAACAGGCTGCCAGGTGACCAGCGCATCTTCACCCAGCATCGCGTCATGCTGCTCTAGCACTGACGTGCTGTAATTGTGCGTGTCGCCCTTCCACGGCTTACTGGTCTGGTTTTTGTCCGGGTAGGACACCACATTGCCCGCGCTGGACAGCAGCATGGCGTAGCCCGTGCCGTCCCATGGTTTGATTTTGTTGACCTTTTCTTGCAATGAAGCGAGTGAAATGTCAGATGTGACGACGCCCCAAAGTTTCCCCTGACTGACAATCGGGGCAGCTACGGATGTCAGCAATGTAGGGATGCCGTTGTAAGCATAGGTATAAGGTTCAATCAGCGTGTCTTTCTGGCTCTTCTGTGGCAGCAGGTAGTAGTCTCCCTGACCAGGGGTAAAGATTGAGGTCAGTGGATGAATGTTAAAAGTGCCGCTCTGATCGCGATCGACAAAATAGGCATAACGCCCTTTTGGTGCAGCATTCGGTTGGGTAGCGAATTCGGCATCACGTCCATCGAAGGCGTTTTCTTCAAATGTCACCGAAACCGACAAGTAGTCTGGGTTATCACGCAACGCAGACTCCATCACTTTGTCAGCCACCTTACGATCCATAATCCCTGCCGCAGGCAGCGCGATCAGGCTGTGTCCAAGGTTATGGGCGACATCTCGTGCATAACTCAGCTCATGCTGGATTTGCAGCGCCTGCGTTTCTGCAATTTGTTTAAGATAGTTTTCGGCGAGTGACTTTTGTTCGCTACTGGACTGCCAGCTCAGCACGCCGATGGTCACGGCAAAACCAAGGGTGATGGTTAAGGCGCCCGTCAGCAGCATCTGCGTGCGGGTGCTCATTGTTTTCTTAGGTGATGCGTGTTTGGCCATTATGGCGCTCCTGGGTTGACACTTATTCAGTTAGAAATGAACCACTCCCTGTGCACGTACATCCTGCTTAAAAGACTATCGGCGTTCGGTGCAGTAACTTGATGGGTGCGCAGGTCGGAGGAGCGCGTAATGAAATGGGGTTCTGCAGAGTGTTTTGTTACGCGGGCGCCGCTCAGGCCGCCCGCCGGTGCATTAGGGTGCACCTTAATGTCATCAATATCTTCACAACGAAATACGTCGTTATTTAAAACTCTCGCTTGCTGCTTTTGCGATGGCGATCTCATTCGGGTTAGCAGAACCGCTGACGCCCACCGCACCAACGGTGTTGTTCTGCCACACCACCGGTGAACCGCCACCGAGCGGGATGACGCCCGGCAAGGTCGCGATAGCCGGTTCTTTACCGTTAGCGCGATCCATATATTTGTCTGTTGCCGTGCGATACAACGCGGCTGCACGACCTTTTAAAATCGAGGAGTCGATACAGCCGACCGGCGCATTGTCCATACGGTTAAACGCCAGCAGCTGGCCCGACTGATCCAACACCGCAATACAGACGTTCGCGTTCAGCGCGTGCGCTTTTTCCTGGGCGGCCGCGATCAGCTTCTGCGCATCAGACTGCGAGAGAATGGTTTGCGTCAAGGTGGCGTGCGCGGCAGCAGAACCGAACAGCGCGGCGCTCAACAGCGCAAGAGATAAAGCCTTTTTCATCAAGTCACTCCTTAAAGGGTCATACCGTTATGAAAACGGGCGACGTCAATGCCGCCCGTAAAAGTTATTTCCGACGGCGCAGGAAAAGGATCAGCGCCACCACCATCACCAGCAGCGCAACAACGCCACCGATGATGCTTAACGCATGCGCGTATCGCACCAGCCAGCTGCCGCTTTCACCTTTCAGCGTTTGCTCAACATCAGCTGGCGTAATCGCATGCTGCGGGTTGCCGAAGTTGGTAGAGACGTAATCCGCCACTTTGGCCAGTTCGGCCTGACTAAACTGCGTGCGAAATTCCGGCATAAAGGCGTGATCGGTGCCGGTCTGGCGATCAACCCCTTCCGTAATCGTCATGATTAGGTTGGCGGGATCGTCCGACAGCACCGCAGAAGATCCCACCAGCGAGGGATAGAAACGCTGCGCATCGTGGGTTCCACGTCCATCACTGGCGTGACAAGTGGCACAGGCACCGTTGTAGAGTTGCGCTCCGCTCATCGCGTCGCCAGAGACATAATCGGTGATCTCATTTTTCATGCCGGTTTCGATGGCCGACAGCGGTGTAGCCTGCGGTGCTACCGAAGGCGCTTTACGATCCGCGCCGCCAATCGCAGGCACCTGCTTCAGGTAGTGCGCCATTGCCTCCAGATCGCTTTGCTGCATTTTCGAGAACGAGTTCTGAACCGCTGTGCCCATCTCACCCGCGGCAATCGCTTTACCGTGCAGCGCGCCGGTGCGCAGATAGGTGACAATCTCCGCCTCACTCCAGTCACCGATGCCCGCCTGCGCATCTGACGTGATATTCGGTGCTGTCCAGCTGCCAACCTTGCCGCCCGACAGGAAGCGATCGCCCTGTTCCGCCATCATGCCGTTACGTGAGGTATGGCAGGTGGAACAGTGCGCCAGCGTACGTACCAGATACTCGCCGCGTTCTGCACTGCCTGCAGTCGCATCGCTACCCGGTACGGCCTTGCTATCGAGGAACAGCAGATTCCACATCGCCATCACCGGTCGGAAAGAGAACGGGAACGGCAGATCGGTGTCAGGAGCCGGGTGATCATCGGCTGGCACGCCGAGCATCAGATAGGAATAAAGCGCGTGGATATCTTCGTCTGACAGCCCGGCAAACGAGGTGTAAGGCATCGCGGGATAGAGGTAATGATTGCCCGGCGCCTTGCCTTTACGCATCACATCGGTGAAATCCGCCAGGCTATAGTTGCCGATCCCGGCGGTTTTCGAAGGCGTGATGTTGGATCCATAAATCATCCCCATCGGTGACTGAATCGCGTAACCGCCCGAGAAAGGTTTGCCGCTGTGCGGGTCGCGATGGCAGGCCGAGCAGTCACCGGCGGTGGCCAGATATTCACCCCGCTTGACCAGATCCGGCGAGGCATCCTGCGCCTGCACAGCACCGGCCAGCAGCAGACTGGCCGCGGCCAGATGCAACATTGGTTTGCGCATCATCAGATCTCCCTCGCGATGGTATCGGCCATGCGCAACGCCAGAGCGATGCCCGTCAACGTAGGGTTCACCGTGGCAGAGGTGGGCATCACGCCGGTGGTGGCGAGGAACAGATTGGGATGATCCCAGCTGCGGCAGTGCGCATCGACCACCGAATCACGCGGGTTATCGCCCATGATGGTGGTGCCCATGATGTGATACTGATTGCGCCAGCCGGTCGGAGCTTCAATCACTTCACCGTTAAAGGCCTGCAGGAAGTTAGCGAAGTCCTTGTACGCCTGGGGGCGCATACCACGCACGTAATCATCAAGATGGTAATTGACGTTGAGCATCGGCAGGCCAATCGAATCTTTTCGATCGTAATTTGGCGTCACGCGGTTGGTCGGACTTGGCAGCGTTTCACTCATGGTGCTGATGTTCATGATGCGCGAGGCGCGGTCGCGAATCGCATCATCCAGCGCTTGCCCCATCATGCCCTGTTTCAGCAGCGGCACGGTAACATCGACGTTGGGCACCAGGTTACGCAGTGAATAGCGGATCGCCGAGTGCTGTGCGCGACTGGCTTCATCACGGCGATTGGCGATGGTGCCGTGCTGCACGGATCCACGTCCGGTCCACAGCGGTTCATCAGCGAGGAATGTCAGGCTCAAACCGGTGTGATCCATCAGGTTACGACCGACCTGATCGGAACTGTTGGCCACATCATTCATCAGCAGCAGCTTTGGCGTTTCCAGCCCGTGCGCGGCGATGATGAAGGTTTTGGCGGTGAGGCGCGTGTCTTTGCCATCGGGCTGACGATAATGCAGCGCGACGATCTTGTTACCTGCGCCTTTCTCCAGCTTCCAGGCAACACATTCGGTGCGTAACTGCACGCCCAGCGCCACCGCTTTATCGACGTGCATATCGCCGGAATACATCGCGCCAATCGGGCAGATCGGTTCGCAGTTGTTGTTACCTGCGCAAGCCGGGCGGCCATCATAAGGGCGTGACACGCGGGCGTGCGGCTCATGAATCACCTGATAACCCATCGGGCCCAGCTTTGATTGCATGCGCTGCACCATATAAGGCTTGGCCTCCGGCGGCAGCGGATACTCTGCTGAACGTGGCGGATAATGACCGCGCCCTTGCCCGCTTTGGTCCTCATCGGCGGTGCCGACGACGCCGACTTCGCGCTCGGCTTTGACATACCAGGGCTCCAGCTCGCCGTACTCCATCGGCCAGTCGCGGCCAACGCCGTAGACGCTTTTTAGCTTGAAGTCGTTGGGTAACAAGCGCCAGCAGGCGGATGCCCAGTGACGCGTACTGCCGCCGGCTACGCGTAAGTAGCTGGTGACATACTCGAAGTCTTCATCCCCTTTGGCATCGATATAACCTTCGGTGTAAGAGTTCGGTGCCCACGGCAGATTCGGATACGGCGCGCACCAGTTACGTTTACTGGCACCGTTTCGGTAGTTTTCCACCACTTTCCAGCGTGGAATATAAGGCCCTGCTTCCAGCATAATCACCGATTTGCCCGCTTTCGCCAGCTGATAAGCGGCGTTGGCGCCCAGCGCACCGGAGCCGACGATCACTACGTCGGCATCAAATTCACTCATGATGTACCTGCTCGATTCTTGTTATAGGTTGTTGTGCTGCGCCAGCATCGCCTCGGCTTCCACGAGGGTTTTGGCTTTGCCCTGCACCATCAGTAACCAGGGTGCGTCAGGCTGTTTAATCTGCTTTGCGGCGACGGGCGATTGATCGCCCCATTCGCGTATCAAGGTGGACATCGGTGGCGCGGTTACACCCGGTGGCACCTCGGCCCAGTAATCACCGCCCGCTCGGGCATAGCTCGGGCGAATGGTGTGATCACGCGTCGGCTCATACATCAGCGCCGACAGGAAGGTAACGAAGTGCGCGTCATCCACCGCTTTGGTCGTAGACGGATGACCGGTATAGCCGAGATACCACGGCGAGATTATCGTCAGCGCGGTCTTCACATCCGCATCATCCAGCTGCGCGACGATCTGCTCACGATCTTCGCTGTGCAGCGCGTTGAGTCGCGTCATCAGGCGCGCCAACTGGGCCGGGAATCCCGCATCCTGCTCACACAACAGCGTCCATAACCGTTCGGTGATGCCGATATCGAGGCCACGACGTCCGGTTAACAGTTCACTGGCGCGCAGCAGCAGCGCCTGAGAGGCGTCAGCAGTTGCGGCCAACAGCGGTTGCAGCGGGATAGAAACGATGACCGGGGTGGCCATCATCAGTTGTAAAAAACGTCTCCTTTCCATGGCTAACCTGCTTTCAACGCCGACAGCGCGCCCTGCGCCGCTTCAGCATCCACGTTGCCGTCTGGCGTGCTGACACCAATGGCACCGACCACCACACCGTTCACTTTCACCGGCTCACCGCCTGGCAGCGGCACCACTACCGGGTTACCCAGCATGCCAACATTTCCGGCAGCGATTTTCTGCTGGAAGCTGGAAGTGGGCACACCAAAAGCGGCCGCCGAGTGTGCTTTCTTCGGCGCGAGTTCGCTGTTGGCCAGCGTTGCTCCATCCAGACGCTCATAAGCGATCAACTGACCAAAAGGATCGACCACCGCAATTGCGCCGCCGATGTGATGGCTACCAATAATCTGCTCGGCTTTTTCCACCAGCTGTTGCGCCTGGTGATGGGTTAATACAGCGACCTGGTTAACGGGTTCAGCGGCTTGCGCTGCGGCACAGAAAAGTCCGCCGCACAGCAGCAATGTCGGGAGTTTTTTCATGGGTGTTGTCCTGAATAATGAATCGTTTAGAGAGAAAAATCAGTGGCGTGCGAGACGTTGCTGAATCAGATGATCGAGGCTCCATTTACCGCCGCCGTTCAGACACAGCATCAGGAAACCGGCAGCGCAGGAGATGTTTTTTAACCACACCATCAGGTGTGCGTGGCTGTATCCCTGATAGAACAGGAATCCCGCCAGAACCGAGAACACTGCCATGAAAATGGCCGTGAATCGCGTCAGAAAACCAAAGGCAATCGCCAGACCGCCGCCCACTTCCAGCAAGATCACTAGCGGCAGAAATAAGGCCGGAACGCCGTTGTCGGCCATGGTTTGCAGGTTGTCTGCGTAGTGCGTGATTTTGTCGAGACCGGAAGTGAAGAACAGACCCACCGCCATGACGCGGCCGAGCACAGCGAGGAGATCTTTTGAGTGAGACATGATGTAACCGTTCTATTATCTAGTTGTTAATGAACCAAACGGTACACTCTATAACTTTAGTTACATTTATCATTTCGTGCGGCTAAAAAACGTTCGATGCATGAGTTGTGCAACTTTGCGGCGCACTTTGCTCAAAACAACGACGATAAAATAATTGATGAGTATCAGGGGGCTGAAGGATGTTTTTGAAGTGGATCACACTATTGATGTGGTCTTTAACCTGCTGATGTCTGGCTGCTGCGCTCCGCTAACTCTACGTTTTTAACGATTTTTTAAGTAAAAATCCTAAAGCGTATAGCTGAACACAACCCCAGCAATGTGCGATCTGTTTGTTAACAAAATTCCAACGTTATGGCATGTGACGTTTCAACTTCCGTTTCAGGTAATTATTCCTGTCAGGAATGAATTAATAACCTTCGCAGAATATTTTTTATCGGTTGTCGATGCCAGGATGACGTAAACCCTATCGGAGAACCGACATGACTTATCGCTTTCTCGTGACCACTACCAGCCTTGGCCAGGGAGGCCGTCAACTGCTCGCTGAAGCAGGCTGTGTGGTCGATTATCTGGATGACGCCAATGATGTTGCGGAAGTTGAACATCGTATGAGCAGCATGCCGTATGACGCGGTGATCTCGCGCACCGTCGATTTGAACGCGAAAGCCATCAACGCCTGTCCAACGCTGAAAATCATCTGCAAACACGGCGTGGGAGTGACCAATATTGATGTAGCAGCCGCGACTGAACGCGGCATTCCGGTGCTGACCACGCCAGCAACCAATGCACAATCTGTTGCTGAACTAACGCTGGCACTGATGCTGAACTGCGCACGCCGTCTGCCCTATTTTCAGCAGGAAGTCACCGCCGGACGCTGGACCCGCAGCGGTGACGGCGAAGAGCTACAGGGCAAAACCCTGGGCTTGGTCGGCTTTGGTGAAATCGGCCGCCGCGTGGCGCGCTTTGCGCGAGTGATTGGGATGCAGGTCGCATTTTTTGATCCTGCCGCGCCAGCTGATGGTGACTTTGAAGGGGCGCAACGCTGTGATTCGCTCGACGATTTACTGCCACTGGCGGACGTGCTGAGTCTGCACTGCCCGGTCACACCCAAAACCCGCCTGATGATCAACGCGCAACGTTTGGCGCAGTTGCCTGCTCACGCCACGCTGATCAATACCGCTCGCGGTGAATTGATTGATGAAGAGGCGCTGGCTGTCGCGTTACAAAGTGGGCAACTGCGTGCCGCAGCACTGGACACCGTGGCACTTGAGCCGCTGGCTGCCGAACATCCGTTCCGTGCGCTCAGCAACCTGATCGTGACCCCGCATATTGGCGGTTCCACCCCGCAGGCACTGGACGCCGTTGCACAGAGCGCAGCACGTCAGTGTCTGGCTTTTCTCGATAACCAACAGATCAACCCAACCGCCTGCGTCAATCCGCAGGTGTTAAACCGGAGTTAACCTATGACCATCCATAAAGACTGGCCGATTGGCTATTTCATTGGTGAGCGCGGCGCACAGATTGATGCGGGCGTGATTGATGCCTTCCGTGCCTTGCCGGTGCCGAACATTGGCGATTCCATGGGCCGCAGTGTCGGTGCGCTTGGCTTACAGGCCTATCACAATGATGCCAATTTGGTGTTGTGCGGCCCGGCGATCACCGTGAAAGTGCGACCGGGCGATAACCTGATGATCCATAAAGCCATCGAGATGGCACAGCCCGGCGATGTGATCGTGGTAGACGGCTCAGGCGATCTGACCCAGGCGTTAATTGGCGGCCTGATGCGCACCTCTGCGATCACCAAAAAGATTGCCGGTTTCGTGATTGATGGTGCCGTACGCGATCTGAATGAATGGGCAGAAGGCGGCATTGCCTGCTGGGCACGCGGCAACACCCTACGAGGTCCTTCCAAAGAAGGCCCAGGCGAAGTGAACACCACCGTGCACTGTGCCGGACTGGTGGTGTCGCCAGGCGATTTGATCGTGGCAGATGCGGACGGCGTGATTGCTATTGCACAGGATGAGCTGAGCGTACTGCTGCCTCGCGTACAGCAACATGCACAGCGTGAAGAAAAGATCCGCGCCAGCAACGTGGCAGGCAACAACGATCCTGAACGATTCAACGCCATTCTGCGTGCTAAAGGCTGCCCGGTTTAACGTTAAAGCTGAATCACCTGTGTTATCGGGCGCGGCCATCTGGCCAGCCCTTAACAAACCATTATAAAAACAACGGAGTACCCTACCGTGCTGAAAAAAATTTCGCTGAGCGAGTCGATCCCCCCGCCGATGACCTGGCGTGACAACTTCACACCAGAAGAAGGTAAGGCCTTTGGTGCGCAACTCTCTGCGCGTCTGGAACGCTTACCTGCCGCGCGCCCGTTGTGGCTGATTATTTTTGCGCTGGCGATGGGAGGTTGGTTTGAAGTTTATGACGTGTTCCTGACCGCCTATATCGGTCCCGGCATGGTACGTGAAGGGATTTTTTCTCACGGTAGCCATAACTTTTTTGATCCCCAAAGCCTCGGTGCGTTTGTCGCAGCCATGTTCCTCGGTGTTTTCCTCGGCACCTTGCTGATCGCCAACCTGGCCGACCGCATCGGGCGCAAAAAGGTGTTTATTATCGCGTTACTGGTGTACGCGGTGGCTAGCGGCATCATGGCGTTTCAGCACCATCCGTTTGCCGTGGTGTTCTGGCGCATCATTTCTGGCATTGGCGTGGGCGCCGAGCTGGTGACTATTGATGCCTATGTTTCTGAATTTATCCCGGCGCGTTTACGCGGAAGATCTTATGCGTTTGTGCAGGCCATCCAGTACACCTCGATTCCGACTATCGCTTTCCTCTCATGGCAATTAGTCCCGCAGGAAATTCTCGGTTTAAGCGGCTGGCGTTGGGTAGTGTTGTTTGGCTGTATCGGCGCGGTGCTGGTATGGATCCTGCGGATGGGATTACCGGAAAGCCCACGCTGGCTGGTGGAGCAAGGCCGTTACAAAGAAGCGGAAGACGTGGTACGCCGACTGGAAGCGCGTGTGGCAAAGTCAACTGGCGCGGCGCTGCCTGCCATTGACAGCCATTTGTTGCAACCCACTGAATCTAAACCGGCCGTGAAGAATGAGATGTGGCGCCCGCCGTATCGTCGTCGCACCATTATGCTGCTGGTATTCAACTTCTTTCAGTCGATTGGCTATTACGGATTTGCCAGTTGGATCCCGACACTGCTGGCAGCCAAAGGTGTGACCTTTACCCACAGCTTGCTCTATTCCTTCCTTATTGCCTTTGCCAGCCCGCTGGGGCCGCTGTTGGCGATGACCTTTGCCGATCGCATTGAGCGTAAGTGGCTGGTGAGTGGATCTGCACTGGCCATTGCCCTCGTCGGCACGGTATTTTCCTGGCAGTCGCAACCGGTGATGCTGGTAACGTTAGGACTGCTGCTGTCGCTGGCCAGTACCTGTATGACCTTCTCTTACCGCGCTTATCAGGCAGAACTCTTCCCGACGCGTTTCCGCGCTAAAGCCATCGGGCTGGTTTATTCGGTGAGTCGTATCAGCGGCATGTTGTCGGGCTTTACCATTGCCTGGGTGTTGAGTGAGATGGGAGTCAGTTCAGTGTTTGCCGTGATTTCCGGCGCGATGGCAATCGTGGTGTTTACCATTGGTGTGTTTGGTCCACGCACGCTGAATCGCCGTTTAGAAGAGGTGAATCCCTGAGGACGTGATAACCAAAGGGATATGATGACAAAGTGTTTATGGCGGGATTAGGCAGCAGCCTAATCCCGTTTTTATCGGTGGTTATTTCTGTTCAGGCAATGCGTACGCCAGCACATAATCGCCCACCGGCGTCTCCATAAAGTGATGCCCTGCTGCGACAATCACCAGATACTCGCGTCCATTTTGCGTGTAGATCATTGGATTGGCCTGGCCCCCAGCGGGCAGTTCCGTGCTCCACACTTCCTTACCGGTTTTCATGTCGATGGCGCGGATTAAGTCATCGGTCGCGGCTGCGACAAAGATCAGCCCGCTGGATGTCACGACGGAACCGCCATTATTCGGCGTACCAATGTTAATCGGCAATCCGGTTGGCAGACCAAATGGGCCATTGCGACGTGCGGTGCCCAGTGGGCGATCCCAGATAGTGCGGCCATCACGCAGATCGATCGCACGGATACCACCATACGGCGGCTCTTTACACAGCATTCCGGTGTACGGCAAACGCCAGCCCGCATTCACGTTCACCGCGTAAGGCACGCCGATTTGTGGATCGCCTGCCCCTTCCGCATGGCCGGTATCGTGTGGGTTATACGGGATTTCATCGCGGGGCTTCCAGCCCATCGCATCGGCTTTGGCACGCGGCACCAGAATGTTGTAGTTCGGCATATCGTTGTAGTTAGCAATGATGATGCCGCGAGTCGGATCTACCGCCACACTGCCCCAGTCAGAACCGCCGTTATACCCCGGATACTCAATCGAATGACGATCGGCTTCCGGCGGCGTGTACTGCCCTTTATAACTGGCTTGCTGGAACTGAATACGGCATACCAGCTGATCCACTGGCGTTAAGCCCCACATATCCTGCGGCGTGAGATCCGGTTTGCTGAGGTGATGGAATAACGAATAAGGCTGGGTTGGCGAGCGTTGATCTGGTTCTACGCCGCCACCGGGGACCGGACGTTCCTCCACACCAAACAGCGATTTACCGGTGCGGCGATCCAGCACATAAATCTCACCCTGTTTGGTCGGCATGATAATCGCCGGCGTTTTGCCGCCGTTTTTATCCGGATAATCCACCAGCGTGGGCTGAGAGCCCGGATCATAATCCCACACATCTTTATGCGCAGTCTGGAAAGTCCAGGCCGGCAAACCGGTATCGATGTTTAATGCCGTCAGCGAGACCGAATACTTGTTTTCGGCAGGTGAGCGCGTACCGCTCCAATAGTCACCTGAGGAGTTCCCGACCGGCAGATACACCAATCCTAACTTGTCGTCACCGGTAAACGAGGTCCAGACATCGGGTGAACCGCGCTTGTATGCATTAGGCCCTTTCTTCGGTGTAGCCGTATCCGGATCGGCTGCATCCCAGGCCCATTTCAGTGCGCCCGTACGCACATCATAAGCTTTGATCACGCCCGGCGGGCCGAATGCACGCTGTCCATCGATCGTCTGATGTCCCACCACCAACGTGTCGCGTATTACCACCGGCGCGGAGTTGATGGCCACATAACCGTCATAGGTTTCCCCCATATCTTCCGCGAGATTGACCGTGCCCTGATTGCCGAAACTGCGGCACACTTCACCGGTTTTGGCATTCAACTCAATGATGCGGGCATCCAGCGTACCGAGAATGATGCGCTGCTGGCAGTCACTGTTATCACCGTTCGGTGCAACAACCGCTTCCTGTCCAGTGGTTGCGTGGCTGTTGGTCTGGCTGTCATACCAGGTTAACCCACGACAGGCGGCTGTATAGGGAATGGATTTGTCGCTGACCTTTGGGTCAAAGTGCCACTTCTCTTTGCCAGTAGCGGCATCCAGCGCAAACACCATGTTGCGAGCGGTACAGGTGTACAGCGTATCGCCCACTTTGATCGGCGTGTTTTCACCACCCCAACGCGCTTTCGGTAAATCACCGGTACGGAATTGCCAGGCAAGCTTGAGGTCTTTCACGTTATCCGGGTTAATCTGGCTGGCATTGGCGAAGCGCTGAGACGCCAGGGAACCGCCGTAGGTATACCAGTCACCACTGTCTGGCGTGGAAGCTTTTCCGCTCCCTGTGTCCGCCATGTAATTGGCCGAACCCGCAGCGGGAACATCAGTGGCCGGCGTTTCATTGAGGGGTGCGAAAGGCAGCGCCGCGGCCACCACAAAGGCGACAATCAGCACGGCTGCCAACGCGCGTGAAGTACCCCGACTGACGCGCGGCGCCAGATTCGGCAGCTGAAAGGCAAATAAAATGCCGAGAATCAGCATCAACGCGAAACGCGGTACCCAGCGCCAGTAATCCAGCCCTGATTCCTGAATGGTCCAGATCAACGTGCCGACAAATACCAGCGCGAACCAGCCTGCGCCGCTGGTGCGCTTCATCAATATCAGTACAGCGGAGATGATTAGCCCTATACCCGCCAGCACGTAGTACCAGTTTCCGCCCAAGGCCACGAGCCAGCCCCCGCCTGCGGCCAGAATAATCCCCAGCAACAGCAGAATAAGGGCAAATAGTTTATTCCAGATCGAAAGTCTGGGTATTTGATTTGCGATGTTCAAAATAATGTCCTTTGCCATAAACGATTGCAGGATTGTGTATTTTTTAAACTTCGCGATTAACTTTAGAATATTTCGAAGGTTATGCCGGGATAATTGGCAAAGATGCGAAATAAGCGGCACTTTTTATCCGCTTATATTCCCTATAGTTTCTGTGATAAATCGTTTATCAGGACGCGAGTTAACACTTTTACCCTTCCCTATCATTTTTAGTCTGTGCATTTCCACGACAAAACCCTGCTGTTTTTGATCTGGCGCAAGATCGTCATCTCACCATCCTGTCAGCTTATTCGTTACAGGGCGCATGACGCCATATAACAAGAGGAACACATCATGACAGGTAAATTAGGCTTAACGGGATTGTTATTGGTATGGCTGGTGTATGTGGTATGGATGGTGAGCTATTACTCCGGAACATTTTCGCTCTTCACGCATTGATCGACTCTCTCTCCCACCTGCATCTCAGGTGACTTCACTCCTCCCTGATGGCGGCGCAATGGCCGCCATCGGGCCAATCTTTTTCTACTGCCGCGAAATTTCAGCCTGAAATCGCCATAAACGTTGCCTCCTCAGAATGCTCAAATCCTTTTTCGCCGTGGTTAAACTGGTCTTTGAGCCGAATAAACCGTATCATTCAACTCACTTAGTGAGCCGAATAAATTCAGCTTATGGCTCAGATAATGAGCCATATAGTAAGATTGTTTGGCTCAGTAACAATCGAGATGAGGCAAATTATGTGGATATGGCAACAACCTGAGTGGCCAAAATTTCGCTGGCAAGAGGAAAAACTCCTGCCACGATTGCGCTATCTCCAGCAGCAGCGCGGCATTTTGCTGGGCCGCGCAAGCATATCCGATAACACCGATACGCAAACGTTGAATACGTTGCTCACCAACATCCTGTCTTCCTCCGCCATTGAAGATGAGCGCGTGAACGCAGAGTCGGTCAGATCTTCCCTTGCGCGACGTTTGGGCGTTTCGCTGGAGCAGCCTTATCCTGTTTCCGAACGCTCCGAAGGACTGGCCACAATGATGATGGATGCCATCACCCAGCGCGATGCGCCTCTCACGTTTGAGCGGTTATGTCTGTGGCATCAGTGGCTTTTTCCGGCGAGTGAATGGACGATAAAGCGCCTGAACGTGGGCACTTTGCGGGGTGAAGAACCGATGCAGGTGGTGTCCGGGCGCATCGATCGTCCGACCGTGCATTTTGAAGCGCCACCGCGTGACGGGCTTGAACGGCAGCTCGATCAATTTATTCGCTGGTTTAATCACAGCCAAAGCGAGGTTCAGCTCGACCCACTGCTGCGCGCCGCCCTTTGCCATCTGTGGTTTGTCACGCTGCATCCATTCGATGATGGTAACGGTCGTATTACGCGCGCACTGACTGATTTGGCGCTGGCGCAAGCAGACAGCCTAAGCATTCGGTTATATGCCATGTCGTCATCAATTCTGACCCGGCGCGCGGATTATTATCGAATTTTACAAGAGACACAGCGCGGCGATATGGACATCACAGACTGGATGCTGTGGTTCCTCGACGTACTCAATGACAGCCTGGAAGAGGCGCTGGCAGCCGTGACGCGGATACAGAACAAGGCGAAATTCTGGCTGATTCATCACAACGCGCAATTAAACGCCGATCAAAATCGCGTATTGAATCGCTTGCTGGATGGCGGTGAAAACGGGTTTGCTGATGGCATCAGTGCCAGCCAATATCAAAAAGTGGCGAAGGTCAGTAAGGCTACGGCGACGCGTCATTTAACGGAGTTGCTGGAGAAAGGTTGTCTGAAGAAATTGCCGGGCGGCGGGCGAAGCACACGTTATCAGATCAAGCTGTAGAGTTTCAGTAACGGTAACAGGAGCGACCTTCTGGCCGCTCCCAGCTCCAGCTCCAGCTCCAGCTCCAGCTCCAGCTCCAGCTCCAGCTCCAGCAAAGTATCAGGCAGCTTTAACCGCGCGCACTTTCTTTTCTGGTTTAACCGTTTCCGCTTCCGCAGAGGTTTCAGATTCTGTAGACGTTTCAGTTTCGGTTGAGGCTTCAGGTTCGGCAGAGGCTTCAGTCTCAACTTCGGCTGTTGCTTCTTCCTTTACCGTGTCCGGTAATTTGCTGGTGCGGAGAATATGCTGTACCGCATCTTTTTGTTCAGCCAGTAACATGCCCAACGCTTCAGCCTGCGCCTCACCCAGTTCAGGCTGATGCTGCTGCAGCCAGTCGGTAAAGGTGTCCGCCATATCGAGCATTTTGTCCCAGGCATCCGCGTCTTTTTTATTGGCAAACGTCATTCTCTCTTCACCCTTTCTGACAACAACATATTTGGTTTCGACTGCCATGATGCACCTCGGTTTACTGTATTTATATACAGTATATTCTAAGCAAACTTTTGAGCAATCACTTTCTGCTCATCAAGCCAGTAATTCTTCCAGGAACGTCGCCAGCGCTTTGCGCGGATCGTCCTCTTCTGAAACGATCATTTCGATGCCCCACTGCCCCAATACCTCTTTCGCCACCGGGTTGTTACGGTTGGTGAACAGGTAAGATTTAGGACGTGCGGTGGCAAGGCCGGTGCGGCCCCACATTTTCGTCAGGCGGTAGAATAACAGACGAATGTTAAAGTCACTGATGCTGTACCCGACAAACAACACCGAGTTGCCCATCACGTCATGCGTCAGTTTGATATCCAACGGCGAATCGAAGTAGAGTCGTTCGAAGTAGCTGCTTTCGTCCAGCACGATAGAAGTATCATCGTCAAAATCACCATGAAGTTTAATGATGTGGCGCTTGTCTTCAGTCAAAGACACCAGGTCTGCGGCATTGGCCACTTTGCTGTACGGCACATTATGCGCTTCATGCGCCATCTCCAGCCAGCGATCGTAATTGGTGGTGTAGATGCGTGAAAAGTTACCTTGGGTGATCATGGTGTGAATTTCAGAGCTGCGCACGTCAATATCCGGGCGATGCCATTCACGATCCATCCAGCTGCGTAATGGTCCGAGCGAACCTTTGCGTTGCTTGTAATACTCCGCCAGCGAAAGATGTGTGCCATAAGTATTAAAGATCTTCGGGTCGTAACCCAGTTCTTTGGCCAGATGCGCAATCAGCTCATGCCACTCCGGCAAACCCAGATTGCGTGAAATACCCGCGCCCGCAAACAGGATCAGTTTGCCTGCATCGTAGGCGCGTTTGAGTTCCGGTTTCATGCCAGTCCCCGTGATGTTTTGAGAAAGGTGGCGAAACGATCCAGAGCCAGTCTGCGCATGGATATTTCGTTTTTGAATTCACCCATTTCAGCGAAAGTCTGCGAATGCCCTTCGGGAATGAATACGCAGTCCCACTGAAACTCGCGCGGGCCGGCGGGAGCAGAGGCAATGGTGCCGCGCAGTTCGCCCTCAAACTGGTACATTTTACGGCCATCACAGTAACCCAGTACGGTTTTAGCTGTGACGTTGGGGCTATCCAGCCCGTTAACCAGTTTGGTAAAGCGTTCGGCGTTCAATCGGCTCCAGAAAATGCGCGTTAACCCGGCAGGTAAACCATTCAGCCCCTCCAGATACAGGCCAGTATGCTCAACAAATAGTGGACGACCGATAATGGAAAAGGCTTTGGTCAGTTTATCCCGCACCAATTCCACTTCGTTTTCGGTTTGAATCTCTTCGATGCGGCGGGCGATAGGAATGACTTCAACGCCAACCGGCTCCAGGATGGTGCGCACTTCGGCAAGCTTTAGCTCATTGGCAGATAGAAAGCGTATTTTCATTGCAACCAGTCGTTTTAAAGTGGGTTTCACAATCGGGCCAGGCCAGGCTGAATACGTGTCCAGCGCTTGTTGTTTTTGCCTCTGGCACTGCAACTACCTTAAGGCACTGAGGTTTCATTCTAACGTGTGGACTTGCCATAGGGTAGGCACAATCGCGCTAAGCAGAAAATGCGCTGCGGCTTTCGCGATTTTTTAACCTGCCGCATACAAATGGGAATAATCGACTTAAGTCACCTCAATCAGCCAGTATAATCCGGGAAAGTGTCCGTTTCCCCTAACGTAGGTCAAATCACAATGCAGCTTGGGTGAGTGTAAATAACGTGAAAACAGTTATGACAGCCGTCACGCTTTTCCTTAATATACCTGACTGAAAACATTATATAATTATGACTAAAAACTGAGAATAGCTAATGATCTCTTATTTCAGTTCAAGATATTCAATGATTCGCAACCTGCCATTTATATTGAAAGGTGACAGCCTGGAGAAAAAGCTTCGTTTAACCTTGTTGATTGCCGGGATATCAAGCATTCTTGCCGGGATTTATATGGCGCTGTTTAACTTCGCCAGTGGCCATTACGACATTGCCTGTTTGTACTGTGTTAGCACCGCTTTGGGTGGCTATATCAGCTTCGCAGCCTTTTGCAGTGGGTTGAAACGTAATCTCTACATCATTGTGCACGCACTGTTGCTCAGCATCATCTTATTATTGTTATTGGACAATTATCATGCGGCGGGTAAGCACTCCGAATACAACTATTTACTGGCGTTAACCGTAGGTTCAGCTCTGGTATTACGCCAACAGTCGGCTTACCTCAGTAAAGTTTTTCCCATCATATGCCTGACGATCTATCTGCTATTTATTGTCACTGGAGTGACCTGGCAGAATGACGCTTTCCAAATGAATATTCCAGAAGAGTCAGGCTTCTATATTGTTAATTGCAGCGTCCCGATTATTGCGCTATTACTCACCGTATTCACTTCGCGTGGCGATTATTCTGAAACCGACTTAATCAAACGTGAACTCTCTAACGCCATCGAAAAAAATGAGTTAGATCTCTATTATCAACCCCAGGTCGATAACGAAAAAAAACTGATTGGCTTTGAAGCCTTGCTACGCTGGAAACATCCGGTCAAAGGCTTTATTTCGCCAGAAGTGTTCATTCCCGTTGCTGAAAAAAGTGGTTTAATTATAGAGATTGGTAAGTGGGTGATGGAACGCACGCTACAGCAGATGTCTGATTGGGATCGCATGTATAACCTGAGTAATCTGAAGTTTTCAATTAACATCAGCCCATTACAACTCATGCATCGGGATTTCACGCAAGACACACTGCTAACGCTTTCGCATCACAGAATCAGTCCGGAAAGATTAAAATTTGAGATCACGGAAACCACCTTTATCTACGATCAAAAAAGAATTGGTGATGTTATTTCGCACTTCAGTCAACTGGGCATTAAGTGGGCAATCGATGATTTTGGAGTGGGTTATTCATCGCTTAAATCGATCAGCGATTTCGCCATCGATGATATCAAAATCGATAAATCATTGATTATGCATATTTTTGAAAACGAGTCAGCTGCGATTGTGGTACATAAAACTATCGAACTGTCGCGTGAGATGGGGTTGAATGTGCTGGCTGAAGGTATCGAGAGCGAGGAGTACTTCGATTACCTGCGCGATAAGGGCTGTAATCTGTTTCAGGGATATCACTTTGCCCGCCCGCTTCCTGCGGGAGATGCTGCACTGTGGGTTCGTAAAGCCACAACCTAAGATACTTGTGCAATGGCGGCGACTGAACCGCCATTGTGCACAGGATTAAAATATCGCTTTGGCGATGGTTAACGCCAGTCCTAACGTGACGAATTGCATTGAAACCATCCATTTGGTTTGTTTGTTCAGCGCCTGGTACAGATCGCCCCTGATCGCCAGTACATCCGCTTTGGTCGCGTAATTCTCTTTTACCGACGTAATATCGGCTTTCACTTCGCGAACCTCGGACCGCACTTCCGCTATTTCTAATTTGACCTCTACAATTTCCGTCCTGACTTCTGCCATATCCTGCTTAGTGGCATAATTCGATTTAATAACGGCAATATCTGTGGCGATAATGGCCACTGTCTCTTCCAGTTTCTTGACCCTTGACTCCATGAAAACTCCTCCAGACCTCTGGTGCTTAATTTTTCTGCACTTTGAAGATCGCGCGTGGCAGGCATTAAGATGACTTCTTATATTTTCAACTAACATGTTAACCCCAATCTGTTTATGCGTTGATTGGGTAATGCAGGTTAAGCCAGACCCGTTTAAAATCCTTTTTACTCTTTTTCAACCTCACATTCCCTCTGGAAACGTCAATATGACATTTCACCGGTGAGCTAAACAATACTGATCCTTGTAAGAGAAGATGAAAAACACACTTGAAGCGCTTAATTAAATACGAGCGGAACTTATTTCACGGTCAAAACATCGGCTTTTATCGTTTAAAACATGCGACACATTAATAAAAAATGAAGTAATTCACAGTAACGCTGAAAAACAAAAAACTCACAGCCGTCAAGGTGTGAGTTTTCTCTCAATTAACAAATATTCACTTATTGATAAACAATCCCTGGCGGATTGACCTGTGACGCCTCCACGCCCTCCTCCTGTTCTCCCCAGCGCGCCAGCACCTGTTGATATTGCCCGCTGGTTATCGCGCCATTGATCGCCTGCTGCAGAGCTACATCCAGACCGTTGCCTTTTTTGGTGGTCACTGCCACCCAGGCGCGAAAAGGTCCGTGCCCGACAATTTTCGTTTGTCCGCGTGACGCCACTTTCCAGGCTGCCATCGCTTGCGGACCAAATGAAGCATCCGCGCGCCCGGAGAGCAACGCCAGCGTCGCTGAGGCATCATCGTTGAGATAAATCGGCTGAACCGGTGCCAACCCTTGCGCGCGGTTTTTCGCATCCCAACTCAGCAAAATTTTCTCCTGGTTAGTGCCAGAACCGACAATGATGCGTTTTCCCGCCACATCTTCGCGCCCTTTGATGGCAGTAATCGCACTGTCCGTTTTCACCGCAAACGCATGGTTATCCGCCCGGTAAGTGGCGAAATCGAACTTCTTCTTACGCTCTTCCGTCACGGCGATATTAAACATCGCCACATCATAACGTCCGGCGGTGAGACCCAGCGGCCAGTCTTCCCAGGCGGCAGGCACCAGTTTGAGTTTTAAGCCCAAACTGTCGGCCAACAGACGGGCAATATCAGGGTCGCTTCCAATCAGCGTTTTATTGTCTGATGCCCACAAACCAATCGGCGGTGAATTCGATGCCGTTGTCGCCACCGTCAAATAGCCCGGCGTGACAAAATGGAAACCGGCCGGAATTTTGGCAATCGCCTGTGGATTAGCCGGAATGTTGATCGGCGTTTCGTTGTTTTTGGCATCCAGTGGTTCTGCTGCCAACAGCGGCGAGCTGAATAACCACGCGGCCAGCGCGCTGAAGATGATTCTTTCCATCACAGCACTCGCGCCAAAAATCGTTTCGTACGTTCATGGCGAGGTTGATTCAACACCTGGTGCGTGCTGCCCTGCTCGACAATGTGGCCATCAACCATAAACACCACCTGATCTGCCACTTCGCGCGCAAAGCCAATCTCGTGCGTCACTATCACTAACGTCGTACCGGATCGTGCCAGCTTCTTAATGACGTCCAGCACCTCACCCACCAACTCGGGGTCGAGCGCCGATGTCGGTTCATCGAACAGCATCACACGCGGATTCAGCATCAATGCACGCGCAATGGCGATGCGCTGCTGCTGTCCCCCCGAAAGATGGCGCGGCCAGGCATCCGCTTTATGGCGCAATCCCACAATATCCAGCAACTCTCCCGCACGCTCAATCGCCTCGCGTCGCGATAATTGACGATGGGCAATCGGTGCCTCGATCAGGTTGTCCAGCACCGTCAGATGCGGGAACAAATTGAAGTTCTGAAACACGTAACCGACGTTAATACGCTGGCGCAAAATCGCCTTCTCTTTCAGCTCATACAACTTGTCACCACGACGTTGATAGCCGATGTAATCACCGTCGATTTGAATAAAACCTTCGTCCACGCGCTCAAGATGATTAATGGTGCGAAGCAGCGTGGATTTCCCTGAACCCGACGGGCCAAGAATCACCGTCACCGAGCCGGGTTCCAGCTCCAGCGACACGTCATCCAGCGCTTTGTGTTTACCAAACGACTTGCTGACGCCGGTAATGCTGATGGCACCGGAAGTATGCAGATTGCGATAATCAATGGCTTCGGACATGGGAAAGCTCCTCATTGGCGGTGGCAGACCGATTGCGCCATTGACGCCAGCGCGACGGTTGCGGTTCACGCGTCACGCTGCGAGCCAGCCAACGTTCAACGCTGTGCTGCAGCAGTGACAATACGGTGGTGATAATCAGATACCAGGCCGCACCCACCATTAACAGCGGGATCACCTGCTGCGTGCGGTTGTAGATCATCTGGATGGTGTAAAACAGTTCCGGCATCGCCAGCACGTACACCATGGAAGTGCCCTTGGCGAGGCTGATGATTTCATTGAAAGTGGTCGGAATAATGGCGCGTAAAGCCTGCGGCAGAATGATGCGGAAGGTCCGACGTGACGAGGATAATCCCAGTGCTGACGCGGCTTCAAACTGACCGTGATCGACGCCCAAAAATCCGCCGCGAATAATCTCCGCACTGTAGGCGCTCTGCACCAGCGTCAATCCAATCACCGCTGCCGGAAACTGCCCCAGCACATTAATGGTCTGGAAATGCCCCCATGACAGCGCCGTGAAGGGCACACCGAGTGACAGCGTGTCGTACAGATAGGAGAAGTTATACAGAATGATCAGCACCACAATCAGCGGCAGCGAGCGGAAGAGCCAGATGTAGCCAAACGCCAGCGTGCTCAATAACCATGAGGAAGAGAGTCGCGCCAGCGCCAGCAGGCCACCAAAAATCAGGCTTAGAACTGTACCGAACAAGGTCAGCAACAGCGTTTGCCCCAGCCCCGTGAGGATCACGGGGTCAAAGAACCAGCGGGCAAACACGCTCCATTCCCAGCGGGGATTGAAGGCTACTGAATCAACCACGCTGGCCAGTATAAACAGCGCGACAAACGCCCCGATGATCCGCCCCGGATAACGTGCAGGGACCACGGTTAAGTGTTGTTGCTTACTCATCTCAACTCCTTAACTGGCTTGCGCCACACTGTGCACATCAATCACCTTGAGGAAGCGTAAACGCCCGTCATGAGGTGGCTGGCTGTAGATTTCCATATCTTCCAGCAGCGCAAACTGTGGCTGATAGCCATGGCCGATATACAGCTGAACGGCTTCCGGCTGACGAAATCCGGTGGTCAGGAACACACGCTGATAACCCGCGCGTAAGGCACGGCGCTCAAGCTCTTGCAAAATCAGCAGCGCCAATCCCTGACGGCGCAGATCGCTACGCGTCCAGATGCGCTTAAACTCGGCGGTCACCGCGTCATAGGGCTTATAGGCGCCCATGGCAATGATCTCACTGTCACGCTCCAGCACGATAAAAAGCCCGCGCGGCGGCAAGTACCATTCGGTCAGCTCGACTTCGTTGGCACTTTTGAAGAAGTCGCCGTAACGCGCGGCATATTCACCAAACAGGCCGGTGATGATGGGTTTTAACTCCTCGGCCTCAGGATGCACTTCGCGGAAAAATTGCTGACTCATGCTGCCTCCTTAATCGCCGAGTCCGGCCGGGTTGATTTCAGACTGATCCAGACGTTCCACGCCTTCCCCCCAGCGGTTCAGTACTTTGTCGTAATCACCGTTCTTGATCACACCATTGAGTGCCGTATTAATCGGCTGCACTAGCCCGTTGTCTTTTTTCACCGTCACTGCGATGTGTGCGGCTTTCGGCCATCCACCATCCACGCTGCCCACCAGCTTGGTTTGATGGGTTAACGCGGCTTTCCACGCGCCAATCACATTCGGACCGAAATAGGCATCCGCGCGGCCCGCCTGCAATGCCAGCGTTTGCGCAGCATCATCTTTGGTATAAACCGGTGTAAAAGGCTTCAATCCTTTAGCCTGATTCTCTTTATCCCACGCCAGCAGGATCGCCTCCTGGTTGGTGCCAGAACCCACAATGATGCGCAGCCCGGCGATGTCTTCAGCTTTGTTCAAGGACTTAATCTGGCTGCTGGATTTCACGTAGAAACCCAGGGAATCTTTGCGATAGGTGGCGAAATCAAAGCGCTCTTTACGCTCTTTGGTCACGGTGACATTGGTAATCGCCGCGTCATATTTGCCTGAAGCCACGCCGAGCGGCCAGTCTTCCCAGGAGGTCGGAACCACATTGAGTTTCAATCCCAGGCTGTCGGCGACCAGGCGCGCGATGTCTACTTCGCTGCCGAGCAAGGTTTTGTTGTCATCGCTGAACACCGTTAACGGCGGCGAGTTCAGTGCGGCCACCGCCACGGTAAATGAGCCCGGCACGGCAAACTTATGTCCGGCAGGAATTTGCGCCACCGCAGCCGGATTTTCCGCGGTGTTCACCGGCGTTTTGTTGGCTTCGATACTGATCTGCTGACCGTTCACCGCCACTTCTTCAGCCAAAGCCGCACTGCTTAAACTCAGCAACATCAGCGCAATAAGGGATTTCTTCTGCATAGCGTGTTTTCTCTTTAATTTATTGTTGTGTGAACTGATTAACGGGATCTTTCAGACCGAAACTGGCACGCAGCGTGGTGCCGGGGTATTCGCTGCGGGTCAGGCCGCGCGCTTGCAATATGGGGATGACGCGATCGACAAAGCGTTCGAAGGTATCCGGCGTACCGCCCTGAATGATGAAGCCATCGGTGGCTTCCGTTTCAAACCACAGCTGTAAGCCATTCGCCACCTCTTCTGGCGTGCCAAAGAACAGCGGACGCGGCGTAGCCGCTTCCAGCGCGGCCTGACGCAGCGTATGGCCGTGCTCGATTGCCTTGCGTTTGATTTCATCGGTGGTGCTACGGAAGCTGTTTTGGCCGATATCGCCGATGTTCGGGAAAGGCTCATCAAGCGGGTATTGTGAGAAGTCGTGGTGATCGAAGAAGCGACCGAGATAGTTCAAAGCATCGTTGATAGACACCAGTGCGGCGGTAGTTTGGTATTGGCGCTCGACGTCTTCCGCATCGTCGCCGACAATGACGCCAACGCCCTGGAATATATGCAGATCCTGCGGCTCACGTCCGTTTGCCACCAGCTGCTTTTTCACATCTTTATAGAAAGCCTGCGCCTCTTCGCGCGTCGGCTGATGGGTGAAAATGGCATCGGCGTGACGGGCTGCCAGCTTTTTACCATCCTCTGATGCACCCGCCTGAAACACGATCGGACGTCCTTGCGGCGTGCGTTCGATGTTCAGTGGCCCCTGCACCTGGAAGAAATCACCGTGGTGATTAAGGGTATGAAGTTTGGCCGCATCGAAGAACTGACCGCTCTCTTTGTTCCGCACAAAGGCATCGTTTTCCCATGAATCCCACAGCCCTTTTACCACCTGCAAATACTCGTCCGCGATGCGATAGCGCAGCGCGTGCTCCGGGTGCTGCTGGCGCGAAAAGTTCTTTGCCGATCCTTCTAAAGGCGAGGTCACCACGTTCCAGCCCGCGCGTCCGCCGCTAAGGTGATCGAGACTGGCAAACTGGCGAGCAACGGTGAAGGGTTCGCTGTACGAGGTGGAGACCGTACCGACCAAACCCAGATGCTCAGTCACTCCCGCCAACGCTGACAGCAGCGTCAGCGGCTCGAAGCGATTGAGAAAATGAGGGATCGATTTTTCATTGATAAACAACCCATCGGCGACAAACAGAAAGTCCAGCTTGCCGGCTTCCGCTTTGCGCGCGATGTGCTTCGCATAGTCAAAATTGATGCTGGCATTAGCCTGCGCCGCCGGATGACGCCAGGCGGACATATTGCCGGATGCGCCATGCAGAATGGTGCCGAGTCGCAGTTGTCTTGCAGTCATAGTGTTCTCTCTTTTCCATGGCATAGCCTGACGGCGACCGTTTCGTCGCCATACAGAGCGGAGGATATTGGGTAAGGTGTGCTAACTCAGAACGGCGTCACGACATCGTGCATTGAGGTGCTGCAAGGCCTGCTGCGCCAGTTGGGTGAAGTAGTGCGCGGCTGGGGCGATCAGTGCTTCGTCTGGATTGAAGCCGCCGTGATGCAAACCAAATTCGCTGGCGCTGCCAATGCTGACAAACGCGCCAGGAATCTGCTGCAGGTAATAAGCAAAATCTTCGCCGCCAAGATGCAGTTCTGCGGTGTGCACGCGATACCCCACCTGCTGTGCAATCTCGCTGGCAAACTGCGCCCAACGTGCATCGTTTTCTAACACCGGCGGCCCCGGATGCCAGCTGAACGTCGCGGTGGCACCGTTCGCCGAAGCAATGTGCTCGACAATCTGTCGCGCGCGCTGTTCCAGTTGCGCCCGCACCTGCTTGTCATGGGTGCGCACCGTGCCGCCAAACTCAGCTTCACCCGGTAAAGTATTGCCAGACTGACCGGCATCAATGCGGGTCACACTCAACACCAGGCTATCCAGCGTGTTAAAACTGCGGCTGGTCAGTGATTGCAGTGCCTGAATGATCTGACTGGCCACGAGGATGGCGTCCACGCCCTGTTCAGGGCTGGCGACGCGCACCACAAACTTGTCGGCATTGGCGTAAAACGCCCCACCGCGCGTGGCGAAGGCACCCGTCGGTAAGCCTGGCTCGTTGTGCATACCAAAGATCGCCTGCACATCCTGCAGCACGCCAGCATGGATAAACTTGCGCGCCCCAGTGGCATTCTCTTCGGCTGGCTGGAACAGAATACGGATGCGTCCCGGCAGCTGATCTTCCAGCGCATGGAGTTGCAATGCCGCGCCCAGCATCACCGCGCTGTGCACATCATGGCCGCAGGCGTGCATGACCCCCGCATTACGCGAACGGTAGGCGAGGCCGGTGGCTTCATGAATCGGCAGGGCATCAATATCCGCTCGCAACGCGATCAGCGTTTCACCCTGACCCACTTCCACAACCAGACCGGTTTCCAGCGGATAATCGAGCAACCGCAAGCCGGCGTCTTGTAGCCAGCGGCGTAAACGCGCCGTGGTTTCTACCTCATATCCTGACAGCTCAGGCCAGCTGTGCAGCTCGCGTCGCCAGTCAATCAGTTGCTGTTCGCTTGTGTGAGTCATGGTTATCTCCGGATTACGCCGCAACCAGTCGATGCGTTGCCAGCAGTTCGAGAGATTTCACTCGCGCCTGCTCCTCAGCAATCGGGGTATCAATCACAAACTCTTCAATGCCAAAATTGTGGTGCAAAGCATCCAGTTTGGCGTGCACCTGAGCAGCAGTGCCTTTCAGCAACGATGGCGTGCGCGGCTCAATGACATAATCGGTATAACCGCCCTGACGCACGTAGCGTTCTGCTTGCTCAACGCTGCCCACGTTGACACTCGGGCCGTCTTTTACACTGACGTGATAGACACGCAAATTATCCACCAGCAAATCTGCTTCAGCCGGTGAATCGGCGACCACCACCTGCACGGCCACCAGCGCCTGCTTGCCGTTGCTGTATTGGCGATAGCTGTTCAAAACCTGCTCCATCAACAGCGGATCGCCGTTGTGATGTGCCGCAAACACCAGCTGCCAGCCCAGTTCTGCTGCCAGCCGGGCACTTTGCTCGCTGGCTCCCAGCAGGAATCGGTTTGCCGGACGTGGCGGCTGCGGCGTGGCACGCAGGATCTCTTCATCGCCTACCGGCGGAACATCCAGCCAGCTATCCAGCAGTGAAAGCTGTTCAGCAAAGCTGCCTTTCTCATCCTGATGAATGCCCTGCTGCAAGGCGCGGGTGGAGAGCGGTAAACCGCCAGGCGCTTTACCCACACCGAGATCGATACGGCCAGGCGCGAGCGAGGCTAACAGGTTGAAGTTTTCGGCGACTTTATAAGGACTGTAGTGTTGCAACATCACACCACCGGACCCGACGCGAATGTGCTGGGTCTGGCCAATGATCCAGGCGATCAGCAGTTCAGGAGAGGGACTCGCCAGGCGGTCAGTGTTGTGATGTTCCGCCAGCCAGAAACGGTGATAGCCCCAGGCTTCAGCCTGCTGCGCCAGCTGTAATGTGCGATGCAGGGCATGCGAAGCGCTCTCTCCATCGGCAATCGGCGATTTATCTAACAAGCTCAGTCGATATGACATACGCCAAATCCTTTTCCTCAATGATGATGGCGAGCAGTGTGTGATGGCGGCGGGTAATGGGTAAAACATATTATTGTCGTATGCATTTTTAATTAATGCATATTGATGTATTACGAGATAATAAAAGTGAAATAGTGTTTATAAAACAGAAGTTTATTAAATTATCGATGATGGTTTATAGGGTTAACTGCACATCAGAAACTAATTGGGAATGGTTTGCAAAAATGAATATAAGCCTACACAAAACGCATTTTAAAGGATTGTTAAATGGCGTACACCGCACCGGTTTGAATACCGGCACGGTGAGATTCTTATCTTAGCCCCATTCTCTTAACTGATGCGTATTCTTAAGCCTTTTTAGCGTCCTCGTACTGCTCATCGCTGACTTTCTCCAGCCACTCCACCACCTTGCCGTTTTCAGCTTCAGCGATAGCGATGTGAGACATGCTGTTTTCCGGTGCGGCACCGTGCCAATGTTTAACGCCTGCCGGGATCCACACAACATCGCCCGGACGGATATCACGCGCTTCACCGCCCCACTCCTGCACGCGCCCCAGACCTGCGGTCACGATCAGCGTTTGCCCAAGCGGATGGGTATGCCATGCCGTGCGCGCGGAGGGTTCAAAGGTCACCGTCGCACCGCCAATACGTGCAGGTTCGCTTCCCTGAAACGGCGCATCAATACGTACCGTACCGGTGAAATACTCTGAGTTGCCTTTTACAGAAGGTTTTTCACCACTTTGCCAGACAGTGATCATCGATGTGTTCTCCTTTGCAGAAACAGCTGAGACAGATAACGCCAGTATGAGGGCAACAGCCATTCTCATTATGTGGGCTCCGTGCTTCAGGTTCAGGTGGTGACCGCTCTGGAACGGGCGGCCACATTGATTGCAGCTAAGAGTGTAGGATCACGCGGATTGATTGATAAGGTAGTCAATTCAGGATGGGTTTATGAACAAAACTCACTAATGGGCGTAATGCTTTGACTAACCCTGATAGCGCACGGCGTCGATCAGCTTTGAAAACGCCGCCGTATGCTGTTTGCGGCTGGGATAATACAAATAGTAACCACTAAAGGGTTCACACCAGTCGATCAATACACACTGCAACAGACCTTCATCGATATATTTCCGAACGGAATCTTCAGGCGCATACAAAATACCCATGCCGCTGAGTGCCGCTTCAATGCGCGAACTGAGGTTATTGAAAATAAGCTGACCTTCCACTTTAACGCGAATCTCTTTTTTATCTTTGGTGAACTCCCAGTTATACAATCCACCCAATGTCGGCAAGCGCATATTGATACAGTTGTGATGCTGCAACTCGTAGGGCGTTTCAGGGATACCGTGATGTTTAAAATACTCGGGCGTAGCAACCACCAGCATTCTCCAGTCAGGGCCGATGCGCACCGCCACCATATCCTTTTCCACCTGCTCGCCTAATCTCACCCCCGCATCAAAACGCCCGCTAACAATGTCGGTCAGCGTGTTATCAACAGAGAGCTCAATGTTCACGTCAGGATATTCCTGAAGATACGGCTTAATTAATGGCCAAAGCGTGGAGTGCAGCGCATGTTCGCCGGCGGTAATCCGGATATTGCCCGAGGTCCGCGTCTGGTGTTCGGTCAAAGCTACCAGCGCTTTTTCAATATCTGACATCAAGGGCGCTATATTCTGGATAAGTTGTTCACCGGCTTCCGTGGGTGCCACGCTGCGGGTGGTGCGCGTCAACAGCCGCGTCTTAAGCCGCTCTTCCAGGCCGCGCATAGCATGGCTTAGCGCGGATTGAGAGACACCCAATTTGGCGGCGGCACGGGTAAAACTGCGTTCTCGCGCGACCATCACCAGATACACCAGATCGCTGAAATTTTCTCTTAGCATCGCCTATTCACATCTCTTTCCGGGTTCAATAAAACGCTCAAAAACACGAGGAATTCGGGCTGCCGTTGCACGAGCATATCGTTTTCCTGCCCTCAACTCTTACTCAATGTGTAAGTAAACACCCGGCCATTTTTAGTTTGCACGGTAAGCGTCTTGCCTGCGGTGGTATCCAGCGTGCGGGCCTCGCTGTACTTCCACATCATAAGACGTTGCCCTTCCGGATAAGGGGATTCAGAGTCAGGCGGTCCAAACATATTTATCAACTCGGCTCTGGTGGTTTTACCGGTCTGTATTTTCTGAATGTTCGCGGTATCGAAATTATGCCCGACGGAACTTGAGCACGCTGACAGCATAAACATTAAACCTGGGATCAAATATGCTCTCATTAAACTACCCTCAAGATGTCAGCCATAAATATAAAACCTCTACATTATAGAGAGTTAACGCCACGTTTGAGCGGCGAAGAATCTTAATTATTTCCCACAAGTCTATTCATTTTATTTTTTTCGCAAAAGCTTAGTGCAATTCCTTGGTTCTCCTCGCGAGTGCGGCATTTGATGATGAAATCCGCCCGACGGGCTATTGAATCATAAGGAATTCACCATGAGTAAGCATTTTCACTTGCAGGCACTGAGCCTAGCCCTGCTAACAGGGATTTTTAGCGCGCACGCAGCGGATACGCCGGTCAAAGGCGGCACGCTGGTGTATCTTGAGCAGCAACCCCATACCAACCTCTATCCCCCGGCCGGTGGTTTCTACCCCAACGGCGGTATTCTCAACCAGATCACCGATAAGCTGACGTGGCAGAATCCAAAGACGCTGCAGGTTGAACCCTGGGTAGCGGAAAGCTGGAGCAGCAACGCCGATAAAACCGAATATACCTTTAAAATTCGACCGGGCGTCACCTTCTCCGATGGAACGCCGCTCGATGCCAACGCGGTAGCCAAAAACTTTGATACCTACGGCCTCGGCAATAAAGCCCTGCGCTTGCCGGTTTCGGAAGTTATTAATAATTACGATCACAGCGAAGTTGTCGATCCGCTGACGGTGAAGTTCTATTTCAAAAAACCGTCTCCGGGATTTTTACAGGGCACCGCAACCATCGGTTCCGGATTAGTCTCTCTCAGCACCCTGCAGCGAAGCTTCGACCAGCTGGGAGACGCCCGCCATATTATTGGCTCCGGTCCGTTTGTCGTCAGTGATGAGAAACTCGGACGCGAAGTCGATCTTACCGCGCGTAAAGATTATCAGTGGGGCCCGAAGAATATCGCTCAGCCAGGCCCGGCCAATCTCGATGGCATCAAAATTATCGTCACGCCGGAAGACAGCGTGCGCATTGGCGCGTTGCTGGCGGGCCAGGCGGACTTTATCCGTCAGGTACAGGCCTATGACGAAAAACAGGCACAGCAGCAAAACTTCCCTATTTACGCCGCACCGACGCGCGGTGTGAATGACAGCATCAGCTTCCGTCCTGACAATGCTCTGGTCAGTGATCTGAAGGTGCGCCAGGCGCTATTGCACGCTACCAACGCGCAGCAAGTGGTGCAGACTCTGTTCTCGCCTAACTATCCGCAGGCCACTTCGGTTATTGCCAATTCAGCAGCCGGTTACGTCAATCTCGCCGACAAGCTGAAGTACGATCCAACTCTGGCAAAACAGTTGCTTGATGAAGCGGGCTGGAAGGTCGGTAGCGATGGCATCCGTGAGAAAGAGGGTAAAAAACTCGCCCTCGCTATCTACGAATCCCTGCCACAGCCGCAGAACAAAGAAGTGCTGCAACTGGTGGCACAGCAGTGGCGTCAGGTGGGTGTCGCCCTAGCGGTGAAAGCGGGCGATGCGGGCAGCGCCACGCTGGATAATCTCGATCCGCTGAAAACGCCCCTCAACGTCACGGAAGTGGGCCGTGCCGATCCGGATGTGATCAAAAGCAGTTTCTACCCCACCAACCGTAACGCGCTGCTGCAAAAAGGCGGCTCCAGCGACAAGGTGCAAAGCTTCCGTGACGACAAGCTGAATGCACTGCTGGTGGATATCTCAGCGGAAGTGGATCCGGCTAAACGCCTGGCTCTGACCGGGGATGTCCAACGCTATTTGCTCGATCAGGCTTACGTGATCCCAATCTTCGAAGAGCCGCAGGTGTTCGCAGGTGCTCCCTGGTTCAAAGGCGTGAGCTTTGAAGCCGTGGGTCGTCCTTCGTTCTACGGCGCGTGGCTGGAAAAACACTAAGGCAGGCTGATGATGCAACGTTCTCTGCTGCGAAGAGTGGGTCAAAGTGTGCTGGTGTTATGGGCCGCGTTTACCCTGTCGTTCTTGCTGCTGCAGGTGCTTCCGGGCGATGCGGTACTGATTAAATTTCAGAACCCGGATCTGGGTTTAAGCCCGGATCAGATCGCGGAGATGCGGCTGGCTTATGGCGCGGATAACCCCCTTTGGCAGCAATATTTCCATACGCTGCTGGCGATGCTGCACGGTGATTTTGGCTATTCGGTACAGGCTGGCGTGTCAGTGAGCGATCTGTTGATCAGCAACCTGCCCGCCACCCTGCAGCTGGCCGTGCTGGGTTTTGCGCTGGCCACGCTGCTAGCCTTTGCGCTGGCGGCGTTATCTCGCTTGCCCGCGCTGCGCATGCTGCGTTCGTTGCTGCAATCCGTTCCTGCGCTGTTTATCTCGCTGCCGACATTTTGGCTCGGCATCGCGTTAATTCAGCTGTTCTCCTTCCAGTTGCGCTGGATACCGGTGATCAACCCATCGCCATTGCAGGGTTTAATCCTGCCGGTGATCACGGTGGCGATCCCGATCTCCGCGCCGCTGGCACAAATCCTGTTGCGCAGTATTGACCAGATTTCAACGCAGCCGTTTGTGGCGGTGGCGCGAGCCAAAGGCGCCAGCGAAAGTCGGGTTCTTTGGCGACACGTCATGCGCAATGCGCTGTTACCGGTACTCAACGTGGCTGGTCTGCTACTGGGCGAGTTGATCGCTGGCGCACTAATTACCGAAACCGTATTTGGTCTCAGCGGCATCGGTCAACTAACGCAGCAGGCGGTCAATAATCAGGATGTCGCTGTATTACAGGCGGTGGTGATGATCTCGGCGCTGGCCTTTGTCCTGATCAATCTGCTGGTCGATGTGCTGATGCCACTGTTCGATCCCCGTTTGCAACCTATCGCCGGAGGAAGCCGATGAGCCTCGTCGATTACGCTACCGCCCGCCAGCGCGGCGCCACTCCACGTCCGCAACGCCACTGGCATATTCAGCCCGGACTCTGGCTGGCCTGGGCGGTGATGCTGCTGGCCTTGCTGGCCGCGTTCGCGCCGGGTTTATTCACCCATTACAGCCCAACGCAAGGATTGCCCGGCGCGCAACGTTTAGCGCCGCAATCCGCGTATTGGCTCGGGACCGATCAGCTCGGCCGCGATCTGTTTACCCGAATTGTATACGGTGCTTCACAGTCACTGGCCGCCGCCTTTGCCGCGGTGGCGATGGGCCTGATTGGCGGCACCACGCTGGGTGTATTGGCGGGCGCCATGGGCGGACGCACGGAAAACACCCTGATGCGCCTTGTCGATGTGCTGCTTTCCATTCCCTCATTGCTGCTGTCACTCAGCGTGCTGATTCTGCTGGGATTTGGCACAGTGCATGCCGCGCTGGCCGTGGGGATTGCCTCCATCGCCAGTTTTGCCCGGTTGGCGCGTGGTGAAGTGGTGCGTGTGCGTCGCAGCGAGTATGTCGAAGCGGCCTACGGCAGCGGCGGCAGTTTTTGGCAGGTGCTGTGGCGCCACATCTTACCCAACTCGCTGACGGCGGTGATCGCCTTCGCCGCGCTGCAGTTTGGTCAGGCGATTCTGGCGCTCTCTACACTGAGCTTCCTGGGTTACGGCACGCCACCTCCCACGCCGGAATGGGGATTACTGATTGCCGAAGGGCGTAACTACCTGGCCACCGCCTGGTGGCTCACCACCTTCCCCGGCATCGTGGTGGTGGCCGTGGTGCTGGCGGCGAATCGGATTAGCCAACAGATCGCCGGAGGTCACGCATGAGTGTATTACTCGCAATAGAAAACTTATCCCTCAGCTATCAACAGCACGGGCAGTGGCGTGAAGTGGTTCACAACGTGAGCTTCAGCTTGCAGGCCGGTGAAATGGTGGCACTGGTGGGCGAGTCCGGCTCCGGTAAAACCACCACCGCACAGGCGATTATTGGCCTGATGGCCGAAAATGGTCGCCGTGACAGCGGCAAGATCGTGTTAAACGGCACCGACATTGCCGACTGGTCGGCTAAACGCATGGACAGCCTGCGCGGCGTCAGTATCAGCCTGGTGCCGCAGGATCCCGGCAACTCACTCAACCCGGTGAAAACCATCGGCGATCAGGTGGGTGAGATGCTGCAACTGCACCAGAAAATCAGCAAGTCTGAGCGCCAGCAGCGCGTACTGGAACTGCTGGAAAAAGTCGGGTTAAGCCATCCGCAACAGCGACTGACGCAGTATCCGCATCAGCTTTCTGGCGGCATGAAGCAGCGGGTATTGATCGCGATCGCCCTCGCCTTGCGCCCGCAAATTATTATCGCGGATGAGCCGACCAGCGCACTGGATGTCACGGTGCAGAAACGCATTCTGGATCTGCTGGATGTACTGCGCCGTGAATCGGGCACCGCTGTGCTGTTTGTCACGCACGATCTGGCGCTGGCGGCAGAACGCGCCGATCGGCTGCTGGTATTCCGTCACGGCGAGATTCAGGAACAGGGGCCAGCCGCTCAGGTATTTAACGCTCCACAACACCCTTACACGCGCCAGCTGCTACAGGATGCTTCGCCGGACCACACGGCGCTGGCGATTTCACCTGAAGCAAAGTTTTCCACACCGGCGATACAGCTTTCAGCCATCAACAAGCAGTTCTCGCTCGGTAAACAGCAGCAGTTACAGGTCGCCAGACAGGTCAGCCTGACAGTGCCACGCGGCACCACGCACGCACTGGTCGGTGAATCCGGCTCCGGTAAAACCACGCTGGCGCGCATTCTGCTGGGATTTGAACAAGCCGACAGCGGACGCATTGTGATCGACGGCATTGATGCCAGTGCGCTGCACGGTGAAGCGCTTCGTCAGCTCCGACGCAAAATCCAGTTCGTGTATCAGAATCCGTTTGCATCACTGGATCCGCGCCAGACGCTGTTTGCCATTATCGAAGAACCGCTGCGTAATTTCGAAAAAGTCAGTGCCGATGTTCGACGCCAGCGGGTTGAAGCCGTAGCTCAGCGAGTGGCACTGCCGCTGGAATTGCTGACACGTAAACCGCGCGAACTCTCTGGGGGTCAACGTCAGCGCGTGGCGATTGCGCGCGCACTGATTCTGCAACCGGCGATACTGGTGCTGGATGAAGCCACCTCGGCACTGGATGTCACCGTACAGGCGCAAATCCTGCAGTTGCTGCAACAGCTGCAACAGGAGCTGGGGCTGACCTATCTGTTTATCACCCACGACCTCGCCACGGTGCGTCGTATCGCACACAGCGTAACGGTGTTGCGCGCGGGCGAAGTGGTTGAGCAAGGTGACACCGTCACATTATTTAACGCACCGCAGCATACTTATACCCGTGCACTGATTGACGCTATCCCCGCTTTCCGTCCGCTGATTAAGGAGTCTGCATGACGCGTAAACGCATTGGCTTTTTCACCCGCCTGCTGGATGAGGTGTCGGCGCAAGAGCGCTATCGGCTCGCCACCGAACAGATTCAGCACGCCGAACGCTTGGGTTTCGACAGCGCCTGGATCGCTCAGCATCATTTTCATGAGAAAGAAGGCGGATTACCTGCGCCGCTGGTTTTCCTCGCTCACGTCGCCGCGCACACCCGTACGATTCGTCTTGGCACTGGCATTATTACGCTGGCGATGGAAAACGCGCTGCGCGTGGCAGAGGATGCCGCCGTATTGGATCTGCTCAGCAACCAGCGGCTGGAGGTCGGATTAGGATCGGGCGGCACGAAAACTTCTTTCCTGCCCTTTGGTTTAACCATCGATCAGCGCGCCAGCGTGTTTGCCGAGCAGCTGCACACGCTGCTGAGCGCCTGGCGCGGCGATACACTGGCCCATCCGGATAATCATCTCTACCCGCCCGCGCCAACGCTGGCACAGCGCGTGTGGATCGCCACATTCTCGGTTGAAGGTGCTGCGCGAGCCGGCGCCGCTGGCCATGGCTTGATGTTGTCACGTACGCAGCCGCGTCCGCCAGGCCAGCCTGATTTGCCGCTGGAGGCGATACAAAATCCGATGATCGATGCCTATCTGAACGCGCTACCGGACGATATTGCCCCTCGCATACTCGCCTCGCGCACCGCGTTTGTTGCTGATTCAAATGACTATGCGCGTCGCCTCGCGGAGCCAGGATTGCAGCGTCAGGCTGAGCAGTTTCAGGCTGCTGGCCACGTCATCACTGGCCATACGCTGGAAAGCCATGCGCGCCAGCTTGATGCGCACTTTGGCGATGCGCCTGCGGTGTTGGCGTCATTGCGCGCCGACTCCACCTTGCAACGTGTCACCGATATCACCTTCCAGGTGCACTCGATCGATCCGCCACACGCCGACATTCTGCGTTCCATTGAATTAATTGCTGACCATATCGCCCCTGAGCTACGCGCTCAGGAACAGGCTTAACAGGAGAATATGATGTCTCAACCCGTTGATTTACTGGCCGCCCTGGCGGATATCGACCCCGCATCGGAACTCGCGTTAGCACGTAACGAGCGCCACGCTGCCACTCAGCACACGCAAGGGAGTTACAATGTGCTGTTTGGTGAAGATAATGCAGACCTCCCTCTTCAATGGCGGTTTGCCTTAGCCGCGCAGGTCGCCGACTGGCACGGCGCCACCCGTTTACAGGCGCATTTTCAGCAGCAGGTGACGAATAAGGCACATGACGCGCGTTTCGCAGCCGGTCACGCCTTTGCCGAACTGCTTAGCCTGCACCCAGTGGATGCAGCCCCCAAACACCTTCAAAACCTGCAAAGCGCTGGCTGGACGCCGCGTGGCATCGTCACCCTCGCACAGTTAATCGCCTTTGTGAGCTTCCAGAGTCGTTTACTGACCGGCTTACGCCTGCTCAATGGCGAGCAGAGTGATACACAAGCGCACGCCGTAGCAGGCAAGTGGCACGATGCCCCGTTGACGTTGAGCGGTCAAACCGCCCTTACCGCCTTTACCCAACAGGAATTGGGCTGGGAACCCTGGCTGGCAGCTAAACCGCTCAATGAATTCACCGCCGATGAACAGGCTACGCTGAAGAAAAACGGCCACAGCGACTCCGATTATTTCCGCCTGCTGGCACGTCATCTGCCGCTGCTGGAACAGCGCACGCTGACTGACAAAGGCATCTTTTATACCGCTGGCGGATTGCCGCGTGCCGAGCGTGAACTGGCGGCCACGGTGGTCAGTAAAGTGAATGGCTGCATCTTCTGCGCCTCTGTCCATGCACGTAAAGCCAGCCAGTTATCAAAAGACGATGCGGCAGTACAAAAGCTGCTGAACGTTGCGCCGGGCGCAGAGTTGGCACACGGCCAGTCACCACGCTGGGCCGCAATTATTGACCTGGTCGCCACGCTCTCCATTACCCCTGTTGCCTCTAGCCTGCAGCAGGTGCAGACATTACGCGATCACGGCTTAAGTACGCTGGAACTGCTTGATGTGATCCAGTCCGCCGCTTTCTTTGCCTGGGCAAACCGTTTGATGTTGACGCTGGGCGAGCCCTTTTTACCTGAACAAGCACAAGGATGACCATGACCGGGAAAACCCATTCCACGCAGCGTTTTCACATCACCCTGACCGGCAAAGGCGCGCATGCCGCGCGCCCGCATGAGGGCATCGATGTGATTGTGATCGGTAGCCATATTATTTCCGCGCTCTATGCACTGCCGGTCCGACATCGACAATGGGATCTTGGTATTACGCGCATTACTGCTGGTAACAGCTGGAATGTGCTGCCTCAGACGGCAGAAATCGAGGGCATCGTGCGCAGTCAGGATCAGCATACCGATACGCAAATCACCACCCTGATTGCCGGCATTGCCGCCGGTTTTGGCGCGGAAACGCACGTCAACTGGCAGCCACTGTCAGCATCCGAACCGGACGCGCCAGCATGGGCGCGGTGACCATGAGAGCAAGGAGGAAAGCGATGGCGATTTCAGTACCGATTCCCCGTCTGGATCACGTAGGGATCAACGTGGCCGATCAGTTAGATGATGCCAGTGCGCTGTTTCGCCGGTTGGGGTTTCAGCTCACCGAACGCGGCCATCATTCGCTCGGATCCAGTAACCATCTGGCCGTGTTTGGTGATAACTATCTTGAGCTGCTCGGCTTCGAGCCGGGGCGCGCCAGTTTACGTCAGGATGTGTGGCAGTCACCCATTGGCCTGAGCGGGTTGGTGTGGAAGACCGACGATGCCGATGCGGTATGGCGTTATCTTGAGAGCCAGGACATTGATGGCGCTCTGCCCGCCAGTTTTTTCCGTCCGGTACAGTTACCCGATGGCAAAGAGGATCAGGCACGTTTCCGCACGGTGCAGTTACGACCGGCGCTGGTGCCGAATGGGCGCAGTTTCTTTTGCCAGCACGAGACCCCACATGCGGTGTGGCAGGATGTATGGCGTCAGCATCCCAACGGCGTGACCGATATTGTCGAATTTGTGGTGGTGGCGCAGGATCCTGCGGCGGCGGCACAACCTTACAGTCGGCTGTTTGGGGCGAATGCGCTCACCGCCTGCCAGGAAGGTGCCTTCGTATTAAAAGCGGGCGTGGCAACCGTGCGCTTCGCGGCTGCAGGATATGTCACACAGCGTTTCGCCGGATTACCACCTGATTACAACGGCAGTGCACGCATGGCGGCGTTAAGCTTGCGTAGCACTGATCTGCGCAAGGTGAAAGCCAGCTTATTGCTGGGCGATATCCCGTTCCAGGAAGAGGAGTCCGCCCTAATCGTCAGCGCTGAAGTTGCCTTTGGCGTGGCGCTGCGGTTTCAGCAGTCAGCTTGAGTTTTGCGGGCGGCCCATGGGCCGCACCCTTTAAATAGCGCTCTTGAGCTGTGATCGCGGCTTACGTGGTGGCTAACCCTGGTATCAGAAGATCTTTACCCATTGCCCCTTTGTGCCATTTCATCACTTCCCTAAGGTTCTGTTAATCTTTAAACGTCAATATGCCCTCACTAACATGAGGGTATGAATGATATGAAATCGTTTTTGTTTTTCCAGTTTGATGAATGGATTGCCATATTGATGAGTGTTTTTACCATTACAGCCTTTTTTATTATTTGGTTTTTAACCTAACAACATCAATGAATTTTTTCATTGGGCATTTCAACATCCCTCATGCAATTAATCATTACATCGTAGATATTAATAACACCTTTTAAAAGCTTGCTTAATTTATAACGCCAATCAAGTAGCCCCCCATTTAAACGTCAGATTAATAACCTAACTAACTTCACAGATCCTGAAAAAAATTGACACTCTGATTGCATCGGAGTCGCAATGGGTTACTGTTAAATTCTTGTAACAAATGTAACCAAAAGGATCTGTATGAAAACCTCTCTGCGTTTTTTAACAACCTCAGTACTGGCAGGACTCTCCTTCTCTGCGCTTGCGGCTGTACCTGCTGGTTATCCCGCTGAGTATCAGAAAGTCATTGATGCAGCGACAAAAGAGGGAAAAGTGGTGGTGTATTCAACCACTGACACCAAAGCGGCGGGTCCGTTGATCAAAGGCTTTGAGTCACTGTATCCGGGCATCAAAGTTGAATATAACGACATGAACAGCACCGAACTCTATAACCGTTACATCAGTGAGCAGGCTTCGGGGAGCGGAAGTGGTGATGTGGTGTGGAGTTCATCCATGGATACCGCGCTGAAGCTGGCCACGGAATATGCGGCGGAATATGCCTCGCCCGAGCAGAGCAAAATACCAAAATGGGCAGTGTGGCAAAATAAAGCCTACGGCACGACCTACGAACCGGTGGTGTTTATTTACAACAATAAACTCATTCCAAAAGATACCGCGCCTGACTCTCACACCGCACTGGCTAAAATGATTGCAGCCGATCCGGCTAAATTCAAAAATAAAGTGACCACTTACGATATTGAAAAATCAGGATTAGGTTTCATGCTGACGGTTCAGGACAGCAAAGTGGATCCGCAATACAAAGAAAACCTGGCGGGGATGGCGAAAGGGGGTCTGACCGTACAATCTTCAACTGGCACCATGATGGAGCGCGTCTCTTCCGGCGAGAATTTAATTGGCTTTAATATTCTCGGTTCTTATGCCGAAGCCCGAGCGAAGAACGATCCGGCATTGGGCATCGCTTACCCGAAAGATTATATCCTGGTGCTGTCTCGCGTTTCGTTTATCACCGAAGAGGGTGAGCATGAGAACGCGGCTAAATTGTGGCTGGATTACGTGTTGTCAGAAAAGGGACAGAGTATCCTGGCGAATCAGGCGGACATCCCTTCCCTGCGCAATGATATTGAAGGCAAAAATGACATTGACGGTATGACCAAAATGCTGGGCGATGCTCTGAAGCCGATTCCGGTAGATGAATCACTGCTGGAATATCTGGAACCGGCAAAACGCCTGGAATTTATTAAACAGTGGCGTACCGCCGCCGGGAAATAATGCTCCCCACGTTATGCGCCCGTTGCGGCGCATAACATCTCCTTTCGCCTCCGGTGTTTGATAGGGTTGGCATATGAGCAGGTTACTGAAAAAGTGGCAGAGTTTGCCACGTGCATTGATTGTTCTGATCACGGCATTGGTTATTTACGTGCCGCTGATGTTTATTGTGGTGCAGAGTTTTCTCTCCGCGCCGTTCTTCGCCAAAAAGAAAGAGCTGACGCTCGGTTCCTTTGGATTTATTTTCTCCGACCCTGATTTTTACAAAGCGCTGGAGTCGGGCTTTATTCTGGCGTTTGGTCTGGTGATTATTGCTATTCCGCTCGGCGGTATTCTGGCCTTCCTGATGGTCAGAACCAACCTGCCTGGCCGCCGCCTGATTGAGCCATTGATTCTGGTACCGATCTTTGTTTCACCGATGGTGCTGGCCTTTGGCTATGTGGTTGCCGCAGGGCCGGTGGGCTTCTTGTCGCAATGGGCGAATCAACTGTTTGGCGTGGTGCCGTGGAACATCTACTCGATGACCAGCATCGTGGTGATCGCGGGACTCACACATGTGCCGCATGCCTATCTCTATATCTCGTCAGCACTGCGAAGCGTGAGCTCCGATGTGGAGGAAGCCGCGCGCACAGTCGGCGCTTCACCATTGCAGGTCATGACTTCCGTTAGCCTGCCGATGGTGCGCCCTTCGATCCTGTATGCCTGTGTGCTGCTGTTCTTCCTGGGATTAGAGGTGTTCGGCCTGATGCTGGTACTGGGCGATCCCGAAGGCAACATGGTGCTCGCCACCTACCTGTATAAGCTGACCAACAAGCTCGGCACGCCTTCCTACCACCTGATGGCCGCTGTCGCCGTGGTGCTGATCTGTTTTACCGTGCCACTGGTGATGCTACAGCGCTGGCTGATGCGCACCGCCAATCGTTTTGTCACCATGAAAGGCAAAGCATCTCAAGCTCGCGCCCTGCCGCTGGGGAAATGGCGCTGGATTGCCAGTGCGGTGGTGTTGGCCTGGCTGACAATCACCATCGGCGTGCCGCTTCTGGGCGTGGTGATGCGTGCGTTTATCTCGCACTGGGGTGTCGGCGTCTCCTTGTGGGATGAGATTTCCTTCGCGACCTTCCACAGTATCTGGGATCAACCCAATCTGTTGCGTGCCATCGTCAACTCGATGCTGATTGGTGTGATCGGCGGCGCGGTGGCGGTGATCTGTTATCTGTTTGTCGGCATTGCCATGCATCGCAAGCAGGATCAGGTTACGCGCTTCCTTGATTACAGCGTGCTGGTACCGCGCGCCGTGCCGGGTCTGTTAGCCGGTCTGGCGTTTCTTTGGGTGTTCCTGTTCATTCCGATGTGGCTCGATCAGTCACTGAAAAATGGCTGGCTCTCCAGTCTGCCGGTTGCTGACTGGCTGCGCGAAAACTTCATTGTTTGGCTCCGCTCGTTGCGTCAAACCATCTTTAGCGTCTGGCTGGCCTACACCGTGGTATGGATGGCTTATGGCTTGCGCCTGATCTCCTCAACGCTGTTACAGGTCGGCCCAGAACTGGAAGAAGCTGCACGCAGCGTGGGCGCCACCCCTGGGCAGACCACGCGTCACGTGACCGTGCCGCTGTCCCGCCACGGTCTGATTGGCTCCTGGTTGCTGATGTTCCTGATTTTTGAGCGCGAATACTCAACCGGTGTGTATCTGCTATCACCCGGCACCGAAACCATCGGTTCAATGCTGGTCTCACTGTGGTCAGCGGGCGCCATTGATATCGTGGCTGCGCTCTCCCTGATTAATATCGTGCTGGTGGTGATCGGCCTCGGCATCGCTTTACGCTTTGGAGTGAAATTACATGATTGAATTATCGGTAGATAACTTGCATCTGATGTACGGCGATAATCCTGTATTGAAAGGCGTATCGATGCAGTTGAAAAAAGGCGAAGTAGTTTCACTGCTGGGCCCATCAGGCAGCGGCAAAACCACCCTGCTGCGTGCCGTAGCCGGTCTGGAAAAACCGTCTCAGGGGCGTATCAATATCGGCAAGAATGTGGTGTTTGACGGCACGCCAAAAAGCGAGATTCCGGCTGAAGAGCGCAATCTCGGTCTGGTGTTCCAGTCCTACGCACTGTGGCCGCACAAAACCGTATTTGAGAACGTGGCCTACCCGCTAAAGTTGCGCAAAGTGGATAAGGCAGAAATCAATCAACGCGTGCAAGCGGTGCTGGATCAATTAGGGCTCGGGCATCTCGGCAAACGCCATCCGCATCAGCTTTCCGGCGGACAGCAACAGCGCGTGGCGATTGGTCGTGCGCTGGTCTACAACCCGCCGGTGATTCTGCTGGATGAACCGCTCTCTAACCTCGATGCCAAGCTACGTGAAGAGGCGCGCGTGTTCTTGCGCGAGCTGATTATTCGTCTCGGATTGTCTGCCTTAATGGTGACGCATGACCAGAACGAAGCCATGGCGATCTCTGACCGTATTCTGTTGCTGAATAACGGCGTGATTGAACAGCAAGGCACACCTCAAGAGATGTACAGCCAGCCCACAACGCTGTTTGCCGCTGAGTTTATGGGCAGCAACAATCGTCTGCATGGTAAAATCACCCATGTTGAAGGCGGCCGGGCGCGCATTGCTGGGGCAAAATGGGCGCTGTGGGGTAAACCAAGTGGCGATGTGCGGGTTGGACAGGAAGGCACAGCGGTGATTCGTGTCGAACGCATGAATATCGCTGACACCTCTGATGACAACGCACTTGAGCTGCCCTTGCTCACTAGCATGTATTTAGGCGATCGCTGGGAATATCTGTTCCGTACCGAGGGGGATGATTTCGCATTGAGGGCATATGGCAAAGAGTTCCGCGGCAATCAGCGTTTCCGCCTCTCGCTGCCGAAAGAGGATCTGTGGATTTTCGCTAAAGATTGATTGCCAGCAGGCAGGGGCGATTATGGTATAGGCGTCCTTTCGGCTAATGCCGATCAGTTATGCACTTTCGGCCGCCATAAATGGCGGCCCTACGATGTAAGTACATATTTACGTAGGGTGCGCATTCATGGGCACCAGCATAAATACGCATTTATTTGCTTAACTGACCAGCATTAGCATTTAGGTGGCTTTATTGAAATTTTTGGGCTTGTATTATCTATTGGCACGCTTTCGCAGCCGCAACCAAACCATCCAGCCAATCCTGATGACCGTTGATCATCGGATTGGGTTTCGCGCTTGCCAGCTCAACGGCCGGTTTACCGTTTTGCGTTTCCTGGGTCAGGATGCGCACGCGATTGTCAGAGAGATCTTCAATCAGCCAGGCGTGCAGAACATCTAATCGGTCGTCGCTGCCCACTTCACCCGCCCAGCCGTGCCAGGAAACACGGGCCGCTTCGCCGGCTACGGGCGCTACGTACTCGGTAACCTGCGCTTCCACCGGGAAGCCAAAGGTTTCGAAATAGAAGCGTACACCCTGCTCCAGTTCGGGACCTTTATTGTCATAGAAACGCGCATTCGCCGAGTTCTGGTAATAAGACGGCCAGAGTGACGGGGTATTCAGCAGCGGCCAGATATCCTGGGTACTCAAGCCCGCCACAATCACTTCGTTGGAACAGTAGTTGTCGCTAAAGCCCGGTACAAAACCTTCTGGCCAGTTAATCGCGTTCATTTTCATTTCATTCGTCTCAGCGTGGATAAATCGTGGCTGAAGTATCTGACCCTCAGTGAAATAAGACCAATCGCCATTATTTATTTTTAATATACGTTTTCGTGATATCTGGTGGCAGCGTATGATGAGGTATTGCCACGCCATCGCCGGAAGATGATGAAAACCGATATTCGCAACCTCGACCTCAATTTGCTCAAAGCGCTGGATGCCTTACTGGATGAGCGCAGCGTCACCCGCGCGGCGGAGCGTTTAGCCCTGACGCAACCCGCAGTCAGCGGCATGCTAATGCGTCTGAGAGAGTGTTTTGATGATCCGCTGTTCACGCGGGCGCAGCGCGGCGTTGTACCGACATTGCGGGCTTTGGAGTTGGCACAACCCGTGAAGTCGATTCTGGCGGAAGTGTCAGAGCTGTTGCAGCCCAAAGCCTTTGACGCTGCGACCGCCGAAATGACCATTAAAATCGCGGCCACCGATTATGCCCTGCGTGCGGTCATTGTGCCTTTTATGGCCGCGTTAAGGGTGCAGGCACCGGGTATCCGCGTGGCGGTATTGCCCGTTAATAACGAGCAGTTATCTGCGCAGTTTGAAAGGGGTGACATCGATATCGCGTTGATCACGCCAGACAGTGCCCCACCCGATCTGCACGCCCGCTCGCTGTACGATGAAGAGTATTTGTGTCTCATGCGCGAGGACCATCCGCTGTCTGCGCAGACAGGTTTAACGCTCGACAGTTTCTGCGCGCAGGACCACGCCTTAGTTTCCTACGTGGGAGGCAACTTCAAGGGTGTGACGGATGATGCGTTAGCCGCGGTTGGACGTTCGCGACGTGTGACACTTTCAGTGTGCAGTTTTTTAGTTTTACCTGAGATCTTACGCGTTAGTGATTTGATTAGCGTGGTGCCGCGTCGCTTAACGTACGATTTACCCGGTTTGAAGGTCTTGCCTCCTCCATTAGCTATCCAGGGGTTCAACAAAATCGTGGTCTGGCATGAGCGCACGCACCGCGATGCCGGGCACCGCTGGTTGCGTGAATTACTGTTCTCTACGGCGATTTAAGCGGCCGCCTGCTCATTCCCCAGCAGATTCAATATATGGCTGCGGAGTGCCACCAGCTTAGGGTCATCACGCCGACGCGGCCAGTGAAGATCCACCTCAATCACATCCACCACTTTCGCCGGTCGCGGGCTGAACACCACTACGCGATTGGCCATCACCAGCGCCTCTTCAACGTCATGCGTTACCATCAGCGTGGTGAACTGCTGCTCCTGCCAGAGATCAACAATCTCCTGCTGCATCCGCAATCGCGTCAATGAGTCAAGTTTGCCCAGCGGCTCATCCAGAATGAGCAGACGTGGCACATTCACTAACGCGCGAGCCAGTGCTGCTCGCTGGGCCATACCGCCAGACAGCTGATGCGGCCAGGCACGAGCAAAATCCTTCAAGCCGACACGATCCAACATTGCGTTAATCCGCTGCTCTTTAACTGCGCGGCTCTCGCCGCGAATCTGCAATCCCAGACCGACGTTGTCATACACCGTGCGCCACGGATAAAGCGTGGGATCCTGAAACACCACGACGCGCGATGGATCCGGAGCAGTAATGGCTTTCCCCTCTTCCGCCAGCAAGCCACTCGCCGGAGGTTCCAGTCCGGCAAGTAACCGCAGTAAAGTCGATTTTCCGCACCCTGAAGGCCCCAATAGCGCGACAAATTCGCCGGCTTTCACCTGTAAATTGATATTCTCCAGTACCGGTAAGTCACTGCCTTCAAGCGTAAAATGGTGATTCACTTTTTCAATGGCAATATTCACGCCTGACGAGGTCGTGGTCATATTTCGCTCCCGCTTAAATAATACTGAGCCGACAGTTATCAGCAAATAACCATAAGCTGCTCTCTCTCCTCATTGAAATAGCCTTTTCGGCAAACTTATCCGTCATTTTTCATAAAGAAAAACTGCATGACCTCATGCGGGATTGTTATTTGGTGGCGGGATATCGCTAAGCGATAGTGCCCGTGATCTTTAATGACAAGGAAAGCAGAATGGCAATGCAAAAATACTTTCTGAGCCGGCGCGCAATATTACGCGGTCTGGGTTTATTTAGCGCCGGTATAGCGGTGAATCCATTGTTAAGCAGCCATGTTTTCGCCGACGACAAACCGCTTAAAACTATCAAACTGGCGTGGGGACAAACGGCGGTGTGTCAGGCGCCGATTTCCGTTGCCCTGAAGCAGGGTTTCTTCAAGAAATATGGCCTCAACGTTGAACCGGTTAACTTCAGCGGCCCGACCGATGCGCTGCTGCAGGCGATCGCTACCGGGCAAGCCGATGGCGGCATTGGCATGGCGTTGCGCTGGCTGAAACCGCTGGAACAAGGATTTGATGTCGACCTGACCGTTGGCACCCATGGCGGCTGCATGCGCTTATTGACACCACAAAACAGCGGTATCCGCGATGTGAAAGATTTGGTGGGTAAATCTGTCGCGGTCAGCGATCAGGCCAGCCCGATTCGTAACTTCTTCGCTGTGCAGTTGGCGAAACAGGGCATCGATCCGGATAAACAGGTCAACTGGCTGCAATATCCGCCCGATCTGTTTGGCGAGGCGCTGCGCAAAGGCGAAGTACAGGCACTGGCCACCGATGATCCACAAGGTTGGTTGCTGAAGAAACAGCACAACCTGCTGGAAGTCGACAATAACCTGAAAGGTGAATACGCCAGCATGACCTGCTGTGTGCTGGGACTGCGCGGTTCACTGGTGCGCGACGATCCTGCCACCGCACGGGCCATTACTCAGGCGATTGTGGATGCACAGCAGTGGACTGCCGATCATCCCGCCGAAACCGCGAAAATCTTCCAGCCCTATGTGCCGGGATCGGTGCCGGTGGAGGACATCACCGCGATGCTCAAAGAGCACACCCACCACCACCACTCAACCGGTGCCCAACTGCGCAGTGAAGTCGCGACTTATGTTGAAGAGTTAAAGAAGATCAACGTGATTCGCCCGGATACCGATGCGAAGCAATTTGCCGAGCACTATGTGCCGCAACTGCTGCCTGCTGAATCCACCCATCAGCACGCCAGTAACATGGCGCACATGAGCAACATGTCGAGTTAAGGAGAGAGTCATGGCCAGTGAAACCCTCACGATTGCCCAACACCGGGCAGCACCGCGCCGCCTGCAACCTGCCATCTGGGGCGCGCTGTTGCTGTGGTGGGCGTTAGTGGCGCTGATGGTGGCGGTACCCGATAAGCCGCAGGGTTTTGCTGCCCCGCGCTTTGTCGATCAAACCCATGAACTATTTGCCGGGATTGCGTTGTTGCTTACCGTGTTGGCTATAGCATCTGGCGTGTTTCCGCGCCTGACGCTGCTGGCACCGTTGAAGCGCAGCGGGCCGTGGCTGATTGTGCTGGCGCTGCTGATTGGCGTGTGGGAAACCGTGACCGGCAAACTGGCGCTGTTGCCCGCGCCCTTCTTTGCACCGCCGCGCGCACTGGTGGAAGCCTATGCCACTGACTGGCCGCGCCTGCTGGATAGCGTGCTCAATTCTCTGCGTTTGCTGGCCTTTGGTTTTCTCTACGGCAGCGTGGTGGGCTTTATCACCGGCGTGGCGATAGGCTGGTCGCGTGGACTCGGCTATTGGGTGCATCCGATTTTGCGCTTCCTCGGTCCCGTGCCATCCACGGCGTTGTTGCCGCTGTCGCTTTACTTCTTCCCTTCGAGTTTCTCCGCTGCGGTATTTCTGATCGCCCTGGCCACCTGGTTCCCGGTGACCGTGCTGACCTGGTCCGGCGTTTCCAGCGTCGATACCCGTTATTACGATGTAGCGCGCACGCTGGGCGCCAATTCGATGTTCTTAGTCCTGCGAGTGGCGGTACCCGCCGCACTGCCGCATCTGTTTGTCGGCTTATTTATGGGGCTGGGCGCGTCATTTTCAGTGCTGGTAGCCGCGGAGATGATGGGGGTGAAATCGGGCCTGGGTTGGTATCTCCAGTGGGCACAGGGCTGGGCGGCCTACGCCAATATGTATGCCGCGCTGATCGTGATGGCGCTGCTGTTCTCTTCCCTGATCTCCCTGTTATTCCTGGTGCGTGACCGTTTGCTCTCGTGGCAGCGCAGCGCGGTGAAATGGTAACTGCATGGTGATGCGCGTGAAGGCGCACCTTTTAGCAACGTTGCCACATCTGAAGGGTCGCCAATCATGGCGACCCACGCAGGCTACTCCACCAAAGAGGTGAACTATGGTTGCAAAAATTTCCTCGTCAATCACCGAACTTATTGGCAATACGCCGCTGCTGCGGCTCTCGCGTTATGCTCAGCAACAAGAGATTCAGGCCGAACTGATCGCCAAACTGGAGCTGTTTAATCCTAATCACAGCGTCAAGGATCGCATCGCACTCAGCATGATCGAAGCCGCCGAGCGCAACGGCACCATTCAGCCTGGCGACACGCTGGTTGAAACCACCAGCGGCAATACCGGGATTGGATTAGCGGCGATTGCAGCGGCTAAGGGCTACAAATTCCGCGTCTATATCAATGATTTTGTCAGCATCGAACGCACACAGCTGATTCAGGCTTACGGTGCTGAAGTGGTGCCGTTCAGCACCATCGAGGGCTTCAGAGAGTTTTATGAAGCCAGTAACGGCGATTTTGTCGCGGCCACCAAATGGCTGGCGGAGAAGGTCACCGCCGCGGAGCCGGAAGTTCACTTCCTGTTGCAGCTGGAGAACCCTGCCAACCCGGCAGTGCATGTTCAGACCACCGGGCCTGAAATCTGGCGAGACAGCGGCGGCAAGCTGGATATCTTTATTGCGGCAGTGGGAACCGGCGGCACGCTATCCGGCACCGGTCGTTATCTGAAGCAGCAATATCCGAGCTTGCAAGTGATAGCCGTGGAACCCGGCGTGGGTTCACAGCCCAGCGAATTGCGCCCGGAACCGCTGGAGATCACCGGGGTACACGCCTTTAGCAATCAACCGCCCGAACGTATCCCGGCGAATTTAGATCATCGCGTGTATGACGAAGTGATCGCCGTGGAAACCTGGCAAGCCTATGCGGCAGCGCGTCAACTGGCGCTCAGCGAAGGTGTACTGGTGGGCGATTCGTCCGGTGCCGTGTTATGGGCAGCGGAACAGGTGGCAGCGCGACCGGAAAATCACGGTAAACGCATAGTGGTTTTGCTGGCGGATGGCGGCAGTAGTTACCTCAGCACTCAACTCTTTGCTCACCAGGAGCCGGCCGAAAACTTCAAACTGGCGAATGCAATTCAAACTTCGCAGAAGATTGCCTGATTCGCTGAGTTTCCTTGTCGCGATGTCATTTATTGCGCATTCCTGAGCAGCAACACTGCTCGATGAATGCGCGATAAATCATGCCGCTACATCAGTTTGCGCATTATAAAACCGCCCCCTCACACCAACACATTACTGGTGATACCCTTTGCAAACAGCAGCGGATCGGTTTCTGGTCTCAACACGTTTATTGCCTTCAAATCCCGCGCATAAACATCGATTTCTTTGACGAACGCATTGCCCACTGAATAGTGCCCATGGGTATGGGTTTTCAGCACGCTGGCAATTTCTTGTGGCGTGGTATTCAGCGCCTGACCGTTGAACTCGCTGCCAATCGCTTCAGGATGCTGCGCGGCATAAGCGTGCGCTTGCAGGATGGCGTGGGTAATCGCTGCGGCCACCTCTGGCTGTTCGCGAATCAAACTGCCACGCGTACCCACCACACAGCAGCTCAGATTGGCGTATTCATCCATCAAATTAGTGCCGACTTCGCGATAGCCAGGCTTCTGCGCCAGGCGCCACATTATAGGATCTGAGCCGCTGGCGGCCTGAATCTCCCCTTTCTCCAACACCATTGGCAGCAAATCTTGCGGGAATACGCGCCAGTTCACGTCGGTATTGGGATCGACGCCGTGCTTTTTCAGCATCAGTGAAAAGAAGTTCTTATCTGCGCCCGCCATATCGGTGACGCCGATGGTTTTGCCCTTCAACTGCTCCAGCGTAGCGGGACCGTCATTGCGCGCTAATAAGCGCATGCAACCACCGTGCGTACCAGCGGTGAGCTTCACATCAAAGCCCTGCTCCAGCGCTTTTAACCAGCGCAGCGCCATGCCAACTGCCGCTTCGGCTTTCCCAGTGGCAATCGACTCCAGCAATAATTCGGTGGAGTTGCCAAAGTTAACGAACTCCACTTCAAGGTTATGCGCCTTGAAGAAGTTATGCTGATGGGCCACCACAACCGGTGCCAGGCAGATGGCATTGAGGTTTACCGCGAGGCGAATATGCGTGGGTTTCGCCAATGCCCATTTGCCTGCACCGCCCTGCAACAGGTCGCCGGACATCGGCATATTGTGCATGGAATCGTCGGCAAAACTCCGTCCCGGCAACGTTGAAGCCATCATCGCCGCGGCGGAATATCCGAGAAAGCGACGACGCGAAAGTAAATAATTTTCTGGCATGGTTTTACTCCCAAAAATATATGCAGGTAAAAGATTGATCGTTGTAATCATTCATTTCAGGAGTTGGCAGGTTAATCGTTAATTAACAGCGCAACCAGACGCGTAATTATGCCGATTCCGCATGTGTTAAGCGGTTTTATTGCTTTTACAGTCTCGCGCTATCAGGAAACAATCGACCTTATGTTATTCAGAGATTAATAAGGTTTTCTCAATGGCAAATAACACGCCTTTTCTCGCTGAAATATTGCCAGCGCTCACCAAACTATTGGCTGAAGATGCTGAAGAAGTCGATTGCAGCGGTGAATTTCCACGCGCGGCTTTTGCTCATCTACAACAACTGGGATTGTTGCATTTCGCCCTGCCCCTCTCTTCAGGCGGCAGCGGTGGCGATTTAAGGGATTGTCAGACAATCATTCAGGCGGTAGCGCGTGGCGAACCCTCTACTGCGCTAATTCTGATCATGCAGTATCTCAACACGCGGCGGCTGAGTGAGGAATCTAATTGGCCTGTTGATGTACGCGCTACTGTGGCGAGCAGCGTGGTCTCTCAGGGCGCGTTGATCAATGCGCTGCGCGTCGAGCCTGAACTGGGCACGCCAGCGCGTGGCGGTTTGCCCGCAACCCGAGCACGGTGGACCGCCGAGGGCTGGCGCATCAGTGGCGAGAAGATTTACTCCACCGGCAGCCATGGGCTGAGCTGGTTTCTGGTTTGGGCCAGCAGTGATGATGTGGATCCGCTGGTCGGCGGTTATCTGGTGCCCGCCGATGCGCCAGGCATCCAAATCGTCGATGAGTGGGATCATCTGGGAATGCGCGGCACCTGTAGCCATCGTGTGGTGTTTAATGAGGTGCTGATTCCGCTGGATCACGCGGTCAACGTTGCGCCCTGGAGCACGCCGAAACCCGGGCTAAATGAAGAAGAGTCTGTGTGGTTAGCTGTGCTGCTTGGCTCGCTGTATGACGCGATTGCCCAGAGCGCTCGCGACTGGTTTATCGGCTTTTTACAGCAGCGTGTTCCCGCCAATCTCGGTGCTCCACTGGCTTCCTTGCCGCGTTTTCAAGAGTTGGTCGGACGCATTGATACGCTGCTGTTCACGAATAGCACGCTGCTTAATAGCGCCGCTCGCGATCAGATAGCCAGCAGCCATACGGCACAAATCAAACAGGTGGTGACCGAGAATGCGATTCGTGCTGTTGAACTTATGGTGGAGAGTATTGGTAATCATGCGCTAACGCGCCAACATCCGTTACAACGTCACTATCGTAATGTGCTTTGCGGTCGTATCCACACCCCGCAGAGCGACGCCATTTTCACTTCCGTGGGCAAAACCGCCCTGGCTGCTGAGAGAACTACGTAATGGCCGCGTCACTATGACATCCACCCTGCACCCTATAAAATCGCACTAAAATCCTGCATGCTGTCTGTTCTCAGGGCCGCGATATCTCATAGCTATGACTGCCACCAAAACCGGATTTACCCTTGTAGCGCTGGCGATTTTTGCCGCACTCGCTGTGCTGTTTTCACATTGGACAGCGTTTCTTGCGTGGTCATTGCAAACGCAGATCCAACTCCATCGCCTGCTGGTGACGCATCTGCTGCAAATCAATAGCGGGCAATATAGCGCTGGGTTGTGGTTGATCGGCGTGACCTTTATTTATGGCATCTTGCATGCGGTTGGCCCCGGCCATGGCAAATTTATCGTCACCACCTGGCTCACCACCCACCAACCGCCGCGTGGTGTCGCCCTTACCGTGCCGTTTCTTGGTAGCCTGGTGCAGGGTCTCAGCGCCATCGCTTTTGTGTTTATCCTGGCCGTTGGCTTTAACCTGACGACGGGCGATCTCAGCACCAGCCGTTGGTATCTGGAAAAGGCCAGTTCAGTGTTTATTGCCGCGCTGGGCGTGATGATGATGGTGCAAGCGTGGCGAATCCGCAAAACGCATCTGCACCAACATCAGCACCTGCACCTGCACCTGCACCAAAATGAGCATGAGCATGAGCATGAGCATGAGCATGAGCAGCATCATAACTGCTGCGGCCATCATCACGGCATTACTGCAGAATCAGTGGATAACTGGAAGGCGTGGATCGGCATTATTATTGCCACGGGCGTGCGGCCTTGCAGCGGCGCACTCACGGTGCTGCTGTTTGCCAGCGTGATTGGCATCACCCGTTGGGGCATGTTTGCAGTGATGACCATGGCACTCGGCACCGGTATGGCACTGGTCGCGCTGGCCCTGTTTGTCCGCCATTTCCGTCATCGCGCGGGAGAGTTATGGTTGGCTGAAACATCGCCACGCACACAACAAATACTGGGGATGGTACGTATTGCCGGAGGCGCGTTGCTGATCTTATTTGCGATGGTGCTGTTTTTAACCGTGGTGCCGATCAGTGCGAACGGGGATTATATTGCGGCGGGATGTTGAGAATTTATCAAGTCTGATGCGAACAACGCCGGGCCGGCATCCTTGCCGCCCCTGCCGTTAGCTCACGAACGCGAGCGTGAATTCTGGCAGAGCACGCATCGCTGCGTGCCCGGTTGGTTGAAATCAGAAACGGTAAGACGCAGTCACCGAGAAGCTACGAGGTTCGCCGTAAACGATGCCGCCGCTACCGACGTTCTCGTCATACTCTTTGTCGAACAGGTTGTTCAGATTTCCCTGCACGCTCAGGTTTTTGGTCACGTCGTAACGTGCGAACAGATCCACCAGCGCATAGCTGCCCTGACGTGCACGCCAGGTACCATTGCCATCCGGTGCGCCAACGTCTTTATACGTCTTCGACTGCCAGTTCACACCGCCACCCAGCGTCAGCTGATCCAGCATCGGCAGACGATAGCTGGTGAACAGGTTGAACGATGTGCGTGGCAGTTGGGAATTATAGTTCTCACCATCACGATCTTCGGCCACATAGGTGGTGCCGCCGAAGGTCATCTGCCAGTTATCCGTCAGCGCACCGTTCACTTCGAACTCTACGCCGCGGCTGACGACACCACTTTTGCCAACATAGATGGCATTACCCGTGTCCGGATTGGTTGCCCCAGTTGCTTCTGCAACGTTGTCCAGTTCTGAACGGAACACTGAAATGGATGTGGTCAGACGGCTATTAAGCCAGTCAGATTTCACACCGGCTTCATAGTTCTTACCAATGACAGGTGAGAGGTAACCCCCTGTAGCATCTTGATAATCCTGCGGCTGGAATACTGAGGTATAGCTCGCGTAAGCCGACCAGTTATCATAGAAGTCCCAGATCACACCGCCATACGGAGTGGTGTTATTCTTCTCCATCTCAGCATTCAGCGTCTCACGATTCCAGTTGGTATAACGCGCACCCAAAATAACATGCAGCGGATCGGCCAGTGAAATGCGAGTAGCAACATAAGCGGATTTCTGACGCACTAATTGCGTATCCGATGCCGGTTCACGAGGGTTCCAATCGGTTTCCGGGAAGTTGCCATTGAAGTTATTGAAATTGCCCAACTCGGTCGGCGAAATATTCGCCCACGCGCTGTAATACTTATTATCCTGACGGCTGTAATTCACACCCACCATCAGTTCATGTTGGCGACCTAACAATTCATACGGGCCGCTGGCAAACGCATCGACGGCATCAACTTTACGTTTACCGGTGTTGTATCCCGTACCGCCGACAACAGGGTAATTAGCATAAGGTGAAGTGCCGATACCGGTGTTCTTATCGAAGTAGCCATCAATATAGAGTTGCTTACTGTCGAGGAGCATCTCGTTATGAGTACCGTTAAGCGTAATGTTCCAGCCGTTATCGAAGTTCTGCTGCAGGTTAACAAAGACCTTTTTGTTTTCTTTGTTGTTGTAAGCCCACTCTGGCGAAGTGTTATATCCGCGACGCAGATGCGTTTGCGTACCGTCGGTATTCCAACGCGGCGAACCACTCCACATTGGGGAGTCGGTATCGACCTGGGTAAATTCATAGCCCACAGACAGCTTGGTTTTGTCGGTCAGGTCAGCATCCACCACACCGTAGATGAATTTCTTCTCGAAGCCATAGCGTTCAATAAAGCTGTTTTTATCTTCGTAACCTGCCACCACGCGACCACGCACGTTACCTTCAGGTGACAGGGGCGCGGAAAGGTCAGCGACATAACGCTGCTTATCCCAGCTGCCGTAGCTCGCTTCCAGATTTCCGGTGAACTCTTTGCTGTCGGCGTGCTTACGTACCATGTTAATGGAAGCTGACGGGTTGCCTGGGCCGGTCAACAGGCCGGTGGCACCGCGCACCACTTCAACGCGCTCATACAGCGCCATATCGGTTTGCGCATCACCGAGGTTCCAGCGAGAAGCGAAAGCGGTAGGGATGCCATCAACCATGTAATTGTCGATGATAAAACCGCGTGAATAATAATTCGTACGATCCATATCGCTGCTGACGCCTCTAATACCGGTGGTATTGGACAGTACGTCATTCAGGGATTGCAGCTGCTGGTCTTGCATACGCTGCTTGCTGACAATGCTGACCGATTGCGGAATATCACGCGCGGTCAATGCCATTTTGGTACCGGCACGGGTGACCGGGACGCTGTAATCTTTTGCTGCCTGCTCTTGCGCATCGCTGCTGGCGCTGGCATCCACGGTCAAGGTTTGCTCTGTAGTGGTGCTATCTGCGGCCTGGGCAATACCTGACGCCACCATCATTGCCAGCAGAGAGACACGCAATGCACGTTGCGGCGCACGGCCAGATTCCCTGACGCGCTTTTCTTTGAAAGACATAATATTCCTCAATTCACTTATCGTTATTTTGTGTTGGCGGCATGTCTGCTGACGTCTGTTAGATCCAGCCATAAATAACGTGCTGAAAAGGAATATCAGGATGAGGTATTTCCCGACCGCGCCGTCCTGGCGCAAACAGAACGACCGTAAAGATGCCGTTAAGAAAGCAAATGAGAAATATACGCATTAAGATTACTATTGCAAGAAATTGTTACCGGTTTTCCGGCAATTTTACATTTGGATAAATCCTTATTCTTCAATGATTAATAATAAAGGAGGGTTATTTTCGGTAATTATCACGCACGTTAATGGAGCAAGCCTGTGATAAATCACAGGTTCTCGCCGTGAGGGTATTCCGGGGATCACCAGGGCCAGCGCTTTTCCGCCAAATCCACCAGGAGACGTGATGCAGGTGAGAGTTCACTTAATGAGCGGAATTGCCAGCCGAAGGTACGAGGCATCATCACCAGCGGCAGCGGAATTTCAATCAACTCGCCGCCCTCACCTTTTAATAATCGGCGTGAAATGAAACTCAATAACTGGGTTTGCGCCAGTACAGCGCGTATCGGTGACAGCGTATTGCTTTCCATTTGTGCACGCGGCGGCGCATAGCCACCGCTGCGCAAGCGTTGTTCCAGCCACTGACGCGTCGCGACATTATCCGACGGCAATAGCCAGTTGTATTCATCAAGCTGTTCAGGCGTCGGATGTATATTGGCCAGCGGATGATGGCGACTGGCGGCAATCACCACCGGATCCTCAATAAGCGGTCGGGTAATAAACTCGCTGTTTCCCTGTGGCAGAAAACCCAGAATCAAATCGACTTTGTTCTCACGCAGCAGTTTTTGCAGCAGATCATTCATCCCGACAGTCACTTCGAGTCTGGCAGTGGGAGCTTTGTGCAACAGGTCCTTACTCAGCACCGGTAGCATAAATTCCGCCGCCGTTGCCGCCACACCCAACCGGATCACGCCCGCCGTTCCCGCACCCAGCGCCTGTAAATCCTGTCGGGTGACCTGCATCATGTGCACGACTTTTTGAGCACGTTCACAAAGTAGTAGTCCCGCTTCCGTGAGTTGCATCCCACGCCCCACCTTGAGAATTAACCGCGTGGCGTAAAACTTCTCCAGGCGTTGCAGACATTTGGTTAACGCGGGCTGAGTGATACCAAGGGATTGCGCCGCTTTACCCAGATGTCCTGTCTCCTTCACCGCCAGCAGATAATGCAGATCTTTCAGTTCCATTCATTCCCACCAGGAATCAATTGATAAAATTCAGAGAATATAATTTATCACTCTACGCTGCCAGGATGGAATGACATTAACAACAGAGCAACACGCTGTTCGCGTCACCTTGTGGCGCTTAACAAGGGAGTAAAGGATGAAACATTCACTGAAAGCACTGGTCACGATGATCGCTTTGGCCAACAGCGCACTGGTTTTGGCACAAGACACGCTGCCCGTGACGATGCCGACGCAACAGGACAGTCGTTTGAAACAGGTCGCCACTTCGCCACGCGTGTGGAATGGCATTACCGTTAGCCATGACAACCGACTGTTCGCCTCGTTAACGCAATCGGAAGGTGCGGGTTTGCAGCTGGCGGAAGTGATCAACAATCAGCTGAAAGCCTTTCCCGATGACAGCTGGAATCAGTGGAACGCGAACGATCCGGAGCATCATTTCTACCACGTTAATGCGCTGCGAATCGGTCCGGATGGCGATCTGTGGGTGATGGATTCGGGTAATAAGGGCATTGGTACCGGCGATCAGGCCGTGGCCGGTGGCGCCAAGCTGGTCCACATCAGTCTGGCAACCGGCAAAGTTGTGAACAGCTATGTGTTCAAAGCTCCGACACTGCAACCCACCAGTTATCTGGATGATGTGCGTTTTAATGGCGACTTTGCCTATATCACCGATCCGGGGGCGGTGGGATTAGTGGTGCTGAACCTGAAAAGCGGCAAAAGCTGGCGGGTGCTGGATAACCACCCTCTCTCCATTGACCATCAGCCAATTTATGCCGATGGCAAGAAGTTGATTCTGCGTGATGGCCGTGAAAAACGCGTGGGCCTCGATCAGCTCGAAGTCTCGCCGGATGGCAAATGGCTCTATTATCAGGCGATTCCGGGGCCGCTGGCGCGGATTGAAACTCGCTATCTGAACGACAGCGCTCTTTCAGCAGCGGAAGTGGCGAAGCATGCGGAGAAAGTGCGCGAAACCTGGAGCACCGGCGGAACGGCCATTGATGCCGAAGGTAATATCTACGCGTCGGATATCAATACCCGCAGCATTAAACGCATTGCGCCCGATGGCAAAGTGACCACCGTGGTGCAGGATCCACGCCTGGTATGGATTGACGCGATGTGGGTATCCGACGGCGCACTGTGGATGCCGTCCGGACAGATCAATCGCACGCCAGCGACCACCGGCGGCAAACCGTCAACCGTAGAATATCCGGTGAAGCTATACCGTCTGCCATTACCGATTAAACCTTCACCGCTGGATCATCAATAAGCCAGAACGTGCAGTTTAATGCTATTCAGCGCGGTCTTCAGGCCGCGCTGCAATCAACGTTAGTGATATTGATAAACAGGAGGAAATAACACCACGATAAATCATCACCGTACGCTATTTTAAATATATTAAAACTAAGAGGTTACGCACAACTTTCGCGTAAACCTAACCTTGTGCCTGCCGAAATAAAAGCTGGATAATATTGCCAGATTGACGAGGTTGCAGAAGGTTAATTTGAACAATAAATAATCATTCGCTGTTTTTTATTTATTCCGAACACGTTGCGTTTGCTACCCACAAACGTGCTCTATCCCTCTGGACAGGAACTCTCGTCATGCTGCTGATCATCAGTCTGCTTATGATAATCTGCTTTATTAGCTTATTAATGAGCAAAAAGCTTTCCGCTCTGACTGCATTAATCCTCATTCCCACGCTATTCGCATTGTTATCTGGCCATGGCGCGGATATGGGTGCAATGGTAATCAAAGGATTACGCACCGTCGCGCCCACGGGCGTGATGTTGATATTCGCGATGCTCTATTTTATGAGCGTGACGGATGCCGGTATGTTTGATCCAATTATTAAACGTATTGTTTCTGCGGTCGATGGCGATCCGGTAAAGATATTCATCGGCACTGCGCTACTCGGCTTTATTGTCGCCTTAGATGGTGATGGCGCGACGGTATATATGATCGTGCTTTCCGCGTTTATGCCGATATATGAACGCATCGGTTTATCAAAGCTCAGCGTTGCCGCACTGCTATTACAGTGCACCGGGCTGGGCAATATGTTTCCGTGGGGCGGCCCTACGGCGCGCGCGGCAGCGGCCGTGCAGGCGGACGTGGCCACGCTGTTTGTTCCGCTCTTGGTTCCCTTACTGGCCTGCGTAGCGTGGACCTTCATACTGGCGATCATGCTCGGCAGAAGTGAGCGCAAGCGCCTCGGTTTCCAGCAGCATCTCCCGGTGGATCGCGCCGCTGTTCAGTTTGAGGAGAAGCCGTGCGTCGCTTGGCGTTTCTGGTTTAACTGGGCACTGACCATTGCATTGATGACCTTCCTGGTGCTGGATGTGATGCCCATGGCGTACCTGTTTATGCTGGCCACCGCCATCATGTTTGTCGTCAATTATCCGCAACTGAGCCAGCAGCAGGAGCAGATCGGCCGCCATGCGCCTGCCATCCTTGCCGTGGCAGGATTAATTTTCGCCGCTGCGGTGTTTACCGGTATTTTTGCTGAAACCGGTATGGCGAACGCACTGGCGCAGGCCATTGTACAAACCATTCCCGCGGCGCTGGGGCCGTATCTTGCGGTGATTACCGCACTGATCAGTATTCCCGTCACCTGGATGGTATCGAATGATGTGTTCTATTTCGGCATGCTGCCAGTGTTGGTGCAGGCGGCCGGACATTACGGTATCGAACCGATTGAAATGGCACGTGCGGCATTGGTCGGCCAGCCGGTGCATATTCTCAGCCCGCTGGTTGCCTCGACTTATTTATTAGTCGGCATGCTGAAACTCGATTATGCCCAGACCCAACGCTTCACGCTGCGCTGGTCGTTTATTACCTCGATTGTGTTGTTAGTGGTTGCGCTGATTACTGGTTGCTTCCCGTTCTATCGTAGTATGTAAAATATATCCTACTCTCTTATAGCCGCTATTAATCGCGGCTACCTACCCGGTTCACTTGTATAAAACATATACTCATTATCTTATTGTTCGATATAGAAGAACCCTGTTGTAGGATTATTTTCCGGACGATTCTGCATGATGCGTATTATTTTCATTTGCTAAAAATTGACGTAGAATGCGCCCTTTCATCTTCGTTATAAAAGTAATAAGGGTTTTTTCATGAGCGATGCACTCAAAGCATTGAACAATCTTCGTACGCTGCGTGCCCATGCGCGTGATGTTGAGATTGCGGTATTAGACGAAATGCTGGAAAAGTTCGCCGTGGTGGTTGCAGAACGCCGTGAAGAAGCGGCAGCGAATAATGCCGCTCAGCGCGAGAAAGAAGAAAAGCTGGCGTTGTATAAAGAGATGCTGCTGAATGATGGCATCGATATTAGTGAATTGACGAAATTAAACCAGAGCGAAACCAAACCAAAAGCGAAACGTGCGCCGCGTCCGGCGAAATATAAGTTCATCGACGAAAACGGTCATGAAAAATTCTGGACCGGTCAGGGCCGTACGCCATCACCAATCAAATCCGTATTAGATGCGGGCGGTTCGATGGATGAGTTTCTGATTTAAACCATCCGCGCAGTTAGTCGGTGCGCATGAATGCTCACCCTACGAAACACATCGCGAATGGTGGGTCATTGGTGCACATCAATGACCCATGATGGAATAGAATACGGATTGTTGTAGGGTCGCCATTTATGGCGACCGATTTAACCGCTACTTCAACGCCGCACAGGCTGCCGCAATACGTTTTCCGGCCTCGCGCACGCTCTCAATATCCGTGGCAATCGACAGGCGGAAATACGGTGACAAGCCATACGCACTGCCGGCAACGCCGGATACGCCGCTCTCCAGCAGATAATTAAGCACATCCTGTTCGCTTTCCAGCTTACGTCCATCAGCACGCGATTTGCCCAACAGGCCAGCACAGCGACAGAAGATAAAGAACGCCCCTTCTGGATTCAGCACCTCAATGCCTTCAACCGGACTTAGCTGCGCCATAATCGCATCGCGACGATCCTGATAGGCTGCACGTTGCGGTGGCAGAAAATCCAGCCCACCGTTTAACGCCGCCACCGCTGCAGCCTGACTGATGGCGCTGGCACCTGAACTGTTCTGCGACTGCACCACCACCATGGCATCAATCAGCGCTTGCGGACCGGCACCAAAGCCGATACGCCAGCCGGTCATGGCATAGGTTTTCGATACGCCGCCGACCAGCAGAATGCGTTCGGCTAAATCAGGTGCTACCTGCAACAGGCTAACGTGTTCACGTCCATCAAACAGAATGTGTTCATACAGTTCATCCAGCATGATCCACACATTAGGATGGTCACGCAGCACTGCCGCCAGTGCGGTTAGCTCTGCTGCGTTATACACCGCACCGGATGGATTGCCGGGATTGTTCAGTACCAGCCAGCGGGTTTTATCGGTAATAGCCCGTGCCAGTTGCTGCGGTTGCAACTTGTATTCCTGCTCAAGCGGGCACTCCAGCAGCACCGCTTCGCCACCGTTGAAACGTACGCTATCGGGAAACGTCGGCCAGTACGGCACCGGCACAATCACCTCATCGCCGTCATTCAAGGTGGCGGCGAAGGCGTTGAAGATGATCTGTTTCGCACCGTTGGCAATGCAGATCTGCCCCAGCGCATAATCCAGCTGATTTTCACGTGCCAGCTTGGACTGCACCGCTTTACGCAGCGGCGTGGTGCCGTTGGTTGGCGTGTAACGGGTTTCGCCGTTGTTCATGGCTTCAACGGCAGCATCGCGGATGTGCTGCGGCGTATCAAAATCCGGCTCACCGGTGGTGAGATCCAGAATATCCACGCCCTGCTCTTTCAGCTGGCGCGTCAACTGACGCGCCGCCGCATTGGCAGAGAGCGACACAGACTGCACACGCTTCGATAAGGTGACCATGTTCTGCTCCTGAGGGTTTACAGCGCTGGCAAACCGAGATTCTCGCGCAGCGTGGCGAATTCATAATCGTCGCGGAACAGGCCACGGCGACGCAGTTCCGGGATCACCAGTTCAACGAACAGGTCCAGCTGCTCAGACATGATGGCAGGCATGATATTGAAGCCGTCAGCGCCACCCTCTTTCATCCACAGCTCAAAGTCATCGGCGATGTCTTCAGCGGTACCGACAATCACGCGGTGACCACGCGATCCCGCAGCCACAGCCGCCAGCTCACGCAGGGTCAGGTTTTCACGCTTCGCCATATCGGTCATCAGTTTCACGCGGCTCTGGTTGCCTTCACCCAGTGGCACTTCTGGCACAGGACCATCCAGTGGATACTGGCTTAGATCCATGCTGAAACGCAGCGACAGCTGACGCAGACCGTTTTCGATATCCACCAGCGTATTCAGCTCTTTCCACAGCGCTTTGGCTTCTTCACGGGTGCGTCCAACAATCGGCATCACGCCCGGCATGATCACCACGTGATCCGGATTACGACCCGCCGCAATCACCTGGTCTTTCTGCGAGCGGTAGAAGGTTTGCGCTTCTTCCAGGCTGGCGGCAGCGGTGAAGATCACTTCGGCGGTTTCGGCCGCCAGTTTTTGCCCATCCGCGGATGAACCGGCTTCGATGATCACCGGACGTCCCTGCGGAGAACGCGTGATGTTCAGCGGCCCCTGAACCTGGAAGTGCTCGCCTTGGTGATCAATCGACTTAATTTTGTCATTAACGAAGTATTCACCGGTCTCTTTGTTCGGCTGTACTGCACCCGCTTCCCAACCTTCCCATAGCTTGTTGGTCACTTCAAGGAACTCACGCGCACGCGCATAGCGCTCGGCGTGGTTCGGCATATCGTTGCGGCTGAAATTACGCGCTACGTCGGTGGAGAACGAAGTCACCACGTTCCACGCTGCACGACCACGGCTGATGTGATCCAGCGACGAGAAGCTGCGCGCCATGGTGAACGGATCGCTAAAAGTGGTGGAAGCCGTCGCTGCCAGGCCGATACGTTTGGTGTTCACCGCCAGCGCCGACAGCATGGTCAGCGGCTCAAGGCGTGCCATGGTCGAAGGCAGACGGTACATGCTGGTGGCTAACGCATCGCCAACAAAGAACAGGTCAAATTTGCCGGCTTCGGCTTTCTTCGCGATGGTGATCAACCAGTCAATGTCAGTAGGATCACCGAGTTTTTCGGTCAGACGCCAGCCGCTGACGTGTTGTCCGACTGGTTGTACAAAGAGCCCTAAGCGGATGCGTTGAGTTTGTGCAGTAGCCATGAAGTTGTCCTGGTCAATAAAAGAGTAAAAGTTAGAAACGGTTTTCGGTTGCCAGCAGCGCCTGCTCTAACGCATCCGCATGAATGCGGAACGGCAGACGTTCAGCGCTGGCCGCCGGGAATTTAATTTGTTCTGCAATGGTGCGAATCGCCGCCGCGCGCTCGCCGGTCAGCGGGGCCAGCGTCAATGGCATCGCGTACTGACGCAGCAATGCCAGCAGTTCTGCATCAGGCACACCATCGTGTTCAATCAACGATTGAACCAACAGGCTGTAACCCACCTTTTCACCGTGCAGCCAATGATGCAGCTCGGGCTGATGCGTCAAACGGTTATGAATCGCATGAGCAAAGCCAGGCGTGGGCAGTTGATCGCGCACGCTGTTGGCCAGGCCTGCCAGTACGATGTTGGCATCAATCACTTTCACCAACTCCGGCGTGACCTGCTGCTTTTCATTGGCGCTAACGGCTGCTTCACCCAGTTGGCGATAAACATCCAGCGCACGTTGCGCCGTCATCACTTTGAGGTCGAGGGCCAGATCGTGCGGGTTATTGCGCAGATAAGGGGCGAATTCGTAGTATTTCGCCAGCGCATCCACAATACCGGCTTTGAGATAGCGCACATCGCTGCGGGCAATCACTTCACTGTCCACCAGCACCAGCTCAGGCATTTTACCCAGCGGTTGGCTGCGCACGTGGCCGCCCTGCTCGTTATAAATAATTGCCACCGGCGACCAGGCCGCGCAGGTCGCCGCCAAAGTAGCGAAGTTGATCACTTTCAGATCCGGTAACTGACTGCCCACCGCTTTGGCAGCATCCAGCACGCGCCCACCGCCCACGGCAAACAGCAGTTCAGCTTGCTGTTGCTCAACGTTGGTTTTCAGCGTTTCAATGGCGGCATCGGTGCATTCACCGTGCAGATATTCCAACTCCCAGCGGATACCGTTGGCTTCTAAGCTCTGGCTTAATTCCGGATTAACGGCTTGCCAGGCATTGGGAGAGGTGAAGATGCGGATATGTGTGGCATAAGGTTTGATAAATTCACCGGCACGCTTACGCAGGCCAGCTTCATGTGCATAAGCACGCGGAGATTTGATCGCTAACACGTCGTCACCCTGATTAAGAATAAGGCTATAACGAGAAAAGTTATTTTATTTCATGGGGTTAATGCGAAATAGTTATAGCGCTATGTAATTTATGCATACTACGGTAAATCGCGATATAAGCAATGGAAAAGCCGCCATTTCATTTTCACAAATTCGCATTAGCTTAGTCATTTTTCACATATAGAAGCGCAAGGCATTACTGATATTCTGAGTTGCTTAGCACGCTGGGTATTTTGAATCAGCGCTTTAATTTGCACTGTTTCAACCGCTAAGCGCTGCTCAATCTGCATTCTACTTACCGCTTCCAGGCGGTTTTTCCGGGGATAGTTATGTCACTTGAATTTCGTCAGGTTAGAGAAGATGAGGTTGAAACCTATCAGGCGCTGATGCACGCCGCTTATGCGTCAACGCTGGCGCTGGGCATCAAATTTGATGCCGCTACCGCAGATCGTGAAAAGACGCTGCGCCACCTGCAAAGTCACGGCGTTTATGCGCTCTACGCAGAAGGTGTGATGGTTTCCTCAGTCACCGTGCGCTATCCGTGGGGACCGCTGCCAGGGCCATTTGGCCTGCCGCATATTGGCTGGTTCGGTGCCCATCCCGACTATCCCGGTAAACAGTATGGCCGTCAGGTACAGGATCGGCTGGAGCAAGAGATCCTGCTGGGCCAACTGCGCGCCCCTGCGGTTTCACTCGGCACAGCCACCAGCCATCCGTGGTTGATCGAGATGTATAAAAAGCGCGGCTTCCAGCTGATGCACACCACCGATCTCGGCAAAGGCCACATCACCCAATATATGAAGAAAGTGCTGGATGACAGCGCGCATGATGCGTGGATGACACGTCAGGCCGCACAACAAGGAAGCAAAGCATGAGTTTTGATGAGAGCGCATTGGGCCAGCATTTGATTGCCTTCCGCCATGAGTTACACCGTTTTCCTGAACTCTCTAATGAAGAGTTTGAAACCACCGCGCGTATTCGCCAGCAGCTTGAACAGCACCAGATCCGCGTATTGGATTTGCCGCTGAAAACCGGATTGGTAGCGGAAGTCGGTCCAGAAAATGGGCCACTGATCGTGCTGCGTTCCGACATTGATGCACTGCCGATTGAAGAGCAGTCTGATGTGACGTTCCGTTCAGAGCATCCGGGCGTGATGCACGCGTGCGGCCACGACTTTCACAGTTCCGCGGCGTTGGGCGCGGCAATTCTGCTGAAACAGCAGGAAGCAGGCTTAAAGGGCCGCGTGCGTATTTTGTTCCAGGCCGCCGAAGAGACCGGCCAGGGCGCGCCGGATGTGATTGCCACTGGCGCACTGCAGGACGCCGTGACGATTTTCGGCATTCACAACGATCCTTCCCTGCCGCCGGGCGTGATTGGCAGCAAGGCCGGCCCATTGACCGCCGCCGTCGATCGCTTTGACATCAAGATTATCGGCACGGGCAGCCACGCTGCGAAACCGCATCAGGGCAACGATCCGATTGTGATTGCCGCGCAGATTGTTTCTGCGGCGCAAACGCTGATCAGCCGTAATGCGCCTTCCGGCGATAACGCGGTGGTCTCGATCACCCAGATTCACAGTGGCAGCACCTGGAACGTCATTCCGGATAGCGCCTGGCTGGAAGGCACGGTGCGTTCATTCTCGCAGGAGACGCGCGACCGACTGGAGCAGCGCTTCCGCGAGATCGTGCAGGGAATTGGTGCTGCCTTCGCTGCCAACGTTGAGTTCAATTGGCACGCAGGTCCACCTTCAGTGGTGAATGATGCATACTGGGCCGATTTCGCCTTACAGCAGGCAACGGCCAGCGGCTTTGAAACGCGCGTGGTGGAAGCCAGCCCGATTGGGGAAGATTTTGCCTTCTACCAACAGCAGTTGCCGGGTGCCTTTATGATGATTGGTACCGGTGAACCTTATGCGCTGCATCATCCGGCGTTTCGTATTAACGATGATGTGCTGCTACCAACCTCACGCTATCTGGCTAATCTGGCTGTGGCAGCACTGAACAGTGTGGCGCCGCAATGAGTATCACCGCTGCTCTCGCTGAGCTAATCGTCCACAGCCAACCCAATGCCGCTGCACGTGAAGCCGCGCGCGAAGGGGTGAAGGATTTTCTCGCCGTCAGCTGGCCGGTACTGCAAGGTCAGGTTCCGGATAGCGGCTTGCCGGCACTGCGCACGGTGTATAGCGACGGCGGCCCACGTTCTCAGGCATTACTGCTCGGTTATGCCGCTCACGCGCTGGATTACGATGATTTCCACGCCGATTTTCGCGGCCACCCGAGCGTAGTAATTCTGCCTGCGCTGTTTGCCTGGCAGCAGCAACAGGCGGCAGCCATTGATGATTTCCTAGATGCTTACGCCATCGGTGTGGAAATGGCCGGACGGCTTGGGCTCGCCGCTAGCCAGCAGCATTATGCCCTTGGCCATCACAACACTGCGACGCTGGGCACCATTGCCGCAGCGGCCGCACTGGCGCGCTTACTGAAACTGGATGTCAGTGAAACTGCCACGCTAATCGGGATCGCTACCACTCAGGCAAGCGGACTGCGCGCGCAGTTCGGTTCCGCTGTCAAACCGCTCCACGCGGGTTTAGCGGCGGAACGTGCAGTTACGGCAGCACAGCTCACGCTGGCCGGTTTCGATGGCAAACAGGATGGCGTGGTTGAGGCTTTCCTTGCAGCCAGCAGCAACGGCGCAGCTCAACCTGAAAAATTGGTCGCGCATTGGGGCGAGCCGTGGCGCATCGTGACGCCGGGTCTGGAGTACAAACCCTTCCCGACCTGCGCCGGAACGCATAGCGCAGCGGAAGCCGCGCGCATTCTGCGTGATGGCTGGTTAGCCAGCGGCAATTCGCTGGAAGCGCTACTGGATAACATCACCGATATCAGCGTAGCTTTCCCGCCAGGTGGCGATATTGCCGCTTCCGTCACAGCACCCTCCAATGGTATTGAGGCGCGTTTCAGCCTGGAATATGTTATCGCCGCGATGCTAATTTATAACGATCTGCGCCTGGAGGATTTCGCTGAGGGCGATCTCAATCACGCAGTGCTGCCGCTGGCGGCGAAGGTGCGTCGTACGCCCGATGACAGCGCACCGCCGGATGCGATCAATCCCGCGTTGCGTTTTCATCTGGTTACCCTTACCTTGCGCGATGGCACGCTGTTGCAACAGCGTCGTACCCGTCAGCAATCACTGGCCGATGGCGTTGACGTGGAGAGTAAATTGCGCCTGGCGTTAAGTCAGGAATCGGGCGAGCGATGGCAACAGTTGCAGCAGAGCAGCGCATTGCAGACAACCGCTGATCTTGCATCGCTGCAGCAGTTATTACGAATTTAATATTAAGGCACGGCGCGCGGGCCTGAACCTCGCCTCACTGCCCGACTCTTAGCTTAGGCACATGCAATGACCAAAACCCAGCGACTGATGGAACTCGTGCAATTGTTACGTTGTCACCGTTATCCGGTGACTGCGCAGCATCTTGCGGAGCAACTGAGCATTAGCGTGCGCACCGTCTATCGCGACATCATCTGCTTGCAGCAGCAAGGCGTTGAGATTGAAGGCAGCGCGGGCTTAGGTTATTTGTTGAAATCGGATGGGCATCTGCCGCCGCTGATGTTCTCGCGCCATGAACTCGACGCACTGGCGCTGGGGTTGGACTGGGTCAGCCGTCACACCGATGCCGAACTGAAGTCTGCGGCACAACATGCGCTGGCTAAAATCCACGCCGTGTTGCCGGAACATTTATCCCACGCGCTCGACCATCAATCGCTGCTGGTTGCCACACGCGGTGAAGTGCTGTTTGAAACCCACCTGCCTGAAATTCGCCAGGCAATCCATACGCGCAACAAGATAATCTTACGATACAAAGATCTCAAAGAGGCCACTTCCACCCGAGTGATTTGGCCGGTGGTGCTGGGCTATTTCGATCGTGTACGCTTATTGTGCGGCTGGTGCGAGTTGCGCCAGGATTTTCGCAACTTCCGCGTTGATCGTATTGAACAAATTCAGGCGAGTAATGAGGTTTATCCCGGCACGCGTTTTCAATTACTTAAGCGCTGGAAGGATTACCACCAGTTGCGGGAGCAGAATGGTTATCGGGATGTTTAATCCTCGATAAGTTAATAATAAGGATACTAACTATTACTTATGAAAGGATTAAATTCGATTGATAGTTAACAAAGCGAAATTAATCAAAAATAATTTTAAAGAATTACGACCTTTATCGAGGAATTATTCATTCATCTCATTTTAAAAACCCACAACCCGTTGATATTTATTTTTAAAACATCACCACCCCTCCTATTAATTAAGACTTTCTTTATCCACCCTATTTCTTCATTAACTGACAGCCATATTCAAGATCTCCATCACAATTTATAAATGGCACTTGGCATTCCAGTTTTAACCCGCTATTGTTTTTTCATAATCAGAAACTTTTGATGTCAGCAGTCATACAAAAACAAACCATTAGCTTTTCCTTTCCGTTGTATTTTCTCCTGCTACTCCCAGCAAAACGTGCCGTAAAAAAGTTAAAAATCCATACCGTTGTAAATCAAAATAGCGCTCGAATTCCCAATAAGGGGATATCGTTGCGCAGCAGTGCGGTCTTACTGTCTGATAATTAAGTCTATTTCGTTCATGACAATCTTAATAAGGAGGTCTGAAAACAACGTTCACTAACGTCGGATTTATCGTGTCTCTCAGAACCTATCTTAATCGGAGTGCAGAAATGTCCAGAGTCCCTTTTGGTAAGTCGCTTCTCGCCTCAATGCTTTCGGTGGCCTGCTGTTCCTGGAGTGCCCATGCCGCGCCAGACAACAGCGCACCGGCCACCGCCCCCGAGCAGAACAAAGATAAACCTAATATTGTCGTGATATTTGGTGACGATATTGGCTACTGGAACATCAGTACCTACAACCAGGGAATGATGGGGTACAAGACACCGAATATTGACAGCATTGCGGCGGAGGGGGCTAAATTTACGTCTTATTACGCCGAGCAGAGTTCCACCGCAGGACGCTCCTCGTTTATTACCGGGCAAATGCCGTTCCGTACCGGGATGAGTAAAGTGGGGATGCCGGGCGCTCCGCAGGGTCTGCAAAAAGAGGACCCCACCATTGCGTCGATTCTTAAACAACTGGGTTACGCCACCGGACAGTTTGGTAAAAACCACCTCGGCGATCGCGATGAGTTCCTCCCCACCGCACATGGCTTCGATGAATTCTTTGGCAATCTCTATCATCTGAATGCCGAAGAGGAACCTGAGAATCCTGACTATCCAAAAGATCCCGCATTCAAAAAACAATTTGGTCCACGTGGTGTAATTCGATCCACCGCCGACGGCAAAGTCGAAGATACCGGTCCGCTCAATGTGAAACGCATGGAAACGGTCGATGAGGAGACGATGGCAGCCAATAACGATTTTATGGAGCGTCAGGTCAAAGCCAATAAACCCTTCTTTACCTGGTTCAATACCACGCGTATGCATAATAAAACGCATATTAAACCGTCAGATAAGGGTGTGACAGGGCTAGGTGATTATGCCGATGGCATGGTGGAGCATGACAAGATGATTGGCGAGGTGCTGAAGAAGATTAAAGATCTCGGCATCGAAGACAACACTATCGTGCTCTACACCACGGACAATGGCCCGATGATCGCCACCTGGCCTGATTCAGGCATGACGCCGTTCCGCGGTGAAAAAAATACCGGCTGGGAAGGCGGTTTCCGTGTTCCGGCGATGATCAAATGGCCGGGCCACATTAAACCCGGCACGGTAATTAACGATATGTTTGGCAGTAATGACTGGTTCCCAACCCTGGTGGCCGCTGCCGGTGTCAGTGACATCAAACAGCAGTTACTCAAGGGCTACAAAACCAGTGCCATGACCTACAAAGTCCATCTCGATGGCTATAACCAACTCGATTTCCTGCAAGGGAAAGCGCCGGATCAGCGTCATGAGTTCTTCTACTGGAGCGATGACGGTGATCTGCTGGCGATGCGTTACGGTCGCTGGAAAGCTCACTTCATGATTCAGGAACATACCGGGCTGGATCTGTGGAAATATCCGTTCACCAAACTGCGTACACCGTTGATCTTCGATCTGGAGATCGATCCATTAGAGCGCGGTGATGACGGTATGGACTACAACCACTGGTTCTATGATCGTCTGTTCCTGCTGGGCGGTGCTCAGAAATATGCCGCCGATATGCTGGAGAGTTTCAAAGAGTTCCCTCCACGTCAAAAACCCGGTTCCTTCACCGTTTCTGATGTACAGAAATTTATCGACGAAGGCAGCCCGGCCACGAATTAATTTCGCAGACTACAACCGGGCGTATTCGCGCCCGGTTTACGGAGGCATCCATGAAACACAGCACCACGCTGCCGCTGCGCCCGTTGCCCAGCGCCACCCAGTACAGCGGTAAAGGTCCTGTTTACACCCGACGCTTCCACGTGATGGCCAAACCCACCGGCTCACGTTGCAATATCGACTGTAATTACTGCTTTTACCTGCACAAAGAACAGCTGCTGCATCAGGATCACAGCGGCATGAGTGATGAAGTCCTCGAAGCCTTCGTGCGCCAGTACATTGACAGCCAGGATGGCGATCGCGTGGTGTTCTCATGGCAAGGCGGCGAGCCAACGCTGATGGGATTAGGCTGGTTTGAGAAAGTGGTGGCGCTGCAACGTCAGTATCAAAAGCCGGGGCAGCGGATTGAAAACGATCTGCAGACCAACGGCATTTTGATCAACGACCATTGGGCCAAATTTCTCAAAGAGCACCATTTTCTGGTGGGATTATCGATTGATGGGCCACGCGAATTGCACGACCGCTATCGCGTGACCCGCAGTGGCAAACCTACGTTCGACAAGGTCATGGAAGGCGTTGCGGCTTTGAAACGCCACGGCGTACCTTTTAACGCGCTGGTCACAGTTAATCGCACCAATGCGCGCTTCCCGCTGGAGGTTTATCGTTTCCTCACCCGCGAACTCGGTGCCACCTATATCCAGTTCAATCCCTGTGTCGAGCCCGTGGACTTCAAGCAAACCGCTCCACAGTTCTGGCACGATGATTCGATTCCCATTACCGGCACCCGAAGGGCGAAGCCCGGCGATTTGGATTCCATCGTCACCGACTGGTCGGTCGATCCCGAAGATTGGGGAAAATTCCTGATTGCGACCTTCGAAGAGTGGGTGAATAACGACCTGGGCCGTGTGCAGGTCAACCTGTTCGAAACGGCGGTGGCGCAGACCATGGGCATGCCCGGCCAGATTTGTGTCACCTCAGAGTTTTGCGGTAAAGGGCTGGCGATTGAGAAAAACGGCGATATCTACTCGTGCGATCACTACGTCTACCCGGAATATCAACTCGGTAATATCAAACACACCAAACTCGGCAGTATGGCGTTTTCCGAGCGGCAGAAAGGCTTTGGCATGGGGAAACGCGATACCCTTCCCGCCGCCTGCAAACGCTGCCCCTATCTGAAGCTGTGCTGGGGCGAATGCCCTAAAAATCGCATTGTCCGCAGTGAGGAAGGTGAATTAGGACTGAATTACCTCTGTCCTGGTATCAAAGCCTTTTTCGACTTTTCACAGCCGATCCTGGTGGGCATTGCCACGCTGCTGCAGCCTCAACGCACGGAGGCTGAACATGGCGCTGCGCGATAAACTTCTGGCGCTGGAAAGCGACATGAATCAACAGGTACTGGGTCAGCAGGATCTGGTGCGAATGTTGATTATTACTCTGTTATGCGATGGACACGTGCTGCTGGAGGGCTTGCCGGGTCTGGCGAAAACCCGCGCCGTGCGGGAACTGGCACGCCATCTCGACGGGGAGTTCAAACGTATTCAGTTCACGCCGGATCTTCTGCCATCCGACATTACCGGCAGTGAAATCTATCAGCAGAATGCCGTGCGCGAAGAAGATCAGTTTCGTTTCCGTCCGGGCCCGGTGTTTGGCAATGTCATTCTGGCCGATGAGATTAACCGCGCTTCGGCGCGGGTACAGTCGGCGCTGCTGGAAGCGATGGAGGAGCGGCACGTGACGGTGGCCGGAAAAAGCTGGCCGCTGCCCGGCGTATTTATGGTGTTAGCCACGCAAAACCCGGTGGATCAGGAAGGCACCTGGCCCTTACCTGAAGCGCAACTGGATCGCTTTTTAATGAAAGTACTGGTGGATTATCCGTCAAAAGAGAATGAACAGCGCGTGATGCAGTTAGTGCGCGCCGAGCAACAAACAAAATATCAGGGTGTGACCACCCCTCACCATCAACCTGACGCCGCACGTTTGAGCCAGCAGGAGATAGCAACCTGCTGGCAGGCGATCTCAGATGTTTACGTGGCGCCAACTATTGAAAGTTATATTGTTTCACTGGTGGAGATGACGCGCCATCCCGCTCAGGTCAGTGACACCTTTGCCAGTTACGTCGCGCTGGGAGTCAGCCCGCGCGGCACGCTGGCGCTGGATCGTGCCGGTCGGGCCCAGGCCTGGCTGGAAGGGCGCGATGCGGTGCTACCGGTTGATATTCAACGTGTCGCCCCTGCGGTATTACGCCATCGGCTGATGTTGAGCTATCAGGCCAGCGCCGATCGCGTCACTGCCGATGACGTGGTGAAGATGCTGTTGGATGCAGTGGTGGCCTGATGGAGGAATCGCTCACCGTCACGATGCCGGGTTTACTGGCGCTGGCCGCCGATGCACATCAACTGGCTAATCCGCCGGGCCAGTTGCCGCCTGGCGCCATGGCCGGTGAACGCGTGTCACGCCAGCAAGGGCGCGGCCTCAATTTTGACAGTTTACGTCGCTATCAGCCGGGTGATGATGTGCGTCTGATTGACTGGCAGGCCACGGCGCGATTACGCACGCCATGGATTCGACTTTATAACGAAGAGAAAGAGCGCCCGATTTTTATCTTGCTCGATCAGCGACTGGATATGTTTTTTGCCACGCGCGGTCAGATGAAGTCAGTCGCTGCCGCTCATATCGCGGCCCTGCTCGCCTGGCGCTGCTGGCATGATGGCGATCGCCTCGGCTACGCGTTGTTTAATGACGACGAGTTATCACTGCAACGCTGCCGATCTCCTAAACTGGCACTGCAACCTTTACTGGCCGATATCGTGCGCTTTAATCAGGCGCTGCCCACACGCTATCCGCAGGAGCCCTCTTCCTCATTGGCCCTGCACGAAGTGCTGCTGCGCGCACAAAGTCAGATCCCTACCGGCAGCTGGCTGGCGCTGATCAGTGATTTTCACGATCTGGATAAACACAGTGAAGCGCTGATCGCCGCGCTGCGCCGTCGCGCGGAGATCACGGCATTTGTCATGCTGGACGATTTACACTTGCGGCTGCCCGACAGCGGTAAACTGGCGGCGCGCTATCAGGATCAACATGTCGCTTTCGCCCTGACACCCGGTTTGCGCGACCAGATAAAAAATAGCGTCAGCGCGCGCCTGGCGCAGCAGCAAAATCGGCTATCGCGACTCGGCGTGGAGGTCCGGCATATCGTGGTGGGTAATCCGCTGCTGGCGCAATTACTGCGGGGGGATGATCATGCTGGCAAAAGGCTTTAGCGTCCCTGCGCTGCAAAATCCTGATTTACCTCAGTCTATTTCCTGGCTGCCGCTGCCCGTCGGCTGGTGGTGGCTGCTCACGGTGCTGCTGGTGTGTTTACTGGCTTTCCTGCTGGTGCGATCCGCGCGCTGGTATCGCAACCGCTGGCGCAGAGAAGCTCGCGTGGCGATCGACCACACTACCGATGTCGATAGCTGGCTGGAGCTGATCAAACGTATTCATCTGGTGCATCAGCCCCGCACACTCATCAGTCAGCAAATTGATGCCACGACGATTCTTCATGGCGTCACGCTGGATAGCGCGCTGCATCAGCAACTTTGCACCCGATATTGTCAGCAAAACAATGTGTTAAGCGAAGCCGATAATCAGCAGATGCGACAGCAGATGCAACGTTGGCTGGAGGCACTTCCCGATGTCTGAACTGCTAAGCCGCATTGATTTTGCCTGGCCGTGGGCCTGGATTTTGTTGCCGCTACCGCTGATTGGCTATTTTTTACCGCCCGCCAGACCACAGGTTGCGCAGGAAGTCAGAGTGCCTTTCTTGCCGCCGCTCATTGCCGAACTGGAACTGGATAACCCACCTCCCGCTCGGCGCCCACTTCAGACATTGCTGTTCTGGTGCAGTTGGATATTGCTGATCTGTGCACTGGCGCGGCCAGAGCTGTTACTTCCCCCACAGATGAAGACCCAACCGATGCGCAATTTAGTGTTGATTCTGGATGTCTCCGGCTCGATGGAAAAGAACGATGCAGGCAATGGCATCACACGGTTACAGGCTGTGCAGCAATCGGTGCGCAACTTCGTGCAACAGCGAAAAGATGACCGCATCGGCCTGGTGATTTTTGCCAGCAGCGCCTGGCCATTTGCGCCGATTAGCGAAGATAAATCAGCGTTGCTGGCACGGCTGGATCAACTTTCCCCCGGCATGGTGGGCCAGCAGACGGCCATCGGCGATGCACTGGGCGTTGCTGTAAAACTGCTCGATAGCACTCTGGAACAAGATGCCAGCCGCATGGCGATTCTGTTGACGGACGGCAACGACACCGCCTCGCAACTGCCACCGGCGATGGCCGCGAAGCTAGCTGCCGCCCACCATGTACAGGTCGACACCATTGCATTCGGCGACCTGCAGGCCAGCGGCGACGATAAAGTGGACGTGGCGCTGATGCGCCATATCGCGCAGACCACAGGCGGCAGCGCGTTTCAGGCGGCAAACTCTGGTACGGCGCTGCAAAGCGTATGGCAGGCGATCGATGCGCAAACGCCAGCGCAGGTGAAAACGCTGGGCTCAGCCCTGCGCCAGCCACTGTTTGCCTGGCCGCTGGCCCTTGCCATGCTGCTGATGCTATCGATGTCCGTGCTGGGTCACCTGCGGGCGCGTGCCTCATGAACGCGTTCCACGTGCTGCACCCCTGGTGGCTCATCGGGCTGCCGTTGTGCGTGGTGCTGGCCTGGTGGCTGCGTCAGTCAGACAGCCAGTGGACGCGCATCCTGGATAAACCGTTTCATAGGCTGATTATCGGCCAGCGCCCGAAATCCCGTGTATTGCTCCCCTGGCTGCTGGCGCTGGGTTGTGTTGCGCTGGCCGGCCCCAGTTGGATGAAACAGTTGCCTGCCGATCAAATCCCGCAAAGCAATGTGATGGTGATCCTGCAACAAGATCTCAGCATGCTGGCGCAGGATCTGCCGCCAAATCGCCACGAACGTATGCAGCACAAGCTGGCTCTGCTGATGCAGCAACTCCCCGGCAGCCGCTTTGGTTTAGTGGTTTACCGTGCGGGCGCCTGGCTGACTACGCCAATGACCAGCGATCCGGCATTCTTCACCCTGTTTCTGCAGGCCCAGCAGCCCACACTGTTGCCCGATGCGCAAGGTGATGGATTGCAGGCGGCCATGGCGCTGGCTGACAAAAATCTGCCTCCCTCTCCACGATCTATCCTGCTGATCGCCGACAACCTGAGTGCCACAGACGTCACCTGGCTCAGTACCTCGACCTTGCCCATCCAGCTTTGGGTGCCAGGTACGGCACGCGGCGGCGTGTTGCCCGAAGCGCTCGCCCAGCGCGGTATCGATACCCGGCTCAACGTCGCGCGTTTCAAACAACTGCAACAGAGCGGCATGCCAGTCACGCTGGCGACCACCGATGACGACGACTTGCGGGCTGTGCGAAATCACATTCAGCAAAACTTTATCAATCAGCAAAACGATCGTGAAGATCTTCCATGGCTCAACAGCGGCTACTGGCTGATTCCGCTGATGCTGGTGCTGTCATTGTTATGGCGGCGACAGCTGGCGCTGATGTTGATCCTGATACCGCTCGCTACGCTTGCTCCACCCGCCCATGCCACCTTAGTGGATAGTTTTATTAGCCCGGATATGCAAGGACAGCGCGCTTTTGCAAAAGGCGATTACCGCTCCGCAGCCGCGCATTATCAGGATCCTCTCAGGCGCGGTATCGCCTTCTATTACGCCGGAGAATTTGCCTCAGCCAGCGCAGCATTTCGGCTTGTTCCTCCTTCACCTAAATCCTTGCTGTGGACAGGCAACAGCGAGGCGCAACAGAAGCACTGGCAGCAGGCGTTAAATAATTATGATCAGGCTTTAAGCTTGCGACCTGACTGGGCGCTGGCACAGCACAACCGGGCCAGCATCGCCAATATCATCATGCAGCTTCGGCAGAAAGAGCGAGAAAGGCAGGATGAGCAACGCAAAGAGCCGGATGAAACGCCTGACGCAATTAAAGAAGATTTGCAGAAAAATCAGGGCGTCAATCAGCAGGATATGCAGCCCGTGCAGGCGTCACCACAGGTCAATCAGTGGTATCAAAATCTGACGATTTCTCCCAGCGGCCTGCTTGAAAACCTCTATCGTTCGGAGCCGCCATGAGAGCGCTACTGTTGTGCCTGATCATGCTGGCGCTGCCGGTGCGCGCCGCCATGGATGTGACCCGTGAACTGGTGGTGCCGGATCAGCTGGTACCAGGTCAACCGCTGCGCGTTGCCATCACATTCTGGACTGACAGCTGGTTCAATCCGCCTCCTCAATGGCCTGATTTTCCGGTGGAAAATGGCGCGCTGCTGCCGACAAAGATCCCTAATCAGTTAGTGAACCGCAACGAGCAGGGCGTGAGCTGGAGCGGCATACGCATGGAACGTCAGCTGATGGCCTGGGATCAGGGCGCGCTGCGCATCCCGGCGCTGGACGTCACGCTGCAGTCCGCCGGACAAGCGCCGAAAACCGCCACACTTCCCGCCCTGGAAACCACGGTAAACTGGCCCGCCGATGTTGAGCAACCAGACCGTTTTTTGCCCGCCTCCAGCCTCGCCCTGACGCAGAAAATCACCTTATATCGTGCAGTGAATGACAACACGCTGCATGTTGGCGATGTGATCGAACGACAGATCACGTTAGGTGCACATGATGTCATCGCGGCGCAAATCCCTGCGGTTCTCATCGATTTACCCGGTTCGACCACGCAGAAACTCGACGACGTAAACACTCCGCTGGTCGAAGGTCGCGATGAAATCGTCGGCACGCAGCGCGTCGAACGCCTGCGCTATTTACCTGATACTCCCGGCACGCTGGTTCTGCCCGCGATAAAACTCCGCTGGTGGAACACTACGCAACACCAGTGGCAGTGGGCCGAATTACCAGGTGCGCGTTATACCCTCCAGCCCGCGCGCGCCGCTGGCGCTGAACAGACGTTGCAATCAACGCGCGCAATGCCCTGGTGGCAGGTTGCGATGATCGTTGTCCTGATCATGGGATTCGCCGCCGCACTGTGGTTCACGCGCCCTCTGCTGTGGCGCGCGTTATGTTATGCCATTCGCGCCTGGCAACGCCTGTGGCATGTCACCGTCCTGCCTTCTTTGCTCCCTCAATCCAGGAGAAAGTCATGAACGTAAAATGTCTGTTAGCTGCACTGCTGTTGTGGCTGCCCGTCGCGCAGGCTGATGATCTCTCAGCATGGCGGGATAGCGCAGCAAAACGCGCCATCGTGCAGTGGGTTCAGGGCGCTACGCTCTCCGGCGGCAATGCTTTTATTCCAGAAAATCAGCGTTATGTGGTGTTCGATAATGACGGCACCTTGTGGCCAGAAGCGCCGCTGACCTTTCAACTGCAATTTGCGCTGGATGAAGTGAAGCGTCTCGCCCCTTCCCATCCGCAATGGCAGCATGATCCTTTAGTACAAGCCGTGCTGGCCGATGACAAAGCGGCATTGCTCAAGGCCGGAAAAAAGGGGCTAATACATCTGCTTGAACTGACGCACGCCAATATGACCACCGATGAATTTACGCAACGCGTGCAGCAGTGGGTCGACACTCAGCGTCATTCCCGTTTCGGCTGCCGCTACGATGCGCTGGGTTACCAGCCTATGCGCCAGTTGCTGGATTACCTGCGTAAAAATGGTTTTAAGACATGGATTGTTTCCGGCGGCGGTATCGATTTTATGCGAGTGCTGGCTGAGAAAATGTACGGCATACCAGCGGAAAACGTGATTGGCTCATTTTCACTGGCTGAATTTAGCCTGAGTGATAATGGCACTCAGTTGCGGAAAACAATGAACGGCGCCTTTTATGATGACGAGGCGGCAAAACCGGTGGCCATCCATCTGTTCCTGGGCCATCGGCCGGTGGCTGCATTCGGCAACAGCGATGGAGATGTGCCGATGCTGCAATACACCTCCTCCAACCCCAATGCGAAAACCTTCGGCTTATTGGTGCATCACACTGATGCGCAGCGGGAATATGCTTACGACGCGCATCCTCCGGCCAGCGGTAAGCTGATCTCCGGACTGACACTCGCTCCACGCTATGGCTGGACTATAGTGGATATGCAGCGCGACTGGCTGAGCGTTTTTGACCCGACCTTGTGTAAGCCTGAATAACGTCTAATGGAGGCATGATGATGTGGAAAATTGGTTCTTGTTCACTGCTGGTAATGATCTCGTTTCTTGCAGTGGCGAAATCCCCTTACAGCAACCTGTCCTATGCGTTGCGCGAGCAGCAGATCATTACTGACCTGCGCGCTCACTGCCATCTGGCGCAGGATATTCCCAACGAACGCATTAAGCAGGTATTTCTTAACAGCGCGGACAATCATGATGCCATCGTGAACGCGGCGGATGCGCTGAAAAAGAAAAATCAGGCGGGTTATCATCAGCACATCGAACAGGTGAGTTGCCCGAAACTGGCGATGTTTGCGCCCGCTAAACCTTAGTTTGTTGAGTAGTGATGCGCGATTCCTGCAACGTCACCGCGCAATACCATTGCGCCCGGCTTGCTTGGCACGATATAGCGCCGCGTCGGCCGCAGCAATGAGATCCCTGGCTGGCGTATGGCCCGTTGAAACAGCGATGCCCATGCTGACGGTGACCACTGAACTCACGTCTGACGCAGCATGCGGGATCGCAGTGGCAATCAACCTGGCTTTAATGCGTTCCGCCACCGTCATGGCCTGTGACATTGCCGCTTCGGGAAGTAGCAATACAAACTCTTCACCGCCGTAACGCGCCACCAAATCTTCAGGTGTGCGTACAGAGAGATTAAGCACGTCGGCAATCTGGCTCAAACAACTGTCGCCGGCCTGATGACCATAGTGATCGTTAAAGCGTTTGAAGTAATCGACATCCAGCATGATCACAGCAAGAGGCTTTTGTTGAGACAGCATTAATGCCAGGTAATCATCGAGTACTCGTCGATTGGCTACCCCCGTTAAGGCATCCTGGTGTGCCAACATTTCCAGACGCGATATCAGCAACTGGTTGTCACTGTGGCGCTGCCAGGCCAACGTAAACCATCGTTGCAGCAGCAGACTGCCGGAGATCAGGATCAGACAAAAGAACAGCCAGATCAGTAAGAAATGGGTATTAATCCCCTGGTTTAGATGCAGACTTGCCAGCAATAGCGCCCCTAAAATCGGCACAATAAACAGGAATAATGTGAGGGGGAAAACATACAGCGCAGCCATCGCGGACAGCATCAACATCACGCTAAACGGATAAGCAAACGGTAATTGCCACTCGGCAACGAACTGATAAGCACAGACTGACCAGAGCACGCCTTGCCAGCACAACAAAATGGCGAGAATGAGTTTGCTGGTGGCCAGGGGTAATCGTCGTCTTTTTACGATCAGAATTGCTACCAGTGCCAGGACAATAATGCACAGCATGGAGCCGTCCACTGCCCATAGCGTGTGATGACTGGCCGGGAGATTTTGGTCGTAGCCTGGAAACAAGCTATTGCGTAGCAGGATAATGATGGCAAAACCGATGTTAATAAATCCCAGCCAGAGCAAATTCAGCGACAAGGCGTGAGCAACCATCTCGTCGCGTGTGTGCCAATCCTGTTTATCCCAATCGTCTTTCCTGCGTTGCAATGGAACCATGGTGTTATTCCTGACGACCTTGTGCCCATTAAGTGTATGTCAGAAATAAGATAACGCGTGCCATCCCAAAGGATTAGAGTAAACCGCTATACAATACCGGTCCCGTTGGTAATCCCGTCGGCGAACCGCCTTGTGGTTCCAGACTGATAGCGATGGTGCTCCCTGACGCCAGCGTTTTATTGTCCAGCTCAATCCGGGTGGGCGCATTGTTAGCCAGCAAGCCTAATGATATGGGCTGCTTGCCAGCAGGAATCAGCCAGAGTTGCAGGCTATTTGCAGCGTTGAGAGCGACAGGTTTGAGCGGAGTGAGTTGTAATAACTGACTGTCGCTGCTGCGGCTCACGACCCATTGCCCCTGCTGCTGCGCATCGCCAAGAATGATCAGCGGCGCAAACTCATCCGGTCGATGGTTGTAATATGACACCAGCGTGAATGCCGCAAGTCCCGCTGCAACCAGCCAACCGACGTAAGGATTGGCACGCTTCACCGGCGTTTTGGCGGGCAGACTTAAGGTGATTTTTTTCCAGACGCGTTCAGGCGGTGTTTGAGGCCGCAAATGCGTATCTAAGCCGGTTAACATCGTCTGCCAGCTGGCAACTTTCGCAGCGAGTTCAGGCTCCTGCTGTAGCCGCCGTTCAAAGCGCAAACGGGCATTGCCGCGCAGTGTTCCCAATGCATATTCGGCCGCGAGCGCGTCATCATGTTGCTTGTTGTTATTCATAGGCCCACGCACTCCCGAAGATGCTCCATCGCACGACGGATCCAACTTTTCACTGACCCTACCGGCTGCTGTAACCAGGCTGCAATATCGCTATGCGACATCCCCTGATAGTAAGCCAGCGTCACACTTTGCCGCTGCTCACTGCTGAGGTGCTGCAAGCAATGTTGTAAACGGGCCGCCTGCGAATCATCGAACGGCTGCTCTGTATTATCAGTATCCGTTTCCTGAGTACTGTCACTGTATTCCTCTGACGCCAGCGCTTCACGTGCCTGCCCACTGCGCAACCAGTCGATACAGCGGTTACGCACAATATGCGTCATCCATGTCATGGGCGCGCTGAGTGCGGCATCATAGCTGTCGGCTCGGTTCCAGATGGTGAGGAAGCAATCATGCAGCACTTCTTCCGCCCATGCTGGCTGACGCAAGGTGCGCAATGCAACTGCAAATAAATGCGGAGAAGTGAGTCGATACAGTTGTTCAAATGACGGGCGATCGCCTTGCGCAATCGCCCGCAATAATTTCACCTGCTGTTGAGCCAAAACGTTATCCATGTTTTTCCCGGAAGGCATTGAAATGCCTTCCGAGTATAGACAATTACTTAGGCATCAGGACGGTATCGATAACATCGATCACACCATTTTTCTGGTTCACATCATAAGTACTGATATTGGCCACATTGCCCATACCATCCTTCAGCTGAATATTGTGAGGACCGTTGCTCATAATCCATAAAGGCTGCCCGTTAACGGTTTTCAGTTCCGCGTGACCGCCACCTTGTTTGATTTTCATCTCCAGCGCTTTCATGTCGTATTTACCAGCCACGACATGATAGGTGAGGATGCTCGTTAGCTTGGCTTTGTTTTCTGGTTTCACCAGATTATCCACGGTACCCGCAGGCAATTTTGCGAACGCGGCATTGGTTGGTGCGAAGACGGTGAAGGGACCTTTGCCCTGCAGCGTGTCGACTAATCCCGCCGCTTTTACTGCTGCTACCAAAGTGGTGTGATCTTTAGAGTTGAGGGCATTTTCAATGATGTTTTTCTGCGGGTACATGGCGGCACCGCCGACCATAACAGAATCAGAATTCATGGCTGCGAAGGTGGTGGCAGTGAACATTAACGCACCTGAGATGACTGCAGTGGTGATTAGCTTTTTCATCATAAATCCTCGTTGTAGGGGAGCGAAGGAGTTGCTCACAACGGGATATACGTAAGGAGGGTCACAACTGGATGCAGGGTGGAGAAAATATTTTTAAAAAAAATCACAAGACGGCCAAAACAGCCGTCATGTGTGCAGTCATCTGCGGTTAAATCTGGTCTTCTGGCTCGAGCGCGTCCTGAATCGCATCCGCCAGGTTGGAGATCTCATTGGCAACCGCCTGAAGATCCCACGACGCTTTTGAACCGCTGGCAGAGGTTGAGGCACTGACGGATTCCTTCGCCACAGCTAAAGCGGCCGCCACAGCTATGGTCCGCTTATATTGTTCCGGCGTCATACCCATTGGGGGTGGTGCAAAGTAGTCATTGACCATTTCATCTCTCCGTTTACAGCGTTCAATAAAAATAAATCCTGCGTGCATTATCAGGAAATTGAGCGCGAGTGCGACTAAAAGTTCACGCCGGGCGTGTGGCCCTCGCTGTCGCTGAGTCAAAACGTCCCCTTTTATCATAGAAGAAACCTACACCGGGGACGCGACGAACTTATGTCGTTGTGAGTCATGCAAATGGTGCACATTTGCTGACTTGATAGGCGGAACAGCCAGACAGGAAGTGATGGTTGTGGGGGGAATAATAGAAGCATCGATAATGTCGGATGTGTTCATTTCAGCACATAAAAATCCTAAGTTATATTAAGTTAAGACGCTTATCGGCACTGGCAAGTGATTAGCACTATATGAATTTCATCAAAAATCTGACCGGTTTAATTTCGAGCACTTTACTCCAGACGTTTTCGAGATCAACAATACCTGCCAATGCCAGCAGGACAAGAACGATGATAGCCAACAGAGCCGTCAAGACAATAGTCAGCCTGAAGATATTATTTTGAACCCTGGATTGGTGTTTACTCAAGGACAATTCTTTTTCATAATCCACAATAGTGTTGATCGACTTGCCTTGTATATAGAAAAGCCCCTCAAACTCACTCAAATCATCGGTTATAACCAATGAATCCAGTAGCAACCTGAGCTTGACTTTATATTCCTCCTGCCGAATGTGCTTATACCATAATCGGCCATGAATAATACTCAGAATATCATGCTCGCTAAAGCCATTAGTTTGACGACTTGGTCTAAGTTTAATGTGCTCACTGAGCATTATTTTCAAAATGGCGCAACGATCGTGACTGAGGCTTAGAGTATTGGAGGTCACCAGTGAAATAACCCCACCCTTCCCCTTGGATATCATGCTTTTTAAAAACAACACCTTAGTATATTTATCCAGTACAAAAGCCATTATACTATAATATACCGCCGAACTATTTTTCCTATAATGAATGATTTCACATTTCATTTTTACAATGGTTGGTAAATCAGCTTCGACCATCTTGTTCTCTTTTGTCTCAAGCAAAAGTACATGTTGGATTGTTTTCATGTGGTCATACTGATTCCCTGATAGAAGATAACGAGTGTCCTCAGTGTCGCTGAAGTAGACGGAAAAGTAGTTGTAAGGAGATTCAGTTTGGCTGTTAATATCTTTAATGAACAGAGGTATAAATTTCTTCCAAAGTTTGACCTCAAGGCTATTATATTTATTACGCAACATAAAACCATCCTTAGGAATTATCTGATTTTAATAGGTTTATGGTTCGGTACTTTAGCTCCGTTCAACACCTTTGACAGAACAAAAATAAACCTTTTTCATAGACACCTTCTTCAACCCCAACACTTTGAAATATATGGATATACCCCCCACCTGCATTATGGTGATATTTTCACCAAAATCATCAAAGTGTTAAAGAATGTTCTCTCAGCTAATCACTCTGGAACTGATCCATCAAAATTCTGCCATTCTATAGTAAATTGAATAACCAAATGCCTAAGATTGCCACTTAAAGCCAATGTAATAACATTACAATAAATGTGCGAAATACTTACCACCAATCCTATAACACATTGAAAATCAATAAAAAATATAACTAAACATCGATAGTGGTCAATTGTAATTAGTTGATTCGCATCAATATTTGAATAAAAAATATTAAAAATCATCACTAATGTTTGATTAAGCCCAGCGGTGTACTACGATTAAATCGAAATGTTTCATTTCACTTCCCATTTCGCCATTAACTACCAGTCATTAGTACTAAACAACTCCAATCTTGCTGACCTTTTAGTCATTTAATTCAATCCTTTAGATATTAATCTTCAAGGACACTCATGAAATCGAAGCCTTTAATTTTGGATGTGTCGACAGCCCCTTCGTTGACTTCATTATCATTTATTCAAGCGGAAGATGACATAAGCTCAATGTCTTGTTGTACATATAAACCCACCCGATACGACATGCAATAAAAATCACACTCAATGATTAGCCAGATTAAGTTGCAAATGAAATCAATAGGCCAGAGGTTTTTATGAAATCACTGCTTAAAAAATTATTTCTTTCAAGTGTCATCGCACTTCCAATAAGTATATATGAGCACCTCCCGTATGCCAGGCAGTTGTGGGGTGATGACATTAAGGCGATTGCAGTTATATATTCGGCCTTGCTGCGTCAGCCTGGGCTGTCGCGGGCCCTAATGATTTCCGCTGGCGCACGCCTCATTACCTTTACGAACCCGCAGTTCGATACTTTTTTCAGGTTTAGTGCGCCCCGGTCTGACCTGTCATGTCATTACTTACAACTACCCGCGCAATCGCAGGAGACTTACTGATCTTGAATGTTTAAACGCTGCACCGTTTCTGGCGGTGCTTTGATATACGGCTTATTGTGTGCCAGAACTGCCCATATGGTTCTGGCCATTTTGTTGGCCAGTGCGACTGATGCAACGTTTACTGTCCGTCTCTTGAGAAGATTGGTTACCCACGCCCCCGGTTCGTTAGCATTTTGAATAACGCTGTGCGCACCGTTAATCAGTAGTTTACGCAGGTATTTATCACCTCGCTTGCTGATGCCCTTCAGTACCACTTTGCCGCCTGTACCGGTTTGTCTTGGAACCAGACCTATCCAGGCCGCAAACTCCCGTCCTGAGCGAAATGCACCGGCGCTTCCCATTGCTGCAATGGCCGCTGTTGCTGTCAGAAAACCAACGCCGGGAATATCGCTGATCGCTCTTACACCGGGATCATCTTTGCTTAGCGATTTGATTCGTCGCTCCAGTGCAGAGATACGATGCTCAAGGCGTTCAATTTCCGCGAGCTGTTCACGCAGAGTTTCAATGAGTTCAGCAGGTAATCTCTCCTCCAGACGCACCAGGATGTCAGGCATGCTGCTGAAAAGGCTCGCTCTGCCTTTGCGCATAACTTCACCATACTCAGCCAACAATCCGTGCAGTTCATGGACCTGCATCTGCCTTGATTTAACGAGGAGAAATCGCACTCTGTGAAGTGCCAGCATCGCCTGCTGCGCTTCCGTTTTCACCGCAACAGCTTTACCCGGCTGCTGAGCAGCGCGCCAGATTGCTTCAGCGTCTGCCATATCATTTTTGTTACGTATATTGAACACTTTCACATAGGTAGGCGCCGGGCATCAGCTTGACCTGATGTCCCAGAAGACTCAGTTGCCGGGCCCAGTGATGAGCGCCTCCGCTGGCCTCCATACCGACTAAACGGGGCTTCCGGTTCTGAAAGAAGCTCAAAAACGAGGTGCGTTTAACCGCCTTGTTGATCACTTCTCCGGTTTCAGTATCCACATAGTGAAGCTGAATAACGTTTTTGGCGATGTCAGCGCCAACGACCATGCTGTTCATGTTCAGTCACTCACTTACAGACGTTTAATGAAATTATGGGCGTGTAAGGTCGAATGGATTGCGACACGGGCTACAAGGCTGGAAGCTATCTAACGAGATAAAGGAGCAGACAAAGTTAGAGAGGTAACTACCTGTTCAAAATAACATTTCATAACCAGTGATGAGGTCAATTTGTTGTTGTAGAGTCATTGCATAACTGCTTTGAGCTAACAGTGGACGTTCGCTTCAGCTCAATTCTTTGGTTTATGTGCTAACAAACTTCAGCATGCCCTCAGACAACTTAATGACTGATGCTGTGATGAAATAATTAAGGCAGTTCATGTTCTTTAACTTTCTTTTGTAAAAACCTGATAACTTCACAAAGCAATCACGTTTACTCCTCAATGCTCCAAAAAATTAATATCGGTAAACAAAAGTTAAGCGCTGAAGCAGACTGCATCAGCGCTGTTACACATTATTTTTTAACGACTTCAGGTAATTTCCAGCTGCCATCCATTACCGATTCTTTCGGCTGATACATCCTGAACAGCAGATAGAAATTTTTCTCAGGGGCGGGTAGCCAGTTTGCGTCAGGTTCAGTGGGTTTGGAATGAGACAGGATGATATTTATTTTACCGTCTTTGCCTTTAATCAGGCCGGGTGTGTCAGAACCTACTTTGAACCGGTTAAGGGTGTTAGTTACCAGCATTTTATTGCTGGCGTCATACATCGTAATAGACCAGAACGCATTAACCGGTGGCTCAGAATCCAGCGTCAGCGTATAGCTGCTGGCGCCCGTAAGAGCATGACCTTCACTGTCATTGTAACGGATAGGATAAACAGCCTCTTTTTCCCCCTGTCCACCCAGATAAGGCCCTGCGACCAGCGCGCGCAACGGGTAGTTATAGCCAAAGTCATCAAGTCCTTTCACATAGCTCCAGCCCTGGCGTACTTCCGAGGTGCTGACCAGCGTGGATACAGCTACGTTTGGCGCATCCATCACGCCACGTTTAACGCCTTCAATGATGGGCGGTGGGATATTATCCGTATTAAATCCTTTCTCCGTCAGACCGAAGCGGCTGAACTGACCGAACATCCCCGTGTCCTGTGGCTTCACCGGGTTTGATTTCATGGCGAAGGCGAGCTGGCGGAAGAAATCCAGCCCGTCGTTTTTCAGGGCTGGCATCGGAGGCAGCGTGTCGTGATAGACCTTGCCGCTGGCCGACTCAAGATGGAAAGCCTTCTGTAATGCACGAATGGGCGCCATGTCTTCCCCTTCACTCACTCGCATGCGTCCCCATAACCAGATCTTGTTTGTTGACACCTTCAGTACGGTCGCATCGGCGGGAAGAGCCCCGGTCCATCCCGGAGGGACAAACACAAACTTACCTGCTCCGGTGCCGGTCGTGCGCCGGCCGATATAGTGCTCCAGCTCCTGCCACATATTGAATACGTCCACGACATAGTAGCGATCGTGCACATCCGGCACCGTCAGAACATAAGGCTCATCGAGCTGAACCACGGCGCTCATGTAAAGCGTATCGTTATTCGCCGTCGGCATATCTTTTGCCGCAGGCGTGGCCAGCTCAGTTGCCCAGCCAATCTGGTTAAGCGGCGCGCGGTAACTGGTTGGCGGTTTGGGCGATGGGACATCGGTGTATTCCCTGACTATCTGTTCCATGCGCACAATCGGATAGCCCCATCCCCATGCCGCTACAGCTGAGCTGTATCCGTCGACCTCCATACCTTTTTTGAAAACTTCCGGAGACCCCTGAAGCGTCAGGACAGGATCCTGATAGGCAGGCTCGGTCGCCTGCGCTGTGACGGATATCAGGGAGCTGGCGATACCGGCCAGTACCAGCGTGGTTAAGATTAGCTTTCTGCTTTTCATACCGAGATCATCCTTTAGTGAACGTATAAAGCGGTTAACAGAGGCTTTCAATCCATAAACTGCAGGTTAAGCCCGAAAAAAATCTGCCATCGCGGCTGGCCCGGGCCCCGATCTGCGACGCTGCCCTGTGGCTCAACAAACACGTTATAGACGGTCTTACCTTGTTTAATAATCTGGCCCACGCCGAGGCCCAGTGGCACGCCGTAGCTGTCATTCTGGAAGTTGTAATTCCAGATAGGCGCTGAACGCAGGTAGGTGCCACCACCCAGCTGGTAGAAAACAAACGGCTGGAATGCACCAATGTTCACGTCGCTGCGGTCACTCTCTCCGGCAAAACTGTGCTGCCACGAGGCCAGATAGCCGTACTGAATGGTTGGATTGCTGGCGTCAAACAGCACGTTCACCAGTCCGGCAGACCACTTTTCGCTGCCAAGTGAATGATCTGATGCCGTCGGAGCCGTGATCTGTGGTCCGAAACCAAAGCTCACCGCCGGATTGCCGGTATCGAACAGATAAGCGGTGAAAAGGTTAAGGTCGCCAAGACCGGTCTGATGCGCACCGGAAGGGGGGGAGGGATAAGTGTTCAGAGGCAAAGAGGCGCGGAGGATCCAGTTTGTTTCGCCCAGGGAAAAGGGTTTCGCATAGCGTAACCAGAACTGATTGGCGTTTTTATCACTCTCGCTGACATCACCAATGTAGTAGTTCTGCATATTAAAGGCGGTCATGTTGGCGAGCGGATTGTTCGCCTGCGCCGAATCCTGGCCAGCCGCATAAAGCGGTCCTGACATCAGGAGGAGCAGAGATACAGATAATTGTGTCTTAACGTTCATTATGTGTTCCTCTGTTGCAGAGAAAGACTGAGACCGCGTTACAGCTGGCGGGAAGCTTGATAACGATGAATGCGATAATGAGTGTGAAATCTGAAAGCCATCACGGCTGGCTTATTTTCAGATTGAGTATAGTCATAACTCAAATTTTCATGCTGTTTCAGAACATTGCTCAAATCTGAAATTCTTCCTAGACTCACCTCCAGAGACAAAACACGCCTGCCGGATCCGGTAAATCTGTTCGGGTTCTGTCACGGTCAGCCGCTTAAACTTCCCTGCGTTTTTACGGAGCCGTCATGACTGATATATCCAGAAGAACGTTTTACCGCCTGATGCTGGGTACCGCTGCAGGCCTGGCCGCTTTCAGGCATCTCCCGGTTGCTCATGCCGGTCCGTTAAATATCCCGATCAGCAGGGGCGCAGGGGACAAAGGTGAAACTCAGGGAGGCATGCCGCCTGCCGGCGCGGTCTGCTCCGTTTCTGATTTTGCCTATCAGCTTAAATATCAGCGTGCCTTTGAAGCCGTGCTGTGGAATATGCCCGCCGTGGCTATATACAGCTTCAGGCGTGCGGCTTTCAGCGACCTCGGGATGAAGGACAATGACATTGTGGCCTATTCCCGCACCGCCACACCTTTGCTGGAAGCCATCACGGCCAACAGTACGACACCCTATATCACAGCGTTCACTGACCTTCAGAAAGGGCCGGTAGTGCTTGAAGTCCCTGCCTCGGGGGAAGAAGGCAGCCTGTACGGGCAGATTGTTGATGCCTGGCAGTTCACCATTGCTGACGTCGGTCCCGCCGGTATGGACAAAGGAAAAAGCGCCAAATATCTTCTCACGCCGCCGGGCTATGAGGGCGCCATCCCGCAAGGTTATCTGCACGTGCCGTCACCCAACTACCGCATTGCCTTTGCTTTTCGCTCGGTACCTGCCGCGGGTAAATCTGCGGACGATGCATATCAGTATTCGAAAAAGCTGCGCATGTATTATCTCAGCGAAGCCGGCAGCCCGCCGGCGCAAAAATTTGTCGATCCCAGTGACAGGGTTTACCCCACGCTACCTTTTTACGATGAGCGCCATTTTGAAGACATGCATGCCGTGCTGAGTGTGGAGCCAGTCCGCGAGCAGGATAAGGTGATGATGGGTATGCTGACCTCTCTCGGCATCGAAAAGGGTAAACCTTACAACCCGGATGATGTGACGAAGGCGGCGATGCGTCAGGCCGCTGTCGACGCATGGTTTTTCATGCAGCAATGGTACGACAATTTTCCCCAGGACAAGCTCTACTGGCCTGACAGGCATTACGCTTCTCTGCTGCAGGCGGATAAGAACAACCGGTTCACGTTTACCTATGAAGACCGGATTGATCTCATCAATCGTGCAGCGGAATATTTCTGGTGCACTTATATGCCTGAACAACTCTCTGCTTCACCCGCCACGCAGTACCTGATGGCGCTGGCCGATGCTGACGGGGCCCCGCTGCGGCCCGGTGAGAATTATAAACTCGACGTTCCCGCCCAGATGCCGGTGAAACAGTTCTGGGCGCTGACCGTGTATAACCGTGACACTATGTCGTTTATTTACAGTGAAAGCGGTAGAACTACGCTCTCATCCTACGACCTCGACAGGATGCAAAAGAATGGTGATGGCGGCGTGACCCTTTATATCGGGCCTCATGCGCCAGCAGGTCTGGAAAATAACTGGATCCCGACTTCTGGCAAGCGACCCCTGCCGGCAATGCGTTTTTATGGCGGGACAGATGCACTGAACGACAAGACCTTCAAGATGAGCGATTTTCAGCACATAGGTTAAATAGTTGAGCTAATCAATTTAAGCAGAAATATGCATAGTTGAAGACGTGTGGATACGTTGTAATGAGTAAACTAGTTAATTGAAGCGATAAAAATCATGTGTGGTTTGTATCCATCAGGTCAACTCACAGCACTAAGCGGACTGTCACTCCACTCAGAATAAAATGTTACCTACTCCATGTGGTGGGAGGTGCTCATACCATTACCTTTGGCGCTGAAGGGGGCGGAGATTCTGCGCAGGCAAATAACCCTTTGGCCAATATGACCGCCTTCAATATGCAGAACTACTATATCGGTGATGTGAGCGGCAGCGATAAAGATGCCAATCAATTCTGGTTCCGTTATGCCCAACCTTTCTCTCTGGGTGAAAGAAAATGGCTGTTGCGAGCCTCTCTACCGATTAATACCTGGTCTTCTGTCCCCACCGGGGGACACCAGACAGGTTTAGGCGATCTCAACCTGTTTACCGCATGGTTAATCGATACGGGAAATCCGGCTGTCAGTTTTGGTTTTGGTCCACAATTGACCGCACCAACCGCGACACAGGACGAGTCAGGCAGTGAAAAATGGTCTGCTGGTTTAGTGAACGTACTTTTCGACGCCAGTTCACCCCAATTCCAGTACGGCTATTTGGCCTCCTGGCAGCATAGCTTTGCGGGAGAGAGCAATCGCAGCGATGTTAACGTCGCGGCTTTTCAGCCTTTCTGATCCTACCCGCGAATAGTGGACACGAGACTAAGTGAGTAAACTCTCAACCAGAGGTGACTCACATGACAAAAACAGTATCAACCAGCAAAAAGCCCCGTAAACAGCATTCCCCTGAATTTCGCAG
>NZ_JAIUDA010000004.1 GCF_020179835.1 Pantoea sp. alder81 | reverse complement strand
GTTTAATTATATCGAGTGTGATTACAATCGGTGGCGCCGCCACAGTGCCTGTGGGGGACTCAGCCCGGAACAATTTGAAAATCTGAATCTCGCTTAGGGCCGTGTCCACATTACGTGGGTAGGATCATTCCTGTTTTTCCAGTTGGGCGGCGGTACCTATCTGAGATCAGCTCCCATCTGGAACTATAATTTCCAGAATGACAGTTATGGCGTTCCATTGGGTCTGGGTATTGGACAGGTGATTAAAAGCCAGGGAACGGTTTACAACTTCTTTATCGAACCGCAGGGTTCAGTCGCCGATCACGGCCCCGGTCAACCTCGGTGGCAGATATTTGCTGGCCTCAACATTCAGTTTTTAAATTAAGACTAGCGAATAATAAATAAAGTCATAAGCAGAGGCGGTAATACTATGAAAATGTTTATATTAACGACCCTATTAGTGTCATCGATGTCTGTATGGGCATCACCTTACGATACGCTGGCCCATGCATTAAACGAACAGGTCATGATCAAAGACTTAAGAGTTCATTGTGATATTCCTCAAACCGTCTCCGATGAGAAAGTGAAGTCCGTCTTTCTTGATAGCCAGATTAATCATCAAGCGCTCAGTGCTGCTGGCAGTGCATTAAAGGGGGGGCGTCAACAAGAGTATCAGGCCTTGATTGAGAACATTCGCTGCCCAACCTTTGGAAAACAATGAGGATGCCATGATGGACAAGAACGCACATATATCTTTGCTACGTATCCTCACTCTTTCAGGTTTTATTTTTGCCAGTCAGGCCCACAGTAGCGGTTTGTATTTATATGAAATCGCGACGGAAGACACAGGTCTGGCGGGAGCGGGACAAGCGGCACGTGCGCAGGATGCCTCAACCTTAATGACCAATCCCGCAGGCATGACGCGCCTGCCTGACAACATGATTACCGGAGGATTGCAGGCACTTTACGGTGACACACCTTACCACCTCGATAGTGACGCCGGTTACCAGGGCAAAAGCCCTGGCAATACCATCGGCTGGTTCCCCGGTGCCAGCCTGTTTTATCACCATCGTCTGACGGATGACCTCTCTGCAGGAATAGGCCTCTATGGCAACTACGGGCTGGGGCTCGATTTTGGGGAATGGGCTGGCGACCGCCTGATTAAGAAAAGTACGCTGGTTGGCATGACGCTCAGTCCCGCCCTTGCGTGGAAAATTAACCCGCGGTTGTCATGGGGTTTTGGTGTCGGCATTAACTACGGATTTTTGTCATTAACTCGCAATGTTGAAGGCGTGGACGAGAAGGCCAGCGATCATGACTGGGCATTAAATTTCCGCACAGGCCTGCTGTTTGATGTGACGGATAAGACGCGTGTCGGTCTGAATTACACTAGCAAAACTGAATATCATTTTAGTATTGATGGAAAGGCACGTTTTCCTCAGTTGCCTAATGTTGAATATAATCTGCCGCTTTCAGCCCAAATCAATACACCGGATCAACTGATGTTGAGTCTGGTGCATGATTTCAATCAGCAATGGTCGGTGATGGGCGATCTGGGTTGGCAAAACTGGAGTCAGTATGGCGAAAATCAGATCTACGTCTCGGGTGATGCCATACAACGCGATAACCGGCTGAAGGATACCTGGCATACCGCATTGGGTGTCCAGTATCGCCCGGACGATCGCTGGCGTTTAAATACCGGTGTTGCATATGACAGTAGCTTCTACCGTAATCAAAATGATACTTCGATGACCATGCCATCAGGACAAGCCTGGCGCTTTGGTGTAGGGGCACAGTATCAGGTCACACAATCCAGCAACGTCGGTGCTGCGTTTGAATATCTAAAAATGGACTCTTCCAGTGTGGCCAACCCCTTGCTGAAAGGCACTTATCATAATCCTGATATCTATTTCTTCAGCATGAATTACAACTATACATTTTAAATCTACAATTTCATGCTCTTTTACAGATATCATTTAAATTAACCTCATAGATAATCGGCCCTGAGTTGAAAATATTGAATAAGAGATGTAAGACTTGCATCTCTTATTTAACTTATTCAGTTAATTTTAGAACCGCATTTTCACCCCAACAGTGGCAGATATATTTGCCTCTACGTGGGTATCACCTCCACTGCTCCAGGCCCTGCCAATTTCGGAATAGGCCTGAACTTTTTTACTCACTGCCCAGGTTGCGCCTGCAGCAGCTTCCGTCATGCTGTACTGCTGGTCAGCGGTAAGGGTTGTGGTACCTGCGTTATTCGCCGTGTTGGCAAATTTAACCTTATCTTGCCCATTGCTTATCATGGTCCAGTAATTAACGCGTAAATAAGGTTTCACCACGCCATATTCGGTGTCGTAGTCAGCTGTTAGTCTTGCACCGATGCGACCAATCAGTGATCCATCTGGATTAACATCCACGCGGGTTTTAGAGGCACCATCAAGAGTAACGCTGTCAAAATCGCTGTACTGATAAATCAGCTGCGCCTGGGGCTCAATTTTTAAGACGCTGTCACCCAGTTGCCATGGTCTGCCGATTTCTACTGAGGCCGCGAACGAGTTTCCGTCCGGATGCACGCTCTCGCGGTTACGTCCGTTTTTAAGATCAACGGCGTGATAGCCATACTGCAGCACATTATCCACATAAAAACCGTTCTCATCGGTCCACGTTGCATACCCACCTATATAAGTCGAGAACGTCGAGTTATAGGCCAGACTGTCGATGTCGCCATTTTTGCCGGATATGGACGTATCGTTATCGAGGAATGTGCCGTAAATGCCGGCTCGCCACTGCGCATCCTGATACAAATCCCCGCCCACCTGCATTCCGTTGTAATTCGATGAAGTTTGGCTCTGCAGCGGATCGTTGATTTGTTGGTCAACAGACTTGACCAGATATCGCATCCAGAAACGACTCTCCTGGTCCTCTGCGACATCTGCCCGCCAGGGTTGCTCATCACCCACTCGCTGATGAAGCGTACCCAGCACCGCCAGGTCGGCCTGCCGAATGATGGCCCCCAACGTGTCAAACCCGGGGACGTCAGGACGATATCCAGCACGCAGGAACCAGTCTTCTCCTGCCCCTTCAGCATTCCCGGCAAACAACTGATATTGATATGCGCCTGCCAGCAAAACATCAGCACCAATATTAAAAGCATCTTTGGTGGTCTGGGCGGTGGTGGTTCCCCCGTTGAGGGCTTCCACCACCCTGATTCCGTCACCTTCGGTAGGTTCGCCTAACTGGCTGACATCAATATCTAACAATGTGTGGCCGGTTGCCGTCCCACCATCAATGACCAGCCTGTCAGCGATACCAGGGCTGTGTTGCTGTGCGGCAATTTTCAACACACCCTCATTACCCACGTAATTGCCCGTCACAGTGAGCGTTGACCCCACATCACCGCCCCGTAAGTTGACAGTGCCCTGATTCAGCAGGCTGGCGACACGCTGATTGAATCCGCCGGTATCGAGGGTCGCGTTCTGACTGACTACATGTGTTGAAGCGGCGCTAAAGGTGTCTTCAGCCGCGCCCTGCAGCGTGCCTTTTTCAACAACGGTCAGCCCACTCCAGCTATTTGTTCCCGCCAGTCTGGCAATGCCGGAGCCTTGTTGCCATACCTGACCCGCACCCGAAATGTCACCTGCAAGAGTGAATGTATCAACGCGGTTCAAAGCCAGAATACGTTGGTTATCAATATTCCCTGCCAGATTACCGCTGCTACCACCCTTACCCAGCTGCAAAATGCCGTCAGTGATATGGGTTGTCCCCTGGAAAGAATTCTCTCCCGTCAAAGTGAGCGTCCCGCTGCCGAGCTTGGTTAAGTCGCCCTCACCCCCGATCACATTCGTCAGGGCAGCATTAAATGCCTGCGTATCAAGGGTACCGCCACCGTTTGCCAGATTGACATACCGATCGCTGCTAAAGCCCTGTGTATAGCGCAGCGTGCCGCCAGACAACGTGATATTGCTTCCGCTACTCCCTAAATTGTCATCCGCAGAAACCTGAACAGCCCCTGCACTGATCTCGGTGCCGCCGCTATAACTGTTGGTGCCGTTAAGTTGCAGCGTGCCGAGATCGGTTTTGTGTAGCGCGCCGCTACCAATTAGCGATGCATTGATGGTGGCCAGATAATCCGCACCAGGGGCAGTTCCATCACCCACACGAATCTGCGTATCAGTAGCGGCCAGAGTTAAGGCATCACCGTTCAATACATACCCATCGCTGGCAAACTGTGCGCCAGTTATACCCACCGCGCCCAAAGAGTTATCGATGGTGACGTTGCCTGCATCACCGCCGAACACAGCGAAAGATGCATTACTGTAAGGGGAGTTGTAACGGCCTGCGGGCGTAGTGGTATCCGTGGTCCAGTTGTCATTGCCGCTGCCGCTTTGCCAAACGCCATTGCCACCTTCAATCACGCCGTTGTCCTTCATCTCACCCGCACTGCCGCCGGTTCCATCCCAGAACCTCAGCTCGGCTCCGGCATGATTCACAAGATTGACCTGACCGGCAATGGAGGTCTGAACATAGAGATCGTCGGCTGCCTGCGGCGCATTTCCTATCACCAGCGTGTTGTTGGTTAAGGTTCCGGTGTAATTCAAAACACGGTAAACACCGACGTCAAAATTACCACCGCTGCTCTGAGTGATATTAAGCTGGCCGTTGAGATTAAGGTCACCATTAACATTGATGAGATCGTTGTAGATGCCGCCTGTGACATACGATTCGCCAAACTGGTAATCCAGTTGAGATCCCTCATTTAACATCAGAGATCCCATGGTTAGCGTACCCACGCTACCTAACCCCGCACCTGCAGCGAGGTGACCCCCGTTGTCCACTGTCACAGCACCGCCAAGCGTACCACTGCCGCCCAGCGTGGCGCCGCTGTTTACGGTTGTTAGTCCGGATGTAGCTGATTGGTCGCCGTTCACAAGCAGCACACCCTGAGATACCTGCGTTGTACCGGTGTAGTTGTTATTTGCGGTAAGCGTCAGGGTCCCCATACCCGTTTTTTCCAAGCTGCCGCCGTTGCCACTCACAACGCCGCTGATCGTGTCATCGCGCCCCAGGTTGCCTTCCTGCAATGTCGCTGCTCCTAACACCACATCTCCTGCGCCAGAAACAGACCCAACGCTAGTGGATGCATTGGCTGCGCTGATATCTACAATGCCACCACTGCCGTTGATGATGGGCGCGTTCTGCGCCTGCGCTAAGTCGGAAAAAATCGTCTGCCCACTGTTGTTTATCAGGGCATTTCCGGCATTAGCACTGTTGCTCAACAGTAAGAACGAGGTTGCGTCGGTATTAACGGTGGCATTGCCGCCATTGCTGCTATCGGCAAACTGCAAACGGGCACCACTGGTAAGGTTGAACTGATGATCTTCTGCCTGCGACGCATTGTTGAAATTGAGCTGGGCCTGGTCAGCAACATTGATGGTGCTGTTTGTCCTGCCTAACGCGCCGCTCACATTGGCATCAACGACTAATTCCCCATTGCCTGCTTTACCCCGGATCGTCGTGTTGCCCTGATAGGGGTTGGCCTGATTCAATGCCAGGGTACCGGTTGTCGCTGCGGCAGAAGTATCAACAACGGTTAAATCTCCCCCTCCCGCCATAACAGAATCAGCCGTCAGCGTATGTCCGTAAGCATCGAGTGTGCCGCCACCGGTGGTGTCCAGGAAGACATTGCGGTTTAAAGCAAAATCAGCTCCTGCCTGCAAAGCGCTCGCGTTTTTTAACGTCAAACTGGTTGTGGGAGCACCCAGGCTGCCATCATTAGAAACTTGTAATGTCCCGCCCCATACCTCAATACCCGCGGAAAAATCATTGATGCCGTTGAGGATTAATCTTCCCGCGTCGGTCTTCAGCAAGCGTATGCGGTTGGTATCCAGTGTATCCTGCCGAAGGCTGGCATTAATGGTTGTGGTCACGTCACTCCCGCTCGCACCATCGCCGACACGTATTACATAGAAGGTATCGGCGACAGACTCGCCCTGAGTCTGATAAGTATTAGTCGGCACAGGCACGCTTTCGGGGAATGACTCCGTCACCGTGCTGATGTAGTTGAGCGCAGATGCGGGGTTGAGCTGGTTCAAAACGTATCGATCGGCGGTGAACTGCATGCCAGAGTTGACGACGCGACCATTGACATTGCTGATCTGAACCTCGCCGCCAGTACCCTGAAATATCGCAAAAGCTGTCTGAGACCAGGGCGCATTGCCGACGCCACTCGATTGAGTCCAGTTATTGGTATCGCCCGCGATATTGGCTTTCCAAATACCATCGCCACCATCGACCTGCCCGTTGCCTGAGGTTCCATCGCCATGATTGGCTGTGTCCTCCCCATCCCAGAACTGCAACTCACTGGCGGGATCAATAAAATTCAGTACGAGGTTAACCTGTCGCGCAATATTAGTCTGGATGGCATAAGCCCCCCCATCATTGGGCGGCAGGCTATTGATATCAATGGTGTTGTTAATCAGCGAACCGCCATAGTTAAACAGACGATACACACCAGGAAGGAAGCTCCCACCGGGGGTGAGCGCCACGTCCAGTAAACCGTCCAGAACCAGATTGCCTTTTACATCCACAAAGTCGTTGAGGCTGCCGCCAGGCGTATAGGCCTCGCCCAGAGAAAACTGACTATTGGTCGTCGATGAGAGGCTGAGGTCACCATTGATGGTTAACGTACCGGTACCATTATCGCCTGGGGTCAATTGAGTATTATTGGCAAAGATAACATCACCACCCACCGTGCCGTTGCCGCCCAGCGTTGATGAAGCTGCCACGGTGGTTAATCCAGTCGCAGCCGTTTGATCGCCGTTGATCAGTAGCGTGCCCTGATTCACTGACGTGACGCCCGCCCAGCTATTGTTTCCTCCCAAGCGTGTAAGACCAGAACCGAGCTGTTGAAAATCCCCGCTGCCTGAAATCACACCATTCAGCGTCACTTCATCACTGCGGTTAATCGTCAGCAATCCATTGTCAATAATGTTGGTGCTGGTTGACAGACCTCCAGTAGTACCACCGTTACCCAGTGACAACTCGCTGCCATCAATAAGCGTCGTTCCGGTATAACTGTTATTACCCAGCAGTACCGTGCTACCACCACCCGTGCGCGTCATACCGCCACTGCCGCTGATGACACCGCTGTACTGTTGATCTTCAGTGCCATCGAAAACAAGCTGGCTACCCGTCCCCGAGGTCGCGACATCATAATTACGGATTGAGGCAATGCCTGAGGTATTCAGGTTATTGCCGCTGCGCAGAATGGCCGCGTTATTCAGGTTAATTTCCGGGGTGCCCGATAATGCAAGGTCATCTAATATTCTGACATCAGCCGCGTTGAGGGTCAGACTGCTCCAGCCACTGCCAATATTGGTTCCCTTCGCGAGGTCATCAGCGGAAAACGTACCGACAGTAGCAGCCGAGGTGCTGTTAAATGTCAGAGCACTGTTGTTCCCCCCCTCACTCAAAATATGGCGAGTGGTCGCGAGTGAAACGTTACCGAGGGTAGCACTGTCGCCGCCATCACCCCCGCTGAAATTGACTGCACCGGCGAACGTACCGCTGCTCCAGTTCAACTGATCATTACCACTGCCCAGGGTAATCTCGCCCTGAGTACTCCCCCCGCTGAGCGTAACCGTATCCGCGCCGCTGCCGGTGAGAATCGCCTGCGCATTGCTGTTTGCGGCCAGTAATGTACCGCTATTGGTCAGCGTGGTATTGCCGCTGCCTGATGCATCAATGACCGTGGCATCAGGGCTGGCGGTAGTGATACTGCCGGTGTTGGAAATCGTGCGATTAGCCGCGCTGCCGTTAATCAGGATGAGGGGGTTGGCGTTAGAGGTGCCTGTGCTGGTGATTGTGCCCGTATTACTGAACTGGCTGGCATTTTCCGCCAGTATGGTGCTTCGGGTATTACTGCTGGTTTGGATCTGCCCGCTATTGCTGACGCTGCTGGCGTTGGTCGCGGCAATTGCTGCACCGGCACTGCTACCCATGGTGATGTTTGCACCGGAACTCACGCTGCCATCGGTGTTACCCAGAATGCCGATGCTGTCTGCACCGCTGCCGTTAATGGTGTAACCGTTGCTGATGGTGAGGTTACCCGAAGTTGCCGATCCATCCGTATCCTCGAAGGCAAATCCCTGTCCGTTGCCGCTGACGTTCAGGATATTGCCAGTTCCCTGCGCATTGAAAGTCACCGCGGTTCGGATTGCCGGTCCATCAGAAGCATTGATGGTGACATTGTTCAGATTGATGTTGGCCGTGTTCGCGTTGTTATTAATACCGGCGCCGCTATCAGCGATATCAATGGTGGTGTTACTGGCAGTCAACGAAGTGGCCCCCGAATCCAGGCGCACGCCATCCGCCCCGCCAGATGCAGTAATTTGATTCCCACTGCCATTCACGGTTAAGGCTGCACCACCTCCAATCAGCTGTACAGCGGCCAACCCGCCATTGGCGCTCACATTACCTAAGCGGTCTACAACCGCACCGGCTCCCTGTACCCGAATCCCCACATTTCCACTGTTCGCAGCACCACCAACAGTGATGCTGCTGTTGTTCACCAGAGTTCCGCTGTTCTCAATATCGACGCCGATATTGTCCTCGCCCAGTACGCTGATAGGAGCATTAACCGTGGCACTGCCGTTATCGTGCAGCCAAATTCCTTTTCCGCCACTGCCGTTTAAATTGATCCCGTTCACACCATTTAAAACCAGATTACCCGCATGCGAGACGTCGTAGCCGATGATGCCCGATTGACTTGAAGTGGTGGTGGTAGAAGCCGTTGAGGTGACATTGGTGAGTCGTTGATCGCTGTCCAGCGTGCCATTGATATTGTAGTTTCGGCCATCAATACGTACAGCCGTGGCGTTATCGTGATCCAGTACAATACCGCCATCGCTAATGGTGCCCAACGCGCCGCCCGAGACCAGCACGCCCACCGCATTTTCACCGTTAACATGAATAATGGCGGGGCCGGTAATCAGTGAACTGGCAATGTCATCAGATTCATCTGCTGTGCCACCGTCATCAACACCATTAGCAATCACGCCAATCGCGCTGTTACCACTGACCGTCAGTTGATAACCGCTGCCGCTACCATTGTCGCCGTTAAACACCGCGCCATTATCAACCGCAAACAGCACAGAATTGGCCTGCCCGCTGTCGTCAATGATGGCATTACTGATGTTGATTTTTGCCAGATTGCCCCATGCGTAATACCCGATCTGATGGTCGTTTTCGAATGTCAGCGTTGCCGCACTACCGATATTAATTTGCGCATTGCCACGGGCATGCACCCCAATCGCCCCCGCAGATAACAAGCGTATAGTGGCCTGAAGATTAACCTGAGCGGCCTGGTTATTCAGTCCTTCTGCATAAACAGCATAGTTTCGGTAAGTATAAACATTCCCGTCACTGCCACCGGTATCGCCTGCAGTCCCTACCGTGATGCGACTGCTGGCGGATGAGGTAACATTCGCGGCTGCATTTTGTGCCTGAAGATAAATGGCGACGTTGTTGTCACCATCAACGAATATATTTCCGTTGTTCGTTACACTGCCCTGATTATCGACCACATAAAGACCGTAGTTACTCGCCGCTGCGCCGTTAACCAACTTGCCCAATACATTGATAGAACCATTATTTACCAGGGATCCCGTTGCACCGTTAGAGAATATACCCACGGCATTACGCGTGCTGTCACCGATGAAAATAGTACCGTTGTTAAGCATATTTCCACTGCTGCTGGAGTAGATACCGGAGGTCAGCGCGCTGCCGCCGATTAAAGGAATGGACGATGATAGATTGGCGTCGACGGCAGGACTGTACCCAAGATAAATTGCCCCCTGATTAATGACGCTGGCGCTCTGATCGGCATAGATGCCATACCCCGCCGCGCGTCCTTCACTATTTCGGCTGTTCCCGGTCAGCACGATGGTTCCACTACTGGTGTTGGTCGCACTGCTGGTTCCTGATACGGAAATACCTCTGGCATTGGCTGTGGTGCTATCAGTGATTGCGACATTGATATGGCCATTATTTGTCAGTGTGCTTTGCCCCAATCCCTGCATGCCAATACTGCCGGCATTACTGACATTCTGGTTGGTACCGTCCTTTTCTAAAAATAATCCGGCATTGAGCGTACCGTTGTTGACGGCCGTGGCGTTGGTGACCTGCATGCCGATCGACGTCGGGCTAGCGCTGTCGCTGCGCCAGTGATTGATGGCGCCATCATTGGTCAGTACTGCACCACTGTCACCTCGCATTACCGCACTCGCGCCATCCACAGCCAATGAGCCGGAGCTGGTGACGCTACCGGTCGCATTGGCACCTGTTGCATAAATGACATTCAAATCACCAGTGGGCAAAGTCGCATTATTAGTGTGCGAGTTCTGGTCATCCCAGACGTGATAAGTCAGGTTGATGGAGGTTTGCTGTTGTTGATCCAGTAAACCGCTAATAATCGCGTTATAAACCGACTGGGCCTCAGGTGCAGAGTCAATCACCTCTCCATTCACGGAAGCTCCAGCGGTCAGCCAATACTGAACCTGGGGTTTTCCAGCATAGGCATTCTGGCCGATCAGATAGTCATTCACCTCGGCAATATCAGCAGAAGATGTGATGTTAAAAGTCTTTGAACCCAGCTGAATGACTCGCGTTCCCACCTGGATATAATTTGGAATCGTCAGCGTGTAATCATATTGCGCACTTTGTGCAGAAACGCTCTGACTGTCATTTGAGATCACCGATGCGGGTCGAAAGTGAATCAGATTATCAGACAACCAATTCACCTGGCTGGTTGCTGTGCCAGAGCCATCGGCCCTGGCGAGGATGCTGTTTTTAGCCAACAAATCTATCGTATTGGTTGGCGCAGAAATGGGAGTAGTACCTGCCGTATCTTCACCCACATTGATGTTCGCAATACCGCCCGAGGAGGCGACAGAAACGATGCCGAAATTGTTATAAATGCGGAACGATTCGGGATCATAAATCGACAACATTAGGTTGCTGACAGGCGTATCACCCGCTGACACGAAGGTAGTTGAATCATAGACATTAATGACCTGATAACTGCCTTCAAGGCCCGGAATTTCAACATTCAGTTCCTGATTCTGTTGCGGATTAGCGGGTGAAGGAGAATAAGTGAACTGGTTGATATTGTCGGTGGTAATTGGCGTTACATTACCTTGCGAGTCAGTTGCCGTAATAACAGTAATCCTGCCTGCTTCAGCCCCGCTACCGTCTGGCAACGCATCAGCAACACTGACAGAAGTGGCCGTGCCATTGGTGCCTGCTGAAAAACTGGGAATCGCTCCCAGGATATTTAATGTCGTTCCGGGAGGAAAATGATTCGGTAGTGACTGGCTATCAAGGGTGAAGGCAGTACCGGTATTAATTACTGAGTCATAGTTCACTCCCGTATTTTCAGGAAAGTTGTAAGCCGGGTAAGCATTTATCCATTCAATGTCTTCAGCAAACACATTACCTGTTGATAATATTATAATTAACAAACCAGCAAGCGCATTTGAAATAGATAAACATTGAGACGAACGATGATGCCTTTTTGTGATCTCGGACACAGGAACAAAAACGCATTGGGACGAACTCCAGATCAGTCTATAAACAAAGTTCATAAACGCCTCAGCTCTATAATTTTTCAACTTGCTGTTTATTAAGGGTTGCTTCCGTTACACTCTGTACCATTCCATAATAAAAAACTTACAATCAACAATAGTACAAGGCGCCAAAATGGTATAAAAAATATTGGTTTTACTTTCTTAAGGATTTAGATTTGAAAAGAGGCCATCTGAAAGAATCATGATAACCGATGCTCTTAACCAACTTCTAATGGCTCACTGCTTTGATAAGTAAAAGCAAATAGTCTCTGGCATAACATCGATTTCATATTTTTTATCACTCCCAACGTTTAAGAGTGTCAGTTGGTCGCCATTATCTACAAATGCGGGTGGATGGCCTGTCGTGATCGCAGGCAGCGCCTCATCAAAGGGTTGATGTAATATCATTTCCACGTCATACCTAAACCAGTGGAAAATATGCGTTCATCCAAAGTATCTCGGGTTCCTTTAACAATATTTCGATGATAACCAACATGGAATGTTGACCATGAGGTCAGGGCATACCTCAGTCCCAGCTCTGCATCGACAGATATCACGCCATCATTGTCCAGTGAATGACCGAGTTCGCCATTGCTATATAGCGTAACGGTTTTATCAATAAGGTAACGCTGATAGTCCCAATGTATCGACGCGCCGAAGTGGCTATCTCTCCTGTCATCACTGTAGCCATAACTGAAGGCACCTCCCAGAAGAGAGACGGAGAATGCTCCGGTCTCATCATCCCATAACTGATATCCTGGGCCGGTACCAATCAGCAACTGTCGAGACAAATCTTCAACCCAGTCACGTTTATAACTGAATCGTGATTGCCAGAAATATTGTTCTTCAAGCATGTAGTCAATGGCATATCGAAAACTGTAGTTGTCGGTATTAACAGTATTGTCTTCAATTTCACGATTGTAAGTTGCAGAAATATCGTGCCTCCACTTCTGTTTTTTTAACTTCGTATTCAGTGATAAATTATAGTCATCTGTTTTGGTTGAAGCATTTTTCAGATTAACGCCGGCATCAATATTACCCGACCAGTCCCACTGATCAGACCGCACCTCAGACTTCATGAGTTCATCGATACGTTTGACAGACACTATCTCTTGCTTATCATTATGTTTAATAATCACATACCCTGCTTTGTACGGGAAAACAGAAACGGGGTAATTTTCTTTTGTTTTATTATTACCAATGGAGATAGTAGATTCACTCTCCATTGTGCTGACCGAGGCCCAACTGACTTTTAATGTCCCTGCGTAATTCGTTTTTAATTCGAGTTGCCCATCGCTCAGGGACTGAACTGTTCCACTTAGTCGATCTCCGTTGACCAACCAAACGGTATCTGCCCGAACAACACAAGCAAAAGCGGATAAGAAAATACACAAACTAAAATCGCATTTGGTTATGTTTATTCCCATACTTTAAATTTCCACATAAGCTTATTAATAAAATAAACTATACAGTCTGCTTGCATCTGATTAAATCTTTCAAATTCATCCTGCTAATGTCTATGAATATAGTAGACTTTCACCGTGTTCATTAAGAAGAAAAAAGAGGTATCAACTCTTACTATCTATCATGATCAATGAGTTAGTCAGATTAATGCGGGGTTTCATCACATATATTTATACTCGCCCATCATGTGATAACAATAGAATATTACGAGGATGAAAAATGAAATCCTTCATTAAAATTTTTTCAACGATACTCTTACTGATACTTTGCTTTAAATCAACTGCTGAGCCCGATCTCAGTTCACTGGGCTTAACTTCACAGGAAGGCGCCAGTAGCCCCGTTACTACTTCAATAGAGATAATGATGTCGCATGTTTGCAGCTAATTATGAGTTCTATGACGAAGGAATCGCCAGTAGTCCGATAGTTCAGCATAGTGGCGAGTGGTTCTTTATTACTGGCGTCGGTTATTTGTGGTGACTCCTGACAGATTCTGTCACAGCCCTCTCGTACTCTACAGCGGTAAACACACAAGGAGAAAAAAACCATGTTCACCGCTGATATGACCATTATTTACGTGCCGAACGTTGTGAAGAGCGCCGACTTTTATGCATCGCTGTTTGATATCAAACCAATTAATGTCACGCCCACTTTTGCGATGTTTGTTTTTGAGAACGGTTTCAAACTAGGTTTGTGGTCGAAATACACCGTTCAGCCGCCGGTGGATACGCAACAGTTCTCGCCCAACGGCGAAATCACTTTCAAAGTGCAGCAGAAAGCAGATGTGGATTTCCTCTACAACGAATGGGGTGCTTTCCGTGAAATCACCATTGTGCAGTCGCCTGCAGTGATGGATTTTGGCTACACCTTCACAGCCATCGATCCGGATGGGCACCGTTTACGCGTGATGTGGTTGCAGCTGGAAGATTGATGTTCTGGGGCGGCCACGCGGCCGCCCATACGAGAAGCTATACCTGCGGCGGGATAAACGCCTGCACCGGCGTCAGTTCTCCGGCGTATTTGCGTACCTGCACCACGGTGATCTGCCCACTGCAACCCTGAGTCAGCGACGACGTGCCAATATCCAGCGTCAGTACGTTGGGATTACCATGGCGACATAACGGCCGCAGCGCGGTGGGATCGACGGGATCGTACCAGGCACCCGTGGGCAGCTGCACCACTCCCGGCATCACCGTGTCGGTCACGCGCGCGCTGGCGAGCACATGGCCGCGCTGATTGTATAGCTCGATAATCTCGCCGTCGTTAATCCCCAGCGATGCCGCATCATGCGGGTTCAGGCTGCACACCTCACGCCCATCACGTTTGCCGCTCAGGCTGTAATCACCGAAATCCAGCTGGCTGTGAAGACGCGTCGCGGGCTGATTAGCGATCAGCCAGAATGGATGGTCGGCATCGGGTTTTTGCTGTGGTTCTCGCCACACCGGATGTCCCGGACAGTTTTCATAATCGAAGCTGGCAATCGTCGCCGAATAAATTTCGATTTTTCCACTCGGCGTTGGCAGTGGAGATGCCTCGGGATCGGCACGGAAGGCATTCATCATCCGTCCACCGTCTTTGAGCTGGGGCAATTCCAGCACGCCCTGCTGCCAAAATTGTTCAAAATCGGGGATTTCGACCTGATGCGTTGCCAGCTTTTGCTGCAACTGCGCGTAATGATGTTTCAGCCAGCCACGTGTATCACGGCCTTCGGTAAACGCTTCTTCGCATCCCAACCTGCGTGCTAGCTCGGCAAAAATGGTGTAATCATCTTTGGCTTCACCGTGTGGTTGTGCAACCTGCTGCATGGCAAACAGATGGCGATCGGTCGGCGCCCCACCCACATCCTCGCGCTCTAACGTCATGGTGGCGGGCAATACGATATCGGCATGGCGCGCACTGGAGGTCCAGGCAATCTCATGCACAATCAGCGTATCCAACTGGCAAAATGCCTGACGGAGTCGCGCCAAATCCTGATGGTGATGGAACGGGTTGCCGCCCGCCCAGTAAGCCAAACGGATATGTGGATAGGTTAAACGACGGCCGTTGTAGTCGAACGGTTTGCCGGGATTGAGCAACATATCCGAAATACGCGCCACCGGGATCAGACGATCAATGCCATTTTTGCCTTGCGGCAGTGCCGGGAAACTCACCAGGTTGTGGTGCTTACCGTAATGGCCCAACGCGCCCAGCGCATAAGTGTAACCGCCGCCCGGTAAACCCGGTTGTCCCAGCGCGGCGGCCAGCACCAGCCCGAGCCACACCGGTTGTTCACCGTGTTCCGAGCGTTGCAGCGCATGCGCAACGGTAACCAGAACGCGTTTACCGGGTAGCTGGCGGGCAAAATCAGCGATAAATGCCGCGCTGACGCCGCAGATTTCTGCTGCCCAGCCGGCATCACGCCGTGTGCCATCCTCTTCACCACGAATATAGGCGACCATCTCCGGCCAACCCACGGTGTAGCGACTGAGGAAGGCTTCATCCGTCAGTTGTTCTTCAATTAATACGGATAATACACCAAGAATAAAGGCGGCATCAGTGCCAGGGCGCAAGGCCAGCCACTCCCCTTTGGCTTCGTCGGGCAGATCGCTTCTCAACGGGCTAACTGAGATAAAACGCGTGCCGCGCTGTGCCGCCTGCTGCATAAAGCCACGCTCGGTATGCTCGCTTAATCCGCCGCTCGCCACCTGTGAGTTTTTTAATGCCAGACCACCGAATGCGATGACAATTTCACTGTGTTGGGCAATCTCTTCCCAGCTTACGCCGCGACGCGCAATCTCATTCATGTCGCCGACAATATGCGGCAGCAGCACCGAAGCAGAGCCGGAACTGTAGCTGTTCACCGAACGCACGTAGCCACCCAGCGTGGTATTTAGGAAGCGGTGCACCTGGCTTTGCGCATGGTGAAAACGTCCGGCGCTCGACCAGCCATAAGAACCGCCAAAAATGCCTGCCGGGCCATGAGTGTCGCCCACACGCTTCAATTCACGCGCCACTAATTCATAAGCCTGTTCCCAGCTAACCGCAACGTATTCATCATTGCCACGGCGCTGATCCGGGCCGGGGCCATCTTCCAGCCAGCCACGACGAACCATCGGGCGCGAAACGCGTGCCGGATGATTAAGCGCAGTGCGAAAGTTTTGCAGCAGCGGGCTGGGATCGGGATCGCCTTTGAAGGGTTCGATAGTGAGCTGATCGCCCGATTGCTGGGCATGAAAAGCGCCCCAGTGGGCGCTGTGCATTACCGGTTTTTGCGTCATCACTGTTCCTGGCTGTCAAAAATGAAAAACGGTGCTTAGAGCACCGTTGCAATAAAGTTTCTTACGCGCCCGTTTTCCGGGTCGTCGAGGACTTGCTGAGTCGGCCCGGCCGCCACGATTTTGCCGTCTTCCATAAAGACAATGTTGTCGGCGACCTCGCGTGCAAAACCAATCTCGTGGGTCACGATCACCATGGTGATGCCGGAGTGTGCCAGCTGTTGAATAACCTGCAGCACTTCGCCCACCAGTTCGGGATCCAGTGCCGAGGTTGGCTCATCAAACAGCATCACGCCGGGATCCATCGCCAGCGCACGGGCGATCGCCACACGCTGCTGCTGTCCACCGGAGAGATTTTGCGGCCACTCATCTTCTCGTCCTGCCAGACCCACCTGCTTGAGCAGCGACAGCGCTTTGCTGGTCGCCTGTTGACGGTTCTGCTTTTTCACACGCATTGGCGCATCAACGATGTTCTGCAAAACAGTACGGTGCGGGAACAGGTTAAACTGCTGGAACACCATGCCAGTTTGCGCACGCTGGCGAGCAATCTCACCACTGCTTAATTCGTGCAGTGCCTGGCCTTTCTGTTTATAGCCAATGATTTCGCCACCGATGCGAATGGTGCCACCATCAAGCTTTTCCAGATGGTTGATGCAGCGCAGCAAAGTGGATTTGCCCGATCCCGAAGGACCGAGGATAACCGTGACCGAACCGGCGGGAATATCCAGATTCACTTCGTCCAGAATCGTGACGCCGGAAAAGCGTTTGGTGACTTTACGTAAGGCGATCGCTTCAGCCATTGCTTACGCTCCTTTCAGGTTTCTGCGCGCTAAAGCCCGGCAATGATTTAAACAGGCTGCGTTTTTCACGACGCGTGACGCCACGGCCAAAATAGCGTTCAACATAGAACTGACCAATCGACAGGACGGAGGTCATCAACAGATACCACAGCGTCGCCACCAGCAGCAGCGGAATCACTTCATAAGTACGCTGATAAATGATCTGCGCTGAGAACAATACGTCCTGCAGGGAAATCACTGACACCACCGCCGTGGTTTTCAACTGACCAATAATTTCATTACCGGCGGGCGGCATAATCGCGCGCATCGCCTGCGGCAGCACGGTATGACGGAAAATCTGCGCCGGGCGATAACCTAACGCACGCGCCGCTTCCAGCTGACCATTGCCCACGCTCTGGATACCGGCACGCACAATTTCAGCGGCATAGGCAGACTGATGCATCACCAGCGCGATCACCGCCGCACTGAATGGGCTCACCAACGCATTAGATTGGGTGCTCCACAACTCGCCAAGGCCTGGGATTGAGAATGAAATCGTCGGATAAAGTGCGGCAATGTTGTACCACAGGAACAACTGCACCAGCATTGGCACGCCACGGAAGAACCAGGTGTAAAACCAGCTGACGCCCACCAGCACCGGATTCGATGAAAGGCGCATCAGCGCCAGCACCGTACCAAAAGCAAAGCCCAGCACCACCGAAATTGCGGTCAGCTGCAGCGTCATCAGTACGCCCTGCAGGATCGATTCGCCGGTGAAGTTTTCCGCAATCACGCTCCATTCGAAGCGTGGATTGTTAATCATCGAGTGCGCCATTGCCACGACGCACAACAGCACTACCAGCGCACTCAGCCAGCGTCCGTAGTAACGTTTGCCGACGATCCGCAGATCGTCGGTGTGGTCACGAACATCACTCATTGAAAGATTTCCTGATTACGTTTGGATTCTTTGACTGCGCCAAAACCGATGCCCCAGTTATCGAGGATCTTTTTGTAGCTGCCATCTTTGATCAGCGAGTTCAGCGCGGCCTGTACAGCTGGCTCCAGCGCAGAATCTTTCGGGAAGGCGACAGAAACTGGCGCGTCATGCACGGTGATTTCGCCGCTGAGCGTAATAGGCTTAATCACCTTCGCCTGCCACAACAGACCTTCGTACGGGCCCAGGAACATCGGCACGCGTCCGCTAACTACGGCTTGCACACCGGCTGGACGATCCGGGAAGACTGACACTTTGATTGGTTTTTTACCCGCTGTTTCACAGGCTTTGCTGGCTTCTTCCAGGCGAGTCACCTGAGTAGTACCTGAACCGGCGCCGACTTCCTGACCGCACACAGCATCCAGGGTTTTGAACGGTGCCACATTGGCATCTTTGCGCGAGATAATGCCCAACAGGCTGGCGTCGTAGTAGCTGACGAAATCGATAATTTTGGCGCGGGTCGCAGTGGCATTAATGTTCGAAAGCGCAACATCATAACGACCGGTTTTCAAACCTGGAATGATGTTGTCAAAACCGCCGGTGTCGCGCCACTGGACCTGAATCCCTAAGCGTTCACCCACGGCGTTCATTACGTCAATTTCACGGCCGGCCAGAGTTTTGTTGTCTTCTTTATAGAAGGTGGTCGGCGGCGTGTTTGGGTTGGTTCCTGCCACGATATAGCCGCGCTTAACCACATCCTCAGGCAACAAGCTTTTCAGCGCAGGATCGGCCTGAACATGGATTGAGCTGTCAGTCGGAACGGATTGATCGGCGGCAAACGCGGTGTGCGCACTCAATGCAAGTGCAAGCAAGGTGATACCTTTGGCGAGTTTCACTGGAACCTTCTCCTGATATATATAAATGTTTCCCTGTTGGGAAAAGGCGTTGAGGTAGCGATGTATTTTTCTTCTTTCTCACCACTCGGTGGAAAGAAATTTTCATCCTCTGAACGTCCCGGAGCCATTCTCAGTAAGATGTGCAGCGATCACAAATGCGAAAAACGGATATCTATTGCCAGATTTCGGGAATAGAACGTGGTGCCCGTGGTGACGGGGATGACCGCGCCAATGATGGCGCGGTGTCAGGTGAGGTATTCAGATTTAGTCAGGTATTCAACAGCCTGCTTTTACCATGGCTTATGATCGTTTTCTTCTTAACAAGACATTATCGTTCTAAGCGTTTGCGTATAGGCTCGAACTCTTTGGTTGCATGGCGTGGAACGGTATCGGGTAAGTTCTGCTCGGCAGCCTGCCAGTATTGCCACGGCACTTTTTTATCTCCCAATTCGTAATCCATGCCATCCCAGCTGTCTTCCCGGAAGCTATAGAACGCCCAGTGAGCCTGATGCTGATCCAGTACCGTTAAAACATCCTCGAGATAATGTGTGCAGCCTGGCAAAGTGCGTACACAACCAAACTCCCCTACCACCATTTGATGGCGTGCCACGCCGTGCGCTTTTGCCCACGCGAACGGCAGCGCTAAATATTCTGCCACGTGTTGCGCATCCCACTGTTGCTGGGTTCCTGCGTAAGGTACTTTGCCGGGATAAGGCCACGGCGATGCCCGTTTGGCATTCGGTGCACTGGTGGCGGAATAAGGCTCGTACATATGCACGCTGTACAACACGCGCTTGTCCTCTAGCGCCTTCGGCCAATAACTGAACGCATCGGCTGCTGCATACCAGCCACTGTCCACCATCACCGGCGTTTGCTGATCGACTTCGCGGATAGCCGCAATCACTTCACGATAAAACGCGGGCAAATCGCGTGCGCTACCCTGATGCTGTTGATACCACGCCTGCATCGCTGTCGCGGAGGCGTGTTCGGCTAATCCACCCATTTTCTCCGGTGCTGGCTCGTTAATAATGTTGTAAGCCGCAATCGCAGGATAACCTTTCAACGCGGTGGCCAAATCGCGCCAGTAGCGCGCGCTCTGCTGCCAGAATTATTTGTCCTGCCACAAACGATCGTCGAACTGGCCACCGTTGTTCTGCGACCAGCGCATGCCTGGCAACGACAGTGGCGTTATTACCACTTTTAGATTTGCTGCCTGTACGCTATCCAGCACTTTCTTCAGCGTCGCAATGTCCTCTGTGACCAACCCTTGATACTCGTCGGCACTGCCGAGCAGGAAATCTCGCTGCTGCGTTGGCCATTTATCCCAGGAGAGTCGAACCCAGGAAGCACCGTAGGTGTGTAGAGCGTTGAAATAGGCGATGTCGGGTGGAATACGATTAAAGCTATTACCGCCATGCTGAGGTTTAAGCCAGAAATCCATCTTTTCGGTGGCCCTTACCTCCGGGTTAATCATCAAAAACAGCAGCAGGAATGTAAAGGTTTGTATGATCCGGCGCACACTTTCTCCTTAATTTATGCGAGTCCTTAGCACTCTTTTTGGTGCAGGCTCGAAACTAAACTGGTTCTCATATAGTTACCGTGCGTTATCACTGATTTTAGCTGGCTGATTTGTAAGGATTTGATGACGCTTTGATGAACGCTTTTCCTTCGCCACATTTTTATCCGCCTACCTCACCCTTGCTTTACGTTTCTTCACGCTTTGCACGCATTTAGCACCAATCATGGAGAAAAAATGGAGAGGCTGATTTAGCGCATATACAATGAGAAACATTCTCATTATCATGCGCATTTGCTTACATATGTTAATACTTCAGGGAGAAGATTTAAGTGAATGTAACTTTATATGTCAGGAGGCGCCCTCTTGCGCTGATTGTGGCGGCCTTGCTTACCTCACCTGCTTATGCCGCGGAACCCACGGAAAAACTGGCTGACGATGAATCGATGATCGTCACTGCGGAACAGGGTTTGAAACAGCAGCCTGGCGTTTCCACCATTACCGCTGAAGACATCAAGAAAAGTCCACCGGTTAACGATCTCTCCGATATCATCCGCAAAATGCCGGGCGTGAACCTGACCGGTAACGGTGCCAGCGGCAGCCGTGGTAACAACCGTCAGATTGATATTCGTGGCATGGGCCCGGAAAACACCTTAATCATGATCGATGGCGTGCCGGTGAGTTCGCGTAACTCTGTACGCTATAGCTGGCGTGGCGAGCGCGATTCTCGTGGTGACACCAACTGGGTGCCCGCCGAAATGGTCGAACGTATTGAAGTGATTCGTGGCCCAGCGGCCGCGCGTTATGGTTCGGGTGCAGCGGGTGGCGTGATTAACATCATTACCAAGCGTCCGACCAATGACTGGCATGGCTCGCTGTCACTGTTCACCAACCAGCCTGAGAACGATAAAGAAGGTGACACGCGTCGCGCCAACTTCAATTTAAGTGGCCCGCTGGCAGGCGATGCGTTAACTATGCGTCTGTATGGCAACATCAACCGCACTGATGCGGATGCTTATGATATCAATACCGCTCAAAACGGCTCTTATGCTGCGGGACGGGAAGGGGTACGTAATAAAGATATCAACGGTGTGCTGTCATGGAAAATCACCCCGACTCAGATCGTTGATTTCTCTTACGGCTATAGCCGTCAGGGTAATATCTATGCGGGCGACACTCAGAACAGTAATGGAAATAGCAGTGCCGGAGGTTTAGTTGAATCTCTGTATGGCGATGAAACCAACCGTTTATATCGTCAGACCTATGGCGTCACTCATAACGGTATCTGGGATTGGGGCACATCCAAACTTAATTTCAACTACGAGAAGACCAATAACACTCGCTTGAAAGAAGGCACTGCCGGAAGTGTTGAAGGGATGATCAACAGTGATGTTTATTCGACCAGTCGTCTTGAAAGTTATCGTGCTGGCGGAGAAATAAACTTCCCACTGGAATTATTGGTGGACCAAACCGTGACGTTGGGAGCGGAATGGAACCGTGATGAGCTTGATGACCCTGCTTCAATGCAATCTGCAAGTACAAACTTTTACTTGCCAGGTAGTTCAGGCGATCCGTCTCAGCGCAGCAGTACTAACTCCGCCACGATAAGTTCTCTTTATTTTGAAGATAATATTGCCGCCACTGACAGCACTGAAATTATTCCGGGTTTGCGCTTTGACTATCACGATGCTTTCGGGGCTAACTGGAGTCCAAGCCTGAATATTTCGCAAGGATTGGGCGACTATTTTACGCTCAAAGCTGGTATTGCAAGGGCATTCAAGGCACCTAACTTATATCAATCCACTCCCGGCTACCTGCTATCAACACGTGGCAATGGCTGCCCAATTGGCCTAAGTCAATGTTATTTGTTAGGGAATGACAATCTCGATCCTGAAGTGAGCGTCAACAAAGAAGTGGGACTAGAGTTCAACCACGCGGGTTATGTCGCTGGTATCACCTACTTCCGTAACGATTACAAAAACAAAATTGTATCCGGTACTGATGTTGTCTACACCAATGGTACCTACAACGTGCTTCAGTGGGAGAATGGAGGCAAAGCAATAGTAGAGGGGCTGGAAGGTAACCTTACTATTCCATTGATTGCGGACACACTTGAGTGGCGGTCTAATGCTACTTACATGTTCCGTTCAGAAAGCAAGAAGACCGGAAATCCTCTATCGGTCATTCCTGAATTTACTATCAACTCACAATTAGAGTGGCAAGCAACTGATAGCCTTAGCGCCAATATCAACTGGACGCAGTATGGACGCCAAAAACCGCGCCAAAATGCAGAAACAGTTATTGAGGGAAGACCTGGGGGTCTTTCACAACGTGAAATCAAGCCATATTCAATTGTCGGCTTAAACCTCAATTACGACATCACTAAAAATTTGCGTGCTAATGCAGGTATTAACAACCTGTTTGATAAGCGCATTTATCGTGAAGATGAAGGTGCATCGACTTACAACGAACCGGGCCGCGCCTATTACGCTGGCGTCACCATGTCGTTCTAAGTCCTGATGGGTGGCCTTCTCAAGGCCGCCCTATTTATTTGCTTTCCTATCTCCCTGTTAACTCATCAATTTCCATCCAAAATCACATCAATATTATTTTGACGTTTAGCCTGCAAATTTTGATGGTTTTACGTCAAATAACCGCTCGCCGCTGCACATCGCATCCGCTAATTTCATCGCTATCTCCCCTACAGGATATAACCGATGATTAAAGATGCGTTTTACCGCTCGGGGCATCCCGCTCCTCAACTTGGCGTCAGCCCGCTCTCCTGGGTGAACGAAGTGCTGCATTATCTCGGCGCAGGCACTTCCGCACAGACCTGTTTAAGCGAGGCCAGACAAGCCGGATTTCAGGGCGTCGAATTGAGCCGCATATTCCCGCGTGAACCGGGTGCATTGAAGCAGCTGCTGGCACAACATCACTTACAACTGGTGTCAGGCTGGCACGACGGATTCCTCACCGAACGCAGCGTTGAGCAGGAATTGGATGCGGTACACAACCATGCCGCCCTGCTACAGGAAAACGGTGCCAAAGTCATGGTGTACGGTGAATGTGGCTGGATGGCTGAAAACGCTTTGGATGTGCCGCTGAGCACCCGGCGTTTGCTGCCGGAGAATCAGGTCGCCGCCTATGCCGATCGCCTCTCCCGCTTTGCCGAAGCGCTGTTTGACCAATACGGTTTACGCCTTGCCTACCACCACCACCTGATGATGGTGGCCGAAACGCTGCCGGAAATCCGTGCGCTGATGGGTGCCTGTTCGCCCGCCGTTGGCCTGTTGCTCGATACCGGTCACGCCACCGCCGCTGGCTTCTCCTATACGCAACTGATTGATGAATTTGCCGATCGCATTTGCCATATCCATCTGAAGGATGTGCGACTGGATCGTCTGCAACAGGTGCGAGCCACCGGCATGACCTTCAACGAAGCGGTGCTCGCGGGGATGTTCACCGTGCCGGGTGACGGCGGCATTGATTATCGGCCGCTGGCGGAGTTTATCGCTCGCAGCGGTTATCAGGGCTGGATGGTGGTGGAAGCCGAGCAGGATCCGGCGAAAGCCCCGCCATTAGAGACCGTGACCCGCGCACAACGTTTTGTTGCCCAACACATTTTACCTGTAAACGCTTAAGGAGCCGATGATGGCTGGAAAAACACTGAATGTTGGCCTGATCGGTTCAGGCTTTATGGGTCAGGCACATGCCGATGCGTGGCGTCGCGCGGGTTTACTGTATCGCAACCTGGCGCTGCAACCCGTTCTGCATACGCTAGCAGATGTCACGCCCGCGCTGGCCGAAGAAGCGGCTCGCCGCTACGGCTTTCAACACAGCACGGCGGACTGGCAGTCGATGGTGAACAACCCTGAAATAGATATTGTTGATATCACCACGCCTAACAGCATGCACTTCGACATGGCGTTGGCCGCGATTCGTGCGGGTAAACACGTTTACTGCGAAAAGCCGCTCACCGTTTCGCTGCAGGAAGCGCAAACCCTGACGCAGGAAGCCGAGCGCGCTGGCGTGAAAACCATCATGGCGTTCAATAACATCAAAACGCCCGCAGCGCAGTTGGCGAAGCAGATGATTGATCGCGGTGATATCGGCACACCGACCCGCTTCCGTGGCTGGTTCGATCAGGGATTTTTCAACGATCCTGAGCTGCCGTGGAGCTGGCGCTGCTCGCGTGAACAGGCCGGTTCCGGCTCGCTCGGTGACTTAGGCTCACACGTGGTGAGTGTGGCGCAATATTTGATGGGACCGATCAAGAGCGTGGTAGGACAGGAGCAGTTGTTTATTGAAACGCGTCCTGCTGCGGGCGGCGGCTCAGGCTATGGTGCCCAGGCGGATAAGCAGGCTGCGCGTTTGAAAGTGGAAAACGACGATCAGTTCCAGGCGCTGGTGACTTTCGAGAGCCGCGCCGGTGGCGTGATTGAATCTTCACGCATTTCCGCAGGTAAAGTGTTCGGCATTGCATGGGAAATATCGGGCACCGAAGGCACCATCATCATGGACGGTGAGCGCTTTAACGAACTGAAGATCGCACGCTATGGCGATGCTAAGCACGACCGTGGCTTTAAAACCATCTATGCCGGTTCTCAGGTCGAACAATTCGGAGGCTTCTTTGGCTTCGATTTCGCTGGCGGTGGTCTGGGATACTTCGATGTGAAAGTGATTGAAATCTATGATCTGATTAAAGGCCTCAGCAGTGAAGCCGGGTGCTTCCCGGACTTCCGCTTTGGCCTGGAGAATCAGCAAATCATCGAAGCGATGGTGCGCTCCTCTGCCAGCGGTGAACGCGTGGAGATCGCCAGTCTGCGCAACTAACTAAAAAACTCGCGCAGTGCTTCAGCCAGCGCCTGCGGTTGCTCATCCGGGATGAAGTGACCGCAGTGCGCGATTTTGATGCCTGAGACCTGTGCCGCAAACTCTTTGAGCGGGATAGCCATATCGGGGATCGAGCCTTGATCGGCACTCACCGCCAGCAACGGCACCGAGAGTTTGCCGTTATCACGCAGCAATGCACGGTTTTGTTCGGCAGAGATGCTCACTTCGCGATACGCCGCCATGCCTGCGCGCAATGCCCCGTTCTGTTGCAACAACCGCGTATATTCCGTCATATCTTCCGCGTCAAAAACCATGGGACTGACGGCTTTGCGTTTCAGAAACCACTCCAGATAGATCTCTTCGCGCCCGGCAATCAAGGCTTCAGGCAGATCCGGCAGCAGATGGAAGGCAAAATGCCAGGTTTTCCAGGCCTTATCGGGCGTGGCAGGCAGTGCATCCGGCAAGGTCACACCCGGAATGCCCGCATCCAGCAGTGCCAGTTTCTTGATCTGATTGGCATAGTGCATGGCAAACGGCCACGCCACCCACGCGCCAACATCATGCGCAGCAAGATAATAGTGATGAATGTTCAGTTGCAGCAGCAGGCCTTGTACTTTCTCAGCCAGAGAAGTGGTGTCGTAACTGCCGTAAGGCTTGTCAGAATCCCCCTGGCCAGGCAGATCAGGCGCGATAATGGAGTAACGATCGCCAAGCAGAGCCATCACCTTGCGCCATGCAAACCAGCTTTGCGGGAACCCGGCTAACAGCACCAGCGTTTCACCCTGCGGGTTGCCGCCGCTGACGTAATGCAATCGGACTCCGTCCACCGTGGCGTAGTGATGGAAAAAATCAGGCAGGCCGGCAACGGGTTGCGACCAGCGTGATGTTGATTTCAATTCTGAGGCGTTCATCGGTTTCTCCTAAAAATTGGAAATGATTACTTCCTAATTAATTAAAATTTTAGTCGGTTAGGTTCAAAACATCATCGTTCCTGGACTGGCATGGGTGGCCGCGTGCTCGTGTAGAGATATTGTTTGCGGTAGGGAAAACACCATTTAGGAAATGATTAATTCCTAAATGGTACAGGATGGGATGAAGGCTTGGCAAGCGGTGCTAGTGAGATCCCGGATTAAGGCGTAACACGATACTGGATAAAATCAGTCTTGGTTGCCACCTGATCATACAGTGCTCGTGCACGGTAATTATTCTCACGCGTCATCCAATACACTTTCGAGCAGTTCAACGCCTCAGCGGCAGCATTCACCGCTGCGATCAACGCACGACCCGTGCCTTGTTTGCGCCCGTCTGGGCTGACGAACAGATCCTGCAGGTAACAATAGTCACCCAGGGTCCAGGTACTGCGATGGCAAATAAAATGCACCAGCCCAGTCAATTTGCCCTGCTCTTCCGCCACCAGACAATGCATCGGCTCGCCTTCCGCAAGCAATCGTTGGAATGTCGTTTGAGTGACTTCTTCCGTGACTTCACTGACATAAAAGTCGAGATAGCCCAACCACAGCGATTTCCACTGTGCGTAATCCTCTGCAGTGAGCTTTCTAATCACCTGTTCCATTTCTTTCTCTCCATTGTTGGCGCGTGATGTTGAACATTAAACTGGCGGGCGGATCTTGCGGATTAAATACCCTTTCGAGGAAAGTCATCCCGACCTTTTCCAGTACGCGGCGCGATGCGCCGTGATTCTCGCGCACCACACCGACGATTTCTCTCAGCTTCAGGTCTTCAAAACCGTGGCGGATGGCGCGATGCGCGAGTTCGGTCGCGTAGCCTTTTCCCCAGGCATCCGGTTCAAAACGGTAACCCAGATTATTGGTTCTGCGCCCGTTGAATTCGCTGACAAACACGCCACCGAAACCGATCACATGCTGCGGATTGCTTTTCTCCATGATGGCCCAGTCATCGAAACCATGAATGGCGCGATCTTTGATTCTGCGTAGTAACACTTCTCGCGCATGATCAATATTGGGATATGGCCCGCGCGGGTTAAATTGATGTGTTCTCGCATCGCCATAGATGCGAAAAAGCGCCTGCAAATCCATGCGCTCAACCGGCCGATACAGCAACCTCTCAGACTCCCAATGCATTCAATCCCTCGCCTTATTTTGTTATCCAGCGAAGTAACATAGCACCGCGACATCACTTTGAGTGTTAAGAATTTTTGCTATGATGTCACCCCATCTTTCTAATGATTGAATCTGAACCATGCGAACATCGGACTCGTTGCGACTTCTGCTGCTGGCGGCTATCTGGGGAGCCAGTTTTCTATTTATGCGCATTGCCGTTCCTGCTCTGGGTGCGGTGAATACCGCTTTTTTGCGCGTGTTATTCGGCGCGTTGGGTCTAATTGTCGTGATGGCAGTGCTGCGCATTCCACGCCGTTTCGAGGGCAAATTAGGCTGGGCGATGTTGCTGGGGGTGATTAACTCTGGATTACCTTTCCTGATGTATTGCCTGGCCGCTCGCGTCTTGCCCGCAGGCTATTCCGCGATACTCAACGCCACCACGCCATTGATGGGCGTCGTGATTGGTGCGGCGTTCTTCAATGAACAACTTACCGTGAGTAAAGTGCTGGGCATGCTGGCCGGTTTTGTTGGCATAATGTTGATCAGTACCACTGGTGAAGGGGAGCTATCGCACACGCTGATACTCGGCATTGCGGCTTGTCTGGTTGCCACCGCCTGTTATGGTTTTGCCGGCTTTCTGGCCAGACGCTGGATTGGATCGCGCGGCGGGCTCGATGCCACGAAAGTGGCATTCGGCAGCCAGTTAGGTGCCTCGCTGTTCCTGCTGCCTTTCTTTGCCTTTACTGCGCCGCAAACGTCTGCAGCGAACTGGCAAATTCCTGAAGTCTGGGCCTGCATCCTGGCCGTCGGTTTTATTTGCACCGCGCTGGCTTATATCATCTACTTCCGCCTGCTGGCCGATATTGGCCCACTGCGCACCCTCACCGTCACCTTCCTGATCCCGCCTTTTGGCATCCTTTGGGGCTGGTTGGTGCTGGACGAGCAGATCAACCAGGGCTTTATGGGCGGTGCATTATTAATTGTACTGGCGGTATGGCTTGTTACGCGCAGCAGAATGGTCAAAGCCGCCACACCGAGCACCACTGGCAGTCAATAGCGCTATTTTTTACTGGTGGGTTTCAGCGAACGATTAAGATCCTGAATGCGTTTCATGGTTTTTACCGTGCGCGATGAAGTCGCTGAAGCCACCGACAAAATCAACATCTCCAGACACACCAGTACGGTGCCATGCAGCGGCATGCGGCCATTCTCCCCACCGCGCGGCACATTAATAATCACATCCGCTTCTTTGGCAAAGGCTGAATCTAAGGCGTTGGTCAGTAAAATCACCGGCATCCCCAGCCGCTTCGCCTCCTTCAGGGTAGTCAGCCCTTCTTTGTGAGCAGACTTCTGCGCCATCATGATCAGCACATCCCCACGCTGCAGGGTGATCAGCTGTTCGGCGAGGGCGATGCCCGAGCGATTGAGCGTGACGGCAGGAATGCCAATGCGCGTGAACAGGCGGGCGCTGTAATCCGCCAGAATTCCTGAGGCATTGATGCCAAATAGCGCCACCTGACGCGCGTCGATTAACATCGCGACAGCCTGTGCCACCGCTTGCCGATTCTGGGGCTCCGAGAGGGCATCGCAGGCGCGTTTATGGCCACCCAGCACAAAATCGATCCCCGAATTGATGTCACACGACAGCTCGCTGACGGTGGCACTCATCTTCTCTTCTGAATTCATCGCCGGGCCAAACCAGGCTTTCAGCGTGGTTTTCAAATCACGCAAACCGGCAAATCCTAACGCCTGAACGGCACGCACCACGGTGGCATCCGAAGTGTGAGTGGCATCGGCTATTTCCATCGCGGTGGCATCTAATATTGCCTCACGATTGTCGTGGATATATCGCGCGACCGATTGAAGACTGGATGATAATGACGGCACACGTGCGCGATAGCGTTCACCTAATACATCAACTCGATTTTTTATTTTATTTACGGCCATCTTTTTACCTGTTTGTCTTCAGGGTGCAATTTTGTATCAATCTCAAGCATCGCATTGTAGTAATTTTTTCATGATAATCCAGCTCTCCGTTTGGCACCCCTTCTGCAAAATCGCGCATAAAAGTCCAACCAAAAATCAATTTATATGATTGTATTTATAACACTTTATACAATCAAAGCATTGTGAAAGGTGACACTCACTGAAGAGATTTTTTCTGTAGTATTCACGCCATTATTTCCGTTTACTACTACATTCTTTCATGTTTGAATGATTCTCAATAACATCACGCAACCTGATTTTACGCAGCATGATGCGCAGAGAAAGGATATTTCTTGCACTTTTCTCCGCTAAAAAAAATTTAACGTCAGCTTCGTTTCATGGACGAAATTAATTCCGCACCAACACCAGGTTTATTTAAATGAATAACAACAAGAGTTTCGCTGTTAAAGCACAATGCCATCCGGCCATTATCGCCGCAATATACGGTTTCAGCGTTTTCACCGCAGCAGGCAGTCTGGCAGCGGAAAGCAGTAATACCCTGACGGTCTCCGCGCAGGAAAATAGCCCACAAGGCTATAACGCCACCAGCAGTTCGGTCGCCAGTAAAACGCCCACCTCGCGTCTGAACGAAGCGCAATCGGTGAGTGTGGTAACTCAACAACAACTCGAGGATTATCAGGCCGCCAGTCTCACCGATGCGATGCGCTTTGTCAGTGGTGTCACAGAGGGCAATACCCTGGCAGGCACTGAAGATGGCTTTGTGCGTCGCGGATTTGGCAGCAACTCGGATGGTTCGATCTATCGAGACGGCATTCGCAGCAGCCAGGGATTGAATTTCGATGCCACTACCGAACGTGTAGAAGTGCTGAAGGGCTCTGCCTCCCTGCTCTATGGCATTCAAAATCCAGGTGGCGTGATCAACCTGGTGAGCAAAAAACCGCAATATGACTGGCACACCAAAGTCAGCGGCCGTTCCTCCAGTGAAGGTGGCGGCGCTGGCACCGTCGATGTGACCGGCCCGCTGGGCAACGGCTTTGCCTTTCGCCTTATTGCCGAAAAGCAGAATCAGGATTACTGGCGCAATTTTGGCAGTGACAAACATACGCTGATAGCGCCCTCGTTACAGTGGTACGGTGAAAAAGCCAGCTTCCTCGTGAGCTATGAAGATTATCAATACGATATTCCTTACGATCGTGGCACCGCTTTCATCAACGGCAAGCCGCTGGATATTGGCTACAAGGATCGTCTCGACGACAAGGCCAATCACGCCTGGGGCCACAACAAAACCCTTAATGTGCATTATGACTGGCAGTTCAATGATGACTGGAGCACGCGCGTCACTTTTGGCTGGAATCAGCGCCAATATGACAATAATGAAGTGCGCGTCACCGCCATCAACCCAACCACCGGCGTCGTCACGCGTCGTGCCGATGCTAACCGTGGTTTCAACCACAAAACGAAATACGTTTCATGGGATCTGCTCGGTTCACAACAGTTGTTGGGCATGACCCACGATGTGGTGATCGGTACTGATTACGAGATGAACCAGACTTACCGTGCGCATCAGTATCAAGGGAAATCCAATACCGGCTTTAACTTTACCGATCCGCAATACGATATCCTGTCGCCGGTCACCAACAGCACAACGGAAAATACCGCCAACGCCAATAACCTGAACCGCATTCATAGCCGTTCGGTTTACGCCAAAGACAGCATTTCACTCACGGAACAGTGGATTGCGGTACTTGGCGGACGCTATCAGCATTACGAGCAGCGCGCGTCCAAAGGCTTCGATCCGGTGGTGGAAACACTGAATAGCGAAGGCAATAAATTCCTGCCGCAGGCGGGCCTGATCTATAAAATCACGCCGGATGTGTCGCTTTACACCAGCGTTAGCAAATCCTTTACCCCCTCCACCGATGTGGACGATGACGGCAACGTCGGTAAACCGGAACAGGGCACCACCTGGGAAGTCGGCAGCAAATGGCAAATCTCACCAAAGCTGTTTGCCAGCGTCGCGCTGTACCGCATTGATGAACGTGACATGTCGCTCAGCATTAACGGCACGACACGGGCGATTGATAAAGCGCGTTCGAGCGGCGCAGAGTTTGAGCTGAACGGCGAAGTGCTGCCGGGTTGGGATCTCAGCGCCAACTACAGTTACGATAAAGCTGAGATCGTCGATGATGGCGTAAATTCTGCCAATAATGGCAATCGGCTGCAAAATGCGCCGCGTCATTCTGGCGCACTTTATTTAAGCCACAATCTCAGCATCAACGGCATTCCCGGTGATTTCCGCGTCGGAGGCGGTGCTCGCTATGTCGGCTCGCGCGCGGGCGATCCTGAAAACAGCTTCACCATGCCGGATTATGTGGTGGCGGACAGCTTTATCGCCTGGAACAATCAGCTGTTTGGCGAAAAAACGCAGCTTAAGCTGAACCTTAACAACCTGTTCAACAAACACTATTACACCTCCAGCGGCGGCAATCTGCGCGTGCGTGAGGGTGAAACCCGTAACCTGATGGTCGAGGCCAGCGTTGAGTTCTGATTCCTTTGTTAAAGCGGGCGCCCGGCGCGCCCCTTCCCTTTTGGGACCGATGCTGATGGTGCTGGCCTGCTTCTTGCTGGTGCTGAGCAGTGCCGCGCTGGCAAAAACCGTCACGGATATTGACGGTAATCAGGTGGATATTCCTGACCATCCGCAGCGCATTGTACTCGGCGAAAGTCGCATGCTCTACACGCTGGCGCTGCTGGAGCCTGGCAATCCTTTTCAGCACATCGTTGCCTGGCCACAGGATTTGAAAAAGTACGATAGCCAGACATGGAACAGCTTTGCTCGCCAGTTCCCGCAAATGTTGAAAATCCCTTCGCTGGGCTCGGGTGGCCCGAATGCCATCAATCCTGAGCAGATCCTGGCACTCAAACCCGATGTGGTGATCCTGCCAAGCCTGGCGCGTTACGATGATGCCGATCTGCGCCTGGTGAGTATGTTAAAAGCCGCGCATATTCCCGTGGTGAAGATCGATCTGCGTGTGCATCTTCTGAAGAATACCCGTCGCAGCGTGGAAATTTTCGGTGAAGTGCTGAATCAACAGGCTCGCGCGCAGGCGTTTAACCGCTTTTATGACGCGCATATGCAGGTGATTCGTGACAGGCTGGCCAGTTATCACGGCGCTAAGCCTTCGGTATTGTTGCAGTTGCACCTTGGCCGCCGGAATGAATGTTGTGTCACCGCAATCAACGGCAGCCTGGGCGAACTGTTAAATGCCGCGGGCGGCGACAATATCGCCGCTCAAACGCAGCACGGCGTTTTCGGTCGCTTAAGTGAAGAAATGGTGATCGCGGCACAGCCGAATTACTATTTCGCCACCGGATTTGGCGATAACGATGCGCAGGGTTTGCTGAAGCTGGGGCCTGAAGTGGCGCTGCCTGCGGTGCAAAGTAGCTTTGCACAACTGACTGCGCAGCAAAACGGTTTGCGTGAATTAGCCGCACTACGCAACGGCCACTCCGCTGTTATCTGGATGAACTTTTATCTCAGCCCGTGGCACATCGCGGCGACAGAATTTATGGCGAAAACACTCTATCCGCAGCTGTTCGCGGATGTCGAACCCGAACAAACGTTAAAGCAAATCTTCCATGATTTCCTGCCCATACCTTACAGCGGGACCTATTTCGCCCAAATTCCTGCAAGATAATCGAACTTACGGTTCATCGAAGCGTTAATTACGCTTAGATTATATTTATTTATTTTTAATCCCCACAATTCATTCGCTTAAAAATTTAAAGTTGAGATCAGCAGCTTTAATCCCTCATTACACTGCCGCCGCGCTTGTTAATATTCACAGTGGCACTAACCTTAATTTGCAGTCTGGACATAACGTGTGAGTTTATCCACGATTATGTAATCGCAATGCATTAATGAGGACATTTTATGGCCGAGCATAGAGGCGGTTCAGGTAACTTCGCAGATGATAAACAAAAAGCATCTGAAGCGGGTAAAAAAGGCGGACAAAGCAGTGGCGGTGGTAGTTTTAAAGACAACCCCGAGAAAGCTTCTGAAGCCGGCAAAAAAGGCGGAAAAAGTAGTAACAAAGGCTCTTAATCCGCACCGGGCGCGCTAGTCGCCCCACCGACAAGGATGCTGATCCGTCCCACTGGCAAAAGAATAAGTGCAATGACGATATATGACTGACGTCTTGCGCTTATTCTGTACTCTTCTTCTCTTTCCCATCATGCGTTTTATTCACATCGCCGTAGTGATAATAACGGCTCGCTTAATCTGCAAAATTTCAATTGGTCACTTTTTGACGTGACATATATCACATTTATGCCAGGCTTAATTTATCTATAGCGAAGAACATGGAGATTACAATGAGTTCATTTACTAACAAAACGCTGCTCACCCATCAATATCCGACACCTCCTTTCAAAAAACAATTACAGGAATTCCCTGGACTGGCCGCCAAAATGGAACCACGTCCGGATCATGGTGAAACCAGCTATCGTGGCACCGGCCGTTTAACCGGTCGTAAGGCGCTGATTACCGGCGGCGATTCCGGTATTGGTCGTGCAGTGGCCATTGCTTACGCGCGAGAAGGCGCCGACGTGGCGATAAATTACCTGCCCGATGAAGAACAGGATGCGGCAGAGGTGATCAAACTGATTGAAGCGGAAGGTCGCAAGGCGATTGCCATTCCGGGTGACATTCGTTCCGAATCATTTTGCCAACAACTGGTGAAGGAAGCGGCAACGAAACTTGATGGTCTGGATATTTTGGTCAACAACGCCGGACGTCAGCAGTTCAATGAATCGATTCGTACCCTCTCGACGGAAGATTTTGATGCGACGTTTAAGACTAACGTTTATGCCATGTTTTGGATAACCAAAGCGGCGCTGGAGTATTTACCGGCGGGTTCATCGATCATTAACACCTCGTCAGTGCAGGCGTACGATCCCAGCGCGATCCTGCTGGATTACGCTCAGACCAAAGCGTCCATTGCGGCCTTTACTAAAGCTTTAGCCAAGCAACTGGGTAAAGACCACATCCGCGTAAACGCCGTGGCGCCGGGCCCTTACTGGACTGCGCTTCAGGTTTGTGGCGGGCAGCCGCAGGAGAAAGTGGAGAAATTTGGTGCTTCCGCGCCACTGGGTCGGCCCGGTCAGCCCGCTGAAATTGCGCCGCTCTACGTGACTTTTGCGGAAACCACCAACAGCTTCACCTCCGGACAGGTTTGGTGTTCTGATGGCGGCACCGGTACGGTTTAACTGCGATTAAGGGCGCATCCATTTTGGTGCGCCCTATTCGATCTTACCCCGACGTTTTCAGGCGCGATTTGCGGAACACCAGCATAATGCCGAGCAGAATAGCCAACATTCCCATTACACCCGACCACGGTAGCGTATTACCTAACAACAGGTAATCCAGCACTGCCGTTATCACCGGAACCAGATAAAACAAACTGGTGACGTTAACGATGCTTCCCGCACTCAGCAGCCGATACAGCAGCAGCTGCGCCACCACAGAGATCATCACCCCAAGAAACAGCACGGAAATCCAGAAGTGCAACGTAAAGTCGATATGGAAGGCCTTGACTGGTAGCAGCAGCGCACATAGCGCCAGGCTCACTGCGTATTGAAGCGGCAACACCTGTGCCGGATGCTGGGACACTTTTTTCTGCATGATGGCACCAAACGTCATACACAGCAGTGCGCCGAGAGCGAAGACTATGCCGCTCAACGGCAACTGCGACGCCGCCAGACTACGCCACACCAGTAAAATCAATCCCGCTAAGGCGATCAGTAATCCCAGTAATCGCGTGCCCTGCATGCGCCTTTCCACGATGCAAAGCGTCAGGATTGGTTGTATGCCCATGATGGTGGCAATCAAACCAGGCGTTACTCCCTCGGCCATCGCCTGGAAGTAACATACCGAATAGGCACCAATCAAAATCAGCCCGGTCAACATCACTGTTTTTCGGCTGCCCGCATCGGGCAACCAGCGACGTCGAAAAATGCCCACCAGCATTAATGCGGCAAGCGCCACACTGAAGCGCACGATCAACAGCGCCATCGGTGAGGCATTGTCTAAACCCAGGCGAGAGAAGATGGCCGCACTGCCCCACAGCAGCACGAAACCCGACGTCGCCGCTTGCGACGTCAAAGACGAAGAACGCATGAAAATGCTCCTAAAACAGACGTTGTAAATTTAAGCGTTAAGACTTCCGGTTCTTAGCGAACCACAACGAATGCAGGAGGCGGTGGCGGACAGCAGATCGCATACAGGCCATGTTCGTATGACGGGGATAGTGCGGCTGAAAGTGTCATTTACGCAGGCCTGTAGTGAAAATGGGGAGTTAAGAAACAAAAAGTTAACAGATAGCTTCGTGCTTGTCATCCATTGAGTCGAGCAGGGAATACCTCACGCAACCATTCGATAAACACGCGTAGACGCTGGGTCAGATGGCGATTTTGCGGATACACCACGTGAAACGGATAGCTGGCGGGCCGCCAGTCCTTCAGTATTTCGACCAGCGCGCCTGACGCTAAATCTGCGGCTGCTGCGTAACGGAATGTCTGAATGATGCCTAATCCCGCCACTGCCGCCGCCTGGTGGGCATTACTCTCATTAATCCCAATGCGATGATCGATTTTCATTTCCTGTTTCTCATTCCCCTGCATAAAGCGCAGCGGAAAAGCGCGTCCGCTTTGCGGGGATAAATAGCTGATCCAGCGATGCCCATTTTTTAGCTCCTGCGGATAAGCTGGCACGCCGTAGGTTTTGAGATAACCGGGTGCCGCGCAGGTGATCATCTCTGCATCACCAAGATGACGCGCCACCAGCGATGAATCACCCAGCGGCCCGCCACGAATCACGCAATCGACATTATCGCTAATCAGATCCACAGCCCGGTCCGACACGCCGAGGTCGAGGCGAATTTCAGGAAATCGCGCGACGAAATCAGGTAACAGGGGGATGAGCACCTCTCGCGCCGTTGAACCGCCAATATCAACGCGCAGATGCCCGCGCGGCGTGCCATTTACCACGTTAAAAGCACCGTCGATATCTTCCAGGTCACGCACGATGCGCAGCGCTTTGTCGTAATAATCACGTCCTTCAGGCGTGACGGTCACGCGGCGTGTGGTGCGCTGTAACAGACGTACACCCAGATGACCCTCAAGCTCCTGTACCAGTTTACTCAACGTGGCATTGGGCATATCCAGTGAATCGGCCGCGCGGGTGAAATTCCCCGCCTCCACCACGCGCGCGAAGGCCCGTATTGCCAACAGTTGGTCCATACTGATTATCCATACACAGGAATAGTGATTTCGATTTTACACCATTTATCACTAAACCGCGCAGGGTTACATTGCCTCCCATGCACTGCAACGCAGTCATCACACACTTAAATCCATTTTGGGAGAACACAGATGAACACTTCATTAAACGGTAAAATTGCGTTAGTCACCGGCGGCACCAGCGGGATTGGTTTAGCTTCTGCCCAGGCGCTAGCGGCGCAGGGCGCACGCGTGTTTATCACCGGTCGTCGCCAGCCAGAACTGGATGCCGCCGTCACGCTTATCGGTGCACAGGCAACCGGCATCCGCGCTGATGCTTCTGTGCTGAGCGATCTGGACGCGGTGTATGCGCAGATTGCACGCCAGGCGGGCCGTCTGGATATTCTGTTCGCCAATGCTGGCGGCGGCGATATGTTACCGCTCGGTGCTATTACTGAAGAGCACTTTGACCGTATCTTTGGCACCAACGTGCGTGGCGTGTTGTTCACCGTGCAGAAAGCGCTGCCGCTGCTGAGCGACAAAGCCTCGGTGATTTTGACCTCGTCCACCACTTCGGTTAAAGGCACTGCAGGATTCAGTGTTTACAGCGCCAGTAAAGCCGCCGTGCGCAACTTTGCTCGTTCATGGGCGTTGGATGTGAAAGATCGCGGTATTCGTGTCAACGTCGTTAGCCCTGGTCCGGTTCGCACGCCTGGTTTGGGCGATTTGGTACCTGAAGATCAGCGTCAGGTATTATTCGATGCGCTTGCCGCGCAGGTGCCATTGGGCCGCCTGGGAGAACCCGGTGAGATTGGTCAGGTGGTCGCGTTTCTTGCGTCCGATGCTTCGAGCTTTATTAATGCCACCGAACTGTTCGTGGATGGCGGCATGGCGCAGGTATGAGTTGAGAGTGAGGGAAAGACGTCATTACTAAATAAGTATTCCTGCGGCGAGGTGCGTAATGGATGACGCGCTTCGTCAGTTAATCCATTTGAATCGAATTAATCCCTTCACCCTTTCACATCCCCGTAAAAACACACATAATTCAGCGTTATTGGAGAGTATGCAGTTTTAGAATACGCCAGTAAGGCTATCAGGCAGCGATCCCATGCTGTCTTTCAATATTGAGGTTTTGATACCTTCTATTGTCTTAAACCAGTAAGGAAAGCGTGCAGTGAAGTTAAAGACTTTTGCGTTTATCGTTCTGTCATTTTGCACCGTTTTCGGCGCTCAGGCTGCTACGCGGGTCGAGTTGCAGACAGGGGCAAATACTATCGATATTAACCATGATGGCGTCCCGGATTTGCTGGTCTCAGCGACCTTTGACAATAACACCTCGCATCCCAGCCAGACGCTATCTGCCTTCATCAATAAAAACGGCAACTGGTATGTCTTACCCGTTCCGGATGACGATGGATTTACCTGGTCGGATTTTCGTCTTGCGGGTTCTGCTGACAAAATCATTGGTTTTGAACTGCACAATATCCAGGGCGTTTATTACCTGATCCGCGCAATGAAATTCTCGTCAAATCAGGATAATGATGATCTGACTGAAGCCGCGCAAATAAAATTCTCACGCTATCGAGTGGCGGAAAGCAGCGAAGAGCCTGGCGCTCCCGTTTTTTATTGGCAGCTGTCTGGCAGTTATACCACCTCACAAACGTATAGCGATGTTGATCAGGCTTTCGCACAATTAAACGTGGGTGAATTTAAATAGCGCAGTGCAGGCGTTAATTCGCCTGCTCATCAATACGCACTTCATACTGCACCGAAAGTTCACCCTTCTTCTCTTTCACGCGGGTAATGACGATATCGCCAACGTCTCCGGTGCGTTGCACATGCGTGCCACCGCAGGCATAGGGTGCGAGATCGCCCCAGCTGACCATTCTGCGTCCGGCATCATCCCGCAGCACGCGCGCTAAATCCTGCGCCACCAGCGCATTTACACCTTCAGCGATGACCGCTTCATCTACGGCTTGTGGTTCGCCCTGCGGTTTAAAAACGATACGCCCATTGCCGGGCCGATGATCGCCTTTGTAACCTAACCAGCCAAACTTCTCTCCGGCGTAAGCAATCAGATGCCCCGCAGAATGGTAACGCGTGTGCAATGTGCGCAGTGCCGCATCAATTTGGATATTCACACGACCCAGCGCCACTTCGCGGTCAGTGATATGGATTAATTCACCCTCTTGCTGGATGAGCTGAAGCACGTTGGCCTCGCCTATCGTGCCCCGGTCAGCGGGTTGCCCACCGCCTTGCGGATGGAACAGTGTTGCCACCAATTGCACACGAAACTGGCCGTCTTCCTGCGCTTCACAACGCACCACTTCCGTGTCCATTTCCAGCAGGTCGCTGAAATAGTAGGTTCTTTCCGTCATCTCGACTCCAATAATCACTTAAATGCTTGCAGCGTGCTGAGGGTTGCCGTGGAACCGCCACAGACGATAACCAGCACGTTTTCCACATCCGTCAACGGCAATTTTTGCCCGTAAAGCAGAGCCAGTGCCGCACCACATGCCGGTTCGACCAACGTGCGATGGTCATGAAGAAATGCCAGACAGGCATCAACGGCTTCCCGATCGCTAACGCGCGTGGCTACCAGCTGACGGGTTTTACTGACTTCAAACGCGCGCTGGCACACCTGACGCGCCCCCAATGACGTCGCGATACCGCTGAGATTTTCCACCGCAATGGGATGTCCTGCAGCCAGCGCCGCGTGATAAGACGCCATGCCTGTCGTTTCAGCGATATAAATCGGTACCTGATGTAATCCGTGCTGCGTTAATCCTTGATCAACTCCAGACAGTAAACTGCCGCCACCCACCGAGAGCACCACAGCATCGGGTCGAATACCGTCTTCCATGACTTCATCGATCAAGGTCGCAATGCCCTGCCACAACAGCGCATCATCAAAAGGATGGATAAATGCGTCCTGTTCTGTCACCAGCGACTGCGCCAGTTGATTGGCGTCCGCCCAGGTTTTACCGTGGACTTTCACCTCTGCCCCTTCCAGCGCCAGCAGATGTAGCGCATATTGAGACGTCGATTCCGGGACCACTACCACCGCCGGTACACCCAATTGACGACCTGCAAAGGCCACCGCCAATCCTGCGTTTCCGCCCGATGAAGAGATAAATCGCTTCATCCCGCGCGCAGCATGCTGCTGACAGGCAAATCCGATACCGCGGATTTTGAAGGAACCGGAAGGCTGCATCGCTTCCATCTTCAGCCACACGCGGGTTTGATTGAGCTGGCCGAGTGGCAAAGACTCAAGCAACGGCGTTTTAATGCTCAGCGACTCAGCTGTTTTCATTTTTGATTTCATCCAGATAGTTGTAGATGGTGTAACGCGTCACGCCGAGCGCCGCAGCGGCTTTCTCAACTCCACCTTTAATCAGAAACAACCCCTTCTCCTGCATATGCTTCACCGCGAGCAAATTGGCCCGCTTGGTGTCATTGCGATTGTTTCCGGGATGCTGTGCGGAGGTGGTGTTGATGATATCGCTCATCAGATCTTCGATAGTGTCATGCTGGGTTTCCGCTGCCGGTTCGGCTGCAGCGATCTGCACATCGGGTTGACCCATTGCGGTCATCGATTGCAGCACGCGCAGCGCCTGCTCAATGTCTGCGTTATCGACGTTGATACAGAGTGCGGCAAAAGGCACTCCGTGGCGATCGCGATAGATGGCAGTGCTACTGCGGAGCGGCTTGCCCTCGCGAGTAAAAGTGGGATAGTCCAGCAGCAGGGAAATGGCTTCATCTTTGCGCTCCATCGCACTGATAAATGCCCGGTCGGTGCGTAATCCAGCTAAAACGGAATCACCCCGTTTACGTCCTGTCACCTCTGCATTCACGATCTCAGCAATGGAATATTCTGGCTGACGCAGATCATGCAGCACCACCTCAGCATTACGCTGGATGACGCTGCCGATGACCTTGACTGCGCCAGCCAGCATGCGCATTAAGTCGGCAACATATTGCTCGTCGGTAATTGAAGACATCCTGGCACCATTAACTCTACATTTTGTAGAAAAATAGCATTGATGATATCAATGATCAACTTTTTGTTGACTAACAGGTCTGCAACCTTGGGTTAAAAACGCCATACCCGGATGGCGGACACAATTCATGCCGACATCCCAAAGAGTAGAAACCCGATGAACGATTTACTGTTAGCGTATCTGCACGAATGTTCACTGGTCAGACGTGGGATTCTGGGATCTCATCAATATCGCTGAATATGCTCAGCCCCAAAGCCCTACCCACTTGCACATCCTTATCCGCGCCTGTTGAGGCGCCAGGCATGCGTAAAATGGCATCACAGCTTTGAATCAAACGATGTGCGACGGGATAAAGAAAGGCTTCACTAATTTCATCCCCGATCTCTTGCGAACCCGCTGCACTCGCGAGCGGTAACGCCAGCCATTCGCCAATCACGGGCGTGTGACCTTTTTGATAAACCTGTAACGCCATTTGATCGAGTTTCTGCATGTTTCGCTCGATCAGTTGCCTGTCGCCATCTGTACCACTGCGAACCGGGCCTGCAATCAAAATCATCATTGTGCGTGCTCCTCAAATTGTCTGTTTAACGCCAGGTGTTGCAGCAACATGATGGTCTTAGCATCCTGGATTTCGCCGTTTCGAATCGCGTCCATGGCACGTGAGAAAGGCCACTCCAGCACTTCGATATCTTCACCCTCTTCCTCAAGACCGCCGCCCACATGCTTCCTGTCGCCATCGCTATACTCCGCGATAAAGAAAAACAGCTTCTCCGTCACCGATCCCGGACTCATGTAGGCCTCCATCACCTTCTCGACATTTGTGACGGTGTAACCTGTTTCTTCCTCTGCTTCGGCAATAATGCGATTTTCCGGCGAAGCGTTATCCAGTAAACCCGCAGCTGCCTCAATCAAATAGCCATCATGTCCATTGATATAAATAGGAAAGCGGAACTGCCGGGTCAGAACCACCGTCTGTTTTTGGCGGTTATAAAGTAAGATCACCGCCCCATTGCCACGGTCGTAAGCTTCACGACTTTGTTCTTGCCAACTGCCGTCGGCACGCTGTAACTCGAAGGTGTACTTCTTTAAGGTGTACCAGTTATCAGATAACAATTGCTCACGAATATTGCGCACTTTTTGCTGCATGATTAACCTCCCGATGGCTGACAAAACAAACGTTATCATGCACAATCGTGCACATACAAGCAAAAACACGAACGAGAAACTCATGCTTTCAAGCCAACGTAAACAACAGATATTGACGATACTTGCCGATGAGCAGCAAGTGATGTCAAGCGAACTTAGCCAGCGCTTTAACGTCTCTGAGGACTCTATACGCCGTGACTTAAGGGAGTTAGCCAGTGAGGGATTACTGCAGCGCGTACACGGTGGCGCGCTGCCGGTTTCTGCCGCTATCGCGCCTTTCGAAACACGCAAAAACGTGCAAATAAGTTCTAAGCGCCTTATCGCGCAAAAAGCGGTTCAACTGATCCAGCCGGGGCAAGTGGTGATCATCGATGGCGGTACGACCACAGCGGAAATGGTGCAACTGCTGCCCAAAGAACTGGCCTTTACCGTGGTGACGCACAGTCCGAGTATTGCGGTCGCACTGGTTGATTTCCCGTTGGTTGAGGTGATCATGATTGGCGGCCAACTGTATCGTCACTCGGTGGTGGCCGTGGGATCAGCGGTGCTTGAAGCCATTGCGCGCATCAATGCCGATCTGTTCTTTATGGGTGTCACCGGCGTGCACAAAACGGCAGGGTTAACCACGGGTAACTACGAAGAAGCGGGTGTGAAGCGTGCCCTGGCGGCGCGTGCGGCAGAAACGGTAGTGATGGTATCGAAAGAGAAGCTCAATTCAGCATCGGCGTTTGCCATTGGCGATTTGACACTGGCCAGCACGCTGATCGTTGACGGGGAACCTGACGCCGAGATGCAGCAACTGCTGCAACAGAAACAGATAGCCTTGCTGTAATTCACCCTGTTCAGGCAGGCATGAAGTCACTGTCCCGCGATGCCATTTCTGTTTATGGCCGATGGCATCCTCATCATTCGGTCACAATGCCAGGATGTAATAGTGAGTTTTCGATGAACCGAAGTCAGCACAGGATAAACAGGAGAATAGCCGCATGTCTGAGTTTCCAACCATTGCCCTTGTCGGACCCGGCGCCATCGGCACCACTGTGGCAGCCGCGCTGCATGAAGTGAATCGCACGCCACAACTGTGCGGACGTACGGCGCATGCGCAATTGCTGCTGCGCCACGAAGACGGTGAGATTGTGGTGCCTGGCCCGGTGCTGAACAATCCCGCAGACATTGCTACACCCTATGATTTGGTGTTTGTGGCAGTCAAAACCACCCAGGTTGCGGAAATTGCCCCCTGGCTGGCGGTGTTATGCGATGAAAATACGGTGGTATGCGCACTGCAAAATGGTGTGGAGCAAGTCGAGCAGTTGTCGCCGTTGGTCAATGGCGCAACGGTGCTGCCATCTGTGGTGTGGTTTCCAGCCCAGCGCCAACCTGACTCATCGGTGTGGTTGCGCGCGAAACCGCGCCTGACCTTACCTGATGTCGAGCAAGCACAGCGGATTGTGCAAGTGTTGCAAGACTCGCGCTGTACCGTCGAACTGGAAGTAGATTTCCTCACCGTCGCCTGGCGCAAACTGTTGCAAAACGCCGTCGCGGGTTTGATGGTGCTGGCCAATCGCCGCGCTGGGATGTTTCAGCGTGAAGATATCACCGCGTTGGGCCTGGCCTACCTGCGGGAATGTCAGGCCGTGGCGCGTGCTGAAGGAGCCAACCTGAGCGACAATGTGCCACAGGAGATTATGGCTGGCTTCCATCGCGCCCCGGCGGATTTAGGCACTTCGATCCTGGCGGATCGTCAGGCCGATCGCCCGCTTGAATGGGATATCCGCAACGGCGTGGTGCAGCGACGTGGCAAAGCGCAAGGCATCGCGACACCGATCAGTGATGTGGTTGTTCCACTGCTGGCGGCGGGGAGTGATGGGCCGGGTTGAAGCGTGCGAAAGTTGGCATATTTACGCCAGATTGGTCAATTTAATTCAGGATGAGCTTCATTTAACTGCATGAAGAGTTCAAAGCAGAGCCGCAATACTGGTGACGGGGATGAAAAATTGATATTCCCCGGTTTCCGTTTTTAACGGCATGAATCCCATCTTGTCGCGGTAAAAAGGGACGAGTGTTTCGTCTTTCGCTTCCACCATGACAGCATAGATTCCGACTGCATCAGCAGCAGCATATGCAATGCGGAGGGCATGAAGGACAAGTTGAGTACCCATCCCTCTGCCCGCAATACGTTTATCAACCGCCAGACGGCCGAGCGTTATACAGGCCGTTTCACGGTGAGGCACTTGCTTTTGATACTGGCGTGTCATGGTCGATTTAGCGTAACTACCCCCAGCAATAGTGTAAAAACCCATCACTTCAGGGATATCGTCATCTGTGACCAGTAGATACGCTTTGAGGACATTTGCCGCATGTTGAGCCGCGAGTTGTTTCTTGAGGAAATGATCTAATTCCGGTCGCCCACAGTAGAAGTTTTCAACATCGAATGGCTTCTCTGGTGAAAACTTTACTATCTCTAATTTTACCTTTCCCATTCCCAGGTTGACTCCTCGCGACTGAGTTCGGCCGCCCGGCGAAGACGTTCAGCTGGCACCGGTGGATTCTCAAGCGCTGACATAACTGCATTCCATGATTCTTCGGTCAGCTTGATACGACTATGTTCACTGATAACGGATTCCGCGCGTTGTGCAGCAGAATCTGCAATAAACTGGGAGACGCTGACGCGGCTCAATTGCGCTGCGGTTTCAATTTCACTTTTAACATCTGGACTAATACGCAGCTCAAGACGTTCTGTTTTCGCTAAAGTGGGCATAATAGTTTCTCTTGCTGTATCTCGTCATGACCAAAACTGTCGATGTTAAAGAGTATCAGCTTAACACTTTGTACGGAACCATTCCGTACAAAGTAGTTGCTTAAACATTTCCATTACGTTCATCCATGTCACATTAGCCATCTAAAACTACGGTATAGATGCGCTGGATAATAGCCATGATTTAAGGTGGTTAAGCAGTATGTGAGCTATTTCCGAAAAAACCTGTCAAATACGTGCCACGCCCCTGTCGCGCATCGCGTCCGTAGACGAACGTCAAATACCGTGCAACTTCGCCAGCAGCCACATACGTTCAGCAGCCACATCCGCGTTGTTCAGCAAACCAGCCTCATCCGCCAGCCTAAACGCTTCAGAGTAGTGCGTCAGACTGCGCGCACTCTGCATGCCGCCAAGCAAGGTGAAATGCTTCTGATGGCCATTCAACCAGGCCAGAAACACGATGCCCGACTTGTAATACTGAGTGGGTGCCGAGAACAAATGGCGTGCCAGCGGCACTGTGGGAGCCAGTATCCTTTCGAAGGTGGCGCGATCGCCCTGCGCCAATGCATGCAGCGCGCTGGTGGCGGCAGGTGCAATGCCGTCGAGAATGCCCAGTAATGCGTGCGAGAAACCTTGCTCATCTCCGGCGATCAGTTCGGGATAGTTAAAGTCATCGCCGGTATACATTTTGACGGATGCCGGCAGCTGTCGGCGCATCTCAATTTCTCGATCTTTATCCAGCAGAGAGATTTTTATCCCCTCTACTTTTGCCTGATTTTCGCGAATCACCGCAAGGCAAACCTCCATCGCACTGTCAATGGTCGCGCCGCCCCAATAACCGCGTAGCGCCGGATCAAACATGTCTCCCAGCCAGTGCAAAATAACCGGCTCACGCACCTGACGCAGAAGCGTGCTGTAAACGGTGATGTAATCCTCTGGCCCTTTTGCGATAGCGGCGAGCGCGCGGCTGGCCATTAAGATAATACGGCCACCACAGGCTTCGATTGCTGAGATTTGCTGCTCATACGCGGCAATCACATCCTGTAAGGTCAGTTGGGAAAAGTCCGTCAGATGATCGGTGCCAGCCCCGCTGGCGACCCGTGCCCCCGGATAAGCTTTCGCTTGTTCTACGCTGCGTTTGATAAGCTCCAGCGCGGTGGGCCAGTCCAGCCCCATGCCGCGTTGGGCGGTATCCATGGCTTCCGCGATGCCCAATCCCAGCGACATTAAATGACGGCGATATTCCAGCGTGCTATCCCAGTCAATCGCCATATCGCTATGCGGATTGTGCATCCGCTGCGGATCGGCAACCACATGCGCAGCGGCATACACGTCGCGGTTAAATACCGGTTTTGCCGGCACGCTCCAGTGACGCTCACCCTGCAGGGTGTAACTGTAGGGCTGACCGTTGCGATCCAGTAAACGCACTTTATTGCTCACAGACATGGTTCCGTTCCTTATTTCAGTGTTTTGCCAGATGCCCGGACGGCATCACATTCTGCGAACTGTTGTGGCTTCCGATAGGCAGGCGACGCACACCCAGCAGCACCACGCTGCTGCAAATGATGACGCAGGCGGCGACCAGCCAGACCGGCTGCAAGGTGTAATGCTGCGCGTAATAACCCGCGACTATCGGTGAGATGCCGCCCGCCGCCATCCCCATATTCATCACGAAGCCGATGGCCGAACCACGCAGTGATGGCGGCACCAGTTCAGCAGTAAGAGAGAGAACAATGGGTGTAATTGGATAGCCAAGAAAGCCGAGGATCAGCACCAGCACAATCACCAACGGCACGGAGAGATTGAAAGCCATCGCCGCCATCACCAGCCCGCTGATAAAAGTAATGGTCATCAGAATGGTGCGACGACGTTTGAAATCGCCTTTATCGCAGTAGCGGCCCAGAACAAAACCGCCCAGCGCACCGGTAATACCCAGCAAGCTGGCGATGGTGCCTGCTGTACCCATCGACAGATTTTTCACCTGCATCAAATAGCTCGGTGCCCACAGCAGCACAATCCACCAGCCTGCCAGCAGCACGAAATAGAAGGCTGCCATCAATAACACCGGCGCATGACGGAACAGCGTTCTTAATGGCACTTTCTCCGCCGCCTGACGCGCAATCAGCTCGGCAGGTTTGCGGTCATTTTTCACCAGCACCAGATACAACAGCGCCACCAGCATGCCCATCGCGCCCGCCACGTAGAACACCACGCGCCAGCCAAAGATCGGACCGAGCATGGCGCCCATCCAGGTGCCAAGGAATCCGCCTATCGGATACCCCATCCAATAGAGTGACATCACCGTGGTGCGCTGTTTTTCGCTGGTCACGTTAGCCACTTCGAGCGAGGCAGCCGGCCAGAAGATACCCTCACCCACTCCTGTCATCACGCGGTAGAAAATCAGGCTGGTCATGCTACCGGCGACACCGGTTAATAGCGTCGCCAGTGAAAACATCATCAGGCCGAGAATCAGCACCGGTTTGCCGCTTAACTTGTCGGCGATAATGCCGGAAATGAACAGAAAGACGATGAAGCCAAAGAAGAAGGAGGAGAGCAGAATGCCACTCTCCGCTTTACCGAGACCGAACTCTCCGGCGATCAGCCCAATGGCTGATGACACCGTCATGCGATCCACCGAGTACATCATGTAGCCAAGGCCGCACAGCACGGTGACCAGAATCATTTTGCGGGTATCTGTATTCATCTTTTCCTCGACAATGTCTGTGACCGACGAAAACAGCTTTTCAGCTCTGTCAGATACGGTTAACCGTGCGCCAGATGGCGAGCCTTGCAGGTCTTAAGCACCTCATCAGGATTCTGGGTCCACCAGTTCAGGCGGGAGAAAATTTCCACTTCATGCAATCCGCGATAACCCTGTGCTTCTACCGCTTCCCGCATGGCGCGGATATCGATAACGCCATCGCCCATCATGCCGCGATCTTCCAGCAGGTCCCGCGTGGGCGACAGCCAGTCGCAGATATGAAACGCCAGTAGCCGCTTACGACCCGCACGCGTGATTTCCTGATAAAACTGCGCGTCCCACCAGGTGTGATAGACATCGACGGCAATCCCTAATCCGTCATCGCCCAGCTCATCGCAAAGATCGTTAGCCTGTTTTAGCGTATTGATGCAGGCGCGATCCGCCGCATACATGGGATGCAGCGGCTCAATCGCCAACGGCATGCCACCCGCCCGGGCGTACTCCAGCAGAGCGCTGAGTCCATCACGCACTTGCTGTCGCGCCCCCGGCAGATCCTTTGAACCTGGCGGCAGCCCGCCGACCACCAGCACCAGGCACTGTGCGCCCAGTTCCAGCGCTTCATCCACCGCTCGCTGGTTATCGGTTAAGGTTGCCTGTCGCGCCTGATTATCAACGCCGGGAAACATGCCACCTCGGCAGTAGCCACTCACCGCCAGACCGTGGTGACGAATCAGCCGTACCGCTTCAGCTAAGCCGATACTTGCAACCTGATCGCGCCACGGAGAGATGCCGCGAATCTCATGGCGCGCACAACCTTCAATGATTTGCCGCAAGTCCCACTGCTGGCGCACGGTCGCGGTGTTTAGCGAAAGTTGTTCGGAATGAGGTCGACTCATGTTCGGCTCCTTAGCGTTCCAGCGATGGCACATCAACCCAGCGACGCTCTTTCCAGCTTTTCAATGCCAGATCGACCAGTTGCAGACCTTTTGCTCCTTCCAGCAGATCCCAGCGGTATTCCCCTTCGCCCCAGACGTGGCGTAAAAACAGCTCCCACTGCACTTTGAATGCGTTGTCGTAGACCTGGGTGTCCGGCACGCTGGCCCAGTCATCAAAGAAGTTATGAGTCTGACGTATATCTGGATTCCACACCGGCTTCGGCGTATTGACGCTAGCCTGCGTAAAGCAATCGCTGAGACCAGCCACCGCTGAACCGTTTACGCCGTCAACCTGGAATGTCACCAGATCGTCACGGCGCACACGCACGCACCAGGAGCTGTTGATTTGTACAATCGCGCCGTTGTGCAGCTCGAAGGTGGCGTACACCGCGTCGTCTGCCGTGGCGTCATAAGGTTGCTGCTGTTCATCCCAGCGCTGCGGAATGTGGGTTGCGCCGATACAACTCAGGCTTTTAATTTCACCGAACAGGTTGTCAATGACGTAGCGCCAGTGGCAAATCATGTCGAGGATAATGCCGCCGCCATCTTCGCTGCGGTAGTTCCAGGATGGACGCTGGGCCGGTTGGCGATCGCCCTCAAATACCCAGTAACCAAATTCACCGCGCACCGATAACACGCGACCAAAGAAGCCGGATTCATTCAGTAAACGCAGCTTTTGCAGACCCGGCAGCCACAGCTTGTCCTGTACCACGCCGTGACACACGCCTTTTTCTTGTGCGAAATGGTACAAATCCAGCGCATCATCCAGCCCCATCGCGACCGGCTTTTCCGAATAAACGTGTTTCCCCTTGCTGATGGCTTTCTTCAGCAGTGCCGGACGTGCCTGGGTGGTGGCTGCATCAAAAAAGATGATGTCATGCGGATTATTCAGTGCTTCATCAATGTTGGTCCCCCAGCGTTCGATACCAAACTCTCGCGCCAGCGCAGCCATTTTTTCCGCGTTGCGGCCAATCAGAATCGGATCGGGCATCAATCGATCGCCATTGGCCAGCGCGACACCGCCTTGCTGCCGAATCTGCACAATCGAGCGGATGAGATGTTGGTTTTTACCCATTCGCCCGGTCACGCCGTGCATAATGATGCCCACTGGAATCTGCGCCATGTATTCACCTCAAAGTCGTTTGTGATGGAAGTAACACGCTCAACATCTATTTCAACGCTTCACCGTTCGCTGATTCATAATCAATCAACTAACTGGTTGATGACGTCACTATAGTGGGCAGAAAGAGACCTGACTTTGATCGAATTCACATAACCAACTAGTTAGTTGAAAATCTTTCGCCCTTGTTTTATGCGCAAAAAGGGGCACTATAATGCTCAGAAAAACAGTGATGTGTGAGGGTTCTGCTTTGGTTGATCGTGTCGCGAGTAACATTGAGGATGTAACGGATAAGCAGGTGCGGATACTGATGGCCGCGCGCGCCGAGTTCGCTGAGAAAGGATTCGACGGTGCACGCGTCGATAGCATCGCCGAACGCGCTCATGCCAATAAGCAGCTGATTTACTACTACTTCACCAACAAAGACATTCTGTTTACCCGCGTGCTGGAAGAAGCGTATCGTGACATTCGCGAGCAGGAAGCGGCGTTACAACTCGATCACCTCCCCGCCGATCAGGCTATTTTGCAGCTGGTGGAGTTTACCTGGCACTATTACCTGAAAAACCCCGAGTTCATTCGCCTGCTTAACAGCGAGAATCAGCTAAAAGCGCGGCATCTTAAAGATTCTGACATCACCGTGCAGATCAATCAGAGCTGGAGCAGTATCACTCAGCAATTGCTGCAACGAGGACGCGCCGAAGGAAGCGTGCGCGAGGATATCGATGTGATGCAACTCAACATCAATATCTCCGCGCTGGGCTTCTTCTATCTGATCAATCAGTCAACGCTGTCGATTATCTACCAGCAGGATCTGAGTGCCAAAGCGGCGCTGGATGAGCGCCTGCGCGTGATGAAAGAGTGTATTGCGGCGTGGATAAAGCCGTGACGCATTACTGCGCCAGCCAGCCGCCATCCATATTCCAGGCCGCACCGCGTACCTGCGCACCGCCTTCACTGCAGAGAAACAGCACCAATGCACCTAACTGCTCTGGCGTAACAAACGCCTGAGCAGGTTGTTTCTCAGACAATAATGCCAGGCGCGCGGTTTCGGCATCCTCGCCAGCCGCAATGCGTTTATCGATCTGCTGTTGCACTAGCGGCGTTAGCACCCAGCCCGGACAGATGGCGTTACAGGTGATCGGTGATTGAGCGTTCTCCAGCGCAATCACTTTTGTCAGCCCCACCACCCCATGCTTCGCGGCGACATAGGCGGCTTTCTCTTTCGATGCTACCAGGCCATGCACGGAAGCGATATTAATGATGCGCCCCCAGTGACGTGCCTGCATGCCGGGCAAGGCGGCGCGACTGGTGTGGAACACCGAGGAGAGATTGATGCCAATAATCGCATCCCATTTATCCACTGGAAATGACTCCACCGGCGCGGTGTACTGAATACCGGCGTTGTTCACCAGAATATCTACCGCACCATAGTTCGCTTCCGCCCACTCAATCATCGCGGCGATTTGCTGCGGATCGGACATATCCGCCGCGTGATAATCCACTGTTGCCCCGGTGGCCGCGATAGCCGCTTTCGCGTGTTCCACTTCACCGAAACCATTCAGAATCACCGTAGCGCCCGCAAGTGCCAGTTGCTCAGCGATGCCTAATCCTATCCCGCTGGTGGATCCTGTTACCAGTGCCACTTTTCCCGCTAATTGCATCGATTCATCCTCCTTCAGACAATGCCGGTGAGGTAAAACACCCCAATCACAAACAGCACGGCCAGACTTTTGATAATGGTGATGGCGAAGATGCCACCATACGCTTCTTTATGCGTTAACCCCGTGATCGCCAGCAGGGTAATCACTGCGCCGTTGTGTGGCAGTGTGTCCATCCCGCCGCTGGCCATTGCCGCCACGCGGTGCAGCACTTCCATTGGAATACCCGTGGCCTGCGCCGCTTGCACGAAGTGTTCTGCCATCGCTGCCAGCGCAATACTCATCCCGCCCGATGCCGAACCGGTGATCCCCGCCAGCACGGTAATACTGATCGCTTCATTGAGCAGTGGATTGGGGATCGCCTGCAGCACGCCAGACAACACCACAAAGCCTGGCAACGCGGCGATCACCGCTCCAAAACCGTATTCGGATGCAGTATTCATCGCCGCCAGTAAGGCACCGGCCACCGCTGTGCGGCTGCCTTCTGCCAGACGACCGCGAATGTTGCGCCAGCCAAAGATCAGCACTACCAGAATGCCGCTAAGCAACGCAGCCTGTACCGCCCAAATCGCGGTGGTTTTCTTAATATCGGTGAGGATCGGCGTGGGATTTCCCGGCAGTGTGACGCTGCTCTGTGCGCCGTACCACGACGGGATCCACCAGGTGAAGCAGAGATTGAGTACCCCGACCAGAATCAGCGGCAGAATGGCGATCAGCGGATGCGGCAAACGGATATCTTCCGCCGTTTCTGGCTCATTCTTCAGGTCTTTGCCATAAGGTTCCTGGTTGGCCTGTGCTCGACGACGTTGACGATCCAGCCACAGTAAGCCCACCACAATAATAAACAGCGATCCGATCAATCCCAGCCACGGCGCGGCCCAGGCGTTAGTGCCGAAGAAACTGCCGGGAATGATGTTCTGGATTTGTGGCGTACCGGGCAGTGCATCCATGGTGAAGGAAAACGCACCGAGCGCCACCGTGGCCGGGATCAAGCGCTTAGGGATATTGCTCTGACGAAACAGTTCGGCGGCAAACGGATAAACGGCGAACGCCACCACAAACAGCGACACGCCGCCGTAAGTCAGCAGTGCGCACACCAGCACAATAACCGGGATGGCATGGCGACGCCCCAGCAGCGCAATCGCCGCCGAGACGATCGAGCGTGAGAAGCCGGACAGCTCAATCAATTTGCCAAAGATGGCCCCCAGCAGAAATACCGGGAAGTAGAGCTTCACAAAGCCCACCATCTTTTCCATAAACAGACCGCTGAACACCGGCGCGACCGCAGCCGGTTCGGTTAACAGCACCGCTAACAGCGCGGCAATCGGGGCGAACAAAATTACGCTATAGCCGCGATAGGCGGCTAACATCAGCAACCCAAGCGCAGCGAGGGCAATAACGACACTCATGTTGCTTCCTTATTATTTTGTAGGGTTGAAGGTAAAGACATTGCCAAAAATTTGAATCGGTCCGCCTCAATCCGGGCGTTCAACCGCCAGGGCGACGCCCATGCCGCCGCCAACACACAGCGTGGCCAGACCGCGCTTCAGCTCACGCTGCTGCAAGGCATGAATGAGCGTCACCAGAATGCGGCAGCCGGAAGCACCAATCGGATGGCCGAGCGCAATGGCACCGCCATTGACATTGACCCGTTCCGCCTGCCATTCAAGCGCTTTGCCTACCGCCAGAGCCTGCGCGGCAAAGGCTTCATTAGCTTCGATCAAATCCACTTCATCCAGCGCCCAACCTGCCTGTTTTAGGGCTTTGTTGGTTGCAGCCACTGGGCCAATACCCATGACCGCCGGATCCACACCGGCAATGCCGCTTCCGGTCAATCGCGCCAGCACCGGCAGCCCTAAAGCAGCGGCGCGTGATGCTGACATCAACAGCACAGCGGCCGCGCCATCATTCAGGCTGGAAGCGTTGCCTGCGGTCACGCTGCCGTCCTTTTTGAACGCCGGATGCAGGCGTGCCAGCCGCTCTGCTGAACTGTCCGCGCGAGGTTGTTCATCTTCACCGATCACCAATGTCTCGCCTTTAGCCTGCGCCACCGTGACGGGCGTGATTTCGGCACGGAAGGCGCCCTGTTGCTGTGCCGCCACCGCTTTCTGTTGGGATTGCAAGGCAAAGGCATCCTGATCGGCACGGCTGATGTGGTATTCATCGGCCAGATTCTCGGCAGTAATCCCCATGTGGTAGTCGTTAAACGCATCCCACAGACCATCGTGGATCACGCTGTCCACCAGTTGACTGTGACCCAAACGACAGCCGCCACGCGCATCCGGCAGCAGATAAGGAGATTGGCTCATGCTCTCCTGACCGCCTGCGATGATGATGTCAGCGGCACCGCTTTGAATTGCTTGTGCGGCCTGAATCACCGCTTTGAGCCCCGAGCCACACACCATGTTTAGCGTGCTGGCTGGCACGCTATAAGGCACACCCGCCGCGATAGCCGCCTGGCGCGCAGGGTTTTGCCCGCATCCGGCGGTGAGCACCTGCCCCATGATGACCTCATCGATCAGCATGGGATCGAGCGAGGTTTGTTTCAGCAGTGTGGCGATCACCTGCTGGCCCAGTTCTGCTGCAGTAAGAGACGCCAGCGCACCGTGAAAACGGCCGATTGGCGTGCGGGTGGCTGCCACAATCACACATTCGTTCATGGTGCCTCCTTTGAAAAATGCATTTCACGGACATCATCAGCGATGCGTAATTGCCCGGCCGTTTTTGCACGGATTTCATCGATCGTGACGCCCGGCGCGTACTCACGCAGCACAAAAGCGCCCTCTTCAATCTCCAGCCAGCCGAGTTCAGTAATGACTTTGCGAATACAACCGACACCCGTCAGCGGCAAGGTGCATTCGGACAGCAGCTTTGATTCACCATGTTTAGAAGCGTGCGTCATCATCACGATGATGTTTTCCGCACCCGCCACCAGATCCATCGCACCGCCCATGCCTTTAACCATTTTTCCGGGGATCATCCACGATGCAATATTGCCGCTGACGTCCACTTCCAGCGCGCCCAGCACGGTCAGATCAACATGGCCGCCACGAATCATCGCGAACGACTGCGCCGAATCGAAGATTGCCGCACCCTTTCTTGCGGTCACCGTCTGTTTGCCGGCGTTGATCATGTCGGCATCCAGTTCGGCTTCAGTGGGAAACGCCCCCATGCCTAATAAACCGTTTTCCGACTGCATCATCACGTCCATGCCCTCGGGCACGTAGTTGGCCACCAGCGTCGGCATGCCAATGCCAAGATTGACGTAATCGCCGTCGCGCAGCTCCTGTGCCACGCGCTGCGCCATCTGTTCACGCGTGAGCATGCGCACCTCCTTCACTCAGGGTGCGTTTCTCAATGCGTTTCTCGAAATTGCCCTGGATCAGGCGATCGACATAAATGCCCGGTGTATGAATAGCTGCTGGATCCAGCTCACCTGGCGCCACAATCTCTTCAACTTCAACAACGGTGACGCGCGCTGCCATTGCCATCAGTGGGTTGAAATTCTGCGCGGTGTGGCGATAGATCACATTGCCGTACCAGTCCGCTTTCCAGCCTTTCACGATGGCGAAGTCACCGCGGATCGCCTGTTCAAGGATGTAATGCCGCCCGTCGAATTCTCTGACTTCTTTGCCTTCTGCCACGGGCGTCCCATAACCCGTAGCGGTGTAGAATGCGGGGATACCGGCACCGCCAGCGCGCACTTTTTCCGCCAGCGTGCCCTGCGGCGTGAGGATCACTTCCAGTTCACCGCTGAGCATCTGCTGCTCGAACAGCGCGTTTTCACCGACATAAGAGGCGATCATGGTTTTGATCTGCCGATTCTCCAGCAGCAGACCGAGACCAAATCCGTCCACGCCGCAGTTGTTCGAGACCACGGTCAGTCCCTTTGTCCCCTGCTGACGAATCTCAGCGATGAGGTTTTCTGGAATGCCGCACAGGCCAAATCCCCCCGCCAGCAGCGTCATGTCGTCTTGCAATCCAGCCAGCGCCTGCTGATAACTGGTGACGCGTTTGTCTAATCCTGCCATTGCTGTACATCTCCTCAGCTCACTGAATAAAGCCATCCTCGCGTCACAAAAATGATTTGTTAATTTTGTTTTTATTGGCCTTTCATTTGTTTTTTTTATTAGTATTCCGTTAATCATTGTTTTACATAAAGTTAACAAATTCAAAAATGAAAATGACTATCAAGCAGTTACGCGCGTTCTTAGCGGTCGCTCACACTTTGAGTTTTGCCCAGGCCAGCGAACGCCTGGCGATTTCGCAACCGGCATTGAGCCTGGCAATCAGCGGATTAGAAGAAGCGTTAGGCGGGCCGTTGTTTATGCGCACCACCCGCCACGTATCACTGACGCCGGAAGGTGAGATCTTTTTTCCGCTGGCGCGACGGCTGCTGGCGGATTGGGAAAATGCCGAAGAGGCGATGCATCTGCGTTTTACGCTGCAACTGGGGAAAGTGTCGATTGCCGCCATGCCCTCTTTTGCTGGCAACCTGCTGCCTGCGGTTCTCAGGGTCTTTCGCCAGCGCTATCCTGGCGTCAATATCGCGGTGCATGACGTGATCAATGAAACGGTGCTGGAGATGGTGCAGGAGGGACGCGTGGAGATGGGTGTGGCCTTCGAACCCGAACTGGCTGATGCGCTGCACTTCACACCGCTCGGCAGCGACCGCTTCGTTGCCGTGGTGCCCGCCGATAGCCCGCTAGCAAAAAAGTCACAGTTGAGCTGGCGTGAATTACTGCATCTGGATTTCATTACCTTGCAACGCCCTTCAGCGGTGCGTCTGTTGCTTGAGCAGTCACTGGCACAGGCAGGCAGAAGACTTGACGTCGCTTACGAGAGTCACCAATTGGTCACCGTGGGCAAAATGGTTGCCAGTGGTTTGGGGGCCAGCGCGGTGCCTGCGCTTTGTATTCAGCAGATGCGTGAGTTGGGCGCGGTCTGTGTGCCGCTGGTCGCGCCACAGATTGAGCGGCGTGTGGGCATTTTGCGATTGAAGCAGCATCAACTCTCGCACGCTGCTGCCGCTTTGGCGCAAACCATGAGTGACGAATGTCGCTGGCCCGACTTGTAAAGCCGGTTTAATCACAACCTAACCTCAACCGAACCCTGTTTCCTGCACCGTCGGTTCAAGCGCTGATGCAAACACTGATGAATTAAACAAACATCCGCCATTAACAATCGATTTATCCCGAAAAAATAATCCGTAGTTAAATCATTGTGAATGGGTCAAATCCATACTCGCTTTGATTAATTAAACTAACCAAATTTGGTACAAGATTGCTAATGACATGTAAAAGGATTTATCTGAGGGGACATTTTAAGATCAAATCCGCCCCGCATTAGGTGTAAGAATAATCTTAACAGGGATAAATACCCCCCCTCCGCAAGGTGAACTTCGTTAATAAATTACTTCGTTGCACTTTACCCCACAGATTAGAGGCAGTTTTCATTACATTAAATTCAAATTAGCACGCTGAAAAATCAATTATTACACCCGAGATAATCAGACTAAACGCTGACGAACATTAAATTATTTAGCAATTAATGCTATCTATTTTTTGATCCTGGCGGCTGATTTTCATCATTAATCCTGGTTGATCTAGAAATTTCTTAACTCTATAGAGGTATGAAGCGATGACTTGCATGCCAAGTTGAGAAAAGACAATGACATTTTTAAAAACACTATCCAGTGCAACCTAAGACTTTTCTGAGGATAGGAAATGACTGATTTTCTTAACTCGTTGAATAAGAACAATTATCCTGCCAGGATATCCGCAGCTCTTACAGGAGCGGATGAGTTTGTTATGAAAAATACAACACGAGAGGAATTACGCTGTGCCAGTTGTAAATATGGCTGCCAGCTGACGAACCGAAACAACGATATTCTTAATCGCTGCCCGATACAAAAAATTGCGATTTGGCCGGGGAACAATCATTTCCTGATTAAAGGCGTGCTGTCATTAGTGGCGGGTCGCTATGAAAGTGTGTTTTGCCGGGGATGTATATTCGTTGATTTTTCACGAGAAAACTTACGTTATCTCACCAACAAGCACTGGGTTGATTATCTGAAATCCACCGGGCTAACGATTGTGCTGGTCTCCGATCGCGCGCTGGCCGCTCTGGCTGCACACTGGATAAAGAGAGAGGGAATCCACTCCGTTATTTATTGTGAAGACCGGTTAGAAGATATCAAGAAAGTGATTAACAGTACCTATTATGGTTTAAAAGGAGGAGCAACAAGGAGAGTTAATGCACTGTCAAATGAAGAAGTGACCTTTCTGGATTTAGCCTTAAAAGGTAATTCACTCTCTGCCATTTCGATAGCAATGAACCATGAGATGAAAAAGATTTACAACATCAAAGATTCAATTCGACGAAAGACCGGTACCAGCCTTAATCAGCTGATCTCGGGTCACTAAGTAAAAAGGATTACACGAAATGACGCAAACACATAAAACACTGCTTTCACTGGTTATCACCGGTGCCCTGTTCTCAGCCTCTGCGGTTGCAGCCTCCGATAACACCATTAACTTCCAGGGTGAAGTGGCTGATGAAACCTGTTCCATCTCGGTGAATGGCAATGCTGCCTCACCGGTGGTACTGATGCCAACCGTGAGCAAATCCGATCTGGCTGCCAGCGGTGATGTCGCCGGGCAAACTGCCTTCACTGTAGGTCTGACCGGGTGTACCGGTAACTCGGCTTCAGCGACGAAGATTTCAACGGTGTTCGTCGGCAATAACGTGACGGCCAATGGGAACCTGGCGAATACCGGCACGGCGCAAAACGTTGAAGTTCAGCTGGTGGACAGTAAAGACGCGGTGATTAACCTGACGGGCGGTTATACCGGTGATGGCGACCTGACCCTTGCCGCGGATGAAACTGAATCCTCAGCGACCTATAACGCACAATATTATGCCAATGGGGTAGCGGCCGCCGGGACCGTGGCTGCTTCATTACAATATGCGGTGACTTACCAGTAATAAATAATCAAGGTACGTCCGGCTATCCGGGCGTGCTTTGAATTTCACGAGACAATCTGTATGTATTTACGCAATACCCTTGGTGCTTTATTGCTTTGCGCGATGTCAGCGACGGCGGCAGCAAGCGTCACGCTGTTGGGGAGTCGGATTATCTATCCGGCCCCCGCCAGCTCCATCAATATTCAATTTAAAAATGACGATAGCATCCCCTATGTTATCCAGACCTGGTTTGATGATGGCGATATGGATGCCAAACCACAGCAGATTAATCACGTGCCATTTATTACTACGCCACCAGTATTTCGTATTCAGCCGAAATCCGGACAGGTCGCGCGCATTGTGGTCAGCCAAACAGACAAATTGCCTCAGGATCGAGAGTCCGTTTACTGGTTTAACATGCTGCAAATTCCACCCACATCACAGGCCGCCACAGACAAAAATGCCATGACGGTGATGCTACGCAACCGGGTGAAATTGTTTTACCGTCCTGCCGCGATAGGTAAACCGGGCAATATTTTATCGAATATTAAAGTCCGCACGCTGTTCGATCCCCATAAAGGCGGCGGATTACAGATCGATAATAAACAACCCTGGCATGCTTCATTCGTCGCCATATCGATGCGCATGATGGGAAAGAATTATGTGTGTGAACCCGTAATGGTAGCCCCCTTTTCAACGCACACCTGCTGGTTCAGCCATACAAAACAACGCTTACAGGGTGTAGGCAGCGTCAATCTCGACGCCATTAACGATCAGGGAGCCAGAATAAGTGAAAGTTACCCCATCAACTCCCAGTGAATTGAAACTCCCCTTATTCTTTTTGACCGTTTCATTCTATTTCTCAACACCCGTGTATAGCGAAGAATATTATTTCGATCCCTCGCTATTTAAAGGATCCGCCTTCGGTCAGAACATTGCGCAATTTAACCAAAGCGACTTGCCGGCGGGTCATTATCTGGTCGATGTTTATGTCAATAATGCACTGGTGTCATCCAGCGTGAAGCTGGAATTTTTGCCCCCGGCACAAGGAAAAGAGGTCGAGCCATGCTTACCCTTTTCGCTGGTTAAAATGCTGCAATTAAAAAATGTTCCAACGCAGCCAAAAGATCGCGAGTGCGCCCCGCTTGCTGACTGGACGCCACATGGGAACTGGAATTTTGATGCCGCCGCGTTACGCCTGAATATCACGCTGCCCATGTCAGCGCTTAACCGCACGCCGCGCGGTTATATTCCGCCCGAACAGTGGGATGACGGGATGACCGCGTTATTTCTGCGGCACAACACCAACTACACCTGGACGGAAAACAGCGCGGCCGCCTACCGCTATCAATATTTGTGGAGTGGGATCACCGCAGGCACCAACGTCGCCAACTGGCAGTTACGTCATCAGGGCAATCTACGCTATCTCAGCAGCAGTGTGGGTGGCAGCAGCTATCGCTACAACAAGGTAAGAACCTGGGTGCAACGCCCATTGACGTCGATCAATAGCCAGCTTTCCCTTGGCGATAGCTACACGGACAGTTCGCTGTTTGGCAGCCTGCCGTTTAATGGCATTAAACTCGCCACTGACGAACGTATGTGGCCGCAAGGCAGACGCGGTTACGCCCCGGAAATTCGTGGTATCGCCTCCTCTAACGCCCGTGTCGTGGTGAAACAGTTGAATAAGGTGATCTATGAAACCGTGGTGCCGCCTGGCCCCTTTATCATTGATGATCTGAACAATACCCGCAGCCAGGGGGATTTTGACGTCGAGGTGATTGAAGCCAACGGTAAAATTGCTACCTTTACGGTACCCTACTCCTCGGTTCCTGATTCGGTGCGTCCGGGCAACTGGCATTACTCGCTGGCGCTGGGCCGTGTGCGCCAATATTACGCCGTGAATAACGCTTTTTTTGAGGGCGTGATGCAGCGCGGCGTAAGCAACAGCTTGACGGCAACCGTCGGCTCACGGCTGGCAGAAAATTACCAGGCCTGGCTACTGGGCGGCGTCTGGGCTTCCGGAATCGGTGCGGTGGGTCTGAACACCACGTTTTCGCAGGCTAAGGCTGAAAATGATCAGCGCACCTCCGGCTGGCGTGCGGAGTTGAGTTACAGCAAAACCTTTCAGACCGGCACCAATCTGGTGCTGGCCGCCTATCGTTATTCCACCCGTGGTTTTCGCGACCTGCAGGATGTATTTGGAGTACGGCGTCAGCAGCAAGCGGGCATTAGTTACTACTCTGATTCGCTTAATCAACGTAATCGCTTATCGGCCACCCTCAGCCAATCACTGGATGAATATGGTCTGGTGAGTTTAAGCGCCAGCACCGCCGACTATTACAATAATCAGTCGCGCATCACCCAACTGCAGCTCGGCTATACCAACAGCTGGCGCAATATTAGTTACGGTATCAACGTGGCGCGTCAACGCACCTGGTGGAATACCCAGCAAGGCAACGTGAGCGTCAACGATAATGTCGACAGCAGCCGCCAACAGCGATACAGCGAAAATACCCTGTCATTCAATATTTCTGTGCCGCTTAACTGGGGCGCGGGTCTTTCGTCTGTGGCCTACAACTATAACCAGTCGAAGCAGAGTCAGTCTTCGATGGTTTCACTGACGGGGTCAGCCGGTGAACAGCGTGATTTCTCTTATTCGCTTTATGGCGGAACCGAACACTACCGCAATGGCATCAGCGGAGAAGCTAACTCTTTTGGTGGCAACCTGCAGCAAAACACCCGTTTCGGCGCCATCCGCGCCAACTACGGCCAGGGGGATCACTATCGACAAGTCGGTTTAGGCACTTCGGGAACGTTACTGCTGCATCGAGGTGGTCTCACCGCAGGTCCTTACACCAGCGATACGTTCGCGTTGATCCATGCTGAGGGCGCGCAAGGTGCGGCGGTGCAAAACGGACAAGGCGCAGTGATTGACGGCAATGGTTATGCACTGCTGCCTTCGCTCACCCCTTATCGTGAAAACACCGTCAGCCTTGATACGCTACACATGCGCGCTGATGCCGAATTAAACGGCGGAAGTCAGCGTGTGGTTCCCTATGCTGGTGCCGTGAGTCAGATAAGCTTTGCCACCTTACGCGGCACTGCCGTGTTGATTTCACTAGATACCACCGCAGGTCTGGCACCGCCGATGGGCGCTGAAGTGCGCGATGCCTCCAACACGGTGATCGGCATTGTGGGTCAGGGAAGCCAACTGTATGCGCGCGTTCCCCATGACTCCGGCACTCTGCAAATCAGTTGGGATGGTCATGCCCAACGCTGTGCCGTCACTTATCAAATCACCGGAAAGTCGCAACAGGCGCTTATCCTCCTCAATGGTATTTGCAGGACGCTATAACTCGTGAAAATTAAATATCTCCTAGTTGTGCTGCTGATGCTGCCGCTGACGTTATGGGCAAACTGCATCAAAGTCACCAGCACCTCATCACTCTCTGCTGCCGCACTGGCAGCAGGCTATACCGCATCATCCTGGGCGGGTGCCTGTGATACCTGCTCCGGCAATCTGGGCTTGCCTTCGGTGATCAGCATTAATAGCGGGACATCCTTTCAGCCTGCAGGATCGTTGCTGGCGAGCTCGGTAGGTTCGTTTCTCAGCGCCGCCAGCAACACCGCTTACAGCCCGAATCAAATCCTCTACCGCTGTGCGGTGGCGGATGCAGGCAGTTTGTATGAGATGTACGCCACCAACGGTGACAGTGCTTATGCTGGCATGTATGCCAGCAGTGAGGTTAGCGGCGCTTATTACGATGTGGCGAAAAACGTGGCAGTGCGCATGACCAATCTAACCACCGGCGAGTATTACAGCCGCTACTGGAAGTCACGCCAGTTTACCGCTGACAGTTGGTACTCCGACGGCACCTACATTTATATTCCGGCCAGCGCGTTTAGCAACGTGCTGTACGAGATGTTCAAAATCAGTTCAACCAGCTATTACGCCAATGGCGATAACCGTTACAGCGATCTCTGGACGCAGCCGCGCGGCTACATTGCTTTCAAAGGCCCAGGTCTGGATACCAACAGTCTGGCAGTGGGACAAGACAGCGCCAGCTATTGGTACGGGTTTTACGGTAACTGGCCCGCCGCCTGGAGTACGTATCGTAACGTGACCTATGTGCGAGGCGCGCTCTGTGAAGTCCAGAACTACCCTTCTGTGGTGCTGCTGCCAACCATCAGCGTGAACGCGCTCAAAGCAGGCGGCAGCAGTCAGGTGCCGTTTTCCATCTCATTGCAGTGCGAATCGGGCGCGCGATCCAGTACCAGCACCTCCACCAGCAGTGCCGCCAATGTCGCGATGGGCTTGCTGGTGAATCAGCCCAATGCGGTGTCACAGGCGACGCAGTTGGGTTTGACCACCAGCGGCGGCGGACTGACCTGGCTGCTGGATAATCATTATGGCAGCAGCGGCGTGGCCTCGGGTGTGGGCATCAAAATTTATAACGCCAGTGGTGCTGCCATTAACTTATTGCCTAACCTCGCCAGCACCGGCACCGGGAATACACGCGGCTGGTATGCCTATACGGATCTCACCTCGCTGGTTTCTTCCGGCAGCAGCAATATTTACAGCGGTGATTTTTTGGCTTCGCTCGAAGCCTTAAGTGGACAAACAGTAACAGCAGGGACAGTCAATGCGCAGTTGCAAGTTGTGGTCAGTTTTCAGTAGCGCGTTGGCAATGAGCAGCCTGTTATTCGCTGCTCACGCCCTGGCCGTGGTGAATGTGGATAGAACACGTATCGTTTTTAATGCCGGTGAAAGCAACCAGACGCTGAATTTAAAAAATGGTGCGGAATATCCCTCCGTGGTGCAGATCTGGAGCGATGACGGAGATTTGATGCAGTCTCCGGAACTGAGTACTGCGCCCATTTTTGCCATGCCGCCGATGATGAAACTCGCTCCCGATGAGCAACGTGCGATTCGTCTGGTGCTCACTTCGCGGCAGTCGTTGCCCGAAGATCGTGAAAGCCTTTACTGGCTGAATATTTATCAGATTCCCGCCTTAACCCGGCACACCGGCGGCGCTGAACAAAAAATTCTGTTGCCGCTGCGGTTGCGGCTTAAGGTTTTTGTTCGACCTGCTGCGCTGGGTGCACCCCAGCCTGAAGATGTTCAGAAGCTGCGTTTTGTGGTGCACGATCGTCAGCTCAAGGTGGAGAATCCGACGGCGTGGTCTATGAGCCTGCGATTGAATATTGCCAATAAGGTTAAGGTGGATGATGTGATGGTGGCGCCGTTTGGTTCGTTCACCCTCCCCTTAACGCAACCGGTTAAGGTGGGTGAAAGCGTCACGTACGAGGTGTTTGACGATAACGGTAACCCGGTGAGTTATCAGAGCCATACCGGCATATAAGTTAGATTGCCGTGCCCTGATGGGCACGGCAATGTTGCGTCATTCACGCAGCGTTTTTGTATGGATCGCGAACCTGAGATACCGCCAGTGCGCCAAAGAGCAATATTACCGATACCGCTAACAGTGCCCACATAAAGCCGCCTGACATCTGTTTAACGTAACCAATCAAAGATGGGCCAAAGAAGCCGCCCAGATTGCCCACCGAAACAATCACGGCTAACCCAGCCGCTGCGGCATTGCCGGTCAGAAAACCAGATGGCAGCGCCCAGAACGACGCCTGAAAGGCCAGAATGCCGCTGACAGTGATGCAAAGTGCCAGCATTTTTAGCACCGGCTCTGACACCACCGCGCTGCAAGATAACGCAATGGCAGCGATCACTAATGCGCCACTGATCCAACGAATGCGATGCGGCGAATGGTTTGCTCTTCGTGCCCAGAACAACATACTCAGTGCCCCGCAAACGTAGGGCAACGCGGTGAGAAAACCCGTCGCTGTGTGACTGACGCCCATCTGTTTGATGATCTGTGGCATCCATAAGCCGACTCCAATCGAACCGACGATCCCGCAAAAGTTGATCAATGCCAGCAGCCACAGCAGCGGATTACGCATTGCGTGACGCATAGTGGCGCCATGTTTGGCGGCGATGCGCTGCTGTTCTTCATCCAGTCGGCGTTGCAACAGGCTTTTTTCATCGTCAGTCAGCCATTTTGCCTTAGCCGGTTTGTCGTCGAGGAAAAACAAACAGGCTATGCCGAGTAACACGGCTGGCACACCTTCAATCAAAAGCAGCCACTGCCAGTTACGAATATATTCATGGCTGGTAATCTGCATGATTGCACCCGATATAGGGGCGCCAATGATGTTTGCCACCGGGATGCCCACCAAAAATGCGGCGGTGATTTTTGCACGCCAGGTACCAGGAAACCAGTAAGTGAAAAACAGATAGATGCCTGGCGTAAAGCCTGCCTCGGCCATGCCGAGACAAAAACGCGCGACGGCAAAGCTGGTTGGGCCGGTCACGAACGCCGTCGCCATCGAAATCAATCCCCACGAAATCATGATGCGGGCAATCCAGATGCGAGCCCCGGTTTTTTGCATTATCAAATTACTGGGGATCTCAAACAGGAAATAACCGATAAAGAACATCCCTGCGCCAAAACCAAACTGCTCCGCCGTTATCCCTAGATCGGCATTCATACCCAGCGCGGCAAAGCTAACATTGGTTCTGTCCAGGTAACTGATCACATAACAGATGAAAATGAACGGCAGAATTCGCCTGAATGCTTTGGCCGCCGCGTGTTCGCTGCGATCCATCTCTTGGGGATTCAGGGTTTTCTCAGGCGCAGCGGGCGCGCCTGGCATGGCATCAGGTAAGGTATGCAGGGTCATGTGATGCTCCATGGTGCTCTGTGGCACCTGTTATTGTTAGCTTGCTGGAGTGGAACGGCCTGACAGCACTGCACCGGGATGGGCCATGTCGCAGGTCAGGATTGAGCCGGTGACCGACTCGGTGATAAACAGCTGCCGGCGCTCGGCACCGCCGTAACAGACATTGGTGGTCGAGCGCCCCGCTGGGCTGGTAATGATTTGGATGGGTTCCGCGAGCGCATTCAATAACCACAGGCGGCCTAACCCGGGATTGGCAATCAGCAATTCGCCTTCGGTATTGATGGCGAGTCCATCGGGTCCGCTCGGGCCATGTGAAGTGAAGAACTGCCCGACCTTGCTAACCGAACCGTCGTTTTGCAGCGGTACGCGCCAGATACAATTTCCGCGCGTCATCGCCACATACAGCAGACTCTCATCCGGTGATAACACCAGTCCGTTTGGGCTTGGGCAATTATCCAGCAACAAATCGAGACGACCTTCCACCGATAAGCGGTACACGCGTCCGGTAGGATCATGCAGACCCGTTTGCCCCTGATCGGTGAAATAGAGATTGCCTTGACGGTCAAACGTCAGATCGTTGACGCCTTTGAAACTTTCGCTGTTGCGACGCGTCAGCCATGGCGTGACGGTTCGGTCGATGAGAGAAAGTTTCATCAATCCGTTTTGGTAATCAGTGATCAGCAACGTGTCTTCATCCAGCAACTTCATGCCGTTGGGTTCGCCCTGATACTGAACGATCAACTCCCACTCGCCCTGCATATCCACCCGAAAGATTCTGCCGTAGGGGATATCGGTGAGGTAAAGACAGCCTGAAGGATGCCAGACAGGCCCTTCCAGAAAGGAGTCAACAGCCTGACCACCGCGATTGGCTGCTGACCAGGCATTCGCCGGATCGGGTTTTCTGAAATGGTCGGGCAAGCGGCTGAACACCTCGGCCTGGCGGATTTCCGGTTGAGTCAGGCTGATCATGGTGACACACCCTCTTCCAGCGGCGTATCTGCCAGCGCCTGCAAAATATTCTGTGCCGCCACCGTTCCCATGCGGATGTAGGAGGCATCGCTCACGCCACCAATATGTGGAGAAAGGATCACGTTACTGATGCCCTGCCAGCGGTGCGGTGCTGTCAACGGCTCAACGCTGAAACTGTCCAATGCTGCCCAATGTAACCTGCCGGACTGCAGCGCATCAGCGAGCGCCGCCTCGTTGATTAACCCGCCTCGCGCGGTGTTAACCAGGATTGCGCCGGGCTTGCACTTCGCCAGCGTATCGGCATTGATCATTTCACGATTGGACTCTGTCAGTGGGCAGTGCAGCGACACCACATCAGCCTGCGCCAGCAGGGTTTCAAGGCTATTAACCGATTCACAGGCCGGTGGTAATTCACGCGCGAAAGGATCATAAGCCACGACCCGCATGCCCAATGCATTCCCGATCCGAGCCACGCGACTGCCGATCGCCCCCAAACCAATTAACCCTAATACTCGCCCTTCCAGTTCAATCGATTTGTGTGTCGATTTATCCCAAAAGCCTGCACGCAGGCGCGCATCCAGCGGCAACACCGATTTGGCACAGGCCAGGATCAATGCCCAGGTGTGTTCTGCTACGGCCGCGGCGTTAGCACCCGGCGCAGAACAGACACGTATCTGGCGTGCGGCGGCGGCTTGCTGGTCAATGACATCAATACCACTGCCGTGTTTGGAGATCACCCGCAAGGCCGGGGCGGCATCCATCACTGCTGCGTTGATTTTTCCGTAACGCACCAAAATCGCCACCGGATTGTGCTGGTGGCACAGGGCAATCAACTGCGTTTCTGTGGGTTGTTTACCCGCATATACCAACTCAAATCCACGGAGTATGGCTACCGCTTCGGCAGCGAGATCGCTGCCGGTAATCAGAATGACCGGTGGTTTCACCATCACAGCGTCTCCCCTTCTGCCAGCATGCCCGCCTGGCGCAGTGCGTTCTCAAGCCATGGCGCGCGCGTATCACCGGCACGGATGGCAGCAATGCGCTGGGTTTCGCCGTCCAGCTTTTTCTTCGCTAAGGCAATGATGGCCTGCACTTCATCACGTGGGATCACCACTACGCCATCAACATCACCCACCACCAAATCACCGGCCTGAATCTGTGCCCCGGCAACGGAAATAGGATGATTGACGCGGCCCGGAATCAGTTTGGTGGGGCCACAAGGATTCAACCCTGCAGCGAACACTGGATAGGGTTGTTTGCTCAGCATGTCGGCATCACGCACTGCACCATCAATGATGATGCCTGCAATACCGGAAGCCTCTGCCTGGGTCGCCATAATCTCCCCTAGCAACGCGCAACTGAGGTCGCCCTTGCCATCCACCACAATCACATCGCCAGGTTGGGCAATGGCCAGTGCAGCATGAATGGCCAGATTGTCACCCGGACGTACCTCAACGGTGATGGCCGGACCCGCCACTTTCATTTGCGGTGAGAGCGGTTTGATTCTGCCGTGCAGCGTGCCGCGACGCCCGGCAACATCCGCCAGTATCGCCGCCTGATACTCAGCAGCTTGTTGCACTTCTTCCGGGGTCACGCGGCTGATATTTCGTTGGATCATTGCAGTAGTGTGAATGCTCATCTCTTCCTCGCTTTGTTTTACTGTGTAAAACACATGTGTACAATATAAAACAACTATAGCCAGGGCGAGGCAGATTTAGCCATAGCCTTAACGGCGTTTGTGACGTAAACACGAGGTGACTCACAAAAATTCAGGTACACTCGTTGTCGTTCAAAACAGGAGGAATGCATGGGAAATGAAGGCGTTATTGCGGTGGAAAAGGCGTTAGCGCTGCTGGACTGTTTCCGTCCAGGCGACGATAGCCTGACGCTGACTGCGTTGTCGCAGGCGTCGGGTTACCACAAAACCACGGTTTATCGCCTGATGAATTCTCTCGAACGAATGAACTACGTGGTGCGCCATGAAAACGGTAGCTATGGACTGGGGCCACGCTTGCTTTATCTGGGCAAGTTGTATGAGCAATCTTTCCATCTGGCTAGTGTGGTGCAGCCCGAGTTGCAGCAACTGGCGTTGGCTACCCATGAGAGCGCCAGTTGGTATGTGATTGAAGGTGGTCAACGCATGTGCTTATTCCGCGCCGAGGCTTCGGAAGGTTTGCGGCACAGTCGTTTGCCTGGCACGATATTTCCGCTCGATCAGTCTGCGATTAGCCAGGTGCTGCGCTACTGGGGACAGAACGAAGCCGTGTTTGATGAGAATCCGCGCCTGCCGTTGTATACCTCTGGCGCACGCGATCCCCACACTGCCGCCTTCGCGATGCCGGTATTCGGCGTGAACGATAAATTGATTGCAGCCCTAGCGTTAACCGGCCCGGCCTCGCGCCTGATTGAATCGCGCCGTGACGATGGCCTGACCCAGCAAATGAGCCAGAGTGCCGCGCGACTCTCTTTGAAATTAGGTGCATCAAAGTTGTTTTGCAGTGCGCAATACGGTGAGGACGTACTGACAACCGATAACTGATGGTTGTGACAGATAGCTTCCGGGCTCACCACAGTGTGCCCGGAAGTCTCACATTGAGTCAGTTCAGGATGAGTGACTCGACAAGCTACCTTCCGCCTTCTGGCCCTGCGAAAGATTACGCCCCATGATCACCACGGCAATCCCTCCCGCCAGACACAGCGCGGCCAAAGGCAACAGTGCCAAAGTATGACTACCGGTCTTTTCATTGATGATGCCGTAAGCATTCACCATCACCGCACCACCAATCAGATTGGCGATCGCCCCTATCGCCGCCAGCCCTGCTGCAGCGGATTGACTGCTCATCCATCCTGCCGCCAGTGCCCAGAATGGCCCTTTCATGGAATAAGCACCGACCAGAATCAGGCTCATGATAATGATGGTTGCTGGTAACGACAGGCTGATAAAGGCGGCGAAAATACCTCCAGCGATCATGAACAACGTTAACGCCGTGTGCCAGCGTCGTTCGCCAGTACGATCCGAGCTACGTCCCCACACAACCATCAATACCGACGCCAGGCCATAGGGGATCGCATTGAGCATCCCGGTGGTGAGATTATCGAGCTGGAATGACTTCAGCAGCTGAGGTGACCAGACGCTGAGCGTCGTGCCGGCCGCAGACGCGCCTGAGTAGATCAGTGCCATCAGCCAGATATGCTTGTGCTTTAGCAACTGCCAGGTTGAGATATGACCGATGTTTTTTTGCTGCTGACGTTCGGCCTGCAGCGTGCCTTCCAGCCACTGCTTCTGCTCACCGCTGAGCCAACGCGCTTCGTGTGGGCGATTGCTCAGGACAAAATAAGCGGCAATGCCGAGCAATACGGCAGGCAATCCTTCAATGATGAACAGCAGATGCCAGCCGCGCAGTCCCATCCATCCGTCGAGTGTGAGTATCAATCCAGAAAGTGGTGAACCGATAAAGTTTGCCAGCGGGATCGCCACCATAAACGAGGCAATAATACGCGCGCGATAACGCGCAGGGATCCACCAGGTCAGATACAACACCACGCCAGGGAAGAATCCAGCTTCGGCGGCACCGAGTAAAAAACGCAGCACATACAATGAGGAAGAGGTCTCCACCAGCGCCATGCACATTGACACGATGCCCCAGCTAATCATGATGCGCGGGATCCACAAACGCGCGCCGACTTTCTGCATCGCCAGGTTACTGGGTACCTCAAACAGGAAATACGCCACGAAGTACAGACTACTGGCAAAACCAAAGGCGGCTTTGCTTAGGCCAAGATCTTCGTTCATCTGTAGCGCGGCCATGCCGATATTGCCGCGATCGATAATGGACACCAGATAGCTCACCACCAGGAACGGCAAGATGCGCCAGATTACTCGCCGCATGGTTTCGCGTTCCAGCGCCGAGACCGGCGTCTGTTTCAGTGTTTGTTCAGTCATTCTTTCCTCGCAGGGGCTGATTAGGATTATCAGGAAAAGACGCTTTGTTTTATTGTGTAAAACCAGGTTGTACAATATAAACTATCAGAAACGCTGCAAAGCAAACTGCCCCGTAACCTGGGATGAGGAGCGAATCACAAAATCGCCGATGACTGTAGATTGAATTGTGATCGAAGGCAGGTCTTTAAAACGAAAAAACCTGCTTCACTCCTTTGGAAGGCTAAGCAGGTCGGCACTGCGGGTAAGGGCGGAAAATGCTATTGGCTTTCGGCTACGCCACAACAGGTTTAGCGCTAAAAATATAAAAATAGGCCTCTAAAGAATAAGTTAACCCTCTTGCTTACGAATCGCCGCCAGATAGCAGCCGTACCGCGCAGTGTGGGCATGGATATAAGCCGTTTCAGGCATCTGCAACAGCGTTAACACCATAGGCTCGATATCTTCACCTGTCGCCAACTCCGCCGCGATAATGCAATGCTCAATATTGAATGCTCGCAGTGAGAGTTGACGCTTGGCGAGATACTCCGGGATCTCGTTGTAGAAGAGGCCAGACTTTATACAACCTTCATGAATGAAGATGGCGTGCTGCCCATGGTAAGGCGATTGCGCAGGTTGATAAGTGTGATTGAGCAAGATTGCATTCTCGCCCGAGGGCACATCTTTCAACCCAATACGGTCAGGTAAAGCGGAGTCAGGACTGGCTAGCACCCGTCGTGCGTTGTGCTGTGCCAGATATTCATCATCCCGGCCGTACAAATGGGCAAAATCGCTGCTTTTCAATCCGCTAATGACATAGTGCATACCGTCTCCTGCTTAAAATATGGGTCGTTCTGCAGTAAACGCGATCGCGCAAATCGTTGCTCGCTGGAAACGGACAGTGGATTATGTTTCATAGCCGCAATTGTGATTACCGCCTTAACGTCCTGAAGCAGGATTTGATACAGTAGACAACTTTGAAATGCAGTATGTGCTTGCTTATAGGGAAAATGACCATGCCAGATTACATCTTCTATCGAAATGATCAGGTCGTCGCCACTGTCGAAAGAAACGATGTCGAGAGCGCCGTCTTGTTGATTTCAAAAGGCTATAAGAAGTTAGATGAAGAAGTCGAAGCGGCAAGTCCGGAAGCGGCGTTAAAACGGTTAGCGGATATACAAAATCAAGACAACGTCACGCATCATGCTTTCGTCACGGGTTCGGTATTAAGCTCAATCGTCAGTGCCTTGTTCAAATGATTGACTCACCCTGAGTTCCGCCGCTGAAGTTGATGCGGCGTGAATTGCTGCAGCATAATTACCTGGTTGACTAACTGTCACCGCATAATATGGTGCAGAATAAAACCAACCCCGCCCATCACGACACAATCAATTATTTCACCTCAAGAGCACTTTGACAGAATATACCTTCATCGCTACGCTTTTATGCAAGGATATATGTCACAAACTTGCACATCTTTAAAATATTTCCTAAGGTGTCCGCCTTTCAGCCTCTTATAGCTTTCATTTCCATTGGTGAATTGTTCGGCTGCGAAAGCTATAAGATCGCTCTAATTTTACTCATGGAGGTTTATGAGCACCGGAACGATTTCTAAACAATCTGACTTAACCGTTGATGATATTACGGTTATAGATAAAAAATTACTAAAACGCGCCGTCGGTGCTGCTGCATTAGGCAACACCATGGAATGGTTCGATTTTGGCGTATATAGCTATCTTGCCGTGATTATTGGCCAGGTCTTTTTTCCTGGTGCCAGTAATACCGCGCAATTAATCGCCTCTTTCGGTACTTTTGCTGCTGCGTTTTTAGTGCGTCCAATTGGCGGCATGGTATTTGGGCCATTAGGCGATCGCTTTGGACGGCAGAAGGTTCTCGCCTTCACCATGATCATGATGTCCATCGGAACCTTCTGTATCGGCCTGATTCCCAGCTATGCCAGCATTGGTATTGCCGCGCCGATCCTGTTGCTGGCCGCGCGCCTGCTGCAGGGTTTCTCCACCGGCGGCGAATACGGTGGTGCAGCAACCTTTATCGCGGAATACTCCACCGATAAGCGTCGTGGCTTTATGGGCAGCTTCCTGGAATTCGGCACACTCGCGGGTTACCTGCTCGGTGCGAGCCTGGTGACCGGCATGATTGCGCTATTACCGCATCAGGCAATGATGGATTGGGGCTGGCGTATTCCCTTTTTCCTGGCTGCACCCTTAGGTTTATTTGGCCTCTATATTCGCCTGAAACTCGAAGAAACACCGGCGTTTAAAGAGCATATGGATAAGCGCGAAGAGCTTGAGCACAATAAGCCGCAGTTAACTTTGCTCAAAATGCTGCGTGTGCAAAGCAAACCGCTGCTGAAATGTATTGGTCTGGTACTGTTATTTAACGTTTCTAATTATATGTTAACGGCTTATATGCCAAGTTATTTAACCGGCGTATTGGGCATGAGTGAATTGTCAGGGCTCATGTTGGTGATGGTAATTATGTTTATTATGATGCCATTAACCTTAATGTGGGGACATTTAACCGACCGTATTGGTCGTAAGCCGGTGATTGGTTTGGGTGCATTGGGCTTAATCTTACTGGCTATTCCCAGCTATATGCTCATTGGATCCGGCAATATGATGCTGGTATTTGCCGGGTTGGCCGTATTAGGTTTATTGCATACCTGCTTTAGCGGCACCATGCCTGCAACGTTACCGGCGCTTTTTGTCACCGATATTCGCTACAGCGCATTAGCGATTGGCTTTAACTTGTCAGTGTCGTTGTTTGGCGGAACCACACCGTTGATCACTGCCTGGCTGGTGGACACCACGCACAATGCCATGATGCCCGCTTATTACATGATGGGCGCCGGGGTTGTAGGCCTGATTACCGTGTTAACGCTGAGTGAAACGGCGCGTAAGCCGTTGAAAGGCTCGTCTCCTGCTGTCGCCACCAAAGCAGAAGCCCACAAACTGATAGATAGACTGCGTAAGCAGCGCGGCCGCAAGGCCCAGCAACACAAACCTGCGTAAGCTCGAGGGCGGCCATCAGGCCGCCCTTCTCTTCTTTACTTCCCGCTGATTAGCGAAGCGCAAGGCGTCGATAATTTCCTAAACCCATCTGTTCGCGCCAGAAAAGACCAAAATATCGACTATGATCTGTTCTCAGTCTTTTCGTGTCGTCCCACTGTAAATCGTACTCAGCCTGCATCTTTAAACGGAACGTGTACCGCTTGATGTCGTCCATTGCCCTTGCGAGGGTTAAACGAGGCAATTGAATGGAATTCAGATCATTTGAGAAATCCTGGGGAGCTGAGATTCAGGCAGATGGCAGCGTGCTATTCCGCTTGTGGGCACCGGGTCAGCAACAGATTACCTTGCGTCTCGCCGATGGCGATCAACCTATGTCAGCCTCCGACGATGGCTGGTATCAACTGCAACTGGGCGGCATACAACCCGGAGCGACATACCATTTTGTCCTGGCGGATGGCACGGAAGTGCCTGACCCTGCCGCGCGCGCGCAGCAATCCGAGGTCAATGGCCCTTCAGTGGTGATCGATCCTCGTCATTATGCGTGGCAGCACACGGATTGGCGCGGGCACGCCTGGCAAGAAACGGTGGTGTACGAACTGCATATCGGTACTTTTACCTCCGAAGGCACTTTTCAGTCCGCCATTGCCAGATTGCCGCATTTGCAGGCACTCGGCATCACTATGATTGAGGTGCTTCCGGTCTCGCAGTTTGGGGGGAATCGCGGTTGGGGCTACGACGGCGTGCTGTTGTATGCACCTCATTCCGCTTACGGCTCGCCGGATGATTTCAAAGCCTTTGTTGATGCCGCACATGGACATGGCCTGTCGGTGGTGCTCGACATTGTGCTTAATCACTTTGGCCCGGAAGGAAATTATCTGCCGCTGCTGGCGCCCGAATTTTTCCATAAGGAACGCATGACGCCCTGGGGCGCGGGCATCGCTTATGATGTTGATGCCGCACGTCGTTACATTGTGGAAGCGCCACTTTACTGGGTGCAGGAGTATCATCTTGATGGCCTGCGCTTTGACGCCATCGATCAGATCGAAGATACCTCCAGCACACATGCGTTGATTGAGATCGCTGAACGCATCCGCCGTGAGATTACAGATCGCCCTATCCATCTCACCACTGAAGATTCGCGTAATGTCACTTTCCTGCACCCGCGTGACAAACAGGGCCATGCGCCGCTGTTTACCGGCGAATGGAATGACGATTTTCACAATGCCATTCATGTGTTTGCTACCGGTGAAACCCATGCCTACTACCAGGATTTCGCCGAGGTGCCTGAAAAGCTCATCGCGCGCATCCTGACTGAAGGCTTTGCTTATCAGGGAGAGATCTCGCCACAGAGCGGTCAACGGCGTGGCGTGCCCAGTGCAGCACAACCACCGGTTGCTTTTGTCGACTTCATTCAGAACCACGATCAGGTGGGCAACCGCGCGCAAGGCGATCGCTTGATTACGCTGGCAGGCGCCGACCGCACCAAAGTGCTGCTGGCCACGCTGTTACTGTCACCGCATATCCCGCTGATGTTTATGGGCGAGGAGTATGGCGAAACCAACCCGTTCCTGTTCTTCACCGATTTCCACGGCGATCTGGCTAACGCGGTACGTGAAGGACGCGCACGCGAGTTTACCGGCCATGCGGGCCATGACGACAGTGTGCCCGACCCCAATGCGGAAGAAACGTTTAACCGCTCGAAACTCGACTGGAGCAAGCTGGAAAGTGAAGAAGGTAAAGCCTGGCTGGCGTTCACCCAGCAATTGCTAGCATTGCGTCAGCGCCACATTGTGCCGCTGCTCGCCACGGCAGGCGGTCACAGTGGCAAAGTGCTGAAAACCGCCAAAGGTTTTATCGCGGTGAGCTGGCAGTTCCCGCAGGGTGAACTCTCGTTAGCGCTGAATATCAGTAAGCAGGCGCAGCCTCTGCCAACCATGCCAGGCAAAACGCTCTTTGCCTGGCCACAGGAGAACGATGTGTTGCCGCAACATGCCATTGTGGTGCGTCTGGCACAGGGAGAAAAAGCATGACGATTCCTTCAGCGACCTATCGTATTCAGTTCCGCAACGGCATGACCTTTGATCGCGCCATCAGTCTGCTGCCTTATTTGCAGCGGCTCGGTATCAGCCATCTCTATGCCTCGCCTATTTTCACTGCCACCACGGACTCTACGCACGGCTATGATGTCACCAATGCCAACGAGATCGACCCTGCGCTGGGCGGACGTGAAGGCTTCAACCGCCTGTCAGCAGCGTTACAGCAGGCCAATCTCGGTTTAATTCTGGATATCGTGCCAAACCATATGGCGGCTTCACTGGAAAATGTGTGGTGGCGTGATGTGATCGAGCATGGCGAGAGCAGTCAGTATGCGCGCTATTTCGATATCGACTGGTCGCGTCGCCTGACGTTACCGTTCCTCGGCGATGACTTTGAGCGCGTCCTGCAAAACGACGAATTGAGCATTAAGCCCCATCCAGAAACCGGGCATCCGGCGCTGGCTTACTACGACAGCTTTTATCCGCTGACGCCGGCCAGTTGGCAAGGGCGCGCCGATGAGGTGCTGGCCATCGACGATCGCGCAGCGATTGCTGAATTGCATCAACAGCAGCCCTGGCAGCTGATCAACTGGCGCGATGCGCGTAAAGACCTTTCCTACCGACGCTTCTTTGAAATCACCGGGCTGGTCGGCGTTCGCGTCGAGGATGAAGCGGTATTCAACGCATCGCACGCACTGATTCTGGAGCTGGTTCACAGCGGTGCAGTAAGTGGTTTGCGTGTCGATCACGTTGATGGCCTGGCCGATCCGCAGGGGTATCTTCAGCGTTTACGCAGAGCCGCAGGTGAGGATTGCTATATCACGGTGGAGAAGATTCTGGCGGAAGAGGAGCAAATTCCGTCTGAATGGCCGATTTCCGGCACCACCGGCTATGAGTTTATCGCCGCGCTTTCACATGCGCTGATCGACGATACCCAGATTGATGCGTTGCATCTGGCCTATGAAGCCGTTACCGAAGAACGGAATGATGTCAGTGCCGGACTGCGCGCCGCCCGTGAATTGATGGTTGATCGTAATTTTGCCGGTGAATTCTCACGCCTGCTGGCGATAGCGACTGACGTGGCGCATTCAGAGCAGCGCAATTTTGGCGAAGCAGAACTGCATGTCGCGCTGCGCGAGATGTTGATCGCCTTCCCGGTTTACCGCACTTATGGCCGATCGGCGGGTATGCCACTGGGCGGTGAGGCACTTCTCCAGCAAGTGCTGGAAATGGTGAAGTTCAGTGCCTCCCCACCTGCACTCAGTTTCCTGCAGGCCATTTTACTCGGCGCGCTATCGGAACAAAGTGAACAGGATGCCGCTGAATTCCGCACGCGCTTCCAGCAGCTCACCGGACCGTTGATGGCAAAATCCGTTGAAGACACGCTGTTCTTCCGTAATCACGCCATTCTGGCCATCAACGAAGTGGGCGCAGAGCCGCTGCCGCATCCTTTCTCTGTGGAACACTTCCACCAGCAGATGCAAACCCGGTTGCATCATCAACCCGACGCACTCTCGACGACGTCAACACACGATACCAAACGCGGGGAAGATGCCCGTGCCCGACTGTATACGTTGAGTGAAGCGCCCGCACTTTGGGCAGAGAATGTCACGCGCTGGCGGGAGCTGAATCAATCCAAAGTGCTCACCCTGAACGAAGGCCCGGCACCCGAACCGGCGGTAGAATGGATGCTGTATCAAGCGCTGGCAGGCGCGTGGCCCACCACGTTACAGCCAAACGACAGCGATGGATTGCGTGCCCTTGAAACGCGTTTTATACCCTTCGTGGAGAAAGCGCTGCGTGAAGCCAAGCTGCGCACTAACTGGGCTGAAGGCGATGAAGCTTACGAACAGGCGGTACTAGAATATGCACAACATCTGCTATCAGCCGAAAATCAGGCATTCCTGACCGACTTCTGCGCGGCCATCCAACCGTTCGTGGATGCCGGACTGATCAATAGCCTGACCCAGACCGTGATCAAACTTACCGCGCCAGGCGTACCGGATATTTATCAGGGCAGCGAAGCGCTGGATTTCAGCCTTGTCGATCCCGATAACCGCCGCGAGCCTGATTTCGCCACGCTGGATGCACAACTCGTTGATCGCAGCCGTCCTGATTTCACTCAGCCCTCTGACTGGCGCAGCGGTAAACTGAAACAGCAGGTGATTGCGACCTTATTACACCTGCGTCTGGATAAGCCGCAGCTATTCCGTTTGGGCGAGTATCAACCGTTGTACGCCACAGGCACGCATCCAGAGCATCTGATTGCCTATGCGCGACAGGACAGTGAAAACAGCCTTATCGTTGTAGCGCCTCGGTTGATGCTCGAAGGCACATCCTGGGCTGAAACATCCATACCCCTGCCTGAGTCGCTGGCCCATCGGCATTATCGCAATCTGTTGAGTGGTGAAACCTTAGCGCTTAACGAACAACTTTCATTAGATAACTTACCGCCTTACGCGCCACTGGTGCTGATTGCCAGTTAATAACAAGCCTGTATTTCTGTTCATGGGATGGAGAGGGATCAATGTCTAACGCAAAACCTTTAGAAATTATTGCGGGTTCGGGTCAAACGCTTGGCGCAAATTATGATGGCGAGGGGGTCAATTTTGCCCTGTTTTCAGCGTTTGCCGAGCGTGTGGAGTTATGTCTTTACGATGAGAGCGGCCAGCATGAAATCGCGCGTTTCGACTTGCCGGAATATACCCACGAAGTCTGGCATGGCTATATTCCCGGTCTGCAGCCCGGCGCGCTTTACGGCTATCGGGTGCATGGCCCGTTTGAACCGGAGAACGGCCATCGATTTAATGCAAACAAACTGCTGCTCGACCCTTATGCTCGTGAGCTACGCGGCGATATTCAGTGGAACGATGCGCATTTTGCCTACGACCTGCTGCATGAAGATAAAGATCTGACTTTTGATGAACGTGACAGCGCACCGTTTACGCCAAAATGCCGGGTGATCGATCCCAACGAATTTGACTGGCAGGACCGCAATCGCCCGGTTATCCCGTGGTCAAAAACCGTTATTTATGAGACGCATGTTAAAGGTTTCAGCCAGCTGAACCCGGCAGTGCCACCCGAAATGCGCGGCACTTATGATGGCATGAGCAATAAAGCCACCGTTGAGTACATCAAAAGTCTCGGTGTTACGTCGGTTGAGCTGCTGCCGGTGCACTGGTTCCCGGACGATCAACATCTGCTCGACAGAGGGCTGAAAAACTTCTGGGGCTATAACTCACTGGCGTTTTTTGCCCCGGCCTCGCGCTACTTTGGTCCGCGCGGCATTCAGGGCTTCCGTGACATGGTCCGCGCCTTCCACGACGCCGGTATCGAAGTGATCCTTGACGTGGTTTACAACCACACCGCTGAAGGTAATGAACTGGGGCCGACGCTGTCGTTTAAAGGCATCGATAACTTCTCCTATTACCGCACCTTGCCGGATCAGCATCGCTACTACATCAACGATACCGGTACCGGCAACACCGTGAACACCTCCCATCCACGCGTGTTGCAGATGGTGATGGATTCTCTGCGTTACTGGGCGGAATCGATGCATATCGACGGTTTTCGCTTCGATTTGGGCACTATTCTGGGGCGCGAACCGGAAGGTTTCGACCAGCGTGGCGGCTTCTTCGATGCTATGACGCAAGATCCGGTGCTGTCGAAATTAAAACTGATTGGCGAACCCTGGGATATTGGCCCCGGCGGCTATCAGGTCGGAGGCTTCCCGCCAGGCTGGGCCGAATGGAACGATAAATATCGCGACACGGTGCGTGAATACTGGAAAGGCGACAACGTCTCGACCGACTTTGCCGCACGCCTGCTCGGCTCCGGCGATCTCTACGATCAACGCGGCCGTCGTCCCTGGGCCAGCATCAACTTCCTCACCGCGCACGATGGCTTTACGCTTAACGATTTAGTGTCGTACAACGATAAACATAACGACGCTAACGGTGAAGATAACAACGACGGTCACAACGATAACCGCTCCTATAATTACGGCGCGGAAGGCCCGACCGATGACGAGGGCATCAACGCGGTGCGCGAACGGCAAAAACGCAACTTCCTTGCCACGTTACTGTTCTCACACGGCACGCCGATGCTGCTGGCGGGCGACGAATTTGGCCGCAGCCAGATGGGCAACAACAACGGATATTGTCAGGACAGTGAAATCTCCTGGCTGCATTGGGAAAACTTGCCGGAGTCCGCGGATGCATTACGTGAATTCACTCGTCATTTGCTGGCGTTGAGGGCGAAACAGCCGTTGCTGCGCCGTGAAAACTGGCGCGACGGTATGGATATAAAGTGGTTTAACGCCGGTGGCGGCTTCCAGCAAGAAGACCAATGGGATGATGGCAGCACGCTCGGCGTCTATATTGGCCGCCCCGATCTGCAAACCGAAGAAGGCATCTGGCACGATGTGTTGATGCTGTTTAATCCGTTTGAAGGCAACGTACCCTTCCGCATCCCACAATTCGGCGAAGGCGGCTGGGTGCTGGAACTCACCACCTCCGATACCGCTAATAAAGGATTGGTGATTACCAAAGAGAAGGATTTCGAACTGGAAGGCCGCAGCATGGCACTGTTTAGAAGGCCTTAATATGACGACCCGTGCCGCTGTGACGAACTCTCAGCGGCACGATAGTTGCGTTATTAAGAATCACTAATTTTCACTGGTACTGGGCATTAGTGCCTTTCAAGTTAAAGATGTTGCGCCTTCACCGCGAATTTTCCGATCTCCATCACTCCTCGCTAAAAAATAATTAACTAAATCTCACATTCTGCCGATGGTTATTAATCTGCCCTATTCCCTGATTTTCCTGAACCAGGGGTGCTTTTAGATTAAGGATAATTAGATGAACATCTCCCAGCGTCTCTTGCTGACCCTTTCCATGTTGTTTGGCGCCATCATCCTGCAGGCGATTCTTGCGCTCTCGCTGCTGTCAGGATTTCAGGACCGTTTTGAATTTGTGCAAACCAACGCCATTCCTTCGATTAAAGACATCGGCAAACTGATTGACGAAAGTAACCAGCTGGCCATCACGCTGTACAAACACCAAAGCCAGCTGCATGACAGCAACATGCCCGCCGTAGAAAAACAAATCGATGAGCAAATCAATGGACTGAAAGCGCTGACCGATTACTACATGGCGAACGATATTTCGAATGCGGAAGACAAACGCCTAACCAATGTTGCTTTTGATAACATTCAGCGCGTTGCTTCGCAGTTGCCTGCATTTCTCACAGCGTCTCGTGCTCACCAGAATGAAGTGAGTCTGGACTTGCTGGAGGGAAATAGTGGTGTGGGTGCCGCCATTCGTCAGATGATCGCTGATTTTCAAACTCAGCTGGCACTCAACATCAGTGCGGGTGACGCTTTACGCGCCACCAATCGCAGCACTTTCCATTTTGTCTTCTGGACGACCGTTGCGGGTGTAGCAGCAACAGTGGTGATCTTCGGACTGTTTTCGCTGTTCACCGTGATGCGCATTCGCCGCAGTTTGGGCGCCGTAGGCAAAGTGATGCTGACTGCCAGTGAAAACCTCGACATGACATTGAGCGCAGACGAGAGCCGCCGCGATGAAATCGGCAATATGGCACACTCATTCAATCTTCTGATGCAGCGCGTCTCTGAAGCCCTCTCTTCAGTGCGTAAGGCATCTCAATCCGTGAGCAGCGCTTCGGTGCAGATCTCAGCCGGCAACGAAGACCTCTCTTCACGTACCGAACAGCAAGCGGCATCGCTGGAGCAAACGGCTGCCAGCATGACGCAACTCAGTGAAACCGTGCGCCAGACGGCGGACAACACGCGGCAGGCGAGTCAGCTGGCAGCCAATGCCAGCGCGCTGTCAGAGAAAAATGGAACATCACTCACCACCATGCTATCGACCATGGACGAGATTCGTGGCAGCTCGCGTAAAGTGACCGAGATTGTCTCGATCATTGAAGGCATTGCCTTCCAGACCAACATACTGGCCTTGAATGCGGCGGTTGAAGCGGCGCGTGCTGGTGAACACGGTAAAGGATTTGCGGTGGTTGCGGGTGAAGTGCGCAGCCTGTCTCAGCGCTCAAGCAACGCGGCGCGCGAGATCAAAGTGCTGATAGAGGAATCTCATCGTCTAACCGAATCAGGTGCCACGCAAGCCAGTGATGTGGGCCGCAATATGGACGTGATGAATGAGGCCATTCACCAGGTGAGTCAGTTGGTAGGCGAAATCGCTGCGGCGGCCGTAGAACAAAGTCAGGGCATCGTGCAGGTACAGCAGGCAGTTAATCAAATGGATGATGTCACCCAACAGAACGCCGCCTTAGTGGAACAGGCCGCGGCCGCTTCGCAATCACTGCAAGAGCAGGCGGGTAACCTGAATCAGCTGGTTGGGAAATTCCACGTCAGCGATGTCATTGACGTTCCACAGCCCATCGTTCGCACGCCATCGCGCCCCAAACCACAGCGTTTAGCGGTAGTTAATGACGCCGACTGGCAGAGTTTTTAACGACTGTTTCTCCCCGCGTCGCGCACGCGGGGAACCTTTCTGTTACCCTTTCCGATAACTTATGGATGGGGATTAATATGGATTTACAGCAACAGCTGCGTGGTAAATGGGCGATTTACGGCCTGATGTTTTTGCCGGGTTTCACCTGGGCTTCATGGGTGAGTCGTACGCCCTACATGCGCGATATTCTGCATGCTTCCACTGAAATGATGGGCATGATCCTGTTCGGCTTTTCCTGCGGCTCAATGTTATGCGTGCTATTGGCAGGAAAACTCATTACCCACTTCGGCACCAGCCGTGTCATGCGTTACGGTTTTATCCTCCTGTTAGCCGGTATCGCCCTGATGTTGAACGCCTTACTGCTGCATAACGCTTACGGCGTGTTTGCCAGCCTGGTGTTGCTGGGCGGCGGCACCGCGCTGATTGATGTCGTGATAAATGTCGAAGGTGCGGCCTTTGAGCGTCTGATTGGCAAATCGATCATGACCACCATTCATGGTTTTTTCAGCTTTGGCACGCTGATCGGCGCGTTATCAGGGCTTGCCATGACAGCAGCGGATTTCAGCATCACCTGGCATTTCGCCCTCGTGGTGCTGGTAAACGTGCTTATTATCTCCGCAGCCTTGCGACATTTACCCTCCACCAGCGACAACGAACGACATGAACAGGCGCACAGCGGGGGCTTCCTCGCTCAGGTCGGACGCGAGCTGCGCGATCGCCAGCTGCTAATACTGGGTGTGGTGATTCTGGCCATGGCGCTGGCTGAAGGTTCCGCCAATGACTGGCTACCGCTTTTGATGATCGATGGTCATAACCTTAATCACATGCAGAGTACGCTGGTATACGCTGGTTTCACGGCAGGCATGACTGTGGGGCGTTTCCTTGGCGGATATGTGGTGGATCGCCTTGGCCGTGTGCTGGTGTTACGCGCCAGCGCGTTCTCAGCAGCTTTGGGTCTGGCGATGGTGATTTTCTCCAACAATCAATGGCTGGCGGCAGCGGCAGTGTTGTTCTGGGGAATTGGCGCATCGCTGGGCTTCCCGCTGACCGTTTCGGCCGCGGGCGATGGCAAAAACAGCGCGATTCGCGTAACCATCGCGGCAACCCTCGGCTATCTGGCATTTCTGGTGGGACCGCCAGGCCTGGGCTTCATCGGTGAACATGCCGGACTGCGTATGGCGATGCTGCCGGTGCTAGTGATGGTGCTGCTGGCGCTGTTCTGCGCGGGTGCAGCAGGACCTCGAAAATTTAAGAAAGCTGACCAATCAGTGTAAATATGGCGGCCTGCGGGCCGCCATAAAGGTTTCTAAGCTGATTTGCGCGAACCAAAATATCGCACTTTGAAACTCTCCGCCTGTTGTGCCAGATAACGCACGCGGAAAATATCATGACGTGTAATCACCCCTTTTACCCGACCAGATTCTGCATCGGTGACCACCACCATCCCTACCTCCTCGCTGTACAGATAGTCGGCAATGTGGCTGCACAAAGTATCAGGATCAGCGCTCATTTGCGGTTGTTCACCCATCAACGCCTGCAAAGTCGTATCGGCAGCATGCTGCAGGCGTTGCCAGTGAACCATCTCTTTGCGTGAAACCACCGCGATAAAGCGCCCTTGCGCATCCACAACCGGATAGTGGTGATGCGCACGCACATCGCTCATGATGGCGATCACTTGCTCCAGAGGTGTCGTGTCCAGCAAAGTTGCTGGTACTAAGGACATAATTTGTCGCGCTTTGGTTGTTTCCAGGGTATCGGTGGCATATTCCTGCACAATGTGGTGTCCACGGCGTGCAAGACGTTCTGTAAAAATCGAGCGAGGCATCATTAATACGCTGACGGCATACGAAGCTACCGCAGCACCCAATGCCACCGGCAATAAGTCAAAATGGTCTGTCACTTCCACAGCAAACAGGGTACCGGTCAAGGGTGCACGCATGGCACCACTGAGAATCCCCGCCATACCTGCCATCACTAGCATGCCACCGTAACCGGGCAACAGATGGGCCACCATCGCACCCACCGCGCCACCAATAATCAGCAACGGCGCGACTACGCCACCAGAAGTCCCTGAACCCAGCGAGATCAGCCAGACGATGCTTTTTACCAGTAGCAGCGAAATAATGATGTTGATTGCCAGCGAGCCATCTAACAAACTCTGGATACTGACATAACCGGCACCTAAAACGCGTGGCTGAAGAATGCCACCAATCCCCACGAACACTGAACCCAGTGCAGGCCACCACATCCAGTGGACAGGCAACTGATGGAACCACTCTTCCAGCCGGTACAGGCTTTTCGACAGCGCAACGGCGATAACCCCAGTCAGCGCACCTATACCGACCGCCACGATGAGTTGCATCGGTTGCAGATGCGTCACCCACTGGAAAGGGAAAATGGCGCCAGTGCCAATCAGCGCATTGCGCCAACACCAGGAGACCAGCACTGCACTGACCACCGGAATAAAACTGCGTGGCTTCCACTCAAACAACAACACCTCCAGCGCCAGTAATACTGCTGCGATAGGAGCATTGAAAATGGCGGTCATGCCCGCAGCCGCGCCCGCCACCAGCAGGGTTTTACGTTCCGCCGCACTGAGATGAAATAACTGAGCAAATAAAGAGCCGATAGCGCCGCCAGTCATGATTATCGGCCCTTCTGCACCAAATGGACCACCGCTACCAATCGACACCGCAGAGGAGAGAGGTTTAAGCACCGCCACCTTCGGTGACATTCGACTTTCACCATAAAGAATGGCTTCAATGGCTTCGGGAATACCGTGGCCGCGAATTTTCTCTGACCCGAATCGCGCCATCACACCAATGATCAGGCTGCCAATCACAGGAGCAGCCACAATGTGGAGCGCATTAGCATTACCCGGCATGATGTGCTCAGCAAACGAGAACTGGTGATACCAAAAGAGGTTGGTCATCAAGGCGATGAGATGCAGTAAAACGATGGCACCAAACGCGCCGCCGGTTCCTATCAGAATGCCCATGAGCGCGAGTATAATGACGCGCCTCGTCACTGTGTGGTCAGAAAGTTTGGGTCGATGTGGGGCATCGGACAGCGTGTCCCGCATAATGTTGCTCCTGGTAACATAATTGAGATGCGCAATTTACATCGCATTACGATATAAATTCAACATTGAAAGGTTTTCAACATGTCACAACCCAAAATGAACGACGCCGATTATGCGTTACTGGCAGATTTCCGTGCGACCTTGCGGACTTTTATGGCATTTAGCGAAACTCAGGCACGCAGTGTGGGCTTGACGCCGCAACAGCATCAGGCGCTGCTGACGATTCGCGGGACCGCATTGGGTAATGCCACGGTGGGCTATGTGGCTGAAAGATTGATGTTGAAACCGCACAGCGCTTCAGGATTACTAAGTCGTTTAGAAGAGGCAGGATTCGTCTTGCGGGAGTCAGATCCAACGGATCAGCGAAAGACCTTTATGCGATTAACAGTGGAAGCGGAGCAACTAATGGAGTCGCTCTCGCTCGCTCACCTGGAGGAATTGAGCAATCTAAAACCCATGTTGATTTCGATGATTAATCAATTTTGTTAGGCGTTATGACGCCAGCATCAGCGGAATCCCATCATCGTTAGCGGCTGGTAAGTGCAGTTCATTCAGGCGATGTACGATAGTTAACAGGGTGCCGCCCACCTCATCAGGTCTGATTAAAAACATCACGTCACTTTCCAGATAGGGTGGCGCGTCATCACGTAACCGATAATGGATCGATTTTCCAGGATCGCTGGCAACAGGTTCAGCCACCGCTAATACGCCGTTGGGTAGCCAGGCTTCCCGGTACTCCGCAATACTGATAGCGCGCCACACTTTCTCAGGCGGCGCATCCAGTTGATATTCTTGTACCAGTTCGTTGGATTTCCCGGGGTCACTCATTGATCCATCTCCTTCAGCAAACTGTTTAGGGCATCAATGCGCGTCGGCCAGAAAGCACGGTATTTGGCCAACCAATTAACCAAAAAAGTCATGCCCACCGGGTCAACTTCATAGTTAACAAAACGCCCTTGCCGCTCTTCACGCACCAATCCCGCACCGCGCAACACAGCAAGATGCTGAGACATCGCCGATTGGCTTATCTCCATCCCATCTCGCAGTGATGTTGCGTTCATGCGCCCCACCGACAACTTTTCAAATATGGCACGGCGGGTCGGATCCGCCAGTGCTTTGAATATCGCATTTTCAATCATGTCGATAACATTAGCACTGGCTTATTTAAGCGGCAAGATAATGCGCGACGATGTCCTGCTCAGTGATGATCACTTTCGACACCAGACCGTATTCCACTGCTTGTTCCGCACTCAACCAGAAGTCACGCTGAGTATCTTGCTCAATCCTCGCAATCGCCTGTCCGGTGGCATCCGCGAAGATGTGGTTAAGACGATTTTTCATGCGCACGATTTCATTGCTGTAAATCTGCATATTGCTGGCGGGGCCTTGCATACCACCGGAAGGCTGATGCAGCAGGAAACGGGTGTTGGGCAACGCATAGCGATTTTCTTTTTTTGCGGCGGCATAAATCAACGCACCAGCACTGGCCACACAACCAGAACCAATCATGATCACTTCGGGTGCAATATAACGGATGGCATCAAAAATCATATCGCCCGACTCAGCATGGCCGCCGGGTGAGTTGATAAATATTGTGATGGGATTAGCATTGATGGCGGCGAGAATGTGCAGGTGCTGCACCACCTCTTTAGCCATTTTTTCATCCACGGTGCCGGTGATGAAAATCTTGCGGGCGTTGATCAGGTGTTCCATCAATGATGGGTTAAGTGGTTCAGCAGAAGGCGGTTGAGAAGTTTCGGTATCGTGGTAGCGCATGGGATAACTCCGCAAAAAGGATAGAGACCCAAACACATTAGCAGTTACTTATCTATTGAGCGAGCGCTTGCCACCATGATTTGAAAATAGGTTTGCAAAACATGCGTCAACTTCAGGGCACAGACCAAGTGCCCTGAGTTTCATAATTTGGCGGGAGAATTATTTCTTGCTGCTATTGGTGCTCTCGAACTGCTGAGTGAGATAAGTACTGGTGTTGTTCAACACACTGACCATCTTATCCAGATTGGTGAACTGCGTTTTGTAGCGCGCAATTTTGTCATCAATACGTTTACTGGTGGTGTTGTATTGTTCGGTCAGCTGGTTTAATTTCTTACTGATGCTGTCAGTGGCACCCTGCAAAATGCCTTTACTGCTCAGATAGGCGGTAAACGTCGTGTCGAGCACAGTGGTCACACCGGTTTTCTTGCCATCACCGGAAAACATGTCGCGAATCGCATCCGGTTTAACCTGTAACGCGGTGGTGAGCTTATCGGCGTCTAGCTTCAGCTTGCCATCGGTCGGATCGGTGGTGATGCCCGCCTGGCTCAAGGTTTTATATACCGTAGACCCTGAGGAGTTCGCCAGAATGCTCTTCAGCTGCGTCTGAATGTTACGCAGCGTGCCATCTCCTAGCAGCGCGCCATTTTTACTGTCTTGATCTTTACCCGCATCCACCGCCGTGTATTTGGTCAGATTGCCGATGGTGTCTTGCAATGAGTTGTAAGAATTCACCCAATCGGTGATGGCGTTTTTCGCCTTGCTGGTGTCAGTACTCACCGACAATGTCTGATTACCGGAGGTTTTATCATTCAGCTTCAGCGTAATGCCTTCCACCGCATCGGAAATGGTATTGCTGCTGCTTTCAATCGGTACATTATTGACGGTTAAGCTGGCATTCTGCGCTTCCACGCTTTGCGTCATGCCGCTGTTAGCGGTGTCAGCCGCATCAAAACCAATAAAGCCATGCAACGTATCATCACCGGTCACGCTTAGTGACTTGACCGCGTGATCAGTACCTGTGGCTGATGACGTTAATGACAAACGAAATTCGGTGCTGGATACCTTAATCAGGCTAGCGCTTATACCTACATTGGATTTGTTGATGGTGTCACGTAGCGCCGACAACGAGGTCTGATCTTTGGTCAGCGTGATGCTTTTCTCTTTGCCGTCCGCTGTAACAAATTTCAAGATGCGCGAATCGCTGCCATCACCCATCGCTGCTTTGACATCCGCCTTTGGCAAGCTGGTCAGCGTTTGCGATTGCGCAAGATGATCCACGCTGATGGTGTATTTCCCCGCCAGCGCGCTGCCATTGGTATCCGCGCTAAACGCACTCGAACTGGAAGTCGTACTGGTCGCCGTATAAAGACTCGCATCCTTTAATTTGGTGTTAGCCGTCTGAAAAGCCTGAATCGCGGTTTTAAGTGTGCCATAAGCAGAAAGCTTCGCCGTGGCGGCAGACTGCTGCTTGGAAATCGGCGTCAGTGACTGTTTTTCAGCGGCGGTCAGCTTATCCAAAATGGTACTTAAACCCAGTCCTGAACCCACACCTAAAGTTGAAATCCCGGCCATGTACGTAACTCCTGTTATTTTGACGTTACGGTACTATCGGCGACTTAACGCAAACCTTTAAGAAAACCTGATCATTTCTTTACTATATCCTTACGAATAACCTTACGATTTGCACAACATCAGTGCAGACGCGGCTTCAGGGGCCATTGCCCTATTATTCTCCCATCGCTTCGCACCGTAATAAAACATGACGTGTCTCACATTTAACTGTCAGTATGCTTGTCGGAATCGCAGAGCGGCTTATGATCTCGCCAGATTGTTACTGCGCGCAAACGCAGGCAAAACCTGACACGCCGCCCTCCCGGTGGGTCAGGTTTTTTCTTTTTCAGGGCTGATAAAAATGAAAATCGCGAAGATCCTTAATAACAACGTCGTGGTCATACTGGGCGAGAACGGCAAAGAGCAGGTGGTGATGGGACGCGGGCTGGCTTTTCAGAAGCGCGTGGGTGATGCGCTGGATGCGCAGCAGATTGAGAAAGTCTTCGCGCTGCAGAGTGACACCCTGACAGGAAGGCTGAGCGAGTTGCTTTCTGATATCCCGCTGGAAGTCATCACCACCAGCGAGCTAATCATCGCCAACGCGCGTCAACAGCTAGGTCAGCCGCTGCATGAGAGCCTTTCGATTGCGTTGTGCGATCACTGCCATTTCGCCATTGAGCGTCATCAACAAGGCATTCCTATTCGCAATGTGCTGAAGTGGGAGATCAAAACGCTTTATCCCAAAGAGTTCGCGATTGGCATGGAAGCACTGGCACTGATCAACAAACGCCTTGGTGTGGCGTTGCCTGACGATGAAGCAGGCTTTATCGCCCTGCATTTGGTCAACGCGCAGCTGGGCAGCGATTTTGCCGATGTCTCTCATGTAACGCAGTTTATGCAGGAGATTTTGCACATCGTGAAGTATCGGTTGCAGCTGGATTACCGCACCGACAGCCTGAGCTATAACCGCTTCGTCAACCATCTGAAATTCTTTGCCCAGCGCATGCTGGGGAAACGTGGCGTGTGCAGCGAAGATGAGTCATTGCATGATGTGGTGCGCGACAAATATCCGATTGCTTATCAATGCGCGGTGAAAATCGACGGCCACATCCAGCAAAAGTATCTCTATGCTCTCTCAGCGGAAGAACGCATGTTTCTTACCATCCATATAGAGCGAGTGCGCAAAGAGACGTTAGCGTTGCAGGAAGATGCTGACGAGGCGTGAAAACGGGCGCCAGCGCGCCCGTTAGCGGGATTACTTCAATGCCGCGCCCTGGCTGCGGATCACATCCTGATACCAGAAGAAGCTCTTTTTACGCGAGCGCTCCAGCGTGCCGTTGCCCGCATCATCGCGATCAACATGGATAAAGCCGTAACGCTTAGAGAACTCGGCTTTAGAGGCGCTGACCAGATCAATCGGTCCCCAGCAGGTGTAGCCCATCACTTCCACACCATCTTCAATCGCTTCCCGTACCTGCACTAAGTGATCATTCAGATACTGGATGCGGTAATCGTCATTGATGCTGCCATCGGCCTCAACCACATCTTTGGCACCCAGGCCATTTTCCACAATAAATAGCGGCTTCTGATAACGGTCGTACAAGATGTTAAGCAGAATACGCAGACCTTCCGGATCAATCTGCCATCCCCACTCTGAGCTGGCGAGATGCGGATTCGGCACCATCGACAAGATATTGCCCTGCGCTTTTTGGTTCTCTTCTTCATTGGTGGTGACGCAACCGGTCATGTAATAACTGAAGGAGATGTAATCCACGGTGTTGCGCAGGTCGCGTTTATCCTCATCCGTGATGGTGACCGTGATTCCGCGGTCGGCAAAGAAGCGTTTCATATAAGCCGGATAAGCACCGCGCACCTGCACATCACCAAAGAATAACCACTCGCGATTCTGCTGCAGCGTTTCCAGCACATCGGCTGGACGGCAGCTGAGCGGATAGAGCAGCGCACCCAGTAGCATATTGCCGATCTTACCGTCCTTCACAATCTCATGGCAGGCTTGTACGGCGCGGCCGCTCGCCACCAGTTGGTGATGAATCGCCTGATAGATCGCCTGTTGATCGCTCTCTTCCGGTAATCCGACGCCGGTAAAGGGCGCGTGCAATGACATATTGATTTCATTGAACGTCAGCCACAGCTTCACTTTGTGCTGGAAGCGAGTGAAGACCGCGCGCGCATAGCGCTCGAAGCAATCAATAGTGATGCGATTGCCCCAGCCGCCGTATTTATGGATCAAGCCGTAAGGCATTTCGTAATGTGACAACGTCACAAGTGGCGTGATGTTGTATTTCGCCATCTCATCAAATAAACGATCGTAAAAGGCCAGCCCCTCTTCGTTTGGCTGAGCTTCATCGCCCTGCGGGAAGATACGTGTCCAGGCAATCGAAGTGCGCAGTACGGTAAAGCCCATCTCCGCGAACAGCTTGATGTCTTCCGGGAAGCGATGATAGAAATCAATCGCCGTGTCTTTGATACCAAAATCATCACCAGCGCGTTCAACGCGGGCGCCGAAAATACCTTTGGGTTGCAGATCCGAGGTCGATAGCCCTTTACCGCCCTCCTGCCAGGCACCTTCTACCTGATTGGCAGCCACGGCGCCACCCCATAAAAATGCATCCGGGAAACGTGAAGTCATTTACTTGCTCCTTGGTTATTTCAGCACGGCCAGCAGCGGCGAGCCTTCACTCACTGCGCTGTTGTTCAGGGTTAACACATCAATAAAATCATCACTGTTACTCACCAGCACCGGCGTGGTGAGGTCGAATCCAGCGTTTTTAATCGCCTCAATATCAAACTCCAATAGCACATCGCCCACTTTCACTGGCTGATCGTTTTGCACCTGAGGATGGAAATACTGCCCATCGAGTTTGACGGTATCGAGTCCAACATGAATCAGCACTTCCGCGCCTTGATCTGACGTCAGACCAATCGCATGTCCGGTGCGAAACATGGATGACACCACGCCATTGACCGGCGATACCACACGGCCCACTTGCGGCAGGATGGCCGCGCCCTTGCCGAGTAAACCGCTGGCGAAGGTTTCATCTTTGACTTTCTCCAGCGGCAACACGTCACCCGCAATCGGGCTAACCACGCTTTCGCGGCGCGTTAATGCCGCAGGCGCAGGAACGGCGACGGGTTCAGAAACAGTGGGTTGTGGAGCAGACTCCCGTAAACCAAACACATAAGTCATGACGCAGGCGAAAACTAGCGCGACCGCCGCACCGGCAAAAGAGGCCACCACGCTGGCATCAATACCCGTACTGGGCACGACCTGAATAAACGTGAAAATGCTGGGGAAGCCAAAGGAGTAAATGGTGGTGTGCCAGAAGCCCAGAATGGCGGCACCTAACGCGCCACCGATGCAGCCGAAAATGAACGGACGACGACGTGGCAGCGTGACGCCATACACTGCTGGTTCAGTGATGCCAAAAATGCTGGCGCTGAACGCCGACCCAGCCATCGCTTTGAGTTTGACATCTCGTGTTCGCAGGAAGATCCCTAACGTTGCGCCCGCCTGTCCTAAAACTGCTGGCATCAACAGTGGCAGTAAGGTGTCGTGACCGAAGTTGGCTAAATTATTGAGCATGATCGGCACCAGGCCCCAGTGCAGACCAAATATCACACAGATTTGCCAGATGGCGCCCATCACCGCTCCCGCAACCATTGGGCTGAGGCTGTAAATCCAAAGATACCCTTCAGCCAGCAAGCGGCTGAGCCAGGTGGCTGCGGGTCCAATCGCCAGGAAGGTCAGCGGAACGGTGATTAATAAGCACACCAGCGGCGTGGTGAAATTGCGCACCGCGCCGGGTGAACGCGGATGCACCCAGCGCTCAATCAGGCTTGATACCCATGCAGCAAAGATAATCGGAATCACCGAGGAGCTATAATTAAGGATTTCCAGCGGGATACCGACAAAGGTCAGTGGCTTCCCTGCCTGCTGCTGTTGCATCGCTTCAAGTATCAACGGATGCACCAGCGCCGCAGCAATCGCCATGCTGACGAAAGGGTTACCGCCAAATTTCTTCCCGGCGCTGTAGCCGAGCAGGATCGGTAGGAAGTAAAACAGTCCATCACTGGCAACAAACAGTACTTTGTAGCTGCCGCTGCTCGCATCCATGACGCCGAGCACCAGTGCCAAAGCCAGCAGGCCTTTAATGATGCCGGTGGCGATCATCACACCAATAAACGGCGTAAAAATACCGGAAACCAAATCGATAAAACGGGCAAACAGGTTTTGCGGCGCGCTGTCCTCCACGTTATCGGCCTGATCGAGTGCATATCGTGCCGTTAAGGCACGGTAGACCTCTGCCACCTGGTTGCCAATGACCACCTGATACTGTCCACCGCTCTCCACTACCATGATCACGCCAGGATTATTTTTCAACTCGGCGGTATGCGCTTTTTGACTCTCTTTTAACTTGAAACGCAGGCGCGTTGCGCAGTGCATCACGCTGATGATGTTCTCTTTTCCACCTACGCCGGCCACGATCTCATCTGCCAGTTCCTGATATTGCATCTACCCTTCTCCTGCAAAACGCCCCGAATTTCGCGCAAAAAAAAACCTGAGGCGCGCCCTCTGCTATCGAGAAAGGGCGCGCCTCAGGTTTTGCCTGCCGAACAGTAACAATCCTTAACGCAGGCTATCTTGCGGAGCATTGCCGAAAAGTGGCAAGCAGTTTTCTAAAATCGCTTTGAGAAGTGTGAAGTAGGTCAATATTGTTCAGGAGTGCATTACCTGTCCGGCACGTTGCAATGTCGATAGCGCCAGCAAGCTGAGCATTACGCCAATCAGGATCAACAGTTTATAGCTCAACGCATTAAGCAGCAGAATGCCCAATACTCCGCCGAGCAGGAAAGCCATCACCGTGAAGAAATGCAGTTTTAAACGTTCAAGATAGAGCGGCGCATCTTTCGGGGATTCTTTTCGGCGCAAAACATCAAACAGCATGGCCAGCTCAATGCCGATATCAGTGGCGGTGCCGGAGACATGGGTGGTGCGCACGCGAGCGTTGGAAATGCGCGTTACCACCGCGTTCTGGAGCCCCATAAGAAAACTCAAGCTGAGAACCAGCAACACGCCTGATTGGCTAAAGCTGAACCAACTCTCAATGACGCCCAACGCCAGTAATGCCACGCCTTCAAGCAGGATATTGATGGCATAAATCCCGCGAATCTGTCGTCTGCGGCCGGAGTTGATAATCAGTGTCGAGACGGAAGAACCTGCAATAAAGAGCAGCACGATCAGAAGGAAAAACAATCCGACATGCAGATTCGCTTTCGCCAGATGGTCGGAAAGGGATGAGACGTTGCCCGTCATATTGGCGGAGAAAAAGCCGACGGTTTCAAATGCAGCGGTGTTGAGCGCACCCGCCACGGCAGCCAGCGTGCAGGCGAGACGAATGTCGGTATTAAAGGTGCGCGTGTTTTCCGAAGTGATCAGCATGGCAATTCCCGGCCCTGGCAAAGTGGAATATCTTCCTCCTGCGGGCTGGAATACTCAAGTATCAGGCAAAGGCAGCAATGGCATTTTACAGCGGCTTGTCACCGCCGCTAAAGCATTGTCCATACACCACAGATCAAGTCTTCTCTATTAGCGGAAAAGATCAGCGTGATATTTAAACAGCTCAAGATCGCTGTTGATACCGAGCTTTTTCAATCCAGCTTGCTTGTGACCACTGATGGTTTTTCGACTTCGCTTAAATTTATCGGCAATCTCGTGATTGCGCATGCCGTCGAGTACGCAGCGCATCACTTCGGCTTCACGTGGTGAGAGTAAGGTTTCAAGCCGGGAACGTTCAGGTAGGTTGGATGGATTAGATGATGCAGAAGGTGGCACCCAATCAACCACGGTACGCCTACGTGAGGGCATTTTGGCCAGCTCAAACTCAATATTGGTTGGAATGAAACACTGCCCGCGCCCGGTCACGCGAATAGCGTACAGCAAGGTGGGCGCCGGTTCGCGCTTGGAGAGATAACCTTTAATTCCCCGCATAAACGCAGCACGGATGACCGCCAAATTTTCCATGGAAGAGTAAAGTAAAATGCCCAAATCAGGATGGCGTGAAAGGATCTGTTTGATGAGTGAGAGCCCATCTAATTCCTCGCTGCCCAGAATATAATCCAGCACCAGTACATCGATAGGTTCCTGTTGCAGGTAGGCCAACAAATCACGGCTGTGGCAAAAACTGCCTGAGATCTGCAGATCCGGTTGTTTAGCGATGGCAATTTCCATCGCCAGTAGCATCATCGGATGATCATCCAATAACGCCACCGTCACTTTATTTCCTTTTACGCTATTCACCTAAGCCTCCCTGAGTTACCACTGGCTTATATTTGCCACGGAGATCATCTGGCTTAAATCCCTGATGAGCCAGTCTTGTAAGATGAGTTTAACGTCATACATTGCCAATTAATTTGTAGGGGTTCGCTGAGCGTGCTCACCTGGCTGAAAGAGACGGGACATAAAGGTAAAAAATATTATCCGACAGGGGGCCGATTAAACCCGTATTGCATAAGCCGATGATGAAACTGAACATTATTCTCGCAATTCAGTTTCAAATAAATTGACCGCTTGTAGTGGCTTATGGTTTTGTTATTGAGTCTGACACGCAAAGCAATATCCTGCTGACTGCTGTAGTGAGCCAGCCATTTTAGCATGTTAAATTCTTGCAGAGAGAGCGTTGGTACACTGCTACGTGTTGACGCAGGAGGGCTCTTTTCAGCAAGTGAATTGACGCTTTGAACGATACTGGCTAGCGAGGATTTTTTTGTCAGAATGACCACTGATTTAAGTTCACGTGCAAAAAAATTGAGGATTGCCGCATCACATATCTCTGTCAGTACCAGCACGCTAATACGCGGATAGAGTGCCTGTAACAGACGTAAAAATGCGTAGGAAGATTCTATATCATCAACTGCCGTTTTTAACTCAATAATCATCACATCAATAGGTTGTTCAATCAGAATACGTTTTGCTTCACAAAAAGAGGCGCAGTTTGTGACTTGAACCCCACGGGATATAAATAACTTTTTCAACCCTAATGCAGCCCAGCAATCGGCATCAACATTTAATATTTTCATGTTTATTACTTGAACGATTAAAAAAACATTTAATCGTGAACAAAGCGCATTTTAAATCGGACAATATTTCTTTTTACGTACGATAACGACTACAAAAAAATTAATTATCCTGCGCTGGCGAAGCCGTAACGGCGCACTAGAATTATGGGGTGACTAGCTAGTCCTTATCTCTCACGGAACATTGATATGAGGTCTTCCTATGAAACAACAGAGCTACAGAGGCGGTGCAGGGAATTTTGCTAACGATCCGGCACGAGCAAAAGAAGCTGGAAAAGCGGGAGGCAAAGCCAGTGGAGGCAACTTCAGAAACGACCCTGAACGCGCCGTTGAAGCGGGTCGGAAAGGAGGCAAGATAAGTCGCCGTCCTCCAACAAAGTCTGAGTAAAGCGCTTTAGGATTTGTTCTGCCAGGGACTGGCATCTCCTCCTAATGAATGCCTCCAATGCGAGTCAGCCTCAACCCCGTTGGCCACTGCCCTTCCTGTTTTTCCATGCTAAATCCAATCGCGACCGCTTTGCCCACCAAATTATGCTCAGGCACAAACCCCCAATAGCGGCTGTCATAACTGTTGTTACGGTTATCGCCCATCATAAAATAGCTCTTCGCCGGTACTACCCACTCGCCAGGCTGCTGACCCGGCTGATGGAAAAACTGCGAGACTGAATCAGTCAATTTAGGCTTCTGCAAAATGCGATGCGCTACTCCCGCCAGCGTTTCTGTGCCCACCAGTAAACGCTGTTCAGAGGCTGATTCCTCCCCAACGGGCCTGACATAGAAGCCCGGATGCGCGCCAGCCGTTTCCACAAATTCGCCCGCTTTGAGTGCGCGGTAGTGAATGGCTAACGGAGCCACACAAGCTTGCTTAGCCTTGCAGGCTGGTAAAATAGTGAGCTGTTGCGTCGCGGGATTAAATATCACTTTGTCACCAGGTAACCCGATCACTCGTTTGATAAACAACTGCGTTTCATCCTGCGGAAAGGTAAAAATCGCAATATCACCGCGTTTTGGATGCCCGGTAGCGATTAACGTTTTCTGATTGAAGGGATTTCGTAGCCCATACGAATATTTATCGGCCAGCACCCAGTCACCCGTTAGCAACGTAGGCATCATTGACCCGGAAGGAATGCGGAAAGGTTCCCAGCCAAATGCCCGAACCAGTAATACGACGACGAGTAACGGAAAGAGAGATGCGGGCGTGTCCAGCCAGCCAGGAAGATGCTGAGTCTTGTTCTGATGCAAGGCCGAAGCTTCAGCGCTAACCTGATCAGCACTGCCACGTGTTGTTACAGAAAGCCTGTAGGCCCAACTCAATCCACTAAAAACCACAGCAATAGCCAGAATCAGGGCAAAGATGTTCATCATAAGTCGGTTCCAGCGCTGCTGTGTTATCCGCGTGAATCAATACGGATCATGAATATGCGCCGTCAATATAAACCAAACGTCAGGCTCTCGCTCTCCCATCTGTGCTTTACGTCTCGCTTATTAAGGCTGTAAAGCAGAGGCTTGAGTTATAAGCCTTTCAATGCGATATTCATTTCAATACGGTGGTTTGCTTAATCAACAGACTTTAATAAGGAGCGATGATGTCAGCTGAAGAAAGAATAAAGGAACTTGAGGAAACCGTGCAGCGGTTAAAGATTGAAACCGATGTATTGCGCGAACTGATGATTAAACAGGTTGCGTTGAACAACATTAGCTTCAAAGGTAAGTATGATGAAGTCATTATTAATATGGCTAAAGAGTATGAAGAACGGGGACTTGAGGTAGATCGTAATCGTGCCATGCATGAAGCGATGCGCCAATACATCAAAGATGATACATCATCCAATGATTGAACCTTTTTTCTGCAACAAAACTTACCTTCAGATGGATCGAAAGAGCCGCAGCAGCGGCTCTGTATTGAGAATCAGATAATGGGTTTTTGATCATCAGGTAAACCACGATCGTCAGTCTCATCGTCCTCTTCATCGGGCAAAGGCAAATCGTCGCCAGGCAGTGGCTTAACATCATCTGGATCGGGACGTTCTGACATACATACCTCCATTCACCCTGATTGGGTATAGGTAGTTTAGTTAGGTGATGATTAAAGCGATGCAGTAAATAACCGATTCTGTGAATCAAGCGTAAGATATTTTTTAAAAACAGCGCGCCACTAGTAAAGTGGATTTTCTTTACTACGTGCTTCGTTTATCTTTTGCCATGTTATTTTTAAAAAAAAGAGAAAAAATTTTATAAACCGTATTTCGAACTTTATGCTCGATAACCGTCACCTTATCATTTAAACAACCCACTCTCTTTCAAGCTACTGCATGTGCTCAATTTTCGACGTTTGAAGACGTAATTACACTGCGGCTGCGTTTACTTTCCCTGATCTGTGCCAGGCTTAAGCCTTACACATTCATCTCAGGAGATGAGATATGCATAAAGCCGCATGGGTTGCGTTACTGTTGTCATTAAGTTTTGGCACATACGCTGAAAAGGGAGGTTTTGAGGCGGGTAAAACGCCACCGCCACAGAATAAAGAGGATGCCGGTTATAAAGGCTCAGAAGATACGGGCGAAACTCCCGTCACCCTGATTAAAGACTTTCGCCAGGGTGGATATGTCACGCTTGAAGGCTACATCACCCACAAGATTAAGGGTGATACCTATCAATTTCGAGATAGTTCAGGCACGGTGAATATTGATGCACCGGTCAGTACTTTTAAGGGTAAAACCTTTAATGCTGAGGATAAAGTGCGAGTCAGCGGGAAAGTCTTTGGAAAAGGGGAAAGTGCTCACTTAAAAGTCTCAAGGATAGATGAACCTTGACCCTATCATTTGCACACCTCAGCAACATCATATTGGCTGAGGTGCCACTCTCGCATGATTATAATGACTGAGATCGTTACTGCACGTAAAAATCCAATCCAGTTCCAGGCAGGTTATTTGTCCTGAAAAGGATCATGCTTATGATCTTTACTGTCATCGCGCGTGCGGGGAATCTCGCCATGTTCTTCAGGATTATCTTTGGCAGGATGATCATCTTCTTCATAGGCATTTCCTGCATTCGGGGCCGCCTCAGGAAGGCCTTTGTGCGCATCGCCTTCCTTTTTATGATGTTCATTTACATTATGATTTTTCATAAATCACCTCACAAATAATGGTTTTTTAACTATAGTCTACTATTTGCAACAGAAATTAATATTTATCGTTTACTAACATCAGATAATAATATTTCATTTCCATTAACGGCTCGCTTAATTATTTTTATAACCGGATTAATCTGTAAAGTACTCAACATCCCCTTTGGGGAGGGGGGTAAGCCTGATCAACCACTGGCTTTGTGCCATACTCTTGGCACCCCGGAAAAATGGAAATTAACATGTTTAGTTTTGTCACCTCCCTCTTCAGCAGCCCTGAATCGTTGCTACAAGTCATGAGTCAGGAAGATATGAAGGATTCTATTCAGGAGGGTGACAGAATCATTATTGATGAAGATGGTAACGCTTCGGTTAATCCTTTAAGTCCAAAAGTACAGCGCGATTTCTCCCATCACGTCAAAACATTAAAGGATATTTAAATGGGAACGGCAATATTTATGGTGCTGATGGTCTGTGGCTATTGGTATACCAGTCGCGACATGTCGAGTCGCTTAAAAATAAAACGGTCCTTTGGCTGGGATGTTTATTTTTTGATTGCCCTTTATGGCTGTATTTTTGTCTTGCAGGGCGTGCTTGCTACCGGGATCGTCTGGCTGTTATTACTCGCCGCTTCTGCACTCAATAATACTTTTGCACTCAGCAGTCTCGTGCATGCCCGCTGGCATGTGGATTTTATGACCTGGAGCTTTCTGGGCATTCAGGCACCGGTGGTGATTATGCTCGCCTTTGCCGTGCTGTTTTGTGTTTATCGTTCAAACTTGGCAGGCAGCGCGCGTCTCACCGCCAGCAGCCGTCGGGACCTCTATCAGCAATTATCTCGTTCAAATGGTATCGAACAGATGCTACTGCAGTGTATGGAAGAAGGTGAGTTGGCCTGGGTAACACTGAAATCCCGCCGCATTTATATCGGCATGATCCACGCAGCGACCTTTGAGCATGTCAGCACCGCCAACATCGTCTTGATACCGATGCTGAGTGGTTATCGCGATGCCCGCACGTTAAATCTCGCGGTTGAACATAATTACAGTCGCTGGTATCACGAGCACAACATCGATTTTATGTCTAAACCCAAAACGGCTTTGGAATTTCGTAAGGTGATCATGGTGGATCAAATCGAAAGTCTGTCACTGTTTGACCCCGCCAGCGCCAGCGCCCTGGCCATGGGTGAAACAGATGACAGTGATATCAGACCCGAGGCATCAGCCTAATTTCCATCTTAGCCACTTATCCAGTTCGCCTTCAGGCAATGGGCGGGAATGAAAGAACCCCTGTGCCTGATCGCAACCAAATTCTTTTAACGCTTCGAGCGTCTCAATATTTTCCACGCCTTCGGCTAATACCACGTAGTCTAGTTCTTTAAGCATGGCGATAATACTGCGGGTGATGATGCGTGACGCGGTATCCGTGGCAAGTCCGCCAACAATCGAACGGTCGAGCTTAACCACATCCAGAGGCATTTTTCGCAGGTAACTGATATTGCTATAACCGGTGCCGAAATCGTCCAGCGCAATGCCAAAACCGCGCAGTTTTAGCATTTCCAGACCATTAATGGCCGCCGTGCTTTCGATGATGCGCTCGGTTTCCAGACACTCAATGCCGAGAAGATTAGTCGGTAAGCGCGCCTTGTTCATCTTATTCTCCAGCCTGTCGGCAAAATTTTCCTGGCTAAAGTCGCGTACGCTGACGTTTACCGTGACAGGCAACTGGATACCTTGCCCATTGAGCCGTTTCAAACGCTCAATGGTTTTATCAATGACCCATTCGGTGATCTCTTGCAACAGCGTGGTTTGCTCAGCAAGAGGGATGAATACCGCAGGAGAGAGTTCACCTCGGGTCGGGTGGCGCCATCGGATCAGCGCTTCAAGCCCAATGGGCAACCCGCTGCTTAGACAGATTTTCGGCTGGAACACCAGATACAAGCCGTGATTGTGCCGAACGGCAGTGGCCAAATCGTTGACGAGGGTAAAATCGTCCGTACGGCGCTCATCGTTTTTTTCACTGAAGCTCATGCAGGGAATTCCACGGCAAATGGCTTCATGCAGAGCGCTGACGGCGCGCCTTAGCGCTTCCTGTGCGGAGATTTCTGCCGCTGAAAACAGGGTTTCACCGGTATGCGTGGCCAAATCCACCGATAATCCCTCGCCAATCTCGGCGCGCACTCCCTCCATCCGTTGCGCCACCCACTCGGCGCTTAACGGGCTGTCTTGTTGGGTTAAAAGTGCAAACCGTCCAGTCGCCACGGTATAGAGCAGTTCGTTTTTGCCGGGACGAAGACGTAGCGGCAGTAACGTAGCCATATCTTTGAGCAGCCCTTCAACCGGCGCCATACCCAATGAACGCGCCAGTTCATACGCACGCGGCATATCGATGCAGTCGATCAACACCAGCCGATGCCGAGTGGTATCACCCGCATTACGCAAGGATTGCAGGTCTCTAATCAGTTGCTGGCGGTTAGGTAATCCCGTCACTGAGTCGGTAAATCCCACTGAGTGCCATGCCTCAAGGAAAGAGATCACCAGTTGTGATAACAGCGTCATCGTCGCCAGTTTTTCAGCGCTAAAGGCCTGCGGTTTACCATCAACCACGCACAGCGTGCCTAATACCAGCCCTTCCCGACTCTTCAGTGGCACGCCGGCATAAAAGCGAACAAAAGGTTCGCCGATAACAAAAGGATTGACGGCAAAACAGGCGTCCAGTTGGGTGTCGGGCACCACCAGCGGTTGATCTCCTTCTACAACGTACTGGCATAACGAATCGGCGCGCAGGGTTTCGCCAACATTAAAGTTGTGAGCGGCTTTGATGTATTGGAAATCATCGTCAAGGACGGAGATGAAACTACTGGGAACCCCCAGGGTTTTACTGACTAAATCAGTGAATTTGCTCAGGACATCATCACGGCAGATATCTGGATTTCGAAGTGCCTGCAGCGTTATGCAGCCGGGTTTAAATTCGTTAGTTCCGCTCATTTGCACACGCCCAATCCATTGGTACTGATAGCAATTCAGAACTTAACAGAATAACTTCATTATCATTAAGGAGAATATCCGCCATTTTGCGTCTATTTTGCTCATTATTAACCGGTGAATTACCCCATACTAAGCCCGTTATCACAGTTTGTCATGCTTAATTATCCTTACAAAAAGCTTACATGAAAAACGTGTGGAGGTATCAATCACCCTTATCAAGCGAAGCGTTATTTAAGTCGATTATCATGGCCTGCATAAAATTTTATCAATAGCACACTAATTAATAAGATTTTAGAATAATGATATTAAATTCAGCTTGTTGCCTGGGTGAGTATAAGTCCAAAAATTATTCGAATAATCGATTCAGATCGGCTTGGCTATTCTTATCTTACTACTCACTGCCCCCTGACTTTTCCTCAATAATACGCCTCGCTTATTAGAAAACCGATTTATCCTGGGCATGATTTATTTTAACTCAGGGATTCAAGTGACGAACTTTCATCAAACCATTGTGTCCGAGTGGTGAGATATTTCTCTGTAACGAATGTTGACCCGCCTTGCGCGGGTATTTTTTACCTCCTTTACTTCCATACCTGTGCCTTCTTCTCCCTACTTTCAACGTATCCGTTCTGCAGTCGCATCAGGCTTAATCGACAGAGAGGCAAATTGGGTCTGCAAAGTCACGATCAACAACTCAACATTTCCCCTTCCATCTTCACTTTACCCGGCGTAACCTATATGCAAAACGACTATGTTTCATATACGGATCGCATAATGGGTATCGTAAAAATTTCTGACCTGATGCATGAGAATCTGCGTATCGCCAGCACGGCATTAAGCCGTTCTATCAACGCGCAGGCAGAACACTGGATGAAGATTGGCATGCTGGCTGAGCTTTATCCTGACCTCAACCTTCAGGAACTGACGCGCCTGTTAATGCGTGTCGAACGTGACGGCGGCGCGGATTTAGCGCAGCTGCTTGACCAGCCAACTTTAACCACGCAGGGAATCGCGCAATGACCATAAAACTACACACCGCTGAAGAAATCGAACTGGCACGCGCTGCCGGACACGCTGCGGCTAAAGTGCTGGAAATCATCACCCCTTACGTCAAACCCGGCGTAACCACGGATGAATTAGACGCTATTTGCCATGACTACATTATCAACGAATTGAAAGTGGTGCCCGCGAATATCGGTTATCACGGCTACACGCGCACCACATGTACATCGATAAATCATGTGGTGTGTCATGGCATTCCGGGCGAGAAAAAGCTCAAGAATGGCGACATCGTCAACATCGACGTAGCCATCATCAAAGATGGTTGGTACGGCGATACCAGCCGTATGTATTACGTCGGCGAGCCTTCGGTTCGCGCTAAACGTTTGGTCGATGTCACTTATGAATCAATGGTGGCGGGTATCAAGGTGGTTAAACCCGGCGCGACGCTAGGCGATATCGGCGCAGCGATTCAGCAGGTTGCTGAGAAAGCCGGTTTTTCCGTGGTGCGTGAATATTGCGGTCACGGAGTCGGTGAAATTTACCATGGTGACCCACAGATCCTGCACTACGGCACGCCGGGCACGGGTATTGAGCTGCAGGCGGGCATGATCTTCACCATCGAGCCGATGATAAATGCCGGTAAAGCAGGCACCAGTGTGCTGTCTGATGGTTGGACGGTGGTGACAAAAGATCGCTCGTTGTCGGCACAGTGGGAACACACCATTGCCGTGACCGAAACCGGATTCGATTTGCTTACCCCATGGCCGGAAGGCACGGGCGATTACGCAGCAATTTAAGCCAGCGGAAAAGTAACGTATTCTCGCATACTCAGGATGCGCCAATGCAGTGGCGTTACTTTTCACCGCCGTGTAAGGTAACGTCACTTTTTGATCCGGAACTCAGACTGATGCGTGAACAAGCCATTTTTGCCGGCGGCTGCTTTTGGTGTACTGAAGCGATTTTCCAATCCATTCATGGCGTGTTGAGCGTCGAAAGTGGTTACATCGGTGGCCATGTTGCGTCACCCACTTACGATCAAGTTTATAGTGACACCACGGGTCACGCCGAAGCGGTTAAAATCGAGTTTGATCCCACTCTGGTCAGTTACGACGATTTACTCGACATCCACTTCGCTACGCACGATGCCACGCAGGAAAATATTAAAGAAGGCGTAGTGCGATCACGCTATCGCTCCGCACTGTTTCCGACCAGCGATGCACAACGTATTGCCGCTGAACAAGGAATCGCACGTGCCGCTGCCGAACTCGACAAAGCGCTGGTGACAAAGCTGGAACCTTTAGCCGAGTGGTACGCTGCAGAGGACTATCACCAAAACTTCTGGGAAAAAGAAGGTCAGGAAAATGCCTTCTGCATGATGAACATCCCGGCAAAATTAAAGAAATTGCGTAATAAATTCCCTGAGCAGGCGTCTAATAGCTAACCTGGCATCTATTCAATAATCTGAGTGATTCGTTGAATCACCCTTAGTCCCGCGCTGGGCGGGACTGATTGTTTCTTTAAGCCATTAAAGCAACGAGCTGGCACAAGTTATAAGCCGTCCCGGTAACTGCGATCGCTAACAACATCATCATAGATAGTCGTTCAAGTCGTTGCTGCAACGATCGCGGCATCCAGCGTTTAATCGAAATGATGTAGAAAGTCAGCACAGCGAAATCAAAGATCATCCACACCAACGCCAGGGTGACCAGACTGCTGCTGAAATGCGGCGTCACCGCGATAAATTGGGGAAACAGTGCAGCAAAAAACAGAATATCTTTAGGATTTGATACCCCAATCATAAAGCCTTGCAGCAACCCGCCTTGCGTGCCTGCGTTGTCCAATGAGGATATCCCGGATGACCGCAAGCCACGCCACGCTATCAAGCCGATAAACAACGATCCTACCAGACCGATAATCTGCAAATTAAGTGGATTAAGTGACACCAGTCCCGTCAGCGCTAAAGCGGCCAGCGCCATCAACACCAGCGAAGCACTGTTGGTGCCAACTACGGTGGCAAAGGCGCGACGATATCCCTGGCGCGCAGCGGTGCCCAATACCAGCGCCACCACGGGGCCCGGCGTCAGTATTAACAGCAGAATGGCCAACATATACGTCAGCAGTAGCGAGATATTCATGAAGACGACCCGAACACGTTTTAAAGGTTCGCCAGTATTGCGGGTAAAACGCGCGTTGAAAAATGGATTAAAATACCGTTCAATGTGAGTTTTACTCAACGTTGAAAGCACACTATGACGCTTCCACCACTTTATGCCCTGCGCGCCTTTGCCACAGCAGCACGTCTTGAGTCTTTTAGTCAGGCTGCCGCCGTGCTTAACGTTACGCCCGGTGCCATCAGTCGTCATATTCGTACGCTGGAAGCCTGGTTCGAGTGTGAATTATTTGTTCGTAAAGGGCCTAAGGTTGCCATTACTGCAGCCGGAAGCGTGTTAGCCGCGCAGCTTGAAGAAGGTTTCGAACAACTGGACAGTGCCTGTGCCGCTTTCACCCAACATAACCACCAACTGCGTCTGAAAGCGCCTTCGACGCTCACCATGCGATGGCTGTTAGATGTATTGCAAAAGTATCGTGAGCAATACTCAACGCCTGACGTACAGATCACCAGCGTATGGATGGACACCGACAGCGTGGATTTTGTGCGCGAGCCTTATGACTGCGCGATCTTATTGGGAAGCGGCGAGTTCGGTGCCGATACAGAGAGCCGCCTGCTGTTTAAGGAGTGGTTGATTCCAATTTGTGCACCTGCGCTGAAGCAGCAAGCACAAACGAATCTGGCATCCTGCGAATTGATTCATCCTACGCACGATCGCCGCGACTGGCGTCGCTGGTTAGCAGGCGTGGCCGATGCTCCGCAGATCAATCTGTGGCAGGGAAAGCTATTCGATACTTTAGAGCAAGGCAATATGGCCGCGATCAGTGGCCATGGGGTCTCTATCGGGGACTTGCTGCTGAGTATTGAAGCCATCCAAAGCGGACTGCTGACGTTACCCTATCCACAACCCGTGGCAACCGGTGAGGGCTATTATCTGGTGTGGCCGAAATCGGTGAGCGGTATGAAAAATATCGACTTGTTTGCTGACTGGTTGGTTACACAGATCCCTCAATACGACCAGGCGGATCTCTATTAGTCAGAGGGCGGCTTGTTGGCCGCCACTCTTTATCGTTTAGGCTGTTTTTTGCAGCGTAAACACGCTGACACTGCTAACCATGTTCGCCGCTTGCTCGCTCAGCATGGCTGAGGCGGCTAAAGATTGCTCCACCAGCGAGGCATTTTGCTGGGTGGTGATATCGATTTGACTGATCGCAATATTGATTTGACTGATGCCATCCGCCTGCTCGCTGCTGGCCTGATTAATCTGCGACAGCACATCCTTCATGTTAACGACGTTCGTCATCATCTCCGTCATCAGTTTGTTGGCGTCCGCAACCATGTCACGTCCATCCATAATGCGCGTGGAAGATTCCTCAATTAAATGGCGAATCTCATGGGATGAGGTTGCCGTCTTCTGTGCCAGCGCACGCACTTCTTGCGCCACCACAGCAAAGCCGCGACCGTGCTCCCCTGCTCGTGCTGCCTCAACAGCAGCATTCAGTGCGAGGATGTTGGTCTGGAAGGCGATCGAATCAATCAGGTTGATGATGTCGGCCATACGACCTGCTGAATCATGGATCTCAGCCATTTTGGTTGACACATTGTTCATCATTGTGGCGTTTTGCCCTACCGCGCTTTCCGCCTTTTCAGACAGATCGGCAGCAAAGTGCGTGTTATTGCGCGTGTTGCTTATCGTGGCGGTGAATTCCTCAACCGATGCAGCCGTTTGCTCAACCGAACTGGCCTGCTCTTCAGTACGCGCGGCTAAATCGTGTGTACCCGACATAATTTCGCTGGCACCGCCGGATATTTGTTCAGCACTAATACGAATATGACTGACAATCGTCGACATCTTTTCCTGCATCTGCTGAATCGCGTTTATTAATTGCCCCATCTCATCTTTACGTTTTTCATAAAAACTCGTACTGAGATCGCCATCGGCGACACGTCCTAAGAATGCAATCACATTTTTTAATGGCACAGTAATCGACCGAATAATAATCCAGCCGATCAGTGCAGAGAGAATGACCGCCGCAATAAAGATGACCACCATTGAAATTTTAGTGGTGTGATAGGAATCCATAAAATGTGTATAGGAACCGTTCATCTGCTGCTCTTGCAATGCGATAAAACGCTTCACTTCACCCGTGTAGTCCTTTTGTTTATTCGCCAGTGTCGTCAGATAATAATCCAGCGCTTTGCTGGAATCCTGGTTAGCAAGTTGCAAAAATTCATTACGTCCCTCTAAATAAGCTTTACGTTTATCATCCAGACTTTTGAGGTAAGCAAGAGAATCATTATCAGTCGCCAGTGCATTGAGCTGACGGTAAATCTCCGTAATTTGCCCGGTAGCGCCTTGAAGCTCATTCATGATGGTATCGCGGCGCTCCGTGTTGATTGGGCTGAGCAGCAAAGCCTGTCGCTGAATGGTGGTGTTAATCTCATCGATCAACTGATTGCCCAACGCTATGGTGGGGTAATCATCTTTCATCATGCCGTTGACGCCGGTTTGCGCCATAAACAGCGAATTTAAACCCAGGACGGCGACCAAGAGCAGCATGCCGATGTTGAGGAGTGAAGAAATAATGAGTTTGCTGCGCAATTTAATATTGCGTGAAAATCCTTGAACTATGTCCATTTAGAAACCTCAATGATTTTTATTAATGAGTCATGAAATCCAGGTGTTATTGAAAACAAAGAAATGGAGATGCTCCACGTTCTTATCGGCAACATCCCTGCTGTTATCGTCAGCACGGTCATTAACCTTAATGCTTTTACTTAAATATAACTTACTCATAAAAGACAGTTCACTTTGTACGGAATAGCTTAAATATTGAATTTGATCAGTTATATTAAATTGTTGGTAATAATAGTCACATTGGTGATCAGTGTGCTTTACTTATTAAACTGAAATTGGGGTCATTGAACTTACGTTTGAATAAGCGTAACGGGTTTTTACTGCAGCTATGCAATTGCTGTTAACGTGAAATCATCAATTATGCAGGCTGTTTACTCTCTGGGCGGCCAACTGGCCACCCAGAGAGAACACTACACCGCGCTTGACGCTTCACTATCCGTGAGCAAGTCTATCGATTCATTGGCTGCTTCAGGCAAGTCCGCAAGCAATCTGGTCGCCATATGCGCTTCCTGTTGCAAGATCCGCTGAAAAATATCTACGCCTTCACTGTCATCAGCCTGCCCGGCGGCTGCAATTAACGTGGTGTAAGTGGCAATTTTGTAACTGCAAAAGACATATACTCCGACTGCCATACGCGCGCCCTGCTCATCACGCAGCATATCGCTTGCGGCTTGCCCCACCACAGACATGCGACCTAGAGACTCTTTTAGGGCCGACCAACTATTGTCCTTACATTTCAAAACCTCTTTGACCTGCAACTGCTGTTCGCGCCCCTGATCCAGGTAATGCGCGATATGCCTCCCAATCGAGGAACCACTGTCGAGACGATCCATTGCCACTTTCAATAACGTTTCACCGTGCTTCTCCATCGCGTGTGCATCACGTAGCCAATCCAGATAAACAGATTCCCTCGTCATTCATTCGCTCCTGGTTGATATGCTCGTAGTGAACTACCTTTGTGGATGGTATGCAGATGCTTAGCGAGCTAACCACTTCAACACTGCCGCTCATGGAATTATCTGGAAATAAGCGAAGCGTTAATTAACAGCTGAGCAATCATCTTAATTAAACGTAGCAAGTAAGCCCCTCTGCGCAAGCCAGTCGGCTCGAAACTGAGAGCAAGGTTAATAACACAACCTTACCGCTTCGCTTATATTTCCCCGTGCAACACACTTTACTCAACATCTGAAATGCGCTAACAATCATCTTTGATGCGAGTTTCATCCGCTTATAAACAAAAATCGACTTATACTTAAACAAACAGTCCGCAAAATATTAAAACTTAAGATTAATCCTGACTTGATTATGGTAAAAACAACGCTACATTTATTTTTGCTTTATGTTGGTACAAATATAATGAGGAGAACGCATGACGGACCCTAACAAGCATCCTGAAGAGGAAGAGAAAAAGACGCAACGTCGTGGGGGCACAGGGAACTTCGCCGAGGATAAAGAGCGCGCCGCCGAAGCAGGCCGCAAAGGTGGTCAAGCAAGTGGCGGCAATTTTAAAAACGATCCAAACCGGGCCGTTGAAGCTGGCCGCAAGGGAGGAAAGATTAGCCGCCGGAAATAACTACATCATTAATTCAATCCAGGGTTACCTAAGCTAACCCTCATCACAACACTCTCCTGACGAGTATTAGCGCTTCGCTTAAATGCAAAATTAGCGACGTCAGGAGAGTTATTCCCATCGATAACTACCAAAAATCGATCATTTCTTGATCAATCGTGCGTCATTTACCGCTTCGCTTATCCAGCATTTTTCCTATATATATTAATGATCAATTAAGATCCTGTAATAAATAGCCAAACACGAATTAACCAACATATTTGTACATGTAAGTTTAAGTTGTACACCTTCAGAAAAATTAAAATTGATAATGATTAAGTTAATTACAAAAGTGGAAGGCAACCCACCACTTTGTCGGTGGAGAGATGAAATGGCTGCTCGATAACAATCCCTTTACGCCCTCTCATTCTTCCTGCCTGGTGTCTGTAAAATTCTTCGCATCATTCTCCGGTCACAAAGCTTGTGTCAGGACTGCATGCTTTTTTCAGAAGGTTCTTTTTAGAAAATCGTTGACTGGGTAGAACGATAATTCTACTTTTAACCCATGAATAAGAAGACAACTGATACACGGGATAAAATCCTGACAACCGCCGAGCAGCTGATCTACCAGAACGGTATCCACGCTATGGGCATGGATCTTCTGGTCAAGACCTCGGGTGTCGCAAGGAAAAGCATATATCGCCATTTCGCCAACAAAGAGGACGTGGCAACAGCCGCGTTAATAGAGCGCGACGAACGGTGGATGCAGTGGTTCAGAACAGAGTCTGACAAAGGCAAGACGCCTCAGGAACGTATTCTGAACATGTTTACCGTTCTAAACAGCTGGTTCGAGTCTGACGGCTTCCGGGGCTGCGCGTTTATTAATACGGCCGGAGAGGTTGGCGATCCTGAGGACCCTGTGCGCCAGATTGCGAAGATGCACAAGCAGAAGTTGCTGGATTACACCCTGGAGCTTGCCGAACAGCTAAACGTTGAGCATCCGGGCGATTTGGCTCGACAGCTGCTGATCCTGTTGGAGGGCGCTATCACGATGTCATATGTGATGGGTGACGAGAGTGCTGCCGACAACGCGCGGGACATCGCGAAACTCATGCTAGAACGAGCCTCATCCGGAACCTAAGGATCGTGAACGCTTATTTCCATTGACGAAGATTGATATGAGTCTTTGAGTTCGATTTATCCTCAAAAAGGCGGGACCGCTAAATGGCTCGCCGTCAATGTGTACGCACGCCAGCAGCCATTACCATCATACGCAACAACGATGTCACCACCCCGTATTCCCGCACTTTCGCGCCGTACATTTAATCATCAGCCACAGTGATATTCGGCAGCCTGATAATCTGTTCCCTGCTGGTCACCCACAGCTCGGCGGTCACTCTTCTTATCGGCGTTTGAATTCATCGTGAACGTCCATTCCTCGTTTGAAACCGACTTTTTTTCCTCACGCTTCCCTCTTTATGCCTGGATATGGCGAATTCCAATAAATTTATCACCTTAAAATCAATGCCATATAGAAAACTAAGCCGAAAACTTTCTGCTCGTGGAATTCATTTCAGAAAAACCGATTGACGAAGTAGAACGATCGTTCTACCTTTAAGCCACAGACAAGAAGCCCAGCAGTACAGAAGGAGAATCCCGGAATTTGCTGAAAGGTTTACTGATCAAAATGGCATTGATGCCACCGATCTGAGTCTTCTGGTCGAGGCTTCAAAAGTGGCGAGAGAAGTTGCGAAAATTTTGCTGGAACAGGTCTCTCACTGAGTCCTGTGTGACGAGAACGATTTTTAGCCTAAACCGAAATTTACAGGAGTTTTACCATGACTGATTCACAAGTTCGTCCACCGCTCCCTCCTTTCACATTGGAAACGGCCATTGAGAAAGTCCGTCTGGCTGAAGACGGCTGGAACACCCGCGATGCTGCAAAAGTGGCTCTGGCTTACTCACTGGACACCAAATGGCGTAACCGCGCAGAGTTCGCCAACAATCGCGAAGAGGCACAGGGTTTCCTCGACCGTAAATGGAAAAAAGAGCATGAGTACCGTCTGATTAAAGAGCTGTGGGCGTTTGGCGGTAACCGCATCGCCGTCCGCTACGCTTACGAATGGCACGATGACTCCGGTAATTGGTTCCGCTCTTATGGAAATGAAAACTGGGAGTTTGGCGCTGATGGCCTGATGGATCGTCGTTTCGCCTGCATCAACGACATGCCGATTAAAGAGAATGAGCGCAAGTATTTCTGGCCGCTGGGCCGTCGTCCGGACGATCATCCAGGCCTGTCAGACCTGGGGCTTTGACTGCTCCCCGCCCTAAAGGGCGAGGATTCCCACATCACAGTAACTAGCCTGCTCCGCACTAAGCGGCGGCAGGGCTTATAGTCACTCCGTGGGCTAACACTGCCAGCCCGGCAGCTTTGATATTCTTCGCGGCGTTTACGTCACGATCATGTGTTGCCGCGCATCCCGGGCACGTCCACAACCGCACGTTAAGCGCCAGTTTCGGCAGTGTGTAGCCGCACGCACTACAACGTTTCGTAGACGGGAAAAACTGGTCAATCGCTACAACGGATCGTCCAGCCCACTCGCTTTTGTACTGGAGTTGGCGCACAAATTCGCCCCAGCCCGCATCCGCTATTGCTTTGGATAGTGACGGGTTGCGGATCATGTTTTTTACTTTCAGGGATTCGACGCAAACAACTTGGTTTTCGTTAATCAGTTTGCGGGATAGCTTGTGCAGCCCATCCAGACGGCAATCGGAAATCTTCGCGTGGATGCGGGCGACTTTTGCACGGGCTTTGGCGCGGTTCTTTGAGCCTTTTTGTTTTTTGCTCAAACGGCGCTGTAGCAGGGCTAGTCGCTTCGCATATTTAGCGGTGTGGCGGGGATTGCCGGTTTTGAATCCTGAGTCAGTGACGAACAAATCTTTTAAGCCAACATCAATGCCAACCGTCTTAGCGGTGACTGGCAGTGATGCGGGTTCAAAATCGCAAAGGCATGAAACGAAATAACGCCCAGCCGCGTCTTTGCTGATTGTGACGCTGGAAGGCACAGACGGCAGCGGGCGCGACCAACGCACATCTAGCGGGGTTTTGCTTTTCGCCATGAATAACGCGCCGTCACGGTATTTAAACGCGGCATTTGTGAAAGTCGCTGCCTGCTTATGCCGTTTGGTTTTGAATACGGGATATTTGGCGCGTCCGGCAAAGAAGTTTGCAAAGGCGCTTTGCTGGTTGCGAACGGCTTGTTGTAGCGCCACGGCGGAAACGTCATTTAGCCAGGCTAATTCCGAGTCTTTCTTGATGGCGGTTAGTCGCTTGTCTGCTTGCGCATAGCTGATTTTTTCCTGGCGTTGGTAATAGGCATCAGTGCGCCAGCGCAAAATGCTGTTATACACGAAACGCACACACCCGAACGTTTTCGCCAGTAATTCGGCTTGTTCGGGTGTTGGATAGAATCTGTATTTGTATGCGCGTTTCATAGATCTTACATTCTACGGCGCATTATGTAAGGGGCTCAACGGATGTTACGCAGTTACCGCGCTTATATCCCCGTCCGATTGGGCGAGGCTTTACGCGCAAATGGGTAAATCATTGCGAGAAAACGCTCCTGCTTTGAAAAATGGGGAATCCGTTTGCCGCAATTAAACCATTATTTCGGGGTAGGATTTTGGAGGAGTTTTGCGGAAAGGATTCAGGCCGCCCTTCCGGACGGCCTGTTATGTAAACCCGATTAATGCGCTGCCATCTGCGCAGGCAGGCGCAGCAAGGCTCTCTTATCTGCCACCTCATCCGAGGTCACCGGTTTTGCTGGCGGGAAATCGTCGTAAAAAAAACCGATACTGTGAACGTTCCCGACCATAAATCTTGAGATAAGAGTTCTTAAACCCAGACGCGCTACGCTTAGGTTTAGATTTATTTCACACCCGTTACGTTTGCTTTCCAGGCACTGCGCCAGGCTTACACCTGAAGACACATCAATAGAGAATGAAATGAATAAAGTTGCCTGGATTGCAGTGATGTTGCCTTTGAGCTTCGGGGCTTATGCCGAAAAAGCGGATTTGAAGCGGGCAAAACGTACAGTGCCGAAGACAAAGTGCGAGTGAGCGGTAAAGTCTATGGCAAAGGCGATAGCGCGCATCTGAATGCTTCTCGCATCGACAAACCTTAAGGGTCAGTTCAGATCCTCAGCTAAAGTTTCAGCAGGAGGCCTAAATGCTTACAGCTTATTACGGCTTCAAAATACCAAGGATAAGCGTTAACTTCATCTCTTCCCGCCCTACGACGCTCACATCCTCAATTGAATCAACCTGAATAAGCAGCCCGTCTTGGATCATGATCCGCGCTACGCTTTTGGTCCATGAAGACCTGCACTACGCTTAATGAGCAAAAAGCCTGTGTTGCAACGCTGGATAAAAAATGTCGTGCTCCGTGGAGAATCATCAGTACGGCAGCGTCAGTGATTTCAGCGATGACCAACTGGCCAGCAGCCTGATGTCGTGTCTTGCTGCATACCGCCGGTGCCATTGAGCGGTTGGTGATGAATACGGGGGGGGGTTTTCATCAATTCAAATCCTTGTGGACAGACAGGAGATTGAATATGCGATACCTGATCATACCGGCGGTCACCGCTTTACTGGTTCTGGTGATTGTGTTTCTGGTACAAACCCAATGGGGACCCACGCCATGGTGACTCGACGCATCAGGGCGGGCAAATAAAAATGAGTAGTCAGCACTCTGCATGAACTGGATTCAAAGTTGGTTCATGCTTTTTTTTCTGCATCTCTTATCGAAATTACTCTCACTCTGGTTTTATCCGTTTGGATTAAACACCTGGAAAACCCTCTCTTCGCCTTCCTGAACGGAAATATCCCTGAACGTAGTCGTGTGCATCTCGATCCACCTGTTAGCGGCACGTAACGAATAACGCCAGTTAAGACGATCCAGCTCTTTCACAAAGTCGAGTGTGCTTACGGTGTAGCGGCCAGCGCAATCACGTTTTACTGCCAGCCTGAACGCGATCATAATTTCATAGTCACGGGGCATATTTGTGCCCCCCAAATTTAACTGTATATACATACAGTAATTGCATTCTCTGAGGTTGAGCAAGTGTGTTAAGGGCGTTTTATCAGAACTCATTGGCAGTAAAGCGTATTTAGTTTTACGGCTTCGCTTTCATATGCCCGCAGATATGACCAGGCTTGGTAAGCAACATTGGGTTGCCTGAATTCTTGAGGGGATGTTATGAAGAGCTTTTTAGGTGGGATGTTCATCATTGCGAGTCTGATGACGCTGGCAGGCTGTCAGGAACCCGGCCCTGCAGTAGGTCCGGATGGTCGACCTCATGCACCAAGCCAGCAATCCGTACCCGGAGGTCCACAGGGTCAGGGTCCCGTCGGTCAGCCACAGTCTTAAAAAAAGTCCGGCCTGTGTGCCGGGCTTTATCAACTAAGTAACGATACCAACTGTTCATAATAATGAAATCCACTTTTCCCTCTTAATTATCGCCTCCCCACACGCCTGAACGACATCCCTGCACGACTTGCAGATTGAGAGGCATTAAGGCCGAAAAGGTATTCGCGGCAGAATTTTTCCTGCTATGGTGTGAGTGTAGTCAAAACGCTCCTCTGTAATCATTTGAAGCTGTTGTTATTTGAGCAGAGGTTGTATACGTAAGGTAATTGTAATAAAACCATAAATTGATGACAGGACTTCATCACTCTATGACCAGTCTGAAATAAAGTAGTGTTAATAATTAACGACTGAAGCGACGGGGAGAATAAACTGCGGTCTGAATGCGACTTCTGATTCTGTACCTGGCATATTTTATAATTGTCATCCATTTAGGATGAGCTTTGTTTACATTCAGAATATCTAGCACTTCAATGATGCCGGCCCATGCCTGATCGTGCTGCTTCTTGTCATCCCCAATTACGCTTTTGATGCTTTTCAATATGTCATCAATTTGTAACTTTACTTCGGGGAGTGATAAACCTGTCTGATGTAGTACAGCCAATCTCTTGATTTAGGTGGTGAAGAATCCCACATCTAAAGTGAGTGCTTTCATTGCTTCTCCAGCTTGCTTTCAAACTATATTTAGCTGGATTTTTGAAAAAAGATAGTGACTTTAGGAAAAACTTCAAGGTTAACTCAGCCTCACTGTTTGTCCTTGAAAATAATTCTGGTGAAAACAAACTCCTGATAAAACCAAACGAATTCTTGTACAAGTAACAAAGATAAAAATAAAATAAATTTATTCATTAATTTTGTTCAAATACAATGACATGAAAAGTAAATTCAACATAAACTGTTGAATAAATGTGATATTTTAATTCAGTAAAATCGACCAATTTTAAAGGTGCATTGTGTATACACTATTAATCCTGAAAACTGACAAATATAATATTGTGCATCTTTCAGAAAGCTGTATAAGTTTGCATTGCGGTTAAACCTCCGCTTCCATCGAGTGATGTGTCCCATCAACTTTGTAAGTGTTGCTTTGGCGTTCACTTACATCGGTAACTTATTATTTAAATTACCTCAAACTTAAATCATTAACCGCTAAGGTTAATGTCCATGTTAAGGCGTTTTATGCAACATACTGCGACCAACGAGTCTCAGCTATTTAAAAATTTCCAGGCTAATGACGAGCAATTCCTGAGCGAAAGATTAGTCATCAGAGATATCCGTCGTGAGTTAGTATCAAAAAAGCGTCGTGGGACCAATAAAGACATTATTCTTGCCCTTTTGCTGAGACTCGAATCTGAAAGAAATACTGAGATTCAGGATGTTTATAGAAACGCGCTTGAAATCGTAGTGTCAAGTACACCTGACGATTTCGATATATAAAATTCTAAGGGTGTTTTATTTTCAGTGAGTAAGGATGCTCGATAAAGTTTGTACCAACGTGATTTGCCTCAGTGAACTGGGGCTTTTTTGCATGGATGATATAATTAAATTTATCCTGATATGAATGTAGTTTCCCCTGGCCGCCCTGACCTGCCCCCTGTATTAGATACAACCTTCAGTTAGTAATGTCGATTGTTTGACCCTGACCCCGAATATGATCCAGGCATAATCAGGAATAACATCGCGGTGTATTAATCAACGGGGAGCAGGTCAACCGAAGCGGAAAGCGCCCTTGTTCTTTCTATAAAAAAGAATGGCTGGTCCTGGAATTAGATGAAAAAAGCCGCAAAGAGATGCGGCCCTTGAGTAGAAGAATGTGAGATCACTTTATTTATTCTTGGTTCTGCATCGGGCGCTTTATAAGATTTAGATGATCACAGCCATGCACGTTAACACCCTAATGTCAGATAGCTTCGCGGATTTCCGGCCAGGCCACTACCGCGCCTTCAGACGAGAACAGACTGCCCTGGAAATCAATGACACCCGCCGCTTCAAGCCACATCCACTCTTCGGGACGCTCAATGCCTGCAACGATCACCTTGATTTCAAGGGCTGAGCAGCAACGTATCACAGCCTGCACCACAGCCTGTTTAGGACCACTTTGATGAATATTGCGCACAATGCTGGCACCGACACGAATACGGTCAGGCTGAACGTATGCGAGAAGTGAAAGGCCGGCAGAACCGTCACCAAAGTTATCAATGGACAGGCTGATGCCAGCCTGCTTAAGCTGACGAACCGCGGCACTAAACGCATCAAGACTGGAGATGACTTCCGTCTCGCTGACGCCAAGTATAATTTGCTCTGGCAGGAGTCCTGCACTTTCGATTTCTTTGACAAGTTTCCCGAAAGCATCAGGCACAGAAACCAGCGTCATGGGCAAGATGCTGACATACAACGTCATTCCATCTGGACAGGTTCCGCCCGCTATGCGCAATGCTTCAATCACTGCAGTGAGATTATGAAGGTATCGCTCCTCTACGGTCACTCCGCCCGGTAAAATCTCGGGAATGGCTTCAATCGCGGTGACTTCCCGTCCAAGCGGATCAACAACAGGTCTGAAAGAGACGCCCGACGCAGCAGGTGGCGCCTCATTACCCGGAACAAAATCCCAGTATTCAGCAGGCAGCACTTCAAAGTAATTCTCTTTCTCACGCGCTTCCACAAAGGTCCGGAGAAACTGAAGGCCGCGATCATCGTAGGTCAGACGATATCTGGACGTTCCCCGGTCTAGTACCGCCTGCAGAACACTGGCTGCTTCATGCTGACGCAGGTCGAACAATTCCATGCCGTGGTTACCAAATCGGCGTGAGGGCGAATAGTCACGCATCAGTTCAACGACATTATGATGTCGTGAATCGGAACAGATACGCTCGTAAATATGCTGTACACCTTCTTCCGGCCCTTCCAGGATTTGGAAGAAGTGCGTTCCATTGAACAACAGTATTCCTGTTACCTTGTGCCGGGCATTAAGAAGGCTGGCCCTTGCAACCATATCAGGCAGGATGTTCACGGGTACATCATCACGAAGATGACTTCGGTATATTATTGTTGTAAGCATTTCGGCTCCATAATGTCGCAAATTGTCCCCTGCACAGTAACAGCGACCGACCCAATATCAAACCGAACCGGTAATTGAATTCCAGCCTTCAATTCTCATTTTTATGCCGGTTAGCAACTTAAGGCTAAGAAGAGATGCATGACAGTGCATCAATGGGGAATTTTGGCATTTATGGCTTGAACGCATGATCACTAAATCGCTTCGTTTATAGAGTAACCGTATAGAAAGTTGCACCGGCCATATGGCAAACGATTATTAATAAGCCACATTAAAAATGTAAGCTTTCAGTTTATTCTAAGGTTAATCAAGGATAAGGAATTCCATGTTCCTTCTCTGCCCGCTTCGGTGGGCTTTTTTATTTTATAAGAGAGCGAGTCACCAACCAAAGATTTTTCCCCAAGTCTTAGACGAGTAGTTTTTTAAGCGAAACGGCATCGGATAACCTAATGTCAAGAATCCGCAACACTTAGTCAAATAACAACCTCAACAAACCCAATGACTAATTGATAACAATGAAATTTTTTCGAGACCCGTTTATTTCTCTGTTGATTAAAGGGAACCTGAAGCCATGATTTCCTTCACCACTTATACATTGCCTTAAAAATCACTTCGTATAGTCCATCACTGTTTCTGACATAAAAAATGGGTTTAAATTTAAACTGTGACTACGCTAAATCATAACGCATGCGTTTCTTTTTCAGATGGTAAAAATAAATTCAGGAGAACGATCATGGCTGAACGTTGGGTTAATGATGGTGCGGTTATCACAGAACCTCATGGCGGCCTGCCGCTAAAACGTATTTCATGGAGCGCGGTATTTGCGGGTGTTATCGCCGCGCTTATTGTTCATATTTTATTAGGATTACTCGGCACTGCGATTGGTGCTTCTGTCATTGACCCTCAACAGGAACGCAATCCACTTGAACATATAGGGACCGGCGCGCTGATATGGACCGGTGTCAGTATGCTTATCGCCATCATTGCAGGTGGTTACGTGGCTGGCAGGCTGGCTCAACGCGAGGGCGCACTGCACGGCTTACTGATGTTTGGTGTCAGTACACTTATCACCCTCTGGCTTGCATTTTCACTGGCAACAGGGATTATTGGAGGCGCATTTAATATCCTGGGTGCCGGAGCAAGTGCGCTAGGCAGTGGTGTTTCGGCCGTTGCCCCGTCTGTCGGGAACATGGCCAAAGAGAAACTTCAGGAGAACAATATTAATTTAGATTCGCTCCAGAATGAGTTACAGGCCACCCTCCGTCAGACAGGTAAGCCTGAACTTCAGCCGGATAAGCTTCAGCAGGATGTGAACAGTGAGGCAAATAGCGCACAAGATCAGGCTAAACAAACGGCTCAGAACCCGCAAAATGCGGATAACGATATCGTGAACTGGATCCGTGGGGTTATTAATCGTCATTCAGACACCCTTCAGGCTGCCGACCGGGATGCGCTCAAAAACATTATTAAAGCCCGGACAGGTAAGAGCGATCAGGAAGCTGAGCAGATCGTTAACCAGACGGTTGAGAGTTATCAGAAAGCCATGGCACAGTTTCAGCAACTGAAACAGCAGGCTGAGCAGAAAGCCCGTGAAGCCGCTGAAAAGGCTGCCGCCGCAACCGCCAGAGCCAGCTGGTTCACCTTCTTCGTATTGATTATTGAGGGCGTGCTGGCTGCTGTCTTCGGACGCATTGGCAGACGCACTCAGCCTCATACCGTTCTGGCCGGTGAACGACCTCTCTGACAAAGTGAGGGGCGAGACGTATTATTGCAATCATCAAAACATCTTGCTAAAAACATGCCGCTATGTGCAGTAAAAACACATGGCGGCATGAGCGTAAAAGCTATACCGTTTGATTCGCAACTAACGAATTTTCCGAGGAAAACTAAGAAGTTTTAATTCTCGTTTCGCTTTGTGAAGAAAAGCAAAAAGAACTATTAAAAGCTTTTAATTAATCGATTGTAACCACTCCCTGCCCATTGCCCTCAATTAAAACCGAAGCGATTTACCTGCACCTTCCATCAAGGTGAGAAGAACTCTCTAAATAAGCAAAGCTCGAGAAAATCAGTGATTACACTAACCGTTCTCCCGTTAAATACGCCCCTCGCTACCGACGCCCACTGCCCAGAAAAAGATGACATAGTGAGTTTTCATGCCTTGCTCGTGTGGGGATTAAACGTCGGCAGGTTGATTCACTACTTTGCCTGCAGGTCTGGATCATAAATGAGTTACCGATAGTTTTCATACAAATTCTCATTGCAGGTAAGAGGTCTTATCAGTATAAATTTCTGACGACCACATCATATAAAGGGATGTTCTTATGAAAAAAACATACGCAGACCTGTCTTCAGCCCCTCTATTAACTGGCATTATTGGCGAGGCGGTACTGGAGCTTGTTGAACGCAGCATGAATATCAGCCGCGAAAGCATCATAGCTATGCTTGAAAAGAAGAAGCGTGAATCCTCGATCCCGGCCATAATTCGCGTAACTGATGATGCTCTTTTCTGGTTGCGAAAAGGAAGCGGAGACTGATAGTCAATTTAGGACGAAAAATTTTTTTATGGTTTAAGCTATAAACTGAGAGGTTAATAAATTGTCTTCCTCTTATTTAACGCCTCGCTTATTAGCACAAAGTCATTAAGCTTTTTCGTCTTGCCTCTGCGTTTTTACCTTTCATTTGATTGGGTATGCGAAAGCTTTGCTCAATTAACCTTATTCACTTAAGTTAACGTTGAAAATTGTCATAACTGAACCAGGCTTAAGTCTCTCATCACAGGAGGCCAACAATGCCGTATAAATCACGAGATTCCCTGCCGGACAGCGTTAAGCACGTACTCCCTGCTCATGCGCAGGATATTTATCTTGCAGCTTTTAACAGTGCCTGGGATGAGTATAAGGATAAAAAGGACCGTCAAGATGAAAGCTCCCGCGAAGAAGTGTCACATAAAGTAGCCTGGGCTGCAGTCAAACATACGTACGAAAAAGGCAGTGATGATAAATGGCATAAGAAGAAGTCTTGATCAAATTCTAATGAGTAAGGTATTGATCATTCTTTGAGATTGCTGGTTTTAGCCAAGGTTTGGTACAGATTATCCCCCTCATGGAGAATGATTTGTCATTTAGCAAACATATTGATCATTGTGACCTGAAATGTTCGTTCTTCTCCGCCGTTCCGCTGGGAATCGGCGTGATGGCTGCAATAGATGAGATCATATTTCATCAGCTGCTTGCCTGGCATCACTTCTTTGACTGGTATAGCTGAAATTTTGCTGATTACTGGTTTGTTTGCGAGCTGGTTCAGGTATCGCAGTGCATTGCCTGAGTTTATGGCAATCAGAAGTGATCGCGCCCGCGATAATGAGTAATAACTAATCCTATGCTTAGTGACAGCGACCTGTCGGTAGAAGCATTATGGATTATTGAAACTGCAGATGAGTAAATAGCCTTACAAGTCTTCTTATCAGACCCAATTTGGCTCTAAAGGAAGAGATCTTCAGTAAAGGTTCATTTTTATGAAGAATTTAGTGGGAATTTTGGGGCAAGGATTTAGGCCGCCCTTCCGAACGGCCTGTTATGTAAACCCGATTAATGCGCTGCCATCTGCGCAGGCAGGCTCATCAAGGCTCTCTTGTCTGCCACCTCCTCCGATGTCACCGGTTTTGCCGTATTTCCCCAGCTGTTGCGCAGGTAGGTCGCCACCGCTGCCACCTGTTCGTCCGAAAGCTTCCAGGCAAACGAAGGCATCGCACCGCTGGTTGGGTTGCCTGCCGTGACCGCGCCGCGTCCCCCTTGCAGCACTGTAGTGATGATGGAAGAGGCATCATCCGCTAACAGGCCAGGATTATTTGCCAGGCTCGCCGCGAGGTTAGGAATCCCTTTGCCGTCGCTGTTATGGCAGGCAGTGCAGTTGGCGGAATACACATTTTCACCCATTTTCATTTGCGCATTGTCTATCGACAACGGTTGCGGCAGGGTCGTGGTGGAAGCTGGAACCTGCTTGAGATACACCGCAATCGCACGCAAGTCAGCGTCGGTTAGATGCTGCGTGGAGTTAGTTACGGCTTCCGCCATCGGGCCAGACGCGACAGCCACAGGGTTGCTGCCGAGCTTGAGGTAATCCATCACCTGCTGCTCAGACCAACGTCCAATGCCGACATGCGGATTAGGGGTGATATCAGGTGCATGCCACTCGCCCAGATTACCGCCCTGCAGATAATCACTGCTGTCACCGCCAATCAGGTTCTTAGCTGTGTGGCAGGCGGCACAGTGTTCCGGCCCTTCCACCAGATAAGCGCCTCGGTTCCATTCAGCACTTTTACTATTGTCTATCTGGAAACCTTCGTTTCTGAAAAACAGCAGATTCCATCCCATCATCGCCAGCCGGATATTATAAGGAAAGCCCAGATTGGTTTCGGGCACCTGATAATGAATCGGTTTTACCGAACGCAGATACATCCACAGATCATGCATATCCTGATCGGTCAACTTGACGTAAGCGTTGTAAGGCATGGCAGGATAGAGATGCTCGCCCTCTTTGCCCTTGCCGTGACGCACCGCACGAAAGAAATCCCGCTCGGTCCAGTTGCCAATACCGGTTTCGCTATCCGGCGTAATGTTGCTGGCATAAATGCCGCCAAATGGCGTACTGATGGAGTAACCTCCAGCTAATGGCAGTTTACTCTCCGGCTTGGTGTGACAGGCGGTACAGTCACTGGCTATCGCCACATAACGTCCACGTTCAATGGCGTCGTTGTCAGCCGCCGTTGGCGGTTGGCTGGTGAGAACGTTGTTGCTGGCGACATCATCCGCTGAGGTATCGCCGTTCATCCACAGCAGGCCCGCTGCCACGGCCGCAGCGATCACCGCCACGCCCGCAATGAGTTTGCTCTTTTTCATCTCACACCTTCACCAACGGACCTGGATTTTTCAGGTACTGCTCGATAATGGCTTTCGCCGTCCACAAACTCAGAGCGCCAATGGTGCCCGTTGGGTTGTAACCCGCATTGTTAGGGAAGGAAGACGCCCCCAGCACAAACACGTTGTGCGCATCCCAACACTGCTGATAACGGTTGAGCACCGACGTTTTCGGATCGCTGCCCATGACCGCACCGCCAATGGTGTGATCGCTGGCAAAGTTATATGGAGAGTAAGCCCCCGAAGCAGAGTTGGTGCCGATGACGATTTCAGCGCCCATCGCCTTACCAATCTCAACACTCTTCTCTTCAATGAATTTCGCTGAACGGCGATCGTTATCGTTGTAGTCGAAGGTGACACGCAGCAGCGGGTTGCCGTTGTCATCCTTGTACTCAGGATCGAGGTCAAGGTAGTAATCTTCGTGCGAGAAGCTGGTGCCCTGGCCGAAAATGAAGGTAGTGTTTTGGAAAGCGTGGGTATAGGCCTTCTTCCACTCTTTACCCCAGCGCGGCGAGCCAGGTGGCAGCGCATCGGCATTCCCGATGGGACGCGCACCACGCGCCACCACCAGAATGCCTGCTCCGCCGATAAAGCCGAGGCCCTTATGGTCAAAGTTATCGCCGTTCCAGTCATCGACCTGGGAAGAAAGCGCGCCTGCGCCAATGTATTGGTTCAGATTCTCATCTTTGAAGTGGAGCGCCGCGCCCGACACGGTCTGGAAGCTGTAGGCTCGCCCTACCACACCGGTTTTGGTCACCGGGTTATAAGGCACCCCGATTTTCGACAGCAGCAACAGACGGACGTTTTGCATCTGGAAAGCAGAGAGGATCACGATGTCAGCCGGTTGCACCCACTCCTTCTTATTCTTATCGAGATAGGTCACACCGGTGGCAGTTTTGCCGTCTTCTGCCTTGTTGACGCGAACTACCGCTGAATCCGTCAGCACCGTGAAGTTCTCACGTTGCATCAGCGCCGGAATCACACAGGCGTTTGGACTGGATTTGGAGAAGTTGCCGCAGCCGTAATAAAGGCAGTAGCCACAATAGGTACAGGGCCCCATGCGCACACCCAGCGGGTTAACATAAGCGCGTGAAGCCTGACCTGCAGGCACCATAAAGGGGTTGAGTCCAATTTTCTTCACGCCTTCAGCGAAGATATCGGTAAGGCGCATGCTTTCGAGCGCCGGTAACGGATACTCACTACTGCGGTTACCTTCAAACGGATTGCCGCCTTCAACAGTTTCACCGTTTAACTTGCCAGCTTTGCCCGAAACACCCGCGATCTTTTCAAAGCGATCGTAGAAAGGTTCCAGCTCATCATAGGTCACACCCCAGTCCTGCAGGATCACGCCTTTGGCGATTTGCTGCTTGCCGTAACGATTCACTGTCTGGCTGTAAGGTTCAAAATCAAAAGGTGTGAATCGCCAGGCCATCCCCGCCCAGTGCGTGCCCGATCCCCCCACGTTATAACCCAGCTCGTTCAGGTTCCATTCCCGGCTCGGTAGCGCGGTTTGTGTGACGTTATTGCGAAAAGTGGTGGTTTCGACGGCGGGCGGCAGCAGCATACTGCGGCGCGTATCCCAGCGCAGTTCATCGGTATCGACCGATGGCGGAAAATCTGTCGCGGTTTCAAACCACGGGCCACGTTCAATGGCAACGACATTCAGGCCAGCGCGGGTCAGCTCTTCGGCGATCAAAGAGCCGCACCAGCCCAGGCCGACGATGGCGACATCAGCTTTTGGACGGACGTTATTCATAGTTTATTGCTCAGCAAACAAATTAAAGGGTGTTATCAATCAGGCTGGTGGGAATGATGTTGAGCTTCTGTCCCTTTTTCGGCAGCAAATCGCGGAAGTCATAGCGAGCGCCAGGGAAGCCAATCATTTTCCAACTGGTCATGTCTTTGTTGCCCCCGTATATCGGGTCAGCCAGGAAGCCTTCACGCACGTTCTGCAGCAGCAGCTCAAAGAACACTTTGGTTTCGACCTCTTCTCCCAGATCGAGACGGTTATTTTCCATCGCCGTCAGAACCTGATCCTGCTGATCACCGCTCAGCGCCAGGAATTTTTTGCCGAACCGTTGCTGGGTCGCCTTATCCAGTGCGGCAATCCCTAAGCGATAACGTTGCGCCGGAGTGAGCGAGGATTGCGGTCCTTGCTCTGGCGTGCCCTTCACGAATTTGCCAAGGCGATAGATCGCCACTGCGTTACCGTAATCACCCGCGAGCTGACGGTCGATAAAGATCGCGCACCCTGCCTCTTTGCCACTGAGACTGGTTTCATCGGCGGGGATAAATCGTTCAGCGATGGCACCTACCGTGTCGAATTCATGCTGAGTGAGATATTGCAGCCCCCCTTTTCTGGGCGGTGCGGGCGGCGTTTGGATCTTGCCGGGTTCCCAGGGCTGGCCACCTTTCACCTCATCGGCCTGCGCCAATGTCGGGATCGTGGAAGCCACTCCCAATGCGGTGATGGAAGTGAGAAATTCTCTGCGTTTCATGTTTTCCCTGCTTTCACATTGCAAACCAGGTCAAATAACAGACGTATTTGTGCCTGGCATTGAGCCATATAAATAAGGTTTCTTGGATAAATAATGACGCTGCCCGCTGGGCTTTTATTAGATAAATATTGAGGTAAGTTTTTACATTAAAATCACGTAATTAATTAAATATTAACAACGCAGCAAAGAGTAATGACTCCCCCTTCGCTTTGAAAGGTTTTTGTTGATGGTTTCCCATCATTGAAGTTTTTAATAAGCCGGACTGGACGATGTAGAGTGTGGTTTCGTCTCGCAACATTTAACATCTTGCCAGTCACGAAACGTTGCGCATAATACGGCGAAAATAGACGCCAGGCTGTGACCTGAGGCGCACTCTGCGTTGTTGAAATAGTAGACATGAATTTTACTGGGGCTTAGAAGCATAATGAAAAAACTCACCCTGATTAAAGTGGCTGAACTGGCCGGGGTTGGTATCGCAACGGTTGATCGGGTGCTGAATGAGCGCGGAGGAGTTCGTCCGGAAACCGTACGCAAAGTGCTGCGCGCCGCACGTCAGGCTGGGTTGCAGCGTTTACTGCCAGATGACACTCAGCATCCATGGCAGATTGAAGTTTTCCTGAGCAGTAATGGTACCTGGTTTTTTCAGCAGTTAGCCGATGAATTTGCCAATATTGCCGATCGCCTTGGTTATCGTAAAATTAAATTGTTTCGTACGCTGGTGAGTGAAAATCCACCGGAAAAACTGGCGGAAAAGATAAAAAAAAGCGGTGAGTTGCGCGACGGTATTATTGTTTATGGGCATGACTATCCCGTTATTCATGAAGCCTTATCCTGGTGCAAAGATAAAGGTGTGCCGGTGGTTACACTGGTTTCAGATTTACCCAATTCGCATCGATTCTGTCATGTTGGAATAAATCAATATCAGGCAGGACGTACTGCAGGCTTATTAATGAGCCAAACCATGCCCCACAAAGGTGATGTCATTATGGTCAGCGGACGTTTTGATTTCAGCGCACATATCCAACGCATTTCAGGTTTCCGTGCTGCAATTACCCAGCGTGCACCCTGGCTACGCTTGCGTGAAGTATTGGCGGGAGAAGATGAACGACACAAAATCCGCACGCTGCTGAATCAAGCGTTACAACAATCCGATAATGTCGTCGGGCTCTATAACTCTGGCGACAATAACAGCGATATCAGTGCCGTATTGCAGCAACACCAATTGCTGGGCCGCTGCTGCTATATCACGCACGAATTGTACGATGTGACGAAAGATCTTCTGCAAACTGGTGCGCTCTCCTACACGCTGGATCAAAATGCGCGCCAGCATGCCGTGCTGGCCACTGACCTGCTGATAAGGCATCTGGAACAGGGATTTGAACCCGAGCTGTATCAGGACGGCCGCGTGGAACTACGTATTGTGACGGCGGAGAATCTGGATTAGTCAGTTCGGTATGAATAATCGCACAATCTTAGGGGCTTAAGAAAAAATAGAATAAGCGAACCGCCACAATTAAATATTCACTTGTGAAGCATGATTATTCTGCACATCGAGGAAATAGCGGTTTACACTGGCTCACCACTATTCAGGAAGAAGAGGTCATTGTGCAGTCGAAGATCCCCGATTATGAAACCGATCGCGAAGGCTATCTGGAGTTTATGACCCGCAGCAATGCGCTGCGCATGGAGTTACTGATTCTGTCGGAGAAGTTTGTTGAGGTGCACGGTTCCTATGAGGCTGGCATGGCGGAACTGGGAGAATGGCTGCTGAACTATGCGGATAACGCCATGATCCAGAAGTTAAGTTCTGGACCCATCAGCAAAGAATGGTTGTTTGATGAGTTGAAAAGACGTCACCCCTAGTCGTCATGTTTGATAGGCGAACACTAAAGATATAAATGAGTTTTCATCCCCCAAAATCAAATTAGCACGATAATGATCCCCTGCTGTAAATGTAATCCATGGTAATCAGTTCAATATCCAATATGACAAATTTATGGCAGAAATAAAACTCACCCCGATTTCCATCACCAAACAAAAATCAATACAACCGATTGTTTATATTGATAATATTTAAAAACAGATTACTAAATAGCCCTTGAAGATTGCATTTATATGACTAAATTTTGACAGCACTGTCATAAATCTTTCATAAATTTTCTATATGTTAGCCACACAAATCGTTGTGCTTGTGCCGCTTTAGCGATCTATAGGAAATTTTCTCTAATGAGCGATTACGTTACGCCTCAAACTTTACATGTTGCCGCTACACCGTTGTCTTCGGCGATTCAACTCCCTGTAAAAAACAGCAAAAAACCGCTATTCCTGTTTGGCGTGGTTTTACTCGCCGGCATTCTCTTTGCAGGAACGCAATTAGTCGGCGATATTCAGCAAACCGGGGTCACATTCAGCAGTGCGCTGCCGTTGATGCTGCTCGGTTTTGCCTTATTAGCAGCATTGGGTTTCGAGTTCGTCAATGGTTTCCACGACACGGCCAACGCCGTTGCCACCGTCATCTATACCCGTTCGCTTTCCCCGACCGTGGCGGTGGTGTGGTCCGGAATTTTCAATTTCCTTGGCGTCTTGTGCTCCTCGGGCGCGGTGGCTTTCGGCATCATCTCCCTGCTGCCGATTGAACTCATTATGCAGTCCGGCAGCAGCGAAAGCTTTGTGATGATCTACGCTCTGCTGTTCTCGGCGATCATCTGGAACCTCGCCACCTGGTGGCTGGGCCTGCCCGCTTCCTCGTCACATACCTTGATCGGTTCCATTATTGGCGTCGATATCGCCAATGCCGTGATGCACGGGCGCAGCGCCATGAGCGGCGTGAACTGGGGACAGGCATTAAACATCGGCAATGCGCTGATCCTGTCACCCATTGTCGGCTTCGTGTGTGCTGCACTGTTGCTGGTATTGATGAAGCGCGTGGTGAAAAAACCTGAGTTGTATGCCACCAGCAAACATAAAGGTGCGCCGCCGATGTGGATCCGCGGTTTGATGGTGCTGTCCTGTACCGGCGTCTCTTTTGCACATGGCTCCAATGATGGCCAGAAAGGCATGGGGCTGATGATGCTGATTCTGGTGGCTGCCCTGCCCGTGACCTATTCTCTGAACCGTTCCGTGCCGCAGTCTGATATCCCACAGCTGATTACACTGGCTGAAACAAGCCAGACACAACTGCTGCAGTTCAGCGCCGCACCGACTCCTGCTCATCCTGATGATGTGTTAACGACTTATCTGCGCACCGGCCAACGCGATGCGAAAGTGATCGCCGCGCTGGCGCAGGTCAGCGGCAACATTGGCACCACGCTGAAGCAATATGGCGCGTTGCAGGCTATCCCCGCCGAGCAAAAACCTGCGATGCGTAATCAGATGTATCTGGCAGCAGAAACCATCAAACGTCTGCAAGCCGATCACTCGCTGATCTTACCCTCAGCCACGCTGCAAAATCTGCAGGCGCTGAAAACCGCGCTTAATGGTGCAACGCAATTTATCCCGACGTGGGTGAAAGTCGCAGTGGCGCTGGCGCTGGGATTGGGCACCATGGTGGGCTGGCGTCGTATTGTGACTACTCTGGGTGAGAAGATTGGCAAAAGCCAGCTCAACTATGCGCAAGGCATCAGTGCTCAGATGGTGGCGATGGGCACCATTGGCGCAGCGGATGCATTCGGTCTGCCGGTCTCAACCACGCACGTGCTCTCTTCCGGGATTGCCGGCACCATGGCCGCCAATCGCAGCGGCTTACAGTTCGGCACGTTACGCAATATGGTGCTGGCATGGGTGCTCACCTTGCCTGCCGCCGCACTGCTCTCCGCCGCCCTCTACTGGATAATGACTTCACTGTAACGCTTGCTTCGACAGGGATAAGACGATGTCTGCACACGAAATGAACAATAACAATATGTTTGATGCGCGCTTTTTACAGGAATTCTATGACAGCTATGACGAGTCGCTGGAGATGGAGTTAGCGGATTTGGGTCTGGCGGCCAATAACGATCCGCAAGAAACGGCGTGGCGTCGCCGCTATTTTATGGAGTTACTGCATCTGCAGGGCGAGCTGGTTAAGCTGCAAAACTGGGTGATCCGTACCGGTCATCGTCTGGTGGTGATATTTGAAGGCCGCGATGCGGCAGGCAAAGGCGGCGTGATTAAACGCATCATGCAGCGGCTGAATCCGCGCTATTGCCGCGTGGCAGCACTTCCCGCACCTAATGAACGTGAGCGCACGCAATGGTACTTTCAGCGTTACGTCTCACATCTGCCGTCAGCGGGAGAAATCGTGTTGTTCGACCGTAGCTGGTACAACCGCGCAGGCGTCGAAAAGGTGATGGGATTTTGCAGCGATACGGAGTACGAAGAGTTCTTCCACAGCACGCCAGAGTTTGAACGCATGCTGGTGCGCAGCGGCATTCAGATCGTCAAATACTGGATCTCCATCACCGATGAAGAGCAGGAAATGCGCTTCCTCAGCCGCATCCATGACCCGCTAAAGCAGTGGAAGCTGAGTCCGATGGATTTGGAAAGCCGACGACGCTGGGAAGATTACACTGCCGCCAAAGAGAGGATGCTGGATCGCACCAACATTGCCGAGGCGCCATGGTGGGTGGTACAAGGCGTTGATAAGAAGAAAGCGCGTCTGAACTGTATCTCTCACTTGCTGCAACAGGTTCCTTATGAAGCAGCAGAAGGCGAGCAGATTTCGTTACCTTCCCGCATTCATCATGAAAATTATGCCCGTCATCCGGTGCCAGAGAGCATGATCGTGCCTGATAGCTACTGAACTATACTTTGACCAGTCGATGAATATCAGGAGGGGTTATGGCAGGCGGCTGGTCTGAAGATGGTGCAGTGCAAAAGCAGATTGATGCGACCGTGGATGACGCGATCGCGCGCGCCAGGAGTCACCTCAACCACGGCGAAAGTGCAGAGTATTGCGACGAGTGCGGGGAGCCGATTCCCGAAGCGCGTCGCAGCGCGTTGCCTGGGGTACGTTACTGCGTGAAGTGTCAAACTGCATTAGATAAACAGGATGCCAGCCACAGCGGGTATAACCGCCGTGGCAGTAAGGATAGCCAGTTACGGTAGACGGGTACTCAACCCTCTCTATGACTATCTTGATAAGTTCCGTGCTGGTTGTTGAGGGTTGCGTTTTACACCTATCTAACGTCAGTAGTCAGTTGAACTCATAGCTACAAGCAGACGTAACCTATCCTGTGAGCGTTGATACATTTTTCAAATGCACAGGCTGCTGCGCGATAAAAATCCACAACTGATCAAAATCAGTCTGTTTGTGATGACGTTCAAACGCTACCAAACTTAATGCAATCATTTTAGTGGAGAGCTCTCTATGCAAAACGAGCAGTCGGATCGCCAGCAACTCAATGACCTTGTGAACGGATGGATACATCGCGATCTGGGAGAATGGGATCAGCTTCGCGAGCTCTTTCACCCAGATGGCACCATTGAAATTACCTGGTTCGAAGGGCTGGGCAGCGATTTCGTCGACGGGTCAATGCGAATGGGCGCATCGGATTTGCGAACCAAGCATCTTATTGCTTCTCCAGTGATTACGTTTAATGCTCGCGGTGATAAAGCGATCCTCGAAACCAACGCGATGATTCTCGGCGAGAACGTCAGTCTCAATATTGGATGTGAGTGCCACAATCGGTTTTATGATTTGGCTGAAAAAAGAGAGGGTGTCTGGAAATTTTTCCATCGTCAGTCTGTTTACGATATGGGAACCTTCACTTTCCCGTTAGGCCCTATGGAAATAGATCGGTCAATCGTTGCGAAGTATCCACGTGAATACGCCTCACTGGCCTATTTGTTGGAACAAAGCGGCTTTCCTCTTGGACGTGTCTTCGCAACACGCGGAAGTGAACTTGAAAAGCGAATGAAAGCCGACGGGAAGCATTGGTTGTCCGTATGAACCATTGGCGTTAAATCTCTTAATACACGCTTTTTGTTCGCCCGTAGCTGCCTCTACTTCACTTATTTGTGGGCAGCTTAGTGCCAGAAGCGGAAGTTGAGGTACTAACGAGTATTTAATACTGAATGCCTAAGTTATGCCGGATACTTACACATTAGCTTTGAAAATCATTGCGCAGCGCTGGCAGAAACGTCTCAAAACCTCAATCGTCTGGAACGCTGCTTCGTCTTGAGCAACTGTCAATACCACCTTCAGGACAGTCCAGTTAAGCTGAATTTTGATGATACCTTCGCGTATCGAGATCGAAATGATATCTTCTCTGATTGACCAACATATGTCTTCAGAAAGTAAAGGCGGCCACAAATACTCTGTACACCTTTATTAAACATTACAACTCAATGCAAATACTGTGTAATAACAGAGCCTATTAGGCCAATAGCAAAAACCATAAATACACTACCACCAGTCTTGTTCAGATACGAAAAGGCTTTGCCAGTAGCCAATTTTTTCTTAACTGAACTAGCCGAAGCACCATATATGAAGTGGATAATAACCACCAACACGCAAAAAATCATAGAAAAAATACAGAACTGGCTGATAAAGGGCTTTTCAGCGTTTATAAACTGAGGGAACAGCGCCATAAAAAATACGATAGGCTTTGGATTAAGCAAAGACACAAAAAAACCCTGGCGGAACCTTGAAGATTTTGAAGGAAGGATTAAAGAACCCTCACTTCCAGATTCCCTCATTTTTTTTGGAGTCGAACGAAACAGCTTAACGCCTAGATAGGCGAGATAAGCAGCACCTACAATTTTAACCACAATCAGCGCAAACTGAGAAGTTGTTATAATAACCCCCAAGCTACTAGCTGCAATGATTGAAATCACTCCCATACCCACTGCCACTCCAATAATTCCAGCTAAGGCACTACGTAAACTGTAGTTAAGTGTATTCATTAACGTGAGCAATACACCCGGTCCCGGACTAGCTATAGTTAAGATAGAAATTAAGATATATAAGTAAATCTGAGACATGAACTTTCCTTGTACAAAATGGGATGTGCTCCCAAGTAATTAACACACCACAATGTTGTTTAGTACAACGTTGCAGTAATAACAACCGGAAACTTTCACTTCTTGTTACTAACACCTTATTTGTAGAAGATCAGCTGACATTAGATTTCCTCAGTTGAGTATGGAGTAAATATAAAGTGAGTTAGGAATGATTATTAAGCCAGTTATTCTTGATATTAATTCCGTATTTCTATAAAAATACCGACAATGATTTCATGTCATGCATGCTAAGCTGATTATCAGTTCAGGTAGATTATAATTATCTTCACTTAAGATTGCCCTAGTTAACCACCCATAGTCAAAGCACTTTCAACTGTAATAACAGTCACAAACGTCCGCAGATCGCTCATGAGTGCCCTTTAACCTTACTTGAACGATATAAACTTCCCAGACATTTTTTTTCGCCAGTAAGTCTCTCAACAGCCTCAATTGCGTCTGGATCACCATGGCAAGCCATGCAATATAAACAATCGCCGCCACAGTCAAAATTCATAGTTTCTGGTGTTTTGCTCAGCGGTTGGCCGCAGGTCTGGCAACTGTTTACACTCACTGGAATGAGATCCTGTTTAGGTTTTTACTTTTATGTTGCTTAACATAACACGCTAAGATCGACCTACTCCCTGTTAATTCTCATAAAATGCTTCTGGCAATATCCGTTCCTCTCTCACAGTGGACCATTGCAGATACGATTCTGTAAGCATAATTACCCTATCTTTGCCATCAGACCCCAGCCTTAAGGCCCGAAACGCCGCTTCTGGCGGTACGGAAAAGTTAGCCGGCTTGCCGGTTTGCGCAATCGGGCTGCACAATCTGGTACACCGGGGGACGAAGGGGATCATCATGACGTTAATGTTCACGACATTCTGTCGTTGAATGCGGATATACAGCGGCATAAACATTGGAGAATTAACCACCGTAGGAAGCAGTGAGAAAAAGGTGTGAGAGCTTCCAGGAAAAAAGAGTGCACGTAATGAAGGGTAACCGGTGCATCAGCACCGGTTTTTACATGACCAGCAGGAATGCCTGCTTCTCGCTCAGGCACACGGAGCAGGTCCCTAGCCTAACGATTTACATCCTGAAAATAACGATGAGTTTTCTTTAAAACTAAATGAAAACTTCATGTTAGTGCTTAACGGTACATCATATTGAACTACGCACTTCCTGCACTACTTGCCCAGCGTCTGCTGTTGGCTGCACCACTGCTGCAGCTTCTACGCCATACTTGCGCTGCAACCAATGCTGTACTTCATCAAGTAGTTTTCCGTCTAACGCGTAATATCGCAGATATACAAAAACGGTGATGGCAAAGAACAGCAGCGGTGCACCAACCATAATCATTTGCATGCCGAATAGTGTATTAGCCGTCTGAGCCGCATTGGGAACATAACCGACCAAACTCAACATCGCGCCGATGAATAATCCGGCAAACGCCGCCCCCGCTTTTACCACCATGGTTTGTACCGAATACGCGATACTTTCAATACGCACGCCCAGTGCGTAATCACCGTAGTCAACCGTATCAGCCACCATGATGACAAGCATGACCCAGAACAGCGCATTACCAATATTGACCAACACGCCAGAAAGGGAAATCATCACCGCACTTTGCGGCGACCACAGCGTAATCGCCACCAGCATCAGACAGCTCAATACCGGCAACACCGAAGCACAGAGCCACAGCACGCGGCGCGAGAAGATACGCACCAAACGCGGAAACAGCACAATCGTGACCAGATTCGCCACGCCAGCGAACGCCATATACCATGGGAAAAGATCTTCTCGGCCAAACACATATTTAAAGTAATAGACGGCAAACGCGGTGATGATGCAGTACGCCAGATTCCAAGCCAGCGCCATAATCAGCAGCACAAACAGCGGACGGTTACGCGTAATCATGCTTAACACGGCGCCAAGACTATATTTCTCATCGCGGATCGCCGCACTCGACGTTGCCACGCGCTCATGCACGTTTAGCAGCGTGACCAAAGTGCAGATCACGAAGAACAGCACGATGATGTAGGTAAAATAGAGAAAGCCATCGCCTTGATTACCATTGCCGAGCCAGCGGATTGCCGGTAAGCCAATCACGCCGGTTAAGTAGCCAGCGCAGCTGGCGAAGAAGCGCGGCCACGGAATCAACGCTTCCCTTTCGCGTTTATCCAGTGTGATGCACGGCACCAGCGACCAGAACGGCACATCCATAATGGTGTAAGTGAAGCCCCATAACAGATAGGTCAGCCAAATCCAGATGATCTGCTCAGTTCCGTGAAAATGGTGCGCATTAAATACCGCTATCAGCATTACCGAATTCACTATGGTACCGACTAAAATCCACGGTTTAAATTTGCCCCACCGCGAGCGGGTGCGCTCCACAATCCAGCCCATAATCGGATCGGCTAGCGCATCAAGAAAGCGTGCGACAAGGAACAGAGTTGCTACCATTCCCATCGAAATACCGGCTACGTCGGTGTAGTAATACATCAGGTACATATAAATGATGCCAATGGCAAAATCCTTGCCGAATGCACCGATGCCATAGCTGATTTTCGTTTTCAGAGACACACTCATTGTTCACTCTCCTGCGGCGCGTGGCTGCAACCGACAGCCATGAAGCAGTTGTCAGCCAGCGCGAGTAATTTACCTGAAACTCACCAAAAATCAGCGGTATGACGGCAACCAATCACCGTGCGCAGCGATAAGTTCGTCACAAAGTCGCACAGTATCGTCAATCGACAGTTCAGCGGAGGTGTGAGGGTCGAGCAGCGCAGCGTGATAGATATGCTCTTTCTTCCGCGTCACAGCCGCTTCAATGGTGAGCAACTGAGTGTTGATATTGGTGCGATTAAGCGCAGCACACTGCGGCGGCAAATCGCCGACGTAGCAAGGCGTAATACCCTGCGCATCCACCAGACAAGGCACTTCCACGCAGGCTTCGCGTGGCAAGTTGGTGATAAGCCCGTTGTTCAACACGTTGCCGCCAATTTTGTAAGGCTTATCAAGCATTATGCTTTCAATAATGTATGAAGCGTATTCATGGCTACGCGTGTGCGTGAGGTTTTCGTTATTGGTAAGTTGCTCACGCTGCATATGCCAATGATCAATCTGCTCAACACAGCGACGTGGATACTCATCCAGCGGAATGTTGAAGCGATCAATCAGTTCGGGATAATTGCGCTTAATCCAATACGGCATGTATTCCGCGTTGTGCTCAGAGGATTCCGTCACGTAGTAACCGAATTGGTGCATGATTTCATGACGCACCATGTCATCGTGTTTGCTGTTCATCGCGCGTGAACGGCGGCGAATTTCAGGATACAAATCTTCGCCGTTACGGCGAATACCCAGCAGCCACGCCATATGATTGATGCCCGCGATATTGAACACCACGTTATCAGTTGGCATATCAACGCTTTTCAGTAATGTTTCCGCGCACACCTGCACGCTGTGGCAAAGACCTACCGTTTTCACGCCGGTGTGTTGCAACATAGCGCCGGTTAACGACGCCATCGGATTGGTGTAATTCAGTAACCAGGCATCAGGACACACCTCCTCCATATCCCTCGCCACATCAAACATAACAGGCAAGGTACGCAGCGCGCGGAACAACCCACCGATGCCGAGCGTGTCAGCAATGGTTTGGCGCAAGCCAAACTTTTTTGGAATATCAAAATCAGTCACCGTGCTTGGTTTGTATCCGCCAACCTGAATAGCATTGATAACAAAATCTGCCTTATTTAAGGCTGCACGACGCTGTTCCACACCTGCATACTTTTCAATGCGCGCACGACCCGCATTAATATTTGAATTAATATTCGTCAGCATTTTGTATGATTCATCAAGCCGCTGAGCATCAATATCGTACAATGCAATTTCAGTATCAGAAATAGTCTCTGTTGCTAACACATCACCTAGCACATTTTTAGCAAAAACAGTGCTCCCCGCTCCAATGAACGTTATTTTCATCTCATCACCTTTATTAAGCCATTCTCGACTGAGTGACCTAAACATAATCATGCAGCGAGCGAAGTGATATGTATAAATGTGACATCGCTATAGCAGAATAGTAGAGCGTACTACAAAGTGTGATGCACTTCGCACAAAGTATTTTCGCAATGATTACAGGGCATGTGCCGCATGGCTTCTGTGCTACAAAGGCTTGTGTAACTTCAAGTTAACGGATGTGATATGGAGAAATACTTACTGCCGGAACATATGCTGCATTTCGGACTCAATATTTATCAGTTTGGTCATGAGGCCTGTACCGCGGCACACCGGTTTGGTCCCGCCGTGCGGCAACATTTTTTACTGCATTATGTTGTCAATGGTTCAGGCAGCCTGGTTACGGAACAAGGCAACTGGAACATCACGGCAGGCGAAGCTTTTTTAATCTTTCCACATCAAATCACCACCTACGTCGCAGATAAAAAAAATCCATGGGAATATATGTGGCTGGAAGTGGATGGCCTTATTGCACAGCGCACCTTTGAACTGTGTGGATTACTTCGTGACAATCCAGTATGGGCAGCAAAAAATACACAGGGCATTGCCGAAATCGCACAAACACTGGATTTAATAATTGAAGAAGACACCGCGCGATCCATTAAACTCGCAGGATTAACTTGCCTGCTATTTGATGCTTTAATCTGCCACGGCAAAGGAAATATGGTTAATTCGAATGGCAAAAACAAGCATCTCGACCAAGCCACTACCTTTATTGAACGCAACTATCAAAACCCGATCAGCATCAGCGACATCGCACAGCATTGCCGTCTTGACCGCAGCTATCTTAGTCGCATGTTTCAACAATCATTTGGCGTCGGACCTAAACAATATCTCCTCAATGTACGTATGAACATGGCAAAAAACCTGCTGCAGGATGCGTCATTACCGATTAAAGTCATTGCCTGTTCGGTAGGTTACAACGACCAATTGCACTTCTCTCGCGCATTCAAACAGCACTTCAACCTGCCTCCAACAGAATGGCGTAAACGTCACCCACCCAATAGCGACTGCATTGAACTTTAAGCCGCCTGACGACAATGCCGCCTTTAAGCGCGATCAAAGCAGGCAGAGTGGCCTCTGCCCGATGCAGATATTAACGTTGACTTGCAGACCCATGCCGTTAAAGCACAAAAGCGTATATTGTGATTAGACCCGGCCTGCTAACCGATGAAAAACGAAGCTTTTATGGGAGAAGGCCTTACTTCCGGCAGAACTGATCTTTTTGGCTGTTATAAGACCACAGCAGGTGGCTGAGGGCGTCATTCGCATGTTAAGGCTTCCCAGCCCTCAGGTAACCCTGCCCCGAAATCCTGCGCCATTCAGAAACAGAATCCCGGCATGATATTCACTTCCCCAAGTGTCGGCAGGCTCTGCTCAGTGAAAGACGACACAAAGAACACCTCGTCGGACGAACCCTACTGCCAGAAACTGACACCATGTCCCTCTAGAATGAGATTTCATTCAATCCAGGAGATACATCATGTCTGCCACTGTTACCACTCATCTCAATTTCAAATGCAAAGCCCGTCAGGCATTGACGTTCTACAAATCGGTGTTTGGAGGCCAGCTAAGCGTGGTCACTTACGCTGATGCGCACGATGCTGGTTCGGCAGAGGCGCCAGACGATGTGATGTGGGGGCAACTCTTGGCTGACAGCGGTTTTCGGATCATGGCTTACGATGTGCAGTCCGCTAAGTCATGGCACCCTGGCGAAAATGCAATGTATGTCGTAGTCGAAGAGACCAAAGAAGATAACGTTGTAAGTTACTGGAGCAAACTTATTGAGCAGGCAGAGATCATCCAGCCGCTGCAGCCTTCACCATGGTCTCCTTTATCTGGAATGGTGAAGGATCAATTTGGCGTGGTGTGGGTGTTAAGTCTGCTTAAACACGTCTGAAACTTGCACGATATTGCAGCGGCGTAACGTTGATCCGCCGCTGAAAAGCACTACGCATCTGATCGGGACCGGAAAAGCCACAGTCGAAAGCGATTGTCTTAAGAGGCAGTTCTGTCGATTCAAGCAAGTTGCGAGCCTGATCCAGGCGTACTCCTTCCACGAATTCATGTGGTGTGATGCCCAGTTCCGTAACGAAGAGACGTGCAATGCTGCGCGGGCTGACGCCGCCAATCTCTGCCAGCCGCTCAACCGGAAAGGCTTCGCCCACATGTTCCATAACATAGGTTTGTACCTTTCCCAGTGGGGTTTCAGGGGCGCGTTCTGCAATGAGCAACGGGCTGAACTGGGATTGACCACCCTGCCGTTGCGCCACAACGACGAGTATCTTGGCACATGCAAGCGATATGGCAGATCCATGATCCTCTCCAACCAAAGCGAGGCTCAGGTCTATGCCGGCTGTTACGCCAGCGGATGTCACCAGGCGACCGTCGCGTGCATGGATCCGATCTTGCTCGACCCGCGCTAAGGGGAACTGACTAGCAAGCTGCGCGGAACAAAGCCAATGGGTGGTGACAGTTTGGTCATCGAGAAGCCCGGCATGACCAAGAACAAAAGCGCCGGTGCAAATCGAGCCATATCGCTGGGCCGTAACCCCCCACGTCCTTAGCCACGTTGACATGGCCGTGTCAGGCAGAGTGGTAGGAAGATGCGGACCGCCGGCCACCAGAACGGTGTCAAAAGATCGCTCGGCCTGCTCGAAGCTGAGGTCAGCAACCACCAGCATTCCGTTGGAACTGCGCAAGTGCTGTGTGCTGGCCGCGACCAGAACACAGTGGTAATGGTCTTCTTCGGGCAAAAAGTCATTAGCCGTTGCTAACACGTCCAGCGGACCTGCAACATCTAGCGCCTGAACGCCTTCGAAAATGACAATTGCAACGTCTCTTTTTGCCATCAGGGCCTCTTACTGTTGTCAAAAATGATCCGGGTTCCCGGTCGCTAATCTACTAAAACTGACTTTGGCAGATTATCACAGACACTTGGCAGCTTTCAGCGTAGCAAGGCGATTGCTGCCAGGTTCAGTTGTCGCGATGATGAATGGGTCGGCTACAAGGTCTTCTTCGAATACCGGCCTACACATCAGGGGAAATATCATGAGTATCACTAACATCATCCTTGTTCACGGTGCCTGGGCAGACGGTTCCAGCTGGGCCAAAATCATACCGTTGCTGAGCAACAAAGGCATGGTTGTCAGAGCCGTCCAACTCCCGCTGACCAGTTTCGACGCCGATGTCGCGGCAGTTAGCCGTGCAATCGCGCTGGCGCAAGGAGATATCGTTCTGGTTGGGCACAGCTATGCCGGTGCCGTGATAGGACAAGCGGGCAACGATCCCAAGGTAAAACGGCTTGTTTATATCGACGCATTCTCACCGGATGCGGGAGAGTCGGCAGGATCGCTTTTCACGAAGTTTGAAGCAGCTCCGCTTAACAACGAGATCAGGCCAGACGCCGAGGGTTTTCTGTCGCTCACTCCTGAAGGTATCGCCACCCTTTTCGCACAGGATCTCGATCCCATCGAACAGAAAATTTTGCATGCAACACAGGGCCCTATCAATGGCGCAGCTCTCGGCGGCACCTTGACACAGGCCGCATGGCGTACTCGCCCTAGTTTCTATCTGATTGGTGAACACGATCTGGCTATCTTGCCTGTGGAGCAGGAACGCATGGCCGCGCGCATGAATGCAACTATCAAACGTGTCGCTTCCAGCCATGTACCGATGTTGTCGCATCCGCTCGTCGTTGCTGACTTTATCGTTCTGGCTGCTGAGTGATGTTGAGGCGGCCGTAACGCACACAACGGCAGCCTATCATCAGAACTAAACACCCGCTTTTCATCGGCGCTTGCTCATCCAGGGATAATCCATGTTTCAGACCCAGATCATTACCCTTCCGATTTTACCCTTCGGTATGGTCAACGCCCATCTCATCCGCAGTGAAGCAGGCTGCATACTCATCGACACGGGTATTCCCGGTTCAGAGCGCAAAATCGGCAAGGCGCTTGCCCAATATGGCCTGACGTTTCGCGATATTAAGCTGATCGTCGTCACGCACGCCCACACCGATCACGCCGGCAGCGCTGCACGATTGCGTGAATTATCGGGGGCGCCCATTCTTGCGCATCAGGCCGACGCAGATTTTTATAGCCGCAAGGAACCGATGACGTACTGCACGACGAGTTGGGTCGGTAAACTGTTTCTCAAGACGCCAATTCCGCATGAACCTTACGACGGTTTTCTCCCTGACATCATGATGAACAACGGCGATGCCTTCAATCTCCTCGATTTTGGAGTAGAGGGTGTCGTGCGGCACACGGGCGGGCATACACCAGGATCAATCGCGGTAGAGCTGCGCTCGCAGGATATGATGGTGGGAGATCTGATCGCCTCAGGCATTCTGATCGGTGGCATGCTACTGAAGGGACGCGCAATCCGGCCGCCGTTCGAAGATGATCCCGCCACCGTGTCGCGTGAACTGATTCGAATGGTGGAAAAGGGTGGACTGCGTTTTCACATGGGGCACGGCGGGCCTTTGGAAGCGCGCGAGGTTCTGCGTCATGCACAAGCTTTGGTGAAACGGAGAGGCAATGCATGTGCTTTAGGCAAATGCGGGCACAATCATGATGAGTCAGGTTCAGTGTAAAAAATAGTCAAGGCTGGCTTGAGCCACTGCAGTTTATGAAGCCAAATTAAGGGCGTGCGATGCTTTCATTTTCTGCAAACGTGCTCAGATATGATGGCTGCGTAACCGTAATAACCCACGCTACGGCATATTAATCGTGCCACATAACCCGCTTTATTATCTTTTGCGAAGTCCGCTGTTTGCTCTTAACGGGCATCGTGCCCAGACGAGACGCCATCGCCATCCTCAGTTATACAATAGTAGTCACTACTTCCCTGGCATCAGACCCAAACCGTAAGGCCCAAAACGCCGTTTCTGCCGGTTAGCGCAGTCGGGCTGACGACTCGAGACGCCGGGGAGCCGAAGGGGGCCATCTGGCTTTAGAGAGTATCAGGTTTAATGACCAGGAAACCGGAGACGCAGCTCCATTTAACTCGCAGGTTTTAAAACGTGAAATATTTCCGGTCGCCATAACGGCGACCGGTTCAATTAAAACGACCAGCGCACGCCCGCGTTGTAACGCCAGCCTTTCGCGCCGTTGCCGTCGATCTCTTTGCGGTAATCCGCCTCCGCGTACAGCGCCACATCCTTGTTCACCGTCGCGGTGCCGCCCACGCCGACATCCCACATTTTACCGAACTTGCCGCTTTCGAAGATTTCACCGCCGCTAACATCCGCAGCGCCAATCTTCGCTTTCGCGGTGCCGCCCCAACCCTGCGTGTAATTCACGCGCAGATACGGCGTGTACTGATTCGCGCTGATGTCCTGCCAGGTTTTATCCACGCGCGCGCCGACGCGGCCAATCGTCTGGCTGTAATCGTTGTAGGAAACGCGGGTGTTTTCGCGGTCGGTGAAGCTGTCCATCTTCATTTGCAGCCAGGTGATCTGCGCCTGCGGTTCGATGCGCACGCCGCCGCCCAGTTCCAGCGGATAACCGGTTTCAACCGAAGCCGTCCAGCCGTTGCCTTTTGGTTTGGCGACATCTTTCTGCCGTGCAATGTCAGTCGCGCCACGATGCCAGCCCCAGCTCAGCGAGCCGTCCACGTAAAAACCGCTGTCGCGCAGCCATGTGCCGTACAGAGATAGCGTATCGCTGTCGAAGCTGGTCGAGCTGTAGCCATCTGCTGCGTGCGGGCGAATGCGCGTATTACCGCGCGTGTAGGCCACGCCGCCGCGCAGGCTGCTGTCCGCGCCATCCACGCGAATGACGTTGCCGCCGAGCTGGACAGCGCTGTAGTCGAGATCGAAGTCGTAGCCGTAATGGCTGACGCTTTGACTGGTTTGGTATTTCAGGTTGGAGCCGATGTAGCGGATGAACATCTCGCCGCCAACCGCATCCGGATTTGCCTGCTGCTGGCGCAGTTCACCGAGGCGTTTATGCAGATCGTCGGTGATTGCCAGCGAATAATAAGCGAGACCAACCGGCGCAGAGAGGTAGGACGGCACCTGCGGCGTGACCGCCAGACGTGCGCCGCTTTGTGCGCTGCCTGCTGACGGCTGGCACAGGCTGCCGTCTTCGCACACGAAGGTGTTCGCCAGTCGATAATCCCACGCGCTGCCGCCTACCGCGCTGCGGGCTGCGTCATTGCTGCCCGGTGCGAAGCTGTATAAACCGTATTGCCACGGCCCGGATGCGACATAGCCGCTTTTCAGCACAAAGCTGTTGGCATTCGCGCTGCCGGAAACCTGCGCCAGCGACACGCCTTCGTTCGCAGCGATCACGCCATCGCCGTTGCTGTCGAACAGCGGCGCTCCCGCGAGTTTTGCTTCAACCTGCGTCACGCCCGATGCCGCGCCATTCACCAGCACCACATCGCTGCTTGCCGCTGTGGCGTTCAGCCTGACGCTGCCGCCCGCCGATGCCAGTTCGCCGTCGATGGTTAAGGTATTGGCCGCCGTGTTGCCGCCGTTGGTGAGATCCAGGGTGCCCGCGTTATTCACCACCAGCGAATCATCGCTCGCGCCCTGCAACAGCGGATTGACGTTGTCACCCGCGAACAGCGTACTTCCTGCATCCACGTTAATGGTGCTGTGCGCCAGTTTGATTTTGTCGGTCAGCGTCCATTGGGTGTTGTGGAAGTTCAGCGTGCTCCAGCCTGAACCCAGATTGGTGCCTTTTGCCGCATCATCGCTGGCGAACGAACCGCCGCGCGCCTTGAGTTGGCTGAGATTGAGCGTGCTGCCCGCGCCATTTTCCGTGGTGATATGGCGCGTATCAGCCAGACTCACCTTCTGCACCGTGGCCTGATTTGCCGCACCGTTGCCCATCGTCAAACTGCCTTTGATGGAGCCGCCGGTGACAATCAGTTCATCGCGTCCGTTGCCGGTGTTCACATCGCCAATCACCGCGCCGTCAAGCAAAGCGATCACATCATCCGTCCCGCCACCCGCAACCACCACCTGATCGGGGAATGGCGCACTGATGGTGCCTTGGTTAATAAACACCGTTTGCCCGCCGCGCAGGTCGATCAGCGGCGCAACGCGGCTGAGCGAGACGATTGAACCTTGGTTAATCACCTGACTGGCGGTTTTAGTAATGATTGCCGATCCACCGCTAAAATCGCGGATGCCAATCGAGCCTTGCGAAATCACTTTACCGGTGGTGTTAGCAATTACGCCGTTGCCCGGACCTGAAACCAGAATGGCGTAATCTTTGCCGATCACCAGATCGTTGCTGGAGGTAGAACCATCAGCGTTCTCGAAACGATAACCGGTGCCGCCGCTGACGTTGATCAGCGCGCTGCCGTTAGGATCAAACGAAGTTGCCGAACGCACACCGTTACCGCGTGTGACATCTAACATCACGTTGTTCAACGAGATATTGGCGGTTTCTGCCCGGTTATTGATCACGCTACCGCTGCCGTAACTGCCAATAATCACATTGCTGGCGGCGAAGCCCTGCGCACCTTCATCCAACAGCACGCCGTCCGCGCTGCCGCTGGCCTGAATCGCGCTGTTACCTTGTCCATCGCCCAGCACATTCATCGTCCCGCCGTTGCCAACGCGCAACGCGGCGATACCGTTATTGACCTGCAGCGAGCTGTTGATAGGCGTGTATTGGCCAAAGCCGCTGGTAACATCCACGCCGGTTCCCGAGTTGATTTGAATCGTGCCGCGGTTGATGAAGTTACCGCCGCCAGAAACACGTGCGCCGGTGCTGTTCGGCCCTGTCAGGATCACTGATGCATTGGGCTGATTGAAAATGCGCGAGTTGCCGCTGACATTAAACGCCGTGGCGTAATCCGCGTTGCCCGTGATAGTTGAAGCGGCGTAGATTTCTGCTTCTTCGCCGCTGGCTCGCGCAGCGGTGCTGTTTGGGCCGTTAAGTTGAATGCTGCTGGTGATTACGCCCTGCGCGCCATCGCTGGCGTTCATCACCGTCGCGTTATAGCCGGTGGTAAGATAATTATCGGTGCTGCTGACCAGGGATTCCGCGCCAGATAACTGGATGCCGATGCTGTTGTTGCCACTCAGCGTGACATTGCCAAAACCTTGCGTGTACAACCACGCGCCACCGCTGATTTCATATAGCTTTGAATTCGCGGTGCTCACATTCACATTGTTACCGTTGCTGACTAAGCGCGTGCCGTTACCAGCGGCGCGATAACCGGTTTGTTCATCAGCATTAAACACCACGCGACTGTCCGCGCCGAACGTAATGCGTCCACCGGCGAAAGCATAAGCGCCAACCGCGCCGCCGCCGTAGAGGTTGATGGTGCTGTTTTGATTAATACGCGCCAGTTGATGATAAGAAATTAAGCCATAAGCATTGAGCGGCGTGAGATCTTCTCCGCTGCGTACATTAATGGTTCCGGTGTTAAAAATTTCGGTCAGCGTGGTGCGGTCGCCGAGGAAGGGTAAACCATCAGCAAACAATCCTCGGCTGCGCCCGCCAACGTTGATTTCTCCGCTGTTGGTCACTTTCGCGCCGTCCTCAGCGGAAATGCTGGTGGTGCCGACGCCGCTTAAGCTGATCTTGCCGGTATTAATCAGTTGCGCCTGATTGCGGGCAATTAACCCGATTTGCTGGTTGGCGCCGCCGCTGATTGCCGCATGGTTGGTGAGTTGCGTATCGGTATCGAAATCCGTGGCAGGATTGATTTCCACGCCTTGCAGCGTGTACTGCACGCCATCAACAATCGCCGCTATCGCTGACACGCCGTTCATATTGAAGCGCGTGGTGGCGTTGATCAGCCCATGCGCGCCGTGCGTCACCTGTAAACCTTGCGCAAAGTCAGCGATAGTGAAGGTTGCACCGTTGGTATTCACCTCCGTTCCCGCGCCGCCGCCAAACACGCCGGTAGCGAAGGCGTTGTTAGCCGCTAGCGTTAATCCGCGCCCGTTAAAGTCGGCACCATCTTCCACGCGGAAAATAGTGCCGCCGTAAACCTCAGAGCTGTAGCTGCCGTTTTCCGGCAGATTGATTTTGGCGTTTTCCCCTTTGGTGTAAAAACTGATCTGGCGTTGCAGCGAGAAAACATCGCGCGGCACGGCGACCGGAATCGCGTTGGCGCTAACGTTCACCGTGGCATTGCCTTCGGCGCGAATGCCAATCGCATCGCTGCCGCCGAGGCGAATCGGCCCGCTAATATTAGCGACGGCGCTGCCGCCCGCTGCGCCAATCGCCCAAACGGCGGTGTTATTGGAAAAGGCAAAGCGGTCGGCATCGCTGGTGATATCGATCGCACCACGCGAATACGCTTTGGCGCTTTCGCCCGCGTTGGCGATGACTTTGATAGCGGTGCTGTTGTAGCCATTAAGGTTGATGGTGCCCGCATTGCCCACGTTGCCGTTACTGCCCGCATCGACCACCAACATGCCGATGTTCTCGGCGGGCTGCACTTGCGCCTGGCCGTTGATGTCGATTACGCCGTTGTTGCGTAGCAGCGCGTCCGCGCCATATTGTGCACGCATCGCTACCGCGTGTTGTACTTTAGAACCGAGCACGATTTTGCCGTTATTCACCGCGTGTGCGTCGCCCGACACCACCACGGCGCTCACGCCGCCACTGAGATTCACCGCTACATCTTCGGTGGGATCGGTTTTGCTGTTTTGCGGCGTGCGACCGACGTATATAACGCCGTCCTGCGCGTTGGTAAATCCGCCGGAACCGCTTGCCAGCACGCCAACCGCCGAGCCGCTGCCGGTGATGTCTGCCACGCCTATATTGATGTTGCCGTGGTTAACGGCGCGTGAATCAAACAGCCACAGCCCCTGGCTTTCGCCACTGCCCGGCTGGAAGTTGATCACGCCGTAATTGCTAAAGTGGCTGCGATTGCTGGCGAGAATACCGCGCCCGGCCTTGCCGACGGTGCTGCTATCGACGCCGCTGCCATCGCTGTTATTAAGAAAGCCGAGATTGATGGTGCCGTTGTTGCGGCCGCGACTGTTGTTAAGTAATTCCAAACCCGAAGTGGTGCTGGCGAGTTTGCCGTTGATCGTGGCTTGTGCACCGTTGCTGGCGCGCATCACCGCACTGCCGCCGTTCATCACTTCGAGGGTTTTGCCGCGATTAATTTTCACGCTGGCGTTCGCACCGTCGGCACTCAACACCACCTGATCATTCAGCGGTTCAGCCACTTCATCACCAACGTTATTGGCGCTCATGCGATACACCACGCGGCCTTCGCGTAACGCGTAGCCTTTGTCGAGTTGGGTGCGATAATCGCTGATGTCGAGTTGGCCGTTGAGCACCAGGCTAATCAGCGTGTTATTGTAGGCGCGCAGATCGCTCAGGCTATTCACGTAATACTCTTCGCTGAAACCAAAATTACCGTTGACGGTGACGTATTGCGGATATTCGACTAATCCGCCTACATCGTAAGCCAGACGATCGCCACCGTAAGGCGGCGTTGCGGCGGTGAAGGTAATACGGTTATCAGAGTTCCAATTGATATTCCCTTTTTTAGTGGCGGCAAATAATTGGCTCTGTTTAGCGGCCATTGACCAGCCGTTAGTTGTGGAATTTGTTGCAGCGCCCTGTTCACCGATGTCGATATTTAATCTGCCGTTGCTTACTGAAGCAATGCGCGCATTAATATATTGTTTATCATTGACGTCGTAATAATCCGGCACCACCTGATTTAAACCGACCGTGGGCAGTTCAACGATCTCATCGGAATTCACCACTTCATAGCTAAGGGTGGTATCGGTGCCGGGATAGTAAACGTTGACCACATGATTTTGTTCGCCGATCTGCAAACGCGGCGCGTCAATCAGGTTGTCATTGATAATGCGACCCACGCTTTGCAATTCGCCCAATGTGACGCTGCTGGCACCGCTTTCGCCAGGCGCAAACTGCGGCAAGCCGCTCAGTGTTTGCGTGCTGCCATTGCATAAGCAATAAGCGCCGACCTTATTATCATTTAATTCAGGCGTGTAGGGTTTTAACTCCGCCGCCCACGACAGTGAGATAGGGAATATCAAACCTTGCGCCGCCACAAGGCTTAGTAACACCGGATTTAATTTGAACACAACGTATTCCTCAACAGAGAAAGACAACGCGCACAGCGACGTTCTGCTGCGCTGGAAGTTAAGTCGCTGATATAATTTGTTTCAGAAATTTAATGTTTGGCATCTGGTGTAATGAGTATCTACGTATTGCGCGGGAAACGCCTGGTTTGAGTTAAGGAATTGTGAGGCGGGAGATCTGATTTAAGAATTTGGCCAGGTAAACTAAAAATATAAATGGACCTGATTATAGAAATATAAATTAGCGCCGAATCCACAATCTTTCGGGGCTGCGTAACACGTCTCAGGCAACCACGTTACCCGCGCTTTTGCGCTTCGCTTGCTCCATTTCGGAATGCGATGACGGCAGCCCCCCTTAAGATCTTTAGAGCAAATAGTCAGAACCTGTCATATAAGATGTAGCAACCTTCATTGCGGTGCGGTGCGGTGCGGTGCGGTGCGGTGATATTAGGCTCTGATTCCTGGAATCAGGCTTTAAGAAAAATTGAATAGTGCAGTTTTAACTGCCTGATCATGTCTCTGGTTTGCCATAAGGCTCAAGCAGTCAGGCCCAAATCGAAGCACATGACGGTTCGGCGAAGCCAACCACTTTGCGGCTTAACGTAAACGGACTGACGACCTCTCTACCTTGGAGCTTAAAGGGGCTTCGGAAGGAAGGATACTAATGGCAGCTGTGTGCTATGAGCTCAACTGATGGACGCAACACACTTATTGAACCGTTCTGCGGGTGATTCATATTCTGGCGTTTTTCTCAGTCTTTCGTTGAGCTGTCTGGCAACGCTGTTTAGTCTCCGCTGACTGAGAACTGATAAGTCAGTTCCCTTTGGAAAATATTGTCTTAGCAACCTGTTCGTATTTCCATTTGAGCCACGTTACCAGGGAGATTGAGGATCACCGAAGTAAATCTGGATGTCTGTTGCTACAGTAAACCGGGTGTGGCTGGTCATTTCAGCTCCCCGATCCCAGGTTAATGTTTTATATAGCTCAACAGGTAATTCCTGGGCTTGTCTGATGAGTGCAGATATAACCGTTATGGTCTTGTTGTCCCTGTGAGTTGAATAGCTCGATGCAACGCTATCCTTAATCAAGGGGGGGACGTTGCCTTAACTCGTTTCGAGTAACGTCGTCAGCAGGCAAGCCGCGCAGCGGTACGACAGCAGAATTTAATAGTTACAATATACTAATGCGATTTAACAACAGGCGCAGGATTAGGCCGGTGAACCGGCCTGACGCATTATCAGATGGCGCAATAAACGCGCGCTTCTCGTGGCGTGTAGATACCAAACGTCACCACGCTCAGTAAGCCATTAACAAACGTCTGCTGAACTTCAACCCGACTCACTTTTTCCTGGCCGCCGCACACCTGCGCCGCATCAATGCTCTTACGCTGACCGATACCTGAAACAAAGAACGGCTGGCTGGTGGTTTTCGTCGCCGCGCCAACTTGATTCTGTTTCATTACGAAAGTTTGCTGAGCACAGCCGGTTAAACTCAGAGCCAACAACGCCGCAACACAAAGCTTGTTCATAAATATCCTTATCGCTTGAAATGAAAATAAATGCTGAGTGAAACCATCACTCAGCCAGCAATCAGGTTATCGACAACGAAAGCAGAAACATGAGAAAGCTTTTGAATGAGGACTGTTCTTCTCACCCGTCGCACCAATAAAGCTCTATTCCAGATCACGAAGCAGCGACTTATGCTGCTCGCTCACAGCGGCCCTTGCCGTCTCGTCCCCACATCTCTTTCATGTCAGACATGCATCCTGCGCAATATCTGCGCCATACACTCTGTTGAACCGAGGCCACGGTCTATTCCGACCATCCCTCCCAAATTTCAATCAGTTTGCGACTGCATTTCGCTTGCATCGCCATTCAAAAACGACTCAACCGCGTCGGAAAACCGTTCTGGCTGATCAAGCATAATAAAGTGAAAACTGTCATCGATCCGTGTGAAGTGGATATCGGGTGCTGCAGCATAGGCTTGACTATACATCGCATCCACGCTGTCTGCAGGTATTCCAAATAACGTGTCGTACGCGTATACGACCTCAATCGGCGCTTTAATGCTGCCCAGTTCGGGACGCAAATCGGTAATCATCACTTCATACACTGCATCGGCAATGGTCTTACGATCGGAATGGATTCCTGCCGCCACCAGTGCTGGCCTTACCGCTTCGGTCCTGGCTAAGCGAGCTAGGGATGCTTTCTGAAACTCGGCGAATTGCTCCGGCGACTGTCCCAAAATTAAATTTCGCGTGGCAGTGGCCTGCGGGGCGACAGTTTCGCTGGTCGCCGCTGGATTGAACAATAACGAATAGAAGGGCAATGCATCAACGACCATCACGCGACCCACCAGATCAGGATGACGGGCAGCCAGCATCAATGCCATTTCTCCCCCAAGAGAATGGCCAATGATCGTCGGGGCTTTGATGTGCTGGGCGTGAATATATGCAGCAATGGCGTCAACTGCCGGAGCCATGATTTTCCCGTCCGGGTTGGCAATGGCAGGCGTACTCGCAAATCCCGCCAGCTCTACAAGATGAATGCGATGGCTCTTGCGTAATTTTGCAGATAAATCAGCCCAAACGTCGCGTGAAGACGCCAGCCCCGGAATCAATATGATATCCGTTCCCGCCCCTTGCATCTCCACGGAGATTCGCTGTGAGTTAGGATGTTCTGGAGATATAGGCAAAGGCTGTGCGGCAGACGCCGATAAGCACGATGCCATTAAAAGCGTTCCACCGATGACGGCGCGGATAGTTGCGGTATTCATTAAACCTCCCTGTTTAAGCTGAGCAATGTTAGCAAAGCTATAAATGATTTTCGTCCATAATAGGATCCCGATGCATTATAACTGATGCACCATCCATTCGTTGAACTCACTACTTTAATCAGACCCGAAATCGAAACCCTGGCCACTCTGCATAGGCATCAGTGATAATTAACCCCCCGAATCGAAATCGTCTGAAACATTCATTTTCGGTACATGAAAGTAACCCACCTTGCAGAACGTGGGTTTGAGATCATCTTTATTTCAAGCGCAATTTCCTTTGCGGATGAGAGTCTGGCAACCGGCTCTCTTTACCGAAAATTTTCTCACGCAATGTACCCTGCTTATAGTTCGTTTGAGCAAGACCACGCTTCTGTAATACCGGCACCACATGTTCAACCCACTCTTCCCACCAGCCCAATGTCGTGACCGGAACCACGTTAAAGCCATCCACGCCTGCATCAGCAAACTGCTGTACTTTGTCGGCGATCTGCTCCGGCGTACCGGCAAAACGGCCGGGCAATAAAGCATGTTTTATCAGGTATTCGCGCCAGGTCAGCCCACGTCCCTGGCCATAATCCGCATCGACAGCGATACGGAATTTAGAACGCATATGTTGGCTGAACTCCTCGCGGCGACTTAATTCCGTTAGTGGCGTATCAGGATCGATATTGGCCAGGTCAATACCTGAACCTCCGCTATAGAACCCCTGTAATGCATTGATATCAATATTGTCGAAGAGATATTGCTGCTTACGTTTTGCCTCTTCTTCAGTGGAACCAATCACTGTTGAAAGCATTACCAGCTTTTTGAGATCTTCAGGCTGGCGGCCATAATTCACCACATCCCGGTTAAGAGTAGCGATATCTTTGCTTGCAGTTTCAGGCGTTTGTGAAGGCAGGAAGGTCACTTCGGCATTACGGGCGGCGAAATGGCGGCCCGCTTCTGAATTGCCAGCCTGGAAAAATACCGGGCTGCGCTGTGGTGAAGGTTCCACAATATGCGGGCCTTCTACACGATATCGCTTACCGACATGATTGATTTTATGGATCTTATCGGGATCGAAAAAGCGGTTGGTCGCGGGATCGTGAACAACCGCGCCCTCTTCCCAGGATAGTTCCCACAATTTATAAGCGACATCCAGATATTCCTGTGCCCATTCGTAACGATCATCGTGCGGCACAATCTCATCAAAGCCATAATTACGAAAGCCATTAGAGAGATATGAAGTCACGATGTTCCATCCAATGCGACCCCGCGTAAATTCATCCAGCGAAGATATCTGACGGGCAAACGAGAAGGGGTGGGATTGAATCACGTTGCTGGTGACGACCAGCCCCAGATGCTCTGTCACAAGACCCAGTGCTGAAAGGATGGTAATAGGATCGGGCTCAGGAAATTGCGTCCCGGCGCGGATGGTGGTTTTACCATCACCATATTCAATGTCATACACTCCCACTACATCGGCAATGAACAACGTATCAAACAAGCCCTTTTCAAGGGTTTTCACTGTATTGACGTAAGCATCAAGCTGGTTGTATTTGTACTGAACCTGGCCTTCTGGAGTACGCCAGTAGCCATGGCTGTGGTGGTTAGGCGTCAAATGTAAAAAGCCGTTATAAATCAGTTCACGAGACATGTTCTCTCCGTTGGCAATCAGGCTAATTCAGCCGCACCCAGACGGGGCAGCGAGGCAAGTAATTTCTGGGTATAGGGGTGGCGCGGGCGATAGAAGACATCATCTGCATTGCCCTGCTCCACCGCGATGCCGTTTTGCATCACCAAAACGCGATCGCTCATGTGGTGGATGACGCCCAGGTCGTGGGAGATAAACAGGTAACTGACCCCCAACTGCGTTTGTAAATCGCTTAGCAGATCGAGGATCTGGGCCTGAATAGTGACATCCAGGGCAGAGACGGCTTCATCGAGAACAATCACCTGAGGATGCGTAGCAATGGCACGGGCAATCGCCACGCGCTGACGCTGTCCACCCGACATGCGCGCAGGCCATTGATGCAAATGATCTGCGGTGAGCCCGACGGATTGCAGCAGACTGATGGCCCGTTCTCGCGGTGTTTGCCTGGCGGGATACGGATCCAGCGCGATGGCATCCAGTAAGATGTCGGAAACGCGCCAGCGTGGGTCAAATGAGGATAGGGGATCCTGATAAACCACCGCGATTTGGCGTCGAATCGCCCGCTGTTGCGAGGCGGTGGCGTGGCTCCAGGGTTTACCGCCATACAGCACCTCTCCGCTATCAGGTGATTCTAGCGCCAGAGCAATTCGCGAGAGTGTGGTTTTACCCGAACCCGATTCACCAACAATACCGAGTGTTTCACCGCGTTTTAGCTGAAATGACACATCGGCCACCGCTGAGTGACCGCGAAAATGCTTGATGATATGCCGTGCTTCCAACAGCACTTCATCTGCAAATTTTCTGGCTGCGAGAGTCGATGGAATCTCTACCGCCGCGACACCGGATAAACGATGCCCTTTGGTGTGATCACTGGGGATCGCTTTAATCAGTCCCTGGGTATAGGCGTGCTGAGGATGCTGCAATACTTGTTGTGCAGAACCTGACTCTACAATGCTGCCACCCTGCATCACCAATATGTGATCGGCAATTTTTGCCACGACTGCGAGATCATGGCTGATGAGGATCACACTCGTCCCGCGATCCAGCATCTGACGCAGCACATCCAACACCTGCGCCTGAACCGTGACATCCAGCGCCGTCGTCGGTTCATCCGCGATGAGCACCTCCGGATGCAACGCAATGGCCGATGCGATTAACGTTCGCTGACGCAAACCGCCAGAAAGTTCACCTGGCCGCTGAGAAGCGCGAAGCTCTGCCTGTGGGACGCCCACCTCTTCCAAAAGAGCATGTACTTTCTGCTGTCGGCTGGATGCCGTGCCCCAACCATGCAATGCCAGTGCTTCAGCGATCTCTTTGCCTACCGGGCGAAGCGGATCGAGCGACACCAGCGCGTCTTGCAGAATGAAGCCGACCTTAGTGCCGCGCACCTGTTGCCACCATGCGTCGCTGCGCCCTAACAACGATTCACCCTGCAATGTCAATCTCTCGGCTTGCACCGCAAGTCGATCACCGGCTAAGCCAACCAGTGCTCGTGCGGTGACACTCTTACCCGAGCCGGATTCGCCAACCAGAGCAAGGCACTGCCCTCTTTTCAGGCTAAAGTTCACATTCTTCACAATATGCTTGGGTGCAGTTCTTTCACTGTTGACCCAGACATTCAGCCCTTGCACGTCAATTACGTCGTGACTCATGCGCGATGTTCCCCTTCTGCTCGCTGCTGGATGTAACGCCCTAGCTGTGTGAAAGCGAGTGCAACCAGCACAATCGCGATACCCGGTAAGACTTCGAGCCACCAGGCCACCGTGACATTGATTTTTCCAGCTTCGAGTAATGCACCCCATTCCGGTGAGGGTGGCACTACCCCTAAACCCAGAAAAGACAGGCCCGAGGCCCAAACCACAGACTGACCAATCCCAAGTGCAACCAGGGAAACCAATGGACGAAACACGTTTGGTACGATGTGTTGCAGGAATAATCGATGCCAGGGGTGCCCCAGCGCACGGGCAGCTTCAACATAACCTGACTGTTGTACCTGCATCGCTTGCGCACGCACCAGGCGCGCATAGCCGGGTGCGGTGCCGACGCCCACCGAGATCAGCAGGCTACTGGCTGAAGGGCCTAACAGCGCCACGAACAGCAATGCCAGTAGCAAAGTGGGGAATGCCAGCAAAATTTCCAGCAGACGATTGATCGGTTCTGCCAGCCAGCGTGGGCCCAGGGCGGCACTGAAGCCAAACACCACGGCACCAAAAAGGGCGATAGCCATAGCGCCAACACCAATTAGCAGGGATTGCCGCGTACCCCAGATAATTCGGCTGTACAAATCGCGGCCAATATCATCGGTGCCGAGCCAGTTTGTCAGCGAGGGAGCCTGCAGCGCACGTATCAAATCGGTCGTGTAAGGGTCATGGGTTGCCAGCAATGCGGGCGCAATGGCGGCGGTAACAAAGAAAACAGCAATAAGAGCGGCCAGCACAACAGACCATGGCAATACGTCAGATAAACCTCTCAGGTGGCGCCAGACTGAACGCCGGCCCTTCACCCCAGCATAATCGGCAAGATGAGTCGTCATGCTTGACCTCGCAGACGTGGATCGACGATCAGGTAAATCAGATCGACCACCAGATTGATGAAGATGTACAGGGAGCTAATCAAGATGACAATGCCGGAAACCAGGGCAAAGTCCTTGTTGCTTACGGCGTTAACCAGCACATTGCCCAGACCCGGCCGGGCAAAGACTGCTTCGACCAGCACCGCTCCTGACAACAGATTGCCAATCGCCCATCCACTTAAGGTAATGGCAGGGATCAGAGCATGACGCAGCACATGGCGCAGGCGCACGCCAGAGAGACTCATGCCACGCGCACGAGCGGATAACACAAAAGGTTGCTGCATACTGCGTTCAAATTCACTGCGGATGGCATGACCGATAAAACCGGCCAGTGGAATGGCTAACGTGATGGCAGGCAAGACTGTGCCCCACAGCGTTGCACCCCCGACAACGGGGAACCAGCGCAGGCCGATGGCGAACACGATAAGCAACAGAATACCAATCCAGTACTGGGGCAATCCCGCCAGAATGGTTTCAACAGCGGAACCCAGTGCACCAAGCTTTTTGCTGCGTCCTGCGGTCAGCAACGTCCAGGGAATGGCTATCACCCATGCCAGTAACAACGCCGAAATTGCCAGGGTAAAGGTCGGTAACAGCTGTTCAGCGATGATATGCGTTACGGGCCGTTGCAACTCAAAGGAATAACCCAACTTGCCCTGCAGTAATTGCCAGAAGTAATTGAGGTACTGTTCCGCTATCGGTTTATCAAAACCGTATTGGGCATTGATTGGCGCAAGTTCTTCAGAGGTGCGTTCAATCACCTGTCCGGAAGTAATGTTAAGCAGAATGGTGGCGCGATCGCCGGGCAATACCGAGAGCACAAGAAAAGTCACGGTAATGGTGCCCCACAGCACAAATAGCGCGCCGGCAAGACGGACCGCAACCCGTCGAGTTAAGGAACGCGACGGATTCGCCACCAGCTTGCGTTGCGGTGAGATGACGTCACTCATGGCTTCTCCTGTTCAAAATAGGCGTCGTTAAAATTGAGTAATCCGTTGCCTTGATCCTGCCAAAGTCCGCGGATGTTGTTGGCGACCGCCACGTTATAGGTAAAGTTGTAGCCGCCAATGGCAATCGCCTGGTCGTCAAACCACTTTTGCAAAACAGCAAACTTCTGCAGGCGTTGCTCTGGATCCGGATCCCGCTGGGCATCGAGAATCTGTGCTTCGACCTCAGGATTGTTAAAGAAGGTGGTGTTATTGCCGTTGAAAGCGCCATTGAGAGAATGGTTGTAAACAATGTCGAGGATGTTGGGTGATGGCCACACCCAATAACCAAAACTGATTTCCTTGTCATTCGGGCGTGAGCGCGCACCGGCAAAGCCTTCGGTCTGCGTGAGCGGGATGAGATCCAGCTTGATGCCCACCCGTTTCACCTGATCCTGCACCGCCTGCAGCATCAGCGCGCCTTCCTGGTCGATGATCGCCTGGATAAAGGGCAGCCGCGCATCCAGCGTTTTACCCTGTTTCGTGCGATATCCCTCTGCATCGTGTCCGGTCCAGCCTGCGGCATCCAGCAGCTGGTTGGCTTTAGCGATATTTAGTGAATAGCGATCATTAACATTGAGATAGAGCGGCGTACTTTTACTCAGTGAACCATTGCCTTCATAGGGCACCGCACCCTTGAATACGGTTTTAACGATTTGCTTGCGATCCAGCGCGTAGGCAAACGCCTGACGCACCCGCACATCATTGAAGGGGGCACGCTGAACATTGAACGAGAACGCCTGAGGTCGCCCTGTGGCGACATAGGAAAGAGTTTGATATTCACGTTTTAATGCCTGCCACTGTGCTGATGGCGGCTGATAAATAACGTCGGCGCCTCCACTGACTAAGGCTCCCCAGCGGGTGGTCGCATCGGGGACAAACTTCCACTCCAAATGCTTGATATACGCAGGGCCGTTATGATGTGCATTGGGCGGTGCCCATTGATAATCCTCATTACGCACAAAACTGATACCCTCCCCCCTCACCCAGTGCGCTACTTTCCACGGCCCGGTTCCCACTGGACGCAGGCATTTTTCTTCACTGCTGTTTTGAGCCAGCGAGTCGGGGGATTGAAAACCATAATGACCGTTTGCCAGCACATTATATATTTCCGGATTGGGTTCGGATAAATGTAGTGCCACGGTATACTCGTCTACCTTGGTGAATCCGGTCATATAAGTGAAGCCGTGCCAGCCAATTCCCTTTTGCCATGCAGGATAGTTTTCAATAACCGCGTCGGCATTAAACACGTCACCATCAGTAAATTTCACATCATGACGCAAATGAAATGTAATGGTTTTACGATCGGGGGATTCACTCCAGCTTGTGGCTAGCCAGGGTCGTATTTTCCCATCATCGTAACTCACTAAATAATCGAAGACCTGCCGGGCCAGATAAGCCTGCTGCACCCAACCGCCCCACAGGCAGGGCGGCTCCTGTTCGTGCAGATAAACCAGCGTGCCGTCACTGTATTCAGGCGTTGCTGCCTGTGCAACCGTTTGTGACATCACGCCAGTTAATACGCTGAACAGGGGAATCATCAGGCGACGAGTAGATATTCGCATCATTTTTTAAAATTTCCCTTAAAAGTCCAGATAAACCTATAAATGTGGCGAGACATCCACACATTTATCGTTAACTGGAAAATGAATTAATCGCTTTATTGGAATCGTTCCTGAATAGAACATAGATATCCCCAACAGCAAATATCATTACCGGGAATTAATATGAAAAAATGAATTTCTGTTCCAGATAATGGAAATAAATATATTAACCGCCAGATTAATATCCTTAGCAGAAATTAACATTAAAAGACGGTAAGAAGGAAATGCATAGTGCCTCGACATGAACGTATTTTTTGAGTGGAGGCTAATGCCATGTCGCAGATTGAATCAGGATGGGGAGCGCCCTCTTCAGCAAGATATGAACAGCTCGCAGAGACGTTTCGACCGCTGTTTACCCGCATTCGCGCCGGAGCCATTGCTCGTGAACTCGAACGTCAACCGCCATTAGAAGAGATTGAATGGCTTAAAAAGAGCGGTTTCACCGCATTAAGACTGCCCAAAAGCGCTGGCGGGCTGGAGGCCACTTTACCAGAATTGTTTAATCTGCTGATCGAACTTGGCGAAGCAGACTCAAACCTGGTGCAATCCTTGCGCGGTCACTTCGGCTTCGTCGAAAATGTGCTCAGTAGCAGTGATACAGCCTTCAGGCAGCAATGGTTCACCCGCATTGCACAGGGTGAAATTGTCGGTCCAGCCTGGAGTGAAACCGGTGAGGCGCGCCAGACGGTGTTCTCGACACAAATCAAGCGCAGCGGCGATCGCTGGCGATTAGATGGCAAAAAATTCTACACCACCGGCTCACTTTATTCCGATTGGATCAATATTGGTTTGACCGATGAGAACCACAAAGGCGTATCAGTGACGGTGTCTCGCACCGCGCCGGGCGTCACCGTACTGGATGACTGGAACGGCTTTGGGCAAACACTCACCGCCAGCGGTACCGCGATATTTGAAAACGTTGAGATTCCGCACGCCGATATTCGCGAAGATGCGCACTTTGGTTATGCCCCGGCGTTTTATCAACTCATTCATCTGGCTACGCTTGCCGGCATTGGCCGCGCGCAAAGTGGTGAAGTCGCCTCATTAGTCGCCGCCCGTACCCGCACTTACAGCAACGGTAACGCTCCACGCGCAGCGGATGATGCGCAAATACTTCAGGTTGTTGGCCGCTTGCGTAGTGCAGCTTATACCAGTGGCGCCATCGTGCAACATGCCGCTCAGTCATTACAACGCGCTTATGAAGCACAGCAGCAGAATGATGAACAGCAGAAAACGCATAGCGTTGCGATTGCAGAGCTGGAAGTTTCTCAGTCACTCAATGTGGTTACCGACTTATTGCTTAATGCCAGTTCAACACTCTTTGATGCATTAGGAGCTTCAGCCACATTGAAACCACTGGCACTGGACCGTTTCTGGCGCAATGCCCGTACACTCTCATCACATAATCCCCGTATCTATAAAGATCGCATCGTCGGTGATTTCGCCGTAAACGGTACGTTACCGCCAGAACAATGGCGAATTGGTATAGCAGATAATCCGCAAGAAAAATAACGACTCCGTTTGTGTTTGAGTCATATTGATCGCTTTGGTCTGGCAAGTCGAAGCGGCTTTTTGTGATTAATGAGATGTGAGAATGGGGCCTTAAACTATGCGCCATTCTCACTCTGTTGGGGGTGACTTCCCCCGTCACCCCATCACCAACCCGCCATCCACATACAGCGTTTGCCCGGTGACAAACTCGCTCCACTCTGAGGCTAAAAACATCACCGGACCGGCGACATCCGCTGGCTCGGCAATGCGGCGCAGCGGCGTTTGTGCGGTGATAAACTCACGCACATCTTCTCGCGTGGCGCTGCTGGCATCGGTGGGATACACCAGACCCGGCGCGACGCAGTTCACGCGAATCCCCAGCGGCCCCAGTTCTGCCGCGAGTGAACGGCTAAAACCTATTAATGCAGATTTTGCCGTAATGTAATCGTGGTAAGGAACAGATGGGCGGGCCACCAAATCGCTGGAAAGATTGATGATGCTGCCGCGTGTGCGCGAACGCATCAGCGGCAACGCGGCCTGGCAGACGTTGTAGGCCGCGCCGACGGCACCGTCAAACTGGCTCTGGTAGCCCTGCCATGACGTTTCCCAAAAGCGTTGTCGGTTATCGGTATCGAAAACATAGGGCGCGAAAGCATTGTTCACCACCGCGTCCAGACGACCGGTGGTGTTGGCGATCTGCTCCATCATCGCCGCCACCTGCTCCGCCGAGGTGACATCAGCGCGAATCGCGATGGCCGAACCGCCCAGTGCTTCACAGCTTTTTACCACTTCCATCGCTGCGGCTTCACTGCGCAGGTAGTTCACCACCACCAGCGCACCCTCAGCGGCGAACGCCTGCGCGATAGCCGCGCCAATCCCCCTGCTCGCACCCGTCACCAGAATCGTTTGATCAGCAAATTTCATCGTTTACCTCCTGTAAAAACGTGGATTCAATCCGCATAGGGCGCAAAACGCTCAGCGGCGGTTTCAGCAGATGCCTCTATTTCCGTGATAGTGACCAGATCCAGCAGGCTGAAGCGGCCATCGTGATGCCATCCGGCGGCGGGCGATGTCATGCTACCAAAGGCGGTAATGCGGGTAATGCCGGCTTGCCCCAGACGTGCGGCGAGATGAAACAGCTCCCGAGGCGCGGCCGCTACCGCCGCCGTTTGCAGGTAGATTTTCTGCTGCGTCATCAATGCAATCGCATCATCAATTTCATCCACGGCCACCACTTTGAGGGTGCGTCCGAGTGCCGACGGCATCAGAGCTTCGGGGCCATCCACCATGACCACCGCCCAGCTGTCCGTTGGCTCGCCGAAAAGAATGCGATCGTCCTGCAGCGCGCGAATCTCTTCACGGCTGCGCCAGGCCGCCACGCTGTTAACTTCCGCCAAAGACAGCGCGCGACGCGGATACTTGCGCGCCAGCGCACGCAGTTCATGGGCAATATACTCCGCGAATTCCTGTGGCGAGATGCGTTCGCCGCGTTCAACAAACAGCATTTGCGGTGAGTAACATCCCGCCTGGTCATAGCGCATGACGTCATAAGCCACGCGCTGCGCCAGATCGACGCCCTGCCTTGTATCCAGCGCCGAACGCGCCACCAGCCCAACGCTGATTTTATGGCCATGCGGTAGAAAACGCGTGGTAACCGGTAGCTGCTGTTTGATAGCAGCCAGTGCGGCGTTGCCACAATAAGCCATCACCACATCAGGCTGTGTTAACCAGTGTTTTTCTGCTTCTGCTTCGCCGCCTTTCCACCACACCACCGCCAGGCATTCGCCAAGTTGAGGGTCGATCTCAGCCAGCAGTTGCGCGAACCAGCCCGCCATCAACGGTTCAGCACCGGGCAGTTTACCCACGCTGCCCGCTTTCACCAGCAGTCCGCAAATCAGACTCCATAGCGGTAGACCTGGCACGTTCCCTGCCCAGATATGCAGAAGAAGGTCAGGGCCAAACGCACGCGCAAATCCGCCATTAGGTCGCGGCTGGAAGTCATCCAGCAGCTGCGGATCGCTGAAGTCCTCAGCCAAAAAGCGCTTGAGCTGCGGCTGTCGAAAGGTTTTGAGGTATCCGGTAAGCCCAAGGCGAATCATCCCGGCGTCATAACCGGTGACAATCGGCAGCAGCGTTTCGGCCTTGCGGCGCAGCGGATGGCTTCGATCCAGCAAACGCGCAATGGCCTCATCAATAATCGTCACGATTTTCGCCACGCTCAGCGTCTTGAGATAAGCGCGAGCGTGATCGCGCAGATGGGCGCTCAGAAGTGTAATTTGTGCCGGATTCAGATCGGGGACGTCGACATCCAATTGCTGGCCGTGATGGCTAAAACTCAGCGTGCGCCACTGCACCTCTTCAGGCGATAAACATCCCGGTAAATAACCCGCGACCTCTTTCACACTGCACCCTGTGCTGCAGCAAGGAACTCTTTCATCGCCAGCGAACAGCCCTTCGCATCCGCTCCGGTAACCCGGCCCAGCAGATGGAAGCCGCCCGCCACTGCCCGGCCAGCATCCTCGGTCAGTAAGGCAGACACTGAATTGAAGTGGGCCAGATCGTGGTGCACCAGCACGCCAATCTCACCTTCCGCCACCTCTTCGCCCGTCAGCGGATTGACCACGCGCGTGCGGATCCAGTGCGGGCCGGATTTCACGGAGGGACAGGCCACGTTGCCATCGTCATAAAACTGGCTGCTCAGTTCAGTCATGCCGTACATGTTGATGCAGTGTGTGCGCGGCACACCTAACGCCGCACTCAGTTCGGCATAAAACTGCTCGGCTTCAATTTCGCGTGATTGCCCCTTAAATCCGCCGGTATCCAAAATGCGGCTGCCAGCTGGCAGCGCAAAGCAGCGTTTCTGGCGCTGCATCTCATCCAGCAGATGCACAAAGCTGTAGCTCGCGCCCAGTAGCGCATAGGGTTCACCTCGCGCTTCCGCCTGCTCAAGCGCAGCGAAAAGGCGATCCATTGCGATACCGCTGTCATCCAGCAGCACTTCACTCTCGGCGGTGCCAAATTTTTCCATTGCTAACGTCAGGTAATGCGCCAGCGAAGAGTTGGGCAGCGCCCGATTATCAGGGAACAAAATGCCCATGCGAATCCGCTCTTCACCCGCCATAAAGCGCTGGCGGAAATTCTGCGTCATCGAACATTTCCAGACATCAAGCGTCGGATGATAGCTGCGCCCCTTCACTGTGCCGGTGGTGCCGCTGGTCATAAACACCGCTTCGACGTCATCGGTGGCATGGCAACTCAGCGTCAGACCCTTAAACGCTGTGATAGGAATCGCCGGAATGGCGCGCCAGTTTTTCACCGTAAAGGGCGTGCGGCCGCGTTGCATGGCGAAGCGTCGATAAGGGGTATTGTGTTCGAATTGATACGCGAAGATGGCGAGCGCCAGGCGGTTAAAATCGTCGTCGGTTGTGTCCTGACGCTGAAGAAAGGTCAGCAAAGCGTCGATCAAAGCAGCTTCAGTCATATGCGGGTCCACCTGTTGCGATTGCGCGAAATCTCTCAGGCCGGGCCTGATGAGTCGAGTCTGTCCGCTACAAAGCACAAAGATGGGATCAGGACGCAGTGTCGCCCTGTGTTCCGCTCCCTACGCCGGTATTAGCCGGATCAGGTTCGTAGGGTCACTACGTTGCCCGCGTGTATAACACTGGCGGGTAGAATCTCAGCCCGCTAACCGGGCCCCCCCTGGAACAAGTCGCAGTCAATCAAAAGGTCACTCAATAAAAGCCCACTCAAAACACTGATTTTATTGGGGTTACTTAAAATCCACTGCTGACAGTATTTCAAGGTTAAACCATTTGCCGTTTTAACACACTGATCTTTTGATTTGATCAGAGGCACTACCCGCGGTTCCAGCTTCACGGTGATTCATTGATCACTGTAAACAGCGCTGCTGAATTAGCAGGCTGTGAGTTTTTATCATCTGGTACCAACTGACCATAACTTCTGCAATGAAAAAATGTCATGAGTCTGCAACATTTCAATCATTAACAAATCCTTAACCAGGTTATTTGTTGTACTTTGGCTTTAATGCACGGTTTATTTGTTTGAGTTACTCTTCAATAAATCTCACAGGATTTTATTGTGGTACGTAATAATCAGATTTTATCCCGTCCATTATCAGATAATGACCAGCCGACATCTGCAATACACATCAATTCATTTCAACAAATCAACCATAAATACTCTTGATTTTCCGTTAGTTAGACCAGAGACTGTTGGTGAAACATTCAAGGGAATTTAAAATGAAAACATCTGCTAAGGTTGGGGCACTTTGTGCCCTGGGGATCATTTTGTCTGCGTCGGGTTATGAGGTATATTCGCAGAGCATAGAAAATCAAAATGATGAAATAGCCTGTCTGACCGTTCACAGTCGTGATGCGCTTATTGCCGTAGAAAAAGACCTGCTTGAAAAAGCCCATACCGAAATGTTTGGGAAAAACAGAATCACCCTGGGTTCTCTTCTGTTGCACAATGAAGGCGTAGCAAAAAATGGCACACGTATAATCGTTCCGTTTACTTTGGCTAGCCGTGGTGGGCAATCTGAGTTCCAGGCCGTAGTGAGATGTTCAAATTTACAAGATATCGAATACGACAAACTTTAATGAGTCCATTGACTCACACAGCAAACGGATAAATAAAAATGTACAAGGCAACGAAGTATTACGTATGCGATCACGCCCGCAGGGGCTTGCTTTTGCATACCGCAGGATGTGAACAGTTACCCGGTATCGATTCACGGGCTTTTATTGGCAGTATGTATAACCACGGTCAGGCATTCACCGTCGCTGCAGCGCAATATGCGAATGTTCATTACTGCCCGTGCTGCATCACTGTTAACAAAACCATCGAGTTAGCGAAGGATAATGCGACCATGCCAGCGTTGTGCAGGGCGACAAAACCGAAGAGAAAGAAACCGATGAAGGTTGTTGAGCCCGTGCGACATTTTCCTCTGTGACTTGATGACAGCGAATGTCCTGGGACGTTTAAATCCAATCTTTTAGCCCGAAATCAACATGCATCGTCTAAAACACCGCCCGCAGCGCTGTCACCAGCGCGACGGGCGGCAACAGACTCAAGCCGTTCTGAATCGGCGGGTGAGCGGTTTCTCAACCTCAACAATCAGGAACATCACGAATCCGATGATGAAGGTGATCACCCAATAGCGGAATGGCAGTCCAGTGGTGCCGAACAGCAACTGCATAAACGGCGCGTAGATGATCAGTAATTGCAGCACCAGCAATACCGCACTGACGATCCAGATACCTTTGTTCAGCAACAGGCCTTTACTCAGTGAGAAGCCATCTGACACACGGCAGTTGAGCATATAGAACCATTGCGCGGTGACCAGCGTCTGCAACAGCACGGTACGGATAAACTCCGGGGAATAGCCACGCGGCTGCAGCCAGGCTTCCAGCACAAACGCGCTTATCGCAATCATTGAACCAACAAACACCACGCGCCAGATAGCGAATCCATCCATCACATGCAGTTTGGGATCGCGCGGTGGCCGACGCATGATGTTTTTTTCACCCTCCTCAAACGCCAGACCAAACGACAGCGTGGCCGACGTCGCCATGTTCATCCACAGAATCAGCACTGGCGTCAGCGGAATGAGATTACCCGCCAGCAGCGCGATGATGATCAGCAACCCCTGCGCCAGGTTAGTGGGCATAATAAACAGGATGGTTTTTTTCAGATTGTCATAAACCCGGCGCCCTTCCCGTACCGCGCTGGCAATGGTGGCGAAGTTGTCATCCGTTAGCACCATATCGGCAGCTTCTTTGGTAACTTCGGTGCCTTTAATGCCCATCGCAATGCCGACATCGGCGCGTTTCAGGGCGGGTGCATCGTTCACGCCGTCCCCAGTCATGCCGACCACTTCTTGCTTACTCTGCAACGCCTGAACCAGGCGGAATTTATCCTCCGGGCTGGTACGAGCGAAGATGTCGTAGGCCTGCGCGGCATCGCTTAATTGGTGATCGTCCATCACTTCCAGTTCGCGCCCGGTAATGGCTGAACCCGCATTGCCAATCCCCAGCATTTGGCCAATGCTCATCGCGGTTTGCGGGTGGTCACCGGTGATCATTTTGACGCGTATGCCAGCCTGCAGGCAGTCACGAATGGCGGTGATGGCTTCAGGGCGCGGCGGATCCATCATTCCGGCAATCCCGAGCAGAATCACGCCCTGTTGCAGATCCTGATGGGTGAGTTCAGTTTGTCCGGGTAACGCCGGTTTCCATGCCGCTGCAACCATGCGCAGCCCTTCGCGCGCATACTCTTCAATCTTGCCTTCCCACCAGCCGATATCGATGGGTTGAAGGCCGTGTTCGGTTTGCTGCTGCTGACAAAGTCGGAACAGCACATCCGGCGCGCCGGTAATCAGCACACGCTCTTCATCGCCAATGCGGTACAGCGTCGACATGTATTTGTATTGAGAATCGAACGGGATTTTACTGCGTAACTCGGTCGTGACCACCGGCAACTGCCCTTTGGCGGCCAGCACCTTGAGCGCGCCCTCAGTCGGCCCACCGGTGATTTTCCAGTAGCCGCTCTCATCCTTAATCAGCTGACTGTCATTACACAGATCGATGGTGCGCAGATACTGTTCCAGCAGAGAACCGCCAGTGACCGTAACGGGCACGGCGTCATCCGCTTTATGAATCGCACCGACCGGTTCATAGCTGTCTCCGTCTACCCGGTAAATATGATCCGCCGTGATCACCGCTTTGACCGTCATCTCATTCATGGTCAGCGTGCCGGTTTTATCCGAGCAGATCACCGTCATCGCGCCCAGCGTTTCCACCGTCGGCAGCTTACGAATGATCGCCTGCTGCTTCGCCATGGTCTGCACGCCGAGGGAGAGGATGATGGAGATAATGGCGGGCAAGCCTTCGGGCACGGAGGCCACTGCCAGACTGATCAACGACAACATCAGTTCGGAGACCGGCATGTCGCGGAACAGCAGGCTGAAGACAAACAGCGCGGCCATCATCGCCAGAATAATCAGGAAGATGGCTTTACCCAGCTTGTCCATTTGCACCAGCAACGGCGTACGATGCTTTTCGATATCGGACATCATCTGGTTGATGTGCCCCAGTTCGGTATCTCCACCGGTAGCCACCACCAGCCCTGTACCACCACCGGAACTGACCGTCGTTCCCGAAAACAGCAAGTTGGTGCGATCGCCTAACGGAAGTTCTCCCGTCAGTGCATCGGTGGTTTTCTCCACCACCGTGGATTCCCCGGTGAGTATCGCCTCTTCCACGCGCAGATTGTGGGCTTCGATCACGCGCAGGTCAGCGGGGATACGATCCCCGGCGCGGATCACCACCACATCCCCCGGCACCAGTGCGGTGGTCGGCAGGGTTTCGTGCTTGCCCGCGCGGATCACCACCGTTTCGCTGGAGAGCATATTGCGTATGCTTTGCAGGGATTTTTCCGCATTGCTCTCCTGGATATGACCAATCAACGCGTTGACCACCGCCACGCCGAGAATCACCAGCGTATCGACCCAATGGCCCATCACCGCCGTCAGCAGCGCGGCAGCGAGTAACACATAAATCAGCACATCATTAAAATGGGCGAGGAAGCGCAGCCATGCGGGCTTGCCCGGTTTTTGCGGCAGGGCATTTTCACCGTATTTTTGTAAGCGGGCCGTGGCTTCACTACCCGAGATACCTTCAACTGAACTCTCTGTCTGGCTCAAGGTTTCATCGACAGAAAGCTGATAGTACGACCTTTCCGATTTAGCAGTATTCATCGCTTTCTCCTCAAATCCTGTTTCGGAAATCAAGGCGGTGACATCGCGTTATTAACAGATCCTCTTTAAATACAAAGACGAACATCCACGTACTGCCTGAGGTGAGTCCCGTTTATAACTGAAAGACATGTCATTAATGGCTGCTCAACGAAATTGAGCAGGGAAATAATCTATACGCCGAACTTTTGACAAGATAAATGAACGTTATAAACGTAGCACAGGCCATTCAACTCACTCTGTTTTTATGAGGAAATTCATCCGCAATCAAAAATTAGTTTTCAGAGGAATTTTAAACCAAAGATAAATAAGCTATTTTTAACGAAAATAAATTAACCCACCCCTATGTTAATGAAATAGCGGGAAAAGCCACACTTTGTTTTTATGTTGTTAAGCTGGTTTATAGCTCTGATTAAAACAAATAAATCAGATTTAAATTCCATGAGTTGCGCCAAAGATATGGCATTTATCAAACTTTACATTTTTGGATATCCACAGCTATGCTCATGCTTAACAAATAAACCCTAACCGTCACTCCTATCCGACCGCAGTGAGATGACTCTAATTCGCCCACTGTTAATGGAGGTAACGATGCCGGACTATAGTCTGCTGCGCCTGAGTCTTTATGTGGTTATCGCTATTGTAACCTGTTCTGCCGTGGGGTTATTTACCTACGCCGTCGTTTCTATGCTCGGCGAATAAGAACCTCGCTAATAATAACGCCAATAATTAATTCAAGATTGCTGATTGAGGACAAACTCGTGATGCGTTATTTCCCGCTGATCGCCATTGTTATATTTATAACAACAGGTTGCGATCAAAAAAAAACGGAAGTCGCTCCCCTGCCACGCATGGTGAAAGTGGTTGAGGTGGTGGCTTCCGGTGAGGCTCAGCAACGCATCTTTCCCGCACGCATTGAATCGGGTGATTCCACAGATCTCTCCTTTAAACGGGGTGGACAGATCGATGCCCTGGAGATTCGTCAGGGCAACAACGTGACACAGGGGCAAGTGATTGCCAGGCTGGTGGCACGTGAGGCGCAGCAGCGCGTTAACGAACGCCAGACCGCCGCCACGCTGGCTCAACGACAGTTTGCACGCTTCCAGACGCTGGCCGGTCGTCAGGCGATTTCTCAGGCTGAAATGGACGTCCAGCGCGCCAACCGTGATGCCGCGAATGCCACCCTGCAAATCGCCCGCGAAGAGTTAAGTCAGATGACCTTAAGCGCCCCATTTAGCGGCACTGCGGCGACGGTCAACGTGCGTAATCATCAGGTGATCGCGGCGGGCCAAACCATCGCCACCCTGACGCGCACCGATCTACTTGATGTGTTGTTTAACGTGCCGGAAAACCTGTTCACTGCGCTGGATATCCGCAACATGACGTACCGCCCGGTGGTGAGGATTAACACCCTGCCGGATCGCGAATTTCAGGCTGAATACAAAGAGCACACCGGCAGCAGTAGCAGCAACACGCTGACCTGGCAGGTGATCTTAACCATGCCGCGTCCTGCCGATTTTCCTGCCGTGGGTGGCGTCAGTGGCACCGTTACGGTCAATCTTGCCAACCTTCCCGCCAATGTGAATCATGCGGCCCTGGTTGTGCCGGTCGAAGCGGTGTTTAACCCCGACAGTCACCAGCGCAATGAACCTCATGTCTGGGTGGTGCAAGGTAGCGGCGATCAGCTCAAGCTGGAAGATCGTAAAGTCACCGTCGGCGAAGTCACCAACCAGGGGGTGGTGATCACCGATGGACTGAAAGCCGGTGAACGCGTGGTCGCAGCTGGTGTGAATGAACTGCATGCGCAACAGCCGGTACGCATCTGGACGCGTGAGCGAGGGTTGTAATGGACATCTCCAAACAGTTTATTGATAACCCGATTCGCGTCTGGCTGGCGATATTGCTGTTAGGGCTGGGGGGTATTTTTGCCCTGCTCAATATTGGTCGCCTGGAAGATCCTGCCTTCACCATCAAAACGGCGGTGATCGTCACACAATATCCCGGAGCTTCTGCGCAGCAGGTGGAAGAAGAGGTGACGCTGCCGTTAGAGAATGCGCTGCAGCAATTACCCTCTCTGGACAACGTCAGTTCCATCTCCTCCAACGGCCTGTCGCAAATCACGGTGAATATTGCTTCGCGCTATCACTCTAATGAACTGCCGCAAATCTGGGATGAACTACGGCGGCGCGTGGGTGATGCGTCACGCTTTTTCCCACCCGGCGTGGCGACGCCTTTCGTTAATGACGATTTTGGCGATGTATTCGGCTTTTTCTTTGCCATTTCCGGTGACAATTTCAGTAATCCTGAATTAGTGCAATACGCTGAACAGCTGCGGCGAGAACTGGTGCTGGTTCCCGGCGTCGGCAAGGTGGCGATTGGCGGTGCCATCCCGCAGCAAGTTAATGTCGATGTCTCACTGACGAAAATGGCGGCGCGCGGCATTACCCCGGCCCAACTCTCCGCCGCACTCAGCCGCCTGAATGTGGTCTCCAGCGCGGGAGAAATCAAATCCGGCACCGAATCGATTCGTCTGCACCCCACCGGGGAATTTGAAAATATCGATGAGCTGAGCGACCTGCTCATCAGCCCCGTTGGTGACACCGCCACCACTCGCTTACGCGACATCGCCACGCTGTCTCGCGGGTTGAGTGAATCCCCTTCCAGCATCTATCACGCTAACGGCCGCCCGGCGGTCACCATGGGCGTCTCCTTTATCCCTGGCGTCAACGTGATAGATGTGGGGCGCGCACTGGAAGCCAAACTGCAGCAGATGTCGGCGGAAAAACCGGCTGGCATTCAAATTAATACGTTTTACGATCAGGCGGCGGAAGTGGCGCACTCCGTCAACGGCTTTATCACCAACTTCCTGATGGCGCTGGCGATTGTGGTGGGTGTGCTGCTGATCTTTATGGGCGTGCGTAGCGGCATCATAATCGCACTCTCGCTGGCGCTGAATGTGCTGGGCACCCTGCTAATCATGTATTTGTGGGGCATTGAGCTGCAGCGTATTTCGCTGGGTGCATTGATTATCGCCCTCAGCATGCTGGTGGATAACGCGATTGTGATCGTCGAAGGGGTTTTGATTGCGCGTCAGCAAGGTTCATCGCGCACCTCGGCGATCAACTTTGTTATCCGGCGTTCAGCTTTCCCGCTGTTGGGTGCCACGATCATTGCAATACTGGCATTTGCACCGATTGGGTTGTCTCAGGATTCCACCGGTGAATACTGCAAATCGCTGTTCCAGGTGCTGCTGATTTCGCTGATGCTGAGCTGGTTCTCAGCATTGACCATCACGCCGGTGTTGATCAAATGGTGGCTGTTTAAAACGAGTAACACGGCAACGCCCGCCGCTGAAGCCTCGCCCTACGATGGCGGTTTTTATCGACTCTACCAACGCACGCTCAACGCACTGTTGCAGCAGAAAACCGTCACGCTTGCGGTGATGGCTGCCCTGCTGGCGCTGGCGATCTGGGGTTTTGGCGGCGTACGGCAGAACTTCTTCCCCTCGTCTAACACGCCGATCTTCTTTGTCGATCTGTGGCTGCCGTACGGCACGGACATCAAAGCTACCGAACAAATGGCCAGCGATATTGAGAAGTCGATCACCGGGCAGCAAGGCGTGGTGTCTACGGTCACCACCGTCGGCCAGGGCAGCATGCGCTTTATCCTCACTTACAATGGGCAGCGGCAGTACAGCAACTATGCGCAAATCATGGTGCGCATGGACGATCAGCGCAATATCGCCGCACTGTCACGCCGCGTGGATGACTATATCGCCCGTCAGTATCCACAGGTGAACGCCAGTACTAAACGGGTGATGTTTGGCCCTTCTGGTGGCAGCGCCATTGAGGTGCGTATTAAAGGCCCCGATCCCGATCGCATGCGCCTGATTGCCAGTGAAGTCGGCGATATTCTCGCGCAAGATCCCGCCACCGACAGCGTGCGCAATGACTGGCAAAACCGCAGCAAGGTGATTCGTCCGCAGTTCAATCCGGCGTTAGGGCGCGAACTGGGCGTGGATAAGCAGGAGATCGATAACGCGCTGCAAATGAATTTCACCGGCAGCCGCGTCGGTTTATATCGTGAAGGCGCGGATTTACTGCCAGTGGTGGTGCGTCCGCCCGCCAGCGAACGGCAGGATGCCAATCATCTCAACAACGTGTTGGTGTGGAGTCAAAGCCAGCAGCACTATATTCCGCTCAGCAATGTGGTGAGTGGCTTCAATCTTGAATGGGAAGATCCTTTAATTCTGCGGCGCGACCGCAGCCGCGTGCTGACGGTGATGACCGATCCCAGTCCGCTCAGCAGCGATACTTCCGGCGATATTCTGGCGCGGGTGAGACCGCAAATTGATCAGATCTCACTGCCGCACGGTTACAGCATTGAATGGGGCGGCGATGCCGAAAACTCCAGCGAGGCGCAGCAAGGCGTATTCACCACTTTACCGTTGGGCTATCTGGTGATGTTTGTGATCACCGTGCTGATGTTTAGCTCACTGAAAAACGCGGTGGCGATCTGGCTGACGGTGCCGTTAGCGCTGATTGGTGTGACGCCAGGCTTCTTACTCACCGGCATTCCGTTTGGCTTTATGGCGTTGATTGGCTTACTGAGCCTGAGCGGCATGCTGATCCGTAACGGTATTGTGCTGGTGGAAGAGATTGAGCAACAGAAACAGGACAAAGCGCAGCATGACGCGATTCTGTATGCCGCCACATCGCGCTTGCGCCCGATTCTGCTGACCGCGTTCACCACGGTGTTAGGCCTGGCACCGCTGCTGCGCGATGTGTTTTTCCAGAGCATGGCGGTGGTGATTATGTTTGGATTGGGCTTTGCGACGATACTGACGCTGCTGGTCCTGCCGGTGATTTACGCCTGCTTCCACCGCGCTGAGAAAGCGACGTCAGCATGAACGCCACCGGGCTGAATGTCATTAAGACACTCGGCTGCATGGCGGCCGTGACCTTTTTTACGCTGTATAACACCTGGGATCGCTACGATTATGATTACCACTGGATTCTGGCGTTCCTGACGTTTATCTCCACCATCGCCACCCCGCTGTTTTTTGTGGTGGCGGGCATTATGGATAGCCAGGCCGAGCAGGATATTCGCTGGCAGCTCAACAAGATCCGCAATGTGGTGATCGTGTTTCTGTTCTGGATGACGATTTACTATCTCTGGGAACCTTACCAGCGCGGTTACCTGATTCAGCCGTGGTTTGTGTTCTCGTTTATCGTGATTTACAGCTTCAATCCGCTGCTTTCCTGGCTCAGCCTGCATCGCCTCGCATTTTGCGCGCTGGTCGTTGCTCTGTTGGCGTTTTCTTATGGCTACGATTTGCTATCGGTGCTGTATCCCGACGTGCGGGTTTTCAGTCTCGCGCCGCAATACCGCATCTGGACCTGGTTGCTGTTTTATCTTACTGGCCAGCTATTGTGTGAACCGGTGATTGCCGACTGGCTGAATCAGAGAAAAGTCGCCCTCGTCGCCACCTGCGCCCTGCCCTTTATTTATCTGTTCACCTGGTTGTACGAGCAGCACTTCTTCTTCGCGCTGTTTAAAGCCGATCGCAATGCCTTCCTCCTCACCGGCTCACAAATTTACCTGCTGGTGGTGGCACTGGTGTTAGCCGCCAGCGGCGTGCGCTTTCGTCGTCATGTAGCCCTCAAAGAAACCCTGCTGGCTACCGTGAGTAAAACCATGACCGGGGTGTACATCATGCATTATTCGGTGTTTCACATCGTCACCGCGCTCATACCGATTACCTCGCTAGCCACCAAACTCACGCTCATTGTGGTGACCTTTGCCCTCTCCGTGCTGATTGCCCGGCTGATTCTCTCCAGCACGCTGCTGAAAAAAGTCATTACTCTTTAAGGCACTGTTGCAGATCCGGCTGCTGACCGCAGGCAATCCGTCCATTAATTTGCGCCATCATATAAGCGAAAAACGGATTCGAGGTATTGCGCATCAACGTGTCGAGCCCCACGGTGAGGCTGGAAGTTTCTCCGCGCAGTGAAATGGTGCCGAGGCTGATGCCATAACGATTTTTCTCGATGGGTTCGCGGCCATACAGCGAATCGGTGAGCGGGAAAGGGACGGCGATATGCGACAAGGAATACATATCCTGCGGCCACGCCAGATGCAGCGAGCGCGTCACTTCGTTGGTTTGACCGGCACGCGTGATGCGGGCGACCACGTCATAGGTGGTGGGCGACGCGTTGGTGATCACCGTTGTGGCGTAATGACGCGGCGCGGCAGGCAGTAAGTCGTTGACCGCTGAATACAGTGCAGGCCGGAACAGCGCGCGTAAGTTGGCCGCCTGGTTGATATCGAAAATCACTAACTGGCTGCCGTTATCCGGCAGATAACGATACAGCGCATTGACCACCGCGCGAGTACTCACGGTGGAATCGAGAATCGACTGGAACGTCAGCACCGGCGGTAAACCACGGATTTCGCCATCGCGGGCGAGTTGCACGATCTGTTCCTGCAACGCCTGGGTTAGCAGCCAGGACTGACGCGCCGCTCGCACCGGGAACGAATTGTATTTAAACGGATTATATTCCGGCACGATATTGAGCCACGCGGCTTTGGCAAACACCGGGAACACCGCCGGCCAACCGGCTAATCCAGCAAATCGAGCGTAAGCCGTCACGCCAATCATCGGTGACAACAGCAACACCTGCTGCGGTTTGCGAAGATTTTGATTCTGCTGAGAATCGAGCACATATTTCATCGCCAGCGCGCCGCCGTTGGAGTAGCCCACCAGATGCAACGGGACTTGCGTTCCCGCTAAGCGCGTGGCCTCACGCACGGCCAGACGCGTCACGGCCAGCCACATTTTCCAGTCCACTTTGGTCAGTGAACCCGGCACGGTGCCATGACCAGGAAGCCTTGGCACTACCGCAACATAGCCTTGTTGCTGATACGCCTGTGCCAGATAACGCATGCTGTAAGGCGAATCCGTTAATCCGTGCAGCAGCACCACCGCACCTTTGATTTCACCCGTCGGTTTCAGCACAAACGAGCGATTCCAGTCAGTGGCAAATCCTGCCGGATAGACCGGGCTTTGCGCGTAATAGCGGTTTAGCGAGGTTTTCTCTTCGTCACTCAGTTGGTCCGAGACGTTGTGTTTCATCTGCTGGAAGATCACATTTTCCTGCGCCAGATAATCGGCGAAGGTGGCGTGATCTATTTGATCCACAGTCATTTCATCAGCCGCCCAGGTGTGCCAGCGATGTAGCGGTGGCCCCTGCTCCGACTGATAGCCGCGAATCAGTAAAAACATGATCAGCAAAGAAACCACGCCCAAGGCGATTCTCTTCAGCCACTTAAGCGTGGGTGAACGCTGCACCCTGTCAGAAGCCATAGCGGAACCAGGCAAACAGCACATTGCCGTTGTTGTAGCTACCTGGAATATAGGTGAACTGCACGTTGAGATTTTTATAGCCTGCGGAGAACAGCGGCAGGACAATCGGCAGTGGCACATAGTTGGCAAAATCATCACGCGCGGTGATGCCCGCCGTCAGCCCCAGCCCTAAACGCACATCGCGTGCCTCATCCAGATACCAGCCTTTCTCCCAGCCATAACCGATAATCGGCTGCCACATGTTATGCGAATCCTTAAATGCCATCGCATACAGCGCGCTCCAGTCACCGTCCTCGTTGTAGCGCGACACACCAAAACCCCCGCCCCACGGCGATTCGTTGTAGTTGTCGGTTTTGTCTTTGTCGTAGGCGAAACGCGCATGCCAGCTGATGAACGGCAAATAGAGGTCGTAATATTGTGGCTGCTCCCAGGTTTGCGAGACGTCCTGCTTGAGCCATTCCCAGCCGTCACTGAGTGTGCCCGCCGCCAGCACCGGCAATGTCCAGACACTCAACGAGACGCACAACGCCACCAGAAAAGTACGCATGGGTTATCCTTCTGCAAAAGCACCGATGATAGTGAGCAAGAGAAACAGCCAGCATGATCTGTGTGCCCATACCGGGCAGACCGTCAGGGAATATTATAGTTGTTGAGTTGGGGTTGAGGTGTTTGGCAGTGAAAAACCCATATCTACTAATGCTTGAGTTAATCCCATGACGTTACAGCAGTTCAGTTTTTTTATGATACTCGTTCGATGATGACTCACTGTTTTACCGCTTACATTAAGTGCTTTAGCAATATTGACGAGGCTCTGTCCACTGGCCAGTGAGCGTAAAAGACTGAATTCTTTTGAGGTTAAAGGTAACGTATTCTGATCAATGGATATTCTATCTTCCGTTAAATTTCCACCTCCATCGCGGTTAAAGACCACATCCGCCAGCACTTTAATATCACTACGTTTTGAGAGAATAGTGACATTTGGCATTAATTTCTGAATATAGCCGATAAGCGCAGGCACATGGATATCGGTAAGCAGTATCAGACGTATACCAGGCAAATTTGTACTTATTTTAACCAATATTTCTGAAAAAAACTGCACATCCCGACCATATGCCGAAAGTTCACTGATGACAATGTCAGAACCGGCAACCAAATTGATTACTTCTTTCGACTTTATTGTCTCAGGTATGCAGGTTAATATATGCCTCTCCGCAAAATAGTAAGCAATACCTTCAGCGATCCACTTGTCATTATCCAGCACTGTCAACTTAAACATATATATCTTCTCCTCGATGGCAATCAGTATTAGACACGCCAGGGAGGAATATGCGAATCAGACAAGGCTGGACGCATTTGTATGAAATGTCCTGGTTATGGGCAGTAAGCTTCTGAAATCAAAAAAACTTGATTAAATTTCTCTAAGTGTTGTTCGGCATTGACAAGATGAAACAGTAAAATATCTTTTTCTTCGTGCATTGCGGTTAACTCTTCCAGCAGTTCACAGATATCAGTCATTCTCTGCACACCAATAACCCCTAAGGTTCCAGCCATTCGGTGGAAGTAACGTTGGGCAGTGGCATAATCAGCATTCATGACAGCTGTTTTAGCCTGCTTAATATCCTGCCGAGATTCCGTTATCACTGTCGAAATAAATTGACTGATTTCTTTGGGGCTCTCAGGAAGGAAAGCCGCTACTTTTGCAAGGTCAAGCCAATCATCCAGCGTTTCCTCATCTGAATGATCCTTTTCAATGAGCGTTGCAAGCGCCGAAGCCAGGTGCTGAAGACTTACTGGTCGGAATAAACAATCATTCATGCCCGCCGCGAGGCAGCGTTGCCGTTCGGACTCCTGCGCATTCGCGGTCATCCCAATTATCACCACCTCACCATCATGCACCTCACGAATACGACGTGACATCTCAACACCATCCATTACTGGCATACTGCAGTCGGTAATCACCACATCGGGGTTTTCATTCATCCACTGCGCCAGACCCTGTTGTCCATTACTCGCCTCTGACACACTATGTCCCATCAGAGTGAGTTGTCTTGTGATAAGCAGGCGATTGGCCGGATGATCATCCACAACAAGAATATGCAAAGATGTAAGCGCTGTAATCGGTTTTTCAGAGGCATCAGTTTCGCTGAATTCAGGACGCCTGACGCTAACGGGGATGGCTATACGAAGTGTGGTGCCTTTACCTGGCATGCTGCGCAAAGTGACATCCCCTGCCATCAACTGAGCAAGTTCACGACTAATGGCAAGTCCCAATCCGCTCCCGCCTGAAGTCGAGTGGCCCCCCTGTTCGAATGGCGAAAATAATCTCTGCTGCGCTTCGTAAGCAATTCCCGGCCCGGTATCGATAACTTCGATAGCCAGGCGGTGCTCTTCGTCACTTGTATTTAACATGACATTAATTAGCACATTGCCCTGTTCTGTAAACTTCACTGCATTCCCGATGAGATTAGAAAGGATCTGTCGCAATCGATGGCTATCGACCAGAATCTCCCATTCAATCGGAGGAAGGTCCATGGTCAGTGTCAATCCTTTCTGCCGTGCCAGGCCACTAAAGGTATTCACCAGCGGCTGAATTAATGCGCTGATTCGGCACCAATCAGGATTTAACGTCATCTTGCCTGATTCGATACGAGAGATATCCAATACGTCACCAATCAACTCCAGCAGATTGAGTGAAGAGTCATGCGCGACGCGAATCAGTTCTGCATCACTGCGGCCTTCTTGTACCTGTAACTCCAATAGCCCAACGATGGCACTCAGCGGAGTGCGGATTTCATGGCTCATACTGGCAAGGAATCGGCTTTTGGTCTCGCTCGCCTGCACCGCATCGGTGCGGGCGAGTGTTAATTCGTTCTGCATACTTAGATAATCCGTGACATCCTGCCAGCCGCAGATGATACCTCCCACGTGATCGGCGTTATCTTTATAAGCAGTCATCCAGTGATTTACCGTTCGTACATCATTCCCAACATGGATATCAAATTCGGCCTCATTGACCGGCGCGGCATTATCCAGTTGCTGAATGAGCTTCGTCCATACAGGAAACAAGGGATGCCGAGTGTCATAGAGGTTAAATGCCAACAATGGCTGCTGCTCAGTAGTGAAAAATGCACTGAACGCTTTATTGGCATGAAGGATTGTACCGTCGAGGTCCACCACGTATACGGGCCTCGGCGGCCCATTAATCAATCGGTCACGAAATAAAATCTCTTCTCTAAGAAGTACTTTTGCCTTGCGTGTGCGTTTGACCTCGCGCCGGAGAAAGAATGCCCATATTCCAGCACTCAGTAAAATAAGACATGCTGCTGCTGCCCCAATATAGAACTCGCGCTGGTAAATATTCCAGGTTTCAAAACGCGCGGCAGGCATACTTTGCCAGCGCGACACTATCCGGGAGATAGCACTGGGTGGCAGTGCCGCTATGGCCTTATTCATCACACCGAAGAGTTCAGGCTCACTGCGATTTATAGCAAGAGTAATAGCCGCATCGGGGACAGGTAAAGAGCGTCTTATCTGGAGGGTGTCAGGATAAAGACCTTCGATAAAATATCGACTGCTGTACAACGTATTAATCGTGGCATCCACCTTACCTTCTGCCACCCAATGCATTGCCAGGCCGGGGTTCCCTACGTATGTTACCTGAACATCAGGTCGATGCTTGATAAACCACTCTGTAGCATCCTGACCACGCACTAGCGCTGCGGTTTTAATTTTCTTCTCATCAAAGCCTGCTTGGGTGATAAGCACTTCAGGGCTGTACATAAACGGTCGGGTAAGTAGAAACTCTTTATTACGCGTTTCACTCCACACTATCGGACCGGTCATCAGGATGTTGTCATTCTGCAGTCGCGTTTTCAGTTTCTGACTGTCATCCTCTTCTTCAAATCTGAATTTGAGTCCAGTCTTCACGCTGATGAGTGACAGCAAGTCTGGCATCACCCCACGTTGCTCGCCATCGGACTCTAATAAGAAAAATGGGGCGATAAATGATGATGAAGCGACGCTAATTTCGCGATGCTGCTTAAGCCATCTTTGTTCAGTAGAGGTTAGTGGCAATGCTGAAGTAAAAAAGCGCACAACATTATCTTCGTCTCGACGGGAAGCCAAAGAACGGCCTGCTGGATCCTGTGCCAAATGCGCCAAAGCTTGGTTCATGACATGGGTTAACAAGAGTTCATCTTTTCTGAGCAGGAAATGATAGTCAGGAAGGGCTTCACTGGAAGCGCCAGTAATGGCAAGCGTATCAGCAAAGTTTCGCTGAATCAGGTAGTAAGCTTCTAGTGCAGGAAGCAATGCTCGGCTGTCAGGAACCTGGCTCATTCCCATCAGTACATTCATGGGGGCGGGATATGCAGGTGAGAGAGTCAATGGGAGATTCTTTGACTCTTTACTTTTAATGTCTGCAAGGCGACTGATAATGACCGGAGTGGCAGGGAGGACGTCAACGCTTGAGTACATTTCCGACTCACCAGCCAATGATTCACCTGCAGGTTGAAGAAGTAAATCGATACTGCCGTTCTTAAGTGCATCCATCGCTTCAGGTTTAGTTGTGAAATGAATTGTATTCATCCTCACCCCCAAACTTCGCGTTATTAGATAGGAGAGATCGGGGATGTAACCTGATAATTCTTCATCTGGTGCAATGTTCACGAGAGGGGGGCGCGCGAGCCCATAAAAACCGAGATTAATTTCTTGTTTTCTACCAAGCCATCGCCACTCAACATCAGTTAGATTTGGCGCTGAAATGGCATCGGCATTGATCGAATTGTATCTTAAATTCGCCATCTCAGCGAAGACAGAGACAGAAAAAAACCAAGATAAAACAAGTGAAATTAAAATATTTCGTAGCATTAGCTAATATGATTCCTGCGGGTAAAATCAAGAATGTCACGTTGGTTTTTTAGTCCCAGCTTTTCCATGAGCCTTGTCTTATAGGTGCTGACGGTTTTATTACTAATTTTCATGCGATTAGCGATATTGATGATCTCTTTGCCTTCAGATAAGTATTTCAACACCTCAAACTCTCTTTTGGAAAGTAATTGTATTTTATCATTATCATTTTCAGGCCCGGATATTTCATAGGCTTTATGCATTCTAAGAGGGAAATAACCGTAGCCAGAAAACACTGCATTGATAGCCTGTAGCAGGTCTTCAAGATTATTCTTCTTACTGATAAAGCCATTCGCACCAGCTTTCATGCTTTCCACAGAATAATAGTCCGCATTTTTCCCACTCATCACGATGGCGGGCAATTTGACACCTGATTTACGTAATAGAGATATCATTTCAATGCCATTCATCCCGGGCAAATCAATATCAACAATCAGTGCATCCACACGATTTTGACTAACCAGCTGGTCAACACCCTCTCCTTCGCCTGATTCAGCAACAACGCTATGCCCTTCTTTTTCAAGCATATGTCGCATAGCTAGTCTGGCAAGAGGATGATCATCAATGATGATGAAATTGGCCATGACAATCCTTTGGAGTTTTGACGTTTTATTAATCGTAGCCCAGCAATAAAGAACAAACAACGCGTATTAACCCTCTGTAGTCCATGTCCTACAAAATATTTCTATCACTCCTATAACCTTAGATTTCAATCACATTAATTGGGCTTTCCTGAGGATTTGTAGTCCATGTCCTACAGGGCGCGTAAGATCTTCTCATTCTTTTTAATTCAGACGGATGGGAAAATAATCAGGTATTCATGGCTGAGGACGTAGAGACGTACGGTGCCATGATTTTGATATCCGTATCTGGAGTAGTAATGAATATCACAAAAAAACATCTGCCTTCGTCGACTGTTAATTTAAGAGCAACAACCTGGCTTGCGCTGATCGCATTTTGCTCAGGCTTCTGGTTACTCATTAGCGTACTTCTGTTGACGAAGTAAATCATTATCACATCAAAGAATGCCTCTCACGGGCAGGGTTCTTTACGTCTTAAATAAATTAGGTTACGTCATGAATAAGATTTTTAGAGTTAAATGGAACAGCACATTAGGGCGTTTCGATGTCACATCTGAATTAACATCAGGTAAAACCAAGTCAAACTGTGGGAGCAAAAGAAGTGCTTCTCACATGGTTCGTTCAATGGGATTGTTTTCTCTGAGTGCGCTTGCTTTGGCAATGGGCGCGCCTGCTCTAGCGGCATTACCGGTAGATATTGAGCTCAATACCTTCACGTCAAAAGATGGCGGTAATATTCAGTCAATAACGCAAGATTCCCGACTGGCTTCAAGCAACTGGAGTTCAATTTCAGCTGGTGATCAAGGGTATGTTCGCATGTCTGTACGAGAGGCGATTGCTCTGGGTAAATTACGTGATGCTAGTGGTGATAAGAACCTGGAATATCTTAAAAACGGCACTTTAGCTACTGGCCAAACAGTAAGTTATGAATATTATGATGAAGGAACTGGAAATACAGCCACTTTCCAGGGCTATAACAATAGCAACCTCAAAATGACAGATGTTATGGGCATGTCAGTCCCTATTGCATATGCAGTGGGAATTGATGGCCAATATGTTGATCGTAATCTGATACAGGTTTCAGGTGGGGCAAAACTGGATGTTTCTGTAGGAGATAAAACTGCCACTGATTGGTTCAATATGGATGCGAACCGGGTGAAACTTTACATGAAAGGGAGTGAAGAGAATGGTTCGATTGTATCTTCGGTGTTTAAGGTCAACTCCGGATCAGCTATTGATTACAATAGTAAAACCGTTGTATTTCTTGGCAACTTCAATAATGAAGCAAAAAATCCTAATGACCCACTGCTAAATGTTAGAACACAATTTTCAGGTTCTTTTAACAGCGCTATCGGCCAGCAAAATGTTAACAATGTGGAAGATCTTAAGGCTTACAACAGTGCTTTAATCGCTGCGGTACAAAGCGGACTGATTTTACCGTCTCAATACAATAACGAATTTAATAAGGCAATTCCTGCTTTACCTAAACTCGTTTATATCGACGAAGTTATTGATGGGAAAGATGCTGTTCGCCAACATATCAACTACAGCCGCGTTGCTTATATTTTAGGCGATGGTGGAGAAGTTAATATTTCAGCAGATGCAAACATTCAGGGTTACGCTACCGACATCTCTGTTGTCAGGTTAGATAATGGTGGCATTCTAAATAATAATGGTTCATTAGGGACATTTAATAATAACAGTGCTGGTTCAATGGTCGTTAGTGCCAGAAACAATTCAACAATCAATAACCACGGAGTTATTGATGCTGGCACCAACGCTGAAATGGAAAATTACTCAGTTGGCGGGGTAAAAGCTACAGTTTATCAGGGGCATAATGAGGCAATAGTCTCGAACAATTCATTAGTAAACAACTATGGCATCATCAATATTGCGCCTAATGGTAGCTACGCATCTAACGTTGGCGCCAATCTCTTTAATGCATCGACTTTGACGAATAGCGGTAATATTAATGTCTCTGCGGTAGAGCGAAAATCTGATCCACAATACAGCGGTAAGTTTACCGTTGGCGTTCAACTTAACAACATCACATCTCAACTGATTAACCAGGCAGGGGGCGAATTATATCTTGGTCGCGCAGCGCAACAACTGAAGACAAATCCAACAAAAGATATTACTTCCGCGGCACCCGGTAGCCGACTTGTTTATGTAAAACAGGGTACGTTCAATAACAATGAAAACGGCATTTTAACCCTGGGCACAAAAACACAGGGTAGTTATGGTGCAGTTGCTGAATCAGGCTCAAGCAACGTAGTTAATAACGGCACAATTAACCTCCTGGGTGCTGCAGAAGGTGCGCTGGGTGGTGCACCCCTACAAAACGTCGGTATTTTAGCTACTAAGGGCGCGACTAATATTGTCAATGCCGAGAAGGGAACCATCATTCTTGATGGCATCAACTCAGTCGCCATGATGGCAACATCTATATTTACCGATATTGTTGATAGTGCAGTAAAAAATGCTGGCACGATCACAGTCAAAAAAGGGGTGGATACCAACACTAAAACAGCGAACTACGGGCTATGGGCGGATGGCTCACGTGCAAAAGTCATTAACGCTGGCACGATTGACTTACAAGGCGATGGTGCTGTGGGCGCACATGCGCGTAACGGCGGCACCATTGAAGTTGAAGGCACGGGCCTGATGAACTTCGATGGAGCAAACCAAACCGGTTATTACGTGCTGGGCGCGGGCTCAAAAGTGATTGATAACAGCTCTGGCACGCAGAATGTTACCACCGATAACTCAACACTTTATCGCGTTGATGGCGGGGCTAGCTTTGATGGTACAGGCAGCGCCTCTGTGGTTGAAAGCAGCGGCAAAAATGCCACTGCCCTGCTGGTCACCAGCAACAGTCAGATCAGCCAACTCAACTCCGGTAACATGACTATTACCGCCAGCGGCGAAGGCGCAACCGGCATCAAAGTGATGGGTAATGCTCAGGGCACGTTGGCTGATGCAACTACCCTGTTACTGAGTGGTGCCAACAGCACTGCGGGTATCGTTGACGGCAGTTACAACGATATCACTGGTGGTGGCGATGCGTCATACCGTGGCAATGCGAAACTGATCAGCTACGCCACTCTGGACGGCAGCGTTGCCACAGCGGCAAATGCTATCGGTTACATTGCCCGTAACGGCGGCACCCTTGAGCATCGTGGGAATATCAATTTCACCGCTGCGGGTACCACCGGTGTGCTGGTGAATGGCGGCACGCTGGATAATATCGGTGACATCCATGTCAACGGTGTAGCGGTTGATATTCAGGGCGCAAATTCTACCGTCAGTAATACCGGTACGATTGAAGCCACTGACGGCGAAGCTGCTATTAAAGTCGGCAGTGGTGCTCATCTCGACCTCAACGGTAACGGCATTGTTAAGGCCAGCGGTAGCGCAAACGGCATTCTGCTGGACAGCGGCGCGACTGGCTTGACGGTAAAAGATGCCACCATTGAAATGAACCCTGTTGGCAACGGCAACGGGATTGAAAATCGCGCTGAAATTGCCGGCATTAAACTCGATAACACGCATATCACTGTTGATAACGGTGCAGGTGTACGCACGGCTGCGAGCATGGACAAGACCAACAGCGGCACTATTACGGTTAATGGAAGCGGCACCGGCTTGCTGTTGCAAAATGTCGATGGCTCTACCGCGACCGGCAGCATTGATATGTCAGATTCCCGCGCACTGGTGATTGATGTCAACAGCGCTAACGGCAACGGTATTGTGACCAATGTGACCGGTGATGTTAAATCCGGTGCCAGCGTCAACGTGAACAATGCATCAGGCGTTTCCGCACTGAAAGTGACTGGCGCTACTTCGTCAGTCGAGCAAAGTGGCCGTCTGGTATCTAAATCAACGCTAAATCCGGTGGTGGATGTCGACAACGGCTCGCTGACAAGCTTCACCAACAGTGGCGATATCATTGCCAACTCTGCGGCACAGGTGGCGATGGAAATCACCAGTGGCTTAGTAGGAGTTCACTTTACCAATGCAGAAGGTGGCAATATCGTCGGTCAGGTCAACCTCACCACGGCCAGCGATCACACCGTCGATCTGCACAAAGGGAGTACGGCAACGGATGTCACCACCGCAGGTGGTAACGATACCTTCAACCTGGTCAACATTGAGGCGGCGGACACCAACCTGTTCACCTCGCTGAATGCGGGTAACGGCACAGGCGATACGCTGAATCTGGACAAATCGGATCTGACGCTGGCAGCCAGCGGCAAAACCATCACCGGTTTTGAAACGGTCAACCTGAAAAATGGCTCAACGCTAACGCTGGACAACATCCTGTTGCCATTGGGTGATGCGCAGGATGATGCAGCAGGTACGGGCTTCAACATTGATCAAGCCAGCACACTGGCCTTGAAACAGAACACCGATACCGAGTTTGCCAGCCACATCAGTGGTGCGGGGACAATTGCGGCAAGCACTGGCGGCAATGCTTTCGAGTTTACGTCCAATAACGCGACTAACAGCTTCACTGGTACGCTGGCGCTGACTGACAGTACTTTCGGACTTGATGGACTGAATACTCAGGCCCTCACCCATGCCACCCTGCTTGCAGGAACGGATAGCCGAGTCACCGTAGCCGATGGCGTGCAGCAAATCGGTGGACTGAACTTTGACGGTGGCACCGTGGTATTCGATACCGGTACACCGGGCGATACCGTTGCTAAAGGCGTAGTGCAAACCTCTGGACTGATGGATATCAGCGGACGCGGTACCGTTGAAATCAATCCTGGCTCGGTTAACAACCACCATGTGTTACCACCGCAAACCGTTTCATTACTGGAGCAGGATGAAGGCGATCAGGGCATCAAACTGGCGGGTAGCGCGATTCCTGTTAATGGATCAGGCGGTAACCTGGAGCTGCGTGACACCAGCGGCAACCTGATCACCGATCGCCTGAACACGAGTGTGCTGCAGGATGGCAACGTGGTGGCGAATGCCACTTACGACTATCGCCTGACCAGCGGTCAGGCTGATGACGGACTGTATGTGATGTATGGCCTGACGCAGTTGGACCTGTTAACTCAGGGCAGCGATGCGCTGGTGCTTAACGCCTTTGGTAAAAACGGCAATGCTGCGGATATGAGCGCGAAACTGATTGGCACCGGCGATCTGGCGATTGATACCGGCGCGGGTCAGACTGTCTCACTATCTAATATGGACAACAGCTACAGCGGCAAAACGGATGTGCGCAGTGGCACCCTGCTGATGAACAATGACAACGTGCTGGGTCAGACTTCAGAGCTGGCAATGGCGGCCAATACTGGCTTTGACATGAATGGCTACAACCAGACTATCGGCGCATTAAACACGTCGACAGGATCAGTGGCAAACCTCAACGGCGGCGCGCTGAGTATCACTCACGGCGGTTCGGTTGATGGCAGCCTGCAGGGCAGCGGTGCCCTGAATGTCAACGGCGGCACGTTGACAGTCAATGGCAGCAATACTGGACTTAATGCAACGACTTCAATTGCCTCTGGCGCGGACGTGCAGTTGAACAACACCCGCGGTCTGGGCAGCGGTGATATTGTCAACGAAGGTCTGCTGGCGCTGAAAAACGCGGCCGGTGCACTGTTTAACAGCCTGAGTGGTGCGGGTGAAACCAGTATCGCTCAGAACAGTGATGTTGCACTGCTGGGCGATAACAGTGATTTTGCGGGTAAATTTAGCATTGAAAACGGATCCACATTAACGGCTTCAGCTCAGTCGAGCCTCGGTTCAGCTGACATCGCCAATGAAGGATCGTTGAATCTTGCCAGCAGCGACAGCTGGTTGTTGAACAACGCCATCACCGGTAGCGGTCAGTTAAACCAAAACGGTTCAGGAGTGGTAACGCTCAGCCAGCAGGCGGCGCAGTACAGCGGTGATACGCAGGTCAATGCAGGTGGTTTACAGCTTGGCAGCGCAGGTAATGACGTCACGCTCTCTTCCGGCAACCTGAATATTGCTAAAGGTGCCGTTGCCGGTGGCTTTGGCGGCACTGCGGGCAACGTGAACAACAGCGGTACCCTGCAGTTGGGAAGCCTGAACTCGGTTTCGGTGAAAGCGACGGCTGACGCGGTGCGTTTCAACGTTGGCGGCAATTTAGTCAACAGCGGCGACATCATTGTAGGTGGAGCTGGCGCAGCGGCAGGCAATCAGCTGCATATCGCGGGCAACTACAGCGGTAATAACGGTCATATCACTCTGAACACCGCTCTGGGCGATGATAATTCGGTCACTGATAAAATGATCGTTGCTGGTGATACCAGCGGCACAACGAGAGTCAGCGTCAATAATGCGGGCGGCAGCGGTGCCAAAACCATCAACGGCATCGAAATCATCAATGTTGGTGGCAAATCTGACGGTGAGTTTGTGAAGGACGGCCGTATTGTCGCCGGGGCGTATGATTACAACCTGGTGCGCGGTGAGAGCAGTAACAGCAATAACTGGTATCTGACTAACGTGCTCGGTGGTGTAGTAGACCCAGGCGATGGTGGTGATAACGGCGACAAAGATGACATCATCAAAATCTACCGCCCGGAATCAGCCGCCTACTCCGCGAATATGGCTGCGGCAAATAATTTGTTCAACACGCGTTTACATGACCGCCTGGGTGAAACCCACTATGTCGATGCGCTGACGGGCGAGGAGAAAGTCACCAGCATGTGGCTGCGCAACGTCGGTGGTCACACCCGTTCCAGCGACAGCAGTGGCCAGATGAAAACGCAGGCCAACCGCTATGTGATGCAAATGGGTGGCGATATTGCGCAGTGGACCACGGATGGCGCCAACCGTTATCACCTTGGTGTGATGGCCGGTTATGCCAACCAGCAGAGTAACAGCCGCAACCATTTGTCTGGTCAGAAAGCGGATGGCAGCATCAATGGCTACAGCACGGGTATCTACGCGACCTGGTTACAGGACAATGAAGAGAAATCTGGCGCTTACCTTGATAGCTGGGCGCAGTACAGCTGGTTCGACAACACCGTGAAAGGCGATTCTTTGGCGGCTGAGTCTTACAAATCGAAAGGGATTACCGCGTCACTTGAGACCGGTTACACCTGGAAAATTGGCGAGAAGAACGAGCGTGAGAGCTATTACGTGCAGCCTCAGGCGCAAGTCACCTGGATGGGTGTCAAAGCGGATGAAATTCGCGAGCAAAATGGCACCCGCGTTAAAGGCACTGGTGATGGAAACATTCAGACCCGTTTAGGTGTCCGTGCCTTTATCAAAGGCCACAACGTGATTGATGACGGCAAAGATCGTGTGTTCCAGCCGTTTGTTGAAGCGAACTGGATCCACAACACCCAGGAGTTTGGCAGCGAACTTAACGGCGTGAAGGTCAGCCAGAAAGGCACGCGTAACCTGGGCGAGCTGAAAGTCGGTGTTGAAGGACAGATCACCAAAAACGTCAACCTGTGGGGCAACATCGCTCAACAGATGGGCGACAAAGGCTATTCGGATACCAGCGCCCTGCTGGGTGTGAAGGTGAATTTCTAACTGACGTAATCGTTTTACGTTAAGTGGCAGGTAGATTGGGGAACTTCGGTTCCCCTTTTTTATGGGTAAAAATCCGCCTTGCGAATGAGGTTCCAAATCTAGAAAGTCCATTTGACTGGTCATCACTACTTGCGCAAACTATGCTCCTTTGTATTAACAGTTAATACACGGTGAGTTCAATGAGAAAAATAACGTCGGTTAGCGTGGGTGAACAACTCGATAACTTCATCTCGCGAATGGTTGATTCAGGGCGCTATGGATCAGCCAGTGAAGTGATGCGTTCGGCTTTACGGTTGCTGGAACAACAGGAATCACATGATCAAGTTGTCCGAAATGCCGTAGTTGAAGGGTTGGAAAGCGGCGAAAGCCCGCGTTCACTGCGTGAAATCGCTGCTGAAAGGAAGAAGCTTAATCGTGTATAAATTGTCCGAACTTGCCAGGTAATTCCCCGCAAAGACCACCCAAAGCCCCTACCGCGCCCCTAATCTTCCTCCACAACGCTTTTTTTACCTTTTCCACTCATCCCATCTTGATAACGATAACGATTTTCATTCAAATACAGCCTGCCACTCTTTCATGCATGAATCACTGTGCGGTTGTTGGGAATCCATCTTGTCAGCGTTTGAGCGTTACTACACGGAACTGTTCCGCTTTTTGAGCGGTAAACTGCGGGATAAACACCTCGCGGAGGAACTGACCCAGGAAACATTCAGCCGTGCGCTGGCTGCACCGGAACAGATTTCCTCGCACCGCGGAATGCTTTACCATATCGCCAGAAATCTTTTGGTCGACCGCTATCGCCTGCAGAAACAGTATGATCCCTCGCAAGATACTGACACCGACGAGTTACTGGCACCCGGTTACGAGCAACCGGACAATCGCCTTGAGAACCAACAATATATCGATCACATTGTGGCTGCCATTGAGACCCTGCCGCCGCGCTGCCGGGAGGCTTTTATCCGTCATCGCATTGAGGGGCAGTCGCAAAGCGAAGTGGCCGCGAGCATGGGAATTTCAACCAACATGGTGGAAAAACACATCATTCGCGCCATGCTGGCCTGTCGTGCCAGCCGCGACAGCTGGCGTGACGAACAATCGACAGGGAAGGCACGATGACGCGTCATGATGAGCAGACAATTGCCGAACAGGCGATCCACTGGCTACTCCGTCAGCAGGAGGGCATGACGCGAGAGCAGCAGCAGGCTTTCGAGCGCTGGCTGCAAACGCCCGCCCATCGGGCAGAATACGAGGATTTAGGCGGGCTGTGGCAACAGACGTCGGCTATTCCTGCTGCTGCCGTTGCGCATCTGCGCCCCGCGCCAACGCGCCGCAATGTTTGGCGCCCGGTTGCCGCGACCTGTGCGCTGCTGTTACTGGCAGCCGTGCTTTACTTCCCGCTGCGTAACACCTTCGCCCCGCCGATTTACAGCGCAAGCTGGCACACCGGACGTGGCGAGATGCGCACCGTGCGACTTCCCGACGGCACCACACTGTCGCTGGATGCCGGTACCCAGCTCAACGTGCGCTACTTTGCCAATCGCCGGGAAGTGGAGATGGCGCAGGGGCAAGTCTTCTTCCAGGTCACGCACAATGCGAGCCAGCCGTTTGAGGTGCTCAGTGGCCCAACCCGCGTAACCGTAGTGGGCACCGAATTCCGGGTCCGTTACCTGCCGCATACCATGAGTGGTGAAGGCAGTGATGTCGCCGTGAGCTCAGGCGCGGTGCGCGTCGGTCCACGCGGCAACTGGGAGAACCGCTGGTGGCGCGCAATGCAGCATCTACACATTCCACATGCACAGCGGCATATCAGTGTGCTGCACGCCTCGGAACGATCGCTGACCGATGCCCAGGGACGATTGATTTCACGCTCGACGCTGCCCGCAGACAGCATCGCCGCCTGGCGTGACGACCGCATCGTGCTGGATGACACGCGTCTGGATATGGCACTGGCAGAGTTCGCCCGTTACGGCGATGTTTCGCTCAAACTCAATTCCCCAGCTGTTGCCGCACTGCGCATCAGCGGCAGTTTTGATACCGATCGGGTGGATAGCTTTGCTAACGCATTGCCTCGCGTCCTGCCGGTAAAAATAAAAAACATTAAAAATCAATCCACTGTGGTCACAACCGGCATGACGTTAAAAAATAATTAAAATCGACGTCAGGGTTTTACCCCGCGCTTCGTCTTCAGAAGAGAATGATTATTATTCATCTTAACTCTGGGGATCCTGAATGGCTGGTTTTTCTGTTTCACGTGCGTTTCGACCTTCGCACATTGCCGTCGCGCTGGCGGTGGCATTTCCCGCTGCCGGCGTTTTCGCCGCAGCAACGCTGTCACTGTCACTGCCCTCGCAGCCACTGGCGACCTCACTCAACCAGTTAGCCAGACAGGCTAACGTGCAACTGATTGCCGCACCGGCATCCCTCGCCAATAAAACCGCACCGGCGGTGAAAGGCTCGATGACGTTGGATAGTGCGCTGGGTCAACTGTTGGCGGGAAGCGGACTGGAGTGGACGCAGAACGTTGACACCGTCTCCGTCACGCCCTCGGCAGCTGGCGAAGAGACGCTGACGGTAACGAAAACCCTGAGTGGCGCTTCCACCGTGCCGCAACAAACCACCAGCGCCACCAAAACCGATACGCCGCTACTGGAAGTGCCACAGTCGGTCTCGGTGATCACGCGTCAGCAATTGGACCGCCAGAATGTCCAAAGCGTCACCGAAGCGTTGCGCTATGTGCCGGGAGTGAAGACTGAAACCTATGGCGTCGATCCTAAAGGTTATGACTGGATTTATATCCGTGGCTTTAACGCCCTGACCACTAATGATTACCGTGATGGTCTGCGCCAACTCAACAACAGCTATAGCTATTTCCGCACCGAGCCTTACGCGCTGGAGCGTATTGATATTGTGCGCGGTCCTTCCTCTACGCTTTTTGGTCTTGGCGATGCAGGCGGCATTGTGAACCGCGTCAGCAAAATGCCTGACGCGCGCGGTGTGCATGAAGTGGAAGTCCAGTTGGGGAATTTCAATCGCCGTCAGGCGCAGTTTGATATGAGCGATAAGCTGGATGATGAAGGTCAGTGGCTGTATCGCGTCGTGGGTCTGGCACGTGATAGCGATACCCAGTTCCAGTATCGCGATGGCCCGCATGTTGAAGATAATCGCCTCTACCTCGCCCCCACTTTAACCTGGTTGCCCTCCGCCGATACCAGCCTGACGCTGCGTGCTGATTATCTGCGTGACACCTCCGGCGGCACCGTGGCCGTGTTGACCAATCCAGGCAACAAAACCACCGACACCCTGCTGGGGGATTACAGCTACAACCGCTTCCGCCAGGAACAATACAGCGTGGGCTATGAGTTCAGTCAGCAGCTCTCAGAAGGCCTCAAATTCCGTCAGAACCTGCGCTATGGCCAGACTGATACCATTTTGAACAACCTGCTGCCGGGCGATCCGGACTTCACCACTAACACCGTGTCACGCAACGCCATTCGTTTTGATGAGCACATGAAAGCCTTCAACATCGATAACCAGTTGCAGATGGATTTCAACACGGCATCTGTTGCCCATACGCTACTGGCCGGGGTGGATTACAGCTGGCTGGATGCCAACGCCAAGCGCTTCAGCGCCGTTGCGCCTTCACTGAGCATCACCAATCCGGTTTACGGTCTGGATATTGCCGATCCCACCAACGCAGTAAATAACAACGATCAAACCACCGCCCAGTTGGGTGTGTACATGCAGGATCAAATTCATCTGACCGATCAATGGCTGGTGACGCTCGGCGGTCGTCATGACGATATCAGCATGCGCACGCAGAACAACCTCAGTGGCAGCAGCTCATGGGTGGACAAAGATGCCTGGACGGGGCGCGCGGGATTAACTTATCTGGCCGGCAACGGACTGGCGCCGTACATCAGCTACGCTGAATCCTTCGTGCCCAACAGCGGCACCGATAGCCAGAACCGCACCTTCGACCCAAGCAAGGCGCACCAGTATGAGATTGGATTGAAATATCAACCGGACAGTAATCTGCTCATGACACTGGCCGCGTTTGATATCACCAAATCCAACGTGCTCACCAATGAAATCGTCGATGGCCTCGCCACCGGTTATCAGGTGGCATCAGGTGAAGTGCGCTCACGCGGCATCGAGTGGCAAACTCAGGCCCAGCTTAACGCCAACCTCGATGTACTGGCTTCCTACACCTACACCGATGCCGAGATCAGCAAAAGTAACAATGGCGATCAGGGCAAGCAGCAGGCTAACGTACCGAAAAACATGGCATCGGCATGGCTGAACTATGGCTTCCATCAGGGCGTGTTCGATGGGCTGTTGCTGAGCACTGGCGTGCGCTATATCGGCAGTATGTACGGCGACAACGCCAACACCATTCCGGTTAAGAACTTCACCCTGGTCGATGCGGGCGTGAAATATCAGGTGAACAAAAACATTCAGGTCGGATTCAACGTACAAAACCTGTTTGACCATCACTACGTCGGCACCTGTGATGGCGATACCAGCTGCTATCCTGGCCAGGAACGCACCTTTATAGGCTCGCTGAAGCTGAACTTCTGATGTTCAACATCAGTCGTCGTACCTGCCTGAAAATGCTCGTCGTGCTGCCCATCGCGGCACGTGCGGGCCAGGTCATTCCCGATCGCCACCGTATTGTGGCGATCAACTGGGCGGCAGCGGAAACGCTGCTGAGCCTGGGCGTCACGCCGCTGGCGATATCCGATAGCCATTATTTTCGCCAACGCATTCCGCGCCCGCTGTTGCCTGACAGCGTGCAGGATATTGGGCCTTTCTGGGAGCCCAATCTGGAAATGCTCGCGGCCCTGCGCCCCGCACTGATTATCAGCGATGCACTCCCCGCCGCCGTCATGACCAAAATGGCGACCATCGCCCCGGTGGAAACCGTCACAGCGTTTGCGACGTCTGGTGATTTATGGCAAACCCTGCATGACTGGACCCAGCAACTGGGCGCGCGTCTGAAGGTTACCTCCCGCGCGACACAGTGGCTGCAACAGGTCGATACGGCAATGGACACTTATCGCCAGCGCCTGATTACCCCTCAACACAAGCGCGTGCTGGTAATGGTGCTGGATCAGGATGGCAAGTACGCAACGCTTTACGGCACCGGCAGTCTTGCCGATGCCGTTTTACGCCAGCTCGGTTTGATAAACGCCTGGCAAAAATCAGTGAATGCTGCGCACGTCGCGCGAGTGCGCATTGAGGAACTGGCCGATCTGCCGTGCGACTGGCTTTTCTATACCGAGTTACCGACGGCGATGACACGTTTGATGCGCGCCCGACAGCCGAATGGTCTATGGCAACACTTGCCGATGGTGGCGCAAGGGCGTGTCACCCGTTTGGATCATTTCTTCCCGTTTGGTAGCCTCGCGACGGCGCTTGGGCTGGCGGACGATATCACTCGCGTGCTGGAAACAGCATCATGAAACCGATAAGCGCCATGGTGCTGCTGTGCGCCGCTTTTATTGCGGCATTGACGCTGGTCACCGTCAATTACACCACGCTGCTGGCACGCTACCCCGTCTCACTGTCATCGCTGCTGGTTGAGCAAAGCCTTCTGCCGCGCATCGCTGTCAGCCTGCTGTGCGGTGCGGGCCTGGCGTTAGCCGGTTTGCTGTTTCAGCAGGTACTGCAAAATCCGCTGGCCGAACCGGGAACGCTCGGCGTGGCTGCCGGTGCCAATCTGGCGATGTCCGCCGCGTTGGTTTTCGCGCCGGGCCTGTTGGTCATTGGCTTGCCGCTGCTGGCGCTGATCGGGTCGATGGTCGCCATTTTGATCCTGATGACGCTCACCGCGGGTCGCCGATTCGCGCCACTGAGCGTGATTCTGGTTGGCATGGTTCTCAGCCTGTACGGCAACGCGCTGAACACGCTATTGGTGCTGTTCAACCACGATTACCTCAGCGATCTGTTTAGCTGGCAAGCCGGGACACTGACGCAGAGCGGCTGGAGCAGCAGTCTGGTGCTGGCGGTGACGCTGGCTTGCGCATGGATCGCCAGCCTGTTGCTGGTCAGGCCGCTGACGGTGTTGGGATTATCCGAGCAAAATGCCCATGCGTTGGGCCTGGCCACTGTGCAGATACGCTTTATTGCGCTGGGCGTGGCGGTATTTCTGAGTGCGATGATCACCAGCCAGGTGGGGATTATCAGTTTTATTGGGCTGGCTGCCCCGGCGATGGTTAAAGCCTGCGGCCTGCGCCGCTTCCCACAACAGCTGATCGCCAGCATGCTCACCGGTGCAACCTTACTGCTGTTGGTCGATCAGCTCGCACTGCGATTCTCCCCAGCGGCGGGCGACATTCCCTCAGGCGCCGTGACGGCACTGTTAAGCGCCCCGTTGTTATTAATGCTGCTGATGCGGCAACGCGCCACGCATCTGCCGACCGGGCAAACGCGGGTCAGCGCCACACCGCGTTTCAATACTCGTCAACTGGGCATCCTGTTGCTGCTTTTGTTGCTGGTTCTGCCTGCGTCACTCTGGCTCAACCGTGCGCCGCCAGGCGCGATTACCTCGCAGTTGCTGGTCTGGCGCTGGCCGAGAATCAGCGGTGCGCTCTGTGCAGGGATGATGCTGGCGTGTGCGGGCGTATTGATTCAACGCTTAACCGGCAACGTGATGGCTAGCCCGGAACTGACCGGCATCAGCAGCGGCGCGGCCCTGGCGGTGCTATTAACCGTCTTGTTCACCTCCTTACCTCTGACTTTTATGTTGCCCGCTGCGGTGGTCGGTAGCCTGCTCGCCATGCTGTTGCTGTTTTTGTTTGGCGCACGCAGCGGGTTTAACCCGCAGAAAATGGTGCTGATTGGTTTGAGCCTCACCAGCCTCGCCAGCGCGCTGAATATGATATTGATGATGAGTAGCGACCCGCGTGCCCTGATGCTGTTGAACTGGAGTACTGGCTCGACCGCCAACATTGATGCAAGCATGGCCATCGGTGCGATGGTTGCCGCGATGGTGTTGTGTCCGCTGGCGTTGATGATGCAACGCTGGTTAACGCTTTTAGGATTAGGGCAGCCGACCGCACAGTCATTGGGCATCGCCTTGCGCCGCACGAATTTGTTCATTCTGCTGCTGACGGCCCTGCTCACCGCAGCCGGTACGCTGCTGGTCGGCCCGCTGAGTTTTATCGGATTGCTTGCACCGCAATGCGCCAGAGCATTGGGGGCCAATCTATTGCGTCACCAGCTGTGTGCCGCCGCGTTGATGGGGGGATTGTTAATGGTGTTAGCCGACTGGTTAGGGCGTAATATCGCCTGGCCGTGGCCAATCTCCGCCGGGCTGTTAACCGCATTTATCGGTGCGCCCTGGTTTTTATGGCAGCTGCGGAGAACCTCAGGCTGAACAAAACTCACCCCATCACCACTCGCTCATTGAACGCCTTGCGCCATTTTGTCGGCGTGGTGTTAAATCGCTGTCTGAAGTGATGGCGCAGCGCTTCAGGAGAACCAAAACCCGCCTGTTCGGCGACCTGATCAATACTGAGCCCGTTGTTTTCCAGCATCGCACAGGCCTTTTCCAGCCGAATGCCGAGCAACCATTCGCCGGGCGAAGTGCCGGTGGCATCATGAAAGCGACGAATAAAGGTACGGCGGCTCATGCCCACTTGCCGTGCCAACTGCTCGATCACCAACGGCGCGATCAGATTGCTGCGCAAATCATCCAGCAAAGGTGCGAGGCTATTGCTGCGGCGTTGTGGAACAGGTTGTTGGATTAACTGCGCCTGGCTGCCCTCGCGTAGCGGCGGCGTCACCATTCTGCGCGCGGTGCGATTGGCGACATCGATACCGTAATCGCGTCGAATCAGATGCAAACATGAATCGACACCTGCCGCACCGCCCGCTGAGGTGATGATGCTGCCCTCATCAACGTAGATCATGCCGTGTTCCACCTGCACCTGCGGAAATCTTTCGGCGAGGATCTCGGTGCTGTTCCAGTGGGCGGTGGCACGTTTCCCGTTTAACAGCCCCGTTTCGCCGAGCACAAAGCTTCCGGCGCAGATCGAGACAATCCGCGCGCCATTTTCATGGGCTCTTTGTAACGCCGCGATTAACGCATCAGAGGCCGGTGCCGTCACGCTGCGCCAGCCCGGGATGACGATGGTTCCGGCATCTTCCAGTAACTCAAGTCCGCCATCCACCACTAAACGAACACCGCCCTGCGCACCAAACACGCCCTCTTCCACCGACGCCACGCTCAACTCATACAGTGGATGGCCAAGCACTTCATCTGCGCGACCAAAGGCCTCAACGGCAATACCGAACTCGAATGTGCAGAGGCACTCATACGCCAGAAGCACCAGCCGCCGGTTTTTCGGCGCAGCAGAATAGGAACGGAGAGAAGAGGTAATTTGCATACAAGCCTTATCCATGATGTTGGCACGATCTTGACGATATCTGGCATCGGCATGGATTTCCACCGTCACGTCAATCTTCCATGCTGGCACGCTCTTAACGTTACGCAGGAATTCAGGATGAAGAACATGTTGGCGCTGATGGCGGTGTGCTTAGCCGCGTTGATGTCGGGGCTGGAAATCTCCAGCGTGCCGGTGATTTTGCCGGTACTGGAACAGGAGATGCAGGCGAATTTTCGCGATCTGCAGTGGGTCATGAACGCCTATACGCTTGCCTGCACTGCCGTTTTGATGGCAACCGGCACGCTGGCGGATAACTACGGCCGCAAACGCATCTTTCTCATCAGCATTATCGGCTTTGGCCTGACATCGATTATCTGTGGGCTGGCCGGGAGTGCGTTCTGGCTGATCGTCGGACGTTTCCTGCAGGGGCTGAGCGGCGGCGCGATGTTAACCTGCTTGATCGCCATCCTGTCGCACCAGTTCCCGCAGGGAAAACCCCGCAGCCAGGCCTTTGCCGCATGGGGGATAACCTTTGGCTTTGGCCTCGGTTTCGGTCCTATCATCGGCGGGTTGCTGGTGGCGGTTTTAAGCTGGCAATGGGTGTTTCTGGTGCACGGCTTTATCGCGCTACTGACATTCGTGCTGGCGCTGAAAAATGTGGATGAGTCCCACCATAGCCAGGGCAACAAACTCGATCTGGTTGGGTTGATCACACTCACCCTTTGCGTGGTCGGCGTGACCTATCTCATCACCCAGGGTGGCAGCATCGGTTGGCGCAGTCTTGAAGCCCGGCTAATCTTGCTGGTGATCCTGATCAGCGCTGTGGTGTTTATCCGCACGGAGAAGCGCCATCCTCACCCGATGTTTGATTTTACGGTGTTCCGCATTCGCACCTTTTCGGGGGCTTTGATGGGTTCGATTGGCATGAACTTCAGCTTCTGGCCGCTGATGATCTACCTGCCGGTTTATTACCAGAGCGGGCTTGGATTCAGCAGTATGGAGACCGGCATCGCCCTCCTTGCCTATACCTTGCCCACCTTATTGATGCCGCCGATAGGGGAAAAACTGGTGCTGCGATTGGGTGCTGCCCGCGTCATTCCACTCGGGTTATTCTCGATCGGTTTGGGATTCGTGCTGATGAAACTGGCCATTGCATACCAATTAAGTTTGGTGTTCGGCGCCCTGTTGGCGGGAACGGCGTTGGGACTCACCAATACGCCGGTCACCAACACCACCACCGGTTCCGTAGCCGCCAATCGGGTGGGCATGGCCTCTGGGATTGATATCAGTGCACGTTTAATCACGCTGGCGATCAACATCGCCTTGATGGGCAGCCTGCTGGTAGCCGGGATCGCCGCCAGTTTGCGGCAACGGCTCCCTGCCTCCAGCGATGTGGTTGCGATGGCAGAGCGGATTGCGGCTGGCGCTGAGGTTTCACTTAGCCGCGATATCGCCTCGCAAGTGCTGGCTGATGGTTTTTCCGCAATACTGACCTATGGCGCGTTGGGCGTGGGCAGTCTGGCACTGGCGAGTTACCTGCTGTTTAAGCCTAAAAGGCGCAACGTGGCTGAGGGGACAGTCAATTCTTGTGGGCGAGATTGATGGTTATCGTACGACATAGTCGAGGCGATCGATGACATCTCATTCGTTGAATGCGTACTACTAATGAGAAAAAAACGCCCTGTAATACTACGGGGCGTGTCGCTGAATTACCGGGCGGAGATCATCGCTAGCGTTATTTCGCTGCTGCGGCCTCTTTCACCCAGCCATCAAAGGTGGCCTGATGGGCATGAATCCACCCATCCACGTGGCGTTGAATGTCTTCGCTTGAAGACTCGCCCGCATGCATTCGCTGATTCTGCGCATTGACGTCGTTTAGCGGCAATTTAACGATGGAGAACAGCTTAGCGGCAGCAGGATTCTTCTCTGCCCACGCCTTATTCGCCACCACATGTTCGTTATTCGCTTTGAAACCGTAGTTCTTGCCATTCGGTAGCGCGGTATCTTCATTTTTCTGCGAGCCTGGTGTCGCCGAGAATGGCACAGTCAGCCAGACAACATCCCTGCCCGGTTTTAATTCATCACTGACCCAGTAAGGCGTCCAGGTGAAATAGAGCACGGGTTTCCCTGCTTTATAGCGTGTTAACGTATCGGCGATAATGGCAGAATAATTCCCCTGATTCTGCTGTACGGTATTACTCAATCCGTACGCGCTGATTTGCGCATTAATCACCTGTCCACACACCCAACCCGGATTACATCCAGCGAGATCGGCTTTACCATCATTATTGGCATCGAACAGCTTTGCCAGCTTGGGATCTTTGAGCTGAGAAATATCGGTGATGTGATATTTATCGGCGGTTTTTTTATCAATCAGATAACCCTGCGCAGCACCACTGATATAGGTGCCCTTGCGGTAGAATTTGCCGTCGCCCCCCGCTGCGTTATACATATCATTTTGCAGCGGTTCCCAGTTGACCGCCATGTAGGTGGCATCACCCGCAGCAATCGCGGTGTAAGCCACGTTGTAATCCACTTCTTCCGTGGGTTTGACTTCATAGCCGAGTTTTTCCAGCGCTCTGTTAATCAATTCTGTTTGAAACGACTCCTCCGGCAGGGTGCTTTGCACCGGCGAAACAGTCACGCCTTTGCCCGGTAGATCGGCAGCAAACGCAGCGGGAGAACTGATTAACGCAGTGAGGGAAATAGCGATTACATTTTTCCTGGTCATATTCAAAACCTTATTATTTTAGCTGCCAGCGAATGGCATAAGAATATCTCTCTGCAATGAAGAGAGATGAAATGCGGCGATTAATGATGTGAAGCTTGAATTAACGCTTACTGATGCAAATAGTGACGTGCGTAACGAAGGCGGGTGTTATAGGTGGTGAAATAAGACAAATCAGAATTCATCATTATGATATCTGGTGACAGGCTGTTCTTCCTGATATTCAGCCCGCGACATTCACTCCGGTAAATTACAAGTGCAGTTACCATAACACATTATTTTCGAGCTGCAACCGTTAATAGTTTGCTGGTCATCAGCAGGAGGAAATACCTGTCAAATATAAACTTTCTGATACGCTCAGTTTAAACAAAATATTGTCACTTGAACGCGCAGAGATGGATATCGGTAACCTCTGCCTGACGGTTACCGATGATAACGTTTCAGTGATGTTGACGGCTCATCGCCTTGCGCGCTCGGATATCAGATCGCCCAGTGGTGCTGCGCTCTCAAGCTGATTAGCTTGAGTCGCGGTGCGTTGCGGGTAGCGGAAAAACAGCGCAATTGAAATAAATGAGACGATGGCCACGGCAGCAACGTAATACACCAGCGTAAACGCACTGCCAGACCAGCCAATCAATGCCGCGCCAATCAGCGGCGCAGTGCCACCAAACAACGCGGTGCCGGTGTTGTAAGCCATCGCACCCGCCGAAGCGCGCATCTCGGCCGGGAACATATCGACGAGGCTAATGGTCATCCCGCTGGTGACCATCGGGAAGACCAACACCGGCACCACGGCTGCAATAATTGCACTGCCTAACGTGCCATGCTCAGCATAAGTGAAAGCAAAGAACATCGCAGGGATCACCAGCACACAGCCCAGCAGCAGCCAGCGTTTTCTGCCCACCACATCACTGAGATAGCCGTGTAGCAGCGTGCTGAAAATCAGTACAAACTGGGAAACTAATACCGCCATTGCCGCATCGGTTTTGGCTAATCCGACAAACGTGGTCAGGTAAGTGGCGAAGAAGCCCAGAATTAAATAATTAGGCAGCGTATGGCTCATCAGTATCGACATAAACACCAGGATGTTTTTCCACTGCGAGCGGATAACTTTTGTCACCGTTGGAGGGTTTAAACGCTGCTCGATACGTGCCCGTTCAACCGCGAGAAATTCCGGACTCTCATCGAGTTTACGGCGAATCAGCAACCCGACGAGCCCCAGCGGAAAGCCAATGGCAAACAGTACGCGCCAGCCCCACTCTTCCATTTGTGCCGCAGTGATCAACGAAGACAACAAGGTGTAAAGACCAATAGCGATCACCGTGCCGATATAGGCACCAATAGGAGAGAATGAAGCGCGAAAGGCGCGGCGTTTTTGGTTGCTGTTCTCGACGATGTAATCCGTGGCTGTCGCGTATTCACCGCCAGCAAAAAAGCCCTGAATCAGTCGACAAATGACCAGCAGTACGGTAGCGGTGGTGCCTGCCTGCGCATAAGTGGGAAGCAGTGCAGTCAAACCTGTGACCACACTCATTCCAGTGATAGTAATCATCAGTACCGAACGCCTGCCCCAACGATCACCCGCCAATCCCAGCACGATCCCGCCAATCGGGCGTACCAAAAAACTTGATGCGTAGAGCAATAACACCGAGAGCAGTGCCGTTAAAGGCGCATCCTGCGGGAAAAATATCCGTGAAATCACACTGGCCAACAGGCCGTAGAGGGCAAAGTCGAGAAACTCGACCAGATTGCCGGCAACAGCACCGATCAGCGTCTTGCGCTGCATTTCGGGCGTCACCTGAGGAAGCGTGGCAGAAGTTGACATGGTTAACCCCATCTTCACCGCATAACAGCACGGTCAGTTGAACGTGAGTCAGAATGATTTCAATCATTCCACATTACGGCATGGCATTCCGTTAATTACGTTAGCTGAGTGAAAATTGACCGTCAATATGTGGGTGAGAGGATTTCGCTATGGGTCACACTGGACGTTGAACATAGATTTAAAGGGGGAATGGAAATGTAAGTTTTTATTTATAACAATAGGTTAATGGTTATCAGCAACGCCGCAGCGTTGCCTTTGTGTCATGCCGTCAGCCTCTGGCATTTCTCTGGAAGCCCACTGCCTGAGCGGCTTTAACCGTTAGCGCGCCCCACTCGGCAATGTTCTCTTCGTGGTAGCGAGAGTCCGGCATAGAGATGCAGATACTGGCCACCGGCTGGTGGGCCGCATCAAAAATCGGGGCACCGATAGCAAAAATACCGGAGCGATAATAACCGCGGTTTATCGAGTATCCGCGCTCACGCACCTGCTCCAGTTCCGCGCGAAGTTTATCGGCATCGGTGATGGTGGCGGGATTAAACGCGCTCAGTTCTCCGGTGAGGATATTTTCAATCTGGGCTTCCGGTAAAAACGCCAAAATTGCCATGCCGTTTGCCGTGGAGTGAATCGGGGCGATATCCCCAATCGGGCTGACCGCGCGAACCGGATGCGGACTTTCCAGCCTGTCGATCACCACCACCGCGCCATTGCCGTCATACACCGACACATACACCGTTTCCTGCGTGATGTTGCGTAAATCCGCCATGGGATCCTGAATGGCAGCTGCCAACCCGCCACCGGCTAACTCGATCGGCCGCACGCTGAGTACGCGCGGACTGACGGTCCAGCGCGGCATATCGCCTTCAATCAATCGCAACCAGCCCGCCTCATGGAAGGTCCAGAGAATACGCTGCACGGTGGTTTTCGGCATCGACATCATCTTAGCCAACTCGCCCACGCTGATCGGCTGTTTCTCGGCCACCATCTCCAGCACCTTCAGGCTTTTAATTAGGCTCTGCATACTCCAACCTCCCTACTTTCTGACTTCATTGTCTCAATTTGCTGTGCCGTAATATGGCACAGCCTGCCATCTGCCGCTCGGCGTTTTGCCCGTGAGCCGATCACAATTCCTCCCGAATGCTTAATTTTTGTTCTTGCAGGGCAGATAAAATCATGCCAGGTTATTTTTATGGAATGGCATTCCTTATTGTGGAACGGCTAAAGTTTCAGCCGCTGAATACTACGTATGGGTTTGAGCGAGGCGGAGTGATGGCAGGTCATCAGTCGATATTTACCGAGGATTTTAAAGCATCACCCTATTGGTGGGAGCAGTGGCAACCCCAGGATGCATCGCCCAGTGATGTTCCACCCGAAGCGGAATACGTGATCGTTGGCGCGGGCTATGCCGGTCTGTGTTGTGCATTAACGCTGGCGCAAAACGGCAAACAAGTGGTGATTCTGGAAGCGGGCTTACTGGGCAGTGGTGCCAGCACGTTGAGTGGCGGTCAGGTCACCGGCGGTATCAACGTGGGCAAGACCATGTCGGCGAAAAAGGGTCTGCGGCAGGGCGATGAGCAGTTAAAACGCGACCTGCTGCTGGAGGCGGCTGACGGTTATCGCTATCTGGAAACCCTGATCGCCCAGCACCACATCGCCTGCAATTATCGACAAACTGGTCGCCTTGCTGCCGCCTGGATCCCCCAGCATCTGGAGAGCTGGAAAAAGCGTTTGCCGCTGCTGAACAGCGTGAGCCAGGTGCAGGCACGTATGCTGACGCGCGATGAGCTGCGCGCCGAACTGGATAGCCCGGCTTATCATGGCGGCGTATTGATTGAGCGCGCGGGTCTGCTTAATCCAGCGCTCTATTACGCAGGTTTGCTGGATGCGGTGCGCAATGCTGGCGTGGTAGTTTGCAGTCATTTCGCAGTGATCCGCATTGAGAAACAGGCGGCGCATTATCGGATCGATTCACTGCGTGGCAGCATCAAGACCCGTCAGGTGATCATCGCTACTAATGGTTATACCGGTCCCGAAATGGCGCATTTACGCGCACGCGTGGTGCCGGTTACCAGTCATCAGATTGCCACCGAGCCCTTATCCGATGATCTTCGACACACGCTAATCCCTCACCAGCGCGGCATCGCTGAAACCCAACGTGTCACGCACTATTTCCGCTATTCGCCCGATGGCACTCGCCTGCTATTTGGCGGGCGCGCACGCTTCTATGCGCTTGACCGTCAGCAGTCTGCGCGCGTGCTGCATCAGCATCTGACGCAACGTTTCCCCCAGTTACGCGACATCAAAATCAGCCATAGCTGGGGCGGCAACGTGGCGGTCACGCTCGATTATCTGCCGCATATCGGCCAGACGCCGCAAGGCTGTTTTTACGCGGTGGGCTGCAACGGCAGCGGTGTCACCATGATGAGTTGGCTCGGCCATCGGTTAGCTCGTCACCTGCTTGAAAATACACCGCTCAACTCAAGTCCTTACGGGGTATCGCCACTGCCTGGGCACCCGCTCTACACCGGCAACACCTGGTTTATGCCGCTGCTTGGCAGCTACTACCAGGTGCGCGACCGCCTGGATAAATCCGCTCATCCGCAAACCAATTAGGGGGAAGTATGGGATTACGCATTGGTGTCGATATTGGCGGCTCGTTTACCGACTTCGCCGTCTTCAATGAAGCATCTGGCACGTTGTACAGCCTGAAAGTGTTTTCTCGTCCCGATGATCCGGGCCAGGAAGTGCTGCAAGGTATTCAGGAACTGGAGAAGCACTACGGTATTGATCCCGCCGATATCCACTATTTCACTCACGGCACCACCGTGGGCGTTAATGCCGTGGTACAGAAAAAAGGGGCTAAGCTGGGGCTGATCACCAATCGCTATTTCGAGGATGTGCTGGCACTCGGCAGGCTTAAAACGCCGGATATGTACAGCCTGCACTCGCTGAGGCCCGAGCCATTGATTGCACGCGAAAATGTGTTTGGCATTGACGGTCGACTGGATGCCACCGGCAAAGCACTCGCGCCGATTGAAACACAAAGTGTGCTGGCCGCCATCGAAGGCCTGCGCGATGCAGGTTGCGAAGGGGTGGTGATTGCACTGCTGCATGCCTATCGTAATCCCGCGCATGAAAAGCAGGTACAGCAGCTGATTGAAGCGGCGATACCGGGCTTTTTTGTCTGCTGCTCCAGTGATGTCTGGCCGACCATCCGCGAATTTGAACGTACGCAAACCGCGGTGATTGGCGCCTATGTTCAGCCACGCGTCTCGCATTATCTCGGTGCTTTGCAACAGGCGCTGACTCAAGCGGGCGTCACTGCCGAGCTGAAAGTGACCAAATCCAATGGCGGCGTGATGAGCGCAGAGCGCGGTAAAGCTGAGTGCGTGCAGATGATCCTGTCGGGAACCGCATCGGGCGTGATGGGCGCAGCCTGGGTTGCACGTCAGTGCGGACGTGAGAACGTCATGAGCCTGGATATCGGCGGCACCACCGCCGATGTGGCATTGATCGTCAACGGAGAAGCGCAATATGACACTGGCGAATATATCGGTGATTACCAGATTCATATTCCGTCTGTGTCCGTCACATCGATTGGCGATGGCGGCGGTTCCGTAGCGCGTGTCGATGAGTTTGGTGTGCTAAAAGTCGGGCCAGAAAGCGCAGGCTCGACGCCCGGTCCGGTATGTTACGGACGCGGTGGCACACAACCCACCATCACCGATGCTTTCGTGTCACTGGGCATTCTGGGCCAGGCAAAGCTGGGCTACAACGCCGTGAATGTTGATGTCGCCGCAGCCAAAGCGGCGATAGGCTCGCTGGCCGATCGGCTGGGTCAATCGGTTGAAGCAACGGCGGAATCGATCATCAACGTTTCGGTATCCGGCATGTACGCGGGGATCAGTCGACTGGTTTCCCGTTTCGGCATCGACCCGCGCGCCTTTTCCCTGATGCCTTTTGGCGGTGCCGGTCCGATGATGGCCTGTTACCTGGCGCGCGCCATGCATATGCGTGAAGTGCTGGTGCCGCTCACCCCCGGCGTACTGAGTGCGTTAGGCGGTTTAGTGGCCGATGTGAAGAACGATTTTGTTCGCATCATCTACGGCGATTTAACCGCAGAGAGCCTGCCACGACTGGAAGCGGAGTATCAGCAGCTCGAACAGCAAGCGCGTGAGTGGTTGAGCCACGAAGTGAGTGATACCCGCCACGGCGAGTTGAGTCTCTCGGCGGAGATGCGATACAAGGGGCAGTCGTTTGAGATCGCCACGCCATTGCAGCGGGATGATTTAGCCAACGGCAACCTCTCATCACTGCGTGAAGCCTTCCATGCGCAACACCATCATTTATATGCCTACAGCGATCGCGATGCGCAGATTCAGGTGGTATCGCTGCGTCTGGTGGTCAGCATGCCTACGCCGAAGCCGCAACTTGAACCTTTGCCGCACTCTGACGCCGCCCCCATCCCCGCTGAGCACATTGATGTTTGGATGTCGGCCCGTTATCTCACCGTGCCGCTCTATCAACGTGAACAGTTAGCTGGAGGGCAGCAGTTCAGCGGCCCGGCGGTGATTACCCAGTCCGACACCACGGTGGCTGTATTACCCGATTTCCACGCCCGGGTTGATGCGCTCGGCAACCTGATCCTTACTGACCTCACCCACACGGCTAAATAAAGGAGTCTTGATATGGCGTTTGATACTTCAGGTCTGCAGATTCTGGCCAATTACTGTGTGGCGGCGGCAGAGAGCATGGCCCACACCCTGGTGCGCACCGCGCACTCGACCTTTGTTAAAGAGACAGAAGACTTCTCCTGTGCCCTGCTCACGCCCGAAGGGCTGGCCTTTGCTTCACCCAAAACGTTGGGGGCCACCTGGTATATCGGTCTCGATTACGGTCCGGTTCTCGGCATGATTGAGGATTATCGTCCCGGTGATGTGGCGATGACCAACGATGCCTACAGCGGTAACGTTGCGACACATAGCCCGGATATGGTGATGTGGAAACCCGTTTTCTGGCAAGGCAAGCTGGTGTGCTTTGTTGGCGGTCATATTCATAACACCGATGTGGGAGGGGCGGTGCCCGCCTCGCTCTCGCGCACACTGACCGAAATCCATCAGGAAGGCATCCGCATCCCGCCCACCAAAATCGTCCGCGAAGGCGTATTGGATGAAGCGATGCTCACGCTGATAAAAACCAACGTGCGCGCACCGGAACAGAACATTGGCGATCTGCATGCCCAGCTGGCGATGCTGGCCAATGGCGAAAAACGCGTGCTGGAAATCATTACGCACTTTGGCGTCGACGATTTTCAGCAAGGGATGGTGGCGCTACTCGATTATGCGGCGCAGCAGGCGGAACGCATTCTGGAGGGCGTGCCGGATGGCGAGTATTTCTTCGCAGAATACGCCGATGAAGACAGCGTGAACGGCAAACCGATGCGCGTAGCGATGACGCTGAAAATCAATGGTGGCCGTGCCATCCTCGATTACACGGGCAGCGATCCGCAACTGCTTTCGTCGTTGAACATGCCGACCGGTGGCATGACGCGTCACGCGCTGGCGCTGGTGGGCTATCACTATGTGCTTTACACCCTTAATCCCGACATCCTGCTCAATGCAGGATTAGATCGCGTGGTCGAATGTGTGCTGCCCGAAGGCAGCGTGATGAATGCCGTTTACCCGGCCGCCGTGGGCATGCGCAGCCTGACCTGCAAGTTGACCCATGTGCTGACCTTTGGCGCGTTTTCGCAGGCGATACCCGATCGTCTGCCCGCCTGTGCGGCCTGTGGCTTAGCAATATTAAACGTCAAAACCACCAACACCTCGGGCCGACCAGTAATAGCGTCCATTGGTCCGGTGGGCGGCGGCGCGGGCGGCATGCCGTTCGGTGATGGAGAAGAAGGATCGGGCGCTAACGTGGCGTTTCTGCGTAATACGCCGGTGGAGATTAATGAAGCGGAAGTGCCGATTCGCATCACGCGTTACTGCCTGGTGCCTGACTCCGGCGGCGCGGGAAAATATCGCGGCGGGTCCGGGTTGATGATGGAGTTTCAGGTGTTTGCGCCGGATACCACCGTCACAGCACGCAACCGCGATCGCACCCACTTCGCCTCCTGGGGCGTGCTCGGTGGGAAAGCGGGCAGCAATGCGATTTTCGTGAAAAACCCAGACAGCGCAGCGCCAGAAATGCTCGGCAATAGCGACGTGATCCGTTGCCAGGCGGGGGATGTGATTCGATTAACGGGAGCCGGTGGCGGAGGTTATGGTTCGCCACTGGATCGCGATCCCCAGTTGGTGCTGTCAGACGTCAAAAGCGGCTACGTTTCTTCAGCACGTGCCGAGCAGGATTACGGTGTGGTGGTCCGCTATGGTGAGTTGGACGTAGAAGCCACGCAGTCTAAACGCGATGAACTGGCAGCCGTCGCCGCGCCAATTACCCATTTTGATTTTGGTCCGTGGCGCACTCGTTTTGAGAGGAGCTGGACACCGGAACGCTATCTGGCGTTGACCGATATCTTATCTCGCGTGCCGGTGATATGGCGTTTCCACATTAAACATCGCCTGTTTGACGCGCTCGCCGCCGCTGAAGCACAAGGGGAAACGGCTCCCGGCGGTGAGTTGATATATCAACTGTTTGACGCTTTCAGTGAGGAGTATCGGGAGTTTCTGCAGGCTTGATTCTCAGCTTAATCGCCCAAAAATAAGGGATGCTAACGCAGCATCCCTTTTCGTTTATTGGGGTTAGAACGGACCCCAGTTTATCGCGACGCCAATCAGCAACGTGACCACGCAAATCGCAAACCAAATGGCGACCACCGGTGCCACGAATTTAAGCCATTTGCCGAACGAGATATTGGCGGTGGCCAGCGCGGCCATCAGCACGCCCGATGTCGGGCTGATGGAGTTAACAATCCCCTCGCCCAACAACACTGTTTGCACCGTGACCTGACGCGTCAGACCGAGGTTATCACCCAGCGGAGAGAAAATCGGAATCAGCAAAGCAGACTCGCCCGATCCGGACGAAATGCCGAAGTGCATCAGCGCGGCACTGACAAACATGCCCACGGCAGCAATCGCAGGCGGCACCGGCGCCAGCAGATCTGACAGGAAGCCAACGATAGGATCGAGGATATTGCCCTGCTGCAGCACCACCGAAATCGCGCCCGCCATCCCGACGATAAAGCCGCCTTTGACCAGCTGAGAACAGCCGGACAGGAAGGTGTTAGCAATAGCAGAGCCGGACAGGCGACCAATCAAACCGACCATAATCGACAGGATGATAAACATCGCCGACATCTCATTGGTGGCCCAATGCAGCTGCACGGTGCCGACCATAAACAGAATCAGCGTCACCGCGCAGGTCAGCAGGATCAGTTTGTGACGGCCGGTAATCTCCATCGGGGCTGCGGTTTCCACCGCAGTGTCCACGCGCACCTGACCATTTTTGCGCATGCGCTTCACGGTAATAATCAGGTAAATCGCCACCGTTAACACAAACAGCAGGTTGGTGATGCCGCGCAGCAGCATGCCCGAGAACAGCGGCAACTGCGCCAGATGCTGTGTCAGACCGGTGGTGGCCGGGCCGAGGAACGCCACGTTAAATCCTGCCGCGCAGGTCAGATAGATCAGCGCCATACCGATAACCGGCGGTAAGCCTAACGAACGCGCCACCAGCAGGCCAATTGGCACAAAGGCGACCACCGAGTTTTGCACCACGCCGGTACTGCCGAGGATGGCAAAGATCACCGCAAAAATCAGGATCAAACGGGTATCGCTGATTTTGGTGCTGCGTGACAATGAATTCAGCGCAGTGGCAATCGCGCCTGTGGCTTCAATCACCGCCAGCAATCCGCCGGTAAACAGAATCAGGAAAATGATCGGTGCCGCTTTGATCACGCCCTGCACGATGGCCATAAAAATCTCGCCGGGATAAACACCCGTGCGCGCCACTTCATGCAGACTGCCTTTAATGGCAAAGGTCACGCCATTGCGGGTTTCGTGATCAAACTTGCCCGCCGGGATGATCCAGGTGGCTACCGCTGCCAGCACCAGAATGATAAACAGCAACAGATAAGGACTTTGTTCGCTTTTGGCCGGCGCAGGTTGCATCGCCGCGTTTTTATCAACATTAACCTGGGACATGAGCGTCCCCCAGCATCAGACCCGCCACCAGCGCGGTGCGTGAGGCAATATCGGCAATGATGATGTGCTCATGACGCGCATGAATGCCTGCGCCGGTTGCGCCCAGACCATCCAGGGTTGGAATGCCCAACGCCGCGGTGAAATTGCCGTCGCTGCCGCCGCCAACCGATTGCCCTCCAACGCTGAAACCGATTTGTTGTGCCACAGCTTGCGCACGCTGCATGATCACCCGCGACTCGGCACTCTGGCGCATCGGTGGACGTGATTGTGCGCCGCTAATCTCCAGCTTGATGCCCGGTAAGTGAGGTTGAATCTGGGTAATCTCATCGTGAATGCGCTGCGCTTCTTCTTCGCTGGTGACGCGTGTATCGATGCCCAGTACGGCCTTATCCGCGACCACATTGATGCGATTACCGCCTTGCGCGATCCCGACGTTGACGGTGGTGCCGCGATCCGGTGCATTCAATCCATGCAGGAACAGCACCTGATGCGCCATCTCCTGCACTGCGCTGATCCCCTCTTCCGGATTATTACCGGCATGTGCAGCCTGACCGGTGATCGCGATCTGATATTGGCCCGTGCCTTTGCGCGCAACTTTTAGTGCACCGCTTCCGGCTACTGCAGGTTCCACCACCAGCACTTGCGATGATCCCAGCGCATGTTGAGACAACCAGTCGCTGGAGCTTGGGCTGCCGACTTCTTCGTCACTGCCACACAGGAAGACGATACGTTTCCCTGCCAGCAAGTCGTGTTCTTTTAATGCGCGTGCTGCCCAGATCGACTGCACCAGACCCGCTTTCATATCCAGAATGCCGGGGCCGTAGAACTTGCCTGCCTCCTCGCGCATCGGCAATTCGCCTTCATCCCAGACGGTATCAAAATGGCCCAGCACCACGGTTTGATCACTGCCTGAACCGAGCGTGAACTTGAGATGATTGCCGTAGTGTTCCTGCACATCGATTTCCGCATCAATACCCAGACGCTCAGCAAACAGCGCACGCAGCACGTCGCCACAGCGATCCACCGCCGCTTTGTTCATTGACGGCGATTCGGCTGCCACCAGGGTTTTGATATCCGAGAGAATTTCGCCTGAATGCTGTTGCAAATAACTTATTATATTTTTCATTAAATCTGTCCTCACCAAGTGAATCCCGAGTATGAGGATAAAATAGGGCTTAAAAAATGGGTATAAAACGCTATTATTGTTGACCTGAGATCAACAGATAACTAAAACCTATGGCTATGCTGCTTTATCCCGACAAATCCATAAGATACTTATATGAAGTAGGTATTCACGGTGGCATTCGCCGTGCGGCGGAAGCGCTGGATGTGGATCCGGCAGCTATCAGCCGTCAACTCTCGCAACTGGCGCGTGAAATGCAACTGCCGCTGTTAGAACGCCGCGGCCGCAATGTGGTACTGACCGAAGCGGGCAAGTTGCTGGCTGAGGACTACGCGCAGACGCATCAGCGCAGAAGTCATTTAGAACGACGGCTAAAAGATCTGCGCCATAAGCGCGGCGGTTCCATCACCATCCGCGTTGGGCAAGGTATGGTCGATGAGGTGGTCAGGTATGTGTTTCAGCCTTTTTCACAAACCTATCCTGAAGTCTTCATCGACATTCTGTCTGGTGACATGCAAACAACAGTTAGCCTGATTGCCAAAGGTGAAGTGGATATGGCCGTCGGTTTTGGACCGGTCGGCCCGCCGGGTCTCCGATGTCATAGCTATCTGCGTGGCCCTATCTGCGCCATTGTGCGCCCTGAACATCCCATTGCTTTGTATGACCAGGTCGATGTCAGCGATATCGTCCACTATCCGCTGATCGGGATGGACAAAAACTTTGGGATTCAGAGTTACATGAATGCCATGTTCACACAGGAAGGATTGGTGTTTAGCCCGGCGTATAGCTGCAACCTGTTCACCAGTGCGATTGCGCTGAGCCAGGCGGGCATGGGGATCGCCTTTATGACCACCAAGGTGGTAGAGGACGCATTACACTCTCGCCAGCTGGTGGCGGTGCCGATCAACCATCGCATCGCACGCGAAAGCCAATGTCATCTTTTACGCAGCGCCGATCACCGCTTCACCCCTGCAGCACAGCATCTGTGGCAGATGTTGTGTCAGTTTTTTGAGGGGAGTTCACATGAAGCATCATGAGAGATTTAACATGTGAAGCGCCGCTCCAGGTTGCGTTGGCGACGAAGAACGTAGCCAACGCACGAAGAGGCGAACCTGATGTTGGGCGATCGATTAATGACCCGTGCGAGCACCTGCTCTAAATCCGTGTTCACTTGCTCGCCATGCGATAACAAATGCGACGATCAAGAGTGCTATCAGCACCGGCGGGAACGACTGCGCGCCCCAGTGATTCAGCAGAATACCGCCCGTGATGCCGCCCGCCGCAATCGCGCCATTCCACGCCACCACGTTCATGGAAAGCGCGATATCAGCACCCTCTCCGGCGGTATCCGCGAGTGCCGTTTGCAACAAGGTTGCCGCCCCACCGAACGTCAATCCCCATACCGCTACGCCGAGATACAGCATCGCCGGAATGTGCGAGAAGCCCATAAACGCGAGTGATACCAGAGCAAATACCGCCAGACTCACCAACACGCTGCGGCGTAAATGGTGATCGACCAGCCGTCCAGTCACCGCAATCGCAAGCAGTGCCGCAAGTCCGAACACCAGCAGCACGATATCCACTTGTGAACCCAGGCCTGCCAACTGCAGTAACGGGGCGATATAGGTATAGAGAATGTTGTGAGCCAGCATCCAGGCAATCACCACACTGAGCACCGCTCTCACGCCTGGTGTGGTGAGCACCTTTAATAGCGGCATGCGGTCATGGCGCGATTGTCCCGGATAATCAGGCACTTTGGCCAGCACCCACACCACCAGCACAAGGGTTAAGGCTGAGATAACCGCGAAGGCACTGCGCCAACCCATCACGCCCCCCAGCCAGGTGCCGAGCGGCACGCCTAATGACAAGGCAATGGGCGTGCCCACCATGGCGATGGCCATCGCTTTGCCCTGTTGATGAACCGCCACCATCCTGCGTGCATAGCCCGCCAGCAAACTCCATGACAATCCCGCCGCCACGCCGGCAAAAAAGCGTGCCGTTAACGTGAGCCAGTAATTTGCGGATAGCGCCGTGATGGAGTTGAAAATCAGGAACCCGGCGATAGCCAGCAGCAGCACGTTTCTGCGCCGCCAGCCCTGTGTCGCGATGGTCAAAGGAATCGCCGCGATCAGCGAGCCCAGCGCATAAGCCGTGACCGTCTGCCCTGCCAGTGCGTTGGAGATATTCAGACCCGCTGCCATTTGCGGCAAGAGCCCGGCGGGCAAGGTTTCGGTGATGATGCAAATAAAGCCCGTCATCGCCAGTGCCAGCAGAGCCGATATCGGCAGGCGCTCTGTCGCAGTATCTTGCCCGTTGAGTGCGAGTTCTTTTTCCATATTTCCTTCTGAAATCATTTATGTATCGATTGGTATATATTTGGGCGTAAAATATTGCCTCCTGGAAGTAAAAGAAGGCAATCCCGATTAATGTAACGATCGATACACTAATCAGGCAGGTTCACTTTGTCAACGAGATATGTATCGTTTAGTATAGTAATCCACTGCACGCGTTAAACAGGAGGAAGCGATGGCGACGATGGGACGCCCAAGAACATTTGATCGAGACCAGGCGATCGAACAGGCGATGTATCTGTTTTGGCAGCAGGGTTATGAATCGACCTCACTCAATCAGCTCAAGGGCAGCATCAATAACGGCATCTCCGCACCCAGCTTTTACGCCGCGTTCGGTTCGAAAGAGGCGTTGTTCCGTGAATGCGTGCAGCGCTATCTCTCGACTTTCGGTCAGGTGACGGAATGCTTGTGGGATACCAGCCTGACGGGACGCGAAGCCGTGGAAACCTCATTGCGTCGCTCTGCGCAGATGCAGTGCGAGCCAGGCCACCCAACCGGATGTATGGTCGGCCTCGGTGCCATGAGCGCCACCTCCGTCGAACATGCCGCCGTGACCGAACCGCTGACACGTTCGCGCGATCGTACCCGAGCCGGAATCACCGCCTCGATCGAGCGCGCTGTTGCCGCGGGCGAACTGAGGCAGGATGTTGATGTCCGCGCACTGGCGGCATCCTTCAGCACTTTCATGTTTGGTTTATCGATTCAGGCACGCGATGGCGCCAGCATTGAGGAACTTAACAGGGCAATTTCGCAGATGATGTGGATGTGGGATGCGAATAAGCCCATCGCCTCCGGTTAACCTGCAATCAGCAGGTTAAACCGGAAGCGCATGTCTACCAATTACTTTTGTTGCTGCTGTTTGGCTTCAGCTTCTTTTTGCTTCTTACTGGCCATGTGATGGCCCACAACACAGCCCCCGACCGCGCCCATCACAGCATGGTGCGCAACATGCCCTGCAGCGGCACCGATCATCGCGCCTTTCAGGCATCCTTGTGCTTCAGCCTGAGCGCTGACGGCTAAAAACAGGCCTAATGTGATAACCAGCTTTGACAGATTATTCATACAACTGTGGTTCCGAAAAGGGTTGAGGCTGAGTACGTTACCGATAAATAAGTTGGAATTCGTGCACTATTCGCTGCGGCGCAGGAGAGATTGAAGGCCGTTTATGAATGGTTGTTGATTGGGTTCTGCGATTGAGTTTCTTCAATCGCCCATTCATAAACCACACAGGGCACATCGTAATGTTGTTCGATGCCTTTATAGGTCATTCCTAATCGCTGCATGACGCGTTGCGAGGATTTAATTTCAGATATTCTGTTTCTAATCTCATAACAACTGCAGATTGAGACTGTTGGTGATTTTACGGTTGATACTAAAGTTGTTTTACGTGAAACCAATGCCAGCTTAAGGCTGGATCGTGCCCTGTCTGGATATATGTCTCACGGGATTAATGTTTGCAATGCCTCATCTATGGGGCATAGAACTCCTTTATGACTCATACAGAAGCCATTTGTTTTTGAATAGATTATTCAATAAGGCGGCCTGACTATCCGTAGCGATGTTTGCTACCGTCTGGCGAACACGCCCGCAGCCCGTCTGGGCAGAGATTATTTTTGACGCAGGTCTGGATTTCGACATGTTTACGCCATCGACACGTTTTGACGATATGTCGATAAAATCGATTTTTTTAAACATATGGCCGTGACATGTTTATGGCATCGACATATTATGGCCATATGTCGATAAAACTGGATTTTTTAAACATATGGTCTGGAATCCTGAAGTCCCTTATAACGCATTGCCCTTGCTGCCCCCTGACCTCGAAACCATAGAGACTCGTAGGGTGTTAAAGGCTTGTATCACAGCTCGGGCTGCGGTGGCGGAGTTGAAAACCGCCGGGGAGCTGATTCCCGATCAAGGGTTGCTGATTAACATCTTACCCATGTTAGAAGCGAAGGATTCATCGCGCATTGAAAACATCGTGACCACCAGCGACCAGCTTTTCCAGTATGCGGATCATGATGAAAACGCCGATCCCTCAACAAAAGAAGCGTTGCGCTATCGCACGGCACTGTTTGAAGGCTTTGCTCATCTTGATGCTTACCCGTTATGCACCAATACAGCGATAACGCTTTGTACCAAGCTGCGCGCCGTGCAAAGTGATATTCGCAAAACGCCAGGTACGGTGTTGCGTGACCAACACAACAACGTGGTATACACACCTCCTGTGGGTGAAACCGCTATTCGTGATTTGATGGCAAACTGGGAACGCTTCATTCATGCCGATGATGAGATCGATCCACTGGTAAAAATGGCGATTTCGCATTATCAGTTCGAGTGCATTCACCCCTTCCCTGATGGTAACGGTCGCACTGGGCGTATCCTGAATATTCTGTATTTGATTCAAACCGATCTGCTTTCGCTGCCCATTCTGTATCTCTCGAGGTTCATTTTGGAAAACCGAGACGACTACTACACGCTGCTGCGTGACGTTACCGAGCAGGGTAAATGGGAAGCCTGGATTCTATTTATGCTGGAAGCCGTGCGAAATACCGCCATTTGGACGACGCAAAAAATTGCCATTGTGCGTGCATTAATCACCGAAGCGTCGGCGTACGTACGAGAAAAACTGCCAAAAATATACTCCCATGAGTTGATGCAAGTGCTGTTTGCACAACCTTACTGCCGTATCGAAAATCTGGTTGAAAGTGGTATCGCTAAACGTCAAACGGCATCCGCTTATTTGAAACAGCTTGTGGAAATTGGCGTGTTGGAAGAGAAAAGCTACGGACGCGAGAAGCTGTATATGAACACGCGTCTGTTGCAGGAACTGAATCAATAAATGAAACGGGATTGAGTGCTTCGTTATGCCGCCCTCAATCCCAGAACCGCTATTCATCAACAGCGTGTGCACTCTACTGTGCCAGGAACGTTCCAGGCACAGATATCACAACCTCAGCTGCCCACCCAAAATAGCATCCGCTTCCTGAAGACTGACATCCAGTCCCGCTGAAGGCGTAAATGTCAGCTCGCCGAAAATGACTTCACCATTCAGCAGATAGAAATCAGCGCGCACAAATTTAAAATCGGTCGCAAGTTTCATTGCATACTGCTTCATTTTCACAAAGCCATCAGGCATCTCTGGCAGGTCATACTTATTAACCAACTTCACCGTATCCTCGAAGGGAAGCGGATTCCAGTTCATGTCAAAGTAATAGAATTTCGGCTTGCCTTTTTCGCGGCCGACACAAACCATGACCGCGTAAGGTTTCCCGTTAAAGCAGTAAAACTTATAGTCGTCTGGAAAACCACCACGTTCATTCTCGATGAATTTCTCACAAAGAATTTTTCTCTCGATCTTACGGTATTGAGGCTCAATAAAATGTGATGAGAAATCTTCACTTAACCACTTGCTCAGCTGCTTGTTAGTTTTTTCAACATCTAATGAGGATTTATCACTACAAATGATGTTGTAGCCTGCACCGTGATTGCACTTGAGGGCAAATCTTTGGGGCAATGCGGCATAGTCAATGTCTTGAGGATTATCGTAGACGCCATAAATCTCATTGAGAATTTCACCGCAGCCTTTGGAGGCAATGTATTCTCTAACCTTAAATTTATCTGCACACTGTGTGTAAATCTCGTTATTGAACTCGTTAAACTTGAGCCACTGAATCTTTTCATTAAAATTAGTGGGATTGGTCAAATTAAGTTTTTTCTTGAATTTAATATAATAGTGAGCTTTAGCACAAAACTCTGGTGAAATGTTAGCGCTAATTTTTAGAGCTGATTTAACTGTGTGTTTTATCATTCTCATTGAAATTATCTCATTTTAAAAATGTTGAGGTGCATTTTGATGATTGTTCTATTCTTGAAAAAGTAATTCAGAAGAGTGCAAGACAAAATTTCGACAATCAAAAAACAGTATGCAGCGCCATTAATCCCGAAGGTACGAATCATGAGCCAGGAAAATGGCACGGTTAATACACAACATAAAAACATTTTCTTTGCCAGGTAGTTGTATCCGGACTCTTTAATCATATATCGGTAACAGATCGTTCCCAGTGACGAGAACATCGTGCCAATAATGATGATGGGTATGATTTCCACAGACCCCATATACTTATTGCCATAAAGCAAATGGATAAAATAATCACCAAACAGATAGAATCCACCTAGCACAGCAAGGGACAAAAGAATAACAATCCTGTTGATTTTACTTAGTAATTCATCAACGGTGAGTTGGTTTTTCTCATTGTATATTTTTGAGAAGAAACTCGTTATTAATGCCAATACGATAAATGACCAGGCGCCTCCTATGGTTAATGCAACGCTATAGACCCCCAGATTTGAGTAAGAGATCATTTTAGCCAGGAAAATACTCGATATCTGCGTGTAGATATCCGCTGATATGCTCGAAAGAATGAGCGCCCCCCCGGTGTACAACATGTGGCGGTTGTACATTACGGCACCTTTACTGCTTTCATTAACTGCCGTGGTCTGCCTAAAGTAAACGAGGCGCAAGATGTAAGGAACCAGTGGGATAATGATGATAGGTATCGTGAAATAGTAAATCGGCAGCTCAAAGTGCGATATGTAGAATCTTGCCATCAGTGCCAGAGACAATCCGATGACATTGGTAATCGTATTGATCTTTGATTTTAATTGAGTGTTGTTGTAGATCGAAAAGAAGTCCATCACGATGTAATAAGTCGCGATGCAGTTGGCCACACCAAAAATAAATACCGTTAAGTCAGTAAATAAGTAGAGGTAAGTGAGCACTGCGCCTGATGAAATCAGAAAGAAAAAACGCCTCTGATTCTGCGTGTGCATCGCCAAAGAGATACCTGAACGGGCTCTCTCGCTCATGCGCTTGAAAATAATATTCTGACCGCCAAACCATGACAACGTCTGTACAAATATAAACAGAGAGGTGGCAATGTTGATCTTGCCAAAGTTATCAGGACCAATGTATTTAGCCATTAAAGAATTTATGTATATCAGCCCAATGATATTGACTGATTTCTCCAGCATGATCCATATCGCGTTAGAATACATTTTACGTCTCACATAAACTTATGTTGAGTTGCAGTTTTCTTGCTTGATAGATGTTCTACGCTCAAAAGCAACGAGATTTATATGCATTACTGGTATATTTATTTTCCAAATTCTTATATAGTCAAATAACCTTCACATTACTTCTTTACTTTACGCTTTCATTTTAATTGGTCGATACTGTGACTGTTTACACAAAAATAGTGAAGAGGTTTCTGTTCGAATCAGATTAGTAGCAACCATTTATTAAAATCAGTGCCAGCCATTAATAAAGCATCGCATTGACGGAATTAATTAAATAGGAGAGTAATAATTAGGAAGATAGTGAGGGCGGTGTGCATAAGCGTGGCAGCCGGGATAGTAAAACTCAAACCCATTCATCCCTCTCCTAAACGCGACGGTTTAACACAGGACATCAGGCTGCGGCAATATCAACAAGGGTAAGCGCTACGTTTAGCGCATCGAATCGATTTAAAAATGGGGGAATGAACTCGCGCTTTTTAAGCCGACGTGCGTGCCTTACATGTGGCATCGAAAAGTTCTGGTGATATACCGATAAATCATCTTACATAAAGAGTTCTGAGCATTGCGGCTGAAAAATCCCAATTACACCACCACCCTCCTCTTTATCACTGTGCCTCGTACCACTGCCAGCAATATCCCCCCCACAATCAGCAGCGTGCCGATCACTTTGCTGTGATCCAGCGATTCATGCAGAATCGCCACGCCCATTAGCAACGCCAGCGCCGGGCTGAGCAGTGACCAGGGCAGAATCTGGCTGGCGGGATAGCGTTTCAGCAGGCCGTACCACAATGAATAAGCGAGGATTGACGAACCCAGCGCGCTGTAGATGACCCCCAGCCAACCGCGCCAACCCGCCACGTACAGTAAGGAGAACTGATGCTGCTCGGTCAGTAATGAGCTCAAACCCACCAGCGGAATGGCAAACAGTGACAACCAGCCCGTCATCGCCAGTGGTGCAATCGGCGGCAAACGCTTGATCAGCACCGTGCTGCATGCCCAACCACAAGCGCTCATCAATAACCACATGATGCTTTGCCAGTGCGTCAGGGCCGGACTGCCCGTGAGAATCATCACGCCAATAAATGCCACCACTACGCCCGCGATTTGCCGATAGTGGAGCCGCTCTTTAAGCCAGATTGTCGCCAGCAGCATGGCTATCGGCGTGCCCATCTGGATAAACACGGCGGTGGTACCCGCATCGGTGGTTTGCATGCCAATTACCATCAATCCGAAATGCACAAAACCAAAGGTGAACGCCAGCAGCAGCATGCCGGGCACCTGACGGCGCGTTAAGCGATGGAACGGCAGTAAAATCGCCGCCACCAACACAAAACGCAGCGTTAGCATAAACAGTGGCGGCAACTCCATCAGGCCAAACTTCATGGCGATGACGTTAAATGCCCAGCCATTCACCACCAATAGCAGGACGAACACATCGCGCAGAGAGACTGCTTTCACACACGTAGCCGCGTGGGCGTTTGCAGATGAAAATCGTGCTGCAGCTGGAAACGTCGTGCCAAAGCCAGCAACTGACGTTCAGCACCATCGCGCCCGATTAACTGCATGCCGATCGGCATCCCTGCATGATCAAACCCCACCGGCAGACTGATCGCCGGCAGTGCTGACAAACTTGCCAGCGCGTTGTAGCGCATGTTGCCGGTCAATACGCTCTCTTCGCGATCGCCCATTTGAATCGCTTCCAGCCCTTTATGCGGTGCGGTAAACGGCAGCGTTGGTACCAGAATCACATCCACCTGATTGAGATGCTGCAACAGTTGCATGCGCAGTCCGGTGCGGAAGCGCTGGGCTTGCAGATATTCCACTGCCGTAATACTTAAACCCGCCTGCAGCAGCTTTCGCACGTCAGCGCCGTACTCTTGCGGACGCTCAGCAAGCCAGGCGGCATGCAATGAAGCCGGTTCCGCGAGGTTGATCAGCACCAGCGCATTCACCGCCTGCTCAAGCCCGGTAAAGTTCAGCGTCTGGCAGCGCGCGCCTGCTGCACTAAACCACTGCACCATTTGATCGTAAGCAGCGCCGACATCGGGCTGTACCTGCTGATGCACATCCGGCAGCAGGCCGATACGCAAACCCGCCAGGTCCGGTAGAACAGTGAGCGGCTGCGATTTGCCATCCAGTGCGTTAAACACCGCTTCACATTCTTCGGCATAGCGCGCCAGCGGCCCCACCGTATCGAGACTGGTCGCCAGCGGGAAGATGCCCTCCGTGGAGAGTCGCCCCACGCCCGGACGTAACCCCGTGATCCCGTTCATCGACGCCGGTAAACGAATCGATCCACCGGTATCGGTTCCGAGCGTTGCCAGCGCACTGCGCACCGAAGCTGCCACGCCGGAACCCCCGCTGGATCCGGCGGGAATGCGTGCATCATCCCAGGGATTGCTGCTCGCGCCATAGTGCGGATTGTTAGTGGTGCCGCCCCATGCGAACTCATGCATATTGGTGCTGCCGATAATTAACGCGCCCGCCTGCTTCAGACGCTGTACCACCACTGCATCGCGTTGGGCGATATTACCGCTCAGGATTTGGCTACCGGCGTGCATCTCCTCGCCGGCCAAATCGATATTGGCTTTGATGGCGATCGGCATCCCGTGTAGTGGCCCGAGATCGTAGCCCTGCTCTAACATGCGCTGGCTGGCTTTGGCCGTCTGGCGAACCTGAGACACATAAACTTCATTGAACGCATTGAGATCGCGCGTGGTTTCCTCACGCGCCAGACAGGCTTCGACCAACTCTGGCACGCTGGTCTGCCGCGTGCGCAGCTGCTGAGCCAACGTCAGCATCGAGGCATCGATTAACTCACTCATGAGGCAACTCCAGCGGCGGCTGCAAAGCGGATACCCAGGCGTTTGCCGGCAGTAGTATTGGCGCGAAATGTTGTGCAGCAAAGGCACTGACGCCCGCCGCACGCGCTTCACAATCGGTGAGCAGATGTTCCAGTTCAACCGCATCTGCTGCGCAATGGCGTTGTATTAACGCCAGACGGAGTGTCAGTGCATCCATAATCCATCCTCTTTTATAGCGGGCGCACAGCGGCACGCCCATAACCTGTTTAAGGTGTGTGATGACTTATTTGTCACCCATCGCATCGACCGCCTCTTTAGCCTTTGTCGCCAGCTCGGTATTCACGTTGTTCTGATACGACGTGGCTTCAGAGGGATAGGCTTTGATGTTTTTGGCGTACAGCGCAATGTTCATGTTGTTATCCCAGGCCTTCTGCGACACCAGCACATTCTCCGGATAGCCTTTGGCATCAATTTCACGCTGCACCGCAGTTTTCACTACCTCCTCGGGCAGCGCCGGGAAGTATTTGCGTGCAATAGTCACCGACTCAGCCGGGTGCTTGTAGATATAGCGCGAGGCCTGTTCAAAGGCGGTGACAACAGCCTGCGCGGCCTGCGGATTTTTATCGATATACTGTTGAGTGGTGGTCAGGCTGGAGAAGGCAAACGGATACCAGGATTGTGCCGCTGAGAACGAGTAAACCACGTGGAGTCCATTCTGCATTTCCGCCATGGTGGTTTGTGGCTCCGCCGCCAATGCGTAATCCGCACGACCTGCCGCCACCGCCGGGATCTCATTGCCAATCGCCACATGCACCAGCTTCACGTCTTTGAGGTTGTTCTGTTTGATCAGATAACTCATAAATGCCCACGTGGTGTCGGGTTGCGGGCTGGTTACCACGCGTTTACCCGCTAGCAGCGATAAATTGTCCTGCAATGAAGCCGCTTCTTTGCCGAAGATAAAGATAGTTGGCGCGTTCTGAACACCGGCTACAACCACCCCTTTGCCACCGTTTTCACGGGTTTTAGGCACAAACACCGGATCCTGAATCGAAAAATCAGCCGAACCGCCAATCACGGCTGACCAGGATTGCGCCCCGCCGCCGCCAGTGCTGATTTTGACCTCAACGCCCTGCTGTTTGAAAAAGCCCTGTTCCTGCGCCACATACAGCGGCAGATAGAGCAGAGACTGAAACGCCTGGTTGATGCGCACTGGCGTGTCGGCCGCGTGCGCGCACACCATGGAAGCCAAAGAGACTGCGGCAGAGATCGTAGCTAAACGGAATTTTTTCATGATTATTTCCTGTCCCAGGAGAGAATGAGGCGTTCAAGAAATGCCACCAGCGCGTTGAAACACAGCATCATCAGCATGACCAGCACGATGCCAGCCAGCACAATGTTCATACCGAAGTTGGAACTGCCCAGCAGGATCATGTGACCCACGCCGCTATCTGAAGAGATGTATTCGCCAACGATGGCACCGACCAGTGCGAAGCCAACATTGAGGCGTAAGCCTGACAGCACCCACAACATGGCAGATGGCACCACCAGCTTGAAGAAGATGGTGCCGCGTCCAGCGTTGAAGGATCGCAGGAGGTTGATGAGATCAGGATCGGTGCGCATCGCGCCTTTATAGGACGTCGTCAGTGACACCACCACGCACGAAAACGCCACAATCACCACTTTGGAAAGCATCTCCGTGCCAAACCAGATGATGGTCATTGGCGCAATCGCCAGCACCGGAATTGAGCCGATCGCGGCGATAAACGGCGCGGCAAGGTCGGAGATAAAACGCGAGTACCACAGCAGCAAGCCCAGAATCGAGCCGCCAATCGCACCCACCGCAAAGCCCACCAGGGTTTCAACGGCGGTGACGCGGATATCGGTCACCATCTCACCGGACTGGAAGCGCTGAACCAGCACCTCCCACACCTGAGACGGGCTGGAGAACAGGAAGGCATTGATGTTGCCACTGCGCACACCGAGTTCCCAGCCTCCCAGCAGCACCACGACAATTGCCACCTGCAAAAACAGCAGCGTGTAGCGGCGTGCGTTAGCCGATCGGAAAAAGGTTTCACGCGAGCTGCGATTGGCTGTCGCGGCAACCGTGGGGCGCGTAGACACTGAGTTCATTGTCATTTCGTCCTCTCGTTAGTTAACCGGCTCAGGCTGGATGCCGATGCTGCGCCAGATGTGCTCGTAATACTCATTAAAACGCGGCGACAAGCGGCGTTCGGGAATCGACAGGCTTTCCGTGCCGAGATCGACCTCAATCTCCTGCACAATTTCACCTGGTCGCGCTTTCATCACATAAACACGATCCGACAACGTGACCGCCTCTTCGATGTCATGCGTAATGAAGATCACCGTCTTGTGCTGCTCTTTCACCACGCTCAGCAGCTCACTTTCCAGCGAGATTTTGAGCGGGTAGTCCAGCGCCTTATAAGCCTCATCCATCAGGATGATTTCCGGGTTGGTGACCATGGTGCGCATCAGAGCCACACGCTGTTTCATGCCGCCAGAAAGCTGCGACGGATACTTCTGCTCGTAGCCGGTCATTTTGTAGAGTTCGAACAGTTCACGCGCTTTGGCTCGGGCCTGTGCTTTGGGCATGCCGCGCACCTCCAGCCCGAGGATCACGTTGTCGATCACCGTACGCCACGGGAACAGCAGGTCTTTTTGCAGCACGTAGCCCAGTTCCGGTGACGGCGTGCCGGTGGTTTCACGATTCTTCAGCAGAATGCTGCCGCTGTCGGGCATCAGCAGTCCGGTGATGATGTTGAACAGTGTCGATTTTCCGCAGCCGCTGGGCCCGACAAAGGAGACAAATTCATTGCGATTGGCGTGGAAGTTGAGGTTGCGCAGCACCGTCACCTCACCCTCCGGCGTGGGATAGCTTTTGTGGATGCCAGCGGCTTCCAGAACTTTACTCATGGTGTTCCCCCAAAGGTCGCGCGTGGCGATTGTGAACCGTCAGCGGCGAAGGCGGGGCCTGCACCGGAACGTAATCTTTCAGGAAGTGATAGCCGAGATAGTCACTGCTGCGGGCGCGCAGAATGGCGGATTGCACCTCGACGCTGGCAATCGCCATCCCTTCCGTGGTGCCACTGTCCGCCACGATATTCCCCAGCGGATCGATGATGCGGCTGTGGCCGTGATAGTGCAGATTGCCGTGCTGGCCGCACAGATTGGATTCGATCATCCAGCATTGATTTTCCAGTGCGCGCACGCGGCCAAACAGCGTGTAGCTATCGACCATCGGATCGGCATCGCCTGCACTGCCGTCTCCGGCATAGCCCCATGCGGTGGGCATGATCATGATGTCCGCGCCTTTCAGCGCCAACTCGCGAGTGCTTTCCGGGAAGACTTTGTCGTAGCAAATCAACATACCAATGCGGCCAATTGGCGTGCTGAACACCGGGAAATCGCTGCCGGGATAGTAGACATGCTTCTCATCGCCCGGCTGATGCACTTTGCGATACACGCCGACCAAACCGTCTGGCCCTAACAGCACCGCGCTGTTAAACAGGATTTCGGCACGTTCGGGATGGCGTTCTGTCATGCCAAAAATCACGTGCAAGCCCAGTTGCGTGGCGAGCGTCTGTATTGCCTGTACGCTCTGACCCTCTGGCACCACTTCGGCTTGCGCCATTTGCCAGGCCACTGCTTCACCGTTCCAGTTGAGCGTATCCGGCAGATAACCTTGCAAAACCTGCTCAGGGAACACCACCAGATCGGCGCCCTCCTGTGCCGCATGTTCCATCCAACTCAGCAGGTTGTTAAGGTTGCGGGTTTTGTCGTAAAACGCGGTCAGAGTGACGCTGGCGATGGTGGTTATGTTCATAGCAGCTCCCAGAAGTTTTCTTTTAAACTGCTACTCTGCTCACATTTAGACCAATACAATTTTCTTATGTGATAATTTTTATCATATGTGAGAAATTAACTTTCCAGTTCACTAAGCAGAAGAATCATTGCCAATGAAAACCACCCGACAGCATGAAGCCTCCGGGCTGGGCGCCGCCTTGACCGGTGAACAAGATTTTGGACTGCGAATCAAGATGATACGTCAGGCACGTGAGTTGACGCTGGAGCAGGTTGCCGAGTTAAGTGGCGTGTCAATTTCGACACTTTCAAAGATTGAGAAAGGCCAGGTATCCGCTTCATTCGATACTATTGCCAAGATTGCCAGCGCGTTTGATTACTCTCTGGCAGAACTGTTTGCCGATGAGCTGCCGGCGCCCTCGGTGACGAGCGCCGCCATTCAGGGGCGTCGCACCTACACTCTGGCCGGCAAAGGACTGGCATTTACCAATCCCTATTTTCGCTATGAAGTGCATGCCGCTGAACTGCTGGTGAAAGGGATGATTCCGGTGGTGATGGGGATTGAGACACGGGAGTTGCCGCCGCCAGAAGCCTGGTCTCAGCATGCTGGCGAAGAGTTCATTTACGTCTTATCAGGCGAAGTAATGTTGCATACGCAGCTCTACGCGCCGCTGCGGCTCGCGCAAGGCGATAGCGCCTACATCGACAGTACGATGCGCCATACCTTTGTACGGCTGAGTGAAGCAGCCGCCAGCTTGATTTCCATTTGCCAGACCGAAACGTTGGATATTGGGGATTTGACGCGCGGTGCCTGACCAGAGCCTTCCCGCCGCGCCAGTAAACGCAGTAAACTAGCCGCCGATCCCCCTTAAAAGGAACTTCAGCTATGGCACGGGAACACCACTATCAGGTCACGGTTCGCTGGACCGGCAATCGCGGTACCGGCACCTCTTCTTACACGGCTTACGATCGTAACAGTGAGATGCTGGCAAACGGCAAACCTACGATGCCTTTGAGCGCCGATCCGGCATTTCGCGGTGATGCAACGCGCTGGAATCCTGAAGAGTTACTGCTCGCATCGGCCTCAGCCTGCCACAAACTGTGGTATCTGCATCTGTGCGCAGACGCGGGAATTGTGGTGGAAGATTATGAAGATGCGGCGGAAGGCACCATGGTGGAAGGGGCGCGAGGTCGTTTCACGCAAATCACGCTGAAACCACGTATTACGCTGCGCGATCCGGCAGATGCGGACCGCGCGCGTGAGTTACATCATCAGGCACATGAGGCCTGTTACGTGGCAAATTCACTCAACTTCCCGGTGAACTGCGAACCGACGTTTGCCTGATCAGGCGGCGCCGGCCAACGGTGGTTGCGGCGGTTCCCACAGTCGCACGCCATTACGTCCGGCGCGTTTCACCTCGTATAACGCTTCGTCCGCATGGCGCAGCCAGTGACGTAATGACTCCGCATTGGAGGCAGAGGCAATGCCAATACTCACCGAGCAGTGAAACTCCGCTGACGCCGGCAGGCGCACCTGAGCAATTTTTTCTTTGAGTCGGTTCGCCAGTGCCACCACCGATTCATCGGTCGCATGATGCACGATCACGCCCAGCTCATCGCCACCGAAACGCGCGGGAATATCCTGCAAGCCCACGTGATTGCGTAGCAGCGCCGAAATCTCCGCCAGCAAAAAATCCCCGGCTTCATGGCCCCAGGTATCGTTCACCGACTTGAAGTAATCGAGATCCATCAGCAACAGATAGCCCGCACTTTCACCACGACGCGTGCTGAGAAATTCACTCTCCAGACGACGCTCAAACAGCCGACGGTTGGGAATTTCCAGACCAGGATCCATCAGTGCGATGCGTTCCAGTTCCCGGTTTCGTTTACGCAGTTGCCAGGTGAGATTGTAAGACGTCACGCTCAATACCAGCATATAGCAGGTTGCCAGCGGCAACGTCAGCCAGACGGTTTGCGCACTGAATGCGAGATGGACCCCCGCGCCATCTACCAGCCAGACCATCACAAAAGCACAAAGGAAAGCCTGCATGGCCGCGATCAACTGCGCTGCGCCCCCTGCTGCGTAACGATCCGAGGCCAGCACCGCCATAATGATAAATGACGGCAAAGGGCTAAGCGCCATCAGCGCCACCCAAATCCCACCAAATGCCGCGTCTAGCGTTAAGTTATTGCGTTCGGTGCCGGTTGAATCCTCTGCACGCAATGCCCGGCGATAAGCCACCCACGGCCAGACAAACGCATTGGTAAATAACAGGGCGCTGAACGCCACACCGCGATCCATCTCCATCAATACAGAGAGAATCGGGAAGAAACATAAAATTGTGCCAAGCTGGCGCATGATAAACATACGACGTACGAAGCGTTCCGAACGCCGCTTCAGATGGCTATCATCAGGTGAGTAATAATTCATTCACTGGAAAAGTCTGATCGACAAGAAAAGCAGTTTAACGGGAAAAACAGCGAGCGGAGCGGTTTATTTTAAGAATATTTACCTTGCGCTTAACAACTGCGCAAGGTTCGTTAAGATTGCGTAAAGCTATCACCGAAATTTACGCCCAGCGGCCAAACAACCTACAACGGCTGCCGTCACCACCAGCATCGATGGATTAATGGATTCATGAAGTAACCAGGCTGAGAAAATGAGGCCAAAGAAAGGCTGTAAAAGCTGCAGTTGTCCTACGCTGGCGATCCCCCCTGTTGCCAGGCCTTTATACCAAAAGATAAAACCAATCAGCATGCTGAACAGCGATACATAACCCAATGCCCACCACGCAGACGCATGGACCGACTGGAAACTGCCGGGTGCAGTCATCATCGTTGCCAGCAACATAGCAGGCAGTGAAAGGATCAGTGACCAGCATATAACCTGCCAGCCGCCCATGTGACGAGAAAGCATCGCCCCTTCCGCGTAACCCAGACCGCATACTAATGTTGCAGCGAACATCAAGAGATCACCGGTCAGTGATGCCGCTGCGCTGTGCACCAACGCAAACCCCATCACTAATAGACAGCCAAGAGTGGAAAATAACCAGAATGCTTTTCGCGGTCGCTCGCCTCCGCGAATCACAGCAAAAAGTGCGGTAGACATTGGAAGCAATCCAATAAAAACGATGGAATGTGCTGAGCTAACATGCTGTAACGCCAGTGCAGTGAGCAATGGAAAGCCTATCACGACACCCAGCGCGACAATCAGCAATGAAAAAAACTGCCCCAATGCAGGTCTGCGCTGTCGAAGAACTAAGATGAGCAGGACCGCTAACATTCCTGCAATTGAAGCGCGCATAAAAGTCAGGAAAAAGGGGTCAAAACTTTGTACCGCCACGCGCGTTGCCGGTAACGACCGACTAAAAATAATCATCCCGATAAATCCACTCATCCATCCCTGTAATCCAGCATTGCTAGCGTGACACACCCTTGTATTACTGCTTCTTGCCATAAACGCCACCTTGATTCATTCACTTACCCACCGGGGGAGTTGCTGCACTTCAGTTAAAACACATGCGAAATATGCCTGGCAGGCGTGGACTCAACTGTCAGCGAACAGAACTACGGCTCACTATCGGGCCGTATGGGATGGCTGGAAAAGCAACTTGGCGAGGCTGATGATGCTCCGGTTCTGCTGTTACTTCACCATCACATTTTTCCTTCCGAAATCCTTCACTTGATGAAACGATATGCATGGCAATGAGTGAGATTGATGAGCTGATATGAAGATTTCCGGACAGGCTGCTGGCTGTTTCTTTAGGACACGTTCACGGCCCTATTGCTGCCAATTTTGCGGGGATCCCGGCAAATATTTGTGGTTAGGTCTGTTCTGCAAATCCATTACGGTTCGGTTCAGTAAGTGTTCCATCAGCGCGGGAAAACCCAATGCTAATGATTCAAAGGGATGAGCAGGGAATACTTAGCAACCATCAGTTCTGCATGTGAAAATTTATATTTATTCGTAAAATGGCATCCGCAGCATGAATCGTCATCTCAGGCTCAAAGCAGCCCGGGTAATAGTAAGCTCCGCTTCGAGCGAAAAACGGAAGCTGCAGGGAATAAAATATAGACTTAAATAATTATATATTTTTTGGTAAGGTGGATCTTGTAAGCATGTGACATACAAGAGAACTCCCACAGACTTGAACCCACACTTGGCCAGGTCATTCAGTTCATCACGTTTTTTCTGTTGCGGAAAAAAGGTTTTGCGGATTTATACAATAGCATCATGATTCATATACAGGACGTTTACTCATGAAATCTCTCTTAGAAATAAATGACTTACAACAACATGTGAAGCGTAATTTAAGTCAAAAGAATTACCATAACCTTGAGCAACTGTTTGCACCGTTGGCGGAACTGGATCTGCATAAAGTGCTGCAAATTCAGTTCCTGTTTAACCCTCAAGTTGAAGATGTGAATGAAATACTGCAACAACTTCACGCCTGGAAGGAAGAAGTTCCGCAGAGTTATTATCCTTATGTTTTCATTGCAGGCTTCTGGTATATGACCGCTGCAAATGAACGTGGGATAAAAACTATGGACCGTGTAACTCCCGCACAATACCAGAGATTCAGTATTGCCAACGACCAATTTTTTTACTGGGCGTTGAAAACGCTTGAATTAAATCCTAAAAGTGTTGTGATCTATAACAAGCTATTAGAGGCGTCAGGACGATTTGGTATACCTGACTGGCTGGAGTTGCCTGTCAATCAACCAATTGAATTCACCTGCGCGCATTACGATGATGATGCCAGGAAGTATATATCTTCATTTGATGGATATAGCCTTCCAGAGGGACTGATTAAAATAACGCTTTCGACACCAACTGCTGATGAAATAAGCTTCATTCCACTCTATTGGTTGAGGCACATCCTGATAACGGCACCTGGACATATTGAGTCAAGAAAAACGATTATCAGGCTTCTGTCACCGAGATGGTATGGTGATGAAAAATATGAAAAAGCATCTCAATTCCTGGAAAGTGAATACTGCTCAGGCTTATCTGATCTGCAGATGAAAATTTTGCATCGCGAGAAAGAATATGACCGGCTAACGGCATATAATACACTGCCATCGGTCAATCTTAGAAAAGCTCTGGAAAAAAGAGAGATTCAATTCGCAGAACTCGTTAATGACCACCTTAGCGATGAAGAAGATTCCCTGACCCGGTTCGAATATATTGATTTCTGTTACCATATTCTGACGACTATGCCTGACGATCGTAAGAATTCGAGAGATGCGTTGGTGTGGAGTATTTATCAATCATTGCATGATATTGTCAAACTTGCTTCACCCTGGATTATTTTCTACCGGGCTACTGAGGTTTTCAATGTCCTGTTCTCCATGATGAAAATTTTTGAGTTTGAAGATAAGTTGAATGTCTTTGACGACCTCTCCAGACAAACGAAATACCGCAATCTTACCTCCCCGATTGAAGTCTTATACAGCGCTCTGGCTGCAAACTTTCCGTTATCCGACATGTTCCTTGAAAATCAGCGCGAAAGTATTGAGGATTATTATATTTCCGGAGAAAAAAATCTTGATTACGGGATGTTTAGATTGCACATTTTTATCCTGAGTAAAATGGGCTATGCTGCATCGATAAAGTCAGTGATTGAAAAGTTTTCCACCGAATATCGTGGGATTAACGCTTCCATACTATGTTATGAGATTTATTACGGTAACGCTCCTGGCCTTGCAAAAATGTTTTCTGTTAATACTAATATCGACAAAGCAAATATGTTTCTTAATATTGCCATACAGCGAAGTTCTTCACAGGCAATGTTGATTAAATCTCGTGATTTAGAGACCTTGATAGAAGGTAACGATAATCCCTCTGAGAAGGCAGAATTAACCATTGAAAGAGAGAGATTATTAAAAATAAATATTCAGTCAGGGGATGCATTATCACAGTATGATTATGCATGTAGTTTAATTGCATCCAGTGATGAGAAGCAGATTCGTCAGGGATTGTTTATTGAGGCCCCCAAAGTATTGCTTCAAGCAGGTGTAAGGATAGATCAGATGGCTTACATTGCCTACCTGTATGCTTTTTGCGCATTCAATGCCCGGGGTATGGATAAAAACCTTTTTGTTATGGATTTCTGGATCAAACAAGCGATGCAATGGGACGCGGATCCAAACTACTGGAATTTTCTTCAGAAGGTTAAAGAAGGTGTCGCCTTAAGACCTTTGTATAACTATTACGTAAAAAGGTCTAAGGGTAAGATTTCTGAGGAAATGAAAATCATTATGGAACATGTGGTTCAGTAAAGGGGATCAGCCGATGTCAGTAGTTTCTTTTGTAATATTCATTGCAGTAATGTTCTTCTTCGTCAGGCCGAGGATCTTGAAGGCACAAAAAAAGGCTACCACGGTTATGTTACCAAGAAAGAAATAGCCGCTGTCCGTAACCGTTTTGTTTGAGACATCCGGATAGTTACTGGCCCTTTTTTTAAAGAGGGCCAGTTGGTTACTTTAATAACGGTTGCCATTGACCACGTTCAATTGGGAATTAATCCTTTACACTGCAGCTGGGACAGCACACTGCCTTATTATGACCTCCATCGTCTGCGACTGGTTGCGAGAGGGATACGTCGCACAACTTGAGGAAGAGAAGCGAAGAGATGCCGGGCAACGTCAAACCCTGGCGCGAAAAATCTTGCAGGTTTTTACCTGCTATGGCCATCCGAATGCCTATTTTATCTGGATTGTGTTACCCGATGAGGCTCGGGCGGAGCGCGTGGTAAAACGCTTGCTGCAGCATCGAATTTCCGTTTCAACCGCAGAGCCTTTTAGTACCTCGACGACCGTGCCGCAGGCTATCCGACTGGCGCTGGGTTCTGTAAGCCTGCATGATTTGCAATCGGCACTGATAAAAGTAAAGGAAGCGATTGAATACGAAAAAGATTTGTAAGACGAATCGTGGTTTTCAGCCACTCAATCAGTGAGAACTTTGAACCCACAGCGATTTTTAGCAGCCGATTAGCACCAGCGGTTGTCACACCAGCGGCTTGCCCGCAGGATGTTCACTGCCCCCTGCTTATAGGAAAACATCATGTCTCTTTCTGCGGCACACAAGCGCGTGCTCATCGCCGGATCGGTTGGCAATTTTATTGAATGGTATGAATTTGCCGTTTACGGTTTTATGGCCACGCTAATGGCTAAAAACTTCTTCCAGCTTGAAGGTGAAAGTGCCCTCACCAGTCTGATTCTGACTTATGCGGCATTCGCCGTGGCCTTCTTTTTCCGACCTTTAGGCGCGGTGGTGTTCGGCAGGCTGGGCGATCGTTATGGACGCAAACCGGTGCTGATCGCTGTGTTGATATTGATGACGCTCGCGACCGCTGCGATCGGTCTGGTGCCGGTTTATGGCTCCATTGGCGTTGCCGCACCGCTGCTGATTACCGCGTTACGCATCCTGCAAGGCTTGTTTGCGGGCGGAGAATACGGCGGCGCAGTTTCGCTGATGACGGAGTTTGCGCCGCCTGGCAAACGCGGCTTTTACGGAGCATGGCAGTCTCTGACCGTGGCGTTTGGATTACTGGCGGGCGTGGCCGTGGTGGCGGTTTTGCCGTTGCTCATCGGAGACGCAGCGATGAGTGACTGGGGCTGGCGCATTCCTTTCCTGCTTGCACTGCCGCTAGGCGCCATCGCACTTTGGCTACGTTCAGGCTTAGAAGAGTCTCCACAGTTTGCGCAAGCCACCGAGGCAGAAAGCGCGTCGGTCGGCGCCACTGCGCGTGCCATTGTGCTGGGTATCGGACGACTGATGGTGTGGTCCGCGGCGGGTTATACCTATCTGGTGATTATGCCGACGTATCTGCAGGCTGCGCTGCATACCGGCTTCAATCAGGCGCTGCTGATTGCGGTGATTTCTAATCTCGGTTTCGCGGCCACCATCCTGCCTGCCGGAATCCTGAGCGATCGCGTGGGAAGGCGCGCCGTAATGTTACTGGCAACGTTTTTATTGTTGGTGCTGGCATTCCCGCTGCTGAAAGTATTGCAGGACCCACAAAACGGCTTGCTGATCAAAGCGGCGGTGGTGTTTGTGGCCGGGGCATTGGTCGGTATGCTTGCAGGCCCTGGTCCGGCGATGCTGGCGGAGATGTTCCCGACGCGCGTGCGCTACACCGGGCTCGGATTAGCTTATTCGCTGTCGAATGCGCTGTTTTCTGGCTGCGCAGGGCTGATTATTACCGGTTTGATGAAGCAGACGGGTAATGCGGATATTCCGGCATGGTATGTGATGGGTACGGCGCTGGTGAGCTTTGTCGCGCTGTGGACGTTGAATAAAGACGATCACCGCAGGCCACTTTAAAAAACGAAGGCGGCCATCAGGCCGCCCCATGTTTTACCGTAATTAACGCCCCGCGCCCTGCAAGCGGAACTGCGACACTAATCTCTCCAGCATCATCGCTTGCTCTTCCAGCGAGTTTGCCGAGTGCGAGGATGCACTGACCAGTGTGGCGTTTTGCTGAGTAGTGGTATCGAGTTCACCTACCGCGCGAGCAATTTGCTCAATACCACGGCTTTGCTCATCCGATGCCGCAGAAATCTCCTCCATGATCTCATTCACGCGGGCAATGCTGCCGAGGATTTGATCCATAGTTTCGCCGGCACGCGCCACCTGCTGATGACCATTGCTGATGCGGCTCACTGACTCGCTGATCAACTGTTCGATATCTTTTGCTGCACCGGCACTGCGCTGTGCCAGATTGCGCACTTCGCTGGCGACGACCGCAAAACCGCGCCCCTGCTCACCGGCTCGTGCCGCTTCAACTGCCGCGTTTAGTGCCAGAATGTTGGTCTGGAAGGCGATGCTGTTAATGACGGCAGTGATATCCGCAATTTTCTTCGAGCTGTCCGAGATATCGCCCATAGTGCTCACCACATCGCGTACCGCTTTGCCGCCCTGGTTGGCATTATGCGAAGCTTCTGCGGCGATCTTGCTCGCCTGTCGGGCATTTGCTGCGTTGTTTTTAACGGTGGCCGTGAGCTGCTCCATGCTGGCAGCCGTTTCCACCACCGCCGCTGCCTGCTGTTCCGTGCGGGATGACAAATCCAGGTTGCCCTGGTTAATCTCGCTGGCGGCTTGCGACACGCTGCTGACGCTACTCAACACATCCCCAATCATGCTGCGCAAACGATCGTTCATCCGCCCCATCGCCGACGTCAGCTTACCGAGCTCATCGTGTCGATCGGTGGCGAACTGAGAACTTAAATCGCCGCTGGCAATGCGCTCCGCCAGCTCAAGGTTGTGAAACACCGGACGCGTAATCTGACGGATGATGTACCACGCCACCAGCACGCCAAACAGAATGGCCAGCCCACCGATCAGCAACGACAGCGTAGCTGAACCGTTTGCCAGTTCATCATTGCGCGTTTTGACGATAGTAATGATCTTTTTGATCGCCGCGCTGCTCTTATCGCCTGCTACTTTTACCGTGTCTTCTGACGCGCGCAGCTGACCATAGCTGTCGGCAGCTTGCAGGCTAAGATCTTTGAAACGTTCCGTGTCCTGCCACAGCGCGTTGAAACCGCCCTGCTGCTCAGGTGGTAACTGAGCCAGCAAGGCTTTCATGCCCTGATCGGCCTGCTGGAAATGGGTTTGCAAGGTATTGCGCAGAGTATCAGTGACATTGAAGCGCAGCGCCCAGGCTTCTTCACGCACGTTACTGATAGCAAATAACAGTTCGTAAATCTGGTTGGTCAACTCAGGATTGGTCACCGGTGTGCGGATCAACTGCGTGTAGCGCGATGTCATATCCTGCTGACTCAGGGAATCGAGCTGTGCACGCTGGCTATTCAGTTGCTGCGTGGCTTGCGTCATCGCGCCAATGCTGTTCTGGAAGCTGGCGAGATGGGTATCCAGTTCATCCACCAGCGCGCGGGCATTGTCTGTCCAGGAGAGTTGTTTGGCTTCGCGATTGAGCTGCTGGGCATGCGCCACGTAATCAGCCATCACTTTGCCCGATTTATCATCACCATAGAGATATTTGAGGCGGTTAATTTTGGCCTGGAACACCTCAATGTTGATGTCGTAAATCAGATTGGTTTTCTGGTAAATATCGTGAATCGCATTGAAGCGCTGCACGCTAATTCCAGTGGCTAACGCCACCAATAGCAACACAATGCCAAATCCTGCTGACAATTTTCGGGTGATGCGTACATTACGTAAACGGGATACCAGCCCCATGTTCCCTCTCCTGCGAATGTTGTTTTTGTAAATTCTGGTAAGGGAGTTATCGGAGCGAAGCGGGATTTGTTTATCGCGGAGATCACAAAAAAGCGATTACAGGATGTTATGCGCCGCCGGGCAGCGGCGCGAGCAGGTTATCGCGCGGATTGCGGGGCTAGCTGGCTGATAAACAGGCCTGCCGCACTCACCGCATCCACCGCGATTTTGCCGAGCTGCTGGCGAATGCTGTCGCCCAGCGCGATGGTGGAGAAACCGGTGCAGGAGAAGGCGATCACTTCTATGCCCTCGCGATAGAGACTATCGGCGCAGGCCAGGGCGGCGGCGCGACCTTCGGCACTCAGCAAGTCCGTGGTGTTCAGCACCCCTTCCGGACGCGCATAACGCACTGATTCACCCAGCAGCTGGCGGAAAGGTGCCGGTGCCACCGCGCCAATGCCCATCACGGCCACAGGACGCTTCTACATGCGCGCAATACTTGCCGATGCCGAACCGGCGCTGATCACCGGAATCGATACCGCATCACGCAGTGCCGCCAGGCCCGGATCGGCGGCGCAACTCAGGAACAAGGCATTGCAGCCGTCAGCTTCCAGTTGCTGGCCGAGCACCACGATCTTTGGCACCGCCAGTGCTTCACTGGCATCATCGAAAATACCTTTGTGCTGATCGGGAATCGCCCGGCTAATGGCGTTAATGCCATATTCCTGATGAATCAGTCGGCCATGCTCTTCGACAAAGTGCTGATCTGGATGGGTTAATACGCGGATGATGCCTAACATGAGGTGTCACTCCTGGTGTGAAGTTGAAGGTGTTTGCTCAAGCAATGCTGTTTTAATTGTGTGCAGTAAATTGGCAGGTTTGAACCGTGGAGACAACTGTTGCCTGCCGTCATTCATAAGTCATTTAACTACAGCAAGCTTACTGCGTCGCTCATCACCCCGCGTAACCAACGGTGTGCTGCACTATCCTGCGTCCTGCGGTGCCAGAGCAAATCAAAGGGGATCGAAGGTAATTCTATTGGCGGTTTACACATTACGAACCGATCTTGATGGCCCGATGTCGTCGCCACGCGGCTCAGCACTGTCGCCACATAATCCGTGCCAGGCAGTAAATCAGGTACGGTAAACATGGTGGGCAAAGTCAGGCTGATGTTGCGCGCCAATCCCTGCTCCCGCAGTTTTTGATCCACCAGCCCATATCGGTTGCCTTCCGGGGAGACGAGGATATGTGGCATTGACAGAAATGTCTGTAGGTTCATCTCTTCATGCGCGATGGGGTGATCGCCTCCCACCAGCGTGACAAAGTCATCGCGTAGTAGCGGTTGCGAAAGAATACGGTTCTCGGCTTTGGTCGGTGGCACGCCTACAGCAACATCAATTTTACCCGCATCCAGCAGCGCAACGACCTCATCACGATCGATAAAGTAACGCACATGGATGGTGCAATTGGGTGCCAACGCCGCCAGCTTTTTGGTTAATGCAGGCAGCAAAACATGTAGCGGGTATTCAGTGAGGCCCAGCGTAAAGCTGCGTTGCTTGTCATTAGGATCAAACTCCTCGGCCGGTTTCATCAAATCACGTACCTGACTCAACGCATCCGTTACCGGAATCGCCATCTCCTGCGCCTTGGCCGTTGGCAGTAAACCTTCCGCGCTGCGGATAAACAATGGGTCATCAAATACGCGACGCAAACGAGCCAGCGCTGCACTCATCGCGGGTTGGCTTACGCCCGCCAGCGCCGCTGCTTTCGTCACGTTGCGCTCCATCATCAGGGCGTTAAAGGCCACCAGCAAGTTAAGATCGAAACCATCAAAATTCATATTTTGTATATTGCTCTATACCAATCATTTGTTGGATTGATAGTGGCAGCTTCGGGAATACTGCACAAGCCGGTGAGATGCACCGCTAACTTATTTAAAGAAGGTTTCCGCTATGTCCGTGACACAACAACTCGACCAACGTCTGCAAACAGAACGCGCGGCCGTAGAAAATCTGTACCGTGCGTTTAGTGAAAAGAACCCGGATCTGCTGGATCTGGCGGTGACGCAAGATTGGAGTGATATTCCTTTAGCGCCGGGGCAAGGGCCTGGACCAGAAGGATTTAAACCGGTGCTGGCAAGTTTTATCGCCGCTTTTCCGGACATCAACATCATCGTGCATGACATGCTGCAGGAACCGGGCAAAGCGGCAGTGCGTGCCGAAATCACCGGGACACACCAGGGCGAGTTTTTGGGTATCGCGCCAACCGGTCGCCGTATTCACGTTCGCCTGCATGAGTTTCACTTACTGAACGGTGAACGCGTCACGACCACCTGGCACATGGAAGACTGGATGGCGCTGTTCCAGCAGATTGGGCAATTCCCAGCTCCGTAAAACAAGCATTTCAGTTAGTGGATAGATAATCGCGGAAATCCGCTGCCTCGTTAGGCACTAATGATGCAGCGGAGAGTTGGGGGCAACAACAAACATCCGACGATTGAACTGGGATCATCTGCGCGGTTTAAGCCAGGCATAATCTTCCGCTGCTATGCTTGGCATCAGTCGTTAACAGTATTCACAGGCGGAACAATGAAAGTCGTGTTATGTGCGTATCACGAGATGGGATGTGCGGCGCTGGAGAGCTTGCAGGAAGTGGGATTCGAGGTGGTGTGCGTCTTCACTCACGCAGGTGCACATCAGGAAAACAGTTTTTTTAACTCGGTTGAAGCCATGGCGCTGCAGCTGAAGATCCCGGTGTTTTGCCCGGACGATATCAACACGCCAGAATGGATTGCCAAAGTCACCTCGCTGCAACCCGATGCGATTCTCACGCTGTCCTATCGACAAGCGCTCTCCCCCGCATTAATTGCCACTGCCAAAAAAGGCGCATTCAACGTGCACGCTTCGCTGCTGCCCACCTATCGCGGACGGGCGCATCTTAACTGGGTGATTATCCGTAATGAGCGTGAAACCGGGGTGACGCTGCATCGCATCAATGATGTCCCAGACGGTGGCCCGATACTGGCGCAGAGCCGTGTCGTTATCACCGATGAAGATGAAGCGCTGTCTCTCCATCGCAAGCTGGTGCGCACCACGCGCGAACAGTTGCCAGGCTGGCTGCGCGCACTGCGGGCGGGTAGTTTGATTGAACGTGCGCAGGATGAAAGTCTCGCCAGCGAACCGGGACAACGGAAGCCGGAAGATGGGCAGATTCACTGGCATCACACTGCCGATGAGATTCATGCTCTGATTCGCGGCGTCGCTTATCCGTGGCCAGGTGCGTATAGCCTGATGGGAGAACAGCGTTTTACCGTGTGGAAAAGCCGCGTAATTACCCAGCCGCATCAGCACGCACCGGGCAGCATTATTTCCATCGATCCGCTTTATATCGCCTGTGGCGAAAATGTGCTGGAAATTGTCGCGGCGGGATTATCTCATCACGACAATTTCAGTGCGGCGCAGCTGGTGCAGCACTTCTCGCTGAACGTGGGAATGCAGCTGAAGTAATTTTGAACTGGCGATTTCAGGCTGAAATCGCCAACTTTTATCACCAGCGAGTCGCTGCCATATCAATAACAAAGCGATACTTCACATCGCCTTTCAGCATGCGCGCAAAGGCATCTTCAACCGCTTCACCGGCAATCAATTCGATATCTGCCGTGATGTTGTGCTCTCCGCAGAAATCCAGCATCTCCTGCGTCTCTTTGATGCTGCCGATGGATGAGCCACTGATGCTCAAGCGACGGAAGACCATCGGGGTGACGTCAGGTGCCTGGTGCGGTTGTTCTGGAATGCCCACCAGCACCAAACGGCCATTGGTTTTTAAGGTCGCGAGGTAAGGATCGAGATCGTGAGGCGCGGAAACGCAGTCAATGATGAAGTCGAGAGAGGTTTGTGCCGCCGCCATCTGATCGGCATCACGCGAAACCACCACGCGGCTGGCCCCAAGACGACGTGCATCGGCACCTTTTTCTGGTGAGGTGGTAAACAGCGTGACTTCCGCACCCATCGCGCTCGCCAGTTTTACCGCCATATGGCCTAAGCCACCTAAACCGACGACGCCAACTTTGTCACCAGCCTGCACCTTGAAGTGACGCAGCGGCGACCAGACGGTGACGCCTGCACACAGCAGTGGCGCGACGCCCGCCAGCGGCAGGTTCTGTGGCACTGACACTACGAAATGCTGATCGACCACCACATTCTGCGCGTATCCGCCCCAGGTGCTGTCGCCGGTATGTTTATCAATCCCGTTGTAGGTGGCGGTAAATCCGGCTTCGCAGTACTGCTCTTCCTGCTGCTGGCAGAAATGGCATTCGCGACAGGAATCGACCATCACGCCAACACCTACCACATCGCCAATCTTGAAGTTTGTGACCGCTGCACCGGTTTCACGCACGCGACCGACAATTTCATGGCCCGGCACCAGAGGGTAGCGGCTCACCGCCCATTCGTTACGCGCCATATGCAGATCGGAGTGGCAGACGCCGCAATAGAGGATATCGATTTTAACGTCCTGCGGTTGCAGTGGACGCAGCGCGATCTGGCTGGATACTAAAGGTTTAGCCGCGTCGTGTGCGACAAATGCGTTGATTTTCATGGTGCCTCCGCAAGGTGCTGGCGTTATTGAGTTGAAGGCGGCAGACTATAGTCAACGTGGTGCAAAAATGATAGTAGTCACCATTTGGTGACCATAAAGGAGCGAGACTGATGCCAGCCTGGGTTGACGGTAAACTGGTTTTTTATGCGGATTCACCGCCGCGTCGCTTGATGGACCTGTTCTCGCAGAAATGGAACAGCATGGTGCTGCATGCGCTTTATCACTGGCCGGGACAGCGTGCGCGCACCGGGGAACTGCAGCGCAGTTTGCAGGGGATTTCGAAGAAGATGCTGTTTCAGACACTGAAAGAGCTGGAGCAGCGCGGACTGATTGCCCGCCACGTGTATGACGTTATCCCGCCCAAAGTGGATTATCGCTTAACACCGCTGGGACAGACCTTCGCTGCACCGATTGAGCAGATGTACCAGTGGGGATTGGATAATCAGGCAGCGTTGGATGCGATGGAAGCCCACTTAAAAGCGGCTACGGACGCGCCATTAGACGCGCCACCGTCTCCCGATCCCTCGGCAAGCGTGGGTTAAACACCACCAGACTCAAACCGGGCTTACCCTCAACGGCGAAGGTGCTGTATTCCAACTCCAGCACACCTTCGTCTGGCAGCCACAGTTGCTTTATCCCTTCGCCATGCTGACTCACCTCTTGCGATTGCCACAGCTGGCGGAAGGTTTCGCTCATCGCGCTGAGTTCTTCCACCAGCGCGCGCACATGCTCGCTGGCACCGGTGCGCGCCACGTCGGCACGGAAATTTGCCACCATACCGCGCGTGACCTGATGCCAATCCGGCAGACGCTTTTTCATCTCTTCGTTGCTGAACATCATCAGCAGAATGTTGCGCTGTTCCGGCGGCAGCTCGGCGTAATCCACGAACACCCTGGTTGCTGCGTGATTCCACGCGACCACCTGCCACTCGGCAGTTTTCACCAGTGCAGGCGTGTGCGTCATGCTGTCGAGGACGCGTTGCAACGAGGGGGAAACATCCACGCCCGCCTGCCAGGTGACGCCCGGCAACCGATTTTGCGCCAGCAGAAACAGGTGATCGCGCTCGGCGGCGCTCAACTCCAGCGCTTTAGATAAACGCTCGAGTACCTCTTCGGAAGGCGCTCCGCCTCGGCCCTGCTCTAACCAGGTATACCAGGTGGTGCTGACGCAGGCGCGCACCGCCACCTCTTCCCGGCGTAATCCGGGGGTGCGACGGCGCAACAAGGGATAACCCAGTTTGCCGGCATCCAGCCGCTGACGGCGTTTGCGCAGGTAGTTACCGAGGAGATTGTCGTCTTGCAAGGTCATGGCGTTATCCTGTTAGTGCATATACCTGTATAAGCTCACGACTTTTCGCCGCGCCGCAGACTTTTATCATAGTGCTTCAACAGCCAGAGATGGGAGTACGAATATGCGACTTTTTGTGACCGGCGCGAGCGGCTTTATCGGTTCCGCCATCGTAAAAAAACTGCAGGCACGCGGAGTGGATGTGCTTGGACTGGCGCGCAGTGACGCGTCGGCTGAGAAACTGCACCAGCAGGGAGTCCAGGTGATGCGCGGCGATTTAGAAGATATCGCCAGCCTGCGCAGCGCCGTTGAACAGAGTGACGGTGTGATCCATGCCGGCTATATCCATGATTTCAGCCGTATGGATCACGCAGCGGCTATCGATCAGCAGGCGATTCTGGCGATGGGTGAAGTGCTGGCCGGATCCAATCGTCCATTAGTGGTGACCACCGGCACCGCGTTGGTGTCGCCAGGGCGTCTCGCGGTTGAGCAGACTCAACCGGTTTCCGGCGGACATCCTCGTTCCGACTCCAACATCGCCGCACTCGCGCTGGCGGATAAAGGGGTGCGCATCTCGCTGGTGCGCCTGCCGCCAACGGTGCACGGCGCAGGGGATCACGGATTCGTGCCGATGATCATCAATATGGCGAAAGAGAAAGGCGCGGCGGTGTATATCGGTGATGGCGCGAATCGTTGGCCAGCGGTGCATCGTGATGATGCGGCTGAGTTGTTCTGCCTCGCCGCCGAGCACGCCGAAGCCGGGACGATTCTGCATGCGATTCAGGAGGAAGGCATCGCATTTCGTCAGATCGCCGAAACCATTGGCGCAGGTTTATCGCTGCCGGTAAAAAGTTTGACGCTGGAAGAGGCGAAAGAGTGGCTGGGGTGGATGGCGTTCTTTGCTTCAATCGATAACCCCGCGTCCAGTGAATGGACGCGCCAGACCTTTAACTGGCAGCCCACCGGGCCGGGATTGCTGCAGGATATGCGCGAGGCGGGTTATTTTTCTCGTTGATTACGCACCGCCTCTTGCAGGAAATCAATAAACACGCGGCTTCTTGCGGGAAGAAAACTACGCTCCTGATAGAGCAGCGCAATCTCAAGGGGGGCGGGAGCGAGTTCAAGCTCAATCACTTCTAACTGCCCACTACGAATATAAGGCTCACAAGCCTGCGCTGAAAGGATGGCAAACCCGATGCCTTTCAGTGCAGCTTGCATTGCCATCTCACCACTGTCGACACGGAAAGGACTCAGCACATTGATGTGTCGAAATCCTTTGCCAGTGGTTAGAAATTGCCACGCTTGCCCCTGAAGTGCACTAACGGTGGTGATACAGGGCAGAGCCAGCAATTGTTCTGTTTGCGTAGGTTTGGCGTATTTTCGAAGTAAAGTCGGTGCTGCAACAATGTGGCAGGGCAATGAAGCCAGCGGTCGGGCTATGACATCACTGCTGGCGCGCGTGCCGCGACTGATATCGACAACAACATCGCAATCATCCCACAGTGCCTCTGCTCCCAGCAGACTGGTAGTGCAATGGAGTTCAATTCTGGGATATCGCAGTGCAAAGTCAGCCAAAAGATTGCCGAAGATCACCGGTCCTACTCCATTCGGCAAACACACGCGAAGCAGGCCTTCAGGCTCAGTTTGCGCGTGGCTTAATCTGGCTTCCGTCTCATTCACCGAGTCCAGCAGTGGTCGCATGCTGTCAAAAAACAACTGCCCTGCCTCGGTAAGCTTCATTTGACGCGTGCTTCGATGTATGAGTCGCATACCTAATCGTTCTTCCAGCTGGGAAATCTGACGACTCACATTTGATGCGGGTATATTCAAAGCACGTGCGCCGCCAATAAAACTGCCTTTCTCGGCAACGGTGACGAATACCCTCAAGACATTTAAATCGATTTTGCTGCGCATCCATCATCCCATTTTTGATAATTAATCATCCTACTTTATATCTCTAATCATAGTGATGCACGGGCAATAGACTAAGCCTCCACTAACTTGATGGAGAAAACTATGAACCTCTCTAGCCCTGCATTGGGCTCATCCGCCGTGATGCGCATCGCTTTAATCATCGCGTTTGTACAGTTCACAAATGCACTTGAGTACATGATGTTCAATCCATTGTTCGTCTATATGGCATCTCATTTTTCAGTGCCTGTCACTTATGCAGGTTATGTCACAGGCACTTACACCCTTACTTCAGTGATATCCGGCTTATGTGTTTGGAAATGGATTAATAGCGTGAGCGCCAAACAATTTTTACTTTGGAATATGGCGCTTTTGGGAGTTCTGACGGTACTGATCACATTTACGAGCAGTTATACCTTGCTCTTGCTTCTGCGATTTATGGCGGGGTTAGCGGGAGGAACAACAATGGGCGTCGGAATGAGTTTGTTAATCAGCCTCGCGCCAGCGGCGTTACAAGCGCGGATGATTGCCACCGTCATCGCCTCTTTCTCTGTAGTAAGCATTGCAGGCATGCCGGCGATGCTGTTTTTGAGCACACATTTCGGCTGGTGTAGTGCACCAAGACTTATTAGCTTGCTGTGCCTGGTGTGTTTAGGGCTTATTGCCCGATTTATTCCTGATGTCGAGAGCAATGGTGTGAATCAAGCATCGATGACACTGACGCCAGAGTGGTTGTTTTTTGCTAGCGGAAACGCCGTCGCGCAATTTACACCTATGCTCATCATCCCTGCATTGGTGCCGATGCTGACCCAACACATGCAGGCTCTCACCGCTTCTCTGCCCACTCTGTTTTTCATTGGTGGCATCGCTGGGTTGTTAGCGACAAAACTCACCGGAAAACTATTGGCTTACTTACCCGGCTACACATTAGCTATTGTCTCAACGCTGATATTGCTGGTCAGCATCCTGCTACCCGTTACAGGTCTACACGCCAGTGGACTTTTTATTGGGCTATTTCTGGGTGGAGCTTATGGGCGATTAGTGGTGGTGTCTTGTGTGACAGCGAAGTTTCCCGATAAGACAAGTCGTGCCGGCTTCCTGACTGTGCAAACGGCGCTGATGTCACTGAGCACCACTCTCGCCTTTTTTCTTTCAGCTATGACTTTTGAAGAGGCATCACCGTTGCCGGTCATGTTCTTGATACTGGTGATAAGCAGCGCATTACTCTTACCCCCAATGGTAAAGAGTATGGAGAAGAGGCTGGCCCGACGCGGAATCTGAAGTGATAAACGTGGCGGCAAAATCTATCTGATATCCAAGTGGAGCTTCAACTATAGATAAATGTGATAAACCCTGCCGCTATACTTTAATGAGTTAACTAAACGGCTCTTCACGCGCCAGCAAACGCGCAATCACGTTCAACGCACCTTCGTCGTTGTTGCTGTCAGTTTTATAACGCGACACCGATTTCACAGCGTCGGCGGCATTGGCCATCGCGAAGCTGTAGCAGGCCTGACGCAGCATTTCGAGGTCGTTGGCGCTGTCGCCAATCGCCAGCACTTCGCAATCATCGATGCCCCACTTTTCCTGCAGCAGCGCAATACCGTGCGCTTTGTGGCAACCCGGAATAATCAGATCAACAAAGCCAAAGCCGCTGGAGACCGGATGCATGATGTTTTCGATCGCGCCCAGTTCCGTATGTAAGCGCTCCATCAGAGCATCAACACCTTCATGCGCGAGATTCAACGAGAACTTAAAGATGGTGTCATCGATATCGTACAGATTGTCGCGTTTCTCCAGGCGATGATAATGATTCGCCAGCATCGCAATGACGTCTTCCGGCATCGAGGTGTGTACATAAGCGCCGTTGCGACCGCACACAACGGTGCTAATCTCCGGCTCTTTGGCCAGAATATCCAAAATTTGATGGACTCGTTCTGGCGCCAATTCTCCGCAGAAGATCTCTTCATTGCTGTCTGACACCCAGGCACCGTTCTCGGCGACAAAGGCGATTTCATCTTTGATATCCGGGAAGTAGCGTTGTAACTGGTAATACTGATTGCCACTGGCGACCACAAAACGAACGCCCTTCTCTTTCAACAAGGCGTACTGGCGCGCAAAACGCTGGGCGTTGTACTGTTTGTTGTCGTCGAGAAAAGTCCCATCCATATCCACCGCAATCATTTTTACTGCCATCTTGCTCTCCCGTATCGTTTGACCAGCATTCCATCCAGCTGTGAAAAGGTTTTCATAGAGCTTACTCGCGGTGTGGATTAATGAGAATGGTAATAATGAGATTGTTAACCGCTTTCAGAGATTTCCAGTGCCATGTTTTACTGCAAATCCGCCCCTTTTTCCCTGATCCAGACACAGAACATGTCTGCCATATCGTGCGCGTAGTCCTGAATTTCTACCTCAGAGCGCGGCGTTTCGGAAAAATGCTTGCCCACGTTACCCAGTGTGCTGTTGATCAGGTCCGCAGCGCGCAGACGTTGTTTCTCTTCCAGATTGGGCAGTAACTCACGCAGAAACTCACTCACCACGTTTTCCCCCGCCGCGCGCGCCGCCGCCACTTCCGGAGCATCGCGATACAAAGGAGCCGCATCGTTGAGCGCGGTGCGCATGGCGGCTTCTTCACATTCGGAGTGTAAAAAAGCGAGCGTGAGTTGATGCAGACGTTCACGTGCGGGTACAGCCCGATCGCGCAGGATCGATCCTAAAAGATCGCCGGTGCGTTGCCATTCCTCGCTTTGTAATTGGAAAAGAATAGCCGCTTTATTGGGAAAGTATTGATACAGCGATCCAATACTGACACCCGCCCGTTCTGCCACGCGTGCCGTGGTAAATCGCGTGGCACCCTCCTGCTCTAAAACCTGAGTAGCGGCTTGCAATATTGCGGAAACCAGCTCGCTGGAGCGCGCTTGCTGCGGACTTTTTCTCTTTGAAATCTTAGCGTTACGATTTTCAGCCACTTGTCGCTCCCGAACACGAATAGTGAAATGCGAATGATTCATCGTATTCTGTTCACACAGATTAATCCACGGAGAATCATCATGAACACCTTAACTTCCGCGCCACTGGCGCCGCTGCTGAATTACCTGTTTGAGCTGGCAGACAATCTATCGCATCCGACTAATGAGGCGTTTCGCGTAATGTCCGATGAAGAGCAACATCGCCTGCTGCAAAGCAAAACCGATTACCTCGAACTCTATGGCCACCTGAAAGATGTGCCACTGGCGGTGTCGCGTGAAACCGGCAAATTGCTGTACATGCTGGCGCGCAGCAGCAAGGCGCGTGCAGTGGTGGAGTTTGGCACCTCATTCGGGATCTCGACGCTGCATCTGGCGGCCGCAGTGCGTGATAACGGCGGCGGGAAGATCATCACCAGTGAGTTTGAGCCGGGCAAAGTGGCACTGGCACGTAATCATTTTGCCGATGCGGGCGTAAGTGATTTGATTGAAGTGCGTGTGGGCGATGCGCTGCAGACCTTAAACAGCGAACTGCCAGTTTCAATTGATATGTTGGTGTTGGATGGCGCGAAAGCGATTTACCCTGAAATACTGGCGCTGGTTGAGCCATACTTGCGTCCTGGCGCGCTGATCATCGCCGATGATGCCGATTTCAGCCCGGAATATCTCGAATATGTACACAGCGAGCGTGGCTATCTGTCGCTGCCGTTTAACGACGGCGTTGAAGTGTCAATGTGGTTGGGGCGTTCACAGTAATCAGCACCCAGAGCCTGCGCTCTGGGTGACTGTTATTTGCGGTACTGCGCTTCAACCCGCTCCTGTTTAATCTTCGCATCAATTGAGAGTTCCGCTGTTGGGCGTAATAACAAACGCGCCAGGCCAATCGGATCGCCCGTCTCCCGACAGAAGCCGTATTCACCCTGATGGATACGCTGCATCGCCGCTGCGATTTTGGGTATCAGGCGGCTTTCACGATCAATCTGCCGAAACAACAGACGCAGCTCTTCCTCACGTAGCGCCTTGTCGGCCTCATCTCCTTGCTGTTCATTGCGCTGCAGTTGTGTTTTTAGATAGTCGATGTGGTCAAGTAATTCCTGACGCTCAAAACGTAATAAGCGCAAAAAGAAATCACTTTGGTGAGCATTCATATACGCGTCGGGCGGCATACTCAGGAGGTTTTGCTGCTCCGCTGCTGTGGGTTTGTTCATGTTGAAATTCCTTAACAGCCCTGTGTTAATGTTATATCGTCACATTTCAAATCATTCATTGAGGTTGCTGCGATGAAGACCACTGTTCCTCTGTTGCTTATCGCCATAGCATCGGCAAAAGCAGGTGCCTTTCAGGCAAAGATTGATATGTTAAAACTGGCGCAAAAGCCGGATACCGCAGTGGCCAACGTCGATTTGACGCAGCCTCTGGCGACGGCAGAAGTGCATGCGGCGTTGTTAAAGCCCGTATCCGGCTGCCAGTGTCCGTTCTGTACGCAAATGCGCGCGCTAGCCGGTTAATTCAGGCCGATACACGCGCGACTCGCTGCGGCCAGGGATCGGCAAATTCACCGCCGCTTTGCCACCATGCAATCTCCTCTTCATTGAGAAAGCAGCGTTTCAGGGCGGCGCTGAAGCTTTTCACGTCATCCGGCTCACCAATCACCGTTAAACTGCAGCGTCGATCGCCAAATCGCCCCGGCATTTTTGCCACTGCCAGTTCGACCGCCGCGCGCTCCTCTGCCGTTAGCGGACTATCACGATGATTCAGAATTCCCGCTTTCCAGTAACTGATAAATTCCAGACTGATACTGCCAGTGGCCTGATTCCACAACAGTGCCAGGTCATCTCGCGTCGGCAGCCAGAAAAAGCCCTTACTGCGATAGATGCCCGCGCCCATAAAGTGATGGCAGGTATCCCACAATCGCTGCGGATGGAATGGACGATCGTCGTGAATCACTTCGGAAGTCATTTGCCACGCGCCGGGATCAATGACATCCACCTCATCCGCTAATTCTTCAATTAACTGCGCGACCCGTCCGAAATCGTAGGACGGCATCGCCATGAGTTCGCTCAGCAGCAGGTTTCCCCGTGATACCGCCATCACTGCCACATAGGGATTGAGCGGATGAATGGCCTGGGCAATGCGGGTAATGTTGGAAGACGGCAACCGATCATTTTTGGTGAGCAGCAGATGGCTGCAAAACATGATTTGCTCTGCCAGCAGATTCTCGATGCGCCGTTCGTGACGAGTCAGATTGGCTTGCAAACGAGGAATCAGCGCCTCGCCCTGCTGGTAATCGTCGTTTAGCATCACGCTGTCGACCAATGATAAGAATCCGTTGAGTTGCACCTCGGCATGGTCGCGGAAATAGCGCACCAGCGGCAACGGATGGCTGCTGCCAGAGGTTTCCAGCAGGATCAGGTCCGGACGATGCGCATTGAGCATCGACGCCAGCGAGGCATTGAGTTTTTCAATGCCGCTTCGGCTGCTGATACTGTCGGCCGAGAGCGTGATGAAATTGTGTTTACTGGTGTTGACGATTTCAGTGTTGGCAATCAGCACGCCATCGACGTCCAGTTCGCTCATATCATTGACGATGACGCAGACTGCAAGTTGCTGTTTATGAGCCTGAATCAGCAGGCTTTTTAATAGCGTCGTTTTTCCTGCACCGAGAAAACCGTTGAGAATGGTGAGGGGGATTTTTTGCATCGTGACCTCTTGCTGCCGCAGCATTTTTTGGTCGCCATAAATGGCGCCCCTACGAATACCCGGAGGAGTAACGCAGGGTGCGCATTTAGCACTGTTACCTGTGTGGCCGGTCTAAGGTGTTACCTGTGTGCCGGGTTAAAAGTGTTACCTGTGTGCCCGGTTTTAATCTTTATCCATCAACGCACAGAAAGATTTATAGCCTGTCATTAGTGAAACCAGGGTTCAAACGGGTCCGGATATTCGGCCCAGTTTTCAGGCCCCTGCGCCATCTCTTCATCAGTCAGCAGCGCATTTTCCAGCTGACTGCGCAGAAGGGCTTCATCCATCTCAATACCAATAAACACGATTTCCTGCCGCGCATCGCCGGTGCCTTCAACCCAGTTCTGCATGATGTATTCCAGCGTCTCAGGGTCTTCCGGCCAGCGCTCTTTTGGCGCGCTTGCCCACCACATGCCTGCCAGGCCCTGACGCGTCACGCCGCCGGCCTGTGACCATGAACCGGCATAGCGCGGGCGGCTGGCGAGCCAGAAGAAACCTTTAGACCGCACCACACCTTTGAGATCACCTTCGATCACGCTGGCGAAGCGGGTGGGATGGAAGGGACGACGCGCGCGAAACACGAAGTTGCGAATGCCGTACTCTTCGGTTTCTGGCGTATGTGAACCGCGCAGTTCTTGCAGCCAGCCCGGTGCTTGTGAGGCCGCTTCGAAATCAAATAAGCCGGTGTTTAACACCTGATCCAACGGCACTTTGCCAAATTCGGAAGTGACAATGCGTGCGCGCGGATTCAGCGAGTAAAGGATTGCCAACAAACGGGCTTTTTCCGCTTCATCAATAAGATCAGTTTTGTTCAGAATCAGCACGTCGCAGAATTCAATCTGATCCACCAGCAGATCCACCACCGTGCGTTCATCTTCTTCACCCAGCGATTCACCGCGGGATTTGATGCTTTCGTTGGATTCGTAATCGCGCAGGAAATTAAAGCCGTCCACGACCGTGACCATGGTGTCAAGAGCAGCGACTTCCGACAGGCTCTGACCGTCTTCATCGGCAAAGGTAAAGGTTTCCGCCACCGGAAGCGGCTCGGAAATACCGGTGGATTCGATCACTAGATTATCGAAACGGCCATCTTTTGCGAGGCGATCCACTTCTAACAGCAGATCTTCACGCAGCGTGCAGCAGATGCAGCCGTTGCTCATCTCCACCAGTTTCTCATCGGTGCGCGACAGCTCCGCTCCGCCCTCACGCACCAGGGCGGCATCGATATTCACTTCCGACATATCGTTGACGATCACCGCCACGCGGCGACCTTCGCGATTATTGAGAATGTGGTTAAGCAGCGTGGTTTTGCCTGCACCGAGAAAACCGGAGAGAACAGTAACCGGCAACTTTTTAAAATTCGGGGATAATGATGACATTGCAACTCCTTCAACATGACAAATGCTGCTGCGGTGACATGCCACAGCCAACGTTATATTTGTTATGTTATAACATAACAAATGCTGTTGTCATTGCGTCGGAGTAAGATTGTTGCGTGAGGCTAAAAAAACGGGCCTTTACGGCCCGCTAGTCAGCATTACTTGTTGTCGGGATAGCTCAGATCGATCGCTTCATCCGGCAATTTGGTGAATTTTTTCACGATGGTACGGAAATCAGCGTTAGGCGTCAGATCGGCAAACTGTTGCGGATAAAGGTCTTTTGCCAAAATTTCCATCCCCACGATGTTGTAAGGGTGGTTATAGAAATGATGGTACACGCCATACACGCGGCCATTCTTCACCGGCTCGATCTGTGCCAGACCGGTACGTTTCAGCAGCGTCTGGAAAGTGGCATTCACCTCTTTCGGCTGCACGCCGTAACCAAATGGCAGCACGTTGGTGTTAGGACGTTTTGAACCGGTCATGATGTAAACATCCGGTTTCATGGCAATAATTTTTTCCAGAGCGATAAAGCCCACGTTGCCCGGTAGCAACTCGGAACCAATATTCTTACCGCCCACGGCTTCCACTAATCCGCCCCAGCCATTGTGGCTATGGGTGAAGCAGCAGTTGTCGCTGTTACCGGCAATCGGCTCGATGAACACGGTCGGTTTATTCTTTACCTCAGCAACGCCTTGGGTGATGCGATCGAACTTCTGCTGATAGAAGTCGGTGTAGGCCTTTGCCTGGCTTTCACGGTTCAACACTTTACCCAACAGCGTTACGCTCGGCGCGGTGTTTTGTGCCGGATGCAGTTCATAATCGACAAACACCACGGGAATATGCAGATTGCTCAGGGTACTCAACACGCCTGATTGTTGCAGCGCCGGTTTGGCACGCAGTTGGGCAATCATCAAATCCGGTTTCTGCGCCAGCACGCTTTCCAGGTTCACCTGCCCCTGGTCGCTGAATCCCATATCGACAATTTTGGTGGCTTCTGGCCATTTGTCCTTCAGCAGATCCCAGGTTTGGGTGTCTTGTTTCTTCGGCAGGTTATTCCACGCCACCACACGCTTGAACGGGTCATCACGATCGAGCAGCGCCAGCGTCAAAATATCGCGGCCATCTTGCAGGATAACGTGTTGCGGTTCTTGATTGATGGTTTGCGTGTGGCCGTCCATGTCGGTGACGGTTAACGGGTAAGTGGTGGCCGAAGCCGCGGTGGAAGCCAGTAACCCCATTGCCAGTAGCAGGCGCGTTTTCATCCTAAAACTCCGTGGTAAAAAGAATAGTTATTATTATCAATTACCTTAACACAACCTTAAGGGGCGAAAATAAACGCCAGAACAACGGGTTGTAACCGGATATTAATGCTGAGCGATGAGGGTTGGATGGCGGATGGCGGATGGCGGATGGCGGATGGCGGATGGCGGATGGCGGATGGCGGATGGCGGATGGCGGATGGCGGCTGAATTATCCGTTCCCTGCTGGCAGCGTGCAATCCGCCGCCGCAGGGAAATGCGATTCAGGTGAAATCGGACAGCTTCTGCCCTGAGGTAATGAGTTCCTGCAATAACATTTGCCGGCGCTCTTGTGGCGTATCGCGGCTCACCATAAAGCAGATGGCGGCAACGGCCTGGCCGCTGCGAGAACTGATCGGCGCAGCCATGCAGCAGGTAAAGCTTTCAGAAAGGCCTTCCGTCATGCAATAGCCCAATTTGCCCGCATGATGGATTTCATCGAGAAAAGCCTGTTTATCGAGAATCTGCCCGCTGGCAAGCCGGTAATCTTCTTCGGGGATCAAATCGAGGATCGCACTATCAGACCAGTTGCTCAGCAGTAAGCGCCCCGTAGCAGTCCAGGTGATTGGCACGCGCACGCCGATATCCGAGGTGATTTTGAACGGATGCGCATTGCTTTCGGAAAGCACCACGGTGTACTTGTTGCCTTCCAGCATGCAAAGCTGCACGGTTTCGCCATGCCGCGCCACAATCTCCACCATCAACTGATGCGCGCGACGGATCAGATCGTTATGCGCCATGTAATCCGCACCGTAATAGTGCATCTCGCGACCAAAGAACACCGCACCCTCTGCATCTAACTCCACCAGTCCGGCTTCACTGAGCAGGCTGACCAATTCATAGACGCTGGATCGAGGTGCGCCGGTGGCATCGATCAAATCCCGCATCGCCATCGGCTGACGGGCAGTATGTAACTGACGGAAAATATCGATAACCCGGTCAACACCTCGCGCCCGTGACGGTTTTTCATCCGGCATACGCTCACTCCCCTGTTGCATTGGTGCGATTGGAATACATGAAAAAAGAAAGCATCATACACCCCAACGCAACAATTACCCATCCCCGTAAAAACAAAAATATAGTTACTGTCGTTATATTATGGCGATCTATTTTGGGGCCTCATTTTGGCGCAACGATTTTTCTCTGACATTTAAAATGTTCGATAAAGGTCACATTCTTATTAAACGAAAACATTCAAAGAGATTTATTTTGCGATCCCGATTGCATCACAAAAAATTAAATAGCCGATCACATATTGCAAAAGCAAATCCACTGTGCAAATCTTGCCCTATCCGGTATTGCAGATTCATGTCTGATATATCGGACAAACTAACCACTCCAGAAATGAGGCAATTTGCATGACGATAAAACGTTATGGCATTGAAGGCGGGACCGGCACCGGTGGGCAAAAGCTACCCTTCGCCCGTGCGGTAGAGGCTGACGGCTGGCTGTACATCTCGGGCCAGACGCCGATGCGCGACGGTGAAGTCGTGGAAGGCGGCATCATTGAACAGACGCAGTTAGCCTTTGAAAACTGTCTCGACATCATGCGTGAAGCGGGCTATCGCGTGGAAGATGTGGTACACGTCACGGCGGTGTTAACCGACGCACGCTACTTCAGTTCCTTTAATAAAGTATTCAGTGAGATATTCAGCGGAAACCCACCGGCGCGTATTTGTAGCGTGCAGGATTTAGTGGTCGACTGCAAAGTAGAAGTGGACTTCAAATGCTTCCGCGCCGATCGTAAATAATTATTACGATTAAAGCAGGCTGGCGTATTTTTAATTTCTTCGCCCACACCAGGACAGCCTGTTATTAATTGATGCTTTTCATTTAGCTGTGAAATATCGGTGAAAGCCGTCTCGTCTAAATTCTATAAGAGAGCATAGAAATGAATACTACATCGCTGAAATTCAGTGCCAAAGCCGTTGCCGGTGCGCTGGTTTTATTGGCTCTGGCAGGGTGTACGCCCACAGAAGAAAAAAAAGAAGCGGGTGCAGCGCCGCAATCGGCTCTGCAGAACGTGCTGCAACGCGGCGCGCTGCGCGTCGGTGACTGCCTGAGCTTTGCCCCCTTTGGCTTCTATGACAAAGACGGCAATCCGGATGGATATGACGTGGACCTGGCGAAGGCGCTGGCTAAAGAGATGGGCGTGAAGCTGGAGATGGTGAATACCACCAGCGCCAACCGTATCCCGAACCTGCAAACCAATAAAGTCGATGTGGTGTTCTGTAACTTCACCCGCAATTTGGAACGCGCCAAAGAGATCGGCTTTACCAACCCATATGTGGTGGCGAGTGAAGCGATGCTGGTGCGCAAAAACAGCGGCATCCAATCTGCCCATGATATGGCAGGCAAGACTATCGCCACCGTAAAAGGCTCCACTAACGGTGATGAAGTGCGCAACCTCGGCATCGACGTGAAAATTCAGGAATACGACTCATCACAAGCCGCGATCCTTGCCGTGAAACAGGGTCAGGCCGATGCGATGATCGAGGATAACAACTTCCTTGCGTATCAGGCCAAGCTGGACCCTACGCTGACCGTGACCAACGAAGCGCTGGTGCCGCTGGAATACAACGCCTTCGGTGTGAAACAGGGCGATCAGGTATGGACCAACTATCTGAATGAGTTCCTGTTTGAAATTAACGCCTCGGGTGAAAACGCCCAGCTGTACCAGAAATGGTTCGGTAGCAAGCCGCGTTATCCGCTCAACCCGCAATTTTGATTGATCTGCGGCGCGGCAATATTTGTCGCGCCGTTTGAAGGAGTCAAACCATGAATTATCAATGGCTCACCTTATGGCGCTATGCCGATACCTTTCTGGAAGCCGCATGGCTGACATTACAGGTGACGCTATTGGCCTTCGCGCTGGCTGTAGCTCTGGGGCTGTTATCGGCGTTGGCAAAATCTTCACCCGTCGCGCCACTACGCTGGATCAGCCACTGCTACGTTGAATTCATTCGCAACACCCCGGTGCTGCTGCAGATTTTTATCATCTTCTTTGGCCTGCCCTCTCTCGGCATCACCATGAGTGCATTTACCGCGGGCGTATTGGCATTAGGCGTTAACGTGGGCGCGTATTTATCAGAAACGTTTCGCGCCGGGATTCAATCGGTGCCAAAAGGCCAACTGGAAGCTGCTTATATTCTCGGCATTCCGCGTCGGCAGATCTTTCTCAGCGTGATATTGCCGCAGGCAGCGCGCGCCGTATGGCCCGCAATTATCAATAACCTGATTCAGCTGCTGCTTGGCACCTCGCTGCTCTCCGCTATCGCGCTGCCAGAACTAACCGGCACCGCGACGGTGATCAACGCTCGTACCCTGCTCTACATTCAGACGTTTAGCGTGGTGGCGCTGGTGTATCTGGTGCTGAGTAATCTGTTCTCCTGGCTGGGCACAATAGCAGGACGGCATATGTTCCACCCGCCGCTGGTGACCCCGGTAAAAAAGTCCGCCTGGTGGTGGGCAAAAAAATGGCTGACTAATCCAGTGAAACGGGAGAATGCGTTATGAGCGAGTTAATTATCAGCTCTTTCCCCATCCTGCTGAAAGGGTTGGGTATCACGCTGTTGCTGTCTATCGCCGCCATTATTGGCAGTACCTTGCTCGGTCTGCTGGCTGCTGTGCTGCGCACCAGCCGTCTGCCGGTCGCCAAACAGATTGCTGTGATTTATACCGAACTGTTTCGCGGTACGCCGGTGTTGATCACGCTGATGTTTATCTACTTCGGCGTGGCTTACTTCGGTTATGAGATCAACCTTTTTGCCGCCGGGATTCTTGGCTTGAGCATCTATCAAGGCGCTTATATCGCGGAAGTGTTCCGTGCCGGGATTGAAGCGGTGCCGAAAGGGCAATGGGAAGTGTCGTGGATTCTCGGCCTTTCCAAACGTCAAACCTTTATGAGCGTGATACTGCCGCAGACCCGCGGCATCGTGTTGCCCCCGCTGGCCGGTCAGTATCTTTCGCTGATTAAAGACACCTCGATCGTCAGCATGATTGGCATGTCCGAACTGATGCATCAGGGCCAGGCAATCGTTGATCGCATCGGCCAGCCGGTGGTGATTTACGGTTTGGTCGCCCTGCTCTATTTCGCCATCTGCTTCCCGCTTTCTCGTTGGGTTCAACATCATCAAACCAGGAGCCAAATATCATGAGCCAGTCCGCTATTACGCTGAGCCGCATTTCAAAATCGTTTGGCCCGACGCAGGTGCTGAAAGAGATCAGTCTGGAAGTCTCACCTGGCGAAGTGCTGGTGTTGATTGGTGCATCCGGTTCAGGAAAAAGCACCGTACTGCGCATTATGAGCGGTTTAGAAACCGCTGATGGCGGCGAAATCTGGGTCAATAAAGTGCCGCTGCACGACCGCAAACGCAGCAGTGAAATCTGTGGTCACGTCGGCATGGTGTTCCAGCAGTTCAACCTGTTCCCCCATAAAACCGCGTTAGGCAACGTCACGCTGGCGTTGATCAAAGCGCAAAAGCTGTCTGAAGCGGAGGCCAACAAACGTGGCATGGCAGCCTTAACGCGTGTCGGGCTGGCCGAGCGTGCACATTATTATCCGGCGCAACTTTCTGGTGGTCAGCAGCAGCGCGTAGCGATTGCCCGTGCACTGGCCGTGGAACCAAAAATCATGTTCTTCGATGAAGCCACTTCCGCGCTCGACCCGGAATTGGTCGGTGAAGTGATGGAAGTGATGCGCAGCCTGGCGCGTGAAGGGATGACCATGGTGGTGGTCACCCACGAAATGGGCTTTGCCCGCAAAACGGCGGATCGGGTGGTGTTTATGGATCAGGGCGTGATCGCCGAGCAGGGTTCGCCGGAGCAAATCTTTGTGAATCCACAAAATCCCCGCACTCAGCAATTCTTATCGCGCGTGCTTGAGCACTAACAGGAGCCACTATGTCTATTCGTTTTCCACTGCAGGCAGACGGTTTACTGGATACCCAACAGCCCGCGCCACGTTTTAAATCGGTGGCGGGTGCGGGCGATCAGCCGTTATCGCGTGGCAGCAATGTGTTTACCAGTGACGAGGTCTTCTCACCCTTGATGGTGATGAAGCAGTCTGCGCTGGAAAACAATCTTCACCAGCTTGACGCTTTTTGCTAGGAGAACGGCATCATGCTGGCGGCTCACGGTAAAACATCAATGTCGCCTGCGATTTTACGCCGCGCTATCAGCGAAGGTGGTGCGTGGGGTTTAGGCGCCGCCACGCCAGCGCAAGTGCGCGCGCTGCGTCAGTTTGGTATTCGCAATGTGTTTCTCGCCAATGAACTGGTCGATCCGGCAGGCATTCGCTGGATTGGGCAGTGGCAGGAACAGCATCCCGATCACGGCTTCCTTTGTTATGTGGATTCACTGCAAGGCGTCAAACTGCTGGAGCAGCATCTCGGTGATGCACAGATTTCTGTGCTGCTGGAGATGTCGGTGAGCGGCGGACGCACCGGCTGCCGTTTACAACAGAAAGCGTTAGAGATTGCCGAAGCGATTAAAACCAGCGCTTCACTAGAACTGGTGGGCGTGGCGGGTTATGAGGGCGCGCTGGGTGCCGGTCGCGATGCGGCGGGTGTGCAGCGAGTAAAGGATTACTGCGCAATGATGATCAGCACCGCCGCATTTCTGGCTGAGAAACAGCTGTTCAGTAGCGATCACATTATTCTCAGTGCCGGCGGTGGCGCATGGTTTGACGTGGTGACAGAGTGTTTTACCGCCGCGAATTTACCGCTACCAATGACACCTTTGATTCGCTCCGGTGCCTATATGGCACATGACAGCGGCTTGTATGCGCGCATTGCGCCGTTCGCCCAACCGGGCGCAAACCACCACTTCGATGCGGCGCTGGAGATTTGGGGTCGGGTGTTATCTCGCCCTGAGCCAGGATTGGCGTTTGTCGATTTTGGTCGGCGTGATGTGCCGTTCGATCAGGATTTGCCCAATCCGCTGTGGATACGCAACGCAGACGGCAGTGAGCCGCGCGCGGCAACGCATCTGCGTATCAGCGATGTGAACGATCAGCATGCGTATTTGCTATTGCCCGATGATGAAAGATTACAACCGGGTGATTGGGTAGGATGCGGTATTTCACATCCTTGTACCGCATTTGATAAATGGCGCTATCTGCCGCTGGTCGATGACGATTATTGCGTCACTGATTCACTGGAAACAGCATTTTGACCACAAAAAAGGCTGCCAACTTATTGGCAGCCAGTTCTGGCACATCCTTGTACGACCATGTGGGGTCAGACGTTGTGCCTTCAATGAACAAATAATAACACAAATTATAAATAGCAGGCTAGCTACATTCCGCTAAAGCTAGTTTCACCGCATCTTCCGCGTGAATTAATGTGGTATCAAACAGTGGCACGCTGGCATCCTCAGCCTTCACCAGCAAGGTGATTTCGGTGCAGCCCAGAATGATCGCTTCAGCGCCCTGCTCCACCAATTGAGCAATCACCTCGCGATAACGCGCGCGTGACGCTTCACGAATTATGCCGAGGCATAACTCCTGATAAATGATGTCATGCACCGCTTTACGGCCCGGCGCATCCGGCACCAGCACATCAATACCAGATTGCGCCAGACGACCTTTGTAGAATTCCTGCTCCATGGTGAAAGCGGTGGCTAACAAGCCCACGCGCTTCACGCCCGCAGCTTGAATGCGCTGCGCAGTCGCATCCGCAATGTGTAACAGCGGGATATCCACCGCATCGGTAATCTGGTTGGCGACTTTGTGCATGGTGTTAGTACAGAGCACGATAAAATCCGCTCCGCCCTTTTCCAGACTGCGCGCGGCATCAGCCAGAATCTCACCAGCTCGTTGCCATTCACCCGCCACCTGCAGCTTCTCGATTTCCTGAAAATCGACGCTGTACATCAGGCTGCGCGCCGAGTGCAGTCCGCCGAGTTGCTGCTTCACCTGCTCATTAATGATGCGGTAGTAAAGCGCCGTCGATTCCCAGCTCATTCCACCAATCAAACCGATCATTTTCATTTGCGATTATCCTTTTTCAAGCCTGTTCAGCACTGTACGGGATTTGGCCTTGCAGCGCATGCACCCAACGCGAATACCCACTTCACTGCACACTTACAGGCCAGACTCCAGTGTCGCGTTTTCCGGCCAGCGCGCTGAGGGAAACAGCGATAAGCGGATATTGAACAAGTGGAACATCGGTGCAAACAATGCCTGCTCCTGCTGCGTTCGCGCCTCTAACCTTAATAACAACCGATTTAGCTCATGCAGCAATGCAGGATGTGGTTGAGTCTGCAGGGATTTGAGTCTCTGCTTCAGGAATACGCTCAGCTCATGAAACATGGCTGCGCTCTCAATGCCATTCGCAGTCAGCAACGCTTTGTGCCGCGTGTAATAGTCGTAACAGTTGGCGCCAAGCCAGGCCTCGGCAATCAAATTGCCGCCGGAAACCAGATCGGGTGACGGATCGACGCGTTTGCGTGGCAGGATGATGTTGACCTTATCCAGCGTGCGCGCCACAAATTGCTGACGCGCCGTCATCGTCACCGTGTTGAGCCGTAGCGTTGCGATAAACTGCAGCAGATCGCGGATCCCTTTGCGCACCGCGCGTTTCGCCGTCCACGATGGACGTTTGTTGCGGATCAGCAACGTCAGCACCAAAGCGATGACAATGCCCACCAGCGTCGAAAGCATGGCGTTCACTATAAGCAGAAGATCTGGTTTGAAATGGTGACTCATGCCAATCAGCCCCGGAATCTGCGTGGCGACGATCAGGCCAATCAGATTGGTCGCCGGGTTAGCAATCACCAGACCCAGCGCAAATAATCCGGGTGCGAGGCAGATGATCATCGCCTCGAAAGTCACCGCCTGCGGTATCAGCACCGTGACGTAAAGCAAACTGATCGCCATCGAGATCAATACGCCCTTGAGGAACAACTTCATTGGCGCGATGGGGCTATCCAACCCGGCAAAGAATGAGCAGAGTACCGCCGCCATCATCGGCGCAGTCGAGCCATCCTTCCAGCCGCTGCCTATCCAGAACAAGCAGGTGGCGAAGGTAGCAAAAAACGCGGTGAAGCAGGAGAGCAGCAATAAACCTTTATCGACGTGCTTATGCGCACGCACGGTTTTGCCCGGCTTAACGGTGGGTGTCCACTCACTGACGCGCTCACTGACACTGTGATAAGCATTGGCGATGCGCACGAAGTTGAGTAAACGCTCCAGCAATCCAATCAGCAAGATACTCTCTTCACTGTTGAGTCGCCCTTCCTGCCAGGCCTGCTTCAACTGCGCCTGTGTAACGCTGAGGACATCGTGCACCTGAACCTGGTCATCGCCGTTCAGCCATAACAAAAACTGCTGGAACGCCTCTGCAACATAGTCCGGAAAACGGATTTCCTGCTGCGCCAGTAAATTAAGCCGCGACTCAATCGCCGTTAACGTCGGAATCAGGTAAGAAAGATGTTGATACTGCACGCTAACCAATCGCACCAGACGCCGGGCCGCATCGCCTTCATAGACGCAGTGCGTAATAAGCGTCTCAACGCTGAGCGGATAGTTAGCCATCTGAATCAAAATATCTTCACGCTCCACTGATTTTTCAGCCGGCATAGCGGTAACTAACTCGCTACACAGCTTGCGCGCATTTTGATACCACTGGCTGACGCTTTGCTCCAACAAACTGCGCATCGACACCGGCATGATCAATCGGTGCACCAGGCTGCTACAGATGATCGCCACCGTGATCTCTTCAATACGCGAAATCACCGTGTAGGTGATGGCTGAGGGTGACGTGACGTCGGGAAAGCCCATGATTGCCGCACTGTAACCGGCGAGCATAAACACATAGCTTTTCGGCGTACGGTCATGCAGCGACAGGTAGAGACACACCGCCACCCATAAAGAGATACACAGACTAAACAGCATCGGTGACTCAACGGTGATCGGGTAGATCAACAGCGTAAACAACCCGCCCAACACGGTGCCAAAGAAGCGAAACACCGATTTCGATACGGTCGAACCCGAATAGAGTTGGGAGGCAACGTACACTGTAGTCAGTGACCACGCCGGTTTATCGAGATTGAGTTCCAGAGCAATGTAAAAAGCCAGAAAGGCGGCAAGACAAGTTTTGGCAGAAAACAGCACTGCGCTTTGTGAAAACCACTTCATAGAGCGAAAGAAACCCATAGCAGGCAACGTAAGTGCCTATCCTGACAGAAGCATATCGATATGACATTTTGATTTGTTATACAAATTATTACCGTGCTAATTATCTGGGCATCTATGCAAATTGAGATGACATGCTGATTACAGTGAATGATCTTGATCACAAAAAATTAGGTTATAAGCGATCGAAATTAGTTATTTATTGGTTATATAAGCGCTTTGCTATGGTGAGAAAAAATCCACGAGAGACTCATCATGCAAACAAAAATTCCTGTTCTGAGCGCGTTGGCGCTTAGCTTTGGCCTGCTGTCTGCGCACGCTTTTGCTGCTAACCCAGAAACCGTGACCATTGGCTATCAAAAAGCCAATATTTTTGCGCTGTTGAAATATCGCGGCACGCTGGATGAAACCTTCAAGAAGGAAGGGATCAACATCCGTTGGGTGGAATTCCCGGCCGGGCCGCAAATGCTGGAAGGCTTGAACGTAGGCAGCATCGATTTAGCCGCGACCGGCGATGCCCCACCCGCTTTCGCGCAGGCTGCCAAAGCGGATTTGATCTATCTTGGTCACTCCCCTGCTAACCCCAAAACTGAAGCGATTGTGGTGCCAAAAGATTCGCCGATTAAAAGTGTGGCGGATTTGAAAGGTAAGCGCGTTGGACTGAATAAAGGATCGGACGTTAATTATCTGTTGGTGAAAGCGCTGGAAGATGCCGGTCTGAATTATAAGGACGTGAAGCCGGTTTACCTGCCGCCGGCTGATGCGCGCGCCGCCTTCCAGAAAGGCGCGATTGATGCGTGGGTGATTTGGGATCCGTTCCTTGCCGAAGTAGAAGCGAATGCCGATGCGCGTGAAATCCGCAATGCGGAAGGTTTGGTGCCGCATTACACCTTTTATCTCGCCAGCCGTCCGTTTGCTGAAGGCCATCCTGACACCGCGAAACAGGTGGTGGATGAATTGAGCAAATTGAGTGACTGGGCGAACGCCAATCAGGATGAGGCTGCCGCGATTCTGTCCAAATCGACCGGATTAGATAAGGCGATTTGGCAGACGACGTTGAAACGCCTGCCGTATGGTGCCACGCGCATGACGCCACAGGTGTTTGATGAACAGCAGGCGTTAGCCGATACCTTTACCCGCGTTGGATTGCTGCCGGTGAAAGTGGATGTGCGCAGTGCGACCTGGTCGCTGGATAAGAAGTGATCGGTACCCATTAGGTAGTGAGCGGCCCAACGGCCGCTTACTGTTAAACCGTAATAAACACTCTACCCAAACGCCCACGGGTTTCTGCTCGTTGATGAGCAGCTACCACTTGCTCCAGCGGATAAGTGCTATCGATGGGAATGGTCAACTCCCCTTTCGCTGCCATGGACATCAGCTCGTTAACTAACTCACGGGCAATGGCTTTCTCACCCCATTCCGGGCCCAGTAGACACCCGATCAGCGTGATACGGTGCAGCAGCAGATATTCCGCATCAACCATCTGATTACGTCCGGCGAGGATACCAATCAAAATCGCCGTCCCTCCGTCTTTTAATACTTCAATACCGTCTGACAATGCAGCACCGCCGATGGTATCGATCAGCAAATCCACTTTATTGCCGCCCAGTAATTCCCGCACCTGCTCGCCAGCCTGTTTGTCACCCACCACAATGGCGTCATTGAGGCCAAACTCACGTAACTTCTCCAGTGATTCTGGACGCGTACCGGTTCCAATTACCCGGACACCCATTCGGGAGGCCAGTTGGACCGCTGCCATGCCCACACCACCCGCCGCGCCGAGAATCAGTACGGTTTGGCCAGGCTGCAGTTTACCTAAATGAAACGCCCATGCCGCGGTGCCTGGCCCAACCGGAATGGCAGCAGCAATGCGCAGATCCAGGCCTTCTGGAACAGGAAAGCAGTTATATGCTGCGACAGCGCGGCGTTCCGCATAGGCTCCTCGCCAGTTGAACGTTGCCACTTTCTGACCAATCCTGAATTCCGTCACGTTTGAACCGATATCAACAATGGTTCCCGCCGCCGCATAGCCTAAAGACTCACCCGCTTGTAAGTGCTGACTGTTGCGCGAAATGATATCGCCACCTTCAACACTAATGGCTTCTACCGCCACCAGCAGCTCATCCTGCGCAATCGAAGGTTCAGCGACATCCACCAGCTGTAAAACTTCTGGACCACCGGGTTGGGGGTAAGTTACTGCTTTCATCTCTGCTCTCCACATTTCTGAATACGAATAATGATTGGTCCTTAAAGCGTAGCGAAGCCGATGATATGTTGGTAGGCTGCATTCACATGTATCAGACATAATCCCATCATGATATCGGACAATTTTGAACCCGCACTACTTCGTACTTTCGTTGCAGTCTGTCATCACCGCAGCCTGACACGCGCTGCCGAGCAAGCAGGACGCGCGCAATCCGCTCTCAGTGCCCAGATCCGCCGGCTGGAAGAACATACGGGCCAACGTTTGCTGCGCCGAACCGGGCGAGGCGTGGTGCCGACCAAAGAGGGAGAAGTGCTGCTCAGTTTTGCGGTGCGAATTCTCGCGTTGGGTGAGATGGCGGTAGCGCAACTGAGTGAAAGCACACCCGTCGGAACAATTCGCATCGGCATGTCCGAAGATGTGGCGTCCAGTCTGTTGCCGTTCGCTCTCGGACGGCTAAGACGCTTATGTCCAGACTTGCATATTGAGCTTTCGATCGAGAGCGATCATATTCTGGCCAAACGCTGGCAGGAGAATGCGTTTGATATGGTGATGGGCCTCACCGCTGGCTTTAGCGAAGACCCGTTGACCCGATGGGAAATTGATCTGCACTGGGTCTGCGGTATCGATTACCCCTGGGATAGCACGCAGACAGTGGATGCCATTGTGTGTGCTGAACCTTGTTCATGGCGACGATTAATGTTTGATGCGCTGGTTGAGGCAGGCAAGGAGTTTAGAATTGCGGTAACCAGTTCGAATCTTGGCGCGATTATACCCGCCGTAGAGGGCGGGCTTGGTGTTGCGATGCTGCCGGCTGAGCTTATCCGCCCTGACACCATGCGTTTGGTCCATTTCGACCATGGCCCGGTGAAAGTGGCTTATGGGCTGTTCGTTACACGACGCCCGAGTGTCAATGTGACCACCGCTCTGAAAGTGATTCGGGAAAGTTTGAATACCTTGTATTGAAAGTGGGCGGCAGAACTGCAGCCCACTTCAGGCAAAATATCAGCCTTCCCCGCGCCCAATCTGCCAAATCCCGGTCGGCGGCGTGCCGTTAACTTTCCAGTTACCAATATCGCGCGCTTTATAAATCACAGGATTGTGTGACGACACCGTACGCGCATTACGCCAGTGGCGATCCAGCGCTTTACTGATGCGCGTATCCGATGCGCCCAGCGCATTAAACAACTCGGTGGCGGCACGCGGCACCAGTTCACTGGCGATCACCTGTGCCTGACCCGCTTCAGCTTCGGCCAGCGCATTCACTGCCAAAAGTTGCGCTTCGTCGTTGCTTAAATGAGTTTCATACGCTGATTGCAGTGAATGTGCGGCGCGGATCACTGTAGCTTCCACCGCAAACGCCAGACTGGTGATTTCGCCGATCACCTGGAGTACCTGCACATCCTCGCGAGAAGTTGCGCCATTGCTGTGGCTGTAGATTCGGTTACGTGCCGCCACCGCCTGAGCGCCATCGCGTGCCACGGCACGCCCAATCCCGGCCAATGTCGCCAGCAGCACATGTTGATAGAACGCGGTTTGATAGCGGAAGCGCGTAGCGAAATCGAATACGTGTTCCTGTTCGACGTGGGCATGGTCAAAGCGCGTGGTGCCGCTGCCGGTCAAGCGTTGGCCGAAACCATCCCAATCGTCATCACGCGTTACACCCGGTTGGTGAGTGCTTACCAGAGCGATGACATCGCCCTGATTGTCGTTGCGGCGGGCATACACATCTATCCAGTCTGCGAACAGTGTTCCGGTGCTGTAAAACTTCTCGCCGCTGAGCGTCCAGCCATTTGCGGCTGGCGTGACGCGGGTAATCACATCACCGAGCTTCACCGTGCCAATTTCTGTCCAGCCGCTGCCCACCAGCTCGCCATCGCTAAAGCGGCGGAACCAGCGATCGCGCTCTGCGCTTGCGGGCTGGTTCAGGCGGTCTTCGACAAATGCAAAGTGCGCGCGTAGCGCTTGAGGCAGATTTGAATCCGCTTCAGCCAGTTCAGTGAGCAACTGGAACAGCTGCGGCAGCGATGCGCCCCATCCGCCCTGCTCTTTCGGGATGCGCACGGTGCCGAAGCCCGCTTCTTTTAACCATGTTATCGCCTCATGCGGCAATGTGCGGTGGCGTTCGCGTTCCACTGCACCTTCAGCGATACGGTCGAACAATGGACGGAAATGCGCTGCCAGTTTCGAGTAGTCGGTTCCTGTTGAAAGTAAGCTCATGGTTGCTCCTGATGAGAAAGATCGTCGATGTCGTGGCGCGTCGGTTCGTGGCGGACCGCGAGCAGGAAGAAGATCGGGATGATGGCGGCAAGCGACACCACCCAGAACATGTTGGTGCCCAGCGCCGCTTGCAGAATCGGCAGAATAAACAGCGCCAGCGCGCTACCAATGCCTGACAGCGCACGGCTGAAGCCCACACCAGTTGCGCGGATGGAAGTCGGATAGGAGAGCGCCGGATAGACCATCAGCTGCGCGCCCGGACCAAAGCCTTCGGCAAACAGCCACAAGCCGAGCATCAGCACCGCAAACACAATCCCCGCAATGGCTTCTGGGTGCCCAATCAGTGCCAATGCAATCAGCGCGAAGAACTGCAATGCAAATCCGGCAATCGCCACATGGCGTGATGGATATTTCCAGGCCAGACGCATACCCAGCAAACCGCCGGTGAAAGCAAACAGCGCATTCAGGCCCAGCGACGCAGAGATAGTTTCAAATACGCCCGCGCCGAGGAACTGCGCAAGGATCGAAGGCAGGAAGAAGGCGATTGCGGTGTATTCAAATGAGATACAGATGTTCATCACGCCGGCCACGATGGTGCGCTCACGCCAGGGTTTTTGGAACAGCACGCGGAAACTCACTTTGGGTGCCGCTTCCGCGGGTAGCGCTTCCGGTTCTGCCTCATGAGCATGGATGCCGTAAGAGTCACGCAGAATGCGCACCGCAGATTTAAGATCGCCCTGATTGGCTGCCCACAACGGTGATTCGTTCATGAACTTGCTGCGTACCGCGATGATCAATAACGCAGGTACTGCCCCAAACAGCAGGGATGCGCGCCACAACCAATCGAGATGATCCTTCGGTAACAGGAAGTAGAGAGCAAAGATCAGCAGGAAGCACACCGTTGAGGCGGCGTACCACATCGGGCACCAGGCGGCGAGACGCGCGGCTTTATTGCCTTTGCCAGCAAATTTCGAGAACTCTGCCAGATAGGACATCGCCACCGGCAAATCGATCCCCACGCCAATCCCCATCAGGAAACGTGCGCCAATCAGCACCCAGACATTAGGGGCTAATCCTGCTGCGATGGCGGAGACCACGAAGAACAGCATATCGGCCATAAAGACGGAGTAACGGCCATATTTGTCAGTCAACCAGCCACCTACCAGGTTACCGACGATGGTGCCGACCATAATTGACGAGGTCACCAGTCCGGTTATAAGTGGGGAAAGCTGGAATTCGCGTACCACATCGTCAATCCCGTAGGAGAGCGTGGTGAGATCGTAGGCATCGAGGAAGACGCCGCCGAGCGCGAGGAACACAATCATGCGCGCATAATTGTTTTTGTCACTGCGAGTGTTGATCAGCCTTGCCACATCACTGACCGAACGTACCGGCTCAGATGCCGGTAAGGTGTTTTCTAAAGGAACGGAACTCATAACGCCTCACGTTGTTTTTTAGTTGTGCAGGTGAGGTTGTTATAAGCGCTTAGCCTTCAGGTCCAAAGCAACAAATAGTGATATTTAATTGTTATAAATCAATAATATAAAATATTTTTTAAACACAAAAACCCGGACGCGCATCGCGAGACCGGGTGAGGGGTAAACAGTAGGAAGTTAGTCTGCAGAGACCGGCACTAATACGCCTTTAACTAACGGATCATCCGTCGTTTTCAGCCACTGCTGGACGCGAGGATCGGAAAACGCCTGCTTTAGTTTCACAATGTTCTCCTGCTCCAGATAGGGCGTACCAATCACCAGTTGCGAGGCAAAAGTACGCGGTGCCGGAGGGAACAGAATGCCCTTATCACGCGTGACTTTTCCGGCATCAAATTGCGAAACATAACCAATCGCCGCATCCACCGAATTCAACGCACGTGGCATGGTCAGCAAATCGAGTTCTTTAAAGACGAAGCCATGCGGATTACCGACAATGTTTTTTAATTTGGCGGTACGCGGTTCAACGTTAGGATCGAGCGTGATCAACCCCTGACGCGCCAGCAGCCACAAGGCTTGTCCCTGGTTCGCGCCGTCATCCGGCACCACAATGGTGGCCCCCTGCGGCAGGTCGGCTATGGATTTATAGCGATCGGAGTAGACGCCAAATGCCCACTGGAACAGCGGTAAGGCGGAGGTGAGCTGGAAACCGTTGGCATCCACCACCTGCTTTAACCACCACTGGTGCTGATAGACGGTTGCCGCATATTGCCCTTGTGCCACGGCGCGATCCGCCTGCACCGGATCCTGTACGCCCACCGCTTCCAGCTTCAGGCCATAATCGGGCGCGACGTGCTCACCCACATACTCAATCAATTTCTGTTCTCCCGCCATCGCCGGTTCAAAGTGAACCTGCAGCGTGGTGCCAAAGACGACCGCCTGCGGCTGCTGACTGCGCCAGAACCAGGCGGCAGCGGCCAACGCAATGACCACTATAATCAGCAGTAGCCAAGGCCAGCGCCGCGTTTTACGTAACTCAAATTCTTGTGTTGTCATCGTGATATCCCCTGAGGATGGCGAAGAACCGCGACTAAACGGTCGCCGATAAATTGAATGGTTTGTATCAAAGCGATCAGCACCACGATGGTGGCGATCATGATGTGGTTGTCGAAGCGCTGGTAGCCGTACACCACGGCTAAATAGCCGATACCGCCCGCGCCGATGGTGCCTGCGATGGCGGAGTACTCGATCATGGAAATCAGGTTGAGGGTGATGGCGGCAACAACAGCGGGTAAGGCTTCACTGAGCTGCGCCGAACGGATGATCTGCCAGCGCGAACCACCGCACACCAAACCCACCGCGGTCACTTCACCTGGCAGTTCTCGCAGCGCGTTATCCACCAGACGGCCAAAGAATGGTATCCCCGCTGCAATCATCGGGACTACCGCCGCAGGAATGCCGATGGTGGTGCCGGTCAGCCAGAAGGTGAACGGGATGATTGCGGACATCAACACCAGAAACGGCAACGAGCGCCCCATATTCACAATCCAACTCAGCACCCGGTGCACGCCGCGATGAGGAAACAGTCCTCGTGCTGAGGTGTTAAACAACACCACGCCAACGATACCGCCGAAGCTCACCACGAACAGCATCACGATGCCGACCATCAGCGCGGTCTCACCTATCGCAGGTAACATCAATGCCGGAATCTCCAGCCACGGCGTGTCCTGACTTATCACGGAAACGCTCATACCGCCTCCCGCAGCTGATGTACACTGCCCGAGACGCTGGCAACCAGTCCAAACTGTTCGAGTTGCGCCAGCAATCGCGCCAGTGGCACACGCTCTTGCTGGAAGTGAATGCCCACCTGCAAGCGACCCGCCTGGATACCGTTGACCAGCTCAACGTGCGCACCGAGCAGATCGATGCGCAGATTGAATTGCACGCTCAAACGCGAGATCCAGTCGCTGATGACCGGTACATCTGTGCGATAACTCAGTTGCAGAATCAATTCCGCCACGCCAGGTTGCGCCACCAGTGGGAACAAACGTTGCCCCAGTGACGAATCGGGCTGTGCCAGTAAATGCTTCACCACGCCATACTGCACAATCTGCCCATCGCGAATTTCGGCTACGGCATCCGCCGCCTGACGCACGGCATCCATCTCGTGGGTGATCAGCACAATCGCCAGCTTATAGTCGTCACGCAGTTTCTTTAGCAAATCCAGCACAGCCACCGTGGCTTCAGGATCGAGGCCAGAAGTCGCTTCGTCGGCTAACAGCACGGTAGGGTGCAACGCCAGCGCACGCGCGATGCCAATACGTTGACGCTGTCCCCCCGAAAGCTGGTCGGGATAGGCTTTGGCTTTATGGCTCAGTCCAACACTCTCCAGCAACTCACCGACACGCGCAGAAATATCCCGCTCGACCACACCGAGGTAACGCAAAGGCAGCGCGATGTTTTCCCAGGCGCTTTTTCGCTGCAGTAAGGCTGAGGATTGAAAAACGGTACCAATCGAACGGCGCGCGCGACGCAGTGCTTCGCCATTCAACCGCGAGAGATCGCTGCCATTGACGCGAATGCTGCCCGCACTGGGCTGCTCCAGTAGACTGATGCACTTCGCCAGCGTGGATTTTCCCGCGCCGCTGGGCCCAACAACGGCGGTGATATTGGCCTGCGGTACCTGCAAGTTGATGGCTTTCAGCACCTCGGTGACGCGCCCGTCAGCGGTGCGGTAATGCTTGCTCAGTTGGTCAATTTCGATCATATGACCTCCTGCTGCGCCGCGCTTTTCACTCGATAGCCCACGCCTGGATGCGGTGCGGTCAACTGTGGCCCGGCGTTAAACAACTTCTCGCGCAGCGTCCCTTCCGCATACTCCTTTTTGTAAACGCCGCGCTTTTGCAGTTCAGGGATCAGCAGTTCAACCACGTCTTCAAAGGTTTCATGCGTTAATGCGTAGGCGAGGTTGAAACCATCAACGTCAGTGTCTTCCACCCAGCTTTGCAGTTCGTCGGCCACGGTTGCTGCACTGCCGACAATCAGCGGGCCAAAACCACCAATACCCACCCAATCCGCCAGCGCTTTCACCGTCCACTGACGATTGGGATCGGCGGTGGAGAAGGTTTCGACGGCTGATTGGATGGCGTTGGTGTGCAGGTACTTCAGCACCTGATCTGGCTGATATTGACCGAAGTCGATACCCGTCCAGCCAGATACCAGCGCCAGTGCACCCTCGTAGCTGACATAGCTTTGGTATTCTTTCCACTTCGCCTGCGCGACGGCATCGGTCTCCCCGACAATTACCGTTTGCAGATTGAAGATCAGGATGCTGCGTGGATCGCGCCCTGCTTCTTCTGCTCGGCGACGAATATCCGCTACGGTTTTCTTCAGCAGCACTTTCGACGGCGCGGCAACAAACACGCATTCCGCGTGCTCAGCGGCAAACTGTTTGCCACGACTCGATGCACCCGCCTGATACAACACCGGCGTGCGCTGTGGTGACGGCTCACACAGGTGAATGCCCGGTACGTTGAAGAAGGTGCCCTGATGATTGATGGGGTGAATTTTGCGGGGATCGCTGAAGATACGCCGTTCACGATCGCGTAATACAGCATCCTGTTCCCAACTGCCTTCTAAAAGCTTGTACACCACCTGCAAATATTCATCAGCGTAGTCGTAGCGGCTGTCGTGATCGCTCTGCGCATGATGGCCAATATTGCGCGCCCCGCTCTCCAGATACGAAGTCACAATATTCCAGCCGATGCGCCCTTTTGTGAGGTGGTCGAGCGTCGATAAACGGCGCGCGAAGGGATAAGGATGTTCAAACGACAGCGATGCGGTGAGGCCAAAACCCAGATGCTCCGTCACCAGCGCCATTGGGGTGATTAACGCCAGCGGGTCGTTGACCGGCACCTGCGTCGCCTGCCGAATCGCGGCATCACCGTTCCCGTCAAGCACATCGTAAATACCCAGCACATCGGCGATAAACAAGCCGTCAAATTTGCCACGCTCCAGCAGGCGCGCTAAATCGACCCAGTACTCCAGATCTTTGTATTGCCAGGAGCGGTCGCGCGGATGCGCCCACAAACCCGGTGACTGGTGTCCGACACAGTTCATATCAAAAGCATTCAGGCGAATTTCACGTTGCGATGGCATAGCAATCTCCATAGCGAGGCCGTGATCGTGCGACGACCCGGCGTTCGTTAGTGTGTTTTTAGGATGTTTGAGAGATTAAGAAGCGTAAGGGGGACATCGCTCGTCTTGAGCGATATTAAGTTCCTTGAGAATTTGCTGAGCAACGGCAGCAGCGTGATCGGCTACCTGTGGTAACCCCATCAACTCACCGAAACGTGCGCGTGCAGCGGGGCCCACCACTAACAGGCGAGCATTGGGCAGGCCTTGCTGATTAAGTGCGTGTGACTGCAGGTCCACATCGAGACCAAAGCCAAGCTGGTCACCTCGGACCAGGCCTTGTTCACTCAGCGAACGCAACAACGGCTGACTTTGAGTCAGCGCATCATGCCCGGGTCCCGTGGTGACGATCAGATGATCAAGCAGGCGCGTTTCCGTTTCACCCTGGCGAGTGCGCAGCGTGATTGCCAGCTGATGGCCCTGTACAGTGATGGCGTCCAGTCTGGCTGCCAGCACCTGCAAACTACCCTGCTGCTGTCGTCTGATGATTTCTGCAGACACCTGCGGCGCGATGCGATAACGATGTACATCCCACCATGAACGCAGATGGCGCACAAAGCGCTGCTGCTCGCGCAACGGCAACGATTGCCAGATGGTTTGGCCCTGTGCGCGTACATCGTCCAGCACGCGCTGCCAGGGTAATTGCTGCCGTGCCGCACGGGCAACCTCATCCCTGATGTGATGCAGCCACAGACGCACGCCAGGGACGCTCTGAGGCGCTAACGTCCATTCAGGCCACTCACCCTGCAGATTAGCGCGTGAGAGCTGCCCACGGCGCGAGAAGGCGGTTAATGGGCCTCGATGGTGGCGGGTGCCTAATGAGGCAACCACATCCGCCATGCTCAGGCCGGTTCCAATAATAGCTACAGCTGCGTCAGGATCTATCACATCCAGCACGCCGGCTTGCCATGGATTGGCAATGAGCGCTGGGTGATGGGCAAAGGGTTGCAGCGAATGAGGCAATGATGGCGGCGGGTGACTAATCGCTAACGCCAGCACATCGCCCTGTAGCGTCTCACCATTGCTGAGCAATAGCTGCTGCCCTTCCCACGCTATGGCACTGGCCTGAACGTGTCGTAGCTCAATCTGCGGATGCCGTTCTGCCGCGAGGGCAAACTGCTTTGCCAGATAGCGACCAAACATACCGCGCTGCGGATAGACTGAGCCGTCTTCGCAATGGGCTGCTGAATCCAGTGAACACTCCGGCTGCTGACGATACCAGCGGTCAAAGGCGCCCTGCTCATCACCGCTGAGTTGCATGCGTGAAGCCGGAACATTGATGCGATGCGCCGGTTCTTGCGTGGAGTAGGCCACACCACCGCCCAGTTGCTCACGCGGTTCGACCACTGTAATCAGTAATGGAGAGGACGATTGGCGTGCGAGATGAATCGCCAGTGCAGTTCCGCTAAACCCGCCACCCGTGATGATGATATGTGGTCGTGCCATCGTCTTCTCCTGCATTAGCTGGCGCTCACCTGCTTTGAAGGGCGCTTATCACCACCAATGGTTTCACCGAATGGCCCGGTGTTGATAGTGCGCGAACGCTGCTGCTGACCATTTGCCAGCGGTAACAGCGGCAGCAGCAATTCTGCCACACGATGCGCTTCTTCCAGATGTGGATATCCCGACAGGATGAAGTTGGTCACACCTAATGCCTGATATTCACGAATACGTTCTGCGACCTGCTCAGGACTGCCCACTAATGCCGTTCCTGCTCCACCGCGCACCAGACCGACGCCTGCCCATAAGTTTGGCGAGATATAGAGATTATCGCGGGAACCTTTGTGCAGCGCGCTCATACGCGCCTGGCCTGCTGAATCCATACGCGCAAAGATCTTCTGCGCCTGCGCGATGGTGTCTTCATCCAGATGACCAATTAGTTTCTCCGCCGCCGCTTTCGCTTCCTGTTCCGTTTCACGCACGATGACATGCAGGCGGATGCCGTATTCCAGTTTGCGTCCGCGCGCAGCTGCACGTTCCTGGACCACCGCCAGCTTCTCTGCGACCTGCTCAGGGGGCTCACCCCAGGTCAGATAGGTATCGATTTGCTCAGCGGCAACATCAATGGCTGCATCAGACGAACCGCCAAAGTAGAGCGGTGGGCCATTTTCCTGAACGGGCGGGAACAACACCTCAGCGCCTTCAACGTGAATATGCTGCCCTTCATAGTCAACCTTCTCTCCGCGCATTAAACGGCTGTAGACATCAAGAAACTCTTTGGTGACTTCATAGCGCTCACTGTGATTGAGAAAGATGCCATCGCCTTTATTCTCAACCGGGTCACCGCCAGTCACCACGTTAATCAGCAAACGTCCTTCAGAGAGGCGATCCAGGGTTGTGGCCATGCGCGCAGCCAGTGTCGGTGGTTGAAGTCCAGGGCGAACGGCGACCAGATAGCGCAGGCGCTTGGTGATGGGTGCCAGTGCAGACGCGACCAGCCACGAATCCTCGCAGCTTTTACCCGTGGGAATCAGCACGCCGTAGAAACCGAGATTGTCGGCAGCTAATGCCACCTGCTGTAAGTAAGCCAAATCAACCGGGCGCCCACCTTCCGTGGTGCCCAGATAGCGTCCATCACCGTGCGTCGGGAGAAACCAGAAGACATTAATATTCTTGTTTGCGGATTCGGCCATTATGCTTTTCCTATATAACTTTATTAAAAAATGGTCATTTCGGACTGCTTATTTAGTTATATGGCTATTAGCGAAAAGCGTGCCAGCTTTGGCTCTGGTGATTATTGCGGTATTTCAGCAGGTTAAGGACTTAAGCCGTAATCGGGTAGTTGCATCGGCAACTTACCGCCTACAGCTATTGCTGCATATGCAACTGCTTATGCTTTTTTCCTGCTGTTAACACTGAATAGCAAAGTTTAGCGTGTACTGATACTCCTTAATGGACATCAAACTATGCTGACCAACTATAGCAATTACACCGACTCACCGCGTTTAGTCGACCCGGCTTCTCTCGCTTTTCAATCACTCCTCGATAAATTCGCTCCCACGGATGCCACTGTATTAATTGTCGGCGAGACCGGCACGGGTAAGGAAGTGGTGGCACGCTATCTGCATCATCATAGCCAACGCCGACATGGCCCCTTCCTCGCCGTTAACTGCGGCGCTTTGACGGAAAGTCTTGCTGAGGCCGAACTCTTTGGTCATGAGAAAGGGGCATTTACCGGCGCGACCCAATCTCATCCCGGTTGGTTTGAATCCGCGCAGGGCGGCACGTTGCTGCTGGATGAGATTGGGGAACTGAGTCTCTCATTACAGGTTAAATTGCTGCGCGTGTTGCAGGAACGCGAGATTACGCGTGTGGGTTCGCGCAAGCCGATCAAAGTCGATGTGCGTGTCATCGCTGCCACCCACGTAGATTTAGCACAGGCGATCCGCGAACGACGATTCAGAGAAGACCTTTACTATCGTCTCAACATTGCGGTAGTGCCGCTGCCGCCATTGCGTCAGCGTCGTGATGATATCCCGCTACTGGCGCAGTATTTCCTTTCACTCTATGCACGTCGCTTAGGTCGACCGGCACGCCGCTTATCTCCTGATGCCTTGGAAGCACTGCTTGAGTACAGCTGGCCGGGTAATATTCGTGAGCTGGAAAATACGCTACATAATGCAGTGCTCCTCAGCCGGGAAGAGACGCTGACGTCAACCCAGCTGCGACTGGCGGGACACAGTGAACAGGGTTTCAACAGTGCGGAGGAATCAACGCTTGATAGCTTCCTGCGTCAACAACTCTCCACCAAGCCCAATCAGCTGTTTGATCGCGTGATTGCCAGTCTGATTAATAACGCGCTGGAATTCACCGATCAAAATCAGACGCAGGCCGCGACGTTACTTGGCATCAGCCGCCACACACTGCGTACTCATCTTGCTCATCAGGGAATGATAAAAGGACGGCGTAAGACGGCGAGTCACATTGCAACTGCCTCTTCTCTTGAGCCTAATCAGGAACGAGAGTTGCGTATTGGTTATCAGAAATTCGGTAATCTTGGCGTGTTAAAAGCACGGCAAAGTCTTGAGCAGTGCTTTGCACAGCAGGGCGTCAGCGTGTTGTGGAGCGAATTTCCTGCCGGGCCTCAATTGCTTTATGCATTGCAGAATAATGAGATTGATTTTGGTACCACCGGCGAGGTCCCGCCTATTTTTGCCCAGGCGAATGGCAATGCCGTAACTTACATCGCCTGGGAACCACCAGCGCCAAGCAGCGTGGGGATTGTTGTTCCGGTCGATAGCGATATTCGTAGCATTGCCGATTTACGCGGTAAACGCATTTCGGTCAATAAAGGTTCTAATGTTCACTGGTTACTGCTGCAAGTGTTGGAAGAAGCGGGTATCGCCCTTGATGAACTGAAAGTGGTGTATGCGCCGCCGAAATATCCGCTGACCGCGAGTGATAATCTCGCTGTTGATGCCTGGATGATGTGGGACCCTTTGCTCAGTGCGGCAGAGAGCAATTCTGAATTGCGTGTGCTTGCCAATGGTGAGGGACGTGTCCGCAACCACCAATTCTATCTGGCCCGTCGCAATTATGTAGAAAAACATCATGACGTGGTCCAGCAGCTGGTAGATAGCTTGCAGCAGACTGGCATTTTTATTGATAGTCATCGCCATGAAGCGGCTGGTCTGCTCGCGCAGGAATTAGGTCTTGATATATTGGCTGTCGAGAGGGCATTGACCCGACGCAGTCATAAAACGCGTTCAATGGCGTTTGAGGTGATCAAAGAGCAGCAGATTATCGCCGATCGCTTTTATGCCTTGGGTCTGATAAACAAACCTGTTCGCGTTCGGGACGCTGTCTGGCAATCTTTCAATGCCTTGTCGCTAACGGCCTGACTTCGCCAATAAAGTTATCCACCTTTTCTGTGGATAAATCATTGTATATCATCTGGCTAAACCGGGTTAGTTTCATTAATGAAGAGCTGAAATTCGCTGAAATACTGGCGATTTCAGCCTGAAATTAAATCATAAAACACTTTAAATTCAATAAATTAATCGTGAAATTGTGTTGGCGAACTTAGCGAATTTCAGAACATCCGCAGTTTAAAATCCTCCTTTAAATAACCTTTGTCGATTTCCTATCCAGCTGGTCAATTTGCCTCCATCACTGATTCACAAAACTAAGTCGCATGAGATTTTAGCAAAGGGACACGATGAAATAATTGGCGATTTCAGCCTGAAATTTCCACGCAGGTTAGATATTTTTCATACAGTTAGCGATGAAATAGCACTGGCGAAAAGCTGAAATTCAGGCAAAAAAAACCGCCCGAAGGCGGCATTTCGCTATTGATTGAGATATTTGTTGAGTGTCTCATTTATCACTCTATCTAACTCATCCTGAAGCTCTTTAGACTGACGATTAAATTCGTAGCTGAACATGCGACCTCGCGTTTTCTTGCGGGCATAGCGATCTTTATCTGCAAACGACCAGAGAGGTGTGGCGACAGCTTTATCCTTAGCTGGCGACTGGATCAGCGTCTGGCTGCCATTGCGTACCAGACGCAAAATACCATTTTTCACTTCATCTTCAGCCAGGCCATCTCGTGCGCAGACTGTGTCTACATCCATGCCGATGGTGTCAATTAACGCTTCAACCGACTGACCAATCTCCTGCAGCTTTTCATAAGCCTGCAGCAGCGTTTTGTAGTCCGGGTAAGTTAACTCGGAATGATTGGGGAACAAAGTCACCAGCTCCAGTGGCACGCTCGCAGCCTGTAATGCACGCGTGACTTTCGCCTGCGAAAGACCTTCGCTCTGTGCAATTTCTTTCTGTGACAGGCCACTGTCCTTCAATGACAGTAAACGCATTCCTACTTCACGCAGATTATGTTCGCGCGCGGTTTGGATGTCCTGTGCCAGACGACGAGCTTCATCGGCTGTGATGGCGACCTCAGTGACAAGCACATCCAGCCCGGTTTTGCAGTGGAGAGCCGCCGCGCGACGTCGGGAGCCATCCAGGATTTCGATACGGTCGCCCTGTTTCACACCAATAGCAGGGAAGAACTGCTGTAATTTGATAGTGCGAATGATGTCGCGCAGCGATTCTGGCGTCAGGCCTGACTGATCGCGGCCATTGGTTTCCATGACGACATAGGTTTTTTCTTCGATTTCCTTCGCCGTAATGTGCTCAAGCGTGAACAGGGCACGCTTACCGGTTGAGAGGATGAAGGTTTGAGAATGTCCGTCGGAAGCATCCTCTGTCTGCAAAGGTGTCTGGCTGAAGGTACGGCCAATCGTGATTCGTTTTGCGCTCATAGTAACCTCAGTTCAGGCGAATAAATTCAATGCGATCAAACACGGCTTTAGCGAAATCTTCCGCTGCCGAACGCGCATTCTTCAAGGCTTCGGTGCTGCCCACATATGTCGATGGATTCGCAGAGATCACCGTATCAAATGACTCTCCGCAACGTTCAAAGCCGTCCAGACGCGGTAACGCAGCATCCAGCATGTCGCCGCCAAAGATCTCTTTCGCCAGGCTGTGACAGAGCTTGTGGTCCGCTTTATTCGATAGCTTCGACATAAAGCCGATGTTGCCTTGCAAGCGGCAGGATGCGCCCGATTCCTCAATAATGCCAATCAGTTCCGGGAGGCGCGTCAGATACTTCAACGTTGAATGGAAATCAACTTGAGCGGGAGGAACCGGCGTCATCAATAAATCAGACGCTGCGATAGCATTCTTCAGGAAGGCATCCAGATGTGGGCCACTGTCGATGAAGATGAAGTCATAATCTTTCTTCAATTTTGCTACGACGTTGTCATACAGAACCGCATGCACGTTCTGCGTAGGCAGATGCTCAGCACACAGTTCTTCCCAGCGTGAAGCAATGAAGGCGTCATCAATCGAAGCCGGCAGAACGTCTACGCCGGGAATAATTGATGGCACGATGAATTCGTTCAGCAGTTCTTCACGGCCCACGTTTTGCAGCATCGCTTGAGCCGCTGTGGCTTCCACCAGTCCTACCGAACGCTCATGATTGAGGAACATGGTGGCAGAGGATTGCGGGTCGAGGTCGATGACTAAAACACGCAGATCTTCAAACAGCAGATGCGGATGCGCACGTAACGCATGGGCCAGTGAGACCGTCGATACGGTTTTTGATACGCCGCCTTTGAGATTACCCACAAAAAGCGTGAACGCATCTCCATGACGATCGCGATACTTTGGAACACCACGGTGATGATAGATATCAATGATGTTCTGAATCGACATCGCATACTTAGTCGAGCTGCCCGCAGCACGTTTATCAAATGGATAGCCGTTCTCTTCCATTTCATTCACGGCGTAATCAACGCTCGCACGCGTCAATTTAGGGAGTTTGGCTAACGCCGCTTTAGCGTAAACCTGATAAAAAGTGTTTTCTTTCAACTCTTCTTTCTGCGCCTGAATCTGTTCCGTCAGGCTCATCAGCATCTTTTCTGAACGTTGTGCGACTTTCAGAACTTGCTTCTCATCGTTAGCCATACTTGCTCCACACATGTAGGATTTATGACTTTATACCGAAATCCTGCACATGAGGCAAATCTATCTCATCTAATGCGAAACTCTTAGGTTTATGAAAAGACCTTGAGTAAGAGGGTGTTAGTGCAAACGTTCACTGTAATCAGCGATGTTGTTTTAACCAGAGCATAATAAAAGGTGAAAGTGTGACCAAAGCCGCATTCGCTGATTTGATCCAACATTCACTGTAATCAGTATTTGGAGTGTCCGTTGCACGAGATTAAAGGGCAGGGTATTGCGACTGAAATCACGCTCTGCGTTCACTGCAGTCAGCTAAACATTCACTGTAATCAGCAAACGTTCACTGCAATCGGCATAAGGTTCACTGTAATCAGCAAGCATCGGCGTAACGTTCACTGTAATCAGCATGACTTGTTTCTTACGCTGCGCTTTGAATGCCCTGGGTAGCCCATGGCGGAATCAGTAGTGGGCGATTCAGTTTGGTTCGCGACGGCTGAGTTCCAATATGAGCATTCACTGTAATCAGTAGACTGCGCTTGGGTAGCCTCGCTTTTTACCAAGTGTTCACTGTAATCAGTAAACGACACCTCGTATGGCTCACAAGCATTCACTGTAATCAGCAGTTTGTCTAAGTCGCAATCAACCGTTCACTGTAATCAGTAAGCCAAATCGTTCGCTAAGCGCAGCGTTCACTATAGTCAGTAATTTCGTTCTGAATGGAATCACCATTATCGGTGAGAGGGGAGCGGGTAATAGACAGAACGTTCACTGTAATCAGTGAATGAGTCAGGAGTCAGGAGTCAGGAGTCAGGAGTCAGGAGTCAGGAGTCAGGAATGAAAAAACGGTCTGGAATGGCGATCAACATTCACTGTAATCAGTAACCCATGTTGAGTAGCCAGTTGCGGTTAATGGCTCCCGAGTGATGGTTGCGTGTTCATGGATGAGAGAGGATGAAAATCATTGAGGACTCATGGCTACTTACTCATGAGTTAAAGCTGATAAGTGGTTAGTGGTGACTCATGGTGAATAGAAGATAGCTGGTGCAATGACTGGCGAGTCCTGGAGGGTTAATGATGCTCAGTGGAAGAGTTGTGAAGACAGTTGAAGGGTTAATCATGCTCAATGGGTGAGGGTTGAAGAGCCATGTTCGATGAGGAATGAGTGGGGGAACGCCTCGGGAAGTATGGTCGGTTTGAGCTTTAAGACGAGAGATGAGAGATGAGAGATGAGAGATGAGAGATGAGAGATGAGTATTTTAGCCGCCTCAATTACAGGCTCAACGCGAAAAACAATGTCTGCCTGTGAGCTCAAACGTTCACTGTAATCAGCAAACCACTTATGACCGTCTTCCTGATACTACCGAATCCACAGCCAAAACATTCACTGTATTCAGTAACAGCTCATCGGCAGTCAGACCATTAACGTTCACTGTAATCAGTAGAATGATCCTCGGCGGCCATAGAGGTCGGGGGAGAGATGTGCATCGGAAGAGGGGAGGGCAGTTGAGCATTCACTGTAATCAGTGACAGCGTGACGCACAGGATCACCTCCTTAAATCCATCATCAATCTCATTGGCATAACGTTCACTGCAATCTGCAATGAGGGCGAAAATTCACTGTAATCAGTGAAGGTGAGCAACCCTGTCACTTTTACTGTTTACTTGTACAGCGATTAAACTGATTACAGTGAATGAATGACACATTCCATAATATTAACGATAAAATTCATCAAGTTAACCTAATTCATTCACTGTAATCAGTTGCCCCTTCACAACCAACATTCACTGTAATCAGCATAAGCTTCCCGCATTCCCAATGTTCACTGTAATCAGCAATCGATACCAATTGTGGGAGATGCCCGAGATAAATACCCACCTGGTAAGTACTCACTATCAATTATTAGCCCAATGAATCGTCTATTATAAGAGCGATATAAGTGAAAGTGAGATTAGCGAGTCGCTGGATACTGTTTACAGTGAACGTTACTGATTACAGTGAATGTGTGAAGGTATGCTGATTACAGTGAACAGAGTGAAAGAGGTGAGTGTCACTTTTGGCGATAAAGTGACACTCTCTCAGGAAGGGCGCTGATTACAGTGAACGCGAAAAATCAGTCTTCAAACTCGATTTCATCGAGGGAATCAATGCTCTCAAGGTTGCTGATACCATCAAGCTTCGGCGTCCTGCTGTGAATAATAAAGAACACAGAACGTCCACGCTTCACTTCAGAATAGTCGAGGTAGCCAATCTCTTTGAGCTGCTCCATCGCGCGTCGGACCACGTGGTTTTGTGTGGTGGTCTTAGACCCTAAGTTTAAGCGCATACGCAGACGCGCTAACGATATAGGCGCGGGATTGGTTGGCAAGCTTTCAAGATAGGTATACAGCGCCTGAGCCGATTCCTTACGTTTGAGGCGTGAGATGGCACGCAGCTGAAGTAAGACTTTGTGGTCAAAGTTATACAGCTCAAACAGCTTAGGATCGGCCTGGATACGCACCAGATCCTTTTCGCGATCGTAATACGCCGACTGCACAAGGTGGGTATGATACGCTTTGCCATTACCTTCAAAGGACAACGTGTTGGTTGCGATGCGTCGTAAAGAGGCATCCAAACGCTTACGTAAGGCCGCTGATGAATTTGCCGAAGGGATCCCGCACATTTTCACGAAATCAATAAACGGCAGCGTCACCGTGTCGCCCTTTGAGGGATAACGCGAGAAAGACTGGATAATGCCAGCCCAGGTTTTGAAATCATTATCCATATCCAGCCTTGCGCCAGTAATGGTAATCTTTTCATAGCCTTCAGATTTAACCAATGAAAGGTTCTTGAGCTCTTTTGTGGCGTCCGTTGAAGCCATCGCGCCCGATTTCCCACGCGCAGTAGACTTTAGTGTCGGAACGAACAGACCCAGGCGCATCAAGGCGACCGGTTGTACGGTGTTATTTTTATTGGGATGAAGCTGAATAACCTCACCACTATTTTTTGTCACCGACAGAAAAGGTTCTAGTAACGCTTTGTTTTCACTCTCTTTATCTGCCATAGCCTGAGATCTTCATTCTGTGGATGAAAAGGATCGATTTCTGATTACAGTGAACATTAACACTGTTTATAGTGAACATTCTACAGTCTATAGTGAATATTATGCTGATTGTAGTGAACGTTTTTCTGATTATAGTGAACGCGATCACCTTCTCAGGCCTTGTGGGGTGCGGCTTACAGCGATCGGGGATCTCTTAGGATCTCTTTAAGATCTCTCTATGATCTTTCTTTAAGATCTATTCACTGTATAACTGCATAACCCTATGAAGAATCAGCATCTGCCATCAAAAACTGTCGGAATATGTAAGTCAGTAGGATTGATCCCATCAATAGCGTTAAAACATTAATTCTTTGCGAATAGCATCCTAAGCTTTCATCAGAAGAGAACAACTTCCTCACTATTATTCATTTTTCATCAATCTTCTCAGAGCGTAAGGTGAAAGCCATATTCACACCCTACAACTCATGACGAAGGCATCTTATGACTGACAACGTTATTTCACGTAATCCTACCACTGGCGAAATCATCGCAACCTATCCACTACAGAATGCAGCTGAGCTTGAAGCTGCGTTGCAGACCAGCGCTGATGCTTTCACACAATGGCGCGCCACCAGCATGGCTCAGCGTGTCATCGTATTGCGTCAGTTAGCAGAACAGATCCGTCAGCGTCAGGATCAACTCGCCACAATGGCGACATTGGAGATGGGTAAACCCATTGCACAGGCTCGTGCTGAAGTCCTGAAATGCGCGAACCTTTGTGACTGGTACGCAGAACAGGGTCCGGCCATGTTGGCTGACAAACCCACGCTGGTGGAAAATCAGCAAGCCTGGCAGTCGTTCCGCCCGTTAGGTGTGATCCTCGCCGTGATGCCGTGGAACTTCCCTTACTGGCAGGTGCTGCGCGGCGCAGTCAGTATGCTGCTGGCAGGGAATACATATGTGCTGAAGCACGCCCCAAGTGTGATGGGTTCAGCGCATCTCATGACGGAACTATTTGATGCGACCGATCTGCCAAAAGGTGGCTTCACCGTGATTAACGTGGATAACGACGGTGTTTCAGCAGCGATCAAGGATCCTCGTATTGCTGCTGTTGCAGTGACTGGAAGTGTGCGGGCAGGTGGAGCGATTGCGGCGCAAGCCGGCGCCGTGTTGAAAAAAACCGTGCTGGAACTGGGTGGTGCAGATCCTTTTATCGTCCTTGCCGATGCGGATCTCGATGCAGCAGTGGCTTCAGCGGTCACAGGACGCTACCAGAACACCGGACAGGTATGCATGGCAGCCAAACGGTTCATCATTGAAGAAAGTGTCGCAGAAGCGTTTGAGGCGCGTTTTAGCGCTGCTGTGCAGGCATTAAAAATTGGCGATCCGTTGAATGAAGAAACTTATATCGGACCGATGGCGCGTTATGATCTGCGTGATGAGTTAGACCAGCAGGTACAGCAAACCCTGAAACAGGGTGCGCGCCTGGTTATCGGTGGTCATAAGATCGATGGCGTCGGCAACTACTATGCCCCAACGATCCTTGCTGATGTGACACCCGACATGATCGCCTTCCAGCAGGAGATCTTTGGCCCTGTGGCGGCGATTACCGTAGCACGTGATGCGCAGCATGCTTTAGAACTGGCCAACGACAGCGAATTTGGTTTGAGTGCCACCGTGTGGAGCGGTAACGAAGCGATGGCGAATGAGCTGGCAGAGAAACTGGAAACCGGCGCCGTGTTTATCAATGGCAACGGTGCTTCCGATCCCCGTGTGGCGATTGGTGGCGTGAAGAAGAGCGGCTACGGTCGTGAACTTTCCAGCTTTGGTGTCCACGAATTCTGTAATATCCAGACCGTCTGGAAGAACCGTCGTTAAGACTTTTAGGGCGTGCAGTGCACGCCCTGATTCCCCGAATTCTATTCCGTCATGTTGCTCATTCTTCACCGCAAAGCAAATGCACTCTGCAGATTCTTTTCAATAGCTAAAGATGTATGCGCTTACTAACATACCAACTATTGATCTCCCCGCAATGTAGCCTCTAAGTGATACCAAATCAGATTGATTGAGATACTGGCATATTGGACTTTTTCAGTTGAATTGATACCTATGTAGATGTTGTGCAATTGCGTGCTGTCAGGTTGGATTTACTGACTACAGTGAATGCACAACAAACTTAGCGACTTTAACCACATGTTATTGCGGTTATTAGCACATAGGTTCAACCAAGTCCTTCGCTTGTAATTTGACCTGACCCGTAACCAAGACTATAGTCACGCTTACGGATATTTTAAGGCAAGGAGGGGTAAATGGGCATTTACCTGACGCCAGAATTTCAGGAAGAGAGATGTAATGCACGCATCAATGATAAAATTTTGTGTAAAGCTGCAAAGTCGATTTTTGCGGGATTACATGGCGACCCATTAGGACGTTACACGTTCAAAAAACGACTTGGGTTGCCCGGTGTTGGGGCATCTGACGGCGCGCGTAGCATTGTTTTCTTCAATTATGGCAACAACATTTATTTCTTTGATATGTACCTGAAAAGTCAGCTGTCAAAGAAGAAAGGCAAAGAACTTGAAGATGATGAAATTGATGCTTATTGCCGTATCGCTCGGGATTTTATTGCGATGTCAGATGAGAAGGTCCGGGAATTGATTAAGTTAAAAGAACTAATCGAGGTAACTTGTGATGACTGATCGCTTAAAGAAAATCCACGATATGGCGCAGCGCTATAACCAATTGGGAATTGTTCAGGACGAGACGGTTGCGGAAATCAGCGCGGCGATCGAAGCACGTAATATCCCGCCTGTACGCGCTATGTCTGGGATTGAGATCAAAGCGGTACGCTTAAGATGGAAGATGTCGCAGGCAGCATTAGCAATGACCACCGGCATGTCAGTTGAGAGTGTTTCAAAGTGGGAACGGAACGAGAGTAAACCCAATAAAGCGGCTTTGCGTATCCTCAACACCATTGAGGATAAAGGCCCAGCGGTTTTCATCCTGTAAAACATAAAAGCCCATCAGGGCTTTTATGTTTCAAATCTCAAATCACCGCTCATCAAACGGCACGCCGCCTTTAGATTTATGATGCTTCGGCGTTTCAATGATTGAGACCGTCACTGAATTGGCATCAATCTCAAACGAGTCCGCGACTGCGGCAGTAACAGCTTTCAGCAACTTCTTCTTCTGCTCAACCGTGCGGCCTTCCGCAGCATAGACAACGATCTCTGGCATTTCCGTTTCTCCTTGAGGGGTCAGATTCGGTTCAGCATAACCCAGTCACGCCCGAGCATGCAGTGTCAATTTGTCATAAACACCCGCGCAAACCGTTTATCCCCGCAGGCGATCTGTGTTTAAATGTGTATTGTTATGTTATAACGTAATTTCTCTGGGATTTTTGTAGCGGTATTTTTCGGAAACCATAATGAAATCAATGAAAAAATTGCTGATCGCCACGGCGCTCGGCCTGGCTTCGTGCGCCTCTTTCGCGGCGCAGCATCAGGAAAACACGGTGCGCATTGCCGCTCCGTTTGAAATTAAAGGTGCCGATCCGGCGCTTTCCGGTGACATCCTTCTGCGCATGGATGTGGTGGAAACGCTGGTGGAAGTGAACGAACGCGGTGAACCGATCCCGGCTTTGGCGAAGAGTTGGCAGGTCTCGGAAGACGGTTTGCGCTGGCAATTACAACTGCGCGATAACGTGCGCTTTCATGATGGCTCGCCATTGGATGCGTCAGTGGTAGTGAAATCACTCAACACTGCGCGGAACAAAGCGGGATTACTGGATAAAACACCCATCACTGAGATCAGCGGGGAAGGGCAGGTGGTGACCATCACACTGCGCGAGCCTTTCACACCACTGCTTTCCGTCCTGGCTGAAAGCCGCTCACAAATACTGGCGCTATCCAGCTGGGATGCACAGGGCAACATTACGCGCATCATCGGCAGTGGTCCCTTCATGCTGACCGCCTTTCAGCCGCCGCAGTCGTTAGCAGTAAAACGTTTTGAAGCGTACTGGGGTGAAAAACCGCATATCGCCACAGCCAGCTATCTCTCCTCCGGCCGGGCAGAAACCCGCGCGCTACTGGCAGAAAGCGGTGATGAGGATTATGTGTTCAATCTTGATGCAGCCAGCCGTCAGCGTCTGGCACGTAAGCCTGCGCTGCAGCTTCCCGCCATTTCTGTGCCGCGCACGCTGATGTTGAAGCTCAATCTGGGCGATCCGCTGTTAGCCGAACAACCGATGCGCGAAGCGATCAGCATGGCGATCGATCGCAACGCGTTGGCGATGGCGGTGTTGCGCTATCCGGGTGCTGCCAGTCAGTTGTTCCCGCCGAACATGGGTGAGTGGCACAACGCGGCACTGCAACCACTGGCCTATCAGCCCGATGAGGCTATCACTCTGTTGCAAAAAGCCGGCTGGCAATCAGGATCAGACGGCGTGCTGACACGCAACGGTCAGCGATTTAGCCTGACGCTGCTGACATTCCCGGATCGCCCTGAACTGCCGTTGATGGCGATGGTTATTCAGCAGCAGCTGCGCAAAGTTGGTATAGAAGTGAAAATCAACTCAACCAATGCCAGCGAAATTCCTGCCCAGCATCACAGCGGGAAATTACAACTGGCGCTGTTCTCACGCAACTTTGCACTAACGCCCGATCCAACCGGCACCTTGCTGCAGGATTACGCCGAGAAAGGCGGCGATTGGGGAGCGATGAACTGGCATCCGGCGGGATTCAGTGGCGCACTGCATACCCTGACGCAATCCACCGATGCCTCCGCGCGTGCCCAGGCTCGAACGTTGATCACTTCGGCGCTGCAACAGGATCTGCCGGTGATTCCAATCGCCTGGTATCAACAATCGGCAGCGATCAACAGCCAACTGAAAAACGTCGCGCTCGATCCGTTTGAACGTCACTTCGGCCTGCGCCAGCTGCGATGGGAGCCGTGATGATCAGACAACTAAGCTGGCGTCTAATGCAGGCGTTTTTTGTCGTGCTCTCGGTGGGTTTACTCACCTGGTTTCTGGTCCGGTCACTGCCGGGCGATATGGCGTGGCGTATTGCCAGTGGTCGCTACGGCTATGATCGGGTTGATGCGGATGCTGTCGCGCGCGTGCAGCAGGAGTTAAACGGTGCAACCGATCAAGGCAGCGCCTTACTGCACTGGCTGTTCGATCTGCTGCAATTCAACTTTGGCCGTTCGCTGGTCTCCGGCGAACCGGTGATGGACGAACTGCGATGGCAACTGAGCCAGACGCTGGCATTAGCAAGCGTTTCATTGCTGTTGACGCTGGTTATCACGCTGCCACTGGGTATCTGGGCCGGTTGCCACGCCAATGGCAAATTGGATCGGCTGTTGTTTTGGCTGACGTCGATGCTTAAGTCTGTGCCGCATTTTGCACTGGGTATGCTGCTGATCGTGTTGTTCGCGCTGCAACTCGACTGGCTGCCGACTGCGGGACACGGTGAGCTGCGCCATTTCCTGTTACCGGCGATGACGCTGGCCTTGTCCCTGAGCGCGGTGGGCGTGCGCGTGGTGCGCGAAGCCACCCGGCAGGTGGTGAATGCAGGCTATTACCATTGGGGGGCGCAAAAAGGTCTGGCGCCCGCCACCTTGTTGCAACGTCACGGTTTACGCAATCTGGGAACACCGGTACTCACCTGGTTCGGTATGCAGTTTGTCTGGCTGGTGGAAGGCGTGGTAGTGGTAGAGACATTGTTTGCCTGGCCAGGCATCGGTCATGCACTGGTTCACGCCATCTTCGCCCGCGATGTGCCGGTGATACAGGCCAGTGCCATGACGCTCGGCCTGCTGTTTGTACTGCTTAACATGCTGGTGGATGCGGGTTGCCATCTGCTTGATCCGCGAGGGACGCGTCCATGAAATTGACTTCACGTCATGCCGGTTTACTGCTGCTGGCTCTGCTACTGAGCTACGCCTTTTTACTGCCTCTGTTTCATCATGGCGATCCCCTGCAACAAGAGCTACTCAACATGTTGCAGCCGCCCAGCCAGGCCAATCTGTTAGGTTTTGATCACCTGGGGCGTGACATGCTGCCGCGCCTGAGTGCGGCGCTGCGCCTGTCACTGGGTCTGGCTGCACTGTGCGTGATCAGTGCGATGCTGGTCGGTGTGCTGGCTGGCGCGTTCAGTGCGCTTTATGGCGGTGTGCTGGACCGCTTAATCAGTATGCTGAGTGATATGTATCTCGCGCTACCCGGCTTGCTGCTGGTGCTGTTACTGGCGGCGATTGCCCCTGATTCGCCGCAGATGCTGTGGCTGGGGATCTCGTTGGTACTGTGGGTGGAATTCTTCCGCGTAACGCGCGCCACCTTACTTCCGATTGTGCATTCACCAGGCATGCAGGCTTCAAAACTGCTGGGTTTTAACGCGCTTTACCGTTTTCGTCGCCACCTGTGGCCGGCACTCGCACCGGTACTGCTCACAGTTGCGCTGTTCTCGTTCAGCAGTGCCATCATGGCCGTATCGGCACTGGGCTTTATCAGCGTGGGTGTCCGACCACCGACGCCGGAACTGGGTTTGATGATGACGGAACTGCTGCCCTTTGCCTGGGAAGCCCCCTGGTTACTGTTGCAGCCCGTTGCCGCGCTGTTTTTATTGCTGATAAGCCTCAACCTGATGATGAAAAAGGAGCGTGCATGAAGGGATTACAGGCCATTGGCCTAACGGTATCAACAGCAGATGCCACGCTGGTGGAACCGGTCGATTTTCACTTGCAACCTGGCCAGCCGCTCACCTTATTAGGTGAAACCGGCTCAGGAAAAAGCCTGTTGGCGCAGGCGGTAATGGGAATTTTGCCGGAGACATTACAGGCCAGCGGAACCTTGATCATCAACGGTCAACGCTATCAGTTACCGCAGGATCGTGATGCGATACGTAGCTTGTGGGGAAGGACTATGGCCTCGCTGCCACAAGAACCCTGGTTGGCGCTGGATCCCACCATGGCGATTCAGCAGCAGGTTGAGGAAGGCTATCGCTATATTCGAGGGCATTCCGCGCCGCGAAGCGTTGCGGCTTCGCAGGATGACCTCGCACAGCTGGGATTACAGGTTGCGGCACAGAAATTCCCGTGGCAACTGTCCGGTGGCATGGCCCAGCGCGCGGCATTTGCAGCGGCGCGCTCGGGTGGTGCGGAGATCCTGATAGCAGACGAACCGACCAAGGGGTTGGATGTGTCCCGACGCGATGACGTTTCTGCATTGCTGCGTCGTGAAGTGGCTGAAGGCGGAACGCTGTTGACCATCACGCACGATATCGCGCTGGCGCGTCAGTTAGGCGGCGACGTTATCGTCATGCACAAAGGCAAAGTGATCGAGCAAGGTACAGCGCAGCAGGTGTTACACACCCCGCAGCAGAGCTATACCCGCGAGTTGCTGGCCGCCGACCCCGTTGCCTGGCCGCAACGGCAAAGCACGGTGATCCGTAGCAAACCGGTGGTGAGCGCGCAGGGAATAAAACTGCAGCGCGGTGGAAATACGTTGGGCGTGCCAGAAAACTTCACCCTGCATGCTGGTGAAATTGTCGGTTTACATGGCGCCAGCGGCAGTGGGAAAAGCAGTTTTGGCGACGTATTACTGGGATTACTCGCGCCACAACAGGGCAGTATCACACGTCATGTTGCGGCGAGCGCGCTGAAGTATCAGAAGATCTATCAGGATCCCTCGGCGTTGTTTCCCCCTATGCGCACGCTGTCACAAAGCCTGGAGGATGTGCTGCGCCGTCATCGCATTGAACGGTCTAAACGCGACACGCTAATGGAGCAATTGGCGTTAGATCCTTCATTACTTACGCGCTGCCCGGATTCCCTCTCGGGCGGCGAGTTACAGCGCTTTTCTCTGTTACGCGTCATGCTGCTTGAACCGGTTTTCCTGTTCGCCGATGAGCCAACATCGCGACTCGATCCGCTGGTACAGCAGCAAACCCTGCAGCTGATAACGCAGATGGCGCGTCACCAGCAGTGCGGCGTACTGCTGGTGAGCCACGATCGCGAACTGCTGGAGAAGGGGACAGATCGCGTGATCGCGATGCAGGCGGCTTAACGCTCTGGCGGCTGGCTATCACCGACACCCAGTGAGCGCTGCATCACGACGGTGTCGAGCCAGCGGCCATGTTTGAATCCCACCGATTTCATCACGCCGGTGTGCTCGAAGCCGAGCGACCGGTGCAATCCCAGCGATCCCTGATTGGCGCTATCTCCCACGATGGCGATGATCTGGCGAAAGCCTGCTGCTTCTGCCAGCGCAATCGCTTTTTGCAATAACGCTCGCCCGACGCCACGTCCGGTTTGTTCATTATCGAGATAAATCGAATCTTCCAGCGTGAAGCGATAGGCATAGCGCGGTCGATAAGGCGCCAGATAACAATAACCTAATACCTGTTCATCCTCCTGCGCCACCAGCCAGAAGCCACCGCGCTGCTGCACATCTTTAACGCGGTTAAGCATTTCGCTTTCGCTAGGTGGTTCGGTTTCGAAGGTGGCGGTGCCGTGGATGACGTGCCACGCATAGATTTTCTGAATGGCAGCGGCGTGATGGGGTCGGGCGGGAATAATATCCATATGTTCCTGATAATCGGCTAGCGAAAAACACAGCATGCCACTGTGTCCCGCGCCGATCATCGGGTTTGAATATAGGAAATTGTTATGACTAATTTTGCTCTGAAAGCTGCACCGCCATGGTATTCGCTTCCAGCGCTTCGAAGATGTGCGGTTCGTCAGCGGGGTAGCAGATGTAGTCGCCTGGATGAAGTTCGACCGGCGAATCGGTAGGCCCAACCAGGGCGCGACCTTGCGCGATGATAATGTGTTCAACTGAACCCGGTGGATGTGGATGAGAGGCGCGCGGTGCACCCGGCTGGCTGGTGATCAGATATAAATCACGACGACCGCCCGGCGGGCAGCTGGCCAGTAACGCGGCCTGGTAATCCGCGAGTTCAGCCGACACCATCATGCCCTCACCGCGACGGATCACCTGTAAACGCTTCACTTCCGGTTCCATCAAACGGGCGAAAGGAATATTCAGCGCCACGCACAGTGACCACAGCGTCTCAATGCTGGGATTGCCGTTGCCCGCTTCCAGTTGGGAAAGCGTGGATTTGGCAATGCCGGCGCGGCGTGCCACTTCGGTTAACGAGAGCCCTGCACGCTGGCGTTCGCGCACTAATCCAGCAGAGATAAGATCGATCGGTGGCGTCACAATTACTCCTGTTCTTTATATCGAACGTTTTGTTCATCTTGTAAAACAATTCGGGCGCGTTCATTATAACGGCTTTCCTGTTCGATATGAGATCAAATTGTGATGCGTCTGGGTGCAGTTCCGCTTGATTGCGGCGTATTTAAAGCGATTTTCCTGGTTTGTCTTGCCGACGGTATTGTCGGGCTCTCTTACGGTTCGCTGGCGGCGGCGGATGGTTTTCCGCTGTGGGTGCCCATCGCGCTCTCGACGATGGTGCTGGCAGGCGCATCCGAGTTTCTGTTCATCGGCATTGTGGCCGGTGGTGGCAGCCCATTAACAGCTGCGGCGGCGGGTTTACTGGTCAACGCGCGCCACTTGCCCTTTGGTATTGCAGTGAAAGATCTGGTCGGGCAGGGCGGACGCAGTTTGCTGGGTTGCCATATCATGAACGACGAAAGCGTGGTGTTTGGCATTTCGCAAAAGACGCTTTCCCAGCGACGCGCCGCATACTGGGTGTGTGGTTTAGGAATTTTTGCTATCTGGCCACTCAGCGTGGTGTGCGGCGCATTTATTGGGCGCTTCATTCCTGATGTTTCGGCGATTGGTCTGGATGCGGTTTTCCCCGCCATCCTGATCGCGCTGATCTTTCCCGCTTTGCGCCAACGTCGCACGCGTATTCCGGCCACGCTGGGTACCGCATTATCAGTGCTCGCCACGCCGTTTGTCCCGGCGGGAATGCCGGTATTGTTTTCTTTGTTAGGCTTGCTGAGCTGGCGGGAGCGCAAAAATGCACAATAACCTCGTGATTGCCGGGATCGTACTGCTGGCCGTCGGCACTTATGTGATGCGTTTCGCCGGTTACCGTTTGGGAAGCCGTATGCCGATGTCGGAATCGGTGCGCAATATGCTTTCGGATGCTGCTACGGTGCTGTTGCTGGCGGTTGCCGTTACCACCGCATTATTTGAAGGGAGCCACTTCGCAGGTGTCGCGCGGATAGCGGGCGTGTTATTTGCCGTGTTTCTTGCCTGGCGCCGTACGCCGTTGATTTTAGTGATTGTTGGCGCGGCCGTGATGACGGCATTGCTGCGTTATTTTGGTGTGCCTTAAGCCAAAAAGAACAAACGTGCGGCAAGGGTTTTGCTAATGTGGGATTTCCTTATTCATCACACAGAGAAGAATCCATGACACCGCGCTTAGCGCTTCCACATGAAGCCGCCGACTTGTGGCGTATTCGCAATCTCGCGATTCGCGATGGCTGCCAGTCAGTTTATCCGCCTGAAGTGATTGCCGCATGGACGCCTGACGCGTTGCCGGCAGGTTACTTTGAGGCGATTAAGGGCAATCCTTTCTATGTGATCGACGATCCTGAGTTGGGCGCTGCCGCTACGGGCTTCCTCGATCTCAAAAGCGGCAGCGTAGAAGCCATTTTTACCCTGCCAGCCTGCAACGGAAAAGGCTACGCCAGCGCCATTATGAACGCGATCATCGCGGAAGCCCGCCAGCGCGGTTTTCGGCACCTCACCTTAGCCGCAACGCCCAATGCCAGCGGCTTCTATCTGCGCCATGGCTTCAGCACCGTACGTGAGGCCTTATATCCTTCCGCTTTAGCGAAAGCCGATCTCCCCTGCGTCGAAATGATACTGACACTATGATTAAGTAAGTGAAAACAACATGGACAGCGCCAAAATGGTGATTAACTGTGTGGCTTATCGCCACGGCAAACGTGAAGAGCATGTCGATGTAGCCGACATCAGCGAAGTACTTAAAGATGAGAGTGCCTTTATCTGGCTGGGATTGAATCAGCCTGAACCGGGTTTTATGCAGACGTTGCAGGAAGAGTTTGGACTGCATGAGTTAGCGATTGAGGATGCGCTGGTGGCCCATCAGCGCCCGAAGATTGAGCAGTACGGTGAGTCGGTTTTTATCGTAGTGAAAACGGCGCATCTCGACGATCAGCAGCGCATCAGCTTTGGTGAAACCCACTTTTTCCTCGGTAAAAACTTCCTGATCACCGTCCGCCACGGTTCGTCGGAGGGCTATGCGGCGATTCGCGCCAGGGCAGAAAAAAACCACACCATGTTGTGTCAGGGACCGGGTTACGCGTTTTACTGCATCCTCGACTTTATCGTTGACCACTACAGCAAAATAACCGAATCACTCAGCGAACGTATCGGTGCGCTGGAAGAGGGCATGTTTACCACCCGTTTTGACAGCAAAACGCTGGAGGATGTCTATCATCTGCGGCGCGAACTGCTGGCACTGCGTAATGCCGCGATGCCGGTGACGGAAATTTGTGCCCAGCTGGCGCGTTTTCACGAGGACATTATCCCGAAGAACCTGCGTGCCTACCTGCGCGACGTCCAGGATCATGCTCATCACGTAATGATCGATGCGGAGGACATGCGCGAAATGCTGACCAGCGCGATGCAGGTCAATCTGGCGCTGGTATCGGTTCAGCAGAGCGAAGTGAATAAAAAGCTGGCAGGCTGGGGTGCGGTGCTGATCGTTCCGACGATCGTCTTTAGCATGTACGGTATGAACTTCTCAGACATGCCCGAACTGAAAACCCACTTTGGTTATCCCGCGGTGCTGATCGTGACGTTGGCGATCTGCGGCCTGATGTGGTCGCGCTTTAAAAAAGCAGGATGGCTGTAATTGCGGTTTGCATTCTATGTGCCTTCAAGGCCATGATAATTTCCTGCTATCCAAATGGAGCCTATCATGGCCGTCTCCTCGCCGTTCAATATTGGTCTGCTGCTGTTCCCTCATCTCACTCAACTCGATCTCACCGGTCCGTGGGAAGTCTTTGCTCGCATGCCAGGCGTGAACAACTTTCTCATCTGGAAAGATCGGCAACCGGTGATGTCTGACCGTGGTTTAGCCATCGTGCCGACCACGACTTTCTCCGAGTGCCCACCTCTTGACCTGATCTGCATTCCCGGCGGTCCGGGACAAATAGCGCTGATGGAGGATGAAGAGACGCTGGATTTTGTGCGGCAAAAGGCCGAACAAGCCCAATGGGTGACATCGGTATGTACCGGTTCACTGGTGCTGGGGGCAGCGGGTTTATTGCAGGGATATCGTGCCACTTCGCATTGGGGATCGCTGGATCAGCTCAGCCTGTTGGGTGCAACGCCGGTGGCTGAACGCGTGGTACGTGACCGCAATCGGATAACCGGCGCGGGTGTCACGTCTGGGATCGATTTCGCCCTCACCGTAGCGGAAGAACTGTTTGGCCGCGACGTGGCGGAAAACATTCAGCTGCAAATGGAGTACGATCCTGCTCCGCCATTCCACTCCGGATCGCCCCATTACGCCTCACCGGAACGACTGGCACAGGCAAAAACCCAGATGCAAGACTTCATCGCCCGTCGTCGGGTAGCGACGGAAGCTGCCGCCGCGAAACTTAAGCCCTAACGAGTTACTTTAAGAAACCTTTATGCAGCGAGAGCAAACTGGAAATTGCTATCGCTGCGGGGTTACCTGCAGCGATTTCTGCGAATTTCAGCCTGAAATCGCCAGGGATATTTTCCCTCAATGCCCACTGGCAGTAGGGCGCACGGTGATTTCGTTAACGTCGACTTCGCCAGGCTGGTCGATGGCCCAACTGACTGCCATGGCGATAGCATCAGGCTTGAGTGCAATCTGTCGATAGCTTTTCATTGCCTCGCGCGCCACGCTGTCGCTAATGCTGTCTGCCAGTTCAGATTCCACCACACCGGGGTTGATAACTGTAACGCGCAGTTCGCGTGATTCCTGGCGCAGGCCATCGGAAATGGCGCGAACCGCATATTTGGTGGCGCAGTAAACCGCGGCAGTGGGGGAAACCGTCAGAGCACCCACAGAAGCGATATTGATAATGTGCCCCATGCGCTGTGCCTGCATGGTGGGCAGCACCGCAGCGATACCGTACAACACGCCGCGAACGTTGACGTCCAGCATTAAATCCCACTCTTCAACTTTCATTGAACTCATCGGCGAAAGCGGCATGACGCCTGCGTTGTTGATCATCACATCAATGCGTCCGTATTCCTCCAGCGCGAAATCCGCCAGTCTTTGCGTGTCACTTCGCTGTGTCACATCCGTTGCGAGAAAATCCACGCTGGCACCTTCACGGCGTAATTCATCGCACAAGCTTGCCAGTCGATCGGTACGGCGCGCACCCATTACCAGTTTGTGCCCTTGATGCGCCAGATGACGGGCAATGCCTTCACCAATTCCGCTGCTGGCACCGGTCAAAATAATCACTTTTGCATGCTGATTCATGGGTAATTCCTCGTGTAGTTGACGAGGTCATTGTTGAAAAATCCCACTTAACGCAACAGACCGATTCGTAGCGCATTATTGCCTGATTCTCTCGTTCCTCTTGTGCACGTCACAACGCCATCGTTATGCTTTGCCTGAACCTCTCTCTGGAGCGTTATCCATGTCAAACACGGTAAAACAGCAAACCTGCCACCTGTTGCGTCAACTGGCGCGCCAGGAAGGCTATACCCAATCCTTGATGGACGGCGTCCGGTTTATGCGTGCTGATCAACAGTGGGCGCGCACGCCGGTGCTGTATGAGCCCAGCATCATCATTGTTTGTCAGGGTTCGAAGCGCGCCTTTCTCGCCGATAAGATGTATCGCTACGATGCGCAGCATTATCTTGTGCTGTCGGTGCCGTTGCCCTTTTCCGCAGAGACGGAAGCGACTTCTGAAGAGCCACTCCTGGGGATAGCAATCCGTCTGGATGCCACGATGATCGCGCGATTAGTTGCACAACTTTCCGAAGTTGATACAGCGGTCACAGCGCCACCGGCAGGGATTATCTCTACGCAAATTAATGATGTGCTGGCAGAAAGTACGTTGCGATTACTGGAAGCGCTCAGTGATCCACTGGAGGCAAAAGTGCTGGGACCCGCGCGCGTAGAGGAGATTTGCTTCCGTATATTGATGGGCGAGCAGGGTGGGGCAGTGCGCGCGGCGCTGACCTATCAGGGCCATTTTGGCCGCATTGCCCGTGCACTGCAGCGTATCCATGCTGACTGGCAGCAGCCACTGGATGTACCTCACCTGGCAAACGAAGCGGGGATGAGCGTGCCGCGTTTCCATCTGCATTTTAAAACGGTGACGCAAACGTCACCGATTCAATACCTTAAATCGCTGCGTTTGCATCAGGCCCGTTTGATGATGATTCGCGATAATCTCACCGCAGCCGGTGCCGCGGCGCGAGTCGGTTATGAAAGTGATTCCCAGTTTAATCGCGAGTTTAAACGCCTGTTTGGTCGCAGTCCGGCAGAAGAAGCGCGAGTGATGAAAAGGGCATTTAAACTGCTGCCGCCTGAGCAATTCATCGGGCGACTGCAGGCCCATTAACTTAACGAATGCCCATCACGGCAATCACCGTCACAATCCAAAACAGCGCACAGCCTGCCAGCATCCACTGCCAAATTTGATGGCGTTCAAAATTGAAAAGCACATGGATGCGCGCACGTAAAATCGTTTGCATAGTCACCTCGGGTCAAAATGTTTAATCGGATAATCAGTGGCTGCGTTCAGAAAGGTTTGGCAGCGGATAGGAACATTCTGACTATTTCTTAAACAGCGATCGACGAGACCAGTCTTGTTTATGCGAAGGACAAAGGCGGGAAAGGAGCCTCCAGCCGCGCAGAATGGGACTTCACGCGGCTGGAGACAACGATATTACACGCTGTGGGTAGCACCCCCATCAACACGAATATTCTGAGCGGTGATGTAAGCCGCGCCGGGCGAGGCGAGAAACGCGATGGTGGCGGCGACTTCTTCTGCGGTGCCGTAGCGCTTGAGCGGTACGCTATCCTGGCGAGCATCGTTTTTAGGCAAGCTGTCGATCCAGCCCGGCAACACATTGTTGATACGAATATTATCCGCTGCGAAGGTATCTGCGAAAATTTTGGTGAATGAGGCGAGCCCGGCGCGGAACACGGCTGAAGTCGGAAACATATCGGTGGGTTCAAACGTCCAGGCGGATGAGATGTTGATGATGCTGCCACCGCCCTGTTTTTGCATAATCGGGGTGACCAGGCGCGCAGCTCGTACCACGTTCAGGAAATAGGTTTCCATGCCGACCTGCCAGTCATTATCAGTCAGTTCCAGAATCGGCGCGCGCGGCCCATGACCGGCACTGTTGACCAGCACATCAATGCGACCCCAGCGATCCATCGTGGCTTCAACTAGTTTATTCAAGTCATCCACTGACTGGTTTGATCCGGTGATACCCAATCCGCCCAGACGTTCAGCCAGCGCTTCCCCTTTGCCAGAAGAGGAAAGGATCGCAACTTTATAGCCATCGGCCGCCAGTTTTTCTGCGGCTGCTGCACCCATACCGCTGCCGCCAGCCATAATCACTGCTACTTTTTCTACTGTCATAATCAAGATCCTTTTTCTCTCAGAAGTCGATTTATAGCAGTATAGGGTCTAAATTCAGCTGCAGAGAGTCAGTCTGATTCGCAATTGACGATAGGAAAACTACAGGATGACTCAGGGATTTCCCACGTTACCGCCGCTTAACGCGCTCAAAGTCTTCGAAGCCGTGACGCGTCATCTCAATTTTCGCCTCGCCGCTGAAGAACTTGGCGTGACGCAGGGCGCGGTGGCACAGCAAATTCGTGGACTCGAGAGTAACCTTGGGCTGAAATTGTTCGATCGGCTACCGCGGACATTGGCGCTGACTGGGGCGGGAGCAGGCTATGCGGTGAGCGTCCGCCAGGCGTTTGAGTTGATTGATGAGGCCACGCGTGCTCTGCGACCCGAACCTGATCGTTTGACCCTGAGCGTTACCCCAACTTTTGCCAGCCGTTGGATGTTGCCTCGCTTACCCGCTTTTACCGCCGCATGGCCGGATATTGATCTGCGCGTGCTGGCGTCGGAAAGATTGGTGCAGTTTCATCATGAAGGCGTTGATCTGGCCGTACGTTACGGGCGGCCGCCGTTCGGCGCCGGGCTGGACGCAACGCTGTTGTTCAGCCAAAGCGTAGTGGCGGTGGTCAGTCCGGAATTATTGGCTGAATCAGGCGATCCGCAGGATCGGGATAACTTCCAACGCTATGTTTTGTTGCATGACGGGCACCATTTGTGGCCGGCATTTCTCTCCTATCTTTTCCCGCGCAGCACGCTACAACATCAACATCATTTGCGTTTTAACCAGACTGCGCTGGCCTTAGAGGCGGCAATCAACGGGCAAGGCGTGGCGCTTACCAGTCCGCACTTTGTCGAGAACGATCTGGCCCGTGGCCGTTTAGTGCCAGCATTTCCCCAACAAATGACCGTTGACGCAGGTTGGTATCTGGTTTCTCCGCAGCGTCCACGTGAGCAGGCGAGCGTCCAGGCCGTGCGTGCGTGGTTGCTGGAGCAAGTCAAAGAGCCTTAAATGTCTGAAGAAATGGGCGTTTTTTGTTCAATCACAAAATCAGTAAAACTGATGATCCCGGGGAGATTATGAATGTTATAACTGACTGAAGATGCAATCACGGGTTTTTATCCTGCAAACGCAGTGGATTAGCAAAATATCACGATATTTCAGCAAGTAACCATTAGCAATGCGCGTTGCAATCCTGCTATGGCTGTGAATAAATACGAGGTCAATCATCATAAAAATGCCATAAAGGCCAGGCGTCAGCCTGAAAAGATCAATGCCATCATGACCGACCTTAAAGATGTTTTAGCCAGGGACATCAGTGCCAAAAGCGAAAGCATGGAAGCGCACCTTATCGCCATCCGCCGTGATATTCACGCGCACCCCGAACTCGGATTCGACACCATTCGTACCGCGCATATCGTCGAGCAGGAGTTGCTGCGCCTTGGCCTTTCGCCCCAAACGGGCGTCGGCAAAACCGGCGTGGTGGTGGACATTGTGGGCGAACAGCCGGGCAAAACGATCCTGATCCGCGCCGATATGGACGCGCTGCCGATTCAGGAGCAGACCGGTTTACCGTTTAGCAGCACCTACCCCGGCAAAATGCATGCCTGCGGCCACGATATCCATACGGCTACGCTGCTTGGCGTGGCGGCGATTGTTGCGCAATATCGCAGCCAGCTAAAAGGCACGGCGCGGCTGATCTTCCAGCCAGCCGAAGAGACGCCTGAGAGTGGCGCCGAAGCGATGATTGCTGATGGCGTGGCTGAGGGCGTGGATCTGGCGATTACTTTGCACAACAAACCCGAGTTGGCGGCAGGTGAAATTGCGTTGACGCGTGGCGCCAGCACGGCTTCCAGCGACGAATTTGACGTGGTGGTTCACGGCAAATCTACTCATGCTGCGCGCCCACACATGGGAACCGATCCGATAATTGCGGCGGTGAACCTTATCAGCCAACTGCAAACCATCATTTCACGTGAGCTCGATCCTTCGAATTCTGCAGTATTAACCATCGGCCATATTCACGGCGGCTCGACGCACAACATCATTTCTGATAGCTGCCTTATTCAGGGCACCGTTCGGGCGAAATCGCCTGAGTCACGCGCGCATATTGAGCACGCTTTTAAGCGTATCTGTGCCGGCGTGGCGCTGTCGCTGAACACACGCATTGAGGTCAATTATCAACGCGGCGTGCCCCCGTTGATGAATGATGATGTGTTGATTGATGCGCTCGAACCGATTCTATCGCACCAGTTTGGTAAGCCGATTGTGGCGAAACCGAGCGCCAGTTTTGGCGCGGAGGACTTCTCCCTGTTTACCGAGCGGGCGCCGGGTTGTCAGATCCACATAGGATCCGGTGCGCCAGGACGCGACGACCATCTGCATAATTCGGATTATCAACCCGACGAACGCAGCATTCATGCAGGCACTCAGGCATTAGCCCGTTTAGCCATCGATTTACTCTCCTAAAATAATGAACTCTGAGGTTTTATGATGATGCGTAAAGGGCTGTTTACTGTTTCTGCTGGCCTGTTGCTGCTGGCTGCTTCTGCACTGGTGCAGGCAAAAGATTTTGGCACACTGAAATTCGCGACTGAAGCGGCTTATCCTCCGTTCAACCAGTCTACGCCGAGTGGCAAAATTGTCGGCTATGAGCCTGATATGGTGGCGGAGCTGGCGAAACGTGCCGGTTTCAAATATGAAATCGTGGCGCAGAAATGGTCTGGCATGATCCCGGGCCTGGTCGATGGCAAATATGACGCGGTGATTGATGCTGTAACTGTCACACCTAAGCGTGAAGAAGTGGTGGATTTCACCCACCAGTACACCGTGAGCGTGTCTGGTTTTGTCACCTTAAAAGGCAGCGCGGTTGATACCTTACCGGGCAACGGTGAAGTTGTACTGGCAGGTGACGAGGCGGGTATGAACAAAGCCATCGACGCGCTGAAAGCGAAATTCAAAGGCAAAACCATCGCCGTGCAGGTCGCGACTATTCAGGCTGACTTCCTTAACAAATATCTGGCTGACGTTGCCACCATCCGCACCTATCAGGCTGGACCAGAAACCTTTGCTGATCTGCTGAACGGCCGCGTTGACGCGGTAATGGCGTCACGTACCAACCTGAATGCCTATGTGAAAAAACACACCGATACCGTAAACAGCACCGGTTACGGCTTTTCCGGCGGCGTGTTAGGGCAGGGTTCTGCGATTGCGATTCAGAAGAACAACCCGGAGCTGAAAGCGGCACTGGATACCGCGTTAATTTCAATGATCAAAGATGGCACGCTGAAGCAGCTGTCAGAAAAATGGTTCGGCGAGAACGTCGCGCCTGCGGAGTAATGCTGAGCGCTTATGACTATTGACTGGCAACTGTTAGGTTTTGGTGACGAAGGCTGGGGCGGCGTGTTGCTTGACGCCGCCACGGTGACCGTCACCGTATCATTGTGTGCATGGCTGCTGGGCGCGGTGCTCGGCAGCCTGCTCTGTTGGATGCAAATTGGTGGTGCGCGCTGGCAACAGCGCCTCGCTAATGGCTACATCACGCTGTTTCGTGGCGTACCCGAACTGCTGGTGATCTACCTGTTTTACTTTGGCGGACGCCAGGTCGTTTCGTTCCTTGGGGAAGCGTTGGGCATGCAGGGACCGTTTGATGTTAACGGCTTTGTCGCCGGGGCTATTGCCATCGGTTTGATCTCCGGCGCTTACCAGAGTGGTGTCTTTCGTGGCGCATTTTACGCCATCCCGAAAGGCACGCTGGAAGCGGCTACGGTGACCGGTATGGGACGGCTGATGCTGTTTCGCCGCATGATCGTGCCGCAGGCGTTGCGCACGGCTCTTCCGGGGATGGGAAATCAGTGGCAATCGGTGATTAAAGAGTCGGCGCTGATTTCTGTGACAGGATTAGTGGAAACCATGAACCAAATTTCCACCGCATCCAACTCTACGCAAATGCCGTTCTTCTTCTACAGCGTCGGCGCGGTGATCTACCTGATCATCACCACCTGTTCCGATTTTGTTTTCCGCTATGTGGAAAAAGTGGCCATGCGCGGGCAACAACGCGCGCGGTTGTAAGGAGCCACGATGGATTTCACTTTCTTACAGCATACGCTTGCCGCGTTGCTGCGCGGCTTGCCGCTGACACTCAATCTCGCCGTATTGTCACTGTTGGGTGGTGGGGTGCTGGCGCTGTTACTCAATCTGCTGCGTCAGAATCGTTATGGTAGCGTTTTTGCTCGCTTTTACGTCTGGCTGTTTCGCGGCACGCCGTTATTGATCCAGATTTTTATGATCTATTACGGACTGGGGAGTTTACCGGCAGTGCGTGAAAGTGTGCTGTGGCCGCTGCTGCGCGATCCTTACTGGTGCGGGTTGATTGCGCTGGTGCTTAACGACGCCGCTTACACCTCGGAAATTCTGCGTGGTGGTCTCAATGCCGTCAGCGTTCAGTCGCTTGAGGCCGCCAAGGTCAGCGGCATGTCGCGTTTTACGACGCTGCGCCGCATCACCTTGCCGCTCGCCGTGCGCCAGGCGTTGCCAGCTTATAGCAATGAAATTATCTCGATGATCAAATCGACTTCACTGGTCAGCACCATCAGCCTGATGGAAATGACCGGTATCGCGGACTCGATAGTGTCGGAGACGTTCCGCGCGCTGGAAGTTTTTATCAGTGCGGCGATCATTTATCTGCTGCTGACCGTGCTGGTCAGTAAAGCTGTGGCGCTACTGGAGCGCCGTTTGTCCCCTTATCACGTTGGAGCACGTCAATGAGTAAACCCACTATCGCCCTGAGTCATCTCAGAAAAAGTTATAGCGGGCATGAAGTGCTTCATGACATCAGCCTGACGGCGCAGGATGGGGATGTGATATCGCTGATTGGCGCCAGCGGTTCCGGAAAAAGCACTTTGTTGCGCTGCATCCCGTTTCTTGAAGTGCCGCAGGGCGGGGAAATTGCAGTCGGGGATGAGGTAGTCACCATTGACAATCCCCACGAGAAACTCAGCCGTGAGCAGCAGCGTCGTATCAAACTGATGCGCATGCAATTGGGTTTTGTGTTCCAGAGTTTTAACCTTTGGCCGCATAAAACCGTGATGCAGAACATTATTGAAGCGCCTGTGCATGTGCAGAAACGCAGTCAAAAAGAGGTGGTTGAAGAAGCCGAAGCCCTGCTGCATAAAGTCGGGCTGTATGAAAAGCGTAACGCGTGGCCATCGCAGCTTTCAGGCGGACAGCAGCAGCGTGTAGCCATCGCGCGAGCGTTAGCGCAGCAGCCCAAAGCGATTCTTTTTGACGAGCCCACTTCCGCACTTGACCCGGAACTGGTCGGGGAAGTGTTACGGGTGATCCGCAGCCTGGCTGAAGAAGGACGTACGATGATCATCGTCACTCACGAGATGGGCTTCGCGCGCGATGTTTCCAACAAAGCGGTGTTTCTGCATCAAGGCAAAATCGAAGAGTCGGGCCCGCCGCAACAGGTGTTTAGCGATCCGCTCTCTGATCGCTGCCGGGCATTTGTCAGTAGCCACCTGCAGCGAAATAGCTAGCTTCCTTTCAAACCCGCTTTCAGCGGGTTTTTTGTTATCCAAACCCTCATTCAATTAATTTACTCAGTTAACAATCCCATCCTGAAATACATTAGCTTTTAGGATATTTCTTGCGATTTATCTTAACGATTTCAGCTAATCAAATGATGTATACAACATAAATTTTCAGACCCTTCCTGAGCCTTAACCGCGCATAACTTCAACGACTTAAATCAAAAAGTAAGAAATTTCCTATATAAATCAGATCACAAAGATCATCTTACCCTGTTGCTATCCTAATCCAGCCTAAGATATATTCGCGCAGAATCACACAAGGAAAGTGTGCTTAAAGCGTGCTTTCCGCGCTTCACTTACAGGAGTAAATATGAGTAATTCTTATCAAAATGAAATACCCAAAGCGCGCGTTAACATCAAACTTGACGTTCATACCGGCGGCGCTGCACGCAAAATGGAGTTGCCGCTCAAGCTGCTGGTGACCGGAGATTTCAGTAACGGCCAGGAAGATCGCGTCCTGAGCGAGCGCGAAAAAGTTAACGTCAATAAAAACAATTTCGACAGCGTGCTCGCTGACTTCTCGCCTTCAGTACGGCTCACCGTGCCGGATACCTTGTCAGCGGATGGCAGTGAACAGGCCATCAATCTTACCTTCAGCAACATCAAAGACTTCGAACCTGAACAGGTCGCCCGTCAAATCCCGCAACTCAAAGCAATGCTCGCGATGCGCAATCTGCTGCGCGATCTCAAATCCAATCTGCTTGATAACGTCACCTTCCGCAAAGAACTGGAAATCATCCTGAAAGACCCGGCACTGAGTGACGAACTGCGTTCCGAACTTTCTGCGCTTGCCAGCGATAACGGCTGAACCCTTTTAACGGACTAAATGAGAGAAGATGCTGATGTCAGTTCAGAATGAAACCCTGCCTTCCGGTGAAACCACCATGCTTGAAAACCCTGCAGTGGAAGGCGTGTACGCCTCGCTGTTTGATAAAATTAATCTCCATCCGGTCACCTCCCTGAGCGATCTGAATGTCTGGCAAGACAATCAGGTGATGTCAGACGCCACCGCTGACGAGCGCGTCACGGCGGCGATGCAGGTGTTTCTTAATCGCTTAAAAATCAGCGGTGAGAAAGTCGAAAAACTGGATAAAAACCTGCTGGATCATCATATTGCCGAGCTGGATTATCAGATCAGCCGCCAGCTGGATGCGGTGATGCACCATGACGAATTCCAGAAGGTGGAATCGGTGTGGCGTGGATTGAAATCGCTGGTGGATAAGACCGATTTCCGCCAAAACGTCAAACTGGAAGTGCTTGATGTGTCGAAAGAAGACCTGCGTCAGGACTTCGAAGACGCGCCGGAAATAATCCAAAGCGGTCTCTATCTGCAAACTTACGTTGCCGAGTACGACACGCCGGGTGGCGACCTGATGGCGCTGTTGCACGTCTATCTGGGCGCAAAGCTGGATGCGCGACTGGAGCTCTGCGTTGATCGTGCACTGTTGCCTGATGCGCAGCTGAGCTGCCGGACGAATGAAGCGCAACAGTTGGGGCGCACGGCGGTGCTGCCTCTGACACAACCCCCGGGCTCCCGAGAGCCTGATTTGATAACCATACAGCTCGGTCGCTATCAGCGTGTCCGGGTACAACCTTCAAGGATCGAAACCGATGAACAGGGCGACTACCGCTGGTAAAACGCTGCTCTCTCTTATGCTGGCGCTGAGCGTCAGCGGCTGCGGTCTGACGCAGAAAGTATCAGAGGGCACCGTCTCCGTAACAAAATCCATTTTTTACAAACAAATACGCACACTGCATCTCGATTTTCGCGCCCGTGAAGGGGCAAACCGTAACGCGCAGGGTGCTGCGCTCTCGACCGTGGTGCGCATATGGCAGCTCAAGGACAGTAAAGCCTTTGAAGCCTCAGACTATGCTTCACTGTTTTCTGCTGACAGTCAGGTGCTGAAGGCGGATATCCTGGCACAAAAGGACATCCGCATACGCCCGGGCGAGTCAGTCAGTATTGATATGCCCATGGACGATAACTCGGAATTCGTGGCGGTGGCCGGCCTGTTCCTGTCACCGGACACTCAGGATGATAAGTGGCGACTGCTGCTGACCCGCGATGACCTCGATCCGGACAAGGCGCGCGTGATTGAGCTGGGTGACGGTATCCTGACGCTGGTAGCGGAAAAGGCGAAGCGACCATAATGATGCCTTCACTTTACGAGATCCTCTACGGAAATTTCAGTGGTGGGTTGGACCTCGATGCGGTGAGCGAACGGGACCAGGTCATTCTCTCGGTGCTGGATAATCTGCAGCGTATCCTCAACACCCGCGCAGGCTCAATTGCGCACATCCCCGATTACGGTCTGCCGGATATGACCCGCATTTTGCAGGGGATGCCTGGCACTGCGCATCAGCTGCTTTACACCTTTTCAAATGTGCTGCTGAAATACGAGCCGCGTCTGAAGCGTGTTGATGTGGCATTGCTGGAGCAAACAATGCCTGGTGAATTGCGCTACGCCATTGATGCCGAACTCACCGATATCGGATTGGTGCGCTACGGCACGGAATTCAAACCAGAGGGCAGAGTGTTGCTGCGTCACTTAAAGCAACAGCAGCTAATAGGCAATGGTTTGACGCGATAAACAAGGAAGGTTGTTGAATATGAATCAGGTGATCAAAACCGGTGCAGATCCGCGCACATTGCCGGGCTATACCCAGTTGCGGGATGAGATGAATAAGCTGACGCATCCCGCCCGGCCCGATGTCGATTGGGGCAAAGTAGAGACACTCACGCTGCGGTTGTTTGAACAGAATGGATTGGAATTGCAGAGTGCGGCCTGGTTTACCCTGGCGCGTGCTCAGAACTCGGGGTTGAGCGGCCTGAATGAAGGCCTGAACCTGATTAATGCGTTAGTAGTGCATCAATGGGCGGTTTTCTGGCCGCTGGCGATTGATGCCCGCGCCGATATCCTCAGCGTGATGTTTCGACGTCTGCAAAGTCTCTATCGTGGCTGGCAGGTGGAGGGCCACGAAATGCTGACCCAGCTGATAGAAACGGAACGACTGCTGATATCCCTGCGTGAAGCATTGTTACGTTTTGGCATTCGGGAATTTGCGCAGGCCAATACGTTACTACATCAGGTCAAACACTCAATGACGCAGTTGCAGGAAAGCCTGCTCTCTCCGTTGCAGCTTATCCCCGCAGCGCTTAACCAGTCACAAGATAATACTCCCACCCGCGTTTATGTTGTCTACCCAGATGCCGATGAGCAATCAGCGATGCATGCAACGCCGTCACCCTTGAAATCATTTGTCAGTGGTGCCTGCTGTGCATTGCTGGCCGGTGCATTGGTGTTTGCCTGCGGCACGGGGTACCGGCATTTACATCAGCAGCAATCAGCCGCGGCTCAGGCATTGCTTGAGCAACAGCGTAGAGAGAAACAAGCGATACCTTTGGAGCGGCTGGCAAGCTGGCACCGCGGTATGGCGCAGTTGGAAAATATGGCTGAGCAGCTTAACAGTCTGGACAAAACCAAAGGCAAGTATTTGACGGTAAGCGAATTGAAAACCGGCATATTTTCAGCCATGCAAGCTTTCAATGAACAGGTTCCGGTTGAAGAACAACTGCGGCGCTACGCGCAAAGTGAGAATGACCAACTGAATGAAGAAACTCAGACAGAACTGCGACTGAAGCAACTGATGTTTCGCTTTCAACTTTTGCAGCAGCAAAAAGCGCAGCCCACGCTGGACTGAATTAGCAACCAGTCTAAATCAAAGTTGTCTTAGGTAGACGTCTGAAATCGCTATTTAACCGGTAAAAGATATTGAATCGCAAGGATAATAAAGATAAAAGTTGCACACTGCATCAACAGGCCGAACAGCGATATTGATGACCCTCCAGTCAACGGAGGGCTTTTTTTTATTGTTTTCTAAACATTAAAAACCGCCTCAATTCTGCCAGCCATGATGTAAGAGAGTGCCACTGCCATGGCAAGCAATCTGCATCGGTCACGATGCAAAAGTTAACTGAGTTTCACCGTTGGCGGAGTAGGGAATGAGCGCAAAAGTTTGGTTAGTGGATGAGGATTTGTCAGTGCGTGAGTCACTGGGTTTTGTGCTAAAAGCCATTGAATATGAAGTGGCCGATTTTGCGGATATCGCATCGTTTGCTGCCGCTGTGCACAGCGATGAACCCTTGCAAGGCTGCTTGCTGGTGGATGTGCCAACCGCAGACGCAGATGAACTGAACGTCATGGTGAACTTAACTGCTCGTCATGCTTTGCTACCGATTGTCATCATGACCGATCAGGATAACGTTGAGGCATGTCGCCATGCGTTTTCCGAAAGCATGTTTGCCATTTTCTCTAAGCCGCTGGAGATTGAGCCGCTGCTTGAGACCTTGCATCAAGCCATGCAGGAAAGTGAGAAACGCGCCCAGCCATAACGGGCGCGTGATGCACTGAAATTAATTATGCGCGATGTGTTCGCCGCGCACTCGCCTTGATGCCACAAAGCACAGCAGAGGAACCGGCAACGTAAACAACAGCAGCAACCACAGCAGCACGTACACCGCGTCTACGCCGTCATTTTGCAGATTGTTATAAAGCTGAACCGGCATGCCCTGAGGGAAATAGGCGAAAATCATAACAATGCCGAACTCACCCATGGCACGCACCCACGCCAAAGCCGTTGCAGAGGCCAAGCCCGGCGCGGCCAGCGGAACCGACAAACGCCAAAATCCCTGCCAGGGTGAGGCACCTAAGGTACGACCGGCATCCAGAATATCCTGCGGAACGCCGGCAAAAGCAGAACGTGCGGTGGTAATGAAGTAGGGCAGTGCACCGTACCATTGCGCCAGAATAAACGCGGCAGGATTGTTAACCAGCGTCCAGCCAAATTTCCCCAGTAATTCCCCTGGCACACTGTAAGGTCCGTAAGCGCTCACCAGTAAAATTCCCATTGCCAGCGGAGGCGTCAGTAATGGAATCATCACCAACAGTTCCACAATGGCGCGCGCGCGGCCCTTTGCCTGCGACAACCACCACGCTACTGGCAATCCGCTGATAAAGATCAACAGCAGCGCAATCGCGCCCAAACCTAAAGAGGTAGTGATGGCACTGCCATCGGCCCAGGCGAGGTGCATATGCTGCCATTGCGTGACGCCAATCAGGGTGACAAAAGGCACTGCCAGCAACAACAGTGCTGGCAGTGACAACCAAAGCGCGGTGGCGTGACCCGTCTTCATTACTGATAAACAGCTCCGCCTTTCGGTGCGGCGTAACCATTCTGTTTAAACAGTGCCTGACCTGGCTGGCTCAGCATGAAGTCGACAAAGGCTTTACCCGCTGCCACACCGTGCGGGGCGTTTTTCAGCACTGCTGCGTAGTAAACCAGCGGCTGGGTATGCAGCACTTTATCTTTGCCCGCGCTATCTTTCACGCTGAAGCTGACGGTGTCATACCACTGTTTTGCCATGTCTGGATTGCTCAGATTGATCTCATCTGGCAGCGCCACGTAAGGCAGATGTGCGGAAATCACTTCACTCTCATAACCGGCAGCGGCATCCACCTGGCCGCTCTCCAGACGAGCCAGCAGGCCGCCTTCAAGGTGGGTCTGAGCAGGATTTTGGTAGCCACCGAGAATTTTATCGGCGATGCCTGGCTGCTGGTAATATTTCTCAGCCAGCAGCAGGGTAAAGATAATATTCTGGCCTTTTGGATCATTGATCGGATCGGTGCGCCCGAACTTAATCCCCGGTGTTGCCAGCACTTTCAGCCAGCTGGCGTCTGCGCCTTTGGCCTGTGCGAACTGCTGGGCAAATTTCCCTTTCGGGCTGTACGCCACCACCATGCTAGTGCTGGCAACCGGTACGGCATCATCAATCAATCCTGCATCTTTCAAAATCTGCATCGGGCCCGGCGTGATGGAGACGAACACGTCGGCGGTGATTTTTTTACTCGCGAGCAGACGTGCCATGCCGTATGCGCCCTGACCTTGCCCTTCATATTTTCCATCGTTCTGTTTAGCAAAGGCTGGTCCTAAAGACTGGTCCATCACTTTCCCCATCGAACCGGCATAAGTCACACGAATATCGGTATTGGCTTGTGCCTGCAAGCTGAGGCCAGCGGCTGCGGTTAACATCAATGCTGTAAGGTGTCTGACTTGCATTCCCTTTCTCGCTATATAATTAGGTAGATAACGATTATCGGAAATTGTGCAATCAGTGCAAGCTGAAATCTGTTGCGAAATATGGGGATAGCCCGCCGCAGCGGGCTGACAGCATCAGGCGAGAATGCGCTGAGCCCAGGACTCAATCTCATCACCGCTGCCAATGTCCAACTGCACCAGGCCGTTGGTGATAAAGGTGGGCGAGACGTGAATACCGTTCTGGCGCGAATACTTGCAGTGCCATTTGACTTCATTTTGCAGCTCGGCGCGCAGGAACGGCGCATGGGCATCCACACCGCTATATTGTTGCAAACGATCAAGAATTTGGTGCGGCGTGGCGTCCATATTGGGGCCATGACTGTGATCGGTGAACTCAAACTCCTCACGATGATCGGCGACCGCCTGCAGCACACGTTTCGCCGCGGCTTTGCCCTCTGGCAAAGTGGATGCAGCGAGGATGTAACGTACGATCAGCCCGGAATACATGTGCCACGGCTGGGATTGCAACCGAATCTTCAGCGTCATCTTATCTTCACCGACCAACGCCAGCAGCGCATCCAGTTTATTAAACGCACGGACGGAAAACGGGCAGGTGGGTTCCAGGAACACTTCAAACACTTTGGGGCCGTGTCCCCAGATCAATGGATCGGCGTGTAAAGCGGTGGTTTGACTCATATTCATTCCCTGTTGCGAGGTTAAACGTTGCCCTACTTTGGCAAAGCGCGGCGACGACAGCCAGCGCAGGTTTATGCTTTTTTGTTACAAGGACATTCACGTTGTCAGCATCACGCAAAATAAAAATCATATTATAGATCCGTTAACTACAAGAATGTCCGCTGCTCCCGCCGTTGCTCAGAAAATAAACGGCTATAGTTATGCCAGCTTTGTTCTCTTTTTGTGCGGTCATCGCCGCACGTTTGATTCATTTGCCTGGAGCCAATAGATAAGCAACGAGGTTCAATGTGTTTGCCGAAATATCCTGGAAAATCATCCATCAGGTCATTAACCAGACCATCGCGGAGATGGTGGATGAGCAGCAAACGTTGGATGTGATAACACTGCGCAGACGGTTGCGTGAAATGGCCGAAAACGAAACAGATGAAGCGATGGTGCTGTGCTACTGGCAGGCCAGTAAAGTGCTAACGCGATTGCCACCTACAGTGACAGCCAATCAGTTGGTTGAAGCGGCGCGCCATGCTTTTCGCAGCCCCCTCAATCACGATCCGCTTTAACCCTGAATGCTTTTCTGACAGTTTGCGGATAATCGTTTGATTTATCGTCATAATCCTGGCGTACGCTCTGCTAGACTAGTGAGTCGAAAACGCTGAAACAGAGGACAGTAATGAAAATCAAAAGTTATGCCGCGATGAATGCAGGCGAAGCGCTGGTGCCTTTTGAGTATGAGGCCGGTCCGCTGGCAGCTGAAGAGGTACAGGTTGAGGTCGATTATTGTGGCGTTTGCCACTCTGACCTGTCGATGATCGATAACGAGTGGGGCATCTCCTCGTTTCCAGTGATTGCTGGCCATGAAGTGATTGGCCGCATCAGCACGTTGGGTGATGCCGCACAGAACAAAGGGCTGAAAGTTGGCCAGCGCGTGGGCATTGGTTGGACAGCGAAAAGCTGCCAGCACTGTAATGCCTGCATCAACGGCGAGCAGGTCAACTGCGAAAACGGTTCTGTCCCTACCATCATGAATAAAGGTGGCTTCGCCAGCCATCTGCGTGCTGACTGGCAATGGGTGATCCCACTGCCAGAATCCATGGATATCACCACTGCCGGCCCACTGCTGTGCGGTGGTATCACCGTGTTCAAACCGCTGCTTATGCACAACATCAATGCCACCAGTCGTGTGGGCGTGATTGGCATTGGCGGCCTTGGCCATATGGCGATCAAACTGCTGCGTGCCATGGGTGCAGAAGTGACCGCGTTCAGTTCCAACGCGAGCAAAACTGAATCTATCCTGGCGATGGGTGCGGATCGTGTAGTGAACAGCCGCGATCCGCAGGAACTGAATGCGCTGGCGGGTCAGTTTGATCTGATCATCAGCACCGTTGCAGTAGACCTCGACTGGCAGCCGTACTTCCAGGCGCTGGCACCGCACGGTAAATTCCACACAGTGGGCGCGGTGATGAAGCCGTTTGAAGTGCCGGCTTTCAGCCTGATCATGGGTGACCGCGCGGTTACCGGTTCTTCCACCGGTTCACCGGGCCAATTGCGTACGCTGATGAAACTGGCTTCGCGCACTGATGTCGCACCCACCGTCGAAGCGTTCCCGATGTCGAAAATCAACGATGCGCTTGATCATGTTCGCGCCGGTAAAGCGAATTACCGCGTTGTGCTGAAAGCGGATTTCTAAGATCGCGACAAGGTCGGCAGCCATGCCGACCTGAAATTCTGCGGTGCGCATCCTGCGCACCGATTCTTTAACCCTCCATTCTTAATCAGCATCATCCTTCCAAACAGCATTACCCTCACTAATAACCTGATTATTCAGCATTATATTGCACATCACTTTGCTACTCTGGTGCTCTATCGAGCAAAACTCAGAGGACAGCGATGAAGATTTCCAGCTATGCCGCTCTGCAAGCGGGTGAGGCGTTAGTGCCATATGAATATGATGCCGGCCCGCTGGCAGCGGAAGACGTGCAGGTTGAAGTCGATTACTGCGGTGTGTGTCATTCCGATTTGTCGATGATCGATAACGAGTGGGGCGGTTCGCGCTACCCGTTGATTGCCGGGCATGAAGTGATTGGTCGCGTGGTGGCGTTGGGAGAGGCGGCCCACAATAAAGGGCTCAGCATCGGGCAACGCGTCGGTATCGGCTGGACGGCTAAAAGCTGCCATCACTGTGATGTCTGTATCGCAGGCGATCAGGTGAATTGCGAAAATGGCAAAGTCTCCACCATCAATAACCGCGGCGGTTTTGCCAGCCATCTGCGCGCCAACTGGCAATGGGTGATCCCGCTGCCCGAGACGCTGGATCTGGCCTCTGCGGGTCCGCTGCTGTGCGGTGGTATTACCGTCTTCAAACCGTTATTGATGCATAACATCAACGCCACCAGTCGCGTGGGCGTGATTGGTATCGGTGGATTAGGGCACATGGCGATTAAGTTGCTGCGTGCGATGGGTGCGGAAGTCACGGCATTTAGCTCCAATGCCAGCAAAACTGACTCCATTCTGGCGATGGGCGCCAATCGGGTGGTTAACAGTCGTGATGTGGATGCGCTGAATGCTTTGACAGGGCAGTTTGATTTGATCATCAGCACGGTAGCCGTGGATTTAGACTGGAAACCTTACTACCAGGCACTGGCGCGGCAAGGCAAGTTCCACACGGTGGGCGCGGTAATGAAGCCGTTTGAAGTGCCTGCGTTTAGTTTGATTGTCGGCGATCGTGCGCTAACGGGGTCTTCAACCGGGTCTCCCGCTCAGTTACGTACCTTGCTCAAGTTAGCCGCCCGCGTCGATATCGCTCCGCAGGTTGAGGAGTTTCCGATGTCGCAGGTGAATGCCGCGTTAGAACATGTGAGAGCGGGAAAAGCCCATTATCGCGTGGTGCTCAAAGCGGACTTTTAAGTCTTGCAGTCGAAATTAGGTGCGCATCCTTGCGCACCTTGCTTTATTTACCTTGTGGGTCGCTCTCGCCCAGGAAGAAATACCACAACGGAATCGACATCAGTGCGGTGAACACCGAGCTGTATAAGGCAATCATCAACCCTTGCGTGATGTACATCGTCAATGACCAGTGGCTAAAGGGAATGCCGTACTGATCGATCACGCCACCAATCATGGCATTGCTCATCACTGAGACGACAATCACCGCCAGAATGCACACGCCACGCAGGAAATAGCGCATCTCTTTACGCTTCACCGTAAAGCGTGCGCGAATAATGCCAAGCGGTGACTGCTGCGACGCCAGAATCTCCGCTTCGGTCATCGGAACACGTTGCTGTTTACGCCAGCGCAGAATGTCGATCAGCAGAAACGCCAGCAGGCTCACGCCCATCACCGGCAGCGCATAACCCAGCGCTAACGCCACCATCAGGCAGGTGCCTTTACTGTAGTGCGGTATGGCGAGCCAGGTTTCGGTTAAGGTTTTCGCCGGGCTGGCTTCCACCTGCTGTGGACGACGAGCCCACCACATGCGATAACCCAGCACAATCATGCTGCATAAACCGAGTCCAAAGAACGCCAGCAGCAGTTGGTTAGGCAAGCCAAACAGCACGCCCATATGCGCATCCACACCCCAGCGCGTCAGTTTTGCCACCAGTGGGAACTGGGCAAAATAGACGTGATCGACAACCGAGAAGTTTTGCGGATTCACGGAAACCGCATCGACGCGGGTCGGCCAGCTGCGATCGATTTCGGTCACTGCCCACGCTTTGTCAGCGCTTTTTGGCTGACGTAACTCCAGCTTACTGGCGCTCAGTCCATCCTGACGGGCGGCGTTGAGTACACGATCCCAGTCGCCGTCCGGCAGATTGTTGGGCATCTGTTTAACGGGCTGCGCAACCGGTTTTGCCATCGATGACATCGACATTTTAGACATGCCCATATCCGACATATCCATATCAGACATGCCCGGCATGCTGTGATGGTCAGCATGAGGATCGGCAGGTGCTGCCGATGCATCACCACTGAGTGAGGTGTTGACCTGCGGTGTCAGCCAGTTCAACTCTGTACGCCAGCGGTCAATATTATTACCTGCCCACTGCGACCAGGTTAAACCGGTGACCGAGAAGAACACCAATCCCAGCACCAAAGTCAGGCCCAGCGTGATATGCCAGTGGCGGCTAAAGGCGAACCCCGTTCGCGCGGCTTTCAACTTACGTTTCGGGCGCGTGCCCAGCCACAGCACCACGCCGCCCAAAGCGGCCACCCACAACCACGATGCCGCCAGCTCGCTGTAGTTGCGGCCGAAATCACCTAACAGCAGACTGCTATGGAGCAAATCGAGCGTGGTTCGCAACGGAAGTACGCCGCTGGTGCCGTACACCGTCATGTCGCCTTTCACTTTCAGGCTGTAAGGGTCAATAAACACCGCGCGAGACTGCGAAGCACCCAATGAGGCATCGCTGAATTGCACGCGAGTGGTATCCGTTGCGCCTGGCGCAGGTCGCACAGCGTAAATGTGCTGTTTCTCACCAGCGTAGGCACGTGCCGCGCTGATTTGCGCAGACAGCGGCTGGGCATGGCCGTTAGGTTGCACCGTTAACGCATCGGAGTAGATGACGTTTTCCAGTTGTGGCGTCAGCACATAGAGCGTGCCGCTGAGCGCTGCCACAAAGATAAAGGGCGCTACAAACAGACCAATATAGAAATGTAAGCGACGAAGTAGATTAAGCACCGCACCACGCGGTGCTGCAGAGTGAGCAGCAGACAAAGCCGTCTTCCTTCCGGTTAGAGAATGCCGTGACGCAATAAGGTGCGTCGTTCATGATGTTATCAGCAGGAAAGAACAGCAGGCGGCGCGCGCGGGCGGTTTGTCGGGCTGAATCGTCGGATCACCGGAGCCTGCAGACGCGGCAGCGGTGGGGCGCGAGAAATCACCATCATCAGCCAGATGAAGGGAACAAATACCCACATCATCAACGGCACGTGGACCAGCAGGTCACAGTAGCCGCAGGCGAATTCACCGTCCTCCATCATATGATGGTCCATGCCCGGCATCGCCATATCCATCATCATTTCGTGATGATGCATCGACATCTCAGATGTCATGCCTTGCGTGGGCATGTCCGTCATGCGGCTATGCCGTTCCATCAACGTCTTCGACACGATCGGCGCGACAAACAGCAACAGCACCGCCAGGATGGCGATACAGGCAGTCAGGCGTTGGCGAAGTTGATGTGAAAAGGTCATGGCGGCGACGAAATGATTCAACAAATGAGGCCGAAGTGTAACGCCATTGCCGCAGAAGGGTTACAGAAACTCAGGCTAATTAAGAAAAAATTCGCACCTTTTGAAAAAAGTCACTTTACGCGCTGCATTTGTTAACCTTAATGCAACCTGATGAGAACAGTACGGAAACATGTAAACGGAGATCTGATGAAAATTGTGATGCTGGATGGTGATACGCTGCCGCAACCGCCGATACGCCCGGAATGGTGCACGGTATGGGACTTTCGCGGAACAACTGCGCAGCACGAAATTGCCACCGCTTTGCGGGGTGCGCAGATTGCCATCACCAACAAGGTGCCGCTGCGTGCCGAAACACTGAAGCAGTTGCCAGATCTGCGCTACATCTGTGTTGCGGCAACGGGCTATGACTGTATCGATTTAGACGCTTGCCGTGAACGCGGCATCGTGGTCAGCAATGTGCCCGGCTACTCCACGCGCAGCGTCTCCGAAGGTGTGATTGCCGCATTATTCGCCCTGCGTCGCCATCTGGTGGATTACGCCAACAGCACGCGCGCGGCCTGGCCTGCATCGTCGCATTTCTGTGTGCATCGTCAGCCGATTCAGGACATTTTTGGTGCGACCTTAGGGATTGTCGGCAAAGGCGACATCGGCAGCGCGGTGGGGGCGATGGCAGAAGCGCTCGGTATGACAGTCCTGTACGCGGACCGCAAAGGTAGCGCCGCACCGCGCGCAGGTTATGTTCCGTTCGAAGAGGTGCTGGCACGCAGCGATGTGTTGACCTTACATTGTCCGTTAACACCGGAAACTCAGCAGCTGATCAATTTGCAGGCGCTGGCGCAGATGAAGCCGTCAGCCTGGCTGATCAACACTGCACGCGGAGGGTTGATCAATGAAACTGAACTGGCGCACGCGCTGCGGCAGGGAGTGATTGCCGGTGCGGCGCTGGATGTGCTCAGCAGTGAGCCACCGGCAGCCGATCACCCGCTGTTGCAAGCGGATGTCCCCAACCTGCTGCTGACCCCGCATATCGCCTGGGCCAGCCAGCAGGGAGTGACGAATCTGTTGCGCGGCATCGAAACCAATTTGAACGGATTTGCTCAGGGCAATCCATCGCATGTGGTGAGCTAAGCGTTTAAAAAATCGAGCGACCCAGTCGCTCGGTAAGTTTCTCCAGCAGCGCGGTGCCCGCCAGAGAGTTGCCGGAGTGATCCAATGCGGGCGACCACACCGCGATACACATCTCCCCCGGAATGACCGCGACAATGCCGCCGCCCACGCCCGACTTTGCGGGCATTCCCACACGCCAGGCGAACTCGCCAGCACCGTCATACATGCCGCTGGTCATCATTAACGCATTCACCTGACGCGCCTGACGCGGTGAAATCACGGCCCACTCATCGTGCTGGCTGCGGCCTTGATTGGCGAGATAGAGGAAGGTGCGCGCCAGCTCTTCACAACTCATCGAGAGTGAGCAGTAATGGAAATAGGTTTCCATCACTTTGCTGACATCATTGTTAAAATTGCCAAATGATTTCATCAGCCAGGCAATCGCGGCATTGCGGGCGGAATGCTCGTATTCAGAGCGCGCAACCACACGGTCATAGTGAATATCGTTTTGCTGTGCCAGACGACGTACAATCTCCAGCATGCGCTGACGTGGTGCGGTCAGGCGGCCTTCCAGCAAATCGCACATCACCAGCGCACCGGCGTTGATAAAGGGATTACGCGGCTTACCCTGTTCCAGCTCCAGCTGAACCAGCGAGTTAAACGCCTGTCCGGAAGGCTCTTTGCCCACGCGCTGCCAGATTTCAGCATCGTCATAGAGCGTCAGCGCGACAGTCAGCGACAATACTTTGGAGATCGACTGAATGGAAAAACGTGTGGAAGCATCACCGGCCTGGAAGTGCTGCCCATCCGGCGTGACAATCGCAATGCCGAGTTGATCGGCGTCGACACTGGCCAGCGCAGGAATGTAATCCGCCACTTTGCCCTGACGCGTTAACGGCCGAACTTCAGCGACAATTTCTTCCAGCAATCCATTTGTGAGTTCTGACACCAGATGGCTCCAATTTTCTTGTTATTCCGTTTCAAATACGTTTGCGGCGTGTTTCATAGCGCGCATCTGCAGTCATGAAGCCGCTATCAGCTGCGCAATAAAGAGTATGGCAATCGAATTGCGGTAGTAGAGACAGCATGATCTTTAAGGCCAGGATCATGGTGATTTGCCCTTAACTCGTCAACGGGCGACGTAAAATTCTGTGAGCCTTCCGGGTGGAGCCTGCGTTACAGTGCATAAATCCAGCAAAAACATCGGGCTTACATCATGTTCACCAATCTGTTGCGTGATTTTCCGTCAGCGGCGCAAACCGGCAGCGCCGAAACCTTCGAAGCACTGCTGTCACAACCCAATGTACTGATTGAACGTATTGTTTCAACCGGACAGGCCAGTCCGCCGGATTTCTGGTACTGCCAGACGCAAGGTGAATGGGTGATGATTTTACAGGGATCGGCCGGATTACAGTTGGAAGGTGAAAGCGAAGAGCGCACACTGTTACCCGGCGATTTTATGGATATTCCAGCGGGCTGCCGCCATCGCGTTAACTGGACCGACATCCAGGGCCCCACGGTATGGCTGGCGGTGCATTACGGTGAACTGCCCACCCAACCGTAAAATTCTGTTGCTAATGATTGCGTTACGCGATGGCCAGCTTTGGCTATGCTGACGGCTTTTCGTCGCGGGAAATGCGGCGCTGATGTAATTGAGGATCTGCATGTCTGTTTCGCAAAATGCCACTCAGCCTGAGAATGCGATGCGCGCCGGGCGCTTTATGCTGCTGCAAAAGCTGTTGCGTCGCGATAAAACCCCCGTGGCTTTATTGTTGCTCGCCGCACTGGTCGGTGTGCTCACCGGTTTGGTTGGTGTGGCTTTTGACCGCTCGGTCAATTTCATCCTGCATTTACGCCTCAACTGGCTGGAAAGCGCCGTCACGCACCCGATTTTAAAAGTCCTGTGTGCTTTTCTGGTCGCCGCCATTCTCGGCGCCGTGGGCTACTTTCTGGTGCGGCGATTCGCGCCGGAAGCGGGTGGTTCAGGTATACCCGAAATCGAAGGGGCACTGGAAGAGCTGCGTCCTGTGCGCTGGTGGCGCGTGCTGCCGGTGAAGTTTATCGGCGGTATGGGCGCGCTGGGCTCGGGCATGGTGTTAGGGCGTGAAGGGCCAACCGTGCAGATAGGTGGCAATATTGGCGGCATGTGTCTGGATCTATTTCGCGTCAAATCATCTGAATCCCGTCACACCTTAATCGCTACCGGGGCGGCGGCAGGATTGTCGGCGGCGTTCAATGCGCCGCTGGCCGGCATCCTGTTTATTATCGAAGAGATGCGTCCGCAGTTTCGCTATAGCCTGATTTCAATTAAAGCGGTGTTTGTCGGCGTGATTGTCTCCAGCATCGTATTTCGGTTGTGCAACGGTAATGAAGCCATCATCAACATCGGCCAGTTACGCGATGCGCCAACCAACACGCTTTGGCTCTATTTGCTGCTCGGCATCCTTTTTGGCGGCTGCGGCGTGGCATTTAACCGCCTTATTTTTCTCGCGCAGGATCATTTTCAACGTTTGCATCAAGGTCGCATCACCGCCTGGGTAATGTGGGGCAGTGTGCTGGCGGGATTGTGCGGTGTGCTCGGGTTATTTCTGCCGGCGGCGGTGAATGGAGGTATCACGCTGATTCCCGACTTCTCCGCGGGAAGTTACAGCGCTTTGGCGTTATTCGGTCTGTTCGCTCTGCGCACGCTGGTGACGATCTGCTGCTTCTCTTCAGGCGCGCCGGGTGGGATCTTTGCGCCGATGCTGACATTGGGCACGTTACTGGGCACCTGTTTTGGTCAGCTGTGCATTCACTGGTTCCCAGGCTACCAATTGGAAGCTGCGACCTTTGCCGTGGCTGGCATGGGCGCACTGTTTGCCGCTTCAGTGCGCGCGCCTTTAACCGGCATTGTGCTGGTGTTGGAAATGACCAACAACTATCAGCTGATTCTGCCGATGATCATCACCTGTTTAGGCGCAACGCTTGCCGCGCAATTCTTTGGCGGCAAGCCGCTGTACTCTTCAATTCTGGCGCGCACGTTGGCTAAGGCTCAGCTCAGCGGTCACGCCAGCGCAAAGACACACTAAGGACGTTTACCTACGCTGTGTGTCAGCGTGGTCCAGCGTCGCGCCTGTTCGCTGAGACTGAAGCCCAGGCCGTGGCGATCGGAGATCAGCATGCGGCCTTCGCGCAGTTCCAGTTGCTCATTGAACAGCGGGTTGAGCCACTCAAAATGCTCAAGCCAGGGTTCGATCGGATAGGCGGCGGCGAGATGAATGTGAATCTCCATCGCGAAGTGAGGAGCCAGTTTACGCCCATGACGTGCCGCCAGATCCATGATTTGCAGGAACGGCGTAATGCCGCCAACGCGCGGCGCATCCGGCTGCACAAAGTCGCTGGCATTACCCAAAATTAATTGCTCATGCTCGCGGAAACTGGTGAGCATCTCACCGGTGGCAATCGGTGTGTCCAGCGCGGCAGTCAGCGCAGCGTGGCCTTCCACGTCATAAGCATCCAGCGGTTCTTCAATCCACACCAGATTGAACTGTTCCATCTTACGGCCCATGCGAATCGCCGTTTCGCGGTCCCACTGCTGATTTGCATCCACCATCAGCGGGAAGTCATCACCCAGCGCCTGACGCACTGCCGTGAGGCGACGTAAGTCTTCTGCGGTGTTCGGTTGGCCGACTTTGAGTTTGATGCCGCCAATGCCATTTTCACGCGAAATCCCCACGTTCTTGATCACCTGGTCAAGCGGCGTATGCAGGAACCCGCCCGAGGTGTTGTAGCACTGCACGGAATCACGATGTGCGCCGAGCAGTTTCGCCAGCGGTAATCGGGCACGCCGCGCTTTCATATCCCACAGCGCAATATCAAAAGGTGAAATCGCCTGCACCGCCATGCCGCTGCGGCCCACCGACGCGCCTGCCCACAGCAGTTTGGTGTAAATCTTGTCGATGTCATTTGGGTCTTCACCGATCAGCGCATCGGCAATTTCACAGGCATGGGCGTAAATGCCCTGGCCGCCAGCGCGTTTGGAGTAGCTAAAGCCGATACCCTGAAAGCCGTCACGCGTTTCGATCTCTGCCACGATGATCGCCACTTCGGTCAGCGGTTTCTGGCGTCCGGTCAGCACTTTGGCATCGCTAACCGGCGTGGCCAGCGGCAAAAATGCCAATGACAGATTGACCCAAACGATACGGTCACCGCTCTCAGTAGCGTTACCGGCTCCCGCTGTTTTGGCATAGCTTACGGCACTGGAATTCACACTCGACATGATGTTCTCCTGTAAATGATTGCGCTAACATTTTTGGTTCGAAGCAGACTATGCGCCAATAACAGAGCTCAATAATGCATTCACGATCACAAATTGGACAATCAGTGAACTTAAATGATAGCCCTAACATTTATGACGTTTTGCGCTGGATTTGAGGTTACGGCCTGCTATGCTAGCGCTATCTGCTTCTATCCTGAGCCGCCATGAAACAACGCAATCCCGAGCGCAACGCTGCTCCCACGCTGGAAGATGTCGCCCGCGTCGCGGGAATCTCGCCGATGACGGTGAGTCGTGCGCTCAATTCCCCGCATCAGGTGCGACCAGCGACCGTCGCCAAAGTGAAGGCGGCTATCAGCGCCACAGGTTACATTCCAAACGCGCAGGCGGGCAGCCTGGCGAGCAATCGCAGTCGGCTGATTGCCATAGTGGTGCCGCAAATCAACAACAATATGTTCGTGGACACCATTCAAAGCCTGAACGACAGCCTGAGTGCGCGGGGCTATCACATGCTGTTGTGTGTCACCGGTTACGAGGCAGAAACAGAAGCCGAAACCGTCTCCACGCTGCTATCCCGCCGACCTGATGGCATTGTACTCACCGGTATTCATCACAGCGCGCAGCTGAAAAAAGTGTTGTTACAGGCCAACGTCCCGGTGGTTGAAATCTGGGATATGACGCCCACACCCATCGATATGCTGGTGGGTTTTTCCCATGAAAAGATCGGCGCCCGCGTTGCCGCTTACCTTGCCGAGCGCGGTTATCAAAAGCCGGGTCTGATATGGACGGATGACCGCCGCGCACTGCAACGTAAACAAGGCTTACTGGATGCGCTAACGGGATTGGACATTAACCCGCTGGTCGACATGCCCGTACAACTTCCGGCGCTGATGGCTCGTGGCCGTGAAGCCTGCTCGCAACTGCTTGATCAGCATCCAGAGGTCGACGTGCTGGTATGCAGTTCAGACACGCTGGCGCAGGGCGCGTTAATGGCGGCGCAGGCGCGTGGTTTAAACATTCCACAACAGGTGGCGGTGATCGGTTTCGGCGATCTGGATTTTGCCGCGGCAAATTATCCGGCGATTACAACAGTGCGTATCGATCGGCAGCGTATGGGCGAGCTTGCTGCAGAGCAATTGCTAAAGCGCCTGCAAAATCAAAGGGTAGAAAATCTGATTATTGATATGGGATTCACCATGGTGCCGCGCGATTCTGGTTAACCCACGTTGAACTGCGATCTTCATCACATGCGAAAAATATGTTCCATGTTATAAAAAGTGGAAAATAAATTTCATATTGAGAGGATCCTATCAATGTCTTCACTGCCTTCATTAGAAACTCTGCTACAACAAGAGGCTGAGCATCGTCTGCCACAGTTTGATTTCGATCTGGCCTGGCAAATTGGTCAGGGCATTCAACAGCGTGGCCGCGAAATAAATGCACCCATTGCTATCGAAGTCTATGCATTCGGGCAGGTGCTGTTTCTGGCCGCATTACCCGGTTCTGCCCCCGAAAACCTTGAGTGGATGCGCCGTAAACGCAACACGGTGCTGTTGACCGGCCACTCTTCGATGTACGTGGGGTTTGCTAATGAGCAGAAGGGCGAACGTATGGCGCAGCAGCGCAACATTCGCCAGGAAGATTACACTGACCACGGTGGCTCTTTCCCACTGCTCAGCCCGCAGGGCGCGATCATCGGTGCCGTCACTATCAGCGGGTTACCCTCCGAAGACGATCACGCATTAGCGCTGTGGGGAATTACCCAACTGCTGCGCTAATCCCGCCCCTATGAGTGACGTCAGCGTGCACAAAACTGGGAAGCCGGTTTATCGAAATTGCCTTCAGGTTTAATGACTGTTGGATGAGGGGAGTGATACAGAAAGCCTGCTGTAAGTGAACACCTGAGCGGCGCAAAAGTTGAAGTGAACCCCAAAATTTTGCGCCGCTATTCATCGCACAGATAGGAATAGCGGCGCATTTATCACCTACAAGAAGCCGTTACTTCATTGCCGGCACTTTAAGCTTGTCCCCCGCATCCGTGGCTTTGCGCAGCACGGCCACATCGCTGGCTTTTACCTCGGCTGCTTCGTTACCCCACGAATTACGCACATAGTTGAGTACATCGGCCATCTCTTGATCGTCCAACTTCCACGAGAAGGCGGGCATGCCAGCAGACGTGGGTCGTCCTTCCGTGTGCGGCGCGCGTGCGCCATCCAGCAGTGCGTGAATCATGTTGGTCGGATCGTTCTGCATCGCGTTATTACCGGCAAAGGCCGGCACCATTCCGGTGATCCCTTCGCCCGACAATCCATGACAGGCTGAGCAATCCACCTCATAGCGAAGCTCGGCCCGATCGTGTTTCGCCTTATCCATCACGAACGCAGTCGGTCTGACTGTGGATGAGGCCGGCAGGCTGCGCAAATAGGTGGCAATGGCTTTGAGATCCGGCTCGCTGAAATACTGCGTGGAATGTTCGACCGCTTCGGCCATCGGACCGGCAGCCACACTTTCACCGTTGGAGCCGGTTTTCAGGTAATCCGCGATCTGTTCATCACTCCACTTGCCGATGCCTGCATGAGGATTGGGGGAGATGTCGGGTGCATACCAGGTGCCCAGGTTGCCGCCTTGCAGATACTGGCTGCTGATCTCTCCTCCCAACGCATTACGCGCGGTGTGGCAAACGCTACAGTGCGCGGGACCGTCCACAATGTATTTTCCTCGATTCCAGGCATCGTTCTGGGCGGTCTGGGGATTAAAGGCACTGTTATCAAAGAACAACAGGTTCCAGCCTGCCATTGCCAGACGAATGTTATACGGGAAATTCATGCCGGCATTTTCGTCGATGGCATTTTTAACGGGTTGTTGCGCGGAGAAGTAGGCCCAGAGATCGTGCATGTCTTCATCGCTCATCTGCGTATACGCGGTGTAAGGCATCGCTGGATAAAGGAAGCCGTGTTCGCCGCGCCCCTGGCGTACTGCATTAAAGAAATCGCGCTCCGTCATGTTACCGATGCCGGTTTCACGATCGGGAGAAATGTTGGAGGTTTGCAGTGCACCAAACGGCGTGTCGATCTTGTAGCCGCCTGAGAAATCCGCATTGTGGCACGCCGCGCAGTCGGCGAGGCGCATCACATATTCGCCTCGCTTGACGGCATCCGCATCACTGCTGTGAAAATCGGCCAGTTTGACCTTATCATCCGCCACATTGGAACGTGAGCTGTCCATCACCACCCACATTCTGCCGGTCACGCCAATCGCTGCAATCACGGCTAATGCGGCGAGGGTATAGGTGATTTTCTTTGCCTTCGCCATGATTATGCTCCCACCAGCGGTGCCGGATTATTGATGTACTTCTGGTGGATGGCTTGCGCCGCGCGCACCGCCAGCGCCCCCACAGTCACCGTGGGGTTGTAACCGCCGTTATTGGGGAAGGCTGACGCACCGACCACAAACAGGTTGTGCGCATCCCAGCTTTGCAAATACGGGTTGAGTGCTGAGGTTCTGGGATCGGCACCCATCACCGCGCCGCCAATGGTGTGCGAACTGTGCTGCATATAGGGGTTCCAGCTTTTTTCGGCCTGGTTGTCGACCACGATGTGCTGGCCACCCACTTCTTTCATGATGTTGATCGCGCGGTCGGTCACGTACTTCGCCATGCGCTGGTCATTCTGGTTCCAGTCGAACGTCAGACGGAGGAGGGGTTGGCCGTGGCGATCTTTGTAGTTGGGATCGAGGTCGAGATAGGCTTCGCGCATTGGCATTGACGTGCCCTGGCAGAAGATGGTGCCCGCCGTTTGATAATCACGCGCATAACCGGCTTTCCATTCGCTGCCCCAGCGTTTTGTACCGGGACGCAAACCGTTCATATTCTGAATCGGGCGGCCATTGGTGGAGAAGCCCATGATGCCTGCGCCACCAATGAAATCGAGGTCGCTGTGATCGAAATTGTCGCCGTTAAAATCATCAATCTGCACCGCTAACGCGCCGCCACCGATAAACGGGTTCATGTATTCGTTATCGAAGAAGCCGGTAACGCTTGAACACGTCTGATAGTTGTAGTTTCGGCCAATGGTGCCGCGTCCGGTCAGCGGATCGTATTTCTCACCGACACCGGATAGCAGCATCAGGCGCACGTTGTCCATCTGGTAAGCGGTGAAGCAGACGACATCAGCAAGCTGGAAACCTTCTACGCCATCCTGAGTAATGAACTTCACGCCTTTCACCGTTTTGCCATCCTCATGCTTCACTGCATGCAGCACTTCGGTTTCGGTGAGCAGTGTGAAGTTAGGGCGGCGCATCAGTACCGGTAAAATGCAGGCCTGAGGTGACGATTTGGAGAAGTTGCCGCAGCCATGAAAATCGCAGAAACCGCAATAGGTACAGGGTCCCATGCTGACGCCGAGCGGATTGACATAAGCCTGAGACAAGTTACCAGCGGGCACGGTAAAAGGGTGATAGCCCATGCTCTCGGTGGTTTTACGGTATTTGCTCATCCAGTGCGTGTCTTTAAGCGGCGGCGTCGGATAATCCCGTTTGCGTGCGCCCTCAAAAACGTTGCCGCCCGGGCGTTTGTCACCGTTCAGATTTCCAGCGTAACCTGAGGTGCCAGCGATGCGCTCGAAGCGATCGTAAAACGGTTCCATCTCGTCGTAGGTTACGCCCCAGTCTTGCAGCTGCAAGCCGGCCATCTTTTTCGCGCCGTAACGTTCACGGGTCTGCGTTGCTACTTCAAAATCCCACGGGGTGAAACGCCACGACATCCCCGCCCAGTGGGTGCCTGCGCCCCCGACGTTCCAGCCAAATTGATACGCCGACCAGTTACGCACCGGCGCAGCAAGCTGGTCGCTGCGATTGCGGAAGGTGGTGGTTTCCACGCTCATCGGCTGCAAAATTTTACGTCGCGTATGGAAACGCAGTTCATCGGCATCAATGGCCACCGGGAAATCGGTGGAGGTGTCACGCCATGCACCACGCTCAATGCCCACGACATTTAATCCGGCGCGGGTTAACTCTTCGGCCATCACCGAACCGGCCCAACCCATACCAACGATCACCACGTCAGCCTTGTTTCTTTCTAAAGTCATTGAATCAGCTCCGGCTCGTTAATCGTTGGGGATCAGACTGACAGGAATAAGTGCCAGGTTTTCATTGCGACGTTCGATATAAGGACGATAATCATAGCGAGCGCCCGGGAAACCAATCATCTTCCAGCCCGCCATATTTTTATTGCCGCCGTAAATCGGATCCGCTAAATACCCTTCGCGAGCGTTTTGCAGCATTAATTCAAAAAAAGCCTGGCTGTTCACGTCTGTGCCTAAATCGATTTTTCCGTCTTCCATTTTCATGAGGAAATCATCAGCCTGCTCTGCATTTAATGCATGAAAGGAAGATTGATGATTTTTTTGTGCCCAGATTTCCAGTGCTTTCAGGCCGGTTAAATAACGTTCTTTTGGCGCAGAGAGGAACTGGGGGCTGCCCATCATTGCCTCTTCGTTTTCCGGATGTAGCGGTGCCTGCAAATAGAGCGCAGCACCTGAGCCATAATCCCCCGCTAATTGGTTATCGAGGAACTCAATACAGCCTGCTTCACTGGCTGAGGGACCCAGTTTATCGGCAGGGATTAGACGATCAAAAATGGCTTGCAGATTCTGGCGATCCAGCGGGTTGGTGAGCACCTGGTAACCGTTTTGCCATGCGGGTTGTGGCAGATGGTCGGCACTGAGTCGGGTTTCCAGCGGCACATTGTGCAGCTCTTTGGCACGCAGTTGTGGTGCCACGGCAAGTGAGGCGACAATACCACTCAGCGAAAAGAGCGCTTCTCTTCGGTTCATACTTCTTTCCCTTAATCATTCCATCTGTTGATGGACACGGCAGATTAATATTTACAGAGCACGACGTTCCGGACATTCAGACATAGGCCAACCACGCACCAAATAGCGCGCAGGCGTCCACGACGAATCCGCGTTCGTTATTATTGGTTCTCAGAAGGTATTCAAAGACGGTGCGCGCCTATTGTTTATCAATATGCGTGCACCCAGGCTGGAGTTTTCCCGCCATTGCCAAATGTCTTCACGGATAACCCGTTATTCAGGTTTCCTTTATTATTTAATTAATATATTTATTCATATCATTGATACTGTGGCGTGCAATATCCCAGAGGTCATCTTCCCAGTTTTTGGGGCTGAGTAATTCCGGTGACCAGACGCCGTTATATCCTGTGGCTTTCACCGCGGCAACCCAGGCCGGAATATCGACATCGCCTTCACCTGGCGCGTAATTACGCTGCACCCATTCGTCCCAGGCTTCTCCCGGATGTGCCGCACGACCGTCACAGAAATGTACGCCGTAAATCAGATCTTTATCCATACGCGAGACCTCTTCTGGCGTGGTGCCGCCGCCAGCATGCAGATGCCAGAAGTCGACCACAACACCGAGATTGTCTTTGCCGCTTTGTTTGATCAGATCCAACGCGTGTTGCAGGGAATTGAAAGCGGTGAAAGCCACCACTTCGATCTGAAATTTGATGCCGTGTGGCTTGCCGATATCGGCGATAGCAGAGAGGTTCTCCAGCAGGATGGCATCGCGTGCGGCGTCTGGCAGATGATCTAATTCGGTCAGCGCCATAATTTGCACCACCGGACAGCGCAGTTCCACCGCCGATTGCACCACCTTTTCGGCTTCACGCAGCAGGGCGGCACGTTCTTCAGGCTGGAAGCGACCAATACGTTTCAGGGCATTGATGCAGGTGATCTCAATATCATACTTCGCCAGCAGCTCGCGGTATTTCGCGTAACTGCCGCCGTTGTCCAGATAGCGGTTCAAATGTTCAGGCAGAATCTCCAGTCCGCTGTAGCCTGTCTCATGGGCGATGCGCAACTGAGTAACGGCATTGCTGTACCAGACAGAAACACCATGCAATGACAACTTCATCTCTCCTCCTAGTTACCTCAGGGTTTCAGGTGAGAGCGTCGTATCCGCAATTCTCCCTGAGACCAAACACCACCTGGAGTGGCCTTGCCGTCAATCAGCCGGTTAAGGGCTTCAGTGACAATTAAATCCACGCGCTGACTGAATGTTGTCAGCTGCCAACTCGGTAAGCTGGCTTCGTCAATATCATCAAAGCCCACCACAGCCATAAAACGGTTACCCGCGTGCTCACGTAGCGCAGTCAATGCGCCGAGGGCGAGGATATCGTTCTCGCAAAACAGGGCATTGATCCGCTGCTGTGGCGCGTGTGAGTTGAGATAATCACTCAGCACCTCATAACTGCGCTCACGCGAATACACGCCCGTGGTGAGTAACAATTCCAGCGTCAATCCGGCCTGCTGGAGTGCCAGTTGCAGGCCATCCAGACGCTGAGTGTGATGGCTGCTGGTTTCCGGGCCCATCATATAGCCGATACGGGTGTAACCCTGTGCCAGCAGCAACTCGCCGAGCTGTTTACCTGCGCGCAAGCCGTCAACGTTCACCACATCAATATCAGGCTCATCATTGTTTCGGCACACCTGCACCAGCGGAATTTGATGCATCTCTCGCGCCACGCCGATCAGTTCGTCCGTTAACACCGTGCCGAGAAACAGCAGGCCATCCACTTGTAGCTGATCGGCAAGTGTCAGCACGGCGCTGTAATTTTTTCCGCTACCAATATTCAGCAACAACGCCATATAGCCACGTTGCTGCAACTGCCGGGTTACCGTGTCAAGCATCAGCATGGAGTGAGGATTCTTCATCTCATCGATCACCACACCGATAATGTGCGTTTTCTTCTGCGACAGGCTGCGCGCCAACAGGTTGGGGCGATAGCCCAATTCTGCCGCAATCTTCACTATCTGCTCGCGCGCTTTATCAGAGATGGAGGCGCCCGGCGTGAAAGCGCGTGACACGGTCCATTTTGAGACGCCTGCAAGACGCGCGACATCACTCGCTGTGGCTTTGTGGGGCTTAATTGTTGGTTTACTCATAGCACCTGCGTAGGGATAAAAAGGCGGAGACCCTAGCATTGAACGTTAAAGCCAACTGAAAATAAACACCTAAGCGCAGAGATGTGATGCAAATGCCGTCAAATAACCCTGTTTTTATGATGTTACGATTATGTTTGATCTTTGCACCCGATTGCAATGAGTTTTGCAATCGGGTGCAAATTTAAGTGTATTTGTGATCTTTCTCGCTGAATTGCATTTTGCCACATTGACTAAAATGTCGGCATAGCTGACATTTTGCGCTATATAGCGCAAGAATCATCCTTGAATGGCTGGCTTCTTTAACTATTTGCACTCGGTTGCATCGTATCTGCCAGGGCTTTGCTGGCACAGCGATCCACCCTGGTGACCGGCAAAATAACAAGAATCAACAGTGACGGATCAGAACATCAACCCTCAACTCATTTTGCACCCGGGTGCAAAATTACAGGAATCTCTATGCTGAATGGTGAGAAAAGTATTCCGCGCCCACTTCGCTGGGCAATGATAGGCGGAGGTCGCCTGAGCCAGGTGGGTTATAAACACCGCTCCGGTGCCTTGCGAGATAATACGGCCTATCAGATGGTGGCTAGCGCATTTGATATTGATAGCGAGCGCGGGCGTGAATTTGGCGTCAATCTTGGCCTGGCACCCGAGCGCTGTTATGACAACTACCAGCAGCTGCTTAAGGAAGAGGCAAAGCGTGACGATGGGGTGGAAGTCGTCTCAATCGCTACCCCTAACGGCACTCATTTTGAGATCACTAAAGCGGCACTCAATGCCGGCATTCATGTGATTTGTGAAAAGCCGCTGTTCTTCACCAGCGCGGAGGCACAGGAGATTAAAGCGCTGGCAGAAGCGAAAAAGCTGATTGTCGGCGTGACATACGGCTTCTCCGGGCATCCTTTGCTGATGCAGATGCGAGCGATGATTGCCAACGGTGACATCGGTGAAGTCCGTATGGTGGAGTTGCAATACACCCACGGCTTCAGCGCCAATGACAGCGCCGATAAGTTTAGCGAAGCGCAGAAATGGCGTGTCGATCCGAAAATTGCCGGTCCCTCGTTTGTGCTGGGCGATATTTCGACTCACACCTTCTACATCTCGCAGCTGGTGCTGCCGCAGCTGAAAGTCAAATCGCTGCTGTGCGATCGCCAGAGCTTTATCCCCTCACGCGCGCCACTGGAAGACAACGCCATGGTGTTGATGCATTACGACAACGGCGCAGTAGGGCGCATGTGGGCGTCATCGATCAATGCCGGTTCAATGGACAGCCAGAGCATTCGCATTATTGGTTCACACGCCAGTCTGGAGTGGAGTGATTACAACCCCGGCGAGCTGAAATACCAGGTACAAGGTCAGCCAAATCAAGTCATGCATCATGGTATGCCGTATCTACATGAAAGTGCACTGGCGGATGAGCGCCTGGGCGCACTGCACACCGAAGGTCTGGCTGAGTCATGGGCCAACATCTACCTGAAGTTTGCCATCGCCATTAGCGCGACGCAGCGTGGTGACCAGCACACGCTTGATAACCTGATCTATCCCGACATCAATGCCGGACTGGAAGGCGTGCGCTGGATCGAGAACTGCGTTCGTTCCGCCGACAACGGCGCGACCTGGGTCAACTACCAATAAGGATTGCCATGAAACTCTCTTTTTGTACCGATAGCCTGGGGCATCTGCCGTTTGAACAAATGCTGGATAAGCTGCTGGAATTGGGCGTATACGGCGTTGAGATGACGACGGGCGGTTGGTCTTCTGCGCCGCATTTACCGACAGAAGCGTTACTGGCCAGCGCCACGCAGCGTCAGAACCTGCTGAAAGCACTGGAAAGTCGCGGGATGTCGATTGCCGCCCTGAATGTATCGGGCAACCCGCTGGATCCCGGTGAACTTGGTCAAAAGCATAAACGCGATACTGAAAATGCCCTGGCGTTGGCGGGTGAGTTGGGGGTGAAGAAAATTGTCATGATGAGTGGGTTACCGCCTGCCAGCCCGCATGACACCATTCCTAACTGGATCACCTATACCGTGAGCTGGCCGCCGACACTGAAAAACTGCCAGGACTATCAATGGAATGAAGTGGCTATTCCTTACTGGCAAGGGCTGGTGGCGCGCGCGAAGCAGAGTGGGGTTGAGAAGTTTGCGCTGGAGAACTTCAGTTCCATGCTGGTGTGGAACCCGGAAACACTGTTCCGTCTGCGTAATGCGGTGGGAGACATGGTGGGACTGAACCTCGATCCTAGCCATTTATTGTGGATGGGTGCCGATCCGATCGCTGCAGCCCGGGCACTGGGCCCGGCGATTCATCACTGCCACGGCAAAGATGTACGAATGGAACGGGGTCTGGTCAATATCAACGGCCTGCTGGAGACCAAGCCGGTTGAAGATGTGGCAAACCGTGCCTGGAACTACGTGGCTGTAGGCTGCGGTCAGGATCTGCAGTGGTGGAAAGAGTTCTTCTCGGTGGTCCGTATGATGGGCTACAACGATTGGGTTTCACTGGAGATGGAAGATCTCACCATGTCGGTGGAAGCGGGCGTCACCTCATCAATTGCCGCGTTGAAACAGACCATCAGTCAGTAGGCGTTCAGCGCGGTGTGCCGCCGCGCTGTACATCCCGCATAAGCTGCCCGATACTTCGTATTTATACGAACTATCATGAGGCAGCTTATGCTGGAGAATCACCCGCAGCGCGATGAAATCCGTCTGGAAAATGTATTGGCCGCGCTCGGCAACCCGATGCGCATGAGCGTGGTTAATATCCTGGCGGATGGCGGTGATCATACCTGCGGATCGCTGCTCAAAGGCGTGTCCAAATCCACTTTAACCCATCACTGGCGCGTGCTGCGTGACAGTGGTGTCATCTGGCAGAAGCCTTCCGGCCGTGAAAATCTGTTATCACTGCGTCGTGACGATCTGAACGCGCGCTTCCCCGGGCTGCTGGAAGCCTTTCTTACAGCGACCACGCAGGATCATCTGACGCGTGGCACCGTCAACGACTTTCACAGCTCAGCGTCTTAATCAGTTTTTGGCCGCAGCAGATAACCGGAGTGCACATCACCCTCAATATAGCCAAATGCCGATGCGCCAAAATGCATGCCTGCTACCCGCGTTTTGTCCCTTGAAACCTGTTCGAGAATTGATTTGCGCGTGGCTTCGGCCAGTGCCGCATCGTTATCAAAGGAAATGGAAACCTCTGGTCGGGCTAACTGGATATGCGGGTAGTGCACAATATCGCCCCAAATCAGTAAACGCTCATCGCATGAATCAATCAGGTATCCGGTATGGCCCGGAGTGTGGCCGGGTAAATTGATGGCCCGAATATCCGCATTGATGTTGTCCTGCTCAATCAGGTGCAGATTGGGCCGATAAGCATCCATCGTTCGACGCACCAGCAAGGCATTTCTTTGCGTTCGTTCGTTCATTGTTTCGAGTCTTTTGTCATCCAGCCAAAATGCCGCTTCAGCCGGAGGCAAATAGAGTTGCGCGTTCACGAAGGCGGGTTGCCCGTTGGCATTAAGTAAGCCACCAATATGATCGGGATGGCAATGCGTCAGCAACAGGGTATCAATGGCTTTGGGGTCAACACCCAACGCTATCAAGTTAGGCTGTAATTCCCCGCCAATATGATTGACGGCACCCATACCGCTATCGATCAGGATCGTGCGTCCTTCACCGCGAATCAGATAACAATAAATATGAATATCACCCGGCACATCGATACCCGATTGCTCTTGTATTGACTCTGCTACGGGGATATCAATGCCGGAGAGCAGCGCCAGGCTGGCTTTCATAGTGCCGTCACTGATCGCCGTGATCAGATACTTGCCCACGCGCTGAGAGGAGGAGGGTTTAACCATCATTATCGCCTTGTTCATCATCGGAAGAGAAAACACTGTTTAATCATTAAGCTGCATCACCAATGAAATATTGCAGTGAACCGATGGGTGTGACTATCATCATTTTCGACTGAGTTGAGACCAAAATAGCTGTGGACATTAAATTACTGCGATCTTTCGCCACTGTGGCGCTGCTGGAACATGTCGGTCAGGCGGCGGAAAAACTGCATATCTCGGCATCCCCACTGAGCAGGCAAATCCAACAACTTGAGAGTGAGTTAGGTGTCACGCTGTTTCATCGTGAGAAAAAGCGCCTGCGGTTAACGGAAGCCGGGCGAAAATTTCTGGATGAGGTCACGCCTTTTCTGCAACACCACGCGCGTCTCGCCGATTACGGTCGCACCCTGACGCAGGTTGATATTGGACGATTGGATATCGGTTATGTTGAGGCGGCGATACACTCACGCATACTGCCAGAGGCGATTGCGCGGATTGATCAGATGAGAGGCATCGCGATACATCTGCACGCCATGCGTTCCAGACAACAGCGCGAACTGCTCGAGGAAAAGGCGCTGGATGTCGCGCTGCTGCATACCCCTCCCGAAAAAGGCAACCTGTTCTCGCAGAAACAAGTGCTGACAGAACCGATCCTGCTAGCGATGCCGAAAGCACAGGCCATTGCAGCACCCACACCCGCTGATTTACAAAAACAACGCTGGATAGCCGACCACGCACAACTGAACCCGGCCGCCCGTGCACGATTGCTTGAGGCATGTGAGCAAGCAGGTTTTCAGCCGGATATTACCTTCGAGGTGAGCGGGCCGATGGCTGCCCTTGCCTGCGTTGAAGCGGGGCTGGGTTTCACATTCATTCAGCAAAGCCTGGCGAGTCGGGTGGCCGATGCCGTTTCGCTGGTGATGCTGCCTTGGCTGCCGCTGGAGATCACCTTATATGCCGTGTGGCGGAAGGACGATAACAGGCCGCTGATGCAGGAGTTTATTGCCGCGTTGCAGAATGGGAATTCGCGCCATCTCACTCAATAACTACAACGAGTTGTAGCCGATGCGTGCTGATCTCCTGATCCACTAAGCAATGAAAACCCGCCCGTTCATAAAATGAAAACGCTGTGCTTGGTGCATGGGAATTAATCAATGCAAAGTGGATTTCGGCATCCTTAATGATCTGTTGCAGTAACAACGTTCCCAGCTTCATACCGCGATAGCGTTGAGCCAGATAAAGATGACGAACCCTGCCAGCCCGACAATTCGCCATAAATGGGTCCTGGTTCAAGCCGCCAACGCCAATCAGTTCATTGTCTGAAAACAGCCCCAACAGCTTTTCGCCGGGAAGATCGAAACGATTAGTGCCGTTTCGCCAGTTGTCATCGAGCCTGCGAAGCATATTAAATCCCAGGTACATGCTCTCTGCTTTTAATTGCGAAAAGCCAGGGATAGCCGGGGTGATTTTTTCAACGCGAAGATTCAATTTACACTCCTGCAACAGTTGCAATTGCAGCGGCTGATTAACAACTGCTGTTGTATGTGCAACTTCTCGGCTGTTTAGTATCGCTCTCATCTAAATAAAATCAATCGATTAAGCATTACACAATTCTGGCACAGCTACTGCATGACCCTTTATATATTGAAAAGATTGGAACGATCAAAAATTCATGCTTTTAGGCTATATATCGACAGGAGAAGCCGATGTCTGAACAGACCCCCCTGCAGTTTGCTTACTGGGTGCCCAATGTGTCCGGTGGATTAGTGATCAGTCAGATTGAACAGCGCACGCGTTGGGATGCGGAGTATAACCGTGAACTGGCAAAAATCGCTGAGAAGGCAGGGTTCGACTATGCCCTGACGCAGATTCGATTTACCGCTGGTTACGGTGCTGATAACCAGCATGAATCGGTGACCTTTTCGCAGGATTTGCTTAGCCACACCTCAAAGCTCAAAGTGATTGCCGCGCTTCTGCCCGGCCCATGGAATCCCGTGCTGGCCGCCAAGCAGATTGCTACCATCAGCCATCTTTACGGTCCACGCATTGCCGTTAACATTGTCAGCGGCTGGTTCCGCGGAGAATTTAAAGCGATAGGCGAGCCCTGGCTCGATCATGAAGAGCGTTACTTAAGGTCTGAAGAGTTTATTCGTTGCCTTAAAGGTATCTGGCGCGAAGGCAGTTTCACCTTTGCAGGAGATTTTTATCGATTCCGCGACTACGCGTTAAAACCTAAACCCCTTTCACCCTTACCTGAAATCTTCCAGGGCGGCAGCTCACGTGCAGCGCGTGATATGGCGGCGCGCGTTTCGGACTGGTATTTCACTAACGGCAATACGCCTGAAGGTGTGCGACAGCAAGTTGATGACATTCAGGCGAAAGCAGACACCAACGGACATCAGGTTAAAATCGGTTTAAACGGATTTGTCATCGTCCGTGATACTGAGCAGGAAGCCCAGGCTGTATTGCAGGAAATCATCGCAAAAGCCAATCCGGATGCCGTTAAAGGTTTCCAGTATGAGGTGAAAAACGCAGGAAGTGCGTCACCAGAAGGTGAGGGCAACTGGGCAAAATCGTCGTTTGAAGATCTGGTGCAGTATAACGACGGCTTTAAGACCAATTTAATCGGCACCCCGCAACAGATCGCCGAGCGCATCATGGCGTTGAAGCGCGCAGGCGTCGATTTGCTGCTGCTGGCATTTCTGCACTTCCATGAGGACGTCGAGTTCTTCGGCCGCGAAGTGATTCCGCTAATGCGTGAACTCGAACGGCAGGAGAGTCGGATATCGGCCTGACATCAAATATGGCGGGCGCGGCCCGCCAGTAGCGCCATCACCATCTGAACCACTGTGACCGCCAGCAGCATGATCAGCGGCACCAGCCAGTTGCCGCTGGCATCGTGCAGCATGCCGAAACACAGCGGGCCAAGTGCTGCTAGTCCATAGCCGACACATTGCGCCATACCGGAGAGTTTCGATGCCTGGCGATGATCCTGGGTGCGCAGATTAAACAACGACAGGCTGATCACCAGCGATGCGCCCGCACCAAGTCCAGCCAGAATCAACCACAAAAGCGACCATGACGGCAGCAACAGTAAGCCGAGCACTGCAGCAAAAATCAAAGATGAAGCGACAAAGCCAATGGCACGCTGGTCACGCAGCCGCTTTAGGGCGCTCATGCAGGCGAGATTGGAGACAATGGCAACAATCTGATAGACGAATAGCATGCCGCCCGCTTCGATCTGACTGATGCCGTTGTCTTGCGCAAACGGCGTGAACCAGCCAATCAGGGTATAAAACAGCAGTGACTGACTGGCCATAAACAGCGAAACCTGCCAGCCCAATGCTGAACGCCAGGGCGAGCGCGTCACGCTGTGGGTTGCTGCCGCGTGTGCTTGCGGACCCGATTTTTTCAGATAAGGCAGCCAGGCGAACAGGGCGATAAACGCCGGCACTAACCACACCGCGAGCGACAGGCGCCAGCCTGCTGAGCTGGCCTCAGCCAAAGGCACCGCAATGCCTGATGCGATACTGGCTGAAATTCCCATCACCATGGCATACAACCCGATGTAGCGCGCTGTGTGCTCGGTAAAGTCACGCTTGATCAGTGGCGGCAGCAATACGTTGGCGGCGGCAATACCGGAGCTCAGAATCAACGTACCCGCCCACATGGCGTTTTCACTGCCGGAAATGCGCAGCAGCGACCCCAGCGTGATCAGCAGCAGTGAGCCCCACAAACTGCGTTCCAGACCAAAACGATTACCAAACCAGGCAGCAGGCGGTGCCAGTGTGGCGAACATCAGCAGCGGTAAGAAGTTGATCACGCCTGCAGCACTGGCGCTCAGTCCAAAACTGGCGCGGATATTCTCCAGTATGGGTCCGGTGGCTGTAATTGGCGTGCGCAGATTGGCGGCAGTAAGCAGCAAAAGAAACAGGAAAAAACCCGCGCGTCGCAGGGCAGGATTTTGGGCAATAGCGGTATGGGACATATTTGCGCACCATAGAGTTGAGGCAGAACAATTCTGCATATGGTGCGTTGATTGACGTTAACGCTTACGCAGCAGTTCATTTCCGCTGAGAGGGGGGAATACTAGCGAGGACATTTTGAATTGTAAAGTTTTCAGCCTTATTGCAGTCGGTCTCTATATTCATCGAAGGCATCGCCGGGAATGTGCATAAAACAGTCATCCACACATAAACCGTCACACTCGGGCATCAACCTTTTGCTGATTCATTTCTCGCTAATCCGGATAGTGAAAATTGCAATGCAGTTTAATCCATTCAGTTGTGATGAATCTCGCTGATTAAAATGCAACCACATCCATTTTGCATTTGATCTCGGATCGTTCTCACAACTGGCCATCAAGCTAAAGTCCGTGCGGATAATCTCGGCCTGTGCACAATTTTCACCCAACGATTCCTCTAACTTATTTCCTCGTTAGCACAATTTTTTACCGACCAGCACGTTATGTCTTCCTCCGACATTTCAAAAACCTACAAAGACAATAATGGTGAACATAATGAAAAAAATATCAGCAGCCTTAATCTCTCTTGCCCTTTGCAGCAGCGCCTTCGCTGCAGAACCGCTCAAAATGGGCGTGGTAGTCAAAGTGGGCGGCAACGCCTGGTTTAACTCGATGGAAGAGGGCATCAAAAAGGAGGCGGCTAAAGAAGGTATCAATGCGTGGCAGGTCGGCCCGATCGCGCAGGATCCGGCACAGCAGGTGAAAGCTATCGAAGACCTGATTGTGCAGAAGGTGGATATCATTGGTGTGGTGCCTGTCGATCCGGCCGCGCTGGAGCCGGTGCTGAAAAAAGCCAAAGATGCCGGCATCAAAGTTATCGTGCATGAATCACCGGGTCAGAAATATGCCGACTGGGATTTTGAATTGGTGGATGCGAAATCCTTCGGCGAGCGTCATATGCAACTCATGGCGCAATGTATGCACGAGCAGGGGCAGTATTCCATTATCGTCGGCAGTTTAACCATCCCGCTGCACCGCGTATGGGCGCAGTCCGCCATTGATTATCAGAAACAGCATTATCCAAAAATGCAGCAGGTCGGCGATCTATTCGGTACGGGTGAATCAGTGGATGATTCGATGCGCGTCACCAAAGAGATGATGCTCAAATATCCTGATTTCAAAGGGATGATGGCATTTGGTTCGCCAGGCCCGGTGGGTGCAGGCCGTGCGGTGCAGGAACGGGGTGCTAAAGACAAAGTGTGCGTAGTGGGGGCTTACAGCCCAAGTCAGGCTCAGACCCTGGTGCGTAACGGCAACATTAAAGGCGGCTATATCTGGAATCCAATGACCGCAGGTGAGTTGTTTGTGCGCATCGGCAAAATGGTGGCAGAGGGCAAACCGATAACAGAAAGCACGCAAATAGAAGGTATGGGCAAAATGCGCGTCGATAACGCCAATCACACACTGTTTGGTGACAGCCTGGAAAGTCTGGACAAAGACAACATGCAGAAACTGATCAAAATGGGCCTGTAAGGAGTGACTGTGAGCGCACGTAAAATCATTATTGATACCGATCCGGCTATCGGGATTCCCGGCACCGATGCAGACGATCCCATCGCCATCATGCTGGCTCTACAAGATCCGCGGCTGGATTTACTGGCCATTACCACCGTGTTTGGCAATTGCCCGCCGGCGCTGGGTGCGCGCTGTGCCACCCGTATTCTGCAGGTAGCAGGGCGTAGTGATATCCCGGTCGCGATAGGGCAGGCAACGCCGATGAGCGGCGCCTTACCCGAGCTGCTGCAAAAGGCATATCAAGGTCCGCGTGGGCAGGAAGGCAGTATTGCGCTGCCCGCGCTGGAAGATTCACACTGTGGTCAGCACGCCAGTGAGTTGATCATTGATTTGGTACGCCAGCATCCGGGCGAAATCACGCTGGTGTGTATCGGCGCACAGAGTAACCTCGCGCTGGCACTGATTAAGGCGCCCGATATCGCGCCATTGATCAAAGACGTCGTAATGATGGCAGGTGCGTTAGGCATTGATGCGAAATGGGGTCGCGGCAATATCACGCCGGTAGCGGAGTGCAATATCTGGTTCGATCCGCAAGCCGCTGACATTGTATTCCGTTCGGGAATTCCACTCTCGATGGTCAGTCTGGATGTCACCAACGCGGATGCTGGATTAGTCCTGACGCGTGAACATCTGGTTGGTATTGGTGATGACAAGCCGCTTAATCAACTGTTTAAGCAAGTGTGCGCCTGCTACTTCGACGCGCCAATGTTTGACTGGTCGGAAGGGTGCGTGTTGTACGATCCGCTCGCGGTCGCCGTTGCAGCGGATGCACAGGTAGGGGAATTTACCGCAATGGCGATTGGTATTGAAACCGCCGGGCGATTAACCCTGGGTCAAACCGTGCCGCTGCGTGATGTACCTGCCAATGTTCATGTGTGTACGCGGATTGATGGGCATAAGATCGTCAGCGATATCGTGAAAATCATTACCCGCTAGTATTTGATGGGCGCACGGTGTGCGTCCATCAAACATGAAAGCTAAATTTTCCCCGAATTGACTTGCCTCTCCCTCCATCCGCGTCCACCTTTAAAGCCTCCTTTCAACACAAATGGACGCACGATGCATTGGTTATGGAATACGCTGATTTTGCTGGCGTCAGTGGTGGTGATGGAAGTGGTGGCGGCGCTGTCGCATAAGTACATCATGCACAGTTGGGGCTGGGGCTGGCATTTGTCACACCATGAACCGCACGACGGTAAGTTTGAACTAAACGATCTCTATGCCGTGGTGTTTATGTTCATGGCGATTGCGCTGATTTACATCGGTGTAAACGGCTATTGGCCGCTACAGTGGATTGGCGCGGGCGTGACCTTGTACGGCGCACTCTATTTTATGGTGCACGATGGCCTGGTGCATCAGCGCTGGCCGTTCCGCTACATTCCGCGGAAAGGTTACCTTAAGCGCCTGTATATGGCGCACCGCATGCATCATGCGGTGCGGGGGCGCGAGGGGTGCGTCTCATTCGGCTTTCTCTATGCGCCGCCGTTGCATAAGTTGCAGGCGGCGCTTAGACAGCGCCACAAGTCTGTTAACGCGGACGCTGCCACAACCCCTCAGGACGTGACTCCGGACGAGTCAGCCGAGAAGTAAGCGCCAGTCCGGCACCTTTCACCAGCAGCGTCAGTTTTTCGCCGCTGCTGGTGCGTTGTCGCGTGTCCCAGGCGTGTTCACCCGCATGTTGCACCTTCACACCGATTTCACGATAGACGCCGCGCGCGGTGGCAATAGCCCACGCGGAGCGCAGCGGCAACCCAGGTAAACCAGAGCGTGCCGAGTGATAATAGGGTTCCGCCTCGCTCACCAGTCGCGCCGCCAGAGGCGCCAGGACGGCGCGATGTTGCGGATCGGCCAGGTTCTGGCCAGTTAAGCCCGCTTCATCCAGCCAGCTTTGCGGCAGGTAACAGCGTCCATTCTGCGCATCCTCAACGATGTCACGCGCAATGTTGGTGAGCTGGAAGGCCAGCCCCAAATCGCAGGCGCGGTCCAGCACCGCTTCATCGCGAACTCCCATTACGCGAGCCATCATCAGGCCGACTACTCCCGCAACGTGATAGCAATAACGTAGGGTATCCTCGAACGTTACGTAGCGCGCCTCACGCGCATCCATCGCAAAGCCCTCCAGATGATCGAACGCCAGTTGGGGAGGTAACTGGTGGATTAAGGCCACTTCCTGGAACGCCTTAAAGGCTGGCTCATCCATGTGCGCACCGCTGTAGGCGCGGCGAGTTTCAATTTGCAGATGCAGCATGCGTGCTTCGGCATCTTCCACAACATGCTGTGTACCGCCTTCGCCCAGCGTTTGTCCGTCAATCACATCGTCACAGTGACGACACCACGCATACAGCATCAGTGTGCTGCGGCGCGTGGGCGCATCGAATAATTTCGCAGCGGTGGCAAAGCTTTTCGAGCCGACCGCCATGGTCTGAGTCACTTGCTCAAGCAAGGGTTGGCGATTCATCCAGCAAGATCCTCCTGCATCAACTGCGCAGTAGCTTTCGCCGAGCCAATCACACCAGGTACACCGGCGCCAGGGTGTGTGCCGGCCCCGACCAGATAGAGATTAGCAATATCTGCATCGCGGTTATGCGGGCGGAACCACGCGCTCTGCGTCAAAATCGGTTCCAGCGAAAACGCTGAACCCTGATGGGCGTGCAGCGTGTCGCGAAAATCAAACGGCGTAAACATGCGGTGCGTCACCAGTTGCTGACGTAGTCTCGGCATATAGTGCTCCTCCAGATAAGCAAAAATGCGATCGCGTAAACGCGGTCCTTCCTGTTGCCAGTCGATCGCCGCCGTGCCGAGATGCGGCACCGGTGCCAATACGTAAAAACTGCCACAGCCTGCCGGAGCCAGTGAGGGATCGCTGGAGCAGGGCGCATGCAGATAAAGCGAAAAATCGTCTGAAAGCTGGTCGCTATTGAAAATCTCGTCAATCAGTTCGCGATAGCGCGGGCCAAAACACACGGTGTGATGCGCCAACTGTGAATGCGGATGATTCAGACCGAAGTAAAGGACAAATAACGAGTTACTCATGCGTTTACGTTTCAGCGTGGCGGCGCGTTTACCGGCGGCGGGGTGCCCACGCAGCAACCGATCATAGGTATGCACCACATCAGCATTCGATGCCACGGCTTTTGCCGCAAAATGGCGACCGTCTTTCAGCTGCACTGCACTGATCCGATTGCCCTGCGTCTCAAGCTGGCTTACTTCAGCGTTAAGTAACAGTTCGCCACCGAGGTCGGTAAACAGCTTTGCCATACCCTGCACCAGTGCGCCGGTACCGCCACGCGGAAACCATACGCCCCATTCGCGTTCCAGTGCATGAATCAAGGTATAAATCGAAGACGTTGCAAAAGGATTACCGCCAACCAGCAGCGAGTGAAAAGAGAATGCCTGGCGCAGGTGATCGTCCTGTATAAATTTCGCCACCATACTGTAAACGCTGCGCCACGCCTGCAATCGGCCGAGCTGAGGGCCGGCGCGCAGCATGTCACGGAAATGCAAAAAAGGTACTGTGCCCAGTTTCAGATAGCCCTCTTTAAACACCTCGCGTGAGTAGGCGAGGAACTGGCGATAACCTGCCACATCGGCCGGATTGAAGTTGGCAATCTGCTGCTCCAGCAGCGGTTGATTGTTGTCATAGTTGAGCTGCTTACCGTCTTCCCAGCACAAACGATAGAAGGGCGTAACCGGCATTAACTCGACATAATCGCTGAGTGATTTTCCGGCCAGCGTAAACAGCTCTTCAATCGCCGTGGGATCGGTGATCACCGTTGGCCCGGCATCAAAAGTAAAGCCTTGTTCCTGCCAGGCATAGGCGCGTCCGCCGGGTTTATCGCGCTGCTCAAGTAGCGTGGTGGGAATGCCTGCCGCCTGTAGCCGGATAGCCAGCGCCAGGCCGCCAAAACCGGCGCCAATCACATAGGTGCGTGTCATTATTTCTTCCCTGGTTTAGAAGAGGTCATCATCAGTGCGCGTACCGCTTCGCCGATCGGCACCGGCGGTTTGCCACATAAAATGCGCGCTTTGTCGCTGAGGCGGAGTTGCCCGGCGTAAAAGCGGCTGATTAATTCGGCATCGAGCCGGTAAAAGCGCTGCATCACACGCCAGCGTTGCTCCGGGCGTCCGGCCAAAAACAGCATCCGGTTGAGAAGACGGAAAAAACGCTGCGTTCGCCATTGCTCGCGCGCAAACTGTTCGATGGCGCGACTGAGCGTTGCCGCATCACAGGGCAGTAACCCAGCGGTCAACTCCGCCAGCGATATGGCCGTGGGCAACGAGTAGCCGGTGGTGGCGTGAAACAAGCCCGCGCGTAACCCGCTGCATGGCTGACCACGCTGTTGCTGCCAGAAAGCATCGATATCGCCACTCAACGTGATCGGCAGCGAACCTTGCTCTTCCCGCAGCAGAAGACTCAATGGCCAGTGGTACGCTTTGGCGTAGTCGGCGATATTCTGCCGCGCGGTGTGCTCTGCCAGCGTGGGCTGATTGATGTAGTGCGTATCTTCAATTAAAAGACGATCCGCACTCAACGGTAAGGTGTAAACAAAACGGTAGCCTTGCTGCTGATCGACGGTGGCATCCATCAAAATTGGCTGCGTTAAACCGTGAGGCTTAGCCAGATGCCACTCCTGACCGACAAAGGCCTGATAGCCGAGTTGAAGATGCGGCGTGTGTTGCAGGCCACGACCGTCAATCACCACTGCAGCATGCAGCACGCGATCGTCTGCAAGGGTGACCTGTGTGGGTCGCACCTCATTCACCGGGGTATCGATCCACAGATCTTCCGCCATGACCTCATAAAGCCGTTGGGCAAAATCCGCAGAGGTGATTGAGCAATATTCCTCATTTAGATTTCGGCGCAGTGCGGGGAAACGCACCTGATAACCCGGCCAGCGATAGGCAATCAACGGTTGTAACCAGTGAAGCTGTTCCGGGCTGAGATCGTCCTGATGGAAGGACCAGGTATGATTGCCTGCCGGATGCGTGTGGCTTTCCAGTAAAAGAATACGCAACTGCGGCTGGCTTTGACGTAGCTTCAATGCAATCAGTCCGTTAGCCAATCCAGCGCCCACTAAAATCACGTCATAATGTTCGGGCATCAGGTCGCCTCCGCCAGTACAACGCGTTGCTGGCCTAATGCCTGCTCCACAATGTCTGCGGCGCGCTCGCAACCACCGGCGCGCTGAAGCTGCGCCTGAATCGGCGAGCTCCGCAGCCGATAGCCCTCATCCGCCAGAAGTTGCTGCAGGTGCAGCTCCAGTTGATGCACGCGGCTAAAGCGAGATGCGCGATGCCCGACGCCGTGCCAGGCAATACGTGACGCCACGCCGGGCTGGTCAAAAGCCAGCGGCAGCGCCAGCATCGGGGTGCCCCATTCCAGTGATTCTAATGTGCTGTTGAGTCCGGCATGAGTGATGAACAGTTGCGCATGTTGCAGCGCGGCCTGCTGATCAAGAAAATCGGTTACCCACGCGGCACCGGCGCGCTCCAGTTGGTGCACCTGATCGGCGTCCAGGCCGCCACAATGGGCGATGACTAACGAGAGTTGCTGATTGCGGCAAGCTTGCGCGAGATGCAGGAACAAGCGAAAACGATGGCCTTGCAAGGTACCAAAAGAGGCATAAACCACCGGCTGTCGCAACTCAGGCCAGGGGGCCGTGGCTGCGCGGGGCGGTTTTGATGCGCGCAGCAGTCCAACGGAATGAAAACAGTTGGGCAGATGCTGGCGCGGAAAATCAAATGCTGGAACGAGCTGGCTAATCTGCGCTAGCGGTGACAAACACTGATGCAGGCTGTGGCGATCGGGCAATCCCCATTTTTGCGCATGGTGACTGATCACCGCGCCGTGGCGCTGCATCAGGCGATCATAAATATCCTGGCTGGCCTGAAAACGTTGCAGTGCTTTATCATCCTGGCCGAAACGAAACGGCATCACCGCCAGGGGAATGCCAGGTTCGCGATTGACCGGTAATGCACAGGCCACTGAAACAAAGGGCAGTTGCAACGCTTCGGCAACTAATCCGCCTGCCGCCTCCATTTGATCGGTGATCACACCATCGACTTGCAACGAGGTTAAGCGCGCTGGCAGTTCACGACACAGCATATCGGTACTGTCCGCGATATCACCGATTACACGCCATAAAGAGAGTGGCGAGGCCAGATGCTGTAATACCCGCGCTAAAGAGCCGGGCGGATGGCTGCGCTCACCGACAGTGCTGAAACTTACGCATCCATCGTCAAGCAGGTGGCGTGCATCGTCCTGTTGGACAAAGGTGATGCGGTGGCCACGCGCAATCAGCGTCTGCGACAACGCCTGCAGCGCGTGGAAGTGGCTGTACAGTGGTGGCGCAATCACGGCAAAATGCCCCATTGGCAGCGCCGCGATCAGTGAAACATCGCCAGCTGTTGATTAAACAGGGCGTGCATATATTGGCGGGTAGCAATACCACGATGGCAGACGCAGGCAAGATGCGCATCCGCACTGCGCAAATGGTCACGCAGACGGCGTTCAGCACCTTCAGAACCAAGCATCTGTACCAGCGTCGATTTTCCCTGATCCTGATTGATGTCCTTACCGGTGTGTTTACTGCCGTCTGCGAGATCGTCGAGTAGCTGGAAAGCCTGACCTAAATCCTGCGCGAAGTAGCTGAGTTTCTGGCGCATAGCGGGGGTTGCTTCCGCGGCAATCGCCGCAATTTGCAAGGTGGCACGGAACAGCACGCTGGTTTTGAGTTCATTAGTGAGTGCCACGGCTTCCGGACTACGCGATTGCGTGCCCTGGTGCAGATCCTGGAATTGGCCCTGCACCAAACCTTGTAAACCCACGGCAGAAGAGAGTTCGGCAATCGCCTCTGATTTCTGCAGGTCGGCTAAACCCGGCGCAACGGCGATCACTTCAAAGGCGCGGCTCAGCAGGGCAATCGCTGCCAGAATCGCCACGCTTTCGCCAAATTCGCGATGTACCGTTGGGCGACCGCGTCGCATCTGAGCATTATCCATGCAGGGAATATCATCGAGGATCAGCGACGCGGCATGCACCATTTCAACTGCGCAGGCGAGATCAAGAATGCCATGTTGCGATGCATTACAGCCCATATCCCGCGCAGCCAACAACAGCAGCAGCGGACGGATGCGTTTACCCGGCGCCAGCGCACCGGCGCGCATTGCGGCACGAACCTGATCGGTCGGCTGGCCCGCAGGCAGCAATTGCTCAAAATGCGCCTGCAATAATTGCTGCAAAGAGTGAAGTTCGTGTTCCTGGCTTGCTGTGATGTCGACATGGGCGGTCATAGCGGCTTTCCATGGTAAGTTGAATTGTTATGGTTTTTTTATTAACCGTAGACTGCGTAAGGTGAGTTCGCCAGCGTGCTCAACGCATTACGGTAAAGACAGATCCGAAATGACAACCGAATTATTTCTCGAGATTCATCTCACTTTCCCCGTGATCTTATTAGCGAAAAAAGTAACAGGGGTGCCGTAACATAAATTCATCCGGTAGTCTGGAACGACATGCACATCCATTCGGGAAAATAATGATGTCTTCGCAACCCCATATTCTGATTATCCAGCCACTGATGCCGCAGCTGGACGAAAAACTCTCGCAACATTTTCATTGCCACCGTTTATATGATGAGCAGGACACTGCGCTATTTCTTCAGCGCCAGGGCAAAGAGATTCAGGGCATCGTGACGCGCGGTGACGTGGGTGTAGAAACGTCGATTCTGGAACAGTTGCCTGCCTGTAAAGCCATTGCGGTGTTTGGTGTGGGAACCGATCGTATCGATCTGAATTACACGGCTAAACATGATATTCAGGTCAGCATCACCAGCGATATTCTTACCGATGATGTCGCCGATTTAGCCATGACGCTGACATTAGCCTTTTCACGCAACCTGGTGGCCAATCATCAGTTCGCCCGCTCTGGGGCGTGGGAAAACACCGGCACTTCGCTTTCCAGTAAAGCCAGCGGGAAACGCATGGGCATCGCGGGCTTGGGTGCGATTGGTCAGGCGATTGCCCGTCGTGCTGAGGCATTCGGTATGGAGATAGCTTATACCGCGCGTAGTCAAAAAGATGTGCCTTACCAACGCTGTGAGAACATTGAACAGCTGGCGGCATTCAGCGATTTCCTGGTGCTGGCGCTGCCAGGTAGTCCAGAGAATATCCAGCTGGTGGACGCAAAAGTGCTGGCGGCGTTGGGGAAATCGGGTGTGCTGATCAACATTGCACGCGGCACGGTCGTGAATGAAAGCGATCTCATCCAGGCATTGCAGCAGGGTGTGATAAAAGGCGCCGCGCTGGATGTTTTCCCGCAAGAACCGGTTATTCATCCTGCGCTGCGTGAATTAGATAATGTGTTATTAACCCCACATATTGCGAGTGCCACCCATGAAACCCGTGAAGGCATGGCAAATAATGTGCTGGAGAATTTGCTGGCCTATTTCTCAAATGGGAAAATGCTGACGACGGTATAAATTTATTCTCTGGCGTCAGAGGATTTTCTTATATCCTGCGCAATAAGCGTTATATAGCGATTGCAATCTCTGCAGGTGAACGTTGTTATGATAGGGCTATTCATTCAGGAGCCATTCATGACAACTCAAAAGATTGCGATAGTGGGCGGCGGCGTCATCGGTTTAGCGGTGGCGCGCGCATTATCCTTGCAGGGCGTACAGGTTACGATTTTTGAGCAGCAGCATATCGGTGCTGGCACCAGCAGCACCACTTTCGCCTGGGTCAATTCCAACGGTAAACAACCCCTCAGTTATCACCAGCTCAATGCCCTCTCAATGGAAGAACACACTCGTTTGCAGCTCTCGCAAACCAATGGTCTGCGCTGGCTGGAAACCTGTGGCACCTGGGAGTGGGCGGCAGAAGGCGAGGCGCAGCAGAGGCTGCTACAACGCGCTACCTCACTGCAATCGCTGGGTTATCCCGCACATGAAGTGACACCGGATGCGCTGCAGCGTGAAGTGCCGGATCTGCGTTCACAGGCGGTAAGTGGAAGCGTCTGGCATTTCCCAACGGAATCGGTATTGCATCCGGCGCTGTACATGTCACGACTCTGGTCTGAAGCGCGTGCCAATGGGGCGATATTGCATCAACAACATGCGATTGAACGTCTTAGCGAACAGGCTGATGGCGTCACGCTGCATCTGGTAAACGGCGAGAAGTGGCAGGGCGATCGCGTGGTGATTGCCACCGGCCGCTGGGCGAATCAACTGCTTAACACCCTCAATGTTGATCTGGCGCTACTTGATACCAGCAAACCCAACGCGGTGGCCTGTAGCTTCCTCGCGCGCACTACGCCACAGCCGCTGTCGCTGGCGGCCAATCTGATTTCGCCACAGCTTAATGTGCGCCCGGATGGTGGAGGGAGATTGCTGTTACAAGCACTGGAACTGGACGATCTTGCCGATCCTGCCTCGCCACCTGCCTTACACGGAGATATTGCGCAGCAGTTCCGCGAACGTTATCACGCGTTGTTTGCCGGTGCTGGCGAATTGCAGATTGAGAACATTGTAATCGGGCAACGTGCACGGCCAGCAGACGGACTGCCCGCTATTGGTTTTGTCACGCCTCATCAGCGTGTTTATGTGGCAGTGACGCACAGCGGGATCACGCTGTCACCGTTGATAGGCAAGCTGGTGGCGCAGGAGTTGGTGCAGGAACAGAGTAGCGATCTGCTGGCAGATTTCCGTCCTCAGCGTTTGCTGGACAAAAGCGTCAGTGATTTTGCACCCATAAAGCGCAATTTTCCTGCGGCACAATAAAGCCATTTTTCCTAAAAATGATATTTTTGTGCCATATTTGCTGGTGAGAGCCGTTTAAGTTGTTGCAATTATGTTATTACTGATTGCCTTACGACTTTTATCTATCACAAGGAGGCAGCATGAAAATCGGTATCGTGGGCTATGGAACGGGCGGAAAACATTTCCACGCGCCATTTATTAATGCGGCTGAAGGCGTGGAGCTAGCTGGCATCGTGGCGCGTGCGCCAGCGACTATCGCACGAGCGAAAGCGGATTTTCCCAACATCCCGATTTATGCCAGTTTGACCGAAATGCTGGCGGCAGGTGTGGAGGCGGTGACTATTACCACGCCACCGCAAACGCGACGAGAGTTGGTGCTGGAAGCGATTGCAGCCGGTGTGGCCGTTATTGCGGATAAACCCTTTGCGCCCGATGCGAAAACGGGCCGCGAACTGGCTGCAGCCGCAAAAGCAAAAGGGGTGGTGCTAAGCGTTTATCACAATCGACGTTTTGACCATGATGTACGCACGCTGAAAAAACTCATCGAGCAAAATCGTGTAGGGAAAGTGTGGCGATTGCACAACCGCATGGATTTTGACGATGCCAATACCCTTGAAGGGGGCGAAACCGGCGGTCTGTTGCGAGATTTAGGCAGTCATATTGTCGATCAGGCGTTGTTCCTGTTGGGGCCGGTAAAGTCAGTTTATGCGCAACTGGATATCATCGATCTGCCGGAAGGTCCGACTGACGCCAGTTTTGTGCTGACGCTTAAGCACCACAACGGAACCACGTCTTATCTCTCTGCCACCAAACTGAATCGCTTTGTTTGCCGTGAGTTTCGTTTGTATGGCGATGCCGGTAGCTTTGTTTCACAAGGTACGGATGTGCAGGCGCAGGCCATTTTTGCAGGCCAGCGCCCAGCGGACGATCTTGCAGCCTGGGGCTATGAGCAGCCTGAGCACTGGGGCACGCTCAATACGCCGCAAGGCTCAGAACGAGTGCCTTCCGAACAGGGCGCCTATCACGCTTATTACGAAGCCTTTGCTAAAGCGGTTCGCGATGGCAGCGAACCTCCAGTGACGCCAGAGCAGGCGATTGAAGTCCTGGCGGTACTGGATGCCGCGTTTATTAGCGCACGTGAAAATCGGGTAGTGGAAGTTATTTAAAACAGTCGCGCTGCTGCGAAGCAGCGCTCTATTCTCTCAACCTTTCCCCATGACACCCTGCTAAAATGGCGTCCACGAGATGTTATGTTTAGAGGTCTGCTGTGTCGAATTTGATGTTCCGTAGTGCCACCTTAGCCGATGTTGATCGCTGCTATGCCATTGAAATTGATGCCTACGAAGGCGATGAGGCTGCCACGCGCGAAAAAATCGCGACCCGTATTAGGCAGTATCCGCAGGGGTTTATGTGCCTGGAAAGCGAGAGTCAGGTCATTGGCTTTATTAACGCGGGTTGTGCCTGGGACGTGGTGATGTCAGATGAGGAGTTCAAGGAGTTAATCGGGCATGACCCTGCTGCACCCAACGTGGTGATAATGTCAGTGGTGCTCGATCCGGCATATCAGGGTAAAGGTTACAGCACGCTGATGATGCAACAGTTCATCACTATCATGAAGAAAATGGATAAGCAGACCATCCATTTGATGTGCAAAACCCATCATGTTGATCTGTATAAAAAGTTTGGCTATCAGTACATCAAACCTTCGGCGTCCGATCATGGCGGTATGGCGTGGCACGAGATGCTGATGACGTTGTGATTATTTTTTAACCAAAAATAATTCATCACCTGATCGGGATCAAAAAATTTCGCTGAAAACTGCTCAACCATGTCAGTGAAATCACATGTAACGAGGAGGTTATGATGCGTACTTCACTGATGACCTTGCCGGAGGTGGCGCGCTATCTTGGCGTACCCTCCGCCACCTTAGCCTGTGCGATTTGCAATCGTGGCACGCTAAACAAAGTCCCGCTGCCCGCCGCGGTCGACGACACCGCGCCTTTATCCTGCCGCTGCTGGACACCACAGGATGTCCGCCAGTTTCGGCTTGCGATGATGCAGGCGCGGCGTGGGCACTAAAGAATAACTGACGGCTTAGGGCCGTCAGTATTCGCTCTTATCCGATTAACGCTTTTGCCTTGGCGCGAATTTCCGCAAGTTCATCGGGCGTCACATGGCTTTTTTTCGTCACTTTTCGGGCGCGCCATTCAATGCTGGTCACCTGATCAGCCAGCGCGACACTATTCCGTGTACCTGACAAGGTCACTTCAAACGGATAACTCTTGGCCTGAGTGGTGCAGGGCACGCAAAGTAGCATGCCCACTTTGTTGTTATAGGCGAAAGGACTGAGGACGACAGCCGGGCGATGCCCAGCCTGCTCATGCCCCAACGTAGGATCAAAATCCAGCCAGATCAGATCTCCGGCTTCGGGTACAAAACGTGAAACCATTAGAGCAATTCCTTGCCAACTGAAGGTCCAAAATCAATTTTCTCATGGACGTTATCTTCAGTGATGCCGTCCAGCAGAGCGTCAAGGGAATACTCCTTTTCTCTCACAGGGACAAGTATCAATTTGCCATCCTCCACGCTGAGTTCCAGTTTGTCATCAACATTGAGTGCAGCGGATTGCATTATGCTGGCAGGGATGCGGATTGAAGGGCTATTGCCCCATTTTTTTAGCGTTACCGTGGTCATAGCAAACCTCCTGAAGAATGTCGATACACTGTATATCATCACTTGTGTAGATACAACGTAGATACATTACGGCATCGCTTATTAATTTTACTTCGTTTAAGAATTTCAATTTGATACCACACATTGCGGCTTTTTCTATTGCTGCAAGTCTGGGTGGTAGACTTGTGAATTAAAGCTCTTGAAGGGCATTCATTTGCGAGTTGAGAACACATGAATCAAATAGAAATTTTGAACCACTGTTAAGGCAGTTAATTGTGTTCAGTGTTCAGCGCTCTATAATATTAAACCGTCAAAATAGTCATATTCTCTGCCGCAAACGCGCTGTAAAAGTCTTTGTTGATGTTCTCTTCAACCACCAGGATGTCTATCTCTTCGCAACTCGCCACCGAGAATCGCGCCACCCCTGGAATTTTTTCTGCAGTCAAACCGACAATAATCTGGCTACTTTGCGCTATGGCGGCTTTCTTAAACTCACAGTCATCGAAGTTGAAACCCGTCAAACCCGCCTCAGCGCTCATGGCACATCCACCAATAAATGCCTGATCAAACAAAATGTTTTTTAGTTGCTCAATGGCTGTATTCCCCACGCAACCGCCACTGTTTTTTTGCATGCGGCCACCCAGCATGATCACTTCAATCTGTGGATGTTTTAACAGTGCCGCGGCGATATCCGGGGCATTGGTGATCACAGTGAGACTGAGCGTTTCAGGCAATGCCATTGCCATGGCCAGATTGGTGCTTCCAGCATCAATTAAAATGCAGCTTTCACTTTTTACCAGGCTGGCGCACTTCTGCGCGATGATGTCTTTTGTTGATAGATTATGCTCTTTTCTCAAGGCCAAATTGCCAGCGTCGGGAAGCTGCAACACCGCCCCGCCATAGACCTTTTTACAGACCCCTTCTTTACTCAGTTCATGGAGATCACGCCGTACAGTATGCTCTGATACGCCCATTTGTTGGGCAAGTTCAGTACATACAACCCGGCCCTGGTCGCGCAAAATTTGTCGAATCAGATCTTGTCGCTGGTCAGGGAAAGCAGCATAATCGAGCAAGTGATACCTCTTAAATAATCATAATCGAGCTTGATTGAGCATGCTCGCGCATGATGCATAGGTTGTCAATGGCTGCTGATGGGTCTGGACATGCGCTCAGCAAAATTAAAATCCCGCTTTCAACACGAGGAACGAAATGGTTCAACTCCCTATAATCTCTTCCAGCCTGGCGACCCGGCTCACTTTTTTCATTGCTGGATTTGTAACGGCAACCTGGGCAGTAATCGTGCCCTATGCGCGTGCCAATACTGGAGTGAATGAAGCTACCCTCGGCACATTATTATTATGTCTTGGCGTTGGTGCGCTAATCGCCATGCCTCTAACCGGTTCGCTGACCACCCGGTTTGGCTGCCGCCGGGTCATCGTCGCGGCACTTGCGCTGGTTATGCTCAGCACGCCTCTATTGGCAGCGATCTCTCACCCGGTATTGCTGGGTCTTGTGCTGCTAGTATTTGGTATCGGCGTAGGTGTGACGGACTGCGCGATGAACATTCAGGCAATCCTTGTAGAGAAAGCCTCACCGGCTCCGCTGATGTCCGGTTTTCACGGCATGTACAGTTTCGGAGGCATCGCAGGCGCGGGTCTGATGACTTTGCTACTAACGTTAGGCATCAACGTCATTGTCGCCACGATGCTGATTACGCTCACTGTGATTGTGTTAACTGCGCTGAGTTATCCCGGACTTTTAACCTATGCGAATCCCCGGGAAGGGGCTGCTTTCGCTATGCCACGCGGCATCGTCCTATTACTGGGGATGGTCTGCTTTTCCGTATTTCTTACAGAAGGGACGGTACTGGACTGGAGTGCAGTTTACCTGACGCAGGTCAGAGATATGCCCGAAACGCTGGGTGGCCTTGGGTACACATGCTTTGCCGTAGCGATGACTGCTGCCAGGATGACGGGCGACCGTGTTGTGGCAAATCTTGGCAGGTTGACTGTAGTGGTTGGCGGGGCGCTCACGGCAGCCGCAGGGCTGGCGTTGATCATCTTCATCGCTTCCTGGCCTCTGTCATTGATTGGATACATCCTGATCGGGGCTGGTTGTGCGAACATCGTCCCCGTCATGTTCTCTGCCGTAGGCCAGCAAAGCGTGATGCCACAGTCTGTTGCTGTTCCGGCAATGACCACCATGGGGTATCTCGGTGTGTTGAGTGGTCCGGCGGTGATTGGATACGTCGCTCACTTCAGCTCACTCACTTTGGCTTTCTCATTCATCATGGCGCTGATGGTGTTTGTTGGCGCGGTCTCATTCACTCTAAATCTTGACCAAAGAAATTCTGCGAGGAACAACGCATGAAAATTGCCCATGTCGCTTTATGGACCCATCAACTCGAAGCACAAAAACAATTCTGGCAGGAATTTTTTGGTGGGATGGCGAATGAACTTTATATCAGTAAAAACCGCCCTGGTTTTCGTTCCTACTTTGTCAGTTTAACTGAAGGGCCAACGATTGAATTAATGAGCCTTGAAGGATTGAATAAAGGAGACAACGGAAAAGAACTGACGGGATGGGCTCATATTGCCATAACCCTTGGTAGCCGCCAGCATGTCGATGAGATGGTCGTAAAGGCTGCTGAGACTGATATTTTAGTCAGCCCGGCTCGCGTAACGGGTGATGGGTGTTATGAGGCGATTATTCGAGATCCTGATGGGAACCTGATTGAGATCGTGGCTTGACGCGAGGTGGCTTAGTGTCTGTCGCGGTTCTTTTGATAGCAATGAGCATTGATTGATGTCGCTATCAGATTCAGAGCGAAGAGTGGAAGGACAGATTAAATTGCCTTTAAAGCACTTAACTAATCTGTCCTTTCTACCTTATAGCGCCAGAAAAGCAGGAGCGGCCTAAGAGTGACATTTCGTGTTATTAGATTCTGCAGGTTCGGTCAGGGTCGCACGCACTTTAGGAAGACTCTGCGGATAATTCTGTTGAATAAACTCAATCATCTTCTCGCGCACGTAGCAGCGCAAATCCCATGCCGTCGGGGAGTTCTGCGCGGTCATCAATAAACGAATCGTCATGGTTTTATCAGTGGTATCTGTCACCTGAAGCACTTGTGTCTGCTGATCCCAAAGTTTGGTTTCACTCAGGACTTTTTCAAAATGTTGACGCAGCGGTTCGAGTGGCATTGAGTAATCGAGATAAAGAAATACTGAACCTAATATTTGGGCATTATTGCGCGTCCAGTTCTGGAAGGCGTTCTCGGTAAAATAGGTAATCGGCAGCACCAGTCTGCGCAGGTCCCAGATACGCACCACAACATAGGTCAGGTTAATCTCCTCAATCCAACCCCATTCATTTTCAACCACAACCGCATCATCAATTTTGATCGGTTGTGTGAACGCGATCTGAATGCCGGCAAACAAATTAACCAGTGACTTCTGCAGCGCAAAACCAATGATGATGCCTGCTACCCCGGCGCCGGCGAGGATGGTCGTGCCGAATTTTCTCACGCCGGGAATACTGATAAGAATCAGGGAAAGGCAGAATGACACAAGGAGGACAATCGCGACTTTTTTGACATAGATGATCTGGGTCCGAATCTTCCTGGCGCGCAGGTTATTCGACAGATTAATGTCATAACGAATAAACAGCATGTCCTGTGCGACATTGGTCAATCTAATTAAGATCGAGCACAATGACAGTATTATAAAGACATTCAACGTGGGGGTAATGAACGAAAGTGAATCGGGGTGAATATTAACATAATCGGCTCCGACATTGATTAACATCAGTGGAATGAACAGAAACATTGAACCACGTAGATGTTTTTCAAGTGATTTGAATAATTTTCTGTCGCGATTCTGCCAGTAACGTATAAATCGCAGCAGTAAGAATCGAGCCAGAAAACCCGCCACAAGCGAAAGGGTGACAAGTACCACAGCAGGCACCCATAAAGGAGCGTCAGATAACTCATCAAATATCGATGGCATTATTTTCCCTTATTTTCAGCTGACAATCACCCGTTGTCAGGTAAATGAAACATTCAGTAACCGTGTCTGCCCGGTCATCTGTAAATATTGCGTTCGCTATAAATTATTGATTCACTGCCCATCAACTATCTTGATAAGGATATATTAAACGTCATTTGTGAATTTAAATTTAACGTATGTTTAAAACCAACATGCTGAAAGTATAGACGATTATGAGTGTTCTGCTTCAGATAGCGGGTAGGGCGATGAGTGCATTAAGAGAAAACCGCTGCCCTAAGGCAGCGGTTATTATTTATTGCGTTATTTCCGGGTGCTGAGCAACTAAATTGCGGCGTTTATTCTTCAACTCCTCAATTTGTTCATCAATATCCTCGATGCGCTGCTCGATGCCATCATGATGCTCCTGCAGCAACTCTTTAGCTTCCTCAAGCGAGGAGGCCGCAGGGGTATCGCCATAGAGCGGTTTGTTAGCGGTTTCTCTCACGGTAAAACCGGTCACCACGCCAATCGCACCCACCGCCATCAAATACCACGCGGGCATATAAAGGTTGCCCGTCACTTCCACTAACCAGGCCGTGAGGGTAGGGGTAATACCCGCAACCAAAATGGAGATGTTATACGTACTGGCCAGCGCGCTGTAACGCACTTCTGTCGGGAATAAAGCAGGAAGCGTGGAAGCCATTACGCCAATCAGGCAGTTGAGGATGACTGCCTGAATCAATAGTCCAAAGAAGAGCGCGACTAAACTGTGATGGGTAATCAACATGAAGGATGGAATGGATAACAGCACCATTGCCACGCTACCGATAATGATGAACGGACGGCGTCCAAATTTATCACTGAGCAATCCCATAACCGGTTGCACAAACAGCATCGCCAGCATGATAACGACAATGATCAAAACACCACGGTCTTCTGAATAGTGCAGATTGTGGGTCAGATAGCTCGGCACGTAGGTCAGCAGCATGTAATAAGCCACGTTGGTGGTGATAACGATGCCGATGCAGGAGATCAGATTTCGCCAGTGCTTGCGTGCGATCTCTTTGAAAGGTACGGAAGGGCCTTCGCTAAGACCTTGTTTGGAACCTTCTTCCAGTGAATCCACATGCTTCTGGAATGCCGGAGTTTCTTCGAGCGCATGGCGCAGGTAGAGGCCGACTAAGCCCAGTGGCAACGCCATAAAGAAGGGAATGCGCCAGCCCCAGTCATTGAATGTTTCCTGGCCAAGGATCGTGGTGAGCAGCACAACGACACCAGCGCCACAGACGAAGCCAACCAGCGAGCCGAAATCAAGCCAGCTACCTAAAAATCCGCGTTTACGGTCGGGTGAGTACTCCGCAACAAAGATGGAAGCGCCGGTATATTCTCCTCCCACCGAAAATCCTTGCACCATTTTCGCAATCAGCAGCAAGACCGGTGCCCAGAAGCCGATGGTGGCATAGGACGGAATGAGTCCTATGCTGAAGGTGCTGAAGGTCATCAATATGATGGTGATGGCGAGTATTTTCTGGCGGCCATATTTATCACCCAGAACACCAAAAAACATTCCTCCTAACGGACGAATAATGAACGGAACAGAAAATGTGCCCAGAGCAGCGATGATCTGAATACCGGGCGAGGCACCCGGGAAAAACACCTTACCTAATACGGCCGCGACATAACCGTACACCCCAAAGTCGAACCACTCCATGGCGTTACCCAGAGCTGCGGCGGTAATCGCCTTCTTCAGACGCGCATCATCAATGATTGTCACGTCCTTCAGCCGCATCGGCTTAACCTTTTTACGTCTTATACTAAGCATTACCCTTCCCTTAAAAATCAAACACTTCTGGTTGATATCTAGTTATAACAAACCGTAAATTGTTATGGAGAATCCAGCTGATAACTGCTGATTCAGATACAGCATAGACATAAATTTACAATTTGCCGGGCGAGTCTCTGATTTAGATGCCTTTTTTAGAGGTGGGACTTTTGAAAGTAAGAGCAGGTATACGGAGATCGAGCGCGATTGACTCAATATTAGTGCTACCGAAAAAGGGATGTTTATTGCCTGGCCAGGCTTCATTCACTCCAATCCTGCGATAACTTCTAAGGAGCATTTAAGTCATAGAGCTGATTAATTAACAACCGAGATGCCAAGATGCTGCAGTATCAATGAGGCCTGGTAGTTATCCAGCTTCACACCCTGCATATCAACTTCACGCACATCTATTTCACCTAGCTCCGAGTTAGTCAGATCGCAATAAGTGAAATTGGCAGAAGGCCAGTCAAATGAAGAAAACTCTCCGCCGGAGAGATCTGAACCACTGAATGTTGCGCCCAGAATATGAGTGCCAATCCAGCGGTTATCCCAGAGTTCACACTTCTCTAAAACCACCTTCGATAAATTGGCGTAGCTGAGGTTGGTTTTGGTGATGTATGCACTACAGAACCAGGTGCGGGTTGTAATCATGTTCATAAAGCTGGCACCGCGAAAATCCGCCCCCTGAGCCATACAGCTGCGAATTTCGATACCCAGAGCACTGATGTTTTTGAAATCTGCCATAGACAGATCGCAACTATTAAAGATGGCATCTTTCAGCGTGGCGCGGCTGAAATTACATCCTTTCTGGTTTTCACGATCGTAAAAAGTGCAGCCGGTAAACTCAGTACCGCTAAGGTCACAAGCAGAAAAGTCACAGTTCAAAAAGGTACTGTTTTCAACTCTCTCGCCGGTGAACCGATTTTTGCCAATTTTCTCGCCAACCAAAGTTAGGGTCATGAAACTGAGCCTGTTTTTTTATACAGTGGTCGGGATGTTAAACTGATTTATAGCCGCGCGTCAAACGACATAATCTGGCTCATCGGCAGCAAAACTAGAATTGCCTGAGCTGAAAGAAGTAGGGAACGATATTATTCAGATTAAACTCTTTCAGCGTGAATGACGCTCAGGTGTAATTAGATTTCAAGTGCCGCAATAATCGCAGGTTCCATTTTCTCTGGCGTGGTCATCGGTGCAAAACGCTTTATTGGTTTGCCGTCACGTCCAATGAGAAACTTGGTGAAATTCCACTTGATTCGCCCACCCAGCACGCCGGGCAATTCGTCTTTAAGGTAACCAAATACCGGGTGCGTAGCGGCTCCATTAACCTCCACTTTTTCGAACATCGGGAAGCTCACACCGTAGTTGATGTGGCAGGTTTGCGAAATCTCATCGGCGCTACCGGGTTCCTGCTTGCCAAATTGGTTGCAAGGGAAACCCAGCACCATCAGACCCTGGGCAGCGTACTTTTTATAGAGCGCTTCAAGGCCTGCGTATTGTGGCGTGAAGCCACAATGGCTGGCGGTATTCACTATCAAAACCAGCTTGCCAGCGTAGTCGGCCATTGAGACGAGCTGGCCGCTCAAGCTGGTGGCGGTAAGTTGGTGATAGACTGTCATGTTGGCTTCCTTAAAGCAGAAAACAGTTCGACGTCGACATTACCACGTTGCTTGAAGGCACAGCGCAAACATTGTCGCGATAGATTTATGCCTGGCGGAAAAGCTTTTCACTACTAATAACTTTTATACCCGCAGGGCTACTCTCAAGAATGCGTTTTTCCTGATCCGAAACCCATCTGACAGTAGACCATCCCTCTTCGGCAGACAGTGCGTTCTGAATTTTTGTGATAAGTGCTTCGGCCTGATGACTTTCGCAGTCAAGATTACCAATCAGGTTTTCATTGAGGTATACGCTGAGGCGGTGTGTAGCGATCATTGCCTTAATCTTCTGTCGGCCAGAAGTGATCATCAGGGAGCGTGCGGGCACCAAAAATGGCCTGACCTACGCGCACCACATTGGCGCCTTCTTCGATAGCGATTTCGAAGTCACCTGACATCCCCATCGACAGCTGCAAATTGCCATACACTTCCGCCAGCTGATCGCGCAGCGTCCTTAAACGGATGAAGCAGGCCCGCACGCGGTCGGCATCTGAGCTGAACTCTGCCAGCGTCATCAGCCCCTTAACATGCAGATTTTTAAGCGGACATAGCTGCGCCATAAAGTCCGCAACCTGTTCAGGAACCAGACCATATTTGCTCGGCTCAGCAGAGGTATTGACCTGCACAAAAACCTCCAGCGTGCGGCCTTCCAGTTGTAAACGTCGGTCAAGTATTTCTGCTGTGTTAAGTGAATCCAGGGCCTGAAACTCACTGGCAAATTTGGCAACCAGCTTGGCTTTATTCGACTGAAGATGCCCAATCACAGACCATTTCAGGTCGGTCAGATCGGACATGGACTGCGATTTACCCCAAGCCTCCTGCACTTTATTTTCACCCAGTAGCGTACATCCTGCCTGGTGAGCCAGCCGGATGTGGTTTTCATCCATGGTTTTACTCACCGGAAGCAGGCGTACGTCAGACGCGTTACGCCCCGCGCGCAGGCAGGCAGCATTGATACGCGATTGAACGTCTGCCAGGTTGTTGATGAAATCCTGAACGCTTTCTGCGCGTGGCCAGCGATTGTGCATGTCGTGGCGGGGCTGAGTGTCAGGATTTGAGATGTTCGTTTCGGTGTTTTTCATAGGCGATAGACAGGAGCTCTGAAGTTATTTATTATTGACCTAGGCTAAACTTTTATTTGTACCAGATCAATGAAGATAAGCGGTAAAACAGCGGGTGATCTTTTCGATCAGATCCGCGCAATGATTCAGTCCGGTGAACTTGTTCCCGGCACAATGCTTCCCACACTGCGTGATTTAGCCGGTGAGCTGGGCATTAATCGCAATACGGTTGCACTGGCTTACAAGCGTCTGACGGATGCAGGTTTTGTCATATCGAGAGGCAGAAACGGCACCATTGTGCGTGAACCCATCACGGCGATTGATATCGAAGGTAGCGCACCGGGTCTGGCGATACGCGATTTAGCCAGCGGCAATCCTGCGACTTCGGTTTTACCTGCAGTTAGCCAGCTTGTTGTGCATATCCGTAACACGCCAGGGTTATATGGCGAGTCCGAAATCCGTCCTGAACTTGCCGCAGCGGGTCTCAAATGGCTGCAGCCCGATCTCAACACTCCCTTTGATTTAAATCTGACTCACGGTGCGGTTGATGCTGTTGAAAGAGTTCTGGCGAGTTACCTGATCGCGGGCGATCGTGTGGCGGTTGAAGACCCCTGCTTCCTCAGCAGCATTAGCACGCTGCGGCACAACCGTCTTCAGGCTGCGCCTGTCGCCATGGATGCGGAAGGAATGCAGATTGAGGCGCTGTCACGCCAACTGTCTGCAGGGGTACAGGCGGTGATCATCACCCCTCGCGCCCACAATCCAACCGGCTTTGGCCTGAGCGCTGGCAGGGCAGAGGGCATACGCACTTTGCTGGCAAGCTATCCGCAAGTACTGGTGATTGTGGATGACCACTTTTCTCTGCTCTCAACACAGGATTATCACCACATTGTTCCGTCAAACACCCGTAACTGGGTGCTTATCCGCTCTTTGTCCAAGTTTCTGGGGCCTGATTTGCGTATGGCCTTTGTGGCGAGCGATGAAGAAACGTCACAGCGTCTGCGTCAGCGCCTGAATGCCGGGACTAACTGGGTCAGCCATATTCTGCAAGATATGGCTGCGGGTCATATGATTTCGCCTGAGTTTGAGCAATCCATTTTGGCTGCACGTGGGCGCTATTTAGGCCAACGAGAATTGCTGGTCAGCGTGTTAAAACAGCATGGTGTCACGGTTTCAGAACATCACGATGGCTTAAATGTGTGGGTCCCTTTACCACACAACAGTGCGGCAACGGTGATGCAGATGGCGCAACGGGGCTGGCTGGTTCGGGGCGGAGAAGGATTCATGCTGGACAGTAAAAGTTCAGGGCTTCGGATCACCGTCTCTGAGCTTGAGGCACCGGAAACAGAGTTAATTGCTAAATCCCTCGCCGGGATTCTGTCACAGCAGCGTCAGATTCAGGCTACCAATAAGGCCTGAACAGGCCAGTACATCACTCATGGAGTTCTCAGCAATGCGCGTACATTTCATCGTACATGAAGATTTTGAAGCACCTGGCGCCTACGAAACCTGGGCCATCAATCACGGTCATGATGTGTCTTACTCGCGCGTTTATGCAGGCGACAGGCTGCCAGCAGACGCGGAAGGTATCGATTTTCTGATTGTGATGGGAGGACCACAGGATCCTTCTACCACACTTGAAGAGTGCCCGCACTTTGATGCGAAAGGTGAACAGGCGCTGATTGCTTCAGCGGTTCAAACCGGTAAAGCCGTTATCGGTATCTGCCTGGGATCACAGCTGATCGGTGAAGCGCTGGGCGCGCCATTCGCACACAGCCCTGAAAAAGAGATTGGTAAATTCCCGATCTCGCTGACGGAAGAGGGTCGTAAGGACGAAATGTTCTCTCACTTCGCCAGCACGCTGGAAGTGGGACACTGGCATAACGATATGCCGGGATTGACTGCGGATGCAAAAATCATCGCTTACAGCGAAGGTTGCCCGCGACAAATCGTGGCGTATTCAGATCGCGTATATGGTTTCCAGTGCCATATGGAATTAACGCTGGAAGTTGTAGAAATGCTGATCGCGCATTCAGAGAAAGATTTGAGCCGCGCCGCTGAATACCGCTTCGTCAACACGCCAGAAGAACTTCGTGCACATGATTACAACGAGATGAATCAGGTGTTGTTTGGCTTTTTAGATAAGCTGGAAGCTCGATACCAATCAGCGTAAATACTAAAAAATGCCAGTGAATTTATACCTGGCATTCTATTTGATTTTTTAGTGTTTGAGCTTATTAATCAACAAGTGAATTCTGCTTGTAATGGCTGAAACACTCCCTCCCCGATGCTGTGATTCTATCAATGCTTGCCTAAATGTCATGATGATGTTTATAAATAAAACCTCTAACACAATTCGAAGAAGCCTGATAATAACTGTCGAATAAACATCCAGTTATTAAAGGGGAAGTACATGAGAACCTTAATCTTTAAGGGCTTTAATGACAGATGGGTGTTCAGCAATCAGATGTGAAAATTCCGTGTAAACCGGATATTCAGCTTTCATATCAAATCCTATCCCCTGACCCCAGTTAAAAAAGACTAATAAGTAAGGATCAACGATGGTTAACGATTTTCCAATAGCAAACGATTTGCCGATTTTGGATTCAATGGTTTTAAAAGCATGTGCCACTCGTTGCTTTGCTTTTGTTTGCAGGGATTCATATTGATCAGGCTCGTCAGTGAAGCGTTGTGGCCTGAACAATCCGCCAAATGCCTGACCATGAACTTCTCCTGATAACCAACACATCCATTCAAGTGCGCGCACTTTATCTAACTCGCTCACACCCAGCAGCCCTTTCTCCGGTACCCATTGCGATATTGCCAATGCTATAGCAGGTGTTTCTGTAATAATCGCGTCATCATAAGCAAGAACAGGTACGCGTTGTTTTGGGTTTATCCTGGAGAACGCAGGACTTAAGGTCTCCTGCTTAAGTACGGATGTTTCAATCGGAGTGAATGGCAGCCCAGCTTCATGAAGTAGAGTATGGGTTGCTAACGAACATGATCCACGCGAAAACCAGAATTTGATGTTATGCATATAAAACTTCCATTGGTAGGTAGACCGGTCTATCATGTTGTTGGGGTTTTACATTGTCAAGAGTATTAAAATGAAAGAGAAGACACGTAGAGGGGCAGGCAGAGAAATATTGGTTACATCGGCTAAACAGCTGTTTATGCAAAATGGCACGGCCAATGTCGGAATTAATGATGTGACCGCTGATGCTGGCTTAGCTAAAATGACGTTGTATAACAACTTTTCCTCAAAAGACGCGTTAATTGCAGCAGTATATAATCTTGTAGCGGAAGAGATTCTTGGTATTTGCAGACATGGAATTTCGCAGCAAGATAGTGAATCGTGCAAAATTACTTCATTGTTTGCTAATGCTATCGCACAGAAAGAGTATCAACGTGGTTGTCCCATGAATCATGCTTTGTTCCAGTCAGCTGAACCCGATGGCGAGATTTTCCACATCGTACAGAGTTATAAGCGAAAATTGAGGGATGTGATCCTTGATTGTCTGAGTGTCAGTCGCGTTAATCGACAACAACTTGCTGATCAAATTTTAATTTTATTGGATGGTTTTGCATTGCAGCATTACATCAAAGCTGTTGATTCGCCTCTTGAATCCGTTAAAGGTTTAATCAAAACTATTTTGGATGAAAAATAGAGACTGAGTTGAGGGGGATATTTAACCTCATGGGCTGATTCAACTGTCTGTCTATTATCGAGAATGGTGCCCACCCATGTCCGGCAACTCGCTCCAGCATTTGTAGCCTGCCATGCAATAAAAAACTGCCCGGCGATTTCATGCGGGGCAGCGTCATTTCAGTCAGCTTTCATCGCCTAATTGGCGGCGATAGAGTGCCAATGTATGACACCCATCTTATGTGCCATCAATTACAACTGCGGCCCTGCCTGCGCAATGCGCGCACCGGCTTCGTTGTTGCTGTACTGTTTGAAGTTATTGATAAACAGTTGTGCCAGTTTCTCGGCCGCTTCCTGCCACTCTGACGGTGATGCCCAGCCGTTACGCGGATCGAGTGTATTCACGTCCACGCCAGCAATCTCCTGAGGAATGGCGAGGCCAAAGATCGGCAGCGTTTCTTCACGCATTGCGCCCGTTTCTCCTTCCAGGATAGCGTTGACAATCTGGCGCGTATCTTTCAGCGACAAACGTTGGCCTGCACCGTTCCAGCCGGTATTCACCAGCCACACTTCAGCACCGCTTTGTGCAACTTTCTCCTGTAACACGTCAGCGTACTGAGTTGGGTGTAGCATCAGGAAAGCCGCGCCATAACAAGCTGAGAACGTCGGCGTTGGGGCAGTAATCCCGCGCTCGGTGCCCGCCAGCTTGGAGGTGAAGCCAGAAAGGAAGTGATATTGCATCTGCTCTGGCGTCAAACGTGAAACCGGTGGAAGCACCCCAAATCCGTCCGCAGCAAGGAAGATGATGCGTGAAGGATGACCGGCGCGAGACACTGGCTGCACGATATTCTCGATGTGCGACAGCGGATAGGAGACACGAGTGTTCTCGGTTTTGCTGCCATCGGCATAATCCACGCTGCCATCTTCAAGGACAACAACGTTTTCCAGCAGCGCGTTACGGCGGATGGCACCATAAATTTCCGGCTCAGACTCCGCCTTTAAATTGATGGTTTTGGCATAGCAGCCGCCTTCAAAATTGAAGACACCGTCTGCATCCCAACCGTGCTCATCATCGCCAATCAGTTGGCGGCGTGGATCGGTTGAGAGGGTGGTTTTACCGGTGCCGGAAAGTCCAAAGAACAACGCCACGTCGTCTTTTTCACCGCGGTTGGCTGAGCAGTGCATTGACGCAATACCTTTCAGCGGCAACAGGTAGTTCATTACTGAGAACATCCCTTTTTTCATCTCGCCGCCGTACCAGGTCCCGCCAATCAGCTGGATATTCTCTGTCAGGTTGAAGGCAACAAAGTTCTCTGAGTTTAACCCTTGCTCCTGCCACTGCGGATTCACGCAACCGGCACCGTTGATCACTGTGAAGTCTGGGGTGAAGCTTGCCAGTTCTTCGGCGGTCGGTGCGATAAACATGTTTTTGACAAAGTGCGCCTGCCAGGCCACTTCAGTAACAAAACGCACTGCCAGACGGGTATCGGCGCTGGCGCCACACCAGGCATCCACGATGTACAGTGATTGGCCCGACAGGTGATCGGCAACCAGACTTTTCAGGTGTGCCCACACTTCAGTGGACATCGGTTTATTATCGTTACGCCCCAGGCCAGCATCTGACCACCAAAGGGTATCGCGCGTCACATCGTCGCGAACGATGTACTTATCGCGTGGGGAACGGCCAGTAAACTCGCCGGTATCAACCGTCACTGCACCAGACGTCGTCAACATTCCGCGCGCCGGGCCTTTGAGTTCGGCTGACGTTTCATGCTCGAACAGTAATTCGTAATTCGGGTTATAGACGATCTCGCTGACATCGTTGATGCCAAGGCTTGAGAGATGTTGCGTGACAGATTTTATTGCGCTCATAGGAAACCCTGACTCATTAGATGATTGGCGAGGCGGCAAGGGCCGACCCGAGTAGGGGATGGATAGTAGCACTGGCTTCTTGATGCAGAAATTGCATATAAATCATTTGTCATGTAAAAAATGCATAGAAATGGGGGCTGTAATTGGAGCGAAGAAGTGCTAAGTAACCTCGAAGTGAAGTGGTTCTATGATGTGATTGCCTTAGAAGAATGTCGCAGCTTTACGCTTGCGGCAGAAAGACGAAATATTTCGCAGTCCTCGTTTAGCAGAAGGATTCAGGCACTCGAATCTAACCTGGGTTTCAGCGTCTTCAATCGTGAAGTGAATCCGCCGCAGTTGACCCCACAGGGCAGAATCTTTGTCGGCTATGCCAGAAATATGCTGGACGATATGGACTTCCAGATCAGCCGAATTAAGGGTGAAGATAAATTAAAGCAAAGCATCCGTATTGATGCGGCGCCTTCGCTTTCCGTCCTGCTGCTGCCCGATATACTGGCGGATTACCGTGACAGCCCCGATAAGGTGTTCTTTGTTGAATCGATTAACGTCAACGATGCAGTCTTTAATCTGAAAGAAGGGAAAAGTGATTTTATCCTGTCTTTTTACAATGAAGAGCTGATGAACTACCCGTTTATCAATCATAAAATCTTCGATTCCGCGCTGCATCTGGTCTCACCCTGTGACCAGCACGGTAAGCCGATTTTCTCGATCAATGGCGACACATTGCCGCTGGTCAAGTATGCCAATGACAGCTACATGGGGCGTCAGGTCAATCAGGTGATCGATCGCATACCCAACACCACTTTTATCCTGACCTTTGTCTCTTCGATGAGTGAGTTGCTGAAAAGAATGATCCTCAAAGGCGATGCCGTTGGTTGGCTGCCTGATTACTCGATTCAGCGTGAGCTGGAGGAGAGAAGGCTGGCGATTATGGATCACAGCCTTTCGCTGAAGATTTCGGCTTATGTTTATCGCTCCGGCGCGCGTTTAAATCTGACGGCGGAACGCTTCTGGCGTTATGTGAAGGAGCGAAAGCAAATGAATTCATGAGATTGAATCATTTTCCAGGCAAACAATCTCATTCCTGAGCACGCTCAAACGTCGCTATGACCCGATCAATATGCTTCTTCATCGCCGATCTCGCTGCCTTAGCATCACGATTTTCAAGCGCAGAAAGAATGTCCATATGCTCAGATTCCGAGACGAGCGGCATATCGCTCGGCGTGTAGTGCGCTTGCAACATGCGGAACATGCTGCCATAGCGATGACCGAGCAGGTGGCCGATGATAAATCCATAGGCCGGATTGCCGCTGGCTTGCGCAATGCGGATATGGAATAAGCGGTCGCCTGGATGGGTACGCGATTGCGCACGGTTATCTTCACAGTTTTGCTGATACGCCGCGCGGATCAACGCCAGTTCCTGTTCGCTGGCATGCAACGCGGCCAGCGCGGCGGCCTCTGGCTCGATCAGGCGCCGTGCTTGCAGCAGAGAGAATGGCGGCAGTTCAGTTGAAAAATCCAGATTAATACCCAGCTCATCATCCGGCTCGTTCCATTGATCGCGTCCGGCCTGCATCATTACCGGTTCCTGGGTATTGGAACGCGCTTTCACAATCACACCATTGCCGACTTTGACATCCACCAGACCAATCACCTCCAACGCGATTAGCGCTTCACGTACCGATGCGCGACTGACCTGAAGCTGTTCAGCCAATTCTCGTTCCGCTGGCAGGCGACTTCCGGGAGGAAATTCGTTGTTGTCGATAAGCTTGATTAGCTGATCCGCTATTTGTCTGTAAAGCCTGGGGTTTTCCATCTTTTTTATCGGCATTACGCGGGTACCTGTCTAAATAAATTAAGTGATCAGTTGCACAAATAATCATCAGGGCACTTGTCAATGTTACGCAAATGTCAATAAAACGTAATGCGTAAGCGAAAAAGTAGCCAGCGTTATTTTGCGCTCCCTAAAGGGAAAAATCCACCTTCAATGGCCTGACCATTAGATCTTTGGACCAGAGGAAATGCAATGAATTTACATGGAAAACGCGTGTTGATCACCGCCGCCGGACAAGGTATCGGCTTAGCCAGCGCGCGCTACTTCGCTCAGCAGGGTGCCGAAGTTATCGCCAGCGATATCAACCTCACCGCGCTGCAGGATTTGCCCGGCATTCGCGCCTATCAGCTGGATGTGACCGATCGTCAGGCCATTAGCGCGGCGGCGCAGGAGCTTGGCACGCTTGATGTGTTGTTCAACTGTGCCGGTATGGTTCACAGCGGCGACCTGCTGACATGCAGCGAAAAGGAGTGGCAGTTCGCGCTCGATCTCAACGTCACGGCAATGTTTCGCATGATCCAGGCGTTTTTGCCGGCGATGCTGCAGCAACAGAAAGGGTCGATTATCAACATGTCATCGGTGGCATCAAGCGTAAAGGGCGTGGTTAATCGCTTTGCCTATAGCGCCACCAAAGCGGCGGTGATTGGCCTGACGCGTTCGGTCGCAGCAGACTACATTGGTGATGGGATTCGCTGCAACGCCATCTGCCCCGGCACCATCGATTCGCCGTCGCTGCGCCAGCGTATTGCCGCGCAGGCAGAGGCGGAAGGGCGTAGCGAAGCGGAAGTCTACAACGCCTTTGTCGCGCGTCAGCCTATTGGCCGTATCGGGACGACTGAAGAGATCGCTTATCTGGCAGCGTATCTGGCCTCCGATGCCAGCGCTTATACCACCGGCACGGCTCAGATCATTGATGGCGGCTGGAGCAACTAACAGGAGTGGAATAATGAAATTATTACGCGTGGGCGAAAAGGGCAAAGAGCGTCCGGCAATGCTGGATGAACAGGGTGAATTGCGTGATTTGTCGCATTTTATTGATGATGTCGCGGGCGAAGCACTTTTGCCGTCTGCGCTGGAGCGACTGCGCCAGCTGCCGCTCAGCGAACTGCCTAAAATCGGTGGGCAGCCGCGCATTGGCGCCTGCGTCGGGCATATTGGTAAATTTATCTGTATCGGCCTGAACTATGCCGATCATGCCGCGGAGACGGGTGCAGCCATCCCACAAGAGCCGGTAGTGTTCGGCAAATGGACCAGTTCCGTGGTCGGGCCCAATGACGCGGTGCGTATTCCACGCGGTTCAGTGAAAACCGATTGGGAAGTGGAACTGGGAGTGGTCATCGGCAAAGGCGGCAGCTACATCCTGGAAGAAGATGCGCTGTCGCATGTTGCGGGCTACTGCGTGATCAACGACGTCTCTGAACGTGAATATCAGATTGAACGCGGCGGCACCTGGGACAAAGGCAAAGGCTGCGACACTTTTGGTCCGATCGGCCCATGGCTGGTGACCGCCGATGAAATTGCCGATCCGCAGCAGCTCGACCTGTGGCTCGAGGTAGATGGCAAGCGCTATCAAAATGGAAACACCCGCACCATGATCTTCTCGGTTGCACACATCATTAGCTACCTGAGCCGTTTTATGAGCTTACAGCCGGGCGACATCATCTCCACCGGAACACCGCCGGGCGTCGGCATGGGGCAGAAACCACCGGTCTACCTGCGTCCGGGGCAAGTTATCAGTTTGGGCATCGCCGGGCTTGGCGAGCAGCGTCAAATTACTGAGGGTAGCGAAGAATGACCAGACTGACCTCAATGCGTGTCGAAGACATCCGATTTCCCACCTCCGAACACCTGGACGGTTCGGATGCAATGAATCCTGACCCGGATTATTCAGCGGCTTACGTCATCATCGAGACGGATAACGCTGCTATCAGCGGCCACGGGCTGACCTTTACCATTGGACGCGGTAATGAAATTTGCTGTGCAGCGATACGCGCACTGGAACACCTGATCGTCGGGCGCAAGCTGGAGTCGATCACCGCCGATATGGGGCAATTCTGGCGCGACATCACCAGCGACAGCCAGCTGCGTTGGATAGGGCCGGATAAAGGCGCTATTCACCTGGCAACCGGCGCAGTGGTCAACGCGGTATGGGATTTGTGGGCGAAATCAGAAGAAAAACCGCTATGGCGGCTGGTGGCTGATATGTCGCCGCAAGAGCTGGTGCGCTGCATCGACTTTCGCTATCTCACCGACTGCATCACGCCGGATGAAGCACTCGCATTACTCACAGCGCAGCAAGCGGGCAAAGCAGAGCGCATCCGTCAGCTTGAGCAGCATGGTTATCCTTGCTACACCACCTCGGCGGGTTGGCTGGGCTACGACGACGACAAGCTGCGCCGTCTTTGCCAGCAGGCGGTCGACGCCGGATTCTCCCACATCAAACTGAAAGTCGGACGCGATCTCGAAGATGATATTCGCCGCGTGCGCATTGCGCGTGAGGTGCTGGGGCCGGACCGTCAGTTAATGATCGACGCCAACCAGGTATGGGAAGTGAATGATGCGGTGGAGTGGGTACAGAAGCTGGCGTTCGCGCGACCGTGGTTTATTGAAGAACCCACCAGCCCGGATGATATCGAAGGACATCGTAAGATTCGTCAGGGTGTTACGCCGGTCAAGGTCGCAACCGGTGAAATGTGCCAGAACCGCATCATCTTCAAGCAGCTGATTATGCGCGAAGCGATTGATGTTGTGCAGATCGATGCCTGTCGTCTCGGCGGCGTTAATGAAGTGCTGGCGGTGATGCTGATGGCAGCGAAATACCAGCTGCCGGTGTGCCCGCATGCTGGTGGGGTCGGACTGTGCGAATACGTTCAACACCTCTCGATGATCGATTTTGTTTGTATTGCCGGCAGCCATGAAGGCCGGGTTATCGAGTATGTCGACCATCTGCACGAACATTTCATCCATCCGTGTGAGATTCGCGGGGCTGCCTATATGCCGCCCACTGCGCCCGGCTTCTCAATCGAAATGTATCCCGCATCACGCGAGCAGTACCGCTATCGCGCGCAGGGAGGCTGAAGTGCGAATCGACGCTCATCAGCATTTTTGGCACTTTGACGCGGCTGACTACCCGTGGATCGCGGATTCAATGACCTGTCTGCAACAGGATTTTCTGCCAGACGACCTCGCTCCGCTGCTGGCGCAACATCAGTTGCAGGGATCGATCGCGGTACAAGCTCGGCAGTGCGTGGGCGAAACGCAACAATTGTTGCAGTGGGCGCAGCAGCAACCCGCAACGCAGGTGATTGGCTGGATAGACGTCTCGGCCACGGACCTGGCAGAGCAGTTACTGGCATTGCAGCATCCGCTGCTGCGGGGTTTTCGTCATCTGGTGCAGGATGAGCGCGATCCCGCAGCTTGGTTGCAGCAACCGTCTGTGTCCAGTGGCATCAGCTATCTGCAGCAACAAGATTACGTATGGGAAATGCTGGTGACCTGGCGGCATCTGGCAGACGCTACCCGGTTTGCCGCTCAGCATGATCGCCACTGGCTGGTGCTTGATCACCTGGGAAAACCGGATATGGCGCGCGGCGCTCAGGCGTGGGGCGAGCAGGTTGCGGAACTGGCTGCGATGCCGCACGTGGCCTGCAAATTGTCCGGACTGGTCACCGAGGTCTCATCCGGACAATGGGATAGCGCGCAACTTCGGCCCTTCATTGACGAGGCGCTGGCGCGTTTCGGTCCGCAACGGCTGATGTTTGGTTCAGACTGGCCAGTTTGCCTGCTGGCAGCGGAATATCACGCGGTGGCGCAATTGATAGACGACGCGATAGCGGAGTTATCCGCTGATGAACAGGCCGCCATTTGGGGTAACACGGCCGCGCAGGTCTACAGCCTGACAGGAGAGAATAATGAATCTGTTTTTGCAGGATAAAGTGATCATCGTCACCGGCGGTGGATCGGGTATCGGCGCTGCCATCTCACGTTTGCTGGCTGAAGAGGGGGCGATTCCCGTCATCGTCAGCAACGCGCAGCCAGATGAGATGTGGCTGGCTAGCCTGCGTGAACTACAACCGAAAACGGAAGTGCTGTTGGCCGATCTTTGCGACGAACAAAATTGTCAGCACGCGGTTGAGGCCGTGCAGCAGCAGTTTGGCCGCATCGACGGGCTGGTGAATAACGCCGGGGTTAACGATGGCGTTGGTCTGGAAGCGGGGCGCAGCGCATTTGTCTCCTCGCTGGAAAAGAACCTTATCCACTATTACCAGATGACGCATTTCTGCCAGCGACCGCTGGAAAGCAGCCGTGGGTCGATCGTCAACATTGCTTCAAAAACCGCGTTGAGCGGGCAGGGTGGTACCAGCGGCTACTGCGCAGCCAAAGGGGCGATTCTGTCACTGACGCGCGAATGGGCAGTTTCACTGCGCAAGAGGGGCGTGCGAGTGAATGCCGTCATTCCCGCCGAAGTCATGACGCCGCTGTATGAACGCTGGATTAGTACTTTTGCCGATCCGCAAACCGAACTGGAGAAAATCACCCAGCGTATTCCACTCGGTCAACGTATGACGACTCCGGAGGAGATCGCTAACACGGTGGTCTTTTTGCTGTCGGAGCGCGCTTCTCATACTACCGGCGAGTGGCTGAGCGTCGATGGTGGCTATCTGCATCTCGATCGGGCGCTGTTATGAGTGGCGCAATCGAGCGTTATTGTCAGGCGCTGGATCTGGTGGACGAGGCGGACAAAATTGCCGAATACCAGCGTCTGCATCAGCGAATCTGGCCGGAAGTGGCGCAGCATTTGCGCCAGCACGGCATCGTGAAAATGGAGATTTACCGGCTTGGCACACGTCTTTTTATGGTGATGGAGGTGAATGATCGGTTTAATACGCAGGATTTTGCTCAGGCATCTGAACAGGATCCGCATATTCAGCGCTGGGAAGCGCTGATGTGGCAGTTCCAACAGCCAACGCCCTGGACGCCCGAAGGGGAAAAATGGGTGGCGATGGCGCGAATATTCTCTTTGCAGGACCAATAACAACACTTACCGACTGTACCCTACGAGGATATAACCATGTCAACACAACGCGTCGAGACGCCTGAAAATATGGGCGTCAGGGGAACTATTAGCCTGCGCTGGGCGTTTATGCTGATTACCACCCTGTTTTTTATGTGGGGCGTGTCATACGGCCTGCTGGATGTGCTGAATAAACACTTTCAGGAAACGTTGAACGTTACCAAAGCACAATCGGGATTATTACAGGCGGCTTATTTCGGTGCCTATTTTATTGTTGCGCTGCCCGCGGGTTATTTTATGCAGCGTCACGGCTATAAAGCTGGAATACTGGCGGGGTTATCACTGTATGCCATTGGTGCGTTGTTATTTGTGCCAGCGGCGATGGTCAATAACTTCTCGGTATTCCTGTTTGCATTGTTCGTGCTGGCGTGCGGACTGGGCTGCCTTGAAACTGCCGCGAACCCGTATGCCACAGTGCTGGGCGATCCCAACGGCGCAGAGCGTCGTCTCAATCTGGCGCAATCGTTTAACGGGCTGGGGCAGTTTGTGGGACCGATGATTGGTGGCTCGCTGTTCTTTACCCAGGCCAACCAGGATGCGGCACAGGACACCGTCAAAATCACTTATGTAGTGATTGCGTGTGTGGTCATCGCCATTGCGCTGTTATTTAAACGTACCGCCTTACCGGACATTCGCGAATCCGCCAGCCAACATATTCAGCAGCCCGGCGCCACTTTATGGCAGCAAAAACATTTTGTCGGCGGTGTGGTGGCGCAGTTCTTTTATGTTGCCGCTCAGGTCGGAGTGGGCGCTTTCTTCATTAACTATGCCACCGAGCACTGGCACGGCGTGACCAACCAAAGCGCGGCTTATATGCTTTCGGTCGCGATGATCTGCTTTATGCTGGGACGTTTCTTCTCTACCTGGCTGTTGGGCAGGGTGAAACCGGCAGCCATGCTAGCGGCTTATGCGCTGATCAATATTGTGCTGTGTGCCGTTGTGATGCTGGGCGCAGGCGATGTTTCCGTGATTGCATTGATCGCCATCTTCTTCTTTATGTCCACTATGTTCCCCACCATCTTTGCCATGGGCGTAAAAAACCTCGGCCAGGCGACTAAACAGGCCAGCTCATTTATGATCATGGCAATTGTGGGCGGCGCGATTATGCCCTATTTCATGGGGCTGATTTCTGACAAAGTCAGTACTGCCGTGGCTTACAGTTTGCCACTGATGTGTTTTGTTGTGGTGCTGGCTTATGCGTTAAGACAGCGCAGACATTCATGAATTAGTGAGTCAGGGTATTATGGGCGATTCATTGGAATCGCCTTATGAATGAACATTACCTGCGGTGTGCGGCTAATAACCTCTATGACAACAGTGGAGGCTCAAAAACTCTTCGAATCTTGAAAACACCTTGCAAGCAATCTCACTTAAATCTGACAGTGAAAGGCTAAGGCCTAAGACTGTTTCAGTACTTTGATAGTGAGTAAGTCAATGATGTTGAATCATAGCTCATAATCATCACGCTAACGCTCCCCAGTTGCAGTTGCTGCTGGTTTGGTGGGATGACAAAGGTGGTGGCGTTTGACGGCAGATATACAGTATGACCTTCAGGTGCATTCACTGTTGTGACTGTACCTGTTGTATTACTTTGATAAGTCCCAGAACCATAATAATTATTGCCCGCTATGTGACCATAGCTATTACCATTGATATTGCTTTGAGTATTAATAGTGGTCGTTGACATGCCATAACGACTCATTGTTGATTCATTAGATCGAGTTTCCATTTCAACCACCGCAAATCCCAAGTATCCATTCTGCTGAACACCTAAGTAGCGAAGTTCACTGAAGCCTCTATCAACTTTACCTCCAAACACATCCGCATGACCAAAGGCATTAGGAAGGTCAGACGATTTATCGACTTTGAAAACTTCTCCACCTACGTATGTTTTAAGAGGAGTGTTGGCTGGCTGTTCTAAAGACTCATAATTGTTTATTGAACTGCATCCTGAAAGAAGTACTGCCGCTAATAGCCATTCCTTACGCATAAATACACCCCTAATTTAATAAGCTATCAGATAATACTGAAATGAATTATTTTTTCGATTGTTACATTAAGATATTGTTATTTATAGTTATTATATTCGTGAGACCCAAACTTCTGACCGTAATAATCTGCTAAGTTTTCCGTACTTGCACACAGCGGACAAGCTTAAGCGGCAGGTTGCTACTACGGACGTCCATCAGATATCAAACGACGATTTGCCTGCAGAAAACAGGCGTGAGATAAATCGTCACCCTGGGATGGCAGATCTATGCAAAGCAGAGAAACACTCCCTTCAAATTGCCATGCATGTCAGCCGCCTGGCTTGCATTCTAAAACATGGCGACCAGACTTGTTGGGTTATCCAGGCCATAAACGCACCGCGTTTTCCCAGCAAGGAGAAGGAAATGAGTAAGAAGATCGCCGTCCTGATCACTGATGAATTTGAAGATTCAGAGTTCACCTCGCCCGCAGAAGCCTATACCAAAGCGGGTCATGAGGTCGTGACGATTGAGATGCAAGCGGGAAAGGTTGTGAAAGGGAAGCAAGGTAAAGCCGAAGTCACCATTGACAAGGATATTGATCACGTTAACGCCGCCGAATTCGATGCATTACTGCTGCCCGGGGGACACTCGCCTGATGCACTGCGCGGTGATGATCGATTTGTGAATTTCACCAAAGAATTTGTCGCGAGCGGCAAACCGGTATTCGCAATTTGTCACGGTCCGCAGTTGCTCATTAGCGCCAATGGTGTGCGCGGCCGCAAGATGACCTGTGTTAAAGCCATCGCCATTGATTTGCGGAACGCGGGGGCAGACTTTTATGATCAGGAAGTGGTCGTCGATGACGATAAGCTCGTCACCAGCCGCACACCGGATGATCTTCCTGCGTTTAATCGCGAAGCGTTACGAATTCTAAACGCGTCCTGAGCGTGAAATCCGATGTTAGCGCTGGCAAGTGGGTCGCCATAATGGCGACCTTGCTGTGACTTATGAGATTTCAAGGGCGTTAACTGCGATTCCGAACAGTTACACACTTAAATCAATCACCACTTTCCCAACGTGCCCGGCGGATTGCAGGTAACGATAAGCCTGCTGCGTATCCTTAAAGCCGAACACACGATCAACCTCCGGCACAATCCCAGCAGTCTCAATCGCTCTCACCGCCGCCTGCAGATCCTCTGTTGAACCGGTGTTATTACCCACGATATTCAACATCTTCTGCATTATCGGCAGTACCGGCACAGTTAACTCCGCACCACCCACAAACCCAATCACAAAAATCGTTCCGTTATAGGCGGCAGCACTGATCGACTTTGCGAAAGTCGCCGCACCGACTGACTCCAGCACCAGATCCGCACCCTGACCGTGCGTCAGCTCCATCACCCGTTTATCCCACTCGGGATCATCGCGGTAATTAATCGCTTCATCGGCACCCAGTGCTTTCACTCTCGCCAGTTTTTCATTGGAAGAGGAGAGCATAATCACTCGTGCGCCCGCTGCTTTAGCGTATTGCAGCGCAAACAGACTCACGCCACCCGTCCCGAGCAACAGCACGGTACTGCCAGGCTGAACCTTACCGCGAACGATGGCGTTCCAGGCCGTCGTCGCAGCTATCGGCAGCGTGGCGGCCTGCTGCCAGCTGAGAGAATCAGGGATGCGCACTAATGAAGCAGCCGGAACAACGGCATACTCCGCCAGCCCGCCATTATCGGTTACACCGCGCAGGGCATGATGATGTTCAGCGCGTATCAAACCCGCATGCCAGCTTTGCATCATACCCGGTACAACGCGCTCACCGATTTGCCAGCCGCCTACCCCCGACCCCAATTCAACAATCTCACCTGCGCTGTCAGCACCCGGAATAATGGGCTGCGCGATGGCACCAAACTGACCCGTTGCCAGTGCCAAATCGAGGTAGTTGAGGCTCACCGCATGCTGACGTATTAACACTTCACCATGGCCTGGCTGTGGGCGCGGCAGTTCAGTGATATTCAGGGCATCGATGTTGGGCGCAGTTAATTGGATAGCTTGCATAAAATTCTCCTGTTTTCAAAGTACAGCCAGTGTGGCGCGAAAACAGGCGCTATAATCGATGTCAAAACCAAATGACTGTTGCACAGGGAGCAATAATGCAGGATGACGATTTCCGCCAACGCGAAGCGTTTTTAGCGGTAGTGCGTGCAGGCAGCTTCAGTGCTGGGGCGCGTGAGCTAGGACGGGATGTCTCGGTGGTGTCGCGCCGCATAGCTGCCCTGGAAAAACGGCTGGGCATTCGCCTGATCGAACGCACCACGCGCCGCATACGTCCCACGGAAGAAGGGCAGCGCTATCGGCAGAAAATCGAACTTGCCGATGAGCTATTACGGGAAGCGGAAGAGGAAGCGCGGGCTTTGGCCGCACGTCCGGCGGGTACCATCCGCTTAACCGTGCCAGCCTCTTTTGGTCGCAGTTGGGTGGCACAGGCGTTGCCCGGTTTTTTGCAGGCCTATCCCGATATTCGCATCGTGTTGAATTGCAGCGACCGCTATGTCGATTTGCTGGGGGACAATTTTGATATGGCGATCCGCATCGGCGTGCTCACGGATAGCCGACTAATAGCGCGTAAGCTGGCGGACACCAGCCGGATGCTGTGCGTGGCGCCAGATTATCTGGAACGTCATCCTGCGCTAAGCCAGCCACAGGATCTCCGCCAGCACGACTGTCTGGGGTTTACCCCGATGCACAGTTGGCCGGAATGGCGCCTGGAGAAAGACGGTCATCAGATAGCCGTACCCGTGCAAACCCGATTTGAGAGCGACGAGATGGATGCACTGGTGCTGGCGGCACAGGCTGGCATGGGCGTATTACTGGCGGCCAACTGGCTGGTGCAAAAGGAGCTGGCTGAAGGATCGCTGGTGCCGGTGCTAGCTGACTGGCAGGCAGTTGGGGAAGATGGCGTCTGGCTGATGAAACCCTCCAGCCAACTGCAGTCGGCGAAAATCAGTGCCTTGACAGAATGGCTGGTGGCCTGGTTTGCGGAAAAGCGCTGGTAGTGTCAAATCCCTGACGTAATTCTGAGGTGAAGTGGCTGCAACGGCATGAATAGCGTTACAGCCGTTTGCCTCAGTGGATGCCGGGCATGATGACGCTGGTGGTCGATAACCGCTATCCCTTCATCAATTTCTGCAGCGACGCCGCACTCTGCTCATCATCCGGCACATACACCAGCAGGCGGTCGCCATTGCGCGAAGCGGACCACCAGTTATTCTGGCGCAGCGTCATCTCTCCGACTTCCTGACGATAAAAGCGCTTCAGGCGGTTCTCCACCTTGCCCAATTCGTAGCGCTGCCAGGTTTGCGCGAACTCATCAGAGCTATTCAGCAAACGAGCGAGAAAGCTTTCCCAGTGCGGATCGCCAAGGTGTTCGCCCATCTGACCACGAAACATCGCCACCATCTGCGGCATCACGTCGTCCCAGTCGCTCATCGCTTTACGCCAGGCAGGATGATTAAACGCCAGCCAGATGCAGTTACGATCTTCCACTGCGATCCCGGCCAGATCCACATCCATCAGCGAGCACCACGCCGCGTTGTAGCCGAGGATATCGAAACGAGGCGTCTCAATAATCGCTGGTAACTGGATGGCGTCCAGCATCTGCTGATTATGCGCCGCGATTTTGCAGCAGGCAGCGGCCACCCGCACCGAGGGCAACGAGTGTCCGGCAAGGGAAAACAGATGCTGTGTCTCGACATCGTTGCACTGCAATGCCGTGGCAATGGCGGTCAGGGTTTTCGGCGAGGCTTTGATATCGCGCCCCTGTTCCAGCCACGTGTACCAGGTCACGCCGACATCCGCTAGCTGCGCCACTTCTTCACGGCGTAAACCGGGCGTGCGGCGGTGGCGCATATGCGGCAAACCCAGACGGTTTGGATCGAGGCTTTCACGACGCGTGCGTAAAAAAGTGCCTAGCAGTTTTCGATTGTTGTGTTCAGCCGTGACGGGGGCAATAGCCGTGCTCATAAGCAGATCTCCAAACGAGACGGGTAGTGTTTATACCATGATAAACAAGAACTGGTACCCGTTTAATAGTTAGGTGATGCTATGCCGTACTGCACTTAAAAACAAGGTTAAAACCGATGCACACATCGCAACTTCAACGCGCGGGACTGGTGGTCCTGCTGGCAGGGCAACTCCTGCCCATGATCGACTTTTCCATTGTCAATGTGGCGCTGGATGCCATGGCGCATACTTTGCGCGCCACATCGATTGAGCTGGCGCTGATTGTCGCCGTGTACGGCATTGCTTTCGCCATCTGCCTGGCGATGGGCGGACGCCTGGGGGACAATTACGGACGTCGTCGGGTTTTCCTGGCAGGAGTATGGATCTTCGGTATTGCATCTTTATTATGCGGCATCGCCAACAGCGTCGGCCTGTTGATGTTTGCTCGCGCATTGCAGGGGGTCGGCGCGGCATTCATTGTGCCGCAAATTCTCGCCACCATGCACGTGACCATGAAGGGCAGGGAGCACGCACGCGCCATTGGTCTCTACGGGGGCATTGGTGGGCTGGCGTTTATCATCGGCCAGGTGTTGGGTGGATTCCTGATCAAAGCAGATATCGGCGGCTACGGCTGGCGCAGCGTATTCCTGATCAACCTGCCGATTTGCCTGTTTGTGCTGATCACGGCGCGTCGTTTTGTGCCTGAAACGCACAATAACCAGCGTGTGCCGGTGGATATCAGCGGCACCTTGCTGTTAGCGGGCGCGATTGGCTGTTTAATGCTGGCGCTCGCGCTCGGTCCGCTGCTGCACTGGTCATGGCCGTGCATTCTGCTGCTGGTGCTGTTCCCGGTGTTATTGCATCGCCTGCGTCAGAGTTCGCTGCGTCTGGAAGCGGAAGGCGGTTCGCCGTTGCTGCCACCTTCGCTGCTGCGTCTGCCAAGCGTCCGCTTTGGTTTAACCCTGGCGGTACTGTTCTTCTCCTGCTGGAGCGGCTTTATGTTTGCAGTGGCGCTGACGCTGCAGTCGGGCATCGGTTTAACCGCGTTTGAGTCTGGCAACGCATTCATCGCACTGGGCGCTGCCTACTTTATCGGCGCGATGCGTTCGACGCGCATGGTTGAGCGTTTTGGTAAACGCACCACGCTATTGATGGGCTGTGGTATCCAGATGGTCGGTTTGATCGCCCTGATCGCCACTTTCCAGTTTGCCTGGCCAGCTGTCGGCGTCTTTACTCTGATGCCCGCCACCATCCTGATTGGTTTTGGTCAGTCATTTATCGTCAGCACCTTCTACCGTATTGGCATGAGCGGTGTACCGCATCATCAGGCGGGCGCGGGTAGTGCGGTGTTATCCACCGTACAACAGTCGGCACTGGGTTTAGGGCCGATGCTATTGGGTGGTGTTTTCACACAGATTAACGTGCATGGCAATCATCTGGCAGCCATCTCCGGCACCCTGGGCGTGGAGCTGTTAATGATGGTGACGCTGGTGATTTTGACCAGTCTGAACCGTCGTACTTTTCAACCGGTGACGGCGGAAGGGTAATCCTTATGCAGTGATTTCTGCAGCGGCTTTTCAGCTTACTGTAAGGTAAGCGAAAATCCGTTGATTGCGCTGAATTTACCTTTGGCGCAGTGGTCTTTTTTCCGGAACATATCGCCGCAACTAACGGGCTGAACCGCGTGTTCAGCCCGTTTTTTTGTGGTGCGGCAGAAATGCGTTGAATGGAAAAACGGCAGGCTCATAGCAGATGAAAAAGATGTTAACCGGGTTACTTTTCATGGTAACCACCACAGCCTTTGGTGCAGACGATTTCACCCTCAGGGATATTCACTTTGACGGCTTGCAGCGCGTAGCACCGGGTGCGGCAATGCTGAGTATGCCGGTACGCGTGGGCGATCGCGTCTCGGATGACGATATTCGCAACACCATTCGAGCGCTCTTTGCCACTGGCAACTTCGAAGATGTACAAGTGCTGCGCGATGGCGATGCGCTGCTGATCCGCGTGAAAGAACGTCCTGCCATTGCCAATATTTCCTTCTCCGGCAACAAGGCGATTAAAGAAGATCAGCTAAAGCAAAATCTGGATGCTACCGGTGTGCGAGTCGGTGAAGCGCTGGATCGCACCACGCTCTCGGACATCGAAAAAGGGCTGGAAGATTTTTACTACAGCGCGGGCAAATACACTGCCAGCGTCAAAGCCGTGGTCACGCCGTTACCACGCAATCGTGTCGATCTGAAGTTCGTGTTTACCGAAGGTGTGTCAGCGAAGATTCAGCAGATCAATATTGTCGGCAATCACGCCTTCTCTTCTGATGAATTAATTTCTCATTTCCAGCTGCGTGATGATGTGCCGTGGTGGAATTTAATTGCCGATCAGAAATATCAGAAACAAAAACTGTCCGGCGATTTAGAAATGCTGCGTAGCTATTATCTCGATCGCGGCTTCGCACGATTTAATATTGATTCCACGCAAGTGAGTTTAACGCCTGATAAGAAAAGTATTTATCTGACGGTCAATATTCATGAAGGGGATGTTTACCATATTTCCGATGTCATCCTGAACGGTGATATGGCGGGACACTCCGCTGAAATTGAGAAGCTGGCACATATACCGTCTGGTGCGTTGTACAGCGGTGCCAAAATTACCGAGAACGAAGGCGCGATCAAGGCGCTGCTCGGTCGCTACGGCTATGCCTTTCCGCAGGTCAGTTCTCAGCCTGAAATTAACGATGCAGACAAAACCGTCAAGCTGCACGTCAATGTTGAAGCGGGGCATCGTTTCTACGTGCGTCAGGTGAAGTTCAGCGGCAATGACACCTCAAAGGATTCGGTGCTGCGTCGTGAGATGCGTCAGATGGAAGGCTCTTGGCTGGCCAGCGATGCGGTCGATCAAGGTAAGGCTCGCCTCAATCGCACCGGCTATTTCGAAAGCGTGGATGTCGATACTCAGCGTGTACCGGGCAGTCCGGATCAGGTCGACGTGGTGTACAAGGTCAAAGAGCGTAATACCGGCACCTTCAACGTCGGTCTCGGCTACGGCACCGACAGCGGTATCAGTTATCAGCTTGGCGTCAGCCAGGATAACTGGATGGGCACCGGTAATACCGTGAGTTTTAGCGGCACCAAAAACAGTTATCAAACCTATGTTGAGATTGCCGCCACCAATCCGTACTTCACCGTGGATGGCGTCAGCTTAGGCGGCAAGCTGTTCTACAACGATTACAGCGCTGAAGATAATGACCTGTCTGAATATACGCTGAAGAGTTTTGGTGCCAGCAGCACATTAAGCTTCCCGATCAGCGAAAACAGTAATCTGAGTTCAGGACTGGATTATAGCTACAACCGCGTCAGCAATATGGCACCACAGGTCTCGATGTGGCGCTATCTGGGATCGCAGGGCATCCATCCGAAAGTGATCACCACCAATGAAGATGATGATGACGATTACGCGACCAGCGATGAGAAGTTTGTCGCTAATGATTTCTTCTGGAACATTGGCTGGAACTACAACTCGTTGGATCGTGGTTTCTTCCCAACGTCGGGCGTCACGGCTGGGTTTAATACCAAGGTGACGATCCCCGGATCAACCAACAGCTATTACAAAAGTACGCTGAGTGCCAATGCTTACTTACCGTTGAGTAATGACCATCGTTGGGTGCTGATGGGCCGAACTAAAGCGGGCTATGCGGATGGATTTGGTGGTAAAGAAGTGCCGTTCTATGACAACTTCTATGCCGGTGGATCCAGTTCCGTGCGTGGTTTCTCGTCCAATACCATTGGTCCAAAAGCGGCCTATTACAGCTGTGCTGGCAGTGAAAGCAGCTACGGTAATTGTGCGGTGTCTAAATCAGATGACGCAGTAGGCGGTAACGCCATGGCAGTGGCGAGCGCGGAATTAATTGTTCCAACGCCGTTTGTCAGCGATCGCTATGCGGATTCACTGCGTACCTCATTCTTTGTCGATGCCGGTACCGTCTGGGATACCAAATGGGAAAATACCGCGGAAACGCGCGCGGCAGGCATTCCGGATTATGGTGATCCAAGTGAAATTCGTGTTTCCAGCGGTCTGGCAATGCAATGGCAATCGCCGCTTGGTCCGCTGGTGTTCTCTTACGCCTTACCGATCAAGAAATATGAAGGCGATAAGTCCGAGCAGTTCCAGTTTAATATCGGGAAAACCTGGTAGCGGTTATTTGTTTGTTAAATAACGAAGTAAGATTTACGTTATCTTTAAACAGAGAGAGCAGAATTAAATAGCCGTTTGCGTAAAATAGTCAGGGTACGGTGCTTAGGGAATGAGTGCCTGCCACCATCGTTGTTATGCATTTTCTGTCAATATATTTCGCCACCCATTTGGGTGGCTTTTTTATATTATTTAACCTTCGCTCAAACGTAATCCGGTTTCCACATCAAACAGATGAATCTTCTCGGCATTTAATCCAAGACGAATCTGGTCGCCACTTACCGCAGTATGGCGTCCGGCGATCTGCATATGCATCGGGTGGCCGTGCCATTCGAGATGCAACAACGTCGATTCACCGGTGATTTCAATCACTTTTACCGTGGCGAGCGCGCGCGTGTCGGCCTCGATCAGGTCGTGAGGACGCACGCCCAGCGTCACTTCAGCACCTTCACGATCGCGTGCCGCCGCTTGCCAGCGCAAAGGCAGCGGTTGCCACAGATCCTGACACTGCACGCCGGGAATGCCATCGCGGGTGATCAATTGCGCCGGTAGCAGGTTCATCGGCGGCGAACCGATAAAACGGGCCACGAAGGTATCTGCCGGACGGTCATAAATTGCCAGCGGCGCACCCTGCTGCACAATGCGACCCTCCTTCATCACCACAATCTGATCCGCCAGCGTCATGGCTTCTACCTGATCGTGCGTGACATACACCATGGTGGTTTTGAAGCGTTGATGCAGGGATTTAATCTCCGCACGCAACTCCATCCTCAGCTGTGCATCGAGGTTGGACAGCGGCTCGTCAAACAGAAATACCTTTGGATTACGCACCATCGCGCGGCCCATCGCCACACGCTGGCGCTGCCCGCCGGATAACGCACGCGGATAGCGCCCCAGCAACTTATCAATGCCGAGAATGCCGGCGATGCGTTCGATTTTGCTCTGCTGCTCTTCGCGCTTCACTTTCTTCACCTGCATATGAAACGCGAGGTTCTCTGCCACCGTCAGATGCGGATAGAGCGCATAGCTTTGAAACACCATGGCCATGTCACGGTCGGCCGGATCGCGATCGTTTATTTGCACTTTATCCATCATGATCGCGCCGTCCGACAGACTCTCCAGACCGGCAAGCAGGCGTAATAAAGTGGATTTTCCACAGCCGGATGGGCCGACCAGCACGGTAAAACTGCCGTCGGGAATGGTGAGATCGAGCGGATGCAGAACCGATTGTTTGCCGTAGCGCTTAGCCACTTTTACGAGTTCAACACTGGCCATGATTTAGCGCTCCTGTGCGGAAAGTTGCAGTTGATGCCAGTCGGGATAGCGACGCGGCAGGGTACTGATTGCCAGTGAAGCCACCGCGATGCCCCATTGCAACGCGGTAGTAATATCTTGCTGATGCAACAGCGCGGTGAGGAAACCGGCGTTGAAGCTGTCGCCTGCACCAATAGTGTCCACCACGGTGACGGGCTTCGCGGGCTGATTGAGGTGCTGATGTGATTGCCAGCAACCTGCGCCTTGCGCACCGCATTTGACCACGCAACCGCCACGCCCGCTGAGTCTTTGTGCGAGTTGGGTGGCGGCCACGTTGAGATCCTCCGCGTCCATCAGGCCCAGCGTTTCGACTTCATTGAGCAGCAGCCAGTCACACAGCGGCAACCACTGCGCCATCTGCTGGCGAACCTCTTCGGTCCAACCCTGCGGCGGCCAGCCGGTGTCCACGGCGGTGATAAACCCGCGCTGCTGCAATTCACTCAGCAACAGCGGATATTCGTTGTACAGATGCAGGCACAAGAAGGTGCCGCACAGCAGCACGATATCGCCCTCGCTGGCGCTCAGCGGCAGCTGATTCAGCACATCCTCAGCGGTGAGTCGCACGATATGGCCGAGATTGCTGAGGAACGAACGCTCGTGATCGGAGTGCGTCACGCCCACGGTGAGTGAGGTTTCGCAGTGATAGCGCGTCCAGTGTGCGACGCTGTGCGGGAAGTAACTACCCAGCCAGGCACTCAGGCCGTCATCGCCCTGATTCGCCACCGCACGATGACGCACCTGCATCGCTTCCAGCGCTAGCGCGCAGTTGCCTGCCGATCCCCCCGGACGCAGTTCGCTGTGATTCACCATCACTTCGGTGCCGCGCTGTGGCCAGTGGTCGAGCGTGCCCATAATCAAATCGACGTTAATATTGCCGACCACATACAGCGTGGCGGTAGAGTCCATGTTCATCTTCATCCTTTGCTCCCGCCACTGGCCAGGCCGCTCACCAGCGTTTTTTGCAGCCAGATAGCAATAAACAGCGGTGGCACGGATGCCAAAATTCCGACTGCCGCGATCAAACCATCATCGGTGGCACGTCCGGCGGTAAAGCCCGCAATCGTCACCGGCAGGGTTTGTGCCGCGATGTTGCTGGTGAACAACAGCGCATAGAAAAATTCATCCCACGCCAGTAACCAGCCAAACAGCGCCGCTGCACCCAATACCGGTTTTGCCAATGGCAAAGTAATGCGCAGCAGCACCTGCCAGACACGCAAACCATCAAGACGTGCTGCTTGCTCGATATCCTGCGGTAAGGAATCAAATTGGTTCTTCAGCATCCAGGTCAGGAACGGCAGGATCAGCGAGCAATAGACGATGATCAGACCGGGACGCGTGTTAAGCAGGTCCAGCTGTTGCAGCAGGAAGTAGAGCGGCAGCACAAACGCCACCGGCGGCACCATATAGATGGCGAGCGAGGCAAACAGCCAGCCATCACGACCACGGTAGCGGGAGAAACTGAACGCCGCCGGAATCGCCAGCAGCAGGCAGATAATGGTCGCCCCGGTTGCCACCAGCAGGCTGTTGCCCAACGCATGCAGGAACAGCGTGCCGGGCTGGCCGGGTTCCAGTGAAATCAGTCTGCCGTAGCGGCTGAAATCCCACTGGCGCGGCAGCCACTCCAGCGGCACTCGGGTGAGATCGCTGGCGGCACTGACGCTCATCAAAAACAGCCAACCCATTGGTGCGAGCACAGAAATGGCCACCAGTAGTGCGGCGACGTATTTCGCCGCGACGCGCAACTTAACCTTCATAAGCGCTCCCTTTTCGGCGCTGACGCAGTAATAACATCATGTAAATCGTGATCAGCACCGCGCACAGTAACGTCATCAGCATGGCGTACGCCGCACCGCTGCCTGCGCGTAAATAGCTGAATGACTCCTGATAGACATAGAAACTCAGGGTTTTGGTGCTATCCACCGGGCCGCCACGCGTCATCACATAGATGATGTCAAAAATCTTGAAGGCATCGATGGTACGCAGCACCAGTGCGACGCTCAGCGCACCCACAATCGCCGGGAAGGTGATGGCACGGAAACGCCGCCAGGCGGATGCGCCATCGAGTCGCGCGGCTTCAAACAGATCGTCGGGAATGGATTGCAGCGCAGCCAGTACCAGCAACGTTACCAGCGGATAGTTCTTCCAGATGTCGGCGAACATCACCGCATTGAGCGCCGAATCAGGCGATCCCAGCCAACTGCGATAACCATCGATAATGCCCAGTTGCGTGAGCAGGGCGTTAATGCTGCCGTAATCCGGATTGAAATTAAGGCGCCACATCATGGCGTTGACGATAGTTGGCAGCGCCCACGGCAGAATCACCAGCACGCGCAAAATATTGCGTCCGGCAAATTTCTGATTCAGTAACAATGCCACCAGCACGCCAATCACCCCCTCAAACGCCACCGAGACCACGGTGAAGTAGAGTGTGCGCCACAGCGAAGTTTGAAAATCGGGATCGGTGATGGCAAACAGATAGTTCTCCAGCCCAACCCAGGCCGGTGATTCACCACTGCCGATCAGGGCAGCATCAGTGAAACTCAGCCAGATAGTGCGCAGCAACGGCCAGGCGGTGAGCAACAGCATCACCAGCAACATGGGTGCTAACAGCACCCATGCCTGCCGTTGTTCGCGTTGACGCAAACTCAGCATGCTGACCCCTTAACGTAAACGCGCAGCACTTTTATCCACCGTTTGCATCGCCGCATCTGGCGTGGCGCTGCCCACCAGCACTTGCTGCAACTGCTGCTGCAAGGTATTGGAGAGACGGGAGTAATCAGCGGTTTCCGGGCGCGATAACATCACATTCAGTGACTTGTCAGCCGCCGCAATCAGGCTCTCCTGGTTCTTCAGTACCGCTGGATCCTGATAAGAGCTTTTCCAGATCGGCAGGCTCAGAGTGGCATATTTGTTCTGCACCGGCTGTGAGGTCATGTAGCTGATGTATTGCCACGCCTGATCTCCGTGGGTGCTGCCTTTGGCGATACCAAGACCCATCGAACCGTTCACTGCACCAAATTTACCTGGCGCATCGCCCGGTGCCGGAACGATCCCGACCTGACCGGCCACTTTGCTCTGCTTCGGATCGTTGGCCATGTTGTACATGTAGGTCCAGTTCAGCGCGAAGGCGGCATCGCCATTGGAGAAGGATTTACGCACATCCTCTTCCAGATACTCACGTGATGCCGGATTGCTCAGCCCCTCATCCAGCGAACTTTTCATCAGCTTCACTGCCTGCAAGGATGCCGGGCTGGAGAAATCGAGCTTGCCGTTGTTGTAGAACTTGCCGCCAAAGCCCGACACCAGCGTGGTGTAATCGCACACCAGCGCTTCTGCCTGCGACCAACTCCACACCAGCGGATATTTAACGATGTTTTTCTGCTTGATGATGCGCGAGTCATCGATCACCTGCTGCCAGGTTTGCGGCGGGGTGGTGATTCCGGCTTTCTCCAGCATCGCTTTGTTGTAATAGAGGTATTTGGTATCGAGGATCCACGGCATGCCGAGAGTTTTACCGTTGTAAACGACCGTGTTCATCGCGCCTGGGAAGATCTTCTCTTTCTCATCTGCCGCGATGCGGCTGCTAACGTCCTGCAGCAGATCAAACTTAGTGAATTCAGCAGGCCAGATGGCATCAAACAGCACCACGTCATAACCATTGCCGCCAGCGCCACGTGCCGCGACAATTTTGTCATGCAGCGCTTCGTACGGCACAAACTCCAGATTGACCTGCACGTCCGGATGCGCTTTCTGGAACTCCTGCGTCATGGCGCGAATATCATTTTCGCTGTAAGCCGCCTGAGTCATAAACAGCGCATTGAGGGTGGTTGCGGCTGCCGCATTACCTGCGCTGGCTAACATCACCGCGATGGCACAGCCTTTCAATGTGGTTGAGAACCGGATTTTCATAACTTTTTCCGCCTTGATGCGAGAAGAGGGTGTTTAATTAAATCAATTTGATTGATTTAATAACGCGCACAGGTTGTCAGGTTGCTGCAGCTGACATCAATGAGCTAAAGCAAGTGACGTGCCAGGGCATAAATCTCGTTTGCCGCTGCACACTACTCTGCACAGATTTTTGCCGCTGTCAGGTAAACAGGTTGTAAAATGTGTAGCCGATCATAGATATTGATGCGCTGGCAGTCGCGGTCGTGAGAAGAGGGAAGCAGGATGAGAACATCAGGAACCAATCTGGAACATGCGCGCGCGCACAACCGTCGTGTGATCATCGAAGCGATCCGCCTGCACGGCGAGCTGACGCGGGCTGAGCTGGCGCGACTGACCGCTCTGACGCCACAAACCGTTTCCAACATTGTGGCGGAACTCGAAGGCGCTGAACTGCTCACCAGCCGCCAACCGCGCAAGCAGGGACGCGGCCAGCCGGCGATTCCGGTGATTCTTAATCCGGCCAGTGCGTTCTCCATTGGCATTCATCTCGATCATCAAACCTTGCTGATCGTGCTGGTGGATCTCACCGGTGAAATTCATTTCCGTCGCCTTATTCTGGTGCAAAAACCTCAGCCCGATGCCACTTTAGCGCGCATTGCGGAGGTGCTGGCGGAGATCAAAACGCAACTCGGTGCCCGCTGGCAGAAAGTATTGGGGATCGGCGTGGTGATGCCGGGACCGTTTGGCGTGGAGGGAATTTCATCAGTGGGACCTACCACCTTGCACGGCTGGGAGGCGGTTGATATCGAAGCCAGACTGGCGGAGATGAGCGGCGTACCGGTGACGCTGGAGAACGATGCCACCGTTGCGGCAATTGGGGAACGTTTCCACGGTGTCGCACGCCAACTCAACTCGTTTATCTATCTCTACATTGGAACAGGGTTGGGCGCTGGCATCATCATGGATGGCCATGTGTATAGCGGCCATGCGCACAATGCTGGTGAAATCGGACATGTGGTGGTGGAACCCGGTGGACGCGAATGTTACTGCGGCAATCACGGCTGCCTGGAGCGCTATGTCTCACTGCAGGCTGCCTATGAGTTCTGTGGGCTGGACCCGATGACCGCATTGCCAGACGATTTGCTGGAGATTGATCCCGCGGTATTCGATCGCTGGATTGATACGGTGCTGACGCCATTGCGCCAGGGTATCAATATGCTGGAGTGCATTTTCGATGCGGAGAGTGTGATCATCGGCGGCATGATGCCCGCAGCGCTACTGGATAAGATCATTCAGCGCCTGCCACCGCTTTATCAGTCGGTGCGCGGGCGTTATCTCACTGGATCACGTTTGAAAACCGGCTTAACCGGCAGTGATACCGCGGCATTAGGGGCAGCGGCGTTGCCAATTTTTGACGAGTTTAATCCGCAGTTTCAGGTATTGATGAAATAACAGAATACCCTGTGCGATTTTTTAACGACACTTCACTACAGAGCGTGTTGACTAAGATATCGCTATCTATTTCTGCGATGCAAAGGTGAATGCGCGCGATCCGTTCAGAACTAAAAGTTCCTGTGAGTAACCGCAATGACTTCTGTTCCAGCTGATGACGCTGCCGTTGATGATCTTGCTCAGGTTGACTCATGTCCGCGCGATAGATTGCTCCGTTGCTAAACACGATGCGAGACGTCGCACGCGCAAGGTTGCTATCGGCCTCTACGTAAACGCGTTCCCGCAGTTGCGTCACGCAATGATCGAGCAAACTCTCATGCAGACCGGATTCACTGACGGTGTCTCGGCCAAGCAGTGCCATTGCGACCATATGGCGAACGCTAAACCGCGCTTCATTCAGCGTTAGTGGCATCGAGATATTACACACACTAAGGTATTGCGGTTCTATCCACACACTAATTGGGCCCTCAGGAAATGCTCCTTGTGGTAAAGAGAGAGCCGCCGCAATGGGCGCCTGAGTTCCGTAGCATGAAGCATGGTATTTATAAACGATGTCACGCGTATACCAGCGTTCACTGTCGATTTGACGGGTGAACGTGGTAGCTATCATCTTAATAAACCCGCTAGGTTGATCGAAAATGGCCGGATGTGCGGTTAAACCGCGTTGTGCTAATCGTGCGGAGAACAAACCATTAGAGGGCGCAGAGCCACACTGAAGCGCTTTCGCATCACTGCCAAATTGCAAACGGGGACCGCTGGTCAGGCTGGCTGCAATCCCGAGCGCAGCGGCTAACTGCGAGGGTTCAAGTTCTAACAATACGCCACAGGCAAAAGCTGAACCGAAAGTGCCGAGCGTGGCAGTGTTGTGCCAGCCAGCAGCATAGTGTGATTCCCCAAAGGCCGCGGCCAATCGCGATTGAAATTCAACCCCGGCAATAAAGGCGTCAATAATGCGATGGCCTGGCAGATTAAGCTCTTCAGCCAGCGCCAGAATGCCGGGCCACAAAGGCGTAGAAGGATGCACGCGTGAGGGTAAATGGGTGTCATCGAAATCTAATGCATGGGACGCTGTACCATTGATGCGCGCCGCATCGCGCAAGCTCACGCGATAGGGGGTGCCAGGTACACAAGCCTGCGGGGAAGAACCGTTATCTAATGCCTCCTGTAAAACAATTTGCGTAACTGGTTGGTCAAGACCTCCCACAAGCACACTTATCCAGTCCAGCAAACTGTGTTGCGCGATGCGCCTGACATCGGCAGGATAGGGGCGATTGTGTGGGTGGCATACTTGAATCAGTTGCTTAGTAAAGTGGTTCATTCCTGGAATACCTCTTCGCGAGACTTATTGAGCCTTGGCAGGCACATCAGCAAAATTAACCCCAACGCCGCCACTAATAACGTGGCAGATATCGGTCGGCTGAAGAACACGCTAAAGTCACCTCGGGACAGCAACAAAGCCCGACGAAAGTTCTCTTCCAGCAAAGGCCCAAGCACAAAGCCCAACATGAGGGGTGCCGCTTCCAGTTTTAAACGTGCAAACCCATAGCCCAACAAACCAAAAAACAGCATCTGCCATAAGTCATCGACACTGTTCTTAATAGAAAACACACCGATGCAGCAGAACATCAAAATCAATGGATAAAGCCAACGATAAGGCACCCGTAGTAAACGCGCCCAGATGCCAACCATCGGCAGGTTGAGGATCACCAAAATCAGATTACCCAGCCACATCGAGACAATTAAGCCCCAGAACAAGTCGGGGTTGCTGGTCATGACCTGCGGGCCAGGCTGGATGTTATGAATCATTAACGCGGCTACCATCATCGCCATGGTCGCGCTGGAGGGAATGCCCAACGTCAGCAGCGGGATAAAGGAGGTTTGTGCCGCCGCATTGTTCGCCGATTCCGGGCCTGCCACTCCCTCGATTGCCCCTTTACCAAATTGATGTGATTGCTTTGATAATCGTTTCTCAAGGCTGTAAGAGGAGAATGACGCCAGGGTTGCTCCCGCTCCGGGTAGAATGCCGAGCAATGATCCTACGCCTGTCCCTCGTAATATCGCTGGCCACATGCGACGAAAATCCTCGCGCTTAGGCCACAGTGTCGTGAGCGGTGCCGAACCGGGATCTTTATCGCTGTGAGACTCCAGATTGCGGACAATCTCTGCGACGCCAAATATGCCCATAGCGATGCAGACGAAATCCAATCCATCCATCAGACTTAGTTGATTGAAAGTGAAGCGCGCTAAACCTGAATTGACATCCGTACCGATGGTGCCGAATAACAGCCCAATTAAAATCATACCGATGGCTTTGCTGACCGATCCCGAGGCCATAATCACCGCTGCAACCAGGCCAAAAATCATCAACGAAAAGTAATCTGCTGCTGCGAAGTCCAATGCCAGCGCGGTTAACGGCGTGGCGAAAAGCGCGATCAGCAATGTACCGACACAACCGGCAAAGAATGATCCTATCCCCGCCGTCGCTAATGCCACACCCGCACGCCCCTGACGTGCCATTTGATAGCCATCTAATGCGGTCACCACCGATGAGGATTCACCGGGTAAATTTACCAAAATCGCCGTCGTGGAGCCGCCGTACTGCGCACCGTAATAGATGCTGGCCAGCATAATCAGCGCCGGAGTCGGCTCCATGCCATAGGTCACCGGCAACAGCATGGCGATGGTGGCGACCGGACCGAGACCCGGCAGAACGCCGATCAGCGTACCTAACACGCATCCCAGCAACGCATAAAGCAGATTGGTCATAGTAAAAGCGGTTGCAAAGCCAAGGGCGAGATGATCATACAGTTCCATCACGCGCCTCCCAGGGTTGGCCACAGGGGCATAATCAGTCCCAGCCCTTTGACAAATACCAGTGCGCTAAACAGTGCGGCTACACTGCCTAACAGCAAACCCTCTTTTAACGTCGTGTCTCGCCGAGCCTGACCTGCAATCAATATCAACAGCATCACGGCTATCACTAAACCAAGGCGGTCCAGGGTCAGGATGAACAGGGCGATGGCAGCGAAAATCCACAGTAATGGGCGCAGCGGTGCGCGCTCAATGCTGATGCGCTCGGCTTGCTTAACCAGGCGAACTAAAATAAACAAGCCAGTCATAGCCAGTAAGACACCCAACCAAAAAGGAAAGAATCCGGGTCCCATTCGTGAGGGCGTACCGAGTGGATAGGCATACGCCGACCAGCCTGCAAAAGCGCTCCCCAACACAAGGTAAATCAGGCCGGAAACAGCGCCTGGAAGATCACGCGTCAGTTTCATTGACAGTCTCCTGCTGATAACGGTTGGCAGGTTTGGGCAAACCGAGGTGTTCGCGCAGGGTGGAACCCTGATACTCAGAGCGAAAATAACCGCGGGCACGCAGCAAAGGTAGGACCTGATCAATGAATCGCGTCAGCCCTCCCGGGAACCAGGCGGGCATGATGTTGAAGCCATCAGCCGCTTCATTGTCAAACCAACGGATTAACTGGTCTGCTACGGTCTGCGGGCTTCCCACTAATAGCCAGTGACCCCGCGCCGCTGACACCAGATTGAGCAGATCAGCTAAGGTTCGCCCCTCTTTGTGGCACAAGTCCAAGAGCAAACGTGCGCGGCTCTGCATGGCTTGCGTGCCCGGTAGCTCTGGCAAAGGTTGATCGAGCGGATAACCGGAAACGTCATGACCTAAGCGATCATTGAGCAGCCGAAAGGCCTCTTGCGGATTGCTAAAAGCTTGTAGTTCTGCCAATTGCTGCCAGGCATCTTCATCGGTATCACCCAGCAGTGGCATCACGCCGGGCATCACCAGACAATGTTCCGGTTGACGATGGTGCTGCACAACCTGCTGTTTAAGGGTGCGATAAAACTGTTGCGCCCCACTTAGCGACTGCTGTGCAGTAAACACCACTTCCGCAGTCGCGGCTGCCAGGGCAATGCCTGCTGGCGACGAACCCGCCTGGATCAGAACCGGATGACCTTGCGGGCCACGCGTAATGTTTAGTGGACCAGCAATATGGTAGTGCTCGCCATGATGATCGAGCGTGTGCAGTTTCTTGCTATCCATAAACTGGCCGCTGGACTTATCGCCCACTAACGCATCATCTTCCCAGCTGTCCCACAGACCTTTAACCACTTGTACGCTCTCATGCGCCGTAGCATATCGGTCAGCATGATCAGGGTGGGTTGGCTGAGTGAAATTGTGGGCGACGTCATAGGCACTGGTCACCACATTCCAACCGACTCGGCCACGAGATAAATGATCGAGAGTGGCGAACTGGCGAGCCAATTGATATGGCTCGGAATAGGTGGTTGAAGCGGTCGCGGCCAGCCCAATCCGTGTGGTACTGACACTCAATGCGCCAAGGAGCGCGACGGGTTCAAACCGCACAATAATGGAGGGATGATCCTGGGTGCTGGTGCTGAGTTTGTCTCCAAAGAACACCATATCAAAGCAGGCGTTTTCTGCCTCATTCGCCAGCCGTTGAATCAAATCAAAATTGAGACTGCCAAATTCGGCTTCTGGATGTCTCCAGCCCGCTGAGTGATGGCCTGCGGCGTGCACAAATAGCCCTAAACGCATAAATCGTTTCATGAATTCCCCGGAATAAAAAATCAGCCATGTTATTTAATTCCCGAACATGGTTAGTTGTAATTGGCATAATGAGAGTAAGGACTCCATGATAATTTATGAACAGTTGATTGGTTAAAGAGTAATTCCAGATAACTAATAACAAAAAATAGAAATGCTTTATTCACATTATGGGAATCCTTATGAAAAAACTAACCGCTTATCGCCAGCAGACGCTGCTGATTGCCCTGCTAGCCAGTGCCTGGTCATTGTCCGCACACGCCGCCTGGCCAGAACATGCTATTACCTATGTGGTGCCTTATCCGCCGGGTGGCACCAATGACAGTGCAGCGCGTATTGTGGCTCAAGCACTGGAGAAGCAGCTTGGGCAGCCGGTGGTCGTGGATAATCGACCGGGAGCCGGTGGCACAGTCGGCGCCGCCTACGTAGCACATGCCAAAGCAGACGGTTACACCCTATTTAATGCCTCAATCGGTAATGTGGCGATCGCTCCGCAATTGGTACCCGCAAATTTTGATTCCTTTAAAGACTTTACGCCCCTTGCCCATATTGGTGGCTCTCGGTCAGTGATTGCGGTTAATCCGAATTTGCCGATTCACTCTATTCAGGAACTAATTAATTACGCCAAAGCTAACCCTGGAAAATTAACCTATGGCACGTCCGGTAATGGCACGCCAGGTAATATTTCTATGGAGTATTTCAAGTTGCTAAGCAGTACAGATATTCTGCATGTGCCTTATAAAGGCAGCGCCGCGGCACTCTCGGATGCGGTAGCCGGACATATTGATGTGGTCTCTGATCCCCTTGCGAATGGATTTGTTAAAAGTGGCAAACTACGTGGGCTGGCATTTTTCGGCACGGAAAAAGCGGATGATCTCACCGGTGTGCCGTCAATCACCCAGCTTTACCCACAGTGGAAATTCTCTGGTTCATTTATCGCTCTTGCACCCGCCAAAACGCCGCAACCTATTCTGACAAAGCTGCGAGCCAGCTATCAGGCGGTGTTAAGTGATCCACAGGTGGTGAAGTCGCTGGAAAATATCGGCGTGACACCAGAATGGAAAACTCCTCAGCAAACCGAAGCGCTGGTGCAGGCAACCTGGGATATCAGCAAAGACATCATCAAAAAAGCCAACATTCAGGCAAACTAATTCGCTTAATAAGGGATGACATGAACGACAAGAAGAGTGAGGCTGCTTATTACAATAAGCAGTCCGGTTTATTTCTGGTTCTCTTAAGCGTTGCGCTGATATTAACCTTTACCCGGGCAAATGCCGTAGAGCCTGGCGTGTCAGCGAAATTGAACTTCAACGTCAATGCAGATGATAAGTTAAAGGCACTGTTACCTGCAGCAACGGTGGAAAAAGGGTATGTGATTGCAGGAACCAATCCCAATACGCCGCCAACCACGTTCTTCCTCGAAGACAACAAAACCTTATCCGGGCGTGATATCGATATTATGAATGCCATTGGTCAGCGGTTGGGTTTAAAAGTCATTTGGCGTGATACCGGAGGATTTGACAATATTATTCCAGGTTTAAAAACGGGGCGCTTTGATGCCGTGCTATCGAATATTCGTCCAAGCCAAAAACGCTTCGCACAAATTGACTTCATTAGTTATTTCGATAGTTCCCGGCAGGCCGTCATATCGCGTAAGGATAGAGCAGTCGCTCCCTTCACGGCTTTAACGGCGTTGTGCGGGCAAACGGTAGGCGCTGGGGTGGGAACTGCCCAGGTTGAATTCCTCAATGAGGCTAGTCATTCCTGTGTGAATGATAAGAAACCCGCGATCACAGTTGCAGTATTCCCGAGTCGCCCTGACGGGATTGTTGCAGTCTTAAGTGGCCGAATTCCGTTTTATTACGGTCCATGGGAAGGCCTGGCCTGGCAAGCGGCGCAGGTGAAAGCACTGGCTATAACCGGTGAGATCAGCGTGCAAGAACCGCCGATGTCGATAGGTATGCCAAAAGGATCACCACTGGAAAAAGCGGTGCAGGCTGCCCTTAACTCGCTGATTCAGGATGGGACTTATCAAAAGATCCTCGACCATTGGTTTATTGGTTACGGCGCAGTGAAAGAAGCCAAATTGAATGAAGAAATATTCGCTACTCAGTCGTGAGGCATTAATATGAACGGTTTTCGTATCGTGGAGCGGACGCGCAAAGCAAGTCAGGCCCAAATAGCCGCTTATGATGATCTTCCGGTGGCGAATATTAGCGATGCCATGCACCGTATGAGCGGAGGTGGTGCCGGGTTGCGCCCTTATCATGCAGGTGGATATATGGCAGGTGCTGCCTTGACGGTTAAGTCACGGCCAGGTGATAACCTCATGGTGCATTACGCGCTGAATATTGCAGAGCCTGGCGATGTGATTGTTGTAGATGCCGGCGGAGATCTTACCAACGCCATTGTAGGGGAGTTAATGCTCGCCTTCGCAGCAAAGAAGCACGTGGCAGGCGTGGTGATCAACGGTGCAGTGCGCGATACACACAGCATTGGCAAAAACCGCCTGCCTGTGTACGCCGCAGGAGTGACCCATCGCGGCCCTTACAAAGATGGCCCCGGCGAAGTGAACGTGCCGATTTCAATCAGTGGCATGGTGATCGAACCAGGTGACTTAATTGTTGGCGATGAGGATGGCTTTCTTTGCGTACCCTTTGCAGAAATCGACCGCATCCATGCACTGGCACATGAGCGACACCTCAGTGAACTGGCCAAACTGCAAGCGATTGAGGAGGGGCGAAATAAGCGGGATTGGGTTGAGAAAAAACTGCAATTATTAGGCGTGATTTAACGCATGCATAGGAAATTGTGGTGGGGCGCTTGAAAGTTAAGCGCCCTCACTCCAATCTATTGAGATATTTTAGCGAAAAAAGTCGCCAGTTTTAAACGCTCCAGCCCATCCTCACTCATATTGTCTATTGCCAGCCAGGCCGATAACGCATGCTCCACCTGCGGCCATTCGCCATCAATCATCGACAGCCAGTCGGTATCGCGATTGCGCTGCTTGCGAGTCATTGCCTGGCGGAAACGCCCTTCATAGGTAAAGCCAAGGCGTTCCGCTGCCCGACGTGAGGCGAGGTTGGTGGAGTCGCAACGCCAGGCCACCCGGCGATAGCCCAATCCAAATGCCTGCTGTAGTAACAGGAAGATTGCTTCACTGCCTAATACGTTACGCTGCATCAACGGCGACCAGGTGACATGACCGATCTCTATCGCACCGTTCTGGCCGTCAATATTGGCGAAACATACCGCACCCGCGGCTAGCTGAGTGCGATGGTCGATCACCGCATAACTCACTAACCCGCTGTCGCGGCATTTTCCACTGACCCAACTTTCCATCTCTGCCAGCGAAGCGGGTTGCGTCGCGCCCAGCCAGGTCCAGTCACGATCGTCTGGTGCGCTTGAGAAGGCGGCAAACAAGGCTGTGCTGTGAGCAGCGCTCAACGGTTCGAGGGTGCAAAATCGACCTTTTAAGGCGACAGCGGGCGGCGCAATTAGCGGTTGCCAATGCGGCAGAGCTTCACCCACTGTCTGACCATATTGATTCAGTTGCGTCATCGTCTGTCCTTAACTTGATTGAAGAAAACTGGCCACGGCATGGCGTGTTAGTTGCGACAGCATCTGCTGCGTCGCGTTTTCAGGTTGATGCTGCAACAATGCAATGCCCATATGACCTGGCGATGGCAATGGGGCAGTAAGGGGAGACAAATAGGCGGGTAATCCAATGTGGCTGCGCAAGGTCACGCCCAATCCGGCTTGCACGGCAGCCCAGATGCCGCTGAGGCTGTGGCTGGTAAACACCACGCGCCATGCAATGCCCGCTTGTTCCAGTACCGTGATGGCACGCGTGCGCATCAGACAAGGCGCCTCAAACATGACTAATGGCAGAGCTTCGCCTCGTTTCAGGACATCCGCAATATCCATGTTTTCTGCGCCAATCCAGGTCAGCGCTGTTTGCCCCAGTAACTGGCTTTGCGCGGGTAAATCATCGCCTTGCCACAGTAAGGCCATATCGAGGCTTTTCTCCGCCATCGACTGGAGTAGCGGTTGATTACGATCCACGCGGGCACTGATGCGCACACCGGGATGCTGGCGGCTGAAGGGACCAAGAATGCCTGGCATCAGCGATTCGCCAAAGTCCTCTTGCATGCCGATGCGCACATCGCCCTGCAACAGTTCCCCGCGCACCGCGCGCCAGGCTTCATCGTTCAATGCGATTAATCGCCGGGCATAGCTCAACAGCATCTCCCCACCCTCCGTGGGCACCAAATGGCGTCCGCGCTTGGTGACCAGCGCCATTCCGCACTGCTGTTCCAGTTTTTTCAGTTGTGCACTGACAGCGGAGGTTGAACGACAAAGCTGCTGTGCCGCCAGCGCGAAGCTGCCACATTCAATCCCCAGTACAAAACTGCGCAGAGCATCGCTGTCGAGTGATACCGGAAGCTTTTCCATTATCATCCTTTAAATCAGGATTGTTGTTCCTGAATAATGTGATTTTCAGGATTGTAGCGGTACAACACAATCACTGCCTACCCCCGCAGGAGAAAACCATGAGCCATTCGTTGGATCGAGAATCTTTAGAACGTGTTGCACCGAAACTAGCAGAACTGACGCAACAGGTGTTATTTGCTGATATCTGGCAGCGTAGCACGCTGACACCACGCGAGCGCAGCTTGATCACGCTTGCGACGTTAACTGCACTGGGTCGCGATCGGCAATTGCCCTGGCATCTGCACTTTGCGGTGCAAAACGGATTAAGTCAGGAGGAGTTGGTAGAACTTTTCACCCATTTGGCGTTTTACGCAGGTTGGCCAGCTGCGGTGAGTGCGCTTACTGTGCTTGAACAGGAGTCTATCTAATGCCCTTTACCCGGATAACAGTGCGTCACGGCTGGAGCGAAGCCGATTTAAAAGTCTTGTCGGATACACTGCATGAGGTGTTGGTGGCGGAATTTAACGTGCCGCTGCGAGATCGTTTTCAGGTGATTGAAGTATTGCCAGAACAACGCCTGATTTATGATGCACACTACCTCAGTGATGGACGCAGTGAGCGCTATGTGCTGCTGCATATTGTGGCCGGGAAGACGCGAAGTGAAGCGCAGAAACGCAAGACGTACCAGCGCTTAAGTGACCTTTTCCATGAACGGTTGCAGCTAAGACCGGCGGATTTAATGATCATCATCCAGCAAACAAACGCCGAAGACTGGAGCTTTAGCGGCGGTGAAATGTTTGAATTGGGGATGATTCCACAGGATTAGCGGTAAACGTGGCAGAACCGCTAAGCATATTAACAGGAAGGCGCGTATCTGTGCCTACTTGCAAGATTAAGGGACCTCAATGCAGCCAAACCTACGCGAAGTGGCAGTCAAAAACGTCGAAACGGGGAATAACGTCACGATCTATGAGCCCGCGAATGTCTATGGCTGCACACTGCATGACGATGTATTCATTGGACCCTTTGTCGAAATCCAGGCGCATACGGTGGTAGGACGCGGCACGAAAGTGCAGTCGCACAGTTTCATCTGTGAATACGTTCACATCGGTGAAAACTGCTTTATTGGTCACGGCGTGATGTTCGCCAATGATATGTTCCGTGATGGCAAACCCAATGCCGATCGAGAAAGCTGGGGGCGCATCACGCTCGGTAACAACGTCTCAATCGGCAGTGGGGCGACTATTCTGGCGGTGACTATCTGCGATGACGTAGTGATCGGCGCGGGCAGCGTAGTAACGAAAGACATCACGCAGAAGGGCGTTTACGCCGGAAACCCGGCGCGTTTACTGCGGTTGCTATAGCACAAGGAACAGACTGGTTGTTTCGTTTATTTCGTATGTCGTTTGTTTCGTTTGTTTCGATTAGTATTGGAGCGTTGTAACTCACGAACGAAGAAACTGGAAAAACTCATGACAAACTCAATTCTGGACAATGTCAGCCTTCCGGCTCAGAAGGAAATTGAGGCCGCTCTGCGTGGACAAAGAGAACTGGCGACTTTTCTCTCCACAAAGCTGGAGACACAAGTCATATCCATTCAGGATGCAAACGACGAAACTCACCAAATCGAATTGCCAACCTCAGCTTTAACGTTGCTAATGAAGGTGTTGGGAGAACTGGCAGTAGGAAATGCGGTGCAGGTCGTTCCGGTTCATGCTGAATTAACCACACAGGAAGCAGCCAATATCCTCAATGTCTCACGGCCTCACATGGTGAAACTATTGGAAGAAGGGAAGCTGCCATATCATAAAACTGGCCGCCATCGCCGTGTGCTTTTTGCAGATCTGATGCGCTATAAAGCTCAGCGCGAAAGTGAAAGCAATAATGCTATGCAGGAGTTGGCTGACTTAAGCCAGGGACTTGGTCTTTACTAATGACTCACTCGCCTTATACGGTGCCCGCGTTACACGGGCAGTTTTACTAATTAGTATGCATCGGCTGCTTTAACTCTCCATCACCCAATGCCCGGCACTGACCTCGCGATAGCATCGCGTTTCCGACACAAACCCCAGCGCGCGCACCGGGCTTTTCAGCTCGCTAACCTCCATACGCCGTTTAAGGTGGCGTCGTGCCGGATCGGGCACTGGCACCGATGACAATAGCTTGCGCGTGTAGTCATGTTGCGGATTCTCAAAGATGGCGGCGCGTGGGCCGATCTCGACAATTTCGCCCAGCAGCATCACCGCGACGCGATGGCTGATGCGTTCCACCACCGCCATATCGTGCGAGATAAACAGATACGACAGCCCGAGACTGGTTTGCAGATCCAACAGCAGATTAATAATCTGCGCCTTCACGGTCACATCCAGCGCAGAGACCGACTCATCAGCGATGATCATTTTGGGATCGAGCATTAACGCGCGCGCGATACAAATGCGCTGTCGCTGACCGCCGGAGAACTCATGCGGATAACGTTTCATCATCGCCGCAGATAAACCCACTCTTTCCATCAACTCCGCCGCCTTTTGCCGCGCGGCCTGTTTGCTGCCGAGTTGATGTTGCAGATAAGGCTCAGTTAAGGCTTCAAGAATCGACATGCGCGGATTGAGACTGGCAAACGGGTCCTGGAAAATCATCTGCATCGCGCAGCGTAACTGGCGCAGTTCGCTGGATGAGAGATTCAGTACGTCATAACCATCGAAAGCGATCTCGCCCGCATCGGCTTTCACCAGCCGGGTGAGGGAGCGACCGGTAGTGGATTTCCCACAGCCGGATTCACCGACCAGCGACAAGGTTTCGCCGGGCATCAGATCAAAAGAAATATTCTCCACTGCATGCACCGCACCAGTTTTGCGGCTTAACAAACCTTCGTGGATGCTAAACCGGGTGCTGAGGTTTTTCACTGACAGAAGCGGCTGTTGCGAAGTGGGGCGCTCAGGTTGCAGCGCCACCACATCACCTTTCAGTGCAAACTTCTGCGGCCCGGTAATGCCACGCATCGCGCCGAGCTGCGGCACGGTAGCGATCAGCGTGCGGGTATAATCTGCCGCTGGCGCCGAGAAAATTTCCGCTGTGGCGCCGGTTTCCATCACGTCGCCCTGATACATCACCAGCGTGCGATCCGAGACTTCCGCCACCACGCCCATATCGTGGGTGATAAACAGCACCGCGGTGCCTTCTTCCTCCTGCAACGTCTTAATCAGATCAAGAATCTGGCCCTGAATGGTGACATCCAGCGCGGTAGTGGGCTCATCGGCAATCAGAAGTTTGGGTCGCAGCGCCAGCGCCATGGCGATCATCACACGCTGGCGCATGCCGCCGGAAAAATGATGCGGATAATCATCGAAGCGTTTAGCGGCATTGGGAATGCGCACTTTCTCCAGCAGCTTTACCGTCTCTTCTCGCGCTGCACGTTTACTGATGTTGCGATGGTTGATCAAGACTTCAGCGATTTGGTGGCCAATGGTAAACGAGGGATTCAGGCTGGTCATCGGCTCCTGAAAAATCATCGCCACAGCGTTACCACGAATATCGCGCATCGCCTTGTCGCTCAGATTCAACAGATCCACGCCGTTCAGCAGCACTTTGCCGGTCACACGTGCGTGGCGCATATTCAGCAGGCGCATGATCGCCATCGACGTGACGCTTTTGCCCGATCCCGATTCACCCACTATCGCCAGCGTCTCACCGGCATTGATGGTCATCGAAACGTTTTTCACCACCTCACGCCACTGATCGTCGTGACGAAACGCAACGGTGAGGTTTTCCACCTGCAGCACCGGCTCGCGACTCATTTGGCCGCCACAAAGCGAGCCGAACGGGTGCTGACCGGCAGGAACTCAAAATCAGTGTCAAAAGGATAAGCGGGTTGCATTTTACGTTTACGTTCAAGACGTTCGACGTACTGATCCACCACGCCTTCGGACAGCGCCATCAGGTTAGGATTGGCGAGCGGTGCCAGTTCCGGTGACAGATAGCCGGATTTCACCACCACAATTTTTGCCTGCGAGGGATGAAGCCCCAGCAATTCAAAATCCGCGATATTGTGATAAGGACGACGACGGTCGGCGACTACCACGATAATTCCACCGGTTTTCAGCAGTGCTTGTTTAGCCAGCGAACGCGCATCATCACTCACCAGCAGCACTTCAAATTCTGCGGTGACTTTACCTCCCGCGGGATCGAGCGTGGCACCGATCGTGAGCGTGAGCTTCGCCCCGACGCCTGCGGCGAAAGCAGCATCGGTGGCAGGTTTGTCGGTAATCCCGGCGACGATGACATCCTGCGCGCCCTGGCGAATCAATTCGGCCAGCAGATTGGCGCGATCGCCTACGCCGCCACCGGTCGGGTTATCGCCCGAATCGGCCAAAATCACCGGTGAAGTTTCGCTGGCGACGGCCATTTTCACGCACTCTTCGGTGCTGCCGGTGACGCAGCCAAAGACGAACTCATCACGCGCCTGCCAGTAGGCCAGCGCCAGTTTTGCTGCCTGTTCGGAGAGCACATCAGCATCGGTGCCGGTCATGATCGCCGCCGCCGTGGCGCGCGGTTCATCGGCCCAGACATAGCCGACCATCAACGACGCATCCCAGATGTGATCGATTTCATTGATGCCCGGCAGACGCGCGTACAAACTTTTTGCCGGTTCATCTTCGGTACTGGTGCGCTCACCGGGCAGCACCACCGGAATGGGTGCCCAAATCACACCGGGTTTCACGCCGGTTTGCAGGCTTTTCACCAGCATTGACACCGATCGACGCATGGTCCCTTCCACATCGATGTGCGGAGCGGTGCGATAGGTGGAGAACATGTCGATGGCATCGATGATGCGCTGCGTCACGTTGCCGTGCAGATCGTAACTGACGGTGATCGGGCAATCCGGGCCGACCAATTCACGGGTGGCAGTGATCCAATCGCCTTCAGCATCTTCCATCCCTTCGACATACACTGCGCCGTGCATCGCAAGGTAGACGCCGTCCACCGGCAGTTGTGCTTGCAATCGGGTGAGAAAATCCTGCTTGAAGTCATCATAAGTGATCCGCGCGACTGGACCACCGGCGATGGCGCGCGCGTGGAAGGTCGGCAGAAATTCGGCATCGTAATCCTGCAAAAAGGCAAAGTAGGGATTGATCAGCAGATCGTTACCGCGCACGATGCGGAAGTCGTCGGCGTAGTTCAGCACCGGGTTATATGTACTGCACTCCGTATGAATGCCACCAAAAGCAATGCGCATACAGCCTCCGCTAGTCAGGTAATTGAATGATAAATCGGTATGCCGCCACGCTTGCCGCGGCGCGCGCCCAGCTCTGTTCGCTGATCACGATGCTGGAAATCGGGGTTTTGCCCATGATGGCGGGCAACACATGGCTGTCGATGGATTGCATCACCACGGTTTTCAGTAAGCCGTCGAAAGAATGGGGCTGATGCGCGATGACGATCAGCTCGGGATCGTTCATCTGAATGATATTGGCGATGGAGAGCCCCAGCGCATGGCCTGCCTGGTGCAAAATCGCAATCGCGGCGCTGTTGCCTTTGGCGGCCAGCGTCTCCAGTTCCGCGATAGATTGTGTCTCCAGCGCCTTATCGCGCACGCTCTCACGAATGGCCGTGAGCGAAGCAAGGGTATCGAGGCAACCGCGTTTGCCGCAGCGGCAAGGGCGTCCACCAGGTTCAATGGTGCAGTGCGCAATTTCACCGGCACCGCCGTGTGCGCCGCGATGCAGTTGGCCCTGGAAGAAATGTGCGGAACGAATGCCGTCACCGTGTGAGATCAGTGTGAAGTTGCGCGCCTTTTTCGCCACGCCGAAGATCTTCTCGCTGACCGCCAGCGCTTTGGCATCGTTCTCCAGCGAGACGTCCAGCCCAGTTTGCTGTTTCAGCATCTCGGCCAGCGGCACGTTTTTCCAGCCCAGCAGTGCTGACTGCACGCAAACTGACTGATTTTCATCCACAAATCCGGAAAGCGTGACACCTAAGCCAATTAGCTGGTCGGCTGAAATGCCTTTCTCAGCGATTAAGTCGGGGATTGCCGCCGCTAATGCCGTACTTAGCTGCTGCGGATCGAGGTTGTGCGCCATCTGCTTACTCGCCAGCACCAGGCCGTGCATATCGATCAACACTAAAACCACCTGCTCACCGAGCAGCGAGGCACCGAGGAAATAAGCACTGTCGGCGCGCATTTTTAATAACACCGATGGGCGACCCTGGCCGCTGGATTCCGGAACACTCTCTTCCAGCAATCCCGCGTTGAGCATCTCTTTCACCAGCGTGCTAATAGCGGCTTTGCTCAACTTCATATTTTCCGCAATAGCGGTACGGCTCATGCCGTGTGAGGCAATAAGCAGACGCAAAATTTGCTGCTGGTGGGCATTGAGCATGTCGGTTCTCACTGCAATAGCGATATGGCCTGACAATAATCAGGCCAGAAAACAAATACAACGTTATTTAGTTAATTTTTTGAACGCAGATCTAACTATAAGTAAAATATATGAACCAACGTCTTGGCTTTTGTTTAGAGAATGTGCCTTATATAACGAGGTTATTTCACCGAACGTTCAATGATTCATTGAGGGCCTTCATGCAAAGCACATTCAAGCATTTCAAGGTACTGACGCTGGCCGGTTGTATTCTGGCGTCACTGGCAAGCTCGGCGGCATTGGCCAGCCAGCTGGTGATCATGCAAAACGAACCCCCGCGCAGCATGGATCCAGGCAACCAGACGGCGACGTTTACCGGCACGGTGCTGGACCCGATGTACGAAGGCCTGACGCGTTTGGGTGATGACGGCAAAATTATTCCTGCGCTGGCGCTGTCCTGGAGTGCGGACAGCAGTGGATTGAACTGGACCTTTAAGCTGCGCCCCAACGTAAAATTCCATGACGGCACGCCGTTTAATGCCGATGCGGTGGTGGAAAACTTCCAGCGCCATTTAGACACCAAACGTGGTCTGGCGGGCAGCGGTAAAGTTCGTACCTTTATTCAGGACGTGAAGAAAACCGATGATTTAACCGTTGAATTCCAGCTGAAGAAAATCAATCCGGCCTTTTTAACCGTATTGGCTTCAGGGCCGGGATTAATGGTTAGCCCCACTGCCGATAAAGCGGGCAGCATCAATAATAAAGCCGACGGCACCGGGCCGTATAAGCTGGAGCAATATAAATCCGGCGAATACGTGCTGGAGAAAAAGAACAGCGATTATTGGGGTAAATCAGCCGGCCCGGATGAAATTAAATGGACGTGGAGTAGTGAGCCCTCTGTGATGAATATGGCGCTGCAATCGGGTCAGGTCGATATTATTAACCCGGTTCCGCCGCAATTTGCGGGTATGTTGAAAAACAATGCCAACGTCAATTTAAAACAGTCGCCGGGTGCGGCGGTATTCTGGGTGGATCTCAATACCCAGAGTAAAGCGCTGAGTGACGTGCGTGTGCGTCAGGCGCTGAATTTCGCCACCGATCAGCAGGCGCTGGTGAAAGCCATCATGTTTGGTTATGCGCAACCTGCCAACTCCTCGCTGGCTCCGGTTGATGCCAACTACGACAAGAGCCTGAAGGATTACCCGTACGACGTGCAGAAAGCCAAAGATCTGCTGAAAGCGGCAGGCTACGCGGATGGCTTCAGCATGTCGATTGCCGTTCAGGCACCGGAAGCGCGTACCGCGCAGGTGTTACAGGGGCTGTGGGCCAAGATCGGCGTGAAGCTCAACGTGCGTCAGATGGAGAGCGGGGTCTGGACCAAAGCCGCCTTCGCGGATGCCAAAGAGAAAGCGCAGCAGGGCACCGATGCAGTACTGGCGTCGTGGTCATCCGGTTTATACGGTTCTGATTTGCAACTGCGTCCGCTGTATCACAGTGCGAGCTTTGCACCGGGCGGCGCGAACCTGGGCTTCTTTAGCGATAAGCAAACCGATGATTTGATCGATACCGCCGCCTCCACGCTTGACGATACTAAGCGTAAAGATCTCTACTTCCAGGCACAGAAACAGATCAGTGGGCTGGCCCCGCAGGTGCTGCTGTTCTATCAGGATGATCTCTACGCCTCTCGCAAAAACATCAGCGGCGTCACCATGCAGCCAGGCGGACAGATTGTGGTTCGCGATGCAGTGAAGAACTGATAGATGAAAGCGTATGTCGCGAAAAAGGTGCTCTCGCTACCGCTGATTATTTTCGGCGTCTCGATCATCGTATTTATCGCCATCCGCGCGCTGCCGGGCGATCCGGCGCGCCTGATGGCAGGCCCGGAAGCGCCACAGGAAGCGGTGGATAACATGCGCGTCCGGTTAGGGCTGGATCAACCGCTGCCGGTGCAGTACGTCAAATTTGCTACCGAAGCACTGCACGGCAATCTGGGTGAATCTTTGCAGTCACAGCGCCCGGTGATCAACGAAATCAGCGAGCGTTTGCCCTACACCTTGTCGCTGGCAGCGCTCGCCTATCTGCTGGCGATTGCCATCGGCGTGCCTGCGGGCATGACCGGGGCGATCTATCGCCAGCGGATGCCCGATCAAATCGTGATGGTGCTGACCATTGCGGGCGCATCGATAGCCAACTTCTGGCTGGCACTGCTGGCGATGAACTATTTTGCGGTGGAACTCGGCTGGTTGCCGCTGTTGGGCGCGGACTCATGGAAAAACTACGTGATGCCGACCGTCACGCTGGCGATTTTGCCGATGGCGATGATTGCCCGCATGACGCGCTCCAGTATGCTCGATGTATTGAGTCAGGACTATATCCGTACCGCCAAAGCCAAAGGCTTATCGTCAGCGAATATTCACTGGAAACACGCGCTGCGCAACGCCTTGATCCCGATTGTCACCATCGTCGCACTTAACTTCGGCAGCTTGATTGGTGGCGCCGTGGTCACAGAGTCGGTGTTTAACTGGCCAGGTATTGGCCGCCTGCTGGTGGATTCGGTGAAATACCGTGACTATCCGGTGATTCAGGGCGTGACGCTGGTGGCGGTCACCGGCGTGGTGCTGATGAACCTGGTGGGTGAAATTCTGATTGGTCTGCTCAATCCAAAAATAAGGTTCGACTGATGAACAGCCTCGATACCTCTTTGCTGCCCACCCGATCGCGTGGTCGCCAATTCCTGCGCATGTTACAGAACAATCCGTCGATAGCGATCGGCGGCGGGTTGGTGCTGTTGGTGGTGCTGGCAGCGGTGTTAGCGCCGCTGTTAACCCATTGGGATCCCATCGAACAGGATCTGCTGAACACCTTGCAGGCTCCCTCGGCAGCGCACTGGTTTGGCACGGACGACTATGGCCGCGACATTTTCGCCCGCGTGATTTATGGCGCGCGCATCACGTTGTTTGAAGTCTGCCTGAGCGTGGCGATTTCGATGGTGATTGGTATTCCGCTCGGCATCATCTCCGGTCTGGCGGGACGCAAAATCGATGCGCTGATTATGTGGGTGATGGACATTATTTTCGCCTTCCCAGGTATCGTGCTGGCGATTTTGATCGTCAGCGTGCTGGGCGAAGGGCTGGCCAATATGCTGATCGCGATTTCGCTGTTCTCGATTCCGGTGTATGCGCGCCTGAGTCGTAACCTGACGCTCGGCCTGAAGAACATGGAGTACATCGAAGCGGCGCATATGCTGGGCGTGCGCTATCCGCGCATCATCACCCATTACATTCTGCGCAACTCGATTGGGCCGCTGATTGTGCAATCGACGCTGACGGCGGGCGCAGTGGTGCTGTCGGCGGCCAGCTTGTCGTTTCTCGGCTTGGGCGTGCAACCGCCGATGCCGGAGTGGGGCACTATGATGAGTGATGGGCGCAACTTTCTTGGGCTGAATATTTACGTGTCGCTGTTTCCTGGACTGGCGATTTTGATTACTGTGCTCGGCTTTAATGTGCTGGGCGACGGCCTGCGTGATGTGATGGATAAACGTTTATGAGTACAACACCGGCAGTGATCTGCCTCGATCTGGGCGGTTCGTTCGTCAAGCTGGGTGTGATGGATGCGCAGCAGCAGCTGACTATCCTCGATCAGCAAACCATCCCGGCCAACAGCTGGCCAGATTTCACCGCGCTGATTGGCCGCATGATCGAACACCATCAGCAGTACTTCAACATCGTTTCACCGCTGGCGATCTCCACTGCAGGCATCGTGGCACCGGATACCGGCGAGATGTTTGCCAGCAACATCCCGGCCTTTCATCAACGCAATCTCAGCCAGGCGCTGGGTGCGTTACTGCAACGTAAAGTGATCGTGCATAACGATGCCGACTGTTTCACCTTCGCGGAAGCGCAGGCAGGCGTGGGCAAAGGGCATAAGGTGGTGTTTGGCGCGATTCTCGGTTCCGGCGTCGGCGGCGGTTTGGTCGCGGATGGGCGGATTATTACCGGACAGAATGGCCTGACCGGCGAGTGGGGCCATGGTCCGATTACGCTCACGGAAGTGGATATTGAGGGCGAAACTATTCGCTTGCCGCGCCAGTCTTGCCCCTGTGGGCAGAAAGGCTGTCTCGATAGCTACGGTGGCGCGCGCGGGCTGGAGAATTTGCATCGCACCTTGCATAGCGTTAATGCGAGCAGCATCGACATTATCGCCGGCTGGCAACAGCAGGAAGTGCAAGCTAACCGTACCGTTCAGGTGTGGTTACAACTGGTGAGTCAGCCGCTGGCTTACACCATCAATATTACTGGCGCATCGCTGGTGGCAGTGGGGGGAGGGTTGGCTTCGGTGACACCGTTGATGGGAGCATTGAATGAGGAAGTACAGCGTTATGTGCTGCGCAGTACTCAGCATCCATTGGTGGTTCCCGGCGCGTTTGCGCATAACGGCGGAATGATCGGCGCGGCGCTGCTGGCGCGTCAGGCTGCATAAAGAAAATGCACATACTGCAGCGATGTCAGTAAAAATGCCTGACGATAACGGCGCAAAGTCCTGATACTTTGCGCCGGGATGGGCGCTAAGCAGTTATCACAATATTAATTAGCAGCCACATAATTCTCCGCCATCGAAATTTCATCTAAATCAGTTATCATGTGCAGCTAAATCCTTTCAGTCTCAACGATGGTGGCCTTCAATGCCGCCACGATTGTGATTGGATTCTTCACCTGCGTTACTGGAAAACCATGTCATCTGCACAACCTCAACTTAATCAGCTGCCGGAACAGGCTTCGCTGCCGCGCGCCAGTGTGCTGAAAGCGCTGTTTGCGCTCGGCACCGGTGGCTTTGCCATTGGTACCGGCGAATTCGTCATTATGGGCCTGCTGCCCGATGCCGCCACCGGCCTCAATGTTTCCATCCCCACTGCGGGCCACCTGATCAGTATTTACGCGCTCGGTGTGGTGATTGGCGCGCCGCTGTTGGCTGTGCTCGGTGCGCGTGCCTCACGTCGAAATTTCCTGATGACGCTGATGGGCCTGTTTGCCGCGGGTAACCTGTTTAGCTCGATTGCACCAGGTTACTACTCGATGCTGCTGGCACGTTTCCTCGCTGGTTTCCCGCACGGTACGTTCTTCGGGGTCGCTGCACTGGTCGCCGCTGGATTGGTGGAGCGCAGAAAACGCGCCCAGGCAGTTTCGATGGTGCTGTTTGGCCTGACGATTGCCAACCTGCTCGGCGTGCCTGCGGTCACCGCGATTGGGCAAGTGTTTGGCTGGCGTGAAGCCTTCGCCATTGTTGGCGTGTTAGCGCTGTTGACCATGGTACTGGTGGGGATGTGGGTGCCGAACGTAGCCGGTGATAAAACCGCCAGCCCACTACGCGAACTCTCTGCGCTGACGCGCAAGCAGGTGTTGCTAACGCTGGCGATTGGCGCGGTCGGCAGCGGTGGCTTGTTCTCGGTGTTCAGCTACGTCAAACCTACGTTAACCGAATTGGCGCAGATGCCGGTCAGTTGGATTCCGGCGGTGCTGGCGCTGTTCGGTCTCGGCATGATCATCGGCAACGTGGTGGGTGGGCGTCTGGCGGATCGCGGGCTGGAGAAAACCATTCGCATCGTGCTGATCTGGTCGGTGCTGGTGCTGAGCGCCTTTGTGTTTACCGCGCACTATGCGTTTGCCGGTTCACTCAATGTGATGCTGGTGGGCACCATGGTGGCGCTGGCGAGCGTGCTGCAAATCCGTTTAATGGATGTGGCTGGCGATGCGCAAACTATGGCGGCGGCGTTGAATCACTCAGCCTTTAACCTGGCGAATGCGCTAGGCGCGTGGCTGGGTGGCGTGACCATTTCTGCGGGACTTGGCTGGCAGTCCACTGGCTGGGTCGGTGCGATTCTGGCGGTGTTTGGATTGCTGATCCACGCTATTGCGGTGCGCGATGCACGGAGAAAGTCGATTACGTTTGCGCATGAGGGCGGGGTTTAACGGCCCGTCTATGTAGGTTTGAACGTGGACCCGTAGCACCTCTGCGGCTACCGGGCCGTCCTCGCGCCGCTGACGCGGTGCCATCGGCTTCCACGTCGTGCCGACGGATCGTTCGGGTAAGGCCGTCCTGGCCAACCCGAACTGACAGTCGCATCTATGCGACTGTCTCCTGGCCCAACGTAAAAGCCTCTGCGCTGCGGAAAGCCGGGCAGCTGCAGAGGTGCTTCGGCCATAAGCAGGGTGCCCTTTTTAACAACACTTGCTTGTGCTTCTCAGCAGGTTGGGATTTTTAGTTGGGTCATCCTGCCAACTTTTCCTGCAAAAACGCCATAAAAACTCTGTTCACTTCACTGCGCTGACGATGCTGTGGATAGAGCGCGTTCAGGTTGAGTGAGGAAGGCTGCCACTCATCCAGCACGGTCATCAGATCACCGCTGGCTAATGCCGGTGCCACGATAAATTCCGGCAGCAGAATCAATCCTAATCCGGCCACCGCGGCATCACGCAGCATCTCACCGTTATTACTCACCATCGGGCCTTGCACCGCTATCACCTTGCGCTGCTCACCGTTAAACAGTTCCCAGCCAGTCTGGCTTTCGCGCCCGTAACGCAGGCAAGCATGATCAAGCAGATCCTCGGGTTCACGCGGTGCGCCCGCGCCCTGAATGTAGGATGGACTGCCACAGATCACGCGGCGAAATACGCCCAGACGTTTGGCGATTAAGCTGGAATCGGGCAGGGTGCCAATACGGATTGCCATATCAAAGCCTTCACCGACCATATCGACATAGCGGTCCGCCAACTCCACCTGGAACTGCAATCCGGGATGCTGACTGAGAAACTCGGCGATATACGGCGACAAATGGCTGATGCCAAACGACATCGGCACGCTCAAGCGGAAGCTGCCCTGCAACACCTGTTGCCGGCCAGATACCGCCTGCTGGGCTTCCTGCACATCATCGAGAATACGTTGTGCATGTTGGGCAAAGAGCTGGCCGTTATCCGTCACCGACAGTTTGCGCGTGTTGCGATTCAGCAGACGCGCACCGAGTGATTCCTCCAGCGCGGCAATACGGCGGCTGACGTATTGCTTCGACAGCATCAGCTGTTCGGCGGCGGCGGTAAAGTTACCGGCTTTAATTACGGCGACATAAATACGAAGATCTTCTATCTGCATATTGTCCACTTTTCGGTGACAGTCATTGTCAGGTTAGGGCATTGTTGGGCAAATTAGTTTACGTATACTTATCCTCATTCGGAAGGGCAAACGTCCTTCCACCGCACATTTGAGGAGCAAACCATGATTGAACAACGTCTGTCAGAACAACGCGGAGTGGGTGACCACGGTTGGCTGAACTCGCACCACACTTTCTCTTTCGCCAGCTATTGGGATCCCAAACAGACTGGTTTTTCCGACCTGCTGGTGATTAACGATGACCGTGTCGCGCCGGGGCGTGGTTTTGGTGCCCATCCACACAACAATATGGAGATCATCTCCTATGTGCTGGACGGTGCGCTGGAGCATAAAGATTCGATGGGAACGGGTTCAGTAATCGTCCCCGGTGATGTGCAGTTGATGAGCGCGGGTAGCGGTGTGACGCATAGCGAGTTCAACCACTCGAAGAGCGATAACGTTCACTTCCTGCAAATCTGGATTGTACCGGGCGAGCGCAACACTCAGCCGGGTTACCAGCAGATTTCCGTGGCAGAGAGCGAAAAACGCGGGCAGTTGCGTTTGATTATCTCGCCGGAAGGGGATAACGGTTCGCTGAGCGTGCGTCAGGATATCCGCATCTATGCCGGTTTCTTTGATGGCGCAGAGCAACAGACTTTCGCGCTGGATGCCGATCGTTACGCTTACATTCATGTGGCACGCGGCAGCATCGAAGTGAATGGTGTGAAATTCAAGGAAGGTGACGGTGCGCGTGTGCGTAATGAAACCGCGCTGCAGTTCAGCAATGGCAATGATGCAGAAGTGTTGCTGTTTGATCTGCGTCCGCTGGAAGTGAATCATCCACAGCGTTAAAACAGGTCAGGGCGTCTTAACGGACGCCCTGAAGCCTATGCGTTTTGATTGCTTAACGTCGGCATGAATGAGCAGCACAATGCTGCCTATGTCGCGCTCTGACCGGTTTACTTAAGCTTCAGTGAGCTTTCAATCAAGCTTCCATCTTTAGGGGTAGTTGTTGAAGGGACGAACCAGGGTTCGCCCCTTATCAGCACCGCCTTACAGCAACGACTGCGGCGATACCGGCTTGCCGGTTTTCAATGACTCCAGCGCTGCATCCGCCAGTAACAACGCCTGCAATCCATCATTACCGCTCGGATATTGACCTTCGCCTTTTGCCAGCGCGTCGATAAAGGTCGCCAGTTCACTACGATACGCATCGGCATAACGCTGCAGGAAGAAGTGCTGCGGCTTCTGCGCCACCACGCCATTTGCCACGGATTTCACCAGCTGAGATTCCAGCTGATTCGTCACCTGCAACATCCCTTCGCTGCCGTGTACTTCAACACGCTGATCGTAGCCGTAGCTGGCACGACGGCTGTTGGTGATCACCGCCATCTTGCCGCTGACACAGGTCAGCGTAACGACGGCGGTATCGACATCGCCCAGCGCTTTAATCTCAGGATCAACTAATGCCGCCGCACTGGCGTACACCGTCACCGGCTCTTCATTTAATAACCAGCGCGCCATATCGAAATCATGAATAGTCATATCGCGGAACAGGCCGCCTGAGACTTTTACGTACTCGGCAGGGGGTGCACCCGGATCGCGTGAGCTGATGGTCACCAACTCGGTTTCACCAATCTCGCCATCACGCAGACACGCTTGCAAATGCGCCATGCTCGGATCAAAGCGGCGATTAAAACCAATCATCAGCGGCACGCCGGCTTCACGCACCGTGGCTAAACAACTCTGCACTCGCTCAAGACTCAAATCCACTGGCTTCTCACAGAAGATGGCTTTTTTGGCACGCGCGGTGGCTTCAATTAAATCCGCGTGAGTGTTGGTGGCGCTGCAAATCGCCACCAGATCAATCGAACTGTCCGCCAGAATGGTGTCGAGATCCGCCACTTTAGCACCGTATTTCCCGGCAAGCGCATTGGCAGCAGGTGCGTAGACATCCATCACATATGCCAGGCGACACTGCGGATGCGCGGCGATATTTCCGGCGTGAATCTGTCCAATACGGCCAGCACCTAAGAGAGCAACATTGAGCATTTTTTTATTTCCTATGAGGGCGACAGGTGATGGCGCTATTAAGCGTATTGGTGAAGTTTTAAGTCAAAGCAAAGCCTGAAACAGATGCTGAAAAGATGATTGTGATCACATGAAAATTTGAGGTGAATAACATCAAAGTGCAGCTAATTCACTTGATTCATAGAGTTATAACGATTTGATTATTAGTCTCTTCTCAAGCTACTGTTTCATCCATGAGGTGAAGGACATCAGGAAAGATTATGACGCTGCAGAACTGGAAGTCGCCATCAATTAAAGATATTGCGAAGGAAGCGGGCGTGAGCCCTGCCACCGTTGACCGCGTGCTTAATGGTCGGGAAGGCGTGCGCGAAGTGACGCGTAAGAAAGTCGAAACTGCGATGGCGCGATTAGGGCTGAGTGGCACAGAAGACCATCGTGGAACGGCAAAACGTATCGCGATTGTGTGTGAGTCCGGCACCAGCTTTGTTGCTCAACTTGAGTTGCATGCACGCGCGGTAATGCGTGAGCGTCCACAGCTACACATCACACTGGATACTTTGCCGAGTGCGCAATTCAACGCGGAGCGCTTTAGCAAGCTGATTGAACGCCGCGCCAGTGAAGCCAGCGGCATTATTTTAGTCTGTCGTGATGATGTGAAGATCAATCGTGTGGTGAAAACCGCCATTGATGATGGCGTGCAGGTGATCTGCCTGACCAGCGATCTACCCAATTCACGGCGTACCGCATATGTCGGTATCGATCAAACCGCCTCCGGCGCGACGGCGGGCTGGTTTATGGGGCGTATGCTGCCGCAACAACAGCCGGGCAATATCCTGCTGATTTGCAGTTCGACCTATCGCACGCAAGAGGAGCGCGAAATCGGCTTTCGTCGCGTGCTGCGCGAATCTTTCCCGTGGCTGACGATCCGCGACCGCGTCAATATTAACGACGAAGCGGAAACCGCGTGGCACAGCGTGAAAAAGTGGCTGGAAGAGGGGGAGCCGCTGGCCGGAATTTACAACACGGCGGGCGGCAACGAAGGCGTGGCAAAAGCGCTGGAGGCATTTGGTGTGCAGGATAAAGTGATCTTCACCGGACATGAGTTGAGTGAATCGAGTCGCCTGCTACTGGAAAAAGGCACGATGGATATGGTGCTAGGACATGATATGCGGCGCGAGATCGAGCAATGTCTGACGATATTTGAACAGCCGCTGAGTGAGCGCTCGCCGGAGGATGTGAAAACGCCTCTGCTGATTTTTCACCGATACTCCTATTTCTCATAGTGATAAGGCAATAATGATGATTACCAGCCACATCTGTCTTTTGAGAAAATGAAGTGCTGATAAGATGAATCACTGGCCTATCAAACATACAAGTCTTCACTTAAACAGGAGGGGGATGGGAATTTTGACTATTACAGGTTGTTTACCCAATCAAAAAAATCTGCTGCTAAGAAACAGGCTGAAGAACGCCTTGTGCATATCATTGAGGATAGAGCAGCGAGCCAGTTTCAATGACAATCCAGGTTAAAAAAAATTTAATTGGTAAGCGACACAATATTCAGGATGCACTTGCTATTCCCAGTGTTGCTGAAATTGACTTTGCTCCTCAGTGATTGAATAAAAGTTGCCCATTTTAGCCCTCCTCGCAACTATCCTAAACCCAACAATTTTTGACCTAAATTATCATTTAGAGCTAAAACCCCATCGTTTAATGGGATTTCGTTCAAATCCTGATAACAGTTTTGCAACGAAATCGTTAGGATAGCGCCGTTTGGCTTTCTCCTCTTTTGTCTCAGCATCAGGTAACCCCATGAAACGACATTTTGCACCCGAAACCGTTTCTGCATCTAAAAATGGAACCGGTTCCACTCGCAGGGAATTCCTGCTCGCCACACTCGGATTAACCGTCACTGGCGCGGTCGCAGCCCTGCCGGGGCGGGCGTTTGCGGCCAGCGTGATTCACGCCAGCGACGCAGTGAAACAGTTTGTTCGCATCTCGCAGGCAATCACCGAGCATAAGCATCTGGATGTAGCACTTGCCGCCCGCTTTTACGAGGTTCTGGCGCAGCGTGACGCGCAATTTGTGGCACGTGTTGCGCAACTCGATGCGCTGATAACGCCAAAAATTACCGCCCAGGATTTCCTGGCTAAAGCCAGCAGCGCCGGGCTGCATGATTTCCTCTATCAAATCGTCACAGCCTGGTACACCGGCACGGTCGGGGATGACTACCACGGCACGCTGGTGGCTTACAAACAGGCGCTGATGTACCAGACGGTTAGCGATGGTTTGGTGGTGCCGACGTACTGCGGCAACGGCCCAATTTGGTGGACGGCTCCGGTGCCGGATGAGCTCGACGGTCATCTCGAACAGCTGTAATTTCCGATAACTAAAACGATGAAAAAATCATGAAAAAACCAACTTTTACTGCGCAGGGTGATGCCTCCGCAGACATTGTGATTGTGGGCTCAGGTGTGGTCGGTGGATTGATGGCGAACGAACTCGTCAGTCAGGGCTACTCGGTGCTGGTACTGGAAGCAGGTTTACGTATTGATCGCGCACAGGCGGTCGAAAACTGGCGCAATATGCCATTTGCGAATCGCGCAGGTTCAGATTTTCAGGGGCTGTATCCGCAGTCCAAATTTGCGCCCGCGCCGCTCTATTTCCCGCCGAACAACTATGTCAACGTCACGGGTCCTAACGCATCCAGCTTCCAGCAGGGTTATCTGCGCACGGTCGGCGGCACCACCTGGCACTGGGCGGCATCGTGCTGGCGTCATCACCCGAGCGATTTTGTAATGGAGTCAAAATACGGCGTGGGACGTGACTGGCCAATCAGTTATGACGAGCTGGAGCCGTGGTATTGCCGTGCCGAAAACGAGATTGGCGTGGCGGGGCCGAACGATCCACACATGCAGTCGCCGGTCGAACGCAGCCAACCGTATCCGATGGATATGGTGCCGTTTGCTCACGGGGATAATTACTTCGCCAGCGTGGTGAATCCGCACGGTTACAACCTGGTGCCGATCCCCCAGGGGCGCAGCACGCGTCCGTGGGAGGGGCGTCCTACCTGTTGTGGCAACAACAACTGCCAACCGATCTGCCCAATTGGCGCGATGTATAACGGTATCCACCACATCGAACGCGCCGAGCGTAATGGCGCAGTGGTGCTGGCCGAAGCGGTGGTTTACAAAATCGATACCGACGGCAATAACCGCATCACCGCCGTGCACTGGAAAGATGCCTCTGGCGCCTCGCACAAAGCCAGCGGTAAAGCCTTCGCACTGGCCTGTAACGGCATTGAAACCCCGCGCTTGCTGCTGCTGGCGGCTAATGGGGGCAATCCGAACGGCATCGCTAACGGTTCCGATATGGTCGGCCGTAACATGATGGATCACTCCGGTTTCCACTGCTCGTTCCTTACCGAAGAACCGGTGTGGCTGGGACGCGGACCGGCGCAGAGCAGCTGTATGGTGGGCTATCGTGATGGCGAGTTCCGTCGTGATTACTCGGCCAACAAAATGATTTTAAACAATATCTCGCGCGTAGTGGCAGCCACACAACAGGCGCTGAAAAAGGGGCTGGTCGGCAAAGTGCTGGATGAGGAGATTCGTTATCGCTCAGTGCACAGCGTCGATATCTCCATCAGCCTCGAACCGTTACCGGATCCGGAAAACCGTCTCACCCTGAGCAAAACCCGCAAAGATCCACACGGACTGGCATGCCCGGATATCTATTACGACGTGGGCGATTACGTGCGTAAGGGCGCGGAAGTGTCGCATGAGCAGTTGGAGAAAATCGGTAAGCTGTTTAACGGCAAAGAGTTCGCTATCAGCAAAGGCCTGAACGCCAACAACCACATCATGGGCGGCGTGATCATGGGCAAAAGCGGCAAAGATGCGGTTGTTAATGGCAACTGCCGTGCCTTTGATCATGAAAACCTGTGGTTGCCGGGCGGTGGCGCGATCCCTTCCGCCAGCGTGGTTAACAGTACGCTGACCATGGCGGCGCTCGGTCTGAAAGCGGCACATGACATCAGCCTGCGCATGAAGGAGTTCGCATGAAAACGCTGCTTGCAGGTAGCCTATTCGCGCTGATGGCTTTTGGCGCGCAGGCGGAAACGTTGGATGTGAATTTGCTACGACAAGGTGAACAGGTTGCCACGGCGTCTGACTGCCAGGCGTGCCACACTGCACCAGGCAGCAAAACCGCCTACAGCGGCGGCTACGGTATCGCCTCACCGATGGGCACTATTTACGCCACTAACATCACGCCCGACAGCAGCGGCATCGGCAACTATAGCGAAGCGCAGTTCTCAGAGGCAGTGCGTCACGGCATACGTGCGGACGGCGCACAGCTCTATCCGGCGATGCCTTATACCTCCTACAGCATGATGACCGATGCCGATCTGCACGCGCTTTATTACTACATGATGCATGGCGTGAAAGCGCAAGCGCAGCACAATCCGCAGACCGATTTGCCGTTCCCGTTCAACATGCGTTTCAGCATGCGGTTCTGGAACATGATGTTCGCCAACGACAAGATGTGGCAGAACGATGGCAGCAAAAGCGCGGAGTGGAATCGCGGTAACTATCTGGTGAACGGACTGGCACACTGTAATACCTGCCATACGCCGCGCGGATTTATGATGCAGGAGCAGCAGGATCGTCCACTGGCGGGCGGACCGCTGGGCAGTTGGTATGCGCCAAACATCACTTCGGATGAGGTGAGCGGTATTGGTGGCTGGAGCGATGACGAGTTGGTGCAATACCTGAAAACCGGCCGCGCGCCCGGCAAGAATCAGGCGGCAGGCGGTATGGCGGAAGCGGTTGAGCACAGCCTGCAGTATCTGCCGGACAGCGATCTGCACGCTATTGCCACCTACCTAAAAGGCACCGCACCGATTCGTGACGAAGGTGAAACCGTACCCGCATTCAGTTACGGCGCGCCTTATGATGTGGAAAATAGCGTGCGTGGCCGCAACCCGAGCAACGCCAATCACTCGCTGGACAACGGTGCCGTGTTATTCAGCGGCAACTGCGCCAGCTGTCACCAGCCGGATGGCGCAGGCAGTGCCAATCAGGCTTATCCATCGCTGTTCCACAACACGGCAACAGGACTGCATAATCCGAACAACCTGATCTCTGCCATTTTGTTTGGTGTTCAGCGCGACACGGCTGATCATCAGGTGTTGATGCCGGGCTTCAGTTCGCCGTCGTATGTCGACAAACTGAATGATCAGCAGGTCGCCGATATCAGCAACTTCGTGTTAGCGCATTACGGTAATGCCGCGGTCACCGTGACTGCGGGTGATGTGGCGTGGGTGCGGAAGGGGGGGCATCCACCGCTGCTGGCGCGCCTGCAACCCATGATGCTGCCGGGTATGATTGGCGCGATTATCGTGTTGCTGGTGGTGTTTGTCGTGTGGCGCATCATGCGCCGTAAGCGCAGTTAAAATGATATCAGGCACCAAAACCAAAGACGTCATGCCCTTATTATTAACAGTACGCACTTAAGCTTAATAGCAGGCTGGGGGCGCTTTTGGGCTGGCATTTCGCAGCGCTGAACGGAGTGAGGAAGCCAGGAGAGCCAGCATGGATGCTGGCGAAAGGCGCAGGCGGAACAGGGATGTTCCGTCTGCGCCCGTCCGCCCGGCTGACGAATAAAGTGAAGGTACCGCGTTAGCGGCGCGAGGACCGGCAGCCCAAATGCGACCCCAGACTGCGTTATCACCCATCGCTTAACTAACCAGCATTTCACCATTAATGGCGATCTTGTTGCATGTCATGTTACGGCATCAGGTTACACCCGCTATTTTAGTCACCAGTCTTAATGAATCATCCCGCTTAAAATCCCTATGGCTCCGCTTAATGGCTTCATAACCCGTAAAATGTGCCCCTTCGATCACGCCGTAAGTAACACAGTTTCTTAACATTCATCCCAGTGATTAGGATCGCAATAATTATTACCAAACTCTCTTTAATAAGAAGCCATAGAGCTTACGCATGGTTGCGCAAAGAGAGAGGGCGTTATGCACGAGAAAATCCCCGGGACACGTTGGTATCGCGTTATTGCCCCGATTCTGATTACCTGCATCATCTCGTTTATGGATCGCGTAAACATCAGCTTCGCGCTGCCGGGCGGCATGGATCAGGACCTGGCGATCACCAGTCAGATGGCTGGAATGGTCAGCGGCATCTTCTTCATTGGTTATCTGTTCTTACAGGTGCCGGGCGGGCGCATCGCGGTGAATGGCAGCGGTAAACGTTTTATCGCCTGGTCGCTGATCGCCTGGATGGTGGTGTCAATTGCTACTGGCTTCGTCACTAATCACTACCAACTGCTGGCGCTGCGCTTTGTGCTGGGTATCTCCGAAGGCGGCATGCTGCCGGTGGTGCTTACCATGGTCAGCAACTGGTTCCCGGAAAAGGAACTCGGACGTGCCAACGCCTTCGTGATGATGTTTGCGCCACTGGGTGGCATGTTTACCGCGCCGATCTCTGGCTACATCATCAACGTGCTCGACTGGCGCTGGCTGTTCATTATCGAAGGCTTGCTCTCTGCGGCGGTGCTGCTGGTATGGTGGCTGGTGATTGCTGACCGTCCTGAAGAAGCGCGCTGGCTACCCGCGCGTGAAAAAGAGTATCTGTTACGTGAACTGGCGCGCGATCGTGCCGTGCATCATCGCGCGGCACCGGTCAGCAAGGCACCACTGAAAGCGGTATTCCGCAATTCGGGGTTGATGAAGCTAGTGGCATTGAACTTCTTCTATCAGACGGGCGATTACGGCTACACGCTGTGGCTGCCAAGCATCCTGAAAAATCTCACCGGCACGAATATGGCAGGGGTCGGCTTATTAGCGGCACTGCCGTTTGTTGCCACTATTTTTGGTATCTATGCCATCTCCTGGCTTAGCGATCGCACCGGCAAGCGTCGTCTGTGGGTGATGGTCTCGCTGTTTTGCTTCGCCGCCGCCTTGCTGGCTTCAGTGGTGTTGCACAGCAATATCGTCGCATCCTATATCGCTCTGGTGGTGTGCGGATTCTTCCTGAAGGCGGCGACCAGCCCGTTCTGGTCGATTCCCGGCCGCATTGCTGCACCTGAAGTGGCGGGCAGTGCGCGTGGCGTGATTAACGGACTCGGCAATCTGGGCGGATTCTGCGGGCCTTATCTGGTCGGTATTATGACAATGTTATACGGGCAGAATGTGGCGGTGTGCTGGCTGGCAGGTTCGCTGGTGGTGGCCGGGATTATTACGGCACTGCTGCCGCGTAACTGCGATATTAATCCACCAGCCCCGCGTGAATCAGGGACGGATGACCGGTTGATGAGTGTGAAGTGAAAGGGTGCGCTGCCACGGGCAGCGCAACTCTGGCTCCCGTAAACAACATTATAGAGTGGCACATAAAGTTCATTCATACTGGCGTACCAAACTCACTGCATTCAAAATTATCGAAGTTTTGCCCCCTTAAAACCCCAATTATTTGAATATTGAAACCCTAAATGACTTGTATCATTGGTGGTGAGTAAGTATTTCGCAAAGAACTCGCAAGCAAAATGAAATAACCCTGCGCGGCATGATATGAAAGGTGTATGATTTTTTTGAGACTTAAGTCCAATGTAAATCAGAAAAAACCTAATTAATTGCAACATTGCGTGGGTATTCGCATGCCACTTACTAACGCCAGGGTACTTAATCTGGGAACGACGTCGCTCGTGCTGTATTCAGATTGCCAATATACCGTAGCCGGTATTTCAGCCCTGATGCGTGAGAGATTTCCACAGCAACCCACCGACAGTACCATTATTATCGTCAATGCCTGTTCCATGTCCTTAGAAGCAAGAATAAGTGATGTGTTTGCGTTGCGAAAAAGACACGGTGAAAAAGCCTATATTTTCGTCCTTACCCAGGACAGAGACAACTATGAGGTGTATTCACGAATTCATTTCGTTTCATTAAGGTCAGCGGCAGATGCACTCTTGTGCTACGTCATGAGCGCGGTAATTTTGCATGAAAATCGGCCCGTCAGATTATCGTTGCAGAGCTTGCAAATCATCTATATGAAATCGTTAGGCGTGGATATCGCCGACATTGCGACGCTAATGAACAGAAGTTACTCAACAATAAAGAACAACTTTTCCTATTGCAAAAGGCGACTGCATATTCGGAGTTCATTCTCTGAGCGTGCACTGATCTATATCGCTAAAGGGATTGTCTGTAAGCAATAATAAGGCTGGTCATGTCACAACTGGTTTTGGTTTTTATATTATGCATCGTGTTGGCATTTTCAATTTACGCCATAGTTCGTGGTAAAAAGAAAAAGCGCTTTTACAGCAGAAGAATTTCAAGTCGCCGTTAGGATCATCAGCAAACATTTCATCGCCCAGTCGCCGAAATCCGGTTGCTGGGTTACTCGCAAAATATAAGCGGCAGGGTGGAAAACTGCGGGAGACATCAGGTCGAAAGTAGGGCGCGTTTAAACGAGAAAATATGAGCACGGGCCGCATCGGCCGCGCGTTGCTTATCCCCAGACTCCAGCGCCTCAATAATCTCATCATGTTCCGCAATCACTTCATCCATATGGACAACGTTAGACAGCGTTGTAGCCCAGAAACGCTGTGCCTGCGCATGGATCACGCTAAGAATATCTGAAAGCCGGCTGTTTCCGGCGATATCGGCCAACGCCTGGTGAAACTCACGATCCAGCAGCATCATCTGTTCACGACTGCGTGACTTGCTCGCCTGAGCGATTTGCTGGTTCAGTTCGCGTAGCTGTTGAAGGTGTGAATCGATCACTTTCTGGCTGGCCAACTCGACGCACAGGGTTTCGTTGACCAGTCGCACCTCAATTAACTCCAGCGCATCATCAATCGACAGGGGGGCCACCATCACGCCTTTACGCGGGATAATCTGCAACAACCCTTCAGTGGCCAGCCGATGAATCGCTTGATTGATCGGCGTTCGGCCCATGGCCAAATCATCCATCACCTGCGCGGTATTTAAATATTCCCCCGGCTTGTAGCGCAGGGTGATGAGCTTGTGCCTGAACGCCAGATAAGCCTGTTCATTCAAAGAAAGACTTTTTTCCCTGCTGGCTGGGTTCACATTTTCAGTAACTGACTCACTCATCACGACGTTCCTTTTTTTGCCTATGAGACATATTACACAAAAATCTGGCATGAAAATCGCTAGTTTGAAATCACAGTGAAATTTCACAGTGTTTTTTCAAATGGAGATCATCACATGCACCTTCAGTTCACAACAGGCGATGAAGCCGCTACCACGCTCGATGTCGAAGTTTCCCATTTTATTATCGCGGGTTGGGCCGGACGTGATGCGGATGCGGTGTTGCACCATATCAGGGAGCTGGAGGCGCTAGGCGTGCCCGCTCCCGGTGCAGTGCCGCTGTTTTATCGCGTCGCGACCAATCAACTGAGCCAGCAGCCACTGCTTGAGGTGGTCGGCAATGAAACCTCAGGTGAAGCAGAACCCTTCGTGTTCTTTCATCGCGGCGAGTGGTGGGTGTCGCTGACTTCTGATCACACCGACCGTTATCTGGAAACCTTCAGCGTCGCCCTCTCCAAACAGGCCTGTATCAAACCGGTTGCCAGCAAAGCCTGGCGAATGAGCGAAGTGGTTGAACATTGGGATGTGCTGGAACTCACCTCGTGGATTAAAGAGCAGGGCAAATGGGTGGTGTATCAGCAGGGCTCACTGGCCTCGTTACTCACGCCGCAAGATCTGCTGGCCCGCTATCTGAACGGCAACACCGCACAAGAAGGATTGGCAATGTCCTGCGGCACGCTGGGTGCGATTGGCGGTATTCGACCTTCCAGCGAATTTCGCATGGCGCTGTACGACCCGCGCCTGAATCGCACGCTTGAACACGCTTACTGCACTGGCGCGTTGCCAGTGGTCGCTTAAGGAGCATGCTCATGACCACACTCTGGGAAGTTAGTCAGCAGCTTCAGGCAGGAAATGCGTCTCCTGAGGCTTTCACTGAATCGGCATTGCACGCGGCGCAGGATCCGGCAAAGGAAGGGGAACTGGTTTTCACCACACACTATGCCGCACCGGCCACGCAGCAAGCCATCGCGGCAGGCGAGCGCTGGAGAACCCAACAGCCCCTGAGTGTCATTGATGGGCTACCCGTGAGTATCAAAGACCTGTTTGATGTGCAAGGCGAGCCCACCACGGCGGGCTCACATTTGCTGCTAAATGCAAAACCGGCGGCAGCGAATGCCAGCGTAGTCGATCGCCTAATTCAAGCAGGCGCCGCGATTGTGGGTAAAACCAATATGACGGAGTTCGCCTTCTCCGGGTTGGGCATCAATCCGCATTACGGCACCCCAGGCAATCCATGGCAGCGCGCAGAAAAACGCATTCCAGGCGGTTCTTCCTCAGGTGCAGCTGTCGCCGTCGCCGATGGCATGTGTCTTGGCGCCATTGGCACTGACACGGGCGGTTCGGTGCGTATTCCTGCTGCGCTGTGCGGCTTGACTGGCTTTAAACCCACCGCGAATCGCATCAATCAGTTGGGAACGTTACCGCTCTCTGCCTCACTCGACAGTATCGGTGTGATTGCCCATGACGTGCGCAGCTGCTGGCTGCTGGATAGCGTCATCGCAGAACAGCCGCTTCAACTCCAGCAGGTGGAGTTGCGCAATGCTCGTTTCGCCATTCCGCAGACCCGCGTGCTGGATGGACTCGACGAAGACGTTGCGCAGGCCTGGAAAAATGCCATCGAAGCACTGGAACAGGCCGGTGCCACCCTGGTTGCACTACCGCTCGAAGAGTTGGATGAGTTGAACAGCATGAATGCGCGTGGCGGCATTACCGCATACGAGGCATGGCAATGGCATCAACGAACCGCACTGGCGCAACCCGAAGCTTACGATCCTCAAGTGTTGGTGCGTGTGCAACGCGGCAGTTGGTTGACGGAACAAGATGCCAATGAACTTCATCAACAGCGGAAAGCGTGGCAGCTGCGCGTTAACAGCATACTGGCCGACTTTGACGCCTTACTGATGCCTACCGTTCCACGTATCGCGCCGACCATCGCTTCACTGGAAGATGCGCAGCAGTACATGGAAGTCAACGCGCTGATGCTGCGTAACACCAGCGTAATCAACATGCTGGACGGCTGTGCGCTCTCTTTACCCTGCCATAAAACCGGTTGTGCACCGGTTGGCCTAAGCCTTGCTTCTGTTCATGGTGATGACGCCCGCTTAATCAGCTGGTCGCTCGCCGTGGAAACTGCCCTTAACTGGAGATCCTAATGATGACTCAACCCCACGGCATGCTGTTTGTTGCTACCAACATTGGCGCTGAAGACGAATCAGACTTCAACCAATGGTATGACCATGAACATGTAGAGGAGCGCGTCGCGATCGCTGGCTTCCTGAGCGGAACGCGCTATCAGGCAATCAATGCCGAGCGCAAATATCTTGGCTTATACGAAACCGAGGAGCTGGAAGCTTTCACCAGCGCGGATTATCACGCGGCCTTTACGCGCCAGACCGAATGGTCAGTGAAAAATCTGCAAAAGATGGTGAACCCAATGCGTCGGGTCAACGCGGTCACCCATCAACATGGCAAAGGAACGGGCAACCATCTGGCGGTGGTGACGTTGAAAGCGCTGGATGCTGAGGTGTTAACCGCCTGGCAGCAGCAGATCGGCGTCACACCGGGTTATATCGCTTCTAGTTTGCTGACTCCGGATGTCGCACTCAGTTCTCCGTTGCCGATGGAGAGTAAAGAACAGCGTCAGATGCTACCCATGCTTCTGATTCACTGTAGTGACGCATCAAGCTGTGACCAACTGGCTTCACACGCGGCGGAATGTATGACCGGCGATGTTCAACGCTATGCCTTTAGCTGGCAGTTAACTAAACAGGAGTTGGCACATGGCTAACACAGACTCTTCTTTGCAGCAGACGGTGCGTGACAAGCGCACTTCGTCAAAAACCGGGCGTCTGGCTGCCGCCAGCTCTATCGGCACCGCGCTAGAGTGGTATGACTTCACGGTCTACAACATCATGGCGGCCCTGGTATTTAACCATGTGTTTTTCCCCAGCTTCGATCCGCTGGTCGGCACTATTCTGGCATTTTCAACCTATGCAGTGGGCTACATTTCACGACCGCTGGGTGGTTTTGTATTTGGACATTTGGGGGATGTCGCCGGGCGCAAAGCTGTGTTGATCATCACGCTGGTGATCATGGGCGTCACCACTGCCTTGATGGGTTTGCTGCCCGGCTATGCGGTGTGGGGCATCTGGAGTCCGGTGCTGTTGGTCGCGCTGCGTTTTGTGCAGGGTATTGCGCTGGGCGGTGAATGGGCGGGTGCCGTTTTACTGTCGATGGAGCACGGCGATGCTGACAAGCGAGGCCGTAATGCCTCCTTTGCGCAGGTTGGGCCTTCCTGCGGCACATTGATTGGCACCGGTTTTATCACGATGGTGACGGTGATGATGAGCGCCGATCAGTTCCAGGCATGGGGCTGGCGCATTCCGTTCCTGCTGAGTCTGCTGCTGGTCATATTTGGGTTGTGGTTACGCCGTGGCGTGGAAGAAACACCCACCTTTGTCGCGATGCAGGCTGCGGAAAAAACTACGCATACGCCACTGAAAGAAGTGTTCGTCAAATATCCTAAGCAGCTGCTGATTGCGGGTGGTTCGCGTATCGGTTCCGATGTGCTTTACGCGCTGGTGGTGGTGTTTACCCTGACTTACGTCACCACCGTATTACAGCTGCCACGTCCGCTGGCTTTAATGGCTACGATGTTAGGCGCAATAGGGAACGCGATCACCGTCCCAATGTTTGGTGCGCTGTCGGATAAGTGGGGACGCCGCCCGGTTTACATCACTGGCGCAGTGTTGGCGATCATCTGGTCGTTCGCGTTCTTCATGTTATTAGACAGCACGCAGCCGGTGCTGATTGTGCTGGCGGTGATAGGGGGTCTGCTGATTCACGCAATCATGTATGGGCCACAGGCCGCATTCGTTACTGAGCAGTTCCCCAGCCACGTTCGTTATGCCGGGTCGTCACTGGCTTACACGCTGGCAGGTATCGTCGGGGGCGGTTTCGCGCCGTTGATCATCACCACGCTGTTTAAAGAAACGGGAAGCAGTTTGTGGGTTTCGCTTTATGTCACGCTGGCGCTGCTGATCACGCTGTTTGCCTTGTGGAAGGCAAAAGAGACGGCGCATAAGCCGCTATAATCATACTCAATGTAGGTTTAGTCTTGATATGCGCTGGGCATCTTTCATAGGTGCCCATTTTTTTTGCCCACAATTTACCCCTTGAAACGTTGACCAACCGCAAATTTCTAGCAGCCTAATCATTACTCTCAGGCTAACGATCCCACCCTCAGGTTGATTGATGCCATCACCGCTTAAGACCACACTTTCCTGCGTTGACGTAATCAAGCGATTCGCTCATTCAGGAGGTTAGTCATGTCATCAGGACAACAAACGGCGCGGGTGTGGAATACGCGCCGTATCGAGAAACAACGGCGGCAGGCGTCGTTGCCGGTGCAGGGCAAAGTATTACCCACCGATCAAATGGTCGAGATGCTGGAAAAATTAATCTCGCCGGGCGACCGGGTCGTGCTGGAAGGGAACAACCAAAAACAGGCAGATTTCCTTTCGCGCATGCTGGCCGAGGTCAATCCGCAAAAAGTGCACCATCTTCATATGATCATGCCGAGCGTGGGCCGCAGTGAACACCTCGACATTTTCGAAAAGGGCATCGCTCGTAAGCTCGACTTCTCCTTCTCCGGCACGCAAAGTCTGCGCATATCGCAGCTGCTGGAGGACGATCAGCTGGAAATCGGTGCGATTCACACTTACATCGAACTTTATTCCCGTCTGTACGTCGATCTCGCGCCCAATGTTGCGCTGATCGCCGGTTTCAAAGCCGACCGCAAGGGCAATCTCTACACCGGGGCGAGTACCGAAGACACGCCAGCGTTGGTGGATGGTGGAAACCTTCCAGGCAGGCGTGAAACCGACCTTCGTAGAGAAACTCGATGCCATTGAAGTGGCAAAAAATTCCGGAATGCCGCTGGCGCCGGTGATGATTTATGGTGATGACGTGACGCATGTGCTGACTGAAGAGAGTATTGCCTATCTCTCTCAGCACGCCACCGATTGCCTGATCAAAGAAGTGAACCTGACGCCGACCTTTTATGCGCTTTATGCGCTGGCGCAACAGTGCTGGCAGCGTCCAGTGGATATCGCACTGCGCGAAACCGTGGGCCGCCTTGGTCGCGAAGGTGAGCGTCAAATGATGGCTACCACCGACGGGGTGAATACCCATCGTGGCGCGATCTGGGCATTGGGTTTGCTGGTCAGCGCGGCGGCGATGCAGGGCGGTGAAGCAAGCAGCGATCAACTTTGCACTCGTGCTGCGGAACTGGCCCGCTTGCCGGACCACCATGCCCCGAAAACCTTCAGTAAAGGGCTGTACGCCGTGAAACAGGTGATTTATTAATTTGCGCATAAGACCTCACCCAATCGGGCGGGGATATAAGCGCGGTAACTGAGTAACATTTCTGGATCCTCTTACATAATTCGCCGTAATATGTAAGGAATGAAACGCGCATATAAATACAGATTCTACCCTACACCCGATCAGATTGAGCTTTTGTCTCAAACGTTTGGGTGTGTGCGTTTTGTCTATAACAGCATCTTGCGCTGGCGCACTGACGCATACTATGACCGCCAGGAAAAGATCGGCTACACGCAAGCCAGCGCACGACTAACCGCTCTCAAAAAAGAGCCAGATTTTGCATGGCTCAATGACGTTTCCAGCGTTCCATTGCAGCAAGCGCTACGCCACCAACAAGCCGCCTTTTCTAACTTCTTTGCAGGTCGGGCGAAATATCCCACCTTCAGAAGCAAGCGTCATAAACAGGCGGCTACGCTGACCGATGCAGCGTTTAAATATCGTGATGGCAAGTTGTTTATGGCAAAGAGCAAAGCGCCTTTAGACGTGCGCTGGAGTCGCCCTTTGCCGTCCGTGCCGTCTACCGTCACCGTGTCCAAAGATTCAGCTGGGCGCTATTTTGTATCGTGCCTCTGCGAGTTTGAACCTGTATCACTGCCGATCACCGCTAAAACGGTCGGCATTGATGTTGGTTTAACAGATTTGTTCGTCACCGATACCGGATTCAAAACAGGCAATCCCCGCCACACCGCTAAATATGCGAAGCGCCTCGCGCTGCTACAGCGTCGATTGAGCAGGAAGAAAAAAGGCTCAAAGAATCGCGCCAAAGCACGTGCAAAAGTCTCCCGCATCCACGCGAAAATTGCTGATTGCCGTATGGATAACCTGCACAAGCTATCCCGCAAACTCATAAACGATAACCAAGTTGTTTGCGTCGAATCCCTGAAAGTGAAAAATATGATCCGCAATCCCAAACTATCCAAAGCGATAGCAGACGCAAGCTGGGGCGAATTTGTTCGCCAGCTTGAATATAAGGGCCAATGGTCGGGGCGATCCGTGGTCGCAATTGACCCGTTTTTCCCGTCCTCAAAACGCTGTAGCAGTTGCGGCTATACCCTGACAAAAATGGCGCTTAACGTTAGGTCATGGATTTGCCCTGAATGTGAGGCTAACCATGACCGTGACGTAAACGCGGCGAAGAATATAAAAGCGGTCGGGCTGACCGCGTTAGCCCACGGAGCGACTGTAAAGCCTAAAGCCGCTTAATGTGGTTTAGGTAGGTTGCGTTGAAGTGGGAATCCTCGCCCTTTAGAGCGGGGAGCAGTCAAGACTTACGTGATTCTGCATGCTCTGGCTCCGAGCTTCATTATCATGTTGCTCGGATTCTGGGCCGGCAAAGCCAAAATGGTTGATAACAAGAATGTCTCTTTACTCAATATTTTGTGATGGATTTTTCACTGCCCGCCGCGTTGTTCAGCGCCACGGTGCAAACGTCGTGGAGCGGGTTAGCCAAAAACGGGCGTGAACGCAGTCTGTCGGTTTCACTTAAAATAATTGCTAGCTTGGCCGCCCCTGACGGATCCACTGCTCCGTTAGCGATATTGATAGACGATACCTGGCACAATTTAACGTACTCAATATGCGCAGTTCATTCTGCAAAAGCTGCATGAATCGCTCTCTGTCTTCAGGAACAAGATCAATCATCTGTATCGCAGACTCAATATTCTTACCCTCTGCAACGATTAAGCGAATAGTCGTGTTTAAATCTTCCCGGTGACGAAGTCTAAATGGATCTGGAACACCCATGGCTTCCAGTGTGACGGCATAGCGTTTGATTGAACGACGATATAAATGTACGAACAACTCAACGGCTAAATTCACGTCACGTTTTTCATAGATTCCCATCATCGCGTATGCATAGCTTGTTACATCAGCATCAAGAAAGGAGAGTGGAGCGCTGTTGTAGATCATAAGCGGAATATTTGCGGCCAGCCTGCTGGTTCTTTTATTTCCGTCTTCAAAGGGTTGCAAATAAGCGATATTGACCCACAGGAAAAAGGCTGACTCCACAGGATTATTAATCAGCCGTCCTTTTTTGATAATAATGTCGAACATTTCTTGTAACAGGAACGGTGCCTGTAGTGGAGTGTAGGTTGTTCCCGAAATATTCACTATTTTGCGTCTGATCGCTCCCAACTCGTCAGGATTTGACAGTAAATCGTGCATCAACAAAGCATGCAGGTTACTGATTACCGGCCCCGTTAATCCTGATTCCGGGACTGCATCGACCAAAAACTCTATTGCCTGTTTATGGTTAAGCAGCATGACGGCATCTAAATCATTTAATGCCGCGCCACTTTTGAACAGTTCTTCAGTGGCCAGCAATGAATATCTGTTTCCCTCAAGTTGAGAAGATGACCAGGACAAATCGATGAGCAATTGCTCCAGAACTTTTCGCGCGTATGTCCCAGCGGGCTGTTGCCCTGCCATTTTTCCTTCATTCATCAAGGCCAAGGCTAGCGTCTGGGGCAGGAGGAATGTTTCGTTCGGAATATAATTGTCCACGAAGCTACGGTCATACCCGGAAATATCCCTTACTGACAGAGGTAAGTTTAAATGTTGAAGCAATGACTGAGCTGAAGTAAGGGAAGAGGAATGATATTCAGGGGTCTTATCCGTCACCGATGAACCGGATTGGGGCAGTTTGTTCAAGGGTGCCAGCGCGGTATACCGAGTCCCTCGTCCTACGCCATGCCTGATAATTTTGCTTTGCCCAAGCAAAATTTCGATATGACGTTTGATCGTTGAACGACCCACACCAAGCCGACCTGCGAGATCACCGGAACTGAGCGAAGATTCGGCACTTGCGATAGTTGAGAGAATTCGGTGTTGTAGGTCTGAAAGATCATCTGGGGAGGTTGGCTGGATCAAAATCGTATGCCTCTGGGATTAGCTTAAAATCCATAAATCAGAAACCTATCTGGCCCGTGCTTTGCACTCGTTGAAGGCTTAAGACCAGATAGATTTGTGGCCCATATTGAACGTTAATGGCCCACGATATCGATATTTATGGCCCACCCTAAACATTTACGGCCCATTATAAATAGTTTTCAGCCCATTTCACTCATTATCGGCCCAATTGATTAAATTTATGGCCCAACCTTAAGATTTGCGGCCCGGAATCACTTTATTTGATATCCGCAAAGCCGTGACGATTCGCTCTATCGCGCCAGCTCACACCCACAAACGTCACCACAAACAGCAGGCTATATAGCACCACTATGGTCGGTCCCGGCGCGCTATCGAGGAAGAACGAGGCATAAACGCCGCACAATCCGGTTAATGTGGCAATCACCACCGCCAGCAGCATCACCGTTAAAAACCGCCGCGCCAGCAACAGCGCAATGGCTCCCGGGGCGATCAGCATGGCGATCGACAAAATCACTCCCACCGATTTCAGCGCGGCAACGATGGTTAGCGCAATCAAACACAGCAGCCCGTAATGCATCAAATTTGCATTGATACCGCAGGCGCGCGCCTGTTGTGGGTCAAAGGCATGCAGCAACAAATCGCGCCATTTCACGCTTAGCACCAGCACAACCAGTAGCGCAATGGCGGCGGTTTGCGCGATATCCGCCCAGCCAATACCGAGCATATCGCCGAACAAAATATGATCGAGATGGACTTCCGGTTTTAGCTTGAGATAGAGCACCAGCCCGGCACCGAACATCCCCGAAAACACAATGCCCATCACCGTATCAGGTTTGATGCGGCTGTTCTGGCTGATAAAACCGGTGGCGAGTGCGCACAGCATGCCCGCGATAAAAGCGCCGATCGCAAAGGGAAAACCGATCCACCACGCCAGCACCACGCCGGGAAACACCGCGTGACTCATGGCATCGCCGAGCAGTGACCAGCCTTTTAACACCAAAAATGCGGACAGCATCGCGCAAGGCAGTGACAAAATCAGCGTGATAATCAGCGCCATATTCATAAATTCGAAATCGAAAGGGCTCAGCAATATTTCACTCATTGACGTTGATCTCCTGTGCCAGACGAGCGCGTCGCCGCGCGGCCAGCACGCCATGTTTAGGCGCAAACACAAACGCCAACAGGAACACCAGAGTTTGTGCCACCACGATCACGCCGCCAGTCGCACCATCGAGAAAATAGCTGCTCCACGCGCCGAGGAAACTGGTGATGCTGCCGATAGCCACGGCAATCATCAACAAACGCGGGAAGCGGTCGGTGAGCAGATAAGCGGTGGCACCCGGCGTCACCACCAGACAAATCACCATAAAGGCACCGACGGTTTGCAACGCGGCGACGGTGGAGGCGGCGAGTAGGGTAAAGAACAGAATCTTCAAGCCGGTGGTATTTAGTCCAAGCGAGCGCGCGTGGCTTTCATCAAAGAACGTCACCATCAGATCTTTCCACTTCAGCAGCAGCAACGTCAGCGTCACCACACCGATGGTGCCGAGCTGCCAGATATCGGCGGGTGCCACTGCGAGGATGTTGCCGAGCACAATGGTTTGGATGTTGACCGACGTTGGATTGAGCGACACCAGAAATAATCCGATGCCAAAGAAGGAGGAGAAGATCAATCCGATGATCGCGTCCTCTTTCAGGCGCGTGCGCTGGTTAAGGAACAGCATGCTGCCCGCCGCCAGTCCGCCGGAAAGAAAAGCGCCGAGCGAGAAGGGCAACCCCAGCATGTACGCGCCAGCCACACCCGGCACTATCGAATGTGACAGCGCATCACCAATCAGCGACCAGCCTTTCAGCATCAGAAAGCAGGAAAGAAACGCGCAAATCGCCCCGACCAGCGCGGCGATCCACATCGCATTCAGCATGTATTGATAGCCAAATGGCTCAATAATCCACGACATGATCCGCCCCCGGACGTGCGGCAATCTTTTGCAACAATGCGGCATTGCGCTGTTGTACCTCACCGTCAAAGGTGCGTGCCAGATTGGCGGCGGTGAAGGTGTCGCGCAGTAAGCCGCTCGCCAGCACCGTGTTTTTCACCAGTACGCAGCGGTCGCAGTAATCAGGGATGGTGTTGAGATCGTGCGTGGAGACCAGCATGGTACGGCCCTCATCACGCAACTCCTGCAACAGGGTGATGATCGCCGCTTCAGTTTTGACATCGACGCCGGTAAAGGGCTCATCCAGCAGGATGATTTGCCCACTCTGCGCCAGCGCCCGTGCGAGGAAGACACGTTTTTTCTGCCCGCCTGAGAGTTCGCCAATCTGACGATGGTGGTAATCACTCATCCCGACGCGTGCCAGCGCCTCATCCACGCTGCGTTTATCTTCGGCTCGCGGGATACGCAGCATATTCATGTAGCCGTAGCGGCCCATCATCACGACATCTTCCACCAGCACCGGGAAGCTCCAGTCCACTTCTTCCGACTGCGGCACATAGGAGACGATATTGTGTTTTAGCGCGCGCTTAGCGGGCATCTCCGCCAGCGTGACCAGACCGGTTGAGAGTGGCACAAAACCCATAATGGCCTTAAACAGCGTCGATTTTCCCGAGCCGTTGACGCCCACCAGCGCGGCGATGCTGCCCGCTGGCACGGAGAAAGAGGCCTGACGCAGCGCAGTGTGACCGTTGCGGTAGGTGACGCTAACATCCTGCACGTTTAGGGTCATTTTTGGCTCCCGGCGGTGATGCCTTTTACCACGGTGTCTGTGGTCACTCGAAGGAGGTCAAGGTAGGTCGGAACTGGCCCATCGCTATTGCTGAGAGAGTCAACATACAGCACGCCGCCGTAGTGAATACCCGCTTCACGCGCGACCTGTTGGGCCGGTTTGGCGGAGATGGTGCTTTCGCTAAAGATGGTCGGAATGTTTTGAGTTCTGACCGCATCGATCACTTTGCGCACCTGTTGCGGCGTGCCCTGCTGATCGGCATTGATCGGCCACAGATAAAGTTCTTTCAGACCTAAATCACGCGCCAGATAGGAAAACGCGCCCTCACTGGTCACCAGCCAGCGCTGGTTTTCAGGCAGTTTTTCGATCCCGGCGCGCATCGGTGCCAGAGTCTGCTGGATTTGCGCTTTATAGCGATCCGCATTGGCCTGGTAAACGGCGGCATTGGCGGGATCGTATATTTGCAGTGCTTTGCGGATGTTATCGACGTAAATCAGCGCATTGTCTGGTGACATCCAGGCATGCGGGTTGGGTTTACCGTTGTAAGGGCCTTCGGTGATGCCTAAGGGTTCAATGCCTTCGGTCACCGTGACTTCAGGCACGCCTTTCAGGCGCTGGTAAAAGCGGCTAAACCACTGCTCCAGATTAAAACCGTTTACCAGGATCAGATCGGCGCCCTGCGCGCGACGGATATCGCCTGGGGTAGGTTGGTATTCGTGGATCTCTGCGCCGGGCTTGGTAATGGACGTCACTTCGGCGGCATCACCCGCGACGTTTTTTGCCATGTCTGCGATCACCGTGAAAGTGGTGACCACTTTGAGTTTGTCGGCAGCAAATGCCGTAGTGCTCATCGCGAGCGTAAGCATCACAACCGATACAACGTGCCTGGTCAACATAGTCATCCCCTGAGAAGTATAGCCTGTGCTATACATTATAGTGAATGCTATGAATGTGAAGTGTTTTTGTACACCTTTTGCTGTTTACGACAAAAATTTACGTAAGTTGAAGTTGCAAAGGAGAGCAGTGAAAGTGGCTTATGCGATTTTCGAAATAGCGTAGAACATATTGTTCTTAAGGGCAGGGAGGTATTATTGAGAGCAAGAACACTTCACTGCGAATAATGAAGTGTTCCTGAGAGAGAATTAATCGATCGACAAATTATGAATGGCCAGCGCAGCACGCGCGGCTTCTTTGCCTTTCTTAATAAAGTGTTCGGTATAGAAGTTTTCCAGCACATCGACCGGCTGGAAATTGTGTGGCGTCAGCGAAACGGAGAACACCGGAACATTGGTGGTCAGCTGAACGTTCATCAGGCCATCAACGACTGCTGCCGCAACGAAATCGTGGCGATAGATACCGCCATCCACCACCAGCGCAGCCGCAACGATCGCGTCGTATTTGCCGGTTTCCGCTAAGCGTTTTGCCAGCAGCGGCATTTCAAATGCGCCCGGCACTTCCAGAACTTTTAATTCCGCTTCAACGTTCTGTGCTTCTAATTCTTGCTCAAAACCCACCAAAGCATTGTGCACAATCTCTTTGTGCCAACCGGCTTTAATAAAGGCAATTCTAATATTTTTCATAATGAGTCCAACATCACCTGTAATTTCTTTGCGCTTGAAAAGTAGCAATAATGCCTTTGTATACCATATGTTACGTTTTCGATCCAGAACGTGCACGTAGCGATAAATGCCATGCGATGACGTGACGGCTGTCTTCGGCAATCCGTGCTTGACGGCGACCTGCACCTGCAATACAAATAGACGCGTCGGGGGAGTCTCGCCAAAGAGACTGAGAGGCTAAAAGCGCAATGCGCGGCTTAGCGACCCTTTGAACCTGACCCAGTTGATACTGGCGTAGGAAGACTGACAGCACCGCTCCGGTGTTGTCTGGCGCAGAGGATCGCTCGCGCCCTTTCCCTCCTCCTGTATCTGCGGGTCTCAGTCAACACTGAGAGGCCGATGTGAATTCCCTTTATATCCTGGATAACCTGCTGTGAGTCGCTGGACAGTATTAGGCTGCGGCGTGGCAGGCCTCTGCGTGGCAACGCTGCTGGCTGAACGCGGCGAAGACGTCGACATCATTGGCGACGATTCGCGCCAACCCGCCTCCTGGTTTGCTGGCGGCATGCTCGCACCCTGGTGTGAATCTGAAAGTGCACCGCAGGAAGTGATCACTCTCGGTCAACACGCTGCTGGCTGGTGGCAACAGCGCGTCAGCAGCGTGGCGCATCAGGGAACGCTGGTGGTGGCGCCACCGCGCGACAGCCAGGAACTGACTCGCTTCGCACGCATGACCGAACAGCACCAATGGGTCGATCCCGGTGAGCTTGAACCTCTGCTGGCGGGGCGTTTTGCGCGCGGGCTGTTTTTTGCCGGGGAAGCACATCTCGACCCGCGCCTGGCGCTCACCGAAATGCGCAAAAAGCTGTTACAGCGCGGCGTGCGTTTTGATGCAAAACAACCTTCGGGCCGGGTGATTGATTGCCGTGGCATGCATGCCAAAACCGATCTTCCGCGCCTGCGGGCGGTGCGTGGTGAAATGGTGATTCTGCACAGCGATGAGGTGCAGTTCTCGCGTCCAATTCGCCTGCTGCATCCGCGCTTTCCGTGCTATCTGGTGCCGCGCCGTAACGGCCATTTCATGCTCGGTGCCACCATGGTGGAAAGTGACGATGCCAGCGCCATCAGTGCGCGCGCCATGATGGAGCTGCTCAGCGCGGCTTACGCCATTCATCCTGCCCTTGCTGAAGCCCGCGTGGTGGAAAGCGGCAGCGGTTTACGTCCTGCCTATCCGGCCAACCTGCCGGAAATCCACTATCAAAACGACACCTTTTATCTTAACGGCATGTATCGCCACGGTTTTCTGCTGGCGCCAATGATGGCAGAACAGTTGATGCAGCGCCTTTTCGGGGAACAATCCTATGAACATTCAGCTTAACGGCCGTGCGATCCGCACCGAGGCCTGCACGCTCAGCGAATTGCTGATCGAACAGCAAATTGACGCCGCCTGCGTCGCCAGCGCTTTCAACGGCAACTTTGTGCCCAAAAGTCAGTACAGCAGCCAGCGACTCGAAGAGGGCTGCCAGCTGGAAGTCTTGTCCCCGATGCAGGGAGGTTGAACCATGTTTTACGATTTCGCTCCCCAGTCACGTTTTCTACTCGGCACCGCGGGCTATCCGTCACCGGCCATTCTGCAACAGGCGATTGCCGCCTCCGGCACGGACATCATCACCGTCAGTTTGCGTCGTGAAGGCGCGGCAGGGGCGGCTTTTCGCGAGCTGCTGACCGGTCTGGACATTCGCGTGCTGCCGAATACCGCGGGCTGTCACACGGTGAAAGAGGCGGTGACCACCGCACAAATGGCACGTGAGCTGTTCAACACCTCGTGGATCAAACTGGAAGTGATCGGTCATGCCGACACGCTCCAGCCGGATCCTTTTGCGCTGGTCGAAGCGGCACGCATCCTGTGTGCGGACGGTTTTCAGGTGTTCCCGTACACCACCGAAGATTTGATCGTCGGTGAGAAGCTGCTGGAAGCCGGTTGTGAACTGCTGATGCCGTGGGGCGCACCCATCGGTTCCGGGCAGGGGTTACGCAATATCGAAGGATTGCGCGCGATGCGGGCGTGGTTCAGCGATATCCCGCTGATTATTGATGCCGGTATAGGCGCGCCATCACAGGCCGCGCAGGCGATGGAAATGGGCTTCGATGGCATCCTGCTCAATACTGCCGTGGCGAAAGCGGGCGATCCGGTTGCTATGGCGAACGGTTTCCGTCTGGCGATTGAAGCGGGGCAGGCCGCGCGCAGTGCCGGATTGATGGAGAAGCGCGATATGGCGGCGGCTTCTACACCGATCTTTGGTCTGGCGAGTCTGAGTTAAGGAGCCATCATGGATCGCTATCAACGGCAGATGATGCTGCCGGAAATCGGCACAGCAGGTCAGCAAAAACTGACGGATGCGCGTGTATTAGTGGTAGGGGCGGGCGGATTGGGTGCCACGTTGTTGCCGCAACTGGTTGGCGCAGGCGTCGGTTTTATCCGCCTGTGTGACGACGATGAAGTGGCCTTGCACAACCTTCATCGCCAGACGCTATTTACGATGCAGGACATTGGTCACAGCAAGGCAGCACGGGCGCAACAGGCGCTGTTGCATCGTAATCCCGAGGTGCAGATAGAGGTGGTGCCACGGGCTATCGGCGCCAGCGATCTGCCGCACCTGCTCACGGATATCGATCTGGTGGTCGATGCGGCTGATAACTTCGCGGTGACCTATCAACTTTCCGACGCCTGTCTGGCAGCGCAGCTTCCCTTGATCAGTGCCTCGGTGTTGGGTCGGCAAGGCTACGTCGGTGGCTTCTGCGGCATCGCACCCAGCTATCGGGCGCTGTTTCCACGCTTACCCACTTCAGCAGCCAACTGCAACACCGCGGGCGTAATGGGGCCGGCGGTGGCCACGCTGGGGGCGATGCAGGCACAGATGGCGTTAAGTGTGCTGCTGAACCTGCAGCCTTCGCCACTGGGCAGCGTCATCAACTGTGACTTCATCAACTGGCATTTTCGCGCGTTCCGTTTCGACGGCGCAGAAGAACCGGTGAACACCGTGCCCTTTATCGATGAGCCACTGCTGACAGCGGACGATTGCATTGTCGAATTGCGCGCGGTGGAAGAAGCGCCGGTCAGCGTAGCGAACAACGTCGAACGCATTCTGCCGCAGGTAATAGCCGATTGGCAGCCGCCGCAGGATCGGCGCATCGTGCTGGTGTGTGCCAGTGGAATTCGCGCGGCGCAGGCAGCCTCGGTGCTGACAGAACGAGGGTTTACCCGTCTGGCGATGTTGGCGGCACGACGACCATGACTCCGATCTGTTTTAAGGACATCACCTTTAGCTGGGGCGAGCAGGCGCTGTGCCAGCAACTCAATCTGCAACTGCGCGGCGGTAAAACCACTGTGCTGCTAGGCCGCAGCGGCATTGGGAAAAGCACCTTATTGCGGCTGGTGGCGGGGTTGTTGCAGCCGCAACAGGGCGAAATTAGCGGTTTACCGGGCAAAGTGGCGTGGATGGGGCAACAGGATCTGTTGTATCCCTGGCTGACGGTGTTGGAGAACGTGATGCTTGCGGCGCGGCTCAACGGTGAAAAACCCGATCGCTCGCGCGCAATCTCGCTACTGGAGCAGGTGAAACTGAGTGAGGTGGCGCAAGCCTCACCGGATAAACTCTCCGGCGGGATGCGTCAGCGTGTGGCACTGGCACGTACGCTGTATGCCCAACGCGAAGTGGTGCTGATGGATGAGCCTTTCGCCACGCTGGATGTGATGACTAAACTCAGCCTGCAAACCCTGACCGCCACGCTACTCAAGGGCAAAACAGTGCTGCTGGTTACGCACGATCCGCTGGAAGCCTGCCGTATGGCTGATGATATCGTGCTGTTACACGACCAGCCGTTGACGGTTGAAGCCTGGCCAGTCCCTGTTGGTGACGCCCCTCGATCCCTTGACGATCCCGGCCTGTTACAGGCTCAGGGCGAACTCTTCTCACGACTGAATCAAGATGAAAAAACTGTTTAGCGCGATCTATCTGATCGCAGTGCTGCTGTGCGGCTGGCTGCTGGCGCGGCACCACGGCGTGCCGGACTTTTTATTACCTTCGCCGCTGGCGGTGATGGAAGCATTATGGCTGCATCGCCAACTGTTAGCTCATCACGCGCTGTATACACTGGCAGAGATTGTACTGGCGCTGCTGCTGGGCGTCGGGACGGGCGTCATTCTGGCGGTGCTGATGGCGGGCAGCCAGACTCTGCGCCGCGTGCTGTTTCCGCTGGTGACCGCCAGTCAGGCGATCCCGGTGTTTGCGCTGGCACCGCTGCTGGTGCTGTGGCTGGGTTTTGGCATCGCCTCCAAAGTGGTGGTCGCAGCGTTAATTGTCTTTTTCCCGCTGTGCCTGTCCTTGTTCGATGGCCTGTGCCGCACGCCCTCTGGCTGGCTGGAGCTGGCGGGCACACTGAATCCTTCACGTGCGCGGGTTTTCTGGCACGTGCGCTGGCCGGCTGCGCTACCGCAATTCTTTTCCGGCTTGCAGATGGCGGTGGTGCTGGCTCCGATTGGGGTGGTGATTGGCGAATGGGTGGGTGCCAGCGAAGGGCTGGGCTACCTGATGATGCAATCCAACGCCCGGCTGGAAACCGCCACCAGCTTTGCTGCTTTATTGCTGTTATTGATGCTGGCTCTGCTGCTCTCCGGCGGCGTCACATTGCTGCGTAAAAAATTCCTCTGGCACTCAACATAAGGACGTCCCTTGAACACCCTACGTACCGCGATTACCGCATTGCTGCTGCTGGCGACCATCAGCGCGCACGCCGAACAGAAGGTTCGCCTGCTGCTCGACTGGTTTGTGAACCCCAACCATGCAGCTATTTTTGCCGCGCAGTACAGCGGCGCTTTCAAGAAAGAAGGGCTGGATGTCGAGATGATTGCCCCCGCCGATTCAGCGTCGGTGCCGCTGCTGCTGGCGGCGGGTAAGGCCGATCTGGCGATCAGTTATCAGCCACAGCTTTACACGCTGGTGGAAAAAGACATTCCGGTGATCCGCGTCGGGACGCTGATTGGTCAGCCGCTGAATACGTTGACTACCGTGTCCAGCGATATCCATTCACTTAAAGATTTAGCGGGTAAAACGCTGGGCTATGCGGTGCCAGGATCGGAAGATGTGGCGATCCGTAACATGCTGAAATCGCAGGGTGTGGATATCAATTCGGTGAAATTAATCAGCCTGAACATGGATTCGACTTCAGCGCTGCTGACGCACAAAATCGATGGCGCGATGACCATTTTCCGCAACTACGAGCTGATTGATCTGCAGGATAAGGGCGCGAAACCGGTGGTGTTCAAACCTGAAGATTATGGCGTGCCCGCTTATGATGAGCTGATCATTCTGGCGAACAACAAGAGCGCCGCCCAGGACAAGCGTATACCGGCATTCTTACGCGGCCTGGACGCGGGCGTAGTGTGGCTGCGTGCGCATCCGGAAGAAGCCTGGAAGGCGTTTATTAAGCAGTATCCTGAGCTGAACACCAAACTCAATCATCAGGCATGGGAAGCGACATTGCCGCTGTTTGATGGGCACAGCGCGACCTTTGATAAAGCGCGTTATCAGGCGTTTGGTGAATATATGAAAGCCAACGGGCTGATCAAGGATGTGGCGCCGATGACGCGCTACTCGCTGGAGCAATAATCGTTTGCGGGCTGGTTAATTAGCTGGCCCGCAACACTCTGTGCATCTCTCATCTCTCACCTTGCATGCTTCAACCTGCAGAACGCAGGACGCAACAACTAGCTCATTCGGCATGAGCACTCAATCTTCATCCGCACTCCAGCATCAATTTTCACCAATCACTAATCACCAATCACTCCTCGCCACCAAATCCTCTTGCACCAAATCTTCATTTTGATAATGATATCCATTCTCAATTATCAAGTAATGGATGACCTGATGCGTTTGCCCGTTCTGGCGTTACTGCTTTGCCTCTGCTCCCTGTTCAACTATGCGGCCGCCGCTGAAGATTCAGCCAGCTGGCCTCGCACCATACCCACACCGCAAGGCCCGTTCACCTTACCGCAGCCACCGCAGCGCATTGTCTCTACCAGCGTGACGTTGAGCGGCACCTTACTGGCGATAAACGCGCCGCTGATTGGGTCTGGCGCCACCAGTCGCAACAGCAGTGTGTCCGATGCCCAGGGCTTCTTTACCCAGTGGGGGGAGGTCGCTAAAGCCCGTCACGTTAAGCCACTGTACGTAAGCCAGCCCAACGCGGAAGCGATTGCAGCCGAGGCACCCGATCTGATCGTTATCGCGGCGACCGGCGGAGACTCTGCGCTGAAACTCTACGATCAGCTGAAAACCATCGCGCCCGTGCTGGTGGTTGATTACGGCGATAAGAGCTGGCAGGCACTGACGTTGCAGTTGGGTCACATCACCGGTCACGAAGCGGAGGCGAAACAGGCAATCGCGCAGTTTGACCATCGCGTCGAGACACTGCGCAGCAAAATTACCCTGCCGCCGCAGCCGACATCGGCGATTGTCTATTACGAAGATGGGCGCGGCATGAATGTGTGGACGCCGGCTTCGGCGCAGGGAGAGTTACTGAAAGCGTTGGGCTTCACGCTGGCGGTGCCGCCTGCCAGCCTGCAGGGCAGTACCAGCATGGGCAAACGCAACGACATCATCCAACTCAACGGCGAGACCATGGCGGATGGCGTCACCGGCAATACGCTGCTGCTGTTCGCCGCCGATGAAAAAACGGTGCCGCAAGTGGCGAAGAATCCTTTCCTCGCACATCTACCCGCCGTGCAGCATCACGACATTTTTGCCATGGGTAACGACACCTTCCGCCTCGATTACTACAGTGCCAGCAACATGCTCAGCAGTATCGAACGGCAGTTCGCACCCTAATCGGCAGCAATATATTCAGCAGTATCGAACGGCAGTTCGCACACTAGGCGGCAGCTTGCTCAGCGGCTGGTGGTTCATTATTCATCTGTGCCGAGCGCAAACCGCGTGCGGCCAGCGCGACCAGCAGCAGTAAACCCGCCGCCACGCCGCCGAACCACAGCACACTGTTGAGCGCGGTCAGCACGCGTGCTAGTGCGCCCAACCCCAGCGCACCCAGCGAATCGCCGCTCACGTCCTGCGCGGTGCCCAGGCTGTTGACCCGACCCAGCAGGGCATCCGGCGTGTGGTGCTGAATCAGAATGAACTGCAGCAGAGAAGCGATGGCATTGCTGTAGCCATAAGCCACCAATGCTAGCAATGCCGGGATCAGTTGGCTATACAGCCCCAAAGAAGCGATGCAGCCAAAGGCGGCCAGCGCGCTAATCAACAACACCAGACCAGGCCGTGACAGCTGTCGCACCCAGCCGCTGGTGAATGCGCCGATCATCGCACCCAGCGGCACGGCGGAGTACATTAACCCGAGCGCAGAGGCATCAACCTGCCACGCTTGCGCCAGCGCCGGAAACAGGATGCGCACCGCACCCACCACACTCAGCAGCAAACCGACCAGCACCGCGGCACCTACCACATTATGTCGGCAGACAAATTGAATGCCGCTGGCGAGCGCGCGTAAAGGGTGTTCAGGCTCCTGTTGTTCCGGTTTCATCGCGGGCAGCCGCACCAGCGGGATCAGGGTCGCTAACGTGCCGATGGCCGCCACGGCAAACGCCCAGCCGACACCCGCCGCCACGATGATCATGCCACCCAGCGCCGGAGACAGAATCGCACCCAGTCGCACGGTTAACATGCTTAGCGCACCAGCTTCCGCCAGATGCTCGCGTCCCACAATTAACGGAATCACCGCCATCAGCGCTGTCATGCCCAACGCACCAAAAAATCCATCCCAGAACGCGAGGAAATAGAGCGCCCACAGTGAGGGGACAGGGCTAAATGCGTTCAGGCTCAGCAGCACAAAACCGATGCCGCAGGTGCCGCGTGCAAACAGGATCAGTTTACGGCGATCGAAGCGGTCCGCCAGCACTCCGCCGAGCAGCAGGCCGATAAACATGCCGACACCATCCAGCATCACGGAGACGCCGACCTGTAAGGTCGAGCCGGTCATGGCCTGAATCTGGACCGGTACGCCGACTGCCAGCATGCCCAGCGCAAATACGGATAGCATGCGCGCGCAGAAGATGGCGCGAAACGCGGCGTTGTTTTTCAGCAGGCTGAAATCAAGAAAAATTGAAGGCTTAGCCATAAATATCCATTGTTAAAACGTGCAGGGGCGCACATCAGTGCGCCCACATTAAGTGGCCAAAGGCCGGGTGTTATGAGCGAGTTTCAGATAACAAACGATTGATCAGCGGACCCAGCGCTTTCAGCGAGGTGGCAGACAAAATGTCAGCGTGCTCGCACTCCAGCGGCCAGATTTCCAGATCTGAAACAAACGGTTTCCAGGTCGCAGGCACATCCATGCCGGCAGGCAGGGTTTTCTCTGCCATAAACAGCGTGGCTTTGCCGGCGTAACGCGGCGTGCGCGCTTCCGCAAGCCGGGCAACCGCGTCCTTGTAGTTGGCGACGATGGTGCTAAACATCGCGGCTTTCTCTGCTCGCAATAGCGGATCGCGCTCATCTTCAGTAGCAGCCATAAACTCGGCCTGCTCGCGTGCCACTTCCTGTTCAGCCTCCTCAGCATCTGGCGTGCGCCAGTCCTGACCTTCGGCTGGGTAGGTATCCAGCAGACCTAGGAAGGCCACGGTTTCGCCACTGGCCTGCAGACGCGCCGCAATGCCTTGTGCCAGCGTGCCGCCCAACGAGTAGCCCAGCAGGAAGTAAGGTCCGTGCGGCTGTTGTTCACGAATCACGGCCAGATGTCGATCGCACATGGCTTCGACGCTGGCACAGTCCGCGATAACACCCGCCGGGCGCGGCGATTGCAGCCCCACAATCGGGAAATCACCGTCGATATAGTGCAGCAGGGCGCTGTACTGCCAGGCGAAACCCGATGCCGGATGGATGCAGAACAGTGTCGGGCCCTGACCGGCACGCAGTGGCAGCAGCTCCCCGTTGCCGCTGCTATCACTGACATCACCCGCCAGCAGTGCCGCCAGTTTCTCCACGCTGCGTGCGGCGATGATCTGTCCGACACTTACCGGCTGTGGCACACGACGGCGCATTTCTGCTGCCAGTCGCATCGCCAGCAGTGAATGACCGCCCAGCGCGAAGAAATCGTCATCGGCATACACCTGCTCACAACCGAGCAACTGCTGGAACAGCTCTGCCAGCACCCGTTCGTGAGGTGTTTCCGGCAGGCGACCAGGCTGCGCGCTGCGTTGCGGCATCGGCAGCGCTTTACGATCCAGTTTGCCGTTGGCGCTGAGGGGCAAATCGTCGAGCAGCAGATAGCTCACCGGCTGCATATGGGCAGGCAGGCGGGTGCTCAACTGCTGCTTAACCTGCTCAATATCCAGTGCCACGCCAGGCTGTGCCACCAGCCAGCCCAGCAGCTGGCGGTTATCGACGCCCGCCGCAGCCTGTTGTGTCAGGTTGCGAGCGGCCACGACCGCCTGCGCCACGCCCGGTAAAGCCACCAGCGCCTGCTCAATTTCACCTGGTTCAATGCGCTGCCCGCGCATCTTCAGCTGATCGTCGCTACGGCCCAAATACTCCACGGCGCCATCTTCGCGCCAGCAGGCGATGTCACCGGTGCGATACATGCGTTCGCCATCGGCAAATGGGGCGGCAATAAAGCGTTGTGCGGTAAGATCGGCGCGATGCAGATAGCCATCCGCCAGCTGGATGCCGCTGAGATAGAGATCGCCTGGCACGCCAACCGGCACCGGGCGCAGCAGGTTATCGAGGATATGCAGTTGAGTGTTCCATACCGGGCGACCAATCGGCACGCCGGGGCCATTCAGGCCTTCGAGCGCGTTACCGCTGGCCGGTTGCCAGGTGACATCCACGGCGGCCTCGGTGGGGCCGTACAGATTATGCAGCGGAGCCGCGATCACCTGTTGATAGCTTCGAGCCAGATCGCAGGCCAGCGCTTCTCCGCTGCAAAATACGCGGCGCAGTGAGGCACAGGCGCGATCGGTTGATGCACTGACATGCCCGACAAAGGCGGCCAGCATCGACGGAACGAAGTGCAGGGTCGTGACCTGATACTCATCGATCAACTGCCACAGCGTCTGCGGATCGCGATGGGCATCCGGCGGTGCCATCATCAGCTGCGCGCCGGTCATCAACGGCCAGAAGAACTCCCACACCGAAACATCAAAGCTGCACGGGGTTTTCTGTAATACCACGTCGTCACTACGCAATGGATAGCTGGCCTGCATCCAGCGCAAGCGGTTAACAATGGCGCGTTGATTGACCACCACGCCTTTCGGCTTGCCCGTGGAACCTGAGGTGTAAAGCACATAAGCCGGGCGCTGCGCGTCGGGTTTGGGCAATGTATGACGCGCCTCACTCTGCGCACTGGCAAGGTGATCGAACATCATCAGGGTGCCGAAGCCAGCAAAACGATTTTCCAGCGCCGACTCGGTGATCACCACCCACGGCCGTGCATCGTCCACCATGTAAGCCAGACGCTCATCGGGATAGCCAATATCCAGCGGCAACCAGGCCGCGCCTGCCTGCAAGATGGCGGTAAGCGCGATACTCAGGCGAACCGAACGTGGCAAGGCAACGGCAACGATATCGCCTGGCATCACACCGGCTTCGATCAGGCGATCGGCCAGCAATGTGGCCTGACGATGCATTTCGCGGTAGCTAAGCTGATGCTCAACATCACACAGCGCCAGCGCATCCGGCGTGCGTGCGGCCTGCTGGGCGATGGCCTGTTGCAGGGTTTCATTCTCCAGCTGCACGCCCGTGTTATTCACCCACTCCAGCAACGATTGCTCGGCGAGGGTTTGTAAACGCCACTGTGTTAACGGCAGATCCGGTGTGGTCACCAGCTGCTGTAACAGCAGCAACAGGCGTTCAGCCAGCCGACCCGCATCGGTGACGCAGGCGCGATATTCCATTAACAGCGTCAGCTGTTCACCCGGCAGCACCAGCAGCGTCAACGGATAGTGGGTATATCCGCGGTTGTGAATCGCGTCGCAGCGCACCTGTGCGTTGGCGTCGAGTAATGTCTGATTATCAGGGTAGTTCTCCACCACCAGCAGGGTATCAAATAGCGTACCCGCTCCGGCCAGCTGTTGGATTTCTGCCAGCCCGAGGCAATCCTGTTCAATCAGCTGGATCTGCTGATTCTGATGTTCTGCTAGCTGTTCCAGCAACGGGCGCTGAGTGTCAAACCGCACGCGCACCGGCAGCGTATTACTGAACAGACCGACATGTTGATCGATCCCTTCAATCTGACCGAAACGTCCGGAAACCGGTGCGCCAAACACCACGTCCTGCTGACCGCTGGCAATCGACAGCATCATGCCCCACAGGCCCTGCATGACGGTGTTGAGGGTCAACCCGCGTGCGCGGCACAGCGCATAGAGTTCGCGCTCCAGCGTGGCATCCAGCGTGATGCGTTTCTCCTGAACGCCACTGTCGACGGCATTGGGATACAGCAGCGTGGGCCGCACATCGCGCAGGCATTCCTGCCACTGCTGGCGAGCCTGATGCACATCACGCTGGCTGAGCTGGCGCACGATGTCGGCATACTGGGTGCGTTGGGCGGTAAGAGGCTGCTGACGTAGCGCCTTCAGCAAATCGTTCAGAATGACCGGTGTTGACCAGCCATCCACCACCAGATGATGCGCATTGAGCAGCAGCGTCCAGCGTGCTTCATGGCGATGCGGGATCAGCGTGGCCTGCAACATCACAGGCTGCTGGAACAGATCCTGTGCCAGCGCCTGATATTCAGCGGCTTCAATATCCTCGACTTCCCGAACCTGCAGCGGCCAATGCAGCTCGCCTTCCGGGAGTAACTGCAACGGCTGCAGGCTGAGTTCGCTATCAAATTTCGCGGCTAACTGCGGATGACGTTGCAATACCTGATTCAGCGCCTGCTGCACCGAGGCCACCGACACATCGCCGCTCAGGGTTAAACGCGTCAGTGAGTTATAGCTGCCTTGCGCACCAGTGGTCTGCGCGTGGAACAGCAATCCTTTCTGCAACGGCAGCAGTGGCAGCACATGGCTAAAGGCACCGTGGCGCGCGCGCAGCTGTTGCAGCACCGCATCATCGACACCTTCAAGATTGATCTCTGCTGCCACCAGCGTGTTGGCGGCGTGTTGTGGCTGCTGCTCCGCGAACTGACAAAGTTGCTGTGCACCCTGAGCGATTGCCTGATGCAGTTGCTGAATCTGATCGGCGTGTAAAACGCCCTCCGCCCAGCTCCAGTTCAGCGCCAGCTGCTGGTCATCAACAAACACGTTGAGTTCCAATGTGTGCTGGATCGGCATCGCATCGTCCTGAATCACCGCAAAAGTGTCGCGGAACTGCTGCGCCGTGCGCTGAGGCTGCCAGTGACCAGCGGATTGGGTAAAGCGGCCAAGATAGTTAAACAGCACTTGTGGCGCATGGTCGGCGGCCAGTTTTGCCAGCGTAATGCCGCGGTGGGCATCCAGCCAGCGCAGTTGGCCGTAACCGATACCGCGATCCGGCACGGCACGCAGCGCGGACTTCACCGCGCGCACGCTGTCATTCAGGGTAGCCGCATCGGGCAGGGCGACCAGCAGAGGGAACTCCGCTGTCAACCAGCCGACAGTCCGCGCCAGATCCTGATAATCGTGCAACTCGGCACGGCCATGGGATTCCAGCGTCACGCGTTGTAATACGCTGCCGTTCATACTGCGCAGCGCCAGCGATAGCAGGGTGAGCAGTAACTCTTCGCTGGTGGCGCGGAACTGCTGTGGCAGGGTATTCAGCAAGGCTGAGCTGGTGGCCGCATCCAGCAGGGTGCGCTGATGTAAGGCACGTTCGTTACCGGTTAAGGCACGCTCACCCAGCGCAGGCAGCGGCTGTTCCAGCATGCGTTGCCAGAATGGCATTTCGCTGGCACGTGACGCCAGGTTGGCCAGCAGCGTAGCGGACCAGTCATGCAGCGAGGTCTCTTCGGCGGCCAAGGTGATCGGCGCACCGCTTAGCAGTGCATCACCGGCCTGTTGCAGTTCATCCAGCAACACGCGCCATGACACGCCATCCACCACCAGATGGTGCAGCGTTAACACCAGACCACAGCTCGACCCCTGACTCTGAAGCAGGCTTGCTTGCAAAAGGGATCCTGCTGCTGGATTGAGACGTGCTGCATCGTCACGGAAGGCCTGGTCTGCGGTCTGGTCACGCACTTGCACTTCGACAACACGACAACGCGCAGGGCGTGCAGGCAGCGCTTCACCCACCACCAACTGCGCATTACGCGTGAAGGCGTTAAGGGCTGGATGCGCGCTGACGAGTTGCTCAATCAGCTGTTCCAGCTGCGAAAGTTGCAGCTCAGGCGGCACCGACAGCAGCACGCCGTGGGCGAAGCGTGCGTTGATGCCCGCTTGCGCATGGAACCAGTGCAGAATCGGCAGACCGCCAATCGCGCCCTGTTGAGACACGCGAGCATGTTGAGTGTGCTGTGCCAGCGGGGCGAGATCTTGCGCCATGCGCGCGGCGGTGCGTTCGGCAAAAATATCACGCGGGCGCAGCAGATAGCCCGCACGACGGGCGGCAGTGCTCAGCCCCATTGCCGAGATGCTGTCACCGCCGAGTGAGAAGAAGTCATCTTCTGCGCCGACGCTCTCCAGCCCGAGTAAGCTGGCCATTGCCTGGCAAATCAACGTTTCCTGCGGTGTGCGCGCCGCGCGGCTTTGCTGTTGCTGTGCCTGCTGCGGTTTCGGCAGCGCCTGGCGATCGATTTTGCCATTCACATTCAGTGGCAGATCATCCAGCACCATCAGCACGGCCGGCAACATGTAGTCCGGCAACTGGGTGCCGAGCTGCGCCAGTAAGCGGGCGCTGATCAAGGGATCGTTGCGCAGGGCGTCATCCTGTACCGAACAGTAACCAATCAAACGGTGAGTGGCACCCATCACTTCGGCAATCACCACTGCGGTACTCACCTCGGGCAGCGCCACCAGCGCGTTTTCAATTTCACCGAGTTCGACGCGGAAACCGCGCACTTTGATCTGGTGATCCACGCGTCCGATAAACGCCAGTTGACCATCATGACGCCAGCGCATCACATCGCCGCTGCGATACATCACCTCGCCTTCGCGGAAGGGGTTAGCCACAAAGCGGGCGGCCGTCAGATCCGGGCGGCGCAGATAGCCGCGCGCGATGCCGGTTCCTGAGATGTAGAGTTCTCCGGTGCAGCCAATCGGCACCGGACGCAGCTGGCTGTCGAGCAGATAAACCTGGCTGTTGCCCACCGGACGGCCAATCACCGGCTGCGGTGAAGCCAGCACGCTGGCGCCAAGGGTATCGATGGTGTACTCAGACGGGCCGTAATAGTTGTGGATTTCCATCTGCTGCTGTTGCTGCATCAGTTTCCACAGCGTTGGCGTGGCGGCTTCACCGCCAATCATGACAAACGCAGGGCGGTGGTTTTCCGCCTCCAGCAATCCGCTGTCGATCATCTGGGAGAAAAATGACGGCGTGATGTCCAGCAGATCGACCGGCACTGCGTTCATCTGCTGAATCAAACCCCAGGCATCGCGGCGCAGTTCTTCATCGAAGATATTCAGCTCGCAGCCCATCAGCATGCAAAACAGCGGTTCCCATGAAGAGTCGAACGAGAATGATGCAGTGTGACCGGCGCGCATGCGGCGCGGGCTGCTGGCGTGGAAGCGGTCAATTGCCGGTCCAAACAGATGCTCGCGATGTGACAGGAACAGATTCAATAGCCCCTGGTGCGTGCTCATCACCCCCTTTGGTCGGCCGGTTGAACCGGAGGTGTAGATCATATAAGCCAGATCCTCACCGCACAGCAGGGTGCTCGGTACGCTGGTCGGCTGTGCCGCCAGTTCGCTCTCCAGCTGATCGATGCACAGCGCAGGAAGCGTTGGCATCTGCGCCAGTGTCGTTGAATGAGTCAGCAATAGCGCGGGTTGCGCATCGTCGCACATCAGTGCCAGACGTTCGCGCGGATAGTCGAGATCCAGCGGCATGTAGGCCGCGCCGCTCGCCAGCACGCCAAAGATGGCCACCAGCGAATCCACCGAGCGCGGAATACCAATCGCCACCACATCGTCCGCTCGCAAGCCACGCGCAATCAGCACGTGCGCCAGTTGCATGGCGCGGTCGGTCAGTTGGCGATAGGTCAGTGACTGTGTGCCGCAGACTACTGCCGTCAGGTCTGGGCTTTGTGCCGTGCGTTGCAGCAGCATATCCACGATGGTGGTCGCGCCCGGCGGCGGGGTGATTTTTGGGCCAGTGGACCAGCGCTGTAAATCAGCTTGTTCGTCAGGAGCAATGATCGCCAGCATATCCAGAGTGGCCTCGGGTTGTGCAGCGAACTGCGCGAGCAGATGACGAATACGGTCGGCGTGACGCTGTAACATTTGCGCGTCATAGCGCGTAGGGTTAGCCACCAGCGTTAACTGCAATGTGCCATCACGGAAGCCCACTTCAAACTCGATATCGTCGACAGGGCCCATGGCTAAGGTGTGGGTCACCGCCGGAATGCCATCGAATTGCAGATCATCATGGTAGACCTTGACGTTAATCACCGGCCCGTAAAGTTGTTGATTGCTGCCGACCAAACCCAAATCGCGACGGAGTTGCTCGGCTTCATAGCGCTGGTGACGGCGTGCTTTGCGAATTTCCGCCTGCACCTGCTGCACCAGCGCGGTTAAATCGGTGTGATGAGGGATATTGAAGATCAGCGGTAGCACGTTAACCACCGGCCCTAACGCCGTCAGTGCCGCCGAGCCCATGCGGCGCATAAACGGAAAGCCCACCGATAAGCGAGGAGTGTTGCTAATGCGTGCCAGATAGGCCACCAGCAGGGCACTGACGATATCGCCTTCGCTGCAATCCTTAAATGCAGCGTGCTGGCGCAATGTTGCCAACTCGGGTAGCGCTACGTAGCAGCTGATAGGGCGATCGCCTGCATCCGGTACGCTTTCACTGGAGAGCGTTAAGGTTTCGGGCAGTTCAGCCGCATAGGTTTGCCAATGGCTGGCGGAACGGGAAAACGCCGGGGAATCCTGCCATTGCTGATACTCATCGATCACCTCGCTAAACGGCGTGAAGGGTGTAGGTGAGGGTTCCTCACCACGGCACAGTTCGGCATAGATAGCTGCCACCCGCTGCGTCAGCGCTTCGAAACTAAAGCCATCAACCAATAGATGGTGATAACGCTGATACCACCACCAGCTGCCATCACCCACGCGCATTAATACATGTCGATACAGCGGCTTATCACCGTCAGCAGCCAGTTCGGCGCGCAGATCGGCCTGCATAAGTTTATGCGCCTGGCCAGTGGCGTCCGCGCGCTGGCTGAAGTCATGCCACTCCGGCAGCACCAGTGCTTGCGCATTAAACCACTGCGCGGGATGACCCTTTTCATCAAGGCCAAAGCGCGCCTGCACAGTGTCGGCTTCTGCCATGGTTTGGCGGATGGCGCTGTCCAACGCAGCGCGGTTAATGTCGCCGTGCAGCACGCTGTAGTGCGCCACGGTAAATTGATTGCGCTGCTGCGCAATAGCGTCAGCGATCCAGATGCCGGGCTGAGCCGCCACCAAAGGATACGCAGGTGAATGCGTGATTAACGATGCCAAAGGAATGTTCCCGTCTAAAAAAATCGAAAAAAGAAAAAGTTAAAAAGCGAAAAATTAATGTGCGCTGGACGACGTCTGTTGCGTCGCTGGTCGCATGTCCTGCCAGTGTGTTTCGATGTACTCAATCGCTGCAGCACGCGGCAGCGGTCCCGCCACGTTTTGCCAGCCCGCAGGCACCTGAGCAAATGCGGGCCACAGGCTGTACTGCTGACGCGCATTGATCAGCACCAGAAAATCGAGCGCGTCGTTATCAAACGGATTTTGTTGTTCAGACATGGTGGTTACCTTTTGAGGTTGGGTCAGAGAGAAGATCGGCCAGCAGCCAGCGGCAGCCGTCGATCAAGCCGCCGCGCCAGCACAGCGCGTCGTGCCCTCCGGCGTAGCAGCGGAAAAACAGTTCATGTCCGGCGGCTTCCAGCGCGGGACGTATTTGCTGGTTAACGAACAGCATGTCCTGCTCGCGATCGCCGACTTCCTGAAAAATCTTCAGCTTGCCGACGGGCAGGGCGTTGTCCTGCAAACGCTGCAACAGCAGACCCGGATCGTGCTGTTCACGGTTGGCGTAATCGCGGATGTATTGCAGGTGCGGCCACCAGAACGAGCCGGATTGTGTGAGGATGCGGCCAAAACGCTGTGGCCAGTGAAGTCCGGCATAGAGCGCGGCGAGGCCTCCGTAGCTTTGGCCTGCCACTAGCGTGCGGCTGGCATCGTTGCTGAACGCAGCATGCTGGCGCGCCAGCGGCAACAGTTCTTGTTGCACCGCCAGCCAGAAGGTTTCGTTGCAGGGCAGCTCGACTTCGCGATGCTGGCTATCGATCACGTCGATAAACAACCAGCAGGCAGGCGGCAGTTCGCCGGCATCGGTGACCTGATCGAGGGCGCTGAAAATCGGCTGTCCGTATACCCAATTCTGCCCATCCAGCAGAATCGCCAGCGGGCGCTGATCCGGTTGCGCGGTCTGCCCGGTGGTGTAAAGCCAGACGTTACGCGTGACGTTGAGCAGATCGCTGTGCCACTGCAAAGTTTGCAGTCCATCCGGCCAGGTTTCCGCTAAACCGGCATCCAGCTGTTGCCAGGCGGATTGATCGGGCGCGTCTGGCATATGCGCATTACTCAGCGCAAAGCGGCGGCTGCTCAGAAACGGAGGAGACGGGTTCAGCATGTCGGGGATCGCCAGCGGCATCAGCGATATCCACCACTTTCGTTGCAGCACCCGGCAGGTTTCGTCACTGCCGCAGAACAGCGGGGGCAGGTGCTCATCCGTCACCGGAATCAGGCTGTAGCTGCCGCGCCAGTCAGATTCGATCTGTGTCGACCAATGCCAGACATCGCTATTGCCCACGCGAACAAGGGATTCGGGAGCCTGGCTGTGATGGTCAGTAACGCCGTTTATATCGACATAAACTTTTTTAGTAGCAGATAGCTCGGAACGGCCTTCGGGATCGCGCCAGAAGAAATGCATACGGGTTTCTCCACCCGGCTGATGTTCAATCACTGGTGTACCCGCCGTTTGCAGCTGTTCCCACCAGCGATGGCTGCCGAGATCGTGCTGATGCAACCACTGGGTAACTGTTCCAGCGGGCAACCAGATTGGCGTCATTTGTTCTGCGTCGCTGAGAAACATTCTGCAACCTCTCTCCACATTTTCTTCAAAGACTTTACATTAATAAACGTAATGCAAATGCTATTGATAACGATTTACATTTGCAATATTATTTTTGCGCCGAATAAATCCCCTATTTTTCAGATGATTATTCTGAGATGGATGTTTAACGGGGATTCAGGGCCGCGTTTTGCGAGAGGAAGTTATATTTCAATCCGTTACAGCTTTCGCCGTTGGGTGGAGGGGAATGGACGGATTATTTCATCGACAAGGCAGTTTGAAATAGAGATGGCAACTATGTCCGTTAAAGCAAAAAATTTAGCAATACCTGCTGTGGCACTTCCGTTCAGATTCTCCCGTCTTCACCTTTCACTGGCCTCAATTCTGCTGGTGGCACCTGCCACCTTCAGCGTCGCGGCAGAAGAGACCATCACCGTGAATGCGGATACGCGTGAAAGCGTGACGTCTCCGCTGCAAGGCTATGTGGCGAAAGAGAGTGCTGCGGGGACCAAAACCTCAACGCCACTGCGTAAAACTCCGCAATCGATTTCGGTGATTACGCGTCAGCAGATGGACGATCAGGCTGCACCGTCGGTAGCAGATGCTCTGAGCTACACCAGCGGCGTGCTGACCAACTATCGTGGTAACTCAAACCGTAACGATGAGATCATCGCGCGTGGTTTCCGCTATGCACCGAAATTCCTCGATGGATTGAGCTATGGCTTATCCGGCCAGGCGGGCGCGGCGGGGCAGATCGATCCGTGGTTGCTGGAGCGTGTGGAGATGATTCATGGCCCTGCATCGGTGTTGTATGGCCAGGTGAACCCCGGCGGCATCATTGCGATGACCAGCAAGCGCCCAACCGCGCAGAGCATTCATAAAGTTCAGCTCAGCACCGGTAATCAGCATCTGGGCGAAGCGGCGTTTGATTTCGGCGGCAAACTGAATGACGACAACACGCTGTTTTATCGTCTCAACGGCATCGCCAGCACCAGACATGAGTTCGTGAAAGATAACAAACAGCAGCGCATGGCGATCGCCCCGGCATTGACCTGGCTACCAAATGCGGACACTAGTTTCACCCTGCTGACCATGTATCAGAACGAGCCAAAGGCCGGATATCGTAACTTCCTGCCTGCCAACGGCACGTTGTTTAACACCAGCGCGGGCTACATTCCTTACGATTTCAACGTCAGCGATCCGAGCTTTAACGAAGCGAAACGCGAGCAAACCTCGGTTGGCTACATCTTTGAGCACAACTTCAACGACAACATCAGCTTCACGCAGAATATGCGTTACAGCAACATGGATGAGTCGTACAAATATCTGGTCTATACCTTTGATGCCGATAACGATCACTCCATCAACCGTCGTCCGCAGCATGACAAAATCAAGTCCAAAGAACTGGGCATTGATAACCAGGTGAAAGCGACGTTCGATACGGGCAACGTTGCGCATACCGTATTGGGTGGGCTGGATTACAAATGGAGCGATGTCGATAACAAACTGTGGCGCGACAGCGGTGACCAATACATTCTCGACTGGGCGAATCCGACCCGTGTGACGATCAATGAGAGCGATCTGGCGTTGAACACCAGCACGCGTAAAAAGCTCGATCAGGTTGGCGTGTATTTGCAGGATCAGCTGGAGTGGAATCAATGGAATCTGCTGCTGTCGGGGCGCCAGGACTGGTCAGAAGTGCGCACGCAGGACCGTATTGAAAACACCACCACTCAGCAAAATGACAGCAAGTTCACCGGCCGTGCCGGTCTGTTGTATGCCTTCGATAATGGCCTGTCGCCGTATGTCAGCTACAGCACCTCGTTCGAACCGAACCTGAGCACCGGTGCGCCGGGTAGCGATCCGTTCGCACCGACTACGGGTGAGCAGACGGAAATTGGTATCAAATATCAGCCAGTGGGTTGGGATGCGGTGTTCACCGTTTCCGCGTTTGATATCACGCAGAAAAACATCACCTCTTACAACAGCGAACTGGGTTACAACGAGCAGATCGGTAAGGTGAAGTCCAAAGGTATTGAGACGGAAGCGCACGCGCAAATCACCCCTGAAATTAAGGTGATGGCGGCTTATACCTTTACCGATGCGGAAACCAAAGAGAGCAACACCGCGGCGCAGGTCGGTAAAACGCCTTCCAGCATTCCGCGTCATGCCGCATCTGCCTGGGGTAGCTACAGCTTCCTCGATGGTGCGCTAAACGGTCTGACGCTCGGCAGCGGTGTACGTTACACCGGCACAGCCTGGGCGGATTCCATTGGTCAGGACAAGGTTCCGCACTACACGCTTTATGACGTGATGGCGAAATATGAGCTGGGCGAAGCGGCTAACTCACTGCGTGGCACCACGCTGCAGTTGAACGTGAACAACGTGGCCGACAAGCACTATGTTGCCTCATGCAGCAACACCAGCGCGTGCTTCTACGGCAGCGGTCGTTCGATTGTGGCCTCTGTCAGCTACAGCTGGTAATCGCGATAAGGCAGGGCGTCCCTTACGGGCGCCCTGATTTTAGCCATTTGCATTCCGTGCTGCTTTCCCCCAGATGAAACACCTGGAGACAGGTTTTCGGAAAATACTGGAATTCTGTGACTGTCATCACTCAGCGAGGCACGCTAAAATAAACACTTCTCATTCAGAAAAAGGTCTTTCGTCACGATGTTTTCGCGTTTCACTCTAGCCGCTTTGACGGCCGCATTAATGCTAACCGGCTGCGCACGCCATGCCGCTGACAGCAACGCTACCGCGCAAGCTGAAGCGCCTGCCGCTGCCCCCATCGAGAATGACAACATTCCTTCCCAGTTCGATAGCGGTCCGACCGTGATCAACGTGTCTCACCAGATCACGCGCACCGATGACGGTTCTTCCGTATACCTTACGGTAGATGGTCAGGATGCCGGTCTGCTGCAGAAAGGCGAGAATAAAGAGATCCGCGTTGCTGAAGGTAAACACCAAATCGGTGGTTACGTGCAGACGCTGTTTGGTTTTGGCAAGGTGACCATTTCATCGGTAGATGTGACTACCGACACCAAAGGCCCGAAAAACGTGGTCTATTCGGTGACGCGTCAGAAGCCGACCTTTAGCGAAACGCAGGCCGCCGCGCCAAACAACTCCTGATGAGTTAAGCGGTGCTGTTGTGTTGTCAGCACCGCTCACGGTTAACTGCGGCTGAACACCAGTTTTAATCCCGCAACGGCGAAGCAGCAGGCCAGTAGCGCATCCAGCCCACGGCGGATACGGTGATAAAATGCTGCCATCACCGCCGTGGAGAACAGCAGCGCATAGCCGCAAAACACCAGCACGCATATCGTGGCACAACCCGCGATGATCATCGGCAAGGTTGAGGCTGCAGCATCCGGTTTCAAAGCCACCGACATAATCGCCACCCAGGTCAGAATCGCCTTGGGATTACCGACGTGCATCAAGATACCCTGACGAAACAGCCTGGCAAAGGCGACTTTATCGCCGCTGGCGCTGAATTCATTCGCATCGGGACGGCGTAAGGCGGATTTGCCTGCCTTAAAGGCCAACCACAACAGATATAAACCACCGCCTATCTTCAGCACGATCAACAGCTGAGCAAAGGTTGCCAGCACGGTTAACACGCCACAGGCCGCCAGCAGCGCCCACATCATCGAACCGCTGATCACCCCACTTGCCAGCGCCAGTGCGGCACCGCGCCCTTTCTTCATTGCCGTGCCCATAATCGCCATATTGCTCGGGCCAGGGCTGGCGGTGGCAACAAAATAGGTGGTGTAGATCAGAATCAATTCGTGTGAAAGCGCCATGTCGTCCTCTGCGATGAGATTGTCCTGCTTTTGTTATATCGCCTGCATCGCAGAATGACTACTGCTGATTCTGTATTAAGAAGGGATCGCTTTGGCGTAGCTGCGACTTCTCACTTTATAAAGCGTGAAAACAATCGAAAGCGAGGCAATCACGACCAGAATTAATCCTGGGCCAATCAGCGATCCGAAGCCTAACGCATTGAAGATCAGCAGGCCGACAATGCCACCGGTAAGGAAGGAGAAAATGGTCACCAGATGGGTGTTCAGTTGCTGCTTAAAAGCACGAATGTTTTTGGAAGGATCGCGACGCAATAACGCAACAAATACCGAACCGATTGAAATGCCTGCATCCGTCAGCGTGCCGGTAATATGGGTAGAACGAACGCGACCGTTGGAAAGTTGCGTCGAGGTGGAGTTATGTACACCCATTAAGAAGGCCAATAGCAGCAATATTTCCCCGTTATTATTCGATGAGAAATAATAGATTTCGAACAACGAGGTCATAATTAACAGCACGCCTTCCACCAGTAAAATGCAGCTAAATATGGTGCGCAGCCCATTAATCACCCCCAGCACCACCGAAATCCTTGCCACCACCGCGCCGGTGACAAAGGCACCAATCATGGCGATAAATACCTTGAGGTTACGAATATCCAGCTCATTCAAATCGCTGGATATTTGCGCGATATTGCCGGACATATGTGAGGGGAAAAAGCCAAAAGCAGCTAACGCCATGGCATTCAATAATCCTGCTGATGTGGCAAGGCACAGGGCGAGATTACGATCTTCAACGTGTGTTCTGGTTCGCTTCAGTTTTATCAGCATAATTCACCCTTGCTCATGGAGAGTATTGTGATAACGCAATGCGTCAAATCTGGTGTTCGCCAGTGAATAAGTGAAGCACAAAAATCTTAAGGGGATCTTAATAACTTTCAGATATAGATAAATCCTATTATGGGTGTAAAGATATCTAAGGAAGATTGCCAGTTACGTTATGTCTGGTTACTTTCGCCTGATGCATTTAATTTCAGGGAAATATCGAAATGACCAATCCTGGTGCTCAACCTGAGCAGCGGCGCGCGCTCCTGCTGATCAATCGTCGGGCACGCCGTGGTGCGCAGTGGGCGGATTTGGCACATCAGCAATTATCGGCAGCAGGCTATTCCCTGATTACCCCGCACGAAGATGATGAACGCAGTTACAGTGAATTGATTCTGGCGCATCAGTCTCAAGTGGATGTGGTGATTGTCGGCGGCGGCGATGGCACGCTGAATGCGGCGGCACTGGGGCTGATGCAATCCCGCTTGCCGCTGGGCATTTTACCGCTCGGCACGGCCAATGATTTTGCCCGTACGTTAGGCATTCCTTTTAATCTGGAGGCAGCGATCAACATCATCGTCGCAGGACACACGCGGCGTATCGATCTGGGTGAAGTCAACGGCCATCTGTTTTTGAACGTGTCCAGCGTTGGATTTTCTGCCAGCCTGGCACGCAATCTCACCGCAGCAGCCAAGAAAAAGTGGGGCACAGCGGGTTATGCGTTGGCTGCATTGCGCCTGCTGCGGCAAAGCCGTCCGTTCAGCGCCATACTGCATTATGATGGCCAGCAGGAAGCAATTAAAACGGTGCAATTTTCGGTGGGCAATGGCCGCTTCTACGGCGGTGGGATGACGATAGAGAAGGACGCAGCACCCGATGATGGTCGTCTGGATGCGTATAGCCTGGAAGTGCGTCACTGGTGGCAAATTCTGGCGCTGTTTCCCTCGCTGCGCCGTGGCACACATGGTCGCTGGGGCAACGTGCGTACGCTGAGCGGCACCCAATTTAGCCTGCACACCCGGCGTCCGCATGACATTAATGCGGATGGGGAAATTATTGGCCGCACGCCTGCACATTATCGTTTAATCGAAGGTGCAATTGCGGTATTAGCACCAGGTAAACCTTAATGGCTCACTATTTCTGAACGTTAATATCGGCTGATGAGAGTGTGACACTATTCTGAATATCCTGATCTCATTTCATTTAAGTTAATAATGATTTCGTAAAGCTGTTCCTGTTTACGCGTCTGACAACCTGATGATTATTCGAGGGAGAATTAAATGAGCTTAAGATAAATCATCGGGTGTACAGTTCCATTTCTTGTGTCATGGACATGAAATTACAGAGATTTCATCGATTGCTGCGTCTTATCACAATCTTTACATTATCCTGAAAACCTCTTTCAGGGATCATCCCCATGACTTTCCGCTCTGACATTAACGGGCTGCGTGCCTATGCGGTTATGTTAGTCCTCCTCTATCACTTTGGTTTTAACCAAGTGAGTGGAGGGTTCCTCGGTGTTGATGTGTTCTTTGTTATTTCGGGTTATTTAATGACGGGAATTATTCTGTCGCGACTTAATCATCAGAAGTTTTCACTGATGGCTTTCTATGCCGCGCGCTGCAGGCGAATTATCCCGCCATTAATGGTGTTGTGCGCAATATTAATGTTGATGGGCTATTTCCTGATGCCGCCAGACGAGTATCAACGCATGGCTGAGCATGCGGTCTCCAGCCTCAGCTTTATATCCAATGTGGTCTATTTCAAACAGGGAGGTTATTTTGATACCGGATCGGTGTATAAATGGCTGCTGCACACCTGGTCATTAAGCGTTGAGTGGCAGTTTTATTTATTATTGCCTCTGGCGTTAATGTTCACCGCACGTTTTCTGCGCAAACAGTTTGCCTGGACGATGGGAATTGCCGCGCTGCTGTCGTTTGGATTAGTACTGGTGATGGTCGCCACTGATTATCATCTCACCGCGACTTATTATTTGTTGCCCACCCGCGCATGGGAAATGCTGGTTGGCGGATTAGTGTATCTGGCACCTAAAACCCGACTGAGCGGGCAGGGCTGGGTTCCGCCAGTCAGTATTTTGTCACTAATATTATGCGCGTTCATATTTGATGAAAACATCGCCTGGCCAAGTATTATGACGCTGATACCCGTCTTATTCACTGCGCTGATTCTTCACGCGGCGGTGCAGAACAGTTGGTGTTTAAATCATCGCGTCGTGCAGCACATCGGCAAAACGTCTTACTCGATCTATTTATGGCATTGGCCTTTGTGGGTGTTCTGCCATCTGGTGGACTGGCCCATCACGATCGTCAGCCAGATGTTGTTGGTTCTGTTATCCCTGGCCGCAGGTTGGGTTTCCTACATTTGGGTCGAGAATTCGCAAGGTTGGTTTAGCCGAAAAACCTATATCGCGCTTGGGCAGTCCTCGGTGGTGATGTTGTTCGGGGTGACAATTGTAGCAAAGGCGGGAATCCCATCACGCGCACCCGCTGTGGTGGCCTCGATTGAACACTATTCTCAGCAACGCTTTGCAATGGCCAAAAATTGCTTTGTGCTCAGCGGCATGATCTCACCACAGTGCGTTTTTGGCAGTGCCAGCAAGGTAAACCTGGTGGTGTTGGGTGATAGCCACGCCGCCGCCATGTTGTCCTCGATTGTGGCAAGCGCCCAGCCAAAGGATGGTTTGGTATTTATAGCGCAATCAGGCTGCCCCTCAGTGCCGGATATTCAACGCAGCGCCAGCCCTGATTGCGGTGGCTTTGTGAAGGCGGCGATGGCCGATATCGAACGCAAATACCCCAACGCATCGGTATTGATCATCAATCGCATGTCGTTTTATCTGCACGGTGAGTATGGAAGCGGCAGCAGCGCACCGACCTATAGCTTCAGGCAGGACGGCAGTTCCATCGCCGCCTATCAACAGCATTTTGGCGCCGCGGTGAAACAACTCGCCAGCCATCATCGTGTATTCATCATGACGCCGGTGCCGGAATTCGGTTATGACGTGATTTATCGCATGTCACGCGATGCGATGCGCGGCAAAGTGCTGACCATTCAGCAATCTCGTGCCGAGTATCAATCACGTCATCAGGATGCGTTGGCGATGCTCAACAAGATCGCGGCGCTTTCGCCAAACGTCACCTTGCTGGATGCCGCGCAGGGATTATGTGATAGCCGTTTCTGCTATGGCGCGAGAGAAAATGTGCCGCTGTATCGCGACGACAACCACCTTTCGGAAGTGGGAAACAAAAGCCTGAGCGGAGTGTTTGCAGGGATGTGGGGGATGATTGATGGGCGGTGATGAGTATCGCCCAACCGTCGGTTGCAGCAATTGAAGCGCGTGGCGAAGACCTGAAAATTGCCACCTTAAAGCGTTATGTTGAGGCGCTGGGCGGGCAATTAACGATTGGCGTGAATATGCCTGGCGGCCAGCACGTGGATTTCGCGCTTTAAGCAGTTTTGTTTTTCTGAGCCAACCACACCGTTCTGCCACCGCAGGTGGCATCTTCGGTGATCTGATTAACCACGTTGAAACCGTTATCCGACAGCAGTTGGCGGAACTCCTCTTGAGCCAGACTGGCATGATAGAGCGGACGGTCAAGAAAAGTGCCCATCGCCTCACCATCATCGGGGCCGCTGGTGAACATTAAGCCAGCGCCGACCTTGGCATGTCGAGCAAAGCGCGGAAACATCGCGCGTTGGTGGTCGCGCGTCAGGTGGAAGAAGCTGTCCCATGCGATGATACCGTTAAAAGCCTTTTCGAGTGCCAGCGTGCGCATATCGGCAATTTGCCATTGCGCCTGTGGGAACCTTTCCCGACAGCGGGCGATCATCGGCTCGGATGCATCTACACCCGTCACCTTAAATTGCTTCTGCAAAAAGTACTCAGCAATTGGAATACCTGCGCCGCAGCCTACATCCAGAATTTCACCGCCAGCAGGAATCAGGTCGAGAAAACGCGCCAACCAGTGCTGCTCGATAAAATGCTTAGTGCGATGGTTATCCCAGACTTCCGCGCCTTCGCGATACAGGTCAATAATATGTTCAGCTTCTTTCTCGTGATTCATGATTTGGCTTCATGTGAGGTGAAGGGGGAATCATAGTTGAAATTCATCATGCTGAAAGATCGGTGCGATCACCTCGTGGCGTTGGATGGGAGATAACAAGAAATTCAACGGAAGTTGCACTGTCGTTTCTGGCTTGATGCCTTGCGCCTGGGGCAATTTCTAATCCGTGCTGAGCCTCGATGTCGTGTTTTTCACCTTCCAGTTCCATCGTCAGGACGCCCTGCAAAACGAAAAAGAATTGCCTAGAGAAGGAGTGAAAGTGACGGGTTTCACGTGTGCCGGGAGGCATTTTCTCATGAATAATCAGCATGTCCTGACGATTGACCAAATACCAACCGTCGCAGTTATCACCCCAGACATAATGTTCAGCATTTTATTTAGAAATCATCCTGCTTCCTTTTATGGTTTATTTTCCAACTCATGCTTAACGGAGTTCAACATTCTGCGCCGAATCAAACCACTTCCTGCTCTGATCGCCAGCCAGTAAGCTGCCATCTTAAAATGAGAGGCCTTGTCCGGGCAGTGGATGAACGTTTCGGTAATGAGCTCGGATTGGCTGTGGTTGATTAGATTAACTTGATAGCGCAGCAATAGCTTTGCAGCACCCGGCCGCGCGGATTGCTGATACTCTTCTGCGTCAGATATCTTTTCTAAACCAAAGTCGGCGCGCCAAAACTCGCCTCTTAACCCATAGCAAAGTTCTAAAGCAGAGGCGTGAAGAAGCGTGAAAGTTTGCAGACCGAATTGATCATCCTGGGTTTCAGGGGCCTTTCTTTGCAGTTTCTGCGGCAACTGTCGTATCGACATTAATGCCCGGATCACCGAATCTTGCTCAATATCAAATGCCTTGATAAGCGGCATGATCTTTTCAGGGCTGGTGGATTTGATTACAGCTCTGTGTTTTTCGTGGAACTGGAAATCAGGCAGGTAGGGCGGAACGTCACTCCAATTAGACAGCATTTTCTTTGACACAAAACCCAGTGAAATCATCCTTAACCTCGTTTTGGGGTGTTAATGCAGAGCCCGTTGCATGCGGCATATGTTTATTAACATAATCAGGTTGTCTGCGAAATTAAAGGATGGAATGCTCACTCGAAGGGGAAGGGGGCTGTATAGCGGGTCATCCTATGGATGAAAATGCGTCCGGTGGCGCATTTTTTTGCGACTAAAGAACCAACCAGAGATATCCTGCACTGAACAAAAATTACCCACTGAACTTTCGGAGAAGAAAATCCATGAAAAGCACAACTGCAAAGTCCTATAAAAAAGCGAACGAGATGTTGAAAAGTGGTGAATTCAGGGAAGTTGTGCTGGATTTCAACATCAGTGCCGATGAATTTTTTGAACTGGCGGATCGCTGGGCTGAACGAGGAGCCAAAATCAAAAAAGAAGATGGTTCGTTTGTTATCAAACTGGCTAAATAATGGCCAGCAAAGGCTAAAATCGCGATGTACACACTGCCGTAAGAGGCGGAATCCACGGGGAGCAGGTCATAAGGCCTCAATAACTACAGACAGGCGCTTCATCACGTGATGAGCCGCGCGGGATAGCTGCCTTGTAGAGTTAATGCATAAACCCAGAATCAGAGGACGCAGCGGCCTGTTCTTTAGAGGAATAAAGTGTAGACGTCCCGCTCTGACATCTTCCATTACGTCGAGCCAGCAAAGCACACTCACGCCTGCTCCCCCCGCAATGAGCGCTTTAATCAGGCGGATATCATTGCAGGAGATTGCTGTTTCGGGCATCTGACGCGCATGGGCGTAAATTGATCGAACACGTTCGTGAACGACCAGTGATTTGCCTGGAAGAATATGCTTTTCTTCATTCAGGTCAGACAGGGAAAGCGCCACATTATCCTTAAACCTGTGCTGAGGCGGCAGAACAATACCCATCTCGATCTCTGCAAAGGCGAACACTTCAAGTCCGACAACGCTTTCCGGGTCAAGTATCAGTCCAAAATCAATTTCGGAATCTCGTACCTGCTGTGTAACTACTGCGCTGCTTTCTACATTTAGCTGGAGATCCAGCCAGCTATGCTCTTGAGCAATGGCAGAAATCTCGTCACAGAGTTGTCCCTCCGTCAAAGCCTGAACCAGCCCGATACTGACCTTGCCGCGCCTGAGCCCCTTAATCTCATCAAATCGTTGTTTTGTCACGTTAAAGTCACGTTGCCAGCGGAGTAGGTCGGTGTAGAGAAGTTCACCTGCCGTTGTCATACGCATGCCTCCCGGCAGTCGCTCAAACAAAGGTATACCCAGATCTTCTTCCGCCTGGAGTATCTGCCGATTAATGGCTGACGCGGATACGTGCAGCCTTTCCGCTGCTTTTCGAAGACTTCCATGGCGCGCAACCTCCATAAAGTAGGCTGCAAAACGGGAAAATGGACTCATGTCGGCCCTGTATAGTTTTATGCAACAGGTACGTGCATTTATGCTGATGGATTAGTACACCTTAAATTACCCATACTGTCATGGCAATGCACAGGCTAATCATCCAGGCGATGAGATCGCGCTTTCGCACAGTATTAATAAGAGGTGAGTTTATGACACAGAAGAAGCTTCATTTAGCCTTGTTCCTATTCCCGGGATATCACCTCGGAGCCTGGAGATTGCCGGACGCCATTCCTGAAATAGATCTGGACATCGACCATCTGGTGCACGCTGCACAACTTGCAGAAGCCGCCAAACTGGATGCCATCTTTTTCGAAGACCAGGCCGCCGTGCGTCGCAGTAATGACATCCTGGCGGGAGACAAATACGGTGCGGCTAACCCCCGTTCAATCCACTTTGACCCTACGATGGTGCTACCGCTTCTTGCAGCCCATACCTCACGATTGGGTCTGGCTGCCACAGCCACGACGACATTTAACGAACCGTTCAACATTGCGCGTCGGTTCTCAACTCTCGATTTTATTAGCAAGGGGAGAGCTGGATGGAATTTAGTCACTTCCTTTAACGAAGATGAAGCGCAAAACTATGGCCTGGATGCCCATGTGGGGCACGCCGACCGCTATGGAAGGGCGGAAGAGTTCGTCGACGTTGTTAACGGCCTCTGGGAATCATGGGATGAGGATGCTATTACGCGGGATAAGCAGAGCGGTGTTTACTTCGATGTTGATAAGATGCATTTCCTTCAGCACCAGGGCACGCATTTTAAGGTTCGAGGTCCACTTCCGATGGGGCGCAGCCCACAAGGGCGACCTGTTATTTTTCAGGCCGGTGCATCAGAGCCCGGTCGGGCGCTGGCGGCACGAACGGCTGATGTGGTATTTACACTGCAATCCACCCTCGAAGGCGGGCGCGCATTTCGTGATGACATTCGTCGGCGCGCTCAGGAATTCGGGCGCTCACCTGATTCAATCAAAATCATGGTGGGGCTTACTCCCATCATTGCCGAAACAGACCAGAAGGCCAGAGAACTGGCCGACCAGATGCTAGCCCTGATTCCAGATGACATTGCCCTAAGCAATCTGAAACCATTGGCGGGTGGGGTAGATTTTCGCCAGTTTGACCTTAATGAACTTGTACCAGAATTGCCTGAATCAAACGCGGGAAAATCTCACCGGGACGCGATTATGGCTATTTCCCGAGATAAAAATCTCTCCGTCCTTGAAACTGCCCGCTACTTCGCGGAAGGCAGTTATTTTAAAGCCATCGGTTCCCCGGCCACGGTTGCCGATCAGATGCAAGCCTGGCTTGATGCCAATGCCTGTGATGGATTCCTTGCCGTTCCCACTCATTTCCCAACAGGGGTAGAGGCATTAACTGGACTTTTAGTGCCGGAACTGCAACGACGGGGCATCTTTCGTACCGAATATGAAGGAACCCATCTGCGGGACCACCTCGGACTGGCTAAATATTGATTTATATAAGAATTTTTAAATATGACAGTGCTGGCCTGCCCCCTATTATTCACACTGAATGCTGTTAGCATTGTCCGCAGAGCGAGCACTGCGGACATTGGCTGTTGTGGCTGACTGCTTAGTGCCAGCGGACATTGCTCACATCGGAATATATTCATCCTGGAGGCAGGTCACGGCCTGTCGTCAAGCCGAAGGGGATCCGGACACTTGCAATGATGATTCAATGTGTGTGCATACAGGTATGTAAAGCTACGCACTAATTAAACTGTGCGCCTGAGGGACTAACGCAGGAAGTTCAGAACAGCGCGGGCGCTTTGCTCATACAGAGGTCTCTCTGCCGGATACGGCAAAAATGGCTTATTCAGGGAATTACGTATGGAGTTAAAGGAGCCGTATTTCATATCTGCATACAATCACCGATAGCATGAAGATATGCCTGTGAAATTTACGCGTGCTTTATCGCATACACGACAGGCAGAATGCCGCCCTTAAACCCGGATGGTGGATTTTGAAATACTGCCAGGCGTAATCGGGAGCGGAGAACGATCCCATGAACACGCGATTAAATGATTCGGGAGCCCTGAGACATTGAGTACGGTGCAGGCTGCTGCAGCCATCACTGTCTGCCACGCTGAATACGTAAAAGTCTGTTGAAACTGGGTCCATAAAAATATCCCTAACGAAGCCTGAAACACAGCAGGAGCGCTCAGGCTCCAGAGTCCTGCCCCGTCAGGGACGTTGTCAGTATTATTCGCTTTTACTTTATACCCCTACGGCTTATCTTTCCGCCTTTACGACCCGCTTCTGCTGCACGCTCCGGGTCATACTTAAAGTTGCCACCGCTGGCCTGCCCGCCTTTGCGACCGGCTCGACGGCACGCTGTCTGTTATTTGCAAAACTCCCGCTGTTAGCCTGTTGCTCTGCCATAGGTGCTCCGGTTGGGTGAGTTAACGCATTAACTCTAGTCAGCATTGACAGGTTTGTATGTAGCGAGACGGCAATTAATAAGTCCATATTGATAAAGAAACTTTCATATTCTCGATGGGGGACACAGTTCCACGGATAGTCAGAAACATTTATCAGAAAACATTGGCACTGTTTATTTAGAATGACGATTTATAGACAAAAAAAATACCCGCACTGAGCGGGTTAAAATTCGTTACAGGTGGAAAAACCTGTATTAATACAGAGTTCAGGATAGCAGTTAAGTTCATATTTATCGTGCAGCGCTAAGAATTATCATCAATGAGTAGTGCCATAAAAATTTAAGCGAAGCGTATAGCACCCTGAAAGGTTAACGCAGATTTGAGGGAAAGGATTGCTGATTGACTCTGAAACCAGCAGCAACCCTGAAGCTGCTGCTGGAGACCGAAGCAACGGGCGCGCAAAATTTGGATTTCAGCGTGTTCAGCCGCGCTACCGGCAGACTTATACCTGACAAAAAAACACGGTGCAACTGCCATTATTAGAGCCAGTCACTACATGATATTTTGTCAGGAAACAAGATAATTTCCTGAAAGCAGCCTTAACCCCTTTCTGTTTCCGCCAGGAATCATTTCCTACTCCGTATGAAAAGTGCATCCAGAAAAATTGCCGGGATCAGGGATGTATAAGCTTTCCGTATGGCATTTAACTTAAAGATCACGAAACTGTAGCTTAGGGAATGCTATTGTCTCAACGCGCAGTAAACGCTGCTGCGCGCGAGAAATTTCCCTTTTTGTCATACTTTTTCCGCCCAGGCGGGAATTTATTTATTGCAAGGTTAAAATTATCAGATCATCCTTAAGCTGTAATCATTCTTAAATCTTCATTTATTAAGCATCAAAAACCGACTCAGCTTATATTCGAAATACTTCCTGATACCTGCTCATCGTCAGCAGCAAATATTCTTTATCCCCCCCTTTTTATAAATCTATTGCTGGTCTTAAAAAAAGCTCACGCTCCAATAAGAATGTTCTTAATATCATTGACTGCAGATACGCTCACTCCCAATGTAAGTAAACTTAAATTAAAATTTAAGAGGAGGTAATTATTATGGCCAGCTATACCATCAGGATTGAACTTCGCGAGCCAACGGCTAACACTCTCATTGAGGTGTTATACGCGATGCTCGAAAATGGGTTTTCACGCAGCGTTGTGTGTGAAAAAGGTCGCACCTTTGCTTTGCCAGCCAATGAATATGTGTATGTTGGCGCCGAGAACATACGGAGTTTAACCGACAGGGTTGCCACGCTGGTTAATGTCATCAGTAGCGATCCCCAGGTACTGGTTACGCAGTCGTCAGAGCGCTGCTGGTCAGGGCTCAGGGGAGTGGATCTGACTTAACAGAATTAAACGCTGTTTCCAGTTGGTTCGGCGTTTTAAATTAAGTTTACTCAAATATTCAAATCCATCGGTACTCTTCTCAGCCAGCCATAACTAAAGGGTGTTGCCAGTCAACTTAACGAAAGACAAAGAAAATACCGGACCAGGTTCACCCTCAGAGCGATTCAATCAACGCGTTGCATCCATCAGTTGCACTCACAGCCCATAGCGGACCTCGCCCAGCTGCAGGTCTGCTTCGTGCCAACAGCGGAAGTTCGACTTTTTAACCGTTCCACAGCACAACATTGTCTCCGTGCCAAAAACTTTTTGAAAACTATCGAATGGGGAGGCGTCGCACAAGTGTCAGACAGGCAGCGCGCGATCTTTCACAACCGTTTTCATAACCAGTGTTGAGGTAAGCCGCTGCACACCTGAGATACCAGAGAGTTTTTCATCATACAGCGCCTGAAAAGCCGGCAGGTCACGGGTGATAACATGAAGCAGATAATCCGGATCGCCAAACAGTCGCTGCGCCTGAATAATTTGCGGTATCTCCTCTACTGCCGCCTCGAAGGCGGCGACCGCCTGTCGGTCTCCCTCGCGCAGGGTGACGAAAACTATGGCTGAAAAGTTCAGCCCGAATCTGGCCGGATCCAGGTGCGCCCGGTAGCCGCTGATTACCCCTTCATGCTCAAGGGCTCTGACCCTGCGCTGACATGATGACAGGCTGATCCCCACCCGTTCCGCCAGGTCAGTGAGCGAAAGCCGCCCGTCCTTCTGAAGCTCTGCAAGAATATTGCAGTCTGTTCTGTCCATTCCTGAAAACCTCCCGTTTTGACTCATTTTCTAAGCTGTAAATGAAAGCACATTCCGCTTACAAAGCGATATTCTTTCTTCAACTTTTAACGTATCAGTCAGGTAAAGGTTTCCCTGGATGCAGCTTTTTAACACTGATCAAAGCCCGGTCAGCGATGGGGTCGATAAGGATTACGCCACATGTCACTGAGTATGTTCGCCGCCTTCTGGGCTGTTTCCGTGCTTTTCGTAATCACGCCCGGCGCCGACTGGGCTTACGCCATTTCAGCCGGCATCCGGGGACGCCGGGTTGTGCCGGCGGTTGCCGGCATGCTGAGCGGCCATCTTGTTGCAACGCTCATAGTGGCAGCGGGGGTCGGCTCAGTCATTGCAGGCACGCCGGGCGTACTGACGCTCCTGACCGTAGCCGGGGCGGCCTACCTGCTGTGGCTCGGGCTCGGCATGTTGCGCCATCCGACAGTGCCGGCGGCGGAGCAGAATGATGATGCAGGTTCGCCACTGAAATGGGCGCTCAAGGGCTTTTGCATCAGCGGGCTTAATCCGAAGGTTTTTCTGCTGTTTCTGGCCCTGCTTCCCCAGTTCACTGACGTCCACGCTGCCTGGCCGCTTCCACTGCAGATGATCGCGCTGGGGCTGGTGCATGTGATCAGCTGCGGCGTGGTCTACCTGCTTGTGGGGTATGGCTCCGGTACGGTGCTTGGGACAAGACCGCGCGCCGCACAAAATGTCAGCCGGATTTCAGGCAGCCTGATGATCATTATTGCGGCTCTGCTGCTGGCAGAGCAGTTTCTGTGACGCATGGCCATAGAGGCTTATAACAACGCATCATGCAGCAGGGACTTTATGAATACACTCAACGTCAGGGAAAAGTCAGCCCGAGCTTTATGGTGTCTTGCAGACCGAGCAATACAATTAGCGTTGCGAAAGCTGGTATTATCGCCCCCGCAACATCCTTCATCAACGTCAAGAATTAGCAGAGAACACCATGTCATCAGTCACACTGACACACCTGAAAAACCTCAAGCAGCGCGGCGAGAAAATCACCATGCTCACCTGCTACGACGCCACGTTTGCACACGAGCTGAGCACGGCAGGCGTTGAGATGCTTCTGATCGGCGATACGCTGGGAATGATCCTGCAGGGCCATGACAGCACCCTGCCGGTCAGGCTGGAAGATATGGTTTATCACACGGCCTGCGTTAAGCGCGGAAACAACGGCGGCTTCATCATAGCCGACCTTTCATTCATGACCTGTTCTTCGCCTGAGCAGGCACTGCACAGCTCCGCGCAGTTAATGCAGGCCGGTGCGCAGATGGTCAAGATTGAAGGTGGAGAGTGGCTGTGCGACACAGTGCGTCAGCTGACGCGTAACGGTATACCAGTTTGCGCCCATATTGGACTCACCCCTCAGTCGGTTAACGTCTTTGGCGGTTTTAAAGTGCAGGGACGTGACAGCCATCAGGCGGCCGCACTGGTCGACACCGCGAAAAAGCTGGAAGAAGCCGGCGCGGCAATGGTGCTGGTTGAAGCCGTCCCCGCCTCGCTGGGCAGAGCGCTGAGCGGGGCGGTGTCCGTACCAGTCATTGGCATCGGCGCTGGCCCGGATACAGATGGACAGGTTTTAGTGCTGCACGACATGCTCGGCCTGAGCATCACCGGCAGGGCCCCGAAATTCGTCAAAAACTTTATGAAAGGGCAGCACGACATTCAGGGCGCGTTAAAAAGTTACATTGCGGCCGTCAAAGACGGCAGCTTCCCGTCGGCGGAGCACTGCTACTCAGAATAAGTTACAGATGCAGCCGCTTATATTAGCGGCTCATACCTGTAATCTGGCTAAAGAGACTAATCACCGACGTCCGATTTTCGCTCAAAGCGGCCCCCCAGCCATCGGTATCCATCACTCGAAAACCAGCCCCCAACCTCCACAATCCCCCTCACTCAACAAACTGGCAAAAACGTAGAAGATAGCCATCCGGATCCTGAACGAGAAACTCTCTCTGGCAAGCGATGGTTTCTCCAATCTGATAGGTGTTTTCTCGCAAATCCCGATACAGCGGCACGCCATATTTCCTTACCCGCGTCAGCACACAGGCAATATCATCCACCTCAATCTGGAAATTCACGCCGCGCCCCAGCGGTTTGACGAGTTCTGCGGTATTCCAGCCTTCGGCTTGAAACTGCTCAAGCATCAGCTGTGCTTCGCCGAGGTTGATGTAAGCAAATTCGGGATCACTTCGTCTGACCATAATCTGAAATCCCAATACATCAGTGTAAAAATACAGTGAGGCAGTGAAGTCCGTTACGGTCAGTTCGGGCACCATTCGGTTCCAGTAGGGCTCATGCTGAACTGTCATTGCTTATGTCCTTTTAAATAGCACGAACTAGAGCTGATGCCGCACAACCTGTTCGCACATGTCGCGACAAACGATAAATGAGTGTCTAAAGAGCATCAGGTTAACCCGCTTAAACATCTCTTCAACCCCATATCTCTAACGCTCTGCCACCCAAAACAGCAGCCGAATAAAGCGCTATCGCCACGATACTGATACAAGTCCCACATGAAATCGCCCGCGCTGAATTTCCAGTGCCCAGGTAATGTGTCTCCAGTACGATAATATTGGCTGCGGGGGGAAGCAGACAGAAGAGATACAGCGTTGCTGGATTGTGCGTAATAAGTGGCGCGTTGAACTGATCGGCTATCAGCAGCAGCAAAGAAACCAGCACAGCGAAAACCATTGAACGCGTGATAAACGGACGCAGTTCGAGTCGAAAATCTTCCATCGATATTGTCGTTTTTGAAAGCCAAATGCCCAACACGGCCATGCCAAGAAAACTCATCATGAATTTGGCAATTTGATACAGGCTATCGAAGTATTGAGCCACCTGATCACTGAATGGAATTAACGCTGCGCCGATCATCAGTGCGATGACGGGCGGGGTGCGCATCAACGTGATTGGATTAAATTTCTCGCCGGAGAGCATGCCTGCGCCCAGCGAGTTGCCGACAATTGAGCTGCCGACATAGGCGGCAATAATAATGGTCGCAGCATCATTGCCGAATAACACGCTAGCAACGGGCAGACCCAGCCAGCCGATGTTGAGATAGCTAAAGCACAGGTTTTTAATGGGATCAGGGAAAACATAGCGGCCTGCCAGCAATAGAAACATCATGCATATCGCGGTGGCGATAATAATGGTGCTCATGCTGTGAAAGCGGGTTGATATATTAAAGATGATCACGATGGGAATAGCGATGCGCGTCAATATCCATGACGCAGCCGTTTTGCAATCCCAGGCGGTTTTTCCCAGCAACCATCCGGCAAACAAGTAGATAAGCGGAAAGAAAATCGTCACGAAACGTCCCTGATTAGCGTGTCGACCACTCCCTGAAGTAGGGAGTGGTTAAAAATACACGCTAACAGAGGTCGTTCAGTAAGTGCAACGATGCAACGTGAGTTTATGCGGTGGTATTGATGTTGCGGCCAACTGCCGGATTAGCAGGCAGTTGCGGAATGGAATCAAGAATTCCTGCTGCCATTGACTGCTGATTATCGAGGGTCTTTTTCAGTACCAGGGTGCTCACCTTACTGCTGAGGTCCATATTATCCAGACCGATAGCCAGTGAAGTAATCTGTGATACATCCATCTTGCTCTCCTTTAAAACGACTAATGGGGGGCGGAAACGGCTTTGAGAAAGCCTGATACGTCTATCGGCATTTGCAGGCAAAGCTTCAATGCGATCAGCGGACATGCCCGATGCCAACCTGCTTAATCAACTCATTCTCTGGCAGGGTGACTATTTCGTCTGCGGCTGCCAGGTGCCCACATCCTGCGCATCAATCGCTTTCGGCAGCAGCTTCGCCTGATAAAACGCATCTGCAATCTTCTGCTGCTCAGCCAGATCGCTCTTGTTCACTGGCTCGATCTGATAGCTACGTTGCTGGTTCGCTTGTTCCACCGTGGCCAATGGCAAATTACCCCACAACGGAGAGAGAATCTTTGCTGCATCCGTTGGATGTGCTTTCAGCCATTGAGCTTCATGATCCAGCGTCTTATACACAATCCCCAACACCTCAGGATGCTTCTGCGCATAAGGCGTCGATACCAGATAGTAGCGCTGATAACTGGCGAGACCTTTGCCGCTCACCAGCACGCGCGTGTGCTGCTCCACTTTCGAACTGGTGACAAAGGGTTCCCATGTTACCCATGCATCAACGCTGCCGTGTTCCAGCGCGGCGCGCCCATCGGCAGGCGTCAGCCATGCAGGTGTGACATCACTGAATTTCAGTCCCGCCTTTTGCAACGCGGCGATCAGCAGATAATGGCTGCCTGCCGCTTTGGTAACGGCAATCTTTTTACCTTTTAAATCCTGCAGCGATTTGATGCTGGAGTTGGCGGGCACCAGAATGGCCTGAGCTTCTGGAGAGGGCGTTTCGCGCGCGTAATACGTGAGGTCGGCGCCAGCCGCTTGCGCGAACACCGGAACGGTATCGGCCACGTCAGCAGAAAGGTCAACGTTGTTCAGATTCAGCGCTTCCAGCAGTGGCAAACCGCTGGTGAACTCGTGCCATGTCACTTTTATGCCACGGTCGGCGAGCGCCTTATCCAGATCGCCGCGCTGCTTTATCAACGTCAGCAAGGTGGAGGATTTCTGATAGCCAATGCGAAGTGTCTCTTCGGCGTTGGCGCTGGCAAGCAGTGAGGAGAAAAGCAGTGAAGCGAGTATTGTCTTTGTGATGTTGCGCATGTGAGTCCCTGAAGGTGTTATCAATTTTCAAAATGATAAAGCCGCTCCCGAGGCAATCAAAACCGCAAGTTCGCATAAGCTCTGCATAATTACAGCTATTACAGTTGCGCGGTAATCGCCTGCAGATGCTCCCGCAATATGCTATGCAATGCCCGAATCGCGGGAGAGAACTGCTTACGATGCGGGCAGATTAAATGCAGTGGCGTGCTCTCGCCGGGGATCTCAGGTAGCACCCGTTCCAGGCGGCGCTGCTGAATATCCTCACAGACATCAATCCACGATTTATATGCGATGCCCATGCCATCGATAGCCCAACGGCGCGCCACTTCGGCGTCATCACACAGAAGGCGACTTTTTACCGTGATTTGTCGGCGCATACCTTCCTGCGGGAACGTCCACTTGTCATAGACGTGGCCGCCCATCACAAACGGCAGGCAGTGATGTTGCGCTAAATCTTCCAGTTGTTGCGGGCGTCCGTGTTGATCGAGATAAGCTGGCGACGCCACCATGATGCGGCGATTGTCCTCGGCCAGCGGCAATGCCACGTAACTGCTGTCTTCGAGTTTGCCGTAGCGAATGGCGATATCTACCGGATCGCGAAACACATCACTGATTTGATCGGATAACGATAAACGAACCGATAAGGCAGGGTGTTCACAGCAGAAGTCGGTGATCAGTGGCAAGAGGATATTGCGACCAATATCGGAAGGCATCGCGATTTTAAGTTCGCCGCTCAGTGCGTCTTCGTGACTTTGCAGGCTATCGGCACCGGCGTGCATCAGAGCCAGCATCTCCTGCGCGTACGGCAGATACTTTTCCCCTTCGGCGGTCAAGCGCAGGCTACGTGTGGATCGCGCAAACAGGCGACGGTCCAGTTCTCGCTCCAGTCGCTGAATGGCGGCGCTCACTTGCCCCGGCAGCAAATTCACTTCACGGGCCGCGCGGGAAAAGCTGCCCAGTGCTGCCGATCGCACGAATAGCGTGACATCTTCCAGTCGGATCATTTTCTTACTCATCGTCAAAACAGGCAGGGATTTTCACTCTAAGAGTGAAAGTGTTGTTGTGCAATCGGCATTTTTCCACAGCGTGCAGGCCGCTATGCTGAATCCAACTTACTTAACACCCTGATGAATTGAGGAACGGCCTGATGAAAGCGATTGTTTATAGCCAAAACGGTTTACCGATTTCCGATGAAAATGCGTTGTACGAACTGGATGTCGCCAAACCTCAACCGGGCGCACGCGATCTGCTGGTGAATATTCACGCGATTGCCGTGAACCCGGTGGATACCAAAGTGCGTAACGGTGCGCCAACCGATAAACCGCGCATTCTGGGTTGGGATGCCGTCGGCGTGGTAGAAGCGGTGGGCGAAGACGTCACGCTGTTCCAGCCGGGCGATGAGGTGTTTTACGCCGGCGATATCACTCGCGCTGGCAGTTATGCCGAATATGGGCTGGTGGATGAGCGCATTGCCGGACATAAACCCCGCACCCTCAATGATGCCGGTGCTGCTGCGTTGCCGCTGACATCACTCACCGCGTGGGAACTGCTGTTTGACCGTCTTGAGGTGCAGGCAGAAGACAATGCGGCGTTATTGATTATTGGTGCAGGCGGCGGTGTGGGTTCGATCCTGACGCAGCTGGCGCGTAAGCTGACCAACCTCACGGTGATTGGCACCGCATCACGCCCTGAAACCGCGGATTGGGTGCGCTCACTGGGCGCGCATCATGTGGTCAATCATCAGCAGCCGCTGGGTGAACAGCTGGCGGCCATTGGCCATCCGCAGGTACGCTATGTGGCTTCATTGACGCACACCGACAGCTATTACACCCAGCTGGTTGATGTGCTGGCCCCACAGGGCAAGCTGGCACTGATCGACGATCCTGAAACGCTGGATGTGGTGCCGCTGAAACGTAAAGCCATCTCGCTGCACTGGGAGCTAATGTTTACCCGTTCACTGTTCCAGACCTGCGATATGCAGCGTCAGCACGACATATTAGAACGCGTGAGTCAGCTGATTGATGACCAGACGCTGCAAACCACGGCGGGCGAACATCACGGCACTATCAATGCGGCCAATTTGCGCAAAGCCCATGCGCTGATCGAAAGCGGTCGAGCCCGCGGCAAGATCGTGCTCAGCGGCTTTTAACCCTTTGAAACACAATTCGTTAACCGCCGTGTAAGCGCGGCGGTTAAGGTAACGGCACTTTTAAAATAATCGATTCAGGAGATTGCCATGACACTTAATGATGCAGTGGCTCGTCGCCACACCGTTAAAGCCTTCGCCAGTGGTAAAAGCTTGCCGCAGGAAGAGATCGAAACGCTGCTGAACGTGCTGCGTAACAGCCCGTCATCCGTCAACTCTCAGCCGTGGCATTTTGTGGTCGCTTCCACGCCAGAAGGTCGTGAGCAGATCGCGCAATCCACTACCGGCGCGTTTGTCTATAACGGCCCGAAAGTGCTGAATGCTTCCCATGTGATCGCGCTGTGCATGCGCACCGATCTGGATGACGCGCATCTGCAAAATGTACTGGCGCAGGAAGAGCAGGATGGGCGTTTTGCCAAACCAGAAGGCAAGACCGGACAGGACAAGAGCCGCCGTGGCTATGTTGATATGCACCGTTATGAGCAGCGTGATATCCCGCAGTGGATGGAAAAACAGGTTTACCTGGCGCTCGGTGGTCTGCTGTTAGGTGCCGCGATGCTAGGGATTGATGCGACACCGATGGAAGGTTTTGATCAGCGTGCGCTGGATCAGGCGTTGGGCCTGCGTGAGAAAGGCTTTACCAGCGTGGTACTGGTGTCGCTGGGCTATCGCAGTGACGAAGATTTCAACGCGGCATTGCCAAAATCACGTTTACCGCGCGAAGAGATTTTCACCTTTATTTAAGCGGTCGCGGCGCAATTTTTTTACGTGGTTTTAACCCCGCGCGATGAGTCGCGCCGCGACACGTTTTAACGCGGAAACAGCAAACTAAATCGGTTCACCCCGTTCTCACTGCTTACCGCACAGCTGCCGTGATGCAACCGCATGATGCTGCGCACAATCGATAATCCCAGTCCGCTACTGCTTTGATGTCGTGATGCATCGGCGCGCCAGAAGCGATCAAACATGCGTGACTGCTGTTCAGCACTCAACGCCGCGCCTTGATTCTCCACCACCAACTCAATTCCCTGATCGCGCACCGCACTTAACACTCGAATGGTCGATTCGCGCTCGCCATAGCGCAACGCATTCGCCATCAGATTCGCCAGTGCACGTTGCAGCAGTTGCGGATCGGCGCGTAATTCTCCCTGCATGCGCATCTCCAACTGCATGGCGTGCTCCTCGGCCATGCCATCAAAATAGTCCTGCAACTTTTCGCCCAGCTGTGCCAAATCGATCCGCTGCCAATCCATCGCCTGACTGGCGTCTTCCGCTTTGGCGAGGAACAGCATGTTATCGATCATCTTCGCCAGTCGCTCCAGTTCCTCGTAATTCGAGCCCAGCAACGCCTGATAATCGTCCACGCTGCGCGGCTGGCTCAACGCCACTTCGGTCTGACCGATTAAGGTGCCAATCGGCGTGCGCAGGTCGTGTGCCATATCCGCTGAAACCTGGCTGAGTTGTTGATAGCCCATTTCCAGGCGACTGAGCATCTGATTGAAGGCAGCGACCAGCGGTTGCAGTTCTGTCGGGGAATCGCTGAACTGGATACGATGCGATAAGCGCCGCACGTCTATTGCATCAGTTTCCGCTGCCAGCCGACGTAACGGAGACAAGCCGCGTCGAATAAGCCAGATACTGAGCGCTGCTACCAGCAGCGCAGCCAGTGCAGTCGAGACAATAATCTGATCGCGATAGCTGTTCAGCGTTTGGGTACGATCGCTCATCTGGCGGCCGGTAATGATCTCAATTTGCCCATTACCATCACGCGTAGGCGCTAAGGCGGCGGCGGAGATAAAAGGGGTGCCATCCTGTGCCTGCTGATGATGTACAGAGGCCAGACTCAGTGGCTGATCGGTGGCCACCGGCGTGATGTCGGGCATCGGTCGTGCGCCGGGATTGACGACAATCAGCGGCGGCTGGCCGGGAAAGCGCAGCACCAGCAAAGACTCCGTGTTGCCCAGCATATTGGCAAACAGGCGTGGTTTTTGCTGGATCAGCGTGATGGCGTCTTCATCGCGTAGCAGCGTACGAATCTGATCGATACGTGTCAGTAAAGCCGCGTCATCACGCACACCGATCTGTTTCGCCAGAGACTGATACAAGGCAAAGCCGCTCAGGGCAAAGATCACAATCACTGAGGTACTGAGCAGTAGTGATAAGCGAGTGGCAAGCGAGAGTTTTTTCATGTTTCAGCTTCGCAGCGATATCCGACGCCGTGCACGGTATGAATCAGCGGCTGGGCAAAGGGGCCATCGATCTTCTGGCGCAGGCGTTTTACTGCCACGTCGACCACGTTGGTATCGCTATCAAAATTCATGTCCCACACGCGTGAGGCGATCACCGTGCGCGTCAGCACCTCACCGGGATGCAGCATAAACAGGTGTAGCAGGTTGAACTCTTTATTGGTGAGATCGATGCGTTGACCCGCGCGCTCCACCCGACGTTTAAGGATATCGAGTTGCAGGTCGGCGAGGGTCAGCACATCGGGAAGTTTTTGCTGACCGCCGCGCCGCAACTGCGTACGAACGCGCGCCAGCAGTTCTGCGAACGAGAAGGGCTTCACGAGGTAATCATCCGCGCCCAGTTCCAGCCCTTTGATGCGATCTTCCAACGTACCCTTAGCCGTGAGGAAAATCACCGGTGTCTGGATCTGTTTATCCAGCGCGGCCATCACCTCCCAGCCGCTCATGCCAGGCATCATTACGTCGAGTAAGATCAGATCGTAATGATGCTCCTGCGCATAGAACAAACCGTCTTGCCCGTTCTCGGCCACATCCACGATAAATCCCGCTTCGGTTAATCCTTTGCGCATGTAATCGCGCGCTTTGGCTTCATCTTCAATCACCAAAATTTTCATGCGCATCTCCGGGCGGAATCAGTGGGTTAGGGCTGCGCCTGCTGAGCGGCCTGTTCAATCAATTTCGCCACATCATCAGGATGAGATTCATACACCGAGTGGCTGGCGCCGGCGATTTCAACTGTATGGCTGTGCGCGCGTTTGGCGTACATCCGCTCCAGATCAGGGTTAATGATTTTGTCAGCTTTCGCCACCATGTACCAGCTAGGCTTGGTCTTCCACGCCGGGTCTGGAATGTTGGCGGTGAACACGGCGGCATTGGTTGGCATCTGCGCATGCGCTTCAAAATCCGCCTGGGCGGCCGGTAAATCGGCGGCGAAATCGCTGTGGTAATTTTCTGGCGCAATGGTCAGATAGCCATCAGTCGATTTGGCAAACGGATGCGCGCTGTTCGGGAATTTCTTGCCGTTGATCGCTTCGGTTTCGCCGTTATCCAGCGCGTGCGCCGCGATGTACACCAGTCCCACCACTTTGTTGTCATTTCCCGCTTCGGTGATGATGGCGCCGCCATAGCTGTGACCGACCAGAATCACCGGTCCGTTCTGCTGATCGATGATGCGGCGTGTCGCCGTAACATCTTCCGGGAAACCAGTCAGCGGTTCCTGCACCAGCGTCACTTTATAGCCATCGTGCGTCAGGCGGTCATACACCGGACGCCAGCCCGCACCGCCTACAAAAGCACCGTGTACTAACACAATATTCTTCACCGGCTGCGCTTGGGCGTGTGCCGCGCCGCCAGCCATCGCCAATAAAATGCCCGCTGCAAAAGTCAGTTTTTTCAGTTTCATGATCGTGCTCCAGATAAGGAAGGTTCGGGCACAGGATATGAAAACGGCGCTGACAGCAGGGTGAGCGAGTTATGACAAAAGAATGACGGCGGGGTATTAAGTTATTTTTAATGGGGTGTGAAAATTCTCTAACTTATTAATCAATATAAGAATTCACTCTACACAAATCCATTTTTTTAGTGGTGGTAATGTTTCCGCCATGTTATTAACTCTCCATGCCGTCGTGAATTTACCTGCCTGCTGGAGCTAACAATGAAAAAGAGTTTGTCCTTCGCGTTACTGCTGTCACTTGGCGCCTTCAGCACCCTGTCGTTTGCTGAGCAGACGTTGCGCTTTGGTGTCGATCCGACCTTCCCCCCGTTTGAATCTAAAGCCAGCGATGGCTCGCTCAAAGGATTTGATATCGATTTGGGCAACGCCATTTGTGCTCAGGCAAAAGTAAAATGCCAGTGGGTGCAGATCGGCTTTGATGGCAGTATTCCGGCACTGCAGGCGAAGAAGTTTGATGCGATTCTGTCGGCGATGTCGATGACAGAAAAACGCCGTGAGCAGGTGGATTTCACCAACATGCTGTATATCACGCCGAGTGCGCTGTTGACGCCGAAGAGCAGCACTCTGACCGAAGATATCAGCACGCTGAATGGTAAGAACATCGGCGTGGCGCAGGGCACCATTCAGGAAACCTACGCCAAAGCAAAATGGGCGACGCAGGGCGTGAATATTGTGTCTTACCCGAATCAGATGGAGATCTATCCTGACCTGGTCGCGGGACGCCTCGATGGCACACTGGCAAATGCAGTGTCAGCGGATCAGGGTTTCCTGAATACGCCGGAAGGCAAAGATTACGTCATTAAAGCCACGCTGGTGGATAAAGAACTGCTGGGTAACGGTGTCGGGATTGGCCTGCGTAAGGGCGATACCGTCCATCTGAAACTAATCAATGATGCGCTGGCCGAACTGCACAACAACGGCACTTACGATCAGTTAGCGAAGAAATATTTCAAGTTTAAGGTCTATCCGTAAGCGCCATTATTTACAGGAAACAGCATGTCTGAATTGCCGCATTACCCGTCCCAACGTGCACGTTTCCTCGCGGCAGTCGAGCGCCAACACGGCGCTCTGACTTCTTATCCGCATCCGCTGTCGGGCCCACAAGGTGAAACGCTTTACACCGATGTCGCCGTAATTGGCGATCCCGCCGCCAGCAAACTGATGATGATCATCTCTGGCACGCACGGAGTGGAAGGCTATTATGGTTCGGACAGTCAGATTGAGTGGCTTAATCGCTTTAGTCTCACTGCCTTGCCCGATGACACCGCGATTGTGTTGCTGCACCTGTTGAATCCCTGGGGCGCGGCACATTTACGACGCGTCAACGAAGACAACATCGATCTTAACCGCAACTTCATCGACTTTACGCAGCCAGCCCCCGCTAACCCTGAATACCCGTCATGGCACGGCATCTACCATGGCGAGCGTACACAAGCTGATGAGCTATTAGCTGAAACCCTTAACGGCGCAGGTTGGCTGGCGGTGAAACGGGTGGTGGAAGCCGGGCAATACCAATTCGCGGACGGCTTCTTCTACGGTGGACAGCAGCCGAGCTGGTCTTATCGCACCATGCAAACCATCATCGCTGACCATTTGTCGCAGGCAAAAACCATCCTGAGCTTCGATCTGCATACGGGAGCCGGTGCCTGGGGCCATCCGATGTTGCTCTCGATTGCTGAACAACAATTCGCTGCGCATCAGTGGGGAAAATCTCTGTATGGCGAGTGGTTAACGTTACTGTTTACCGGTGCAGGCCGTGACAGTGTCACCGGAGTGACCGCAACCGCAACCGGCTATCTGTCGCAGTTCCTGCTGGAATCACTGCCGCAGACGCAGATCTTGCCGCTGGTGGTGGAGTGCGGAACGTATCCCGGCGAAGAGATGCATCGTCGCGTGCGTGAAGATCATTGGCTGCATCTGCAGGGTGAACCGGCCAGTGAATCAGGGCGCGCCTTAAAGCATGAGCTGGTGGAAGGTTTTTGGCCAGCAGACCGCGACTGGCGCGATCTGGTGGCTTTTCGTACCCAGCAGATTTTTGTGCGTGGCTGGCAGGGTTTGTTAAACGCCAATCATAACCGACCATAAAAGGTCATGCGCGCCGTTTCCGACAGGGCGATGCCGGGCTGCGTGTTGTACGCCAGCACCGCCAGCATACGCGTGACGTCACCTTCAGTTGGCGTCACACGGTGCATTGAGTTGCGACCACGGAACAGCACTAAGTCACCCGCTTCAATCGCCAATGCATCGACCGGTTGGCGTTGATCCAATACCGCCGCCACGCCGTCAAAATTCATCTCTCCCGCATCGGCATCGCGTAAATCCTTCACATACTGGAATACGCCGCCCGCGCGGGGTTTCTGCACCAGTAGGGTGATGGCAAAGGAGGAGTTATCGAAGTGCCAGCCGAGTTCCTGTCCATCGGGCGCGTAATGCAGGTTGATGGATGAAAGCGGGTCGGCGTAGGGATAGAGCGCGGTTTCGCCCAGCACGTCGCACAGAAAACTTTTAAACAGTTCGTCGTTATACAGTTGGCGCAGCGGCGATTCGGCGGCAATCACGTCGTCGGTAATACAGCCTTTGGTACTGATCACATCGCGATTGCGCGGATGATCAGCGTCGAACGCCTCGTCTTTTTTCATCAGATAGACGTTATGTTTGCTGAGGGTGTGATAGGCCAGATGGCGCTGAGCATTTCCTTCGGCAATGATGTTTTGCAACGCGTCGGGTTGTAAAAACTGACGCAGAACCAGCGCGCCATGCTGGTTGAGCTGTTCACGGCATTCACGTCGCCATTCGGCGTCGGCCAGTGGATGCAAATCGAAACGAATCAGTGCAGTCATAGCAGCAGTTCTCATTGTGACAGGTGTGTAATGACTGTAACTCACTGATATGTTAGTGCGTAACGATATAAATTTAATGCCCTGCTAAGGAAACCTTAATGCCCGCACAGTCACCGCGTTTACCGAAAATCAGCGTTATCCAGTCATTTAAGGTGGCGGCGGAGTTGGGCAGTCTGGCAAAGGCCGCCGCACAACTGGCGCTGACGCCTGCTGCGGTGAGCCAACAAATTCGCCAGCTAGAGGAACAGTTGGGCAGCGCGCTGTTTGTGCGTACGCAAAGTGGCGTAATGCTGACTGAAACCGGCAAAGAGTATCTGCGCTATGTGACGGAAGCCTTTGACATTCTGCATCTCGGGCAGCAAAACCTGCGTCATGTGGCGACGATGCCCAAGCTAACGCTCTATTCATTGCCCGCGCTGGCCTCGAAGTGGCTGCTGCCCCACATTGCGCAGTGGCGCGTTCACTGTCCTGATATTGATTTATCGCTGCACGGCACTCATGCACAAGTGGATTTCAATGCAACCCCAGCGGACTTTGTCATTTGCTTTGGTGAGGATCGCTATCCTCAGCTTGATAAGCAGCGGCTGTTTTTGGACGAAGTGGTGCCGGTGGCGAGTCCCGCGCTGCTCAAGCAATTTCCGCTGGAAAGCGTGTTGCAGCAGGCTCCGTTGATTCATCTCGACTGGGGTAACGAAGGGCGTTTTTTGCCCGACTGGCGCAGCTGGTATCAGGCGAAAGGCATGGCGGAACCCGTGCCACAACCCGCGTTAAGCTTCAATCTGACCTCTTTGGCGATAGATGCTGCTGTGGCAGGAGCGGGTTTGTTGTTGGGGCAGAAAAGACTGATTGCCGCTGAGCTGGCGCGAGGGGATTTGGTTATGGTTGATGCGTTAAGCCTGCCGTTAAGTAAACCCTATTTTCTTGCCTGGCCACAGCGTTCGCGCAGCCAGCCGGGCAGCGAAGCGTTAATAAACTGGCTCGGACAGCTGGCAATTTAACAAACTGTTAACTGACTCAGCGTTGCACATTATGGATTGCACTATGCTTATCCGCTTTGTGCGACGGTTAGTAGACAGGGAGTTCGGTCAGTGACTTCAGATATGCATTTCTGGCTTACCACGTTGGTGATAGCCATCACCATATTGCTATGGGCAAGCGCGCGATTGCCGGAATACCTTACCGCGCTGCTGTTTTTTGCCGCCGCCACGCTGCTGAACATCGCACCTACCAGCACCATCTTCAGCGGATTTGCCTCTTCAGCCTTCTGGCTGGTATTGAGCGGTTTTGTGCTCGGCGCGGCGATCCGCAAAGTCGGGCTTGCACAACGCTGGGCGAACTATCTGGTGGTGCCTCTCAGTCAGAGCTGGCCGCGCATGGTCGTTGGCACCCTGGTGCTGACCTATCTGCTGGCATTGGTGATGCCTTCCAATATGGGGCGCATCGCTTTACTGATGCCTGTAGTACTGGCTATGGGGGAACGGGCCGGTATCAAGGCCGGGAGTCGCGGCAGTATTGGTCTGGCGCTGGCGGTGGGGTTTGGCACTTTCCAGCTCTCCGCCAGTATCTTACCGGCTAATGTGCCCAACTTGGTGCTCAGCGGCGCAGCCGAAAACGCCTATCAGATCCATCTACAGTGGCTGCCCTGGTGGCTGCTGCATATGCCGGTGGTGGGGATCGGCAAGGGAATGATACTCGCTGCCGCTATTCTGTTCCTGTTCCACGCGCAACCTCAGTCCGTGCGCCATCGCGATCAACTTGAGCCGCTCAGTCGCAGCGAATGGCGGTTGATGGGTCTGCTGGCTATGACCCTGTTGCTTTGGATGACCGACAGCCTGCACGGCTTACCAGCCGCATGGGTCGGGCTGGCGGCGGCGTGTATTTGCCTGCTGCCGCGCATTGGCTTTCTCTCGGGGGATGATTTCGCCAGCGGGGTTAATTTCCGCACCTGTATCTATATCGCGGGCATTCTTGGCGTGGCCACGGTGGTGGTGGATTCTGGGCTGGGTCGTCTGATCGCTAATCTACTGCTGAGCGTTCTGCCACTGCAGGATCATGCTTCGTTCGGCAATTTCGCGGTGCTTAACGCGCTGGTCTCACTGCTTAACTTTGTGCTGACCGCCAACGGCGTGCCGGCTATGGTGACGCCGATCGCGCAAGAGCTAGCTAATGCATCCGGCTTTTCATTGATAAGCGTGGTGATGATGCAGGTATTTGCCTATGCGACGCCGTTACTGCCTTATCAGGCATCGCCAGTGGTGGTAGCGATGGGGCTGGGCAACGTGCCTGCCAAAGCAGGACTGCAGCTGTGTGTGCTGGTATTTATCTTCAGCGTACTGCTGCTGTTACCACTGGATTATCTCTGGTTCAGGCTGCTAGGCTATGCCTGACTTTCCCTTACAACCCCTGCACTGAGATCGCCGTTATGTCAGCCAATAATGATTGGGTCGATTTTCGTCGCGATGACGAAACCGGTATCGAAAGCGTCAACGCGCATTTTCGCGGACACGCCTACGATCCGCACGATCACGATGAATTACTGGTGGGCGTGACGCAGCAGGGCTTACAGCGTTTTAATTGTCATCGTGCATTGCACACCAGCACGCCGGGCCGCGCCATTTTGATTGAGCCGGGCGCGGTGCATGACGGCCACGCGCCCAACGAAGAGGGTTTCACCTATACCATGCTCTATCTGCCGCAGCGTTGGGTGGCAGAGATGATGCAGCGACGCGGTCTGGGCGATGTCTCCAACATTGAAGGGGCGTTTCGCCACACGCTAAATGATGATGCGCTGTTGGCCAGTGCCATCCAGCAGGCGTGGTTTTCAGTGCATCACAGTGAAGGGCGACTGGCACGCGATCAGAGCCTCGATCATCTGATGACGATGCTTTCCCGCCATCTTGAAACCAAACCCAATGCGCAAACAGGCGCAGCGATGCAACACATGCAGCTATTACGCGACTATCTGCACGATTTTATGGCGCAGGATGTCGGGCTCGATGAACTGTCACGTCTGGCGGGCATCGATCGTTTTAAGCTGACGCGCCAGTTTAAACAGGCGTTTGGCCAGTCACCGCATGCGTATCTGGTGCGCCTGAGATTGCGCAGCGCACGTGTGCTGCTGGCGCAGGGCATTGAGCCGGTGCAGGTTGCCGCGCAAGTCGGATTTGCCGATCAAAGTCACCTCGGGCGCTGGTTCCAGCGGGCCTATCGCATGACTCCCGCCTCTTATCAAAGACAGTGCACAAACGTTCTATATGCCACCCCCGCAACTCTAAGATGATGGTGTTTTAGACCTCATCGGAGAGTAGTTGCAGATGTTTGATACCAAAATCGCCCTGATTGTTCGTGATGACTTAGCCACCTGGCAGCGCCTGAACGTAGTGGCCTTTCTCGCCACCGGCATTGCCTCTGCCGCACCTGACATGATGGGAGAACCCTACGTGGATGCGAAAGGGCGGCAATACGGCAATATGGCGGGCCAGCCGATGCTGGTGTTTGCCGGCGATGTGGCGGGATTACAGCGGGCACATCGCCAGGGTATGGAGCGGGAATTGACGGTGATCCCGTATGTCGAAGCGATGTTCTCCACCGGACATGATGCTGCCAACCGCGAGGTGTTTATGGCGGAAGATGCTGACAACCTGAACCTGGTCGGCATCGCGATTCGTGGGCCAAAGAAAGCGGTGGATAAGGCGATTAAAGGGCTGTCTCTGCACGGATAAACGCGGTCGCCAACTGTGGCGACGCTTTTATTTGTTTAGCGAAATGCGTAGCTCGATGACTTCAGCCGCGCGCAACAGCAAATCTTCCCGACCACGCAGCGCCAGTAATTCGACACCAATCGGTAATCCCTCATCGCTCAAGCCAGCGGGAATCGAAATCGCTGGCGCGCCAGTCACCGCTGAAACCAGCGCATTGCTGCCTTCCTGCATCTCGCCGTGTTTGACTGGCGCGCGGCGCACCACCGGGTAGGCCAGCAGGTTTATGTTGTGCTGGTCGAACATCGCCACCAACTGCTGGTAAAGATCATGTTGGCGCTGCTGCACCTGTGCATAACCCTCGCTATCAGTGCCCGGATGAACCGCACGCGTTTTAAACACGGTTTCGAGCTGAGGATGATAAAGCCCGGACGCAGCGATTGCCGGCAAGGAATGGAACTGTGCCTGAGGTTTATCGGCTAAATACTTCGCCAGCGCTTCAGCAAATTCATAGCCGATGATATTGGCATCCGCGGCTAACGCCTCTAACTCAGGCCAGCTCAGCGTTGCTGGCGTGAATCCGGCGACGGCGGCCTGTACCGACTGGTTAATCTCATCTTCATCGGCGGCGAATCCTTCCTGCCAGATGCCAACCCGCAACGCTTCTCCCTCAGTGGCAAATTTCTTGCCGCTGAGCACCTCGCTGACAATGCGCAGGTCGGCCGCGCAGCGCACCAGCGGGCCGGGAATATCCTGCGTTGTTGATAGCGGCACAATGCCGGCTGTGCTAAGCGCACCGCGCGTCATACGTAAGCCAAACAGGCCATTAAACGCGGCGGGAATACGCACCGAACCTGCCGTGTCACTGCCGATAGCCAGTGGTACATAACCGGCGGCAACGGCAACTGCGGAGCCGCTGCTCGATCCGCCCGGAGAACGTCCTTCCCGCCAGGCATTGTGGGTGAAGCCGGTCAGTGAGGAGGCGCCGGTAATGCCCGCCGCCAGTTCATGCATCGCGGTTTTACCGATAAGAACCGCGCCCTGGTGGCGCAGTGTGGTGACCAGCGGGGCATCGGTTTGGGCGATGACGTCACGCAACATCACCGAACCCGCGCTGGTGGGCCAGCCTCGTACTTCAATATTGTCTTTAATCAGCACCGGAATGCCGTCCAGCTGACCCAACGCCTCACCACGTTGACGGCGTGTATCACTCAGTTCTGCTGCCGCACGCGCTTCATCCGCAAACAGCCAGGTGATGGCGTTGTAGCGCGGCTGGTCTGCCTCGCTTATGCGTTGCAGTGCATAGTCGGTCAACTCGCGTGCCGTGACATCGCCGCGTTGCAGCGCCTGCCGTAAGTCGCTCAGCGACGCGGTGAGATAGTTAGCGTATTGCATCCGGTCAATCCTCAAGTGGACTCCATTGCCCATCAGGCGCAACACGGCCCAAAGAGCTGCTATGAAAATGGGAACTGAACCAGATTGCCTGATGTTGCTGGCACCAGTCTATAACGCGTTGACGTGATGCCGTGGCGAGCGGTAGATCTACACAGAACAGCGAGTTCCAGTGCGGGTGCTGAAATTGCACCGGATGGTGCATCACATCGCCCGGGAAAATCGCATATTCGCCCTGGCTTTCCAGCACAATCGACGCATGATCGATGCTGTGACCCGGCGTGGAAATATAGCGCAGCACGCCGGCAAACAGCGGGGAATCCTGCACATCGATGGTCTGCAACTGGCCGCGCTCGATCAGCGGCAGAATACTGTCGCGATAAAGTTCCTGGCTGGCGGGATCGTCCTGACAGTGCTGCAATTCAATCGCTGAGCAGATATAACGCGCATTGGGGAACATCGGCTGCCACTGGCCGTCAACCCAGTGGGTGTTCCAGCCAACGTGATCGGTATGAATGTGCGTCATTAATATCAGCGTCACTTCCGCCGGGTTAACGCCCGCCTGTGCCAGATTGTCGGCGTAAGGCGTATTCAGCAGATGAAATAAAGGTTTGTTATCGCGATGACGGCCATTGCCGGTTGCGGTATCAATCAGGATGGTGTGCTCGGCGGTGCGCACCAGCCAACTGTGAATCGAGACCTCTGCAGGTTGTTCGGCAAAGGCGTCACTCATTTCGGTGCGATGTGCTTTAAACAATGCACCGAAAGGAAAGGTTGCGCGCTGTTCAGTGATTTTTTCAACCTGGCACTCGCCCACCTGAATGTTCATGCTGTGCTCCACTTGATAGAGGACGCGTTCAATAGCGTCCGTGACAGTAAGTTGAAAGTCACTATACTGAGGCGCATAACATTATTTAAATCGATTAAAATCATGAACAGCATCAATGAAAATGATTTCTCACGTATCGATCTCAATCTGCTGGTTGTGTTGATGGTGATGTACGAGGTGCGCAGCGTTACGCAGGCCGCCAATCGCCTTTACCTCGGCCAGCCAGCGGTGAGTGCCGCCCTGAAAAGGCTGCGTGAGATGTTCGATGATGCGCTGTTTATCCGCACTTCATACGGTATGACACCGACGCCGCGTGCCGAGCAATTAGTGCAGCAGTTCGCACCACTGATGCAGGGGCTGCACCGGGTGATCTTCACGCCCGCTGCATTTGATCCCCAGCGTGATAACCGCCGTTTTCGCATCGGCATGAGTGACTGGCTGGAGCAGTGGCTGATGCCTGATTTGTTGGCTGAACTGGCCAATGACGCGCCTGGCGTGGATATCCATGTCGTGGCCGCCGATCCCTGGCAGGCGATTCCGTTGATGGAGCAGCAGCAGGCGGATGTGGTGATCACCGTTGGGAATGAAATTAGTCGTGACTTAACCCGCGAGAAAATCGGTCCGGCGGGTTTCTGCACCTTATGGAGCGACAAACAAATCGCGCTGAAACGGCTGACGCTGACGCAGTTTGTACAACATCCGCATGCGCTGGTGTCTTATCGCGGTGCCAGCGAAAGTGCCCTTGACCATGCTTTGCAGCGCCTGGGCCAATCCAGACGTGTTCGCTATGTCACGCCGCACTTTTCCAGCTTACCTTTGCTGCTAAAGCAGATGCCGCTGTTCGCCACCGTACCTCAAGGGCTGGCGCCTGCGTGGTGCCAACGCTATGGCTTAAATGCTGCGCCGGTGCCGGTTGAGATGCCGGATTATGAGCTGAGCTTGCTGTGGCACAACGCGCAGCAAGACGATCCGGCAAACTGCTGGCTGCGGGAAATTTTGCGCAGTCTGCTGCAGCGGAAGATATAGTCTGGCGTTCAGAATTCAGGCTGCAGGCTGCAGGCTTCAGGCTTCAGACTTCAGGCTTCAGACTTCAGGCTTCAGACTTCAGACTTCAGACTTCAGACTTCAGACTTCAGACTTCAGACTTCAGACTTCAGACTTCAGCGTTCGGCGCATCCCTTTGACTTCACCACGGCACGACGCGACCGAGGTAATCGAGATAATGCAGCCCGGTGCGGCCCGCATACGCCTCCATGGTGTTGAGCAGATTGGGGATGCTCTCATCAATGGTCAGGCGTGCTTCCGGCCCGCCCATATCGGTTTGCACCCAGCCTGGCGCCATCAACAGCAAGGTGCGCGCATCCTGATGGCGTGCGGCAAAGCTGCGCATAAACATATTCAGCGCTGCTTTGCTGCCACGATACACCTCGTAGTTGCCGTTAGTGTTGTTGGTGATACTGCCCTGGCCGGATGACATCACTGCAATCGTGCCGCTGGCGCTGACCCGATCTTTAAAGGCCTCGATCACGCGCAACGGGCTGAGCGCATTGGTCACCATCACACGGGTGAACTCCTCGGTTGAAACGTCGGCGATGGTTTCCCGATCGTCATTTTTCACCCCCGCATTGACGAACAGCATGTCAAACTCCGTGTCTGCCAGGCGTTGATGCAGGGCGCGAACCTGCTCGGTTTCAGTAATATCCACCGTTTCCACCGTCAGTTGTTGCGGATAGCGCGCAGCCAGTTGCGTGAGTTTATCGATGGATTGCGCCCGTCCAGTCGCCACAACCTGATAGCCTCGTTGCAGCATGTTCTCTGCCAGTGCGAATCCCAACCCGCGTGATGCGCCAATCAATAATGTTTTCATCATGTGTTCCTCAGTTGAGTAGATGGGAAAAGTCTAGCGCGGAGTGAGGGGAGGCGGAACACGCAGCCTATGCAGTGATAACCTGCATCAAACGCCTTGTTATGCTGCGTGACATCCAGCAGGATACTGATCATGAACACAACCGATCTGAATTTACTCACCGCACTCGACGCGCTGCTCACTACCGGCAGCGTGGTGGGCGCGGCACGCCAGCTCAACCTGAGCGAATCAGCGATGAGTCGCACGCTGGGCCGACTACGCAATGTGACGGGCGATGCGTTGTTAGTGCGAGCCGGACGGCAAATGGTGCTGACCCCTTATGCGGAAGCGATGCGTGAACGGACGCACCGCACGCTGCGAGAAGCGCACGCCGTGCTCAGCCCTGATGCGGAAATCCTCGATTTGGCTCAGCTGGATCGCTGTTTTACATTGCGCACCAATGAAGGCTTTGTCGAAGCGTTCGGAAGCGCGCTGATTGCTGCGATGAGCGCACAGGCGCCCAATGTCGAGCTGGTCTTCGTGGCGAAACCGGAAAAAAGTGACCGCGAGTTACGTGAAGGCAGTATTGATTTAGAGATTGGCGTGCTCGGCAATATGGGGCCAGAAATCCGCTTGCAGGCGTTGTTTCGTGACCGTTTTGTCGGCGTGGTGCGCGCGGGACATCCTTTAACACAGCAGATGGATATCACCCAACTGGCGCGATTTGGCCACATTGTCGCGTCCCGTCGCGCAGAGCGGGGTGGACCGATCCATGACGCCATTGAGCAAGCCGGATTGCAGCGCAAGGTGGTGGCCGTGGTGCCCGCTTTCTCCGCCGCCGTGGCGTTGGTGGTCGATTCGGATTGGGTAGCGCTGGTGCCCCGTTCGCTGGTTGCACATCACCCATTGATTGCTCACAGCCAGGCGTTGGCGATGGTCAAGTTGCCCTTTGCGACGCCAGAAATGACCGTGTCACAAATGTGGCATCCTCGACTGGAGAATGATGCCGCGCATCGTTGGCTGCGCGGCGTGGTGAAACAGGTGTGCGCTATTGAGCGTAACTCACCGGCGTAATGGCGGTAGGGTCAAGTTGCTGACCGAATTCCGCTAACGTGGATGCCATCGGACACAGTGTGCCGACCCTGGTGACCCGACAATCAGGCGCTCGCCACTCTTCTCGCAACAGCGGATGCACATGATCGACGGACTGCAGCTGACGCAGGTCGTCGAGGCTTTGTGCCTGGAAGTAAACGTGCAGCCATCGCTCGCCACTCTGCTTATCCCGCCAGCGTTCAAACACCAGGCTGCTGCCGGGCGGAATGTTCCCGCGCGTGTAGCCCGGTAAAGTCCAGGTGAAGCCCATCAGAGTCCTCACCATCGCGATATTGGTGTCATGCGCGACAAACAGCAGCCAGCGGGCATCCGGCACGGCATCCGAAACAGGGCTGACACCCTGTTTAACACCCTGAATCATCTCATTCAGCAGAATGGAACCCCGCTTTTTCGCGGTGTAAAGCACATCGTTGCTGAGATCGTAATTGGCGGTTAGCAGCGGCAGCACGGCGGTGATTTGCGCGGAGTGGGTGATGTTGCCCCACGCCAGTTGATCCGCCGGCAGGTTTTCATTCCAGCCCAGGCGCAACGTTTCTACCATGCTGGCAAGAACGCTCAATCCCTGAACATATGTTTGACCGCCTTTGCTCTGTTTTATCTGCCACGGCTTTTCGAACAACGTGCAATCGGTGCCAGACTGACACACCGCATTTTTCAAAGCCTGAACCGCCGGTTGCAACGCCTGCTGGCGCGCGGCCAGATCGCCAGTTACGGCAGTCACGGCGGCAAATTGCTTTGCGGGATCCGTGTTGGTGGCTGGGAACGCTTCGGTCTGGAACAGGGGGTCATCCTCACCCGCCACGCGATGAACCGTGACGCCACAGCCTGGAAATGCGCCGTCCACCAGCGCCTGGGCGGTGGCGCGGGTGCGTTGCAATGGGCTGGCGCGAACATACACCTCCTGCGCCTGTGGACAGCCGGAGCTCAGCAATCCGAGCTGGCGATAATGATCGCCTTCCCAGCGTCCCTTGTTTACTACGGCAGCGTAGCCGTGCCCGGTCAACTCGCCATCGTGCGTGGTCCAGGTTGTCCAGGATCGCTGGGTCGCCGCTTCAATCTCTTTACGGTTGCCGGGCGTGGGAGGGCGAATACCATGTCGGCTTAATTCCACGACCTTTTCCAGTTGATACTGCGCTTCTGCGTGTGCCGGTGAGGCGCTTAACCACATCGAACAGGCAATCAACAAGCCTGCGGAAATCTGATTTCTGGGAAGGTTCATCGTGATCCTTATACAAAAATATTGCGCTCATGCTGAACAAGGTCAGATAGCATGCTGGGTTCATGCGCCACGCACGGATCCACGCCACACCACATCGGCCTGGTACATCAAGCTGTCATGCTGTTGCTCGGTTTGCGGGGGCAGGTGGGTTTCATCGGACTCAGTCTGGATCAGCCAGTTCACGGCATCACGCGCAAACTGCTCAACCGGTTGGGTAAAGGTGGTGAGGTTATAAGAAGACCAGCCTGCCTGCGCGATATTGTCATAGCCAATCAGGCACAGATCTTCCGGCACGCGCAGGGCAAAGCGGTGGCGCGCTTCGTCCATAAATCCACAGGCAACCAGATCGGTCACGCAGAAGACGGCGTCTGGGCGTTGATGCTGAGTGAGCAGTCGATGTGCCAGAATTTGCCCACTTTCATACGAGGTGGTGCCAAATCGCTCCACTGTTACGCTCATCCCCACGCGCTGCGCTTCGGCGATAAATGCCGCTTCGCGCTTCATCAGGCTGGGTGTGCCTGCCAGGGAATTGGCAAAGGCGAGGTGTTGACAGCCAGCACGCTGAAAGGCCATGACCGCCGTGGCAGCGGCACGCTGTGCATCAAGATTGATGCTGAGGGAGCCGGGCAGCGCTTCATCGCGGTTTATCAAAATGATGCGCTGACCATGCTGATAACACTGGCGAGTGATGGTGCGATCCGGCATGCCGGAAAGGATGATCGAGGCATCCGCGCGGAAGTTGATCGCCTGCTGTAAGGCGGCTGACACGCTGTTGTCGGAACGATCAGTATTGATCAGCATGGCAATTTTTCCCGCTTCCTGCAGACACTGCGTCAGCCAGCGCACCAGGCTGGCACGATAGGGCGTGGCGATTTCCGAAACAACCAAGCACACAATCCCACTGCGATTTCGCACCAGGCCACGCGCCAGATGATTGACGTGATAGCCCAATTCCTGTGCGGCTTTCATCACGCGGGCTCGCATGGCAGAGGACACGCTGGCACCCGGTGTAAATACGCGTGATACCGCGGAACGCGATACGCCAGCGCGCTCAGCCACATCCTGGGCACTCACCACGGTTTTCTCACTCAGCATGCTCAACTCCTGTGCAGACATCGGTTGAAAAAGAGTCTGCCTCAATTTGCAAAGCTGTGCAAACTGTTGAGGAACTGATTTGTTGCATTTTTGTGACATGGCCTATCAATTGCGCAGCAAGCTAATTGACAGCTGTTTTTTTGTTCATTACTACTTTGCACAGATGTGCAAAAAGGTGCCAGTGAAGCACCACCCTACAATCCAAGGAGAACACCATGCGAGCCACCTCAATCGCCGTCGCACTTTCCCTCTCTTGTACTGCACTGCCTTTTGCTGCCTCTGCGGCGGGCAATCTCAACATGGTTTGCTCCGCTGATGTGGTGGTGTGCGAGCATATGACGCGCATCTTCAGCCAGAGCCATCCGGATATCAAAGTCAGTATGGTGCGCTTGTCGGCGGGGGAAGCTTATGCGCGCTTGCGCAGTGAAGCGCGTAATCCACGTACCGACATCTGGTGGGCCGGAACCGGCGATCCGCATATGCAGGCGGCCGACGAAGGATTAACTCAGGTGTATAAATCGCCACTGCTCGGCCAGCAGCAGGATTGGGCGCAAAAACAAGCCGAGAACTCGGGCTATCGCACGGTAGGAATTTACGCGGGCGCACTGGGCTGGGGCTATAACACCAAACTGTTGGCCGATAAAAAGCTGAAAGAGCCCCTCTGCTGGAAGGATTTATTGGATCCCGGTTTTAAGGGGGAAATCCAAATCGCCAACCCGAACTCATCCGGTACCGCCTACAACACGCTGGCCACGCTGGTGCAAATCATGGGAGAGGAGCAGGCCTTCGATTACCTGAAAAAACTTAATGCCAACGTCTCGCAATACACCAAGTCCGGCTCCGCGCCAGTGAAAGCTGCCGCGCGAGGCGAAACCACCGTCGGTATCGTGTTTATGCATGATGCTGTTGCGATGCAGGTGGATGGCTTCCCGATCAAAACCGTCGCGCCGTGTGAAGGCACGGGCTATGAGATTGGCTCAATGTCGATTGTGAAAGGGGCGCGCAACCTGGCCAATGCCAAAGTCTGGTACGACTGGGCGCTCAGTGCAGAAGCGCAGTCGCACATGAAGGAAGCGAAATCCTTCCAGCTGCCGTCAAATCGCAACGCAGAAATCTCGGAATACGCCCCGCGCTTCGAGAACATCAAACTGATCGATTACGACTTCAAAACCTATGGCGACTCCGCCAAGCGCAAAGCGTTACTCAGCCGCTGGGATAAAGAGATTGGTGCCAGCGCACAGTGATGCTCTGACAGCGTAAAAGCGCGCCACATTACGTGAGGGCCTATTCTCGTCGTGGCGTCTTTCAACACATCATTCCACTGCGAGCCGGAGAGCGCGTCTCTCCCTCTTGAGGTGTTTCATGAATGCAAATAATCGTCGGCTTACCGGCGCACTGTTGATCGGCATGGCGGCTCTACTCGTACTGCCGTGGTACAGCCTGGAAGCCGGCTTTTTCGATGGCGGTTGGCTGCTCAATCTGTGGGGCGATCCTGCTAATGCACCCGCCTTGTGGCAGGTCAGCACGCATCCATGGCTGGCGATTGCGCTGACCTTGTTCGCGCTGTGTGCCGCGTGCGGATTACTTCCACCTGGCGCGCGCAGCCGCCTGATGCTGTTATTTAGCGCGCTGGGCGTCATTTTTATGGTGATTGAGGGTCATGCCATCGGCTACAGCGGCTGGAGTTGGCTGTGGCTGGAAAATCGCTTCGGGGCACTGGAGCAGGGCCAACCGGCGATGGGCGCGGGTGCACTGCTGTTACTGACCACCTTTCTGCTGCTGTTTTCCTTTGCGCTGGCCGAGCGGGGCGTACTGAAAGGCGATGCCTTTGTGGTGGCGTCGTTGGTGCTACTGACCGCGCTGGTCAGCATTTTTGTTCTCTATCCGGTGCTGAGCATGTTTGTGGTCTCGGTGCAGGACGTTGATGGCAGTTTTAAACCCGACGGACTGATCAGCAATATTCAGGATCCTTCAATCTGGAGTCTGGCCTGTTTAAAAGGAGGGAGTTGCGGTACAGCCTGGCGCACGCTGTGGCTGGCACTGATGACCGCCTCCGGTTCTACGTTGCTGGGGCTGGCCTTTGCGCTGGCCGCCACGCGCACGCCGCTGCCCTGCAAAAAAGCGCTGCGCATGCTGACCATTTTGCCGATTATCACGCCGCCGTTTGTGATTGGCCTGGCGCTGATTCTGTTGTTTGGCCGCTCAGGCGTGGTCACGGAATATCTGGCGGCGCTGTTTGGCATCGAACCTGGCCGCTGGCTGTATGGTTTAACCGGCATCTGGATCGCACAGGTGTTGTCTTTCACGCCTATCGCGTTTCTGGTGTTAATTGGCGTGGTCGAGGGGGTGAGTCCTTCACTGGAAGAGGCCTCGCAAACCCTGCGCGCCAACCGCTGGCGCACCTTCAGTCGTATATCTCTGCCGTTAATGGCGCCCGGCCTGGCCAATGCTTTTCTGATCAGTTTCATTGAAAGCATGGCTGATTTTGGAAACCCAATGGTGCTGGGCGGCAGTCATGGTGTGCTCTCCACTGAAATCTTTTTCTCCGTGGTGGGGGCGCAGAATGATTCCAGTCGGGCAGCGGTGCTGGCGATGATTTTACTCAGCTTCACCCTGGCGGCATTTGTGCTGCAGCGCTGGTGGCTGGGCGGCAAAAATTTCGCCACCGTCACCGGTAAGGGCGATGGCGGCAAACATGGTCAATTACCACGGGCATTGCGCTTCGGCGTATACGGAATGGTGATTCCATGGGGGCTGTTCACGCTGGTGATCTACGGAATGATTGTCGTTGGTGGGTTTGTGCAGTCATGGGGGCTAAATGATGCACTCACCGTCGAGCATTACGTGCGGGCTTTCCGTGTCAGCGTCAGTGACGGGCATCTGCTGTGGACGGGCGTGGCATGGAACTCGTTCTGGACCACGCTGGAGATTGCGCTGATTGCCGCGCCGCTCACCGCGATTGTCGGTCTACTCACCGCCTGGCTGATTGTGCGGCAGAAGTTTGCCGGCCGTCAGACCTTTGAATTCCTGCTAATGCTGAGTTTCGCTATTCCAGGCACGGTTATTGGCGTGAGTTATGTGATGGCCTACAACCTGCCGCCACTGGAGATCACCGGCACGGCTTTGATTCTGGTGGCCTGCTTTGTGTTTCGTAATATGCCGGTGGGGGTGCGCGGGGGTATTGCGGCTATGAGTCAGCTGGATAAAAGTCTCGATGAAGCCTCACTGACGCTGGGTGCCAACAGTTTCCGCACGCTACGAAAAGTGGTGCTGCCGTTACTCAAACCGGCGATCAGCGCCGCATTGGTGTACGCCTTCGTCCGCGCCATCACCTCGATTAGCGCCGTCATCTTCCTCGTCAGTGCGCAATACAACATGGCGACCTCCTACATTGTCGGGCTGGTCGAAAACGGTGAGTACGGCGTGGCGATTGCTTACTCCACCGTACTGATTGTGGTGATGTTGCTGATCATTGGCGTGTTTCAGTGGCTGGTGGGTGAGCGAAAACTGCGTCGGGTTGCGCGCCCCGTGGATATTGCCGTGCCGCCTACTTCAACTTCGTTAACCCAGGAGAGAACCGTATGACCAGTATTAATGCGGGTTCCGTGGTATTTGAGCATGTCACTAAACGTTTTGCGGGCTTCAACGCCTTACCGGATCTGTCGCTGACGGTGGAACCGGGCACGCTGGTCACGCTGCTGGGCCCTTCCGGTTGCGGCAAGACCACCACGCTGCGCTTGCTGGCGGGGCTGGAACATCCCACCTCCGGACGTATTCTGATTGGTGGCAAAGATGTGACGCATTTACCTGCCAATGAGCGCGATGTGGCGATGGTGTTCCAATCTTACGCGCTGTTTCCTCATATGAGCGCGATCGACAACATCATGTATGGTCTTCAGTCATCGGGAATGAATAAGCGGGAAGCGCAAGACCGGGCACGCGAAGGATTGAAACTGGTGGGCCTGGAAAATCAGGGGCAGCGATTGCCGTCAGAGCTGTCGGGCGGCCAGCAACAGCGTATCGCCGTGGCGCGTGCGCTGGTGCTGGAACCGCAAGTGCTGCTGCTGGACGAACCTTTATCCAATCTCGATGAACGTCTTCGTCGCCGCGTGCGTACAGATATTCGTGAGCTACAACAACGACTTGGCTTTACGGCAGTATATGTCACGCACGATCAGGAAGAAGCCCTTGCGGTGTCTGATAAAATTATTGTCATGAAAGAGGGTGATATTGCCCAGCAAGGCGCACCAGAAAGCCTGTACCACTCCCCGAATTCGGTGTTCATCGCTGATTTTATGGGGGAAGCCAACATTCTGCCGTGCGAGGTCGAGCAGGTAGAAGGCAACGATGCGCTGGTGCGGCTGGGAAATCAGCGCTATCGCGTGCGCGGCAACGGCCTGCCAACCGGCTCAGCGCAACTGTCGGTGCGACCGCAGTTTATTACCCTGCGTAGCGATGGCGTTGGCGCATTACAAGGTGAAGTGACCCACAGCACCTGGCTGGGGGATCACATCGAATATGAAGTGGCCACGGCGCTGGGTTCTCTGTTTATTGTTGATGCGCAGATGGAGCAGCACTTGCCGCTGGCTTCTGCCGTGACGATTGATTTTAAACCTCAGGGATTAGCCCTGATTGCCGGATAATTTAAGGATAAATAATGAGTGACACCGTAAATGAAGCACTGCTATCACGTTTGATTCTGGCAGAAAAAGTGGCTCGCGCAGGGGGCGAGAAGGCGCTGGAGTATTTCCATCATCGCGACACGCTGGTGGTCGAGACCAAATATGATCTGCAGGATGTGGTGTCGCGCGCTGACCGCGAAGTCGAGCAGATGATCGACCAGCAGATTCGCGCTCAGTTTGCCGATGACGGTTTTCTGGGTGAAGAGTACGGATTGCAGGAAGGCACATCAGGGTACACCTGGGTAGTGGATCCTATTGATGGCACCAGCCCGTTCCTCAATGGCATGCCTAACTGGTGCGTTTCGGTTGCGGTACTGCATGACGGCGTGCCGGTGATTGGCGTGATTTTTGCCCCCACTTATCAGGAGTGCTACGTGGCGGCGCTGGGACAAGGCGCAACCTTAAATGGTCGCCGCTTGCAGGTCGATCCGAGCCGCACGCTACAAAACCATGTCACTGGCTTCGGTGCTAACAGCCATGTCAGCCCTGCTGAGGTGGGCAAGATTCTGGCCTCCTTGCTGGAAGCCGGTGGCAACTTCATCCGCATCGGCTCTGGCGCATTGATGCTGGCATGGGTAGCCGCTGGCCGGGTGGTGGGCTACTACGAACCCTATATGCACGCATGGGATTGCCTGGCCGGTTATTGCCTGGTGAAAGAGGCGGGCGGTTGGTATCACCCGTTCAATACCGAAGGTGAACGTTTGCTAAAAGGCGCTCAGGTGCTGGCGGTGGCGCCTGGGGCTGAGGCTGATTTGAAACGGGTTGCGGGAATTTAAACTCTGTCATATTTGCTGAGAGCTGTTGCCGCTGCGGCACTCTCGGCAAACGCTTTAAAACTGCACTGAAGCAATAAGCCCTCACACCCGAACAGCATTGCAATTCAAACCTGTCGATGCTGTTATAACCCATCGCCATATTTAGCGGGTTATCGCGTGTCACTCTCCTCATCTGATTGGTTTAACCGTAACGGGATTGAATGTTCGCGCGTTAACGCGAGCGGCAGCCGCTTTCCGCGTCATCTGCATGATGAATATGTGATTTGTGCCAATCTCAGCGGGCGGGAAGAGATTTGGCTCGATGGTAAGGTGTCTGCCGTGTTTGCCGGGCAGGTGACGATTTATAACCCTGGCGCGATTCAGTCCTCCTTGTTCAGCAATGATCCAGTGAGTTTTATTAGCATCCATCTGCCGCAGGCGATCCTAACCGAAATGTTTAGCAGCACCGCTGCGCCAGCTTTGCGTGAAGGGGTGTTCGATGACGCACAGTTGTTTAAAGCAATCACTGAATTCGACCAGGCCGCGCGCGCAGGAGATGAGTTACTGCTGGAACAGCAGTTGCTGTGGCTGTGTGGTGAACTCCTCGACGACCAGGAGAGCGCGCATCAGGGGGAAGTGCAGGTTATCGAGCAGGTGAAGCAGTTTCTGGGTGAACACTTGCACGAGAAACCGCAACTGGATGCGCTGGCGCAACGCGCCGGGCTAAGTAAATATCATCTGGTGCGTCGTTTTACCCAGCTTACCGGGCTGCCACCGTTGCAATATCACATGCAACTGCGGCTGCAACAGGCGCGGGAACTGTTGCGCCGTCGGGTACATCCGCAGGAAGCTGCACTGCAACTGGGTTTTTACGATCAGAGCCACTTCATTAATGCTTTTCGCAAAGTGATGGGGACCACGCCACACCATTACGCCCAGCAAATTGCCTCAGCCCAGCACAAACTCCCGATAGCCTGACACCATCACATAAGCGGCGAAATAGCAGAAGATCAGTGCTGAGGCGAGATACGAATATTTCAACAGGCGCTGCCCTAACAGCTTACCGCCCATGCTACCCACCAGGCACAACACGCAGGTCCAGACCACTCCCGCGATAAAGAACCCGCCAAGGAAAGTGGAGGTGGCATTCACGCTGCCATGCCCCATGCGAGCAATCAGTGCACCGCCCACGCTGGCAAACCACAAAATCGCCGTGGGAGATGACATCGCCAGCACCACGCCACGGCTGAATTCGCGCAGTAACGAACGATAAGGCTGTTGCTCCGCTGAGGGTAATGCCGCGTCTTTGCGCAGTGCAGCGATCAACATTTTCCCCGCGAACCACAGCAGTAATAATCCACCGCCGATCCACAACACCCAGCGAACTGCCGTAAACTGCAAAACCACCGCCATGCCTGCCAGCGCCAGCAGCGCATAAATCAGGTCGCCAATGCAGGTGCCAATCCCTAACCAAAAGCCATGAAAATAGCCGCGCTGCATCGCGAGGGTAATCATGGCGATATTGGCCAGCCCAATATCAAGGCACAGCGATAAACTCAGCAGAAAACCATTTGAAAACTGCAGCATAGCAACGAGCCTGTCCTTATTATTTTCCGTGGGCGGGATTAAACCACGGCACGGATCAAACTGTATTGGAAAGAATTGCGCCTCAGCGCCCAATGCACCACGGCAATGGCTCCAGGATGAATCGTCTCTCCGTCTGGTTTTCTCGCCGTCGCAATTATGTTTATATGCATCCATCTGCCATCAACGACCAAACGCCATGAATCTTCGGGAAAAAATTGTCGGCCAGTTCAGTGAGCTGTCGCCGGAACTGCAGCGCGCGGCTGAGTTCTCTCTGCAAAATGCCAATCAGCTGGTGGTGCAATCGATGCGCGCGTTTGCCGTTGAAGCCGGTGTCAAACCCGCCACCCTGCTGCGTCTGGCGCAACGTTTGGGCTACAACGGCTGGGGCGAACTGAAAGATGCCTTCATTGATGATATTGGCCTGCGCAATGATACATACGTATCCAAAGCCGAGAAACTGATCGCCAAAGGGACTCAGCCACAACTGTATGATGAGGTGTTTAGCGCGCATCAGGCCAATCTGGCCTTTACGCAAAACGAAAATCAGCTGGAAATGGAGCAGGCTGTGACCCTGCTCGATGCGGCTGATAACGTGTATATCTGCGGCTTTCGCGCCAGTTTTCCCATCGCCTGGTCACTGTTTTATGTTTACCGACTCTTCAATCGTCAGGTCTCGTTGATTGATGGCCTGGCCAGCAATATCGAAGTATTTACCCGCGAACTCACGGCGCAGGATTGTGTGCTGCTGACCAGCTTTGCGCCTTATTCCCGCGAGTCACTGGATGTGCTGCACGCCGCACAACAGGCAGGCGCGAAGATCATCGCGATTACCGATTCACCGGTCTCTCCGCTGGCGCAAGCCGCCGATTGCACCTTGTTGTTCTCCATCGACAGCCCGTCCTTCTTCCCCTCTGTGGTCTCTGGCATGGGGCTGGCCGAGTGTTTGCTGGCGATGCTGGTGGCGCGCCATGGGCGTGATGCCGTGAGTAAAATCGAAAATGCTGAACGCTATCTGATTGAATCAGGTGCGTATGTGGTGCCCGCCAAATCCTGATCAATGATTCATTTGCATCCGTCATAAGAAAATAGAATGCATGTGAATCATTATTGCATTGACGTGATCCAAATGAATCCTGCAAGATGCGCTTAATCACCGCAGCGTATTCAGGAGCAGGACCCAGTATGAGCCACATTATTCACCGCAGTTTGCGCAGCACGCCCGCCGTGGCCGCTCGCGCCGAAGGGGCGTACATCTTCGATAAACAAGGAAAGCAGTATCTTGACGCCTGCGGTGGCGCCGCCGTTTCCTGCTTAGGGCATGCGCATCCCGATGTGTTGGCCGCGATGCATCGTCAAATCGACCAACTGGCTTACGCTCATACCAGCTTCTTCACCAGTGACACCGTTGAACAACTTGCCGAGCACCTGACGCGCACTGCGCCTGGCGATCTCAACTACGCCTATTTCGTTTCCGGCGGTTCTGAAGCCGTGGAAACCGCGCTCAAATTAGCGCGTCAGTATTTCGTTGAAATCGGCCAACCGTCACGCACCAAATTTATTGCGCGTAAGCAGAGCTATCACGGCAACACGCTGGGTGCGCTGGCCGTTGGCGGCAATGAGTGGCGTCGTCGCCAGTTTGCGCCATTACTGATTGATGTGATTCGCGTCTCTGCCTGTAACGAATATCGCGATCGTCGTGCTGATGAGACGCAGCAGCAATACACCACGCGTCTGCTCAACGAACTGGAACAGGCAATCATTGCTGCTGGCCCGGAAACCATTATTGGCTTCTGCGCTGAAACGGTTGTGGGGGCTACGACTGGCGCTACCCCGCCAACGCCGGGCTACTTAAAAGGCGTGCGTGCGCTGTGCGATAAATACGGCATCCTGTATATCGCCGATGAGGTGATGTGCGGTATGGGCCGCACCGGGACGCTACACGCGTTTGAACAAGATGACGTGGTGCCGGATCTGGTCACCATCGCCAAAGGGTTGGGCGGCGGTTATCAGCCTATCGGCGCGGTACTAGCCAGTGAAAAGATCGTTGCAGCACTGCAATCGGGCAGTGGTCTGTTTCAGCACGGTCATACCTACATCTGTCACGCTACAGCGGCTTCTGCCGCGCTGGCGGTGCAGCAGGTTATTCAGCGCGACAATCTGCTGGATGCGGTGAAGCAGCAGGGCGCTTACCTGCAAAATGCGTTGCGTGAAGTGCTGGGCGCATTACCCCATGTGGGTGACACACGTGGACGCGGCCTATTCGCGGGTGTGGAGCTGGTGCGCGATAAAGAGAGCAAAACACCGTTCGATCCCGCCTTGAAATTGCATGCCGGGATTAAAGCCAACTGTATGTCACGCGGCTTAATGGTTTATCCGATGGGCGGAACCATTGACGGGCAGTATGGCGATCATATCCTGATTGCACCGCCGTTTATCATCACCCCGAGCCAACTGGACTTTGTGGTGGATACGCTGGCCACTGTTATTCGCGAAGAGAGCGGTAAATTATGATCAATCGTTTGCCGCCGCTGGCGGAACACGAGTGGGACGAGCAGCAGCGTCCACTGGCAGAAGAGATCATTAACGGGCCACGTGGTGCGCTGCTTCCACCCTTTGAGCCGCTGTTACGTAGCCCGGAGTTGATGGCACACGCACAGCGCATGGGAGAGTATCTGCGCTATCGCAGCGCGCTCGGTCAGCGTTTATCGGAACTGGCGATTCTCATGACGGCTCGTCACTGGTCGCAGCCGGTGGAGTGGGCGATTCATGCGCCCATCGCGCGAGACAAGGGCATATCCGCTGCTGCTGTACAGGCCATTAATGAAAATCGTCTGCCCAATGATTTGCTGGCAGATGAGTGGGTGATTTACCACTTCTGCCAGCAACTGCATCAACAGCAAAAAGTCTCTGACGCCACCTGGCAACAAGCCATCGATTTATGGGGCGAAAAAGGTGTAGTGGATTTGATTGGTATTAATGGTTATTACAGCTTCCTCTCGATGATCATGAACGGCGCACAGACGCCGGTGCCCGAAACACGGGATTATATTATCCCGGCATAAGCCGTCGTTTTATCAGGGCGTGATCGGATGCGCCCTGAATATCAAATGGATTTATCTTCTTACTCCCGCCGAAATATTTCGCCGGGTGACATTCATCGCATACTATTTCACTGACGCTGAGGGTTATTATGTCTGCATTATTCTCTAAATTAAAAGTTACGTTAGCATTGGTTGCTTGTTCAGCCAGTTTTGTTGCAGCAGCGCAAGATAAATTAACCGTCGGTGTGGATACCGCATTTGTCCCGTTTGAATTTAAACAAGGCGACAAATATGTCGGCTTTGATATCGATTTATGGGATGCCATTGCTAAGAAGATGCATGTTAGCTATGAATTACGTCCAATGGATTTCGGCGGTTTAATTCCCGGTCTGCAATCCCGTAATCTGGATGTGGCGATGGCGGGTATTACTATTACCGATGCACGTAAACAGGTAGTGGATTTCAGTGAAGGGTATTATGACGCCGATTTATTGATGGCGGTAAAAAAATCTGATAATTCCATCACCAAATTTAGCGATTTGTCAGGCAAGAAAGTGGGTCTGAAACAAGGTACTGCTGCCGCCAGCTTTATGAAAAGCAAATATAAAGCGGACTATGTTGAATTTCCCAATATCGATAACGCGTATCTCGACCTGCAAGCCGGTAATCTGGATGCCGTGGTGCATGACTCACCTAACGTACTCTATTACGTGAAAACGGCGGGCGATGGCAAAGTGAAATCCACGGGTGAAACTGACAGCATTTTGCCACAGCAGTATGGTTTCGCTATGCAGAAGAACAGCAGCTTAACGCCTAAAATTAACGCCGCGTTAGAAGCGCTGCGCGCCGACGGCACTTACAGCAAGATCTACGTGAAGTGGTTTGCCAAACAGCCTAAATAATCCCGCCAGGCCGGTGCACACCGGCCTCGTTTCGCTTTTACGGGTTGAAAGATGAATTTCGAAAGTAAATATATTTGGGAGTCCCTCCCGCTGCTGTTACAGGGATTACAGTTAACGCTGATTATCTCCTTATCAGGCTTGGTGGGTGGTTTTATTATTGGTTTGCTGGCGGGCACCTGTCGCGCGTTAGGCGGCAGAGTATCAAAAACCCTTTCGCTGATTTTCGTTGAGCTAATTCGCGGCACGCCAATTATGGTGCAGGTGATGTTTATCTACTTTGCACTGCCGATGGTCATGCCGATCCGTATCGACCCGGTGACGGCCGCAATCGTAACCATTGTAATTAACTCTGGTGCCTATATTGCGGAGATTACACGCGGTGCAATTCTTTCCATTAATAAAGGTTTCAAAGAAGCCAGTCTGGCAATGGGTTTATCACAACGCAGTACCGTATTACACGTTATTATGCCGCTGGCGCTACGTCGTATGATCCCCGCGTTAGGCAATCAGTGGATTATCAGTATTAAAGACACATCGCTGTTTATTGTGATTGGCGTAGCGGAATTAACTCGCCAGGGGCAAGAGATTATTGCCGGTAACTTCCGCGCATTGGAAGTCTGGACAGCGGTGGCGATGATTTATCTGCTGGTGACGTTATGCCTGAGTTTCCTGCTGAAGCAACTGGAGAAAAGGATTCATATTTTATGAGCATGGTTGAATTTAGCGCGGTGTCGAAGAGTTTCGGCACCACTCAGGTACTGCACGACATCAATTTAAAGATTGAAAGCGGTGAAGTGGTGGTGATTATTGGGCCATCGGGATCGGGTAAATCGACGCTGCTACGCTGCATCAATAAACTCGAAGAGATCTCTTCCGGTACACTGCTGGTGGCAGGCATGCACATCACCGATCCGCACGCCAATGAGTGCGATATTCGCCGCGAGGCGGGTATGGTGTTTCAGCAATTTCACTTGTTCCCGCATCTCACCGCACTGGAAAACGTGATGTTTGGTCCGATTCGCGTGCGTAAGCAGAGCAAAGCCGCGGCACGTGAACAAGCCATGGCACTGCTTAATCGTGTGGGTTTGCGGGAGCGCGCCAATCACTATCCTTCTGAACTCTCTGGCGGCCAACAGCAGCGAGTGGCGATTGCACGTGCACTGGCTGTTAAACCAAAAATGATGCTGTTTGATGAGCCAACCTCAGCTCTCGACCCAGAATTGCGCCACGAAGTTTTGAAAGTGATGCAATCACTGGCTGAAGAGGGCATGACGATGGTGATCGTGACACATGAAATCGGCTTTGCTCGTGATGTGGCCTCACGTCTGATCTTTATTGATGGCGGCACCATTGCCGAAGACGGTTCACCTGATATGCTGCTGACGGCCAGCGACAATCCGCGCCTGAAAGAATTCTTGCAACACGTATCCTGAATAGAAGTGAACGATAACAAAATGAAAAAACTCGCAATCAGTGGTTCTGCTTTTGAAATTGGCCAGCAACTGGGTGAATTTGGCCATGAAGCATGGCACCAAAAGCTGACGCTCACCGCACTCTGGCAGACGGTGACAGCCATGAAAGACGCCGATCAAACGTTGACCATGCGTGCGTTGGTCCAGGCACACTATCCGCTGATCTGGCAAGAGCTGGAAGGGCTGGCTGAGGGTTTGCAGGCACCGATTGATGAGGTGTTTGCCTGGAACTGCCGTGGCGATCTGGTGCGTTCAACCTCGGATGGATGTACCACCGTCGCGGGTCAAAGTGCTGATGGCGTGTTAACCATTGCGCACAACGAAGATGGTTTTCCTCAATTACGCGATGACTGTGCCATCGTCAGCATCAGCCCAGAACACGGCCTGGCCTTTACCAGCTTTGCTTATCCGGGTTCGATTTGCGGTCATACGATTGCCGTCAATGAGAAGGGCGTGGTGAATACGGTGAACAATATTCGGGCGCTGTATCGCCCTGAAGGCATGCCACGCCAGGTTTTGGCCCGCGCCGCGCTAAATGCGGCCACGCTGGACGAGGCCATCGCGATTCTGACTGCATCACCGCGCGCCGGATCGTTCCACCACACGCTGGGACAGATGGGCGATAGCCGTTTGTTTAGCGTGGAAGCAACGGGTTCGGGTTGCTCCGTAACGCAACTGACCGAAGTGTTCGCTCATGCCAATCACCTGATTCACCCGCAGCTTGATGCCGTTGAACAGGTCGTTACCGCCAGCTCCGGCTCACGCCAGCAGCGTTTAATTGAGTGGTTGGAGATGCAAACGCAACTGGATGGCGATACTGCAAAAGCGATTCTCTCTGACCAGCATGATGCCGTGCTGCCCATTTATCGCCTCTCGCCGAACGATCCGGATGAAGAGAATACCCTGGCAACGGCGGTATTTACGCTGCATGCCAAACAGGTTGACTGGCAAATATTTACTTTGAACCGAGACGAGCCAGAATTTAAAGGCACGATTTCCTAAAAACTAATCTGCTATATTGTGAACCCGGTCACCCTGGCCGGGCGCTATTCAATTTAATCCCACTATAGTCGTTAAACATTCCGATTATGGTGGGGTACTAAAATGAATAGAAATAAAAAAGCCGTGATCAGCGGTTTAGCAGCAAACATAACCATGGCATTATCCGTAGCTGTTTTTACACTGGCGGGGAGCGCTATGGCAAATGCCGCGGAACATCATCAAACAGCACTAGTGGGCACCTGGACATCGATTCCCGATGCACCCTTAGAGCAAAAACCTGAACATCCAAGCGAAGGTTTATATCGTCTTAAGGTGAATGCTGACGGCACCTTAACGCCACTTGATGTGATCAAAATGAAAAGCCCGTCATGGATTGTAAAATCCCACGATGGACGTTTTGCCTACACCACCAATGAAGAAAATGCCGGGTCTGTCACCGCACTGTCCGTTGATAAAAACGGTCAGGTAAAGGTACTGAATGTGGTTGATAGCCATGGGCAACAGCCGACGCACGCCACCATCAGCCCGGACGGGAAATTCCTGTTTGTCGCTAACTACTCGGTGGCGAAAGGCGGCGCGGGCGTGTCGGTGTTCCCGATTCATCACGACGGTAAACTGGGTGAGCAGGTGCAGCACTTTGCCTTTGACCATGGTACGGGCGCGGTGAAAGGGCGTCAGGATGGCGGTCATGCACACTCGACCACCTTTACCCACGACGGTAAGTATCTGTACGCGGCCGATCTGGGCGGTGACAAGCTGCATGCCTATCGTTATCACGCCAGCAAAGCACAGCCACTGGAAGCGGATAGCGCGCGCGACGTGACCTTTACCGCGGGTTCTGGCCCGCGTCATATGGTGTTCTCACCAGATGGTAAACATGCGTATGTCACGACAGAAATGGCCGGTGAGATAGCGGTATTTGCGGTGAAAGACGATCATCTCGATCGCACTGCCACCGTGAAGCTGAACGGTGAAAATAACAGCGCGGAATACCGTGGCGGCGGCGGAATTATTCTCAGCCCAAACGGTAAATATGTGATTGCGGCGAATCGCGGTTCGGATAATAAGCTGCTGGTGTTTAAAATTGAGGCGGATGGTCAATTAGGCAAGCCGGTGAGTTATAAAGCCAACGGCATTGAACCGCGGGCGTTTTCATTTGATGCCAGCGGGAAATATCTCTATGTCACTAACGTGTTCACCAACAATATTTCCCTGTTCCATTTCGATGAGAACAGCGGTGAGCTGAAAGCGGCGGGCGATGCAGCAAAAGTATCCACGCCCACGGATATAAAGTTCTTTAATTAAGCCATTCAGTGGGCGCACCCAGATGCGCCCACTTCACCACGCTATTTTACCTGCGACATTTCCAGCAGCGCCTCTTCCATTGATGCACCAAACATTTGTCCGTGGGAAAGTCCCGGATAAAGTTGATAGCGCGCAGCCGCGCCATTCTCCGCCATACCTTTGATCGTGGTACGCACTGCGCGCAATACTTCAGGTTCCGCCGTGTTGCTGTCGCTGCGGCGGTCGCCATTGCCTTCCATCAGGGTGATCTGCTTATCACTGGGTTTACGGTTCTGCATCTCACTCAACAGAGAGTTGAATCCCTGGCCGACCGATGGACTGGCAGCGAAATAGCGCGTAAACAGCTGAGAGGAGAGATAGCTGTCGAGCACAAACAATCCGCCGTAGGAGTGCCCCCACAGCGCGCGTTGTTGTTGATTAATACGCAAACCTTTCCCCGCTGCTGGGACGATACGCTGCTCAAGCAAAGTGCGGAATGCGATGCTGCCGCCGCCCTTGCGACCGCGGCTAAAGGTGTATCCTGCCTCGCCATGCTCTTTGTCAGGCGGGGTGTAATCGAAGGTGCGTGCGTTCACCTCAAACGGCAGGGTGGTTTGATACCCGACCACCACTAAGACCGGAGGGTTGCCCGCTGACATTTTTTGCAGCAGAGGATCGGTCAGCTTGTCCATAACCGCGTTGCCATCCAGCATCGTGATCATCGGGTAGCCAGATGGCGGAGGCGCTTTATCTGGCACAGCAGTCCAAACTTTGTAATGCCGCTGGCCATCTGCCGAGTCATATTCGCTGATGGAGAAGTGGTAATAAGCGGAGCTTTTGTCGGCGATATTCGGGCCGAGCGGCGTCATATTCGGGCGTGCAACAACGCTGGTGGTGACACTGCTGAGCAACAACAGCAGCAGGCTAAGGGGACGATTTATTGCTGGAAATCTATAAAGCATTGAAATTCCGATACTCTGGTTGATGGGTGCGCATCATGATGCACCCTAAAATAGAGCGGCCATCGGATCCGATAGCCGCTGATTCACATCAGAAATGCATCCCCAGTTCCATATAGTAGGTGCGTCCTGATTCGTTGTAAGTGTTTGCGCCCGCGCCCCAAAGATAGGCGCCGGTGGTGGCATTGCCCGTGCTCTGGGCGTTGCCCTCACGGAAGTGGCGTTTATCAAACAGATTATCGATACCGGCGGTGACATCCAGATACTTCGTCACGTTATAAGTCGCACTCATGCCAACCAGCGCGTACGGAGCAACCTGGCGGGTTTCGCTGCCCGATGTCGCTTCCCCTTTATAGTTCAGCTTCTTCGGTTTCTGACGACCATACCAGGTTAGCGTGCCCTGCACCGAGAGATCGTTGGTGGCCTGCCAGTCCAGCGTTGAGTTAATGGTGTACTTTGGAATGATCGACAAATAATCGCCGGTGGTTTTATTCTCGTTATCAATGATGTAAGTGAAATTATTGTTCATCTTCACCGAGTCAGTGATCGGGAAGTTCAGCGTGCCCTCCAGCCCCTGAACCACGGCTTTCGGCACGTTCTCCCACTTGTACACATCCGACGTGCCGTTGTTATAAACCGGACTGTAGCCACCTTCGATTTTGTCGTGATAATCATTGCGATACCAGGTCAGTCCGGCCTGAATATCATCATGATGATATTCAATACCAATCTCTTTGTTGACGCTGGTTTCAGCTTTTAAATCACTATTACCCTGCAAATAGCAGTAACTGGAACTGGCATAGCACCCCTGGCCTTTACTGAACAGCAGATAGTTGGGGTTGGTTTGATAAAGATTCGGGGCTTTCCAGGCGCGTGCGATGCCTAACTTCAGCGTGAAGTCGTCACCCAGATCCTGCGAGAGATTGAGCGCGGGGCTCCAGTTGCTGCCGCTGATGCTTTGATGATTGAAGCGGATGCCGGGCGTCAGGCGGGTTGAGTCGGTGAGTTCAATGTTATCTTCGGCATACACACCATAAATATCCGCCGAGCTATACAGGCTGCGTCCATCGCTGGTGATGCCGTTGACCGTGCCACCAGCCGTGGTGGTTTCGATATTTGACGCGGGATCTTTCATCGCCTGATGATTGAATTCTGCACCGAGCGTCAGTGTCTGATTCACCCATGCTTCCAGCGGAATATTCACCTCAGAATGCAGATTAGTGTCATACAGTGAGATGGTGGAGAAACCTTCATTCGATGGGCTGAAAATCCCGGCGATACCTCCCGACAGGCCTTCATTGAGTCGGGTATTGCGCGTTTTTTCAAACTGCACGTAGTTATTGGTGGTGACACCGTTATCCCACGCGCCGGTGTATTTCAAACTCAATGTCTGGCGATAGAGCACATTGGTCTCTTTGCCGTAATACTTCTGCACCAGCGCATTAGTATTGGTGTTCTGCGTGTCTCCGGCGTACAAATTGCCCTGACGGCTAAAGCCGGCATCCAGTTCCAGAGCCTGGCGCGGCATAAACTCCCAGCGCAGGGCAGAGTGGATATCTTTGTTTATCGAACCTTCACGGCCCGAAGGATAACTGCCTGCGTAAGACCCAATACGCGGGGTGGTATGGCTCTCGTTAATGTCCTGCGCGTCAGCCTGGGTTTTACTCCAGTTACCGTACAGGCGCAGGGTGAGGTTATCAGCCAGTGCGCCGCTCAGGCTGGCGTTATAGCGCTTAGTGTCGCCTTCATCTTTGTGTTCCGGCGCATTGAAGTAGGTATTGAAATTGCCATGCCATTCGTCGGTGGTGGGTTTGGTGATGATATTGACCACACCCCCCATCGCACCATTACCGTAAAGTGCCGCCGCCGGACCGCGAATCACTTCAATGCGGTCGATCATTTCGGGTGGCACCCAGTTGGTATCACCGCGCGTATCACGCTCATCGCTCCAGCCGTAGCGCACCGAGTTGCGACTGCTGACCGGCATGCCATCGATCAGAATCAGGGTGTTTTCCGGGCCCATACCACGAATGTCGATTTGACGGTTATTGCCGCGCTGGCCGCTATTGGAATTGCCGGTGAGATTGACGCCGGGCTGAGTGCGGATGATTTCGGCCACATCGCGCTGGATAGGGTGCTTTTTGATGGCTTCGCTGTCGATGGTGGAGACGCCTGGCGCCTGAAGAGTCTGTTCTCTGGCTGTCACCACCAGGGTATTTTCCGTACTGCTTTTCTTATCGGAAATCGCCAGTGGTTTCTGCTGTGATTTTTCTGCGGTTTGGCTGTCTTTTATCGTGTTGTCATCGGCCTGAACAGCTGGAATCTGTAATGCTGCTGCAATAACGATACTGAGCAGCGAGCGAGCATAAATATGCTTTGCCATGATATTCAACCACTTCCTTGTAAGAGTAAAAAAGAGAAAACACCTTATTGAGAATGATTCTTAATTTCAATGGTGGATTTAACTTTTGGTGGCATGTTTCGGGAAAGGCTTCTTTAACAGGATGTTTACTAACGCAGAGGGGATTTTACATGAGCAGATTCTATAAACAGGGCGGCACACGGCCGCCATTGTACTTACAGCGCCCGACGCCTGGCCCGCTGTGAAAACAGCAGCCATACACCAATGGACGTCACAATCAGCACCCAACCCATCTGACTGATGACGGCTTCCATCACGCCATCCAGCGCCGGGGAGAGCAGTGTGGTGAGCTGAAGCACTGTCGATACCTCATAACAGCCAATCGCAAACGCTACCACAATCGAGAGTGATGAAATGGCGAGGGTGTAGTTGAGGCTGCGCAACGGATCGAATTGCGACCAGCGATACAGTTTCAACATCATGACGCCATCAGTGGTATCGATCAGCATCATGCCCGCCGTGAATAAAAGCGGCATCAGCATGATGTGCAACATCGCCTCGCCACCTGCGGCATGGTTGGCGGACATGCCGAAAATCGCCACTTCGGTGGCGGTATCAAAGCCAATGCCGAACAGGAAGCCAATCAGGAACAGATGATGGCTTTTGCTCACCATGCGAAACAGTGGCGCGCACAAACGGGTCAACACACCATGGTGATGGCTCTCCTGCGGGAGCAGCGTTGTATCGCCACGCAGCAACCGCTGACGTTGGCGAAAAGATTGCCACAAAGTTCGGGAGTTAGCCCAGGCGAGCAGCAGCAGGAAAGCACCGGAAATCAGTGTGCTGATCATACCGCCAACCTCTTTCACGCCGGGAAACATCTGCTGCAAGGGGTGCGTGGTCAAAGCGAATATCAGGCAGGCGATCAGCACCACAGAAGCGTGGCCGAGTGAGAACCACATACCTGCGGTAAATGGGCTCTTGCCCTCATTGCTCAGCTTGCGCGTGGCATTATCAATGGCGGCGATATGATCGGCATCAACGGCGTGGCGCAAACCAAACAGATAGGCCAACAGCGCGACACTGAGCGCGGCGGGTGAATGCTGAAACGTCACCAACGCCGTGCCGATGACCAGCAAATTAAACAGCACGGCGCTACCAATCACCGCCGCGCCTTTTTGCTTATGACTCAGCACCTTCATAAATGCTCCTGAGAATTACCCGACAGCGGCAAAGACGCGCAGCGGCTGGATCAGCGGCTGCGAGTCGTGATGATCATGGTGGTGATGGTCGTGATGATGATGATGATGGCCATGATCATGCGGGTGGTCGGGCGGACAGCTGGCGGCGGCGAGATCCACCGGGCTGCCGTGTGGCGTGTTGAGGAAAGCCTGACGCCACTGCTCTTCACGAATCAGCAGTTCGGACATCGGAATCAAATGATGTTGTGACAGGATTTTTTCCAGACATCTCAGCCATTGGCGATAGTAGGCGGTGTGGGCGCTTTCATCGCTACGCTGCGGGAAGTCGCGAATCTCCTGGGCAAATTGCTCCACCCATTGGGGCCAGCTAAAATAGCCGCGTTGTGACAGGGCCACCGCGATGACAAACGCATCGGCTTCCCAGGGTTGTGCAAAGGCGGGATCGGCTTCGTTTACCTGAGCAATAATCGCGTTTAACTCATCCATGCGCAGCATCCTCACTTTTGCCCTGAATATAGTCGGACCAGACGCTCAGGTGGACGCTGAAATTTTCGCTATTCTCTCCCCACAACTCGGCAGCGGTGAATTTCACCAGATAGACGTACTGCGGTTTCTCTTGTTGCTCCGCGACCAGCGCATCGGGGAATACGCAGGCACCGTAGTTGGCAACAATCACGCCTTTTTTACCGCGCGCATAGCGCGGCAGGCGTGTATGACTCAGCGGGTTTAAATTGTGCGTAATAATGCTGTCACCCGGCTGATATTGCGGTGCGACCTCAACCTCACGATGGTAATTGGGCGGCGTGGTAATTAAATCCAGGTAGCCCTGCGGTGAATAAGTATTCATGTTGTGTCCTCAGGCGGAGAGTTCAGTGAGACGCTGCTGCAACTCTTGTTCGGTGAAAACGCCGGTTTTACACATCAACTGCTCAATGGCAAATAACCAGTGCTCGTAATAACTGGATTGCAAATATTCCGTTACGGACATTTTCTCGATTTCAAAACGGAAATCATCCAGCACGATTTTTCCGCTCATAAAGAACACCAGCGTGGTGGCGAAAATATCTTTTTCCCACTGGCTGTGAAAATAAGGTTCATTGGCTTCAATCTCGATCGGACCTAAATTCTGCATACCGCCGCAGTCGTGGATATTATTCATGGTATTTCTCCGCTCAAAGCGTGCGTGTGCCAATCATGGAGTCGCGCGTGACCAAGGCGGCCAGTTCGCTTTCACTCTTGCTTTCGCTGTCTGCAGGGGGTTGTGGCAGCACGAAGTAACGGATTTCGGCATTGCTGTCCCAAACGCGAATCTCCTTATTGGCCGGGATTTCAGTGCCAAATTCCGCTAATACGCCACGGGGATCGATCACCACACGTGAACGATAAGGTGTCGATTTAAACCAGATGGGCGGCAAGCCCAGCACCGGCCACGGATAGCAGGAGCAAAGCGTGCACACCACCACGTTGTGCACGCTGTCGGTATTCTCCAGCACGTGCAGGGTGGCGGCTTCGAAGCCCGAGAAGCCAAGTTCATTCACCGCCTCGCGACCATTTTCCAGTAAGCGGGCTTTAAAGGCGGGATCGCACCAGGCTTTCGCCACCACCTGCGCGCCATTTCGTGGGCCGACCTTAGTTTCGAAATAATCCACGATGGTGTCAGTGACCTCCTGACTCAGAAATCCCTTTTCTGACAGCAGGGATTGGATAGCACGAATCTTTAACGCGGCATCGGAAGGTAATACCGAATGGTCCGACATAATGGCTCCTGAATAGATTTTTACTGATGAGATGAATGAGTGTGTGAATGACGTTAACGCTTCTGGTAATTACATCTTTGTTAATGCTGCCATTCGCTGTGTTTGAGCGGACAGCGCAGTGTTAAAAGATTTAAGTGCACCTTGATGGTGCTGATTGCTTTAATTAAGTGCATTAAGGCCAGGTAACTGGAGTTAATTAATGTTAGTCAGGATTAAATGCGTTAATAATTTTCGTTGAGGTCGCTTCTGCTGGCAGGGAATAAGATTAATTTCAACGAACATGAAGGTTTTGGCCCGCTTATTGCTAATCTAAAAACGTGCCCCAATGTTGTGGCCCTTTTCTCGCATTAATGCAGACAGCGCTGTCTGTGTATCCGTATATCTCTTCCGGTTCCCGGAATACTCCAACTCTATTTATTCCAATTACTTCATTGCGAGGGTGCTATGGCTATTAGTCGTCGTTCATTTCTTCAGGGATCTGCCGTATCAGCATTGGGCCTGGCTGCGGGGGTAGCACCAAAATTCACCTTCGCCGCTGACAGCAAAGACGCCATCAAAGTGGCGAGCATTCTCGATTTGTCAGGCGGGCTGGATATTTATGGCAAGCCGATGTCCAACGCCATCAACTTAGCCGCGGATGAGATCAACGCAGCCGGGGGATTGTTAGGCCGACCGCTGCAAATCATCAATTATGATGCGCAATCTAACATGCAGCTTTACGCGCAATACGCCCAGCAGGCCGCGCTGAAAGACAAAGTGGCGGTGGTGCACGGCGGCATTACGTCTGCATCGCGCGAGGTGATTCGTCCGGTATTGGATCGTTTCCGCTCGCTCTATTTTTATCCAGCGCAGTACGAAGGCGGCGTCTGCGATCGCAACTACTTCTCTTCAGGCTCCACGCCGGCACAAACCGTAGAGAAACTGGTGCCGTACGCCATGAAGAAGTGGGGCAAGAAAGTCTACGTGTTGGCGGCGGATTACAACTACGGCCAGATTGTTTCGTCATGGGTGAAGAAGTCAGTGCGTGACAACGGCGGTGAGGTCATGACGGTAGAGTTCTTCCCGCTGGATGTCACGGACTTCGGCGCCGCCATTTCAAAAATCCAGAGCGCCAAACCAGACATGGTGTGGTCAGCGCTGGTGGGCGGCGCGCACATCTCCTTCTACCGCCAATGGCATGCGGCAGGCATGAGCGGCAAGATCCCGATTGCCTCTACGGTGTTTGGCGGCGGCAACGAACACATCATTCTGTCGCCAGAAGAGAGCAACGGCATTCTGGTGGCGGCGAACTACATGCAAGAAATTCCGTCTGCCGAGAACAAAGCTTTTGTCGATAAATTCCATGCACGTTACGGCGATATGTACATCAGCGATCTGGCGATGGGCGCGTATCAGGGAATGTTGATTTGGGCCGAGGGGGTGCGTAAGGCGGGGGATATCGACCGCATGAAAGTGATCGAAGCGCTGGAGTCAGGCGTCACACTGACCTCGCCAAGCGGTCAGCTGAGTGTCGATCCCACTACGCATCACTGTTCGCTGGACGTGCACATTGCCGAGGTGGAGAACCATCAGATGAAGATACTGGAAACCTTCACCAATCAGGCACCGGTCGATACCGCCATGGTGTGCGACCTGAAGAAAAATCCACGTGATACCAAACAGTATCAGATTGAGCTGTAACGGGAGGCGCTAATGGATCTGTCGATTATCTATGGCATCGAAGTGCTGAATGCCATTGCGGTGCTGGTGATCATGAGTCTGGGGCTGGCGGTGGTGTTTGGCATGATGAAAATCGTCAATATGGCGCACGGCGAATTTATGATGCTGGGCGGTTACAGCGCCATTATGGCCACTAACCACTTTGGTGTGCCGATCTGGATCTCCATGCTGGTGGTTGCGCCGCTTTGTGTTGGCGTGTTTGGCATGGTGATTGAACGCGTCATTATTCGTCATCTGTATGGCCGGATGATCGACACCATGCTGGCCACCTGGGGACTGAGTCTGGCGTTAATCGGAGCCGCGACCATGCTGTTTGGCAACACCACGCTGGGCATCAGTTCGCCACTGCCCAGCGTGAATGTGGGCAGTTACAGCACCAGCGGCTACTCGCTGTTTATGATTGTGTTCGCGCTGTGCCTGGTGGCGGCATTGTGGCTGCTGCTGCGCTTCACCACGTTGGGATTGTGCGCGCGTGCCACCATGCAGAATGCGCGCATGGCGGCGGCGCTGGGCAGTAATCCCGGTAAAATCTACAGCCTGACCTTCGGTCTGGGAGCCGCGCTCTCCGGTTTGGGTGGCGCGCTGCTGGCACCCATTACCGGTGTGATTCCGACCATCGGCGTCAGCTTTATCGCCAAAGCCTTTATCACGGTGATTGGCGGGGGTAGCGCCATCATAGCTGGCACGCTCTCATCCTCCATGCTGTTCGGCACCATCTCGCAATTAGTCACTTATCTCTCCACGCCGGTGTTTGGTGCGGTGGCGCTGCTGTTGAGTGCCATTGTACTGCTGCGTCTGCTGCCGCAGGGCATCACCGGGCGCTTCTTCAGGAGATCGCTGTAATGAAACTGTTTTCGGAAAAAGTGCGCATTCTGCTCAGTGCGCTGATGATGATCCTGTTGGCGTTTTGGCTCTCAGGCGTGATTGAGCTGTACACCTTGCTCTCTATCACAGTGTTTTTGGTGATGGGATTGTTATCACTCAGCCTGGCGTTTATCTGGGGCTATGGCGGCATCCTGTGTTTTGGTCAGGCAGCGTTTTTCGGTCTGGGTGCCTACACCTACGCCATTTGCGCCATCAACTGGGGTGATTCCACCTGGGCCGTAGTGATGGCGGTGCTGCTGCCAACGCTGTTCTCGTTGTTGTTGGGTTACGTGATTTTCTACGGTGGCGTCAGTGATGTGTACCTCGGTGCTATCACTCTGGCGGTGAGCCTGGTGCTGTTTAACTGGGTGAATTCCACCTCGGGCAGTGAATACCATATTGGCGAAGCGCTGCTGGGCGGCTTTAACGGCATCCCGTCGGTGCCAACACTTAACATGCCGTTCCAGCCAGACGCGATCTTGTCGCCTGAAGCGATCTTTATGGTCACCGCCGGTGCGTTGGCACTGTGCTATGCGTTGCTGAAGTTTGTGCTAATCAGCCGCTTTGGCAAAACCGTGGTGGCGATTCGGGAAAACGAACAGCGTGCGGGTCTGCTCGGCTATAACGTGCCGGCTCATAAACTGGTGACCTTTGCCATTGGCGCGGCGATTGCCGGATTAGCCGGTTGTCTTTACGTCAACTGGGGGGCGTTTGTCAGCCCCGGCGTGTTCAGCATCAGTCAGTCGGCGCAAATCATCATCTGGGTAATTGTCGGCGGTCGCGGCACGCTAATCGGTCCGGTGATCAGTTGTGTGCTATTGCAGTGGATGGTGACACGGCTGGGCGCGCAGCAAACGGTGGATGTCAATCTGGTACTCGGCGTGATTCTGGCGGTGTTTGTGCTGCTGATCCCCGGTGGCATCCTGCCGACCGTACAACGGCTGTGGCGGCGCAAGCGTCCTGCCACGCTGGCGGCAACCCGTACATCGGTGAGTGAGGTGAAACCATGACGGCAACAGTCCTGTTGGAAACGCGCAAAATGGGCGTCAGTTTTGGTGGTGTGCATGCGGTGAAGGAGGTGGATTTTACCCTGCATGAAGGTGAGCTTCGCTGCCTGATTGGCCCGAACGGCGCGGGAAAGAGCACCTTTTTCAAAATGCTCAGCGGTCAGGTAACGCCCACACGCGGTGAATGCCGCTATCGCAATCAAGTGATCTCAGGCAAACGTCCCTGGGATATCGCCCGGTTGGGTATCGGCATCAAAACTCAGGTGCCGAGCGTCTTTGAAGGGTTGAGCGTCCGGGAGAATCTGTGGCAGGCGGCAGCCAATAAGCTGGCGAAAGCGGCTCTGCCTGCCGCAATTGATCAGGTATTGCACGATATCGGACTGGAAGATCATCAGGATGCCGTGCTCTCGGAGCTGGCGCACGGGCAGCGACAGTGGGTGGAGTTAGGGATGATCCTGATTTCTCGTCCGCAACTGGTGTTGCTGGATGAACCCGCCGCAGGCATGACGCATCAGGAAGTGCGCAAAACCGCCCAGCTGATTAAAGCGATCAATCAACAGAGCACCGTGGTGGTGGTGGAGCACGATATGGAGTTCATCAGCATGATCGCGCAGCAGGTCACGGTGTTTAATCAGGGCGCGGTGCTGGCGGAGGGGACTTTCCGCGAGGTGACGCAGAATCCTCTGGTGAAAGAGGCGTATCTCGGCAATCTGGAGATTAAACATGCTTGAAATAAAAGAGATGGTCTCGGGCTACAACAAAATTCCGGTTCTGCACTTGTCCGAGCTGTTTGTTGGGGCGAAATCCTTCACCGGAGTATTAGGGCGAAACGGCATGGGAAAAACCACGCTGCTGCGCACCATCATGGGAGAACTGCCCGCCTGGCAGGGAACTATCGCGCTGAACGGCATTGATATCACGCGCTATCAGGCCCACCAACGGGCGGTGGCGGGCATCGGGTTTGTGCCACAAGGGCGGCAAATCTTCCCGCTACTGACCGTGGAGGAGAACCTGCGCATGGGCTGCGTGAAGCACTTTTCACGTGCGGGTCCAATCATCGAACAGATGCTGGAGATTTTCCCGCGCCTGAAACGCTTACTGGCCCAGCCGGGCGGCGCACTCTCTGGCGGTGAGCAGCAGTTGCTGGCGTTGGCGCGCTGTCTCTGCGGGCAACCACAGCTGGTGCTGCTGGATGAGCCGACCGAAGGCATCCAGCCCAATATCTGCGAGGAGATCATTGAGACGTTGCAGCGGCTGCGTCATGAAATGGATATCTCGATCATCCTGGTGGAGCAGGATATCGAGTTTCTGTATGCGCTGTCGGATAGGATTCATGTGATCGAAAAAGGGCAGATCGTGCAGCAGATTGATCCGCGCACCCAGCCTAGTGCCAGTGTGGCGGAGCAGTTTTTAGGCTTTCACGCCTAAATCCTGGAAGCGGGACGGGGTGAATGCCCTGTCTCGCCTGACACAGCATCCGGCAGCAGCAACACAGCATCGATTGCCCGACTCTTCTAACGTGATGGTACGAACTTCAGAATGCACACGGGTGAAACATGAATGAGCCATCTTTGCTGAAAACGCTTGCGGGTGTGCAGTTGCATATTTTCCATCCTGATTCGCAAAGCGTGCGGGCTTTTTGTGCCTCACTGACGCAAATCGGTTGTCACGCACAACACAGCTGGCCGCCTGTCGCCGAATGCCCGGCAGACGCGCAACTGCTGTTGGTGGCGATTGAAAATCACCACGAGGCGTTATTAACGCCGCTGTTCCATTCATTGCAACAGCATCATACGCCGGTGATTGCCCTGGCGAACTGCCACGATGCGCGCTTGTTTCCGCTGTTAATGAAACTGCAGCCCACTGCTATCGCCGAGCGAGAACTTAATCCCTTTGCCTTGATTGTGCAGATCATCGGCTCCTGGCAATCCGCCCGGCAGAATGCCCAGTTGCGGGGGCAACTGCAGGCTCGCCAGCAGCGTAAACCGAAGAGTGAGCGCCTGGCGCAGGCCAAGGGCGTGTTGATGCAGACTTTCGGGTTGGATGAATCAGGTGCATATCGATTTATGCGTACCGAAGCGATGAACACGCGCAGCAGTCTGGAATTTACTGCTGAGCGTGTCATTAGTCAGTTGCAGAAAGGGTAGAACAAGACGCCGTTATACCTCGGTTTGTCGCAGCAAACTGCTCGGGGTGTAACCGAAGGCTTTGCGGAAAGCGAGACTGAAATGCGACATATCGCTAAAGCCATGATCCAGCGCTACCTGAGTGATGTTGCGCGCTTTACCTTCTGCCAGTGCCTTGCGACACGCCAGCAGGCGCTCCTGCCAGACAAAATTCATCGGCGTGGTGCCGTGTGCAGCAAACACGCGGCTGATGGTGCGCGGGGAAACATGGTGGGCATTGGCAATTTGCGCCATGGTCAGATCCGCTTCCTGCAGATTCTGCCGCAAATAACTCACCACCCGCGAGTAAAGATCCGGTTTTAACGCGTCATCACCTTTCTGCAAATTCACACTCACCGAGATCATATTGATCAGCGTATTGGCGAACTGTTCCGCGAGAAAGGTATTTTCACGCTCGGCGTTGAAGACAAACGCCTCTTCCAGCAGTTGCTTGAGTGAGGTCATACCTGGACGGCTGAGGTCCAGCGTTTTTCCCGCGAGCCGGGCAATCGCTGGCGCCTCTTTTTCAATCATCTGGCGGGGCAAGTGCACAATGTTAATGGCCACGTTATCCATGGCGAAATCAAAGGGCGTTGCGGCATCGTAAATCACCACGTCACCCGCGCACACGCGTGACTGGTGGTCATTTTGCCGCAATGTCCCCATGCCGGAACGGACGTAGCCAAGATAAAAATCATGATTAGGATGGCGGCGGATGCATTCGGTGGTGCGTTGCCACACCAGCGCGGTTTGCGACACGTGGTGTGCAATATCGACATGGCCCAACATTGAATAACCAAAGCTGCCGGAAAATGCACCGGCATTAACCTGACGCGCCTCTGCATTAATCAAGCGCGAACAGACGGCGTCACGCCAGGCATCAAAGCGGTGGCGATTATCTAAGTGATCCGTGGTGAACGTTTCTTTCATGGCAACATCCCCTAAACCTGGCGAAAAGGGTGAAATCACAACAAATCAAGCAAGTTTCAGGCCATAACGGCGTAAAAAGGCCGCACCCGTCATGCAGTGCGGCCAGGTAAAACGTTATTAGAGGGCTGGATGTTTTTTATGCCATTCAGTAACTTGCTGATAAGCCCATGCGCCTTGAATCATTGTGGTTTCATCGAAATGGGCGGCTACTAACTGGAAACCAATGGGTGCACCAGCCGAAGTCATGCCACAAGGCAGGGTGATGGTAGGATGTCCGCTCGCGTCAAATGCACTGGTATAGCGCAATACGCCGTTAAACAGTGCCTGATCGGTACCAAAACGGGTCATGGTGTCCCAGGTTAATCCGGCATAAGCGGTGGCGGGCGCCAGAATCAAATCCACTTTGCTAAACAGGGCTGAGATATCACCACGCAGTGCCGCACGGCTCAGCAGCAGGCGCTGATACTCCAGTGCAGTGACCTGATGGCCGAGATCCAGCAGGCCAGATAATCCCGGACCATATTGATCTTTCTGCGCCGGATAGGTCTCTTCATGCGCCAGGGCGGTTTCCACTGCACAGAGCGCACTCCACTCGGCGGCGGCTTTTTCCGTATCAGGCACGGTAATGTCAACAAAGGTGGCACCTAGCGATGTCAGGGTAGCCATCGCCGATTCCAACGCGGCACGAGTTTCCGAATCCACCTTTTCCAACGCCCAGCCCGCATCCAGTCCGATGCGCATTTTACTGACACCGCGCGTCATTAAGGCCAGATAGTCCGGCACCGGCTCGCTGCTGGAGGTCGGATCTTTATCATCGCGCCCGGCAATGGCTTGCAGCATCGCAGCGGCATCACCTGCGGATCGTGCCATCGGACCGATGTGATCGAGCGAAGCGGCCAGCTCGCAGGCACCGTGGCGCGTGACGCGACCCCAGGTCGGTTTGATGCCGGTCAGTCCGTTGGCATTTGACGGGAAGCGAATGGAGCCGCCGGTATCAGTGCCAATGGCGCCATAACAGAGCCCAGCGGCGGTAGCGACGCCAGAACCGCTGGAGGAGACACCGGTCCAGAGCGCGCTGCCCCACGGGTTGTTAGGGCGGGTGATCTCTGGATGGTGATCGGCAAAGGCGCTTTCGGTTTGCGTCAGCTTGCCGAGGATCACCGCACCGGCAGCGCGGAAACGATCAACCACCGTCGAGTCTTCCGATGGATAGTGATCTTTATGAATGATCATGCCGTGGCTGGTGGGGGCGTCTTTGGTCCAGATCAGGTCTTTCAACGCGATCGGCACGCCGTGCAGCGGACCGCGCAGTTTACCCGCAGCGATTTCCTGATCAGCCTCAGCCGCCTGCTTTAAGGCACTGTCGCGCATAACGTGGAAGTAGCTGTGCAGGTCGCTATCCAGAGTGTCGATGCGCGTTAACAGCGCTTCAGTGACCGCTACCGAGGTGATGTCGCCAGACTGAATCAGGCGTCCAATTTCCAGCAAGCTTTTATAATGCAGGTTGTTCATCGCGACCTTACCTCTGTTGAAATGAGATGCTACCTGTGTGGTAGACAATGTGTTGATCAACAACGTAAATCAGACGCGCGGGTTCGGCTGTGTTTAAGCAGACAGATGCTGTGCCAGAAGTGCCAGCCGCGAAGAGTGCAGTGAACAACTCAGGGAGAATATTAAAGCGAGGCGAACTCTTGCCGATAACCTTCAGGAATAGTTCACAAGAAGGATTATTTTGATGCTAAACGGGATTGGCAACAGCGTGTTACGCAACCTGATTACCGCGGGTTCAAGCGTAAATATCACCGCGAACAGCAGGGCAGCACAAAGCCACTTACAGGCTGAAGCGTCCACTAAAGTGACGTTCAGTGAGGCGAGTGAGGCCATCGCAGCTATCTATAAAATTGTGCCAGCACAGGTGCAGAGCAGTGGCACGATCAGCAGCAATTTGCAGGCGCAACTCAATGCGGCGGCCCAATCGGGTGGTGTTGGCATGAGCGGTATCGGCAGTAGTTTGCTTAAGGGTTTGATGCAAAATAGTGACAATGTCACTTTAAGCGTACCCGCAACCTCCGCAGCCAATGTCACCAGTAATAGCCAGAGTGCGGTGGCACTCACCCTGACCACACAGTCGGGGATTGAGGTGAGTCTGCAAATGACGCGCCAGCAGGGCGGATTGGTGGTGGAGCTGAATACCAGTGGCGGTCAACTCAACAGTGATGAAGCCGCTGCCATCAGCCAACTCTCCGACGGCTTGCAAAAAGCATTGGACGGTTTGGACGCAGGGACGACGCAATTAGATATCAGCGACCTGATGAAGTTTGATACCTCGCAGCTGAAAAGCGTCGATTTGAAGACCGATCTGCGTAATGGCGACAACGTTACGCAGTCCCTCAACCTTCACGCGGATGATAACGAGCGCTGGCTCGGTTTTCACAACGGTGATGTCAGTATCAAGCTCGATACAGATGTATCCAGGCTGACTCAGGCAGGCAGCGCCGAACAGCAGGCCGCCGCACTCGAACAGTGGTCTGCCAAATTTGATCAGGCGGCTGCGCGTGGGCACGGCGATCGTGACATGCTGTCGTTGTTCAAATCCAGCTTCCGGGCGCTAAATACTACTGAAGGACAGGCAAGCCATAGCGTGAATACCCAGCGAGTGATCTCAATTGATGCTAATGCCGCGAAGAACGGTGCCATTAGCGGATTGGCCGATTTCTCCGCCAGCTATCAGCAGACGCCACGTTCTGACAATCCTTATAAACCGGAGGAGCAGGATACTTTCTCATTAGAGGTTGCGCAGCAAACCCGCTCGCAGCAGCATACTGATACTCAGGATTTGACACAGGATACGCTGTTCAAACTCAAGGCCAGTTTCCATACCGCACTCGATTCTGATGGGGCAGCGAAACTGACCGCACTTAAGTCATCACAGAATTACCGTTTCCATCTGATTGACGATGAAGAGCGCAGTCAGACCGTGGTTTCGCAGAACAAAAAGGGTGAGCTGGCAGCGCAGACCACGCAGCAACTCACTCAGCATGAGACGGTAAAAAGCTATCAACAGGCCAAGCTTATCGATAGCGTGGAGATCCCGCACAGCGAGAAAAATGTCTCTTCACAGAATTACGCCCGCGCACTGTTTGAGTCAGAGAATTAAACACGATGCCCAGTACCATCATCTCGCTACTGGGCATTTTATTTTATTAATGCGTTTTTTAACCATCATTAGTGTTAATTGCTATTAAGACTTTTCTCGGCATTTATTTTCAGCGCGCTTGCTGCTCTCCGCGTATTCCTTATTATCCCAGGGCTTGATGATGGTATATCTGATTAGTGGCAACGGATTGCCAGATATAGCATAACCCACGCTATTTACTTGTTTTATCCCCCCTGATTAATATCCCGTTCAATTCTTTATACATTCCATGGCCTGCGGCTCACTAAAGAGCGGGCTTATTATTCACTGCGCGGTAAAAAGTGAAATAAAACATGACGCAAAACAGTGATTCCTTAACGCCGCGCGCTGCGGTGATAACCACCGATGCAGAAGCCATTGCCGCCGCTCAACATCTGGCAGAGCAGGCGTTGGCCGGTGCGGTAGAACGCGACCAGCAGCGTATTTATCCGCGTGAACTGCTCAATCAGTTCACCCAATTGGGGCTCGGCAGTATTAGCGTGCCGCGCGAGTTCGGCGGTGGCGGATTGTCGTTCCAGACCGTGGCGGAAGTCTTTCGCGTGATCTCGGCCAGCGACCCTTCGCTGGGGCAAATTCCGCAAAATCATTTTGGTTTAATTCAATTCATTCTTGGCGAAGGCAGCGCGGCACAGCAGCAGTTTTTGTTGAGCAAAGTGGTGCAGGGTCAACGTCTGGGTAATGGCGGGCCAGAGAAAAACACCCAACATACGCGGGATGTACAGGCACAGCTGGTGACAACGTCACAGGATTTGCAGCTGACGGGCGAAAAGTTCTATTCCACTGGTGCGTTGTTCGCGGACGTGCTTGCCACCACGGCGTTTCACGCTGAACAGCCGGTGATGGCGTTTATTCCACTGCCTGCTGAGGGGGTGGAAGTTATTGATGATTGGTCAGGCATCGGACAGCGCACCACCGCCAGCGGCACAGTGAAACTGCAGCAGGTTACGGTGGAGGCGGCGCTAACCATGCCGCTGCCTGCAGCCGAAAAACCCACGCTGCGCGGTGCGGTATCTCAGCTGATTCAGGCTGCCATCGATGCCGGGATCGCGCAGGGGGCGCTGGATGAGGCGCTGGCGTTCGTGCGCAGCAGTTCCCGTCCATGGGTCGATGCCGGAGTCAGTCGTAATGCCGACGATCCCTATATCCTCGCCGACGTCGGGCGCATCAGTACCGAGCTGAGTGCAGCCAATGCGCTGTTGGCCCGTGCCGCCCGCGTGATTGATAGCATCGATCAGCAGTCACTCACTGCTGAAAACTGCGCGCGCGCCTCGATTGCGGTGGCAGAAGCCAAAGTGCTCACCACCGAGATCGCACTCCGCGCCAGCGAGAAACTGCTGGAATGGGGCGGCAGCCGCGCCACGCTGCTGCGTCATGGCCTTGATCGGCACTGGCGGAATGCGCGCACCCATACGTTGCACGATCCCGTTCGCTGGAAGCATCACGCCATCGGCAACTATTACCTCAACGACGTGCTGCCTGCGCGTCATGCCTGGATTTAAGGAGTTACCATGACGCAGGTTTCCGCCAAACAGCGTGCGCAGCGTATCAGCAGTGCAGCACATGCGCTGGAAGTCGCGTACAGCCTTGCTGAGCGCTTCCGCAGCGGTGCGGCGCAGCGCGATTTCGAGCGCGAGCTACCGCATGCAGAACTGCAGCGCTATTTTGAGTCGGGCCTCGGTGCCATCACCGTGCCGCGCGAACATGGCGGCATCGCCATTTCCACCGCCGAACTGGCTGAGATCTTCGTGATTCTCAGTGCAGCAGATGGCTCAATCGGCCAGGTGCCGCAAAATCACTTTTATGCGCTGGAAGTGTTACGTGTCAACGGCAGTGAAGCGCAGCAGCAGCGACTTTACGCCGAAGTATCAGCCGGGGTGCATCTGGGTAATGCCTTAGCCGAGTTCAGTTCGCCCACCGCCCATCAACGATCCACCGCTATCACGCAGCATGCCGAAGGTTTACGCCTCAACGGCGATAAGTTTTATGCCACGGGGGCGCTGTTCGCCGATCGTATTCCCACTTTAGCGCTGGCCGATGACGGTAAAGAGCAGTTGGTGTTTGTCCCGCGCCAGCAGCCTGGTGTGACGGTGATTGATGACTGGAGCGGCTTTGGTCAGCGCACCACCGGCAGCGGCAGCGTGCAGTTCCGCGAGGTGGCGATTGCCGCAGAAGATGTGGTGCCGTTCCAAACCGCGTTTGAAAGACCAACCACCGTTGGCCCGTTCGCGCAGATTATGCATGCCGCAGTGGATCAGGGTATCGCGCGTGAGGCGTTTAACGACCTGCTGAGCTTTGTGCGTGAACGTGCGCGGCCGTGGCCGGACAGCGGCGTGACAAAAGCCAGCGAGGATCCGCTCACGCTGGATCGCATTGGCCGAATGGCGGCACGACTGAGTGCCGGTGATGCATTGCTGGCTGTCGCTGGAGAGGCGGTAGACGCTGCGAAGCGTGAAGCAACGGCGGAAAACGTTGCGCGTGCCTCAATAGAAGTGGCGAAAGCGCGCGCCTGGACCACCGAAGTGTCGCTGGAAGCCGGCAATCTGCTGTTTGAGTTAGGCGGATCGCGCGCCAGCTTGCGAGAGCACCATTTTGATCGCCATTGGCGCAATGCGCGTACCCACACGCTACATGATCCAGTGCGCTGGAAATATCCGGCGATTGGCAACTATCTGCTCAACGATGTGCTGCCGCCGCGCCGGGGGACAATATGAGCCAGCAACACATTCTGCTGAACGCATTCAATATGAACTGCGTGGGGCACATCCATCATGGGATGTGGACGCATCCAGACGATCGTTCGGTGGATTTCAATTCGCTGACGTATTGGCTGGATCTGGCACGTCTGCTGGAACGCGGCCTGTTTGACGGCCTGTTTATCGCTGACATTCTCGGTGTCTACGATGTGTATCAAGATGGCATTGGCTTGACCGCCAGCGAGTCGATCCAGTTGCCAGTCAACGATCCCTTGATGCTGATTTCCGGCATGGCGAGCGTAACGCAACATCTCGGCTTTGGCGTCACCGCTAACCTCAGCTATGAAGCGCCGTATCCGTTTGCTCGCCGTTTCTCGACGCTCGATCACCTCACCCAGGGACGCATTGGCTGGAATATTGTCACCGGCTATCTCGACAGCGCCGCACGCGCCATGGGCCAGAAGCAGCTTCAAGATCATGACCGCCGCTATGACCAGGCGGATGAATTCCTCGATGTGGCTTATCAACTGTGGGAAGGCAGCTGGCAGGATGATGCATTGCAAGCGAACAAAGCCAAACGGCTGTACGCCGATGCCAGCAAGATCCATGCAATCAATCATCAGGGCGAGTTCTATCAGGTGCAGGGTTATCACCTGAGCAGCCCCTCACCGCAACGCACACCGCTGCTGTTTCAGGCGGGTTCATCGACGCGCGGGGTGCAGTTCGCCGCACGCCACGCTGAGTGCTCGTTTGTGAATGCGGCTTCACCGGCGGCGATGCGCGAGCAATCCACACGTTTACGTCAGGCGGCGGTGGCGGCAGGACGACATGCTGACGATCTGCGCATTTTTATGGGTGTCAGCGTGATTGTCGCGCCCACTGAACGCGAAGCGCAGGAAAAGCATCGCAGCTACCTCGAATATGCCAGCCCGGAAGCGGGTATTGCACACTTCTCAAGTTCGATTGGCTTGGATCTGGCGGCGTTTGGTCTGGATGAACCTATCCAAAGCGGCGACACGCGCGCCATTGAATCGGTGAGTAAGGCGTTCAACGGCTGGACACGCCGTCGCTTGCTGGCGCAGCACGCCATGGGCAGCCGTTATCCGCTGATTGTCGGCAACCCTTCGCAGGTGGCGGATGCGTTGATTGAATGGATCGATGAAGGTGGCATCGATGGTTTTAACCTGACGCGCATCCTGAATCCGCAAAGCTACCGCGATTTTATCGATCTGGTGGTGCCGGAGTTGCAACAGCGCGGTCGTTATAAAACCGCCTATCAGCCCGGCAGCTTACGACAAAAAATATTCCAGCAGCAGGACCGTTTGCCCGATCGCCACCCGGCGGCGCGCTGGCGTCCCGCTCAAAATATTCGTTAATTTAACCTCAGGGATTTGATATGAAGATTGCACAGGTACTGGCGCTCAGCGCCTCGATTTTGACCTTCGGCGCATTTGCCGCCAATGATTACAGCGGCCCGCTGAAAGTGGGTACCACAGCAGCCTTCGCGCCACCGCTTGAAACCGCCGTGGCCGAAGCCAAAAAACAGGGGCTTGAGGTGCAGCTGGTGGAGTTCACAGACTGGACCGCACCGAATGTCAGCGTGGAGAACGGCGACATTGATGTGAACCTGTTCCAGCACAAACCCTTCCTTGAAAACGCCAATCAGCAGGGCGGTTTCCACCTGGTGCCCTATGCGCCGGCCATCATCAATAACATTGGTCTTTATTCGAAAAAACATACTGCCATTGATCAGATCCCTGACGGCGGTACGGTGGCGATTGCCAACGATCCCATCAATGGCGCACGCGGGCTGCTGCTGCTGCAGAAGGCGCAGCTGATCACTCTCAAGCCGGGTGCGGGCCTGAAATCCACCGTGGATGATATTGCCAGCAATCCGAAGCATCTGAAGATCATCGAAGTCGAAGCGGTACAACTGTCGCGTTCGCTGGATGAAGTCGATTTGGCGCAAGGCTATCCGCACTATCTGCGTTTGTCGAAAACCATCGATCCCAACAATGCGCTGCTGTTTGATGGCCTCGAACATCCAGAGTATGTGATTCAGTTCGTGGTGCGCGAAGGACATCAGGACGATCCGCGTCTGAAGAAGTTTGTCGATATTTACCAGCACTCTCAGGTGGTACGCGCCAAACTGGATGATTTTTACGGCAAGCTGTATCAGCCGGGCTGGAGCCAGTAAGGATGGTGAGCCTGACGATTCCCGGCGAACATGATGCGCTGCTGACGCCCACCGTGGATGTGCCTGGCAAGGCGCACGTGCAGATTCGTGCGCTGAGCAAACGTTATGCCGGACAGACGCAGGAGGCGCTGAAGGAGATCGATTTGCAGGTTAAGCGCGGTGAGATCTTTGGCATTATTGGCCGCAGCGGCGCGGGAAAATCCACGCTGATTCGCTGCCTCAATCGTCTGGAAAGGCCCACCCAGGGAACGGTGGTGATTGATGGTATCGACCTCAGCAGTTTAACCGACCGCGAACTGGTGGCGTGGCGTCGTCGCACCGGGATGATCTTCCAGCATTTTAATCTGTTGTCGGCGAAAACCGTTCGGGAAAACATTGAGTTGCCGTTGAAAGTGGCGGGCGTGCCCGCGCAACAGCGGCGGCAGAAGGTGGATGAACTGCTGGCGCTGGTGGGGCTGGAGGCGCGCCAAAACGCATGGCCTGCACAACTTTCTGGCGGACAGAAACAGCGTGTCGGCATTGCGCGCGCGTTGGTGCACGACCCTGAGTTGTTGCTGTGTGACGAAGCGACCTCGGCACTCGATCCCGAAACCACGCGTTCAATTCTGGCGCTGTTGAAAAAAATCAATCAGCAGCGGCACATCACCATTGTGCTGATCACCCATGAAATGGATGTGGTGCACGATCTCTGTCACCAGGTGGCGGTAATCGATCAGGGTGAAATCATTGAGCGCGGCCCGGTGTGGCAGGTCTACAGCGATCCGCAACAGGAGACCACGCGGCAGTTGCTCAACCCGCAGTTTGCGGCGCTGCCTGAAGCACTGCAACCGCTACTGACGCCGACGCGCCAGCAGCCTGATTCACGTTTACTGGTGCGATTACGCTACAGCGGTCAGGGCGCGCAACCCGATCTGGCGGCGATCAGCGCACGCGTGCCGGGTGCGTTAACGCTGATTTATAGCGCGGTCGAGTGGGTTGAGCGTAAGCCCACCGGGCAACTGCTGTTGCTGCTGGATGCCCACCATGATGCGGCGCAGGTATATGACTTGCTGACAGACTCAGCGGATCAACTGGAGGTAACAGGTTATGTCACTGAGTCTTGATCGTTTATGGACCGGGCTGCTGGATACGCTGCTGATGGTCGGCGTGTCATCACTCTTAGCGCTGGCGATTGGCTTGCCGATGGCGGTGATTTTAGTGGTAACGGGTCGCGACGATCTGTTTCCCAGCCCGCTGTTGAATCGTGTATTGGGATGGGTAGTGAATCTGTTTCGATCGATCCCCTTTTTGATCCTGATGGTGGCGCTGATCCCGTTTACCCGCTGGATTGTAGGCACCACCTATGGCGTATGGGCGGCAGTGGTGCCGCTGACCTTAGCAGCGACGCCCTTTTTTGCGCGCATCGCCGAAGTGAGTCTGCGTGAGGTGGACAAAGGACTGACCGAAGCGGCGCAGGCGATGGGTTTTCATCGCTGGCATATTGTCTGGCATGTGCTGTTGCCAGAAGCGCGCCCCGGCATTGTGAGTGGCTTTACCATCACGCTGGTGACGATGATCAATGCTTCCGCCATGGCGGGTGCCATTGGCGCGGGCGGATTGGGTGATCTCGCCTATCGCTACGGCTATCAGCGCTTTGATATGCAGGTGATGCTGACGGTGATCGTGGTGCTGGTGGCGTTGGTGACGGTGCTGCAATTTTTTGGCGATCGCTTATCGCGGCGGTTAAATCACCGCTGAGCCGTTGAATCTCAGCTCATCTATGAACGAGGGACAGTACATTGCGTCTCGCTAAATGTTTCCACAACGGTTGCGACGCTACAAATCATACACGCCATCATCAGCGCCGCCGCAAAATTTGCCCATCATTCTCGCGCGGATGCGAAACGTGCACTTAGCGATGGCCGTCGTGCAAAACGTGCAGGTGGTTATGATTTGTAGACCTTCGTGGTGTGGGTGGCCTTCAGGCCGCCTACCTCAGCGAATCTGTAATTCTGCCAGCGCCATCAATAGCGCATCGACTTTCGGCAACAACTGCTTGCGGCGCGGCCAGATCAGCGTCAGAGCCAGACCATCGGGTTGTTGTTCCGGCAAGATGATCTCCAGTTCACCGCGCGCCAGCGGCTCGCGCACCAACCACGAGGGCATCTGCGCCACGCCCAATCCGCCACACAGCGCCTGAACTTGCGCATCCACGTCGCCCAGTGCCATCCGGTGTGGCACATTGCGCCAGTGCGGATGCCCATCGGCGGTGGTAAACAGCCAGGGCTTACTGCTGCCATCCACACGTTCGTACATAATCGCCTGATGCTGCAACAACTCGCTTTCGTTGCGAGGACGACCTGCGCGGGCTAAATACTCCGGCGCAGCGCAAAACACCATGCGCTCGCGCCCCATCTGTCGGCAGCCTAGCGATGCGGGTACATCCGGCGAACCGCCAATGCGCACCGCGACATCGATCCCCTCATCAAACAAATCGATAAAACGATCCGAGAAGGTGAGGTTGAGTTCCAACTCGGGATGTTGCTGACAAAACGGAATCAGCAGCGGCATCACTCCGAGGCGGCCATAAGTATTTGGCACCGCAACACGCAATCTGCCCGAAGGAATGCTGCGCTGCGCTGCCAGCACCGCTTCAGCTTCGGCCAGCTCCTCCATGATGCGCAGACAGGTTTGATAGTAGGCATTACCGGCATCGGTGAGCTTCAGGCTGCGCGTGGTGCGTTCCAGCAAACGTGAACCGAGACGGGTTTCTAATCGCGTCACGCTTTTACTGACGGCTGAACCGGTCAGGTGCAAACGTTCCGCCGCGGCTGCAAAACTGCCACTCTCGACGCTGGCTACAAAGGGAACAATGTCTTTCAGGCGCTGATCGTGCATCTATTCATGAATCCAGGTTGTGAATGATGTGAATTAAAGCCAGAGATAGGAATTAAATTCTCTATTAGGCTAATGATTACTGAAACCGAGGAGAATTGAAATGCAAAAGCAGGCGTTAATTGTCGGCATCAGCGGCGTCATTGGACGTGCGCTGGCGGAAAAACTGCAAAGTGAAGGATGGCAGGTCACTGGATTATCCCGTGGACGCGGCGCGATCCCTGAGGGTTGCCGCAGTCTGACCGCAGATCTCACCGATGCTAATGCGGTCAGCGTCGCACTGTCACAAGAGAAGCCTGATGCGGTGTTCTTTAGCGTCTGGTCTCGTCAGGAGAATGAAAAAGAGAATATTCGCGTTAACGGCGGCATGGTGCGCAACGTGATTGAGGCGCTCGGCGAGCGCCTCAAGGGTTCGCATGTGGCGCTGGTCACGGGTCTGAAGCACTATCTGGGCCCGTTTGAGGCATATGGCAAAGGCGCGGTACCGGTGACGCCATTCCGCGAAGAGCAGGGACGCCAGCCGGTCGATAACTTCTACTATGCGCAGGAAGATGAAATCTTTGCAGGTGCCGGGAAATATGGTTATCGCTGGAGCGTGCATCGCCCGCACACCATCATCGGTTATGCGCTGGGCAATGCCATGAACATGGGTCAGACGCTGGCGGTGTATGCCACGCTGTGTCGAGAGCAGGGCTGGCCGTTTATCTTCCCCGGCTCGCCCGAGCAGTGGAACGGTATTACGGATGTGACGGACGCCGGTTTGCTGGCGGAGCAGTTATTGTGGGCAGCGACAGCGGATGAAGCGGCGAATCAGGACTTTAACGCGGTCAACGGCGATGTGTTCCGCTGGAACTGGTTGTGGCCCCGTCTGGCCGCGTACTTTGGCGTTGAGGCCGCCGCGTTTCCTGCGCAGATGATGCCATTAGAAGGGCGCATGCAGGAAGCCGCAGACGAATGGCGTGAAATTGCCGCGCGCGAACAGCTGCGTGAGGCGGATATTAATAAGCTGGCTTCGTGGTGGCACACCGATGCGGATCTGGGTCGTCCAATGGAAGCGTTCACCGACATGAGCAAAAGCCGTAAGGCGGGTTTCACCGGATATCGTTCAACGCTGGATTCGTTTACTGGGCTGTTTGATCGGCTGAAGGCGGAGAAGGTGATTCCGCAATAACTTTTGTTATCGACATCTGCTTCGGGGTGCGCGTCATAGCGCACCTTCGTCCTAAAACTAACTCTAAAATGTTCGGGCTCAGATATCCAACCTGAGGTATTTGGGACCTTCAACGTAATGATTCTTGATTATCTTCAAGCTCCCGTATTTTACGCATAACGGGTCGGACGTCGTTACTCATAAATTCCATCGTAGTGAGAAACACCATGCGTTGCTTATCAAAATTTTTTCGATAAAACATAAAGCGCAGACCGGGAGCACAGACCAGTAATTCAACACCTTCGTTCATAAGCGTTTCAATATTCGACTCTGTGGTGTCGCGGGTGAAGCGCCAGTTCAATTGGCGTTTATCGATCGCCTTCTGCACTGCGGCGATATATTTATCTTCGCGAAAATAGGCAAACAATCCACCACCTATTCCGAATCCCGGTGTTCTGAACAATGTTGGACTGGGCATGTAGATAAATACGATGTTTTTCATCGACGATTAATCCTTAATCTTGATGGGTGAACATGGTAGCAGAAGCCTAATGAAGGTTTCTTTACGCAAAACTGGCGCTATCTTGTTGATATGAAGGGATGATAACATGAGAATGATTATCAACAACAGGAGGTTGTTATGTTCAAGGTACTGCCCATCATTCTCACTCTGGCATTAGCAGGTTGCACCACTCCATCCGCCAATAAAGCACATCCCAAAGCCCTGCGAATGGATAAGCCTGATTACCCTTTTTATGCTGCAAAGAATCATATCGAAGGAAAGGTGCAATTTTTTTATGATGTCGATGCGCAAGGTAAGGTCAGTGAAATGCGCATTGTTCAATCCACACCTGACCATCTGTTTGATGACGCGGTTATAAGAGCTGTCAACAAGTGGCGATTTGAAAAAGGCCATCCCGCTAAAAATATTCCAATGAATGTGGTGATGCGCGTGAGTCCTCCGCCCAATATAAGTGATTCGATGTTGTGATGGGCTAAGCGGTCTTCGCAATAATTCAGAGTGCTTAAGGTGTGGTGAGCAAAGCATTCTTTTCGAACACTGACTATCTCTGAATTTAGTGACAGCCATCTTGCGATGGCTGTTTAAATGTCGTTTCTAAACCTGCGTCAACCCACCATCAACGCAGATCTCAGCGCCCGCGATATAACTGCTCTCATCACTGGCGAGGAACAACGCGGCATTGGCCACCTCTTCCGGTTTCGCCATTCTGCCGAGCGGTATGGCGCTGGTGAGCCCTTTTCGTACCTGTTCTGAAGCTGCTGCCATCATTTCAGTATCCACAGGGCCGGGTGCGACCACATTGACGCGAATACCGCGAGGGGCGAGTTCACGGGTCCACGTGCGGGCAAAGGAGCGCAGAGCGGCTTTGCTGGCAGAGTAAACACCATAACCTTCCGTGCCAATCACATCAGCAATTGAGCCAATCAACACCACGCTCGCACCTGGTTTGAGCAGGGGCAGCGCAGCTTGTAAAGCAAAGAGCGGCGAGCGCACGTTAAGTCCGAAAATCTGCTCGTAGTGAGACTCACTGATCTCGTCTAACCGGGCGTATTCCGACATGCCCGCATTGATCACCAACACATCCAACTGGCCTGAGGTGTTTTTGATGCTGTCCATAATACCGGCCAACTCTTCTTTCTGACTGACATCGGCGCGCAACGGCCTAGCGATGCCGGATATCTTGCGGCTGGCAATGGCTAATTCTTCTTCACGACGGGATGTAAACCAGGTGGTTGCTCCTTCGCTGGCGAAACGCTGGCTGATCGCCAAACCGATACCTTTTGCGCCGCCCAGTACCACGGCAACTTTGTTTTCTAATCTGCTCATCTGCAATGCTCCTTTAAGAGTGGAACCCAGATGATATAAAAACTATACTTGATATCAATTACGCACTTAGTTTATATCAGATATATACGGGTATATCGCCATGAATGAGAATACTGACAAGCCATTGATTGACATCGGTAAAACTCGACCTGTTTTGGAAAATATTACCAATAAATGGTCAATATTAATTCTCACCGTGCTTTGCACACAGCCCTCAAGATTCAATGAGATTCGCCGCAGACTGGATGGGATTACGCACAAAGCACTGGCGGATGCGCTTAAACGTCTGGAGCGCAATGGTCTGGTCAATCGCAAAGTGCTACCGACTGCGCCCATCAGCGTGGAATACAGCATCACACCTTTAGCGCAGACGCTGCAGCAGCCGTTTATGGCCTTGGCGAGCTGGGCGATGGAGTACGGTTCTGAGATGGAACAAGCGCAGGCCGCTTATGACCTCACAAAACTTGAAGCGAAAAAGTTAGTGGAAGAGGTCTAAGGATTGGGTTTTATTTTAGGAAATTGGAGAGATTGGCAGCGCATTAGCTTATTTACGATGCGCTGCCGTTTAATTCTGTATTAACGCTTATTAGAGAGTATCCCTTTATTGCCTTAACCTAACTTCACCCAGCGGCGACCTAATAGCACAGTCATCACCACAATCACCGCTATCGCGGCCAGATGCATCACGAAATCCATAGGATGCAGATGCACCGGATGGCAAAACGCCAACAGGGTGACTGCCATGCAGGAGATACCTAGTCCGGCCATCGCCAGGCTGCGAACCGGATGAAGTGCGCGTGTCTTCCGTAAACTGGCAATCATCAGAGCCATCATCGGTGTGCTGACCACTAGCAGAAAGGTAAAGCAACGGGTGCTGTCGTTGTCGTGTGCTTCTGCGATCGCATGAGGAATGCTGCTCAGGCTCAATCCCAGCCACAGTAAACCAATCGGTAGCAGGGCTTTCCAGCTGATGCTCCGGCGCCCGGCAATACTCATATTGAATGCGCTACGAATGGCCAGCAGCCCGAGAACAAACGCCAGCGCCAGTTGAATGAGCGCGCGCATTGCGCCGGGTTGTGACCAATCGGTTAGCGTACGCTGCACCAGAAAACTGGCGGCGATGCCGCAGGGCAGCGCCAGTAGCAGCCACATTAATACACGCCAATAAGTCGGCCGCGTTGGTTGAACGGGCTGCATATCGCGGCCGAGTTTTTCAATTAACAGGTCATGATTATTCATGGTGTGCTCCAAAGCGACGCAAATTGCTCAGCGCGCGATGCAGCAGCGACTTCACCGCTGCCACACTCAAATTGTTATGTTCTGCCGCTTCCGTCAGGCTCATTTCGCGTAGATGCACATGTTCGACAATCTCGCGCTGGCGCGAGGGAAGCTGGCGCAGATAGCCAGCCAGTTCCTCTTGTGTATCCAGCGGTGGTGCCTCTGGCGCAATAGCAGCTTCAGTTAGCGTTTCTACATGGACTTCCCATTGCTGATGGCGTCCGCGTCGTCGCAGGGCATCTACGGCGCGAGCGGAGATGATGGCCATCAGCCAGGGTAAGAACGGGTAGGCAGGATCATAGGTGTGACGCACCCGATGCACGGTTAACAGCACATCCTGAATCACATCTTCCACTAATGCCTGGTCGGTGAGTTGTTTGCGTATTTGCCCGCGTATCACCGGCACTAGCGCTTTGAGCAGTCGGGTGTAGGCGAGCTGATCGCCCGCCTGCGCCTGTTCCATTAGCGCGGGCCAACTTTCGCGCGCGCTATCACTTGCTTGCATAATCCGCCTTGAAACTATTACGCCTTGGTGCTGGCCGCTTGCAGCGCATTCACCACAATGCTCGGTGTCAGCACTTGCGGTAGCACTTTTGGCGGTCCGCCATCGGCGGGGTAAACCAGATACATCGGCAGTCCGCCCTGACCAAACTCGCTCATGGCGTCATCGACGTCGGGATTAAACTTGGTGGAGTCCGCCACCATATACAACGTACCGGTTTTTGTCAGCGCATCTTTAACGGCCTGCGTCGACAGTGAGGTTTTTTCATTCACCTGACAGGTAATACACCATGAGGCGGTGAAATCGACAAAGATGGCTTTACCATGTCCGCGCTGAGAGGCAACGGCTTGCGGTGTCCACTTCTCTTTGGTGAGCTGACTTGCCACCTGGTCGCCTGCCAGCGCTGCGCCCGGTTGAATTAACTGCGGCAGGGGGGCCAGCACGGCGATAACCAATACGGCGGTTACGGCGAACAGAACTTTATGGCCTTTACCGGCAAAGCGGCGGTGTTGCGCCATCCCATATAGCCAGCCCGCGAATGCCACCACCACAGAGGCTGCTAATAGTGTAGCCAATGCCGCGCTGCCTGCCTGTTGCGCGAGCACCCATACCAGCCAGGCGTAAGCGCCAAACATCGGGAAGGCTAAACCGCGCTTCAGTACATCCATCCATGCGCCTGGACGAGGCAGGAATCTCGCCAGCTGTGGGAACAGGGAAACCAGCGTGAAGGGTGCCGCAAAGCCGATCGCCAGGGCAAAGAAGATCACCAGTGCCACAGCAGGCGGTTGCACCAACGCATATCCAATCGCGCTTGCCATAAAGGGTGCTGCGCAAGGCGTTGCGACAAGGATCGCCAATACACCGGTCAGCGCAGAACGTAAGAATGCGCCGCGATTGATTTCCACCGCTCCGACGCGCTGAACTGACAAGCCCACTTCAAACACGCCGAGCAGATTGAGCGCAGCGGCAAGGATCACCAATGACAGCAGGGCAATCACCAAAGGGGACTGTAACTGGAATCCCCAGCCCACGGCGGCACCGCCCGCACGCGCGGCCAGCAGAATACCTGCGAGCGCCATCATGGTAACGATCACGCCCAGTAAGAAGCCTAAACCTTCACGACGCGCGTTGGCGGCATTGTCAGTGTGGCGCAACAGGCCGAGCGCTTTCAGGGAGATGACCGGAAAGACGCAGGGCATTAAGTTAAGAATGATGCCGCCAATAAAGGCGGCCAGCATGGCGGTTAACATCGCTGGCCTCTTTGCTTAGTTAGTTTGCGGATGTGCGGCGTCGTACTGCTTCACGGCGGCGAGGGCTTTCTCGATGTGCGTATCCGGGTTTCTATCAGTGTAACTCAGCAGGATGTCGCCATTAGGCGCAATCACATAAGAGGTGCGATCGGAAAGCGTTTTGCCTTTCATCTGCATGGTGGTCTGATACTGCGCGGCAATTTTTGCACCTGGGTCAGCGGCGACGGCGAATTTGTCACGGCATTCCAGTTTAGAGAAATCGCTCACCTGATCGGTGTTCCCTGCTGTTACACCAATGACCGTGGCGTGCATTTTGGTGAAATTGTCTGTGGCTTCGGCGAAGTCATGCGCTTCAATCGTACAGCCTGCACTAAACGCTGCCGGGAAGAAGTAAAGCACCACTGGCCCTTTTTGCAGCGCTTTTTGCAGCGAGAAGGTCAATGGTTTACCGGCTAATGCACCTTGCAGTTCGAAATTCGGTGCTTTTGCGCCAACCGGCAGCGCGGCGCTGGCGTTAAAAGCGGTGGCAGAGAGGCCCAATGCGGCGGTGATGCTCAGAGTACAAACGAGGGTTTTGAACGATTTCATTATCTGCTCCAGCGATGTAAGGGAGGTCCGGTTTTAGTGACTCAATACATCAGTTCGCTGGAGGGGGCGGAAAGGTTTCGGTGCCAGTAAAAAAAAAGTTAAATTAGCGGCGCAATGTGACTCATGGAAAAAGAGGCTAAGAGAGATGAATCGGAATTATTTCAGTAAAATCATTTTGTTAATGGGGTTATCTTGCTCGGCTACCGCGCTGGCGGCCCCGGCGATAAACAGTGATGTCGCTTCACTGATCAACCAGCGTCTGTCTTATATGAAGGATGTGGCGGGGTATAAAGCCGCCAATCATCTTGCGATTGAAGATCTGCCGCAAGAAGACAAGGTTTTGGCCAGCGCTGTGCAGCAAGCCGAAAAACTGGGCTTAGCGGGCGAGTCTGTGAAACCCTTTGTGCAGGCTCAGATGGATGCAGCCAAAGCGATTCAATATCGCTATCGCGCAGATTGGCTCTCCACGCCCGAGCAGGGATGGCAGCCTTTGCCGCTGGATCAGGTCAGAACCAAAATTAATGTGCTGAGCGCCAGCATACTGAGCGGTATCCGTGCGCAGTTAGCGCAGGGCAAACCCTTCACCGATAAAGCCGCCTTTCTGCACACGCTTGATCAAGCGAATCTGGAACAGGGTGATAAAACGCGGCTGTGGGAAGCCCTGCAAAAAATTAGTCTGAATAAGTAGTGGTTATTTATATGGCGGGGCGTATTAAGGTTACGCCTCCTTCTTCTGTCGTTCACCTTACAGACTGCAATATTATCCACGATATCCCCACCTGGGGATAAAGCACCCACTATCCCCAGGTGGGGATAAAATTCAGATGGCCAACGATCCATACCGCCACCTTTTCCTTATAACCCCAACTGAACTCCCTATGTCCTGCTGGAGAATCCCCTCTGCTATAACTGCTGCGAGTTGATAACGCGCAGGAAAAGTTTGTCATGGATATTCGTAAAATTAAGAAACTGATCGAACTGGTTGAAGAGTCCGGCATCTCCGAGCTGGAAATCTCTGAAGGCGAAGAGTCAGTTCGTATCAGCCGTTCACCTGCAAACGCTGGCTACCCGATGATGCAGCAGGCTTACGCTGCACCAATGATGCAGCAGCCAGGCCTGGCGACTGCGGTCGCACCTGTTGCTGCGGCGCCGGTTGAAGCGGCTAAGCCAGAAATCACTGGCCACATCG
>NZ_JAIUDA010000035.1 GCF_020179835.1 Pantoea sp. alder81 | reverse complement strand
GTTTTACAACGCATGCAGACTGCAAGCATTTGAGAGACTCGAACACATCGTTTATTCATTCTTATTACGGAGAATGAACGCGACGTGTCGTTTCAATTTTCAGCTTGTTCCGGATTGTTAAAGAGCATAATACTTCGCAGCCTACCGTTGCCGGTCTGCTCTGAAGTATTGTTTTGAGTCACTGTAATGGTGGAGCTAAGCGGGATCGAACCGCTGACCTCCTGCGTGCAAGGCAGGCGCTCTCCCAGCTGAGCTATAGCCCCATACAGTTACTGCAGAGACCACTACTACCACTCACCAGGAGTCCCGTTTTTTCAAACGGTCATTTCTTTTCAGGCAGGGCAAAAGGTCGCGACGTATAGTTCACTATACGAGCGGCGCTTTAACGCAGCATGAGAAGAAATTTGGTAGGCCTGAGTGGACTTGAACCACCGACCTCACCCTTATCAGGGGTGCGCTCTAACCACCTGAGCTACAAGCCTGTAGAGGTTTTTTCTGCTCGTTACTTTTCTATCAGACAATCTGTGTGAGCACTACGCGGGAAGGTATCTTCAGGTAAGGAGGTGATCCAACCGCAGGTTCCCCTACGGTTACCTTGTTACGACTTCACCCCAGTCATGAATCACAAAGTGGTAAGCGCCCTCCCGAAGGTTAAGCTACCTACTTCTTTTG
>NZ_JAIUDA010000003.1 GCF_020179835.1 Pantoea sp. alder81 | reverse complement strand
AATTTGCCTGGCGGCTTTAGCGCGGTGGTCCCACCTGACCCCATGCCGAACTCAGAAGTGAAACGCCGTAGCGCCGATGGTAGTGTGGGGTCTCCCCATGCGAGAGTAGGGAACTGCCAGGCATTAAATAAGTGAAGAAGCCCTGAACAGTAGTTCAGGGCTTTTTTACGTCTGCACATTGGCAAAATCCCCGCCAAAAGCCACGAAAACATCCCACCCGTGGCTAACTGACGGGTAAACACCGCTAAATGCGCTGCGAAAAAAGATAGAATTGATCAGTTAAGCCTCCCATTTTTCCTCTTAAACGCTGTCATTACGCCTCATCTATATGCAAAAAACGCATAGAAAACCGCGTTAGTTGCGCAAGGATGCAGCATAAATAACCGAGTCAGACCTCCAAATCCTGCTTTAAACTGAAACATTTTCATAAACTGCATGAAGACTCGACATTCAGTAGATGCCAGGATAACCTCGGGCATCTGGATGTCTAAACGTTTATACGGTTATCAGTAAGAGGTCAGTCAGTTATGCCAATCAGAATCCCCGACGAATTACCGGCAGTTAATTTTTTGCGTAATGAGAACGTGTTCGTCATGGCCTCATCGCGCGCCAGTGTTCAGGAGATTCGTCCGCTAAAAGTATTGATCCTCAATCTGATGCCAAAAAAGATCGAAACGGAAAATCAGTTCTTACGCCTGTTGTCCAACTCACCACTACAGATTGACGTGCAGCTGCTACGGATCGACAGTCGTGAGTCACGGAACACGCCAAGCGAACATCTCAATAACTTCTACTGCAACTTCGAAGATATTGAGCACGATAATTTCGATGGTCTGATCGTCACAGGTGCCCCGCTGGGATTGGTGGATTTCAATGACGTGGCATACTGGCCACAGATTCAGCGTGTGCTGCACTGGGCGAAAGAACACGTCACATCCACTCTGTTTGTCTGTTGGGCGGTGCAAGCCGCACTGAACATTTTGTATGGCATTCCAAAACAGACGCGTCAGAACAAACTTTCAGGTGTGTATGAACATCAAATCCTGCATCCTCACGCCTTGTTAACCCGCGGATTTGATGACAATTTTCTCGCTCCGCATTCGCGTTATGCTGATTTCCCGAGCCAATTAATTCGCGACTATACCGATCTTGAGCTGTTTGCTGAATCAGAGGCCACCGGGGCTTATCTAATGGCGAGCAAAGACAAGCGCCTGGCGTTTGTCACCGGCCATCCTGAGTACGACGCACTAACGCTATCCGGTGAATATCATCGTGATTATGATGCAGGGCTGCATCCAGAAGTGCCGTTTAACTACTTTCCTCAGGACAATCCAGAACTGCCGCCGCGTGCTACCTGGCGCAGCCACGGTAATCTGCTGTTCTCAAACTGGCTAAACTATTACGTTTACCAGATCACACCGTTCGATCTCCGTCGTATGAACCCAACGCTCGAATAAACTAAAAGCTCGCAAATATCTCCTCGAACTTGCCGTGACAGCCTCGTGCTGTCGCGGCATTTTTTTGATCTCTTGCGATAATGTGGAAGTTATTGCCTTTAATTCGAGACTTTAAATTACATATTTATCAATGCCATAAAATGCAATAATAATTAAAATGGAAATAGTTTTTGAAAACAAAATAAAAATCATTATGCTCTGATCTTGCCGGTTAAAAATTACCCTACACCCGGATCCCAGAAATTGGGGACGGATCATAACAGGAGCAGCCCGCATGACAGATTCAGTTATCCACAATACGCTGACCTTCACTCAGCCCTTTACCCACGCGGAAAAGCAGCTGCTCACCCCGGAAGCCATCGACTTCCTGCATACGCTGGTTGCGCGTTTTGCACCGGAACGCGAGCGCCTGTTAAAAGCACGTCAGCAGCGCCAGCAGCGTTACGATCAGGGTGCCTTACCAGACTTTGATTCGGAAACCACTTCCATTCGTGAGCGTGACTGGCAGGTGCGCCCAATTCCACAACTGCTGCGCGACCGTCGCGTAGAGATCACCGGCCCGCCGGATCGTAAAATGGTGATCAACGCGCTGAATGCTAACGTCAACGTATTCATGGCCGATTTCGAGGATTCACTGGCCCCGACCTGGCAGAAATTGATGGATGGCCAGCTGACACTGCGCGATGCGGTTAACGGCACGCTGAGCTTCACCAGTGAGGCGGGCAAAATCTATCAGCTGAAATCCGATCCCGCGCTACTGATGTGTCGCGTACGTGGCCTGCATCTGAATGAAAAACACGTTGAGTGGCGCGATCGTGCCATTCCCGGCGGGCTGTTTGATTTTGCGCTTTACCTGTTCCACAACGTTGAGGCACTGCTGGAAAAGGGGCATGGCCCTTGGTTCTATCTGCCAAAAACCGAGCATGCGTCTGAAGTGGCGTGGTGGCGTGAGATCTTCCGCTTTAGCGAAGATCGCTTCGATCTGCCGCGCGGGACCATCAAAGCCACAGTGCTGATCGAAACGCTGCCGGCAGTATTCCAGATGGACGAGATCCTGTGGGAATTGCGCGATCACGTGGTGGGACTGAATTGCGGCCGCTGGGATTACATCTTCAGCTACATCAAAACCCTGGCGCAGCACGGCGATCGTATCCTGCCAGATCGTCAACAAATCAGCATGGATCAACCCTTTCTCGATGCTTATTCGCGGCTGCTGATCAAAACCTGCCACCGTCGCGGCGCATTGGCGATGGGCGGCATGTCCGCGCTGATCCCGAGCAAAGATGCCGAACGCAACGCGTGGGTGATGCAGAAAGTACAGGAGGATAAAGCGCGTGAGGCGGGCAATGGGCACGATGGCACCTGGGTAGCACATCCGGGTCTGGCCGATATCGCGATGGCAGAATTTGATCGTCAGCTAGCCGACCAGCCTAATCAGTTGCATGTCAGTCGCGATCAGGATGGCCCGATTACCGCCGAGCGCCTACTGCGCCCTTGTCGAGGTCTGCGCACAGAGGCCGGTATGCGCGCCAACATCCGCGTGGCGTTGCAATATCTCGAAGCCTGGATCGGTGGCAATGGCTGTGTACCGATTGACGGATTGATGGAAGATGCCGCCACGGCGGAAATTGCCCGTACCTCCATCTGGCAGTGGATCCACCACAAGCAGATCCTTAGCGATGGCCAACTGGTGACCGCCGAACTGTTTGAGCGGCTACTCGATGAAGAGATGCGGGCCCTGCAACAAACGCTGGGCGAGGAGCGCTTCCGTAGTGGGCGCTTTGCCGATGCAGCCGCGCTGATGGCGCAAATCACCACTGATGACGAACTGGTTTCTTTCCTCACTCTGCCGGGCTACCGCCTGCTGCCATGAACCTGGAGAACACGCTATGAATCGTAACCAACAGATCAAACAACTGGAATCGAGCTGGAACGACGCACGCTGGCAGGGCATTACTCGCCCCTATAGTGCAGAAGACGTGATCAACCTGCGTGGCTCAGTGAATCCGGCCTGTACGCTGGCGGAGCGCGGTGCCCATAAACTGTGGTCGCTGCTCAACGGTGAGTCCACCAAAGGCTATATCAACAGCCTCGGCGCGTTAACCGGCGGGCAAGCAATACAGCAGGCCAAAGCGGGGATTGAGGCGATCTATCTGTCTGGCTGGCAGGTGGCGGCGGATGCCAATATGGCCGGACAGATGTATCCCGATCAGTCGCTCTATCCGGCTAACTCGGTACCGAATGTGGTCGAGCGTATCAATCAGAGCTTCCAGCGTGCCGACCAGATTCAGTGGGCCAACGGTTTGTCGCCGGAAGATGAAGGCTATATCGACTACTTCCTGCCGATTGTGGCGGATGCAGAAGCGGGCTTTGGTGGCGTGCTGAATGCCTTCGAGCTGATGAAGTCGATGATTCAGGCGGGTGCCGGTGCGGTGCACTTTGAAGATCAGCTGGCATCCGTGAAGAAGTGCGGCCATATGGGTGGCAAAGTGTTGGTACCCACTCAGGAAGCGATTCAGAAACTGGTGGCTGCGCGACTGGCAGCCGATGTAATGGGCGTGCCGACTGTATTGCTGGCACGCACCGATGCTGATGCCGCTGATTTGATTACCTCCGACTGTGACGAGCGCGATGCGCCGTTTATCACCGGACAACGCACTGCGGAAGGATTCTTCCGTACTCGCGCTGGCATTGAGCAGGCGATCAGCCGAGGCTTGTCGTATGCGCCGTACGCCGATGTACTCTGGTGTGAAACCTCCACGCCGGATCTCGAACTGGCGCAGCGTTTCGCCGATGCAATCCACGCGCAGTATCCGGACAAGTTGCTGGCCTACAACTGTTCGCCATCGTTTAACTGGAAGAAGAACCTCGACGATCGCACCATCGCCCGTTTCCAGCAGGCGCTGAGCGACATGGGCTACCGCTTCCAGTTCATCACGCTGGCCGGCATTCACAGCATGTGGTTCAACATGTTCGATCTGGCACACGCTTATGCGCAGGGTGAAGGCATGCGGCATTACGTTGAGAAAGTGCAGCAGCCGGAATTTGCCGCGCGCGAAAAAGGCTACACCTTCTCCTCGCATCAACAGGAAGTGGGCACCGGCTATTTTGATCGCATCACCAATGTGATTCAGGGCGGCCAATCCTCAGTCACTGCGCTGACCGGTTCGACGGAAGCCGCGCAGTTCTGATACGTCTGCATGCGTACCCTACGAAAATCGCACGACACCTTCGTAGGGTCGCCATTGATGGCGACTAAGAACCGCACCCCGGATTTTCATCACGCCTGGCCCACGGACGGGCTCTCTTTGCCGGAGCGTTGCCGATGACACCGAGAGAATCTCTGATCGCCCACACCATCCTGCAAGGGTTCGACGCGCAGTATGGCCGCTTTCTGGATATCACCGCAGGCGCCCAGCAGCGCTTCGAGCAGGCCGACTGGCATGCCGTGCAGCAGGCGATGAAAGCGCGTATCCATCTTTATGATCACCATGTCGGATTAGTGGCCAACCAACTGCGCATCCTTAATGACGTGTCGAACTGGGATGAGGCGTTCTGGCTGCGGGTGAAAAGCCACTATGAGACGCTGCTCCCCGGCTATCCGCGCCATGAAATCGCCGAGAGCTTTTTTAATTCCGTTTATTGCCGTCTGCAAGGCCATAGTCATCTGGATCCCGAACGCCTGTTTATCTTCCCGTCGCAGCCTTATGCTCCAACGCCGCTGGCCCAGCGTCCATTGTCGCGGCTGTACCGTCCACAAGGCAGCTGGCATGAAGTATTAAGGCAGGTTCTTAACGATATTCCTTTGCGCTTACCCTGGCAGGATATCACCCGCGATATCGGCTGGATCGTCCGCCACTTGCATGAGCAGTTCAGTCCCGCTCAATTGGCCACCGCCACGCTGGATGTCGCCGGTGAACTGTTCTACCGCAATAAAACCGCCTGGATCGTGGCGCGCTTACAGTTGAGCGATGGCATGGTGCCCTGTTTGCTGCCCATTCAGCGCGATGAGGCGGGACGCTTGTGGATTGACACCTGCTTGACCGACAGCGACGACGCCAGCATCGTGTTCGGCTTCGCCCGCGCCTACTTTATGGTCTATGCGCCAGTGCCTGCAGCGTTAGTTGCCTGGCTGCAACCGATTCTGCCGGGGAAAACCCTCGCCGAACGCTATATGGCCATTGGCTGTCAGAAACACGGTAAAACCGAGTGTTACCGTGAATACCTGCATTATCTGGCACACAGCCGCGAAGATTTCACCATCGCGCCGGGCATCCGCGGCATGGTGATGCTGGTGTTTACGCTGCCAGGGTTTGATCGCGTATTTAAAGTGATCAAGGATCGCTTCGCGCCGCAGAAAGAGGTCACTGATGCGCAGGTGCGGGATTGCTATCGCATGGTCAAAGAGCACGACCGCGTGGGCCGCATGGCCGATACCCAGGAATTTGAGTACTTCGCGATACCACGTGCACGTATCCCGGCAGAGCTGATGGCGGAGTTTGAACGCGACATTCCAGAGAAGATGGAACTGCGTGACGACGTGCTGATCATCCGCCATCTGTGGCTGGAACGCCGCATGGAGCCGCTCAATTTGTGGCTGGCGCAGGCCACGCCGGAACAGCGTCAGCACGCGATCGGCGAATATGGCGATGCGATTCGCCAGCTGGCGGCTGCAAACATTTTTCCCGGCGACATGCTGTTCAAAAACTTCGGTATGACGCGCCACGGTCGCGTGGTTTTTTACGACTACGATGAAATTCGCCCCATGACCGAACTGCAGTTCCGCGATGTGCCGCCAGCGCGTTATGAAGAGGATGAGTTGCAAGCCGAACCCTGGTACAGCGTCGGACCAGACGATGTGTTCCCGGAAACCTTCCGCTATGCGCTGTGCAGCGAGCCGGCCACCGGCAAGTTACTGCAAGCGTTGCATCCGCAGCTGTTTGATCCGGGCTGGTGGCGCGCGCTGCAGGCGCGCATCCGGGAAGGGCATATCGAAGAGGTGATCGCCTGGCGCGCCGGGCAACGGTTCAGCGCGCGTTATGCGTCGGTGGCCGCTTAGCGGCCAGAATAAGTCTGCGTTACCTGCCTGGCGGCGCGGATTACCAGTGCACCCAGTTCGGTTACGCGGTCGTCAGTCATGCGCGCCATCGGGCCGGAAATCGAGATGGCGGCAAAAGGCTCGCCGTGCTCGTCATAAATCGGTGCCGCGACGCAGCGCAGGCCCAGCGCGTGCTCTTCATCATCGTGTGAAAAGCCCATCTTGCGAATCAGCGCCAGATTCTCTTTCAGGCTGTGCGGTGACATCAGGGTTTTCGGCGTGTAGTGGTGCAATCCTTTCTGATGCAACAGCGCGGTCACCTGCTCATCACTGAGATGGGCGAGAAACGCCTTGCCCGCGCCAGAGGCATGCATCGGTAGCTTACCGCCAATCGGAGCGGACATGCGCATCAGTTGCGTACACTGCACCTGATCGATGATCACTGCCTGATAATCGCTGAGATCCAGCACCGCCAGATTCACCGTCTCTCCGGCATCCTCCATCAGCTTACGCAGGACAGGATGCACAATCGCCAGCAGATTGCGGCTCTGCAGGAAACTGCTGCCGACCACAAACGCGTGCGATCCAATCGTCCAGAAGCCCAGATCACCCACCTGATGCACAAATCCCTGTTGCTGCATGGTGGTCAGTAAGCGATGGGTGGTGGAGTTAGGTAATCCGGCCTGTTGCGCCAGCTCGGTCAGCGCAACGCTGCCATGGGATTCGGCGATCAGTTCGAGTAAACGCAAACCACGCGTCAGGGATTGGACTTGCCCACCGGCTGGGGCGCTGGTAGCTGCTGCGGCACGCGGTTTTTTACCACGCTTCGCGGGTACTGGGGTTGCCATAACGTCTCCACAATCGCATCAATGCTGGAAACCATTTTCGTTTTTAGGCGCATGAATGCAAACGCTGCTTTACTGGTCGGATCTGTAATGCTTTCAGGCTGAAAATGTCTCATCTGTCGTGACTTTTGCTCACCGGAAAGTTATGCCAGTATGTTTGGCTGGCATATTAGCCAACGCAATGACGTGGACGGGGCGAGAGTGAGCAATAAAACAGAAATGCTGCATCAGCAACTGGCACAGCGCATTATGATTTTGGACGGTGGTATGGGCACCATGATCCAGAGTTATAAACTCAGCGAAGCCGATTTTCGAGGTAGCCGTTTTGCCGACTGGCCCTCCGATTTGAAAGGCAATAACGACCTGTTAGTGCTGACCAAACCTGAGGTGATCCGTGAAATCCACGATGCCTATCTCGCCGCGGGTGCAGATATTCTGGAAACCAACACCTTTAACTCCACTACCATTGCGATGGCAGATTACGCGATGGAAGCCCTGTCCGCTGAGATCAATCTTGAAGCGGCAAAGCTGGCGCGTGCCAGTGCCGATGCATGGACGGCGAAAACCCCTGACCGACCGCGCTATGTTGCGGGCGTGCTCGGCCCCACCAACCGCACCTGTTCCATCTCCCCGGATGTGAACGACCCTGCCTTCCGTAACGTCACGTTCAATCAGCTGGTGGAGGCCTACCGTGAATCGACCCACGCGCTGATTGCCGGTGGTTCCGACCTGATCATGATCGAAACAGTGTTCGATACTCTGAACGCCAAGGCGGCGATTTACGCTGTTCAGGTTGAGATGGAAGCGATGGGCGTAAAGCTACCGGTGATGATCTCCGGCACCATCACGGATGCTTCTGGCCGCACGCTCTCCGGTCAAACCACCGAAGGTTTCTACAACTCACTGCGCCACGCCGAGCCGCTGTCGTTTGGCCTGAACTGTGCGCTCGGCCCAGACGAGCTGCGCCAGTACGTGCAGGAATTATCGCGCATTGCTGAAGGTTACGTCACAGCTCACCCCAATGCCGGTTTACCCAATGCGTTTGGTGAATACGATTTAGATGCAGCGGACATGGCTGAACAGATCGGCGAATGGGCGCGTGCCGGTTTCCTGAATATCATCGGCGGCTGCTGCGGTACCACGCCAGAGCACATCGCGGCGATGGCGGCGGCGGTAGAAGGCGTTGCACCACGCCAGTTGCCTGACATTCCGGTTGCCTGCCGTCTGTCTGGTCTGGAACCACTGAATATTCACGCCGACTCGCTATTTGTGAACGTCGGCGAACGCACCAACGTTACCGGTTCGGCTAAATTCAAGCGACTGATTAAAGAAGAGAAGTACAACGAAGCGCTGGATGTGGCGCGTCAGCAGGTGGAAAGCGGCGCGCAGATTATCGATATCAACATGGACGAAGGCATGCTGGATGCCGAAGCCGCGATGGTGCGCTTCCTCAACCTGATTGCCGGTGAACCGGATATTGCACGCGTGCCGATTATGATCGACTCCTCCAAATGGGAGGTGATTGAGAAAGGTCTGCAATGCATTCAGGGCAAAGGCATCGTTAACTCGATTTCGATGAAAGAAGGCATTGAGCCGTTTATCGAACACGCGCGCAAAGTGCGGCGCTACGGTGCCGCCATGGTGGTGATGGCGTTTGATGAAGTCGGTCAGGCGGATACCCGTGCCCGCAAAATCGAAATCTGTCGTCGCGCCTATAAGATCCTGACGGAAGAGGTCGGCTTCCCGCCAGAAGATATCATTTTCGACCCGAACATCTTCGCAGTTGCCACCGGTATTGAGGAACATAACAACTACGCGATGGACTTTATCGGTGCCTGTGAAGACATCAAACGCGAACTGCCGCATGCGATGATCTCCGGCGGCGTGTCTAACGTGTCGTTTTCGTTCCGCGGTAACGATCCGGTGCGCGAAGCGATCCACGCGGTGTTCCTCTATTACGCCATTCGCAACGGCATGGATATGGGCATCGTCAACGCCGGTCAGCTGGCAATCTATGACGACTTGCCCGCAGAACTGCGCGATGCGGTGGAAGATGTGGTGCTGAACCGTCGCGACGATGGCACCGAGCGGTTACTGGAGCTGGCGGAGAAGTATCGCGGCAGCAAAGGTGACGGTGAGCAGGAGAAACAGCTGGCCGAATGGCGAAGTTGGGACGTGGTCAAACGTCTGGAATACTCGCTGGTAAAAGGCATTACCGAGTTTATTGAGCTGGATACCGAAGAAGCCCGTCAGGGATTTGAACGTCCGATTCAGGTGATCGAAGGGCCGCTGATGTCCGGCATGAACGTGGTCGGCGATCTGTTCGGCGAGGGCAAAATGTTCCTGCCGCAGGTGGTGAAATCGGCACGCGTGATGAAGCAGGCGGTGGCCTATCTCGAACCCTATATTGAAGCCAGCAAAGAAGCGGGGCGCAGCAACGGCAAAATCGTGCTGGCGACGGTGAAGGGCGATGTACACGACATCGGCAAAAACATCGTCGGCGTGGTTTTGCAGTGTAATAACTACGAAATTATCGATCTTGGCGTGATGGTGCCGAGTGACAAAATTCTCAAAACCGCCATCGCTGAAAATGCCGATATCATCGGGCTCTCCGGCCTGATTACGCCGTCTCTGGATGAGATGGTCAACGTGGCGAAAGAGATGGAGCGTCAGGGCTTCACTATTCCGCTGCTGATTGGCGGCGCGACGACCTCGAAAGCGCACACGGCGGTGAAGATCGAGCAGAACTACAGCGGCCCAACGGTGTATGTGCAAAACGCCTCGCGCACCGTTGGCGTGGTGTCATCGCTGTTATCGGATACGCTGAAAGAAGAGTTCGTGGCGCGCACGCGCAAAGAGTACGACACGGTGCGTATTCAGCACGCGCGTAAGAAGCCACGTACGCCGCCGGTGAATCTGCAAATCGCACGCGACAACGATTACTCGATTGATTGGGAAAGCTACACGCCGCCAGTGGCGCATCGCCTCGGGGTGAGCGCTGTGACAGCCAGTATCGACACGCTGCGTCACTACATCGACTGGACGCCATTCTTTATGACCTGGTCGCTGGCGGGGAAATATCCGCGCATTCTTGAAGATGATGTGGTGGGTGAAGAGGCTAAGCGTCTGTTTGCCGATGCCAACGCCATGCTGGATGTGCTCAGCAAAACCGGCTCCTTAAATCCGCGTGGTGTAGTAGGGATTTTCCCCGCCAACCGTGTGGGTGATGATGTTGAGATCTATCGCGATGAACAACGTGATCACGTCTTGTGTGTGAGCCATCACTTACGTCAGCAGACTGAAAAATCGGACTTCGCCAACTACTGTCTGGCCGATTTTGTGGCACCGAAATCCAGCGGCAAAGCGGATTATCTCGGTGCGTTCGCCGTCACCGGTGGGCTGGAAGAGGATGCGCTGGCTGAAGCCTACGAGCAGCAGCATGATGACTACAACAAGATCATGATCAAGGCGCTGGCAGACCGTCTGGCAGAAGCCTTTGCCGAGTATCTGCACGAACGTGTGCGTAAGGTGATCTGGGGCTTTGCGGCCAATGAGAACCTGAGCAATGAAGAGCTGATACGCGAAAATTATCAGGGCATTCGTCCGGCGCCCGGTTATCCTGCCTGTCCGGAACACACCGAGAAAGCGCAGATCTGGCAGTTGCTGGATGTGGAAACGCACACCGGCATGAAGCTCACCGAATCCTTCGCCATGTGGCCGGGCGCGGCGGTGTCAGGCTGGTACTTTAGCCATCCTGACAGTAAATACTTCGCCGTGGCGCAGATTCAGCGCGATCAGGTGGAGGATTATGCGGCGCGTAAAGGGATGAGCGTCAGCGAGGTTGAACGTTGGCTGGCACCGAATCTCGGTTACGACGCGGATTGATGAAAGAAAGCGGGCGGCCAATTGGCCGCCCGAGAATTAATTAAACCGCGCGTCGCGATCTGAGGTCATGTCATACAGCTGATATTTACGACCCAGCATCTGTCCGCCATCACGCGTTAACGGCACCCAGTTCACCTGCGCACGACCACGCGTTGGCGTCACAGTAAACAGATCCATCGGAATCGAAATATAGAAGCCCTTAGTGAAGTCCCCCTCGCCATAGGCCTCGGCTGACACGTTGGTTTTAGTGGCGTAGAAGCCGACCATCACGCCGCTGTCGAAGCGCTTCGACACATCGACCGTCACACCTTTGTCCTTCGCCAGATACTCGCCGACGCTGGCTTTCACCAGCACATCCTGCATAAACCACGGGCGCCAGTACGCGGTGAAGTGTCCGGTTGGTGCTTTATAGTCGGTGAACTGCATCATGTTGTCCCAATCACGCTGCTTCACGTAGTTGGCATCAACACCAAAGGCCCAGTTGCTGTCGATTGGGCGATACAACACTTCTCCACCGACACCGCCGTACATGGTTTCGAGATAACCGCCGTACACCTGGCCGTAGAAGCCATTGCCGAGGTAACCCATGTAATTGGCTTGCAGGTCGTTGACGTAGACATTGTTCTCGACGTAGTCGCGAATATGGGTACGCACGCGCGGCAGGGTGGAATCAGCCGGTGCGCCGTTATAGTTGAATTTGTCGTAGTTGTTGGCAAGGTTACCGAACAGGCTACCGCTGACCAGCAGGTGATCGGTGAGTGCGTAATCCGCGCTAGCCATCGCCCCGAGCTGGTACATATAGAAGCTTTCGGGCCCACCAACTGACTGATTGAGCACCGGTGCCAGATTGTAGTGAAGGCGATCTTTACGAATAAAGAAGCCTTGTTCAGTCGCGCCAGGATCGACCGGATTCTCGCGCGTCTGCTGCAGCGGCTGCTCATGGCCCAATGGATAGCCGCTCAGCTCATTGTGCAGGCTGGCAACGTTGGTACGGGTGGTGACCTGCGGCATATTCAGGCGCGACTCGGTGACCTCAATGGTATCGATACCGGCTGGCAGGTTATTCATGATGATGCGATTGGCGCGATCGACGCCCTCACGCGTATCACGATACTTGGTCTGCTCGCCTGATACGTACAGCGTACTGCCTTTGGTCTGAATGTGCGGGCCGCTCAATCCGGCGTTGTACTTCAGATCGGTCAACTGGTTTGCCACCACCGTGGATTGCAACAGATCGCCCTGTGGCTGCGGGTTATAGGCTGGCCTGGCGCTGTCAATGTGCGACTGGCGCAGATCGTTGAAGTTGGTGCGCACGGTAACACCAAACATAAAGGTGTTGCCGCGCTCGTAGCTGGCGTTGATGTCAGCCCAGTCGGTCAGGCGATAAATCGCTCCCACGTTGACCTTGCTGCGCTGTTCCAGACGCCCTGCAAAGTCATCCTGATAATCGTTACCTTCATATTCAAGCTTCAGGCGCAGTGGCTGCCAGGGGGTTTGATATTCCACGCCGCCGAACAGTGCTGCAGGGCCGTGGAACATCTGTGACCCATTAACCGAGCCTGCGGTGCCACCGCCGGTGCGGGAGCAGAAGCTATCGCTATAGGAGCAGAACGGGTTTTTGATGCTGCCACTGTTGCCGATGTAGCCCCAGCCAATCCCCATGGTGAAATCAAACGGTCCCCAGGCTTTGCTGGCGACCAGGTATTCGCTGTCGAACAGGCCAGTACCGCCCAAATCTCGCGATCCTACCGCCACTTCCGGTAACCAATAGCTCTCTTGCCACAACCGCAGCTTCACATCGAAGGCTTTGTCTTTATAGCTTTGGTTACCACTGAATCCCTCAACTGCGCTGTAACGACGCGTCCGCACATCGGTGTAGCGCACGGTGGTTTCCAGCCACGGGAACAGCTGCAACGAAGCAGAGTAGTAGCGATACTGATCGTTATCGCGGAAGTTCAGGCTAAATTCACCCTCTTTTGCCATACGCGCCGTCGGTGTTTGCATCAGGCCCACGCCGCCGAAATCAGATTGCGATGGGCCGATCGGATCCGGCCAGGTTTCCGCGTGCACCTGGTATGCCGCAGAGACAGAAACAGCCAACAGGCTGAGAAGCAGTTGTTTTTTCATCAGTCTGGAATCCGGTGTGTCAGAACAGAAAGCATGCGCGCATTCAAATCAGCTTTGCCCCAGGGCAGGCTCCACGAGGTAAAGCCCAGCCAAATGATGCTGCCGGGTTCGACTTCGACGTGACGTTGATTCCAGTAGGCGATCGGCACCTGTTGCGTCTGACCGGACGGGGCGATGAGGGTGGCGAAGCTGCGCTCGGCACCTGACAGGTGGTCGTGCGACTCAAGGTAGTCCCGCACGGTGCGACCGGGTTGCCAGCTCTCTTTACCGGGATGTTCCAGCGCGCCGAGAATCAGCACTTGCGTAGGCTGCGACAGGGTATAAAGGTCGTAACTGCCCAGTAACGTGCGGTTGGCTTCAGGCCGCAGGCGCACCCAGTCAGGATCGAGTGAAGTGAACTGCCGTCCGGTGACTTGTACTGCGCTGAGTTGGTGGATCACCGTACCGATGGTTGCCGCTAGCGCGTCGCCGCTGTCGGCCTGCCACGTGCGCAAATCAGCCAGCAGCTGTTGCTGTTGTTGCTGTGCCACCGCTGTTGCGCCACGTTCGGCAATCACGGTACCGGGCCACCAGGTATGAAGTGCTGGATTCGTCACCAGCTGCGCCAGATTCTGCGCATGATCGATCTGTAAAATGTTTTGGCCGCGCAAGTCGTGCACCGTCACCTGACTGTCAGCCAGCGCAGAACCGGCCGCCAGTAAGGCGGTAGCCGTTAGCAGGGGAGTGATTATTTTCATGATTTCGCCGGCTTCAGAATGGTGGTTTCAACAGGGAAAGCGTCTGCGGCCAGCATCTGATTTGCCTGCAACACTGCGCCATCACGGTTATCGATCCAGAAGGTGTTTTGCCATTCTGCGCCCAGACTCTCCATGCGGACTGTCTCGATCCATACACGACATGGCACGCGTTCGCCTGCCACATTCAGCACCGCGTCATCGCCGCGCTGAAATTGGGATACGGCGGTGGCTGCGCGCACGCGATCTTTCTCACGCCACTGCACCACGCGTGTCCAGCTGGCATTGTTTTGGAGATGTAGCGAGTCGGCGAGCGGGTCTTGCGCCAGATTACTGACGTCATCAAGGTTGCTGGCCAGCCCCAGCGTTTTGACCAGCCTGCCATGCTGCATCACCAGCATTGCCTTATCCTGGGTGATCCATTTCTGCTGACCGTTTTCGTCATAACCGAGCACCACGAAGATACGCGGTCCTTCATTGATGCGTGCATACAGGCTGGCGTAGGGGAGACTGGCAATCTGTTCATCGGTAACGGTGACATCATCCGGGCCGTTTACGGCCAGCATCACGGTTTGTTCAAGGCCTTTTTGCGTTTGTGTGCAGGCTTGCAGCAGCAGGCAAAAGAGCAGCAAAGAGAGTCGGCGCACTGTGTATATCCCTGTTAAAAATAAAACCAGGCAAAAAATAACCACACGGCTGTGTGGTTATGTTTAAAGGTGCTACATCAACGTGTGGTGCTCGTTGTGGTAGTGGTTGTTGTACCGGTATTTGCTCCGTCACCGCCGCCAGCAGCAGCGATGCCGAGCCCTACTAACGCGCCAAGTGCACCGATACCCACAGCGGTAGTGGCACCGGTCGAGATTGCTCCCGCCTGCGCGCCCGCTGCAGCACCAGCTTCTTCCGGTGCGGCAATCGCAGCGGAAGAAACGGCAACGTAAAGTAAGGCTGCACCGGCAACCATCAGTTTTTTCATAACAACGTTTCCTGCATTTTTAGAAACAAATGAATGAAGGATGTACCCTAATTTCGGGCGCGTTCAGTATAGGGCAACAAATTACCAGAGTTCATCGGCAGTAAAAGAGGGTGAAAATCAGGGTTCATTCTGGTGATAAATACGGCGAATTGGCGATAGCTGCTTTTTTTAAATGAAGATTTTTCATGGGGTGGAATATTTGAATGGTTGTGGCTGGTGCGGCAGGATTTTTCACTTTTGCATTAAAAAATGGTACGGAATAGGAATAATCAGATTTTCCTGAATGCGCTTTAAATTTAATTATAGATTTATCAAGTGGATACTTATATTTGGTGAACGAATTAGATCCATTTTTTAATGCATAACATGCACTTCAATCTATACAAACTCCGATTTTCCTTAGCGCACTTTAAGAATTATCTAACCGTAACGCAGCGGATGAATAACAAAATTGCGAGGTTTATGGCATGTTTGATAAAAATAAGGCGGCAATTAAGCCGCCTTAATAAGATTGGCAGGAAAATTAACGCCAGGATTTATAGCGGTTAATTAAGCCATTAGTGGAGCTGTCATGGCTGCCGATCTGCGATTCATTTTCCAGCTCTGGCAGAATACGGTTTGCCAGCTGTTTGCCCAATTCCACACCCCATTGGTCAAAGGTGAAGATGTTGAGAATCGCGCCCTGCGTGAATATCTTGTGCTCGTAAAGCGCAATCAGTGCACCCAGGCTGAACGGCGTGATTTCACGCAGCAGAATGGAGTTGGTTGGGCGGTTACCTTCGAACACCTTAAACGGCACGATGTGGGCAACAGACTCAACGGATTTACCGGCATCGGTAAACTCTTTTTCTACCACATCGCGAGATTTACCAAACGCCAGCGCTTCGGTCTGTGCGAAGAAGTTCGACAGCAGTTTCGGATGGTGATCGGTCAGTGCGTTGTGGGTCTGCGCCGGTGCGATAAAGTCGCAAGGGATCAGTTTGGTGCCCTGATGAATCAGCTGATAAAACGCATGCTGACCGTTGGTGCCTGGCTCGCCCCAGATGATTGGGCCGGTCTGGTAATCCACCGGGTTACCTTCGCGATCCACGTACTTACCGTTGGACTCCATATTGCCCTGCTGGAAGTACGCTGCGAAACGGTGCATGTACTGGTCGTAAGGCAGGATGGCTTCGGTTTCGGCACCAAAGAAGTTGTTGTACCAGATACCGATCAGTGCCAGCAGCACCGGGAGGTTCTGCTCGGCTGGCGTGTTAGCGAAGTGGTTGTCCATCGCATGTGCACCGCTCAGCAGCTGTTCGAAATTCTCGAAGCCCACGGACAGAATGATCGACAAGCCAATCGCTGACCACAGTGAATAGCGACCACCGACCCAATCCCAGAACTCGAACATGTTGTCGGTATCGATACCGAACTCACCTACCGCTTTACCGTTGGTCGACAGGGCAGCAAAGTGTTTCGCCACATGCTGCTGATCGCCTGCAGTTTTCAGGAACCAGTCGCGCGCGCTGTGGGCGTTGGTCATGGTTTCCTGAGTGGTGAAGGTTTTGGAGGCCACGAGGAATAGGGTGGTTTCCGGGCTGAGATCCTTCAGTGTTTCAGCAATGTGCGTGCCATCAACGTTAGAAACAAAGTGCATGTTCAGATGGTTTTTATACGGGCGTAACGCCTCGGTCACCATGAACGGACCGAGATCCGAACCGCCGATACCGATGTTGACCACGTCAGTGATCGCTTTGCCGGTATAACCTTTCCACTCACCGCTGATGATGCGCTCAGAGAAGCCTTTCATCTTCGCCAGCACCGCATTCACTTCTGGCATCACATCTTTGCCATCAACCATGATTGGCGTGTTGCTGCGATTACGCAGAGCAACGTGCAGCACAGCACGCTCTTCGGTGCGGTTGATCTTCTCGCCAGAGAACATGGATTTGATGGCGCCCGCCAGATCGGTCTCTTTTGCCAGCGCCTGCAATTTATCGAGGGTTTCCTGGGTGATGCGGTTTTTTGAGAAATCCACCAGCATCTGATCGTCGAAGGTGGCAGAGAATTTCGCAAAACGATCGGCATCATCTTTAAACAGGTCGGCGATCTGCACCGATTTCATCTGGTCAAAATGCTGCTGCAGCGCTTTCCAGGCTGCGGTTTGTTTCGGATTGATATTTTTCATGGCAACACTCTTGTTGAAATAAGAACCGTCATTCCATCCGGGCGCGTCCTGCTGGCCCGGCGTGCTAAGCATTTCTTGTGGCTGATACGCTACCGCGAACGGGTTTCAGTATGACCACAGTTGCAAACGAAGGGAAAAAATTTGTGACCGTGGCCGCACGGTTTCAGGTTAATCCGGCGGCGATTGTCGATGTTCTGGCAAAAAATTTCCCTGTGCCGCATCAGCAAAAAGCCGCGTTTATCGGCGCCGTTGACTACTTTAGGCGGGAGTGAGCGCTCGCGTTTGTTCTGCGATGCGCTGGCGTAATTCTAAAAATGAATTTTCAACACGTTGCAAGGCTGGACAGCAGCAAAATTAATCAGTATTTTGTGCCCGCGACTTGCACCTTTGGGTGCAAGCCAGAAGAGGCGCGTCGCCCAGGCAGTGTGTTTGAGGATCCGTATCCAACGACAACACATCATGGGGTGCGACGCCGAGATGGAACAACACGCGGAGTGTTGTCCTGTCGGCTGCAGGGGCTGAATCCTCTGGGTTGTCACCAGAAGCGTCCGCAGTCGGACGTTTCGCAAGGTGAAGTGCTTTTGGTGACTCATCTCCTGATCTTGTCTGTCCAATTCTGCTCTTCTCTTGTGCCAAGGCTGAAATCACCTCTTCCGTTTAATAACGGGAGAAAGCTAATCTGACACGAGGTTCGTAACATGTCTCAAAACCTGATCGTGGCGAAATTTGGCGGCACCAGCGTTGCCGATTTTGATGCCATGAACCGCAGTGCGGATGTTGTGCTCTCCGATGCCAATACCCGTTTAGTGGTGCTTTCTGCGTCTGCTGGCGTGACGAATCTGCTGGTTTCTCTGGCTGAAGGCCGGGAACTGGAGCAGCGCGCACACCTGCTGGACGAAATTCGCAATATTCAATATGCCATCATTGATCGCCTGCAATCCCCTGAAGTGATTCGCCAGGAGATTGATCGCATGCTGGAAAACATCCTGATGCTGGCGGAAGCCACTGCACTGGCGACCTCACATGCGCTGACCGACGAGTTGGTGAGCCACGGTGAGCTGATGTCGACCCTGCTGTTTGTGGAAGTGCTGCGTGAGCGTCAGGTCAATGCCGAATGGTTTGACGTGCGTAAAGTGATGCGCACCAGCGATCGCTTTGGTCGTGCAGAGCCTGACGTTGCCACACTGAAAGAGCTGTCCACCGCACAGTTGGCGCCACGCGTTGCAGAAGCGCTGGTGATTACCCAGGGCTTTATTGGTAGCGAAGGTAAAGGCCGCACCACCACGCTGGGACGTGGCGGTAGCGACTACACCGCCGCACTGCTGGGTGAAGCGCTGCAGGCGGCGCGTGTGGATATCTGGACTGACGTGGCCGGCATCTACACCACCGATCCACGCGTGGTGCCAACCGCTAAACGCATTGAAGAGATCACCTTCGAAGAAGCGGCTGAAATGGCGATCTTCGGCGCGAAAGTGCTACATCCGGCGACCCTGCTGCCAGCTGTGCGCAGTGACATTCCGGTGTTCGTCGGTTCGAGTAAAGATCCGGCTGCAGGTGGCACGCGCGTCTGCAACGAAACCCAGAATCCACCGCTGTTCCGCGCGCTGGCATTGCGTCGTAAGCAAACTCTGATGACGCTGCACAGCCTGAACATGCTGCATGCGCACGGTTTCCTTGCTGAAGTGTTCGCGATTCTGGCTCGCCATAACATCTCCGTCGATCTGGTTACCACGTCAGAAGTGAGCGTGGCGCTGACGCTGGATACCACCGGTTCTTCGACCACTGGTGAAAGCCTGTTGACGCAAGCGCTGCTGACCGAACTCTCTTCGCTGTGCCGCGTGGAAGTGGAAGAGAACCTGGCGCTGGTGGCGATTATCGGCAACAACCTGTCGAAAGCCTGCGGTGTGGGTAAAGAGGTGTTTGGTGCCCTTGAGCCGTTTAACCTGCGCATGATTTGTTACGGAGCCAGCAGCTATAACCTGTGCTTCCTGGTGCCAACGCCAGACGCAGAAGAAGTGGTGCGCGCGCTGCATAAGAATCTTTTTGGTTCTTAAGGCAAATTTTTAGCGTAATCCATCAAGCCGGACCTGGTCCGGCTTTTTTATTTTATACATTTCGTTTAACAACAGATTAAGCCAAACGGCAACCTGCTTTCCGCGCCAGTGATTTCTTTATAACCCCATGATTCATAGCTGTTTACTTCGTTTTCCTCACTGGAATTGTCTCTATATCCCACTACGCTGCTAATCAGCGGTTACTTTTTAATCGCGCTTATCGATTGTCCCAACGAGAAAACATTCAATTTTTGAGGGAATGGCTATGCAAAGATTGGTTGCTGAAGGGGTAGGCACGTTTGTTCTGGTGTTCGGCGGGTGTGGTAGCGCGGTATTAGCTGCCACCTTCCCACAAGTCGGGATTGGTTTTGCAGGCGTGGCGCTGGCGTTTGGTTTAACGGTGCTGGTGATGGCGTTCGCCGTAGGGCACATTTCCGGTGGGCACTTTAATCCTGCCGTCACCATAGGATTGACGGTAGGAGGACGTTTCCCGGCGGCGCAGGTGATCCCTTACATCATCGTGCAGTTAGTGGGTGCCGTCGCCGCAGGGGGCGTGTTGTATCTGATTGCCAGCGGTAAACCCGGCTTTGATGCTGCCGCCAGCGGGTTCGCCTCAAATGGTTATGGTGAGCATTCACCGGGCGGGTTTAGTCTGAATGCCGGGATGATCTGTGAAACGGTAATGACGGCCATTTTCCTGGTGGTGATCATGGGCGCCACCGATAAACGCGCACCGGCTGGTTTCGCCCCGATTGCCATTGGTCTGGCGCTGACGCTGATTCACCTGGTGAGCATTCCGGTGACCAACACCTCAGTCAATCCAGCCCGTAGCACCGGCGTGGCGATCTTCCAGGGCGGTTGGGCGTTGCAACAACTCTGGATGTTCTGGCTGATGCCGATCATCGGTGCGGCAATCGGTGGTGTGATCTACCGCGTTTTACTGGAAAAAGCAGAGTAATTTCTCTACAAACCGCGGATCGACCGCAGACGATCCGCATTTTATCCTGCCAGCGACTTCCCGCCTTACGTCACGATAATGAAATGTTATGATCCCGCGTCCGTCGCTGTGGTCGTTCCCCGCGCGGCACTTCATCTGTGGCATATGAAATAAATCAAAAAATATCTAAGGAAGTCTCTCCATGCTCGCCAAATTAACCCGCCTGTTCCCACTCTGGGCCGTACTGCTCTCGGTCGCGGCGTATTACTCGCCCTCGACGTTCCTCGGCATTGGGCCGTGGGTCACTTACCTGCTAATGCTGATCATGTTCGGCATGGGTGTGACGCTGAATATTGATGATTTCAAACGTGTTCTGACGCGTCCGGCACCGGTTATCGCCGGTACCTTTTTGCATTACCTGGTGATGCCTCTGGCCGCCTGGGGCCTGGCGAAACTGTTCCATATGCCGCCGGACCTTTCCGCCGGGATGATTCTGGTGGGCAGCGTGGCCAGCGGCACCGCGTCCAACGTGATGATCTATCTGGCGAAGGGCGATGTGGCCCTGTCCGTGACCATCTCGTCTGTTTCTGCGCTGGTGGGCGTCTTCGCTACGCCGCTGCTGACGCGCTTCTACGTGGATACCCACATTCAGGTGGATGTGGTCGGCATGCTGCTCAGCATCATTAAGATTGTCGTTATCCCGATTGGACTGGGTCTGATTATCCACCACTCGATGAACAGCGTGGTGCGCCGCGTTGAGCCCTATCTGCCAGCGTTCTCGATGGTGTGTATTTTGCTGATCATCAGCGCAGTAGTGGCGGGCAGCCAGGGCTTTATCGGTTCTGTTGGTCTGATGGTCATCGCGGCGGTCATCCTGCATAACGCCATCGGCCTGTTGGGCGGCTATTGGGGCGGCAAGCTGTTTGGCTTTGACGAATCCACCTGCCGCACGCTGGCGCTGGAAGTAGGCATGCAGAACTCCGGTCTGGCGGCAACGCTGGGCAAACTCTACTTCTCGCCGCTGGCTGCCTTGCCGGGCGCGCTGTTCTCGGTGTGGCACAACCTGTCAGGTTCGCTGCTGGCCGGTTACTGGTCGGGCAAACCGATTGAGAAGAAGCAGAAGTAATCCTGCAAGCGGGCGGCCAAAGTGCCGCCCGCTGTCTGTGCGCTACAGTTTTAGATAAGCGCGAATCCCATCCAGAAACATCTGTGTTGCCAGCATAATCAAAATCAATCCCATCAACCGCTCCAGCGCGTTAACGCCTTTGTCACCCAGCAAGCGTAAAAACAGTCCTGACATCAGCAGAATCAGCACGGTAACGCCCCAGGCGATCATCAATGCACCAACCAAATGTGACATCTGATTGGGATATTGATGTGACAGCAACATCAGCGTGGCTAACAGCGAAGGACCTGCAACCAGCGGAATCGCCAGCGGCACCAGAAACGGTTCTTCACCAGCTGGCAAGCCGCTGGTGCTGGTTTCGCCAGAAGGGAAAATCATGCGGATGGCGATCAGGAACAGAATGATACCGCCGGAGATCGAGACGGTTTCGGTGCGCAAATTCAGGAACGCCAGAATACGCTCACCGGTAAACAGGAACAGCAGCATGATAATCAGTGCGATCAGCATTTCACGAATCAGCACCACGCGGCGACGCTTAGGTTCGAGATGCTTGAGCACCGACATAAAAATCGGCAGGTTGCCCAGCGGGTCCATAATTAACAGCAGCAATATGGTCGCAGATATCATTTCAGTCATAGGTTAAAGCCATCCCTTGTTCCCGTCATTCTTCAAACTAAAGTGCGTTGGCGGCGATGGGCTTCTTGATCGCTGACTCGCGTAGCCGATCGAGATACTCCGAATTCCGCCTGCCCGTACCTCGATTCATTGAGGGGAGTATTAGTTGTACTGCTGAAAAAGTTGGCGCAATCGAATTAATTCACTTGCCAGAAAGCCTGCATTTTGTAGAGTTGGAGGTCGCAGGTAAACCTGATTATTACGCAGATCAACTGGATATTCCGCTTGGTCTTTTCCTCGCACCACGAAGGGCACAGTGAAAACGCCCCGGACGGACAGAAAATGAAGAATGTAGGCTTTATTGGTTGGCGTGGCATGGTCGGCTCTGTGCTGATGTCACGCATGAGTGAAGAACGCGATTTTGATGTGATCAATCCGGTCTTCTTCTCCACGTCTCAGCTTGGTCAGGCAGCACCGACGTTCGGCGGTAAGTCGACCGGTGCGCTGCAGGATGCTTTTGATATCGAGGCGTTGAAGGCGCTGGATATTATTATCACCTGCCAGGGCGGTGACTACACCAGTGAAGTCTACCCTAAGCTGCGTGAAAGCGGCTGGCAGGGTTACTGGATTGATGCAGCGTCGACGCTGCGCATGAAAGATGATGCCATCATCATTCTCGATCCGGTTAACCACAATGTGATTCGTCAGGGCCTCGACAACGGCGTTAAAACCTTTGTCGGCGGCAACTGCACCGTGAGCCTGATGCTGATGTCCCTCGGTGGGCTGTTCGCGAACGATCTGGTGGAGTGGGCGTCTGTTGCCACCTACCAGGCGGCATCCGGCGGCGGCGCACGTCATATGCGTGAACTGCTGACTCAGATGGGCATGTTGCACGATCACGTGGCGAAATCCCTGCAGGATCCGGCTTCAGCGATTCTGGATATCGAACGTAGCGTCACCGATTTCACCCGTTCTGGCACCTTGCCGACCGATAACTTCGGCGTACCGCTGGCGGGCAGTCTGATTCCATGGATCGACAAGCAGCTGGATAACGGCCAGAGCCGCGAAGAGTGGAAAGGTCAGGCTGAAACCAACAAGATTCTGCGCACCAGCAGCGTGATTCCGGTTGATGGTCTGTGCGTGCGCGTCGGCGCATTGCGCTGCCACAGCCAGGCGTTCACCCTGAAGCTGAAGAAAGATATCCCGCTGAACGAAATCGAACAGCTGCTGGCTTCTCACAACGAGTGGGTGAAAGTGGTGCCAAACGATCGCGAAATCACCATGCGTGAACTGACGCCTGCAGCTGTCACCGGTACGCTGACCACGCCAGTCGGCCGTCTGCGCAAACTGAACATGGGGCCGGAATATCTCTCTGCCTTCACCGTGGGTGATCAGCTACTGTGGGGCGCGGCCGAACCGCTGCGCCGCATGTTGCGTTTGCTGATCGACTAAGCGCAGCGAGAAACCAGACAGGCCGGGATTTCCCGGCCTTTTTTATGCCAACCAGGTTGCAAAACTTAACCCAAATTGCGCCTGACAAGTGATCCGCTTCCCCTTTTTGCTTGCCCGACAAGATTTTTTTGCTTTCCCCCCTGGCTTCTGCCAGCCCCAAGCTATGATTTAACAGTGATGTGCCGGTTGTTAACTGTTTTTGCTTTCCGAACTGAATGGTTGTTGTACACGGCAAATATCTTTTCCCATGGACGGTGTCCTCCCTTGCTGGTGTACGTATGGCTCAATGAAAAGCAGCGCACCAGAGGCGACAATGTTGTCCACTCCGGTCGCCTGCGCAAAATCATAGGAAGAAAGTCATGTCAGAGCTTCCCGATCGCCATGCGATCAATGCCCTTTTTGCCGGGAATTATGCCGATCCCTTCTCTTTCCTGGGGATGCACCAGACTGTCGAAGGCCTTGAAGTGCGCGCGCTGCTGCCCGATGCCTCCGAAGTCTGGGTGATTGAAACCAACACTGGTCGTAAATGTGCGCAGCTAAAATGTCTCGATTCACGCGGCTTCTTCTGCGGAGTGGTTCCGCGCCGTAAAAACCTGTTTCGCTATCAGCTGGCGGTCACCTGGCACGGCCAGCAAAACCTGATCGATGATGCCTATCGCTTCGGCCCGTTACTCGCCGAAATGGATGCCTGGCTCCTTGGCGAAGGCACGCATCTGCGCCCGTATGAAACGCTGGGGGCGCACAACGCCACCATTGATGGTGTCAGCGGCACTCGTTTCTCGGTGTGGGCACCTAACGCTCGCCGGGTTTCCGTGGTCGGCGAATTCAACTTCTGGGACGGTCGTCGTCACCCGATGCGCTTCCGTCGCGAGCTGGGTATCTGGGAGTTATTTGTGCCTGGCGCGGTCAATGGTCAACTGTACAAATATGAAATCATTGATGCGTCTGGGCAGATGCGGATCAAAGCCGACCCGTTCGCCTTTGAAGCACAGATGCGCCCGCAAACCGCCTCAATGATCTGCGGTCTGCCACCTAAAGTGGAGATGCAGCCGCAGCGCAAAGCCGCCAATGCCTTTGATCAGCCGATCTCGATTTACGAAGTGCATCTGGGTTCGTGGCGCCGCCACACCGACAACAACTTCTGGCTGAGCTACAAAGAGCTGGCTGAACAGCTGGTTCCTTACGTCAAAGAGATGGGCTTCACCCACATTGAGCTGCTGCCGATCAACGAGCATCCGTTTGACGGCAGCTGGGGCTATCAGCCACTGGGCATGTATGCGCCAACGCGCCGCTTTGGTACGCGTGATGAGTTCCGCCACTTTATCGCCGCGGCGCACGATGCGGGCCTCAACGTGTTGCTCGACTGGGTGCCCGGCCACTTCCCCAGTGACGACTTCGGTCTGGCGAAATTTGATGGCACCGAACTGTATGAACACAGCGATCCCCGCGAAGGTTTTCATCAGGACTGGAACACGCTGATCTACAACTTTGGCCGCCGTGAAGTCAGCAACTATCTCTCCGGCAACGCACTGTATTGGATGGAGCGCTTTGGCATTGATGGGCTGCGCGTGGATGCCGTGGCATCGATGATCTACCGCGATTACAGCCGCAAAGAGGGCGAATGGGTGCCCAACCACTTCGGTGGTCGCGAAAACCTCGAAGCCATCTCGTTCCTGCGCCACACCAACCGCACCCTGGGTCGCGCCGCGCCAGGCACCATCAGCGTGGCAGAAGAGTCCACCGATTACCCTGGCGTGACCCGTCCTTCTGAAGATGGCGGACTGGGATTCTGGTTTAAATGGAACCTCGGCTGGATGCACGACACGCTGGACTACATGAAGCTCGACCCCGTACATCGCCAATATCATCACAATCTGATGACCTTCGGCATGCTCTACAACTACACCGAAAACTTCGTGCTGCCGCTGTCGCACGATGAAGTGGTGCACGGCAAACGCTCGATTCTCGATCGTATGCCCGGCGATGCGTGGCAGAAGTTCGCCAACCTGCGTGCTTATTACGGCTGGATGTGGGGCTTCCCGGGCAAAAAGCTGCAGTTTATGGGCAACGAGTTTGCCCAGGGACGTGAGTGGAACCACGATACCAGCCTGGACTGGCATCTGCTGGAAGGGGAAGACAACTGGCACAACGGCGTGCAGCGCTTAGTGCGCGATCTTAACCACAGCTACAAACACTTCACGCCATTACATCAACTGGATTTCGATGCACAGGGCTTTGAGTGGCTGGTGGTTGATGACCACGAAAACTCGGTGTTTGTGTTTGCACGCCGCGATCGCGAGGGCAATGAAATCATCGTTGCCAGTAACTTCACCCCGGTAGCGCGTCACGATTATCGCTTTGGCGTCAATCAACAAGGTGGCTGGCGTGAAGTGCTGAATACCGATCAGCAAGACTATCACGGCAGTGATACCCGCAATCACGGCATTGTGCACACGGACAATATCGAGAGCCACGGCCGTGCTCAATCGCTGAGCCTGACCTTGCCGCCACTGGCCACGATTTGGCTGGTGCGGGAGGGCGACTGATGCTGGAAACCGGGCAGCCAACGCCGTTGGGCGCCCATTATGACGGGCGCGGCGTTAACTTCACGCTGTTTTCCCGCCATGCCGAGCAGGTGGAGCTGTGCCTGTTTGATGCGCATGGTGCTGAACGGCGCTTTACGCTGCCCGCACGCAGTGGCGATATCTGGCACGGCTATTTTCCGGCGTTAAAGCCCGGCCAGCGCTATGGCTATCGGGTACACGGCCCGTGGGCTCCGCAGCAAGGACATCGGTTTAATCCGGCTAAATTGCTGGTCGATCCCTGCGCTAAAGCGGTCGCCGGGGATATACCTGACGATCCGCGATTTCTTAGCGGCGAGCAGGAACGCGACCTGCAGGATAACGCCGCCATCGCGCCAAAATCATTGGTGATCGCCGAAGATTTCGACTGGGACGATGAAAAACCGCTGCGCACGCCGTGGGGCAATACGGTGATTTATGAGGCGCATGTGCGTGGCTTGACCCGGCAACATCCGGAAATTCCGGAAAGGCTGCGCGGGACTTATGCGGCACTGGGCCATCCTGCTATGGTGAAGTACTTACGCCATCTCGGCATCACTGCGCTTGAGTTGCTGCCCATTGCCCACTTCGCCAATGAACCGCGTCTGCAGCGGCTGGGGCTGAGTAACTACTGGGGCTATAACCCGTTTGCGCTGTGGGCGGTGGATCCACGCTACGCCTCAGGCGACCACGGCCTTACGCCCTTGCAGGAGTTTCAGCAGGCGGTTAAAGCGCTGCATGCGGCGGGTATCGAGGTGATCCTTGATGTGGTGTTCAACCACACCGCCGAACTGGAAGAGTTTGGCCCCAACATATCGCTGCGCGGCGTGGATAACGCCAGCTATTACTGGCTCGACGCGCAGGGGGAATACCAGAACTGGACCGGCTGCGGCAACACGCTGAATCTGAGCGATCCGCAGGTGATGGAATGGGCATTAGAAGCGCTGCGTTACTGGGTGCGCGATTGCCATATTGATGGCTTCCGCTTTGACCTTGCCAGCGTGCTGGGCCGTACGCCTGAATATCGTCAGGATGCCCCGCTGTTCGCCGCCATCAAAGCCTGTCCGCTGCTGTCACAGGTCAAATTGATTGCTGAGCCGTGGGATATCGGGCCCGGAGGCTATCAGGTGGGCAATTTTCCTGAGGGATTCGCCGAGTGGAATGACCATTTCCGCGATGCCGCGCGCCGTTATTGGCTGCACGCCCAGCTCAACAACGGTGAATTTGCCCGGCGGTTTGCCGCGTCCAGTGATGTGTTACAGCGAGAAGGGCGCCTGCCACACGCCAGCGTCAATCTGATCACCGCGCATGACGGCTTTACGCTGCGTGACGTGGTGAGTTTCAACCACAAACACAATCAAGCCAACGGCGAAGACAATCGTGACGGCAGCAGCAGTAACTTCAGCCATAACCATGGCAAAGAGGGGCTGCAGGTCAATTTCGATATTGTCGAACGGCGGCGGCGCAGCGTGCACGCCTTATTGACCACGCTATTACTGGCACAAGGCACGCCGATGTTGCTGTCGGGTGATGAGCGCGGTCATAGCCAGCACGGCAACAACAATGCGTACTGTCAGGACAACCCGCTGACCTGGTTGAACTGGCATCAGGATGATTTTGGACTGGTCGACTTCACTGCCGCGTTAATCCGGCTGCGTCAGCGCATTCCCGCGCTGACAGCGGACCGCTGGTGGCAGGAGGGCGATGGCAACGTGCAGTGGTTCAATGCCAGCGGCAAACCACTGGGAAATGAGGAGTGGGAACAGGGGGCGCACAGAATGCAGATCCTGCTCTCCAGCCGCTGGTTAATAACAATCAACGCCACGGAATCGGTGAGTGACCTTGCCTTACCAGACGGAGAGTGGCGTGCCATTCCTCCTTTCGCCGGGGAAGATAACCCCATCCTGACAACTGTCTGGCACGGGCCCGCACACGGCGTGTGTGTGTTCCTAAAGCAATCATAAGGAGTCAGACATGGTTAAGTTAGATAGAACAGACCCACTGATGCTGGCGCGCCAGCTCCCTACACAAACGGTGGCGTTGATCCTGGCTGGTGGACGCGGTACGCGTCTGAAGGATCTCACCGCAAAACGCGCCAAACCTGCCGTTCACTTCGGTGGCAAGTTTCGCATCATCGACTTTGCGCTGTCGAACTGCATCAATTCAGGTATTCGGCGCATCGGTGTTATTACCCAATATCAGTCACATACGTTGACGCAGCATATTCAGCGTGGCTGGTCCTTGTTCAATGAGGAGATGAACGAATTTGTCGATTTACTGCCTGCGCAGCAGCGTGCCGCGACCGAACATTGGTATCGCGGGACTGCCGATGCCGTTTCGCAGAACCTCGACATCATTCGTCGCTACAACGCGCAGTACATCGTGATTCTCGCCGGGGATCACATCTACAAAATGGATTACTCGCGCATGCTGCTCGACCACGCTGACAAAGGGGCGAAATGCACTATTGCCTGTTTGCCCGTCCCGTTGGCGGAAGCCACGGCGTTTGGCGTGATGGCGGTGGACGCGGAAAACAACGTTATCGATTTTGTGGAAAAACCCCCCAAGCCGCCGTCAATGCCGGGAGATGACACCAGGGCGCTGGCCAGCATGGGCATTTACGTGTTCAACGCTGATTACCTCTATCAGTTACTGGAGGAGGATTTGCTGATACCCGAATCCAGCCACGATTTCGGCAAAGATCTGCTGCCGAAGATTGTCGCCAGCGGTGAGGCGTATGCGCACTCCTTTACCTTGTCTTGCGTACAGAACGATGAGAATGCCGAGCCGTATTGGCGTGACGTCGGGACGCTGGAAGCTTACTGGCGCGCCAATCTTGATCTGGCTTCTGTCACGCCGGAACTGGATATGTACGACCACGACTGGCCGATTCGCACCCATATGGAACCGTTGCCGCCCGCCAAGTTTGTGCAGGATCGCTCGGGCAGCCACGGTATGACGATGAATTCGCTGGTATCTGGCGGCTGCATCATCTCTGGCTCCGTGGTGGTGAATTCGGTGCTGTTCCCGCGCGTGCGCATTAACTCGTTTTGCAATATTGACTCTTCGGTGCTGCTACCGGATGTGGTGATCAATCGTTCCTGTCGTCTGCGTCGTTGCGTGATCGATCGCGCCTGCGTCATTCCGGAAGGCATGGTGATTGGTGAAAACCCTGATGAAGACAGCCGCCGTTTTTACCGTTCAGATGAAGGCATCGTTTTGGTGACGCGCGCCATGCTGGCCAAACTGGCTGGCTGACTACGCAAGTAACGAACAAGCACACAGGCAATCGACGCGGGGAACGCGCGATAACACAATAGGGGTCCAGGATGCAGGTTTTACATGTCTGTTCAGAACTTTTCCCGCTGTTAAAAACCGGCGGGTTGGCTGATGTTGTCGGCGCATTGCCTCAGGCTCAAATTGCCGGTGGAACGGATGCGCGGGTACTGATTCCCGCGTATCCGGATCTGCGTAAAGGGATTCCTGATACCGAAATCGTGGCGGAGTTACACACTTTTGCCGGGCCGGTCCGTTTATTATTTGGACAATTCAACGGTGTTGGCATTTATTTAATAGATGCGCCGGGATTGTATGAACGTCCCGGCAGCCCTTATCACGACACATCGCAGTTTGCTTACGTGGATAACTATCTGCGTTTTGCGCTACTGGGATGGATGGGCGCAGAGATCGCCAGCGGGTTGGATATACAGTGGCAACCCGATGTGGTGCACGCGCACGACTGGCATGCAGGGTTGACCTGCGCCTACATTGCAGCACGAGGTCGCCCGGCGAAAACGGTGTTTACCGTGCATAACCTGGCGTACCAGGGCTTGTTCAATGCGCGTCACCTGGATGAGATTCAGCTACCGCGCGCCTTTTTCGACATGCACGGGTTAGAGTTTTTCGGGCAAATTTCGTATCTCAAGGCGGGATTGTTTTATGCCGATCATATTACGGCAGTCAGCCCGACGTATGCTCTGGAGATCACCCGACCTGAGTTTGGGTATGGCATGGAGTCGTTACTGGAACAGCGGCTGAAAGAGGGGCGGTTGAGCGGCATTCTTAACGGGGTCGATCCCGGTATCTGGGACCCGGCGCATGACCTGCTGCTCACCGCGCGTTACGACCGCGAAACGCTGGAGAGCAAGGCCGAGAACAAGCGTCAATTGCAGATCGCCATGGGGCTGAAGATTGATGAGAAAGCGCCAGTCTTCTGTGTGATCAGCCGCCTGACCAAACAAAAGGGGCTGGATCTGGTGCTGGAAGCCTTGCCAGGGTTATTAGCTCAGGGCGGCCAACTGGTGCTGCTGGGCCAGGGCGATGCGGAGCTGCAACAAGGTTTTCTCGCCGCGGCGGCTGAGCATCCGGGTAGCGTCGGCGTCCAGATCGGTTATCACGAAGCCTTCTCGCACCGCATTGTCGGTGGCGCAGATGTGATTATGGTGCCAAGCCGCTTTGAGCCGTGCGGCCTGACACAGTTATACGGTTTGAAGTACGGCACACTGCCGTTAGTGCGCCGTACCGGCGGGCTGGCGGATACGGTACAAGACAGTTCGCTGGAGAACCTCGCTGACGGGGTCGCAAGCGGTTTCAGTTTTGAAGACAGTAACGCCTGGTCGCTGCTCCGCGCGATTCGACGTGCTTTTGTACTGTGGTCCCGTCCTTCACTCTGGCGTTACGTTCAGCGGCAGGCGATGGGGATGGATTTTAGTTGGCAGGTGGCCGCACAAGCCTACCGCGATCTTTATCAACGTTTGCTGTAATCAGAGATTGGGATACTGGATATGAATGCACCTTTCACCTATGCCTCACCCACGCTAACGGTTGACGCACTGAAGCACTCCATCGCCTATAAACTGATGTTTACTATTGGTAAAGACCCGTCGATTGCGAATCAACATGAGTGGCTCAACGCCGCGCTGTTGGCGGTGCGTGACCGCATGGTCGAGCGCTGGCTGCGTTCCAGCCGTGCGCAACTGTCGCAGGATGTGCGTCAGGTTTATTATCTGTCGATGGAGTTCCTGATGGGACGCACGCTGGGCAATGCGTTGCTGGCGATGGGCATTTATGACGATCTCAATCAGGCACTGGATGAAATGGGTCTCGACCTCAGTGAACTGATGGATGAGGAGAACGATCCAGGGCTGGGTAATGGCGGCCTGGGACGTTTAGCGGCCTGCTTCCTGGATTCTCTCGCCACGCTCGGCTTGCCGGGACGCGGTTACGGTATTCGCTACGACTACGGCATGTTCAAACAGAATATCGTTGATGGCCAGCAGCGCGAATCGCCGGATTACTGGCTGGAGTATGGCAATCCGTGGGAATTCCAGCGTTTTAACACGCGCTACAAAGTGCGTTTTGGCGGTCGCCTGCAACACGAGGGCGCGCGCGTGCGCTGGCTGGAAACCGAAGAGATTATCGCGGCGGCTTACGATCAAATCATCCCGGGTTTTGACACCGATGCGACCAATACGCTGCGGTTATGGAGCGCGCAGGCCAGCAATGAGATCAACCTCGGCAAGTTTAACCAGGGCGATTACTTTGCTGCGGTGGAAGACAAAAACCACTCGGAAAACGTGTCGCGCGTGCTTTATCCCGATGACTCGACAAACTCAGGTCGAGAACTGCGTCTGCGCCAGGAGTATTTCCTCGTGTCGGCCACGGTGCAGGATATTCTCAATCGCCATTGGCAGATGCATGAAACCTGGGACAATCTGGCGGATAAAATCGCCATCCATCTCAATGACACTCATCCGGTTTTAGCCATCCCCGAATTAATGCGCTTGTTGATTGACGAGCACAAATACACCTGGGATGACGCCTTTGAAGTCACCTGTCAGGTGTTCTCTTACACCAACCACACGCTGATGAGTGAGGCGTTGGAAACCTGGCCGGTGGATATGTTCGGCAAGATCCTGCCGCGCCATCTCAGCATCGTGTTCGAAATCAACGATTACTTCCTGAAAACTATCCAGGAGTACTATCCGGATGACTGGGATTTAATGTCGCGCATCTCGATTATCGATGAGAACAACGGCCGTAAGATCCGCATGGCGTGGCTGGCGGTGGTGGTCAGCCACAAGGTGAATGGTGTATCGGAGCTGCACTCAAATCTGATGGTGCAGTCGCTGTTTGCGGATTTTGCGCGCCTGTTCCCTGGTCGCTTCTGTAATAAAACCAATGGCGTGACCCCGCGTCGCTGGCTGGCACTGGCCAACCCGGCGCTGTCCGAGGTATTGGATGAGACCATTGGCCGCACCTGGCGTACCGACCTCAGTCAGCTGAGCGAACTGACGCCGCACGTTGATTATCCTGCCTTCATTGAGCAGGTTGCCGACGCTAAGTTTGCCAACAAGAAGCGTTTAGCGGATTGGGTGGCGAAGAACATGGACATCGTGCTGGATCCGCATGCGCTGTTCGATGTGCAGATCAAACGCATCCACGAATACAAGCGTCAGCTGCTAAACGTGCTGCACGTGATCACGCGCTACAACCGCATCAAAGCCGATCCCACTGCGGATTGGGTGCCGCGCGTCAATATCTTCGCCGGTAAAGCGGCGTCGGCCTATTACGTGGCGAAGCACATCATTCACCTGATCAACGACGTTTCCAACGTGATCAACAACGATCCGCAGGTGAAGAACAAGCTGAAAGTGGTGTTTATCCCCAACTACAGCGTGAGCCTGGCGCAGATCATTATTCCGGCGGCGGATCTCTCTGAACAGATTTCTACGGCGGGCACCGAGGCATCGGGCACCAGTAACATGAAGTTTGCGCTGAATGGCGCGTTGACGATTGGTACGCTGGATGGCGCGAACGTTGAGATGCGCGAGCACGTTGGCGCGGAGAATATCTTTATCTTCGGCAACACCACGCCGCAGGTCGAGCAACTGCGCAAGGATGGTTATAACCCGCGTAAATATTATGAGGAAGATGCCGAGTTGCATCAGGCACTGACGCAAATTGCCAGCGGTGCATTCAGTCCGGGTGAACCGGGTCGCTATCGTAATCTGTTTGATGCGTTAGTGAATTTCGGCGATCACTATCAATTGCTGGCCGATTATCGCAGCTATGTGGATGCGCAGGATAAGGTGGATAAGCTTTATCGTCAGCCGGATGAGTGGCAGCGCCGTGCGGCATTGAACATCGCCAATATGGGCTATTTCTCATCGGACAGAACGATTCAGGAGTACGCGGACGAGATATGGCATATTTCGCCGGTGAGATTGTAAGGTGTGAATGGGGTCGTCATAAATGACGACCCTACACTGAATAGATGAGATTTTCGTAGGGTGCGCATTCATGCGCACCTGGAAAGCATTACTTGAGGGTGATGCTTTTCACGATAGCATCAGCATCGCTCTGCGCCTGCTGCTGATTGTCGGCTGGCAGAGTGATCTGCAGGGTCAGCAGTTTGCCATCCACTTTTGCCAGAATCACGGAAGACCACGACGTCTGGTTGTTGGCCGAAATTACGGTATCCAGCTGCTGAGCAGGCTGATCTTTCAGCGTCACGGCTTTATTGGAAACGACCTGCAACTGCGGATCGCGACCGCGCTGTTGCTGCTCCAGACGCTGTGCCAGTGCATCCAGCGCTTCGTTGGTCGGATCGCCCGCAATCACGATAATCGCGCGCTGGCCGGTTTCGTCGGCATACACATGCATATTGGTAGATTCAGAACCAAGCTTGCCGCTCTTATCTGACATGCCCGCAGGCAGACTGAAGCTCAGCTTACCGTCCATCAGGTTGACCGTTTGAGCTGACTGGCTGGCGCTGGCACCGTTACTGCCTGCAGCCGCATCCTCTTTCTTCTGATCACAGGCCGCAAGACCTAACACCAACAAACCAATACCCGCATATTTCACTAAGTTACGCATTCTTTTCCCTTTGATGATCCCAGTCAGGTGCTTTCTACCCGGTATAAAAACGGAATCGGCGGTCAAAAGCAACCGCCGGTTTGTCAGGAAATCTTAGCGCGCTGCGGCGTTTCGTCTATGTGCAATTAGCCGAAATTGATCTGACGCTGTGTCGAGCGCTCTGCCAGACGTTTCAGCAGGCTGTTCAGCAGTACACCGTAAGCAGGCAGGAAGAAAATCATGCAGATCAGCACTTTGAAGCTGTAATCCACCAACGCAATCTCTACCCAATGCGCGGCCATAAACGGGTCCGGACTCTTGTAGAAGGCGATGAAAAAGAAGGCCATCGTATCGCTGATATTACCGAGGAACATGGCGGATGCAGGAGCAATCCACCACTGCGGTAAACGACGCAAACGGTTAAAAACGTGGATATCCAGAATCTGACCGAGCGCATAAGCCATAAAGCTGGCGCTGGCGATACGCGCGACAAACAGGTTCACCTGCTCCAGCGATGCCCATCCCTGCCATTCGCCCTGGTAAAACACACAGGACACGACGTAAGAGATAAACAGCGCCGGGATCATCACCGCCAGAATAATACGACGGGCTAACGGCGCGCCAAAGATGCGCACGGTGAGATCGGTAGCGAGGAAGATAAACGGAAAACTAAACGCACCCCAGGTGGTATGGAAGCCGAAGATGGAAACCGGCAGCTGTACCAGATAGTTACTGGAGGTGATCACCAGCAAATGGAATAGCGATAGCCAAAACAGCGCATGCATGCGCTGACGTGCAGAAAAATCAATCATGTCTGACCTTTTTGAGTAATGGGGTGAGGGAACCCAACAATCCTCTTCATACTTCAAATTATATGTGCGTTGGCTACGCTCGTTCACCCCAGTCACTTACTTAAGTAAGCTCCTGGAGATGACCAAGCTTGCCGCCTTGCGACAACGTGAATTATTTCGAGGATTAAGCAATTTGGTAAAAAAACGGCGGCGATCTTAGCGCGTTGCGCAATTAATGCAATGGTTAATTTTAACGCAATCGTTATCGCCTTGCGCTGTGTATTTAGCGCGCTAGAATGAGCGCCCACCTTGAATGAAGACAGAGAATCATGAGCGATCCCTTTTCTGCGCCGGACCACACGCTTGATGCACTTGGCCTGCGCTGCCCGGAACCGGTAATGATGGTGCGTAAGACCGTGCGCACCATGCAGGCGGGCGAAACCTTACTGATCATTGCCGACGATCCGGCTACCACGCGTGATATTCCTGGTTTCTGCCGTTTTATGGAACATCAGCTACTGGCACAGCAGACGGAAACGCTGCCGTACCAGTATCTGATTCAGAAAGGTGCGGCTTAACGCTGACGCAGTAATCGCAAGGCGTTGGCCGTAACCAGCGCCGTCGCGCCTGAATCCGCCAGCACCGCCAGCCACAAACCGGTAAAGCCAAGCAGCGTGGTGACGAGGAAAATGCCTTTCAGCCCCAGCGCTATCGCGATGTTCTGACGGATAATGGCGCGCGTGCGGCGTGCCAGTGCGATGGTGCGCGGCAGGATCGCCAGACGGTTTTGTGTCAGTGCGGCGTCGGCGGCCTCCAGCGCGACATCGGTGCCGCTGCCCATGGCAATGCCCATCGTGGCGGCTTTCATCGCCGGTGCATCGTTAATGCCATCACCTACCATCGCCAGTGACTGCTGCTCTCCCAGTTTGCGCACCGCCTCCACTTTATCGGCAGGTAAAAGCCCGGCGCGATAATCAATGTTGAGTGCAGCCGCCATCGCCGCCGCTGCACGCGGGTTATCACCGGTCAACATCAGGCTATTAATGCCCATCGCTTGCAACTGTGCCAGCGCGGTGACGGCTTCCTCTCGCAGTTGATCCTGTAACGCCAGGCTGCCGAGCACCGTCTCATCCTGCAACAGCACCACCACGGTTTTACCCTCTGCTTCGCGTTGCGCTATCGCCTGCTGCTGGTCGACCGTGAGTGTGGTGACATCACGCGGCGCCAGCAGCTGATAGGCCGCGCCATCAATCTGCGCGCGGATGCCGCTGCCGGCCAGGGTTTGCTGCAGCTGGGCGTGGGGTAGCGTGAGCTGGCGCTGTTCGGCCTCGCGCACGATGGCGATTGCCAAAGGATGGCTGGAACCTTGTTCAACTGCGGCTGCAATGCTCAGCAGCGCGCTTTCTTCCAACGCGCTAAAAGATTCGACCTCGGTCACCTGCGGTTTGCCGAGGGTGAGGGTGCCGGTTTTATCGAATGCCATGGTCTGGATGCGGCTGAGACGCTCCAGCGCGGCGCCCCCTTTTATCAGGGCGCCCTGACGCGCTGCCGCCGCTAAGCCAGAGGTGATCGCGGCGGGTGTTGAAATCACCAGCGCACAAGGGCAACCAATCAATAGCAGCGTCAGGCCTTTATAAATCCACGGCAACCAGGCGGCACCTGCCAGCAGTGGCGGTAGCACCATCACCAGCAGCGCCAGCAACATAATGGCGGGTGTATAGATGCGGCTGAAGCGATCGATAAAGCGCTCAACCGGTGCACGGTGGCTTTCAGCTTCTTCAATGAGCTGCAGGATGCGATCAATCGCGCTATTGCCGGGTTGGGAAATGACTTTCAGCGTGACCAATCGATCCACGCTGGTCGCGCCTGCCATCACCGCTTCGCCCGGCTGACGAGCAACCGGCACTGATTCACCGGTCAGCGCGCTTTCATCAAAGCTGGCGCCCAGTTTAAGCAGCTCACCATCCGCAGGTAAACGACCGCCAGCAGCGACTTCAATCGTATCGCCGGGACGTAAGTCAGCCAGCGCCACCTGCTCACGTTGGGTGCCGGTCAACCGCGTAGCGGTGTCGGGACGGAGTGCCATTAATGCGGTCACACCGCGACGGGCACGCGAAGCGGCGTAAGATTCAAGACGTTCGCCCAGCTGGAACAGCAGCAGCACCATGGCAGCTTCGGCGTGCGCACCAATCACTAACGCACCGGCGGCGGCGAGGGTCATCAGCGTTTCGATACTGAACGGGGAACCGCTTCGCAGCAGTTTCCAGGCGCTAAGTGCAATGGGCGCTAAGCCTATCAGCGTGGTCGCCACAAACAGGCGATCGCCCCATACAGGAGACACCTGACTCAATAGCCAACTGGCGAGCATCAGCAATGCCAGTAATAGCAAACCGGCATTTTCCTGCCAGCGGCGTTGAGGCGCGGGCTGAGTTTGCGGATCGGTTGAGGTCAGGGTAAAACCGACATTTTTCACGGCCTGTTCGATGGCCGGGCGGATATCCTGGTCGGCATCCACCTCCAGTTTTTCACTGGCAAAAATCACGCGAGCGGTGCGCACATGCGCCAGTTGTTGTACGGCAGTTTCAATTTTTCGCGCGCAGCTGGGGCAATCCATACCGGCAATCTTCCAGCGGAATTGATGGGAGGTGGACGAGAGCCTGTCGCTTTCGGCGTCGCTTTCGCCGCCGGGACTGCCGCTGTCGTTATCGCAGCAGCCGCAGCCACTTTCGGGTGTGGCGGGCAGGGCAGCCGAGATTTTTAGCGCGGTAGGCGTTGCAGAGCGAATGCTGCACAGCGGCTGGAGTTTGCTGTGGGATTTCCCACAACGGCATGAATGAGAATGAGCGTGCATATGACCTCCGGGATCAATGCGGGCCACTGCCCGCATCCCGAATGCTACACTCTGGAGTCAACTCCAGAGTCAAGCAGTAAGGTCATCTTTTCTTCAATACAGCCACAGTGAACGCACAATCATAAAGTGACCGGCGAAGTAGCAAGCGGCAACAATGGCGCTATCGGCACTGAAACGGCGGCGATAGTGGGTGATAAACCAAACAATATTGCCTAACAGTAGCAATCCTGCACCAACCAGCAGCGAGAAGCTGTAATCCGTCGGACGGAAGAAGTAATTCTCTGCTGCCATCCAGTTCATCACCAGCGTCATGCCAATCAAGGTACAGATTGGCCAGCGCAAATCTTCCAGTTTCGACCAAATCACGCCGATGACGACGGCCCCAATCACCAGCAGTGTCACTGGAATCGGCCAGAAGAAACTCATGGTCATGTGCGCGGCGAAGCTGATGGTGTAGAGCAGGTGCGACAGGAAGAATGCACCCAGCGCATACAGCATTTGCTGGCGAGGCAGTAACGTCAGCGCATCGCCCACCAGGGTAGCAACCAGACCCGCCAGAATCAGGTAATCGGTAGTGTTGAGTGTGGGCGCTTGCCAGGCCCAGGCGACCAGCAACAGCAAGGTAACAGGTTTGAACAGCCAGCGTTGCCACTGCGGGCCACGGTATGAAGCATCAACGTAAAGCCAACCGGAAAAAAGTACGGCAAGGAAAGACCAAAGCATGTTTTCTCCCTTTTCTGAACGCAGCGTCCAGAGTCATGAATTTTCCCAAAATAGCGATCTCAGTGTAAGTTACCGGCGACGAATGTGACAATCGGTCAACTCTGGTTGTATGCTTTGTCGTCTTTTTACTGTTCCGACACTAACGCAAAGCGCGAGAGAAATCATGAGCAAACCACCGCTAATCTTTTTTATCGTTCTGGCGATTATTGCCGTTTTGGCGACCCGTCAGTTTATCAAGCAACGCCGTGAAACCGCGGTAAATGATGCTTCACCGGTTCGCTCACTGAGCGTTGAAGTGAAAACCAAACGTGAGTTCCCCTCGCCTAATCGTCGTTCGCGGCAGCGTGAAGAGATTGTGGCGGAAGATATGAAGTATGAAGCCTGGTTCCACCCGCTCAATGGGGCGAGTGACATCAAAGTGGTGGTGAGCGCCAATGACTATCATCACATTGATAAGGGCGCGAAAGGGGAGTTGAAAATGCAGGGCAGTCGCTTTGTTAGTTTTACCCCCGCGCAATAACAAGGGCCGCTGTAGCGGCCCTGAACGTTACATCTTCGGATAATGCTTCTTTTGCCACGCCAGCAGTTCGAACACACCAAAAAAGAAAATTTTCGCTTGAGTGACACCACTGAGTTTTGGCGCATCCTTCGGCTGCGTGGCGCGCAGTAGCACCAGCTGCAAGCCATGCATGATCACCATGAAGAACAGTGCCACATGCACGAAGTAGCGCAGCGGTGTCGGGAAAGGGTGCACCAGATTCAGCAGCAGAAATGCCCAGACGCAAATCATCAATAGTCGTCCCAGATTAAGCCACATCGTGCGTCTCCTGTTGGCGTTGGTAGAGGCGATAAGCCACCTGTCCGGCAATTTTCTCGCGGTATAAATCCCAGTTAGCGGGCGCGACCGGCGAACCGTGCTCCACTTCGCTTTCGACGTAAATCAGTGCGTTCTCCGCCAGCCAGCCGTTATTTTCCAGCAGCGTCAGGGTTTCTAAAAGCAACCCTTTACGGAATGGCGGGTCAACAAACACCACATCAAACGGCTCACCCGGTTGGCTCAGCCACTGCAAGGTATTGGTCTGCACGACTTTGCCCTGTGTCGCACGCAGCGTTTGCAGATTCTGCGACAGCTGCTGGGCGACGGAACGTTCCATCTCAAGCAGCGTAGCAGATGCCGCATAGCGTGACAGTGCCTCTAACCCGAGTGCACCGCTGCCGGCGAAGCAATCGAGGCAGCGCGCTTCCTGAATGTCCGGCGCTAACCAGTTGAACAGGGTCTCACGCACACGATCGGTGGTAGGGCGCAGACCCGCGCTATCTGGCACCGGTAATTTGCGGCCACGCCACTGTCCGCCAATGATACGAATTTGGCCAGCAGCGCCGCTGCTGCGGGGGGATTTACTCATTTCGCTCACAACTCGTCATAATTTGTTGCGTAGTTTAACGGGCGTAGCAGGCAGAAGAAACGTAAAAAAGGGTGCTGTGGTGCGCTGGCTGGAAAGTGTTAGACTACTGAGTTGATATGGTGCGCGTAATTGCCTGATTTTTACGCCGCTCGCGAACAAAAAATTGAATTTTTTATCCCCTGGGAACAGCGTGCTACCGGGAATAAGCCATCGAGGAGTGTGGTTACACAATGGCAAAAGAGAAAAAACGTGGCTTTTTTTCCTGGCTAGGCTTTGGCAAAGAAGAAGAGAAGCAGCAGCCTGCGGAAGAGCAGCAACCGGCCGAAGCGCCGCAACAGCCGATCGCTGAAGAGAGCGCGTTAGCAAGCGCCGAAGCGCAGGCAGAAGAGACGGTTGCCGTTACTGAGCACGTAGCTGAAGAACAACTGGCACAGCCAGAAGCGGTGGTGGCCGAGCCGATCACCGCGATTGAAGAGGAAGTGCTGCCGGAAGAGGAAATCCATCCGGAAGTGGCACCTGTCGAAGAAGAGCCGCAGGCAGAAGAACTGATTATTGACGCGCCTGCTGCGCAGCATGAGCCAGAGATCGAAGAAGCGGTCGTCGAGCCAGGGATTGTGCAGCACGAGCCGGAGATCGACGAAGCGGTCGTCGAGCCAGTGATTGTGCCGCATGAGCCGGAGATCGACGAAGCAGCCGTTGAACCGGAAGACGACGCGTTAAGCGACGAGGAACTGGAAGCGCTGGCGTTGGCAGAGACCTGCGCGGAAGACGCTGAAACCGAAGCGCAGGATACCGTCAGCGACTTACCGCTGGCCGCTGCGCCACTGGTGACGCAAGAGCAGGAGCGCCCGACGAAAGAGGGCTTCTTTGCTCGCCTCAAGCGCAGCCTGGTTAAAACGCGTGAAAACCTCGGTTCTGGCTTTGTCAGCCTGTTCCGTGGCAAAAAAATTGATGATGACCTGTTTGAAGAGCTGGAAGAGCAGCTGCTGATTGCCGATGTCGGAGTGGAAACCACCCGCCGCATCATCACCAATCTGACTCAACAGGCCAATCGCAAGCAGTTGCGTGACGCAGAAGCATTGTACGGGCTGCTGAAAACCGAAATGGCCGGCATTCTGGAAAAAGTTGATCGGCCGCTGGATGTAGGCGGCAAAGCGCCGTTTGTTATCCTGATGGTAGGCGTCAACGGTGTCGGTAAAACCACCACTATCGGTAAGCTGGCGCGTCAGTATCAGGCGCAGGGCAAATCAGTGATGCTGGCGGCAGGTGATACTTTCCGCGCAGCAGCAGTTGAACAGCTGCAGGTCTGGGGCGAACGTAACAACATTCCGGTGGTCGCGCAGCACACCGGTGCTGATTCCGCCTCCGTCATTTTTGACGCTATTCAGGCCGCTAAATCTCGCAATGTGGATGTGCTGATTGCGGATACTGCGGGTCGCTTGCAGAACAAAGCGCACCTGATGGAAGAGCTGAAGAAAATCACTCGTGTGATGAAAAAGCTGGATGGCGATGCGCCGCACGAGGTGATGCTGACCCTTGATGCCAGCACCGGGCAGAATGCTGTGAGCCAGGCCAAACTGTTCCATGAAGCAGTGGGCTTGACCGGCATCACCCTGACCAAGTTAGACGGTACCGCCAAAGGTGGCGTGATCTTCTCGGTTGCCGATCAGTTTGGTATTCCGATTCGCTATATCGGTGTCGGGGAAGGCATCGAAGATTTACGGCCATTTAAGGCCGCCGATTTTATTGAGGCACTGTTTGCCCGAGAGGATTAATTGGGATGATTCGCTTTCAAGAGGTCAGTAAAGCTTACCTGGGGGGACGTCAGGCGCTGCAGGGAGTCGATTTCCATCTGCGCCCCGGCGAAATGGCATTCCTGACCGGCCACTCTGGCGCCGGGAAAAGTACCTTGCTGAAGCTGATTTGTGGCATTGAGCGCCCGAGCGCCGGGCAAATCTGGTTTAGCGGCCACGATATTTCGCGTCTGCGTCGCAGTGAAGTGCCTTTCCTGCGACGTCAGATCGGGATGATTTTCCAGGATCACCACTTGCTGATGGATCGCTCGGTCTATGACAACGTGGCGATCCCGCTGATTATTTCCGGCGCCAGCGGTGAAGATATTCGTCGTCGCGTATCGGCAGCGCTGGATAAAGTCGGCCTGCTCGACAAAGCGAAGAGTTACCCGATCCAGCTCTCTGGCGGTGAACAGCAACGTGTCGGCATTGCCCGTGCGGTGGTGAATAAACCTGCGGTGCTGCTGGCGGACGAACCCACCGGTAACCTGGATGACGCGCTGTCGGAAGATATCCTGCGTCTGTTTGAAGAGTTCAACCGCGTGGGTGTGACCGTCTTGATGGCCACGCACGACACCGGTTTGATTGCACGCCGCAATTATCGCTTGATGACGCTGAATCAGGGACGCCTGCACGGAGGCCATGATGGTCAATAAACGCAATAAGCGCCCGGCGGCGCCAAAGGCGACGAAGCAGCCCTCCAAAAGCAAGGCGCTGAAAGGCGGCTGGCAGGAGCAGTGGCGATATGCACTGCGCGGCACGCTGTCGGATATGTGGCGTCAGCCGCTGGCGACGCTGCTGACCGTGATGGTGATTGCCATCTCACTGACGCTGCCCAGCGTCTGCTACATGGTGTGGAAGAACGTCAGCCAGGCTGCCACGCAGTGGTATCCCGCGCCGCAGCTGACGGTGTATCTGGATAAAGCGTTAGATGATACGGCTGCCGAGAATGTGGCGGCTGAACTGAAAAAGTTAGATGGCGTAGATAACGTCAACTATCTGACGCGTGAAGAAGCGCTGAATGAGTTCCGTAACTGGTCTGGTTTCGGTGGCTCGATGGATATGCTGGAACAAAACCCGCTGCCAGCCGTCGCTATCATCACGCCGAAGCTGAATTTCCAGAATTCAGACACCATGGCTAATCTGCGTGATAGCGTGGCGAAAGTGCAGGGCGTGGATGAAGTGCGCATGGATGACAGCTGGTTTGCCCGTTTGGCGGCATTAACCGGGCTAGTGGGGCAAATCGCTTCGATGATTGGCCTGCTGATGGTGGTGGCGGTGTTCCTGGTGATCGGTAACAGCGTGCGCCTGAGCATCTTTGCCCGCCGCGATACCATTAACGTGCAAAAGCTGATTGGTGCCACCGATGGCTTTATCCTGCGCCCATTCCTCTATGGCGGCGCACTGTTAGGTTTCAGTGGTGCAGTGCTTTCACTGCTGCTGTCCGAAGTGCTGGTGCTGCGTCTGCAATCAGTTGTAGCGCAGGTGGCGACGGTGTTTGGCACCACCTTTGTTCTGGAAGGTTTTTCCTGGGATGAAGGGCTGCTGCTACTGTTGATTGCCGCCATTATTGGCTGGATTGCCGCGTGGTTAGCGACTGTACAACATTTACGCCGATTTACGCCGCAGTAACCAACAGCAACGTTTTTTGATATAATCTTCCTCTGCTGCCGACGATCTGGGAGCAGAGGATTTTTCCTATTTCCCCCGCCGTCATCTGTGTGTAAAATATTCACTGCTATAATTGAACTTGTGGATAACTTTGTCGTCAAAGTAGCACAGATTGCTTTTGGTTTTTTCGCGACGTTGACATAATGTAACGTCTGCGCAAAACACCGTGCAGCAAGTCCATTGAATTTGTGAGGGTTTGAATGACCAAAGAAATGCAAACTTTAGCGATTGCGCCTCTGGGTAACCTGGAATCTTACGTCCGGGCTGCTAACAACTGGCCGGTACTGACGGCAGAACAGGAGAAGGCATTAGCGGAGAAACTGCATTACCAGGGCGATCTGGATGCAGCTAAGACGCTGATCCTGTCTCACCTGCGCTTTGTTGTTCATATTGCTCGTAACTACTCCGGTTACGGCCTGCCACAGGCGGACCTGATTCAGGAAGGTAACATTGGCCTGATGAAGGCGGTGCGTCGCTTCAACCCTGAAGTCGGCGTACGTCTGGTGTCATTTGCCGTGCACTGGATCAAAGCAGAAATTCACGAATACGTGCTGCGTAACTGGCGTATCGTGAAGGTCGCGACCACTAAAGCACAGCGTAAGCTGTTCTTTAATCTGCGTAAAAGCAAACAGCGTCTCGGTTGGTTCAATCAGGACGAAGTGGAGATGGTTGCGCGCGAGTTAGGCGTGAGCAGCAAAGACGTACTCGAGATGGAATCTCGTATGGCCGCGCAAGATATGACTTTCGACATGTCTTCGGATGACGAAGCAGGCGAAGGCAAGCCGATGGCACCGGTGCTGTATCTGCAGGATAAAACCTCCGACTTTGCCGATGGCATTGAAGAGGACAACTGGGATGCACACGCTGCCGACAAGCTGAGCGATGCCATGCTGAGCCTTGATGAGCGCAGCCAGCACATTATCCGCGCCCGTTGGCTGGATGATGAGAACAAAACCACGTTGCAGGAGTTGGCCGACAAATATGGCGTCTCTGCAGAGCGTGTGCGTCAGCTGGAAAAGAACGCCATGAAGAAACTGCGTATGGCGATCGAAGCCTGATTCGCATCAGGTAAAAACGGGGCGACTTTCATAGTCGCCCTTTTTATTTTACCCAGCCATCTGCCTGCGCGCGAAAACCACAGGCCTGCATAAACGCCGCGCGGACACTCTGATCGGCTTCGCCGTCATCGGCTATCCACCAATCCGACAGTGCGCTGTTCTGCGCCATGGTCTCTTCCAGTAAATATTGCCCGACGCCGCGCCGCTGCGTCACTTCGCGCACGCTAAGGTGCGAAATCTTCCCCTGCGTGCCACAAATCTCCAGCTGTAACCCACCCAACAGACGATCGTTAAACCTTGCCGCATAAAAGCGCTGCGTCTCGCTTAATGCGGTTTCCAGTTGCGAAATATCGATCTGCGGCCAGACTTTAGCTAAATCCAACTGATCCTGCGGCGTGAGTGCGGTGATTCGCTGAATAGTGAGCTTCATTACCCTTACCTGTACTGCCAGAAAGGCCATAGTGTAGCGAATTTAGACAGTCAGCGTGCTGTCACTTTTTTGCAATGAAAATAGGTCAAATGCCAGCCACTTTGCCAGGATTGTGGAAGAAGGCATCAATGATCGTCGAAAAAGCCAGCATAAAGCCCTGGTAACCTGACTAAATTGCGGCCAGATAAACCAGATGATTCTGCTGTTCCACGCGACTAATACTGAATATGTCAGTTGATTTACAGAAGAAAGTTCCTGTTTAATAACCTGAAAAATAAAGCCTTCTTAACAAAAAATGCCAGAAAAGTGCGCTAACTCATTATTCTAAAATCAGTTTTCCTCTTTGACTGGCTGAAAATAAACCAAACACAACGACACACGACACAACAGATGGGGAAGTTCGCATGAAAATGAGTAAAGGACGCGCATTATTGGCAGGTTGCGTCGCGCTGGCGCTGAGCCACGCGGCACTGGCGAAAGACATCAAAATTGCCATCGTTGGCGCAGCAACCGGCCCGGTTGCGCAATACGGTGATATGCAATTCACCGGTGCAGCGCAGGCGATCAAGGACATCAACGCCAAAGGTGGCGTTAACGGTGACAAACTGGTTGGCGTGGAATATGACGACGCCTGTGACCCGAAACAAGCGGTTGCGGTTGCCAACAAAGTGGTTAACGACGGTATCAAATACGTTATCGGTCACCTGTGCTCCTCTTCTACTCAGCCTGCATCTGACATCTATAACGATGAAGGCATTCTGATGATCACCCCAGCGGCAACCGCACCGGAACTGACGGCACGTGGCTATGCGGACGTGCTGCGTACTACCGGTCTGGATTCCGATCAGGGCCCAACCGCTGCGACTTATATCCTCGACCAGATCAAACCAAAACGTATCGCTGTCGTGCATGACAAACAGCAGTACGGTCAGGGCCTGGCAGAATCGGTGCAGAAAACCCTGAAAGCCAAAGGCGGCAACGTGGTGCTGTTCGAAGGTATCACCGCGGGCGATAAAGATTTCTCAACGCTGATTGCGCGTCTGAAGAAAGAGAACGTCGATTTCGTTTACTACGGCGGTTACTACCCAGAGCTGGGCCAGATTCTGCGTCAGGCTAAATCAGCCGGTCTGAAAGCGGGCTTCATGGGGCCAGAGGGCGTGGGCAACGCTTCACTGTCTAATATCGCCGGTGATGCTTCAGAAGGTCTGTATGTGACTCTGCCGAAGCGTTATGACCAGCTGCCAGAGAACAAGGCGATTGTTGACGCGATCAAAACCAACACTGCCTCAAACCGTAAGGATCCAACCGGCCCGTTCGTGTGGACCACTTATGCTGCGATTCAGTCACTGGTGGCCGGTATCGAGCGTAGCAAGAGCGATGAGCCTGATGCGATTGCTAAAAACCTGAAAGAAGGCGCTGCGGTGCCAACCGTGATGGGCAACCTGAACTGGGATCAGAAAGGCGACCTGAAGGGCTTCGAATTTGGTGTCTTCAAATGGCACAAAGACGGTTCTTCTACCGCTGTTAAGTAATTCCCGAGCTCAAATAGATTGGCCCTCTCTCTTGCCGGAGAGGGCTGGGAGAGGGACAGCGCGCACGACTCTCATGACGCGCGCTTCTGTTCCCTCACCCTAACCCTCTGCCAAAAGGGAGAGGGGATTTTTAGTCCACATGCAGGTCCTCACTATGTCCGAGCAGTTTCTCTATTTCATTCAGCAGATGTTCAACGGGGTCACCCTCGGAAGCACCTACGCGCTGATCGCCATCGGTTACACCATGGTTTACGGCATTATCGGCATGATCAACTTCGCCCACGGCGAGGTGTATATGATCGGCAGCTATGTCTCCTTTATTGTGATTGCCGCCCTGATGATGATGGGCATCGATACCACGTGGCTGATGATTGCCGCCGGTTTCGTGATGGCGGTGATCATCTCCAGCGCCTACGGCTGGAGCATCGAGCGCGTGGCGTATAAACCCGTGCGCTCCTCTAAGCGTTTGATCGCGCTGATCTCGGCGATCGGGATGTCGATCTTCCTGCAGAACTACGTCAGCCTGACGCAAGGTTCGCGCGATCTGGCGTTGCCAAGCTTGATCACCGGCCAGTGGACGCTGGGCGAGAGCAACGGTTTTGCCGCCACGCTCTCCACCATGCAACTGGTGATTTGGGTAGTGACCTTCCTGTCAATGCTGGCCCTGACGCTGTTCATCCGTTATTCACGTATGGGCCGCGCCTGTCGCGCCTGTGCTGAAGACCTGAAAATGGCCAGCCTGCTGGGTATCAACACCGACCGCGTGATCTCACTGACCTTTATTATCGGTGCCGCGATGGCCGCAGTGGCTGGCGTGCTGCTGGGCCAGTTCTACGGCTCGATTAACCCGTTCATCGGCTTTATGGCCGGGATGAAGGCGTTTACCGCTGCGGTATTGGGCGGCATCGGCAGTATTCCGGGCGCGATGATTGGTGGTCTGGTGCTGGGTATCGCGGAAGCGCTGACCTCGGCTTATCTGTCGACGGAATATAAAGATGTGGTGTCATTCGCGCTGCTAATTGTGGTGCTGCTGGTGATGCCGACCGGGATTCTGGGCCGTCCGGAGGTAGAGAAAGTATGAAACGCCTCGGTCTGGTCAACGCCGTTATCTCTACGGTGATGTTATTGATCCTTGCCACCTTCTTTATGGGCGTCCGTCTCGATCTGGATGGCACCAAACTGGTGGTGGCTAACGCTGGTGCCGCACGCTGGAACTGGATTTTCATCGGCTGTGCGGTGGTGTTTGTCTTCCAGCTGCTGCGTCCGCTGTTCCATGGCAAGTTTAAGCGCAGCGGTAAAAGCTTCGTGCTGCCGGGCTTCGATGGCTCTACGCCGAAACAAAAGTTGGTGATGGCGCTGCTGATCGTTGCTGCGGTGCTGTGGCCGTTTCTGGTGTCACGCGGCAGCGTAGATATCGCGACGTTAACACTGATCTACGTGATGCTGGGTCTTGGCCTCAACGTGGTGGTGGGCCTCTCTGGTTTGCTGGTGCTGGGCTATGGTGGTTTCTATGCCATCGGCGCATACACCTTTGCGCTGCTCAATCACTATTACGGCTTTGGTTTCTGGGAAAGTCTGCCACTGGCGGGGATTGTTGCGGGTGCGTTTGGCTTGATGCTGGGCTTCCCGGTGCTGCGTCTGCGCGGTGACTATCTGGCGATTGTGACACTCGGTTTCGGTGAGATCGTGCGTATTCTGCTGCTCAACAGCACCTCGATCACCGGCGGTCCGAACGGTATCGCGCAAATTCCTAAACCGAGCCTGTTTGGCATTGAGTTTGGGCGTCGCGTCAGTGAAGGCGGCTGGACCACCTTCCACGAGCTGACGGGCCTGCAATACGATCCCAACCACCGCGTGATCTTCCTCTATCTGGTGGCGCTGCTGCTGGTGGTGCTGACGCTGTTCGTGATCAACCGTTTGCTGCGTATGCCCTTGGGTCGTGCGTGGGAAGCGCTGCGTGAAGATGAGATCGCCTGTCGCTCGCTGGGCCTCAGCCCAACGCGTATCAAGCTGACCGCTTTCACCATCAGTGCCGTGTTCGCCGGTTTTGCCGGCACGCTATTTGCCGCACGTCAGGGCTTTGTCAGCCCGGAATCCTTCACCTTCGTCGAATCAGCCTTTGTGCTGGCGATTGTGGTACTGGGGGGCATGGGTTCGCAGTTTGCGGTGATCCTCGCGGCGGTACTGCTGGTGGTGTCACGCGAATTGATGCGTGATTTGAACGAGTACAGCATGCTGGTGCTGGGTGGTTTGATGGTGCTGATGATGATTTGGCGTCCACAAGGGCTGCTGCCGATGAAGCGTCCTCACCTGAAGTTGAAAAGCAGTAAACAAGGAGAGCAGGCATGAGTCAGCCTTTGTTAGCCGTTGAAGGCTTGATGATGCGCTTCGGCGGTCTGTTGGCCGTCAACAACGTGGCGCTGGAACTGCATCCCCAGGAAATCGTGTCACTGATCGGGCCGAACGGCGCCGGTAAAACCACGGTGTTCAACTGCCTGACCGGCTTCTATAAGCCGACCGGCGGGACTATTAAGCTGCGCGACCAGGAGTTGCAGGGCCAGCCGGGCCAGAAGATTGCGCGCATGGGCATCGTGCGTACTTTCCAGCACGTGCGTCTGTTCCGTGAGATGACGGTGATTGAAAACCTGCTGGTGGCGCAACATCAGCATCTGAAAAGCGGCGTGTTCTCCGGCCTGTTCAAAACCCCGGCGTTCCGTCGTGGTGAGAGTGAAGCGCTCGATCGTGCGGCCACCTGGCTGGAGCGTATCGGTTTGCTGGAGCTGGCCAATCGCCAGGCGGGTAACCTCGCTTACGGCCAGCAGCGTCGTCTGGAAATTGCGCGCTGCATGGTGACGCGTCCGGAAATCCTGATGCTGGATGAACCTGCAGCCGGACTTAACCCGCGTGAAACCCACGAACTGGATGAGCTGATTGCTGAACTGCGTGGCGAGCACAAGGTCTCCGTGCTGTTGATTGAACATGATATGAAGCTGGTGATGGGTATTTCTGACCGCATCTATGTGGTGAATCAGGGAACGCCGCTGGCCAACGGGACACCGGAAGAGGTGCGTAACAATCCGGATGTGATCCGTGCTTATTTAGGTGAGGCGTAATATGGCAAACCCGATTTTAACTTTACAGGGTATCAATGCCCATTACGGCCCGATCCAGGCACTGCATAACATCAACCTGCACATCAGTCAGGGTGAAATTGTCACCCTGATTGGTGCTAACGGCGCGGGCAAAACCACGCTGTTGGGTACGCTGTGCGGTGAACCTCGCGCCACCAGTGGCACTATCGTGTTCGACGGTAAAGAGATCACAGACTGGCAAACGGCAAAAATCATGCGTGAAGCGATTGCGATTGTGCCGGAAGGCCGCCGCGTATTTTCGCGCATGACGGTGGAAGAGAACCTGGCGATGGGCGGCTTCTTCGCTACCCGTCAGGAGTATCAGCAGCGCATTGAGCGCGTTTACCAGCTGTTCCCTCGGTTGGCAGAGCGTAAAGTGCAGCGTGCGGGCACCATGTCCGGTGGTGAGCAACAGATGCTGGCGATTGGTCGTGCGCTGATGAGTCAGCCACGCTTGCTGTTGCTGGATGAGCCTTCACTGGGTCTGGCGCCGATTATTATTCAGCAGATTTTCGATACGATTGAACAGCTGCGCAAAGAGGGCATGACCATCTTCCTCGTTGAGCAAAACGCCAACCAGGCGTTGAAGCTGGCCGATCGTGGCTACGTGCTGGAGAACGGTCATGTGGTGCTGGAAGACAGTGGTGAAGCGTTACTGTCCAACGAAGCGGTACGCAGTGCTTACCTCGGCGCCTGACCTGGCTTACTTACCGCCAACGGTCTGAACAGTGGCACGAGTTTGCGATAACTCGTGCCACTTTAAACTTTCTAATACGCGCAATCCCTGTCACATCTCCGTCATAAACCTGTTATTAATCCGTCATTTCCCCGTGTCATGTTACTTCGCGAACAAAAAAATGCGTGATATCGCGCGTACCTAACAGCACAGGAAAAAACTTATGTCCGCTTTTACGCTTCGTCCCCGCCTGATGAGTGTGTTGCTCGGTCTGGCGCTCAGCGGTAACGCGCTGGCAGCAACTGACATCCCTTTCTGGCACTCAATGGAAGGCGAGTTAGGCAAAGAAGTCGATTCTCTGGCACAACGTTTTAACCAGGCTCACCCAGAATACAAAATCGTACCGACTTACAAAGGTAACTACGAGCAGAGCCTGGCAGCGGGTATCGCTGCTGTGCGTACCGGTAAAGCGCCGGCTATTCTCCAGGTTTACGAAGTGGGTACGGCGACCATGATGGCCTCGAAAGCTATCGTGCCAGTGCATGACGTGTTCAAAGACGCGGGCGTGCAGATGGATCCAAAACAGTTCGTGCCAGCAGTCGCGGGCTATTACAGCGACAGCAACGGCCAGCTGATCTCTCAGCCGTTCAACAGCTCAACGCCTGTGTTGTACTACAACAAAGATGCTTTCAAAAAAGCCGGCCTGAACCCAGATCAGCCGCCAAAAACCTGGCAGGAACTGGCGAAAGACGCCGACGCACTGCGTAAAGCGGGCATGACCTGTGGTTACGCCAGCGGCTGGCAGGGCTGGATCCAGATCGAGAACTTCAGCGCCTGGCATGCACTGCCGGTTGCCACCAAAAACAACGGCTTCGATGGCACTGACGCGGTACTGGAGTTCAACAAGCCAGTACAGGTGCGCCACATCCAGATGCTGGAAGACATGAACAAGAAGGGTGATTTCACCTACTTCGGTCGTAAAGATGAATCTACCGCTAAGTTCTATAACGGCGACTGCGGCATCACCACGGCCTCTTCTGGTTCTCTGGCAGATATCAAGCATTACGCCAAGTTCAACTTCGGCGTTGGCATGATGCCTTACGACTCAACTGTGCCTGACGCACCGCAGAACGCCATCATCGGCGGCGCGAGCCTGTGGGTGATGAAAGGCAAAGATGCCGACACCTATAAAGGCGTAGCAGAGTTCATGAAGTTCCTGGCACAGCCAGAAATCGCCGCAGAATGGCACCAGAAGACCGGTTACCTGCCGATCACCACTGCTGCGTATGAGCTGACCAAGAAGCAAGGTTTCTATGACAAGAACCCAGGCGCAGACATCGCCACGCGTCAGATGCTGAACAAAGATCCCCTGCCGTTCACCAAAGGCATGCGTCTGGGCAACATGCCACAGATTCGTACCATCGTGGACGAAGAGCTGGAAGGCGTGTGGACCGGCAAACAGGCCCCACAAGCTGCACTGGATAACGCTGTGAAGCGCGGAAACGAACTGCTGCGTCGTTTTGAACAGCAAGTGAAGTAATTCCGTTGTCTCGGGGCTGGCGCATAGCGTCAGCCCCGATTTCTCTTTTGGCGAGTCTGCTATGTCCTCATCACGCCCCGTATTTCGCTCCCGATTTTTGCCTTATTTGCTGGTTGCACCGCAGCTGGTGATTACCGCCATTTTCTTCTTATGGCCTGCCGGTGAAGCGCTGTGGTACTCACTGCAAAGCATCGATCCCTTTGGTATTTCCAGCACCTTTGTCGGGTTGGAGAACTTTAAACGTCTGTTCAGCGATGAGTATTACCTCGCGTCGTTCTGGACCACCATTGAGTTCAGCGCACTGGTCACCGTGTGTGGCATGACTTTCTCGCTGCTGCTGGCGGCGCTGGTCGATTACGTCATACGGCTGAAAAAACTTTATCAAACCTTGCTGCTGCTGCCTTACGCCGTTGCGCCCGTGGTTGCCGCGGTACTGTGGATGTTCCTGTTCAATCCCGGCCTCGGCCTGTTCAGCCATCTGCTGAACCAGATCGGTTACAACTGGAACTACGCGCAAAACAGCGGTCAGGCGATGTTCCTGATCGTGCTGGCGTCCATCTGGCAGCAGATGAGCTACAACTTCCTGTTCTTCTTCGCCGCGCTGCAGTCGATTCCCAAATCGCTGGTGGAAGCCGCGGCGATTGACGGGGCCGGTCCGGTGCGTCGCTTCTTCAATCTGTCACTGCCGTTAATCACCCCGGTGAGTTTCTTCCTGCTGGTGGTTAACCTGGTGTATGCGTTCTTCGATACCTTCCCGGTGATCGATGCCGCGACCGGCGGGGGTCCGGTGCAGGCGACCACCACGCTGATTTACAAAATTTATCGCGAAGGTTTTACCGGTCTGGATCTTTCGTCTTCTGCCGCGCAGTCGGTGGTGCTGATGCTGCTGGTGATTGGCCTGACGATCCTGCAATTCCGCTTTGTCGAGCGTAAGGTGCAATACCAATGATTGAGAATCGACGCGGGCTGGATATCTTCAGCCATACCTTGCTGGTGCTCGGCGTGCTGACCATTCTGTTCCCGCTGTACGTGGCGATTGTCGCCGCCACGCTGGATAACGAAGCGGTGTATCAGGTGCCGATGACCTTAGTGCCCGGCACGCATCTGTGGGAGAACATTTCGCGCATCTGGACCCAGGGCGTCAACGGCAGCGGTCCGGCCTTTGGCATGATGATGCTCAACAGCCTGATCATGGCGCTGGGCATTACGGTGGGCAAAATCGCGGTGTCGATGCTCTCCGCGTTCGCGCTGGTGTGGTTCCGTTTTCCGCTGCGCTCGCTGTTCTTCTGGCTGATCTTCATCACCCTGATGCTGCCGGTGGAAGTGCGTATCTTCCCCACGGTGGAAGTGATTTCAAACCTGAACATGCTCGACAGCTATAGCGGCTTAACGCTGCCGTTGATGGCCTCGGCCACCGCAACGTTCCTGTTCCGCCAGTTCTTTATGTCACTGCCGGATGAGTTGATTGAAGCGGCGCGTATTGATGGCGCCAGCCCGATGCGTTTCTTCTGGGATATCGTTTTGCCACTGTCCAAAACCAACCTTGCCGCGCTGTTCGTGATCACCTTTATCTACGGCTGGAACCAGTATCTGTGGCCGCTGTTGATCATCAACGATCCGAGCCTCAGCACCGCGGTTGCCGGGGTGAAAAGTATGATCAACACCAGCGGTGGCCCAACGCAGTGGAACGAAGTGATGGCGGCAATGTTATTAACCCTGATCCCACCGGTGGTGGTGGTTCTCGTGATGCAACGTGCCTTTGTGCGTGGCCTGGTGGAGAGTGATAAATAAATGGCAGGCGTAACCCTTCAGACCGTCACCAAATCGTATGACGGCAAAAATCAGATCATCCAGCCGCTGAATATTACCATCAATGATGGTGAGTTTATGGTGATGGTCGGCCCTTCCGGCTGTGGCAAATCGACGTTGCTGCGCATGGTGGCGGGGCTGGAACGTGTGACTTCGGGCGATATCTACATCGACGACAAGCGCGTCACCAATATGGAACCGAAAGATCGCGGCATCGCCATGGTGTTCCAGAACTATGCGCTTTATCCGCATATGACCGTGGGCGAAAACATGGCTTACGGCCTGAAAATTCGCGGCATGGGCAAAGAGCAGATTGAGCAACGCGTGATGGAAGCGGCGCGCAGCCTGGAGCTGGATCATCTGCTGGCTCGCCGTCCACGTGAGCTGTCGGGCGGTCAACGTCAGCGTGTGGCAATGGGCCGTGCGATTGTTCGTGAACCGGCGGTATTCCTGTTTGATGAGCCGCTGTCGAACCTCGATGCACGTCTGCGTGTGCAGATGCGTCTGGAGCTGCAACAGCTGCATCGTCGCCTGAAAACCACCAGCCTGTACGTGACACACGATCAGGTAGAAGCCATGACGCTGGCTCAGCGCGTCATGGTGATGAACAAAGGTGTGGTCGAGCAAGTGGGTACGCCAGTTGAAGTGTATGAGCGTCCGGCGAGCCAGTTTGTGGCATCGTTTATCGGTGCGCCTGCCATGAACCTGCTGCCAGGCCAGATCAACAGCGACGGCACGCGCTTTACGCTCGATGCGCTTAATAGCCTGCCATTGGGTGAAAGCAAAGCGAAGTGGGCGAATCGTCCCCTCACGTTGGGCATCCGTCCTGAACATCTGGTGCTTAGCACGCAGGCGGCGGGCGGTATCCCGCTGGTGGTTGATACGCTGGAGATGCTGGGTGCGGATAACCTCGCGCACGGCCGTATCGGCAATACCCGTCTGGTAGTGCGTTTGCCGCACAGTGAGCGTCCACAATCGGGCAGCACCTTATGGCTGCAACTGCCGCCAGATGCGTTACACTTCTTCGATTCAACCCATGGAAAGCGTCTGGAATGAGTGTAGAAAATTGGCCATACCCACAGATCGTCGCCCATCGTGGCGGCGGTAAACTGGCCCCGGAAAATACCCTGGCGGCGATTGATGTCGGCGCGCAGTACGGCCACACCATGATCGAGTTTGATGCCAAGCTGTCGGACGACAAGCAGGTGTTCCTGCTGCATGACGATACGCTGGACCGCACCAGCAACGGCTGGGGCGTGGCGGGCGAACTTAGCTGGAGTAAGTTATCGCAGCTGGATGCCGGTAGCTGGTACAGCCGCGAGTATGAAGGTGAGCCGCTGGCGTTGCTGCGTGACGTGGCCGATCGCTGTCGCCAGCATCAGATGATGGCGAACATCGAGATCAAACCGACCACTGGCAAAGAGGTGGAAACCGGACGCGATGTCGCTTTAGCCGCACGTGAACTGTGGCAGGGGCAAACCGCACCGCTGTTGTCTTCCTTCTCTTATGAAGCGCTGGAAGCGGCGATGCAGGCGGTGCCAGAGCTGCCGCGAGGGCTGTTGCTGGATACGTGGCACGATGATTGGTTAGCACTCACTTCTGCGCTGGGCTGCGTCTCCATCCATCTTAACCACAAACTGCTGGATGCCGAACGCACCGCGCAGCTAAAAGCCGCCGGATTGCATATTCTGGTGTACACGGTGAATCAGCCCGCGCGGGCGCGCGAGCTGTTGAGTTGGGGCGTCGATGCCATCTGTACTGACCGCATCGATATCATCGGTCCAGACTTCCATTAATTCCCGCTCTGAGAATTACCGTTCTGCTGGCCCGGCTGCGATTGAATCACGCGCTGCTGGGCACTATCCCGCCGCTCCTGCATTTTCCGCTGCAATTCCTGATTCTGCTGTTGCTGATCCTGTTTCAGCTTCAACTGTTGTTGCTGCTGCTGAGTCTGCATTTGCGACTGCATGCGCTGCTGACTTGGGTTATAGCCAGGCTTGTTCGGGTCATTTGTGCTGTTCAGCATATTTGCCATGCTGCTTAATGGCAGCAACGCAGCGATAACGATTAGCCATTTTTTCATGGTCTTCCTCCATTAATGCAGCCTGCTGTGTGCTGTTGCCATCAGTATGGCAACAAGGGCTGCTGTCATAAGTTTATGCGATGTCACAAAGTCCTGAACCAGGAGTGCGCCGAATTTGGCTTACTGCTACGCTTTTTATCGTGTTTGCAAACACTTGCATCAAAAAATAACAAATGTAAATAACCGCAAAGGAAGATCGCAAATGAGACTAAAGGGCAGCGTGCGCCAGGTTGGCTGGGCATTATTGATGAGTTTTACCGTGGTGCAGGGCGCGTTTGCCGCGCCAGCCAGTGCGCCACCGGTGTCATACGGGGTGGACAGCGATACCTTCCATCCGGTGAAGGCACAGCACGGTATGGTGGCGTCAGTGGATGCGATGGCCACTCAGGTCGGCGTCGATATTCTGAAGCAGGGCGGTAACGCCGTGGATGCCGCTGTTGCCGTCGGCTTTGCGCTGGCGGTGACCCATCCGCAGGCCGGTAACCTCGGCGGCGGCGGCTTTATGATGCTGCGCACCGCATCGGGCCGCACTGCGGCGATCGATTTCCGTGAAATGGCACCCGCTCACGCCACGCGCGATATGTTCCTCGATAAACAGGGCAATGCCGATCCTAAGCTGTCGCTCACTTCTCACCTGGCCTCCGGCACGCCGGGCACTGTTGCCGGTTTTGCGTTGGCGGCACAGAAATACGGCACGCTGCCGCTGAGCACTTTGCTGGCGCCGGCCATTAAGCTGGCGCGTGAAGGCATCATTGTTAACGATGCGCTGGCGGACGATCTGGCGACCTACGGCAAAGAGACGCTGATCAATCACGACAACAGCCGGGCGATTTTCTACAAAGCCGACGGCAAGCCGTATCAAAAAGGCGAGCGTCTGGTGCAGAAAAACCTCGCGCACAGCCTGCAGCTGATTGCCCAACAAGGGCCTGATGCGTTCTATAAAGGCAAAATTGCTGATGAGATCGCCGGAGAAATGGCACAGCATGGCGGGTTGATTGGCAAACCGGATTTGGCGGCCTATCGCGCAGTGGAGCGTAAGCCGGTCAGCGGCACCTATCGCGGTTATGAGGTGTTCTCAATGCCACCTCCGTCATCGGGTGGCATTCACATCGTGCAGATCCTGAATATCCTCGAAAACTTCGATCTGGCGAAGTGGGGCTTTGGCAGCGCCGATGCGATGCAGGTGATGGCCGAAGCTGAGAAGTACGCTTATGCCGACCGCTCGGAATACCTTGGCGATCCTGATTTCGTCAAAGTGCCGCAGCAGGCACTGACCAGCAAAGCCTACGCCAAAACCCTGGCGCAGCAGATTGATGTCAATAAAGCGCGTCCATCGAGCGAAATTAAACCGGGCAAGCTTGAGCCGTACGAAAGTAACCAGACCACCCACTTCTCGGTGGTGGACAAAGACGGTAATGCGGTCGCAGTGACCTATACCCTGAATACCTACTTCGGCAGCGGCATCGTCGCCGGCCAGAGCGGCATCCTGATGAATAATGAGATGGATGACTTCTCCGCCAAACCGGGCACGCCGAACGTCTATGGCTTAGTCGGCGGCGAAGCGAATGCGGTGCAGCCGGCGAAGCGCCCGTTGTCATCCATGTCTCCGACCATCATTGCCAAAGACGGTAAAACCTGGCTGGTAACCGGCAGCCCTGGCGGCAGCCGTATTATCACCACCGTGCTGCAAATGGTGGTGAACAGCATTGATTTTGGGATGAACGTAGCCGAAGCTACCAACGCACCGCGCTTCCACCATCAGTGGTTGCCGGATCAGCTGCGCGTGGAGAAAGGCTTTAGCCCGGATACGCTGCGTTTGCTGGAAGCCAAAGGTCAGCATGTGAAAGTGATGCCCGCGATGGGCAGCACCCAGAGCATTATGATTGGGCCGGATGGTATGCGTTACGGTGCTTCCGATCCGCGTTCGGTGGATGATTTAAGTGCCGGGTATTAACCAGCGCGCTTAATGGTCGCCATAAATGGCGACCCTACATTGTTAGGTGTGGTTTTCGTAGGGTGCGCATTTATGCGCACCTGGATTCATCGCGCAAGTTATTTCAAGCGCGCCATGTAGTGCGTATCAATCATCTCGCCGTCGCGCGTCGCAAAACGCTTCGCGGTGCCTTCGATCTCAAAGCCAAACTTCTGATACAAACCAATCGCTTTATGATTATCGGCGAACACGGTTAACTCGATCCGCGTTACCTGCAGCCAGTTGTCACACAGGTCAATCATCGCGGCCATCAGCGCAGAGCCTACGCCGCGACGGTGAAAGGCGGGATCGACACCCATGCCAATCGATGCAGCATGGCGGCGACGTGCCACCGTAATGCCATCCAGCGATAGTTGACCCACAACCTGTTCATCAATGCACGCCACCAAACGGTACTGGCCGGGACGCATCTCTTTAAGACGTTCCTGCCATAGCGCCGGTGATTGGTAGGGCAGATGCAACGTGCCGGCCTGAGTTTCTTGCTGGCTGTAAAGATGGGTTAATGCGGCAGCATCTTCCGGCGTTGCGTGACGAACAGTGACCTGACTCATAAAGCGACTCCTTGTGCAAAGTGAATAAAATCCCCTTTAACATCAAGGAATTCTCGCGAGTCGTCAATTGAAAATAATTCTCAAAAGGGGTTTACAGACGCGAATGATAATGATTATTATTGTCATGCGGACTCGGGAACGTCTCCTGACAGAACGGGTAAGCACGACATTGCTCACATTGCTTCCAGAATTACTTAGCCAGCTCGGGTGCTGGCTTTTTTTTTGCCTGCTACTCACCTTTTTCATCCCCCTTGTTCGAATCCTTCTAAAACGTTCAGCTTTTTTGAACAGAGGCGTGAAGTTTTTCAGCTATCAATCAATCCCCCTCAAGCCCACACTGTAAAAAACATTGAGGAGAATTGAACATGATCTACGTACGCAAAGCAGAAGAACGCGGTCACGCTAACCACGGCTGGCTCGATAGCTGGCACACGTTTTCCTTCGCCGATTATCATGATGCGAACTTTATGGGCTTCTCAGCCCTGCGCGTTATCAATGAAGACGTGATCGATGGCGGCCAGGGTTTTGGTACTCATCCGCATAAAGACATGGAAATTCTGACCTACGTGCTGTCGGGCACCGTGGAGCATCAGGACAGCATGGGCAACAAAGAGCAGATCCCAACGGGTGAATTCCAGATCATGAGCGCCGGTACCGGTGTGCGTCATTCGGAATACAACGCCAGTGATAAAGATCCGCTGCATCTGTATCAGATCTGGATCATTCCAGAGCGCAAAGGCATTGAGCCACGTTATGCCCAGCGCCGCTTTGAAGACGTGAAAGGTCGCCAGTTTGTGCTGTCACCGGATGAGCGTGAGGGATCGCTGAAAGTGTTCCAGGACATGACGCTGTCGCGTTGGGTGTTTGCTGAGGGTGAAACCGATGCCGTCACGATCGAAGCGGATCGTCGTGTGTGGATTCAGGTGGTAAAAGGCCTGGTGAGCGTCAATGGCGAACAGGTCGGCACCAGCGATGCGCTGGCTATCTGGGATGAAAGCGCGTTAACCCTTAAAGCCGACAGCGATGCGGAGATTCTGCTGTTTGACCTGCCGCCGGTTTAACAGAATGTCAATGAAACATGTTCGGTCGCCATGAATGGCGACCCTACATTTTTCGGCGAGTATTCGTAAAGGGCGCATTCATGCGCTCTTGGTTAAAGCGGGAATCTACGGTTTTCCGCAAAACCAGAAAATGACAAAAAATGATAGACTCATCGTATCTCTGACCTCAGGCGCATACGATGAAAAAGAAAAGGCCGGTACTACAGGACGTTGCCGATCGCGTCGGCATCACAAAAATGACCGTCAGCCGCTACCTGCGTAATCCCGATCAGGTCTCGCTGGCGCTACGCGATAAGATCGCCGTGGCGCTGGATGAACTCGGTTATATCCCCAATCGTGCCCCCGATATGCTCTCCAATGCTACCAGTCGCGCTATCGGCGTGCTGTTACCTTCGCTCACCAACCAGGTGTTCGCCGACGTATTGCGCGGCATTGAAACCGTCACCGACGAAGCCGGTTATCAAACGCTGGTGGCGCACTTTGGCTACAACGCGGACAAAGAAGAGTTACAGCTGCGTTCGCTGCTGGGCTGGAACATCGACGGCGTGATCCTCACCGAACGCACCCACACGCCGGGCACGCTGCGCATGCTGGAAGTGGCGGGCATTCCGGTGATTGAGATGATGGATTCGGTCACCCCGTGCCTGGATATGGCGGTGGGCTTCGATAACGTCGAAGCGGCGCGGCAGATGACGCATGCTATCCTGAAAAAAGGCCATCGCCACACCGTTTACCTGGGTGCACGGCTCGATGAACGTACTCTGCAAAAACAGCAGGGCTACGAAAAAGCGATGCGTGAAGCCGGGCTCACTCCGCACAGCGTAATGATGGAAGATGCTTCTTCCTTCAGCGCCGGAGCGCAGCTGCTGCGTGAGGCGCAGAAACGCTATCCCGAAACCGACAGCCTGTTCTGTACCAACGATGACCTCGCAGTCGGCGCGATGTTTGAGTGTCAGCGTCAGGGCTTAAATGTCCCTGCGCAGATGGCGATTGCCGGATTCCACGGTCACGATATTACGCAGGTGGTCACACCTCGCCTGGCCACGGTGCTCACGCCGCGTGAACGCATGGGGCGTGAATCGGCAGCGATGTTGCTGGCGCGTATTGGCGGCGATCGCAGCGTGACCGAGCCGTTGGATGTCGGGTTTGAAATTGCAGAAGGTGGCAGCATCTGACTTTGGCGATTATTTGAGTCAGTTCACACTTTCGTGCTTTTCCGCCTAACAAGGGTTGCCAGTCCCGCAGTGGCCTCCGACAATGATAATCAAATTTGTTATCGGTAACATTGGCAGCCAACCTGCCGGAGCGCAAAACCATGACTACGCCATCTCCATCGCACCACGTGTTTATCCTGATGGGCGTTTCTGGCAGCGGAAAATCTGCTGTCGCCAATCAGGTTTCTCATCAGCTGAACACCGCCTTTCTGGATGGGGATTTCCTCCATCCGCGCAGCAACATCATGAAAATGGCCGACGGTCATCCGCTGGACGATAACGATCGTCAGCCATGGCTGCAGGCTCTTAACGATGCGGCGTTCGCCATGCAGCGCACCCAGGCAGTCTCGATTATCGTCTGCTCGGCGCTGAAAAAGTCTTACCGCGACATCCTGCGTCAGGGCAATCAGAACCTGAAATTCATCTATCTGCAGGGCGATTTCGAAACCATCGAATCCCGTCTGAAAGCGCGTAAAGGTCACTTCTTTAAGCCGCAGATGTTGGTCACACAGTTTGAGACCTTGCAAGAACCTGGGGCAGACGAGCCCGATGTACTGGTGGTTGATATTAATCATTCACTGGATGAAGTCGTTGCGGCCACGGTTGCGACCATTGAGGAAGCAATCAACAAGGGTTAGTGATGAGTACCGCAACGCTGGTGTTAACTGCAGCAGGCTCCGTCCTGCTGCTGCTGTTTTTGGTGATGAAAGCGCGTATGCATGCTTTTGTCGCCCTGATGTTAGTCTCTATTGGTGCCGGTCTGTTCTCCGGTATGCCGCTGGATAAAATTGCTGACACCATGCAAAAAGGCATGGGCGGCACGCTCGGATTTCTCGCCATCGTGGTGGCATTAGGCGCGATGTTCGGCAAAATCCTGCATGAAACCGGTGCGGTCGATCAAATCGCTATCCGCATGTTGAAAGCCTTTGGTGAAAACCGGGCGCACTATGCGATGGGGATTGCCGGACTGATTTGCGCATTGCCGCTGTTCTTCGAAGTCGCCGTAGTATTGCTGATTAGCATCGCCTTTGCCGTGGCGCGTCGTACCAACGGTAATTTAGTAAAATTGGTGATCCCGTTGTTTGCCGGTGTGGCTGCTTCAGCGGCGTTTCTGCTGCCGGGACCGGCGCCGATGCTGCTGGCTTCGCAGATGCACGCGGATTTTGGCTGGATGATTCTGCTCGGTTTGTGCGCAGCGATTCCCGGTATGTTGATCGCCGGTCCGCTTTTCGGCAACTTTATTGCCCGTCACGTTAGCTTCAGTGCACCGCCGGAAGATCATCAGCCGGAAGTGGAAGAGGGCAAGCTGCCGTCGTTTGGCTTCAGCCTGTCGCTGATCCTGTTCCCGCTGCTGCTGGTGGGTCTGAAAACCATCGGGGCACGCTTCACCACGCCGGGCACAGGGTTGTATGAGTGGCTGGAATTTATCGGCCATCCGTTTACCGCGATTCTGCTCGCTTGCCTGGTGGCCATCTATGGACTGGCTTATCGTCAGGGCATGGATAAAGAGAAGGTGATGCAGGTGTGTGGCAGTGCGCTGCAACCGGCAGGCATTATTCTGCTGGTGATCGGTGCAGGCGGCGTGTTCAAGCAGGTGCTGGTGGATTCGGGTGTCGGTCCGGTACTCGGTCATGCACTTACCGGGGCCGGGATGCCAATTGCGCTGGCGTGCTTCATTCTTTCTGGCGCGATCCGCGTGATTCAGGGCTCGGCGACGGTCGCCTGCTTAACCACCGTTGGCCTGGTGATGCCGGTGATTGAACCGCTGCACTACAGCGGCGCGCAGTTGGCGGCCTTGTCGATTTGTATCGGCGGGGGCTCCATCATCATCAGCCACGTGAACGATGCCGGTTTCTGGCTGTTCGGCCGCTTCACCGGTGCGACTGAAGGCGAAACGCTGAAGACCTGGACGCTGATGGAAACCATTCTGGGTACCACCGGTGCCATTGTCGGAATGATCGCGTTTAGTTTGCTGTCGTAACTTTCCAGGTGCGCAGGAATGCGCACCTGATCTTAATCCTCATCCCGCTCGTCATCCGGCTGATCCAGCACCGTATACGCCACCGCACAGAACAGTGAGTTCAGACGCTTCATATCCCCCAGCAACCCTAAATGCAGGGAACTGGTTTCGATGCTCTGCACATTCTTCTGATGTAAACGCTCAACGTGCGCGTGCGAAAAACGGCGGATCAGGATGCGGAAACGGTGTTTGGAACGGCGCAAACGGCGTGCGCTCGGGATATCCTTGGAGAGAAACACCGACAAACTGAGGCGCAGGTTGTTGAGCACCTGCTCCTGTAGCGTGTTCAATTCTTCCAGACCTTCGGGTGAAAATGCCCGGCGGGCGTTCAGCGATTTCACCGCAACATCCGCGCACATGCGTTCAATAATATCGCCCGCCTGCTCAAGGTTGAGTGCCATCTCAATCACCTCGGCCCAGCGACGCGAATCCTCTTCGGCCAAATCCTCTTTTGGCATCCGCGCCAGATAAAGTTTGATGGCGGTATATAGCACATCGACATCATCATCCAGCCGCCGCACCGCGCGCTCTTCACGCAGTTCGCCATGTACCACTTTATTAAAGGATTCCATCATATGCTCGACGACATCGCCGATACGCAGGGTTTCGCGCGCGGCATTGGCTAATGCCAGCGCAGGCGTGTCCAGCGCGCTGCGGTCGAGATGTTTGGGGCGTAAATGCACATCGGTTTCCGGCTCATCGGAAATCATGCGACGGCACAAGCGCGCCATCGGTTCAGCGAACGGCACCATAATCAGGCAGCGGATCAGGTTGTAGAAAACGTGGAAGAAGATCACCAGCTCTTCGTCATCGACTGGCATTTTATCGAGGATATCGGCGATGTAATTCACCAGCGGCAAAATCGCCAGACTGCCGATGAGCTTGAACAGCAGGCTGCCCAGCGCCACGCGTTTACCAGCGGCATTGGAGCCGCTGGCATTTATCATCGCCAGCAAACCACTGCCCAAGTTGGCGCCAATCACCAGGCAGAGAGCCACTTTGAAAGAGATGACGTCGGCGGCCGTCAGCGTGGCAGTGATCAGCACTGCCGCCAGGCTGGAATAACTGATGATGGCAAATACCGCGCCCAGCAAGGCATCCAGCATCACATCGCCGGTCAGCGTGGAGAACAGCACCTGCAAGCCTGCAGCCTGGGTAATGGGCTTGGCGGCGGCGACAATCAGCTGCAAGGCCAGCAAAATCAGCCCGAGGCCAATCGCGGCGCGCCCCATTTGCCCGGCACGCGTCTGTTTACGACTGAGGAAAAACACCACGCCGAAGAAAATGAACAGCGGTGACAACCAGGAGAGATCAAAGGTCAGAATACGCGCCATGATGGCGGTACCCACATCAGCTCCGAGCACCACCACCAGCGCAGGCGTCAGGCTAACAAGGTTTTGTGCAACAAAGGAAGTGACGAGCAGGGTAGTGGCGTTGCTGCTTTGCACCAGCGCGGTGACGCCAATCCCGGCGAGAAACGCCATTGGCTTCCTTTCCACGCTGCGGCTGAGCACGCGCCGCAAATCGGCACCGTACACGCGCATGATGCCGGTTCGCACTATGTGCGTGCCCCACACTAGCAGGGCCACGGCTGATAACAGATTGAGCAGGGTCAACACGTCGGGCGGTTCCTTATCCTCAGACTTTCATTGCATCAACTGCAAGCCTGTGGGTGAGTACCGAAGTGCCGGGCGCACCGGAGTGCGGCCACGGGCAGCCTAAAGGCCGCCGCGACAACGATTAACAGGCTGCATTAACGCTGAATGCTGCCGCGTTGCGTTGCCAATTTTTCGTTAAATTTAAGCAACCTGGCGCAACGTCGACATCTCTAACTGTAGACCAATTTGCATGCCAGCAGGGTGCAAATCCGCCACGCTGCGGTTCAGCACATCCACCGACAATTCAACGCCGTGCGCCAGTACACGATAACGAATCACGTTACCGAGCAGGCTGTGACTGACAATGGTGGCAGGGATGCCGTCTTGTGGCGCGCTCAGGCGGATCGATTCAGGTCGAATCGCCACCTGGCCACTAAATGTCTGGCCGGTGAGGTGCGTGGCTTGTTCGGCGCTCAGCAAATTGTAGTTGCCAATAAATCCGGCAGCGAACAAATCGGCAGGCTGGGTATAAAGCGCCTCGGCGTTGCCGTTCTGTACGATCTTGCCACGGTTCATCAGCACGATACGGTCCGACAGCGTTAACGCCTCTTCCTGATCGTGGGTGACGAAAATGGTGGTGAGCTTCAGCTCTTGCTGGATATTACGAATCTGTTCACGCAGGTGGCGACGAATTCGCGCATCGAGCGCAGACAAGGGCTCATCCAGCAGAAGCAGGCGGGGACGGGTGATTAGCGAACGTGCCAGCGCCACACGCTGACACTGGCCACCAGAGAGCTGATGCGGATAACGGCGGGCAAAATCGGTCAATTCAACCAACGCCAGCGCTTCCATCACCCGTTTTTGAATATCACCGCCCGGCAGCTTCTGCATTTTAAGGCCAAAGGCCACGTTCTTCTCCACCGTCATATTGGGGAATAGCGCGTAGCTCTGGAACACCATGCCAATGGTGCGTTTCTGCGGCGGCAGCGGCACGATATCTTGGCCCTGCAGCAGAATTTTGCCGCTGTCGACATCGGTCAATCCAGCAATGCAGCGCAGCAGCGTTGATTTGCCGCAGCCGCTCGGGCCGAGCAGGGTAACAAACTCGCCTTCATCGGCACTGAAATCGATATTTTCAAAGATGCTGGTAGGGCCGTAGCTTTTGTTCAGCTGGGTGACGTTCAGATAACTCATGGTCAGCCTCGTTCAGGATTGAGGGCATTCGCCAGCCAGGTGACCAGCAGGACGACAGCAAAATAAGAGATCACCAGCGCACTGGTGAAGTGGCCGCTGCCGTTACGCATATTGTAGAGATACACCTGCAACGTCTCATAGCGGGTGCCGACTAACAGGTTAGCGAATACAAACTCACCTATCAGGAATGAGAAGGAGAGCAGCACTGCGATGAACACCCCTTTGCGCAGGTTGGGCAGCACCACAAATAGCGCGGCCTGCCAGGTGCTGGCACCCAGCAGATGTGAGGCATCAATCAACTCTTTCAGGTTAATCGCCTGCATATTGTTGGCAATGGCACGGTAAATAAACGGCAGCGCGATAGTGAAGTAACAGCCGACCAGAATCCACGGCGTGCCGGTGATCATCAGCGGTGAGGAAGAGTAGAGCTGCAACAGGCCAACGGATGACACCACCGGCGGCACGGCAAACGGCATCAGAATCAGCACGTTCATTACCGCATCCAGCTTCGGATAATAGTAAGCGATCACAAACATCGCAGGCAGCACCAGCACTAGCGAGAACAGCAGCGCGCCGAAGCAAATCAGCAAAGAGTGACCAAGCGCCGTCAGGAAGCGGGGATCGCTCCACAGTTCAATCAACCACTTCAGGGTGAAGCCCTGCGGCAAAATAGTGTCGCTCCAGTCAGTCGAGACGCCATACAGTAGCGTCGCCAGCAGCGGGGCGGCGAGGATGATCAGCAGCAGCCAGATAATCAGACGATGATAAATTTTTTCCGCGCGAGACACGTTCTACTCCTGTGATTTCGCGTTGAGATAACTGCGACGCACCAGATACTGCTGCACCACGGTAATCAGCGCCATAATGAACACCAGCAACATCGCTAGCGCACCGCCGGTATTCGGATCGAGCGAGATATCGCCTGATACCAGCGCGGCAATACGCACCGGCACCACGTTAAAGTTGCCAGTGGTCAGCGCATAAATGGTGGCGTAAGCGCCCAGCGCATTGGCCAGCAGAATGACGAAGGTGCCCAACAGCGCCGGGAACAGAATCGGTAAACCAATGTGCCACCAGTAGCGCCAGCGGCTGGCACCGAGCAGTGCGGCGGACTCCTCCCAATCTTTGCGCAGGCCATCAAAAGCCGGGTAGAGCAGCAGAATGCCGAGCGGGATCTGAAACCAGGTGTAAACCAGCACCATGCCGTCACGCGAGAACAGCTTGAACCCCTCCAACATGCCGAAATGGCGCAATAGCAGCGTCAGACAACCGTTCATGCCCAGCAGAATCACGAAGGCAAACGCCAGCGGCACGCCCGCGAAGTTGCTGGTCATGTTGGTGAACGACATCAGGAAGCGTTGAAAACGGCCGCTGCCCAACTGATGCAGCGAATAGCCAGCGATCAGCGAGATCAGCAGGCCGTAAATGCTCGACCAGATTGAGATATCCAGCGACAGGCGAAACGCCTGCAGATAAAACGGCGAAGTGAGGATATCGGTGTAATTATCGATACCCCAGCGCTCGTTCATGTCGCTCCAGAAGCTGTTGATGGCGATCCACAACAGCGGCGCGAGCTGGAAGGCGACCCAGAAAAAGGCGAACGGCAGCAGTAACAGCGTGGCGAGGGTTTTGCCCTTCATTTAACGCGGCTCCGCCAGCAAACCGTGGCACACCGGTTTATCGTGCTCAATGCCCAGCAGCGTGCAAACGATGCCGCACAGTTCAGTCTGTTGCGGTTCGAGATCGGGCTGACGTGAGAAGCCTGCGCCAAATACAAACAGCGGCACCTGCGTCTCTTCCGGCAAAATGCCACCGTGCGAGCGGTCATCGTTCATGCCGTGATCGGCGGTCACGATCACCTGATAACCTGCGGCCAGCCAACCGGGCATCCACTGTGACAGATAGCCATCAGCCATACGTGCGCGATTGCGGTATTGCGGCGATGACAGGCTATGCTTGTGCCCGGCATCGTCAATATTCATTGGATGGATCAGTAAAAAGTCCGGATCGTGATTGAGACGCAGGCTCTCGGCATCTTCAAACAAGTGGGAATCCGGATAACTGTCGTCCCAGTAAAAGTGGCCGTATTGAATCGGCAAATCCGGGGCGATGGTGTGGCGATCGCGCGCATTGTTGAACGGGGATTGGTTATACAGCTCACTCACCCAGTGATAGGCGGCAGCGGCCGTGGTTAAACCGGCGGCGCGGGCGTAATGGAAGATGCTGCGCTGATTGCTCAATCGATTGACGCCGTTATGAATAATGCCGCTCTGCACCGGCGGAATCCCAGTCAGAATGCATTCATACAGCGGACGCGACAGCGAAGGCAGTTCGCAGGTCAGCGTGTAATATTGGCCGTTGCCCTGTTTGCATTCGGCAAACAGATAGCCCATTGCATGCTGTGCCACCTGATTGCTCAGGCCATCCAGTACCACCAGGATTGTTTTCATTCCCGTTCCTTACATCGTTCAAATACGAGCACTGTGCGTAGCGGCGCAATTTATTGCGCACTTATCAGCAGAATCATTGCTTTACGTTGACGTGATAAATCACGCCGCCACGTTATGTGCAAATTACTGCTTCATGTTAATGATCACGTTCTCTTGCCACAGGCGCGGCAGCATTTTTGAAGTCTTATCCCATGCAGCCTGATCTTTGATCGGGCGGGCATTTTTGTACTCAGACTGCGGCAGCAGTTTGGCCTGCACGTCGGCTGGCAGGGTCAAATGCTCTGCACGAATCGGACGTGCGTAGCCTTTCGCCAGGTTGATCTGGCCGGCATCCGAGAAGATGTATTCACGCGCCAGTTTGGCGGCGTTCGGGTGTTTGGCGTATTTGTTGATGATGGTGGTGTAACCTGAAATCACGGAACCATCCGACGGGATCACCACTTCGTAGCGATTCTTGTCAATCTGGTCGCGGTAGTTCAAGCCGTTAAAGTCCCACACCACGGCAACCTGAATTTCGCCTTTCTCGATGTTGGCAATCACCGGATCGGTCACGCCCAGACGGCCTTCTTTAGCCAGTTCGCCAAAGAAGTTCAGGGCTGGCTTCAGGTTCTTCTCATCACCGCCCATCGCGTAGTTGGCTGCCAGTACGCCGTTAGCCGCCTGAGCTGCTACGCCAACGTCACCGATAGTCACCACATACTTACCTTTCTTCAGATCGGCCCAGCTGTGCGGTGCATCTTTTACCTGCTGCTTGTCGATCAGGAAGGCGATGGTGCCGGTATAAGCCAGCATCCAGTTACCTTCGTTGTCTTTCGCCCAGCCTGGGATCTGATCCCAATGCGTGGGTTTGTACGGTTGTGCCAGCCCTTTGGTCACAGCAACCGGACCGAAAGCGGCGCCCACATCACCGATATCGGCGCTGGCGTTCTCTTTCTCTGCATCAAATTTAGCCAGCTCCTGCGCCGATGACATATCGGTATCGCTGTGCTTAAGGCCATATTTGCTGTTGATGTCATTCCATGTGTCTTTCCAGTTCGCCCAGCTGTCTGGCATACCGACGCTGTTGACCTGGCCCTCAGCACGCGCGGCTTTTTCCAGCGCGGCAAGGTCGTTATCGGCGGCGTGCGCGGCGGGCAGCGCAAGCAGTACGGCACTGGCTACTACAGAGGAGATAAACGCTTTCATCTCGGTTGCTCCGGGTGTAAGTTGTGGGACGTCTTGGTCTAGTCCAGCAAGAACCGAGCCAATGTAGCCCGATCAGATGAAGGTTTTATGACCATGGTGGTGAAATGTGGTGTGACGCGCAGCTCCACATGCTGATACAGCGCGCGAAAGCGTGGGATATGCCTGTCATATTGTAGTCATCGAACTGTCATAGTGCAGATTTGCCCCAAAATGAGGCTGAAAAAATGTCGTCGAAAACGGTGGATGTGATTGCTGCGGCACTCAGCGAACGCATTGAAAACGGTGAATTTGCCAGCGGACGCTTACCGGCTGAACGCAGTTTGAGTGAACACTATTCCACCACACGCATTACCCTGCGTGAGGCGCTGGGCTTGCTGGAAGCGCAGGGCATCATCTACCGCGAACTGCGTCGTGGCTGGTTTCTCGCGCCACCGCGACTGGTGTATAACCCGGCCCATCACAGCCACTTTCATGCCATGGCGGCAGAACAAGGGCGGATTGCCATTACGGAAGTAATTGAGGCGCGGGAAGTCCCGGCACAGCTGGTGATAGCGCGGCATTTACAGCTATTAGAAGGGGACAGCGTCTTTCGCATTCGCCGTTTGCGTCGTATTGATGGGCGCGCGGTATTGTACGTGGAGCATTACCTTAATCCGGCCTTCTTTCCCGGCCTGTTAGAGGAAGACCTGACCCGCTCACTCACCGATCTCTACGATCAGCGCTATGGAATTCGCTACGGCGGCGCTCGCTTTACCATTCTACCCGGCCCGCTTCCTGCGCGCGCGGCACCGGCACTCAATGTCGCCAGTGGCACACCAGGATTACTCATTACACGCATTAACCGCGATCAGCAAAAGCGGGTGATTGACTGTGACTGTGAGTACTGGCGCTATGACGCGCTCTGTGTGGATGTTGATGTGTAGCATATTGTGATTTTGATCACACTACAGCATGATAACGCCAGAGAGTTTCCGTACTTTGAGGCGTATAAAAATGACAACAAAATCAGCACCGGGGCAACTTATTGCTTCGGTATTACAGTGGGTTCTGAATATTGGCCTGGTGACGTTGGCCGTCATCCTGGTGGTGTTTCTTGGCAAAGAGACAATTCATTTAGCCAATGTGCTGTTTAGTACCGGTGAGCAGGCTTCTTCATACCTGTTGATCGAAGGTATCGTTATCTATTTTCTCTATTTCGAATTTATCGCGCTGATAGTGAAATACTTCCAGTCCGGCTATCACTTCCCGCTGCGTTATTTCATTTATATCGGTATCACCGCGATCATTCGTCTGATTATCGTTGACCACAAAAATCCGTTCGACACGCTCTATTATTCGGCGGCCATTTTGATTCTGGTGGTTACGCTGTGGCTGGCGAATAGCAATCGGTTGAAGCGCGAATAATTCCCCTTCTGCCGGGTGTGGCACAACCAGCAGTGCCACGCCCGATTCTCTGCGTTAAACTAGGGCAACTTTTTCTCCGGAGATGTCCTGATGTCGCATCACGCGCTGCGCCAGTTACTCGCACTGCATTGGCTGCCAGCCACTTCCCCCTTGCTTTCCCCCCCTCTCCTTGACTGGTTGCTGGAGGAAGACTCCATGACGCGTCGCTTCGAGCAGCATTGCCAGCAGGTGACGGTGGAACTGATCCGTGAAAGCTTTATTACCGCTGACGAAGTCGCACCAGAGGCGGAATTTCTGCCCGCCGATGATCAGTTCTGGTTGCGCGAAATCGTGCTGTGCGGCGATGGCGAACCCTGGCTGATTGGGCGCACCGTGGTGCCGGAAAGCACCTTGAATGGCCCGGAGCAAATGCTGCAAAATCTTGGCACCCGTCCACTGGGGCGCTATCTTTTCGCCTCTTCAACGCTGAGCCGCGATTTTATCGACCCCGGCCAGGTGGATGATTTGTGGGGACGTCGCTCACGCCTGCGTTTATCTGGCAAACCGCTGTTGTTAACTGAACTGTTTTTACCGGCGTCGCCGCTGTATCGAGCGCTGGAGCAAGGATAAAGGACTGTGGAAAAAACCTTAACCATGACTAAGTGGCAGGCTTATCGCCGCCTGATGCGTATCGATAAACCCATCGGCACACTGCTGCTGCTGTGGCCAACCATGTGGGCCCTGTGGCTATCAGGCATGGCTGTGCCGCCTTTGTCTGTACTGGTGGTGTTTGTGCTCGGCGTCATTGTGATGCGCGCCGCGGGCTGCGTGATCAATGACTATGCCGATCGTAAAGTCGATGGGCACGTTAAACGTACCGCCTCACGACCACTGGCGAGCGGTGTGGTGACGGAGAAAGAGGCTAAAATCCTGTTTGTCGTGCTCGGCCTGCTGGCGTTTGCGCTGGTGCTGACCATGAATCGCATGACGATTTTGCTGTCATTTGGTGGACTGGCGCTGGCGTGGGTCTATCCGTTTATGAAGCGTTATACCCATCTGCCACAGGTGGTATTGGGTGCGGCATTTGGCTGGGCGATTCCGATGGGCTGGGCGGCAGTTAGTGAGTCCTTACCTTTAGTCTGCTGGCTGGTGTTCTTCGCTAACATTTGCTGGACGGTGGCTTATGACACGCAATATGCGATGGTGGATCGTGATGATGACCTCAGGATTGGCGTGAAATCCACGGCGATTCTGTTTGGTCGTTTCGATAAGTTGATCATTGGTCTGCTGCAGCTGGCTACGCTAGGGCTGATGGCGCTGGTCGGATTGATGTTGAATCTGAACGGTGCATTTTACTGGTCACTGCTGGTGGCGGGTGGTTTCTTTGTGTATCAGCAAAAGCTGATTGCTCAACGTGAGCGCGATCCTTGCTTCCAGGCCTTTCTGAATAATAACTACGTTGGTCTGGTGCTCTTTATCGGCGTACTACTCAATACTCAGCCGTTTATAGACCTGTTCTGAATCGTTGATGCCATAAAAAAAGGCGACCTGATGGTCGCCTTTCTGTTTTTCAGGCCACACGTTATTCGTGGGCTACTGCACTTTCAATGGTCAGACGTACATCGCTGGTCACCAGCTCTGCCAGCATCTGCCACATAATGTGAGTGCGTTCCGCATCGGCATCGCCCGAATCACTGATGTAACCTTCATCACGCAACGACAGTACCAGCGTGGTAAACACTGCTTTATCAAAGAATTCCGGCGCGTTAATGCCGTGCAACACAGACAGACGTTGCGCCAGCGTACGGCTTTCCTTCTCCAGCGTGCCGCGGTTGATCGTCGGCTTAGCACTCAGAATCGCAAAGGTGATAGCAAAACGCTGCAGTGTTTCACGGATACCGGCAGCCAGCAGTTGCAGCGAGCGATGACGCACAGGATTCATGCGTAATTGACCATCCTGCGTGGTGATCAAACCCTGTCGCGCCATCTCAGCACAGAGTGCATTCAGCACGCCTGGCAGTTCTGAGTTATCCCAACGCAGGAAAAGCTCACTCTTCAGCATCGGATACACCAGGCTCACCTGACGCAGCAACTCCGCCTCACTGATCTCACGATGCTGCTGCACGATAGCGGCAATCAGCGATGGCATGACCAGCATGTGGTGAATGTTGTTGCGATAATAGGTCATCAGGACTGCCTGCTCGCGCGGCAGAATGATGATGTCGCCAATACTGTCTTTTTCCGTCTCGAACTTATTCATGCCCATGGCGTGATCAAGCAGCGCTTCGGCAGTCATATCCGGCACGGTCGCTTCTGGCGAATAAGGCACGTTACGCAGCAGCTGGGTATAGCATTCCAGTTGCTCAATCAACTGTTCACGCGTCAAAGAGCGCTGACGTGAAGCCAGCAACGCGGTGACGCACAGGTTCATGGCATTGGCGGCACCGGCTTCGTTGATACGCACCATCAGACGTGCCGCGATGTCATTCACCGTCGGCGTCATCCATGCCGGACGCAGTGGCTCTATCGGATCGATCGCATCACGCCATTCCGGCACGTTTTTGTTCAGGTAGTTCATCAGCGGCAAGGGTTCGCCGAAGTTGACGTAGCCCTGACCAAGGTTGCGCAGTTTGCGCAGCCCGCGAACCATCTGCAGGAAGCTTTCTTTCTCTTTGGCCGCGCCACGTAGCTCTTTGGCGTAAGTCCCCACTTCCATGACGTGTTCATAGCCGATGTAGATCGGAACGAAGGTAATCGGGCGGCTACCGCCACGCAGCATGGCTTGCAATGTCATCGACAGTGTGCCGGTTTTAGGATCCAGCAGTCGGCCCGTACGCGAGCGTCCACCTTCAACAAAGTACTCTACCGAATAACCGCGGCTGAACAGCTCGCCCAGATATTCGCGGAATACCGTGGAATAGAGCTTGTTGCCCTTGAAGGTACGACGGATAAAGAAAGCGCCCAGGCGACGGAAAATCGGACCTGCTGGCCAGAAGTTCAGGTTAATGCCCGCTGCGATATGAGGCGGAACCAAACCCTGATGGTAGAGCACGTAAGAGAGCAGCAAATAGTCCATGTGACTGCGATGGCAGGGCACATACACAATCTCGTGGCCATCTTGCGCCAGCTGACGCACGCGCTCGCCACCATTGACGTTGATGCCCTGATAGAGACGGCTCCACAGCCAGCCCATGACGCGGTCGGTCACGCGGATGGCTTCATACGAGAAGTTCGCCGCGACTTCTTCCATCATCTCAACGGCGTTCTGCTGGGCCTTCTCGTGCGAGATTTTTTTGCTGCGCGCTTCATCTTCAACCGCTTTTTCAATCGCTTTGGATTGCAGCAGCTTGTTGAACAGATCCTGACGCGCAGGCAGACGTGGGCCTACAGCAGCCAGGCGTTGACGCGCAAAATGAATGCGTGCCACACGTGCCAGCTTTTGAGCAATCGACTTATCGGTACCGTGCTCCGTGGCCATCTGGCGCAGGGAAACGGTCGGCGAGAAGCGCACAAAGCTGTCACGTCCGTGCCACAGAATGGCGAAGAATTTCTCTATGCCATTAAGGATGCGCAGATGCGGCGTGTCTTCACCCTGAATTTCGCGTCCTGGCGCACGACCAAACATCACCGCAACCGGTAACATTTGTACGTCGAGATCAGGATTACTGCGGTGCAGATCGAGATAGTCGTGGAATAGCTTCACGGACTCAGGATTTGCTACGAAATAGGGGAACACGCGCGGACCATCGTGAATAAACACATGACGCGGCAGCAGGGTGCCATCGATCTCCAGCGGGGCCAGCGGATCGGGCAGATCATGGTTGAGACACTGCGCCCGTAATGTGAGCAGGTCAGCCTTTGAATCGTAAGGCAAAACATACATCACTGGACGAGTCGGATCGATCCCATGTTCAGAGACAGGATCGGTCGGAATGACCTTACTCTTTACTAAAAAAGAGAGTGGTAAATTCAATAGTTTGTAATAAAGTTTACGCCAACCTGACATAGACAACTTAAAGCCTCTTGTTAGCAAAGCGCGGCAAGCATACCAGAAAGTAAATCGAAGATCTGTGGCTGCACCATCTCATACAGCCCACTCATTGACGCCAAATCACCTCAAGGGTTCCACAGCATGGCAAATAACGTCACCGGTATTCAAAGAATAGTGAATGCAGCCGGTTATTCCTGGCAGGGCCTGCGTGCCGCCTGGCAACATGAAGCCGCATTTCGCCAGGAAGCCATTGCTGCACTGGTGGCCATTGTGGTGGCCTGCTGGCTGGATGTCGATGTGATTTCCCGAGTGCTGATGATTGGCTCCGTGGTGTTGGTGATCATCGTTGAAATCCTGAATAGCGCCATTGAAGCGGTAGTCGATCGCATTGGGCAAGAGCGCCATCCCTTAGCGGGACGAGCAAAAGATATGGGCTCAGCGGCGGTATTGCTGGCTATCTTACTGGCTCTGTTTGTCTGGATCGCGCTGCTCTGGTCGCATTTGCGATAGGTATTCCAGAATCTTCAAACCGCTGATTTTTCCCTCTGTTTTGGTTTTCATTTCGCCAATACCTGTATATACTCACAGCGACTGTATAAACAACCAGGGGGCGGGATGAAAGCGTTAACAGCAAGGCAGCAACAGGTCTATGATCTGATTCGCGACCATATCAACCAGACCGGCATGCCGCCAACGCGTGCGGAAATTGCTGCGCAACTGGGTTTTCGCTCGCCCAATGCGGCGGAAGAACACCTGAAAGCATTGGCGCGTAAAGGCGTCATTGAGATTGTCTCAGGTGCATCACGTGGTATCCGCCTGCTGATGGAAGAAGAAGTCTCCGAAGGGCTGCCGCTGATCGGCCGCGTGGCTGCCGGTGAACCGTTGCTAGCGCAGGAACACATCGAAGCGCATTATCAGGTTGATGCCAATCTGTTTAAGCCTACTGCCGATTTCTTGCTGCGCGTTAGCGGTATGTCGATGAAAGACATCGGGATTATGGATGGCGACTTACTCGCTGTACATAAAACGCAGGAAGTCCGTAATGGCCAGGTTGTGGTGGCGCGCATTGATGACGAAGTCACCGTCAAGCGCTGGAAAAAGCAGGGTGCCATTGTGCATCTGCTGCCAGAAAACACCGATTTTCAGCCGATTGTGGTCGATACCCGTGAGCAGGCGCTGACCGTTGAAGGTCTGGCCGTGGGCATCGTGCGTAACGGCGAATGGCTCTAACCTCTCGTTGAATTCCCCCGCTGCGGTTGGTCGCTGTGCTGACCGCAGTCTGATACATTGATTTTCCTCTTCAGGCTGATTGCCGGTTAATGGTCCAATTGACCAGCGCAACAATGGAACGGGCGAATGCGGCTGTTTTCCTCTTCAGATAAAGCATTGTGGCGGCTGGCGCTGCCGATGATCCTCTCTAATATTACCGTTCCGCTGCTCGGTGTCGTCGATACGGCAGTGATTGGTCATCTCGATAGTCCCATTTATCTCGGCGGCGTGGCGGTGGGTGCGACAGCGACCAGTTTCATCTTTATGTTGCTGCTGTTTCTGCGTATGAGCACCACCGGTTTGACCGCACAGGCATTTGGCGCGAACGATAAAACCGCACTGGCGCGTGCGTTGACGCAACCTTTGTTAATAGCCCTGGTGGCGGGCGTGCTGTTTGTATTGCTACGTACCCCCTTTAGTTTTGTCGCGGCCTCGTTAATGGGCGGCAGCCCAGAGGTGCAGCATCAGGCACAAATCTTTATCAACATCCGCTGGCTTAGCGCACCGGCAACGTTAGCCAATCTGGTGATATTAGGCTGGTTGCTCGGCGTGCAGTATGCGCGTGCACCAATGGTACTGCTCATCGTCGGCAATCTGGTGAATATCCTGCTCGACCTCCTGTTTGTGCTTAAACTGCACTGGGGCGTTGCGGGTGCAGCGGCAGCGACTGCTGTGGCGGAATACGTCACGCTGGGTGTGGGGTTATGGATGGTGGTTCGCGTGCTAAAGCTACGCGGTATCTCTTTCAATCTGCTGAAACGGAGCTGGCGTGGTGATGCAGCACGGCTGTTCCGCCTCAACCGCGACATCATGTTGCGCTCGCTGATGGTGCAAATCTGCTTCGCGTCCCTCACCCTGCTTGGGGCTCGTTTGGGGCCTGATGTTGTCGCTGTAAATGCGGTATTGCTGATGTTTCTCACTTTCACGGCCTATGCACTGGATGGTTTTGCCTATGCCGTAGAGGCCTGCTCGGGCGAAGCTGTGGGAGCGAGAGATCGCAGTCGCTTGTTATTGATTTGGCATGCCGCCTGTCGGCAGGCCGGTATCGTTGCCCTGGCGTTTGCAGCGATCTATGCGCTAACCGGCCCCCAAATTGTGGCGTTGCTCACCTCGCTTGAACCACTGCGTGAGATGGCCGATCGCTATCTGGCCTGGCAAGTGATTCTGCCGTTGGTCGGAGTCTGGTGCTATCTGCTGGATGGTATGTTTATCGGCGCCACGCGCGGGCGTGAAATGCGTAACAGCATGGTGATAGCCGCTATAGGTTATGGACTGGCGCTGTTGACACTCCCCTGGCTCGGTAATCACGGTTTATGGCTGGCGGTAGCGGTATTCCTCACTCTGCGTGGCGTGACGCTATGGTGGGTGTGGCGCCGTCACTGGCAGCATGACACCTGGTTTGGTGCTTAAATAAGCGAAGCGTAACCTACAGATTAATCTGTATTTTTTGCGCAATCCCAACTGGCTACTATAATTATCTCAAACGGCGCAATTGAGTAGCGCGTTGTGTGGGTGATTACCTTATTTCTTAGGGGATCATCACATCTCACTCAGGATGATGTGGAGGATTATTATGAACAAAGACGAAGCGAGCGGTAACTGGAAGCAGTTCAAAGGGAAAATGAAAGAGAAGTGGGGCAAGCTGACGGATGATGATATGACGGTCATCGAAGGTAAACGCGATCAGCTTGTTGGTAAAATTCAGGAACGCTACGGCTATGCGAAAGACCAGGCTGAAAGCGAAGTGAAAGACTGGGAAAGTCACAATAAAGACTACCGCTGGTAGCTTTTAGTGAATTAAGGAAGATGCTCCTACCCCGCCGATCACCCGTCGGCACGGCACAGGGAAGTGCCACTCAACCTTTTCTTACCTTCTTCTTCATATCCGTTTCATGGTCATGTTTGCAGCTATCATGATGTTTACAGGCAGCGACTTCAGCGCAGTTTTCGCATAAACCATGTGCTTCAATTACCGTGTGACGCAAAGAGAACCCCGCCTGATCGGCTAATCCCGCAATGATTTTCTCCACGCCATGTGCATGCTTTTCACTGACCGCAGCACAACCATCACAGACCAGCATCACTGACGTATGTGCAGGCTCGTCGAAATGGTGGCAAACCACATAGCTGTTATTCGATTCAACACGATGAATGAAGCCCTGCTCCAGCAGAAAATCCAGCGCGCGATAGATGGTCGGCGGTTTTGCCTGCGGCTCGCTGATGCGGAGTTGATCCAGCAAATCATAAGCACTGATCGAACCATTCTGCTCAGCCATTAAACGCAGCACTTCAGCGCGTTGAGTGGTCAGGCGCACGCCGCGGTCAAGACAAAGGGATTCTGCCTGAGTGAGCAGTTGTGCGGGCGTGAGGTTTGACATAAGTGTTCTCCAGGTTGCATGCGATGTTATTTTATCACACAAATTTTTACCCTGCTGTGATTGCTTTTTACCCGGTTAGAGTCCAGGAAAAATCCGGCTAATCAATTAATTAACTTAACCTTCCTCGTGTGCTCGTTACATCTCTTTTTACAGACCCTCTATTAGATCAGTGATATAGCGTAATTATCACACTACTTTTGCTTTGCAACTCACCGGCTTAGCGTCTAAGGTTCAAAAGGTCTTAAGTAATATCTGGTACCAATTTAGGCTTTGTTCATTTTTCTGCATAACTAAACAGCAGAATGGTGTGGTTGCATCCAATTCTGCGAACAGCAGTGCTATTTCCTTTTAATTCACAGCAATGATGCGTTAGCCAGGGTTCAGAATAGCGGCTAACTAAACTGTTTCGTTTCTGAGTTATTCAGCGACATTTCAAAGGTGATGGCAGGCTCATGGTGAAGACATTATTCAGGCACAAAAAAGTAGCTTATCTTGTTGGTTTGAATGCAGTATTTCTTTCTTCTTCAGCTCTGGCAGCAGGTACCTGGTATGACGCGCGCAACGATGCCATGGGTGGCACCGGCGTCGCTTCATCAACATGGAGTTCAGCGGTGCTGGCTAACCCGGCATTGATGACCAAAGCCAAACCTGAAGATAGCGTCAGCGTCATTTTCCCTTCAGCCGGTGTGCAGGTTACCGATAAAGACAAATTAATTAACAAAGTCGATGACATCACGGACAGTGTTGATCGCTACAAAGAGGTGATCGACAACCTGACGTTTGCTGACTATTTAAGAGGTTATCCGGAATTAAAGGCCGCTGCGGGTGACATGGCCAATCAGCTGGATGATTTAAAGGGTGATAAAGCACACGGTACAGCAGGTGTCGCTTTTGCTGTTACGGTGCCGAATGAGACGCTGCCTTTTGCCTTCATTACTAAAGCCTACGGAACAGCCAGCGTGCAAGCTAACGTTGTGGATAGCGATATTACCTATCTGCGCGGTGTGGCTAACGGCACGGTGATCCCCGTTCCGGGCGATCAGGATAAATTGAGTTCGAGCGGTCATGGTCTGGCAGCATTAGTCACGGACTATGGTGTGGCACTGGCACATGAGTTTGATGTCGCTGGTCATCCGGTTTCCGTTGGCGTAACACCTAAGCTGCAAAAAACCTGGCTGTATAACTACACCGCGAGTATTTATAACTTCGATAAAAGCAACATCAACAACAGCCAATACCGCAGTTCCGATACCGGCTTCAACATTGATGCAGGCATCGCGACCGACTTTGGTGAGCATTGGACGTTGGGCGTGACGGGGCAAAACCTGATCTCACGCGACATCGACACCAAAACGGTGGAAGGCTATCGCGATACCTATCAAATCCGTCCGCTGGTCACGACAGGTCTGGCCTGGAACTATGGCCCGTTCACGCTGGCTGGCGATGTTGATTTGACGCAAACCAAGCGCTTCAAATCAGAAGAGAGCAGCCAGTATGCAGGCGTGGGTGCGGAGTATCGTGTGCTGGATTGGTTAGCGCTGCGCGCGGGTTATCGTGCGGATATGAAATCCAACGATACCAATGTGTTCACCGCAGGTCTTGGCGTTTCACCGTTTAACAATACCGTGCATCTGGATCTTGCTGGCACTGTGGGTGATGACAATACCGTGGGCGGCATGCTGCAGCTCGGATTTAACTTCTAAAACCAGCAATAACGGGCGGCTGTGTCGCCCGTTATTGCTGTGATATGATTGCGCAGATTCTCGTCACTCACTAACTCCGGATTTGCTGCGTTTCATGACCGATACTTTCTCTTCGCAACGTTTTTCCATCGCCCCGATGCTGGACTGGACCGATCGCCACTGTCGTTATTTCCACCGCAAGTTAAGCGGCGACACGCTGCTGTACACCGAAATGGTGACAACGGGCGCCATTATTCATGGTAAAGGCGATTACCTCGCTTACAGCGAAGAGGAGCATCCGCTGGCGCTGCAGTTGGGCGGCAGCGATCCCGCGGCACTGGCGCAATGTGCCAAACTGGCGGAAGAGCGCGGCTACGACGAGATTAACCTCAATGTCGGATGCCCATCCGACCGCGTGCAGAATGGGCGTTTCGGGGCCTGTCTGATGGCTGACGCCGCACTGGTCGCCGATTGCATTAAAGCAATGCGCGATGTGGTGAGCATTCCGGTCACAGTGAAAACCCGTATCGGGATTGATGAGCAGGACAGCTATGCCTTCCTGTGTGATTTTGTTGGTACGGTGGCCGATAAGGGCAACTGCGATACCTTTATTATCCATGCGCGTAAAGCCTGGCTTTCAGGTTTGAGCCCGAAAGAGAACCGCGAGATTCCCCCGCTGGATTATCCGCGTGTGTACCAATTGAAACGTGATTTCCCGGCGCTGACCATGGCGATTAACGGCGGCATTAAGACGCTGGAAGAAGCAAAACTGCATTTGCAGCATATGGATGGTGTGATGATGGGCCGCGAAGCGTACCAAAATCCGGGCATTCTGGCGCAGGTCGACCGGGAGCTGTTTGGTCGTGATACGCCTTTAATCGATCCGGTCGCGGTGGTACGCGCGATGTACCCTTACATCGAAGCGGAACTGAGTAAAGGCACTTATCTTGGCCACGTTACACGTCATATGCTGGGTCTGTTCCAGGGAATCCCTGGCGCGCGCCAGTGGCGTCGTCATTTAAGTGAGAATGCTCACAAGCCGGGTGCCGATGTGCGCGTGCTGGAAGCGGCACTGGCATTGGTAGCGGATAAGATTCCACAGGAAGCCTGATTTTAGGTGAGCCGCGGAAGGCAAGAGGCTTGCCTTTCCCGTCCATTGAAAGAGGCATCGCTGTAGTTGGTGCGGTTTAAATCGCGCCAATGTTTAGTGAATTTCATCACTGTTGAAAAACACCCCCTCATGATAATGCCTCGGTTTTCAATAGATTAAGCATAAATTCACTTTGGCACGCATCTTGTAATGCACTCTGTGTTACTTACACAGGAGAGCCTTCGTGGAAATTTTATTTGTTATCGGCTTTTTTCTGATGCTGCTGCTGACCGGCGTTTCGCTGCTGGGAGTTATCGCCGCATTGGTTGTCGCCACCGTTGTGATGTTCCTCGGCGGGTTGTTCGCGCTTGTTATCAAATTGTTGCCATGGCTGGTGCTGGCGGTAGTCGGTGTCTGGCTGTATCGCGCCTTTACCACGCCGAGTGGTGAAGCAAAACTAAACAGACTAAAAAGAAAAATCAGTAAGTTAGAGAGACGGAGTTGGCGCTAATTGCGGAGGCGATCACAGAGTCGGTAATTGCTTAGTACGAATCCGCAATTAAACATATTTTTTACTTATGTTTTCTGTCAGGATGCGTAAAGTAATTCAAAACGAATTCATCGCCGCTAACCCTACACCAGCGCGAACTATAAAAAGAAAGAAAAAAGGGCTTCCTTCGGGAAGCCCTTAACTTTTATGGAATCAGTAAGCTGGAACCTTGCGTAGCACGGCTCTCCAGAACCTGATGGGCGCGCACCGCATCGCTCAAGGCAAACTTCTGTTCTTCAGGCACTTTCAATTGAATTGCTCGGCTGGCGATCAATGAGAACAACTCGTTGCTGGCACTATCCAGTTCCTGGCGATTGGTGATGTAGCCAAACAGCGAAGGGCGCGTGACGAACAGCGATCCTTTCTTGTTCAGAATACCCAGGTCAACACCGGTAACGGGGCCTGAGGCATTACCAAAACTCACCATTAAGCCATGACGACGCAGGCTATCCAGAGAAGGTTCCCAGGTATCTTTCCCTACCGAGTCATACACCACCGCGACTTTCTCACCGTTGGTCAGTTCACTGACGCGCTGTGCAATATTCTCTTCGCGATAGTTAATGGTTGCCCAGGCGCCGGCATTTTTTGCAATCTGCGCTTTTTCGGCGGAACCTACAGTGCCAATCAGATGTGCGCCCAGCGCTTTAGCCCATTGGCAGGCAATCAGCCCAACGCCACCCGCTGCGGCGTGGAACAGGAAGATCTCATCGGCTTTCACTTTATAGGTCTGGCGCAATAAATATTGTACGGTTAGGCCTTTCAAAAACGAGGCTGCGCCTTGTTCAAAGCTGATGCTCTCCGGCAGGATCACCAGACGATCTTCCGCCACGTTATGCACTTCGCTGTAGGCACCCTGCGCAGCCTGGCAATACACCACCCGGTCACCTGGCTTGAAGCGTGTCACGCCTGAGCCAATACGTTTCACCACCCCTGCGGCTTCTGTACCCAGCCCGGACGGGAAAGCCGTCACCGGATAGAGCCCGCTGCGCACATAGGTGTCGATATAGTTGATGCCAATCGCCTTGTTTTCGACCTGAACTTCATGTTCGGCGGGATCGGCCAGCTCAAAATCGACCCATTGCAGTACCTCCGGGCCACCGTGTTGGTTGAACTGAATACGCTTTGCCATTCTGACTCCTGTGATTGTTCATCCTGGGACGGTATACTTGCGCGTCCCTTTCACGATCGGTAATGCATTCACTATGGCAGGAAATAAACCCACCAACAAATCCAACGAACCCCGCGATCGTCAGCTGGAAGGCGTGAAAATGCCGCCGCACTCTATTGAAGCGGAGCAGTCGGTGCTCGGTGGGTTGATGCTGGATAACGAACGCTGGGATAACGTCTCCGAGCGCGTGGTGGCGGATGATTTCTTCAACCGTTCGCACCGCATGATCTTTTCAGAAATGCAGCGTCTGCTGGAAATGGGCCAGCCGATTGACCTGATCACGCTGTCTGAATCGCTCGAAACGCTGGGCGAGCTGGAGATGGCCGGTGGCTTTGCGTATTTGGCCGAGCTGGCGAAAAACACGCCAAGTGCGGCGAACATTGGTGCTTATGCAGATATCGTGCGTGAACGTGCCGTTGTGCGTCAAATGATCTCGGTGGCGAACCAAATCGCTGACGCTGGCTACGATCCGCAAGGGCGAAGCAGCGAAGATTTACTCGATTTCGCGGAATCCAACGTCTTCAAGATTGCTGAACAGCGCGCCAATAAAGCCGAAGGCCCGCAGAACATCGAGCAAATTCTGGAAGCCACGGTCTCGCGTATTGAAGCGCTGGTGTCGACCCCGCACGATGGCGTCACCGGTGTAGATACTGGCTATCAGGATCTGAACAAAAAGACCGCCGGTTTGCAGGGTTCAGATTTGATCATCGTAGCGGCGCGTCCGTCGATGGGTAAAACCACTTTCGCCATGAACCTGTGCGAAAACGCCGCGATGCTGCAGGACAAACCGGTGTTGATTTTCAGCCTGGAGATGCCCAGCGAACAGCTGATGATGCGTATGCTGGCGTCATTGTCGCGCGTGGATCAAACGCGCATTCGTACCGGCCAGCTGGAAGATGAAGATTGGGCGCGCATCTCTGCCACCATGGGGATCTTGCTTGAGAAGAAGAACATGTTCATCGATGATTCTTCTGGTCTGACGCCGACGGAAGTGCGTTCGCGCGCGCGCCGCGTGTTTCGTGAAAACGGCGGTTTAAGCCTGATCATGATCGACTATCTTCAATTGATGCGCGTACCGGCGCTGTCGGACAACCGTACGCTGGAGATCGCAGAGATCTCGCGCTCGCTCAAGGCACTGGCCAAAGAGCTCAATGTGCCGGTGGTGGCACTGTCGCAGCTTAACCGCTCGCTGGAGCAGCGAGCCGATAAACGTCCGGTGAACTCGGATCTGCGTGAATCGGGCTCGATCGAGCAGGATGCTGACTTGATCATGTTCATCTATCGCGATGAGGTTTATCACGAAAACAGCGATCTTAAAGGCATCGCCGAGATCATCCTCGGTAAGCAGCGTAACGGCCCGATCGGAACAGTACGATTGACCTTTAATGGCCAGTGGTCGCGTTTCGATAACTACGCAGGCCCGTCTTACGACGACGAATAATCCTTTCCCGCGGATGCATGCACGATTTGTGCATGCATTTCACGTCATCAGAAAATAGTGTTGGACAACCTTGGCTTTAATCAGGTTATCTGTACCAAAGCGCACCCTATAACGCTGTGGAAACAGAATGACTCAGGTAGACGATTACGACCTTAAGATATTGACACTATTACAATCTAACGGCCGCCTTACCAATCAGGAACTCAGTGATTTAGTCGGTCTTTCGGCGTCTCAATGTTCACGCCGCCGCATCAATCTTGAACAGGCAAACCTCATCCTCGGCTATCACGCACGGCTCTCGCCGGACGCGGTCGGTCTCGGCATGGTGGGCTTGATTGAAGTGCGTTTAAAGAATCACACGCCAGATTATGAAGAGAGTTTCCATCGTATGGTAGCGGAGGAAGACGCGATTGTTGATGCCTTCAAAACCACCGGTGATGCCGATTATCTGCTGAAAGTGGCCGTGGCTGATTTAGCCTCGTTGAGTGCGCTGATCAGTCAGTTGGTGGCAGGCCATCAAAGTGTGGCTCATGTGAAAACCTCAGTGGTGTTGAGCCGTTTAAAAGAAAACGGTGTGATGATCATCCCCGAGCACAAAACGCGCCAAAAAAGTGCATGATGTGCTAATCTGGTGCAATTAACGCACGATAAATGCAAAAAACGCGCACCGGAATAGAGATTTGTGCATGAATCAACGAATGCTAATTGGGTTGATGCACAAAAACCTGCAATAAAAGCGCCTTAGATATCAATTGGATAATCGCTGGCACCCCATAGGTGGCGACCTCACGTCATCTATGTGGTGCGTTTTTTGCATCTGAACCGCATCATTTGCATTGAGATTAATCCATGGATAACGTTGTTCAACCTACTAAAGTCCCTCATTCGCTTATCGAAGACGCGCTGGCGATTGTGCTCGGCACCTTAATGGTGTCATTTGGCGTGATGATGCTGAAGCAAGCGGGCGCGCTCACCGGCAGCACCGCAGGTATCGCCTTCTTAATCAGCTATCTGACGCACCTTTCCTTTGGTAGCGCTTTCTTTCTGATCAACCTGCCGTTTTACTGGCTGGCGGTGCGTCGCATGGGTTGGGAATTCACCATTAAAACGTTCTGCGCAGTGGGACTGGTTTCACTGTTCACGCACTTACATCCGATGTTCATCCATTTTTCTGCGCTAAATCCGTTTTATGCGACATTGTTCGGTAACGTGGTGATGGGTATTGGGTTTATAGTGTTGTTTCGTCACAAAGCCAGTCTCGGCGGTATCAACATTTTGGCGCTCTGGCTGCAGGACCGCATCGGTCTGCGCGCGGGCAAACTGCAAATGGCGGTGGATACCTGCGTGGTGCTCGCATCGCTGTTCGTGGTGTCGCTGCCGATACTTTTGGCCTCAATTGCGGGCGCGGTGATCCTCAATCTCATCATCGCTATGAATCACCGTCCCGGCCGCTACATGGTTTAATGACGCCTCTTTACCGACTATTTATGACCAATCATGGAGATCTGCACCGTGTTTCAAAACGTTGATGCTTATGCTGGCGATCCAATTCTGTCGCTGATGGAAACCTTCAAACAGGACCCACGTGACACCAAAGTGAATCTGAGCATTGGCCTCTATTACAACGAGGCGGGCATCATTCCTCAGTTGCAAGCCGTTGCTGCCGCAGAAGAACGCCTGCAGGCGCAACCGCATCAGGCGTCGCTTTACCTGCCGATGGAAGGTCTGGGCCCATACCGTAACGCGATTGCACCGCTGCTGTTTGGCAAAGAACACCCAATGCTGAAAGCCGGTCGTATTGCTTCCATTCAGACGCTGGGTGGCTCAGGTGCGCTGAAAGTGGGTGCGGATTTCCTCAAGCATTACTTCCCGCAATCTAACGTCTGGGTGAGCGATCCGACCTGGGAAAACCACATCGCGATTTTCAACGGTGCCGGTTTCGACGCACAGACTTATCCGTGGTACGACGAAGAAACCAACGGCGTGAAGTTTGATGCGTTTATTGCCAAGCTGAAAACGCTGCCGAAGCAATCTATTGTGCTGCTGCATCCATGCTGCCACAACCCAACTGGCGCGGATCTGACGAACGCACAGTGGGATGAAACCACCGAAGTACTGAAAGCGCAGGAGCTGATTCCGTTCCTTGATATCGCGTATCAGGGCTTTGGTGCCGGTATGGAACAGGATGCTTACGCGATTCGCGCCATTGCCGCTGCAGGCTTGCCGGCGCTGGTCAGCAACTCGTTCTCGAAAATCTTCTCGCTCTATGGCGAGCGCGTTGGCGGCCTGTCAATTGTGTGTGAGAGCGCAGAAGAGTCAGCACGCGTGTTGGGTCAGTTAAAAGCGACCGTCCGTCGCAACTACTCCAGCCCGCCAAACTTTGGTGCGCAGGTGGTTTCTTGCGTACTGAACGATGAAGCGCTGTTGAACAACTGGCTGGCTGAAGTGGAAGCGATGCGTCTGCGTATCATCGAAATGCGTCAATCACTGGTCAACGTATTGAGCACCAAGCTGCCGGGCAAAAACTTCGATTACCTGCTGAAGCAGCGCGGCATGTTCAGCTACACCGGCTTAAGCGCGCAGCAGGTTGATCGCCTGCGCGATGAGTTCGGCGTGTACCTGATAGCCAGCGGCCGTATGTGTGTGGCGGGCCTCAATAGCCGCAACGTTAACCAGGTGGCTGAAGCCTTTGCTGCCGTGATTTAACGCACTTCGCAGCAGGAGAAAACCGCCATGCCTTCGGGCTGGCGGTTTTTTTATGCGCGTTATCTGCTGCCATCGCCTTTACCTTTGGCTGAGTTGCTGCACACTTAAACGGTGTAATGACACCTGTACTGAAACCGAGGGCAGGCGTCATCGGGCCTCTAATCGGCCTCTACTCAGGAGAATACAGCATGAACATTTCGGATCTCCTCACCTACTGCATGAGCAAACCGGGTGCGGAGCAAAGCTATAAAAATGAATGGGATGCAACGCAGATTAAAAGCGAAGGCGTACTGTTTGCCATGGTGCACGATATGAAAGGGCGTCCGGCGCTGTCGTTGAAAACCTCGCCTGCGCTGGCTGATTTATTGCGCGAAGAGCACAGTGATGTATTTCCGAGCGAGCATTTGAATAAGTCGCACTGGAGTACGCTATGGCTGGATGGTTCGCTAAAGGATTCGCAGATTTATTATCTGGTGGAGGCTTCCTGGCAACAGGCTGACGCCACGCGCGCGGCGGGCGTCAGCCATGATGAAGACGCGCGCTAATTAAGCCGCTGACTCTTCACGCAGGGTGTTGATATCAATCACGAAGCGGTATTTCACGTCGCTTTTCAGCATACGTTCGTAGGCTTCGTTAATCTGGTTCATGGCGATCAGTTCGATATCGGAAGTAATGCCGTGCTTGCCGCAGAAATCCAGCATCTCCTGTGTCTCAGCGATACCACCGATCAGTGAACCGGCGATGCTACGACGTTTGAAGATCAGATTAAATACCTGTGGAGCTGGGTGATCGTGCTCTGGCGCACCCACCAGCGTCATGTTGCCATCGCGTTTCAGCAGGGCAATAAACGGGTTGAGATCATGCTGAGCGGCCACGGTGTTGAGGATGAAATCGAAGCTGTTGGTGTGCTGCGCCATTTGATCGGCATCTTTCGAAATCACCACTTCATCGGCACCCAGGCGCTTACCGTCTTCAATCTTTGAAGGTGAGGTGGTGAACAGCACCACATGTGCACCCATCGCATGAGCGATTTTCACGCCCATGTGACCCAGGCCGCCCAAACCGACGATACCCACTTTCTTGCCTGGGCCGACGTTCCAGTGACGCAGCGGTGAGTAAGTGGTGATACCGGCACACAGCAGCGGCGCAACGCCAGCCAGCTCAAGGTTTTCCGGCACGCGCAGTACGAAGCTCTCATCAACTACCATGCTGGTGGAGTAACCGCCGTAGGTGATGGCGCCGGTTTCGCGATCTTCACCGTTATAGGTGCCGACAAAACCGTTTTCACAATACTGCTCCAGCCCTTCCTGGCAGCTTGGACAGCTGCGGCAGGAGTCAACCATACAGCCGACACCGACCAGATCGCCCACTTTGTACTTGTGAGTGTGGCCGCCAACGGCGGTAACGCGTCCAACAATTTCATGGCCTGGCACCACCGGGAAGATGGTGTTTTTCCATTCGTTGCGCGCCTGATGCAGGTCAGAGTGGCAAACGCCACAGTACATCACTTCAATCTGCACATCATGAGCGCGCAGTTCGCGCGGCTTATAGTCGAACGGGGCGAGTTTGGTTTTCGCGTCCTGTGCGGCATAGGCATGCGTAATATTCATGGTGTCTCCAGTCGGGTGTGTCGTGAGTGTTTTGCGGGATCCCGCTCAGCGTACTGAAGGGACAAAGACGTATTGAGCTACGCCAAAAAGGAACAGTGTAAGAATAGTCAGCGGGAGGAGATGCGTATATGCCTGAAGTTGTCTGATTCTTGCCTGTTTCTGCATTTTGCTGCGGAATCTGACAGCGAGGTATCAGGCCCGATTGACTGCAATATTCGGCTGATAAAATTAGGGGCGCGACGCCTGTGCATTGAAGAAATGAGAAGGCCCGCATTGCGGGCCTTCAATTTTACTTCTTCTTCAGCATCGGCTTGAGGAAGCGAGCGGTGTGGGATTTTTCACACTCCGCCACGGTTTCTGGCGTGCCTGAAATCAGGATTTCGCCGCCGCCGCTACCGCCTTCTGGGCCGAGATCGACAATCCAGTCTGCGGTTTTGATCACGTCAAGGTTGTGTTCAATCACCACAATGGTATTGCCCTGATCGCGCAACTGATGCAGCACTTCCAGCAACTGCTGAATATCAGCAAAGTGCAGACCTGTCGTCGGCTCATCAAGGATATAAAGCGTCTGCCCGGTGCCGCGTTTCGACAGCTCACGCGCCAGCTTAACGCGCTGCGCTTCACCGCCTGACAGCGTGGTGGCAGACTGACCGAGGCGAATATAGGACAGGCCAACATCGATCAGCGTTTGCAGTTTACGCGCCAGCGCAGGTACGGCATCAAAGAACTCGCGTGCTTCTTCGATGGTCATATCCAGCACTTCATGAATGCCTTTGCCTTTGTATTTAATCTCGAGCGTTTCACGGTTATAGCGTTTGCCTTTGCACTGATCGCACGGCACGTACACATCCGGCAGGAAGTGCATTTCGACCTTGATCACGCCATCGCCCTGACAGGCTTCGCAGCGTCCGCCACGCACGTTAAAGCTAAAGCGACCTGGATTGTAGCCACGGGAACGCGACTCTGGCACACCCGCGAACAACTCGCGTACCGGCGTGAAAATACCGGTGTAAGTGGCCGGGTTGGAGCGCGGCGTACGGCCGATAGGGCTCTGGTCAATGTCGATGACTTTGTCGAAATGCTCCAGACCCGCGATTTCACGATACGGTGCCACTTCCGTGGTGGTCGCGCCGTTCAACTGACGCTGCGCAATCGGGAACAGTGTGTCGTTGATCAGTGTGGATTTACCGGAACCGGATACACCGGTGATACAGGTAAACAGGCCGACCGGAATCGTCAGCGTGACGTCTTTCAGGTTGTTGCCGCGCGCGCCGGTGAGTTTCAGCACTTTCGCCGGATCGCCTTTTACGCGCTGTTGCGGAATGGCGATTTCGCGTTTGCCGCTCAGGTACTGCCCGGTCAGCGAGGCTTCGTTAGCCATAATGGCATGCACATCACCCTCAGCCACCACCTGGCCGCCGTGCACACCCGCGCCAGGGCCGATATCAATCACGTGGTCAGCTGCACGAATCGCATCTTCATCGTGCTCGACCACGATCACGGTGTTGCCGAGATCGCGCAGGTGAATCAGCGTACCAAGCAGACGTTCGTTATCGCGCTGATGCAGACCAATTGATGGCTCATCCAGTACATACATTACGCCCACCAAACCTGCACCGATCTGACTCGCCAGACGAATACGCTGCGCTTCGCCGCCCGATAAAGTCTCCGCGGAACGCGACATCGACAGATAATTCAAACCGACGTTAACCAGGAAGCTCAGGCGATCGCCGATCTCTTTCAGGATTTTTTCGGCGATCTGTGCGCGCTGTCCGCTGAGTTTCAGATTGCGGAAGAAGTCGGTGGCATGCCCGATGCTCATTTCAGAGATGGTCGGCAGGTTAGTGTTCTCAACAAACACATGGCGCGCTTCACGGCGCAGTCGAGTGCCTTCACAGCTGGTGCAGGAGCGGTTACTGATAAATTTCGCCAGCTCTTCGCGCACCGCATTGGATTCCGTCTCTTTATAACGGCGCTCCATGTTGTGCAGCACACCTTCGAACGGATGGCGACGCACTGAAGTATCACCACGATCGTTGATGTATTTGAATTCGATATTCTCTTTGCCGGAACCGTACAGAATCACTTCGCGCGCTTTGTCGTTCAGGCTGTTAAACGGCGCTTCGACATCGAATTCCAGATGCTCTGCCAGCGAGCGCAGCATCTGGAAGTAATAGAAGTTGCGGCGATCCCAACCACGAATTGCACCGCCAGCCAGTGATAACTCAGGGTTTTGCACCACGCGATCAGGATCGAAATACTGCTGCACGCCCAGACCATCACAAGTTGGGCAGGCGCCAGCCGGGTTGTTGAACGAGAACAGGCGCGGTTCCAGTTCACTCATGCTGTAGCCACAAATCGGGCAGGCAAAGTTAGCCGAGAACAGCAACTCTTCAGCAGCGCTGTCATCCATATCCGCAACGATGGCAGTACCGCCACTCAAGGCCAGCGTGGTTTCAAAGGATTCTGCTAAACGCGTTGCCAGGTCATCGCGCACGCGGAAGCGGTCCACCACGACTTCGATGGTGTGCTTTTTCTGCAGTTCCAGCTTCGGCGGATCGGACAGATCGCAGACTTCGCCATCAATACGGGCACGGATGTAACCTTGAGCGGCAAGGTTTTCCAGCGTTTTGGTGTGTTCGCCTTTGCGATCTTTCACCACGGGCGCCAGCAGCATCAGACGACGGCCTTCTTCCTGTGCCATGACCTGATCCACCATCTGGCTCACGGTCTGTGCTGCCAGCGGAACATCGTGATCCGGGCAGCGCGGCTCGCCCACACGGGCAAACAGCAGACGCAGATAGTCATGGATTTCGGTAATGGTCCCGACTGTGGAGCGCGGGTTATGAGAAGTCGATTTCTGCTCAATTGAGATAGCGGGCGAGAGACCTTCAATATGGTCGACGTCCGGTTTCTCCATTAATGAAAGAAACTGGCGCGCATAGGCCGAGAGCGATTCAACATAACGACGCTGACCTTCTGCATACAACGTATCAAACGCCAGCGAAGACTTACCGGAACCCGACAGACCGGTGACCACAATCAGCTTATCGCGAGGGATGATCAGGTTGATATTCTTCAAATTATGGGTGCGAGCACCGCGGACTTCGATCTTATCCATTCACCTTTCCCGGATTGAACAACACTCGCCATGCCTTGCCAGCACGACCAGCAGAAACGCGTTAGTATGGCACAAAAAATAAACTGAATAAATATCCAGTGCTTTTGCTATTCTGTGTGCCGAATAAAAATTGCGAGCCTGCTCTGAAGTGGGAACCGTCATTGTGACGTGATACAATTTTTGGCTTAGACTTTTAGCATCAACTCATCGGGAGACAGCAACATGGCCAGTCGTGGCGTAAACAAAGTGATTCTAGTCGGGAATCTGGGTCAGGATCCGGAAGTGCGCTACATGCCAAATGGTGGCGCGGTAGCCAACATTACGCTGGCCACGTCGGAAAGCTGGCGCGACAAGCAAACCGGTGAAAACAAAGAGATTACTGAATGGCACCGTGTAGTGTTGTTCGGCAAACTGGCTGAAGTGGCAGGCGAATACCTGCGTAAAGGCTCTCAGGTTTACATCGAAGGCCAGCTGCGTACCCGTAAATGGCAGGATCAGGGCGGCCAGGAAAAATACACCACTGAAGTGGTTGTTAACGTTGGCGGCACTATGCAGATGCTGGGTGGACGTCAGCAGGGCGCGAACGCAGGTGGCGCACCGATGGGCGGCCAGGGCGGCGGTAATAACAATGGTTGGGGCCAGCCTCAGCAACCTCAGCAGCAGCCTCAGAGCGGCGGCAACCAGTTCAGCGGCGGCGCACAGCAGCGTCCGCAGCAGCAGAGCGCACCGGCGAACAACGAACCGCCAATGGACTTTGACGACGACATCCCGTTCTAAGTCAACGCGCACGCATAACTACACGCTAAGGCCTCGTTTTACGGGGCTTTTTTGTATCTGACTCTCAGGTTTCTCAATCAAAAGAAGGGACGCATTTCCCGTCAAGGAGTGATAATGAAACAGCAACAGGCAGAAGCGTTATTAAAAGTCGCACTGGCGAATGATCATGCTCAGTTTCGTCGTGGGCAGTGGGAAGCGATAGATGCACTGGTGAATCAACAGCAGAAATTATTGGTGGTACAGCGGACTGGCTGGGGTAAAAGCTCCGTCTATTTCATCAGCGCCAAGATTTTTCGCGATCGCGGTATGGGCCCGACCATCATTGTATCGCCGCTACTGGCGCTGATGCGTAACCAGATTGAGTCGGCTCGACGGCTGGGTATTGTTGCTGAAACCCTCAATTCTTCGAACAGTAGTGACTGGCACTCGGTAACACAACGGGTGTTGGATAATCAGGTCGATTGTTTACTCATCTCTCCTGAACGTCTCGCCAATGATCAATTCATCGAAACCGTACTGCAGCCGATTGCCAACCGTATCGCGCTCATGGTGATTGACGAAGCGCATTGTATCTCCGATTGGGGGCATGATTTTCGTCCCGATTATCGCCGTATCGTCAGTATTTTGCGGCAGTTACCGGCTAATACGCCGGTACTCGGCACCACCGCGACCGCCAATAATCGTGTTGTTGCAGATATACAGCAACAGATGGGCGACATCGTGATTCAACGCGGTGAGCTGATCCGAAAGAGTCTGGCGCTCCAAACGCTCATTCTACCGAATCAGGCTTCACGTCTTGCCTGGCTGGCGCAAGTCATCCCGACGCTTGAGGGGACCGGGATCGTCTACACGCTTACCGTTCGTGATGCCGAACAGGTGGCGGCCTGGTTACGCACGCAGCACATTGATGCGCGCGCGTATCATGGCAGCGTTGAGGCCGCGGGTTTCGACAGCAGCAACGACTATCGTCAACACCTTGAGACCTTGCTGCTGACTAACCAATTGAAAGTGTTAGTGGCGACAACCGCACTGGGTATGGGATATGACAAACCTGATTTGAGTTTCGTTTTGCACTATCAGGCGCCCGCTTCCATCGTTGCTTATTACCAACAGGTCGGGCGTGCGGGACGTGGCATCGATCATGCGGTTGGGGTGCTGATGTCAGGCGGTGAAGATCGCGATATTCACCAGTTCTTCCGGCAGTCTGCGTTTCCGGCAGAAACTCAGGTGCATGATATTTTGCAGGTGCTGGAGGAGAGCGATGGTTTGTCGATTCGTGATATCGAACAGCAAACCAATCTGCGCCAGGGGCAAATTGAAAAAGTGCTGAAATTGCTCAGCGTTGAAAATCCTGCACCGGTAATTAAAGTAAAAAGCCAATGGCGGAGAACGCCTGTCGCTTATCAGCTGGATCGAGAACGTAGTGTGCATTTGACGCAACAGCGCGAACAAGAGTGGCAGGAGGTGCAGCGCTATATCGCACAACGCGGTTGCCTGATGACGTTTCTGCGATTATCACTGGATGATGCAGACCCCGTATCCTGTGGCAAATGTGCCAGTTGTCTCGGACGACCATTGATTGACCCGCGGGTGGATGCAGCATTGGCTCATCAGGCGGCGACTTTTCTACAGCGCGCCGAAACGGTTATTTCGCCCAAAATTCAGGTGGCTGCTCAGGCGTTTGAAGAATACGGATTTCGCGGCAATTTACCTGCCACTCTGCGCGCGCAGGAAGGTCGGGTGCTTTCGCGCTGGGGAGATGCCGGGTGGGGATCTCGCGTGGTGGCCGAGAAAGCAGCAGGCCATTTCAGTGATGAACTTGTGGCGGCCATAGCGGAAATGATCGAACAGCGCTGGCAGCCAGCACCTGCGCCCCAGTGGGTTTGCTGCGTACCTTCATTGCGCCAGCCTCAACTGGTGGCGGATTTTGCCCGCCGATTGGCACTGCGACTTGGCTTACCCTTTGTGGATGCACTGCAAAAAGTGAAAGATAACCCTCGGCAGCGCTTGCAGAATAATCGATTCCATCAATGTCGTAATCTGGATGGCGCATTTTCCGCCAGCGCTAATCTGCCAGCCACTGCGGTATTACTGGTAGACGATATTATTGATTCGGGTTGGACGATGGCAGTGGCTGCAGCCCTGCTTCAACAAGCGGGAAGTGGTATTGTCTATCCGCTGGCGCTAGCAACCTCAACGGTGAAAGAGTGATGAATTTATCTCCGGTCGCGCAAGCAACGCTATTGTTAACCAGTTACTTCTCCCGCCAGAGCGAGGATGAGGTTAAGCCGCTCAGTAATGCGGAATGGGGAAGATTTGCCCTGTGGTTAAAACAACAATCCGCGACACCCGCCGATCTACTCAGCTCTGGTGCTGATGTCATGTTAGCCGCCTGGATTGATCCCCATATCACACGCGAGCGAATTGAAACGCTGCTAAGTCGTGGTCATAGCCTGGCATTAGCCGTTGAGCGTTGGCAGCGTGCGGGGTTGTGGGTGTTGACGCGCTCTGATGCTGAATACCCAAGGCGGCTCAAGCAACAACTGCGTACTGATGCGCCACCGGTGCTGTTCGGCTGTGGTGATATCACTTTGCTAAATCAGCCAGGCTGTGCGGTAGTGGGTTCGCGGAATGCCAGCGAAGAGGATTTAACCTTTAGCCGCCAGATTGCGGCAAAAGTTGCCTCTGCGGGGTTCAACCTGATTTCAGGGGGGGCAAGAGGCATCGATGAAGCCGCCATGCTGGGCGCATTGCAGCACAACGGAGCGGCCATTGGCGTGGTCAGTGATAGCTTGCTGACCGCTGCGACCAGTGCTAAATGGCGCAAAGGGCTAATGGCAGGCAATTTACTGCTGCTTTCGCCTTTCTATCCGGAAGCGGGCTTTACTGTCGGTAACGCGATGGCGCGCAACCGATATGTTTATTGCCTGGCGAGAAGTGCGTTGGTGGTGCACGCGGGTAACAAGGGCGGGACGCTGGCAGGTGCGGAGGAGAATCTACGCAAGCAATGGGTCCCGTTGTGGGTTAAGCCCACCGACGATGTGCAGGCCAGCAACGCCCAACTGGTCACACAGGGAGGACAATGGTGCGCGGCTCACCCCGATGACATTGATGTTACGCAATGGATGGCCGTTCCCCATGATCAGCCCTATCAACAGGATGATTTATTGAGCGGCGCATGGCCTAAGACAACCAACAAGGTCGACGTTGCTGGTGTGGCTCAGGAACCGGAAGGAATCTGGCATCCTGCGGATTTTTATCAGATTTTTCAGGCGCAATTGCCTGCACTGGCCGCCTATCCGGTCACGATTGAAGATCTGGGCTTGCGAACTGGTCTGCATCAGATTCAGCTGACTGAATGGTTGCAGCGTGCGGTGCATGAGGGACTGATTGAACAGCTGGCAGGAACAAACCGTTATCAATGGAAGCGTAAAATATAGCTGCTGAATGCCACCCATAATGGAAGCCGGACAATTCTGCCCGGCTGGGCTACATCAATGTGGTCGCCACTCCCGCAGTAAATCTTCAGTATCACGCACGAACACCGGATTACCCGGCAGAATCAAATCCGCCCAAATTTCATTGTGCTGATTGATCTGCTGTTGTGCGGAAACGTAAGTCCGATCGGCCGTGGTATGCGCATCGGCGGCAACGGTGATGTGATAACCCAGGCTGGCGCCAACCTTGATGGTGGTATCCACGCAGTAATCGGTCGCGCAGCCGCAAATCACAAAGCTTTCAATGTCATGCTGATCAAGCTGAGCCGCCAGGTCGGTTTGCCAGAAGCTGTCACAGGCGGTCTTATTAACGTAGATCGCATTGGTTGGTTGTTCCAATTCCGGCACGATCTGCCAGCCTTCGCTGTCTACTTCCAGGCCTGGCCCAACATGCTGAATAAAAATCACCTGATCGGCTGCTGCCGTGAGTTGATTGATGCGCTGACAACGTCCGTCACGATCGAAGCGTGGCGAAGCCAGCACGCCGTTTTGCATATCCACTACCATTACAACCCGATTAGCCATCACCGCCTCCTTTATAGACTGGATGACAGTATCGCGATTGTTACGCCTGCAGGTAAAGCAAATCCGCTTTGCATTTCAGCCCGCCACCGCGCATGCTAATTAACCTGTTTTTGGGAGGTGTGACGTGAAGGTGGTTCCGGAAATCTTTCCTGATAAGTGCGATCAAGCGCAGTTCCAGCATTTCGCTGAACTGCCCGGTATCGAACTTTATCAGGCGCACATCTCGCGTTACGCCTTTGAACCGCACACCCATGAAGCCTTTGGCATCGGCACCATTGAATCGGGTGCACAGCGCTTTCGCTATCGCGGCACGCACTACACGGCACCACAGCATTCGCTGGTGATGATGAATCCTGATGAGCTGCATACCGGGGAGTCGGCCTGTGATGAGGGCTGGCGTTATCGCATGATCTACATTGATCCGCAGGAGATGGAGAGCCTGACCGGCGATCGTCACTGGTGGTTTAGTGAGGCGCTGCGCACGGATATCCGCCTGGCACAGCCCTTTTCCCAGCGACTGGCACAGATGTGGCAAGCCAACAGCGCGCTTGAACGCGAGGGTCTGCTGCTGGAACTGTTGGAACAGTTACGCCCGCTGGCGCATCAGGGAAAATCCCGACCAGAAGAGGGCGCCCACCGCTATGATGCGGTAAAAGCTTATCTGCGCGAAAACCTGGCGGAGCCGGTTCGCCTCGATGAGCTGGCCGCCCTGGCGTCATTGTCGCCGTGGCATTTTCTCCGCAGCTTCAAACAACACTTCCATGTTACGCCACATCAGATGTTGATGGCCTTTCGCCTGTTCGAAGCCAAGCAACGTTTAGGGAGGGGAGAAAGCGCGGCTTCGGTGGCGGCGACCGTTGGATTGACCGATCAGGCACACCTCACGCGCGCGTTTGCCCATCGCTATGGCATCACGCCAGGGCGCTATCAAAAGCAAGTTTTCCCCTCACGTTAACCGCAATCTGCTACAAGCCTTTATTATCCGGTTACGCCACACTGCGGCGGAAAGGTCATAAAGGAAAAGAGAATGTTTGCAGGAATCGTGTTTGCACTTGCCGCAGGACTGATGTGGGGGTTGATTTTTGTCGGCCCGCTGTTGATCCCAGACTATCCGGGCACCCTACAATCAGCCGGACGCTATGTGGCATTCGGTCTGGTGGTCTTGCCGCTGGCGTGGCTGGATCGCCGCCGTCTTAAACAACTGGCGCGCAAAGATTGGCTGGAAGCGCTGAAACTGTCGCTGGTCGGTAATCTGCTCTATTACGCCTGCCTCGCCAGTGCTATCCAGCGCACCGGTGCGCCGATCTCGACCATGATTATTGGCACGTTACCGGTGGTGATCACCGTGACGGCCAACCTCTGTTACGGTCACCTTGAAGGGCGACTTTCCTGGCGTAAGCTTTTCCCGGCGCTACTGATTATTGCTGCCGGTCTGGCCTGCGTGAACGCCGCCGAGATGCAGATGCAGGGGCCTGATTTTGAATGGTCGCGCTACCTGACAGGATTATTGCTGGCGATATTAGCGGTCGCATGCTGGACCTGGTATCCGCTGCGCAATGGTATCTGGTTGCGGGCACATCCTCAGCACAAAGCCGGTAGCTGGGCGACGGCGCAGGGTTTGGTGACCTTACCGCTGGCGCTGGTGTTCTATTTATTAGTCTGCGGCCAGCTGTACTGGCAGCAGCCTGACTTCGCATTGCCCTTTGGCCCGCAGCCCACACGCTTTCTCCTTCTAATGCTGGGGATTGGCCTGATTTGTTCATGGCTGGGCACGCTATGCTGGAATGCGGCCAGCCAGCGAGTGCCAACGGTGATCATGGGGCCACTGATTGTGTTCGAAACGCTGGCGGGTTTGTTGTGGACTTTCCTCTGGCGGCAGAGCTGGCCGCCGCTGCTCACCGGCATCGGCATTGGATGTCTGATCGTGGGCGTGATCTACGCGATGCGTATCAAACCGCAGCCACAGGTCAGTGCGCTCTGAGGTAAATTTCTGGCTGCTGGGCAGGGTGCTCAGCAGCGCTTTCTCTAGTGTTTTTAGGAATTTGCCCCCTCTGATTTGCGCGACCACTCGCTTTTTTTATCCTCAATTACCACCGCGATATAACTTTCCCTCTCTTCACGCTCCCTATTTTCACGCCACTTTGTCATAACACCAGCACCGTCCTGAGGGTTCCTCCACTCTCTCAACCGGGTGAAACGGTGATGAGAAGCCTCAGGAACGGGTGAAAAGTATGCGTTGAGAGCGTTAAAAATGTTTTCTACATGCATTTTTATTGCGATTTGGCACTGAAAATCATTGCCATAAGCCACGATTTTCTCAAGGCGAAGCTATCAGGTTGAGATTCATCCGCTGAAATCACATAAAAAAATGATTAAACACAGAGATGAATTACCGGGCGATATTTCTCATTAGTTGCCATTTTTAACTGTAATTGTTTAGCTATGATAACGTTTCCAATCCGGATGAATCCTGGTGCTGTTATCAGAGCATCGCTCTGGCTAAATGACGATTCGTGATCGTCACCCAAAGTGACAGGACCAATAAAAAGAAGAGTCAGTGTGTGAGCGATTACATGTCGTTGTTCATGGCTGCTTAACAGATTTATCTGCATTCAGGTCTGAACATTAATGTCGATAAAGTAATAAACGAAGCACCAATCTCACCGAAATGAGATTGGGCTGCGTCTAAAAGGCTTGAATAGCGAGACTTTTGCTGATGTGAATCAATTTTACCGCAAAAAAGGAAGCAAATCCGCGATGATATTCATCAGGAAAAAATGGTGCGAATTGTTATGTTACGAACGCCGAATTAAATGATCTTCATCTCTTCTGGTAAGAACAAATCTCAGCATTAAGTCAAATAACAACGGTCTCAATGGTGTTAGCGATTATCGGAACCTGAAGGATAGTGGTAAACACTGCGGCTAATATCCAGCAAGCGGCAGCTACGACGTGTTCCAATGTCGAAGGTAGTTTGCAGGAAGTTAACGGCCTGACGCTTCTCATTAGTGGTGAAGAAGTTTTTCAGCACACTTTGCAGCATCTCTTTATCGGAACTCAGTGACTGCAGTTCACGGGTAAGGTTTTGTAGTTTATCCTCCAAATCTTTGATTTTTCTACCCTCTTCTGAAGAAAGCCCAGAGAACTTTTTCTTCCAGCTATAGAAGGTGGCCTCGGAAATGCCAAGCTCTTCACAAATCTCCCTGACTTTCACTCCCGTTTCAGAAGCTTTAATGGCATTTGTGATTTGCTCTTCGCTATATCGTGACTTTCTCATAAATGCTCTTACCTTTCTTATCAATTAGTGGATGAGAATTACTGTATTAATATCTGGTACTGCAAAAAGAGTATTAATGCAGTATTAAAGTGCGCGATTAGAATTGCGAGGTTTAAATTAAGTTATTTAGAATAAATATCATCATGGGATAAATCTTATTTTATTCTGAATGACATTGAACGCCTTCCTGGCTTTGGGTTTTTGATATAGATTCATTCCATCCCAAATGCAGAAAAATACTACAATCATTGGAAATACGGCATAACCTGTTTGTGAAAATCACAGGGTGTGCCAGTAAACCTTTGCTTCGAATTCAGGCTGAAATCGTTTACATCCGCAGAGTTTCGCACCATGTTTAATCGGAAATTTCCTGAATTCATTCAAAGAATCCTGACGGGAGTCTCATTTTTCGGACCAGTTTGGTTTGAAGTTATTAATTTAAGTCAGGCCCACTGAGCGCTTGTTAATTCATTTCAAGGACGTTGTACCGAAAGGCAGTTGCTGTAAGTAATACTAAGGATCAGTCGATGAAATTGAGCGTAATGTCTAATGCCGCCTGGATGATGTCTGAGAAGATCGTCTCGGTGTTTGGCGTCATATTTGTGACCTCCTACGTGGCGAAGTCATTTGGCCCGACCATATTCGGCCAAATGGCGTTTTCAACCTCGTTGTTTTCGATGGTACAGACCGTAGCGATTTTCGGTACCGAAACCATCCTGTTCAAACGCATCAGCAAGAGCGCGCCGAAAGGCCTGCGCCTGATGACGGTGGCCCGCACCATGCGGTTGGTCTTGTTGCTGCTGACCTCCATCCCGGTGTTGATTTGGGTGTGGTACAACATGCAGGAAAATTTCCTCGCGTTTGCCCTGGCCTCGTTTATCTCCTCCGTCTTTGTGACGCAGGATACCTTCAGCGTATACAACAACGCGCGTCTGGCTTCCCGGCTCAACACGGTAGCTAACTCGGTTGGCCTGCTGTTGGGCTTTATCCTGAGTTTTACCATCGCCTGGCTGCACCTCAACCCCCTGTGGCTGACGCTTTCGATTGTCATGGTTACGCTGGTGCCGTACGTCATTAAACGGTCTAACTTTTATCGCGAAAACCAGGACATGGCACCACCGCAGGAGAAGCGTAATACCTACCTGCGCTATCTGCTGTACGCCGGTTTACCGTTGGCGATTTCCAGCATTTTCATCTCCGTGCAGGTTAAGGCAGCCCAGATGTTTCTGGCGGGCATTGTCTCAGCTCGCGACCTCGGCTTGTTTGCGGCCGCTAATACCATTGCGGCGTCCTGGATTTTCATCCCGGTTGCCATCATCACTTCCTGCTTCTCGGAGATCTTCCGGGAGCGCGGAGCAGCCGCCATCAAGCTCACTGCGCGGCTGAACGGCTATGTCATGGGTGTTTCATTGTTGTTGTTAGCGGTGATCGCGCTGTATGGCGAACAAATCATCATCGCTTTATATGGTCACGAGTACACACAGTCAGGGAGTCTCATTACGTTACTGTCGTTAGCAACCTGCTTTTCGGCAATGGGGACCGTAGCGTATCGCTACATGGTGAAAGAGGGCGGATTTAACTATCTGCTGAAGAAGATCGTCTGCCTGATGGTGATCAGCCTGCCGCTGTCATGGTGGTTGATCCAGGGCTACGGCATCATGGGTGCCGCCTGGAGCGTCTTCATCTCTGAACTTCTGTCCTTCACCGTAATGAATTACTTCTTCAATAACGGCGTCATTCAGAAGATTCAAGTTTCCTCACTCAACTACAAAACCTACAAATGAGGTCAGATATGCTCAAGTTGAAAGATGAACTCAGAAGAAGTGTCCAGTACTTCATCAAGAAGATGCCCTGGGCTTACCAGGACCGCATCTACTACTTTCATAAATTCCGCAAACTGCCCAATTTGCGTCAGCCGAAAGTGTTCAATGAGAAGGTGCTGTACCGGAAATTCGTTTTTGGCGACTACCAAATCTATGGCCGCCTGTCGGATAAATATTCGGTGCGCGAATACATCGCCGAGAAAGTGGGTAGTGAATACCTGATCCCGCTGGTGTATGAAACCAGCGACCCGCACTCGCTGCATACGCTGCCAAGCTGGAAGAACACGGTGATCAAGCCCAATCACGGTTCCAATATGGTGGAAATCCTGCTGGAAGAGCCGGATGCACTTAAGAAACAGAACATTATCAGTGACTGCCATCGCTGGTTGAAAACCGACTTCGCCAATGAAGCGCGTGAGATTCACTACCGCTACATCAAGCCACGTATTTTGGTGGAGCAGTACATTGGTGATGGAAAAACTGCGCCGATTGATTACAAGTTTCACATGTTCAATAAGCGCGACGGCAGCTTTGAGTATGTGCTGCAGGTGATTTACAACCGATGTAACCCCTTACTGTCGATGAATTTCTATGTGAATAACCTCAATGAGGCCTATCACAAAATCCGCGATACCGGGCTGGATGTGTCTCCGATTATGGCGCAGTTACAGCACGCATTAGCGCTGAGCAAAACGCTGGCGAGTGATTTTGATTATGTACGTGTGGACTGGTACATCGATGGTGATCGGATTTACTTTGGCGAGCTGACGTTTACGCCAGGGGCCGGGCTGGTGACAGGTCTGGATCGTGGGTTAAACCAGATGATGGGTGATATGTGGATTCAAGACCGCCGAGGTACGCAGATACCGGGTGTCACAGTGCCGGAAGTGGCTATTCCAGCCGTATTGAAGAAAATTTGAGTATCACACAGCAAAATAAAAAACCCCGCTCAGCGGGGTTTTTTATTGGCTGCGATTAAGGCATCGGCCAATCAGCAGGCGTCTGGCTCATCACTTCAATGAAGGCGTTTTTGGAGATTTCCATGAAGTTATGCAGATTCTCCATGCTCAGGGTAATACCGAGCAGGCCGGTAACAAACCAGCAGGACATGCCCACACCAATGCCGCCACACATCAGCGCCATCACGTGGTGACTATTCTGACGCAGTTTAATTTTCATGGTGCTGGCGAAGAACATCATGATGGCGCTGAGCAGCTCCCAACGCATGACGATTAAACTGGTGGTTAACGTAGCCATCTGCAAAAACCTCTTAAATCAGTAATATCCCTGACGTTGATTGGACATCACTGGCGGCAAAGAAGGAGGGTCAGGGAGGCCCTTCTGGCCGTCTTACGCGGGGCGAAATCTGTGACTTGGGTCACATTATATCACTCGATTTGAAAGTTTGAACAAAATTTATACCTGGTATGGTAGAAAGATTTTTATCGAAGCGGGGAAGAAATCGAGGGTGAGGCGGGAAGGTGCGCCCGCGAAGGGCGCGCAGAATGTCACTGAACCGGGCAGCACTCGCCGGTGGTGCGCTGAGCGAAGCTGTTCATGCTATCACTGCAATCAAAACTCAGCAGACGCGGGCGCTGAGTCATCGCCTGACGGCGCATGGTGTGACGATAGGCCGTTGGCGTTTGAGAAAACTGACGGCGGAACACGCGCGAAAAAGTTTGCTGCGAGTCGTAACCGTATTGCATTGCGATATCGAACACTGGACGCTGCGTCTGACGTAGCGCTTCCGCAGCCAGCGTCAGGCGGCGCTCACGAATATAGCCACCCAGAGTTTGTTTCGTCACGGTACGGAACATACGTTGCAGGTGCCATTTGGAGTAGCCGGATTTCGCCGCCACTTCATCGATCGACAGGGCCTTATCCAGATTTTCATCGATCCAGTGTGTCAGTGAATGAATGATTTCCTGTTGCATCATAGCCTCATCCTTCTGAAAGGTTTATCGGGTTTGAAATTCGAAGTTTTGATGGGGTGCGAGTATAATTCCTCAAGTTAACTTGAGGTAAAGGCCTTAAATGAAAAAAGAACGCAATTACCCAAAGCCGGTGTTAACGCCGGGTGAAGTGGCCAAACGTAGCGGCGTGGCCGTATCCGCGCTGCATTTTTATGAAACCAAAGGTTTAATTTTCAGTTCGCGCAATGGCGGCAATCAACGGCGTTACAGCCGAGATGTGCTGCGCCGCGTGGCGATTATCAAGATCGCGCAACGCATCGGCATTCCGCTGGCCACTGTCAGCGACAGTTTGATGCACGTGCCGGCCAATAAGCGTATGTCGACCCAGGAGTGGGATGCGCTGACACAGCACTGGCGAGAAGAGCTGGATAAGCGTATCGAAACTCTGACGCGCTTACGTAACGATCTGGACGGGTGTATTGGCTGCGGTTGTTTGTCGATGCGCGATTGCCCGCTGCGTAATCCTGGTGACCGTCTGGCGCAGCAAGGTTCGGGAGCGGTGCTGCTCGACCCCGAGCAAGATGAGCATAAAGGTTAATCCGCTATACTTGCCGGGAGACTTTGACCGGCAAGGAAAACCGCATGATTACCGTTCACCATCTGGAAAACTCCCGTTCGCACCGTGTGTTATGGCTGCTGGAAGAGCTGTCGGTGCCGTATCAAATTAAACGTTATCAGCGCGAAGATACGCTGCTGGCGCCGGATTCATTAAAGAAGATTCATCCGCTGGGTAAGTCGCCGGTGATTACCGATGGCAATCGCGTGATCGCCGAGTCGGGTGCGATTTTGGAGTATCTGCAGCAAAAATATGATAGCGAGCATCTGTTCGCCATCACTGATGAGGATGAACAGATTCAGGCGCGTTACTGGCTGCATTATGCGGAAGGGTCGCTGATGCCATTGCTGGTGATGAAGTTGGTGTTTGGGCAACTCGGGAAGAAGCCGGTGCCGTGGATTTTACGTCCGGCAGGCGTGGCGTTGAGTAAAGGGATTCAGAAGGCCTGGCTGAACAAGCAGTTGAAGCTGCACGGTGGCGTGATTGAGCAGCATCTTAGCCAGCATCGTTATTTCGCCGGGTCGCGGTTTAGCATCGCCGATGTGCAGATGAGTTTCCCGCTGCTGGCATTGCAAGTGCGGGGATCGTTGCAAGAGATGCCGGCCACCGCGCGCTGGCTGGAATCGATGCAGCAACGCGCCGCCTGGCAACGTGCGATTGAGCAGGGCGGGGAGATTACGTTTAGTTAGTTTGTCGCTGCAGTGCTTTGAGTTGGGTGCAATGCCCATCAAAGGCCCGCCCGATCGCAAAGGAATCACGCATCCATGCAGATCGGCCGCGCCGTCCATGGCGCGGACGCTTTGCTCTTCGGGAGGGCCTTTGCTGGGCCTCAAGTTGGTCATCGCTTCAAGTCGCAGCAACCTCATACCTTTGGCGCAGTTGGTGAGGAAAACTATGCGATAAATGGAACTGGCCGTGATTCTCAGGCACCCATGCCACGGACGCTTTGCTCGTCGGGCGAGCCTTTGCTGGGCCTCAAGTTGGTCATCGCTTTAAGTTGCAGCAACCTCATACCTTGTGTGCAGTTAGTGAGGGGAATTTATACGATGAATGGGAAAAATCGTGATTTTCCAGCCAGTTCCGCGCCCCAAAAAATCGCCCCGGACAGTGTAACCACATTGTTAACCCGCGCCAGTCTGCGCTTTATCCTGCCTGATAATCGATTAGTAGTTGAAAACCCCATAGCAAACGCCAGATAATCGTTTGCCTTTTCCCGTGTCTCCCTTTTACGACCTGGAATACGCGGCCACGTAAACGTTTGCCTCTTTTCTCTTTGAGAACCTTCACCAGGATGATGCGCAAACGCGGGCCGTGTGGCTCATTACATCTTAAAAAACGCAGAGGATTTACTATGTCTGGCGATTCACGCCCGGCCAGTGGAAAACTGGACGCCTGGTTCAACATCTCGGCACGCGGCAGCAGCGTGCGTCAGGAAATTTTAGCGGGGCTGACCACCTTTTTAGCCATGGTCTACTCCGTGATTGTGGTGCCTGGCATGCTGGGTAAAGCCGGCTTTTCGCCGACTGCCGTTTTTGTGGCAACCTGCCTGGTCGCCAGCTTCGGCTCGATCATCATGGGATTGTGGGCCAACCTGCCCATGGCGATTGGTTGTGCGATTTCACTGACTGCTTTCACCGCGTTTAGCCTGGTGCTCGGCCAGCACATTAGCGTGCCGGTTGCTCTTGGTGCTGTATTCCTGATGGGCTTGCTGTTCACGTTGATTTCGGTCACCGGGATTCGCGCATGGATTTTGCGTAACCTGCCGATGGGCGTGGCGCACGGCACGGGTGTGGGTATCGGTCTGTTCCTGCTGCTGATTGCGGCGGACGGCATTGGCCTGGTGGTGAAGAACCCGGCACCGGGCTTGCCGGTGGCACTCGGTCACTTCACCTCGTTCCCGGTGATCATGGCGCTGATTGGTCTGGCGGCGATTTTTGGCCTGGAAAAGCGTCGTGTGCCAGGCGGTATTTTGCTGACCATTGTGGCGATCTCAGTATTGGGACTGATTTTTGACCCGGCGGTGACTTATCAGGGGCTGTTTGCCATGCCGAGCCTGAAGGATGCCAACGGCCAATCGGCTATGTTCAGCCTGGATATCATGGGCGCGTTGCAGCCAGTGGTTTTACCAAGCGTGCTGGCGCTGGTAATGACTGCCGTGTTTGATGCGACCGGCACCATTCGTGCGGTGGCGGGCCAGGCGAATCTGCTGGATAAAGACGGTCAGATTATCAACGGTGGCCGCGCGCTGACCACTGATTCCGTCAGCAGCCTGTTCGCCGGTTTGGTCGGTGCTTCGCCTGCGGCGGTGTATATCGAATCGGCAGCCGGAACGGCAGCGGGCGGTAAAACCGGCCTGACGGCGATTGTTGTCGGTCTGCTGTTCCTGCTGATTCTGTTTATGTCTCCGCTGGCCTATCTGGTGCCGGCTTACGCGACGGCACCGGCATTGATGTACGTTGGCCTGCTGATGCTGAGCAACGTGGCGAAGATCGATTTCAATGATTTCGTCGATGCGATGTCGGGTTTGGTCACCGCCGTGTTCATCGTGCTGACCTGCAACATCGTCACCGGCATCATGCTCGGCTTCGGCTCGTTAGTGATTGGCCGCATCTTTGCGGGTGAATGGCGCAAGCTGAACGTGGGCACGGTGGTGATTGCTGTTGCGCTGGTGGCCTTCTATGCCGGTGGTTGGGCCATCTGACTTTTGAACGCGCTTAATTCCAGATAAGTCTCTTTCTGGTCCACGCCGCACGCAGGGTTGCCCCTTTGTGCGGCGTTTTGTTTTACACTTTCCAGCGCAACAACATCGCTTTAATGAAATTGATTCGCCTAAGGAAAGCATGGAAATCTTCTTTACTATTCTCATCATGACGCTGGTGGTGTCACTCTCCGGCGTGGCGGCGCGCATATTGCCGTTCCAAATTCCCCTGCCGTTGGTGCAAATCGCCGCCGGTGCCTTGTTAGCCGTGCCGAGCTTCGGCCTGCATGTCGATTTTGACCCCGAACTGTTCCTCGTGCTGTTCATTCCGCCCCTGCTGTTTGCCGATGGCTGGAAAACGCCGATTAACGAATTCCTGCACCACGGGCGCGAGATCATGGGCCTGGCGCTGGTTCTGGTGCTGATTACCGTGGTCGGGATCGGTTATCTGATTTACTGGCTGGTGCCGGGTATTCCGCTGATCCCAGCATTCGCACTGGCGGCGGTGCTATCTCCTACCGATGCCGTGGCGCTCTCCGGCATTGTCGGGGAAGGGCGTATCCCGAAAAAGATCATGTCGATTGTGCAGGGTGAAGCCCTGATGAACGACGCATCCGGCCTGGTATCACTGAAGTTTGCGGTCGCGGTGGCGATGGGCACCATGGTGTTTACCTGGGGCGGCGCCAGTGTGGAGTTCCTCAAAGTGGCGATCGGCGGTCTGGTCGCGGGTGTGGCGGTGTGCTGGCTATATGGCCGCTCGCTACGTCTGTTAAGCCGCTGGAGCGGTGACGATCCGGCAACGCAAACCGTGCTGCTGCTGCTGTTGCCTTTCGCCTCTTATCTGATTGCCGAACATCTGGGCGTGTCAGGCATCCTCGCGGCAGTCGCGGCGGGTATGACCATTACCCGTTCTGGCATCATCCGCCAGGCACCGCTGGCGATGCGTTTACGCGCAAACAGCGTGTGGCAGATGCTGGAGTTTGTGTTTAACGGCATGGTGTTCCTGATGCTGGGCCTGCAGTTGCCCGACATTCTTGAAACATCGGTACAGCAGGCGAATGCCGATCCGAACGTCGAGCTGTGGATGCTGTTTACCGATGTCGCCCTGGTGTATGGCGCATTGATGATTGTGCGCTTTGGCTGGCTGTGGATGATGCAACGGGCCAGCCTGCGTTTCCTGAAGAAGAAGCCGCTGGAGTTCTCTAACTACTCATTCCGTGAGTTGCTCATCGCTTCTTTTGCCGGTGTGCGTGGTGCAATTACGCTGGCTGGTGTGCTGTCGATTCCGCTGTTCCTCAGCAATGGCGAACCGTTCCCGGCGCGCTATGAGCTGGTGTTTATTGCCACCGGCGTGATTCTGTTCTCGCTGTTTGTCGGGGTGATTCTGCTGCCGATATTGTTACGCGGTATGGAAAGCACCGACAAATCGGGACATCGCCGTGAAATCCAGCATGCGCGTGCGGCAATGGCCAATGTGGCGATTGAGAGCCTGCACAAAATGGAGCAGCGACTGGAAAACGATGCAGAAGAGAATATCGATCCGGAGCTGTTGAAAGAGGTCAGTTTGCGCGTGATTGGCAATCTTCGTCGCCGCGTGGTGGGCAAAGATGAGGTGGATCAGGCGCTGTTTGCCGAAAACCTGGAGCGTCGTTTCCGCCTCAATGCGCTGCGTGCTGAGCGCGCCGAGGTTTACCATCTGCGCGCGACGCAGGAGATCTCTAACGAGACGATGCAGAAGCTGCTGCGCGATCTCGATCTGCTGGAAGCGTTGCTGATTGAGAAAGAGGAGTAAACCAGACGGCTTACTGGAGTGCGGGCCAGAGCACCTCTGCTGCTGCCGGGCCGTCCTCGCGCCGCTGACGCGGTGCCTTCGGCTTCCACGTCGTGCCCTTTTTAACAACCCGCACTGATGCGCGCCTGACAACATATAGCGCCGCTACACCGACAACCGTGGCGGCGCATCCGGCCAGTGCTCACGGCAGCAATCTATCCACGCCTGCGCACTGCGCGACAAATAGCTGCCTTCTCGCCAAATCAACCCCAGGCTCCACTGCAGTTCCGATTCCAGCGGCAGCCACAATAGCGATTGCTTATCCAGCCGCTGGCAAATCGGCTCCGGTAAAATCGCCAGCCCCATCTCAGCCTGCACCATCGCCGCCAGAAAATCCCACTGCGCGCTGCGCACTGCAATGTCCGGCGTGAGTCCCTGACGCTGAAACGCCTTCATCAGCTGGCGATTGAGTGAGAATTCCTCATTCAGGATCAGCAGTGGATGAGCCGCCAGCTCCTTCAGACCCAGGCTACTGCGATTGAGCCACTGCGCGTGACGTGGCAGCAGCACGCAAAGAGGATGACGCATCAGTTCTAGCGTATTGAGTGGCAATTCGGCATCGACCGGCAGCGCAGTGAGGGCGATATCCAGTCCGCCACTCAGCACCGCCTGCTGCACGGTTAAGCCGCCGGACTCGACAATCTTTAATTGCACGCCCGGGTAGCGACGGCGAAACGCGGAGATCGAACCAGCGATCTGCATCCCGACCATCGGTGGGATGCCCAGCCGCAGTTCACCGGTTTTCAATTCATTGATATCACCGATCTGCGCTTCCAGCTGATGAAACTCCTGCAGAATCGCCAACCCTCGCTGATACACCGCCTGGCCGCTGTCGGTCAGATGCAGTTTTCGTCCCTCGCGCAGCAGCAGCGTACAGCCGAGTTCATCCTCCAACTGGCGCAGCATCTTGCTGATGGTCGGTTGCGTGACATACAACTTCTCGGCAGCGCGGGTAAAGCTTTGCTGGCGCACCACTTCGGTGAAATAGCGCAGGGCGCGGACATCCATAAAGCATTCCTTTTTGGCATAGTTTGAATGATTTTAATTCATTTCTTTCACGGTTTGCTCGGGATTTATACTGAAGCCCACATCCAATACCGGGGAGAGAAGAAAATGGCGTTGGCCTTAAGTCCGCGCAGAACGGATATCCTGCAACGTGTGTTCGTACCGTTGCAGCTGGTGCTGTATATCGGCCTGTTTATGGCCAGCGACAAACTGGTGAGTTGGCTGCATCTGCCGTTGCCCGCCAATGTGGTGGGGATGGTCGTGCTGTTGCTACTGATCATGACGCGCGTGGTGCCACTGCGTTGGGTGAAAGCCGGTGCCAACTGGCTGCTGGCAGAAATGCTGCTGTTCTTTATTCCAGCGGTGGTCGCCGTGGTCAACTACAGCGATCTGCTGCGCAGCGAGGGCTGGCGCATCTGCGTGGTGATTGCGGTGAGTACCTTATTAGTGCTGGCGGCCACCTCGCTGGTGGTGGATCGTCTGTACCGCTTCGAACTGGCGCGTGCGGCGCGTAAGCAGGCGCATCATGGCTGATTTCATCATTAGCCTGCTGTGTCTGGCGCTGACGCTGCTGGTCTATTACGTCAACAAACGTCTCTATCGCCGCAAACAGACATTGCTGCTGATGCCGCTGGTGATGACGCCGGTGGTGCTGGTGGCGCTACTACTGCTGACGCACGTCAGCTGGAAAGATTACATCGCCGAGAGCCACTGGCTGATCTGGCTGCTGGGCCCGGCAACGCTGGCGTTTGCGGTGCCGGTGTATGAGAACCTTGAGATCATCAAGCGTCACTGGCTATCGCTGAGTGTCGGCGTGTTAACCGCCACGCTGGTGGCGGTGTGCAGTTCCGTATGGCTGGCGCGACTGCTGATGTTGCCGGAAACCATTCAACGCAGCCTCGCGGTACGTTCAATTACCACACCGTTTGCCCTCGCAGCCGCATTACCAATTGGCGGCCAGCCGGATTTGGTGGCGCTGTTTGTGGTGATCACCGGGGTGTTTGGCATGGCAGTTGGCGACGTGCTGTTTCTGCGTATTGCGATCAAACAGGGCGTGGCAAAGGGGGCTGGTTTTGGCGCTGCATCGCACGGTGCAGGCACGGCTCGCGCTTATCAATTGGGACAGCAAGAGGGTGTGGTATCGAGCCTGGTGATGATGCTGTCGGGCGTGGTGACGGTGATTCTGGCTCCGCTGTTGAGCCACCTGCTGTGGGCGGCTTAATCGGCCGGTTTGCGTACTGTCATCGATTTTTACGTAAAGCTTTCCAAATAAAGTTGTCTCCTGCTCTCAGGCTGTTACCCTTTGCGCCGACTTATTTGTCCTTCATGGAGTGGAATCATATGTTTAAGCAACTTGTTACTGGAAGCGTATTGGGTCTGGCACTGCTGAGCAGCGGCGCACAGGCGATTGAGGGCAGTGTTGACGTGGGTGAGCATAGCACCAACCTGAACCTTGGCCTCGGCACAACTTCTCCTGGCCTGTTCCTGAAAGGCAACTGGCTGCGCAGCGATCACGATGGCAGCACCTACGGTTTAGGTGCGGGTTATAATATCGATCTGGGCGATTTCCGTCTGGCGCCAACCGCCAAAGCACTGTTCACCCATCCTGAAGATGGTCGTGATGGCTTCACCGTTGCCGTCGGTGCCGGTGCACAGTACAACTTCAACAGCATGTGGGGCCTGTACGGCGAATACTACTATGCGCCTGAAGCGTTCTCCGATCGTCTGGACAGCTACAAAGAAGCGTCAGGTGGTCTGAGCTTCACCCCGATCTCACTGCTGAACCTGCGTGTGGGTTACCAGTACATTGAGCTGAACAACAAAGGTGACCGCAAAGACAACGTACTGGTCGATGGCCCGTATGTGGGCGCATCACTGCGTTTCTAATGGTTGAAGCCGGCGCACTTCAAGGTGCACCGGTTTAATCTGCGCACATTCTAAATGCCGCCATTCATGGCGGCATTTTTTATTCCTAATGCGCTTTGCCCTGCGAAATCCCGACGCCAGTTTGTGAACGAATAAACTGACCACGGAATTTAGCCCGCTCTTCAGCACCCTGTCTGGAGTGATCGGTAATCGAGAACAGCCAGGTGCCGATAAACGCCGCCGCCATTGAGAACAGTGCCGGATACTCATACGGATAGACCGGTTTGGCGTGCCCTAAAACCTGCACCCAAATAGTCGGCCCGAGAATCATCAGTACCACCGCCGTAATCAGCCCCAGCCAACCGCCAATCATCGCGCCGCGCGTGGTCAGTTTTGACCAGTACATTGAGAGCAAAATAATCGGGAAGTTACAGCTGGCCGCAATCGAGAACGCCAGCCCAACCATAAAGGCGATGTTCTGTTTCTCAAACGCGATGCCAAGCACAATCGCCACCACGCCGAGGATCAGTACGGTAATTTTCGACACCCGCAGCTCATCACGCTCAGTTGCCTGGCCTTTGCGGATCACGCTGGCGTACAGATCATGAGAAACCGCAGAAGCCCCGGCCAGCGTCAATCCTGCAACCACCGCCAGAATGGTGGCGAAGGCCACCGCCGAGATAAAGCCGAGGAACAGACTGCCGCCGACCGCATTCGCCAGATGCACCGCCGCCATGTTGGTGCCGCCAATCAGCACGCCCGAAGCATCCTTGAAGGCCGGATTCGCGCCGACCAGCAGAATAGCGCCAAAGCCTATGATAAAGGTCAGGAAGTAGAAGTAGCCCATAAAGCCAGTGGCCCAGAACACGCTCTTACGCGCTTCACGCGCATCCGCTACGGTAAAGAAGCGCATCAGGATATGCGGTAAGCCCGCGGTACCGAACATCAGTCCTAAGCCGAGCGACAGCGCCGATATCGGATCTTTCACCAGCCCGCCCGGTTGCATAATCGCCGCGCCTTTCGGGTGGACCGCCATCGCTTCGGTAAACAGCGTATTGAAGCTAAAGCCAGTGGTTTTCATCACCATAATCGCCATGAAACTGGCACCGAACAGCAGCAGTACGGCTTTGATGATCTGTACCCATGTGGTGGCCAGCATGCCGCCGAACAGCACATACATCACCATCAAGATACCTACCAGCACTACGGCGATATGATAATCAAGACCAAACAGCAGTTGGATCAGTTTGCCTGCACCCACCATCTGCGCAATCAAATACAGCGCCACCACCACCAGTGAGCCACAGGCCGACAGGGTACGAATCGGTTTCTGCTGCAGGCGATAAGACGCCACATCGGCGAAGGTGTAACGCCCGAGATTACGTAAGCGTTCGGCAATCAAGAACAGAATCATCGGCCAGCCCACCAGGAAGCCGAGCGAGTAGATCAGCCCGTCATAGCCTGAGGTATAAACCAGCGCCGAAATACCGAGGAACGATGCCGCAGACATAAAGTCACCGGCCATCGCCAGACCGTTCTGGAAGCCGGTAATATTGCCGCCAGCCGTGTAGTAATCACTACGTGAACGGGTGCGTTTGGAGGCCCAGTAGGTGATGCCGAGCGTCGCCGCCACAAACACCACGAACATGATGATGGCTTCATAATTGGTGGCCTGTTTTTGCACCGCGCCGGTAATGGCGTCGGCGGCAAACACGCTGGCAGGCACCACCGCTAACAAAGCGGAGAACAGGCGCTTCATGATTTCACCTCGCTCAGAATCTGTTTGGTCAGGCGATCGAACTCGCCATTAGCACGCCAGACATAGATGCCGGTGAGCAGGAAAGACACCACAATTAAGCCAACGCCGATGGGTATCCCGCGCGTGACGTTAGTGCCTTCATGCAGCGGTGTACCGAGCCAGCCAGGGGCGAAGGCGATCAGCAAAATAAAGCCGACGTACAACACCAGCATGATGATACTGAGCAACAGCGCAAAGGCCTGGCGCTTGTGCACCAGTTCCTGAAAACGCGGGTTACTCTCGATTTGTTGCCAGACTGCTTCCTGTTGATTTAGGGCTTCGTTCATCACAGTTTCTCCAGAGGAAAGGCAGGCAGATATCTCACGATTAAATGATATAAATGACTGAATATTCTAATTATATATACCCTTCATACTTCAAGTTGCAGGTGCGTTGGCAGCGTATGCTCATCCCAGTCACCTACTTCAGTAAGCTCCTGGAATTCTCATTCTTGCCGCCTTCCTGCAACTCGAATTATTTTGGGTATAGGTTATGCGATGGTGAAAAGCGTACGGCGTAAGGTAGGGATGACGGAGAGTAGCCTGCCGAGGACAGGCTGACACTCTCCGTCGCGTCGATGCCGGTTACGGCATGGTGATGGACTGCTTTTCCTCCAGCAATTTCTCAACCACGCCCGGATCGGCCAGGGTTGAGGTATCGCCGAGATTACTGGTATCGCCCGCCGCGATTTTGCGCAGAATACGACGCATAATCTTGCCAGAGCGGGTTTTCGGCAGCGAGTCGGTCCAGTGCAGCACATCCGGCGTGGCAATCGGGCCGATCTCTTTACGCACCCAGTTACGCACTTCGGTATACAACTCTGGCGACGGCTCTTCGCCGTGATTCAACGTAATATAAGCATAGATCGCCTGGCCTTTAATGCTGTGAGGAATACCCACAACCGCCGCTTCCGCAATCTTCGGATGTGACACCAGCGCCGATTCGATCTCTGCGGTGCCGAGACGATGGCCGGAAACGTTCAGCACGTCATCGACGCGGCCAGTGATCCAGTAGTAACCATCTTCATCACGGCGTGCGCCGTCACCGCTGAAATAGCGGTTTTTGAAGGTGGAGAAGTAGGTTTGCTCGAAGCGGTCGTGATCGCCGAACAGCGTACGCGCCTGTCCCGGCCATGAATCGTTGATCACCAGGTTGCCTTCTGTCGCCCCTTCCAGCGCGTTACCTTCGTTATCCACCAGCGCGGGCTGCACGCCAAAGAACGGCTTAGTAGCCGAGCCAGCTTTCAGCTCAATCGCGCCTGGCAGCGGAGTAATCATGAAGCCACCGGTTTCAGTCTGCCACCAGGTATCAACAATCGGGCAGCGGCTGTCGCCAATCTTCTTGTAATACCACTCCCAGGCTTCCGGGTTGATCGGCTCGCCGACGGAACCCATGATGCGCAGGCTGCTGCGATGCGTACCTTCAATCGCTTTATCACCTTCGGCCATCAGGGCACGAATCGCGGTCGGCGCGGTATAAAGCAGGGTCACCTTGTGTTTATCGACCACTTCAGCCATGCGACTCGGCTTCGGCCAGTTCGGCACGCCTTCAAACATCAGAGTGGTTGCGCCACAGGCCAGCGGGCCGTAAATCAGATAGCTGTGACCGGTGATCCAGCCCACATCGGCGGTGCACCAGTAGACATCATCTGGATGATAATCAAACACATATTTGAAGGTGCTGGCGGCATACACCAGATAACCACCGGTGGTGTGCAGCACGCCTTTCGGTTTGCCGGTGGAACCGGAGGTATAAAGGATAAACAGCGGATGTTCGGCTTCTAACGCCACCGGTTCGTGCTGATCGCTGGCTTTCGCCACCAGCTCGTGCCACCACAGATCGCGGCCTTCTCGCCAGCCGGTATCTTTACCGGTGCGCTTGAACACCACCACGTTTTTCACGCTGGTGACGCTTGGGTTATTCAGTGCATCGTCGACGTTTTTCTTCAGCGGGATGCTGCGTCCGGCGCGCACCCCTTCATCGGCGGTGATCACCAGCTTGGCGTTGGAATCCACCACGCGACCGGCCACCGCTTCCGGCGAGAAGCCACCAAAGATTACCGAGTGCACCGCACCGATACGCGCACAGGCCAACATCGCCACGGCCGCTTCTGGCACCATCGGCATATAGATGGCGACCACATCGCCTTTCTTCACGCCGAGGCTCAACAGCACATTGGCAAAGCGACACACGTCGCCGTGCAGTTCACGGAACGTAATGGTTTTGCTTTCGCTGGCGTCATCGCCTTCCCAGATAATCGCCGGGTGATCGCCACGCGTCTGCAAATGGCGGTCAAGGCAGTTGGCGGCGAGATTCAGCGCACCGTCTTCATACCAGCGAATCGAAATATTGCCCGGGGCAAAGGAGGTGTTTTTCACCTTGCTGTAAGGCTTGATCCAGTCGAGGATTTTACCTTGTTCACCCCAAAAGGCGTCGGGATCGTCAACCGATTGTTGATACAGCGCCGCATACTGATCGGCATTAATCAGGGCATTCGCTGCGACGGCAGCGGGTACAGGATGCTTATGTATTTGGCTCATGGCTGACCTCCTTGAAGATGTTAATCATATGTCAATCAAAGGTTAATTGAAGAGCACGACCGGGCTTTGTTTCTATTTTGCAGTCTGGATCACGACCTTTTGTATGCCTGAAAAGCGCCCGAATTCATACTGTTCATCACCGAAAGAAATGAGACCCAATCTGTTGCTTTAGCCGAAATCAGACCTTGCTGCTGGTTAAATAATCAGCAAACGCGCCGGGGTGTTTTTTGCCCAAATTTGAATAGCTATGCGGAAAATTATCGAATTAACACTTTTCATAACAGCGAGTTATGACTAAAAGTAAATGTCAGCATTTTATGCTACTCAGCTGCGCAGGATTTGCGCTAACCCCCCAGGGCTTGCAATTACCGTAGTGAAAATGGTACTTATCTCGGCCCTGTTCAGCAGGTATCCACTCAGGCTGCATCATCGCGCAAGCGCAAAATGCTTACGCAGCAGTATCTGATGCAGCCCACTATAACCCTCTATTTTATCGGGCTTTTGCTCACTTCCCTGTGCGTCATGTCTTCTGCACCTTCGCAGAGGAGCAAAGGGGTTTTTACTGAGGAAAGTAACGCGTTATGAAAGGTTTTAAACTCACCCTTGCCTGGCAAATTTTGATTGCCTTGATTCTCGGCGTTATCGCCGGAACCGTGCTGCATAATCAGCCAGACGATCGTGAATGGTTAATCACTAACCTTCTCACGCCTGCAGGCGACATCTTTATTCATCTGATCAAGATGATTGTGGTGCCGATTGTGATTTCATCTCTGATTGTCGGCATTGCTGGCGTCGGCGATGCGAAAAAGCTCGGACGTATTGGTGTCAAAACCATCGTCTATTTTGAAGTGATCACCACCATTGCCATTGTGGTCGGCATTACGCTGGCCAACGTATTCCAGCCAGGTAGCGGCATTGATATGTCTACGCTGGTAACGGTGGACATCTCTAAATACGAAGCCACAACCCAGGCGGTGCAAGGTGCTCCTCACGGCCTGGTCACCACCATTCTGTCGCTCATCCCGCAGAACATCTTCGCCTCACTGGTGAAGGGCGATATGCTGCCGATTATCTTCTTCTCGGTACTGTTTGGTATGGGCTTGTCCGCACTGCCTTCAGAGCATCGCGATCCGCTGGTGACCGTATTCCGTTCGATTTCCGAAACCATGTTTAAAGTGACGCACATGATCATGCGTTATGCGCCGGTTGGCGTGTTTGCGCTGATCGCCGTCACCATTGCCAACTTTGGTTTTGCCTCGCTCTATCCGCTGGCGAAGCTGGTATTGCTGGTTTACGTGGCGATTCTGTTCTTTGCTTTCGTGGTGCTGGGAACGGTCGCACGCATCTGTAAATTGCGTATTACTACGCTGATGCGCATCCTGAAAGATGAGCTGATTCTGGCGTATTCCACTTCCAGTTCCGAAACCGTGCTGCCACGTATCATGCAGAAGATGGAAGCCTACGGTGCGCCGAAAGCCATCACCAGCTTCGTGGTGCCGACCGGCTATTCGTTCAACCTCGATGGTTCAACGCTGTACCAGAGCATCGCGGCGATCTTTATCGCGCAGCTATATGGCATCGATCTGTCGCTGACCGATGAAATTATTCTGGTACTGACGTTAATGGTGACCTCGAAAGGGATTGCTGGCGTACCGGGCGTCTCATTCGTGGTGCTGCTGGCAACACTGGGCAGCGTGGGTATTCCACTGGAAGGCCTGGCGTTTATCGCCGGTGTGGACCGCATCATGGACATGGCGCGTACCGCTCTGAACGTGATCGGTAATGCGCTGGCGGTGCTGGTAATTGCACGCTGGGAAAACCAGTTCGACACCAAACAGGCCGAAGCCTACGAGCTGCAACTGCGCACGCAAAACGCCAGTTAAGGCCATTGGCCGTAACGAAATCACGACTTCAGTTGCGTAATGCACCTTGATTCGTCGCTAACGAAACCCGCCATCCGGCGGGTTTTTTTTATATCAATTCAAGACGTGTCCTGGATGTTTGGCCGCCGGAATTGTGATTAATTTCATACCCACCATAACCACTAATGACTTTGTTTTGTGGTTATGGTGGGTATATTATTAGCGCTAAGATAACCGGAGGTTTGATTGAGCAGCAGGGAGCTGATCAGGATGTTGCTGGAGCGCGGTTGGGTTTTAGACCGAGTAAAAGGCAGCCACCATGTGTTTGTGAGAGCAGATAAGCCGTATCACATCTCACTTCCTCATCCTGAAAAAGACCTGGCAATTGGAACATTACGTAAGTTAATCAAGTTAATGGACTAAATGTATACGGGGGCAATGCCCCCGATTTGGAAAAAATTAGCAATGTCAGTTGCAGCAGACATTGCAATGAATTCCTACCTGAATATTTCTTTTTAGTGAGGACTGAACATGAGATTCCCCGTTTATCTGCATAAGACAGAGGACAATAGCTGGTCAGGTTTTGTGCCAGATGTGGAGGGATGTTTTTTTGCAGGCAAAAGCGTAGATGATGCGCTGCGCGATGCATTTAACGCGATTGATGTACACGTAGAATCTTTAGCGGATGCCGGCAAAGCCATCCCTAAAGCGGCAGATATTGAGACTCACATTCAAGATGAGGCGTGCCAGGGAGGCTACTGGGCTTTCGTGGAGATCGATCTGAGTCGCTTCGAAGGCAAAGCGGTAAAGCTCAATATTACCTTGCCGCAAAACCTACTCAGCAAAATTGATAGCTATGTCGAGTCTCATCGTGAGTATGGTTCACGCAGCGGTTTTCTGGCGGAGTTAGCGCGCAGAGAATTAGCGAACGCGTAACGGCCATCACTCAACTTCTACCCGCCATCCGGCGGGTTTTTTTATGCCTGCCTCTGCAAAAAGTACAAAAACTTGATGGCCGAACAGGAATTAACAATTCAAAATGGTATATAGTTTTTTGAATAAATTATTCTTATCAGGAGTGCGTAATGCAGATCGACCTCAGCCAGATGATCACCGAAGGCCGTAACCCGGCGAGCCAAAACATTGATGAGCTTTCAACAGAAGCGATGCTGCGCGTCATTAATGATGAAGACAAAAAAGTGGCATTGGCGGTAGAGGCGATTGTGCCGCAGATTGCGCAGGTGGTGGATGCCATCACTGCAGCCTTCAGTAAAGGCGGGCGCCTTATTTACTGTGGTGCGGGCACGTCGGGCCGCCTCGGTATTCTCGATGCCAGCGAGTGCCCACCGACCTTCGGTACACCTCGCTCGCAGGTCGTGGGATTGATTGCGGGCGGCCACACCGCGATTTTGCAGGCGGTGGAGAACGCGGAAGATAATGTCGAGCAGGGCGCACAAGATTTAAAGGACATCGATTTCAATGCCAATGACGTGCTGGTGGGGATTGCCGCCAGCGGTCGTACGCCGTATGTGCTGGGCGCGCTGGCGTATGCGAAACAGCAGGGCGCGTTCAGCGCGGCATTAACCTGCAATCCCAACAGCCCGATGTCACAGGCTGCGGATGTGGCGCTCACCCCGGTTGTGGGGCCAGAAGTGGTTACCGGTTCTTCACGCATGAAAGCCGGCACGGCACAAAAGCTGGTGCTCAACATGCTAACCACCGGCGCGATGATCCGCAGTGGCAAGGTGTACGGCAACCTGATGGTCGATGTCGAAGCCACTAACCAAAAACTGGTGCAGCGCCAAATCAACATCGTCAAACAGGCTACCGACTGCGACGATGCCACCGCGCAGCAGGCGCTGAACGCCTGTCACGGTCACTGCAAAACCGCGATTGTGATGGTGCTGGCAGGATTGGATGCCAGCGAGGCCAAAGCGCTGCTAAAGCAAAACAGCGGCTTTATCCGTAACGCGTTACGTGATGCAGGAGCGCAATAATGGCCGCCATCACCGAAGAATTACTGCGCGACATCCTGCAAGCGGTGGGAGGCGCACATAATATTGTGCAGTGCGGCAACTGCATGACGCGTCTGCGCCTCACGCTGGCGGATGCCACAGTAGTCGATCATGCGCGTCTCAAAACGCTGCCCGGTGTATTGGGCGTGATCGACAGCGATGCGCAGCTGCAAATTGTTCTTGGCCCAGGCAAAGCGCAAACCGCCGCAGAGAAAATGCAGGGGTTACTGGACGGCGATGAAACGAAAAAGCCGCAGGATCTCAGCACCCTTGCCGCCGCCCAAAAGCAGCAGATGAAAGCGAAACAAACCAGCGCGCTACATCGCTTTCTTTCCTGCTTCGCCACCATCTTCACACCGCTGATCCCCGGTTTCATCGGTGCCGGTTTACTGCTGGGATTTGCCACGCTGATTGAGCAGATATTCCACCTTAACCAGCCTGGTGAACACGCGCAGTGGCTGCTGGACACCGTGGCCTACATGAAGGTATTCGGCAAGGGACTGTTTACCTTCCTGAGCATTCTGATTGGCTACAACGCGCAAAAAGCCTTTGGCGGCACCGGCGTGAACGGTGCCATTATCGCCTCACTGTTTGTGCTGGGCTATATGCCGAAAGCCACGGTGGGCTATTACAGCGGCATGTCAGATTTCTTTGGCATGGCGATTGACCCGCGCGGCAATATTATCGGCGTATTACTGGCGGCAATATTTGGTGCCTGGATTGAAAAACAGCTGCGTAAAATCATTCCCGATAATCTCGATATGATCCTGACGTCGCTGCTCACCTTATTGATTACCGGCGCAGTGACATTCATGGTGATTATGCCGATTGGCGGTGAGTTATTTAAAGGTATGTCGTGGTTGTTTATTCATCTGAATAACAATCCGTTTGGTTGCGCAATCCTGGCCGGGCTGTTTTTAATTGCGGTGATGTTCGGGATACATCAGGGCTTTATTCCGGTCTATTTTGCGCTGATGGAAACCCAGGGATTTAATTCGTTATTCCCGATTCTGGCGATGGCGGGTGCGGGCCAGGTCGGCGCTTCTCTCGCGCTGTGGTGCAAAGCTGAGAAGCACTCGTTACTGCGCTCTCAAATCAAAGGCGCGATAGTGCCGGGCCTGTTGGGCGTGGGCGAACCGTTAATTTATGGCGTTACGCTGCCGCGCCTGAAGCCATTTATTACCGCCTGTTGTGGCGGTGCGCTGGGGGGATTCTTCATTGGTTTGGTGGCCTGGCTCGGGCTGCCCGTGGGGATGAATACCGTGTTTGGGCCGTCTGGACTCGTCACGCTGCCGCTGATGACCTCTTCGCAGGGGATTTTTGCCGGTATGGCGGTGTATCTCGCCGGATTAATCGTGGCGTGGGTCGGTGGATTTGCCTTTACCTGGTGGGCCGGAACCAAAGGCGTCGATCTCAGCTAACGCCATTGCTATCCACCGCAGCGGCGCTCTACGTGTAGTGAGCCCGTTCCCGTAGATATTCGCTGTCCTCGCGACGAGGCCTCTTCTAAGGCCTCTGAAATGAAGCCTGAGATGTCGCGCTGCTGCGGAGGATACACCGGCAAAACCTTGATGATTGAATGATTTTAAATGTGATATATGTCACGCTTTTGCAATTCGCCGTATCGCTTAGCCTGGCGCTGATATTGCCGAACATGCCGTGCCATTCGTAAGTAAACTGCTAAGAAAAAATAAAGAAACTATTAATAAGATAGTAGGCTAATTATTGGAAACTTCTGGCCTCAATTGTTGTCAATAATTTCTCCCATCTCACAAATATTTCGCCAATATGACAATGGGTTACCCTCATTTACCTTTTGCGTCCGATGGCAGAAAAGTCTATACCTAAAGCCAATTAATCTATAAAAACAGTTTTAACCTCTTATTCGCTGCACCAGACTTTCTTCACACAGTGGCTCTCAGAAATTAATTGCTCATCGGGGTTGGTGTTATTCCTGCCGTTGTATCCCTCGCGATGAATTTAACGCTGTTGCAATAACAGCGTGGACGCTGCTCGCCCACTGGAGGAAGTATGAAGTTCACATTAAACCCGATTGCGTTCGGAATATTAGCCGCGCAGGCGCTGTTTTATCCGGCGATAAGTGCGCAAGCCATTACATTGGGAAGCTATTCCCCGAAAATTAATGACAACCTCTTTGGCGCGCAGAATATTAACGTCAATGGCAGTAGCGAAACGTTGACCGGCAATCCTGATTTCGCACCGGGAACGGATGGATCAGTGAACTCCAGCCTCGGGCAGGTCAACATCACATCTGGCGCGCAGTTTCTTAATCAGACCCGTCTCGATCCCGGTCCGCAGAACTTCGCCATCACCGTGCCTGATCCTACGACTGGCGGTAACACGACTTTCCAGGTCTACAACTCCGCCAGCCTGGTGGCACAAACACCAGTGACCTCCGATACCGCGGTGCCGGACGTGGTTAACGTTAACGGCGATCAATACATCAACACGCGTGTTGCGGATGTCTCGAACGGTGGCACGCTTGATGTGAATATCGGGCAAGCGAATGCAGCCAGCAGCGCCAGCACCAACAGCTGGAGCATGGCGGCGAAGCAGACCACGCTCTTTCAGGTGGGCAGCGACAGCACCCTGAACTGGAACTCGAATAATCGCATCAGCTTCTTTGGCACCGCTGCCACGCCGGATGGCGCCGGCGCCACGCAAACCTTTCAGGTGCAAAATATCGCCACCTACAACGGCAGCGTGAGCGTACAGACGCTGGATGGCGCCACCAACACCTTCACCGTGACCAGCGCCAGCGAACTGCAGACCTACAACAACTGGCTGATTAGCCAGCTGCAAGCGGGCAATCTGGACAAAGCCAACTATCTGACCGAGTTCAACAAAGCGGTCACCGTCACCAACGGCAATATCGTGTATGACGTGAGTGCTACACCGCCAGATGAAGTTACGCAGCCGATTGGTAACCGCATTGTGGTCAATGCCGATGGCCCTAATGCTCGAGTCAATCTGGCAGCAGGCAAAACGCTGGAAGTGGTCGGATCAACCGGCGGCGCAATCAAAGCGTCCAACGGCGCGCAGGCGGTAATCGATGGCAAGCTTGCCAGCCGTGGCACCCTCGCCAACAACGGCACTGCGCTGGTGCTCTCCGACAACAGCAACGGCAGCACCAGCAGCACCGGCGTTATCAACGGTGGCTTCCTGAATCGCCAGGATGGCACCGGCATCGGCTCTACCGGCTATGGTGCCAACGGCGTATTGGTGCAGAGCGGCAGTGCGTTCAACAACAACGGCATCGTTAATCTCGCCACCACCGGCAGCAATTCGCAGTATGGCGTAGCCGGCATTCGGCTGGAGGATGACGCGACGTCCAGCAACAGCGGCAATATCAACGTCGGCGTGAACGGTTCCAGCGCGCGCGGTACCGCTTCTGGTGTGCTGCTGACATCACCGACCTCCACCTTTACCAACAATACTGATGGGCAGATTTATATTGGCCGTGGTCCGCAGAACAGCCTGACCGACAGCGTAGCGGATACCGCGATGAATCAGAGCGGCCTCACCAGCGGCATCGCGCTGGTGGCCAACGGCTCAGCCACCAACAACGGCAACATCGTGATTGGCTCAAAGGTGCAGAACGCGGCAGGCATGTCGGCGACCGGTGCCAGCGGGGTCACGATGGTCAATAATGGCACCATTGATGTGAACGGTGCTGCCGCGACCGTACCGCGTGAAAACGTCGGGATGTCAGTCACCAACAGCAGCGGCAACATCGACAACAGCGGCACCATTAATCTGAACGGCGTCAACGGCACGGGCGTGAAGGTGGTGGCCACCAACGGTAACTCCGCCTCCGCAAGTTCGACAGGCACCATCAATGTTGCCGGAGGCGCGGATCCCGCCAGCGGCACGCGTAACTTTGGCGTGTGGGTGGAAGGTCAGGGCACCGGCCAGGCCAGTGCGGACGTCAACGGTCCGGTAAATCTGAGCGGCACGGGTGCGATTGGTGTGCACGCGCGCGGCAATGCGACGGTGGAAGTTGCCGCCAACGCGATACCCACCTTCAGCAACGGCAGCAATCAAATCGCTTTCTTCGCCTATGGCCCCAATGCGCGAATTAACGTAGCGGGCAACAACCCCTTCAATGTCACCACCACCAACTCGACGCTGTTCCGCGTGGAGCAGGGCGCGGATTTTGATGGCACCGATCTGTCACTCACCGCATCGGGCGCCGGTTCGGTCGCGGTGAACGGCAGCGGCACCGGTGGCACCGAAGTCAACACCCGCAATGCCACGCTCAACGTCAGCGGCGCGGGTGCCACAGGGGTGAATATCGAAGGCGGGGCTACGGGCACCATCGACAATGACACCACCATCAACCTCACCGGCAACAACGCGATTGGCGCGATTGTCGATGGGCAAAAACATACGCTGGCGGGCGGTAACAGCGGCGCACCGGTGACCAGCACCACGCTGAGTTCGGCGGCAGCGCTTAACTCCGCGCAAAGCGGATTGATCGGTTATCTGGCACGCAATCGCGCGCAGCTCAACAATACGGGTGACATCGCCTTTAGCGGCGCTAACTCAACGGGGATAAGGGTTGAGAGCGGCGCGACCGGCACTAACAGCGGTAACATCAGCATCAACGATGGCGGCACCGGCATTGCGGTGAACAGCAGCGGCAGCACGGCCAATACCACGGCCAACAACAGCGGCAACATCGACGTTAATGGCGGCAGTGCCACCAGCCGTAGCCGGGGAGTCAGCGCCAGCGGCAGTCGGGCGATTGCGAATCTCAACGGTGGCACCCTGAACCTCAACGGCTCTGGCGCGATTGGCGCAGAGGCAATCAACGGCGCATTGGTAAACATCGCCGCCGGATCTGTGCCGATCTTTAATGGCAGCGATCAGATTGCTTATCATGCGGCAGGCAGCGGCTCACGTATCAACTCGGCCGCCAACGCGCTGGACGTGAATACCCTCAATTCCACCGGATACCGCATTGATGAGGGTGCCGCGCTGAGCTTCAGCAATCCCACCTCATTGACCGCCAGCGGCGCTAACAGCACGGGTGTGATCGTCTCGGGCAGCGGCAGCAGCCTGAACAGCGCCAATGCCAGCTTCAACGCCAGCGGTCAGGGCAGCACCGCTGTGCGTGCCGAGGGCGGCGCGAATGCCACTTTGGCCAGCGGCAGCAGCATTAATGTCAGTGGCAGCAACGCAGTAGGCGTGCTGGTCAATAATTTGCGCACCGATCTCAGCAACGCCCTGGATGGCACCTCAGCGACCACCACCGTCACCAGCAATGGCAATCTCAGTGGTGCAGGCAGCAACGCCATCGGCTTTGATGTCACCAACGGCGCCACGCTGGTGAACAACGGTGCGGTGGATCTTACCGGCAGCAACAATATCGGTATTCGCTCACGCGCAGGCAGCACGCTGACCAACAATGGTACGGTCAATGTGGCGAACGGCACCGGGTTGGATGTGTCTGGCAGCGGCAGCACGCTGGCCAATGGTGGCGTGATCAATGTGGATAACGGCGTGGCGGGCGTACGCATCAGTGACGGTGCACAGCTGGCACTGACCGGTAGTGATACGGTGATCACCACACAGGGCACTGCGCACGGCATCTTAGTTGATAACGGCGCCACCGCACTCAGCGCCAGCGATGCCACGGTCAACGTGCTGGGCAACGGTAACGGTATTGAGAACCGGGCTGAACTCAGCAATGTCAGCCTGAGCAACCTCACGCTCAACGTGGCGAATGGCAACGGCATTCGCACGGCGGTGCCGTTTGATCCGGCCTCAACGGTGACCACCAATGTGACGGGCAGCGGCACAGGTCTGAACATCGCCAATGCGGATGGATCGACCACCAGCGGTGATTTGATGCTGGGATCCGGCTATCAATTTAACGTTACCGGCGCGGGCGGCAGCGGCATCCGCGCCAACACCACCGGCAATGTCACTACCGCCGCAGATGTCACGATCGACAATCCAGCGGGTGGATCGGCACTGATCTCCAGCACGGCGGGCACCATCGTCAACACCGGGACGTTTACCTCGAACAGCCTGACCGCGCCGGTGGTCGATTTGCGCGGGGGCAAAACCCTCTTCGAAAACTTCGGCAACATCATCACCGCCAATCCCCAAACTGTGGCGGTGGCGGGCAGCAATGCCAATGATGAAATCCTGCTGACCGAGGGCGATGTGCGTGGCGATATCAACCCCGGCGGCGGTTCCGATGTGTTCCGCTGGACGGGCGGTACGCTTAACGGCAGCCTGACGATGGGCAATGACGCTAATAACAGTGCGGAGGTCAGCAAGGTGGATCTCGGCACCACCTATCACCTCACCAGCGGCAGCGGAACGGGTAACACCCTGACGTTCAACCAGATCGATTCCCGTGGCGGGAGCTTGAGCGCTGACGACCTTAATAAAGGGGTTAACCTCGGCAGCGGCTGGAGCACCATCAACTTTACCGATACGCAGTGGACGTTGACCGATAACCTGAAACTGGCGCACAGCACCATTAACGTGGATGCGAACTCCACGCTGTATGCGGGCAACAACGTGCATCCGACATTAGCGGGTGGCACCGCGGATTCACTCACGGTGAATAACGCCGGTATTCTCGATCTGACAAACGGCGCGGGCTCGCCGGGCAACACCCTGAATATCAATGGTTCGCTGGCTTCCAGCGGCGGGCAGCTTAATCTGATCACTGATCTTAACGAAGGCGGCGCGCTGAGCAATCAGTTCACTGACCACCTCAACGTCACGGGCAATGCCACGGGCACCACGCTGGTGAACGTGAAACTCACTGACAACAGCACTGGCGCGCTAACGGACCTGAATCGTAATGGCGGCATTGAAGGCAACGAGGGGATATCGCTGGCACAGGTTGCGGGTAACGCTGGTCCCGAGAGTTTTGCCCTTAAAGACGGCTATCTCGGCGCGGGACCATGGCAATACCGGCTCTACACCTTCGCGCCGGGCAGCACCGACCCCAGTCAGCGTTTAGTCACCGGCAGTGGTAACAACTACTGGGATTACCGCCTGGCAAATTATTACGTGTGTGAAGATGGCGCCAGCTGCCCATCGACCTTTATCACTGATGCGTTCGGCAGCGGACAAAGCTATGATGCGCGTCCCGCCGTGGTGCCGCAGGTGCCGTCCTATATCTCAGCCCCGGTTGGCCTGGCGTATTACACCTCGGCGATCATCGACGATTTGCATAAGCGTCTCGGTGAGCTGCGCCATGAGCAAACCCGGCCGGAAGGCGATGGCGGAGAGATGTTCCTGCGTTACATCGGTTCCAACCTGAAATACAAAAGTGACCAGAGCTTCCGCGATTACGGTTATGACTTCGATCTGGATTACAGCGCGGTGCAGGTAGGTGGTAACGTGCTGCGCCTCGACGGTGAAAAAGACAGTCTGCGCGGTGGCTTAGCCTACACGCGTGGTAACACGCGTATTCGTCCCGATGCCGCCGACGGATACAGCAGCACCACCTTTGACAGCGATAGCCTGGCCTTTTACGGCACCTGGCAGCGACAGAACGGATTCTATCTGGATGGCGTGATCTCCTTTGACTGGCATCGTGGTGAAACCGATATCGCGCGACAAAAGCAGGAGGCGAAGCTGAAAGGTCACGGCTGGACCGCCTCGCTGGAAAGTGGCTATCCGTTTGATCTCGGCGATGGCTATAAGCTGGAGCCGCAGGCGCAGCTGATGTACATGAAGCTGAATATGAACGATTTCACCGATGAAGATGGCAACAAGGTGCGTTATGGCGACTACAACCAGACCATCGGACGTTTGGGCGCACGACTCGATCGCACCTGGATGGATGACAGCCATCGCCAATACACCCCTTACCTGCGCGCCAACTACTACAAAGGCTGGGGCGGCACGGCAGACACCAATATCTCATCGGTAGAAAATCCTGCGCTCAGTGCCACCTTCACCAGTGGTCACTTTGGCCAGATGTGGGAAGTGGGCGCGGGCGGCACCGCCACGTTGCAGAAGGATGTTTCACTGTATGCGGAGGCGGATTACCGCAAAGAGATCAGCGGCAACGGTGCCAAAGGGTGGCGCTATAACGTTGGCGTGAGGTGGCAGTTTTAAGTGAGGGCATTTCCAGAGTTGCCTTTAATGCCGCCGTCAAAGGGCTGCGGCATTCGGCCAGGCCGTCATAAATAGCGTCATCAAAGGGCTATGGTATTCGGCCAGGTCGCCATCAATGGCGACCCTACGGTGAAATGGCGGGGGTCTATGTAGTGTGCGCATTTATGCGCACTTTGCTCATCGCTACGTTCAGCAAAACCTTGATTTCATATACTCTAAATAAAATTTTATCGATCTATTTCCGCTACAAATAACAGGGGTATTGTTCACCATGGCTTTAATTCAGGATAAAAATTAATTCTTCGAGCTAAAGCCAGCCAGCTCTGCTGCCGAAAAGGTAAAAAAGTGTAATTGATTTTTTCCTTTAGCCTGCATCTTGCAAGGACAACACACATGCGGAACAACCAGCCTATCACTCAGCGTGAATTCATCTTTGCCGATGACGCCACGCTGATGTCGACCACCGATCTCAACAGCCACATCACTTATGCCAACGACGCTTTTATTGAGGTCAGCGGCTTTGAGCCGGGGGAGGTCAACGGTCAACCGCATAACATGGTGCGTCACCCCGATATGCCGCCGGAAGCCTTTGCCGATATGTGGGCCACGCTGAAACAGGGCGAACCCTGGACCGCACTGGTAAAAAACCGTCGTAAGAATGGCGATCACTATTGGGTGCGGGCCAACGCTATTCCAGTGGTGCGCGAAGGCAAAGTGCAGGGTTACATGTCGGTGCGCACCAAACCGTCAGCGGAAGAGATCCGCCAGACCGAAGCGCTGTACCGTGATTTCCGTGAAGGGCGTGCCAAAGGCCGCCGTTTCCACAAAGGGCTACTGGTCGGCACCGGTTGGCGTCGTCTCGGTTCACTGTTAAAAATCATGCCGCTACGCTGGCGTATTCGATCCACCTTGATAACCCTGCTGCCGCTGTCGGTGATCGGCGTCTGGTTGCTGGGTATGGCACCGATGGCGTTGGGCTGCTTTGCCGCAGGCATGGCGGGTATATTGTTGCTGGCGAGCCTGTGGCTGGAGCAGCAGATTTCCCGTCCAATGGAGCGCATCTGCCGTCAGGCATTGAGCGTCGCAACGGGTGCCAGTCATAAAGTGGATCAGTTGGATCGCGTGGATGAAATTGGGATCACTTTGCGCGCCATCGGGCAACTCGGCCTGATGTTCCGCTGGCTGGTGGATGACGTCAGCGGTCAGGCGATCAATGTGTTAAGCGCCAGCGATGCGATTGCGCGTAGCAACGATGAGTTGAGCCGCCGCACTGAGCAGGCCGCCGCCAACGTGCAACAAACCGCCGCCACCATGAACGAAATGACCGCCACGGTGAAAAGTAACACCGATACCGCCAGTGAAGTGAACAGCCTGTCAGAGAACACCAGCCATGCGGCGCTGAAAGGCGGCGAGGTGATGCAGGAGATGGTCGGCATGATGGCGGAGATTGCCGATAGCTCGAAGCGCATCGCCAACATCACCAGCGTAATCGACGGCATCGCTTTCCAGACCAATATTCTGGCGCTAAATGCGGCCGTTGAAGCGGCGCGAGCCGGTGAGCAGGGCAAAGGGTTTGCAGTGGTGGCGGGCGAGGTGCGCAGTCTGGCACAGCGCAGTGCCAAAGCCGCCAGCGAAATCAAAAACCTGGTGGAGACCAGCGCGGGCCGCGTGCAGTCGGGCAGCGATCATGCCGATGCGGCGGGGCGTACAATGCAGGAGATCGTTGACCAGGTGCAAAACGTCACCGCGTTGATTGCCCAGATTAGTTCTGCCACCGCTGAACAATCCATCGCGTTGAGCGAAGTGAGCACGGCGGTGGAAGATCTCGACGATATCACCCATCAAAACGCTGCGCGCGTGGCGGAAAGTGCCGAAGCCTCAGGCCGTATGACGCGTCAGGCCAACCGCCTGGTGGAAGCGATCAGCGTGTTCCGGTAAAGGATCTCGCGCGCTGTTCGAAATGCGCCGAAGCCTCATGCCAATCGCCTGGTGGAAGCGATCGGCGTATTCCGTTAAAGAGGCTCGCGCGCCGCACGCAACGCGCCAGGCGGCGTACCGACAATACGTTTGAACGCCCGGCTAAACGCCGCCAGCGAACCGTAGCCAAGGTGGAAGGCAACGCTTTCCACCGCTTCACCCTCATTGACGATACGTTCTACCGCCAGCCGCATGCGCAACTCGGTGAGATAACGCAACGGCGTCATGCCAGTGGCCGATTGAAAACGGGCAGCAAATACCGATCGTGAACTGCCCGATTCGCGCGCCAGGCGTTCCACCGTCCAGTTTTCACCCGGTGCACGGTGCATCGCTGCCATCGCCTGGCTAAGACGTGGATCGCGCAGCGCCTGCACCAATCCACTACCTTTACCGCAGCCGTTTTCCACCCAGCCGCGCACAATCTGCGCCGCCACCACATCGGCCAGACGGGACAAAATCCCGGCGAAACCGGCTTTGCGGTCGCGGGTTTCACGCTCCATGGCATCGAGAATCGGTTGGATTTCTGGGTACTGGGCCAGCAAAGTGCTCACCAGCATCACGTCCGGCATGGTGTGCACCAGCGGCTGCATGCCGCCGAGTTCAAACGCCATGCAGGCGCTAAACAAAATGACATCGCTGTCGTCCGGGCAACCTTCGCTGCTGTCAGCGATGTCACAAACGCTGCCACAGATCGGTTTGCTGTTGAAGGTACCAATCGGTTCGCAGATGGCATCCTCGCTGGAGATCAGCGCGTGCGCTTTACCATGCGGGATCAGCATCGCATCGCCTGCTTGCAACGGATAGATCACGCCAGACGCTGAGCGGATCATTAACGATCCACGGCCAACAAAGTGCAGTTGTGCTTTACCCGGCGCGTCATCGTATTGCAAACCAAAAGGGGTATGTAAGGCGATACGCTGATATTTCACGCCGTACAGGCGCATGCCCATCAGCAGTTCACTGGTCAGATCTTCATATCGGCTCATGCGAATCCAGACGAATTATCAAAAAACAAAGTTTCTGTATCATAGATCGTCTTGCGTCATCTCACTATGCTTACAACCTGAATTTTTGTGATGGGGATCGCAGATGAGTCTGGATACTGAAGTAGTCGAAACAAGTATAGCGGTGGATAAACCCGCATGGGGCGCGGTGTTTGCCATGGCGTTTGGCGTATTCGGCCTGATAACCGCCGAGTTTCTGCCAGTGAGCTTGCTGACGCCGATTGCCGACTCGCTGCAGGTGAGTGAAGGGCAAGCGGGGCAAACCGTCACGGTCACTGCATTGGTGGCACTGCTCACCAGTCTGGTGGTCGGCAACCTTACCCGTCGTCTCGATCGTCGCATCGTGATGCTGGTCTTTACGCTGCTGCTGATTGCTTCGGCGCTGCTGGTGGCATTTGCAGAAAATCTGCCGATGATCCTGCTGGCGCGCGTGCTGCTTGGCATGGCGATTGGCGGCTTCTGGACGCTTTCCACTGCGATTACCATGCGGCTGGTGCCGAGTGATCAGGTGCCGAAGGCGCTGTCGATTGTGTTCAGCGGCATTTCGCTGGCGACCATTATTGCCGCGCCGTTGGGTAGCTACCTCGGGGGCATCATTGGCTGGCGTAACATCTTCCTGCTGACCGGCGTACTGGGCGTACTGGCGCTGTTCTGGCAGTTCTTCACACTGCCTTCCATGCCACCAGAGAACAAAGCACGCAGCGGCGGTGTGCTGGATTTGCTGCGTAACAGCCTGATGCGCTGGGGCATGCTGGCGGTGATCATGATGTTCACCGGTCACTTTGCCTTCTTTACCTATCTGCGTCCGTTCCTCGAGAGTAGCGCGCAGCTCAATATCAATCAGCTGTCGCTGGTGCTGCTGGCGTTTGGTGTGGCGAACTTCTTCGGTACCTCACTGGCGGGCTTCCTGGTGACGCGCAGCGTGTCATTGACCTTGACCGGCATGGCGCTGGTGATGAGCGTGACGGCGGTGGTGCTGGTGAGTTTTGGCAATCTGCCATGGGTAGTCGGTGCCGGTGTGGCGATGTGGGGCCTGGCGTTTGGCTCAATGCCAACCGGTTGGTCAACGTGGATCTCACGAGCAGTGCCAGATGACGCTGAGTCAGGCGGCGGCTTGCTGGTGGCAACCATTCAGCTGGCAATCACGGCAGGTGCGGCAGCAGGTGGCTGGATGTTTGATCTCAACGGCGCGGGCGGTGTGTTCCTCGCCAGCGGCGTGCTGATGCTGCTGGCGGCCATCACCATTTTCACCCGCGTTCGGCATCACGGTTAAATAGCTTGCTGTGTCAGGGTCGCCATCAGCGTCGATCCTTTAAAAAGCTCAGATACCTGTAGGGTCGCCATTGATGGCGACCTTTCTTTTTTCTGGCAAGCCACGCAGACATAAATCCTGCACCACAATCAAAACCCAGTTTTTTAACCCTTTGCACACAGGTTAATCCAAATGTGCTTTTTATGTTCAAATTAATCGAATAACAACGGCAAATCTCTCCGCTTTTTTGTGATCGGTTTCACGCTTATTATTCATCTCAACAAGGCGATGACGCCTTATCCGATAAAAAATCATTGAGGAATTGACCATGAAATCTATCAAAACTTTTGCTGCTGTTATCGCTCTCTCTGCTCTGCCATTCGCTAGCTTCGCGCAAAGCATCACCGCATGTGCTTCAACCCTGGATGGCGCAGAAGCGCAAATTGCTGCTCAGGCGCACAAAGCTGGTGCTTCGTATAAAGTGACTGAAGCCAACTTCAACAACGGCGTGCATATGACTGCCGAGTTGACCAAATAAGTCCGCGTTAACGATCTGTGCTGACAGGGTGCCTAAGGGCGCCCTGGCGGCGTTGGTAACCGTATAAAATTCTGTTACTTTCCTACCTAAATGATTACTATTCTCAAAAACTAACATCCTTCGTCGGCTCGCCTCGGGCTGTCATTCTTAAATTGGTTGCATTGTCGGGCTTTCACTTCACTGCCATGAGGCGGTGAATTTGCTATGGAGAAGTTATGAAAGCGATTAAAACAACATGGGCGTTGCGTCCACTGCTGCTGGCAACAGCGCTGTTATCTTCCTCTGCGGTACTGGCGGCTGAATCCCAGCCATTGAACCAGGTCATTTCCAAAGGTGCTTACGAACTGGCGTTTAGCAACAGTGATAACGCGCTGTTCCTCGCCACGGCGCAAAACGCCAGCAGCAAAGGTGGCACGGTTTATCGTCTCGATCCGCAGGACCTGTCGGTGAAGCAGACCATCAACACCGATCTGCCGACCTTTGGCGCTGCCATTAACCAGAAAACCAACACGCTGTTCTTCGGCAATACCCGTGATGCGGCACTGACCTCGGTCGATGCCAGCAGCGGTAAAGTGCTGAATTCACTGGTGCTGGATGCGCGTCAGCGCAGCGAAACCGTTCGTCCACTGCAGCCGCGTGAAGTGGTTGCTGATGCGGCTACCGATCGCGTGTATGTCACCGGCCTCGGTGAGCAGAGCGTGGTGTGGGTTGTGGATGGCAAAACCCTGAAGCTGGTCAGCACCGTACCGAACACCGGTAAAATGGGCACCGGCCTGGCCATCGATTCTGCGGCGCAGAAACTGTACGTGACCAATGCCGACGGCGAACTGGTGACCATCAATACGCGCCTGAACGCGATTGAAAAACGTCAGAAAATTGATGGCGACAAAGATCACTTCTTCCTGAATATCGCGCTGGATACCCAAGGCCATCGCATCTTCCTGAGCGACTCTAAGCAGCCTCAGGTGCTGGTGCTGGATTCCCGCACTCAGCAGGTGATTCATAAGATTGATGTGCCCGAATCTCTGGCGGTATTGTTCAATGCCGACCGCAACGAACTGTATGTGACTCATCGCAAAGCGGGTGAAATCAGCATCATCGATGCCAGCTCTTATAAAGTGAAGCGCACGGTGAAAGCACCAGGTCTGCCAAACAGCCTGGCGCTGTCAGCAGACGGCAAAGCGCTGTTTGTTAGCATCAAGCAGCCGGGCACCCGTAAAGAGCCACCAAAAAATCCGGATAGCGTTTTGAAAATCGATCTCTGATCGTAGTTTTCCGAATTAGAGGGCGGCGCGTGCCGCCCTTTGCATTTCCGCACTTTCCTTTCCCGATCCCCCCGCGATATACGCTACCTTTTACCTCGACAACACCAATGGAGAGGAAGCAATGAGCCAGTTTTTTATGCATGAGAAAAACGATCTGGTGAACGAAGCCATCGAAGGGGTTCTGCTGAGCACGCCATGGCATAACCTGCGCCGCCTCGATCTTGGGGATGAGATTCGCGTGGTGGTGCGTTCAGATTGGGATAAAAGCAAAGTGGCGCTGATCTCCGGCGGCGGATCGGGCCATGAACCGGCGCATGCCGGTTTTGTCGGCAAAGGCATGCTCACGGCGGCAGTGTGTGGCGATATCTTTGCCTCTCCAAGCGTCGATGCGGTGCTCAATGCCATCATCAATGTCACGGGCGATGCAGGTTGCCTGCTGATTGTGAAGAACTACACCGGTGACCGGTTGAACTTCGGGCTGGCGGCGGAGAAAGCGAAAAATCTCGGCTACAACGTCGAGTTGGTGATGGTGCAGGACGATATTGCCCTGCCCGAAAATCCGCAGCCACGCGGCATCGCCGGTACGGTGCTGGTGCACAAAATTGCCGGCTTCGCCGCGGAGCAGGGGCAATCGCTGGACGAGGTTAAAGCGCTGGCGCAACGTGCCATCGACGCCACGTCATCGATTGGACTGGCGTTTGCTACCTGCCATATTCCCGGCGAAAAGCGTGATGAACGTGTTGAAGCGGGCCATAGCGAGCTCGGTATGGGGATTCACGGTGAACCGGGCGTCATCACGCTGGACACGCAAAACAGCAAAAAAATCAGCAGTATCATGACCGACAAATTGGCGCAGTCATTGCCTGACGGCAAGCAGGCGCTGTTGCTAATCAATAACCTCGGTGGCTTCTCCCAGCTGGAGCTGGCGGTGTTAACGCGTGAGGTGCTGCAATCGCCACTGGCGGCGCGGGTCACCCATCTTATCGGCCCGGCAACTTTAGTTAGCGCGTTGGACATGAAAGGTTTCTCGCTGTCGTTACTGGCGCTGGAAGAACCCTTCCTTGAGGCACTGAATGCGCCGGTACAAGTGCTGGGATGGGTGCCCGTTTACGACTTCGCACCTATCAGTTTGCAGAGTGCGGAGAAGATCGGCAGCGTGCTGGATTTCGATCCGTCCGACAACGCTGAAGTGGCAAAGCACGTCGAGCGCGTGACGCAGACCTTGATCGATCTGGAGAGCGAACTCAATGCGCTGGATGCCAAAGTCGGCGACGGCGATACCGGTTCAACCTTTGCAGCGGGCGCGAAGAAGATTCAGCGCGGCTTGCGTGATAAGCAGCTGCCGCTGGATGAGTTGCCAACCTTAATGGCGCTGATCGGTGAGCAGTTGGCGACGGTGATGGGCGGCTCAAGCGGTGTGTTGATGTCGATTCTGTTCACCAGCGCCGGGCAAAAACTGGAAGAGGGCAGCGCATTGCCGCAGGCCTTAATGCACGGTCTGGATCGCATGAAACATTACGGCGGCGCACAGCCGGGACATCGTACGTTAGTGGATGCGCTGCAACCGGCGCTGGAAGCGTTAGTGGCCGGTGAGTCGCTGGCGTCTGCCGCGAAAGCCGCTCAGCAAGGTGCGGATGCCACGGCACAAATGCAGAGTGCCAAAGCGGGCCGTTCTGCCTATCTGAATCAGCAGAGTCTGGATGGGGTGAAAGATCCGGGTGCGTACGCGGTTGAGAAGGTGTTTGCGGTGTTAGCAGGTTGATGGTCGCTGATTGATGGCAGCTGATTGATGGGAATAGGGGTAGCGGCGCGATTTATCGCGCGCACCTGAAGCGATATAACCGCTGACAGGTGCGCCATACATCACGCCGCTGCAACAACCTTAGTCCGCCGACTCTCGCATCATCTCTTGATGCGGGATATCCGACAGAATCTGCTCGAAACTGCGCAGACGTTTGTAGATCGACATCAGCTCGACCAGCGTTGACCACGACGAGATCAGATACTGGAACGACGATCGCACCTGATCAAACACATTGGTAATCTGGTTCAGTAAACCCAGCGTAATAGTCCCAGCGACAATCGACGGGAACAGCAAAAACAGCCCGAACACGTTATCGACCTGCAGATAGAGAATGCGGGTGATGTTGAAGTAGAGATAGTGGAAATAGAGACGGAAATAGTTAAAGCGCACGCGGCTGAACAGCTCATTCACCGTCGGCGGTGATGCGCGATCGGCATTGTCTTCGCCATACACCAACTCTTTACGATAAGCCGCTTCCACACGTTGATTGCGGAACTCCAGCCCTGGCAGCTTTATCCCGACGATCGCCAGCAGCCCGGTACCAAACACCGACCACAGCACCGCCGCAATCACCAACGCATACGGGATATTGCCCAGCAGCGGGATGTCTTTCACGTGATGTGACAGGGTGATCAGCACCGGCAGGAACGCTACCAGCGTCATGATTGCCTGAATAAAGCTCACGCCCCAATCTTCCAGCGTGCTGGCAAAACGCATGGTGTCTTCCTGAACACGCTGCGCGGCGCCTTCCACGTGGCGCAGACGCTGCCAGTTGTGCATGTAGTAGTTATTCATCGCGGTACGCCAGCGGAACACCCAGTGGCTGATGAAGAATGAGTTCATCACGCCAATCACCACCGCAATCAGTGCGATGCCTAAAAAGGCGAGAACTTGCTGGTAAAATTCAGCAATCTGCACCGATCCGGCTTTGGTTAAGGCTTTTTGAATCAAATCATAGAAGGGGCCATACCAGGCGTTGACCGCTACGCCGACCTGCACACCAAACCAGGTGACGAAGATGATTAAGGCTGCGCCCCACACTGACCAGCGCTGCCACGGATGGTTATCAATCACCTTCCAGGCAAGAGCGAAAATCGCCGCAACGATCCAGTAATAGGCATAGAACCAGAGTTGGCTTGGATGGATGAAACGGCTGGCATTGGTGGGCAGCGGCTGTTGCATCGCCGCATGCAGCGAAGGCCACAGTGCAGGCAGTTCATTGGCAAAGCCGAACCAGGCAAAAATCGCAATCAAACTCCAAATCGCGGCCGAGCTGAAAAACAGCGCTGGCCGCGGAAAATAGGACTTAAACATAGGCACTCCGCTGTTGTGTGTACTCTTTTATACCGCGTCAGACAGTGTTTTGTCTGTTGTGGGTTGTATCTGACGATGACAGCATCGCCGCTGCGATGTAAAGCGACGCTGTGAGTTGTTAAGTATTTTGTGCGCATTTGTTTCTGGAAACTAAATTAATAACAGTTGTGGTGTTACACTATGCGCACTGTTACCGGTAACAGTGACGCTGTATCCCTTAAGTCACAACTAAAAAAACAATACAACGCAACGAGTTAACTTTCATACCGCATTAGTGTGGTAATGAGGCAATGTCATGTCAGAACAAAAAAATGGTCACAGTCGCAGGGATTTTCTGCTGAGAACCATCACCCTGGCGCCAGCCATAGCCGTTGGCGGTTCGGCGATGGGCGCACTGGTGGTGCCAATGGCCGCTGGAGCAGCAGAGCAACCCGTAGCACCTCATCAGGCACGTGATTACCAGCCCACCTGGTTCACGGCGGAAGAGTTCGCCTTTATTACCGCCGCCGTGGCGCGCTTGATCCCCAATGATGAACGTGGTCCTGGCGCCCTGGAAGCCGGTGTGCCGGAGTTTATCGATCGTCAGATGAACACGCCGTACGCCACGGGCAGCAACTGGTACATGCAGGGGCCGTTCAACCCGGATCTGCCCAAAGAGCTGGGTTATCAGTCTCCGCTGGTGCCGCAGCAGATCTATCGTCTGGGCCTCGCCGATGCCGATGGCTGGAGCAAAAAACAGCACGGCAAAGTGTTTGCCGAGTTGACCGGCGAACAGCAGGATGCGTTGCTGACCGCTTTTGAAAGCGGCCAGGCGCAGTTCCCACAGCTGGCGGCCAAAACCTTCTTCTCCTTCCTGCTGCAGAACACCCGCGAGGGTTACTTCAGCGATCCGATCCACGGTGGTAACCAGGGCATGGTGGGCTGGAAGCTGATTGGCTTCCCAGGCGCACGTGCCGACTTTATGGATTGGGTAGAGCGCGGTGAACGTTATCCGTTCCCGTCAGTGGATATTCGCGGGGAGAGGGCGTAACCGTGGCAAATGAATTGAAAAAAGTAGACGCGGTGATCGTCGGTTTCGGCTGGGCCGGGGCGATCATGGCGAAAGAGCTGACCGAAGCCGGTCTGAACGTGGTGGCGCTGGAGCGCGGCCCGCATCGTGATACCTATCCTGATGGCTCCTATCCCCAGTCGATTGATGAACTGACCTATAACATCCGTAAAAAGTTGTTCCAGGATCTGTCGAAAAGCACCGTGACCATCCGTCACGATGCCTCGCAAACCGCGGTGCCTTATCGCCAGCTGGCGGCGTTTCTGCCCGGCACCGGCACCGGCGGTGCAGGTCTGCACTGGTCAGGCGTGCATTTCCGTGTCGATCCGGTGGAGTTGAACCTGCGTAGCCACTATGAGCAGCGCTACGGTAAAAACTTCATCCCGGAAGGCATGACGATTCAGGATTTCGGCGTCAGCTATGACGAGCTGGAACCGTTCTTCGATCAGGCCGAGAAAGTGTTTGGCACTTCCGGCAGCGCTTGGTCGATCAAAGGTAAGCTGCAGGGCAAAGAGCAGGGCGGCAACCCGTACGCACCGGATCGTTCCAGCGCCTTCCCATTGCCTGCACAGAAGCGCACTTATTCAGCACAGCTGTTCGCGCAAGCCGCTGAATCAGTGGGTTATCATCCGTATGATATGCCGTCCGCCAACACCTCTGGACCGTACACCAACACCTACGGCGCGCAGATGGGGCCGTGTAACTTCTGCGGTTACTGCAGCGGTTATGCCTGCTACATGTACTCCAAAGCTTCGCCGAACGTGAATATCCTGCCGGCACTGCGTCAGGAGCCGAAGTTCGAACTGCGTAATAACTCCTACGTGCTGCGCGTCAATCTCACCGATGACAAGAAGCGCGCAACGGGCGTGACCTATCAGGATGGTCAGGGACGTGAAGTGGTGCAGCCGGCGGATCTGGTGATCCTTGCGGCGTTCCAGTTCCATAACGTGCATCTGATGCTGCTGTCGGGCATCGGCAAGCCGTATAACCCGATCAGCAATGAAGGTGTGGTGGGTCGTAACTTCGCCTATCAGAACATCTCCACCCTGAAAGCGCTGTTCGACAAGAACACCACCACCAACCCGTTTATTGGTGCGGGCGGTGCGGGCGTGGCAGTGGATGATTTCAATGCCGATAACTTCGACCATGGGCCGTATGGCTTCGTCGGCGGTTCCCCGTTCTGGGTAAACCAGGCGGGCACCAAGCCGATCTCGGGTCTGCCAACGCCAAAAGGCACGCCAAACTGGGGTAGCCAGTGGAAATCGGCCGTGGCGGACACCTATAACCATCATATTTCGATGGATGCACACGGCGCGCACCAGTCGTATCGCGCCAACTATCTTGATCTCGATCCGAACTACAAAGATGTCTATGGCCAGCCGCTGCTGCGTATGACCTTTGACTGGCAGGACAACGACATCAAGATGGCGCAGTTTATGGTCGGCAAGATGCGCAAGATCACCGAAGCGATGAACCCGAAAATGATCATCGGCGGCGCTAAAGCCGCAGGTACGCACTTCGATACCACCGTGTATCAAACCACGCACATGAGCGGCGGCGCGATCATGGGTGAAGATCCGAAAACCAGTGCGGTGAACCGTTATCTGCAGAGCTGGGATGTGTCCAATGTGTTTGTGCCAGGTGCATCGGCATTCCCGCAAGGCCTCGGCTATAACCCAACCGGTATGGTGGCGGCGTTGACCTATTGGTCAGCGAAAGCCATTCGTGAACAGTATCTGAAGAGCCCCGGCCCACTGGTTCAGGCTTAAGGAACACGGCGATGATCAAAAGCATTTTAGCCCTGTTTCTGGGCACGATGACGTTCGCCGCAGTGGCGGACGAAGCAGGTTCGGACGCACTGGTGAAGCGCGGTGAGTATCTGGCACTCGCGGGTGACTGCGTGGCCTGCCACAGCACCGCGGGCGGCAAGCCATTTGCCGGTGGCTTACCGATGGCGACGCCAATTGGCACCATTTACTCCACCAACATCACGCCGGACAAAGCCACCGGTATTGGTGACTACAGCTACGACGACTTCCAGAAAGCGGTGCGTCACGGCGTGGCGAAAAATGGCGACACGCTCTATCCAGCGATGCCTTATCCGTCTTACGCGGTGGTCAGCGATGACGACATGCAGGCGTTGTATGCCTACTTTATGCATGGCGTACAGCCGGTGTCGCAGGCTAACAAAGACAGCGACATTCCGTGGCCGCTGTCGATGCGCTGGCCGCTCTCCATCTGGCGTGGCATCTTTGCGCCAGACGTGAAAGCGTTCCAGCCAGCCGCGCAGGAAGATCCGGCGTTAGCGCGTGGTCGTTATTTGGTGGAAGGTCTGGGTCACTGCGGTGCCTGCCATACACCGCGTAGCATCACCATGCAGGAAAAAGCGCTGACCAACGGCGAAGGCAATGATTACCTCTCGGGCAGCAGCGCACCGATTGATGGCTGGACTGCCAGCAATCTGCGTGGTGATAACCGCGATGGGTTAGGCCGCTGGAGCGAAGACGATCTGAAGCAGTTCCTGCGCTTTGGCCGCAACGATCACACAGCCGTATTTGGTGGTATGACCGACGTGGTGCAGCACAGCCTGCAGTATCTCAACGACGAAGATATCAGCGCGATTGCTAAATATCTGAAGTCGCTGGGTGCGAAGGACGCCAGCCAGACGGTGTTCACGCAGGATGATGCGGTCGCGAAAGCGTTGTGGAAAGGCGATGACAGCCAGCCAGGCGCCTCGGTGTATGTCGATAGCTGTGCAGCCTGTCATAAAACCGACGGCAGCGGTTATCAACGTTTCTACCCGGCACTGCGCGGTAATCCTGTCGTCATGGCAGACGATCCGACCTCACTGATCCACATCGTGCTGGTGGGCGGCACCTTGCCTGGCGTGCAGGGCGCACCCACCGCCATCACCATGCCGGCGTTCGGCTGGCGCATGAACGACAACCAGGTGGCGGATGTGGTGAACTTCATTCGTGGTAGCTGGGGTAATGGCGTGAAGTCGACGGTGACGGCGAAGGATGTGGCGAAGCTGCGCAAAGACGAGGCAGTCGAGTCGAAGCAGGGCAGCGCGGATATTAAGGTGCTGGAAGGGCAGTAAGCCAACACTGCGTTGTAAAGCACGATAAATCGCGCCGCACCAGATCGCACTGATCTGGTCGCGGCGCAATTTATTGTGCAGTCATTAAATATTTTCCAAATCCAAACCTGCAAAACCGCACCCCATCCCTGTAGGGTGCGCATTCATGCGCATCGTTTCACCGACCTCACTGGCCCAATGAAGGATTTATACGAACCATTGCATTAATTGTGTTCTACACCTCCTCAACATTAAATCCCTACAAGCCTTGTCTCATTTTTCATCCCTCTCATTGCAAGGCCATTGTTAAGCGCACATAATTCCGGTTTATGAAATTATAAAAATTAATTATTTTATAAACCAACGGAGGTCAGTGTGTTTGGAGAACGTTTATTGCGCGCGCGCTCCGCTGCGGGCTTATCCATGAAGCAGTTGGCTGAGAAAGCGGGCGTCAGCGCCAACATGATTAAGAAATACGAGCATAACGAAAGTATGCCGGGATCTGCCGTACTGGTGAAAATGTCGCGTGCGCTAGGTGTGCGTAACGAATACTTCTTCCGCCCGACGACGGTTGCACTGAAAAATATTGAGTATCGTAAACGCCAGACGCTATCAGCCAAAATGTTGGCGCAGATCCATGCTGATGTGATTGATCAGGCTGAACGGTGGCTAGAACTTGCCAATCTGTGGCCTAACTTTCCTGTTCCAATTTATGCTCAACCTCAGCTGCCTGCTGGGCAGGTTGAGAACTATGAGCAGATTGAAACGATTACCGATCACGTTCGGCTGCAGTGGGGACTTGGCCAACAGCCCATTAACCACTTGATTGATGTGCTGGAAAGCCATGGGATTCTGGTGATCGTCACGGATGTCGATCACTCAGACAAGTTTGATGGTTGTCAGGCGATGATTGACGCCATACCCGTTATCGTTATTTCTGCTAAATGGCCCGGCGATCGCCAGCGGTTTACCCTGGCGCATGAACTGGGGCATTTGATTTTACAGGGCCGCCTTGCATCTCATATTAATGAGGAGAAAGCCTGTCATCGCTTTGCGGGAGCTTTGCTTTTCCCTGCGAGTGCCATGTTTCAGCACTTTGGTCACCGGCGTGCTCGTCTTGAGGTGCAAGAGCTTTACCTGCAAAAAATGGACTATGGGCTGAGCATGTTGGCCTGTGTTTACCGCGCTGCCGATCTGAGCGTGATAACTGAGGGCAAGCGCAAAGATCTGATCATGATGTTCTCTGCGCGCAAATGGCGAAAGCAGGAACCTGGTGAACAGGTCGCTCGCGAGAGCACTACGCTTTTTCCACAGTTAATCTTTCGAGCGCTAGGAGAAGGGATTATCAGTGAAGGTAAAGCGGCTGAGCTGATGGGCGTCTCGTTAGTCACCTTCCACCGCGAGCGACAGTTGGGGTGGTCGGATGATCATTCTCATCAGTGATGCCAACATTTTAATTGATATGGAAGAGGGCGATTTGTTAGATGCGCTCTTCGAATTGCCCTACCAATTTACCGTGCCAGATTTACTCTATTTTGATGAGCTTGAAACCCACCATGCCGATTTGCTTGATAAAGGATTGGTCATTGGAGAATTAAGTTCAAACACAATGATGTACGCCACAAAACTCATTGAGCGTGTGCGTGGGCCCAGCCGCAATGATTGTTTTGCGTTAGCCCTGGCTAAACAGGAAATCTGTCCGCTATTAACCGGTGACAGAGCGCTTAATCGAGTTGCCAGAGAAGAGGGTATAGATGTTCGTGGAACGCTTTGGGTTGTGGAAGCAATGATTGAGCATCAGATCATTACAGTGGATGGCGCGCGCCGGGCTTATTGCCAAATGCGAGACAGTGGCAGGCGCTTACCATGGGATATTGCCTTCGCGCAGTTAGACAAATTCGCGAAATAGTGGGCGGCTATATTTCCGCCCACGGTCGATCGATTACTCAGATATTCTCCAAATCCAACCCGCGCGTCTTCGGACCGTAAATCCCCACTGACAGCATCACCATCAACATGCTCAGTACGATAAAGGCGATCACCCCTTCGCTGCCGGCGTACTGCAAAATAATACCGATCAGAATACTGCTGAACACCGTCGACAGGCGGCTGAAGGAGTAGCAGAAGCCGACTGCGCGAGCGCGAATATGCGTTGGGAAAATCTCTGTCTGATAAGCGTGATAACTGAAGGTCAGCCATGCGTTGCTGTAGGTGATCAGGAAGCCACAGATGACCATCATCACCGGATTGGTCACTAACGCGAACAGCGTGCCGAACACCACGGTCATCAGGGAAGAGAGAACGATCTGCCATTTGTTCTCGATCTTATCGGCATAGCGGCTGCAAATCAGCGAGCCCAGCGGATAGGCCAGGGTGATAAAGAACGCATACAGCAGGCTGTGAGTTACGGTCGCACCTTTGCCGGATAACAGCGCAGGCAGCCAGTTGCCAAAGCCGAAGAAACCAATCGCCTGGAAGAAGTTCATCACTACCAGCATCAGCGTGCGCTTGCGGTAAGCCGGAGACCAAATCTCGCTGAAGCGGCCTTTTTTTGGCAGCGCTGCTGCGGCATCGCTGTTGGAGAAATCTTCGCCCGGCGCAATACCGCAGCGTTTTTCCATCTCGCTCAGAACCTTGTGTGCTTCCTGATGACGGCCCTGCTGCGCCAGCCAGCGCGCCGATTCCGGCAGGTTTTTACGAATCAGCCAGATCACCAGCGAGCAGACCGCACCGGCAATCACCACCCAGCGCCAGCCCTCAAGGCTGAGAATAGTTTGCGGCACCAGCCACCATGACATCAGCGCTACCGCCGGTACCGACAGAAACTGGATAAAGAATGAGTAGGCAAAGGCGCGGCTGCGCAGATGAGCAGGCACCCACTCAGACAGATAGGTATCGATGGTTACCAGTTCAACGCCGAGGCCAATTCCCACCAGGAAGCGGAACAGGATGATCATCTCAGCGCTCTGCTGGAAGGCCATCAACAGTGAGAACACGCCGTACCACATCAGCGCACACATAAAGGTCAAACGACGACCAAAGCGGTCAGCGTAAGGTGCGAGCAGGCTGGCACCGAAAAACAGTCCAAGGAAGGTGGCAGAGGCGAAGGCGGCCTGGTCAGAAAATCCCAGCACGCCTTCTGAGCCGGTATGAAACACCCCGGCAGCCATCAGACCAGAGCTGATATAACCGGTTTCAAACAGATCGTAGAGCTCAAAAAAACCGCCCAATGCCAGCAGCGTGATAAAACGCCACAGGCCTGCGGAAGAGGGCAGTGCGTCGATGCGTCCGGCTAAGGTGCGGCGATCCGCTGCGATGTGATCGTTCGCCATCCCTGTCGAAGTGATTGTTGTCATTATTGGATAAACCTCGGTGTTTGCAGAACTCGCACGGTTTTATTGGTTTTAAAAATAATTAACCGTTAGCAAGCGAAGGAATAGCAGGATAATCAATTCATCGCGGGTTGCCGAGAGGGGCAACGGTGACATTTTCGCAATCTACGTTGCAGTTCACAGAAGTGTGATCGCCGTCCATGGCGAAGGGGTTAGTGCAGGCTGGGGTAAACGCCTGGACCAATCGGTAAACCCAGTGCGTACCATGCCAGCAGCAGTATGATCCAGCTAATAAAGAACACCACCGGATACGGGAAGATCAGCACATAGTAGGTGCCAAGTTGCGCATCTTTTTGGTATCGCTGCAGGAATCCAAGGAACAGCGGCAGGAACGGCGACATCGGTGCGAGCGGCAATACAGCGGAATCCGCGATGCGGAAAATCATCTGTGCAAAGGCCGGGTGGAAGCCGAGCAGCATAAACATCGGCACGAACACCGGCGCCAGAATCGACCAGATGGCCGAGCCGCTGGCAATAAACATGCACAAGAATGCCGACAAGAACATCAAACCGAGGAATGCAGGCGCGCCGCTGATGCCGGCACTTTCCAGCATATCGGTCAAGCCGATCGCCATGAATTTGCCCATGTTGCTCCAGTTAAAGAAGGCGACAAACTGCGACAACGGGAACACCATCACAATAAAGCCCGCCATGCTCTTCATCGGATCGACCAGCAGCTGTGGGATGTCATCCGGGCGGCGAATCTGTTTGGTGACGGCGCCGTAAGCAATCGCCACCACAAAGAAGAACAGGATGATGATCGGCACAATGCCCTGAATAAACGGCGAAGGAATGATGCCGCCGGTTTTCGGGTTACGCAGTGGGGCATGTTCCGGCACCACCAGCAGCGCCATCAGCGCGATAAACACCAGCGCGGCAATGCCCGCAGCACGCAGGCCGCGATTTTCCAGCGCGGTCAGCGGTGGCAGGCGATCGTGATTGCCGCCGTTCCACACCGGAAGACGCGGCTCGACAAACTTATCGGTGAGGATGGCCCCGACAATGGTCAGCACTATCACCGAGCTGGCCATAAAGAACCAGTTATCGATCACGCTAACGTGCACGGTATCGCTCACGGCTTTCGCCGCTTCGGTACTGATGCCCGAAAGCAGCACGTCAGTGGTGACGATCAGCAGGTTGGCGGTAAAGCCTGAAGCGACACCTGCGATGGCGGCCAGTAATCCCGCCACCGGATGGCGACCGACGGCGAGGAAGATCAGTGCGCCGAGCGGCGGCATCACAACCAATGCGGCATCGGACGAGATGTGGCTGAAGAAGGCGATAAACAGCACCATATAGCTGGCGTAGCGACGGCTGACGCGTGAGGCCATCTTTACCATCAGCGATTGCAGCAGGCCGACTTTTTCCGCCAGGCCCGCACCAATCACCAGCGCCAGAATCGAACCCAGTGGCGTGAAGCCGCTGAAGTTTTTGATGATGTTAGGCAGAATCCATTGAATCCCCGCCACGCTCAGCAGGTTGTTGACCCGCACCATTTCACCATTGGTGGGATTTTTCACCGCCAGATCGAAGTAGCTGATAATGGCGGTGGCGACCATCAATACCACGATCAAATAGACAAACAGTAAGAACGGGTTGGGTACTTTGTTGCCGACCCGCTCAATCCAGCTAAACAGCTTCCCTGGGCTGCGGTTCTCCGTGGTCACTTCCATCGGTCATTCCTCGTCATGTCTGTTGTATTTGCATGCCCGCGTTGGGGCTGTAATTTTTATAGTGTTCTGGATATTTCTGAGCGCATAAATGCGCCCCCTACAACTACGGTAAATCTACAATTGCGCTGCCCCATAACTGCGGCAAACCTCCAACTGCGCTACATCCTGCAACTGCGGCAAACCTACAATTGCGGTACAACCCATAACTGCGCCCAAGCCCCGTAGAGTGCGCATTTATGCGCACTGAACCGGAGCACCGCGTTTATTTCAGGATGACAATTTTGATGGCGTCACATCCGCCGGAATCGGGCAGCTGTAAGGCTGCTCGCTGCGCACGCGCTGGAACTCCTCGCGGCAGCGCGCCAGCGCCTCGTCGTCCTGCAGTAAGGTCAACGCGGTGGCGGCCATCACTTTGGCGGCCAGGCACATGCCTTTATGGCCCAGCGAGGTGCGGCCCTGCGCCACCAGTTGCCAGGTGTGCAACGGTGTACCGAAGGCAAAGCAGGGCGCAAAGCACTGCGCGGTTGGCGTCACCCAACTCACATCGCCGACGTCGGTTGAGCCATACAGCAGCTCACGCGTCACGGCATAGGGCGCAACCTCATCCATCAAAATCTTGTCGCCCAGCGCTTCTGTCCAGGCTATTCCCGCCTCGCCGCCGGTGCGAGCCGCGTTCAGGCGCGCATTGCGCAGATCGTCTTTGGTCAGCGTGGCCCGGATCTCTGCCGCGAACTGCTGTTCCTCAGCGCTGTACTCCGGCAAGCCAAACTGATGCAAGTTACGCTCCATCACCGCTTCCAGCGCGCGGTTAGGCACGTAATTAGAGCAGGCTTTATCGAAGCGCACCGTCATGGTGGTGTCGGTCATCAGGGCTGCGCCTTTGGCGATATTGATCACCCGCTGATAAATATCCTGTGCCTGATCGAGTTCTGGCGCGCGAATCAGATACAGCACTTCGGCATCGGCTTGCACTACATTGGGGGAAACGCCGCCGGTGTTGGTCACGGCGTAGTGCACGCGCGCTTCCTGCACGATGTGTTCGCGGAGGAAGTTGGCACCGGTATTCATCAGCGTCACGGCATCTAGCGCACTGCGGCCCAGATGCGGCGAGTTGGCGGCGTGCGCGGCAACGCCTTTGAAGTGAAATGCGGCCTGGATGTTGGCCAGCGTGCTGAGGTTGAACATGCCGCTGAAGCCTTCAGGATGCCAGGTGACAGCCGCATCGACATCGTCAAATAACCCTTCGCGCACCATAAAGGTTTTACCTGAACCGCCTTCCTCGCCGGGACAGCCGTAAAAGCGCAGCGTGCCACGCTGGCCGTTCTCCGCCCACCAGGCTTTGATGGCGAAGGCGGCAGCCAGTCCGGCGGTGCCCAGCAGATTGTGGCCGCAGCCGTGCCCGTTGCCGTTTTCTACCAGTGGCTGCGGCGTGGTGCAGCCTGACTGCTGGCTCAGACCGGCCAGCGCATCAAATTCACCAAGGATGGCAATCACCGGCTTGCCGCTGCCAATGCTGGCGATAAAGGCGGTATCGATGTTGCCGACGCCGCGCTCAACGGTAAAGCCTTCCTGCTCCAGCGCATCGGCCAGAATGGCAGCAGACTGTGTCTCCTCAAAGCGGGTTTCTGGTACGTCCCAGATCGCATCGCTGAGGGCCGTGAAACGCGGCTGATTTTCGTTGATGTAATGATCGATAAAGTCGTGATGGCTCATCGTTGGCCTCCAAACTGTGCCTGGTTCAGCGCCAGGGTTGCCAGGGTTTGCACGGCCGTTGCCATAATGGCTTCGTCAAAGTCGAACTTCGCGTTGTGGTGCCCAGCCGCCAAATCGCAGCCAAAGATCACATAGGATGACTGGCCGCCGCGCTGCTGCACGCGCTCCAGCATGTAAGTCGCATCTTCCGAACCTGCCGCCTGCTTTTTGGTATCCACCACCGAGGTAAAAATCCCCATCGCATCGGCCTGCTGGTGGATAAAATCGACCCACGGCTGGCTTGGGGTACAGCTGCGCGCGCCGCCCATCAGTTTGATGTCGTACTCAACGCCATACATCGCCGCCGCGCCGGAAATCACGCGCAGAGCTTGCTGATAGATATCGTCGTTGACCTGATTGCTGACGCCACGGGTCTCAACTTTCATCAGGGCATAATCGGGCACCACATTGCGTCCGGATCCTGCCTGCAGTACGCCGACGTTGACGCGTGCGACGCCGCCGCTGTGTTGCGGAAGGTTGTGCAGCGCCAGTGTCGCCTGGGCAGCGGCCAGCAGGGCATTACGACCCTCTTCCGGTTTGCCGCCCGCATGCGCGCCGACGCCGGTAAAAATGACATCCAGCTTGGTGGTCGCCAGGAAGCTGTCGCTGCCGCAAACGATTTCGCCTGCAGGCACGCCTGTACCGAGATGGATTGCGGTAAACAGATCCACATCATCCACCACGCCTGCGGCCACCATCGCTTTGGCGCCACGCACGCCCTCTTCGGCAGGCTGGAAGATGATCTTAATGGTGCCGCTGAGCTGATCCTTCATCTCCATTAACACGCCCGCCAGCGCCAGGCCGATAGTGGTATGGCCGTCGTGTCCGCAGGCGTGCATCATGCCGGGATTGCAGGAGGCAAAGCCTTCACGAGTGGGGATGTGGTCGGCATCGCGGCTTTCGTTCTGGTCCAGCGCATCCATATCGACACGGAAACCCATCACCGGGCCAGGACGACCGGTCTCCAGCGTGGCGACCACGCCGCAGAAGCCGCCGGAGAAATGCGAGATCCACTGTGGCAGTGCGCCTTGCTCCAGTGCACGAGATTCCTGCTGCGCCAGCACATCATCAGAAGGCAAACCCATGCGCGCATCGGCATCGATCACATCACGACCCAGCTTGAGCTGATAACCAAGACGATGCAGCTCTTCTGCCACTATCGTAGCGGTACGAAACTCCAGCCAGCCCGATTCGGCAAAATGGTGCAGATCGCGACGCCAGCTTTGCATCTGTGGAATCCGCGCGTTGACGAGGTCGGAGAGGGTTTTCATCGGCATATCCTTTGTGTTGGTTTTTTATGCATTATCCCGAATCTACACAATGGTATTGGTGCGCATAAGATGCGAATATCTTGTCACTGATAAACAACGGTTATCACAAAAATCATGGCTGCCAACCTCAAACTTCATCAACTGCGCGCCTTTGTCGATGTGGCGCGTCAGGGCAGCATTCGCGCTGCCAGCCGCTTATCGGGACTTTCACAACCAGCACTGACCAAAGCGATTCAGGAACTGGAGCTGGCGCTCGGCGCCCGTTTGTTCGAACGTCGTCAGCAGGGCGTCACGCTAACGGATATCGGTGATAACTTTTTCCGTCATGCCAGTCTGGTGCTGGAAGAGTTACGCGTGGCGCAGGAAGATATTCAGCAGCGCTTAGGCCTGGCGGGTGGACGAGTGAATATCGGCGTGGGCGGCAGTATTGCGCGAACCATCATGCCGCAGGTGATCACTCAGTTTCATCGGGAATATCCGCTGGTGAAGGTGCGTATTGTTGAGGGGCAGTTGGTGTCGATGGTGCATGAACTGCGGCAGGGCGCGCTGGATTTCACCATTAATACTTACGATCAACATCATCTGGATCAGGAGCTGATTTTTGAGCGGCTAATGGAGCGTGACTATCAGGTCGTGATGCGTAAAGGCCATCCGATGGCGCATGCGCGCTCACTGAATGAGTTGCAGCATTGCGACTGGACGATGCCAACGCCGCAGGGTAGTTACTATCGGTTGCTGCACGATCTGTTTGGTGAACGCGGCATGGCACCGAAGATCGTCGTGACCTGCGAAACCTTTATGGCCTGCACCAGCCTGGTGGCAAAGAGTGATTTTGTCAGCATCATCTCGCGTGACGTGATCGAGGATCCGACGCACGGTGGGCAATTGATTGCCCTCGATCTTGACGATCCGCTACCCAAAGCCACCTTCTATTTGATCCAGCGAAAAGACACCGCGCTGACGCCAATGAGTGCTTACATGGCCCAGCTGTTCCGCCGCTATTGTCAACAAAGGTAAGAGTGCGGCCTGGCTCGCAGCTGATTAATTATTGCGCACTACACTTGCACTGGACGTTCCAATTCTGGAGAACTGACCATGCAAATTACTCCCTATGTGTTTTACAACGGTCGCTGTGAAGAGGCGATCGCCTTCTATCTCGCGGCCACCGACGGCGAACTGCTGTTTAAAATGACATTTGGCGATATGCCGGATGAAACTACCGTCGAAGATGAAGGCTGCCCCTCCGGCGTGACCTTCTCGCCTGAACAGATCATGCATGCCCATCTGCGCATCGGGCAGGGTGAATTGATGATGAGTGATGGCGCACAGCAGGCAAGTTATGCCGGATTTTCCGTGAGTTTATCGACGCCGGATGAGGTGCAGGGCAAGCGTTGGTTTGATGCATTATCCGCAGGCGGAGAGGTGACGAAAAAGTGGGAACCGACGTTCTGGGCGCACGGTTTCGGCATGTTTACCGATAAGTTCGGCGTGCCGTGGATGGTAAATGCGTACAAGCCGCAGATTTAAACCGGAGCAGTTTGTGACCAGGTACGCATAAATGCGTACCCTACAAGGTAGGGTCGCCATTGATGGCGACCTGGTATTTATACGAATTAGAAGTTATAACCCACGACCAGGTAGTAACCCCAGCCCGTTGATTTCACTTCAAACGGACCGTTGCCGAAGTTCAGCTCCTGCCCATCCGCCCACTGACCGCCATTGTGGAAATAACGTGCCACGGTAGAAACATGCCAGTGATCGTAGTTCAACGACAGAATGTGGCTGGACGCGATAGAGTTGCTGGTGCGTGAAGGGCCAGTCTCGTCGCGCAGATCGGAACCCCAGTCGAAGTTGGTGAAGCCGATGTAGCTCAGCTTGCCGCCCCACAGATCGGTAATCGGCACAAAGTATTTCACCTTGAAGCGATAGCCATCCCAGCTGTTTTCGTTTGCTGCACCGTAGTTCTGCCACTGGTATTTGGCATACACGTTCAGTGACAGGCCGATATCGCTGTGGGTATCAATGTCGGTACCCAGACCCATGTACCAGGTGTTCTGACGCTGAGAAGCGTTACGACCCATGTCATAGATGTAGTTGTTCGCGAAGTACCACTCTTTAAACGGACCAAATGCCAGGCTGGTGCCGGTCAGTTTATCGATTGAGAAACGCGGCTCAATTTCCATGAACAGCGGCGAACCGTGGTCGAAAATACCGTTGGCGTTGCTGTTACCCGCGCCAAAGAAGTTGGTCAAATCCGCATAGCCGTAGAAATCGAACCAGTCTTTTTTGGCAAAGGCTTCGTATTCGAGATACACGTCATTGTTGAACTGTGGTCCGAAACGGGTGTGCGTACTGCCCACCACGTTAACGCTCTGGTGCCACCAGTCTGAAAGATACTGCGGATCGCTGTCTGCCGCTTGTGCCGCGCCGGTCCAGCTGCTGGCCAGTAAGGCCCCTGCTATCAATGCTTTAAATTTCATTATTTTATTAACCACATGCTAGTGATCGCCGCAGATGCGTCGCGATCGAGTGAAAGCGATCCCAGGGGATGGGCCGTGAGTTGTTTTTTAACCGGTCTAAATCGCCGAATTTTCAAGTGTGCGTAATGTGCCTGTAACAGAGCGATAGGAAATAGATTTTGATCACGTTTGTCAAAAAGTGTTGCATTTTGATTCACTAAAAATGTGACTGCGATCACATAAATGCCGTGTGGCGAACGGAACCCCGCAACCGTTTACGTTGTCACGAACAACCGCAAAGATGTCAGATGGAGAAAAAGAATGTAGCGGCACAATTCATCGTGCGCCTTTGGGATTTGACGGTGGAAAATGTGTGGTTTATTGGGTATGGCGATTTTGAAGAGCAAAAGACGCAATACGTTGTGCCGCTACCGCACTTGATATTCAAGGCGGTAGCGGCACGTTGGTCATGGCAAGGTAACACGCACTTGAAGGCCGGAAATTTGCCCCTGGGCGTTATGGCAGTTCGACAGCGCGACCTGCATCTGGTGCTTCTGCGCTACGCTGCGCACAATTGACAGACCCAAACCGCTGCCTTGCGCCTGAACATCTGGCGAGCGGGTGAAGCGATCAAAGGCGCGTTCGATAAAGGATTCCGGCATGCCTGGCCCGTTATCGACGATATCCACCACGGTGTGATTACCCACGCGATGCAGCAGCACATCCACCAGGCTGCCTTCCGGCGTGTGCAGCATTGCGTTGCCGATCAGGTTATCGAACAGGCTCCGCAAATCGGAACGGCTGGCGTGCAGGCGGTAGTGCGTGGTGCCGTTAAAACCGATATCAATGCCGCGCTTATCCGCGACTACCATCAACTGCTCGATGCTCTCTTTCAACAAATCATCGAGTTGAATGGTTTCCACCGTTGCCACCACCGACTGATCTTCCTGGCGCGAAATATTCAACAACTGCGTCACCAAATGGCGCGTACGCGTGACGCCCGCTTCCAGTTGATCAAACTGGCGGCTGGCTTCACCTGGCTGAATATGCTGGCGCAGATTTTCAAGCTGTAAGGTGACGGCTGTGACCGGCGTGCGTAACTCGTGCGCCGCATCTTCAAGGAACTGTCGCTGCGATGACCAGGCCGCGCGGAGTTTATCCAGCAGTGAGTTATAAGCATCGACCAGCGGCAGCACTTCATCCGGCAGGCCATTTGGTGACACCGCGTGCGGATGCATGGTCTCCTGAGCCGCAATCTGGCGCGAGGCAACGCGTAAATCTCGCGTGATGGCGCGTACCACCAACCAGATCACCAGCAGTGAGAGCGGCATCATCAGCATTAAGGGAATGATGGCGGACAGCACCCGCTTCACCATCAAACTCTTCATGTAGCCGATGTTGTGCAGTACCTGAATATTGCCGATTTCACTGCCCAACTCACCGGGCCGGGTGTAGACGCGCCAGTCACAATCGTCCCCGCAGTCACCGACTTTAAGATCGGACCAACCTTTTTTCGCCTGCAGTGGCGCCTGTAAGGCGGGCCAGGAGCTGGCGCGCAGCTGATTATTGGTGTCCCACAGCTGAACGATGTAGGTGCTCTTCAGCTTCTCTTGCTGCATCACCATTGGCATCAGCGCGGGCATACGCTGGCTTGAGGACCAGGCATCGGCGATCTTGGCGAGCTGATCGTCCTTCATGGTGCCCATCATGTCGCCATAACAGTGGTAGAAATACCAGGTGACGCCGCCAATCATCGCCAGATGCAGCAGCACCAGCGTGGCGAGCAGTTTATTACGCAGGGAGCGCATAAAAGTGAAAGGTTTCATATTGCCGGTACTCGCCAGCCTAAACCGCGCACGTTGCGAATCACTTCGTTATCGAGCTTGCGGCGCATGCCGTGGATCAGCACATCAACGGCGTTGCTGGTGACTTCTTCACCCCAGCCGTAAATGCGGTTCTCTAATTGTTCGCGTGACAGGATGGCTCCCGGTCGCTCCAGCAGAGCGTAGAGCAGGGCATATTCGCGTGCGGTGAGTTGTTCACGCTGGCCTTTATACAGCACTTCGCGCGTCATCATATCCAGCTGCACATCGCCACTGCCTAACAGGGAATCCGCCGCTCCGTGACGACGTCGGGTGATTGCACGCATCCGCGCCAGTACCTCTTGCAGATCAAAGGGTTTAAGCAAATAGTCATCGGCGCCGCTGTCCAGCCCCTGAATGCGTTGTTGCACCGTGTCACGCGCGGTCAGCACCAGTACGGGCGTCATGTCGCCACGCGTACGCGCACGCTTTAACACGTGAATACCATCTTCACGCGGTAAACCGAGATCCAGCAGCACGCAGGTATAACCGCCTTCGGCCCAGGCGTTGGTGGCAAATACGCCATCGCGTACCCAGTCCACCGACCAGCCCGCCGCTTCCAGCGCCTGCTGCAAGTTGGCGCCAATCATTTCATCATCTTCTACCAGCAGCACACGCATAGTGTTCTCCCAAACTGATGGACGCAGTGTAACCCTCAATTCTTAGCGCACAATTACACCCGTTTTTCCCCCTTGCTAATTCTGCGCTAATTTTCTGCTAATTAAGGGATAAATTTAACGCGCTACAGTGACTGCACTGGACATATTGTCGAAGCAGGAGGTTCCCATGAATCAGCGCGAATTTATCCGTAGTTTGCTGGACTGGATTGAAGACAACTTAGGTCATGATTTGCATCTGGATGAAGTAGCACGCCGTTCGGGATACTCCCGCTGGCACCTGCAACGTCTGTTCCGTCAGCACACTGGCTTTTCTCTGGCAGAGTACATCCGCCAGCGCCGGTTGACCGAGTCAGCGCTCACGCTGATTAACAGTGATGAAGCGATTTTGCAGGTGGCGATGAGCTACGGGTTTGATACGCAGCAGGCTTATACGCGTACCTTCAAAAACTATTTCAGCGTCACGCCGGGCCAATTACGTCGTCAGCGCCGCGTTGAGCAAGAGCGTTTGCTATTCCCTCTGGCGGTGGCCAGTTGATTAATAACGCTGAGGTTGACCTGAGCAGAACACGTAGCGGCGCAATTTATTGCGCATTGAATCGCTAAGGACTTACGCGATAAATTACGCCGTTCCGCAATGTGCGCTGATTAAATTCGGTGCTTATTGCTGCTTTTACTTTTAAGCTGCTGTTCTCAGTTTGTTAACCATCAGAGAACATGGACAACAGCGACAATCTCACCGCTATGATGCTGTTTGCGCGCGTCGTTGAGCGGCAAAGTTTCAGTGAAGCCGCACGCACTCTCGGTGTTTCCAAATCGCATGTCAGTCGCGAAATCGCCCGGCTGGAAGTGCGGCTCGGCATCAAACTGCTGCAACGCACCACGCGTAAGGTGGCGCTGACGGAACTGGGTCAGGCTTACTACCCGTTTTGTACCCGCATGCTGGAGGAGATGCATCGCGCCGATGCTTTCGTGCAGCAGGTCCATCAACTACCCGCGGGCAACGTGCGCTTGCAGGCACCGATTACGTTTGGCTGCCAGTGCGTGGTGCCAACCCTCAATGACTTTATTCGCCGCCATATTCATATCAACGTTGATCTCGAACTCACCACCAGTGACGATCCGCAACCCAGCGCGGATGTGGCAATTGTCATTCGTGCGCGCGCGCCGGAAGTGGTGAATTATCGGGAACTGAGCACCATTGAATGGGGCTTGTACGCCACGCCGGATTATCTGGCGGCGCATCCTGCCATTGATCATCCAGAGCGCCTGACGCGGCATGATTTGTTGCTGTTCCACGGCCCCGCGCACACTGCTGCACTGCCGTTTCGTCGCGATAAACAGCGGCTGGCGCTGGATGTGCACAGCCGTTTCCGTGCTAACAACAGCATGGCGCTGCTAAACGCGGCGCTGGCGGGAACCGGTATCGCTTATCTGCCCGCCTATATGACGCAAGAAGCGCTGGGACGCGGTGAAATAAAACAGGTGTTACCCGAGTGGCAAATGGATCGTTTACACAGCTATCTGCTCCTCAAAGAGCAACCGCACCCTTCATCCCCCGTGACGCTACTGTGTGATGCACTGATTAATGCGCTAAGCGATAGCTGACTGTTGTTATCTGGCAACAATACTGCGCTGGTGGGCAAATATCCGTCTTACCCTGTTTTCTGCGGTGCACCGCTGTTAGCCTGCTAAAAAAGCAAAAACAGGGAAATCACTATGTCGCAATCATCAACCGTGTTGGCGCCTGAGCAGCAACACTGGAAGCGTAATTTATTTGTCTGCGTGCTGGGTTCGTTCAGCACCATTGTGGCGATGACGCTGCTGCTGCCGTTTCTGCCACTCTACGTGCAGCAACTCGGCGTGCAGGAACCCGCAGCGATTGCGCGCTGGTCGGGCGCGGCGTATGGCGCCACCTTTCTGAGCGCCGCGCTGACGGCACCGCTGTGGGGCAAGTTGGCCGATCGCTATGGACGCAAACTGATGTTGATCCGTGCCAGCCTTGGGATGGCGATCGCCATGTCGCTGATTGGCATGGCGACTGCGCCGTGGCAACTGGTGGCGCTGCGTTTATTGGCAGGATTGCTGGGCGGTTATGCTTCGGGATCGACCATTATGGTCGCGGCTCAAACCCCTAAAGAGCAAACTGGCTGGGCATTGGGCGTGTTGTCTTCCGGCATCATGGCGGGCAACGTGGTAGGGCCCTTGCTGGGTGGAGTATTGCCACCGCTGATTGGCATTCGCCACACTTTCTGGCTGACCGGCGCCGTAATTTTCCTCGCCTTCCTTGCCACGACTTTCTTGTTAAAAGAAGCGCCGCGTCAGCCGGGCAAAAAGGCGGCGCAAGCTCATGATGAGAATGAAAAGCCGATCAATCTGCCACTGGTACGGCTGATGTGGCTGTCAGGCATGTTGCTGATTTTTGCCAATATGTCGATTGAGCCAATCATCACGCTGTATATCGGGCAATTTGTGCAGGGCGATCATGCGATTACCGTGACGGCGGGTGTGGTGATGGCGGCGGCGGCGCTAGGCAGTATTCTCTCTGCACCGCGTTTAGGCCGTCTGGCGGATCGGGTAGGGCATGGCCGCGTGCTGGTGTATGGATTAATGACCTGTGCTGTGCTGTTAATCCCACAGGCGTTTATCACTGAGGCATGGCAATTAGTGGTGCTGCGTTTTCTGATGGGGATGGCGTTGGGCGGCTTGATGCCCTGCGTGACGGCGCTGATTCGCCACAACGTGCCGCAAGGGCAGGTGGGCAAGATGCTGGGCTATTCGACCTCGGCGCAGTATGTCGGACAGATATCGGGCCCGCTGTTTGGCGGTTTTGTTGGCGGGGCATTCGGTATGCAGCCGGTATTTCTCGCGACCTGTGTGATCATGGCGCTGTGTGCGCTGTTAAATGCGCGAGTGTTTAAGAAGCGGTAGCGGCGACAGGTATGGCGCTTCGAACAACCATTAGCTTCTTCCTAACGACGCGATACACCTGAGCGCAGGCAGTGAGACTATAAAAAAGGCGGGCTTCGCAGCCCGCCTTTGTCACATCAAACCAGAAGCTTATTTAGCGTCTGGCAGTGCGTAGGCAATCACATAATCGCCCAGCTTGGTGCCAAACGAACCGTGACCACCCGCAGCAATGACAACGTACTGCTTGCCATCCACTTCATAGGTCATCGGTGTTGCCTGACCGCCTGCTGGCAGACGTGCCTGCCACAGCAGTTCACCGGTGTTGGTGTCAAATCCGCGCAGATAGTTATCCGCCGTCGCACCAATGAAGAACACGTTACCGGCAGTGGTAATTGGGCCGCCCAGCATAGGCATACCCATTTTGAACGGTACTGGAACCGGTGCGCTGTCGCGAACGGTACCGATACGTTTTTTCCACACGGTTTCGTTAGTCTTCAGGTCAACCGCTGAGACATAGCCCCAGGCCGGTTGTTTACATGGCAGACCCAAAGGAGACAGGAACGGATTCAGCTCAACGCCGTACGGTACACCGTACTGTGGCTGGATACCGGTTTCAGTACCTGAACCACCTTTGTCATCCGCTGGTGGCTCGATCGGGTTACCCGGACCGCGTGGCACTAGCTTAGAGACAAACGGCAACGCCATTGGGTTAGCAATCGCGATTTGACGATGTGGATCCACCGCGATACCGCCCCACTCGAACATACCGAGGTTGCCAGGGAACACCAGCGTACCTTGCTCAGACGGTGGCGTGAACGGACCTTCGTAGCGCAGACGCTTGAAGATCACGCGGCACACCAGTTGGTCGAACATGGTCGCGCCCCACATATCCTTGTCCGTCAGATTGTTCTTCGGACGGAAGGTCAGTTCGGAGTACGGCTGAGTCGGAGAAACGTGGTCACCTTTCGCAGCACCCTGTGGCACTGGCGTTTCCGGAGCCGGGACAACCGGCTTACCGGTACGACGATCCAGTACAAAGATGTTACCGGTTTTCGCCGGGGCATAAATCACCGGAACGGTGTTGCCATCTTTGTCAGTGATATCGGCCAGCGTCGGTTGTGACGGCAGGTCCATATCCCACAGATCATGATGCACAGTCTGATACGACCACACCAGCTTGCCGGTGGTGGCGTTCAGGGCCAGTACGCTGCTCGCGAAACGTTCCTGGTCAGGCGTACGGTTACCACCCCAGATGTCTGGAGTCGTGACGCCCATTGGCAGGAATACGGTATCCAGTTTCGGATCGTAGACCGCCGGTGCCCAGGAGTTCGGCGAGTTCATGGTGAAGGTGTGTTCATCATCTGGAATCGCATTTGGATCTTTCGCGCCCGGATCGAACACCCACAGCAGTTTACCGGTGTTCACATCAAAGCCACGAATAGCACCAGACGGTTCACGGGTAGAGTAGTTATCGGTGACCGCACCGGCAATCACGATAGTGGTATCCGTGATGATCGGTGGTGAAGTCGGCTCATACTGACCTGGGGTCAGCACCGGCTGTTTGTGCTGCAGATCCAGCTCACCGTTGTTACCGAAGGCGGCACAACGTTCACCGGTTTCGGCATCCAGCGCGAACAGACGACCGTCGTTCACTGGCAGATAAATGCGACGTGAACACAGCGCAGGCTGGGTGTTAGACGCATCCGCCGCAGCTGGCATTTCATGATAAGAAACACCACGACAGGTCACATGCTGGAAGGTTGGATTCGGTTTTAAGCCCGGATCAAATTTCCACTTCTGCTTACCGGTTTTTGCATCCAGCGCAAACAGAATCTGGTGCGGTGAGCAGAGATACAAGGTGTCGCGGATTTTAATCGGCGTCACTTCGTCGGTGATTTCACCTGGGTCGTTCGGGGTTTTCAGATCGCCCGTCTGGAACTGCCAGGCAACCTGTAACTCTTTCACATTACCGCTGTTGATCTGCTTCAGTGGAGAGAAGCGGGTACCTTGCTGGTCACGCGCGTACGCCGGCCAGTCGGCATCCTTGATGTTGCTCAGTGGCTGCGCTTGCGGAGCATTATCAGCCGCCGCAGGAATTTCACCATTCAGCTCTTGCGGATCGTGGAACACTGCCCACGCCAGCACCAGCACGCTGGCAATCAGGGCAACGGCCATCAGACCCAATGCACCTTTACCTGCGTGGTTCAGACCGCGATACACAAACGGCAGAATCAGCCAGATGCCGAAGATCACCAGCACATCGGTACGTGGTGCCAGCGCCCAGAAGTCGAAGCCGACTTCCCATACGCCCCACACCAGCGTTGCCAACAGCAACAGTGCATACAGCATGATCGCTGCACCGCTACGGCGCCACAGCAGAACAGCGGTGATCAACATAATCACACCGCCAATAACGTAGTACCAGGAACCACCAATTGCGGCTAGCCATACGCCGCCTACCAGCATAAATGCGCCTGTGAGCAGTGCGAACAGCACCGTCAAAAAGCGAATCACGCCAAAAGATGAGGAAGCTTTCCCCATAATATTAACCTCTTTCTTTGCCATAAACTTAAAAGAAAACAACGCATTAGGATGTTTTCCGACATAGAGTACGAAGTGACTTAAAATGTTCGACCGCAGCGCTTCCGTTACGCCAGATGATCCCTTTGCGTTAAATTTTATCTTAAAAACGTTAACGGGTTTGATTTTTTTAGTGCTTTGCACTTATGGAATGGTAGTAGATCGACATTTTATGAGGAAATTATGGCGTTATGCCCGAAGAGATCGGGTCATAACGGCAAGAAACGGAGTTTTGTGTAAGCGTTTACACTCCAAACAATGGGCTGTCAGTACGTTGTTCCTGCCAACCTGAAAGTTGCAGATCTTCATAGACCGATTGCGGCAGAGGCAAGTGTGGGGTACGTAATATCACTTCTGCTTCTCTTTCACGACAGGAGCCGAGCAGAAATGGAAAGCTGAACTTGAGATAATTATCATGAAAGAATTGATCGTTAAGAACAATTCCCCTAAAGGGAAATGAAGCAATATTCTTCCAGCAAGTGCCTGGCGGAGCCAAATCATATAGCCAGAATCTATGATGTTGTGCTGCTGCTCGTAATGCCGCTTCATCCTTCACTAAGCTGGCGTAGTTGATAGCAAGAGACACATTTTCCATTTGCAGGCTGGGATAATTTCCCGGGGCCTGTAAAAAGCGTGCAAGACTATTTCCCATCAAAGGGATAATTATTTGTTCGGGCGTATCGGGCAACTGATTGTGCAGCGAAATTATGTTGCTTCCATTAAGTAATGCTGCGCTTTCCTGTTCACAATGCATAAAGGGTGCTGAATAACACACGCCCATCAGTGCCCCGTCGAGACGACGGATACGCTCAGTAACATAAGGATTGTATGAACTGTTTTCCATTTATCTCTATGAATAAATTAATTAACTGGAACGTCTTAATTATTATAAGAACGGCAAGGTTGCTGTGATCTTTACGCTCCCAATATAGATCGAATTGTTTGTTAAGATCACCTTTTTTAGCTGTCACTGATAGAGAGATAAGGTGACTAATAAATGCATTTAATAATGCGTTATTGGAACTTCTGGAATAATTCGGATATTTTCAGATGAAAACAATCAGTCTGCTAATATTCAGAACTCTATGCTTAGTTAAATTCCAGATAAGCAACTGTTTTTAAAGCGCACGGCTAGCCATTGCTTGCGCCCGTCAGATGTCGCACTCTGTGGCCGGAAAATGATAATGAGAGCCGTTCAACGGCTTTTCACCAGGCTGGTGCAATGACGCTGGCCGGATGCTGATTTAGGATGGGATAAAATATGGGTTCACAGTTATCCGCAGCAGAAGATTCTCTGTTGCGGCACAGGTCGTTTGTCGCCTTCTGGCTGGCACGCACCTGTTCATCGTTTGGTTTCCAGATGTTCTCCGTGGCAGTGAGCTGGCAAATCTACGCCATCACCCACAGCGCCATGGCGTTGGGGATGATTGGCCTGATGCAGTTCCTGCCTTCCGTATTGCTGGCCCTGCCGGCCGGCCATCTGGCCGATCAGTTTGATCGCCGCCGCATTGTGCTGATAGGGCAATTCATTGAATGGCTGGCCCTGCTTGGCCTGGTGGCACTGACGCTCATGCACTGGGCGGATAAAATTGAAATTTGGGGATTGGTGTTTCTGATCTCCGTGGCCAAAGCGCTGGAGTGGCCGTCGATCACGTCGATGCTGCCTGCGCTGGTGCCTCCGCCAATCCTCGCGCGTGCCATGGCGGCGAGTTCAGTGGGCGGTCAGGCTGCGGTGATTGTGGGCCCTACCTTAGGTGGCCTGCTGTATGTGGCCGGTCCCGAGGTGGTGTACGGCGTTTCCGCCCTGTTTTATCTCTTCTCTCTGGTGCTGGTCAGCCGCCTTCGTTATGAACGCCCGCCCCAAACGCGCATGCCGATGAATCTCACCACCATGTTTGCAGGTGTGCGTTTTATTCGTGAGCGCAAAGATGTGCTCGGTGTGATTTCACTCGATCTCTTCGCCGTCTTGCTGGGGGGCGCCACTGCGCTGCTGCCGATCTTTGCGCAGGATATTCTGCATACCGGCCCCTGGGGATTGGGGATGCTGCGCGGTGCTCCCTCGGTGGGGGCGCTCATTGTTGGCGTGTGGCTCAGCCGTCACAAGCTGGAAAAGCACGTCGGCATGATTATGTTTGGTTCTGTGGCGGGTTTTGGGGTTGCCACACTGGTGTTCGCGCTCTCAACGCAATTGTGGCTCTCTTTGCTGGCGCTGGCCGCACTGGGCGGATTCGATATGGTGAGCATGGTGATTCGTGGCGCGCTGGTGCAGCTGGATACGCCGGATGATATGCGCGGTCGCGTGAATGCGGTCAACGCCATCTTTATTAACACCTCAAATCAGCTTGGCGAGTTTGAGTCAGGCATGCTGGCCGCGTGGATGGGGGCCGTACCTGCGGCCGCGCTCGGTGGTATTGGCACGCTAGTGGTGGTGGCAGTCTGGATGACGATTTTCCCGCATCTGCGCAAGCGGCAGAAGCTGGAGAACGAAAACGCAGGATAAACGCCAACAAAAACCGGCTCGCGGGCCGGTTAATGGTGTCACCACTCTGCACTGCCATGAAAAGCCCCGCGCAAAGGGGGATCTGCGCGGGGAGGTTGGCCTTAAACGGTCGCGGTTTTCCCCAGGCTGGCGTCAAATTGTTTCCAGCTATCCGTCATATCCACCACGGTTTTTGATTTTCGTGCTTCATCGATTTTAATCGCGGTCAAACCCGCTTCCAGTGCATCCACCACGGATACTTTCAGTGGCGTTCCTTGTTTAATGTGCTTGACGATCTCTTCAGCCATCAACGCATCGGCACCATAGTGACCGTCATAAGCATTGCCGCTGTAGGTGGTATCAACTTCGCGCTCGCCGGTACGGGCGTTGTGTACGCGGAAGTAGTTACGCACAAAGTCGCCCTCGGCCATGCCGTCGGTGCCCATCACGCAGAAACGACGAAATTCATCCGGTACGTTGAGGTTGGCGTGGAAGGCGAGCGTTGCGCCATTGGCGTATTCGATCAGCGCCGTCTGGTAATCGACGATATCGGCGTCGCCGTCAAACACCGCATCAGTACTCGACCAGCCGCTGGGCTTAACGTGATACACCTCCGATTGCGGCGTGACAGCGCCGGTGGGTGCATGCTGCGGCGTGAAGTTCTTACGTCCACCAAAGCTGGCCACGCGCACCGGGCGTTCACCGATTAATCCCTGATAAAGATCGATGTCGTGGCAGCATTTTTCCAGAATGTAAGGACCGGCATATTTTTCCAGACGTCGCCAGTCGCGCTGGAAGAAAGCGCCGTGATAGGGCTTGATGTGTTCAGTGGCTTCGATTGAGGTGATTTCACCGAGACGATTTTCATCGCGTGCGCTCAACAGATCGTGATACAGCGGTGAGTAGCGCAAAACTAAGCCGACCAGAATGCGCTCATGCCCATATTGTTGAACCAGTTGCGCCATCGCCATGGTTTGTTCTTCATTGATCACCACCGGTTTCTCGGTAAACACGGTGTAACCAGCGGCCAGCCCCTGACGAATATGCTCAAGGTGCATAAAGTTGGGTGACCCCACCAGCAGCAGATCGAAACCACCGTGCTGGAGCAGCGCATCCACGCTATCGAACGCCTTTCCGGCATCAATGCCAAAGGTGTGAAGATTTGGCAAGCCAGCGGGAGCTGGATCGACGTAACCTACCACGGAGAACTCTGCGTCAGCTTTGTTGAACTCTTTCACCACATGGGAAAGACGAAAGCCCAGACCAATAATGCCCACTTTCATGTTGTACCCCTGAAGCCCGTTGCTTGTTAGCTGCCCGACCCATCAGGCTGCTGATAATCTGACCGTTAACTTATTACGACAGAAAAACTAATGTCAATCCGTAACGTCGATCTCAAATCGGCGTTTTAGGTTATATTTATGTTTTTGTTAGATATTAATTAGCTATACGGAATGCGTATTTATTTATGATTGCGATTTAAGTTTTTTTCCCCTATCTTTCGCACATCTATAAGTATCATGCCGTTCGTGGCAGGCAGGAGGAAGCGCGTGCAATCACTTTTGCTGGGAATTGATGGCGGTGGTACGCACTGTCGCGGACGGCTGACGGACAGCGCCGGCCGCGTGCTGGCGGAAACGACGGGCGGGCCCGCCAATGTCTGGTCGCAGTATGATGCCGCCATCACCGCTATTGAATCGGTCATCGACACACTCTTTCAACAAGCGGGGCTGGCTGCCGATGCGCGCGACCGCACCTTGCTGGTAGCGGGTTTAGCAGGCGCAAATGTGGCATCGGTATACACGCGGCTACAAAGCTGGCAGCCACGCTGTCAGGGACGCTATCTATTTACCGATGTTGAGATCGCCTGTGCGGGTGCGCACGATGGTGCACCAGGCGCGGTGTTGATCGTCGGGACGGGCAGCCAGGGAGCAGCCTGGGACGGCGCGCAGTTTACCCTGCTGGGTGGATGGGGTTTTGCCCTGTCAGATGCCGGTTCGGGAGCCATTCTTGGACGCCGTGCACGGCGCTTAGCGCTGCTGGCGCACGAAGCTATTGTGCCTGCCTCGGCGCTGACCGAACGTATTATGGCGTTGCATCAAAACAGCCCTGAGCTGATGTTGATCTGGTCACAGCAAGCCACGCCCGCCGAGTGGGGCAGCGTGGTACCTGAAGTCTTTGCCGCTGCGCAGCAGGGCGATCCCCATGGCATTGCGCTGGTACAGCAGGCCGCTGCCGATATCGTGCAGATGGTGCAGCCATTGCTGGCACGCAGCCACGGCAAGCTGGCACTGATGGGAGGACTCGCGGTGCCGATTCAACCCTGGTTACCCGCGGAGATTGCTGCACAGCTTGTGCCGCCGCAGGGCGATGCCTTAAGCGGCGCACTGCGGCTTGCCAGCCAGTTCAGCCAGCAACCGGCTTAGCCTCTTCCAACTTAAAAAAGAGACCCATGAGCGCTCCCAACGTAACTGCACGCATTTTGCGGCTGATTGTCGAAAATGCGCCGATCAGCCAGTCTGACCTCAAAGTCCGCAGCGGCCTGAGCATGTCCACGGTATCGCAGGCCACTAATCGTTTGCTCTCCGGCGGCATTGTGCAGGAACTGGGGCTGCGTCGCGTCTCGATGGGACGGCCAAAAACCCTGCTCGGCCTCAACCCGGATCACGCCAGCGTGGTGGGCATTCAGCTCAATGCTGAACGCAACCTGATCGTCTTAACCGATCTCAGTGGCAATATCATTGGCGAACAGCAAATCCCTTCAGGCGCGATGACCCCCAAGCAACTGGGTGATGCGCTGGCGAAGTTTTTGCGTGGCGTGGAAGGGAAGAAAGTTGGTGCCATTGGGCTGGCACTCTCGGGTCTGGTGGATGCCAGTAACGGGGTATGCGTGCTGTCACGCGCGCTGGGCTGGAATAACGTGCCGATTGCCCGCCTGCTGGAAGATCGTTTTTCGCTGCCGGTATTTATTGAAAACGATGCCAATGCGTTAGCCATGGCCGCGCTGGTATTTGGTCAGTTGGGTCATGCGCAGTCAGCGGTGATCGCCACCTTTGGCAAAGGTATTGGCGCCGGAATCTTGCTGGATCGCCAGCTCTATCGCGGCCGTCATGGTAAAGCCGGTGAGATTGGCGTGTCATTGCTTGGTGATGGATCAGAGCGATTGCTGGAAGATGTGGCCTCGTCTCAGGCGATTTTGCAGCGTGTGGCGATTTCACTGAAAGAGGCGTTGCCGCAGACATTGCGCGATCTGGATAACCAGCCCACACCTGAAGTGCTGAGCGCGCTGGCGGAAGCCGGGCAGCATCTGGGCATGTCGCTGGCGAATCTGTCGGTAGCTTACGATCCTGACGTGGTTTATCTGGCGATGGAGCCGCAGATGGCCTCGCGCATACTGCTCGACCACATCACCCAGAGTTTCCAGACCTATCGCCTGAAGATCACGCCGCAGATGACGCCGCTGCAGTTCCTCACCGAGTCGAATCGCATGTGGGCACAGGGCGCGGCAGGTTTTGCGGTGAACAAGCTGTTGGATTTGCTGGCGGCGCAGGCGGATGAAGAGACGGTGTCTTAAAGCAGCAATCTATGTAGTGGCATCGACGTTGTTCACTCGTTATAACAGAGCGCCGTAGCATAACTACGGCGCTTGCTTCATTCAGGCGCCTAACGCAGGCGCAATCCCTGTTCATCAAACAACATTCCGCGCTCAGCATTAATCTGATAACTGACGCGGTCGCCAATCTCATGTTCTGCCGCGTTGCGCTCCTCAATCACCAGTAATTTCTCCTCACCGATATCCAGGTAAAGATAGTTGGTGTGCCCCAGCATCTCGCTGAATGACAAGTCGGCGCTAAAGCTCAGCGTAGCGTCATCCTCGTTGGCCGGAGAGAAATGTTCGGGCCGAATTCCCAACGTGACTTTTTGTCCTTCGTGACAGGCTGCATCGATCTTCATGGTCAGAGTGTGGATGCCCAATGCAGGAACGCGCAACTGGACGGCACCCGGCGAGGCCGTGGCGATTTCCGCCTGCAGGAAGTTCATCTTAGGAGAACCGATAAACCCGGCGACAAACAGATTGTCGGGATCGTGATACAGCGACATCGGTGCACCCACCTGCTCAATTTTTCCCTGACGAAGTACCACGATACGATCGGCCAGCGTCATCGCTTCCAGCTGGTCGTGCGTGACATAAATCATGGTGTTGCCCAATGAGGCATGCAGGCGAGCAATCTCAATGCGCATCTGTAACCGCAGCTCAGCATCCAGATTGGAAAGGGGTTCATCAAACAGGAAAATGCGGGGATGGCGGATGATGGCGCGGCCAATGGCCACACGCTGGCGCTGGCCGCCGGAGAGCGCACGTGGCAGGCGATCCAGCAGTTCCGTCAGATGCAGTCGCGCAGCAGTTTGGTTGATGGCCGTTTCAATCTCCGCTTTGGATTTCTTCATTACTTCCAGCGGGTAAGCCAGATTGCCGCGCACCGTCATATTCGGATAGAGCGCATAGGACTGAAATACCATGGCAATGCCGCGCTCGGTAGCGGGCTGGTGCGTCATGTCTGCGCCTTCAATCAACAGCTTGCCGTCGCTGATCTCCTCCAGCCCGGCAATCATGCGCAGCAGCGTCGATTTACCGCAGCCGGAAGGGCCGACAAACACCACAAACTCGCCGCTGTTAATGGTGAGATCGATACCGTGGATCACATTCACATGGTCGTAGGACTTTTTAACGCTTTGCAGATGCAGGCTGGTCATGGTGATGCCTCAATCAGAGTAGTTGGCCCATGTAGATGGCGTTGCTGCGCATAATGGGCGTAAAACCGAGACGTTGATAAAAGCCGCACACCTTCTCGTTTTGCAGGCTTACGCCCAGAGAAACACCCGGCACGCCAGCGGCACGCAGATCCTGCAGCAACTGCTCAATCAGTTTTCGTCCCCAGCCGCCCTGTTGCGCTGGCGGCAGCAGATTGATGTGCAGATGTGCAGGCCATTGCGCCACCAGTTGTTCCGCAGCGGTATCCGGCTGGAGGATGCCATCCAGCACTTTACTGTCGAGGGGGGCTTGCGGCGTGTAATCGCGATATTGCTGTTGCAGTGGCGGCCACCACTGCGCATCCAACTCTGCTTCGAAGGCGCGTGTATCCGGTGCTGCCACCGCATAACCCATCACTTCACCCTCTATTTCAAGGACATAAGCAAAGTCAGGCGCAAAGCGCGCATAGGGAATGACAAAGCGCAGGCCGGGCAGTGCCGGGTCGGAATAGAGCGCGGTGGCGTCAGTGCCCGCATTGGCTGTTTCTAAGCAGATGCGCGACAGGGCGGGAAAATCGCTCTCGCTGGCGCGGCGAATAACACCTTTAGCCGTCATGGTGGTGCCTCTGTGGTCATGAGATGAACAGATTTTACGGTAAATAAAGCTGACTTAGTTTTCAAGGTGTAATAATTGCGCTACCGCACAACACGGAGGTAAATCCTGAGGGCGGGCGATGGCGTGAACGGCCCCGTAAAGCGGCGCAGAGCCTGTGGTGCCTGTGTTCTGGGATGATTATGCCGCACAGGCCTCTTACATCTCTTAATAAGTATAGAATTTTCATATGGTCTGTCAGTGGGTTAATGCAGGTGAACGGCGTGAGTGATTTGTGCTGGCTGTAGGGGTGGGTCTTCTTATGGTGTGCGCTTCAGCGGTTGTCAGGCAGGATTCTCTGCTGTATAGCCCGCCTTTCTTCTCACAATTTGCACTGTATCACAGAGCAAAAATTCCGCAGTGAGGGTGTTTGACTTTCTTTTGTGCATAAAGTAAGTATGAATTAACGTCGTTATTACTGCTGCTGAATCAACCTGCCAGGACATGCAGGTGTCGCGATGAAGGGAAGCCAGTCATCTGTTGGAGAAACCGAGCATGATGTGTGATTCAACCAAACGTCCGTCCCGTATGAAAAGCTCACTGCGCAGTGTGTCGCGTCTGGTTTCTGCCGGGATTTTGCTCGGTGCGACCATGGCAACGGCACAAGCGGTCACGCTGAACGAATGGGATATTTATAACTATCCGCAGCAAACCGAAGCCGTGGATGAAGCGGTTAAAGCGTTCCAGCAAAAGAATCCCGACATTACCATCCAGCGCTCGGTGCACTCCTTTGAAGACACGCGTATTCCACTGAAGCTGGCGCTGACCGCCGGTGATGGCCCGCAAATCGCGCAGGTCAATCAGGGCGGTGGTGATATGGGTTCGCTGGTGAAAGACAAACTGCTGTGGCCGCTGGACGATTATGCCAAAACCTACGGCTGGACCACGCGCTTCCCGGATTCGATCCTCAAGCGTAACCGCTGGTCTGATAAACAAGACTTTGGTAGCGGCAAGCTGTATGGCGTGGCGAGTCTCGGTGAAATGGTGGGGCTGTATTACAACAAGGCGCTGCTGGACAAAGCGGGTGTCGCGGTACCGAAAACCCTGCCTGAACTGGAAGCGGCAATGGAGAAACTAAAAGCCGCGGGTACGCCGCCGATGATGCTTGGCCTGCTGGACGGCAACATGGGCCAGCAGCTGCTGAGTGCGGTGTGGGAAGCACAAATTGAGAGTAAAGATCGCAAAGCCCTCGACGATCTGATTTACGACGTGGGCGGCACCTTCAAAGACGACAAGCTGGTGAAAGCGGCGAGCATGATGAAGAGCTGGAAAGACAAAGGCTACTTCTTCCCCGGCTTCGAAGGCATTGGTCATGATGATGCGGCCACGCTGTTCCAGAATGGTCAGGCCGCGTTCCTGGTGAGCGGCACCTGGTATCTCGGCCAGTTCAAAGACAATAAAGATGTGCACTTCGCGGCGATGCCGATGGGTGAGGGCGTGCAACATGCGCTAATGGTGGGCGGTACCGATCTGGCGTTCTCGATCACCAACACCGCGAAAACCAAAGAGCAGCAGGATGCGGCGGCCAAATTTATCGACTACATCGTTTCCGACGAGATGGCTAACCGCTGGTTGAAAGTGGGCTTCCTGCCGGCGGGCACCAGCAAGAATGCACAGATCCCGGCGGATAATCCCCTGCTGGCAGAAACATATCAGGTTTGGGTCACCCTTAACGAGCATGATGGCCTCGGCCATTATCTGGACTGGGCCACGCCGACCATGAATGCCGAGCTGAATCAGAACGTGCAGCTGTTGCTGGCAGGGCGACAGACGCCGGAGCAGATGGTCACCAATTTCGACAATAACTATCAACGCTACCTGAAAACCCTGAAGCACTGATGACGTCCGGCCCGGCGATGATGCCGGGCCGTGAATTAGCCTGCAAGCGAGTAAGGTTATGCTGAACAAATCTGCCTGGCGCAATGCGCTTTATCTCCTGCCCGCCGTATTGGTTTATGCGGTGTTTTTACTCCTGCCGCTGCTGGCCTCGCTCGGCATCAGTTTCACCGAGTGGGATGGCACCTCCTTGCCGATTTTCACCGGTATCAGCAACTACGTACGCATGTTCCAGGATCCGGTGTTCTGGGTGGCGCTGGGCAACAACGCGCTACTGATGCTGTTTTACACCTTGCTGCCGATTGGCGTCGGTTTGTTGCTGTGCAGCTTCCTGTATGACACGCGCAACGGTAAAGAGCGCAGCGTATTGCGTATCCTGTTTTTCCTGCCCTACATCATGCCGATGGCGGTTCTTGGCGTGGTGTGGCGCTGGCTGTATAACCCAGCGTTTGGTCCTATCGATCAGTTCCTGCGCGCCATCGGATTGCCACAGCTGGCGCTCTCCTGGTTAGGCGATTTCACCTGGGCGTTACCGGCCGTGGGTTTTGTCGCCACCTGGTATTTCTTTGGATTCTGTCTGGTGCTGTTTATGGCCGGATTGCAGCGTATGGATCCCTCGCTGTTAGAAGCCGCCGATTTGGATGGTTCATCACGGCGTCAGAAATTCATGCGTATCACGCTGCCCTCGCTGCGTCCGGAATTGCGCATTGCGCTGCTGCTGACGGTGATCGCCAGTCTGAAGGCCTTCGACCTGGTGTATGTCATGACGCAAGGCGGACCGGGCACCTCGACCATGGTGACCAACATCTTTATGTATAAGCAGGGCTTTGACCTGCATTACTTTGGCTACGCGTCTGCGGTGGCCGTGTTCAGTATGTTGATTGTGCTGATGATCAACGCGTGTATTCATTTTGCTATTCGGGAGCGTCACTGATGCGCGGTACGCCTGTTGTCTCACGCGCGCTGATTTGGATTGTCGCGCTGATGACCATCCTGCCGTTTTTAATGGCGCTGATGACCTCGTTCAAAACCCAGATGGAGCTGTTTCAGGGCGTGTTCACGCTGCCTTCATCGCTGAACTTCAAAAACTACGTGACGGCCTGGCAGCAGGGGCACTTCAACGTCTACTTTATGAACTCGGTGCTGGTGGTGATCCCGGTGGTGATCAGCAGCATTTTGTTAGGGATCCTGGCGGGATTTGGCTTTGCCTGGCTGAAAATCCCCGGTAAGAAGCTGATAGCCGCGATGCTGGGCCTGGGCATGGTGCTGCCGAGCGAGGCTTTTATTATTCCGCTCTACCATGAACTGCGTTGGATGGGACTGACGAATACTTATCTGGCGCTGATTCTGCCGCAAATTGCTTTATCGCTGCCATTTACCACGCTGATGATTGCCACCGCACTCCAGCAGGTGCCACGCGAACTGGTGGAAGCCTCGGTGATGGATGGCGCATCCCGGCGCAAAATCCTGTGGGGCATTCTGGTGCCCGCCATCTGGCCAACGCTATCAACACTGGCGCTGCTGCTGTTTATCTGGACGTGGAATGAGTTCCTGATTCCGCTGATTCTGGTGAACAAGGATGAACTGCGTACCCTGCCAATCGGCATGATGTTCTTCCAGAACAAAAACACCATTGATATTCCAGTGCTAATGGCGGGCGCGATGATTGTGATCATGCCGCTGGTAGTGGTGTTCCTGGTGTTCCAGCGCAAGTTTATCAGTGGCGTGACGGAAGGGGCGGTGAAGTAGGGGCACCCTTTGGGGCGTCTGGATTGCAACCTGTGATGGAATGCACAGTGTTGGAAAATCCTGGGATATTTAATTAACACCCATAAACAGTTTATGGTTATTGTGCCATGGTTAATTTCAGGAGGAAATTACATGGCTATTAATGGAAAGTTTATTCTTACGGGTACTCAGTTCTCTCCACTCATATTACCGGGAATTGGCCATTTCATGGCTTTCTCGGGCAATAATCATTATCGCAATCGCCCGGCATGTGCATCCGTTCCATTTAATGGGCCTTTACCCTTAGGTCTGTATTACATCGTCAAGCGACCAACGAATGGCATGAAGAGTATGTTATATAATATGAGCCGAGAATTTTGGTCATGGCCGGGCAGTTCACCTGTTGTTCATGCAGAATGGTTTGGACTTTTTCGCCATGACGCACTCATTGACGATTATACGTTTATTGAAGGTATTAAACGCGGTAACTTTCGTCTTCATCCAATTGGCCCTGCTGGAATATCACAAGGTTGTATTACCCTACAGTATCGTAGTGATTTTCTTAAAATTCGTCAGGCATTGATGACTTACACTTATGGGAATAAAAACATCCCAGGCACCAGTTTCTATTCTTATGGGACAATTGAGGTCATTGATGGGAGTTTTTCAGATGCCTGTAGCGCATAGTTCTGATATCAGATTCCCACTAAAAATTGCATTTTTCTTCTTTGTTTTTTTTATACTCATTCCTATTAATCATTCAATAGGTTTCGCCTTTCTTAATAGAAATCAGTCTGCATTTGTTGACTTTACCTATGCATATGGTTTGGGTGATGCGGAGGGGTTTTACGGTCAATTGATTATTGCTTCATCTGTTATTGAAAGCGCGAGTCTTTTAGCACTCACGCTTTATCTGATAAAGGTTTTCAAAAAGCGTCATTGATCAGGGATTGATTAGTTTCGTTCATTCCATGCATCAGTGTGCTGTACATTGCCATCACAATATCTCCATGTGACTTTTTCATACATCATCGCAACGGATTCGACATGGTTAGTTTGATGGCTGTTCGCTTTTATATTTGCCATGCCAGGAATTACGGAAACAATTTTGACACCTTCAAAAAGCATATTGAAGTATTCGACCTCTTCTCCTGCATCACTAATACAGTACCATTTAAATTCTGCTGAAGTTAATGTCTGCCCTGATGTGACAGCTTTATAGAGGTAGGGGCTTGATGAATCGAATTCCTTTTCAAAACTTACCGGCATATGTGTACGGGTTCCCGTAATCTTACCCGTAGCACCATCAACCGGTAAAGTGACTCCATGAGAGAATCCTTGCACTTCAATACTGTGTTCTCTTGCTGTTACATCTACGGAGCCTTTAATATTCGCTCCACCATCATCCTTTAACCACAAATAAGCCGGGATAGGCATATTATTTCCTTTTTACCGTTGTCCTGAAAATAAGGTACATCAATAAAGTTCATTTCCCATGCTTATTTTGTGGTTATTGTGATCTCTATTGACACTTAATTTTTACAACGCTGCAGCGATCGCCACACCCAATTCTTCCGTTGAGGCGCTACCGCCGAGGTCGCGCGTCAGGCTGTTACCGGCGGCCAGGGTGCGCTCAATCGCATCCAGCACGGCGGCACCCGCTTCGGTGTAACCGAGGTGCTCCAGCATCATCGCGCCACACCAGATCTGTCCAATCGGGTTTGCCACGCCTTTACCCGCGATATCCGGCGCTGAACCGTGCACCGGCTCAAACAGGCTCGGGAATTTCCCTTCCGGATTGATATTAGCGGAAGGCGCAATACCAATGGTGCCGGTACAGGCTGGACCGAGATCTGACAGGATGTCGCCAAACAGGTTGCTGGCCACCACCACATCAAACCAATCCGGATGCAGCACGAAGTTCGCGGTCAGAATATCGATATGATACTTATCAACTTTCACTTCCGGGTAGCTCGGAGCCATGGCATCAACGCGGCTGTCCCAATACGGCATGGTGATGGCAATACCGTTGGATTTGGTGGCAGACGTCAGGTGTTTCTTCGGACGCTTCTGCGCTAACTCGTAGGCAAATTTCAGGATGCGATCGACGCCGACGCGCGTCATCACTGTCTCCTGAATCACCACTTCGCGGTCGGTACCCGGGAACATGGTGCCGCCGACCGACGAATACTCGCCCTCGGTGTTTTCGCGCACCACGTAGAAATCGATATCGCCAGGCTGACGATTCGCCAGCGGCGCTTTGACGCCTGGCATCAGGCGCACCGGACGCAGGTTGACGTACTGATCAAACTCGCGGCGGAACTGCAGCAGCGATCCCCACAACGACACGTGATCCGGCACCACATCCGGCCAGCCTACCGCGCCAAAATAGATGGCATCAAACTGGCTAAGGGTGGCGAACCAGTCATCCGGCAACATCTTGCCGTGCTCTTGCCAGTATTCGGCGCTGGCGAAGTCAAACCATTGCCACTCCAGAGAAATATCGAATTTCTTTGCCGCTGCATCCATCACGCGGATGCCTTCAGGCATCACTTCTTTGCCAATGCCATCGCCAGGGATGACGGCGATTTTGTAGGTTTTGCCGCTCATAGGGTTCTCGCAGGTTGCTGTTGATGTTCTGAACGCAGTATAACCATGCATTACCGGGAAATAATTAGCCTGAGCGGCAAGCCAATGTTGAATAAAAGTAGAGAATCGCGTACCTCGACTGACGATCTGGCCTTCTTTGTGCGCGTCGCAGCGCTGGAGAGTTTAACCGCAGCGGCGCGTGAACTGGGCTTGTCACTGCCTGCGGTCAGCAAACGCCTCAGCCATTTGGAGCAACGACTTGGCGTGCAGCTGTTGCGCCGTACAACACGTCGTCTGGAGTTGACCGCCGAGGGTAAGCGCTATCTGGAAGGCGCGCGACCGTTGCTCGATCAACTAGCGGAGTTGGAAGAGTCCGTTAGCAGTCAGGCCGCGGTGCTGCGTGGCTCGCTCAACATCAACGCCTCATTCGGCTTTGGTCGCCGGCATGTGGCGGCCTGTGTGTCGCGCTTTGCCGCGTTGCATCCGGAAGTCTCGCTGTCATTGCAGCTCAGCAGCCAGCCCCTCAATTTCCTCGACTCCCACATCGACATTGATATCCGCATTGGCGAGCCGCCTGATGCCCGTCTCATCGCGCGCAAGTTACGCACCAATCCGCGCGTGTTATGCTGCGCGCCCGCATACGCTGAGCGCCATGGTTTGCCGGACAGCGTGGCTGCGCTGGCGCAACACAACTGCATTTTACTGCGGCAATATGAGAGTGACTTTGCCCTGTGGCGTTTAAGCAACGGCGAGCAACAACTGACGCAAAAGGTGCACGGCAGCCTGATCACCAACGATGGTGAAGTGGCGATGCAACTGGCGATGGACGGGCACGGCATCCTGCTGCGCTCATGGTGGGATGCGCAGCATATGATTGAAAGTGGCGAACTGTTGCATGTGCTGCCCGCATGGAGCACGGTGGATGGCGATATCTTTGCCGTGTGGCAGCCACAGCGTCAGTTACCCGCCCGCATTAGCGCCTTTGTCGATTTTTTGCAGTCCGCCTTGTAACTATTAAGTGATTTTTGATTATTTATAATCATCATTGACTGTTTGTGAGCATGATCAAACAAATCATTTGCCGTTTAGCCTATAAATTGCCCTGCTTATGCGTGAATTCATTCTGCTTTGAGTGAAATGAATCAATAAGCATAAACAGGGTTGCCGTTGTGCACAGACACTAAAATAACAAGATTGGCAACCTCATTAACGGCAAGCGTGAAGCCCAGCGCAGGCCATGACCCTACGTTATCAATGAGGCTAAAATGAAACAGTTCTCTACAGAAGGGATGATGATTATCGTCGGGATAGTCATCGCGTATATTCTGTTTACCACCTGGCTGACCTGGCGCCTGCGCAGTAAAAACAGTGGCGACTTCATGGCGGGATCCAACGTGATGCCAGCCTTTGTCGTGGGTGTAATGTTGATGTCTGAGTACATCGGCGCGAAATCCACCATCGGCACCGCACAGGCGGCGTTTGAAGGGGGTTTTGCCGCGTCATGGTCGGTGATTGGCGCCGCGATAGGCTTCCCGCTGTTCGGATTTCTGCTGGTTAAGCGCATTTATAACACCGGAAAAATCACCATTTCCGGTGCGATTGCTGAGCGTTACGGCAATTCGACCAAAAACATCATTTCTATCATCATGATCTACGCGCTGCTGCTGGTGAACGTGGGGAACTACGTGAGCGGCGCGGCGGCGATCTCGACTGTATTGAACCTGAATCTCACCACGGCGGCGGTGATCACCGCGCTTGTGAGTACCTTCTACTTTATGTTTGGTGGCATGAAAGGCATCGCGTGGGTCACGCTGCTGCACAGCGGCCTGAAATATATCGGTATCCTGATCATTCTGGGTGTGGCACTGCATATGACCGGTGGCGTCAGCCCGATGATCAAAGAGATGCCGCACTTCTATTGGACGTGGGACGGCAACATCGGGGCCAGTACGATTTTTGCCTGGATGATCGGCACCATCGGTTCGATTTTCTGCACCCAGTTTGTGATTCAGGCGATTGCTTCCACGAAAAGCGCTGAGTCAGCGAAGCGTGCAACCTGGGTTGCCTTCTTCTTCTGCATGCCAATTGCGATTGCCATTGCGTTGATTGGTGTGGCGGCGAAGTACCTGCATCCGGATATCAAAAGCCTGTATGCGCTGCCGGTCTTCCTGCAGGATATGAGCCCATGGCTGGCGGGGATTGTGACCACTTCGCTGGTGGCATCGATTTTCGTCAGTGTCAGTACTGTAGCGCTGGCGATTGCTTCGCTGGTGGTAAAAGATTTCTACGTGCCGTACCGCAACCCGACGCCAGAACGTGAATTCCGCATGACGCGCTGGCTGTCGCTGCTGATTGGCTTCCTGCCGTTAATCCTGGTGCTGTTCGTGCCTGAGGTGCTGAAGCTCTCCTTCTTTACCCGCGCAATTCGTCTGTCGATCTCGGTAGTGGCGATTATTGCGTTCTACCTGCCGTTCTATAAGAGTACCCGTGGGGCAAATGCCGGTCTGATTGGGGCCTGCGTGGTGACCACCGTCTGGTATCTGCTCGGCGATCCGTTCGGCATTAATAACATGTATGTGGCGTTGATTACGCCCGCGGTGATCATGTTGATTGATCGCCTGATCCCGTCGCCGCAAACGCACGACAAAAAAGCACCAAAATCTTCAATGCAAAACAGTGGAGCCTGATATGACCGATTCAACGATTACCGTGGAACGTAACGGTAACCTTCATCCGCACGCGCAGGATGCGCAGCAGCTCACGGCGATGCTGCCTTCGGTCTGTCCGCAGAACCATGCTGCCAATTTGCTGCCGCTGCCGAACGGCGACCTGCTGTGTGTCTGGTTTGGTGGCACGCAGGAAGGAATCGCCGATATCTCAGTGTGGTGTTCACGCCTGGAAAAGGGCAGCAGCCAGTGGAGCGATGCGCAGAAACTTTCTGATGATTCGACGCGTTCTGAGCAAAACCCGGTACTGTTCCTCGATCCTGACCAGGTATTGTGGCTGTTGTGGACGGCGCAGAAGTCCGGCAATCAGGACACGGCCATTGTGCGCTATCGCCAGTCGCGTGATTTTGGCCGCAGCTGGAGCGCCATCGAGACGCTGCTCGATCAACCCGGCACCTTTATTCGCCAGCCGATTACCGTGTTGCCGAATGGCAACTGGCTGCTGCCGGTGTTCTATTGCCGCACTCAGCCTGGCGCGAAGTGGGTGGGTAATGACGACATCAGCGCGGTAAAAATCTCCAGTGATAAAGGCAAAAGCTGGCGTGATGTAGCGGTGCCGGATAGCCTGGGCTGCGTGCACATGAACATTACTTTATTGCAGGATGGCAGCTTACTGGCGCTGTATCGCAGCCGTTGGGCGGACTTTATTTATCAAAGTCGTTCAACAGATGGCGGTGAAAGCTGGAGTGCGCCGGTGGCGACTGAACTGCCAAACAATAATTCCTCAATTCAGGTGACCACACTGAATAACGGCCATCTGGCGCTGGTATTCAATGCCATGAGCGCCAAAGATGCCAGCGAGCGTCGCCTGTCGCTGTATGACGAAATCGAAGATGAGGATGATGATGTGGCGGTGGCGGCTGAACCGGTGGTGCATAGCGGGCGCACCGCATTCTGGGGCGCACCGCGCGCACCGATGACGCTGGCCATTTCCCCGGACGGCGGCAAAAGCTGGCCGTGGCAGCGTAATCTCGATGAAGGCGACGGCTACTGCATGACCAACAATTCGCAGCAGAAACTCAATCGCGAGTTCTCTTATCCCAGCATCAAACAGAGTGACGATGGCGCGCTGCATATCGCCTATACCTATTTCCGTCAGGCGATTAAGTACGTCCGCGTTAACGAAGCGTGGGCGAGGGGAGAGCAATGAGTCGACACGCGCTGGTCACGGGTGTCAGTTCCGGTATTGGCGCGGCGATTGCCGATCATCTGCTGGCGCAAGGCTGGCAGGTGACGGGGTTCAGTCGCACGCTGGTAAAGAAAGATCATCCGGGCTTTACCTCGGTGAGTGTGGATCTGTTTGATGCCAGTTTGCTGAAGCAGGCGCTGGCCGCTTTGCCAAAGGTGGATGCGCTGGTGCATGCCGCAGGCATGATGGCGGCAGCGCCGCTCGGCGATCTCGATGAGGAGCAGAGCGCGCGCCTGTGGTATTTGCACGTGCAGGTGGCGCAGATCATGGCGAACGCCTTGCAGCCGCAGATGACGCAGGGCGATCGCATTTTGCTGATCGGCAGTCGCACCTCACGCGGCGCCGCTAATCGCAGCCAGTATGTCAGTACCAAAGCGGCGATGGTCGGGATGGCGCGCAGCTGGGCAGCGGAATTAGCGCCGCAGGGTATCACCGTGAATGTGATCGCGCCCGGAGCCACAGAGACGCCCATGCTGCTGCAACCCGGCCGCGCCAGTTCACCACCAAAGCTGCCGCCCATCGGGCGCTACATCAAGCCGGAGGAAGTGGCGGCGCTGGCCGGTTTTGTGCTGTCACCCGCTGCTGATGCGATAACCGGGCAGGAGCTGGTGATCTGCGGTGGGGCGTCGTTGTAGAGAGCGGTTTGTGCTGTCACCCGCTGCTGATGCGATAACCGGGCAAGAACTGGTGATTTGCGGTGGAGCGTCGTTGTAGAGAGCGGGCAATGTGCTCTCCCCACTCTGCGGTCATCCCTGAATCCAGCTCAGGATTCAGGGAGCGGGCAGGTTAAGAGAGGCGCACTCACCGTTATCCTATTTCCCTCGCAAAGCCGTGACATCCACTTGCCAGATATTCAGTTTGTTATACAGCGCGGTACGTGAAATCCCCAGCAGCTGTGCCGACTGGCGCAGGTTGCCTTTCTGCTCGCTCACCACCTGTAATACATGCTGGCGCTCATTCTCCTGCAAGGAGGTCAAGACGCCTGCTTCCGTTAACGGTTCGCGCTGCGTCATCTCTTCCGGTAAATCCGACTTGCCAATTTCCAGCCCTTCGCACAGGTTCACCATGCGTTCAACCAGGTTCTCCAGTTCACGCACGTTGCCCGGCCAGTGCCACGCCTGCAAGCAGTGCATGGCTTCAGACGACACCTGCGGCGCAATGCGTTTCAAGCGAGTACAGAGCGCCTGAATAAAGGTATTCACCAGCCCTGGAATATCCTCCTGTCGTTCGCGCAGCGGCGGGATAGCTAATGAAATCACGTTAAGCCGGTAAAACAGGTCACGGCGAAAGGCGCCTTTTTCCACCGCATCCAGAAGATTGCAGTGGGTGGCGGCGATGATGCGCACATTGACCCTCAGCGGATGTGCTGCGCCGATACGCACTACTTCACTCTCCTGTAATACTCGCAGCAAACTGGTCTGTGCCTCCAGCGGCATTTCGCCAATTTCATCCAGAAACAGCGTGCCGCCATCCGCCAGCTCGAATTTTCCAGCGGAGCCGCCACGCCGGGAACCGGTAAACGCGCCATCGACATAACCAAACAGTTCGCTCTGCACCAGATCACGCGGCAGAGCGCCGCAGTTGAGGGCGATAAAAGGTTCCTGATGTCGTGGGCTGGCGTTATGGATCGCCTGTGCAAACAGCTCTTTGCCGGTGCCGCTCTCACCACTTAACAGCACGGTGCTGTCCGTTCGGCTGCTGGCGCGTGCTTTCTGGATTGCTTGCTGCACGCGAGGAGCGTGGCCGCGAATCATCTCAAAGGTATAACTGGCGCTGACGCCCATTACCTGCCGTGTAATCGCCCGAATGCGCTGGTTCTCACGCAATGACAGCACGCGGCCACCATCGGGTGCGGGCATTAATGAAATCAGGCAGGAGAGGGGCTGCACGCCATCCGGCATAAACTGCAGCTCGCGGTCGTTACAGAATGGCATGGTCAGCAGCGATCCGCCCTGTGGTTGCAGTAACACATCGATCGGGCCGGCTTGGGGATCGAGGCCGCTAAAGATCTGCCGCGCATAACGGTTTAAGGTTTTGATCCGTCCATGGCGATCGCAGACGATCACGCCCTCATTTAAGGTTTCGAGGATCGACTGTTGTTCCGCCAGCAAACTGCGCAGCATCAGCTGTTGTCCTACCGCTTCCGCAGCGGCCTGCACCGTGCCGAGCGTGTGCGCATTGAAGTTATCCGGCGTGGCGGTGAGTGTGAGCACGCCGAGCAGTTGGCCGGCGGTATCGCGGATCGGTGCGGCGGCGCATTGGTAGTGGCGCTTACGCAGATCGATCTTCCAGTTTTCGCCGCTTAATACATACACCAGCCGTTGCTCAATCAGGCAACGTGCCGTGCAGTTGGTACCCAGCACCTCTTCGCTCAGGATGCTACCGATTGGCGTTAAATCAGCACCGCAAAAATGCAGCGTGACCCCGTGCGCGTCGGTGAGATTGATATGGCCGTCCGGGTTATAGGCCAGCAGGTTTTCCATCACGTTACGCGCCACCATAATCAGCTCGGCATTGTGCGCAAGGATGGCCTTAAGCTCATCAGCGGGTGGCGAAGTGTAGACGAAGGTATGGGGATCGATAGCGCGCTGCTGCGATCGCTGCCAGGACTGCAAAATACTGCGCCGCATCCAGCCCGGTTGTTCCCCCCTGACAAAGCTGTGCCAGCCCTGCCACAACAAGGTATCCCATTCGCCCGCTTCAGCTCCTTCCGGCAGGCTGAAAATCGGGTCGCTTTCATCTTTAAACGGCAAACGTTCACTGGCGCGCATCAGAGGCTCCTGGTCAATCTGGAATGTCCATTTTATTGACATGTGAAGTTGACATGTAAAGTTTATGACCAATCCACAGCGCAACGCTGTGTGGTGCCTCACATAAATCGCCCCTTTTTAGTTGGCATCTGGATTGCAATGAAATGTCTATCTCACCTGTCCCGAGCGGACATATCCAAAACAGTAAGGAATGATTTATGACATTTCATCTTCAACCGGTACGTGTTGGTCTGATTGGCGCAGGGCGAATGGGCAGCTTCCACGCCGAGAATCTGGCGTATCGCGTACCCGGCGCCACGCTGGCGGCGGTGGCCGATCCGCAGCCCGGTGCCGCTGAGAAACTTGCCAGCAAGCTGGGTGTAGCAAAAGCCTACAGCGATTTGCATGCGCTGCTGCAAGATCCAGAGATTGATGCGATTGCCATTGCAGCGCCCGCTCGCACCCATGCCGAGTGGGTAATTGCCGCAGCGAATGCCGGAAAACACGTATTTTGTGAGAAGCCGATGGCCGTCACGCTGGAGGAAGCTGATCGGGCGATTGCCGCCGCCAAAAGCGCGGGCGTGGTGTTGCAGGTGGGCTTTAATCGCCGTTTCGATGCGGGTTTTGCGGCGGCGATTGCGGCAGTGAAGGCGGGTGAGAACGGTATTACGCAGTTGAGTCGTTCTGTGACGCGCGATCCGGCGCTGCACGATCCTTCACGCATCCCACAGTGGACCATTTATCTCGAAACGCTGATCCACGATTTCGACACGCTGCTGCATTTCAACCACGGGGCAAAACCGGTGGAAGTGTATGCCATTGCTGATGCGCTGGTGCGTCCGGATTTCAAGGATAAAGGCTTGCTGGATACCTCGGTGGTGACGATTCGTTTTGATAACGGAGCGATTGCCATCGCGGAAGCCAACTTCCAGGCAGTGTACGGCTATGACGTGCGCGGCGAAGTGTTTGGCAGCAATGGGATGCTGCAGGCGGGCCATATCACCTCATCTAACTGTGTGCGCTACAGCGCGAGTGGTATCAGCATGGAGACTTCGCGTATGGATTCGGATCTGCTGCGCGAAGCTTATGTGGCGGAAATGATCGAGTTTGCCCGCTGTATCCGCACCGGTGAAACACCGCGCGCCACCGGCGAAGACGCGCGCAATGCGCTGGAGATTGCGCTGGCCTGTATTGAATCGGTCACCCACAACCTGCCTGTCAAAGTGGGAGCGCGCTAATGGCTGCTTATCAACTCTCAGTTTGTGCCGAAATGGTGTTCCTCGATCTGCCTTTCGTCGAGCGTGTGAAACGCATTCACGCGCTGGGGTTTGGCGTCGAAATCTGGGGATGGGCCAATAAAGACATTGATGCGCTGGTCGCCACAGGTGCGCGATTCACCTCCATGACCGGCTATCTCACCGGCAATCTCACCGACGATGACGAGATCCAGCAGCTGCTGCAAAGTGCTGAAGCCTCGCTGGCCGTAGCTGAGCGGCTTAACTGCCCGGGATTAAATCTGCACGGCACCGGGCTGGATGACAAAGGCTTGCCGGTCAAACCTGTGGAAGTGGTAACCGGTGCGATGTGGCTGAAAGCGGTCGATACCTTGCGCAAAGTGGCGCAACTGGGCGAGCGCGCCGGGCGCGTGTTCACCCTCGAAAACCTCAACCTGCCGGTCGATCATCCCGGCACCCCGTTTGCGCTGGCTGCCGATACCCTGGCGCTGGTGGAGGCGGTCAACAGCCCGGCGCTGAAGATGAATCTCGACCTTTATCACGCGCAGATTGGCGAGGGCAATTTGATTGAGCTGATTCGCCGCAGCGGTTCCGCGATTGGCGAAGTTCAGGTGGCGGATGTACCGGGTCGCCAGCAGCCGGGCACCGGCGAGATCAACTATCGCGCAATCGCGCGTGCACTGCAGGAAGTAGGTTACAGCGGCGCGGTGGCGATGGAGGGCTGGGCCAGCGGTGACAGCACGGCCGCGCTAGAGCAGTTCCGCGATCACTTCACGATTTAAGCGTTTTACCGCCGGGTATTTGCCTGTTGCCCGGCGTCATAACAATAAAACCTCAACCTACAGGAATCACCTCATGAACATCCGAAACATCGTGCTTTGTCTGTGCTCGCTGCTGCTGAGTTTGAGCGTCAGTGCGAAAACCTTCACCGTCGGCGTCGCGCTGGCTAACTTCGACCTCAACTTTGTCTCGATTCTGCGCACGCAGATGCAGGCAGAGTTGAAGGCTAATCAGCTAAACGGCCAGTTCGTGGATGCCAAAGGGGATGTGGCGCTGCAGGTACAGCAGGTTGATGATTTTATCAACCAGGGCGTAGACGCCATCATCCTGAATCCCGTGGATACGCAGGGCGTATTGCCGATGATTAATGCGGCGAAGAACGCCAATATCCCGCTGATTTTCGTCAATCGTAAGCCAGAAGTGAAACTGCCGGGCGACATGGCGTATGTCGGTTCGGACTCCGCGTTGGGCGGGGAAATGCAGATGGAAGCGTTAGCGAAGAAAATGAATTACAAAGGCAATGTGGCGATTCTGATGGGCGCTCTGTCCAATGAGGAAGCGCGTGAGCGTACCCGTGCGGTCGAAGCGGTGATCGCCAAATACAAAGACATGAAAGTGATTGAGAAGCAGACCGCCAAGTGGCAGCGCAATGAAGCCGTGGATGTGGTGTCGAGCTGGCTGCTGAATCAGCGCCCGATCGATGCGATTGCCGCTAATAATGATGAAATGGCAATTGGTGCCATCATGGCACTCAGTCAGGCGAAAAATGAAAAGATTCTGGTGGCGGGGATTGATGGCACGCCTGACGGGCAGCAGTTCGTCAAAAACGGCAAGATGACGCTGACTATTTTCCAGGATGCTAAAGGCCAGGCAACCGGCGCGGTGCAGGTGACGAAAGCGCTGCTGGATAAACAGAAAGTGCAGGAATACAACTGGGTACCGTATCAGACCATTACCCCGGAGAACTACGCGCAGTTTGCTGCGAAGTAAGTTGAGCGATACGGCACAGGCGCACGACGTTGCGCCTGTGCTGCCCGGGGAATCATCGCATTCAAGTGAACCTGCTCACATCCTTCCCTTTCAATTATTAACGGTCCTAAACTTTCCTGATACCACGCCGATAATTTCTCCACTCAGTCTGAGCGTTTAGCCCTTGCGTTTTGGGCATCTTAATCAACCTCTGGTGTGGAAAACTGCCATGATCGCAACGCCCTTGTCAGGCCCGGACGCCGCGCCGGTGGAAATGGTTTCGCTGCGACGTATTGCACAGCGCGCAGACAGCCTTGCGGTCATCCTTAACTGGGGATTGTGGCCGATTGCGCTCGGTGTAGGGTGGATGAATGACAGCTTAACCGTAGCGCTGATTGCCGGTCTGGCGTTGGCACTACTGTCGACCTTCTTTGGCACCGTCCTGCGCGGCACGCTGACTTCAAGGCTGGTGCTCTCAGCCCTACTGATCGGTTGGGCAGGTTTACTGATTCAACTCGGCGGCGGTGAAACCGAATATCACTTCTCGGTATTTGTGTTGATGTCAGTGCTGCTGGCGTGGCGCGACATCCGTCCGCTGATGGTGGGGGCGGCGGCGGCGGCCACGCATCATGTCCTGTTTAATTATCTGCAAGAAAACGATCTGTTTGGCGTGGTGGTATTCCACCATCCGGGCTGGGACATGGTGCTGTTTCATGCCCTGTTTGTGGTGGCGCAGACCGCCATCTTGCTGGAGATTGCGCGTCAGATGGCCGCCGATGCACGTTCCGCGAGCGAAGTGGCAGAGCTGGCATCACAGATCAACCAACAGGCCGGGTATCTGACGCTGAATGCGAATACGCATCAGAGTGAAACCCCGTTCGCACGCACTTTCAGTACCACGTTAGGCACCATGCATGGCACCCTCCATCAGGTGAGTCTCGGCGTGAGTGCCTTGCTAACGGAGTCTGAGAGTATTTTGCAACGCAACGCCGCCCTTTCGACCCGCACCGATGAACAGGCGCAGGCGCTGGAAGTAGCCGCCAGTGCGATGACGGAAATCAGCATCGCCGCCAGCTTAACGCGTGACAAAGCGCAGAGTGCAAGCGAGTTAGCGCGGGATACGCGCGCGGTGGCGACGCGCGGAGAGGAAAATATTCAGTCGGCGATTGGCTCAATGGCGAAAATCAGCGAAGAGTCACAGCGGGTGAAAGTGATTTTAGAATTGATCGACGGCATCGCTTTCCAGACTAATATTCTGTCACTGAACGCTTCGGTGGAAGCGGCGCGCGCCGGAAGTCAGGGGCGCGGTTTTGCAGTAGTGGCGAGTGAAGTGCGTAACCTGGCGATGCGCAGCGAGAATGCCGCCCGCGAAATTCGCCAACTGATGGATGCCAGCACGTTGAGCACCGAGCATGGCACGGTGCAGATTGAGCATGCGGCACAGACCATGCGCGCGATTCACAGCAGCATCAGCGGATTGTCACAGCTGGTCACCGAGCTGTCTGAGATGAGTGAGCAGCAGAATTTGAGCATTGAGCAGATTCAGCAGAGTATCAATAGCATCGATCATAGCGTGCATCACAACGTTCAGCACGTGGCAGAAACCATGCAGGTCGCGCATCTGCAGCAACAGCAGGCGAACCGGTTACAGCAGGCGATTGCGTTATTCAGATTGGATTGAAAATCGGCGAGACGAGCAAATCACGACTTCTCAGGCTGGCAGGGCGCACCGAATGAAGTGCGCCCTTGTTGGCAGATTAAGCCACACCCTTGACCAGTAACACGCGATAGTTCGCGCCTTTGACTCGATGGGCTTTCGCTTCCTGATACGCCGGGCTGTGATACCAGGCTTTTGCTGCGTCAATATCCGCAAACTCCAGCACCACTACGCCTTCTGCATCACGGCCTTCCAGCACTTCAAGATCGCCATAAAATGCCAGCGGCGTGATCTGATGATCGCCACGTGCCTCACCGGCTTTTTGCGCGTACGTCGCCAGTTCGTCTTTATCCAGCGTTTCGTCTTTAATCATCACCACATAAGCGGCCATTACTGCTCTCCTCGCGCCTGACGTTTGTCTTCGGTGTTGGTGTCGAAGTCGGATGCATCGTGACGTTCCAGCAGTTGATCCTGCGGTTCGGCACCGAAGGCCTTATTCACTTTGCGACCACGAATCACCGCTGGACGCTCAGCGATCTCTTTGGCCCAGCGCACCACGTTTTTGTACGACTGCACATCAAGGAACTCGCCGCCGCCATAGATGTTGTTCAGCACCAGGTTGCCGTACCACGGCCAGGTAGCGATATCGGCGATGGTGTATTCCTCGCCGGCGAGGAAACGGTTGTTCGCGAGCTGACGATCCAGTACATCCAGCTGACGCTTGGCTTCCAGCGTGAAGCGGTTGACGGCGTACTCGATTTTTTCTGGCGCGTAGAAATAGAAGTGACCGTAGCCACCGCCAAGATAAGGCGCAGAGCCCTGCAGCCAGAACAGCCAGTTCAGGGTTTCCGTACGGCCAGCGATATCAGCCGGGATAAAGTGGCCAAATTTCTCAGCCAGATACAGCAGGATGTTGCCAGACTCAAATACGCGCAGCGGTGGCGTCACTGAATGGTCGCTCAATGCCGGGATTTTGGAGTTGGGGTTGACGTCAACAAAGCCGCTGGAGAACTGATCGCCATCACCGATGCGGATCAGCCAGGCATCGTATTCGGCTTCTTTGGCACCGACGGCCAATAGCTCTTCCAGCAGAATCGTCACTTTCTGGCCGTTTGGCGTACCGAGTGAATAGAGCTGCAGCGGATGTTTGCCGACCGGCAGCGTTTTCTCATGCGTCGGCCCGGCGAACGGACGGTTGGTTTTCGCGCCGTTACCTTTGGCTTCCGGGTCCCAGGTCCAGACTTTCGCGGGCTGATACTGATTTTCCGACATAGTGATTTCGCCTTGTTGTGATTGCGTTTTTTGCTGCTACTGAGTGTAGCAGCGACAGATGAAGGCGATTTAACCGCGCTGGCGGTGAGATGCAAAGTGTGTTTAAGAGATGTTCTCTTGCGTAAAGAGCATAAAGTCCACTTTACCGGGCTGATAGGTATCGGGCTGTTCGCCCTCTTCGAGATGTTTTAGCAATAAGGTCAGCGCCAGCTGGGCGTGGCGCAGGGTGTTTTGATCGAGCGTTAACGTGAGTACCCGTTTTTCCAATAGCTGGCGCGTGGTGGCATACAGCTCATGAGTCACATACACCACTTTGCCGCCGAGACGATGGCGCGCCAGCGCCTCGTGGATCTGCGTGTTGCCCATGCCAGTATTGTAAAGGCCGACAATATTTTGCGATCCGGCCAGGGTTTTCTCCAGCAGTCGGCTGATGCGATCGCGTTCATCCTGCCCGGCCAAAATTTCACGCAACCTGAGCTGCGGAAAACGCTCCGCCAGCACGGCTTGAAAACCTTCAATTCGCTGACGATGTGCCGAGTAATCCGCGCGACCACTCACCAACACCACATCGCCCGGTGCATTGATCATGCTGCCGAGCATCAATCCCGCGGTGCGTCCGGCTTTGTACTGATCGATGCCGACATGGCACAAGCGCGCCGCATCGGGCAGATCCGTCACCATAGTGATCACCGGCACACCACGTGCCTGACACGCCGCTAAAGCATCATAAATCAGCGGATTTTCGTGCGCGAAAACGATCAGCGCATCCATCTTTTTACTGCTGGCGGCAATGTGCGCGGCCAGCTTCTCCGGCGCGTTTTCCGGGATCAGCGTGCGATGAAGTCGCAACCGGCGATAGCCCAGCTCATCAGCCAGCCGGGCGAAATCCTGTGCCAGCTGCTGAAAAAAGAAGGCACCGTTGCCGCTCAGCAGTACTTCAACCTGCCAGGTGTGACGATGCTCCTCGGGCAAGATACGCTTTAAACCCGCATCCCGCGCCGCTTGCAGGATTTTTTTGGTCATCGCAGGAGACACGCCACCGCGATCGTTCAAAACCCGATCAACCGTGGCCACGCCCACGCCAACTTGCTTCGCCAACTCCGCCAGCGTCAGTGCTTTCATGTGAGGTAATTCCATCAAAAACCGCGTTCAGCTAGCCTGCCAGAAAGCGCTATTTTGACAACATCGGCTATTCCGAAGTGTGAACAAAAGGAGCGTTAAAATGCGGACCCCGCAACGTTTTGCCTTGATTGGTAGTGGATTTATCGGCCAGGTGCATGCCGCAAACCTGGCCGCACATCCTGGCGTGGAGCTGGCGCTGGTGTGCGATATTGATGTCTCACGCGCCGAAGCGGTAGCGCAACGCTTTGGTGCAAAGGCCGCCAGCGTTCAGCAGGCGTTGAACACTGATGCGATTGACGCGGTGCTGATTGCCAGCGCCACGCCAACCCATGCCGAACTGCTGGAGCAGGCGGTGCTGGCGGGCAAGGCGGTGTATTGCGAGAAACCGATCGACCTGTCGCTGCAGCGTGCGCGCGATGTGGTGGAAAAAATCTCCCCGGTGCAGGTTCCTGTTACCGTGGGCTTCAATCGCCGTTTTGATGACAGCCATCAGCAGCTTAAATCACAGCTAAAGCAGGGGCTGATTGGCCGTACCGAGCTGATTCAGATGGTATGCCGCGCTTCAGAACTGCCGCCGATTAGCTATCTACAAGCCTCTGGTGGCCAGATGCGCGATCAGGCGATTCACTTTTTCGATCTGCTGCGCTGGCTGACAGAAGATGAAGTCAGCACCGTTGGCGCACTCGGTGCCGCACTGGCGATGCCGGAGATCCGCGATTTTGACGTTGATACTTCGGTGCTGATCATGCGCATGCAGCAGGGCGCGCTGGCGCAACTGGATAACACCCGCCGCACGGCTTACGGCTATGACGAACGCATCAGCGTGATGGGCAGTGAAGGGATGCTGGCTTCAGAGGCCCAGTCAGCGCGCGGCGCCACGTTGTATCAGGGTAAAGGGATCATCCAGCCAGGTCTGTATGCCGACTGGTTCAGCCGCGTGAAAGAGACGTATTACACCCATCTGGATGCGTTTGTGCGCCATATCGGCGGAGAGAAAATCGAAGGACTGCCGGGATTGATCGACGGCCTGCGCGCGCAGGCGATTGCCGAGGCGGCGCAGTTATCGCTGACGCGGGGTGAATTTGTAGAAGTGGAGAGGGTGGCAATCTGATGCCGTTATCGCAACGCTCTCCCGCTGGTGGGGGAGCGTGTCGGTGGAGAGAGGCTTTCCATCAGCTCCTGTGATGAGCACTCGCGCGATTCATTCCCCCTTTCGCCATGGGAGAGGGGGAAATATCATCTGCTTGCCGCGCTTACTTCAGCAGCTCACGCTCGATCAGTTCACGCGTTTCCACCGCCTGATACTTCATCTTTTCCGGATAGCCAAACAGCGCCGCAGAGATAATCGACTCACCGCCCACCTTATACGTGCGGTTGGCGAAATCCATCTCGCGCAGCGCTTCAAACAGAGCATCGAAATTCACTTCACCTTCACCCACGGCAACGTGCTGATGAATGGTCGCATCCACACCCGGCGGGTTAACGATATAGCGACAGTGTTTGGTGTGGTTCATGGTATCGGCAATCAGCATATGCGACAGATCGTCGCCTGCGTAATGCAGCATGTTTTTCACATCGCCCACGCCTTTGTCGTAGTAGAAGGTGTGTGGCGCGCTGTAGATATATTTGACGTTATCGCTGCGGAACGACTTCACGATGTCCACCGTTTCGTTGTTCTGTTCGCAAAAATCCCATGGATGAGCCTGAATTTCGACGCGAATGCCTTCACGTTCGATGATCGGCAGCAGCTCCTCCATAGAGCGATAAAACATCTCTTCACAGATCTCTGGCTCGTTTGGGTTGCCGGACAACTCGGTGTTAATCACCTGCACGCCCATCTCGACGGCGATCTCAATCATGCGTTTCCAGTTTTTCACCGCCGCCTGACGACGCAACTCATCCGGGCCTGACCAGCGATAAACCGTGATAAATGATGATATCTCCAGGCCGGTCGCATTCAGGGCGTTTTTGTATTCGCGCATGATTTCCCGGCTGGCTTTCGGGTGTTTGTAGAACGGATTAATCTGCGGATGGGGTGACTGCTCGATGTACTTGTAACCCCATTCGGCCACCTGATGCACCATGCGCGTGATGCCCATTTCTCTGATGACATCCACATCAAAAGCGATTTTCATGTTGTTCTCCTGATCGTTAAGCGGTGCGCTCTTCATTAAACACCACACCGATCTGCTTCCTGACTTCATCCATGGCGTGCAGTGTGGCCAGTGAGGTGGCCAGCGGACGGACCGGCGAATCAAGCAGCCCCTGATGAATGCACCAGGCGGTATGTTCGATTTCATGACAGAGCTGAATATAGCGATTGTTCGGTTCTTCCCAGCGCAGCGTGTGGCGGCCATCGCTGGAGGTGAGACGGAAATTGCCCGGCGCATAGAATTGGCCGTCGAGATAAAGCGTGGCATCACGTCCGGCGATAACGGCAGTGCCCGGCGTGTTGCTGAACAGCGTGGTGTTGAGCACTGAATGCATGCCATTGCCATGGGTTAGCAGCATTGAGGTTTGGCCATTGACGCCGCCCGGTGCGGGCTGGCCTTTCGCCACAATGCTGTCGGGTGCGCCAGCGACCAGCACGCTGAAGCCGATCAAATAGCTACCGAGATCCAGCATCGGTCCGCCCGCCAGATCGAGATTAAAAATGCGGTGATCCTGCGTAAAATATTCACCATGATCGGCGATCAATGTATGAACATCTCCTAATGCGCCATCGGCTAGCAATTGACGGATGACGTCGTATTTCGGCGCAAAATCACACCACATCGCCTCCACGCATAAGCGTTGCTGTTTGTGCGCTTCTTGTTGGAGCTGCAACGCCTGCTGCGCATTAAGCGCCAGCGGCTTTTCAATCAGCACATGTTTGCCGGCTTGCAGCGTGCGCAGCCCATCAGGAAAGTGATGATTGTGCGGTGTGGCGATATACACCACATCAATGTCATTCCGGCTCAGCAGTGCATCAATGCCTTCGACGGCATGCGGGATATCCCATTTGCTGGCAAAAGCCTGCGCTTTCTCCAGGCTGCGTGACGACACCGCCACCAGTTGCTGCTGAGTATGATGACGCAACGCATTGGCAAAGTGGTCGGCGATCCAGCCGGGTCCGACAATGCCCCAGCGCAGCGTGGGGATCTGGTTTTCAGGGTGACGGCGAGGTGCAGGTAGAGTCTGAGGGAACATATCATCTCCGTTATTATTGAGTGGTTTATGTGCCGGGAGCCGATAAGGCAGATCGCTTTCACTATAGAAAGGCGCGACCGCCGCCTCTATTCATTTACTGATGCAAATCCATCAGCCCTCACCTCTGTCCTCGAACAGGAAAATATCAAACATTTATTCCGACAGGTAATTTAATGAAATGGATCATTTCATTTTTGCGATAGCGATCAAATTACTGAGAGATTTTCTATCAGATGTTGCGATTTGATGACGATTTCTTCCGCAATACTTTCGCATTTACTGGTCGTTTCGGGCATTATTTTTGATAACTAACTATCAAAATGGAATCTGTTGATGAGCAAAATCACCATGAACGCCATCGCCAATGCGGCGGGCGTCGGCGTTGCTACGGTAGACCGGGTATTGAATCGGCGGGCACCGGTGCGCGCGGCTACTGAGCAGAAAGTGTTGGAAGCCGCCAACCGACTGGGTTATCGCATGGTGCCGGTTGTGCCTGTCAGCGCGGAGGCGCAGTCCGCGCGCGTGGCACTGCGCATGGGGTTTGTGCTGTTATCAAAATCGTATTCTTTCTATCACTCGCTGACAGATGCCCTCAGGCAACAGACGCAGCCGTTACATCCTGCGGGCAGTGAGCCACGGTTTTACTGGCATGACATTGATGATGTGGCGGCTGTGGTGGCCTCATTGCATAAGCTGGCGCAAGAAGTAGACGTGATCGGCTTAGTCGCGCTGGATCACCCACTGATCCGCCACGCCATCGAACAGATCTCACGTCAGGGTGTTAGGGTTTACGCACTGTTTTCCAACTTCTCACCCTGCGGACATGCGGGTTATTTCGGGCTGGATAATCAGAAGGCCGGACGCACTGCCGGTTGGGTGGCCTCGCATTTACTGCATAAGCCGGGATCGGTGGGCGTGCTGGTGGGCGACCATCGCTTTAACTGTCAGGAGAGCTGCGAAATCAGCTTCCGCTCCTATTTGCGTGAACAGGACAGCAGCCGACGCGTGCTGGAACCGCTGAAAACTCACGAGTCGATTGATGGCGGCTATCACGCTACACGTCAGTTGCTGGAGGAACATGCCGATCTGGCGTTAATCTACGCGCCCTGCGGCGGTATTGAGGGTGTTATCCATGCATTGCGCCAGCAGCCGCAGCGTGAGGTGGCGTTGATCTGTCACGGCCCGGTGAAAGAGGGGGAGCTGGCACTGATTGACGGCACGATTACCGTGATGATTCGCCATGAAATAGAGGATATGGCACGGCAGTTGGTCCGCACCGTCCAGCAACATGTCGAGCCGGGAACGCATTTTGCCCAGGTTACGTTGCCGTTTAAGATCATCACGCGTGAGAATCTTTAGTTTATAGGCAATACCCATCGCTAGCGGCGCGACAGACCACGCAAATTGAGATCGCCAATCCGCTAAAGGGGGGCAATGGGTAGCGCCGTGTTGTCCAGCCCCTTTGTTCCGGAAGCCGTGCCAGTTAAAGGTTTGATAGTTTATCTATCATTTTAGTGATGAAAAATAACATGATCGCTATCAAAAAATGAAAGTTTCATGATTGCTGAAGGTGAAATTTTTATTTGATACTTGCGCTATCCAACACCGCAAGGAACGATCATGACGATTCATATTGCAAACGCGCCCTGCAGCTGGGGTGTGGACGATCCTAAAAACCCTTTCCTGCCACCGTGGCAGAAAGTCCTGTCGGAAGCCGCTCAGGCCGGATACAAAAGCATTGAGCTGGGCCCATGGACTTACCTGCCAACTGACGCGGCTGAATTACGGCACCAGCTGGAAGCACATCAGCTTTCGCTGGTGGCGGGCACGATCTTTGACGATCTGGTCAGCGAAGCCAATTTCCCGGCGATGGTTGAACTGACACACAACATCTGTCGCAACCTGTCGCAAGTCCCTACTGCCGAGAAAACCCACGCGGATAATCTGCCTGCGCCTTACCTGGTGATTATCGATTTCGGTAATCCTGAACGCGCCAGATACGCCGGTCAGTCAGATAAAGCGCCGCGTTTGCCGGGCGAAGAGTGGCAGCGCATGATGCAGCACATCACCACCCTGAGCCAGATTGCCTGGGATGAATATGGCGTACGCGCGGTGATCCACCCGCATGCCGGCGGCTGTATTGAGTTTGCCGACGAGCTTGAGCAGTTGGTGCAGGACATTCCGCATGAAGTTGCGGGACTGTGCCTCGACACCGGGCACCTCTACTACTCCGGTATGGATCCGATCCCTTATCTGAGCCGTTACTGGGATCGCATCGATTACCTGCACTTTAAAGATGTGAATGACGCAGTCTGGCGCGATGTGATTGCGCGTGGCGTGGACTTCTTTGCCGCCTGCGCGGAAGGGGTGATGTGCCCGATTGGCAAAGGCGCGATTGATTATCCGGCGGTGCGAGCGTTCCTCGCTGAGCGCAACTATCAGGGCTGGATCACTATCGAGCAGGAGCGCGATCCGCGCAACGCCGACACCAGCCTGCGCGACGTCACTGCCAGCCTTCACTACCTGCAATCGGTCGGATTCTGAGGAGATCATCATGATTAACGGCATTAAAGCTCTGGATCGTTCACTGCGCTGGGGCATGGTGGGCGGCGGCGGTACCAGCCAGATTGGCTATATCCATCGTTCATCGGCACTGCGTGATGGCAACTTTGTGTTGCAGGCGGGCGCATTTGATCTTAACGCCGAACGCGGCCGTGCGTTTGGCGTATCACTGGGCGTCGACGCGGATCGCTGCTATCCGGATTACGAAACGATGTTTGCGGCGGAAGCGGCGCGTGCAGACGGCATCGAAGCCGTTTCGATTGCCACGCCGAACAATACCCACTTCACCATTTGCCGTGCGGCGCTCAATGCCGGTCTGCATGTGGTGTGTGAGAAGCCACTGTGCTTCACCACGGAAGAAGCGGACGAGCTGGAAAAAATTTGCGGCGAGAAGAAAAAGATTATCGGCGTGACCTACGGTTATGCCGGACATCAGCTGATCCATCAGGCGCGCGAGATGATCGCAGAAGGGCTGCTGGGTGAGATCCGCATTATCAATATGCAGTTCGCGCACGGTTTCCATAACGAAGCGGTCGAACTGCAAAACGAAAGCACCAAGTGGCGCGTCGATCCACGTTTTGTCGGCCCCAGCTATGTGCTGGGGGATCTGGCGACGCATCCGCTGTTTATCGCCGAAACCATGGTGCCGAAACTGCAGGTGAAACGTCTGCTGTGCAGCCGTCAGAGTTTCGTGAAAACCCGTGCGCCGCTGGAAGATAACGCCTTTGTGATGATGGAGTACGACAACGGCGCTGTCGGCACCATGTGGGCCTCGGCGGTGAACTGTGGCTCGATGCACGGTCAGAAAGTGCGGGTGATTGGTGAGAAGGCCAGTCTGGAGTGGTGGGATGAGCAGCCGAACCAATTGCGCTATGAAGTGCAGGGCGAGCCGCTGCAGATTCTGGACCGTGGTATGGGCTATCTGCACAAAAGTGCGCTGGCTGACGACCGTATCGGCGGCGGCCATCCGGAAGGGCTATTTGAAGCCTGGTCGAATCTCTATCGCCGTTTTGCGCTGGCAATGGATGCCACCGATCGCGGAGATGAGGCGTTTCTGGCGGACTTCTGGTATCCGGATGTGCATGCCGGATTGATGGGCGTACGCTGGGTTGAGCAGTGTGTGAAGTCAGCGGATGCCGGTGCGGTGTGGGTTGATTGCTGATTAAGATGAAGTGAATATCCCGGTCGGCAGCACTGCCGACCGGGATGCATCAATGCGACCGTAAATCGCTCAGGAAGCGTTGCGCACGTGGGTGCTGCGGTTGGGTGAAGAACTTCTCTGGCGTCGATTTCTCCAGAATCTGTCCCTGATCCATAAACCAGATAGTGTCCGCCACTTCGCGGGCAAAATTCATCTCGTGCGTCACGCACATCATGGTCATGCCTTCCTGCGCCAGACTGCGCATCACCGACAGCACCTCGCCGACCATTTCGGGATCGAGCGCGGACGTCGGTTCATCAAACAACATCACCGGCGGTTTCATCGCCAGCGCGCGAGCTATCGCCACACGCTGTTGCTGGCCGCCCGACAACTGCGCCGGATAGGCATCCGCTTTATGCGACAAGCCTACGCGCTCCAGCAGTTCGCCCGCCTGGTGACGCGCCTCGGATCGTTTCATGCCTAGCACTTTCATCGGCGACATCATGATGTTTTCGGCGACAGACACGTGCGGGAACAGGTTGAAGCTCTGGAACACAAATCCAATGCGGGTGCGCAGTTGATTGAGGCGCGTGCTGCTGCCGTGAATATCGGTACCATCAAACACGATCTGGCCGTTATCAATGGGTTCCAGACGGTTAACGGTGCGGATCAGCGTGGATTTTCCCGACCCGGAAGGACCGCACACCACCACCACTTCACCGGTATTGATTTCGGCGCTCAGGTCAGTCAGCGCCTGATAAGCGCCGTACCATTTGTTGACCTGGTTAAACATGATCATCGGGCTCATAGGGGTTCCTTATTGCGAAGAGGTTTTAGTCAGCATCACCGCGGGCGCAACGCTGGGATTGGCCTGCGGCGGTTGGCGACGTTTCTGCGCAATATGCGCTTCAAGTTTGTTAGCGAGCCAGGTGAGGCTGAAGCAGATGATGTAGTAGCTCATCGCCACAATGGCGAACACCTGAAACGGTTTGGTCAACAGCTGGTTGCTCACCTGATTGGCGGCAAAGGTCAGCTCCGGCACGTTAATCACGTAGCCGAGCGTGGAGTCTTTGATGATCGAGACCAGCTGACTCACCAGGCTCGGTAAAGTGTTGAACAGCGCCTGCGGCAGAATCACTAAACGTAGGGTTTTCAGATGGCTCATGCCCAGCGCACGTGACGCTTCATACTGGCCGTGAGGCAGTGCCTGAATGCCGCCACGCACGATCTCGGCGATGTAGGCGCTCTCGTAAATCACCAGCGTACACAGCATGGTGGCGAAGCCGCTGATGTTGTGGCCAATCAGTAACGGTACGCAGAAATAAGTCCAGAACACCACCATCATCAGCGGGATGCCGCGCAGCAGATAGACCCAGCAGGTGGCGGGCCAGCTCAGCCAGCGCCACGGTGACAGACGCGCCAGACCCAGCATCACCCCGATGGGGAAGGCCAGCACGACCGCTAATACGGAAATCACTAACGTACAGAGTACGCCGCCCAGCGGCCCGTTGGGGTATTGGCCCATTAACAGCAGCATGCCGTTGTCATGCAAAATGGTGAAGATCTCAAACATCGCCATTACCTCGCGTAAACGCGCTGGAAGCGGCGGGCCAGCAGCGCGCCCAAGCCCATCAGCAGCAGGGAGAAGAACAGGTAACCCACGGTGGCCACTAAGTAGGATTCGAAGGTGCGGAAGGTCTGGTTTTCAATATCACGCGTCACATAGGTGAGGTCTGCGACGCCGATGACCATCGCCAGGCTGGTGTTTTTAAACAGCAGCACAGTGTGATTAACCACAGAAGGCAGCGCATTGCGCACGCCCTGCGGCAGAATCACTGAACGCATGGCGCGCACATAGCTCATACCGAGCGCTCGCGCGGCTTCGTTTTGCCCATCGGGAATCGCGCGCAGACCGCTGCGGATATCTTCGGAGAAATAGGCGGCCTGACACAATCCGAGGGCGATAAGAGAGAATAAAAACTCGGCGTTGTAATCGACAATCGCCATCTGCAGCGATTCCGGCAGCAGGGTGGGGATGGCGAAATACCACATCATCAACTGAATCAGCGTTGGCACATTGCGGTGATAGGAGACATACGCCTTGACCAGCCCCACGGCAATACGATTCTCCGTCAGGCGGACCACCACCAGTAGCAGGGCGAGAACCATCGCCAGCAGCCAGGCACCCAACGCCAGTTCAAGGGTGACCACCGTTCCGTCAACGATCATCTGGCCGTAATGGCCGGTTATCACACTGCTGAAATCAAGTGCCATACAGTTACCTCATCGTACGGTATTACGCGGTGCGGTCGCCCGGTCGCATAGTGGAAAGACCGCCCGGCACCTGCAGCGTCGGGGTAATTTCGATGTTGCCAATGTTGACGGCGACCGGAGCCGATAACGCAAAGGCTACGCAGTCGGCAATATCTTTAGCCTGCGGCAGTTCGAAGCCATCGATAAAGCGGCGACGCGCATCATCGTGATCGCCTGAAACGTTGCCGAAAATATCAGTGGCAACGCGGCCTGGGCAGATTTCGGTGACGCGCACTCGTTTGCCATAGCAGTCCACGCGCAGCTGGCGCGACAGGGCGTGCACCCCGGCTTTGGTGGCGTGATATACCGAGTTGCCGTTGAAGTTGTAGATGGCGGCGATCGAGGTGATGTTGAACACGTGGCCACGATCACGCGCCATCATGCCCGGCACCAGCAAACGGCACAGGTGCAGCACGGCACGCAGATTGACATCCACTTGCGTCTCCACCACGTTTTCGTCAGCTTCGAGGATGGAACCGGGATGTGAGACACCCGCGTTGTTGACCAGAATGTCGATCTCCAGGTCTTTGCACAGCGCAGTCAGTGCATTCACGTCACTGACATCGACCGCATGCGGGATGCAGCCCGTGCGGTCAGCCAGCGCGGCCAACTGCTCTTTGCGACGCGCCACCGCGTGCACGGTGATCCCTTCTTTGCACAGGCGCTCAACAATCGCTTCGCCCATGCCAGCCGATGCGCCGGTCACCAGCGCGGTTTTATAATCTGAAAATGGCATTTGTGTTTCCTCGTCTCGCCAGGTGTGTACCCGGCGTAATGGGTCTTATTTGACTTTATGCAGTTATGCCGCAAGGGCATAAGACATAAAAACTGTGAGGCGATAAGAGCCCCTTATAACCGGATTGCTAATTAATTATCCATCTGAATAGTCAGGAGTTCTTCGTCGTATTCAACCGCTGAGTATGCCTTAACACGCAGTTGCTGTACGCGACCTTTGATGGGACTAAGCACCGGTACATACAGCGGGCCGACCTGCACCAGCGCCAGCAGATCCCGAGGTGCGACCTGCTGGCCGGGCTGAACAAAATCCTGTTGGCTGTGCGGATGACGGCGCAGCAGCGTACCGGGCAGCGGCGCGCCGATAACCTGTGTGATGGGCGGGGTTTCCTCCGTCGGCATGACGGGTAAAGCGGGCGCAGGCGCAAACGTCAGACGAACCGACCACTGTTTGCCCTCTAACGCCAGGCTATTGAGGCCAGAACGTTGCATCTTGCGCGCCAACGCGCGCAGCGTCGGCAGCGGTATCGCGGTTTTTTCCATGGGATTCCCGTCAAAGCGAAGCACGCCCGCCGGAGCGGGCAACAGACCAGATTAATCTAGCGCGTTCGTTAGACGGGCAGTAAGAGGGTTTCGCTTTGCGGTGATAAGCGGGTCTTATCCCACCAGAGTCAGTGGGTGGTTCTCCACGTTGCGGCGCGACATCAGCGACAGCAAAATGGATTTCACCGCTTCGGCAGGCTGGGAAAGTGGCAGATGATCCGACATGCAGAATGACAGCGAGGCCTGCACATCTGGCTCGATGATCTTCGCCATCCAGGTATCCCCGTTTTTCAGCATCGCGCGTGCAGCGGATTCCGGCATGATGGTGGTGCCCAGACCGGCACTCAATGCCGCGTTCAGAGTGGTTTGTGATTCGATCTCGCACTTCACGCGGTACTGCAGATTGTTCTGCACGAAGGCGTCATCCAGCACTTTGCGCATGATGTTGTAGATGCGTGGCAGGAACAGATCATATTGCGCGACCTGTGACAGCGGGATTTCTTTGACCGGTTTGGCCAGGCTGAACGGGCAAACGAAGCACAGATCTTCTTTCATCAGTGGCATGAAGCGCAGGCCATGGATGGTGCGATGATCGTAAATCACCGCCATATCCATACGTCCGTTCATGATCAGCTCGCTCAGGGTGGTGCCAAAGTTCTCGTTAAAATAGAGCACAATGCCAGGATGCTGCTGCTGCACTTCCATCATCAGCGGGAGCGCCAGGTTTTGCGCCGCTGTGCCCGGTGCCAGCCCGACGGAAACGCTGCCACTCAGCGCAGCGCCGACCAGATCAATCGCACTTTGCGCCTGTTCGCACTGGCGCAAAATGGACTGTGCATGGGAATAGAGTGTTTTCCCGGCTTCGGTAGGTGTGACACCGCGTTTGGTGCGAATCAACAGCTGTTGATTCACTTCACCTTCCAGCGTAGCCAGCTGTTGGCTCAACGCGGGTTGGGCAATATGCAGGATATCGGCAGCTTGCGTCAGGCTTCCGACGTCAACAATTTTAACAAAGTACTTCAGGCGACGAAGATTCATGGACACTTCCCTCAAACAGAACGCATATCCTCATCAAGCAAAGTTGATGCCAGGATAAGCTTTCGTTATTGAACTCAGACAGGAGGGTACGGCCACCGGGCCTCCTGAGGCTGGTGCTGAGCTAGTGAGCCGCCGGCATGGCGGGTGTTGAAAATTGCAGCGCTGCACCGAATGAGTGCAGTTGACCCATCAGCATTGCCAATGACGGGCAAGGAAAATCGTGGGTTCGGGATATAACTCGGGAAAGAAAGTAACACTTTATTAACATTCAGTCAGGCGCGCGGGCGTGACCTGTCACGCAATTCTGAGTCAATCTGCCGCCTTTATGGCAGAAGTGTGCAGTCGGTCCAGTCATCGCTTTGTGTTATATCACCACAACAAAGCACTATTATCCGTGGCTTCGGCCCTAATCCTATGCTCAGGGAAAACTGACATCCCCCGAACCCAGGATTGACCATGCCCGAGATAGCCGATCGTTTAAAGAATGTGACCGTTTCCGCCTCCGTTGCCATGACCCAAAAAGCGCGCGACCTCGCTGCGCAGGGCGTTGATGTGGTGGCACTTTCTACCGGCGAACCTGACTTCCCTACACCGGAACATGCGATTGACGCCGCGTATGCCGCTGCACGCGCGGGCGACACGCGCTACCCACCTACCGACGGTACGCCTGCACTGCGCAAAGCTATCCAGCTGAAATTCAAACGGGATAACCAGCTGGAGTATGACGTCAGCCAGATTCTGACGGCCGGTGGTGCGAAGCAGATCATCTTTAACGCCATCATGGCGACCATCAATCCGGGCGATGAAGTGGTGATCCCAACGCCATCGTGGATTAGCTATGCCGATATCGTGAAATTTGCCGGTGGCGTTCCGGTGCCGCTGCCGTGTGCGCAGGAGAATGGCTTCAAACCGCTGCCAGCGGATCTGGATGCGGCGATCACTGACAAGACCAAATGGCTGCTGCTGAACTATCCGAGCAACCCAACCGGTTCGGTGGCCAGCAAAGCCGAGCTGCAGGCGCTGGGTGACGTGCTATTGCGCCATCCGCAGGTGTGGATCATGACGGATGATATCTATGAACATCTGATCTATGACGACGTGCGTTTTTATACCCTCGCGCAGGTTGAACCGCGCCTGTATGACCGTGTGCTGACGGTGAACGGTGTGTCGAAAGCCTATTCAATGACAGGCTGGCGTCTGGGCTTTTGCGGTGGCCCTGTGCCATTAATTAAAGCCATGAGCAATGTGAACACGCAGAACAGCGGCGGCGTCTGTACCTTGACGCAGGCGGCAGCGGTGGCGGTGCTGGAAGGCCCGCAGGATCTATTGCAAGAGCGAGCACGCATTTACCGTGAACGCCGTGATTACGTGCTGGAGCGTCTGACCTCGATTGATGGCCTGCGCTGCCATAAGCCAGAGGGCGCGTTCTATCTGTTTGTGAACATTGAAGGGTTGATCGGCAAGACCAGCGCCGGTGGCCGTTTCATCAGCAACGATGCCGATTTTGTGCTGGCGCTGATTGAAGAGCAGCACGTGGTGACGGTGCAGGGTGCTGCGTATGGCATGAGCCCGTACTTCCGCTTGTCCTACGCCACCAGCATGGAGCGTTTGCAGACGGGCTGCGATCGTATCGCGGCATTCTGCGCTGGTTGTCGTTAAACGGAAGGCGCAAAAAAATGGCTGCCGATGGGCAGCCATTTTTATTTGGGTGATTTAAAGAGGTTACTGAGCAAGCACCTCGGCCGCCGGCGCTACCTGATGGCCGCTGGCTTCAATTTCACTGCGTACAATGGTGGCGAGAGCCAGTGATCCCGGCGTGTCGCTGTGCACCAGGATTGACCGGGCACGCACGGCAATCACTTCCCCTTCGAAGGTGGTGACGGTGCCATGCTGCAGGAACTGACGCACGCGGGCACGCAGCGCCGCTTCTTCTTTGATGACTGAACCAGCAATGCCGCGCGGGACTAAACGGCCCTGCGCATCGTAGGCGCGGTCGGCGAGGAACAGCGTCAGGGTTTTCAGGCCCGCTGCCTGTGCTGCTCGCTCAATGATGGTATCGGGTTGTGCGAACACGATCAGATCCGCATTGATACGGGCGACGAGCGTCATGACCTGCTGCGCTAATACCTCGTCGCGATTGACGATGTTGCCCATCGCAGCGTGGAAGCTAAAGTGCGACACCTTCGTGCCTTCTGCCTGAGCAATCGCTGTCAGCGCGCCGAGTTGATAAGCGACCTGCTGGCATATCTCTTCGGCACTGAACGGCAGCTCGCGACGACCAAAGCCCTGTCGATCGGGCAAGCCTGGATGCGCACCAATGCCGACACCATTCTCTTTCGCCAGCCGCACCATTCGGGTCATGATCGCCGGATCGCCGGCGTGGAATCCGCAGGCGATATTGGCTGAGGAGACCACTTTCATCAGCGCGGCGTCATCGCACAGTTGATAAACGCCGAAGCCTTCGCCCATATCGGAGTTCAGATCAATCTTCATAATTGGTTTCCTTAGGAAAATTATGCGGTTAACGCTTTACGCAGCGGTGGGCAGCTCACACGTAAACGGCTTAGCCAGCCTGCGACCTGTTGCTCGATGGCGATGGCCTCACGCGTATCACTCTGGATCAGCTGGATCGATTGGCCGGGTAATACTTGCCCTAAACGCCACAGATCCTGCTCGATCACGCCGGCGATCTTGGGATAACCGCCCGCGGTGTTGGCATCGCTGAGCTGAATGATTGGCTCGCCGCCAGGCGGCACCTGCACAATGCCGGGGATCAGCCCGTAGGAGCGCATCTCAATGGTTTGTGACGGGAAAATCGGATCGCCCGCCAGTCGATATCCGGTGCGGTTGCTTTGATTGGAGACCTGCCATGACTGTTGCCAGAAGCGACCTGCATCGGCAGCAAACAAGGGATACTCGCCGGATGGAATGGCGCGCAGCTGAATTTCCCCTGCGCTGTTGCGCGGAAAATGGGCGCGCAGGGCACTGTCGGGCGGCTCAATGCCAATACCGCAGGTGGGCAGCGGTGAAGCATGCGTTTCACCCAGTGCCAGGCGGTCGCCACGCTGCAGCGGACGGCCTTCAAGGCCTCCAAAGCCACCACGCAGTGCCGTGCTGCGCGAACCCAGCACCATGGGCACATCAACACCGCCGGCGATGCACACGTAACCACGAGCACCGCTGCGTGGATACCGCAATTCCAGCACCTGCCCGGCACGCACGCCGCAGCCCCACCAGGGCGGCAACGGTGTACCGTCTAAGGTGGCGCGGCAGTCAGCACCCGTCACGGCGATGCTGCTGTCCTGCAAAAAACGCACACGGAACGGGAACAGCTGAACTTCAATGGCGGCGGCATTCTCCTCGTTGCCCAGCAGCAGATTACCAGCGCGCAGTGCCAGCGGATCCATCACACCACTCACCGAGACGCCCATATGGCGGAAGTGGAAACGCCCCAGATCCTGAACCGTGTTCAGGGCGCCGCTCTGTTCAATTTCGATCACAGTTCAATCCTCTGCGGCAGAAAACGGATGCGGTCGCCGGGTGCCATTAACGCAGGTGATTCTGCCATTGGATCAAATACTTCCAGCTCGGCAAAACCGATGGCGTTCCAGCCGTTGGGGCCGGTCAGCGCTGAAACACCGGCCTGTGCCCCACCAATGGTGACCGTGCCTTTGAGCATACTGAGCGAGGGGACTTTCTTGCGTGGCGTGGCTAACTGCGGATCGAGCCCATGCAGGTAACCAAAGCCCGGTGCGCTGCCGAGGGCAAACACGGTGTATTCGCTTTGATGGTGACGGCGCACCACTTCGCGTGCGCTGAATCCGGTGTGACAACAAACGGCATCCAGATCGGTGGCGTGCTCGCCGCCGTAATACACCGGAATTTCAATCAGTTTGCCCTGTGGGCTAATCGCCTGCGCCTGATCCCAGGCGGCATGCAGCGAAGCTCGAACGGCGGCTTCGTCCTCGGGAATGTGTCGGAACAGCACCAGCAGATTAGTGACGCCGGGGATCAGGGCTTCAACCGCCTCATCCGCCTGCAGCAAACGCGCTAATGACCAGATGCGGCGCTGGGCGGAAAGATCAAATCCACCCGGTGCTTCCACCAGCCACGCACGGGCGCCAATGGTGGAAAGGGCGATCGCAGAGGAACAAGCCAGCGCGGGTGCGCTGGCGGGCTGGATATCAGAGTGCGACATCACGGGCATGATTATTCCAGTGGTTCAAATTTCAGGCTGGAGAGCGGTTGTACGCGCTCTTCACGCACCATTTTGTATTCAGTTTTCGGCCCAATCCAGGTATCCCAGATTTTGTCGATGGTGCCTTCATCGTCCATCGCTTTCAGACCACTGTTGACGCTGGCCAGCAGTGCCGGCTCATCTTTCTTCATGCCAATACCAATCGGTTCCAGCGCCATCGGCTCTTTCACCATCGCCAGCTCAATACCGTCTTTTTTCGCCTGGGCGATGGTTTTGATACCGGTCATGGTGTTGGTCACGAAGCCCACAGATTTGTTCTGCTCCAGTGCCAGGAAAGCGGATGCCGTATCCTGGAAGGTCACCGCTTTGCCGCCTTTGATGTGGATCGACTGCTCAGACGTGGTGCCCTTGGTGGCGCTGATGCGTTTGCCTTTGAAGAAGTCCAGCGACTTATCCGCCAGAGGCGCCTTCACCACCAGCATCTCTTTAGCCACGTAGTAGGGATCGCTGAACTGGATCTGGTTACCGCGCGTTTTGGTGTAGGCGAGGTTAGCGATCAACACATCGGCGCGGCCAGTGGCGATCACTGCAATACGGGCTTCAACAGAGGTGGGAACCAGCGTGAGTTTGACGTTCATCTGTTTCGCCAGTGCGGTGCACAGATCAATATCCATGCCCACCAGCTGACGCGTCTTGGGATCCGGTGAAGAGAAGGGCGGCACGTCAGAATAGACTGCGCACTTAAGCTCACCGCTGGATTTGATATTCGCCATCATGTCTGCCTGCGCCGCCGAAACAGCCAGCAACGGCAGCAGTGCCAACCCAATGGTGGTAAGTCTTTTCATGGTCATGTGCATTCCCTCAATGGTGGATACTGCCTCGGAGCGCAAAATCTCGCTTTTCTGGACTATATCGGCTTTGTTTTGCGGCGAAAAAGAGGGAAAGCGTGTTATGCAATAGGGAAATGATATGACCTCTGTCGATAAGTTATTTCTATTCAGGCAGAGCGAAAAAGTGTTATCCAGCGCACATTTTTCTCCCTAGTGTGAAGCGCGTTGTCCTCTCGGCAATCCTGCCGATTGCGCGTGGTAGAGAGAGAAGAGTGAGAGCATGAATCCCCGATTAGGCGTGTTATTGAAGATCTTCGCTGCACTGTGCGCCACGCTGATGCTGGCCTGCGTCAAAGGTCTGAACGGTGCCGTCCCCACCGGTGAAGTGATTTTTTTCCGCAGCTTTATTGCGCTATTTCCCCTGTTAATCTGGCTGAAAGTGCAGGGTAACGTACTGGAGAATCTCAAGACGCGTAATCTGTTTGGCCATTTCATTCGCGGTTTCTCCGGCACTGGCGGCATGTATTTTAACTATCTGGCGCTGGTGTATATCTCGCTGGCTGATGCCACGGCACTGAGTTATGCCGCACCGTTGTTTACTGTGATGATGGCAGCGATGCTGCTCAAAGAACGCGTTCGCGTCTCGCGCTGGGTCGCCGTCGTGGTGGGATTGTCGGGCATCCTGATTATGCTCTCCTCCAGCCTTGCGGCCAGTGGGGGTGTTCTGGCAGGCAGTGCCAGCAGTGCCACGGCCAGCCTTGGTGTTGCCTTTGCATTGATCGCCGCACTCTGTACGGCAACCTCGAATGTGCAGATCCGTTTTCTGAATGGCATCGAAAAACCCGGCGCGATCGTGTTCTATTTCTCGGTGATGACAACGTTGATCGGTCTGGCAACGGCATTTTTCGGTTGGGTAAAACCCACCGGCTTGCAGTTGCTGCTGCTGGTGGGCTGCGGTTTGTTTGGCGGCCTGGCACAGATTCTGGTGACACTCAGCCTGCGCTATGCCGATGCCTCGTTGCTGGCACCGTTTGATTACACCACGCTGGTGTGGTCGATGCTGATTGGCTATCTGTTCCTTAACAGCCTGCCGGGTTCGACCACGATATTTGGCGCGTCGATTGTGGCGCTCGCCGGGATCTTTGCAGTGTGGCGGGAAAACCGGCAGCGTAAGTTGGCGATGGTGAGCAGTACACCGTGATGCGGTATGCTATCCGCTGCGCGGTGTGCCAAAACCAGGTCGCCATAGATGGCGACCTGGATAACACCGTGCTTATGCACTTACCGATAAACATCATCGATAATTTCTACCTGCTTGTTTTGCAGCGCTTCTGCCAGCCAACCGCGTTCCAGTGAACCGGTTTTCGCCAGCTCGAAGTTATGCTCATCAACGATTAAGTAAGCTTGCGCCGCTTCAAGAATTCGCGCGGCATCCTGGCGTGGTATCACAATCACGCCATCGGCATCGCCCAATACGATATCACCCGGTGAAACGTGGATTTTACCGCAGGCAATCGGCACGTTGATTTCGCCTGGACCATCTTTAAAAGGGCCGCCTGGCGTGTGCCCGGCGGCATAAATAGGGAAATCCATGCGTGATAAGCCCTCAATATCACGCACCGGACCATCCAGCACGATGCCTTCCATACCGCGCTGTCTGGCATAAGTAGCCATCACTTCGCCCATCAACGATTGGCTACGATCGCCCTCATTCGACAAGATGATCACATCGTTGGGGCCAGCCATATCCAATGCTTTGTGCAGCATCAGGTTATCACCAGAGCGCGCTTTCACCGTCACCGCCAGGCCACACATGATGGGGGCTTTGGGCGCCGTTTTCAGGCTGATCTCTGCCGATAGCGCCGGCAAGCGACTCATGCAGTCGGCCACTACCGCTGCGGGTAAACGTCGGAACGCTTCCAGTAACGGCTCGGCATCGGAGGGGCGGCGTAGATAAATACGATTTCCTGCGGTCATTTTATTTCTCCTGTCAGGATTTGCTGGGATTTATAGGGGTAAGAGAAGGATTGGCGCGTTCTTCACGGGTAAATGCACCGGAAAGTGGCGTGCCATCAACGGTGTCGTAATGACGTATGGCATGTGGTTTCAACCAACGCTGAACGCGTGAAGGCATATCAAACCCAATCAGCAACATCACCACGAATGTCAGACCAAAGGAGAGCCCGCCCAGTGCACCGCCAAGCGATGCGTGTTGGGCAATCAGTGCACCAAGAACCGGCGCCAATGCGCCTCCCAGTGAACCGATGTTGTAGATAAAGCTGAGATTGGCGGCACGCTGCTCGGTATCAAAATAGCCGCTGATCATTTTCGCCAGCAGGCCACCCACACCCTGGCTAAACAGCTGCTGCAGGAAGATCAGCAGGCATAGCAGCCAGATGTTTGAGCCGTTGAGCATAAATACTGGGATGATCAGCACCTGGGCGACCAGCAGGCTGAGTACATAGGTTTTACGCGTGCCGATGCGATCGGCCGCAATCCCCGCCACGCAGCACCCGAGGCCCATACCGAAGCGGCTGAAGGAAAACACCAGTGCCACCACTTCCGGTGAGTAATGCAGGTCGGTTTTCAAATAGGTTGGTAAAAGAGCGTGAATCGGCCAGCCATACAAAAATACGCAGACGATGGTGACGGTGAGCATCAAGCTGGTTGGCCAGCGATCCCCCCCGCTTTGCACCAGAAAACGGATAAATATGCCGGCGGTGATCAACGCTAATGCTGCGATGACAAGTCCTGAGCTTTGATGATCGAAACAGAGGTAAAGTGCCGCCGCCGCGAGCAATCCCAGCAAGATATTGAGTATGTTGCTTTTACGGTTGGGGCCACGAAAAAGGGTATCTACCATGGTGATGGTGGGTGTGGTCGCCCTGGCTTTTGCCGCTGCCCACTCTTCAGCTTCCGGGATGGCGCGGCGTAGCCACAAAGCAAAAAACACCGGGATGATGCCGAGATAAAAGAGAGCACGCCAGCCCCACAGCGGCACGATCCAGCTGTAGGCTAACACCGACAAGATCGCGCCTGCCGAAAATCCCGAGTTAAGGAATGCACTGGCTTTATTGCGCATATCTTTTGGCCAGGTTTCGATGGCATAAGCCGAACTAGTGCCATATTCTCCCGCCATGCCAATACCGACTAAAATACGTGCAACAAACATCCATGTGTAATTCGGTGCAATACCGCAGGCAAAGGTGCCACCAGCAAATAATATAATACTGGTGATCATGGCACTTTTACGCCCGTATTTATCGCCCATGGCACCGAGCGCTAAACCGCCGAACCAACGCAGGATAAAGGCTGCCGAAATTAATGCAGCAGCCTCTGCGGTGCTGACCTGAAATTCCGCCATTATTTCGGTAAGCACTAATGTGATAATGACGAAGTCAAATCCGTCCAGCATATAGCCCATCCAGGCCGCCCAAAAGGCTTTCCATTGCTGGCGATTAAGCCGCTTATACCAGGGCAAAGCCATTGTCTCTTCAGCCATGACAAACTCCGGGTGTAATTAACAGAGTAGGGGAATCCAGACCGTAAATTACAGTCTGTGATTAGAGGTTATTGTTCTGTTTGAGCAAGAATACGGGAATTTATCGTGTTACGGAGTTTGTGTTACGGCTAACGAAGTGAGGATCACGAAATATTATCTGGCTGACTTTTAACTTGCTGATAATTAATTTTATTGGGTTTTGTTATGGTGGCATATATTAATAATATGGACTGGGGAGTTGCTTTTAAATTTCCGCCGATTTTTAACTCCGGCGGAAAAATCAATTAGGGTTTCAAATCACCGTGCCAATAAGATGCCGTCACGCCGCCATCCATCAGAAAATCACTGCCGCTGATATAGCCGCCTTCTGGTCCCATTATGAGGGCCGCCAGCGCTGCAACTTCGTCGGCGGTGCCGCCGCGACCGACGGGTGATTTTGCCAGCATATTGCGATAGCCCACGCCGCGTGGGCCATTCAGCTCATCATTCGCTAAGGGTGTAAAGATGATGCCGGGGCTGATGCTGTTCACGCGGGCACCACGCTGGCCCCACTTCGGCGCTTCTGCCATTACACGCAGTGCATTGCCGCGCTTGGCATATTGATAGGCCAACAGAGGATCGGTGAAAGCGGTGTTTTGCAAAAATGGCAGGTTGAGCAAATCCTCTGTTGGCGTGATGGCTAACGCTTCGTTTTGTTCAACCGTAAGCGCAGGCAGCCGATGCCCGGATTGCGAGGCAATCACGATTCCGCAACCGCCTGACGCCATGTGCGGACCGAACTCTTCCAGCACCACAGCCGTGCCGTAAAGGTCGACCTGTAAAATGGTGGCAGGGCTGGCTTGGGAGGGCGATACACCTGCCGAGTGAATCACACCTTTGATAGCACCCAGCGCAGTGGCCTGCTGCACCAGATGTTGAATCGATTGGCGCGAACTGACATCGACCTGGCTGGTTTCTACCGTAAAGCCTGCATCACGTAAGGTTTGTGCGGCAGCCGCGCAGTTTTCGGGGTTCAGATCCGCCAGCAGTACGGTTTTACCCTGACTCACTCGACGCGCAATCGCCTGACCAATCGCACCTGCACCGATAACCACCATAATCTCTTTCATTATGTCTCCCGCCATGAGGAATGACTGATGCGGCAAGCATAGCGGGGAAGGCCACTGATGACTGTAGGGGCAATTGGCATGAGCTTATGAATGCTGCTCATGGGTTCTAAGCTATAGGGGCGGTACCTATGACTAACTGCACTTTGCAGGCTGTTTGCAGTTTTATTCGCGATGTATCTCAGTTCATCATTATTTCAAACTCACTTAAGCGTTCTGGTATTGAAAACGGATATGTTTCAAATATAACTTCTGGTTTATACCGACGAATAGGAGGTCAATACCGTATGCCTAAACTTGAAGAACTCATTGCACAGCGATCTCATGAGTCACAGAAGAAAATTGAGGTTAAAGTTGCGGGAATAACTATTGGTGTTCAGTTGCGTCACTTACGTGAAGAACTGGGGCGTCCGCAAGTACAGCTAGCTGAGAAAATGGGCGTTTCACCGTCAGCCATAGCGGCAATGGAAGCCCGAGGCGATGAGATAAAACTCTCCAGCCTGAAAAAGTATGTTGAGGCATTAGGCGGGAAGCTGAGCTTGAACGTTAAACTACCAACGGGCGATGGGCTCACTTTTCTGCTTTAAGCAATGTGGCCATTTGAGCTGAGCGGCGAGAGGTAAGTGATTCAAATATTCTGCGAAATGTCCTCTATTTGGGACTTAACGCGCTGTTTGATGGATTAAGTCCTCAGGATGGGACATAACATTTTGTGTCAGTCTGGAGTGTTAGTGAGCAATGACTGAAACGACAAACGCAGAAAAGCAAAAACCCAGCCATAAGCTGGGTTTTCAGAATGTTGGTGCCCGGACGCGGAATCGAACCACGGACACGGGGATTTTCAATCCCCTGCTCTACCGACTGAGCTATCCGGGCAACGGGGCGCATTAAACCTTAATGGCTTTCACCCGTCAACGGCTTTCGTCAAAAAAGCGTAGCAATCGTGACTGATTGCTTGCTTTTCAGGCAGAGCGTGCAAAATGTCAACGAGCCCGCTGGTGGTAAAGCGGTATTCAGGATTGCATGACCTGCATGACCTGCATGACCTGCATGACCTGCATGACCTGCATGACCTGCATGACCTGCATGACCTGCATGACCTGCATGATGCACGAGCCTAAGGGGCGTCCGTGACAGTTTAGGCCAGTGCCCCGTTCTGCCGGCACAGCGCAATACCCAGTACATCCTCTGCCAGACGACGCGCGGTAGCGACATCCTGCACGTTGCGTTTCACCAGTAATTTGCTCAGGCACCCTTCAAGAATCAGCTCCATCTGATCGGCCACCATCGTCGGGTTATCCAGCGCCAAATCCACCAGAATCTCATGGGTGAACTGCCATGAGCTGCGTTTCTGCTGCTCGGCTAACTGATGCACGGGTTGGTCAGGCTGCGGATAGAAGCTGCAGGCGGCGATAAACAGGCAGCCGGGAAAGCGTCCTTTGTTCACGTGCTCGCTTAACACGTCGTAACGCGCCAGCAATTTTTGTTGGGCAGTGAGATGTTCATTGAGCTGTATCTGGCGGCGCCAGCTGTCAATCTGCTGGCCGTGATAACGCAGGGCGTCATACAACAGGGCGTCGCGGTCGGGCCAGTAACGCTCAAGATGTTCTGGGTCTAATCCGGTTTCCCCTGCTAACTGCTGCAGGGAAGTGGTGGCGGCCAAGCCGCTCTGCTCAAGCACATTCAGCGCATGCTCAAGAATCTGTTCACGTTGCAAGTGACTCTCCTCTGGAGTGCGGGCCCGCTCGCATACGAACGGGCAGTGTCCTGGAACCAGTGTCGTTTAACGAGATAGATTGTGCAAATGCGCGCGGAAGTCAGCCGCACTCAGGAATCCGGTAACGCGTGAGTCGGGAATCTCTTTGCCTTGCGCATCAAAGAATAGAATGGTCGGCAAGCCTAATACCTGTAAATGCTGCAACAGGGCGTTATCCTGGGCGTTATTCGCGGTGACGTTGGCTTGCAGTAACTGTACCTGACTTAAATCGGCACGCACGCCTTCATCGCTGAAGGTGTACTTCTCGAACTCTTTGCACGCAACACACCAATCCGCATAGAGATCGACCATGGTGATGCGGCCCTGTGCCTGCTGTAATGCGCTATCAAGCTGTTCGCTGCTGGCAATGGTTTTGAACGGCAGATGTGCCACTGACTGCACGCTGGCGCTGTTGCCAAAAGCCCAATCCTGTAGCGGACGAGCGGCCACCAGCGCAGCAGCGAGCATGATGATTTGTAGAATGCGCCATTTGCCATTAGCACGCAGGCTGAGGCTGAACGCCCAGGCAAAGAACGCAACGCCGAGCAGGCTCCACAGTCTTAATCCCCAGACATCTCCCACTACGCGCTCCAGCAAGAAGACCGGCAGCGCCAGAATCACAAAGCCGAAGCCCTCTTTGACGCTCTGCATCCATGGGCCACTTTTTGGCAGCAGCTTGTTGCCGAACATCGTCACGGCAATCAGCGGCAGGCCCATCCCGAAGGCATAGAGCCACAGCGTGCCCGCGCCTGCCCAGAGATTGCCGCTCTGTGCGATATACAGCAGGATGGCGCTCAGCGGTGCGGTAGTGCAGGGCGAGCAGATCAATCCCGCCAATGCGCCCATCATAAATACGCCCGGCAGCGAACCACCTTGCTGGCGATTACTCCACAGCGTCAGGCGCGTTTGCAGGCCGGATGGCAGTTGCAGCGAGAACAGGCCAAACATCGACAGCGCCAGCACGATGAACAGCGCTGACAGGCCAATCAACACGTAAGGATGTTGCAGCGCCGCCTGGAAACGTAAACCTGCGGCGGCCACCACCATGCCGAGCACGGTGTAGGTCAGCGCCATGCCTTGCACATATACCATCGCCAGCGCGAACAGGCGACCAGCAGAGTACCGGCGTTGACCACCGAGAATGATGCTGGAGATCAGCGGATACATCGGCAATACGCATGGCGTGAAGGCAACGCCGATGCCAATCAGCAGCGCCCACAACGGTGAAAACGGCAGTGGCGTGCGCTGCTGTGCAGGCTGCGCGTTAACGGCGGGAGCATCGTAATTCTCGGCAACCGGGTTGAGCGGCACCGAACGGGTCTCAGGCGGATAGCAGAATCCGGCGGCGGCACAGCCCTGATAGGTCACGGTAAGCGTGGCACCTGACTCAGCCTGATGCAGAGTGATCGGCACCTGTAAATCCTGCGGGTAGATCTCGCTCTTACCGTAGAACTCATCCTCGTGCGGCTGTCCTGGCGGCAGAGCCAGTGGCGCCATCTGCGCTTTCTGCGGCGTCACATGGATTTGCTGGCGATACAGGTAGTAGCCATCTTTCACCTTCCAGCTCAGCGTCAGTTGGTTGCCCTGCTGACTGAAATCAAAGCCAAAGGCCTGATCTACCGGCACAAAGCGGCTGTTATTGTTTGGTGAGAAGATATTGGCCTGTGCTGAAAAGCAAAACAGCAGTGCGAGGCAAAAGCCCATCAGGCGAGAAAGTCGTGCAGCCATGAGGATGTAATCAGCTCCGGTGGCGAATGAGCCGCGATGATAGCACGGCCGTCTCGCCACGAGGTTTACAGGATGTAACGGCGCTACAGAATCAGGCTGCCAAACAGGAAGCCAAACGCCACCGAGAAGGCAATCGCCAACACGCCGGGAATGATAAAGGAGTGATTAAACACAAACTTGCCGATTCGGGTCGAACCGGTGTCATCCATTTCGACTGCCGCTAATAAGGTGGGGTAGGTTGGCAACACAAACAGGGCCGAAACGGCGGCAAAGGAAGCGACTGCGGCCAGCGGAGAAACACCGAGCATCAGTGCGGCCGGCATCAGTGCCTTGGTGGTCGCCGCCTGCGAATAGAGCAGGGTGGCGGCGAAGAATAGCACTAGTGCCAGCATCCACGGGTAACTCTGCAGCATTTCACCCGCAGCGGTTTGAATCTCACTCAAATGCGCTTTGACAAAGGTGTCACCGAGCCACGCCACACCCATCACGCAGATACAGGCGCTCATGCCGGATTTGAAAGTACTGGCACTGAGGATTTCACCGGTATCGACTTTGCAAGTCAAACAAATCAGTGTGGCGACGGTGAGCATAAACACCACAATGGCTTCGTTGCGCGGCAATACCGGATTGCTGATGAGCCCGACGCTGTCGCTGATCGCCGTGGCATAGAGCACTACCGCCGCAATGCCGATCAGGAATAGCCCGACCGCGCGTTTTGCGCCAGGCTTGATGTCATAAACGCGTTCACCGCGCAGCGTCACTTCGCCTTTGGCTAAGCGCGCCTGATAAACCTCATCATCCTTTAGCTCTTTACCGAGAAAACTGGTGATCACCGCGGCACAGAAGATGGCGGCCATGGTGGAGGGGATCGATACTGCCAGCAGCGCCAGATAGCTGACACCGCGCGGTTCCAGAATCGATGCGAAGAACACCACCGCAGCAGAAAGCGGTGAAGCGGTAATGGCAATTTGCGAGGCGACGACGGCGATGGACAATGGGCGCGAGGGGCGGACGCCTTGCTCTTTGGCGACTTCAGCAATCACCGGCAGCGTGGAGAAAGCGGTATGGCCGGTGCCTGCCAGCAGTGTCATCACATAGGTGACGAGTGGCGCGAGAAAAGTGACATAACGTGGATGACGGCGCAGCAGGCGTTCGGCCAGACCCACCATGTAATCGAGTCCGCCTGCAATCTGCATAGCGGCAATCGCGGCAATCACCGCCATGATAATTTCGATCACATCGAAAGGAATGGCACCGGGTTTCATGCCACAGAACAGTGTCAGCACCAGTACGCCCAATCCGCCCGCAAAACCAATTCCGATGCCGCCTAAGCGCGCACCGAGCCAGATTGCCAGCAGGACAATCAGTAATTCCACTAACACCATTCGTTCCGCTCCTGAGCCGGGGGGAAATCTCGACTCTTAAAGTTGTAGCCGCCAATAAGAAAAAAGCACGCCGTATTGTATACAGGCGTGCTTTTGGCAACTTGATCCGGAACGGATTACTGTTCGTTTTCGTCGGTGTAGCGTTTAGCTTTGTAAGTCGGATGCATCAGGTTCTGGATGGAGAAGATGTCATCCAGTTCCGCTTCGGTCAGCAGACCGCGCTCCAGCACCACTTCACGTACGCTCTTACCGGTTTCCGCACAAATCTTGCCGACGATATCGCCATTGTGGTGGCCGATATACGGGTTGAGGTAGGTGACAATACCGATGGAGTTAAACACGTAAGCTTCACATACCGCTTTGTTGGCGGTGATGCCATTCACGCATTTCTCCAGCAGGTTGAAGCAAGCGTTGGTCAGGATGCTGATCGACTCAAACAGCGCCTGGCCAATCACCGGTTCCATCACGTTCAGCTGCAGCTGACCCGCTTCTGATGCCATGGTCACGGTGATGTCATTACCGATAACTTTAAAGCACACCTGATTCACCACTTCTGGCACCACCGGGTTCACTTTGGCTGGCATGATCGATGAACCGGCCTGCAGTTCTGGCAGGTTGATTTCGTTCAGGCCAGAACGAGGGCCGGAAGAGAGCAGGCGGAGGTCGTTACAGATCTTCGACAGCTTGACCGCCAGACGTTTCAGCGCAGAGTGCACCATCACGTAGGCGCCGCAGTCGGAGGTTGCTTCGATCAGGTCTTCCGCCGGGACGACTGGCAGATTACTGACTTCCGCCAGACGCTGAACGGCGAGTTGCTGATAACCATCCGGGGTGTTGAGGCGAGTCCCGATTGCCGTGGCGCCGAGGTTCACTTCCAGCAGCAGTTCAGCAGTACGCAGAATGCTACGGGTCTCTTCGTTCAGCAGCACGTTAAACGCGTGGAACTCCTGGCCCAGCGTCATCGGTACTGCATCCTGCAACTGGGTGCGCCCCATCTTGAGGATGTTTTCGAACTCGACCGCTTTACGCTGGAAGCCTTCGCTCAGTTGGCTAATGCCGTCCAGCAGTTTCAGGATAGAAGCGTAAACCGCGATACGGAAACCGGTTGGATAAGCATCGTTGGTGGACTGACACTTATTCACGTGATCGTTGGGGTTGAGATACTGGTACTCACCTTTCTGGTGGCCCATCAGCTCCAGACCGATGTTTGCCAGTACTTCGTTGGTGTTCATGTTGACCGAGGTACCCGCGCCGCCCTGATAGACGTCAACCGGGAACTGATCCATGCATTTACCGTTATTCAGCACTTCATCACAGGCTTGAATAATGGTGTTTGCGATGTTGCGAGGGATTGTTTGCAGCTCTTTGTTGGCGAGCGCGGCTGCTTTTTTCACCATCACCATACCGCGGACAAACTCCGGTATGTCACTGATTTTATTGTTACTAATGTAGAAGTTCTCAATCGCACGCAGAGTATGAACACCGTAGTAAGCGTCTGCCGGAACTTCGCGCATGCCTAACAGGTCTTCTTCGATACGAATGTTGTTCGCCATGATTACCTTCTTATTATTTCTGCGGTGTCACTGCCGGGCGACCGGGATGGTCGGGCGGCAATCACTGTGCAGGTGAAGCAATTATATTGTCGTGGAATACCAGCGCCGACATATTATCCATCTTCAGGCTGGCGGGCACGATCATATTCTGTTGTTACAGAATTGTTTGTGCACAGATCACTTTACGGGCATTTACTGGCCCAGCGGTAATAACGATATGTGATGTAGTTCGCAATTTTAAGTCAGTCGGAAAAATTTGGCAGGATCGGTTGAAATCGCGGGTTGAGATGCCCATCTCTATCAATACGGTCTGACAGACCATCCCTTTCTGCTGCCTGGCAAGAAGCGAGGCAGCCCTACTCACAGGAGATATCGGTGCGCTGGATACCGTTCGTGATTTTTTTTGTTCTGGCCTGGATTGAGATCTCAATTTTCATTCAGGTCGCGCATGCCCTCGGCGTGCTGCTGACCATGCTGCTGGTGATCTTCACCTCCTGCATCGGGGTGTCGCTGGTGAAAAACCAGGGGATGAAGAATTTCCGCCTGATGCAGGAGAAGCTGGCGCGCAATGAAAGCCCTGCGGCGGAGATGACCAAAAGCGTTTCGCTGATCATTTCTGGATTCTTGTTGCTGCTGCCAGGCTTCTTTACTGACTTTCTCGGTTTGTTACTGCTGCTGCCACCAGTGCAGAAGCATCTGACGCTGAAATTAATGCCTCACTTGCGCGTGTGGCGCGGGCCGGGTGCAGGTCCTGACAGCGGCTTCACCATGGATGGCGAATACGAGCGTAAAGACCAGGATCAAATCGGGCACGACAAAGATCGTTAAGTTAAGAAGGGCGGCGAGAGTCGCCCTTTTTGCTGCCTTTTTCGCCATCTGTTACACAAACGAAAGTTTTTTATTTTTTTGCCCTTGAAAGCCCATTAATTGACCCTATCTCTCTCTCCACGAGGCCGGAAGCCATGCAGTCCGGTTCAACCCAAAAAACTGAATGATTGGACTTCTCAAAGGAGAGCTACCAAATGAAAATTCGTCCGTTGCACGATCGCGTTATCGTTAAGCGTAAAGAAGTTGAAGCTAAATCTGCTGGCGGTATCGTTCTGACCGCCTCTGCAGCTGGCAAATCAACTCGCGGTGAAGTTCTGGCTGTTGGCAATGGCCGCATCCTGGAAAACGGCGATGTTAAGCCGCTGGACGTGAAAGTTGGCGATCTGGTTATCTTTAGCGAAGGCTACGGTGCCAAAACTGAAAAGATCGATAACGAAGAAGTGCTGATCATCTCTGAAAGCGACATCCTGGCGGTTGTCGAAGCGTAATTACGCGTAATTCACTGAACGAAACGAATTTAAGGGATATTTGAAATGGCAGCTAAAGACGTAAAATTCGGTAATGACGCACGCGTAAAAATGCTGCGTGGCGTTAACATCCTGGCAGATGCAGTAAAAGTTACCCTGGGCCCGAAAGGCCGTAACGTGGTTCTGGATAAATCTTTTGGTGCACCGACCATCACTAAAGATGGTGTTTCTGTAGCACGTGAAATCGAACTGGAAGACAAGTTCGAGAACATGGGTGCTCAGATGGTGAAAGAAGTGGCCTCTAAAGCGAACGACGCTGCAGGCGACGGCACCACTACTGCAACCGTACTGGCACAGGCTATCGTGAACGAAGGCCTGAAAGCTGTGGCTGCGGGCATGAACCCAATGGACCTGAAGCGCGGTATCGACAAAGCAGTGATCGCTGCTGTTGAAGAGCTGAAAGCGCTGTCTGTTCCTTGCCAGGATACCAAAGCGATTGCTCAGGTGGGTACCATCTCTGCTAACTCCGACGAAACTGTTGGCGCTCTGATCGCTGACGCGATGGAGAAAGTAGGCAAAGAAGGCGTTATCACCGTTGAAGAAGGCACCGGCCTGCAAGACGAGCTGGACGTGGTTGAAGGTATGCAGTTCGACCGTGGCTACCTGTCTCCGTACTTCATCAACAAGCCAGAGACTGGCGCTATCGAACTGGATGCGCCTTTCATCCTGTTAGCCGATAAGAAAATCTCTAACATCCGTGAACTGCTGCCAGTACTGGAAGCGGTTGCGAAAGCCGGTAAACCACTGCTGATCATCGCTGAAGATGTTGAAGGCGAAGCGCTGGCAACTCTGGTGGTTAACACCATGCGCGGTATCGTGAAAGTCGCTGCTGTTAAAGCACCTGGCTTCGGCGACCGTCGTAAAGCGATGCTGCAGGATATCGCTATCCTGACCGGCGGTACCGTTATCTCTGAAGAGATCGGTCTGGACCTGGAGAAAGCCACCCTGGAAGATCTGGGTCAGGCTAAGCGCGTTGTGATCAACAAAGATACCTCTACCATCATCGATGGCGTGGGCGATCAGGGCGCAATTCAGGGCCGCGTAACGCAGATCCGTCAGCAGATCGAAGAAGCGACCTCTGATTACGACAAAGAAAAACTGCAGGAGCGCGTAGCGAAACTGGCAGGCGGCGTAGCCGTTCTGAAAGTGGGCGCAGCGACTGAAGTTGAAATGAAAGAGAAGAAAGCCCGCGTTGAAGATGCCCTGCACGCAACCCGTGCTGCGGTAGAAGAAGGCGTAGTTGCTGGTGGTGGTGTTGCACTGGTACGCGTTGCAGCGAAAATTGCTGCTTCAGGCCTGAAAGGTCAGAACGAAGACCAGAACGTCGGTATCAAAGTTGCGCTGCGCGCAATGGAAGCACCACTGCGTCAGATCGTATCTAACGCCGGTGAAGAGCCTTCTGTTGTCACCAATAACGTGAAAGCAGGCGACGGTAACTACGGTTACAACGCACAGACTGAAGAATACGGCAACATGATCGACTTCGGTATCCTGGACCCAACCAAAGTAACCCGTTCTGCTCTGCAGTACGCGTCTTCTGTTGCGGGCCTGATGATCACCACCGAAGCGATGGTGACCGACCTGCCAAAAGGCGATGCACCTGATTTAGGTGGCGCTGGCGGCATGGGTGGCATGGGCGGAATGGGCGGCATGATGTAATTTGCCCCTGACTGCTTAAGTCATTTGAAAAACCCTCGATCGGAAACGGTCGGGGGTTTTTCTTTTGGCGGCGAACAAGGTATAAGTAAGAGCGCAATACTTCGGCTTTGCGGGTTTAGGGCAATGAATGTTCAGAAAAAAAGTGCGCTTTTCTGCTACGCTGCCGCCCGATACTGATGATAATAAATGGGGATTACAATGCGGATTAACCTCTTGCTCGGACTGGCGGTAGGGACTTTACTGCTGGCGGGCTGCAGCAGCTCCAATCAACTGAGTTCCGGTGGACAGCGTGTGACTTTCGTTGACCAACAGCCTGGAAGCCAATGTCAGCTGCTGGGCAATGTCACCGGCTCACAGAGCAACTGGTTGAGCGGATCAGGCGGTGAAGGCAGTTCGCTGCGTGGCGCAGCCAACGACCTGCGTAACCGTGCGGCAGACATGGGCGGCAACGTGATTTACGGTGCAACCAGCCCAACGCAGAACCTGCTCTCTGCATTCGCACCACTCGACAGCAAAATGTCGGGTCAGGTGTATAAGTGCCCGTAATGGCATGAACGAGTTGTAAAAGAAGCCGCTGATGCGGCTTTTTTTATTCCTGGCGGAGCTGCAAATCCAACGGCGTTTTGCTTGGCTCTCCGCCAATCTCGCGCGCCAGTTTTGGCACCATATAACCGGAAACCATCGCCAGCAATTGGCGTACCAGCGCACGTGCTTCGTCATCCGAGACAAAGAAATGCGCCGCGCCTTGCACTTTATCCAGTACGTGCAGGTAATACGGCAGAATACCGGCATCGAACAACGCGTTGCTCAGGTTGGCCAGCGCTTGTGCATTATCATTGATGCCGCGCAGCAGCACGCTCTGATTGAGTAAGGTGACGCCCGCACGTTTCAGCATCTGCATGCCGTAGCGCAGCTCATCGTCAATTTCTTGCGCGTGGTTGATGTGGCTCACCATCAGCACTTGCAGCCGCGTCTCAGCCAGAATCTGACACAATCCTTCCGTGATACGAGCCGGTATCACCACGGGTAAACGGCTATGAATACGCAGACGCCTGAGATGGGGGATTTTCTCCAGTGCGCCCACCAGCCACGCCAGCTCATGGTCTTTCGCCATCAGCGGATCGCCACCCGAGAAGATAATCTCATCCAGCTCCGGATGCTCAGCGATGTAATCGATCGCGGCCTGCCAGTTACGCTTATTGCCCTGATTATCCTGATAGGGGAAATGACGACGGAAGCAGTAGCGGCAGTTGACGGCACAGCCGCCTTTCACCAGCAGCAACGCACGGTTTCTGTACTTATGCAGTAAACCGGGCACCACGCTGCTTTGTTCATCCAGCGGGTCGGTACTGTAACCTGGCGCATCGACAAACTCCTGACGGCTGGTCACCACCTGCAGCAAAAGTGGGTCGTTTGCATCGCCTGGCGTCATGCGCTGAATAAAGGCACGGGGCACACGCAGCGCAAAAAGCTTGCGCGCATCGTTGCCTGCGGCCAGATCCGCATGCTGTTCGAGAGATAAAAGTTGCAGTAATTCAGTAGGATCGGTGACAACATCAGCAAGTTGCTGCAACCAATCTTCTCTGATGGGGGGATTTAGGGTTACAATGTTTGCCATTTTTTTGGCTATTACCAGTTCAATATTTACAGAGGGCCTTTATGGCGACTTATCTTAGCAACGATTTCCGTCCCGGTCTTAAAATCATGTTCGAAGGCGAACCATACGCCATCGAAGCCAGTGAGTTCGTCAAACCGGGTAAAGGCCAGGCATTTGCACGCGTGAAAATGCGTCGTCTGCTGACCGGTTCTCGCGTTGAGAAGACCTTCAAATCTACCGACTCTGCCGAAGGCGCAGACGTTCGTGATATGACGCTGCAGTACTCTTACAACGACGGAGATTTCTTCTACTTCATGCACCCAGAGTCTTTCGAGCAGTATCAGATCGAATCTAAAGTGCTGGACGACGTGACCAAATGGCTGCAGGACAATGCGGATTGTATCGTTACCCTGTGGAACGATAAAGCTATCGCTGTTCAGCCACCGAACTTCATCGAAGCCGAAGTCATCGAAACTGACCCAGGTCTGAAGGGTGACACTGCCGGTACCGGCGGCAAGCCAGCAACCCTGTCTACTGGCGCAGTGATCAAAGTTCCACTGTTCGTGCAGATTGGCGAAGTGGTTAAAGTTGACACCCGCTCTGGCGAATACGTTTCTCGCGTAAAATAATTGCCAAATCAGGCGCATCAATCGATGCGCTTTTTTTTGAGTTCAGAATAATGAAAAAGATAGCGAAACTGGCTGTTTTTGCGTTGCTCGTCTCTTCTGCTTTAAGTGCCTGCAACACCTTTCACGGCTTTGGTGAAGACGTCTCCCATTTGGGCGGTGCTATTTCACGTGCAGCCGACAAATAAATTGCGACGACATCGCCTTTTCTCAGCGGCTTAGCCAGCAGGGCTGTATAGAAGGTCTATGCTTGAAAGGCTGTACTTTTACTGCAACCAACAAGGATATGGCTATGTTAAAGAAAAGTATTGTCGCGATTCTTTCTGTTCTGGTGCTTTCCTCTGTGTTGACCGCCTGCAATACCACCCGTGGTGTTGGCGAGGACGTTCAGGCCGGTGGCAAAGCGATTCAGCGCAGCGCACAGTAATCAAAACCGGTGCGAAACCTGGTTTCGTACCGGATTTTCTCTTATCCCACTTCTTTGTCTGAAAAGACAGCGCGAGCGTCCTCGATCCCGACGCGCCGTTGTCTGGCGTAGCCAATACGGGTAGACTTCTCCCCCTTATCTGTATACGGAGTCACCAACATGAGCGAAACGGCAAGCTGGCAGCCGAGCGCACCCATTGCCAATTTGTTGAAACGCGCCGCCATTTTGGCGGAGATTCGTCGTTTCTTTGCCGATCGCGGCGTGCTGGAGGTGGATACCCCGGCGATGAGCCAGGCGACCATCACTGACATCCATCTGGTGCCGTTCCAGACGCGTTTTGTCGGCCCCGGAGCCGCGGAAGGACGCGATCTGTGGCTGATGACCAGCCCGGAATATCACATGAAGCGCCTGCTGGCGGCGGGCAGTGGCCCGATCTATCAGATGGGACGTTGCTTCCGTAATGAAGAAGCGGGCCGTCACCATAATCCAGAGTTCACCATGCTGGAGTGGTACCGCCCTCACTACGATATGTATCGCCTGATGAACGAAGTCGACGATCTGATGCAGCAGGTGCTGGAGTGCGATAGCGCCGAATCCCTGTCGTATCAGCAGGCGTTTATTCGTCATCTGGAACTCGATCCTTTGTCGGCGGATAAAACGCAGTTGCGTGAAGCAGCGGCTAAATTGGGTGAAAGCGAACTGGCGAACCGTGAAGAAGACCGCGATACGCTACTGCAGCTGCTGTTTATGCTGGGCGTTGAGCCGAAGATTGGTAACGATAAGCCGTGCTTCGTGTATCACTTCCCGGCCAGTCAGGCGGCATTGGCGGAGATCAGCACTGAGGATCATCGCGTCGCGGAACGGTTTGAGGTGTATTACAAAGGTGTGGAGCTGGCTAACGGCTTCCGTGAGTTAACCGATAGCCGCGAGCAGCGTCAGCGCTTTGAGCAGGATAACCGCCGCCGTGCCGCCCGTGGTCTCCCGCAGCATCCGATTGATACCAACCTGCTGGATGCGCTGGCACATGGCATGCCTGCTTGCTCAGGTGTGGCGTTGGGTGTGGATCGTTTAATTATGCTGGCGTTGAAAGCCAATGCCTTGAGCGATGTGATTGCCTTCCCGGTGGATCGCAGCTGATCATTCTTGCTCGGGCAGGGTGTTTCAGACAACAACGGCGCATGTATTGCGCCGTTGTTCATTTAAGGGTTACTGCTGCGTCGTGGGAGCGGTTGGTGCTTCGGGGAATTCCTGAATGGTGACGGGCAGCATCATCTTCTGCTCATTACGCAGAACCTGCACCTGAATTACCGATCCTGGGCGAATCTCCGCCACCTGATCCATGGTTTCCTGCGCGGACAGCGCCGGTTTGCCGTTCACCTGCAATAGCACATCATTGGCCTGAATCCCGGCATGATCGGCTGGCCCACCTGGCGTGACCTCACTAACGATAATGCCCTGTGCCCGATCCAGACTGCTGCCCTGGCCGTGCAAAGGTGGCAATTCACGTCCGGTGATGCCGATATAGCCGCGAATCACCCGACCATCGCGAATCAGCTTATCCATGATCTTGGTTGCTAACGCGGTCGGAATCGCAAAGCCAATCCCTTCCGGCGTTTCGCCATCATTGCTTTTATCAAACGTCAGCGTATTGATGCCCATCAGTTCGCCTAGCGAGTTAATCAACGCGCCGCCTGAGTTGCCCTGATTGATGGAAGCATCGGTCTGCAGGAAGTTTTGACGCCCAGATGAGCTTAAGCCCACGCGCCCGGTGGCACTGATAATGCCTTGAGTGACGGTCTGGCCGAGGTTATAAGGGTTGCCAATCGCCATCACCACATCGCCGATATGGGCGATACGTTTGGCGTTGATGGGAATCACTGGCAGGTTGGTGGCGCTGATTTTCAGCACCGCCAAATCGGTCATGGCATCTGAACCGACTAAGGTGGCTTCGAAGAAGCGGCCATCCTGCAACGCAACGATGATCTGATCGGCGTTATTAATCACATGCTTGTTGGTTAGGATGTAGCCTTTCACGTTCATGATCACGCCTGAACCCAGCGTGGTGATACCGCGATTGTTGTTGCCATGGGCACTGCGGTTATAGACGTTGACCACCGCAGGCACAGCGCGGCGCACCCCCTGATTGAAGCTCACGGGGGATTCATCATCACTGTTGTCATGATCAAAGGTGACGTTGCTGCTCATACGCAGCGCAGGAATCGCAACAAGCAGTAAGCCCGCCACGATCAAGCCCATCACCACAGAACGCAAAAGTTTAGGAAACATGGTGTTATTTCAGGAAAGGTGGGATCGCTGGGCAGAATAACATGAGAAAGGCGGACAAACACCTGCTTGTCCGCCTGTTGCGAGGATTATCGCATAAGTAAGTAAATGCTCTCGTCGCCGCGCACCACGTTCAATGCCAGGATCGCGGGTTTACTTTCCAGCGCTTTACGCATTTCCGCCAGTGAGGTGACACGATCGCGGTTAACACCGACAATCACATCATCTTTCTGCAAGCCAGCCTGCTCAGCCGGCGTGCCTTTTTCGATGGCATCCACTTTTACGCCTTTATCGCCGCTCTTGGCTGCGCCATCGCTCAGAGTTGCACCTTGTAAAGCAGGTGACATCAGCTGGGCGCTGGCGGTACTTTGCGCGCTCTGCTCCAGCGTCACAGTCACCGTCACAGGCTTACCTTCACGCAGCAGACCAATTTTCACCTGCTGGCCCGGCGGGGTAGTACCCACTTTCACGCGTAGCTCAGCAAAGCTGGTGATGTCTTTATCGTTGATGGAGGTGATGATATCGCCTGCTTTGATGCCTGCTTTTTGTGCGGCGGAGTTCGGCAGCACTTCTGAGACAAAGGCGCCGCGCTGCGCATCAACGTTAAAGGCTTTGGCGATGTCAGGCGTCATTTCGGTGCCTTTGATACCCAACTGACCACGTTTCACTTCACCAGACTGAATCAGCTGCTGCGCCAGATTCATCGCCATGTTGCTTGGAATCGCGAAGCCGATACCGATGTTGCCGCCGCTGGAGGCCAGAATCGCGGTGTTGATACCAATCAACTCGCCATTTAGATTGACCAGCGCACCGCCGGAGTTACCCCGGTTAATTGCTGCATCGGTCTGGATGAAGTTTTCCAGCCCTTCAAGGTTCAATCCGCTACGCCCCAATGCCGAAATGATACCGGAGGTCGCGGTTTGGCCGAGGCCGAAGGGGTTACCGATAGCCACGGCAAAGTCGCCCACTTTCAGTGAGTCTGAGTCGGCGATTTTCACCTGCGTCAGATTTTTAGCGCCTTCGACCTGAATCAGCGCGATGTCGGTTTGCTCATCATGGCCAATCAGTTTGGCATCATATTCATTGCCATCGCTGAGCTGGACGCTGATTTTATCGGCACCGTTCACCACGTGATTGTTGGTGAGGATGTAGCCCTTCGCCGCATCAATGATCACGCCTGAACCAAGACCTTCAAACGGCTGTGGCTGGGATTGTCCCGGCGCCTGACCAAAGAAGCGCTTCAGCGGTTCAGGAATGTCCTGTGCCTGCTGACCACTGTCGGTGCCTTCAACATGCACGCTGACGACCGCGGGCAGAACTTTTTCCAGCATCGGTGCCAGGCTCGGCAGTGCCTGGCCCTGCACCTGAGCGGGCAGCGTCGCCATCGCGCCAGGCGTTGCCGCCAGACTCATCCCAATACTCAAGGCTAATGCGCTTAACAGTCGTGCTTGTTTTTTCATTGCTACAACGCTCTCGCTGCGAAAGAAGAAAGGGGGATAGAAAGTGTGACAGTAGTTTGGCGTAAGTGTTCGGAAAACAAAAAGGGCACAGCTAAGCTGTGCCCCAAAAGGATTATTTACGCGGTGTACGGTCGCTACCGCGCAGCAAACCGGATGCGCCATCAGAGTAATCACGCGGCATTTGCACCGGTGCCTGATCGTTATCCGCTTCGGCTTCCGTCAGCTGGTAGGCAAACGGATTTTTTTCGCCTGGCAGATTTGGCAGCAGGTCATTCGAACCTTTTGCCATATGCTGATACAGCTGGCGATAGTCATGTGCCATGTTGTCCAGCAATTCTGCGCTACGCGCAAAGTGGTTGGTGAGCTCTTCGCGATAATCTGCCAGCTCAGCCTTCGATTTTTCCAGCTCGTACTGCATGCTACGCTGCTCACGCAGCTTCTTGTTGCCAAAACGCATAACGACTGCGCCGACAATAATGCCAATCACTAAACCAATCAGCCCGTATTCCCAGGTCATAATGACTCCCGTGTAATTTCCGTTGCTTCGTAGGGCATTGCTTCTGTTTCCACTTCAATAGCAGCCACTATAACCAATAATCTTATGGAAGTGGAACTATCGGGCTGCATCGCTTAGTGTAGTGCGGCCTAATTTTCGCCAACCGACCCGTGAATCGGACTTTTTCAGGGATTCTGAGAGAACCATGCAAACCTCATCTCCGCTTGCCCGCTATGAGCAGGCGCTATCACAGGGCGAGTTTCGTCCGGATGATGTACAACGCGAGGCTATTACCCGCCTGGATGCGATCCAGCAAGGATTGATTGCCCGTAAGCCCGCGCCTGAACCTGCCGCTAAAGGGCTATTTGGCCGCTTATCGAAGCTGATGACCAAAGAGAAAAACAGCAGCGAAGCGCCGGTGCGGGGTCTCTATATGTGGGGCGGTGTCGGTCGCGGTAAAACCTGGGTAATGGATTTATTTTTTCAGTCTATTCCTGGCGATCGTAAACTCCGCCTGCATTTTCATCGCTTTATGCTGCGCGTCCATGAAGAACTCACGCAGTTGCAGGGGCACAGCGATCCGCTGCTGATTGTGGCAGACCGCTTTAAAGCTGAGACCGATATTCTCTGCTTCGACGAATTTTTTGTGTCAGACATTACCGATGCCATGCTGTTGGGTACGCTGATGGAAGCACTGTTCGATCGCGGCATTGCGCTGGTGGCGACCTCAAACATTCCGCCTGACGATCTGTATCGCAACGGCCTGCAGCGCCCGCGTTTCCTGCCCGCTATTGAGCAGATTAAGCGTCATTGTGATGTGATGAACGTGGATGCGGGCATTGATTATCGCCTGCGTACGTTGACCTCCGCGCATCTGTGGAATTTCCCGCTTAACGACGCCACGCATGCTGAGATGGAGCGTATGTTCCGTGCACTTTCCGGCAAACCGCGTGAAGAGGCGCCGGTGCTGGAGATTAACCATCGTCAAATGCCGACGCTGGGCGTCAACGAAGGCGTATTAGCCATTGATTTCCTGTCGCTGTGTGGCACAGGGCGCAGCCAGCACGACTATATTGAATTATCACGCCGCTTCCATAGCGTGTTGCTGTACGATGTGCCGGTGATGATTTATAAGACCGAAGATCAGGCACGCCGTTTCCTGGCGTTAGTGGATGAGTTCTACGAACGCCACGTTAAACTTGTGGTCGCGGCCGAAACCTCACTGTTTGAAATTTATCAGGGCACGCGCCTGAAGTTTGAGTATCAACGCTGCTTGTCGCGTTTGCAGGAGATGCAGAGCGAAGAGTATTTGCGTCTGCCGCATCTGCCCTGATGACGTGGGCAAAAAACGCAGGATTTCGATGCAAAAAGGTTCGATCTTTGAGTTCGACTTCTCTATAATCTTGCGACCCCACGTTACAGCATCGGTTTTCTTTCCCAAGAACTCGATGTGATCCGGTAACTCACTTGAAGGGGTGGCTTGCTGGGCAAAATGGTCGTGTGAGCCTCAATCGTTTACTTAGCGTTTGGGATTTCACCAACGTGTAACTTTTTATTTGGGTAAGCTTTTCAATGAAAACTTTTACAGCTAAACCAGAAACCGTACAGCGTGACTGGTATGTTGTTGACGCAACTGGCAAAACCTTGGGTCGCCTCGCGACTGAACTGGCGCGCCGTCTGCGTGGTAAGCACAAAGCGGAATACACTCCGCACGTTGATACCGGTGATTACATCATCGTTCTGAACGCTGAGAAAGTTGCTGTAACCGGCAACAAGCGTACTGACAAGATTTATTATCACCACACTGGCCACATCGGTGGTATCAAGCAAGCGACCTTTGCAGAGATGATCGAGCGCCGTCCTGAGCGTGTGATTGAAATCGCGGTTAAAGGCATGCTGCCGAAAGGCCCGCTGGGTCGTGCTATGTACCGTAAACTGAAAGTTTACGCAGGCAACGAGCACACTCACGCGGCGCAGCAACCGCAAGTTCTTGACATTTAATCGGGATTATAGGCAATGGCTGAAACTCAAAACTACGGCACTGGTCGCCGCAAAAGCTCTGCCGCTCGCGTCTTCATCAAGCCGGGTAGCGGTAACATCGTAATTAACCAGCGCTCACTGGAGCAATACTTCGGTCGCGAGACTGCACGCATGGTCGTGCGTCAGCCGCTGGAGCTGGTTGATATGGTTGGTAAATTTGACCTGTACATCACTGTTAAAGGTGGTGGTATTTCTGGTCAGGCTGGTGCGATCCGTCACGGTATCACACGCGCTCTGATGGAATACGACGAGTCTCTGCGTCCTGAACTGCGTAAAGCGGGCTTCGTTACCCGTGACGCACGTGAAGTTGAACGTAAGAAAGTCGGCCTGCGTAAAGCACGTCGTCGTCCGCAGTTCTCTAAGCGTTAATTGTTGCTGCTTCGGCAGACACAATTTGCTCAAAAAACCCGCTTCGGCGGGTTTTTTATTGCTGCCATTCACGATTTTTCACGCTAAAAACGCGAGCTTTACCCGCATTTTGCCCGCAATTCATCATCCCCGCCCCACAAGCTGCTTAAAATCTGGTAAACTCACTGACACTTTGCGCCCGCAAGCCGGAGCGTTGTGCGTGTTATTCCTGTCGGGACGACGGGAAAGCGCCGCTGACGTTGGCTGTGTGCGAATCTGATGAGCAGGTGAGTCGCCGCGTGGTTGGCTATTCGCAGTATCTTTTTGTGAACAAACTTGGAGGTTTTCATGGCTGTCGCTGCCAACAAACGTTCGGTAATGACGCTGTTTTCCGGTCCGACTGACATCTTTAGCCACCAGGTACGTATCGTGCTGGCAGAAAAAGGCGTCAGCGTGGAGATCGAGCAGGTTGAAACGGATAACCTGCCGCAGGATCTGATTGACCTCAACCCGTATCGCACTGTACCAACGCTGGTTGACCGTGAACTGACGTTGTATGAATCACGCATCATCATGGAATATCTGGATGAGCGTTTTCCACATCCACCGCTGATGCCTGTTTACCCGGTTGCCCGTGGTGAGAGCCGCCTGATGATGCATCGCATCGAGCAGGACTGGTACACCCTGATGCGCGCTATCGAAACTGGTAACAACGCTGAAGCTGATGCCGCGCGCAAACAACTGCGTGAAGAGCTGCTGGCAATCGCGCCACTGTTCGCACGCACGCCGTTCTTTATGAGCGAAGAGTTTAGCCTGGTAGATTGCTACCTGGCACCGCTGCTGTGGCGTCTGCCGCAGATGGGCGTAGAACTGGTTGGCGCGGGTTCTAAAGAGCTGAAAGGCTACATGACACGCGTATTTGAACGTGACTCTTTCCTCGCTTCATTAACGGAAGCAGAACGTGAAATGCGCCTGCAAGCCCGGGGCTAATGTATGGAAATGTCGCAACTAACGGCTCGTCGTCCGTATCTGCTGCGCGCGTTCTATGACTGGTTGCTCGACAACCAGTTGACGCCGCATCTGGTGGTCGACATCAATCTGCCTGGTGTGCAGGTGCCGCTGGAGTATGCGCGTGATGGCCAGATCGTTCTGAACATTGCGCCACGCGCTGTCGGTAACCTCGACCTCGCCAACGACGAAGTGAGCTTCAATGCACGCTTCGGCGGCGTACCGCGCCAGGTTTCTGTGCCAATGGCGGCTGTTCTGGCCATTTACGCACGTGAAAACGGTGCAGGTACCATGTTCGAACCGGAACCGGCTTACGAGCTGGAAACCAACGAGCAGGAAGGTCAGGAAGAGACGATGATGTCTGTGATTGATGGCGATCGTCCCGACGATGCGGCTGATAACGATCACTCGCCTGATGATGAACCGCCACCGCGTGGTGGACGTCCTTCATTGCGCGTAGTGAAGTAAATCGCATGAAATAAAAAACGGGCCAATTGGCCCGTTTTTTTATGTCTGCAATGCTTAGTAGACGTCACGCAGGTAGCGTTTATCTTTCTTCAGCTGATCGATGTAAGCTGCCGCACGTTCGCTGGAAAGGCCACCGAACTGGCGCACTACTTCATACAGCGCAGCATCGACATCTTTCGCCATGCGCGAAGCATCGCCACACACGTAGAAATACGCGCCATCCTGCAGCCAGGCGTACAGCTCAGCGCCTTTTTCCAGCATACGGTTCTGCACGTAAATCTTCTCTTCCTGATCGCGTGAGAACGCCAGGTCGAGATGCGTTAACAGACCGCTTTGCTGCCAGCCGCTCATCTCATCTTCATAGATGTAGTCGTGTTCCTGATGCTGATCACCAAAGAACAACCAGTTTTTGCCTTCAGCACCGGTTGACTGACGCTCCTGCAGGAAAGCGCGGAACGGTGCAATACCGGTGCCAGGGCCAACCATGATCAGCGGCGCATTAGTGTTCGCCGGTACGCGGAACGCTTTGTTCGGCGAGATAAAGATTGCCGGCTTCTCACCACGACGCACGCGCTCAGCCAGATAGGTTGAACACACGCCTTTACGCTCACGGCCACCACTGTGGTAACGCACGGAAGCGATAGTCAGGTGCACCTGATTTGGATGCGCTTTCGAGCTGGAAGAGATGGAGTACGCACGGTGCTGCAACGGACGCAGCATCGCCACCAGTTCTGGCACAGACAGGTGGCGCTTCAGCTCCAGCTGCAGCAGGTCCAGCGTATCTTTGCCCCACAGCCAGTTGGCCAGGGTATCTTTGTCGTCATGCTGCAACACGTGCAGCAGTTCCTGATTACTGGTGTTCTGTCCAACCCACTCAATCAGTTTGCGCGATGGCTCAGAGATTTCGAACTGATAGGTCAGCAGGTCGCCGAGATTACGATCAAAGCCAGGAACCGGCGTTTCATAGTCGGCTTTCAGCTCGCTCAACAGCAGGCTAACCAGTTCAGCATCATTCACTGGAATCACGCCCAGGGCATCACCGGCTTCATATTTCAGGCCGCTGTCGGTGAGATCGAATTCAAAGTGGCGAATATCTTTCGCTGATGATTCGCCAGACAGACGCTTGTTGGTCGCCAAAGCAGCCGCGTAAGGGTTCTGTTTATTGCTACCTGGAATGACTGGTGCTTCTGGCGCGCTCTCTAATACCGTGCCGCTGCTGCCCGCACTGGCGGCAAACTGTGGCATTGCATCGCCAATCCATGCACTCGACGGCTCTTCGAAGTCGATGTCGCAGTCGATGCGGTCAAAGACGCGTTTAGCACCCAGTTGTTCCAGGCGCATATCGAAGAATTTACCAGCCTGGCAGAAGCCATCGTAGCCGGTATCGCCAATCGCCAGGATGGCAAAGTGCATCTGCTCAAGACGCGGCGCGGTGCTGGCAGAGAGTGCCTGCCAGAACAGCTGGGCGTTGTCCGGCATTTCGCCTTCGCCATAGGTTGAGGTGACAATCAACACGTGGCGCATGGTGGCGAACACGTCCAAATCCACTTCGCCCAATGCCTGAACCACCGGCACCAGGCCTTTGGCTCGAGCGGCTTTCGCGGCAGTTTGTGCCAGCGCTTCCGCATTGCCGGTTTGTGAACCGAACAGAATGTGCAACTGCGTGTTGGTGGCGCCACCGGCCGCAGGTGCCGTCTGCTTATCTTCTAATACCAACAGACGCGAGTGGAGACCGGCGAGAAAACCCGCCAGCCAGTATTTCTGTTCGCCGTTAAACGGCGCATCTTCAGGAATGTAAGGAATCTTCATGGATATCTGTACTCAAACCCGTCTCGTGATGTTCAGTCAATATACACACATTCATTGGTGCTGCTATCAGGAAAGTTTCCCGACAGCAGCGGCGATTTCTGGCAGCGCAGCGCGTGCAAACAGCTCTTCAAAATCAGGCAGATGACCCAGCACATCGCGGTTACGCGCATCCTGATAAATGATCCACCCGTAGGTTGCCAGGCTGTCCATGGAGCGAATGTTACGTTGCGTCAGCGCCGCTTTGTAATCGGACATACGTTTGGCCGCAATCAGACTCGCCAGTTCGTCATCGCTGTAGCTCTCAATCGCTGAGCGCGCATGGCGTTGCAGTTTGCTCACCAGCGCAAAATCTTCGGTCATCAGCAGGTTACGAACCGCTTTCTCGACCGCCGCATCTTCCACTGGCGTGCCTTTCGGCAGTTTGCCCAGCGCCAACTGCTGCGCGAAGCTCAGTACGGTGTAGTTGTTAAGCAATACGAACATCTCTGCCGTATCGGTCGCACCGTAAGCCGGTACTGCGCCATCCGCAATGGTTTTGCCTGTACGCCATGCCGCTTTGAACTTGGCAACCTGATGCGCAGCCAGTGACGTTGACAGCTCTTCCAGCAGATCCTTGCGCGATTTCGCTTTCAGGATCTCGCCGCCGTCTTGATACAGCAGCAGCGAACGCGGCATCACATAGACAAAGTGGTGGCACTCGGTTTCCCAATTTTCCAGCAGCCAGGCTGCACGAGGAGATTGCGTCGCGTCCAGATGCCAGTTAAGCATGGTCAGTACCGCTTGCTTGTGAACCTGCGCCAGTTCGTCTTCGTCAGCGATGGAACCGAACAGTACGGAGTCACCTGCCGCGTGTCCCGCTAATGCGCCGTACGGATCGTACTGGTAAGCAAAGCCACCGCTCATGCCGTTACCGAAGCCTTTACCAAAGGTGCCGAGGTTCAAAATCGCACCGTTGGTCATGTATTCGCAGCAGAAATCACCGACGCCTTCGACGACTGCGGTTGCACCAGAGTTACGTACCGCAAAACGGTCGCCCGCCTGGCCTTGTACGAACAAGCGGCCACCGGTCGCGCCGAACAGCGCGAAGTTACCGATCAGCACGTTGCCATCGCTGTCTTGCGCGCCGCCGCCTGGAGACATCACCACCAGCTCGCCACCGCACTGACCTTTACCCACGCCGTCATTACAGGTGCCGTAGTGCTTCATTTGCATACCATCGTTGCAGAAGGCACCAAATGACTGGCCGGCAGATCCGCTGGTGTGGATGTTCACGGTGCGCGGTGCCAGGTAGTGACGGCCACGATCGTCTTTGAACACCGCTGGCAGTGCAGCACGTTGTTCAGCAGACAGTTCATGATTCAGCATGCGCTCGATGTCGATGGCCAACTGGCCGCCAACACTCTTGTTACGGTTATTCAGGGTGATGCCTGCGCCGAGCGCGATATCGCGGCTCGCCTGGCCAATCAGCTGAGTTTTCAACTCTTCAACCCAGCCATCATCCAGCTCAAAATCTTTTTCCAGATAGACCGGCTTAGCGATCTTCTGCTCTGGCACCACGGTCAACATGGCACGCAGATCCAGTTTGCCCACTTCCAGCGGATGATCCATCAGGTGCAGCAGGTCAGAACGACCGCGCGCTTCGCGCAGTGAACGCAAGCCGAGGCGGGCGAGGAACTCACGCACTTCCTGCGCCACGTTAACGAAGTACTGCGCCAGCTGACGCGGATCGCCATCAAAAGCTTCGGCGTTGGTGGTTAAACCGGCCGGGCATTTGACGTTACAGTTTTTCGCCATCACGCATTTCAGCATCATCAGCGCGGTGGTGCCGAACTCGAAGCTATCGCCGCCGAGCAGGGCCGATTTGATCACATCGCTACCGGTTTGTTGTGCTCCGGAGCAACGCAATTGAACTTTGTCACGCAGGCCATTCGCGCACAGCGCCTGATGCACTTCTGCGATACCGATTTCAGCGACGCGGCCGGTATATTTCAGGCTGGTGACCGAGGCCGCACCGGTACCACCGGTATTACCTGCCACGTTAATCACGTCTGCGCCCGCTTTCGCCACGCCGACCGCGATGGTGCCGATACCTTCTGAAGACACCAGTTTGACGATGACGCGCACGCGCGCCGCTTTACAGTCGTGGATCAGCTGCGCCAAATCTTCGATGGAATAGGTGTCGTGGTGCGGCGGTGGTGAAACCAGCTCAACACCTGGCGTACCGCCACGCGCTGCAGCGATCTCCACGGTGACTTTCGGTGCTGGCAGCTGGCCGCCTTCACCCGGCTTCGCGCCCTGACCGATTTTGATCTCAAGCTCTTCCAGCATTGGGTCGGCCAGATAAGCCGCCCAGACGCCGAAACGACCTGACGCCAATTGCTTAATGCGTGACGCGCGGATGGTGCCGTGACGGGAATAGTGCTCGCCACCTTCACCACAGTTACTCATGCCGCCGACCATGTTGGTGCCGTGCGCCACGGCTTCGTGCGCAGGCGCGACCAATGCACCGTGGCTCATCGCGCCTGAGGCGAAGGTACGGGTGATTTCGTGTGCCGGTTGGATCTCTGCCAGCGGCAGCGAAGGCAGCGCGGTAAAGATCAGTGACAGGTAATCTGCCGCTTTACCGTAAGCGGTGATGTGCAATACACCGTCGGCTACGCTGCTGCTTTCGATGTCATCGTTGAAACGCGTTTTCAGGGCACGTGCCAGCGCTTCCAGACGTTCATTTTCTGGCTTCAATCCTGCGATAGAATCAATCAGGCGCAGTTCGAACTGATTCAGGCTGCCGTCCACTGCTTCACACTTCAGTCCACGCGTGGCAAAACCATTGTTGACCAGTGAGTAGCGACCCAGTTTGCGACCAAACTCCGCTTCGCTGTCGACATGGGTCAAATCGCACGGCAGCGCGAGGATGTCACGTAGTGCTGCTGGACGACGTTTGCGTTCCGCATGCATCAAGCTGGAGAATTGACGGTAATCCGGCGTGATCGCCAGTGAGTCAATCACCTCGTTCGGGATGCGCTCGAAGCTGCTGTCTTTGAAGGCCTCAGCTTTGATGTTGAAGGCATTATCCAGTTTGGCCAGCGTCATCAGGCGGATGAAGTTATCTTCTTCACGCGCTTTGTCAGCGAAGCGAATCGGCTGTTCCGTCATATCAATAAAGGTACGTACGGCGATGGTGCCGTAAGAGTGACCTGCGCCTTCCGCACGCTCTTTGAACAAGCCGAGCAGTGGCACTTCCGCCTCGCCCTGAATTTTCAGCGAGCTCTGATGCCAGTCTGCTGCCATCTGAGCGATAGCCGGGAAGCCTGCGCCGCCCACTGGGGTTTTGATATTCGGGAAGTACTTCTTCAATACCGGATCATCGGTATTCAGGAAGTTAGGTTCAAAGAACTCACCACAGCTGTAGCTCTCAACGGTACAGAGACCCACTTTACCCATGGTTTTCATCAAGGCTTTTTCGGCTGCTTTGGCATAGCGTTTGAAGGCTTTGTTACCTTCTTCACCTTCGCCATATTTCTCTTCAGCACGCATCTGCACGCCGAGCGGATAAACCGCGGACGCACCAAAGCCTAAAGTGGCTGCGATGTGGTGAGAGGAGATACTCTGTCCGCTTTCTACCACCAGAGAAACATCCAGACGCAGACCTTCCTGCACCAGACGCTGGTTAATGGCAGAAACCATCAGCAGCATTGGAATCGCCGCGTGAGTCGAAGAGATGTGGCGGTCAGTGATGACTGCGATGCCGCCTTGCTGGCGTGCGAAATCTACGACCTGCTGTGCCAGGTTATCGATGGCGTTTTCCAGCGCATTGGCGTTGGCCGCACGGCTGACGATATCTTTGCCCACGACTGGCTCATACAGCATTTCAAAGCGTGCATAAGGTGCGACGGTTTGCTCGCGCAGACGCAGCATGTCGAGGTGCGTCAGGATCGGCGTAGGCACGATAACCTGCTGACCTTTGCTACGGCCGAGATGCGGTTTCGCACCCAGCGCCACGCGCAGCGTCATACCGTCCGCTTCACGGATGGAGTCCAGTGGCGGGTTGGTAACCTGAGCAAAACGTTGTGAGAAGTAGTGCGCCATGCCGCCTTCGTGGTCGGACAGGCCATTGATGGCGTTGCCGTAACCCATCGCCGAGATCTTCTCAGCGCCGGTTTGCAGCATCGGGTCCATCATGAATTTGAAGCTTTCCTGGTTGTAGTAGTAAGCCACGAAACGTTGATAGGTTTGCAGATCACCACGATAACGCAGCGGAGAACCTAACTGTTCCGCCTGAATTTCAGGCAGATCGTGCAGGTCTACGCGTGCTGCGCTCAACAGTGAAAGGTAATCTTTCTCTGCGGCCAGTTTTTCCAGCGCTTCCACCGTGGTGTAAGAGCGTTTTTCTTTGTGATCGTAATAAAGCATGCCGCCTGCTTCGATGCGACCGCGGCGCAGTACGCTTTCCGGTGGGAAGGCGATCTGGCCGGCTTCTGACATCGCACCGATGTACTCAGCGGTTTCGACTGAACGCAATGGACGCAGGCCGAGGCGGTCAAGGCGCGCCCCGATCACTTCGCCATTACCGAAGATCAGTGCAGCCGGGCCATCATTCTTCTCTTCATAAAGGGAGAAGTACTCCAGCATCGCGCGCACTTCATTCGACAGCGAGGTATCGTTCTCCCATGCTGGCGGCATCATCGACACTACGGCATTAATCAGGTCGAGATTATCTTCCATCAAACGGCTATGGATGCTCTGGTCAAGACGCGAGCTATCGGACTGACCTTTTGGACGCACAATTTTCTTACCGCGCGCCAGCATCAGGGCAGCTTCTGCAATGCGGTTTTTACGGTCGGTGTTCAGCTCACCGTTGTGCGCCATCAGGCGGAACGGCTGCGCCATGGTGGTGTGCGGATCGGTGTTGGTCGAGAAGCGGGTATGGAAGAACAGCCCGCGCACCTGATGATCGGCATCGGTCAAATCTTTGAAGTACGGAATCACTTCATTGGAGTTCAGGCGTGCTTTAAACACCTGGGTGCGTGAAGAGAGCGACAGCGGATAGAGGCCGCCGAATTCGCTTTCAGTAAAGGCACGCGCTTCGATGTCCAGCAGCGCACGATAGATGTGGCGCTCGAACTCGAGTTGCTCTGTGACTTCCTGCGGTGCCGCAAAGATCCACTGCACAATCGGCAGCTGGAATTGCAGAGCGGCAGGGCGCGTCACGCTGCCGTCCAGCGGCATATCGCGCTTCATCAGCACAGGGAAGTTATGGGCAGCGAGGGTTTCTTCCACCAGACGCTCTGCGTTCGCACGCAGCTCGGCATCTTTCGGCACGAAGAAGTTACCGACGCCAAAGCGACCCGCTTCCAGCGGTTGGCCGGTGACTTTGCGGAAGAAGTTCAAAGAAAGGTCGACGTTGACACCTGCGCCATCGCCCACGCCCTCAGCAGACATCCCGCCACGGTGCGGTACCGTGCACAGTGCGCTATGCGCCATCTGCAGGATCTCATGGGTCTGCTCGCCGTCCTTACGGGTAATAAACCCGACACCACAGCTATCGCTTCCTGCTGATGGATCATACAAACCATATGGATGAGGTTTTTGAGTGGACATTGAGGGTCTCCTTAAACTGCTTTTGACATTACCTGCATTATTTCAAGCACAGAGCACTGCTGCGTGCTGTATCAAATTCGTTTTCGCCGCTTAAACGCGGACGTCGCAATACCGAGCAAAGGCTCTCAAGAGATTATGTTGTCGTCCTTGATGAGCTGCTCTTACTTCCGGTCTCTTACGGGAGATAACTTGCATCCAGAGGGAATTTCTTGCTGCATAGATATGCCGAGACACAGTCCCGACTGGAAAGCATCCAGCGGAATTCCAACTTATCGGGAAAGCGAACTCAGGTCAAATAGCCAGCTTTGATGCGGGTAATAGCCTTTTTAACGATTTAACTTAATGATTATGAACAATTTATTACGTAAATAAGTGTCAATCTGACGATTCTGATTCCCCTATGAAGTGTGAGCCGTCTCACTGTGAGGTGCGCCTCATATATATAAACAATGCTGAATAACTGCATGGCATCAGCATAAAATTCTGTTGGGGCGGTTTGACGCACAGGATGTATCTGTTTTTCTTATGGCGTCATATTTGAATCAAAATAGGTCTGTCATTAGTAAAATTAATCAGGGTGGGTGTGAGTAAAACAGCGCTAAAGTTGAATGAATATGCAATAACAAGACGCAACCATCAGATGGAATGGCTGCCGGGGGGCTGAATAGCACGGGATGTAACAAAAGGGTCGCAAAAGCGCGGCCCTCCAGATTATTCAGTTGGCAGATTTAGTCAAGCAATTTACGCATAACGACGCGAACATCGGCGAAATGGCGCTGCGATGCACCATAATGAGGCAAAATCAGCAGGCAATGACACGCTGAGTCGGCGCAGTGCCGAGATAATTACGCTATCATGAGCCAGATTTCGTTCAGGGAGCTCGTGATGAAACAGATTCGTCTTTTAGCGCAGTACTACGTTGATTTGATGGTCAAGCTGGGGCTGGTGCGTTTCTCGCTGCTGCTAGCCTCGGCATTGGTGGTGCTGGCGATGGTGGTGCAGATGGCGGTCACCATGGTGCTGCGTGGTCATGTCGAAAGCATCGACGTGGTGCGATCGGTGTTCTTTGGTCTGTTGATTACGCCCTGGGCCGTTTATTTTCTTTCGGTGGTGGTGGATCAGTTGGAAGAGTCGCGCCAGCGCCTGACGAAGTTGGTCGACAAGCTGGAAGAGATGCGCACGCGCGATCTGGAACTCAATCAGCAAATGAAAGAGACCATCGCTCAGCTGAATCAGGAAATTAACGACCGTATTAAAGCGGAGCAGGCGCGCGAGCAGGTGATGGATAAACTGCGCGAAGAGATGGCGCGTCGCGAACAGGCGCAGATCGAGCTGGAGCAGCAATCTTCTTTCTTACGTTCCTTCCTCGATGCCTCGCCGGATTTAGTGTTCTACCGCAATATCGACAAGCAGTTCTCCGGCTGTAACCGCGCGATGGAGTTACTGACCGGCATGAGCGAGAAGCAGCTGATTGGCCTGACGCCACGCGATATCTACGATGAAGATGCCGCCACCAAGGTGCTGGAGACCGATGAGAAGGTATTCCGCCATAATGTCTCCCTGACGTACGAACAGTGGCTGCAATACCCCGACGGGCGCAAAGCCTGCTTCGAAATCCGTAAAGTGCCGTATTACGACCGCGTGGGTAAACGCAGTGGCCTGATGGGCTTTGGTCGCGATATTACCGAGCGTAAGCGCTATCAGGACGCGCTGGAGAACGCCAGCCGTGAGAAGACCACCTTTATTTCTACTATCAGCCACGAGCTGCGTACGCCGCTGAATGGCATTGTCGGCCTGAGCCGCATTTTGCTGGATACCGATCTTAACCAGGAACAGCTGAAGTACCTTAAAACCATTCATGTCTCGGCCATCACCCTTGGCAACATCTTTAATGACGTGATTGAAGTGGACAAAATCGAGCGCCGCAAAGTGCAGCTGGATAATCAGCCGCTCGACTTCACCGGCTTCCTTGCCGATCTGGAAAACCTCTCCGGGTTACTGGCGCAACCAAAAGGGCTGAAGTTCGTGATGGCCCCAGAGCTACCGCTGCCGCATATCATCTCTGCTGACGGCACGCGCCTGCGTCAGATTTTGTGGAACCTGATCGGTAACGCGGTGAAATTCACCCAGCAGGGCGAAATTGTGGTGCGCGTTGCCTATCGCCAGGACGAAACATTGCGCTTTGAAGTGCAGGATTCTGGCATGGGGATTCCGCAGGAAGAGCAGGACAAGATCTTCGCGATGTATTACCAGGTGAAAGATCAGCACGGCGGCAAACCGGCTACCGGTACCGGTATTGGCCTGGCAGTTTCACGCCGCCTGGCACAGGCGATGGGCGGTGACATCAGCGTGAGCAGCGCGCCGGGGCAGGGCTCATGCTTTGTGGTTGAGATTAAAGCACCACGTGTGGCCGATGAAGTGGAAGACGAAGATCTCGACGACAGCATGCCGCTGCCGGCGCTGCACGTCTTGCTGGTCGAAGATATTGAACTCAACGTTATTGTTGCCAGTTCGGTTCTGGAGAAGCTCGGCTGCAGCGTGGAAGTGGCGATGACCGGCACTGAAGCACTGGCAATGTTCGATCCGCAGGAATTTGATCTGGTGCTGCTGGATATCCAATTGCCGGATATGACCGGACTGGATGTGTCGCGCGCCATTCATCAGCGCCATGCGGGCGTGGCACTACCGCCGCTGGTGGCACTGACCGCCAACGTGCTGAAGGATAAGAAAGAGTATCTCGATGCCGGTATGGATGATGTGCTGAGCAAGCCGCTGGCGGTGCCGGCACTAACCGCGATGATCAAAAAGTTCTGGGATTACCAGGGTGAACCGGTAGAGGAGGTTCAGGCCTCCTCAGACGAACACTCGCGCATGCTGCTCGATGTAGAGATGCTGGAACAGTATATCGAATTGGTCGGCCCAGGATTGATTACACAAAGCCTGACGATGTTTGAGCAGATGATGCCGGGCTATCTCGACGTACTGGATTCCAACATGATGGCGCGTGATCAAAAGGGTATCGCGGAAGAGGGGCATAAAATTAAAGGTGCGGCGGGCTCGGTGGGGCTGCTGCATCTGCAGAAACTGTCGAAACAGATCCAGTCGCCGGAATTGCCAGCATGGTGGGACAACGTGCAAGAGTGGATCGACGAACTAAAACATGAGTGGCGGCATGATGTTGATGTGTTGCGCGAGTGGGTAGCAGAGCGGGAAAAATCTTCGGATGCCAGAAAAAAATGACCCCAGTCGAAACTGGGGTGCGCGAATACTGCGCCAACACCAGGGAAATGGGTACTGCTGCTATCGTTAGAAGTCGAATAGATCAGCAACAGTTTGGTATTGGTTAACGCTTCGAAATCACCTTAACAAATTCGCCAACGCTTGTGACAAGATTCATTAAATTGTGTGATGTTGAGCAGCGATTAAATACAGAAAACATTAATTTGCTGACACAGTCAAGTAAGGAATTAATTTCTTTGCCGTATTGCACTATTTTTGACCAAATGTTCTGCTTTTTGCCTGAATTTCCTTCAGCAATCAGCAGGAAAAGCCTGACAGCAGCATTGAAATTCCTAATCAGCCGAAAAATCGGATTTAAGTGAGCTTAACGTACTGATATTAGTTAACAAATAAGGTGGTTGTGGTGGGTTATCCAAAACGTTTTGGAAACCCTCTGCAGAAAGTTCCAGTTTAAGGTTTAGCGGTGTAATGTAAACCAAACGGAAGGCTAAATCCTTTACCAGCGTCGGGGTTAATCATGGCGATGTTGACGCGATTTCAGCCGTGTTTTTCGGAATGGTCTCGCTTATCAGTGAGCTTATTCAAATGCTTTGAAAGTTTATTGTTAAGTATTGTGAAAGTTTGAATGTGATCTTCATCACTTCTCATGAAGTATCCGTTTGTAAGGGTTTTGCTGGCTTTTTCACCATGGAACCGATTCCCTCATGATGGAAGTGCTTGATGTGATTGGCTCTAATAAAGGAACGATGATGACGCAGGTTATAGCTTTACCTCTAACTGTCACGCGATAAGCGATAAAGTTTTGTCCAGGATTGCAGGTAATTAAAATTGTGACCTGAGTGATTGATTAATGCAGGGAACAGGTAAGAGAAAATTGCATGAGTAAGAGTAAAGGGAAAATGGTGCGACGCATTAAAGTGCTGATCGCTAAAGTGCTGCTGACATGGCTGGGAGTTTGGCTGGCCGGGATTGTGATATTTGCGTTTTTACCGGTACCGTTTTCTGCGGTGATGGTGGAGCGTCAGCTGGGTGCCTGGTTCAGCGGCCGGTTCGATTACGTGGCGCACTCCGATTGGGTAAGCATGGATGAGATTTCTCCGTGGATGGCGCTGGCCGTCATTGCCTCTGAGGATCAAAAATTTCCTGAGCACTGGGGTTTTGATGTCGATGCGATTCAAAAAGTGCTGGATAACGATGGCTCTGAACAGATGCGTGGCGCTTCTACGCTGTCGCAGCAGACCGCAAAAAATCTGTTCTTGTGGGATGGTCGCAGCTGGGTACGCAAAGGGCTGGAAGCGGGTTTAACCGTGGGGATCGAAACGGTGTGGACGAAGCGTCGTATCCTGACGGTGTATTTGAATATTGCGGAGTTTGGTAACGGTGTGTTTGGTGTAGAAGAAGCCTCACAGCGATACTTCCACAAGCCGGCCAGTCGGCTGACAATTTCAGAAGCGGCATTGCTGGCGGCGGTATTGCCAAACCCTATTCGCTTCCGTGCAGATGCGCCTTCCGGGTATGTACGGATGCGCCAGCAGTGGATAATGCGCCAGATGCGTCAGCTAGGCGGCGAAGGCTTCCTCGCACGCTATAAACTGCACTAACGGCACTTAGTCTTCGTCAAAGCCGGCTTCAAACAACTCAATCACCGCCGCTAGCGCCTGCACTTCCTGTGGGCCGCTGGCTTCAATCTCAATATGACCGCCTTTCGCGGAGTCGAGCATCAGCAGCGCAATCACGCTGCTGGCTTCGGCTTCTGTACCGGCTTCATTACGCAGCAGCACCTCTGCGTCAAAACTCTGCACCAACTCGAACAGCTTCATCGCCGGGCGCGCATGCATGCCCAGCTTATTACGAATCTCAACGACTTGCTTCACGGTCATGATTTGCGTTTTTCCAGGGTGCGATGACGAGACTGCACATTTTTGCCGCGTGAGCGGAAGTAATCTGCCAGCTGTTCGGCGATATAAACCGAGCGGTGTTTACCACCGGTACAACCAATCGCGACGGTCAGATAGCTACGATTATTGGTTTCCAGCATCGGCAGCCACAGTTCCAGATAGCTGCGCGTCTGATAAATGAAGTTATGCACTTCGGTGTGACGATCGAGGAATGCGGCAACAGGACGATCAAGCCCGGTCATCGGACGCAGCTTAGGATCCCAGTGCGGGTTTGGCAGGAAACGCACATCGAAGACGTAATCGGCATCAATCGGGATGCCGTGTTTGAAGCCGAAAGACTCAAATACCATCGTCAGTTCACGCTCGCGTTTGCCCAACAGGCGCGTGCGCAGCATTTCAGCTAACTCATGAACAGACATTTCGGACGTATCGATGATCAGGTCAGCCCGCGAACGCAAAGGCTCAAGCAGATCGCTCTCTTCATCAATCGCGCTTTCCAGTGACAGGTTCTTGCTGGAGAGCGGATGCAGACGGCGCGTATCACTGTAACGGCGAATCAGCGTGTTGCGATCGGCATCCAGAAACAGTAACTGCGGCGAAAACGAATCGGGCAAATTATTAAGCGCCGTTTCAAACACTTCTGGCGATTCAGGCATATTGCGCACATCAATGCTGACGGCCGCCGAGATATTGCGTTCCGTTAAGGTGTTCGCCAATTCAGGCAAGAGCACCACGGGCAGGTTATCGACACAGTAAAAACCCATGTCTTCCAGGGCACGCAGTGCAACCGATTTTCCTGAGCCTGACCGACCGCTAACGATCATCAGCACCATCACATTTCTCCCGTTTTAAACCGGCGAACACGCCGGTAAATGTGTCTGTCGCTTAAGAGTGTTCTTCCTGAGCTTCTGTGATAATGGCATAGAGCTCTTCATCACTCTGTGCCGCGCGCAAACGGCGGCAGACGGTTTTGTCCGCCAGGCGTTTAGCGACCAGCGACAGCGTATGCAAATGGGTTTTGCACTGGTCTGCGGGCACCAGCAGAGCAAACAGCAGGTCAACCGGTTGGTTGTCCACGGCATCAAAGGCGATCGGCTGGTCGAGGCTGATAAACACGCCGACGGCGCGCAGCGTGTCCTCCTCCAGCTTGCCATGAGGAATGGCAATACCGTTGCCAATGCCAGTACTGCCCATACGTTCACGGGTCAGGATGGCTTCAAAAAGTGTCTGGTGCGGCAGATTGAGCTGCTTCGCTGCCAGCTCGCTGATAATTTCCAGCGCGCGTTTTTTACTCTGGCAGTGTACGCCGCTACGGGTACAGTCCAGTGAGAGGACCGAGCTCAATTCCAGTGTTAGATCGTTGTTCATCATCGTTTCACTTGCGAGTTCACATAGCCGCAAGGTTAACGCCATTCATACTACGATGGCGAGTCTCCCGTTGGCGCTTGCGCAGATGACAAAACGGGGCGGTTTACCCGCCCCATTTGCGCTCTGAGTGCCGAACCGGTCAGCACTCTGCAAGCATGAAGGTTAGTGTTTTTTCAGTTTGTCTTTGTGTTTGGTCAGCTGACGGGAAAGCTTGTCAATTAATCCGTCGATGGCCGCGTACATGTCTTCCGCTTCCCCTGTGGCGTGCAGCTCTCCGCCGTTGACGTGCAGTGTTGCCTCTGCAATCTGCGTCACCTTCTCCACTTTCAGAACAATATAAACCTGATTGATACGATCAAAGTAGTGTTCCAGTTTGGCAAACTTGCTATTTACAAATTCGCGCAGCGGTTCAGTGATTTCAACATTAAGTCCGGTCAGGTTTAGTTGCATAGGTCTTCCTTCTTCGTTCGGTCAAACCAGCTGCTTGCGCTGGTTTGATGGCGGTATCGATAAAGACTCGCGATATTTAGCAACCGTACGTCGCGCCACCATGATGCCCTGATCGGATAACATGGAGGTGAGTTTGCTGTCGCTCAAGGGTTTTGCGGGGTTTTCCGCGGAGATCAATTTCTTCACCAGGGCACGGATCGCCGTGGAAGAGGCTTCACCACCGCCTTCGGTATTCACATGGCTGGAGAAAAAATATTTTAATTCAAAGATGCCACGCGGGCTGTGAAGATACTTTTGCGTGGTCACGCGGGAAATGGTGGATTCATGCATGTCCACGGCCTGAGCGATATCCGCCAGTACCATCGGCCGCATGTACTCCTCGCCCTGTTCGAAGAACGCCTGCTGCTGCTCGACAATACAACGCGTCACTTTGAGCAGTGTGTCGTTGCGGCTCTCGAGGCTTTTAATCAGCCATTTGGCTTCCTGCAAGTTACTGCGAATGAATTGGCTGTCGCTGTCATTACGCGCGGAACCGCCCATTGCGGCATATTGTTGATTGATTTTCAGGCGAGGCAAGCTGTCTGAATTCAGTTCAACGGTCCAGCGCTTACTGGTTTGACGTACCAGCACATCAGGAATCACATACTCAGGTTCACTGGTATTGATCGATTGGCCAGGGCGGGGATCGAGTGACTGAATCAGCAGCATCGCTTCTTTCAGCACGTCTTCCTTTAGGCGAGTGACACGCATCAGGCTACGGAAATCGTGGTTGGCCAGCAGATCCAGATGTTCACTGACGATCAAACGCGCTTCCGTCAGCATTGGTGCATCAGCGGCGTATTGTGAAAGCTGCACCAGCAGGCAATCACGCAAGTCACGTGCGCCGACACCTACGGGATCAAAGCGCTGAACACGCTTCAGCACCGCTTCCACCTCTTCCAGCGTCAACTCTTCATCACCGATGCTGTCGCAGATATCCTGCACGGAGACGGTGAGATATCCCGTGTCGTCAATGGCATCGACAATCGAAGTGGCGATCGCGCGGTCGGTATCGGTGAAAGGGGTGAGTTCCACTTGCCACATCAGGTAATCCTGCAGCGACTGCGTGGTTTCGCCCTGATAGACCGGCAGTTCATCATCCTGGTAATCAGTACCGGTGCCTGAAGGCGTGCCCGCGGTGTAGATTTCATCCCAGGTGGCGTCCAGCGGAAGCTCTTCCGGCATATCTTTTTGTTCGAGTGCTTCTCGTGTATCTAAAGAGTCACTTTCCTGTTGTTCACGTGCGTCGATTTCTTCGTGCAGATCGGTTTGTTCAAGCAGCGGATTGCTTTCCAGCGCCAGTTGCAGTTCTTGCTGGAGTTCAAGCGTAGAGAGTTGCAGCAGACGAATGGCCTGCTGCAACTGTGGGGTCATCGCCAGCTGTTGGCTGAGCCTGAGTTGCAAACCTTGCTTCATAATTCTGCTTGAATTTCCTAAGCAAATGTCGTGGATAACGACACCTTATCAGAGTCTGAACTCTTCGCCCAAATAAACCCGCTTAACCTGCTCATCTGCAAGAATTTCCTCAGGCGTACCATGCGCGATCAGATGTCCCTGGCTCACGATGTAAGCACGTTCGCATACCGCAAGCGTTTCGCGCACGTTGTGATCGGTGATCAGCACGCCAAGACCGCTGTCGCGCAGGTGTTCGATGATCTTTTTGATATCGATCACTGAGATCGGGTCAACACCGGCAAAAGGTTCATCCAGCAGGATAAATTTGGGGTTAGCTGCCAGAGCGCGGGCGATTTCAACACGACGGCGCTCACCACCGGATAGTGCCTGGCCCATGCTGTCACGCAGATGCTCAATGTGGAACTCTTCCATCAACTCATTGGCACGATCCTGACGCTGCTCTTCCGTCAAATCATCGCGGATTTGCAACACCGCCATCAGATTGTCGAACACGCTCAGGCGGCGGAAGATCGACGCTTCCTGCGGCAGATAGCCAATTCCACGGCGCGCTCGCGCGTGCAGCGGCAGAATACTGATGTCTTCATCATCAATCACGATGCGGCCTGCATCGCGCGGCACAATCCCGACAACCATGTAAAACGTGGTGGTCTTGCCGGCACCGTTTGGACCCAGCAGGCCGACAATCTCGCCAGATTTTACCTGCAGGCTGACATCTTCCACCACGCGGCGGCCTTTATAGGCTTTCGCCAGGTTTTCAGCGACTAATGTGGCCATAGCGATCAGTTACTCTTTTTAGGGCTCGTGGACGAGCCGTTTTTGTCCTGCAACTGCGACGGCACCAGCACGGTGGTGACGCGCTTGCTTTCGCCCTGGCTAAACGCCTGCATTTTCTGCTCTTTCACCAGGTAAGTGATGCGATCGCCTTTGATGTTGCTGTCCAGCTGCTGAATGAAGGCATTGCCTGTCAGTTCAACGAAATCGTTCGCCAGTTCGTAATGCAGTTTCGAGGCGTGGCCCTGCACGGGTTTGCCGTTATCCTGCATCTGATAGAAAGTGGCGGGAGCGCCGTAGGCATCGACGATGGTTTTTTTGCTGTCGCCACCCGGACGTGTGACCACCACTTTGTCAGCGGTGATTTTGATTGAACCCTGAGTCACGATGACATTACCGGTAAAGGTCGCCACGTTGCCTTGCAGATCCAACGCCTGATTCACCGAGTCAATGTTTACGGGTTTGTCAGAATCTCCCGTAAGCGCCAGTGCGGGCAGGCTGGTCGCCAGTAAGGTGCTCACCAGCAACAACTTAAGGCTGTTTTTTTTCATTTTGGATTTCATAAGAAGTTTTGACCTTTTCAAGAAGCTGGGCATTTTTGGTTCGTAAATTGCCGCGCATCTTCATGCCAGTGGAATTAAAACTGCGGCCAAATAGGGTGACCTGATCGTCAGATGTCACATCCTGGGTGACCAGATTAACCTGAGCAGTATCGGTAATAATGCGCTCAAGTTGAGAGTCCTGAGTCAGGGTATTCACTTCAACGTGACCATAAAGATACAGCATACGATCTTTGGTCAGCTTTGCCTTATCGGCGCGTATTGTCCAGGTGGGCACTTTGTTTTCATCATACGTGGTCGCAACCGGATTATCGAACCAGCTCACCTCATCTGCCGCAAAGTAAGTCACTTTATCCGAGATCAACTTGTACGCCAGCGCGCCCGTGGGGTTGTACACCACAGAATGGGATTTTTCGCTGGTGTAGGTTGGTTCCTGGGAATTGGTCGCCACCGGCGTTTTGTTGTCATCCTGGTTGGTGAGATTCCAGCCGATCAGCACTACTGCGATCAAGGCCAGAATCAGCGTTATCCAACGCCTGCTCTTACTCATACTGATTGCCCTTTGGCATCCTCAAATTTGTTCTGCGCCATTAAAATCAGATCGCAGAGTTCACGCACCGCACCACGACCACCGGCAATACGAGTCACATAGTGCGCGCGCGGCAGTAATACCGGATGCGCATCGGCAACGGCCACACTCAAGCCTGCTTGCGCCATGACCGGCCAATCGATCAGATCGTCGCCAATATAAGCAACTTGCTCGGCAGATAATGACAGTTTATCCAGGAGTTCACGCCACGCCAAAAGCTTATCTGATTGTCCCTGGTAAAGATGCGTAATACCGAGCGTCTGGCAACGATCTTCCAGCAGCTTGGCTTTACGGCCGGTAATGATAGCCACTTCGATATCAGAGGTGAGTAGGCAGCGAATGCCATAACCATCGCGGACGTTAAAGGCTTTCAGTTCTTCGCCATTGTTGCCCATGTAAATCACGCCGTCAGACATCACACCGTCGACGTCGCAAATTAGCAGGCGAATCTGTGCCGCCCGCGCCATTACATCGGCGCTGACCGGGCCATAGCAGGTATCGATCATTGAGGTTTCAACACTCATTATTAGTTCCTGTTCAAACTACGCCAGCGCGCAGCATGTCATGCATATGTACCACACCGAGCAGACGATCGTCATCGGCGACCAGCACCGCAGTGATGTTTTTGTTTTGCATCAGATTCAGTGCGTCGACGGCCAGCATGTTTGGGCGCACGCGAATTCCGCCGCGCGTCATCACATCCTGAATGCTGGCTGACTGGAAATCGATACCCATATCGAAGATGCGGCGCAAGTCACCATCGGTGAAGATGCCTTCGATTTTCATCAGGTCGTCAACAATCACCGTCAAGCCGAGGTTTTTGCGCGTAATTTCCAGCAGCGCATCACGCAGCGACGCATCGCGACTGACGTGCGGGATCTCATCACCACTGTGCATAATATCGCTGACGTGCAGCAACAGCTTGCGACCCAGTGCGCCACCGGGATGCGAGAGTGCGAAGTCTTCCTGGGTAAAGCCGCGCGCTTCCAGCAGGGCGACAGCCAGCGCATCGCCCATTACCAGCGTGGCGGTGGTGCTGGAAGTCGGAGCCAGACCGAGCGGGCACGCTTCCTGCGGCACCTTCACACATATATGCACGTCAGCGGCACGCCCCATGGCACTCTCCGGACGGCTGGTGAGGCAAATTAACGGCACTTTCTGTCGCTTAAGAACCGGCACCAACGCCAGGATTTCGTTCGATTCGCCGCTATTAGAGATGGCGATCACCACGTCGTTAGGCGTCACCATACCCAGGTCACCATGGCTGGCTTCGCCGGGATGGACAAAGAATGAAGAAGTCCCGGTACTGGCGAACGTCGCCGCCATTTTTGCCCCAATATGACCGGATTTTCCCATGCCCATCACAACCACTTTTCCACGGCAGGCAATGATCATTTCGCAGGCGCGGCTAAAGTCGGCATTAATATACTGATCGAGCTGCTCCAGCCCTTCGCGTTCGATGCGCAGTACCGCTTTACCTGCCTGTTGATAATCAAAATCCGGTTGCTGATGTGACATGGTCAGTCCGTCCTTAATAACTTGTGATGAGCGAAGGGCTGAGCCACAGCCACAGAACCCACGCGATAAATCCCGTTAACAAAAGAGTGCCGGCTACGCGGCCAATCCGGCGTTTGCGTAACAAACAAAGTAGGGCGAACAGCACGCTGACACCCAGCATCACCCAGTAATCTCGTGCGAAAGCGTGTGCATCAATGCTGCCGGGGTGCACCAGCGCGGGCAGGCCCAGCACAATGGCCAGGTTAAAGATATTAGCGCCAATCAGGTTACCGATAGCGATATCGTCTTCACCTTTCAATGCTCCCGCCACTACGGTAGCCAGTTCTGGCAAGCTGGTGCCGACGGCAATTAACGTCAGGCCCATCACCAGTTCGCTAACACCAAAATAGTCGGCAAACACGGTGGCGTTATCGATCACCATTCGCGTCGACATCGGCAGAATAATCAGCGCCACCGCCAGCCACAAAAAGGCCACGGTGTTACCTGTTTCATCGCGTGGTAGTTCAGCCAATTGTTCGCGCGTTAACGTGTCGTTGTTATCCCGCTCCGCACGACGGGCGATGCGGATGACGATCAGCAGGTAGCCGAGGGCAATCAGCAGCAGCGCGATGCCATCAAGTCGACTAAGGTGATTATCAAACAGCATGATGCCGCTCAGCAGTGAGACCAGCAGCATCAGGGGGAGTTCGCGCCGAATCAGATTGGAGTGTACCGTTAATGGGTGCAATAGTGCGGCACCGCCAAGAATAAGCAGAATATTGGTGATGTTTGAGCCAAGCGCGGTGCCGACGGCTAAATCCATTTGCCCATGCTGTGCGGCAGAGAAAGAAACGATTAGTTCGGGTAACGATGTGCCTATGCTGACCACTGTCATGCCGATGATCAGCGGAGGAATGCCGAAGGATCGACACAGGATCGCGGCACTGAAAACCAGACGGTCAGCACCGTAAACCAGTAAAATCAATCCGATAAACAGCAGGGCAGTGGCTACGAACATGAAAAATCCTTGATGGATAGGTGTGTCGGCGAACCTTGTCCGACAGGTAAAAACATTGCGCGCGCGGAAACAGGCGCTGATTTTGACTGTCTGAGAGGCAAAAGTAAATTTTAAGGCCGTTTTCGCCACACCTGACGGGTAAGTTTCTGTAAAACTATCGTGCATTATGGTCTACCAGGCTACCATCCACGACTTTGATTACGCCCGATCCGCATAAAGAGGTAACGATGATCCAGCAAAAAACGAATCTGGTTGAGGTTCGTGGCGTCAGCTTCACTCGCGGAGATCGCGTCATCTTTGATGACATTTCGCTCACCGTGCCAGCGGGTAAAGTGACCGCTATTATGGGGCCATCCGGGATTGGGAAAACCACGCTGTTGCGCCTGATTGGTGGGCAGTTGCAGCCGGATAAAGGTGAAATCTGGTTTCATGACCAGAATATCCCGGCGCTTTCTCGCACTAAATTGTATGAAGTGCGAAAAAAAATGAGCATGTTGTTCCAGTCGGGTGCACTTTTTACCGATCTCAACGTCTTTGATAACGTCGCCTGGCCGCTGCGTGAGCACACGCAATTACCGCCGGAATTACTGCACAGCACGGTGATGATGAAGCTGGAAGCGGTGGGTCTGCGCGGTGCAGCCAAACTGATGCCGGCAGAACTTTCTGGCGGCATGGCGCGCCGTGCGGCGCTGGCGCGCGCTATTGCGCTGGAGCCAGATCTGATCATGTTCGATGAGCCGTTTGTCGGCCAGGATCCGATTACCATGGGCGTGCTGGTGAAATTGATCGACGAACTGAATCACTCGTTAGGCGTGACCTGTATTGTGGTTTCACACGATGTGCCAGAGGTCTTGAGCATTGCTGACCATGCCTATATTGTTGCCGGTCAAAAGATTATTGCTCAGGGCAGTGCGCCGGAGTTGCGGGAAAATCCCGATCCGCGCGTGCGCCAGTTTATTGAGGGTCATGCGGACGGCCCGGTGCCGTTCCGCTTCGCTGCCGGGGATTACCTCAGCGATCTGACTCGTGCAGGGAGAACGTAAACTGATGTTGCTAAAGGCGCTGGCGTCACTTGGACGTCAGGGAATTAATACCTGTGCGGCGTTTGGCCGTGCAGGCTTGATGCTGTTTCATGCGCTGGTGGGTAAACCCGCGTTCCGCCGACACGCCCCCCTGTTGATAAAACAGCTGTACAGCGTGGGCGTGCTGTCGCTGCTGATCATTGTGGTTTCTGGCTTGTTCATCGGTATGGTGCTCGGCCTGCAGGGTTATCTGGTGTTGACCACCTATAGCGCTGAAACCAGTCTTGGTATGTTGGTGGCATTATCGCTGTTGCGTGAACTGGGGCCAGTGGTCACTGCACTGTTGTTTGCAGGACGCGCAGGTTCAGCGCTGACGGCAGAAATTGGTCTGATGAAAGCCACTGAACAGCTTTCCAGCATGGAAATGATGGCGGTCGATCCGTTGCGTCGCGTGGTGTCGCCGCGCTTCTGGGCGGGCTTTATCAGCATGCCGCTGCTCACGTTGATATTTACTGCAGTGGGCATTGCTGGCGGTGCGTTGGTGGGCGTGAGCTGGAAAGGCATTGACCCGGGCTTCTTCTGGTCAGCCATGCAAAATGCCGTGGATTTCCGCACCGATGTCATCAATTGCATGATTAAAAGCGCAGTCTTTGCCGTGACGGTAACCTGGATTGCGCTGTTCAATGGCTATGATGCCATCCCGACCTCGGAAGGGATTAGTCGGGCGACAACGCGTACCGTAGTGCATGCTTCACTGGCGGTACTCGGTTTGGACTTTGTGCTGACAGCACTGATGTTTGGGAATTGATGCAATGCAAAGCAAGAAAAACGAAATCTGGGTAGGCGTCTTTATGCTGGCAGCGCTGTTGGCGCTGTTATTCCTCAGCCTGCGCGTGGCCGATCTCAAGTCACTCGGCACCGAACCGACATGGAAGCTGTATGCCACCTTCGATAATATCGGCGGCCTGAAAGTCAGCTCACCGGTAAAAATTGGTGGTGTGGTGATTGGTCGTGTCACGGATATTTCGCTGGATGATAAAACGCTTTCGCCGCGTGTCACCATGGACATCAGCGATCAGTACACCGACAAAATTCCGGACACCAGCTCGCTGGCGATCCGCACGCAAGGCTTGCTCGGTGAGCAGTTTCTCGCGCTAAATTTAGGCTTCGACGATCCAGAGTTAGGATCATCAATGCTAAAGGATGGCGGTACGCTGCGTGACACCAAATCGGCGATGGTGCTGGAAGATTTGATCGGCCAGTTCCTCTACAAGAGCGGCGACAATAAAAACGATAATCAAAAGCAGGGTGGGGAGAGTGCGCCCGCCCCTGCGGCACCAGCTACAACGGAATAGAGAGGTAAAACACGATGTTTAAGCGTTTCCTGATGATAGCCATGCTGGCGATTGTACCTTTGGCCGCTAACGCCGCGGATCAAAGCGACCCCTATAAACAAATGAACGAAGCGGCGGCAAAAACCTTTACCCGCCTGAAAAACGAGCAACCAAAAATTAAGCAGGATCCGAATTATCTGCGCGAAGTCGTGCGTCAGGAACTGCTGCCGTATGTGCAGATTAAATATGCCGGCGCACTGGTGCTGGGCCGCTATTATCGTGAGGCCACTCCGGCACAGCGTGACGCTTACTTTAGCGCGTTTGGTGATTATCTGGCGCAGGCCTATGGTCAGGCGCTGGCGCTCTACCACGGTCAGACTTATCAGATTCAGCAGCCGCAGCCGATTGGTGACTCGAATATTGTTGCGATTCGCGTAACCATTGTTGATCCAAATGGCCGCCCGCCAGTGCGCCTCGATTTCCAGTGGCGTAAGAACAGCCAGACCGGCAACTGGCAGGCCTATGACATGGTGGCTGAAGGCATCAGTATGATCACCACCAAACAAAATGAGTGGAGCGACTTGCTGCGTACGAAAGGCATTGATGGTCTGACCGCGCAGTTGAAAACGTACGCAGCACAGCCTATCACTCTGGATAAATAGTAAGAATGAGCGAACCGTTACGCTGGCAGCGCAATGCCAGCACGCTATCTTTAAGCGGCATGCTGGATCGAGACACATTGCTGGCATTGTGGCATGAGCGGGAAACCGCGATGTTGGATGTTGCCACCATTGATGTCGGGGCGCTGGATCGCGTGGATTCAGCGGGTCTGGCATTGTTGGTTCATCTGCGTGAGATTGCGCGGGCACAAGGTAGCACGCCGGTTTTCACCGGTATCAACGACAAACTTCAGTCATTAATTACGCTGTATAACCTGCAGCAGATTATTGTTTCTGCGGAAAAAATCGCCTGATTAAGTGTTGATCGATAAAAGCCCCTGATTTTTTCAGGGGCTTTTGCGTATTTAAGAGTCAGACGCTTTCCTCTAAGATATCCGCCTTATTATTATTAAGTGAAGCAAAGAGCGATGGAAAATAGTGAAGTTCAGGCCGTGCTGATGCAGGCGTTACCCTTAGATGAAGTACATGTTCTCAGCAACGACGGCAGCCATTTTCAGGTGATCGCTGTCGGTGAGATGTTTGGTGAGCTGAGCCGTGTGAAAAAACAGCAGGCTGTGTATGCGCCGCTGATGGAATACATCGCGGATAACCGTATTCATGCGGTTTCCATCAAAACTTATACCCCAACCGAGTGGGCGCGCGACCGTAAACTCAACGGTTTCTAAGCGCCTCACAGGTTGTTTTGTTGATAGATAATTGAGAGCCGTTAATGGACAAATTTCGTGTGCAAGGCCCCACCCGTTTAAGTGGTGAAGTGACCATTTCCGGAGCGAAAAATGCTGCGCTGCCAATTCTGTTTGCTGCGCTGCTGGCAGAAGAGCCGGTAGAGATTCAGAACGTGCCGAAGCTGCGTGATATCGATACCACCATGAAGTTGCTGAATTTGCTGGGCGCGCGCGTTGAGCGTAATGGTTCGGTTCACGTTGATGCTCGCGAAGTTAACGTCTTCAGCGCGCCTTATGATCTGGTGAAAACCATGCGTGCTTCGATTTGGGCGCTGGGTCCACTGGTGGCGCGTTTTGGTCAGGGTCAGGTTTCATTGCCAGGCGGCTGCGCCATTGGTGCGCGTCCGGTTGATCTGCACATCACCGGCCTTGAGCAGTTGGGTGCGGAAATTAAACTGGAAGAAGGTTACGTTAAAGCTTCCGTTAATGGCCGTCTGAAAGGCGCGCACATCGTTATGGACAAAGTCAGCGTTGGCGCGACCGTGACCATCATGAGTGCCGCAACGCTTGCTACCGGCACCACCATTATTGAAAACGCCGCGCGTGAGCCGGAAATTGTCGACACGGCAAACTTCCTCAACACGCTGGGCGCAAAAATCAGCGGTGCAGGTACAGATAAAATCACCATCGAAGGCGTTGAACGTCTGGGTGGCGGTGTGTATCGCGTCCTGCCGGACCGTATCGAAACCGGCACCTTCCTGGTCGCTGCTGCGATTTCTCGCGGTAAAGTGGTGTGCCATAAGGCTCAGCCGGATACGCTGGATGCGGTGTTGGCGAAACTGCGTGATGCGGGTGCCGAGATTGAAACCGGTGAAGACTGGATCAGCCTCGACATGCACGGCAAACGCCCTAAAGCCGTGAATATCCGCACTGCGCCACACCCGGGATTCCCAACCGACATGCAGGCACAGTTCACTTTGTTGAACATGGTGGCGGAAGGAACGGGCGTGATCACCGAAACCATCTTTGAAAACCGTTTCATGCACATTCCTGAGCTGATTCGTATGGGCGGGCATGCCGAGATCGAAAGTAACACCGCGATTTGCCACGGTGTTGAGACGCTCTCAGGTGCGCAAGTGATGGCGACCGACCTGCGTGCTTCAGCGAGTCTGGTGTTGGCCGGTTGCATCGCGGAAGGCACCACCATTGTGGATCGTATTTATCATATCGACCGTGGCTACGAGCACATCGAAGATAAACTGAAGGCCATGGGTGCGAATATCGAGCGCGTCAGCGGCGAATAACGCAGACATAACGCTCAATGGAAACCAGTCACGGCAGCGTGGCTGGTTTTTTTTATGTCAAAGATCTGAGATCTCCTGACGATCCTTCGGCGATCGAATGCGCTTTTTGCGATCCAGTAAACGCGCGGTGACAGGATCATAATAGCGAGTTGGCCAGATCTCGGCGGGATGAACGCCGATCGCGTTGGCGATCAACCACTCTCCTTTGGGCCAGGGGCGGGAAAGTGCATTTGATAATGTGGACGAATTCAGCCCCGAATTGCGTGATAACTCAGCCATTGATGTGCCTTTTTTACGCAGTGCTGCAATCACATCTGCGGGATGCCAATCCTGTTTCCTTGCTTTCATAACGTCCTGCTCCTTGTCCATGTTATTGCGTTATCTCTGTCGCAACGTGCGTATCCAATACAGAGATAATAGGAAAAAACAAAAACTTTATAGCAAATAGTTTCCATAAGCTTCCAGTAATTGTTTTGGCGTCGCGTGAAACTGAGCTCTCTTTCGCAAAAGCGCTGCAAGGAATGTAATTGGCAGTCAGGAGAAGGGCAGGGAAGTGAAGCAGGAGAGAAAACGGGTGATGCAGAAGAGTAAACGGGGCTTGATCGCCCCGTTATCGCAATCAGAACTCGCGTTGTACAGACATGTGCGCCAGCGCTTCGAGCGCGCTGCGCCATGGTGATTCGGGTATTTCCTGCAAGGCAGCAATGGCTTTATCCGCCTCTTCTTCGGCGCGTTTGCGCGTCCATTCCAGCGAGCCGGTTTGCTGCATGGCGTCCAGCACCGGTTCCAGCAGATGGCGACCGTTACCTTCTTCAATCGCTTTGCGGATCATCTGAGCTTGCTCTGGCGTGCCGTTATGCATGGCATGCAACAACGGCAGCGTCGGCTTGCCTTCACTGAGATCGTCACCGGTATTCTTACCCAGCGTTTCGCCATCCGCACTGTAATCCAGCAAATCATCAATTAACTGGAAAGCGGTGCCCAGATAGCGACCATAATCCTGCATCGCCTTTTCCTGCGCCGGGGTGGCTTCAGCCAGAATCGCAGAGGCTTGGGAGGCCGCTTCAAACAGGCGCGCGGTTTTGCTGTAGATGACGCGCATGTAGCTTTCTTCAGTGATATCGGGATCGTTGCAGTTCATCAGCTGCAGCACTTCACCTTCCGCAATCACGTTCACCGCTTCCGACATCAGCGCGAGGATCTTTAAGGATCCCATACTGGTCATCATCTGAAACGCGCGAGTGTAGATAAAATCGCCCACCAGCACACTGGCAGCATTACCGAACGCGGCATTGGCAGTGGCTTTGCCACGGCGCATATCGGATTCATCCACCACATCATCGTGCAGCAGTGTCGCCGTATGGATAAATTCGATCAGCGCCGCATTGGTGACATGTAGCGATCCTTGATAATTGAGTGCGCGTGCAGACAGCACCGCGATCATTGGCCGGATACGTTTGCCCCCGCCGCTGATGATGTAATAACCCAACTGATTGATCAGTGAGACCTCTGAATTCAGCTGGTCGAGGATGGTCTGGTTGACGGCCGCCATGTCCTGCGCGGTTAATTCATTAATCTGTTCTAAGTTCATTCGTCTGTTCAGCTTTGACTCGTATTTTGCATGGTAAGCGCTTTTACCCAGCGTGAGTTCAGGTAATCTGTTACTGATTGTACTTGAAAAATCGGGCTGAGAAACGTTTGCATTCGTCCTGCGCTTTTTTTCTGCAAGAGAGTGCAAAGTGCACTTGTCTTCTGCTGGAGATTTGCGTAGAATTCGCGCCCTATTGTGAATATTTATCGCGCCGCCTGATGAATAGAAAGGCATGCGCAGAAGCGGAGTTTTATATGTACGCGGTTTTCCAAAGTGGTGGTAAACAACACCGAGTAAGCGAAGGTCAGACCGTTCGCTTGGAAAAGCTGGACATCGCAACCGGCGAAACCATTGAGTTCGACCAGGTTCTGATGATTGCAAATGGCGAAGACGTGCAAATCGGCGCGCCACTGGTATCAGGCGGTGTGATCAAGGCAGAAGTTGTTGCTCACGGTCGTGGCGAGAAAGTTAAGATTGTTAAGTTTCGTCGTCGTAAACACTACCGTAAGCAAGCTGGTCACCGTCAGTGGTTCACTGATGTGAAAATCACTGTGATCGGCGCGTAAGAGGAGATCTGACAAATGGCACATAAAAAGGCTGGTGGCTCGACTCGTAACGGTCGCGACTCCAATGCAAAACGTCTGGGTGTTAAGCGTTTCGGTGGTGAATCTGTTCTGGCAGGTAGCATCATCGTTCGTCAGCGTGGCACCAAATTCCACGCAGGTACCAACGTAGGTTGTGGTCGTGACCATACCCTGTTTGCTACCGCAGACGGCAAAGTACAATTCGAAGTTAAAGGTCCTAACAACCGTAAGTACATCAGCATCGTTGCTGAGTAAGGTTGCTGTGACGCAGACGGTCAACGTCTGAACACACGAATTGAAGGCCCCGCAGCTTTGCGGGGCTTTTTACATTCTGCCGCAGGTTGCGGGCTCCCCTCTGACCAAAATGCGCAGTTTGCTGTACAATTTATGTACACCTGGCTTTGCCAATCCTGTATTATCCGCCGCCGGTCAGCGCAGAAGACCCTGGCGGACCCGTTTGCTGTGCTTTAGTCGCCGCGAACGATAGCGTGACGGAGAAATAAAATGAAGTTTGTAGATGAAGCGACGATCCTTGCGGTCGCAGGCGATGGCGGTAATGGTTGCGTTAGCTTCCGCCGCGAAAAATATATTCCACGTGGCGGCCCGGATGGTGGCGACGGCGGCGACGGCGGCGACGTTTATCTGATCGCTGACGAAAACCTGAATACCTTGATCGATTATCGCTTCGAGAAATCTTTCCGTGCTGAGCGTGGCCAGAATGGTCAAAGCCGTGATTGCACCGGCAAGCGCGGTAAAGACATCGTAGTAAAAGTCCCGGTCGGTACGCGTGTGATTGACCAGGGCACTGGCGAGACGCTCGGTGATATGACGCGCCATGAGCAGAAACTGATGGTGTCCAAAGGCGGTTGGCACGGCCTGGGCAACACTCGTTTTAAATCTTCGGTTAACCGTTCTCCACGTCAGAAGACCATGGGTACGCCGGGTGAGAAACGCGACCTGCAGCTGGAGCTGATGCTGCTGGCTGATGTCGGTATGCTCGGCTTACCGAATGCCGGTAAATCGACCTTTATTCGTTCCGTGTCTGCGGCTAAACCAAAAGTGGCGGATTATCCGTTTACCACCCTGGTACCAAGCCTTGGCGTGGTGCGCATGGACAACGAAAAGAGCTTTGTCGTCGCGGATATCCCAGGTCTGATTGAAGGCGCAGCGGATGGTGCCGGTTTGGGGATTCGCTTCCTGAAGCACCTTGAGCGTTGCCGCGTGCTGTTGCACCTGATCGACCTTGCGCCGATCGATGAATCCGATCCGGTAGAGAACGCCCGCATCATACTGGGTGAGCTGGAAAAATACAGCGAAAAGCTGTTCCAGAAGCCACGCTGGTTGGTGTTTAACAAATGTGACTTACTGAGCCGTGAAGAAGCAGAAAGCCGCGCTAAAGCGGTTGTGGAAGCATTGGGCTGGGAAGAGAAGCACTACCTGATTTCTGCGGCAAGCCATGATGGCGTGAAAGACCTTTGCTGGGACGTGATGAGCTTTATTATCGCGAACCCTAAAGAGGCTGAAGAAGAAGCGAAAGAGCCGGAGAAAGTGGCCTTTATGTGGGATGACTACCACCGCGAAGCTTTGGAAACCGCGCAGGAAGTGGAAGAAGACGACGATTGGGATGACGACTGGGATGAAGAAGACGACGAAGGCGTCGAGATCATTTACCAGCGTTAATCGCAAAAGAGAAAGCGGCCAATTGGCCGCTTTTTTTATGGCTGCTGATTGCCCATTTTCACTTCCTGGTGAAAGGGCATTATGTTCAGCAATCGGGCTTGATCACTCCTCCCGCTGTAACACGGGGAGGGGGCAGTTGCTGGAAATTACCCCAGCACCGCTACGGTCAATCGTGATGTGCAACACAGCTGGTTGCGTCCATTGCGAATCTCGATCTCCCAGCTCTGGTTGCGTGCGCCAAGATGCAGAGGCCGGCAGATGCCGCGCACTTCGCCGCTGCTTACTGCGCGATGATGGCTCGCGCTCACCTCAATACCGACGACGCTTTTTCCTTCTTCCACGCTCAGATAGCCGGCAATCGATCCCATCGATTCCGCCAGCACCACCGACGCGCCGCCGTGCAGCAGGCCAAAGGGCTGCTGCGTGCGCGCATCCACCGGCATGGTCGCCTCAAGGTAATCGTCGCCGATCACCGTGAACACGATGCCGACGTGCGACACCAGCGAGTTGTCACCGAGGGAATTTAAGGTTGCAAGATCAACCGATCGTTTCCAGATTGCCATGTCAGGATCCCAGCGTTGCGCCACCGTCGACCACAATATCCTGCAGCACCACGTGGCTGGCAAGATCCGAGGCGAGGAACAGGACGTTGTTCACGATCTCTTGCGGTTTAGCGATCTTACGCAGTGGGATCCCCAACTTGTACTGATCCGGGAAGCCGTTGATCATCTCCTGCTCCGCTTCCGGTGTATGCCATAAGCTGCGTTGCATATCGGTATCGGTTGAGCCTGGTGAGACGATGTTGCAGCGCACGCCCAGCGGCGCCATTTCCAGGCCGACGGTCAGACATAGGCTGCGCAGTGCGGCTTTGGAAGCACCATAAGCAGACATGCCGAGACGTGGCGCGTGTGCCGCGTTAGAAGCGATAGTCACAATCGCGCCAGCACGCTGCTGGCGGAATACCGGCAGCGTTTGCTGGAACATATTGAATGCGCCACCGGCGTTCACTGCCAGACACGCCTGCCAGTCTTCAAACGAGAGTGCTTCAGTGCTGCCGACGCGCAAAATCCCGGCGCCGTTGACCAGCACATCCAGACGCGGCTGCTCTGTCAGCAGACGCTGACACACTGCTTTTACTTCCGCTGCGTTGGCAACATCCAGAACCTGAGTGGCAAACGGGTAGTCGGCCTGATCAAAACGCAGATCGAAGCCGATCACCTGTGCGCCGGCCTGATGGAATGCCAGTGCTGTGTGATAACCAATGCCTTTACCTGCGCCGGTTACCCAGACGATTTTTCCGCTAAAGTCGAAAGAAGCACTCATTTGGCAGGCGTCCGTGACAGCAGTGCCCACCAGCCATCAATGCTAGGATTTTTTGCCAGGCTAACGAAATCGATATCGTTGTGCACCTGACGCCAGCGTGCGGCCAGGGCCATTACGCGCACGGAATCCAAACCGTAGTCGATTAGGTTTTCATCATCTTCCGGCACATCATCATCTTCCAGCAGCGGCAGAATCAGCGCACGCAGATCGTCTTTGCTCAGCGGCAGCGGCATCAGATCGGCGGTCATCACTACTTTGCCGCTGCGGCCAGCAGTGTAGGTCAGTGCCATCATGTGCTCTTCACGGCTGAAGTCGGCCAGCGCATCCGCCACCATAAACGGCTGGATATTACGCATAAAAGCGTCAGTGGCGGTGGTCAGGCAGCCGATATGAGCATAAACGCCGGTGATAATCAGCTGATCGCGGCCCATCTCTTGCAGGATCGATTCCAGCGGTGAGCGGACAAAGGCGCTGTAACGCCATTTGGTTAACACCTGATCGTCCTGATCCGGCGCCAGTGCATCTACGATCTTCTGTTGATCCGGATGCTTATTCAGGCCCGGTCCCCACATGTCGTTGAGCAGTGCGCGATCGGCATCGCTCTGCTCGTTAGGCTGTGCGGTGTAAAACACCGGAATGCCCTGTGCTTTGCAGTAGGCGCGCAGGCGGGCAATGTTCTCCACAACCTGATCAATCAGCGGACTGTTCTCGCCCCAGAAATTCAGGAAATAAGCCTGCATATCATGGATCAGCAGGGCAGCACGCTGTGGCTCTACGGTCCATTTGACCTTGTTGGTCGGCAGTTCAGTGGCGGCAGGCAGCGCGTAAGAATTCAGTTTTGGAATAGCCATTACAATCTCCGGAACAGGTTCAGGCTTGCGTTTGTTGGTCAGCAAGCTGTTGGCGTAAACGTTTTTTGTCCACCTTGCCAACCGGGGTCAGCGGCAGGGCGTCTACGCAGGTAATACGATCGGGTAATTTAAACTCGGCAACACCGAGATCGCGCAGATGGCGACGCAGAGCCACCGCTTTGATCGGCTGGCTGGCGACAATAAAGGCGCAGCTCTTCTCACCCATCAGTTCGTCATTCATCGACACCAGCGCGGCATGAATCACATCCGGGTGGCGTTGCAACAGGTTCTCGATCTCTTCTGCGGCGATCTTCTCGCCGCCACGGTTGATCTGATCCTTCTCGCGGCCCTGCACGGTGATGTAACCCTGCGGGTTGATCTCAATCAGATCGCCGGAGCAGTAGAAGCCGTTGGCATCAAAGCTGGCAGCATTGTGTTCCGGGCTTTTGTAGTAGCCACGGAAGGTGTAAGGGCCGCGTGTCATGAGGCGACCCACCGTGCCGTGCGGCAGCGCATTGCCGTGTTCATCTGCCACCCAGACTTCGTCATCGTCAGAAATCGGTCGGCCTTGTGTGGTCAGAACGATTTTCTCGTCATCACCGAAGCGGGTGTAGTTCACCAGACCTTCGGCCATGCCAAACACCTGCTGCAGCTGGCAGCCAATTTCGCTCTGGATGCGTGCAGCCAGCGTTTCGCCTAGCTTAGCGCCACCGACCTGAATACGCAGCAGTGAAGCCAGTTGCTTGTTGCTGCCCCATTCCTGAATCGCTTGCAGCCACAGGCTCACCGCGGGCGGCACCAGACCGGTATCGGTAACCTGATGCTTCTCGATCAGCGGGAAGCAGAGCGTAGCGCTGGGATCGGCAGCGAGAATCACCTGGCCACCGGCATAAAACACGCCGAGTGAACCCGGTGAGCTCATGGCGAAGTTATGCGGTGCGGGCAGGGCGATCAGATAACGCGTGTCAGCAGTGACTTCACAGATCTCATCGCTGGCGCGAATACTGTAGTAGTAATCGTTGTGCGTGCGCGGAATCAGCTTTGGCGTCCCGGTGCTGCCACCAGAGAGCTGGAAAAACGCCACTTCATCAGCGGCGGTCGGCGTGGGCTGATAATCGCCTGACGCTTCCGCCATCAGGGCTTCGAGGGTGTTTTCTTTATCACCGTCATTGCGCAGGATGATCTGCTGTAGTGACGGTTGAGCGGCACAGAGGGCGCCGATAAAGGTGTCATCGGCAAACAGCGCGTGATGGCGATCTGCAATCAGCAGCTTAGGCTCAATCTGCACGGCATAGGCGGTCAGCTCCGTGCGCTGATGGCTATACAGCGCGAAGACGGACGCCACGCCCAGTTTAAACAGCGCGAACACCGTAACGTAAAACTCCGCCACGTTGCCAAGCTGTACTAGCGCGGTATCGCCCTGTTGCAGGCCACGGCGCTGCAAGGCCGCCGCGAGATTGTCGGTTAACCGATCCAACTCGCGATAGCTGATGTGGCGATCGCCGTCGATGACTGCAATCGCCTCATTCTCTTTATGGCGCGCCAGGATATCGGTCATTGGCACATCGAGCCAATAGCCTTTTTCACGGTAGCGCGCGGCCAAATCTTCTGGCCAACGTGTGTAGGGAATGCTCATGTTCTTTCCTTTATTGCAGTCCAAAAGCGCGCAACATGGTATCCAGCTTCACGCCGGTTTCGCGCCATTCTGATTCAGGTTGGGAGTCGGCCACAATGCCTGCACCCGCAAACAGTCGCACGCGTGAGCCTTGTACGGTGCCGCAACGAATCGTCACCACCCATTCGCCGTTGCCTTCACTGTCACACCAGCCAACAATACCGCCAAATAATTGACGATCAAAAGGCTCTAACTGCTGAATCAGCTGCTGAGCACGCTGGTGCGGGAAGCCACTTAATGCCGGGGTAGGATGCAGCAGGCAAGCCAGCGACAAGGCGTTCTCGCGATCATCCTGTACTTCACCATCGATTTGCGTCGCGAGGTGCCATAAGGTCGCCGTGGTGATCAACGAGGGTACGGTCGGTACCGACAGCAGGCGACTGCGCGGTTGCAGTGTTTCGCGCATCGCATCCGTGACCAGCTGGTGTTCATGACGATCTTTGCTGGAATCCATCAGCGTATTGCCCGCCGCCTGGTCCTGCTGGCTGTCGTGGTGATCACGACGCGCTGAGCCCGCCAGGGGGCATGAACTAAAGTCGCGCCCCTGTTTACGCAGCATCAATTCCGGGCTGGCACCCACCAGTGCGCCGCCTTGTGGCAGCGGCAGATGGAAGTGATAGCTATTCGGGTTCTGCGCAATCACGCGTTGCATCAGCGCGGCAGTATCTACAGGCTGCTCGGTGACGATGTCCATCAGGCGCGACAGCACCACTTTATCGAGGTCACCACGCTGCGTAGCCGCCACTGCATCGGCCACCATTTGGGTAAAGACGTCGTGATCCGGCACAGCCATGCGACGACGTACCTGCGGCAGTTCGCTTGAAGCTGCGGGCAGCGCATTTTGTAGATCGGCACGATGAAAAGTTTGATAAGTTTCAGGGATAAACAGGGCCGCAGGCTGACTAACGTCGAAGGGAATCGCACCGACCAGGATCGGATTCTCAATGCCTTGTTGTTTTGCCGCCGCGAAATGTTGACGCAGTTGAAGTTGAAAATCACCCTGCAACGATGCAGCGTCTGCCACAGAGGTGGTTATCGTGGTATAGCAGCCCTGAGTCGCGAGGCTACGCCACGGCGAGGTAAAGAGGAAACCACGGCATAACGCAGAAAAATCCTCTAATAAGGCATTTTCAAACATGGATGATTCCACCATAATTTTCACCTATAAATGATAAGATTATTAAGAATGATTATCATTTTTATTATGGGGCAGTAACCTACGTCGATTGAATAAGAGAGTCAATCCATTCGCGGGATTTCCCGCATGATTAGGCGTAATCGGAAGGTGACGCCAGGCCGTGCAATAAGCTAAAAGGTGGACCAGAACTTATGAATAAATGCGGTTTATTGGGTCTGACAGCCCTGTTGTTTATTTTCCAGACTTTCACAGGGCTCGCACAGGCAGAACAGGGTTGGCCGCGCACGGTACAAGGGGCAAATGGTTCAATTACCTTAAACAAAGCCCCGCAGCGCATTGTCTCGACCAGCGTAACCTTAACCGGATCGCTGCTGGCGATTGATGCACCGGTTGTGGCATCGGGCGCGACAGCACCGAACAGTCGCCTGGCCGACGATCAAGGGTTCTTCCGTCAGTGGGGCGATGTCGCAAAACAGCGTCAGCTTAAACGTCTTTATATTGGCGAGCCGAGTGCAGAAGCGGTGGCGGCAGAAGCGCCGGATTTGATTTTGGTGAGCGCCACGGGGAATGACTCAGCTATCAAACTGGCCAGCCAGCTTTCCGCCATTGCGCCAACGCTGGTGGTCAATTACGACGACAAAAGCTGGCAGGATGTAGTGACGTTGCTCGGCCAGGCAACCGGCCACGAAGCGCAGGCGGCACAGCGTGTGAAAGCTTTTGACGATCGTGAAGCGGCGTTGAAGAAAGCCATCACTCTGCCGCCGCAGCCGGTTTCAGCGATGGTGTGGAACGGTGATGGGCGTGCCGTCAACGTGTGGACCACGGAGTCAGCGCAGGGAAAATTGCTGGAGCAGCTTGGCTTTACGCTCGCCACGCCGCCTGCCAGCGTGCAGCAGGGCCACAGCATGGGACAGCGTAAGGACATTATTCAGCTGTCGGGTGAGAACGTTGCGAGCGGTTTAACCGGTAAAACCTTCCTGCTGTTTGCGGCTGACGATAAAACTACGCACTCGGTGATCGGCAATCCGTTCCTCGCGCAAAACGCGGCGGTCAAGGATAAGCAGGTGTTCCCGCTTGGCGTTGATTCGTTCCGTCTGGATTACTACAGCGCCAGCAATCTGCTGGCGCGTCTGGAAAAGCTGTTCGTTAAATCATGATGCCTGCTCCGCCAGCTCAGGGGCTGGCGGCGCATAACGACGTAAACGGCCCATCACGCACCACATCACCATGCCCAACAGCGCTGCCGCAAAACCAAACGCGGCGGCGGCCTGTGGCGGCAATAACCACGATCCCATGGCACCAATCATCGCCGCACCAATCGCATCCCCGGTGACATTTTGCGCGGTCCACAAGCCGTTGATGCGGCCTAGCAGATGGTCAGGCGTCAGCAGTTGAATCATCGCGTACTGCACGAGACTGTTAATGGCGCTGAAATAGCCAAATGCCACCAGACACAGCAGCGCCAGCGGCAGGTTGGGCATCAGACTGAATAATCCCAGCGCGATAAAGGCGGCCACCGCACTGCCCAGCACCAGCTGTCCCGGTCGGGCTGCATGCTTCAGTTTACCGCTGGTAAACGCACCTATTGCGGCACCGAGCGGCACAGCTGCGTAAAGCATACCAAGCTGGTTAGCACTCACTGACCAATGTGGTGCGAGAGCGGGATAGAGCACGCGAATCGCGCTGGCTAAAGTGACCAGCGCGCCTATCAGTGCCACCATACCGACAATCGGGCTGGCAAACAGGAACTGCACTCCGGCGGCCAGCGACTTCAGCGGATGTTCACGCGGCTGAGGCGGTGGCGGCAGTTGCGGTAATTTCAGCAGCGTCAGCACGGTAATCAGCGTGCCAAACGCGGTTAGACCGTAGTTCCACACCACGCTACCGTGCGCAATCACCAGTCCTGCGATGGCCGGCGAGAGGATGGAACCAAAGCGCACCGTCAGCATGGTGATCGCCCCAGCCTGCATAATGTTTTCGCGACCGACCAGCGCTGGCGTTGCGGCAAGCAGCGCGGTGACGCCAATCGCGCCAAAGAAGCCATCCCAGAATCCCAGCAGATACACCGCGATGAGCGAGGGATGTGGCAGCGCGGCATTGATTGCCAGCGCAATAAAGCCCAATCCACAGGTCGAGCGGGCAATCAGAATCAGTTTTTTGCGTTCGTAGCGATCGGCTAGCACGCCGCCGGTCAGCAGACCGATAAACATACCTGATGCGGCAAGGGTGACCGCCAATCCCACCAGCAGCGGGGATTGTGTCATCTGCTGAATCTGCACCGGCACCGCCACGGCCAGCATACCGAGCGCGACAATCGAGATGAAACGGGCAATAAATACCGCGCGGAACGCCGCATGGGTTTTCAGCAGTGAGAGATCGATAAAGTGGGAAGATTTGTTCATTTGTTCGCCTTTTTGCACCAATTTTCCTCATCGTCCGCGAGGCGAGTCATGGTAACATAGGCAAACGCGAGTAATAACGATAACCATTATCAAATTGCGTTGCGCATGCGACGACGTTGAACAGTGAAGGTTTAGAACGATGCGCCAGATCCGTGCATTAGCAGGCTCAGGGATTCTGCTCTTGCTCCTCATCGCGCTCAGCTTAATGCTGGGGGCAAAATCGATACCCTTTCCCGATGTTTATCATTCTCTTACCTCAAGCTGTAATAGCGCTGAGTGCGTGATTGTGCGTGATGCACGCCTGCCGCGCACCCTGGCCGGATTGCTTGCCGGTGTGGCCCTTGGGTTAGCGGGCGCGCTGATGCAGAGCCTGACGCGCAATCCACTGGCCGATCCGGGTATTCTCGGCGTCAATGCGGGCGCCGGGTTTGCGGTGGTGATCGGCATCGCTTTGTTTGGTGCGGATTCTCCCCTCGACTGGCTCGGTTTCGCGTTTGCCGGTGCACTGCTGGCGTCATTACTGGTGGCGATGACGGGCGCGATTGGCGGCGGGCGAGTCAATCCGGTGCGCCTGACGTTAGCCGGCGTGGCGCTGGGCGCGGTGCTGGATGGGCTGACTTCCGGCCTGTCGCTGCTCAATCCCGATATCTATGACCACCTGCGTTTCTGGCACAGTGGCTCGCTGGATATCCGCAATTTCACCGTGTTGCGCACGTTGTTCCCTGCCGTGCTGATCGGTAGCGTCGTTGCACTCTATTTGTCGCAGGCGTTGAACAGTTTGAGCATGGGCGGCGATATGGCGACCGCGCTGGGCACGCGGGTGGCGCGCACGCAACTGCTGGGTTTAGTGGCGATTGCGTTGCTGTGTGGTGCGGCAACGGCTGCGGTAGGCCCCATCGCTTTTATCGGGCTGATGACGCCGCATTTTGCACGCTGGATGGTCGGCAACGATCACCGCTGGATGCTGCCCGCCACGGCGATCATTACCCCGATTTTGCTGCTGGCGGCGGATATTCTCGGGCGTCTGCTGGTGGCGGGTGAGCTGCGCGTCTCCATCGTCACGGCGATGTTAGGTGCGCCGGTGCTGATTGTGCTGGTGCGCCGTAAACTCGGGCGAGGTGCGCTATGACGCGTCGGGTTGCATTACATACGACATGGCTGTTGATCGGCTGCGCGCTGCTGGCGTATCTGGCGATGACGCGAGGGGCATTGCCGATTGGGGCTGAGCAATTCTGGCAGGTGCTGGCCGGGCAGGGTGCCAGCAATGTCAAACTCATCGTTTTAGAGTGGCGGTTGCCACGCGTGCTGATGGCGCTGCTGATTGGCGCGGCGCTGGGCGTCAGCGGCGCGATTTTCCAGTCACTGCTGCGCAACCCGCTCGGCAGCCCGGATATTCTTGGTTTCAACACCGGTGCCTATAGCGGCGTGCTGGTGGCACTGGTGCTGTTCAATCAGGGCATCGCTGCTATGACGGGGGCAGCGTTGGTCGGCGGTATCGGCACCGCAGCGCTGGTGTATCTGTTTGCCTGGCGTAACGGCGTCGAAACCTTCCGCCTGATTATTGTCGGCATCAGCGTGCGCGCCTTGCTGATGGCGCTGAATGCCTGGCTGATTATCAGTGCTTCGCTGGAATCCGCGCTCAGCGCCGGATTGTGGAGTGCCGGATCGCTTAACGGTATCACCTGGGCGAAAACGCCACCGGTGATTGGCGTATTGCTGCTGTCGCTGTTGCTGATGGCGTTGCTGACCCGCCGCATGCGTTTGCTGGAGATGGGCGATGATACCGCCAGTGCGCTCGGCGTGCCGGTGGAGCGCAGTCGGCTGCTGCTGATGCTGATTGGTGTGGTGTTGACGGCGGCATCTACCGCTCTGGTGGGGCCGATCTCCTTTGTGGCGTTGCTGGCACCGCAGATCGCGCGTCGACTCGGCGGCGGCGAGAAAGGTGCGCTGTTACTGGCGGCGCTGTGTGGCGCGCTGTTATTGATTGCGGCTGATTTTGCCGCGCAACATCTGTTCCTGCCTTATCAATTACCGGTTGGCGTGATTACCGTCAGCCTCGGTGGACTTTATCTGATTGCGTTACTGGTGCGGGAGGCGCGACGCCAATGATCGATATCCCTTCACGGCTGTATGGCGAAGGCCTGACGCTCGGCTACGACAAGAAAGTGGTGGCAGAAAACCTGTCGGTGGCCATCCCCGAAGGGGAGCTGACGGTGATTATCGGCCCAAACGCCTGCGGTAAATCCACTTTGCTGCGTACCCTGAGTCGTCTTAATACTCCGCTGAAAGGCGAGGTGTATCTGGATGGTGAAGCGATTGCGCGTTACCCGACCAAAGAGGTGGCGCGTCGACTTGGACTGCTGCCGCAGAGTTCCAACGCACCAGCGGGCATCAGCGTCACCGAGCTGGTGGCGCGTGGGCGTTATCCGCATCAAGCGCTGTTTGGACGTTGGCGCAGCGAAGATGAAGAGGCGGTGCAAAGCGCGATGCGGGCAACCGGCGTGGCGGATTTGGCACAGCAACCGGTGGATACCTTATCCGGCGGACAGCGTCAGCGCGTATGGATTGCCATGGTGCTGGCGCAACAAACCCCGCTGTTGTTGCTGGATGAGCCGACCACCTGGCTGGATATCACCCATCAGATTGAACTGCTGGAACTGATGCAGGAGTTGAATCAGCAGCATGGCCGCACGCTGGTGGTGGTGCTGCACGATCTCAACCACGCGTGCCGTTATGCCACCCATCTGATCGCTATGCGCCACGGCAAGATTGTTGCTGAAGGTAAGCCCGCAGAGATCGTGACGCCCGAATTGATAGAACAGGTGTACGGTTTACGCTGCGTGATTGTGGAAGATCCGGTGGCGCATACGCCAATGATCGTGCCGCTGGGGCGGGGAAGGTAATCAGGGCGGCATAAATGCCGCCCCTACAATGCAGGTACGCATCAATGCGTACCTGGTGCTGCTTAGCCTAATATCCGCTGCAACAACGGTCCTATCTGCTCAAACATCTGCGGAGAAATAATCTCCACGTGCGCACAATCCATCGGCCATACCTCTAATTCACCGACATACGGTGCCCAGGCGCGACGCGCATCCTGACCGGGTTGCTGCGTCTGCTCAGCAAGGAACAGCGTGGCGCGACCGTTGAAACGGGCACTGCGCGCGGTGGCCAACAGACGCACCGAACTGGCGTAGTTGGCTTCGATGGTATCGAACATCGCGCGCATCTCTTCGCCCGCCTGGTGGCGCTGGGCGGCGATAAACTGTTCACGCTCGCGATTCACCTCTTCCAGCACCGCCGGATCCAGCACATTCTCACCGCGCTTCTCATCCCAGTTCTGCGTTTCCGGCGGCCAGGTATCAAGCAGGCCGAGGAAGGCCACCTCTTCACCTGCTGCTTCCAGCCGCGCCGCAATGCCTTGCGCCAGCGTGCCGCCCAGCGAATAGCCGAGGAAGAAGTACGGTCCGTGTGGCTGCACTTCACGTAACGTTTGCAGATGCGCATCACATACTTCGTCGAGATGCGCGCTTTGATTCAGTGGGCTCTGGGTATCGGGCGACTGAATCCCCACCAGTGACCAGCGCTGATCGAGATAGCGCTGCAGAATGCTGAACTGCCAGGCAAAACCCGACGCCGGATGGAAGCAGAACAGCGTGGGGCCGTTGCCCTGACGCAGCGGCAGTACGGCTTCAAAACCTGCCTGCTGATGCGATTGTGTATCGCTCAATAACCGGGCGAGTTTTTCCACCGTTGAAGCCACCATAATCTGCCCCACCGAAACCGGCTGTTGCAGTTCGCGGCGCAGCTGGGCAGCTAAGCGCATCGCCAGCAACGAGTGGCCACCGAGCGCGAAGAAATCATCCTGGGCGCTGATGGTGTCGCGTGCTAAAAGCTGGCAGAAGGCTTGCGCCAACTGCGTTTCCAGACCGGGTTGCGGTTCGCGACCCACGCTATCAGCTGCGTTTTGCGGCAGCGGTAAGGCTTTACGATCCAATTTACCGTTGCTGCTCAACGGGAAGGCATCCAGTTGCACAATCGCCACCGGCACCATGTGCGCAGGCAGGCGTTGCGCCAACGCATCACGCAGTGCGTCACCATCGACGGCGTGCTCTGCGATGACGTAACCCACCAGCTGACGCGCATCACCACCCTGTGCGGCGGCACCGCCGAGTACCACAGCATGTGTTACCGCCTGCTCAATGCCAGGCTGTGCGCTCATCACATGATCGATTTCGTTAAGTTCGATACGCTGGCCACGGATCTTCAGCTGATCGTCGCTGCGTCCAAGGTATTCCACTGCGCCGTTATCCAGCCAGCGCGCCACGTCTCCGGTCACATACATGCGCTCGCCTGCGGCAAAAGGATCAGCGATAAAGCGGCTGGCGGTCAGATCCGGGCGGCCGAGATAGCCGTGCGCCAGCTGTACGCCGGTTAAATAGAGATCGCCCGCCACGCCCGGCGGTACTGGCTGCATACGCGCATCAAGAATGCGTAATCCGGTATTCCACACCGGGAAACCAATCGGCACGCTGGCCCCATCTACCGCTGCCAGGGCCTCGCCAAACGCCGGATACCAGCTGACATCGACTGCCGCTTCGGTTGGGCCATACAGGTTGTGCAGCGGCACCCGCGTCAGTTTCTCCCACTCACGCGACAGATCGGTCGGCAGCGCTTCACCACTACAGAAGACATTGCGCAGGCTGTTACAACAGGCAATCGACTGTTCATTGTCCAGCGCCGCGACAAAGGCCGCCAGCATAGAAGGGACGAAATGCGTGGTGGTCACTTTGTAACGCGCAAACAGTTGCTGAAGTGCTTCCGGATCGCGGTGCGCTTCTGGCGGTGCCATCACCAGTTGCGCGCCCACCAGCAGCGGCCAGAAGAATTCCCACACGGACACATCGAAGCTGCTCGGGGTTTTCTGCAATACCACATCGTCGGCTTGCAGCGGATAGCGATCCTGCATCCACAACAGGCGGTTAACGATCGCCTCATGACCGACCAATACGCCTTTCGGACGCCCGGTAGATCCTGATGTGTAGATGATGTAAGCGCCATCCTGCGGTGTTGGCGCGCTGGCGGGTTGTGGCGCGTCTGGCGCGGTGTAAAGCGCATCAAAATGCAGCTGCTTTACAGGGTCGATAGCACTGAAACGGTCACTGAGTGCCGCTGAGGTGATCAACGTTTTGGGTGCGGCATCTTCCAGCATCAGCTGTAAACGTTCGTCGGGATAACCGGTGTCCAGCGGCAGATAGGCCGCGCCGAGCGACACGATCGCTTGCAATGCCAGTGACAGCTGCACCGAGCGTGGCAATGCCACTGCGACGATATCACCGCGCTGTACGCCTGCTGTACTGAGATCGGCTGCCAGGGCATACAGCTGCTGCTGCATTTCGCGGTAGCTGAGTTGATGCGTGGCATCAGCCAGCGCGGGGGCGTAAGGCGTGCGCTCAACCTGCTGCGACAGCAACGACGCCAGCGTTTCAACCGGCACGGGATGTGCAGTCTGATTGATACCCGCGATCTGCGCATGTTCTGCCGTGGTCAGCAGATCCAGTTCACCCAACGCACGCTGCGGTTGCTCTGCGAGTTGATTTAGCAGCAGGGCAAAACGGCTGGCATGGCGCATCAGCGTGGATTCGCTATAGCGCTCGGCATTCGCCAGCAACTCCAGCGTCAACTCACCCTGTTCACTGATGTAAATTGCGATTTCCAGATCGCGCACCGGGCCAGATGCCAGCTGATGTGTAATGCCATCAACACCGGCAAAATCCAATTGATAATCAAACATCTTCAGATTGATTACCGGGCCGTACAGCGGATCCCCATCCCCGAGTCGGCCAAGATCGCGCTGTACCTGTTCCGCGTCATAACGCTGGTGGCGGCGCATTTTCTTTACTTCACCTGCCAGCTGGGCAGCAAGCGCGCTCAGCGGCTGGGTGGGATCATAATGCACGGCCATCGGTAACACGTTGATCACCGGACCGGTGGCGCACAGCGCGGCAGATCCGATGCGGCGCATAAAGATAAATCCGGCGGCGAAATCGTTCTGTCCACTGAGTCGCGCAAGCCACAAGGCGACCAGCGCAAAGGCCAGATCGGCGGCGCTGGATTGAGGATGCTGGCTGACCAGCGTCTGGAAAGTGTGGTGGTCGAGCGTCACGCTGTGGCGCAGCAGATCGGTCGAAGCACTTTGTCCGGCCAGCGGCAGCGGTGACAGCGAAGCGGGCGAGGGCAGTGCCGTGCCTTTTTCGCGCCAGAATTCGCGATCGCGGGTGAACGAAGAGGATTCCTGGTAGCGCTGGTACTCTTCGACCACTTCGCTAAACGGGATAAAGGGCGTCGGCTCGGCATCCTGCTGCTGCACGGCTGCCGTGTAGAGATTGGCGATGCGGCGAGTAATGGCGGTAAAGCTGAAGCCATCCACCACCAAATGGTGATAGCGCTGATACCAAAACCAATGCTGATCGCCAATGCGATACAGCGTGTGATGCCATAATGGGGCACCGCTCAGTACGCGCAAATCCCCGTTCATGTCTTCACGCATTAACGCGCGAGCTTTGGCCGCTGCATCTGCCTCATCGCGCAAATCCACGATTTCAGGCGTGCTAAACGCCTGCGGTTGCAGCCACTGCAGCGCTTCACCCTCGACTTCGGCAAAAGCCATATTCAGCGTATCGGCTTCCTGCATGCCGGCCACGATCGCCTGCGCCAGCAGGTCAGTGTCGATGGCGCCTGACAATTCGACAAAGTGCGCCACCGCATAAGCATTGTGGTGCTGGGTCAGTTGGTCGGCAATCCAGATGCCGGGCTGAGCTGCCACTAAGGGCAAGGTATGTTGTTCTGTCATGGTTTTGTTCATCAGAGATTCAGACATCTGTGCTCCGGTTTGCGTCCTGCGTGATGAAGTTAAGTCGGATTGCGCCACAGGGCTTGCAGACCGTCGAGCAGACCACCGCGCCAGCATAACGCGTCATGGCCGCCCTCCACCGGCAGGTAATTTACCTGATAGCCGGCAGCGGTAAGTTTTTGTTCTAATTGTTGATTGGCTTGCAGAATCAGGCCTTCACGTTTACCTGCTTCCAGCCAGAAACGCAGCGGCTGCTTCGGTGCCAAACCGCTATCCAGCGCCTGTAACAGCCAGCCGTATGGATTGCCGCGTTCGGGCCACCAGAATGATCCGGAAAGGCTCAGCGCATTGCCAAACGTCTCCGGGAAATGCAGAGCGGCAAACACCGATGCCAGTCCGCCAAAACTTTGCCCGGCCACCAGCGTGCTGGCTGCCTGCTGGCGATAAGGTGCACATTGCGCCACCTGCGGCAGTAACTCCTGCTGCACGGCTTGCCAGAACTGCGGGTTACAGGGCAGTTCACGACTGCGGTGCTCACGATCGATGATGTCGATAAACAGATAAACGGCGGGCGGGAGTGTTCCGGCGTCAGTGAGTTGTTGCAACGGCCCGGCAATCGGCATTTGATTCGCCCAAAACTGTCCATCCAGCAGAATGGCCAGTGGACGTTGCGCGTTATTGGACTCGCCAGTGGCATAAATCCACACTTTGCGACTATTGCCTAACAGCTCGCTATCCCATTGATATTGCTGCAAAGCGATGTCAGCTGCACTGCCATCATCAATGGATTGCCAGATTTGCTGGTCAGGTGCCTGCGGAAGATGCAGTGGCGAGACACCCATACCTCGCCCACCGGCCCAGCCGCGCAGCGTATTCAATGGATCGGCCTTCGCCGTGGGGAATTTGTCACGCCACCAGTTACGCAATGCGTACATGTCCGCTTCGCCGCTAAAGTCGGTTGCCTGCTCATCGGGCATCAGGCAGTAGCTGCCACGCCAGTTGGACGGCAGCGCGGTTTGCCAGTACCAAACATTGGTACCTGTTACGCGCACCAGTGATTGGGGTGGACGCTTCTGGTGGTGATCGGTGACGCCAGTAATGTTGATCCACACACGTTGAATCGTTGAAGTTTTTTCACTGCCTTGTGGATCGCGCCAGAAGAAGGTCACCAGGCAGGTGCCATCCTGCTGAGGGTCAATTCGCGGGATACCCTGAGATTGTTGCTCCTGCCACCAGGCTTCGCTACCGGTTACATCATTTCGCCAGGTCATAGGGGCTGCCAGTCACTGTGTAGGGAAAGATTTACATAAGATTAATAATTAATACTATTGATAACTATTTGCATTTGCAATAGGGTGTTTCCGCTCAAAAGAGCACGCTCGTTCCGCCTGACTCTTTCCTTCCTGGAAGGTTACGCAACGGATGGCACTGCCAGGTCTGGAACTGGGCGCGATAAGGACAGGGATATTCTCACCGGCTCGCCAGTTAAGAATCCAACGGCATTTTTACTGGCCATCCAGGAATGAAAAACAATGACGCGTTACTCACGATTATCATTAGCTATTTTGATTGAACTGGGGCTCAGCGCCTCACTGCTCTCCGGCAGCGCCTGGGCAGCAGACACTTCCAGCAAGACGACCAGCAGCCAATCCACTACCGACGCCGAATCAATGAATGGCGGCACGTTAATGGTGACCGCACAGCAGCAGAACCTGCAGGCACCCGGCGTTTCAACCATCACCGCAGATGAAATTAAAAAGCATCCCCCTGCGCGTGATGTGTCGGAAATCATTCGTACCATGCCAGGCGTCAACCTGACCGGTAACTCCACCAGCGGCCAGCGCGGTAACAATCGTCAGATTGATATTCGCGGCATGGGGCCAGAAAACACCCTGATCATGGTGGATGGTATGCCGATCACCAGCCGCAACTCAGTACGTCTGGGCTGGCGTGGCGAGCGTGATACGCGCGGTGATACCAACTGGGTGCCGCCAGAAATGATCGATCGCATTGATGTGATTCGTGGCCCGGCCGCGGTGCGTTACGGTAACGGCGCAGCAGGCGGCGTAGTGAACATCATCACTAAGAAATACACCGATCAGCAGTGGCATGGTTCGTGGAACACCTACCTCAATGCGCCGGAACACAAATCGGAAGGTTCCACCAAACGCACTAACTTCAGCCTTGAAGGGCCGCTGGGCGATGACTTCAACTTCCGCTTGTACGGTGGATTAGCCAAAACCCAGGCCGATGCCTATGACATTAACGAAGGCCATGCGGCAGCGCGTACCGGTACTTATGCGGGCAGCTATCCTTCGGGTCGTGAAGGTTCGGTGAATAAAGATATCAATGCCTTGCTGAGCTGGACGTTTGCCCCGATGCAAACCCTGGAACTGCAGGCCGGTTATAGCCGTCAGGGCAACCTGTACGCAGGCGATACTCAGAATACCAACACCAGCGCGCTGGTGAAGAGCCTGTACGGCGATGAAACTAATCGTCTATATCGTCAAAACATCTCGCTGAAATGGACGGGCGCCTGGGATAACGGTGTGAGCACCAATACCTACGCGCGTTACGAGAAAACCCGTAACAGCCGTATCAACGAAGGTCTGGCAGGTGGTACGGAAGGTATCTTCTCCAATGATGGTTTTAATACCATTCAGTTAGACGATATTTTGCTGCACAGCGAAGTCAGCATTCCGTTTGAGTGGCTGATTAATCAGACGGCAACGCTGGGTACCGAATGGAACCAGCAGAGCATGAAGGATCCGTCTTCAACCACCCAGGCTGCGAGTTACGGTTCCGTGCCTGGCGTATCGAATACCGGTCGTAGCCCGTATTCACAGGCGGAAATCTTCTCACTGTTCGCTGAAGACAACATGGAGCTGACCGACAGCACCATGCTGACGCCAAGCCTGCGTTTCGATCATCACTCGATTGTGGGCAATAACTGGAGCCCATCGCTGAACCTGTCGCAAGGTTTGGGTGATGACTTCACGCTGAAGATGGGCGCTGGCCTCGCTTACAAAGCCCCAAGCCTGTATCAGACCAACCCGAACTACCTGCTGTACAGCAACGGTCAGGGCTGTGCTGCCAGCACCGGCGCTTGTTATCTGCAGGGTAATCCAGACCTGAAAGCCGAGAACAGTTTCAACAAAGAGATTGGACTGGAGTGGAAACACGAAGGTTATCAGGCGGGTCTGACCTGGTTCCGTAACGATTACCGTAACAAGATTGAAGCGGGTTACGCAGCGGTCGGTAAAGCCTCAAATGGCACCACGGATATCTATAAGTGGGAAAACGTACCGAAGGCGGTGGTGGAAGGGCTTGAAGGTACGGTGAATGTGCCGTTCTCGGATAGCGTGAGCTGGAACAACAACTTCACCTACATGCTGCAGAGTAAGAACAAGGAAACCGGCGATCGTCTGTCGATCATCCCGGAATACACCCTGAACTCAACGCTGAGCTGGCAGGCAACGCAGGATCTGTCGCTGCAGACCACGCTGACCTGGTACGGCACGCAAACACCGAAAAAGTATGACTACAAAGGTCAGCCTGTGACGGGAAGCGCGGCCGATAAAGTCAGTCCTTACTCCATCATTGGCCTGAGCGGGACTTATGATGTGAATAAGTACGCCAGCGTCACTTTGGGTATCGACAACCTGTTTGATAAGCGTCACTTCCGCGAAGGTAATGCGCAAACCACCGGTAACGCCACCACGGGCGCCTATCTCTACGGTGCGGGTGCCAATACCTACAACGAATCAGGCCGTACTTACTACATGAGCCTCAATACCCACTTCTAAAGCAGTTGATGCGGTAAATAGCAGCGGGCAATCAGCCCGCTGCTGTCTTCACGGTTAACCAATTCCAGCCTGCCACGGTGCATCTGCACAATGCGCAGCACAATATTCAGACCCAATCCGCTGCCACCGTAACGCTGATCGCGACGACGGAAGGCTTGCGTCAGTTCTTCTGCCGCATCGGCCTCAATGCCTGGCCCCTGATCCCACACTTCGATGATGACCTGCTGTTTGTCCTGCTGCATTCTCACCTTCACTTCACTGCCTTCCGGGCTGTAACGAGAGGCATTTTCCAGCAGATTACGCAGCATCAGGCGCAGCAACACGGCTTCACCCTGTTGCGGAATATCTTTGCCGTGCGGCCAGTGCAGTGTTTGCTGGCGCTGCTCATACAGTTCGGCCATTTCTGGCTGCAGCGGCTGCATGATGTCCTGTTGCCACAGCAACTGCTGATAATGGCCTCCTGCCAACGCCTGACCGGCTCGCGACAGCATCAATAGCTGCTCAACGGTGTGCATCAGCTGATCAATACGCTCGATCAGCATCTCACTTTGCGGCACCTGCTGCTGGTGCAATAACTCGAGATGCAGGCGTAAACCTGCCAGTGGCGTGCGCAACTCATGCGCAGCATCGGCGGTGAAGAGGCGTTCCTGCTGTAGCGTGTGATCGAGCCGCGAAAATAGCTGATTGATGGAGGAGGTTACGGCAACGATTTCATCCATCTCGGAATAAACCGGCAGCGGGGTGAGATTATCGGCAGAACGATGCGCCAGGCTGTCCTGCAGGGAACGCAATGGACGAATGATCCAGTTGATCGCCCAGAATGACAGCAGCAGCGTTAAGGCGATCATCACCAGTGAAGGCAACAGCAATGAAGCTATCGCTTCGCGGATCTCATTCTCGACGCGGTCGTTACGCGCCTGAGCCGAGAGGGTTTCATTCACCAGGAAACTGATTTGCTCCCGGCTTTCATGCCACAGCCAGATGGCGCTCATCACCTGACAGGTGAGGAGAATCAGCGCCAGCATGATCAGTAACCGCTGACGCATGCTATTCATTCGCGCACTTCCAGACGGTAGCCCACGCCACGCACGGTTTTAATGCGATCTTTCCCGAGCTTGCGGCGCAGATTGTGGATATGAACTTCTAAGGTGTTAGATCCGGGATCGTCATTCCAGCTGTAAAGATCCTGCTGCAGGGTTTCCCGGTGCACATTCTGTCCGACACGCATCAACAGGCGCGTCAGCAGCGCGAACTCTTTCGGGGTGATCTCCAGCGGACGCTCTTCCAGCAGCACTTGCTGCGAGCTAAGGTTGAGCGTGAGATCGCCTTGTTGCAGCAGATTGTCGCTGTGGCCCTGAAAGCGGCGAATCAAGGCACGGACACGCGCCTGCAGTTCCACCAGCGCGAAGGGTTTAACCAGATAATCGTCGGCACCGGCGTCCAGGCCATCCACACGATCCTCCAGCGCATCACGCGCCGTCAGGATCAACACTGGCACATTGATGCCGTCGCGGCGCCACTGGCGCAGCAGCGTGGCACCATCGCGATCCGGTAAACCAAGATCCAGTACGATCAGGCTGTACTGCCCGCTACGTAAGAAAGCATTGCTCTCTGCAGCGGTACTGGCGCAGTCAACGGCATAACCTTGCGCGCTCAGGGCCTGAGCCAGGCCCGATTGCAACAGCGCGTCATCTTCAACGATCAGCAATTTCATTAGTTGTTTTTGTTGATATCCGAGTAGAGGCGGCTTTCAAAGCGTACCAGAGGAATACGCCGCGTTTTCTGATCTTCAGGCGGCACCGCATAACCAGAAAGATACTGCACAAAGGCGACACGTGCACCGCTGGAAGTGGTAATAAATCCAGCCAGATTATAGACGCCCTGCAGTGAGCCGGTTTTCGCCGATACTTTGCCATCCAGTCCGGCTTCATGCAGACCGCCGCGATACTGCAATGTGCCGTCATAACCGGCCAGCGGCAGCATCGAAATATAATTCAGCGTTGAGTCATTTTTTGCGATGAATTGCAGCACCTGCATCATGGTATCCGGCGCGATCAAATCATGGCGCGACAAGCCTGAACCATCGACCTGAATGCTGTTACCCAGGTCAACGCCGGCTTTTTCACGCAGTACACGACGCACGGCATCGGAACCGGCGCGGAAGGTGCCAGGAACGTTGAAATAGTGATGGCCGATGGTGCGGAACACGGTATCTGCAATCATGTTGTCGGATTTCTTCAGCATGGTATGCAGCAGATTGTGCAGCGGCGCGGATTGCGTTGAGGCCAACACGGTGCCCGGCGGGGTAACCTGCGTCTGACGCACTAAATGGCCGCTGTAATCGATATCCGCGGCACGTAACTCTGCCTTGAGGATTTCGCCCGCCCATGCGGCACCGTCCTGCACAGCAAACGCCAGCGGCAACGGTTCAGCGCGTTGGCGCATGCACCCGGTCAGCGTGTAGCGGTTCAGCTCGCCTGGTACCACATCCAGTTCACAGTATTGTCCATCACCACTGTTACGGCCAATGGTTCGCACCTGGCTGAACATATGTGCCGGATAATAGGACGCAATGCGCACAAAGGCGTTTTCGCCCGGCGTGTTAGCGCTGTACAGCGACACTGAGAAGCAGTTTTTATCAACAATCGCTGCGCCTGGTGGGGCACTGAAGCACTGCGTCAGATCGTTCCATGGCCAGCCGGGTGCCATATCGTGGCTGGCGAACACCGACGTGTCGATCACCAGATTGCCTTTGATATGTGTGATGCCCTGCTTTTTCAGCGCTGCCACCATGTTGCGCAAATCCTGACGGCTGAGCGTTGGATCGCCACCAAAGCGCGCCACTAAATCACCATTGAGCGTGCCATCGCTGACCGCGCCTTTGGTTTCCATCGTGGTCTGAAAACGGAAGTCCGGACCCAGTTCCAGCAGGGCCGCTAGTGCGGTAATCACCTTCATGGTACTGGCCGGCAATGCCATCTGTTTGCCGTGATAGTCGATTATCGGGGTTGATGCGCCCACTTTTTGCACCATCAGCGCCAGGTTTGCGCCGTCTGGCAAATACTGCATGTATTCTTCAACGGGGGCTGCTTGTGCCTGCAGCATAAACGCACAGGTTAATCCGGTAACAAGTCGTGAAAATCGCATAATCTCGCGGTAACTGACGGGTGAAGGCGTCAATACTACGTCCCGAGGCGGTGCAAAGTAAACGATGACCCACAGGGAACTCTGGGGTAAAATACGTATCAAAATGCAAAACCGAACCTGACCCGGAAAGCTTTCCGGGTCAGGCTTCTTTTGCTTGTGAAAAGAGGTAACGCGCCGCAGAAGCTGTTTTCTGCTGTCACCGGTCAGGATGACGCCGTTAACCAGGATAGATGACGAGGAGCCAAAATGAATCAGATTCCGATGACGTTGAAAGGCGCTGAGAGCCTGCGTGAAGAGCTGAACGAGCTGAAAACCGTGAAGCGTCCGCGCATCATCGCCTCAATCGCCGAAGCTCGCGAGCACGGCGATCTGAAAGAGAATGCCGAATACCATGCAGCCCGCGAAGAGCAGGGTTTTTGTGAAGGGCGTATTCAGGAGATTGAAGCCAAACTCTCCAACGCTCAGGTGATTGATATCACCTCAATGCCAAAAACCGGACGCGTGATTTTTGGTTCTACCGTAACCATTTTGAATGTGGATACGGACGAAGAATTCACTTACCGCATCGTGGGTGATGATGAAGCTGACTTCAAAAAAAATCTGATTTCAGTGAATTCGCCGATGGCGCGCGGACTGGTCGGGAAATCGGCTGACGATGTGGCCATCGTGAAAACCCCCGGTGGTGATGTCGAATATGAAGTGTTAAAGGTGGAATACCTTTAAGATATTGCTACGCTTTGAAATGTGTAGCCGCACTTTGTAAAGAAAGGAAAAAGGCCGCATAGCGGCCTTTTATCCCATGCAGGAGCATGGCACTTTCTCTGCCCGTCATGGCAGCCTTGATGGCTGATTAACGTGGCAGAGTAATTTTGCGCTCTTTTGCAGGGCGATACAGCACCAGCGTGTTGCCGATGACCTGTACGTTACAAGCTTTTGTTTCACGTACGATAGCGTCAACGATCAGCTGCTTGGTTTCACGATCTTCAGAGGCAATTTTCACCTTGATCAATTCGTGATGCGCGAGCGCCAGTTCGATTTCGGCGAGCACGCCTTCGGTCAAGCCATTACCGCCCAGCATGACAACGGGCTTAAGTGGATGGGCAAGGCCTTTCAGGTGCTGTTTTTGTTTGGTACTCAGATTCATCGTATTTTTTACTTACTCAGGGATTGAAAACGGTTCATTCTACCGCCATCTCGGGTATATCGCCAAATCAACGCGACCCATTGCGTAATGATTTATCGCTACGATGAAGATTTAATTGGAAAAATTATGACGGGTAAAAAGCGTTCAGCCAGTTCCAGTCGCTGGTTACAGGAACACTTTAGCGATAAATATGTGCTGCAGGCACAGAAAAAGGGGTTGCGTTCGCGCGCCTGGTTTAAACTGGATGAAATTCAGCAGGGTGACAAGCTTTTCAAACCCGGCATGACAGTGGTAGATCTGGGTGCTGCGCCCGGTGGTTGGTCGCAATATGCGGTACAACAGATTGGATCGAATGGTCGTATTGTTGCCTGTGATTTACTCCCGATGGACCCGATTGTCGGTGTCGATTTTTTACAGGGCGACTTTCGTGAAGAGGCGGTGCTGAACGCATTGCTGGAGCGTGTGGGTGACAAAAAAGTTCAAGTTGTGATGTCTGATATGGCACCAAACATGAGCGGTACACCTGAGGTTGATATTCCGCGATCAATGTATTTGGTAGAGTTGGCGCTGGAGATGTGTCGGGATATTCTGGCACCTGGCGGCAGTTTTGTAGTGAAAGTGTTTCAGGGAGATGGCTTCGAGGAATACCTGCGGGAAATTCGCTCCCTATTTACGAAAGTGAAAATTCGTAAGCCAGACGCTTCTCGTTTACGTTCACGTGAAGTGTATATTGTGGCGACAGGGCGCAAACTATAGCCCTCGGTGCTGGAATCAAAGCAAGGCGAACTGCATTTACTCTGATGTGTAATTCTGAGTTTCAGTGAAAAGCAGCAAAATCATCAGCGTCGCGATTCCAGGTCTGAAGGATATATAGTACCCTACGCTGTCTGTTAACACCGTTGTAATATGAGGTTAATCCCTTGAGTGACATGGCGAAAAACCTGATTCTCTGGTTAGTCATCGCGGTCGTGCTGATGTCTGTCTTCCAGAGCTTTGGGCCCAGCGAGTCGAATGGCCGTAGGGTTGATTACTCAACCTTCCTGTCAGAAGTGAACCAGGATCAGGTCCGCGAGGCACGTATTAACGGGCGTGAGATTAACGTTGTCAAAAAAGACAGTAATAAATATACCACTTACATTCCTGTCAACGACCCTAAGCTGCTTGATAACCTCTTGACCAAAAACGTCAAAGTGGTTGGCGAACCACCAGAAGAACCAAGCCTGCTGGCTTCTATCTTCATCTCCTGGTTCCCAATGCTGCTGTTGATTGGCGTTTGGATCTTCTTTATGCGTCAGATGCAAGGCGGCGGTGGCAAAGGCGCGATGTCCTTTGGCAAAAGTAAAGCCCGCATGCTGACCGAAGACCAGATCAAGACCACGTTTGCGGATGTCGCGGGTTGCGATGAAGCGAAAGAAGAAGTGGCTGAACTGGTTGAATATCTGCGCGAGCCGAGCCGCTTCCAGAAACTGGGTGGTAAGATCCCGAAAGGCGTCCTGATGGTCGGCCCTCCGGGTACCGGTAAAACCTTGCTGGCGAAAGCGATTGCCGGTGAAGCGAAAGTCCCGTTCTTTACTATCTCCGGTTCTGACTTCGTAGAAATGTTCGTGGGTGTGGGCGCATCTCGTGTGCGTGACATGTTTGAACAGGCGAAGAAAGCCGCACCGTGCATCATCTTTATCGATGAAATCGATGCCGTAGGCCGTCAACGTGGCGCCGGTTTAGGCGGTGGTCACGATGAACGTGAGCAGACGCTGAACCAGATGCTGGTTGAGATGGATGGCTTCGAAGGTAATGAAGGCATCATCGTTATCGCCGCGACCAACCGTCCAGACGTACTTGACCCCGCGCTGCTGCGTCCAGGTCGTTTCGACCGCCAGGTTGTGGTGGGTCTGCCAGACGTTCGCGGTCGTGAACAGATTCTGAAAGTGCATATGCGTCGTGTGCCATTGGCCACTGATATTGACGCGGCAATCATCGCACGTGGTACACCGGGCTTCTCAGGTGCTGACCTCGCTAACCTTGTCAACGAAGCGGCACTGTTCGCTGCACGTGGCAACAAGCGCGTGGTATCAATGGTTGAATTCGAGAAAGCGAAAGACAAAATCATGATGGGTGCAGAACGTCGCTCCATGGTGATGACGGAAGCGCAGAAAGAATCCACGGCTTATCACGAAGCGGGCCATGCGATTATTGGTCGTCTGGTGCCGGAACACGATCCGGTGCACAAAGTGACGATTATTCCTCGCGGACGTGCGCTCGGTGTGACCTTCTTCCTGCCTGAAGGCGACGCGATTAGCGCCAGCCGTCAGAAACTGGAAAGCCAAATCTCGACGCTGTATGGCGGTCGTCTGGCAGAAGAGATCATCTACGGTGCTGAACGTGTTTCTACCGGTGCGTCTAACGACATCAAAGTGGCCACTAACCTGGCGCGCAACATGGTGACGCAGTGGGGCTTTAACGAGAAGTTAGGTCCGTTACTGTACGCTGAAGAAGAAGGCGAAGTGTTCCTTGGTCGCTCTGTGGCGAAGGCGAAACACATGTCTGATGAAACAGCACGCATCATTGACCAGGAAGTTAAACACCTGATCGACAGCAACTACCAGCGTGCTCGCGTTCTGCTGGGTGAGAACATGGACATCCTTCACGCGATGAAAGACGCGCTGATGAAGTATGAAACCATTGATGCACCGCAGATTGATGACCTGATGGCTCGCCGTGAAGTTCGCCCACCTGCAGGTTGGGATGATTCCGGCAACAGTAGCTCATCTGACAACAATGGCACGCCAAAGGCGCCACGTCCGGTTGATGAACCGCGTACGCCGAACCCTGGCAACACCATGTCAGAACAGCTCGACAAATAAGAGGCCTCAAACCTCAGCAAAAACCCCGGCCGGTCCGGGGTTTTTTACATTCAGTGATACTGCGATTCCCAAGGAGATTCCCGCCATGAAGTTGTACGCCCGTGATTCCCATCTCGATCTGTCGTTTCCCCATGTGATGGGTATTTTAAATGTCACGCCGGACTCCTTCTCTGATGGTGGAACTCATAACACGCTGGTGGAGGCACTGACCCACACCAATGAAATGGTGAATGCGGGTGCAACCATCATCGATGTGGGCGGAGAATCAACGCGGCCGGGTGCCGCTGAAGTCAGTGTGGATGAAGAGTTATCTCGCGTGATTCCGGTGGTGGAAGCCATCGCCCAGCGTTTTGAAGTGTGGATTTCCGTGGATACCTCAAAGCCAGAGGTGATCCGTGAATCGGCGCGAGTGGGTGCTCACATCATTAATGACATTCGCTCACTATCAGAACCGGGTGCGTTGGCAGCAGCAGCAGAAACCGGCTTGCCGGTGTGCCTGATGCACATGCAGGGCGAGCCCCGCACCATGCAACAAGCACCTGAATATCAGAATATCGTGAGCGAAGTGGACGCTTACTTCCTCGCGCAGATTGCACGCTGCGAAGCGGCGGGCATCAAAAAAGATAATCTGCTGCTCGACCCTGGCTTCGGTTTCGGTAAGAATCTCAACCACAATTATCAGCTGCTGGCCGAACTCAGCCATTTCCACCATTTTGGCTTGCCGCTACTGGTCGGAATGTCGCGTAAATCGATGATTGGCCAGTTGTTAAATGTCGGTCCGACGCAGCGGCTGACCGGCAGCCTGAGCTGTGCGGTGATTGCCGCTATGCAAGGGGCACAAATTATTCGCGTGCATGATGTGAAAGAGACTGTCGAAGCGATGCGTATTGTCGAAGCGACACGGAGAGCAAAAGGATAAAGCATGAGTAATCGTAAATATTTCGGTACAGATGGTATTCGTGGCAAGGTCGGTGAAGCACCGATTACCCCTGATTTTGTCCTGAAGCTGGGTTTTGCTGCGGGTAAAGTCCTGGCGCGTTCGGGATCACGTAAAGTATTGATTGGTAAAGATACGCGTATTTCTGGCTACATGCTGGAATCGGCACTGGAAGCCGGTCTGGCTGCGGCCGGTTTATCGGCGGCCTTTACCGGGCCTATGCCAACCCCTGCTATTGCCTATCTGACGCGTACCTTCCGCGCAGAAGCCGGTATCGTTATCTCTGCATCGCACAACCCCTTCGACGATAACGGCATCAAATTCTTCTCTGCAGAAGGCACTAAATTGCCGGATGAAGTAGAAGAGGCAATCGAGCTTGAGTTAGAGAAGCCGCTGACCTGCGTTGAGTCCGCTGAGTTGGGGCGCGCCAGCCGCATCGTTGATGCTGCCGGTCGTTATATCGAGTTCTGTAAAGGCACATTCCCGAGCGAGTTAAGCCTTAACGGCCTGAAAATCGTGGTGGATTGCGCCAACGGTGCGACCTATCACATTGCGCCTAATGTGCTGCGTGAACTGGGTGCCAAAGTGATTGCGATTGGTGTACAGCCCGATGGCATGAACATCAACAAAGAGTGCGGCGCAACCGATCTCCGCATGCTGCAGCAGCGCGTGCTGGATGAGAAGGCGGACTTAGGCCTTGCTTATGATGGCGATGGCGACCGCATCATGATGGTGGATCATCTGGGCATGAAGGTTGATGGTGACCAGATCCTCTACATCATTGCACGTGAAGCCTTGCGTCAGGGGCAATTGCGCGGCGGCGTGGTGGGTACTCTGATGAGTAACATGGGGCTGGAACTGGCGTTGAAACAGCTCGGCATTCCTTTCACACGTGCCAAAGTGGGTGACCGCTACGTGCTGGAAAAAATGCAGGAGAAGGGCTGGCGCATGGGCGCCGAAAACTCCGGGCATGTCATTCTGCTGGACAAAATCAGTACCGGTGACGGTATCGTGGCAAGTTTGCAAGTGCTCACTGCTATCGTGCGTAATCACATGAGTCTGCATGATTTATGCAGTGGCATGAAAATGCTGCCACAGATTCTGGTTAATGTGCGCTTCACTGGTAGTCACGATCCACTGGAATCCGACAGCGTCAAAGCCGTCAGCGCTGAAGTGGAAAAAACCTTGGCAGGGCGGGGCCGTGTGCTCTTACGTAAATCCGGTACTGAACCGCTGATTCGCGTGATGGTTGAAGGTGAGGACGAAGCGTTAGTCTCCGAGTTGGCACACAAAATTGCCGATGCGGTAAAAGCGGTTTAAGCCCGTTTACAGGCGGTGAGATCTCGACTTTCCGCCTGTTAAATCACCACCCTGGCGCTTTTTTCCGCAATCAATAAAGTTCGTGAAAATTGCGCTTGCAGAGGTATGCCCCATTGGTTAGTATTCACACCCGCTTCTGATGGGTGATGACGATACTCCCCGTCAATATTGGTGAAGCTTTAACTGTGCGGATAACGCGCAAGGAAACAGGTTGATTATGTACGAAGCTCTGTTAGTTGTTTTCCTTATTGTTGCGATTGGCCTCGTGGGTCTGATCATGCTTCAGCAAGGCAAAGGCGCTGATATGGGAGCCTCATTCGGTGCAGGCGCCTCTGGTACACTGTTCGGTTCAAACGGGTCTGGTAACTTCATGACGCGTATGACTGCCGTACTGGCGACCCTGTTCTTCATTATCAGCTTGATCCTTGGCAATCTGAACACGAATAAGTCTTCTAAAGGAAGCGAGTGGGAAAACCTCACTGCGCCAGCTCAGTCTGAACAGCAGACTCAGCCAGCTAAACCGGCAACTCCGGGCAATGATATCCCGCAGTAACATCGTCAATGCTTTAGCGACAATGTAGCGTCGCAGTCAGTGCAGTACCGAGGTGGTGAAATTGGTAGACACGCTACCTTGAGGTGGTAGTGCTCGAAAGGGCTTACGGGTTCAAGTCCCGTCCTCGGTACCAAATCTCAGTAAAACTTGCTTTTTAAGCAAGGTCGGCGTATTATTCGCCACGTTTTCGGACGCGGGGTGGAGCAGCCTGGTAGCTCGTCGGGCTCATAACCCGAAGGTCGTCGGTTCAAATCCGGCCCCCGCAACCACTTTCCCTTAGAGTTCTTTTTCAAATATACTGTATGCATCGACGGACGCATCCTCAGTGTTTTTTGAAAAAAATTCTTTTGGATTGTGCTCCGAAGCCGCTATGCGGCGTACAGGGTCCAGTCACAAAAAGCCCCGAATTTTCGGGGTTTTTTGTTATCAGGAATCGCAATACTGGGCTATAGGCCCTTTTTTTATGTCTTGGGGGTGGGCTTGTCCACATTAGAGCAAAAATTGACTGATTTGATCACCGCTCCGGTAGAAGCGCTTGGCTACGAATTGGTCGGTATCGAATTCGTTCGCGGTCGCACATCGACTTTGCGCATCTATATTGATAGTGAGAATGGTATCAATGTTGATGATTGTGCCGATGTTAGCCACCAGGTCAGCGCAGTAATGGATGTGGAAGATCCCATTACGGTGGCTTACAACCTTGAAGTCTCCTCGCCAGGTCTCGAGCGTCCTCTTTTCACCGCTGAACACTATGCACGTTTTGCCGGTGATGAGGTAAGCCTGACACTGCGCATGGCCGTACAGAACCGCCGTAAATGGCAGGGGATCATCAAGTCCGTGGAAGGTGAGATGATCACGGTAACCGTTGAGGGTAACGATGAGGTGTTCGCGCTGAGTAATATTCAGAAAGCGAACCTGGTCCCCCACTTTTAAAAGTCCGGATTGAGGCTAACCAGGATGAACAAAGAGATCTTAGCTGTAGTAGAAGCCGTTTCTAACGAAAAAGCCCTGCCACGTGAGAAAATCTTCGAAGCGCTGGAGAGCGCTTTGGCCACTGCGACTAAAAAGAAGTATGAGCAGGAAATCGAAGTGCGCGTCAGCATTGACCGTCGCAGCGGTGATTTCGATACTTTCCGTCGCTGGGTGATTGTGGACGAAGTGACACAGCCAACTCGTGAGATCACGCTGGATGCGGCCCGCTTTGAAGATGAAGCGTTCAATCTGGGCGAATACGTTGAAGACCAGATTGAATCTGTCACCTTCGACCGTATCACCACCCAAACCGCCAAGCAGGTTATCGTACAGAAAGTACGTGAAGCTGAGCGCGCGATGGTGGTTGATCAGTTCCGTCAACACGAAGGTGAAATCATCACCGGCGTGGTGAAGAAAGTAAACCGCGACAGTATTTCACTGGATCTCGGCAGCAATGCTGAAGCCGTGATTGGTCGTGAAGATATGCTGCCACGTGAAAACTTCCGCCCAGGCGATCGTATTCGCGGTGTGCTGTATGCCGTACGTCCAGAAGCGCGCGGTGCTCAGCTGTTTGTCACCCGTTCTAAACCAGAAATGCTGATCGAACTGTTCCGCATTGAGGTGCCAGAAATCGGTGAAGAAGTTATCGAGATCAAAGCGGCAGCGCGCGATCCGGGTTCACGTGCCAAAATTGCCGTGAAGACCAACGATAAACGTATCGATCCGGTGGGTGCTTGTGTCGGTATGCGCGGTGCGCGTGTGCAGGCGGTTTCAAGCGAACTGGGTGGTGAGCGTATCGATATCGTGCTGTGGGACGATAACCCAGCGCAATTCGTTATTAACGCCATGGCGCCAGCCGATGTGGCGTCAATCGTGGTCGATGAAGATAATCACACCATGGATATCGCTGTTGAAGCCGGCAATCTGGCTCAGGCGATCGGCCGTAACGGCCAAAACGTGCGTCTGGCTTCTCAACTCAGTGGTTGGGAACTGAACGTGATGACCGTCGATGATCTGCAGGCTAAGCATCAGGCTGAAGCCCACGCAGCGATCGATATGTTCACCAAACATCTCGAAATCGATGAAGAGTTCGCCACCGTTCTGGTGGAAGAGGGCTTCTCTTCGCTGGAAGAATTGGCTTACGTGCCAATCAACGAGCTGCTGGAAATCGACGGCCTCGACGAAGAGACCATTGAAGCCCTGCGTGAACGAGCAAAAAATGCGTTAACCACCCTGGCATTAGCGAAAGAAGAGAGCCTTGGTAATCAGGAGCCCGCTGAGGATCTTCTGAATCTTGAGGGCTTGGATCGTGCGCTGGCGTATCGCCTGGCGTCAAAAGGCGTTTGCACGCTGGAAGATCTCGCTGAGCAAGGTGTTGACGATCTGACAGATATTGAAGGGCTGGATGATGAGAAGGCCGGTGCGCTGATTATGGCTGCACGTAATATCTGCTGGTTCGGCGATGACGCGTAATAACAGGAAGGAACAGCATGACAGATGTAACCGTAAAATCGCTGGCCGCCGAAATTCAGACTCCGGTCGATCGCCTGGTACAGCAATTTGCTGACGCAGGGATCCGCAAGTCTGAAAACGATGCGGTGTCCCAGCAAGAGAAAGAGACCTTACTGTCCCACCTGAATCGTGAGCACGGTCAGACCGGTTCAAGTAAACTGACTTTGCAGCGCAAAACGCGCAGCACCTTGAATATTCCCGTCACCGGGGGTAAAAGTAAGTCGGTGCAAATCGAAGTCCGCAAAAAGCGCACATACGTGAAAGGTGATGCAGAGTCTGAGCAAGCTCAGGCAGAAGCTGAAGCCGAGGCGCAGCGTGAAGCGGAAGAGCAGGCGCGTCGCGAGGCGGAAGAACAAGCCCGTCGCGAAGCTGAACAAAAAGCGCAACGTGAAGCCGAAGATAAAGCCAAGCGCGAAGCCGCTGACAAGGCTAAGCGTGAAGCAGCGGAAAATGACAAAGTGACAAATCAACCTACCGACGAAGTAACCAAGGCTGCGCAGTCTGATAAAGCCCGTCGTGAAGCCGAAGCGGCTGAACTGAAACGCAAATCAGAAGAAGAAGCACGCCGTAAGCTGGAAGAAGATGCCCGCCGCGTGGCAGAAGAATCCAAACGCCTGGCTGAAGAGAAAGCCGTTGAATGGGCTAAACCTGAAGAAGAAGATAAAGGCGACTACCATGTCACCACTTCGACTCATGCCCGTCAGGCCGAAGACGAGAACGATCGTCAAGTTGAGGCAGGACGTGCTCGTGCACGTACTACCAAAGCTGCTCGCCCGGTGAAGAAAGGCAACAAGCATTCTGAAGCCAAAACCGACCGTGAAGAAGCGCGTGCGCAAGTTCGTGGCGGTAAAGGTGGCAAACATCGTAAGCCAAGCACTCTTCAGCAGGGCTTCAACAAGCCTGTTCAGGCTGTAAACCGCGATGTTGTCATCGGTGAAACCATCACCGTGGCTGAACTGGCCAATAAAATGGCGATCAAAGGTTCTTTGGTCATCAAAGCGATGATGAAGATGGGCGCGATGGCGACCATCAACCAGGTTATCGACCAGGAAACTGCTCAGATGGTCGCGGAAGAGATGGGTCACAAAGTGATCCTGCGCCGCGAGAATGAGCTGGAAGAAGCGGTAATGGACGATCGTGATACTGATGCTGCGCAGGAAGCTCGCGCGCCAGTCGTCACCATCATGGGTCACGTTGACCACGGTAAAACCTCTCTGCTGGATTACATCCGCTCAACCAAAGTCGCTTCAGGCGAGGCTGGTGGTATTACTCAGCATATCGGTGCTTACCACGTTGAAACTGACAACGGTATGATCACCTTCCTCGATACCCCGGGCCACGCCGCGTTTACCGCAATGCGTGCACGTGGTGCCCAGGCAACGGATATCGTTATCCTGGTTGTTGCTGCAGATGATGGCGTGATGCCTCAGACCATCGAAGCTATCCAGCATGCGAAAGCAGCCGGTGTGCCAGTGGTTGTTGCGGTCAACAAAGTTGATAAGCCTGATGCTGACCCAGATCGCGTTAAGAACGAACTGACCCAGTACGGAATTCTTCCGGAAGAGTGGGGCGGTGAGAACATGTTCGTTAACGTTTCTGCGAAAGCGGGAACGGGCATCGACGACCTGTTGAATGCGATTCTGCTGCAAGCAGAAGTACTTGAACTCTCTGCTATCCGTGAAGGTATGGCGAGCGGCGTGGTTATCGAATCCTTCCTTGATAAAGGTCGTGGTCCGGTTGCTACCGTGCTGGTACGTGAAGGTACGCTGAATAAAGGCGACATCGTGCTGTGCGGCTTCGAGTATGGCCGTGTTCGTGCAATGCGTGACGAACTGGGTCGTGAAGTACTGGAAGCGGGTCCATCCATTCCAGTGGAAATCCTCGGTCTGTCTGGTGTGCCAGCAGCGGGTGATGAAGCGACTGTAGTTCGTGATGAGAAGAAAGCACGTGAAGTTGCACTGTATCGTCAGGGTAAGTTCCGCGAAGTGAAGCTGGCGCGTCAGCAGAAGTCGAAGTTGGAGAACATGTTCGCCAACATGACCGAAGGCGAAGTGTCCGAGCTGAATATCGTACTGAAATCCGACGTACAGGGTTCTGTGGAAGCGATCTCCGATTCTCTGCTGAAACTCTCTACCGACGAAGTGAAGGTGAGAATTATCGGTTCGGGTGTGGGCGGTATCACTGAGACCGACGCCACCCTGGCAGCAGCGTCTAACGCGATTATTCTTGGCTTCAACGTTCGTGCTGATGCTTCTGCCCGCCGCGTGATTGACGCTGAAAGTGTTGACCTGCGTTACTACTCCGTCATCTATAATCTGATCGACGAAGTGAAAGCGGCAATGAGCGGCATGCTGGCACCGGAATTCAAACAGCAGATCATTGGTCTGGCCGAAGTGCGTGACGTGTTCAAGTCACCGAAATTTGGCGCCATTGCCGGCTGTATGGTTACCGAAGGCAACATCAAACGTCACAACCCGATTCGCGTACTGCGCGACAACGTGGTGATTTACGAAGGCGAGCTGGAATCTCTGCGTCGCTTTAAAGACGATGTCAACGAAGTGCGTAACGGCATGGAGTGTGGTATCGGCGTGAAGAACTACAATGATGTTCGCGTTGGCGATATGATCGAAGTCTTCGAAATCATTGAAATTAAACGCACCATCGATTGATCATCACTTGATGTGTTGCAATTTGGGAGGCCTCTGGCCTCCCGAATTATTTGGGAGAAAGAAAAATGGCAAAAGAATTTGGCCGCCCACAGCGCGTATCTCAGGAACTGCAGAAAGAAATCGCAATTATCCTGCAGCGCGAAATCAAAGATCCACGTCTGGGTATGATGGTGACTGTTTCCGGTGTTGAAGTGTCCCGTGACCTGGCGTATGCCAAAGTCTTCGTGACTTTTCTAAACGACAAAGACGAAGAAGCGGTAAAAAATGGCCTGAAAGCGCTGAAAGAAGCGTCTGGCTATATCCGCATTCTGGTAGGCAAAGCGATGCGTCTGCGCATTGTGCCAGAGCTGACCTTCTTCTATGACAACTCGCTGGTCGAAGGTATGCGTATGTCGAACCTGGTCAGCAATGTGATTAAAAGCGATGTCGAGCGTCGTGGCGATAGCCCGGCTGAAGATGACAAGGAGGACTAATGAGTCGTCCTCGTCGTCGCGGTCGCGACGTCCACGGTGTGTTTTTGCTGGATAAGCATGAAGGCGCATCCTCGAACGATGTGCTGCAGAAAGTGAAGCGTCTGTTTCATGCTAACAAAGCGGGTCACACCGGTGCGCTTGATCCCCTGGCAACTGGCATGCTGCCAATCTGCCTCGGTGAAGCGACGAAGTTCTCGCAGTTCCTGCTCGATTCCGATAAACGCTATCGCGTTATTGCACGTCTTGGCGAGCGCACCGACACATCGGATGCCGATGGCAACATCGTCGAAACGCGGCCAGTGACGTTCGACCAGGCTGCACTGGATGCGGCGCTGGAAAGCTTCCGTGGTGACACCTTCCAGGTGCCCACCATGTTTTCTGCGCTGAAGTACCAGGGTCGCAAGCTGTATGAATACGCGCGTGAAGGCATTACCGTGCCGCGTGAAGCGCGTCCTATTACCGTGTTCGAACTGCAGTTCATTCGCTGGGAAGGTGATGAGCTGGAGCTGGAAATTCACGTTTCTAAAGGCACCTATATTCGCACCATCATCGATGACCTCGGTGAGAAGCTAGGCTGTGGCGCACATGTGATTATGCTACGTCGTTTGCAGGTGGCGAAGTATCCCATTGAACGCATGATCACCTTTGAGCAGTTGCAGGCGATGGCGGCTGAAGCGAACGCAGCAGAAACGCCAGACTACAGTGCACTTGATGCGCTGCTGCTGCCAATGGATAGTCCAGCGGAAGAGTTCCCCATTGTGAATTTACTGCCCTCTGTCGCTGCTTATTTCAAGCAGGGGATGCCAGTGCAGGCGGCGAATGCACCTGAACAGGGATTGGTGCGTGTCACCGAAGGTGATGAACACAAATTTATCGGTATGGCAGAAATCGCGGAAGATGGGCGCGTTGCGCCGCGTCGTCTGGTGGTCGAGTTTCCTGCCTAATCAACACATTCACTTTTGAGCTAACGGCGCATTTGCGTTGCTATCAGGCGAAGAGTAGAATAGCGCGGCTTTTAAAGCGGGCTGCTGAATTAGAGATCGGCACCCATACATTCATTTTTTTATCTGGAGTTTATTATGTCTCTAAGCGTAGAAGCTAAAGCAGAGATCGTTGCTAAATACGGTCGTGGTACCAACGACAGCGGTTCAACTGAAGTTCAGGTTGCTCTGCTGACTGCTCAGATTAACCACTTGCAGGGTCACTTCTCTGAGCACAAAAAAGATCACCACAGCCGTCGCGGTCTGCTGCGCATGGTATCTCAGCGTCGTAAGCTGCTGGACTACCTGAAGCGTAAAGATGTTGCTCGCTACACCAGCCTGATCGAAAGCCTGGGTCTGCGTCGCTAAGTCTGAAGAATCTGATCAACGATGTAGCACATGCACTATGCAGAAAAGCGCATCTGACGATCAGATTTGTGCGAGTTTCGCGAAAAGGGGGCCTTTATGGCCCCTTTTTTCGAGCAATCCGCAGCATTCCGTACCAAACTCATGTATTGTTGCTGAGAGTGATCTTTACTTGCAGCGTTTCGCGCGGCTAATGAGAGGCTTTACCGCATGGGCGGTTGAAGATTGTCATTAGTCGCGAGGATGCAACTAAAGATCGGTAAACCCCGGCGAGCCCAAAAGCGCTCTGCCCCTCGAATTTAAGGACTTAAATTTTGCTGAACCCGATCGTACGCAAATTCCAATATGGTCAGCATACCGTCACGCTGGAAACCGGCATGATGGCGCGCCAGGCTACTGCAGCAGTAATGGCTAGCATGGACGACACCGCGGTATTCGTCACCGTTGTTGGCCAGAAAAAAACCAAACCAAATCAAGATTTCTTCCCGCTGACGGTTAACTATCAGGAGCGTACTTACGCTGCTGGTCGTATCCCGGGTAGCTTCTTCCGTCGTGAAGGCCGTCCAAGCGAAGGCGAAACCCTGATTTCTCGTCTGATTGACCGTCCAGTGCGTCCGCTGTTCCCGGAAGGTTTCATCAACGAAGTACAGGTTATCGCCACTGTTGTTTCTGTTAACCCACAGGTTAACCCAGACATCGTTGCGATGATCGGCGCATCTGCAGCCCTTGCGCTGTCAGGCCTGCCATTCAACGGTCCAATCGGTGCTGCTCGCGTTGGTTACATCAATGACCAGTACGTGCTGAACCCAACGTCTGATGAGCTGAAAACCTCTCGTCTGGACCTGGTTGTAGCCGGTACTCAGAACGCGGTTCTGATGGTTGAATCAGAAGCAGAAGTACTGACCGAAGACCAGATGCTGGGCGCGGTGGTATTCGGCCACGATCAGCAGCAGATTGTTATTGAAAACATCAACTCACTGGTTGCTGAAGCGGGCAAACCACGCTGGGATTGGCAGCCAGAGCCAGCAAACGATGCATTGATTGCACGTGTTGCTGCACTGGCAGAAGCCGGTATCGCTGATTCTTACCGCATCACTGATAAGCAAGAGCGTTACACTCAGGTTGGCGTAGTTAAAGATGCCACCATCGCTGCACTGCAGGCTGAAGATGAATCATTAGATGCTGGCGAAATCGCTGACATCGTTCACGATCTCGAGAAGAGCGTCGTGCGTAGCCGTATCATCCGTGGCGAGCCACGTATTGATGGTCGCGAAAAAGACATGATCCGTGGTCTGGATGTGCGTACTGGCGTGCTGCCACGTACTCACGGTTCTTCTCTGTTCACCCGTGGTGAAACGCAGGCACTGGTTACTGCAACACTGGGTACCGCACGTGACGCGCAGAACCTGGATGAGCTGATGGGCGAGCGTACTGACAGCTTCCTGTTCCACTACAACTTCCCTCCATACTCAGTGGGCGAGACCGGCATGGTTGGCTCACCTAAGCGTCGTGAGATTGGTCATGGTCGTCTGGCGAAGCGCGGTGTGCTGGCAGTGATGCCTAAGCAGGAAGATTTCCCATACACCATTCGTGTGGTGTCAGAAATCACCGAATCAAACGGTTCTTCTTCTATGGCTTCTGTCTGTGGTGCTTCTCTGGCACTGATGGACGCAGGCGTTCCGATCAAAGCAGCCGTAGCCGGTATTGCGATGGGTCTGGTTAAAGAAGACGAGAACTTTGTGGTTCTGTCTGACATCCTGGGCGATGAAGATCACCTCGGCGATATGGACTTCAAAGTGGCCGGTAGCCGCGACGGTATCACTGCACTGCAGATGGATATCAAAATTGAAGGTATCACCCGTGAGATCATGCAGGTTGCACTGAATCAGGCTAAGGGCGCGCGTCTGCACATCCTGAGCGTGATGGAGCAGGCTATCAGCACCCCACGTCAGGAAATCTCTGAGTTCGCACCACGTATCTATACCATCAAGATCAGCTCGGACAAGATCAAAGATGTTATCGGTAAAGGCGGTTCTGTTATCCGTGCGCTGACTGAAGAGACCGGCACCACCATCGAAATCGAAGATGATGGCACCGTGAAGATCGCAGCAACCGACGGCAACAAAGCGAAAGAAGCGATTCGTCGTATCGAAGAGATCACCGCTGAAATCGAAGTGGGCCGTATCTACTCAGGTAAAGTAACGCGTATCGTTGATTTCGGTGCCTTCGTGGCAATCGGCGGCGGTAAAGAAGGTCTGGTTCATATTTCTCAGATCGCTGATAAGCGCGTAGAGAAAGTGACCGACTATCTGCAGATGGGTCAGGAAGTTCCAGTGAAAGTCATGGAAGTGGACCGTCAGGGCCGCGTACGCCTGAGCATCAAAGAAGCGACAGAGCAGAAACCAGCGGAAGAAACCCCTGCTGCAACGAATGCATCTGACGCCGAGTAAGCGTTTACTGATTGGCCTCTCCCTGCAAGTTGGGGAGAGGTGTTTGGATCATCGCGAGGGCGGGAATCCTTGTGCACAGCAGGCGGATGACAGGATGGTTATCCCAATGTTTGTATTCGGGAGTGGGAAATGAAGCCTTTTTTGCGCTGGTGTTTTGTTGCGACAGCTATCACGCTGGCAGGATGCAGCAACTCCAATTGGCGTAAGAACGAAGTTCTGGCAGTACCTTTGCAGCCCACACTGCAGCAAGAGGTGATCCTGGCGCGAATGGAACAAATTCTTGCCAGTCGTGCCCTGACCGATGATGAACGCGCACAGCTATTATATGAGCGCGGAGTGTTGTATGATAGTTTGGGTCTGAGGGCATTAGCGCGGAACGATTTTTCGCAAGCGCTGTCTATAAGACCAGATATGCCTGAGGTGTTTAACTACCTCGGTATATATTTAACGCAGGCAGGCAATTTTGATGCTGCCTATGAAGCGTTTGATTCTGTACTTGAGCTTGATCCAACTTACAACTATGCGCATTTAAACCGTGGTATCGCCCTCTATTACGGCGGTCGATACAAGTTAGCGCAAGATGATCTGCTGGCGTTTTATCAAGACGATCCTAACGATCCTTTCCGCAGCCTTTGGCTCTATCTCGTTGAAAGCGATATGGACGCCGACAAGGCCAAAGTCACGCTGAGACAGCGACATGACAAAGCGGTCCGGGACCAATGGGGATGGAATATTGTCGAGTTCTACCTTGGCGACATCAGTGAAAAAACGCTGATGGAACGTCTCAAGGCGGACGCAACGGATAACACCTCGCTCGCTGAACATCTCAGTGAAACCAACTTCTATTTAGGTAAGTACTACCTAAGTCTGGGGGAGAAGGACGACGCGAAAGCGTTGTTCAAACTGGCGGTGGCCAACAACGTTAACAACTTTGTTGAGCACCGATACGCATTGTTGGAACTGGCGCAACTCGGCCAGACACAAGACGATTTATCAGAATCTGACCAGCAATAGCTGACGAACTTTTATTGCCTGAATACTTGTAAAGTCATCATCTTCAAGGTGAGGGCTTTTCTGTTCGTCAAAACTTCTAATTTGAGCCGGTTCACACTTTTTGATGAAAATGACTGAAAGTTTTCACGACGAGTTATGTAGACTGGCCGCCGCAATCTAAGAGGCACGTGTACTACATGACTGATATTCAAACCACTTTTTCCGAACTTGGCCTGAACGCCGACATCCTTGAATCACTGAACGGCATGGGCTACGTGAAGCCATCCCCAATCCAGGCTGAGTGTATTCCTCACCTGCTGGCGGGCCGTGACGTGTTAGGTATGGCGCAGACCGGTAGTGGTAAAACTGCAGCGTTCTCTCTGCCGCTGCTGCACAACATTGATCCAACCGTTAAAGCACCGCAAATCCTGGTGCTGGCTCCAACCCGCGAACTGGCTGTTCAGGTTGCTGAAGCCATGACTGAATTCTCTAAACACATGCGTGGCGTGAACGTGGTTGCCCTGTACGGCGGCCAGCGTTATGACGTACAGCTGCGCGCTCTGCGTCAGGGACCACAGGTTGTTGTGGGTACGCCTGGCCGTTTGCTCGACCACCTGAAACGCGGCACGTTAGATCTGTCTAACCTGCGCGGCCTGGTGCTGGACGAAGCTGATGAAATGCTGCGTATGGGCTTCATCGAAGACGTTGAAACCATCATGGCGCAGATCCCAGACGGTCATCAGACCGCGCTGTTCTCAGCTACCATGCCAGAAGCGATTCGTCGTATTACTAAACGCTTCATGAAAGATCCTCAGGAAGTGCGCATTCAGTCAAGCATGACTACGCGTCCTGATATCTCTCAGTCTTACTGGACCGCTTACGGCCGTAAAACTGACGCACTGGTGCGTTTCCTGGAAGCAGAAGACTTTGATGCCGCTATCATCTTCGTGCGTACCAAAAATGCAACGCTGGAAGTGGCTGAAGCGCTTGAGCGCAGCGGTTACAACAGCGCAGCACTGAATGGTGACATGAACCAGGCACTGCGTGAGCAGACGCTGGAGCGCCTGAAAGATGGTCGTCTTGATATTCTGATCGCCACCGACGTTGCCGCACGTGGTCTGGACGTTGAGCGTATCAGCCTGGTTGTTAACTATGACATCCCAATGGATGCTGAGTCTTACGTTCACCGTATCGGCCGTACCGGTCGTGCAGGTCGTGCTGGCCGCGCACTGCTGTTCGTTGAGAACCGTGAGCGTCGTCTGCTGCGTAACATCGAACGCACCATGAAGCTGACCATTCCAGAAGTTGAGCTGCCTAATGCAGAACTGCTGGGTGAGCGTCGTCTGGCTAAGTTCGCCGCGAAAGTACAGCAGCAGCTGGAAAGCAGCGATCTGGACATGTACCGCGCACTGCTGAGCAAAATGCAGCCGGGCGAAGATCTGGATATCGAAACTCTGGCCGCAGCACTGCTGAAAATGGCACAGGGCGAACGTCCACTGATTCTGCCACCAGAAGCACCGCGTCCAGCACGTCGTGAATTCCGCGACCGTGATGATCGTCGTGATTCACGCGATTCACGTGGTCCGCGCGAAAACCGTGCAGACCGTGGTGACCGTGCTGATCGTGGCGAAAGCCGTGATGGCGCTCCACGTCGTGAACGTCGTGACGTTGGCGAAATGCAGCTGTACCGCATTGAAGTGGGCCGTGATGATGGTGTTGAAGTTCGTCACATCGTTGGCGCGATCGCTAACGAAGGCGACATCAGCAGCCGTTACATTGGTAACATCAAGCTGTTTGGTACTCACTCAACTATCGAGCTGCCTAAAGGTATGCCGGGCGAAGTTCTGCAGCACTTCACTCGCACGCGCATCCTGAACAAGCCGATGAACATGCAGTTGATGGGTGATGCACCGGCACACGAGCGTTCAGAGCGTCGTCCTGCTAGCCGTGATGGCGAGCGTCGTGGCAATGGCGCACCGCGTGGCGAAGGCGCACCGCGTCGTTTCTCTGAGCGCCGTGAAGGTGGTCGTGATGCAGGTCGTGAAGGCGGACGCTTCAGCCGTGAAGGCGGTCGTGGCCCACGTCCAGAAGGTGCTTCTGCACCACGTCGTCGTGACGCATAAGCGATAAACGCTGAAAAATAAAAAGGGACGCCGCGGCGTCCCTTTTTTTATATTCGTAAATTAAACGTTACACCCCACCTGCAATCAATACCCTTTCACCGCTCACATACGCTGAATCTTCAGAGGCCAGGAACAATGCCACCTGCGCCACATCCTCCGGCAGACCAAATCGTCCCAACGGCGTAGCCGCGATCAACTTCGCTTTAACATCCGGATTCATCTTCTTTGCCGCCAGTAAACCTTCCGTCAGGATGATTCCTGGTGCCAGCGCATTGACGCGGATATTACGCGGCCCGAGTTCACGTGCGAGGCCCTGCGTTAAGGTATCAATCGCACCTTTAGTCGCCGCCCATAACACCGAACCCGGTGTACTGCGTTGGCTGTTAAGTGCACTCAGATTAATGATGGTGCCACCGCGAACGGGGAAATGTTTCGCCGCCTGCTGGCAGACCAGTAAAGTGCCCAGCACATTCACATTGAGCTGCTGCTGCATCTCACTGAGGCTGAGTTCGGCGAAATCGCCGTGATGGAAAATACCGGCATTGTTGACCACGATATCGGGTGCGCCAAACTGCTCGATGCTGCGTGCGAATAAACGCTGCACATCGGCCTCGCGGGAGATATCGGCCTGTACGGCAATGGCATCGCTGCCTAGCTCGCAGATATCTGTCACGACATCTGCAGCGCCCGCTTCATCCTGGCGGTAATTAACAATGACGCGAGCGCCGGCCGCCGCGAAAGTCATAGCAATGGCGGCGCCAATGCCTTTCGAGGCGCCCGTCACCAGCGCAATTTTGCCTTCAAGTGCTTTCATTGTGTCTCTCCACCTGAGAATTCGGGGAAGGGTAAGCATGCGCTGTCCATACAATTGGGCGGTAGCGCAATCCTGCAAGCTTTTTGCACAATCCTGCAAATGTGCAGGTTAAGGACTAGGCGCAGCGGAAGTGAAAGGCGAGAATGCTGACACAGTGATTTCTCGTCGCGGAGTGCGTAACGCATGATTCATCAGGAACAGTGGCAGCAACTGGTGGCGATGATTGCCCGCCATGCTCCAGAAGATGGCCGCCACTTGAGCGCCATCGATTTTCTCTCATTTGGCCGCAGCGCCAAACCAACCAGTTTGTCGCACGTAGCGACCTGGGCCAGCTTTGCGTTGGTAGCGCAGGGCCAGAAAGCGTTGCGTATGGGCGATGACGTGATGCATTACGGAGCAGGCGATCTGCTGCTGGTGACGCTGGATATGCCAGTACAATCCTGCGTGGTGCTGGCCACACCGGAGAAGCCCAACCTTGGCGTCGGGATCACCATTAACGAAACGCGTCTGATGCGCTATCTCGAACATTTCCCGCTTCAGCACATTGGCGCGACAGTGGCGAACGAACGCGGCATTACCGTGCATAAAGTGGCGCCGCCGTTAGTTGATGCGGTTATCCGCCTGATTGAACTGCTGGATCAACCTCAGGATATTCCAGCGCTGGCACCGTTAATTGAGCAAGAGATTTTCTATCGATTACTCACCGGGCCAGAAGGCCCGCGGATTCTCAATATGGCGTTGACCGAGCGACCGGGTAACAAAGTGGCCCGCGCGGCACGCTGGCTACGCGAAAACTTTCATCAACCGCTCAAGATGGATCAGCTGGCCAGCAGCGTGGGCATGAGTATTTCGTCGCTACATCATCACTTCAAATCGGTGACGGCGATGACGCCGATGCAGTATCAAAAGCAGCTGCGTCTCAACGAAGCGCGGCGTTTGATGCTGATTGAGAAGTTAGATGCCGGAACGGCGGGGTATCGCGTGGGGTATCAAAGTGCTTCGCAGTTTAGCCGCGAATACAGCCGTTTCTACGGGCAATCTCCAGCACGGGATGTGCGCATGGTGGCAGTGGGGCCAGAAGGATTGACCCCACAACAGTAGATATTACAGTGAGCGCGCGGCTTCCATCGCCAGTGCGAACGAACGCAGACGAGCCTGCGAATCGAAAATCTGGCCATTGACCATGATTTCATCAGCCTGGGTTTCGCGGATCAGCGCGGCTAACCCCTGGCGCACTTTGTCGCTATCGCCGACAATCGACATGCTCAGCGCCTGCTGCACACCATATTGCTCTGATGGCGACCACAGGTTATCCATGTTCTCAACGGGGGCTGGCAGCGGGCCCGGTTTGCCACGGCGCAGGTTAATAAACTGCTGCTGCATTGAGGTAAACAGGAAGCGCGCATCGCGTTCGCTATCCGCTGCTACCACGTTGACGCACACCATCGCATAGGGTTTCGCCAGACGCGCAGAAGGCTTGAATTTCTCACGATAGAGATGCAGTGCCTGGAACAACAGGTCCGGTGCAAAGTGGGAAGCAAAAGCGAACGGCAGGCCGAGCTGTGCGGCCAGTTGTGCACTATAGAGGCTGGAACCCAATAACCAGACAGGAATTTTCAAACCGAGGCCCGGCACGGGCTGCACTGGCGGATGTTCACCGTCTTCTGCATCAAACCAACGAATTAGTTCTGCCACATCTTCCGGGAAACTATCCGCCTGGGCGCTGGAGAGATGACGGCGCAGCGCTAACATGGTGCGCTGGTCAGAACCTGGGGCGCGGCCCAGCCCTAAATCAATACGGCCAGGATACAGCGATTCGAGCGTACCAAACTGTTCGGCGATCACCAGCGGTGCATGGTTGGGCAGCATAATGCCGCCGGATCCAAGGCGCAGGGTTTCGGTATTGGCGGCCAGATAACCAATTAACACGGACGTTGCCGCACTGGCAATACCGGTCATGTTGTGGTGCTCAGCGAGCCAGTAACGATGGAAACCAAGGGCTTCAGATTGACGCGCCAGCGCCAGCGAATTGTGGAAAGCTTCGCGCGCAGCAGAACCTTGCGGGATAGGCGCAAGATCCAGTACAGACAGGCGAACCGTTTTTTTCTCAGACATGGGCACTCCAAATAAGGATGGCGCAGGTGTTATCAGACCTGCGCCAGTGAGTATTACTCATCATTACCCATATTAAAACTGCTATTAACAGCAGGAATATAGCCGGAATGTGCCTTTACCGTCCGCCCTCAAGTACCATACCGGCCAATCGACGCCAGTAACCGTTGCAATCACTGCCGCGCGCCATCATCAGCGGGGCTTCACCGGCTTCGTTCGCGCGGAAGCGATCGACCTCTGCCAGCGTGGTCTCATCCTGTGGCGAGAGGCGTACGATATCGATCCAGTTATGCATCCCGGGCAAATCATTTCCAAGGTTGTAGCAGTAACCGCTCATGGTCTGGATGCCATTTAACACAAACACCTGCTGGCCCTCCTGTGACAGTACGCGGCGTCCGGTGGGATAGTTGATGCAGCAGGTCTGGCAATCATCTTTGGCGCGATTTTCGGAACGTGCGGTAAAGCAACGCGCCGACAGCGCCAGCGGCAGATGGCCATAGCCCAATACTTCTACTTCAAACTTATTGCGCAGGCCTGCCGCATCACACTGCTGCAACAGCTGAATCAGCCAGTCACGCGACATCTCCACAGGTATGCACCAGCGCGTCATGCCCTCTTTCAGCAACAGCTGTAGCGTCTGTGCGTTATAGACATTGAGTGTCGGACCGGCGACAAACGGCAGCTTACGCTCCGCCGCCATGTTGACGGTGCCGATATCGTTAGCTTCCAGCAAAAACTCGCCGTTCTCCACATAGCGCCGCAGCTCTTTCACTTCTGAAGGCGACTGCAACAGCGCAAGGGTGCTGAGCACCACCTGCTTACCGTGCTGCGCCAGCGTATGTCCCATTTCCATCCATTGTGCAAAAGTGGTAGCACGACGTTTACTGCATACCGCTTCGCCAAGATAGATGATGTCAGCAGAGCTGTCGGCTGCCTGCTGATAAAAACTGGCCAGCGTGTCCGTTGGCCAGTACCACAGCACCGGCCCAATGGCGTATTTCATAGCTTCTCCTTACTGCCAGTCACGGTGATAGGCACCGAGCGTGGTCTGGCTGCCTTCCGAAAGCTCACCGAGTGCGCGCATCCAGGGTTCCTGCACCGCAAACTGCTCAGGCGACGCCATACAGCGGTCGATCGCCTGGCGCCACACTTTTGCCACCTGTGCCACATAAGCTGGGCTACGCTGGCGACCTTCAATTTTCACCGAGGCGATATTGGCGCGCAGTAATTCCGGTAACAGCGACAAGGTGTTGAGGCTGGTAGGCTCTTCCAGCACGTGATAGCGCTGGTTGTCTACTTCATAGCGCCCTTTGCACAGCGTGGGGTAGCCAGCGCTTTCATCGGCGCCGTAACGATCGATCAACACTTCATTGAGGCGCGATTCCATCCCTTGCGGCGTTTGCTGCCAGCGCACGAATTTTGCCGGTGAGCAGGCTCCCGCACTGTTCGGTGATTCACCCGTCAGCCATGAAGAGAGATAGCAGCGACCCTCCGCCATAATGCACAAGCTACCAAAGGCAAAAACTTCGAGTGGTACCGGTGTTTCACGTGACAGTTGCTTAACCTGATGCATCGACAGCACACGCGGCAACACCACGCGGCTGAGATCGAAATGGCGATGATAAAAGTGGATGGCCTGCAGATTGGTGGCCGAAGCCTGCACCGAAAGGTGACGTTCTACCTGCGGATAACGCTGCGCGGCATATTCCAGCGTGGCGATATCGGCGAGAATCAGTGCATCAGCGCCGTTTTGCGCCGCTAAATCAATGGCGGTTTGCCAGCGATTGATGCCATCAGGATGGGCAAAAGTGTTGATCGCCACGTGCAGCTTGCGGCGATGCTGATGCAGAAAGCGCGCTGCCTCCGCCAGCTTCTTGTCAGTAAAATTGAGGCCAGCAAAGTGGCGGGCATTGGTGTCATCCTTTAAGCCGACATACACCGCGTCAGCGCCATGCTCCACCGCCGATTTCAGCGCAGGTAAATTCCCCGCTGGACACAGCAGTTCCATACTTTTTCCTCCCCGAATTCTGAAGCGGTAAAGTGTAGGGAAGGTGTCGTGCGTAAATGTTGATTTAAGGCAGTGAAAGCGTCACTCAGGATACAGAGTGAAGAATATTTAATCAGTTGTTCAGCGATTTCATTGATCTCAGTGGAGGCGAGGGGGCATGGTTGTGGCAATATAGGTAAAAATTTCTGAAGGGATTAATGAATATGCTTGCGCGCTTACGTGGCCTGATTGTGGAAAAAGGCCCAGAAATCCTCGCCTTACCTGTTTCATTTACTCCATTCCCTGTAAAAAAAGTGGTTTTGCAACAACTCTTAAACTGGCAATTTCGTCATGCTTTGTCTGAAGGTGAGTTAGACTTTCTGGAAGGGCGCTATCTGGGGATTGAGATTGCGGATGTGAATCTGCGCTGGATCACCACCTTACAGAAGGGGCGCCTGACCGTTTCGCGCGACGCTGAGGCTGATGTCTGGTTTCGTGGCGAAGCTAACGACCTGTTGCTGGTGGCAGCACGCAAAGCAGACCCCGATATGTTGTTCTTTCAACGCCGTTTGGTGATCGAGGGCGACACGGAGCTGGGTTTGGAGGTGAAGAATCTAATGGATGCTATTGAACTGGATGCCATGCCCACGCCTTTGCGTACGGGGTTACAGCAGCTGGCTGCCTTTGTTGAGGCAGGAATGAAACAGGACGCGGAGGCCGCTGAGGCGCGCGTGGGGATCTCATGTTGATTCGTACTGAAATTGGTGTGGATGCGGCGGGCATCGACACCCTGTTAAAGCGCAGTTTTGCTACCGCCGCAGAAGCAGAATTGGTGCAGCAGTTGCGTGAAGATGGCTTACTCACGCTCGGCGTGGTGGCCACAGATGATGAGGGGCAGGTGCTGGGTTATGCCGCCTTCAGTCCAGTGACCTTGCAAGGTGAAGATCGCAACTGGGTGGCGCTGGCGCCGCTGGCGGTGGATGAGTCGGTGCGCAAGCAAGGCATTGCCAAAAAACTGGTGTACGAAGGCCTGGATTCATTGAATGAGTTCAGCTACAGCGCGGTGGTGGTGCTGGGCGATCCCGAGTTTTACAACCCACTGGGCTTTGAGCCGGCGGCACGTCACGGCTTGCACTGCCGCTGGTTAGGCAGCGAAGCGGCGTTTCAGGTGTACAAGTTAGCGGACGATGCGTTTACGGGCGCAGAAGGGTTGATCGCTTTCTCCGAGCCTTTTAATCGCTTCGACTAAACCACGCATTCAGGCATGAAGGCTGCTGTGCAACCAGCAGCAGCTTTTGCGTGCGGCTGAGCTGCTTCACCTGATACTCCAGACGCGAAGCGGCCGCGCGGTCGCCTGCATCGCAGTTAAACACCAGCGTCAGCGGACCTTTGCCGCGCAATGCGCGCGCACCTTTGCCACACTGATGCTGCAGCAGGCGGCGATGAACATCCGTGGTGATACCGGTATAAAGCATGCCGGCGGCGGTTTGCAGCATATAGAGCTGCCAGCCCTGTTGCATAAATGACTTTTCCTGTTCGATGGCTGTTGGGCAGTGTAGCGCGCTTAGGTTAGCCTCGCTATCTGCCGCATGGAGTTGCATTGTGTCTGACCAGTCTCATCTTATTCGCTATCTCAAAAAACAACGTGCCCTGTCATTATGTGCCAGCAACGGCGACGATTTGTGGTGCGCCAACTGCTTTTACGTCTTTGATGAAAACCGTATGGCGTTTTGGTTGATGACCGAACCCGATACGCGACACGGCACGTTAATGCAGGCCAATTCGCGCGTTGCGGGCACGATCAACGGCCAGCCAAAAACGGTGCTGTTAATCAAAGGCGTGCAGTATTTTGGCCGTATCCAGCAACTTAGTGGAGAGCGTGAAGCGCAGGCGCGTCATGCCTACCAGAAACGTTATCCGATTGCCCGCAAAGTGCAGGCTCCTTTATGGGAGATTATGTTGGATGAGCTGAAGATGACCGACAACGCGCTGGGCTTCGGCAAAAAAATCATTTGGCAGCGTGATAAGACCGGCGAAAGTTAATTTTCCGCTCCCGATCAAACTTACGTTAACTTTGCATAGCAGATTCCAATAACCTGAATAACACTATGGATTAACCGCCGCGCCTCCCAGTGCGGCATACGTTATTCTGTAGGATACGGATTCTGTTATGACCCAACTCGCATCTTCTGCACCCGCGACACGCTTCGCATGGTGGAAACCCTTGTTGTTCCTCGCCGTGGTGGTGATCGGCTTGTGGTACGTCAAATGGCAGCCCTATTACGGCAAAGCCTTCACGGCGGCTGAAACCCACTCTATTGGCAAATCCATTCTGGCAAACGCAGCGGATTCACCGTGGCGTGCTGCGCTGGACTACGCAATGATCTACTTCCTCGCAGTCTGGAAAGCCGCGGTGCTGGGTGTGATTTTGGGTTCGCTGGTACAGGTGCTTATCCCGCGCCACTGGCTGCTGCGCGTCATGGGCAATTCTCAGTTTGGTTCAACGCTGGTCGGCACCGGGTTAGGTTTGCCGGGCATGATGTGCACCTGCTGTGCAGCGCCGGTGGCGGCGGGTTTACGTCAGTCGCAGGTGTCGAGCGGGGCAGCGATGGCCTTTTGGCTGGCCAATCCACTGCTGAATCCCGCCACGTTAATTTTTATGGGGTTTGTGCTGGGTTGGCATTTCGCGGCGATTCGGCTGGTGGCGGGCTTGGCCATGGTGCTGGGGATTGCGTCGCTGGTGCAGCGCAGCGTGCCAGAACACACAGTCGTCGCACCTGTGGTGATGGCTGCCGGTAGCGAGCAGCCGTTCCTGACCCGCTGGCTACGCGTGATGTGGCGGCTGTTCTGGAACACCATCCCGCTGTATATCGTTGCCGTGCTGTTATTGGGTGCTGCACGCGTCTGGCTCTTCCCGCATGCCGATGGCGCGGTGGGCAATACGCTGTTTTGGGTGATGCTGATGGCGGTAGCGGGCTGTTTGTTTGTCATTCCCACCGCAGCGGAAATCCCCATCATACAAACCATGATGCTGGCGGGCATGGGGATCGCGCCTGCGCTGGCGCTGCTCGTGACCTTACCCGCCGTCAGTGTGCCATCGCTACTGATGCTGCATCGTGCTTTCCCGGCGCGTGCCTTGTGGATCGCGCTGGCTGGCGTGGCGCTCAGCGGCATCCTCCTCGGTACGATCGCCCTGTGGCTGGCGTAAATACCAGATCTTCTGATTGCGGCTGCCGCGCCACAGCAGCCGCACATCTTTCTCAGCTTCCACAAACCGGCCATCGATTAGCACATCAATTTCAGCCACCACTTCACGCTGCGCTGCGCTGAGTTCTGCCATCTCATAACCGGTCCACAACCAGATATCCTTGTCCGGGCATTCGCGTCGCACCCGTTTCACCAGACGACGGATGTGCGGCACATTGTGTGGATGCAACGGATCGCCGCCGCTCAGCGACAACCCCTGGCGCGGAATGCGCTGATCGTTGAGATCGGCGATCAGCTGTTCTTCCATCTCCAGCGTAAAAGGCACGCCGGAATCGAGCCGCCAGGTACTCTGGTTGTAGCAGCCGCGACACTGATGTTCGCACCCGGCAACAAACAGCGTACAGCGCGTGCCTGGCCCGTTGACGATATCGACGGCGTAATAGCGATGAATACGCATCATCCTAACTGTCCGGTATCCAGATGTTTAACGCGACGCTGCACTTCTTCCTGCTTACCGGCATTGAACGGTCGCGCATCGGGGCTACCCAGATAACCACAGACGCGGCGCGTGACGGAGACGCGAGCCGGATCGTGGTTAGCGCAGCTCGGGCAGGTAAAGCCTTTACTGGTGCAACTGAATTCGCCGGTGAAGCCGCATTCATAGCACTCATCAATGGGCGTGTTGGTGCCGTAATAGGGCACGCGGTGATAGCTGTAATCCCACACATCCTCCAGCGCCTTGAGGTTGTGCTGAATATTGGGGTATTCGCCGTAACAGATGAAGCCACCATTGGCGATGGCCGGATAGGGCGCTTCAAAGTCGATCTTGTCGTAGGGATTCACTTTCTTTTCGACGTCGAGATGGAAGCTGTTGGTGTAGTAGCCTTTATCGGTGACGCCTGGCACAACGCCAAACTCGGCGGCATCGAGACGGCAGAAGCGATCGCAGAGGTTCTCGCTCGGTGTGCTGTAAAGGCTAAAACCGTAGCCGGTCTCATCTTTCCAGGCATCCACGGCAGCGCGCAGACGCTGCACAATCGCCACGCCTTTTTCCCGCAGGTGCTGCGCGTCATACGGATGGACTTCACTGCCGCTCAGCGCATTCAACGTTTCATGCAGGCCGATATAACCGAGCGAAATCGAGGCGCGGCCATGGCGGAAAATCGCACCCACTTCGTCATCGGCATTCAGGCGAACGCCACACGCGCCTTCCATGTAGAGAATCGGTGCCACGCGCGCCTTAGTTTTCTCCAGTCGGGCAATGCGCGTCATCAATGCACGCTTAGCCAGTTCAAGCCGCTCATCCAGTAGCTGCCAGAAGTGGGCTTCATTGCCGTTGGCTTCCAGTGCAATGCGCGGCAGGTTCAGGCTGATGACACCAATGTTGTTGCGTCCTTCATGAACCTGCTTACCGTTTTCCTCATACACGCCGAGGAAGCTGCGGCAGCCCATCGGCGTTTTGAACGAGCCGGTGACTTCCACCACTTTGTCGTAATTGAGGATATCGGGATACATGCGCTTACTGGCACACTCCAGCGCCAGCTGCTTGATATCGTAGTTAAAATCGCCGGGACGACGATTCACGCCCTCGCGGATGGCGAACACCAGTTTCGGGAACACCGCGGTTTTGTGATTTTTTCCCAGTCCGGCAATACGATTACGCAGAATCGACTGCTGAATCAGGCGCGCGGCCCAGTCGATGCCAAGACCAAAGCCAAAGGTGACAAACGGCGTCTGGCCGTTGGCGGTGTGCAGCGTATTGACCTCATATTCCAGAGACTGGAATGCGTCGTAGCACTCTTTCTCGGTGCGCACGCGTGCGTAGGCTTCCGCATCCGCAATCTGCCACTGTTGAGCTACCGCGCGATGTTTCTCCAGACTGAGATTCACAAACGGGGCCAGCACTTCATCAATGCGATTAATGGTGGTGCCGCCGTAAATATGGCTGGCGACCTGAGCAATGATTTGCGCCGTCACGGCCGTCGCGGTGGCAATGGATTTCGGCGGCTCGATTTCGGCATTGCCCATCTTAAAGCCATTGTTCAACATGCCCTGAAGATCGATCAACATGCAGTTAAACATCGGGAAAAATGGCGAATAGTCGAGATCGTGATAATGGATCTCACCGCGCTCATGCGCCAGTACCACATCACGCGGCAGCAGCTGCTGTTGGGCATAATGTTTGGCAACGATACCCGCCAGCAAGTCGCGCTGGGTGGGGATGACTTTACTGTCTTTATTGGCGTTTTCGTTGAGCAGCGCGGCATTGGTCTGTTCAACCAGGCCACGAATCGCGTGATGCAGTTTGCCACGCTGTTCACGGGCTAAATCACGCTCATGGCGATATTCGATATACGCGCGTGCCAGTTGTGGCCAGCGCCCAGCCATCAGCGTCTCTTCCACCGCACATTGAATATCGCGGATATCCACTTCAACTCGATTGGCCAACTGACGGCTGACGCGTGTCGCGACTTGCGCGCACCAAAGTGCATCATCAATCTGTGCCGCCCGCGCCGCCGCCTGCACCGCCAGCTCAATACGCTGCGCTTCAAACGGCACTCTGCAGCCGTCACGCTTAATTACCACCGTCGCCATTTCTTCTCCATGAAACTATATATGGGTATTTGTGGAGAGTGTAATCGCTACATGTGGTGTTTTGGCTGAAATTAATCGCGCTGTTTTTGACCTGCCGCAAAGAAGACATAACGAAGTTTGAAAGCCGCACAATGGTTAAGCGGACTAAACTTCAAAAGTTTTAACCCGCCCAAACTTCGACCTCGTATAACTTGATTTGCGATGCGAAGCAGGTTTAATGGGTTTTTTGCCTATTTTTGGCCCGTCATTATTCACAAGGATGCCTTACATGCCTCTGCAAAGAACGCTGCTCGCCTGTTGTTTATCCCTGACTTTCTCTTCTATTGCCGCACCGATTAACGATCTACCCTTAATGCCCTGGCCACAAAAAGTGGTGCAGCCTGCCAGCGGCGGCGCATTAACGCTGACACCGCAATTCACGCTGCATATTACGGGCGATCATCTGGAGGGAGCCGAAGCGCGCTGGCGCGCCCGCATTTCACGTCAAACCGGTTGGCCGCTGCTGCCCGCCAGCGCACCGAGCGATCAGGCCACGATTCAGGTGCAAATCGCTCAGGCAGTAGATCCCTTGCCACAACCGGACAGCGATGAGAGCTATCATCTTGAGGTCAGCAGCAGTGGTGTGGTGCTGAAAGCCAACACGCGTTTCGGTGCCATGCGCGGCATGGAAACCCTGCTACAGCTGATTGAAAATAATGAGACGGCAACGCAAATCCCTTATGTCACCATTGACGATAAACCGCGTTTCCCGTGGCGCGGGGTGCTGATCGATTCGGCGCGCCATTTCCTGCCGATTGAAACCGTGAAGCGGCAGATCGACGGTATCGCGGCTGCGCGTATGAACGTATTCCACTGGCATCTGACCGACGATCAAGGCTGGCGATTTGCTTCCAGCCACTATCCTCAGTTGCAGGAGAAGGCCAGTGACGGCCTTTACTACACGCAGCAGCAGATGCGCGATGTCGTGCGTTATGCCACGCAGCGCGGCGTACGTGTGGTGCCGGAAATTGATGTGCCAGGGCATGCCTCGGCGATTGCGGTGGCGATGCCAGAGCTGCTCAGTGCGCCGGGCCCTTACAAGATGGAGCGCGGCTGGGGCGTGTTTAAACCGCTGCTGGATCCCAGCAACGAAGCGGTCTTCACCTTTATTGATACGCTGATGGGCGAAGTCACGGCGATCTTCCCCGATCCTTACATCCACATCGGCGGCGATGAAGTGGATCCGACCCAATGGAATGACTCGCCAAAGATTCAGCAATTTATGCGCGACCATGGTCTGAAGGACACGCACGCATTACAGGCGTGGTTCAATCAGCGTGTGGAGAAGATCCTGGAAGCCCATCAGCGTCGGATGATTGGCTGGGATGAGGTTTACCATCCTGATCTGCCGAACAGTATTTTGATCCAATCCTGGCAGGGGCAGGATGCACTCGGTGAGGTGGCGAAGCACGATTTCCGTGGCATTCTTTCAACCGGTTTCTATCTCGACCAACCGCAAACCGCGGCTTACCACTATCGCAATGAGCCCTGGCCGCAGGGACTCAATGGTCTGGACCAGATTCAAACCAACGAGCAGGCGCAGAGCTGGCAATTCACTATGCCGCGCCTGAAAGGCAGCCCCGTCAAAGGCAGTTTCACTTTGGTGGAAGGCAAAAATGGCTGGCGTGGCTTTATTGATTTCAGCGGCAAAGCGCGGCGTATGGTGAGTGGCATTCGCTGGCTATCACCCACACAACTCACTTTTAGCGTAGATACCTGGATGGGACCATTCCAGCCAATGGTCACTCTGACGCAGGACAAACTGACCGGCTACATGCTGGTGGGCAATGTGCGCTATCCCGCTGAGGGCAGCAAGCTGGCGCAGGTGCCCACTGGCATTAAGCCTTCCGTGCCTACGCCAGACCAAATGCAAAACAACCTGATTGGTGGTGAAGCGGCGCTGTGGGCGGAAAACGTCAACAGCAGGGTGATCGATACTCGCTTGTGGCCGCGCGCCTTTGTGGTGGCTGAGCGCCTGTGGTCGGCGAAGGATGTCACCGACAGCGACAACATGTACCAGCGTTTGAATGCGGTGGATCGCTGGGGCACGGTGTCGGTGGGATTACAACAGCATCAGCAGGCGGAGGTGCAGATGATGCGGCTGGCCAACACCAGCGATATCACGCCGCTGCGCGTGCTGGCGGAGGTGCTGGAACCGGCACAGTACTACACGCGTCAGCACCTGAAGTTCCAGGCCGGGCACTACGATTATTTTGAGCCGCTGAATCGTCTGGCGGATGTGCTGCCGGCCGAGAGTGAACCGGTGCGCTTATTGGATAAACAGGTGGATGCACTGATGGCCAATCGCGAGGATCGCAGCGCGGCCAATGCCATTCGCCAACAACTACAGCGCTGGCAAAACAACAGTGATGCGGTGATGCCACTGATCCTGAGCAACTATCAACTCAAGGCATTGCAACAACAAGTGCAGCAGGTGGCCACGCTCAGCCGTATGGGGATCGATTTGGTCAATGCGATGCAGCGTAATCAGGCTTACGGTGCGAGTGAAGTGGCCGAGATGCATGCCAAACTGGACGCTGCGGCACAGGTGCAGGATGAAACCGTGCTGGCACTGGTCAGGCCGCTGGAGAAGTTATTGAGGTCTTCGAAATAGATGAGAGCGAGCGCTCTGCCGCAAACGGGCGGTGGGGCGGTTTAACGTAGTGTGCAGCTTTAGCTCACCCCGTCCTCTTCTGCTTTGGCTGGAGAGGACAGGGTGAGGACAACACATTGCCTGGCGCCGATTAACGACGTACGGCAATCGCCTCAATCTCGATTTTCACATCTTTCGGCAGACGCGCCACTTCCACGCAAGAACGTGCAGGGAAGCTGGCGTTGTGCTCGGTGAAGAAGGCTTCGTAAGTCGCGTTAACGGTGGCGAAGTCGTTCAGATCTTTCACGAACACGGTGGTTTTCACAATGTCGCCCACTTTCAGGCCAGCGGCTTCAACAATCGCCTTCACGTTCTCCAGTGACTGACGCGCCTGCGCAGACACATCATCTGCGACGGCACCGGTCGCCGGATCCACAGGGATCTGGCCTGAAGTGATGATCATGCTGCCGAGATCCACGCCCTGCACATAAGGGCCAATTGCTGCGGGTGCTTTTTCTGTGCTGATTTCGCGAGACATTGTTTCTCCTTAAAAGTGCGCAGCCGACCTATGTCAGCCGCGTATTGGTTCGCCCCATTATAGGGACGATAGGCACGATTACCAGTGACCGAGCACCACGTGGCGCGCGAACTCTTTCTCGCAATATTTGCACTTCAGGTGCACATCATCGTCACGCTGTTTCACCGCGAAGCTGCTGAATACCGGCTCGCTGCGGCTGATGCAGTTGCTGTTCGGGCAGGTGAGCACACGCTCGACACGATCCGGTAAGGTCGGGGCGATTTTCGCTACCACTTCGTATTCATCAATACGGTTAACGGTAGCGAGCGGCGCATACACCGCCAGTTGGTTAATCTGATCGTCGGTCAGGAAAGTATTCTCGATCTTGATCAAATCCTTACGGCCCATTTCGCCCGAAGGCAGATTCAGGCCAATGGTGATGCGCTGGTCGGTTTCGGTCAGACGAAACAGCGACAGCAATTTAAAACCGACCTGCGCAGGAATATGGTCGATTACCGTGCCACGCTTGATGGCTTCAACCTGCAATTTATTATCGTGAGTCATCGGTTTCTCCTTACAGTGCCAGGTCGCTATTCAGTACCAGTGCCAGCAGGGCCTGGCGGGCGAAGATGCCGTTGCCTGCCTGCTGGAAATACCAGGCGTGCGGCGTGCTATCGACGTCGGTGGTGATTTCATCAATACGCGGCAGCGGATGCAGTACTTTCATATTGTCGCGTGCGCCCGCTAAATCAGCGGCGCGCAGGATGAACTGCGCTTTGACGTTGGCGTACTCGGAAGGATCGAGACGCTCTTTCTGCACGCGCGTCATGTACAGAATATCGAGTTCCGGCATCACTTCTTCGATGGTGTCATGGCGTGTCCAGACAATGTTCTGCTCATCCAGCATATCGGTGATGTAGGCCGGCATGGCCAGCGCATCTGGTGCGATAAAGTAGAAACGGTTGCCGGTAAACTTGGCCAGCGCCTGGGTCAGCGAGTGCACGGTGCGGCCATACTTCAGGTCACCGACCATCGCCACATTCAGGTTGTCGAGGCGGCTCTGGGTTTCACGGATGGTGAACAGATCCAGCAGCGTTTGCGTGGGATGTTGGTTGGCACCGTCACCAGCATTGAGAATCGGAATGCCGCTGGAGAATTCGGTCGCCAGACGCGCGGCACCTTCCTGCGGATGACGCATCACAATCGCATCGACGTAAGTGCTGATCACCGAGATAGTGTCGGCCAGCGTTTCACCTTTTTTACCCAGCGAGGTATTGCTGCCGTCGGCGAAGCCCACCACTGAAGCACCCAAACGATGCATAGCGGTTTCAAACGACAGGCGGGTGCGCGTTGAGGCTTCAAAGAAGCAACTGGCAATCACGTTGTGCTTCAGCAGTTCTGGCTGAGGATGAGCCTTGAGTTGAGCAGCGGTGTGTAACACCAGCTCCAGCTCTTCGCGGTTGAGATCGTTGATGGAAATAATGTGCTTGCGATATAGCGGGTTGGCCATAGCGTTCTCCTCTGCGCTGCCGGATTGCGGACAAAAAAAAGCCCCTGCTTAAGGGGCTTTTTTTACGATCAATGTATGACGGAAAGAAACAGCTGCATCGCCTGCGGTCAGGCGGGGTAGAGCGGCAAATTGTACGCTGCGCTGTTGCATGTTTCCTCCGGCAAATTGTGGCGCATTATACGCATTCACTGATTAGCATCAAGCAGAAATCGCCGTAAGGTAAACGTTTGCTTTACTGGTTACCCAGCGTGGCGACCATCACCGCTTTAATGGTGTGCATGCGGTTTTCAGCCTGATCGAACACAATGCTGTGCGCCGATTCAAACACCTCATTGCTCACTTCCATACCGTCATGCAGACCGTACTGTTCAGCCATCTGACGGCCTAAAGTGGTTTGATCGTCATGGAAGGCCGGGAGGCAGTGCAGGAATTTCACCTGAGGATTGCCGGTCAGCGCCAGCATCGCGCTGTTGACCTGATACGGACGCAGCAGGGCGATACGCTCTTCCCACACTGATTTCGCTTCGCCCATCGACACCCACACATCAGTGTAGATGAAATCCGCACCCTGCACGCCTTCGGTAATCTCTTCGGTCAGAGTGATTTTGCCACCGGTTTTTTGTGCTGCGACGCGACACTGCTCCACCAGTTGCTCTTCCGGCCAGCAGCCCTTCGGTGCCACCAGGCGCAGATCCAGGCCAACCAACGCAGCGGCTTCCAGCATGCTATTACCCATGTTGTTGCGCGCGTCACCGACGTACACCAGTGTCATCTCGCTCAGCGGTTTGCCTGGCAGATGTTCCTGCATGGTGAGCAGATCGGCCAACAGTTGCGTAGGATGGAATTCGGTCGTCAGTCCGTTCCACACCGGCACACCGGCAAATTCCGCCAGCGTTTCCACCAGCTCCTGACCAAAGCCACGATACTGAATGCCGTCATACATACGCCCTAATACGCGCGCGGTATCTTTCATCGACTCTTTATGGCCGATCTGGCTGCCGCTTGGGCCGAGGTAAGTGACGTTAGCGCCCTGATCGTATGCGGCAACTTCGAAAGAGCATCGGGTGCGGGTCGAGTCTTTTTCGAAGATGAGCGCGATATTCTTGCCTTTCAGGTGCTGGGTTTCAGCGGCATTTTTCTTAGCGTGTTTTAATTCACCTGCCAGACTTAGCAGGTAGCTGATTTCAGCTGGAGTGAAATCCAGCAATCTCAGGAAGTGTCTCGAATACAGCTGACTCATACAGCGCTCCAGATACGGGTTAATAATGAATTAAAATTCAATCTAACCGTATGAATATGCATTTTCAACCCCGGCGATAATAAACTTTCTGTTTTGTGTAGTGGCGGGCGAAGCAGTGTGGGAAAATAATTGCATTCACGTCGAACATTTTGAGGACACGCACATGGCATATGAAGCATTGCTGGAAGAACAGCGCGAAGAAACCCGCCTGATCATTGAAGAGTTGCTGGAAGACGGCAGCGATCCGGATGCGCTTTACACTATCGAGCATCACCTCTCTTGCAACAACTTCGACTCACTGGAGAAAGTGGCGGTTGAGGCTTTCAAACTGGGCTTTGAAGTGAGCGAGCCAGAAGAGCTGGAGCTGGAAGAGGGTGGCACGGTGATGTGTGTGGATATCCTGAGCGAAGGCGCGTTAAAGCCAGAGCTGATTGATGCACAGGTTGAGCAGTTGGTGAATCTGGCCGGTAGCTTCAACGTCGATTACGACGGTTGGGGCACTTACTTCGAAGATCCGGACGCAGAAGATGAAGACGACGATGGCGACTTCATCGACGACGAAGAAGACGACGGTGTGCGTCACTAAGTCTTAAACGGGCGGCGCTCGCCGCCCAGAACCACTTCCCCGCCAGATAAAGAACGCCGATGAATTACGCTCCCCTGTTAGAACCCATTTATGAATTTCTGCACTGCCGCACGCCACAAGCGTGGATTGATGAAGCGCGCAAGCCGGAAAACCTGACGCTGCTGCTGACCGATCACATGGTGTGCGAGTTAAAAGCGGCGCAGACCGCGGTATTTATCATTCGTCGTTATGTCGCCGATAAGCCAAGTGGCGATGCCATACTGGCGTGGCTCAAGCCGTATGAAGATTTCATCTACCGTGAAGAGCCGGACAGTAACTTTATCAATGCGCACAAGAATCTGACCAAAAGCATCATTGTGCGTAACGAACTGCCGTGGGCGGATGATTTGATCGAGATGATGATTCTGCTGATCAAAGAAGAGCTGCATCATTTTTATCAGGTGTGGGAAATTATGCAGTCGCGGGGTTTACCGTATCGCAAAATCACCGCCAGCCGTTACGCCAGAGGATTGATCCGCGAGATTGCCAATCATGAACCCGATGGGCTGGTGGATAAATTGATTTGTGGCGCCTATATCGAAGCGCGATCTTGCGAGCGGTTTGCCAGCCTGGCGCCGTATCTGGATGAGCAGTTACAGAAGTTTTATATTTCGCTGCTGCGTTCTGAAGCACGTCACTATCAGGATTATTTGAAGCTGGCGGAACAGATTTCCGCGAAGGATATTACGCCACGCGTACAGGCGTTTGGTGCAGCGGAAGCGAAACTAATCAGCGAGCCGGATGGTGAGTTGCGTTTCCATAGCGGCGTGCCGGCCTATTAAGTGGGTGCGCAGACCTGCGCACCGCTTTTACATTACAGCACTTTCAGCATCCGCACTTCACAATCCCCATGCCCGGTACAGCCCATCGCGCTATCAATCAACTCGAAGCCCAACGACTCATACAGCTTAATCGCGCGGGTCAGACTGCCGGTGGTTTCCAGATAGCAGCGACGGAAGCCCTGCTGACGCGCATACTCCATGGCCTGCAACGCGAGCGCACGCGCCAGCCCTAAACCCCGCACCTGCGGTAGGAAATACATTTTCTGCAGTTCGCAGATATCCGGCGCGCTACACGCCAGCGGTGCCACGCCACCGCCGCCCACGACGAGGCCTTCATGCTCGACAATCCAGTAAGCGCTGTTGGCTTCGCTGTATAACTCGAACAGGCGATCCAGATTCGGATCGGACACGGTGTAGCCTTTATCGGCAGTCAGGCCAAACTCTGCGGAGACATCACGGATCACTTGCGCAATCAGCGGATTATCGGCCGCAACAATCGGGCGCACCTGTAAATTCAGTGGCGTAGCGGTGGTCATCATTTTCTTCCGGTGTAAAAAAGCCGGGCAGTGCCCGGCCTGGATTAAGCAGTTGGACTGATGCGCTTACAATGCCGCAATCACGCCCTGCTGTTCAATCAGTTTTGCTTTTGATTGTTCCAGCTCAACGATGCGCTCGCGCTCTTTCGCCACCACCGCTTCCGGTGCACGTGCGACAAAGCCTTCGTTCGCCAGTTTGACCTGGATCTTCTCAATCTCGACATCCAGCTTGGTCAGCTCTTTCGCCAGACGCTCCAGCTCTGCTTCTTTGTTGACCAGATCCGCCATTGGGATCAGCAACTCAGCGCCTTCGACGATCTTGGTGACCGAGACCGGACCTTTCTCGCCTGCAGGCAGAATGGTCAGGCTCTCCAGACGCGCGAGGCGCGACAGGAAGCTGCGGTTCTCTTCGACACGGCGCTGGGCGGTTGGCGAGCAGTCACGCAGCAGCACATCCAGTGGCTTGCCTGGTGCGATGTTCATTTCAGCACGAATGTTACGCACTGCCACAATCGCCTGCTTGATCCACTCGATATCCGCTTTAGCTTCGGCATCTTCTTTCGCCACATCAAACTGCGGGAACGGCTGCAGCATGATGGTATCGTGATCGATATTCTTCAGACCTTTCACACGCTGCCAGATGGTTTCGGTGATGTAAGGAATGATCGGATGCGCCAGGCGCAAGACCGCTTCCAGCACGGTAACCAGCGTATTACGCGTACCGCGCAACTCCGCTTCGCTGCCGTTGGTCATCACAGGCTTGGTCAGCTCCAGATACCAGTCACAGAACTGGTTCCAGGTGAAGTCATACAGAATGTTGGCAGCGATATCGAAACGATAGCTGTCCAGCGCTTCACGATAAGCTTTCACGGTGCTGTTGAATTCGGTCAGAATCCAGCGATCGGCCAGTGACAGCTTCAGTTCGCCGCCGTTCTGGCCGCAATCATGCTCTTCGGTGTTCATCAGCACGAAGCGGCTGGCGTTCCACAGCTTATTACAGAAGTTGCGATAGCCTTCGAGACGCTTCATATCCCAGTTGATGTCACGGCCGGTTGAGGCCAGTGCTGCCAGGGTAAAGCGCAGGGCATCGGTGCCGGAAGCCACAATACCGTCCGGGAACTGCTTCTCGGTACGTTTGCGGATCTTCTCAGCCAGCTGTGGCTGCATCATGTTACCGGTGCGTTTCTCCAGCAGATCTTCCAGCGAGATACCGTCGATCATATCCAGTGGATCGATGACGTTGCCTTTCGACTTCGACATCTTCTGGCCTTCTTCATCACGAATCAAACCGGTCATGTAGACGGTTTTGAACGGCACCTGTGGCTTGCCGTCTTCATCTTTGATGAAGTGCATGGTCAGCATGATCATGCGCGCAATCCAGAAGAAGATGATGTCGAAGCCGCTCACCAGCACGCTGGTAGGGTGGAAGGTACGCAGCGCTTCGGTATTCTCTGGCCAGCCAAGGGTAGAGAAGGTCCACAGACCTGATGAGAACCAGGTATCCAGCACGTCGTCGTCCTGGCGCAGTACCACAACGTCAGCCAGGTTATTCTCCTGACGCACTTCGGCTTCCGTACGGCCGACATAGACGTTGCCGTCGTTGTCGTACCAGGCCGGAATGCGGTGTCCCCACCACAGCTGACGCGAGATGCACCAATCCTGAATGTCACGCATCCATGAGAAGTACATGTTCTCGTACTGTTTTGGCACGAATTGGATGTCGCCGTTTTCTACTGCTTCCACCGCGACTTTCGCCAGCGGGGCCGTGCGCACATACCACTGGTCGGTCAGCATTGGCTCGATCACCACGCCGCCACGGTCACCGTAAGGTACGGTCAGATCGTGGGGTTTGATCTCGTCCAGCAGGCCGAGTTCATCAACCGCAGCCACCATCGCTTTACGTGCCGCGAAGCGCTCCATTTTCTGGAACTGTGCTGGGATCTCATCCGCGCACTCGTCGCTGACTTCGCCATTGGTGTCGAACACTTCCGCGCGCTCGCGGATATCGCCATCAAAGGTCAGGATGTTGATCATTGGCAGCTTGTGACGACGGCCGACTTCATAGTCATTAAAGTCATGCGCAGGCGTGATCTTCACGCAGCCGGTGCCTTTTTCCATGTCCGCATGGTCATCGCCAACGATCGGAATGCGACGGTTGACCAGCGGCAGGATCAGCTCTTTGCCGATCAGATCTTTATAACGCGGATCTTCCGGGTTCACCGCCACGCCGGTATCGCCCAGCAGGGTTTCCGGACGAGTGGTGGCGACCACCAGATAATCTTTACCTTCTGCGGTTTTAACGCCATCCGCCAGTGGATAGCGGATATGCCACATAGAGCCTTTGCTCTCGCGGTTTTCCACTTCCAGATCAGAGATCGCGGTACGCAATTTCGGATCCCAGTTCACCAGGCGCTTGCCACGGTAAATCAGGTTTTCTTTGTATAAACGGACGAAGACTTCACGCACCGCATTAGACAGGCCTTCGTCCATGGTGAAGCGCTCGCGCTCCCAATCCACGGAGTTACCAAGGCGACGCATCTGACGGGTAATGGTGCCGCCAGATTCATCCTTCCACTGCCAGATTTTATCGATGAAGGCTTCACGGCCGTAATCCTGGCGCGTTTTGCCTTCTTCAGCGGCGATCTTGCGCTCAACCACCATCTGCGTCGCGATACCGGCGTGGTCAGTACCCGCCTGCCACAGGGTATTTTTACCCTGCATGCGCTGGTAGCGAATCATGGTATCCATGATGGTCTGCTGGAAAGCGTGACCCATATGCAAGCTGCCGGTGACGTTCGGCGGCGGGATCATGATGCAAAAGCTTTCCTGGCTGGTATCGCCATTCGGTTTAAAGTAGCCCTGCTGTTCCCAGTGCTCGTAGAGCGGCTGCTCGATATCTTGCGGGTTATATGTCTTTTCCATTTCTACACTGTCGTTTGCGGCGGAGGTGGCGTCGCCGTATTCAATTGGAAACCAACGCTGCGATAGGCTTTATAGCGGTCGCGCGCCAGTTGTTTTAGGGATTCTTCGTAAGGTACGAAGTCTATCACTTCATGGAAACCAGTAGCAAAATCTGCGAACTGTGGCAGCAGGCTGATCAGCAGGTCACGCGGGGAACTGCCGCGACGCTGCGGCCAGGCCAGCTCCACCGGCGCGCCGTAACGCGGGCCTTCACCGGCCAGATTGTGCGGCACAAAAGCGTTGGCCGGGCGCTGCCAGAGCGCTTCATCCAGGCGATTGGCCTGCTCTTCATTTTCACAGGCAATCAGGATGCGTTTGCCGTCACGCCAGCGTGTTTCGGCCAGATCGCACACCAGTGCTTCGATGGCGCTGAGGCCGTCGCTGGCGCTTTCTGACTCCATCACATAGAAAGTGGCGTTTTTCATGGCAAGCTTATTTCCATTAATGACAGTGGGGCGCATTTTGCGCCCCATGAGTTCATACGTCTATACACTTCATACTTAAAGCTGCAGATGCGTTGGCTGCTCTCGCTCACCCGAATCACTTACTTGAGTAAGCTCATCGGGACTCTCTCGTTTGCCGCCTTCCTGCACCTCGAATTATTTGTGTATATTTTTTACTCGGCTTTAATCGTCGCCGTTCAATCCTGCGCGGTTCAACAGGAACTGCGACAGCAGCGGAACCGGACGACCGGTGGCGCCTTTGGCCTTGCCAGAACGCCATGCGGTACCGGCGATATCCAGGTGCGCCCAGTTAAATTTACGGGCAAAGCGCGCCAGGAAGCAGGCCGCGGTGATAGCACCACCCGGACGACCGCCAATGTTTGCCATGTCGGCAAAGTTGGACTCCAGCTGCTCCTGATACTCATCCGCCATCGGCAGACGCCAGGCGCGGTCACCTGCTTGCTCGGAGGCGCTGATTAACTCGTGCGCCAGCGGGTTGTGGTTCGACATCAAACCGCTGACGTGATGGCCGAGCGCAATCACGCAGGCACCGGTCAGGGTCGCAACATCAATCACCACTTCTGGCTCGAAGCGCTCAACGTAGGTCAGCGCATCGCAAAGCACCAGACGGCCTTCCGCATCGGTATTCAGCACTTCAACGGTCTGGCCCGACATAGTGGTCAGCACATCGCCTGGGCGCATCGAGCGACCATCTGGCATGTTCTCGCAGCCCACCAGTACACCGACCACGTTGAGTGGCAGATTGAGTTCCGCCACCATGCGCATCACGCCATACACCGATGCCGCGCCGCACATGTCGTATTTCATTTCGTCCATCGAGTCGGCAGGTTTGATCGAGATACCGCCGGAATCGAAGGTCAGGCCTTTACCCACCAGCACAATCGGACGTGCTTCCGGATCGGTGCTGCCTTTGTACTCAATTACTGACATCAGCGATTCATTGTGTGAACCGGCCCCGACCGCCAGATAAGCGTTCATGCCCAGCTCTTTCATCTGCTGTTCGCCGATGACACGGGTAGTCACATTCTTGCTGTAAGCATCCGCCAACTGACGCGCCTGCGACGCCAGATACGCGGCGTTACAAATATTTGGCGGCATATTGCTGAGGTCTTTTGCGGCTCTGACGCCGGCGGCCACCGCTAAGCCATGCTGAATCGCACGTTCACCGCTGGTGAGTTCACGGCGTGTTGGCACGTTGAACACCAGCTTGCGCAGCGGACGACGCGGCTCAACTTTATTGCTTTTCAGCTGATCGAAGTTGTAGAGCGCTTCTTTTGAGGTTTCAACTGCCTGGCGTACTTTCCAGTAGGTGTTGCGTCCTTTCACATGCAGTTCGGTCAGGAAGCACACCGCTTCCATTGAGCCGGTGTCGTTCAACGTATTGATAGTCTTCTGAATCACCTGTTTGTACTGGCGCTCATCCAGCTCGCGCTCTTTACCGCAGCCGATCAATAGGATACGTTCAGACAGGATGTTAGGCACATGGTGCAGCAGCAATGTCTGACCGACTTTGCCTTCCAGTTCACCGCGACGCAGCAGGGCGCTGATGTAGCCGTCGCTGATTTTATCCAGCTGTTCAGCAATGGGTGACAAACGGCGCGGTTCGAAAACGCCTACAACAATGCAGGCGCTACGCTGTTTTTCCGGGCTACCGCTTTTTACACTGAACTCCATGCACTCTCCTGAATCTTAAAGACAACGGCCTTAGCTGTCGTTAGAATGTAGCGCGTTCGTAACCCATTATTTTTAGCGGCGCCATGACAATTTAACGCCGACAGTCATAATGAGATGTGGTGGCAATGTGTTGTTTTTTCACCACCCTAACGCGTTCGTCATACTATTTTAGCTACGATGACGGCCATTGATGAAGAAAAATGGCTGATAAGCGTTGAAACTAGCGATTTTCCTGCAAAAAGACAAGTTATCACAGGCGTACTAAGCGTGATCATCATTAGATATCTGGTTCGGGAAACGCTCAAAAGCCAGCTGGCTATCCTGTTCATCCTGCTACTGATCTTCTTTTGCCAGAAGTTAGTCAGGATTTTGGGTGCAGCGGTGGATGGCGAAATCCCAACAAATCTGGTTCTGACATTGTTAGGACTTGGCGTGCCTGAAATGGCACAACTTATCCTGCCCCTAAGCTTGTTTCTGGCGATTTTAATGACCCTTGGGCGGCTGTACACCGAAAGCGAGATCACGGTGATGCATGCCTGCGGCCTGGGGAAAAGCGTGCTGGTTAAGGCCGCGATGATCCTGATGCTGCTGACCTCAGCGGTGGCGGCGGTCAACGTCATCTGGTTAGGGCCATGGTCATCGCGTTATCAGGACGAAGTGACGCAAAATGCCAAAGCCAACCCCGGTGCGGCTGCGCTGGCGGCGGGCCAGTTCCAGACCTCCAGCGACGGAAATACCGTGCTGTTTGTCGAGAACGTGAAGGGCAACACTTTTGGGAATGTGTTCCTGGCGCAGCTGCGTCCGAAAGGCAATGCGCGCCCATCCGTGGTTGTCGCCGACAGCGGTCACATGGAGCAGCGCAAAGACGGCTCACAAGTGGTGACGCTGGATAAAGGCACGCGCTTCGAGGGCACGGCGATGCTGCGTGATTTCCGCATCACCGACTTCACCAATTATCAGGCGTTGGTGGGCTATAAAGAAGCCACGCTCGATCCGAATGATGCCGATCAGGCGAGCATCAGCGCGCTGTATCAAAACAAAACACCGCAGTTCCAGGCCGAGTTCCACTGGCGTTTAACGCTGGTGTTTGCGGTGCTGGTAATGGCGTTGATGGTGGTACCGCTCAGCGTGGTGAATCCGCGTCAGGGCCGCGTGCTGTCTATGCTGCCTGCCATGCTGCTGTATCTGATTTTCTTCCTGTTGCAGAGCTCGTTGCGCTCCAACGCAGCGAAAGGCAGGTTCGATCCTGCGATCTGGATGTGGGTCGTGAACTTTGCTTATCTGGCGCTGGCGGTGCTGTTGAACCTGTGGGATACGGTACCGATGCGACGCATTCGTGGTCGCTTTAGCCGTGGAGGATCGCTCTGATGTTTAAGGTCCTTGACCGCTATATCGGTAAAACCATCTTCAACACCATCATGCTGACATTGTTCATGCTGGTGTCGCTGTCGGGCATCATCAAGTTTGTCGATCAGCTGCGTAAAACCGGGCAGGGCGCTTACACCGCGCTCGACGCCGGTTACTACACGCTGCTCAGCGTACCGAAAGATATTGAGATCTTTTTCCCGATGGCGGCGCTGTTGGGTGCGCTGTTGGGTTTAGGGACGTTAGCGCAGCGTAGCGAGCTGGTGGTGATGCAGGCATCGGGCTTTACCCGTATGCAGGTGGCGCTGGCGGTGATGAAAACCGCGATTCCGCTGGTGTTACTGACCATGGCTATCGGCGAGTTTGTGGCACCGCAGGGCGAGCAGATGGCGCGTAACTACCGTGCGCAGCAGCTGTACGGTGGCTCGCTGATGTCGACGCAGAATGGATTGTGGGCGAAAGACGGCCATGACTACATCTACATCGAACGCATCAAAGGTGACAATGAGATTGATGGCGTCAGCATTTACAACTTCACCGACCAGCGTCGTCTGCTCAGCGTGCGTTATGCCGCCAGTGCGACCTGGAACAAGGACAAGAAGTTGTGGCAGCTGTCGCAGGTGGATGAGTCAAACCTGAGTGATGCGAAGCAAATTACCGGTTCGCAAAGTTTGGGCGGTGAGTGGAAAACCAACCTTACGCCTGACAAGCTCGGCGTGGTAGCGCTGGATCCGGATGCGCTGTCGATTAGCGGCCTGTACAACTACAGCAAATACCTCAAGCAGAGCGGCCAGGTTTCCGGGCGTTATCTGCTGAATATGTGGGGCAAAATCTTCCAGCCGCTTTCCGTGGCGGTGATGATGCTGATGGCGCTGTCGTTTATCTTTGGCCCGCTGCGTAGCGTATCGATGGGCGTGCGCGTGGTAACGGGGATCAGCTTCGGCTTCCTGTTCTACGTGCTTGACCAAATCTTTGGTCCGTTGAGTCTGGTGTATGGCATCCCGCCGATTCTCGGGGCGTTATTACCGAGCGCCGCGTTCTTTGCCATCAGCTTGTATCTGTTGATGAAGCGCAGTTAATTATTCGTCACAACCATGCCGCTACAGCACTGGATTTACGCTTGTAGCGGCGTACGAATTCTCTCTATCAAGTCCTGCACTGAACTCTCTATTCCGTTCTGTACTCAATTTTCAATGGTGACCAGCGCTATCCCAGCTTGCTGCCAGATTTCGGCGTCTTCTGGTAACGTATCCATCACCAACATATCGACCTGATCGCATCGTGCAAATTGAGCCAGTGAGGTGTTTCCCAGCTTGCTACTGTCACATACCACGATAACCTGACTGGCGTGTTCAATGATGGTGCGTTTACTTTCCGCCAGCATGATGTCAGCGACACACGCCCCTTGTTTAAGCGAAATGCCATTCACCGCCATAAAGGCTTTATCCACGTTGAGGTGGTCCATCATCTGTCCACCTGCAGCAGGGATCACGCAGTGGTAGCCTTTTTTCACCATGCCACCAAGCAACACCAGTTGCACGCCGCTGGCTTCTTCCAGCACGCGGGCGATGGCAAAATCATTGGTGATAACGGTGAGATTTTTACGATCGCGCAAGTGATGTGCGATATGCAGTGTGGTCGTGCCGGTATCAAGTACGATGATATCGCCATCTTCCACGAGCTGTGCGGCGCGTGCACCGATACGAGCTTTGGCATCAATATGCAAACTTTCACGCAGATCCGAGCCCATTTCAAAGCTGGCTCGGGTACGCAGAATCGCACCACCGTGAGTGCGAGTGAGCTGACCAGATTCTTCCATCAAGCGCAAATCGGTACGAATGGTTGCTCCAGAAACGTTGAAGCGTTCACTCATTTCGCCAACCGAGATTTTGCGTTTCTCTTTCAGAATGGCGAGGATTTTTTCTTGTCTTTCCTCAAGATACATATTGGCCTCAGACGTGGGGAAACCGCATCACTCTATCTCAGCTTCCGGGCGGCGTGAACTCCACCCGGATAATTCACTCAACGGTTAAGCGGTTGCAAAAACTCCACGCGTTCACCGTCTGGTCCGGCAATCATAAAATAGCAGCTACCCGCAGGATGATCGCAAGGCCCTTCAACTAACGGATAACCCAGCGATCTTACCCATTTTTCCGTAGCGGCGAGGTCCTCAACCTGCCACGCGAGATGATCAACACCACTAACTTGCGCTGCACGCGTATCAGTGTGCCACGGTAACTGATAGAGCTCTAATACAATGCCTTGCTGTTGTAAGAACGCGATGACAATCGTGCCACGCGGTTCCGGGATATCCAGCTGGCGTTGAAACTCAAAGCCCAGCGACTGATAAAAATGACGTGCTGTTACGATGTTATGCGTACGTAATCCTATGTGCGCTAAAGATTTGATCATGTTCAAACTCCCTTGCGCTGGCACCAGAATCCGAAGAAGGCCACATACGCAAAACACACCAAAGGGATGATAAAGGCGAACTGCATATCGCCACCGTTCATGTCTGACATGATGCCCATCACCAGCGGAATGACCGCGCCACCAATAATGGACATCACCACAATCGATCCTGCCAGCTGAGTTTCTGCGCCCATGCCTTTAATGGTTAAGCCGAAGTTTGTTGGCCAGCACAGCGCCATACAGAAATTCACACCCATAATGGCCACCACGGCCGCCATGCTTTTCTGACTGACAGCAAACAGTAACAGCATGACGCACAGCGAACAGAACACACCGAGCAGCAGCGCCGGACTGTAGCGCTTCATTAACACGGTGGTGACGACTTTGCCTGCTGAGTAACAAAGCAGGGTAGCGATTAACCACCAGGTGGCCGAATGTTCGGTAGTACCGTGCTCAATCAACTGTACGAAACGGATAGTAAAGCTCCACAGACCCACCTGCGCACCGACATACAGGAACTGCGAGAGCACGCCCATGCGGAAGCGCGGTACCGCCCAGAGCTTTTTCAGCGACTGTAGCAGCGGCTCTTTCACCGCATCCGCTTTTGCAGCGGGTTTGCAGGCCGGGAATTTTACCGCGACAAACACCAGCGCCAGCACCACGAGAATCGATCCGATGATCAGATAGGGTGTGACAACCTGAGACACCATTTGCTGACGAATCACATCCGCAGCTTCAGCCGGCAGCGCCGCCAGTTGATCGTGGGTCAAATCGTCCTTGTTAAAGATCAGCTGTTGACCAATGACTACGCCCATAATCACGCCGACCGAGTTGAAGATCTGCGAGAAGTTAATGCGCTGAGTGGAGGTTTCGGCGGTCCCGAGCAGGCTTGAATAGGTGTTGGCAGAGGTTTCGAGGAACGACAATCCGCTGGCAATCACGCCAAGGCAACCAAGAAATGCCGCGTATGTCATAGCATGTGCTGCCGGAATGAACAGGAAGCAACCCGTAGCGTACAAACAAAGCCCAATGATGATCGCGACTTTGTAGGAGTAGCGTTTAATGACTGCAGCGGCCGGTAAGGCTACGAGGAAGTAGCCGAGGAAGAAGATCGACTGCACCAGCGCGGTTTGTGTATCACTCAGGTTAAAGCCCTTTTTGAACTGGGCGATCAGGATGTCATTGAGGTTGCCCGCCATTCCCCATAAAGCAAACAAGCAGCACACCATTAAGAGTTGCAGCCACGGCGTGGCCGGTAAATAGGCGCTACGATCCAAGGTTTCAGCGTGTGCGTTGGCCACTTGATCCTGCTTCTTAATCACTATTTCGCTCATGATCCCTGCTCCTCAAAACAGGCGGACGCGGCATCGAGACGATCCCAAAGCGGTTGTGCCTGTACATAAAGTTGGTCGAAGATTTCGAATTGACGTTGGTAGGCTGCATGCAGGCGGGCATCCGGTTGGATTTCACCGGCAATCTGCACCATGCGTTGCACCCCATAACCAAGGTCATTGAAGTGGCCGATGCCAGTGGCAGCAAGAATGGCGCAGCCTAGCGTGCCGTTTTCCTGATTGGCGGTTTGCAAAATAGGGCGGTTGTAAACAGAAGCCTTGATGCTCAGCCACAGTTCACTGCGCGATCCGCCGCCAGAGGCAATAATGCTATCCGGCATGGTGCAACATTCACTGAGCTGACGCAGATTGCGCCATGAGGCAAACGCCACGCCTTCCAGCACCGCACGATACAGATGACCGGCCTCATGGCGGCGCTGTAATCCAAATAGCTGACCGCGCGAGTTGCATTTCTCTGCCAGACGTTCGCCCGTGAGATAGGGCAGGAACAGCAATCCTTCCGCGCCCGGTTTCTTTTCTGCAGCCAGCCGCAGCATCTCAGGGTGTGAATGCTGGCCGCCGCCAAACGCTTCACGCGCCCAGCGCATGGCATCGCCACCGGCATCCAGTAAAGTAAAACCGCCCCACGCCGTGTTGCTGAGGTGCAGATTGTTCACCTGCGTATGCAACAGCGGCACATCACTCACCACGGTAATCAGGGTTGAAGTACCGGTGCTGTCAGATGCCTGACCTGGCTGGTAAACACCTGAACCGAGCAGGCTGGCAGCCATATCGGCAGTGCCTGCCACGACCGGAATACCCGGCCGCAAACCCGTTTCTCGTGCGGCCTCCTGACTGATAGTGCCAATCACGTCACTGGCGGCATGGATCTTCGGTAGCAGACTGGCCGAAAGTTGAAAGCGGTCAAGCGCGGCACTCGACCACTGGCGTGTGGCGCTATTCATGAGGTAATAGCACGAGGCTTCGCTGTAATCGGTGGCTCGCTCGCCGGTTAAACGAAAGTTGATAAAATCTTTTGGCATCAAGACACTGGCGACACGCGACCACACATCAGGATGATGCTCACGGATCCACAACAACTTAAATGCAGGCCACGCGGGCGTAGGGGGATTATTCAGATGCTCAAGCCAAAACAGCGCATCTTCCTGTTCCCTGAAGGCGGCAACCTGCGACCATGCGCGTTTGTCATTCCACAGCAGCGCACGGTCTTCAACCAGGTGGCCTGCGCTATCCAGCAGCACCGTGCCATGCATTTGCCCACACACCGCAATCGCCGCCACCTGCGTCATTTCAGCGCCAAAGCGCGTATTCAATTCCCGGATGCCGTCGCAAACAGATAACCACCACAGCGAAGGTGCTTGTTCCACCCAACCTGGCTGCGGACTTGTCTGTGAATATTCACGTTGGGCAAAACCGACGATATCGCCGTCGGTGGTAACAAGGGCAGCGCGTGCGCTGCCGGTGCCAATATCGAGGGTAAGAAGCATTTTTTTCATTATTCACTCCATATTACGCCGGAGAGTTGCAGCGTTTTATTCAGTCCTGAGTCAGTTCCGGGAACAGCGATGGATCCTGTTCCAGTTGCGCGAGCACTTTTTCAGTGGCGCTGGCACTCATGCCGAAGCGACGGACGCCGAGGCGATAAAGTGTGCGGATAGTGTCGAGATCGCGAATACCGCCCGATCCTTTGATACGGAGACGTCCTTGCAGCTGATCGGCAATGATCGCCACTTTCTCTTCTGTTGCGCCGCTGGCGGCCCAACCCGTCGAGGTTTTGATCCACTTCATACCTGCTTCGACCGCGATGTCACACACGCGGCGAATCTGCTGCTCGTCGAGATAATGTGTTTCGAGGATCACTTTGGCTTCGATCGGGGCAGCGGCTTCCACCACGCGTTGCAGATCTTGTTTCACTTCATCAAAGCGGCCTGACAGGACTTTGCCGATATTCACCACCATATCGACTTCACGTGCGCCATCGCAGATCAGCTGACGCACTTCCTGCACCTTGGTTTCAGTGGCGTGACCGCCGCTGGGGAAACCAACCGGGCCGCCAATCATGATTTCGCCACGCCCTTGCTCAGGTAACAGAGTGCTGAGAAAACGCGTCCAGCACGGTAAAACATGAATGGCAATAATGTTGTAGCGGATAGCCAGTTCAGCACATTGACGGATTTCAGCTTCAGTGTTGGTGGCTTGAACAGCGCTCAAATCAATCATGCGCGCCATCTGTTGGGTGATGCGGTTCATGTTCTTTTCCTTTCAAGTTAAATGTCACAATGACAATAAATGAAAGTTTAAGTGAAGATAAATGAAAATATATGAATGTGTGATCTGGTAGGTGAAAATAGATGAAAGAAGAGGGGAGGGCTGAACAGCGTTCAAAGGCGTTTAAACATTAAGGCCTGAAAATCATGGCAATGGTGATGCGTGCAACGTGGCGTGTGGGCGGCTCATGGCAGGCACGCCCACGAGCTTTAGAATGTATGAATAAATGCAGGCAGCTGCGACAGCAGATACAGCACCAACCCAATGGTGCCGCCAACCAGCGTACCGTTAATGCGGATAAACTGCAGATCACGCCCAATGTTAAGCTCGATCTGTTGCGACATGTCACGCGCATCCCAGCTCTTCACGGTATCGCTGATGTGGCGCGTCAGGAACTCTGCAAACTCCGGCGCGATGCTGCGGGCGGCATCTTCCAGGTGCTGATTCATCGAGGTACGCAGCGCTTCATCCGCTGCCAGGGTTTCACCAAACCACAGCGCTGCGAGACGCACACGCTCCTGCACGCGGGAATCTTCACTGTTGAGATCGGCCTTCAGCCAGCTACGCAGATCCTGCCACAGCTCGCCAATGTAGCGATTCAATGACTCATCCTCTTTCAGCCAGCTTTTTATCACCTCGGCGCGTTCGGCCATTTCGGGATCGGTTTTCAGCTTCTCAATCAGTCGCTGCACGGCGCGATCAAAGCCCAGACGCAGCTCGTGACCTTGATTGATCGCCACTTCATCAAGAATGGAATCGACCGCGTTAGCCACGACTTCAGCACTGTGCTCACCCAGCCATTCGGTGGGCAGCATTTTGGCTTTAATGGGATGTTCCCGCTTCAGCCAGCGCACAATCTGCGCTGCGATAAACTCACGCGTGCCGGGCTTGTGCAGCAGGCGCAGCAGCTGTTGCACTGCCGCATCCAGCAGTTCCTGATGACGATTGTTTTTGGTCAGGCTATCCAGTAACAACGCGCTGGATTGAGTGAGATCGACCTTATCCAATGCACGATGCACGGCCCGACGCAGGAAGCGCTGGATGCGTTCATCATCCGTGAGATCAAGGAAGCCGCGCATCACCTGCAATAGATGGCGACCGATACGATCGGCATTGCCCGGCGTGTTCAGCCACTGCGCCAGCATCTGCGAAGGATCGTGGCGGCGAATCAGCGCCAGCAACGAATCGGTATCGAGAAATTTCTCCTGCACAAAGCGGCCAAGATTCTCCCCGATGCGATCCTTATTGCGCGGAATAATTGCCGTATGACGTGAAATGAAGGGCACTGGCACGCGGCGAAATAGCGCCACCACCGCGAACCAGTCGGCCAGCGCACCGACCATTGCGGCTTCGGCAATCGCCTTCACACCGAGCACCCAGAAGTTGGGCGGCAGAAATAGCGTCACGACAAATGTTGCCGCTGCCACCAGCAGCAGCGACAGCGCGAGCCGCTTGCTCCGTTTGAGTTGTTGATATTTATCCATATACCCATTTTAGCAGAGAGGATTGCACAGGGCTTTGAAGGGGCAGCCTGATGACCGCCCGAGATGCGATGAGGGCAAGTTTATCGACGACGACCGCCCATCAAACTCCCTAATACGCCGCGAATGATCTGATTGGTCACCTGACGCGCCGCGCTTTTCGCTACGCTCTGCACCACGCCATCGCGCTTGCCGCCGCGCGGACCGGTGGTGCCAAACAAAATGTCTTTCAGCCCCCCGAGAATGCCGTCATCGACCTCGACATTATTCCCTTTAGCCTCCGGCGCATTGCCCTGCTGCGGCGCAGCCTGCACGCCTTTTTGCAGCATCTCAAACGCGGATTCGCGATCAACTTCGGTGTCGTATTTACCGTACAGCGGGGAGTTGTTGATCAGTCCATTGCGCTCATCCTGTGTCACTGGCCCCATGCGCGAACCGGGCGCAATTACCATCGCGCGCTGCACCATCGACGGGCTGCCTTTTTCATCGAGGAAGGAGATCAACGCTTCGCCGGTGCCCAGCGCCTGAATGGCTTCCACGGTATCGAACGCCGGATTGGCGCGCATGGTTTCAGCGGCACTTTTCACCGCTTTCTGATCTTTCGGTGTAAAGGCGCGCAGGGCGTGCTGCACGCGATTGCCCAACTGGCCGAGCACATTGTCGGGAATATCGGACGGATTCTGCGTGACGAAATAGACGCCAACGCCTTTAGAGCGAATCAGGCGGATCACCTGTTCCACTTTCTCCAGCAGCACTGGCGGCGCATCGGTAAACAACAGATGTGCCTCATCAAAGAAGAACACCATCTTCGGTTTGTCGAGATCGCCCGCTTCGGGCAATTGTTCGTACAGCTCCGCCAGCAGCCAAAGCAGGCTGGTGGCGTAGAGTTTCGGCATCTGATACAGCTTCTCAGCGGAGAGGATGTTGATGAAGCCTTTGCCTTCGCTGTCACAACGCATCCAGTCACGGATATCCAGCATCGGCTCGCCGAAAAAGTGCTCAGCGCCTTGCTGCTCCAGTGCCAGTAACCCGCGCTGAATCGCCCCCACGGAGGCACTGTTGATGTTGCCATACTGCGTCTGGAAGGATTTAGCGTTATCGCCGATGTACTGCGTCATGGCGCGCAGATCTTTGAAATCCAACAGTAACAACCCTTGATCGTCGGCGATGCGGAAGATGATTTGCAGCACGCCGGATTGCACCTCATTGAGATTAAGCAAGCGTGCCAGCAACAGCGGACCGAGATCCGAGACGGTCGCGCGCACCGGATGACCTTTCTCGGCAAAAATATCCCACACCATCACCGGATTTTTCTGTGCCTGCCAGTCGGTGACGCCAATCCTCTCCAGTCGCGCCAGCAGCTTTTCCGAGCCTTCCCCTGCGCTGGCGATGCCAGTGAGATCGCCTTTGACGTCGGCCATAAACACCGGCACACCGATGTTCGAGAAGGATTCCGCGATCTTTTGCAGCGTCACGGTTTTACCGGTGCCGGTGGCGCCGGTGATCAAACCGTGGCGGTTCGCCATATTGGAAAGCAGGGATAACTGGATGTCGGGCGTTTGAGCAATCAGCAACGGGGTGGTCATATTTTTTCACTCGCAGGCAACAGGTTATGCCAGAAAGAATAGCAAGCGATGCGAGGGGAAGGATGAAGATTGTACTGAAAGTGTTGATGGGGGAAGCATTCCCCCATCAACAGGATTTACTGCTTCTGCACTACATCAAAAAACAGCAAACTCACCCCAATTCCTTGCTGCACATGCTTGACGTTGTTCCGCACCGCCACCTGCTGCGCGCCCTGCAGCATCACCACAAACGGTGAGTTTTGTTGCACGGTGTTTTGCAGATCGGTATAGAGCGCACGGCGTTTAGCCGCATCACTTTCGCCCGCTGCGGCACGTGTCTTGGCGCTGAGTTCCGGAATCTCCCAGCCGACACGCCACGCCAGCGTTTTTGAGCCGCCCGGCACGTTGTAAGCAAAGGCGCTGGCATTGGTATTCGGGTCAACGTAATCCGCACCCCAGTAGATAAAGATCGACTGGAAATCGCGGCCGCGCATCTTGCTCCACAGCTCGGATTCCGCCACCGGCTGCAACTCAATCTGCACATCCGCTTTGGCAAAGCTGGCCTGCAGCGCCTGTGCCACATCTATGTACGGCGGCTGATTAATCACCGTCAGCGCAAACTTGCTGCCCGGTTTAATCCCGCCTTTGGCCAATATCGCTTTGGCTTTGGCCACATCGTAGTGGAACGGTTTGTCCTCCAGCGCGCCGTCAAAGCCCTGCGGCAGGAAGCTTTGATGAATGCGGTACTGACCTTTCAGCAAATCTTGTGAGATGGACTGATAATCCACCAACCAGCGCGCCGCTTCCCACAGGGCCGGATTGCCCAGCGCAGGTTGTGCCTGGTTCTGGGTATTAAAGCCCAGGTAATACACCAGGCTCGAAGGGAATGCCGCAATGTGCAGGTTCTTATCACTTTTCAGTGCATCAATCTGGTCTGGCCCGAGCTGATAAGCCACATCCACATCACCTTGTTGGATCAGCAGGCGACGCGCACCGGCATCGGCGACACCTTTCAGCAATATACGCTTCAGATGTGGCTGCGGGTAGGCTTGCGGGTTGGCGCTCAGCACCAGTGCCTGCTGCGGCACATACTGCTGGATAGTGAACGCGCCGCTGCCTGCCGTATGGGTGTGCAGCCAGCCATTACCCAGATCGTTATTCACCACATGCTGCTGCACGGTTTTGCTGTCCACCACCGAGGCCACTGGCGCGGTGAGCAGACGCAGCGCCAGATCCTGACCAATCTGCGCGGGCCACTGAATCTCCAGCTGATGGTCATTCAGTACTTTGAACTGGTTGGCGATGTTTGCCGTGGTCCAGCCAAACTCGGCGAGAATGAAAGAGGGGGCTTTGTTCAACTGCACAGCGCGCGTTAAGGAGAAAATAACATCCTGCGCAGTCACTGCATTACCGCTGGAGAAGCGTGCATCCGGCTTGAGATTAAACACCAGGCTATGTGGTGTGCTGCCAGTCTGCCATGAAGTTGCCAGCAACGGAGCCAGTTTCTGGGGCGTATCGCGATCGGCCTGCACCAGCGTCTGGTAGATGTTGCGCTGCACGCTGTTGCTGACGGTTTCAAAACTTTCGGCGGGATCAAAACTGATGATGCCATCCAGCGGTACGGCAACCACTAACGTGTCTTTCGGCGTGGCGGCCTGCAACGCAAACGCGCTGCCCCACAAGGCGAGGAACAAAATCAATGAACGCATTTATTATTATCCTGAGTGATAGATTAATCGACTCTATCGCTGCTGCCGCTCAGGCAAAATGCCAGTTTGTTCTGAGCTGTGCCGGAAATTAACAAATGATAACATCTGGCGATTATTTCGCTTATTTTGTGCGTCGCCTGTCATTTCCAGGAAATAGATCGTTCATGTACTGGTCAATTAAGTAAATAAAATGTTATTAATGAGAATAATTCTCTTGTATGGAAGTATGATTTATTTTTATCGATTGAATTGGGCGATTATTTCTAAGCGCGATCATTTTTGGTCGTTTGCCCATCATGAATTGCTAAAAACACAGCATTTGTACGGTTAAAAGTCCAATTCCCGCCTCGAAAGCCCTTTACCTGCCCTTAACCTAAATTCAACATCATGATGGTTTCTCATCAAAACATATATATATACTGATTTTTACATTCAGAAATATCTATATCCCTAAGATTGCCAGGTTATTTACCGATTTATAAAGCCATTAACAAAAATAATTATCTTTCTTAGCAAGTGAGAGTCGTCGCGCCATGCTTCTAAATAAACCGACCACCAGACGTAAGTTTTTGCTTGGGTCGTTATTGGCTTTGCCATTAAGCGACCTGGTATTTAAGGGATTAACTGCGGCGCAAGCTGCGGAAATGGCAGCACCGGAACTCGCCGATTACAAACCGATCTTTTTCAGCGCTGAGGAGTGGCAGTTTATTCTGGCCGCGACCGATCGTCTGATTCCGGCGGGTGGTAAGGGCAAAGCGCCAGGTGCACTGGAAACAAACGTGCCGATCTTTATCGATCAGCAACTCCATAGCCCTGAATTCGGTGGCGAAATTTACATGCAGGGTCCGTTTGATGTGCATGCGCCAGCGACTATGGGTTATCAAATTCCCTTCACACCACAACAGATCTATCAGGCCGGTATCAAGCTGGTGGAACAGTGGACGCAGAGCACTTACCAGAAGTCATTCCATGAACTGACGCTGGAAGAGAAAGATGCTGTGCTGACCAAAGTGAACAAAAACGACGGTATCGACTTTGCCGCACTGGGCGAACCCAACCTGAAAGCCTCACAGTTCTTTGGTCAACTGCTTGCAGATACCAAACACGGCTACCTCGCTGACCCGATGTATGGCGGCAACAAGGGCATGAAAGCCTGGATCGCCATCGGCTTCCCAGGCGCACGCGCCAGCTTCACCGAATGGGTGAAGCAGCACAACGTGCCGTACCCGCTGGGACCGGTCAGCCTCTTGGGTGAGCGCGCGTAAGCCCACCCCCGTATTTGGTATGTGAGACAGGATTTAACATGGCACAGATTACAAAGAAAGAAGTCGACGTCGTCGTTTGCGGCCTCGGCTGGGCCGGCTCGTTGATGAGCATCGAGTTGGCAATGGCCGGGCTGGAAGTGCGTGCGTTAGAGCGCGGCGGCGAGCGTGATTACCCGGATTTCGCTTACCCGAAACCGGCTGATGAATACGCTTATAACGTCCGTAATAAAGTGTTCGCCACACCGAAAGAAGTAGCGGTTACCGTGCGTTACAACATGAACCAGACTGCACTGCCAACCCGTAAATGGGGCGCGTTCGCTCCGGGTACCGGTGTCGGCGGCGCAGGTATGCACTGGACGGCGGTACTGATTCGTCCAACGCCAACGGATATCAAGCTGAAGACTTACGTCGATGAGGCGTACAAGCCAGGCGTGTTGCAGGAAGATATGCGCGTGATGGACTTCCCGTTCACCTGGGAAGAGATCGAGCCGTATTACTACAAGTTTGAACTGATCTGCGGTCAGTCGGGTAACACCGGCAACCTGCGCGGTCAGATTCTGGAAGGCGGTGACCCGTTTGAAGGTCCACGTTCTGAGCCTTATCCGCTGCCCGCGCTGGAAGACACGCTGAACAACGTCATGTTCAAAGAAGCGGCAACCAAGCTCGGTTATCACCCGTTCCCGAACCCTTCTGCGTGCGTATCCCGCGCGTGGAAAAACCCGTACGGCAACCAGATCGCGCCTTGTAACTATTGCGGTTACTGCTCGAAATATCCGTGCCTGAACTACTCCAAAGCCTCGCCGCAAACTGCGGTAATGGATTCACTAAAGCGTATGCCGAACTTCTCTTATGAAGTGCACGCGGAAGTGGTGAAAGTGGTACTGCATGATGACCAGAAGACCGCGAAAGGCGTGATCTACTACGATGTGGATGGCAACGAAGTGTTCCAGCCGGCCAAAATCGTGGTGCTGTCCAGCTTCCAGCTATACAACGTGCGTCTTATGCTGCTGTCCGGTATCGGCAAGCCCTATAACCCGATCACTGAAGAGGGTGTGGTAGGCCGTAACTATGCGTTCCTGTCCAACGGCGGCGCGACCCTGTTCTTTAAAGACAAGAACTTCAACTCCTACGCCACCGCAGGCGCCACCGGCCAGATGTTCAACGACATCTCACCAGGCAACTTCGATGGCCCAGGCCTCGGCTTCCTCGGCGGCGCGAAGATCCACAGCTCGCAAGCCACCGGTACGCCAATGGCCGCAGCACTGCCAAAAGGCACGCCAGCCTGGGGCATGGGTTACAAAGAGGGTCTGGAAGAGTGGTACAACCATTCCATGAAGATCAGCATCACGACCACCTGCCAGTCGTATCGCGATATCTATCTGGATCTGGATCCGCACTACACCGACCATCGTGGCCAGCCGCTGTTGCGTATGACGTTCAACTGGAAAGAGAACGAACTTAAGCTGCAGCAGCATCTGAAAGGCATCGTTGGCAATATCGCCAAAGAACTGAACCCAGACAACATGAGCATGAGCTTCCTGCCGATGGGCGCGGACTTTGACCTCACCAAATACGTCTCCACCCACAACGTGGGCGGCGCGGTGATGGGCGATAACCCAAGAACGTCTGCGCTGAACAAGTACCTGCAGAGCTGGGATGTGCATAACGTGTTTGTACCGGGCGGTAACGCCTTCCCGCAAAACTTCCAGGCGAACCCGACCGATACCATCGGCGCGATTACCCTGATGGCGGCGCAGGCGATCAAAGAACACTATCTGAAAAACCCAGGTCCATTGGTACAGGCATAAGCACATGAAATTAAAATCATTGTTAATCGCTAACGCCGTGCTGCTGGGAAGCTTTGCGGTACAGGCACACGCGGAAGATGACGCCGCGCTGATTAAGCAGGGTGAATATCTGTCACGTCTCGGCGACTGTATGGCGTGCCATACCGTGTCGGGCAAAGCGGATTACGCGGGTGGCCTGGCGATTGAGTCGAATCTCGGCACCATCTTCTCCACCAACATCACGCCGGACAAAGAGCACGGCATCGGCAACTACAGCGAGCAGCAGTTCTCGGATGCGGTGCGCAAAGGCGTGCTGCCGGACGGTTCACGTCTTTACCCGGCAATGCCGTACCCGGATTACGCCAAAATCAGCGATGAAGACATGCACGCGCTGTATGTCTACTTCATGAAGGGTGTGAAGCCAAGCAGCGAGCAGCCGGAAGAGACCAAACTGAGCTTCCCGTTCAGCCAGCGCTGGGGTATGCGTTTCTGGAACTGGGCATTCACCTCTGATAAGCCGTTCCAGCCAATTGGCGGCGCGTCTGAAGAAGTGAATCGCGGTGCTTACATCGTGGAAAGCCTCGGTCACTGCGGCTCTTGCCATACGCCGCGCGGCCTTGGCATGAACGAGAAAGCGCTGGATAGCGGTGACGATAAGTTCCTTGCTGGTGGCAGCCTGAATAACTGGGATGTGCCGTCGCTGCGTGGCTTACCGCGCTGGAGCGAGCAGGAGATCGTCGATTACCTGCAAACCGGTCGTAACGACAAAGCCGCCGTGGGCGGTGAGATGAAGTCAGTGATTGAGCACTCCAGCTCGCACATGACGGATGCCGATCTGAAAGCCATTGCCTCGTACCTGAAGTTTATCGGTGGCAACCCGCCGTTGCAGGCGTACAACGTGCAGAAGCAGCAGGCAACGGAAGCGAAACTGACCGCAGCGAAAAATCTGACGGAAGGCGAGCGTCTGTATATCGATAACTGCGGTGCCTGTCACTTTGTGACCGGTAAAGGCGCGCCAGGGATCTTCCCGGAGCTGGATCAGGCCACGATTGTGAATGCCAACGATCCTACTGGTTTGATCCACACCATTCTTGCCGGTGCGCAGCAGCCATCGACCGAGAAAGCGCCGTCCACACTGGCAATGCCGGGCTTTGGCAAGCGTTTGACGGATGATGAGGTGGCGCAGCTGGCGACCTTTATTCGTCAGGGCTGGAGCAACAATGCGCCAGCGGTGACCAAAGATCAGGTCGCTGATGTGCGCAAGACGTTGAAAGCAGAGTAAATCGAGTGCGGCCTTCGGGCCGCACTTTCTTCAATGAAAAGTCCTTACCACTTCTAACACGCCGTTAATCAAAAACTGCACGCCCATACACACCAGCAAGAAGCCCATCAACCGCGAAATCGCCTCAATGCCACCTTTACCGACCAGCTTCATGATGGCGCCAGAACTGCGCAGCGAAATCCACAAAATCACAGCTACCGATAAGAACGTCAGCACCGGCGCCACGTTCACCACCCAGTTGGGAAAATCGACGCCCGCTTTTACGGTGGAAGCCGAACTGATGATCATCGCGATAGTACCTGGACCTGCCGTGCTGGGCATCGCCAGCGGCACAAAGGCGATATTCACCGATTCACTTTGTGTATCCGTGGCGTCGATTTCATCCTTTTTATGCCGGGCTTCGACAGAATGGCCGACGGGTTTCGCCGGAAACAGCATGCGAAAACCGATAAAGGCGACGATCAATCCACCCGCCATGCGCAGGCCCGGAATCGAAATACCGAAGGTGTGCAGCACCGCATTCCCGGCGTACCACGCCACCATCATAATCAGGAACACGTAGATCGAAGCCTGCATGGCCTGGCGATTGCGTTCCTGGAAATTCATGTCTCCCGCCAGTCCGAGAAACAGCGCCACCGTGGTCAGCGGGTTGGCCAGTGGCAACAGCACCACCAATCCCAGCCCGATGGCTTTAAACAGTTCCAGCATGGTTTTCCCCGAGTTCCAATGGCACCACGACTCACCTTAGAGGCGCGTCGCAGCACGATTTAGCGCTTGTGCAAAATGCATCAATGTTTTGGCGTTTCTAATGCTTCCAGCAGCTCCGGGAAGAAATCTTCCAGCAGCTCGGGCGTCATCAACTCTGGGTAGCTTATCAGGTGCTCGCGAATGCGTTCATTAACGTCGGGCAGTAAACGCTCTGCGGCTTCGTTGGCGGTGATTTTCTTCTGCTTCATCAAACGCAGCACGTCATCCGGCAGGTTATCCTCATCCTCGACTTCATCCACGCCTTCCAGATCGTCCAGCTCATCCAGCATATCCATCAGGGCTTCGATTTGCGGGGTGCGGGACTGGTATTCAGACGGGTTTTCGTTTTCCAGATAGCGCAGCAGTGCGCGCACTGGCGAACCATCGGGTTCTGCGGGAGGCTCGCTGGCAAACCAGTTCAGGAGATCATGCTGCGTCACCTGATGGACGTGATAGCCGTTATCGACCAACTCATCGGCAAGGATATCGGCAGTATCGTGCTCAATCAGGCAAATGTGGGTGCGATTAGGCGTGAACTGCTCAAGCCACTGGTAAATCTCTTCAATCACGCTGTCATCGTAGCTGAAGTGGTGGCTGAGATAGCTGTCATCCTGTTGATGAACGCTGATGTGAATCAGGTCGGGATCGAAGTAAATCGCAATATTGATGCCTTTCATGCGCGCTGTCCTGTGTGGTGCAAAATCTCACTATAGCGTCAGGCAGCGCAGATGAACATGACAACGCCAGCAGCACGCGCTACTGGCGGTAAAAATTAACGCAAATCAGCACGATCCAGGCCGTAAGCGCTGTCCAGTGCCCCCGGTGCCATCTGTGACAGAATCATCAGGCGGTTCCAGGTGTTGATGGCAGCAATCTTGAAGGTCAGCTCACTGATTTCGCCTTCAGAGAAGTGTTCACGCACTTCACCGTACAGCGCTTCATCCACGCCGTGTTCACCAATGCGGGTCAGCGCTTCGGTCAGAGCAAAAGCGACTTTCTCACGTGCGCTGAACAGCGGAGATTCACGCCAGATAGAAACGTGGTGCAGACGCAGTTCGCGCTCGCCATCAATTTTCGCCTGCTTCACATGCATGTCGAGGCAGAAGGCACAGTGATTGAGCTGTGAAGCGCGGATATCGATTAAGTGCTTCAGTGACTTCTCCAGTGCGGTATTCGCCACGGTGTTAGAGAAATCGGACATGGATTTGGCCAGTGCTGGTGCGGTTTTAAAATGGTTAACGCGTGAAGTCATGATGTTTTCCTCATTCAAAATAAGCGGTCAATGGCTTGCAGAGCCCGGGGTAATGCGGTGTCGCGGCTGACGGGATCGTGCGTGCCGTCCACGCGGATAAATTCCACATCGGTGATGCCGATGTATTCGAGTGCCACGCGGATGTAAGGCGTGAACTGGTCATCCTGCACAAACGGGCCGTGGGCAAACACGCTGCCGCTGGCGACCACGCTGTACACCTTCTTGCCGCTCACCAGACCGACTTTGGTGCCTTCCGGGGTAAAGGCGAAGGTGTGTCCGGCGCGGGTGATATGGTCAAACCAGGCTTTCAGCACCGACGGCAAACCGAGGTTCCACATTGGCGATGAGATAACCAGGGTGTCGCAGGCGAACAGCTGATCCACCATTTTTTCGGAAGTCTGAATGGCAGCACGCTGTGCATCGTTACGATCCTCCGGGCGAGTAAAGAACGCGCCAATGGTGAAGGCATCCAGGTGTGGCAACGGATGCTGCGCCAGATCCAGTACCGTTTCTTCCAGACCGTGATGCTGGACGCGAAGTTTCTCCACCAAACGCGCCGAGGCGCTACGTGAGGCCGATCCAGCCAGATCCGGGCTGACCTGAATGTGCAGCAGTTTCATAAATTTTCTCCCTCAGCGAGATCGCGATAAAAGTGCAGTCCCAACGCGTGGTAACCAACGCGTTGATAAAATTGTTGTGCTCGTTGATTGCTTAGCGCGGTGTCGAGCACGATGCGCCCGCAGCCTTGTTCTCGTGCTTGCAGTGCCAGGCCGTGCAGTAAAGCTGCCCCTAAACCCTGACTGCGAGCGTGGTCGCAGGTCACCAAATCATCGATGTAGCAAAAGCGGCCATGAATAAAGTTCTCCAGCAGGCGATAGCCCGCCAGTGCCACCGGTTTGCCATCCTGTTCGAAGCCCGCCAGTCGATAGCCCTGTGCTTGCTGGCGCAGCGCCTGCGCCACAAACGCGGCTTCATCCGTCAGCTTGAAACGCAGTTCGCGCATCAACGCATAGCAGCGCGCCAGCTCGGTGGGTGTTTGGTAATGAACAATCTTCATGGCGGCCTGTGAAGGGTTATCGGGTTGATGGGAGCATCTTAAACTTCTATGTCGAAGGGAAAAGGGTCAATATGATGGAAAACAGGTAGGACATGATTATGTTGCTGAGTGGTGCTCTCACTTTGTGGGGGCAAATTCATGTACACCTCATCGTGATGAAGGAAGACAGATGGGCTACAAAGAAATTTACGCTCGCTATCGCCAGCAGATCCTGGAAGGGCGCTTAAAGCCGGGCGATCGGGTGCCCGCGATCCGCGTGTTAGCCAGTGAACTGCAGGTGGCGCGCAAAACTGTGGAGGCGGCCTACGAGATCCTGATCGGTGAAGGGTACTTTGTCAGCCAGGGAGCGAAGGGTACGCGCGTGAACCCTGCGCTTAATCTTGGTGAAGCTGCTGTTATCTCCACTCCGCCACCTTCCACGCGGCTGGAACATCCGGTGATTGAAAGCAAAGGCGAGCTGCGACTGGGCATTCCCGCGCTGGATGAATTTCCGCATAAGAAATGGCTGCTGATCTCAGGCAAGGCGGCGCGCACGCTGCGGCCTGATGAAATGATCATGCCCGCTATTATGGGCTACCAGCCACTGCGTGAGGCGATTGCCAGCTACCTCAATATTTCGCGCGGGCTGAACTGCCAACCGGAGCAGATTTTTATCACCACCGGTTATCGCGCCAACCTGCGGTTGATCCTTTCAGTACTGGCCCATCCTCACGACAAAGTATTGTTTGAAGATCCGGGTTATTTCTTTGGTCAGAAACTGCTGAAGCGCATCGCACCGAATCTGCACTATGTGCCGGTGGATCGTGAAGGTCTCGACGTGGATTTCCTGCAGCGTTATCACTCAGACGCACGCTTTGCGGTAGTGACGCCAACGCATCAGAGCCCGCTGGCGGTGACGCTATCGCTGCCTCGTAAGCATCAGTTACTGGAGTGGGCACAGCAAAATAGCAGCTGGATTATTGAGGACGATTACGACGGCGAGTTTCACTACACGCGCAAAGTGATTCCCGCCCTGAAAAGCCTGGATGTGCACGATCGGGTAATCTACACCGGCACCTTCAGTAAAACCATGATGCCTGCGATGCGCGTGGGCTATCTGGTGATGCCGCAACAGACCATCGAACGCTTCAGCGAGCTGGGCGAAATCCTCGAAACCGGTATGCCGTTGTTACCGCAGAAGATCCTCGCGCAGTTCCTGAGTGAAGGGCATTTCTATCGCCATATTAAGAAGATGCGCATTCTGTATCAGCAGCGCCGCCGCATGATGCTGGATGCGCTACAACACTGTTTCCCGCAGCTGTTTGAGTTTGAACTCACTGACGGCGGCATGCACATCGTCGCGTTCCTGCGGCGGGGTATTCAGGATGTGGCGCTGGCGGAGATCTGGCAGCGTCATCAGCTGCGGGTGTTACCGCTTTCTGGCTGGTATACGCAAACCCAGAAACGCTACGGGCTGGTGATTGGCTACACCAATATTCAATCGTTTGAGCAGGCGGTGGGTGTGCTGGAGAGGGTGGTTGAAGAAACTAAAGTGTTGATGAATTAATTGGCTAATGGGTTGATGGGTCGTAGCGGCGCAATTTATTGCACTCCCCATCAAAAGTAAATAAGACGCGAGGGACAGCTCGCGCCTTATTCATGGTCACTTCACCCATCATCATGCCGGTTGCAGAACGGCGGCGATCGAGAGACACCCGATGTGCTTCGATGCGGGGGAAAGAAAGCCGCCAACGCCCCTGCTACCCGAAATAGGGCGAGGATTACATGCCGATATACTTCTTGCCCTGCTTCAGCACCACGTCACAGGCTTTAGTCTTCACTTTCTCACCCATCGGCGAATTGCTCAGGCTCTGCAGATTCAGCTGCTGGCCGTTGCCGGTGTTCAGCAAACCTTGCAGACCCTGCTGGTAATCGGTTTTCTGCTCTTGCGCGGCAGGGCTGCTCAGACCGAGCTTGCTCAGTACCTGATCCTTGACCGATGAGACGTTGTTATCCACCACGTTATGCTGCACGCAGTAAGACATCACGCCTGCGGCGTTGGTCATGCTGTTGGAGCTGACCGCTTTGTCACCGCCATTCAGTAAACCGCTCAGCGAAGAGAGCGACAGACCGCCGTTCTGCGTGTTGCTGGTGGTGGTAGAGCCGCTGTTTTGCTGAGACAGCTGTGATGCCGCGCTACTCAGCTGATCCTGCCAGCTCGCCGCCGATGCACTTCCTGCTGTCAGTGCCGCCGCGATACCCAATCCCAAAATGATGCGTTGTGTTGCTTTGTTCATCTCAACCTCTTTGTTTTATACATCTGACGCTGTCAGTTTTGGTTAAGAGAGGCGTAAGCACAGAAAGTTCCGAAGTGGTGGGAGTTTGGGAATGTTCTGGAATCTGCACAAGAAAGCGCCTGAAAGGCACTCGCGCTGCCGGGTTTACGCCTGATAAGCGGCGAAGTGCTGGTTTTTTCAACGCTTAGCGCACAGCCTTGTCGATTAGTGTTGCGCACTCTGCGCGTAACGGTATAATCGCCAACGTTTTCCGCATCCTCTTCAGTGCCGAAGTGGCGAAATCGGTAGACGCAGTTGATTCAAAATCAACCGTAGAGATACATGTCGGTTCGAGTCCGACCTTCGGCACCATCGATTGATGCAAAATTAAGTCGCTTACGAGCGGCTTTTTTTGTGCCTGAAATTTAGCTATAACCCCTTCATAATCAATAGCAATATCCATTTCAAAAACATAATCCTCACCGCACTCAATACCCCACGGTCCTCTGATGACTCAACACTGTCACCGCTGGCACAATCGTGCCGCCTACCGATGAAAAATACTAATCATTATTACCTGAACAACTAACGTGAATCGCTCATTGGCCTTGTTAATTATCGATAAAAAATAACCCTGTAGCTCACACGGGATAGATCAAATAAATAACCTTAATGATTAAGTGGGTTTTGGGTGATTTTCGGAAAAATAAACGCGGGATTGCGCTGAAAATCTGGCACTCTTTAGCCGCAAAAAATGGGATCGGTTAGCGCAAACATAACATTAACAACCGACCCGCTCTTACCCCAATCGATAGACGACATCTCTATGCCCCATACAATCTTGCTTGGTCAGGCGGCCAGATTAGATCGACGTACGCGCATCCTGAACCGTACGCTGGATGATATGTCCGTGACGCTACCCGCCAGTGCTGCGCGCTGCCTGTATGCACTGGCGGAAGCGCAAGGCGAAGTGCTAACGCATGAACAACTGATGGAGATTGGCTGGCGCTGTGCCGGTTATGCCGCCACTGATAACAGCGTGCGCGTGATGATTAACAAACTGCGCCGCGCATTGCTGTCGCTGGAGCTGGATCAACAGGTTAGCTTGCTGGCCGTCTCACGGAGTGGTTATCGCTTAATCATTAATACGCCGCATGTTGTCGAACACCCCGTCCCACTGCCGATGCCCCTTTCGTCACCTGTTCGTGGCACGTTGGAGTGGCGGCGCGCATCAGGCATCACCATCGCGGGAATCACCGCCGGGTATCTGGTGGCTTTGCTGGTACAACACTTTTTTCTTCTTACGCCAAAACCAATTGATTTTGTCAGCTGGCAAGGCCCGGCCATCCCTGTTGGCAGCAGCGTCTGGGTGCCGAAAGGACATCAAACTCAGCACGCCTTAATCGAAGCCACGCTGCGCACTTATCGCCGTTATGTACTGGAGACGAACCCGGATAAACCTGCGGCCAGCGTGCTGTATGTCACTCTCAATTCAGCCAACAATCCGCAGCATCAGGGTGTAATTGCGTGCCAACAACCCTTTGAGGAAGCGAACAATGCGTGCGAGTCGTTCTATTTTCGCGTCAATTAAATCCCCGCAGCTCTGGCTGTTTATCGGCTGCTTTGTGCTGGCGTTTGCTGCCGTAATCGGTCGCTGGCTGACCGTCACCACACAGCAGTCCCAGTGCCTGTTTCCGCTGGCATTTTATGACATCAAAAGTGAGCGTGAATGGGTGCTGACGCAGGGAATATACCGCAGCTATCGCGATGGCTTCAGCCAGGGCCATCTCAGCTATCTCGGCACGCTTTCTCGTTTTAGAGACGGTCAGCTGATTGCGCCAGTCATCCCGATTCATCGTGCGGTGTGGTTTAACGGCGAGTTTAACCACAACCTGCTTAAAATCACCGTCACACAACACAGCCGTGGCCTGGGTGATAAAAGCCGCGATGAGGACATACAAAAGTATGTCTTCCCGCATTGGCAGGCAGGCGATGTGAGTGTGATTGCCCTCTATCTGTTTAATGGCCGCGTGCTGGCCTCTGGCACAGAGAGCGTGGCGCGTAATGTCTGCATCAGATAGCCATGTTGTTTAGCGCAGTGCTGTTAACAACTGTTCTGGATGGGCAAACGGCAAAAGAAAATACGCACTGAGAATCATTTTAACGCATCACTCATTAGCTAATTAAAGAGTTCAAATAGCACAGATCCTAAAACCTTATTGCGCTATATAAATCATAACGCTCAGTTGATAATCAATAACAAAACTATCAGATGGGTGGCAATATGGATGGATTATATACCGCATCCGGTCTGAATGATAAAAACGAATTATGGCTAACATACCATTATCTGGTGCGGCAGGAGGTATTACGCCTGCAAAAAAGATTACCGGCTAGCGTAGAGTTCGATGATCTCATTCAGGCAGGGTCAATCGGATTTATTGCTGCTGTTGACAGTTATGATGCGAAGAAAGGCTTCACGCTCAGTGCCTGGATTACACAACGCGTGCGCTGGGCGTTGATCGATGAACTACGAGAACGTGATTGGGTGCCGCGTCGCGTCAGAACCCATTCTCGTGAAATATCTGCTGTTATCCAAATAATGGAACAGGAGCAGGGCGCGAGTGCAAGTGAAAGGGATATTGCCAATCGAATGGGCGTATCACTGCGGGATTTTCAGCAGATGCTGGCAGATAATAATTACAGCCAACTGTATTCGATGGATGAATTGCAAGAGCATTATGCCGATCTGTGGGAACAGGTTGATGAAGAACATACCTTGCTAAATCCCCTGCATCACTCAATTCAGGGGGATTTGATGGAGCGTATTGCTGACTACATACGCTATATTCCTGATCGGGAGAGGCGCATCTTGTATTTTTATTATCACTATGATCTCAATATGCGCGAAATTGCCCTGATTCTTGACATTACGGAGACACGAGTGAGTCAGCTTCACAGTCTGGCAATAAAACGTTTGCGCAGTCGAATGGATTATGATGGAGCAATATGAAGTGATGAAGCACCTGTCAAGCTGTTAAAGGACAATATTGATAATTAATAAGAATTAATAACATTATTGTTTTTAATAATCATTGGGTTATGGTTGGTTCCTGATTCGAGGTTTTTCTGGCGTATTGTTACGGGAAATTCTGATGGATATCATTTTTCCATTGCTGGATGCGGCTCAATCGTCGGTTGTTAAGATGCTCGATGGTAACATAGACGTTCACTCTATGACCTCACGATTATCAGCATCACATGGGGAATGGATATTCATTTCTTAATAACTTCTGCTTTGCACGATAAAATAAGGTGTTATCAATGTCTGACTTTGATGAGTATCTTCAGCATATCCACGATATGAATTTATCTTACCTTTTGCTGGCGCAACAATTAATTCGACAGGATAAGTTTGCGGCAGGTTTTCGCCTTGGCTTATCGGAGGCTACTACCGAGAATCTCAAGGCTCTGACGTTACCCCAATTGTTGAAACTGGCCTCGACCAATCAATTCATTTGCCGCTTGCGCATAGATGATGAAGTCTTGATTGAGAATCTCACGAAAGATTCGAGGATTGAGGCACTACAGAAAATTCACACAGGCATTATCTTGTCGACGGATTTACTTAATTCACTCAATAAAGAGCCTGTGGCTGTGGATTAAGGTGGCGAGATGTATCAAAGAAATTTATTGCAGGAAGTGCATGACAATCATATCGCCATAGAGTTGATTTCTCTTGGTGCACGTATGCAAGTTCTAGAGTCTGAGACATCCCTGAGTCGACGAAGATTATTACGTTTGTATAAGGAGTTACGAGGATGTCCGCCGCCAAAAGGCATGCTGCCCTTTTCCGAAGATTGGTTTATGTCGTGGGAGCAGAATATTCACTCGTCGATGTTTTACAACATTTATCTGTATTTGAAAGCGACGGAAAATAGCCCGCCGATTAACGTATTGATGAAAACCTATCGGCTCTATCTGGAACAGTGTTGCGGCCAGAGTCATGTGAAGCCTAAATTAAGTCTGACGCGCGCCTGGACATTAATTCGCTTTGTTGAGTGCGGCATTATTTCCCGTAAAGCGTGCCGGATCTGCCATGGAGGATATGTGGTCATCACCGAGAACATCAAAAAACCCTTTACCTGCAGTTTGTGCAGCCCACCCGCACGCGCCAGTAAAAAATCTCAGGTTGACCACGTTAATCAACGGCATATTCAGGCCGCCGCCGCTTTTATGCCGGTCATTGCCTGAGGCGCCAGTCCTATTATGGTGACAAGAAAGTCATACACCCGCGGTCAGTTTGGCGCGGGCTATCAATAATACATGAAGCAATCGTGTTAGGTGTTTTTGGATATATAGTTGTTATATATACTGTATTTTGCGAATTTATGTTGGCGAACAGCCAAATGACCGTGCTGTTTCAATCTATCAAACTGCTGAACATTGGCGGAGTAGGTAGCGTAGCGGCACCGCGCAATCTTTTACGCTACCTGGCAGATGCGATTGCATGGCAGAATAGCCGCTCGTTTAGCAGGAGGGTAGGTAATGACCGACGAAATCGACCAGCGTATCTACGAATTAGTACGTCGCTACGACGGCGTCTATCTGTTTAAACAAAAAACGCTGACGCCACAGATCGATATCGATACCGATCTTAACTTCGAGCGTGAAGAAGCGCAGGCGTTAATGGACGAGTTTTTCAATGAATTCGCGGTAGAACGCAGCGGATTTTTGATTGATACCTACTATCCGGACGAACCATCACTGGCGCAGATCCTGAATCCCTTCAATAAGCGAGAAGTCCCAGTTGTGCCGGACTTTACCCTGGGTATGCTGATTGAATCTGCCAAAGCAGGGCGTTGGCTTTATGAGTAATGCCAACGCCGCGCGATCACTTCACATGCACGGTAAAACCACTTTCTCCTTCCGCTAACGAATCTTTCAGTGTTAATGCGGAGGATTGTATAGTCGCCGCTATTCTGCTGACGAAAGACAATCGGTGCCGTGTCCGCCAGCAAATTGTGGCATCGCTGTCGATCGGATATCAGCGCAAAAAATTCACTTCTCCCGCGCCCTAAAAATCATCACACTAGCCACCTTTACCGTTATGGAGTGATGGCATGAAAACCCGATTGCTGCTGGCGTTCGCACTGCTCACCAGTTTGAGCGCGCCATTGCTGGCAGATGAAGATGGCGTCTCCTTCAGCCATAAAGACTGGGAACTCGCCTGCGACAATACCTTAACCTGCCGCGCGGCGGGTTATAGCGCTGAAGAGGGCGCTGGTGGTTCAGTCCTGCTCACGCGAGAGGGCGGGCCCAATGCGCCAACCCATGGACGCGTGGTGCTGGCTGATACTGGCGATGATGATTCTAAGCAAGTGGATGCACTGGCGCTGTGGATTGATGATCACGCGCAGGGCGAGGTCACCAAAGCCGAGAACGATGAGTGGACGCTGACCGATGCGCAAACGCTGGCGCTGATTAATGCCATCAAAGGCAGTGGCAAAGTGGAGTTTCGCGGCGGCGAAGAGCCGTTCGAGCTTTCCAGTAATGGCGCCTTTGCCACGCTGCTGAAGATGGACGATGCGCAAGGTCGTCTGAGTACGCCTGGCGCGCTGGTGCGCAAGGGCAATAAGCCTGAAAACAGTGTGCCTGCGGCGGTCGCAATGCCGGTGATTCAGCAGGTTAAAGTCGAGAAAGCCGCGCCGCGTCCGTTGAGTGCGGATGAACTGGCGCTGCTCAAGCCGAAGCTGATTGCTTCACTGACCGATGACGACAGCTGCGATAATCTGGATCCTACCGATGATCAACCCGAAGAGGGCGCTGAGCCGCTCACGTTAACGCCAGTGGATGACGCGCATGTGCTGATTGCCGCGCTGTGCTGGCGCGGGGCCTATAACGAAGGCTATGGCTATTGGCTAATGGATCGTGCGCTACAGGGTAAACCGCAGCTGATCACCGATTCCGGTTCAGATTACAGCGAAGGCATGATTTCCGAGGCACAGAAAGGGCGCGGCATTGGCGACTGCTGGAGTACGGCGGCCTGGGTATGGGATGGCAAGGATTTCGTGCAGAGCAGTGATGCTACCACCGGCATGTGTCGTGCGATTCGCGCTGGCGGTGCATGGCAATTGCCGACGCTGGTCACGGATATAAAGCCTGCATCCTGAGATGACGGGGCGTACTCTGGCGCGCCCCTCTCATTATTTCGCGTTATTTACCGCAACACTGTTTGTACTTCTTACCACTACCACACGGGCAGGGATCGTTACGGCCGGTTTTCTCACCCGCGAAGTGTGGCAGTTGGGGTTCCGGATCGGGCTGTGCCATGCGCTGTTCCTGCCAGTATTCATGCAACTCCAGCGCCGCCGGGCGAATGGCGTCAATGCTGGCCTCAAACTCCTCTGGCGAGAAGGCTTCACGCTTTGCCAGCTGCGCTTCACTGCCGTGCAGCGTGATGGCGGCCATCGCCGGTTGCAGGCTTTCTGGCAGCTGATCCCAATCCGCATCTAACGCCACGCCGCGCAGATAGCCATAACACCAGTCTTCCACCACAGTGAACTCCTGACCTTCCATCTCCTGCATGCCAAACAGAGGATCAAACTGCTCCGGAAATTCAGCCAGACGCTCAGCAATATCATTGAAGTGCTGGAAAATCAGCGCCATAAAGCGATCCATTTCACGCTCGTTGGCCCATTTTGGAATGTGCTTTTTGTCACCCCACAGCGCCACCAGCCACTCACTCGGTTCGATATCGTTCGGGCCGGAGAGCAGTGCCGTCAGCATGCCGTCCAGCTCGGAGGTATCCACCACCGACTGTTCATTGCCGTATTTCTCCAGCATATCTTCCAGCCAGTTCAGTTCTTTCTCGGTTAACGGGCCTTGGTTCATACGGCATCTCCTGTGCGGTGCGGGTAGGCAAAATTTTGACGGCGCGATTATAGCGGGAAGCGGCACGGATTTACCGCTTTTTGCATATCGATTGCTGAAGCATTCCTAAAAATCATTCGCCATAACATATTGCGCAACAGTATTGGCTGGAATGGAACGCCAGTGGCAGCGTAAACGCAGAACTTTACTGCATTAAGGACAAAATTGTATGGCGGAAATATTGCCGGTGCTGGATTTGGCATTGCTGGAACTCCCGGATGCTGACCAGTCGCCTTATCTCGCCGAACTGCGCTCCACGGCACGCGATGTCGGTTTTTTCTACCTGATCAATCATGGCATCAATCCTCAGCTGCTGCAGAACGTACAAAGCATCACGCAGGCGTTTTTTTCCCTGCCGGATGAGGAGAAGCAGCGCGTTTCGATGATCCACTCGCCGCACTTCCGCGGCTACAACCGGGCTGGCGTGGAATATACCCGCGAGCAACGCGACCAGCGTGAGCAGTTTGATATTGGCGCTGAACGTGTGGCGTTAGCGTTACAAACGGGCGATCCCGCATGGAAGCGTCTGCAGGGGCCAAATCTATGGCCAGAGGCGCTGCCGCAACTCAGGCCGGTGATCCACGCCTGGCAGCAGGCGATGACCGGTATTGCACTGCGCCTGCTGCGTGCGTTTGCCAAATCGTTGTCGCTGCCGCCAGATGCATTTGATGCACTGTACGGCACGCATCCCAATGAACATGTGAAACTGATCCGTTATCCCGGTCAGTCCAGCGATGCCAGCCAGCAGGGCGTTGGCGCGCATAAAGACTCTGGCTTCCTGACGTTTCTGCTACAGGATGAGCAGCCCGGCTTACAGGTCGAAGTGACGCCGGGCAACTGGGTGGATGCATTGCCGAAACCGGGCGCCTTTGTGGTGAACATCGGCGAATTACTGGAGATTGCGACCAATGGTTATCTGCGTGCCACGGTACATCGCGTGCTGTCACCGCCTGCACAAAAGGAGCGTGTTTCCATCGCCTTTTTCCTCGGTGCCCAGCTGGATGCCGAAGTACCACTTTATCAATTACCGCCGCAGCTGGCGGCTGAAGCGCGTGGGCCGACCAGCGATCCCACCAACCCCTTGCTGCGTGAAGTGGGCTGGAACTATCTCAAAGGGCGTTTGCGATCGCATCGCGACGTGGCAGCGCGTTACTACGCCGACGCCCAGAACACCGTTCAATCATAATAAAAGTAAGGAAAGCACATGACTAAAAAGGTGATAGCCACGCTGGTACTGCTCTCAGTATTCAGTACCTCTGCTTCGGCAGCCGCATTGCGCGTGGCGGCCGATCCGGTGCCGCACAGTGAAATCCTCAACCACATCAAACAAACCGATAAAAAGCTCGACCTGAAGGTGATTGAGCTCAACGGCAATCTCAACGCCAATGAATTGTTAGCGCGCGGCGATGTGGATGCAAACTACTTCCAGCATGTGCCTTATTTGCGCGATCAGGAAAAAGCGTTGGGAGAGAAATTTGCAGTGGTGGCGACGGTGCATATTGAGCCGTTGGGCATTTACTCGCATAAAGTTAAATCCCTGAAAGATCTGCCTGATGGCGCGCAGGTCGCGGTTCCTAATAATGTCACCAACCTCAGCCGTGCGCTGTATCTGCTGCAGGATAGCAGTCTGATTAAGCTCAAAGGCAGCAACGCCAGTTCGCTGGTGACGACGGCAGATATCAGTGACAACCCGCATCATCTGAAAATCATTGAAATCGAAGCACCACAGCTGCCGCGTGCACTGGATGATGCGCAACTGGCGATCATTAACGGCAACTACGCGTTACAGGCGGGGTTAGTGCCATCGAAAGATGCGCTGGCGCTGGAGCAGGCAAAAGATAATCCGTACGCGAACGTGCTGGTGACGACGCCAAAACTGGCCCATGATCCACGTGTTCTCGAATTAGCCAAAGATCTGGAGTCAAAGCAAACTGCTGAATTTATCAACCAGCACTATCAGGGTTCGGTAATTCCGGTGAACCCATAATCCCGCCTCGCCACCTGTTTCTGGCAGGTGGCGATTCTCATCTTCTGTGTTATATTTCGCCACAAACACCCATCGCACGTTTTGCTAAAAATAAAAAATATCTTATAAATCAATTGTTATGAAAACTTTCACCAGGAATAATCGGTGATGCGCTGCATCATTCCGCGATCGCTGCTGTTGTGCTCCAGTTTGCTATTGAGCGCCTGTGGCACGCTGTCACAAACTTCTGCGCCGGTCGGCGATAAAGTCTATCTCTCCCATGCGACTTTCAATGAAAACGTCGATGACATCGTGCGGCATTACATGCAGCAGAAGCAGGTGTCAGGCATCAGCATTGCGATTATCCATCAGCGTCAGCCTGCAAAGTTTTACAGTTTTGGCGTGACCGATGCGGTGCACCGTTATCCGATTACGCCGGATACGCTGTTTGCGCTTGGTTCTCTCAGTAAAGGCATGACGGCGGAAGTGATTATTGAGCTGGTGGATCGCGGTGAGTTGCACTGGAATGATACGCTGGCGACGCTACTCCCCGCGAATGTGCCACTCAGTGAGGATGCGAAACGTATCACGCTGCTGCAGTTAGTGACTCACACGTCTGGCTTGCCGCGCCAGGATATGGATCTGCCGATGTTTATGAAATTTATGGCTTATCTACGCAGCGGTGAGAATTTTTACGGCAATCTGGACAGTGATGCGGTGCTGGGTTATCTGTCTGATTTTGACGCGCCAGCCAAACCGGCGGCACAGTATTCTAATCTGGGCTATGCGCTGCTCGGCTATATCCTCAAACATCGTTTGCATCAGGACATCGAAATCCTGGCGCAACGTAATCTTTTCCAGCCGCTGGGTATGACCAGCAGCAGCTTCAAACCGCAGACCCTGCGCGGTTACCCCTGGCGCGCCCTGGGGCATGCAGGCGATCAGCCGAAACTGATTCCGCGAGGTGAGCTGACGCCGGATTGGGCATTCAGCAATAACATGGTGGCGGCCGCCAGTCTCTACAGCAATGCGCGCGATCTCATCCGCTATCTGGATGCGCACCTGCATGAGGGTGCCAATACGTCTATCAATGCGGCTTTTGCGCAGGTCAATCACGGTTACGAGAAACATGGCAATCAGTCGCAGAATATTGCCTGGGTAACAGACACCTATGGTGATCAGAAAATCACTTACCAGGTGGGTTACATTGGCGGTTATTCCAGCTTTATCGGATTTGATAAGCAAAATGGTAATGCCATTGTGGTGCTGCAGAATGCCTTTAACTGGAGTAACTATCTCGGGATTGCCCTGCTGATGGATCTGGCGCAGAAAAACCAGGCTGAGTAAAAAAATGGTTGCTTGCAATTTTGCTGCGCCAAAAAACGCCTTCGCTGAGGTATGCTGTGCAGCGAATTTGACGCGCAAAGCGCGCCGGGGGAACCTTCTGCGTGCTGCACTTGTCAGTAAATTGGACAGTTAATAATTAACCAGAGTGGAAATCACCAATGCGCAGGACACATGTCACCCTTCTTTCTGCAGGAATTTTTCTGGGCGCTTTAAGCCTGACTCCAGCCGCACTGGCTGCAGGCGAGCAAACGGATAACGTACCACCGCCACCTCAGGTGCAGCAGGTTGCGCCTGATGCACAAACTCAGGCACCTGCAGCAGATGCACCTGCCAGCAATGAACCGGCCGAATCTTCCGGTGATGTGGCACCGATTCGTCCATCACAAAATGGCATGCAGGATGCACCCGTAGGAAAGAATAACTACGACCTGAACACCATTATCATCGACTACAAAGAGTACAAGGTCGGTGATGTGGTGCCGGATGAGTACCGCAAAAAGCAGTACACCATCGTTGAGTGGCAGCCGCGCCATCTGCCGGCACCGCAGCCTGGCACGCACTGGGCGTATATCAACGCCAACTACATCCTGATCACCGATGACAGCGGCAAGATCGTGATGGGTAAATCAGGCGATATCTTCTTTAAAGGTTAGTCCTTTGTCGCGGTGGCTATCAGGCCGCCGCTACTTCACGTCCAGGCACTGCGCGATGCGCGCGACGCCAGCAATGATTTGGCTGGTACTGCTGTTGCCGTATCCGAGCACCAACCCTTGCTGTTTCTCCTCTCCCAGATAAAACCCCGACAGCGCACCGGGCGCATAGCCGCTGGTCATCAGACGCTCCACCACTTCTGTATCTTGTTGTTCATGCGCAAGTCGCAATACCAGATGCATGCCGCACTCGCCGCCCAGCAACGACGTCTGCGCTCCCAGGGTTATCAACAGCGCTTCGCGCAAGCTGGTTTGACGCTGGCGATAGAGACGGCGCATTTTGCTCAGATGGCGGCTGTAATCCCCGCTGTTAATAAACTGGGCCAGCGCTTGCTGTTCGGGGCGATTTCCCCCGCGCAGTAATTCATGCAAGGCCGGACGTAACAACGCCAACAGCTGGGGCGGTAGCACCATAAATCCAATGCGAAGTGCCGGAAACAGCGTTTTACTGAACGATCCCACGTAAATCACCGGTGATGGCTGCATCATGCCTTGCATCGCAGCGATCGGTTCGCCGCTGTAGCGGAAATCACTGTCGTAGTCGTCTTCGATAATCCACGACTGATGCTGGCGCGCTGTGGCGAGAAGTGCCAGACGACGAGGTGCGCTCATCACCACGCCTGTGGGATATTGATGAGTTGGGGTGGTGTAGATCAGTCGCGGCGGGCGCTGTTGCCAGTCACTGGGTTGCGGCGCCAGGCCTTGTGCATCCACCTGAAGAGGCTCAACGCGCATATCCCCAAGGCGCATGGCGGCTTTTGCTCCGCGATAGCCCGGCTCTTCCACCCAACCGATTTCGCCGCGCTGGCTCAGTAGAGACACGCACAGCGTCAGCGCCTGCTGTGCGCCTTCGGTAATGACGATTTGCTCCGGTGAACAGCGGACGCCGCGCGCCAGTGCCAGATGTTGGGCCAGTGCGGCACGCAGAGTAGGCTCGCCGAGCGGATCACCGTAGCCGAGGAGTTGTTGTGGCTGATGCTGCATCACGCGATTGAGCGTGCGTCGCCACTGGGCCAGCGGGAAGTGTGCCAGCGCGGGAACGCCGGGCCGCAGCGCCATCTCCTGGCTTAAGGGCCGGTGGTGGGAACGAATCTGCGCCACTCTTGGTGGTAACAGAAGGTCACTGGCGCTGACGTCGTGATGGGAGGTGGGGGGCTGCTGCGCGAAAGGACTGATGCGGCTGCCCTGACAATCACTAACCAGAAAGCCTTCAGCCTGTAGCTGTGCCCAAACGCCTGTTACCGTATTGCGAGACACCTTAAGGTCGGCAGCCAATTGACGTGTTGAGGGCAAAGGCGTTCCTGCGGAGATCGCGCCTGTCAGAATGGCCTGTTTAATGCGCTGTAATAGCTGCTGCTGCAGCGTAAGCGTGCCGTCGGGAAGTAACGGTGTCAGTAACAGGCTGTGCAATTCACTCTCATTCATTGTGATTGTTCGTGGATCCATAAATTTCATTGAATGTGGTGCTTTTTAACATGCCAGCAAACTGGCACGCTGTGCAACTGGCATTCACTGACAAGGGAATAGAGCGATGACGCAATACACGAACCAGTACGGACAACCGGTAGGTGCGCCTCTGCCAGAGTGGCAATCGCGCAGTTGGCCCGCTTATGAGACCTTTACCGACCACTACTGCCGACTGGAACCACTCAGTGCTGAGCGCCATGGCCGCGAACTCTATGTGGCTTATGCGCAGGCCAGCGACGGGCGCGACTGGACCTATATGTTTGCTGAGCCTTTCACCAGTGAGGAGGCTTATCTTGCCTATGCCAGAAAGATTGAGCAGGGACACGATCCCATGCACTTCGCGGTGATTGACTTGCACAGCCAGCGTGCCGTCGGGACGTTGGCGCTGATGCGTATCGATACCACGCACGGTGTGGTGGAAGTGGGGCATGTGGCGTTTTCGCCGCTGCTTAAACAAACCCGCATGGCGACGGAAGCGCACTATTTACTGATGCGTTATGCCATTGAACAATTGGGCTATCGTCGCTACGAATGGAAATGCGACAGCTGTAATCAGCCCTCTCGCCAGGCAGCATTACGGTTGGGTTTCCAGTTTGAAGGCATTTTTCGTCAGGCAATCGTCTATAAAGGCCGCAGCCGCGACACTTGCTGGTTCTCCATTATTGATGGGGAGTGGCCGCAGTTGAAACAGGCCTTTGAGCGCTGGCTGGCAGCAGACAATTTCAATGAGGATGGAACGCAGCGCGCAAAGTTGCAGGCGCTGCGCTAAGGGCATGTGACAGCCGGGCGAGGTGCCCGGCTCAGTTGCTTAACAGATATTTGGTGGTAAACGCGATCATTGTGGTGGCGATAGTAAACATGATGCGCCTCATCCACACATTGTCTTGTTTTAGCTCCGTGAAACCAATCTGCATGCGTTGATCTAATTCGTTAAATTTAGCATCGTGCTGGATGAGTTTTGCATCAATTTTCTCAAACCGCTGGTCGATCTTTTCAAATTTTTCATCAATTTTTTCAAACCGCTGATCGATCTTTTCAAACTTTTCATCTATTTTTTCAAATTTTGCATCTATCTTTCCAAATTTCGCATCGATATTTTCAAATTTCACATCGATTTTGTCGAATCTTTCATCGATTTGGTCAAATCGCTGATTGACCTCCGTTTCGAATTTGTCGAAACGCCCTTCAAGAGAATCAATGCGATGGTGGGTCGCTCTTTGTTCCCGTACCAGGATTTCCGTTGCTTGCGACAAGTCGAATTTGGTTAAGGCATTTTCTTGCTGCATGTCAGCAAAAATATCTACCATGACTTCGGCCTGCTTGTCCGCAACGCCCGCATCCTGCAACGCTTTATAGGCTTTATGAGTGTTGAGCATTGTCAATATCATCCTTATTTCCTCTGGTGTCGCTCCATGAAGAGGTAAGCGTATCCAGAGGGTGATAGTTTCTCAATGTGACGATATGGATTTTGCGCGCCGCCTCGAAAAAAATCAATGCTTACAATGAGTAACGTGAAGGGCTAATAAAAAAGGCCTGCACGCAGGCAGGCCTTGATTTGTGAAGGAAATCGTTAACGTTACGGCTGTGGAATTATTTTTATCTCTACCATACCGATACCCAATTTACGCGGATCCTGGCCCGTAATGTTGCCATCGTTGGAGAGCTGGGGCTCCGGCGGCGAGATAATCAGATTGTGGCTGCCGTTAGGATTACTGAAGTGCAGCGTGGTGGTAGAGAATTCATCTCCGAGATTCAGTCTCTGCTCCTCATCACCGACGCGCACCGGGATGGGCCTATGTGCATTAGGGCCATAGGCGCGTGCGGTGATCACCAGATCAAAACGGGCGGGCAACGGATCGACATATTCGATGTTCACTTCCGGTGCCAGATTGGCATTCGACCACCTGCCCCAATTCTCGGGCCGTGAGATTCCGGTGAAACCTTTCACGCCAGTGGGTGCGCCTGGCACGGTCAGCAGGAAGCTGTCGGCGTTATAGCGAATCGCATTATCCTCCACGCGAATCTGCTGCTCGTTAAGTTGATAAGTGGCGGCACTCACTTCGGCTTTCGGGAATTGAGCTTTACCCTTCCACTGCGGTTTATCAATGCGCATCACCGTCGGTTTTGCGCCCATCTGGCCCATGGCGACACAGAGATCGGTAGAGAGTGCCAAATCAGGCTGCCATAAGCGGCCCATCTTGAAGCAGCGATCGACCCAGACGAATTTATCCGAGGAGGTAAAGTCGGCGAGCTGGTAGCGCAGCGGGGCAGAGTATTCGCCTTCTGGCAGCGGCTCGACGCGATCCTGCCCGACGCGGAACAGAATCGGCAATTTGAAGGTCGATCCGGAGAAGCTGAAGGTGTTTTTCTGCTGGTCGACGGTAAACGTATCCATCTTACTGGGGAAATTCCACAGCTGAATGATATCGGCTTTCCATGCCGTTACCTTCTGCGCCATATCATCAAACTGTGCCGATAAGGACGTCGAAGAGAGGCCGCTGCGGCCGAGGCCAATCGCCTTATCACCGCCCAGAATATCCAGTACCGTCGCGCCGTTATCCAGGGTGCTGCGTTTGCCATCCAGCACTTGCGCCTGTGGCTCGTCACCACGAATCACCATAAACAGATCGCGGCGCGGCTGCTTAATCAGATACTGATGCGCGGTGTTATTCATGGCCAGATGATCCGAACTGACCACGATGATGGTGTTTTTAAACCACGGCGACGCTTTGATGCGCGCAATCAAACGCGCGACATGTTCTTGCGAGCAGGTCACTGCGCTGAAGGATTGGTTCGGTTTGCCGTCGTAGCTGTAACTTTTGCGCTGACAGGTGCGCGAGATAAAGCCGTCAGGATGATGGGTGTCCACCGTCAGGGTAAATAAGGCAAACCGCTTTTGCTGACGTGAAAGTTCTTCGTATTTCTCAAACACTTCGTCCATCACCGTGTCATCGTAAAAACCCCAGTTGTTGCGATAGCTGGGATCGGCGACGCGGCTGATGAGCTCCTGCGAGCCGTACATGTGTGCGGGCGAGAAGCCGTGCGACAACAGGAAGGTGTCCTTACCGGCAAAACGTAAATCCGCGCCCTGAATAAACCAGTTTTCATAACCGGAGTTCTTCAGAATATCGCCGAGGCAAATATTTTGTGGGTAGAAGCTGGAGAGCGAGGCCGAGGCGTTGCCATCAAAAGGCGCAAACAGGGGAATACCGCATTGGGAAGCGACCATACCAGCAATAGTGTAATCGGTGCCCGGTAACTGCTCAGTTTCACTGAAATCAAGGCTCTGGTCTTTCTCTCGGCTCAGTTCCGGCGCGAGTCCAGGAAAGGCATGCTGATCAAAATAAGTGCGCTCAAGGCTTTCACCATAGATGTACACCACGTTGAGTTTGGGCTCGGGAATCGTCTTACTGGGCGTATGGTAGTAGTCGTCGAAATCAGAGTCGGCCAGGCGAGAGTGCGAGGCAATAAGATCCTTCACCTGACGAAATGCAGGTGTGGTTTGCACCGAGCCAGCGGCGCAGGCGATAGCCAGTAAACTCCAGCCTAAATGATGCGGCCGTTTGCGACGGCGAAGTAGCCAGGACAGCAGGCAAAACAGCAAAAACAGACCAATGATTAATCCAATGGCGGGCACCACATATTTACTGACGCCCGCGCCCGTCAGGCTGTTGGTCAGGGTATACAACACCGCATCGGTGATGCCATCGCCGGTAAAATAGTTGCTGGCAATGAGTGTGGCATTGAGCACGATAAACAGCGCGAGCAACACTAAAATCAGGATAAACCAGAATTTATTTCGCCCGGCCTTGTAGGAGTAAACGGCGATTGCCGCCAAAAAGAGTACAACCGAAACCAACTCGGACAAGGTTTTATCCTCACATAAAATAGTGACGCCATCCTTGCGCCCTCGGCCCTCTTTGGGGGTTATGCGCCAATTTATATGGGCTGTCACAGTGCTGCAACATAACCATACAGAATTGTGCGGCGGGTTACGATTCGTTTAAGGCAGGTTTAGATTGACTATGGTTTGACCTGGCAGCAACGCACGCGCCGCTGCCAGCGAGGGGGGAGGGAGGATCAGAGCTTGCCAGTGAGATACTGCGCTTCACCGTCGGCAAAGCTCCAGTCACCTTTGCTGTTGGTGATAAAACTGATCATCAGATCGTTGCCCTGCACGCCACAATTTTCCTGCAACTCGCGAGCTAACTCTGTCATGAACAGCGTTTTCTGTTCTTCACTTCTTGGGCTGGTGTAAACACGCACCATCACCAGGTTATCGGTCCGCTCGAAACCCAGCCCGGTATCCTGGAACACCATCTGATAGCGTTTATTTTCATGAACAATCTGATAGCGATCGCGCGCGGGTACTTTGAACGCGGTTAACACTGCACGGTGCGCCGCATCCAGTAAGGTACGAATCTCTGATTCAGAACGGCCCTGAATCACGTCAAAAGTCAGTAACGGCATAAATAAACCCTCGTTTTTGCTCACAAGATAAGAGTAGGATGTGGCTCTATGCTGCCGCTTGCTGCAGGAAAGAAAAAGCGCGCTGGTTGAAATGATTATTTATTATTTTGAACAATCCATATGAAAGAAATCAAAACTGATGCGCTCTGGGTGCATTTGCACTGGCTAACCGTACTGGCTGAACTGGGGAGTTTTACCCGTGCAGCTGAACGATTAGATGTCAGCAAAGCGGCCATGAGCCAAAAGATAAAAGAGCTGGAAGAGATGGCGGGCGTGTCACTGGTGCAGCGCACCACACGCAGCGTGCGTCTGACCTCGGCGGGTGAAAAACTGGTGGATGAGTTGCGCGATCCTTTCGCGCGCATCGCCCAGAGCTTTTTCAGCGTACGCGATGAAGCCGGGCCGGTACGCGGCTTAGTGCGGGTCAGCGCGCCGGTGGCGTTTGCACGTCAGCAGCTGGTGCCGATCATCGGTGATTTTTTGCGAGAGTATCCGCAGGTGCGGCTGCAACTGGATGTCACCGATCGGTTAGTGTCGTTGGGCAGTGAAGGATTTGATCTCGCCATCCGCCACAGCCAGACGCTGCCGGAAACCCATGTGGCGCTGCCGCTGTGTGAGACGCGTGCGCTGTTGGTGGCCTCGCCGGCTTATCTGGCACAGAACGGCGTACCGCAAACGCCCGAAGCGTTGCAGCAACATAACTGTTTGTACTACCCGCGCGGGCTGGAATCACCCCAGTGGCGCTTTCGCCCGGTGAGCGGCGGGAGCGAAACGGTCCAGGTGAAGATTCAGGGTAACTTTGCCACCAATAACAGCGAATCCATTCGTGACGCTGCATTGCAGGGATTAGGCATTGCGATGTTACCGGATTTCAGTGCCACAGCGGCACTGGCCGCAGGCACGTTGCAACAGGTTCTGCCGCAGTGGCAAACCGTGGATGCTTTCGCCGATCGGCTGTGGGTGGTGCGCCCGTATGCAGCACAGGTGCCACGGGCGGTAACCACCTTTATCCACTGGCTACGCGCGCGCTTTGTTGATGGGTGAAGCCAATGTCATCGCGGCAGGCGGCTGCATCATCTCACCCAGCAGACTGCTGCGATTGTAATTGCCTAAACGCAGGTTGAAGTCGAGATGCATCTGTTCGTTGCCGCTGAGCTTAATGACCGGTGGCGGCGTTAACGGACGTTGATTGAACAGAATAGCATGCGCAAATGCCTCGCTTTTCCAGCCGCTCAAACGCTGATAATAGTAGGCATTTGCTTCGCACTTGCGCAGGTAGAGATTCACCCGACGATATTCCCGCATGGCTGCCTGTTGCGCCAGTGAGCCCAACTGCTGCTGCGGTTGATCAATTTTCTGGGTCAGCAGCGCATAATCATCACGCTTAGAGAGTTCGTTGAAATAATTCAACTCCCCCAGGTGTTTGATCGGCGCGTACTGTTTTTGCCATTCGCGAATAAACGGGTTATTGGGTGCTGCTGCCAGGAACCAGTTTTCAATCACCGGTGCCAGATAATTGACGGTAGAAATTTCACGATAGTAACCAATCACATCCATGCAGCGTTCTTGATGGGCACGATGCACCCAGGAAAGATCTTCAAATAACAGCGTGCTGCAATCAATGGCAATACCGCCGTAACGTAATAACAGCTCCAGACGAATGACTTCGCTTTTTTGCTGCTCGCTTAATTGTGTAGACGTAAAAATAAAGTCCGGTAAAACTTCTTTTACCGTTAATCGGTTGAGTAAATGAATATCATGATCAGAATTATCTTTGCGCAACTTTTGAATATTTAACATCATTGATTTCGGTAAATATTCATTATCCCAATACATCCAGACTTTTTTCGGTATTTCTGGCAGCGATTTCTCGCCAGAAAACAACACGATATTGTCCTCTTCGCTGGGATCGTACTCCGGCGCGCAGAGCGCAGTATGCTGTTTTTTCTGCAATAATGTCTGGCTGGTAAAAGCGATTCTTTTCCAGTTCTGCCAGAGCGCGAGCGCTGGCTGGAGACGTTTCTTATTCATAGTGCACCTGATTATTGTGATTATGGTGGCAAGGATTCCCTGATGCTGGCAGCTTGAGCGCTCTTATGTTTCCTCACGGCTGTGTGTAAAAAGTACTCACCTCAGCTTAATAAATCATTCTGCTCTTAGAGGCTATTACTTTTTTTTGCTTTCAGATAAACCGGAAAATGAAGGATCCGTTATGCATAAAATTTTACGAAAATAATTGAATGGCCAACTGATTTTATAATTTATATCCTTTAGGACTATTCCTAATAAAATAACCTCTGCATCGCGCAGGCTGTGGCTTAGATAAAAAATTCCTATATTGAGATGGTTTAAAGTGGCTACATTTTTCACTGGCCTGGCAGGGATTTGCCCCCTGTTGATGCAGGTTAACTACGCTTAAACGAGGTGGTTAACCCAAAGGAGGCACTATGCAGCCACACAACCGTGGATTACTGGCGGTCGATAAACAGGGGAATCGGGTATTGTTTCTCGATCCCGACACCTTTGCCGTGCAGCAGGAGCTGAATGCATTTCCGCCGCGTCCGCATGAACTGCTGATGTTGCCCGAGCAAGAGAAAGCATATGTGCCGATCTATGGTGACGGCATTCATGGCGATAACCCCCATCCCGGTCACAAAGTGGCGGTGATCGATCTGCGCAAACGCCAGATTAACGGTTTTATCGATTTATCCCCCTTACAGTCTCCGCACAGCGGTCAGTTGGGACGCGACGGCAAAGTTTATCTGTGTTGTGAAAACAGTGCGGCCGTTGCGGTGATTGATCCCTTCACCGACAAGGTAGAGAAAATCATTAAACTGCCGTCGCACAATGCGCATCGTCTGACGCTCTCGCCCAGCGGGCGTAAATTGTTCACCGAGAATGAAGAGGACGCCAGCATTACGGTGGTGGATCTCTGTGAGGCGGAAGGGCGCATCATCGACAATATTCTGCTGCCGGGGCCGATTTCCGGCATTGCAGCCTCGCCTAAGCACCCTTATCTGGTGGCCAGTGCGGCCGACGCACCGTTGTTGTATGTGGTCGATCGGCAAAGCCACCGTATTCGCCAGCGCATTAAACTTATGGCTCATCAGCAGCCCTGCCAGGTGGTGCGCTTCAGTGCCAACGGTGAGCGTTTGGTCGCGATTGGCGATCAGGAACCGCTGATCACCCTGTTTGACGATTTGCTCAATCCATTGGGGGATATTCAGGTGGGCAATAAGCCGATGGATGGCTGTTTTAGTGCCGATAATCGTACGCTGCTGATTGCCAATGAAGGCGATGGCTCATTGAGCGTCATTGATTTGCTGCAAATGAAAGTGATTGCGACACCAACCGCGGGAACCGGTTGTGAGGTGCTGAGTTATTTCCAGTTAAACTGACGGAATGACACATTCAGCGTGGGGCGGCGCTTGATAGCGCATTTATGATGTCGATGTCGATGTCGATGTCGATGTCGATGTCGATGTCGATGTCGATGTCGATGTCGGGCGTCGCGGGGTGCCCTTTAAATAAACGGGCGATGGTAAATCGCGCTGCTCCAGTGGCGGCTACTGGCATGTTTTTCCGCCTGCCAGCCGCGTTTGCGCAATTCCCGGGCGATCATTTTGTTCATGATGCCGTGGCCCACCAGCAGGACCGTTCCTTGTTTCGACAACGCCACCAGCTTATCTGCCGCCTGGCGTGCGCGCGCTCGGGCATGGGTTAATGATTCTACATGCCCGGCGTAACCGCATAACCACAACAGGCGCAACAGGGCGAGCCAAACGGTCAGCGGCAAGTGCAGGCGTTCAAACGGCAGCAGCGGCATGGCCACTTCACTGAAGACATCATCCACCTCATGCGGTTGCAGGCCGAGACGCGTGAGCGAGGAGCGTGCACGTGGTAACGGGCTAGAGGCGATCACGCGGGCCATCTGTGCGATGGCCATGCTGCGCGGCGGCGGCGAGTCGCAGATATCGGCGAGGTCATAACCTTCACACCAGTCCGCCAGCGCCCGTGCGGTAAAGCGTCCGCTTCCTGGATGGTCAGGTTTGCCATGTCGCATAAGGATGATGGTCATAAGTGTCCTGTCTGATTTTTATCCAGTGTAATGCAGCTGATGGCTGAACCGCACTTGCGAAGGGCTTTTAAGATTAATTCGCAATTGTCATCAAAGCTTAACTGATTTGTGCGAAAAAAAGCGCGATGAAGGATCAGCCGCCACTCAGCTAATGATAAGCAATGCTCGTTAATTACATTTGGGTTAACGCGCTTTTACTTGCATGCATTAGATGTAATGTCATGAATTGACGCCATTTTTGCCTTTTTATCCCGAGTTATAGTGAAGATAAATTAATAATTTTCACTTTTATCACTTGATTTATCTACGCGCGTAGATAGACTGTATCCACAGTGATAACTCACGGTGCCAGAGACAAAGTTGGCCTTGAGATGACGTAGTTACATTTGCCTTACTAATGCGATCGATGAAATAAACATCGGCGAGAACAGGCGGATGAGTGAATTCCAACACCAGGGAATTCTTTGACTTTCATCCAGGTTTGCCTACTGAACGTCGTCACCGGGGAGTTCCGCTTGTTGCAAGGGAACCGTCCCACGGAAGGGCGTTTGCTGTTTTCACCTATTTCAGGGAAAAGGTCATGACGGTACATCAGTCCGTTTCGCAACAAACTTCACTGAGCACCTCTTCAGCTGCTGACATGCGGCTGGAAACCTCCTCTGGCCGCAAAGATTTCTGGCGCGCCACCTTCTCTTGTTGGCTCGGCACGGCTATGGAGTACGCGGATTTCGCGCTCTATGGCCTGGCAGCAGGCATCATTTTTGGCGATGTGTTCTTCCCTAATGCCACACCCACCATGGCGCTGCTCTCCAGCTTTGCTACCTGGTCGGTCGGTTTTATCGCGCGTCCAATTGGTGCGCTGCTGTTTGGCTGGATCGGCGACCGTAAAGGCCGTAAAACCGTGATGATCGCCACCATCATTCTGATGGGCGCATCGACAACCTTAATCGGTCTCATTCCTTCTTACGCCACCATCGGCGTCTGGGCACCGGCCTGTCTGGTGCTGCTGCGCTTTACTCAAGGGCTGGGCGCAGGTGCTGAACTCTCCGGTGGCACCGTGATGCTGGGCGAGTATGCTCCGGTTGAACGTCGTGGTTTGGTCTCTTCAGTGATTGCGCTTGGCTCGAATAGCGGCACGCTGATCGCCTCGCTGGTGTGGCTGGCGGTGATTCAGATGGATAAACAAACCCTGCTGGATTGGGGCTGGCGTATTCCGTTCCTCAGCAGTGTGTTGATTGCCGTGGTCGCGTTGTGGCTGCGTCGCCATCTGCGTGAAACCCCGGTGTTTGAGCGTCAGCAGGCGCTTTTGCAGGCGGAACGCAGCAACACATTGCAGCATGCAGCCGCCGACGTTGATACCCGCGGTTTCTGGCAGCGCAGCCGTGCGTTCTGGACCATGGTCGGCTTACGCATCGGCGAAAACGGCCCCTCCTACCTGGCGCAGGGCTTTATCGTCGGTTATGTCGCCAAAGTGCTAATGCTCGATAAGTCAGTGCCAACCACGGCGGTGTTTATCGCCTCGCTGCTGGGTTTCCTGATAATCCCGTTTGCCGGTTGGATGTCCGACCGCTTCGGCCGCCGCATTACCTATCGTGGTTTCTGCCTGCTGCTGATGATTTATGCCTGGCCGGCATTCAGTCTGATGGACAGCCGCGACCCGGCGATTGTGATCCCGGTGATGGTCGTGGGCATGGCGCTGGCCTCACTCGGCATTTTTGGTGTGCAGGCCGCGTGGGGTGTGGAAATGTTTGGCGTTAAACACCGTTACACCAAGATGGCGGTGGCGAAAGAGCTGGGGTCTATCCTTTCTGGAGGGACGGCACCTTTAGTGGCTGCGGCGCTGTTATCGTACACCGGACACTGGTGGGCGATTGCGGTGTACTTCTCGGCGATGGCGACCATCGGTTTTCTGACCACTTTTGTGGCACCGGAAACGCGTGGGCGCGATTTGAATCTGCCGGAAGATGCGATCTGACGCGCAACAAGCTGTAAATGACACGATGCCATTGGCCGGATAATCCGGCCAATGGCATTCATGCAGAGGCAAGAGCATTGGCAAAATCTCCAGGCGGAAATGTAACGCGCAGTGATGTGGCGAAAGCCGCCGGCACGTCAGTGGCGGTGGTGAGCTATGTGATGAACAACGGGCCGCGCCCGGTGGCGGAAGCCACGCGGCTGCGCGTGCTGGAAGCGATTAAGCAGACGGGCTACCGACCGAATGCGGTGGCGCGTGCATTGGCTTCTGGCAGCACCAAAACGTTTGGGCTGGTAGTGCCGAATATCAGCAACCCCTTCGTGGCCTCGATGGCGCACATGCTGCTGCAGGAGTCGCTGGATCACGGCCACGTCATGCTGTTGGGTGATGCCGGAGACGATCGTAAGCGTGAGCTGGAACTGATTCAGGGTTTGCTGAATCGCCAGGTAGATGGCCTGTTTTATACCAGCGTTGACCGCCATCCTTACATAGATGTGATTCAGGCCAGCGGCACGCCGCTGGTGATGCTGGATCGCGTTGAACCGCGTCCTGGCGTGAGCATGTTGCGGGTGAATGAGCGCGAGGCGTCGCGTCAGGTTACCGAACATCTGCTCAGCCACGGTTATCAGCAGGTTGGCATGATTAGCGGTCCGCTGGAGATGCTGAATGCGCAGGATCGTATTCAGGGCTGGCGCGATGCCATGGCAGAGAAAGGTTTACCGGTAGATGAAGCTCTGATTTTCCCTGCCAGCTACTCGCGACAAGGCGGTTATGACGCCGCAAAACGTATGCTTGTCAGCGGAAAGGTGCCTCGCGCGCTGTTTACCAGCAATGAAGGCCAGGCAATTGGCTGTATCCGTGCGTTCTCTGAGCACGGCTTACGTGTGCCGCAGGATGTCGCACTGGTGTGTTTTAACGGCACCGATCAATCCGCATTCCATGTGCCGACATTAACCACGGTACGTCAACCGCTGCGTGAAATGGCACATAGCGCTATCGCCATGCTGAAAAATTGGGATGGCGAAGCCCAACTGGCGGAGTTTCCTCACCATCTTGAAATCGGTGAGTCCTGTGGCTGCCCGCTTACTCAACAAAAATAAACCTATAACATTATGAAAAGACTGATTATTGATTGTGATCCGGGAAATGGAATTGCAGGGGCGAACACCGATGACGGCCTGGCGCTGGCACTGGCGTTGGCATCACCTTCGCTGTCGGTTGAACTGATTACCACCGTCACCGGCAACACGCCGAGTGCGGTAGGGGCGCAGGTTGCCAAAGATTTACTCCAGCGATTAGGCCTCAATATTCCCGTGGTACAGGGCGCGTTGCAGGCGCTCCGCGAAGATCCTGCCCCCTGGCGCGCGCGCCTTGATGGTGTGAAGGACGCAACCCTCGGTGAGCTGTGGCGGGGCGTGCGGAAACCGCAACTGCTGGCTGCAGATGGTAACGATGCCGCTGGCGTGATGGGCCAATTGATTTGCGATAATCCCGGCGAGTTTACCCTGGTGGCGATCGGCCCCCTGACCAATGTGGCGCAGGCGCTGCAGCGTTATCCGCAAATGGCCGAGTCCGTGGCGGAGATTGTGATCATGGGCGGGGTATTCGCTTTGGATGATTACATTAAAGACACCAACTTTGGTCTGGATCCCGAAGCCGCGCATCAGGTGCTGCACAGCGGAGCGGCCATCACGCTGGTGCCGATGGACGCCACCACACAAACATTGATGACCCATCAGGATCTCAATCGTTTGACAACCAACGACCATCCACTGCCTCAATTTGTCCGCGAAACGCTGCGGCCCTGGATTGATTACTCGATCCGCACCCGTCATCTGCCTGGCTGCTGGATCCATGATGCGCTGGTGGTTGCCTGGTTATTGAATCAGCGCGTGGCGGATGGGGTGGATTACTTTGTCGATATTGAGTTACGTGCGGGCGCGACACGCGGCAAGAGCTGGCGTTATCGTTCGCCACTGCGTCTGGATATTGGCGTGCCGGAGCATACCGGGGCGCTGGTGCATGTGATGCAGAACGTCAACAATCCATTGCTGCTGGAGATGATGGAGAAGGCGTTTAATCAGTTGCAGCGCTGATTGCTTATCACGGAGTGCGGCCCAGATTGTCACACCGGCCGTCCTTCAATGGCACATTCATCACGCCGCATGACATTGCACTGCTGCTCAGCGGTGCAATGTTTCACTTCACGACACGCTTCCTTACACCGCGAATCACTCCCTGACAATTCCCCGCCGCAGCCCGCCTTTCTGACATGCTATATACAAATAGTTAACACAATAATAACCAGCGAAATCATTCGCTGGATAACGTTCCAATAAATTCTGGTCAATGAACCGGAAGTTAATCAGACAGGATACCCCTATGTTCAACTGGACTGCGACCCAGCGAAACGTGGCGTTTGCCAGTTTCGCCAGCTGGACGCTGGATGCGTTCGACTTCTTTATCCTGGTGTTTGTACTCAGCGATCTTGCCCAGTATTTCAACACCAGCGTCTCCGATGTTTCTGTTGCCATCATGCTCACCCTGGCGGTTCGACCGATTGGCGCACTGATATTTGGTCGTCTGGCTGAGAAGTATGGCCGCCGCCCGATTCTGATGCTCAATATCGTGATGTTCTCGCTGTTTGAGCTGCTCTCAGCCTGGTCACCGAACTTCACCGCGTTCCTCGCTTTCCGCGTGATTTACGGCGTGGCGATGGGCGGTATCTGGGGCGTGGCCTCGTCGCTGGCGATGGAAACCATCCCGGATCGTTCGCGCGGGCTAATGTCCGGCATCTTCCAGGCGGGCTACCCTTGCGGCTACCTGCTGGCATCGATCATTTTCGGGCTGTTTTTCGAGACGGTGGGCTGGCGCGGCATGTTCCTGATTGGGGCATTGCCGATTCTGCTGCTGCCATTTATCTATTTTAAAGTGCCGGAATCCCCGGTCTGGCTGGCCGCGCGTGAGCGCAAAGAGAGTACGGCGCTGCTGCCGATTATTCGTCAGCACTGGAAAATCTGTATCTATATGGTGCTGCTGATGGCGTGCTTTAACTTCTTCAGCCATGGCACCCAGGATCTCTATCCCACCTTCCTGAAAGTGCAGCATCAGTTCGATCCGCGCACCGTCAGCATTATCGCGATTAGCTATAACATTGCGGCAATGCTGGGCGGGATTACCTTTGGTGCGCTGTCAGAACGGATTGGCCGTAAGAAAGCGATCATCCTCGCTTCGTTCCTTGCGCTGCCGATCTTGCCGCTGTGGGCATTCTCCAGCGGATCCTGGATGATTGGGATTGGCGCGTTCCTGATGCAGTTTATGGTGCAGGGCGCGTGGGGCGTGGTGCCGACCTATCTCACCGAACTGGTGCCTTCGAATGCGCGCGCAGTGTTGCCAGGCTTTGTTTATCAGTTGGGTAATCTGATTGCCTCGGTCAATGCGACGTTGCAGTCACGCATTGCCGAGGCGCACGGCGGCAACTACGGCCTGGGGATGGCGATTGTTGCCGGTACGGTGGCGGTGCTGATTTGCGTGTTTGTCGCCTTTGGGCGAGAGACGCGGGGTATTGAAATATCCGGTGCCGTGGCGCGCGAACAGCGTTAAAGCGCCTCGCAGACGTCGACCCATTTCGCCGCAGTCAGTTCAGCCATGCGCTGCGGCGAAATGCGCACTGCGCTGTGAATCGAACCTGCCGCGGGCAGCACTTCTTCAAAGCCGCGCAGGGTGACATCACAATAAACAGTCAGCGGATTTTCCAGTCCAAAGGGGCAGACGCCGCCCACCGGATGTCCGGTCCAGTTCACTACCTCATCGACACTTAACATGCGTGCCTTGGCGCCGAGCGCGGCTTTCAGCTTGCGGTTGTCGAGGCGGGCATCACCACGTGTGACGATCAGCACAATGGCATCTTTCACTTTCAGCGACAGGGTTTTGGCGATTTGTCCCGGCGTCACGCCATGTACGCGTGCGGCCAGTTCTACCGTGGCGGTGCTCTCCGGCATCTCGATGATGTCGATATCCGGTGCATGTTCGGCAAAGAAGTGCCGTACCGACTCCAGGCTCATTTTTTTCTCCGGTAAAAACAGAGCCTAAAAGCTGCCACAAGGGGGGGAAAGTGTAAACGGGATAAAAAGAGAATCTGTAACAGAATGCGCGCAGGTTAAACCACTTTTAACGTGCAGTTACCGCAGCGCTCGACGTCCGGAATGCGATAGCGCTGGCAGCAGCTGCGGCGTTCCATCTCGCCATTTCGCGGGATCATGGTGCGATAAAGCGGGTTGTCGCTGCCATCCAGCAGTGTCTGGGTGAAGAACAGCGCCTGTTCCAGCTGAGAGATGACGGGTGCGGGCAACTGGCTTTTCAGTTCACCGAGGAACCAGTAAAACGAATACCCCATGTTGTTCCAGATGAGTTTGGCGTTGATATCACCATGTTGCGTCATGCCGTTGACGGCAGGGATCAGGCATTGCTGAACCAGGCGGTCAATACGCTGCTGTGCGCTGAGATGGCGCGCCTCTTCATCTTCCTGCACATCAATCCAGAAAGCACAGGGATGGCCGTTCTCATGAAATTCTACATGGATTAGATGTGGCACACATTTCAGCGCCCGCGGTTCCTGCAGCAACATCAACATCAGCGGGGCTAACAGCAAACCAAAATACCATTGCGCCCACAGTGACTGCAGCGGTTTGGCTTCTTGCTGCATATCAGGGTGATTGCGATAAAGGTAATCGCTGTAGCGCTGCGTCAGGCGACGATAGTGCAGCGGTGTGGACCAATCTGCCAGCGTTAACGTCCCTGCTGGTGCGGCCTGGCCAAGCTTGACGTTATCCAGCATGTAGCTGCGTTGCTCACGCATCAGATCTTCCAGTGCGTTCGCTAAGCTGCGGTCGCTCTGCATAAAGATCAGAGGATGGTCGCTAAAGCGATGATCCTGACGCGTGATGATGGGCATGCCAATCCTGAGTGATAACGGGAATCGTGAAGCAAATGATAATCGTTACCGTCAGTGTGAACAAGATGTCATCAAGTTGAGAAGGGGGCGGCGGCATTTTTCGGCCCTGCACCGCCATTGGAAAGCGTGAAAATCGCGTCGCGACGACATCCGCTAGATCAAGTCATTGGTGACTTGCGTCAGCTTCGGCAAATCTTCCCAGGCGAGGATGGTGTTACGCCCCTGATTCTTCGCGACGTATAGCGCGCGGTCTGCATTGGCCACCGCCTGGTCAAAGTCATCGCCAAAAATGGGGGCGATACCGGCACTGATGGTGACGTGGGTGGAGACCTTTTCATTAAAGCGATGCGGAATTTCAAGATCCACCACGTACTGACGGATGCGCTCCGCCAGTTTCATAGCAATCGACGCGTTAACGTTGGTCATCAGCACCAGAAACTCTTCACCACCATAACGCGTGACCACATCGCGCGAACGCACCGCATCACGAATCGCGACCGATACCCGCGCCAGTGCCTGATCGCCCATCGCGTGACCGTAGTTGTCGTTATAGGCTTTGAAATGGTCGATATCCAGCAGCAGCACGTAATGACTGCCTGCATGGTTTTCCAGAATAGTGTCGAGGCGATTTTTCAGGCCGCGGCGGTTATACAAACCGGTAAGCGGATCCAGCATACTCAAATCGCTAAAACTCTCCTTTTCCTCATACAGCTGGCTCACCAGCCGCCGGGTAAAGGTATCAAAACGGCGCCGCATTAAATGATGCAGCGAGAAACCAATCAACGGCAAAGTAATCGTAAAAATGATCATCATTAAATGCTGACCATCATCTAATAACAGTACGGTTAATACTGGCGGCGTGATGTGTAAACAAAATGCGATCAAATAATCACTCAGTGCAATAGCACTCACAAAGAATACGCTTAACAGACTGATTATTAAAAAACTGCCATCAAAATAAAAAACCTGATGGTATCTGTGGTTAATGTGCCATGCCCACAGTGCGCCTAATATCATGGCGACAGGATTTAATAGCGGTAATTTCCGTTTTGGCATCATCAGGCAAACAGTCAGCAAAGTCAGGCTGAAAGCCGCGACAATCCCCACTGGCAGCGAGCTTACCGGGCTATCTGTGCCTAAAAAAGGTAACAGGCAAAAAAGCGAAACGGCGACATTTAAAAACAAAAAGAGCATCAGCGAAAGCCGATATTTGCTGTGTTTCAACTCATCATAAGATTGTAATTTCATTATTATTACTCTTCACAGCCCTGAAATATCAAAGCGCTACCCGTGGGAAATACTCCCGCAAATCGGATAGTGAGCACGTTATTGACGTGTTATCGAAATAGTTATCGGCGGCAATTTAGCATTTTCCAGTAAATCTGTCATCCAACGCGTCCCGCAATAAAAAATTCGCTGCAAGATGAGAAATATTGTCATATGATAATACGAATATTTATCATTTGAGGGTTGCGCGATGATCATGGCGATGTTGGCTGCCTGCGGCTTGTGGGGTGTGAGCTGGATGATGGGTAAACGTCTGGACAGTGGCTGGGGGGTATTGCTGCCCTGTGCCGCCTTACCGATATTTGCGCTGTGGGAACCGAGTTTCAGCCAGTGGCGCGTCGTGATGATTGTTGCGCTGTTAATGACCGTGGTGATGTTGTTCCATCATCGTCTGCGTCACTACTTGCTGCTGCCTTCATGTCTGGCATTGGCGGGTGGGGCGGCGGCGGTCACCGTGAATTTCCATATCGTCTGATCCTGTTTTCAGGATGACAGAAACGACAACATCACGCTGAGTGCGTGATATTTTCTTTTGGTTCAAATTGGGATTTTACAACCAGAAGGGTCAGGCAATTCAGACAACGTGGTGCGAAGGGAGGGACTTGAACCCTCACGTCCGTAAGAACACTAACACCTGAAGCTAGCGCGTCTACCAATTCCGCCACCATCGCATTGTGTTGTCTTTACTTGTCTTGTTTATACCATCGCATTGGTGCGAAGGGAGGGACTTGAACCCTCACGTCCGTAAGAACACTAACACCTGAAGCTAGCGCGTCTACCAATTCCGCCACCATCGCTCAGTGCTATGATATAAACTTTGTGATTATTGGTGCGAGGGGAGGGACTTGAACCCTCACGTCCGTAAGGACACTAACACCTGAAGCTAGCGCGTCTACCAATTCCGCCACCGTCGCGTACCATGCAACACCCTAAAGTATTGCTAACCACGGAGGCGCATTCTAGAGATTTTACTCTTTGCGTCAATACATATTTCACGACGATGAAACGATTGCTGCAAAAAACAACATTTTCACCGTCATGAAGATCAAAATGCATTATTTACGCGTTTTAGCACCGCGACCGTACACCGCACGGTACACCTTAAAGCGCCCGGTCTGTGCCAGCACTTCGTGGTTACCGAAGGTTTCATCCAGAATCTGCGGATAAGGCAGGAAGGCGTTGGCGACAATACGCAATTCGCCGCCGCTGTTCAGATGCTTCAGCGCGCCACGGATCAGCGTGTTGGCTGCATCGAGGCTGGTTTGCAGACCATCATGGAACGGCGGGTTAGAGATGATCATATCGAAGCGGCCGGTGACATCGGAGAAGACGTTACTGGCAAACACTTCACCTTCCAGTTCGTTAGCGGCCAGCGTCAGTTTACTGGCTTCAATTGCTGCGGCATGCACATCACACAGCCACAAACGGATGCGTGGGGAAATTTGCGCCATCACGGTGGCGAGCACGCCGCTGCCACAGCCGATATCCAGCACTTTGCCACGGAAGTGCGGCTCCAGCGTGGAGAGCAGCAGATCGCTACCGATATCCAGTCCATCGCGGCTGAAGACGCCCGGCAGCGTGTGGATGGTGAGATGTTCGATCATGTAAGTATTGCCGTAGCTGCTGGCATCAAAGGTTGGCTGTGTATCCAGACGACCATGATAAAGACCGCAACGACGAGCGCTGTCGACTTTTTCCAGTTTAGCCCACTCTTCCAGCATGCCTTCTGCACTGCGCACGCCGCTGCGGTTTTCACCGACCACGAAGATATCGCAGCCAACCGGCATCAGTGACAGCAGGTTTTGCAGCTGATACTGCGCTTCCGGCTTGTTCTTCGACCAGAAGTAAACCAGCGTATCGCAGCCTTCAACATCAGCGGCAGTGGCCACCATGCTGTAAACCGCACGTTCACCGAGGCGACGGCTCAGGTTCTGCCAGTGATGGTACTGCTGGGTGTGCACGCGCGTTGATGCGGTTTCCAGCTGGGCGGGCAGGTCATCCTGCAGGTCGCCAGCAAACAAAACATGGCGGGCGGTAAATTCATCACTGTGGCGCAGAATGACTTCGCTGGCCGGGGTAAAAGCAGACATGGAACGCTCCTGTTAAATCAGAGCGGGGATTATAGTGCTTTGTTGGCGCATGTTCGATGGGTTTGCTAGCATAGCGTCGCATTCTGGCAGCATAACGGGTAATAGCATGAGTACAAGGCGCGACTGGCTTCTACAGCAAATGGGGATTACGCAGTATCAATTGCGGCGCCCGCGCGTGCTGCAGGGCGAAATAGCCGTTACGCTGGCACCGGATACCCGTCTGGTGATGGTGGCGGAACATGCCCCCGCGCTGCAGGAACCTTTGATTCGCGATGTGCTGCGTGCCCTGAGTATTCAGCCTTCGCAGGTGATGACGCTAACACCTGAACAGCTGCCGATGCTGCCCGAACAGGTCGATTGTGCGGGCTGGCTACTGGGCGTCGAGAGCGAATACACCTTTAACGGCATTACCTTTTCCACCGCCGTTTTCAACGAATTAATCAGCAGCGGCGCCGCAAAACGCGCCCTGTGGCAACAGATGTGTAACCATGACAGCCATCTCTTTAGTCACCCCTGAAGACCAGCCGCAGCTGCTGGCCATTGAACGTCGCAGCCACGCGTTTCCGTGGAGCGAGCAGACGTTTGCCAGCAATCAGGGCGAACGTTTTGTGAATTATCGTCTGGAAGCCGAGGGTAAACTGGCGGGATTCGCCATTACACAGGTGGTATTGGACGAAGCCTCGCTGTTCAACATTGCGGTCGACCCGGATTTCCAGCGCCGCGGATTTGCGCGTCAGCTGTTGCAACATTTGATTGCAGAGCTGGAAAAGCGCGATGTGATGACATTGTGGCTGGAAGTGCGTGCCTCGAATCACCCGGCGATTGCCCTGTACGAACAGCTCGATTTTCATCAGGTCAGCGTTCGTCCTAACTACTATCCCACCGCCAACGGCCGTGAAGATGCCATTATCATGGCGCTAACACTGTAAAAAGGGACACTATGTTAAACGACTGGGACTGCATCCTGTTCGATGCAGATGACACACTTTTCCATTTTGATGCCTATGCTGGCCTTCAGCGCATGTTTGCCAGTTATGACGTGCACTTTAACGATCAGGATTACGCTGACTACCAGGCGATCAACAAACCGCTGTGGGTCGATTATCAAAACGGCACCATTTCGGCATTACAGCTGCAGACGCGTCGTTTCACCTTGTGGGGTGAGAAACTCAGCGTAGCGCCTGAAGTGCTGAACAGCGATTTCCTCAGCGCGATGGCGGAGATCTGCCTGCCGCTGGAGGGCGCTGCTGAGCTGCTGAATACGCTAAAAGGCAAAGTGAAGATCGCCATCATCACCAACGGTTTTACCGCCTTGCAGCAGGCGCGTCTGGAACGTACCGGTTTCCGCGAGTTTTTTGATGAGCTGGTGATCTCTGAGCAGGTCGGCGTACCGAAGCCGGACGTGGCGATTTTCGACCACACGCTGGCGTTGCTCGGCAATCCGGATCGCAGCCGCGTGTTAATGGTCGGCGATACGCCTGAATCTGACATTCTTGGCGGAATGAACGCGGGAGTGAAAACCTGCTGGATTGATCACGGTACACGCCCGTTGCCGGAACACATTACGCCAACCTGGCAGGTGAAGACGCTGGCAGAGCTGCAAGCATTGCTGACTGAACGCTAAAAGTATCTATTCACCGTTGCCGTTGTAATGATATGAAGAAGCCCGCTGCGCGGGCTTTTTTTATGATAAAATCTATGCATAAATCTATTCACGAATCTATTCATCAGGCGCTGATAGGGTGAACGACAATGGTCGATCTGCAAAGTTTGCTGCTGGCGGGACCGCTCAGTGCAGCCGATTTACTGCAACGCTCTGGCATCAGTCAGGCGACGTTGTCGCGGCAATTACGGCAGCAGCCTCAAATCGAGAAATGGGGCAGAGCACGCGCAACGCGTTATGCCTTACTCCGTCCGATTCGCGGCGAAGACCGCTTTCCACTGTATCGCATTTCAGCACAAGGGCAGGCACAGCCCGCTGGCACGCTGTTACCCACCTGGCCGCAGGGCAGTTGCCTGCATCAGGATGAGCAAGGGCGAGGGCTCTTTTACGAAGGGTTGCCGTGGTTTTTACAGGATATGCGCCCGCAAGGCTTTATTGGCCGCCAATGGGGCAGAGAGAATGCCCACCCATTGGGTTTGCATGATGACATTCGCCTGTGGAGTGACGATCAGTGCTTAATGGCGCTGGCAAGCGGTGGCGTCGACATGCCGGGCGCGTTCATTATCGGCGAGCGCACGTATCAGCGCTGGTTACAGCAGGAAGCACCGCGCGCCATCGGCGAAGAAGAGAAAGCGTTAACCTATCCGCAGCGAGCACAGCATGCGCTAAGTGGCGATGAGCCCGGGTCATCAGCGGGTGGCGAGCAACCTAAATTCCTCTGCTATGCCACAACATCCAATGGCGATCGTCACTGTCTGGTGAAATTCACTGTGGCGCGCCACAGTGATAATGCGCAGCGCTGGCGCGATTTGCTACGTGCTGAACATCTGGCATTAAAGCATCTGCACGCTACAGGCGTGGCTGCGGCACAAAGCCAACTGATTGAAGGTGCAGAGCAGTTATTTCTCGAAGTGCAGCGTTTTGATCGCATTGGTGAGCGTGGCCGACGTGAGATGAGTTCGCTTGAGGCCGTCAGCGCAGAGTTTGTTGGTCATCAACAACACTGGCCTGCTGCGCTGCGTGAACTGCGCCATCAGCAGCGCATTGATGATGTCACGCTACAGCGTGGCACCTTGCAATGGGCATTTGGTCGCCTGATTGGTAACAGTGATATGCATGCAGGAAATTTATCTTTCTTCACCGACCAGGAAAAATTCATTCTGACACCTGCCTACGACATGCTGCCGATGGCACTGGCACCTAACTCGCAAGGGCATATGCGTGATGAACTGGCATTAATGCTGGATATCTCAGTACAGGGTGAAGTGTGGCGAACAGCTTGTGGAATGGCGAAAACATACTGGCAGGCGATTGCGGATGACGAAACGTTCAGCGCAAACTTCCAGCGTATCGCCACGCAATCATTGCAGCAGTTGGATACGCTGGATGAGACCATCCGCAAAATGGCTTAGCGGCTTTTTTCATTCTCTGAGGTGGTGGCCGCTTCTTCTTCCTCACGTTCCTTATCCTCTTTCACCGCGCGACTGGCGGTGAGCAGGAACGGCGATTGCTGCCAGCGGGTGCGGCGGTCGCGCAGCAGGGTGCGGGTCAGGATGATGCCAATCGCCAGCGCCAGCAGCATCATCAAGCGCAAGATGTTGGTGGTGTTGTCCACCTGGCGCGATTCGGTGACCAATACGTGGGTGTCCAGCGTCACGCGCAAGAAACCTTGCGGTCCCTCTTTGCCTTCCAGCGGCTGCACGATTTGGTGGTTGAAGTAGCTGCCGGCGCGTTTGCCATCCAGCGCCAGCCGATCGCGCACGTTGATACTCTCACCACTGTGCGCCACCAGGCTGCCGTCGTCGGCATACACCGAGGCATCGAGGATGCGGCTGTTGTCCGTCATCTGATTGAGGATGGCAGCGATTTGCGTGCGGTTATCGTCGCTGTTATCCATCAGCGGTTTCAGGCTAAACGCTACCTGACGCGTCAAGGTATGCGCGAGTTCTTCCACCTGTTCAGAACGGGCCATTTGATGGCCGAGACTGAACCAGGATGCCCCTTGCATCAGCACCACTAACAGGGCCAGCGAGATAAGAACAATCACCGTGCGATGCAGGCGAAATTTCAGTGCGGTTTTAACCATCAGAAACCCGTGTGACGTAACAGCAGAAAGGCTGGCAATTATGTTGCCAGAACCCGCGCAGACAAGGTAGCCTCTTGCGTGGTTTTGTTGTCCCTACAGGAGCTGTAATGCCAAATCGTCTTACCTGGTGCGATCTGCCCGCCGATGTTTCACTCTGGCCGGGTCTACCCCTTTCTCTCAGCGGTGATGAAGTGATGCCGCTGGATTACCGTGCCGGTCGGACTGGCTGGTTGCTGTATGGGCGCGGACTCGATAAACAAAAACTGACCGATTATCAGCATCTGCTGGGTGCGGCGATGGTGATCGTGAGTGCCTGGAATGTCGATGAGTATCAGGTGGTTCGTCTGGCCGGTTCACTGACGCCGCGTGCGACCAAACTGGCGCACGACGCGGGATTTGACGTGGCGCCGCTCGGCAAGATCCCGCATCTGAAAACTCCGGGATTGCTGGTGATGGACATGGATTCCACCGCCATTCAGATCGAATGCATCGATGAGATCGCCAAACTGGCGGGCTGCGGCGAGCAGGTTTCAGAAGTGACCGAACGCGCCATGCGCGGCGAGCTGGACTTCAAAGCCAGCCTGCGTGAGCGCGTAGGTAAATTGGCGGGTGCCGACGCTAACATCCTTAAGCAGGTGCGCGACACGCTGCCGCTGATGCCGGGTCTGACCACGCTGGTGCATAAATTACAGGCGCTGGGCTGGCAGGTGGCGATTGCCTCCGGTGGATTTACTTACTACGCCGATTATCTGCGTCAGACACTGCATCTGGCCGCGGCCGTCGCCAACGAGCTGGAAATGCGCGATGGTAAGCTGACGGGCGAAGTGATAGGGCAGATTGTTGATGCGCAATTTAAAGCCGATACCCTGAAAAATCTCGCTGAACGTCATGAAATCGCGCCAGAACAAACGGTTGCGATCGGCGATGGTGCCAACGATCTGCCGATGATTAAGGCAGCAGGATTAGGCATCGCTTACCATGCTAAACCGAAAGTGAATGAGCAGGCGTCGATCATTATCCGCCATGCCGATTTGATGGGTGTGTTCTGCATCCTGACCGGTAGCCTGATTCACGAAGAGCGTTAACAGAGGATTTGATTTGGCCAAAGCGGCAAAGCGCGCCTTCGTTTGTAACGAGTGCGGCGCAGATTATCCACGCTGGCAGGGGCAATGCAGCGCCTGCAACGCGTGGAACACCATCACCGAGGTGCGGATTGCCGCCTCGCCTGCGGCAGCGCGTAACGAGCGTCTGAGTGGTTATGCGGGCAGCGCTGGACCCAGCCGGGTGCAGAAGCTGTCCGAAATCAGCCTCGAAGCCGTGCCGCGTTTCTCCACCAGTTTCAAAGAGTTCGATCGCGTGCTCGGCGGCGGTGTGGTGCCAGGCAGTGCGATTTTGATCGGTGGTAACCCCGGTGCCGGTAAATCGACGCTGCTGTTACAGGTGATGTGTCAGCTGGCGGAAGGGATGAAAACCCTGTACGTCACTGGCGAAGAATCACTGCAACAGGTCGCGATGCGCGCCCACCGTCTGGGATTACCCACTGAAAACCTGAATATGTTGTCGGAAACCAGCATCGAGCAGATCTGCCTGATCGCCGAGCAGGAACAGCCGAAATTGATGGTGATCGACTCGATCCAGGTGATGCACATGGCGGATATTCAATCTTCGCCCGGCAGTGTGGCGCAGGTGCGTGAAACCGCCGCTTACCTGACGCGCTTCGCTAAAACGCGCGGCGTGGCGATTGTGATGGTGGGTCACGTCACCAAAGACGGCTCGCTGGCGGGGCCCAAAGTACTGGAGCACTGCATCGACTGTTCAGTGATGCTGGATGGCGATGCCGATTCGCGCTTCCGCACGCTGCGCAGCCACAAAAACCGCTTTGGTGCGGTGAATGAGCTGGGCGTGTTCGCCATGACCGAGCAGGGCATGCGTGAGATCAGTAACCCATCGGCGATTTTCCTGTCGCGCGGTGATGAAGTCACTGCCGGTAGTTCGGTGATGGTGGTGTGGGAAGGTTCGCGACCGCTGCTGGTAGAGATTCAGGCGCTGGTGGATCACTCGATGATGGGCAACCCGCGTCGTGTGGCCGTGGGTCTGGAGCAGAACCGCCTGGCGATTCTGCTGGCCGTGCTGCACCGTCACGGTGGCTTGCAGATGGCGGATCAGGATGTGTTCGTCAACGTGGTGGGTGGCGTCAAAGTCACTGAGACCAGTGCTGACTTGGCGCTGCTGCTGGCGATGGTCTCCAGCTTGCGTAATCGTCCGCTGCCGCAGGATTTAGTGATCTTCGGTGAAGTGGGACTGGCGGGGGAGATTCGTCCGGTGCCGAGCGGGCAGGAACGTATTTCAGAAGCAGCCAAGCACGGTTTCAAACGCGCGATTGTGCCCGCGGGCAATGCACCGAAGAAGGCCATTGAGGGCATGAAGGTGTATAGCGCGAAAAAGCTGTCGGATGCGTTGGCGATTTTTGACGAGCTGTAATACCGCACCCCATTATTTCCCATGCAGGAGGCACTAAATGTCATCGTTCGACTACCTGAAAACTGCCATACGCCAGCAGGGCCATACGCTGCAGCAGGTTGCAGATGCCAGCGGGATGACCAAAGGCTACTTAAGCCAGTTGCTGAATGCCAAAATCAAAAGCCCGAGCGCGCAGAAGCTGGAAGCGCTGCACCGTTTTCTTGGGCTGGAATTTCCGCGCCGCAACAAAACCGTTGGCGTGGTGTTTGGTAAGTTTTACCCTCTGCACACCGGCCATATCTATCTGATCCAGCGCGCCTGTAGCCAGGTGGATGAGCTGCACATCATCATGGGCCATGACGATCCGCGCGATCGTGAACTGTTTGAAAACAGTGCCATGTCGCAGCAGCCGACTGTCAGCGATCGTCTGCGCTGGTTATTGCAGACTTTCAAATATCAGAAAAACATCCGCATCCACTCGTTTGATGAAGAAGGGATCGAACCTTATCCGCACGGCTGGGATGTGTGGAGCGAAGGGGTAAAGAAATTCCTTTCAGAGCAGGGCATTGAGCCGGATTGCATTTACACCAGCGAAGAGCCTGATGCGGCGATGTACCAACAGCATCTCGGCATTTCGACGGTGGTGATCGATCCTAATCGATCCTTTATGAACATCAGCGGCGGGCAGATTCGTCAGGATCCGTTCCGTTACTGGGAATACATTCCCACCGAAGTGAAGCCGTTCTTTGTGCGCACCGTGGCGATCCTTGGCGGGGAATCGAGCGGAAAATCGACGCTGGTCAATAAGCTGGCGAATATCTTCAACACCACCAGTGCGTGGGAGTATGGCCGCGATTATGTCTTCTCGCACCTCGGTGGCGATGAGATGGCGCTGCAGTATTCCGACTACGACAAGATTGCCTTGGGGCAGGCGCAGTACATCGATTTTGCCGTCAAATACGCCAGTAAAGTGGCCTTTATCGATACCGACTTTGTCACCACGCAGGCGTTTTGCCTCAAGTATGAGGGGCGCGAGCACCCGTTTGTTCAGGCGCTAATCGACGAGTATCGTTTTGATTTGGTGATCCTGCTGGAGAACAACGTGCCATGGGTGGCCGACGGCTTGCGCAGTCTCGGCAGCTCAATGGATCGTCGTGAGTTTCAGTCGATGCTGGTGACGATGCTGCGTGAGAACAATATCGAGTTCGTGCACGTGAAAGAGGATGACTACGATACGCGCTTCCTGCGCTGCGTTGAGTTAGTGAAAGAGATGTTGGGCGCCTGATCGCCAGACATAAAAAAGGCGCCGATTGGCGCCTTTTTCACGTAATGGCAATTACTTCGTCATACGCTTGTACTTGATACGCTTCGGCTCCAGCGCGTCTGCGCCGAGGGTGCGTTTCTTGTACTCTTCGTACTCAGTAAAGTTACCTTCGAAGAACTCCACCTTACCTTCATCCTGATAATCGATGATGTGGGTGGCGATACGGTCGAGGAACCAACGGTCATGCGAGATCACCATGGCACAGCCAGGGAATTCCAGCAGGGCGTTTTCCAGCGCGCGCAGGGTTTCGATGTCGAGGTCGTTGGTTGGTTCATCGAGCAGCAACAGGTTGCCGCCAACCTGCAGCAGTTTCGCGAGGTGCAGACGACCACGCTCACCACCGGACAGCTCGCCAACGCGTTTGCCCTGATCGGTGCCTTTGAAGTTGAAGCGACCGACATAGGCACGGCTTGGCATCTCAGTGTTGCCGACGCGCATAATGTCCTGGCCGCCAGACACTTCTTCGAACACGGTTTTGGAGTTATCCATCGCATCACGGAACTGATCCACTGACGCCAGCTTGACGGTTTCGCCCACCTCGATGGTGCCGGAATCCGGCTGCTCCTGACCTGACATCATGCGGAACAGCGTGGATTTACCCGCACCGTTCGGACCGATGATGCCGACAATCGCGCCCTTCGGTACCGAGAAGGTTAGATCGTCGATCAGCACACGATCGCCATACGATTTGCTCAGGTTGGTGACTTCCAACACTTTGTCACCGAGGCGTGCGCCTGGTGGAATGAACAATTCGTTGGTTTCGTTACGCTTCTGGTAATCGGTACTGTTCAGCTCTTCAAAGCGTGCCAGACGGGCTTTGCCCTTGGACTGACGGCCTTTCGCGCCCTGACGTACCCATTCCAGCTCTTTTTCAATCGACTTGCGACGCGCTGCTTCAGATGAAGCTTCCTGCGCCAGACGCTGATCTTTCTGCTCCAGCCAGGAAGAGTAGTTACCTTCCCACGGAATACCTTCGCCACGGTCCAGCTCCAGAATCCAACCGGCAACGTTGTCGAGGAAGTAACGGTCATGCGTGATCGCCACTACCGTGCCTTCGAAGTCGTGCAGGAAGCGTTCCAGCCAGGCCACGGATTCTGCATCCAGGTGGTTGGTTGGTTCATCGAGCAGCAGCATGTCTGGCTTTTCCAGCAGCAGACGGCACAGCGCGACGCGGCGGCGTTCACCACCGGACAGGGTCTCGATTTTGGCATCCCAGTCTGGCAGACGCATGGCATCAGCAGCACGGTTCAGCTGGGTATCGAGGTTGTGACCGTCGTGGGCCTGGATCACTTCTTCCAGACGGCCCTGCTCGGCAGCCAGCTTGTCGAAATCGGCATCCGGATCGGCATACAGTGCGTACACTTCGTCGAGACGCTTGAGCGCGCCAACCACTTCAAATACCGCTTCTTCCACAGATTCACGCACGGTGTGCTCTGGGTTCAGTTTTGGTTCCTGTGGCAGGTAGCCGACTTTAATGCCCGGCTGCGGACGTGCTTCCCCTTCGATATCGGTGTCGATGCCCGCCATGATGCGCAGCAAAGTGGATTTACCCGAGCCGTTCAGGCCGAGTACGCCGATTTTGGCACCAGGGAAGAAGCTAAGAGAGATATTCTTCAGGATGTGACGCTTCGGCGGAACGACTTTGCCGACGCGATGCATGCTATAGACGAATTGAGCCACGTTGTATTGAGCCTCTTGGTCAGTGAGTGGTGAACGTCAGATGCTGAAGTTTAGCCGTTTTCACCCTGCAATCACAGCCACATGGCGTTGAATCTTCTGAAGCCGGGCTCACAAACCGATAACTGATTGATTCTCACTCAACGGCCGGACTATGCTGCCTTTTTGCCTGAAACGGGAGGGGTTCGATGAGAGTGCTGATTGCGGCCGATGAACATGCCTGGGGCGGATTGATTCCTTCAATTCGTCAGACGTTACCCGATGTGGAGTTTGTCGCCTCTGCGGGTCATGCGGCGGAAAGCCTGGCGGGATTCGATGCGCTGATCCCCGGTATGTGCCGTGTGGATGCGCGCTTGCTGGCCACCGCCGATCGCCTGAAGCTGGTACAGCAGGCGGGCGTAGGACTGGAAGGCGTGGATATTGATGCCGCCAGAAAGGCTGGGATCATGGTCGCAAACGTGCCTTCCGATCATTCAGGTAATGCGGATTCGGTTGCCGAGTTGGGCATCTGGATGATGATTGGCCTGGCGCGGCGCCAGCATGAGATCGCGGATTGCCTGGCGCAGCAGAAACTCGGTCAACCGATTGGCATGGGCTTGATGGGCAAAACGGTTGGGCTGGTAGGGTTAGGCGGTATCGGCAAAGCCTTAGCCAAACGTCTGACGCCTTTTGGCATGCGCATGATCGGCGTAAAGCGCGAAGCGGATGAGGCTTTTGCACGTCAGCATCAGCTCGACTGGCTGGGAACCATGGCGCAGTTGCCCGAACTTTTGCAGCAGTCCGACTTTGTGGTGCTGAGCCTGCCGGACAACCCAGACACCCATAACATTATTGATGCCGTTGCACTGGCGCAGATGAAGCAGAACAGCTTTCTGATTAACCTCGGACGCGGTGGATTAATTGAGAAGCAGGCATTTCTCGCGGCGCTGGAAAGCAAAAAACTGGCCGGTGCCGGGCTGGATGTGTTCTGGCAGGAGCCACCCAATCCGCAGGATCCGGTGTTCGACTATAACGTGATCGCCACGCCACACATTGGCGGCGTAACGGATATCTCACTGGCGGGCAATATCAAAGGGATCTGTGATAACCTGCGGCGTCTGCGCGATGGCGAAGCGGTTATCGATCGCTGGGCCTAACGTTACGGCAGGCGCAGCGGAATCTTCTGTTGCGTCAGCCAATCCTTCAGCGCCGCATCCGGCGCGCTGTCACTCACCAGCATGTCAAAACGACGCAGCTCGCCAATACGCGCGGGCAGTACTTTGCCATATTTGCTGCTGTCGGCCACCAATACCCGAGTACGCGCCCGCAGCATCGCGTGGTGCTTCATCGCCAACTCATTAAGGTTATAGCAGGTTGCGCCCTGTTCCTGATCGATACCGGCCGCCGAGATAAACGCCAGCGTCGGGCAGAGATCGTCGAGGATCGAGTGCGCGCCAATCGGCGTGAACAGGGCGTTATCAGCATGAAACTCGCCGCCGCTGAGGATCACATTGCAGGCCGGTTTCTCTTTCAGTGCGAGGAAGGTGTTCATGGCACAGCAAATGGCGGTAAACGTCAGCGTTTCGGGAATCGCATCCACGATATAGGGCAGCGTCGTGCCGCAGTCGAAAAACACCGTGTCGTTTTCGCTAATCAAGCTTGCGGCAGCCTGTGCCAGGCGTTGCTTGCGTGCGGCATTTTGCCCGTGCTGATCGGAGACGAAATAGTGTCCGGCATGGCTTTTCGGATCGCTGACGATGTAGCCCCCGAGCAGGACCACCGTAGAGGCGGGTTCAGTCAGATCGCGACGAATAGTCATCTCTGAGACGCCCAACAGTTGCGCCGCATCTTTCAGGTGCAGCTTATCGGTGCGCTTCAGTGCTTGCGCCAGCTTGTGAATGCGTTCTTCGCGCCGGGTTTCCATGAGCATCTCTGTGTAATGGCTATCCTGAGGGTGAAAGGTTTTACCCATCGGCGCAGCAGAAGCGCTACCGAAAAATCGTGGTAAATCTCTCATATTTTAATGATTTGCGACTTATCCAGCCGGCAATTTTTCAATCTTACCCGTAATGAGATCGCCCCGCAAACTTCCCACACCGCGCTGAAAGCGTCAACAGCGCTGATGTTGTTTTGTTAAAATAATAACATCCAGGCTGGCCTTATTGTCAGATAAATCGTTTTCATACGCTGCTCAGGATGTGAATTTTGTCACATCGATCACTTTGTATACCTGCTAGTGTGATTTAAATAACATTTAAATGCTAAAAATTCACCGGGGAGTAAACAATGGATATCGCGGTTATTGGGTCAAATATGGTGGACCTCATTACCTACACTAACCAAATGCCGAAGGCGGGCGAAACGCTGGAAGCGCCTGATTTCGCCATCGGCTGTGGTGGCAAAGGCGCAAATCAGGCGGTGGCCGCGGCGAAAATGGGCGGCAGCGTGATGATGGTGAGTAAAGTGGGTGACGATCTGTTTGCGCCGAACACCGTGGCGAACCTGAAACAGCAGGGCGTCGATACCCAATTTGTCACCACCGCGCCGGGCACTTCCAGCGGCGTGGCACCGATCTTCGTTGATGACCAATCGCAGAACCGCATTCTGATCATTAAAGGCGCCAACCAGCAGCTCAAACCGGCCGATATTGATGCGGCTGCCGAGGCGCTGAAAGCGTGCCAGTTGATTATCCTGCAGCTCGAGATCCCGCTGGAAACGGTCTATTACGCGATTGATTTTGCCCGTCAGCACGACATCAAAGTGATCCTCAATCCGGCACCGGCGGTGGCGAATCTGGATATCGATTACGCCTGCAAGTGCGACTTCTTTATGCCCAACGAAACCGAACTGGAGATCCTCACCGGCATGCCGGTCGGAACCGATGATGAGGTAAAACGGGCGGGCCAGACGCTGCTTAAGCGTGGCCTCAAAAACCTGATTATCACTTTGGGTGCACGCGGTTCACTGTGGATGGCGGGCGATGCGCTGCATCAGGTCGCGCCTACCTCAGTAAAAGCCGTCGATACCAGCGGTGCCGGTGATGCCTTCATCGGTTGCTTTGCACATGTGCTGGTGAAGACCGGCGATATCCCCACGGCGATGGCGCAAGCCTCGGCCTATGCCGCTTGCAGCGTCACTGGACGCGGCACGCAACGTTCCTACCCGGACGCGGACACCTTCCAGCGTTTTCTCAACGTAAACTGAGGTCGAGCTATGCAACCGAACATTGTTCAGCAACCTGACGGCTATCTGAATAAGACGCCGCTGTTCCAGTTCATTCTGCTCTCATGCCTGTTCCCGTTGTGGGGCTGCGCAGCGAGCTTGAACGACATCTTGATCACCCAGTTTAAAAGTGTGTTTGCGTTGAGTGACTTCGCCAGTGCGCTGGTACAGAGTGCGTTTTATGGCGGTTACTTCCTGATTGCCATTCCGGCTTCGCTGGTGATCCGCAAAGCCACCTACAAGCTGGCGATCCTGATGGGATTGGTGTTGTACATCGTGGGCTGCGTGCTGTTCTATCCCGCTTCGCACATGGCGACTTACACCATGTTCCTCGCGGCAATTTTTGCCATCGCGATTGGTTTAAGCTTCCTCGAAACCGCTGCGAATACCTATAGCTCGATGATAGGTCATCGCGATCACGCCACGCTGCGTCTTAACATCAGCCAGACGTTCTACCCGATCGGCGCGCTGATGGGCATCGTGCTGGGCAAATATCTGGTGTTCCAGGACGGTGAAAGTCTGCATACGCAGATGGCGACCATGAACGCCGAGCAGGCGCATGCCTTCCGCCTCACCATGCTGGAACACACGCTGGAGCCGTACAAATATCTGGTGATGGTGTTAGTGGTGGTGATGCTGCTGTTCCTGTTTACCCGTTATCCGCGTTGCAAACCGGCGTCGAGCGAAAAGTCGCTGCCATCGCTTGGGGAAACCTTCCGCTATCTGGCCGGTAACCGCCACTTCAAACGCGGCATCGTGGCGCAGTTCCTGTATGTCGGCATGCAGGTGGCGGTGTGGTCCTTCACCATTCGTCTGGCACTGACGCTGGGCGCGACGAATGAGCGTCACGCCTCTAACTTTATGATTTACAGCTTTATCTGCTTCTTTATCGGCAAGTTTGTCGCCAACTTCCTGATGACACGCTTCCGCGCGGAAAAAGTGCTGATTGCCTACTCGGTACTGGGCGTGATCACTCTGGCGTGGGTGATGTTTGTGCCTAACTTTACCGCCGTGTACGCGGCAGTGTTTGTCAGCGTGCTGTTCGGACCCTGCTGGGCGACGATTTACGCGGGTACGCTGGCCACGGTGGATAACAAGTACACTGAAGTGGCAGGCGCGTTTATCGTCATGTCGATTGTTGGCGCGGCGTTTATCCCGGCGATTCAGGGCTTCGTCTCCGATCATCTGGGATCAATGCAGCTGGCCTTTGGTGTATCGCTGTTGTGCTTCGCCTGGGTCGGATTCTACTTCTGGGGCGAGCTGCGCCATAAAAATCAGGCGGTGCAGGCTGGTCGTCTGGTTGAGGAGATGCCATGAAAACCCGATTACCGTTACGTCGTGAACAGTTTCAGGAAACGCCCAGTACGCTGCTGCACAATGACTATTTCCACGTTGAGTTGTTTCGCTATCCGGCGGGCGTGGAAGCGGTGCGCATCCGTAACCAACGCGGCACGGTGATTGTGCTGCCGTTTTACGGTCAGATGGTGTGGGACGCCACGTTCGATGGCCACTCGCTGACCATGGGGCACAGCTTCAAACAGCCGCTGCTGGGCAGTTCGATTATCGATACTTACGGCTGTTTTGCCTTCCACTCCGGCCTGCTGGCGAACGGCTGTCCGGCACCGGATGACGACCATCCGCTACACGGTGAAATGGCCTGTGCGCGTATGGACAGCGCATGGATCGTGCTGGAGCAGGATCGCGTGTCGCTGGAAGGAGAGACCGAGTATGTGAAAGGTTTTGGCCATCACTATCTGGCCTCTCCAGCGGTGCGTTTGCACGCTAACTCGCCGCGTCTGCACATCGAAATGAACGTCACCAATCTGGCGGGCGCGCCAATGCCGCTGCAGTACATGTGCCATTTGAACAGTGCCTGGCTGGCCAATGGCCGCTTTAAGCAGTCGATCCCGCAGGATGCTTTCAAGCTGCGTACTTCGATCCCGGCGCATGTGAAACCGACGCCGCAGTGGACCGCGTATACCGATCAGCTGGCACGCGATCCGCAGCCCTTGCAGCAGTTGGATCAGCCAGAAATGTGCGATCCGGAGATCGTGTTCTTTGCCGACGATCTGCCGCAGTACGGCAACGAAGTGCAGTTCGAACTGCATGCACCGGAAGGCTATGCGTTGATGACGCGCTTCGACAGTCGACAGTTCCCGCACGCCACGCGCTGGCTGCTGCACAATCACGATCAGCAGGTGGCGGCTTATGTGCTGCCCTCTACCTGTCGGCCGGAAGGGTTTAAGGCGGCGCAGCGCGCTGGCACCCTGGTTGAGCTGGCACCCGGCGAGAAACGCCACTTCAGCGTGGAGACCGGCATTCTGTAAATACCGGCGGCCCTTGTGCCGCCTGGATTCCTACCGCTTCGCTATTCACAAAACTGTCACGTAATCTCCTCGCCAATCGTATAAAGCTCAACGCCCTGTTGGACGATAACCCCTGCGACATTCGTCACATTGGTTCTCCTCTCTCTTTACCAGGGTTCAGATTTATGAAGCTCAATCAGTTTAAAATTGGCCAGCGGCTGGGTTTTCTCGCCACGCTGCTGTTGCTTGCCACATTGTTGATGGGACTGCACGGACTGCAAGTCAATATGCAGGCGCTGGACAACAATCAGGACGTGATGGCGCGTGAAGTCCTGATTGCCGACAGCATCGACACCGCGCGCAGTGCGCAGGTGCAGTTCAAGATTCAGGTGCAGGAGTGGAAAAATACTCTGCTGCGTGGCACCCAAGGGCAGGAGACCTTCGATAAGTACAAAAAGGCGTTTTTGAAAGAGAGCCAGCAGACGCAGGCGTTGCTGAGCAAGTTGAGCCAGATTCAGACGGCGCTAGGGTTACCTGTTGCACCGGTTGAACAGGCGCGTGCGGTGCATGCCGGGCTGGAGAGTAAGTATCTGGCGGCCCTGGAAAACTACAGCATCAGTGATATCAACAGCGCGGCGCGCGTTGACCACCTGGTCACCGGTATTGACCGCGCCCCGACGCAGCAAATCGACGATCTGGTGGCTGCCACGCTGAAGCGCGCGCAGCAGATGCATCAGGAGATCGAAGCGAATAACCTCGCGCACTACCAGAAAACCCGCACGCTGTTGTTAATCGCCATGAGCTGTATTTTGCTGGTGGGTATCTGCATTACCGCCTGGCTGATCCAGAGTATTACGCGTCCGCTGAAGCAGGCGATCAACGTAGCGAAAACCGTGGCAGCGGGTGACCTGCGCACGCAGATTGAGGTTTCAGGACGCGACGAAACGGCGCAGCTGATGGCCGCACTGCGTGATATGAACCACAACCTGACGCGCATTGTCACCGGCGTGCGCAGCGGCACTGAAGCCATTGCTGATACCACCGACCAGGTGGCGCACGGCAGCCGTGAACTCTCGGCGCGTAACGAGGCGCAGGCCAGCGCGCTGGAAGAGACCGCCGCCTCAATGGAACAGCTGACGTCAGTGGTGAAAAACAACGCCGAAAACGCGCGTCATGCGAGTGATATCGCGCGTGATACTCGCCAGCGCGCCGGAGACGGCGGCGAGGTGGTAGACAAAGTGGTAGTGGCGATGAGCGAGATCCATCAGTTCTCCCGTGAGATCAATGAGATCGTCACGGTGATTGATGGCATTGCGTTCCAGACCAACATTCTGGCACTGAATGCGGCGGTCGAAGCCGCGCGAGCCGGGAATGATGGCCGTGGTTTTGCAGTGGTGGCGTCGGAAGTGCGCGCGCTGGCACAGCGTTCCGCATCGGCGGCACGTGACATTCGTGGCCTGACAGATCGTTCGGTGAGTTTGATTGCGCAGGGCAATACGCTGGTGAAGGGCGCGGGATCGTCGATGCAGGAGATCGTCGAGAGCGTGAAGCAGTTGTGTGAGCTGATGGAGAACATCTCATCCGCCAGCGCGGAGCAGAGCGTGGGCATCGAGCAGGTGAATCTGGCAGTGACCCATCTGGATGCCGCCACCCAGCAGAACGCCACGCTGTCGCAGCAGTCCGCCCAGTCGGCGCGCGCGCTGAATCAGCAGGTTGGTTCGCTGGTGGAGAATATCAGTGTGTTCCAGTTGGAGTCGAAACCGGCTCAGTAACGTCGCGTAGCAAACTGCGCCGATTCAGCGGCAGGCAACGGCCAGTAAGGGCGCGATTTATGGCATAAAATGGTTCGATTAAGCGCATATTCGCAAAGGCTGGCACTGTTAAAAGTGTCAGCCTTTTTCGTTTGGGTAAGCTTCCGGAGTGCGGGCCCGAGCGCCTCTGCTGCTGCCGGGCCCTCCTCGCGCCGCTGACGCGGTGCCTTCGTCTTCCACGTCGTGCCTACGGACCGTTCGGGTAAGGCCGTCCTGGCCAACCCGAACTGCCAGTCGCATCCCTGCGCCTGGCTCCTGGCCCAACGTAAAAGCCTCAGCGCTGCGGATAGCCCTTGCAGCAGCAGAGGCGCTCTGGCCTCTACCATCGTGCCGTTTTTGACAATACGCACTGAAGCTTTAGAGCAGGCTGGTGCCGTTCCGGGGCAGGCAATCCGCAGCGCTGAACGGAATGAGTCTGCCAGGAGAGCACGCATGGATGCGGGCGAAAGGCTGGCGGCACACGATGAGCCATCCCAGCCGGTCCCGTCAGGCAAACGAATGAAGTGAAGGTACCGCGCTAGCGGCGTGAGGAGCGCCAGCCCCGGAACGGCACCAGACTGCGTTATCATCCGCCACCTAACTGACAAGTATTGCGCCATTTATGGCGCTCTGTATCCCTGTGTGCAGACGACCTCTAAATCGCCACCAACACGCGCACGCCTTCCGCTTCCATATTGGATCCCGCACCGCGTTGCACGATCTCTCCGCGCGACATCACCAGATACTGATCGGCCAGCTCGGCGGCAAAATCGTAAAACTGCTCCACCAGCAGGATCGCCATATCACCGCGCTGGGCTAACTGACGGATCACTGCGCCAATCTCCTTGATCACCGATGGCTGGATCCCTTCGGTGGGCTCATCCAGGATCAACAGTTGTGGCTTGCATGCCAGCGCCCGGCCGATCGCCAGCTGCTGCTGTTGCCCGCCGGAGAGATCGCCGCCGCGCCGGGCTTTCATCTCGCGCAGCACCGGGAACAGATGGTAAATCTCGTCGGGCACCGTTTTGGATTGTGACCCCGAGAAGCGTGCCAGCCCCATCAGCAGATTCTCTTCCACCGTCAGGCGCGGAAAGATTTCACGGCCCTGCGGCACATAGGCAATACCCGACTGCACACGCTGGTGCGGCTTACGGCTGTTGATCACCTTGTCCTGCCAGCGAATCTCGCCGGATTTCGCCGGGATCAATCCCATTAAACATTTCAGCAGCGTGGTTTTACCCACGCCGTTGCGCCCCAGCAAGCAGGTGATTTCACCCGGTTTGGTTTCAAAAGAGAGGCCGCGCAAAATGTGGCTGCCGCCGTAATATTGATTCAGTTCGGAAACCTGCAACATGTTAGCGCCCCAGATAAACGTCGATGACCCGATCGTTCGCCTGCACTTCGCGTAACGATCCCTCAGCCAGCACCTGGCCCTGATGCAGCACCGTAACGTGATCGGCGATGGTCTCGACAAACCCCATATCATGCTCGACCACCATCAGCGAATGCTTGCCCGCCAGGCTGCGAAACAGCTCGGCGGTGTACTCGGTTTCCGCATCGGTCATGCCTGCAGCCGGTTCGTCGAGCAGCAGCAGGTGCGGGTCCTGCACTAACAGCATGCCGATTTCGAGAAATTGCTTCTGCCCGTGCGACAGCAGCCCGGCCAGGCGCTGACGTTCGCCGCCCAGCCGCAGCAGTTTCAGCACCTCATCAATGCGATCTCGCTGCTCGCCGTTCAGCCTGGCGCGCAAACTGGCCCACACCGATTTGTCGTTTTTCAGCGCGATTTCCAGATTCTCGAAGACCGTGAGCGCCTCAAACACCGTGGGTTTCTGGAACTTGCGGCCAATGCCGGCGCGCGCGATCTCCACCGGCGACATGCAGCTGAGATCGGTGTCCTGGTCGTAGATCACTTGCCCGTTATCGGGACGGGTTTTGCCGGTGATCACATCCATCAACGTGGTTTTGCCCGCGCCGTTAGGGCCGATCACACAGCGCAGTTCGCCTACGCCGATCTTCAGCGACAGATCGGTGAGCGCGCGGAAGCCATCGAATGAGACGTTGATCTTCTCCAGTTGCAGTACCGGATCGCTCTGATCGCGATGACGGTCCGCTGGATGAGGTTGGGTAAACAGTTGTTCAGTCATCACGCCTCCGGCGCAGCAGGCCAATCACACCACGCGGCAGGAACAGCGTGACGAGGATAAACATCAGGCCGAGGAAGAACAGCCAGTATTCGGGGAAGGCCACGGTGAACCAGCTTTTGGCCCCGTTCACAATCGCCGCGCCGAGCAGTGGACCAATCAAGGTGCCACGCCCGCCGAGAGCCACCCAGATAGCCGCCTCAATCGAGTTGGTCGGTGACATCTCGCTGGGGTTGATAATGCCGACCTGCGGCACATATAGCGCACCGGCGAGTCCACACAGCACCGCCGACAGCGTCCAGACAAACAGCTTGAAGCCTTTAGGGTCGTAACCGACAAACATCAGGCGGTTTTCGGCATCGCGCACCGCTGTCAGCACCCGGCCAAATTTGCTGCGCGCCAGCGCGAAGCCAATGCCAAGGCTGATTAACAACAGCAGCACAGTGGCGACGAACAGCCCAATGCGCGTACCGGTGGCGGTGACATTAAAGCCGAGCAGGGTGGTGAAGCCGGTAAAGCCGTTGTTGCCGCCAAAGCCGGTTTCATTGCGGAAGAACAGCAGCATGCCCGCGTAGGTCAGCGCCTGCGTCATGATCGAGAAGTAAACGCCTTTGATTTTTGAGCGGAAGGCGAAGAAGCCAAACACCAGCGCCAGCACGCCCGGCACCAGCATGATCAGGCACAGTGCCCAGGCAAAGTGCTGCGTGCCCGCCCAGAACCACGGCAGTTCGTTCCACGACAGGAACGACATAAACGCCGGTAAGCCATCGCCGGAAGCCTGTCGCATCAGGTACATGCCCATCGCATAGCCACCCAACGCGAAAAACAAACCGTGACCGAGCGACAGCAACCCGGCGTAGCCCCACACCAGATCCAACGCCACGGCGACCGTGGCATAGCAGAGGATTTTCCCCACCAGCGTGAGCGTGTAAGTGGAGATCGCCAGCGGATGCGTGGCGGGCAGCAGGGCGCAGAACGGCAGCACCAGCAGCAGCACGGTGATGACGATGCCGAGGCTGATACTCAGACGCGGCGCTTTGCGCGTCAGGGTTAAGGTTAGGGGTTGGCTCATCAGTCTATTACCCTCCCTTTGAAGGCAAACAGTCCCTGTGGACGTTTCTGGATGAACAAGATGATCAGCACGAGGATGAGGATTTTGCCCAGCACCGCACCAATCTGCGGCTCCAGCACTTTGTTGAGGATGCCTAAGCCAAAGGCCGCCACCACGGTGCCCGCCAGTTGACCAACGCCACCGAGTACCACCACCAGGAAGGAGTCGATGATGTAACCCTGGCCGAGTTCCGGCCCGACGTTGCCGAGCTGCGACAGCGCCACGCCGCCCAGTCCGGCAATGCCAGAACCCAGACCAAACGCCAGCATATCGATGCGTCCGGTCGGCACACCGCAGCAATCGGCCATAGCGCGGTTTTGCGTCACGGCGCGCACGCTGAGGCCAAGACGCGTTTTGTTCAGCAGCAGCCAGGTGAGGCCGAGCACGGCAAACACAAACAGGATCACCGCAATACGGTTGTACGGCAGTACCAAGTTAGGCAATACCTGCAAACCGCCGGAGAGCCAGCCTGGGTTGGCCACTTCCAGGTTCTGTGCGCCAAACAGCATACGTACCAGCTGGATCAGCATCAGGCTGATGCCCCAGGTGGCGAGCAGGGTTTCCAGTGGGCGGCCGTATAAATGGCGAATGATGGTGCGCTCCAGCAGCATGCCAATACCGGCGGTGACCAGGAACGCAATGGGCAGCGCCAGCAGCGGATACCACGCCAGCCACTGCGGTGCGAACTGCTGGAACAGGTTCTGCACGAACCAGGTGGCGTAGGCACCGAGCATCAGCATCTCGCCGTGCGCCATATTGATCACGCCAAGCAGACCGTAAGTAATGGCCAGGCCAAGCGCGGCCAGCAGCAGGATCGAGCCAAGTGACAGGCCGGTAAACGCCTGACCTAAAATATCGCCCCACATCAAGCGATGTTTAATCTGTTGCAGGCTGGCAGCAGCAGCGGCGCGCACCTGCGCATCGGGTTCATTGCTGGTCTGAGTTAAGCGATTGAGGCTGGCCTGCATATTGGGATCGCTGGATTCACCGAGCAGCGTGACGGCTTTGAGACGCACGCTGGCATCCGGGCTGGCGAGTTGCAGGTTGGCCGCCGCCATGGCGAGCACCGCGTGAACCTGAGTGTCTTTTTCCACCGCGAGGCGTTGCTCAATCAGCGGCAGTTGATCGGCGGCACCGTCGTTTTGCAGTTGTTGTGCAGCGCGCAGACGAATGGCGGGATCGTCGCTCACCAGCTGGTGGGCAGCGAGGGCGCTGGCAATTAACACGCGCAGGCGGTTGTTCATAAACAGCTTTTTGGTGTCACCCGTCGGCTGTTGTGCGCTGTCCAGCGGGATGAGTTTGTCATCCTGTTTGCTGAACGGCTGTTTGTTCTGGTCGATGACCATGCTTTCGTTGCGCAGTGCCTGCAGCAGCGGCAGGCGGCTGGCCTGCGGTGCGGCGGCCCACTGCTGCAGCAGATTGGCCTGCTCAGTGCGGCTGGCGGCGGCGAAATCAGCGCCATCGCCCGCCTGGGCGAGCCACGGCAGCAGAAGCAACAGACAGCAGAGATAACGGCAGATTGTCATGGTTATCGTCCTGTTGAAGGTGGTGCAGTGTTGAAAACGGGCGCCATGAATGACGCCCCTACGTTGCCCGATGCGATTTTCGTAGGGTACGCATTCATGCGTATCGGGTTAAATACGCACTTATTGGCTTAAGTGAGCGTCATTACGGCATCAATGACGCCCCCACATTGTCCGAGCGAAGTCTGTAGGGTCGCCCTTCAGGGCGACCACGGCATCACTTGGTCGACTTCACCGGATAATCCGGCTTCTTATCGTTACCGGCGATGTACGGGCTCCACGGCTGGGCACGCACCGTTTTATCGGTCTGCCACACCACGTTGAACTGACCGTTCTCTTCCACTTCGCCAATCATCACCGGCTTGTGCAGATGGTGGTTGGTGTTATCCATGGTCAGGGTAAAACCGTCTGGCGCTTTAAAGCTCTGTCCGGCCATTGCCGCACGCACTTTGTCGACATCGGTGGTGCCGGCTTTCTCGACCGCCTGCGCCCACATGTGAATGCCGACGTAAGTCGCTTCCATCGGGTCGTTGGTGACCACGGTGCCCGCGTTCGGCAGGTTGTGCGCTTTGGCATAGGCTCGGTAATCTGCCACGAATTTGGTGTTGGTTGGGTTATCCACCGACTCGAAGTAGTTCCATGCCGCTAACTGTCCGACCAGCGGTTTGGTATCGATACCGCGAAGCTCTTCCTCGCCAACGGAGAAGGCGATCACCGGGATATCGGTGGCTTTGATGCCCTGATTGGCCAGCTCTTTGTAGAACGGCACGTTTGAGTCACCGTTGATGGTGGAGATCACTGCGGTTTTGCCACCGGCAGAGAACTTCTTGATGTTAGAAACGATGGTCTGATAATCGCTGTAACCAAACGGCGTGTAGACCTCTTCAATATCTTTATCCTGAATGCCTTTGGTGTGCAGGAAGGCGCGCAGGATCTTGTTGGTGGTGCGTGGGTAGACGTAATCGGTACCCAGCAGGAAGAAGCGTTTGGCGCTGCCGCCGTCTTCGCTCATCAGGTACTCCACCGCCGGAATCGCCTGCTGGTTGGGCGCCGCGCCGGTGTAGAACACGTTTGGCGACATCTCTTCGCCTTCATACTGCACCGGATAGAACAGCAGCCCGTTCAGCTCTTCAAACACCGGCAGCACTGATTTACGTGAGACCGAGGTCCAGCAGCCAAACACCGCCGCCACTTTATCCTGCGTCAACAGCTGGCGCGCTTTCTCCGCGAACAGCGGCCAGTTAGACGCCGGATCGACCACTACCGGCTCCAGCTTCTTGCCCAATACGCCGCCTTTGGCGTTGATCTCATCAATGGTCATCAGGGCCACGTCTTTCAGCGGTGTTTCAGAGATCGCCATGGTGCCGGAAAGCGACGACATGATGCCGACTTTGATGGTATCAGCGGCCTGGGCACCAAAGGTAAAGCCCAAACTGGCTACGGTGGCGGAGAGCGCAAAAGCTTTTAGCAACGAACGTCTTTTCATCGTTAACCCTCTAAATGTGTTAGTGTTTTTATTCAATGGGTTGAAGCCGGGCCTGCTGTAACATATGCAATGTGATCTTTCTGACCTCTGCCTTACTGACGGCGATGTGGTCGGTTAAAATGCGTTGTGCCTCCTCGGTGTGTTGCTGGAAAATCGCCCGTAAAATCTGAGCGTGTTCGCGGTATGTCGCATCCACCCGGTCGTCACGCGTAAAGTCGAGACGGCGGATAATGCGGATCTTTTCGGTTAATTCGGCGTGGATGCGTGCCATCTCCTGATTGCCCGCAGCGGCCACCAGCGCCATGTGAAAGGCTTCGTCGTGCGCTGACACCGCTTTGCCATCCTCCAGGCGAGGCGCATCGATCCAGAAGCTCTTCAGTTCGGTCAGAATCTCCGCACAGGCCAGCGGCGGTAGCGCGCACAGACGGCGCACTGCTTCGCGCTCGAGCACGGTGCGAAAGTCGTACAGCTCTTCGAAATACTCGAAGTCGAACGGCTTCACCTGCCAGCCGCTGCGGAACCACACTTCGACAAAGCCCTCGCGCTCCAGCCAGAACAGCGCCTGACGCACCGGCGTGCGGCTCACTTCGAGCCGATCGGCGATTTCGTTTTCGCTAAAGCGGTCACCGGGCATTAAACGGAACTCAAAAATGTCCTGTTTCAGCGCCTGATACACCTTCTCCGCCAGGGCTTCCGGACGGCCTTTGCTACGTGGGCTTTGATTCATGCGCGCTCCTTATTCCAGCCACAGCAGAGTGTCGCCCGGACTGACCGGACGTCCTGCCTGGCAGGCAATGCGTTTCACCGTGCCGGCTTGCGGCGCGACAATCGCCAGTTCCATTTTCATCGCTTCGACGATGATCAGCGTTTGACCGGCTTCCACCACATCACCCGGCTGCACCAGCACTTTCCAGATGTTGCCGTTCATATCGGCGCAAACCGCCAGCGCATCCTCATCGGCTTCCGCCACCATCAGCGTCTCTTCGCTGGTGAGCGGCGCGTTTTGTTCTTCCTGCGCCCACAGCGTCACTTCCTGTTCGAAAGCGGCTGACTGGCGCTGACGGAATTCGGCAATCGAGTCGGCGTGCTCCGCGAGGAATTGCCCATGAGCGGCGAAATCAAACAGGGTTTCTTCGATACGTACCGTGGCGCGGCCTTCACGGAAGTCATCACGCAACTGGGTGAGTTCGTCCTCGGTTACCGGATAGAAGCGCACCTGATCGAAGAAGTGCAGCAGCCACGGCTCATCTGCCGCGAACTGATCGTTCTTGAGGAATTTGTTCCAGATCGGCAGCGTGCGGCCCACCAGTTGATAGCCACCAGGGGAATCCATGCCGTAGATGCACATGTACATGCCGCCGATGCCGACCGTGCCTTCAGCGGTGAAGGTACGCGCCGGGCTGTATTTGGAACTGAGCAGACGATGGCGCGGATCGATGGGTACTGCGCACGGTGCGCCGAGGTAGACATCGCCCAGGCCGAGGATCAGATAGCTGGCATCGAAAAGGGTGTCACGTACCGCTTCACGACTCTCCAGACCGTTGATGCGCTGAATAAAATCAACGTTGTTCGGCAGCCATGGCGCGGTAGCGCGCACGGTTTCCTGGTAACGTTCGACGGCACCAAGCGTGGCGCTGTCTTCAAACGCCATCGGCATCCAGACTATGCGCGAAGGCACCTTCAGCTGGCTGACATCACCGAGCCCGGCTTCTAATTCCAGCAGCAGATTCATCAGCTGTTTCTGGCTGAGGATCAGGCTGTCATAGCGTACCTGCAGAGAACGCACACCAGGCGACAGCTCTTCGACGCCGGGCACTGCACGTTCACGCAGCGCATTCATCAACAGGTGTACGCGCAGACGCAGTGCCAGATCCAGCACGTTGTCGCCGTACTCAATCAGCACATATTTATCACCGGCCTGGCGGTAAACCGCTGCAGGTGTGGCAGCCGTAGCCGGTAAGGCGGCTAGCAAGGTGGCGGAGCCAATATCGCTGGCGGCCAGTGATGGCACCTCGAAGGCTGGCGCATGGGTGCTGCGCAAGGTTTCCACGCTGTGCGCCTGAGCTTTCTCCAGCGCCACCGCTTCGTCGGCGCTGATCGGATGGAAGCGAATGCTATCGCCCGGTTTCACCTGACCGACTTTCCATAGCTCGGCCTTAGCGATGGTCACCGGACAGACAAAGCCGCCGAGGCTCGGGCCGTCATGGGTCAGGATCACCGGGAAGTCGCCGGTGAAGTTCACCGCGCCAATGGCGTATTCGCAGTCGTGTACGTTGGACGGGTGCAGCCCGGCTTCACCACCGTTGGCGCGTGTCCAGGTCGGTTTTGGTCCGACTAAACGCACCCCAAGACGGTTGGAGTTGTAGTGCACCTGCCAGTCGCTGGCAAAGAACTCATCGATAGCCGCCTGAGTGAAGAAATCCGGTGCGCCATGCGGGCCGTACAGCACGCCAATGCGCCACTCGGTGCCGTAGTGCGGCACCAGTGCACGATCCAGTGCTTGCGGTTCACTGACTGGCGCGGGCGTGGTGCAGGCCGCCAGCAGTGGCTGGGAGATCGGCAGCATGTCGGCGACGCGCAGAGTGCGTCCGGCATGACCACCAAACTGGCCGAGTGAGAAGGTGGAGCGGCTGCCAAGGTATTCCGGCACATCGAAGCCGTTGCGCACCGCTAAATAGGTACGACAGCCGCTTTGGGCGCGGCCTAACGTCAGCGTCTGGCCCGCTTTCACGCTGATCGGCTGCCAGTAATCGAGACTTGCGCCATCCAGCGCTGCCGGGCAATCCGCTCCGGTCAGGGCAATCACCGCATCGCTGTGAAAACGCAGCGTCGGGCCTTGCAGGGTGAATTCCAGCCCGGCGGCGCTGTCGTGGTTGCCGACGATGCGGTTAGCGAGGCGGAAAGCAAAGTCATCCATCGGGCCAGAAGGCGGCACGCCGATATCCCAATAGCCGAGGCGGCCGGGGAAATCCTGAATGCTGCTGAAGGTACCGGGTTGCAGCACTTCAATCACGCTGGCAGACGGCGTAAAGCTGTCGAGGAAACGTGTCCAGACTTTGCCGCTGCTGAACGCTTCGGTGGCAACAATCTGGCGCAGATAGTCGAGGTTGGTGGCGATGCCGTGCAGCTGCGTAGCATCAAGCGCCTGCTGCATTTTCGCCAGCGCCGCTGTACGCGTGTCGGCATGAACGATCAGTTTGGCGATCATCGGATCGTAGAACGCTGAGACTTCGGTACCGGTATCGATCCAGCCATCGACGCGCACGTCATCCGGGAAAAGGACGCCAGTCAGGGTGCCGGGACTCGGCTGGAAGTTTTTCAGCGGATCTTCCGCGTAGATACGCACTTCGATCGATGCGCCTTTGGGGGCCTGTTGCAGACGCGCCCAGTCGATGGCATCACCTGCTGCGACTTGCAGCATGCATTCGACCAGATCCAGCCCGGTCACGCACTCCGTCACCGGATGCTCCACCTGCAGGCGGGTGTTCACTTCGAGGAAGTAAAACGCGTCCTGTGCGGCGTCGTAGATGTATTCCACGGTGCCCGCGCTGCGGTAACTCACTAACTCACCGAGACGCACGGCGGATGACAACAGCGCTTCACGCGTCGCCTGCGGCAGGTTCGGTGCTGGAGTCTCCTCCACCACTTTCTGGTTACGGCGTTGCAACGAACAGTCGCGCTCACCCAGCGCAATCACCTTGCCGGTGCCATCGCCAAAAATCTGCACTTCGACGTGGCGTGCGCGGTCGATAAAGCGCTCCAGGAAAACGCCTGCATCGCTGAAGAATTGTTTACCGAGACGACGCACGCTCTCCCACGCATTGCGCAGCGTATCGGCGTCGTCGCAGCGGGTTAAGCCAATGCCGCCGCCGCCCGCGGTGCTTTTCAGCATCACCGGATAACCGATGTTTTCCGCCGCGCTGAGCGCCTCTTCCAGCGAATTCAGTAACGGCGTGCCGGGTGTCATCGGCACTCCTGCACTGTCCGCCAGTTCACGCGCGCGGTGCTTCAGGCCGAACTCGCCAATCTGCTGCGCGGTCGGGCCGACAAACGCAATGCCCGCTTTTTCACAGGCGGCAGCAAACGGCAGGCTTTCGGAGAGGAAACCGTAGCCCGGCCAGATGGCTTCTGCGCCGGTCTCTTTGGCGGCGGCCAGAATTTTATCGATACGCAAATAGCTGTCGCTGGCTTTGTCGCCGCCGAGCGCGATCGCCACATCGGCTTCTTTAACATGGCGCGCGTTACGGTCGGCATCGGAATAGACGGCGACGCTTTTCACGCCGAGGCGCTTCAGGGTGCGAATCGCGCGGCAGGCAATTTCGCCACGGTTAGCGATCAGTACGGTGCTGAACATGATTATTTACTCCCCTGAGAGGCTAGCCAGTTGCGCCAGCCGCCAAATTCGGTAATTTCCAGCGCCTGCGACAGCACCGCCGGTTCACAGATAAAGCCTTTCACCACGCGACCGTCAGCCAGCATCAGAGATCCAATGCCGAGCGGTGCCGGGATCTCGGCCACGAACTCACCAAAGCGCGCCAGTGGGATATCCCACAGCTCCACGGTGATGGCGGCACCGCTGTCGCCACGCAGCAGGCCGGGCTTTTTGATCGGGCCATCGAGCAGCGCAAACAGGCGGTAGTTGCTGGCGGTTTGTGTCTCTTCCACCAGCACCGCATCGCGGGTGGTGAGCTGGAAATTGAGCGGCATACCGGTGAGATGCGCACCCACTACCGCCACGCGCACGTGATCGGCAGAAACCGGGAAGGCGGTGTGTTGAGCGGGCTGAGCTTTGCCGGTGGCGCCTAAGGTCAGCGCCATCTGCTGCTGCCACTGAATGCCAAAGCCCGCGAGCGCGCGATCCTGCCAGGCAGACGCAATCAATGTGATGCCCGCAGGCAGACCATCGGCGCGGAACGGACCAGGCAGCGCCAGTGCGCTGAGGTCAGCGAGATTGGTGAAGTTGGTGTAGGTGCCGAACTGCGAGTTGTAGCGCACCGGCTCCTGTTTCATCTCTTCCAGCGTGTGAATAGTTGGAGAGGTCGGCACCACGAGCGCATCGAACTGCGCCAGGGTTTGCTGGATTTGGCGCGTTAGCTCGGCGCGCAGGTATTCCGCCTGGTAAGCCTCGACGGCGGTGTATTTCAGGCCGCTGCTGACAATGCCGTACACCACCGGATCCATCTCTTCCGGGCGGTTAATCATCTCGCCCACCGCTACGGTACGCTCGGCAACCCATGGGCCGTAATAGAGTTGTTCCGCCAGTTGGTGGAACACGCCGAAGTCGATCGGGTGCAGCGTCGCACCACCCGCTTGCAGTTGCTCCAGGGCACTTAACCACGCCGCTTCTGCCTGCTTATCATCAAAGAATTCTGGCGTGGCGGGAATAGCGAAATCAGGCTGGGCTTTGAAGCTTGCCGGTGCGGTGTGCGGGTTGCTGCGTGAATAGGCATCTCCGGCGTCGTAACCGCCTGCCGCTGTCGCCACGGCGAAGGCATCTTCCACCGTCAGCGCAAATACGGAGATGGTGTCATTTAGGCGGCAGGCAGGCACCACGCCGCTGGCCGAGAACCAGCCTTTCGTCGGCTTGAGGCCGACGATGTTGTTAAAGCCCGCTGGAACACGACCGGAACCGGCGGTATCGGTGCCCAGCGAGAAGCCCACCAGCCCGCGCGCCAGCACCGAAGCAGAACCAGAACTGGAACCGCCGCTGACATAGTCAGGATTAAAAGTGTTACTTACCGCGCCAAACGGCGAGCGCGTGCCGACTAAACCGGTGGCGTATTGGTCGAGGTTGGTTTTGCCGATCACCACCGCGCCGGCCGCTTTTAACTGTGCGACGACAAAAGCATCGGCTTCTGCGGTGTAGGTAAAGGCCGGGCAGGCGGCGCTGGTGGGCCACCCTGTGACATCAATATTGTCTTTCACCGCAAACGGCACGCCAAAAAGCGGCAGCGCAGCGGGATTGCGCAAGTAGCTGGCCAGCAAAGGTTCGATTTGCGCCTGCAATTGCGCGGGCGTCGCCACATACAGCCAGGCATTATCCTGTTGATCGATAGCGTTGAGGTGCGCTGCCAACAGCGCGCTAATGCACTGCGGATCCTGCTGATAGCGGTGCTGCCAATCCTGAAGCGTGTATCCGAAGGTTGCTGCCATGAGTGAATTCCAACTGGTATACAAGATGGAATTCAACAGAGCAAAGCGCGTGCCATTTTTGTAAGTGAATGAATAGCTGTAGCTAATTGATATACCATAAGTTTTTGTGATGATAATTTGCACAGCCACGGCGCAGACGGTGTGCAATCACGGTGCGCCTGAGTAAATTTTGTGAAGAACATGGCAAGAGACCGTTGGCCTGGTTAGCATGAGTTAAGTCTGGCATGAGCTGGATCGCAGCGAAGAGGAGAGCAGAGTGGAGAAGTGGCGTAACTGGATGATAGGGATCTGTCTGGTCAGCACGGCCGGCAGCGTGTGGGCCGACTCGCTGGATCAACAACGACAGCGCTATGCGCAAATCAAACAAGCCTGGGATAATAACCAAATGGACCAGGTCTCGCAGCTGATGCCAACGCTGCAGGATTATCCGCTCTATCCTTATCTGCAATACCGTTTGCTGGCGCAGGATCTCGATCAAGAGACGCCGCTGGCGGTGAAGAACTTTATTCAGCAATACCCGACGCTGCCACCGGCGCGTTCGCTTTCAACCCGTTTCGTCAATGTGCTGGCACACCGTCAGGATTGGCCGGGCGTGCTGAGCTTCAGTTCGGATGAACCGAAACCGGTGCAAGCGCGCTGTAACTGGTATTACGCCAAGTGGGCCACCGGTCAGCAGCAGGCGGCGTTTGATGGCGCGAAATCGATCTGGCTGCGCGGTTCCGCGCTGCCGAATGACTGCGATCAGTTGTTCTCGGTGTGGCAAGCCTCCGGGCAAATGTCACCAATCACCATCCTCGAACGTATTCGTCTGGCGATGAAAGCCGGTAACGACAGCCTGGTGAATTATCTGGCCAAAACGCTGCCGGCGGATTACCAGACCACCTCCAGCGCGCTGATTGCGCTGCAGCAGAATCCGCAGACCGTGACCACGTTTGCCAGTAGCCTCGGTCCGACCGATTTCACCCGGATGGCCACCAGCTATGCCTTTGCCCGCGTGGCGCGTGAAGATATGGATAATGCGCGCATGATGATCCCGCAGCTGGTGCAGGCACAGAAAATGAGCCAGGCCGAAGAGCAGGATCTGAAGGAAACCGTGGTGTGGCGCATGATGGGCGCGGATCTGACCTCCGAGCAGGCGCGCTGGCGTGATGCGGTGGTGATGAACAGCGAATCCACCGCGCTGGTGGAACGTCGTGTGCGTCTGGCGCTGAGTCAGAACGATCGTCGTGGGCTGAACACCTGGATTGCCCGTTTACCGGTAGAAGCCAAAGAGAAAGATGAGTGGCAATACTGGCAGGCTGATTTGTTGATTTCCCAGGGACGTAAAGACGAGGCTGACGAGATCCTGCGTAAGCTGATGCAGGCGCGTGGCTTCTATCCGATGGTCGCGGCGCAGCGTCTTGGCGTGGAGTATCCGTTGCAGGTCGATCAGGCTCCGGCGGCGGACAACGCGGTGGTACAGGGGCCCGAACTGGCTCGCGTGCGTGAACTGATGTACTGGGGACTGGATAATCTGGCGCGCAGCGAATGGGCCAATCTGATCTCAAGCAAAACCCATTCACAGCAGCAGATGCTGGCCCGTTACGCCAACGAGCAGGACTGGTGGGATCTTAGCGTGCAGGCGACCATTACCGCCAAAATGTGGGATAGCCTGAAAGAGCGCTTCCCGCTGGCGTGGCGTAATCTCTATCAGCAATACACCAGCGATAAAGGCATTCCGCAGAGCTATGCCATGGCGATCTCTCGCCAGGAAAGTGCGTGGAATCCGAAGGCGCGCTCACCGGTCGGTGCCAGCGGTTTGATGCAGGTGATGCCGGCGACTGCGGCGCACACCGTGAAGATGTATAACATCCCTGGCTATGTGAACAGCAGCCAGCTGCTGGATCCGCAGACCAATATCCAGATTGGTACGCAGTATCTGGAGTACGTTTATCAGCAGTTCGATCAGAACCGCATCTTCTCCTCGGCGGCGTATAATGCCGGGCCGGGCAGGGTGCGCAGCTGGTTGAACAACAGCGGCGGCAAACTGGATGCGGTGGCGTTTATCGAAACCATCCCGTTCTCTGAAACGCGCGGCTACGTGAAAAACGTACTGGCCTATGATGCCTACTACCGTTACTTCATGGGCAAGCCGGATAAGATTCTCGCTGATGGTGAGTGGAATCGCCGTTACTAGCTGTGTTATGCTTCCGTACTCGTCAATGAGTACGGAAGCCCTTCATGAGCCAACCCCTTTCCTCCCAGCCAGATTCGGCTGAGCCTGTTGAAGATAACTGGCTGCGTTTTATCGAGTTAATGCAAAACGCTTTCGCGGATGGCGTGTCGTTGCCATTGTTGCAACTGATGATGACGCCCGATGAACGTGAAGCGTTTGGCACACGCCTGCGCATTATCGAAGAGCTAATGAACGGCGACATGAGTCAGCGCGAGCTGAAGAATGAGTTGGGCGTCGGTATCGCCACGATTACGCGTGGATCTAACAGCTTGAAAGAAGCGCCTCCCGAGCTGAAACGCTGGCTGGAAGCGCGCTTAGGCCGCCATTAACTACTGCTGATACAGCGGATGGGTGAACGGGCAGAGTGCCAGAATCAGTGCCTGATGGTAAACGCTGGAGCGGCTCAACAGACCGTTGGTAAACGCGCCGATAGCGCCGCCTTTCTGTTTGATATTATCAACGCCGGTTAAGCGTGCCATTTCGTGACCGAGTTCGTGCCCGGCGGCTAAGCCTGTTAACACCACCGGCGGCAAGGTAAAACTGGCAGAGCGGGATTCTCCGCGCTGCTGAGCGTTTTCAATCACCATCCACGCAAAGGCGCAATCGCCTTCAATACCGGCTTCGATCGCCACCCAAAAATCCGACGCTGGGCGGAGCAGACGCGCGTTCGCCACGCGGGTACGTGCGCCAGTTCGCGTTTCGACATCGCTTAACGGTTGAGCAGCAACGCCGCTCTCGACCTCGACCCCTTCAATGTGGCAGGATCCTTCGCCAAAGACGTCGTTGAACGCCTGAGCAATCGCGCGAATTTTTGCCGGGTTGATGGTGGCTGCGACAACGTGGTACATAATTGTTTGAACCCTCAAGGCAAATTTGTCGCAGTATAACGGAAATTAAGCATGCTACAGGTCTATCTTGTTCGTCACGGTGAAACGGTATGGAATGCGGCCCGACGCATTCAAGGGCAATCCGACAGTCCGCTGACGGAAAAAGGTGAGCAACAGGCTCAGCAAGTCGGTGAACGGATGAAATCGCAGGGCATCACGCATGTGATTGCCAGCGATTTAGGCCGTACGCGCCGCACCGCAGAGATTATCGCAGATGCGTGCGGCTGTACGGTCACGGTTGATGCGCGTTTGCGTGAGCTGAATATGGGCTGTCTGGAACAGCGTCCCCTTGATGGCTTAACGCCGGAAGAGGAGAGCTGGCGTAAAACGCTGGTGGATGGCACCGAAGGCGGTCGTATTCCCGGCGGTGAATCGATGCTGGAGATGGCGACGCGTATGCACGAAGCGCTGAACGCGTTGCTGGAACTGCCAGCGGGCAGCCGTCCGCTGATTGTCAGTCACGGTATGGCGCTGGGCGTGTTAGTCAGCACGCTGCTCGGTTTACCGGCGCATGCGGAACGTCGTTTGCGTCTGCGCAACTGCTCCATATCACGCGTGGATCATCAACAGAGCGCGTGGCTGGCAGCGGGATGGGTGGTAGAGACGGCAGGCGATGTGTCGCATCTGGACGCGCCTGCGCTGGATGAATTACAGCGTTAATTGTTATCTGGTATCGGTGCGCATGAATGCGCACCCTACGAATTCGTGGGGTCGTGACAAACGCGCACCCTGTCAAATTGCGGGTTCGTGATAAATGCGCACGCTGTGAAATCGTAGGGTCGTCATTTATGACGACCGGCCGTTATTGAGGCCAAAAAAATGCCGTCATCGTGACGGCATTTTCATATCAGCGACTCTGCTGCGGGCGAATCGGAATCAGATATTCGCAACGGATTTCCGTTGGCGGCTCGCTGCGTTTCTTACCGCCGTGGGTAAAGAAGCGCTCGATATCCTGACCCTGACGACGCACCAGCCCCAGCGTTGGCATACAGGTGCCGTACAGCAGCAGAATAAATTCACCTAACGCGCTACGGGCGCCGTTATAGGTGAACTGCACGTAATCTCCGGCTTCGAGAATCACATTCTGATTTGACTGCATGCTCAGTGCTTGTTGATCGGCAGGCACCGCAGTGGTGTAGAGGATCTCCTGCTCATCATCCTTTTCATGGCTGGCACGTACCTGATGCAAACCATACAGCACCGGTGGCACGGTATCGGTTTCCAGCAGGAACTGCTTCCAAAAGTGGATACGCATTTCGTCACGGTAACTGGAAATCTGCTCCAGCGTACAGGTGTAACTTTGCGTTTGTCCGACCAGCACCGTTTCTGGCAGCGTAACAAACGTGGCCTCTGGCATGTGGTGATCGTCAAGACGAATCGGCGGGCGAATGCCGAACGAGTTCCACTCCGATGAGCGACGATACCAGGCGGGCGTTTGATTGAACTGCTTTTTAAACGCGCGGGTAAACGTCTGCTGCGAATCGAAGCGATATTGTAAAGCGATGTCGAGGATCGGGCGGCTGGTCAGGCGCAGTGCCACAGCGGCTTTCGACAGACGACGCGCGCGGATGTAAGCACCGATGGCGTGGCTCGTCACTTCCTTGAACATGCGCTGCAGGTGCCATTTGGAGTAGCCCGCTTTCAGAGCAACATTATCGAGTGAAAGGGGTTGGTCCAGATGGCTCTCCAGCCAGACAAGCAAATCGCGAATGATACCGGCTTGGTCCATAAAACATCCTCATAACTCTCTGGTGGCGCAACTATGAAGTCGTCGAATAATAGCACGAAATGCACAAACGCGTGGGGGCTGATGATTAATCTGCTGTGCTAAATCAATGCGGGTTATCACCCGTTTAGGTTTGGTTCCGGGTTCGATTGACAGTACATTACATTCTCATCTATTCGATTGCCAATGGTAACTCAATGACAATAACTCGCTTTCTTATAATCACGCTTGCAACTTCTATCTTCAGCGCGGGCGTACAGGCCGAGGAGATCGGCTCAGTAGACACGGTTTTCAAGATGTTTGGCCCCGACCATAAGATCGTGGTGGAAGCCTTCGACGACCCCGACGTAAAAAATGTAACCTGTTATATCAGCCGGGCGAAAACCGGTGGGATTAAGGGTGGATTAGGTCTGGCGGAAGATACTTCCGACGCGGCCATCTCCTGCCAGCAGGTTGGGCCTGTAGAGCTTAGCGATAAAATTTCACAAGGCAAGGCGCAGGGTGAAGTTGTGTTCCAAAAGCGCACTTCTTTGGTGTTTAAAAAATTGCAGGTGGTGCGCTTCTTTGATCAGAAACGCCATGCGCTGATTTACTTAAGCTACTCAGATAAAGTGGTGGACGGTTCGCCGAAGAATGCGCTGAGCGCGGTGCCGATCATGCCGTGGCATTAAGCCATAAAAAAAACGCCCTGATGGGCGTTTTTCTTTTACTGCAGCAAACTTAATCCTGCAATTCACCACAGAAGCGGTAACCTTCACCGTGAATGGTGGCGATGATTTCTGGCGTGTCCGGAGTGGATTCGAAATGCTTACGGATGCGGCGGATAGTGACATCCACGGTACGGTCATGCGGCTTCAGCTCGCGACCGGTCATCTTCTTCAGCAAATCGCCACGGGTTTGAATCTTGCCCGGGTTTTCGCAGAAGTGCAGCATCGCGCGGAACTCACTGCGCGGCAGTTTGTATTGGTCGCCGTTCGGGCTGATCAATGAGCGGCTGTTAATATCCAGCTCCCAGCCGTTAAAGCGATAGCTTTCAACCGCGCGACGTTCTTCACTCGGCATCGCCAGATTCATGGTGCGCGATAACAGGTTGCGCGCACGAATCGTCAGCTCACGTGGGTTGAAAGGCTTGGTGATGTAATCATCGGCGCCAATTTCCAGGCCGAGGATTTTATCCACTTCATTATCACGACCCGTCAGGAACATCAGCGCAACGTTTGCTTGTTCACGCAATTCGCGTGCCAGCAGCAAACCGTTTTTGCCTGGCAGGTTGATATCCATGATCACCAGATTGACGTCATTTTCCGTCAAAACCTGATGCATCTCGGCGCCGTCGGTGGCTTCATAGACCACGTAACCTTCCGCCTCAAAAATACTTTTGAGGGTGTTACGCGTGACCAGTTCGTCTTCAACGATAAGAATGTGCGGGGTCTGCATGTTTCGCTACCTAAAATTTGCCAACAAATCGAAAACAGGGCGTACGATGGCTGCGTTTACTGTTCATCAAAACAGCGTGCCTTACGCAACCGGTGTACGAAATAATCTTCGGAATACACCATCCATCTATGTCAACTTCAGTGTTAGCTCAGCCAGTCAGGATGAATATTTGCGTGCCCCGTGGGTATCGGAATGGCGCTTATCCTAACCGTATTAACAGCAACCTAACAGCACCAACAACAACCGATAAGCATAAAAACAACGCTTCGTTGACTTATATCAAATGCAAGTGTAGCACGTTAACACTTTTATGAAAAACTTCTCCAGGAATGCCAGCTTAGCTCACAAAAAGCAGCATTTTTGCTACATTTTGGCTGCATAACGGTAAAACTAAAACCTGCAGGAAATAATATTTTAATAATATGAAAAACAATAGATTTATATTAAATAAGCGTGGAAATTTTAGTTATATCCCACAATATCTTCTCCCCATGGCTTTTATCCTCTTTTAACATCCTTAACATCTTATTTTCTCTTGCCCCTGCGGTTGGTATTTTTGCCACTGCATGCCAACATAGGGCGAGTTGTTAACAGTTCGATGGAAAAATCATGCATTTCCCCCTGATCCTAGTCTCACCCGCCCGTCCGGAAAATATCGGCGCGGCCGCTCGTGCCATGAAAACCATGGGTTTTAGCGAACTGCGCATTGTCGCCAGTGACGCCTGGCAAGACCCGGCTGCGCGTCGCGTTGCACACGGTGCCGGGGAGATTCTTGATAACGTCAAAACCTACGCCACGCTGAGTGAGGCGCTGGCCGATGTCGATTTCTCGGTCGCCACCACGGCACGCAGTCGTGCGAAGTTTCGCTACTACGCCACGCCCGAACAGGTAGAAACCATCCTGCAGGAGAAACGTCAGTGGCTGAGTCGTATCGCGCTGGTGTTTGGACGTGAGGACAGTGGCTTAACCAATGAAGAGCTGGATCAGGTCGATTTACTGACCGGCATTCCGATGGCCAATGATTACCCTTCGCTCAACCTGGGGCAGGCAGTGATGGTGTACTGCTATCAGCTGTCGGCGCTGAATCAGGTGGCGGCAGAAGTGAAAGAAGTGGCCAACGAACATCAGCTGCAGGCGCTGCGCGAACGCTTCCATCAACTACTGGTGAAGCTGGATGTCAGCGATGATGCCAAAATGGCGGACTGGATCGATCAGCGTATCGGCCTGCTTGAGCAGCGCGATAGCGCCATGCTGCATCGCCTGCTGCACGACGTAGAAAAAAAACTTATAGATAAATAATCGGTGAATATCGGTTTTAATAGTGACAGATCGGGAAACAGGGCGATCTGTCGAACGATCCCGATATGATTTGTGCGCAGAAACCGAACTCTGCGCAGCAGTGGCTAAACTGTGGCTAAGACAAATTCGTTGACTTAACGTGCCCTTTGCTTTAATTCTGGAAGGCAGACGGACAAGACAAAGACAGACAGAAAAATCTAAATGCGTAATCTCAGCCTGAACACCACAATTATTATTACCACCACCATTACCACAGGTAACGGTGCGGGCTGACGCATACAGGAAAAACAAAGAAAAAAGCCCGCACCTAAACAGTGCGGGCTTTTTTTTCGGCAAAAATTCAGGAGAGCTTCAATCATGCGAGTGCTGAAATTCGGCGGAACCTCAGTAGCCAATGCGGAACGTTTTCTCCGCGTGGCAGATATTCTGGAAAGCAACGCGCAACAGGGACAGGTTGCCACGGTGCTCTCTGCGCCAGCGAAAATCACCAATCATCTGGTGGCGATGATTGAGAAAACCATCAGCGGTCAGGACGCACTGACGAATATCAGCGATGCCGAACGTATTTTTGCCGATCTGCTGCAGGGCCTGGCGGAGGCTCAGCCGGGCTTCGATTATGATGGACTAAAAACCCGCATCGAGCTGGAATTTGCCCAGCTGAAACAAGTGCTGCACGGCATCAGCCTGCTGGGCCAGTGCCCGGATGCGGTGAATGCCGCCATCATCTGCCGTGGTGAGAAGCTCTCTATCGCCATTATGGAAGCGCTGCTGCAGGCGCGCGGCCATAAAGTCACGGTGATCGATCCGGTGGAGAAACTGCTGGCCGTTGGTCACTACCTCGAATCCACGGTCGATATCGCCGAATCCACCCGCCGCATTGCCGCCAGCCAGATCCCTGCCGATCACATGATCCTGATGGCCGGTTTCACAGCCGGTAACGAGAAGGGCGAACTGGTGGTGCTGGGCCGTAATGGCTCTGACTACTCGGCAGCGGTGCTGGCAGCCTGCTTGCGTGCGGACTGCTGTGAAATCTGGACTGATGTTGACGGTGTTTATACCTGCGATCCACGCCAGGTGCCGGATGCACGACTGCTGAAGTCGATGTCCTATCAGGAAGCGATGGAGCTCTCTTACTTCGGTGCGAAAGTGTTGCATCCACGTACCATCGCGCCGATTGCCCAGTTCCAGATTCCTTGCCTGATCAAAAATACCGCCAACCCGCAAGCGCCCGGCACCTTAATCGGTGGCGAGGGCGAGCTGGATGAGAACCCGGTTAAAGGCATCACTAACCTCAACAACATGGCGATGTTCAACGTCTCCGGCCCTGGCATGAAAGGCATGGTCGGCATGGCGGCGCGTGTGTTTGCCGCGATGTCGCGCACCGGTATCTCGGTGGTGCTGATCACCCAATCCTCTTCCGAATACAGCATCAGCTTCTGCGTACCGCAAAGCGAGCAGGCTCGTGCCCGCCGCGTATTAGAAGAAGAGTTCTATCTGGAGTTAAAAGATGGCCTGCTGGATCCGCTCGATGTGCTGGAGCAGCTGGCGGTGATTTCTGTGGTCGGCGATGGCATGCGCACCTTGCGCGGTATCTCCGCCAAATTCTTCTCGGCGCTGGCGCGTGCCAACATCAATATCGTGGCGATTGCACAGGGTTCCTCTGAGCGTTCCATCTCTGTGGTGGTGAGCAATGATGAAGTCACCACCGGCGTGCGCGTGGTACATCAGATGTTGTTCGCCACCGATCAGGTGATCGAAGTGTTCGTGGTCGGTGTCGGCGGTGTCGGCGCGGCGTTGCTGGAGCAGCTGCATCGTCAACAAGCGTGGCTGAAAGAGAAGCATATCGACCTGCGCGTGTGCGGCATCGCCAATTCGCGCGCGCTGTTAACCAACGTGCACGGCATCGATCTCAGCAACTGGAAAGGCGCGCTGAGTGAAGCTAAAGACCCGTTTAATCTGGGCCGTCTGATGCGTCTGGTGAAAGAGTATCACCTGCTGAACCCGGTGATTGTGGACTGTACCTCCAGCCAGGCGGTTGCCGATCAGTATGCCGATTTCCTTGCCGAAGGCTTCCACGTGGTGACGCCGAACAAAAAGGCCAACACCTCGTCGTGGAATTACTATCAGCAGATGCGTGCGGCCGCGGCCAAGTCGCGTCGTAAGTTCCTTTATGACACCAACGTCGGTGCTGGCCTGCCGGTGATCGAAAACCTGCAAAATCTGCTGAATGCCGGTGACGAGCTGATCAAATTCTCCGGTATCCTCTCCGGTTCGCTCTCCTTTATTTTCGGCAAGCTCGATGAAGGCGTTTCGCTGTCGGAAGCCACCAAAACGGCGCGTGAGATGGGCTTCACCGAGCCGGATCCGCGAGACGATCTTTCGGGCACCGACGTGGCGCGCAAGCTGCTGATTCTGGCGCGTGAAGCGGGCCATCAGCTGGAGCTGAGCGATATCGAGATTGAGCCGCTGCTGCCCGCTGAACTCACTGACATCGCCGACGTTGAGCAGTTTATGGCGCGCCTGCCGGAACTGGACGATGCCTTTGCCGCCCGCGTTGCCAAAGCGCGTGATGAAGGTAAAGTGTTACGCTTCGTGGGCGCCATTGAAGAAGGCGGCGTCTGCAAAGTGAAAATCGATGCGGTGGACGGTAACGATCCGCTGTACAAAGTGAAGAACGGCGAGAACGCGCTGGCGTTTTACAGCCGCTATTATCAGCCGATCCCGCTGGTTCTGCGTGGATACGGCGCGGGGAATGATGTCACAGCGGCCGGCGTATTTGCTGACTTGCTGCGTACACTGTCGTGGAAGTTGGGAGTTTGATGATGGTAAAAATTTATGCACCGGCCTCGATAGGTAACGTCAGCGTCGGCTTTGATGTGCTGGGCGCGGCGGTTTCGCCGGTGGATGGCACCCTGTTGGGTGACTGCGTATCAGTCGAAGCGGCCGACAGCTTCAGCCTGGTGAACACCGGGCGCTTTGTCAGCAAGCTGCCCACCAATCCGCAAGAGAACATCGTTTATCAGTGCTGGGAACGTTTCTGCCAGGCGATTGGTAAACAGGTTCCGGTGGCGATGACGCTGGAAAAGAACATGCCGATCGGTTCAGGCCTGGGTTCCAGCGCCTGCTCGGTGGTGGCCGGTTTGATGGCGATGAACGAGTTCTGCGGCAAGCCGTTGAGCGATACCGAACTGTTGGCCTTGATGGGCGAACTGGAAGGGCGTATCTCCGGCAGCGTGCACTTTGATAACGTCGCGCCATGCTTCCTCGGCGGTGTGCAGCTGATGATTGAAGAGAACGGGATCATCAGTCAGGAGGTGCCGTGCTTTGAAGACTGGCTGTGGGTGATGGCGTATCCGGGCATCAAAGTCTCGACCGCAGAAGCGCGCGCGATTCTGCCTGCACAGTACCGCAAAGAAGATGCCATCAAGCATGGCCGCCTGTTATCCGGCTTTATTCACGCCTGTCATACCCGTCAGCCGCTGCTGGCAGCTAAACTGATGCAGGATGTGATTGCCGAACCTTACCGCACCAAGCTGCTGCCAGGCTTTGCCGACGCGCGTAAAGCGGCGGCCGATATCGGCGCACTGGCTTGCGGTATTTCGGGCTCCGGCCCGACACTTTTCGCCGTTTGCAACGAGATGGCAACGGCACAGCGGATGGCAGACTGGCTGAGCCAGCACTATCTGCAGAACGATGAAGGCTTCGTCCATATCTGCCGTCTTGATACGGCTGGCGCACGTAACTTGGGATAACGCATGAAACTCTACAACCTTAAGGATCACAACGAGCAGGTTAGTTTTGCTCAGGCCGTTAAACAGGGCCTCGGCTCGCAGCAAGGGCTGTTCTTCCCGCTCGAACTGCCGGAATTCGAACTGACCGACATCGATGCGATGCTGGAGATGGATTTCGTCAGCCGCAGCAGCAAAATCCTCTCTGCCTATATTGGTGATGAAGTGGCTGCACACCAGCTGGCTGAGCGCGTGAAAAACGCCTTTGCTTTCCCGGCGCCGGTGGCGAAAGTCAGTGCTGATGTGGCCTGCCTCGAACTGTTCCATGGCCCAACCCTGGCGTTCAAAGACTTCGGCGGCCGTTTTATGGCGCAGATGCTCTCTTATGTGTCGGGTGCCGATGAGCAGATCACCATTCTGACCGCGACCTCAGGCGACACCGGTGCAGCCGTGGCCCATGCGTTCTACGGCATGGAAAACGTGCGCGTGGTGATTCTCTATCCGCAGGGCAAAATCAGCCCGCTGCAGGAGAAACTGTTCTGTACGCTGGGCGGCAATATTGAAACCATCGCAGTGGAAGGCGATTTCGATGCCTGCCAGGCGCTGGTGAAGCAGGCGTTTGACGATGAAGAGCTGAAGAAGGCGATTGGCCTGAACTCAGCGAACTCAATCAACATCAGCCGTCTGCTGGCGCAGATCTGCTATTACTTCGAAGCGGTGGCGCAGCTGCCGCAAGAGCAGCGTAATCAGCTGGTGGTGTCAGTACCAAGCGGTAACTTTGGCGACCTGACAGCTGGCCTGCTGGCGAAATCCCTCGGCTTGCCGATCAAGCGTTTTATCGCTGCCACCAACGCTAACGACACCGTGCCACGCTTCCTTGATAAGGGCGAATGGCTGCCAAATGCGACAGTGGCAACCCTGTCGAACGCCATGGACGTTAGCCAGCCTAACAATTGGCCGCGCGTCGAAGAGCTGTTCCGTCGTAAAACCTGGCGCCTGACCGATCTGGTGTCGGGTGCGGTATCGGATGAGACCACCAAAGCCACCATGCGTGAGCTGGCAGAAATTGGCTACATCTCTGAGCCGCACGCGGCGATTGCCTATCGCATGCTGCGTGACAATCTGCAGGAAGGCGAGTTCGGCCTGTTCCTCGGCACCGCGCATCCGGCCAAGTTCAAAGAGAGCGTGGACGAGATTCTGGGTCAGGAACTGCCGCTGCCGCCAGAGCTGGCAGAGCGCGCTGAGCTGCCACTGCTGTCGCATAATATGACGGCGGACTTTGCTGAACTGCGTAAGTTCTTGATGAAAGCTTAATCCCCGTTCCGTTTGCTGCAAAAAGCCTGCTGATTTATTTCGGCGGGCTTTTTTTTGTATTTCTTTCAATCACAACGACGAGAATTAGCGGAGTTACATGTTTATTTACATTATCAGACTGGAAATTGGCTTAGCATGATCGCTTTAGTTAATCTTAACTATTGCTCTATTTGCAGGTAGCCACACGTGCAAATAAGGACAAAAATCATTTTTAGTAACTAAAGAAACTATCGGGCAAGCAGAGCATAAGTGAAATTTTGATTAGTAAATCTTAATATAAGGGCCATTAAATGCGTGCTTCAGAACGCTTTTTTGTTATGGAATGCAGATAAATCCTAATGTTTATTCTAATGTTAAATCGCTTTCACTTAGTGATTATATATAGACTAATATTACAATGATCTCATTTTTAAGGGTTTTTTCCATATCTGACTAGAATGTTACTAAATGTAAAAATGATTTCTTGTGTTTTTGCCGTTTCGTTTCTAATGGATCTCTCGTTATCCTTGGCGCTACGACAAATTAATTAAGAAAACCTGTTACTTATTTTTTTTCACATTCTGTAACAGGTCGTCCTCCTCCGACCACAGACAGCATCCTTCAATCTGGTTAAAGTTCACCCCTCAACGATTTCGGCTATCACCGCTAGGTCATAGCATTACCTGCTCACTCTAACGGTAGAGCCGGATACTTTTTCTTTCTTCAATGACATGGCGACTTAATTCCGTCAGGGACGCGCTCGGTCAAAAGACAAAATTAGGTATTCACATGGCTAATAGCTTTCAGGACGAAGTACCCGCAGCACGCGTCAATATCAAACTGGATCTGCACACCGGTGGTGCGCAGAAAAAAGTGGAATTGCCATTAAAGCTGATGGTGGTGGGGGATTACAGCAACGGTCAGGACGATCGCGCCGTTTCAGAACGTGAAAAAATCTCGATTAACAAAAACAACTTCAACCAGGTACTGGCGGAGTACAACCCGAAGGTGAATCTCACCGTTGCCGATACGCTGGCGGCTGATGGCAGTGAAGCGTCAGTCAAGCTGGATTTTAAAGAGATGGCTGATTTTGAACCCGAGCAGGTTGCCCGCCAAATTCCTCAACTGCGTGCGCTGCTCTCGATGCGCAATCTGCTACGCGATTTGAAATCCAACCTGTTGGATAACGCCACGTTCCGCCGCGAGCTGGAAAACATTCTCAAAGACGAAGCACTCAGTGATGAGCTGCGCGCAGAGCTGGCCGCACTGGCACCGAAAGCGTAAACGTCCGTTATCAGCAAGGAGCTAACTATGTCACAACGAGAAACTCAGGCGACCGCCAGTCCAGGCCATGAAACGCTGGAGGGTGGTGTCTATCAGTCGCTTTTCGAGAAGATCAACCTCAACCCTGTCAGCCAGCTGAACGGCATTGACGCATTCCAGGATAATGATGCGCTGGCAGATACCTCTGCCGATGAGCGCGTGACCGCCGCCGTCAGCGTCTTCCTCAATCTGCTCAAGCAGTCATCGCAGAAAGTCGAACGTCTGGATAAGACGCTGCTCGATAATCACATCAGCGAACTGGATAACCAAATTAGCCGCCAGCTGGATGCGGTAATGCATCATCCGGAATTCCAGAAAGTGGAATCTGCGTGGCGCGGTTTGAAGTTCCTGGTGGACCGTACTGACTTCCGTCAGAACGTGAAGATTGAAGTGCTGGATGTCTCGAAAGACGACTTGCGTCTGGACTTTGAAGACGCGCCAGAGATCGTGCAGAGCGGTTTCTATCACCATACCTACACCCAGGAATACGACACGCCGGGCGGCGAGCCGATTGGTTCTACCATCGCCAACTATGAGTTTGATCGTAGCCCGCAGGATATTGCGCTGTTGCGTAACATCTCCAAAGTGGCGGCATCGGCGCATATGCCGTTTGTGGCGTCGGTGGGTGCTGCCTTCTTCGGCAAAGCGACCATGGAAGAAGTGGCGGGCATCAAAGATATCGCTAACTACTTTGACCGTGCGGAATACATCAAGTGGAAGTCATTCCGTGACAGCGACGATGCGCGCTACATCGGTCTGACCCTGCCACGCGTGTTAGGGCGCCTGCCTTATGGCCCGGATACTGTGCCCGTGCGCAGTTTCAACTACGTGGAAGAGGTGAAAGGCCCGGATCACGACAGCTACCTGTGGAGCAACGCCTCTTTTGCGTTTGCCGCTAACATGGTGAAAAGTTTTGTGAATAACGGCTGGTGTGTACAGATTCGCGGTCCACAAGCGGGCGGCGCGGTGACGGATTTGCCGATTCACCTTTACGACCTCGGCACCGGCAATCAGGTGAAGATCCCTTCCGAAGTGATGATTCCGGAAACGCGCGAATTTGAGTTCGCTAATCTCGGCTTTATCCCGCTGTCGTATTACAAAAACCGCGATTACGCCTGCTTCTTCTCGGCAAACTCGGCGCAGAAACCGGCGCTGTATGACACCGATGAAGCCACGGCTAACAGCCGCATCAATGCGCGTCTGCCATACATTTTCCTGCTGTCGCGCATCGCGCACTATCTCAAGCTGCTGCAACGGGAAAACATCGGCACCACCAAAGATCGCCGCATGCTGGAGCTGGAGCTGAATAACTGGATTAACACCCTGGTCACGGAGATGACCGATCCCTCGGACGATCTGCAGGCATCGCATCCGCTGCGTGAAGCCCGGGTGACGGTGGAAGACATCGAAGATAACCCCGGTTTCTTCCGCGTCAAACTGTACGCAGTACCGCATTTCCAGGTTGAAGGATTGGATGTCAACTTGTCGCTGGTTTCTCAAATGCCGAAGGCGAAAGCGTAAGTCAGGGAGCAACAATGAAGGTTTCACGCCCGCTGTGGATTGAAGGCGCATTTCTTGCGCCGCATCAGTTCCAGCAACAGGCGCGCTGGGAAGCGCTCACCAACCAGTGCATTGCACAGTTGAGTCTGACACACCCGTGGGGCGTGCTGAATGCGCGCTTCGATGGGGAGGCGCTGCGCGTTAATCGCCTGAATGCACAACATCTGGCGGTGCGTTTGCAGGATGGCACCCTGATTGACAGCGATCGTGCCGATTCGCTGCCTGCGGCGGTGGATCTGCAGCGGGCGATTCCCGCGGACTGCAATCAGGTCACGGTGCTGCTGGCGCTGCCACTGGAACACGCTAATGGCGGCAACTGCCAGACCGGTACGCAAGCTTCCGAGCGCCCGCTGCGTTACCAGCAGGAGTGGGTATCGGTGCAGGATGTGTTCGGCAATGAGCAAGAGTCGATTGCCGTTGAGCGTTACGCACTCTCGCTGCGTTTTGACATCGATAACAATGACGAATACTTCACCTGTCCACTGGTGCGTTTGCAGCGTGATGGCCAGAACGGATGGCAGATCGACAACGCGTTTATCCCGCCACTGCTGGCGTTTGGTGGCAGTGAGCTATTGCAGGATCAACTGAGTCTGCGCGTCGCGCAATTGCGTGCCAAACGCATGCGCTTGATGGGCATGCGCCGCGAGAATAATCAGCGCATGGCTGATTTTGCCGTGGCGGATGTTTCCCTGTTCTGGCTGTTGAATGCGCTCAATACTTACGAACCGGTACTGGTGGATTTTGAAGCCTCACCGATGATCCATCCTGAACTGGTTTATCGCGAACTGGTCAAGCTGGCGGGCAGCATGCTGACCTTTTCGCTGGAGCACGACATGGATGCCATCCCGCGTTATGACCACGCCAGGCCAGCCGAAGTCTTTCCCCCGCTGTTTACCCTGATCAGCACGTTGCTGGAAGCGAGCCTGCCATCCCGCGTGGTGGCCGTGGAGCTGGAGCTGGTGCGTGAGAATCAGTGGCGCGCCCAGCTGACCGATAGTCGCCTGCGTGAAGAGGCTGATTTCTACCTCTCCGTGCGTTCCGACTTGCCTGCGCATCAGCTGCAGAGCCAGTTCCCGCCGCTGTGCAAGATCGGTACGCCAGATGAAGTGAACAACATCATCAATGGCGCACTGAACGGTGTACCGCTCATTCCGCTTAGCCACGTGCCAGCAGCGATTCCACTGCGGCTGGAGAATCAATACTTTGCGCTGGATCTGGCGCATCCCTCTGCGGTCGCGATGCTCACGGCCGGCAGTTGTGCCATTTACGTTCCGGGCGTGCTGCCGGGCGTTAAATTAGAACTCTATGCGGTGCTGCGCTCATGAAACAACCACTCTCCATTGATGAACTGCTGCGCGACAGCTGGCTGCTGGTGGTTGCCCTGCGTAACGGCGATGTGGCGGAAGAGGGCGAAGCGCTCTATCAGCGCGGCGTTGAACTGGTTGAACAGACACGCCAGCGTCTGGCCGGGCAGGGGATTGCCAGCGAAGACAGCGACCACATTGCCTACGCGCAATGCGTGCTGCTGGATGAGACGGTGCTCAATCGCCCGCTAAACGACAACGGCTATGCCTTTTGGATGCGGACACCACTGCAGGCGCGTTTCTTCAATACGCTGCAAGGTGGCGAGCTGCTCTATCAGCGTATGCGGCAGGTGCTGGCGCAGCCCGCGCCAAACCCACTGGTGCTGAGCTGCTTCCATCGCGTGCTAATGCTCGGCTTTCAGGGGCGCTATCGGAATCAGCCGCAGCAGGAGCGTCAGGCGCTGATCGCCGAACTTGCTGCGCGAGTGCCGCCGTTTGATGTAGCAGAAGAGACCCCGATCCTCGTCCACGTTGGCCGCCGTTCTACAGGACTGTGGCGTGGCCGTTCGCTATGGTTCTGGGCAGCGAGCGCGGTGGTCATCGTTGCCGTGGTGTGGTTTGGCCTGCATTACCAGCTTCAACAGTCATTGAGTGACTGGTTACAGGAATCACAGGGCTAAGGAGCAGCCGTTGAGTATCCTCTTGAAACGCACGCTATGGCTGATGAGCTGCCTGGCTGCGTTGATTATCTGCGTGGTTTTCCTGCCTGTGAGCCGAAGTGCGGCCTGGGCAGGTGCGGTGGCGGCCGGGCTGGTCGCGGCCATTGCCTGGTGGCGCACAGGTCGTGCCGCTCAGGCATTGCGTCATGCGCCTTTGGGAGAACAACTGGTCGCTGCACTGCCGGATGCAGACTATCGTCTGCCGGTGGTGCTCACCGTGGGCGAAGGCGCAGAGGCGCTGTTTGCTCGCGAACCGGTGCGTGAAACCGCGCAGGGATGCTACATCCTCATTCCTCAGCCGGATCAACTGGCGCACTACAGCGAGATGCTGCTGGCGATACGTCCCGGCTGGAGCACACAACTGAGCGCGCTGCTGGTGCTGCAACCCGAGCAGCATCATGACCATCCGGTACTGGCGGCACAGCTGCGAGAATTTCGTTTTCAGGTACAACGCTGTGCACAACACAGTGGCCATGCGCTACCCGCGATGCTGGCTTGTCTGCTACAGGGCGCGCCTTCGCCGTGGTTTAGCGTGGAGGCCGCAGAACCGGGCGTGCGCGTGTGGGATGAGCAGCAACAGGGTACGTCACTTAGCCGCTGGGTAGCGAATGCAGATGACAGTGAAAAAGCCTCGCGACTGGCACAGGGCGTGATGCTAAGCAGCCAGATCGCCTGGCTGCGTGAGCAGGTTCTGCCGCAGTTCAGTGGCACTGAGCAAGCCAGTGCGCCACTGCATCTGCACGCGATGGCGATGAGCTGGCAGCCCGAGGTGGCAGCGGTTCCGCGTAACTTGTGGCAGCAGTGGTTGCAGCAACGCACCACGCTGCGGGCGCTGGCAACCGATACGGCTTCCCGCCATGGCCGCTTCCCCGACTTTCTCCTGGCTCAACTGCCAGTGCGTCGTGGCTACTCACCCCCTCAGCGCGCCGCCGTGTATGCCCTGGCGTTGGTGACGCTGTTTAGCGTGATCGCGCTGGCGTGCTCATCGTGGAATAACCATCGTCTGCTACGCGCCATCGCCAGTGACGTCGCGCGTTATCGTGCAATTGCCATGACCAATACGGCGATAAAAGTCCCGGCATTAAACCAGTTACAGACCGATGCACGGCTGCTGGAGAAATTTCAGCGTAATGGCGCACCTCTGCACTTAGCCCTGGGGCTCTATCCCGGAGAGCAGCTCTATCCGCCGGTTATGGCAGAGATTCGCGGCTACGTTCCCCCGGCTAAACCTGCCGTAAAAGAGGCGCCACGTCTGGTGCGTCTGGACAGCATGTCGCTGTTCGAGGTGGGGAAATCCGCATTGAAAACGGGATCGACCAAAGTGCTGGTGGATGCCCTGATGGATGTTAAAGCGAAGCCCGGTTGGATGGTGTTAGTCACCGGGCATACCGACAGTACCGGCGATACGCGCGCTAACCAGCAACTTTCGCTGGCGCGTGCGGCCGCCGTGCGCGACTGGATGATCGCCACCAGCGATATCCCTGAAACCTGTTTTGCGATTCAGGGATATGGTGCAACGCGGCCGGTCGCCACCAATACAACCTCTGCGGGGCGGGCTGCTAACCGCAGGGTTGAGATCAGTCTGGTACCGAACGCAGCGGCCTGCCAGCCAGCTGCACGGCAATCAGACTTATCACTCTCGTCGCCATCAGGTGACAAAAACCCATAAACAACAGGAGTTAATCATGGCTATTCCAGCATACCTTTGGCTGAAGGACGACGGCGGTGCTGATATCAAAGGTTCCGTTACTGTACAGAACCGTGAAGGCAGCGTCGAAGTCGTGGCACTGGACCATGCGCTGTACATCCCAACGGACAACAACACTGGCAAGCTGACCGGAACCCGCGTGCACGCGCCGTTAGTGTTTACTAAAGAAGTCGATTCTTCAACCCCGTATCTCTATAAGGCGGTGACCTCAGGCCAGACCCTGAAATCGGCTGAATTCAAATGGTACAAAATCGACGATGCCGGTCAGGAAAAAGAGTATTTCAACACCAAGCTGGAAAACGTGAAGGTGGTGAAAGTGGCTCCGCTGATGCATGACATCAAAGATCCCGCCAAAGAGAAGCACAACCACCTGGAAGTGGTTGAGCTGCGCTATGAAAAAGTTATCTGGACTTACAAAGACGGCAACATCATTCACTCCGATTCCTGGAATGAGCGCGCACAGGCGTAATGCCGCTGCGTGAGTAATCTCAGTGCGCCCTGCGTGGGGCGCCTGTTCTGCTGTTACGTACCTCATTGACATCAATGCGTCAGTGACTGGATTCATCGCACAACTAGCTGTTCTACCCCAACGAACGATCCTCGGTCGTGCGGTAGCCATGGCGCAACACGATGAATGCCCCGATTTTTTGCCATAGGACGGGACTATTATGGATATCTCTTCACCTGCTTTACTTCGCCGACTAAACCCCTTTTGCGCCCGGGCGCTGGACGCCGCCGCCGCGCTCTGCCAAACCCGCGCACACCGGGAAATTACCGTGGAGCACTGGCTGTTGAAACTGCTGGAAAGCGGTGAAGGCGATATCGTCACCGTAGCCCGCCGCTATGAGTGGGATCTGGATGGGCTGTGGCAATCGCTGCTCAGCCATCTTGAGACCTTGCCGCACAGCGTCACTCAGCGTCCTCAGCTCTCTTCCGCGCTCAGTGGTTTGCTGCAATCCGCCTGGCTGGTGGCCTCGCTGGAAGAGAATGCGACATCGATTCGCTCTGCACATCTGTTGCAGGCGTTGATCACCCAACCGGCCTGGCTGCACGCGCAACAGGCCTGGCCGCTGCTCAGTTTGAGCGCTACCCAACTGCAGCGACTGCGTCCACTGCTGGATGCCCAGTCAGAAGAGCGTCCCGAACAGCAGGCGCTGGCAGAGAATGACCGGGTGCTGGCGGATGACCGTGCTCAACCCGCGCTGAACGGCAAACAGACCTTATCTGAAGCGCTGCAGCAGGTACTGAACAAGTTTACCCACGACCTCACCGCACAGGCGCGCGCGGGCAACATCGATCCGGTTCTGGGCCGCGATAATGAAATCCGCCAGATGATCGATATCCTCTCTCGCCGCCGCAAAAACAATCCGATTATGGTCGGCGAGCCGGGTGTGGGTAAAACCGCGTTGGTAGAAGGACTGGCGCTGCGCATTGCCGAGGGCAACGTGCCGGAAAGCCTGAAGCGGGTCTCGCTGCGCACCCTCGACCTGGGTATTTTGCAGGCAGGCGCGGGGGTGAAAGGGGAGTTTGAGCAGCGCCTGAAGAGCGTGATTGATGCCGTCCAGCAGTCACCTGAACCGGTGCTGCTGTTTATTGATGAAGCCCACACCATTATTGGAGCGGGCAACCAGGCGGGCGGCGCGGATGCCGCTAACCTGCTGAAACCTGCGCTGGCGCGAGGCGAACTGCGTACCATCGCCGCCACCACCTGGTCAGAGTACAAACAGTATTTCGAACGCGATGCCGCTTTGGAGCGTCGTTTTCAGATGGTCAAAGTGGATGAGCCGGACGACGCTAACGCCACCCTGATGCTGCGTGGCCTGAAATCTCGCTATGCGCAACATCATGGCGTACACATTCAGGATGCGGCGATTCAGGCGGCAGTGACGCTGTCGCGCCGCTATCTTACTGCCCGCCAACTGCCGGATAAGGCGGTGGATCTGCTGGATACCGCCAGTGCGCGCGTGCGCATGAGCCTCGACACGCAGCCGGAAGCGCTGATGCAGTTGCAGGCGCAGCTCGCCGCACTGGCGATGGAACAACAGGCGATTGAGGACGATCTGGCACTCCATCCACAAGGTGATGCCACGCGCCTGACCACACTGGCGGAACAACGCCGCGCGCTGCAAACACAATGTTCCGCACTCGAACTGCGCTTCCAGCAGGAAAAAGCGCTGGCAGAGCAGATACTGACGGCCCGCCAGCAGTCGGAGCAGGGCGCAACCTTAGGCGATTTGCAGCAGCAACTCAGCACGCTACAGGGCAACGCGCCACTGCTGTCGCTGGATGTGGATGCGCGCAGTGTGGCAGAAGTGATTGCCGACTGGACCGGCGTACCGCTGGGCAGTTTGCTGAAAGATGAACAGACCAACCTGCTTGAACTGGAACAGCAGTTGGGCAAACGGGTGATCGGCCAGGATGCCGGATTGCACGCGATTGCTCAGCGTCTGCGAGCCGCGAAAACCGGCCTGACGGCAGAAAACGGTCCGCTGGGGGTATTCCTGCTGGTGGGACCAAGCGGCGTGGGTAAAACCGAATCGGCGCTGGCGCTGGCTGATACGTTGTTTGGTGGCGAACGTGCGCTGATCACCATCAACCTCTCGGAGTATCAGGAAGCGCACACCGTATCGCAGCTGAAAGGGTCACCTCCGGGTTACGTAGGATACGGCCAGGGGGGCATTCTCACCGAAGCGGTACGCAAGCGTCCTTACAGCGTGGTTCTGCTGGATGAAGTGGAAAAAGCGCACCGCGATGTCCTCAATCTCTTTTATCAGGTGTTCGATCGTGGCGTGATGCGCGATGGCGAGGGGCGTGAAATCGACTTCCGCAACACCGTGATTTTAATGACCTCCAATCTCGGCAGCGATGCGCTGATGGCACTGCTGGAGCAGCAACCCGAAGCTCCGGCCAGCAACGTTAATGAACTGCTGCATCCGATCCTGCGCGATCACTTCCAGCCTGCGCTGCTGGCGCGATTCCAGACGGTGATTTATCGCCCACTCGATGCCCCGGCGCTGCGTGAAATCGTCAGTATCAAACTGGGGCAGGTCGCCAAACGGCTGCAACGTCACTACGGCCTGCAGTGCCACATCGAAGAGAGCCTGTATGACACGCTGGTCAGCGCTTGTCTGCTGCCGGACAGCGGCGCGCGCAACATTGACAGCTTGCTGAACCAACAGATTTTGCCGGTGCTGTCGCAAACGCTGCTGCTGCAACTGGCGCAGCAGGAGAAACCAACGCACCTGACGCTGGGATTTGATGATGAAACCGGCATCACCCTGAGCCTGACGGCACAGCATGGGGAGAACGCATAATGGCGCTGGCAGATATCGCGACAAAAATCGGCCAGACCTTAAGTGGCTCGATGAACCGTTATAACCTCAAGGTGGAGGGCGGTGCAGCGGCGCTGGATGTGGAATCCTTTAAAGGGGATGAAGCGCTGAGTCGTCTGTATGGTTATGAAATCATTTTTAGCAGCCTCGACAGCGGCATTACGCCACAACAGATGCTGCTGAAAAACGCCAGCTTCAGTTTCAATGCGCCGGGTATGCAACTAGCGGGCTTTTCTCTGCCGAGCATGGAATCACCGCGCATCGTGCATGGCGTGATCACTCAGTTCCAGCGCCTCTCTTCATCGCTGGATGAGACCCGCTATCAGGCCACGCTGGAGCCACGGCTGGCGCTGCTGGGCAATGCCAGCCGTCCGGCGATTTTCCAGAACCAGTCGGTGCCGGAGATCGTTGAACAGATCCTGCGTGATAATCACCAGTTTGAAGGCTGGCAGTTTGAATTCCGACTGCGTGGCACTTATCCGCGTCGCGAGCAGGTGATGCAGTGGCAAGAATCGGATCTGGCGTTTATCGAGCGTCTGCTGTCTGAAGTGGGTATCTGGTATCGCTTTGAAGCCGATAGCCGCATGCAGCAAGAGATCGTGATTTTCGCTGACGACCAGCAGTTCTATCAGTTTGATGTGTCATTGCCGCTGCGTGCACTCTCTGGCATGAACGATGGCGCCACCGAATCGGTGTGGAAGCTCAGCAGCAGCCATCAGGTGGTGAGCCAGGCGGTCAAAGTCAAAGATTACAACTATCGCGATGCGCAAAACAGCCTGCTCACCGATGGTGATGCCGGTGCCGACAGCACCGCTTACGGCGAAGTCTATCGCTACAGCGATAACTACCTGACGCAAGGCGCGCAGCAGGACGCCGAAACAGAAACCGGTGCCTTTTATGCCCGCTTGCGCCACGAACGTTTGCTCAACGCGCAGCATCAACTGAGCGGTGCCAGCAACGCGGCTACACTGCAACCGGGGCAGATGCTGGAAATCATCGGCGATGTGCCACCGTTGTTTACCGCGGGCGTGGTGATCACTGCGATTAGCGCTCAAGGCGGACGTGACGCGTCGTTTACGCTCAGCTGGCAAGGCATTCCCTACAGCGAAACCGTGGGCTATCGCCCGCAAGTGCTCAAACGACCCACCATCGCCGGGACCTTGCAGGCACGCGTTACTAGCGTGACTGAAAATGACACCTACGCGCATCTGGATGAGAGCGGTCGTTACAAGGTGAAGTTTGACTTCGACCTGACACAGTGGAAAACCGGTTACGAAAGCCTGTGGGTGCGTCTGGCAAAACCGTACAGCGGCGATACTTACGGTTGGCATATGCCGCTGATCGCGGGCACCGAAGTGGCGATCGCCTTCGAAGCGGGCAATCCCGATCGTCCTTATATCGCTTATGCGCTGCACGACTCGCGCAATGAAGATCACGTCAGCGCCGCCAACCACAAGCGCAACGTGATTCGCACCCCGGCCAACAACAAGCTGCGCATGGAAGATGAGCGCGGCAAAGAGCACATCAAACTCTCCACCGACTACGGCGGCAAGAGCCAGTTGAACCTTGGCCACTTGGTGGATGGTGAACGCACCCAGCGTGGCGAAGGCTTTGAACTACGCAGTGACAGCTGGGGCGCGATTCGTGCGGGGAAAGGGCTGTTTATTAGTGCGGATGGTCAACCCAAAGGGCAAGGTAACGCTCTGGATATGCAGGCGGCAATTGCGCAATTGAACAATGCTTTAGCCCTGGCAAAGGCGTTGGCACAGAGCGTCGGTACTTCGGGCGCAGATACGCCCGATATTGAGGCTCAACAAGCCTTACAAGCAGAACTGAACCAGTTAAGTGGTTCGGCATTGCTCGCCAGCGCGCCAGCAGGTGTGGCGGTAACCACACCGCAGCATATGCAAATGACAGCAGGTCAAAATCTCACAACCACCGCCGGAGCCAATGCTGACTTCAGCATTATGAAGCGCTTTACCGTCGCAGCAGGCGAGGCAATTAGCCTGTTTGCCCAAAAAATGGGCATTAAAATCTTTGCGGCTCGTGGCCCGGTGGCGATTCAGGCACAAACCGGCACGATGCAGTTGCAGTCTGATCAGGCGATGAGCATCAACAGTGTGAATGGAGAAATCACGCTTAACGCTGCGCAGGGCATTACGCTGGTCAGTAACGGCGGTGCTTATATCAAAATCAAAGATGGATCAATTGAGTTGGGTGCGCCTGGCGCCGTCAATATCAAGAATGACAACCTCAGTTGGGGTGGCTCGGCATCACTCGAGCAAGCGCTACAACCCATGACAGTTGCTGATCCTGAGTTCCAGAACCCGATGAGTGAGCGATTCCAGGTAATTGATAAAACCTCGAAACAGCCAAAAACCCATGTTCCTTATCGTATTGAAAGCGAGGATGGAACGGTGGTTCGCGGTGTGACAGATGCTGAAGGCTATACGCAATCACATTTTGGTCTGGAACAACAAAAAATTAACCTCTTTTTTGAATAACAGGGCAGGGACTGCAGATGACAGATAAAGCCACGCCAGCGGCGGAAGGGCAGTTAAATAAAAGTGAAAACAGTGCCGTTCAAGTAGAACATGAATCGACGTTGCTTTATTTTCAACCGGATACTGAAGAATTGGTTTTATTGGCAGAGTCCGCTAGCCATGAGTTTGATGAGCACTGGACTGATTTATTATTGTGTGTAGATGATCACCACAAAGCGAATGAAAATTACTCCTCACTCATTGAAAAGTATGGTTTGTTATACGCTCAACCAGACAAGAAAAGTCAATTGTCTGAGGCTGAAAAGGCGGTGCAAAAAGCACAGGATGAATTAGCGTCCACTCAAAAAGCACTAAATAAACGTATAGGTGATTTTGCTTCTAAAGGTGCGGGCTATAAAGATGTGGTTGAGCTAATCCCCATCAAAGGGACTTCAAACCGAGGTGGCCGAGCATTGGCAGGGAGTCGATATGTTTATGTGCAGAAAACCTATTATGACGATCTCGGTACAGGGAAACGACATAACGTAAAAATTAGTGGTAAAGACAGAACATCAGCAGGTGAAAGCATTTATCAGAACGGGCGAGTTGACTTAAAAAAACTACGTAAGCAACTAACCGATTTAAAAATACCTAAGCCAAAAAAACAAGATGTTAAGTTGCCAAAACCTGCTGATTTTATCGATATAGACAAAACGCTTGTCGAGTGGGCCGGAAGTTGGAACGATTGTCTTGGCAGTGACGAAAATGGAAAACCACACAGCATTGATATTTCGGCAGGCGCACAATTTTTACGCTTCACTTCAAATGTTGGAATGTCAGGCAAATGGGACCCCAATAATGGCAAGGTAAGTTATAAAGGGGAAGCCAGCGCCGTTGTTAATGTCGCTTCCGGAACAGTTAACGCTAAGTACTTTTACCCCGACCGGGTAGGTTGGCCACTGAAATATGAACCAGAATCCAGTTCACCCATCGATATGGGCATGCTCAGGTTGATTCTGAATACAGACTTGGTTGGCTTTGTAGGCGCTTCGGTTCAGGCTGAAGCACAGTTGCAAGTCACCACTTTTATGAGTCAAGACGGTATTAAGCAGGTTCTTACAGGTAAGAAAAGTGACAAGCTGCCGCGTTTTAGTGAAAGAAGAACCACTGGAGCAAAATTCCAAAAGCAAATGAATGAAAATGATGAAGGCGTCAGTATTAACGCTGAAGCTTTTGGTGGTGCTCGTGCCGAGGCATTTTTGAAAGGCAGCATGCAATGGTTAGAACCATTGTCCTCCCTCGATCAGCGCCATGCCAGCGCTGATGATAAAAAAGCTGCTGCTGAGTATGTCGATTTTTGCACCATTGGCAGTAGTATTGCTGGTTTGGCGGGGTTAGGGGCAGGAGCTACTTTCCAGTGTGACTTCATCAACGGCAAATTCTGCTTCAAAATTGCTGCTAGTCTCTGTTTTGGGCTTGGAGCTAAAGGGGCATTTATTTGTGAAGTGGGGTATGAGCATTTTAAGAATTTTGCTTCATGGTTAATATATCAACTCTTTGCCTTGAACTACCACTATTTGGAAATTATTGCAGAAGATGCATTTAAAACTTTTACACGCTTATGTGTTTTACAAGTGTCTAAGTTTAAGGACAACGTTTATGAGGAGGTAAATAAATTTGTAGATGATGTTGAAGATGTTAATGATAAGTTTAACAGTTATGTTTCGTCGGTGATAACTGATGCTGAGAATGGAATTTCTTCCTCAAGAAAGAGAAATCAGTTGGCTGACAATATAAATTCCAACCCATTGAATTTGCTTGATTACACGCCAGAAGCAAAGGGGATACTTCTTTACCTATTAACTAGACATGGGTTTTATGATCATTTTGATCATAAAACCTATGGGCCAATGTTTGAAATTTATGCATCACGAAAGAAAGCTATAATAAACATTCTTCACAGCATACAAACTAAAAGTGAATGGAACCAAATTATGCAACATCGAACTTATGACGGTTCTACTATAATAGGAATCACCATTAATGAGGTCGAACAAGAAATTCGCGCATTTCTTGACGAATCATGGAACCGGTCTAATGAATTCGATGATTTAGAATTAAGCCTCACAAATGAACTTGATCAAATCTACGCAAGAATTAAAACAAATATTTCATGGGGTTATGCTCTGGTGATGAATAATACTCAAGAGTATTTCCTTAATACTAATTCCAATCCATATTATCCAAATGGAAATTCTTTTAATCCACTAAATGACAAAAGGACATATAATGTTTAGGGGTGAAATGAAAATTAATTTGCAACTGTTTGTTATATCTTCATTCTTATTGGTTTCGTGTGATAATAATTCAATGCGTGATGAAGGAGCGAAGAGCAAAAACGATTCAATATCAAAATTTACGAAAAACATTAAAGAGAATGTTGTATATGTTCAGGGGGGGAAGTTTCAAATGGGGGACTTTGGTATTGAGCATTTGGATGAACACTTACCTATTGATAGTAATAGTGACAGTAAACCATTACACGAAGTTGAGTTAAGTAGCTATTCAATTGCGAAGTTCAAAACAACTAATGAACAGTTTCAATATTTTCTTCGCTATGAAAATTTAACGTTAAGAAAAGCAGGTGATCTAATTAATCAAAAAGGTTGGGATGGGCTAAACAAAATAAATAACATGCCAGCACATGCTGACTGGACCGAAGCCGAACAATATTGTAGCTGGTTAGCTAAGGTAACCAATTTACCGTTTTCTTTGGCTACTGAGGCTCAATGGGAGTATGCGGCTCGTAGCAGAGGAAAATTTCTAGTAGTAGGAACAAATGATGGGACATGGAAAGTTGATAAAGATGGAAGGGGCATAAACTTTTCGACATTAATTGATAGGAAGTTATGGGCCGAAAAAAACGATATTTCATTGAAAACATTAACTGCTTTACCAGTAGGGATTTATCCACCGAACCAACTCGGTATTTATGATATGTCGGGTAATGGTTATGAGTGGGTAAAGGATTGGTATGATCCCAACTATTATAAGTACTCATCAAAGATAGATCCTCAGGGGCCTAAAGAGAGTAAATATAAAAATTTCGAAGGGAAATCAATGAAAGTTGCAAGAGGTATATCATATTCGGATCCAGGAAAAGGAACGACCATAACCAGAAAAAGTCGAACTATTGATAATAATGGCCATTTACCAATTTCCTATACTATTCGATGTGTAGTAAATAGCCCGCATCCAGTGCAATGAATTTTCATTTATAGGGGTTTCTGTCTTTCATGGATTAAAAATGATTATGCGATTATGTGTTATATTTATCTGCTTATTAGCTTTAAGTGGATGTGATGATTTTTCTTCAGGTTCAATCGCGCAGGAAGATATTGCTACGTCAACTTCCATTAATAAAGTAAAGTCGAACCTGGTATACGTAAAGGGTGGAACGTTCATGATGGGAGACTTCGGGGTTGAACATAACAAAGTAATCTTACCCCTAAACTTGAATCAAGACAGTAAGCCACTTCATGAAGTTGAATTAAGCAGTTACTCAATTAGTAAATACCAAGTTACGAATTCTGAATATCAATTTTATTTAAAACAATCAGGAGGGAAAATGCGAGATTCCCCAGCGATGCAAGAGGAATGGGATTCTTTAAATAAAATTGGTGACATGCCAGCCCACGGTGATTGGTATGAGGCTAATAATTACTGTGGTTGGCTTGCAAAAGAGTCGAAATTGCCTTTCTCACTCGCTACTGAGGCTCAATGGGAGTATGCGGCACGTAGTCGGGGAAAATACTTGGTAGTTCCGACAAATGATGGGACCTGGAAAGTCGATGGTCTTAAGGGGGTTAACGTCCCTACTGACAGAGACCGTTCAAACTGGGCTGAGAAAAACGGGATAGCAGTTGAGGAGCTTAGCGCAATAGCTGTAGGACGATATCCAGCTAACCCATTGGGTTTATATGACATGGGTAGTAATGGATTTGAATGGGTAAGTGACTGGTATGACCCTGACTATTATAAACATTCTGCCAAGAAAGATCCTAAAGGGCCGGACACACCGACTTGGATAAATCCCTATGGAAAACATTCTAAGGTAATGAGAGGAGATGAAGTATCAGGGCCAGGGCGAGGCCAGTCGGTGGTGAGAAATAATAAATCACCAGATAACAATGGTCGTCTGCCAATAGCAAATACATTTCGGTGTGTTGTTAACTCCATAATTCCCGTGCAGTGATGTATTAAATAAGGAGTGCTTATTACTTGGGGTAATAAATGATGATGAGATTGTCTATTCACTTAACCGTTTTGCTTTCATTAATTGGATGTGACGATTTTTCATCAGATTCAATGAAGAAAAAAGAGCTTGCGATTTCAACATTCACTTCTGAAGTAAACTCAAATCTGGTATACGTCGAGGGAGGGACGTTCCAGATGGGTGATTTTGGCGTTGAACATTATAAAGAACATCTTCCTCTTGATGCCAATAGCGACAGCAAGCCATTACATTATGTAGAGCTAGATGGTTTTTCAATTTCGAAATATAAAACAACTAATAAAGAATTCCAGTATTTTCTCAAAGAGAATGGATTGCCAATAACGAAAACTAAAAACACTATAATTCAAAGAGACTGGGATGGTCTTAATAAAATAAAAAATATGCCTGCTCATGCTGATTGGTATGAGGCAGAAAAATATTGTACTTGGCTATCAAATATCACTCATCTGCCATATTCATTAGCGACAGAAGCTCAATGGGAGTACGCGGCAAGAAGTCAAGGTCAATACAGAGTAGTAGGAACTGATGATGGAACCTGGAAAGTTGGAAGTGATGGTCGAGGCATTAATATTGCCACTACGAGGGACAGAAAAGAATGGGCTAAAATGAATAACCTCTCTTTTGGGTCGCTGACTACCATGCCTGTAAATAGATACCCCCCAAATCCATTAGGTCTCTTTGATATGTCAGGTAATGGATCGGAGTGGGTCAAAGATTGGTATGACCCAAAGTATTACAGCCACTCTCCAGTGAAAAATCCTCAGGGACCTGAAAATCCTACTTATAAAAATTACAATGGTAAATACGCCAAGGTAGTTAGGAATATTGACCTTTCTAATCCAGGTAAAGGGATAACAGTTAGTAGATCGAATGAGTCACCAGATAATAATGGTGATTTGCCAATGTCATTTACATTTCGTTGTGTTGTAAATAGTCCATCTCCGGTGCAATGATTTTTTAAAGTTATGATGTCAGCCTTTCATGGGTAAAGATAATGATAGTTCGCTTATGTGTCCCATTTGTCTGCTTATTGACTTTGAGTGGATGTGATAATTTTTCTTTAGATTCAACCACGCAAGAAGAGATTGCTAAGTCAACTTTCATTAATAAAGTAAAGTCGAATTTTGTATACATCAACGGTGGGTCGTTCATGATGGGAGACTTCGGCGTTGAACATTATGATGAACATTTACCTTTAGACGCTAAGAAAGATAGTAAGCCATTGCATGAAGTAGAGCTTAGTTCATATTCAATAAGTAAATATCAAGTTACTAACTCAAAGTTTCAATACTACTTGAAACAGGCCGGTAAAAAAAATCGACAAGATTCTGTGATGCAAAGTGAATGGGACTCGTTGAATAAAATACCAAATATGCCAGCTCATGCTGACTGGTACGAAGCAAATGGATATTGTGAATGGCTGGCAGGAGTATCAAAATTGCCGATTTCATTAGCCACTGAAGCTCAGTGGGAATATGCGGCTCGTAGTAAGGGGAAATATCTGGTTGTACCAACTGATGATGGAAAATGGCATGTTAATGGAGAAAAAAATAATGTTGCAACATCCAAAGATCGAGATGTTTGGGCTAAGAAAAACAACATAACTATTGGGTCTCTGAGTGCTTTACCAGTAGGGAGTTATCCAGCAAATCCAATCGGATTATATGATATGGGTACGAATGGATTTGAGTGGGTTAAAGATTGGTATGATCCAGATTATTATCAACACTCAGCGAAAAATGATCCTCAAGGCCCTGAAAATCCAACGTGGAAAAATTACGATGGTAAGCATACCAAAGTGATACGTGGAGATGAAATATCAGGTCCGGGTCGGGGAGTTGTTGTGGTTAGAACTAACATGAGCCCTGATAATGATGGAGATTTACCCCTCGCTATGACTTTCCGTTGCGTTGTTAACAGTTCATCTCCCATTAATTAAATTCCCTTCTCAAATAAGGACATTAACGATGGCGAACAGACCTACATTAAATGGCAAACCGGTAGCGTTAAAAGGCGACAAGACCAGCACCGGAGGTGTAATTCTTGAGGGGCTGGAAAACCATACTGTGCATGGCACGCCAGTCGCACGTGAGGGGGATAAAGTCTGGTGCCCAGCTTGTAAGCAGACCGGTACTATTACAACAGGTGCTGGAATGGCGGGCACCAAAGTGAACGGCATTCCTTTTGCTGTTCATGGCAGTGCTGTTACCTGCGGCTGCTCCAATCATACTGTGATTTCACCTGGGCAGGCATCAAAAACAACATTGGCATCTTCTGCGGTGAAAGAAGGTGAACCTGAACAGCATGCGCAAGCAAGTAAAAAGCCGAAATCTGGAGTTGACGCCATTACATTGGTCATTGGCGTATTTTTTGATGGGACAGGTAACAATGCTGAAAATACTCGTGATCGGCTTGAGAATTGCAGCGCAGCAGATGAAGGATTTAGTGATGAAGAGGCAATATCAATAGCGAAGCAATGTCGGGCAGATGAATTTGGCAAACCGGGTGATTTTGGCAGGACGAGCTATGACGGGTATTTTTCAAATGTTTCTTATTTGCATGAACTTTATGATGTAAGCCCTCAACCCAATGGTGATAGCCAACTTGGCATTTATGTCCCCGGTATTGGAACAAGAAATAGCCAAGGTGATAACAAAATTGGCATGGCTATTGGCTTGCTAGAAACGGGTGTTGTAGGAAACACTGATTTTGCTATTGATTTGATCAGTGCTGCGCTAAAGGTATTTTTCAACGAGAATCCTTCCGCAGTGATAAATGAGATTAAATTCGATATTTTCGGCTTTAGCCGAGGTGCTGCGGCAGCGCGTCACTTCGCGAATCGTGTTTTTAAGCATGATCAAGACATAAAGAGAATGTTTAGTGCAATCCTGAATGAAAATAATTATAAAGGAAGCACGGCATTACCCATTGATAAATGCCGATTCCTGGGGCTTTTTGATACAGTCGCCGCGATTGGCACAATCTCAGATGGCTTTAGCCCACATGATAATAAAAATGGAAGTGTAGATCTTTATTTACCCATTGGTATTGCAGATAAAGTGTTTCAAATTACTGCTATGCATGAATGTCGATATAATTTTTCTCTTAACAGCATTAAACCTTCCTATCCAGAGATATCACTCCCCGGTGTGCACTCAGACATTGGTGGAGGCTATAATCCTTTAGAGGAAAGTAATGTGTTTCTTTCGCGGCCTGAATTTACCACGGAAGATATCGAACGGGATGTCAAAGATTCAAAATCATTTAAAAAATCAAGTGAAGCCTTGTTGGAACTTGAAAAATACTCCGCTATATATCCACTCACCATCGATAATGACATTGAAATTCATAGCTGGCAGGATCAACTTGTACCTGAAAACCAACGCGGAAGAAAAAAGAGGATGGGTTCTGCCATCACGTTAAAGCGCGAGGTAAAGAACTCATTATCAAATATCTCTTTGCATGTGATGTTAGATGCCGCAAAGGATGCGGGTGCTTGCTTCGTTAGTGCAGTTTCACCAAGATTTAGTGTGCCTGAAAATTTAACCACTTGTCTTGAAAAGGCTATGATGCTCTCTAAAGCAGCTAGATATGGCGGCAAGGCAACGGAATTCACTCAAAGTGAAATTAATGCTATTGCTAAAGAGTATGTACATTGTTCTGCTAATTGGAATGCGGTCATAGTCAATAAAAGTGGTGAAATAATTCATGCAGTTAAAGCATCGGAATTAATTGGATTTGTCAATAGGCCTTGCGATAATTGGAAAAGAGCAATTTATGATATTAACGGGAATCTTCAATGACTAAATTTTTGCCAAGAGTGCCGATTTATTATTTATTGATGCTGTGGGTTTCATTCTCTTACGCTAAAGAAAAAAATCCACCACTACCGTACAAAAACTGGAGCTATGTTTTCGTTTATCCAAAAGCATTATTTGCAGAAGTAACATTTGTACAGTTTCTTGATACAGATGGCTATCTGAACACTAATCCGTTGCCTGATTTAACTACTGAGGACAGAGAAAGCGTCAATTCATGGAGGCGCGATATTCGTCGTCGATCTGCCATTTCTAATAAGGGAAAGATGCCACCGCAATGGATGCAGTTTTGCTGGGATTCGTTGGTGGATAAAAAAGTATATCAAACAACAATCGAATTTCCGCCAAAGGTTTGGTCTATGATGCGCACGCCAGTACCCGCCTCAATGGGGCCATATTATCATGATAATATGGTCATTGGTTTAGCCCCTGGTGGAAAAGTTCGAGCCTGGTTTAACATGCCCGGTGAGAATAATATTCTAATTGGTGAAGTTAAAACGGTAAGTGACAGTAAGTTGACGACTTGCAAGAATAAAATGGCGTTTAAAGACGGATATCCATCTTCTCAAGAATTACTTTCTGCTATCAGAGGAAAAACCCACCCTTATGGAAAGTGGTGATTTTCTCTGCTCGATACCCGGTGCTAAATAATACTTTCCATATTTGTAATGCTATTAAGTCAGTAAGGAGCGATTCGTTAAGGTGGTTATGTAACCGAACTTTCTTGTGAGGATATGAACCTTTTTGAAAGTCTATTCTCTGCGCCGTAACTGGAACAGTGTAATGCTCAACAGTAAGATGGAAATTACGGGGGACAGTAAAAGCCTATAAATCATTTGGTTTGTAGATCGCCCCGGTGAACAATGGAAGAGATCTTGTTCTGATCTTAATGGTGGGAGGCTGTAATTAATGAGCGTGTCCCTTAAGTTGAATGTTTTTTATTGTACTATAATCTTTAGCTATACTTGTTCTGCTGCACCAAAAAATCCGCCATTACCTTACGACGAATGGACATATGTATTTGTGTATCCAAGCTATCTTCCTGCCCAAGTGACCTATGTACGATTTCTTGATACTGATGGATATTTAAATCAAAACTACGCGCCTGATCTCACGACTGCGGACAGTATGAGTGTCAACGCCTGGAGAAAGATTATACTGAGGAGTACTGCTATAGCTAACAAAGGCAAGATGCCACCGCAATGGATGCAAATATGCTGGAAATCTTTTGTAGATAAAAAAGTTTATCAGACAACCCTGGAATTTCCATCTGAGGTTTGGAAGTTGATGCGTCAACCCATAGCGACGCCCTTAGGTGATTATTATCGAAATAATATGGTTATCGGCGTTGCTCCTGAGGGTAAGGTTCGCGCTTGGTTCAATACGCCAGATATTAATGGTGGTGAAAATATTCAGATTGCCGAAGGAGAAACGGTAAATGGAAATGATTTGACCTTCTGTAAAAATTTTGGGGCCTATAAAGGAGGCTATAAATTGTCTGCTGCGGCCAAAAAATTTGTAGAGGGAAAAACTTACCCTTATGGAAAGTGGTGATTTTTACTACTCGCTACCCGGTGCTAAAAATTAGATACTATTATGCCTGTGAATCTTAATGAGTTGCCTGAACCCAAGCCGATACCCCTAAGGCCAAAGCAAAAAAAGGGAGTTGTACTCCCGTTACTGATTACACTATTGATAGGATTGGTGCAAAGATATCACCCTCACTTATTCTCATCACTTTCGCCGCAGTTAAAAATATTTATACTCATTGCTCCATTGGTAATTGGCGTCATTGTTTTTAGCCTGCGATTACGCCGTTATGAGAATCAAAGGGAATATGCTGAGCAGTGGAATGGAGTACGTAATGCCACTGAGGCCGCTTTAATTGATCATGGTCAACAACCGGTTTTATTACTCGACACTGCATATCATACGCCGCTGGCGAACCATAACTTAGTGAAATTGCTGTCAACTCAACAGCCTGAATTAAAACCAATCTTTATAGAGGCTGTAGGTAAGCCATTAAGTGTTCGTTTATTTTTACCCTCTGTGACAACAGACGACTCGCATTACTATGGTGAGCAGTTAACGTTACACCTAAAACAGGTCTTAGCTTCCCTTGATACTCAACGTTTTACTGAGCCTTGTTATGTGCGTGTCAGGCATAACGAAACGGTGGGTGATATGGCAATGCGTGCCGCTGTGGGCCGAACGCTAAAACAACTCCAATTGCCTTTTAATGACGTTGTAATTGACCATCAGGGCGACGGTCTGATGTGGATCGATAGCTGGCTGGATGGCGGTATCAGCGCTTCGCTGGTGTTATCGATTGAAATTGAGCTGCAGCTCTCGCCAGTGGCCGAAAGCAGCGAAGTGGTGAGTGCAGCATTAATCGCATTACCTCACATTAAACAGCCTCAGCACCTGAAACCTGTCGCTGCCATTCATCGACCTAATCGTTGGCAACAGTCAGAGGATGCTTTGCCTGAATCGCTATTGTGGGGTCATATCAGCCAACAGCAGCCCTTCTTTGTCTGGTTAAGCCAGCTGTCTCAAGAAGCGGAAGTCGATGCGGTTGTGAGGCTGAATCAGGACGGATATTTAATTAATGAAAAAAATACTCACCATCTCGATCGTTCATTGGGTAAGCCGTTATCTGCAGCAGGCAACATGTTGCTGATCTGTGCTAGTGAGCAATTTAATGCAACTCATCAACCCCAATTGGTCATGCTCCAGGATAAAACGGCTCATAGCGGTGTAATACGCGAATATCAGCAGGGATAAAAAATGAAGATAAGACGCCTAAGCACATGGATTTTAATTCTGTGTTTGTTAGTTATTGGTGGCTGCGCCATTTGGATGGCTAATCCGCTCGTGTCGTTGACCGACGATAACCAAAGAATTAAAGCCAGTCTGGGGTTATTGGTGATATGTCTGCTGATCATTATTGCCGATGGTTTAAATCTCTTCGGTTTATCTCGCCTGGCATCCCTCGATTTTTTCAACCGCTTTACACCTGATCATGCCACAGAAGGTGTGCGACCCACAGGAACGCTGAGTGAACTGCAGCAGCACCTTCACTACCGCTATGGCCGCAACTGGGGACGTCGTGTCCAACTGCTGATGGTGTTGGGTGAAAGCCAGCACGTAGAACAGCTGTTGCCGGGGTTGATACAGCAGCAGTGGCTGGAGGGTGAGGGCAATGTGCTGATTTGGGGGGGCAGCGCTACAGCAGCACCAGATAGTGACAAGATTGCCGCGCTACGCAAGCTACGTCGCCAGCCGCTGGATGCGGTGATCTGGGTAAGTGACGATCAGCTGGCTCGTCAGTCGGCACAGGTTGATGCGGTATGCCGCCAGTTGCACCAGCACTATCGCGCCCTGGGTTGGCAGCTACCGTTTTATCTGTGGGAGGTGCAGCAGAGCCATTGGCAGCAGGATGCACGCATTACCCAGCCGGTAGGCTGTTTGCTGGCTCACAACGCATCGCCGGAATCGCTGGGTGAGGGGCTGCAAGCTTTGACGCCGCAGCTTAGCCGCCATGGCATGCAGCAGATCATGCAGAATAACAGTCACGATTTTCTGCTGCGTCTGGCGCAGCAATTAGCGAGCAGCGGTGCACAGCGTTTGAAACAAAGCTTGCAGCCGTTGCTGGCAGGGCCACACAGCTTGCCACTGGCAGGCGTGATGTTCAGTCTGCCACAAACCACCCCTCACACACTGGCTGCTCATAGCTGGTTAGCCAATGGCAGCTGGCAGAGTCTGTTGGCGGATGTGCCTCATCGCAGTGCTCGTCGATTAGGTGTCGCGTGGGAAAAAGCCGCACAGTGGGGTGTGATCAGTTTAGCGGCGCTATGGGGCGCAGGCACATTAGGCGCTTATCTCACCAATCGCCATCAAATAAACAGCAGCCAGTTACTGGCTCAGGCTGCGGTGAAGCCTCATTCTTCATTGGACCAGCATATTTTGCATCAGCTGGCACTACAGCAGCAGATTGCCCGTTTGCAATATCAAGCCGCGCAGGGCGCACCCTGGTATCAACGCTTTGGCCTCGATAGCAGTCGCCAGCAACTGGCCGCGATCTGGCCATGGTATGCACGCAGTAACAATGAATTGATGCGCGATGCCACCGCATCCCATCTTGAGCAACAACTTGCCGCGATGCCAAAAGTGGCTAGCCGCAGTGATTACAACCATCTCAAAGCGTTACTGATGATGGCGCATCCAGAAAAGAGTGATGCAGCGTTTCTCAGTAAGACCTTATTGAGCAGTTGGCCTGAACGTGCAGAAGTTGATGCAGGCTTGTGGCGCAGCAGCGCACCGGCGTTGTATGGCTTCTATGCGCAGAATCTGCCGCAGCATCCGGCGTGGCGTATCACACCCGATGCCAGTCAAATTAGCGCAGCGCGTCGCACCTTATTACGCACCACTGCAGCACGTAGTCTGGAAGACAAGCTGTATCAGCAGATGATGCATCAGCTCGTTCCTGCCTTCAGCGACATGACTCTGAACCAGATGGTTGGCGATACTGATGCCGCCGCACTGTTCACCACCGATGACGTCGTACCAGGGGTGTTTACGCGCCAGGCCTGGGATCAACAAGTGAAGGCTGCTATTGCCAAACTGGTCGATCAGCGTCGGGAAGCCTTCGATTGGGTGCTGAGTGATAACACCGCGGCAGCAGCGGATGACTTGTCGCCTCAGGCGCTACAAGCGAGACTCACTCAGCGCTACTTCATTGATTACGCGGATGCCTGGCAGCATTTCCTCAACAGCCTGCGTTGGAACAGTGCGGAGAACCTCGCTGATGCCATTGACCAGATGACATTGATGACCGATGCGCGCCAGTCCCCACTGGTGGCGTTGATGAGTACCGTGCAGTACCAGGCAAGAGCGGGTGAAGCGCTGGCTCCTGACAATAAGACACTGTTTAGCGCCGATGACGCCGCAGGCAAAGCGCCAACCACGTTGCCAGAACCGTTGGCAGCCACGTTTGGACCGCTGTTTGCGCTAAGCAAGGGCGATGCGGGCGGGCAGGGCAACAATAACCTCAGCTTGCAAACCTTTATGACGCGTGTGAATCGTGTACGTCTGAAACTGCAGCAGATTACCAACGCGGCCGATCCGCAGGCCATGGCGCAGTCACTTGCTCAAAGCGTGTTTCAGGGGAAATCGGGGGATTTGGCAGACACCCGTGATTACGGCAGTCTGATGTCAGCCAGCCTCGGTCAGGAGTGGAATGGCTTTGGTGACAATGTCTTTGTGCGTCCGCTGGAGCAGGCCTGGCAGCAGGTGCTGTCACCGACTTCGGAAAGTCTGAATAGCCAGTGGCAGCAATCGATTGTCAGCGAGTGGGAGAAGTCATTTGCCGGGCGCTATCCGTTTAATGCCACCCAAAGTGATGCCTCCCTGCCGCTGTTGGCGAAATACCTGCGCAGTGACACCGGGCGTATCGATGCCTTTATCAAATCGCGATTGAGCGGTGTATTGCACAAAGAAGGCAACCAGTGGGTGCCGGATGCCATCAACAGCCAGGGCATGCAAATCAACCCGGACTTCCTGAAAGCGGTGAACCAACTCAGTGCGCTTTCTGACATTCTGTTTGCCAGCGGTGATGCGGGAATGCGATTTGAGCTGATGGCACGCCCTTCACGCAATGTAGTACAGACCGACATCACCATTGATGGACAGGACATCAAATATTTCAACCAGATGGAGAGCTGGAGCGCGGTGAGCTGGCCGGGCAATGTCTTCAAGCCTGGCGTATTGCTTAACTGGTCGAGTGTTAACGCCGGGAGTCGCCAGTATGCCGATTATCAGGGAAGCTGGGGGCTGATTCGCTTGCTGGATCGCGCCACGGTGAAGCAACTCGATAGCAGCCGCTATCAGTTGACCTTCGCCGCACAGGATGGCTTGCCGTTGAATTACATTCTTCGCACTGAAGCCGGTTCCGGCCCGTTAGCGCTGCTGGCGCTGAAAGGATTCCGATTACCTCAGCAGATCTTTTTGTAATCCATGAACAAATCCACAAGAAAACGTGTGCGCCGTAAGTGGCTAAAGCGGAAGCAGCGCGAGCAGCGTATAGATCTGCGCATTATGCGCGGGATCTTTTTTGGCGCACTGATAGGCATCGTGTTTTTCAGCTTTTTTGGCTTGAGGGGGCTTTGGCACTCATGGCACCAAATGATGTACTGGCAGAAAACCGAAGGTGTGATTGTCGATTACATTGAAAGGACGCGCTGGAAGACAAAAAGCGACGGCGATTACTCCTGCGAAAATGGCGTCTGTTACTTTGGCTCAGAGCGCGTCACTCGTATCCCGATTGTGGAATATCGCTCGGCAGACGGTCAGCTCCGGCGTGTCAAAACGAGTAATTACAGTTGGCTCGTCAGCGTTCAACGCGGCAATCGTGTCACCCTCTACTATGATCCACAACACCCTGAAAATGCGCGCATGCTGTCGTTTTCCGGCGAATTAGTGATGCTGGCAGGCTTACTGCTGCTTGTTGTGTTTCTGGTCAGAGTGATGCTGGCTACGCGTCACCATATCAGAGCGCCCAATCCTGACAGCAGCGCGTCATCATAATCGCCGCCATCGTCTGCACGAGCGGTTATCAACGAACGCGGCGGTTTGCGAGCCGCTATCCACCTCTTCAGATTAAACACCATCATGATGTTACAAAAACTGATTCAACGCTGCTTCGGGCAGCGCGATGCCGATCAACAGGCGCAACAGCAGCTTGCAGCGTGGCAGCCGTGGCTGCAGCCCATTAGCGCATCCTCTCCCGTTGGTGAAGATCCTTCGTATGAAGATGATTTCCAGCTAATGCGCGAAGAGGTCAACAAACTCTCTGGCGTGGATACCGCACTGATCGCCCAGCTGGCAGAAAAACAGCTGACGCAACAGTGCAAGGATGTCCGTGTCGCCACCTATTACTGCTGGGCGAGATTGCATCAGGAGGGCGATGCCGGACTGGCGGCAGGCATCACGCTGCTGTCGGGTCTGGTGGCAAACTTCGGTGAGCAACTGCTGCCGGCCAGAGGCAAAAGCCGTAAGGCCGCGCTGGAGTGGTTGGCGGGGAGCAAAGTACAGGACAGCCTTTCGCTGTTTCCCGAGGCCAATCGTGAGGCAATTGAACAAGCCATCGCCGCCCTCGGTCTGCTCAACAGCCAGTTTGCAACGTGGGATGTCACCAATCAGCCCGATCTGGATGGGCTGGTCAAAATGCTGGAAACCCGTCTGCAACTGGCGGGCGGTGCCAGCCAGCAAAGCCCGCAGGGGGCACCCACCACGGAGTCATCGGCGGCGGCAGTGCAGAGTGCACCGGTTGCCGTGACCCGGATTCAGTCGGGCCGTGATCTGATCGATCAGGCGCGAGAACTGACCCGTTACCTGCGCGACCAACCGCAGGGCTGGCTAGCCAGTTCACGCATGATGCGCAGCGTGCGTTGGGATACGGTGCATCAACTTCCGGCACAGGATAGCAGCGGCAATACACGCCTGATCCCGCCGCGTAGCGAACTTCGCGCCCAGTTGAAACGCCTGCATCTGCAACAGAGCTGGATGGAGTTGCTGGAGCAGGTGGAACGCATGTTTATCGAAGGCGTGAATCACTTTTGGCTGGATCTGCACTGGTATGCCAATCAGGCGCTGAGTAAATCTGGCCATCCTTATTCGCAGTGGGCGGAAATCGCCAAACGCGACCTCGGCATGTTCCTTGAACGTTTACCCGAGCTGGAAAATCAACGCTTCAACGATGGCACCGCCTTCGCGGATGACACCACGCGCCAGTGGATTGCCCAGCACGTGCAGGGTAATCAGCCGCGCTGGCAGCCGGAAACGCGCGTGGTCAGCAGCGGCGCGGGTTATGACATCGCCGCGCTGGAAGAAGAGGCGCTGACCCGTGCCGATAGCGATGGCCTGGATGCGGCGCTGCGCTGGATCAGTGACGCGCCGGAGGTCAGCACACGTCGCGAGCGCTGGTTGCAGCGATTGCTAATGGCGCGCGTGGCGGAGTCATGCGGCAAAAATGATATGGCACAGCATCTGTTGAGCGAGCTGGATCGGAGCGATCAGTCGCTGCGTCTGGAGCAGTGGGAACCCACGCTGCTATTTGAGGTGAAAGCACGTCTGCTAAAGCTGTTGCGCCTGAAACTGCAACGCAGCGAAGGAGATAAAGCTGCGCTATCAAGACAAATCGACGCACTGCTAGCGGGCCTGGTCGCCATCGACCCGGTGCAGGCAGCGGTGCTGTTTAACACCTGATACGACAAGAACCAATGAGGTTTACATGGATGACTTAACGCTGCGCTACTACGAAGCGGAAATGCGTTATCTGAAAGAGGCTGCACACGAGTTTGCCCAGGCGCATCCCGATCGTGCCGCGATGCTGAATCTGGACAAAGTGGGTGACCGCGACCCTTACGTGGAACGTCTGTTTGAGGGCTTTGCCTTTTTGATGGGCCGCCTGAGAGAGAAGCTGGATGATGACCTGCCAGAACTCACCGAAGGGTTGGTCAGCCTGTTGTGGCCGCACTATCTGCGCACCATTCCGTCTCTGTCGATTGTTGAACTGGCGCCGCAGCACCGGGCGATGAAAGTCAGTGAAACACTCGACAGCGGCTTTGAAGTGATGTCGCAACCAGTGGGCAGCAAAGGGACGCGCTGTCGTTATCGCACCACGCAACCCATGACCATCAATCCGCTGACGCTGAGCGATGCCTCACTCCAAACCGAGGCGGATGGACGTTCAATGATCCGTCTGCGTTTTGATTGCAGCGCCTTAGCCGACTGGCGCGAAGTGGATCTGAGCGCTTTGCCGCTCTATCTCAATGCCGATACGCCCGTAGCGTCTGCATTGCACCTGGCATTGACCCGACAAACCCACGCGATTTATCTGCGCTACCCCGGCCAGCCAGTGCCAGATCGCCGTCGACTGGACGGATATTTTTCGCCAAAGGGCTTTGACTCAGAGGATTGTCTGTGGCCGAAAAGCGACACCGCATTTAGCGGTTACCAGCTGCTGCTGGAATACTTCACCTTCCGCGAGAAGTTTATGTTTGTGGCGCTTAATGGCCTCGAACAGGTGCTGCTGCCCGCCTCATTGCCGTGGTTCGAAATCGACATTGTGTTGAGCGAGCACTGGCAGTATGACCTGCCGTTTAACCGCGACAGCTTCCGCCTGCACTGTGTGCCCGTGGTGAATCTGTTCACGATGGATGCCGATCCTCTCACCATCACTGGGCTGGAAAACGAGTACTTGCTGCGACCACTGCGCGTGCAGGATGGGCACACCGAAATTTACTCGGTGGACTCCGTGCGATCCTCCAAGCGTGCTAACGAGCAGGAGTATGTGCCTTTCACCAGCTTCCGCCATCGTGGCGGGATGCTGCGGCACAATGCGCCAGAGCGTTATTTCCACACGCGTGTCCGACGCGGGCCATCCGGTTTGCACGATACCTGGATCATTCTCGGTGGCGACGCGTTTGAGGATGACAAGCAGCAGGCGGGTGAAACCCTGTCGCTGCGCATCACCGGCACCAACGGCCAGTTACCGCGCAAAGCGCTGCGCAGCACCTTACTCGATACCGCATTGCAAACCACCCAGGTGCCGCTGCGGGTGCAAAACCTTTGCGCGCCAACGCTGCCTTGTTACCCCCCGGCAGAAGATCGTTTTCACTGGCGCATTCTGAGTCATCTGGGATCAAACTTCCTGAGCATGATGGACAACGCCGAGGTGCTTCGCGGCACGCTGGCGCTGTATGACTGGACCGACAGCGAGATGAACCGTCGCCGTCTGGAAGCCATTGTGGAAGTGAAACACCATCTGATTCAGCGCTTTGAGCAGGGCTTCTTGCTGCGCGGCGTGGATATTGAAGTGACCCTCAACAGTGATGGCTTTAGCGGTGAGGGCGATATCTGCTTGTTTGGTGAGATGCTGAATCAGTTCTTTGCACGTTACGCTGATATCCATCTTTTCAATCAGTTAACTTTGATTTTGCAACCTGGAGGACGATGCCTGCGATGGAAAGAGAATCACAGCCAGCGCATTCCGGGGTGATTGCGCGGATCGCGCCGGTGATCCACAAAACCAATTTTTATCGCTTCTGTCAGCTGGTGGAAAATGCCAGTGCGGGTACTGCGCCACTGGGATCGACTTCATCGCCCGCCAACGATCCGCTGCGCTTTCGGCCGCATCCGGGTATGGGCTTTCCCAGCAGTGAGATGAAACGCGTCGAGTGGGGTGAAACACCGGATCAGTTGCCTTCGGTGCGCACCACTTTCCTGGGCTTATACGGCGTGGACTCGCCACTGCCCACGCGCTATCTCGATGACATTGCCCAGCGCCGCGAAGGGCATCAGGCGATTGAAGGCTTTCTGGATATTTTTAACCACCGCATGCTGACGCAGTTCTATCGCATCTGGCGCAAATACTCTTATCCCGCCAGCTACGAAGCGGGCGGCAGCGATGCCACCTCACAGTGTTTACTGGGGTTGATCGGCCTGGGTATTCCGGGATCGGCACGTAAGATCGCCACGCCCATGTCGCGCTTTCTTGCGCTCCTTAGCACCATGCGATTGCCGACACGTACCGCAGAAGGTGTGCAGTCGCTGGTGACGCTGCTGGCCCCGCATACGCGCGCGCGGGTGATCGCCCACTGGCCGCAATCGGTGCCGCTGGCGCAACCCGCCGGGTTTAATCCGCAGCAACGCACCTTACTGTCACAACGCCAGGTGCTGGGCAAGGTCGGTGTCGATGCCAACAGCCAACTGCTGTTGAAGCTCTATACCGCTGATGCCGAAGAAGCGCGTGGCTGGCAGCCCGGCGGTCAACTGCACAGCGACCTGCTGGTGCTGCTGCGGGTTTACCTTGGCTGGCGCTGCAGTGCCAAACTCCAGCTGACGTTACCGCACAGCGTACTGCCCGATGCCCGGCTGCAGCGCCACCATGTGCAGCTGGGGCGCAGCGCGATTCTGGGCTTCAGCGCCAAACGCAAGCCAGCATCGCTGCCGGACAACATCACGATAAACCTGGATGTCTACCAGGGACTGACTCCTAATCCTGTTCAACGAGAGGCCATTGATGGCGGTTATCAATTTTAAATTCGCGGCAGTGACGATGATTGGCGCAGCACTGCTTAGCGGTTGTGGTTTGACGCAGAGCGTTTCCGAAGGCACGGCTTCAATGACGCGATCCATCTTCTATAAGAAGATCACCACGCTGCATCTCGATTTCACCACACGCAGCGGCGTTAACAGCGATGAAGGTGATGTACCGCTCGCCACGCTGCTGCGGGTTTATCAGCTGAAGGATCGTCAGGCGTTCGATAAAGCCGATTATCAGACGCTGTTAACCCAGGCGGACAGCACGCTAAAAGGCGACCTGCTGGCGCAACGTGATGTCACCGTCATGCCGGGCGGCAGCGTGTCACTGGATGTGCCGATGGATAAAGAAGCCAAATACGTCGCTGTAGTCGGTTTGTTCCGCTCGCCTGATTTACAAAAGAATAGCTGGCGTTTGGTGCTGGATCGCGACGATCTCGATGCTGATGATGCGCGGGTGATCGTGCTGGGCAATGGCGATTTAGCGTTGAAGCACAAGGAATAGCGATGAATCCTTCGCTGTATGAAATGCTCTCCTTCAACTTTGAGGGGGAGTTGGATCTGAATCAGGTGGATGAGCGGGAGCAGGTGATCCTGTCGGTGCTGGATAACATGCAGCGCATTCTCAATAGCCGCGCCGGATCGCTGGCGCATCTGCCCGATTATGGCCTGCCGGATATGAGCGTGATTCTGCAGGGATTGCCCGCCACCGCGCATCGGCTGATGGCGATCCTGCGCTACACACTGCTGAAATATGAGCCCCGACTTAAAGAGGTGCAGCTGACCTTGATGGAACAACGCACGCCGGGTCATCTGCGCTATACGTTAGAAGCTGAGTTAAAGCAGGTGGGACTGGTGCGTTTTGGCACCGAGTTTATGCCCGAAGGCCGCGTACTGGTACGTCATCTGCGGCAGAAAGGCCATTTGCGCTAGAGATAAGCGTGATAAATCACGCCGCTACGGTTAACTGCCGGTCATGAGTTCAGGTCGCCATTGGGGCGACCTGATTTTCATGTGCACCAAATGGCACGCCAGACTATTGCTCGCGGCGCTTAAACACCAGTTCGTTACCCTTGCTCTCATCAGCCACAAAGAAATAACCATCGACATCAAACTGTTTCAGCTGCTCTGGCTTGCTCAGGCGGTTCTGAATCACATAGCGGCTCATCAGGCCACGCGCTTTCTTGGCGTAGAAACTGATCACTTTAAACTTGCCGTTCTTCTCATCGAGGAACACCGGCTTGATCAACTCACCGTTGAGTTGCTTCGGCTTCACCGCTTTGAAGTACTCATCGGACGCGAGGTTGATCAGCACCTCATCGCCTTGTTCGGCCATCGCATCATTCAGCTTCTGCGTCAGTAAATCACCCCAGAAACCGTAGAGATCTTTCGCTGCCGGGTTGGCCAGCTTGATGCCCATTTCCAGACGGTAAGGCTGCATCAAATCCAGCGGACGCAGCACGCCGTATAAACCGGACAGCATGCGCAGATGCTGCTGAGCGAAATCGAAATCCGCCTCACTGAACGTCTCAGCCTGCAAGCCGGTATACACGTCACCTTTAAACGCCAGAATCGCCTGACGGGCATTGTCGAGCGTGAAGGGCGGCTGCCATTGATTGAAGCGATCGGCATTCAGATGCGCCAGTTTGTCGCTGATGCCCATCAGCGATCCGATCTGCGCCGGTGAGAGATCGCGCGCAACATCGATCAGCTGTTGTGACTTTTCTAACAGTGTTGACTGCGTAAAGCGCTGAGTCGCCAGCGGGCTTTCAAAATCCAGTGTCTTCGCTGGCGAGATAACCATCAGCATCGTGTTTGTCCTTGTTGACCCGCCTGTTTACAGGGGATTGGTGGGAATTGAGTTGCGACGAGTGTAGCAAAAAAGCTGCACGGATCGGCAAATCGCTCCCATTTGTTAGCGCTATCGTAATGTGGCACTTCGTGATGTTGCGCACTGAATTGTGCGTGATATTATCCCAACAGCCTTTTACACCCTGACAGTCAACCTAAGAGAAAGAGAACCATGACGGACAAACTTACTTCCTTGCGTCAGCTGACTACTGTGGTCGCCGACACCGGTGATATCGCGGCGATGAAGCTTTATCAGCCGCAAGATGCGACCACCAACCCTTCTTTGATCCTCAACGCCGCTCAAATCCCTGAATACCGCAAACTGATTGACGAAGCCATCACCTGGGCACGTCAGCAGAGCAGCAATAAAGAAGAGCAGCTGGCACTGGTTTCTGACAAGCTGGCCGTCAACATTGGTCTGGAAATTCTGAAACTGATCCCAGGCCGTATCTCAACTGAAGTTGACGCACGTCTCTCTTACGACACCGAAGCGAGCATCGCGAAGGCGCGTAGCCTGATCAAACTGTACAACGATGCCGGCATCAGCAACGACCGTATCCTGATCAAACTGGCTTCAACCTGGCAGGGCATCCGTGCTGCTGAGCAGCTGGAAAAAGAAGGCATCAACTGTAACCTGACTCTGCTGTTCTCCTTCGCGCAGGCGCGTGCATGTGCGGAAGCGGGCGTGTTCCTGATTTCTCCATTCGTTGGCCGTATCCTCGACTGGTACAAGCAGAACACCGACAAGAAAGAGTACGCTGCGCATGAAGATCCAGGCGTGGTGTCTGTGGCGGAAATCTACAACTATTACAAACAGCACGGTTATGAAACCGTGGTAATGGGTGCCAGCTTCCGTAACGTCGGCGAAATCATTGAGCTGGCCGGTTGCGACCGCCTGACCATCTCTCCGGGCCTGCTGAAAGAGCTGGCCGAGAGCGAAGGGACTGTTGAGCGTAAGCTGAGCTACACCGGTGAAGTCAAAGCGCGTCCAGCTAAAATGACCGAAGCCGAGTTCTTCTGGCAGCACAACCAGGATCCAATGGCTGTGACCAAGCTGGCTGAAGGTATCCGCAACTTTGCCATCGACCAGGGCAAACTTGAGAAGATGATCGCCGAACTGCTGTAAGGTGATAGTCCGTGGCGACACCCGTCGCCACGGTTTTACGCTTTCCCCTCGCTTCCGCTTTGTATTATCCTTTTCGCATTCCCCTTCAATTGCCGCATTGCGGTCAACCACAGCGATAACTTAATGGATACTTTACGTATTGGATTAATTTCCGTTTCCGATCGTGCTGCTAACGGCATTTATCAGGATCAGGGCATTCCGGCGCTGGAAAGCTGGCTTGCTAGCGCGCTCACCACACCGTTTGAAATCGAAACCCGCCTGGTGCCCGATGAGCAGCCGATGATTGAGCAGGCGATCTGCGAACTGGTCGATGAGCTGTTCTGCAACCTGGTGTTGACCACCGGCGGCACCGGCCCAGCGCGCCGCGATGTTACACCCGATGCCACTTTAGCGGTCGCCGATCGTGAAATGCCGGGCTTTGGCGAACAAATGCGTCAAATCAGCCTGCAGTTTGTGCCAACCGCGATCCTTTCGCGTCAGGTGGGCGTGATCCGCAAACAGTCGCTGATCCTCAATCTGCCCGGTCAGCCGAAATCCATAAAAGAGACACTGGAAGGGCTGAAAGCGGAAGATGGTGCAGTAAAAGTGCCGGGCATCTTCGCTGCTGTACCTTATTGTTTACAGTTGCTGGAAGGGCCATATGTGGAAACCAACCCCGCAGTGGTAGCAGCATTTCGCCCCAAAAGCGCAAGGCGTGAGACAAACGTCTGAAAATCGCCGTTTTCAGGCATAAAATTCAGCGGTACTGGTGTGGCGAAATATTGACGGTATAGTAACTCCAGCTTTACAACCATACTGACTTTGCCTCTGGATACCGCACGACTATGGATGCACACACAACGCGCCGTCTCAACGGCCAGGATTATAAAACCCTGTCGCTGGCTGCCCTCGGCGGGGCGCTGGAATTCTACGATTTCATTATCTTCGTCTTCTTTGCTGCCGTGATTGGCGAGCTGTTTTTCCCTCCGGATATCCCGGAATGGCTGCGTCAGGTGCAGACCTTCGCGATTTTCGCCGCCGGTTATCTGGCGCGTCCGCTGGGCGGCATCGTGATGGCGCACTTTGGTGACAAAGTCGGACGCAAGAAGATGTTTAGCCTGAGCATTCTGCTGATGGCGCTGCCGACGCTGGCAATGGGCGCACTGCCAACCTACGCCAGTATTGGTATCGCGGCACCGATTTTGATGTTGCTGATGCGCGTGCTGCAAGGCGCGGCGATTGGTGGCGAGGTGCCGGGCGCGTGGGTGTTTGTGGCTGAGCATGTGCCGGAGAAGCGCATCGGTTTCGCCTGCGGCACGCTGACGGCGGGTTTAACGGCGGGGATTTTGCTGGGGTCGCTGGTGGCAACGGTACTCAACACCACACTTTCTCCTGCCGCAATTCGCGATCACGGCTGGCGCATTCCTTTCTTCCTCGGTGGCTTATTCGGCTTGCTGGCGATGTATCTGCGCCGCTGGTTGCATGAAACGCCGGTGTTTAAGCAGATGCAGGAGCGTAAAGCGTTATCCGACAAGCTACCGCTGCAAACCATCCTCGCCAGCCATAAGCGCGGCATTGTGATTTCGATGCTGCTGACGTGGTTGCTTTCGGCCTGCATTGTGGTGGTGATTTTAATGGCACCCACGTTGATGCAGAAACAGCATGGCATCCCAGCGGCATTGAGCCTGCAAGCAAATAGCGTCGCCACCATTATGTTGCTGTTCGGCTGCGTCATCGCTGGCTGGCTGGTGGATCGCTTTGGCCCGGCGTTAACGCTGATAGGCGGTTCGTTGCTGCTGGCCATCTTCAGCTGGAACTTCTTCCATCAACTCGGTGGTTCGCCTGAGATGCTGTTTGTCTGGTACGGACTGGCGGGATTGAGTGTTGGCGTGGTGGGCGTGGTGCCTTTTGTGATGGTCAAAGCGTTCCCTGCGGCGGTGCGTTTCACCGGCATCTCATTTTCCTACAATGTCGCCTATGCGATATTCGGTGGTCTGACACCGATTAGCGTGACGCTGATGATGCAACTCACGCCGATGGCACCGGCCTGGTATGTGCTGGCGCTGGCGCTGATTGGCTTGCTGGTTGGCCTGTGGCTGCAGAGCGAAAAACAGCGATCGACGCTGCTCAATCAGGTGAATGTCTAACTTAAGGCGCGTAAGCGCCTTTTTCTTTTCCGCATTTTTTTAAAATTATTTTAGTTTTAACCCTTGATGCGCTCTGAAGCGGCCCCATTTACTTGTCATCGAGTGATGTCAGGCAGCAAAAAAAGCCTGTCACAGCAGTTGAAAAAGGCCAGCTTGGCCGCACATCTGCTAACAACGCTAATTGACAAAGAATTTAAGTGGGAGACGTTTAGATGGGTAAGATTATTGGTATTGACTTGGGTACAACCAATTCATGTGTTGCGGTTATGGATGGTGGTAAAGCACGTGTGCTTGAAAACGCCGAAGGCGATCGCACCACACCGTCAATCATTGCATATACACAAGATGGCGAGACTCTGGTCGGTCAGCCGGCTAAACGTCAGGCGGTGACTAACCCGCAGAACACTCTGTTCGCGATCAAACGCCTGATTGGCCGTCGTTTCCAGGACGAAGAAGTGCAGCGTGATATCAAAATCATGCCGTACAAAATCACTGGCGCTGATAACGGTGACGCATGGCTGGACGTGAAAGGCCAGAAAATGGCACCGCCGCAGATCTCTGCTGAAGTGCTGAAAAAGATGAAGAAAACCGCGGAAGATTTCCTCGGTGAAGCGGTAACTGAAGCGGTTATCACCGTTCCAGCTTACTTCAACGATGCGCAGCGTCAGGCAACCAAAGATGCCGGCCGTATCGCGGGTCTGGACGTAAAACGTATCATCAACGAACCAACCGCAGCGGCACTGGCTTACGGTCTGGATAAAGGTCAGGGCAACCGCACTATCGCGGTATATGACCTGGGTGGTGGTACTTTCGATATCTCTATCATCGAAATCGATGAAGTTGATGGCGAGAAAACCTTCGAAGTTCTGGCAACCAACGGTGATACTCACCTCGGTGGTGAAGACTTCGATAGCCGTCTGATCAACTACTTAGTCGCAGAATTTAAGAAAGACCAGGGCATCGATCTGCACAACGATCCGCTGGCGATGCAGCGTCTGAAAGAAGCCGCTGAGAAAGCAAAAATTGAGCTGTCTTCTGCTCAGCAGACCGACGTTAACCTGCCGTACATCACGGCGGATGCGACCGGTCCTAAGCACCTGAACATCAAAGTGACCCGTGCGAAACTGGAATCACTGGTTGAAGATCTGGTGACCCGTTCTATCGAGCCACTGAAAGTTGCTCTGCAGGACGCTGGCCTGTCTGTTTCAGACATCAACGACGTAATCCTCGTCGGTGGTCAGACACGTATGCCAATGGTTCAGGCCAAAGTGACTGAGTTCTTTGGTAAAGAGCCACGTAAAGACGTGAACCCGGATGAAGCAGTTGCTGTCGGTGCTGCGGTTCAGGGCGGCGTGTTGGCCGGTGAAGTAAAAGACGTTCTGCTGCTGGACGTAACCCCGCTGTCGCTGGGTATCGAAACCATGGGTGGCGTGATGACTTCGCTGATCAGCAAGAACACCACCATCCCAACCAAGCACAGCCAGGTGTTCTCGACGGCTGAAGATAACCAGTCTGCCGTGACTATTCACGTGCTGCAGGGTGAGCGTAAGCGTTCAGGTGATAACAAATCACTGGGCCAGTTCAACCTAGACGGTATCCAGTCTGCACCGCGCGGTATGCCGCAGATCGAAGTGACCTTCGATATCGATGCCGATGGTATCCTGCACGTGTCTGCGAAAGACAAAAACAGCGGAAAAGAGCAGAAGATCACCATCAAAGCTTCTTCAGGTCTGAACGAAGAAGAGATCGAAAAAATGGTGCGTGACGCAGAAGCCAACGCCGAGTCTGACCGTAAGTTCGAAGAGCTGGTTCAGACCCGCAACCAGGGTGATCAGATTTCTCACAGCACCCGTAAGCAGTTGGACGAAGCCGGTGACAAACTGTCTGCTGAAGACAAAGCACCGATCGAGTCTGCGCTGACCGAGCTGAACACTGCGCTGAAAGGCGAAGACAAAGCGGAAATCGAAGCCAAAATGCAGGCTCTGATGGAAGTATCAAGCAAACTGATGGAACTGGCACAGCAGCAAGGCCAGGCGGGCGCAGCAGACGCTGGCGACGCTTCAGCGAAGAAAGATGACGACGTTGTCGACGCTGAATTCGAAGAAGTTAAAGACAAAAAATAATTGCCCCTGACCGGGCGCGACGGCTGGCCTGACAGCCGTTGAAACCAGCACGGGCGTAGGAGATCTCTCCACGCCCGTGCGATCATGTTAAGGGCAGAACAAAATGGCTAAGAGTGATTTATACGAGATCTTAGGCGTCTCTAAATCCGCAGATGAGCGTGAAATCAAAAAGGCCTACAAGCGCCTGGCGATGAAATACCATCCGGACCGTAATCCGGACAATAAAGAAGCCGAAGCGAAATTCAAAGAGATTAAAGAAGCCTACGAAATCCTGACCGATGCGCAAAAGCGTGCGGCCTATGACCAGTACGGTCATGCAGCCTTCGAACAGGGTGGCATGGGCGGTGGTGGGTTCGGTGGCGGCGGCTTTGGCGGCGGCGGTGCTGACTTCAGCGATATCTTTGGCGACGTATTTGGCGATATCTTTGGTGGTGGACGCCGTCAGCGTGCTGCCCGTGGCGCCGATTTACGCTACAACATGGAGCTGTCGCTGGAAGAAGCGGTACGCGGCGTGACCAAAGAGATCCGCATTCCTACCCTGGAAGAGTGTGATGTCTGCCACGGCAGCGGTGCCAAAGCGGGTACGCAGCCACAGACCTGTTCGACCTGTCACGGTGCAGGCCAGGTGCAGATGCGCCAGGGCTTCTTCACCGTGCAGCAGGCGTGTCCGACCTGTCACGGTCGCGGTTCGGTGATCAAAGATCCGTGCAACGCCTGTCATGGACATGGCCGCGTTGAGCGCCAGAAAACCTTGTCGGTGAAAATCCCGGCAGGTGTGGATACCGGCGATCGCATTCGTCTGAGCGGCGAAGGTGAAGCGGGTGAACACGGCGCACCAGCGGGCGATCTGTACGTTCAGGTCTCGGTGAAGAAACACCCGATCTTCGAACGTGAAGATAACAACCTGTACTGTGAAGTGCCGATCAACTTTGCGATGGCAGCACTGGGCGGCGAGATTGAAGTGCCGACGCTGGACGGTCGCGTGAAGCTGAAAGTGCCTTCAGAAACGCAAACCGGCAAGCTGTTCCGCATGCGCGGTAAAGGCGTGAAGTCAGTACGCGGTGGCGCGGTGGGCGATTTGCTATGTCGTGTGGTGGTGGAAACCCCAGTCAGCCTCAACGACAAACAGAAAGCCTTACTGCGTGAGCTGGAAGAGAGCTTTGGTGGCCCATTGGGTGAGAAAAACAGCCCGCGCTCCAAAAGCTTCTTCGACGGCGTGAAGAAGTTCTTTGACGACCTGACCCGTTAATCGAGTCAGCGAGCCATAATGAAGCGGAGAGGAAACTCTCCGCTTTTTTTATGTCTGTGATTTAATAGATCGGTATTCCCGATCCATAAACGAGACATAAGCTGCTTTTAACGAGGTATTTACGCCGCTAAACTAGCCGCTAAAAATTGTCCTGCTCAGGAGGAGTTGTGAACAAACCCCGTAGTATTCGAAGCTTGCTGAAGAGCTTTATCGCGAGTGATGCCAGCAACGGCATCGTGCTGATTCTTGCCGCTGTTGCCGCGATGATTCTCGCCAACAGTGCAGAAACCGCACAAGGTTATCAATCGTTCCTCGCTGAGCCGGTGCAAATTCGCTTTGGCGCACTGGATATCAGCAAAAACCTGTTGCTGTGGATCAATGATGCGTTGATGGCATTGTTCTTCTTGTTAATCGGCCTTGAAGTGAAGCGTGAGCTGATGATTGGTGAATTAGCCAGTCGCGACCGTGCCATCTTCCCGGTAATTGCCGCCCTCGGCGGTATGGTGGTTCCCGGGCTGATTTTCTTCGGTTTCAATCATGCTGATGAAATCGCTCGTAACGGCTGGGCAATCCCAACCGCCACTGACATTGCCTTTGCTTTAGGCGTCCTGGCGCTGCTCGGCAGCCGCGTGCCCGCCGCGTTGAAAGTGTTCCTGATGGCACTGGCGATTATCGATGACCTCGGCGCTATCGTGATTATCGCGCTGTTCTATACCAGCGATCTCTCGGTGCTGTCGCTGAGCGTCGCAGCCGGCGCAATCGTATTGCTGGCGATATTAAACCGTTGCGGTGTGCGTAACATTGCGATTTACATGCTAGTGGGTGTGGTGCTGTGGACGGCGGTACTCAAATCCGGCGTGCATGCCACGCTGGCAGGGGTGATCGTGGGCTTCTTCGTGCCGCTGGAAGAGAAGGATGGCCATTCGCCTGCAGAACATCTGGCACATGGTTTGATGCCCTGGGTGAACTGGCTGATTCTTCCACTGTTCGCTTTCGCTAACGCTGGTATCTCTTTAAGCGGCATTACCTTCGGCGATGTGCTGTCACCGGAGCCGCTGGGCATTATCCTCGGCTTGCTGATCGGTAAACCGCTGGGCATTACCTTGTTCTGCTGGCTGGCAGTGAAGTGGAGGCTGGCGGTGTTGCCGAACGGCACCGCCATACGCGACATCATGGCGATTGGTGTGCTGTGCGGTATTGGCTTCACCATGTCGATTTTCATCAGCTCGCTGGCCTTTGACGCCGCACATGAGCAACTGGTGACCTTCTCGAAACTCGGTATCCTCAGTGGCTCGGTGCTGTCCGCAGTGATTGGTTACACGCTGCTGCGTATCAAACTGCGATAAACAGGGAAGGGGGCGTAAGCCTCCTTTTTTATAATGAATCAGCTCAATTTCAATCATCTCTACTATTTCTGGCAGGTGTGCAAAACCGGCTCCGTGGTGCGCGCCGCTGATGTCCTGTGCCTGACGCCACAAACGGTGACGGGGCAGATTAAAGCACTGGAAGAGCAACTGGGGGGCGTGCTGTTCCGTCGCCAGGGGCGTGGTTTGGTGCCCAATGAACTCGGGCAGCTGGTGTTTCGCTACGCCGATCGCATGTTCATGCTCAGCCAGGAGATGCTGGATATCGTTAACTATCGCAAAGAGTCACATTTGTTGTTCGATGTGGGGGTGGCGGATGCATTATCGAAACCACTGGTGAGCAAAGTGCTTGAAGCGGCCGTGGTGGCGGAAGAGAAAATTCATCTGCGCTGTTTCGAGTCAACGCACGAGATGTTGTTGGAGCAACTGAGTCAGCACAAGCTCGATATGATTGTATCGGATTGCCCAATCGACTCTACTCAGCAGGAAGGTTTGTTCTCAGTGAAACTCGGCGAATGTCCGATTAGCTTCTGGTGCAACGCCCCGCTGCCTGATCGTCCTTTTCCAGCGTGTTTAGAGCAGCGTCGCCTGTTAATTCCTGGACGGCGGTCGATGCTGGGCCGCAAGCTGCTGAACTGGATTCACAGCCAGGGGTTGCAGATCGATATTCTTGGCGAGTTTGATGATGCCGCCCTGATGAAGGCTTTTGGTGCGCAGAACAACGCGATTTTCGTTGCGCCGACGTTATACGGAGCGGAGATCTATCGTGACGATACGATTTGTGAAATAGGGCGTCTGGAGGCGGTCATGGAAGAGTACCACGTGATTTTTGCCGAGCGTATGATTCAACATCCGGCGGTACAGCGCATTTGTAATCGTGATTTCAGCGCACTGTTTAATGCCAAATTGCAGGCATAAAAAAACCGGCTAAGCGCCGGTTCTTTCGACAAAGCGATAACCTAACAGGCGATTAAGCCAGTTTGGTGATCTGAGCAGCCAGGTTTGCTTTATGGCGTGCAGCTTTGTTTTTGTGGATCAGACCTTTAGCAGCCTGACGGTCCACGATTGGTTGCATTTCGTTGAATGCGTTCTGCGCAGCAGCTTTGTCGCCTGTTGCGATAGCCGCGTATACTTTCTTGATGAAAGTACGCATCATTGAACGGTTGCTCGCGTTATGCTTGCGACGTTTCTCAGATGTTACGGCGCGTTTCTTAGCTGATTTGATATTAGCCAAGGTCCAACTCCCAAATGTGATCTATATGGACAAATCAAAGGCCGAGGACTATGCCTTTTGCGCCTTCTTTTGTCAATGGATTTGTGCAAATAAGCGTCGTTTTAGCAACGGCACTTGATTACGTAATTGATGGCGCAGGATTCTACCAGCAACACGCCGCTGAATACAGTATTTCGCACTAAAAATCTTCATTACCTGCCTGAGCAAGGGGTTGCGTGCGCTTTAAGCCGCACCATACGCAGGAAAGGCACGCAGACGGGTTAACCTGAAGGCCATTCAAGGGTATAATCCGCCGATTTCCACCGGTTTGAGTCAGCCATGAAGTTTATCCGCGGTATTTATAATCTGAAAGAGCAGCATCGCGGCTGCGTCCTGACCATTGGCAATTTCGACGGCGTACATCGCGGCCACCAGGCCTTGATGGCGGAGTTAATTGCTGAAGGACGACAACGCAACCTGCCGGTGGTGGTGATGCTGTTTGAGCCGCAACCGCTTGAATTGTTTGCCGGTGACAAAGCCCCGGCACGCCTGACACGTCTGCGCGAGAAGCTGAAATATCTGGAGCTGGCGGGCGTTGATGCCGTGCTCTGTGTCCGCTTTGATCGCCGTTTTGCGGCGCACTCCGCACAAAGTTTTATCGCCGAACTGCTGGTCGATAAGCTCAACGTGAAGTTCCTCGCAGTGGGTGATGATTTCCGCTTCGGCGCTGGTCGCCAGGGGGATTTCCTGTTATTACAGAAAGCCGGTGTTGAGTATGGCTTCGACGTCATCAGCACTCAGACCTATTGTGATGGCGGTGCACGTATCAGCAGCACGGCGGTACGTCAGGCACTGGCACAGGATGATTTTGCGCAGGCGGAAGCGCTGCTGGGCCATCCATTCAGCATTTCAGGGCGCGTGGTGCACGGTGATGCACTGGGGCGCACTATTGGTTTTCCTACCGCGAACATTCCCTTACGCCGCACAGTAACGCCGGTAAAAGGCGTGTTTGCGGTTGAAGTTTTAGGCCTTGGCGACAAGCCTATAGCCGGCGTGGCCAACATTGGTACACGTCCGACAGTAAAAGGTCTGCGTCAGCAGCTTGAAGTTCACCTGCTTGACACACATATGAATCTTTATGGCCACCACATTGAGGTGGTGCTGAAACAGAAGATTCGCGACGAACAGCGTTTCGCTTCGCTGGACGCGTTGAAAGAACAAATTGCGAAAGATGTGGTGACGGCCCGCCAATTTTTTGGGCTTAACGCACCGGCTTAATGACCGAAATACGGAACCGAGAATCTGATGAGTGACTATAAATCTACCCTGAATTTGCCGGAAACGGGGTTCCCGATGCGTGGCGATCTGGCCAAACGCGAACCGGGAATGCTGCAACGTTGGACTGATGACAACCTGTACGGCATCATCCGCGAAGCCAAAAAAGGGAAAAAAACCTTTATTTTGCATGATGGCCCTCCTTATGCGAACGGCAGCATTCATATTGGTCACTCCGTTAACAAGATTCTGAAAGACATTATCGTTAAGTCGAAAGGCATGGCGGGATATGACTCGCCGTATGTTCCCGGTTGGGACTGCCACGGTTTACCGATTGAGCACAAAGTTGAGCAGATGATTGGTAAGCCGGGCGAGAAAGTCACCGCCGCGGAGTTCCGTGCCGCCTGCCGCAACTACGCTGCTGAACAGGTTGAAGGCCAGAAGAAAGACTTCATCCGTCTTGGCGTGCTGGGTGACTGGGATCGTCCTTACCTGACCATGGACTTCAAAACTGAAGCCAACATCATCCGTGCGCTGAGTAAAATCATCGGCAACGGCCACCTGCACAAAGGCGCGAAGCCAGTGCACTGGTGCATGGATTGCCGTTCAGCGCTGGCTGAAGCAGAAGTCGAGTACTACGACAAAACTTCACCTTCTATCGACGTGATGTTTAACGCCGTCGATGCCGATGCGGTGCGCGCGAAGTTTGGCATTGCAGCCTCTGAAGGCCCGGTTTCTCTGGTGATCTGGACTACCACCCCGTGGACCATGCCAGCCAACCGCGGTATCTCACTGCATCCTGAGTTCGAATATCAGCTGCTGCAAATCGAAGGCCGCAGCTTGATCCTCGCCAAAGAGATGGTTGAGGGTGTGATGAAGCGCGCGGGCATCGCTGAGTGGAAAGTGCTGGGCGAATGCAACGGTGCGGCACTTGAGCTGCAGCTGTTCCAGCATCCGTTCCTCGAGCAGATTCAATCCAAAGTCGTATTGGGCGAGCACGTTACGCTGGAAGCGGGTACCGGTGCAGTACACACGGCGCCAGGCCACGGCCCGGATGACTATGTGATCGGCCAGAAATACGGTCTGGAAACGGCTAACCCAGTCGGTCCGGATGGCGCGTTCCTGCCAGGCACCTATCCAACGCTGGATGGTGTGAATGTGTTCAAAGCCAACGACATGATCGTTGAGCTGCTGAAAGAGAAAGGCGCACTGCTGCACGTTGAGAAACTGCTGCACAGCTATCCACACTGCTGGCGTCACAAAACCCCAATCATCTTCCGTGCCACCCCACAGTGGTTCATCAGCATGGATCAGAAAGGCCTGCGTGCACAGTCGCTGAAAGAGATCAAAGGCGTGCAGTGGATCCCGGACTGGGGTCAGGCGCGTATCGAAGCGATGGTAGCGAACCGTCCAGACTGGTGTATCTCACGTCAGCGTACGTGGGGCGTGCCAATGGCGCTGTTCGTGCATAAAGAGACCGAGCAGCTGCATCCGGATACGCTGGAGCTGATGGAGAAAGTCGCGAAGTGCGTTGAGCAGGATGGCATTCAGGCGTGGTGGGATCTTGATCCGCGCGATCTGATGGGCGACGACGCTGACCACTACGTCAAAGTGCCGGATACGCTGGATGTGTGGTTCGATTCAGGATCAACCAGCTACTCCGTGGTGGATGCGCGTCCAGAGTTTGGCGGCCATACGCCGGATATGTATCTGGAAGGTTCGGATCAGCATCGCGGCTGGTTCATGTCTTCACTGATGATCTCGACGGCGATGAAAGGCAAAGCGCCTTACCGTCAGGTACTGACGCACGGTTTCACCGTGGACGGCCAGGGTCGCAAGATGTCGAAATCCATCGGCAACACCGTGGCACCGCAGGACGTAATGGACAAACTGGGCGCGGACATTCTGCGTCTGTGGGTGGCCTCAACTGACTACTCCGGTGAGATGGCGGTGTCCGACGAAATCCTGAAGCGTGCTGCTGACAGCTATCGTCGTATCCGTAACACCGCACGCTTCCTGCTGGCAAACCTCGCGGGCTTCAACCCGGCGACCGATTGCGTGAAGCCAGAAGAGATGGTGGTGGTGGATCGTTGGGCGGTAGGTCGTGCACTCGCCGCACAGCAAGACATCGTGCAGTCTTACGAGAACTACGATTTCCATGAAGTGGTGCAACGTCTGATGCACTTCTGCTCCATCGAAATGGGCTCGTTCTATCTTGATGTGATCAAAGATCGTCAGTACACCGCCAAAGGTGACAGCCTGGCACGTCGCAGCTGCCAGACCGCGCTGTGGCATATCGTTGAAGCGCTGGTGCGCTGGATGGCGCCGATCATGTCCTTCACTGCCGATGAAATCTGGGGCTACCTGCCAGGTGAGCGCGCGAAGTATGTGTTCACTGAAGAGTGGTATGAAGGCCTGTTTGGACTGGCGGATAACGAAGCACTGAACGACGCTTACTGGGATGACCTGCTGAAAGTGCGCGGCGAAGTCAACAAAGTGATCGAGCAGGCACGTAGCGATAAACGTATCGGTGGCGCACTGGAAGCCACAGTGACCTTGTACGCGGACGCTGAACTGGCGGCCAAACTGCAGGCGCTGGGCGATGAACTGCGTTTTGTGCTGCTGACTTCCGGCGCAACGGTGGCGGATTACGCCACTGCCAGCGATGAGGCACAGCAGAGCGAAGTACTGAAAGGTCTGAAAATCGCACTGCACAAAGCAGAAGGCGAGAAATGTCCGCGCTGCTGGCATTACACTACTGACGTCGGCCAGAATGCGGAGCATGCTGCGGTCTGTGGACGTTGTTACACCAACGTAGCCGGCAACGGTGAAGTGCGGAAATTTGCCTGATGAGTAAACTCTGCTCTACCGGATTGCGTTGGCTGTGGTTGGTGCTGGTGGTGATCGTGATCGATTTCGCCAGCAAGCAGTGGATCATGAACAACATGATGCTGCACGAAACCAAACCGCTGATTCCGTTTCTGAATCTGTTCTATGCGCATAACTATGGCGCAGCGTTCAGCTTCCTGGCGGACAAAGGCGGTTGGCAGCGTTGGTTCTTCGCCGGCATCGCGATTGCGATTGTGGTCGCGCTGGTGGTGATGATGTATCGCAACCGCGCAAGTAACAAACTAACCAATATTGCCTACGCGCTGATTATCGGCGGGGCGTTGGGTAACCTGTTTGACCGTGCTTATCACGGCTTCGTGGTGGATTTCATCGACTTCTACGTTGGTGACTGGCATTTCGCCACCTTTAACATCGCTGACTGCGGCATCTGTATTGGTGCAGCGTTGGTGGTGCTGGAAGGTTTCCTCACCCCGAAAGACAAACAGGTCAAAGAGAAAGGGTAACAAATGACTGAGTCCGTACAGCGCGATAGCGCGTTGCTGGTGCATTTCACACTCAAGCTGGAAGATGGCTCAACGGCCGAATCCACGCGTGCCAACGGCAAACCTGCGCTGTTCTGTCTGGGTGATGGCAGCTTGTCAGAGGCGCTGGAGAAGGAGTTGGTGGGGCGTAAAGTGGGCGATAAGCACGCTTTTACGCTGGCACCTGATGATGCCTTTGGCGGCATCAGCCCGGACCTGGTTCAGTACTTTTCGCGCCGTGACTTTAACGATGCCGGAGAGCCGGAAGTGGGCGCCATTATGCTGTTCAGCGGCAGAGGTGGTAGCGAGATGCCAGGTGTGATCCGCGAGATTTCGGGTGATTCGATCACCGTCGATTTCAATCATCCACTGGCCGGTCAGCGCATTCAGTTTGAAATTGAAGTGCTGGAGATTGATCCGGTACTGGAGGCCAGCGATGCAAATCCTGTTAGCTAACCCTCGCGGTTTCTGTGCAGGCGTGGATCGCGCCATCAGTATTGTGGAACGCGCGCTGGAGATGTACGGCGCGCCAATCTACGTGCGTCATGAAGTGGTGCATAACCGCTACGTGGTGAGCAGCCTGCGCGATCGTGGTGCGATTTTTATCGAAGAGATCAGCGAAGTGCCAGATAACGCCATCCTGATCTTCTCCGCACATGGGGTTTCTCAGGCTGTTCGTGCGGAAGCGAAAGCGCGCAATCTCACTATGCTGTTCGATGCCACCTGTCCACTGGTGACCAAGGTGCATATGGAAGTGGCGCGTGCCAGCCGTAAAGGTGTGGAAGCCATTCTGATTGGTCATGCGGGTCACCCGGAAGTGGAAGGCACCATGGGGCAGTACAACAACCCCAACGGTGGCATGTACCTGGTGGAATCGCCGGAAGATGTGTTTAAGCTGAACGTCAAAGATGAAGGTAATCTGTGTTTTATGACGCAGACTACCTTGTCGGTTGATGATACCTCGGAAGTGATTGATGCACTGCGCCAACGCTTCCCGGCGATTATCGGCCCGCGTAAAGACGACATCTGCTATGCGACCACCAACCGTCAGGAAGCGGTACGCGTTCTGGCGCGTGATGCGGAAGTGGTGCTGGTGGTTGGTTCGAAAAACTCCTCCAACTCCAACCGTCTGGCCGAACTGGCGCAGCGTGCGGGCAAACTGGCGAAGCTGATTGATTCAGCGGATGACATTCAGGAAGAGTGGGTCAAAGACAAGCAGATCATCGGTGTCACAGCGGGCGCCTCGGCACCGGATATTTTAGTGCAGCAGGTGATTCAGCGCTTGAAAGAGTATGGCGGTGAAGCGGCGATTGAGCTGATTGGTCGCGAAGAGAACATCGTGTTTGAAGTGCCGAAAGAGTTGCGCGTCGAAGTGCGTAACGTGCAGTAAGCGGAGACTTCCGTTACAAAATCAGGCCGACATTGTTCGGCCTTTTCTTTATCTGCAGCCAGCCATAAAACCCATTTCCAGCAGATGGGATTGCATTTACTGATAATGTTTAGCGGCTGGCATAAAATTCTTATATCCCTTTATTATTGTGGCGTGACAGTTATCGGATCGTTAACCTGTTTACGCTTTGCATGCATAGATTTGTATCAGGAATGAATAATTATGAGTGATATCCGCATTGCTATCGTTGGTGCGCCGGGTCGCATGGGACGCAATTTGATTCAGGCCGCGCAGCAAGCAGATGGCGTGGCGTTAGGCGCGGCACTGGCGCGCAGCGGTTCTTCTCTGCTGGGCTCAGATGCTGGCGAACTGGCTGGCATTGGAAAAATCGGAGTGACTGTCACTGACGATTTGCTGAAAGTGGTCGATGATTTTGATGTGCTGATTGATTTCACCCGTCCGGAAGGCACGCTGGAGTATCTGGCATTCTGCCGCCAGCATCAAAAAGCGATGGTGATTGGCACCACCGGCTTTGATGAAGCGGGCAAAGAAGCGATTCGCGCCGCAGCCGAAGAGATTGGCATTGTGTTCGCCGCCAACTTTAGTGTGGGTGTGAACCTGGTGCTGAATCTGTTACAGCAGGCGGCCAAAGTGATGGGTGAGTATGCTGATATTGAAATCGTTGAGGCACACCACCGTCATAAAGTTGATGCACCATCAGGTACTGCATTAGCCATGGGTGAAGCGATTGCCGATGCGATGAGCTGGAATCTGGATGAACACGCGGTGTATGCCCGTGAAGGCCATACGGGCGAGCGTAAAGCGCAGACCATCGGTTTTGCTACCGTGCGCGCAGGCGATATCGTCGGTGAGCATACCGCGATGTTTGCAGATATTGGCGAGCGTGTAGAGATTACCCATAAGGCTTCCAGCCGCATGACCTTTGCAAATGGCGCGGTTAAGGCAGGAAGTTGGTTGAAAGACAAAAAATCTGGCCTTTATGATATGCGTGATGTGCTGGATTTATCGATGTTGTGAGTGTTTTGAACCATCGTGATGTGGTTATTTCAATCGGTAAGATGTTGATTGAATAGGGCAATGTGATCATTGCCCTTTATTTTATGTATAAATTAACGCTTGGCGTCCATATGTCATCGTAGTGCTTGTTTGTTGGTGTTAGTGTGTATTTTTCTGTCAGGTAATAGCTAATTTTGACCATTTGGTCAAAAATCTAAGCGGCGTAGCACGGCTTTACGATTATCGCCGCTAAGCAACCGTTTATTTTTCTCACTTTTCCTGTTCTTTTATCCCTTTTCTCAGTTTTTAGCATTGAACCGCCCTAAAAATACAAAAAAAACAGCCACTCAGGGTAGACAAGCCAGAGGTCGATCATTAGAATGCGCGCAATTTGCCAAAATTCGAGCATTCAGGCGGATTTTGCATTGATTCGGGCATGTATTTTGAATTAATATGCAAATATTGTGACTGTTTATTCCCTGGAGGATGTTTTGATTAAGTCAGCGCTCTTGGTTCTGGAAGACGGAACCCAATTCCACGGTCGGGCCATCGGGGCAACGGGGTCGGCAGTGGGGGAAGTCGTTTTCAACACGTCAATGACTGGTTATCAAGAAATCCTCACTGATCCTTCCTATTCCCGCCAAATCGTTACCCTCACTTATCCCCATATCGGCAATGTTGGCGTTAACGCCGCCGATGAAGAATCCAGCCAAATCCATGCTCAAGGCCTCGTTATTCGCGACCTGCCGCTGATCACCAGCAACTTCCGCAGTGAAGAAAGCCTGTCAGCTTACCTGCAGCGCAATAACATTGTCGGCATCGCCGATATCGATACGCGCAAACTGACCCGTTTGCTGCGCGAGAAGGGCGCACAGAGCGGCTGCATTATTGCGGGTGATAATCCGGATGCGGCGCTGGCGCTGCAAAAAGCGCAGGCGTTCCCGGGCTTAAAAGGCATGGACCTGGCGAAAGAAGTGACCACCGCGGAAACTTACGCGTGGCAGCAGGGTAGCTGGACACTGGAAGGTGATTTGCCTGAGCAGAAAACTGCTGCAGAGCTGCCGTTCCATGTTGTCGCCTATGACTTCGGCGCTAAGCGCAACATTCTGCGCATGCTGGTGGATCGCGGCTGCCGTTTAACGGTTGTTCCAGCCAAAACCACTGCAGAAGAAGTGCTGGCTTTGAATCCAGATGGCATCTTCCTGTCGAACGGTCCTGGTGACCCGGAGCCGTGCGATTACGCTATCAACGCGATTCAGGCTTTCCTGAAAACCGACGTTCCGGTGTTCGGTATCTGTCTTGGACATCAGTTGCTGGCGCTGGCAAGCGGTGCGAAAACCGTGAAGATGAAACTCGGCCACCATGGCGGTAACCACCCGGTCAAAGATCTCGACAACAATGTCGTGATGATTACCGCGCAGAACCACGGTTTTGCCGTCGATGACAGCCAGTTACCGGCCAACCTGCGTGTGACCCATGTGTCACTGTTCGACCAGACTGTGCAGGGTATCCACCGCACCGACAAACCGGCCTTCAGCTTCCAGGGACACCCTGAAGCGAGCCCAGGCCCGCACGATGCGGCGCCACTGTTCGATCACTTTATCGAACTGATCGAAGCTTACCGTTCTAACGCGAAGTAATCAGGAGCCCATGATGCCAAAACGTACAGACATAAAATCCATCCTGATCCTTGGCGCTGGCCCGATCGTTATCGGCCAGGCATGTGAATTTGACTACTCCGGTGCGCAGGCGTGTAAAGCGCTGCGTGAAGAGGGTTACCGCGTCATTCTGGTGAACTCCAACCCGGCAACCATCATGACCGACCCGGAAATGGCCGATGCAACTTATATCGAGCCGATTCACTGGGAAGTGGTACGCAAAATTATCGAAAAAGAGCGCCCGGATGCGGTGCTGCCGACCATGGGTGGCCAGACTGCACTGAACTGTGCGCTGGAGCTGGAGCGTCATGGTGTGCTGGCTGAGTTCGGCGTCACCATGATTGGTGCGACCGCAGATGCCATTGATAAAGCCGAAGATCGCCGCCGTTTCGACGTGGCGATGAAAAGCATCGGTCTGGGCACTGCCCGTTCGGGTATCGCGCATACCATGGAAGAAGCGCTGGCGGTGGCCGAAGACGTTGGCTTCCCATGCATCATTCGTCCTTCCTTTACCATGGGCGGCACCGGTGGCGGTATCGCTTATAACCGTGAAGAGTTCGAAGAGATTTGCGAGCGTGGTCTCGACCTCTCACCTACCAATGAGCTGCTGATTGATGAGTCGCTGATTGGCTGGAAAGAGTACGAGATGGAAGTGGTGCGTGATAAAAACGACAACTGCATCATCGTCTGCTCGATCGAAAACTTCGATGCGATGGGTATTCATACCGGTGACTCCATCACCGTCGCGCCAGCACAGACGCTGACCGATAAAGAATATCAAATCATGCGTAACGCCTCGCTGGCGGTACTGCGTGAAATCGGCGTCGAAACCGGCGGTTCGAACGTTCAGTTCTCGGTTAACCCGAAAGATGGTCGTTTGATTGTTATCGAAATGAACCCACGCGTGTCGCGCTCTTCTGCGCTGGCTTCGAAAGCGACCGGTTTCCCGATTGCGAAAGTCGCGGCGAAACTGGCGGTGGGCTTCACCCTGGATGAGCTGATGAACGACATCACTGGCGGTCGTACGCCAGCGTCGTTTGAGCCGTCAATCGATTACGTTGTGACCAAGATTCCTCGCTTCAACTTCGAGAAGTTTGCCGGTGCGAATGACCGTCTGACCACGCAGATGAAATCTGTCGGTGAAGTGATGGCGATTGGCCGTACCTTCCAGGAATCGATGCAGAAAGCGCTGCGCGGCCTGGAAGTGGGTGCTAACGGCTTCGACCCGAAAGTGGATCTGGATGATGCCGAAGCCTTAACCCGTATCCGTCGCGAATTGAAAGATGCCGGTTCTGACCGTATCTGGTACATCGCTGATGCGTTCCGTGCCGGTATGTCGGTGGATGGCGTGTTCAACCTGACCAACATCGACCGCTGGTTCCTGGTGCAAATCGAAGAACTGGTGCGTCTGGAAGAGCAGGTGGCGCGTGAAGGTGTGAACTCACTGAATGCGGACTTCCTGCGTGCGCTGAAGCGTAAAGGCTTCGCAGACGTGCGTCTGGCAGCACTGGCAGGCGTGGCGGAAAGCGAAATCCGCAAGCTGCGTCAACAGTTCAACCTGCACCCGGTTTACAAGCGCGTGGATACCTGTGCGGCGGAGTTCTCTACCGATACCGCGTACATGTACTCCACCTATGAAGAAGAGTGCGAAGCCAATCCAAACCAGGACCGTGACAAAATCATGATTCTGGGTGGTGGTCCAAACCGTATCGGCCAGGGTATCGAGTTCGATTACTGCTGTGTCCATGCGGCATTGGCGCTGCGCGAAGACGGTTACGAAACCATTATGGTGAACTGTAACCCGGAAACCGTTTCAACCGACTACGACACCTCTGACCGTCTGTACTTTGAACCGGTCACGCTGGAAGACGTGCTGGAAATCGTGCGCATCGAGAAGCCTAAGGGCGTTATCGTGCAGTACGGTGGCCAGACTCCGCTGAAGCTGGCGCGTGCGTTAGAAGCGGCGGGTGTGCCGGTCATTGGTACCAGCCCGGATGCGATTGACCGTGCAGAAGACCGCGAGCGTTTCCAACAGGCGGTGGATCGTCTGAGCCTGAAGCAGCCGGCGAACGCCACGGTGGCGACGCTGGAGCAAGCGGTTGAGAAAGCGGCGGGTATCGGTTATCCGCTGGTGGTGCGTCCTTCTTATGTACTGGGCGGCCGCGCGATGGAAATCGTGTACGACGAAATCGACCTGAAGCGCTACTTCCAGAACGCCGTATCTGTTTCCAACGATGCGCCAGTGTTACTGGATCGCTTCCTGGATGATGCCGTCGAAGTGGACGTCGATGCGATTTGCGACGGTGAGCGTGTGCTGATTGGCGGCATCATGGAGCACATCGAGCAAGCGGGTGTTCACTCCGGTGACTCTGCATGTTCACTGCCGGCTTACACGCTCAGCACTGAGATTCAGAACGTGATGCGTCAGCAGGTTGAGAAACTGGCCTTTGAGCTGAACGTCCGTGGTTTGATGAACGTGCAGTTTGCGGTTAAAGACAACGAAGTTTACCTGATTGAAGTCAACCCACGTGCCGCGCGTACCGTACCGTTCGTGTCTAAAGCAACAGGCGTACCGCTGGCGAAAGTGGCTGCACGCGTGATGGCAGGTAAAACGCTGGCCGAGCAGGGTGTAACGGAAGAAGTGATTCCACCTTACTACTCTGTGAAAGAAGTGGTGCTGCCGTTCAACAAGTTCCAGGGCGTTGACCCGATTCTTGGCCCAGAGATGCGTTCTACCGGCGAAGTCATGGGTGTGGGTCGTACCTTCGCAGAAGCATTCTCAAAAGCGATGCTGGGTGCGCAGAGCAACATGAAGAAAACCGGTCGTGCGCTGCTGTCAGTGCGTGAGGGCGATAAGAAACGTATCGTTGACCTGGCGGCGAAGCTGCAGAAGTTAGGCTTTGAGTTGGATGCGACGCACGGTACCGCTGTGGTGCTGGGTGAAGCTGGCATTAACCCACGTCTGGTTAACAAGGTGCATGAAGGTCGTCCGCACATTCAGGACCGTCTGAAGAATGGCGAATACACCTACATCGTCAATACCACCGCAGGTCGTCAGGCGATTGAAGATTCGAAATTGATTCGCCGCAGTGCGCTGCAATATAAAGTGCATTATGACACCACGCTGAACGGTGGTTTTGCTACCGCGATGTCACTGAATGCGGATCCTACTGAGAAAGTCATTTCAGTGCAGGAAATGCATGCCCTAATCAAAGGCTAATCAATAAGTTGATAGGCTAATAACGGCTCCTCAGGGAGCCGTTTTTTTCGCCTGTTTATCGCTGGTTGAATAAGCTTAGGTGTGAAAAATCTATTGATTTGACATAGTTTTTATCAGTTGATGCGGTACTGGTTACATGTCGGATTATTCGCACAAATTTATAAATACGATCCCGGCAAGCGCACCTTACTATCTCGGACGCTCATTAATAGAGCGCTCACCTTAATTGGGATATAAAAAATGAAAATGCGTGCTTTCACCCTCAGCGCAGTGGCTGCGTTATTAGTTGCTGCGCCTCTCGCCAGCCAGGCGGAAATTACCCTGCTGAAGCAGGATCCGCAGGCAGGCGATCCCCTTAGCCGTCTGGATTTCAAAGTCGGCGGCAGTATTCGTCCTCAGTTCCAGCATCAGGCTGGTGTGAGTGACCAATCGTACAAACGTAACGGCTACGATGGCGGTTCACGTTTCCGTTTCTCCGCTGATTACTATCTGTTTGATGACATCAGCTGGGTCAGCTACTACGAGCTGGGCGTCAACTTCCCGGCCTGGTGGGGTTGGGATAACCACTATGCCGATGGCCAGAACAACACCACGCGTCGTCAGCTCTACACGGGTCTGAAAAGCAAAACCTGGGGTCAGCTGACCTTTGGTCAACAGAACAGCGTTTACTATGATGTGGTCGGCGCGAAGACCGATATCTGGGACTACGACATGTTAGCTCAGGCACCGGGCAACGGTATCAACGGTGACTACGACGGTTCATACCGTTCACGTAAGATGCTGAAGTACAAAAATACCTTCGGCGACGTTGATGTTTACGCTTCATACCTGTTTGAAGATAACAACTACCTGCCGGGCAACGGCCTGCGTTACAAGCGTAAAGGTGGCGGCTCACTGGGTGTGAACTATCACATCACCAAAGATCTGGCGTGGGGTACCGCGTGGAACTACACCCGTGCGGATATTCATAACCCAGGCACCGGTGAAAGCAAAGACTACGATCAGAACATCTACGGTACCGCGTTGAGCTGGACCCCGGATAACTGGACGCTGTCTGCAGGTGCTGGCTGGTATCAGAACTTCTCACCAACCAAGAAGAACACCGTTAACAACTACTTTGCCGATGATGCGTGGGGCGTAGAGTACTTCGCTGGCTACAAATTTGCTATCGATCAGTACGCGGTCAAGTCTATCCAGCCTTACTTCATGGGCGACCGTCTGGAGTTCGTCAATGGACGTAACTACAAGCGTATCGACAATGGCGTTGGTATCAGCACCAAACTCGATTACGGCTTCCAGGTGGATTACGAATACGTGATCACCTCAAGCACCGACAAATCACTGGGTAACATGAACCTGGTGCGTCTGCGCTACGATTTCTAATCGATGTGTCAACGGCTCCTAAGGGAGCCGTTTTTCTTTGTCGCAGACAGTGCGGTTTTCTTTACACTCCATCACGTCAAAGCCTCATTTCACCCTGAGTTGTAGCGTTCTACTGGATTAATCTGGCGTCTATTCCCAACTATGGTGGGAAAGTCGGTGTAAAACTCTGTCCAATAACAAAAATGCGGTCGCATAGGAGCTTTACGCAAATAGCGGGGTCGGCCTATCGACGAAACTTTCGCCTTTACGTATCATTGCGCCAATTTTTTTCCTGTAGGTCTTTTAACATGATTAGTCTGATCGCAGCACTGGCAGCCGATCGCATTATTGGTATGGAAAACGCCATGCCATGGAACCTGCCAGCGGATTTGGCCTGGTTCAAACGTAACACACTGAATAAACCTGTCATTATGGGGCGTCTGACCTTTGAATCCATTGGCCGCCCGTTACCGGGACGCTTAAATATTGTGGTGAGCAGCCAGCCGGGTACGCACGATGGCGTCACCTGGGTCACTTCACTGGACGAAGCGGTGAAAGCGGCGGGCGACGTGGAAGAGATGATGGTGATCGGTGGTGGTCGTGTTTACGAACAGATGCTGGCGCGTGCCGATCGTTTGTATCTGACGCACATTGATGCCGAAGTCGAAGGCGATACGCAATTCCCGGACTACGAGCCGGATGAATGGCAGTCGACTTTTAGTGAGTTCCATGACGCCGATGCGCAGAATTCACACAGTTACTGCTTTGAGATTTTAGATCGCCGTTGATGCTTGTCCCGGTGCATATCAGTGCGCAACCTACGAACATCGTGTCATTTCGTCGTAGTGTCGCCATTTATAGCGACCGGGAAATATCAGGATCATTATTTAAAGCGAATGAAAAAAGCCCCGCTCACATTGCGGGGCTTTTTGTTTATGACATGTCGCTTAATGGGACGAGTTTTTTTAATGCATGTCACTCAAAGGCGGATGCGCGCTGGCGGCACTCTCTGCCATCGCCTTTTCACGGTTGGAGGCCTGCACATAATAGCGTTGCGATTCCCAGTGCAGCAGCGTCAGCGTGCCGCCCCAGCAGCAGCCGGTATCCAGTCCGATGATATGTTCAGGTGTCCCTTTGCCTTCCAGAGAGGCCCAGTGGCCAAACACCTGCGTATATTCGCTACCGATCTTGCTCGCAACAAGGAACCAGGGTTTCAGCGGCGGTGGAGCAGAGTTTGGGGCTTCTTTGCAGATCATATCCAACTGCCCGTTAGGGAAGCAGAAGCGCATGCGCGTCAGGGCATTAGTACTGAAGCGCAGACGCGCCAACCCACTCAGTTCCGGCGTCCAGTTGTTCGGCATATCGCCGTACATCGCATCCAGGAACAGCGGATAGGTGTCGCTGGCCAGCACGGCTTCGACTTCACGCGCACAGAGTTTTGCGGTGTCGAGATCCCACTGCGGCGTGATACCCGCGTGAGCCATCAACAGCTTTTTATCTTCATCCACTTGTAGCAGCGGCTGGCGACGTAACCAGTTGATCAGCTCATCCGCATCGTGTGCTTCCAGCAGAGGCGTCAGGCGATCTTTGGGTTTATTACGGCTGATGCCGGCATAAACCGCCAGCAGATGCAGATCGTGATTGCCGAGCACGAGGCGCACGCAATCCCCCAGCGATTTCACGTAGCGCAGCACATCGAGCGAGCCCGGGCCACGCGCGACCAGGTCGCCGGTTAACCAAAGCTCGTCTTGCTGTGGATCGAAATTAACCTGCGCCAGCAGCGCACGTAGCTCGTCATAACAGCCGTGAATATCGCCAATCAGGTATGTACTCATTACGTCAGTCCGATCAAAACGCGCCGCCCGGACAGGCCGGGCGGAGGGGGATTAATGTATGTGGGTTTGCACCGCGAGTCGGAACACCGGGATTTCGACATGAAACTCTTCACCTGCATCGTCGACCATCACATAGTGGCCTTGCATGGTGCCCATCGGAGTTTCCAGTATCGCACCGCTGGTGTACTGATACTCGCCGCCTGCTGCAATGTGCGGTTGTTCACCAACCACACCTTCACCCTGAACTTCAGTCTCACGACCGTTGCCATTGGTGATAAGCCAGTAGCGGCTAAGTAGCTGAACGTTATTGCGTCCCAGATTACGAATGGTGATGGTGTAGGCAAACACGTAGCGATCCTCGTCGGGCAAGGATTGTGATTCCACATATTGACTCAATACATGAATACAGACGCGGGCCAGTTCACTCATACACTCAATTCTCCGGGTTTTCAGCCTGATGATTGCCCAGCCAGTTCGCCAGCTGGCAGAACTGCGCCACGGTGACATTTTCTGCACGCAGCGAAGCATCAATATTCAGTTCATCCAACGCACCTGCAGTAAACAAATGTGCAAGGCTGTTGCGCAGGGTTTTACGGCGTTTACCAAAGGCTTCTGTGGTGATACGGCTCAGCAGACGAATATCGCTGACCGGATAAGGTGGCTCTGGGTAAGGCATCAAACGCACTACGGCTGAATCCACTTTAGGTGCCGGCGTAAAGGATTCTGGTGGAACTTCCAGCACCGGAATCACCTGGCAATAGTACTGCGCCATCACGGTCAGGCGACCATAAGCTTTGCTGCCTGGTCCAGCAACCAAACGATTAACCACTTCTTTCTGCAGCATGAAGTGCATATCTTTAATCGAACCAGTATAGCTGAAAAGGTGGAACATCAGCGGCGTGGAGATGTTGTAAGGCAAGTTGCCAAACACACGCAGCGGCTGACCTTTCTCTTTTGCCAGTGCCGAAAAATCGAAGGTCATGGCATCTTGCTGATAAATGGTCAGCTTGGGTCCGAGGAACGGATGGGTCTGCAAACGCGCGGCCAGATCGCGATCCAGCTCAACAACGGTCAGTTCATCGAGGCGCTCGCCTACCGGTTCAGTTAAGGCACCAAGGCCGGGACCAATCTCCACAACGGCTTCTCCCTTTTGCGGGTGAATAGCGGAGACAATGCTGTCGATAATGTACTGATCGTTCAGGAAGTTCTGCCCGAAACGTTTACGGGCAAAATGCCCCTGATGGACGCGATTATTCATTACTGCTCTTGATCATAGTGATGGCGAGATTAAGCGCCGTGATAAAGCTGCCCGGTTCTGCCTTGCCCTGGCCGGCTAATTCCAGCGCGGTACCATGGTCGACAGAAGTCCGGATAAAGGGCAGGCCGAGGGTGATATTCACCGCGCGACCAAACCCCTGAAATTTTAGCACCGGTAAGCCCTGATCGTGATACATCGCCAGGACGGCATCGGCATGCTGTAAGTATTTTGGCTGGAACAGCGTATCAGCCGGTAACGGGCCGGTAAGCTGAATACCTTGCTGACGCAGTTCGTCGAGCGCCGGAATAATGGTATCAATTTCTTCACGGCCCATATGGCCGCTTTCGCCCGCGTGCGGATTCAGGCCGCAGACAAAGATATGGGGATGCGGTAAACCGAATTTCTGCTGTAAATCCTGATGCAGAATCGTGATCACCTCATGCAAGCTGTCGCGAGTAATCGCATCAGCGACATCTTTTAACGGCAAATGCGTGGTCGCGAGCGCGACGCGCAACTCTTCGGTTGCCAGCATCATCACCACGCGATCGCCACCGGCACGCTCGGCGAAGAATTCGGTATGGCCGGTGAACGGAATACCGGCGTCATTGATCACGCCTTTGTGCACCGGACCGGTAATCAATGCGGCAAACTCGCCGTTGAGACAGCCGTCACAGGCACGCGCCAGCGTTTCCAGCACGTAGTGACCATTCGCCACGGTTAATTCACCGGGCGTCACGGGCTGTGCGGTATCAACCTGCAGCAGCGTTAACGTACCCGCCTGCTGCGGTTGCGCGGCCACGCCGGGCTGGTAATCACGCAGCGTCAGCGGCAAACCAAGTTGGTTGGCGCGCTGACGCAGGACGTTACCGTCGGCACAGACCACCAGTTCAACTGGCCAGTCACGTTGGGCCAGTTGAACGGTGAGATCGGGACCAATCCCGGCGGGTTCGCCGGGCGTGATCACTACACGGTAATTACTGACCATTGTTGTCCAGAATCTTCACGTAAGCACTGGCGCGTTGTTCCTGCATCCAGGTTTGTGCTTCTTCGGCAAATTTACGGTTAAACAGCAGACGATAAGCACGCTCTTTCTGTGCCGCATCGGTTTTATCAACCTGACGGGTGTCCAGCAGCTGAATCAAATGCCAGCCGAAGGAAGAGTGTACCGGCTCGCTGACCTGACCTTTCTGCAGCTTCAACAGCGCATCACGGAAGGCCGGATCGTAGATTTCAGGCGTTGCCCAACCAAGATCACCGCCCTGGTTAGCTGAACCTGGATCGTCAGAGAACTGTTTTGCCGCCGCAGCAAAGGTGGTTTTGCCACTCTTGATGTCAGCCGCAATCTGCTCGATCTTCGCTTGTGCCTGCGCATCAGTGAGGATTGGAGAAGGCTTCAGCAGAATATGGCGCGCATGCACTTCGGTCACAGAGATGTTTTTGCTTTCACCGCGCAGGTCGTTCACTTTCAGAATATGGAAGCCAACACCAGAACGGATTGGGCCGACGATGTCGCCTTTCTTCGCGGTGCTCAACGCTTGCGAGAACAGGGTAGGCAGCTCTTCAATTTTCGCCCAACCCATGTTGCCGCCTTTCAGCGCTTGCGGATCGGCAGAGTAAGTCACTGCCATTTTGCCGAAATCGGCACCGCTTTTCAGTTGACCGACCAATTGACGCGCCAGCGCTTCCTGATCGTCAACTTGCTGCTGCGTCGGGTTTTCTGACAACGGCAGCAGGATCTGGCTGACGTTCAGCTCAGTACCTTGGGCATTTTGAGAACCCACCTGTGCAGCCAGCGTATCGACTTCCTGCGGCAGGATCGTTACACGGCGGCGCACTTCGTTATTACGTACTTCTGAAATCAGCATTTCCTGACGGATCTGCGCACGGTAAGTGTTGTAGTTCATCCCGTCATAGGCCAGACGGCTACGCAGCTGATCCATGCTCATCTTGTTTTGTGCGGCAATATTCTGGATTGCCTGATCCAACTGCTGATCGCTGACCTGCAGGCCAGCTTTCTCGCCCATCTGAAGAATGATGGCATCCATGACCTGACGCTCAAGGATTTGATGACGCAATGTTTTGTCATCAGGCAACTGCTGATGTGCCTGCTGCGCCTGTGATTTCACGGTGCGCATCATGTTATCAACGTCACTTTCCAGCACCACGCCGTTATTCACGACAGCGGCAACTTTATCAACCTCTTGTGGGGCTGCGAACGCAGTGTTAGCGGTAATCGCCACACCAAGAATCAGCATTCTCCAGTTCTTCATACTTTATCCATTGTTGTTCCGCACTGCGGGATAGCCTGTCAAATATCACAACATCAGAAAGCGCGCTGGTAAGGGATGATGCCCTGACGCAGCATTTCATTGGTGCCTAAGCCATAGTTAGAACTCAGACCACGCAGCTCAATGTTGAATGAGATTTGGTTGTCATACTTACTGTCGTTGTTTTCCCAACCGTTGATCTTGCGCTCGTAACCCAGACGAATGGCGTAGCAGCACGAGCTGTACTGCAGGCCAACTAACTGCTCAGCAGGGCGACTGTTGCGGGTATCATAGTAATATCCGCCCACCAGTGACCAGGCATCGGCAATTGGCCAACTCGCGGTTGCGCCAACTTGTGAAATCCCGTTTTTGTAGATCGGGTTCGTCAGCAAGCTGGAGTTGTTCAACGCCTGCGCCACGTATTCCGGGCTGCTGTAGCGATAGCTCAGCTGCACCATACGATCCGCATCCTGACGGTATTCCAGGATGGCGTTGCCTTGTGCGACGTTATCGAGACGGGTGTCATACTGCAGTCCGCCACGCGCGCCCCAGCGATCGCTGATTTTCCAGTAGGTATCGCCGGCCCACACCAGGCTGCCGGTGTCATCCTCATCACTCGTCTGGTTTACGCCGGTACGAGACGGGGTAAACGAGTAGATTTGACCCACAGAAACGTTAAAACGTTCAACCAGATCGTTATCATAAATTCGCGTGGTCACACCGGTTGAAACTTCGTTAGCCGAAGCGATGCGATCCAGACCACTGTAAGTACGATCGCGGAACAGACCGGTGTAGTCGGTTTGCAGCAGGGTAGAGTCGTACGGATAGATACTGCTCTGATTACGGTATGGGATATAGAGGTACTGCACACGCGGCTCCAGCGTTTGCGTGTAGCCCGGCTCCCAATCCATATCGCGGTCAAATACCAGACGACCATCCACTTTGAACTGTGGCAGGGTACGGTTGACAGAATTTTTCAGCTGCCCACTCGCACTGTTCTCATCCACCGTGCTGTTGTAATTGTCGATGCCATCCTGCTGGTAATGCGTAGCAAGGAATTTTGCCTCGGTATCGAGGCTAGCCCAGCCGTTTGATAGCGGAAGATTCAGCGTAGGTTCAATATGAAGGCGCGTGGCTTCCGGCATTTCGCTGTTTACGTTGGTAAATTTGACGGCCTGAGCAAAAATACGACCATCAAATGGACCAATGTCGTTTTGATAGAAATTCAGGTCAAGCTGAGGCATCGCACGATAAATATTACGCGTGCTGGTACTGCCAAACACCTGGAAGTCTTTAGTCGATAGCGTCGCATCCCAGTTGGTGTCTGCGTAGCCAAAGCTAAACTTCTGCGTCGCGTAACCGTCAGTAGAGTTGTAATACTTCGAGTCGAGATCGTTGAAGTAATACGGGTCGCTCACCTTGGTGTAGTTGGCGTTGAAGCGCCAGTGCTGCTCGTAGACGCCGGCATGCTGCCAGTAGAACAGCCAGCGATCTGAGTTATCATTTTCGGCGATGCCACGCACCGCTTTATCGTTGTCGTACTGCTTATCTGAAGGCAGATAATCCAGTTCCATCAGACCGGCACCAAACACGGTCAGATAGCGGAATTCGTTCTGCAGTTGCAGACCGCGTTTGCTCATGTAATGCGGTGTAATGGTGGCATCGGCCTGCGGCGCGATGTTCCAGTAATACGGCAGCATAAATTCGAAGCCGTTATTACTGCCATATTTTGCATTTGGGATCAGGAAACCGGAGCGACGACGATCGCCAATCGGTAACTGTAAATACGGGCTGTAAAACACCGGCACATTGCCGAGTTTAAAGCGGGCGTTCCAGATTTCAGCCACTTCTTCCTGGCGGTCCTGAATCACCTCGGAACCCACCACGCTCCAGCTATTAGAGCCGGGCAGGCAAGAGGTGAAGCTGCCGTTTTCCAGAATGGTATAACGGTTGTCGCCACGCAGTTTCATCTGATCGGCAACGCCGCGGCCCTGACGGCCCACCATCTGGTAATCACCGTTCCACACGTTGGTGTCTTTGGTGTTCAGATTGGACCACGCTTTAGGACCTTTCAGGATGACCTGGTTGTCGTCATAGTGCACATTACCCAGCGCATCTACGGTACGCACCGGCGTTGTCTGTCCATCCTGCTGGCGCTGATGCAGTTGCATCTCATCGGCACGCAAGCGGCTATTGCCCTGCTGCACATCAACATTGCCCGTAAACACCGCGTCATTCGGGTAGTTACCTTTGGCCGAGTCAGAGTTGATGGTGACAGGCAACGAATTGGTGTCGCCGCTGACCAGCGGACGGTTGTAGCTCGGCACGCCCAGCATACATTGCGACATAAGATCGTCGGCGAACGTCTGCTGACTGTAGAGCGCTGCACCAATCATGGTTGCCAGCAGGGTAGGTATCTGTTTTTTCATACGCGGTTCGGGATTTCCATGAGAACGGGCATCATGCCGACAATCGGCTCAGAGACTAACTTACTGCCCGGCGTTGTGCCAGTGTTAATCCTTGTCTGATCGCGTTGCTGTTAGGCACTGAAGTAAATGAAAGGTATGATAATGCAATTTTCAGCCGCAAGCATGGCGAATTGAGGAGTTTATGCGCTACTGGGGAAAAGTTATTGGTCTGGCTCTCGGCTTACTTTCTGGAGCAGGCTTCTGGGGCATTGTACTGGGCCTGCTCATTGGTCACATGTTTGACAAAGTGCGTAGCGTAAAGGGACAGGGATATTTCGCCAATAATCAGGCGCGACAGACGCTGTTTTTCAGTACCACTTTTCAGGTGATGGGCCATTTGACCAAGTCAAAAGGGCGCGTCACTGAGGCAGATATCCAGATTGCTTCCTTATTTATGGATCGTATGCAGTTGCATGGCGATGCCCGCACGGCGGCGCAGCGCGCTTTCCGTGAAGGCAAGCAAAGTGACTATCCGCTGCGTAACAAGTTGCGTGAACTGCGTAGCGCCTGCTTCGGTCGTTTTGATCTGATTCGGATGTTTCTGGAAATTCAGATTCAGGCGGCCTTTGCTGATGGTTCGCTGCACCCTAACGAGCGTCAGGTGCTGTATGTCATCGCTGAAGAGCTGGGCATTTCACGCGCGCAGTTCGATCAGTTCCTGCGGATGATGGAAGGCGGACAACAGTTTGGCGGCGGCGGCTCCTCTTATGGTGGCGCGTATCAACAGGCGAAGCGTGGCCCCACACTGGATGATGCGTGCAGCGTACTCGGTGTGAAAAGCAGTGATGACAGCACCACCATCAAACGCGCTTACCGTAAGTTGATGAGTGAGCATCATCCGGACAAGCTGGTGGCGAAAGGGTTACCGCCAGAAATGATGGAGATGGCGAAGCAGAAAGCGCAGGAGATTCAGGCGGCTTACGATTTGATTCGTAAGGAGAAGGGATTTAAATAGCCTGGAATGTTGAGATGAGATTTGAAAGGGCCGTCATTGCTGACGGCCCTTTTTATTGCCTGCAGATTAAAAATCCGCTGGCTGCTTAAACGTCATGCTGTTGCCAAACGACGGATGGGTAATCGTTAATGACTCTGCGTGCAGTTGCAGACGCGGCGCCATGGCCAGTGCTTCTTCATGGGCATAGAAGCGGTCACCTAAAATAGGATGACCCAGCGCCAGCAAATGCACACGCAGCTGATGTGAACGTCCGGTAATCGGTTTGAGCAGCACGCGGGCGCTGTGGCTCGCTTCATACTCCAGCACCTGGTACTCCGTCTGCGCGGATTTGCCGTTCTCGAAGCACACCATCTGCTTAGGTCGGTTAGGCCAGTCGCAAATCAGCGGCAGATCGATGACTCCCTCTTCCGCCGCAGGATGGCCCCAAACACGTGCCACATAATACTTTGACGGCTCACGCTCGCGAAACTGCCGCTTTAATTCGCGCTCAGCCGCTTTATTCAGCGCCACCACGATCACACCGCTGGTGGCCATATCCAGTCGGTGGACTGATTCCGCCTGAGGAAAATCACGTTGAATGCGCGTCATGACGCTGTCTTTGTGCTCTTCCAGGCGACCCGGCACCGACAACAAACCGCTTGGTTTGTTGACCACCATAATGTGTTCGTCCTGATACAGAATATGTAACCAGGGTTCGAGCGGTGGATTGTAGGCTTCCATCAACATGTCGTAGTGGCCTTCAGCGATTATTGGTGCGTAACGACGATCAGACGCAGTGCGTCCAGACGCCAGCCCGCATCACCGAGGCTCGCCAGCACCTGCTCGCGATTGCTTTCCAGCGCTTCAACTTCATCATCACGGATGTTGGGGTTGACCGCTCGCAACGCTTCGAGACGTGACAGCTCGGCACTCAGTTTCTCATCCGCCTCGACTTTCGCCGCTGCGATAATCGCCTGTGCTTCCGGAATCACCACTTTCTCAGCCTGCGTCAGAATCTCATGCACTTCCTGTTGTACCGCATTAACCAGCTTACTGCCGGTGTGACGATTCACGGCGTTCAACTGACGGTTAAAGCTTTCGAACTCCACTTTACCTGCCAGGTTGTTGCCGGCACGATCCATCAGCAAACGCACCGGCGTAGGCGGCAGGAAGCGGGTAAGTTGCAGACTCTTAGGCGCCTGCGCTTCAACCACATACACCATCTCGACCAGCAGCGTACCTACCGGCAGCGCTTTGTTCTTCAACAGTGACAATGCACAGCTGCCGGTATCGCCGGACAGGATCAAATCGAGACCGTTGCGGATCAGCGGATGTTCCCAGGTGATGAACTGGGTGTCTTCACGCGACAGCGCCTGGTTACGGTTAAAGGTCACGGTGCAGCCGTCTTCCGGCAAGCCTGGGAAATCTGGCACCAGCATGTGATCGGATGGCGTCAGCACGATCAAACTGTCGCTGCGATCTTCCTGGTTGATGCCGACGATGTCGAACAGGTTGAGCGCGAAGTTAACCAAATCAGTGTCGTTATCCTGTTCACCAATCGCATTCGCCAGCGCCTGAGCTGCTTCGCCGCCGTTGGAGTTCAGCTCCAGCAAACGGTCACGACCCTGTTCCAGCTGTGATTTCAACGTATCGTGCTGTTTGCGGCTCTCGGCGATGAACTCATCCAGCCCCTGGGGATTCTCTGGCGCAGCGAGGTATTCAATCAGCTTGCTGTATTCGCTGTCATAAATAGTGCGACCGGTTGGGCAGGTATGCTCAAACGCGTCCAGACCTTCGTGATACCAGCGCAGCAGCACCGCCTGAGCGGTTTTCTCCAGCCACGGCACCAGAATCTGGATGTCGTGCATCTGACCGATACGGTCAAGACGACCAATACGCTGTTCCAGCAAGTCTGGGTTAAACGGCAGATCGAACATCACCAGGCGGCTGGCGAACTGGAAGTTACGGCCTTCAGAACCGATTTCCGAGCACAGCAGCACCTGTGCGCCTTCTTCTTCAGAGGCGAAGAACGCCGCAGCGCGGTCGCGCTCCAGAATGGATAATCCTTCGTGGAACACCGCAGCACGAATGCCTTCGCGCTCACGCAGCACCTGCTCCAGTTGCAGCGCGGTGGCCGCCTGAGCGCAGATCACCAGCACTTTCTCTTTACGGTTGCTGGTCAGGTAGCCCATCAGCCATTCTACGCGCGGGTCGAAGTTCCACCAGGTACCGCTATCGCCTTCAAATTCCTGATAAATCTTTTCCGGATACAGCATGTCACGTGCGCGCTCTTCTGCGCTCTTACGGGTGCCCATGATGCCGGAAACTTTAATCGCGGTTTGATACTGCGCGGGCAGTGGCAAACGAATCTGGTGCAGTTCGCGTTTCGGGAAGCCCTTCACGCCGTTACGCGTGTTACGGAACAGCACGCGGCTGGTTCCGTGGCGGTCCATCAGCATGGAAACCAGCTCTTTGCGCGCATCTTCTTTGCCATCACGATCGCTATTCGCGACCTGCAACAGCGGCTCGATGTCCTGCTCACCGATCAGGTCGTTGATCAGGTTCATCTCTTCTTTACTGATAGCGTGGTCGGCCAGCAAGGAACTCACCGCATCGGCCACCGGACGATAGTTCTGCTGCTCAGCGACAAACTGACCGAAGTCATGGAAGCGATTAGGATCAAGCAGACGCAAACGAGCAAAGTGGCTTTCCAGACCCAGCTGTTCCGGCGTTGCCGTCAGCAGCAGTACGCCCGCAGTTTTCTCAGCCAGCTGCTCAATCACCTGATATTCACGGCTCGGTGCATCTTCGCTCCAGGCCAGATGGTGGGCTTCATCGACCACCAGCAGATCCCAGTCGGCATCGGCCAGCAATTCAAGACGCTGCTTATTACGGCGCACGAAATCTAGTGAACAGATAATCAGCTGTTCGGTTTCGAAGGCGTTGTCGCTGTCGTGCTGCGCTTCGGTGTAGCGGTCGTCATCAAACAGGGCAAAGCGCAGGTTAAAGCGACGTAACATCTCCACCAACCACTGGTGCTGCAGGGTTTCCGGCACCACGATCAGTACGCGATCGGCACGACCTGCCAGCAGCTGTTGCTGAATGATCATCCCGGCTTCAATGGTTTTACCCAGGCCGACTTCATCCGCCAGCAGTACGCGTGGCGCATGACGACGGCCGACATCATGCGCGATATGCAACTGATGCGGGATCAGATTGGTGCGCATGCCGCGCAGGCCGCTGATCGGCAGGCGATACTGTTCGCTCTGGTATTTACGTGCGCGGAAACGCAGGGCAAAACGGTCCATACGGTCGAGCTGACCGGCAAACAGACGATCCTGAGGTTTGCTGAACACCAGTTTGCTGTCCAGCATCACTTCGCGCATCACCACGCCGCTTTCTTCGGTGTCGAGACGCGTGCCGATGTAAGTCATTAATTCGTTATCGTTGCGGACTTCATCGACGCTCATCTGCCAACCTTCGTGGTTGGTGATGGTGTCGCCCGGATTGAATATCACACGGGTGACGGGAGCATCATTACGGGCATACAGGCGGTTTTCGCCGGTTGCCGGGAACATCATGGTGATCATGCGCGTATCGATCGCCACCACCGTTCCTAATCCCAGTTCACTTTCCGTATCACTAATCCAGCGCTGACCCAGTGTAAAAACCATATATTTTTAGCTCGACTCTCTGACATGCCATAAAAAAGTTCACCTGCACTCAGGCAATACATCGCCGCCAAACGGGTGTTTGGTCAGGTTGTCTATGCGGTGAGGATCAGGAAGGGCGCTATGGTACTGGATGGCAAGGCGTTCGTCACCTGTCAAAAAAGCCCCAGCTGCCCAGTAATGAGTGTAGCAAAGTCATCGCCGACGAAGGGTAAAATGCCATCTGCCACCGGTTGTAACTGTTTGGTGACGTAGTGATCGTAGTCGAGCGGCGTGGTGCGCGCTTCCAGGGGTTCCGGGCCAGCGGTCGCCATCACATAGCGGATGGATCCGCCATTTTGATGCTGTAACGGGCGCTGCAATTTCCGATTTTGCTCATCAGCGAGGCGCGCGGCACGCACATGCGGCGGCACGTTTTTTTCATAATCTTTTAACGGGCGGCGCAGGCGCTTTTTATAGACCAGTAATTCGTCCAGTTCGCCCGCCAGCAGCTGCGCCACGGTTTCGCGGATGTAATCCTGCCACGGTTCACCCCGAAAAATACGGCCATACAGATTTTGCTGGAACTGTTGCGCCAGCGGCGTCCAGTCGGTGCGCACCGATTCAAGGCCTTTAAATACCAGGCGTTCCGAGTCACCCGTGCGAATCATGCCGGCGTAGCGTTTTTTACTGCCTTGTTCGGCACCGCGAATTGTCGGCATCAGGAAGCGACTGAAATGGGTTTCGTACTCCAGCTCCAGTGCACTTTCCAGCCCGTAAGTCTGTTGCAGATGCTGCTGCCACCACGCGTTGACCTGTTGGGCCAGACGATGACCAATGGCTGCAGCTTCCGTCTCGCTATGTGCGCCCTTTAGCCAGACAAAGGTCGAGTCGGTGTCGCCATAAATTACATCAAACCCTTCGGCCTCAACCAGTTCGCGAGTTTGCTGCATGATGGCGTGGCCGCGCAGGGTAATAGAGGACGCAAGGCGCGGATCAAAGAAGCGGCAGGCGCTAGTGCCTAGCACGCCGTAAAAGGCATTCATGATGATTTTCAGCGCCTGAGACAACGGCTTGTTATTCTCGCGCTTGGCGGCTTCACGCCCTTGCCAGATTTGTTCGACTATCGCCGGTAAACAGTGGGTCTGGCGCGAAAAGCGTGCCTCACGGAAGCCGGGCACAGAATCGGCGTCGTCAGGATGGGCCAATCCTTCTACCAGACCAACCGGATCGATCAGGAAGGTGCGGATAATCGAGGGATAAAGGCTTTTGTAATCCAGCACCAGCACCGAATCATACAGGCCGGGGCGTGAGTCCATCACATAACCGCCTGGGCTGGCTTCGGGTGCCACTTCGCCGAGGTTGGGTGCCACAAATCCTGCACGGTGCATGCGCGGAATATAAAGATGACCAAACGCCGCTACCGAACCGCCGTGACGATCGACCGCCAGGCCATTCACCGTGGCGCGTTCCAGCAAAAACGGCATGATGGCGGTGTGCTGAAAGATGCGCGTCACCAGCTCGCAATCTTTCAGGTTGTACTTCGCCAGCGCCGGTTTGTCATGGGCAAAACGCCAGTTGATCTCTTCCATGCGCTGCCACGGGTTGTCGATGTATTTTCCTTCGCCGAGTAGCTGACGCGACACCGCCTCAAGACTAAAAGAGGGAAAGTCCCAGAAAGCGGACTTCAGTGCTTCAATGCCATCGATCACCAGACGACCAGTGGCTTGTGCGAAGAATACGCCCGGTTTAAAGCCATGCTCACGCCACTCCAGCGCCTGATTCTGGCGGCCTAAGCGCAGCGGAATGCCGTAACGATCGGCGTGTTTCTGCAGGACGCGAAGATCGAACTGCACCACGCTCCAGCCGATGATCACGTCAGGATCGTGGCGAGCGAACCAGGCATTGAGTTGCTCCAGCAACTGCGGGCGGCTATCCACATAGATGAGATCGAAATCGAGCGTGCTGGCATCGCCATTGGGCGGACCCAGCATGTAAACCTGGCGTTGGCCGCAGCCTTCCAGCCCGATGCAATACAGCTCACCGTGCTCCGTGGTTTCAATATCCAGCGAAACCCATTTCAGCTGCGGACGGTAATCTGGATGGGGTTTCAAACGCGCATTGACCACGCTATCGCCGCGCACCTCGCCGCTGAACCACACCGGCGCAGTGATAAAACGCTCCATCAAATAGCGTTCTGGCGGGCGGATATCGGCTTCATACACCGCGATGCCATTCTCTCGCAGGCGCTTTTCCAGGTTTTGCAGCTGGCGATTGCTGCGGCAATAGAGACCAAACACCGGACGACGACGGAAATCTTTCAGTTCCAGTGATTGCACACGAGTATGCCGCTCGTCACGGATCAGCGTTTCGGTTTGCTGGCGGAATTCTTCTGGAATGAAAGCCACGGACTCTTGTGCCGGTAGCACCAGCCGCTGCGGGCCCTCATCAGTCGCCAGCCAGAGCACCACTTCGCTGCCGGTTGGGGTATCTCGCCAGTGGCGGGTAAGCAGAAAACCTGCGCGCGGTTCGGTCACGTTAACTCCGGGAAATGAATTGCCTGAAGTATATCATGGATGTTTATACAGTGCCTGCGCGTGGCGATATTGTCAGCACTCTGTCAACATCGTTCTACAATTCTTGCCTTGACGGGTTGGCGCTGGCTCCGGACAATCCAGCCTCTATATTCCGCAGAGGATAGTTATGGAAGCCTGGATTCAACATCTGTTTTCGCAATCGCTGGAGTACGCGCTGATGGCCGTGGCGCTGGTGACCTTCCTTGAGTCGCTGGCATTCGTGGGATTGCTGTTGCCAGGTACCGTATTGATGGCCAGCCTCGGGGCGCTGGTGGGCAGTGGGCAGATTGGTCTTTATCCTGCCTGGGCGGCGGGTTTTGCCGGTTGCCTGATTGGTGACTGGGTCTCGTATGGCATCGGCTGGAAGTTTCAGGGGCCGTTGCACCGCTGGAAATATCTGAAAAAGTATCAGGGCCTGCTGGATAAAACCGAGCACGCGCTGCATGAACACAGCATGTTTACGATTTTGGTGGGGCGTTTCGTTGGACCGACGCGTCCGTTGATTCCACTTGCAGCGGGCATGCTGGAGTTGCCGGTGCGCAAGTTCCTGCCGCCCAATCTGATCGGCTGTATTCTCTGGCCGCCGGCTTATCTGATGCCGGGCATCCTTGCCGGTGTGGCGATTGATGTGCCACAGGCCGCGCAAGGCGGCAATTTTAAGTGGCTACTGTTGCTGGTGGCGTTACTGGTGTGGATGGGCTTTTGGCTGATGTGGCGCTGGTGGCGCAGTGGCAAAACCACTGACTGGGCGACGAAATATCTGCCGCAGGCGCGCTTACGCTGGTTGGCTCCGCTGGCGGCGGCTATCGGCGTGGCGGCATTTATCGCCATTCAGTATCACCCGATGATGCCCATCTTCCGCCATCTGTTGTGGAAGGTGTTCTTCGCTTAAGGCTTTTTCACGCCAAGGATGGCAGCCGCTTCACTCTCTCCACTGATCAAGCTCGCCGTGCTGCCATCCCAGTAAATCCGACCATCGACCACCACCAGACTGCGCGGCGCAATTTGCTGAGCATCTTCCAGGCTGTGCGACACCATCAGCAGCGTGATATTGCGACTTTCGCACACCGAACGCACCAGTTGCAGCATCTCCCCACGTAGCGCCGGATCGAGCGCAGAGAAGGGCTCATCCAACAGCAGGATTGGCTGATCGCGCAGCAGGCAGCGCGCTAAGGCCACGCGCTGGCGTTGACCGCCGGAAAGCTCACCTGGCAAGCGATTCAGCATTTCGGCTAATCCGGTTTGTTCAGCGATGGCGGCCAGCTGTTGCTGCTGTTCCCGCGTCAGTTTCAGGCCCGGATGCAAACCCAATCCCATATTTTGCTGCACCGTGAGATGCGGGAACAGATTGTTCTCCTGAAACAGCATCGACACCGGCCGCGCCGACGGCACGCTATGCGTATGATCGACGCCATTCATCATTAGGGTTCCCTGGCTCACTGGCAGAAATCCGCCGATCAGGCTGAGCAAGGTGCTTTTCCCCGCGCCGCTTGGGCCGAGGATTGCCAGACGCTCACCTGCCTGGGCCTCAAAACGGAAGCGCATTGGCAGATGCTGGTAAAGGTAGGTGAGATTATTCAGTGTCAGCATGGCGACCCGGCAGTTTTTCCATCAGGGTAAAAAGTAACAGGCAAAGTAATAACAGTAGCAGTGCGGTAACGGCACCGTCTGCGCCGCGATAAGCGCCAATCTGCTGGAACAGATAGAACGGCAGCGTGCGGAAATCGGCGCTACCAAACAGGGCCACCACGCCGAAATCGCCAATCGACAGTACGCAGGCAAACGCCAGCGCCTGTGCGATGGGACGCTTTAGCGCTCGCAGTTCTATCAGTTTCAGGCGGTTAATTCCCGTAATGCCCAGCGAAGCACAGAGTTGGCTGTAACGGGCGCTGATATCGCGCATCGGATTTTCCAGCACTTTCATCGCATAGGGGATGGCAATCAGCGCATTGGTGAAGATCACTAAGCCATCGGCACGCTGCGGCAGACCGAGGGTGGCGTTGAACAGCAGGAAAAAGCCGCTGGCCAGCACGATGCCGGGCATCGCCAGAATCAGCATGCCGCTCAGTTCCATCGCCTGTGCCGCCACGTTGCGCTGACGCTGCCGCAGCTCACGGCTGCTCCATAGCAACATCATCGTCAGCAGCACGCACAGCAATCCGGCGCCGATGGCGATGCGCAGTGAGGTGAAGGTCGCTTGCCATAATGTGGACTGCTGAAGTGCACCCGTGATGCCACCGCGCAGGCCATCGACTACCACCGCGGCGAGCGGCGGCAGCAACAGCATCAGCGCACAGATAATCAACAGCGTGTCGCCGAGTCGGGCGTGCCAGGAATCCTGCGGATCACGCCAGCCACGAATATTTTGGCTGCCGGTGGGAATAGCTTTACTGAAGCGCTGGCTGAGCAGCACCAGCAGCAAACAGCATCCGAGCTGCAACAGCGCCAGTAGCGCAGCACGACTGGGATCGTAATCAAAACTCAGCGCCTGGTAGATGGCCAGTTCCAGCGTGGTGGCGCGCGGTCCACCGCCCAGAGCCAGCACCGTGGCGAAGCTGGCGAAGCACAGCATAAAGATCAGTGCTGCGGTGGGCAGAATCTGGCGTCGCAGCCAGGGCCACTCGACTAAACGAAACAGGTTCCAGCCGCGCAGACCCAGCTGGGCGGCTAGCTGGCGCTGTTCACCGGGAATGCTTTCCAGCGCCTGAAGTAACATGCGGGTGGCGAGGGGCAGGTTGAAGAAGACATGCGCCAGTAAAATGCCCTGCAAGCCATAGGGCGAGAAGGTGTAATCAATACCAAGCAGGTTACAGAGCTGCGCCAGCCAGCCACTGCGACCATAGACGCTGAGCAAGCCAAACACCGCCACTAAAACTGGCAATACCAGCGTCATGGCGCAAAGACGCAGCAACAGCGTACGTCCCGGAAAGCGGCGACGATACAGCGCACGCGCCAGCAGAATCGACGGCAGTACCGAAAACAGGGCAGACAGCAGCGCCTGCTCAAACGAGAAGGCCAGCACGTGGTGGAGGTAGCTGTCTGACAGCAGGGCGCGCCAGTCAGTGACCGGCGCCGCCATCACTAAGGCACCGAACGCCAGCAGTGCCACTGCGCACAATATCAGCGCAACGGCACTTCCAGGAATTAACCAGGCTGGCATTAACGGCTAACGGCTTGTTGCCAGGTGCGAATCCAGTCAGCGCGATGATCGGCCACTTCGGCTGAGCTGTATTGCAGCGCATTCGCCGGCACGGTCAGTGACTGATAACCCGCAGGCAAATCGCTTTTGATTACCGGATACATCCAGTTGCCGGTTGGAATGGTCTGCTGGAAGGCGGGCGACACCATGAATTGCATAAACTGCTGTGCGAGCTTGGGCTGCTTGCTGCTGGCGAGCTGTGCGGCCACTTCCACCTGCAGGTAGTGACCTTCACTGAACGGCGCAGCGGCGTAGTTGTCTTTCTTCTCTTCAATGATGTGATAAGCCGGAGAGGTGGTATAACTCAGCACCAGATCGCCTTCACCTTTCAGGAACAGGCCATAGGCTTCGCTCCAGCCTTTCGTTACGGTGACGGTCTTCTGCGCCAGCTTCTGCCAGGCGTCAGGCGCTTTATCGCCATACACTTTCTGAATCCACAGCAGCAGGCCGAGCCCCGGCGTGCTGGTGCGTGGATCTTCATAAATTACACGCCACTTTTCCGGGCTTTCGACCAGTTCTTTCAGGCTTTTCGGTGGGTTCTTCAGCTTGTTTTTATCGTAGACGAAGGCGAAGTAGCCGTAATCGAACGGAACGAAGGTGTCGTTATGCCAGTCATCGGGCAGTTGCAGTTTACTGGTGTCGACGGCGCTTTTCGCAAACAGGCCGGTTTTCTCGGCGGCTTGCACCAGATTGTTATCAAGGCCCAGCACCACATCGGCTTTGCTGTTCTTGCCTTCCATACGCACGCGGTTGAGCAATGACACACCATCTTCCAGCGCCACATACTTCAGTTCGCAGCCGCACTCGGCCTCAAAGGCTTTTTTGACGGCGGGACCCGGGCCCCACTCAGCAGAAAAAGAGTCATAGGTGTAAACGGTCAGGACAGGTTTAGCAGCGAAAACCGGGGCAGAGACCAACAGCAATACGGGCAGAACTTTGTTTAACACTTTGCGCTCCTTGAGGAGAAAATAAGGTTGAGTCGCAAAGGATCTGAGTTAGCGGGCATCTCAAATCCCTACGCCGGTATGAGCCGGATCAGGTTCGACGGGTTTATCTCAGCCCAAAACGCAGGGCACCCCGTTGAGAACGGTCTATTTTAGACACTTCTGTGACAGTGCGAAAGCATCACAACTCAGGAGGTGCAAACCAGGCCGATTTGAAGTCAAACCAGCCAAGAGTATTGAGGCGCACGCCACGCATACTGCGCTGGCCTTCCAGCAGTAACCAGTGATGGAAAAGCGGATGAACAAAGTCGCTGTTGACCAACTGCTTGCTCCATTCGGCTAGCGGCAAGGTTTTCTGTCGCCATTGCTGGGCATCGGCGTGCCAGTCAATCGGAACGCAGTGGTGCATCAGCGGCAGCTCATAGAGCTGGGCAAACAGTGCGTATTCGAGCGGGAGAGTGAAGTTCACACTGCCGAGCCAGATATCGCTTTCCCCCTCACCTTCAAACCACTCTTCGTAGCTCAACTCGCGCGTGATCAGTTCGACACCCTGTTCGGCCAGCAACGGGCGCAGGGCGTTGGCAATCCCTTCATGCTCAACATGATGGCTGTACCAGCTGATAGTCAGTTGGGTTAATCCGTCAGGCTTTTCGGCTGGAGTGAGATCGCGGCGATGGTGCCAGCGCGGTAAGAATCCGTATGCCGGGAACCAGTAGCGCTGATAGCCGACGCCCGCATGATTGAGCAGGGCAATCGGATTGAACAGATAGCTCACCCAGCGGCGAAAATTTGCCTCCTTGCCGCGCTCAGATCTTTGGTCAAACAGCAGAAAGTAGCAGCCTTCTTCCAGACGACTCTCTTCGGATTTCTCATCGGCGGTCTCGCCCTGCAGCTTTACGCCCGCGTACACCAGCTCATCACTGATTTCCGGAAGCACCCAAATCGACACGTCATCAATCAGCGCGCGATAGCCAAAATAGTCATCAAAGGCGGCGATTTTCAGCTGCGTCTGCTGGTTGCGTACCACGCTGTACGGACCTGTGCCGATGGGCTGACGGGCAAAATGTCGCAGCGTCGGCCATTCACGCGGCAGGATCATCGCGCTGACGCTGGCCAGCAGCCAAGGCAGCCAGCTATCGGGCTGCGTTAGATGAATATCCAGCGTCCAGGGCGCGGGTGAATGCAGTTTGTCGATATGCGAGAACAGCGGCTGACTGCGTACGCGATCCAGCGAGGCGATAACATCTTCCATCTCCAGTTCGCGGCCGTGATGAAAGCGAATCGCGGGACGCAAAAAGAAACGCCAGTGGAGTGGGGAGGTTTGCTGCCAGTGATGGGCGATATCCGCTTCGATTTCCCCCTTTTCCTCATTTATCCGCGTCAGGCCGTTAAAGATTTGTCGCGCCAGATGAGTTTCAGAACGGCGCAAGGGGGAGCCGGGCAACAGATTAGGCAGCGGGCGGTAATAGAGCACGCGCAGGATGTGCTTGCCCTGACGGAAACTGCGGCCCAGGTGGGCAGCGATCATCTGGCGAACCTGATCCTTATCACCAACCAGTTGTACCAGCTGTTCGATGCGATCCTGATCCAGCAAGTCCTCGGCGCGCTGCTGCTGGAGTGCCAGGCCGGTGTAATTGAAGCTCAGGGCCGAACGTTTGCCACGTCCGGCTTCCGCCTGCCAAATCAGCCAGCCTGCATCCTGCATGGCATTCAACAGATTGCGCATATGGCGCCGCGAACAGTGCAGTCGTTCGGCCAGCTCGCTTAATGTGGTTTCCTGATCCAGCCCCTGGCAGCTTTGCCACAGGCGGATGAACTGCTGTTGCAGTCGCGCAGAGGACATAAAAGGGGAACTCCTTCTCAGAATCGCTCAGTTTTTCCTGCCCCATATTAGAGGCATACTGCCAGGCAATGGAAGAGCGGGAGGCATTCAGCAATGAATGGCGCTCTGCCAGCGGTTCCGCCGACGTGGAGCCTTTTCTGAGTAGGGTGCATTTCACCGCCAGCAGCGTTTTCTCTGCTGGCTTTTTTCGTTTTGCTGTGAAATCTTCTACCCTCTTTGTCTTAGCCTCATTTCTCCGCAAAGGGATTTCTGCATGAAATCGCTGTTAACGCGCCAGCGTCGTATTAATCCGGTTTATCTCTCTTTTATGGCCGTGTCGTTTATGACCGGTGTCGCTGGTGCGTTGCAGGCACCCACGCTCAGTCTGTTTTTGACACGCGAAGTGCAGGTGCGACCGTTTTGGGTCGGTCTGTTCTTTACTATCAACGCCATCGCCGGGATTGTGATCAGTTTGCTGATGGCAAAGCGTTCGGACAATCGTGGCGATCGTCGCAATTTAATCCTGTTTTGCTGCCTGATGGCGGTGCTCAATGCGCTGCTATTCGCCTTTAATCGTCATTACCTGACGTTGATTAGCGTGGGCGTCTTGCTGTCGGCGCTGGCCAGCGTGGCGATACCGCAGATCTTTGCGCTGGCGCGAGAGTATGCCGATCAGTCTGCGCGTGAAGTGGTGATGTTCAGCTCGGTGATGCGTGCACAGCTGTCGCTGGCGTGGGTGATAGGGCCGCCACTGTCGTTCGCATTAGCGCTTAACTATGGCTTCGTGACGCTGTTCTGCGTGGCGGCGGCGATTTTCCTGCTCAGTATGCTGCTGATTTGGCGCACTCTGCCATCGGTGCCGCGCGTGGCTGCGACGCCAGAGCAAGTGCTGACCCAGCTGAGCCCGTGGAAAGACAGCCAGGTGCGAATGCTGTTTATCGCCTCGGTGGTGATGTGGGCGTGCAACACCATGTATATCATCGATATGCCGCTGTATATCAGCTCCACGCTGGGGCTGCCGGAAAAGCTGGCGGGCTTATTGATGGGGACGGCGGCAGGGCTGGAGATACCAATCATGCTGCTGGCTGGCCATTACGCTAAGCGTTTCGGTAAACGTAAGTTGGTGCTGTTAGCGCTGGTTGCCGCGATTCTGTTCTATCTTGGACTGGTCATGTTCCAGTCACGCACGGCATTGATGGTGCTGCAGCTGTTTAATGCGGCCTTTATCGGTATCGTCGCGGGGATTGGCATGTTGTGGTTTCAGGATTTGATGCCGGGACGCGCGGGCGCGGCGACCACCATGTTTACCACCTCGATATCGACCGGTCTGATTATTGCGGGATTGATACAGGGCACGCTGAGCGAGCGCTTCGGGCATGAGTCCGTTTACTGGCTGGCACTGGTGATGGCGGTGGTGGCGCTTGGGTTGGCGTCGCGAGTACGTGATGCCAGATAAACAAAAAGTCGCCAGCAAAGGCGACTTTCGGGACATCCAGTGCGTCTCAATTCGGTGCGCTCAAACGCACCGAATAAGGTATTAACGCAGGAACGCTGGCTGAGTGGTCTCGTAGTTGGAGATGGACGCTTCGTGTTGCAGCGTCAAACCAATGCTGTCGAGGCCGTTGATCATGCAGTGACGACGGAAAGTGTCGATTTCAAAGCTGTAAGTCTTATCACCAGCAGTCACCGTCTGCGCTTCCAGATCGACCGTAAAGGTCACACCCGGCTGCGCCGCCACCAGTTTGAACATCTCATCCACTTCTTCATCGCTCAACTTCACTGGCAGCAACTGGTTGTTGAAGCTGTTGCCATAGAAGATATCCGCGAAGCTTGGCGCAATCACCACGTGGAAACCGAAATCGGTCAGTGCCCATGGGGCGTGTTCACGCGAAGAACCGCAGCCAAAGTTTTCACGTGCCAGCAAGATGCTGGTGCCTTTAAACTCCGGTTTGTTCAGGACGAAACCTGGGGTAGGCACGGTGCCCGCATCATCTTCGAAACGCCAGTCGTGGAACAGGTGCGCGCCAAAACCGGTGCGCGTCACTTTTTGCAAAAACTGTTTTGGAATGATGGCATCGGTGTCGACGTTCGCGGCGTCCAGTGGCGCCACAATCCCGGTGTGTTGAGTAAATTTGTTCGCCATGGCTTAAGCTCCCTGAGTCAATTCACGAATGTCGGCAAAACGACCGGTTACTGCCGCCGCTGCAGCCATCGCCGGGCTCACTAAGTGAGTGCGACCGCCACGGCCCTGACGACCTTCAAAGTTACGGTTACTGGTGGATGCGCAACGCTCGCCTGGGTTCAGACGGTCATTGTTCATCGCCAGGCACATGGAGCAGCCTGGCAAACGCCATTCAAAACCGGCTTCGAGGAAAATTTTATCCAGACCTTCCGCTTCCGCCTGGGCTTTAACCGGACCGGAGCCCGGCACCACCATGGCTACGACGCCTGGTGCGACTTTACGGCCTTTGGCGATAGCTGCGGCAGCACGCAAATCTTCAATACGTGAGTTGGTGCAGGAACCGATAAACACTTTGTCGATAGCGACATCAGTCAATTTGATGCCCGGCTGCAGATCCATGTAAGCCAGCGCTTTCTCAGCAGAAGCACGCTCAACCGGATCGGCAAACGACTGTGGATTCGGGATCGCCTGATCCACCGCCATCACCTGGCCTGGGTTGGTGCCCCAGGTCACTTGTGGCGCGATGTCAGCAGCATTCAAAGTAACAGTGGTATCGAATTTGGCATCGCTGTCGGACTTCATCGTACGCCAGTAAGCGACGGCTTCATCCCACTGCTCGCCCTTCGGTGCGAACTGCTTGTCTTTCAGGTAAGCGAAAGTGGTGTCATCCGGCGCGACCAGGCCTGCTTTAGCGCCCATCTCTATCGCCATGTTACACAGCGTCATGCGGCCTTCCATGCTCAGCGCTTCAATCGCCGGGCCACAGAACTCCACCACATGACCAGTACCACCGGCGCTGCCGGTTTTACCGATAATCGCCAACACGATGTCTTTCGCTGTGATGCCGGTTGCGGCTTCGCCCAGCACTTCAATCTTCATGGTCTTAGCACGGCCCTGCTTCAGGGTCTGCGTGGCAAACACATGTTCAACTTCGGAGGTGCCGATACCGAATGCCAGCGAACCGAATGCGCCGTGGGTCGCGGTGTGGGAATCGCCGCAGACGATGGTCATGCCTGGCAGCGTCATCCCTTGTTCGGGCCCAATTACGTGCACGATGCCCTGGAACGGGTGATTCAGGTCATACAGCTGAATGCCGAACTCAGCACAGTTCTTAATCAGCTCTTGCATCTGAATACGCGCCATCTCACCCGACGCGTTAATGTCTTTGGTCTGGGTGGAAACGTTGTGGTCCATGGTGGCAAACGTCTTCGACGGCTGACGCACTTTGCGGCCGTGCGCGCGCAGGCCATCAAAGGCCTGCGGTGACGTCACTTCATGGATCAGATGGCGATCGATGTACAGTAACGGGGTTTCGTTTGGTGCTTCGTGGACGACATGTGCATCAAATAACTTCTGGTATAAGCTTTTCATTTTATTATTTTTCCTCAGCGATGAAACCGGCAATGATGCTGCCCATTTCATCTGTACTCACGGCTGGGCCGTCGCCGGCCAAATCGCGGGTGCGGTGGCCCGCTTCCAGCGCGCGGCTGACCGCACGCTCGATACTGTCCGCTGCATCACCTGCATTCAGGCTAAAGCGCAACAGCAGAGACAACGAGAGAATCTGAGCAATCGGGTTAGCAATATTCTGACCGGCGATATCCGGCGCTGAACCGCCCGCTGGCTCATACAGACCGAAGCCTTCTTCGTTCATGCTGGCAGAAGGCAGCATGCCCATTGAACCGGTGATCATCGCGCATTCGTCTGACAGGATGTCACCGAACAGGTTAGAACAGAGCAGCACATCAAACTGTGATGGATCTTTAATCAGCTGCATGGTGGCGTTATCGATGTACATGTGGCTCAGCTCTACATCCGGGTAATCTTTTGCCACTTCATTAACGATTTCGCGCCACATCACTGAGGTCGCCAGCACGTTAGCTTTATCCACTGACGTGACTTTGTTACGGCGCTTGCGTGCGGCTTCAAAGGCATTACGCGCAATACGTTCGATCTCGAAACGGTGATACACCTCGGTATCAAATGCGCGCTCATGTGGACCGCTACCTTCGCGACCTTTTGGCTGGCCGAAATAGATACCGCCGGTCAACTCACGCACGCACAGGATGTCGAAACCACGTGCGGCGATGTCGCTGCGCAGTGGGCAAAAGGCTTCCAGACCTTTATATAAAGCAGCAGGACGCAGATTGCTGAACAGCTTGAAGTGTTTACGCAGTGGCAACAGTGCGCCACGCTCTGGCTGACCCGCTGGTGGCAGGTGTTCCCATTTTGGACCACCGACTGAGCCGAACAGAATCGCATCGGCCTGCTCTGCACCGGCAACGGTAGCAGGCGGCAGCGGCTCACCGTGACGATCGATGGCGATACCGCCAACTTCATATTCGCTGGTGGTGATACGCATGTCGAAGCGCGCGCGAATTGCATCGAGAACCTTGATAGCCTGCGCCATCACTTCCGGGCCGATTCCGTCGCCTGGCATTACCGCAATATGATAAGACTGAGTCATAGTTACACCGTTTCCTTCTGATCTTTAAATTTACGCTGCAATTCTTTTTCTACCTGTTTGGCGCGCCAGATGTTGTTCAGGGCGTTCACCATCGCCTTGGCAGAAGATTCGACGATATCGGTCGCCAGGCCCACGCCGTGGAATTTACGACCGTTGTAGTTCACCACGATATCTACCTGACCCAGCGCATTCTCGCCGTGGCCTTTGGCGGTCAACTTGTAGTTCACCAGTTCGGCTTCAAAGCCGGTGATGCGGTTGATGGCCTGATAAACGGCATCAACCGGACCGTTACCGGTCGCTGCATCGGCTTTGGTCTCTTCGCCACAGCCCAATTGCACAGACGCGGTCGCGGTGACGCTGGAACCGGTCTGCACATTGAATTCGTTCAGCTGGAAATATTCTGGCTCTTCATTCTGTTTGTTGATGAACGCCAGCGCTTCCAAATCGTAATCAAATACCTGGCCTTTCTTGTCGGCCAGCTTCAGGAAGGCATCGTACAAAGCATCGACGTTGTAGTCCGACTCTTTGTAGCCCATCTCTTCCATGCGATGTTTCACTGCAGCACGGCCTGAACGTGAAGTCAGGTTCAACTGAATTTTGTGTAAGCCGATAGATTCAGGGGTCAGGATTTCGTAATTTTCGCGGTTCTTCAACACGCCATCCTGATGGATGCCGGATGAGTGAGCGAAGGCGCCAGTGCCAACAATTGCTTTGTTGGCTGGAATCGGCATGTTGCAAATCTGGCTGACCAACTGACTGGTACGGTAGATTTCCTGATGATGAATATTGGTATGCAGATTCATGATCTGCTGACGAGTTTTAATCGCCATGATCACTTCTTCCAACGCACAGTTACCCGCACGTTCACCCAAGCCATTGATGGTGCCTTCAACCTGACGTGCGCCGGCTAAGACCGCTGCGACCGCATTGCCGGTCGCCATGCCCAGATCATCGTGGGTATGAACAGACAAAATCGCTTTATCGATGTTCGGTACGCGTTCGCGCAACTGGCTAAAGATACTGGCGTACTCGTGCGGCAAGTTGTAGCCAACCGTATCCGGAATGTTGATGGTGGTCGCGCCGGCGTTAATCGCGGCTTCTACCACGCGGCACAGATCGTCGATCGGTGTACGGCCGCCGTCTTCACAAGAGAACTCAACGTCGTCCGTGTAATTGCGGGCGCGTTTGATGGAGGCCACTGCGCGCTCAATGACATCTGGCAAGGTACTGCGCAATTTGGTGGCGATATGCATTGGCGAAGTGGCGAGGAACGTATGAATACGGAACGCTTCAGCGACGCGCAATGCCTCGTAGGCGGCATCAATGTCTTTATCAACGCAGCGAGCCAGCGCGGCAACGCGGCTGTTTTTCACCGAGCGTGCGATGGTCTGCACCGATTCGAAATCCCCCGGCGAAGAGATAGGGAAACCGACTTCCATTACATCCACGCCCATACGCTCCAGCGCCAGGGCGATCTGCAGTTTTTCTTTAACACTCAGGCTGGCCTGTAATGCCTGCTCGCCGTCGCGCAGAGTGGTATCGAAAATAATAACTTGCTGGCTCATGGTCATCTTCCTTTTGCTTTAACTCAACTTCGCCGGTGTAACGAGCATAAAAAAACCCGCGCATCGGCGCGGGTTTTTTAAACTTCTTCAGGTTCGAATCAGTGATTGATTCCACCCACAAGTCTACCGCGCAAATTGAATGCGTTTAGTAGTAGACCGAGTAGGCGGAAAGAATGAAACATGAATCAAACCTCGTAAATTCGTGATGCACATATTGATACTGGGATTGCTGCGGGAAGTCAACCCTAAGTGAAAGGGTATTTCTATTGCCGGTCAAGGGCGATCTGCTGCGAATATCCCGCTATACAGAGCTTTGGCATTAATTAGCAGCATGCATAACGACTTAAACAGTCTAAAAAAATATTTATAAAACTGAATTAATTTTAAGATGTTGAATTTAATGGTTTTAATCGTCATTGTTCTGTAATCCTAAAAACAGGATTTGACGGGTTGCTTAGCACAATGTCATGCGGGAAGCGGGTTTTGAAGTTAATCACGCCAGAAAGTAATATTCATGAAAAATTGTGGGCTAACCGGCCAGGCAATATGAAAATCATATTTCTTAGAACACGCTGCAAATAATCAGTTAACCAGCATTTTCATCTGTGGTTGTGGGATGGCATTAGTTTAATCCTCGCGAGCGATTATCACGTGTCAGTGCCTTTTGTGCCGAAATAAGTCTGCCGCAGCCTCCTGTCGTTTGCAGGCCGGGTTTTCTGCGGTTATGGTAATCGACCTACTCTTAAAAGAATCAACTCAAGTAGATTCCCTGTACCTGGAAGGCAGAAATGAATTCTGCCATCTGAGCATAAACATAAGGTTTTGATCTTAACTGGCGAATACGGGGCTGGGTGCCAGTGGCGCAGGGACAATGCGCGTCACGGAATCCGGTTCCTCAAGCCTGGAGGCAGAAAATGGAGATGTTGTCAGGAGCCGAAATGGTCGTCCGTTCGTTAATCGATCAGGGCGTTAAGCAGGTATTCGGCTATCCGGGCGGAGCGGTGCTCGACATTTACGATGCGCTGCAAACGGTCGGTGGTATTGACCACGTATTAGTGCGTCACGAGCAAGGCGCAGTGCATATGGCGGATGGTCTGGCGCGCGCGACCGGCGAAGTCGGCGTGGTGCTGGTCACTTCAGGTCCAGGCGCAACCAATGCCATTACCGGTATTGCGACGGCCTATATGGATTCGATTCCGATGGTGATTCTGTCGGGTCAGGTGCCGTCTTCACTGATCGGCTACGATGCGTTCCAGGAGTGCGACATGGTCGGGATTTCCCGTCCAGTGGTGAAACACAGCTTCCTGGTGAAAAACGCGGAAGAGATCCCAACCGTGCTGAAAAAAGCCTTCTGGCTGGCAGCAAGCGGCCGCCCAGGCCCGGTGGTGATCGACCTGCCAAAAGATATTCTTAACCCAGCAAACAAACTGCCGTACGTCTACCCTGAGACGGTCAGCATGCGCTCATATAATCCGACGATTCAGGGACATAAAGGCCAGATTAAGCGCGCATTACAAACGTTGCTGGCTGCTCACAAACCGGTGATTTATGCCGGTGGAGGCGCCATTATGTCGGGCTGTGAAGCGGAACTGCTGCAGTTAGCGGAACAGCTGAATATTCCGGTCACCATGTCGCTGATGGGCCTGGGCGTATTCCCTGGCACGCATCGCCAGAGCGTCGGCATGCTGGGAATGCACGGTACTTACGAAGCCAACATGACCATGCACAATGCCGATTTGATTTTCGGTATTGGCGTGCGCTTTGATGATCGTACCACCAACAACCTGGCGAAATACTGCCCGAACGCCACCATCATGCATATCGATGTCGATCCGACCTCGATTTCCAAAACCGTCAGCGCCGATATCCCGATTGTCGGTGATGCGAAGCAGACGCTGTCGCAGATGTTGGAATTGCTGGCGCAAAGCGATGCCAAACAAGAGCTGGATAGCCTGCGCGACTGGTGGCAGACCATTGATGGTTGGCGTAGTCGTAAGTGCCTTGAGTTTGATCGCACCAGCGACAAGATCAAACCACAGGCGGTTATCGAAACCATTTGCCGTCTGACCAAAGGCGAAGCTTACGTCACCTCTGACGTCGGTCAGCATCAGATGTTCGCCGCGCTCTATTATCAGTTCGATAAGCCGCGCCGCTGGATCAACTCAGGTGGCCTCGGCACCATGGGATTTGGCTTACCGGCCGCGCTGGGTGTGAAAATGGCGCTGCCAGACGAGACCGTGATTTGCGTGACCGGTGACGGCAGCATCCAGATGAACATCCAGGAACTGTCGACTGCGCTGCAGTACGATTTACCGGTGCTGGTGCTGAACCTCAATAACGGTTTCCTCGGTATGGTGAAGCAGTGGCAGGACATGATTTATTCCGGCCGCCATTCGCAATCCTACATGCAATCTCTGCCTGACTTCGTGCGTTTAGCCGAAGCCTACGGACACGTGGGTATTTCCATCGCGCATCCGGCTGAGCTGGAAGAGAAGCTGCAGCTGGCACTGGATACTCTGGCAAAAGGGCGTCTGGTGTTTGTTGATGTGAATATTGACGGCAGCGAACACGTTTATCCGATGCAGATTCGCGGTGGTTCGATGGATGAGATGTGGCTGAGCAAAACGGAGAGGACTTAATTATGCGTCGTGTGTTATCGGTACTGCTGGAAAATGAATCCGGCGCATTGTCTCGCGTGGTGGGTTTGTTCTCACAGCGCGGCTACAACATCGAAAGCCTGACCGTTGCGCCAACCGACGATCCCACACTGTCACGTATGACCATTCAGACGGTCGGTGACCAAAAAGTGCTGGAACAGATTGAGAAGCAACTGCACAAGCTGGTGGACGTGTTACGTGTCAGCGAGTTGGGGCAGGGTGCCTACGTTGAACGTGAAATCATGCTGGTGAAAATCCAGGCAAGCGGTTACGGCCGTGAAGAAGTGAAGCGTAGCGCGGAGATCTTCCGTGGTCAGATTATTGATGTGACGCCAACGCTGTACACGGTTCAGCTGGCAGGCACCAGCGATAAGCTCGACGCCTTCCTTAACACGGTGCGCGATGTCGCTGAGATCGTTGAGGTTGCGCGATCAGGCATTGTCGGTGTATCGCGCGGCGATCGCGTGATGCGTTAATCCCGCAAAGTTATCATCCAGCTTCAAAGCTAACCCGGCGTAATGCCGGGTTTTTTTTATTTAATGCGCTTGTGAGAGCTGCCCAATAAAAGCGGTTGCTCAGCGTAGTGTTCTGCGGTTAGATGTTACAAATGTTTTATCCATAGCTACTCTGCGGACATTTGCCCAGCCCTGGCTTATCAGAATTAAGGTGTCATCGTGAAACTGGATGAAATTGCGCGCCTGGCGGGCGTGTCGCGCACCACGGCCAGCTACGTTATCAATGGCAAAGCGCGGCAGTATCGTGTCAGCGACAAAACCGTCGAAAAAGTGATGGCGGTGGTGCGTGAACATAATTATCACCCCAATGCGGTTGCTGCGGGCCTGCGTGCCGGGCGTACGCGTTCTATCGGCCTGGTGATCCCGGATCTGGAGAACACCAGTTACACGCGCATTGCCAATTATCTGGAGCGTCAGGCGCGTCAACGTGGCTATCAGCTGCTGATTGCCTGCTCGGAAGATCAACCTGACAATGAAATGCGCTGCATTGAACATCTGCTGCAACGTCAAGTGGATGCGATCATTGTTTCAACCTCGCTGCCACCCGAGCACCCGTTTTATCAGCGCTGGATCAACGATCCGCTGCCGATTATCGCGCTGGACCGCGCGCTGGATCGTGAACACTTCACCAGTGTTGTCGGTGCCGATCAGGACGATGCGCATGCGCTGGCAGCTGAATTGCGTCAGCTTCCGGTGAAAAACGTGCTGTTCCTTGGTGCGCTGCCCGAGCTTTCAGTGAGTTTCCTGCGCGAAATGGGCTTCCGTGATGCGTGGAAAGATGATGAACGTTCGGTAGATTACCTCTACTGCAACAGTTTTGATCGTGCTGCGGCTGCCACATTGTTCGAGAAATACCTCGAAGACCATCCGATGCCGGATGCGCTGTTTACCACCTCATTCGGTCTGCTTCAGGGCGTGATGGACATTACCCTGAAGCGCGATGGGCGGCTGCCAACCGACCTTGCTATCGCTACATTTGGCGACCACGAATTACTGGACTTTTTAGAGTGCCCGGTTCTGGCGGTGGGGCAGCGTCATCGTGATGTGGCTGAGCGTGTGCTGGAATTAGTTTTGGCCTCGCTGGATGAACCGCGTAAACCGAAGCCGGGATTAACCCGTATTCGCCGCAATTTATTCCGCCGTGGCCAATTGAGCCGACGCGCTAAATGAAATCGCGGGCAGATCGCTGCCCGCACTTATTAAACATCCAGATATTTTTCTGCCATAGGACGGGGGTAAAAAAGCGTAAATTGTCATCGCTTTTCCTAACGAATTATTCGCGCTGGATTTTCTTATTTGTTTACATCTTCAGCAGTGACGCGTAGCAGAGCTGGCGCGATGGTGCTGGGCTTCCTTTCAGAAATCCCCTAAAATGCAGCCGCTGTCGCATATCCCGGGATAATTATCTTTTGCGATGAAAACGCTTTATTTTTCGCCATTTTTCAAATCGTGAAAATTTTTATTCCACTATTCATCAGGTTAATTTTTTATTTTGCCATTCATTTCCCTTAAATACCCTCCACTAAATAATTCTCACCCTTGTAAAGAGTGATATTCACTTGTCGTTGCGGCTTGACAAGGATTTCATAGGCTCCGTAAACTCGTTTCGTGGTAAAAAGTGGGATAAAGTGGTGAAAACGGGTGATTGGGGGGTAGGACTGACATGTTCCGAGGAGCAACGTTAGTCAATCTCGACGGCAAAGGCCGATTGGCGGTACCAACACGCTATCGCGAATTGCTCGTCGCGGAGTCTCAGGGGCAAATGGTGTGCACCATTGACCTCCACCAACCATGCCTGTTGCTTTACACCCTGCCCGAATGGGAAATCATCGAGAAAAAACTGGCGCGCTTATCTAGCATGAATCCGATTGAGCGTCGCGTGCAGCGACTGCTGTTAGGACATGCCAGTGAATGCCAGATGGATAATGCAGGTCGCTTGTTGCTGGCGAATACGCTACGCCAACATGCGAGCCTTACTAAAGAAGTGATGCTGGTTGGACAGTTCAATAAGTTTGAGCTGTGGGATGAACAGACCTGGTATCAACAAGTCAAGGACGATATTGACGCAGAACAGTCGGCTCAGGAGCCTTTATCTGAGCGGTTGCAGGACTTGTCGCTATAGCTATGCAGGAAAATTTTAAACACACCACAGTGCTGCTGGATGAGGCGGTTAACGGCCTCAATATCAGGGAAGACGGCATTTACATTGACGGCACTTTTGGTCGCGGTGGTCACTCACGCCTGATCCTCTCCCAGCTTGGAGATAAGGGGCAGTTGCTGGCGATTGACCGCGATCCGCAAGCCATCGCTGCCGCGGCTGAGATTCAGGATCCACGTTTTTCGATCGTGCACGGACCGTTTTCAGCGCTGGCAGAGTATGTCGAAGCGCGCGGCCTGACAGGCAAGATCGATGGCGTATTACTCGATCTTGGCGTGTCATCACCACAGTTGGATGACGCAGAGCGCGGTTTCTCGTTTATGCGTGATGGACCACTGGATATGCGCATGGACCCAACGCGGGGTCAATCTGCGGCAGAGTGGCTGATGAAGGCTGATGAAGCTGATATCGCTTTCGTCATCAAGACCTACGGCGAAGAGAAGTTTGGCAAACGTATTGCACGCGCCATCGTCGAGCGTAATCGTGAACAGCCAATGACGCGCACCAAAGAATTAGCCACCGTCATCGCTGCCGCGATGCCGGTGAAAGACAAATTTAAGCATCCGGCCACGCGTACTTTCCAGGCGATTCGTATCTGGATCAACAGCGAACTGGAAGAGATCGATACCGCTCTGAAAGGGGCGATGTCGGTGCTGGCGCCTGGTGGTCGGTTATCGGTTATCAGCTTCCACTCACTGGAAGATCGGTTGGTAAAACGCTTTATGCGCGATCAGAGCCGAGGCCCGCAAGTTCCAGCGGGTATTCCAATGACCGAAAGCCAGCTCAAAGCGCTGGGCGGACGTGAGTTGAAAACCTTAGGCAAGCTGATTCCGGGTGAAGCCGAGGTGAACGAGAACCCACGCGCGCGCAGTTCGGTACTGCGTATTGCTGAAAGGACCGCGACATGATTGGCAACGAGCGACACAGCCTGCCCGGCGTCATCGGTGGTGACCTGCTGCGATTTGGCAAGATCCCGGTGTTGTTACTGATTGCAGTGCTCGTGTCCTCGGTGTTTGTGGTCACCACCACGCACAAAACGCGCCTGTTAACGGCGCAGCGTGAACAGTTGGTTTTAGAACGTGATGCACTCGATATCGAGTGGCGTAACCTGATTTTGGAAGAGAATGCGCTCGGCGATCATAGCCGGGTTGAGCGAATAGCAACCGATAAGCTGCAGATGCAGCATGTTGATCCTTCACAGGAAAATATCGTGGTGCAGAGATAAATAAGGAATCGCAGACCTCAATGAGCGGCGCAGGCAAAACGCTGAAGTTAAAAAAACCGGAAGACAAGGCCAGCTTTATAAGCTGGCGTTTTGCGTTGCTGTGCGGCTGTATTTTACTGGCTTTGGGCGGATTGCTGTCACGCGTGGCGTGGTTGCAGGTCATTAGCCCGGATAAGCTGGTTAAAGAAGGGGATCTGCGTTCGCTGCGTGTGCAATCTGTTCCCACTGCACGTGGCATGATCAGCGATCGTGCTGGCCGTCCATTAGCCGTCAGCGTGCCAGTGAATGCCATCTGGGCCGATCCTAAAGAGCTGATGGAACACGGTGGTGTCTCATTGGACAGCCGCTGGAAAGCCCTCTCAGATGCCTTGTCGATCCCACTTGATCAACTCGCCGCGCGCGTGAACGCCAATCCCAAAGGGCGCTTTATCTATCTGGCGCGTCAGGTGAATCCGGCAATTGGCGAGTACGTGAAAAAACTCAAGCTACCGGGCATTTACCTGCGTGAAGAGTCGCGTCGTTACTATCCCGCCGGTCAGGTCACTGCGCACCTGATTGGCTTTACTAACATTGATGGCCAGGGCATTGAGGGCATCGAAAAGAGTTTCGACAAGTGGCTCACCGGCGCGCCAGGCGAACGTACAGTGCGTAAAGATCGCTTCGGTCGCGTGATTGAAGATATCTCTTCCGTAGATAGTCGCGCAGCGCACAACCTCACGCTGAGCATTGACGAGCGCCTGCAGGCGTTGGTTTACCGCGAACTGAATAATGCTGTGGCCTTCAACAAAGCCGAGTCGGGTACTGCTGTGTTGGTGGATGTGAACACCGGCGAAGTACTGGCGATGGCGAACAGCCCGGCTTATAACCCGAACAATCTCGCCAACACCCCGAAAGATGTAATGCGCAACCGTGCCATTACCGACATCTTCGAGCCGGGCTCCACCGTGAAACCGATGGTGGTGATGACCGCTCTGCAGCGTGGTGTGGTGAAAGAGAACAGCGTACTGAATACCGTGCCGTACCGTGTCAATGGTCATGAGATCAAGGACGTGGCGCGCTACAACGAATTGACCCTTACCGGGGTTTTACAGAAGTCGAGTAACGTCGGGGTTTCACGTTTGGCGTTAGCGATGCCCTCCTCAGCACTCGTAGATACTTACGCGCGCTTTGGGCTGGGTAAACCGACCAATTTGGGGCTGGTCGGGGAAAGTAGTGGCTTATACCCTCAAAAACAACGGTGGTCTGACATAGAGAGGGCCACCTTCTCTTTCGGCTACGGGCTAATGGTAACGCCGTTACAGTTAGCGCGAGTCTACGCAACCATTGGCAGCTATGGCATCAATCGCCCGCTGTCGATCACCAAAGTTGACCCGCCAGTGGCGGGTGAACGCGTTTTCCAGGAAGACCTGGTGAAAACGGTGATGCACATGATGGAAAGCGTTGCGTTGCCTGGTGGCGGTGGGGTTAAAGCTGCCATCAAGGGCTATCGCATCGCGATTAAAACCGGTACCGCTAAAAAGGTCGGGCCGGACGGACGCTACGTCAATAAATACATTGCTTACACGGCAGGCGTTGCACCTGCCAGTCGCCCTCGTTTTGCGCTGGTGGTGGTGATCAACGATCCTCAGGCCGGCAAATATTATGGTGGTGCGGTTTCTGCACCGGTGTTTGGCGCCATCATGGGCGGGGTATTACGTACCATGAACATCGAACCTGATGGGTTGCCAACAGTTGATAAAGACGAGTTGGTGAAGAACAGAAGTGAGGAATCAAGTGACCGATCGTAACCTGCGCGATTTACTGGCCCCGTGGGTGCCGGGTGCGCCGGCGCGTCCACTCCGTGACATGACACTGGATAGCCGCGCTGCGGCTGCTGGCGATTTGTTTATCGCCGTGGCGGGCCATCATGCTGATGGACGTCGTTTTATTCCGCAGGCTATTGCTCAGGGCGTGGCGGCAGTGATTGCCGAAGCCGAGGGTGAAGCCAGCGATGGAGATATCCGCGAGATGCACGGCGTCCCGGTTATCTATCTGGCGCAGTTGCAGCAGCGTCTCTCTGCACTGGCTGGGCGCTTTTATCAGCAGCCTGCTGAAAAGCTCAAATTAATCGGTGTTACTGGCACCAACGGGAAAACCACCACCACGCAACTGATGGCGCAGTGGGCCAATCTGCTGGGTGAAACAGGTGCCGTAATGGGCACAGTGGGCAATGGTTTGTACGGCCAACTGGTAGCGACCGAAAACACCACGGGTTCCGCGGTGGATGTACAACATGTACTGAATGATCTGGTTGAGCAGGGTGCCACGCTGGCCGCAATGGAAGTCTCTTCTCACGGCCTGGTGCAGCATCGCGTCGCGGCATTGCCTTTTGCGGCTGCCGTGTTCACCAACCTGAGCCGCGATCATCTCGATTATCACGGTGATATGCAGGGCTACGAAGCCGCCAAATGGCTGCTGTTCTCTGAACATCAGATTGGTGAAGCCATTATCAACGCCGATGACGACGTCGGACGCCGCTGGCTGGAAAAATTGCCGGATGCCGTTGCTGTCACCATGGCTGACAATCTGCAGCCTGGCTGTCGTGGACGCTGGCTGAAAGCTACTGCGGTGAATTATCACGATGGTGGCGCTCATGTTCAGTTCCAGTCAAGCTGGGGCGATGGCGAGTTTGATAGCCGCCTGATGGGCGCATTCAACGTCAGCAATCTGCTGCTGGCACTGGCCACCTTGCTGACGCTCGATTATCCGCTGGAGGCGCTGGTTTCAAGCGCGGCACAGCTGCAACCGGTATGCGGTCGCATGGAAGTGTTCACGGCGCCAGAGAAACCCACGGTGGTGGTAGATTATGCACACACTCCAGATGCGCTGGAAAAAGCGCTGGAAGCCGCGCGCCTGCACTGCAAAGGCAAGCTGTGGTGCGTGTTCGGCTGTGGTGGCGATCGTGATAAAGGCAAACGTCCACTGATGGGCGCGATTGCCGAACAGTTTTCTGACATCGTGGTGATCACGGATGACAATCCGCGCAGCGAAGACCCAGCCGCGATTGTGAATGACATTCTGACTGGCTTGCTCGATCCCGGTCGCGCCCGTGTGGTCGCGGGACGTGCGCAAGCGGTCACTAACGCCGTGATGCAGGCCCATGCTGATGACATCGTGCTGGTGGCCGGTAAAGGCCATGAAGATTATCAAATCATTGGCAATCGTCGTCTTGATTACTCCGATCGCGACACTGTCGCCCGTTTGCTGGGGGTAATGGCATGATTCCGGTCTCTTTAAAAATACTGGCTGAAATCAGCGGCGGTCAGCTGCACGGCGCAGATTTAACGCTGAATGATGTCACCAGTGATACACGTAAAGTTGCCGACGGCAGCCTGTTTGTGGCACTGGTGGGTGAGCGTTTTGATGCGCATGACTTTGCCAGCGAGGCTATCGCTAACGGCGCCAAAGCGCTGCTGGTGAGTAAGCACTTGCCTTTAGATGTGCCGCAGGTGGTTGTAGCTGATACTCGCATCGCCTTTGGTCAGCTCGGCGCCTGGGTGCGCCAGCAGTCGAAGGCGCGCGTGGTCGCGCTGACCGGTTCATCCGGTAAAACCTCAGTCAAAGAGATGACGGCAGCGATTCTGCGTCAGTGCGGAGAAACGTTGTATACCGCTGGCAACCTGAACAACGACTTCGGCGTGCCGATGACGCTACTGCGTTTGACTCCAGAACACGAGTACGCGGTGATTGAGCTGGGTGCCAATCATCAGGGCGAGATTGCTTACACCACCGATTTAGTGCGTCCCGAAACGGCGTTGGTGAACAATCTGGCTGCAGCGCATCTGGAAGGCTTTGGTTCACTGGCCGGTGTCGCAAAAGCTAAAGGCGAAATCTTTGGTGGATTGCCAGTACACGGCACTGCCATCGTCAATGTGGATAGCAACGACCTCGCTAACTGGCAGTCGCAGTTTGTCGATAAGACCCTGTGGCGCTTCTCACCACAGCCGATGGCGGATGCAGAATTCCGCGCCAGCGAGATCGTGCTGCGCGCCGACGCCACGCTGTTTACCCTGCATACCCCGCGTGGAGACATCGCTGTGGCGCTGCCGCTGCCGGGTCGTCACAACATTGCTAACGCCTTAGCGGCGGCTGCGCTGGCACTCTCTGTTGATGCCCCGCTGAGCGCTATCCAAACCGGTTTGAAAACGCTGCAGCCCGTACCGGGGCGTCTGTTCCCGATTCGTCTGGCAGACAACCAACTGCTGCTGGATGACAGCTACAACGCCAACGTCGGTTCGATGACCGCGGCCGCACAGGTACTGGGCGATATGCCGGGCTTCCGTGTGATGGTGGTGGGCGATATGGCGGAGCTGGGTGATGAAGCCGAAGCTTGCCATCTGCAGGTGGGTGAAGCCGCCAAAGCAGCAGGAATTGATTGTGTTCTGAGTACCGGCACTTTGAGCCGGTTGATAGGTGAAAGCAGCGGCAAAGGCGAGCATTTCGCCACAAAAGCCGAGCTGACTGAACGTTTACGCGCATTGCTGTCCCAACATCAGGACATCACTATTTTGGTTAAAGGCTCACGTAGCGCCGCCATGGAGCAGGTCGTCGAGAGCTTACAGGAGAAAGGAACATGCTAGTCTGGCTGGCCGAACATTTGGTCGCACTTTATTCCGGCTTTAACGTCTTCTCGTATTTGACGTTTCGCGCCATTGTCAGCCTGCTGACCGCTCTGTTCCTGTCACTCTGGATGGGCCCGCGCCTGATTGCCTGGCTGCAGAAATTGCAGATTGGCCAGGTAGTTCGTAACGATGGTCCTGAATCGCACTTTAGTAAGCGCGGTACGCCAACCATGGGCGGCATCATGATCCTCACCTCTATCACCGTCTCGGTGCTGATGTGGGCGTATCCATCAAACCCTTATGTGTGGTGCGTGCTGGCGGTGCTGATTGGTTTTGGCATCATCGGTTTCGTCGACGACTACCGTAAAGTGGTGCGTAAAGACACTAAAGGCCTGATTGCCCGCTGGAAATACTTCTGGATGTCGGTGATCTCCCTGGGCGTGGCCTTTGCACTCTATGCTGCGGGCAACGGCACACCGGCTACACAGCTGGTGGTGCCGTTCTTTAAAGACATTATGCCGCAGCTGGGTCTGTTCTATGTGCTGCTGGCTTACTTTGTGATTGTCGGCACCGGTAATGCGGTCAACCTCACCGATGGTCTGGATGGCCTGGCAATTATGCCAACCGTCTTCGTGGCAGCAGGCTTTGCGCTGGTGGCCTGGGCGACCGGTAACGTGAAGTTTGCTGAGTATCTGCATATTCCGTATTTGCGTCACGCGGGTGAGTTGGTGATTGTCTGCACCGCGATTGTCGGTGCCGGTCTCGGCTTCCTGTGGTTCAACACCTACCCGGCTCAGGTCTTTATGGGTGATGTGGGTTCGCTGGCACTGGGTGGCGCATTGGGCACCATCGCCGTGCTGCTGCGTCAGGAGTTTTTACTGGTGATCATGGGCGGTGTGTTTGTAGTTGAAACACTGTCGGTGATCCTGCAGGTGGGATCGTTCAAGCTACGCGGTCAACGCATTTTCCGCATGGCGCCGATTCACCACCACTATGAATTGAAAGGCTGGCCGGAGCCGCGCGTGATTGTGCGCTTCTGGATTATTTCACTGATGCTGGTGCTGATTGGCCTGGCAACGCTGAAGGTACGTTAATCATGGCTGACTATCGGGGCAGAAAAGTCGTCATCATCGGATTAGGCATTACTGGCCTGTCCTGTGTTGATTTCTTCCTCGCGCAGGGCGTAACGCCTCGCGTGATGGATACCCGTGTGTCTCCGCCAGGCCTCGACAAGTTGCCTGAGGCGGTAGAGCGCTATGTGGGCGGTATCAACAGCGACTGGCTGCTGGCATCGGATTTGATTATTGCCAGCCCAGGCATTGCGCTGGCGCATCCAGCATTAAGTGAAGCCGCAGAGGCCGGTATCGAAATCGTCGGTGATATCGAACTGTTCTGCCGCGAAGCTCAGGCTCCAATCGTTGCCATCACTGGCTCGAACGGTAAAAGCACCGTCACCACGCTGGTTGGTGAAATGGCCCGTGCAGCAGGTTGGCAGGTTGGCGTCGGTGGCAATATCGGTTTACCGGCGTTGACCCTGCTGAAATCTCCGGCGCAACTGTATGTGCTGGAACTTTCCAGCTTCCAGTTAGAGACCACCTACAGCTTGCAAGCGGCGGCAGCGACCATTCTCAACGTGACCGAAGATCATATGGATCGCTATCCGTTGGGCATGCAGCAGTATCGTGCGGCTAAATTGCGGATTTATGAAAACGCCCGCGTCTGCGTCGTCAATGCCGATGACGGTATGACCATGCCGGTTCGCGGCGTTGATGCACGTTGTGTCAGTTTCGGCATCAATCTCGGTGACTATCATCTGACCCAGCAGCAGGGCAGCACATGGCTGCGGGCGCAGGGTGAAAGGGTGCTGAACACCGACGAAATGACTCTGGTGGGCCAGCACAACTACACCAACGCACTGGCGGCACTGGCACTGGCGGATGCGGTCAACATCCCGCGCGCCTCCAGTCTGAAAGCGTTAACCACGTTCACCGGCCTGGCGCACCGTTTCCAACTGGTGCATGAAGCCAACGGTGTGCGCTGGATTAATGACTCCAAAGCTACCAACGTGGGGAGCACCGAAGCGGCACTTAACGGGCTGCAGGTGAAAGGCACTTTGTGGCTGCTGATGGGCGGTGATGGAAAATCGGCTGACTTCAGTGCGCTGACACGTTTCCTGCAGGGTGACAATGTGCGCCTCTATTGCTTTGGTCGTGATGGCGATGCTCTTGCCGCGCTGCGTCCTGAAATTGCTATGCGTACAGAGACTATGCAGCAGGCCATGGAGCAGATTGTGCCTCAGGTTAAAGCCGGAGATATGGTGCTGCTGTCACCCGCCTGCGCCAGCCTCGATCAGTTCCGTAATTTTGAACAGCGCGGCGATATTTTCGCGCAACTGGCGAAGGAGCTGAGCTGATGCGCATTCCAGGTGCCAGTATTGCCAGCTTCCTCTCCGTTCGCTTACGCGATTGGGTGATGGGCGGCCGTGAAAATGATGATGCGCCGGTGGTGCTGTATGACCGCACACTGCTGTGGCTGACCTTTGGTTTGGCGATTATTGGCTTTGTGATGGTGACCTCGGCATCGATGCCGGTTGGTCAGCGTCTTAACGAAGACCCGTTCTACTTCGCTAAGCGCGACGCCTTCTATATCGCACTGGCGATAGGCATGGCGCTGGTGACATTGCGTGTGCCAATGGATTTCTGGCAGCGCTACAGCAACGTGATGCTGATGGCGTCTGTTGCAATGTTGCTGATTGTATTGGTAGTGGGCAGCTCGGTTAACGGTGCATCGCGCTGGATTGCCCTGGGCCCGTTGCGAATTCAGCCTGCAGAATTGTCCAAACTGACCCTGTTCTGCTATCTCGCCAGCTATCTGGTGCGCAAAGTGGAAGAGGTGCGTAACAACTTCTGGGGCTTCTGTAAGCCGATGGGCGTGATGGTGGTGTTGGCCGTCCTGCTGCTGGCGCAACCGGACCTCGGTACGGTGGTGGTGTTGTTTGTCACAACGCTGGCGATGTTGTTCCTCGCGGGCGCCAAAATGTGGCAGTTCCTGGCGATTATCGGCTCCGGCATATTCGCCGTGGTATTGCTGATCATCGCTGAACCCTATCGTATGCGCCGCGTGACCTCTTTCTGGAACCCATGGGAAGATCCGTTTGGCAGCGGCTACCAGCTGACCCAGTCTCTGATGGCCTTTGGCCGTGGTGAATTCTGGGGTCAGGGTCTCGGCAACTCGGTGCAAAAACTTGAGTATCTGCCGGAGGCACATACCGACTTTATCTTCTCCATTATTGGTGAAGAGTTGGGTTATGTCGGTGTGGTTTTAGCGCTGTTGATGGTATTCTTCGTGGCTTTTCGCGCGATGTCGATTGGTCGCCGTGCTCTGGAGATCGATCAGCGCTTTTCCGGCTTCCTCGCTTGCTCAATTGGCGTGTGGTTTAGCTTCCAGGCGCTGGTTAACGTCGGTGCGGCTGCAGGTATGCTGCCGACCAAAGGTCTGACATTGCCGCTGATCAGTTACGGTGGCTCAAGTCTGATCATCATGTCGACCGCCATCGTGTTTTTATTGCGCATTGATTATGAAACGCGTCTGGCAAAAGCGCAGGCGTTTACCCGAGGTGCTCGATGAGTAGCAAGCGGCTGATGGTGATGGCCGGCGGAACCGGCGGACATGTGTTCCCTGGTCTGGCGGTGGCACACCATCTGATCGAACAGGGCTGGCAAGTGCGCTGGCTTGGAACCGCTGACCGGATGGAAGCGGATTTGGTGCCGAAACATGGCATCGAAATTGATTTTATCCGCATTAGCGGGTTACGCGGCAAAGGCGTTAAAGCACAGTTATTGGCACCGGTGCGCATCTTCAATGCATGGCGCCAGGCGCGTCGCATCATGAAGAACTGGCAGCCGGATGTGGTGCTCGGCATGGGCGGATACGTTTCTGGTCCAGGCGGATTAGCCGCGTGGAGTTGCGGTATTCCAGTGGTGCTGCATGAGCAGAATGGCATTGCCGGGCTGACCAACAAATGGCTGGCGAAAATTGCCACTAAAGTGATGCAGGCGTTTCCGGGCGCATTTCCGAAAGCGGATGTAGTTGGCAATCCGGTACGCACCGATGTACTTGCTCTGCCTTTACCTGCAGAACGACTAACGGGACGCACAGGTCCGATACGTGTCCTTGTCGTTGGTGGCAGCCAGGGTGCGCGCATTTTGAACCAGACCGTGCCACAAGTGGCCGCAGAACTGGGTGATGCCATTACGGTTTGGCATCAAAGCGGTAAAGGCGCGCTGGAGATGGTGCAGCAGGCTTATCGCGATGCCGGACAGCCGCAGCATAAGGTCACCGAGTTTATCGATGATATGGCAGAAGCCTATGCCTGGGCGGATGTGGTGGTGTGTCGTTCGGGCGCATTGACGGTGAGCGAAGTCGCTGCCGCAGGTTTACCGGCGATTTTTGTGCCGTTTCAGCACAAAGACCGTCAGCAGTACTGGAATGCGCTGCCGCTGGAGCAAGCGGGTGCAGCCAAAATTTTCGAGCAGCCGCAATTTACCGCGACTGCAGTAGCGGACACGTTGCGCCATTGGGATCGCGCCACGCTGCTGGCGATGGCTGAAAAAGCCCGTCAGGTAGCGATTCCTGATGCAACCGATCGGGTTGCGCAGGAAGTGGCACGCGTCGCGAAGTAATTAATAGGTCGGTTTGACCGGCTGTACCTGAATGCAGGTACAAATGAGATCAACAGGTAATTGAGACAGATGAATACACAACAATTGGCAAAACTGCGTTCCATTGTGCCCGAGATGCGTCGCGTCCGGCACATTCACTTTGTCGGCATCGGTGGTGCTGGCATGGGCGGTATTGCCGAGGTGTTGGCGAACGAAGGTTATCACATCAGCGGTTCAGATCTGGCGCCTAACCCGGTGACTCAGCATCTGGCCTCGTTAGGTGCGACCATTTATTTCAACCATCGCCCGGAAAATGTGACCGATGCGAGCGTGGTCGTGGTATCGACTGCCGTGGCACAGGACAACCCAGAGTTGGTGGCGGCACGTGAACAGCGTATCCCGGTGATCCGTCGTGCAGAGATGCTGGCTGAGTTGATGCGCTTCCGCCATGGCATCGCGATTGCCGGAACACACGGCAAAACCACCACCACGGCGATGGTCACCAGTATTTATGCCGAAGGTGGATTGGATCCAACGTTCGTCAATGGTGGTCTGGTGAAAGCCGCGGGTACACATGCGCGCCTGGGCACCAGTCGTTACCTGATTGCAGAAGCTGATGAAAGTGATGCGTCGTTCCTGCATCTGCAGCCGATGGTGGCGATAGTCACCAATATCGAAGCGGATCATATGGATACCTATCAGGGCGATTTCGAGAACCTGAAGCAGACGTTCATAAACTTCCTGCATAACCTGCCGTTCTACGGACGTGCGGTGATGTGTGTGGATGATGTGGTGATTCGCGATTTGATCCCACGGGTGGGCCGTCAGGTCACTACTTATGGTTTCAGTGATGACGCCGATGTGCGCATCGAAAACTATGAACAACGTGGCGCGCAGGGGCACTTCACCCTGATTCGCCAGGACAAGCCGGTGCTGAAAGTGACCCTGAACGCGCCGGGTCGTCACAATGCCTTAAATGCTGCCGCTGCTGTTGCGGTGGCGACTGAAGAAGGCATTGAAGATAACGCGATTTTGGCCGCGCTGGAGAGTTTCCAGGGCACCGGACGCCGCTTTGATGTGCTGGGCGAATTTGATACCGCAGCGGTCAATGGCAATCCAGGCAGTGCGATGCTAGTCGATGATTACGGCCATCACCCAACGGAAGTGGATGTCACGATCAAAGCTGCCCGTGCCGGCTGGCCAGAGAAAAAACTGGTGATGGTATTCCAGCCGCACCGTTACACGCGTACCCGTGACCTGTTTGATGACTTCGCGAATGTGCTGTCACAGGTCGATGTATTGCTGATGCTGGATGTTTATCCGGCCGGTGAAGCACCGATTCCAGGCGCAGATAGCCGTTCACTGTGCCGCGCGATTCGCAGTCGTGGCAAGGTCGACCCGATTCTGGTCTCTGAGCACGATGCGTTGCCGGAAGCGCTGGCTCCGCTGCTGTCAGGTGATGATCTGGTGATCGTTCAGGGCGCCGGCAATATCGGCAAAATTGCCCGCAAACTGGCTGAGCTTGAGTTGCAGCCAGCAGCGACAACGGAGGCACGTCATGGCTGAGAAAGTTGCCGTCCTGATGGGCGGAACCTCGGCAGAGCGTGAAGTGTCGCTGATGTCGGGCAGTGCGGTGTTAGCAGGTCTGCGTGAGATGGGCATTGATGCGCACGGCGTGGATACCCGCGATGTGTCAGTGTTGGATCTGAAAGCTCAGGGTTTCGCGAAGACCTTTATCGCCCTGCATGGTCGCGGCGGTGAAGATGGCACGCTGCAGGCGGTACTGGAGTTTCTTGAGCTGCCGTATACCGGCAGCGGCGTGATGGCTTCTGCGATCACCATGGATAAACTGCGCAGCAAATTGTTGTGGCAGGGCAGGGGACTGCCATCTGGCAAATTCGTCTGGTTAACACGCCAGCAGCAGGAGCAGGGTTTAGACGCACAAACACAGGCTGCCATTGACGCGCTCGGGCTGCCGCTGTTTGTGAAGCCAAGCTGTGAGGGTTCAAGTGTCGGCATCAGCCGTGTCAACGCGTTAGAAGCATTGCCAGCAGCGTTGGATGAAGCGTTTCGCCACGACAATGACGTGTTGATTGAGGCTTTCCTGAGCGGTGCGGAATATACCGTTGGCATCCTGGGTGATGAAATTCTGCCTTCAATCAGAATAAAAACCGCCAGCGAGTTCTATGACTATGAAGCTAAATACATTTCTGACGATACTGAATACTTCTGCCCAAGCGGTTTGAGTGCAGAGCAGGAAGCAGAATTGAAGACGTTGGTCTGGGCTGCCTGGCGTGCACTGGGTTGCAGCGGCTGGGGACGCGTCGATGTGATGACGGATGGTGAGGGTAAATTCCAGCTGCTGGAAGTGAATACCTCACCGGGCATGACCAGCCACAGCCTAGTACCGATGGCTGCAAAGCAGGCGGGATACAGTTTCCCGCAGCTGGTGGCACGTATTCTGGAGCTGGCTGACTGATATGTCTCAGGCGGCGATACGTGTACGAAATCGCGAACCCCAGGAGCGTGCGCGCACCGGGCGTAGCAACGGTGCCCGACTGTTTGGCGTCGTGTTCCTGCTGATTGTGTTGGGCATCATGGCTGCAGGTGGCCTGGTGGTGTTGAAGTGGATGAATGATGCGTCACGCTTGCCGTTATCGAAGCTGGTGGTGACCGGGGAAACCCACTACACCACGCATGATGATATCCGCCAGGCCATTTTGTCGCTTGGCGCACCCGGTACCTTCATGTCGCAGAACGTGGACATCATTCAGCAACAGATTGAGCGTTTACCGTGGATTAAGCAGGTCAGTGTGCGTAAGCAGTGGCCTGATGAGCTGAAGATAAACCTGGTGGAGTATGTTCCGGTAGCACGCTGGAATGACTCGCACATGGTGGACGCCGATGGCGTCTCCTTCAGCGTCCCGGCCAGTCACATCGGTAAAGAGACCATGCCGATGTTGTATGGTCCGGAAGGCAGTGAAACAGAGGTGTTGGCGGGCTATCACACCATGAGTGATGTGCTCAAAGCCGGCAAGTTTACCCTGAAGGTCGCGTCGATGACGGCGCGGCGCTCGTGGCAGTTAGTGACCAGCGACGATGTGCGCATCGAACTGGGACGCAGCGAAACCATGAAGCGTCTGAACCGTTTTATTGAGCTCTATCCGGAGCTGCTGCAGCAGGGCCAGAGTCAGAACAAGCGCATTACTTATGTCGATTTGCGCTATGACTCCGGTGCCGCAGTAGGCTGGGCAGCTGCCCCGCTGGAGCCACAGGACAGTAATCAGCAACAAAACCAGGCACAGGCTAAACCACAATGATCAAGGCAACGGACAGAAAACTGGTAGTAGGACTTGAAATCGGCACCGCAAAGGTTGCCGCCCTGGTTGGGGAAATTCTGCCTGATGGTATGGTCAACATTATTGGGGTGGGCAGTTGCCCGTCTCGCGGTATGGATAAAGGTGGCGTAAACGACCTTGAGTCAGTGGTGAAATGCGTTCAACGCGCCATCGACCAGGCTGAACTGATGGCTGATTGCCAGATTTCGTCGGTTTACCTCGCATTATCGGGCAAACATATCAGTTGTCAGAACGAAATCGGGATGGTTCCGATTTCGGAAGAGGAAGTGACTCAGGATGATGTAGAGAACGTGGTACATACGGCGAAATCCGTACGCGTTCGCGATGAACATCGTATCCTGCATGTTATTCCTCAGGAATATGCCATCGATTATCAGGAAGGCATCAAGAATCCGGTCGGTCTTTCCGGCGTGCGTATGCAGGCTAAGGTGCACTTAATCACCTGCCACAACGACATGGCGAAAAATATTGTTAAAGCCGTTGAACGTTGTGGCCTGAAAGTTGACCAACTGATTTTTGCCGGACTGGCATCCAGTTTTTCTGTTCTGACTGAAGATGAACGTGAGCTGGGAGTCTGTGTTGTTGACATCGGTGGCGGTACAATGGATATCGCGGTTTACACCGGCGGCGCGCTGCGTCACACCAAAGTGATCCCTTATGCAGGGAATGTGGTGACCAGTGATATTGCCTATGCCTTCGGCACCCCGCCAACCGATGCGGAAGCAATCAAAGTACGCCATGGTTGTGCACTGGGTTCGATTGTTGGCAAAGACGAAAACGTCGAAGTGCCAAGCGTAGGTGGACGTCCACCGCGCAGTCTGCAACGTCAAACGCTGGCAGAAGTGATTGAGCCGCGTTACACCGAACTGCTGAATCTGGTGAATGACGAGATTCTGCAACTGCAGGAGCAACTGCGTCAGCAGGGCGTGAAGCATCACCTGGCGGCCGGTATCGTGCTGACCGGTGGCGCCGCACAGATTGAAGGTTTGGCCGCTTGCGCCCAGCGTGTGTTCCACACACAGGTGCGTATTGGTCAGCCACTTAACATCACCGGCCTGACGGATTATGCGCAGGAGCCGTATTACTCAACTGCAGTCGGTCTGCTGCACTACGGCAAAGAGTCACACATGAACGGTGATGCAGAAACGGAAAAACGTGCTTCAGTGGGCAACTGGTTTAAACGTATCAATAGCTGGCTGAAGAAAGAGTTTTAATTTTTGAAAAAAGGAGATCATGCAGGCAATGTTTATGATCTCCAGGCGACAGGCACATAACGGAGAGAAATCATGTTTGAACCTATGGAATTAACCAATGACGCGGTGATTAAAGTCATCGGCGTCGGCGGTGGCGGTGGCAACGCCGTAGAGCACATGGTACGCGAGCGTATCGAAGGTGTAGAATTCTTCGCTGTAAACACCGACGCGCAAGCGTTGCGTAAAACAGCGGTTGGCCAGACGATCCAGATCGGGACCGGTATCACCAAGGGTCTCGGTGCGGGTGCAAACCCGGAAGTGGGTCGTACCTCAGCTGAGGAAGATCGTGAAGCACTGCGTTCTGCGCTGGAAGGGGCAGACATGGTGTTTATCGCAGCTGGCATGGGCGGCGGTACTGGTACCGGTGCAGCGCCAGTTGTGGCTGAAGTTGCAAAAGATTTGGGTATCCTGACCGTTGCGGTGGTGACCAAGCCCTTCAACTTCGAAGGCAAAAAGCGTATGGCTTTTGCTGAACAGGGTATCGCTGAGCTGTCTAAGCATGTCGATTCACTGATCACTATCCCGAACGACAAGCTGCTAAAAGTGCTGGGTCGCGGTATCTCTCTGCTGGATGCATTTGGTGCAGCCAACGACGTACTGAAAGGTGCGGTGCAGGGTATCGCCGAGCTGATTACTCGCCCAGGCTTGATGAACGTTGACTTCGCGGACGTGCGTACCGTGATGTCAGAAATGGGTTACGCCATGATGGGTTCCGGCGTAGCGTGCGGTGAAGACCGTGCCGAAGAAGCAGCCGAGATGGCTATTTCCAGTCCACTGCTGGAAGATATCGACCTGTCTGGTGCGCGCGGCGTGCTGGTCAACATCACGGCGGGCTTCGACCTGCGTCTGGATGAGTTCGAAACCGTGGGTAACACCATCCGCGCCTTCGCCTCTGACAACGCGACCGTAGTGATCGGTACTTCTCTGGATCCAGAGATGAACGACGAACTGCGTGTGACCGTGGTGGCAACCGGTATCGGCATGGACAAGCGTCCAGAAATCACCCTGGTGACCAACAAACCGGCCACCCAGCCAGTGATGGATCATCGCTACCAGCAGCATGGCATGGCGCCGTTGCCGCAGGAGCAGAAGCCGGCAGCGAAAGTGGTCAATGACCAGCCAGCATCGTCCAATAAAGAGCCAGATTATCTCGATATTCCAGCCTTCCTGCGTAAACAGGCAGACTAAGAATATCCCGAGAATTGGGATTCTCCGCTCTTTGTGCTAAAGTATTCGCCCGCTGGTAATTTATACTGGCGGTCGGATGGGTAATATTGCGAGATAATGCGATGATCAAACAAAGGACATTAAAACGTATTGTTCAGGCGACTGGTGTCGGTTTACATACCGGCAAGAAAGTCACGCTGACCTTACGCCCTGCGTCGGCTAATACCGGGGTCATCTATCGTCGCACTGACTTGAATCCACCGGTTGATTTCCCGGCTGATGCAAAATACGTGCGCGACACCATGCTGAGTACTTGTCTGGTGAATGATGAAGGCGTGCGTATTTCGACGGTTGAACACCTGAATGCTGCATTGGCTGGCCTGGGCATTGACAACATTATTGTTGAAGTTGATGCGCCAGAAATCCCGATTATGGATGGCAGTGCCGCGCCTTTTGTCTACTTGCTGATGGATGCAGGCGTCGAAGAGCTGAACAGTGCGAAGAAATTCGTGCGTGTTAAGCAGACGGTGCGTGTGGAAGATGGCGATAAGTGGGCCGAGATCAAACCTTATAATGGTTTCTCACTCGACTTTACTATCGACTTCAAACATCCGGCAATTGACTCAAGCTCGCAGCGTTACCAGCTGAACTTCTCGGCTGAGGCGTTTGTTCGCCAAATCAGTCGTGCGCGCACCTTTGGTTTTATGCGTGAAATCGAATATCTGCAGTCTAAAGGCCTGTGCCTGGGCGGTAGCTTAGATTGTGCGATTGGTCTTGATGATTTCCGTGTACTCAACGAAGACGGTCTGCGCTTTGAAGATGAGTTCGTTCGTCACAAAATGCTGGACGCGATCGGCGATCTGTTCATGTGTGGCCACAACGTGATTGGCGCATTTTCTGCGTTCAAATCAGGTCATGCATTAAACAACAAATTGCTGCAAGCGGTTCTGGCCAAGCAGGAAGCCTGGGAATGGGCGACCTTCGAAGACGAAGCTGAACTGCCACTGGCATTCAAAGCACCAAATTTAGTCCTGGCGTAAGTCAGTCATAAAAACGGCAGCTCTCCCTGACACCCTCTCCGGTCAGTGGAAGCTGCCGTTTTTTATTGCCTGTTTTTTATTCCTGCAAGACCGCTCTCAATTCTCTGCCATCACTGGCGAAAGCCTGTACAAATAAACGTGAAATCCCCCGTAAGCCCTTTAATCACTGGTGTCCTGACCCCACATAAGTGCTATTATCTGGCGCTCATATGAGCAGGTTTGCGGATAACCGCAACGGCTTCATTACTTTATTTAACTGTGGACAGGTTGTGATCGGGATTTTCTCACGCTGGCGACAATTAGGCAGACGCTACTTCTGGCCTCATCTCTTGTTAGGGATGGTGGCGGCCAGTTTGGGTTTGCCTGCCTGTGCACAAAGCTCGGAACCCACGGCGACTGACTCGCCGATCAGCAGCCTGTTTATCGGCAACGCTGTTCACTTTGACCATCTGATTCGTTTGCAGGAAAGTGCCCGTCGACCTAATTTCAATGTCGACTACTGGCATCAACATGCTATTCGCACTGTGATTCGCCATCTTTCCTTTAGCATGACGCCCCCAACTGAAGCGGAAGCTGAACAAGCTGTCCCATTGGCGGCACAAAAGCTGGCATTAATTGATTCGTTGCAGGCGCTACTGACTTCGCCAGCACAACCCGCTATTGCACTTGAGCCGCAGGAAACGCTGCGCCATCGCGAACCTCAAATTCACACTTCTGCTGACTGGCAGGCTGCTATTCATGGCATCCGCGCCGGGCCTGCCATTGCTTAACAGCTAACGATTTTCCACATCCTGTTTTAGATTTTCCAGACCGTATGAATACGGCTGAATTGAGAAAAATTTAATATGTTAATCAAATTGTTAACCAAAGTATTCGGCAGCAGCAACGATCGTACTCTGCGCCGTATGCGCAAAATTGTTGATGTCATCAATAAGATGGAGCCGGATTTCGTCAAGCTCTCGGATGACGAACTGAAAGCCAAAACCGACCTGTTCCGCGAGCGCCTGAAAAAAGGGGAGAGCCTCGAAAGCCTGATCCCAGAAGCCTTTGCGACCGTGCGTGAAGCGAGTAAGCGTGTATTTGGCATGCGCCACTTCGACGTGCAGCTGATTGGCGGCATGGTGCTGAATGAGCGTTGCATCGCAGAGATGCGTACAGGTGAGGGTAAAACCTTAACGGCAACATTGCCTGCTTACCTGAACGCACTGAGCGGCAAAGGCGTGCACGTGGTGACGGTGAACGACTATCTGGCACAGCGTGATGCGGAAAACAACCGCGCGCTGTTCGAGTTCCTGGGTCTGTCTATCGGTATCAACCTGCCAAACATGCCAGCGGTGGCGAAACGCGCTGCCTATGCTGCTGATATCACCTACGGTACTAACAACGAATACGGCTTCGACTACCTGCGCGACAACATGGCATTCAGCCCGGAAGAGCGCGTACAGCGCAAACTGCACTACGCGTTGGTGGATGAGGTGGACTCCATCCTGATCGATGAAGCGCGTACGCCGTTAATCATCTCCGGTCCTGCTGAAGACAGCTCCGAGCTGTACACCAAAGTGAATAAAATCATTCCTCACCTGGTGCGCCAGGAGAAGGAAGATTCAGAAACTTTCCAGGGTGAAGGCGACTTCTGGGTCGATGAGAAAGCGCGTCAGGCTCACATGAGCGAGCGCGGTCTGGTGAAAGTGGAAGAACTGCTGGTGAGCCAGGGCATTATGGATGAGGGCGAGTCACTCTACTCACCGACCAACATCATGCTGATGCACCACGTGACGGCCGCATTGCGTGCCCACGCGCTGTTCACCCGTGACGTCGACTACATCGTCAAAGATGGCGAAGTGGTCATCGTCGATGAGCACACCGGCCGTACCATGCAGGGGCGTCGCTGGTCAGATGGCTTGCATCAGGCTGTTGAAGCCAAAGAAGGCGTGGAAATCCAGAACGAGAACCAGACGCTGGCTTCCATCACCTTCCAGAACTACTTCCGTATTTACGAAAAACTGGCCGGTATGACCGGTACAGCCGATACCGAAGCGTTTGAGTTCAGCTCAATCTATAAACTCGATACCATCGTGGTGCCAACCAACCGTCCGATGGTGCGTAAAGATATGGCCGATCTGGTCTACATGACCGAGAAAGAGAAGATCGACGCGATCATCGAAGACATCCGTGCCTGTACCGCCAACGGCCAACCGGTGCTGGTGGGTACCATCTCGATTGAGAAATCAGAAGTGGTCTCCAACGAACTGACGCGCGCCGGTATCAAACACAGCGTACTGAACGCCAAGTTCCACGCCAGCGAAGCGGACATTGTGGCTCAGGCGGGTCAACCTGCTGCCGTCACCATCGCGACTAACATGGCAGGTCGTGGTACCGATATCGTGCTGGGTGGTAGCTGGCAGGCCGAAGTGGCGGCGCTGGAAGAACCTTCAGAAGAGCAGATTCAGGCGATCAAAGAGGCGTGGAAACTGCGTCATGATGCGGTACTGGCATCGGGCGGTCTGCACATCATTGGTACTGAGCGTCACGAATCACGTCGTATCGATAACCAGCTGCGCGGCCGTGCCGGTCGTCAGGGTGATGCCGGTTCATCACGCTTCTACCTGTCAATGGAAGATGCGCTGATGCGTATCTTCGCCTCGGATCGTGTGTCTAACATGATGCGTAAACTGGGCATGAAGCCAGGCGAAGCGATTGAGCATCCGTGGGTCACCAAAGCGATTGCCAACGCACAGCGTAAAGTGGAAAGCCGTAACTTCGACATCCGTAAGCAGTTGCTGGAATACGATGATGTGGCGAACGATCAGCGTCGTGCTATCTACAGCCAGCGTAATGAACTGCTGGACGTGTCTGATGTGTCTGAAACCATCAACAGCATCCGTGAAGATGTGTTCAAGGCCACCATCGATACCTACATTCCGCCACAGTCGCTGGAAGAAATGTGGGATATTCCAGGCCTGGAAGAGCGTCTGCGCAACGATTTCGATCTGGATCTGCCGATTGCTGACTGGCTGGATAAAGAACCCGATCTGCATGAAGAAACGCTGCGTGAACGTATCATGAGCCGTGCTCACGAAAACTACGCCTCGAAAGAAGAAGTGGTTGGCGCTGAAATGATGCGTAACTTCGAAAAAGGCGTAATGCTGCAGACACTGGATTCATTGTGGAAAGAGCATCTGGCGGCAATGGACTACCTGCGTCAGGGCATCCATCTGCGTGGTTATGCGCAGAAAGATCCGAAGCAGGAATATAAGCGCGAGTCCTTCTCGATGTTCGCTGCCATGCTGGAGTCGCTGAAGTATGAAGTGATCAGCACCCTGAGCAAAGTACAGGTGCGTATGCCGGAAGAAGTGGAAGCGATGGAGCAGCAACGTCGTGAAGAAGCTGAACGTCTGGCACAGCAGCAACAACTGAGCCACGTTGATGACGAAACCGCAGCGGCTGAAGCTTTGGCTGCACAGGGCGGCGAGCGTAAAGTGGGACGCAACGATCTGTGCCCATGCGGTTCCGGTAAGAAATACAAACAGTGTCACGGCCGACTGGCCTGATTATCAAGGAGCCTTCGGGCTCCTTTTTCTTTTGTCTGTCGCCACGCTGTTAACATTGTCTGGCGGCTGCATTACTATCAGCGCTCATTAATTAAAGCGGAATCCAGCTTATGAAACACCTGCAAGTCGCGGTGGGCATCATTCGCAATGCCAGTCGTCAAATCTTCCTTGCCCAGCGTGCGGCGAGTTCCTACATGGCGAACAAATGGGAGTTTCCTGGCGGCAAAATTGAACAGGATGAAACCGCGGAACAAGCGCTGAAGCGTGAGTTAATGGAAGAGACCGGCATTGAAGTGACAGCCGCTAAGGCGGTTGGTCTGGCGGATCACAGCTATGACGATCTGCGCGTCACACTGCATTTCTTCCTGGTGGAGGGATGGAACGGTGAGCCCTATGGTCGCGAAGGGCAGCCACAGCGTTGGGTGGAACAACGCGATTTAGTCGCGGATGAGTTTCCGCCGGCCAATCATGAGCTGATCGCCCGCCTGGTGGCTGACGAAATTTAAGCGAAGGGGCGAAAGCCCCTTACCTATTAGTGTTGTTCTTCGCTCCAGTCGTCGCTGTCGGTCAGATCGCTATCGCTGGGAATGCGTTTCTCTTCTGCAGCCCATTCACCCAGATCAATCAACTGACAACGCTTACTGCAAAACGGGCGCCACGGACTCAGTTCATCCCACATCACATCTCTACCGCAGTTTGGGCAAGGTACGGTAATTATCTCTTCTTGCATAACATCCTCTAACAACAGGCTAATTCAAAATTCAGTCGAGCTGGCACTTCACCACGTTCGCTGTCGAGCGGCAGAAAGCGTATGGCGTAACGGCTTTTATGGCCTGAGACCTGCGGGTAAAGTGCATCCTCAAGGGTAAGCTGGAGACGCAGCAAATCCGAACCTTCGGCATTATCCTGATAAAAACCGTTCAGGCTGGTTTGATGGCGAAATACGCCTGACTGACGCACCAGATCAAGGATCATGGTCAAACTATTGCGCAGAGGAACCAGTGATGTCAGCCAGCCGTTAACCTGCGTATCCCGCAGGGATTGCTGCTGGTGCAGCCAGATATGCAGACTCGGCAAGTCAAAACTGCAGCAGCCACCAGGAATGCTCAGGCGCTGACGTACCAATCCAATTAAACGATCTTCGCGCAACTGCTGACCCATACGCGGTGCCGCATTCAGCTCGCTGGATTGTTGTTTCAATCGGTCACGCAGGCTACTGACGGTTTGTTCGTCCACACCTGGCACATCAAGCCAGGCGCGGAGTTTTTGCTGCTGACGCTCCAGCTCTTTTAACAACTCGGTGCGCATATCGCCGCGCTCAAAGATATCTAACAGATCACTAATGATGCGAAATACACCTAAGGCAGAGACGGAATTCACCACGGGCACCGTCTCGTGCAGTTGGTTGAGTAAAAACTCCACGCGCAGCCAGGTGCGCATCTTCTCATTCAGCGGGTGTTCAAACAGAACGACTGTACTCATGATGTTAATCCTGTCCGGTTGCTGCCAGGCGTAAATAACGCTGGTGAAGTTCAGCAACGCGCGGTAACGCCTGTTCGGGCGAACCACTGTTATCGATGATGTCATCCGCACAGGCCAGACGCTGCTCGCGAGTGGCCTGTGCGGCAAGAATTTTTTTTGCCTGGCTAAGCGTGATGCCATCACGCTGCTGGGTACGCTGCAACTGTGTGGTTTCATCCACATCGACCACCAGAACCCGATTTGCCTGATGCTGTAACCCGTTTTCCACCAACAGCGGCACCACCCATAATACATAGGGTGAAGTTGCCAGTAATTTTAGCTGCTGCGTACGGGCATTGATAAGAGGGTGGAGCAACTGATTTAACCAGTTTTTCTCTTTTGGCTGCTGAAAAATAATCTCGCGCAGCCGGGCGCGATACAGCGCTCCTTCGGCGGTTAATATTGACTCGCCATGGCGTTTAACGATCGCCTGCAAGGCAGGAGAGCCGGGTTCAACCACTTCTCGCGCAATCACATCAGCATCAATGATATCAACGTTCAGCGCAGCGAAAGCATTGGCAATGGTGCTTTTACCACTGCCAATTCCCCCGGTGAGCGCAACGGTAAAAGGCATAGCGTTCTCTCAAAATTGTCTTGATTGGGCGACCGTCAGCCGCAATAAGATGAGAGCATGATCACAATCAATTTTCTCAGCTAAATTTAAGGGATTGTAGCCTAAATAAAGTTAAATTCGCAGTCTTGTCGCGGAACGAATGGCGCGTATGATAACGACACTGGAGCCGTGAGCGCTACCCGAACTGCGGTTCGTCGTCACTAACCAGGACACTTAGCTATGCGTATTGAAGAAGATTTAAAACTGGGCTTTAAAGATGTTTTAATCCGGCCCAAACGCTCCACCCTGAAAAGCCGTTCTGAAGTTGAACTCGAACGCACCTACACTTTCAAGCATTCAGGCCTGAACTGGACCGGCGTGCCGCTGATTGCCGCCAATATGGATACCGTGGGTACATTCACCATGGCCGAAGCACTGGCGAGCTTCAATGTGCTGACTGCAGTGCATAAACATTACAGCGTGGAAGCCTGGCAGGCATTTGTCCAGCGCGTGCCGGCTGCAGTGCTCGGGCATGTGATGGTGTCATCCGGTACTTCCGAAGCCGATTTCATTAAGCTCACTGCGATTCTCGCCTTATCGCCACAACTCAATTTCATCTGCATTGATGTTGCCAACGGTTACTCCGAGCACTTTGTTGAATTCCTGCAGCGAGTGCGTGAAAGTTTCCCAGGCAAAACTATCTGTGCGGGCAATGTGGTCACCGGTGAGATGGTTGAGGAGTTGATTCTCTCTGGCGCGGATATCGTCAAAGTCGGCATTGGCCCCGGTTCTGTCTGCACCACGCGTGTGAAAACCGGCGTCGGCTACCCGCAGCTGTCAGCGGTGATTGAGTGTGCTGATGCGGCGCACGGCTTAGGCGGCCAGATTGTCAGCGACGGTGGTTGTTCGGTGCCGGGTGATATCGCTAAAGCTTTCGGCGGCGGTGCGGATTTCGTCATGCTCGGCGGCATGCTGGCGGCGCATGATGAGTGCGAGGGGAATGTTGTCGAAGAGCAGGGCGAGCAGTTTATGTTGTTCTATGGCATGAGTTCAGAATCCGCCATGAAACGCCATGTCGGTGGTGTCGCCCAGTATCGTGCTGCAGAAGGGAAAACCGTTCGCCTGCCGCTGCGTGGCCCGGTGGAAGAGACCGTGAAGGATATCCTCGGCGGACTGCGTTCGGCCTGCACCTATGTTGGTGCAGAACGCCTCAAAGAACTGACAAAGCGCACTACATTCATTCGTGTGGCGGAACAGGAAAATCGGGTATTCACGCGATGATGGCTGATGGCTGATGGCTGATAGTCGAAGTTTGGCATTTGGCATTTGGCATTTGGCATTTGGCATTTGGCATTTGACGTTTGAAGGCAGGTGCGCACCGCGCGCACCTGTTAACGAATGGCATCGCCTAAACCAAATACCGGCAGGTACATGGCAATCACCAACGTCCCGACAATCCCACCGATCACCACCATCATCAAGGGTTCGAGCGAAGCCGCGAGTGCATCAGCCCGCATCAGCGTTTGTGCTTCATGCCACTCTGCTAAACGTGCCAGCATGACATCCAGCGCACCCGCTTCCTCACCGACCCGGATCAGTTGTGCACAGAGTGCGGTGAAAAGCACATGATGCTGCATAGCCTGATGCAGGGGTGAACCACCAGCGATATGCCGCTGTAAGGCGATAATCGCTTCACGCCATAGGGGCGATCCCAGAGTGACCTCAACGGCTTGCAGACTTTGTAACAAGGTGAGCCCGGCCTGCTGCGTCAATTGCAGGATGGCATAAATCTGGCTGAGCTGCCCACCACGCCACAGTGTCGAAAGTAACGGCAGACGCAATAGCCAGCGATGAACACGTATTTGCCAGTTTACGGAGCCACGGTAAAGCCATCTTGCGCCGAACAATAAGCACATCACCGTTAGCGTCAGAGGTAACGCAGCCTGTTGTAAAAACTCGGACAGACTCATCACGGCGGCGGTGAAGGCGGGCAGCGGTGCATCAAAACTGGCATACACCGAGACAAATTCGGGCAGCACAAACAGCAACATGCCTGCACTCACCGCCAGCGCCACCAGCAAAATAAACAGTGGATAGCGCAAGGCTTTAACCACTTTCTGGCGCAGATGCTGTTGCTTACTCTGTTGTAAGGCTAACTGGCGGCAGCATTCGTCAAGCTGTCCCGTCAGTTCCCCCACTTCCATTAATGCTGGAAACAGTGCGGGGAAGATCTGCGGCCAGGCGCGGAGTGCGGATGAAAAAGCCTCTCCTGCCATTACCCGGCGTTGCAATTCGTTAAGCATTAAACGCCAGCCTGCATGCGGGTGCCCTTCAGCCAGCAACGTCAGACTCTCCGCCAGCGGCAGTCCTGCTTTTAGCAAGGTTGCCAACTGGCGAACCAGGTCAATTTTGTGCTGCCACTTCCAGTCACGCATGCGCCAGCATTTCCCACGATGCCAGCTGACCGGCAGCATACCGCGATGTGAAAGCTGCTCGAGAAGCGCATCCTGACTGGCCACCAATGAATCCCCTTCCAGTAATGCGCCCAGCGTGTCCAGCGCCTGCCAGCGGAATTGATAGAGATTAGCCATCCCCCAATCCCACAACCCGCTGAACTTCTTCAAAGGAGGTGTCACCGCGACTTACGGCCTCCAGCCCGGCGGCGAGCAACGTTTTCATGCCGCCTTCACTGGCCAGTGCGATGATGTGCTCCAGCGGCATATCGGCTGAAATCGCGTTCTGCAGCTTGTTACTCATCGGAAGCACCTCAAACAATGCCAGGCGTCCGTAATAGCCCGAGAAGCAGTGGTCACAGCCTGGAGCACGCCAGGTTTGTAAGGTGCCAGGCCAGATGTCGTGTGGCAGATGTGCAATGGCCTGTGCTGGCTGGCGGCAGTGCTCGCAGAGCCTTCGTACCAGACGCTGCGCGATGACTAACTGCAGGGCCGGGCCAAGCAGGTAACCGGGAATGTCCATCTGTCGCAGACGCGTTAGCGTTTCTGCCGTCGAATTGGTATGCAATGTTGATAGCACCAGATGCCCGGTCTGCGCCGCTTTAACGGCAATGCTGGCCGTTTCGGCATCGCGGATTTCTCCCACCATAATCACATCCGGGTCCTGTCGCAGCAGAGCCCGCAGCACCCGATTAAAATCGAGTCCGCTACGCGGCTGAATTTGTGTCTGGTTGATGCCTTCTAAGGGGATTTCCACCGGATCTTCCACGCTACACACATTTTTATCCGGCATATTCAGAGCGCTCAGGCCGCTATACAGAGTGAAGGTTTTACCGCTGCCGGTAGGCCCGGTGACCAGTATCAGCCCCTGAGGTTTCGCCAGTGCGTGCTTAAGTAGCCGTAACTGGGCAATCGGCATACCGAGTTTATCCAGCGTGATCGCGCTGTTTTCACTTTGCAGCAGTCGCACCACGGCTTTCTCACCGTGGCTAATAGGTAAGGTAGAGAGGCGAAAAGCGGCCTGTTGATCGTCAATGTCCAGGGTGAATTGCCCATCTTGTGGCAAGCGACGCTCGGCGATATCCAGCCCACCGAGGATTTTCAGCCTGGCAAGCACCGCAGCTGTGGGTGCATCCGGCAAATGTGACAGTTTATGCAAGACGCCATCAATACGTAATCGAACGCGTAACCCCTGCTGCTGAGGTTCAAAATGGACGTCAGAAGCACGGCGCTGGATCGCCTGGCGCAAAATCTGCTCAACGGCATTGATTGCTGTTTCGGTCGCGGCCGGTTCGTGCAAGGCCGGCGAGTCATCAGGTTTGTGCAGTAGCTGCTCCAGTCTTGCCGCAGGCCAGCACTCGACTTCCACTTTGCACTGGCTGGCGAATTGCAGGGCTTCCAGCAGCAGCGGATCGGGCGTTTCCGCTACCGCAACGCGCAGTGATGTGGCGTCATGCTGAAGCATCACCGCCTGGTAACGTGCGCATAGGGTCTGGATCGGGGTGTTGGGCTGTGCCATCAGCGAGTGTCCTTATCGGTGAAGCGGAATTGTTCAAGACAGCTGTCGCGCAGGCTGGCATTGGTGCTGGTGCAACTGCGTTGCCAATCCAGCGTGCCTTCCGTGGTGTTCCAAATCGGTGTCATTTCTACACTCAACCCGGTAAGACTTTCCTGGCCCACTAAGGTGATGGCGCCATTCACGACGCTTAGCGAGGCCACATAACGTGAACCTTTGGCAGCAGGAATACCGCCCGCACCCGCCTGGCACTGAGTGGGACCGCCACGTTCAATCGCGCAGAGTTCCACTGCGGTTTTATACGGCACCATGGTTTGCAACATGTCAGTCAGCGCGGCGCGTTGGAGATAATTTTGATAACTGGGCAGGCCGATAGCGCTCAAGATGGCCACAATGCCAATCACGATCATCAGCTCGATGAGGGTAAAACCCCGTTGTCTTTCCATTGTTAAAAGCTCCTTATTGTGGAGCGGCTAAGGTAGAAAACGGTGTCGGAAAGCGATAGTGAGTCTGTTTATTGCTGGAGAGCAGGCTGTAATGAATCGCTGCGTTTGCAGAGGAGGCAACAGTAAACGGGAATATGACTCACAAACCGCCGCGCAGATGCGGCGGTAAGAGGGGGAATATTAGTTGTCGCGGAATCGCATGGAGAGATCCATGGCGCGCACGTGTTTAGTCAATGCACCTACCGAAACGAAGTCGACGCCGGTTTTGGCAATTTGCGGCAGCGTGGCTTCCGTAACGTTACCGGAGACTTCCAGCAGGGCACGTTTATCGGTGAGAATAACGGCTTCATGCATCATCTCGAAGCTGAAGTTATCCAGCATGATAATGTCGGCTCCGGCATCAATGGCATCCTGCAGTTCTTGCAGGCTCTCAACCTCAACTTCCACCGGCACATCGGGATCCAGCCACAGCGCTTTCTCCACTGCTTTACGTACAGACCCGCTGGCGATGATGTGGTTTTCCTTGATCAGGAAGGCATCGGACAGGCCCAGTCGATGATTACTCCCGCCGCCGCACAATACGGCATATTTCAGCGCGGTGCGCAGGCCAGGCAAGGTTTTGCGTGTATCCAGCAATTGTGTTTCGCTGCCGTCGAGTAATTCGACATAGCGGCTGACTTCCGTAGCCACGCCGGAAAGCGTTTGCACGAAATTCAATGCGGTTCGTTCAGCGGTTAACAGCAACCGAGCCGGGCCTTTTAACTCGAACAGCAGTTGGTCAGCTACCACGGCTTGGCCATCTTCAACATGCCAGACAATCGTGACTTTATTGCCAAGCTGGATGAACACTTCTTGCACCCAGCGTTTACCACAAAAAACACCGGCTTCCCGCGTGATGATCTGTGCCTCGGCCTGTTTCTCTTCTGGTAAAAGTAGGGCCGTGATGTCACGGTCGGCATCTACTTCACCGCCTAAATCCTCCTGAAGTGCGCGCGCAACGGCTTCGGGGATGTCCTGCTCAATACGCTTAATCAGTTCCTGACGACGATGATCGGGATCGTAACGACGCGATGCCATGTTTATGCCACTCCAATAGTCGGATTTTACTGCGCTCACCTTAGCCTGATTTATAGGCTATTGCCAGTCGCGATAGTTGAAATGTTTAGTATCCTTAACATCGATCGCCATTCGCATTAAGTCACAAGCCGAAAAGGGGAAACATGTTATTCTCAGCCTGATTTTGCTTAGGATTTAGAGCATGAAACTGGAAGATGGCTGGATCACCAGCGCGCGCAAAGTGCTCTCGCCGCACTTTAACCAACGACCGGAAAATGAAATTCCCTCGTTGCTGATCATTCATAATATCAGTTTGCCGCCGGGTGAATTTGGTGGTCCGTGGATTGATCAACTGTTTACCGGGACTTTACCGCCGGATGAACACCCCTATTTTGCCGATATCGCGCAATTGCGCGTGGCGGCACACTGCCTGATTCGTCGTGATGGTGAATTGGTGCAGTATGTTTCTTTTGATCAGCGCGCATGGCATGCCGGCGTGTCGCAATTTGCCGGGCGAGAAAACTGCAATGATTTCTCAATGGGCATTGAGCTGGAAGGCACGGATACGCTGCCGTATACCGATGCGCAGTATAAGACGTTAAAAAAGGTCAGCGCCTTGTTGCTCAAGCACTATCCGCTGACGCTGGAACGCATCACCGGGCACAGCGATATCGCGCCGCAGCGCAAAACCGATCCAGGCCCCGCATTTGACTGGATACGCTATAAAGAGTCCATCAGGCAGGAGAATCCCTGAAACAGCAGGAGCAGGTATGACGTTGTTTAGCTTGTTATTAGTGTTAGGTTGGGAACGCCTGTTTAAATTGGGTGAGCATTGGCAGCTGGATCATCGTCTGGAGCCGCTGTTCCGCGGACGCCAGCGATTTTCACTGCTGCGCACGCTGGTGATGACCCTCATCGCGATGCTAATTGTCTGGCTGGTGGTGTGGAGCCTGAAAGGCATTTTGTTTGGCGTGGCGCAACTGGCATTCTGGATTGTGGTGGGCTTGTTGTGCATTGGCGCAGGCTCGGTGCGTCTGCACTATCACCGCTATCTGAAAGCCGCCAGCCACGATGATGAAGCGGCGCATCAGGCCATGGCTGCCGAACTGACGCTGATTCATGGTGTGCCCGTTGAATGTAGTGAGCGCGAGTTTCTGCGTGAACTACAAAATGCCCTGATTTGGATTAACTTCCGCTTCTACCTCGCACCGCTGTTCTGGTTTGTTGTCGGCGGCCCTTACGGCCCGGTGCTGCTGGTGGGTTATGCATTTCTGCGTGCCTGGCAGAGCTGGCTGGCGAAACACCATTCTCCACTGGAGCGCGCGCAGTCAGGTGTTGATCGCGTACTGCACGTACTGGACTGGATCCCGGTGCGTCTGGCAGGTGTGGCTTATGCACTCTTAGGCCATGGTGAGCGGGCATTACCTGCGTGGTTTGCCTCATTGAGCGATCGCCATCGTTCGCAATATCAGGTGCTGACCAGCCTGGCGCAGTTCTCGTTAGCGCGTGATCCGCACATGGATAAAGTCGAAACGCCACGGGTGGCCGTGGCGCTGGCAAAGCGTATATCACTGGTGCTGGTTGTCGTGGTTGCGTTGCTGACCATTTACGGCACGCTGGTGTGATCGGCAGGCGGTACACCGAAATCTGGTGTGCCGTCCTCTCGCCATGCGAAGTACTTCAGGCGCGTATGGCGATTCGGATCCCATAATGGATCGCCCTCAATTTCGGTGTAATTCCGTGCGTGATACACCAGCACATCCCTTCCTTCCTCATCCTGCGTAAAGCTGTTGTGCCCCGGGCCATACTGCTGATTCTCCCAACTGGTGGTGAAGACCGGTCGTGCTGACTTCTGCCAGGCTGTGCTATCGAGTGGATCGGCCATCACATCAATGCTCAGGATCCCGAGGCAATAATTCTCATCAGTTGCGCTAGCGGAATAGGTAACAAACAGCCGATCGCCGTGATGGATAGCAGCAGGGCCCTCATTAACGCTAAAGCCTGCGCACTCCCACTCATATTCCGGCCGACTGAGCATCACCGGTGCGCTTTTCAGCGTCCAGGGGTTGAGTAACTCTGCAAGATAGAGATTGGAATTGCCCGGAATCGCGGGATCCTTCTGTGCCCACAGATACCAGTTTTTGCCCTGATGCACGAAATGCGTTGCATCGAGAGAGAACGAATCGATAGGGGTAAACACACGTCGAGCAGGCTGCCAGTGGCCAGAAAGCGGATCGCTGTCATCACACACCAGCGCATACATACGATGCTGAAATAGACCGTCTTTGATGTCGCGCGTCGGGGCAGCAGCAAAGTAAATCACCCATTGTCCATTGATACGGTGCAGTTCCGGCGCCCAAATCAACGCACTGTACGGCCCGGTGTCGGGCTTCCGCCACACAGTGACCGCTTCCGCCTCAATCAGGCGATTCAGCGTGTCAGCGTGACGGATTTCGAGTCGATCATATTCCGGCACCGATGCCACGAAGTAGTAACCCTCGCCATGGCGCAGGATAAAAGGGTCGGCACGTTGGGTAATAAAGGGATTTGGCCAGCTCATTTGATCTCTCCGGGTTGTGGGATGGCAGACAGTGAGGCAGGGGATAACTCTCGTGCGTTGGCGCGGCGTAGCGCAAGATCATCCTGAATGGTGCGCATGAGTTTGCGATCCACTTTCAGCAAGCGCACTACACCGGCGGTGATCAGATAGCCGACGCCGGGAATCACGGTGAACAGCAGCATGATGCCGTTAAGGGCGTTGGGAGCCTGCTGCTTCGCACCGGCGTCATAGCCATAAATAGAGAGCAGGAAACCGACCATCGCACCGGCCACTGCCAGGCCTACTTTGAGGAAGAACAGATTGCCGGAGAAGCTCATGCCGGTGATACGTTTGCCGGTTTTCCACTCGCCATAATCATCGACATCCGCCATCAGCGACCAGTGCAGTGGTGAAGGGATTTGGTGCAGGATGTTTAGAAGGAAGTAGGCGACGACAACCGCCACAGTGGCATGAGGATCGATCCAGTAGAAACCGCAGGAGAAGAGCGCCAGTGCGATATTGGTCCAGAAAAACACTTTCAGTTTGCACCAGCGGTCGGTGAGAATTTTTGCCAGAGTGCTACCCAACATCATGCCAATCACCCCCAGGCTGATAAACAGCGTGGCAAAGTGCGTGGATTGTCCCATTACCCAGGTGACGTAATACATGGTCGCCGCCATGCGGATGAAGCCGGGACAGACATTGCAAAACGTCAGCAGCAAGATGCGCACCCACTGATCGTTCTTCCAGACGTCGCGCAGATCTTTCTTCAAATCGTCATTACTGGGCGCGGCAGGGCGAATACGTTCGCGAACCGTGGCGAAACAGAACAGGAACATCACCAGACCTATCAGTGCCAGCACACTCATCGCCATCTGATAGCCACGCGCTTTATTGTCACCGCCAAACCACTCGGCCATCGGTAGCAGAGAGAGTGATAGGATCAGCGTCGCCACGCCCACCATCACAAAACGATAGGATTGGCAGGAGACACGCTCACCGGGATCGTTGGTAATCACACCGCCCAGTGAGCAGTAGGGAATATTGATAGCGGTGTAAGTGAGAGACATTAAGAAGTAGGTGACAAAGGCCCAAATGACTTTGTTCTCATAACTCCAGTCTGGCGTGGTGAACATCAGCACGCTGAACAGTACATAGGGGACAGAAACCCACAGCAGCCATGGGCGGAAGCGTCCCCAGCGGCTTTGCGTGCGGTCAGCAATGGCGCCCATAATCGGATCGGTGACGGCATCCAGCACGCGAACAGAAAGCAGCAGCGTACCGACCAGCGCGGGCGCAAGGCCAAACACATCGGTGTAGAAATAGTTAAGGAAAAGCATGATAGCGCCGCCGATCATATTGCATCCGGCATCGCCCATGCCGTACCCCAGTTTCTCTCTGAATGAGAGTGCTGCTCCATTCATTATTCGTCTCCCGCGACAAGGTGAGACGAAATTATCAGCGTTAAATCAGTAACCTGCTGGGGAACAATTGGTCACGTAGATGGACAAAACAGGTGGGCGCAGAAAAGTGTGAGGCAGATCAGGAATGTTGCCCGGCACTGGCGTGCCGGGCAGAGACTTACATTAGGTTTTTTGCACTTTATTTTTGATGGTGTAACCCACGGCCAGAATCACCAGCCAGACAGGAATCAACCACACAGAAATCGCCATACCCGGCGTCATCGCCATGATCACCAGCACGGCCGCCATGAACACCAGGCAGAGCCAGTTACCAAATGGATAGAGCACGGCTTTAAAGCGCGTAGTCACACCTTGCTGGTCCTTCTTCTTACGGAATTTCATGTGCGCGAGGCTGATCATCGCCCAGTTGATCACCAGCGCAGAGACCACCAGTGACATCAGCAGGCCAAAGGCTTCACCCGGCATCAGGTAGTTGATCAGGACGCACAGCGCTGTAGCAACGGCTGAAACCAGAATGGTCGCCACTGGCACGCCGCGCTTATCAACATTGAGCAGCGCTTTCGGCGCGTTACCCTGTTGTGCTAAGCCGAACAGCATACGGCTGTTGCAATAAACGCAGCTGTTATAGACCGACAGTGCAGCCGTCAGGATCACCACGTTCAATGCGTTGGCGACGAAGGCATCACCCAGTTCGTGGAAGATCAACACGAACGGGCTGGTCTCTTCGGTGACGCGTGTCCACGGCATCAATGACAGCAGCACCGCCAGAGAACCAATGTAGAAAATCAGGATACGCCACAGAACCTGGTTGGTGGCTTTCGGGATGCTCTCTTGCGGATTATCTGCCTCAGCAGCGGTGATTCCGACCAGCTCAAGGCCACCAAACGAGAACATAATGATCGCCATCATCATGACCAGACCGGTCATGCCGTGTGGCAGGAAACCGCCCTGGCTCCACAGGTTAGTGACGCTGGCCTGCGGACCGGCGTTGCCGCTAAACAGCAACCAGCCGCCGAACAGGATCATGCCGATAACGGCGACCACTTTGATGATTGCGAACCAGAACTCCATTTCCCCAAACACTTTTACGTTGGTCAGGTTAATGGCGTTGATCACCACGAAGAAGATGGCGGCACTGGCCCAGGTAGGGAATTCGGGATACCAAAATTGGATGTATTTACCCACGGCACTCAGTTCGGCCATGGCGACCAAAACATACAGCACCCAGTAGTTCCAGCCAGAGGCGAAACCGGCAAAGTTGCCCCAGTATTTATAGGCGAAGTGGCTGAAGCTACCGGCAACCGGCTCTTCCACTACCATTTCACCTAACTGGCGCATAATCAGAAAGGCAATGAATCCTGCAATCGCATAACCGAGAATCACGGCCGGACCGGCCGATTTAATCACTGATGCGCTACCCAGAAACAGACCGGTACCCACGGCACCGCCCAGCGCAATCAGCTGAATATGGCGATTTTTCAGACCGCGATGCAGTCCTTCGCCATGCTGTTGTTCCATACAAACCTCGTGATGTTGTTATTGTGCACCTGCAGTGCGCGCACTGTAAGGCTGTTTTACGCAATGTATTCTTTTCTTTACGGTATTTGGCGTGCTGTGTGCATGCTGAAACTACCATGGCGACCAGAATAGTGATAAGCGCGCCGCTTTGCACCTGCTTTTGCTTTTTGTGCTGAGAGATGGCTGAAAAAGCAGCAGCATTCACTGTGTGTCATCCAGGTTATTTCTGACATGAATAAACAATAAACACGAATAGCTTTCGCTTATGGTTGCCTGTAAGGCTTAGTGCTAACTCAGTGTAAGGTTTGGTAAAAGTGAAATCTGTTAACAATTCACTTACGTAGCAAATATATGCCTTTATCACGGGAAGTTAGCGCGCTGTAACAGCGATATACCCCGGAAGTGTGATGCCTGCCATATAGACACAAGGTGAATACTTTGTTACTTTACGGGCACCATTTTTCAATTGGTATTACCAATTTACTCCGGACGTTTTGCACAATAAGAAGGGAAGATGGCTTACAGTAAAATTCGCCAACCAAAGCTCTCCGATGCGATTGAGCAACAGCTGGAATCCCTCATTATGGAAGGGACGCTCCAGCCAGGTGAAAAGCTTCTCCCCGAGCGCGAACTGGCGAAACAGTTTGATGTCTCACGTCCATCCCTGCGCGAAGCGATTCAGAGCCTGGAAGCCAAAGGCCTGCTGTTACGCCGTCAGGGCGGTGGTACCTTCGTGCAAACAAATCTCTGGCAAAGCATGAGCGATCCGTTAGTGAGCCTGCTTGCCGAACATCCAGAATCCCAGTTTGACCTGCTGGAAACCCGCCACGCGCTGGAAGGCGTTGCTGCTTATTATGCGGCGCTGCGTGGCACAGATGAAGATCTGCAGCGCATCCGCGACTGCCATGTTCATATCCAGCAGGCGCAGGACAGCGGCGATCTGGATGCCGAAGCAGATGCAGTGATGAAGTATCAGATCGCTGTCACAGAAGCCGCCCATAATGTGGTGCTGTTGCATTTGCTGCGTTCCATGGGCCCTATGCTGGAACAAAACGTCCGTCAGAATTTCGAATTGCTTTACGCTCGCCGGGAAATGCTGGCGAAAGTGAGCGGTCACCGCGCCAGTATCTTTGAGGCGATTGTGGCTCGTGAGCCAGAACAAGCACGCGAGGCCTCCCATCGTCACCTGGCGTTCATTGAGGAAATCTTGCTGGATAGAAGCCGGGAGCAGAGTCGTCGTGAACGCTCCCTGCGTCGTTTACAGCAACGTAAGGAATAACGCACGGCAACGAACGTGCGGAAAACAAACGACGGACCTGTCTTCTTGTGCTGTGAACAAGAAACAAAGCACAAGAAGACAGGCTCCTGATAATTCAACGTATTAGACACAGATAAGGAACACACCCCATGTCAGAACGTTTACAGAATGACGTGGATCCGATCGAAACTCGTGACTGGCTACAGGCGATCGAATCGGTCATCCGTGAAGAAGGTGTTGAGCGCGCGCAGTATCTGCTTGATCAGGTATTGAACGCAGCACGCAAAGGTGGCGTGAAAGTGGCAGGCGGTGCGTCGGCTATCAGTAACTACATCAACTCTATTGCTGTTGAAGATGAACCGGACTATCCGGGCAACACCTCTCTTGAACGTCGTATCCGTTCCGCAATTCGCTGGAACGCCATCATGTCGGTGCTGCGTGCATCGAAGAAAGATCTGGAGTTGGGTGGTCACCTCTCATCCTTCCAGTCTTCTGCCACCATTTATGAAGTGTGCTTTAACCACTTCTTCCGTGCGCGCAGTGATAAAGACGGCGGCGATCTGGTTTACTTCCAGGGTCATATTTCTCCGGGCATCTACTCACGTGCTTTCCTGGAAGGCCGTCTGACCGAAGAGCAGATGAATAACTTCCGTCAGGAAGTGCACGGTAAAGGTCTGTCTTCTTACCCGCACCCGAAACTGATGCCTGACTTCTGGCAGTTCCCGACCGTGTCTATGGGTCTGGGTCCATTGAATGCGATCTATCAGGCGAAGTTCCTGAAATATCTGGATCACCGTGGTCTGAAAGACACCAAAAACCAGACTGTTTACGCCTTCCTTGGCGATGGCGAGATGGATGAGCCGGAATCTAAAGGTGCGATCACCATCGCCACCCGTGAGAAACTGGACAACCTGGTGTTCATCATTAACTGTAACCTGCAGCGCCTCGATGGCCCGGTTACTGGTAACGGCAAAATCATCAACGAGCTGGAAGGCATCTTTGCCGGTGCTGGCTGGAACGTGATCAAAGTGATCTGGGGCGCGCGTTGGGATGAACTGCTGAAGCAGGACACCAGCGGCAAACTGATCCAGCTGATGAACGAAACCGTTGATGGCGACTACCAGACCTTCAAATCCCGTGATGGTGCCTACGTGCGTGAGCACTTCTTCGGTAAATACCCGGAGACCGCTGCACTGGTGAAAGACTGGTCAGACGAAGAGATCTTCGCGCTGAACCGTGGCGGCCACGATCCGAAGAAAATCTACGCAGCACTGAAAAAAGCGCAGGACACCAAAGGTCAGCCGACCCTGATCCTCGCACATACCATCAAAGGTTATGGTATGGGTGACACGGCGGAAGGTAAAAACATCGCGCACCAGGTGAAGAAGATGAACATGGATGGCGTTCGCTACATCCGTGACCGCTTCAACGTGCCGGTGGCTGACGATCAGATCGAAAACCTGCCGTACGTGACCTTCGATAAAGGTTCTGACGAGTACAACTATCTGCACGGTCAGCGTGAGAAGCTGGGTGGCTACCTGCCAACCCGTCAGGCAGAGTTCAGCGAGAAGCTGGAAATGCCAACGCTGGAAGAGTTCAAACCGTTGCTGGAAGAGCAGAACAAAGAGATCTCGACCACTATCGCGTTTGTGCGTGCACTGAACGTGATGCTGAAGAACAAGTCGATCAAAGATCGTCTGGTGCCAATCCTTGCGGATGAAGCGCGTACCTTCGGTATGGAAGGCCTGTTCCGTCAGATTGGTATTTACAGCCCGAACGGTCAGCAGTACACCCCGCAGGACCGTGAGCAGGTTGCTTACTATAAAGAAGACGAGAAAGGCCAGATTCTGCAGGAAGGGATCAACGAGCTGGGCGCAGGTTCATCCTGGCTGGCGGCGGCGACCTCTTACAGCACCAACAACCTGCCGATGATTCCGTTCTACATCTATTACTCGATGTTCGGTTTCCAGCGTATCGGCGATCTGATGTGGCTGGCAGGCGACCAACAGGCGCGCGGCTTCCTGGTCGGTGGTACTTCGGGTCGTACGACGCTAAACGGCGAAGGCTTGCAGCATGAAGATGGTCACAGCCACATTCAGTCACTGACGATTCCTAACTGTATCTCTTACGATCCTTCATACGCATATGAAGTAGCGGTGATCATGCAGGATGGCCTGGTGCGTATGTACGGCGAAGCGCAAGAGAACATCTACTACTACATCACCACGCTGAACGAAAACTACCATATGCCAGCAATGCCAGAAGGCGTTGAAGAGGGTATCCGTAAAGGTATCTATAAGCTGGAAACGGTAGAAGGTAGCAAAGGCAAAGTGCAGCTGCTGGGTTCAGGCTCTATCCTGCGTCACGTTCGTGAAGCGTCGGAAATCCTGGCAAAAGACTACGGTATCGGCTCAGACGTTTACAGCGTCACCTCGTTCACTGAACTGGCGCGTGATGGCCAGGATTGTGAGCGCTGGAACATGCTGCATCCGACTGAAACGCCACGCGTGCCATACATCGCTCAGGTGATGAATGAAGCGCCAGCTGTTGCCTCAACTGACTACATGAAGCTGTTCGCAGAACAGGTTCGTAGCTACGTCCCTTCAAGCGATTATCGCGTGCTGGGTACCGATGGCTTCGGTCGTTCAGACAGCCGTGAAAACCTGCGTCACCACTTCGAAGTGGATGCATCGTATGTTGTGGTTGCTGCGCTGGGTGAGCTGGCTAAACGCGGCGAAATCGATAAGAAAGTGGTGGCAGACGCGATCACCAAATTCAGCATCGATGCCGATAAAGTTAACCCGCGTCTGGCTTAAGAGGTAAGAGAGTAATGGCTATCGAAATTAACGTACCGGATATCGGGTCAGACGAAGTTGAAGTCACCGAAATTCTGGTGAAGGTGGGCGACAAGGTCGAAGCTGAACAGTCGTTGATCACCGTAGAAGGCGATAAAGCCTCTATGGAAGTGCCTTCGCCTCAGGCTGGCGTGGTGAAAGAGATTAAAATCTCTACCGGTGACAAAGTGAACACCGGCTCACTGATGATGATCTTTGAAGCTGAGGGCGCAGCAGCAGCTGCCCCGGCGGCAGAAGAGAAGAAAGCAGAAGCCGCGCCTGCGGCAGCTGCTGCTTCAGTGAGCAAAGAAGTCAACGTGCCGGACATCGGTGGTGATGAAGTTGAAGTCACCGAGATTCTGGTGAAAGTCGGCGACAAAGTTGAAGCGGAACAATCTCTGCTCACCGTTGAAGGCGACAAGGCTTCAATGGAAGTGCCAGCACCGTTCGCGGGCGTGGTGAAAGAGATCAAAATCGCTACCGGCGATAAAGTGAATACCGGCTCGCTGATCATGATCTTCGAAGCAGAGGGTGCAGCACCTGCTGCTGCCCCAGCGGCGAAACAAGAAGCGGCTCCGGCGGCTGCACCGGCTGCGGCCGGTGGTGCGAAAGACGTTAACGTGCCTGACATCGGCGGCGATGAAGTTGAAGTCACGGAAGTACTGGTCAAAGTGGGTGACAAAGTCACTGCTGAGCAGTCACTGATCGTGGTCGAAGGCGACAAAGCGTCAATGGAAGTGCCAGCGCCATTCGCGGGTACCGTGAAAGAGCTGAAAGTGTCTACCGGCGATAAAGTGAATACCGGTTCACTGATCATGGTGTTCGAAGTAGAAGGCGCTGCGCCTGCTGCTGCGGCACCTGCGGCGAAACAGGAAGCGGCTCCGGCTCCGGCGGCAGCGAAACCTGCCGCTACAGCGCCAGCAGCAAAAGCTGACGCGAAAGGCGAGTTTGCCGAGAACGATGCTTACGTCCACGCTACCCCGGTGATTCGTCGCCTGGCGCGCGAGTTCGGTGTGAATCTGGCGAAAGTCAAAGGCACCGGCCGTAAAGGTCGCATCCTGAAAGAAGACGTACAGTCTTACGTGAAAGATGCGGTTAAGCGTGCGGAAACCGCACCGGCTGCAGCGGCAAGTGGCGGAAGCCTGCCTGGCCTGCTGCCTTGGCCGAAAGTGGACTTCAGCAAGTTCGGTGAAGTGGAAGAAGTGGAACTGGGTCGTATCCAGAAGATCTCGGGTGCGAACCTGAGCCGTAACTGGGTGGTTATCCCGCACGTTACGCACTTCGATAAAACCGATATCACCGATCTGGAAGCGTTCCGCAAGCAGCAGAACGCCGAAGCGGAAAAACGTAAGCTGGATGTGAAGTTCACCCCTGTGGTGTTCATCATGAAAGCCGTTGCCGCTGCGATGGAGCAGATGCCGCGTTTCAACAGTTCACTGTCTGAAGATGCACAGAAACTGACGCTGAAGAAATACATCAACATCGGTGTGGCGGTTGATACGCCAAACGGTCTGGTGGTTCCGGTGTTCAAAGATGTGAACAAGAAAGGCATCACTGAACTGTCGCGTGAGCTGATGGCGATTTCTAAGAAAGCGCGTGATGGCAAGCTGACGGCTAGCGATATGCAGGGCGGTTGCTTCACCATCTCCAGCCTTGGCGGCCTGGGCACCACGCACTTTGCGCCAATTGTTAATGCGCCAGAAGTCGCTATCCTCGGTGTCTCCAAGTCTGCGATGGAGCCAGTGTGGAATGGTAAAGAGTTTGAGCCGCGTCTGATGATGCCAATCTCACTCTCCTTCGACCACCGCGTGATCGACGGTGCTGATGGTGCGCGCTTTATCACCATCATCAACAACACACTGTCCGACATTCGCCGTCTGGTGATGTGAAGTTAACCAAGGCCGGCAAATGCCGGCCTTGTTGTAAGCATTCAATGTTGCCGCGGTTGGCAGTTTATTAACAATTCTGTAAACTCTTGCGGTGAAATGTCCCGGTGGATAAAGGGCATGCGGAGCCTGGGACGGGCTCGCTTTTGACCGCCGGCAATCTAATAAGAGGTCATGATGAGTACAGAGATTAAAACTCAAGTCGTGGTACTTGGGGCAGGTCCTGCAGGTTACTCTGCAGCCTTCCGTTGCGCTGATTTAGGTCTGGAAACCGTAATCGTTGAGCGTTACAGCACCCTCGGTGGTGTTTGTCTGAACGTAGGCTGTATCCCGTCAAAAGCGCTGCTTCATGTTGCGAAAGTGATCGAAGAAGCGAAAGCACTGGAAGAGCACGGTATCGTGTTTGGCCAGCCGCAAACTGACATCAACAAGATTCGTACCTGGAAAGAAAAGGTCATCACTCAACTGACTGGCGGTCTGGCCGGTATGGCTAAAGGCCGTAAAGTGAAAGTGGTTACCGGTCTGGGTAAATTTACCGGCGCTAACACCCTGGTGGTGGAAGGTGAGGGTGGCGCAACCACCATCAACTTCGATAACGCGATCATCGCTGCGGGCTCACGCCCAATCGAACTGCCATTCATCCCACACAACGATCCACGCGTGTGGGATTCAACCGATGCGCTGGAACTGAAAGAAGTACCGAAGCGTCTGCTGGTAATGGGCGGCGGCATCATCGGTCTGGAAATGGCCACCGTGTATAACGCGCTGGGTTCAGAGATCGACGTGGTTGAGATGTTCGACCAGGTTATCCCTGCTGCCGATAAAGACGTGGTGAAAGTCTTCACCAAACGTATCAGCAAAAAATTCAACCTGATGCTGGAAACCAAAGTGACCGCTGTTGAAGCGAAAGACGATGGTATCTACGTATCAATGGAAGGTAAAAAAGCTCCGGCTGAAGCGCAGCGTTATGACGCAGTGCTGGTGGCGATTGGCCGTGTGCCAAACGGTAAAGGCCTGGATGCTGGTAAAGCGGGCGTGGAAGTGGACGATCGTGGTTTCATCCGCGTCGACAAACAGCTGCGTACCAACGTGCCACACATCTTTGCTATCGGCGACATCGTCGGCCAGCCAATGCTGGCGCACAAAGGTGTGCACGAAGGCCACGTCGCGGCAGAAGTGATTTCTGGTCTGAAACACTACTTCGACCCGAAAGTGATTCCTTCTATTGCCTATACCGAGCCAGAAGTTGCCTGGGTGGGCCTGACCGAGAAAGAAGCCAAAGAGAAAGGCATCAGCTACGAAGTCTCCACCTTCCCGTGGGCTGCTTCTGGCCGTGCTATCGCTTCTGACTGCGCAGACGGAATGACCAAACTGATCTTCGACAAAGAGACTCACCGTGTGATCGGTGGTGCGATTGTCGGCACCAACGGCGGCGAGCTGTTGGGTGAAATCGGTCTGGCGATCGAGATGGGCTGTGATGCAGAAGACATCGCACTGACCATTCACGCGCACCCAACGTTGCATGAGTCTGTTGGCCTGGCGGCTGAAGTGTTCGAAGGTAGCATCACTGACCTGCCAAACCCGAAAGCGAAAAAGAAATAATCTTTCGTGCTAAATAAAGAAACGGCTCCTTGATGGAGCCGTTTTTTATTACGGGTTCTATTTAATTGAAACGATAAATAAGGCGCTGGAGCTAACGCATAAGCTTTGCGGGAAATAGCAGGGGCGACCCCCTGCTATTGAAGTGTTACTGCCTGACTTCGTAAGCCATTACCGCAGATAATTCAGCAGCGAATATCTTAAACCGTAATTCACAGAGTGTATTGCGATTCACCAGGCACAATACTAATAGCATGAGCCCGCCGATAATCAGCTTGCTGAATGATAACTTCATAATCACTTACTCCTTGCATTAGCACGAGCAAGCAACTACCCTAACATTGCTTAGGTGTTTCGGGTAGTTGCCTGCTCGTGCGGTTGATGAAAATTGACCGCATGAGTTTCTCCTTCCACAACCCACCTCAATTGAAAATGCTTGAGGCAGATTGCCTCAAGCGCCCGCAGGCAGTCTACGCGATTTGTTTCTTATTTCACGTCTAATCTGTCTTTAATTTTAATTAAATCTTACGGTTTTATTGTTAGGCTTTAATTAAAGGTGTTAAGTGTTCAGGTAATTATTTATTGATATCTTTAATCCAATTAATAAAATGCCTCAACGGTGCGGATAGATATTTCCTGCTCGGGTAATAGAGCCAGAATCCTTCCTCAACCTGGGTATACTCAGCAAGTATTTCAACTAATTCTCCAGTCGCTAATGCATTGCTGACTGCATCCTGATGCAAAAAGGCGATCCCTAAACCGGCGCGAGCTGCTTGCAGAATGCGCTCGTTATTGTCCAGCACCAGCGAGCCTTTTACCGCCACTTCCTGTTTGCGCCCATCCTGCCAAAATTCCCAACGATAGCGACGTCCGCTCGGAAAGCGTCTTTCAATGCAGGGAAACTGCAATAGCTCCGCCGGTAACAGCGGAACGCCGTGCTGAGCAAGGAAATCCGGACTGGCCACCGCCAGTGCACGCATCGGCCGACCAAAAGGCACCGCGATCATATCCTGCGCCAGTACATCGCCATAGCGTACGCCCGCATCAAAGCCGCTTTCTACGATATCCACCAGCGCGTCATTGCTGTCGATCTCCAGCGTAATCTCCGGGTAGCGTTGTACAAACGGCAGTATCAGGGACTGAAAAAACAGCGCCTCCGCTGAACGCGGCATGCTAATGCGCAACACGCCACGGGGATCGCTGCGCCAGTCGTTCAGTTCATCCACCGCCTGCGATAGGTCAGCCAGCGCAGGCTGGATTCGCTGCAAAAAACGCTCACCGGCTTCGGTCAGCGCCACTTTTCGCGTGGTGCGATGCAGCAGCCGTACGCCTAAGCGCTCTTCAAAGTTGCGCATGGCGTGGCTCAGGCTCGAGGGCGTGACATTACGCTCCTCAGCGGCTTTGCGAAAACTCAGATGCTGCGCGATAGCGGCAAACATCTCCAGTTCTTGCATTGATGCACGGTAATTATTCATTGCTGAATTCCATTCATTAAATCAACGAAAATAGCGCAATTGTTGCTGCGATTGCTGAGGTTTATAACATTAACACCGTAAGCGAAGAGGATAAATCAATGCAACAACGTCAACTGGGCAGTCAGGGATTACAGGTTTCAGCACTAGGATTAGGCTGCATGGGCATGAGCTTTGCCTATGGTCAAAATGATGAGAAGCAGGCGTTGAACACGCTGGCACGTGCGTTTGAACTTGGCGTCAATTTCCTCGATACCGCTGAAGTGTATGGCCCTTTCACCAATGAAACGCTGCTGGCGAAAGCGATTAAAGGCCGTAGCGATATCCAAGTGGCGACCAAGTTTGGTTTCCGCATCACCGATCATGGGGAGGGCTGGGAGCGCATTACCGGTGCCAATAGCGAACCGGCGCATATCCGCCGCGCCGTGGAAGGTTCACTCCAGCGCCTGGGTGTGGAAGCCATAGAATTGCTTTATCAGCATCGTCTCGATCCAGCCGTGCCGATTGAGGATGTGGTGGGCGTGATGGCGGATCTGGTGCGTGAAGGCAAAGTGAAGTATCTCGGCTTATCCGAAGTCTCATCGGCCACCTTACGCCGTGCGCAGGCAGTACATCCGATTTCGGCCCTGCAGAGCGAATACTCACTGTGGACGCGCGATCCGGAGCAAGAGCTTCTCGCCACCTGCCGTGAGCTAAATATCGGATTTGTCCCTTACAGTCCGTTAGGCCGAGGCTTCCTCACCGGTAAATTCCCGGCGGCGGCCACGCTGGCGGAAGATGATTTTCGTCGCTACCTGCCGCGTTTCCAGCAGGATGCACAGGCGCATAACCAAAAGTTAGTGAATCAGCTATCAGAGATGGCTGCAGGTTATGATGCGACGGCGGCACAGTTGGCGCTGGCGTGGGTGCTGGCTAAAGGTGAGGATATCGTGCCAATCCCTGGTGCCAGCAAAATCGCCAATCTGGAACAAAACTGTGCTGCGGCCGCGCTTACTCTTCATTCTGCGGATATGACGGCACTGGACACGCTGTTCAATCCACAAAATGTTCAGGGTGAGCGCTATAACGAAAGTGAATTCACCCTGGTCGATCGCTAATTTTTAGCCCTTCAATCACAAAAAAACAGGCTCAGGTGGCCTGCTTTTTTGTGTGACCTCGCTCAAAATCCAGATAAATCTGCTAAATAACGCGCGGATGTTGCTTTTTTGTAAACAGATTAACAATCAGCCGAAATGCTGCTATGCTGGCCGACGCGGAACCGGGCACCTCACCCTACTGTTTGACAGCTCAAGGGGTGTACCGGAAAGCTATACAATGAGAGCGAGGAGAACGTCGTGCTAGAAGAATACCGTAAGCACGTTGCCGAGCGTGCTGCCCAGGGAATCGTACCTAAGCCGTTAGATGCTTCCCAAATGGCCGCGCTGGTTGAACTGCTGAAAAACCCGCCAGCGGGTGAAGAAGAATTCCTGACCGATCTATTGGTCAACCGTGTACCCCCAGGTGTTGATGAAGCAGCTTATGTAAAAGCTGGTTTCCTGGCAGCTGTCACTAAGGGCGAAGCCCTCTCTCCTCTGGTTACTCGCGAAAAGGCAGTTCAACTGCTGGGCACCATGCAGGGTGGCTACAACATCCATGCCCTGATCGAAGCGCTAGATGATGAAGCACTGGCTCCGATTGCCGCTGAAGCCCTGTCCCACACGCTGCTGATGTTCGATAACTTCTACGATGTCGAAGAGAAAGCGAAAGCGGGTAACTCCCACGCGAAGAAAATTATCCAGTCCTGGGCCGATGCTGAATGGTTCCTGAAGCGTCCTAAGCTGGCAGAAAAAATCACCACCACCGTGTTCAAAGTGACCGGCGAAACCAACACCGATGACCTCTCTCCGGCACCGGATGCATGGTCTCGCCCGGATATTCCACTGCACGCGCTGGCAATGCTGAAAAACGCCCGTGAAGGTATCGAACCCGACGATGCTGGTAACATTGGGCCGATCAAACAGATCGAAGAATTGCAGAAAAAAGGCTTCCCGCTGACCTACGTGGGTGACGTCGTCGGTACCGGTTCTTCCCGTAAATCTGCCACCAACTCGGTGCTGTGGTTCATGGGCGATGACATTCCGTACGTGCCGAACAAAAAAGGCGGCGGCCTGTGCCTCGGCGGTAAAATCGCACCAATCTTCTTCAACACCATGGAAGATGCTGGCGCGTTGCCAATCGAAGTTGACGTTGATCGCCTGGAAATGGGCGATGTCATTGACGTTTACCCGTATAAAGGTGAAGTGCGCAATCACGAAACTGACGAGCTGCTGGCAACCTTCGAACTGAAAACCGAAGTGCTGCTGGATGAAGTGCGTGCCGGTGGTCGTATCCCACTGATCATTGGCCGTGGCCTGACCACCAAAGCGCGTGAAGCGCTGGGTCTGCCGCACAGCGATGTGTTCGTGCAAGCGAAAGATGTGGCGGCAAGCACCCGTGGTTATTCACTGGCGCAGAAAATGGTCGGTCGTGCTTGTGGCGTAGAGGGCGTTCGTCCTGGCGCTTACTGCGAACCAAAAATGACTTCTGTGGGTTCTCAGGACACCACCGGTCCAATGACCCGTGATGAACTGAAAGATCTGGCGTGCCTCGGTTTCTCTGCTGACCTGGTCATGCAGTCATTCTGCCACACCGCAGCCTATCCGAAGCCGGTTGACGTGACCACCCACCACACGCTGCCTGACTTCATCATGAACCGTGGCGGCGTATCACTGCGTCCGGGCGATGGCGTTATCCACAGCTGGCTGAACCGTATGCTGCTGCCCGATACCGTGGGCACCGGCGGTGATTCACACACCCGTTTCCCCATTGGTATCTCGTTCCCTGCGGGTTCTGGTCTGGTGGCGTTTGCTGCTGCAACTGGCGTGATGCCACTGGATATGCCTGAGTCGGTACTGGTGCGTTTCAAAGGCGAAATGCAGCCGGGTATCACCCTGCGCGATCTGGTTCATGCCATTCCACTGTACGCCATCAAAGCTGGCCTGCTGACCGTTGAGAAGAAGGGTAAGAAAAACATCTTCTCTGGTCGCGTGCTGGAAATCGAAGGTCTGCCGAAACTGAAAGTTGAGCAGGCATTTGAGCTGACGGATGCCTCTGCGGAGCGTTCTGCAGCTGGCTGTACCATCAAGCTGGATCAAGAGCCGATCATTGAGTATCTGAACTCAAACATCGTGCTGCTAAAGTGGATGATCTCGGAAGGTTACGGCGATCGTCGTACCCTGGAGCGCCGCGTAGAAGGTATGCAGAAATGGCTGGCGGATCCGCAGTTGCTGGAAGGCGATGCGGATGCAGAATATGCGGCGGTGATCGATATCGATCTGGCCGATATCAAAGAGCCAATTCTGTGTGCACCAAACGATCCGGACGATGCGCGCTGGTTGTCTGATGTGCAGGGCGAGAAGATTGATGAAGTGTTCATCGGCTCTTGCATGACCAACATCGGTCACTTCCGTGCAGCGGGTAAACTGCTGGACGCGCACAAAGGTCAATTGCCAACGCGTCTGTGGGTGGCTCCGCCAACCAAGATGGATGCCGCACAGTTGACCGAAGAGGGCTACTACAGCGTCTTTGGTAAGAGTGGTGCGCGTATCGAAATCCCAGGCTGCTCACTCTGCATGGGTAACCAGGCGCGTGTGAAAGACGGTGCGACAGTGGTTTCCACTTCAACCCGTAACTTCCCGAACCGTCTGGGTACTGGCGCGAACGTGTTCCTGGCTTCGGCTGAATTGGCTGCGGTAGCCTCCCTACTGGGTAAACTACCAACGCCAGATGAGTATCAGCAGTTTATGGTTCAGGTTGATAAGACCGCGGCAGATACTTATCGCTATCTCAACTTTGACCAGCTGGGTCAGTACACTGAGAAAGCTGACGGCGTAATCTTCCAGACCGCTGTTTAATCGGCGCGAAGGATGAAGAGGGGACGATGCGAATCGTCCCCTTTTTTTATGCACTTTTTTCCTCAGGCATGACCTGGCATAATGCGAGCGCGATCCCACTTTATTCAGCGCGCTACGCACAAAATGCACCTAACCGGTGCTGCTCGTCGCGCCATTAGCTACACGAGGCAAACCCATGGAGTATGAATTTTTGCGTGATTTGACCGGGCAGGTCAAAGTGCGTATGTCGATGGACCACGAAGCAGTGGGACACTGGTTCAATGAAGAAGTCAGAGATAATCTGGGTCTGCTGGATGAAGTGGAAGCGGCGGCGCGGGAAGTCAAAGGCACTATTAATCAGTGGCAGCGCATCGGGCATGAATACACGATTTGGTTAGATGAAGAAGAGGTCATGATCCGAGCCAACCAGCTGGCGCTGGAAGACGATGGTATGGAAGAGGGCATGACGTATTACGATGAAGAGAGCCTGTCATTTTGCGGTGTGGAAGATTTCCTCGCGGTGATTGCGGCGTATCGTCAGTTTCTGGCAGGAAAATAACCGAAACAATTTCGCACGGGCCGTAGCGGCGCAATGTATTGCGCTCCCCACGGCCACAGTGCTTCCTCAGTTACCGCCGCTACCGTTTATACCGGCATCAAACGGTGGCAATCGGTGTCGCCGGTGAACCCACCGCGCCCGGCAGCCGCAGCGGTGGGGCGGTGAGCAGAAACGCATGGCGCTGATGCTGCGCCAGCCAATCCGCCAGCGGGCTGAGCAACATCAGCTCGCCGAGATACACCCCCAGCCGGAACAGGCAGAGATCGTGCAGCGGATGCGACGGATAAAAATCATCGTTCATTGGGCGTGCCGGTAAAATCTCTACCGCTGGATTATCGGCAATCAGCGCCACCACGCCGCTCTCGACGATCCAGTTACGCAGTTGCTCATCACTGCCATCCAATCCGGCAAAGTGGCTGTTCAAAAACGTCATATCCGGCTCGCCCTGCATCGCCAGAATCGCTTCATCCATGCCGGTGCGGAAACACACCATATCGCCCTGGCGCACCTCGATGTCATCCGCCTGTAAGATCTGGTGCAAATGCTGATAACCAAAGGCAAACCGCTCAGTGCCGAAGTGACGCTTGATATCAATCATCACCGCGCGGCCCTGCATGCCATGCTGCGCCACATTTTCGATACCGAGTTTCTTCGCGCCCAAATGGCTGCCGTGATCGCAGCCACAGCCGCCGCGATAATCGGTTTCACCAACGATATCCACATTGGCCTTGTAGCCGTTGTAAAACACCATCTCCGGTTCGCCGTTGCCGTTGACATCAAACCACTGGCCCATGTGCGCCAGGCTGTCCCACTGCGTCGAGTATTGCAACGCCAGCGTCACGGTATCATCGCAGATCACATCGGTGAGTTGCGGGTTATCACGCGATAACGGATAGGTCATATTGGCATGCTCGCCGCGTCGTGTGGCATTGAGCTGCGGGGGTGGGCGACGCGGATTCATCGCCGTGCCGCCGGGTAAATCAAGCGGTAAACTCAGGCAAAACGTTTGCCCGATTTTCACTTCCGCCACGCCTTCCAATACTTTCTGCGCGGTGAGTAAGTTGAGTCTACCGAGCTGATCGTCGGGACCGAAATCCCCCCAGGTGGCGTGCGCCGGGCGGTGCTTCCAGCGAGTATTCATACTTCTCTCCTCACGTTGCTATCCAGTGCCAAAGCCGATTCTGTGCCCATGGGCTGCACACGCGGCAGCCAGAATCCGTAGATCAAGGCGCCCACCACACCGATCACTCCGGCGATCTCCAGTGGGATCACAAAGGAGTGGGTGTACTGCATGATCACCCCGATCAGAATAGGCGAGATGATGCCTGCCAGATTGGCCGCCATGTTTTGAATACCGCCGATGGTGGCGACATTCGCGCGATTGGGTGCCACATCTGACGGCAGGGCCCACAGCGCGGCAGACGCAAAGGTGGCGGCGAAGTTGGCAAAGCAGAGTGCCGCCAGCGCCAGGCCAACAGTGGGGGAAAACGCTGCCAAACCGATGGTGGCGCTACCCAGCATGCCGCCCACCAACGGAATCTTGCGCGCCACGCTGAGCGAGTAGCCACGACGCACCAGCGAATCGGACAGCAACCCGCCACACCAGCCACCCACTATCGCCGCCAGTCCTGGCAGCATGCCGAGCAGGCCGAATTTCATCAGTGACAAGTGGAAGGTCTCTACCAGATAGGTTGGGAACCAGGTAAAGAAGAAGTATGAGACGAAGTTGATACAGAAGAAGCCTGCCATCATCGCCTGCACGGTGCGTTGGCCAAGCAACTGGCGCACGCTCATTGGCTCGCCAGTTTGCGGATCCTGGTTGGCCTCAATGAATTCCACTTCCTCACGCGTCACGGTTTTGTGTTCGCGCGGATCGCGATACCACAAATACCACGCCAGCGCCCAGACCACCGCGACCACACCCGAGAGCACAAAGGTCATACGCCAGCCAACCAGCGCGATCAGGAAGGAGATAATTGGGATCGCCAACGTGCCACCGATCTTACTGCCGTTGTTGAAGGTGGCGGCGGCGAAGCTGCGTTCCTGACGCGGGAACCAGCGCGTCACCGTTGACGAACTGGCGGGATAGCTGGGCGCTTCTACCGCTCCGAGCACAAAGCGGAAGCCCACCAGCGCCGCAATCGAGCTGGCCAGCCCACAGGCGGCGGTGGCTAAACCCCAGCCAAGGCTGCTGATGGCAAAGGTAATACGCGGGCCGAGCCTGTCCACCAACCAGCCGCCGGGCAGCTGGAACAGCACATAGCTCCAGAAAAACGCTGAGAGTAGCAAGCCGCTATCAGTGGGCGAGAAATTTAGCTCCTGACTCATAAACGGCATGGCGACGCTCATGGCGGCGCGGTCAATATAGTTGATGGCGATGCCGACCGACAGCACCGTGAGAATGACGAAACGAAATTTCCCTTTCGCTTTACTTGCCTGTAATGCAGCAGGTGATCCATTGGAATTCAGCGACATGTCGCCTCCAATTGTTTTTTTATTTTGTAGGGGAAACGCCGCATCAGGACGATGCGGCGAGTTTGGCACTTACGCGCCGCTTACTACGGAGTGTGGATGATGCACCTGTTCCTCATCCACGATAGGTTCGACTTTGCCCATCAGGAACAGGTAGTTAAGAATACCGATAACCACTAACACAGCAGAGAACACCAGCGCCCAGGTAAAGTGCCCGGTGGCGCCGACGATGGCGCCGGTAATGATTGGACCCACGGCACCGCCCATGTTGGAGACGGTGTTTTGCAGGCCTGCGACAATCGACACGCTGTTCTGCGGTGCCACATCACCCGGCAGTGCCCAGACCTGAGAGGCGGCAACGGTAGTACCGGATTTGGCGATGCACAGCAGCAGCACGGTCATAAATACCGAGTCAGTGAACGGCGCGAACCCGATACACAGCGCCATTACCAGGCCAATAGTCAGGAACAGTTTGCGCGTGGCGGTCAGCGACAGCACTTTTTTGTGCACCATGCGATCCGATGCCCAACCGGCCAGTACTTCAATCACCATGCCGCAAATCAGCGGCAGTGCAGCCACCATCCCCATCTTGAGGAAATCCATGCCTTTATCTTTCACCAGGTAAGTCGGCAACCAGGTGATAAAGAAGTATGAGGTGTAGTTGATGGTGAAGAAGCCAATACACATCGCCCAGATATTGCGGTAGCGCAGCAGCTTGTACCACTTCATCGGACGTACACTTTTGTCGCCGTGTTTCTGCGCCTGGCCATCACGGATAAAGCGCACTTCATCCTGACTGATCGCTTTGTGATCTTCCGGGTTTTCCGCATAGATAAAGTACCAGGCAATCACCCAGAACACACCGAGTGATCCAATCACCAGGAAGGTGATGCGCCAGTCGAACATGGCGATCATAAACACGATCAGCGGCATGGCCACGGCACCACCAAACTTCGAGGCGCTGTCGAACAGGCCTGAAACCGTGGCACGTTCGCGGTCCGGGAACCAGCGCGCGGTGATACCGGCATTGCTGGGATAGGCAGCGGCTTCACCGACGCCGAGTGCTAAACGCAGCGCCAGCAGTGATTTAAAGCCGGTCGCCAGGCCCATCGCCATGGTGGCAATCGACCACCAGGCTACTGCAATACCGAGACCTTTTTTCTGACCGAAGCGATCGGCGAACCAGCCTGCCGGGATTTGCAGCAGCGCGTATGACCAGAAGAACGCCGCCATGATAAAGCCCATCATCTCTGGATTGATGTCGAGCTCTTTAATCAAATGCGGGGCAGCCGCAGAGAGTACTGTTCGGTCAATATAGTTAATGGCGATTGCCAGCCACATCAGGCCTGCAATCCACCAGCGAACGCGGGTAGAGCGAGAGGTGTTGTTCATAATATTTTTTCACCTTCCCGGTGTCCTTCGCGCAGTAAAAAGCCTTCAATCCAATCATTCATCCCGCTCGTTTACTGGGGATGAATGACGTGGTCGCCGGATTACCGCGCCAATGACTGGGGATTAAAATTTGGATTAAGTAGGGTGTTGAGAAAAATTAATCCAGCCCGTTCATAACATTTGTCGGGCGCTCGCCCTGTTTGATGCACTGCACAATCTGCGCCACGCAGCGTTCACCAATGGCGCTGATGGCGCCGTCGGTGTAACCCGCGATATGCGAAGTCGGGATGAAGTTGCTGAGGGTGAACAGCGGATGCTCCGCCAGTGGTTCCTGCTCGAAGACATCGGCAGCCGCGCCAGCGATGACGTTATCCAGCAGCGCCTGATACAGATCCTGCTCGTTGACGATGCCACCGCGTGAGGCGTTGATCAGGAATGCACTCTTTTTCATACGCTTGATACGCGCAGCATCAAAAAGATTCTGGGTTTTATCAGTGAGCGGCTTGTGCAACGTGATGAAATCGCTGCTTTCGGTCAGATGATCGAGGCTGACGAATTCGATGCCATGCTCGGCGGCAAATTTTTCATCTGGATAAAAATCGAAAGCAATCACGCGCATGTTGAAGCCTTTGGCACGCAGCGCTACCTGTTTGCCGATATTCCCAAGGCCGATAATCCCCAGCGTTTTGCCATACACATCAGTGGCAAAGATGCGCGGCCAGTTGCCGGCGCGGGTTTCAATCGCAGCCTGTGTAATCTGGCGTGCGCTATTGAGGATCAGGGCAAAGGCGAAGTCGGCCACGGCATGTTTGTTGGCATCCGGCACATTGGTGACGTAAATGCCGCGTGCGCGGGTGGCATCCAGATTGATGTTGTCGACGCCCACGCCATGCTTACACACGATTTTCAGCTGAGGTGCTTTTGCCAGCAGTTCTTCGTTCACGTCGGTAAAAGCAACGATCATCGCCACGGTATCGGCCAGATGCGGCTCCAGCGCACTCAGTGGCGCATCGGCGGGCAGCGTGATCAGCTCAAAACCCTGTTGTTGCAGCGCATCAATGGGCGCAGCGTCATATTTTGCGAAAGAGGGTGAAGTACAGATAACTTTCATGGCTTTTCCCAATCCTGGTGTTGGAACGGGCAGCAATCGCTGCCCAATCGGTATTTACTGCAAATACTGATTCACGATCTGGCGGATCTTCTGCTCTTCTTCGACAGAGAAGCTCACCGCATAGCGGCTGTTACCTACATCAGAACCCAGCAGTGACACGGCTTTCTTCACGGTGGCTGGTGGGAAACCGACGCTGTAAAGATCGGTACGCAGGCCGGTGATGTTCTCCTGCGCCTGGCGTGAACCTTCAATATCGCCCGCGTGGAAACGTGCCCAGATGGCGTTGATCTCTTTAGGGGCTACGTTGGCGAGACCCGAAATACAGGCGGTGCAGCCTTCAACAAAGCCGCGATGGATCAGCGAGTCTGGGCCGGTCAGCACGTTGAAGTTCTCCATGCCTTCAGCGGCCTTGAGGAAACCGCTCAGGCTTTCATAACTGCCCGCGCTGTCTTTAATACCAATGATATTCGGGTGCGAGGCCAGCGCACGCACGGTTTCCGGCTGCAAGGTGTTACCGGTGCGCGCAGGGATGTTGTACAGATACAGCGGTACTTCGATCGCATCTGCCACGGCGCGATAGTGGGCAATCAGCTCTTCCTGCTTGAGCGGCACGAAATACGGGGTGATCACCGACACCGCATCCACGCCCAGTTTGGCGACTTGCTTGCCGAGACGAATGGTTTCACGGGTAGAAATCTCACCGATGTGGGCCACAACCGGCGCGCTGCCGTTCACTTCATCGACACAGGTTTCGGTGACGGCTAATTTCTCCTGCTCGTTGAGCACAAAGAACTCACCGTTGGTGCCGCCGCAGAAAATACCGTTACCGGCGCTGAGTTGACGTTGCACCTGCAGGCGCTGTGCCGCGGGATTAAACGCACCTTCGCTATCAAAGGTGGTGACGATGGCGGTTAATACGCCCTGAATTTTCTTGCTCATGATTCCCTCATTAATCCTTAGTGATTCAAAGCCGGAAACAGCGTCAGGTATACGTTTCGTACGTCATCGGCGCTCACTTTCATCGGTACATTTTTCATCAGTCGCTGCACGTCGAGCGCGGCTTCAACCAGATACGGCAGATGATCCGGGCCGATGCCCAGTTCTTCCAGGCTGGCAGGCAGTTTGAGACGTTTTACCAGTGCGGCGAAGTACTCCACCAGCGCGTGCGATTTCGCTTCTTCATCCAGCGAAGCATCGGCGTCCGGCAGCAGATCGTAGGCCTGCGCGAATTTGCTTACGGCGGCGGGGCGCACAAAGCGCATGCAGGGTGCCAGCAGAATGGCGTTCGCCACGCCGTGCGGCAGATGATATTTGCCGCCCAGCGGATAAGACATCGCATGCACCAGATGGGTACCGGCGTGGGCAATCGATGCGCCGCCGTAATAAGAGGCCCACAGCATATTCAGGCGCGCTTCCAGATTGCCCGGTTCGGCGATGGTGGTCTCCAGGCTGGCAAACAGCTTTTTCATGCCGATCAGCGCATAGTTGTCGCTCACCGGATTGGACACGGTGGCGGTAAAGCACTCGATCAGATGACACAGTGCATCGATGCCGGTGGAAGAGGCGATATGCGGTGGCATGCTGGTGGTCAGCTCTGGCACCAGTGCGACATAATCAGGCAGCATCACCGGGGTAATGATGCCGACTTTGGTCTCTTTCTCTGGGATCGCCAGGATCGCGTTTGGCGTGGCTTCTGAGCCGGTGCCGGCAGTGGTCGGGATCAACAGTGACGTGGTGCGGGTCAGTGGTTTCTCACCGGCCAGCAGGGCATCCAGTGTCGGCGCGCCGTCAACGCACAGAATCGACAGCAGTTTGGCGACATCCAACACGCTGCCACCGCCGACGCCAATCACCAGATCGATGTCGGTTGACGGTAAAGCAGCAACAATGGCGGCGACATCGTGCTGGCTCGGCTCCGGCGGCACGCTGTTCACAATGCTCAAACTGCTGATCTGCTGCTTCAGCTGCGCGATCAGCGACTGAACCGCTGGAATGCCTTCGATATTCTTGTCGGTGACCAGAAGCGCTTTTTCTTTACCCTGCAGTAAATAGCTGAGGTCATTTAGCGCCTGGAAGCCACTGATCACGGTGCTGTTGATATTCATTTCATACCCTTATCGCGGTTTTTTCGTACTAAATGATTAACTTTGCTCATTCAGTGCGGGTTCTGTCACTACAGTGCCTAAATTTATAGGACAAATTGATTTCAAATAATTTGATCTTGCTCACATATAATCAATCATGATTGAATATAATCAATCTCAACGCGGCGAGCTGCCGGTAGAGGAAAGAGAATGACTTCACAGCCATGGAAAACACCCGTCTTAGTGATCGCGGATGATTTTACCGGTGCCAACGACGCCGGTAGCGGACTGGCGCGAGCAGGCGCAAAGGTGCATGTGCTGTTTGATAGCAGTACAGCCCACGATGCCAGCAGCGCCGATGTGCTGGTGATCAGCACCGACAGCCGTGCAGTCAGCGCAGCAGAAGCAGCGCATCGTACAACGCTAGCATTACAGCAGCATCAGGCGATTGCCCAGGATGGCTGGCTGTTTAAAAAGATTGATTCCACGCTGCGCGGCAATCCCGGTGCAGAGATAGAAGCCGCGTTACACGCCAGCGGAAAATCATTAGCACTGGTGGTGCCCGCCGTGCCGAAACTCGGCCGCATCACGCGTAAGGGTGAAGTCTGGATCAACCAGCAGCGTCTGACGGATACCGAATTTGCCAGTGACCCGAAAACCCCGGTGACCAGCAGCCATGTGTTAACCCGTCTGCACATGCAAAGCGATCTGACAGGTGAAACCCTTGATTTGGCGACGGTGCGCAGTGGCAAGCTGGCACAGGTGCTCGCCAGTAAGCAGGGCTTAGTGGTGCTGGATGCCGAGCAGGATGCTGACATTGCGCTGATCGTGGCGGCGGCGGCGAGTTTACCCGCACGACCACTACTCGCGGGCGCTTCCGGATTAGGTGATGCCCTGGGCGAATATCTGGCGTCGCGTCCTGCCAGGCCGGTGCTGGCGGTGGTGGGTTCAATGAGCGCCATCGCGCAGCAGCAGATCGCTCGCCTCGCGACCCAGCGCGACATTCGCATTATCGATATAGATATCTGTCAGCTGTTTGCTCAGCCCGCATGGCCGCAGGCCGCTGAGTGGCAGCAGGCGATGCAACAGGCGTTACGCGACGGCGCGCACTGCGTGGTGCGCACCACGCAGCATGCAGAACAACGCCATGAGATCGAACAGCTGTGTCAGCAACATCAGGTGTCACGTCAGGAACTGGGAGAACGCATCTGCCTCTTCCTCGCTCAATTGACCCACAGTGTTTGCCGTCATGTCTTGCCTGCCGGCTTGTATCTTTCGGGCGGCGACGTGGCGATGGCTGTCGCACAGGCGCTCGGCGCCAAAGGTTTCCAGATTCAGGGCCTGGTGGCGGGCTGTGTGCCGCACGGGGTTCTGCTAAATAGCGAATTACACCTGCCGGTGATGACCAAAGCGGGTGGCTTTGGAGACGAAAACACCCTGGTAGAAGCCATCCGTTTCATTGAGGAGAAGTCGAGTGAATAAAATTATTGCGGTGACCATGGGCGATCCTGCAGGCATCAGCCCGGAGATCATCATCAAAGCGCTAGCGGAAGGCGACCTGGCGGGTATCCCGGCGGTAGTGATCGGCTGTGCCAGCACGCTGCGTCGGGTGATGGGGCTGAACATTACGCCGCAGGCTGAATTACGCGTACTGGACAACGTCAAAGACGCGCATTTTGCACCGGGCATCATCAATGTGATCGATGAGCCGCTGGCGAATCCTGAAGCCTTAAAACCGGGCGTAGTGCAGAAAGAAGCGGGCGATTTGGCCTGGCGCTGTGTGAAGCGCGCCACCGAACTGGCACTGGCCGGTGAAGTGCATGCGATTGCGACAGCTCCACTCAATAAAGAAGCGCTGCACTCGGCAGGACATATTTATCCTGGGCATACCGAACTGCTGGCGCAGCTGACTAACACCAAAAACTACGCCATGGTGCTGTACACCGATCACCTGAAGGTGATCCATGTGACGACGCATATTGCGCTGCGTAAGTTCCTCGACACGCTCAATGGCGATCGCATCCAGACGGTGATCGGCATGGCGGATACCTTCCTGCGCCGGGTTGGTTTTGATCATCCGCGCATTGCCGTTGCAGGGGTGAACCCGCACGCGGGCGAAAATGGCCTGTTTGGTGACGAAGAGATCACCACCGTGGCACCGGCGATCAAAGTGATGAAAGAGAAGGGCATTGATGTTTATGGCCCTTGCCCGCCGGATACCGTGTTCCTGCAGTGCCAGCAAGGCCAGTACGATATGGTGGTGGCGATGTACCATGATCAGGGACACATCCCACTGAAATTGTTAGGCTTTTATGATGGCGTGAATATCACCGCTGGCCTGCCGTTTATCCGCACTTCTGCGGACCACGGTACGGCGTTTGATATCGCCTGGACAGGTAAAGCGAACTCTGCGAGCATGGCGATCTCCATTAAACTCGCGATGCAGCTAGCATAGGGAAATATGAAGGGACAAAGCCGTCTCGACCAGATTATGGACTATTTGAAAAGTCATAATCTGGTCACTGTAGAACAGCTGGTGAGTGCGATCTCGGCTTCACCGGCGACGATCCGCCGCGATCTGATCAAGCTCGACAAGGAAGGCGTCATTAGCCGCAGCCATGGCGGGGTGACGCTCAATCGCTTTATTCCTGCTCAGCCGACCACGCTGGAAAAGATGCAGCGTAATCTGGCCGAGAAGCAGGCCATCGCGCAGTTTGCCGCCAGTTATGTGCAGTCAGGCGACTCAGTGGTGCTGGATGCCGGCACCACCATGCTGGAACTGGCACGACAGCTAACGCATTTGAAGCTGCGGGTGATCACTGCCGATCTGCACATCGCGCTGTTCCTGTCTGAATTCAAGCAGATTGAAACCACCATTATTGGTGGCCGCATTGATGACTCCAGCCAGTCCTGCATTGGTGAACATGGTCGTCGATTGTTGCGGAGCATCAATCCCGATATCGCGTTTGTCAGCTGTAACTCATGGAGTATCGAGCGCGGGATTACCACGCCGACGGAAGATAAAGCTGGATTGAAGATGGATCTGCTGGCGAATGCACGTCGCCGCATCCTGCTGGCTGACAGCAGTAAATACGGTTCCTGGTCGCTGTATTGTGCCGCGCCGATTGATAGTTTGACCGATGTAGTGACGGATGCGCGTCTGGATGAGGTGGTGTGCCGCGAGTTACGCGAGCGTGGCATTGGGCTGGAGTTAACGGCTTGATGTAAGAAGGTCGCCAGCAATGGCGACCCTACAACCCACTACAACTGCTTCAATCCCGTCGCCGGAATGTTGCGGCCGTAATAGATCTCGCGCATCTCCTTCCACAGCAGGTTAGTAATACGCTTGTGCTCCTGCGGACTCAGATCTTCTGGCTTGGTATTGAACAGGTAATACTTCAGGTCAAACTCCTTCAGCATCATCTTGGTGTGAAAGATATTTTCCTGATAAACGTTCACATCGACCATGTCGTACATCGCCTTCATATCCTCGGACATAAAGTTCTGCACCGAATTGATTTCGTGATCGATAAAGTGCTTCACGCCGTTCACGTCACGGGTAAAACCACGCACGCGATAATCAAGGGTGACGATGTCCGACTCTAACTGGTGGATCAGGTAGTTAAGTGCTTTCAGCGGTGAAATGACGCCACAGGTTGAGACTTCAATATCGGCACGGAAGGTACACAATCCGCCTTCAGGATGACTTTCCGGGTAGGTATGCACGCAGATATGGCTCTTATCCAGATGCGCCACCACGGAGTTGGGCAACGGACCTGGGTGCTCAGATTTGTCGATGTCCTGCGGGTTGATCGGTTCTTCGCTGACCAGAATAGTGACGCTGGCACCTTGCGGTTCATAATCCTGGCGCGCGATGTTCAGCACGTTGGCACCAATGATCGAACAGGTCTCGGTCAGGATTTCAGTAAGGCGATTGGCGTTGTATTGCTCATCAATATAGGCGATATAGCCATCACGTTCGGCTTCGCTGTTGGCGTAGCAAATATCGTAAATACAAAAACTCAGGCTTTTGGTGAGATTATTGAAGCCATGTAGTTTCAGCTTTTGCAATTTCGTCACTCCTCACACGATAAAGCATTCAGCAGATATTGCGGCAAGGCAAAGCTACCGACATGTATCGCAGGATTGTAATAGCGGCAGCGCAGGCCCGCGTCTTCAAAACGCGACTCCAGGGTCGATGTATCCCACTGACGCAATGACTCATTATCACTCGCCCAGGCAAACGTCATAATGCCGCCGTAATAGGTGGGGATCGCCGCCTGATAAAAGCTGACGTCGGAGAAGTAATGACCGAGTTTGCGATGGCTGTTGATCGCTTCTTCCTGCTGCAGGAAGCAGACGCCATTCTGTGCCACGAAGATTCCGCCCGGATTAAGCGCATTTTTGCAGCCTGCGTAAAACTCGGAGGTAAACAGACTTTCGCCGGGACCGATGGGATCGGTGCAATCGGAAATAATGACGTCGAACTTCTCTTGCGTCTGAGTGACGAAATTGACGCCATCATCAATCACCAGGTTCAGCCGGGGATCGTCATAGGCACCGGCGCTGTGATTGGGCAGATACTCTTTGCAGAAACTCACCACGCCAGCATCGATCTCGACCATGGTGATCTGTTCAATCGTTTGATGGCGTGAGACTTCGCGCAACATCGCGCCGTCGCCGCCGCCGATGATCAGCACGCGTTTCGCCTTGCCGTGCGCCAGAAGCGGCACGTGGGTCATCATTTCGTGGTAGATGAACTCATCGCGCTCGGTGGTTTGCACTACACCGTCCAGCGCCATGACACGACCAAAAGCAGCATTCTCAAAGATCACCAGATCCTGATGCGCCGTTTTGTCGCGATAAAGCAGTTTATCTACCGTGAAATACTGTCCAAATCCGGCATGAAGCGTCTCATACCACATTTCATCCTGGGCCATGATGGGGCTCTCCTCGAATGTCATCGCCATGAAAAGGGAAAAAAGGATAGCGAATTATGACCGTGGTTGCACGGTCAAACCTTCAGCAGAAGAGCGGTGTGGCGGGCTATTTAACGTAAGCGAGCAGACTTAATGAGTCACGCGCCAGCGACTTACACTTCTTGTCGTTGGTAATGGCGATACCGCTCAAATCTTTGTAGCTCTCTTCGCCGAGCGACTTCATGTTGTAGTTGCTGTAATTACTCAGATCCCAGCGGTTCTGCTGGGCAAAAAACACCAGTGCTTTGCGAATCTGCGCATCGGGCAGATCCTGATAGCCACAATCGTTCTTCAGATAGACAAACACAGCCGTGAGGTCAGCCAAATCTTCCGCTTCGGATTCACTCAGGGCAAAACTGGTGGAGGAGAAGCCAAGGAGTCCCGCCAGCAGCAGGATCTTGATGCTTTTCGTCATAATCATTCTCAACAAGGGGCAATGAATTGACGTTAGCACAGTTATTGCAGGGATTCCGCTAAATTTGCCCAAACGGGCGATTCCCGCGCTTTTTATCAGTGCATTCTGTTTCAGGGCTTGACCCTCCTGCAGGGTAAAGGTTTACGCTGTGCCCATATTCACGACAAGGATAAGCATATGCAACGTCGTCATTTTCTAAAATTGACTGCCGCACTCAGCGCGGCAGGCGCTCTGCCACTGTGGAGCCGTTCGCTTATGGCGGCTACGCGTCCGCTATTACCGATTCCCTCTATTTTGCAGCCCGATGCACGCGGACAATACACGCTCACCGCGATGAGTGGCACCAGCCAATGGAACGGAAAATCCGTCCCGACATGGGGCTATAACGGCAGCCTGCTCGGCCCGGCGCTGCGCCTGCCGCGCGAGAAAGCGGTCACAGTGAATATCCATAATCGGCTGGCGGAAGCGACGACATTGCACTGGCATGGGCTGGAAATCCCCGGCGATGTCGATGGCGGGCCGCAGGCGATGATTGCACCTGGTGGCTCACGTCAGGTGACCTTTACGCCCGATCAACCGGCTGCCACCTGCTGGTTCCATCCACATCTGCACGGGAAAACCGGCTATCAGGTGGCGCAGGGGCTGGCGGGATTAGTACTGCTGGAGGACGAAGATTCCGGCAAATTGCGTCTGCCGATGCAGTGGGGCGAAGATGATGTGCCGCTGATTTTCCAGGATAAACAGCTGACCAAAGACGGTTCCAAAATCGATTATCAACTCGACATTATGCGCGCGGCGGTGGGCTGGTTTGGTGACATGATGTTAACCAACGGCGTGCAGTATCCACAACAGGCGGTGCCGCGCGGCTGGCTGCGCCTGCGTCTGCTTAACGGCTGTAATGCCCGTTCGCTGGATATCGCCACCAGCGATAAGCGACCAATGTACGTGATTGCCAGTGATGGCGGTTTACTGGCAGAACCGGTGAAAGTGGAGAGCCTGCCGCTGCTGCCGGGCGAGCGTTTCGAAGTGATGATTGACACCTCAGACGGCAAAACCTTCGACATGGTGACGCTGCCTGTAACGCAGATGGGCATGACGCTGGCACCCTTTGATCAGCCGCTGCCGCTGGTGCAAATTCTGCCGCTGCGCGTGATGGCGAGCGGTTCCATGCCGGATAAGCTGGTGGAGCTGCCGCCGCTGCCGTCAGTGGAAGGCGTGCAAAGCCGCTGGCTGCAGCTGATGATGGATCCGCAGTTGGATCAACAAGGCATGCAGGCGCTGATGGATCGCTACGGTCATAAAGCCATGGCCGGAATGAAAATGGATCACGGCAGCATGGATACGAAAGGCGGGGCCATGCAGATGGACCATGGCAACATGGACATGAGCGGCGGCGCCATGAAGATGGACCATGGCAGTATGCCGATGGATCACGCAAAAACGGCGGCTTATGATTTCCACAACGGCAATAAAATCAACGGTCAGGCGTTTAATATGACCAAGCCGATGTTTAACGCCGAACTCGGTAAAGTGGAAAAATGGACCATTTCCGGTGAAGGCGATGCCATGCTGCATCCGTTCCACATCCATGGCACCCAGTTCCGCATTCTGTCAGAAAACGGCAAGCCGCCAGCGCCTCATCGTGCAGGCTGGAAAGACATGGTCAGCGTGAACGGCTGGCGCAGTGAAGTGCTGGTGCGCTTTAACTACGTTGCCAATGCCGATAACGCCTACATGGCGCATTGCCATCTGCTGGAGCATGAAGATACCGGCATGATGCTGGGCTTTACGGTCAGTTAATCGCTCTCTTTTACCTGATGGCGACTCCGCTCGGTCGCCATTAATGGCGACCCTACAGGCGCTGAGGGTGTAGGGTGCCGCATGAAGGTACAACTGGGCACAGGGTTAACAGATCAAACCGATCCCATAGGTAACACTTTTGTAGTCAGTCGATTCGGCGGCACTCTCTACGTTGACAGCGCCGCTTCCAGTGCCAGCCGGATATCCTCAATCAAATCATCAGCATGCTCAATACCAATCGATAAACGTACCGTGGCATCGGTAATGCCGATACGCTGGCGTACCTCCTGCGGCACGCCGGAATGGGTGGTGCTGCCTGGATGGCTGGCGAGTGATTCGGTGCCGCCGAGACTCACGGCGAGCTTGAATAGCCCCAGGGCATTGAGAAAACGAAATGCGGCCGGTTGGCCGCCTTTGATATCGAACGAGAAGGTGGACCCTGCGCCGCTGCATTGCCGTTGATAGGTTTCTCCCGCCGAGCTGTTGGCATCGAGATAGGGCAGCCAGTGCAGTTTTTCCACCTGCGGGCTATCGCGCAAAAACGCGGCGACTTTTTCCGCATTGCTGGCGGCTTTCTCCATTCTCAATGACAACGTTTCCAGCGAGCGGCCAATCATCCAGCTGGAGTGCGGATCAAGCTGAGTACCGATGGCACTGCGCAGCGAACGCACCTTGCTCACCAGCGCTTTACTGCCCAGCACGGCACCCGCAATCAGATCCGAATGGCCGCCGACATATTTGGTGAGCGAGTAAAGCGACAAGTCCGCACCGTGCTGCAAAGGGCGTTGAAACAGCGGGCCGAGTAGCGTGTTGTCGCAGGCGAGAATCGGACGCGAACCTTGCTGCTGCGTGATCACGTCCGCCACCTGCTTCATCAACTGAATATCCACCAGGCTGTTGGTTGGATTGGCTGGCGTCTCAATCAGAATCAGCGCCACACGACCTCGCTGCCACGCCAGTTTAGCCGCTTCATACACCTTGTCTTCATCGGTGCCATCGCTAAAGCCCACGGCTTTAATCTCTAAATCGTGCAGCGTTTTGCTCAACAGCGTCTCAGTGCCGCCATACAGCGGCTGCGAGTGCAGAATCACCTCTCCGGGGCGTGCAAACGCCAGCAGAGTGGTGGCAATTGCCGACATGCCAGATGAGAACAGCGCGGCGCTTTCCGCCTGTTCATAGATGGCCAGCCGATCTTCAACAATCTCGCTATTAGGATGGTTAAAGCGTGAATAGACCAGCCCGCCGCTTTTCCCCTCTGGCGGCTGTTTACGCCCGGCGACGAAATCAAAGAAATCTTGTCCCTCTTCGGCACTGTTAAACACAAAGGTCGAGGTGAGAAACACCGGCGGTTTGACCGCGCCTTCTGACAGCCGCGGATCGTAACCGTAGTTAAGCATTTGCGTTTCCGGATGCAGATCGTGTGTGCCTATCTGTGTTTTTTTACTGGATGAAGCGGTCATAGGATCTCCAGAGGTCACCGGTAAGAGGGGGGAACGATTCCTGTAGTTAAGGACAGCGCAATAAATTTTGCCACGGTATCGTTTGCGTTCTGTGCGCCGCGTTAGAGGTTGGTTCGACTATGATAGACTTCGTGGCTTTCTGAAAAACCTTAACCAGGCGAATGCAATGAAACACACCGTCGACGTGATGATCTCTGAGCAGGAGATCGCAACCCGTATTGCCGAACTGGGCAAGCAGATTAGCGAACACTACCGTAGCAGCGGCAGCGAAATGGTGTTGGTAGGTCTGCTGCGCGGCTCCTTTATGTTTATGGCCGATCTCTGCCGCGCCATCGACGTGCCGCATGAAGTCGACTTTATGACGGCCTCCAGCTACGGCAGCGGCATGTCATCGACCCGCGACGTGAAAATCCTCAAAGATCTCGACGAAGATATTCGCGGTAAAGATGTGCTGATCGTGGAAGACATCATCGACTCCGGTAACACCCTAAGCAAAGTGCGTGAAATCCTGCGCCTGCGTGAGCCAAAATCACTGGCGATCTGCACTCTGTTGGATAAACCAGAGCGCCGCGAAGTGGAGGTCACCGTGGAGTATGTCGGCTTTACCATCCCTGATGAATTCGTGGTGGGCTTTGGTATCGATTACGCGCAACGCTATCGTCATCTGCCGTATATCGGCAAAGTTATCCCGACCGGTGAATAACCGCACAATCTTCCAAGGCTAATCCCTTCAGCCTGCGATAAGATGCGCAGCCCGCGAGTCAATGACTTACGGGCTGCGCTCGCGTTCCCCTGCCGCATGCAGAGTGGTAAAGTGTCGCGGGTTATCGCTCAGCGCTTCATCTTTGATTTTTCACTCGTTATCTCTGAATAACCCCGCATGCTCGGCGTGAGCGCACTATCATTTCATAGGGCTTTGATGTCACTACAACAGGGTATGGATTCGCAATGACTTATGCACTGGAAATTTCCGGGCTCACCAAAACCTATCCCGGCGGCGTTCAGGCGCTGAAGAAGCTTGACCTCAACGTAGAGGCTGGCGATTTTTACGCGCTGCTCGGGCCAAATGGCGCGGGCAAATCCACCACTATCGGCATTATCAGTTCGCTGGTGAATAAATCCGGCGGCAGTGTGCGCGTGTTCGGCTATGACCTGTCAAAGGATGTGGTCAATGCGAAACGCCAGCTTGGGTTGGTGCCGCAGGAATTCAACTTTAACCCGTTTGAAACCGTGATGCAGATTGTGGTCAATCAGGCCGGTTACTACGGTGTGGAGCGGGCTGAAGCCAACAAGCGCGCCGAGAAGTACCTCAACCAGCTCGATCTGTGGGGTAAACGCAACGAGCGTGCCCGCATGCTCTCAGGCGGCATGAAACGCCGTTTGATGATTGCCCGCGCGCTGATGCACGAGCCGAAACTACTGATTCTGGATGAACCCACCGCCGGCGTGGATATCGAACTGCGTCGCTCAATGTGGACCTTCCTGAAAGATCTCAACATCAAAGGCACCACCATTATTCTCACCACCCATTATCTGGAAGAAGCTGAAATGCTGTGCCGCAATATCGGCATTATCCAGAGCGGTGAGCTGGTGGAAAACACCTCGATGAAAGGCCTGCTGTCGAAGCTGCAATCGGAAACCTTCATCCTCGATTTGGCGCCGCGCAGCCCGCTGCCGCAGCTGGAAGGTTTCCAGTATCGTCTGGTGGATACTTCAACGCTGGAAGTGGAAGTGATGCGCGAGCAGGGCCTGAACAGTGTATTTAGCCAGTTAAGTTCGCAGGGTGTGCAGGTGCTGAGTATGCGTAACAAAGCGAACCGCCTTGAAGAGCTGTTCGTCAGCCTGACCCAGGGTAAAGGAGTGAAAGCATGACACATTTATACTGGGTAGCGCTCAAGAGTATCTGGGCCAAGGAGATCAACCGTTTCGCTCGCATCTGGATTCAGACGCTGGTGCCACCGGTGATCACCATGACGCTCTATTTCATTATCTTCGGCAACCTGATTGGTTCACGCATCGGCGATATGCACGGCTTTAGCTACATGCAGTTCATCGTGCCTGGATTGATCATGATGGCGGTGATCACCAACGCCTACGCCAACGTGGCATCATCATTCTTCAGCGCTAAATTCCAGCGCAACATCGAAGAGTTGCTGGTGGCACCCGTACCGACGCACATCATCATTGCCGGTTATGTCGGCGGTGGCGTGGCGCGCGGTGTATGTGTCGGCATTCTGGTGACCGCGATTTCGCTGTTCTTCGTGCCGTTCCACGTGCACTCCTGGTCAATGGTGGCCCTGACGCTGCTGCTAACGGCGATTCTTTTCTCGCTGGCGGGGCTGCTGAATGCGGTATTCGCACGTACCTTTGATGACATCAGCTTGATTCCGACCTTCGTGCTGACGCCATTAACTTATCTGGGCGGCGTGTTTTACTCACTGACGCTGTTGCCGCCGTTCTGGCAGGCGGTGTCAAAGCTGAACCCGGTGGTGTATATGATCAGCGGCTTCCGCTACGGTTTTCTTGGCATCAGTGATGTGCCGCTGGCACTGACCTTGTCAGTGTTGATTGGCTTTATCGTGGTGTTTTACGTGCTGGTCTATGCGCTGATTCAGCGCGGTCGCGGATTACGTACCTGATAGACTTTTTAACAATGCAGCTTCGGCTGCATTGTTATTTCTGCCTCTTTATCTCCTCTCTTTTGTAAGATAATTCCCCGAGCTATTAAGACCAATTAAATATCAAAAATGAAACAGTCAGTAACTGTCAGTCATGAGTTATTCCATTTTGCGATAATTTGAAATTATTCTGATAATCGGCGCTTATCGATGCCGTAAGTTATTGATTTATATTCTGCTAAGAATTTGTAAGTTTTTGTCCAGTTTTTTGAACTTGTTATTAAGTGTCAGTCATTGGAATATTCATTCGCTAATAGATCACGTCTTTATCATAAAGCGAGTTCAACTTCCTTCGCGACGCCATGCGCGTGGCGGATCGGACACTTATATTTTTAAACAGGGCAATTAACATGAATCGTTTAACGTGGGTGGATAATCTGCGAGGTATTGGTGTACTTGTCGTTATTCTGCTGCACTGCGTTATTGCGGTGAATGGTAACGTCGGACACTTCGCTCCGCTGGTGTTAACGCTGGATCCGTTGTTGATACCGGTCTTTCTTGGTCTGGTGTTCTTTGTTTCGGGATTGTTTGTTGATGCCGGATTACGCAAAGGACTGGGTCCGTTTATTCATAATAAAATTCAGACCATCTTATATCCCTTTGCCGTCTGGGTGTTGGTGTACGGTGGATTGAAAATATTATTCAGCTCGATGGCAAATAATCCGCAATCGCCATTGCATGTTATTGCCATGCATCTGAGTGGCGGCGGCGATATAACCTGGTTTTTGCATTCATTGTTCTTCTTCTTCCTGGCTATCATTTTTGTTCGTCAATTACCGTTTTGGCTGGTGATTCCAGGGTGTTTATTACTCAGTTATTTCCTGCCCGAGCTGAGCGCCGATGGCATGTTTGCCAGCTTCGATAATGCGCATATCAATAAATCGATTAATCTGTTTATTTTCTTCTACGTCGGCGATCAGTTAGCGCGCAGGCAATATGATATTCCCAAGCTGGCAGAGAATTCGCTATTGGTGCTGCTCTCACTGGCAAGTGTCATTCTTTTCCTGTGCCTGAATCTGCTGACTGCACATCCGCCGTCACATGTGCTGCTGGCCGCGCTGGCGCTGTTGTCTATCCCGCTGTTTGTCTGGATATCACTGAAGGTGAACTCACGACTGGTGCACTACGTTGGGGTGAATTCCATCGTCTTCTACCTGTCGCATTATCTGGTGATTCAATTCTTCAGCAAGATTGTGAAGCTGCAGACGCCTTCGCCATGGATACATGATCTGTTGTTTGTGCTGGCTTTCGCTGCGGCAATGATCCTGCCGTGGACGCTGTGCTTGTTACGCCAGCGTGGCTGGTTCAATTTCCTGTTTACCCTGAAGACGCAGCCGCGTGTGAAGGTGGCAAAACCGGTGTAAGAGAAGGGCGGAACCTCTGAGCAGAGGTTCCGTTTTGATCAGGCAACCTGAACCGGCAGCGCCTTAGCGATGCGTTTCATCTCGTTGTCACCTTCGAAATAGGCGACTTTCGGCTGCCAGCTGCGTGCCACTGCATCTTCCACCTGCACGTATGAGCAGATAATCATGATGTCACCTTCACAGGCACAACGGGCGGCGGCACCGTTGACGGAGATGATCTTCGAGCCACGCTCAGCGGCAATCGCGTAGGTAGAGAAACGCTGACCATTGGTGACGTTGTAGATGTCGATGGCTTCGTATTGCAGAATGCCGGATGCATCAAGAAAATCCTGATCGATGGCGCAGGAACCTTCGTAGTGCAGATCTGCCTGAGTGACTTTCACGCGGTGCAGTTTGCCCTGAAGTACGGTACGAATCATAACGGGATAACCTTATTAAGCTGCGATTAAACGACGGAGGTTACTCCGTCAGATCCACTTGCTGATTATCGATCAGGCGCGCATTGCCCAACCAGGCGGCCATCAGAATCACGGCGCGCTGGCTATCTACCGTCAGCGGCTGCAGATTGTCGGCATCGCAAATGGCCAGGCCATCAGGGCGGAAGCCTTTCTCACGCAATGCGGCCTCGGCCGTTTCGATAATCTCTTCGACATGGCGTTCGCCGTTGTTCAGACGCTCGGCCATGCTGTTCATCACCTGGCTCAGACCCGCAGCGATCGCGCGCTCTTCGCTGGTGAGATAACCGTTACGTGAACTCAACGCCAAACCATCTTTCGCGCGTACGGTTGGTACGCCGACAATCTCGATATCGAAGCCCATATCAGCCACCATCTTGCGGATAATGGCTAACTGCTGGAAATCCTTCTCGCCAAAGCAGGCAATATCGGGCTGCACCAGATTGAACAGTTTGCTCACGATAGTGGAAACGCCACGGAAGTGACCAGGACGGCTGGCACCTTCCAGCAGGGACGATAACCCCGGGACTTCAACGAAGGTTTGGCTATCCAGGCCTTTGGGATAAACATCCGCCGGCGCAGGGGCAAATACCACATCGACGCTATGACGATTGAGTTTCTCGCAATCGTCCTGCAAGGTGCGAGGATAGCGCGCGAGGTCATCGGCGCGTTCAAACTGCATCGGGTTGACGAAAATCGAGGCCACCACAATATCGGCCCGCTCGCGCGCTTCTTCCACCAATGTCAGGTGGCCGTCATGCAGGTTGCCCATGGTCGGCACCAGCGCGATACGTTTGCCTTCCTGCCGCCAGCGATGAATTTCCCGGCGCAACATCGGCAGCGATTCAATAATCAGCACTGCAACTCTCCTGATTTACTGGAAACTGTGTTCGGCGGCAGGATAAATGCCCGCCTCAACGTCGGCAATATACTGGCGAATTGCCGCGCGAATGTCGCCGGTTTCCGCGAGGAAATTTTTGGCAAATTTGGGAATATGACCGCCGGTAATGCCAAAGGCATCGTGCATCACCAGAATCTGTCCGTCGGTGACGTTACCGGCACCAATGCCGATCACCGGAATGTGCAATGCTTTGGTGATGCGCTCTGCCAGCGCCACCGGCACGCACTCCAGCACCATCAGTTGCGCCCCGGCGGCTTCCAGCGCCAGCGCATCGGCTAACAGGCGCTCTGCACCCGCTTCATCGCGGCCCTGAACCTTGTAGCCACCCAAGATGTTCACTGACTGCGGCGTCAGGCCAAGATGACCACAGACCGGCACGGCGCGCTCGGTGAGCATACGCACGGTGTCTGCCAGCCATTCACCGCCTTCCAGCTTCACCATGTTGGCACCGGCGCGCATCAGTTGAGCGGCGTTATCGAAGGTTTGCTGCGGCGTGGCGTAACTCATAAACGGCAGGTCGGCCATCACCAGCGCATTCGGCGCGCCACGGCGCACGGCAGCGGTGTGATAAGCGATATCCGCCACGGTGACAGGTAATGTGGATTCATGGCCTTGCACGGTCATGCCAAGGGAGTCGCCAATCAGCATCACCTGAATGCCTTCATCAGCAAACAGGCGGGCAAAGCTAAAGTCGTAGGCCGTCAGGGTGGCAAATTTGCGGCCACTGGCTTTGAGCTGGCGTAGATGGGTGATGGTTGTCGGTTTCATCGTACACTCCAGAGTTTTCTGATGCGCGCAGTGTACTGGATTGATTGAAAAGGCGATACGACCGTAGTGCGATTATTGCCGCCTACTCAGACCACAAGCGGATGGTGCTGCGATCGAGCGTGGCGAGGATGCCAGTTAAAGGCTGGCCATTCGGCAGACGCAGGCCGGGCGCGATCTCTAACAGCGGCACCAGCATAAACGCGCGGTTGTGCATATCGTAGTGCGGTACGGTGAGACGTGGGGTGTGGATCGTCTGCTGACCAAACAGCATGATGTCGATATCAAGGGTGCGCGGTCCCCAGCGCTCGGCTTTGCGCACACGGCCATGCTCCAACTCGATACGTTGCGTATGATCGAGCAGGGCTTCCGCTTCCAGCGTGGTATCCAGCGCGACTACCGCGTTCAGGTAATCAGGCTGGTCTGCCGGGCCATAGGGTGGCGTGCGATAAAGCGAAGAGGTGGCGACGCGCGAGGTGCGCGGTATCGCATCAATCGCGGCCAGCGCTGCATCAACCTGATGCAGCGGATCGGCCAGATTACTGCCTAGTGCGAGGTAAACGCGAATCATGATGCGCTGTTGGTATCGCGGCGCGGGCCGGTTGGACGGCGGCGCGGACGACGCGGTTTACGGCGCGGTACCACCGGATCGTCGCCCAGCGTGTTCATCATGGTTTTCTGCTCAACCGGAGCCGCAGCCTGGAACTCGCCCCACCAATGGGTCAGGCTTTGCAGTTCGCGGTTGTTTTCCACATCGGCACGCAGCGCCAGCAGATCATAAGCGGCACGGAATTTAGGATGCTCCATCAGCTTCCATGCGCGTTTGCCATGACGACGTGACATGCGCAACTGTAGCTGCCAGATATCGCGAATCAGAGTGGTGATACGCTTAGGAATCGCCAGCGCGCGGCAGGCTTCATCCAGCGTTTCGTTCATCGACAGCGCAAAGGCATCGTAATAGGTCAGTCCGCTTTCCTGCGCGATGCGTTGGGCCGATTCCAGCTGCGGATACCAGAACATCGCGGCAAACAGAAAGGCCGGATTGACGCGCATATCGTTCAGAATGCGGTTGTCGGTGTTCTTCAGCACCTGTGCCAGCATTTTCTCCATCAGGCTGTCGCTCTCGGCAGTAAAGCCACGCGTCAGGGTAGGGAACAACGGCTGGAACAGATGATACTCGCGCATCATCTGATAGGTACGGAATCCGTAACCGGCTTGCAGTAGCTTAAGGGATTCTTCAAACAGACGCGCAGGCGGAATATCATTTAGCAGCGTAGCCAGGCGCGGAATCGGCTCGGCAGTTTCCGCGGCAATGCGCATCTCCAGCTTGGCAGCAAAACGCACCACGCGCAGCATACGCACCGGATCTTCGCGGTAACGGGTTTCCGGATCGCCAATCAGACGGATGACGCCGTCTTCCAAATCCTGCAAACCGCCGACGTAGTCACGCACCGAGAAATCCGCCACGCTGTAATACAGGCTGTTGATGGTGAGATCGCGGCGCTGGGCATCATCTTCGATGTTGCCAAAAATGTTATCACGCAGCAGCATGCCGTTCTGACCGCGCTGTGAACTGTTGCGATCGTCTTCAGCCTCTTCCTGGTGGTGACCACGGAAAGTGGCGACTTCGATCACTTCCGGACCGAACATCACATGCGCCAGACGGAAACGACGACCCACGAGGCGGCAGTTGCGGAACAACTTGCGCATCTGCTCAGGCGTGGCGTTGGTGGTGATATCAAAGTCTTTTGGCTTCTTACCCAGCAGCAAATCGCGTACGCCGCCGCCTACCAGGTAAGCTTCGAATCCGGCTTTATTCAGGCGATACAGCACTTTAAGGGCGTTTTCGCTGATATCTTTGCGTGAGATGTTATGGCTTTCACGGGGAATGACGGTCATCAGACTTTCAGTTTCCACCTCTTCAGGCGCCTCCTCGTCACGCTTGAGGACTCTCCGGCAAAAATTAGCGACTCGGGTAAAAATGGGACACCTCGACAGTGATAAAAAGGGTGTTAATAAATCAGCGGCTAATCATAGCCTGTTGCGAACCATTTAGGAATGGCGATGTCGCCTCATCCGTTATTCGCGCGTTCTGTTGTGGTATCAGTTGGATACTCCACTGGGCCACTGCTTTCTCCAGCAGTTGCTCCGTTGTGGCATCTTGCCAACCTTCCCAAACCGGTTGCCCCAGCAAACGTAACGCGTGCACTAACGATGGGCGTACATCTCCCGCGGGTAAAGCGGGCGCATGATTCTGTTTTGATAGCTTATTGCCATCATCATTTATTGCCAGCGGCAGATGCAGATAAGCCGGCACTGGCCACTCGAACTGGTGGTAGAGCGCAATTTGACGCACCGTGGGCGCGATCAAGTCTGCCCCACGTACGATTTCCGTCACACCCTGAAAATGGTCATCCACCACCACCGCCAGGTTATAAGCAAACAAACCATCCCGACGATGGATAATAAAATCTTCTTCCGCCAGCGATCGCTCGGCGGCTAAGTGGCCGCGCAGGTCATCGTCAAAGCCATAAACCGGCGTATGCTGACGCAGGCGCAGCGCGGCGTTCTCTGCGGGGAGATGTAATTCCCGACAGTGACCGTCGTAGAACCCCCCGAGCTGCTGAATACGGCTGCGCGTGCAGGTGCAAAAGTAGCTTTGACGATGCTGTTGCAGCCAGCTCAGCGCTTCCCGGTAAGCCTCATGACGCTGCGATTGCCATAACACGTCACCATCCCATTGCAGGCCATAATGCTCCAGCTGCTTTAAGATGCGTGTGGCCGCGCCAGGGACTTCTCGTGGCGGATCGATATCTTCAATACGCACCAGCCAGCGGCCCTGTTGCGCACGTGCGCTCAGGTAGCTGCCTAAAGCGGCAATCAGTGAACCAAAATGCAGGTCACCAGAAGGAGAGGGAGCGAAACGCCCGACGCAGGGAGAAGTTGAAGAGTTCATTTTGAGGTGCACCGCACGTCGGGAAAACAGTGGTTTTCCCGGCAGTGCGGTGACAGTCTGCTCACGGCCATTAGCCTGCCATCTGCTTCTCGCGGATTTCAGCCAGCGTTTTGCAGTCGATGCAGAGGTCGGCAGTCGGACGCGCTTCAAGGCGGCGAATACCAATTTCTACACCACAGGAATCACAGTAGCCGAAATCGTCGTCATCCACTTTCTTCAGCGTCTTCTCGATCTTCTTGATCAATTTACGCTCACGATCGCGGTTACGTAATTCCAGGCTGAACTCTTCTTCCTGCGCGGCACGGTCTACCGGATCCGGGAAGTTAGCAGCTTCGTCCTGCATATGCGACACAGTGCGGTCTACTTCATCCCGAAGTTGGTTGCGCCAGGCTTCCAGAATCTTGCGGAAATGGCTCAGTTGGGCGTCGTTCATATACTCTTCGCCCGGTTTCACCTGATACGGCTCCACACCAGCGATGGCGAGGATACTCAGGGACGATGTTTTACGGTTTTGCCCTTCTTGCATGTTGTTTCTCCTGGATAACACGCCCTTCCCGTCATACTTCAGGTTGCATGTGCATTGGCTAAAATGACCACCGACTGCCAGCAACGCGAATTATTAAGGGGTATATCGATTCCCATCAGGGAAAAAACAGGCCGCTATAAATAGCAGAAGCAGTCAAGGTTGGCAATTATTCATATTCGCACCTTGACAAGCCTGTGAGGAACAGCGTATTTAGCGCACCGCCCAGAACATTCCTATCACAGCAAATTGCTATAAATATTACAACTCTGCGTTAATCGTCAATGCGACCGGCTGAGTGAGTAACATTTGAGCAGGTGATATCTGAGCCTGATATGCCAACACCTCCACTCCACAGCGTTGAGCCTGTCCCAGTAGTTCTGCGTAGTGTGCGTCGATATGGCGCGCCGGGGAGACGTCCTCAATCCCCGTGTGCAGAACGGCGAACAACAAAACAGCTCGATGACCCTCTGCCGCGATAGCACTGAGTTCGCGCAGATGCTTCTGTCCTCGAGCCGTCACCGCATCCGGAAAAAAGCCTTTACCCTGCTGTAAAAGGGTGACGGACTTGACTTCAATATAGCAGTTTGATCTGCCCTCCGCTTGCAGCAGGAAGTCAATTCGGCTTTTTTCCGTGCCGTATTTTACTTCGGGTTGGCAGTGAGTGTAAGCGGACAATTCTGGAATGGCGTCAAGGGTTAAGGCTTCGCGCACCAGTTGATTGGCTCTAAGCGTATTCACGCAGATCCAATGGCCTTGTTGGGTCTCGGTCAATTCCCAGCTGTGCGGATACTTGCGCGTGTTGCTGTCTGAAGTGGAGTACCACACAGTATCGCCTGGCGTGGCGCAGCCGGTCATCGCGCCGGTATTGGCGCAGTGAATCGTCAGCGTCTCGCCTTCCGGTGTCACCACATCGGCAAGAAAGCGCTTATAGCGAACGATAAGACGAGCGGGTTTCAGCGGAGGATCGAACAGCATTTAGGCTCCTGAAGTGGGTAACAGTGGCCAGTGGGCCAGTCGACGATAGCGGGTACGGCCCTGGGAAAAGGTCGATGAAAACAGCGCGAAGTGACTGACCTCATGACGCCAATGAAATCCTCGTGCTGGCAGCGCGACTTTTTGCGTAGCGTGGCGCAGCAAAGTGATATGCGGATGAAAAGGCTGGGCACTCTGCGCACAACCATGGCGTGCTGCCTGGGCACGCAGCAAACTCGCTAACTGCAGCAAACCGCGTGGCGCACGCTGGCAGCCAAGCCACACTACGCCGGGACGCGGCCAGTGTCCGGCGTCATCGAGGTCGAGGGCAAAGCCTGGTTGGGTGATGCGCGAGGCGAGCTGCTGCAGCTTTTGCGAGGTCTCATTGCTGACTTCGCCAAGAAACGCCAACGTCAGATGCAGGTTGGCGGCTTCCACGGGTTTTCCATCATCCTCACTGAAATGATCTGCACGCCACTGTACCAGCTGTTGCTGGAGCGGAGCGGGCAGTTCGAGGGCAAAAAACAGACGTTGCGTGGTCATGATGGCGGTGCCGTTGAGTGCTACAATGCGCGCCATATTAGCACAGGCGGAGTGGGAGTTGAGTGTGAGCGAATTACCGGTGAGCGAAGTGCTGCCTGCATTGCTGGATGCCCTGGCACAGTCGCCGCAGGTATTGCTGGCGGCGCCGACCGGCGCGGGTAAATCCACCTGGCTGCCGTTGCAATTGCTGCAAAAAGCCCGGCTATCGGGCCGCATCATTATGCTAGAGCCACGTCGGCTGGCGGCGCGTAATGTCGCGCAACGTCTGGCGGAGCTGCTGGGGGAACAGCCTGGTGCCACCGTGGGTTATCGCATGCGTGGTGAAAACTGCTGTGGTCCAGATACCAAACTGGAAGTGGTGACGGAAGGTATTTTGACGCGCATGTTGCAGCGCGATCCGATGCTTGAAGGCGTGTCGCTGGTGATCCTCGATGAATTTCATGAGCGCAGCCTGCAGGCCGATTTGGCGCTGGCGCTGCTGCTGGATGTGCAGCAAGGCCTGCGCGAAGATCTGAAAATTCTGCTGATGTCCGCCACGCTGGATAACGAGCGGCTGCGTCAGTTGCTGCCGGATGCGCCTTTTATCGTCTCTGAAGGACGTAGTTTTCCTGTGACGCGCCGTTATGCTTCGCTCAATCCGCAGCAGCGTTTTGACGAAGCGGTGGCACGCGAAGTGGCGCAGTTGCTGCGCGAGGAAACGGGTTCGCTGCTGCTGTTCCTGCCGGGCGTCGCGGAGATTGAACGCGTGAAGCGCGAGCTGGAATCCCGCGTTGGTGATGATGTTGATCTCTCTCCTTTATATGGTGCGCTGTCTCTGGATGTACAGCGTCGCGCAATTCTGCCTGCGCCCGCCGGTCGTCGCAAAGTGGTGCTGGCGACCAACATCGCCGAAACCAGCCTGACCATTGAAGGCATCCGTCTGGTGGTGGATAGCGCGCTGGAACGTTCAGCACAGTTTGATGTGCGCAGCGGCGTAACACGGCTGCAAACCCAGCGTATCAGCCAGGCGTCGATGACCCAGCGTGCGGGGCGTGCCGGGCGTCTTGAACCCGGTATCTGTTTGCATCTGCTGCCGCAGGAACAAGCGATGCGCGCGGCGGCACAGAGTGAGCCGGAAATCCTCAACAGCGATATCTCTTCACTGCAAATCGATTTATTGCAGTGGGGTTGCCAGGATGCATCACAGCTTAGCTGGCTGGATGCGCCACCCGCGCGCAGCTTACGCGCGGCAAATGATCTGCTGACTCGCTTGGGGGCGATGGAGGGCGATAAGCTGAATGCGCGTGGGCGTAAGATGGCGGCGCTGGGGAGCGATCCTCGCCTCACCGCTATCTTGTGCGCGGCACAGGACAAGGATGCGATCGCCAGTGCCGCCTTGCTGGTGGCGATTCTGGAAGATCCCCCGCGCAACGGCAGCGCAGATTTGCGTGATGCACTCAACCGGCCTCAACCTCACTGGCAGCGCCGCGCCCGTCAGTGGCAGCAGAGACTCAATGCCAGCGGCGGCACGGTCAATCCCGATCTGTTCCCCGCTTTACTGGCAGCGGGGTTTGCCGATCGGCTGGCACAGCGACGCGGCGAGAGTGCCCGCTATCAACTGGCCAATGGTATTGGCGCCATGCTGGATGAGCAGGATGGCTTGAGCCGTTATGAATGGCTGATTGCGCCGACCTTATTGCAAGGTGCCAGCGCGGCCGAAGCGCGCATGCTCTTAGCGTTGCCGGTGGAAATCGGTGAGTTACGCCAGCAATGCCCTGAGCTGGTGACGCAGCGCATTGATGTGGAATGGGATGAAGAGAAGGGCACATTGCGCGCCTGGAAGCGTGAGCTTGTGGGTGCGCTGGTCCTAAAAGCACAGCCGCAGGCGCGCCCGGACGCGGATATTTTACACCCGGCGATGCTGCGCTGGATCCGTGAGAAAGGGCTTTCCGTGCTCGGCTGGACACAGGAAGCGGAACAGCTGCGTTTGCGTTTGCATTGTGCCGCTGAGTGGCTGCCGGAAGAAGCGTGGCCGCCGTTGGACGATGAGAGCCTGCTCGACTCGCTGGAGCGCTGGCTGTTACCCGAGATGGGCTCCGTACGCGATCTCAGGAGCCTGCAGGCCGTCAATCTTGTCAGCGCATTATTACATTTGCTGACATGGTCACAACGTCAGCGGCTGGATACTGTGCTGCCAACTCATTACACTGTGCCGACCGGAAGTCGCCTGCCGATTCGCTACGCGGTGGATAAGCCCCCTGCGCTGGCAGTGCGCATTCAGGAGATGTTTGGTGAAGCGCAAAATCCTGCGGTGGCCGAAGGCCGTATTCCGCTGGTATTGGAGTTGCTGTCACCGGCGCAGCGTCCGTTACAGATCACCCGTGATCTCGCGGCGTTCTGGCGCGGAGCCTATCCTGAAGTGCAGAAAGAGATGAAAGGGCGCTATCCCAAACATCCCTGGCCCGACGATCCGGCAAACGCCTTACCGACAAGGCGCACCAAGAAATTTTCATCGTGACACTCTGTGGATCGAATTCAGAGGGTTCTGCCATGCGCAGCACGAGAAAGCAGTTAGAGTAACGGCCGCAGCCGTAGCTATGCCTGGAGAATAAAAGCATGTCTGGGAACGATCGCGAACCTATTGGGCGCAAAGGAAAAGCGCCAAAGCCGCCGCGTAGCACTGCACGACGGGGTCGCCGCAGGGAGCTTGATGATGATATCGATCAGGACGATTTTGACGAAGATGATGAGGAGAGCACACCGGTGCCACCAAAAGGTAAAGGGAAAGGAAAACGTCCGCCACGCGGCAAACGTCGCTGGTTAGGCTGGTTGATTAAGCTCTTCCTGGTCTTTGTGGTAGTGATGGTGGCATGGGGTATCTATCTCGATTCAGAGATCCGCAGCCGCATCGACGGTAAAGTGTGGCAGCTGCCTGCTGCCGTTTACGGCCGCATGGTGAGCCTTGAGCCGGGAATGTCGTACGACAAAAAAGAGATGATTGCGCTGCTGGAAGGCACGCAGTATCGCGAAGTGTCGCGCATTACCCGTCCTGGTGAGTTCAGTGTTAAAGGCAACACTATCGATCTGCTGCGTCGTCCGTTTGATTTCCCGGACAGCAAAGAAGGGCAGATCAACGCGCGTCTGACGTTCAGCAACAACGAACTGAGCGAGATTAAAAACCTCGATACCGGGCGTGATTTTGGCTTCTTCCGCCTCGATCCGCGCTTGATCACCATGCTGCAATCGCCGAACGGTGAGCAGCGTCTGTTCGTGCCGCGCGCGGGTTTCCCGGATCTGCTGGTCAGTACGCTGATCGCCACCGAAGACCGCCACTTCTACGAGCATGATGGCATCAGCCCGTACTCGATTGGTCGTGCGTTCCTCGCCAACATCACCGCCGGTAAAGCGGTGCAGGGTGGCAGTACCTTGACGCAGCAGCTGGTGAAGAACCTGTTCCTGACCAACGAGCGTTCACTGTGGCGTAAAGCGCGTGAAGCTTACATGGCAGTGATCATGGATGCGCGTTACAGCAAAGATCGCATCCTTGAGCTCTACCTGAACGAGGTGTACCTCGGCCAGGCAGGCAACGATCAGATCCGCGGCTTCCCACTGGCGAGTCTGTACTACTTTGGTCGTCCGGTGGATGAGCTGAGTCTCGATCAGCAGGCGATGCTGGTCGGTATGGTGAAAGGCGCGTCGCTGTATAACCCATGGCGTAACCCGAAACTGGCGCTGGAACGTCGTAACCTGGTGCTGCGTTTACTGCAGCAGCAAAACGTCATCGACCAGGAGCTGTATGACATGCTCTCGGCGCGTCCGTTGGGTGTGCAGCCGAAAGGGGGCGTGATCACGCCGCAGCCTGCCTTTATGCAGATGGTGCGTAACGAACTGCAGGCCAAACTGGGCGACAAGATTAAAGATCTGTCTGGCGTGAAGATCTTCACTACGCTCGATCCTATCTCCCAGGATGCGGCGGAAAAAGCGGTTGAAGATGGTATCCCGGCGCTGAAAAAACAGCGTGGCTTGAAGGATCTGGAAACCGCAATGGTGGTGGTGGATCGCTTCAGTGGTGAAGTGCGTGCCATGGTAGGCGGTGCCGATCCGCAGTTCGCGGGCTATAACCGTGCGCTGCAGGCGCGTCGTTCCATTGGCTCACTGGCTAAACCGGCGACCTATCTCACCGCATTGAGCCAACCGAATACCTATCGTCTGAACACCTGGCTGGCGGATGAACCGATTGCGCTGAAACAGCCAAACGGATCGGTCTGGAAACCGATGAACGACGACAAGCGTTTCAGCGGCAAAGTGATGCTGGTGGATGCCTTAACCAACTCCATGAACGTGCCTACCGTAAACCTGGGGATGACATTGGGTCTGCCTTCGGTGGTCGATACCTGGACGAAGCTGGGCGTGCCGAAAGATCAGCTGAACCCGGTGCCAGCGATGTTACTGGGTGCGCTTAACCTGACGCCGATCGAAGCAGCACAGGCGTTCCAGTCGATTGCCAGCGGCGGTAACCGCGCCGATCTCTCAGCGGTACGCTCGGTGATTGCCGAAGATGGCACGGTGTTGTATCAGAGCTTCCCGCAGGCGCAGCGCGTTGAGCCGGCGCAGGCGGCTTATATGACCTTGTACACCATGCAGCAGGTCGCTGACCATGGCACCGCCCGTGCGTTGGGCGCGCGCTATCCGAATGCCCATCTGGCGGGTAAAACCGGTACCACCAATGACCTGATCGATAGCTGGTTTGCGGGTATTGATGGCAAGGAAGTGGCGATCACCTGGGTTGGCCGTGACAACAACCAGACGTCGAAGCTGTATGGGGCGAGCGGTGCGATGCAGATTTATCGTCGTTATCTCGACAATCAGGCGCCAATGCCGCTGGTGCTGACTCCGCCAGAAGATATCACGCAGATGAACGTCGACTCTGCGGGTAACTTCGTGTGTGGTTCTGGTAGCAGCACCTGGCGTTCGCTGCCGGTGTGGACGTTGGATCCTAACGCGTTGTGCCAACAACAGCAGCAACAGATCCAGCAACAGCAGCAGATCCAACAGCAGCAAGAGTCGCAACCGCAGCAGCAATCACCTCAGCAGCAACAGGGTGAGCAAAAAGATGCTGACGGCGTGGCGGGCTGGATTAAGGATATGTTTGGCAGCAAATAGTTAGCTGCAGAAAACAGAGGGCGCTACGGCGCCCTTTTTCATGCCTGTGATTTGTTAATCGCGATCATGGACATGCACGATCTGGTCGCAAACGCACCGCCATCAGGCATTACATCTTGCGGATCTCGCCAAACTTCGCCTAAAATCCGTGCGTCTAATAATCATTCTCGTTTGTATTCACCTGCATTGTTTTCTTTCCGAGAGATCCTTTTATGAATACGCGAATTTCAAATCCTTGTTCTGCCCGTGCTGCGACTTCCCGTCGTCCACTCGCTTTATTGATTTCTTTAACACTGGGTACGCTGAGCGCACAGGCGCTGGCGGAAGATACCGTGGTGGTTACCGCCAATGGCGGCAACACCGTCGCGCAGGAAAGCGCATGGGGTCCGGCTCCCACCATTGCCGCGAAACACAGTGCTACCGGCACCAAAACCGATACGCCGATTGAGAAAAACCCGCAGTCGGTGTCCGTTGTGACGCAAGAAGAAATGGCGATGCGCGCAGTGACCAGCGTCAAAGGTGCATTCAATTACACGGCTGGCGTGCTGACGGGTAACCGCGGCAGTTCAAGCGTGATCGATGCGCTGTCAATTCGCGGCTTCAGCGAAACCAACACCAACCAATATCTTGATGGCCTGAAGCTGCAGGGTGATAACTACTCTGAATTCGCCATCGATCCGTATTTCCTTGAGCGTGCGGAACTGCTGCGTGGTCCGGTTTCCGTGCTGTACGGCAAGAGCAACCCAGGTGGTGTCGTATCACTGGTCAGCAAGCGTCCTACTCAGGAAACCCTGCGTGAAGTGCAGTTCCAGATGGGTACCGATAACCTGTACTCAACCGGCTTCGATTTTGGCGGTTCGCTGGACGATGATGGCGTGTACAGCTACCGCCTGACCGGTCAGGCTCGCAGCGCCGACGCGCAGCAGGAAATGAACAAAGAGAAGCGCTACACCATCGCACCTTCGTTCAGCTGGCGTCCTGATGCCAATACCCGCTTTGACCTGCTGACCTACTTCCAGAATGAACCGGAAACCGGTTATTACGGTTGGTTGCCGCGTCAGGGCACCGTGGTGGGGATTACCCGCCCGGATGGCAGCAGTTATAAGTTGCCAACCAACTTTGATGAAGGCGAAGACAGCAATAAGATCTCGCGCAACACTAAGATGGTGGGCTACAACTTCGAACATAGCTTTAACGATACCTGGACGGTGCGCCAGAATCTGCGTTATGCGGATATGCGTACCGGATATCGCAGTATTTACGGCAATGGCTTCAACGCTGCTACTAATGAGATCACCCGTGGCTCAGCGGTTTCGGATGAGAAGCTGAATGAATTCTCTGTTGATACGCAAGCACAGGCGAAATTCGCGACGGGTGCTTTAGATCATACCTTGCTGATGGGTGTGGATTATCAGCAGATGCGCAATGATGTTGATGCGCAGTTTGGCTCAGCCAGCAATTTGAGTGCGACCAATCCGCAATACGGCAACGATTTGGTGACGCCGTTTGCCTCTCCTTATCAGCATCTGAATAAACAGCGTCAGACTGGCCTATACGCGCAGGACCAAATGGAGTGGAATCGCTGGGTGCTGACCTTAGGTGGTCGCTACGACTACGCGATGACCTCGGTGTATGACCGTGTAGCCAGTTCACTGGATCGTCAAAACGATCAAGCCTTTACCTGGCGTGGTGGTCTTAACTATGTGTTCGATAACGGCATTGCACCTTATTTCAGTTACAGCGAAGCCTTTATTCCTAACTCAGGTTCAACGTTTGAAGGACAGGCTTTCGATCCTTCACGTGCCAAGCAATATGAAGCTGGCGTGAAATACGTGCCAAAAGATCGTCCAATTGTGGTGACGGCGGCGGTTTATCAATTGACCAAAACCAAAAACCTGACTGCGGATCCAGATACCGTAAACCACCCATTTGCCAGCATTCAGAGCGGTGAAATTCGTTCACGCGGTGTTGAGTTGGAAGCCAAAGCGGCGCTTAACGCCAACATCAACATGACGGCGTCTTACACCTATACCGATGCGGAATATACCGAAGACACCACGCTGAAAGGCAGAACACCGGTGCAGGTGCCGAAGCATATGGCATCGCTGTGGGGAGATTACACCTTCCACGAGACTGCGTTGTCAGGCGTGACGCTGGGAGCGGGTGTGCGTTATGTTGGCGAGAGCAAAGGTCTCTATTCAACAGGTGACAACATTAATCAGAACTTCGACGTAGCGGGTTACACCACCGTCGATGCAGCCCTGAAATATGACCTCGGTCGTTTCGGTCTGCCCGGCTCTACGGTTGGCGTGAACATCAACAACCTGTTCGATCGTGAATACGTTGCCAGCTGCTACCGTGATTACGCCTGTTACTGGGGCGCAGAACGTCAAATCGTTGGCACCGCCACCTTCCGCTTCTGATTCGTCAGAGCGTACCATGTTGTGATCAGGGGCGGCCTCAGGGCCGCCCCCTTCAGAATCAGATCGGCTTTGTGATGATTAACCAGGGATAACCATGCAGCATCCGCACCACGAAGAAACCACCTTCACGCTGGACAATGTCAGTTTTCGTGTGCCTGGGCGCACGTTGCTGCATCCGCTCTCACTCACCTTCGCGCCAGGCAAAGTTACGGCGCTGATCGGTCATAATGGCTCCGGCAAATCCACCTTGCTGAAAATGCTCGGTCGCCATCATGCGGCAAGTGAAGGCCGGGTGCTGTTGAATAGCGATGCGGTTGAGAACTGGGGCAGCAAAGATTTTGCGCGCCAGGTGGCATATTTGCCACAGCAGTTACCGGCAGCAGAAGGGATGACGGTGCGTGAGCTGGTGGCGATTGGTCGTTATCCCTGGCACGGAGCGCTCGGGCGCTATGGCCAGGAAGATCGCGACCGCGTAGAGGAAGCGATTACGCTGGTGGGCCTGAAACCTTTCGCCGGGCGTCTGGTGGATAGCCTGTCAGGCGGGGAGCGCCAGCGCGCGTGGTTGGCGATGCTGGTGGCGCAGAACAGCCGCTGCCTGCTGCTGGATGAACCCACTTCGGCATTGGATATCGCCCATCAGGTTGATGTGCTGGCACTGATTCAGCGTCTCAGCCGTGAGCGTGGCTTGACGGTGATTGCGGTACTGCACGACATCAATATGGCGGCGCGCTATTGCGATCGCCTGGTGGCGCTGCGCGGTGGAGAAATGATCGCGGAAGGTGGACCTGAGGTGATCATGCAAGCCGATGTGCTGGGCAATATCTACGGTATTCCGATGGGCATCTTGCCTCATCCCCAGGGCGGTGCGCCCGTCAGTTTTGTTTACTGAGGCCTCGCCATGTTCAACATTTCCCGCCGTCGCTTATTGACGGCGCTGGCACTGACGCCACTGATGAACGTTGCGCCATTGCGTGCGGCAACGCCCGATCTGCAGCGCATCCTGGCGCTGGAGTGGCTGCCCGTTGAGCTACTGATGGCGTTGGGTGTTTTACCGCTCGGCGTGGCCGATCTGCGTAACTACAACATCTGGGTGGGCGAGCCGTTGTTGCCTGCCAGCACCATTGATCTCGGCTTACGCACCGAACCCAATCTGGAGTTGATGACGCAACTCGAACCTTCCCTGATTCTACACTCTAACGGCTACGGTCCGGGGTTGGATAAGCTCGCACGTATCGCGCCCACCATGGGCTTTGATCTGAATAGCGGCGACGGCAAGCCGCTCAGCACGGCGCGCAAATCGCTGCAAGCGCTCGGGGCTCGGCTGGGGCGTGAAGCGCAAGCGATACAGCATCTGCAATTCCTCGATCAGCAGTTAGCGGCAGCGCGTGAGCGCCTCAAACCCTGGGCCGATCGTCCGGTGTTACTGATGTCATTGATGGACAGCCGTCACGCGATCACCTTTGGCACCAACAGTCTGTTCCTGGAAGTGATGGAGATTCTGGGTCTCACCAACGCCTGGCACGGTGAAACCAACTTCTGGGGCAGTGCGGTGGTGGGGCTTGAGCGGTTAGCCGATGTTGGCGATGTGCAGGTGATTTGCTTCGATCACGACAACGACCGTGATATGCAGCAGGTGATGAACACCTCGCTGTGGCAGGCTTTGCCCTTCATCCGCGCAGGTCGCTTTAAGCGTGTGCCTGCCGTCTGGTATTACGGCGCGACCTACTCAGCGCTGAAATTTGTTCGCGTGCTGGAACACGCGCTGGAGTCGCACTGATGCGCCATCGTCTCTTTCCTGTGGTGCTGCTGAGCAGCATGTTCTTGCTGGCGCTGGCGCTGACCTTTATCAATCTGCGTGACGCGCTGCCAACGGCGCAGTGGTCGCAGGCGATCTTCGCGCCGGATATCAACAGTATTCAGCAAGTGGTGTTCCATCACAGCCTGTTATCGCGTCTGGCACTGGCACTGCTGGTGGGTGCGGGCCTCGGTTTGGCCGGTTTGCTGTTTCAGCAGGTGCTGCGCAATCCGCTGGCGGAACCGACCACGCTGGGCGTGTCATCGGGCGCTCAGCTCGGTATCACGGTCGCCACACTCTGGCATCTGCCAGGCGGCGAACTGACACAACAGTTTGCCGCGATGGGTGGCGCGGTGCTGGTTGGCCTTCTCGTTTTTGGCGTGGCCTGGGGCAAACGCCTGTCGCCGGTGACACTGATTCTTGCCGGGCTGGTCTTGAGCCTCTACGCCGGTTCAGTGAATCAAATCTTTGCCATCTTCAATCACGATCAGTTGCTGAACATGTTCCTGTGGAGCACGGGCGCACTGAATCAGATGGATGGACACAACGTTGCAATACTGTGGCCGCGTCTGCTGCTGGCCTTTGTGGTGGCGCTGGCATTGCTGCGTCCCTTAACGCTGATGGGGCTCGATGACGGTGTAGCAAAAAATCTCGGTCTGGCATTGTCTGCTGCACGTATCGGCGCGTTAGCCCTGGCGATTCTGCTCAGTGCGCAGTTGGTTAACGTCGCCGGGATTATTGGTTTTATCGGGCTGTTTGCGCCGCTGCTGGCAAAAATGCTCGGTGGCCGTCGCTTGCTCAGTCGTATGCTGCTGGCTCCACTGATCGGTGCGTTGCTGCTGTGGCTGGCCGATCAGTGCGTATTGTGGCTGACCAGCCACTGGCGCGAAGTTTCTACCGGTACTGCGACCGCGCTCATCGGCGTGCCGATTCTGCTGTGGCTGTTGCCGCGTCTGCGTACCGGCTCAGTACCACCGGCGATGAACATGGGTGACAAGGTCCCGGCAGAGCGCCAGAAGGTGGTGCTGTGGTGTGTAATCGGCCTGGTAATTCTGATGTTGCTAAGCATGGTCGGCATCACTTTTGGCCGTGATGCGCACAGCTGGACGTGGGTCAGCGGCGAGATGCTGCATCAACTGCTGCCGTGGCGTGCACCGCGTGTGCTGGCGGCATTAGTGGTCGGTATGATGCTCGGTGTCGCCGGTGCGCTGATTCAGCGGCTTACTGGCAACCCGATGGCGAGCCCGGAAGTATTGGGCATCAGTTCTGGTGCGGCATGCGGTGTCGTGGTGATGATGTTCTTTGTGCCGGGCGATGCGGTGGCGTGGCTGCTGCCAGCCGGTGCGCTCGGTGCAGCGCTGACGCTGCTGGTGATTATGCTGGTGGCCAGTCGCGGTGGCTTCTCACCAGAGCGCATGCTGCTGGCCGGGATGGCGCTTAACAGTGCCTTTGTCACCTTACTGATGGTGTTAATGGCGAGTGGCGATCCGCGTATGGGCGGCCTGCTGAGCTGGATCTCGGGTTCGACGTACAACATCAACATGCATCAGGCAGTACAAAGCGCGGTGGTTGGTATCATCCTGATTGCGCTAGCGCCCCTGGCCAGCCGCTGGCTTACGCTGCTGCCATTGGGCAGCGCCACGGCACGCTCAGCAGGTATGGCGCTGACCGGATCGCGTTTGGCTTTACTGTTGTTGGCGGCAGCGTTAACCGCCACGGCCACTTTAACCATTGGGCCATTGAGTTTTATTGGTCTGATGGCGCCACACATTGTGCGCATGCTGGGGTTCCGGCGTGCATTACCGCAGGTGTTGATGGCGGGATTATTAGGCGGTGGCTTGATGGTGTTTGCTGACTGGTGCGGCAGGATGCTGGCATTCCCGGATCAGATCCCGGCAGGGCTGATGGCGACCTTCTTTGGCGCACCGTACTTTATCTGGCTGTTGCGTCGCGCATAAATGCGCAACCTACAGCAATGGGTGTCTGTAAGGCGGCTGCGGATAAATGCGCAACCTATAGCAATGGGTATCTGTAAGGCGGCTGCGGATAAATGCGCAAATTACGACAATAGGTGTCTGCGGGGCAGCAGCGCCGAAGGGACAGACGGGCACATCAGTGTAGGGGCGCCATTCATGGCGCCCGCTAGTGGCTTACAGCTTCGCGAAACTGCGGCGTGCCGCATCAATGGTGCGCTGAATATCTTCCTGGCTGTGCGCCAATGACATAAAGCCCGCTTCAAAAGCAGAAGGTGCGAGGTAGATACCTTCTTCCAGCATCAGGTGGAAGAAGCGCTTGAAGCGCTCAACGTCGCATTTCGTCACATCGGCATAGCAAGTCACGGTTTCGGCATCGGTAAAGAAGATACCGAACATGCCGCCAACGTGGTTGATCACCAGCGGAATGTTTTCTGCTTTTGCCGCTGCCAGCAATCCTTCAGACAGTTGCGTGGTGAGGTCGGTCAGCGTGCTGTGCGTACCCGGCTGAGCAATCTGCGTCAGACAGGCAAAACCGGCCGCCATGGCAATCGGGTTACCAGAAAGCGTTCCCGCCTGATACACCGGACCCGTCGGGGCCAGCGCAGCCATCACATCACGACGACCACCAAATGCGCCCACCGGCATACCGCCACCGATGATTTTACCCAGACAAGTCAGGTCTGGGGTGACATCGTAATAGGCTTGAGCACCACCCAGCGCCACGCGGAAGCCGGTCATCACTTCATCAATGATCAGCAGCGCGCCAAATTCATCACACAGTGCACGCAAGCCCGGCAGGAAGTCTGGCTGCGGAGGGATGCAGTTCATGTTGCCCGCAACCGGCTCAACGATGATACAGGCGACATCTTCTGGATACTGTTCGAAGGCTTCGCGCACTGACGCCAGATCGTTATAGGTACAGGTCAGGGTATGTTTAGCAAAATCTGCGGGAACACCCGGCGAGTTCGGCTGACCCAGGGTCAACGCGCCGGAACCGGCTTTCACCAGCAGGCAATCGGCGTGACCGTGATAGCAGCCTTCGAATTTGATGATTTTATCGCGATGGGTGAAGCCACGCGCCAGACGAATGGCGCTCATGGTGGCTTCGGTGCCGGAGTTAACCATGCGTACCATGTCCATGCTTGGCACCAGCTCACACACCAGCTCGGCCATTTTCACTTCCATTTCGGTTGGCGCACCGAAACTCAAACCGCGTGATGCCGCTTCAATCACCGCGTTGCGGATGGTGGCATTATTATGACCCAGCACCATCGGGCCCCATGAACCGACATAGTCGACATAGGCTTTGCCATCGGCGTCATACAGATAGGCACCGTCGGCGCGCTCGATGAACAGCGGTACACCGCCTACACCGGTAAAGGCACGTACCGGGGAGTTCACACCGCCAGGGATAAGGCGTTGCGCTTCGGCATACAGGTTTTCTGACTTACTCATTGATCGGCTCCTGCTGTTCTGGAAAAAAATTCTGGCGCCATTCTAAGGGAAGAGTCGCCCGATTAGAAAGGCAAGCGGGTGCGAAAGCCTTTTAAAGCTATACTTTAGCGCAGCGCAGGCGGCACACAGTGTCAAGCGCAGTACTTGATTGCACTGGGCGGCTGGCAGATAATAGCGGAATTAAGGTCGTTTTCTGACCTGGACGTTTACCCGGAGTAAAACATGAGTGACGACGTAGCAGCGCTGCCTTTGCAATTCACTGAAGCAGCAGCGAAAAAAGTAAAAAACCTGATCGCGGATGAAGAAAATCCAGAGCTGAAACTGCGCGTGTATATCACCGGTGGCGGTTGCAGTGGTTTCCAGTACGGTTTTACTTTTGATGATCAAATGAATGACGGCGACATGACCATCGAGAAACAAGGTGTGGCGCTGGTGGTGGATCCAATGAGCCTGCAGTATCTGGTCGGTGGCTCGGTCGACTACACCGAAGGACTGGAAGGTTCACGCTTTATCGTGACCAATCCCAATGCAAAAACCACCTGTGGTTGCGGCTCTTCCTTCAGCATCTAATCCCTTTCTGACCGCCGCTCTGGCGGTCAGACTTTACCACTCGACAGTCACTAACCGTGACGTTTCCCGACGCTTCGCATCGCGTTTTAATACGCTTTCAGTCACGCGCGGCTGTGCGCTGAAGTGACGTCCACAATCAATCGATGGCAGTGTTTGTTCGCTTTGGCGTGAAATATCGCAGCGGGAAAATATTGTCAGCGTGACGGCAATAGAGCCGGTGGAGGTCGCCGCGCCAATTGGCGCAGCCATCGCGAGCCCTATGGCCAGGAGCAGTGCTCTGGTCATGAATAATTCCTGGTGAAGTCAAAAGTTGCGCGTTGCGCAAAAAGGGCACTGAGCATACGTGGCCGCAGTGCCTTGTATTTTGATTTTCGACAATTTTCGCCGAATCTTTAATCTTATTTGGTGCTATTTTTCGCCGGATGTAAATCTGCACACAGCTGTTTGGCTGCCAGCAGGATGCGTGGCCCCGGTCGACTGAGCCAGTCATCGTTAATGGCAATCACCGGCACCGCCAGCTGTGGCTGCCAGAATTTCACGATATTCGCGGCTTGCGCAGGGTCACCGCCGATCACAATCGCCTGAGGATGACGTGCTAATACTTGCTCACGACTCACCTGCGGCCAGCTGACACCGCTGTCGGCAAAGATGTTTTTGCCACCGCACAGCGTGATCACCTCGTTTTGCAGCGTATTGCGTGAGGCTGTAAACAGCGGCTGCTGGCCGAACTGCAGAAACAGTGGAATCGGCGTGCGCTGTTGATACTTTTTACGCAGATCATCCTCTTGCTGACGTAATGCCTTTGCGGCAGCTTCTGCCTGCTGAGGTTGCGGACTCCACTGTTTGAGGTCAGCTAACGCATCGATCATTTGATCAATGGTTTGTGGATCGATCCACTCAACCTTAACGCCTAAACGTTGCAGTTGGTCGATCTGCCGTTGGGGATTACCGCCGCGCCAGGCCAGCACCACATCCGGTTTCAGTTGCAGGATGCGCTCGACTTTGATGCCCTGCCAGTTTGCCACCTGCTCAAGCTGGTTGGCCTGCGCCGGGAAATCCGAATAAGCACTGACCGCAACCGGCGTAATACCTGCTGCAAAAGCCAGTTCGGTGAGATGTGGCGATAGGGTGATAACGCGCGGTACCGCAGCAATCAGGCTATTGCTGAGCAGCAATAGCCCTAACAACCAATACTTAGCCACGCGCCAGCTGTGCCAGCAGGTTTTCAACCATCAGTGACGATTGTTTAGCGGCAACGACGAGGAACTCATCAAAGCTCAGGTGGGATTCTTTATCTGCGACATCAGAAATCGCGCGCACCACCACGAACGGCACCTTGAACTGATGGCAAACATGACCGATGGCGGTAGCTTCCATCTCCACGGCGATCGCCTGTGGGAAGGTGGTGCGAATACGTGCCAGTGGTTCAGCACCGTTGATGAAAGCATCCCCGCTGACCACTAAACCGCGCACTGCGTTGAGATCCAGCTGCTTAATCACGTGCTCCGCAGCGGCGATCAGTTTTTCATCCGCCACAAAGGCTGCCGGGCAGCCGGCCATCTGGCCAGGTTCATAACCAAATGCGGTGACGTCGGCGTCGTGATAACGCACTTCATCGGAGACCACAATATCGCCCACTTTCAGTGAAGCGGCCAGGCCACCCGCTGAACCGGTGTTGATCACTACATCGGGTTTGCACAGCTCCAGTAACAGGGTCGTGCCGAGCGCCGCCGCGGTTTTACCGATGCCTGATTTCAGCAGAGCAACCTCAACACCGTTCAGCGTGCCGGTATAAATTTCACAACCAGCCAGCGTCAGCGTCTGACGGTTTTCAATTTTGTCACGCAGCAGAGTGACTTCCTGCTCCATCGCGCCAATAATGCCTGCTTTCATAAAGAATCTCGCTGTAGTTATGGATGTAAAGCTTAAAAGTGAGGCATAGTCTACCATGGCTGGCAGAGGATGAATTCACCAAAAAATAAGGGGTAATGATGGCGCCGATCAATTTCAAAAATAAGATCAGTTTCACCCGACCTTATACCAGCCGCAAAGATCCCGAGGGTGAATACTATATTACGCGGCACTTTGAGAGTGACCGTGGCCGTATCATCAATTCTGCCGCGATCCGCCGTCTGCAACAAAAGACGCAGGTATTTCCACTGGAGCGTAATGCTGCGGTGCGTTCACGTCTGACCCACTCGCTGGAAGTGCAGCAAACCGGGCGCTACATCACCAAAGAGATCCTGCAAAACCTGAAAACGCAGGGCGGCGGGCTGGCGAATTATGGACTGGATGAATTTGAAGGCGCGTTTGAGAGCCTGATTGAAATGGCCTGCCTGCTGCATGATGTGGGCAATCCGCCGTTTGGTCACTTTGGTGAAGCCGCCATCAATGACTGGTTTGACGATAATCTGCCTCTTGAGCTGGTGGACCCGCTGGTGGCGGGCGTGGCGGATGAACATCAGCGCGCGGATTTTGGCCAGCTAAATGCAATGATTCGTCAGGATTTGTGCCACTTCGAAGGCAACGCGCAGGCAATTCGTCTGGTGCATACGCTGCTGCAACTCAATCTTAGCTACGCGCAGGTCGCCTGTATTTTAAAATACACCGCACCGGCATGGTGGCAGGGCGATAAGCCGGAAGAATTTAGCGTGCTGATGAAGAAGCCGGGCTTTTATTTGTCCGAGCGTGAGTATGTTGCTGACTTACGCGCAGCTACCGATATTAAAGAGCACCATCGCTATCCACTCACCTGGATTATGGAAGCTGCTGACGATATCTCATACTGTATTGCCGATTTAGATGATGCGGTCGAAAAAGATATTTTTGATGTTGAAACCTTATATAACTCTCTGCTCAAAGCCTGGGGTACGGTAAATAGTGGCGATGCGTTCAGTCGCACAGTGAGCGAGGCATGGAAAGAAGCGAATCAGAAAAAACGCCGTAGCCTTAGCGATCAATTTTTTATGTCGTTACGGGTTAACGTACAAAATGTGTTGGTCAGCCATGCCGTGCGCCGTTTTGTCGATAATCTTCCGGCTATTTTTGAAGGTAACTTTAATCATGCACTGCTGGAAGATGACGGTGATGAAGGCCGTTTGTTGAAATTATTTAAAACCGTGGCGCGTCAGCAGGTATTTAATCACCCGGAAGTTGAGCAGCTCGAATTACAAGGCTATCGGGTCATTAAAGGGCTGCTGGAAATCTATCAGTCATTGATGTTGCTGAATTATGAACAATTTACTACGCTGATGAACGACGATTTTTTGCCAAAATATCCGATTGAAACACGACTGTTTCATAAGCTTTCAGGAAAACATCGAAAAGCTTATCAGCAGCAGATGCGATCACTGATTGTCGAGCATAAATATCAACGCTTGTTATGGGAGCGTTATTACCGTTCACGGTTGATTCAGGACTATATCAGCGGGATGACAGACAATTATGCATGGGATGAGTATCGTCGTTTGATGGCCGTGGAATAAACTGAGTTTTGTAAAGATGAAGAATAATTTTTTACCTTTGCCCAAAACTTCATTAGGAACTTCGCGCTAAAAACTTAATCTCACCATCACGACCACAGCAATGGTCTGGCCGTAAATCTTAGAGAGACACAGACAAATGAAAAAAAGCACATTAATGTTAAGTGCGCTGGCGCTTAGTCTGGGCATGGCATTAAGCCCTGTTAGTTTCGCGGCGGAAACCGCTTCCTCCTCGAACCAGCAGCTGCCTAGCCTGGCACCCATGCTGGAAAAAGTGATGCCTTCCGTGGTGAGTATTAGTGTTGAAGGCAGCACCACGGTGAAAACCCCGCGCATGCCGCAGCAATTCCAGCAATTCTTTGGTGATAACTCGCCATTCTGCCAGGACGGATCGCCATTCCAAAGCTCGCCAATGTGCCAGAGCGGCGGTGACGGCAGCCAGGGCGGTGATAATGGCGGAGCCAACACCCAGCAGCAAAAATTCCGTGCGCTCGGTTCAGGCGTAGTGATCAATGCCGATAAAGGCTATGTCGTCACTAACAACCATGTGGTGGACAACGCCACCAAAATTCAGGTGCAGCTGAGCGATGGCCGTCGTTACGATGCCAAAGTGATTGGCAAAGATCCTCAGTCTGATATCGCCCTGATTCAACTGCAGGACGCGAAAAACCTGACGGCGATTAAGATCGCTGACTCCGATGACTTACGCGTCGGTGATTACACAGTCGCGATCGGTAACCCTTATGGACTCGGCGAAACGGTGACTTCCGGTATCGTTTCTGCACTGGGACGTAGCGGCCTCAACGTAGAGAACTACGAGAACTTTATCCAGACCGATGCCGCGATCAACCGCGGTAACTCCGGTGGTGCGCTGGTTAATCTGAACGGTGAACTGATTGGGATTAACACCGCGATTCTGGCGCCGGATGGCGGCAACATCGGTATCGGCTTTGCTATCCCAAGTGCGATGGTGAAAAACCTGACGGCGCAGATGATTGAGTACGGCCAGGTGAAACGCGGCGAGCTGGGGATAATGGGTACCGAGTTGAATTCCGAACTGGCGAAAGCGATGAAAGTCGATGCCCAGCGCGGTGCCTTTGTCAGCCAGGTTCTGCCTAACTCGGCAGCGGCCAAAGCGGGCGTGAAAGCCGGTGATGTCGTGGTATCGATGAATGGTAAAGCGCTAACCAGTTTTGCTGCGCTGCGAGCTGAAGTCGGCTCACTGCCGGTCGGCACCAAACTGCAGTTGGGTCTGTTGCGTGACGGTAAACCAGTGACTATCACAGTTGAACTGCAGCAGAGTTCGCAGGAAAAAGTGCAGTCCGCCACCATCTACACCGGTATTGAAGGGGCTGACCTGAGCAATATCGACAGCAACAGCCAGAAAGGCGTGCGCGTGGATAATGTGAAGGCAGGCAGTGCAGCGGCGCGAATTGGTCTAAAGAAAGGTGACGTGATTATGGGCGTTAACCAGCAGACGATTGCCAACCTCGGTGAACTGCGCAAAATCCTCGATACCAAACCGTCCGTGCTGGCCTTGAACGTGCAGCGTGGCGACAGCAGCCTTTATCTGCTGATGCAATAAGTCTTAGACGATTCAACGCAGGCGAGCTTCGGCTCGCCTTTTTTATTTTTATGACCCGTCCTGAATAGCATTGACACTTTTTCTCAGTTTTCTGAGGAGAATGTGATGAGTCAGTACGTTAAACGCACCCAGCGTGATTATCCTCTATCCTTTAAATTAGCGGTCGTGGAGCAGATTG
>NZ_JAIUDA010000034.1 GCF_020179835.1 Pantoea sp. alder81 | reverse complement strand
GGCGGCCGCTGGCAAGTGCATCCATGACAAAATCCATCGACCATGTCAGGTTCGGCGCATCCGGGCGGAGAAGCGGAAGCCGCTCAGTCGCCAGACCCTTACGGCGTCGCCTGCGTTTTACACCCAGACCGTTAAGGTGATAGATGCGGTAAACCCGCTTGTGGTTGACGTGAAGGCCCTCCCGACGCAATAACTGCCAGATACGCCGGTAACCAAACCGGCGACGTTCAAGTGCCAGCTCTGTGATACGCAGAGATAGCTGCGCGTCAGCAGCCGGACGCTGAGCCGAATAACGACAGGTTGAAAGGGACAGACCAGCCAGCCTGCAGGCACGGCGTTGTGACAGACCCGTTGTCTCACACATGACTTCTACGGCCTCCCGCTTCTGGTCTGTCGTCAGAACTTTCGGCCCAGAGCCACCTGAAGCGCCTCCTTATCCAGCATGGCTTCAGCGAGCAGCTTCTTGAGGCGGGCATTCTCCTCTTCGAGTGACTTGAGCCGCTTCACTTCGGGGACTTCCATGCCGCCAAACTTCTTGCGCCAGGTGTAGAAGGTGGCATCTGAAATAGCATGCTTGCGGCAGAGTTCCCGGGCCGAAACCCCGGCTTCAGCCTCGCGGAGAATGCTGATGATCTGTTCGTCGGAAAATCGCTTCTTCATGGGGATGTCCTCATGTGACTTATGAAGACATTACTAACATCGCGGTGTATTAATCAACGGGGAGCAGGTCA
>NZ_JAIUDA010000033.1 GCF_020179835.1 Pantoea sp. alder81 | reverse complement strand
CGCAATTAAGCGATAACTTCAGCAACAACGCCCGCACCAACAGTACGGCCGCCTTCACGGATTGCGAAACGCAGACCCTGATCCATCGCGATTGGGTGGATCAGCTCAACGGTCATTTTCACGTTGTCGCCTGGCATTACCATCTCAACGCCTTCTGGCAGCTCAACGTTGCCGGTCACGTCAGTGGTACGGAAGTAGAACTGTGGACGGTAGCCTTTGAAGAACGGAGTATGACGGCCGCCTTCGTCTTTAGACAGAACGTACACTTCTGATACGAACTTGGTATGTGGCTTGATTGAACCCGGCTTAGCCAGTACCTGGCCACGCTGGATGTCTTCACGCTTGATACCACGCAGCAGAACACCACAGTTCTCGCCTGCCTGACCCTGGTCCAGCAGCTTACGGAACATTTCAACACCGGTACAGGTAGACTTAACAGTCGCCTTGATACCAACGATTTCAACTTCGTCGCCGACTTTAACGATACCGCGCTCAACACGACCGGTTACAACAGTACCACGGCCTGAGATTGAGAATACGTCTTCGATTGGCAGCAGGAACGGCAGGTCGATTGCACGTACTGGCTCTGGGATGTAGTTATCCAGGTGACCAGCCAGCTCAATGATCTTCTCTTCCCACTCAGCAACACCGTTCAGTGCCTGCAGAGCAGAACCGCGTACGATTGGAGTATCGTCGCCCGGGAAGTCGTAAGCTGACAGCAGATCGCGAACTTCCATCTCTACCAGTTCCAGCAGCTCTTCATCATCAACCATGTCGCACTTGTTCAGGAACACGATGATGTAAGGAACGCCAACCTGACGACCCAGCAGGATGTGCTCACGGGTCTGTGGCATTGGGCCATCGGTCGCAGCAACAACCAGGATCGCGCCGTCCATCTGCGCAGCACCGGTGATCATGTTTTTCACATAGTCGGCGTGGCCTGGGCAGTCAACGTGCGCGTAGTGGCGAGTCGGGGTTTCATATTCAACGTGTGAAGTGTTGATGGTGATACCACGAGCTTTCTCTTCTGGTGCGTTATCGATCTGATCGAACGCTTTAGCAGAGCCGCCGTAGGTTTTAGCCAGAACGGTGGTGATTGCTGCAGTCAGAGTGGTTTTACCATGGTCAACGTGACCGATGGTGCCGACGTTTACGTGCAGTTTGTTACGCTGAAATTGCTCTTT
>NZ_JAIUDA010000032.1 GCF_020179835.1 Pantoea sp. alder81 | reverse complement strand
TGAATCGCCACGGATAATCTAGACACTTCCGAGCCGTTGATAATACTGGTTTTCATATTCTGTCGGTGACATCTGATCGCTAGAACCATGCCGACGCTTACTGTTATAAAACATTTCGATGTAATCAAAAATATCGCTGCGGGCTTCTTCCCGCGTTCCGTAGATCTTTTTCTTTATCCGTTCGCGTTTCAACAACTGGAAAAAGCTTTCTGCAACTGCATTATCATGGCAGTTACCGCGACGGCTCATGCTGCCCTCCAGGCCGTGTGATTTCAGGAACGACTGCCACTCATGGCTTGTGTATTGACTGCCCTGATCCGAGTGAACCAGCACCTGTTTTTGGGGATTACGCCGCCATACAGCCATTAGCAGTGCGTTCAGGACAATGTCCTTTGTCATCCGGGATTGCATGGACCAGCCGATAATTTTGCGTGAGAACAGATCAACAACCACGGCCAGATACAGCCAGCCTTCGTGGGTCCTGATGTAGGTTATGTCCGTTACCCAACGCTCATCCGGAGCATCCGGATTGAACTGTCGCTGGAGCCTGTTGGGCGACACGATACTGGCCTCGCCTTTACGTGCCCGCGGGCTCCGGTATCCGACCTGAGCCTTTATCCCGACACGTTTCATCAGTCGCCAGACTCTGTTCACTCCGCACTGTTGCCCGCTGTCCCGCAGATCCAGATGGATTTTGCGATAACCATAGACGCAACCGGACTCCAGCCAGAACTGTTTTATCTGTCCTGTCAGTCTCAGGTCTGCCTGATGGCGTTGTGAATGCGGCTGCTGAAGCCAGGCGTAAAAACCACTGGGATGAACATCCAGCACCCGACAGAGCAGGCGTACAGGCCAGCAAAAGGTGTTGTCACGGATAAAGGCGTACCTCAGTCGGACAGCTTTGCGAAGTACGCCGCGGCTTTTTTTAATATGTCCCGTTCGTCGGTAACCCGCTTCAGTTCTTTCTGGAGACGGCGGATCTCGGCCTGAGCATCTGACTCTTCTTTATTAGTGGAAGAATCTGGACCGTACTTCTTTATCCAGGCGTAAAGGCTGTGGGTGGTGATATCGAGACGTGTTGCAACGCTGGCAACAGAATAACCGCGATCAACAACCTGTTTGACTGCTTCAATTTTAAACTCTTCGGGATAACGCTTACCGCTCATGGGCACCTCTCTTTAAGCCATCTTAATTGACTCTGAGGTGTCTGTTAAACCCGTGGCGATTCA
>NZ_JAIUDA010000031.1 GCF_020179835.1 Pantoea sp. alder81 | reverse complement strand
TGATCCTACCCGCGAATAGTGGACACGAGACTAAGTGAGTAAACTCTCAACCAGAGGTGACTCACATGACAAAAACAGTATCAACCAGCAAAAAGCCCCGTAAACAGCATTCCCCTGAATTTCGCAGTGAAGCCCTGAAACTCGCTGAACGCATCGGTGTTGCTGCCGCAGCCCGTGAACTCAGCCTGTATGAATCGCAACTTTATAACTGGCGCAGTAAACAGCAGCAACAGCTCTCATCCTCTGAGCGTGAAAATGAACTCGCTGCTGAAAATGCCCGTCTCAAACGCCAGCTGGCGGAACGGGACGAGGAGCTGGCCATTCTCCAAAAGGCCGCGACATACTTCGCGAAGCGCCTGAAATGAAGTATGTCTTTATTGAAAAACATCAGGCTGAGTTCAGCATCAAAGCCATGTGTCGCGTCCTCCGGGTGGCCCGCAGCGGCTGGTATGCGTGGGCTCAGCGGCGTGCGAGGCCAAACTCACGCCAGCAGTTCCGTCTGAGTTGTGACAGCGCCGTGCACGAGGCTTTTCACCGGGCAAAACAGCGCTACGGCGCACCGCGCCTGACCGATGAACTGCATGCTCAGGGTTACCGCTTCAGCGTGAAAACCGTGGCAGCCAGCCTGCGTCGTCAGGGGCTTCGGGCGAAAGCTTCACGGAAGTTCAGCCCGGTCAGTTACCGCGAGCATGGCCTGCCGGTGTCGGAGAACCTGCTGAAGCAGGATTTTTACGCCAGCGGTCCAAACCAGAAATGGTCGGGTGACATCACCTACTTACGTACTGATGAAGGCTGGCTATATCTGGCTGTCGTCATCGATCTGTGGTCACGTGCTGTTATCGGCTGGTCAATGTCATCGCGGATGACGGCACAGCTGGCCTGCGATGCGCTACAGATGGCGTTGTGGCGACGTAAGCGCCCGGAAAATGTCATCGTTCACACCGACCGTGGCGGGCAGTACTGCTCAGCGGATTATCAGGCGCTGCTGAAGCGGCATAACCTGCGCGGTAGCATGAGTGCAAAGGGCTGTTGTTACGATAATGCCTGTGCGGAAAGCTTCTTCCACTCACTGAAAGTCGAATGTATCCACGGTGAACGCTTTATCAGCCGGGAAATGATGCGGACGACGGTGTTTAATTATATCGAGTGTGATTACAATCGGTGGCGCCGCCACAGTGCCTGTGGGGGACTCAGCCCGGAACAATTTGAAAATCTGAATCTCGCTTAGGGCCGTGTCCACATTACGTGGGTAGGATCA
>NZ_JAIUDA010000030.1 GCF_020179835.1 Pantoea sp. alder81 | reverse complement strand
TGACCCGTCCTGAATAGCATTGACACTTTTTCTCAGTTTTCTGAGGAGAATGTGATGAGTCAGTACGTTAAACGCACCCAGCGTGATTATCCTCTATCCTTTAAATTAGCGGTCGTGGAGCAGATTGAAAAAGGCGAAATGACTTATATCCAGGCACAGGACCGATACGGTATTCAGGGCGCTTCTACCGTTCTGAAATGGCTGCGCAAATACGGGCAGCTCGACTGGCGGACTTCTGCCCGAACCTTCCTTCATTCCGGGGGCAGCATGACACAATCCCATCCCCTGACGCCCGAGCAGCGAATTAAAGAACTGGAGCAGCAACTGGCTGAAGCCGAACTGAAAGCTGACTTTTTCGAGTCGGTAGTCAGAGTGCTGAACACTGAGTTCGGAGTAACGCTGACAAAAAAGCAGTTAACTACCTTATCACGCAAAAACAAACGAAGCGCCTGACCGTTACGCAGGTCTGCCGCTTTATGGGCTTCAGCCGTCAGGCGTGGTATCAGGGATGCGAGCGGGAAAGACGTAAAACAGAACAGGATGCGATTATTCTTGCCCGCGTTCAGGATATCCGCCTTCATATGCCGCGGCTGGGCACGCGAAAGCTACATCACATCCTCAGTGCGGAATCTGAACCGCAACTTCATATCGGACGTGACAGTCTGTTTAGCCTCCTACGTCAGGCACGTATGCTGGTCGTGCCGCGACGGGCATACCACAAAACCACGAACAGTCATCACCGGTTTTACAGGCATCCTAACCGGCTGAAACCGGGAGCAGGAAAGGTGATGGCGCTGAAACCGGAACAGGTCTGGGTGGCAGACATCACTTATCTGCCAACGCAGGCAGGAATGGTGTATGTAAGTCTGGTCACGGATGCCTGTTCACGGAAGATAGTCGGGTATAACGTTCATGAAAGCCTTCATACCGTGCACGTTGTAAAAGCACTGAAGAATGCGCTGAGAAAACGAAAGACAGCGACTCCGCTCATCCATCACTCAGACCGGGGACTACAGTACTGTTCAGGCATGTACCAGGCCGTTCATGAAAAGCATGGGCTGGAATGCTCAATGACAGATGGATATGACTGTTACCAGAACGCGCTTGCGGAACGTGTGAACGGCATCCTGAAGACGGAGTTCCTTCTGAGCCGGCCTGCAGATCTGAAGCAGGCAAAAAAAATGGTGGGTGAATCAGTACGGTACTACAACAGGGAACGTCCACACCTGTCACTAAAATACAAAACCCCCGATGCAGTGCATCGGGGGTTTTAACCTGAAAAGGTGTCAACCTATACCAGGACTAGTCAT
>NZ_JAIUDA010000002.1 GCF_020179835.1 Pantoea sp. alder81 | reverse complement strand
TGAGAGTCCTGAAGGGACGTTGAAGACTACGACGTTGATAGGCCGGATGTGTAAGTGCAGCGATGCATTGAGCTAACCGGTACTAATGACCCGTGAGGCTTAACCTTACAACGCCAGAGGCGTTTTTTGAGAGACGCAGTAGATTTTCAGCTTGTTCAGAGATTGGTTCGCGTGGTTACGGAAGTAACGGCGCGGATGAAACAGAATTTGCCTGGCGGCTTTAGCGCGGTGGTCCCACCTGACCCCATGCCGAACTCAGAAGTGAAACGCCGTAGCGCCGATGGTAGTGTGGGGTCTCCCCATGCGAGAGTAGGGAACTGCCAGGCATTAATTAAGTGAAGAAGCCCTGAACAGTAGTTCAGGGCTTTTTTACGTCTGAAATTCAGCCAGCCCGGCAAAAATCTCCCCCATTACCGACTCGTTTTCAGCCAGTTTTCGATAAAGTCAGCCACGTTAACCGGATGATTAATATCGAGAAGAGGGATATTAATTGATGATTTCTCATCGCTGGCCAGCGCAATCACATATTCATCCAGTAAATCTACCACTTAACCTGTGACACCCCGCCTCCGCAGCGCGATTCTGGCTACAGGTTCACCTCGCAATCCTTCAGTCAATGTTGAAAAAATAAGCAGTAATTTCACTCTAAAATCCCTTTTTAATCACATTTTCCAATCTCAGACCTGATTCAATTAACGAAACAGACCATTACATGCTTTACTCAATCCTTTGGCATCAATTTATCGCAAGGAAATGAGGTAAGACATGACCGACTCACAACAACAAAAAGTGGCACTATCCGAATCAACGATAGACAGTAAACAGCGCATCTGGGCGATAGTGGGTGCCTCATCGGGCAACCTGGTCGAATGGTTCGACTTTTATGTTTACTCCTTTTTCTCACTCTATTTCGCTCATGTGTTTTTCCCGACAGGCGACACCACTACTCAGTTACTCCAAACCGCAGGCGTATTTGCCGCTGGATTTCTGATGCGTCCCATCGGCGGCTGGCTGTTTGGCTATATCGCTGACCGCCATGGACGAAAAAACTCGATGCTGATTTCCGTCTGCATGATGTGTCTGGGATCGTTGGTGATCGCCTGTCTGCCTGGATACGGTGAAATTGGTGTTGCGGCACCGATTATACTGCTGCTGGCGCGCATGTTTCAGGGGTTATCGGTGGGAGGAGAGTATGGCACCAGCGCGACTTACATGAGTGAAGTCGCCTTAGAGGGCCGCAAAGGTTTTTATGCTTCATTCCAGTACGTGACACTGATTGGCGGCCAGCTGTTAGCGGTTCTCACCGTAGTGGTACTGCAACAGCTCCTCAGTGACGAAGAATTGCGCAGTTGGGGTTGGCGTATCCCATTCTTCCTTGGTGCCGTGCTGGCGGTAGTCGCACTGTGGCTGCGTCGCTCACTGAATGAAACCTCCGAGAAAAAGAACCGGGAACATAAGGATGCGGGCAGCGTTATGGGTTTACTGCGTAATCATTCACGCGCATTCCTGATGGTATTGGGATTTACTGCCGGTGGTTCACTGAGTTTTTATACCTTCACCACGTATATGCAGAAGTATCTGGTCAATACGGCGGGGATGGATGCACGCAGCGCCAGCGGATTGATGACAGCCGCATTATTTGTATTCATGCTGATTCAGCCGATCGTGGGGGCGCTTTCAGACAAGATCGGTCGTCGATCCTCGATGATGATCTTCGGCGCGGGTGCAGCGATCTGTACCGTACCGATCCTGATGATGCTGCAAAATGTGCAGAGCGGTTGGGCCGCATTTGCACTGATCATGCTGGCGCTGATTATCACCAGCTTCTATACCGCCATCAGTGGCATTCTGAAAGCGGAAATGTTCCCGCCGGAAGTCCGCGCGTTGGGTGTTGGCTTATCTTATGCGGTGGCTAATGCGATCTTTGGTGGCTCGGCAGAATATGTCGCTTTGCTGCTGAAGAAAGAGGGAATTGAAACCAGCTTCTTCTGGTATGTATCCGCAATGGGAGCTTTAGCATTCCTTATTTCGCTTATGCTGCATCGCAAAGGGAAAGGCATTGCGCTGTGATTACTGGCTCAAATTCCACAATGCAACGCCAGTCGCGGCTCCAGCCACATCATAGCTAAGATCTTTCCAGCTCCAGCCGCTCCCCGAAGAGCGGCTGTCATACAACTCTTTTCCCACGCCAAAACTCAGCGAGAACAAAAAACCAAAACGTAGGTTTTGCCCACGGCCCTGATGTTGATGTTGGGATATTTCGCTGCCAGCAGCGGCAAGTGCGGCAGAAGAGAAGAAGTGTTCGGCTTTGTCCTTACCGGTCCAGTTATCCTGCGCAACATGCGCACATCCACTACAGAGTAAAGTCATGCAGAGGATGAGCGCACGCATTGGCTACAGTAAACGGCTGATCAAGCGATCAATACGGATACGGCGCAGACGGCGAATCAGCTTACGGACTTTTGCTGGGTAATCAGAAATGCTTTCTAATTCGCGGAAGTGTTGAACCGTCGTGGTATGTTCGCGAATCAGCGCTAACTCTTTCTCGCGCTGCTCGGCCAGCTCATTCTTAGGATCGTGGATCAGCACCGCATTTTCCAAATCCAATCGCCATGCGCGTGGATTAAGGTTATTGCCGGTAATCATCATCCACTCGTCATCAACCCAGATACCTTTCAGGTGATAACTGTTTTCGCCATCCTTCCACAGACGCACGGTTAACTGCCCATTATTGACGTAATACTGCAAGCGGCTCAGGAAGCGTCGCAGGTTGATCTCATACAAATAGGGCAGTGCGCCAATAATCTTAAACGGCTGCTCAGGTGGAATATAGAAATCGTTGGCGGTTTTGTCCCCCACGATAATCTCCACTTCTTTCCCCTGACGCAGCAGATGGATTAGATTACGCACCAGGATCGCAGGCAGGTTGAAATAAGGCGTACAGAGCGTAAGTTTACGATCGGCGCAAGGCATCAAATGGAAGATGGTTTTATTAAGCAGGCTGCGCTTGCCAAGGCCCACCAGCGGCGTGACCGCCAGTGACTCATTATCGGTATTACCCGCGAACTGATAGTTAAAACTGCGCAAATCCTGACGGAACTGGCGCGTCTCGTTTTTGATCTCAGGGCTGGAAGGGCGCTCGCTTTGGTCGAGGCGATTAACCGCATCTGACTGCTTAAGATTTTCGCAAATCCACGCGTACATGGTGTCAGCCAGGTGTGGATTACGGATCAACTGGTAACGATCGTAGCGATATCTTTCATGCTGATGCAGATAAACATCATTCAGGCTGGCACCGCTGTACAGCAAGGTGTCATCAATGATGAAGCCTTTAAGATGCAGCACGCCAAGCGCTTCACGGGTATTAACGGGAATTCCGTATACCGGAATGGCAATGTGCGGATGCTGTGCCGCCATCTCGCAATACCAGTCAGCGTTGGTCAGCCCACGAGCAGCGCCAATTCGACCACGCTGCGCGCGATGCCAATCCACCAGAATACTGACATCCAGCTCCGGTCGCACCTGACGCGCTGCATATAGGGCCTGCATGATGGCTCGCCCGCCGTCATCGTTCTCAAGATAGAGCGCGGGTATGCAGATGCGTTTCTCAGCAGCCGCAATTTTCGTCAGCAGGGTTTCACGGAACTCGGCAGGCGAGTAGAGCGTGGTCACATCCGACACGGATTGTGACAGTTTAGGCAGCTGTGCGAGGTGTTGTTGGTGTTTATTGCGTTTAAATTTAGACAACATCACAGTGCACTTCTTCTCTGTTCATTGCATGGCCTTTTGCCATCAAATCATGATCCTAACGGTAAATAATAACACCAACCGGCCTGATAAGGAGGATTTTTACCTTTCTGTACAGGATATCATCACCCCTCACCGAGCGATAAATTCAGACTGACAATGCCATCATCCAATTGAATATTCACACGAAAATTCAGTTTTCGAGCCAGTGTAATCATGCCCGTGTTGTGCGGCATGGTGATACCGTTCAATTGTTGCAGACCATGATCGCGCGTATAGCGGATCATCTTTTCCAGTAAACGTCTGCCCATCCCAAGTCCTTTCAGATCAGAACGTACCAGCACCGAAAATTCCGCATCAATATTATCGGCATCTGAAATCGCACGCGTGACACCAATAATCTCGTCTTTACCCTCATGCTGCCGCACGGCAACAATCGCCATTTCACGGTCATAATCAATTTGGGTCATGTTGGCGAGATCTTCATGGGTAAACTCATTGATTTCGCTGAAATAACGGTAATAAAGGTCTTCCTTCGTTACCTGGGCGATAAACGCGCGTAATTGTGGTTCATCTTCAGGCAAAATTGGGCGGAACAGGCAATACTGGCCATCTTTCAGTTGCACCCGCTCTTCAAGGTGGTGCGGGTAAGGGCGAATCGCCAGGCGCGCTTCGTTATCACCGGTAAATGGTGCAAGTTGCAGTGTGACATCCAGCAAGGTGAACTCGTTAGCTGATGCCAGCAACGGGTGAATATCAAGCCGCTGAATCTCCGGGCAATCCACCACCAGGTTTGATACCTGCACCAGCAGTTGACTCAGGCCGGCAATATCGAGTGGACGCAACGCGCTGCGGCTGCGAACTTTACCGCTCTTCATCGCCTGAATCACCAGATAGCGCGCCAGCGTCATGTTGAGCGGCGGCAGTGCGACAGCCGCCTGTTTGTCAGCCTGCCACTCTACGCCGCCTTCACCCAACATAATGATCGGACCAAATAGCGGATCTTGTTCCACCACCACGCGTAATTCCTGCGCACCTGCACGATTCGCCATGCTTTGTACCAGCAATCCATCAATTCGGGCTTGCGGATGGGTGTGGCGCACGCGATCAAATATCGCTTCAGCAGCTTGCTCAACCTCCTCACGACTGCGCAGATACAGCATCACGCCTTGAACTTCAGATTTGTGTGGAATATCTGGCGATCGCAGTTTGAGCGCCACCGGATAGCCAATCTGATCGGCGATAGTGGCGGCCTCACGACTGTCACCTGCAATCCAGGTGGGCAGCGTGGACAAACCGTACGCTTGCAACACCGGCTGCACTTCATGGGTGTCCAGCGTGTTGATCCCCTGATCCAGCGCTTGTTGAATCAGCTGGTGCGCCTGCGCGCTATTTTGCGTCAGACCAATGGGCAAGGCGGGGGTTTCACGCAGTTGTTTCTGGTTACGGCGATATTCGACCTGGTGCATAAACGCGGTCACGGTGCCTTCCGGTGTACGCCAGGTGGGAATTCCAGCTTGAGTGAAAGCGCGACGCGCTACTTGCGAGGAGTATTCACCGCACCAGTTTGTTAATAGCGTCACCTGTTTTCCGCGAGGGTGTTTCGCCACCGCCGCAATAATTTGCTCAGCCGTTTCGCTGGCAGGAGATACGGCGCTGGGAGCATGGATGATCATTAAGGCATCCAGTTCATGGCTATTCAGCAGCTGCTCAATGCAGGCAACGTAGCGAGACGGGGTGGCGTCATCCTTTAAATCCAGCGGATTACCGCGCCCGACGCCCTCTGGCAATAACGCAGCGAGCGCCATTAACGTCTCATCACTGAGCGTGGCCAGCTTGCCGTTGCGGGCATACAGCTCATCCAGCGCCAATGCGGCCGGAGCGGCGCCGTTGCTGATGATCATCAAACGGTCCCCGCGCAGGGGGCGCATATGGCTCAGCGATTCCACCGCTGAAAACAGCTCATGAGTATCCTGCACGCGCAGCAACCCCGCGCGTTGGATCGCGGCATCCCATGCCGCATCCAGCCCGCTGAGTGTACCGATCATCGCCTGTGCCTGATGGCTGCGACCGCTTTTGATTACCAGAATCGGTTTATTGCGTGAGGCGCTACGTGAGGCCGAAACAAAGCGGCGTGCATCGCTGAGGTGTTCCAGATAGAGCAGGATGGCGCTGGTTTTGCCGTCGCGCGCCAGGAAATCCAGCAGGTCATCAACATCAATATCCAGGCTGTCGCCCAATGCGATAAACCAGGAGAAGCCGAGATTGCGCTGTTGTGCCCAATCGAGAATGGTATTGGATACGGCCGCTGACTGGGAAATAAAGGCAATGCGCCCTTTGGCGATAGGCACCGGCGAGAAACTGGCGTTCAATCCTTGCCAGGGTGCCAGCAATCCCAAACTGTTCGGGCCGAGCAGGCGAATTTGCCACTGGCTGGCACAGGCCTTCAACTCTTCCAACTGACTGGCTGGCGCGGAAAGGATGATGCAGGCTTTACAGCCTTTTTCACCCAGCTGTTGCAGCAGATCCAGATTTCGTTTGGGGTGAGTACAAATAATGGCGAGATCGGGCGCGAAGGGCAGGCTGGCAATATCTGGCCAGGCGAGTACGCCGCTCACGGCTTTATACTTCGGCGTCACCGGCAGCACGGGACCATTAAACCCGCCAGCCAGCAAATTACGCATCATAAAGTAGCCGGCGCGCCCTGGTGTAACGGACGCGCCAATCACCGCAATTGATTTAGGTCGTAACAGTGCTTCCAGTCCGCGTTGGCTCATCATCCACTCCCGACATCAAGATTGGCATGATTGTAAACGCTTTTTACTCTGCTTGCCGATTCGCCGATCGCAGGCTGAGGATCTCTTTAAGGTTCCAGCGCTTTAAATGGCCGATGTACTGCATACTCTGTTCGCTATGCCATGCTGAGACATCTCCATCACGCAGATGCAGGAGATCAGCCGGGCTGACCCAGCTCGCTTGTCCCTGAAGTAGCTCGACTCCTGCATGGCGATAACCTGCGAGGGCGAATTCTGAGCAGAAGAAGCGATTGGCTTGAGGATCGTCAACGTCGCCGAGTTGCACGCGCGCCAATGCAGTGAGGCAGGCACTACGTAGATTCCCATGGATCAGCGGCAGCTCGCAGACTCGGCGCGAAACCATAAACGGCACAAACATCACAATACCTTTGAAATTGTATTTTTTGCCTTGTTGCTGGTGGGCAAACTCGCGCAGTAGCGAGCTTTGGTCTTGAGTGAGAGTGGGCACGCGTAGCACCAACAAATTATTACTTTCTTCTATGGCCTGCTGCAGCGGAATGATTTTTACACCACTGCCCACGGCTTCCGCCACTTGCTGATCACCCAGATAAATTGCTGCATGACTGACGCCTGTGAAGCTAAACAGGCGAATGCCCCAGGATTGCGGCGAGGTAGCGGAGGAGAGCAACAAATCACCGGGCTGTAATTCAGTAACGGTAATAATGTCACCCGGACGCGTGCTAACGGATTGCACCTGCAGTGGGAAAGGACGGTCAGTTTGCGGGGCCGTGCTGCAGCCCGTGAGCAGCAGCACGACAAACCACCAGATTTTCATAGCACATCATCCTTATGTTTTGGGCCAATTCCATGGCGATGTGCGACTATAATTCAAACCGGCGTGTTAAAAAATCAGGCGATCCTTACAGCACGCTTTCCTGATAATGCACAGGATGATGCGGTTTCCCTGCCAGATAGGCATGGCGGAAATGCTCAAAATGCTGCTGCAGCGCACTGGCTGCCTCGACATCGCCAGCCTGCTCCAGCACCGCGGCGGCCACTTCGGCGGTGCAGTGCTGACCCTCGCCATGCGCTTCACGCAGCGTGTAGCGTGACGGCGTCGAGACGTTGAGTGACATCACCGGGAAAGCATCCAGCCAGGGACTTTTGCGGAACATCTTGCGCGCTTCGGTCCAGGTTCCATCCAGCATAATAAACAGCGGCGGTTTTCCGGTGAGCGGTGGCGTGGTGAGCACTTCACGGCCCGCATCGGCGTACGAACCCGGGAACACCACCAGTGGCTGATAGTCGGCAGTTTTCACTGCGGCCAGCATCGCTTCATCAGGTTCAGTGCGTGACCAGCCAAACGCCAGCGTATCAGGCAGGATATCGGCGATCAGTCGTCCAGTGTTGCTGGGTTTCATCGGTTCGGTATCGAACATCACCAGGCAAAAACGGCTGCGTGCTTGCTGCGGTTGCAAGGTCGCGCACAGGCAGTTTTTTTGCGGCAGAAGACAACGCTGGCAGCGCACGACGCGGTTACCGCGGGCAAGAAACGGACGCGTGGCGCGCGCTAAACGTTGCGCACGTAAGCGCAGGACGGCATTTTCAGACATAGAATCGCAGGCAGGAAAAAACGCCATTTTAATGTAAGGCAAACCACAAGGCCAGCACGCGGCTGGCCTTAATGACTACAGTGATTCGTCGAGCCACTCGTTGAACGGGGCTTTAGGCATTGCGCCATTAAGCATGTCGACCATCTCGCCGTTTTTAAACAGCATAATGGTAGGAATACTGCGAATGCGGAAGCGAGAGCTGAGTGCCGGTTCGGCTTCAGTATTCACCTTCACAAAGCGTACTTTCCCGCGACGCTCATCGGCAACGTCTTTAAACACCGGCGCGAAGTTGACGCACGGACCACACCAGGGCGCCCAGAAGTCGATGACCACGGGTAAATCGTCCTGCAAATATTTATCCAGGGTGGCAGCAGTGGCATTCACCACTTCACCGTTAAATAACTCGTCGCCGCAGCGGCCACACTTGGCGCCATCGGCGATACGCGCTTCTGGAACGCGGTTGGTTGCCTGACAGGAGGCACATACAGTATTCATCGTCACCTCTAACCGGACCTGTAAATATGATGATTGCCGAACATTATGAAAAGGTTGAGTGCTATGCTCAATCTGGATTGCCCAATAGGTTCAATAGTTGATAGCTAAGCACCTACACATCAGGTAATCTTCGCGCTCTCAATGCAGGAGGAACAAATGAACGACGAATTTAAAGGCAAAAGCGGCAAGGTAAAAGTGATGTATGTACGTGATGAGGATGGCGGTCAGAAGCCAAATCCCCGTACCGGCAAAGGCGGCCGTCCTGCTGCGCGCCAGGAAGATAATCGTCGTTCTGGTCCTCGCAGTGCACGTAATGAAGAAGGTGGCCGTAGCGGTGGCGCACGTGGTGATGGAGCGGGTCGTGGTACCCCGGCACGTGATGCACGCAATGCAGATCGCGGTCGCAGCTTTGGTGGTCGAGACAATCGTGCTGATGACAACCGCAGCTTCGGCGATTCTCCATGGCGCACCGTTTCTCGTCCGCCAGTGGCTGATGACAGCCAGGTTGATGATGAGGCAAGCAACAAGCCGGTGATCGACCCGGAACAAATTCGCCGTCAGCGTCAGGAAGAGACGCGCGTTTACGGTGAAAATGCCTGCCAGGCGCTGTTCGCCAGCCGTCCGGAAAGCATCGTGCGCGCCTGGTTTGTCCAGAGCGTCACGCCACGCTTCCGCGAAACCCTGCGTTGGTTAGCGGCAAACCGTAAAGCCTATCACGTGGTAGAGGATGCCGAGCTGACCAAAGCGTCAGGCACCGAACACCATGGCGGCGTGTGCTTCATTATTAAGAAGCGCATGGGCATGGAAGTGTCCGAGTGGCTGAAAAAAGCCGATACCAAAGATTGCGTGCTGGCACTGGAAGATGTGAGCAACCCGCACAACCTCGGCGGCATCATGCGTAGCTGCGCACACTTCGGTGTGAAAGGTTTGCTGGTGAATGATGCTTCACTGCTGGAGTCGGGCGCTGCAGTGCGTACCGCAGAAGGTGGCGCAGAGCATGTGCAGGCGATCAGTGGTGAAAGCTTTGCCAGCGGCCTCGAAGCCTTCCGCAAAGCGGGATATACCATCGTGACCACCTCCAGCCATGAAGGCACGCCGCTGGCGAAAGCCGAGCTGCCAGCCAAAATGGTTCTGGTACTGGGACAAGAGCGTGAAGGTCTGTCCGACAGCGCCTTCCAGCAGGGCGATATCAGCCTGTCGATTGGTGGTACTGGCAATGTTGAGAGTCTTAACGTCTCCGTTGCAACCGGCATTTTGCTCGCCGAATGGTGGCGTCAGAACGCCTAAATGAAAACGGGCCGAAAGGCCCGTTTTTGTATCTACTGTTTAGTGCGCGCCACCGCCGCCACCGCCCGCGCCAAATGGCGGACGAGCAAACCACACCAAGACCAGCAGGATTAAAAACACCCCCGCCGATGCCCAGAAGATCTCGTTCGCCGAGATAATAAGGCCCTGATTAGTAATTTGCTGCGCGATATAAGCGGATGCCTGCTGCTGCGTCATGCCCATGCTTTGCAGTTGATCATACATCTGCTGCGAATTGGAATTGAACGGGTTCACCGATTCAGACAAATAACTGTGGTGCATCGATTCGCGGTCAGTCCACATGGTGGTGGTGATCGACGTCCCGATAGAACCCGCCAGCGTACGCACAAAGTTCGACAGGCTGGATGCCGCTGCCATTCGCTCAGGCGGTAAACCCGACAGCGTAATGGTGGTCAGTGGCATAAAGAAGCAAGCCACGGCAAAGCCCTGGATAAACTGCGGCCACGCCGATGCGCCAAAATCCATCCCCGGCTCAAACGTATAGGCGCGCCAGTAGAAGCACACCGCATACATGATAAAGCTGAAGGTCACCAACCGCCGCATATCCAGCTTGTGGGCGAAGCGGCCAATGATTGGCGACAGGATCACCGGTATAATCCCCACCGGCGCGGATGCCAATCCGGCCCAAGTGGCAGTGTAGCCGTATACCTCCTGCAATAGCTGCGGCAGCAAAACAATGGAGCCGAAGTAGAGCATGTAGGCCAGGCTTATTGATAAACAACCTATGGTGAAGTTGCGCTTTTTAAACAGCGACAGATCGACGATAGGGTGATCGTCGGTCAACTCCCACACCAGTAGCACCACCAGGGCCGTTACCGCCACCACAGTGAGAACGATAATCTCTGTAGAGCTGAACCAATCCAGCTCCTTACCCCGATCCAGCATCACCTGCAGTGAACCAATGCCCACCACCAGTAACACTAAGCCCACCATATCAATCGGGCGGATTTCCGTTTTGGTTTCACGTCCCCGGAGGGTCTGCAAGGTCAGGGCTACAACCACAACCCCAATCGGCACGTTGATAAAGAAGATCCAACCCCAGTGATAGTTATCACTGATCCAGCCACCCAGAATCGGACCGCAGATCGGTGCCACGATCACCGTCATCGCCCACAGCGAGAGCGCCACGCTGCGCTTCGCCGGAGGATAGTTGTTGAGCAGTAAACTTTGCGACAGTGGAATTAACGGGCCGGCGACCACACCCTGAATGATGCGGAAGAAGATCAGCATCTCAAGGCTTTCTGACATGCCGCAAGCCCATGAGGCCAGCACGAACAGAATGGTCGACCAGGTAAAGAGCTTCACTTCCCCGATGCGTTTGGCTAACCAACCGGTAATCGGGATCGAGATGGCGTTTGCCACCCCGAAAGAGGTGATCACCCAGGTGCCCTGCGAATTCGAGGCACCGAGGTTACCGGCGATCGTCGGGATCGCCACGTTAGCAATGGTGGAGTCGAGTACCTGCATAAACGTCGCCAGTGATAAGGCGATGGTCATCAGGACTAACGGCGCACCCTCAAGCGGTTTTTGTGCCATGACAGCCTCCCGCGGAATTAGTCGGCGTTGGCACGAACGATGTCAGTAATCAGCTTGTTAACCGGCGCGAGGTCGATTGCCAATGCGTTACTTTCATAAGCCGCTTGTGGGCGTACGCTACTGGCCAGCGTGGCACCGTCTTTGTTCTGGGTATCCACTTTCACCAACGTGGAGAGGCCGATACGCAGCGGATGCTCGGCCACTTGTTTTGGATCCAGTTCAATACGTACCGGTAAACGCTGAACCACTTTGATCCAGTTACCGGTGGCATTCTGCGCCGGCAGCAGAGAGAAGGCGCTGCCGGTACCCATATCCAGACCCACCACTTTGCCGTGATACTCCACGTCATCACCGTAAATATCGCTGATCACGGTGGCAGACTGGCCAATGCGCACGCCGGAAAGCTGAGTTTCTTTGAAGTTGGCGTCAATCCACAGGTTTGTCGCCGGAACAACGGCCAGCAGCGGCGTGGTGGTGGCGATTTGCGAACCCACTTGCACATTGCGGCGCGATACATATCCGTCCATTGGGCTACGGATATCGGTGCGCTGCAGTGCCAGCCAGGCATCGCGCAGTTCAGCTGCACTTTGTTTGACGGCCGGTTGTTCTTCCAGGTCGGTCTTCAGGATCATCGCCTGATTCGCGTTGTATTGTTGCACCGCGACATCCAACTGCGCTTTCGCTGTCGCAACCGCATCACGCGAGTGCTGCAGCTCTTCACGACCAATCAGATTTGAGGCACCCAGCGGCTCACGACGTTTCAGGTCAGCTTCAGCCTGATCCAGCGCGGTTTGCTGCAGCTTGATGGTGGCCTGATACTGTTTGCCATTGATCATCAGCTGATGGGTTTGACGCACGCTGGTGGCCAATGCGGTCTGTGCTTTTTCAAACGCCTGCTCTGCATCGGTTTTGTCCAGCGACACCAGAATGTCGCCTTTTTTCACGAAGTCAGTGTCATCGAACCACACTTTATTCACGCTGCCGGAAACCTGTGCCATCACCTGCACCTGGTTACCTGCAACATACGCATCATCGGTTTCCTGGAAATGGCGCAGCACCAAATACCAGTAAGCCAGATACGCCACACCAATCAGTACAAACACGATAGCCAGCAGGATCAGCACACCTTTGCGCTTCTTCTTTTTATTCGCTGGCTGTTGCGGGCTTTGGGCTTCCGCTGTCGCACTCATGTTGTTCTCCACGTTTTCCATTTGGTCGGGATGTGTCGGTCCATCAACACGGATGCCCGAGTCGAAAAAGCCAGCGCTTTAGACGCTGGCCGGATAAAAGGGAATTAAAATAGCGATTTCGGAAGGTGATTGTGTCGCACTTCTTGCTATTAACGCGACAGGGAAGAGATAACCTGATCTTCGTCCATTTTATCGAGGCGGTTAAGCAGCTTGCGCGTGATGGCTTCCAGCTGATCCTGCTCAGACGTTGAGAGAGAAGACCACAGGTACTGCAGGCTCTGATGCTGTGGCGGTAACAGAAGACGTAAGAATTCATTACCTTTTTCAGTCAGATGCAGATGCAGGCAGCGACGGTCGTTCTCACTTTCACGGCGCTCGATCCAACCCCGCTTTTCCAGCTCATCGGCAATACGCGTTGCATTAGTGCGTGAAGAACCCAGCGCAGAACTCAGTTCTGATGGCTGGATGCTCTGGTTTTCCTGCGCATCAAGTGTGATCAGCGCCATGAATAAGGTCTCGTTAATTCCCTGCGCCTTCAACATCTTGTTGCGGTTATCCAGCAGTTTTCCCTGCATATGCATGCACAGACGAGTCAGGATGATTTCCTGCAACGGAAAATCTTTATGGCGGTTAGCACGGATGTTCAGCATCTGTTCAATGGGAGTAAACGAACTTTCCATTTTAAAAAAAACCTCTTAGTTGCAACTGGTATAGTAAGGATGGTGACAGATTAAGCGTAGTCATATTTTCCGCCAGTGATTGTTCGCACGATCACATTGTCAACATCTGGCGTTCCAGGTCGTTCCGTAACCCTGGGCGCTTCGCCCTGACAACGTGCCACGCAAGATGGTTACATTGTCATCAATTCACATCATGAAATATTTTTAAGAAAAAATAATTTCGCGAGAAAAAATAACTCTGGTGAATAACTGTGCTGCTAACCATAACAAACTCAATCATCAATGAATAGTCTCACTCATGTGATTGGGCTGGTCTTTACGTTTTCTAAACACTTTAACTGAAAGTATTACGCTACTAAATCAATGGGTTAATTAACTTAAATGTAACATTTCGGCAGGAATACCGTACCAGCTAAAATGATGAATTGCATTCGTTGAGAGGATTTAACCTCAGAAAGAGCTGAGATGAGTCTCGGCGTAGCAGCATTCATAGCGGACGAAAAACGTAGATAATCATTTATGGGTAATAGTAACCCAAAAAATTATTTCAATGGTGTGTTAATTGACAGGACGTACCAGTGCGCTATAACGCACGAAAAGTGTGGGGATTGCAGATAAGAGCGGCCAAAAGGCCGCTCTATAAGGGTAAGGAGATTACTTCGCCGCTGCCTGTGCGTCGGAAATCCACTTATCGAACTCAGCCTGATGGCCTTTGATCCAGCCATCGACGTGACGATTGATGTCAGCTTCAGAAGCCTGGCCCGCATGCATCGCCGCGTTTTCTGAGTTGATATCGGTGATTGGCAATTTCATCTCAGCAAACAGTTTCGCGGCTGCCGGGTTTTTCTCAGCCCAGGCTTTGTTGGCCACAATATGCATGGTGTTCACTGGGAAACCGTAGTTCTTACCGTTTGGCAATTTGGTATCCACTTTGCTCTGCTCGCCCGGCAGGGAAGAGAACGGCACCTGCAGCCATACCACATCTTTGCCTGGCTTCAACACATCGCTCAGCCAGTAAGGTGTCCAGGTGTAATAAAGGATAGGTTTACCTTGCTTATAACGCGCCAACGTATCGGCCACCATCGCCGAGTAGTTACCCATATTGGCAGTCACCGTATCAGCCAGGCCATAGGCTTTGTTCTGGTGGTTGATCACGGCTTCACAGCCCCAGCCCGGCGTACAGCCGGTCATATCGGCTTTGCCATCACCGTTGCTGTCGAACAGTTTGGCGATCTTCGGATCTTTCAGCTGCTCAATGTTGGTGATGTGATACTGCTCAGCGGTTTTCTTATCGATCAGATAACCCTGGGCAGCGCCGCCAACGTAGGTGCCTTCACGGTAAAACTTGTTGTCGCCACCGGCAGCTTTATACATGTCGTCATGCAGTGGCTTCCAGTTAGCAGCGACAAAGGTGGCATCACCGGCCGCGATGGTGGTGTAAGCCACGTTGTAATCGACTTCACCCGGCTTCTCAACGGTGTAGCCCAGTTTCTCCAGCGCGCGGCTGACAATCAGCGTCTGGAAGGTTTCCTCAGCGATGGTGCTCTGCAGAGGTTTAACGGTAATGCCTTTACCCGGCAGGTCGGCGGCGGACACGTGCGTCGCGGCGAACGTCGTCAGGACGGCGGCGAATAGAGCTGTCTTGCGCATAGTCATTCCTTATTTTACGTGTTGCGTCGGAGACGGACGGCCACGCTGGGCCGTCCATAGAAATCAGGCTTTTTTACTGAAGGGGCGCATCAGCAGGCCAATTGGACCAGTGTTGTACCAGTGACGATTGCCACGGCTGCGGCTATCTCGGGCGACGGATTGCGTCAGACGATCAAGAATAATCGCCAGAATCACGATACCGACACCGCCGACGGTTGCCAGACCCATGTCCAGACGACCGATACCGCGCAACACCATCTGACCCAAACCGCCTACGGCGATCATGGATGCAATTACCACCATCGACAGCGCCAGCATCAGCGTCTGGTTCACACCGGCCATGATGGTCGGCATCGCCAGCGGCAGCTGCACTTTGAACAGCATCTGACGCGGGCTGGCACCAAAGGATTCACTTGCTTCGATCAAATCGGCGGGCACCTGCTTAATGCCAAGAATGGTCAGACGCACCATCGGTGGCAGCGCAAAGATAATGGTCACCACCACGCCCGGCACGTTGCCGATACCAAACAGCATCACAATCGGCACTAAATATACGAAGGCCGGCGTGGTCTGCATCGCATCCAGCAACGGACGAATAATGCGTGCCGCGCGTTCACTGCGCGCCAGCCAAATCCCCAGCGGCAGGCCGATGATGATGCAGAACAGCAGGGCGGTCAGCACCAGCGCCAGTGTCACCATCGCTTGTGACCATGCGCCAATGGCACCAATCGCAATCAGCGAGATGAGCGTCGCAATCCCCATCGCAGGGCTAGCAATCTGCCAGGCAATCAGCGCGAACACCACAATCGCCACTGGAGCAGGCATGCCAAGCAGCATCTGCTGGAATGCACTGAGGATGTAATCTACCGGCACACGAATACCCTGGAACACCGGGCGGAAATGACTGACGACCCAGTCAATGCCTTCGGTTACCCAGCTGTCGAGCGGGATCCAGGTTTTATGGAACGGATCCATGATATTGAAATGCTCGGGAGCAGGAGCAGGCGCGCTGTTGAGCCAGTCACTGCTGCTTGCTGCACTGCTGGCGGCATCATGTCCGCCGCTGGCCGCTGAAGGATCGCCCCAGGCATCAGCGGAACCGCTGCCTGCACTGCTGGCGGCATCATGTCCACCATTGGCGGCAGAAGTAGCACCACTGCTACTGGCGCTGCTGTCTGCGGGTGCGGTGCTGCCGCCCCAGGGATCGCTACTGCTGGCTGCCGCGCTTGAATCTGTCGTCGCGGGTTGCTGGGTGGTCTGGCTGGCGCTATCCCACGGATTGCTGGTTTGTTCACTCATGAATGGGCTCCTTCACGATCTAAAGCGCGCAAAAGCATGCTTTTGGAAATGATACCGACGTATTGATTGTCTTCGCCGACCACTGGCACCGCGCAGGGTGCTTGTGCAACGTGGGAGAGCAGATCATTCAGTGAGGTATCCGCAGGAACCGCTAACGGCGTCTCGAGCAGGGCGTTATCCAGACCTTCACCTGCAGCCAGTGCCGCTTTTAGTGAATCGGTGGAGACCACGCCGACAAACTTCTGTTTTTCCAGTACATAGCCAAATTCGCGATCCTCATCCTGCAGCAACTTGATGGCGGAACGCGGGCCAAAACCGGGCGCTTTACGAATCAATGCACCAGCGCTACGACGAGCAATATCTTTGGCGCTAAACACATGGCTAATATCGACACCACGGAAGAAGGTGCGCACATAATCATTGGCGGGATTATTGAGGATTTCATCCGGCGTGCCGACCTGTACCACTTCGCCGCCCTGCATAATGGCAATACGATCGCCAATACGCATGGCTTCGTCGAGATCGTGGGAAATAAATACGATGGTACGCTGATGTTTCGCCTGCAGTTTGACTAATTCATCCTGCATTTCGGTGCGAATCAGTGGATCGAGCGCGGAGAAGGCTTCATCCATCAATAAAATATCCGGATTGATCGCCAATGCGCGGGCTAATCCAACGCGTTGACGCATACCGCCAGAAAGTTCATCAGGGTAGGAGTGAGCATAATTCTCAAGCCCCACCTGACGTAATGCTTCCAGCGCTTTTTCCTGGCGCTCTTGCACATCGACGCCCGCTAATTCCATGCCAAAAGCGGCATTATTCAGCACCGTCATATGCGGCATTAAGGCGAAAGATTGGAATACCATGCTGATCTTATTTCTGCGCACCTGACGCAGTTCAGCATCCGATATTTTAGCAATATCGACACCGTCAATAATCACCTGGCCGCGAGTGGGCTCTATCAGACGATTGAGAAGGCGAACCATGGTGGACTTGCCTGAACCTGACAGCCCCATGATGACGAAGATCTCGCCTTCTTCAATGGCCAGACTGGCATCTTTAACACCGACTGAAAGACCGGTTTTGGCAAGAATACTCTCCTTGCTTTCCCCTTTCTCAATCAGCTTAAAGGCCTTTTCTGGGTGATCCCCAAATACCTTATATAAATTCTTTACTTCAAGTTTAATTGCCATGCAGTAATTAAATTCCCGGTTAAATGTTTGACTATTTCTTGTTGTGGTCTCGATTAAATTTAAGCGCCCTATAACCTAGCATAGTGAGAATACCTGACAACCCTAAATGGGAATATTGACGCGAATGGCATAGCTCAGATCGGCGATAATTCCAGTGCTCACAAGGGATGAGGCTCAATCAATTTTTTCTGAATTTTTTGTGAAATTAACCCGGTTTCACAGTAAATGATCGATGAAACGGGAATAAATTGCGTTTAAGTGGGCGATATATTGGACAAATAGATGGCGCTAAAATGACAAAATAATGAAGTCAAAGAGGTGAAATAATCGGGAAATATTGAGCAGTGATGCGGGGGAATATCAGGGCGTGACGGGAGCGAGCCAGAACGCGCTCCCGTGGAGATTTATCAGTTAGAAATTCCAGTCTTCATCTTCGGTTTCCACCGCTTTCCCCATCACATACGAGGAGCCAGAGCCGGAGAAGAAATCGTGGTTTTCATCGGCATTCGGCGACAAAGCAGAAAGAATCGCCGGATTCACCGTGGTGAGTTCTGACGGGAACAGTGCTTCATAGCCCAGATTCATCAACGCCTTGTTAGCGTTGTAATGCAGGAAGGTTTTCACTTCTTCCGCCCAACCCACATCCGCGTAAAGCGCTTCGGTGTACACCACTTCATTTTCATACAGCGCCAGCAGTAGGTCGATGGCAAATTGCTGCAACTCTTCGCGGCGCGCATCATCGACTTTTTCCAGTGCTTTCTGGTACTTGTAACCGATGTAATATCCGTGCACCGCTTCATCGCGAATAATCAAACGAATCAGGTCAGCGGTGTTGGTTAATTTGCCACGGCTTGACCAGTACATCGGTAGCCAGAAACCGGAGTAGAACAAGAATGATTCCAGGAATACGCTGGCGATTTTCTTCTTCAGCGGATCTTCGGCGCGATAGTGCTCCAGCACAATCTTCGCCTTGTTCTGCAACGCTTCGTTTTCTTCACTCCAGCGGTATGCCGCATCGACATCGGCGGTGTTGCACAGCGTGGAGAAGATCGAACTGTATGAACGCGCATGCACCGCTTCCATAAAGCTGATGTTCGACAGCACCGCTTCTTCATGTGGCGTGATGGCGTCTTCCATCAGGCCCGGCGCGCCGATGACGTTCTGGATAGTGTCGAGCAGCGTCAAACCGGTAAATACGCGGATGGTCAGCTGCTGTTGCTGGTGGTCCAGCGACTGCCACGCTGGCAGGTCGTTCGACAACGGCACTTTTTCCGGCAGCCAGAAGTTGCTGGTCAGACGGTTCCACACTTCGAGATCTTTGTCGTCCTGGATTCGGTTCCAGTTAATCGCTTGAATTTGTTTAAGTTGCATAGTTTTCATCACAATGAGCAGGAGACACAGCCCTGGACTTCGGTGCCTTGCAGCGCCATCTGGCGCAGACGGATGTAATAGAGCGTTTTGATGCCTTTCTTCCACGCATAAATTTGCGCTTTGTTGATGTCACGTGTGGTGACGTCATCGCGGAAGAACAGCGTCAAAGACAGGCCCTGATCGACGTGCTGCGTGGCTTCGGCGTAGGTATCAATAATCGCTTCCGGACCAATCTGGTACGCATCCTGATAGAGATCCAGATTCTCGTTGGTCATAAAGGGTGCCGGATAGTAAACGCGGCCGGTTTTACCTTCTTTACGGATCTCAATACGCGACACGATCGGATGAATACTCGATGTGGCATGGTTGATGTACGAGATCGAACCGGTTGGCGGCACCGCCTGTAAGTTCTGGTTAAACAAGCCGTGTTGCATCACCGATTCGCGCAATGCCTGCCAGTCTGCCTGCGTCGGCAATGCAATGCCTGCATCGGCAAAAATCTGTGCCACACGCGCGGTGCGCGGCAGCCAGGCGCGATCCACATACTTATCGAAGTAGTGGCCGTTGGCGTACTGAGACTGCTCAAAGCCATCAAAACTCTGTTTGTGTTCTTGAGCCAGCAGGTTCGACGTGCGCACCGCGTGATAAGTCACGCAGTAGAAGTAGAGATTAGTGAAATCCAGCGCTTCTTCTGAGCCATAAGCCATGCCTTCACGCGCCAGGTAGCCATGCAGATTCATCTGACCTAAGCCCACCGCATGTGAACGGCGATTACCTTCCGCCACCGACGGCACCGAGTTGATCTCACTCATCTCTGAAACCGCCGTCAATGCGCGCACTGCGGTTTCAACGGTTTGTGCCAGATTGCGGGAATCCATGGCATGCGCGATGTTCAGCGAGCCCAGGTTGCAGGAGATATCCTTACCCACGCGGCGATAGTTGAGATCGTCATAGAATTCGCTGGCGCTGTTAACCTGCAAAATCTCTGAGCACAGGTTGCTCATATTGATGCGACCGGCAATCGGGTTATGACGGTTCACGCTGTCTTCGTACATGATGTACGGATAGCCTGACTCAAACTGAATTTCTGCCAGCGTCTGGAAGAAATCACGCGGCTTGATGTAAGTCTTACGGATACGATCGTCGGCCAGCATCTCTTCATACAACTCGCTGATGCTGATATCACCGAACGCCTTGCCGTAAATGCGCTCAACGTCGTACGGCGAGAACAGCGCCATATCGCGATTCTCTTTCGCCAGCTGGAAGGTGATATCCGGGATCACCACGCCCAGCGACAGCGTTTTGATACGGATCTTCTCGTCGGCGTTTTCGCGTTTGGTATCGAGGAAGCGGAAAATATCGGGGTGATGCGCATTCAGCCACACCGCGCCCGCGCCCTGGCGTGCACCGAGCTGATTGGCGTAAGAGAACGCATCTTCCAGCATCTTCATTACCGGAATCACGCCAGAAGACTGGTTTTCGATACGCTTAATCGGCGCACCGGATTCACGCAGGTTAGAGAGCAGGAACGCCACGCCGCCGCCGCGTTTTGACAACTGTAGCGCCGAGTTCACCGCACGCCCAATCGATTCCATATTGTCTTCGATGCGCAGCAGGAAGCACGAGACTAACTCGCCGCGCTGCTGCTTACCGCAGTTGAGGAAGGTTGGGGTGGCAGGCTGGAAGCGGCCACTGAGCATTTCTGCCAGCAATTCGCGTGACAGCGATTCATTGCCACGTGCCAGCGTCAGCGCCACCATGCAGGCGCGCTGCTCGAAGGTTTCGAGATAGCGTTTACCGTCGAAGGTTTTCAGCGTGTAGCTGGTGTAAAACTTCCACGCACCGAGGAAGGTGTGAAAACGGAAACCCCAGGCGTCGGCCTCATCGTGCAGCTGGCACAGGAAATTGAAGTCGTACTGATTCAGCACCGTGGCTTCATAGTAGCCTTCCTCCACCAGATAACGCAGGCGGTCGCCAGCAGAGGCGAATTGTACGGTGTTGGGCTGCACGTGCTGCAGGAAGAACTGGCGCGTAGCCTCATGATCTTTCTCGAACTGAATGCGGCCATCGGCGTCATACAGGTTCAGCATCGCGTTGAGCGCGTGATAATCCAGCTGCGTGCTGTTCAGGGTGTCTGTCGTTGCCAAAATTGGGTTACTCCCGCTTTTACATTAGCGATATCGTCGGGGGTTCCCATCAACTCAAAGCGGTAGAGATAAGGAACCTGACATTTCTGCGCAATGATGTCGCCTGCCAGGCAATAGCCTTCACCAAAGTTGCGGTTACCGGCAGCAATCACCCCGCGGATACCGCGTCGGTTAGCGTCATCATTGAGGAATTGAATCACTTGTCTGGGGACTGCCCCTCGCGCACTGCCGCCGCCGTAGCTCGGCACCACAAGAATAAAGGGCTGGTCGATATTGAGGCGTTGCTTGCCATCAATCGGTATGCGGCAAGCAGGCAGTCCCAGACGAGTGATAAATCGGTGCGTGTTTTCCGACTGGCTAGAGAAGTACACCAGTGGGAACATCGCTTATCCCCCGACAGCAGCGAGCTGGCGCAAGCTGGCAATTTTGTCAGGGCGGAAGCCGCTCCAGTGGTCATCATGCGTCATGACAACAGGCACCTGGCGATAGCCGAGGGATTTGAGGTTATCAATGGCTTCTGGTTGGGTATCGAGGTTGATCAGTTGATAGTCGATACCTTTACGGTCCATGGCATTTTTCGTCGCGTTGCACTGGACACAATTGTTTTTAGTGTAAATAATAATGCGCATGATTCGTATTTCCCTTTGATTGCGGTCTGGATGCGAGATACGAAGCAAAATCCTGTTTGCAGCGAACTTCGTCCTTGACGACATCTGGTAGCGAGTTGATGGGTTGAATACTAGATGTAGTGCTCGTGGCGGTCAAGCCCACCAGATATAGGGATTTTGTATTTTAATCTTCGGATAATCGCTAATACCAGAAATCATGCGCCTTCCAGGCCCGAAAATTTTTTTGTAAAGGCGAGGGAGGCAAAATTTAGGTCAAATTTTGTGCGCTTTCATTTGCAGCAGGCACAAAAAAGCCCCGCAATCGCGAGGCTCTCTTTAAACGCTAATGACGGTTAACGGCGCGACATCAACAGCGCACCTAGCACCAGACCCACAGCTGCACCGACACCTACGCCATGCCAGGGTTTATCATGCACATAGGCATCGACCTGATGACTGGCGTCACGCGCTGCCTGAGAAACACGGCTGTTGCCGCTGTTCAGTTTTGCGCGGGTCTGCTTCAGCAGCGACTGTGCTTTACTGCGTGCGCTATCCACTTCATCCTTGGCTTCGCTGCCGTAAGATTTAAGTAATGCTTCGAGCGAATCTGCCAGCTCATTCACATCCTGATTAATATCAATGTCATCGTTTTTGCTTACTCGATTAAACATTTTTTCGCTCCCTTTGATTTAACAAGTAATACTTAGTGTAGACGAAACGTGACTAAACGCAGGCGTATGCCAGGCTTTAGGGAAATTCCGAATGTCCTGCATGTCGGGCTGTTGTAAGGTTGCGGGGCTGTGAGAAGAGAGGAGCAAGCATGTATTTACGTCCGGATGAGGTAGCGCGCGTACTGGAAAAAGCAGGGTTCGAAATGGACACCCTGACGCCGAAAATCTACGGTTATCGTCGTGGTGAAAGCTATGTTTACGTCAATCGCGAAGCGCGTATGGGCCGCACCGCATTGATCATTCACCCTACGCTGAAAGAGAAAAGTCAGCACTTTGCCGATCCCGCCTCAGAAATGAAAACCTGCGATCACTACACGCAGTTCCCGCTTTATCTGATGGGTGAATCCCAGGAACACTACGGTATTCCGCACGGTTTTAGCTCGCGTATTGCGCTTGAGCGCTATCTACAAGGCGTATTTGGCGCCTGATGTGGTGCCCCGTTAGCGCGGGGCCGCACACCCTTGTTTAAAAACCCTTACCCTTTGCCACGTTGCAAATTGACACGCTGGCGCGTATAACCCTGTGTCCATATAGATGTTCAGACGTCCATACGGATAAAAACCATGCAACAGCAGGAAACACCCTCGCAGGAAAACTTCAAGCGCACCATGAAAGTGCGGCATCTGGTGATGCTGTCACTGGGCGGTGTGATCGGCACCGGACTGTTCTTCAATACCGGCTATATCATCTCGACAACGGGTGCGGCGGGCACGCTGCTGGCTTATCTGATTGGTGCGTTGGTGGTGTGGCTGGTGATGGTGTGCCTCGGCGAACTGGCCGTGGCGATGCCGGAAACCGGTGCCTTCCATGTCTATGCTGCGCGTTATCTCAGCCCGGCAACCGGCTATACCGTGGCATGGCTTTACTGGCTAACGTGGACGGTGGCGCTCGGCTCCAGCCTGACGGCCGCCGGATTTTGCATGCAGTATTGGTTCCCCACCACGCCCGTATGGCTGTGGTGCCTGGTGTTCTGCATCGCCATCTATCTGCTGAATATCGTCTCCACGCGGTTCTTCGCGGAAGGGGAGTTCTGGTTTTCCATCATCAAAGTGGTCACCATCATTGCCTTTATCATTCTTGGTGCGGGCGCGATGTTTGGCTTTATCCCGATGAAGGATGGCAGTGCCGCGCCAGGCCTGAGTAATCTGACCGCCTCAGGTTGGCTGCCGCACGGCACATTGCCGATTCTGATGACTATGGTGGCGGTGAACTTCGCCTTTTCAGGGACTGAGCTGATTGGTATTGCCGCTGGCGAAACCGAACAACCGCAAAAGGCCCTGCCGCTGGCGATCCGCACCACCGTGGCACGATTGATCATCTTCTTCATTGGTACGGTATTCGTGCTGGCCGCACTAATCCCAATGGATCAGGCCGGTATTGTCAAAAGCCCGTTTGTGCTGGTGTTCGAGAAGATTGGCATTCCCTATGCGGCCGACATCTTCAATTTCGTGATCCTCACTGCGATCCTCTCCGCCGCTAACTCGGGCTTGTATGCATCGGGACGGATGCTGTGGTCGCTGGCGAATGAGAACACCTTGCCGCGCTGCTTTGCGCGGGTGAACCACCGTGGCGTCCCGGTATTGGCGCTCACCATCAGTATGCTGGGCGGCTTACTGGCCCTGTTCTCCAGCGTCATTGCGCCGGATACGGTATTTGTCGCGCTGTCAGCCATTTCTGGCTTTGCGGTGGTGGCGGTGTGGCTGAGTATCTGTGCCTCACATTACGTGTTCCGTCGTCGCCATCTGGCGGCGGGCGGTACGCTGAAAGATCTGGCATATCGTGCGCCACTTTATCCGCTGACGCCGATTCTTGGTTTCTTGCTGTGCCTGCTGGCGTGTGTCGGCCTGGCGTTCGATCCGTCACAGCGTATTGCGCTGTGGTGTGGCATTCCGTTTGTGCTGTTCTGCTATGCCGCATACCATGTGACGCATCGACGTAACCTAAAGGCTCAGGAGGCCAACGATGTCGCTTAACCCGGTAGCGCAGGCGCTAACCCAACACGACACACTGATTCTGGATGGCGCACTGGCCACTGAGCTTGAAGCGCGCGGCTGCAATCTGGCCGATGCGCTCTGGTCTGCCAAAGTGCTGGTGGAGAACCCTGAGCTGATTTATCAGGTGCATTACGACTATTTTGCTGCCGGCGCCAATGTGGCGATTACTGCCAGCTATCAGGCCACGCCGCTGGGCTTTGCGGCGCGTGGATTGGATGAGGCGCAAGCGCTCACGCTGATTGCTCAGAGCGTGAAACTGGCACAGCGTGCGCGTGACGATTATCGTGCTGCGACAGGCAGCACAGCAGCGCTGCTGGTGGCGGGCTCCGTGGGTCCTTACGGTGCCTATCTTGCCAATGGTGCAGAGTATCGTGGCGATTACGCCTTGCCGGAGGCGGAGATGAAAGATTTCCACCGTCCACGTGTGAAAGCATTATTCGAAGCCGGAGTGGATCTATTGGCGTGTGAAACGTTGCCGTCGTTTGCCGAAGCGCAGGCGTTGGTGAGTTTGCTGGCCGAATTCCCTGACAGCAGCGCCTGGTTCTCCTTCACGCTGCGTGATGCGCAACACATCAGCGACGGCACGCCATTAAGCCAGGTCGCTGAACTGGTCAATGCGGCACCGCAGGTGGTAGCAATTGGCATTAACTGTGTGGCGCTGGAGAGCGTGACACCTGCGCTGCAAACCCTGCAGGCGCTGTGTGCGAAGCCGTTGCTGGTCTATCCCAACTCCGGCGAGCAGTACGATGCCAGCAGTAAAACCTGGCACTCGGCGCCATCGGGCTGCACGCTAAAGGATAAATTCCCTGAGTGGCAACAAGCGGGCGCACGGCTGATTGGCGGCTGTTGCCGTACCACACCGCAGGATATCGCGGCGATTGCCGCCTGTTGTCAACCGCAATAAAGGCCAGAAAAGCAGCACTGATAGCGCGATTGAGGCGAGTGAAAAGCAGGATAGGGCAGTTTAGACTGTCCTATCTGATTCTATAGCGGACCTGCCATGAACCTGCGACACCTTCTTCCTGCCACTGCATTGCTGCTGAGCGGCTGTGCCACCATCGTCGGCACGGAAACGCAGCCGGTAAAAATCGACTCTGTTCCGCAAGGCGCGCGTTTCACCGTGCAGGATGAAACCGGCCGCGCGGTGGCACAGGGCTACACGCCACAAACCGTCCAGCTGGCGAAATCCACCGGCAATTACTTTGGTAAAAAACACTATCAGGTGATGCTGGAGAGCCCGGGCTATGTGCCGGTGACGCTGCCAATCGAGGCCAGCGCCAACCTCTGGTATCTGCTGGGCAACATCCCGTTATTGGGCTTCCCCGGCTGGCTGCTGGTCGATCCGTTCTATGGCGGCATGTATGACCTGAAACCCGAACATCCGCAGCCACGCATGAACGTGGTGGGTGCGCGCGGCGGGTAAATTAAATCCAGATAGCGGCGCGATGTATCGCGCTTGCTTGACAGGCGCGCGCGTACAATGCACCACTTTGCTTAGAGCCAGCTTTTCATTACTGTGCTGTTGGCTTCAACATCGCATTACCGGACTTATGCTGCGCCAGATATTGCTGCTGGAAAATGCACATACGTATGGTATTGCGATACTCGCCATTGATGAAAAACTCGTGCTTCAGCACGCCTTCCACTTCAAATCCTAACTTGGTGTAGATGTGAATCGCTTTCTCATTCTCCTGATCGACAATCAGATAGAGTTTGTAGAGATTCAGCACCGAAAAGCCGTAATCCATCGCTAATTTAGCGGCCTTAGTGGCCAGACCTTTACCTTGCTGGGTCGGATCGATAATGATCTGAAATTCAGCGCGACGGTGTACATGATTGATCTCGACCAGCTCCACCAATCCGGCTTTTTGCCCGTCATGTTCAACCACAAAGCGGCGCTCAGTTTGATCGTGGATGTGTTTGTCATACAGGTCTGAGAGTTCGACAAACGCTTCGTACGGCTCTTCAAACCAGTAACGCATTACGCTGGCATTGTTATCCAGCTGATGCACAAAACGCAGGTCTTCCCGCTCCAGCGGACGTAATTTCACCGTCATATTGATGTTCCCTCTGCTCATAAACGGCTGAAAGCGGCGCGCTGTATCGCGGTCAGTTTAAAGACCAGCAATATATTGCGCCGCGATAGGACGAAGTTAATTTACCCTTTCAACAATCCGACCCAATGCCATATGGGCCGCGCGGTCGCACATGTGATCGATCACATCAGGATCGTGACTCACCAGCACCATGGTCAACCCGTCATTCTGCTTCAAATCATTCAGCAGATTCAGAATTTCCGCCTGCACTGACATGTCCAGTGCTGAGGTTGGCTCATCCAAAAGCAGGATCTTTGGCTCCAGCAGTAGCGCGCGCACGATCGCCACGCGTTGACGCTGCCCGCCGGAAAGCTGATGCGGATAACGATCCGCCAGCACCGGATCCAGCCCAACATGGCGAAAACCGTCGTTGATGCGGTCGTCGATATTATCGCGCTTCAGCATCTTCAAAGGTTCGGCCAGCGTGCGGCGCAGGCGATGGCGTGGATGCAGTGAGGCATAGGGATCCTGAAACACCATCTGCACATCACGCCGCAGCGGGCCGGTAAAGGCTTTACCTGGCTGCACATCGGTGCCTGCCAGCTGCATGCTGCCGCTCCAGAAGGGATTCAGTCCGGCCATCACCCACAGCAACGATGACTTGCCGCAGCCCGATGGCCCCACCAAACCGAAACATTCGCCCGCCGCCACCTGCAAGGATACGTCGTGCACTACAGTGCGCAGTTCATAGCCTTGTTTATGCGACACGCTCAGATTGTTTAACTCAATCATGGTCTGCCTCCAGCGCAGCGCGATCCAGCACCGGTAAACGTTCACCGTGCGTGGCTTTGCTTGGGCGACAGGACCACAGCGTGCGGGTGTAAGGATGGGTCGCATTGGAGAGTTGTGCCGCAGGTAGCGTATCCAGCAATTTGCCTTTGTACATTACCATCACGCGGTCGCAGTGCTCGGAGACCTGTTGCAGATCGTGGCTGATCAGCAGTAAGCCCATATTGCGCTGTTCGACTAAACGACGAATCAGCGCCAGCACCTGATCGCGCATTGCATGATCGAGCGCCGAGGTCGGTTCATCGGCAATCAGCAGTTCAGGATCGGTGATCAGGGCAATCGCCAGCATCACGCGTTGCCCCATACCGCCGGAGAGCTGATGCGGATAACGCTTCATCAACTGGCGCGGATCGGGCAAACCCACTGCATCCAGCATCTCGCACACTTTCTCTTTGCGTTCGGCACGGCTCATTTTGCGGTGCAGCACCAGCGGCTCTTCCACTTGCCAGCCAATGGTACGCGTTGGATTCAGTGCGTATTTCGGGTCCTGCATCACCATCGCCACTTTACCGCCGCGCAGGGCGATCCAGTCACGTTCACGCAGGCTGAGGGCATCGGCACCCACCACCTGCAAGCGATCGGCCTGCAACTGTAATGCTGGCGACAGCAAGCCCATCAATGTACGTGCAGTCAGTGATTTACCCGAACCGGATTCACCCACCAGCGCCACGCGCTCGCGGCCAATCTGGAAGGCGATATTATCCACCAGCAACGTATCTTCGCTGCGAATGGTCAGTCCTTGCGCATCAATTAACAGATCATTTGGCATGACGGGTATCCAGTCGGTCGCGCAGGCCATCGCCTGTCAGATTAAACGCCAGGCTGGCGAACAGAATTGCTCCACCCGGTGCGGCGGCCACCCACCATTGGTCGAAGATCACTTTACTGCCTTCTGCCACCATCGAACCCCATTCGGCCGTTGGCGGTTGCACGCCCATGCCCAGGAAGCCGAGTCCCGCTGCGGAGAGAATGATGCCGCCGAGACTCAGTGCCGCACGCACCACGGCGGTCGGCAAGCACAGCGGCAGAATATGGCCGAACATCAAGCGCAGGCCGGTGATGCCCTGCATGCGCGCAGCTGCCAGATAGTCGCTGCGACGTAACGCCAGGGTTTCCGCACGCGCCTGACGGGCAAACGGTGGCCAACTGGTTAGGGCTAGCGCCAGCGCGCCATTCATCAATCCTGGGCCGAGCATGGCGACCAGCGCTAACGCGATCACCAGATTCGGCAGCGACAGGAAGATATCCGTGATGCGCATCAGCACGCGTTCGGTCCAGCCGCCAACGTAGCCAGCGGTAATCCCGATTAGCAGACCCACCGGAATGGTCAGCACCAGAATCAGAGACACCAGTAGCAGCGTGGGGCGTGCACCGTAGATCACGCGTGACAGCAAATCACGGCCAAAGCCATCAGTGCCGAACCAGTGCAGTGCGGAAGGGGCCTGCAAACGCTGGGCGATTACTTGCGCGTTAGGGTCAAAGGGTGCCAGCAGCGGGGCAAACAGCGCCATCGCCACTACAATCACCACCAGCGTCAGACCGATGGTCAGTGAAGTCACGCGCGCGCGGCGGCGACGCGGACGAACTGTTTCCAGTTCAGAGAGTTGTTGAGTCATCGGGTTCTCGGATCGGTTAACCAGGTGAGAGCATCGGCCACGGCGTTGAGCAGAATAAAGCAACTGCCAATCAGCAGGGTCGAGCCGAGAATCGCTGGTGTATCAGAGGAAAACAGCGCGTTGGTCATATAGCGCCCGACACCCGGCCAGGCAAATACTGTCTCTGTTAACACCGAACCTTCCAGCAGCGTGGCGTAGGAGAGGGCGATCACCGTGATCAGCGTACCCAGCACGTTGGGGAAGATATGGCGCAGCAGGATGCGGCTGCGGCTTGCGCCTTTGGCGCGCGCCAGAATCACATACTCTTTGCTGCTCTCTTCCAATAGCGCGGCACGCAGCAGACGCGTAATACCGGCCATCGCCAGTAAACCAAGGATCACCACCGGCAGCCACAGGTGGGCAATCGCATTGCGGAACATCTCTGGATCGCCTGACAGCCAGCTATCGATCAGTACAAAGCCGGTTTTCGGCTCCAGCGTGTAGATCCAGATATCATCCAGCTGTCCCGGTCCAGCGGACCAGTGCAGCACGGCGTAAAACAGTAGCAAGCCCAGCAAACCCAGCCAGAATACCGGCACCGAATAGCCAAGCAGCGAAATAAAGCGCGCAACGTTATCGATAACGCTGCCCGGTTTCCACGCGGCCAGCAGTGCTAAGGCAATACCAAACACCGCGGCAAAGATCATCGCACAGGTGGCAAGTTCAATGGTGGCGGGGAAGGTACGCATCAGATCAGCGCTGACGGGCTGATTGGTTAGATGCGATAGCCCTAAATTGCCCTGCGCCAGATGGCTGATATAGCGCCAGAACTGCACCAATACCGGCTGATCCAGACCCAAATCGTGACGCACTTGCGTGTAGGTGGCTTCGCTGGCGTGATCGCCCGCGATCTGTTGCACCGGATCAACCGGTGACAGGTGCGACAACATGAAAGTGAACGCTAACAAACCAATCAAGGTCACCAGTAGCGATAACAGGCTGGTGACCAGGCGGCTGAAGCGTTGCCAGAGCGGCCGGGCGAACCCGGCCTGTGAAGCAGACACTGCCATTACTTAGAAACCTGCGAGTAATACACCATGTCTGGGTTAATCCCCTGCACATAGCCTTGCAGGTTATCGCGCAGCGCAATCAGGTTGCGTGCCTGCAAGCCAATCACATACGGCGAGTTCTTCAGTACTTCACGCTGCATGGCTTGATACAGCTCAACGCGTTTGTTGCTGTCGGATTCGGCGGTGGCGGCCAGCGTCTGCTTGCTCAACTCGGGAATGTGCCAGTCAGAGCGGTAAGCGATGGTTTTGCTGCCATCTTCCGGGTTGTAGGCGAACGATGCGGCGTTGGTATTCGGATCGAAGTAATCCGCGCCCCAGGCGTTCAGCGTGGCTTCGTACTGATGCGCTTTCACGCGAGTAGAGACTTCAGAACTCAGGCCCGGCTGCACTTCTACCTTCACGCCACCTTTGGCAAAACTGCCCTGCAGCGCTTGCGCGATGTCGAGGTACGGCGGCTGGTTGCTGGTAGAGAGTTTAAAGCTAACGTTGGTTAATCCTGCTTTCTTCAGAATCGCTTTGGCTTTTTCCGGATCGTAAGTGAACGGCGTGTCGTTCAGCGCACCGAGGAAGCCTTTTGGCAGGAAGGTCTGATGCACTTCAAACTGGCCTTTCAGCAAGTCGTTAGCAATGCCTTTATAGTCGAACAGGTAACGTGCTGCTTCCCACAGGGCTGGATTCTTCAGCACGGGATTTTCACCGACGTTGAACTGAATGTAGTACAGCGAAGCCATCGGAATCGCTTCGGTCTTCACGCCCGCTTTGCCTTTCAGCGCTGCTATTTGGTCCGCGCCGAGGTTACGGGCGATATCCACATCGCCCTGTTCCAGCAGCAGACGACGCGCAGCAGGTTCTGGCACGTTCTTGATCAGGATATTCTTCAGCTTCGGTGCGCCCGCCGGTGAGGTCGGGTTCGCGGTCAGCAGCACCACTTCATGCAGCACCACTTTACGAATCTGATACGGGCCGCTACCGGCTGAGTTGGTGCCTAGCCAGGCGTGGCCGAAGTCGCCGTTTTTAGCGTTCGCCTGCGCGGTTTTCTCATCCACAATTGAAGAGACTGGGGCCGATAGCAGGCTCAGTACGTAGGCCGGGCTGACGTTGGCGCTCCAGCTGATCTGCACATGGTTGTCATCGACTTTCTTCAGGAAGGTATCGACGTTGTCTTTATTCCAGCCGAGCTGCGTCAGGATAAAGGAAGGATCAAGGTTAAGTTTCACCACGCGACCCAGCGAGAAGATCACATCTTCCGGACGCAGCGGATTGCCGCTGGCGAATTGCGCGCCTTTGCGCAGTTCAAAGGTCAGGCTGCGGTTATCACTGCCTGGCGTCCACGAGGTGGCGAGCGTCGGCTTCAGATCGGTAGGATTAGTCGGATCCGACTGAACCAAACGCTGATAGATGTTGGTGAATGCTTGCACTGTGGTGAGTTCAAAGCCCTGCGCCGGATCGAAGCTATCAGCATCGTCAGTCGACTGCGCAATCACCAGCGTATCCTTGGGTGTTGCGGCCTGAGCGGAGAAGGCGGCTACCAGCGATAACGCCAGCAGTGAGGGAATAATTTTTTTCATGTTGTTTCCTTGCCTTAAAAAAGTAACGCGAGTTTACGAGAGCGCCGTAATGAAGAATAGTCAATTTATGGCTATGCATATGCTTTACGGTTCTAAGCGCGGTGGTTCGGTTATAAGCCTGTTAAATATGCAGTTATTGTTATCGCACTGTGCTGTGTTACAGACTCGCTAATTTTGGTCCTTACATCAACCAAATCACAACGGAAATTAAACTCGTTGCTGAACGGAAATAATTAACTTTACTTCAAATTCTTCAGGAATATAATGGCGCCAACTTCAAACAGGAGAATTCAGTTGGACAGTCACCCTTTTAGATGGCAACACAAGGCAAGCTGACGCGCGAATTCTTTTGTCGCTGCTTGCCAACACGGCGGGCAGCAATCCTCTCTCCTTTCTGATGATTGTTCCCCTTTAAACGACAGTAGCGGATTGATGCCCGTGGGGATCTCATCATGCACATGATTTTAAACGCACTTTTCCCTCCGCCTCGATGCGCGCGCTGATCTTCAGCGTGCAGAATTTTGCTGCGCGTTAAACGGATGACCTCCGCATAACTGCGCACGCCTGAACATCGAATCTGTTATTCACTCGTTATATTAACGAGCGATTTTCTTCGCGCTTTATTTCCGGGAGGTGATATGGAAATTCCCGACAGGCTATTTTTAATAAGCTAACGCTAAACCGTTAATTAAGTTTCTCCCTGAATGTGTGCTTAACGCGCAGGGATATTTATTGCCGTAAAAAAGAATAGAGGAATGTCATCATGACTGACATGAAACTCAACCAGGACAAAAAAGCCTGGAGCAACGCACGCCCGCAGCGTCAGAAAACGCCGCGCTATCTGATTGAAGACGAAGCGGGTTTCACCGCCGATGAAACTCTGGTTCGCCTGCGCAGTGACGCACTGGGCCTGAGCGAACGTGAAGCCGAAGCGCGTCTGGAGGTTTATGGCCGCAATCAGGTGGCTCATGATAAAGCGCCGCACGCGCTGATTCAGCTGATTCGGGCATTCAACAACCCGTTCATTTATGTGTTGATGGCGCTGGCGGCGGTGAGCTTTTTCACTGATTACGTCCTGCCGCTGCGTAAAGGCGAGGAGACCGATCTGACCGGTGTCATCATCATTGTGACGATGGTAACGCTCAGCGGTTTGCTGCGCTTCTGGCAGGAGTTCCGTACCAATAAAGCCGCGCAGGCATTGAAATCCATGGTGCGCACGACCGCCACCGTGCTGCGCCGGGAATCTGCGCAGCAGCCACCGGCTAAACAGGAAGTGGATATTGCCACTTTAGTGCCCGGAGACATTATCTATCTGTCTGCTGGCGATCTGGTGCCTGCCGACGTACGTTTGCTGGATTCGCGTGACCTGTTTATCAGCCAGGCGATTCTCACCGGTGAATCTCTGCCGGTGGAGAAATATGACGTCACAGGTAACGTGACCAGTAAGGGCGCAGGCACCAGCGAGCAGGGCGCCTCTCTGCTGGAACTCGGCAGCGTATGTCTGATGGGCACCAACGTCTCCAGTGGCAGCGCCAAAGCCGTGGTGGTGGCAACCGGCGGCGAAACCTACTTCGGCAGCCTGGCGAAATCGATTGTCGGCAACCGTACTCAAACCGCTTTTGATCGCGGTGTGAACAGCGTGAGCTGGCTGCTGATCCGCTTCATGCTGGTGATGGTGCCGGTGGTGCTGCTGATTAACGGGTTAACCAAAGGTGACTGGCTGGATGCCTCGCTGTTTGCGCTGGCGGTGGCGGTGGGTTTGACGCCGGAAATGCTGCCGATGATTGTCAGCTCGAATCTGGCGAAAGGCGCGATTGCCATGTCACGCCGCAAAGTGATTGTGAAACGGCTGAACGCGATTCAAAACCTCGGTGCGATGGATATCCTGTGTACCGATAAAACCGGCACGCTGACCCAGGACAACATTATTCTTGAGCATCATCTGGATTGCGCTGGGGTAGAAAACTCTCGCGTGTTGATGCTGAGCTGGCTCAACAGCCACTATCAGAGCAGTACGCCAAACCTGATGGATCGCGCGATTTTGCGGTACGGCAAGGATCGTGTAACGGCGGACATGGGCGACTATTACGCCAAAGTGGATGAGCTGCCGTTTGATTTTGTGCGTCGCCGCGTTTCTGTTGTAGTGCGCGATCGTCGTCTGAATCAACAGATGCTGATCTGTAAAGGCGCGGTGGAAGAGATGCTGAGCATCGCTACGGCTGAGCGTGAAGGAAAACTGGTTCAGCCGCTGGATGAAAAGCGCCGCGCTGAATTGTTAGCACTGGCCCACCAGTACAACGAGCAAGGCTTCCGTGTATTGCTGGTGGCGAGTCGTGTACTGGAGGAGCCGGGCTTGCAGCAGGCGCTGAGCGTCGCAGATGAGCAAGGGTTGACCGTGGAAGGGCTGCTGACCTTCCTCGATCCGCCTAAAGAGAGTGCCGCCAAAGCCATCACCGCGCTGCGCGATAACGGCGTGAGCGTCAAAGTGCTGACCGGTGACAATCCGGTGGTCACCGCACGTATTTGCCAGCAGGTGGGCATCGACAGTGGCGATATCGTGACTGGCGATCAGATCGCGATGATGAGTGACGAGCAACTGGCGGAGGCGGCAGCGCACAGCGCGGTGTTCGCCAAACTGACGCCGCTGCAGAAATCACGCATTCTGCGCGCGCTGCAGCAGCAGGGACATACCGTCGGCTTCCTCGGCGACGGCATCAATGATGCGCCTGCGCTGCGTGATGCGGATGTGGGGATTTCAGTCGACAGCGCAGCGGATATCGCCAAAGAGTCTTCTGACATCATCCTGCTGGAAAAGGATCTGATGGTACTGGAAGAGGGGGTGATGAAAGGGCGCGAGACCTTCGGCAACATCATCAAGTATCTGAACATGACCGCCAGCTCCAACTTTGGCAACGTGTTCTCGGTGCTGGTGGCGAGCGCCTTTATTCCGTTCCTGCCGATGCTGGCGATTCATTTGCTGATTCAGAACCTGATGTACGATCTGTCTCAGCTGGCGCTGCCATGGGACAAAATGGATCGTGAGTTCCTGCGTAAACCGCGCAAATGGGACGCGCGTAATATCAAACGCTTTATGCTGTGGATTGGTCCTACATCATCGATCTTTGATATCACGACTTTTGCTGTGATGTGGTACGTGTTTGCCGCCAACACACCGGAAATGCAGTCACTGTTCCAGTCCGGTTGGTTTGTTGAAGGGTTGCTGTCCCAGACGCTGGTGGTGCATATGCTGCGCACACAAAAAATTCCGTTCATCCAGAGCCGTGCTGCACTGCCGGTGCTGCTGACTACGGCGTGTGTGATGATTGCCGGCATTCTGCTGCCATTCTCCCCGTTGGGACACATGGTGGGATTGACGCCGTTGCCATGGGCTTATTTCCCATGGCTGGTCGCGACCTTGTTAGGTTACTGCGTAGTCGCACAGGGCATGAAAATGCTCTACATCAAACGCTTCGGCCAGTGGTTCTAACCCCATGGAGGCGCTATGCGGAATCGGAATCTTAATAAAGTGGTGTGCCATCTGCTAATAATGATGGTGGTGATTGTCGTGCTAACGTTGGTGTTTCGTTAGTGAAACTAAGGGCAGGTTATCCTGCCCTTTTTTCATGAGACGTGATGAGCAGTTGCTTTTTGAATCCGGGGCTACGTTTAACGAATTGAGGATCGCCAATGAAAGGTAGTGCAAATTTGGGCGCATCTGCCACTTCCAGCGACCAGCGTGCTCCTCCGAGAAATTTAAATTCGATGTGATCCTGATGAATTGCGAACTGCTCAAAAAATCCTGAGCTGTAGGCATTCTCGATGTGAATGATTTCTTGCACTCCTTCACCGCGTTGATAAAGCACGATGCTCAGCGACTCTTCATACGAGATACCATCCGTGACAAACAAAACAAACCTTCCGGCGTTAATTTCAACGGCCGCCTCCAGCACGGATCCGGGAATCACGATGCCGCAGGGCTGTTGATCAATAATTAATTCACTTCGCGCCTGCGCGGTTTCAGTCGCCGGATATTGTGGTGCAAAAGAAAGATTAAATACCTGCTTCATCTTCACCAAATTGCTCCCATTTGGTTGGCAATCGTAAATCATCGGCCATTTTCTTAATCAGTTTCGAATACTCAATTCGCAGGCGGGGATCGATAGAGAGGCGATAGTTGATATATCGCCCTGTAAAGCACTGATTGCCTCTTCAAATTTTTCACGCCCGTTAGTATCAAGCGATTGCAACAAGGCAACACCCATGCGCATTGCTCACTGTGAACATAAAATGGACTTTAACAAAGCCGTAAACAGTGATGCAAGAATGAACAATCGTTCATTGTAAGCGTGCTGAGGCAGACCTTTTTAATCTTAACTACATGATAAAATTATAGAATATTGAACATGAATCAACGGTTATTTGACTTAATTCAAAGGCTGTTGATTATCCACTGATTGGTTATCAGAAAGTTCTGAGGTGAAAATGAGCCAAACAAAACGCGCGTTGATTATCGGTGCTTCAAAGGGGATTGGACTGGCGGTGGTGCAGCAACTGCTGGCCGATGGCTGGGACGTAACCGCCACTTATCGCAGCACCGCCGTTTCCTATCAACATGAAAAACTGCGCTGGCTGCCACTGGATATCACTATTGCCACACAGCGTGAGCAGTTACTCCAGCAACTCAAAGGTGAGCAATTTGATCGCGCGCTGATCAATGCCGGTATTCTCGGCCCTGATTCGATGGAATTGATCGCCACCTCCGATGATGAACTGATACAGCTGTTTATGACCAATAGCGTTGCGCCCGTGCGCATGGCGGAAGGCATGTTACCGTTGCTGACGGAAAAACAGGGCGTGCTTGGCATCACCACATCTCGTCTCGGCAGCCTGACGGAAAACGCGGAAGCGCTTCGCCCCTATTACTCAGCCAGCAAAGTGGCGCTGAATATGCTGAGCCGTGCACTGCTTCAGCAGATGGATTCGCGTGGTACAACTTTGCTGTCACTGCATCCGGGTTGGGTGAAAACCGATATGGGTGGTGATGATGCGGATATCACTGCGGTGGAAAGTGCTCAGGGATTAGTGGCGCAGATGAACCGTTTTGCCGGGCAGGGCGGACATCACTACGTTGATTACAGTGGCAGGCAATTAGCCTGGTGATACTAAGCGCCTGCTGACCGATGCCAGCAGGCGACATCCCTATTCATCTGGCTGATAATATTGCACGCCAATCTCTATACGTTCACGCCCGCTGGCCACGCGATGGCGATTGCTGTCGCGCAGTGAGTATATGCAACCGCAATACTCCTGCTGATAGAAACGCTCGCGCTTGCTAATTTCGATCATGCGCGATGATCCACCACCTTTACGCCAGTTAAATTCCCAATACAGCATATCGGGATAGTGCGCTGCCGCACGCACGCCGCAGTCATTGATCTGCTTCATGTCCTTCCAGCGCGAAATGCCCAACGAGCTGGTGATCACCGGGAAGCCATTTTCATGCGCATAAAGTGCAGTGCGTTCAAAGCGCATATCGAAACACATGGTGCAGCGAACGCCACGCTCCGGTTCCCACTCCATGCCACGCGCCCTATCAAACCAGTTGTCTTTATCGTAATCGGCATCCACGAAGGGCACACCAAACTGCTCGGCAAAGCGGATGTTCTCCTCTTTACGTAGCTCATACTCTTTCAGCGGATGAATGTTTGGGTTGTAGAAAAAGATGGTGTAATCGATACCGGAAGCCAGCATCGCTTCCATCACTTCACCCGAGCACGGCGCGCAGCATGAGTGCAACAGCACTTTGTTCTGGCCGTTAGGTAATGGGATAGGTTGGCGTTTGAAGGTGTCAGACATGAGAGAAAATGGTTAATGAGTGTTGGGCGAAGTGTAAGTCGATATCGAACCGGACGCAAAGTTGTAAAACAAAAAAGGCCGCAATCGCGGCCTTTCAGGATTCCGTCAGAAGAAATTATTCAGTCACTTTCTTCTTCAGATCGCTGGCACCTTCTTTGGTTTTATTCCAGCCTTTATTGGCACCTTCTTTGGTGGCATCCCAACCTTTTTCAGTGCCTTCTTTGGTGTTGTTCCAGCCTTTCTGAGCGCCTTCGCTCACTTTACTGCTGGTACTATCACTTTTGCCTTGAACAGCGTGTTTAGCTTTCAGCTGCTGCTCTTCGCCTTGATGCTGCGCTTGATGCAGCTTCTCTTTGGCGGTATTAGCGCCCGCTTGCGCGTTCGCTACAGTTTCGTCAGTTGCATGTGTAGTGGCGGCAAAAGCCGAAGAAGCCAGCAGCAGGGCAGATACAGCAATAATTGTCTTTTTCATAAATATTCCCTCATCAATCGCTCTATGAGTTGTGAGCGTAGTTAACAATGGCACGCTCAACTCGAATTGGCTCCAGGAATAACCTTAATTGAATCATCGGGTTTGGATGGCGCGAAAAATGAGCATTTTAAGTCATGCTGCTATGTGCACAGCCTGGAGGCCCTGAAGGCAAGCCGATGAAAGTTGTGAGTCGCCTCTGTTTTAATGGATATGACACTGTATCTTTTTCTAGCAGAGGGTATTTTTTAGTACCGCTATCACCACAGAAAATGTCTTAAGGATGAGAGATGAAAAGTCGAGTTGTTGAAATACTGCAATATAGGTTGAAAACAGGCACAGGCAGAACCTTCCATCGAATCATGCAAGATATCAGTGTTCCTCTGCACGTCGAGCAGGGAATTGATGTCGTCGCTTACGGTTGTTCTCGCCATGATGCTGATAGCTATTTTCTTCTTCGTGCATTTGAAAATGAAGAGGAAATGCACGATGTCCTGGAAGGATTTATGCCAGCGAGGCGTGGCGTTCAGGCCCGAGAGAAGCCATCGTTGAACGTATTGAGGTGAGTCTTAAATCTGTGCTGCTGCTTTCACCCAGCGCAATTGATGAGATGAGAAACAGCTTTTCAGCCAGTCAATGAAAGTGACGGGCTGCACATGTATCTGTTTAGCAGGCGAAATTTGAATAATGGGTTCACTATAACTAAAAGCCAGCGAATCAGGCTGGCTGACTATTCTTCATCCCGCTCTTTAGCCGCTCGCTGGCGATCGTAGTACTCATCTTCCGCAGAAATAATCTCATCCAGCAATGAGTTCATATCTACATCATGGACTTCTTCCACAAACAGGCCGGTCAACACGGTTTCAGGCGTTAACTTGCCGTCTTCAAATAGCTGCCAGATTTCCTTCGCATAACGCGTTTCTAAAATCTGCGGGGCAAACTGACCGTAATATTCGGTGATGTTATTCACATCGCGCTCGAACATCGATTCGGCGTGGTTGTTTGCTGAGGCATCTACCGCTTGAGGCAGGTCGATGATCACCGGACCATGTTCATCTTGCAGCACGTTAAACTCTGACAGATCGCCATGCACAATGCCGGCACACAACATGCGCACGATATTGCGAATCATAGTGGCGAAATCAGTCAACGCTTCCTGTTCTGACAACATCACATCGCTCAGTCGCGGGGCTACTGCGCCATCTGCATCAGTGACCAGCTCCATCAACAGCACACCGTCGAGGCACATATAGGGCTCAGGCACGCGAACGCCGGCTTTGGCCAGACGGAACAGCGCGTCGACTTCTGCGGTATGCCAGACTTCCTCTTGCTGCTTACGCCCGAATTTGGAGCCTTTCTGCATCGCACGCGCGCTACGGGAGTTGCGAACTTTACGCCCCTCCTGATATTGCACAGCTTGCTTAAAGCTGCGTTGCGAGGCTTCTTTGTAGACTTTGGCACACTGGACTTTGCCACCGCACATGACAGTGTAAACGTCAGCCTCTTTGCCGCTCTTCAAGCGCTGAAGCACGTTATCGATTAGGCCATCATCGACCAGCGGTTGGATTCGGTTTGGAATTTTCATGCGGCTTTATACCTTATTTAAGAGGCTTTCCGCATCAAGAACATGGTGAGTTACATGGGAAAAACCAAACGAGCATCGATAGTTGCAGAGGCCTGGTATATCATCCCACAAAACCACTTGCACAAAAAAGCCCGTAAGGCTTTCACCTTACGGGCTCTTAGGACTTCATCGAATGGCTCTGGTGCCATCGATGGAGAATTTTGGTGGAGCTGGCGGGAGTTGAACCCGCGTCCGAAATTATTACACCGTCGGTACTACATGTTTAGTCAGTCTTTACATTCGCCGGCCAGCTGCGGACAGACACGCCACTGACAAACTAGCCTGATTAGATTTAGTGCTTCAACCCCAGGCAAGGCATCCACACGATCTCTTTTGGGTTTGACTTCTCTTGATCCCCGTCTTAAGAGCGGAAGCTAGGGAGAGAAGGCTCTTGGCAGGTTATTAAGCTGCTAAAGCGTAGTTTTCGTCGTTTGCGACTATTTTTTTGCGGCTTTTTACGAGGCAAACCGCCCCTCGACATGCACCTAAGGCTTCACAATCCCGTCGAGTCCAGAATCAGCCCCAAGAACTTTTAATACTACAGAATAATGACGGATGAATCCAGTGCTTAACGCTTTGAATTCTTCATAATACGTGCTTTATCCATCTGCCATTCGCGATCTTTCACATCGTTACGCTTGTCGTGTTCTTTCTTACCGCGCGCCACGCCGATTTTCAGCTTGGCCCAGGCGTTTTTCCAGTACATCGACAGTGCAACCACCGTAAAGCCTTCGCGATTGACACGACCGTAAAGCGAATCGAGTTCACGCTGCTTCAGCAACAACTTACGGCTGCGCGTGGGATCGCAAACAACGTGCGAAGAGGCAACCGCCAGGGGCTGGAACGTGGAACCGAACAGATAGGCTTCGCCATCGCGCAGCAGAATGTAGCTGTCGCTGATGTTGGCTTTACCGGCGCGGAGTGATTTAACTTCCCATCCCTGCAGCGACATCCCCGCTTCGAACTCTTCTTCAATGAAGTATTCGTGGCGAGCGCGTTTATTGAGGGCAATAGTGGCTGAACCGGGTTTGTGAGCTTTTTTCTTTGTCATAGTGCGGCGTAGTCTACATCACTCAGTCTGTGGGCGCATCCCCCTGTCCTGGGGGCGGTAAAAAACACTCTATTTTAGCACAGCTGGCAAACCCGTGAATTTTGTTTGGTGTCCGAAAATGGTATTATTCAACGGTTTTGTGATGAACAGGAACCATTATGGCCCAGATTAGCCGTTCGGCGTTGGTCCCCTATAGCGCTGAGCAGATGTATCAGCTCGTGAATGATGTGGACGCTTATCCTCAGTTTCTTCCGGGCTGCACCGGCAGTCGCGTGTTGGATAACAGCGGAAATCAGATGACGGCTGCGGTAGATGTCTCGAAGGCGGGCATCAGTAAAACCTTTACCACGCGTAATACCCTGATCAGCAATCAGAGCATTTTAATGCAGCTGGTTGATGGTCCGTTCCGTAAGCTGACCGGTGGATGGCACTTCACGTCTTTAGGCGATGATGCCTGTAAAGTTGAGCTGAGCCTCGACTTCGAGTTCACCAACATGCTGGCAGAAATGGCCTTTGGCCGTATCTTCAAAGAATTAGCCAATAGTATGGTGCAAGCGTTCAGCCAGCGCGCGAAAGAGGTTTACCGTGCCTGATATTAGCGTTGAGATCGTTTATGCGCTGCCTGAAAAGCAATATTTGCGTTCGGTAACCCTGGAAGAGGGCGCGACCGTAGAGCAGGCGATTAAAGCTTCGGGCTTATTATCACTGCGCAAAGACATCGACCTGGCAAATAACAAGGTGGGTATTTTCAGCCGGCCAGTAAAGTTGGGTGATGTGGTTCAGGATGGCGATCGCGTGGAGATTTATCGCCCATTGATTGCGGATCCCAAAGAGATGCGCCGTCAGCGTGCGGAGCGTTCCGCGACCAACAAATAGCGAAATAGCACACACAAAAAAGGCGCTTAAGCGCCTTTTTTGTTGCCGCTCACTTAGCCTTCTTTGCCAGTGAGTTTCGGTTTGTTGTCGATATTGGTCAGCGTACCGTTGCTGTCGAAGGTCAGCGTCAGGGTTTGCTGCTTCACGCCTTCATGACCTGGTTCCTGACGGAACACGTAATACCAGACATTGCTGCCAAACGGATCGCGCATCATCGGTGTGCCGAGGGTGTAGGCAACCTGCTGCTGCGTCATGCCGGTGTGAATCTTTGAAACATCGTTGGCGACCAGGTAATTCCCCTGATTGATATCCGGACGATATACAACGCGCTCAAGGGTGGAACATCCGGCGGTCATCATCAACATTACCACTGCCGCGGCAGTCAGCGTTTTACAGCGCATCTATACATTCCTTTTCTGGGGCCAAACGCCTTTCATCAGGCAGTTTTGTTGCCATCAAATTCTGAACTCTGCTTACGGCAGGATTTATTATGGCGATATGACTGCCGATGATAATAAACCTTTGTCCTATTGGAAACCTCTACAGAGCAAGCATATGACCACCAGGCCAGAAAAAAGTGCGGAATCAGGCTGCTAAAAGTTCTTTTGCGTTTGCCAGCGTGTTGCGTGTGACTTCGCTACCGCCTAACAGACGCGCCAGTTCCTGTAGACGTGCACGTTTATCCAGCGGCTTCATATGGGTTTCGGTCATCTCACCATCGGTCTCTTTACTGACGTAGAAGTGTTGATGTCCGCACCCAGCGACCTGCGGCAGGTGCGTCACACACATTACCTGGGTGGATTCGCCGAGCTGACGCAACATCTGACCGACCACCGCAGCCGTTGGGCCGCTGATACCGACATCCACTTCATCGAAGATCATGGCCGGCGTTTCCATTTTCTGTGCAGTGATCACCTGAATCGCCAAAGCGATACGTGACAGCTCACCACCCGAAGCCACTTTGCCTAAAGGCTGCAACGGCTGGCCGGGGTTGGTGGTCACACGGAAATCGATGCGTGTCGCGCCATCCACCGAGAGTTGATCGGCTTTGAACTCCAGCTCAATAGCGAACTGGCCATGCGGCATGGAGAGGGTATGCATACTTTGGGTAATCAGCTGGCTCAACTCCTGCGCCGATTGTTCACGCAGCTGGTGCAATTGCTCAGCACAGGCAAACGCCGCCTGATGATGAGCCACCACTTCCGCTTGCAGCGTTTCCTGATCGCTCTCTTGCTGCGACAGCTGTTCTGCTTCGTCCAGCAACTGCTGATACAGCACCGGCAAGGTTTCAGGCGATACGTGGTGTTTACGCGACAGTGCAATCTGGCGTGACAGGCGTTGTTCCAGTTCATGCAGACGATTCGGATCGAGATCCAGACGTTCACAATAGTGGCGCAGCTCATCGCTGGCCTCACTCAGTTGAATCGCTGCCTCTTCTAGCAAATTAAACACCCCGCTGACTTTGTCATCCAGCGACACTAATTCACCCAGCATATTGCGTGCGCTATACAGCAGGCTTTGCAGGTTGGTGTCATCACTGTCGGCGAGGATTTGCAGTGCCTGCTGACTGGTCGAAAGCAGTTGGCCACTGTTAGCGAGACGTTTGTACTCTTCATCAATCTGTTCAAATTCACCCGGCTGCGGGGCAAATTCGTTGAGTTCTTTCAGCTGATATTGCAGCAGTTCACGGCGCGCTTCACGCTCCTGTGATAGCTGCTGATGTTGTGCCAGCACGCGGCAGCTTTGATGCCAGCGCTGGTAATGCTGACGCATCTCATCAAGCAGACCATCATGAGCCGCGTAAGCATCCAGCAGATGTTTCTGGTGATCCGGCTTGAGCAGCAGTTGATGCGCATGCTGACCGTGGATTTGAATCAGCAACTGACCGAGTTCACGCAGCTGTGACAGCGGTACAGAGGTGCCGTTGATAAAGCCACGAGAGCGGCCATCGGCACTGATCACGCGGCGCAGCAGGCATTCGTTGCCTTCATCGAGCTGATTCTCCACCAGCCAGCGCTGTGCGGAAGGTGAGGCTTTGAGCTGGAAGCGCGCGCAGATATCGGCACGACTGGCACCCTGACGCACCATATCTGCTTCAGAGCGACCGCCCAGGCACAGGCCCAGCGCATCAATTGCGATGGATTTACCTGCGCCGGTTTCCCCTGTGATCGCTGTCATTCCACGATGAAAGTCGATCTCCAGTTCACGAACGATAGCAAAGTTACTGATGGTCAGTTGTGCCAGCATGAAATCACCTGTATGTAAAAACAGCTATGGTTTTTCATACAGTATAAACTGGTTTTTTATACAGTAAAGTGGCTGGCGGTGATTTTCAGAACAATTTTTTTGACCAGCCTAGCTTCGAGCTTAACGTATTAAAATAATTGTAATTTTTAGGATGGATTAGGTTGAGGTGATGCGCGCTGCGGCGAATCAACACGTCTTCCCCTTCCTGTATCGGCAACGCAATTTGGCTGTCACAGCTGATCTCCAGGTCGCTGCGCAAAGATGAAAAACGCAGGCGAATGGTACTGCTGCTGTTAATCACCAGCGGGCGTGCGGAAAGCGTATGCGGGAACATCGGCACAATGGCGATGGCATCCAGCGATGGCGTCAGAATCGGTCCGCCCGCTGAGAGGGAATAGGCCGTTGAGCCGGTAGGCGTCGAGATGATCAAGCCATCCGAACGCTGAGAAAACGCAAAGACCTCATCGATATACACCTCGAATTCAATCATATGTGCCACTTTTCCGGGATGCAGCACCACTTCATTGATGGCACTTCCAATCCGTGGTGAGCACGCTTCTTTGCACACCTGCGCCTCCAGCAGGAAACGACTTTCGATAAAGTATTCACCCTGCAGCACATCGTCTAACTGTTGCTGTGCATTATCCGGGTCGAGATCGGTGAGAAAACCGAGGTTACCGCGGTTGATACCAATCACTTTGATGTCATAACGTGCCAGCACGCGCGCGGCGCCCAGCATATTGCCGTCACCGCCCACCACCACAGCTAAATCGGCGCGTTGGCCAATCTCGGCCAGGCTGCCGGTTTCCACATCTTTCAAATTCAGTTCGCGCGCAATTTGCTGCTCGACGATCACCTCATAGCCTTTTGCTGTCAGCCAGCGCCAGAGCATTTCATGGGTGGTTAACGCAGTAGGATGGCGCGGATGGCCGACAATCCCAATGCAGTTAAAGTGTTTGTTCATTTAGCAGGTGTTCCTCATAAGCCAAAACGGCCAGGCAATGTGATGGGTTCACTTGAAACCTTCAAACTGATCCCCATAATAAGCCAACCAGCGAGATGAATGTGCAAAACGCGGAGAAATTCATGAGTAGTAAAGAACAGAACACCCCTAACGAGCAAGTCTCAGACGAAATTCAACAGGATCAGCAGCACGTGGATGCAGAGACGGCAACTGAGGTGGATCCGCGTGATGAGCGAATCGCGCAACTGGAAGCGGAATTAGCCCAGTCGCAAGGCGGCGTGCGTGAAGCACAGCTGCGCGCTCAGGCGGAGATTGAGAACATCCGTCGCCGTGCCGAAATGGATGTGGAAAAGGCGCACAAGTTTGCGCTGGAAAAATTCGCCAACGAACTGCTGCCAGTGATTGATAGCCTGGAGCGCGCGCTGGAAGTGGCTGATAAAGAGAACACCGAACTGGCTTCGATGATCGAAGGCATTGAGTTGACGCTGAAATCCCTGCTGGGTGCCGTGCGTAAATACGGTGTTGAAGTGGTCGGTGAAACTAACGTGCCGTTCAACCCGGATGTGCATCAGGCGATGTCGATGATTGAATCAGAAGACATGGCGCCGAACCATGTGCTGATGGTGATGCAGCGTGGTTATACCCTCAATGGTCGCCTGTTGCGTCCAGCGATGGTGGCAGTGACCAAAGCCAAAAGCTGATTGCCTTGCTAAATACAAAAACGGCCGCTGATTGCGGCCGTTTTTATTACTGCGGCAGAACAGGCATCCAGTCGATCGGTGTCTGGCCGGACTGGCTTAACAGCGCATTGGCTTGTGAAAAGTGTTTGCTGCCGAAAAAACCGCGGTGGGCAGAAAGCGGAGAGGGGTGCGGCGCTTTCAAAACATGGTGACGCTGGGTATCGATAATGCTCCCTTTCTTCTGAGCATGCGAACCCCACAGCAGGAAAATCACCCCTTCACGATGTTGATTGATTACGCTAATCACATTGTCCGTAAAGGTTTCCCAGCCGAATCGCGCGTGGGAATGCGCTTTGCTGGCTTCTACCGTCAGCACCGTGTTCAAAAGCATCACACCTTGTGTGGCCCAGCTCTCAAGGAAGCCGTGCTGTGGACGTGTAAAGCCTGCGATATCCTTCTCTAATTCTTTGTACATATTCAGCAGTGAAGGTGGAGTGGGCACACCAGGAAGTACGGAGAACGCCAGACCGTGCGCCTGATTTGGGCCGTGATAGGGATCCTGACCCAGGATCACCACTTTAATGTCGCCCAGTTCCGTCAGACGAAAGGCATTGAACACGTCTTTCTGCGGCGGATATACGGTCACACCTGCTGCGCGCTCATTGGCTACCGCTTTTAACGTTTCGACGAAGTAAGGTTTTTCTTTCTCTTCAGCCAGCACGTCGTGCCAGGTCAGCTTCTCAGCCATCTTTAACTCCCTGCAAAAATTTGCGCCTAGCTTAACGTGTCGCACGCGGCAGCAGAAGGGTAAAAATAATTTGAAAAAATACAGAAAAAGTTTTCAGGCGTAATGGTTGTAAATCAATTTGTTAGCGATGAAGCGTATTTTGCCGGCCAGCATAATTGATACAGGTCAAAACGGCGGCAAACCCTCGGTGATATATCAATGTGTCAGATCAATGGATACACCGCGTGATAAAAAACATCACGCATTTAAGCCCTGGAGGTCACTATGATTACCGGTATTCAAATTACTCAGGCCAATAACCCACAGCTGTTGAACTCATTCTGGTTGCTGGATGATGAGAAAGCGGAAGCCCGTTGCCTATGTGCAAAAGGCGATTTCACGGAAGATCAGATCGTTGCAATTAGCGATCTGGGCGAGATTGCTTACCGCGAAATCCCACTGGAGCAGAAACCCGAGGTACGTATTGAAGGGGGCCAGCACCTGAACGTCAACGTGCTGCGTCGCGAAACCTTAGAAGATGCGGTTAAGCATCCGGAAAAATACCCGCAGCTGACTATTCGTGTTTCTGGTTATGCGGTGCGCTTTAATGCGCTTACCCCTGAACAGCAGCGCGATGTGATTACCCGTACTTTCACTGAAAGTCTGTAATTGATCGGCTGACGAAAAGTCACACAGCAATACAGGCCGCGCCGATACCTTTCGGCGCGGCCTTTTTGTTTTTAAACACTCTGTAAGGGATAGCAGAGTAGGCCCTTGCCGGGAAAAATATAACCGAAGCGCTATTTTGACGAGCTAAAGACAAAAAAAACGCCTCATCAGAGGCGCTTTATTGAGTGGATGCTGATTTATTCTGCACCGCTCTCTGGTGTGCTGCTACCGCTTGCCTTACGACGTTTACCGACATTTTTGGTGTCGCGATGGCGTTGTTTAACACGCGGTTTTTCAGCTTCTTTCTCTTTGCGCTCTTGACGCTTCGCAAGGGCTTTTTTCGACGGTTTACCCGTCACTTTGGCACTCGGTGCCCGTGATTCAGGACGCAACTCATCAATGATGCGCGCTTTGATCGGCTCGTTGATATAACGGGTAATTTTACCCAGTAACACATGGTCATGTGCCTCAACCAGCGAAATCGCTGTGCCTTTACGGCCAGCACGCGCGGTACGACCAATACGGTGCAAGTAGATATCGGCAGTAAGTGGCAGGTCATAGTTGATGACGTGAGTGACGTCATCAATGTCGATACCGCGTGCCGCAACATCTGTCGCAATCATCACGTTGACGCGATTTTCGTTGATACGCTTAATCGCTTCATTGCGGTTTACCTGCACCATCTCACCTTCAAGATAGCTGGTGCGAATACCGGCTTCGTGCAGCCAGGTCACCAGTTCATGCAGACGTTCACGCTTACGCACAAAGACAACCACGCGCTTGGCTTCAGGCTGTTTTAACAGGTGCACCAACAGCTTGGTTTTGTGCTCAAGGTTGTCAGCACGATAAAACCACTGCTGAATCTTTTTGCGTTCGCTTTTGCTGGGATCCGCTTCAATTGATACTGGATCGTTCAGCAGACGCTCGGCAAAATCCTTGATGTTTTCGCCTTCCAGCGTGGCGGAGAACAGCAAGGTCTGTTTACGCCAGCGGGTTTCCGCAGCGATGGTTTCGATATCCTGTGCGAAGCCCATATCGACCATGCGGTCGGCTTCATCCAGAATCAGCGTTTCTACGGCGCGACAGTCAAAGTTTTCTTCTTTGATGTACTGCAGCAGGCGACCGGTAGTGGCTACCACGATGTCCTGGTTTTCGCTGAACACTTCGGCGTGGTTCATATAAGCCACACCACCGGTGATGGTGGCGATATCCAGGTGCGTATGTTTGGCCAACTCACGTGCGTGATCGGCAACCTGCATCGCCAGTTCGCGGGTTGGCGTGAGGATCAGAATACGTGGCGGGCCCGATTTTTTGCGCGGGAAGTCGAGCAGGTGCTGTAAAGCGGGCAGCAGAAAAGCAGCGGTTTTCCCCGTTCCGGTTGGCGCCGAACCCAGAACGTCACGGCCTTCCAGCGCGGCAGGAATGGTCTCAGCCTGAATGGCAGTGGGGCGCGTGAAGCCTTTTTCCTGCAGCGCTTGCAGCAGGCTTTCGTCTAGTTCGAGTTCGGAGAATGTGGTTACGGTCATGGTCTACCTCAGTTTGGGGCGCTGATTATAGACAGAACAGACATAATCTTCATCTGTTTGTGTGCAGCAGGTGAAGGTGAATTCCCTTCACGACCACGTTACACTCCTCGCAGTAGATAATTCAACGGTAGTGAAGTATGTCTCAGGACCAGCCGCAGACGCGGGCAATGTTAAGAAAAGATGGTTTTACCTTTAAGCAATTTTTCGTGGCTCATGACCGCTGTGCGATGAAAGTTGGCACCGATGGCGTGTTACTCGGTGCCTGGGCGCCGGTGGCGGGCGCACGACGTATTCTGGATATTGGCTGCGGCAGCGGATTGATTGCGTTGATGCTGGCTCAGCGTACGCCACAGCAGGTGATGCTGGATGCGGTCGAGTTGGAAGCCAGCGCGGCCAACCAGGCCGAAGAAAACGTGCAGGCTTCTCCCTGGGCAGATCGAATCACGGTACATCAACAAGATATCGTCAGCTGGAGCGAGCAATCGGAAAAGCGTTACTCCCTTATCGTCAGCAACCCGCCTTTTTTTGCGCCGGGAACAGCATCAGCCAGCGCAGAGCGTGACAGCGCGCGCAGTACCACCACACTTGATCACCCTACGCTATTACGCTGTGCCGCTCAGTTAATCGAAGAAGAGGGAATTTTTTGCGTGGTGCTGCCCGAGGATGCGGGAGAAAATCTCATTCCGCTGGCGCTGGCTGAAGGCTGGCATCTGCGATATCGCTACGACGTGGCGGCTTATGCGCATCGTCCGCCAAATCGTTTGGTGTTAGGTTTCTCGCCCACTGCTGGCGAAACGTTGCAGGAACGTCTCGCCATTCGTGATGAAGATAAGAGTTACTCGGCCGACTGGCTGAGTCTGGTCAGTGATTTTTATCTGTTCCGATAGCTATCTGGTTGGAGCTGCGTTGGTAACGCTTCAGGCAGTTGATCGGGAAAATCAGGCGTATAGTGCAGGCCACGGCTCTCTTTGCGTTCCAGCGCACAGCGCACCATCAACTCCGCCACCTGCACCAGGTTGCGGAGCTCCAGCAGGTTGTTGGAGAGACGGAAATGCGCGTAATACTCATCGATCTCCTGCTGCAGTAAATTAATCCTGCGCAGAGCGCGCTGCAGACGTTTGGTGGTGCGCACAATCCCCATGTAATCCCACATGAACAGACGCAGTTCATGCCAGTTATGCTGAATCACCACGCGCTCGTCCGCATCATCCACGCGGCTTTCATCCCAGGCCGGCAGTTGATCAACAGCGGCAACCTCCGGCAAGCGGCGAATCATGTCTTCAGCCGCCGACCAGCCATACACCAGACACTCCAGCAGTGAATTCGATGCCATTCGATTGGCGCCGTGCAGACCGGTGTAACTCACTTCGCCAATGGCATACAGCCCATCAACATCGGTGCGGCCTTGCTGATCCACCATCACGCCGCCGCAGGTGTAGTGCGCGGCAGGCACGATCGGAATGGGCTGCTTTGTCAGATCCAGCCCAAAGGTCAGCAATTTCTCGTAGATCATTGGGAAATGGGCACGCACAAAGCTTTCTGGCTGGTGGCTGATATCCAGATACATGCAATCGACACCCAGACGCTTCATTTCATGGTCGATGGCGCGTGCCACGATATCGCGCGGGGCTAACTCGGCGCGCTCATCGAAATCGGGCATAAAGCGGGTGCCATCCGGGCGCAGCAGCCATGCGCCTTCACCGCGCAGCGCTTCCGTCAGCAGGAAGTTCTGTGCCTGAGGATGGAATAAACAAGTGGGATGGAACTGATTGAACTCCAGGTTGGCGACACGGCAGCCAGCACGCCATGCCATCGCGATGCCATCGCCTGAGGCCACATCCGGGTTGGTGGTGTATTGATACACCTTTGCCGCACCGCCGGTGGCCAGTACTACAGCACGAGCACGACAGGTTTCCACCTGCTCGCGATTACGGTTCCAGATCCACGCGCCCACCACCCGACGCTGACCCGGCAGACCCAGTTTGTCGGAAAGAATTAAATCAACGGCGTTGGTGCGTTCAATGATGCGGATGTTGGGATGGCTCAGCGCCTGGCTTACCAGCGTGGTTTCTACCGCGCGGCCAGTGGCATCGGCGCTGTGCAGAATCCGACGATGGCTGTGCCCACCTTCACGCGTCAGATGGTAGCGCGCTTCGCCGTCACTTTGCGGTTCTTTGTCAAAGGCCACGCCATTATCAATCAACCACTGCACGCAATGGCGTGCATTACTGGCGATGAAGCTCACGGTTTCGCGTTCACACAAGCCGGCGCCAGCAATCAGGGTGTCTTCAACATGGGATTCAATGCTGTCAGTTTCATCAAACACCGCGGCGATGCCGCCCTGAGCATACAGCGTCGAACCTTCGTTAACCTGGGCTTTGCTTAACACAGTTACCTGGTAATAGGGTGCCAGACGCAGCGCCAGAGAGAGGCCTGCTGCACCGCTGCCCACAATCAACACATCACACTGGTAATCAGGAATTGACGTCATGGTGTTTAATTTACTAAACAAAAGGTTTCCCGAGCATAAGCCTGGAAGCCGGTTCTGTGAAGTATTTTGAACAAATCACGCGGTATAATTATCCAGAGAGGCGATATAATCACGCGATTTCAGTAAGTTATGTCCGAAAATGAGCGCATCGTGTTTTTTATACCAAACACTCTGAAAATTCAGGTAATAAAGGTGAAAATTAGGGCGTCATAGGGTACTCTCCCAGCGATTATCGGTGCCGCAAAAGACACCAACGGCGTGGCAAGTCGCTACACTGAAAGACAATCAACAACAATGATGTCGTGGTTCCGATACGGAAATTATCTGGTCGTGGTGAACTTCAGGCCAACATATGACTCTAAGCGCATGCTTGCTCAGAACAATGAGATGTGCTGGCAGTTCACTTACGCATAAAAAAGAGATTTGGGGAGACATTACCTCGGATGAGCGAGCAGTTAACGGATCAGGTTCTCGTTGAGCGGGTTCAGAAGGGAGATCAAAAGTCATTTAATTTACTGGTTATTCGATACCAGCATAAAGTGGCGAGCCTGGTTTCACGCTATGTCCCTTCAGGCGATGTGCCTGATGTGGTTCAGGAATCTTTCATTAAAGCGTATCGCGCACTGGAATCTTTCCGTGGCGATAGCGCCTTTTATACATGGCTGTACCGCATTGCGGTAAATACAGCAAAAAACTATCTGGTGGCTCAGGGGCGTCGTCCGCCATCCAGCGATGTGGATGCCATCGACGCAGAAAATTTCGAAAGTGCAGGTGCGTTAAAAGAAATTTCGAACCCTGAGAACTTAATGTTGTCAGAGGAACTGAAACAAATTGTTTTTCGGACCATTGAGGCGCTTCCCGAAGATCTGCGTATGGCCATCACCCTTAGGGAATTGGATGGTTTAAGTTACGAAGAGATTGCCGTCATCATGGATTGCCCGGTCGGTACAGTACGTTCACGTATCTTCCGCGCCCGAGAGGCCATTGATAATAAAGTTCAACCGCTTATCCAACGTCAGTGATAACGGCTACTGGAAGGGTACCAAAGCATGCAGAAAGAAAAACTTTCCGCTTTAATGGATGGTGAAACTCTCGATAACGAGCTGTTGGGATCGTTGTCGAAAGACGTAGATCTTCAAAAAAGTTGGGAGAGCTACCATCTAATCCGCGACACCTTACGAGGTGATGTGGGTGAAGTGCTGCATTTTGATATCTCCGCGCGTGTTGCAGCGGCCATTGAAAATGAGCCATTGCGTAAAGTGACTCCGCTGATTCCTGAAGCGCAGCCTGAGCCATCACGCTGGGAGAAAATGCCGTTCTGGCGCCGTGGTGGCACCTGGACAGCACAACTGGCACAAATTGGTGTGGCTGCCTGCGTATCGCTGGCGGTGATTGTGGGTGTTCAGCACTACAATACTCAGCCTGGTGGCAGCGCGACGGAATCTTCAGATTCGCCAGCGTTCAATACGCTGCCGATGATGGGTAAAGCTTCACCGGTCAGCCTTGGCGTCCCTTCTGATGCGTTTGACACCAACAGCTCTAACCAGCAGGTGCAGGAACAGCGTCGTCGTGTGAATGCCATGCTGCAGGACTATGAGCTGCAACGCCGTCTGCATGCAGATCAGGTTCAGTTCGATGAAAAGAACGATCCTCAGCAGGCGCAAGCTAATGTTCCCGGAAATCAATCGTTAGGAACTCAACAGCAGTAATGAAGCAACTTTGGTGTGCCGTTAGCCTGCTGGCAGGCAGCCTGCTTTGGTCCTCCACCGCCCCGGCGCAGACATCTGCTTCCGGGGCGTTGTTACAGCAGATGGAGCAGGCAAGCCAGAACCTCAACTACGAATTCGCCTACATCAATGTCTCCCGTCTTGGCATTGAATCTCTGCGCTATCGTCATGCAGTCATTGATAATCGTATCTTTGCCCAACTGTTGCAGATGGATGGACCGCGTCGTGAAGTCATCCAGCGCGGTAATGACATCAGTTATTTCGAGCCAGGACTTGATCCCTTCTCGTTACCGGGCAATCACATTATTGATGCGCTGCCTGCATTGATGTTTGCTGACTTCTCTCGTCTAGGCGATGCCTACGATTTTATTCCGGTAGGGCGTTCGCGCATGGCCGATCAAATGTGCGAAGTGGTGCGCATCGTGTCGCGTGATGGTACGCGCTACAGCTATGTCGTATGGCTGGATGTAGATACTAAATTGCCGCTGCGTATTGATTTGCTGGACCGTGATGGTGAAACGCTGGAGCAGTTCCGCGTCATCAGCTTTGCGGTGGATGAAGGCGTGCGTAATTTGATGCAGGGGCTGGAAAAAGCCAACCTGCCGCCAACGCTGTCATTGCCGGCGGGCGATAAAGTGCAGCTCAGCTGGCAGCCTGGCTGGTTGCCAGCAGGTATGTCACTGATTTCGCAAAGTCGCCGCGATATGCCGGCCATGAATAAAACCGTAGAATCCCGTCTGTATAGCGATGGCTTATTCAGCTTCGCCATCAACATTACGCCTGCTGATAAAAGCAGTGTGTCGCAGTCATTGCGCACTGGGCGTCGTACGGTGCAGACAGAAGTGCGCGATAATCGTGAGATTACTGTGGTGGGCGAATTACCGCCTGCGACGGCCAAACGTATCGCGGACAGCATAGATTCAGGTGCACAAAAATGATGAGAGAATGGGCCACCGTGGTGGCGTGGGATAAAGGTATTGCCACGCTGCACTCGGAAGCGAAAACCTCCTGTAACAGCTGCTCAGCCCGCAAAGGCTGCGGCAGCCACGCACTCAACCAACTTGGGCCGAAAAATGCCCATGTGATGACCATTGCCAGCCCGGAGCCTTTGCAGCCCGGACAGCGCATCGAGTTGGGTATCCGTGAAAGCAGCCTGTTAGGTTCAGCGCTGCTGGTTTACATGACACCGCTTCTCGGTCTGTTTTTAGTGGCAGGCCTGTTTCAGATGCTGTTCCACAGCGATCTGGCGGCGGCTTGCGGTGCGCTGTTAGGCGGCATCGGTGGCTTTATTGTGGCTAAAGGTGTTTCCGGCGTGTTCGGCCATCGGGAAGCCTTTCAGCCGATCATTCTCAGCGTTGCGTTACCGCCCGATGCCATACGCGTGGAAAATGAAGGTTGATCCCTGCCAGGGCCGCGCAATGCGCGGCTTTTTCATTTAAGCTTACCCGCTGAATTCTGTTGCGATTCCCCACAGTTCCATTCTTTAACGCGCGGCGTTAACAGTGTAATATGCGTCGTCATTAATGAGGCTGACAGGGTTCCGGGTAAAGCTCACTTTCCTGAATGTGTCTGTGCTCAAGTTTTCCACTGATTTTTTACGTGAAGATATTCATATAAATGAAGCACATACGAAATTTCTCTATCATCGCACACATCGACCACGGCAAATCAACGCTCTCTGACCGCTTGATTCAGATTTGTGGTGGCCTCAGCGATCGTGAGATGGCGGCGCAGGTTCTGGACTCTATGGATCTGGAACGTGAGCGCGGCATTACCATTAAAGCGCAGAGCGTGACGCTCGATTACAAAGCGCTGGACGGTGAAACTTACCAGCTCAATTTTATCGACACCCCAGGCCACGTTGACTTCTCTTACGAAGTTTCCCGCTCATTAGCGGCTTGTGAAGGGGCATTGCTGGTGGTTGATGCAGGTCAGGGCGTTGAAGCACAGACGCTGGCGAACTGCTATACCGCCATGGAAATGGATCTGGAAGTGGTACCGGTTCTGAACAAAATCGACTTGCCTGCGGCTGATCCTGAGCGCGTGGCGGAAGAGATTGAAGATATCGTCGGTATTGATGCTGCTGATGCGGTGCGCTGCTCGGCGAAAACCGGCGTAGGCGTACCGGATGTGCTTGAGCGTCTGGTTCGTGATATCCCACCACCGGAAGGTGATCCAGAAGGCCCACTGCAGGCGTTGATCATCGACTCATGGTTCGATAACTACCTGGGCGTTGTGTCGCTGATCCGTATTAAAAACGGTACGCTGCGTAAAGGCGACAAAGTAAAAGTGATGAGTACCGGTCAGACTTATAACGCTGACCGTCTGGGCATTTTCACACCGAAACAGGTTGATCGTACTGAGCTGAACTGCGGTGAAGTAGGCTGGCTGGTGTGTGCGATCAAAGACATCATGGGCGCGCCAGTGGGCGATACCCTGACGCTGCAACGCAATCCAGCAGATAAAGTGCTGCCAGGCTTTAAGAAAGTGAAGCCGCAGGTTTATGCCGGTTTGTTCCCGATCAGCTCTGATGACTATGAAGCATTCCGTGATGCGCTGGGCAAATTGAGCCTGAACGATGCCTCACTGTTTTACGAGCCAGAGAGCTCTACGGCGCTGGGATTCGGCTTCCGTATTGGCTTCCTTGGTCTGCTGCACATGGAGATCATCCAGGAGCGTCTGGAGCGTGAATACGATCTCGATCTGATCACCACCGCGCCGACGGTTGTCTATGAAGTGGCCACCACCAATGGCGAAACCGTTTATGTCGACAGTCCTTCAAAGCTGCCGCCACTGAACAATATTGAAGAGCTGCGCGAGCCAATCGCCGAGTGTCACATGCTGTTGCCGCAAGAGTACCTCGGTAACGTGATCACGCTGTGTATCGAAAAACGCGGTGTGCAGACCAACATGGTTTACCACGGTAAGCAGGTTGCGCTGACTTATGAAATTCCGATGGCTGAAGTGGTACTCGACTTCTTTGACCGTCTAAAATCGACGTCTCGCGGCTATGCATCGCTGGATTATAACTTCAAACGTTTCCAAACCTCTGACATGGTGCGTGTCGACGTGATGATTAACTCAGAACGTGTCGATGCGCTGGCGCTGATTACCCACCGTGATAACTCACAGTATCGTGGCCGCGACCTCGTGGAGAAGATGAAAGAACTGATCCCACGTCAGCAGTTCGATATTGCGATTCAGGCGGCGATTGGCAACCACATTATCGCTCGCTCAACGGTCAAGCAGCTGCGTAAAAACGTCATTGCAAAATGCTATGGCGGCGACGTTAGCCGTAAGAAAAAACTGTTGCAGAAGCAGAAAGACGGTAAGAAGCGAATGAAGCAGGTCGGCAACGTTGAGCTGCCGCAGGAAGCATTCCTTGCCATTCTGCATGTCGGTAAAGACAGCAAATAAGGAACTTTAATGGCTAATATGTTCGCCCTGATTCTGGTGATCGCTACGCTGATAACCGGTGTTATCTGGTGTATTGATCGCTTTAAATGGGCTCCGGCGCGTCGTGCTAAGCAGGCAGCTGCACAAGCGCAGGCGGGTAATGCATTGGACGGCAAAACGCTGTCCAAAGTAGCGGCTCAGCCAGGCTGGGTAGAAACGGCGGCATCGGTGTTCCCGGTGCTGGCGGTGGTGCTGATCGTTCGCTCATTTATTTTTGAGCCGTTCCAGATCCCATCAGGTTCCATGATGCCAACGCTGCTGATTGGGGATTTTATTCTGGTGGAGAAGTTTGCTTACGGTATCAAAGATCCGATTACCCAAACCACGCTAATCCCAACCGGCCATCCGCAGCGCGGTGATGTGGCGGTGTTCAAATACCCGAAAGATCCGAGTGTCGATTACATCAAACGTGTGATCGGTTTGCCGGGCGACAAAGTGGTGTTCGATCCCTACAGCAAAACGCTGACGGTTAACCCAGGTTGTGGCACGGGCAAATGTGATACCGCGTTGCCAATCACCTATACCAACGTGGAGCCAAGCCGCTTCATTCAGACGTTCAGCGGCTTTGATGGTAATGAAACCGGTAACGGCTTCTTTGAAGCGCCGCAGGGTGAAACCATGAAGGGCGGCCTGCGTCTCGGTACGCGTAAAGAGACTTTAGGTACCGTCACGCACGATATTCTTCTGGTAAACGAAGCGCAAAGCCAGGCAAGCATGTATTATCAGCAGCCGGGTCAGCCTCAATCCACATGGATTGTGCCAGAAGGCCAATATTTCATGATGGGTGATAACCGCGATAACAGCGCCGACAGCCGCTACTGGGGCTTTGTGCCTGAGAAGAATCTGGTCGGTAAAGCGGTGGCTATCTGGATGAGCTTTGAGAAACAAGAAGGACAGTGGCCAACGGGCGTGCGCTTGAGTCGCATCGGCGGAATCCACTAAAAATTATGCCCACTGCGGTGGGCAACACGGTTGGCCTCTTTCGGGAGGCCACTGCACACTAAACAGAACGTGTTGGAAGCTCAGCCCTGTTTCGTATGCAGAGTTACAGACGCACAGATTAACTGGAATCGCATGAACCCCATCCTTATTAACAAGCTGCAGCGCAAACTGGGCTACACTTTTACTCATCCGGAACTACTGCAGCAAGCATTGACTCACCGCAGTGCCAGCAGTAAACACAATGAACGTCTTGAATTTCTTGGCGATTCCATTCTCAGCTATGTGATTGCTAATGCGCTTTATCACCGCTTCCCACGTGTGGATGAAGGTGACATGAGCCGCATGCGCGCCACATTGGTACGAGGCAATACCCTCGCAGAGATGGCGCGTGAGTTTGAACTCGGCGAGTGTCTTCGTCTCGGGCCGGGCGAGCTGAAGAGTGGCGGTTTCCGTCGCGAATCGATTCTTGCTGATACCGTGGAAGCGCTGATTGGCGGTATCTTCCTCGATAGCAACATTCAAACCGTTGAGAAACTGATTCTCGATTGGTACCAAAATCGCCTTGATGAGATCAGCCCGGGCGATAAGCAAAAAGATCCGAAAACGCGTTTGCAGGAGTATCTGCAAGGGCGTCATCTGCCGCTGCCATCTTATCTGGTGGTGCAGGTCCGTGGCGAAGCCCACGATCAGGAATTCACCATTCACTGTCAGGTGAGTGGCATGGCAGAACCGGTGGTGGGCGTAGGTTCCAGCCGCCGTAAAGCAGAGCAAGCCGCCGCCGAACAGGCGTTAATTAAGCTTGGTCTCGAATAAAATACATAGTCATATCGCAGCGTCGACAGCGACGCTGCCCAAGTCAGGACTCGAATGAGCGAAATCGAAACACACAGCGGCTTTATCGCGATTGTCGGCCGACCTAACGTCGGCAAATCCACCTTACTGAACCAGTTACTGGGGCAGAAAGTGTCGATCACCTCGCGTAAACCGCAAACCACGCGTCACCGCATCATGGGCATTCACACCGAAGGCGCTTATCAGGCGATCTACGTGGATACCCCAGGGCTGCACATGGAAGAGAAGCGGGCGATTAACCGCCTGATGAACCGTGCTGCCAGCAGCTCAATTGGTGATGTGGAGCTGGTGATTTTTGTCGTTGAAGGCACGCGCTGGACGCCGGACGATGAAATGGTCTTGAACAAGCTGCGCGACGGCAAAGTGCCGGTGGTGCTGGCCGTTAACAAGGTCGACAACATTCAGGATAAAACCATTCTGCTGCCACACCTGCAGTTCCTGAGCCAGCAGATGAACTTCCTTGAGATCGTGCCAATCTCTGCGGAAAGCGGTAAGAACGTCGATGCGATTGCCGCTATCGCGCGTAAATGCCTGCCGAAATCTGACCATCACTTCCCGGAAGATTACATCACCGATCGTTCACAGCGCTTCATGGCGTCTGAGATCATCCGTGAAAAACTGATGCGCTTCCTCGGTGCGGAACTGCCTTACTCGGTGACCGTGGAAATCGAACAGTTCGTCTCTAACGATCGTGGTGGCTATGACATCAACGGTCTGATCCTGGTCGAGCGCGAAGGTCAGAAGAAGATGGTGATTGGCAACAAAGGCGCCAAGATTAAAACCATCGGCATTGAAGCGCGTAGAGATATGGAAGATATGTTCGAAGCCAAAGTGCATCTTGAACTGTGGGTTAAAGTGAAATCGGGTTGGGCGGATGACGAACGTGCACTGCGCAGCCTGGGCTATACAGACGAATAATTGATGGAAGGCTGGCAACGCGCCTTTGTGCTGCATAGTCGCCCTTACAGCGAAACCAGCCTCCTGCTCGATCTGTTTAGCGAAAGCGAAGGGCGCGTCCGCGTCCTGGCCAAAGGCGCACGCTCGCGCCGTTCGCAACTCAAAGGTGCACTCCAACCCTTCACACCGCTGCTGGTGCGTTGGGGTGGGCGTGGCGAAGTCAAAACGCTGCGTAGCGCCGAAGCGGTGTCACTGGCCTTACCGCTCAGTGGCATCACGCTCTACTGCGGGCTATACGTTAACGAACTGCTGTCTCGCGTCATTGAGCAGGAAATTCCTTTCTCCGATCTCTTCTTTGACTATCTCAATTGCATCCAGATGCTGGCCGCAGGCAACGGCACGCCTGAACCGGCGCTGCGTCGCTTTGAACTGGCGCTGCTGGGCCATCTTGGCTACGGCGTGGATTTCCTGCACTGCGCCGGCAGTGGTGAAGAGATCGATGACGGCATGACGTACAGCTACCGAGAAGAGAAGGGCTTTATCGCCAGCCTGGTCGTCAACCAGCGCAGTTTTACCGGCCGCCAGTTGCGTGCGCTGTGGGAACGCGATTTTCCCGATGCCGACAGCCTGCGAGCTGCCAAGCGCTTTACGCGTATGGCGCTTAAGCCTTATCTGGGCGGTAAACCGTTAAAGAGCCAGGAACTGTTTCGCCAGTTTGTGCCAAAAAAGAAGCCCGATGTGGCAAACGACTAGCGCTGGTCGTACCGCCTGATATTCTCAGCACGGTACACTGCAAACACACTGAACCTATTTAAGGATTGTCATGGCTGAGTTGCTGTTAGGGGTCAACATTGACCACATCGCCACCGTACGTAACGCACGTGGCACGAATTATCCCGATCCAGTCCAGGCGGCGTTTGTTTCTGAACAGGCGGGCGCAGATGGCATCACTGTGCACCTGCGTGAAGATCGTCGTCATATCACCGATCGCGATGTGCGTATTCTGCGTAACACCATCCAGACGCGTATGAATCTGGAGATGGCGGTGACCGATGAGATGATCGACATTGCCTGCGACATCAAGCCACATTTCGTGTGCCTGGTGCCGGAAAAGCGCCAGGAAGTGACCACTGAAGGTGGGTTGGATGTGGCGGGTCAGCAGGACAAAATCAACGCTGCGGTTCGTCTGCTGAGCGACGCGGGGATTCTGGTGTCGCTGTTTATTGATGCCGATCACCGTCAGATCGAAGCGGCTGTTGCCAGCGGTGCGCCCTACATTGAGATCCACACCGGCGCCTATGCGGAAGCACCGGAAGGACTTGAGCGTGAAGCCGAGCTGTCGCGCATTCGTAAAGCAGCCACATTCGCAGCCAGCCTCGGTTTGAAGGTGAATGCCGGCCATGGTCTGACCTATCACAATGTGCAACCCATTGCGGCATTGCCTGAAATGCATGAGCTGAACATTGGTCACGCCATCATTGGCCGCGCGCTGTTCAGTGGTCTGGCGGATGCGGTGTCAGAGATGAAGCAACTGATGCGGGAAGCGCGTCGTTAATGGCGATTCTTGGACTCGGCAGCGACATCGTTGAAATCGAACGTATTGCCGGCGTGATTGAACGCTCCGGCGATCGACTGGCTCGACGCGTTTTGAGCGAAGCCGAGTGGCAGCAATATCAGGCGCACCAGCAACCGGTGCGCTTTCTTGCCAAACGTTTTGCGGTGAAAGAAGCGGCGGCCAAAGCCTTTGGTACCGGTATTCGCGGTGGTTTAGCGTTTAATCAATTCGAAGTGTACAACGATGCGCTGGGCAAACCGGGCTTACGCTTTTTCGAACAGGCAAAAGTGATTGCCAGCCAGTTGGGCGTGAAACATGTGCATGTGACGCTGGCCGATGAGCGCCATTATGCTTGCGCTACGGTGATCATCGAAGACTAAGGATGTAGCACCACAAACTTCTCCCACAGCGCCACACGGGTTTCCGGGTGCTGTGGATCAGAAATAATGGTGTTATCAATTGGGCAGACGCTTTGGCAGGTCGGCACATCATAATGGCCCACGCATTCGGTGCAGCGGTCGACATCAATCTCATAGATCGCCTCACCCAAACTGATGGCCTGGTTCGGGCATTCAGGTTCGCACATATCGCAATTGATGCATTTCGCCGTAATGAGTAAAGCCATGATCGCCGTCAGCCAGAGAAAGAAGGCGCGCACCTTATCATAAAACCGGCTTTTAAGGACGCAGGGTTTATTGCGCTGAATCAAACAAAGTGGGGATAGAACTCACTGAAGCAAAATTCATCAAAGGTCAGATAGGAATTAGGAAAACTCCGAGTTATCATTTTGTGCGGTAATTATCAGCGTAAACGCTTGTCGTAAGCACTATGAAAAAAATTAACTCGTTGAAAGAAATGTTTTTAAAGCAACAATGTATTCATTGCGGAGTTGCGCGAGGTTGGCTGGCTCGCTGGATGTCAGACGATGCCTCTTTATGCGACGAGTGCCTGCACAACCTGCAACACGCGAGCCGCCAGGCCTGCCGTCACGATTCTACGCCGCAAAGCAAAAAGGCCGGATAACGGCCTTTTTACGCATCACACCAGTTTTTTCACCAGCTCTTCGCTATGCCGGATGTGGCTCGATGCGCGCTCAGGATCGTGCTGCACCAATGCCATAAACAGCAGATCGGTCAGCGCCAGCTGTGCACTGGTCGATGAGATCGCGGCACTGCGCGTGCTTTGCTCCTCGGCAACCGTGTACAAGCAAATCGAAGCGCACTGTTGCAGTGAGTTGGGGGTAAAGCCGGTAAACGCCAGCACGTCGACACCCAGCTGCGCCGCTTCCTGGGCCGCAAGGTTAATCTCTCTTCGCTCACCGGTATAAGAAATGGTGAGCAGCACATCCCCCGGTGCCATTGCCTGAACGCTCGCCAGCAAAGCATGCATATCCTGCTCGGCGACCGCGTTGATGCCAATCTTCATCAGCTTCCATGAGAAGTCTTTCGCCACTAATCCAGACGCGCCAATGCCTACCAAAAGAATGCGATTGGCATTTTTCAGCAGTTGCAGCGTTTGTAGCAACTTCTCTTCGCTGTTGATATCCAGCGTGGCGCGGATGGCCGATATCTTCTCTGCCAGCAGCTTCTCGCCCACCACTTTTAGAGGATCGTCGCTGAGAATGTGGTTATGAACGGTAATCGCGTCGCGATCTGCCAGCGACTCGCTCAGCGCCAGTTTCAGCGCAGGAAATCCTTTGTAGCCCAATTTCTGGGCAAACTTCACTACGCTCGACTGGCTGACGCCCGATTCCTCAGCCAGTTTTTGTGAACTCAGATGCCGTGCCCGATCCGGCTGCGACAGCAAAAAATCCGCCAGTCGACGCTCATTTAGCGCCAGTCGAGGGTAGAGTTGGCGAATTCGCAGCAATGAACTCATGTTCGATCCTTAATCCTTCTAATCCCGCTTGAGCTTAGTCTCTTTTACACCGTCAGGTTTTAATGACAGCACGCCGATACAAAGAATAAACTATTCAGCTGGCATTGTGGCGCCAGGAATTAAAAATGACCGCTTTCGCCCCCGCCGTTGAAGCTGGCTACACTGTAGGGCAAGCCGTAGAAAGGAAAGATAAGGAGTGGAGTTTGACAAAGGGTACGCAACGCCGCGTGGTGTTTTTCGATCTTGATGGCACGCTGCATCAGCAGGACATGTTTGGCACCTTTATGCGTTATCTGCTGCGACGCCAGCCGATCAACGTGCTGCTGGTGGTGCCGCTGTTGCCGGTGATTGGTTTGGGGATGCTGTTTAAAGGGCGGGCTGCACGCTGGCCAATGAGCTTGCTGTTATGGGCCATTACCTTCGGTCACAGTGAGCCGCGCCTGCGCCAGCGTGAAGCGGAGTTCGCGACATGGTTCCGCCAGCGTGTCACCGCCTTTCCGGTGGTGCAACAACGTCTGACCGATTATCTCAGCAGCGATGATGCAGATGTGTGGCTGATCACCGGCTCACCGCAATCGCTGGTAGAGCAGGTCTATTTTGATTCCGCCTTCTTGCCGCGCGTACAACTGATTGCCAGTCAGATGCAGCCAGGTAATGGCGGACGAGTGCTGGCGATGCGTTGTCTCGGCCATGAAAAGGTGGCACAGCTCGAAGAGAAGATTGGCACGCCATTACAACTCTACAGCGGCTACAGCGACAGCAAACAGGATAACCCGCTGCTGTTCTTCTGCCAGCACCGCTGGCGGGTGACACCGCGTGGTGAGCTGCAACAGCTGGAGTGAATCATGCGGCAATTCCGTCTATAATGCGCCGCCTTTAAATCCGCAGGAGCTGCCTGGTGAACCCACAAACTGATGAACATTGGATGCGCCATGCGCTGGAGCTGGCGCGGCGCGCGTGGGAACAGGGCGAAGTGCCGGTGGGCGCGGTGTTAGTGCAGGGCGATAAAGTGATAGGCGAAGGCTGGAACCGACCGATTGGTCAGTGCGATCCCACCGCGCATGCCGAAATCATGGCGCTGCGTCAGGGCGGTAAAATCCTCGAAAACTATCGCCTGCTCGACACCACATTGTATGTGACGCTGGAGCCCTGCGTGATGTGCGCCGGGGCGATGGTGCACAGCCGCATTACGCGACTGGTGTATGGCGCAAAAGATGAGAAAACCGGCGCAGCGGGTTCACTCATGGATGTGATTGGCCATCCAGGCATGAATCATCAGATTCAGATTGATTGCGGTGTGCTGGCAGAAGAGTGCGCTGGGATGTTGAGTGATTTCTTTCGCATGCGCCGAGAGCAAAAGAAAGCGCTGCGTCAGGCGCAGCGCGAAGGTTAGTTCATCGCAATCTTTGGTTCGACCGCCGGGTAACCGGCGCCTAACTCCGCTTCCAGCGCCGACTGCTGCGCTAAACGTTTATCCTGCTCTTGCAGGTAGCCCACCAGACTGATCTGATACTTACGGATATTCTCGACGTAGTTATAGGCTTCGTGGCCGCGTGCATAACCATAGGTGGTCTGAGCGTAGTAACGCTTTTGGCTCAGCATCGGCAGACGTAATTTCACATCAGCCCAACTGTCTGGATTGCCGCCCTGTTTTGCCGTCAACTTACGCACGTCCAGCATGTGCGCATAACCCATGTTATAGGCCGCCAGCGCAAACCAGATGCGCTCATCGTCAGGAATCGTCTCTGGCACCTTCTCCATCATCCGCTTCAGGTATTCACTGCCACCGCGAATGCTTTGCTCGGGATCGAGGCGATCGTTAACGTCGAGACTGTCAGCGGTGTTACGCGTTAGCATCATCATGCCGCGCACGCCGGTGGGCGAAGTCGCCTGCGGATTCCAGTGCGACTCCTGATACGAAATCGCGGCCAGCAGGCGCCAGTCCATGCTCGCTGCATACTTCTCAAACAGCGGTTTGATATCCGGCAACGTGTTATCAATCGCGCGCAGGAAGGTGCGGGTGTCCACATAATCAAAAGTACCCACGTGACCGAGATACTTCTCTTCGAGGCGCGCCATCGTGCCTTCTTCGCCCATCTGGCTATAGAAGTCGAGCATCGCTGCATTCAGGCTGTCGTCATCGTTGCGCGGCAGATACCAAGTCACTGGTTCTTCATCGGTGATGTCGAACGCCACCGCCAGCTGCGGATGGATGCGCTGTAACAGGCCGATAGTGACCGAATCGCCCACGGTGTAATCCAGCTTGCCATCGGCGACGGCTTCCAGCAGCGCTTTCTGTCCCTGATCGGTGGAAATCGCCCAATCGAGATCGGGATAGCTGTCAGCTTTGGCGGAACGTAAAGTTGACAGATATGCCGAACCGGACTGCACAATCAGGCGGCCTTTCAGATCGCCGAGATTCTTCGGCCGTGGCTTATCAATGCGGTACACCAGCTGTTGCGATACCGAGTAATAGCTCGGTCCACTTTGATAGTGGGCAAGGCGCTCACCATTATAGATCAAGCCAGCTGCGAGCAAATCCGCCTTACCATCATCGAGATCGTCAAACAGATCGCCGAGGTTCGGACGCACCGTGACCTCAAGTTTGACGCCAAGATAATCGGCGAAGCGTTTCGCCAGCTCGTAATCCATACCGGCTGGTGCATTATTGATGGTGTAGTAAGTCAGCGGGGAGTTGACGGTACTGATGCGCAGCACTCCACGTGATTTAATCTGTGATAACGCGTCATTTCCGCCCCCGTACCAGGGGATGGAAGGCCACAGTGCCAGCGCAAGCAGCACGGTGATCAGACCGATAAACAGATAGTTTATTTTCAGGCGTTTCAAATAGTTGTCTCGTAATGGCTCACAGGCCTCTGTCTTTTTAAGGCAGTATTTGTGTTGTTTTTACTCCCAGAGCGAGGGGCATTTTGCGCAACAAAGCGCAGCAGGGCAACTTATATAGCAAGAATTGTGCAAAATTCAGCCAAATGCTGTGTGCCAGATTTTATGCGCAAACGGTTTCGTAACCCGCGCGCTTTCTCTATAATACCGCCCGTTTTCCCTATTGCGCCCAATGAAGCGTCGCCCGGCGCTTCAAAGACGAGAGATCTTTGATGATGGAAATTCTGCGTGGTTCGCCCGCTCTGTCGGCATTTCGTGTTAATAAACTGCTGACCCGCTTTCAGGACGCTCACCTGCCAGTGAGTGATATTTACGCCGAGTACGTCCATTTTGCCGATGTCAGCGCACCACTCAGTGCGGATGAACATGCCCGCCTGCAACGTCTGCTGAAGTACGGTCCTTCTCTCGCCGAGCACGCGCCACAAGGGCGTCTGTTGCTGGTGACGCCGCGTCCCGGCACCATTTCTCCGTGGTCTTCAAAAGCCACCGACATTGCCCACAACTGCGACTTGCCTCAGGTTCTTCGCCTTGAGCGCGGTATGGCATTCTATGTGCAGGCACCGCAACTGACCGAAACACAGTGGCAACAGCTGGCCAGCCTGCTGCATGACCGCATGATGGAGACCGTGTTTGGTGACCTGAATGATGCGCAGCAACTGTTCGCACACCATGAGCCACAGCCACTGAAAAGCGTGGACGTGCTGGGTGTGGGTCGCATTGCGCTGGAACAGGCCAACACCACGCTGGGCCTGGCGCTGGCCGATGACGAAATCGACTATCTGCTGGATGCTTTCACCAAACTGGGCCGCAATCCGAACGACATCGAGCTTTACATGTTTGCTCAGGCAAACTCAGAGCATTGCCGTCATAAAATCTTCAACGCCGACTGGATTATCGACGGTGAAAAGCAGCCGAAGTCGCTGTTTAAAATGATTAAGAACACCTTTGAACATAACCCTGAGCACGTGTTGTCTGCTTATAAAGACAATGCCGCTGTGATGGAAGGTTCAAAAGTGGGCCGCTTCTACGCCGATGCGCAGAAGGGCGAATACACCTTCCATCAGGAAGATGCGCATATCCTGATGAAGGTTGAAACCCATAACCACCCAACCGCAATTTCACCGTGGCCTGGCGCTGCGACCGGTTCCGGCGGTGAAATCCGTGATGAAGGTGCTACCGGACGTGGCGCGAAACCGAAAGCGGGTCTGGTCGGTTTCTCCGTCTCCAACCTGCGTATCCCGGGCTTTGAACAGCCGTGGGAGGAAGATTTCGGTAAGCCGGATCGTATTGTCACCGCGCTGGATATCATGACCGAAGGCCCACTGGGTGGCGCAGCGTTCAACAACGAATTTGGCCGTCCGGCATTGAACGGTTACTTCCGTACCTATGAAGAGCGCGTGAACAGCCATAATGGCTCAGAACTGCGTGGCTACCATAAGCCGATCATGCTGGCGGGCGGTATTGGTAACATCCGTGCTGACCACGTACAGAAGGGTGAGATCGTTGTTGGCGCGAAACTGATCGTACTCGGTGGCCCTGCGATGAACATTGGTCTGGGCGGCGGTGCAGCCTCTTCAATGGCGTCTGGTCAGTCTGATGCGGATCTGGATTTTGCATCGGTACAGCGTGACAACCCGGAAATGGAGCGTCGTTGCCAGGAAGTGATCGACCGTTGCTGGCAGCTGGGCGAAGCCAACCCGATTCTGTTCATCCACGATGTGGGTGCAGGCGGTCTGTCCAACGCGATGCCAGAACTGGTCAGCGATGGTGGCCGTGGCGGTAACTTCAACCTGCGTGACATCCTCAACGATGAGCCAGGCATGAGCCCGCTGGAAGTGTGGTGTAACGAATCCCAGGAACGTTATGTGCTGGCAGTGGCTCCGGCTCAGCTGGCGCTGTTTGACGAGCTGTGCAAGCGTGAACGTGCGCCTTATGCGGTGATTGGTGAAGCCACCGAAGAGCTGCACCTGAACCTGGCGGATAGCCACTTCGATAACAATCCTATCGATATGCCGCTGGACGTGCTGCTGGGCAAAACGCCGAAGATGACGCGTGATGTTGCCACTCAGCAAGCTAAAGGCGATGCGCTGGTGCGTGACGGGATTACCGTGGCTGACGCCGTTAATCGCGTACTGCATCTGCCAACCGTGGCAGAGAAAACCTTCCTGATTACCATCGGTGACCGTTCGGTAACCGGTATGGTGGCGCGTGACCAGATGGTCGGCCCATGGCAGATCCCGGTGGCCAACTGTGCAGTCACCACCGCCAGCCTGGACAGCTATCACGGCGAAGCCTTCTCACTGGGCGAACGTGCGCCAGTAGCCTTGCTGGACTTCGCTGCCTCAGGCCGCTTAGCGGTCGGTGAAGCGCTGACCAACCTGGCCGCCACCTCCATTGGTTCCCTGCAGCGCGTGAAGCTCTCTGCGAACTGGATGGCTGCAGCGGGTCACCCAGGCGAAGATGCCGGTTTGTACGCGGCAGTGAAAGCGGTTGGCGAGGAGCTTTGCCCAGCGCTGGGAATCACTATCCCGGTCGGCAAAGACTCGATGTCGATGAAAACCCGCTGGCAGCAGGGCACCGAAGAACGTGAGATGACCTCACCGCTGTCGCTGGTCATCACCGCCTTTGCACGTGTAGAAGATGTGCGTCGCACCGTGACGCCTCAGCTGCAAGCAGACCAGGATAACCTGCTGATGCTGGTTGATCTGGGCAACGGCGCTAACACCCTGGGGGCTACCGCGCTGTCACAGGTCTATCGTCAGTTAGGCGATAAGCCAGCCGACGTGCGTGATGCATCTCAACTGGCGGGCTTCTTCAACGCCATTCAGGCGCTGGTGGCCGAGCAGAAACTGCTGGCTTACCATGATCGCTCAGATGGCGGCCTGCTGGTAACGCTGGCAGAAATGGCCTTCACCGGCCACTGCGGTATCGAAGCCGACATCGCCGCGCTGGGCAACGATGCGCTGGCAGCACTGTTCACCGAAGAGTTGGGTGCAGTGATCCAGATTAATGCAGCCGATCGCGCCGCCGTTGAGCAAGTGTTTGCCGACCATGGCCTGAGCAGCAATGTACATGTGATTGGCCAGGCGCTGCCGGGCGATCGCTTTGTGATTCGTTCTGGTGACAGTGCGGTGTACAGCGAAAGCCGTAATACGCTGCGTACCTGGTGGGCAGAGACCACCTGGCAGATGCAGCGTCTGCGTGACAACCCAGCCTGTGCCGATCAGGAACACGAAGCGAAGAAAGCCGACAACGATCCTGGCCTGAACGTCCATCTGACCTTCAAGCCAGAAGAAGATGTTGCTGCACCAATGATCGCCACAGGCGCGCGTCCGCGTGTTGCCGTACTGCGCGAGCAAGGCGTGAACTCCCACGTTGAGATGGCGGCTGCCTTCCACCGTGCTGGTTTCACCGCTGTCGATGTGCACATGAGTGATCTGCTGGCAGGCCGCCGTGGTCTGGAAGAGTTCCAGGCACTGGTCGCGTGCGGTGGCTTCTCTTACGGTGACGTATTAGGTGCAGGTGAAGGTTGGGCGAAATCGATTCTGTTCAACGGCCGTGTGCGTGACGAATTCGAAAACTTCTTCTACCGTCCACAGACGCTGGCGCTGGGCGTGTGTAACGGCTGCCAGATGATGTCGAATCTGCGTGAGCTGATTCCGGGTAGCGAACTGTGGCCACGCTTCGTCCGTAACCAGTCAGAGCGTTTTGAAGCACGTTTCAGCCTGGTCGAAGTGGCTGCGAGTCCATCGCTGCTGCTGGACGGCATGGCCGGTTCCCACATGCCAATCGCTGTTTCACACGGTGAAGGTTTCGTGGAAGTGCGTGATGGTGCACATCTGGCCCAGCTGGAAAGCAAAGGTCTAGTGGCGCTGCGCTTCGTGGACAACTTCGGTAAAATCACCGAAAATTATCCAGCCAACCCGAACGGCTCGCCGAACGGTATCACTGCGGTAACCAACGAGAGCGGTCGCGTCACCATTATGATGCCGCACCCAGAGCGCGTGTTCCGCACCGTGAGCAACTCCTGGCATCCGGCAGAGTGGGGCGAGGATAGCCCGTGGATGCGTATCTTCCGTAACGCACGTAAGCAACTGGGCTAAATTAGCCAGTAGCATCAGAGGCCGCCGCAGGGCGGCCTTTCTTTTGCCCGGCTGGTCCAGACTCACTCACTCACTCACTCACTCACTCACTCACTCACTCACTCACTCAATCAATCAGGTACTTTGAGCTGGCTTGCGAAAACTGTCTGAAATCGGCGACAAATGCGCAGGTAGAGTGTCGCTAAATGGTGACATTTAAATCATTGATTTATAATGTCTCAATTTTTCATCTTTGAACTCGTTGCTGATCAGCGACACTTTCATCAGACCAGCCGGTCCGCTTTTTCTTAAAATACTGCGGCACACCTCGCATTACTCTGATAATTAATGCTATTTCATTTCTGGCACGATAGTTGCTATACTAACTTCGTTGCTCATTCACCTGTCTATGATTGCCCCGCACTGCGGTTGAGCTCATAAAATTCGAATGACGCACCAAACGGAGCCTGCCGTCCACCCAACCGATAATCGCTTGCTTTGCAACGTTATCAAGCATCGGACGCAACGTTGAGTTAGGCTCCACCTATTTTGCAAGCGATGCTGCGGCGTCGCTCTCACGGCAGCCCAAAAGGGCTGCCGTTTTCCTTTCTGTACTTTCTTCCCTTTTGATACTTCGTTAGCATGCCAGCAGCTCAAATTTAAGGAAGCGCGGTAGTGAAGAGATGGCGTCTGTTTCCCCGATCCCTGCGGCAGTTGGTCTTGATGGCTTTTTTGCTGGTCCTGTTGCCATTGCTGGTGCTGGCCTGGCAAGCCTGGGAAAGCCTCTCTGCGCTCAGTAATCAGGCGGCGGATACCAACCGCAATACCTTCACTGACGTCCGCCGCAGCGAGGCGATGGCGCGCACGGCGCTCGAGCTGGAACGCAGTTATCGTCAATATTGTGTGTTAGGTGATGCCACCTTGCAAAAGCTCTATCAGACGCAGTGGACGCGATACGGGCAGATGCTCACCAGCCATGCAGATAGCCTGCCGGATCTTCCTTCATTCAAAGCGCTTCAGGAAACCTTGCCGCAGCTCGCCAGCGTGCAGTGTGATAATGGTAACCCAGTGGCAAAAGCCGCCACGGCTCTCGAACATTTCTCAGATGCCAATGCGCAAATGGTGCAGGCGACGCGTGAAGTAGTATTTTCTCGCGGCTTGCAACTCCAGCGTGAAATCGCCGATCGCGGTCAGTTCTTTGGCTGGCAAGCGCTGATTCTGTTCCTGATCAGTCTGGCGCTGGTGCTGCTGTTTACCGGCATGATCATCGGCCCGGTAAAACGCGTAGAACGGATGATTAACCGGCTGGGGGAAGGCAAAGCGCTCGGTGACAGCGTGAGTTTTCGCGGTCCGCGTGAAATCCGCTCACTCGGCCAGCGCATCGTGTGGCTTAGCGAGCGTCTGAGCTGGCTGGAAGAGCAGCGTCATGAATTTTTGCGCCATCTCTCGCACGAACTGAAAACCCCGCTTGCCAGCTTGCGTGAAGGCACGGAATTATTGGCCGATCAGGTGGCTGGGCCGCTCAATGCGGAACAGCAAGAAGTGGTGGCGATCCTCGACACCAGCAGCCGTCATCTGCAGCGTCTCATCGAACAACTGTTGGATTACAACCGCAAACTGGCGGAGGGTCCGATGGCGCTCGAGCCGGTGGCGCTCCATGACATCGTTGATTCGGTCGTTAAAATCCATTCATTGCCCGCCAGTGCGCGTCAGATCACTACGCATGTTGATCTTCAGGTGGCGCACTGTCTGGCAGAGGCAACATTGCTGCAAAGGGTCATCGATAACCTCTATTCGAACGCCGTGAACTACGGCAGCGAATCCGGTAACATCTGGCTGCAGAGCCAACAGAAAGGCAACCAGGTGTGGATTGAGGTGGCGAACACCGGCACACCGATTCCGGCTGAAGAGCAGGCGATGATCTTTGAGCCCTTTTTTCAGGGCAGCCAGCAGCGTAAAGGGCCAGTTAAGGGCAGCGGGCTGGGTTTAAGCATCGCCAAAGATTGTCTGCGCAGGATGCAGGGCGATTTGCAATTGGTAACGTGCAAGGATGCGGATGTCTGTTTTCGAATCATTTTGACGACCAGTGCCGGGAATGCCTGATTAATGAAACACACCCTGATTAAAATTTTTAGCTGCGCGTTGGTGGCATTCGGCTTGAGTGCCTGCCAGACCGCGCCGACGAGCAGCGCGTTGCACGACGGCACCAATCTTCCTGAGCCGGAAGTGCGGCTGCCTGATTATCTGGCAACTGATTGTCAAAACGTATGGAAGATTGAATCGCCAGCTGCGATGAGCAATCCACTTTACTGGCAGCGTGCTATCGACTGCGGCGAGCGTTTATCGCCTACGGAAGCCCGGGCTGAAGCGCGTCGCTGGCCGGTTCAAGGCTGGTCGCGTGCTTTTAAACAAGGCATTCTGCTGGCAAATGGCAATGTGACGCCCTTTGAGCGCCGCCAGTTCGTCGATACGTTAGATGGCTACAGCGCATCCTATCCTGCCTCCGTGCGCCCGTTATTGATGTTGTGGCGCAGCAACCAGGCGGCGCAGTTGGCATTAAGCGCTGAACGCAGCCGCTATGCTGCACTTCAGCAAAGTCACGATTCCGAGCTGGATGGCCTGCGCCAGCAGCAAACCAAATTGCGGCAATCGCTGGAGGATACTCAGCGTAAGCTTGAGCGCCTGACTGACATCGAACGCCAGCTGTCGTCTCGTAAGCCGGCGGACAGCAGCGACACATCGCACGGTGCCAGTGATGCACAAAGTGAGGATCAGTGACCATGAAACAGTCTGCACGTTTACTGCTGGTGGATGATGATCCTGGCCTGCTGAAGCTGCTCGGGATGCGTTTAAGCAGTGAAGGTTTTCAGGTGACCACCGCCGCAAGTGGCCCGGATGCTTTGCGCCAGTTGCAAAAAGAGAAAGTTGATCTGGTGATCAGCGATCTGCGCATGGATGAAATGGACGGGCTGGCGTTGTTTGGCGAAATCCAGAAACGCCATGCAGGCTTGCCGGTGATCATTCTCACGGCACACGGCTCTATTCCTGAAGCGGTTTCCGCGACGCAGCAGGGCGTGTTCAGTTTCCTGACGAAGCCAGTGGATCGTGACGCGCTGTATAAAGCCATCGATGAAGCGCTGGCACAGCGTGCGCCAGTCAGCGATGACACCTGGCGTGAAGCGGTAGTAACGCGCAATCCTCAGATGCTGCGTTTGCTGGATCAGGCGCACATGGTGGCGCAATCCGACGTTAGCGTGTTAATCAATGGCCAGAGCGGCACCGGCAAAGAGGTGCTGGCACAGGCGATTCATGCCGCCAGCCCACGTGCAAATAAGCCGTTTATCGCCATCAACTGCGGTGCTTTACCAGAGCAACTGCTGGAATCTGAACTTTTTGGCCACGCCAAAGGGGCCTTCACCGGCGCCGTGAGCGCGCGAGAAGGGCTGTTCCAGGCGGCAGAGAGCGGCACGCTGTTCCTTGATGAAATTGGTGATATGCCGCAGGCGTTGCAGGTCAAACTCCTGCGCGTATTACAGGAGCGAAAAGTACGTCCGCTCGGCAGTAATCGGGATGTCGATATCAACGTGCGTATCATCTCGGCCACTCATCGCGATCTGCCAAAAGCGATGGAGAAAAAGAGTTTCCGCGAAGATCTCTACTATCGCCTCAATGTGGTGAATCTGAAAATACCGGCGCTACATGAACGCGCTGAAGATATTCCGCTGCTGGCGAACCATCTGCTGCGCCAGTCGGCTGAACGCCATAAACCCTTCGTGCGCAGCTTCTCAGTGGATGCGATGAAACGTTTAGTGGGAGCCAGCTGGCCTGGCAACGTACGTCAGCTGGTGAACGTGATCGAACAGTGTGTCGCGCTGAGCACGTCACCGGTGATCAGTGATGCGCTGGTTGAACAGGCGTTAGCGGGTGAAAATACCGCGTTGCCGACTTTTGTTGAGGCTCGCAATCAGTTTGAGCTGAACTATCTGCGCAAGCTGCTGCAGATGACCAAAGGAAATGTCACTAACGCCGCGCGTCTGGCTGGACGTAACCGTACTGAATTCTATAAGCTGCTGTCACGCCATGAGCTGGACGCCAGTGAATTTAAAGAGTAGCTTGCTGCGGCATATTGATTCATCCATTGACTACCCTAAATAGTTCGGGTTGCAGGATGGCGGCACACGATAACTTTCCGATGAACTGATTCAATTTAGTGATTCGGGTGAAAGAGAGCAGCCAACCCCTCTGCGACTTGAAGTAGGACGGGTTATACTATTTGTTATCCGTCCATCATGGAGGGAGTGAAAAAAGGATCCGTCATGAAAAAGATCGATGCAATTATTAAACCATTCAAACTCGATGATGTGCGCGAAGCTCTGGCCGAAGTGGGCATCACCGGGATGACGGTCAGTGAAGTAAAGGGCTTTGGTCGCCAGAAAGGCCATACTGAGCTGTATCGTGGTGCAGAGTACATGGTCGATTTTCTGCCAAAAGTGAAAATCGAAATGGTGGTAGGTGATGACATCGTCGACACCTGCGTTGAAGCCATTATGAAAACCGCGCAGACCGGTAAAATCGGCGACGGCAAAATCTTTGTGTTCGATGTGGCGCGCGTGGTGCGTATTCGTACCGGTGAAGAGGACGAAGAGGCGATTTGAGCCCCTTCGCTAGCCTGTTTAAAAGCCTGCATTGCGCAGGCTTTTTTGTTTACAGCACTTTGTGTGGGCCAAAGACTTCATAATGGATGCGATCGGCACTGACACCGGCATCCACCAGCTGACGCGCGACAAACTGCATAAATGGCAGCGGTCCGCACAGCCAGAACTGGCGGTCAGCCTGATTCAATTCGCTGGAAATGCCCGCGAGATCCATTAATCCCCGCGCATCATAACGGCCACTGTCCTGGCTTTCAGGCTGGCGATACCAGATATGGCTGGAGAAGTGGGGCAGGCGTGCACCTGTGGCTTGCACTTCATCCGCGAAAGCATGCTGTGCACCACATTCGGCCGCATGCAGCCAGTTAACCGCGCCCGCATACTGCTGCTCGGCCAGGCTGGCTAACATCGCCAGCATCGGGGTTTGACCCACACCCGCAGAAATCAGCGTGATCGGCGCTTTTGCTTCAGTCTGCAGATAGAAATCACCTGCTGGTGCAGCACATTGCACAATATCACCCACCTTCGCATTAGCGTGGAGCCAGCCAGAAACGCTGCCGTGCTCCTCGCGCTTCACCGCAATACGGTAGGATTTCGCGTTAGGTAAATGGGTGAGTGAATACTGGCGATGCTGGATGTTCTCACTATCTTCAGGGCGTAGGCTGATTGCCAGATATTGCCCGGGCAGGAAATCGGCTACGGGCTGACCATCGTTGGGCACCAGTTCAAAGCTTTTGATCACTGAGCTTTCAGTATTGATGGCGCGGATACGGAAGTCACGTGCGCCACGCCAGCCGCCGACTTTCTCTTCCGATTCGCGGTAGATAGCCTCTTCACGCTGGATAAAAACATCGGCCAGCACGCCGTAAGCTTTTCCCCACGCCTGCAAAACGTCATCGCCGGGATTGAGTAGCTCTTCGATGGTCGCCAGCAATGTTTCACCCACCACCGCATATTGCGCCGGCTGAATATTCAGGCTGGTATGTTTCTGCGCAATCTTCTCTACCGCCGGCAGCAGCACCGCCAGATTCTCCAGGTTGCTGCCGTACGCAACAACGGCATTAAACAGCGCCTCACGCTGATTACCGCTGCGCTGATTATTCATATTGAAGACGTTTTTCAGTTCCGGATGTTGCGTTAATAAACGCTGATAGAAATGGCCGGTGAGTTGCGGGCCAAGCTGAGCAATAGCGGGCAGGGATGACTTAACGGTAGCGATAGTTTGCGCATCTAGCATGGTGAATGCCTCACAGTGAATTTAAACATGTATTTTAAATGCATCTTATGATCGTTCACCTGGCCTGTAAATCCCCTGTTTTGCTTGCGGGTTAAGCACTGAAGCTGGAAGCTGGCCCACAAACCTGAAAAATATTCCCCTCCAGCGTGAGCAAATATCGTGATTTACAGGCTTGCAAAAATGCGTAAAAAACCCGTTCCAGCGCCGTGCCAATCGTTTGCGTAAAAAGAGGGGATTGGCGCTACCGTCACCTGTCAAAACCGTTTACACTGTTGGCCTTCGCCCCTTGCCGGGGCTTAAACTGCCGTTAAAAAGTTAGCTAGTCAGGAGATGCCGGATGTTAAAGCGTGATATGAACATTGCCGATTATGATGCCGAGTTGTGGCAGGCTATGGAGCAAGAGAAGGTGCGTCAGGAAGAGCACATTGAACTGATTGCTTCTGAAAACTACACCAGCCCACGCGTAATGCAGGCGCAAGGTTCACAGCTCACCAACAAATATGCTGAAGGGTATCCGGGCAAACGCTACTACGGCGGATGTGAATACGTTGATATCGTTGAGCAGCTGGCGATCGACCGCGCCAAAGAGCTGTTTGGCGCAGATTTTGCCAACGTTCAGCCACACTCTGGTTCTCAGGCTAACTTCGCGGTTTACACTGCGCTGCTGCAGCCGGGCGATACCATCCTCGGTATGAACCTGGCGCACGGTGGTCACCTGACCCACGGTTCTCCAGTGAACCTGTCTGGCAAGCTGTATAACGTCATCCCTTACGGCATCGACGAAACCGGCAAAATCAACTACGACGAACTGGCTGAACTGGCTCAAACGCATAAGCCAAAAATGATCGTGGGTGGTTTCTCCGCTTATTCTGGCGTGTGTGACTGGGCAAAAATGCGCGAAATCGCTGATAGCGTGGGCGCATACCTGTTCGTTGACATGGCGCACGTTGCCGGTCTGATCGCGGCTGATGTGTACCCGAACCCGGTTCCACATGCTCACATCGTCACCTCTACCACCCACAAAACCCTCGCGGGTCCACGTGGCGGTCTGATTCTGGCGAAAAACGGCGACGAAGACCTGTACAAAAAACTGAACTCCGCGGTGTTCCCGGGTGGTCAGGGTGGTCCGTTGATGCACGTGATCGCGGGTAAAGCGGTGGCGTTCAAAGAAGCGATGGAGCCAGAGTTCAAATCTTACCAGCAGCAAGTGGCTAAAAACGCCAAAGCAATGGTTGAGGTTCTGCTGGAGCGTGGCTACAACATCGTTTCAGGCGGTACTTATAACCATCTGTTCCTGATCGATCTGGTGAGCAAAAACCTGACCGGTAAAGAAGCGGATGCTGCGTTGGGCCGTGCCAATATCACCGTTAACAAAAACAGCGTACCAAACGATCCGAAGAGCCCGTTTGTGACCTCAGGTGTTCGTATCGGTACCCCAGCAGTCACCCGTCGTGGCTTCAAAGAAGCAGAAGTTCGCGAACTGGCTGGCTGGATTGCTGACGTGCTGGATAACATCAACGACGAAGCGACCATCGAGCGCACTAAGCAGAAAGTGCTGGATATCTGCGCGCGTCTGCCTGTGTATGCCTGATTTGGCACGCTGATGTGATGAAAGAGGATGGCGCTGGCCATCCTTTTTTTATGCGCGCTATCCGACCTTTTATTTCACTTTTTCCCAAGCGTCTGACAAAGTAGCGGCCCAACGGGCTGCGGGCGCAGCCGACATGCCTGTGGGAGGCAAAATGACCATCGGATCGGCCAGATGGCTGGGACTCAGCTACTTCACCTACTTCTTCTGTTACGGCATCTACTTACCTTTCTGGAGCGTCTGGCTTAAAGGTATTGGCCTGGATGCTGAAAAAATCGGCCTGCTGCTCGGTTGCGGTATGGTGGCGCGATTCGTCGGCAGTTTATTGATCGCTTCGCAGGTCAAAAATCCTTCTCAGCTGATTGTCGCTTTGCGTTTACTGGCATTGATGACGTGCCTGTTTGCTGTCGGATTCTGGTTTGGCGGCCAATGGTTATGGCTGCTTCTGGTGATGGTGGGCTTCAACCTGTTCTTCTCACCGCTTGTGCCGTTGAGCGATGCGCTGGCAGCGACCTGGACACAGCAAATCGGCCTCGCCTATGGCCCGGTGCGTTTGTGGGGATCGCTGGCGTTTGTAATTAGCTCCGCACTAACCGGCATGTTGGTCAGCGCATGGTCATCACAGGCGATTTTGGTCTTACTGAGCATGGGTGTGCTGGTGATGCTGTCTGGCATGATGCTGCCGCCGAAAACGCGTCCGCAGGGCGATGCGCGACAGGGAGCCAGCGGCGGGTGGTCGGCGTGGCGCGAACTGCTGCGTGAGAATGCGGTGTGGCGCTTTATGTTGTGCGTGACATTGATGCAGGGGGCGCACGCGGCCTATTACAGCTTTAGCGCCATCTGGTGGCAGGAGGCGGGTTACTCTGCCACCGTCATTGGTTATCTATGGTCGCTGGGTGTGGTGGCTGAAATCGTGGTCTTTGCTTTCAGCAACCGACTGTTCCGCCGCTGGAGTGCCCGTGATCTGCTGCTGCTTTCGTGTGTCTGTGCGTTAGTGCGCTGGGTGATGCTGGGATCCAGCACCGCGCTGCCGCTGTTAATTGCTGCGCAGATTCTACACTGTGGCAGCTTCACCGTGTGCCATCTGGCGGCAATGCGTTTCATTGCTGCGCGCAAGGGCGCCGAGGTGATTCGGTTGCAATCACTATACTCTGCGCTGGCGATGGGCGGCGGGATTGCGGTGATGACGATGATCAGCGGCGTGCTGTTTACCCATTTACAGGGGCATCTGTTCTGGGTGATGGCACTGGTGGCGCTCCCGGCACTGTTCCTGCGTCCTCGCGCCGCTTAAGCTTCCAGCAATTGACGAATGCGCTGCTGCTGATGATAGCTCAGCGGCAGCTCAGCATGGATCAGCGGCGGTGAAAACAGCGGTAACGACGTGGCGTAAGGTGTGATCACCAGCGCCACGTCACGCGGTGCACCTTCACGCTGAAAGTGCAGCATATCCTGGTAAGTAATGTTGATCGGCAGCAGCGTTATCTCGCGGATTTGCTGCTCCAGCAATTGTTCCATTGCCGCATCCGCGCCGGTCAACAGCAGCACCTGCTTTTCCTGCAGTGCACTCTCCTGCATCAACCAGGCACCAAACAACACCGCGACCAGACTCACTTCCTCTGCGCTGAATTGCGTACCGAAATCACTGCTGAAGTGGTACAGCGCACGTTCGGTGGTGCGCAGCAAACGTGGATAAAGGTGCGCCACATCCAACGCCACACTGTTATCGATGCCAATGGCAAAGTGGCTGCGATCCAGCGCCTGCGCCAGATGAGTGAACAGCTGCAATTTCAGCTGGTGCTGGTTCTTGATCCGCGTCTGCGCCAGCTGTTCAAAACGGGCAATTAACGCTTCCACCGCCAGCATGAGCTTCTGCGATTGATGGTCATCAAGCTGATGCCCATCCGGCGCATGGATCAAACTAAACAGCAGCGTCCAGAAGTCGGTTTCGCTGACGTGCGGTGCCAGATGGCAGCGTTTCTGCCAGTGGTGAATGACATCATCGGCGGCAGCACGCTCGGTTTTCGCTGCCAGCCACGTCCGTTGTTTTTCACTAAACAGTGCATTTTGCCGTTGGCACAGTGCGTATTTCATAAAGATTTGCAGAAACAGGCGATCGCGCGGGGTGAAATTGCGGGCCAGTCGCAGGCTGCAATGTTGAATCAATGCCTGAAGATTGGTTTCATCCCACAGCGCTTTTTCGATATTGAGTACTTTTAGGCGTTGACGCAGCACGGGAGCAAAATGCTCGCAGACGAAATCCTGCGACAGGCGCAGCGCGCGTCGCAGCCAGTGGAGCAGGCAGAGCCGCCTGTCCAGTTCCGTCCCATGTATGCGGAAGCTGCCATCCACCATCTGGTGTAACTCCAGTTGATGGAAGCGCTGTATCTCATCACCGACATCCGCGATATCCTGTCGTGAGACAACAGGATCAACACCATTTAACTGGCAGAGCTTTTCAAGCGTTAGCGCGGGAGCAGGCAGAAACAGTAGCAATAGCAGATGGCAACGACGCTGGGCACGGCTGAAGAGTGGTGCAGATGAAGGTGCAGAACTCATCAATAGTATTATCCGCGGGTCATTTTTGAGCTAAGAATAGCTAACTCCGCGCGGTAACCCTTCACTTTGTCGTGACTTTTGCTCAGAGCTTTTAGGCGGGTCACAGTTTTTCTGGACCAGTATAATCTTCACTTGAGAATTGTTACTTTATAACACATGAAAATTGCACTCATTCCCTTTACGCTGTTGTTCAGCGCTGCAGCCTGGTCACATCCGCACAGCTTTATTGATATGAAAAACGAGTTTGTCAGTGAGAATGATCATCTGACGGGCATGAAGATGGTGTGGACCATGGATGAAATTACCTCAGCCGATCTGCTCTACGATGCTGGAAAAGCGAAACCCGGTGATGTGGTATGGAAAAAGCTGGCGGCGCAGGTGATGGCGAACGTGTTGGGGCAACACTACTTCTCAGAGGTGTGGCAGGACAAAACGCGGGTGAAGTTCCTGAATTTGCCCAAAGAGTACAATTTGTCGCGCAACGGCAACAAAGCGGTGCTGGAGTTTATTGTGCCGTTTGGCGAACCGCAGTCGCTGAGTGCGAAACAGTATCGTATCCAGACCTTCGACCCGAGCTACTTTGTTGATATGTATTACGATAACCCACAGGCATTAACCATGGACGACGGCGTGAAAGCACACTGCCAGATAGACTTGCACACCCCGAAACCGGATGACTCGCTGAAGCAATATGCGTTGTCACTGGATAAAGCCGATGCGCCGCCGGAAGACATGGATCTGGGGCAGCAATTCGCGCAGACGGTGACCCTGACATGTCATTGATTTCTCTGCCTTCTCGTTCACGCCGTTTATGGCCGTTATGGGTTTTGGCGGCGGTGATGCTGGCAATGGGCTTTGCGCTGTGGCAGCACTGGTCGCAAATATTGCTGCAAAGCGTGCTGTGGCAGAAAGTCCTGAATCGCGAGATGACTCAGCACCTGCAGCAAGTGGCAGAGCAGCCTCGGCAGGCGGGCGTGACCTTAATGCTCTTCAGCCTGGCTTATGGTGTGCTGCACGCGCTGGGCCCAGGCCACGGTAAAGTGGTGATCAGCACCTTTCTGGCGACGCATCCCGCGAAGCTAAAAACCAGCATGAAACTGACGCTTCTGGCCGCGCTATTGCAAGGTGGCGTAGCAATTGGTTTGGTAACAGTGATGCTGGTGGTATTACAAACCTCATCGCGGCAAATGCATCTCGGCAGTTACTGGCTGGAGAAGGGCAGTTATCTGCTGGTGATGGCATTGGGCATCTGGGTCGGCTGGCGTGCGCTGCGGACATTATTTCCGCTATTACGTCCCGTGCCGGCGAAGATTCAGATTCACGCCATTCGCCCGCATCACCAGCATGATGAGCACTGCGGATGCGGTCATGCACATCTGCCGAGTGCGGAACAGATGGAACGCGCAGTAAGCGGCAAAACCCAGGCGCTGGTGGTGTTCTCCATGGGCATGCGCCCGTGTTCTGGCGCCATCATGATGCTGCTGTTTTCCAAGGTGATTGGGGTTTATGCGTGGGGCGTTGCCTCTGCGGTGGCGATGGCCATCGGAACCGCGGTGACCGTTTCGGCAATGGGCTTTCTGGTACAGCGGTCGCGGCGCTTAGCTGAAAAGCTGGGTGCGGCAAACGGCGATTCGCAACGCGCGAAAGTCGTGATGTCTGCACTGGCGTTAATGGGCGGGGTGGTGCTGGTGTTAGCAGGGTGGTTACTGTGGCAGAGCGCACAGCCGATGATGAGTAGCGGGTTACGTCCGTTTTAACGGCGTAAAAAAGGCGGATATGATATCCGCCTTTTTCGTGCTTAGCGCTTCAGCGCTTCGCTCAGTTCTTCACGCATAGAAGCCAGCATGGCTTTCACGACGCGTGGGTTACCCGCAACGAGGTTACCGGACAGCATGTAACCATGGTTGCCGGTGAAGTCAGTCACCAGACCGCCCGCTTCACGCACCAGCAGTTCACCGGCAGCGAAATCCCAAGGCTTCAGGCCGATCTCGAAGAAACCGTCTACGCGACCAGCGGCCACGTAAGCCAGATCCAGCGCAGCAGAGCCGGTGCGACGGAAGTCAGCACACTGAGTGAACAGTTTGCCAACGATGTTGATGTAAGGGGTAGCGTGCTGTTTCAGCTTGAACGGGAAGCCGGTTGCCAGGATGGTGCCATCCAGGTCACGCGCGGTGCTGCCACGCAGACGATAACCATTCAGCTGTGCGCCCTGACCGCGTACCGCGGTGAACAGTTCGTTGCGCATTGGATCGTAAACCACAGCCACTTCAGTGCGGCCTTTGATGCGCACAGCGATAGATACAGAGAAGTGTGGTAAACGTTTGATGAAGTTGGTGGTGCCATCCAGCGGATCGATTACCCATTGAATGTCCTGATCATCGCCCGCCAGTTCACCGCTTTCTTCGGTGATGATGGAGTGTTGCGGGTAGGATTTACGAATCACTTCGATAATCAGACGTTCTGCGTCACGGTCAACATTAGTAACGAAGTCGTTGCTGCCTTTCTGGCTGGCTTCGACAGCGTCCGGGGTTTCATAATTCTTGGCAATTAAATTTCCGGCCTTGCGCGCTGCGCGCACGGCGATGTTGAGCATCGGATGCATCGGTATCTCTCGCTGGATGTTAAAGAACGGGGAAAACGGCGCGGAGTATATCAGCGTGTTCAGCAAATGTCCTACTTTTATGTTAGGATGCGCGCCATCATTTTCTTACCTGCTCACTAATATGCTGCATAACATCCGAATCGTACTGGTAGAAACTTCGCACACCGGCAACATGGGTTCCGTGGCCCGTGCCATGAAAACCATGGGCTTAACCAATCTGTATCTGGTCAACCCGCTGGTGAAGCCTGACTCACAAGCCATCTCCCTCGCTGCGGGTGCCAGTGATGTGATCGGCGAAGCGAAGATCGTTGATACGCTGGACGAAGCGATTGCCGGCTGTAGCCTGGTTGTCGGCACCAGCGCACGTTCTCGCTCGTTGCCATGGCCGATGCTGGATTCACGTGAATGCGGTATCAAAAGTGTGGAAGAGGGTCAGCAGGCACCGGTGGCACTGGTGTTTGGTCGCGAACGTGTGGGCCTGACCAACGAAGAGTTGCAGAAATGCCACTATCACGTGGCCATTCAGGCAAACCCGGAATACAGCTCGCTGAACCTGGCGATGGCGGTGCAGATCATCGCTTACGAAGTGCGTATGGCATGGCTGGACGCGCAGGAAAAAGCCAACCCACAACCGCAGGAAGAAGAGTCGCCGTATCCGCTGGTAGACGATCTGGAGCGTTTCTATCAGCACATTGAAAAGATGATGCTGGAGAGCGGCTTTATCCGCGAAGGCACGCCAAGCCAGGTGATGAGCAAACTGCGCCGTCTTTATACCCGCGCGCGCCCGGAACGTGATGAACTCAACATCCTGCGCGGCATGTTGGCATCCTTCCAAAAGCCCAAAGGTGATAAGGGTAATAGTTGACTAAAACAGTTGGTTAAATAGTTGAGTAAATTACTTGGTTAAATAGTTGACCGTTTTACTCAGGAATGGCAGACTGGCGTCAATTCATCAGATAGCCCGCCGATACCCGGACGGACGCTTACGAGGTTGTATGCTATGAGACTGACATCCAAAGGACGTTATGCCGTAACCGCTATGCTGGACGTTGCACTGCACTCGAACGAGGGCCCGGTGCCGCTGGCTGACATTTCTGAGCGTCAGGGCATTTCGCTCTCCTATCTGGAGCAGTTATTCTCACGTCTGCGTAAGCACGGTTTAGTGGCCAGCGTTCGTGGTCCAGGTGGCGGTTATCTGTTAGGTAAAGATTCTGGCGCGATTGCCGTTGGCGCGGTCATTACCGCTGTTGACGAATCCGTTGATGCCACCAAGTGCCAGGGCAAAGAAGGCTGCCAGGGCGGTGAACGCTGCCTGACTCACGTCCTGTGGCGTGACCTGAGCGAACGCATCAGCGAATTCCTCAACAACATCACGCTGGCTGAACTGGTGAACAACCAGGAAATCCTTGATGTGGCAGATCGTCAGAACATGAACGATACTCGCCGCTTCCAGCAGCATCGTATGCAGGAAACCATCAACGTTAATCTGCGTGCTTAATCCGCTCTCCTTCAGCCCTTGCTGTTCACACAGCCGGGGCTGAATCGTGCTATAAAGACGTATGATTTTTTATACGGAGTTTTAGCGCAATGAAATTACCGATCTACCTGGATTACGCAGCGACAACGCCTGCCGATCCGCGTGTTGCCACCAAAATGATGCAGTTCCTGACTTTGGATGGCACCTTCGGTAACCCCGCTTCCCGTTCTCACCGTTTTGGCTGGCAGGCTGAAGAAGCCGTTGATGTGGCGCGCAATCAGATTGCAGAGCTGGTCAATGCCGATCCGCGTGAAATCGTTTTTACTTCCGGTGCCACCGAAGCTGATAACCTCGCCATCAAAGGCGCGGCACAGTTCCATCAGGCGCGCGGCAAACACGTTATTACCAGCCAAACTGAGCACAAAGCGGTGCTGGATAGCTGCCAGCAACTGGAGCGTGAAGGCTTCGACGTCACCTATCTGCAACCCGGCAGCGATGGCATTGTCACGCCTGCGATGCTGGAAGCCGCACTGCGCGACGATACCGTTCTGGTTTCCCTGATGCATGTGAACAACGAAACCGGCGTGATTCAGGATATCGCCGCGTTGGGTGCCTTGTGCCGCGCGCGTGACATCCTGTTCCATGTTGATGCCACCCAAAGCGTCGGCAAATTGCCGATTGATGTCGCGGTACTGCCGGTGGATCTGATGTCGTTTTCAGCGCATAAGATCTACGGTCCAAAAGGCATTGGTGCGCTGTGGGTGCGTCGTAAACCTAAATTACAGATCGACGCGCAGATGCACGGCGGCGGTCATGAACGCGGTATGCGCTCCGGGACCTTGCCAGTACATCAAATCGTGGGTATGGGCGAAGCGTATCGCGTTGCACGTGAAGAGATGAGCAGTGAAATGGCGCGTCTGGCGGCTATGCGCGCTCGTCTGTGGCACGGCATCAGCCAGTTAGAGAATGTGAATATCAACGGTTCGCTTGAGCAGGGCGCACCGAATATCCTCAACCTCAGTTTTGCTCAGGTTGATGGCGAATCGCTGATTATGGCGCTGAAAGATCTGGCGCTTTCGTCCGGTTCCGCCTGTACCTCGGCCAGTCTTGAACCCTCTTATGTATTGCGCGCCATGGGCGTTGAGCAGGAGCTGGCACACAGCTCGCTGCGCTTCTCGCTGGGACGCTTTACTACTGAAGAGGAAATTGACTACGCCATTGATCTGGTCAATAAAGCGGTAAGCCGTTTACGGGCATTAACGCCCGCCACGTCCCGCTAATTCATGCACCCCTTGCGCCGGTTCTGGCGCAAGGTGACACCTAACGCAAACGGAGCCACGCGATGACAACACAACCGATGACAATTACGCTCAGCTCCCAGGCCGCCGATGCGCGCTGGGGTGAAAAAGCACTGCTGAGCAGCACTGAAAGTGGCATGACAATCCACCTGACTGGCGCCGATGCGCTGATGAGCATCCAGCGCGCGGGGCGTAAGCTGGACGGTCAGGGGATCCGCCATGTTGCACTGAGTGGTGAAGAGTGGGATTTGGAGAAGTGCTGGGCATTCTGGCAAGGCTATCGCAGCCCGAAAGGTAAGCGTCAGGTAGAGTGGCCAGCATTAAGCGAAAACGATCAGACTGAATTTGATCGTCGTCTGAAGATCGTTGACTGGGTCCGCGACACTATCAACCTGCCAGCGGAAGATCTGAGTCCGGAGCAGTTGGCGCACAGTGCCATCGATCTGATCAATGAAGTGGGCGGCAATGCCGTCAGCTATCGCATTACCAAAGGCGAAGATCTGCGTGAGCAGGGTTACGCCGGCATTCACACCGTAGGCCGTGGTTCAACCCGCGCGCCGGTGCTGCTGGCGCTCGACTTCAACCCCACCGGCGATGAAAATGCCCCGGTTTACGCTTGTCTGGTTGGCAAAGGCATCACCTTTGACACCGGCGGCTATAGCCTGAAGCAGAGCGGCTTTATGGATTCGATGAAGTCCGACATGGGCGGCGCGGCCACTGTCACTGGCGCCTTAGCGCTGGCGATTTCACGCGGTCTGAACAAACGCGTGAAGCTGTACTTGTGCTGCGCAGACAACATGGTGAGCGGTAACGCGTTCCGTCTCGGCGACATTATCCGTTACCGTAACGGTAAAACCGTGGAAGTGATGAACACCGATGCGGAAGGACGTCTGGTGCTGGCCGATGGCCTGATCGATGCCAGCGAGCAAAATCCTGAGTTGCTGGTTGATGCAGCCACCCTGACCGGTGCAGCGAAAACGGCGTTGGGCAACGATTATCACGCCCTGTTTACCTTTGATGATGTGCTGGCGGAATCACTGCTGGGCAGCGCAACCGGTGAAAATGAAGCCTTCTGGCGTCTGCCGCTAGCGGAGTTCCATCGTAGCCATCTGCCGTCAAACTTTGCCGATCTGAACAACATTGCCAGCCCGGCGCATGCAGCAGGTGCCAGCAGCGCGGCGGCGTTCCTTTCTCACTTTGTGAGCAAGTATCAGCAAGGATGGCTGCACATCGACTGTTCTGCGACCTACCGCAAAAGTGCGGTGGATCAATGGTCAGCTGGTGCCACCGGTCTTGGCGTGCGCACCATCGCCAATCTGTTACTGAAATAAAACCGGTGCGCATGAATGCGCACCCTACGTCAGGTCGCACATAGATGTTCACCTTTCGTCGGATCGCACATTGATGTGTACCCTACGTCAGGTCGCACGTGGATGTGCACCCTTCATTAGTATTGTGTAGGGTCGTCATTGATGGCGACCGAACAGCGCTTAAGCGGCAAACCTCATACATGAGCTTGCCGTTTTTTTGGAACTTGATAAATGAGCAATCGTCTTGAAGAGGTGCTGAAGCTGGCCGCCACTGAGCCTGCGCACCGTCCGGAGTTCTTTCAACTGCTGCTGGAATCTGACATTTGGGTGCCAGGGGAAAGTTCTGCAGAGCAGTTTGATGCCACCTCGCCTGTGGAGTTGCAGCATTGGGAAAAAGAGGGCGGCGGCAGTGTTATCCCGTTCTTCACCTCAGAAGAGGCGATGGCTGAAGCGATCAAAGAGCAGCAGCCTTACCTGCGCCTGCCAGCCCGTACACTGTTCGAAATGACCATGGGTGAGAGCTTGTTCCTCAATCCCAAATTACCGGCGGGTAAAGAGTTTTCGCCAGGTGAAATCGCCCATCTGATCGGTGAAGAGGGCAGTGCGCTCAGTCAGCAAACGGTGCTGGAGGGCGGTCATGCGCTGCTGTTATCAGAAGTGGCTGAGCCACCAGCGCAGATGATTGATTCACTGACGCAGCTGTTTGCCAAGTATAAGCAGGTGCGCCGTGCTTACATCGCCAGCATTCGTGAGAGTGCCATGGAAGAGCCGAATCTGCTGATCGGTATCGAAGCCGATAGCAATATCGATGAGATTATTCAGGCGGCAGGCAGCGTGGCAACCGATACGCTGGCGGATGACGCACCGATTGATATCTGCGAAGTGGTGGTCGATGAGAAAGGCGTCAGCCACTTCTTCACCGCGCATATTACGCCGTTTTATGAGCGTCGCTGGGGGAGTTTCCTGCGCGACTTCAAAGGCAGTCAGCGGATTATCTAAACATCGCTAGTAGCGGTGCAATTTATTGCGCATCTGACAGCCATCGTCCGGCTTAAGATACGCGCGATAAATCGCGCCGCTACGGATCGCACTTATCTGATCGCGCCGCTACAGATCGCACTTATCTGGTAGCGGCGCAATTTGTTGCGCGGTAGTCAAATCATCATTGGCAGGCTCAGAAGTTTGTTCTGCAACCCCCCTTTATTGCCATGCTCAGCAGTTTAAGCGGCTAGCTAAACTTTATTTCTCAATTGGTAAGTCGTCGCGGCTGCCCCATTCGCCCCAGGAGCCGTCATACAGCGTGACGTCACGCACGCCCAGCGACGTCAGCGCCAGAATCACCACCACCGCGGTGACACCCGAACCGCAGCTGGCAATAATCGGCTGATCCAGTTTGATACCGGCTTTCTCAAACAGATCGCGTAACTCTGCTGCCGGCTTCAGTTCGCCGTTCGCCACCAGATTGTTCCACGGCATATTCAGGCTATTCGGGATGTGCCCGCGCAGCAGGCCCGGACGCGGTTCATCCACTTCTGCGTTAAAGCGGTTAGCCGCTCGGGCATCAACGATCTGCGCGCCGCCTTCATGGCTGATCAACAACACATCGGTCAGGCGTTTCACCAGACCCTGATCGTAATGGGCTTCGAACTCGCCTTCCGGCAGATTAACCGGGCCCGATGCCACATCAAATCCTGCCGCTTTCCAGCCCTGCAAACCGCCCGCCAGAATGGACACGTTCACACAGCCAAAGGCGCGGAGCATCCACCATGCGCGTGGCGCGGAGAACAGGTTACCTTCGTCGTACACCACCAGATGCTTATCCTGATTAACACCCAGTTCGCGCATCGCGACGGCAAAAGCTTCCGGGCGCGGCATCATATGCGGGTAAGCGCTGGTGTGATCGGATAAGGCTTCGATGTTGAAAAACGGTGCATCCGGCAAATGCCCCGCCAGATATTCGGCCTGAAGATCGCGAACCGCTTCCTGACCTGGCGGCAACATGCGCGCATCTAAAACCTGCAACGTTTCATCGGTGTAATGCTCTTTTAACCAATCGGCAGAGACAAACAGGGGAGCTGTCATCGCAACAACCTCTTCTCAATCATCGGAAAATGGAAAGAGCCAGTGTCCGGGAATGTGAACGCTATCTCAAGGGTATCGTTGCTAAAGTGAGTAGGTTGATGTGAAATTGCGCAGCACACTATTTTAACCTTTGGGGCTGGTGAGGGACTTACCATGGCAAAACGTGTTAATCGACTGCTGCTCAGCATGCTGATCGGCGGAACACTATTGGGCGGCGCTTTGCTGCCTGCGCAGGCTGAGGATACGCCTGTGGTTCAACATGCAGCGAAAACGATCTCGGTGATCGACCTTTCCGAGCTGCAACTGGATGGCGCATCAGCACTGGTGCTGAGTTTTAACAGCGCGATCGATAGCAAACAGGACCTGAACGCGCGGGTCCATATCAGCGATGAGAAAAGCGGCAAGGTCGATGGCGGTTGGGAACTGGCGCAGAATGGCAAGGCGCTACGCTTCCGCCATCCTGAACCGTCGCGCAAATTAACGGTGACCGTCGATGCTGGCCTCAAGGCCGCCGATGGCAGTACCTTATCCAGTCCATTCAGCCAAACGTTCACCACCCGCGATATCCAGCCGATGGTGGGATTCGCCAGTCGGGGATCACTGCTGCCGCTGCGCCTGACGCAGGGTTTACCGGTGCTGGCACTCAATGTGAACAACATTGATGTCGATTTCTTCCGGGTGAAAAGCGCCGCACTGGCCGATTTTCTCGCCCAGTGGAATTACGGTAATAACCTGTCGTACTGGGAATCACGCGATTTACTGAAAAATGCCGATCTGGTCTATAGCGGACGTTTTGATCTCAATCCGGCACGCAACACCCGTGAAAAGTTGCAGTTACCGCTTGGCGATGTCGACGCACTCAAGCAGCCCGGTGTCTATCTGGCCGTCATGAAACAGGCTGGCACCTATAACTACACGCAGCCAGCGACCTTGTTCACACTCAGTGATATTGGTGTATCGCTGCACAGCTTCCCGGATCAACTGGGACTGTTTACGCAAAGTCTCGCCAATGGCGCACCGCTGGATGACGTCAATGTGCAACTGCTGGATGAGAAAGGCCAACAGCTGGCGAGTGGCACCAGTGACAGCAATGGCCATCTTCGCCTGCCCGCCAATGCCAAAGGCAAGTTGCTGCTGGCAACGCAGAAAGGGCAAACTTCACTGATCGATCTCAATCGCCCAGCACTGGATCTCGCCGAATTCCCGATTGATGGCCCGCAGGGTTATGACAAGCAGTTCTTCTTGTTTGGTCCGCGCGATCTCTATCGCCCCGGAGAAACGGTGATCGTCAACGCGTTACTGCGTGATGCCGATGGCAAGCCGCTGCCGCCACAACCGGTGAAAGCCGAAGTGCTGCAGCCCAATGGTGAAGTCACCCAAACCTTCGTCTGGCAGCCGGAAAACGGTGTGTACCAGCAGCGCTTTGCACTGCCGGCTTCAGCCATGACCGGTGAATGGTCGCTGCGCATCAACAGTGGCGACAACCAGCCGCGTAGCTGGACGTTCCATGTCGAGGATTTTCTCCCGGAACGTATGGCACTGGCATTGAGCAACAGCGAACAGCCGGTGGCTCCGGACGCCTCGGTGACATTTGATGTCGAGGGCCGTTATCTGTATGGCGCACCGGCTGCCGGCAATGAGTTGCAGGGGCAGCTGTTCCTGCGCCCGGCGCGTGAAGCCGTGGCAGCGCTGCCTGGCTATCAGTTCGGCGATGTCACAGAGGAACTGAAACGCAGTCTGGATGAAGTCGATGAGAAGCTGGATGAGAGCGGCAAGCTGCAGCTCAACGTAGAAAGCAGCTGGGCAGAAAGTCATTCACCACTCAATCTCATTCTGCAAGCCAGTCTGCTGGAAACTGGCGGCCGTCCGGTGACACGTCGTGCCACCCAATCGATCTGGCCCGCGCCTGCACTGCCGGGAATTCGTCCGCTGTTTAACAGTGAGTCGGTGTATGACTATCGCACCGATCGTTATCGCGATGAACCGACCGTGCCTGAAAACGGCCTGGCGGAATTTGATGTTGTTTATACCAATCCGCAAGGCGAAAAACTGGCGGCGCAGGATCTGGATGTGCGCCTTATCCATGAACGCCGTGACTACTTCTGGAGCTTCTCAGACAGCGAAGGGTGGCAGTCGCGTTATGACCAGAAGGATCTGCAGGAAGACGAGCAGCGCATCACTATCGCTGCGGGCGGCAGCCAGAAAATCAGCTTCCCGGTGGAGTGGGGCACTTATCGTCTGGAAGTGCATGCGGGCGAGAACATTGTCAGCAGCGTGCGCTTCAATGCGGGCTACTGGTGGCAGGACAATACCGATGGCACCGGTGCGCTCCGTCCCGATCAGGTCAAACTGAAAATCGATAAAAGCGCCTACCAACCGGGTGATACCGCAAAAGTGCAGGTGGAATCCCCGGCTGCCGGTAAAGGCTATCTGATGGTGGAATCCAGCAGCGGCACGCTGTGGTGGCAGCCATTAGAAGTACCTGCAGGTGGCGCGACCATCGATGTGCCGATTAACGAAAGCTGGAAGCGTCACGATCTCTATATCAGCGCAATTGTGGTGCGTGATGGCGATAAAGCCAACGGCACCACACCAAAACGCGCAGTGGGTCTGCTGCATCTGCCGATGGCGACCGAAGCGCGACGTCTCAATCTGGCGATCGATGCGCCCGAAAAAATCCGCCCTGAGCAGACGGTAAAAGTGAAGGTGAAAGCCAGCCGTGAAGGTGGCGAGTTGCCTCAACAGGTTCAGGTCTTGTTGTCAGCAGTAGACAGCGGCGTGTTGAGCATCACTGATTACAAAACGCCAAATCCGTGGGACGCGTTCTTTGGCCGCAAGCGCTATAACGCCGATCAATACGATGTGTACGGTCAGCTCATCGAAGGCGGAGGCAAGCTGGCGGCGCTGCGTTTCGGTGGTGACGGAGATGATGCCGATGCGCTGTCACGCGGCGGTAAGAAGCCGGTCACCGATGTGCAGATCGTCGCGCAACAGCTGCAGCCGGTCACGCTGGATGCTAACGGTGAAGGCACGATCGAGCTTCCGATTCCGGCCTTTAATGGCGAGTTACGCTTGATGGCGCAGGTATGGAGTGCAGACAGCTTCGGCTCGGCAGATCGTAAAATGGTGGTGGCCGCACCACTTATCAGCGAACTGGCGACGCCGCGCTTTATGGCCAGCGGTGACCAGTCGACGCTGGCGCTGGATCTCACCAACCTGACCGATCAGCCGCAGACGTTGAAAGTCGACGTGACCGCTCAGGGACTGATTGCGCTGAACGGCACTGTCATTTCCAGCGTGCAACTGGCGAAGGGCGCGCGCACCACCCTGCAAATCCCGGTTAAAGCCCAGGGTGCCTTCGGTGAAGGTGCGGTGCAGGTCAGGGTCTCTGGCATGACTCTGCCAGGTGAAACTTTGGCGCCCAGCGAGCGTAAATGGACCATCGGCGTACGTCCGGCTTATCCAGCCCAAACCCTGAGTTTCGACAATGTGATGCAAACGGGCCAAAGCTGGCAGGTGGTGGCGAGTGCGTTTAGCGGCCTGCAAAAGGATACGCTGACCGGACAGCTGTCGCTCAGCAATCGACCGCCGCTGAATATTGCCAGCTTTATCAGCCAACTGTATGCCTATCCTTATGGCTGCCTTGAGCAGACCGCCAGCGGCATCTGGCCATCGGTGTTCACCAACAAAGCGCAACTGGATGCGCTGGGTATAAAAACCAGCACCGACGAGGCGCGCCGGGCGTCGATCGCCACCGGTATTGCGCGCCTGGCAGGTATGCAGCGTGGCAATGGCAGTTTTGGCTTGTGGAGCAAAGAGAGTCAGGAGGAGTTCTGGCTGACGGCTTACGTCACTGATTTCCTGCTGCGCGCCAGTGAAGCGGGTTACAGCGTGCCGGAAGGGGTGATCAGTCGCGCCGATGAACGCTTGCTGCGCTATCTGCAGGACCCGGCACAGATCGAAACTAGCTGGAGCAGTGATGCGGATGGCCTGCGTTTCAGTGTGCAAGCATACGCCGGGTTGGTACTGGCGCGTCAGCAGCAGGCACCGCTCGGTGCGTTGCGTGCGCTGTATGAAAAGCGTGAGCAGGCGAAATCAGGCCTGGCGCTGGTGCAACTGGGTGTGGCGCTGAAACTGATGGGCGATCAACAGCGCGCGCAGTTAGCGCTGGCGCAGGGTATCGGGCTGGAGCGCAAGCCCAACAGCTGGCTGGGGGATTACGGTAGCCCGGTACGAGACCGTGCGCTGATTCTTGCGCTGATCACAGAAAACCAGCTGCTGCCCGATATGCAGGGGCCATTACTGATTGATCTGGCGAAAGCGGTGCATGGCCAGCGCTGGTTCTCGACACAGGAAAATAACGCGCTGTTCCTTGCCGCGCGCACCTTGCAACAGCACAAAGGTGAGAACTGGCAAGCCACATTGCAGGGCAGAAGCGAGCCGCTGAGCAGCAATCAGGCACTCAACATGGGTATCAGTGAAGACCAGCTGCGACAGGGCTTGTCAGTGAAAAGCGACAATGCGTCGCCACTTTACGGCACGCTGAATGTGGTGGGTTATCCGCAAACGGCACCGTCGCCCATGAGCAACGTGCTGAAAATCAGCCGTGAGTATTTCACCCTGGACGGTAAGCCTGCAGACCTCACCAACCTGAAAAGTGGCGAATTGCTGGTGGTGCGGTTGAAAGTGGCGGCCAGCGAACGCGTTAGCGATGCGCTGGTGGTGGATTTGCTGCCGGCGGGGCTGGAACTGGAAAACCAGAACCTGAGTGACAGCAGCGCCAGCCTGGGCGACAGCGCCGATGCACTGAAAGAGAGCATGATGGATATGCAACAAGCCAACATCAAACACATTGAGTTCCGTGATGACCGCTTCGTTGCTGCGCTGGCGCTGGATGGTTATACACCGGGCACGTTGCTGTATCTGGCACGCGCGGTGACGCCGGGCAGCTATCGTCTGCCCCCTCCGCAGGTCGAGTCGATGTATGTGCCGGAGTGGCGCGCGATAGGCTCTACGCCAGAAAAACTGAATGTGCGTTAAGCGTTGATGAAAAAGGGTAATGCCTTAAAGCGGTGGCGCTGGCTGCCGCTTTTTTTACTGCTGCTGTTAGCTGGCGTGTGGCTGCTGGATCGACTTGATCCTTTGCCGTTACGGGAAGTGCAGCCCGCGCGGGTGGTGGTCGCTGAAGATGGCACGCCACTGTGGCGCTTTGCCGACAAGCAAGGCGTCTGGCGCTATCCGGTGACGCTGGAGGAGGTTTCGCCTGACTATATTCAGGCGCTGCTCACTTACGAAGATCGTTGGTTCTGGCACCATCCTGGCATCAATCCGATGGCGATTGTGCGTGCCATTGGGCAAAACCTGCTGCATCACGGCATCGTGTCAGGCGGCAGCACGCTAACGATGCAGGTAGCGCGACTGATCGATCCGCAACCGCGTACTTTGAGCGGTAAAATGATTCAGGCCTGGCGCGCGCTGCAACTGGAGTGGCACTTATCCAAGCGCGACATCCTTACGCTCTACCTCAATCGCGCACCCTTTGGCGGCACCGTGGAAGGCATCGGCGCAGCAAGCTGGATGTGGCTCGGTAAACCGCCGTCGCAGCTGACCAAAGGCGAAGCCGCGTTGCTCGCCGTACTGCCGCAGGCACCCAGCCGACTTCGTCCGGATCGCTGGCCACAGCGTGCGGAAGCCGCCCGCAACAAAGTGCTGGATCGGCTGGCAGAGTATCAAGTGTGGTCGGCGCAGGATGTCGCGGATATCAAACAGGAAGCGGTGTGGTTGCCGCCGCGCCAGACCCCGCAAATGGCACCGCTGCTGGCACGCCGCCTGCTGTCGCTTTCTCCCGACAACAAAATTACCTCGACCCTTGATGTGTCACTGCAGCGCGAGCTAGAGAGTCTGGCATCGTCATTAAAAAACCAGCTGCCGCCGCGCACTTCACTGGCGTTGCTGGTGGTGGATCACAGCAATATGAAAGTGCGTGGCTATGTCGGCTCAGTGTCATTCAATGACGACAGCCGTTTTGGTCATGTGGATATGATCTCCAGTGTGCGGTCGCCCGGATCGGTGCTGAAACCCTTTGTTTATGGCATGGCGTTGGATGATGGTCTGATCCACGGTGAATCACTGCTGCAGGATGTGCCACGCCGCTTCGGTGATTATCGCCCCGGCAACTTTGACTCCGGCTTTCACGGCCCGGTGAGTGCCAGCGAGGCGCTGGAACGTTCACTGAATTTACCTGCAGTCCAGCTTCTGGACGCGCTTGGCCCGAAGACGGTGGCGGCGCGTTTGCGCAATGTCGGCCTGAACCTGCGCTTTCCGGCGGGAGCCGAGCCGAATCTGTCGCTGGTTCTTGGCGGTACGGGTGCGCGGCTGGATGATATCGTGACGGCTTATAGCGCTTTTGCTCGTCAGGGAAATGCCGCCCAACTGCGCTGGTTGCCCAATCAGCCATTGCAAGAGCGGCCGCTGCTTTCACCGGGTGCAGCCTGGATTGTGCGACGTATTCTGGCGGGCGAAGCACTGCCATCCGCTGCCATTCCTGATATTGCGCCGCTGGCATGGAAAACTGGCACCAGTTATGGCTATCGCGATGCCTGGACCATCGGCATCACACCGCGCTATTTAATTGGCGTATGGGTTGGCAGGCCGGATGCCACGCCGGTTGCCGGTCAGTTTGGCTTTGCCTCCGCCGTGCCCGTGATGAACCAGGTTAATAACCTGCTGGCGGGGCATATGTCGGTGCGCGGTGCACCACGCGATCCACGTCCGGATTCAGTCAGCGCCATGAGTATTTGCTGGCCTGGAGGCCAACCTTTGCCGCTGGGTGACGAAAACTGCCGCCAGCGTCGTCAGAGCTGGATACTGAACCAAACGGTGCCCCCGACGCTGCTGGCGCCCGGTCAGGAAGGTGTGAATGGTTTACGTCAACGTTATTGGATCAACCCTCAGGGCTTACGCGTGGCGGCAGATTGCCCCAATGCACAGAGCCAGGATCGTCTGATGTGGCCACTACCGCTGGAACCCTGGCTATTGATGGCGGAACGCCGCGAGCAGCGACTGCCGCCAATTGACCCTCATTGCCCGCCATTGAACCAGAACAGCGCGCCACCGCTGCTGATCACTGGCGTGATTAATGGTCAGCGCGTGCAGCCGTTACCGGGTAAGGTGGTATTGATGCTGCCTGTCACGGTTCAGGGTGGGCAGGGTTCGCAGCGCTGGTGGTTTTTGAACGGGCAACCGATTGAACAGAAAGCGGGGCAAAGCAGTGCGGCGTTGGTACTTAGCGAGCCGGGCCAGTATCAACTGGTGGTGATGGATGAGGCGGGTAAACTGGCATCTGTCTCATTTATTCGTGGCTAGATGTTCGCGTATGCCAGATTTTGCGCGTGTTCGCCCCGACAAAAATCAATTATTTTCGATAATTCCACCAATCGGCAATAGGCAACGCCCGATGATGTCCCTATAATCGGCGCGTTTTCTTACCGGGAGCGAACTCCCGGTTTCTTCAGGATGCTAACTAGAGGTCATCATGGCAATCGAACGTACTTTCTCTATCGTTAAACCAAACGCCGTCGCTAAGAACGTGATTGGTGCTATTTACAACCGTTTCGAAAGCGCAGGCTTCAAAATCGTTGGCGCAAAAATGCTGCACCTGACCAAAGAGCAGGCTGAAGGCTTCTACGCTGAGCACAAAGGCCGTCCATTCTTCGATGGTCTGGTTGAGTTCATGACTTCTGGTCCAGTGGTTGTTTCTGTTCTGGAAGGCGAAAATGCCGTTCAGCGTCACCGCGATCTGATGGGTGCAACCAACCCAGACAACGCGCTGGCCGGTACTCTGCGTGCTGACTATGCTGACAGCTTCACTGAGAACGCTACCCACGGTTCTGACTCAGCTGAATCTGCTGCACGCGAAATCGCCTACTTCTTCGCTGAGAACGAAGTCTGCCCACGCACTCGCTAAGTGCGTTGCTGCTGATGCGGATAAACGTCTTTACACCTTTTCAACATTGGTAAAGTCGTTCCCCCTGGCATCATGCAGCAGATGTAGTACAATAATGCGCCCTTGTTGAGCCTTGCTCAGCGAGGGCGTTATTTTTTCCTATTCTTAACCAGAGCCGTAACGTGTAACAACGAGGCCAGAGAACATTATGTCCGAACAGATTGTGACGCCGTCGTCCGCTTCCCCCGTGGTTGTTTCCCCAAAAAAAGAAAAAATTAACCTGCTGGATCTTAACCGTCAGCAGATGCGTGAGTTCTTTCTCGAAATGGGCGAAAAGCCTTTCCGTGCCGATCAGGTCATGAAGTGGATGTACCACTACTGCAGCGATGACTTTGAGCAGATGACTGACATCAATAAAGTGCTGCGTGGCAAATTGATGGAACGCGCTGAAATTCGTGCGCCGGAAGTGGCGGAAGAGATGCGTTCCAGCGATGGCACCATCAAGTGGGCGATCCGCGTGGGCGATCAGCTGGTCGAAACCGTGTACATTCCGGAAGCAGACCGTGCAACGCTATGCGTCTCCTCGCAGGTAGGTTGTGCGCTGGAGTGCAAATTCTGTTCGACCGCGCAGCAAGGTTTTAACCGCAATCTGCGCGTCTCCGAAATCATCGGTCAGGTGTGGCGTGCAGCGAAAATCATCGGTGCAGCGAAAGTCACCGGTCAGCGTCCGATCACCAACGTGGTGATGATGGGCATGGGCGAACCATTGCTTAACCTGAACAACGTGGTGCCAGCGATGGACATCATGCTGGATGACTTCGGTTTTGGCTTATCAAAACGTCGCGTCACGCTGTCAACGTCTGGCGTAGTGCCGGCGCTGGATAAGCTGGGCGACATGATCGACGTGGCTTTGGCGATTTCGCTGCATGCACCAAACGATGCCATCCGTGACGAAATCGTACCGATCAACAAAAAGTACAACATCGAAACTTTCCTCGCGGCGGTTAAACGCTACATCGGTAAGTCCAACGCCAATCAGGGCCGCGTGACCATTGAGTATGTGATGCTGGATCACATCAATGACAGCACCGACAACGCGCATGAGCTGGCTGCACTGCTGAAAGAGACGCCGTGCAAAATCAACCTGATCCCATGGAACCCGTTCCCGGGCGCGCCTTATGGCCGTAGCTCAAACAGCCGTATCGATCGCTTCTCCAAAGTACTGATGGATTATGGGTTTACCACCATCGTGCGTAAAACGCGTGGCGACGATATTGATGCGGCTTGTGGTCAGTTAGCGGGTGATGTTATCGACCGTACCAAGCGTACCTTGCGTAAGAAAATGGCCGGTGAAACCATCTCTGTGAAGGCGCTCTGAAACACGGTGCCAGGTGATACCCACCGGGCGTAAGCCGTGTCAGTCTCTCCTCTCAATGTCATAGGGAGAGACTGAAATGCATAAGGGATTATCGGCGGTGTTGTTGGCGGTTTTTGTTGTAACCGGGTGTGTCAATTCTCCGGCTCAGCAAGGCGCTGCGGATATCCGGCTACAGCTGGGGTTGCACTACCTTGCAGTGAAAGATTTTGAGGCAGCACAGCGTAATTTATTACGCGCTGAGCGTGCAGCACCGCGGGATTATCGTGTGCCACTGGCGCTTGCGCGGCTGGCACAGGCGCAGCAGAATAGCGCGCAGACACACTGGCACTATCAGCGCGCCCAGCAGTTAGCGCCAGCGAATGGCTACATCGCTAACAATTACGGTGCGTTTCTTTGCGGTTTAAGGCAGTATGGCGAAGCGCATCAACAGTTTAAGCTGGCGATGGCTGCACAGGAAATTGAAGCCCGTCAGGATGCATTCCTGTTTTCGGGCTATTGTTACCTGCAGGCTGGAGAGAGTGCCTCAGCGCGCGAGTCATTAAGCAACGCGCTGATTGCCGCACCGGAGCAGGGCAGTCAACTGCTTACGGAAGTGGAAAAGCGGCTCAAACAGCAGGATCGCCTGGCGGTTCCGCTGCTATTAGAAGTGTACCACCAGCGTTTGCCGGCAACGGCAGAGAGCCAGTGGTTACAAATACGTTTCGCCGCGCAACAGGGAAACGCTGCTGACGTTATACGTTATGGCGACCGGTTGGCGCGAAGTTTTCCACAATCGATACAGTACCAGCGTTATTTAGCTAATGAATACTGAAGCCACTCAAGAGAATTCTGCAGTACATTCCACAGGTGAACGCCTGCGTCTGGCCCGTGAGCAGATGGGGCTGACTCAGCAAAATGTCGCTGAACGCCTGTGCCTGAAACTTTCTACCGTACGAGACATTGAAGAGGATAAGTCACCGGCTGATTTAGCCTCGACGTTCTTGCGCGGTTACATTCGATCTTATGCTCGTCTGGTGCATGTGCCGGAAGATGACCTGTTGCCGATGATGGCGAAGCAGGCTCCGGTGCGCGCGGCCAAAATTGAGCCAATGCAGAGCTTCTCGTTAGGTAAGCGCCGTAAAAAGCGTGATGGCTGGCTAATGATTTTCACCTGGTTGGTGATTTTTGTTGTCATCGGTCTGACCGGCGCGTGGTGGTGGCAAAACCATAAAGCCTCGCAGGCCGATCTGGTCTCAATGGCTGACCAGAATGGCAGCAGTAGCGATAACAGTCAGTCGATTCCGCTGGGTGAAAACAGCACTGACAGCGCGACTGACACTGATACCAATGCCGCCGGTACGCCGGTGGATAATGGTGCCGGTGCGGTGACTACGCCGAGTACCAGCAACAGCAATGCTGCTAACACTTCGGCGCCTGCAGCCAGCAGCGATAACGCTGTGGTTTCACCGAGCCAGGCACCGATCGATAACGCACCGCCAGCGGCGACCTCTCCGGCGCCGGCCAACAGCATTCCAGCTGGCCAAATGCCAACCGCTAATGCGGGTGTGAGCCAGCCAGCGGGCGACCCGAACACCGTGGTCATGAATTTCAAAGCCGACTGCTGGTTAGAAGTTACCGATGCTACCGGCAAGAAGCTGTTCAGCGGATTGCAACGTAGCGGCGGTAAGCTCAGCTTGTCCGGAACGCCTCCGTATCGTCTGAAAATTGGCGCTCCAACAGCAGTTGACGTGCAATATCAGAATCAGCCCGTTGATTTAAGTCGTTTTATCCGTAATAACCAGGTTGCCCGTCTGACGCTGGGTGCGCAATAACGCGCAGCGCGCTTTCCGGGTAATTGTGGAGAGAGAATATGCATAACGAAGCACCCATCATCCGTCGCAAATCAAAGCGGATTTACGTCGGCAAGGTGCCGGTTGGTGATGGCGCGCCCATTGCCGTTCAGTCAATGACCAACACCCGCACCACGGACGTTGAAGCCACGGTTAACCAGATTCGCCAGCTTGAGCGTGTCGGTGTGGACATCGTCCGTGTTTCCGTTCCTACTATGGATGCGGCTGAAGCGTTCAAACTGATTAAGCAACAGGTCAATGTGCCGCTGGTCGCGGATATTCATTTTGACTATCGCATCGCACTGAAAGTCGCCGAATATGGCGTGGATTGCCTGCGCATCAACCCAGGCAACATCGGCAACAACGAGCGTATCCGCCAGGTGGTGGATTGTGCCCGCCACTACAATATTCCCATCCGTATCGGTGTTAACGCCGGTTCTCTGGAAAAAGATCTGCAGGAAAAATACGGAGAGCCAACGCCGCAGGCGCTGCTCGAATCCGCTATGCGCCATGTTGATCACCTCGATCGTCTCAACTTTGATCAGTTCAAAGTGAGTGTGAAAGCTTCTGACGTGTTCCTTGCCGTTGAATCTTATCGCTTGCTGGCCAAGGCTATCGATCAACCCCTTCACCTCGGCATCACCGAAGCTGGCGGCTTGCGCGCGGGTTCCGTGAAATCAGCCATTGGTCTCGGACTGTTACTGGCCGAAGGGATTGGTGACACACTGCGTATTTCACTGGCCGCTGACCCGGTTGAAGAAGTGAAAGTCGGTTACGACATCCTGAAATCTCTGCGCATTCGTGCTCGCGGTATTAACTTCATCGCCTGCCCAACCTGTTCACGTCAGGAATTTGATGTGATCGGTACGGTGAATGCGCTGGAAGAACGTCTTGAAGACATCATCACACCAATGGATATCTCGATTATCGGTTGTGTGGTGAACGGTCCAGGCGAAGCGACCGTCTCTACGTTGGGCGTGACCGGTGGTAGCCGCAAAAGTGGCTTCTACGAGGATGGGGTGCGTCAGCGCGACCGTCTCGATAACGATGACATGATCGACCAGCTGGAAGCGCGCATTCGCGCTAAGGCCAGCATGCTGGATGAAAGCCGCCGCATTAATGTGCAGCAGCTGGAAAAATAAGGGAAGGTACGCGCCCGTCGCGTACCCGTTTTTGAATGAACCTGTGCGGTTTCATCCCCATAAGGTATGATGCCGGACAGGTTTTTTTGTATTAAGAGATTCTAACGTGGCGAAGAATATTCAAGCGATCCGTGGGATGAACGATTACCTGCCGGCGGATACCGCGATTTGGCAGCGTATTGAGGGCACCCTGAAGCAGGTGCTGGCCAGTTATGGCTTTAGCGAAATCCGTTTGCCGATTGTAGAGCAGACCCCGCTGTTTAAACGCGCCATCGGTGAAGTCACCGATGTGGTTGAAAAAGAGATGTACACCTTTGACGACCGCAACGGTGAAAGTCTGACCCTGCGTCCGGAAGGCACCGCGGGCTGCGTGCGCGCCGGTATTGAGCATGGTCTGCTGTACAATCAGGAACAGCGTTTGTGGTACATCGGTCCGATGTTCCGCTATGAGCGTCCACAGAAAGGTCGTTACCGCCAGTTCCATCAGATTGGTGCGGAAGTCTTTGGTCTGCAAGGACCGGATGTGGATGCCGAACTGATTATGATGACCGCGCGCTGGTGGAAAGCGTTAGGTATCTCAGAACACGTTAGTCTCGAACTCAACTCTATTGGTTCACTGGAAGCTCGCGCGAATTACCGCGACGCGCTGGTGGCCTTCCTTGAGCAGCATAAAGACAAGCTGGATGAAGATTGTAAACGTCGTATGTACAGCAATCCGTTGCGCGTACTCGACAGCAAAAACGCGGATATCCAACTGCTGCTGAACGATGCGCCGACGCTGAATGAATATCTCGATGAAGATTCACGCGCGCACTTCGACGGGCTGTGCAGCCTGCTGAATGACGCGGGTATCGCATACACCGTGAATCAACGTCTGGTGCGTGGTCTCGATTACTACAACCGCACCGTGTTTGAGTGGGTGACCAACAGCTTAGGCTCACAGGGCACCGTGTGCGCCGGCGGACGCTATGATGGCCTGGTTGAACAACTGGGTGGTCGCGCTACGCCAGCGGTCGGTTTTGCCATGGGGCTTGAGCGTTTGGTATTGCTGGTTCAAGCGGTTAATCCAGAATTTGAACCGACGCGCATTGTTGATGTCTATGTTATCGCTTCGGGGCAGGGCGTTCAGTCCGCTGCGATGCAACTGGCGGAAAAACTGCGTGATGCAGACCCGGCGCTGAAGCTGATGACCAACTTCGGTGGCGGTAACTTCAAGAAGCAGTTTGGCCGTGCAGACAAGTGGGGCGCACGCATTGCGCTGGTGCTGGGCGAAGACGAAGTGAAAGCCGGTCAGGTAGTGATTAAAAACCTGAGCACTGGCGATCAACAAACCGTTGCCCAAAGCGAAGCCGCTGCGACATTGCGCACGCTGCTGCAGTAAACGCAGCACTGCAACAGCCATTTAAAGGAGAGGGATTGCGTGGAAGTTTACAGCAACGAAAACGAACAGGTTGACGCACTGCGTCAGTTCTTTGCGAATAATGGCAAAGCACTGGCTGTGGGTGTGATCATCGGCATCGCTGCGCTGGGTGGCTGGCGTTACTGGTCCAGCCATCAGGATGGTGCGGATAAAGCCGCATCGGCGCAGTATCAACAGCTGACCACTGCGATGCAGGCTGACAAGCCGCAGACGCTGGAAGCGGTTGCCGCTTTTGCCAATGAAAACAACAACACCTATGGTGCACTGGCTTCGCTGGATCTGGCGAAACAGTACGTTGAAGCGAATCAGTTAGATAAAGCCATCACGCTGCTTCAGAGCGGGCTGAAAGATACCAAAGATGCCAACCTGCAGGCGGTGATTAACCTGCGTCTGGCGCGCATTCAATTGCAGCAAAATCAGGCCGATGCCGCACTTTCTACTCTTAACAATGTTAAGGGTGATGGCTGGACAGCCATTATTGCGGACATTCGTGGCGAAGCACTGCTAAGCAAAGGCGACAAGCAGGGCGCACGTGATGCCTGGAGCAAAGGTGCTGAATCGCAGGCCTCTCCTGCGCTGAAGCAAATGCTGCAAATGAAGATGAATAACTTAAGTTAAGCCAGTCAAGAGAGCGCACATGGAATTACGTAAATACCTGCTGCCAGGGCTGATTTCAGTCACTCTGCTCAGCGGTTGCTCGCTGTTCAGCGGCGAAGAAGATGTAGTAAAAATGGCTCCGCTGCCGAAAGTGGAAAACCAGTTTACGCCACAGACTGCCTGGAGCACCTCTGTGGGTGACGGCGTTGGCGATTTCTATTCCAATCTGCATCCGGCCTGGCAGGATGGCACCGTCTATGCTGCCGACCGCTTTGGTGTGGTAAAAGCACTGGATGCCAGCAACGGTAAAGAGAAATGGAAAGTCGATCTTTCTGAGAAAACCGGTTTCTTCTCGAAAAACATCTCCGCGCTGCTCTCTGGCGGTATTACTGCCACCAGCGATCGCATTTATATCGGCAGCGAGCGCGGTCAGGTATTTGCCTTGAACAACAGCGATGGCAGCATCGCCTGGCAGACCAAGGTCGCTGGTGAAGCGCTGTCACGTCCGGTTGTCAGCGATGGTTTGGTGCTGATTCATACCAGCAACGGTATGTTGCAGGGGCTGGATCAGAGCACTGGCGCGATCAAGTGGAGCGTCAACCTCGACATGCCTGCGCTGTCACTGCGCGGTGAATCTGCACCGACCGTAGCATTCGGTGGTGCGATTGTTGGTGGCGACAATGGCCGCGTAAGCGCGGTGATCATGAACCAGGGTCAGTTGATTTGGCAGCAGCGTATTTCGCAGCCAAGCGGCGCCACAGAGATTGATCGTCTGAGCGATGTGGATACCACGCCTGTTGTCGTTAACGGCGTCATTTACGCGCTGGCTTACAACGGTAATCTGACCGCGCTTGAACTGCGTTCAGGCCAGATTTTGTGGAAACGCGAAATCGGCGGCGTGAAAGACATGGTGGTTGATGCGGGTCGTATCTACCTGGTTGATCAGGATGACCGCGTGATTGCGCTTAATGCCGACGGTGGCGTGGCTATCTGGCGTCAAAGCGATCTGCTGCACCGCAACCTGACTTCACCTGCGCTGTTCAACGGTTATCTGGTAGTCGGCGATAGCGAAGGCTACGTGCACTGGATTAACACCCTGGACGGGCGCTTTGTAGCGCAGCAGAAACTGGACAGTGATGGCTTCCAGACTGACCCGGTGGTTGCCGGTGACAAGCTGCTGATCCAGGCGAAAGGCGGCGAAGTTTATGCCATCACGCGTTAAAATTTGGCTCTGCAGGAACCTGTTTCCTGCTCGCTTATACGGCTCCTGATTCGTCAGGGGCCGTTTCGTTTTCTGTCAGGCATGGTATTCTTTGCGCCTTCAGCCTGACGCCTTCCGGCAAATGTCGTTATAATCACGCCATTCGGGCGATTTATTTTCAAAACTGAGGCAAGTGTTATGGTACCTGTGGTCGCGCTGGTTGGGCGTCCCAATGTGGGAAAATCTACGCTATTTAACCGCTTAACGCGCACACGTGATGCGCTGGTAGCGGATTTTCCTGGACTGACTCGCGATCGCAAATATGGTCGCGCCGAAGTGGAAGGGCGCGAATTCATTGTTATTGATACCGGCGGTATCGATGGCACCGAGGAAGGCGTCGAGAACCGCATGGCGGAACAGTCGCTGTTAGCGATTGAAGAAGCGGATGTGGTGCTGTTTTTGGTGGATGCGCGTGCGGGTGTGATGCCGGCCGATCAGCAGATCGCCAATCACCTGCGTTCGCGTGAAAAAGCCACTTTCCTGGTCGCGAACAAAACTGACGGTCTGGATCCTGATGCGGCAGTGCTGGATTTCTATGCGCTGGGCTTGGGTGAAATTCACCCGATTGCGGCTTCACACGGTCGCGGTGTGAACAACCTGCTGGAAGCTGCGCTGCTGCCGTGGATGGACGAAAAGGTTCCAGACGTTGAGCTGACGGAAGAAGAAGAGAACGCCGCTTACTGGGCTGCGTTAGAAGAAGAAGAGGACGAGAAGGCGCTGGCGGAAGAGGAAGAAGAAAACTTCGACCCCACCACATTGCCGATCAAGCTGGCTATTGTTGGCCGTCCTAACGTTGGCAAGTCAACGCTGACTAACCGCATTCTTGGCGAAGATCGCGTTGTGGTCTTTGACATGCCGGGCACCACGCGCGACAGCATCTACATTCCGATGGAACGCGATGAGCGCGAATACGTGCTGATTGATACCGCCGGTGTGCGTAAGCGCGGCAAGGTCACCGAAACCGTTGAGAAATTCTCCGTCATCAAAACGCTGCAGGCCATTGAAGATGCCAACGTGGTGATGCTGGTGATTGATGCGCGTGAAGGCATCTCCGATCAGGATCTGTCGCTGCTGGGCTTTATCCTGAACAGTGGCCGCTCACTAGTGATTGTGGTCAACAAGTGGGATGGCATGACGCAGGAAGCGCGTGATGAAGTCAAAGAGATGCTGGACTTCCGCCTGGGCTTCATCGACTTTGCGCGCATTCACTTTATCTCGGCACTGCACGGCAGCGGCGTAGGTAACCTGTTCGAATCCGTGACCGAAGCTTACGACTGCTCGACCAAACGTGTCGGCACCGCGATGTTAACGCGCGTGATGACCATGGCGGCAGATGACCATCAGCCACCGCTGGTGCGCGGTCGTCGCGTGAAGCTGAAATATGCCCATGCCGGTGGTTACAACCCGCCGATCGTGGTGATTCACGGTAACCAGGTGAAGGATTTGCCCGATTCTTACAAACGTTACCTGATGAACTACTTCCGCCGTTCACTGAATGTCATGGGTACGCCGATTCGTATTCAGTTCAAAGAAGGCGACAACCCGTATGCGGGCAAGCGCAACCTGCTGACACCGACGCAGCAGCGTAAACGCCAGCGACTGATGTCGCATCTGAAGAAGAACAAGCGTTAATCTGATGAGGGCCCTGATGGGGCCCTTTTTTTTCGCCCCCACCGCACGATACCTGCTACCTATCCCACTCTGACCTCTTCTCAACATCAAAAATTACACTTTGATTCAGCCTCATATTTATTAATAACTTATGACTGGTTTTGTAGCAAAAATGCTATTGCCCAGTAACTCCTTCGTTATGGATGTTCACTTTCTAATGAACCAGGTGGTACAATCCTGCCGCCTTGTAGCGAGAATCACTCTCACTTGCGATGTGTCCTTGCTCACAAGCGCCGAATTACGGGCATTGCACCCGTACCAATAGATATAAAATAAAGCGTAACGGATTGGTTCCTGTCCCCCATCGTTGGCAGGAGCATTGTCACCGGCTACAACCTGTTAGCCGGCACCAGCGCGTTATTTTTTCAGGAGAGTTTTTGTTATGGCAGAAAATTCCGCTCGTCCCTCTAAAGGGCTGAGTATCTGGTCTGTATTGTTCGGGCTGGTCCTGCTGGCTGTCGGTCTGTTCTTCGCGATCGGCGGTGGCAAGTTGGTCGCTCTGGGCGGCAGCTGGTACTTCCTCATTTCCGGTATTGTGATGTTGCTGTCGGCGATTCAGTTCTTCCGTCGCAAATCATCCGCCGTGACCCTGTTCATTCTGGTCTTCGTAGGCACCCTGATTTGGGCGCTGTTCGATGCGGGCTTCCACTTCTGGCAGTTAGTTTCCCGCCTGATGGTGCCTGCAGGTCTTATGCTGCTGGCGTTCCTGACCTGGCCTGCGCTGCGTAAGCGTGAAGGCAAAAGCTCTCTGGCCAAAGTGTCCTATGTGCTCTCAGCGGTCATCGCTGTTGGCATGGTGGCAACTTTCGTGCAGATGTTCCAGCCGCACCCAACCGTCGCTTTCGACGGCAAACAGCTGCCGCTGATTCCGGTCGACAAGTCTAAGCCACAGCAGGACTGGAGCAGCTACGGCCGCACCCCTGAAGGTGACCGTTTCGCAGCGATCGATCAGATCACCCGTGACAACGTCAAAGACTTGCAGGTTGCGTGGACCTTCCACACTGGCGATACCCCAATCAGCCCAACCGGTAACGGTGCGGAAGATCAGGAAACACCACTGCAGGTTGGCAACACTCTGTACCTTTGCACCCCGCACAACAACGTGATCGCGGTTGCAGCCGATACCGGTAAGCAGATCTGGAAGCGTGAAATTAACGCACAGGCAGAAGTGTGGAACCGCTGCCGTGGTCTGGCGTATTTCGATGCGACCAAGCCGGTGCAGCAGCCAAGCCAGCCTGGCTCAACGCCGGTTCCTGCGCCAGCTCTGGCCGCAGGTGATACCTGTCAGCGTCGTATTCTGATGAACACCATCGATGCGCGTCTGATTGCCATCAACGCTGATAACGGTGAGTTCTGTGAAGACTTCGGCGACCACGGTGTGGTTGACCTGAAAAAAGGTCTTGGCGCTGCGCCAGATCCACAGTATCAGCTGACGTCTGCACCACAGCTTGCAGGCACCACCGTGGTAGTTGGCGGCCGTGTGGCGGATAACGTCCAGACCGATATGCCTGGCGGCGTACTGCGTGGCTTTGACGTGATCACCGGTCAGATGCGTTGGGCGTTTGACCCAGGCAACGATGACCCGAATGCCATCCTGATGCCGGGCAAAGACTACACCCGTAGTACCCCGAACTCATGGGCACCAATGTCATACGATCCGGCAATGAACACCGTGTTCCTGCCGATGGGTAGCTCTTCGGTTGACCTGTATGGTGCTGAACGTACCAAACTGGATCACACCTATGGCGCATCAATCCTTGCACTGGATGCGACAACCGGTAAGCAGAAATGGGTTTACCAGACCGTGCATAACGATCTGTGGGACTTCGACCTGCCAATGCAGCCGAGCCTGGTTGACTTCCCAATGAAGGATGGCACCACCAAGCCTGCTGTCGTGATCGGTGCGAAAACCGGCATGATTTGGGTTCTGGATCGTCTGACCGGCAAGCCTTTAACGAAAGTTGAAGAGCAGCCAATGCCGCAGGGTCACATTCCAAGAGAGCAGTACACCCAAACGCAGCCGCACTCAGTGGAGATGCCTAATATCGGCAACCAGAAACTGACCGAGTCTGACATGTGGGGTGCTACGCCGTTTGACCAGTTAGTGTGCCGTATCGCCTTCAAAGGCATGCGTTACGATGGCCTGTTCACCGTACCGGACACCGACAAGTCACTTAGCTTCCCTGGCTCACTGGGTGGTATGAACTGGGGCAGCATCTCGTTCGACCCGAACAACCAGTACATGTTCGTTAACGACATGCGTCTGGGTCTGTGGGTGCAGATGATTCCTCAGGACACCAGCAAAGACGCAGCCAGCAATGGTGGTGAAGCGATCAACACCGGTATGGGCGCAGTACCGCTGAAAGGCACCCCGTATGCAGTGAACAAAAACCGCTTCATGTCTCCGCTGGGTATTCCTTGCCAGGCACCACCGTTTGGTACGCTGTCAGCTATCGACATGAAAACCCGCCAGATCGTATGGCAGGTTCCGGTCGGTACCGTGCAGGATACCGGTCCATTCGGTATTAAGATGCGCGCACAGATGCCAATCGGTATGCCAACGCTGGGTGGCACCTTAGCGACTCAGGGCGGCCTGGTGTTCATCGCCGGTACGCAGGATTACTATCTGCGCGCCTTCGATAGCTCAACCGGTAAAGAAGTGTGGAAAGCACGCCTGCCAGTCGGCAGCCAGGGCGGTCCAATCAGCTACGTTTCGCCGAAGAATGGCAAACAGTACATCCTGATCTCCGCGGGTGGCGCACGTCAGTCACCAGACCGTGGTGACTACGTGATTGCTTACGCGCTGCCAGACAGCAAGTAAGTAGCCGTAATGAGAAAGGCCGACATCATGATGTCGGCCTTTTTTTTATTAACCATCCGTGGCGCACAACGTCCCTAAAGGTACCTTATTCACTGCTGCTTGGAGGGGCGACGGCTTTTTTGTCCTCCTTTTCTTCCAGCTTCCCTGGCTCTTTCAGGATCGTTTCTGAAATTGCCCCCACTGACTTTGCCGCCAGCACTGCCTGCTTCCCTGGCGCGCTCCGGGTCCTCTGCAAAGTTCCCGGCACCACCTCTTTGCTTCTTTTGTGTCATAGCAGAGACCTCATCTAAGGGTGTTTTCTTCGACGTGGACTAGCTAGCCACATTAATGATTATAGTCAGTAAGTTAGAGCTTGCTTTGGGAGATCTCCGAGTTCTTCACTGGCCGTCGCGCCAAAGTGCCTCTAATTCAGGCGATGCCGCTGTTTCAGGAATCAAAATCACGATGGAGCCTGCTTCATGATGGGTGGCATAGGTGATTTGAATACGAAAATAGCGCTGGTCGCCGCGACCAAGATTCGCCGCCTGATCTTCCGGTTCGCCCAGTGGCAGCGCTTGCTCCAGCACGTTACACACCCGCTGTTTTTGCGGTTCTGGCAGTTGCGCCAGGGCAAACCGTCGTTCGCCACGCAGATTGGGGATAAAGGCGATGCCGCCTTCACGTGCCAGTTCAATGATGGCGTCATCAGTCAGTTGAATATTCACGTTACGCCTACCTGTAGCCAGGCGGATTGAATCGCCTCCGCCACCGAGCGGTTAAATCGCTTACCGCCATGCTCGACGGTAAAGTGGGCAAAGGTGCTGAAGTCGGCATCCTGCGGCAGTGTCTTGTCGCAGAGCGTGTCATACCAGGCTTGACCCGCCAGCTCCCAGGCAAAACCGCCTAACGCCTTCGCGGCGAGATAAAACGCGCGATTGGGAATGCCAGAGTTGAGATGGACACCGCCGTTGTCATCGCGGGTTTCAATGTAGTGATCCATATCAGCGGGTTGCGGATCTTTACCGAGTTTCGGATCGTCGTAGGCGGTGCCGGGTGCGGACATGGAGCGGAGTCCTCGGCCTTTAATCCCAGCGGCTAACAAACCCTCACCGATCAACCAGTCAGCCTGATCCGCCGTTTGCTGCAGGTGGAACTGCTTCACCAGCGAGCCAAACACATCAGACATCGATTCATTCAACGCACCAGACTGCTGGAAGTAAACCAGTCCCGCTTCGTTCTCGGTCACGCCGTGGGTGAGTTCATGTGCCACCACATCGAGTGCGATGGTAAAGCGGTTAAAGATCTCACCATCGCCGTCACCAAACACCATCTGCTGACCGTTCCAGAAGGCGTTCTGATACTCCTTGCTGTAATGCACGGTGCCATCCAGCTTCAGGCCTTTGTTATCAAGTGAATTGCGCTTGAAGATTTGCCAGTAGAAATCGTAGGTGATACCGAGATAATTCCAGGCCTCTTCAGCCGCAACGTCGCCATTGCCCGGCTGGCCTTCATCGCGGATTAAGGTGCCGGGCAGATTTTGCGTATTTTCAGCATCATAGATGGCACGCAGCACGGTGCCGGGCTGTGAGGTGGCCGCGCTGGCCGCTTTATGGTTGTGTTCGGCCATCAGTTGCTGAACATGAGTTAGGGTGCGGCGAGCAGACTCTTGTGGCGCACCCGAGCAGTGGTCAATGATATTGCGAAGAATATACGGAGGAATAACGCTGTAGGTCATATGAACTCCTGGCCGTGAGGGAACATGCCAGAAGTATAGTTTTTCAGCTAGGAGCGTGCTTTGCGGCTGCGTGATTTCTGTGGCTCAAGGGCGGTCACCTGGCTTTCCACCCAGCCATCATCCAGACGGGTGCGCAGTAAATCGCCTTTATGCAATTGTTGGGTTTTCTTCACCAGCTGGCCTTGGGTATCCGTTGTCACGCTAAAACCGCGAGCCAGAGTCGCCAGCGGACTGACGCCCTCCAGTTGTGCAGCCAGATTGCCAAAGCGCTGGCGATTGTGATTGAGCTGCTTCTCCATGCCCTGCTGCAAACGATACTGCCACTGCTGCATTTGTTGTTGCGCACGCAGAATCCGCCCTTGCGGCTGCTGATTATTGAGGCGCTGTAACACGCGATCCTGCTGGCGATTGGCCATGCGCAGGCGCTGATCCATCGCTTCGCCCAGGCGGCGCTGCAACTGGAACAGCGTGGTTTGCTGACGTGCCAGGCGCAGCTGCGGGTGCTGCTGCTGTAAGCGGTGCTGAATGCGGGTGAAGCGACGCTGCTGCTCAGCAATGTAGAAATCCATCGCCATTTCCATACGCTGCTGCTGTGACTGCAAACGGCGCAATAGCTCTATCTGATTGCGGCTGACGATTTCCGCCGCTGCAGAAGGGGTAGGGGCACGCAGGTCGGCAACAAAGTCGGCGATGGTGACGTCTGTTTCGTGACCCACGGCACTGACGATCGGCAGGCGGCTGGCAAAGATAGCGCGCGCCACGCGCTCGTCATTAAAGCTCCACAAATCTTCCAGCGAGCCGCCGCCACGGCCGACGATCAGCACGTCACACTCATCACGCTGGTTCGCCAGTTCAATGGCGCGCACGATGGCTGCGGGCGCATCGACACCTTGCACTGGCGTAGGATAGATAATCACGGGCAGCGACGGATCGCGGCGATGCAGTACGCGCAGCACATCATGCAGCGCAGCGCCGGTCGCGGAGGTGATCACGCCTACCTGACGCGCCGGATCGGGCAGCGATTGCTTAAATTGCTGATCAAATAACCCTTCGGCCGCCAGTCGTGCTTTAAGCTGTTCGAACTGCTGCTGCAACAGGCCTTCACCCGCCGGATGCATGCTTTCAATAATCAGCTGATAGTCGCCACGCGGCTCATACAGCGTAATGCTGGCGCGAACTAAAACCTGCTGACCATGCTGTGGACGAAAAGTAACGCGACGGTTGCTGTTGCGGAACATCGCGCAGCGAACTTGTGCGCCATCATCCTTTAACGTGAAGTACCAGTGGCCGGAAGAGGGCTGAGTAAAATTTGAAATTTCAGCGCTGAGCCACACCAGGCCCATCTCATTTTCCAGCAGTTGGCGCACCGTGGTATTCAGGCGGCTGACAGTAAAAATATTGGCGGTTGGCGGTAGCGACATGTGATGTAGATCAAACTTTAAATCAGAGGGTTAATCAACCGATACTACATTGCTCACCCGGAGGATCAAGACTTTTTCCTAAAAAACACTGGAGGCAATCGATTTCGGCCTGTATAATGCCGCGGCAATATTTTATCTGTTTTAATCGCCCCCAGGTGGAGATATTGCAATGCTAAGAATCACTAAAGAAGCCCTCACTTTCGACGACGTTCTGCTCGTTCCAGCTCACTCCACTGTGCTACCTAACACCGCTGATCTCAGCACCCAACTGACGAAAAACATCCGTCTGAACATTCCTATGCTGTCTGCTGCAATGGACACCGTGACCGAAGCCGGTCTGGCGATTGCACTGGCACAGGAAGGCGGTCTGGGCTTTATCCACAAAAACATGTCGATTGAGCGCCAGGCGGATGAAGTTCGCAAAGTGAAAAAACACGAAAGTGGCGTAGTGACCGATCCGCAAACTGTACTGCCTACCACCGCACTGGCGGCAGTGAAAGAGCTGACCGAGCGCAACGGCTTTGCGGGTTATCCGGTTGTAAACACCGACAACGAACTGGTCGGTATCATTACCGGTCGTGACGTGCGTTTTGTGACTGACCTGAGCCTGCCAGTTTCCGCAGTGATGACGCCAAAAGAGCGTCTGGTCACCGTGAAAGAGGGTGAAGCACGCGACATCGTTCTGCAGAAAATGCACGAAAAACGTGTTGAGAAAGCGCTGGTTGTTGACGATAGCTTCCACCTGCTGGGCATGATTACTGTTAAAGATTTCCAGAAAGCAGAACGTAAACCTAACGCTTGTAAAGATGCGGAAGGCCGTCTGCGCGTAGGTGCTGCGGTTGGCGCGGGTGCAGGTAACGAAGAGCGTGTTGATGCGTTAGTGGCTGCCGGTGTTGACGTGCTGCTGATTGACTCTTCACACGGTCACTCTGAAGGTGTTTTGCAGCGTATCCGTGAAACCCGTGCTAAATACCCGAATCTCGACATCATCGGTGGCAACGTGGCAACCGGTGCAGGTGCATTGGCACTGGCCGAAGCGGGCGTGAGCGCGGTGAAAGTCGGTATCGGTCCTGGTTCAATCTGTACCACGCGCATCGTGACTGGCGTGGGTGTACCGCAGATCACCGCTGTTTCTGATGCGGTTGCTGCGCTGGAAGGCACCGGCATCCCGGTTGTGGCTGATGGTGGTATTCGCTTCTCAGGTGACATCGCCAAAGCGATCGCGGCGGGTGCTGCCGCAGTGATGGTCGGTTCTATGCTGGCAGGTACTGAAGAGTCTCCTGGCGAGATCGAGCTGTATCAGGGCCGTTCGTTCAAATCCTACCGCGGTATGGGTTCACTGGGCGCGATGTCCAAAGGCTCTTCAGACCGTTACTTCCAGACCGATAACGCCGCTGACAAACTGGTGCCAGAAGGTATCGAAGGTCGCGTCGCGTACAAAGGCCGTCTGAAAGAGATCGTGCACCAGCAAATGGGCGGTCTGCGCTCTTGCATGGGCCTGACCGGTTGCCCAACTATCGACGACTTGCGTACTAAAGCCGAGTTCGTGCGCATCAGTGGCGCAGGCATCAACGAAAGCCACGTGCATGACGTGACCATCACCAAAGAGTCACCGAACTACCGCATGGGTTCATAATCCCGTAAGATTCAACGCCCGGCACCTGCCGGGCGCTTTTATTATCAAGTCCATCCCAATGGAAACGCCTCAATGACGACTGAAAATATTCATAAACATCGCATTTTGATCCTCGATTTTGGTTCTCAGTATACGCAGCTGGTCGCGCGCCGCGTGCGTGAGCTGGGCGTCTACTGCGAACTCTGGGCGTGGGATGTCACCGAAGAGCAGATTCGTGGTTTCAACCCAAATGGCATCATTTTGTCAGGTGGCCCGGAAAGCACCACTGAGCATAACAGCCCGCGTGCACCGGAATACGTGTTTAACGCTGGCGTGCCGGTGCTGGGCGTGTGCTACGGCATGCAGACCATGGCGATGCAGCTGGGTGGCAAAGTTGAAGGCTCTAACGAGCGTGAATTTGGTTATGCGCAGGTCGAAGTGCTGACGCAGAGCGCGCTGGTCCGTGACATCGAAGATGCCATCAGCGCTGCCGGCAAACCGTTGCTCGACGTGTGGATGAGCCATGGCGATAAAGTTACCGCTATCCCAGCTGGTTTTGAAACCGTTGCCAGCACCGAAACCTGTCCGTTCGCCATCATGGCCAACGAAGAGAAGAAATTCTACGGCGTGCAGTTCCACCCGGAAGTGACGCATACCCGTCAGGGCCTGCGCATGCTGGAGCGTTTCATCCGCGACATCTGCGGTTGTGAAGCACTTTGGACCCCGGCCAAGATCATCGAAGATGCGGTAGAGCGTCTGCGTGAGCAGGTTGGCGAAGACAAAGTGATCCTCGGCCTGTCAGGTGGCGTGGATTCATCTGTTACCGCCATGTTGCTGCACCGCGCCATTGGCGATCGTCTGACCTGCGTATTCGTGGATAACGGCTTGCTGCGTCTCAATGAGGCCGAGCAAGTCATGGACATGTTTGGCGACCACTTTGGTCTGAACATCGTTCACGTTGCCGCTGAAGCCCGTTTCCTTGATGCACTGGCAGGCGAGAACGATCCAGAAGCCAAGCGTAAGATCATCGGCCGCGTGTTCGTTGAAGTATTTGACCAGGAAGCATTGCGCCTGGAAGACGTGAAGTGGCTGGCGCAAGGCACCATCTATCCTGACGTAATCGAGTCTGCGGCTTCTGCCACCGGCAAGGCGCACGTGATCAAGTCGCACCACAATGTGGGCGGCCTGCCGAAAGAGATGAAGATGGGTCTGGTTGAGCCGCTGAAAGAGCTGTTCAAAGATGAAGTGCGTAAGATCGGTCTGGAACTCGGCCTGCCTTACGACATGCTGTATCGTCACCCGTTCCCAGGTCCAGGTTTGGGCGTGCGCGTGCTGGGCGAAGTGAAGAAAGAGTACTGCGACCTGCTGCGTCGTGCCGATGCAATCTTCATCGAAGAACTGCATAAAGCTGACCTGTACAACAAAGTCAGCCAGGCCTTCACCGTGTTCCTGCCAGTGCGCTCTGTTGGCGTAATGGGCGACGGTCGTAAATACGATTGGGTTGTGTCACTGCGTGCAGTAGAGACCATCGACTTCATGACCGCGCACTGGGCGCACCTGCCGTACGATTTCCTCGGCCGCGTCTCCAACCGCATCATCAACGAAGTGAACGGCATTTCACGCGTGGTTTACGATATCTCAGGTAAACCACCGGCCACGATTGAGTGGGAATGATTTCCGCTGATTGAATTGCCTATCAAGCCCGCTTAAATGCGGGCTTTTTCTTTAGAGGTGAGGGATAAGCCTAACGCCCGCCGCACGAGTAATCTCTGTTAGGGTAGTGAGCGTTGGATTTCCTTTTTCTGAGAGCGTTTTGTACAACTGCTGGCGCGACAACCCGGACTTGCGAGAGATTTCGCTAATGCCACCTCGGGCTTCAACTACCCGACGAAGGGCGATCAGAAAGGCAGCTATCCCACCTTCTTCGTATATATCTTCCAATGCCGTTTGCAGGTAGATTTCAGCGTAATCAGGGTTGTCTCGCAACTCTGCTACCATCGCATCGTCGTGACTGACTGCTTTTTTCTTTGGTGCAGATTGAGTGATGATAGTCATGCTGTTACCTCGGTGAGTTGCATAGCGTCCTCGCAAGCATTCAATCCAGCAAAAATTGTCTTTTATAAGCGACATTGATGCAACGCAAGGGTCAGCGAAGAGTGTGCATCTGCGAGATACACTCCATTCTTTTGTGGCCAACCAACATCAGTTTTCAGAACGATTTGCCCTATCGCATAGTTAGTGAATACAAACTCACCTCTATCCATGCATGATGGCAGGTGAAATATTACTCATCAGGATGCCGTCGATGCTGCCACTGAAAGCCTTTCTCATCTCTTTCCTCTGTATTGTGCTGCTATCACTGGCAGCGAGTCTGGCGCAGGCCACGCGCACTGGTGAGCTAACCAGTGAGCGCGGTGGTTGGGCGACGGCGAGGCGAGATTCGGCCGGGATAGCGCCGGATCCGCATCAATATGCCAATCTGGCTATCGTGCAGGTCTATGCCGCGCCCACGTACGGCTGGAAGGGAGCAGTCGCCGTACATCCATGGATCATTTTTAAGCGTGCAGGTGAGACTCAGTACAACCGTTATGAAGTGATCAGCTGGGGCAGTGGCGATAAGGTACGCCGCAACTCAAATTTGCCAGATGGTTACTGGTACGGAGCGAAGCCGCACTTGCTGGTGGAGCATCGTGGCAAAGAGGCCGAAGCGATGATTCCGCAGATCGAAGCGGCGATAAAATCCTACCCGTGGCCAACGACCTATCGCGCGTGGCCGGGGCCGAATAGCAACACCTTTATGGCGCACATCGGTCGTGAAGTGCCTGCGTTGAAGCTGGATCTGCCTGCCAATGCTTTAGGCAAAGATTATCGCTCACTGCTTCATCCAATTGGCTTACCACCGTCAGGGCGCGGCTTACAGGTATCTTTATTGGGCGTTTTAGGCGTCACGCTGGGCGCGGAAGAGGGGCTGGAGGTGAATGTGCTGGGATTAAACCTCGGTCTGGACTTCGCGCCGCTGAAGCTGCGCTTGCCGTTTATTGGTGGGATTGGGCAGGATAATCTGCAAAAAGATAATCCGTGATGGTATGCGTTAACGTCGCTCAATAAAGTGCGTAATGCCTCTCACTTAAGCCAATGAGTGCCTATTTAACTTAGTACGCATGAGTGCGCCCCCTACGAAAACCGCACCGAGCAATGTAGGGGCGCCATTCATGGCGACCAAAGCACTTAAGTGACAAGCATTACGCAATAAATTGCGCCGCTATGGCCAGTAGCGGCGCGATTGATCGCGCAACCGATGAGCATCAGCACACGCCGAAATCGCCTTCTTCGTGATACAAATTCACGCTATCTGCTCTAACTTCGATCTCACGCTTGATGGGATCGTCAATACGCGCACACCATAGCAACTCACCTTCAACCCGTGTTACCTGCATCTTTGGGCCACCGGTTTTCGACTGCACAAAATCATCAACTTTAAACATGCTGTTTTTCCCTCAGGTCAGTGATAGCGCTAAGTGTATATGCGCTTGAACTCAGGCGCGCTTGATTTTGTGCGCTGGAATCCAACCTCAAATGAAATTCGGGATCACAGGATACTTATTGTTTTTTCTTGCCTTAAATGCTGCTGACATAGCATCAAAATATTCGCACTGGCTGTCAGTTGACAACCAAAATTCAGACTATAAGTTGGCATGCAATGTCAGAAAGGAAACGACACCCACACAAAGAAATTGAAATTTTTAAGGATCAAAAATGGAATTTGAATTCACGTTACGTTTTCAGTTGAGTGAAGCTGTTACAGATGATGAGGCCCTGGAGCGACTCGGCGCTGCCGGTTGCACTGATGCGCTGGTGGGCACCGGCGTGGCAGGTAAATTGAGTCTGATGTACTGCCGGGAAGCGGAGAATGCGCAGCAGGCGATTCGCGATGCTTTAGCCGAAGTCACCCAGGCTTTACCCGATGCGGAACTGATTGAAGCGGCCCCCGATCTGGTCGGCCTCACGGATATCGCTGAGTTGATTGGCGTGTCACGTCAAAATATGCGTAAGTTAATGCTCACTCACAGCCCACAGTTCCCACGCCCGATTCATGATGGTAAAACCGCGCTGTGGCACTTGGTTGATGTGGTGGAGTGGCCAAATCAACGCGGCTCATCGCGCGTAACACCAGGCATCAGCGAACTGGCGTACGCAACGTTGCAACTCAATTTGCAGCAGGCGCTGCAACGTTACGCACACTGTCTTTGATTTAATGGTGCAGTAAAAACACCGTCGCCAGACCGAGGAAAATAAAGAAACCACCGGTGTCAGTGATGGCCGTGATCAGCACGCTGGAGCCCACCGCCGGATCGCGTTTCATCTTGGTCATGATCAACGGAATCAGTACACCCATTAGCGCCGCCAGCAGCAGATTCAGCACCATCGCCAGCATCATTACGCCACCGAGTTGCATATTGTCGTACATTAACCAGGTGATGCTGCCCATAATCCCGCCCCAGAACAGCCCGTTGATCAGGGCAACGCCGAGTTCGCGTACCACCAGGAAAGAGAAGTTACCGGGCTCCACCTGATGCAGCGCCAGAGCGCGTACAATCATGGTGATGGTTTGATTACCGGTATTACCGCCAATCCCGGCCACAATCGGCATCAGCGCCGCCAGCGCCACCAGTTGAGAAATGGTCTCTTCAAACAGGCCAATCACGCGAGAAGCGATAAATGCGGTACACAGATTGATGGCAAGCCACGCCCAGCGCTTGCCCACCGCTTTACGCACTGGCGCGAACACGTCCTCGCCCTGGCTGATACCCCCCATCTTACGAATGTTGCTTTCGTTCTCTTCGTTCACCAGATCGATCACATCTTCCACGGTGATACGGCCTATCAACTTGCCATTAGCATCAATAACGGCGGCAGAGATCAGGTTATAACGTTCAAAGGCACTGGCCGCTTCTTCGGCTTTGTCGTCGAGCTGAAAGGTGGTCGGTCGAGCATTCATCACATCAGAAACCAGCGTCTTCGGCTTGTTGAGCAAAATGTCGGTGAGTGTTAACTCACCCAGCAACTGATTCTGCTCGTCGGTGATGAAGATTTTATCGGTGCCGGCCGGCATGCTTTTGCGCTTGCGCAGAAAGCGCTGCACCGTGGCGAGAGTCACGTCAGATCGGACGGTCAGGATATTGAAATCCATCACCTGACCCACGCGGTCGCGATCAAGCTCGATCACTTCCAGCAGGCGTGCACGCAGGTTAGGTTCCAGCGTAGTGAGTAAACGTCCGGTTAAATCGCGCGGCAGATAGCGCGCCAGATATACCTGATCGTCGATGTCCAGCGGCTCAATAGCGTGCAGAATCTCGCGATCAGTCATACCTTCCGTCAGGCTGGCCCAGACGGTTTCTGAAGCTTCGACCAGCACGCGACCGCGCTGCTCGGAGGGCACAAGGCGCCACAATGCCAGACGCTCTTGTTCGGGTAGCGCTTCGAGGATATCCGCTAAGTCAGCCGCATGCAGCAGCTGCAGCTCTTCTTCCAGCTGATGGCGCCAGTCGGTGATCTCCCGCAGCTCAGCGGCATTGAGATCGATAGATTTATCCAGCAGCACATCAACGAGATCGTCTTCGCTGAGGAGAAGATGCAAGATGTGCTGGCGGATTTCAGTTAATTGTTGTGCATACGGAGCAGACATAACGCGTCCCTTGTGTCTGTAAAGTCAGGTCAAAGTGTAGCGCGTTGCGGGTAATCAGGGCGTATTTAGCAGCATTGTCACAAATGGGCAATGTGAAGCGACAAGCAACGATGACCCGCAAGTTCCTTAGCGCGAATCGCTGGTGCTCAGTGTGGTGACCGGCTCAGGTGCGGCTTTTTTTTGCTGATGATGCTCAATAGCACCGGGGATGATGAAAATCAGACGGCCAACCAAAATAAAGAAACTGATCAGCAAAATAATGCGAGTCATGGTACCGGTTTTGGGACGTCTTCGTGCTGGGATGGCGCTGTTCACGCGGGGTGGTTCCTGTAAATGCCCGGTTGGGCGGTGGCAACATTTAGTCACAGTTAGATCGTCAGGTCAATCGCTGTGTGAAAAATGAGCAGTAACGGTTAAGGGGGCGTTGATCAAAATCAGATTAGGCCGCATCACGCGGCCTCGTCATCAATAGCTGGCTTTTTGCGCCAGTAGGGTGGCGAAACGGTATTTAATGCGATCGCCGTTTTCATCCCGGCGATGCAGTTCACCGATATCCTCGTTGTACTTCACGATGTGCCAGTTGCGGTAGTAATTGCTCAACTCGCCGGATTTGAAGGTGAACGGGAAATTCTGTGAGTTGGGATAATCATCCGTGCTCATCGCCGCCACAATCAGGTTATAGCCATATTTCAGCGTACTGGCCTGCATATCGGCAATCAGCTGTGGGATGGATTCCGGTTGCAGGAACATCATTACCACCGTTGAAAGCACAAACTGATAGCCGCCGTTAAAACGCACCTGATTGAGATCGCACAGTTCAGTGCGAATGTTCTCCAGATTCTCTTCCTGAATGATGCTGTTCAGACGCTCAAGGCTGACGGGATTACTATCCCAGGCCGTTACGTCAAAACCATGCTGATTCAGGAGCAGGCTGTTACGGCCCTGGCCGCAGCCAAGATCGAGCGCTTTGCCCACGGTCAGTTTTGGCAGCGCGGCCAACACTTCGGAGTGGGGCAGCGTCAGGCCATATTTCTCCGCGAAATAGTTGTCGGGACGTGTAGTCATAGTGATACAGCGGGCCAGCAGCCCGCGTTACTCCTCTTCCAGCGTCAGTTTCCAGCCGGTGACATCATTCCAGTAGGCTTGTTCGCGTTCCAGATCCAGCTGCACCAGGGTGTTCTGGCTCAGATAGCCGGCAGGGAACGTCAGCGTCCAGTTGCTATCATCGGCAGTCAGCTTGAGTGAATCAGGTTTAGTCGTGGCCTGGCGCTGATTGTTCAGCAACGTGCCCAGACGCAACAGGAACACCATCGGCAGAAACTGTTTCTTTTTAAACAAGGTGAAACGTGGCATCTCATCCTGCTTCACCGCTTTACGATGGTAGCGTACCAGCGTGGCCAGCAGCATCTGTTGATCCTGGTTAAAGCCCGGCATGTTGGAGTTCTGCAAGATGTAAGCCGAATGGCGCTGCATACCGCTGTGATTGATGGTCAATCCCACTTCATGCAGCAGTGCCGCCCATTTCAACAGCGCGGAAAGCTGCGGATTGGCCTGCTTAGGATTTTGATCCAGCCACTGCAGATACAGTTGTTCCGTTGTCTCCAGCACGCGGCGCGCCTGATCGCTATCAATGGCGTAATGATTCGCCAGACTCTGCGCGGTGCGGCTGCGAATATCCTGATGGCGGAAACGACCTTCCATTTCATACAGCACACCTTCACGCAGTGCACCGTCAGACAGACGCAGCTCACGAATCGCCAGTGCATCAAAGGCGCCACACAGAATCGCTAATCCGGGCACAAACACCGCTTTACGCTCTTCCGACAAACCCGGCAGGCTCAGAGCATTGAAAGACTTGTGCTTCAACACCTCGGTCACCAGCATTTCCAGTGTTTCCGGGGTGATCAGCTTCTCTTTCTCGCCCATTGCCAGCAACACTTCGCAGGCGGCTTTAATCGAACCCGATGCGCCTAGCGCATACTGCCAGCCGTGCAGACGATACTGCCAGGCCATGGTTTCCAGCTTCTGTGCTGCAGACAGACGCGCGCGACGGAAATTCTCTGGTGAGATTTCCCCTTTCGGGAAGTAGAGATGAGCAAAGCTGACGCAACCCATGCGGCGGCTTTCCACCAGCTGCGGTTCAAAATCTTCACCGATCACCAGCTCCGTCGAACCGCCGCCAATATCGATCACAAGCTTGCGGCCTTTCTCCGGCTGCGTATGTTCCACGCCCATGAAGATCAAACGAGCTTCTTCATTGCCTGAAATGACTTCAATCGGATACGGGATCACCTCCGCTGCGCGCTGCAGAAACTCTTCGGCGTTGGTGGCGATACGCAGCGTATGCGTACCGACAATGGTGACGTTTGCCGGGCTGAATCCCTGTAAACGCTCAGCAAACAGCGCCAGGCAGCTCAGGCCACGCTCCATCGCTTCTTCATTCAGGCGATTCTGCGCATCCAACCCATCGGCCAGATGCACGCGCTGTTTCAGCCGCCCGAGCACCTGCATGGCACCATCGACCACACGGGCAATCACCATGTGGAAGCTATTAGAGCCCAGATCGATGGCCGCAAATTCCTGCGGTTTCGGCGTACTTTTATGGGAAATTGGCATAGGCGTTATTCGGGTTGTTCCAGTTTCTTGATGTAATCGTAAATGGCCAGCTGCGACCGCACCTTCTTGCGATTGCCGCGCGGAACATAACGGTTACTCAACTCTTTGTCCACGATGCGGGCTTTCACCGTATCACTCAACAGAATGGCGATAATATCCAGTATGCGCTGCTTCACGCGAGGATCGAGGATTGCCACGGCCACCTCAATACGGTGATCGATGTTACGCGTCATCCAGTCTGCGGAGGAGAGATAGACTTTTTTGTCGCCGCCGCTCTCAAAAATATAGACGCGGTCGTGCTCAAGATAACGGTCAACGATGCTGGTGATGCGAATATTTTCGCTGATGCCCGGTAAATCAGGGATCAGAGAGCACATGCCGCGCACCAATAAATTGATCTTCACGCCTGCGGATGATGCGGCATACAGACGATCAACCAAACCGTTATCCACCAGATTGTTAATTTTCAGCGTAATGCCAGCCGGTTTTTTCTGCTGGGCATTGGCAATCTCGGCGTCAATCAGCTTGTACAGCATGTCACGCGAGTTCTGCGGCGATACCAGCAGGTGCTCGAATGTGACCGGGCGATACGGGTTCTCAATAAAGTTAAACACGCGGCGCACTTCATTGGTGATACGCGCATCAGCGGTCAGCAATGAATAGTCAGTATAAATGCGGGCGGTTTTTTCGTTGAAGTTACCGGTACCGATATGCGCATAACGCACAATCTCATCGCCTTCACGACGTGAAATCAGGAACAGCTTGGCGTGAATTTTCAGACCTGGGGCAGAGAAGATTACGTGCACGCCCGCTTCGGTCAGACGCTTCGCCCAGCGAATGTTAGCTTCTTCATCGAAACGCGCCTGCAGCTCAACCACAACGGTAACTTTTTTACCGTTGTACGCCGCGTGGATCATCGCATCCATGATGCGTGAGTTCTTAGCCACACGATAAATGTTGATCTTGATTGCCAGCACATTCGGGTCGAACGAGGCCTGACGCAGCAGTTCCAGTACGTGCTCAAAGGTGTGATACGGATAATAGAGCAGCACATCACGATTACGGATGGCATCGAAACCGTTGCGGAAACCGTCGAAGCCGATGTGGCGAATTTGCGGCAGCGGACGGTTTTCCAGATTGGCTTTACCGACGTTCGGGAAGCCAATGAAGTCTTTAAAGTTGTGGTAGCGGCCACCTGGCACAATCGAATCGTCGTTCGAGATTGCCAGCTTATGGCGCAACATTTCCACCATCGCATCCGGCATGTCACGCTGATACACAAAGCGCACCGGTTCGGCATTGAGACGCTGCTTCAGGCTGGAGGACATCAATTCCAGCAGGCTCGATTCCATCTCGGTCACCAGATCGTACTCGGCATCGCGCGTCATTTTCATCGAATAGGCATTCAGCGCATCGTAATCGAAGAAGCCTTTGAAAATTTCATCCAGGCAGTAACGCAGGATGTTATCCAGCAGGATCATCGGCTTGCGACGACGCGGTGATTCGGCCGGTAAATTGACGAAGCGCGGAACTTTGTCTGACGGGATCTCCAGCAGCGCGTAACGAATATCGTCGCCGCGGATAATTTCGACCGCCAGATAGGTGTAGTCGTCTTTGAGGAACTCAATCAGATCGGTGTCGTGGTTGATCAGAATCGGCGTGACGTGCTGGCGTAATTGATGTTTGAAGTAATAGCGCAGCCAATCTTGCTGATTCGGCGACAGCTGGCGTTCGTTAATCAGAAAGATCTGATTACGTGCCATTTCCAGCAGCAGGTCGTTGTACAGCGCATCGAATTCCTGATCCGATTTCTGCACCCGCAGCTGAATTTTTTTCAGTATATGACGAAGGGACGTTGGCGTGCCTTGCTCCTCACCGATCAGAATGCGACGTTTCAGATCGGCGAAGCGCACTTTGTAGAACTCTTCGAGATTGTTGGAATAGATTCCCAGGAAGCGCATGCGCTCAATCAGCGGGTTAGTCTTGTCCGCGGCTTCCTGTAAAACACGTTCGTTGAAGCTTAACCAGCTTATTTCTTTTTCTATATACAGCTTTTCCTGACCCATTCTGACTCCGTGATGCTGTTGCTGGACGGATTGTCCGGCGGGAAAATCGCAAAAATGCGCCTCCGCTCAGTGTCCATCACCATTATGGCGAGAGTATGGCAAGCTTGTCCAACACCAAAGGTTGTCTTATCAATCAGCTACGGGCAACATAGCGACGTGTTTTCACCTGTAATTTGGCCTGCATGAGCATAAACCGTATCCCTGTCCATTTCAGCGACCGCCGTCGCCGTGCCGTCGATCAGTTTGTTCGTCGCGTGGTGACGGGTTGCGGCGTGGGCATTTTACTGCTGATGCTGCTGTTATTCTTCTGGCTGATTTGGGTGGTGTTACCCCTGTTCAGTGCGCCAGGCATGCAAGCCACCACCAATATCCAACTTTGGGATAAAGCCCCGGTGCTGGCGATGGGCAGCGATGGGCATCTCGGCTGGCGTATCAGCCGCAACGAGGCGCGCTTTATTCCGCTCGATGGGCAACCCGCCGCCGATGCGCTGGTGCTGCAACAGCATCCTGATGCGGCGGTCAACAGCAGCAATAGCAGCAGCGTGCTACTCAATATGCAGGGCGGACTGCTCCTGATGCAACCGCTGATCCACGAAAATCACGGTCAATGGTTCTTCCCGTTTGGCGATCGTCCGCTGCGTCTGGCGCAGGGCGCGGTTACCACCATGGCGCTCACCTCGCTGAGCGATCACCAGTGGCGGATTGCCGCCCAAACGCCGGCAGGCATCAGCGTGATGACGCTGGAGAACCAGCAAACCGTCAATCAGATTCTGTTGCCACATCAGCAAGCCGAGCATTTGCTGTTATCGCCCGATGGCACGCTGCTCTACGCCAGCGAAGGGCGCTTGTTGCGCGTATGGCAAATCACCCCAGAGGGCGCACAACTGCGTGAAACGCAGACCCTCAACCAGCGTCCGCAAAGCCTGCATATTCTCACTGGCGGCCGTACACTGCTGATTCAGGATGAGCAGGGGGTAAAGCAATGGTTTGCCATCGCCGGGGATAAAGGACCGCGACTACAGGAAATTCATACCTTTAATCACAGCCAGGATGCATTAAAGGTTGTACCTGAGGCCCAGCGCCGTGTGTTTGCCACCTTTAATGCTGCGGGTGAGGTCAAACTGTTCGCCAGTAAACAGCAGGGCCCGATTTTGACGCGTCAGCTGGCACCGGGTATTCAGGCGCTGGCGTTTGCTCCGCGCGGCGATGCGCTAATTATTGAACGCGATGGGCAATGGCAACAGTTTGCACTGGATAATCCGTGGCCTGATTTCACCTGGCGCAATTTGTGGCAAAAAATCTGGTATGAAAACTATCCGCAGCCGGATTGGGTATGGCAATCCACCGCCGCTGGCGACAGCTATCAGGCCAAGTTCAGCCTGATACCCATGGTGCTGGGCACGTTAAAAGCCGCCTCGTTAGCGTTACTGTTCGCCACGCCGCTGGCCCTGGCGGCAGCAATGTACACCGCATGGTTTATGTCGCCAGGATTACGCCGCTGGGTGAAACCGGGTATTGAAATGATGGGCGCTTTGCCGAGCGTGGTGATTGGATTGATTGCCGGCGTCTGGCTGGCACCGCACGTGAGTACCGCGCTGGTCGGCGTTTTGCTGTTGCCGCTGGTGCTGGCGGTGACTCTACTGCTGTGCGGCGTTCTCAGTCCGCATTTGCCGCAGCGTTGGCGACGCCCTGGCTTTGAAGTGATTTTGCTGCTGCCGGTATTGCTGGCCGTCACCCTGTTAACGCTGTGGCTGCCTACGCAGCTGTGGCCGGATATCGGTGAGCGGTTAGCGCATTATGAACAACGCAACTTATTGGTTGCGGCGCTGGCGATGGGCTTTGCGCTGGTGCCCCTGATCTTCACGCTGTCTGAAGATGCCTTATTCAGCGTGCCGGGCGCGCTGGGGCAGGGTTCACTGGCGCTGGGCGCCACGCCGTGGCAAACCCTGACGCGCGTGGTATTGCCGGGCGCTTCAGCGGGGATATTTGCCGCTTTGATGATTGGCTTTGGCCGCGCAGTGGGTGAAACCATGATTGTGCTGATGGCCACTGGCAACACGCCAGTGAGTGAAGGCGGCTTATTTGCCGGGCTACGCGCGCTTTCGGCCAACATCGCCATCGAAATGCCTGAAGCGGCAGCGGGCAGTGCGCATTACCGTATTCTGTTCCTGAGTGCGCTGTTGTTACTGATATTCACACTGGTGATCAACACCGTAGCGGAGCTGATCCGTCAACGTTTACGCCAGCGTTATAGCCAGCATGAGGGTCAGGGATGAAAGCGATGCGTCAAAACGATCGCTGGCGCTGGCTGACCGCCGGTGCGGTGGCCGTGTGCTTACTGGCGTTTACCTTGCTGATTGGCCTGCTGGGATGGCAGGGTGTGCGTGCGTTCTGGCCACAGCCAGTGGATCAATACCTGTTCCAGCCGCCGGAAGGTGCTGCGGTGATGGTGCTGGGTGAAACCCTGCACAAACAGCCGCAGGGCGAGCAGTGGCGCTATGTGGTGAAAACCGGTAATCGTGACTTTGCCGCACCGGATTTCCGCGTGCTGTATAGCCAGGGCGCGGCGAAAACGCGTCGCCCAGCAGATGCGATGGTGTTACAGCGCCGCAGCGGCGGTAATGCTTACGGCTGGCTGATTGAGTTGCGGGAAGATAATGAGGTGCTGACCGCGCGCGATCGCGACGCACTGCTGCATCAGCGGCTGGTGCAGGTCCATGAGCAGCTGCGTCAGGCCAGCCATATTCGTCGTGTGCAAATGGCGCGCCTAAATGCACAGCTGGAAAGCCTGCAGCAGCAAGCTGATGAGCAACGGCAACACGGTACTTTCACGCTGCAGGATCAATCGGAATTCGATGCCAATAGTGTGGCGCTGCAGCGGCGCTTCAGCGCGTTAGCCCAGCAGCTGACGCATCTGCAACATGAGAGCGAGCGTGACACTTTGGTGCTGCGCGATGTACAGGGACAGGATCACATCATCCCGCTGGCGCAGGTGGTGGATGCCTGGTATCCGAACGCAATGTCGTTTGGGCAGAAGTTGCAGCACTTCTTCAGTCAGATTTGGCAATTTGTCAGCGATTCCCCGACATCAGGCGGCGGCGAGAGCGGGGCGTTCCCGGCGATTTTTGGCACGGTGCTGATGGTGTTGCTGATGTCGATTATCGTGATGCCGCTGGGTGTGGTGGCGGCAGTGTGGCTGCACGAATATGCCGGGCGTAATGCCTTAACCCGTCTGGTGCGTATAGCGGTGGTGAATCTCGCCGGCGTGCCATCCATTGTGTATGGCGTGTTTGGTCTGGGCTTCTTTGTCTGGTTGATTGGCGGCACTATCGATCAACTGTTCTTCTCGCGCTCGCTACCTAATCCCACCTTTGGCACGCCCGGATTGTTATGGGCCGCGTTAACGCTGGCGCTGCTGACACTGCCGGTGGTGATTGTCGCTACCGAAGAGGGACTGTCACGCATCCCGGATAATCTGCGTCAGGGCTCACTGGCGCTGGGTGCCACACAAGCGGAAACGCTGTGGCGCGTGGTGTTACCGCTGGCGGTTCCCGCTATGCTCACCGGTCTGATTCTGGCCGTGGCGCGTGCGGCGGGGGAAACGGCTCCGCTGATGCTGGTGGGTGTGGTGAAAATGGCCCCGGAACTACCGGTGGATGCGGTATTCCCGTATCTCCATCTGGATCGCAAATTCATGCACCTCGGTTTTCAGATTTACGATCTGGCTTTCCAGAGCCCGAATATCGACGCTGACCGACCGCTGCTCTACGCCACCGCCTTGCTGCTGGTGGTAATAATTCTGTCGCTCAATCTGCTGGCGATGGCGCTACGCCATCGTCTGCGCGAGCGTTACCGCCTAATGACGCACTAAAAGGTTTTTAGATGACGCCCGATTACGACATCGCGTTAACCGTTAATCAGCTGTCGCTGTGGTACGGTGATCGCCAGGCGCTGAACAGTATCGATCTGCGCATCCCGAAAAATCGCATCACGGCGCTGATTGGTCCGTCGGGCTGTGGCAAATCGACGCTGCTGCGCTGCTTTAATCGCATGAATGATGTGATTGATCGTTGCCGCATCGAGGGTGAGATTCTGCTCGATCAGCACGCGGTGATGCAGGCTACTCAGGATCTGCCCGCGCTGCGTCGCCGAATTGGCATGGTGTTTCAGCGTCCAAATCCATTCCCAAAATCTATCTATGAAAACGTGGTGTATGGTTTGCGGCTGCAAGGGGTGCGCGATCGTCGCGTATTGAATGAAGCCTGCGAACGCGCGCTGCGTGCGGCGGCGCTATGGAGTGAGGTGAAGGATCATCTGGCGCAGAATGCGTTGACGCTCTCCAGCGGTCAGCAGCAGCGTCTGGTGATTGCGCGCGCCATCGCGATTGAACCGGAAGTGTTGCTTTTGGATGAGCCGACGTCGGCACTCGATCCGATTTCTACGCTGGTGATTGAAGAGCTGATGACCACGTTAAAGCAGCATTTCACGCTGGTGCTGGTGACGCACAACATGCAGCAGGCGGCGCGCGTGTCAGATTACACGGCGTTTATGCATAACGGGCAACTGGTGGAGTTTGATGAAACCGATCGGATCTTCACTTCGCCAAAAGCGCGCAAAACCGAAGATTACATTACGGGCAGATTTGGTTAAGGGCGAGCATGATATCGGTCGCCATAAATGGCGCCCCTACGAATTTCAGCGCAAGTTGTAGGTAACGCATTCATGCGTACCGAGACCCACGTTCAGCGTAAATTGTAGGGTGCGCATTCATGCGCACCGAGGAATTTATTCGTGCGCGTAACCCTGAGGCGGCAATGGTTGCCCATCCAGCCAGGCTTTTCCTTCACGCATCTGCAAGCGCCCATCGACAAACCAGCCGATCACCAGCGGATAGATCGCATGTTCCTGATGCTGCACGCGTGAGGTGATCTCTTCTTCATCATCTTCAGCAAATACCGGCACGCGGGCCTGCAAAATCACCGGTCCGCCATCCAGCTCATCTGTCACAAAATGTACCGATGTGCCGTGTTCCTCATCGCCATTTTCTAACGCCTGACGATGGGTATGCAGTCCGGGATATTTCGGCAGCAGCGACGGATGGATGTTGATCAAGCGATCGTGATAGTGCGCGACAAACGCCTGGCTAAGAATGCGCATGTAACCGGCCAGCACCACTAAATCCGGCGCATAGGCATCGATTTCCTGCATCAGCTGGCGATCAAAGGCATCGCGGTCGGCAAAATCACTGGCGGCAAGGCTATGACCCGGTACGCTGGCTTCCTGCGCACGCGTCAAACCCAACGCTGAGGCTTTGTTACTGAAAACGGCAGCGACGCTGCCGTTGATACGCCCGCTTTCGCAGGCGTCGAGGATGGACTGAAGATTGCTTCCGTTGCCGGAGATCAGCACAACCAGTTTTTTCATGGATTAATAACCACTCGCTCTTCTGAGTCAGAGGCTTTAATCACACCGATTTTCCACGCCTGCTCACCAGCGTCGGTCATCAGCTGTACCGCTTTATCGGCATCGGCCGGGCTCAGCGCGATGATCATGCCCACGCCGCAGTTAAAGGTACGGTACATTTCGTGACGGCTGACGTTACCAGCCTGCTGCAGCCAGCTGAACACAGACGGCCACTGCCAGCTTTTCTCATCAATCACGGCCTGAGTATTGTCTGGCAGCACGCGTGGGATGTTTTCCCAGAAGCCGCCACCGGTCAGGTGAGAAATCGCGTGCACATCCACCTGCTCGATCAGGCTAAGGATGTTTTTCACGTAAATGCGGGTCGGTGCCAACAGGTGGTCAGCCAATGGCTTGCCATCCAGCTGTTTAGTTTCTGGGTTGGTCTGGCTGACTTCCAGAATCTTGCGCACCAGAGAATAACCGTTCGAATGCGGGCCGCTTGAACCCAGCGCGACCAGAACGTCGCCGTCCTGTACTTTCGAACCGTCAATAATTTCTGATTTTTCCACCACGCCGACGCAGAAACCCGCCACGTCATAGTCTTCACCGTGGTACATGCCTGGCATCTCAGCGGTTTCACCGCCGACCAGCGCACAACCCGACTGCAGGCAACCTTCGGCGATACCCGTGATCACCGCTGAAGCGGTATCCACGTCCAGTTTGCCGGTTGCGTAGTAGTCGAGGAAGAACAGCGGCTCAGCGCCTTGCACAATCAGGTCGTTGACACACATCGCAACCAGATCGATACCGATACTGTCATGACGTTTGAGATCCATCGCCAGACGCAGCTTGGTGCCGACGCCATCGGTTCCGGAGACCAGCACAGGCTCGCGGTATTTCTGCGGCAGCGCACAGAGCGCGCCAAAGCCACCCAATCCACCCATCACTTCCGGGCGGCGAGTTTTCTTTACTACGCCTTTAATACGGTCAACCAGATCGTTACCAGCATCGATATCAACACCGGCGTCTTTGTAGCTGAGAGAGGTTTTGTCGGTCACTGCGGAATCCCCACGCGAATTGCGGTTGGTGGCAAAAATTAAGCGCGCTAATTCTACCAGTGCAGGCAAACGTTTGCGAGTCCCATCTCACGCCGCTTTGCACAGCGCTGATTTTTCGCCAATCATTATGATCACGCGGATCTCGCTAAGCCCTTGACCAATGACAAGTGGCGCGGCGGCAAAAAGGCGGTATAATCCGGCGATTTTTTTTTAGCTCAACTCAATTCCGGGAGAACAATCATGAAGATCGTGGAAGTCAAACACCCGCTGGTCAAACATAAACTGGGCCTGATGCGTGAGCATGATATCAGCACCAAACGCTTCCGCGAGCTGGCCTCGGAAGTGGGCAGCCTGCTGACCTATGAAGCCACCGCCGATCTGGCAACGGAGCGCGTCACCATTGAAGGCTGGAACGGCCCGGTTGACGTTGACCAAATCAAAGGCAAAAAAATCACCGTGGTGCCGATTTTGCGTGCGGGCCTCGGCATGATGGAAGGTGTGCTGGAACACGTACCCAGTGCGCGCATCAGCGTAGTCGGTATCTACCGTGATGAAGAGACGCTGGAGCCAGTGCCGTATTTCCAGAAGCTGGTATCCAATATCGAAGAGCGTCTGGCATTAGTTGTGGATCCAATGCTGGCAACCGGTGGTTCGATGATCGCCACTATCGACCTGCTGAAGAAAGCCGGCTGCAACAGCATTAAAGTGCTGGTGCTGGTGGCAGCCCCGGAAGGGATTGCGGCGCTGGAGAAAGCACATCCGGACGTTGAGCTGTACACCGCGTCAATCGATCAGGGATTGAACGAGAAGGGCTACATCATTCCAGGCTTGGGTGATGCAGGCGACAAGATTTTCGGAACGAAATAAATAAAGCATCCAGCCGGCCAGAGAGTCGGCTTTTTTTTGGCAAAAACACAACAATCATCCCCAAGTCATTCGAGCCATGGCAAGGCGGCAATCGAGGTCATCCCGATGAGCTTACTCCAGTAAGTGATTCGGGTGAACGAGAGCAGCCAACGCAGCCATGGTTTGAAGGACGCAGGGGAAGGGGATAAATGATGACTCGTAGGGCTATCGGGGTAGACGAACGTCCACCGCTGCTGCAAACCATTCCACTCAGCTTGCAACACCTGTTCGCCATGTTCGGCGCCACGGTGCTGGTGCCGATTCTGTTCCACATCAACCCGGCCACCGTTTTGCTGTTCAACGGCGTCGGTACGCTGCTGTATCTGTTTATCTGTAAAGGCAAAATCCCGGCGTATCTGGGTTCGAGCTTTGCCTTTATTTCACCGGTGCTGCTTTTGTTGCCGCTGGGTTATGAAGTGGCGCTGGGCGGCTTTATCCTGTGCGGTTTCCTGTTCTGCGTGGTGGCGCTGATTGTCAAAAAAGCCGGCACCGGCTGGCTGGATGTGATGTTCCCACCGGCCGCGATGGGTGCGATTGTTGCCGTTATCGGCCTTGAGCTGGCAGGTGTCGCTGCCAACATGGCGGGTCTGTTACCGGCAGATGGCACCTCACCTGATAGCAAAACCATCATTATCTCGATGGTGACGCTCGGTGTGACCGTGTTTGGTTCGGTGCTGTTCCGCGGCTTCCTTGCCATTATCCCGATTCTGATCGGCGTGCTGGCGGGCTACGCGCTCTCATCCTTTATGGGCATCGTAAACTGGCAATCCGTTGCCGATGCGCCGTGGTTCGCGTTGCCTACCTTCTACACGCCGCGCTTCGAATGGGCAGCGATGCTGACCATCCTGCCTGCAGCGCTGGTGGTGATTGCCGAGCACGTCGGCCACCTGGTGGTGACGGCGAATATCGTGAAGAAAGATCTGATTCGCGATCCCGGTCTGCATCGCTCAATGTTTGCCAACGGCTTGTCCACCATGATCTCCGGTTTCTTCGGTTCCACGCCAAACACCACTTACGGTGAGAACATCGGCGTGATGGCGATTACCCGCGTATACAGCACCTGGGTGATTGGCGGGGCGGCGATCTTCGCGATTCTGCTCTCGTGCGTAGGTAAACTGGCGGCAGCGATTCAGGCGATCCCGGTACCGGTAATGGGTGGCGTTTCTCTGCTGCTGTACGGGGTGATCGGTGCATCCGGTATTCGCGTATTGATTGAATCTAAAGTGGATTACAACAAAGCGCAGAACCTGATCCTGACTTCGGTGATCCTGATCATCGGCGTCAGTGGTGCCAAAGTGCACATCGGCGCCGCTGAGCTGAAAGGTATGGCGCTGGCAACCATCGTCGGCGTAGCACTGGCACTGATTTTCCGCGTAATCAACCTGTTACGTCCGGAAGAAGTGGTGCTGGATGCCGAAGAAAAGCGCGAAGCCTGATGCGCTTTGCCGGGCAGGGAAGCCCGGTTCATCTCTTGCAAAGATCGTGATAAACTTGCGCCGTTTTCTGCCTGCTCATCCGTTGAGGTACTTCTGAACACGCCGGCACAGCTTTCACTGCCACTCTATTTACCCGATGATGAAACCTTTGCCAGTTTCTGGCCGGGGGAAAATCCGTCTTTGCTGGCGGCGCTGCAAGGCGCACTTTCTCAGCAGCACGGCAGCTATCTCTATTTCTGGTCACGCGAAGGCGGCGGCCGCAGCCACTTATTGCACGCCGCCTGCGCGGAAATGTCTGCGCGTGGTGAAGCGGTAGGTTATGTTCCGCTGGATAAACGCACCTGGTTCGTGCCGGAAGTATTGGATGGTATGGAGAATCTGGCGCTGGTGTGTATCGATAATATCGAATGCATTGCCGGAGACGCAGAGTGGGAGATGGCGATCTTCGATCTCTACAACCGTATCCTGGAAATCGGCAAAACGCGTTTGCTGATCACCGGCGATCGTCCGCCGCGTCAGCTCAATCTCGCACTGCCGGATCTTGCCTCACGGCTCGACTGGGGCCAGATTTATCGCTTACAGCCGCTCTCTGACGAAGACAAATTACAGGCGATGCAGTTGCGGGCCGGACTGCGCGGTTTCGAGTTACCGGAAGATGTCGGGCGCTTCTTGCTGAAACGCCTCGATCGTGAAATGCGTACGCTGTTTGATACGCTCGATCGGCTCGATCGCGCCTCAATCAGCGCGCAACGCAAACTCACCATTCCTTTTGTAAAAGAAGCGCTGGGGCTTTAAACGATCTCCAGCACCGCTTCCGGTGGACGTCCAATACGCGCCTGGTCACCGTTGATCACGATGGGGCGTTCGATCAGTTTTGGATGCGCCACCATTGCCTGCAGCAATTGATCTTCACTCAGATCACTGTCCGCCAGATTCAATTCTTTATACAGATCCTCTTTACGGCGCATCAGTTCGCGTGCACTGCTCATGCCAAGTTGTTGAAGCAAGGTTTTCAGCGCCTGCTCGTCAGGTGGTGTTTCAAGATACAGCACCACATCCGGCTCGATACCCTTATCCTGCAACAGCGCCAGGGTTTCGCGGCTCTTGCTGCAACGCGGGTTGTGATAAATGCTCACCATGATTTTTTTATCCTTTCTGATACTGACGGAACCGCTTTTGCAATTCCCGGAACTGGTCGATGCGGGCATCGTAACGCGCCTGTTTCAAACTGCCGAGCGGCACCTGCGCGCTGGCACTGCTTAAAGTGGTGATTGCTTGGTCGAGCTGCCCATTCAGCGCTAATCCTTCCGCACGTGCAGATAACTCTTCATCTCGTAACCCTTGCGCCGCGGAAGCCTGCGCCAGCAAATCCCAGGCATTGACATCATCCGGGTGTGCAAAGGTATAGCGATTCAGAATGCGGCTGGCGTTCGCCGGCTGTTTGGCTTCCACATAAGCGTTAGCAAGGTTGAGCTGTAATACCGGACTGGTGCTGCTGCCTTTGGCGCTGGTCAGCATGCTGATGGCCTGCTGCGGCTGATTCAGACCAATATCGATATCCGTCATGATATCAAGGAACCAAATATTATCCGGCTGTTTGGCGAGCATCGGTGCGATGATCTTTTTCGCGTTGTCGAAGCTTTTCGCCTGCAGGAATTGCACCGCTTTACCGTATTGCGAGGCCATCTGCTCACGCGAATTACCTTTGGCGTACTCATTTAACAGGTCATCGGTCAGTTGATTGCGGCCAGTGGCGTACATGCCCAACGAACGCACCTTCGCCATATAGAACCCTTCCGATGACTGCACCACCACCGGGCGCATCTGGTTAGCACGATTTCGGGCATCGGCTAAACGGCTATCCGGCAAGGGGTGCGTCAGCAAAATTTCCGGCGGTTTGGAGGAGAAGCGGCTTTGATCGGCGAGCTTTTGCAGGAAACTCGGCATTGCCTGCGGATCGAAACCGGCGCGTTGCAGCACCTGAATACCGATGCGGTCGGCTTCCTGCTCGTTGGCCTGAGTGAAGCTGATCATGCCCTGCTGCGTGCCCGCCAAAGTACCGGTTAACGCCGCCATCCCGGCCTGCGGGCTGGCAATGGCTAACAGAATAGAACCCAATGCACCGACCCACGTGAGAGGCGCATTGCGTTTCTGCTCTTCCATTGCACGCGCCAGGTGACGTTGCGTGACGTGAGAGATTTCGTGCGCCATCACCGATGCCAGTTGGCTTTCATTATCGGTATAGCGGAACAGTGACGAATGCAGCACCACATTGCCGCCGAAGAAGGCGAAGGCATTGAGTTCGTCATTCTGGATCAAAAAGAAATGAAACGGCGTGCGCACCGAGTTTGCGTGGGCGACCAGGCGTTGGCCGAGCTCATTGATGTATTGATTGAGAAGCGGATCGTTAATCAGCGGCGCACTGGCGCGCAGTTGGCGCACATAGAAGTCGCCAATTTGTAATTCCTGATTAATAGAAAGCGTCGAACCCGCCGTGGTTCCCATATCGGGCAGATTATCACTCACGTCAGCGCGCACCGAGAGCGCGGGCGTCAGCAGCAGCGTAGGAATAAGGGCCGCCAGCACTGATTTCTTCAACCGGTTAAACATGCCTTGATCCTGTAAAAGTCACCTGCAATTGGACAGGTAAGTCGTTCAAATGTTCTGCGCGTACTTTCCTTTGACGCAGCGGTTCTATCTTAACCAGCGGGCGGTAACAAGCAAATGAAGAAGCGACACAGGCTTAAAATGAAAAAATGGTTACCGCAGGCGTTAATTGCAGCAAAAAATTGAATAGCCCGCCATGACCAGGTTAGCGCTTTTACAGGCCAGGAAGTTAAAGTTACGTAAAGTTGCTCAAAATAATTGAATCTGGCATGAACTTTTCCAGGTTTACTCTGAAAAACACGCGCTAAAACAGTGAGCTGTCCTGTTTTAACCATCAGTGATTTTAATGGTGAATTTTAAAGATCCGCTGAAATTTTAGTTAAGTATGGTCATATTTTCATCGCTACCCGCTTTATAAAACCTCAACAGAGGGTAATCGATTCATGCCAGTTATTTTTTTAGTACTGCCTTCCTCTCAATCAAAAGCATTATTCAATTAGCCTGACTAATTATTATTTCCGCAATGAAAACCCCGGACAGCCCGAAACTACAGGACTTTTGCCATGCTCACGCTGTGGTATAGATAAGGCACTTTATTCAAACGGACTGTGAATTCGCGCAGTGCATGCCGGAGAGTTTTTTATGCGTTCTGTTGTCTCTTACGCCCTGATTGCCATTGTGGGCGGGATTGTTGGCGCCACCGTCAGCAAAAGTGATGATATTTATCAGCGTGTGGTGAGCCATTTTTCTGCCGAACCGACCGATCCAGAAGGATTCTGGAGCACGCCCGCCGTCGAAGGCTACGGCAAAATCCATTACGAATCTGATGCCGCGTTTAAACCGGTAGCGGGACTGAGCAACAAAGTAGTGTTTCAAATCACCAAAAGTGAAGGAGATATGAAGCGCCCTAACTTAGGGCTGGAACGTGTGGCTCGCGTGGTGAACCTCTACATTGCTTCAGGCGTGTCCGCAGACCAGCTGCACTTTGTGGTGTCCGTGACCGGCGATGCGACGCCCGCCATGCTGGATAATGCGCATTTCCAACAGTTCTATAAGGCCGACAACCCTAATCTGGCGCTGATTGGCGAGCTCAACAAATTAGGCGTCAAAGTGTCGGTGTGCGATCAGTCAGTGGCGTTCCATCACTTCCCGAAAGAGTGGATCGATCAATCGGTTATTCATGCGTTATCCAGCCCGACCACCGTGTCGACGCTGGAAAATCAGGGTTATGCCTTCCTGCAAATGTAATTGGGCTTAGGCTCTTCTATCGAGGAATGTGAAATGCGTCCAGCGTCCTATATTGTTATCGCCGCACTGGCAGGTTTTGTGGGCGGTAATGTTTTACAGCTTCCAGAACTGGTGGATAAGGTCAGCAGCAAGTTTACTGACAACAAAAGCGAGCCAGCGGACTTCTGGAGCACGCCAGCCATCGCGGGCTACGGCAAAATCCATTTTGTGAATACGCCAGATTACAACCCTGCGAATACGCCAGGCCTGAGCAATAAGATCGTTTTTCAGATCAACCGCACGGAAGGGGATGTTCGTCAACCTAACCTCGGACTGGAACGTGTGGCACGTGTCACTAACCTCTATTACGCTGCCGGTGTACCGCTGAATCAGCTGAATTTTGTCGTGTCGATCAACAGCGACGCAGTGCCCGCTGCGCTCAATAACGAACAATTCCGCAAAGCTTACGGCAGCGATAACCCGAACCTGAAGTTGATTGATGAATTGAAGCAGGCAGGTGTGAAGGTGACAATCTGCGACCAGTCGGTGGCCTTCCATCAGCTACAGAGAGACTGGATAGATACCCGCGTGACGCATACCCTCTCCAGCGGCACCACGGTGGCCTCGCTGCAAAACGAAGGTTACGCCTTCCTGATGTTGTAATTCCTTTCTGACAGCAGTTCGCGCTGCTGTCATTTTTCCGTCATATCCCCGCGATGTTGCTGTCACAGTTCGCCGCTACTTTAAGCGCCAATGAGATCGATCTCATTGCTCATTTACGAGGCGAACATGTCCGATTTAATCAGTGTGGCAAAGCTGGCTGGCGTATCACGCGCTACCGCCGCACGCGCATTTTCTGATCCCCATCTTCTCCGGCCGGACACGCTGGAAAAGGTGCTGGCGGCATCGGAACAACTCGGATTTCGTCCCAATCACATTGCACGTCAGCTGCGTACGCAAAGTTCCACCACGCTCGGTGTGCTGCTGCCTTCGCTGCTGAACCCGATCTTCTCACGGCAGTTACAGGCGATGGAGCGTCAGGCGCGCGCGGCGGGTTATGGCTTATTGGTGGCGACCAGTGATTATCAGCCAGAACGTGAAGCGGCAATTGTTGAACATATGCTGCGTCAGCGCGTCGCTGGCCTGGTGCTGACCGTTGCCGATGCGGATAACAGCGCGGTACTGACCACGCTGCACGAAGCCAGTATGCCTTTTGTCCTCGCGCACAACGTTCCGCAACAGAGCCACTGGCCAGCCATCTGCGTGGATAACCAGCAGGCGATGCGGGAAGCCACCGAGCAATTGCTGTCTCTTGGCCATCGCCATATCGGCATGATCGCCGGTCCGATGCTGCAATCTGACCGCGCTCGCCTGCGTTATCAGGGCTACTGCGATGCGATGCAGGCCGCAGGGCTGAACGCGCTGCCGGTGATTGAAATGGCCAGCCATACCCATTCTGATTTCGCGCTACTGCAACCGCAGTTGCAGGGCTCAGCACCGCTGACGGCGGTGATATGTACCAATGATTTGCTCGCCATCAGCCTGATTGGTGCTGCGGCGCGTGCCGGTGTACGCATCCCGCAGCAGCTCTCGGTGATGGGCTTTGATGGCATCGATATTGGCGAGCAGATTGCGCCATCGCTGGCGAGCGTCTCGCAGCCAGCGGATATGCTCGGTGCCTGTGCCATCGATATGTTGTTACAACAAGCCAGCCGCGGCACCCGCGTACTGGCCCATCGGTTGCGGAGCGGTGAGAGCATCGCCGCGCCAGCTACCGTTTTGACTGCCACCACCAGGGAACCATAACCACCATGAAATTCCATAAAAAAATGAAAATTCTTGCAGGAGCGATCGCGCTGACCGCCGGTTCGCTGTTCAGTACTTTCACTCAGGCCGCAGACACCGCGATCTGCTACAACTGTCCGCCCGAGTGGGCTGACTGGGGTACACAGCTCAAAGCCATTGCCAAAGACACCGGCATCACCGTGCCACAAGACAACAAAAACTCCGGCCAGGCGCTGGCGCAAATGGTGGCGGAGAAAGGTAATCCTGTTGCAGATGTGGTCTATTACGGCGTCAGTTTCGGCATCCAGGCAGACAGCGCGGGCGTCATCACCGGCTACAAGCCGCAGCACTGGGATGATATCCCCGCAGGAATGAAAGATCCCAACGGTAAATGGGTCGCACTGCACTCTGGCACCATGGGCTTTATGGTCAACGTGGATGCACTGGGCGGCGCGCCGATCCCGCAATCCTGGGATGACCTGCTGAAGCCTGAGTACAAAGGCATGATTGGCTATCTCGACCCGGCCAGTGCCTTTGTCGGTTATGTGGCTGCTGTGGCAGTTAACCAGGCGAAAGGCGGCAACATGCAGGACTTCACACCTGCGCTGAACTGGTTCAAGAAGTTGCAGGCCAACCAGCCAATCGTACCGAAGCAAACTGCCTACGCGCGTCTGCTCTCTGGCGAAATCCCGATTCTGCTCGACTACGACTTCAACGCTTATCGCGCCAAATATAAAGATCACGCCAACGTCGCGTTTGTGATCCCGAAAGAGGGCACGGTGACCGTTCCTTACGTCATCAGTCTGGTGAAGAACGCGCCACACGAAGCCAACGGCAAGAAAGTGATCGACTATGTGCTGTCTGACAAAGGTCAGGCGATATGGGCGAACGCCTTCCTGCGCCCGGTGCGTACTTCAGCAATGTCGCCCGAAGCGAAGAAATTCTTCCTGCCGGATAGCGATTACGCTCGTGCACAAACCGTCGACTATCAGCAGATGGCCGATGCACAGAAAGCGTTCTCTGCTAAGTACCTGAGCGAGATTCATTAATCATGTCGATCTCCGACACCCTGGCGGCTTCACGCCGCCAGGCTCGCAGCTTACCGGGCAGCAAATGGTTATGGCTGGCGTTGCCCGCGCTGCTGTTCTTCAGCGCCTTCTGGCTGCTGCCGTTTGCGCGCTTGCTGCAAATCGGTATGCAAAACGATCGCACCACCCAGCACAGCGGCTACTGGACGGTGATCACTCAGCCAAACTATCTGTTTAGCTTGTTGAATACCGTTGTGCTGTCCCTGGCCGTGACGATAGTGACGTTGGCGATTGCCGCCATCGTTGGTTGTTTTCTGGCGCGACAGCGTTTTGCTGGGCGCGGCACGTTATTAGCCTTATTGACCTTCCCGCTGGCCTTTCCTGGCGTCGTGGTGGGTTTCCTGGTGGTGATGCTGGCGGGCCGTCAGGGCTTGCTGGCACAAATCAGCATGAGCCTGGTGCACGAGCGCTGGACGCTGGCTTACTCACTCACCGGGCTGTTTATCGGTTATCTCTATTTCTCGCTGCCGCGCGCCATCGTCACGCTGGTGGCCGCCAGTGAAAAGCTCGATCGCTCGCTGGAAGAGGCGGCACGTTCACTCGGTGCCAGCCAGTGGCGAATTACCTGGGATGTGATTGTGCCCGGACTGCAACCGGCGTTGCTCTCTACCGGCGCGCTCTGTTTCGCCACCAGCATGGGCGCATTTGGCACCGCTTTCACTCTGGGTACGAATCTGGCGGTACTGCCGCTGACCATTTATGGCGAATTCACCAACTACGCCAACTTTGCCACGGCGGCGGCGCTGTCGGTGGTGATGGGCGCGGTGGCCTGGCTGGCGCTGATGCTGGCGCGCCGTCTGGCACATAAGGGGGCAGTATGAATCGTCGCGGCTTGTTTAGCCTGCAACTGCTGGTCACCACGCTGACTGCGCTGTTTATGATCGTGCCGGTGGTGCTGTCGATGCTGGCAGGTGTCACTAACAACTATTTTATCGGCCTGCGCAGCGGCTTGACCCTGAAGTGGGTTGAGCAGGTGTGGGAGATGTATGCCGACACGTTTTGGTTGTCGCTGCTGATTGCGCTGTTCTGCTTACTGGTCACGCTAGCGATTGGCGTGCCTGCCGCGTGGGGCTTGTTAAAAGCGCCTGGACGCTGGGCGGCACGTATTGAAGAGTGCCTGATGTTGCCGGTGGCGTTGCCCGGTTTAGCCACCGCGCTCGGTATCATTCTGCTGTACGGCCAGTTCTCCGGCCTGCGTGACAGCTGGGTGTTTATCCTGATTGGTCACGTGCTGTTTACGCTGCCGTTTATGATGCGCCCGGTGCTGGCAGTGATGCAGGCGGTGGATATGCCGCGCCTGGAAGAGGCTTCCGCCAGTCTCGGAGCCAGCCTGTGGCAGCGCTTCTTTACCGTAGTGGTGCCTAACTGTCGCAACGGCATTCTTGCTGGGGCCTTTATGGTGATCACTCTGTCGGTCGGCGAGTTCAACATCACCTGGATGTTGCATACGCCACTGACCAAAACCTTGCCGGTCGGCCTTGCGGACAGTTACGCCTCGATGCGACTGGAAGTGGGTTCCGCCTACACGCTGATTTTCATTTTGATGATTTTACCGCTGCTGCTGATGCTAAATGCGGTCAATCACTGGCTTAACCGCGCGGTCTCGCGCCAAAACAAGGAGGCGGCATGAATCCTGCGGCCGTTACCGTGACGTTGCGCGGTTGCTCGCGTCACTTCAATCACCAATTAGCACTGCATCCGCTCGATCTGACCGTCAATCCCGGTGAAACCCTGGTGCTGCTCGGCCCTTCTGGCTGCGGCAAAACCACCACGCTGCGTATCATCAGCGGGCTTGAGCGCTGCGATGATGGCGGCGAAGTGTGGTTCGACGATCGCAACGTTACCGCGCTGCCGATTGAGAAACGCAACGTCGGTATGGTGTTCCAGAACTACGCGTTGTTCCCCAACCTTAACGTCGCAGAGAACGTGGCTTACGGCTTGAAAGTACAGGGCGTGGCGCGCGCAGAACGTGAAGCGCGCGTGCAGGAGATGCTGGAACTGGTGGATCTCAGCGCCTTGTCGCAACGCAGTATTGATAAGCTCTCGGGCGGACAGAAACAGCGTGTGGCACTGGCGCGCGCGCTGGCGGCTCGTCCTAAAGTGCTGCTGTTTGATGAGCCGCTGGCGGCGCTGGATGCGCGTTTGCGTGACCGCTTACGCCTGGAAATCGGCACGCTGCTGAAGAAGCTGGCGATCACCGCCGTGTACGTCACCCACGATCAGCAAGAGGCGATGGCCCTCGGCGATCGTATTGCCGTGATGGAGCAGGGGCGTCTGGTGCAGATCGATACGCCACAAAATATCTATCAGCATCCCGCTTCGAAGTTTGTTGCTGATTTTGTGGGGGCGATTAACTGCGTCGATGTTGATAAGCGCGGCAATCCACAGCGCTTCTGTCGTCCGGAAGATGTGCTGCTCGCCGATGACAATCGTTATGCACGTCAGGGCTTTATCCTCGCCAGTACCTTTTTAGGCGCCTCGCAGCGGTTGATGATCGACATTGGCCTGGCGACGCCGATTCAGGTTGATCGCCACGCGCGTGAAGCCTGGCACGCCGGACAACCGGTGAGCTGGACGCTGGCGCAGGACGCCGCACTTCAATTTTCTGCATCCTGAGGAAGAATTTCGTGTCTGAAGCATTGACGCTGATTGCGCAAATAAGTGATTTACACATTAAGGCCAACGGTCGCCTGTCGTACAAAAAAGTGGATACCCAGGCGGCGCTGCTGCGGGTTATCGAGACATTGAATCGTTTGACGCCGCGCCCGGACATGGTGGTGATCACCGGCGATCTGGTGGATTTTGGCAACGCGGAAGAGTATCAAACGCTGCGAACGGCGCTGCGTCGTCTGCAGCTGCCTTACATGCTGATGGCGGGCAATCACGACGATCGCCAGCAGTTACGCGCGGCGTTTCCGGATCACCACTATCTGCAGCGCGGTGAAACCCTCAACTGGCAGGCGCGGGTGAAAGGTGTGCAGCTGCTGGCGCTGGATTCCAGCGTGCCGCAGCAGCCTTGGGGCTATGTGGATCAAGCGCAGCTGGCCTGGCTGGAAGAGCAGCTGGTGCGTGAGCCGCAATTGCCCACGCTGGTGATGCTGCACCATCCACCGCTGATTTCCGGTATCGGCCATATGGATAAGCAGCCGCTACGCAATCCTGAAGCGCTGGCGGCGATCATCCGCCAGCATCCGCAGGTGGAACGCGTGCTGAGCGGCCATTTACATCGCTCGGTACAGGCGCGTTTTGCCGGGACGCTGGTCTGCGTGGCACCGGGCGTGTCGCATCAGGTGGCCTTTGATTTATCTGAAAATGGTCCGGCGAATTTCGTGCTGGAACCGCCTGGTTTCCTGCTGCATCGCTGGCATCCTCAGCAAGGTATGACGACGCATCAGTGCGCTATCGGCGATTATCCGGGACCGTGGCCGTTCTATGATGCGAATGGTCTGATCGATTAGCGCCAACGTTTGCTGAATAATTACGCGTGCCTGACAGGATGGTTCGTGCTCAATCTGGTTTGCAGGTGTACAATTGGCGGTTCCCTCACCAGGGGTAGCTAGTCCAACTATAACTATATTGTCAGGCACGCAAATTATGAATTCTCACACCAGGGCGGTTGCGTCATGCTGATGCGCATCCGGCCAAAAACTGACCTGCGTACGCTGATCGCGTTGCTGGCGATCACCAGTATCGTCATTACGCTCGCCAATACGTTGTACGCCACCTGGCGCGTTCAGCGTATGGTGCTGATCGAGAGCACTCTCGAAGCCAATCGCGCTTATGCCACCAAACTGGCTGCCACCACGGAAGTCTTTTTCCAGCTGGCACAGTCGCAGCTGCACTACAGCGCGACGCAGTTGGGCAAGGATTTTGATAATCCGGAACTGGCGCAGCAGGAAGTGAACCGTCTACGTGAGCAAACCAACAGCTTTAACTCCGTTGCGGTGGTCGATACCAACGGGATAGTGAAAGCAATTTCGCCTGAGTCACTGATGCTCAAAGGCATGCAGCTCACCAGCCAGGCCTCGCGGGAAGCGCTGGCGCAGCGTCAACCGATGGTGAGTAAACCCACCATCTCTGCTGCCAACAATCTGGTGGTGTTTGTCTCCTGGCCAATCTGGAGCAACGAAGGGCGCTACCTTGGCTATGTCGGCGGCACCATCTATCTGAAGAAGAAAAGTATTCTCAATGCGTTACTCGGTGAGCAGTTCTACCGGGATGGCACGCGCGTGTATGTACTGGATAGCAACAATCAGGTGCTTTACCACCAGAATATTCAGCTGATTGGTAAAACCGCGCCGGAGATCGTCAGCGAGCGTCAACGCAAAGAGAGCACCAATGGCGAGGTGCAGGTCATCGAAGAAGACACGCCGAAACTGGCGGGTTACGCCATTGTGCCGACCACTGGCTGGATGGTGGTGGCGCTCAAACCGACTGACGTCACCCTGCAACCGCTTTCCGGCTTGCTGCTGAAAGTGCTGAAAAACTCTGTACCGTTTGCGCTGCTGACCTTGCTGATGGCGGTGATTTTCGCCCGTCTGATTGCCTTGCCGCTGTGGCAACTGGCGCGTAAAGCCAGCCAGATGGATACCCAGGGCGTATCGGGTGAAATTGGCGGTATTCGAGCCTGGTACTTCGAAGCGGCGCAGGTGAAACGCGCCTTGCTGACGGGGATTGGTCTGGTTCAGGACAAAATCGGTCGGCTGAAATCGGAAGTACAAACCGATCCGATGACCAGCCTGCTTAACCGCCGTGGCCTGAGTGCGGTGCTGGATTACTTCGAAACCATGCGTCAGCCCTTCGCGGTGCTGGCGCTGGATATCGATCACTTCAAACGGGTGAACGACAACTTCGGCCATGATGTGGGTGACGAAGTGATCAAACAGGTGGCACGAACCCTGCGCAACAGTGCGCGCCAGACTGACGTGGTGTGCCGTAACGGCGGCGAGGAGTTTCTGATGCTGCTGCCAGCTACCTCAACGGAAGAAGCGCGTGTGATTGCCGAGCGCGTGCGCACCAGCATTGCCGAGAGCTGGATTGACCATGTCGGCCATATCACGCTGTCGGTGGGTATCGCGCATTGGGAAGCGGACAACGGGCCGCAAGACATGAGCCTGAAACAGGCGGATGCTGCACTTTATCAGGCGAAAAATGCCGGGCGTAACTGCGTGATGATTGCCGGCCAGGACGCGCTCGTGAGTAGCATTACGCGCTAGCGCTTTCCGGGTGCCATAAATGGCTCCCCTACAACAAGACAGCGCAACGGGTCCGGTGCGCACAGACGCGCAATATCGCCGGGTTTTCGTAAGGTGCGCACAGACGCATAATATCATCTGATATTCGTAGGGTGCGCATTGATGCGCATCAGGCAATCGCTGCAAATTTCTGTACAATCGCCATCCCGTTTTTGGCGTCAAGGAAGTGAAATGCTGGTTCTGCTTTTCCAATGGTACAAACGTCGCTTTAGCGATCCCGAGGCGATTGGCCTGTTGGTGATCTTGTTGATGGCGTTCTGCATCCTGTTTTTCTTCAGTGGGTTATTGGCACCGTTGCTGGTCGCGCTGGTGCTGGCTTATCTGCTGGAGTGGCCAACCGTTCGGCTGCAGCGCCTGGGATGCAGCCGTACCTGCGCGACCAGCATGGTGCTGATTGTGTTCGCTGGCATTTTGCTGGTGATGGTGCTGATTGTCGCGCCGGTGGCCTGGCAGCAGGGCATCAACCTGCTGCGTGACTTGCCGAATATGCTGAACAAGCTCTACGTCTATGCCGCGGGTTTGCCGAAACGTTTCCCGGCGCTGGTGGATGCGGGCATCATCGATATCATCGTGGAAAATCTGCGCAGCCGTTTGACCGGATTAGGTGAATCACTGGTGAAATACTCTCTCGCCTCGCTGGTGGGATTGATGACGCTGATGATCTATCTGGTGCTAGTGCCGCTGATGGTGTTCTTCCTGCTGAAAGATAAAGATCAGATGCTGAACGCTGTGCGTCGTGTGCTGCCGCGCAATCGTGGTCTGGCGGGCGTGGTCTGGCAGGAGATGAATCAGCAAATCACCAACTACATTCGCGGCAAAGTACTGGAAATGGTCGCGGTAGGTTTTGTCACCTGGATTGCCTTCCTGATACTGGGACTTAATTACGCGCTGCTGCTGGCGGTGCTGGTGGGGATTTCTGTGCTGATCCCTTACATCGGCGCCATGGTGGTCACCATTCCGGTTATTGGCGTCGGTCTGTTCCAGTGGGGCTTAGGCACCGAATTCTGGACGATGTTTATCGTTTATCTGGTGGTGCAGGCGCTGGATGGTAATGTGCTGGTGCCGATTCTATTCTCTGAAGCGGTCAATCTGCATCCGCTGGTGATTATACTTTCGGTGGTGATTTTTGGTGGCATGTGGGGCTTTTGGGGCGTGTTCTTCGCCATCCCGCTGGCCACGTTAATCAAAGCCGTGGTCCGCGCCTGGCCTGAAACCACGCTGGAGCATCAGCAGGGGTAAAGAAAACGGGTGCACATTGTGCACCCGTTTTGTTTTATGCCGACTTCAGATAATCCAGCACGATATCGTGGTGGTTCGACGTTTTGAAGTCGTCGAAAACTTTCTCAACTTTGCCGTTGCCATCAATCAGGAAACTGGTGCGGTGGATGCCGTCATAGGTTTTGCCCATAAAGGTTTTCTCACCCCAGATACCGAACTGCTCACACACCTGGTGATCTTCATCAGAGAGAAGGGTGAAGTTCAGCACTTCTTTTTCGACGAAGCGTGACAGTTTTTCAGGCTTATCGGTGCTGATGCCCAGCACTTCCACGCCCACGGTTTTCAACGCATCCATGTTGTCGCGCAGACCACAGGCCTGAACGGTGCAACCCGGCGTCATGGCCTTTGGGTAGAAATAGACCAGAACGCGCTGTCCCTGGAAGTCGGCCAAATTTACTTGTTCGCCGTCCTGATCGGGCAAGCTAAATTTCGGTGCGGTATCACCGGCTTTCAGTGGATTCATCACAACTCTCCATTTTTTTCTTCATGCTGTGGGTAATACACCATCGCGGGAAAAAGTACCAGCGGGTGCCACCCTCTGGGTTATTTCACTACACGGTATGCCGTGCGGCAGAGTGTGTGGAGAAATAACCCGGCGTTAGTTTACAGGGTGTTGTTGGCATCGTCGGTGACACTATAAAGACGAATTGAGCCTTGTGCATGCAGTTCTTCACACAGATTGTTGAAGGCTTGTTCAAACGGTGCACTGGCATGGTTATCGGGACTGTGTGCCGTCATCTGAATATACAGCGTCGGTGGGACACCTTCCTGTGCCGGGGTAATACGCGACACCAGTTCGGCAATGTTCATCTGATGTTTGTCGAACAGATCGGTGAAGCGCTCAATGAGATGGGGCGAATCCGGCACTTCCACCTGCACCCATACAGTGGCGGGCATCGGCGGGGTGATGCGCGCATTAGTGCGCTTCATGACAATCAACAGTTCCAGCTCAGCCCCTTTCATTGGCAATGTCGATTCAATCAGGGTTATCGCGTTCCAGCTACCCGAAAGCAGCATAATGAACGTGAACTCATCCCCGAGCATCGCCAGACGGCTGTCTTCAATATTGCAGCCGCAGCTACTGACGTGGCGAGTGATGGTATTGACGATTCCCGGACGATCAACGCCCAAAGCGGTGATCACCAAATGGTGAGGCTGTGACTGCGACAAAATGGCATTTCCTGTACGTTCGCTAATAACCATAAGGTAAACATAAAAAAAACTGCTGACAAGGGCAGGAATGGCTTGGCTCGCTTGCTTTTCTTTCGAGGTAAAACGTAACATGAGGCACTTGTTTGTCGAGGGGATAGCCCATGTTCACCGGAAGTATTGTTGCGCTCATTACGCCAATGAATGAAAAAGGTAATGTCTGCCGCGAGAGTTTGAAAAAACTGATTGATTATCATGTTGCCAGCGGCACCGCGGCGATTGTTTCTGTTGGCACCACCGGCGAATCCGCTACCCTCAGCCATGAAGAACATGGCGATGTGGTGATGCAGACCCTGGAGCTGGCTGATGGCCGCATCCCGGTGATTGCCGGAACCGGCGCCAATGCCACTGCTGAAGGTATCTCTCTCACTAAACGCTTCACCGGCACCGGTGTGGTGGGTTGTCTGACTGTGACGCCTTACTACAACCGTCCAACCCAGGAAGGTCTGTTCCAGCACTTTAAAGCCATTGCTGAGAGCACCGATCTGCCACAGATGCTGTACAACGTGCCATCACGCACCGGCTGCGACATGCTGCCAGAAACCGTGGCTCGCCTGGCTGAAATCAAAAATATTATCGGAATCAAAGAGGCGACCGGGAACTTATCACGCATTACTCAGATCCAAGAGCTGGTTAATAATGAGTTCATTATTGTCAGCGGCGATGACGCGACAGCATTGGATTCCATGCAACTGGGCGGCAATGGCGTTATTTCGGTCACGGCTAACATTGCAGCGCGTGAAATGGTTGAACTCTGTGCGCTGGCGCAACAGGGTAAATTTGCCGAAGCGCGTCGCCTGAATCAGCGTCTGATGCATCTGCACCAGACGCTTTTCTGTGAACCCAATCCAATCCCGGTTAAATGGGCAGCGAAACAGCTAGGATTAATCGCGGATGACACGCTGCGCTTGCCAATGACGCCACTGACCGAAGCGGGTCAGGCGAAAACGGCTCAGGCGCTGATTAAAGCGGGTCTGCGATAAATTAGGGAGAATCAATGAGTTATTCAGTTAAGCGCTCGACGCTGGCAACCGTGGTGGGCTTGTCCACCCTGATGCTGCTAACAGCTTGTTCCAGCGATCAGCGTTATAAGCGCCAGGTCAGCGGTGATGAATCTTACCTGCAGGCGCCTGAACTGCATGATTTAAAAGCCCCGGCGGGGATGATTCTGCCTCTGCAGAATGGCGATTATGATGTGCCGCACACTGTCGCCAAGGGTGCTGTAGGTAAAGAGTTGGATATTCGTCCTCCGGCTCAACCCCTGGCGTTGCTGAACGGAACGCGTGCGCAGTTCAATGGCAACACGGCCGTGTTGGCAGTGGAAAGCAGCCGTGGTTCTATCTGGTCACAGGTCGTCAATGTGATCCAGTCTTACAAGTTCCCGATTGCACAGCGTGATGATGCTGGGCAGCAGCTGACCACCGATTGGGTGCAGTGGAACCGTGCGGATGAAGACAACCAGTATCGCGGTCGTTACCAGATCAGCGTACAGAACCAGAGCTATCAGCAAGTGCTGACGGTTCGTCTGCTGGAACTGCAGCAGAAAGGTGAGACGGTGACTTCCCCTGCGCAAATCCAACGCTACACCGGCCAGATGCTAAACGACATCAGTACCGGTCTGGATAAGATTGATACCGCCAGCGCCGATGCCGCTGCAGGCCGCGCAACCGGACAGATTGATGTCCAGAGCGGCGCAGATGATACCGGTCTGCCACTGCTGGTGCTGCGTTCACCGTTTAACGTCACCTGGCAGCGTCTGCCAGCGGCGCTGAAGCGTGTGGGTATGGAAGTGACTGATGACAACCGCTCGCAGGGTAGTCTGAAAGTGACCTACAAACAGCCAGGCAGCAGCGCGTTTGACGCGATTGGTGCGAAAGATCCTGAGCTGCCAAACGGCGATTACAAATTGCAGGTTGGCGATCTGGATAACCGCAGCAGTCTGCAGTTCATTGATCCTAAGGGCCATGTGCTCACTCAGGCGCAGAATGACGCGCTGGTGGCCGTGTTCCAGGGTGCACTGAACAAATAAATTGCCAAAGGGCCGGAGATTCTCCGGCCTTTTTGTTTTGATTTTGGCATAATAGCGCCCGGCGAAGTAAACGATTGCGTCAGGCAGTCGTCGCGCGGTGAAACACCGCTGAACACGGGTTCTTTCATGTTTGGAGTTAATGAGATGCAAAAGCGAGCTGAGTTGTATCGCGGTAAAGCGAAAACCGTATACAGCACCGACAATCCGGATCTGCTGGTACTTGAATTCCGCAACGATACGTCAGCAGGAGACGGTGCACGAATCGAGCAGTTTGATCGTAAAGGGATGGTGAACAACAAGTTCAACCATTTCATCATGACCAAATTGCAGGAAGCGGGCATTCCGACCCAGATGGAAGCGCTGCTGTCGGATAACGAAGCGCTGGTCAAAAAGCTGGAGATGGTGCCGGTGGAGTGCGTGGTACGCAACCGTGCGGCAGGATCGCTGGTAAAACGTCTGGGCGTGGAAGAGGGCATGCTGCTCAATCCACCGCTGTTTGATCTCTTCCTGAAAGATGACGCCAAACACGACCCGATGGTTAACGAATCCTACTGCGAGACCTTTGGTTGGGTGAGCAAAGCCAATCTGGCGCGCATGCAGGAACTGACTTTCAAAGCCAACGACGTACTGAGCAAACTGTTTGATGACGCGGGTCTGATCCTGGTCGACTTCAAGCTGGAGTTCGGTCTGTTCAATGGCGAAGTGACGTTGGGCGATGAGTTCTCGCCAGACGGCGCGCGTCTGTGGGACAAAGAGACCATGGACAAAATGGACAAAGACCGTTTCCGTCAGAGCCTCGGCGGCCTGATCGAAGCGTATGAAGAAGTGGCGCACCGCCTGGGTGTGAAACTGGATTAAGTTTCAATTGGTGTGCATCACTGCGCAACTGATGAAATCTTGCCGTAAGGGCGTCATTGATGACGCCCTTTTCTGTTTCTGCTATTCCTGCACGCTTTAATTCGCCTCCTTTCTCTCAATCTCGCTACGCTTGCGCCGCAACGCTGGTGATTAGCAACGCCGCCAACTAAAATCATGCAAAACCTTTTAACAGGAGCGAGCCATGCGCTGGCAAGGTCGTCGTGAAAGCGACAATGTAGAAGATCGTCGCAATGATTCACCCGGAATGGGTGGCGGCGGCGGGCGGCAAATCCGTTTGCCGCGCGGCAAAGGCGGCATCATCCTGCTGATTGTGGTGGCGGTGGCGGGTTATTACGGTTATGACCTCACCGCGCTGCTGCAAGGGGAAACGCCGGTGACGCAACAGCAACAGCGCCCGGTTAACTCTGCGCAGGATAATGAAGATGCCAAATTCACCAAGGTGATTCTCGCGACCACCGAAGAGACCTGGGGCACGCTGTTCCAGAAAATGGGCAAACAGTATGTACCGCCTAAGCTGGTGATGTATCGCAATGCTACCTCGACCAGCTGCGGCACCGGTCAGTCGGCGATGGGGCCGTTTTACTGCCCGGCAGATCAAACCGTTTATATCGATCTATCGTTTTACGATGATATGAAAACCAAGCTGGGTGCGGGCGGAGACTTCGCGCAGGGCTATGTGATTGCCCATGAAGTTGGCCATCACATCCAGAAACTGCTGGGCATTGAGCCAAAAGTGCGTCAGATGCAGCAGGGTGCCACTCAGGCGCAGGCCAATCAGCTGTCAGTAAAAATGGAACTGCAGGCGGACTGCTTTGCCGGCGTGTGGGGCCATTATGTGCAGCAGCAAAATATGCTGGAAGTGGGCGATCTCAAGAAAGCGCTGGATACCGCTGAAGCGATTGGTGATGACCGACTGCAGCAGAAAAGCCAGGGGCGCGTGGTGCCGGATAGCTTCACACACGGCACTTCACAGCAGCGTTATACCTGGTTTAAACGCGGTTTCGACAGCGGTAACCCCGGCGACTGCAACACCTTCGCCTCTAACTGATGTCATTAATTGATATCACCGCCGCGATGCAGCGTGCGGGTATTCGACGCTTGTGCGTCGTCTCCGGTGAAGCTGACTGGGCGCTGCAACAGGCGGTCGAATGGCGTGCGGTGCTGCCCGGTGACTGGCTGACGCTCAGCGACAACGATGATTTCCCCCAACGCGTCGCCCCCGCTGCACTGCGTACGTTGTTGGGGCGTGAATTCCAGCATGCGATTTTCGATGCGCGCAGCGGTTTCCATGCGGAGGCCTTTGCGGCGTTGGCAGGCACGTTGCGTGCGGGAAGCTGGCTGCTGTTACTGACGCCGCCGTGGCACGACTGGGCCACGCAACCGGATGACGACAGCCTGCGTTGGGCCGATGTCGCTGAACCCATCGCCACGCCTCATTTTATTCACCATCTGCAGCAGTTAATGGAGCAGGATCAGCAGGTCATGTTGCTGGATCAGCACCAGCACCAGCACCAGCAGCCTGTTCGCGCACCCGAATTATTGCATCAGCATAAGCCTGTTCGCGCATCCGAATTATTGCATCGGCATAAGCCTGTTCGCGCACCCGAATTATTGCATCGGCATAAGCCTGTTCGCGCATCCGAGTTACTGCATCAGCATCAACCTGAGCGTACACCTGCCTTGCTGGATTTACCCGATTGGCACTGCCAGGCACCCCAGCAGCAGGCGCAGATCCTGCAACAATTGCTAACGATGCCCTCTGGCGTGGCGGTGATCACTGCCGCGCGCGGGCGTGGTAAATCGGCGCTGGCCGGCATGCTGGCGCAGCATAATCAGCACTGCCTGGTAACGGCACCCGCCAAAGTTTCCACTGAAGTGCTGGCGGCGTTTGCCGGTGAACATTTTCACTTTATGGCGCCAGATGCCATTCTCGCGATGGATGCTGAGCCGTCAGTGCAGTGGCTGATTGTTGATGAAGCGGCTGCGATTCCAGCGCCGTTGTTACAACAGCTGGTTCAACGTTTTCCGCGCGTGTTGATGACCACTACCGTGCAGGGTTATGAAGGCACCGGGCGCGGCTTTATGCTGCGTTTCTGCGCCACCTTGCCGCAGGTAAAACATTTCCAGCTCGATGAACCGCTGCGCTGGTCTGCCAACGATCCGCTGGAAAAGTGGCTAAGCCAGGCGTTGCTGTTTGAGGATGCTATAGAAAGCGAACCTGGCGGCGAGATAACGATTTTCCCGGCCACGCCTGAGCAAGGGGTGCTGGAAGCAGGTTATCGTCTGCTGGCGAGCGCGCATTATCGCACTTCTCCTTTGGATCTTCGCCGCATGCTGGATGCGCCGGGCATGCGCTTTTGGCTGGCTGGTACGCCGGAAAATATTGTCGGTGCCTTGTGGCTGGTGGAAGAGGGTGGGTTAGAGGAGCCGCTGGCTGAAGCGGTCTGGGCAGGTTTACGCCGCCCGCGCGGTAATCTGGTCGCACAGTCACTGGCTGCGCATGCCGGATTTACGCAAGCCGCCACCTTACGCTCGCAGCGCATCAGTCGTATCGCCGTGTTAGCCGCACAACGGCAGCGTGGCATTGGTAGCGCGCTGGTTGCCGCGGCACAGCAGCAGGCCGATGGGTGCGATTTCCTTTCTGTAAGTTTTGGCTATACCGAGACGCTGTGGCAGTTCTGGCAGCGCTGTGGTTTTACCCTGGTGCGCATCGGCTCTCAGCGTGAAGCCAGCAGCGGTTGCTATGCCGCGATGGCGATACGCGCCTTAACGCCGGCAGGAGAACGACTGCAGCAGCAAGCGGCACAGCGTTTTTCGCGTGATGCGGTGTGGCTGCGCGACATTATTGATCTTCCTTTCGAGACCACAGAGCACCCGCAAACACTCAATGATGATGACTGGCCGCTTCTGGCAGGATTCGCCTGGGCGCAGCGGCCGTATGAAGCGAGCTATGCCGTTTTACAGCGCCTGGTTCGCGCCTCCTCGCAACCGCTACTTGAAGCCATTCTTGTGCAAAAACAAGCGCTGACTGAGGTCGCTCAACAAGCCGGCATCAGTGGCCGCAAGGCACTGGTGCTACGTCTCCGACAGGAAGCGGCTGCGGCCCTGATGCAGTGTGATGCCAGCCGCGCGAAACAGTGGCAGCAGCAGTTGGCATCATTGCAATAAATCCATTATCTCGTTCAAATTTTCCCAATATCACTGTGGCCTCAGCGGCGTATAGTGATTTGAGGAGGATCTTATGGCACTACGATATGTAATTGTTCAGCAACCGACGCACGCTGCGCAGCTGTTTTTGCTGTATCACGGCGTGAATGACAACCCTGATTCGATGGCACAAGTCGGCAACTGGTTCGCCAAAGCGTTTCCGGAAGCGTTCGTTGTGGCGGTGGGCGCGCCTTATCCCGCTAGCGAGCCGCAGGGTCGCCAATGGTTTGCGGATATCCCCGCGCATGACCGCTCAGAGCAGCAGGGCATCAATGCCGTGATGCCGATGTTTGTGGAGTCGGTGCGCCATTGGCAGCAGGCATCGGGTGTTCGGCCGGAAGCTACCGCACTGGTGGGCTTTTCGCAGGGCGGCACCATGGTTCTGGAAGGCGTGAAAGCGAAAGCCGACCTGGCAGGACGCGCGATTGTGTTCAGTGGTCGCTACAGCACATTGCCTGAGCGTGCCAGTTCACGGAATACCATCCACCTGATCCACGGTGATTATGATGAGCAGATCCCGTTAGAGCATGCCGAAGCTGCCATGCAGCGATTAACCGCGCTGGGAGGCGATGTGACGCTGGATGTGGTGGACGATTTGCCGCACGCGATTGATGACCGCAGCATGCAGCTGGCGTTGAATCATCTGCGTTATACCATTCCGCGTCGATATTTTGACGAGGCGCTCAGCGGTGCTAAACCGGGCGATGATGATGTCATCATGATGATGTGATGGCAGGACAGTGAGGTTGGCAATTAACCAAACGGCGAGATAAATCGCGCATTACTGTAGCCAGTTCGCTATCAGATGCGCGATGAATCACGCCGTCAGGTTTACAGGGGAAACGTTAGCCGCAATTATTTCTTCTTCGGCCAGTCTTCGTCATCGTCCCATTTATCGTTAAAGTCGCGATGCGGTGGTAAATCCGGTTTGTTATCCATGAATTTTTTATGATCGATACGTTTTAAATCTTTATAAACGTTCATTAAAATACCGACCATCAGCAGGATCACTAAGATCCACCAGTACTCTTTAAAGAATTCCATCCCATTGCTCCTTTAGCGTGCTTACTTAAGCGATCAGCTGTTCCATGATGCGCTGGTACATACGACTCAGCATCTGCAAATCTGACGCTTTCACGCACTCATTGATTTTATGAATGGTGGCATTCACCGGGCCCAGCTCCACAACCTGTGCACCCATCCGCGCGATAAAGCGTCCGTCAGAGGTGCCGCCTGTGGTCAGCAACTGTGGCTTAATTTCATTATAGTGCGCGACAGCATTTACCACGGCATCAACCAGTTTGCCACGCGAGGTCAGGAACGGCTGACCGGAAACATTCCACTCCAGGGTATAACGCAGCTGATGGCGATCCAGCAGCGCCGCAACGCGCTCTTTGATCATCTGATCGGTGAGTTCAGTGCTGAAACGGAAGTTGAACTGCACGAAAAATTCACCAGGAATCACGTTATTGCTGCCAGTACCGGCCTGCACGTTGGCAATCTGCATGCTGGTTGGCGGGAAGAATTCGTTGCCCTGATCCCATTCGGTGGCGACCAGCTCATTTAATGCCGGCATCGCGCGATGCACCGGGTTATCGGCCAGATGCGGATAGGCCACGTGACCCTGCACACCGTGGATGGTGAGATTAGCGGTCATCGAACCGCGACGGCCGTTTTTCACCACGTCGCCAACGATTTCGGTACTGGAAGGCTCGCCCACCAGGCAGTAATCCATGCGCTCGTTGCGCGCCATCAGACGCTCAACCACTTTCACCGTGCCGTTAACCGCGCTGGCTTCTTCATCGGAAGTGATCAGGAATGCCAGACGCCCTTTGTGCTGCGGATTAGCCGCGACAAAACGTTCAGCAGCCACCACCATCGCCGCCAGCGATCCTTTCATGTCCGCGGCACCACGGCCAAACAGCATGCCATCACGAATCGAAGGCTCAAACGGCGGGCTGATCCAGCGATTAGCATCGCCCGGTGGCACCACGTCGGTGTGACCGGCAAACGCCAGAGTTTCGCCCTGGCCGCGCGTGGCCCAGAAGTTCAGCGTATCGCCGATATGCATCGGCTCGACCGTAAAGCCAATCGCTTCCAGACGCGCCACCAACAGCCCCTGACAACCGGCATCATCCGGACTCAGTGACGGGCGACGAATAAGCTGCTGAGCCAGCTCAATGACCGGACAGAACATGTTATGACTTCTCCTGGATAAATGCGTGATAAAGGGAATCTTTAAAACCGACCAGCAGATCGCCATTTGGCGCAGACAATACCGGACGTTTGATAATGGCAGGCTGAGCGAGCATCACGGCTTTCGCGCTGGCCGCATCGGTGACGGCTTCACGCTCGGCTTCCGGCAGATTGCGCCAGGTGGTGCCGCGCGTATTCAGCAGCACTTCATAACCCAGCTGGTCGATAAAGGATTGCAGCAGCGCATCATCGATGCCATCCACGCGATAATCGTGAAAACGATAGTCGATGCCGGATGCGGTTAAATAGTTGCGTGCTTTTTTTATGGTGTCGCAATTTTTAATGCCGTACATTTTAAACATAGCGCGTCGGTACTCTTAAATGCGTAAGTGTTTCCTGTATTGCCGTATCCGTTCTGATGCTCAAAGCACTGGCGATGGTCCAGGACGCCAAGAAGCAAAGTGGCTTAATGTTCAGAACATGGGGCATTCCCTGGGGCTGGATTGTAACAATACCGAGATGATCCTAGATAGCATGAAATCAGCATTTGAAGGCCATCATCAACGCGATTCGGGTTAGGGATGCTGTTCTCAGAGGTTAACGCGGAGCTTATCGAACGTACTGCACTTATTTGTGCAAGCCCCGAACGCTTCCCATTCAAGGTAATGACGTTCCTTCTCTGTTTATCGAGCACAGTAAGTGCTCCGTTCCCTTAGACATTCACTGTCCTCGCGATGGGGTCTTTTTCAAAGGCCTCAAGACTGGCGCCTCTCAGGTTGCTACAGCGTCAGGTCCGACTTAAAGTAAAAATTTTTTAAAACAGCAATCCGTTATTAAAGCAGTCTTTAATAAGGCATGGCATAATTAAAAAACCTTTAAATAACGTCATCAGCGATGAAAGGATTTTTATGAAACGTGCTTCCGGCCAACTCATCACAACGACCAGCTATGATGAGACGGTCAGTGCATTTATGCCGGCCCCCTTACCCCCCACGGCACCAGAACTTGATCCTGCCTCTTTCACTGAGATTAATGAAAAGGCGGAAAAATCGCTGGCCAGACTGTCTGGCATGTCAGGGCTGGTATCGTCGAGTGAATGGCTGGTCTACAGTGCTATTCGTAAAGAAGCATTGCTTACTTCACAGTTGGAGGGCACGCAGGCAACTTTGGCTGATATCTTTGATGAAGAGGCCGGGCTTGCCGTCACGAATGTAGATGACGTTGAAGAGGTCACTAATTACCTGCGAGCCTATAAATTCGTTCACGATGAAATGAATACCGCATCGGGGCTGCCTGTTTGCGTGCGCTTGTTAAAAAATGCTCATCAGATGCTGTTATCTGGCGCACGTGGGGCAGCAAAACAGCCCGGAGAGGTTAGAACGACGCAGAACTGGATTGGCGGCACAAGACCCGGCAACGCATCTTATGTTCCGCCGCCGCCTGAAAAAGTCGGGGACTTACTGTCCGATCTGGAGAAGTTCATCCACGCGCCCGACCATTCACTTCCGCCACTTGTCCGTATAGCACTCGTACACGCTCAGTTCGAAACTATCCACCCCTTTCTGGACGGTAATGGCCGCATCGGCCGCTTGCTGATAGCGATGTTGCTTGAAGAGTGGAAACTGCTGAATGAGCCGCTGCTGTATGTTTCAGGCTACCTGAAACAACATCAGAGATACTACTACCAGTGCCTTACTGAAATCCGCTCCAGCGGCAACTGGGAGCAGTGGGTTGCCTTTTTCCTTGAAGCTGTGACCTTCTCCGCTGAGGAAGCCCAGCAGGGCATCATCAGAATTGCGACCCTTTTTGCTGATGACAGAAAGAGGATGCTCTCTATGAAGTCAACATCTGTACACAGTATCCGCCTGTTTGAGTTTTTACCGACAATGCCGAAGCTGACCGTTGATCGGGCAGTTGAACTGCTGGAGGTAACTTATCCGACAGCAAACGCAGCGGTGAAAAGTCTGGTAGAAGCGGGCGTGCTGGTTGAGACCTCAGGCAGGTCTCGTCACCGGAGCTACGAGTACAGACGATATGTCGAACTTTTGCGGGAATAACAGGATTCAGCATCCAGCGTTTTATTTGTTTTTTCATGATTATTTTGGCGTTATCAAAGTTACTTATTAGATCCAGTAAACGTTTTCATTAACGTCATAAATAGTCGCCAGCGGCATCATCAGGCCGCTAAGAATTATCCTAATCTCGCAAAAGCGACTTTTGATAACCTCAGTGATTTTTCCCTGTGGTGATAACGGGTTGCTGAAATGTGCGTCAGTACGCAATTTCGGCAAAATGACGCTTTTGTGCGCTTTTACCGATGGTGACAAGTGGTGGAAACGTATTCACCTGTAGAAAAAAACGGCGTAGAATCAGCCCTACAATAAGAGAGGGTACGATGGTCGACACCGAAATGGGAAACTGGAAAGAATTCATCGAAGCGATGTTACGTAGTAAGTAATACGCGAAGAGAAAAGCAGGGCATTCCCAACTTGCTGTAATTCTAACCACACAAAGCAATAAAGCCGCTATGTCTCCATAGCGGCTTTTTTTATGACTCCGGTTTTAATCGTGCGGCTTGTCTTTCAATGGGAAGCGACGACGCACCAGCACAAAGAACAACGGCACAAAGAAGATGGCAAGCACAGTTGCGGAGATCATGCCGCCCATTACGCCTGTACCCACCGCGTGCTGGCTACCGGAACCGGCTCCGCTGCTGATGGCCATCGGCAGCACGCCGAAGATAAAGGCCAGCGACGTCATCAGAATCGGGCGCAAACGCTGGCGTGAAGCCTCCAGCGTGGCTTCCAGCAACTCGCGCCCTTTGCTGTTGATCTCATTGGCGAACTCCACGATCAGGATGGCGTTCTTCGCCGACAAGCCAATCACGGTGAGCAAGCCAACCTGGAAGTAGACGTCGTTCTCCAGACCGCGCATCCAGGTTGCCACCAGCGCACCGACTACACCGAGCGGCACCACCAGCATCACGGAGAATGGAATCGACCAGCTCTCGTACAGTGCCGCCAGACACAGGAACACCACCAGCAGCGAAATCGCATACAGCGCAGGCGCCTGCGAACCAGAGAGACGCTCCTGATAAGAAGCTCCGGTCCATTGGAAGCCTACGCCTAACGGCAATTGGCCCACCAGTTTCTCCATCACATCCATCGCGGTACCGCTACTGACGCCGTTGGCGGCTTCACCGACGATCTCCAGCGATGAGTAGCCGTTGTAACGTTCCAGACGCGGCGAACCGGTTTCCCAACGGCTGGTGGCGAAGGCGGAGAAGGGCACCATGGTGCCGCTACTGTTGCGTACGTACCACTTATTGATATCGCCCGGCAGCATGCGGAACTCCGCACCTGCCTGCACATACACCTTCTTCACGCGCCCGCGATCGAGGAAGTCATTCACATAGGTTGAACCCCATGCGGTGGTCAGCGTGTCATTGATGGTATCAAGCGATACGCCTAGCGCCTGCGCTTTGCGCTGATCGACATCGATCTGCAATTGCGGGCTGTCATCCAGACCGTTGTGACGCACGCGAGATAAAGCCGGATTGCTGTCGGCCAGTTCCAGCAACTTGTCACGCATCGCCATCAACTGCGTATGGCCGACACCGCCGTGATCCTGCAGCTCCATATCGAATCCAGAAGAGCTTCCCATGCCGGTAATCGCCGGTGGGCTACTGGCGATGACACGGCCTTCTTTGATCTTATGGAAGGCCTTAGTCGCTCGGTCAATGATGGCGAACGAGGTACGATCGCTGCCTGGACGCTCTTCCCAGTTTTTCAGACGCACAAACAGGCGCGCCACGTTTTGGCCGTTACCGCCCGGACCGGCACCAATAGTCGAGAACACCGACAGCACGTTGTCTTTCTCGGCGGTCATATAATAATTTTCGACCTTCGCCACCACGTTGGAGGTTTGCTCTAACGTCGCACCCGGCGGCAGCTGCACCTGCGTGAGGAACACGCCACGGTCTTCCAGCGGCAGGAATGAAGTTGGCAGGCGGAGAAACAGAAACGCCATCAGACCGATAATGCCGAGATAGAGCAACAGCCAGCGGCCACCTTTCATCAGGATACGAGCGACACCGCGCTCATAGCGTTCCGCGCTGGCGTTAAAGTTGCGGTTAAACCAGCCAAAGAAGCCGCGCCGTCCGTGATGGTGACCTTGTTCGAGAGGTTTTAGCAGCGTCGAGCACAGGGCAGGGGTTAAGATCATCGCCACCAGCACCGACAACACCATCGCCGAGACAATGGTGATCGAGAACTGACGATAAATAGCGCCCACGGTGCCGCCGAAGAAGGCCATCGGCACGAACACCGCCGACAGCACCAGCGCAATACCGACCAGCGCACCCTGAATCTGGCCCATCGATTTTCGCGTGGCGGCGCGCGGTGAAAGTCCTTCTTCACTCATGATGCGCTCGACGTTTTCCACCACCACGATGGCATCATCCACCAGCAGGCCGATGGCAAGCACCATGGCGAACATGGTGAGCGTGTTGATACTGAATCCGCAGGCATACAGCACGGTGAAGGTGCCGAGCAGCACCACCGGCACGGCAATGGTCGGAATCAGCGTGGCACGGAAGTTCTGCAGGAACAGATACATTACCAGGAACACCAGCAGAATTGCTTCCAGCAGCGTTTTCACCACGTCGGTGATCGAGGCTTTTACGAACGGCGTGGTTTCATAAGCCACTTTGGCTTCCAGCCCGTGCGGGAAGTAGTGCGATAACTCTTCCACGCGGGCGCGCACCAGCTTATCGGTGTTCATTTCGTTGGCGCCAGACGCCAGCTTAATGCCGAGACCGGAAGCCGCCTGGCCATTGTAGCGGCTAAGGAAATCGTATTTCTCCGCGCCCATCGCCACGTCGGCCACATCGCCCAGCGTCACTACCGAACCATCACTGTTGTTTTTCAGCGTGATGGCTTTGAACTGCTCTGGCGTCTGCAGCATGGACTGCGCATTCACGGTGGCATTGAGCGCCTGTTTATCCACCGACGGCAAGCCGCCGACCTGACCGACCGCCACCTGGGTGTTCTGCGATTCGATCGCCGTCACCACGTCATCCGTGGTCAGCGCATAGGCGATCAGTTTGTTGGGATCGAGCCAGATTCGCATAGCATATTGCGAACCGTAGGCATCCACCTGGCCGACACCGTCGATGCGGCTCAGCGGATCCTGAATGTTACTGGCGACATAATCTGAAATATCCTGTTTGTCCATACTTCCGTCGGTAGAGACAAACGCAATCATCAGGATATTACTGTCACCGGTTTTATTCACCGTCACGCCCTGAGACTGAACGGCGGCGGGCAGTTTGCGCAGTGCGGTTTGTAGCTGGTTTTGTACCTGCTGGCGTGCTTCATCAGGATTGGTGCCAGCGGTAAAGGTGAGGGTGATTTGCGCCTGACCGGTATTACTGCTGTTAGAAGACATATACATCAGGTTATCGATGCCGGTCATGTTCTGTTCGATAACCTGGGTGACGGTATTCTCCAGCGTTTCCGCAGAGGCACCGGGATAGTTGGCAGTAATACGCACGTTAGGCGGTGCGAGATCGGGATACTGCTCAATGGGCAGGGAGATGATCGCTAGTGTGCCGCAAAGACAAAGCAAAATAGCCAAAACCCAGGCAAAAATGGGGCGGTCGATAAAAAAATTCGACATGGAACCGACACTCCTCAGCTGCGTATTTTTTACTTTTATTATGTAAAACGTGAAGCGCGGTCGGCTTCACGTCGGCGGAGTGCAAGGTGCTATCCCGAAAACTCCTGCTGCTGCTTACTGTACGCGGCGCAAATTAGAGAATCGTGGATAAATTATGGAGAAAGTGTAAATGTCGTGCTGGGATTCTGTGCGCTGCTACACATTGCGGCTCTCAAGCCATAACACGGTGGCGGCGACGCGTGAACGCACATCCAGTTTACGCAGCAGATTGCGGATGTGCACTTTTACCGTTTCTTCGGAAATATGCAAGGTGGCGGCAATCTCTTTATTGGACAAGCCACGTGCGACTTCCTGCAGCACATCCAGTTCACGTTCGGTGAGCTGTTTGAAAGGATTGGCGCTCGGCTGTCGCGTCGCCAGATAGTCTGCCACGACTTCACTAAACACATTCTCACCCAATGCACCGCGCATCACCTGCGCCAGCAATAATTCCGGCTCGCTGTCTTTCAGCAAATAGCCATCGGCTCCCGCATCGACCATGGCGTAAATATCATTGCGCGCGTCGGAAACGGTCAGTACCAAAATACGGGAGGCGATACCTTCGTGGCGCAGGGCTTTCAGGGTATCCAGACCCGACATGCCTTTCATGTTCAGATCGAGCAGGATCACATCGGGCGACAGGCGACGCGCCTCAGCCAGCGCTTCGGTGCCGTTGTTGGCTTCGGCCACCACTTCCAGACGCGGTTCCAGTGCCAGCAGTTGGCGGATACCACGACGCATCAGCGGATGATCGTCGACGATCATAATCGTCAGGGAAGAGGGTGCCATAAGTTCTCCAGTCAAGGTCCATTCAACATAAGTGTATCGCGTTAAGCCAGCCGGTGTGCCGGGCGTGGTGGGAAACGCAGTGTGACGCGCGTGCCGCGTGTCTGCGGAGTAATCAGTAAGCTGCCGGAAAGTCGGGCAGCGCGCTCCGCCATAATCGTCAGGCCGTAATGGCCTGGTGGCTCTTCAAGGCTGCGAATGCCGCAACCGTCATCTTCAATGGTCAGCAGGTGGGAGGCATCTGCATCGCGCTGATAGTAAATATGGATTTGCTGTGCCTGCGCGTGGCGAATAGCGTTCAGCAGCGCTTCGCGTGCGATCTGCAGCACATGTACCTGCTGTTGAGCATCCAGTGTTTGCAGGCCCGATTGATAATCGAAGGCGATCGCGGCGTGGGACTGTTCCTGCAGCGGGGCGATCATGGCCTGCATCGCCTGTACTAAATCCGCCTGTTCGATGGTCAGACGGAAGGTAGTGAGCAACTCGCGCAGCTGCTGGTAGGCCTCGGCCAGGGCGCGATCAAACTCGGCGATAATGGATTGCGCCTGGATCTGGGTATTATCGACGTTGCGGCGCAGCAGCGTGAGCTGAATGCGCAGGAAAGAGAGCGACTGCGCCAGCGAATCATGCAGTTCACGTGCAATAGTGGATCGCTCTTCTATTAATAGCATCTGCTGGTACTGTTTTTGTGTCTGCCAAATCCATAGCGAGCGCGCCAGCATGTTGGCCAGGCTTTGCATCAGTTCATCGGCAGGTGGTGCTCGCCGCGTTTGCCAGCACAGTTCGCCGAGTCGTTGATCCTCTTGCTGCAACGGCAAACGTTGCCATTCGAGATCGTCTTCCGCCACGCCCGCCTGAAAATCAATGCCGTCGCTGGTGATGCTCAATACGGTCAACGCTTCACGACGTTGAACCAGCCGCAGCAATCCCTGGAACAACTCTGGGTTCAGTGGGCTGCTGGTGAGGATCTGTGAGCTTTCATAGAGTAATTTCAGCGTGCGATTGGCTTGGGTGAGATCTTCAGTTTTATTACGCACCGCCAGCTCAAGCAGGCGATAGTGCGAGTGCAGCCGTTCGGCCATGGTGGTAAAGGCCTGAGCTAACACGCCGAGTTCTGTGGGTTGGGAAATCGATAACGGCGGAAAGCTGAAATTCGCCTGCTCAACGTATTGGCTGGCCGTGACCAGTGAATCCAGCGGGCGCACCACGTTGCGACGAATAAAGCGGATGGTCCACAGCGCCAGCGCCACAATCGCCAGGAAACCAAACAGGCTGCTGGCCGCCACCAGATGCATTTTCAGTTCAGCGTAATGCTGCAGCGCCAGCACAAAACGGTCGATCTCACTGACGTAACCGGCAACGCGTTGCTGATAGATCTGCGCGCGTTCAGGCTGCAACGTTTGCTGCAACTGCGGCCAGCTGTCGCGTAGATAGCGATAGCGGCTGGACACTTCCTTCGGCACCCATGGGCGTTCCAGATGCTGCAAAGCCGGTGAGCGGAGAGTTTGCTGATAGATTTGAATGTGCTGCGCCAGCTGCTGCGGATCGCGCGTGGTATCCCAGGCGAGGCGGTATATTTGCATGCGCAGCGAACCGGCGACATTCACCGCTTCGGCATCACGTAAACTGCTGGAGAGTGTTAACAGCGCCAGACCGGTGGTGAGCAGCGATAACAACACAATCGCGCTCAAAGCACGGGCTATGGTGCGGGTAACAGGACGTTTCACTATCACGATAAAACCCTTATAAGAACGTGGGATTATAAGGCAGCGTCAGGCAGACAGCGAGCCGGAATCGTCACATCAGGTTACTTTTAGCAGAGAAATCCACTTCTCTTTACCTTTCCCTGGATTGCATGTCGTTAGCTGGCGAATTATTGAACGGCTTTACGGCCTGCTGTGCCTGCTTTTCATTACATCGCTGATAATTTGCAGCGTAATCACTTTTATGAACGGACGACAACAGGAGCAAATGATGAAGAAACCCATTGCCATTCTGACTGCTGCACTGCTTGCCACCGCAAGTTTCACGGCCTTCGCCGCGCAACCTTTAAGTGCTGAGCAGGCGGAAAATCTGCAAAGCAGCGGCACCGTTTCCATCAGCGGCGTACGTGGTTCACTCGATGATGCAACCCGCCAGCTGTCGCAAAAAGCGGAAGATATGGGCGCCAGCCATTACCGCGTTATAGGCGTGCAGAACCCAGGCGACTCCAGCCTGTGGAGCGGCACCGCAGAGATTTACCGTTAATCCCCTCCAGTAGTTTTCCCTGTAGCCACCCCTTTACCGGCCATTCACTGGCCGGTTTTTTTGTGCACCGCGACCGATTCTTACAATTCACTTTGTGCAACCAAACGGTATTTTTTGCTTCGTTCATGCAGAACGGGTAGGATTCATCGCCGTAATTTCCCGGCTCTCCGCGCGGCATCGTTCCGCCGTTGCGGTAGCAGGTTTTACCCCATTTCGCACCGCCGTACGCAATCGTTTGGTTAGGCGATGATTGATGGTCAGGACAAACAGGAAAGCTATGAAATCAACTAAAAAAACCGCAGCCGAACAACGCGCTGCGAAAAGACGCTGGCTCAACTCTCACGACAGCGGTTATCAGAAAGCGATGGGTAACCGTCAGGTACAAATGATCGCCATTGGCGGTGCCATCGGTACCGGCCTGTTCCTTGGTGCAGGCGCACGCTTGCAGATGGCGGGTCCTGCTCTGGCACTGGTTTATCTGGTGTGCGGTATCTTCTCCTTCTTTATCCTCCGTGCGCTGGGCGAACTGGTATTACACCGTCCATCAAGCGGCAGCTTTGTTTCTTATGCACGTGAATTCCTTGGGGAAAAAGCGTCATACGTTGCAGGTTGGATGTACTTCGTTAACTGGGCGATGACCGGTATCGTGGATATCACGGCGGTGGCGCTGTATATGCATTACTGGGGCGCGTTTGGTGATGTACCGCAGTGGGTGTTTGCCCTCGGCGCACTGGCCATTGTCGGTACCATGAACATGATCGGCGTGAAGTGGTTCGCTGAGATGGAGTTCTGGTTCGCGCTGGTGAAAGTATTGGCGATCGTGGTGTTCCTGGTCGTCGGTGTAGTGTTTCTTGGCAGCGGTAAACCGCTGGATGGCAACACCACTGGCTTCCACCTGATCACTGACAACGGTGGCTTCTTCCCGCACGGCTTGCTGCCTGCGCTGGTCTTGGTACAAGGCGTGGTATTTGCCTTCGCCTCGATTGAGCTGGTGGGCACGGCGGCCGGGGAGTGTAAAGACCCGAAAACCATGCTGCCAAAAGCTATCAACAGCGTGATCTGGCGTATTGGTCTGTTCTACGTCGGTTCGGTGGTGCTGCTGGTGCTGCTGCTGCCGTGGAATGCCTATCAGGCGGGACAAAGTCCGTTTGTGACCTTCTTCTCCAAACTGGGCGTGCCTTATATTGGTAGCGTGATGAACATCGTGGTGCTGAGTGCGGCGCTGTCGAGCCTCAACTCTGGCCTTTACTCCACCGGTCGTATTCTGCGTTCCATGTCGATGGGCGGTTCTGCACCACAGTTCATGTCGAAGATGAGCAAACAGCAGGTGCCGTTCGCCGGTATCCTGGTCACTATCGCGGTGTACGTGATTGGTGTGGTGCTCAACTACTACGTGCCTTCGCAGGTATTTGAGATCGTACTGAACGTGGCTTCACTGGGCATCATCTCTTCGTGGGGCTTTATCGTGGTGTGCCAGATGCGTCTGCGCAAAGCGATTAAAGAAGGTAAAGCGGAAGACGTCAGCTTTAAGCTGCCGTGGGCGCCGTTCACCTCCTGGCTGACGCTGCTGTTCCTGGTGAGCGTGCTGGTGTTGATGGCGTTTGACTATCCAAACGGCACCTACACCATCGCTTCACTGCCGCTGATCGCGGTGGTACTGGTGCTGGGCTGGTTCGGCGTGCGCAAACGCGTGCATGCGGAAGCCATGAAAGAGCACGACCATCATCATGACGATCAGGATGATGCGTCAGCTAAGCTGGCGGAAGATAGCTCGCGTTAATCGCAGCGATTCTCATCAACGGGGGCCTTTTGGCCCCCGTTTTCATTTCAATTGTCCTTCCCTTGATCCCACATCGGGATATACACCTTTCGGGTGATATAGCCCTGCATAACCTCAGGTTATTTTACGCCTCATCTCAAGCTGGCTAAACGAGGTGAGCGCATGACGCACTCCATTCTCCCTGAAAGCAGTTGGCACGTGTGCGGTCTGGTGATCCAGGCGCGACCCCACGCCATCCCGGCGGTAAAGCAGGCTTTGCTGGCGCTTTCTTACTGCGATATCGCTGCCGAAGACAGCGCTCGCGGCACGCTGGCCGTAACCTTAGGTGCCGCAGACAGCCGCGCCTTGCTGGACAACATCGAAGCCACCCGCAATATCCCGCATGTATTGGCCGTTTCTCTGGTGTATCACCAGCAGGACGAAACGGAATATCGTCACAAGGAAGCATCATGAAAGTCAGTCGTCGAGAATTTATGAAGGCCAATGCGGCCGCCGCGGCGGCAATCGCCGCAGGACTCACTATTCCCAGCGTCACCAAAGCCGTGACTGCTTTGGGTGCACCGATCCGCTGGGAAAAGGCACCGTGCCGTTTCTGTGGTACCGGCTGTGGCGTGCTGGTGGGCACGCAAGAAGGACGCGTGGTGGCCTCTCAGGGGGATCCGCAGGCGGAAGTGAACCGTGGACTGAACTGCATCAAAGGCTATTTCCTGCCGAAAATCATGTACGGGAAAGATCGCCTGACCCAGCCTTTACTGCGCATGACTGACGGTCATTATGATAAAGAGGGCGAATTCACCCCGGTGAGCTGGGATCAGGCTTTCGACATCATGGAGCAGAAGTTTAAAGCGGCGCTAAAAGCCAACGGACCTGACTCGGTAGGCATGTTTGGCTCCGGCCAGTGGACGGTATGGGAAGGATACGCGGCGTCAAAACTGATGAAAGCCGGTTTTCGCACCAACAATCTCGATCCTAACGCGCGCCACTGTATGGCCTCGGCGGTGGTGGGCTTTATGCGCACCTTCGGCATGGATGAACCGATGGGCTGCTACGATGACATCGAAGTGGCCGATGCCTTTGTGCTGTGGGGATCGAACATGGCCGAGATGCATCCGATTCTCTGGTCACGTCTGACCGCCCGTCGCCTGAGCGATGACAACGTCAAAGTCGCGGTGCTCTCCACCTATCGCCATCGCAGTTTTGAACTGGCCGATAACGGCATGGTGTTCACGCCGCAGAGCGATCTGGCGATCCTCAACTTCATCGCCAACTACATCATTCAGAACAATAAAGTCGATAAAACCTTCCTGCAAAATCACGTCACGCTGCGTAAAGGCGTGACGGATATTGGTTATGGATTGCGCCCGAGCGATCCGCGTCAGGCCTCAGCGAAAAACCCGGATAGCGGCGAATCCACGCCGATCAGCTTCGACGAATACGCCAAATTCGTTGCCGAATACACGGTAGAGAAAGCCAGTGAGATGAGCGGTGTAGAGCAGGACCAGCTGATCGCGCTGGCTGAGCTTTATGCCGACCCGAGCATCAACGTGGTCTCCTACTGGACCATGGGTTTCAACCAGCATACGCGCGGCGTGTGGGCCAATAACCTGTGCTACAACATCCATCTGCTGACCGGGAAAATTTCACGTCCTGGCACGGGTCCGTTCTCGCTCACCGGCCAGCCTTCTGCCTGCGGCACCGCACGTGAAGTAGGCACCTTCTCGCACCGCCTGCCTGCCGACATGGTGGTCAACAATGACAAGCACCGTGCCACAGCGGAAAAGCTGTGGAAGCTGCCGCAGGGCACTATTCCCGCCAAAATCGGCCTGCACGCAGTAGCACAGGATCGCGCGCTAAAAGACGGCAAGATCAATGCGTACTGGGTGATGTGTAACAACAACATGCAGGCGGGTCCGAACCTGACGCAGGAACGTATGCCAGGCTGGCGCGATGCGCGCAACTTTATCGTGGTGTCCGATCCTTATCCGACTGTAAGTGCCTTGTGCGCAGATTTGATCCTGCCGACCGCGATGTGGGTGGAGAAAGAGGGCGCTTACGGCAACGCTGAGCGTCGTACTCAGTTCTGGCATCAACAGGTGAAAGCACCGGGCGAGGCGAAATCGGATCTGTGGCAGATGGTGAATTTCGCCAAGCGCTTCCGCGTAACCGAAGTGTGGCCGGAAGCGTTGATCGCTCAGCAGCCGGAGCTGCGAGATAAAACCCTGTACGACGTGCTGTACGCCAATGGGCAGGTCAATCAGTTCCCGCTGAGTGAAGTGGCGGACGATCGACTGAACGACGAGGCGCGCGATTTCGGCTTTTACATCCAGAAAGGGCTGTTCGAAGAGTACGCCAGCTTTGGTCGCGGCCACGGTCACGATCTGGCGCCATTCGATGCCTACCATGAGGCGCGTGGATTGCGCTGGCCGGTGGTGAATGGCAAGGAGACGCGCTGGCGCTATCGCGAAGGTTTTGACAGCTACGTTAAAGCGGGCGAGGGCGTGCGTTTCTACGGCAAGCCGGATGGCAAAGCCACCATCTTCGCACTGCCGTATGAGCCACCCGCTGAAGCACCAGACGCCGAATACGATATGTGGTTCTGTACCGGCCGCGTATTGGAACACTGGCATACCGGCACCATGACGCGTCGCGTGCCGGAACTGCATCGCGCGGTGCCGCAGGCATTGCTGTACATCCATCCGCTGGATGCCAAAGACCGTGGCTTCCGCCGTGGCGAGAAGGTGCGCGTGGTGTCACGCCGGGGTGAAACCGTGGCGACCGTCGAAACGCGCGGGCGTAATCAACCGCCTAAAGGCTTGGTGTTTATGCCGTTCTTCGATGCGGGTGTGCTGGCCAATAACGTCACGTTGGATGCCACCGATCCGCTATCCAAGCAGACCGATTATAAAAAATGCGCCGTCAAGCTGGTCAAAATCTAAGGCAGGATGCAATGAAACCCTTATTCACTCTTATCACCGTCGCTGCCCTGATGCTGGGCGGCGTGGTATACGCGGGCAATAGCGTGGATCTCACGCAATCCCCGGAAGTTACGGCCACGCAGCAGGGCACTATCCATCAGCCGAAAGAGCAGAGCCGTAAACCGCTGAACTATGTGAACCAACCGCCGGTGATCCCGCACAGCGTCGATGGCTATCAGGTGACGAAAAACGTTAATCGTTGCCTGCAGTGCCACGGCACGCAAAGTTACCTGACCACCGGTGCGCCGCGCGTTAGCCCAACACACTTTACCGATCGCGATGGTCTGGTGAGCAGCACAGTTTCGCCGCGCCGCTACTTCTGTTTGCAGTGCCACGTCCCGCAGACCGATGCCAAACCGGTGGTGGAGAACACCTTTAAACCGGCTAACGGTTTTGGGCAGTGAGGTTATCAATGAAAGAAAGACTATTACGCATCTGGCGCTGGTGGCGACGTCCGAGTCGCTTAGCACTCGGCACGCTGCTGATTCTCGGCTTTGCCGGCGGGATTATTTTCTGGGGCGGCTTCAATACCGCGATGGAGATGACCAACCGCGAGCAGTTCTGCATTGGCTGCCACGAAATGCGCAACAACGTCTATCAGGAGTACATGCAAACGGTGCACTACAACAACCGCAGCGGCGTGCGCGCGACCTGCCCGGATTGCCATGTGCCGCACGAATGGGGCCCGAAAATGCTGCGCAAGCTGCAGGCCAGCAAAGAGGTGTACGCCAAGATCTTCGGCCTGATCGACACGCCGCAAAAGTTTGAAGAGACGCGCATTGAGCTGGCACAGAATGAGTGGCGCAGGATGAAAAACAATAACTCGCAGGAGTGCCGTAACTGCCACAACTTTGAGTATATGGATTTCACCGCGCAGAAAACCGTCGCGGCGAAGATGCACAGCAAAGCCGTCGAGGACGGGCAAACCTGTATTGATTGCCACAAAGGGATCGCCCACCATCTGCCGGATATGAGCGAGCAGAAGAACGGTTTTTGATTTTCGCATTGTCATCAATTCGCGCGATAAATCGCGCCGCTACCACTCACTGCACTTTGCGGTGGCGGCGCAATGTATTGCGCGACCGTTCTCGCCCTTCATTGCGTATTGACCGCACGAATTCAGATAGTTTTCCCCGCCGCTAGCGCCTATTATCTCAGGCTCCCTCATTTAAGCGGTGGAGCGGCCATGTCGTTAAAGATCAACATCATCAAAGATAAGTTATTGTCAGATAATTACTTTATCCTGCGTAACTTCACCTACGAGCTGACCCGTAGCAACGGCGAAGTCGTGCGCCACAAACGCGAAGTCTATGACCGCGGCAACGGCGCCACCATCTTGCTTTACAACCGCGATAAAAATACCGTGTTGCTGATTCGTCAGTTCCGCATTGCGACTTACGTTAACGGCAATGCCAGCGGTGAGTTGATTGAGACCTGCGCAGGGCTGCTGGATAACGACTCGCCAGAAGATTGCATCCGCAAAGAAGCTATCGAAGAGACCGGTTATGAAGTAGGCAAAGTAGAGAAGCTGTTTGAAGCTTACATGTCGCCGGGTGGCGTGACCGAGATCGTCCATTTCTTCGCAGCAGAATACAGCGAATCGATGCGCGCCAACGCCGGTGGTGGCGTGGAAGATGAAGAGATTACCGTGCTGGAGTTGCCTTTCCCGGAAGCGCTGGCGATGGTGAAAGATGGCCGCATCCTCGATGGTAAAGCGATTATGCTGCTGCAGCACGCGCAGATTGCGGGTTGGCTCAAAGCCTAACGATTGCAATGCTATGGGCGACCTTAATGGCCGCCCACCGTCAGTCAGGCCATCACTTCCAACGGCTCAGGCACGCACTCCGGATGCGCCTGCATACGCGCCAGCGCTTCGGCATAAGACGGCATAGAGTTGGCCGCACCAGAGCGTTCCACACACAGCGAAGCAAACGCCGAGGCAAAAAGAGCCGCCTGTGGCAGTTCATCACCCGAAGCTAAACGCGCTGCCAGCGCGCCGTTAAACGCATCGCCCGCACCGGTGGTATCCAGCGGTTGCGCCGGGAACAGCGGAATGCGCAGCGGTTGTTGTTCTGCCGTAGAAAGCAGTGCACCCGCCATCCCCAGGGTAATAATCACCTGACGTGCGCCTTTGCGGTGCATCACTTCTGCGGCTTTCTGCGCGCTGGCAAAATCAGTGACCTTCACACCGGTGATCTGCATCGCTTCGGTGCTATTCGGCGTCAGTAAATCCACCTTCGCCAGCAGTGCATCACTCACTTTCTGCCACGGCGCCGGGTTTAAAATCACAAAGGTGCCACCCGCACGCGCGTTATCAATCATGCGCTGAATGGCATTCAGGTTGTTCTCTAACTGCACCAGCAAAATATCCGCCGCCGCCACCGTAGGCTGGCAACGTGACACTTCCGCCGCCGTTACCGTGGTGTTCGCACCTGGAAACACCGAAATCATGTTCTCGGCATCATCCCCGGCCACATAGATCAGTGCGTTGCCGGTGGGTTTCTCTTTGCAGGTAAACAGCGTAATCGCATCGAAGCCGGTTTTCTCGAGGTGACGACGGGCAAAAGTGCCGAAATCATCGTTACCCACTTTACCGATGTAGTGTACGCGAGCCCCGGCACGCAGCGCCGCCGTGGCCTGGTTTGCCCCTTTGCCGCCGGGTCCCATCATGCTGTTGTGGGCGGTCAGTGATTCACCGGGCATCGGGAAACGGTTCATCACCGCGACCACGTCGAGGTTGAACGAGCCAAACACACACACTTTTCCTTTCATCATGCACTCCTGAACAGGCGTTCGGCGGCTAAACAGGCTCCCCGACAGCCGGTGTGATCGGTGGACTGACTAAAGACGATCTTCAGATTGTCACGTGTGGCCGGTGGACGCAGATGCTGCTGAATCTGACTGCGTAACTGCGCCAGCGGGAAGTCCGCCATCGCCAGTACGCCACCGCCCAAAATCAGGTACTCCGGATCGAGGATGTTCATCTCGGTAGCAATCAGCTGTGCCAGACGATACACAAACGCCTGCAGTTCCGGATGGTCGCCATGCTGGGTAAACAGCGCCGACATATCGGTATCCGGCACGTTTGCCCTTGCCCAGTGACTCAGCCAGTTGCCGGAAGTCACCGTCTCTGCACAACCGTGGTTGCCGCACGGGCAGGGCAGAGCGTTCCCGGCAATCGGCACGTGGCCCAATTCCCCCGCGCCGCCGTGCTGGCCGTGATAGAAGCGGCCATTGATCCACAAGCTGTTGCCCATGCCAGTACCGGGATACAAACCTACCGCGATATCCGGCAACTGCTCCAGCTGCATTAAATCCCACATCATCAGATGGTTAACGTCTTTATCCATCGCCACCGGCACGCCAAGACGCTCGGTGAGGATCGACGCCACCGGCTGGTGATCCAGCGCCTGAATAAACGGCAGCGAAATCACCTGCTGGCGATCGCGGCTGAGAATGCCCGGCAATCCCAGCATTACGCCGCTCACTGGCTGCTGCTCCAGTGTTTCACTGATTAACTGCCCGAGTGCCGTCAAAGCGTCGGGCTGCTGCGCCCAGCTGGCCGTCGGCACCTTGCGGAAGCTGGACCAGATGCGTCCCTCTTCCATCAGCTGCAGACGTGTGCCGGTGCCGCCAATGTCGATACCCAGCCAGCGTGGAATCATGCGGATACCTTCGCCAGGCCCTGAGCTTCATCGATGCTGTCACGCATCATGTCCCAGGCCGTTGCTAAATCGTCATGGATATTGAACAGGCCAGAGGTGCCGACGATCAGTACTTCAGCACCCGCACCGACCAGCGTGTTGTAAGTGCGCGTGTTGCACGAGCCATCAATCTCAATCAGATATTTGTGACCATGCTGCTGCTTCAGGGCTTTCAGCTCCTGGACTTTCGCCACCATTTCCGGAATGAACGGTTGGCCGGCATAGCCAGGATCCACGGTCATCACGGTGATCTTATCCAGCAGATGAATGTAATGATGGATAAACGACACAGGTGTGGCCGGGTTCAGCACCACGCCGACTTTCTTGCCGTGGCTGCGAATCAGGTTGATCACGCGGAACGCATCACGGTTGATGGTTTCGGCATGCGGGCAGATGTAATCGGCACCCGCTTTGGCAATCGCATCAATGAAATCGGTCGGCTGTTCCACCATCAAGTGCACATCCAGCGCCACTTTGGTGTGCGGGCGAATCTGCTCAATAAAGAACGGCGACAGCGTGATGTTCTTAACGTAATGACCGTCCATGATATCGATATGGAGGAAGTCTGCGCGGGAATCCAGCACTTCCAGCTGGTGCTTGATCTCCATCAGATTCATACACATCAACGACGGGGAGACTTGAATACGCATTAGACTTCCTTTTTTTCGGTCAGAGGATTGAGGGCCGCAGCGAGTTTGCTCAGCTTGACGGCACGATGTTCATTAAAACGGGCTTTAAATTGTTTGAAGGCCAGCACCACAATCAGTACCGCGCCCCACATCGCCAGGCTTACGTGCTGGCTGATGTTCATCAGATTGAATCCGGTTGAGAGCACTTGCAGTGCAATCAGCGCCAGCACCACACCGGTGACGCGGCCGAAACCGCCGTTGGGATCCGTGCCGCCGAGAATAATCGCCAGCACCGTCAGCAGCAGATACGCATCGCCGTAACCCATTCGTGCCGAGTTGAAGCGTGACATCATGATCAATCCGGCTAACACGCACAGCAGGCTGGAGATCACGTACACCAGCACCACCATGCGATGGGTGTTGATGCCGCTAAACCAGGTGGCATTGATGTTACTGCCGCCCATGTAGATGCATTTACCGGCGCGCGTTTTGCCGAGGAACAGCGCCAGCAGCGCAGCGGCAATCAGGAAGACCCACAGCGGCAGCGGCATACCCAACAGCGTATTGGAACCGAGCGCCTGCACCACCGATGGCATGCCGCTCACGGCCGCACCTTTGGTCAGCCAGATACCGATGCCGTTCAGCGTCATCATGGTCGCCAGCGTCACCAGAATCGGGTGAGCACCAATTCGCGTCACCATCACGCCGGTAATCACGCCGATCACCGCGGCAATTAACATCGCGCCGATGATGGCAATAAACAGCCACAACAGCTGCTGACCGGTGCCAGCATCAGCGGGCAGGGCGCTCATCAGCGTCCAGGCAATAAACAGTGCGGTCAGGTTGGCGGTGGCGATAATCGCCAGGTTCAGGCCGCCGCTGAGGATGGCGATAAACATCGCCAGCGTCAGTAGGCCGAGTTCCGGCAGCTGGAACGCCATACTCATAAAGGTCGAGTCGGTCATAAAGCGGCCCGGCAGCATAATGGTGAAGATTGCCAGCGCCAGCGCAATCAGCAGCATCAGGCCGATATTGGTGCCGTCCGGACGCAGAGCAGAGAGTGATTTCATGTGAATGCCCCTGTCAGACGAAACTGACGTCAGTTTCTTTACGTTTTTTGTAGTGAGTCACGGCAATCGCCACCATGATCACGCCGCCTACCACGATGTTCATGAAGTAGTTGGAGACGCCAATCAGGTTGAGGCCGTTCTTCAGAATGGCGATCAGGAACACGCCCATTAGCGTGCCGCTCACCGTGCCTTTACCGCCCATCAGACTGGCACCGCCGAGCACCGTTGCTGCCAGCACATCCAGCTCGCCGCCGACTAAAGCATTCGGCACCACTTCACCCATGCGATACACCTGCACCAGCCCGCCAATCGCTGCCATCGCACCGAGCCAGCCGTAGGCAAAGACGTGAATCAAGCCGACGCGAATCCCGATACGACGTGCGGATTCCGCATCGCCGCCCACCGCATACAGCTGGCGGCCGAGATTGGTTTTATTCAGCAGCAGCGCGGTCAGTCCGGCAATCACCAGCATGGTGATCAGCGGGAGGCCAATCTGGAAGCTGTTGCCTTGCCAGGTGAAGGGCAGCACGCTGCGCAGCGTGATCCACCAGTCCGGCAGGGAATAAAGGCTCTTACCGCCGGTCACCCACATCAGCAGACCAAACAGCAGCGACTGCATACTGATGGTGATGATGATCGACACCACGCGCAGTGAGGTGATCAACAGGGCGTTAATCACGCCAAAGGTGGTGCCGCAGGCAATCGCCAGCAGGATGCTCAGCGCCGCGTTATCAAACTGGAACTGCACAAACAGCGAAGCAATCAGGTATTGCACCACCGACGCCACCGCAGCGAAGGAGATATCGATCCCGCCGGTCACCAGCACCACGAATAGCCCGAGGGCAAAGATGCCGGTCACGGCGTAGCTTTCGGCTAAATCCAGCAGGTTCTGCACCGAAAGGAATTGATCGCTGGCTACCGAGAAGAACAGGATGAAAGCCAGCAGTACCCACGCCAGCCAGCCCTGACTGGAGTGCGGACGTAAACGAGAAAAATCAGGCATTGATCACCTCCGCCAGCTGTTCTTGCTCAACGGTATCGGGTTGGTATTCGGCATGAACGGTGCCATCACGGAAGTGCAGAATGCGGTCGCAGTTGTACCAAACCTCTGGCACTTCATCGGAAATCAGAATGATCGACAGACCTTCCTTCGCCAGCTCGTGGATCAGCTGATAGATGCTGGCTTTGGCACCGACATCCACGCCCACGGTGGGCGAATCCAGAATCAAAATGCGCGGCTGGGTCAGCACCCATTTCGCCAGCACGATCTTCTGTTGGTTACCACCTGAAAGAGTGGAGATCGCCAGATTGGGATCGGCCACGCGCACGCCGAGCTGTTGAATCCACTGCAGGATCAGCTTGTTTTTGCGGTATTCGTCGATGATGTGAAAACGGTTTTGCAGCTTATCGAGGATCGGCAACACCATGTTGTCGGCCACCGATTGTTGCTGTACCAGGCCCAGGGTTAAGCGGTCTTCGGAGACATAGCCGATACCGGCTTTGATGGCATCCTCATGGCCACGGAAGCGCACGGGTTTGCTGTCGAGCCAGATTTTGCCGCTGTCGGGTTTGGTCATGCCAAACAGTGACAGCGCCAGTTCGGTGCGACCCGAACCGAGCAGGCCGCACAGGCCGAGTACTTCGCCCTGATACAGCTTGAAATTGACGTCGTGATATTGTCCGGCGCGCGTCAGATTCTCGACTTCGAGAATGGCGCGGTCGGCATTACGCGTTGGTGCTTTAAGCTGATAATCGAGCTTAAGCCCGGTCATCAGTTCAGTCAGATGATGTGGCGTCATCTCTTTGGCGGGCCAGCAGCCCATCTTGCGACCGTCGCGGATCACCGTTACGCGATCCGAAATTTCCAGCACTTCATCCAGACGATGGCTCACAAACACCACGCAGATGTTTTTATCTTTCAGGTAGCGCACAGTGCGCAGCAGTTGATTCACTTCGGTGCGCGTCAGGGAAGCGGTTGGCTCGTCCATGATCACCAGGCGCGCATCGGCGACCAGTGCACGGCAAATGGCCACCTGCTGACGTGCGGCAATCGACAGCGCCGAAACTTTCTCATCCAAATCGAGATCGAATTTCAGCTCTTCAATAATGCGGGTTGCCGTTGCGCGCAGCTTGGCCTTGCGGTGCCAGCCCAACAGACTATTGAGATTGTGCTCAAAAGCGATGTTCTCGGCCACGCTCAAATTCGGGAACAGCGACAGATCCTGATAAATCACCTGGATGCCGAAATCACGCGCCTGACGGGTGGTCAGACGCGGGAAGGTCGGGCCATCACCTAAGGTAATGCGGCTGCCATTGTCCGGGGCATGTACCCCGGAAATGACTTTGATTAAGGTGCTTTTGCCACAGCCGTTGGTGCCAGCCAGGCAGTGCACTTCGCCCGCCAGTAAGCTCAGCGAGATATCGCTCAGTGCGCGGTTGCCACCAAATGTTTTCGACAGGTTGTCGAGCGCAATTATCGTCTGTGGGATCACCTCTTTCATCATTACAGCCCCATTTTCACCAGTTTTGGCAGGTTTTCTTTATCCAGGCTTTCGGTGTTGTTACCGAGGATGGTGTGGGTCGCCTCGTCAACTTTCACTTTGCCCAGACCGTCGATGGTCATACCGTCGGTGATTGGCTCTTTCTTCTGCATCATGTCGGCGATACGCACGAACACTTCACCGGCGGTTTGTGGATTCCAGATGTAGCCGCCTTTGATCGCGCCACGCTGCACCAGAGAAGCACCCTGGCCCGGGCTGAAGGCGCCAATCACGCAGACCTGATCAATCTTGTTACGGTTCATCACTGCACGACCGGCACCAATTGGGCCCTGCGATCCGAATGCCATAATGCCTTTCAGATCCGGGTATTTGGACATCAGCTCGTTGGTGGTACGAATGGAGTCATCCAGCGATTCGCCGACGCCGAATTTGTCGGTCACCATCTGCATTTTTGGGTAATGTTCTTTCTGATAATTCAGCGCCGCATCGGTCCACTGTTGATGCAGTGGCACGGTCAGGCTGCCAACGTACATGGCGTATTTGCCCTCTTCATGCATGCATTTCGCCAGCGCTTTCATATGGTTGATGCCGTGCGTTGGGGCATCTACCAGTTCGAAATCCCAGTTCGCACCTTTCTGATCCGGTGATTCGTGGGTGATGACCTGAATACCAGCTTCACGCGCACGTTTCAGCACCGGCTCCAGCACTTTCGGGTCGTTCGGCACCACGCCGATGATGTCGACTTTCTGCGCAATCAAATCTTCAATTGCACGCACCTGCAGGGCAGGGTCGGCGGCGGTTGGGCCTACCATCCATGCATCAATGCCGCGTTTCGCCGCTTCACTCTTGATGCCCGCTTCCATGGCGTTGAACCACGGAATACCGCCAATTTTCACCACGATGCCCATGCGTAATTTGTCAGCAGCGTGCGCGCCGGTGGCGGCAAACAGAGCAAGCAGAGAACAGGCGATAAGATGTTTTTTCATAAAGACTCCGGATTAATTTTTTATTAGCTGCATTGAATTGTTGCGCTGTGAGCAATCAATAATATTGACGCCGTTCCAGGCTAATTCTTGTTCCAGCTCTTTGTCTTTTAATTGGTCAGTGATGAGAAAGTCCACATCGCGATAATGACAAATACGCGCGAATGAGGGCCGCAGGAATTTACTGGCATCAAGCAGCAGATGTTTTCTTTCTGCTGCCAATAACATCTGTTGTTTTAAATGTGCGTTGTTTTCATTACCTTCACGTAAATAACCGTCATTGCCTAAACTGCTACAGGAAAAAAAGATCTTATTAATCTGAAATTCCCGTAAAGGCTGCTCAGCGACAACACCATGGAAATCTTCATAACGGTCAGAATATTCTCCCCCCAGACAGATGGTGCGGATACTGCCCCGCGCCGCAAGGGTTTGGACAATTCTGATGGAGTTAGTTAATACCGTTAATTCAATATCCGGCAGCTGTCGCGCTAAATACCAGCAAGTAGTGCTACTGTCGAGTAATATACAATCGCCGGGGCTGATGAAATCGAGTGCACGTTTGGCTATCACCATCTTTGCATCTACATGTTCATTCATGCGCTGGCGGAAAGATAATTCATACTCGTTAACACCCCTCGTATTCCCCTGAATGTTAGCGGCTTGTCGTTTTGCTGGTACTGCACCGCCGTGGCTACGTTGCAACAGCCCACGTTTCTCCAGCTGAGTTAAATCACGACGAATGGTTTCTTGCGAAACCTGACACAACGTGACTAATTCAGCGACAATAACCCGACCATTTAAATTTAGTTCGTCAATAATTCGCTGCTGTCTTTCAATCGGCAACATGACTTCCCTCCGATGGCTATAAAGTACTGGATACCGCAGCGGGAAAATGTGGACTGCGCACGAGTCCGCAGTGGTCAAAATGCCCGGCGACGTAAGAGTGATGTGAGTCGAATTTTTATGTAAATGAGATCTAAAATTTTCATTTAATAGAGATCTGATTCACATAAACACGCGTGTTAGCGCTAAATCGGGGGATCGGTAGCAAACAATTATTACCGTATGAAAACACCTTATCATGACCGGTTGTGACCGTTTATGTGTATTTGACCGATTTGTGATGTGAATAAAAATTGTTTTGAGCTTAACCCTTACAAACGGCGTGGCTGCGCCAGGGCAGATATTTCACTCACATGCACACTTTTAAGAAAAACATGACTCCACAGTCCGACGAATCCGATTGAGCGGAAATCAGTCAAAAAGGATGATGGAACCCTTGCTTCTCCAGCCTTAGATCGCCCCAGGCGACGGCTTTTTCAGCAGTTAGTACCGCTTTTAGGGCCAGCTCACAGTTTCGGCCTGCTGACCACGTTGCCGTTACGCTATGATTTCCTTTCAAGGAATTTGGGGACCTTTTTTTTTGATGTCTTATTGGATGAAGTTGCTGCTTTTATTGCCCTTTGTGTTTGTCGCGTGCGTTCAGGCTGAGCCACTGCAAAAGTCATTTTCTGACTGGCAGCTCACCTGTAACAACGCGGCTTTTTGCGTGGCGCGCAGCTTTCCGGGGGACAACGGATTAGTGATGACCCTTTCACGCGGCGCTGGCGTTAACGATCGCCCACTGCTGCGTATCGATTACGGCAGCGCGTACAGCGGAGAACTGCCCGGTGGTCCGTTAAAGGATAATTTGCTGCTGGATCAGCGTCGCCTGACACCAGACCTCAAACACTGGAGTGTGGAGCCACACCATCTCGCCACCAGCAATGCCATCGCCATCGATGAATTTCTGGCGCAAACGCTGGACGCCCATACTCTGCAACTGACCTATCAGGCGAAAGCCATCATTCCACTTAGCGGCATGAAAGCGGCGCTCCTGCTGATGGATGAAGTTCAGGGCCGGGTGAATGGCGCCAGCGCCTGGGTGAAGCGGGGCGATCGCGCGCAATGGGATGTTCCCCCTGTGCCGCAGGCCCCGCAACTGCCTGCTCCCTTGCCGCAGCCAGCGCCGTTGACCCAGGAAGAAACCAGCGGGCTGATTGATTACGGTACATGGCGAGTTAACACCGATAACTGTTCGCTCGATCCGCTGAGACGTGAAGTGAGTGTGGCGCCGCTCACCGACACGAAAGCGCTGCTATTAATCAGTTGTGAAACCGGTGCCTACAACGTGATTGATTTGGCGTTTGAAGTGACGCGCAGCCAGCCCTATGTGGCACGCGGACTGACGCTAACCTTGCCGTTTACGCCACCGGGACGCAGTGACAATCAAATGGAACTGGTTAATGCTGAATTTGATGCCAGCAACGGTTTGCTTTACACCTTCAGTAAAGGTCGCGGTCTGGGCGATTGCGGTGTCGCTACGCGCTGGCAATATGACGGCAATGAATTTGCGCTGGCAGAGTATGCTGAAGAGAAAACCTGTGATGCCTGGCATAGCAGTGATGATTGGCCAACCCTGTGGGTCAGCCAACCCCCTAGATAATTCGCACTGCAGATGCGTTGGCTGTTTTCATTCACCCCAGTCACTTACTGATGTAAGCTCCTGGGGATTCATTCAATTGCCGCCTTTCTGCTTCACGAATTATTTAGGGGGAAGGTATGGCATTGATCATCATCGGTGAGCCATTTTGATTACCGACCAGCTCCGCCAGCAGGTTATTCACGCCATCACTCATCGGTGTGAAGCGTGACAGCGGTGAACGGGTCACCACCACAAATACCCCGACGTTACTTTGTGGCACCATCGCCATGTAAGTAATAAAGCCGCCGCCGCCGCCGGTTTTTTCAATAATTCCCGGACGTCCCTCCTTCGGCCCCATATACACCCAACCCATGCCTAACGCATCGGCACGACCGGGCACATCCATACCTTCCACTTTGGTCAGCTGGTCACGGCGATAGATCAGCGTTTGCAGACGATCAACCTGTGGCGTGCGGTGATTGACCGCCGAGTTCAGGAACTGCTGCATCCAGCGGCCCATATCGTCCGGCGTAGAGTAAACGCCACCGCTGCCCACTGCCGCGAGGGTGTTATTGCACGGGCTGGCGCCTTTTTCTGGAATCATCAGACGCTGGCACTGATCGGGTGATGGCGTAAAGGTGGTGTCTTTCATGCCGAGTGGGCGAGTTACTAACTGCTGCAACAGCGCCGGATAGGGCATGCCTCCCGCTTTCGACAGGGCATCGCCCAGCAGATCAAAGCCGAGATTGGAGTAAGCGGCCTGGGTGCCCGGCGTGGCTTTCAGCTGCGCACCTTGCAGCCATTGCCAGCGATCGGCTTTGGTTGGCCAGACAAACACCGGTCGATGCGGTTTGCCGCCCGGCTGTTCACGTGGCAGGCTGCCGGTATGGGTGGCGAGGTTGATCAGGCGAATCGGCTGACCGTTGTAATTCGGGACGCGCGCGCCAGCCGGTGCATATTTGCTCAGCGGATCGTCAAGGCGAATCTGTCCGCGTTCCGCCATCTTGACCATCACTTCGCTGGTCATCAGCTTGCTCAGCGAGGCGATGCGAATCACCGAATCAAGCTGAGGGCGCACGTTATTGCCAGGGCTGGTATCGCCAAAGCTGGCGAACACGCGCTGATTGCCATCGATCGCCACCAGCGCCATGCCGGTTGCGCCGCTGCCATAGAAGATGTGCTCGGCGTAACGATCCACAATCTGAGAAGCCAGCAGCGGATCGGCCACCGTCTGCGCCATGCTTTTTAATGGAAGCACTGAAACCATTAAGGCCAGTAAAAAGGGAGTACGTTTTTTCAACGGGAAAGCGTCCGCAACAGGATTCGGAGGAAAGCTTATAGTAATCAGTTTGTGCGAGGCGTGAAGGGGGAAGGCAGGATTTTTTTCTGTATCAGGCTGTGATCAAAAAACGGCCCTTACGCCAAATGACGCAGGGCCGGATCGATTAGTGTGGCTTGAGTAATGCTTCGGTATGGCTCACGATATTTTCCACGGTAAAGCCAAATTCCGGGAACAGCTTGCCGGCCGGTGCAGACTCACCAAAGGTGGTCATACCGACAATCGCGCCATCCAGTCCAACATACTTGAACCAGTAATCGGCAATACCGGCTTCAACCGCCACGCGCGCTTTCACGCCGGAAGGCAGCACGGATTCGCGATAGGCCGCATCCTGCTTATCAAACACGTCGGTGCAGGGCAGCGACACTACGCGTACCTTGTGACCGCTGGCACCGAGTTTATCCGCCGCGCCCAGCGCGATTTCAATCTCAGAACCGGTGGCGATGATGATCGCTTCTGGCGTGCCCGCGCAATCCTGCAACACATAACCGCCTTTAGCGATATCCGCTACCTGTGCTTTGCTGCGTTCGGGCTGCAGCAGATTTTGACGCGACAGAATCAGCGCCGTAGGGCCATGGTGGCGCTCAACGGCGGCTTTCCAGGCCACGGCGGTTTCCACCTGATCGCACGGACGCCAGACGCTCATATTTGGCGTCACGCGCAGGCTGGCGAGCTGTTCCACCGGCTGATGCGTCGGGCCATCTTCGCCCAGGCCAATCGAGTCATGGGTGTACACCATCACCTGACGCGCTTTCATCAGCGCCGCCATACGCACCGCGTTGCGCGCGTACTCAACGAACATCAGGAAGGTCGCGGTGTACGGAATAAAGCCGCCGTGATGCGCCAGACCGTTACCAATCGCCGTCATACCAAATTCGCGCACACCGTAATGAATGTAGTTCCCAGCGAGATCCTCTTTGATCGACTTCGAACCCGACCAGATGGTGAGGTTACTCGGCGCAAGGTCTGCTGAACCGCCCAGCAGCTCTGGCAGCAGTTTGCCATACACTTCCAGCGTGTTCTGAGAAGCCTTACGGCTGGCGATTTTTTGCGGATTAGCCTGCAACTGGTCAACAAAGGCCTGAGTTTCCTCACTCCATTTGGCAGGCATACCGCCATCCAGACGACGACTGAACTCGGCGGCGAGATCCGGGTGTGCGGCTTTATAGGCGGCAAACTTCTCATCCCAGGCTTTCTCACGCTGGCTGCCGGCCTCTTTGGCATCCCACTGCTGATAAATCTCTTTCGGGATCTCAAACGGTGGATGGTGCCAGCCCAGTTTCTGGCGGGTGAGTGCCACTTCCTGCTCGCCCAGCGCGGCGCCATGTGACTCTTCTTTACCGGCTTTGTTCGGCGAACCGAAACCAATCACGGTACGGCAGATGATCAGCGAAGGCTTATCGGTGACGCTCTGCGCTTCTTTGATCGCCGCCGCAATGGCTTCAGGATCGTGGCCATCAATGCCTTCCGCACTGCCAACCACGTGCCAGTTGTAGGCTTCGAAACGTTTATGCGTGTCATCGGTGAACCAGCCTTCGGTTTCACCGTCAATTGAGATGCCGTTGTGATCGTAGAAACCAATCAGTTTACCGAGGCCCAGCGTGCCCGCCAGCGAGCTGACCTCATGCGAGATCCCCTCCATCAGACAGCCATCGCCCATAAACACGTAGGTGTGATGATCGACGATATCGTGGCCCGGGCGGTTGAACTGTGCTGCCAATGTGCGCTCAGCAATCGCCATCCCCACGGCATTCGCCAGGCCCTGGCCCAGCGGACCGGTGGTGGTCTCCACGCCCGGCGTGTAGCCAATTTCGGGATGGCCCGGTGTTTTCGAATGCAGCTGGCGGAAGTTTTTCAACTCTTCCATCGGCAGGTCATACCCGGTGAGGTGCAGCAGGCTGTAAAGCAGCATCGAACCGTGGCCATTGGAGAGGATAAAGCGGTCGCGGTCGGCCCAGGCCGGGTTGTTAGGGTTATGTTTGAGGACATCGCGCCACAGCACTTCGGCGATATCCGCCATCCCCATTGGCATACCGGGGTGACCAGAATTTGCTTTTTGTACCGCATCCATACTTAAAGCACGAATCGCGTTAGCCAACTCTTTGCGTGAAGACATAGGGTTCTCCCTTATGATTGGGCAAATGAGGACGGGCAGACGCCCGTCCGACATGAAAAGGGTGGTGATTTACAGGCGAGAAGCCAGCACATCTTCCAGCTTCTGCTGGTCAATGGCGAATTGACGGATGCCGTCAGACAGTTTTTCCACCGCCATTGGATCCTGGTTATGTTCCCAGCGGAACTCCGCTTCGGAGAGCGATGCAGGCTGGTGGAAACCTTCGGTTGAAGGCTCCAGTTTGCGCTCCAGTGGCGCATCGCTGTTCGCCAGTTCTTCCAGCAGGTTAGGGGAGATGGTCAGGCGGTCACACCCGGCCAGCGCCTGAATCTGCTCCACTTTACGGAAGCTGGCACCCATGATCACGGTGCTATAACGATGCTTCTTGTAGTAATCGTAGATACGACGCACAGATTTCACGCCAGGATCTTCATCCACCACGTACGGGTCGAGCGGTTTACGGGTGTTGTACCAGTCATAAATACGGCCGACAAACGGGGAGATCAGGAACACGCCGGCTTCGGCACAGGCACGCGCCTGAGCAAAGGAGAACAGCAGCGTCAGGTTACACTGGATGCCGTTCTTCTCCAGTTCTTCGGCGGCTTTGATCCCTTCCCAGGTTGAGGCCAGTTTGATCAGGATGCGCGAACGATCAATGCCGTTCTCTTCATACATCCGCACCAGTTTTTCAGCCTTGGTCACACACATGCCACGATCGAAGGAGAGGCGCGCATCCACTTCGGTCGAAACACGGCCCGGTACGCTTTTCAGAATTTCCATACCGAGATTGATCGCCACTTTGTCGCTGGCGTTAATGATTTGCGTCTCTTTGCTGCCGCCCTGTTTTTTCGCATAGTCGATGGCGTCATCAATCAGATGTTTGTAAGCGTCAAGACCGGAGGCTTTCAGAATTAAAGAGGGGTTAGTTGTTGCGTCTTCCGGATGGTAATGGCGAATAGATTCGATGTCGCCGCTGTCCGCCACCACGGTGGTGAACTGTTTCAATGCATCTAGCTGGTTCATCGCTTAACTCCTTGATTAGCAATAATGTGGGCAGGGTATTCGTGCCCTTTCCTGTTGAGTCCTGGCTCAACACAGTGCTACAGACGTTGCACGAAGAAAATGCGTTTTCTCTGATTGTGGCGTCGGAGTACTTCTGTGACAGAAGAGGTTGCCTGATCGGTTCAGCTACGCTTTTTGCCATCCATAAGCATAGCAGGCTGCACCAAAGCCGCAGGCGAAGCCGTGGCAATCTGTGCCCTTGTAACTGTGTGTTCTTTGAGCGCCTTCACCCTCTTTTGTGCCGTAAATTCCTATACTGGTGGCTTTCAGCCGTGCCAAAGGATGCCCAATGGACGATCAACTCAAGCAAAGTGCGCTCGACTTCCACCAATACCCCACTCCCGGAAAAATTCAGGTTTCACCCACCAAACCGCTGGCGACCCAGCGTGATTTAGCGCTGGCCTATTCGCCAGGCGTGGCGGCACCTTGTCTGGAGATCGCGGCCGATCCGCTGGCGGCGCATAAATACACCGCGCGCGGCAATCTGGTGGCGGTGATTTCCAACGGCACGGCGGTGCTAGGGCTCGGCAACATCGGTGCGTTAGCGGGTAAGCCGGTAATGGAAGGTAAAGGTGTATTGTTCAAGAAGTTCGCCGGTATTGATGTGTTTGATATCGAAATTGATGAGCTGGACCCGGATAAGCTGATTGAGGTGATTGCCGCGCTGGAGCCGACATTTGGCGGCATCAATCTGGAGGACATTAAAGCGCCGGAGTGTTTTTACATTGAGCAGCAGCTGCGTGAGCGCATGAAGATTCCGGTGTTTCACGACGATCAGCACGGCACGGCGATCATCTGTACCGCGGCGGTGCTCAATGGTCTGACTATCGTGAAAAAGGCCATCTCCGATGTGCGGCTGGTGGTTTCCGGCGCGGGGGCTTCAGCGATTGCCTGCCTGAATTTGCTGGTGGCGCTCGGCATGCAAAAGCACAACATTGTGGTGTGCGATTCGAAAGGGGTGATCTACCGCGATCGCGAACCGAATATGACGCCGACCAAAGCCGAGTATGCCATTGAGGATAATGGCTCTCGCACGCTGGATGAAGTGATTGCGGGCGCGGATATCTTCCTGGGTTGTTCTGGTCCGAAAGCGATGACGCCAGAGATGGTGAAGAAAATGGCGCAGGACCCGCTGATTCTGGCACTTGCCAATCCTGAGCCGGAGATCATGCCGCCGCTGGCGAAGGAGGTCAGGCCGGACGCGATTATCTGCACCGGGCGCTCGGATTTCCCCAATCAGGTTAACAATGTGCTGTGCTTCCCGTTTATTTTTCGTGGGGCGTTGGACGTAGGGGCTACCGCCATTAACGAGGAGATGAAGCTCGCGGCGGTGCATGCGATTGCGGCGTTGGCGCAGGCCGAGCAGAGCGATGTGGTGGCGTCGGCGTATGACGATCAGGATCTGAGCTTCGGTCCGGAGTATCTGATTCCTAAGCCGTTCGATCCGCGTTTAATTGTGCAGATCGCGCCTGCCGTGGCGAAAGCGGCGATGGAGTCTGGCGTGGCGACCCGACCGATCGCCGATTTCGATGCCTATCGTGAGCAGCTCACCGAGTTTGTGTATAAAACCAATCTGTTTATGAAGCCGATTTTCTCGCAGGCGCGCAAAGATCCCAAGCGGGTGGTGATGGCGGAAGGAGAGGAAGTGCGGGTGCTGCATGCGACACAGGAGCTGGTGTCGCTGGGGCTGGCGAAGCCGATTCTGATTGGTCGTCCGAATGTGATTGCGATGCGTATTCAGAAACAAGGGCTGAAGATCGAAGCGGGCAAGGATTTTGAGATCGTGAACAACGAATCCGATCCGCGCTTTAAAGAGTACTGGAATGAGTATTACCAGATCATGAAACGGCGCGGCGTGACGCCTGAAACCGCTCAGCGCGCGGTGATCGGCAATCCGACCTTGATCGGTGCGATCATGGTGCATCGTGGCGAGGCTGACGCGTTGATATGCGGCACCATCGGCGATTACCGTGAACATTACGATGTGGTGGAGAAGGTATTTGGTTTCCGCGATGACGTAAAAGTCGCCGGGGCGATGAACGCGCTGCTCCTGCCGAGCGGTAACACTTTTATTGCTGATACTTACGTTAATGAAGATCCCAGTGCGGAACAGTTGGCGGATATCACATTGCTAGCGGCTGAGACGGTGCGCCGTTTTGGTATCGAACCGCGCGTGGCGCTGCTGTCGCACTCCAGCTTTGGCACCTCGAATGCGCCGGGCGCACGCAAGATGCGTGAAGCATTGGCATTGATTCAGAGCCGTGCGCCGGAAATGGAGATCGATGGTGAGATGCACGGTGATGCGGCGCTGGTGGAGAGTATTCGTCGCGAGTTGATGCCCGACAGTCCGCTGAAAGGCACCGCTAATCTGCTGATCATGCCGAACGTGGAAGCGGCGCGCATCAGCTATAACCTGTTGCGCGTGTCGTGCTCGGAAGGGGTGACGGTGGGGCCGGTGTTGATGGGGATCAGTAAACCGGTGCATGTGCTGACGCGCATTGCATCGGTAAGGCGCATTGTGAATATGGTGGCATTAGCGGTGGTGGAGGCGCAGACCGAGCCGCTTTGATGAATTGTGGTTAGGTGGCCAACAGCTGGAGGCTGTTGATGCGGTGGTGGGCTGTTGCGGTTTTACGATGGTGTGGTGGTGCGGGCCTTAGCACCTCTGCTGCTGCCGGGCCGTCCTCGCGCCGCTTGCGCGGTACCCTCGGCTTTCACGTCGTGCCGACGGATCGTTCGGGTAAGGCCATCCAGGCCAACCCGAACTGCCAGCCGCATCCATGCGCCTGGCTCCAGCCAGCGTTATCATCAGATCCAATACGCAGCTTCAAACAGTGTTTCATTCAGAATCTACAAGCAGCCCAGGACAGGGTTGCCCACTGCTAAGACGACATTACCATCAGATCCAATAATCAGCCTTAACACCAGTTTGTATGAAATAAGGTTACTCACCCAATCCCAGCCAATCCTTCACCGGCAGGAAATCGCTGTAGAGTGCCGCTTCTGGCGTGCCGGCTTCGGTTTGATAATCATATTCCCAGCGCACTAGCGGCGGCATTGACATCAAAATCGACTCGGTGCGGCCGCCGGTTTGCAGGCCGAACAGCGTGCCGCGATCCCACACCAGGTTGAATTCGACGTAGCGCCCGCGACGATAAAGCTGGAACTGACGCTCGCGATCGCCCCACGGCAGCGCTTTGCGCTTTGCGACGATCGGCAGATACGCGTCCAGATAACCCTTGCCCACGGCCTGCATAAAATCGAAGCAGTGATCAAAGTCCGGCGTGTTCAGGTCATCGTAAAACAGTCCGCCGATGCCGCGCTGCTCATTGCGATGCTTAAGGTGGAAATAGTCATCACACCATTTCTTGTAGCGCGGATAGACGTCTTCACCGAACGGCTGGCACAGGTCAAACGCGGTTTGATGCCAGTGCAGCGCATCTTCCTCGAAACCGTAATACGGTGTGAGATCGAATCCGCCACCGAACCACCACACTGGATCGGCACCCGGCTTCTCGGCAATGAAGAAGCGCACGTTGGCATGACTGGTGGGGACGTACGGATTTTCCGGGTGGACAACGAGTGACACGCCCATGGCTTCAAAACTGCGGCCGGCCAGTTCAGGACGATGCGCGGTGGCAGAGGCGGGCATTTGATCGCCGTGCACGTGCGAGAAGTTCACGCCCGCCTGCTCAAATACAGCACCGTTGCGCAATACGCGGCTGCGTCCGCCGCCGCCGCCTGGGCGCTGCCAGTCATCTTCGGCGAAGGTCGCCTGGCCATCGGCTGCCGCCAACTGGGCGCAAATTTCATCCTGAAGCGTCAATAAGAACGCTTTGACGCGGGAAATATCGGGATTGCTCATGAGTCACTCGTTCCGGAAATTTGCCGCGATTCTATCACAGGAAAAAGCTACGCCTGGTGCCGATCGTACTCGTTAAAGTAATTGACGATGCCATCCGCAATCGCGCTGGCGATCTTCTGGCGGAAGGCGGTGGTGCCCAGCAGTTGCTCTTCACGCGGGTTGGTAATAAACGAGGTTTCGACCAGCACCGACGGGATTGAAGGCGACTTCAACACCGCAAACGCGGCCTGTTCAGTATGCTGGCTGTGCAGATGATGCACCGGGCGGATCTGATCCAGCACATGTTTGCCCAGCGTCAGGCTGTTGCGGATGGTATCGGTCTGCACCAGATCGAACAGAATCTGGTTCAGGTAGTTATCTTTCTCCTGCACTTCCGCGCCGCCGACCTTATCGGCATCGTTTTCTCGTTGAGACATATAGCGCGCCATGGCACTGCTGGCACCGCGATTCGACAGGGCGAACACCGATGCGCCGTTGGCATCCGGGCTGGTGTAACCATCGGCATGAATCGACATAAACAGGTTGGCGCCGTGCTGGTGTGCGATCTCCACACGCTGATACAGCGGGATAAAGTGATCGCTGTCGCGCGTCAGGCGCACTTCCACTTTAGGGTGATTTTGCAGCAACGTGCGCACGGTGTTCGCAATCGCCAGCACCACATGTTTCTCTTCCGAACCCTCTTCGCCCACCGCGCCTGAATCAATGCCGCCGTGGCCGGGATCGATCATCACGATGCGTTTGCCATTGGTCGCCGGTTTCGGCGGCGTGTGACCATTGCTCACGCGCAAATTGGAACTCTCTTCTTTCGCCATCACCGCGCGGGGTGACAGCACTGCCAGCGCAAGGCCAGACAGGAGCAACTGACGCCGATTGGTGAGGCGCTTCAGCAGTGAAATTTTACTCATAATGGGGTCCCTGACAGAAAATCCTGCCCAGTGTTATATCGTAACAACTGCCTTGCGGCGACTTCACAACCATTTCAGCGCATTACTTTGTATTACACGGTACTAACAGCAATTTAGCCGTTTTTTTCCTCCGTTGCGCGGCGTGAGGGTTGCGCCTGGCAAAGAATGCGTGATAATCAGCGAATTGTGCCTAATTGCAGGGTAACGCCGATGGAAATCCGCTCATTCCGCCAGGAAGATTTTGAAGAAGTGATCACGCTCTGGGAGCGTTGCGATCTGTTACGCCCATGGAACGATCCTGAACTGGATATCGAACGTAAAATGAACCACGACGCCGAACTGTTTCTGGTGGCGGAAGTCGGCGGTGAAGTGGTCGGCACGGTAATGGGCGGCTACGATGGTCATCGCGGTTCAGTTTATTACCTCGCGGTGCACCCGGATTATCAGGGGCGCGGTTTTGCCAACGCGCTGATGAATCGCCTTGAGAAGAAGCTGATCGCGCGTGGCTGTCCGAAAATCAATCTGATGGTGCGTGAAGAGAACGATCAGGTGATCGCTTTCTATGAAAAGCTTGAGTACGAGCCAGTAGATTCGGTGCTGTTGGGTAAGCGCCTAATCGAAGACCGCGAGTATTAAGCTGCCCATGATGGGGCTGAAATATTTGCCAGATGAGTATGATGCGAAAGGGCAGCTACGGCTGCCATTTCTTTTCTGGCTGATCTTGCTACTGCAAGCGCGTACCTGGCTGTTGCTGGTGATGGCGGGCGCATCTCGTCAGCAGGGCAACGATCTGCTTGTACTGTTCTATCCAGACCGTCAGAGCTTTTGGATTGGGTTAGCGCTGGGCATTCCGGCGGCAATCGGTTTGTTGCTCACCGGCTATCGCCAACGCTGGCCGCGCCTGTGGCAGCGCTGGCGACTTGTGCTCATCGCATCGTTTTTAATCAGTCTGCTGTCGCAGGGCTACGGTCTGTGGCAGGGCGCTTTTCCCGATTCCCCGTTGCCGTTGCTACTGACGCTGTTTGACCTGCTGGCGCTGGTCTGGCTACAAGCTCATCAGCGCCTGCGCGACTGTTTTCTGCCGGAACATCACATCGAATAAACTTTTTGCCGGTTTGCGACTCCAACAGGCACGCCAATCGGCACAAGAGATCAAGGAGCATTCATGAAAGTTGTTCGTCCCGCACTGCTGGTCAGCGCCATGATTCTGGCGGGTTGCGCCAGTTCAGGTTCCTCTACCGCCTCCAGCGCGAGCGAAAGTCATTGGTATAATCCGCTCAGCTATCACTGGTCGGCATTGAATCCGATGACCTGGTTTGGTGGATCACTCACTGTGACCGAGCAGGGCGTGGCAGGCTTAAGCAGCACCACCGCCATGTCAGAAGCGGCGATCGGTAAAGCACTGAACAATGATTATCAACTGCGTCAGGGCATGCGCACCCAGAATGGTCAGGTTGTCGATTTCTGGCAGGCGCTCGAGGATGGCAAAGTGAAGTTGGTGATCAACGGCCAGAGCAGCGTTGAACGCATTGAAGTGATGGATGCGGATGCAAAGAGCGCAGACGGCAGCAAAATTGGCGATTTGTTTAGCGCCAAATTCAGTAAAGCCTTCGACAACTGCAAACTCACCACCGGATTAGATGCCCGCGATATTGAATGTCGCGCACCGGGTAGTCAGCACATCTCTTATGTTTACAGCGGCGAAGGGCACGGACCCGAAGGTTTAATGCCCGCTGACGACACCTTAAAAAGCTGGAAAATCAGCAAGATCGTTTGGCAGCGCTAAGCAAAAAAAAGTTGCGTTAACGCACAACCATTGTGTGGCTTTCCGGTATGATGTGGGCGAAAAATCGTCCTAACTTTCATGCCGGAGAGCAGTGCAATGTCTCAATTTCAGAGCGGGATCCTGTTGGAGCACCGCCGTTTCGCCATTTGGCTTGAAGCCCGCGTCACGGGCGATCTCGATGCTGTCCGCCAGGGGAGCAAAACCTTCCTGCAACACCTCGAACTGCTGCAACAGAAATTTACCGATGCCGGATTAGGCGCGGTGATCGCTTTTGGCGATGCACTGTGGCGCGATCTGCAAGGCCAGGGTTCTGCTCCAGAGCTAAAAGCCTTTGCGCCGCTCGGTAAAGGCATTGCACCCGCGACGCAGCGTGATCTGCTGATCCATATTCAATCACTGCGCCATGACGTCAACTTTTCGCTGGCGCAGGCGGCATTGGCGGCTTTTGCTGACGCCGTGGACATCGAAGAAGAGACGCACGGTTTTCGCTGGGTGGAAGAGCGCGATCTCTCCGGCTTTGTCGATGGCACTGAAAACCCGCAAGGCGAGGCGCGCCAGCAGGTGGCGATTATCGCTAATGGCCCGGATGCCGGCGGCAGCTACGTCTTCACCCAGCGCTGGGAGCACAATCTCAAACTGTGGAATCGTATGGCGGTGGAGAAGCAGGAAGCGGTTATGGGTCGCACGAAAGTGGATAACGAAGAGTTGCCTGGCGATCAGCGTCCCGCCACCTCGCATCTCAGCCGTGTCGATCTGAAAGAAGAGGGCAAAGGGCTGAAGATTCTGCGTCAAAGCCTGCCTTACGGTTCGGCCAGCGGCACCCATGGCTTGTACTTCATCTCCTATTGCCATCGCTTGTACAACATCGAGCAGCAGTTGCTGAGCATGTTTGGCGAGCGTGACGGCAAGATGGATGCGATGTTGCGCTTCACCAAGCCGGTAACCGGCAGCTACTTCTTTGCGCCCTCGCTGGACGCATTGCAGGCGTTGTAACACGAGAGTGAGCGGCCTTATGCGCCGCTCACCGTTAATCCCGCCCGCCGCATAAACTCTCCCGCCGTCTTATGCCTTTTTAGACTTTGAAATCCCCAAACGATATATAAAACCGTTACTGGTTTGCCCTGAGTTATAAATACACTGACAGCATCTAATGGCATTGGCGATATCGCCGACTAGCAGGGTGCAGCATGACACTTCCGATTGCGAAAAAATGGATGAGCGGAATCGCCTTGTCGCTGGCGTTAGCCGGTGCAGCGCAGGCAACAGAGTTGTTGAACAGCTCTTATGATGTCTCGCGCGAGCTGTTTGTCGCCCTCAATGCGCCGTTTGAAAAGCAGTGGGATGCAGCGCATCCGAATGACAAATTGACGATTAAACAATCGCATGCCGGGTCATCAAAACAGGCGCTGGCCATTCTGCAGGGCTTACGTGCGGACGTGGTGACCTACAACCAGGTGACGGATGTGCAGGTGCTGCATGACAAAGGCAACCTGATTCCCGCCGACTGGCAATCGCGTCTGCCGAACAGCAGTTCTCCGTTTTACTCCACCATGGCTTTCCTGGTGCGCAAAGGGAACCCCAAGCAGATTCATAGCTGGGCTGACCTCGCGCGCGACAACGTGAAGCTGGTGTTCCCGAATCCAAAAACTTCAGGCAATGGCCGTTATACCTATCTGGCCGCCTGGGGCGCTGCCGATCAGGCGGATGGCAAAGACAAAGCGAAAACCGAAGCCTTTATGGCGAAGTTTCTCAAGAACGTTGAAGTGTTCGACACCGGCGGCCGGGGTGCCACCACTACCTTCGCCGAACGTGGCTTGGGTGATGTGCTGATCAGCTTTGAGTCGGAAGTGAACAACATCCGTAATCAATACGGCAAAGATGAATATGAAGTGATTGTGCCGAAAACCAACATCCTCGCGGAGTTCCCGGTGGCGTGGGTGGATAAAAACGTGGAGCAGAATGGCACCGCCGATGCGGCCAAAGCCTATCTGAACTTCCTCTACACCCCTGAGGCGCAAAAAATCATTACCGGTTTTTATTATCGCGTGAACAATCCTCAGCTGATGGCAGAGCAAAAAGATCGCTTCCCGCAGACGGCGCTGTTTAACGTGCAGGACGCGTTTGGTGGTTGGGAAAATGTGATGAAAACCCATTTTGCCAGCGGCGGTGAGCTGGACAAATTGCTGGCAGCGGGGCGCGGCTGATGTTTGCTTTAGCGCAAAAGCGCGTGCTGCCGGGATTTGGTCTTAGCCTTGGCACCAGTCTGCTGTTTACCTGCCTGATTCTGCTGCTGCCGATCAGTGCCTTGCTGATGCAGCTGTCCAACATGACGCTGGCGCAGTATTGGGATGTCGTCACCAATCCACAGCTGATTGCGGCCTATAAGGTGACGCTGCTGTCGGCTGGTGTCGCTTCCATTTTCAATGCGCTGTTTGGCATGTTGATGGCCTGGATTTTGACGCGTTATCGCTTCCCTGGCCGTGCGCTGCTGGATGGCTTGATGGATCTGCCGTTTGCACTGCCGACCGCCGTTGCTGGTCTGACGCTGGCCGGTCTGTTCTCGGTGAGTGGTTGGTATGGTCAATGGCTGGCCCATTTCGATATTAAAGTCTCTTACACCTGGCTGGGCATTGCGGTGGCGATGGCCTTTACCAGCATCCCGTTTGTGGTGCGCACGGTGCAGCCGGTGCTGGAAGAGTTAGGCCCGGAATATGAAGAGGCGGCAGAAACCCTCGGCGCGACGCCGTGGCAGAGCTTCCGCCGTGTGGTGCTGCCTGAAGTGGCGCCTGCGCTGTTAGCGGGCACGGCATTATCTTTCACGCGCAGCCTGGGCGAGTTCGGTGCGGTGATTTTCATTGCGGGTAACATCGCCTGGAAAACCGAAGTCACCTCGCTAATGATTTTTGTTCGTCTGCAGGAGTTCGATTACCCGGCAGCCAGCGCAATCGCCTCGGTGATCATGGCGGCTTCGCTGCTGTTGCTGTTCGCGATTAACACCCTGCAGAGCCGCTTTGGCCGTCGTTTAGGAGGCCACTAATGGCGGAGATTTCGCAGATTAATCATGCTGAACGCCAGCCGGTGAACTGGGGTAAATGGGTATTGATTGGCGTGGGCGCGCTGATCTCCTTCCTGCTGCTGGTGGTCCCGATGATCAGCATCTTCTGGGAAGCGCTGAATCAGGGGATTGTCGCTTCGCTCTCTAATTTAAAAGATGGCGACATGCTGCACGCCATCTGGCTGACGATCCTGGTGGCGTTGATCACCGTGCCGGTCAACCTGGTGTTCGGTACGCTGCTGGCATGGCTGGTGACGCGATTTACCTTCCCTGGCCGCCAGCTGTTGCTGACCCTGTTTGATATTCCGTTTGCCGTGTCACCGGTAGTGGCCGGGCTGATGTATCTGCTGTTCTGGGGCATTAACGGTCCGGCTGGCGGTTGGCTCGATGCCCACAATATCCAGATTATGTTCTCCTGGCCGGGCATGGTGCTGGCCACTATCTTTGTGACCTGTCCGTTTGTGGTGCGTGAGCTGGTGCCGGTGATGTTGAGCCAGGGCAGCAATGAAGATGAAGCCGCGGTGCTGTTAGGCGCCTCGGGCTGGCAGATGTTCCGCCGCGTGACGCTGCCGAACATTCGCTGGGCGCTGATGTACGGCGTGGTGTTAACCAACGCCCGAGCCATTGGCGAATTTGGTGCGGTCTCGGTGGTATCGGGATCGATTCGCGGTGAGACCTATACCTTGCCGCTTCAGGTTGAATTACTGCATCAGGATTACAACACGGTTGGCGCCTTTACTGCGGCAGCGCTGTTGACCCTGATGGCCATTTTGACGCTGTTTCTGAAAAGCATCGTGCAGTGGCGATTAGAGCATCAGCAGAAGCGCCTACAGGAGGAAAATCATGAGCATTGAGATTAAACAAATTAATAAATCGTTCGGTCGCACCCCGGTGTTGAACGATATCTCACTGGATATTCCTACCGGTAAGATGGTGGCGCTGCTGGGGCCGTCAGGCTCGGGCAAAACTACGCTGCTGCGCATCATCGCTGGGCTGGAGCATCAGAACAGCGGCCAGATTCATTTCCACGGTAAAGATGTCAGCCGCATTCACGCGCGCGATCGTCAGGTCGGCTTCGTGTTCCAGCACTATGCGCTGTTCCGCCACATGACGGTGTTCGACAACATCGCCTTTGGTTTGACCGTGCTGCCGCGCCGTGAGCGCCCGTCCGCCGCTGAAATTAAACAGCGTGTGACGCGACTGCTGGAGATGGTGCAACTGGCGCATCTCGCCAATCGTTTCCCGGCGCAGCTGTCCGGTGGACAGAAGCAGCGCGTGGCTTTAGCGCGTGCGCTGGCGGTGGAACCGCAGATCTTGTTGCTGGATGAGCCTTTCGGCGCGCTAGACGCGCAGGTGCGCAAAGAGCTGCGTCGCTGGCTGCGTCAGCTGCATGAAGAGCTGAAATTCACCAGCGTGTTCGTCACCCATGACCAGGAAGAGGCGATGGAAGTCGCTGACAGCGTGGTGGTGATGAGCCAGGGCAATATCGAACAGGTCGGGACGCCGGATGAAGTGTGGCAGGAACCAGCCACCCGCTTTGTGCTGGAGTTCCTCGGCGAAGTGAATCGCTTCGACGGTGAAGTACACGGCTCGCAATTCCATGTCGGTGCGCACCGCTGGCCGCTGGGCTATACGCCTGCGCATCAGGGTGAAATAGAGCTGTTTCTGCGTCCGTGGGAAGTGGATATCTCACGTCAGAGCAGCCTCGAAACCCCGCTGCCGGTACAAGTACTGGAGATCAGCCCACGTGGCCACTTCTGGCAATTAGTGGTGCAGCCAAGCGGCTGGCAGGGTGATGTCTTCTCGGTGGTCTACGACGGCGATCACACCGCTCCGATTCGCGGCGAGCGCCTGTTTGTTGGCCTGCAGCAGGCACGACTGTACAACGGCACGACACCGCTGCGTCCGGTTGCCTTTGCCGAAAGCGCCTGATATTTTTGACACTCCTTCGGGCGGGACTTTCCCGCCCGATTTCTTTGCGTCTCTTCTGTCTGGAACCAAACCGTGACCACACTAGAAAATACTATCGGCAACACGCCGTTGATCAGGTTGCAGCGCCTGACGCCGAATAACGGCAGTGAAATCTGGTTAAAGCTGGAAGGCAATAATCCGGCTGGTTCAGTAAAAGATCGTGCGGCTTGGTCGATGATCCACCAGGCGGAACTGCGCGGTGATATCCAACCCGGCGATCAACTGATTGAAGCCACCAGTGGCAACACAGGTATTGCTCTGGCGATGATCGCAGCGATGAAAGGCTACAAACTGCGCTTGCTGATGCCAGATAACATGAGCCAGGAGCGACAGGATGCCATGCGTGCCTATGGCGCAGAACTGGTGCTGGTGACGCGTGAACAGGGCATGGAAGGCGCCCGCGATTTGGCGCAAGAGATGGCCGATCGTGGCGAGGGCAGGGTGTTAGATCAGTTTAACAATCCCGACAATCCTCTCGGCCACTATCTCACTACGGGTCCGGAAATCTGGCAGCAGACGCAGGGGCGCCTGACGCATTTTGTCTCCAGTATGGGCACCACGGGCACCATCACCGGCGTCGGTCGCTATCTCAAAGAGTTTGCACCGGCGGTGAAAGTCATTGGTTTACAGCCGCAAGAGGGCAGCAGCATTCCCGGCATTCGACGCTGGCCCGAGGCTTATCTACCGGGAATTTTCCGTCCTGAGTTAGTGGATGAGGTCATCGATATGGCACAGCTGGAAGCCGAGGAAACCATGCGTGCGTTAGCGCAGCGTGAAGGGATTTTCTGCGGTGTGAGTTCAGGAGGCGCTGTCGCAGGTGCACTTCGCATCGCCGCGGCCCATCCCGGTAGCATCGTGGTGGCAATTGTTTGCGATCGCGGCGACCGCTATCTCTCCACCGGCGTGTTCCACTAACCTTCTTCCCCCCGCATTTTATCTGGCCTGAGCGTACTGTTGTGGTGCGACCGGGCCATTTTTGTCTATAGTCTCCCTGATAATCGTCTGGTGTTGGCACTGTAAGGATCGAGTAAAATCGGCTGCGTTCATTGCCAACTCAGGCCAAAATAGCGGCAATTTTGTACGAGAGATAAAGATGAAAATTCTGCTTGTTGATGACGATGTAGAACTTGGCACCATGCTGAGCCAGTACCTGATTGCGGAAGGCTTTGAAACGCAATTGGTTTTAACCGGAACCGCCGGGGTTGAAGGTGCGCTGTCGGGCAACTATACCGCGATGATTCTCGACATTATGCTGCCGGATATGAGCGGTATTGATGTGCTGCGTCAGGTGCGCCAGAACAGCCGCTTACCGGTCATCATGTTAACCGCCAAAGGCGACAACATCGATCGCGTCATCGGCCTGGAAATGGGCGCGGACGATTATGTACCGAAGCCGTGCTATCCGCGTGAGCTGGTGGCGCGTCTGCGTGCCGTGCTGCGTCGTTTTGAAGATCAGGCGCCGGTTCAGGACAAAAAAGAAGTGCTGCGCTGGGGCGAACTGAGCCTGAATCCGGCCACACGCATCACTGAATGGCAGGGCAAAGCCTTTGACCTGACCGCCTCTGAATTCAACCTGCTGGATCTGCTGCTGCGTGCGCCAGATCGCGTAGTGTCGAAAGATGAATTGTCAGAGAAAGGGCTCGGCCGTCCGCGTGAAGCTTACGATCGCAGCGTGGATGTGCACATCAGCAATATCCGTCAGAAGCTGGCTGCGCTGACCGCCGACAGCATTAACATTGAAACTGTGCGCAGTATTGGTTATCGCATTCGATGAAACACAGCTACCGCGGCCGCATGTTCTGGAAGATCCTACTGGGCTTCTGGATTGTTTTTGTCATTATCAGCCAGCTGCTGTGGCTAGGTTTTACGCTTTCCGGTAATCGTCATGAGCCACCCGAAATTGTCGCTATACGCCGTATTGTGAATTTACAGATGGCGTCCGCGGTTTCTGTTCTTGAACGCGGCGGACCGAGTTCACTGGATGACATGATGGCCGATTGGGAACCCAACGACCGTCAGTTCTTCTCAGTCATCCAGCATGATAAACCCGCTGCTACGCCGGGCAATGCACCGCCTGAGACCTTCAGTGAACCTTTCCACGGCCCATTCCCCAGTATTATTGTGCGTTGGGTGAAAGGACAGGACGGCAAAGAGTACGAGCTGCGTTACGACGTCAAAGGGTTGCGTGAGGATAGCTCGATGGGCGGCGGCGGGCCGCGTCGTATTCTCAACATTCCAGAGCCGATGTTCACCTTTGCCGGTGCGCTGGGGCTGCTGTTTAGCCTGTTGCTGGCCTGGAACCTGACGCGCCCGATGCGTCAGCTGCGTGAAGGTTTTGCCCGCGTCTCCAGTGGCGATTTGTCAGTGCGACTCTATCCGGTGATGCGCCGACGCCATGATGAGCTTTCCAGCGTGGCACAGGATTTCGATGCCATGGTGGAGCGTCTTGATACGCTGGTGAAGGCGCGCGAGGAGCTACTGCACGACATCTCCCACGAACTGCGTTCACCGCTGGCCCGCCTGCAATTGGCGACCGGTCTGGCGCGGCAAACGCCGGAATCGGTCGAGTCCTCTCTCAATCGCATCGATGAAGAAGCGCGTCGCCTCGATAAGATGATTGGCGAATTGCTGACGCTGTCGCGTGCGGAACACGAAAGCATGCCGGGCGAGCAGTATTTCGACCTCACAGGTCTGCTGCATGCGGTGGTCACGGATGTGCGCTATGAAGCACAGATCCCAGGCGTGAAAGTCGACTTTCAGGTCGATGAGAACGCGGATTACACCGTGCACGGCAATGCTGAGTTGATTCGCCGTGGCGTGGAGAACGTGCTGCGTAATGCGCTGCGCTTCTCGCACAAAGGTCAGCACATACATGTGCGGTTGCAGGCCGAAAATCAGTGGCTGGCGATTCGCGTACGCGATCAGGGGCCGGGCGTGGACGAAGAGAAGCTCTCCAGCATCTTTGATCCCTTCGTACGCGTTAATTCGCCACTGATGGGCAAAGGATACGGCTTAGGGCTCTCTATCGTACGTAAGGTGATTCTGGCGCATCACGGTGAGGTACAGGCGGTGAATCGCCCTGAGGGTGGTCTGGAGCTGACCCTGAAGCTGCCGCGCTGGAAGCAAGACTGAAGGTTTTAAGGGTCCTGTAGTTCAAGTCAGCCACACAGTCAATAACCGCACCTATTGTGGAATGCTCGTTTGTTAAGCCTCGGGGGGATGACGCAGTCTGGTGTCGTTCAGGGGCTGGCGGTCCTCTCGCCGCTGCGCGGTACCTTCACTTCATTCGTCTGCCTGACGGAACGGCGGGGATGACACATAGTGTAGTGGTCTAATCATTTAGGACACAGCCAGAGGTTTTTCTGCGTTTGCCTTTCTTTTTCAGCGTTGCGGATTGCCAGCCCCTGAACGGCACCAGCCTGCACGGCAGCAGCAGAGGTGCTCTGGCCCGCACCCCGTCAGTCTCCCCCAAACAAAAAGCTGCCACTTTTAACAGTGACAGCTTTTGCAATTGAGGCTTTAACTGACAAGCATTACACCCATTGGGTGCCGCTTTTACTATCCAGACGCTGCTTACTTCTTGATGCGGATAACCGGGGTTTCACCCACAGTCACCTGACCGGAGAGTTTGATCAGGTCTTTGATTTCGTCCATGTTCGAAATCACAACCGGCGTCAGCGTAGATTTTGCTTTCTCTTCCAGCAGTGGCAGATCAAACTCGATCACCACGTCGCCTTTTTTCACTTTCTGGCCTTCTTCGGCGATACGCTTAAAGCCTTCACCTTTCAGTTCAACCGTATCGATACCGAAGTGGACGAACAGCTCGATGCCGTTGTCAGACTCGATTGAAAAGGCGTGGTTGGTTTCGAAAATCTTGCCAATGGTACCATCAACCGGTGCAACCATCTTGTTGCCGGTCGGTTTAATGGCGATACCATCACCCACGATTTTCTCAGCAAATACCACATCAGGTACGTCTTCGATATTCACGATTTCGCCTGACAGAGGCGCAACGATATCAATAGTCCCTGACGCGCTCTCTGATTTTTCGCCAAAAAGTTTAGAAAACAAACCCATGATCTTCTCCTAAGCAGTAATTTGGGGCCAGCGTCTCGTGGATCAGCAGAGCGTTTTTTCTTTAATGAACTTGTTCACCAGGTTCATCAAATCTTCCGCTGTGGGTTGAGCCAGAGCCTGCTCCGCCAATGCCTTCGCATCTTCGAAATTAGTATTACGAATAATCTTCTTGATGCTCGGGATTGAAATGGCACTCATGCTGAATTCGTCCAGCCCCATTCCCAGTAACAGTAGTGTAGCACGTTCATCACCAGCCAGCTCACCACACATGCCGGTCCATTTCCCTTCGGCATGTGATGCGTCGATCACTTGCTTAATGAGGCCGAGTACCGATGGCGTCATTGGGTTATAGAGGTGTGAAATCAAATCATTACCACGATCGACCGCCAGAGTATACTGCGTCAGGTCATTTGTCCCAATACTAAAGAAGTCGACTTCTTTCGCCAGATGGCGCGCAATCACCGCTGAAGCTGGCGTTTCCACCATAATGCCCACTTCAATGGTCTCATCGAAGGCTTTGCCTTCTTCGCGCAGCTGGGTTTTCAGCAGCTCAAGCTCGGCCTTCAGTGCACGCACTTCTTCCACCGAAATGATCATCGGGAACATGATGCGCAATTTGCCGAAGGACGATGCACGCAAGATAGCGCGCAGCTGAGCATGCAGAATCTCTTTACGATCCATGGCGATACGAATCGCACGCCAGCCGAGGAACGGGTTGTCCTCTTTCGGCAGGTTCATGTACGGCAAATCTTTGTCGCCGCCGATGTCCATGGTACGCACGATGACTGCCTGAGAGCCCATGGCTTCAGCTACCGCTTTATACGCCTGGAATTGCTCTTCTTCGGTTGGCAGCGAGTCACGGTCCATAAACAGGAACTCGGTACGATACAGGCCCACGCCTTCAGCACCGTTGCGCTCTGCACCGGCGACATCACGCACGGTACCGATGTTGGCGCACACTTCAACCTGATGACCGTCCAGCGTGATAGCTGGCAGATCTTTCAGTTTCGCCAGTTCGTGTTTTTCTGACAGGTACTGTGTCTGGATGGCTTTCAGCTCTTCCAGCACGTCTTCAGTTGGGTTGACGTAAATCTTGTTGTTCACGCCATCGATGATCAGGTAATCACCATTTTTGACGGCGGTGGTCACGTTACCGGTACCCACAATGGCTGGTATTTCCAGCGAACGCGCCATGATGGACGTATGCGAAGTACGGCCACCGATATCGGTGATAAAGCCCAGCACTTTCTTCAGGTTCAGCTGTGCCGTTTCTGACGGCGTTAAGTCTTTCGCCACCAGGATAGATTCTTCAGCAATCGCACCCAGATCGACAATATGCAGACCCAGAATGTTTTGCAGCAGACGTTTACCGATGTCACGCACGTCAGCCGCACGCTCTTTCAGGTATTCATCGTCGAGTTCTTCCAGCGCTTTGGCCTGGCCATCAATGACAGAGTACGCCGCAGCGTCAGCCGTTGCGTGATCTTTCTTAATCAGGTCGATGATTTCCTGCTCAAGCTCTTCGTCTTCGAGCAGCATGATGTGACCTTCAAAGATCGCCGCTTTCTCTTCACCGAGGGTTTCACCGGCTTTGACGCGGATGGCTTCAAGCTGAATGGCTGCTTTGCCACGTCCATCAAGGAAGCGCTGAACTTCTTGTTCAACCTGATCGTCGGTAATTTTTTTACGGCTGATGACGATCTCATCTTCCTTCAGCAGAAGTGCTTTGCCGAAAGCGAAACCTGGTGATGCTAAAATGCCTGAAATCATAACCCTACCTTTTAATCACGATGGCTCATTGACCCAATGCGTTGCCACTGTCGCGGAACAGTACTCTAAGGAAGCAAGAACGCGGACAGGTTGTCCGCGATCAAGATATTTGCACTCAATGGGGCAAAGGAGTCGGTTTAGTTGCTTGCCTGAGCGGAATTACTCCAACTCAGCCATCAGTTTCACCAGGTGCTCAACCGCTTGCTGCTCATCTTCACCTTCAGCAGACAGCGTAACAACCGTACCCTGAGTCAGACCCAGAGTCTGCAGTTTGAACAGGCTTTTCGCGCTGGCAGATTTGCCATTAGAGGTCACAGTGATGTCTGACTGGAAAGCCTTAGCTTCTTTCACGAACTGAGCTGCAGGACGGGTATGAAGGCCGTTAGGTGCGGTAATGGTAACTTCTTGCTGGAACATTCTATTTCCCCAACTTTATCAGGTTTGGTGTTATGGATCTAAAGTCTAGCCTGGAGCCGTCACTTTAGCCTGTATAGGTGCGCTGGTGTGGCATTAAGCTGACCAAAAAATGCGCTTAGTAATGTGTGTCTTTCAGCAGCAGATCAAAAACTGTGCGAAAAGGTCACCTTGCTAAGTATGCCGTGATTCGCCGTTTCGCCAAATCAGTAATTCCATTCAGCTTGATCCACTTCAAAGCCAGATTAATTTCAGGCACCGAAATAATTGGGAGCTTAAATACCAGAGCCGCGTCATTGAAATCAATCTGTCTGGTGATAAAAGTGAGATCTGCGCCACAAAAAAGCACCCATTTGGGTGCTTTTTTCGTCGTTTTCAGACTTTGGAGGTTACTGCTGCAGCTCTTTTTCAGTGAACAGATCGGCAAACAGGGCGGTACTTAAATAACGCTCGCCGGAGGAGGGCAGGATCACCACGATATTCTTGTTGGCGAACGCTTCATCTTCCTGCAGCTTCAGCGCCGCAGCGACTGCCGCACCTGAAGAGATTCCGGCCAGAATGCCTTCTTCTTCCATCAGCTGACGTGCAGTGCTGATGGCTTCTTCGTTGGTGATCGCGACAACCCGATCAACCAGTTTGAGATCAAGGTTGCCGGGAATGAAACCTGCACCGATGCCCTGAATCTTGTGTGGACCTGGTTTGATCTCTTCACCCGCGATAGCCTGGGCGATAACCGGAGAGTCAGTAGGTTCCACGGCCACGGTGATCAGCTCTTTCTTGCCTTTGGTATTTTTGATGTAACGACTGACGCCAGTCAGCGTGCCACCGGTGCCTACACCCGCAATGAACACATCCACTTCACCGTCTGTGTCTTCCCAGATTTCCGGGCCGGTGGTTTTTTCGTGGATTTCCGGGTTAGCCGGATTGCTGAATTGCTGCAGCAGCACGAATTTGTCAGGATCGCTCGCCACAATCTCTTCCGCTTTGGCAATCGCGCCTTTCATGCCTTTTGGACCTTCAGTCAGCACCAGATTTGCACCCAGCGCTTTTAACAGCTTACGACGTTCAACTGACATGGTTTCTGGCATTGTCAGCGTCAACTTGTAGCCACGCGCTGCAGCCACGTAGGCCAGCGCGATACCGGTGTTACCACTGGTCGGTTCAACCAGCTCAACGCCCGGCTTAAGAATTCCGCGTTTTTCCGCGTCCCAAATCATATTGGCACCGATACGGCATTTGACGCTGAAGCTCGGGTTACGCGACTCGACCTTTGCCAGGATGCGTCCATTACCGATGCGGTTCAGTCGAACCAGCGGCGTATGACCAATTGTCAGAGAGTTGTCTTCATAGATCTTACTCATAGCTCGTCCTTAACTGTATGAAATATTGGGAACCCTCAGAGCATACCTGTTCTTCCCGCGTGCGGAAGGAAAGAAATCGCATATCTATATAGCGCACAACCATAAGCCTTACGCAAAAATGCATAAGGCTTTTTGAAGCATTAACGGCGTGCGTGTTGCAGGCGATAGCGATCGACCCACATCGCGGTAGCACCACATACTGCCACTGGCATGATGGCAAGGTTCAGAATCGGAATCATGGTGAACAGGCTGACCATCGCGCCAAATTGCATGTTCGCCGTTTTATGCTGGCGTAACGCATTGCGCATCTGATGAAAACTCACTTTATGGTTATCAAATGGATAGTCGCAATACTGTATTGAAAGCATCCAGGCACTAAACAGAAACCATAATATCGGCGCCACTGTTTGTCCAAATCCGGGGATAAAGTAAAGCAGCAGCAATCCCAGTGCGCGCGGCAAATAGTAGCCAAACTTCTGTAATTCACGCTTCATGATCCGTGGGATATCTTTAAACATCGCCATCCAACCGCTATCGGGCAGCGGGTTACCGGTGAGGCGGCCCTCCAGTTGCTCGGCCAGCAATCCACAAAAGGGTGCGGCAATCCAGTTCGCGATAGTGGAGAAAAAGTAGCTGAACACCAGCACAATCGAGATGACTGAGAGCGGCCACAGTAAATAACTGAGCCACTGCAACCAATCAGGGATGTGTGACATCAAGGCCGGAATCCACTGTCCGAGTCGTTGAAACAGCCAGACAAAGGCGCCTCCCAGCAGCAAAATGTTCACCAGCAGAGGAATAATGACGTAACGACGGATGCCGGGCAGACGCACCAGCCTCCAGCCTTCGGCAAAGTAATGAATACCATTTAATGATGAGGGCGATTTCTCAACGGGCATAGCGAGCCTTTCTCCTTTATGTGGCGGCGCGAACATCATAACCTGGCTTTTTGTCGGTGGCAGGCGCACTTTGCGCGAAAAATCAGCAAAAAAGCGTGGGGCAGCTATCTTATTTGTCAGAAAATACTGCACAGACTTGCACTTGTGTAGCTGGGCAAATACAGTTAGAGGATAAAGTTTGCCGTGGTGGCAAGGTATTGGAACAACAGAGAATACAATGATGCAGGATTTGCGTCTGATATTAATCGTTGTTGGCGCGATCGCCATAATAGCGTTGCTACTTCACGGACTGTGGACCAGCCGTAAAGAGCGCTCTTCTGTGTTTCGCGATCGCCCGCACAAACGTCTGAAACAGCGCGAAGAAGCGGATGAAGATCTGCTGAGCGAAGATGAAGATGATGGCGTCGGCGAGGTTCGTGTCCGTCGCGATCGTGACGCTCACGTCGAGCCAGAATTCGACGCACCTGTGACTAAGCCTGTCAGTGCGCCACGTGCGCCTGAACCTGCGCGTCAGCCGTTCCCGCGTCATGAAACCCCATTGATGGGCGATCCGCTGCTGGATGATGAGCCAGAAGTGCGTCAGCCTGCGCCACAACCGGCGGTGGCAAGACCCGCGCCGCAGCCAAAACCTCAGCCCCAGCCCGTTCAGGCCGATCCGTTATTGGATAATGAGCCACTGTCGCCGACTCAGCCCGCGCCTGAATTCCAGGCTGCTGAAGAGCCAGAATACGAAGAAGATGCGCCGGCTGCTCACGAAGAACCTCAACAGCCTGTAGCTTCAACTCAGAGAAAAAATGAAGCGGTACTGGTGCTGCATGTTGCCGCCCATGCCGGTGGCGAACTGAACGGAGAAGCACTGCTGCAGGGTATTCTGCAAGCGGGCTTCCAGTTTGGTGAGATGAACATCTTCCATCGTCACCTGAGCCCAGCGGGCAGCGGCCCGGTGCTGTTCAGTCTGGCAAATATGGTGAAACCGGGCTCTTTCAATCCGGACACCATGGGCGATTTCAGCACGCCGGGCATCTCCATCTTTATGATGGTGCCGTCTTACGGTGATGCGAACCAAAACTTTAAGCTGATGCTGCAATCTGCTCAGCGTATTGCGGATGATGTTGGCGGTGTGGTTCTTGATGATGAGCGTCGTATGATGACGCCGCAGAAACTGGAAACCTACAAAACGCGTATTCGCGAAGTTATCGGTTGATAACCGCTAGCTAAATCAAATATTAACGAAACAACCCCCGCATGTCGGGGGTTTTTTATCGGATAAGACACTATGAAATCGGTTCAGGAGCAGATCACCGCGCTGCGCACCTCGTTACGTCACCATGAGTACCTCTATCACGTGATGGATACGCCGGAAATTCCGGATGCAGAATATGACCGGCTGATGCAGCAACTGCGCGAACTGGAAGCGGCACACCCCGATCTCATTACACCCGATTCGCCGACACAGCGCGTGGGCGCGGCGCCGCTGGCCGCCTTCGAACAGGTGCGCCATGAAGTGCCGATGCTGTCACTCGACAACACCTTCGATGAAGCCGGTTTCCTTGCCTTCAATAAGCGCGTCCAGGATCGCCTGAAAAGCAGTGATGATCTGACGTACTGCTGCGAGCTTAAGCTGGATGGTCTGGCGGTCAGCCTGTTGTATGAAGATGGGCTGCTGGTGCGGGCGGCGACACGCGGCGATGGCACCACGGGCGAAAATATTACCGCCAACGTGCGCACCATCCATGCTATTCCACTGCGCCTGCACGGCGACAACATTCCTGCGCGTGTTGAAGTGCGCGGCGAGGTCTTTATGACCGAGGCGGGCTTCGAGAAGCTCAATGAAGATGCGCGCCGTACTGGTGCCAAAGTGTTCGCCAACCCGCGCAACGCCGCTGCGGGATCGCTGCGTCAGCTTGATCCGCGCATCACCGCTAAACGCTCTCTGACTTTCTTCTGTTACGGTTTCGGCCTGCTGGAGGGCGGTGATATGCCCGCCAGCCACTGGCAGCGCCTGCAGCAATTTAAAGCCTGGGGTTTGCCCGTCAGCGACCGCATTCGCCTGGCGCATACCGCGGAAGAGGTGCTGGAATTTTATCGTCAGGTTGAGCAGGATCGTCCGTCACTCGGATTTGATATTGATGGCGTGGTGATCAAGGTCGATTCGCAGGCACTGCAGGAGCAGTTGGGCTTCGTCGCCCGCGCCCCGCGCTGGGCTGTGGCCTTTAAATTCCCAGCGCAGGAGCAGATGACCTTCGTGCGCGATGTGGAATTTCAGGTAGGACGTACCGGTGCGATTACGCCTGTCGCCCGTCTGGAGCCGGTGCAGGTAGCCGGGGTGGTGGTGAGTAATGCCACACTGCACAACGCCGATGAAATCGCGCGTCTTGGCCTGCGTATTGGCGACAAAGTAGTGATTCGCCGTGCCGGTGATGTGATTCCGCAGGTGGTTAACGTGGTGGAATCCGAACGTCCGGATGATACCCGCGAAATTGTCTTCCCCAGCCATTGCCCGGTGTGTGGCTCTGACGTGGAGCGCGTGGAAGGCGAAGCCGTTACTCGCTGTACCGGTGGGCTGATTTGTGGTGCTCAGCGTAAAGAGGCGCTTAAGCATTTTGTTTCTCGCCGTGCGATGGATGTTGATGGCATGGGCGACAAAATTATCGATCAGCTGGTTGAAAAAGAGTATGTGCACACGCCGGCCGATCTGTTCCGTCTTACGGCGGGCAAGCTGACGGGACTGGATCGCATGGGGCCGAAATCGGCACAAAATGTGGTGGATGCACTCGAAAAAGCCAAACTCACCACGCTGCCTCGCTTCCTTTATGCGCTGGGGATTCGTGAAGTCGGTGAAGCCACTGCGGCCAATCTGGCCAATCATTTTGGCGATCTTGAGAAGGTAATGAATGCCGATCTCGATGCGCTGATTGCGGTACAGGACGTGGGCAAAATCGTGGCCGCGCATGTACGTAATTTCATGGAAGAAGAGAGCAATCGTGAGGTGATCCGCGAACTCACCCAAGAGGTGGGCGTGCATTGGCCACAGCTGGAAGTGGTGAATGTTGAAGAGATCGACAGCCCATTTGCCGGCAAGACCGTGGTGCTGACCGGTTCGCTGTCGCAGATGAACCGTGATGATGCTAAAGAACGTTTAGTGGCGCTGGGTGCGAAAGTCAGTGGCAGCGTGTCGAAGAAGACGGATTTGTTGATTGCCGGTGAAGCGGCCGGTTCCAAACTGGCGAAAGCGCAAGAGCTTGGTATTCCGGTGATCGACGAAGCGGAAATGATTCGCCTGCTGGGAGCTTAGTGTGGATAAATTTCAGCTGGTTGAAATCGCCAATACCGCGATGCCGTTCGGCAAGTATAAAGGCCGTATGCTGATTGATGTGCCGGAAGAGTATCTGCTGTGGTTTGCACGTAAAAACGAGTTTCCCGCTGGAAGGTTGGGTGACCTTATGCAGCTGACCTTAGCGATCAAAATTGAAGGATTGCAGGAGTTGGTTAAGCCACTCAAACGCAGCGAATAATAAAATGGCCCGCAATTGCGGGCCATTTTACTTATGATTTCTGTACTTCGACTTGCTGCTGAGCCAGCCGCTTCTCATTGCCCGCTTTATAGCGCTGGGCGATGAACGAACAGACCATCAACTGCACCTGATGGAAGATCATCAGTGGTAGCACGATAATCCCCACGGAACTGGCCGGGAACAGGATATTGGCCATCGGCACGCCATTGGCGAGACTCTTTTTCGAACCACAGAACAGCACCACGATTTCATCGGCACGGCTGAAGCCGAACAAACGCGAGGCACCTAGGTTAATCGCCAGCGCGACAAACAGAATCAGCACGCTACCCGCCAGAATCCACAGCAGAGTATCCACACCCACACGATGCCAGATACCGTTGACCACGGCTTCACTGAAGGCGGAGTAGACCACTAACAGAATCGAGGTCTGGTCGGTTTTACCAATCAGGCTACGATGTTTTTCCACCCAGCCGCCAATCCAGCGACGTGACATATGGCCAATCACAAACGGCACCAGCAGTTGCAGCATGATTTTGCCAATCTGCTCCAGGCCATTGCTCGGCGCATCGCTGTGAACGTTCATCACCAGATTTACCAGCAGCGGCGAGATGAATACGCCTAGCAGGCTAGAGGCAGATGCGGCACAGACGGCCGCCGCAACATTGCCGCCCGCCATGGAGGTGAAAGCGATGGCAGACTGCACGGTGGCAGGCAGAATACAGAGATAAATGAAGCCGGTATAAATCTCCGGACCGACGTTCACCGGATGCCACCACACCAGCAGTAAACCGAGAATCGGGAACACCACGAACGTGCTGCACATGATCCACAGATGCAAACGCCAGTGGCTACTACCGGCAATGATTTTCTCACGTGACAGCTTGGCGCCGTGCATAAAGAACAGCAGGGCAATGGCGGCGGTGGTCAGGTATTCAAAGAAATCGACAAACCCGCCTTTGGCCGGGATGAAGCTGGCCAGCAGCACAGTGATGATGAGTTTGACCATCATCGGGTCGAGTCGTAAAAAGCCCATTGTTACAATCCGGTTAAAAATAAAATGATGGTGCTGATTGTGCGCCAGCTGGGTTTAGAAATAAAATTGATTTATTGCATCAATCTATGAGCCAAATCGATGAATTATACCTTACGTCAGTTACGCACTTTTGTGGCCGTGGCGCAGCAAGGCAGTTTTAGCCAAGCAGGGCAGGCGATTGGTCTGAGTCAGTCGGCGGTCAGCCACAGTATTAAAGAGCTGGAAGCGGAAATAGGGGTGCGTTTACTGGACCGCACCACGCGTGAAGTGATGCTGACGGAAGCGGGGCACCAGCTGGCATCGCGCCTGGAGCGTTTGCTGGAGGAGTTAAATACCACGCTACTGGATGTCCGAAGCTACGGCGAACAACGCAGTGGCACCGTGCGTGTTGCCGCCAGTCAGACGCCCTCGGCGAACCTGATGCCGCAGTGTCTGGCCAGCAGCCAGCAACGTTATCCGGATATTCGCGTCATTCTGCACGATCGCGCTCAGCAGTCAGTGCTGCAAAGCGTACGCAATGCGGAAGTGGATTTTGGCATTGTCATTGGGCCGCTAGGGGATGCCGATCTGGATTACGAAGCGATTTTGCAGGAGCCGTTTCTGCTGTTGTGTCATGCGGATGATGAACTGGCCCAGGTCGAGCAGGCGGAATGGACGATGCTGGCGGGGCGCAACCTGGTTTTGCAGGATTATGCCTCAGGAAGTCGACTGCTGGTGGATGCGGCGCTACAGCAGTTATCGATTCAGGTGCAGGTGGTGCAGGAAATTGGTCATCCCGCCACGTTATTTCCCATGGTGGAAGCGGGCATTGGCATCAGCATTTTACCTGCGCTGGCGCTACCGTTGCCTGCAGGGCGTAAACTGACGGTGCGGCGACTCTATCCGGAAATTCATCGCAATCTGATGCTGATTAAACGCAAAAATCGCTCTCTGACACCCGCCGCGGAAGCCATCTGGCAGGAAGTGCGCCAACAGGCAAGCCTGCTGGCGCAACAACGAGCACTCAAACCGGCGTTTTAGACGTAAACGTTAATTTGATTAGACTCGGTCGGACGGTTAATGCCATCGGCTTTCTGGGCGCTGGTTGCACTTTCCGTGGTGGGCTGCTGTGCTTCCTGTTTCTGTTGCGCTTTTTCTGCCGCCTGCTGCTCGATTTGTGCAATTTGCGCTTCAATCATTTGAATCTGCGATTGCAGCATCTGTTCCTGTTCAGATTTTTGTTCATCTGTCAGGGAATCATCGCTGGATAAATCTTTAATTTCTTTGGTGATGCTTTGAATTTGTTTATTCAGGCTGGCGACTTCTGACGTCGACCCGCCACCGCTGCTTGCGGTACTGACACTGCTAACACTTGAGATAGTAGACATGGTTTTCTCCTTGCAATAGACCATTATCGTTATCGGCAAGGGGATAAAGCGGCTTGAGCGCGTAAAGCGTTAAGTGATCGCAAAGGTTTTGTCAGGATGGGGCGAATCGCAGATAGCAAAAAGGCGCCTTTAGGGCGCCTTTTTACATTGGTGGGTCGTGCAGGATTCGAACCTGCGACCAATTGATTAAAAGTCAACTGCTCTACCAACTGAGCTAACGACCCGAAGTGGTGGGCGATGACGGGCTCGAACCGCCGACCCCCTCCGTGTAAAGGAGATGCTCTACCAACTGAGCTAATCGCCCACTTCGGAACTGCTTAACAAGAGTGTCATCTGACTAAGATATGGTGGGCGATGACGGGCTCGAACCGCCGACCCCCTCCGTGTAAAGGAGATGCTCTACCAACTGAGCTAATCGCCCATATCTTACTCTTCAAACTCTTGCACACTGCGAGCCACTTTTAGAGTGGTGGGTGATGACGGGCTCGAACCGCCGACCCCCTCCGTGTAAAGGAGATGCTCTACCAACTGAGCTAATCACCCCCGCTGTGTGGAGTCGCATTATAGGGATCCAGCGAAGTGAGTCAACGCTTTTTAAAACATAAATGTGCGTTCGCTTTAAATTTAGGCAGCATGCCGCGCTTTTAGCCAATGTGCTGGTTTTATTAGCAGAAAAACGCACTTCAATCTGTGATGCCGCCGCGAGAGTCATTGAGGAAAGCGTCCCACCTGCTAGAATATGCGCACTGTTTTTTCGCGTTAACCCGTTTTTTTGTCATCCAGATAAAGAAACCTGCGCATCTAAGGCAATGCTGAATGAAAATCAAAACTCGCTTCGCACCCAGCCCTACTGGCTATCTGCATGTGGGCGGTGCCCGTACTGCTCTTTATTCCTGGCTTTATGCTCGCCATAACAAGGGCGAATTCGTTCTGCGTATCGAAGATACCGATCTGGAACGCTCAACGCCGGAAGCCATTGAAGCCATCATGGATGGAATGAACTGGCTCAACCTGCAGTGGGATGAAGGTCCTTACTATCAGACCAAGCGCTTTGACCGTTACAACGCGGTGATTGATGAAATGGTTGAAGCAGGCTCGGCTTATAAATGTTACTGCTCTAAAGAGCGTTTAGAAGCGTTGCGTGAAGATCAGATGGCGAAAGGCGAGAAGCCACGTTATGACGGTCGTTGCCGTGACAGCCATGAACATCATGCGGCGGATGAGCCTTGCGTGGTGCGTTTCCGTAACCCACAAGAGGGTTCGGTGATTTTCGATGACCAGATCCGTGGCCCGATTGAGTTCAGCAACCAGGAGTTGGATGATCTGATCATCCGCCGTACCGACGGTTCACCGACCTACAACTTCTGTGTGGTGGTGGATGACTGGGATATGGGTATCACTCACGTGATCCGTGGTGAAGACCATATCAACAACACGCCACGCCAGATCAACATCCTTAAAGCGATTGGTGCAGAAGTGCCAACTTACGCGCACGTCTCCATGATCCTGGGTGATGACAGTAAGAAGCTGTCGAAACGTCATGGTGCGGTGGGTGTGATGCAGTACCGTGATGACGGCTATCTGCCGGAAGCGTTGCTCAACTATCTGGTGCGTTTGGGCTGGTCACATGGCGATCAGGAAATTTTCAGTGTGGCAGAGATGGCCGAACTGTTTACTCTGGATGCCGTGAGCAAGTCTGCCAGTGCGTTTAACACCGAGAAACTGCAGTGGCTGAACCATCACTACATTAATACGCTGCCGCCGGAATACGTGGCAACGCAGTTGCAGTGGCACATTGAGCAACAGAATATTGATACCCGCACCGGCCCGGAACTGGCGAAGCTGGTAACGCTGCTGGGCGAGCGTTGCAAAACGCTGGTCGAGATTGCGGCTTCTTGTCGTTACTTCTATGAAGAATTTGAAGCCTTTGATGCTGATGCGGCCAAAAAACATCTGCGTCCAGTTGCACGCCAGCCATTGGAAGTAGTGCGTGACAAGCTGGCAGCGCTGAGCGACAGCGAGTGGAACGCGGAGAATGTGCACAACGCGATTCAGGGTGCTGCTGATGCGCTCGAGTTGGGCATGGGCAAAGTGGGCATGCCACTGCGCGTAGCGGTGACCGGTGCAGGTCAGTCTCCGGCACTGGATGTGACGGTTGAAGCGATTGGTCGCAACCGCAGTGTTGCTCGTATCGAAAAAGCGCTGGCCTTCATTGCTGAGCGTGAAGCCCAGGCTTAATTGAGTCAGCGGCAGCCTGTAGCGTTGCCGCTTCACTTATCGTGGGTATTAAAAAAGCCGGGTGCGTGATGCGCCCGGCTTTTTTTAATCTTCTTTAATTCCTAGCCGTTCCAGCACGCCACTTATCCCCTCGCGCAGTAACAACGCAGCCAGTTGATCTTGCTCAGCGGTTGTCATTTGCTGGACAGAATTTATTAATAACGCAGGTAACGTATTTTGTTGAGCACCGTAATTGGCCGCCGGCTCTGTCGCGTGGCGGGTGGACTGAACAAAGCTTTTTACACGCTCATCAATATGAATCAATCGCGCTTTACCACCCTGTACGCCGGGCTTAGGCGTGGTTGTCCAGTTTTCGCGTTTGATCCACTTATTCACCGTTTGCCGACTGTAGCCCGTTTCCAGCGCGAGCTCCTCGGGGGTGAGCCATTCCTTTTTCACGATGCTGTCCCTGTTAAATACATTAGCTGTACATATTACAACAAAACGTAACGGGGAAAAGTAATCAGGCAGGAAAATGCCTCTTGTCTGATGACAAAAGGCATAAATCGGATATTAAGCTTCGCTGGTTTCAGCCTGGGCAGGACGGAAAGCAAGGAAATAGGTGAGACCAACAAATATTGCACCACCCACGCCGTTGCCGAGGAACACGGCAATCACGTTTGGCGCAAATTCAGCCCAGCTCATTTGTCCGGCAAAAATCGCGGCAGGCACAATAAACATGTTGGCCACCACGTGCTGGAAGCCAATCGCGACGAAGGCCATCACCGGGAACCACATGCCGAAGATTTTGCCGACCATGTCTTTACTGGCGAAGGCTAACCACACCGCCAGACACACCAGCCAGTTGCAACCAATGCCGGAAATGAAGGCGTGCAGGAAATCCGCATTCACTTTCGCGTGTGCAATCGCCACGGTCTTTTTCAGATAATCGCCTTCGGTCATGCCCAACATGTGGCCAAAGAACCAGGCGACCGCGATGCTGCCGATAAAGTTAGCAATCGTGACCCAGAACCAGTTGCGCAGCACGCTAAAGCCGCTGATACGGCGGGCGAACCAGGCAATCGGTAAGGTCATCATGTTGCCGGTTAACAGTTCGCCGCCGGCCAGTACGGTCAGAATCAGGCCAACCGGGAACACCGCTGCGCCGAGGAAGCCGCCAAAGGAGCCCCATTCAGCAGGCAGTTGGTTGATAACATGCAGATCCAACAGAAAACCGGTGGCAATAAAGGCACCGGCCATAAAACCAAGAATCATCAAGGTGGAAACAGGCAAACGGCTTTTAGCCACGCCCGCTTGAATCGCCAGTTGGGCGATCTCTTTCGGTGTATGCAGCGACATAATTCACTTTTCTATTATTGAACAAGGGGAAAGTGCTGGCCGATCAAAGAGCGATATACCCTGGAAGGTTGACCGGTTAATTAGCGCGCTAAGTTTTACACTTACCCATACCGAATACAAGATTATTCCTAACAACTTTAACCGTGATGTAACGTGCTGGCGTGATGGGAAGGGCATAAAAAAGGCGGTGCGCAGTTCAAAAAAAAGCCTCAGTGGCAGCGGTTTGCCGCCTTTTTCAGCGATTGAACACAGAACGAGAATTTGGCGTTGACACTCAGGGAGCGGTTTCATATGATGCCGTCCGTCGAGTTAAATCGGCTGTTTTTCGGTGCTGGGGGTATAGCTCAGCTGGGAGAGCGCTTGCATGGCATGCAAGAGGTCAGCGGTTCGATCCCGCTTATCTCCACCAAATCGTTTCTAACGATGCACTGAAAAAGATTTCCAGATGTGGGGGTATAGCTCAGCTGGGAGAGCGCTTGCATGGCATGCAAGAGGTCAGCGGTTCGATCCCGCTTATCTCCACCAAATCTCTGTTCGTCCTGAACAAATGCAATACAATTCAAAATTCACTGATTTTACTTTTACTCATTTCCTATGTTGAATAGCGTCATCGTTCGTGCGACGACAACTTCTTGCGTACTGAAATGCGCCCATACTCATTGATATCAAGTCACTCGAAGCAATGCGCAATGGATCGCACCGCAGCAGCTTCTTACGCGCTGAGATGATCTCATCCATTGAGATCAGCATCTCAACAAAGTGCGCCATAAATCGCGCTACCAGAGCCTTGTGCTTACTGAGTTGATCTCATCCCAGCAGCACAAACTTGTCACGACGCTGTTTATAGCGCGAAAGATTAAGCGGTTGCGGTTTGCGCTTGCGCAGGCAGCACGCGGAAGCCGTGCGTGCCATCACGCCCCAACTGCGCCACCAGACCGTATTCCCAATCCAGATAGGCCTGCATCACGGCAGGTTCGATATCGGTACCTTCATACGGACGGCGATAGCGATCAATCGCCGGTGACAGCAACTGCTGGTCGCCTTGCTCGGTAGGCAGCTGCGCGGCGCGCCAGGCCGCGTTGCCGCCTTCCAGCACGAACACCGGCTTGCCGGTGAGTTCCGCCACCTGTTCAACCGCATATCCGGCCAGCAGGCTGCTGCCGCAGGTCAGCACATAACGTCGTGCCGCTGGCAGTATGGCTTTGCCTTCTTTTTGCAGTGTTGAACGTAGCAGCCAGCCCGCACCCGGAATATGACTGTTAAGGTGATTGGCGCGCGTGGTGAAGTCCAGTACCTGGGTCTGACCTTCTTCCAGCCACTCCGCCAGTTGCTGCGGAGAAATAAACTCGGGCTGCGCAACAGCAGGAACCTGCGCTTTCCAGGCGCCGGTGGCGCTGAAATCACTGGCCTGCAGCTCTTCCAGCACCGAGACCTGCCAGCCGAGCTGCGCCAGCCAGGAGGCGGTCATATTAGCGCGTACGCCGTCGTCATCAATCAATACAATGCGCGCACCGCGCACGCTGGCGTAATGGTCAGTTTCCTGCACCAGCTGTCCGCCGGGAACATGCCGACTGCCGGGCAAATGACCTGCCGCATACTCATCGGCATCGCGCACATCAAACAGGTAAGTGGTACGCGGTTCCTGCTGCCAGCGCTTAAGCGTTGCCAGTGGAATACGTTCTACGCCTGCGCGATCGGCAATGCCTCGCGCGTTATTTGCTGCCTGGCGCTGTGCGGTTTCGCTGGTTTCACCGTAGCGGCGCGACTGCCCTTTATCCAGCGCGTGACCTGCCAGCGTCCAGCCAATGGTGCCATTGCGCAATGCAAACACCGGATTGCGAATGCCCGCGTTCACCAGCGACTGAGTACCGATGATGCTGCGCGTGCGTCCCGCACAGTTCACAATCACCGTGGTTTCCGGTGATGGCGCGATATCGCGCACGCGCAGCACCAGTTCACCGCCCGGTACACTGGTGGCGCCTGGAATGCTCATGGTCTGGTATTCATCAAAGCGGCGGGCATCCAGCACCACCACGTTGGCGTCGCTGTTGATCAAGCTGTGCACTTCATCGGCTGACAGGGAAGGGGTGTGATTGTGATGCTCAACCAGTTCGCCAAAGGCTTTACTCGGTGAATTCACATCAATAAACAGCTCACCGCCTGCTGCCTGCCAACCGGCTAAATCCTCTTTTAACAGCGCCACATTGCTGTAACCCAGCGCGGCAATGCGCTCTGCTGCCGTCTGCGCCAGGCCCTCGCCGTTATCATATAAAGTGATGGCTGTAGTGGCTTGTGGAATGCGATCCAACAGCTCCAGCTCCAGTTTGGAGAGTGGAATGTTCACCGCAAATAGCGGATGGCCGGTGGCAAACAGCGCTTCGTCGCGCACATCAATAATTGCCACTTCCTGCTGCTGACGCAGAGCCTCAAGAATGTCCGCCGCCTGACGGAAAGGGAAAACGGGTTTACTCATGTGATAGATCCCAAATGTTCGGTAAGTAACGGTTGCTGTAACCGGAGATGAACTGTTTTTCACTGCCGTCTTCGCGATACACCGCGCGTTTTACCGCGCCAATGTTGGCGCCATAAACGTGAATGCTGATCGAGACGCGATCGTCATAGGCATTGCTCACGCGATGGATATCGCCCACGGTGGGAGAGACGGCTTCGACGCTGCCGGGATCGAGCCGTACTGGCGCACCTTCCGGTTGCAGGCCGTTCGGCCCCGGCTGCCAGGATTGCGAAATCTCCGCGCCACGCAGCATGCCAATCAATCCCCAGACGCGATGATCGTGAATCGGCGTTTGCTGGCCCGGCCCCCACACGAAGCTCACCACGGAGAAACGCTGTCGGGCATCGGCGTAAAGCAGATATTGTTGATAGTGTTCGGGATGCGGCTGGGTGTAAGCCTCGTCCAGCCAGTCGTCGTGCTGGATCAACTCGCCCAGCCAGGCGCTGCCCTGTTGTAGAACAGTGGCTTCATCGGGATTCTGGTCGAGCAAGGTGGCCAGGCTACCGACAAAGTCGCGTAAACGATGATGCTGATATGCACTCATGATTTATCTCCCGGCGCGCTTTTAGCGACCTGATTGGCCTGAGCAGACAAACTAAAATCAAAGGCTTTGCTGACATCAATCGCCTTCGGCAATACCTGATAGCGATGGAAGAAGTCGGCAGATTTTTGCAGCGTGGGGATCAGGCTGGCATCAAACACCAATGGACGAATACGTGCATCGGCAATCCAGCTGCGGGTGATGTTGGTGGGCATGTTCAGTGACTTACCCAGCACGCTGGCAAATTCCTGCGGATGTTGCTGCGCCCAGATTTGTGCTTTAGCCAGACGCGCCAGCAGATCGGCAATCGCTTTACGTTTACCTGCATCATTGATCGCTTCATCACGCGCCAGCGCATAGGAATAGCCCGACATAATACCTTTGCCGCCGCCGTCAGCGACGCGCACTGTGCCGTCCACAGCGGTGGAGGTGGCGATATAAGGTTCCCATGGCGCCCATGCGGATACGGCACCGGAGGTCAATGCAGCACGGCCATCGACAGGGCCGAGGAAACGCAGCGTGACATCGTCTGGTTTTAATCCAGCACGCTCCAGCAACCCAAGCAGCAGATAGTGGCCCCAGCCGCCGCGATTCACCGCGATTTGCTTGCCTTTCAAATCCTGCAAACGGTGAATTCCGGCATCGGGACGCGTCAGTAGCGCGATACTGTCAGGATTGTTCTGCCATGCGCCCACGGCTTTCACCGGCGCGCCAGCCGCGAACACAAACAGGAACGGCAGATCGCCCGTGAAGCCGACATCCAGTGCGCCGGCATTCAACGCTTCCTGCACAGGTGCACCCGAATCAAACGCCGTCAGTTTCAAATCGTAGGGAAGATTATTGAGTTCGCCCGATGCTTTTAATGCGGCAAAGCGATCCCCTTTTACATCGCCCAGACGCAACGTGACTTTATCAGCAGCGAACAGCGGATTGAGCGTGGAGAGCGCCAGCGCAACACCGGTAAACAGTGCAGCCAGCCGCATCAGGCGCTCCTTTTGTCAGCGGCATTCAGCGCAGCCACTTTTTCGCGCGTCAGCGGAATCAGTTCCTCGCCGTATTCCACCGCATCATTCAGCGGATCAAAGCCGCGAATCAGCACGCTGTGAATGCCAAGGCGATAGTAATCCAGCAGCGCGTCGGAAACCTGATCGGCGGTGCCAACCAGCGCCGTGGAGTTGTAACCGCCTTGCACCAGTTTTGCCACGCCGGTCCACAGCACTTTGTCCAGACGATCGCCCTCATTGGCGGCGGCCAGCAGGCGCTGAGCCCCGACGCTTTGAGGTTTAGGTTTGCCAAAGGCGAAGCCGGTTTCGCGCAGCTGTTTCTCGGCCAGTTCGCGGATATGCTCGGCGCGCTCCCAGGCTTCTTTCTCGGTTTTACCGATGATGGGACGGAACGAGATATTGAAGTCGATTTCACGTCCCTGCTGCGCCGCCGCCGCTCGCACGCTGCGCACCGTCTCTTCTGCGCCTTTCAATGGCTCACCCCACAGGGCAAACACATCGGCGTGACGTGCTGCGACATCAATCGCTTCCTGTGACGATCCGCCAAAGTACACCGGCAGTTTTTTCTGCACGGGCTTGATGGCAGAAAACGCCTGCTCAGCCTGGTAAAAGTGTCCCTTATGATCATAAGGCTGGCTCGACTCCAGACTCTGCTTCAGCACAGCAAGAAACTCATCGCTGCGGGCATAGCGTTCGGCTTTATTGAGGAAGTCACCATCACGACGCTGTTCGACATCACTACCGCCGCTGATGATATGTACAGCCAGACGACCATCGGTCAGTTGATCCAACGTTGCCAGCTTACGTGCGGCCAGTGTCGGTGCGACAAAACCCGGACGGTGTGCCAGCAGGAATTTCAGTGTTGAGGTGTGTGCCGCGGCATGTGCGGTGACCAGAAAACCGTCGGGTTGATCGGACCAATAACCCACCAGAATGCGGTCGAATCCGGCTTCTTCATGGGCGCGGGCAAAACGCGCGATGTAGTCTTTATCGAATAGCGGCCCGCTAGCGGGAATGATCTCTGAAGCCAGACGGTGGCCAATCATGCCAAGAAATTGAATGCTCATACGATTCTCCAGATGTGACGTTATGGAGAAAAGCTACGGGCGCAGGTATCCGCGAAGGAAATTCAATATTGTGCAAAGGTTTTGCGTTTAGCGGGGAAGTGGCGATTGGCGGGGATAAGCAGGAATCAAAGCGAGATAGAACAGAAAAATATAATTAAGAAGAGAAGGGCGAGCCGCAGCTCGCCCCCATCATCAGAAGGCCAGAACCAGACCGGCGATAGCGGCAGAGAGCACGCTCACCAGGGTTGAACCGTACAGCAGTTTCAGGCCGAAGCGAGAAACCACGTTACCCTGTTCTTCGTTCAAACCTTTAATCGCACCCGCCACAATCCCGATAGAAGAGAAGTTAGCGAACGATACGAGGAACACAGACAGGATGCCTTCCGCATGCGGTGACAGCTGACCGGCAATTTTCTGCAGATCCATCATCGCCACAAATTCGTTAGACACCAGCTTGGTCGCCATGATGCTGCCCACCTGCAGTGCTTCGCTGGACGGCACGCCCATCACCCACGCAAACGGGTAGAACACATAACCCAGCACACCCTGGAAGCTGATGCCGAAGATCAGGTCAAACAGTGCGTTCAGTCCAGAAATCAGTGCGATAAAACCAATCAGCATCGCCGCAACGATGATCGCCACTTTGAAACCAGCAAGGATATATTCGCCCAGCATTTCGAAGAAGCTCTGACCTTTATGCAAATCCTGCAACTGCAGATCTTCTTCGTTATCGACACGGTACGGGTTGATCAATGACAACACGATAAAGGTACTGAACATGTTCAGCACCAGTGCAGCGACCACATACTTGGGTTGCAGCATCGTCATGTAGGCGCCCACGATGGACATGGAAACTGTCGACATCGCCGTTGCAGCCATGGTGTACATGCGACGCTGCGACATTTTGCCGAGGATATCCTTATACGCAATAAAGTTTTCTGACTGTCCCAAAATCAGAGAGCTTACAGCGTTAAAGGATTCCAGTTTGCCCATACCGTTCACTTTTGACAGCACGGTACCGATGCCGCGGATAACCCATGGCAGGATACGGAAATGCTGCAAAATACCGATCAGCGCGGAGATGAACACGATCGGGCACAGAACATTAAGGAAGAAGAACGCCAGGCCTTTGTCGTTCATGTTGCCAAACACGAAGTTAGTCCCTTCGGCGGCATACTTGAGCAGATGGTCAAACACCCCCGCAAACCCTTTGACGAAGCCGAGGCCTGCCTCAGAGTTAAGGAAGAACCACGCCAGCAGAACTTCAATCACCAGAAGCTGGACGATATAGCGGATGCGAATGCTTTTACGATCGTGACTGACCAGTAAGGCCAGTGCGGCTACCACCACTAATGCCAAAAGAAAGTGCAAAATATGGGACATGTCGGCTCCAAATTTGAGGAGGGTTGTATTTTGTTGCGTATTCTATGTAACGCGTTACTTAAAAACGAGATCAAAACCACATTATAAGTATTCGGTATCGACAAATTTCTAAGAATAGTCTCACCGCTCACAACCTCTTCACAAACCCTTCACAAGAAATATCCACAAAAACATTGTCTATAAAATAACCCGAGAGTAGAGTGATTCCTGTTGCAAACATTTTGGCAAGAACTGGCTTTACCGCAAGGTATAGCAATGGCTATACTTCATAGCACCATCTATTATTACGATAACTATAATCAATTTTCACTTGCCTTGAGCGCCCGTTAGTCTGCAAGGGTCAACAAGCGTTAGGACAGGGTCCACACTATGTCAGAAAGTCGCACCGCTGAGCGCGCCGCTCGCGGAGCCAGAAAAATCAAGCTCGCGCTGCTTGGCCCTGCCTTCATCGCGGCGATTGGTTATATCGATCCCGGTAACTTCGCCACCAACATTCAGGCCGGTGCGGCCTACGGCTATAAACTGCTGTGGGTGGTAGTCTGGGCCAACATCATGGCAATGATGATTCAGCTGATGTCGGCCAAACTCGGCATTGCCACTGGCAAAAATCTTGCCGAACATATTCGCGATCGTTTTCCGCGCCCGGCGGTGTGGTTCTATTGGGTGCAGGCGGAAATCATCGCCATGGCCACTGACCTCGCTGAATTTATCGGTGCGGCACTCGGCTTTAAATTATTGCTGGGGATTTCGCTACTGCAAGGTGCGGTGCTCACCGGGATTGCCACCTACCTGATTTTGATGTTGCAAAGCAGGGGCCAAAAGCCGCTGGAGCTGGTGATTGGCGGCCTGCTGCTGTTTGTCGCGGCCGCTTATATTGTTGAGCTGTTTTTCTCACAGCCAAAGGTCAGTGAACTGGTCACCGGCATGGCGCTGCCTTCACTGCCTACCTCTGACGCCGTTTTCCTCGCCGCCGGTGTACTGGGGGCCACCATCATGCCGCACGTGATTTATCTGCACTCGGCATTGACACAGCACGGCAACATTGGCAGTAAAGCAGATCGCTACTCCTCGACCAAACTGGATGTGGCGATTGCCATGACCATCGCGGGCTTCGTCAATCTGGCGATGATGGCCACCGCCGCGGCCGCTTTCCACTTTAGCGGCCACACCAGTATTGTTGATCTCGACCAGGCCTATCTGACGCTGCAACCGCTGCTCGGCCATGCCGCTGCCATCGTGTTTGGTTTGAGCCTTGTCGCGGCGGGTTTGTCATCTACTGTGGTGGGTACGCTGGCAGGGCAGGTGGTGATGCAGGGCTTTATTCGCTTCCATATTCCGCTTTGGCTGCGTCGCACCATCACCATGTTGCCTTCCTTTATCGTGATCTGGGCAGGATGGGATCCAACGCGCATTCTGGTGATGAGCCAGGTGCTGCTGAGCTTCGGTATCGCGCTGGCGCTGATTCCGCTGCTGGCTTTCACCGGCAATCGCGAGTTGATGGGCGATGAGATGGTCAATTCTCGCCTGATGCAAAATGCCGGACGGCTGATTGTGGTGCTGGTAGTGGCGTTAAATCTTTATCTGCTGGTGGGCGAAGCGCTCGGCTGGTAACGCATCGAGAAAACAAAAAATCCCGGCTCAGCAGCCGGGATTTTTTTATCAATGATGGTGGTGGTCGTGATGGTCGCGGCGATCATCATGGCGATGATCGTGACGCCAATGTTCACGGCGCTCTCTCTCATGCCAGCGGCGTTCACGCTCACGTTCGTAAGCCTGATGACGACGCCACTCTTCGTGACGCCACCAGCGGTGATCGTTATAGCGATAACGGTCGTTCCACCAGCGTGGCTCACGCCAATGTCCGCCATCCCAATAGTAACCACGACGATCGCGATCGCCGAGATGCAGCGTGACACCCGGTGCTAATGTCAGCGTGGCGCTGTTGGCTTCTGCTGTGTGCATCGCCAGGGGTGAAAGTGTTGCCAGCAAGGCGGCAAACAAAATTGCACGTTTCATAACTTCTCCTTTTCAGTGGCTTATCACTGCCACCGTTGCGCTAGTGTGCCACATCGGTCCAGTGTTGCCTTGAGAGTGAGTCTGAAAAGGTTGCGGGAAATCTGAATTGAGAATTTTCTGCTGCGGAAAACACCCGGCCTGAGCCGGGTGAGTAAGCGTTTACACGAGAATGTTATGAATCGCTTCGATCTCTTCAGTTGTCAGCACTGGCTGGCTTAACATCTCCACCGCATCATCAATTTGCGCGGTTTTACTGGCACCAATTAGCACCGAAGTGACACGCGCATCGCGCAGCACCCAGCTCAGCGCCATTTGCGCCAGCTTCTGCCCACGCTGTTGCGCGATGGCCTGCAGCTTACGCACCTTCTCCATTTTCTCTTGCGTCAGCTGGCTCTCACTAAGGAATTTACTGCCGCTGGCGGCACGCGAGTCCTCAGGAATGCCTTGCAGATAGCGGTCGGTCAGCACGCCGCCCGCCAGCGGGGAGAAGGCGATACAGCCGACGCCGTTATCACCCAGCACATCCAGTAAACCCTGCTCTTCCGGTGCACGTTCGAACATGGAGTATTTCGGCTGATGAATCAGGCAAGGCGTACCGAGATCGCGCAGAATGGCAATCGCTTCGGCTGCTTTATCCGCCGGGTAGTTGGAAATCGCCGCGTACAGCGCTTTACCCTGGCGCACCACCTGATCCAGCGCGCGCATGGTTTCTTCCAGCGGCGTTTCCGGATCGGGACGGTGATGATAGAAGATATCGACATACTCCAGACCCATGCGTTTCAGGCTCTGATCCAGACTGGAGATCAGATACTTGCGCGAACCCCAGTCACCGTAAGGACCGTCCCACATGGTGTAACCAGCTTTGGTGGAGATCACCAACTCATCGCGCAGGCCGGCAAAATCTTCACGCAGAATGCGCCCGAAATTGGACTCGGCAGAACCCGGCGGGGGTCCGTAGTTATTGGCGAGGTCGAAATGAGTGATGCCGCGATCAAAGGCGTGGCGCAGTAATTCACGGCTGTTATCGACGCGCGTGCTGTCGCCAAAGTTGTGCCACAAACCCAGCGAAATGGCCGGCAATTTCAGGCCGGTACGGCCACTGCGACGATATTGCATCTGTTGATAGCGGTCGGGATGAGGAAATACGGACATGCAGCGTTCCTGTCTCAAAAGGGGAGAAAGTGACATCAGCATAGCAGTGTATGCGTTTACACTAAGCTGAAACGCGCCGAAGATCGCAACTTACAGAATTTTCTGTCGTCGTAACGATTGCTTGCCACAAATCACCATGCGCTGATGGTGAAAATCTCGCCAATTCAGCCACATCGCTGATACTTCGATCATCCCATTAAGAAGGAGCTGTCGATGAAAACCCTCAACGTTGGCGACTATTTACTGCACTGTTTACAGCAAGCTGGCATCCGTCACCTGTTCGGCGTGCCGGGTGATTACAATCTGCAATTTCTCGACAGCGTTATCGCCCACCCTGATATTGCCTGGGTTGGCTGCGCCAATGAACTCAATGCCGCCTACGCGGCGGATGGCTATGGCCGTTGCAACGGTGCAGCAGCGTTGCTCACCACGTTTGGCGTCGGTGAACTGAGTGCAATCAATGGGATTGCGGGCAGCTACGCAGAATATGTTCCGGTGATTCATATAGTCGGCGCGCCAGCCAGTGATGCGCAGCGACAAGGTGATTGCGTGCACCATTCTCTGGGGGACGGCGACTTCCATCATTTCCTGCGCATGGCGCAAGAGGTGAGTGCCGCCAGCGCGGTGCTGACTTCGGAGAATGCGGTCGAAGAAATTGACCGCGTGATAGCAGAGGCGCTTCACCAGCATCGGCCCGGATATCTGCTGCTGGCGGTGGATGTCGCGGCGGCGCACATTGCGATGCCTGATGTTCAACCTACAGAACCTGTCCATCAGGACAATGCGGTTGCGACGGCATTCGCTGCTGCCGCCGAGCGCTTACTGGCTCCCGCGCAGCGTGTTGCGCTGTTGGCCGATTTCCTCGCTTCGCGTTGGCAATTGCAGTCGCCGCTGGCCGATCTTCGCCAATTGCGCGCGATTCCTGCCGCCACATTACTGATGGGAAAAGGCGTGCTCGATGAACATCAGCCAGGCTATGTGGGTACATACGCCGCAGAAGGCAGCAGCGAAGCAGTGCGCCGGGCCATTGAAGAAACGGATGTCACGCTGTGTATCGGCGTGCGTTTTACCGATACCTTAACCGCCGGTTTCACTCAACAGTTGCCCGCAGAACGCGTTATTGACCTGCAACCTTTTCACGCCACGGTGGGCGGGGAACGCTTTGCGCCGCTCAGCATGGCGCAGGCCCTCGCCGCATTGCTGCCGATTTACCAACGCCACTGCGCACATTGGGCGCTGGCTGACACTGCGTTTTGCGAAGAAATTGAGCAAAACGATGATGCGGTAATCAGTCAGCGCGCATTCTGGCAGGCGATGCAGCGCTTCCTGCTGCCGGGTGATATTATCCTGGCCGATCAGGGCACGGCCGCCTTTGGTGCCGCCGCGCTGCGTTTACCGCCGGGCGCACAATTGCTGGTGCAACCGTTATGGGGCTCGATTGGCTATACTTTACCGGCGACCTTTGGTGCACAAACGGCACAACCTGACCGACGCGTGATTCTGATTATCGGGGATGGGTCAGCGCAACTCACGATCCAGGAGCTGGGTTCGATGCAGCGTGACGGGCAACAGCCGATTATCTTCCTGATCAATAACGACGGTTACACGGTTGAGCGAGCGATTCACGGTGCTGAACAGCGTTACAACGACATCGCACAGTGGAACTGGACCGCGCTGCCGCACGCGATGAGCGTGGAGTGTGCGGCGCAAAGCTGGCGAGTGAGCGAGACGGTGCAGTTAACGGCGGTGATGGAGCAATTAATGCGTGATCGTCGCCTGACGCTGGTGGAAGTGGTGATGGAGAAGCAGGATCTGCCGCCACTATTACGTAAAGTCACGGCGGCACTGCATCAGCGCAACGGTGGCTAACGTTGTTCGGCTTAAGCTTGGTGAATCGCCACTGTTGACCCGGCGATGCGCGAAATCCTCTCGTACTCTCGGTACGCTCCGGTTTCTGCGCGCCGGCCATTTCCGCGAGGCTGACGCGATAAGCCTGCAGTTTCGGAAAGTTGCCTCTATACAGTGAAGCCGCTGATTGTCAGGCTGTGGCACGCACCAGAAATGTTTACGCCCATCGTGCTGATGGGCGTTATTGTTTTATTGGCAGGCTCTTATATAGTGTCCTGCAATTGTTTATGACCCAAGCGGAGCAGCAGAAGAATGACTAAATACGCCCTGGTCGGCGATGTGGGCGGCACCAACGCCCGTCTCGCCCTGTGTGAGGTGGAAACCGGTGCCATCTCCCAGGCCAAAACATTCTCAACATCAGACTACGACAATCTCGAAGCGGTGATTCGTGCTTATCTCGACGAGCAAAAGCAGGAGATTAAACACGCCTGCATCGCGATTGCCTGTCCAATCACCGGCGATTGGGTCGAGATGACCAACCACGATTGGGCATTCTCAACCCGTGAGATGAAAGAGCATCTGGCATTCGACAGCCTGGAAATCATCAATGATTTCACTGCCGTGTCGATGGCCATCCCGATGCTGGCCGAAGATCAAGTGATTCAGTTTGGTGGTAAATCGCCGGTAGAAGGCAAACCGATTGCGATTTACGGCGCCGGTACCGGATTAGGCGTGAGCCATTTGGTGCACGTGGATAAACGCTGGATTAGCCTGCCGGGCGAGGGCGGTCACGTTGACTTCGCACCGAACAGCGAAGAAGAGGGTGAAATTCTCGAAGTGCTGCGCGCAGAACTGGGCCATGTGTCGGCGGAACGCGTACTGTCAGGCTCCGGGTTAGTGAATCTTTACCGCGCTATCGTCAAAACCGACAACCGCGAACCCGAAAATCTTAAGCCGAAAGATGTCACCGAGCGTGCATTGAAAGACAGCTGCATCGATTGTCGTCGTGCATTGTCGCTGTTCTGCGTGATTATGGGACGTTTCGGTGGCAACCTGGCGCTCAATCTCGGCACCTTTGGTGGCGTGTACATCGCCGGCGGAATCGTGCCGCGCTTCCTCGAGTTCTTCAAAGCCTCCGGCTTCCGCGCTGCGTTTGAAGATAAAGGCCGCTTCCGTGATTATCTGGTCGATATCCCGGTATATATGATCACTCACGATCAGCCTGGTTTACTGGGCGCGGGCGCGCATCTGCGCCAGACGCTGGGTCGCGTACTGTAATCTTTTCAGGCGAGCAGCGTCCTGCTGCTCGCTTTACAACCTCATCAACTGGCGAAACGCCTTCACCTTGCTGCGGCTCACCGGCACCTGTGCATCCAAATCACGTAACTTCACCAGATAAGTATTGTTAAACCACGGCTCGATCTCGCGGATTTTGCTGAGGTTGACGCAATACGAACGATGGCAGCGGAAGAACAACTGTTCTGGCAGGCGACTACAAAATTCACTGATCGCCATCGACATCACGTACGCTTCGCGGCGCGTATAAACAAACGTCAGTTTTTCATGCGCTTCGACGTAATAGATATCGTTAATATCCGTCACGATAATGCGCTCGTCTTTCACCAGATTAACGGTTTGCGGCGCGCTTTGCTGAGTGGAGGGCTGGGCGAGTTGCTGCTGTGCGCTGGCTTCCAGCTTATTCAGCATGGTGATAATGCGCGACTCGTGATAGGGCTTGAGGATGTAGTCAAACGCATCCAGCTCAAAAGCATCCACCGCATGCTCTTTCCACGCGGTGATAAACACAATCAGCGGTTTATGCGCAAACTGGTTAATATTTTGGGCCAGCAGCATGCCATCCAGCGATGGAATATTGATGTCGAGGAAAATGACATCCACCCGATGGTTTTGCAGATACTTCAGTACTTCCAGCCCATCATCAAAACAGGCTTCGATAGTGATCTGGCTGTGCTGCTGAATCATCCAGCTCAGCTCTTGCTGAGCAAGAAACTCGTCTTCGACGATGATGGCTTTCACGTGCTGTGTTCCGTGATATGGCTTAACGGTGCAGCCAGACGCTGACCATTTTTGCTCAGAGTGAAGGCGATTTCCGTCCCCGGATGATGGCGAGTGATACTCAGCCCCTGTCCGGAAAGCAGTTTCACCCGATGATGCACGTTAAGCAGCCCGATTTTATTGCCCGGCATCTCATCACGCGCGACACGACCAATCACCTCTTCGCTAATGCCCGCGCCCGTATCACGCACCGCGACGCGTACATAATCACCGAGGTCTTTCACACTCAAGGTCACCACCCCTTTGCCACGGCAGGGCTGAATCCCGTGCACAATGGCATTCTCTACCAGGGGCTGAATCAGCAAACTCGGCAGCGTGAAGTGCAGATCTTCATCAATGTCATAAATCATCGACAGCTTGTCGCCAAAACGCGCTTGTTCAATCGCAATGTAGTCCTTAACCTGCCACAGCTCTTTTTTGATATCGATCAGCTCGTCATCGTTCAGCTCAAGGTTGTAGCGCAAATAGCGCGACAGATTGATCACCAGCTGACGTGCTGTATCTGGATTGAGACGAATGGAAGAGGAGATGGCATTCAGTGCGTTAAATAGGAAGTGGGGATTAATTTTGCTCTGCAACGCACGCAGTTCCGCTTTGTTCGCCATCTCACGCAACTGCTCAGCGCGCGACACCTCCAGCTGTGTAGAGATAATTTGCGACAAACCAATGGCCATCTCTTTCAGCGATCCGGTAATGCGATGTGCACGACGATAATAGATTTTTAACGTGCCCGTGACTTCCCCTTTTTCCCAAAGGGGAATAACCAGCATTGAGTGAATATCTTTGGTGCGATGTGCCTCATCATTATTTTTGATAATGATTTTGCCGCTCGCAATCGACTGCGCCGTGGTCGGGCTGATGCCGTCATCCCCGTTCTGATAGTTATGCTCACCGTAACCGACATAGGCGAGAATCTGCTGAGTATTGGTGATGGCCACGGCATCGGCATGAATATCGCTGCGAATGATATCGCACACCTGACGCAACGACTGGCTATTCACCTGGCGAAACAGCGGCAGGGTTTTATTGGCAATCTCCAGTGCCAGCTTGGCCTGGCGCGCTGCAATCGCCTCTTTTTCTCCTTCCACGCTCTGTACCAACAGCACAATCAAGCCAATGCTCGATGCGCCGAGAATCATCGGTAACGCGATTTCAGAAACAATCGAAAAGCCCAACGCCAGCGGGCTGGCCCATAAAACAATCAGCACCATGGTCAGGGTTTCGCACAGCATGCCGCCAAGAATACCGGCGCGCCAGCGCTGCTCTTTACTTACGCGACGATTGATAAACCCAGAAGCGATACCGGCAATGATGCTGGTAATCAGGCAAGGCACGGCCGTGACGCCATCCATATCGATAAGATAGCGATGTATCCCCGCAATCACCCCGGTGGCGATACCAACCCAGGGGCCAAACAGAATACCGCCGGACATCACCGCAATCACGCGGACATTCAGCAATGAACCATCCACGTTAATACCCGACCAGGTACTGAACAGCGCAAACAGCGAGAAAATCGCTGTCACCACCACTTTCTCTTTGATCGAATGCTCATCTTTTTGCAGCAGCTGACGGAATACCCGCGTGCGGGTAAGGAAGAACAGACAAATCAGCATCAGCGCAGCGCGGTCAAAAACCGCCAGCAGCATGTCGAAGTGGGAAGGCAAGGGCATCTCTCGGAGTGAACCTGGGTGACGCTATGATAAAAAATGTGATCGAGATCTGCCAGCGCCGCGACACCCGCAAAACGCTTCTCATGGTTTAGATCAATTTTCCTGCCAAATCCTCCAGCATGCTCCGCGCGGTTTTAAAACAGCAACGCATTCAGCTCAAGGCCAGAACGGGCCAGCCCGAAGAGCAAAGCGTCTGGGCCATGGATGGCCCAGCCGATCTGCAGGGATGCGTGTAGTCTTTGCGATCGGGCTGGCCCGTTCTGGCCCTGGCACCCAACCAGCAGCAATTTAAACCCAACGCCTATCTCCCAAATCTCAACTCACAACTCCCTAAAAAGAGGAAAACTTGAGTAACAAAAAGAGGATTAGTTATCCCTGCGCAGAACGCTGGTTGAAAATGACTCGGTTTGCTATGTTGCCATGAGTTATTTCGCGGAGCGCAGCAATGCAACTACTGACCCCTCGCTTGTCCCTGGCACGCTTACAACCCGAAGACTGGCAAATCTTCAAAGCCGTACACGAAGATCCCGGCACCATGACCTGGGTGAGTGAAATTCCTGACGAAAACGACATTCGCCAACGCTTTACCGAACGCCTCGCCCCGTGGCAGGTCACCAGTTTCCATATGCTCTGCCTGGTAGCACGTCTGCGCGAAACCAATGAACCCATTGGCCTGTTTGGTTGCAGCGCCGAGTGGCAACCTTATCGTCAGGCAGAAGTCGGCTACATGCTTTGCCATCGCTACACCGGAAACGGCTACGGCAGTGAAGCGCTCAAGGCACTGTGCGACTTCTTACTGCAGGCAGAATTTCATAAGCTCAAAGCGCTGGTCATAGAGGGGAATTGGCCGTCGCGGCGCATTCTGGAAAAGAATGGTTTCACGTTGGAGGGCACGTTACGGGATAATTATCTGCTAAACGACCAATGGGTAAACGATTGGGTGCTGGGTCGCCTGAATCCGCAACATTAAAAAAACATTCTGTTGCTCTCGACAATTCTGTTATCAGCGCGTTATGTTCTTACCTCGGTCACCACAGTGGCCAGCGTCGCTCGGACGGTCCGGGCGCCTACGTAAACCAGAGGACATCATGGCTGATAACAGCACACCCCGTCGTTTCTCGCGTATTGAACGCCTTCCCCCGTATGTATTTAACATCACCGCTGAATTGAAGATGGCTGCGCGTCGGCGCGGCGAAGACATCATCGATTTCTCGATGGGGAACCCGGATGGCCCCACGCCGCCACACATCGTGGAAAAACTCTGTCAGGTAGCGCAACGCGAAGACACGCACGGTTACTCCACCTCGAAAGGTATTCCTCGCCTGCGTCGCGCTATCTCGCGCTGGTACGCAGATCGTTATCAGGTAGAGATTGATCCCGAATCAGAAGCCATCGTCACTATCGGGTCCAAAGAGGGGTTGGCGCACCTGATGCTGGCCACGCTGGATCACGGTGACACCGTGCTGGTGCCAAACCCCAGCTACCCGATTCATATTTACGGCGCGGTGATTGCCGGTGCGCAAGTGCGTTCCGTGCCGCTGGTGGCGGGCGTTGACTTCTTCAACGAACTGGAACGCGCCATCCGCGAAAGCTATCCAAAACCGAAGATGATGATCCTCGGGTTCCCTTCGAATCCGACGGCACAATGCGTTGAGCTGGACTTCTTCGAACGCGTCATTGCGCTGGCGAAACAGTACAACGTGCTGGTCATCCACGATCTGGCTTACGCCGACATCACCTACGACGGCTGGAAAGCACCGTCGATCATGCAGGTGCCGGGCGCGCGTGATGTGGCGGTAGAATTCTTCACCCTGTCAAAAAGCTACAACATGGCAGGCTGGCGTATCGGCTTTATGGTCGGTAACAAAGAGTTGGTCTCCGCGCTAGCACGTATCAAAAGCTACCACGATTACGGCACCTTCACTCCGCTGCAGGTTGCGGCGATTGCCGCACTTGAAGGCGATCAGCAATGCGTGCGGGATATCGCTGAGCAGTACAAACGCCGTCGCGATGTGCTGGTGAAAGGGCTGCATGAAGCGGGCTGGATGGTGGATCTGCCAAAAGCCTCGATGTATGTCTGGGCCAAAATCCCCGACCACTATGCGCATCTCGGTTCGCTGGAGTTCGCGAAGTTACTGCTGCAGGAAGCCAAGGTGTGTGTCTCACCAGGCATCGGCTTTGGTGATTATGGTGACACCCATGTGCGATTTGCACTGATTGAAAACAGCGATCGTATTCGCCAGGCGGTACGTGGCATCAAAGCCATGTTCCGTGCGGATGGTATTTTGCCGGGAACGGTAAAAGCGCTGGAAGAAGAAGAGTAAATACAAAGAGGGGCGACGAGGGTCGCCCCGCCTGGCAGGATTTATTTGAGCATCAGCACGAAGGTGCCTACCCAGATTAACAGGAAGAAAGAAACTCCCATCAAAGCATATCTCACAAAACGACTCCTCTGAGCGGTTACCATGCTGGTGATCCCATGCCAGCGTAACCCGAACAGAATAAGAAAAAGGTGAAGTTCATAACCGCTGCACGCTTTCTTCTCAGGTGGTTCCAAGCGAACTCAGAACAGGATCGAGCGCTAATTTACGCGCAATCGATCCGAAAATAAATAGGCCAGTTCTGAGAGATTGCTCACATTTTCATCGGGCTTGAATTTCCGGTATTGCGGACATGCCCACTCGCAGTTGCGCCAAATCGGGTTGGTTGGCATCCAGCACAATTTTCACCGGTAAACGCTGCACCACCTTGGTGTAATTACCCGTGGCATTGTCTGGAGAGATGGCGGAGAAGGTCGCGCCAGTGGCCGGAGCAATGCTGTCAACATGACCGGTAAAGGTCTTGCCGGGCAGCGCATCGACTCTCACCACCGCTCTCTGTCCCGGCTGCACGTCGGCCAGTTGCGTTTCAAGATAGTTGGCGGTGATATAAGTCTGTTGCAGTGGTACGACCGCCAGCAAACGAGTACCCGCACTCACGTAGGCGCCCAATCGCACCGAGCGCTGACCGACCATGCCATCCACCGGCGCCACAATCCGCGTATATGAGAGATTCAACTTCGCCTGATCCACGCTGGCCTGCGCCGCCGTCACATCGGCTTCAGCCTGACGCACCGCTGCCTGCAGCACACCCACCTGTTTCATCGACGCAGCCAGTGCAGCTTCACTCTGGCGAACCGCAGCGGAAGCTGAACGCTGAGTAGAACTGGCTTTCTGCTGCTCGTCTGCGGCAATAGTGCCGCTTTTGTACAGCTGGTTATAACGCGCGGCACTCTGGCCGGCGTATTGTGCTGACGCCTGGCTCGCCGCTAAGGTCGCTTTGGCTTCATCAATCGTCGATTGCTGCTGCTCCAGCTGAGCCTGACTGCTCAGGCGTTTGGCATCACTCACCTGCAAATTCGCCTGCGCCGTTTCCAGCGCCACACGGTAATCTCGGTCGTCGAGTGTGGCCAGCAGTTCGCCTGCTTTCACTCGCTGGTTATCCTGCACATTCACACTGGCGATATAGCCGGAGACCTTCGGCGCCACCAGGGTGTAATCCGCATTGACGTAAGCATCATCTGTGCGGTGATCGTTGCCGGTCATTGATGACCAGACAAAAAAGGCCATGGCCAGCAACACGATTAACAAGGCACTCAACAGCACCGTTCTCTTCAAAGCAAAAGCTTGCATATCAATTATCTCGACGTCGTCGTAACAGGTTGAATCAGGGTTTGTGGCGGCCAGACACGTTTTGGCAACCAGACAGTCAGCAGTAAAAGCAGGGCAGCGAAACCAATCAGCATTTGGTAGCAGTCACTCAGGCTCAGCACCATCGCCTGATGCTTCAGCAGGGTCGCGAAACCGCTGAGGTTCTCTGCACTACTGGCGCTGCCATCCGGTAATAAAGGAAAGCTGCTGCTGGATTGGGCACTGCTGGGCGCGGTCATCAGCCAGGGGCGACTGGCGGCATTGCCCACCAGCACGCTAGAGTGAAACTGTTCCCGATGGCTGATAAACCACCCCACCAACGTGCTGGCGGCAATGCTGGAGAAACCGCGCACCGTATTGAACATCGCGGAGGCAAAAGGGCCTTCCGGCGGCGCGACGACGCTCGTCGCACTCATCAATACCGGCAGAATCACCATCGGTTGACCGAAGGCCTGCAAAATCTGGATAACCCAGAAATTCTGTCGCGCCCAGTCGCTGGTAATGTTCATGCCCATCAGACAGGAAATCACCAGCAGCGTCACGCCAGCGGTCAGCATCCAGCGGCAATCAATCCAGCGGATATTGAGCAGTGCTGCCACCAGTGGCGCGATCAGTAACTGCGGCAAGCCGATCGTTAACGCCAGCGGCGCGAATTGCAGCGTGCGGAATCCTTCCACCTGGCCAAGATAGGCCGAGGGCAGCGCGGATCCTGACAGCGACAGAATCAACACGCCCGCCAGCGCCAGCAAACCGTGCGCGAGATTGTGACGGCGCAGCATCTGGAGTTTGAACAGCGGCAGCGGATGAAACCATTCATTAATAAAGAACACAGTCAGCAATGCGAGCGCGCTTAATAATAGCGCCGCAAACAGCGGTGAACTGAGCCAGTCAAGACGCTCGCCCTGCGTCAGCGCCAGAATCAACAGCGCCATCCCTGAACAGCCGGTCAGCATGCCAAACAGATCTATCTGCTTAAAACGTTCGAAGCGCAGTGGGTCCTGGGGTAAGCCCCAGCCGATCAACAACATGGCGATTAACATCGGCGGGATAACTTGCCAAAAAACAAACATCCAGCTCACTTCATCGGTCCAGAAAGCGGCGAGCGTGGCGGCGAGATTGGGCCCAAAAGTGGCCGTCAGCGCATAGGCGCCAAGACCATAAAGCTTGATCGGCGGTGGCAGAAAACGCAGTGCCACGGTCATGAGCAGCGGCGGTAATGCACCGCCAAACAGACCCTGAATCACGCGCAGTGCAATAAACAGCGTGGCATTAGGCATCAGGGGCAGCAGCAGACCGCACAGCATAAAGCCAGCGGAGACGGCGAGGGCGAAGCGGCGCAAGGAAAAGGTCACGGCAAACCACGGTGCGATCATCATCGCGGCAACTTCCGCCGCCTGGTAAGCGGAGATGATCCAGCTGCCTTGATCGTAGCTAATGCCGATGGCAGCACGGATATCCGCCAGCGCAATGTCAGTCACGCGGTCGTTAAGTCCGGAGGTGAGCGCAGCAATCAGCACGCCAACCAACCCCAGCGCCAGGCGCAGAGTAAACGGATGGGGTGCCGGTGCCGCAACGGGCTGGGCGTTCATAGCAGGCTTCTCGTATTATTATTGATGCAGTGTATTGCGATGTGATACATGTCGCATCTTACATCTCGGTATGATGTATTGCAATGTGATACAGGGTGTAAAAGTGCGGTCATTCGCGCTAAAGTAGGGCAGGCCAAAAAGGAACGCACAATGGTTGAACTTCCCTCAAGCCGTGAGGATGAAAAAGCGGGTGGCATTCAGGTCATCGCGCGTGCGGCAAAAATTCTGAATGCGCTGGGCGAACACCCGGGCGGCATGAGCTTGGGTGAAATCGCGCAGGTGGTTGATCTTCCTCGCTCAACGGTGCAACGCATCATTGCTGCGCTGGACAGCGCCCAACTGGTGCGCAGCAGCGGCGCGGGCGGATTACGTCTGGGGCCGGCACTGCTCAAGTTGATCTCCAGCGTGCACAGCGATGTGGTCGAAATCGTCCGCCCATTTCTGGAACAACTCTCAGTCGATATCAACGAGACGGTTTCGCTGGCGCGCGCCAGTGGTACGCAGTTAGCGATTGTTCACTATGTGGTGGCATCTCGGGAATTGCGGGTGGTGCCGCGCATCGGTCTGAATCTCCCGCTTTACAGTACCTCTGGCGGTCGTGCACTGCTGGCACTGGAAAGCGATGAAGATGTACGGGTGATGGTCGGCGAAGCCTATAAAGAGCTGACCGAAATGACGGTCAAAACGTTGCCGCAGCTGCTCGAACTGATTGCTGAAGTGCGTAACAGCGGTCTGGCCGTCGATCGCGGCGAAACCCTGGAAGGAATTTCCACCATGGCGGTGGCGATTGACACGCTGTTTGGTCGCTTCTCCATTTCGCTGCTGGTGCCGACGGCGCGTTTTCATAAACAGGAAGCGCGCTATCGTGATGAAATCATGAAATGCAAAGAGGCGCTGATTCGCGAAATTGGCAAAATGACCGCTGTGGAAGGATAACCAACTGATGAAAACCTTGCTGATGGCCATTGATAGTTCTCCGGTGGCAGAAAAAGTCATCGCGTTAACCATTGAACAGGCACTGGCGCAACAGGCTCAGGTCACGGTGTTGTGCTGTGTCGATCCCGCTTATTCATCCTGCAATCAACCGATCGAAATCGATGCGGGCGAAGATCCGGATGATTTCGTCGCGGCTAAAGATGAACAAAACACAGCTGAAATGGTGGTGCGTCACGCACTGGCACCGCTACTGCGTGCTGGTGTGGCTGCCAAAGGTCTGATTCTGGCCGGTGAAGCCGCGGAAACAATTGTGGCGCAGTCCAATGCACTGAAGGCCAGCATGATCATCATCGGTCGCCGTCATCTTTCTCCTTTCAATCGCTTACTTAAAGGTTCGGTGAGTGCGGCTGTGATTGAGCGCGCCAACTGCCCGGTTCTGATTGACGTTCGCAAGGATTAATCACGCTCCATGTTCTCCCTCATTCCTGTCACGCTGGCGGCGTTCGCGCTGCTGGCGGTGATTATCATCGTTTTGATTCGCACCACCGCACTCCGCTTATGGCAGGGGTTGGTGCTGTTTTTACTGCCGTTGATTTTGGCAAACATGCTGTGGTTTAGCTGGTTACACCCACGGCAGGAGCGACAGGCGCTGGAAAGCGAGGTGGCAACCCAGTTAAGCCTCGCACCAGGGTATCGTCAGTTAAAAACACAGGAGCCGGCCCTGTGGCAAATGCTTAATCGCGAGTTACTGCACAAGCGTATGGAAGGCGTGCCTGCTGACCAGGCGCTGGGCGAGTTGCGTGGATGGCTGATGGATCTGGTTAATCAGCGTATGGCGCGTGCAGATGACGAGACGCTGCTCAATTATTTGCGTGTGTCAGTGCAGGAGATGCAGGCACTGCAGCAGCCGGAGCCACAACGCTGTTTCCGCTTCCTTTATCCGCAGGTGAATGGCGGCATCAATCTGCAACAAGCGCTGTCACCGGAGTTGTACCTGCGCGATGCACAGGCGTTAGATTTGCTGCTGCAAAACAGTACGGGCGAAGAGCGACCGGTTGATCAACAGGGCGCACAGCGTGATTTGCAAAGCGTCGTGGAAAAACTTTACGGCAAGTGGGGCGATAAGCTTCAGCAACTCAACATGCCGGCCGATACCGCCGTTGATCGCAGCGCGATGTGCGCCATGTCGATTGATCTCTACAGCGGCATTCTCGCATTGCCTGCCAAACAGTCCGCCAACCTTTTGCGTAAGATGGTCAGCCTTACCGGTTAGGTTTACGCGTAAAAAAAAGCCCGCTCAGCGCGGGCATAATGGTCACTTTCCGTTTGTTTTTCTCGTATCACCTGGTGTGGTGCAGACGTTGTGCTGTCTGAAAGCATCATGTCATCGGTTAAGTGATATGAAAAACCGTTTGGTTTTATTGATTTGATTGGTAAAAACTTTATCAAAATGACTATTTCGCGCCAGTTTCCTATAGATGCGTGCGGCGTAGGCATTTAGACTGCTTCGCCTGGAAGAGGACACCCTAATGAAAAAAATGCTTATTAGCGCGCTCGCGCTTTTTATGCTGGCCGGTTGTAGTGTCAGCAAACCCGGTGGATTTGAACGTGTCGATGAAGATAAAAGCTCAAATACCGTGCAATATCGTTACGACCCGCATACGTTGAATAAAGATGCGATGGAAATCGATCTGGCGAATTATTGTAACCAACGTGGATTTGATAAAGTGGAATCGCTGCCCGCGCAGGACAGTCATCTACCTGGATTAAAGAAAGCCTGGTATCAATGTAATTACGCGGTAAAAAGTTAAAAGAAAGGGCGGGGTAATTTCCCGCCCTTTTTATTTTTTTATTATGTGCTGTGTGTGCTTTGCCCAACTACCAATGGCGACCATGATAACCACGGTCATGATGCCAGCCACCGCCGTGGCCCCAGCCCGGTCCGCGCCCATGTCCGTCATGAACGATACAACCACTCAACATCGTCATAATGGCAACAACCGAAGCAGCTTTAATAAGTGTTTTCATGGAGAGTCCTCCTCTTTTCAAATGAAGCCAGATTACCGGGGAAAAGTGGAGTGAAGATGCAGTGAATGTAGAGTTATTTCTGGATCTATTACCAGATATGTCAATTTAAAGCTAAAAACGTCAAGGCGGGAAATAAACCAATCAGATAAAACCGAATGCCTGATAATAATAACGCGAATACTCTGAAATGCAATCCTAAATAACAGCCATTCTCAACTATTAAAACATTATGTAGGAAAGATGGAGAAAAAAGATGCCGCAGAGTGATGCGGCATCTGTTGAGATTAATTATGCAGCAAAGGTTCAGCAACGTTTTGACGATTTGGCAGACGGATGCTGAGCGACAGCACCAGCGAAATCACCAGCAGTGTCATGATCAAGCTGAAAGTCACGGTAAAACCACCGAATACGGAAGCCACCAGCGAACCCATCACGCTGCCGATACCGAATCCCAGGTAAATCAATCCGTAATTTTTCGTCAGATTATTAAGACCGAAGAAATCGCTGACCAGGGAAGGGAACACGGTGATGGTGCCACCAAAACTAAAGGCAACGCAGGCCAGTGACAGGAAGAAGGTGGTTTCATTCATTCGGGTAAACAACAGAATGCTCATGCCCACCAGCGAAACAACCTGTGCCATTGAAATGACGCGAATACGTGCCATTTTGTCGGAGAGCACGCCGAGAATCAGGCGACCACTCAGGTTAGCAATCGCGATGACAGTTACGGCATTAGCGGCGGTTTGCGTAGTCAGGTGAACCATACCTTCACCGATGTCTTTCGCTACGCCAATCACATACAGACCGCTCATGCAGGCAGTGAGGAACATCAGTGCCAGCATCCAGTACTGCGGTAACCGCACGGATTGCGCCAGCGTGTAATCTTTTTCCAGCACTTTCGCGTTCCCGCTGCTTTGCTGGAGAGGGGCATCACGCATCATCAGCGCACCCACAATAATCATGCTCATTGCCAGCACACCCCAAATCATAAAGGTGTTCTCCAGGCCGTAAGTGCTCAGCAACGCGCCACAGATAAATTTGAAACCGAGACTACCTAAGCCGTAAGCGCCAATCGAGCAGGCGGAAATTAATCCTTTGCGCTCAGGGAACCACTTCATGCAGTTTGATAGCGTCATCAGGTATCCTGCGCCATCCGCTAAACCGACCAGGATGCCGGCGCTGAGGTACAGCATCATCAGGTTATCGGCATGGGCGGTCAGCCAAAAGCCAATCGCCATCAGAATACCGGCGCCGATGGTGACGTTACGCACACCAAAGCGCTCCTGTAATTTCCCCGCCAGCGACGATGCAATCGCCAGGCCCAAACTCAACAAACCAAACGAGAAGGCGACCTGGCTGATGGGCGCATCCAGCTTATGCGCTAACTGGCCGTTGAACAGGCTCCAGGTATAGACCGAACCCAGTGCAAACTGAGTAATGATGGTGCCGATAAGGGTAAGCATACGAGTGCGCTGCAACTGCGCGGATAGTTCTGTTTTCATTTTTATCTCTCCCCTCAGGGAATGCGGAATCTGCAGCGATAATAGGCGGCTTACGCGCGCGTGGGGCGAAGCAGGGCATCAAGAGACAGGACGAAGGAATGAAATGCAGGAAAACGGGTATGAATGACATTGCCCCGCAAAGTTGTCAATTTAAGCGCAGCGGTTGCTATGGGTAAACATATGTAACCAGGTGTGATATGCACGCCCATTTCGCTGCAAAATGGCAAAACTTTGCCAGGATTAAAATTCACTAACAGGAGGAAATATGACAGACCGAGCATATGAATCCGCGTCAAGCGAGGATGAAGTTTGCTGCATCATCGGTCAGGCGGTGATCGAGTTAAGCGATGAGCATCAGCCTGTGAATAAATCCACGCTGTCGCTGAAACTACTGGCTATGGCCGATCGCGACAGAGATGATGAACGCGTTCTGCTTTACTGGATTGCCAGAAAAGCCATCAATAAACCTCACCAGCTCAATATCGGCGTCCAGGGCTGGCGCTAGAGGACCAAAGAGCGGGCGCAATGCCCGCTCTCGCTGTTTAGGCTAAGCGTAATTTGCGTGACGTTGGCCAGCGTACAAACATCACCATGTTCCCCATCAGAATCATCACTAATCCCACAATGGCATTATCGTGCCACTGATATCCCTCATAGATTGTGGACAGCGTCAGCGCCACGAGCGGGAACAGCAGTGTGCTATAAGCGGCCTGGCTGGCCCCAATACGACCGACCAGCGTGAAATAGGCGCCAAAGCCTAACACTGAACCAAAAATCGCCAGATAGCTCATTGAACCGAGCCATTGCAGATTGAAGGTGGGAGCCAGTGAATCGCCGTTCAGAAGCGCTAAGATTGCCATCATGATTGCGCCATAAAACATGGCATAACTGTTGGTGGTGAGCACATCACGCTGACGGCGTTGGTGGCGCGTGGATATCATGTTGCCAAACGAGAAGCCGAGAGTACCCAAAGCGCTTAGTCCTACGCCCCACAAAAGTTGAGGCGCTGGGTGAGCCGCCTGAATATCATGCCAAAAGAGCGCCACAATGCCCCCTAAGCCGAGTACCGCAGCCGGCAGCAGGCGGAACGGTGGGCGCTGACGGAAAAATATCCAGCTGTTGAGCGCGTTATACAGCACCGCCATCGAAAAGATCACTGACTCTAATCCACTGCTGATCCACGCTGCCGCATGATAGAAACAGACAAAATTGAAGCCAAAGACGCAACAGCCCTGCAGCAAGCAGAAAAGATGATCCTGCTTATCCAGCGGGCGCAGACGTTTAATCAGTTTCAGGATCACCAGCATCAGTACTGAGGCCAGCAAGAAGCGCCAGAATACCGCTACCAGAACCGGCGTGTTAGCCGCTTCTTGTTGCAGAAATATCGCAATCCAGGTAGTGCCCCAAATCAACACCACCGCAAGGTACAACATAATGTTCATCGCATTCTCTCCAGCAAAATCATTGCCTGAAGTGTGTCGAAAATGGTGGCCTTCGGCTTGCACGCGGTTGCGCGCGAATTGCAAAATCTTGCGCTTTTTACACTGATGTCCCGTGTTGGCCTGTTTTCTGGCCGTGGAGATCCGTAAACTGTGCGTTATTAACCTGTGAGTGGATCCCTTTGATGCCCGATTATCAGACCTTCGATATGCTGCAGCGCCATAAAGCGCAATTGCGCGATAGCGTGCAGCTTTCGGGTGGCATCAAGTTGGCAGCCTGGTTTAATAGTGGCGATCGTGTCACCAACCTGAGTGATCATCACACGCTAAGCCTGTATACCGCTGATGGCTATGACACCTGGCATAAAACACAGCATGGTTGGCGCAATGGCGGTGGTCCGGATCGCTTTTGCCTGATGCCGAGCGGTGTTGAATCCACCTGGGATTTACGTGCAGATTTGTCGTTCGTACATCTTTATTGTACTGACGAGCACCTGCGTCATCTCGGCGAGCAGATTTGGGATCGCAGTCCCGCCCAACTTAATTTGCATGAAAAGATCTTTGCCGACGACGATCGCATCACGCAGCTTTATCGACATTTCCTGCTGAGTGTTGACTGGCAGCAACCCGCCAATCAATTGATGTTGACCAGTGCTTCGACATTGCTGATGACGCATCTTTTGCAGCGTTACAGTGAAGTGCAGTGGCAGGCGCCACAGGTGCGCGGTGGATTAGCGCCCGCAGTATTGCGACGTGTACTGGCGTTTATTGATGCGCAGTTGGATCAGCCTTTGACACTGGCACAGCTGGCGGCAGAAGCGGCCTTGAGTGAATACCACTTTGCCCGCATGTTCCGCAGTAGCGTGGGCGAAGCCCCTCATCAATATGTGATGCGCCGCCGTATGGACACTGCACTGCAACTGCTGAAGTTCAGCGCTTTGCCATTAACCGAGATCGCCTTGCGCTGCGGTTTCCACTCTTCCAGTCACTTCAGTAACCGTTTTCGACAGCTGCATGGTGTCACCCCTTCCGCATGGCGCCAAAACTCACACCAGCTTTGATTCCGCTGTAATCGCCTGAAACAGCCAGTTTCTACCTGCGAGAAACGTCTCAGATTCATTCACTCTCAAGCTAATTGTGGTGATTTCCTCTTAGATTTAGATAGAATACCTTCCGTTAAAATGTTGTTTTTTATGTGATAATTACATGTTTAGCTTATGCGGAGTGGTAATGATGGAAATGCGCGTTGTAAAACTTGAATCTGACGTCAAATACATTAGACGTGATGTCGATGAGCTAAAAGACGATGTAAAATCAATCGATAGAAACATGGCTGCGGTGCTTGAGAAACTAGACGGCATTAAACAGTCACTCGCTAAAAAGCCTTCTACAGATGCAGTTGATAAAAAGATCTCTGAAGCGAAGCTGGCTGTTTTACTCGGTGTTCCAGCCTTAATCGCTATTGGCACTACAGTCTACAAGTTGATTGCGCACTTCTATTTCTCATGAAGACTTGGGCCGTTTTGGTTTAGCTAATCCCTTCGCCACTCATCGAAAATCCTTGCGTGCGATTAATTTGAGGATTGCCTGATACAAAGAGGATCTAAAGGACGGATGTGGAGGGCAACGAAAGGCTTTATGGTGTCCCCTGCAGGAATCGAACCTGCAACTAGCCCTTAGGAGGGGCTCGTTATATCCATTTAACTAAGGAGACGCGGCGCGCAGTATAGCGTACCGACCAGCAGAATTTAACCGTGTAAATCCTGTTTGCTCAATCTATCAACAATGTCGTGCCACATTTCACTGTTGTTTCTTCTGTGCTTTATCTTTGCGCTTCTGTTCCGCCTTCGCTTTGGCCTTCGCCGCTTCACTCATATCGTTGCGAATTTGTGCGTGACTGATCAACGCAAAAATCAATGTACCGCCGGTGATATTCCCCAGCAGCGTAGGTAAAGCAAACGGCCAGAGAAACTCCTGCCAGGGCAGCGTGCCTGCAAACACCAGATAAAGCACTTCTACTGAACCCACCACGATATGGGCCAAATCTCCCAGCGCCACCAGCCAGGTCATCATCACAATCACCACGATTTTGGCCGCGCCCGCGTAAGGGAACATCCAAACCATGGTGGCGATAATCCAACCTGAAATGACGGCATTGGCAAACATTTCACTGGGGGAGTTGTCCATCACCTTTTCGCTAATCACGGTGAAGGCCTGACGCGTCGCCTCGTCAAAAATCGGCATATGATTAAACGCCAATGCGCCGAGCGCCGTGCCGATCAAATTCCCCGCCAGCACCACGCCCCACAGGCGCAATAACAGCATGAAATTACCGCCAGTGGGTTTGTGCATCACCGGTAATACTGCAGTAACCGTGTTCTCTGTGAACAGTTGCTGACGGGCCATTATCACGATGACAAAGCCAAAGGTATAACCCAGGTTCTCCAGGAGGAAACCGCCAGGCACGTCAGCCAAATGCACATGGAAAATCCCTTTTGCCATCAGCGAAGCGCTCATGGATAGCCCCGCAGCTACAGCAGACCATAGCAACGCCATGCCATCGCGCTCTAACTCTTTCTCCCCGTCCTGGCGAATCTCTTCATGAATTGCCGCAGCCCGCGAGGGCAGGGCATCTTCATCCACTTCTATCTCTTTACCCTGGTCTTTTTCGTCGCTCTCGACATCGTTGTCATGTTCTGAAATGGATGGTGATTGCTTCATGTTTTCCCCTGGTGATAATGCCAACGCGTAATAAGCGTAGACGGTTTTATCAAGGGCGAAATGTTACGAAGATTCAATTTAAGAGTAACAAGATTTTAACCGAGGCGATTTTTTGCGCAATTCCTTGATCTGATGCGCACGAATACCCCCTTTGGGGGAAGTGAGAGCTACCTCACAGACTTCGGCCCACAGATTCATTGTGGTATTATCCCCGCCTCTTTTCACTGCTGCGATTCCCTCTTTCATGCTCGAAGTCATTAATCTCTCATGCGTTCGTGATGAGCGAACCCTGTTCCATGGGCTGAGCTTCCATGTGCAACCGGGTGACATTGTGCAAATTGAAGGCCCTAACGGGGCAGGCAAAACCTCACTGCTGCGCTTGCTGGCCGGATTAAGCCGGGCAGAAGAGGGCGAAGTGATGTGGCAATCGCAGCCGGTTCGACAGCAGCGCGAAATATGGCACCAAAACTTGCTCTATCTCGGCCATCATCCTGGCGTGAAGTCGGTACTCTCACCACTGGAAAACCTGCATTTTTGGCACGGCGATCGTGATGAAGAAGTGATTTTCGACGCACTTGAGCAGGTTAATTTGCTGGGTTATGAAGAGGTGCCCGTTGCGCAATTGTCCGCAGGACAGCAACGACGCGTGGCCCTTGCTCGCCTGTGGCTCAGCCCGGCAAAGATCTGGATCCTGGATGAACCGCTCACGGCGATTGATAAAGGCGGCGTGGAAAAATTAATGGCGCGTTTCGCTGAACATGCCGATAACGGAGGCGCAGTGATTTTGACCACCCATCAGGATTTGCCCGGTGAGGGTGGCCGCGTGCGCAAAATTCGTCTGACGTCGGAGTGGGCATAATGTTAGGTCGGGTGATTCAGCGCGAATTGAAAATTGCCTTCCGTAGTGGTGCCGAGGTGATTAATCCGCTGTGGTTTTTCCTGATTGTTATCACGCTGTTTCCGTTAGGTATCGGGCCGGATCCCCAACAGCTGGCGCGCATTGCGCCGGGGATTGCGTGGGTCGCCGCGTTATTAGCCTCTTTGCTGGCTCTGGAACGTCTGTTTCGTGACGATTTTCTGGATGGTTCTCTGGAGCAACTACTTTTACTGCCCACGCCATTACCCGTGACGGTGCTGGGAAAAGTGATTGCCCACTGGTTGATCACTGGTCTGCCACTGATTTTGCTGTCGCCGCTGGCGGCACTCCTGCTGTCACTGGATTTTCCCGGCTGGCGTGCGATGGCGCTGACGCTGTTGCTCGGTACGCCAACCTTGAGCTTTCTTGGTGCGATTGGCACCGGTCTGACCGTCGGGCTGCGGCGTGGCGGCGTACTTCTGAGTTTACTGGTATTGCCGTTGTCGATACCTGTTCTGATCTTTGCCAGCGCGGCGATTGATGCCGCCGGTCAGGGATTGCCGATCGGAGGCTATCTGGCAATTCTTGGCGCGATGCTGGCAGTGAGCGCAACACTTTCGCCGTTCGCAACTGCTGCGGCTTTGCGCATTAGTCTGCATTAATCCGTGCTGCCCCAGAGCAGCCGGAATCCGAATTCTTTTTATTGTGAGCTATGCAAATGTGGAAATGGTTACATCAGTGGGCAAAGCCTGAGCGGCTTTACCAGCTATGCGGTCGCTTAATTCCGTGGTTCGCCGTGCTTGGCGTGGCAACGCTGCTGCTCGGTTGGGTGTGGGGCTTCGGCTTTGCACCGGCTGATTATCAGCAAGGCAACAGCTTCCGTATTATGTACATTCACGTGCCAGCAGCGATGTGGTCAATGGGCGTTTACGCTTCCATGGCGATTGCCGCGTTTATCGGCCTGGTGTGGCAGATGAAGATGGCGGATTTAGTTTCGGCAGCGATGGCGCCCATTGGCGCGGTGTTTACCTTTATCGCGCTGATCACCGGCTCCGCGTGGGGCAAGCCAATGTGGGGCACCTGGTGGATTTGGGATGCCCGCCTGACATCGGAGCTGGTGCTGCTGTTCATCTATATGGGCGTGATCGCGCTCTATCACTCGTTTGAAGATCGCCGCACCGCCGGTCGCGCTGCCGGCATCCTGATTTTGGTTGGCGTGGTGAATCTACCGATTATTCACTTCTCAGTGCAGTGGTGGAACACGCTGCATCAGGGATCGTCCGGCATTCTGCAGCAGGCGATTGCGCCAAGCATGCGGACCCCGCTGCGTTGGGCCATCCTTGGTTATCTGCTGGTGTTTGGGGCGCTGACGCTGATGCGCCTGCGTAATCTGATCCTATTCAGCGAGCGTCATCGTCCATGGGCGATTGATGTGGCTCAGGGAGGGCGCAAAGCATGACGCCAGCCTTCTCATCCTGGAGCGATTTCTTCGCTATGGGCGGTTATGCCTTTTATGTCTGGCTCGCCGTTATCCTCACCTTAATCCCTTTGTTCGGACTGGTGCTGCACACTGTGTTGTTCCGGCGCCGTTTGCTGGCTGAAATTCGCCAGCGTCAATCCAGGGAGCGCCGCATCCGCGCGGCCAAGTCGAAAAAAGCTGCCGGTGAAGCAGCAGGAGAATCCGTGTGAATATCCGCCGTCGTAACCGCCTGTATGTGGTGGTAGCGATCCTGGTGGGCTTAGGCCTGGCCACGACGCTAGTGATGTACGCGCTGCGTTCCAACATCGATCTGTTTTATACCCCGAGTGAAATTTTGTACGGCAAAGGTGAGGCGCACCAGATGCCGGAAACCGGTCAGCGCCTGCGCGTCGGCGGCATGGTGATGCCGGGCAGCGTGAAGCGCGATCCGAAAACCCTCGCGGTCTCTTTCAAACTGTATGACGCCAATGGCGTGATCAGCGTGAGTTACGAAGGCATCTTGCCGGACCTGTTCCGCGAAGGGCAGGGCGTCGTGGCGCAGGGCGTGCTGGAAGATGGCCACCTGGTTAATGCCAAAGAAGTGCTGGCAAAACATGACGAAAAATACACGCCGCCAGAAATTGAAGATGCGATGAAGAAAAACCACACAGGACCTGCAGCGACTTATCAGCAGGCAGGTGCTCAATCATGATGCCGGAAATTGGCAGCTTTCTGCTCTGCCTGGCGCTGGGACTCGCGCTGCTATTAAGTATTTATCCATTGTGGGGCGCAACGCGCCAGGATGCACGTCTCATGGCGATGGCGCGCCCGCTGGCGTGGGGCATGTTCGCCTGTATCGTTGCCGCCTTCGTGTTATTAGTGCATGCATTTATCGTTAATGATTTCAGCGTGGCCTATGTCGCCACCAACTCCAACACCTTGCTGCCGGTTTACTACCGCATCGCAGCCACCTGGGGCGCGCATGAAGGTTCACTGCTGCTGTGGGTGTTGTTGCTCAGCACCTGGACGGTAGCGGTCGCGATTTTCAGTCGTGGTATGCCGCAGGATGCGCTGGCGCGCGTACTGTCTGTGATGGGGATGATCAATCTCGGCTTCCTGCTGTTTATTACGCTGACCTCTAATCCGTTTACCCGAACCCTGCCAAACTTCCCGGTTGATGGCAGCGACCTCAATCCGATGCTGCAGGATATCGGCCTGATTTTCCATCCGCCACTGCTCTATATGGGTTATGTCGGTTTCTCTGTGGCCTTTGCGTTTGCTATCGCTTCATTGATGGCTGGGCGTCTCGATACCGCATGGGCGCGCTGGTCACGCCCGTGGACTACGGCGGCCTGGGTTTTCCTGACGATTGGGATCGTACTTGGTTCGGCGTGGGCCTATTACGAACTTGGCTGGGGCGGCTGGTGGTTCTGGGATCCGGTAGAGAATGCCTCCTTCATGCCATGGCTGGCCGGTACGGCGTTGATGCACTCGCTGGCGGTAACGGAAAAACGCGGCAGCTTCAAATCCTGGACGGTGCTGCTGGCGATCACGGCATTTTCATTAAGCCTGTTGGGCACCTTCCTGGTGCGTTCTGGCGTACTGGTATCGGTGCACTCGTTTGCCTCCGATCCGGCGCGTGGCATGTTTATTCTCGCCTTCCTGGTGATCGTGATTGGCAGTTCACTGCTGCTTTATGCGATTAAAGGCGGCAAGGTGCGTAGCCGCGTGCAGAGCGAAGCCTGGTCACGTGAATCCTTCCTGTTGGGCAATAACGTGCTGTTGATTGCCGCCATGCTGGTGGTACTGCTGGGTACGCTGTTACCGCTGGTGCACAAGCAGCTTGGTTTGGGCAGCATTTCTGTCGGCGAACCGTTCTTCAACACCATGTTTACCTGGCTGATGGCACCGTTCGCGCTGATGCTCGGCATTGGTCCGCTGGTGCGCTGGCGTCGCGATGAGCCGCAGAAGTTGTGGAAACGCCTGGGTGTCGGTTTACTGGTGACCTTGATCCTGTCGATCGCGCTGCCGTGGCTACTGCAGGATCGCATTGAAGCGATGACGGTGATTGGCCTGCTGATGGCGATCTGGGTCATTCTGCTGACGTTGATGGAACTGCATGAACGCGCCACTCATCGCCATAGCTTCTTCAAAGGTCTGCGCCATTTAACGCGCAGCCATTGGGGAATGGTGCTGGGCCATTTAGGCGTAGCCGTGACGGTGGTGGGCATCGCCTTCAGCACGCAGTACAGCGTCGAACGTGATGTGCGCATGAAGTCGGGCGATACCGTGGATATCCACAACTATCACTTTATCTTCCGCGATGTACACAACCTGCAAGGGCCGAACTACAGCGGCGGTGTGGCGATTATTGACGTCACGCGCGACGGCAAGTTTGAAGCTGTGCTGCATGCGGAGAAACGCTTCTACACTGCGGCACGTACCATGATGACTGAAGCGGCGATCAGCGGGGGTTTCACTCGCGATCTCTATGCGGCACTCGGCGAAGAACTGGATGACGGTTCATGGGCAGTGCGCATCTATTACAAACCGTTTGTGCGCTGGATCTGGTTCGGTGGCGTGTTTATGGCGTTCGGCGGCCTGCTGTGTTTGCTGGATCCACGTTACCGCTCGCGTAAAAAAGCGCAGCAGGAGGAACTGGTATGAGTAAGAAGATCCTGTTCATCCCGTTAGTGCTGTTTTTACTGCTGGCGGCGGCGCTGTTGTCGCAGCTGTCACGCAACGCCAACGGTGACGATCCGACGCGTCTGGAATCGGCATTGATTGGTAAGCCGGTGCCGGTATTCAAACTGGAAGCGCTCGATAAGCCGGGCAAAATCTACGATCAGCAGGTGCTGAACGATGGTAAGCCGATTTTGCTGAATGTCTGGGCCACCTGGTGTCCGACCTGCCGTGCAGAGCATCAATATCTCAACACGCTGGCTGAGAAAGGCATCCGCGTGGTTGGCCTGAACTACAAAGACGATCGCACCAAAGCGGTCACCTGGCTGAACACGCTGGGCAACCCTTACGCGCTAAGCCTGTATGACGGTGACGGCATGTTAGGTCTGGATCTCGGCGTCTACGGTGCACCGGAAACCTTCCTGATCGACGGCCATGGCATTATTCGTTATCGCCACGCGGGCGATATGAATGACCGTGTGTGGAACGAAGAAGTGAAACCGTTGTGGGACAAATACAGTAAAGGGGCGGGCGCGTGAAACGACTGCTTTTGTTAGTGGCGGGTATTCTGCTCAGCACCAGCCTGTGGGCAGCCATCGATACCTATCAGTTCGATTCGGTGCAGCAGGAAGAGCAATACCGCGATCTCACCGGCTCACTGCGCTGCCCTAAGTGTCAGAACAACAGCATTGCCGACTCCAACGCAATGATCGCTGCGGACATGCGCCTGAAAGTGTATGAGTTGATGAAGCAGGGCCAGAGTCGCCAGCAGATCATCGATTATATGGTGGCGCGCTACGGCAACTTCGTGACCTATGAACCGCCGGTGACGCCTTCAACGCTGATCCTATGGGTTGGGCCCGCGCTGTTCGTGGTGCTCGGTGCGCTGATTATTATTCTGCGCAATCGCCGGGGGAAAGCCCGTAGCGATCTTGACGACGATGAACAACAACGCCTTGCGGCAATTTTAAAGCGTGACGGGAAGCCGTAATGACTGGATTCTGGATTACCCTGATTATTTTGCTGGTGGCGGCCTCGGCGCTGTTTCTCAGTGCAGGCTGGCGTCAACGTCAAGCCACTAGCGGCGATCGCGATCGTCTGAATACCGATTTCTACCAGCAGCGCCTGCGCGAATTAGCGCGTGATGAAGAGGAAGGCGTGGTTGCAGAGCGCCCGGAGATGGTGCGTGAACTGCAACAAACGCTGCTCACCGATGTGCCGAACGAGCACGCGGCTCGCATCCATAACAGTAGCCGTTGGGTGCTGCTGCCGGGACTGATTGTATTGATTCTGGTATCAGTGGGTTTTTACCTGAAAACCGGTGGCCTGGCGCAACTGGCGGGTTGGGTCAGCGTGCAGCAGGAGTATCCTCAACTGCGTGCCCGCGTGATGGATCCCAAAGCAGCACCGTTAACCATGGAAGAGCTGGCTCGCCTACAATTAGGGTTGCGCACTTCTTTGCAAGACGATCCGCAGAACCTTAATGACTGGACGATGCTGGGCCGCCTGGGCATGGTGCTGAACAACGCCACTAATGCCAGCCAGGCATTCGAACGTGCGCTGCAACTGGCGCCGAACAATCTGGAGTTGCAGCAGGATTATGCCGAAGTGCTCACGCGATCCAGCGATCCGCAGGACAATCGCCAGGCCAATGTGATGCTGAAAGATCTGTTGAAACGCGACCACAGCAACGTGCGCACGCTGAGCTTGTTAGCATTTAATGCTTTTGAACAGCAGCAGTACGATCAAGCGATTGGCGCCTGGCAGGTGATGCTGAAGCTATTACCGGCGGGTGACAAGCGTATTACCATGATAGAGCGCAGCATTGAACAAGCGAAAACTGACGCGGGACAGCAAAATAGTCATCTGGCATTGACGGTGGGTTTAGCTCCGCAGGCAGAAAAAATGTTACCGCAAGGCGGAGTGTTGTATATTTCTGTGTCTGACGGTGCTTCACCGGTGCCTGTGGCTGTGAAGCGTTTACCGCTGAGCCACTTCCCGTTATCGCTCACGCTGGATGACAGTAATGCCATGATGCCAGACCGACTGCTTTCGGCGCAGCATCAGGTGCAGGTCAGGGTGCGTATTTCGCGCGATGGTAGCGCCAATCCTCAGTCGGGTGACTGGTTTGGCTTGAGCGCGGTTACCCCCTGGGATGGTCATCAGCAACTGGCTGTGGAGATTAATCAACAGCAGCCCTGAAGCGATACCTATTTCAACCGCACAGGGAGATAAGAATGAATAACCGCCTGACCGGTCTGGCGCTGGCCAGCTTGCTGCTGGTGGGTTGTGCCAGTTCAAAACCGGCCGATCCGACGCAGCCTGCCCAGCGTAGCGATCCGCTCGAAGGCTTTAACCGCACCATGTTTAACTTCAACATGAATGTGCTGGATCCTTATGTGGTACGCCCGGTGGCGGTTGCCTGGCGCGATTACGTGCCGGTGCCTGCGCGCAGTGGTATGAGTAACTTCCTTGGCAACCTGGATGAACCTGCCAGCATGCTGAACTCGATTCTGGTCGGTGAACCGCGCCAGGCGGGTATCCACTTCACACGTTTCTTCCTCAATACCGTTTTGGGCTTGGGCGGGTTTATTGATGTGGCGGGTAAAGCGAATCCTGAACTGGCGCGAGAAGTTCCGCACCACTTCGGCAGCACGCTGGGTCGTTACGGTGTGGGTTACGGTCCGTATGTGGTATTACCGGGTTACGGTAGCTTCACAGTGCGTCAGGATGGCGGCGACTATGTCGATACGCTTTACCCGGTGCTGAGCTGGCTCACCTGGCCGATGTCGATCGGTAAGTGGACGATTGAGGGTGTGGAAACACGTGCACAGTTGTTGGATTCTGATGCCATTCTGAAACAGCAGCAGGATCCGTATGCGTTTATTCGTAACGCCTACTTCCAGCGCAATGATTTCCTCGCCAACGGCGGTAAGTTGAAACCGGAAGAGAATCCGAACGCCAGTGCGATTCAGGATGATTTGAAGGACATCGATTCGCAGTAAAATTGAATGGCGGCTTTCTTAGCCGCCATTGTTTTATCCCTGCTTGACGGGCTGCTTGAGCAAAATCCCCACCACGATCGCGCATCCGAATGTGATGGCTGCCAGGCCATAAAGCAGTATCTGATACGCATGCTGCACGTTGAGTCTCAGCAGCGATGCGGAAATCTGCGGCAGTAATTCCTGTGCTTGATGAATATGACTTCCGGATAACCACACGGCAGCGTTGTCACGCGTGACGCCATCCACGTCAGGTAAGCGCTGCTGTAAACCCAAGCGATTGAGCAGTGCCAGCAGCGCCATAACGATCGCCAAAGCAATGCCTTCTCCGGCCACGCGCACCGTATTAAACAATCCCGCCGCCATGCCCGCACGATCTACGGATACCGCCGAGACGGCGAGGCCATCCATTAATCCCCACGGCAAGGCGGCTCCCGCACCGGTAATGGCCATGGAAACGGCAAGTAGAGTCAGTTCATTCAGGGTGATGGCATACGCCATGACGACCAATCCTAGCGTGGCCAGTAACAGGCCTGCCACCGAGATTTTACCCGCGTCAAACCAACGCGTTAATCCAGCCGCAACCCCCGGGAACAGCAACATCGGGGCCGTCAGAGACAGCAAAATAATTGCGCTCTGGGTTTCGCTGAGATTGCGTGCGCCCATTAAAAAAAGCGGGATAACAATTAGCAAAACCACATAGCAATAGCAGGTGGCCACAGGCAACAGCAACACCCCAGCAAAGTGCGGCTGTCGCAGCAATGCCAGGCTAAACACGGGATGGGCGATACGCTGCGTATGGCGAATGAAGCGCCAACTCGCCAGCAACGTCACGACAATGCCGACGATCGCGGCTGAGGATGATACGCCATACTGAGGTAACAGGATCAGTGTGGTGGTGAGGGCAAGGAGAGCGAGACTAAACAGTGCCGTGCCGCGAATATCTGCTGATGGGGAATGTGCCGCTGGCGCGGAGACAACACTGAACTGGCCCACCAAACCCACGATGGCCGCCAGGGCGGACAGCAGCGCATACACCCAACGCCAGCTGAGCGCATCGGTTATCACGCCCATTAACAGTGGACCAAACGCCAGCCCGACGCCAAACAGCGTACCGAGCAAACTGAATGCCCGCGTGCGTGCCGGTCCACTGTAAAGATGGGCCAGTGCCGTTGCTCCGCCGGCCAACGTGAGTGCCGCGGCAATGCCCTGTAATGCACGATAAATGCCGAGGGTAAACGTGCTTTCTGTCAGGGCAATCAGCAATGAGCTGAGGGAGAAAAGAGCCAGCCCTGCGATGAACACCCGCTTGTAACGCAGTTTGTCTGCCGCTACGCCCGCCGCCAGCAAGCCGCTACCGAAGGTCAACATAAAACCGTTGGTTAACCACGCCAGCGACAGTGGCCCGCCGTGCAATGCCTGGCTGATGGCGGGAGTGGTGACAACGCCGCCGGTAAAACTCAAGGGGAGCAACAGCGCAGCCAGCAAAATGGCCAGGGTTGCGCTGATTGTGACGCCTGAAACTGAGGAAGTGGTGATTTCCGCCATCGATTGTCTCGCAAAGAGTGGAATAGATGACGCCGCATATTATTGAGGATATAAAAGATGATAAATGGGCTAAGGCTCCATACTTTGCGGATGAAAGGTTTATTATCATGGACAGTCTTACCGCGTTAACCTCGTTCGTGCGCACGGCTGAAACACTCAGTTTTGTGCAGGCGGCTCAGCTGCTGGGAATTTCGGCCTCGGCGGTGGGTAAAAATGTCGCCCGGCTTGAACAGCAACTGGGCGTGCGGTTGTTCAACCGCAGCACACGCAGCGTGAGTTTGACGGCTGAAGGCGTATTGCTTCTGACGCGCACGCGCCCGATCCTCGAACAGCTGCGAGACGTTGAAGCGGAGATAACTCAAGCGGTGGCGCATCCGAGCGGTAAACTGCACGTGTCATTGCCGGTGGTGGGATATCGACTCATCACGCCACTGTTGCCACAATTTAGTCAGCTTTATCCTGATGTTGAACTGGATTGTGATTTCAGTGACCGTTTGGTCAATGTGATTGATGAAGGATTCGACGTGGCGATTCGCAGCGGCGAAATGCAGGATTCCCGGCTACAGGCGCGAGCGTTGGGACCTTTCCGCTTCGTGTTGTGTGCCAGTCCCTGCTACCTCGCCGCGCGTGGTGTACCCTTATCCAGCGCAGCGCTGATCACGCATCACTGCATCCTGTTCCGCTTTCCAGCAACGGGCTTGATTCAACACTGGGAACTAAACGATCTGCGTGTTACGGGGGATTTCCAACCGCTGAAAACACTGACCGTGAATAACATTGAAGCGATGGTGCAGAGCACGCTGGCCGGAATGGGGATCAGCTATGTGCCGGATTTCGTGGTGTGGGATCTATTGGATCAAGGCAGGCTGGTTGAAGTATTGCCGGGAAGCTGCATCCGCGAAAGCGGTTTTTCGGCTATCTGGCCTGGGCGCTATCTATCACCGCGCGTGCGTTGTTTTATCGATTTTCTGGCAGAACACTGGCCGGTGTCGCGTCGGCAATAAAAAACGGCGACATCACTGTCGCCGTTTTTCACACTGTTTTTAGCATCAGAACTTGTAGTTAAAGTTCGCGCCGTACAGCCAGGCTTTACCTTCGGAGTTAAAGGTGTAAGGACCTTCTTTCACCGTGACTTTCTGGCCGTGCATGTAAGAGATACCGAGGTCGACTGACGCATCTTCATTGAAGGCGTAAGAAGCACCGGCACTCAGCCACAGACGATCCTGGTCTGGAATCGAGATAGAGCGTTTGTCGGCGGGAACCGGGCTGTCATCAAACGCGATACCGGTACGGAAAGTCCAGTTATCGTCGTAGAAGTAAGTGGTACCCAGCGCGATGCGATACGCATCCTTGAAGCCTTCATCTTTATAGAACAGCGTCTGACCGTTGCTGCCGGTGGCCTTCAGCTCCTGGAACTGGCTCCAGCTGGTGTAGGTCAGGCTGTAGTGCACGGCCCACTGCGGAGCGACTTTATGCCAGCCCGATACTTCCCACATTTCTGGCAGATTCAGCGTGAGTGAACCCGGAATGGTCTGGCCGCTGGTACCGTATGGCAGACCTAAGGCAATCGCCTGCGGTGTACCATTGTAAGCGGTTGGGATGCTGCTCTTATAATCGCCGTCAAAGTCGATTTTTACTTCGGAACGATAGGTGAAGCCGAAGCGGTTGTTTTTATCCACTTCATACAGGATGCCGGCGTTCCAGCCATAGCCCCATTCATCACCTTTCAGATGGGCAACCTGAGTATCGGCTGGCATGCCGACACGCGCGCCCGCTTCACCTGCATAACGCTCGATTTTCGCTTTGGCGTAAACCGCATCAAAGCCGACACCGAAGCTGAAGTGCTCATTCAAACGATAAGCGGTGCTAAGGTTAAAGTTACCGGTCATCAGGTCGGTTTTACCACCGTATCCGCCAGCGGTGTAACCATCATTAAATTCCGTCGCCAGACCATAGTTGGAGGTGACGGATGCGCCTACCCACCATTGATCGTTAATCGGATGAACGTAATGGAGGTTAGGGATCCACTGATTCGGTGCGATGTTTTTCGCATTCAGGCTGTTGCCGGTGGGGCTCTGGCCGCTTATATCCACTTCAGGATCAATATAAACAGCACCGATGGAGAACGAAGGGCGATCCATCAATGCCATGGTCGCTGGGTTGCGGCTAGCGGATGCAGCGGTATCGCCCATCGCACCTTCACCCGAATATGCACGACCTAAACCAATTGCTGAAAATTCATTAAGTTGAAAGCCAGCGGCGTAAACCTGGGAAGAGATAAGCGCCACTGCAGCTGCCACAGCTGACTTTGCAAACAGGTTCTTATGGTTCATGACCACAACCTCATCTAGATTTATTATTAAACGTTGTTACGTCGCGTAACAAAGGACGGCGGATTGTAGGGACTGATGACAAAGGCACATATCAGACCAGTGCGACGAGTATAGGTCTGACCTGTGTATTTGTTGCAATAATGTTTTTTAAATATTTCCGATTTGATCGATAAAATCAGATCTGCTTAACAAAATCTTGTCGAAGCTCATCTAGCATAGCGGTCAAATTTGTTCTGGATCAATTTTTAGTGTGATATTCGTCACTTAGCCGCAGGAAGATAGAAGCAAGGCCGCGCGGGGCGTACACTTTGCGTCAGAAAATGATCCGATTGTGTCGATTTATCGTCAGGAGAGAACAATGACTGATGCCATTAAAAAATGCAGTGCGACTGAAACGGCAGCTTGCTGTTGCGTGGATGTCGGCACCGTGATGGACAATACCGATTGCACTGCCAGCTGGTCGGGCGTGTTTGCCGATCGTCATGCGGCTGAAGCGATGCTGAAGCACTTAACGGATAAAGCGCGTCAGGTTGAATCCGAGCCTTGCGAGATTAATGCAGAATTCGTTGAAGAAGCCCCAGGCGTCCGCCTGAATGTTGATTTCACTTTTGCCTGCCAGGCTGAGACCTTCATTTTTCAACTCGGCTTACGCTAATCCTGTCGCTGCCGGAAGCCCTTTCGGCAGCGTTATCTCTTTTTCGTGTCTTCCCTCTCACTTTTTTTCTTCTGTTATTGGCGACTTAGCGGCACCTGGTTAACACTGATGATCAGGTCAGACCTGTTTGGCAATGATGCTACGGTCGTAAATTACAGGTGAGTGCAATGAGCAAAGCGCAGCCGCTGCTGACGCGTCAGGGCGAACGTATCGCCATAACCCACGGATTACGCACCCCTTTCGCTCGTCAGGCGAGTGATTTTCATGGCATCACGGCGCTGGAATTAGGGCGCATGGTGGTATCCGAACTGATGGCGCGCAGCGAATTGCCGGTCGACGTTATCGATCAACTGGTATTTGGCCAGGTGGTGCAAATGCCGGAAGCGCCCAATATTGCGCGCGAAATCGTGCTGAGCAGCGGATTGAGCGTGCACACCGATGCCTACAGCGTCAGTCGCGCGTGCGCCACCAGTTTTCAGGCGGTAGCAAACGTGGCGGAAAGCCTGATGGCGGGCACCATTGATGCCGGCATTGCCGGTGGCGCAGACTCCTCTTCGGTGCTGCCGATAGGTGTCAGTAAAGCGCTGGCCCGTGCGCTGGTCGATCTCAACAAAGCGCGCACCTTCAGCAAAAAGCTGCAAATTCTGCGTCGCCTGCGCCCGCGCGATCTGTTGCCGGTGCCACCTGCGGTGGCGGAGTATTCCACCGGTTTGCGTATGGGAGACACCGCCGAGCAGATGGCGAAAACCCATGGCATCACGCGGGAACAGCAAGATGCTCTGGCGCTGCGCTCACATCAGCATGCGGCGCGTGCCTGGCAGTCAGGTGTGCTGGCGCAGGAAGTGATGGCGGCCTTTGTGCCGCCGTGGAAAGCACCGATTGAGCAGGACAACAACATCCGCTTTAACGCAAGCGCCAGCGATTACGCCAAACTGCGACCGGCCTTTGATCGTCGCCACGGTTCAGTCACGGCTGCCAACAGCACGCCGCTTACCGATGGCGCGGCCGCGGTGATTTTGATGCGTGAAGGACGTGCAAAAGAGCTGGGGATTACCCCGCTCGGCTATCTGCGCAGTTATGCGTTTACCGCGATTGATGTCTGGCAGGATATGTTGCTGGGTCCCGCTTATGCCTCACCGCTGGCGCTGGATCGCGCCGGCATCACACTCAACGACCTCACGCTGATCGATATGCATGAAGCTTTTGCGGCGCAGACGCTGGCGAACCTCAAAATGTTCCGCGATGAACGCTTTGCGCGCGAAGTACTGAATCGCCCGCATGCGCTGGGTGAAGTGAATGAAGAGCGCTTCAATGTGCTGGGCGGTTCGATTGCTTACGGCCATCCGTTTGCTGCCACCGGCGCGCGCATGATCACCCAAACTCTGCATGAGTTGAGGCGACGTGGCGGCGGATTAGGACTGGTGACCGCCTGTGCAGCGGGCGGATTAGGCAGCGCAATGGTTCTGGAGGCTGAATAATGAGCGCATCTGCATTCCATTTACACATGCGCCTCGATCATGTCGGCATCATCACCATCGACGTGCCGGGCGAAAAGATGAACACGCTGAAAGCGGAGTTTGTCCCACAAATAAAAGCGGTGCTGGCTGAAGCGCGCAGCAATCCGAAGCTGGCGGGATTGGTGCTGATTTCTGGTAAAAGCGATAACTTTGTCGCCGGCGCGGATATCAGCATGATCGCCAACTGCCAGACGGCAGAAGAAGCGGAAGCCTTAGCGCGTCAGGGACAAGAGGTGATGGCGGAGATTGCGGCGCTGCCATTCCTGGTGGTTGCAGCAATTCACGGCGCCTGTCTCGGCGGCGGGCTGGAGTTGGCGCTGGCCTGTAGCGCGCGTATCTGCACGCTGGATGATAAAACCCGTTTGGGGCTGCCAGAAGTGCAGTTGGGCTTGTTACCCGGCTCAGGCGGGACGCAGCGTCTGCCAAAACTGATTGGGGTGCCGCAGGCACTACCGCTGATTCTGAGCGGTAAACAGCTGCGCGCCAAACAGGCGCTGAAACTCGGTATTATTGACGATGCGGTGCCACAATCCATCTTGCTGGAAACGGCGATTGCGCGGGTGCATAAAGGAAAGGTCGTCCGCCGTGAGTTGTCACGTCGCGATCGCCTGATGCAGGCACCGCTGGCGCGCTCGCTGTTATTCGCGATAGCAAAGCGCCAAACCGACAGTAAAACGCAGGGGAATTATCCGGCAGCGGATCGCATTCTGCAGGTGGTCCGCACAGGGTTGGAGCAGGGCAGTCACGCCGGTCATGCGGCGGAGGCGCGCGCCTTCGGCCAGCTGGCGATGACCCCTGAATCTGCGGCACTGCGCAGTCTGTTTTTCGCCTCGACCGCGATAAAGAAAGAAGCAGTGGCCGACGCTGAACCGCGCGCATTGAAACACATCGGCGTACTCGGTGGCGGATTAATGGGCGGAGGGATTGCCAGCGTGACGGCGCTGAAAGCCGGTTTACCGGTGCGAATTAAAGACGTCAATCTCAATGGTGTGAACCATGCGCTGCAGTACAGCTGGGATCTGCTGAGTCAAAAAGTGAAGCGGCGCCAGCTGAAACCCGCCGAGCGCCAGCAACAGATGGCGCGCATCAGCGGCGGTATTGATTATCAGGGGTTCAGCCAGCGCGATCTGGTGATTGAAGCGGTATTTGAGGACCTGGCCCTGAAGCAGCAGATGGTGGCGGATATTGAAAGTCACTGTCAGCCGCACACCATCTTTGCTTCCAACACCTCATCGTTACCGATTGGTGATATTGCTGCCAACGCGCAGCGCCCTGAGAATGTCATTGGTCTGCACTATTTCAGCCCGGTGGACAAAATGCCGCTGGTGGAAGTGATTCCGCATGCTGGCACATCGGTAGAAACGCTCGCGACCACGGTGCAGTTGGCGCGCCAGCAAGGCAAAACAGCGGTGGTAGTGGCCGATAAACCCGGTTTTTACGTCAACCGCATTCTCGCGCCCTATATAAATGAAGCCATGCGCTGCTTGCTGGAAGGTGAGCCAGTGGATCATATCGATCGTGCGTTAGTGAAGTTCGGTTTCCCGGTTGGGCCATTGCAGTTGCTGGATGAAGTGGGGATTGATGTCGGCAGTAAAATCAGCCCGATTCTGCAGCAAGCGTATGGTGAGCGATTCAGCGCCCCCGACGCGGTCAACGCCATCCTCGCTGATGGCCGTAAAGGGCGCAAAAACCAGAAAGGGTTCTACCTTTACAACGCCTCTCGCTGGCCGGGCAAACGCAAAGTGGATGCTTCAATCTATGGCCTGATTAACGTTAAACCGCAGGCAAAGCAGAGTGAAGAGCAGATCGCGCAACGATGCGTCATGATGATGCTGAACGAGGCCGCACGTTGCCTCGATGAGTCCGTGATTCGTCACGCACGGGATGGCGATATCGCAGCGGTGTTTGGCATCGGTTTCCCGCCTTTTCTCGGCGGCCCGTTCCGCTATATGGATCAACGCGGCGCCAGCGAAATCGTCAATACATTACGTACTTTAATGCAGCAACATGGCGACCGTTTCGCGCCTTGTGACGCTTTGATGGCAATGTCAGAAGCGCAAACGAATTTTTACACTTCTGCACAAATATGAATAGGCGCACAGATTCAGCGGGTTAGTTATGGTGCCATGGAGAAGGTGGCGCGGCACCATTCTTAGATATGCTTATTTAATAAACAACCGGTTGACTATACTGAAGCCATTGGGGTAAAACACAGCGTTCATTCGCAGAATGAAGCGTCTGGTGCTGTGGTACCCGACGATATCGACAAACAACAGCGGTGCTTTATGCAAGTTTTTATCATGCGTCATGGCGATGCAGCTCTGGAAGCAGCGAGTGATTCAGTACGCCCACTCACAATCTGTGGCTGTGACGAATCGCGCCAGATGGCGAGCTGGCTAAACGGCCAGGCGCTGGATATCGAAAGGGTGTTAGTGAGCCCTTATCTCCGTGCAGAGCAGACGCTCGCCACGGTTCGTGAGGCACTGAAACTGCCAGAAGGGCAAGACGTGCTGCCGGAACTGACGCCGGGTGGCGATCCGGGCATGGTGGCCTGTTATCTGCAGGCGCTGGCGCAGGAGGGTGTAAAATCAGCCTTAGTGATTTCGCATCTGCCTTTGGTGGGCTATCTGGTTTCAGAGCTTTGCCCGCAGGAAGCACCACCGATGTTTGCTACGTCGGCAATTGCTTATGTGAACTTTGATGCAGACGCCTGTGAAGGCAAACTGGAGTGGCAGGTCAGCCCGTCAAAACTGGCCAAAGCGATGTAAATTCGCCATGCGTTAGATCTCTATGGGCCGCACTCAGCGGCCCTTTCCTTTTTTGCGTCAAGGCAACTCTGGCGGCACCCACTCTTCCACCTCAATCAGTACCAGCAGTGCGGCATCGCCGCCAAATAATTTCGGTGCCTGATGAAATGCCATCACGTGCGGATGTTGCGCCAACCACAGCGGTGTTTGCTGCTTAAGGATGTGCTTGCCATGCCCGGTCATCACGCTGGCACAGAACAGGTGTTCACGACGACAGGCAGCAATTAATGCGCCCAGTTCCTGCTTAGCCTGCTGCTGTCTTAAACCATGAAGATCGAGAAAAATCTCCGGCGTGTAATCGCCGCGCCGCAATTTCTTCAGCTCATAATGACTGACATCGGCGCGCACGTAGCGCATTGGCCCCTCGCTTGAGAGCAACGGCTGAAACTCATCTGAGAAGTAGTGACTGTTATCAGCTTGCTCGGAAAGCAGTCTTTTCAGCGGAACTTCGCGGGTTTTCACTGCCGGTTTATGCACGATAGTGTCTTGTTTCAGCTTACGCGTTCCGCTCATCAATTCGCGAAACAGCGCCTGATCGTCCTGGTTTAGGGGCGTCTTCTTACTCATGGCTCAAAATAGGGTTAGAGGGCTGGTTAATAGCCGGTGGCATACCTTAACGCTTAGCGTTAACAAATGTCAGCTTTTTCACCTTGCCGCGCTGAATTCTGCCCGGCTTCGTGGCAAACTAACGGCCGATTGATTTTAAGGCCTGCGGAGGGCTACGTGGACAAGATTTTCGTCGATGAGGCAGTGAGTGAACTGCACACCATTCAGGATATGCTGCGCTGGGCTGTCAGCCGTTTTTCGGCGGCAGGCATTTGGTACGGCCACGGCACGGATAATCCCTGGGACGAAGCAGTCCAACTGGTTCTGCCTACGCTCTGGCTGCCGCTGGATATTCCTGAAGATATGCGCAATGCGCGCCTGACGGCCAGCGAGCGTCACCGTATTGTTGAACGTGTGATTCGCCGCGTCAACGAGCGCATTCCGGTGGCTTATCTCACCAATAAAGCCTGGTTCTGTGGTCATGAATTCTATGTCGATGAGCGCGTGTTAGTGCCGCGTTCGCCGATTGGTGAGCTGATTGAAAACCGTTTTGCCGGTCTGTTTGGTGAACAACCGCACCACATTCTCGATATGTGTACCGGCAGTGGTTGCATCGCGATCGCCTGTGCTTATGCCTTCCCGGAAGCGGAAGTCGATGCGGTGGATATCTCCACTGATGCGCTGGCCGTGGCCGAGCAAAACATTGAAGAACACGGTTTGATCCACCACGTCACGCCCATTCGCTCCGACCTGTTCCGGGGACTGCCGCAGGTCAAATATGATCTGATCGTCACCAATCCACCGTACGTGGATGCGGAAGATATGGACGATCTGCCGAACGAATATCGCCACGAACCGGAACTGGGTCTGGCAGCAGGCAGTGATGGTCTGAAGCTGGTGCGCCGCATTCTTGCCTGTGCCCCGGATTATCTGAGTGAGCAGGGCGTGCTGATTTGCGAAGTGGGCAACAGCATGGTGCATATGATGGATCAGTATCCAGATGTGCCGTTTACCTGGCTGGAATTCGATAACGGCGGTGACGGCGTGTTCATGCTGACGCGCGAGCAGATCGTCGCGGCTCAGCATCACTTCTCCTTCTACAAAGACTAAAAATGGGGCGAAACATCGCCCGCAACATCGCAACAAGGAACCACAATGGCCGGTAACAGCATTGGACAAGTTTTTCGCGTAACCACCTTTGGCGAGTCGCATGGTATTGCGCTGGGCTGCATCGTTGATGGTGTGCCGCCAGGCATTCCGCTCACGGAAGCGGATATTCAGCACGATCTCGATCGTCGCCGTCCGGGCACATCGCGTTACACCACGCAGCGTCGCGAACCGGATCAGGTGAAAATTTTGTCCGGCGTATTTGAAGGTGTCACCACCGGCACCTCTATCGGCCTGCTGATTGAAAATACTGACCAGCGTTCGCAGGATTACGGCACGATCAAAGATCTGTTCCGTCCCGGCCATGCCGATTACACCTACGAACAAAAATATGGCCTGCGCGACTATCGCGGCGGCGGCCGTTCCTCTGCGCGTGAAACCGCGATGCGCGTGGCGGCGGGTGCGATTGCCAAAAAGTATCTGCAAATGAAGCACGGCATTCAGGTTCGTGGCTATCTGGCACAGATTGGTGATGTGGCCTGCGAGCTGAAAGACTGGAGCATCGTTGAAGAGAACCCATTCTTCTGCCCGGATGCCTCTAAGCTGGAAGCGCTGGATGAATTGATGCGCGGCCTGAAGAAAGAGGGTGACTCTATCGGTGCCAAAGTTACGGTGATGGCGGAAAATGTGCCACCGGGGCTGGGTGAGCCGGTGTTTGATCGTCTGGATGCCGATCTGGCGCACGCGCTGATGAGCATTAACGCAGTGAAAGGTGTGGAAATCGGTGACGGTTTCGCGGTGATTAACCAGCGCGGTAGCCAGCATCGTGATGAGATTCGTGCTGACGGTTTCCAGAGTAATCACGCTGGTGGCATTTTGGGTGGCATCAGCAGCGGCCAGACCATCAGTGCGAACCTGGCGATGAAACCCACTTCCAGTATCACCGTTCCGGGTAAAACCATCACCCGAGACGGCGAAGAAGTGGAGATGATCACCAAAGGTCGCCACGATCCTTGCGTGGGCATTCGCGCGGTGCCGATTGCCGAAGCGATGATGGCAATTGTGTTGATGGATCACCTGCTGCGCCAGCGTGCGCAGAACGGTGACGTCAACAGCAGCGTTCCGCGCTGGTAAGCCACAGATGCGCCGCCTGCTCATCACCGTCGCCGCGCTGTTGTGCAGTGCGGCTGCCCTTGCTGCCACGCCGTGGCAGCAAATCCATCAGCCGATTGCTGGCAGCCCACAGTCGATTGGCGGTTTCGCCAACGGCTGTATTGTCGGCGCTCAGCAGCTGCCACTCAATTCGCCTCATTATCAGGTAATGCGCCAGGATCAGCGGCGTTATTACGGCCATCCCGATCTGATTGCCTTTATTCAGCGGCTCAGTACTCAGGTGCATCAACTGCAGCTGGGGCAGGTGTTGATTGGTGATATGGGCATGGCGGCCGGCGGGCGCTTTAGCAGCGGGCATGCCAGCCATCAAACCGGGCTGGATGTCGATATCTGGCTGCAGCTGCCGCAAAATCGCTGGACGGCGCAGCAATTGCTGAAGCCACAGCCGCTGGATTTGGTCGCGCCGGATGACAAGCAAGTGATTGCGCGTCATTGGCAGCCGCAGATCGATAGCCTGATTAAGCTGGCAGCGAAAGACGATGAAGTGACGCGTATCTTCGTCAATCCGGCGATTAAAAAACAGCTTTGCGCTGACGCCGGAAGCGATCGTGCGTGGCTAAATAAAGTGCGCCCGTGGTTTGCCCATCGTGCGCATATGCACGTGCGTTTGCGCTGCCCGGCTGGCAGCCTGGAGTGCGAAGATCAGGCGGCACCACCACCGGGCGATGGTTGTGGTGCGGAGTTAGACAGCTGGTTTCTGCCGAAAAAACCCGGTAGTTCTCCACCTGTGAAAAAAACGCCGCCGCCGTTACCGCCATCCTGTCAGGCACTGTTGGATCGTCATTTACTCTAACCTGAATGCTTCCTGCCTCAGGTGCAATGGCGACGCTCTCTTCCCCGGTCACTGACTTTTGTCAGCCGTGGGGGAGCGAACTGACCGCCTGCCTGGTCGAGAATGGTCGTGGTTAACTTTACGAGAAAAAAATGGACCTCTTTGTTGTTAGCCCGCTGTTGCTGGGCGTGCTGTTCCTGGTTGCCGTGCTGGCCGCGTTTATTGACTCCATCGCTGGCGGCGGTGGTTTACTCACCGTTCCTTCACTACTCGCTGCGGGGCTCTCTCCCGCGCAGGCGCTAGCCACCAATAAATTACAGTCGGTAGGGGGATCTTTCTCTGCCAGCCTCTACTTTGTGCGTCGCGGTGCCGTCAAATTGCGTGAGCAGCGGCTGAACATCGCCATGACCTTTATTGGTGCAATATGCGGCACGGTGCTGATTCAGCACATCAACGCCGATGTGCTGCGCCAGATTCTGCCGATCCTGCTGATCAGTATCGGTTTATGGTTCCTGCTGATGCCGCGGCTGGGCGAGTCGGATCGTGAGCATCGCATGCAAGGTTTGGCGTACGCGCTGGTGGGCGGCGGTTGCGTCGGTTTCTATGACGGCTTTTTCGGACCAGGTGCCGGTTCGTTTTATGCCCTGGCATTTGTCACGCTTTGTGGCTTCAATTTGGCCAAAGCCACTGCTCACGCCAAAGTCTTAAATTTCACCTCAAACTTTGGCAGTCTGCTGTTCTTTATGTTTGGTGGAAAAGTGGTATGGGGCACCGGCGTCATTATGCTGATCGGCGCATTTGTCGGTGCGCGTCTTGGCGCAAAGCTGGTGCTGAGCCGCGGTCAGAAGCTGATCCGCCCGATGGTGGTGACCGTATCGGCCGTGATGAGCGCGAAATTATTGTGGGATAGCCATGGCAGCGCGTTGCTGGCGTGGATGGCCACGCTGTAAAGCAACACTCGTCAAGAACGGCTGCCAGTGCGACAATGGCGATAATTTTTTTAAAGATTAAAATATTATGAGTAGAAAACATCATTACCAGCAGCTGGTGGATATTTTTGATGGCTGCTTTGTTGAAGATTTTCAGACCCGTCTAATTAAAGGCGATGACGAACCTATTTATCTTCCAGCGGATGAGGAATCGCCGTGGAACCGCGTGGTGTTTGCTCACGGCTTCTACGCCAGCGCGCTGCACGAAATTTCTCACTGGTGTATTGCCGGTGAAGCGCGTCGCAAGCTGGTGGATTTTGGTTATTGGTACTGCCCGGATGGGCGGGATGCGCAAACGCAGAATCAGTTTGAATCGGTTGAGATTAAACCGCAGGCGCTGGAGTGGCTGTTCTGTGTTGCAGCGGGCTTTCCCTTCAATGTCAGTTGTGACAACCTCGAAGGAGATTGTGAACCCGATCGCATCGCGTTCCAGCGTAAGGTCCATGCTCAGGTAATGACTTATTTTGAGCAGGGCATCCCGGCACGTCCGGCACGTTTTATTGATGCGTTAGCCAGCTATTACGCTACGCCAGCGCTGACGGCGGCACACTTCCCGTGGCCGGAAGATCTGTGATTCGCAAACATATTATTAATGACCCAAAGTAACCCGCGTTGCAGCATGATGGCGAATGAACGAACCCCCGGACGGTAACTAGCGCGAACGGGGTAAGAGCGTGAAGCCAACGCAGTCGTGGCGCGAAGTATCAAGGGCAATAAGGAACAAGACGATGATCGTAGAATTCGAATCCCGCATCCTGGCATTGATTGACGATATGGTTGATCACGCCAGTGACGACGAGTTGTTTGCCGGTGGCTATCTGCGTGGTCATCTGACCCTGGCGGTGGCTGAGGTTGAAATCACGGGTGAGCATACGCCAGAAGCGCTGCAGATTCATGTGACGAACAGTCTGCAAAAAGCGATTGCAGCGGGTGAACTGTCGCCTCGCGATCAGGCGCTGGTGATTGGCATGTGGGATAACTTGTTCCAGCAGGCACGTCAAACGGCCTGATAGCACGGGGCGATCGCTCGCCCCGTCAACTTAGCGTCCCGCTTTCTTTCCTTTCAGCAACTTCCTTACCCAGTAACGATTCGGATTCATTGCCGCCAGCGTGGTGATATCCAGCGGTTGTGGCTCGCCACTCATCTGTGCCGCCAACACTTCCGCTGCCAGCGGCGCGCTGCACAAGCCGCGCGAACCCAGCGCACCCAGCACAAATAAACCAGCATGAATCGGTGCATCGGCAATGCTTTCACCACTTGCACGCTGCTCCGGCAGATCGGCGTATTGCGTTAGCGTTGCGGTGTAATCGGGCGCGCTGCCACTCATCGGTAAGTGATCGCGCGTGGCGCAGCGCACACCGACTCGCGCCTCGTTATCACTGATATCCACTTGCTGCGGCCACTCTGCATCCGGCAGACAGTTCACCAGGCGCTGGCGGTTTTCCTGCTGGTCGTCAGCACGGAAATCGGTTGTAGTGTCGCCACGGTGGTAGCTGGCCCCGATGCAGTGAGTGTTGAAATTCCGGCTCACCGGCGTGAGATAGCCGTCGTAGCACAGCACGGTATTTAACGCGCCCAGCTCAGGATTGGTCGGTACATGACTGACCTGACCCGCCACCGCGTAAACGGGCAGATCTTTGCTCTGCTCAATCTCCAGCAGCGCATGGCCATTAGCGAGCACCACTTGCTGATGATTTACCGAGGGCTGTTCGCTGAAGTTGAGGGACCAGCCCTCAGTCGTCGTTTCCAGCGTGGTGACGCGATGTAGCCAGTGCAGGCGTAAACCCAGCGTTTGCGCGTGCTCCAACAGGTTGCTGGTCAGTTGCGACGGAGAGAGCCAGCCGCCTTGCGGATAGAAAATGCCACCGCAGCCAGTATCGACGCCCGCTAACTGCTGCGCGTCTTCCTTATTCACGCCGTACGCCACATCATGCGGCAATCCCATCTCCAGCATCTGAGCGATCTTATCGGCACTTTTGCTGTCCCAGCCGAGTTGCAGCACACCACTCCAGTGGTGTTCAAACATCACCGGTAGCTGATCATACAGGCGGCGGGCAAAGGTGAACGCCGCAGGGAAGAAGGTGGCGAGGGCAGGGTCGTGCTGATTGAGCAACGGATAAAGTGCGCCCTGACGATTGCCCGATGCGCCCAATGCAGGTGCTGCATCAGCGCAGTAAAGCGTGACCTTCCAGCCACGACGCAACAGCGCCAGTGCCAGTACGGCACTTGCCACGCCACCGCCAATCAGCGCCACTTCCTGAGTGCGAGCCGCAGGGCGGGCGTACCACGGTTGGCTGTGGGGCAGGGCAGATGCCTGCTCCATTACGCCCGTTAGCATTTCACGTTTGTGACCAAAACCTTTGCACTTAGTCACGCTAAAGCCCGCTTCCTGTAATCCCCGACGGACAAAACCTGCCGAGGTGAAGGTCGCCAGCGTCCCACCCGGCCGAGCCAGACGTGCCATAGCGGCAAACAGTCCCGGCGTCCACATCTCCGGATTTTTAGACGGCGCAAAACCATCTAAAAACCACGCATCGACTTGCGCGTTAAGACTGTCATCAAAGGTATTAATTAGCGCGTTAATATCACCGAGCCAGAGATCGAGCGTGACTTTACCGTTGTTGAACAGTAAACGCTGGCAACCCGGCAGCGCCTGTGGCCACTGTTGCTGTAATTGTTCGGCCCAGTGCGCCAGCTCAGGCCAGTGCGCATGTGCAGCAATCAGATCGGTTTGCGTCAGTGGGAATTTTTCGCAGCTAATAAAGTGCAGGCGCTTAAGTGTCGCCTCGGGATGTTCACTGCAGAAGCGATCGAACGCTTGCCACAGGGTAAGAAAGTTCAGACCAGTCCCAAAACCGCTTTCTGCGACAATAAAAATATCGCGTGAATGTTGAGCAAAACGGACAGGAATTTGGTTGCCATTGAGGAAGACATAGCGCGTCTCCTCCAACCCATTGTCGTTGGAGAAATAGACGTCGTCGAATGCTCGGGAAACAGGTGTACCCTGATCATTCCAGTTTAATTGCGCGTGTTCAACCGGGGCTAATTTCACGGGAAAGGCTCGTTTTTCAGGCAGTGGCGCGATTTTAACGACTGCCGTGACATGACGCAAATTTACAAAAGGAAATGGCTGATCGGACTTGTTCGGCTTACAACTGTAAGCTAGAGTGCACGTCAATCCAAAAGAAGTGGAATGAGGACTATTGAATGAAACGTGCAGTGATTACTGGCCTGGGTATCGTTTCCAGCATTGGTAATAACCAGCAAGAAGTGCTGGCTTCTCTGCGTGAAGGCCGTTCAGGTATCACCTTCTCTGAAGAGATGAGAGATATCGGTATGCGCAGCCACGTATGGGGCAACGTCAAACTGGATACCAACGGGCTCATCGATCGCAAAATCGTGCGTTTCATGAGTGATGCTTCAATCTACGCTTACCTGTCTATGGCAGAAGCGATTCAGGATTCCGGTCTGACTGACGAGCAATATCAGAACAACCCACGCGTGGGTCTGATTGCCGGTTCAGGCGGTGGCTCGCCACGTTATCAGGTATTCGGTGCCGATGCGATGCGTGGCCCGCGTGGCCTGAAAGCGGTCGGCCCTTATGTGGTGACCAAAGCCATGGGTTCAGGTGTGTCAGCGTGTCTGGCAACCCCGTTTAAAATCCACGGTGTGAACTACTCAATCAGCTCTGCGTGTGCGACTTCAGCGCACTGCATCGGTAATGCGGTTGAGCAGATTCAGTTGGGCAAACAGGACATCGTGTTTGCTGGCGGCGGCGAAGAGCTGAGCTGGGAAATGGCCTGTGAGTTCGATGCGATGGGCGCACTGTCCACCAAATACAACGAAACACCAGAGAAAGCTTCCCGTACGTACGATGCGAACCGTGATGGTTTCGTGATCGCAGGCGGCGGCGGTATGGTGGTGGTAGAAGAGCTGGAGCATGCTCTGGCACGTGGCGCGCACATCTATGCAGAAATCGTTGGCTACGGCGCGACTTCTGACGGTGCTGACATGGTTGCTCCATCAGGCGAAGGCGCAGTACGTTGCATGAAGATGGCGATGAACGGCGTTGATACCCCAATCGATTACCTCAACACCCACGGCACTTCTACGCCAGTCGGTGATGTGAAAGAACTGGGTGCGATTCGCGAAGTGTTTGGTGATAACTCGCCGTACATCTCTGCCACCAAAGCCATGACCGGTCACTCACTGGGTGCGGCGGGCGTGCAGGAAGCGATCTACACCTTACTGATGCTGGAGCACAGCTTTATCGCACCAAGCATCAACATTGATGAAATTGATGAAGCCGGTAAAGGCCTGAACATCGTGACGCAGCCAACTGAAAAAGCGCTGACCACCGTGATGTCCAACAGCTTCGGTTTCGGCGGCACCAACGCCACCCTGACCATGCGTAAGCTGCCAGCTTAATCTCGTGATCACCGTTTTCCAGGGGCCGGTCTATCCGGCCCCTGTTGTTTTTGACATTTCCCCTGCGGCTTGCCTACACTCTTCCCATCTTTCCTGAAATAAAATAATCGTTTGTGCACATTATGAACCAAACAACCCGTTTTCGTCTGAATGCCGGACGTGCGCGTATGTGGGTTTATTGCCTGTCGTGCACGCTCTGAACAAGGAGTTCATACCACCATGACCACGGCTGCAGATACGCAGACGCAATCTGTGCTGCCTTTGGGTTGCATATCCTTTGCGGTGTTTCTCACATACTTAACCGCAGGCCTGGCGCTGCCGGTGATTCCACTTTATGTGCATCAGGAATTGGGGATGAGCAACCTGATGGTGGGCGTCGCAGTGGGGATTCAATTCTTCGCCACGTTGCTGACGCGCAGCTTTGCCGGACGCCGAGCCGATCAGCACGGCGCGAAGCTCACCACGCAACACGGTATGATCGCTATCGCGCTGGTGGGCGTGGCGTATCTGGCGGCCGCGCTATTGCCGGTTTCACCCTGGGGCAAGTTTGGCTTGCTGGCGGTGGGGCGCTTACTGTTGGGATTCGGTGAAAGCCTGCTGCTCACCGGTAATCTCACCTGGGGCATGGGGCTGGTGGGAAGCAAACGTTCCGGACTGGTGATGTCGTGGAACGGCATGGCGATTTATGGATCGCTGGCGGCGGGCGCACCGCTGGGTTTGCTGATTAATCAACATGGCGGATTTGCGGCGCTCGGTGCCGTTGCGTTGCTGCTGCCATTGCTTTCGCTGGCGATCAATAGCTGGGTTAGCAAAGTGCCGGTGGTGGGTGGCGAACGTCCTTCACTGTTCAGCGTGGTGAAAACCATCTTCCAACCCGGCATGGCGCTGGCGTTGCAGGGAACCGGATTTGCGGTCATCGGGACGTTTACCTCGCTCTATTTTGCCGCAGAAAACTGGGGCAACGCCGGTTTTGCACTGACCGCATTTGGCTGTGCTTTTGTATTGGTGCGCGTGTTCTTTGGCGGTTTGCCAGATCGTCACGGTGGCGTGCGCGTAGCCATGGTCTCGCTGCTGGTGGAAACCGCCGGTTTGCTGGTGCTGGCCTGCGCAACTTCAGGCTGGATGGCGCTGGTGGGTGCCGCGCTAACCGGTTGCGGCTGCTCGTTGATTTTCCCGGCGCTCGGCGTCGAAGTAATCAAACGCGTCTCACCACAAATTCGTGGCACGGCGCTGGGCGGCTTCTCCGCTTTCCAGGATATCGCTTACGGTGCCAGTGGCCCACTGACCGGTTTACTCGCCACCGCGTTGGGCTATGGCTCGGTCTACCTGGCGGGCGCATGCTGCGCAGCGTTGGGCATTCTCGTCACCTGGACGTTTGCGCGTAGCGCGACAACAGCGTAACCAACTTATCGCAGGCGCTGACAATCTCACCCGGTGTCAGCGCAGCAAAGCCCAGCATCCATCCCGGTTGTGGCGGGCTTTCCGCATACAGCGGCGACAGAGGGGGCAACAGCAGGCCGATTTCCTGCGCTTGCTGCGTGAGTGGCCCTTCCTCTCCCTGATGCAATCCTACTGTTAACTGAAGCCCGCCAGACGCCGGCATCGGCGTCAGCCAGGGCTGCAGGCGCGTGTTGATCTGCTCCAGTAACCGATCGCGACGGCTGTGGTAAAGCTGGCGCATCAGCCGCAGGTGGCTGGCAAAGTGTCCCTGTTGCAGAAACTCGGCGGTAATCGCTTGTGGCAATAGTGCGCTATGCCCATCCAGAATGCTGCGCGCACTGCCGACAGCATCAACCAGCGCTGGCGGAACCACCATCCACGCCAGTCGCAGGGAGGGAAAGAGCGTTTTGGAAAAAGTGCCGAGGCAGATCACCCGGCTATCATTTTCCAATCCCTGTAAGGCGGGAATCGGACGATCGTCATAATGAAACTCACTGTCGTAATCGTCCTCAATCAACCAACTCTGCTGCTGGCGCGCCCAGTCGAGCCATTGCAGGCGGCGGGCAAGGCTCATCGCGGTGCCAGTGGGGTAATGATGTCCCGGCGTCAGATAAACCAGCCTGGCATGTCCTTTTAATGGCATCGCGCCTTCGCTATCCAGCGGCATCGCACGGCAGTGTGCACCCGCAGCGAGAAACGCATTGCGCGCGCCGGGATAGCCAGGCTCCTCAAGCCACACTTCATCATTGGCATCCAGCAACATCAATGCCATTAACTGCAAGGCCTGCTGTGAACTGGTGAGGATCACCACCTGTTCGGCAGCACAGCGCACACCGCGTGATAACGCCAGATAATCCGCTACCGCCTCACGTAGCGGCATAAAGCCCAGCGGATCGCCATAACCCATCACCTGGCTACCCAGCGAACGCTGCACGCTGTTGCTGATCCGGCGCCAATGCGTATGCGGGAAGGCACGTAATTCAGGCGAACCGGCGGCAAACGCATGTGGAAAAGGCGGATCCTGGCAGCCACCTGTCGCCAGGATCTGCTCGCCGCGTCGGGAGAAACGAGGTGTATTCTGTGCGGGTGTGGTCACTGCACGCGCAGGTATCGCAATCGATACAAAAGTGCCCTGGCCGCCTCGTCTCTCCAGATAGCCTTCGCTCTCTAACTGCGCATAAGCGGCTTCCACCGTTACCCGCGACAATGACAAATCTTCGGCTAACTGACGGCTGGAGGGTAAGCGTTGCTGATGGTGCAAATGGCCGCTGGTAATGGCCTGACGTAGCGTAATGCATAAGCGCTCGCGCAAACCGCCGGATGACGCATGATTAAACAGTGCTAAAAAAGAGTGGCGCATGGTGGTCTTATTACTGTGGCGAAAGTGGTATCAAATTGCAGACCACTTTGCCGTAAACTCAGGGAAAATTACATAAGGAGAATGCGATGTCATCAGTCTTACTTTTCCCACCCGTGGATCCTCAGGAAAGCGTGGCGTATCTGCAGCACAAACTGAGTTATTACACCGATGCCTGGGATTTGGCAGAGGATCTGACGCAAGGCATCAATGCGATTGTGGTGATCGATGCACGATCCACTGAGGTTTATCAGGCGGGGCACATTACCGGAGCGGTTTCGTTTCCGCATCGCACCATGAATGCCGAATCCACTGCACAGCTGGATCGCAGCAAGGTGTACATCACTTACTGCGATGGTATCGGCTGCAACGGCTCAACCAAAGCGGCATGGAAACTGGCCTCGCTGGGATTTCAGGTCAAAGAGTTGATCGGTGGACTGGACTTCTGGAAGCGCGATGGGCATCCGTTGACGTGGGGAACGTCGCCGGGCGAATGGCCACAAGCCACTGCCGGCGCACACTGCGGTTGCTAAATTACAGGAACAGCCACAGCAAAAAGAAGAACAGCGCCAGGCCCAGGATTAACGTCAGCGCCGGGCGCTGGGCCAGTGGACGCGGCAATATCTCGATCCACGGCGACCAGATCGGCTGCGGGCGCAGATCGCTGGCGGCGTGCGGCTGCTCCAGCGTTTTCTCGACGCGACGGCTGAACAGCAAATTGAGGAGATCTTGCGTTTGCGCGGGCGTCAGTATCGTTTGCGGCGTGGCCTGGAAACGCTGCTGGCTGTAATCCTCCAGCAGTCGCTGTTCATCATGTGTCAGCGGCTGTTTAAGCGAGGTTTCCAGCATCTGTAAGGTGGGCGCACTGTGTTGGCCCAGCGTCTGGCGCACCTGCAGATATTGCGTCAGTAACGGGAAGTGACGTGACGGGATAGGATCGCCACTCTTCAGATTGACCAATTCCAGCGCTTCGGTCAGCAGCTTGACCGGTGATTCACCCGTAGTGGCGGCAAGGCGCGTGACCTGTTGATTCAGCGATTGCTGTTCAGCGGGCAACAGGGTGCGATCGGACACACGCGTCTGCTGCGGTTGTGGGATCGCCATCTGCCCATTTTGCAGCATGGTCAGCACCTGACGCAGTTGATCTTGCGACAGTGCACTTAACACCGTTTGGTTAAACTGCTGACGGATAAATTCACTCACCGCCTGACGATTATTGCCCTGCGGCAACTTCTCCAGCAACTGTTGCAACAGCTGGCGCGTCGCAAGGCTGTTTTGCACCTGTGTCAGACGCCCATTCAAATGCTGTTCGGCCGCCGGAAAATGGCGCGATTGCAGCTCAGCATCATTCTTTACGCCCACTTCATGGCGTACGCCAGCCCATAGTTCTGGGGCTTTTAATGTACTGAGTGACATGATGCGCACAATCAGACGTTCCAGCGTGGTGCGCTGGGCAGGGGAGAGCGGCTGTTCGCCCGCCGGTCCGCCAGGACGAGTAGGGCCAGTCGCATTAGTGAGCGTTGAACGATCGCCCGCAGGCACACCGGGACCGCTGAGAGGTTGCATGGCGGAATCCTTGAAAAACGAAGTCAGATCCGGGTGCGCCGGAAAAAAGAGGCCATATGATAGCAAAAGCCCCCGGGAAATCCACGGGGGCATTGTGGGGAAATCGCGTCAGGACGGGATTTATTCTGCTTCAGCCAGTTTAAGACGCTTACGACGCCAGCGTTTCCACAGTGGCGGCACGATCAGGACGGCCACCGCCAGCACCAGTAATACTTTGCAGATCAGGCTTTCCCACAGAATTGGCAGACTGCCATTACTGATTGATAGCGCACGGCGCAGGTTCTGCTCCAGCATCTCTCCCAGCACGAAGCCCAATATCAGCGGCGACATCGGGAAATCCATTTTACGCAGGATATAGCCAAAGATACCCAATCCAACCATCAGCAGCAGGTCAAAAGTGGTACTGTGCACGGCGTAAACGCCTACCGCAGAGATCGCGGCAATGGCTGGCACCAGGAACCACAGCGGGATGGTTAGCATGCGGGCGAAGATGTTGATCATCGGGATATTCATGATTAGCAGCATCACGTTACCAATCAGCAGCGCCGCAATCAGACCCCAGACGATATCCGGCTGTTCGGTAAACATCGCCGGACCGGGTGTGATGTTGTACAGCGTCAGTGCACCCACCATCACCGCTGTAGTGCCGGAACCGGGAATACCCAGCGTCAACATAGGAATAAAAGAGCCGCAAGCCGAGGCGTTGTTGGCCGCTTCAGGCGCCGCTACGCCGCGAATATCGCCTTTACCAAACTGATCGCTGCCGCTGATTTTCTTCTCGCTCATATAAGCGATGGCACTGGCGATGGTCGCGCCTGCGCCTGGCAGTACACCGACAAAGAAGCCGATAAAGGAGGAACGCAAGGTGGCACCTGTTGCCTGCGCCGCTTCTTTCATATTGAACATCATACGGCCACTGGCGCGAACCACTTTCTGACCGCTGCTGGTGGATTCCAGCATCAGCAGTATTTCACTGACAGAGAACAATCCAATGACGACGACCACAAACTGGATGCCATCCGAGAGGTGAACGCTATCGAAGGTGAAGCGATACACACCGGTGTTGGCATCCACGCCTACGGTGGCCATGCCCAAACCAATCAGCGCGGCTAAAAACGACTTCAACGGATTATGGCTCATCATGCTGCCCAGACAGGCAATGGCGAACACCATCAGCGCGAAATACTCTGCCGGGCCAAAGGCCAGTGACCAGTTTGCCAGGATCGGGGCGAAGAGAATAATGCCGAGAATGGCGATAGTGGATCCAATAAACGAACTCACTGCCGAAATTGATAATGCGACACCAGCTTTCCCCTGTTGCGCCATCGGATAACCATCCAGCGCGGTCATTATCGCTCCGGCATCGCCCGGCACGTTGAGGAGAATAGATGAGATACGCCCGCCGTACTCGCAGCCAATATAAACCGTGGCGAGCAGGATCAGCGCGGATTCAGCAGGTAAGTGCAGGGCAAACGCCAGCGGCATCAGGATCGCGACACCGTTAATGGGCCCGAGTCCGGGCAGCAAGCCGACAATGGTACCAATAAAGCAGCCAATGAGGGCGATCATGAGGTTTTCCGGCGTCATTGCAACGGCAAAACCTTGCATCAGAAAAGACCAGGTATCCATTTGAGACTCCTGTTAATTGAACCAGCTGCCGACAGGCAAGGTGACATCGAGCAGGCGGTCAAAGGCATAAAACAGCGCTATGCCCATTACCACCCCGGACACCGCAGCCGCCCACCAGCGCGCGCCAAACAACAGCCCGATGCCAAAGGTCAGTAACGTGGTGCACGCTGCAAAGCCCAACCGTTCAAACAGCCAGCCATACACCATCAGCATCACGCACATCAGCAGGAGCTTTTTCAGTGTGGCGGCGGAAGGCCACTGCACCAGATCGGGCTTGCGCAGTAACATCATCACGGCGCAAATCGCCATTAATCCCAGCAGCAGCATCGGGAAAGGGCGTGGGCCGACCGGTTCATAGCTGTATTCACTCTGGATTTGCCAGGCAATAAACAACCCGGCAATGCACAGCAGCAGCCAGATACCGGCGAAGATACGATCGCTCATCATCGACTCCGTTATTTGGCTAGGCCAAAGGATTTGGCTTTTTCGCGATAATCAGCCACCTGTTTTTTCACGTAGGCATCCAACTCGCTGCCGAACATGTTGAACTCAAACAGTCCACGCATATCTCGCTGTTGTTGGAACTCCTTGGTGGTCACCAGCTTTTTGAAGGCGTCTTCCCACCACTGATATTCCGCGTCAGTCACTTTCGGGCCGAGGTAATAACCGCGAATAATCGGCCACTCCACGTTGTAGCCTTGCTCTTTGGCAGTCGGCACACTCGCCAGTTCACCCGGTAAGCGTTTGTCAGACATCACCGCCAGCACGCGCAATTTGCCCGCCTGCAGATGTGGCACCATCTCGCTCATGTCCCCGGAGACCACCTGAATGTGGTTGCCGAGCAGAGCGGTTACCGGCTCGCCACCGCCCTCAAAGGCGACATAGCGCATCTTACGTGGGTCAATGCCCGCCTCGCGTGCCAGCAGGGCGGTTTTCATCCAGTCCTGACTACCGATCGAAGCACCTGCACCCACCACCACTTTGGTCGGATCGCTCTTCATGGCTTCCATCAATTCCCCAAGGGTTTTCCACGGAGCATCATTACGCACTGCGACGATGCCGTAATCGGTACCGACGGCGGCCAACCACTTCACATCAGTTTCTGAATAGCGGCCAAACTTGCCCTGAGAGAGATTGAGCAGCGAACCGCCGGAGAAGGCCACCAGCGTGCCTGCTTCGGCGGGGCGTTGAGCAATGATGGCGTTGTAAGCCACGGCACCGACACCGCCTGGCATATAGGTCACGCGCATCGGTTTACTGATTTCGCCGGTTTCCTGCATTGAAACCTGAATCAGCTTACAGGTCAGGTCAAAACCACCGCCTGGTTTGGCAGGGGCAATACATTCTGTCCGGTCTGGCGCTTCCGCCAGCGCAGAGGATATCGACAAAGCCACCAGGGTTGAGGCGAGGGCGAGGGGTAAGATTTTTTTCATTATTCGCTCCATTCATGCTTCCAGAGTGTGACAACTGCCGAACATTCGGCGTTGCTGAATTGTTAATGGTGTAACCTTTCATTTACCTTTCAGTGCTCGGGAAAAGTATCAGGATGTGATATGCGTCTCTTACTGGTGGAAGATACGGTTGAGTTGGCCAGCTGGCTGCAAAAAGCCTTAACACAGAAAGGCTTTGCGGTGGATTGGGTCGCGGATGGCCTGGCGGCAGACCATGTGTTGCAGAGCGAAGACTATGCGGTGGTGGTGCTGGATGTGTCACTGCCGCGGCTGGATGGCCTGGCGGTGCTGGCGCGTTTGCGCAAGCGTGGGCAAACCACGCCGGTATTGTTGCTCACGGCCAAAAGTGCACTGGAACAGCGCGTGCAGGGGCTCAATGCAGGCGCGGACGACTATCTTACCAAACCCTTTGAACTGGATGAGTTGGAAGCACGGTTGCGTGCGCTATTACGCCGCAGCCAGGGTCAAACCGCGCAATCACAAGCCGTGGGGCAATTGGAACGCGACGGCGAAGGTTATTTTTTGCTAAATCATAAACCGTTGATGCTCACCCCGCGTGAGGCCAGTGTGCTCTCGACCTTGATGCAACGTCCAGGGCGTCCGGTATCGCGCCAGCATCTTTATGAACAGACCTTTACCTTAACCGATGAAGCCAGCCTGGAAAGCATTGAACTGTATGTGCATCGGGTGCGAAAAAAACTGCAGGGCAGCGATGTCGCCATCGTGACGCTACGTGGGTTGGGATACAGTCTGGAGTGCCAGCCGTGCGCCTGAGCCATTCGCTGCGTGGGGAATTGTTGCTGTGGCTGGGCGCTCCGTTAATGTTGCTGTGGGGGCTGTCGGTTTATACCCATTACCAAAGTGCGCTGCAGGCGGCGAATCAGGCCTACGATCGTTCACTTCTCGCCTCTGCACGCACGGTGGCAGAAAGGCTGGTGGTGCGAAAAAACCAACTGGAAGTGGATGTTCCCTGGGTGGTGCTCGACAGCTTCGAGCGCAACATGAACGATCAGCTGTTTTATCAGGTCATTTCGCCGGAGGGCAAAACCCTCTCTGGTTATCCCGATTTGCCCCCTTTGCCGCGCAATGCGCCGCTTTCGGAAGCCTATCCCGCGTTGGTACACTTTTACGATGGCAGCTATCGTAAGCAACCCATTCGTATTGCGGCGTTATGGCAACCTGTGAACGAGCAGGGCGTAGAGGGGATGGCATTGGTTCTGGTGGCCGAAACCCTGAATTCACGTCATGGGTTTGCGGAAGGGTTACTGCGTACTGCTTTGATTAGCCAAAGTTTTTTGGTGTTGATTACCCTGTTGCTGGCCAGCCTGTTATTACGCAAAGTGTTGCGGCCGCTGCGTCGGCTATCGCGGATTATGTTACGCCGTGCGCCAGGAGAATTGACACCCTTGCCGTCGTTATTGCCCTGGTCGGAATTACAGCCGTTAATTATTGCCTTTAATCGACATCTGGAACGACTGCGCGGTTTACTGGCCCGCCAGGAGCGCTTTAGCGCCGATGTTTCACACCAACTGCGCACGCCGCTCACCATTTTAAAAACCCAGGTTGGCGTTGCGCTCAACAGTGATGATCCTGCACAGTGGCGCGAAAGTTTGCTGGGCATGCGTCATACGCTTAACGATACGGTGCAACTCACCGATCGGTTATTGCAGCTGGCGCAAATCAAAGCCCGCCATGGTGAAGACAAGCCCTTTGCCCGGGTCAATCTGAATGAAATTGTGGAACAGGCTTGCTTCAGCAGCTATGCCGCGTCACGCCATAAGCAGATCGATCTGGGGTTTGAAGGCGACATGCCCTGTATCGTGCAAGGCGATGGCTTATTGCTGGCCGAACTCTGTGCCAACCTGCTGGATAATGCGATTAAATACACGCCAGAAGGGGGAATCGTCACGGCACGATTGCGTGAGAAGCAGCTGGAAATTGAGGACAGCGGGCCGGGGATTAGCGTGGCACAGCAGCATCAGGCTCTGCAACCATTTGGTCGTCTGGATAATGCCAGCCAGCCTGGAGCTGGCATCGGGCTGGCGCTGGTCAAAGATATCTGTGCCTGGCACGGAGCACAGTTGCTGCTCGATCGCAGCCCGCAACTGGGCGGACTGCGCATCACAATCAGCTTTCGCTAAGTTGCACGGTGCGCTCACGCGGTTTACGCAGCGGTGTTTTCAACCGTTGCGCCAGAATCACACCCACCAACGTCATCCCGCCACCAATCCAGTGATAGGCATGCAGTTGTTCGTGCAGAAACATCACGGCAATAATCGCGGTAAAGGCGGGCACGAAATTCATAAAAATACTGGTGGTGCTGGCACCGAGGCGTTGCACGCCGAGGATCCAAAGGAACGGCGCAATAATCGAAGCAAACAGCCCGGCAAATAGCACCAGCGGAATGTTATGCACATTCAGCGTAACGTCCGGTGCGCGCAAGAATCCGGGTAGTAACAGCAACACGCCAAAGAAAATCTGCACATACAGGCTCTGCCAGGTGGGCAGGGGAATAGCCCAGCGTTTAGTTAGCACACCGTAAAGCGCATAAGAGGTGGAAGCCGCTAACATCATCAATTCGCCGTTGCCAAGACGCTGATTCAGCAACTGTGTCGGATTCCCTTCACTCACCAGCCACACCAGACCCGCAAAGGACAGCAGACCTCCGATCAAAATGCCGCGTGTCGGCGCGAGACGCAAAACAAACAGGCTGAGCAAAATGGTCAACAGCGGAATCGTGGCACCCAATATGCCCATCATCACCGCCGACACGCTGTGGGCAGCATAGTAGGCAAGGCTTTGATACAGCACCATGCCCAACAGGCCGAGGACCAATAGTCGCCACAAATTGGCCTTTACGGCATGGCGATGACGCCACACGCCGGGCAGGCTGAAGGGAGCCAGCACGATGAGTGCCAGCAGCCAGCGGTAGAAAGAGATGGCAGCAGGATCGATGCTCCCGGCAGAGAGTTTGCTGACGATGGTGTTGATCGACCAGATCATCACCGCAATCAGCGGAAACAGTAAATTCATCGTACGACTCCTGAGTATAATCGCGAATAGTTTACATTTGACCGGTTTAAACCAGATAGTTAAAATCGGACAACATTCGTTAGTGACCGGACAGAATGAATTTACAGATTGAATATCAGCCGCCGATTGATGCACCACTGCTGCGCTTCTTTATGCGCTACGAGCAGGCTAACGCGAAAACCGAATATTTACCGCATCATCACAGCTGGGGTCAGGTGATTTTCGTCACCAGCCACGTGCTGGAGATGGAAGTGGAAGGGGAGCGGTTATTAACGCCAGCTGATATGCCGATTTGGATCCCGCCGGAACAGCGCCACAGCAGCTATAACCATTGCCATGCCCAGTTCCGTACCTTCAATCTTGCGGCCGAACTCTCCAAGGGCATGCCGGAGAATGCCTGCTTACTGCACGTCGATGCGATCGTGCACGCCATCATGAATGACTTTGCACAGCGCGAGTTAGAGCAACCTCAGACAGAAGCGGACTGGCGGTTGTGTGAGGTTTTGATTGATCGTCTGCGCCAGTCACCGGTGCACACCAGCTATTTACCCTTGTCTGACGACAAATTCCTCGCGCCAATTTTGCGCGCGCTGGAAGAAAATCCCGGTGACAACACCACGCTGGCACAATGGGCGAAGCGCGTGTTTACCACTGAGCGTACGCTGGCGCGACGTTGCCAGCAGCAGTTGAAAATGACCTTTAGCGAGTGGCGTCAGCGTTTACGTTTTTTGCGTGCGATTACGCTACTGGAGCAGGGTTGCAGCGTGCAGGGCATCGCGCACGAACTGGGTTATAGCTCATCGTCGGCGCTGATTGTGATGTTCCAGCAGCAGGCCGGCACTACGCCGGATCGCTATCGCAGTCGGTTAGGTTAATCCCCGGCTTTATGTAAGAATACGCGCCTTAAACGCCTCAGCAGACAGGACCGCCGCAGTGAAAATTCTCGTCGATGAAAACATGCCTTACGCTCGTGAACTCTTCAGTCGCACGGGTGAAGTATTGGCCGTTCCGGGACGTCCGTTACCAGAAGCAGAATTACAGGATGCCAGCGGTTTGATGGTGCGTTCGGTGACTAAAGTGAACGCGGCATTACTGGCTGGCACACCGGTGAAGTTTGTCGGCACCGCGACGGCAGGCACTGACCATGTTGATGATGCTTCTCTGGCGGCGGCAGGTATTGCCTTCTCGGCGGCACCAGGCTGTAACGCCATTGCAGTGGTGGAGTATGTGTTCTCCTCATTGCTGTTGCTGGCCGAGCGCGATGGTTTTGAACTGCGCGATCGCACCGTGGGTATTGTCGGCGTCGGTAATGTCGGTGGTCGTCTGCAAAAGCGGCTTGAAGCCTGGGGCGTGAAAACGCTTCTGTGCGATCCGCCGCGTGCGGATCGCGGCGATCAGGAAACATTTCACTCTATGGATGAGCTGGTGGCACAGGCCGATATTCTGACCTTCCACACACCACTGTTTAAAGACGGCCCTTACAAGAGCTGGCATCTGGCCGACATGGCACTGCTGATGGCACTCAAACCGAACACCATCCTGATCAATGCCTGCCGTGGCCCGGTGGTGGATAACGCCGCGCTGTTGGAAGTTTTGAAAATGCGCGACGATTTGAGCGTGGTGCTGGATGTGTGGGAGCCTGAGCCGGATCTGAACCTCGATCTGCTGGATAAAGTGGATATCGCCACTGCACACATTGCGGGCTATACGCTGGAAGGTAAAGCGCGCGGCACCACACAAGTATTTGAAGCCTGGTGCGAGTTTATCGGCCAGCCGCAACAGGTCGCGCTCGACAGCCTGCTGCCTGCACCGGAATTTGGCACCATCACGCTGCACGGCAAGCTCGATCAGCCAACGCTGAAACGACTGGTGCACCTGGTGTATGATGTGCGCCGCGACGATGCGCCGCTGCGAAAAGTGGCTGCTAAACCGGGCGAGTTTGATCGCCTGCGCAAGCAGTATGAAGAGCGTCGTGAATGGTCGTCACTACAGGTGAAATGTGATGATGCAGACGCGGCCGCGATGCTGGAAAAGCTCGGTTTCCGCGCCAGTTTGTAAAGTTAAATCAATCCCCTGCGTTTTCGCGCGGGAAAAGTCTTAAATGTCAGGCGGTGTAATCACCGCCTTCTGTTTTTATGTCATTGTCTGGAGTAAACCAACATGTCTGACGGCTGGAATATTGCGTTATTGGGCGCAACAGGCGCAGTAGGGAACGCTGTACTGGAACTGCTGGCGGAACGCCAGTTCCCGGTTGGTGAATTGTATCTGCTGGCGAGCGAAAACAGCGCCGGTGAAAACATACGTTTTGAAGGGCGCACCCTGTATGTGAAGGATGCGGCCGAATTTGACTGGACACAGGCGCAGCTGGCGTTTTTCACCGCCGGTCGTGAAGCCTCCGCGCGTTACGCGGATGAAGCCGCGAGCCAGGGGTGCCTGGTCATCGACAGCAGCGATCTGTTCGCGTTGGAACCGGATGTGCCGCTGGTGGTGCCAGATGTCAATCCACAGGTGCTGGCCGATTACCGTAATCGCAATATAGTGACGGTGGCCGATGCGCTGGTGAGCCAGTTGCTCAACGCTATCAAACCGCTGGTGGATATGGCCGGATTGAGCCGTTTGCAGGTGACCAACCTGATCTCCGTTTCAAGCCACGGTAAAGCGGCAGTGGACGGTTTAGCGGGTGAGAGCGCGAAGTTGCTCAACGGTGTGCCGGCGGATGAGCACTATTTTGGTCGCCAGCTGGCGTTTAACCTGCTGCCACAGTTAGCTGACAACCAGGGCAGCGTGGAGAGCGAGCGCCGTATGGTGGATCAGGTGCGTAAAGTACTGCAGGACGACGGTTTGCCGATTGCGGTCAGCAGCGTGCAGGCGCCGGTGTTTTACGGCAACACGCAGATCGTGCATGTTGAGAATTTACGTCCGCTGTCAGCGGAAGAAGCGCGTGATGAACTGGATCGTGCCGAGGATATCAATCTCAGTGCAGACGGTGAATACCCGACGCCGGTGAGTGATGCGTCAGGCAGTGATGCACTGAGCATTGGCAACGTGCGAAATGATTACGGTGTACCTGAGTTGCTGCAATTCTGGTCCGTGGCTGACAACGTTCGCTTCGGCGGCGCACTGATGGCGGTAAAAACTGCTGAGAAATTGGTGCAGGAGTACTTCTATTAATGTTGTCTGAAGAAACGACATTTAAGCTGGCGTTAGGCATTGAGTACGACGGCAGCCGATATTACGGCTGGCAGCGACAAAACGAAGTGCGCAGCGTGCAGGAAAAACTGGAGAAGGCGCTGTCGAAAGTGGCGAATCATCCGGTGGTGGTGTTCTGCGCCGGACGCACGGATGCCGGTGTGCACGGTACCGGCCAGGTGGTGCATTTCGAAACCACCTCGCAGCGTGCCGACAGCGCCTGGACGTTGGGTGTGAACGCCAATTTACCTGACGACATTGCGGTGCGTTGGGTGAAAGCGGTGCCGGATGAATTTCATGCCCGCTTTAGCGCCACGGCGCGTCGTTATCGCTATGTGATTTTCAATCAGCGGCTGCGACCGGCGATTCTTGGCAATGGCATCACTCATTTTTACCATCCACTGGATGTCGAGAAAATGCAGCGTGCCGGGCAGTGTTTAATTGGCGAGAACGACTTTACCTCGTTCCGTGCGGTGCAGTGCCAGTCACGCACGCCATGGCGTAACGTGATGCACTTTAACGTCACGCGTTACGGCTCTTATGTGATTGTCGATATCAAAGCCAATGCGTTCGTGCACCACATGGTGCGCAATATTGTCGGTAGCCTGATGGAAATTGGCTGTGGCAATCAGCCCGAAAGCTGGATGGCGGATTTGCTGGCGGCAAAAGATCGTACTCTGGCGGCAGCGACCGCTAAAGCCGAGGGTTTGTATTTGGTGGCGGTGGATTATCCATCCCACTTTGCGTTACCTCAGCCTGCGTTGGGACCGTTGTTCCTCGCAGATTAATTTAAATGAGTAAGGATGTTTGGGAGCCGGAGCATTATGGAATTCATCCACTTTTTGATCGACTTTATCCTCCATATTGATGTGCATTTAGCCGAACTGGTGGCGCAGTACGGTGTGTGGATTTACGCCATTCTGTTCCTGATCCTGTTCTGCGAAACTGGCCTGGTTGTGACGCCGTTCCTGCCAGGGGATTCGTTACTGTTTGTTGCTGGCGCGCTGGCGGCACTGCCGGGTAACGATCTCAACGTGCATTTAATGGTCACGCTACTGGTGATTGCTGCCATCCTCGGTGATGCGGTGAACTACACTATTGGTCGGTTGTTCGGTGAGAAGCTGTTCAGCAACCCAAACTCGAAAATTTTCCGTCGCAGCTATCTGGATAAGACCCACGCGTTCTACGAACGCCACGGTGGCAAAACCATTATACTTGCGCGCTTTGTACCAATCGTGCGAACCTTTGCCCCCTTTGTGGCGGGGATGGGACACATGTCTTATCGCCACTTTGCGCTCTTCAACGTCTCGGGCGCGCTGCTGTGGGTGCTGCTGTTCTCGTATGCTGGTTACCTGTTTGGTGACTTGCCGGTGGTGCAGGAGAACCTGAAACTGCTGATTGTGGGCATCATTGTGGTCTCAATTTTGCCAGGCGTGATTGAAGTGTGGCGCCATCGCCGTCAGGCACGTCAGCAGAAACCACAGTAAGCCCGTAACCAGATTTTTATCCACAGCGTGAACGGGTTGTGGTTTAATGAGCGACATTTACGGCCTGCTGAAGGTGATTTCAGCAGTAACAAGAAGACTGGACCAGGTCAGCATTAAACAGAAAGGTCATCAATGAGCTGGATTGAACGCATACTGAATAAAAGCACCACCACGCCAACGCGCAAAGCCAGTATCCCTGAAGGGGTCTGGACTAAATGCGATAGCTGTGGTCAGGTGCTGTACCGCGCCGAACTGGAGCGTAACCTTGAGGTCTGCCCGAAGTGCGACCACCACATGCGCATGCACGCCCGTGAGCGTTTGCATACCATGCTGGATGAAGGTTCTCTGGTTGAATTAGGCAGCGAGCTGGAACCAAAGGATCTGCTGAAGTTCCGCGATTCCAAGAAGTACAAAGATCGTCTGGTTGCCGCGCAGAAAGACACCGGTGAGAAAGATGCACTGATCGCCATGAAAGGTACGCTGCATGGTATGCCGGTGGTCGCTGTGGCCTTTGAGTTCTCCTTTATGGGCGGCTCAATGGGTTCTGTGGTTGGCGCGCGCTTCGTGCGTGGCGTTGAGCAGGCACTGGAAGATAACTGCCCGCTGATCTGCTTCTCTGCGAGTGGCGGTGCCCGTATGCAGGAAGCGTTACAGTCGCTGATGCAGATGGCTAAAACCAGCGCAGCGCTGGCGAAAATGCAGGAGCGCGGCTTGCCGTACATCTCCGTGCTGACCGACCCAACCATGGGCGGTGTTTCTGCCAGCTTCGCGATGCTGGGCGATTTGAACGTCGCTGAACCGAAAGCGCTGATCGGCTTTGCCGGCCCACGCGTTATCGAACAGACTGTGCGTGAAAAACTGCCACCGGGCTTCCAGCGCAGTGAGTTCTTGATCGAAAAAGGCGCGATCGACATGATCATCCGTCGTCCGGAAATGCGCTTTAAGCTGGCAAGCCTGCTGGCGAAAATGATGAACCTGCCAGCGCCGCTGCAGGATGGTGATCAGCCTTCTACGGCTGTGCCAGAGAGCAACGAGGCCTGACAGGCAACGAAAAGCGGTGGTTAAACGCTTTTCACCAATGAACCGTAAACACCCAGTCATTCGAGTTGCAGCAAGGCGGCAAACGAATGAAGCCTCCGGCAGCTTACCCAGTAAGGGATCGGGGGGTGATTGAGTGCAGCCCACGCCGCTGCGGCTTGAATGACGATGTGTAAGATGAGTAAACGGGACACATGGACACTCTGCAGCTTCCTCAAGCCACGTCGCCTTTGGCCACGTGGCTTCATTATCTTGAACACCTGCATTCTCAGGCCATTGAATTGGGTCTGGATCGTATTCAACGCGTCGCCGCACGCCTTGACCTGCTAAAACCCGCTCCGTTTATCTTCACCGTTGCCGGCACCAATGGCAAAGGCACCACCTGCCGTACGCTGGAAACGCTGTTGATGGCCGCAGGCTATCGCGTGGGCGTGTACAGCTCGCCGCATCTGGTGCGCTACACCGAGCGCGTGCGCGTGCAAGGCGCGGAGTTGGATGAAGCGCTGCACAGCGCCAGTTTCGCCAGCATTGACGCCGGGCGTGGTGACATCTCTCTGACTTATTTTGAATTCGGTACGATCTCCGCACTCAATTTGTTCCGCGAGGCCAATCTTGATGTGGTGATCCTCGAAGTCGGCCTGGGCGGACGTCTTGATGCCACCAATATTGTGGATGCGGACGTGGCGGTGATCACCAGCATTGCACTGGATCATACCGACTGGCTGGGACCGGATCGCGAAAGCATTGGTCGGGAAAAAGCCGGCGTGTTCCGCGGTGGCAAACCGGCGGTCGTCGGTGAAGCCGATATGCCGCACACTATCGCCGAAGTGGCGGCGGAGAAGGGCGCGCAACTGCTGCAAATCAACCGCGACTGGCAGTGGCAGAAGCAGGAAAACAGCTGGACGTGGCAGGATGCACACGGTGAACTGCGCGACCTGCCATTGCCGCAGGTGCCGTTGCCCAATGCGGCGACCGCGCTGACCGCGCTGCGTGCATCAGGACTCAACGTCAGCGAAGCGGTGATCCGCGAACACCTGCCTCTGGCGATTCTGCCAGGACGTTTCCAGACGGTGAGTGAAAGCCCGCGAGTCATTCTCGATGTGGCGCACAATCCCCATGCGGCTAATTATCTGGCTTCACGTCTGGCGGAGTTGCCGAAAAGCGGTAAAGTGCATGCTGTAGTGGGCATGCTGCATGATAAAGATATCGCCGGCACGCTGGCCGCACTGGCGCCGCAGGTCGATAACTGGTACTGCGCCCCCCTTGAAGGGCCGCGTGGTGCCCGTGCTGATGAGCTGATCGCCCACCTCGAAGGTGGCAACGCGTATGATAACGTCGATGCAGCATGGCAGGCCGCGCGTGAGCAGGCCGCGCCCGAGGATGTGATTCTGGTGTGTGGTTCTTTCCACACCGTCGCACAGGTTATGGAATCGATGTCAGCGGAGAATGGCAGTGGCAAGTAAGTTTCAAAATCGCTTAGTCGGTACCGTCATTTTGGTGGCGATTGGCGTCATCGTGCTGCCGGGGCTGCTCGACGGCAAGAAAAAGCATTATAAAGAAGAGTTCGCGGCGATTCCGCTGGTACCAAAGCCGGACGATCAGCAGGATAGCGAAATGGTGCCGCCGGTCACGCAACCGCTCCCGGCGCAGCCGCCGGAAGGGGCGGGTACGGCACAAACCCCGGATCACGCGAAAGTCAGCGGCTCGGCCAGCAATGGCAACGCGCAACCGGCGCAAAACAGTGAGCCTACGCTGGTAACGCCGCCGCCGGTGCATCAGCAGGCGAAGCCGGTTGAGCAGCCTAAGCCAAAAGTGGTCGAGCAGCCAAAACCTAAGCCTGTTGAACAGCCGAAGCCAAAACCGGTCGAACAACCGAAACCAAAAGTGGTCGAACAGCCGAAACCGGTTGAGCAGCCAAAAGCGGTCGAAACACCGAAACAGAGTGAACCGGAAGCGGCTCCTGCGGGGCAGGCGTTTGTCGTTCAGCTGGGTGCGCTGAAGAACGCGGCCAAGGTCAGTGAGATCGTGGCGCAACTGCGTCTGTCGGGCTATCGTGCATTTACCGTACCTTCCACGCCAGTGCAGGGACAAATTACGCGCATTTACGTCGGTCCGGATGCCTCCAAAGCGAAGCTGCAGAGTTCGCTGAGTGAGTTGCAAAGCATCTCCGGGCTGGGGGGCGTGGTGAAACCGTACGGCACGCGATAATGCAGTGATAAGCCGCGCCTATAGCAGTAAAAGGCGCGGTTTAGCACAAGCGGTTAAGTGCGGGTTTGGTTAAAAAATAGATTTATATCAGCAGGTTAAATTGCTGGATTCACTCAGGGCGAGGAAAGTTTTTTTCATCGCCCTTTTTATGGATACAGAACCGGAAAACCCTACGCAAACGTTTTCTTTTTCTGTTAGAATGCGCCCCGAACTGGATGCAGGGGTGCTTAGCACTGGGTTGGAAGCGTTCATGATCTGGATTGATTACGTCATTATTGCGGTAGTTGGTTTTTCGGCTCTGGTCAGCCTGATTCGTGGGTTTGTCCGGGAAGCCTTATCTCTCGTTACCTGGGGATGCGCGTTTTTTGTCGCCAGTCATTACTACACCTACCTTGCAGTCTGGTTTACAGGTTTTGACGACGAACTGGTTCGCAACGGCATCGCGATAGCGGTGTTATTCGTTGCCACCCTGATTGTGGGTGCCATCGTGAACTATGTGATCGGCTCGCTGGTTGAAAAAACCGGCTTGTCGGGAACCGACAGGGTGTTGGGGGTCTGTTTCGGGGCGTTGCGTGGCGTGCTGATTGTTTCCGCTATGCTCTTCTTCCTCGATACATTCACCGGCTTTTCCAAAAGCCCGGACTGGCAACAGTCGCAACTCATTCCCCAGTTCAGTTACATCATCAGGTGGTTTTTCGATTACCTGAAAAGCACGTCCAGTTTTATACCCCGGTAACGCCACCGGGAGTGCGGCCAATGAGGAAATGACAACATGTGCGGTATTGTTGGTATCACCGGTTTTATGCCAGTAAACCAGTCGATCTATGACGCGTTAACGGTGCTGCAGCACCGCGGGCAAGATGCCGCCGGCATTTGTACCATCGATGCGCTTAATTGCTTCCGTCTGCGTAAAGCGAATGGCCTGGTGAGCGATGTCTTCGAAGCACGCCACATGCAGCGTTTGCAGGGTAATATCGGGATTGGCCATGTTCGCTATCCAACGGCGGGCAGCTCCAGTGCTTCCGAAGCGCAGCCTTTCTACGTTAACTCCCCGTACGGCATTACGCTGGCGCACAACGGCAACCTGACGAATGCGCACGAACTGCGTAAGCATCTGTTCGAAGTGGGCCGCCGTCACGTTAACACCACCTCTGATTCTGAAATCCTGCTGAACATCTTTGCGCAGGAACTTGATCGTTTCCAACATGATCCGCTGGAAGCTGACAACATTTTTGCTGCGGTGGCGGCAGTGCACCAACAGGTGCGCGGTGCTTACGCAGTGGTTTCGATGATTATTGGTCATGGTTTGGTGGCCTTCCGCGATCCGAACGGTATTCGCCCATTAGTGCTGGGTAAACGCGTGATTGCTGATGGACGCACCGAATACATGGTGGCTTCCGAAAGCGTGGCGCTGGATACGCTGGGCTTTGAGTTCATTCGCGATGTTGCACCAGGCGAAGCGGTGTACATCACCGAGCAGGGGCAGCTGTCAACTCGCCAGTGCGCTGAGAATCCGAAAACCAATCCGTGCCTGTTCGAATACGTTTACTTTGCGCGTCCTGACTCCTTCCTCGATAAGGTGTCGGTCTACAGCGCTCGCGTGCGCATGGGCACCAAACTCGGCGAAAAAATCGCACGTGAGTGGGAAGACCTGGAAATCGACGTGGTGATTCCAATTCCGGAAACCTCAACCGATTCCGCACTGGAAATCGCCCGCATTCTCGACAAGCCATATCGCCAGGGCTTCGTGAAAAACCGCTATGTTGGCCGCACCTTTATCATGCCTGGCCAGCATATGCGCCGCAGCGCGATTCGTCGCAAGCTTAACGCTAACCGCGCTGAGTTCCGCGGTAAGAACGTGCTGCTGGTGGACGATTCGATTGTACGTGGCACCACTTCTGAGCAGATCATCGAGATGGCACGTGAAGCAGGCGCGAAGCGTGTGTATCTGGCGTCAGCGGCGCCGGAAATTCGGTTCCCGAACGTGTACGGCATTGATATGCCGAGTGCCACCGAGCTGATCGCGCACGGTCGTGAAGTGGAAGAGATTCGCCAGCTGATCAAAGCCGATGCGCTGATTTTCCAGGACCTTGACGATCTGATCGAAGCTGTGCGTGAAGAGAACCCGGATATCGCACAGTTTGAGTGCTCGGTGTTCAACGGCATTTACGTCACCAAAGATGTCGATCAGCAATACCTTGAGTATTTGCAGTCGCTGCGTAATGACGATGCGAAAGCGATTCAGCGTCAAAACGAAGTGGAAGGTCTGGAGCTGCATAACGAAGGCTAACGGCCTCGGAATGCAAATCGATAACAGGGCGGGGGCAACCTCGCCCTGTTTGTTTTTGTATTTTTGTTCAGTGAGCGGCTATCATTGCCGCAATCTGAACGAGTAAGGCTTAATAATGAAACGATTGATCATTGGAATTTCCGGTGCCAGTGGCGCGATCTACGGTGTGCGACTGTTGCAGGTGCTGCAACCGCTGGCCGATGTGGAAACCCATTTGGTGATCAGTCCTGCTGCACGTCAGACGTTGTCGCTGGAAACCGATTACAGCCTGCGTGATGTGCAGGCGCTGGCTGATGTGGTTCACGATGTGCGTGATATTGCTGCCAGCATCTCTTCCGGATCGTTCAAAACTCAGGGCATGGCGATTTTGCCGTGTTCTATGAAAACCCTGTCTGGCATCGTGCACAGCTACAGCGACAGTTTGCTGACGCGCGCCGCCGATGTGGTGCTGAAAGAGCAGCGTAAGCTGGTACTGTGCGTACGCGAGACGCCGCTGCATCTTGGGCATTTGCGCATGATGACCACCGCCGCTGAGCTGGGTGCCGTGATTATGCCGCCCGTGCCGGCCTTCTATCATCGCCCACAAACCATTGAGGATTTGGTCGATCAAACCGTCAATCGTGTTATCGATCAATTCGACATTGAGCTACCTGAAGACCTGTTTACCCGTTGGCATGGAGCATAATGGTGCAATCTTGCACTAACTGTGTGCAATTTCGCGTGCCCGATCACTCTTCGTGCATCTTGTGCACCAAAAGTTAACAATGTCGCTTTTTCTTCCTCACTCCGCTGTTATATTTCCCTCACAAACTAAGTGCTTGCGCCCCTGAAAGGCGCGGTATTTAGTGCGCCTGAGCACGCTTTCGCCGTTTTGCATAACTGGCATGAAACCTGCACATCATTCAGCGCAAACACACATCACGACCATATAACAATAAGCACTTCACTTGAGGGTTACCTATGAAAAAGCGAGTTCTGGCTCTTTCCCTGATGCTGGCCATGTCCAGCGCTGCGAGCGTGTTCGCTGCGGTACCAAAAACGCTGCGCATTGGGACAGATCCGACATACCCGCCGTTTGAGTCCAAGAACGCGCAAGGCCAGTTAGTGGGCTTTGACATCGATCTGGCGAACGAAATTTGTAAGCGTATCGAGACCAAATGTACTTATGTGGAAAGTGATTTTGATGCGCTGATCCCGTCGCTGAAAGCGAAGAAGATCGACGCCATCATCTCTTCTCTCTCCATCACCGAAAAACGTCAGGAAGAGATCGCCTTCTCTGAAAAACTCTACGCCGCCAACGCGCGTTTAGTGGCGAAAAAAGGCTCAACGCTGCAACCGACCATTGAATCGCTGAAAGGTAAAAACATCGGTCTGCTGCAGGGCACTACTCAGGAAACCTACGCGAACGATAACTGGCGTCCAAAAGGTGTCACCGTGACGCCGTACGCCAACCAGGATCTGGTGTATCAGGATCTGGATGCGGGTCGTATCGATGCGGCTTTCCAGGATGAAGTGCAGGCGAGCGAAGGCTTCCTAAAACAACCGGTTGGCAAAAACTATGCGTTTGCCGGTCCAGCAGTTAAAGACGACAAAATCTTTGGTGTCGGTACCGGTATGGGCTTGCGCAAAGACGATGCCGATCTGAAAGCGGCCATCGACAAAGCGTTCAGCGAAATGCGTAAAGATGGCACCTACGACAAGATTGCTAAGAAGTACTTTGATTTCAACGTGTACGGCGATTAATTGTCCTGTTTTCTGACCTTGATGATTGATTTGCAGCAGGGTTGGTCATAACTATTCACTCCGGGCGCTTACTTATGTAAACTCCCGGGGTTCATACGCTTGCCGCCATCTACCCTGTGATTCAAATCCTGGTCAGGACTGTCCGTTAGTTGGGCAGCGTTTGTTATTTTCCTTCACGACAGGATCGAACCCATGCTGTATGGCTATTCTGAAGTAATCCTAAAAGGCACCCTGGTGACCCTTGAGCTGGCACTCAGTTCGGTGGTGCTGGCGTTAGTGCTTGGTTTGATGGGCGCTGGCGCCAAACTCTCCCGCAGTCGCCTGTTGGTGATGATCTCTGAAGGTTACACCACTCTCATTCGCGGTGTGCCTGACCTGGTTCTGATGTTGCTGATCTTCTATGGTCTGCAAATCGCCCTCAACAGCGTGACCGATGCGTTGGGTGTCGCCCAGTTCGATATCGACCCGATGGTGGCCGGTATCATTACGCTCGGCTTCATCTATGGCGCTTACTTTACCGAAACCTTCCGTGGTGCTTTCCTGGCTGTACCCAAAGGACAAATCGAAGCGGCGACCGCTTTCGGTTTCACCGGCTCGCAAACTTTCCGTCGTATTCTGTTCCCGGCGATGATGCGTTTTGCGTTACCAGGCATTGGCAATAACTGGCAGGTGATCCTCAAAGCCACGGCGCTGGTGTCACTGCTGGGGCTGGAAGACGTGGTGAAAGCCACGCAGCTGGCGGGTAAGAGTACCTGGCAGCCGTTCTACTTCGCGATCGTCGCGGGGGTGATTTATCTGGTGTTTACCACGCTATCAAACGGCGTGCTGTGGTGGCTTGAACGCCGCTACACGGTGGGTGTGAAAAGGGCAGAGCTATGATCGATATTATTCAGGAGTATTGGAAACAGCTGCTCTGGACCGATGGTTACCGTTTTACCGGCGTCGCCATTACGTTGTGGTTGTTGATTCTTTCCGTGGTGATCGGCGGATGTATGGCTGTGATCCTCGCGATCGCGCGCGTATCGCCAAATCGCTACATCTCCACGCCTGTCTGGCTGTTCACCTATATATTCCGCGGAACCCCGCTGTATGTGCAGCTGCTGGTGTTCTACTCTGGCATGTACACGCTGGAAGTGGTGAAAGGCTCGGAGTTGCTGAACGCCTTTTTCCGCAGCGGCCTCAACTGTACGCTGCTGGCCTTTACGCTGAATACCTGCGCCTACACCACTGAAATTTTTGCCGGGGCCATTCGCGCCGTTCCGCATGGCGAAATTGAAGCGGCACGCGCTTACGGTTTTTCGCCGTTTAAGATGTATCGCTGCATTATTCTGCCGTCGGCGCTGCGCACTGCGCTGCCAGCCTACAGTAACGAAGTGATTCTGATGCTGCACTCAACGGCATTGGCGTTTACCGCCACGGTGCCGGATCTGCTGAAAATCGCGCGTGATATCAACTCGGCGACCTACCAGCCGTTTACCGCGTTTGGCATCGCTGCGGTGCTGTATTTGATCATCTCTTACGTGCTGATTAGCCTGTTCCGCAAAGCGGAGCGTCGCTTCCTGGCGCACGTGAAACCTTCTTCATCGCATTGAGTATCACTATGGCTGACAACAAATTAAGCGTTACCGAACTGCACAAGCGTTACGGTGAACATGAAGTTCTGAAAGGCGTATCACTGCAGGCGAACGCCGGCGATGTGATCAGCATCATTGGCTCGTCCGGTTCCGGGAAAAGTACCTTCTTACGCTGCATCAACTTCCTCGAAAAACCGAGCGAAGGCACCATTTCGGTCAACAACGAGCAAATCAATCTGGTGCGTGATACCGATGGGCAGCTGAAAGTGTCCAACAAAGAGCAGCTGCGTTCACTGCGCACTCGTCTGACCATGGTGTTCCAGCACTTCAATCTGTGGAGCCACATGACGGTGCTCGACAACGTCACCGAAGCACCGATTCAGGTACTGGGGCTGAGCAAAGCCGAAGCGCGTGAGCGTGCGATTAAGTATCTGGATAAAGTCGGCATTGACGCTGGTGCGCGCGCGAAATATCCGGTACACCTTTCTGGTGGTCAGCAGCAGCGTGTGTCCATTGCCCGTGCGCTGGCGATGGAACCAGAAGTGCTGTTGTTCGATGAGCCGACTTCAGCGCTCGATCCGGAACTGGTTGGCGAAGTGCTGCGTATCATGCAGAAGCTAGCTGAAGAGGGTAAAACCATGGTGGTGGTGACGCATGAGATGGAGTTTGCTCGTCACGTCTCCAATCACGTGATTTTCCTGCATCAGGGCAAGATTGAAGAGCAGGGCACGCCGGATGAGCTGTTCGGCAACCCGAAAAGCCCACGCTTGCAGCAGTTCCTGTCGGGGTCGCTGAAGTAATCGAACAGGTCGCCATTAATGGCGACCCTGTTGATGTAGGGGGCGCATTGATGCGCACCTGGCCGATAACCGTATGGGCGCGTTGAGGTATTGCTGTGCACCTGGCTGATACTTCATGGGCGCGTTGAGGTATTGATGCACATCATGCCCGATACCGCATGGGCGCGTTGAAGTATTGTTGCGCACCTGGCCGTTAACTGCACGGGTACGTTGAGGTATTGATGCGCGCGCGGGTCAGTCTCGCAGTAGTTTCAGCGCCGTATCTTCATCAGTTACCAGCCCCGATATCCAGCCGCCTAGCAACGCCGCACGAATTGCCGGATACTTACGCGCGCTGCCGGAAAAACCAATAATCTTGCGTTGAGTCTGGCTCTCCAGTAAGACGCTGGTGAGCAGCTCATCCGTTTCGCCCCACACGCGTTCACCTTGCTGATTGAAAAAGTGGCCGAGCATTTCGCCCACCACGCCGCGCCCGTTCAGCGCCTCGACCTGCGCATCGGTAATAAATCCCTCGGCATTCAACGGACAGCCGGGCATCACTTCCCCAATACCCACAAAAGCCACGTTGGCTTGGAGAGCGCGGTCGGTGACGCGCTGGTACACCTGATGCTGCACCCACATCGCTTTATCCTGTGGCGTGTCGGCGTACAACGGTGCAGGAATGAAGAAATACTTGCCCTGCATCTTTTCAGCCATCTTCAACGGCACGTCGTAGCGTGTACCGGAATCATCCCGCGCGATGGCGCCAATCATCGAAACGCACTGATGCTGCGGGCGATCCACCCATGGCAATGCATCGATCATTGAGCGCAAAGTTTTACCGGAACCAATACCAAACACCTGCGGCGCTTCCTCATTGATAAACTGCGACATCACCGCCGCGCCTTCAACGGCCAGCATCTGCTGGATAGCGTCATCGTTCAGATTGGCCGATGGCACCACGCGGCACAGATCCAGACCAAACTTCTCCTGCACCTCACGCGCCAGTTGCAGGCAGTGCGTCACAGGATGATCGATCTTCACGCTCACCATCCCCATTTCGCGCGCGCTAGACACCAGACGCTGCGCCACCTGGCGTGATAATCCTAATGCCTGCGCAATCTCTTGCTGTGTTACGCCCGCGACGTAATACATCCACGCGGCACGCGCGGCCAGTTCCTGTTTTTTCTCTTCTCTGCTCATCACGCTGTTCCGTCAAAACCAATGCGCCATCTTAGCGCGTGTTTTACGAAAAGCACTAACTGAGCAAAAGCCCCAAAAAAGAGCAAAAGTATTATTTGTGATAAGGCTCGCAGAACGATCCCTATAGCGCGCACTATGCTACACGTCATCGGGCAAATGCCCTGTCTTGTGGCAAATGTTTAATTGAGGCGATTATGACCAATCAATCAGTGTGGATGCACATCGGCGCAGGATCTTTTCATCGGGCACATCAGGCGTGGTATCTGCATAAACTGCGTGAGCAGGGTGACGAAAGCTGGAGCATCGCGCTAGGCAATATTCGTAATGACGCGGTGCCACTGCTCAATCAGCTCGCGGCACAGGATGGCGAGTATGTGCTGGAAACCGTGACGCCAGAAGGCGAGCGGGATTATGAAACCATCACCTCGCTGCGCAAAATCTTGCCGTGGGACAGTGAAATCAGTGCACTGGTAGAGCAGGGTGCCAATCCGCAAACCCGTGTGATTGGCTTTACCGTGACCGAAGCAGGTTACTACCTGACGCCCGAATTCACACTGGATCTTAATCAGGCGGACGTGAAGGCTGATTTGGGCGGCGACATTCGCACTATTTATGGCGCACTTAGCCACATCCTGACAGAGCGTGTTGCACAGGGTGGCGCGCCGGTCACGCTGCTGAACTGCGACAACCTGCGTCACAACGGTGAGCGATTCCGTGAGGGCTTCCTCGCCTTCCTCACTGCTAAAGGCGATACCGAATTGGCGGACTGGGTGCGCTCGCACACCACATCACCGAATACCATGGTCGATCGCATCACGCCACGCCCTACGCCGGATGTGGCGGAACGCGTACAAGCGGCGACCGGCAAACAAGATGGCGCTGCGGTGATGGCCGAATCTTTTATTCAGTGGGTGATTGAGGATGACTTTATTGCCGGTCGTCCGGCGTTGGAAAACGTGGGTGTTGAGTTGGTGGAATCGGTGCTGCCGTGGGAAGAGGCGAAAATTCGCATCCTCAATGCGACACATGCCGCGATTGCCTGGGCGGGCACGCTGATTGGCTTGAACTATATCGATGACAGCACGCGTCATCCGGCGATTTATCAACTGGCACATGACTATGTTACCCAGGATGTCATTCCCTCCCTGTCGCCCAGCCCGCTTGATTTAGCCGATTACCGCGACGTGGTACTGGCCCGCTTTAGCAACCCTTACATCAAAGACACCAATCAGCGCGTGGGTGCCGATGGCTTGTCCAAAATTCCCGGCATGGTGACGCCAACGCTGCAAGAGTGCTACCAGCGCGGTGCGCAACCCACCGCAACGGCAGTGATTCCGGCGCTGTTCTTCCTGTTTATGCAGCGCTGGGCTAATGACGACCTGCCATATCCCTATCAGGACGGCGCGCTACAGGTTGATGCGCTGCGTAAACAATTCGCCAGTGTCGATCCGTTGAAGGCTTTCCTCAGTGACAGTGCGCTGTTTGCAGAACTGGCGACTGATGAGGCGTTTCACGAATTGGTGACGCGCCGTGTCGCGAGCCTGCAGCAGTGGCTTAAACAACCTGAACTGGCGGCGGTGTAATTATGTATCTCGGCATCGATATCGGTACGTCAGAGCTTAAAGCGCTGATCATCAATACGTGCGGCGAGATTGTGGCATCACAGCACGCCACGCTCACAGTACAGCGCCCACATCCCCACTGGGCAGAACAGGATCCTGAACGCTGGTGGCAAGCCTGCACTGATGTGCTGGCGGGATTGCGTCATCAATCTCCTGATGCATGGGCCGCGATCCGTGCCATCGGCTTATCCGGTCAGATGCATGGGGCTGTGCTGCTGGACGCGGATGGCAAGGTATTGCGTCCGTGCATCTTGTGGAACGACACCCGCAGTGCGCCACAGTGTGAGGTGCTGCGTAAATGCTATCCGCAGATGATGGAGATTAGCGGCAACATGATCATGCCAGGCTTCACCGCGCCGAAACTGCGTTGGGTAGCTGAACATGAGCCGGAGATCTTCAGCCGCATCGATAAGGTTTTGCTGCCAAAAGATTACCTGCGCTGGCGTCTTACCGGGCGCTTTGTCAGCGAGCCTTCCGATGCTGCCGGCACGCTGTGGCTGGATGTGGCGCAGCGTGATTGGTCCGATGAACTGCTGGCGATCACCGGACTGACGCGCGCCCAGATGCCTGAACTGGTGGAAGGCAGCGCGGTGAGTGGTCGCGTGCAACCGTCACTGGCGAGCGAATGGGGCTTATCCACTTCGGTCACGGTTTCCGGTGGCGGCGGTGACAATGCCGCTTCAGCGGTGGGCGTGGGCGCGGTGAATCCCGGCGATGCTTTTATCTCGTTGGGTACCTCCGGCGTGATTTTCGTGGTGAGCGATCGACTCCAGGCCGACCCTCAATCCGGCGTGCATGCCTTTTGCCATGCACTGCCGGGCCGCTGGCATCAGATGAGCGTGATGCTGAGCGCCGCCAGCTGCCTGCGCTGGCTGTGCAACCTGCTGTCGGTGAGCGAAAGCCAACTGATGGAGGAGATGGCGCAGCTGAGCGATGAACAACTGCGGAGTGCACCGGTATTCCTGCCTTACCTCTCTGGTGAGCGCACTCCACACAACGATCCAGACGCTTCCGGTTCTTTCTTCAATCTGCGCCACGAAACGCCGCGTGCCTTGCTGGGTTATGCGGTGATTGAAGGCGTGGCATTTGGGCTGGCGGATGGTCTGGCAGTGCTCGGGGATGCCCAGCATCAAATTCAGCAATGCAGCCTGACCGGCGGTGGGGCGCGCAGCACGCTGTGGGCTCAGCTAATTGCCGATGTGCTGCAACTGCCTATTGTCACCCATCCGGCCAGCGCATCCGGTGCGCTAGGTGCCGCACGCCTGGCATGGTTGGGCGACGGCGGTAGTGAGCAAGAGGTCTGCCTGAAACCGCCGGTGCAGGCGCGCTATCAACCGGATGCCACGCGTGGTGCCGTGCTGCAACAGCGGCTGCGTCTGTTCCGCGAACTCTACATCCAACAACAACAGGTGCGCAGCTTGCTGCCTGCATAACGGCTTACCGAACAGAAGGTGATGGTGATGCAATCGAACGAATACTGGTTTGGCTTACCGAAAAAGATGTTCTGGGGCTTCCTCGCTATCGCGATTTTTATGGCGGGTGATGGCTTTGAAATGGCGTTTCTCTCGCGCCATATCACTGATTTAGGCTTTACACCTACCCAATCTGCGGTGGTGTTTACCTTCTACGGCTTGGCGGCGGCACTGGCGGCGTGGGCTTCCGGCGTGGTGGCAGAGTTGATTACGCCGCAGCGTGCGATGATGATTGGTTTTGTACTGTGGATCGTGATGCACACGTTGTTTATGTCACTGGGGCTGGGCATGCGCAATTACCCGTTGATGGTGCTGTTCTACGGCATTCGTGGGCTGGCTTATCCGCTGTTTATCTACTCGTTCATGATGATGCTGGTTCAGGTCTTGCCTCGTGAGAAACTGGCGGCAGCAACCGGCTGGTTCTGGGCGATGTACTCCGTCGGCATCGGCGTGGTCGGCAGCTATTTGCCAAGTCTAACCATCCCGATGCTGGGGGAAACCGGCACGCTGTGGCTGGCGATCATCTGGGTGGCCTGTGGCGGTATTCTCGCGTACTTCAGCCTGCGCAATGTGCCGGTGGATCGCTCGCGGGTGAATCTGCCGATGCGTGACAAAATGACGGAGATGTCACGCGCCGTCACCATCCTGTTCACCAATCAGCATGTGTTTTATGCCTGCCTGATTCGCATCATTAACACGCTGTCGCTGTTTGGTTTTGCCATTATCATGCCGTTGCTGTTTGTCGATCGCCTCGGCTTTACCATTTCTGAATGGCTGCAGATCTGGGCGGTGTTCTTCTTTGTCACCATCTTCACCAACATTTTCTGGGGTATCACCGGTGAGAAGCTGGGCTGGATCCGCCAGGTGCGCTGGTTTGGTTGCCTGGGAATGGCCATCTCCAGCCTGATGTTTTACTACCTGCCGATGTATGCCGGTCACAACTTCTGGGTGGCACTGATTCCGGCCGTGATGCTGGGGATCTTTGTAGCGGCGTTTGTACCGATGACAGCGGTATTCCCGACGCTGGAGCCGCATCACAAAGGCGCAGCCGTCTCGATCTACAACCTGTCGGCAGGCCTGAGTAACTTTGTGGCACCGGCCATCGCCTCAGTGATGTTACCGTTCTTCGATATCGTGGGTGTGGTGTGGGCCTATACCGCGCTGTATGTGTTTGCGGGGGTATTGACCTTTATCATTCGCGTGCCGCAGCCGGGGCATACGCGTGAAGAGAAGGCAGTGAAATCACGCGTGGCAGCGCAGCGTAGCTAATGGAAAAACGGCGGCCCAGGGCCGCCGTCTGTTTATCCCGCCACATCCTGTAGCGCTTCCTGTAAATCAAACCAACGAAAGCCAAAGCCCGATTCCTCCAGCCGTTTCGGCAACACATGCTGTCCACCCAGCACCAACACTGCAGATTCTCCCATCATCAACTTAATCGCGCTGGCGGGCGTGCGCATAAACGCAGGCCGATGCATCACATGGCCCAACGTGGCGGCAAACTGCTCATTGCGCACCGCATAAGGCGCAACCATGTTGAACGGTCCGCTCAGGTGGTTATTGTCGATCAGCCAGATGATGGCATTGACCAGATCGTCAATGTGAATCCACGGCAAATACTGTTTGCCGCTGCCAATCGGGCCGCCGACACCCAGTTTGAACGGCAGCTTCATTTTTGCCAGTGCGCCACCTTCCTCTGCTAACACCACGCCGGTGCGTAACAAGCAGACGCGGGTGCGATCGCTCTGGGCGTTAAGCGCCAACTGTTCCCAGCGCGCACATAGAGCATGGGTAAACTCATCGTGGCCAGGATCGTCTTCCGTTAATACCAGATCACCCGTATCACCATAAAAACCGGTCGCGGATCCGGAGATTAGAAAATGCGGTGGATTGCTGCTGGCGTGAATCAACGAAACAATCTGCTCGGTGATTTGCCAGCGACTTTCACACAGCCGCTGCTTCTGTTGTTCGGTCCAGCGTTTATCGGCGATCGGTTCGCCCGCCAGATTAATCACGCCATCAATACCATCAAGATCGGTTTGCTGATTGATGCCAGACCACAGCGAAACGCGGGGATCCAGTTTCTCACGCGCCGCCGCGACATCACGGGTGACGACGTTCACCTGATGCCCGAGCAACAGCAGGCGCGGTATCAGGTGGCGGCCTATTAAACCTGTGCCGCCGGTAATAAGCAGGTGCATGCTGAGCCTCCTTGTAATTTGTTTTTTGCTCAATCTGATCATAGAAGAGAAGCGCACGGATAGCGTGACAGCGCTTACGCTAATGAAGAAAAAGGGAAAGTTTGAGCTGGACTCAAGGTCAAAGATCCGACCAGCACCCCATTGCCTTAGCAATTAAAAATCGGTAAATAGAAAGCACACCTGATGCTTATTGAGGCAGCCGATGAACTACCCATCCATCACTTTGTGGTCCGATGCATCCTTTTTCAGCCCTTATGCCATGTCGGTATACGTCGCACTCACCGAGAAGGGTATTCCTTTCTCCCTGAAGCGCGTGGACCTGGCGCAAAACGCCCAGCTCGATGATGACTATCGCGCGCTGTCGCTGACGTGCCGCGTGCCCACGCTGGAAATCGATGACCTGGTTCTCAATGAGTCTTCAGCGATTGCTGAATACCTCGAAGAACGTTTTCCAGCCCCTGAATTTGAGCGCCTCTATCCACGCGATCGTGAAAAGCGGGCGCATGCGCGTGAAGTGCAGGCGTGGCTGCGCAGTGACTTGATGGCGCTGCGTGCTGAACGTCCAACGGAAGTGCTGTTTGCCGGCGAACGCTTTGCGCCACTCACCCCCGCAGGCGAACTGGCCGCCAGCAAATTGATTGCGGCAGTTCAACGCCTGCTGCCGGATGGGCAACAAAATCTGTTTGGCGAATGGTCAATTGCCGACACCGATCTGGCGGTGATGATCAATCGTCTGGCGCTGCATGGCGACACATTACCGGTCAAATTGCAGCATTACGCCGAGTTTCAGTGGCAACGCGCGTCAGTGCAATTGTGGCTGTCAGAATCGGGCAAATCGCGCTAAGCACGAAGAGCCTTGCGGAGGCGAAAAGAACGCTTTACCTTACCGCTCATTCTAATAAGGCATCGCAAACAGGCGCGTGCTGGGCACGCCGAAAACAGAAAAGGGTTACGGATGGTGGATCAAACGGCAGATAGCGGTATCGAGTGGGTTGATATCGTTAGTGAAGAGAACGAAGTCATTGCGCAGGCCAGCCGTGCGCAGATGCGTGCGCAGAATTTGCGTCATCGTGCGACCTACATCGTGGTGCATGATGGTATGGGCAAAATTCTGGTGCAGCGTCGTACTGAAATCAAAGACTTCATGCCGGGTATGCTCGATGCGACCGCCGGTGGCGTGGTGCAGAGTGGTGAAGACATGCTGGAATCTGCACGCCGTGAAGCGGAAGAAGAGCTGGGCATCGCTGCAGTACCGTTTGCTGAACATGGCAAATTCTACTTCGAAGATGAGCACTGCCGCGTCTGGGGCGGATTGTTCAGCTGCGTCTCGCATGGCCCATTCGCCATGCAGGAAGAAGAAGTGGACGAAGTGTTCTGGATGACGCCGGAAGAAATCACTGCTCGCTGCGATGAATTCACCGACGACTCGCTCAAAGCAGTATCACTGTGGCTGACCCGCAACAGCGATGCCGCACGCCGTAAGCAGAGCAGCGAATCCTGATTCCAGCTCCACTCAAACAAGGCGCCCTCAGGCGCCTTTGTTGTTTCTAGTGCTCACACAAAATGTCTTTGAGCAACTGCAATGCCTTATCAAACTGCGGCTGTGGAATCGTCAGCGGATAAAGAAAACGGATCACATTACTGTGCACGCCGCAGGTCAGCAAAATCAGCCCTGCTGCCAGCGCCTGTAACTGAATCGCTTTGGTAATTTCCGCTGATGGCCGGCCTGAGGCATCCTGAAACTCTGCTGCGATCATTGAGCCATACCCGCGCACCTCAGCAAGTGAATGACAGCCTGCATCCCGCAAGGTCGCACTGAGCTGTTCGCCCAGTTGGTTAGCGCGAGCGCACAACTGCTCCTCATCAATGATATCCAGCACCGCATGTGCTGCCGCTATCGCGGGTGGACTGCCCGCATAGGTGCCGCCCAAACCGCCCGGCTCGGGTGCATCCATCACTTCGGCACGCCCGGAGACCGCCGATAACGGAAACCCGCCCGCCAGACTTTTTGCCATGGTGATCAAATCCGGCTGCACATCGTAGTACTCACTGGCAAACAGCTTACCGGTGCGCGCAAAGCCGGTCTGGATCTCATCGGCGATTAACAAGATGCCGTGGCGATCGCACAAGGCGCGTAACGCAGAGACAAACTCCGGCGGCGCAACATAAAAACCGCCTTCGCCCTGTACCGGTTCAAAGATAATCGCCGCCACCTGCTGCGGGCTAATATCGCTGCGGAAAATCGCTTCAAGACTCTCTAATGCCTGATGTACGCTCACATTGTGCAGCGCATTAGGGTAATGGGCATGAAACACTGAGCCGGCAAACGGACCAAAGCCGGTTTTGTAAGGCACGACCTTGCCCGTCAACGACATCGTCATATTGGTGCGCCCGTGGAATGCGCCGGTGAACGCAATAACGCCGGGACGACCCGTCGCCGCGCGGGCAATTTTCACCGCGTTCTCCACCGCTTCCGCGCCGCTGGAGAAGAAGGTGGTTTTCACCTCGCCGCTAATTGGCACGCGCTGGTTAAGCCGCTCAGCGAGGTGAATATAATTCTCGTAAGGGATGACCTGAAACGCGGTATGGGTAAAACAATCCAGCTGCTGCTGCACGGCCGCCATCACTCTCGGATGACGATGCCCTGTATTGAGCACCGCAATGCCTGCCGCGAAGTCAGTGTATTCGCGTCCGTCTTGATCCCAAACCGTGGCGTTTTCCGCCTTCACCGCATAGAAATCACACATCACACCCACACCGCGCGGCGTGGCCTTCAATCGACGACTGTGCACATCACTGTTGCTCATCATTCACCTCGCAAGTCATAGGAGCCTGTCATCAGTGTGAGCGGCAGGGTGTTTTTTCGCCAGTGAATGGCTGCGTGAAAATCGCCTCGTTACAAACGGTAAGAATGCGGAGGTGTGCACTGCAAAAGCGATGATGATGTTTGAAAGGCAGGGAAGGCGAGTGCCAATAGAAACGCGCGACAAATCCTCCCCTGACAAACAGTAAGAATGTAGAGGTATGCACCCCTAAAGCGATGATGAAGTTTGAAGGGCAGGGAAGAAGAGTGCTCACTGAACGCACGACAAATCCTCCCCCTGACAAACAGTAAGAATGTAGAGGTATGCACCCCTAAAGCGATGATCAAGTTTGAAAGACAGGGAAGGCCAGTGCGAAGAGCTAAGCGTCCGCGCCATGGACGGCGCGGCCGATCTGCAGGGATGCGTTAATCCTTCGCGATCGGACTGGCCTTCCCTGTCGATTGCACCCAGCCCACAGCGACAATTGCACCCAGCCAACCGCGACAATTGCACCCAGCCAACCGCGACAATTGCACCCAGCCCACAGCAACAACAGCACCCAGCCTTCACCACCCACCAATCTTAAAGCAAAAAAAAGAGCACAAGGTCTAACCCTCATGCTCTTCACATTCAGCGGCAAGAAAAAGAAATTAGCCTTCCGCTTGCTGTGACTGAATCGCCGTCAGTGCGATGGTATAAACAATGTCATCCACCAATGCGCCACGTGACAGATCGTTCACCGGCTTGCGCATACCCTGCAGCATCGGCCCGATAGAAATCAGGTCTGCCGAACGCTGTACCGCCTTATAAGTGGTGTTACCGGTGTTCAGATCCGGGAAGATAAACACAGTAGCGCGACCTGCAACCGCTGAGTTTGGCGCTTTCGATTTCGCCACATCTTCCATAATCGCGGCGTCATACTGCAACGGACCATCGATCACCAGGTCAGGACGTTTCTCCTGAGCGATACGCGTCGCTTCACGCACCTTCTCAACATCGCTACCCGCACCGGAGTTACCGGTTGAGTAAGAAATCATCGCCACGCGCGGATCGATACCAAAGGCCTTAGCAGAATCTGCAGACTGAATAGCGATCTCTGCCAACTGTTCTGGATTCGGATCCGGGTTAATCGCACAGTCACCGTACACCAGCACCTGCTCAGGCAGCAGCATAAAGAACACCGAAGACACCAGTGAACTGTTCGGTGCGGTCTTGATCAACTGCAACGGCGGACGAATGGTATTGGCGGTGGTATGCACAGCACCCGAAACCAAGCCATCTACCTCGCCACGCTCCAGCATCATGGTGCCGAGCATCACGTTATCTTCCAGTTGCTCCTGCGCGACCACTTCGGTCATGCCCTTGCTCTTACGCAGCTCAACCAAACGTGGCACATAGTTCTCGCGCACCACCTCTGGATCGACAATCTCAATGCCCTGGCCCAGTACCACACCCTGAGCAGCAGCGACACGCTGGATCTCATCCGGATTACCCAACAGCACGCATGACGCAATACCGCGCTCGGCACAGATCGCCGCCGCTTTCACGGTACGCGGCTCGTCGCCTTCTGGCAGTACAATACGTTTGCCCGCTTTACGTGCCAGCTCAGTCAGCTGATAACGGAAGGCTGGTGGAGACAGGCGACGGCTACGCTCGGAGGTGGCGGTGAGTGATTCCACCCAATCGGCATCGATAAAGCTGGCCACATACTCCTGCACCTTCTCAATACGCTGCGTATCATCCGCAGGCACTTCCAGGTTAAAGCTCTGCAGACTCAGCGAAGTCTGCCAGGTATTGGTCTTCACCATAAACACCGGCAGGCCAGTCTGGAAGGCACGCTCACACAGACGCGCGATCGGTGCTTCAATCTGATAACCACCGGTCAGCAACACGGCACCGATCTCAATACCGTTCATTGCGGCCAGACAGGCTGCGACCAATACATCTGGACGGTCAGCTGACGTCACCAGCAGTGAACCCGGACGGAAGTGCTCCAGCATGTGCGGAATGCTACGTGCGCAGAACGTCACAGATTTCACGCGGCGCGTCTGGATCTCACCTTCGTTAATGATCTCTGCATTCAGATGGCGGCACATATCGATGGCACGCGTCGCAATCAGATCGAAGCTCCATGGCACACAGCCCAAAATCGGCAGCGGACTGTTAGCAAACAGCTGCTTAGGATCGATATTGGCGATGCTCGCTTTGTTCGAATCATCAAAAATTTCGGACAGGTCCGGGCGCGTACGACCCTGCTCATCCACTGGCGCGTTCAGCTTGTTAATGATTACGCCGGTAATGTTCTTGTTCTTGCTGCCACCAAAGCTGCTCTGCGTGACTTCAATACGTTCTTTCAACTGAGCCGGAGAATCGTTACCCAGCGCCGTCACAAACACGATTTCCGCATTCAGGGTCTTGGCGATTTCATAGTTCAGCGAAGAAGCGAACTGATGCTTACGGGTTGGTACCAGACCTTCAACCAACACCACTTCCGCGTCTTGCGCATTGGCGTGGTAGTTAGCAATGATCTCTTCCATCAACACGTCTTGCTGGTTCGAACCGAGCAGTGACTCAACGCGTGACATCTGCAGCGGTTCAGCAGCAGGGATCGCGGAGTTTTTACGGATGATGGTGGTGGTCTGATCTGGCGCATCGCCGCCCGCACGTGGCTGGGCAATTGGCTTGAACACGCTCAGGCGAACGCCTTTGCGCTCCATGGCACGGATCACGCCGAGGCTGACGCTGGTCAGGCCGACGCTGGTGCCGGTGGGGATGAGCATGATTGTACGTGACACTATAAAAACCTCTCAGGTGTTGCAGACTAGCCAAAACAACTCCGTCAGCCTGAGCTGACGGAGAGAAGTGTATTTAAGCGGTCAAACGCGCGGCGTCCTGGGCGATAACCAACTCTTCGTTGGTTGGGATCACCACGGCCGGGCGGGTGCCCTCTTTGTTAATGAAGCCTGACTTACCGAAGCGAGCAGCAAGGTTGCGCTCGTGATCCACTTCAAAGCCCAGCAGACCCAGTTTCGCCAGCGCCAGCTCACGCACCATCGCTGCGTTCTCACCGATACCACCGGTGAATACCACGGCATCCAGACGACCTTCCATCAGCGCGGTGTAGCTGCCGATGTATTTCGCCAGACGATGGCAGAACACGTCCATTGCACGCTTAGCATCTTCTTTGGTCGCGTAGTTATCTTCAACGTAGCGGCAGTCGCTGGTGACTTCGGTCAGACCCAACAGGCCAGACTCTTTAGTCAGCAGCTTGTTGATCGCATCCACGCTCATACCGAGGGTGTCATGCAGGAAGAACACGATAGCCGGGTCGATATCACCACTGCGGGTGCCCATCACCAGACCTTCTAATGGCGTCAGGCCCATTGACGTATCGACGCACAGGCCGTTGCGGATAGCAGAAACTGAACCGCCGTTGCCGAGGTGGCAAGTGATGATGTTCAGTTCATTGACCGGCTTGTTCAGCATTTTGGCGGCTTCCTGCGTCACATAGAAGTGGCTGGTGCCGTGTGCGCCGTAGCGACGAACGCCGTGCTCTTTGTACAGTTTGTACGGCAGAGCATAAAGATAAGACTCTTCCGGCATAGTCTGATGGAATGCCGTATCAAAAACCGCCACATTCTTATCTGACAGATGAGGGAAGTTCTTCAATGCCTCATCGATACCGATCAGATGTGCCGGGTTATGCAGTGGAGCAAAAGAAGAAGCATCTTTAATGCCCTGAATCACCGATTCATCGATGATGACTGATTTTGTCAGCTGCTCGCCGCCGTGAACGATACGATGGCCGATTGCAGCGATTTGTGCCGAAAGCTCTGGTTTTTGTGCCAGAATAGTTTTAACAATGAAGTTCAGCGCTTCACTGTGCGCTGCACCTGCACCCAGAGGTGCTTCTTGTTTGCTGCCTTCCAGTTTCCATTTGATACGCGCTTCTGGTAAATGGAAACACTCCGCCAGACCTGACAGATATTCGTCACCGGTGGCTGGATTGAGGATGGCAAACTTAAGGGAGGAGCTGCCGCAGTTCAGAACCAGTACTAACTTCGTTGACATGGAAGTACCTATTGATTAAAGAGTGGCTAAAAATAACGCAATCAGACTAACAGCGTAGCCCATGAATGCTGGTAGATTAATGATTAACATCATGCGGTAGTCAAAAAGAGACCGACATGCAAAAAAATTTCGGTAATTTTACGCAGATTTTTGAATTCTGCTTAGCGAAACATGGCTCTGAACCGCTCTTTTATTGAGCTGAAGCTTCCGGTAATGTTGCTAAAACGGCGTCAGAATACCCACTGTCACTCGCAAAGACAAAATCTTTTGAAGGATGTGACGTAAAGTTGTGTAGTTATCATTTTATTTTAATCATTACAGAATTAGTTGAGGTCTATCATGGCGAATGACACAAGCAATCCCGGCTGGTTTGGTTTATTCCAGAACGGTCAGCGTTACATGAAGACCTGGCCAGCCGATAAGCGTCTGGCACCGATGTTCCCGGAAAACCGGGTGGTGACGGCAACGCGTTTTGCCATCCGTTTTATGCCGCCGCTGGCGATATTCACTCTGACGTGGCAAATCGCCATGGGCGGACAACTGGGGCCGGCCATCGCTACCGCACTGTTTGCCTGTAGTTTGCCAATGCAGGGATTGTGGTGGCTGGGCAAACGCTCAATCACGCCTTTACCGCCGACATTGCTGCACTGGTTCCACGAAGTGCGCGCAAAACTCGAAGAAGCGGGACAGGCGATCGCCCCCGTCGACGGCAAGCCGACTTATCAGGCACTGGCCGATGTATTAAAGCGTGCTTTCAAACAGCTCGATCGTACCTTCCTCGACGATCTTTGATCGAACATACCCTTTTACTGCCAGAGAATGTGTGCAGTAACCGGGCTCAAATCAAAGAAAAGTGATGCGGGCAAACACGCATCGCTTTCCTTGTGTAATCATTTATCCATTGTTTAAATCTTAAGCGGCCGTGATGGCCCGGGAGTGAACCGTGGAAATGACCCATGCACAACGACTGATCCTCTCTAACCAATACAAAATGATGGCGATGCTGGAGCCGGAAAATGCCGAGCGCTATCGTCGTTATCAGACCATCATCGAGCGAGGTTACGGCTTGCAACTGCGCGAACTCGACAAAGAGTTTGGCGAGTTAACGGAAGCCACCTGCCGCCAGCTCATCGACATCATGGAAATGCACCATGCGCTGCATGTTTCCTGGTCGAACCTCAAAGAAACCCATAACCTTGGAGAGCGCCGTCTGGCATTTCTCGGCTTTGATGCGGCCACCGAAGCGCGCTATCTCGGCTATGTGCGTTTCATGGTGAACGTGGAAGGGCGCTACACCCACTTTGATTCTGGTACGCACGGCTTCAATGCGCAGACGCCGATGTGGGAAAAATACCAACGTATGCTGGCGGTGTGGCACACTTGTCCGCGTCAGTATCATCTTAGCGCGAATGAAATCGCGCAGATTCTCAATGCCTGAATAAGGAGCGACGTGTGAAGTACAGGGGTTTTCTGTTTGATTTGGACGGTACGTTGGTGGATTCATTACCTGCGGTGATCCGCGCATGGTCACTGTGGGGCGAGCGCCAGGGTATTGCGGCGGAAGAAGTCCTGAACTTCATACACGGTAAGCCGGCGATCAATTCACTTAGCCATTTTATGGCGGGTCAGTCTGAAGAGGCGATTCAGGCGGAGTTTCTCTGGCTTGAGCGTTTAGAAGCAGAAGACACGCAGGGCGTGCAAGCGATTCCGGGGGCGAAGGCGTTGCTCGCCACGCTCAATGAGCTGAACATTCCATGGGCTATTGTGACCTCAGGATCGATTCCGGTGGCTCACGCACGTCACAAAGCCGCGGGTCTACCGATGCCAGAAGTGTTCATCACCGCTGAAAACATCAAATTGGGCAAACCGAACCCGGAGCCGTATTTACTGGGTGCTGAGCGCCTTGGGCTGGCTGCAGCGGAATGCGTCGTGGTTGAAGATGCCCCCGCCGGTATCATCGCTGGCCTGGAGGCGGGCAGTGCCGTGGTGGCTGTGAATGCGCCCACCGATGCACCGCGCCTGAATGAAGTCAGCTGGCGGGTGAAAACGCTGGAACCGCTGGTGGTTTCGCGTGCAGAAAGTGGCACGTTTACGCTTTCCGCCAAAGCATGAGTGAGCGGGCCATAACGGCCCGTTTTTTATAACGGGGTATCCTGAGAAATTTCATCCAGAGACAGGCTAAAGCTCGGAATGAATATCTCAACAAAGTAATCCATTTCGGGTGAACGGCGCTGTGACAGCGTTTTCTCCAGACGTGCCTTAGCCATCAGAAACTCGTTATTCCCTGCTGACAGCTCTTCCAGACATTTCACGTAAGCGCATAGCGCGTCGGCCTGCTTCACCACCGCCTGTTCGCTCTCGCTATGCAAATGCTCGTCAATCAACGGACGGTAAGCATCCTGTAATTCTGGAGGCAACATCTCGATCAGTTTCTGCTGGGCGATCTTTTCGATCTTTTTATATTCATGGGCAATTTGCGCGTTGTAATACTTCACCGGAGTAGGCAAGTCGCCGGTCAGGACTTCGCTGGCATCGTGATACAGCGCCAGCATCGCAATACGTTCGGCGTTCAGATTGCCATTGAATTTCTTGTTCTTAATGATCGCCAGTGCATGGGCAACCATCGCCACCTGAAGACTGTGCTCAGAGACGTTTTCAGTGCGCACGTTGCGCATCAGCGGCCAGCGATTGATCAGTTTAAGACGGGAGAGGTGGGCAAAAAAATGGCTACGGGTCATAAACGGTTCCTGTTCTCACGGCGGGGAAGGAGAGCCTTCCCCGAGATGAAAACAGTATATACCCTTCATACTTCAGGTTGCATGCGTGTCAGGCTACTGACGATAACCTTGCAGGAAGCGGCCAAATTTATTGATCGCCATTTCCAGGTCATCGACACGTGGCAAGGTGACGATGCGCACGTGATCCGGCCATGGCCAGTTAAAGGCAGTACCCTGAACCAGCAGCACTTTCTCTTGTAACAGGAAATCCAGCACCATTTTCTGATCGTCAAAGATGTTGAATTTCTTTGGATCGATGCGCGGGAACATGTACAAGGCACCTTGCGGTTTCACGCAGCTGACGCCGGGAATATCGTTGATCAATTCCCAGGCACGTTGACGTTGTTCATACAAACGACCGCCAGGTGCAATAAACTCGCTGATGCTTTGATAGCCACCTAACGCCGTTTGAATCGCATGCTGAGCAGGCACGTTGGCGCACAAACGCATCGACGCCAGCATTTCCAGCCCTTCAATATAGCCCTTGGCATGTTTCTTTGGACCGTTTAACACCATCCAGCCCTGACGGAAACCCGCAACACGGTAGGTTTTAGACAGGCCATTGAAGGTCACGGTCAGCAGGTCCGGCGCCAGTGCCGCAATCGAATGGTGTTGCGATTCGTCATACAAAATCTTGTCGTAGATTTCATCAGCGAAAATGATCAGGTTGTGCTGGCGTGCAATCTCCACCACTTCCATCAGCAGTTCTTTGCTGTAAACCGCACCCGTTGGGTTGTTCGGGTTGATGATCACAATGCCACGCGTGCGCGGGGTGATCTTACTGCGGATATCATCCAAATCCGGGAACCAACCCGCAGACTCATCACACAGATAGTGCACGGCTTTTCCGCTCGACAGCGAAACGGCCGCCGTCCATAACGGATAGTCCGGCGCAGGCACCAGCATCTCGTCGCCGCTGTTCAGCAATGCTTGCATCGCTTGCACAATCAGTTCAGAAACACCGTTACCAATATAGATATCTTCGACGGTAACATCGCGCATATCTCGCGCCTGGTAGTGCTGCATAATGGCTTTACGCGCCGAATACAGCCCTTTTGAATCACAATAGCCTTGCGAACTCGGCAGGTTGCGAATCACGTCTACCAGAATTTCATCAGGCGCCTCGAAACCAAACGGGGCTGGGTTGCCGATGTTCAGTTTGAGAACTTTATTGCCTTCTTCTTCCAGACGTTTAGCTTCTTTCAGTACCGGACCGCGGATGTCATAACAGACATTTTCCAGCTTGCCGGATTTATCAATTTGAAAATTCATTATTACCGCCTTAACGGGCAGAGTCCTTTAACCTGCCACCAAAAACAAACCCGACCAATTTACTCCTCTCAATGTAACAAAAGAAGGGCGGCTTTAGGTTTTGGCGCGTTTGCCAATGATTCCCGCCGTGGGTGGCTTAAAACGCAATGTCCGAGGGTTAATCTGGTTGATAACTCCAGTTGTGTTCATTGTGGTAATATAAAATGCTGCCCTCCAGAGGGAACACTGTAAAGTCTCTAATCCATAGGTACTGGAGGTCATTAAGAAATTTTTTATTTACATCCTGCATAAAAAATCATTAGCGACCTGATGAAATAGTTAAAGGAATCTTGTTGGATGTCGAAGAAGTGTACAGAGGGTTTGCAGCCATGGCTGGTGCCAGCAAATGTCACGCATTCTTATTCAGTTTAAGGCGACAGCATTAAGCGCTGTGAAGTGACCTCTTATGGTAACAACCGCGGCTTAAATAGCATTTACACTGTAACTTTAACGCTGCTGCTGTAGTTTAAGAACCTGGGGGGGTTAAAAAATGAGCAGCGTTGTGGCAGGATGTGGCGGAAAAGGGATTTGGTCAAAAAATGCGATGATTTGATCAAAAACATTTCCCTTTAAAGCGTAAAAATGATTAAGTATAATTTATTATTTGATGCACTTTACCGCTTCGCATCAGCATAACATGATGTTATCTCTTTTTGACCCGCAGGTCGTTTTCGCGGGAAACTAGACAACTACGCAGCTTCCAGCACCTGTGCGACATACGTCTTCGGACCCGAAGTTGTTCTGTCTTATATAGACGGCGCGCCTCTGATTACAGAGTGACGTATCCGTCAGCATCCGCCTGACACGATTTTTTCATGACAGCTCCACACAGGGCTGTCATTAAGCACCATTACCTCTTATCTATTTGATAAGTAGGGTAATACACCAGGGTAGTAGTTTTAAAAAATCTTATAAGTGAAGAAAAAACATGACTAATGCAAATCGTCCGATACTCAATCTCGACCTCGATCTGCTGCGTACCTTCGTTGCTGTTGCTGACTTGAATACTTTTGCGGCGGCGGCTGCGGCAGTATGCAGAACGCAATCCGCAGTAAGTCAGCAGATGCAGCGTCTGGAACAATTGGTAGGTAAAGAGCTGTTTGCCAGACATGGACGTAATAAACTGTTGACGGAGCATGGCATCCAGTTGCTCGGCTATGCCAGAAAGATCCTGCGTTTCAATGACGAAGCCTGCACTTCTTTAATGTACAGCAACATCCAGGGCGTACTGACTATTGGCGCCTCCGATGACACTTCCGATACCATTCTGCCGTTCCTGCTTAATCGCGTAACGTCGGTATATCCGAAGCTGGCCATTGACGTGCGCGTTAAACGCAACCCGTTCATGATGGAAATGTTGAATCAGGGTGAGGTTGATCTGGTTGTCACCACGTCCAGTCCTGGTAATTTCACCTATCAGGTCCTGCGTACCTCACCGACGCTTTGGTACTGTGCTGCGGATTACATCTTCCAGCGCGGTGAAGCCATTCCATTGGTGCTGCTGGATGAGCCTAGCCCGTACCGTGACATGGCAATCGATCACCTGAATGAAGCCGGTATCCCATGGCGCATTTCGTATGTTGCATCAACGCTGGCAGCAGTGCGTGCGGCAGTGAAAGCGGGTCTGGGTGTCACAGCACGTCCGGTTGAGATGATGAGCCCAGAGCTGCGTGTGATGGGTGCAGCAGAGGGTCTGCCGGTATTGCCGGATACTCAGTACCTGCTGTGTCGCAATCCAGACAGTGATAATGAGTTGGCGCTGGCGATCTTCAACGCGATGCAGTCGACCAACGATCCTTACAATCTGACGGCAAATCCAGATGGCACTCTGCTGCTGGATGACGAAGAGTAAGGTCAGCAATAGCCGGTTATTCCTTCGCATTGGAATAGCGGGTAATTGTTAAAACTTATTAAAATGAGCCTTAGACTGATAAACATCAGCTAAGGCTTTTTTTATGCATTTTATCTCACCCTTTCTGACGTGATTCACGATCAATAATTTTCCTGCCTTCCTGAAAAATGGAAGTTGTTCCATTTTTGCTCAAAGTGGAACTTCTTTATCATTCCGTGCCATCTTTCCCTGGGCATTTGCCAATGCCGATCGCCGCTTTTTACAGCAAAAAACACCATTATGTGTCCTGGATCAAAAAAATACCCCCTATAAGGGGGGGGAAATCCCCGTAAGACCTGTCAAAATATGATTGTTAAATGCACGATCCATGCATGTGAATACCCGCTACACTAAAATTAACCTCACAAACTGAAGCGATTTAGCTGGTATCATGGGGTTCGTTTGTTAATAATATGCTACGGGTGTTAATTAATGTTTGGATGCTTTTGTCAAAGTTGACAAAAGGTTATAGAAAGGAGTAAAAAACCCCATAAAAGTGCTGCTTATTTGATAATGACAGCATAGTTTACAAGGTTTTTTATCCTTCCCTTGAATTCATGTGGTGTGTTTGCTGCAACAGTGCAGGATGCCAGCGCCACTTTTGATGAGTAAGCAAAGAGTATGTCGACAACCACAGAAGTGATCGCTCATCACTGGGCGTTTATTGTTTTTATTGTTATTGCATTTGGCCTGTGTGCCTTCATGTTGACCGGCGGTTGGTTATTGGGTGGACGTGCGCGGGCACGCCATAAAGATACCCCGTTTGAATCGGGTATCGAATCCGTCGGTGATACTCATATTCGCCTCTCCGCTAAATTCTATCTGGTTGCGATGTTCTTCGTTATTTTCGACGTCGAAGCCCTCTATTTATACGCATGGTCGACTTCAATCCGTGAAAGCGGTTGGGTTGGCTTTGTCGAAGCCGCAATTTTCATTTTGGTGCTATTGGCAGGCCTGGTTTATCTGGTGCGCATCGGTGCGCTGGATTGGACTCCTGCGCGTCGTCGCGTAGTGGTCAAATCAATCCCGGTCAGCCACAACCACACCAACCCTCATAAGCAGTAAAAGCGAGGCAATAAGATGGACTACACGCTGACACGCGTAGACCCGAACGGCGGCGGTGATAACGATCGTTATCCTCTGCAGAAACAGGAGATTGTTACCGATCCCCTGGAGCAGCACGTTCATCGCAGCGTCTACATGGGCAAGCTCGAGCACGCCCTGCATGACATGGTGAACTGGGGTCGTAAAAACTCTCTGTGGCCGTATAACTTCGGTCTTTCCTGTTGCTACGTGGAAATGACCACGTCATTCACTGCGGTGCATGACGTGGCGCGTTTTGGTGCGGAAGTCATGCGTGCCTCCCCACGTCAGGCTGACTTTATGGTGATCGCCGGTACGCCGTTTACCAAGATGGCGCCGGTTATTCAGCGTTTGTATGACCAAATGCTGGAGCCAAAATGGGTGATCTCCATGGGTGCCTGCGCTAACTCGGGCGGCATGTACGACATCTATTCAGTGGTGCAGGGCGTGGATAAATTCCTGCCGGTTGACGTGTATATTCCAGGCTGCCCACCGCGTCCTGAAGCCTACATGCAGGCGCTGCTGCTGCTGCGTGAGTCCATCGGTAAAGAGCGCCGTCCACTGTCGTGGGTGGTGGGTGATCAGGGCGTTTATCGCGCCAATATGCAGCCAGAGCGTGAGAGAAAACGCGGCGAGCGTATTGCCGTCACTAACCTGAGAACGCCAGACGAAGTCTAAGCTTCCCGTACACGGATGGCACAACGGCCGCAGCAGAACATCACAATTTAATGCGCGCCGCCATCCTGACGCCTTCTTTTAGCGCCTGATTACAGGCCGGAATGGTGAGTAACGTATGACAGATTTAACCACGCAAGATCTCGCTCAGCCTTCATGGCAAACCCGCGACCACCTGGACGATCCAGTGGTCGGCGAGCTGCGTAACCGTTTTGGGCCGGATGCTTTTACCGTTCAGGCCACCCGCACCGGGATTCCGGTCGTCTGGGTGAAGCGTGAACAGTTACTGGAAATTGTCGAATTCCTGCGTAAGCTGCCGAAACCGTACGTCATGTTGTATGACCTGCACGGTTTCGATGAGCGTTTACGTACCAACCGCGCCGGTTTACCTGCCGCGGATTTTTCCGTTTTCTATCACCTGCTGTCGATTGAACGCAACCGCGACATCATGCTCAAGGTGGCGCTGTCTGAAAACGATCTGAATGTGCCCACCATCACCAAAATCTTCGCCAATGCCAACTGGTATGAGCGCGAAACCTGGGAGATGTTTGGTATCACGTTCCAGGGGCACCCGCACCTGACGCGCATCATGATGCCGCAGACCTGGGAAGGCCATCCGCTGCGTAAAGATTACCCGGCGCGTGCCACTGAATTCGATCCGTTCGAACTGACTAAGCAGAAAGAAGATCTGGAGATGGAGGCGCTGACCTTCAAGCCCGAAGATTGGGGCATGAAGCGCAGCACCACCAATGAGGACTTCATGTTCCTCAACCTCGGTCCGAACCACCCATCAGCACACGGTGCCTTCCGTATCATCCTGCAGTTGGATGGTGAAGAGATCGTCGACTGCGTACCAGATGTCGGCTACCACCACCGTGGTGCTGAGAAGATGGGCGAGCGTCAATCCTGGCACAGTTACATTCCGTACACCGACCGTATCGAGTACCTCGGCGGCTGCGTGAACGAAATGCCTTACGTGCTGGCGGTGGAAAAATTAGCCGGTATCACTGTGCCCGATCGCGTCAACGTGATCCGCGTGATGCTGTCTGAACTGTTCCGTATCAACAGCCACCTGCTGTACATCTCCACCTTTATCCAGGACGTCGGCGCGATGACGCCGGTGTTCTTCGCCTTTACCGACCGTCAGAAAATTTATGACGTAGTGGAAGCGATTACCGGTTTCCGTATGCACCCGGCGTGGTTCCGCATCGGTGGCGTAGCGCATGACCTGCCGAAAGGCTGGGAACGTTTGCTGCGTGACTTCCTCGACTGGATGCCAAAGCGTCTGAGAGAGTATGACAAAGCCGCCCTGCGTAACACCGTACTGATTGGCCGTTCAAAAGGCGTTGCCGCCTACAACATGGATGAAGCGCTGGCATGGGGTACCACCGGTGCTGGCCTGCGTGCCACCGGCCTCGACTTTGATGTGCGTAAATGGCGTCCCTATTCAGGCTATGAAAACTTCGACTTTGAGATCCCGGTTGGTGCTGGCATCAGTGATGCTTACACCCGTGTTCAGCTCAAAATGGAAGAGATGTGGCAGTCACTGCGCATTCTTGAACAGTGCCTGAACAACATGCCGGAAGGCCCGTTCAAGGCGGATCACCCGCTGACCACGCCGCCACCGAAAGAGCGCACGCTGCAGCACATTGAAACCCTGATCACTCACTTCCTGCAGGTGTCGTGGGGCCCGGTGATGCCGGCCAACGAATCCTTCCAGATGATTGAAGCGACCAAAGGGATCAACAGCTACTACCTGACCAGCGATGGCAGCACCATGAGCTACCGCACCCGTGTGCGTACGCCAAGCTTCCCGCACCTGCAGCAGATCCCATCGGTGATCCGCGGCAGCCTGGTATCCGACTTGATCGTGTACCTCGGTAGTATCGATTTTGTTATGTCAGACGTGGACCGCTAATTATGCACGATCAAAAAATTGCCATTCACACTATCGACCCTGATGAGGTCTTTGTGCTGAGCGAGACCGAGCACCACGCTATCGAGCACGAAAAACACCATTATGAAGATGCGCGCGCCGCCTCAATTGAAGCGTTGAAGATCGTGCAGAAGCAGCGTGGCTGGGTGCCAGATGGTGCTATCGGTGCCATTGCTGATGTTCTCGGCATTCCAGCCAGTGACGTGGAAGGTGTGGCAACGTTCTATAGCCAGATCTACCGCACGCCGGTGGGACGCCACGTCATTCGTTACTGCGACAGCGTGGTGTGCCACATCACCGGTTTCCAGGGTATTCAGGCGGCACTCGAGCAGAATCTGAACATCAAGCCAGGCCAGACCACCACTGACGGCCGCTTTACGCTGCTGCCAACCTGTTGTCTGGGCAACTGCGATAAAGGCCCAACCATGATGGTGGATGAAGATACCCATGTTCATCTGACGCCGGAAGGCATCGCCAACCTGCTGGAGCAGTATCAATGACCATTAAACAGATCATTCGTACTGCGGAAACCCATCCACTGACCTGGCGTCTGCGTGACGACAAGCAGCCGGTTTGGATCGATGAATATCGCAGTAAAAACGGCTACGTCGGTGCTGATAAAGCATTGAAAGGCATGAGCCAGGACGACATCGTCGCCTTAGTTAAAGACTCCGGTCTGAAAGGGCGCGGTGGTGCAGGCTTTAACACCGGCCTGAAGTGGAGCCTGATGCCGAAAGACGAATCCATGAACATCCGTTACCTGCTGTGTAACGCCGATGAGATGGAGCCGGGCACCTATAAAGACCGCTTGCTGATGGAGCAGATGCCGCATCAGCTGGTGGAAGGCATGCTGATCAGTGCGTTCGCGCTGAAAGCCTACCGTGGCTACATCTTCCTGCGTGGCGAGTATATCGAAGCGGCGGTGCATCTGCGCCGTGCGATTGCAGAAGCCACCGAAGCGGGCTATCTCGGTAAAAATATTCTTGGCAGCGGTTTCGACTTTGAGCTGATCGTCCACACCGGCGCAGGTCGTTATATCTGTGGCGAAGAGACTGCACTGATCAACTCACTGGAAGGCCGCCGCGCGAACCCGCGTTCTAAGCCGCCATTCCCGGCGAGTGCTGGCGTGTGGGGCAAGCCAACCTGCGTGAACAACGTGGAAACTTTGTCCAACGTGCCCGCCATCCTTCTTAACGGCGTTGACTGGTACAAAAACATCTCTACCAGCGAAGACACCGGCACCAAGATGATGGGCTTCTCCGGCCGCGTGAAAAATCCTGGCGTGTGGGAACTGCCGTTTGGCACCACCGCACGTGAGATTCTGGAAGATTATGCCGGTGGCATGCGCGATGGCTTAAAGTTCAAAGCCTGGCAGCCGGGCGGTGCAGGTACCGACTTCCTGACCGATCAGCATCTTGATCTGCCAATGGAATTTGCCAGCATCGGTAAAGCGGGCAGTCGTTTAGGCACGGCACTGGCGATGGCGGTCGATCATGAAATCGGCATGGTTTCGCTGGTGCGTAATCTGGAAGAGTTTTTTGCGCGCGAGTCCTGTGGCTGGTGTACGCCATGCCGTGACGGCTTGCCATGGAGCGTGAAGATCCTGCGTGCGCTGGAGCAGAAAAAAGGCCAGCCGGGTGATATCGAAACCCTGCTGCAGCTTTGCCGCCAGCTCGGCCCAGGTAAAACCTTCTGTGCCCACGCACCGGGTGCCGTTGAGCCATTGCAGAGCGCGATTAAATATTTCCGTGAAGAGTTTGAAGCCGGCATTGCGCCGCAGGTGTTTGGCAATACCCGATCGATCGGTGGTATTCAGCCCAACCTGCTGAAAGCGCGCTGGTAATCAGCCGCCGTACACGGAATTCACCCTGAGCCGACACGGCTTGGGGGACAGAATTAGATGTTTAACGCTCGTCTTAGGGCGAGCCTTACGGAAGCATGTTCACTATGGCTACAATCCATGTAGACGGTAAAGAATATGATGTGAACGGAGCGGACAACCTGTTGCAGGCGTGTCTCTCTCTGGGCCTTGATATTCCTTATTTTTGCTGGCATCCGGCGCTGGGAAGCGTGGGAGCCTGCCGCCAGTGCGCGGTGAAGCAATTCCAGAATGCCGAAGATACCCGCGGTCGCCTTGTTATGTCATGCATGACACCGGCGTCGGACGGCACCTTTATTTCCATCGACGATGGCGAGGCCAAAGAGTTTCGTGAAAGCGTGGTGGAATGGCTGATGACCAACCATCCGCATGACTGTCCGGTGTGCGAAGAGGGCGGTAACTGCCACCTGCAAGATATGACGGTGATGACGGGCCACAGCTTCCGTCGTTATCGTTTCACCAAACGTACGCACCAGAATCAGGATCTTGGCCCGTTCATTTCCCATGAAATGAACCGCTGCATCGCCTGTTATCGCTGCGTGCGTTACTACAAAGATTATGCCGACGGCAAAGATCTTGGCGTTTACGGTGCGCATGACAACGTCTACTTCGGTCGCCCGGAAGATGGCACGCTGGAGAGCGAATTCTCCGGCAACCTGGTCGAAATCTGCCCGACCGGCGTGTTCACCGATAAAACCCACTCCGAACGCTACAACCGTAAATGGGATATGCAGTTCGCACCGAGCATCTGCCAGCAGTGCAGCGTGGGCTGTAACACCAGCCCAGGCGAGCGTTATGGTGAACTGCGCCGTATCGAAAACCGTTACAACGGTACCGTGAACCACTACTTCCTGTGTGACCGCGGCCGTTTCGGTTATGGCTATGTAAACCTTAAAGATCGCCCACGTCATCCGGTACAGAAGCGCGGCAACGATTGGGTCAGCCTGAATGCTGAACAAGCGGTGAATGCGGCGGCTGACGTGCTGCGCCAGGCGAAGCGCGTGATCGGCATTGGCTCACCGCGTGCCAGCATTGAAAGCAACTTTGCGCTGCGTGAATTAGTCGGCGCGGAAAACTTCTCAACCGGTATGCCCGCCGCTGAGCAAGCACGTGTTGAATTGATGCTGAAAGTGCTGCAGGAAGGCGGTATTTATACGCCATCGCTGCGCGAAATGGAAAGCTACGATGCGGTACTGGTGCTGGGTGAAGATCTTACTCAGGTCGGCGCACGTGTCGCGCTGTCTGTGCGTCAGGCTGTAAAAGGTAAAGCACGTGAAATGGCAGCGGCACAAAAAGTGGCTGACTGGCAGATCGCGGCGATCCTTAACATTGGTCAGCACGCCAAACATCCGCTGTTCGTCACCAACGTCGATGAAACCCGTCTCGATGATATCGCTGCGTGGAGCTATCGCGCACCGGTGGAAGATCAGGCGCGTCTTGGTTTCGCCATCGCTAACGCCCTGGATGAAACGGCGCCTGCCGTGAACGGCTTCGACAGCAAACTGAACGGTAAGCTGGATGTGGTGGTACAGGCATTAGCCGGTGCTAAAAAACCGCTGATCATTTCCGGTACCCACTCTGGCAGCATCGCGATGATTGAAGCGGCAGCCAACGTGGCGAAAGCGCTAAAAGGTCGCGGTGCTGATGTCGGCATCACCTTCCTTGCCGGCGCAGCCAACAGCTTTGGTCTTGGCCTGATGGGCGGACACTCGCTGGATAGCGCGCTGGAGCAGCTGGATAAAGGTGAAGCGGAAGCGCTGGTGGTGCTGGAAAACGATCTCTATCGTCACGCACCAAAAGCCACCGTTGATGCGGCACTGCACAACACCGCACACGTGATTGTGGTTGATCACCAACGTACCGCCACGCTGGAAAAAGCGGGTCTGGTGCTCTCCACGGCGAGCTTCGCTGAGAGCGATGGCACCTCAATCAACCAGGAAGGCCGCGCACAGCGTTTCTTCCAGGTTTACGATCCGGCTTACTACGACAACAGCATTGTGATGCTGGAAAGCTGGCGCTGGCTGCACTCGCTGCATAGCACCGTTGAAAGCCGCCAGATCGACTGGACGCTGCTGGATCACGTGATCGATGCCACCGTTGCGGCGCTGCCACAGCTGAAAGGCATCAAAGATGCGGCACCAGATGCCAGCTTCCGTATTCGTGGTCAGAAACTGGCGCGTTCACCGCATCGTAACAGTGGCCGTACTGCGATGCGTGCCAACATCAGCGTGCACGAACCGCGTCAGCCACAGGATAACGACACCATGTTTGCCTTCTCGATGGAAGGTAACAACCAGCCAGGTGCACCGCGTTCGCAGATTCCTTTTGCCTGGGCGCCAGGCTGGAACTCCCCGCAGGCATGGAACAAGTTCCAGGCTGAAGTGGGTGGTAAGCTTAAATTCGGCGATCCAGGTGTACGTCTGTTTGAAACCGGTGAAGGTTCACTGCCATGGTTCACCACCGTGCCAGAAAGCTTTGTTGAAGGCAGCCAATATCGCGTCGCCCCTTACTACCAACTGTTTGGTAGCGAAGAGATGACTCAGCGTTCGCCGACGTTCCAGAAGCGTATGTCGCCTGCCACGCTGGTGATTAACCCGGCGGATGCGGAAAAACTGGGCGTGAATAACGGGTCTGCAGTTGAACTGGTCTGTGCCGGTGAAACGCTGCGTCTGCCAGTGCGCTTCTCAACTTCCCTGCAAGCAGGGCAGGTGGGTCTGCCGCTGGGAATGCCGGGTGTGCCGCCATTCCTCTCAGGTGCGCAAATTGACAAATTGCAGGAGGCCGTGCAATGAGCTGGCTGACACCGGACGTTATCGACATCCTCCTCCAGATCCTCAAAACGATCGTCATTTTGCTGGTCGTAGTGGGTTGTGGTGCCTTCATGAGTTTCGCCGAGCGTCGTCTGCTTGGCTTATGGCAGAACCGTTACGGTCCAAACCGCGTCGGCTGGGGCGGATCGCTGCAGCTCGCGGCGGACATGATCAAAATGTTCTTTAAAGAGGACTGGGTTCCGCCGTTTACCGATCGCTTCATCTTTACCCTGGCGCCAGTGATTGCCTTTGTTTCGCTGCTGCTGGCCTTTGCCATCGTGCCGGTTTCACCGACCTGGATGGTCACAGACCTGAATATCGGTCTGCTGTTCTTCCTGATGATGGCCGGTCTGGCGGTTTACGCCGTGCTGTTCGCCGGTTGGTCGAGTAACAACAAATACTCGCTGCTGGGTGCGATGCGTGCTTCGGCGCAGACCCTGAGCTACGAAGTGTTCCTTGGCCTGTCGCTGATGGGTGTGGTGGCGCAAGCCGGCTCATTCAACATGAATGCCATCGTCGAGAGCCAGACGCACTTGTGGAACATCATTCCGCAGTTCTTCGGTTTCGTGACCTTCTGTATCGCGGGTGTTGCGGTATGTCACCGCCATCCGTTTGACCAGCCAGAAGCGGAACAGGAACTGGCCGATGGTTACCACATCGAATATGCCGGTATGAAGTTCGGTCTGTTCTTCGTAGGTGAATATGTGGCCATCACCACCGTTTCAGCGCTGATTGTGACGCTGTTCTTCGGTGGCTGGCACGGTCCATTCCTGCCGCCATTCATCTGGTTCGCCTTGAAAACGGCGTTCTTTATGGTGATGTTTATCCTGATTCGTGCTGCGCTGCCGCGTCCACGTTACGACCAGGTGCTGTCGTTCGGCTGGAAAGTATGTCTGCCGTTGACGTTATTGAACCTGCTGGCGACCGCCGCAGTGATTCTGTACAGCGCGCAGTAAGGGGTTTTGAGATGACTTTAAAAGATATTGTCGTTGGCTTCGGCACGACAGTGCGCAGTATCTGGATGATAGGCATGCATGCCTTCGCCAAGCGCGAAACCCAGATGTATCCAGAAGAGCCGGTTTACCTGCCGCCGCGCTATCGTGGCCGTATCGTGTTAACGCGCGATCCGGACGGCGAAGAGCGCTGCGTTGCCTGTAACCTGTGTGCGGTAGCTTGCCCAGTGGGTTGTATCTCGCTGCAGAAAGCCGAAACCAAAGATGGCCGTTGGTATCCGGAATTTTTCCGCATCAACTTCTCGCGCTGCATCTTCTGCGGTCTGTGCGAAGAAGCCTGCCCGACCACGGCGATTCAGCTGACCCCCGATTTCGAGCTGGGTGAGTTCAAGCGTCAGGATCTGGTGTACGAGAAGCAGGACCTGCTGATTTCCGGTCCGGGTAAATATCCGGAGTACAACTTCTATCGCATGGCGGGTATGGCGATCGACGGGAAAGAGAAAGGCGAAGCGGAAAACGAAGCCAAGCCAATCGACGTCAAAAGCTTGTTACCTTAAGGAGCCGGGTATGGAATTTGCGTTTTATCTTTGCGGACTGGTGGCGGTGCTGACGACATTGCGCGTCATCACCCACACCAATCCGGTACATGCGCTGCTGTACCTGATTGTCTCACTGCTCTCTATTGCGGGCGTGTTCTTCTCGATGGGTGCTTACTTCGCCGGTGCGCTGGAAATCATCGTCTACGCGGGTGCCATTATGGTGCTGTTCGTGTTCGTGGTGATGATGCTGAACCTGGGCAAAACCCAGCAGGACCAGGAACGCGAGTGGCTGAAGCCATCGCTGTGGATTGGTCCTGGCATCGTGTCACTGCTGCTGCTGGCGGTGATGATTTACGCTATCAGCACCGCACACGATCAGGGTATTGATGGCACCGTCATTGATGCTAAAGCGGTGGGTATCAGCCTGTTTGGTCCTTACGTTCTGGCGGTTGAATTGGCGTCGATGCTGCTGCTGGCCGGTCTGGTAGTGGCCTTCCATATCGGACGTGAAGAGCGTCAGGGCGAAGTGCTGAGCAATCGCCATGCTGATGCACATGCGAATAAGGAGGATCACGCATGATCCCGTTACAACACGGCCTGATGTTGGCTGCTGTGCTGTTTGTTCTCGGCCTGACCTCGCTGGTGCTGCGCCGCAATCTGCTGTTTATGCTGATTGGTCTGGAGATCATGATCAACGCCGCCGCGCTCGCGTTAGTGGTAGCAGGCAGCTATTGGGGACAAGCTGACGGCCAGGTGATGTACATTCTGGCGATCAGCCTCGCGGCGGCGGAAGCCAGTATTGGCCTGGCCTTGCTGCTCCAGCTCTATCGTCGTCGTCAGACGCTGAACATTGACACAGTGAGCGAGATGCGCGGATGAATCTTCTCTATTTAACCGTATTATTTCCGCTAATTGGCTTCCTGCTATTGGCGTTTTCCCGTGGTCGCTGGTCGGAGAACCTGTCGGCAGCGGTGGGGATGGGATCGGTAGGTCTGGCGGCATTGACCACCGTTTTCGTCGGTATGGATTTCTTCAGCAACGGTCAGCAACCTTTTACTCAGGCGCTGTGGACCTGGATGCAGGTCGGCCACTTTGATATCAAAGTGAACCTGGTGCTGGATGGCTTGTCGCTGACCATGCTCTCAGTGGTGACCGGCGTCGGCTTCTTCATCCACATGTTCGCTTCGTGGTACATGCGTGGTGAAGAGGGCTATTCACGCTTCTTCGCTTACACCAACCTGTTCATCGCGAGCATGGTGGTGCTGGTGCTGGCCGACAACCTGATGCTGATGTATCTCGGTTGGGAAGGCGTGGGCCTGTGCTCTTATCTGCTGATTGGCTTCTACTACAGCAATCCAGAGAACGGCAAAGCGGCGATGAAAGCGTTCATCATTACCCGTGTGGGTGATGTGTTCCTGGCATTCGCGCTGTTCATTCTCTACAACGAACTGGGTACGCTGAACTTCCGCGAGTTGGTGGAGTTGGCGCCGGCGCACTTCGCGGCTGACAACCACATGCTGCAGTGGGCGACCCTTTTGCTGTTGGGTGGTGCGGTCGGTAAATCTGCACAGCTCCCTCTGCAAACCTGGCTGGCCGATGCGATGGCCGGTCCTACGCCGGTATCGGCACTGATCCACGCCGCCACCATGGTGACCGCGGGTGTCTACCTGATTGCGCGTACCCATGGCTTGTTCCTGTTAACGCCAGAAGTGCTGCATCTGGTGGGAATCATCGGTGCGATTACGCTGGTGCTGGCAGGTTTTGCCGCTCTGGTGCAGACCGATATCAAACGCGTGCTGGCTTACTCCACCATGAGTCAGATCGGCTACATGTTCCTGGCGCTGGGCGTTCAGGCATGGGACGCGGCGATTTTCCACCTGATGACGCACGCTTTCTTTAAAGCACTGCTATTCCTTTCTTCCGGTTCGGTCATTCTGGCCTGCCACCACGAGCAGAACATCTTCAAAATGGGCGGCCTGCGTAAGAGCATCCCACTGGTGTATACCTGCTTCCTGGTCGGTGGCGCAGCGCTGGCGGCACTGCCGCTGATTACCGCAGGTTTCTACAGTAAGGATGAAATCCTGTTCGGTGCGCTGGCAAATGGTCACATCAATCTGATGGTGGCCGGTCTGGTCGGTGCATTCCTGACCTCGATCTACACCTTCCGCATGATCTTCATCGTGTTCCACGGCGAAGAGAAAATTCATGCGCACGCGGGCAAAGGCATCACTCACCATCTGCCGCTGATTGTTCTGTTAGTACTCTCCACCTTCGTTGGCGCCATGATTACGCCACCGCTGGCGGGTGTGCTGCCGCAGAATGAGTTCGGTGAAGGCGGTAAAGTGGCGCTGGAAATCACCTCAGGCGTAGTCGCGATTGTCGGCATCCTGATTGCTGCTGCCCTATGGCTCGGCAAACGCCAGCTGGTCACGAGTGTCGCCAACAGCGCGCCGGGTCGCTTCTTCGGCACCTGGTGGTTTGCGGCATGGGGCTTCGACTGGCTGTATGACAAGGTGTTCGTGAAACCTTATCTCGGCATTGCCTGGCTGCTGAAGCGCGATCCGCTTAACTCACTGATGAACCTGCCTGCGCTGCTGTCGCGCATCGGTAATAAAGGCCTGGTGGTGAGCGAGAACGGTTACCTGCGCTGGTATGTGGCTTCCATGAGTGTCGGTGCCGTGGTGGTGCTGGCGCTGATGCTGGTGATTTAAAGATTGATGAGCGGGGCGGGTTCGCTCGCCCAATTAGAATGTCAAAAATTGCCTGAAGTAAGGCAATAAAAAGGGAAGTACGCCGTGTTATTACCTTGGCTAATAATCATCCCCTTCGTCGGGGGCTTACTCTGCTGGTTAGCAGAACGCCTCGGTGCGAAAGTGCCACGCTGGATCGCCATGATCACCATGGGCCTGACGCTGGCACTCGGCCTGCAGTTGTGGCTGCAGGGAGGCTATTCACTGACGCAGGCCGCTGGCATTCCGCAGTGGCAATCGACTTTCTCTGTGCCGTGGATTCCGCGCTTTGGCATCAACTTCCATTTGGCTATCGACGGTCTGTCGTTGCTGATGGTGGTATTGACCGGTTTACTCGGTTTGATGGCAGTGCTCTGTTCCTGGAATGAAATCGAGAAGTATCAGGGCTTTTTCCACCTCAACCTGATGTGGATCCTCGGTGGTGTGATTGGCGTGTTCCTTTCCATCGACATGTTCCTGTTCTTCTTCTTCTGGGAAATGATGCTGGTGCCGATGTACTTCCTCATCGCGCTCTGGGGTCATAAAGCCTCTGACGGTAAAACGCGTATCAGCGCAGCAACCAAATTCTTCATCTATACCCAGGCGTCGGGTCTGGTGATGTTGATTGCGATTCTGGCGCTGGTGTTTGTGCACTTCAACGCTACCGGCGTCTGGACCTTCAGCTATGAAGAACTGCTGAAAACCCCGATGTCACACACCGTTGAATATCTGCTGATGCTCGGCTTCTTCATCGCCTTCGCGGTGAAAATGCCGGTGGTGCCATTACACGGCTGGTTGCCAGATGCACACAGCCAGGCGCCAACCGCCGGTTCGGTTGACCTCGCGGGTATCTTGCTGAAAACCGCCGCTTACGGTCTGCTGCGTTTCAGCCTGCCACTGTTCCCGAATGCTTCCGCAGAGTTTGCGCCGATTGCCATGTGGCTTGGTCTGCTGGGTATCTTCTACGGTGCCTGGATGGCGTTCTCGCAGACGGATATCAAACGTCTGATTGCTTACACCTCCGTTTCGCACATGGGCTTCGTGCTGATTGCCATCTACACCGGCAGCCAGCTGGCGTTCCAGGGGGCGGTTATCCAGATGATTGCGCACGGTCTGTCCGCCGCGGCACTGTTCATCTTGTGTGGCCAGCTGTATGAGCGCCTGCATACCCGTGACCTGCGCCAGATGGGCGGTTTGTGGGGACGTATCAAATGGATTCCGGGACTGTCGCTGTTCTTCGCGGTGGCCAACCTTGGTATGCCAGGCACCGGTAACTTTGTCGGCGAATTTATGATTCTGACCGGCAGCTTCCAGGTGGTGCCAGTGATTATCGTGATTGCGACCTTTGGCCTGGTGTTTGCCTCGGTGTATTCGCTGGTGATGATGCAGCGTGCTTACTACGGCGAAGCGAAATCGAAAGATCCGTTGCCGGGCATGTCACCGCGTGAATTCATGACGATCGGCGTGCTGGTGGTGCTGCTGGTTCTGCTGGGTATCTATCCTCAGCCGATCCTTGATACTTCTCATGCTGCGATGAGCAATATTCAGCAGTGGTTTACCGCTTCAATTTCAACTACAAGGCCGTAATTCGCCATGACAATAACTCCTCAACATCTGATTGCGTTACTGCCGCTGTTGATCGTCGGATTGACGGTGGTGGTGGTGATGCTCTCCATTGCGTGGCGACGCAACCACTTTGTTAATGCCACGCTGACGGTCATTGGCCTGAACGTTGCGCTGTTTTCACTGTGGTTTGTCGGTCATGTCGGTGCCATGGATGTCACGCCGCTGTTGCGCGTTGACGGCTACTCAATGTTCTACACCGCGCTGGTGGTGCTCGCCAGCCTCGCGACCTGCACCTTTGCATATCCTTGGCTGGCCGGTTTCCCGGACAACAAAGATGAGTTCTATCTGCTGGTGCTGATTGCGGCACTGGGTGGGATTGTGTTGGCCAGTGCTAACCATCTGGCAGCGCTGTTCATCGGTATCGAGCTGCTGTCACTGCCGCTGTTTGGCTTGATTGGTTATGCCTTCCGCCAGAAACGCTCGCTGGAAGCCGCTCTGAAGTACATGATCCTGTCCGCAGCGGCATCTTCGTTCCTGATCTTCGGTATTGCGCTGATCTATGCCGATTCAGGCAGCCTGAGCTTTGTGCAGTTGGGTAAAAGCCTGAATGACAGCATGATCCAACAGCCATTGCTGCTGGTCGGTCTGGGCATGATGATTATCGGCCTTGGCTTCAAGCTGTCGCTGGTGCCGTTCCACTTGTGGACGCCAGACGTTTATCAGGGTGCGCCTGCGCCGGTGTCGACCTTCCTGGCCACCGCCAGCAAGATCGCCATCTTCGGTGTGGTAATGCGCTTGTTCCTGTATGCGCCAGTAACGGACAGTGAGGCGGTGCGCACCGTACTCGGTGTCATCGCCTTTGTGTCGATTCTGTTCGGCAACCTGATGGCGATTTCGCAGAGCAACATCAAACGTCTGCTCGGTTACTCGTCTATCGCGCACCTTGGCTATCTGCTGGTGTCGCTGATTGCGGTGAAAACCCATCAGCTGTCGCTGGAAACTGCGGGTGTTTACCTGGCCGGTTACCTGTTCAGCAGCCTCGGCGCGTTCGGCGTGGTGAGCCTGATGTCCAGCCCGTACCGTGGCCCGGATGCCGATACGCTTTACTCTTACCGTGGTCTGTTCTGGCACCGTCCGATTCTGTCAGCGGTAATGACGGTGATGATGCTGTCACTGGCCGGTATCCCGATGACGCTGGGCTTTATTGGTAAGTTCTACGTGATTGCTTCCGGTGTGAACGCGCACCTGTGGTGGCTGACTGCTGCAGTGGTTGCCGGTAGTGCGATTGGTCTCTATTACTATCTGCGCGTGACGGTGAGTCTGTACCTCAGCCCACCAGAAATGCACACGCGCGATCGTGATACGCCAGCCAACTGGGCCTTTACTGCAGGTGGTGTGGTGGTGCTGATCTCGGCGATTTTGGTGCTGCTGCTGGGTGTCTATCCACAACCACTCATCTCGCTGGTGCAGATGGCACAGCCGCTGATGTAATGTGAAGTGACTAAGAGAATCAGGCCTACGGGCCTGATTTTTTTTGCCTGTAATCTGACAAGACTGATGTGCATTGCTAATTTTTAAGCAGGGTTTGCCCGATGCGCAGAGGTTATATGATTAAACTTATCTTTCTGCTTACCGGCGCGCAGGTACTCCGCAGGCGCTGGTATTGGCTGGCGATAGTCGGCGTCGCCTTACTCATTTTATCCGCTTCCATGCTGTACGATATTGGTAGCGATGGCCTGTTGTCAGTGCCATTAGATGTGCTGGCTTGTTTTTTTGTGGTTGAGGGCGTGGTGCAGCTGTTTTTTGCCCTCACCAAAGAGATGCTCATCGACTGGTTAACGTTGTTTAAAGCAGCGGGCTTTCTGTTTATTGCCTTCCTGATCTTCAACATTCCCGGGGATAACAATGATGTTTCGGCAGCCCTATTTGGGTTGGCCTTTATGCTTGATGGATTATTTCGCATCTCTGCGGCGTGGGTACTACGTGGCGTACGCTGGCGTAAACACTGTTTTACCGGCGTAATCGAAGTCATATTAAGCATCTTGATCATCAGTAACTGGCCGTTCCATCACCATATCGCTGTACCCCTCTGCTTCGCTTTAATGTTGTTAAGTATTGGCACCAATCTCTTGCAGATGGCCCGTCAGGCCACGTTGTTGAAAGATGACAGTTCCGTCACGGCTCTACCGCTGTTCAAAGCCGCGGGGTTACGCCGCTGGCATAGCAGCCACTATTCTCATCCTCCTTTTCCAGAAACATGTGTTGCCAGTCCGCTCCTCGTGCATATCTGGACCCCGGCGGGATCTTGTCAGGTGCGTGAACGTTATCGATTAATTGATCGTTATATTGCGGCAATAGACCAGCAGGGCGTGATCTCTACCGGCCATGCGGCGATGGAGGCAGAAGATGGACTTTATATCAGCCACTATCCGCGCAACCAGATAGATCGTGATAGTGGTAATTTCCGCGCCGTACTACGTTCAGGCAAGCATAATGACGATGCGGGGCGATTTCTTCCCTCGCTGGCGAGTGAAGTTGCCGAATGGTGTTCACCCGATAAACAGGTGGAATTCAAATATTATAATCTCGTCGCACTGCAGAATTATTGGCGAAATTACAGCAGTGACAGCACTTACAACCTGACGGCTCGCAACTGCTCATCAACGGTGATTCAGGCACTCGATGTGGCGATGGAAGGGATTTTGGCGAATCAATCCTATGCGGGTATTCGTTTGATTATTGATCCCAATTTTTGGTTACTGGGAGTGGTGCGAGGGCGCGCAGAAGAGATGACGTGGACGCCGGGCTTAGTGCTGGACTACGTGCGCTTGCTCAAGCGCGTGCTGGAACCGCAATCCAGCCAGTTATGGCCGCTGCGTTTATGGCAGGGGTTACGCTTACGACATGCGCTACGGCAGCAGAAGCGATTGCCCTCAAGCGGTATCGTGAAGTAGGCCATGAGATAAAAATGAGATATTGGTCACGTAACTCATCAGGCAAGGAGAGCGGCCCGCTCTGCTAACTTTGCACGATATGATAATCTCATGGGATCAATTTTTTCGCTCTAACAAGGAAGCATCATGGATATGCAAATGCAATGGCTTGATTGCCACCACAGCGAACTGAGCGCTCAGCAGTTGTATACCGTGCTGGCGCTCCGCAATCACGTCTTTATTGTGGAGCAAAACTGCCCTTATCAGGATGTCGATGGTCAGGATTTGCGGGCAGATAATCGCCATATTTTGGGCTTTTTAGACGGAAAATTGCTGGCCTATGCCCGTGTGCTCACCCCCTCGATTGATACCGCACCTGTGCTGATTGGTCGGGTGATTGTTTCTGAAGAGGCAAGAGGGTTGAAGTTGGGTTATCGGTTGATGGAGCATGCATTAGAGAGTTGCGCTAATCACTGGCCGCAGCGAGCGATTTATCTCTCGGCGCAGGCACATCTTGAAGGCTTCTACGGTCGGTTGGGCTTTAAAGCAGTGGGGGACGTTTATTTAGAAGATAACATTCCGCACATCGGCATGCAGAAAGCATAACGGCGAGGATTGCGCCTCGCCGTTTATACCCTTCATATTTCGAATTACAGGTGCGTTGGCTGCTCTCGCTCACCCGAATCACTTACTTGAGTAAGCTCATCGGGACTCTCTCGTTTGCCGCCTTCCTGAAATTCGAACTATTTTGGGTATATCAGCCCGGCGTCATCTGCCGGTCATCGGTATATTTACGCTGATCTGGCGGTGGCGGGAAGTACTGATACAGCCAGGTCTCACTCAAGGTCTCATCTTTAGTACGCAGGAACAGGCGCATATCCACTGGCTTGGTGGAGTCGCTGTTCGGATACCAGTCAAACAGGATGCGGTAACCATTAATTGGTTCCACATACAAAATCTCAACCTGTTTGATGGTGCCGGCATTCACAGTGATCACCGGCTCAATACCTTTCGGTGCTGCAGCTTTCAGATCGCCACCGACGAAGTCGATAGCAAAACGACGGCACCACTGGTCCGGGAAGTGCTCGCCCGGTGCCCAACCTTCCGGGAAGCCACCAATACCGGTACGTGTTGCATCCACGCGCGCCAGGCCACTGCGCACTGGCGGCAGTTGGCTCCAGTACAGTTTGTACTGGAAGTTAAACTCGCTGCCTGCTTTAACTGGTTCCGTTGGCTGCCAGAAGCACACCACGTTATCCAGCGTTTCGCCAGTGGTAGGAATCTCCATCAGGTTAATGGCGCCTTTGCCCCACTTACCAATCGGCTCCACCCACAGGCTTGGACGTTTGTCATACCAGCCAATCACGTCCTGATAATCTTTGAAGTCATGATTGAGCTGCAGCAGGCCGAAGCCGCGCGGGTTTTCATCTTCATAGGCATTGAACTGCAAGCGCTGTGGGTTGTTGAGCGGACGCGCAATCCATTCGCCTTTACCGGTCCACATCGCCAGACGATCGGAGTCATGGATTTGTGGATGATAGGTGTTGCACATGCGACGTTCGTTGGTGCCGCAGCTGAACATACTGGTCATCGGCGCGATGCCGAGCTGACGAATTTCGTTGCGCGCAAACAGGTGGTTTTCCACCTCCATCACCACGCGTTTATCTTCACAATGGATGGTGAACTTGTAAGCACCGGTCAAGCTGGCGCCGTCCAGCAGCGCATAGACTACAAAAGTGGTGTCATCCGCTTTCGGTGTTTCAAACCAGAATGCAGTGAAATCCGGGAACTCTTCATGACCGTTGCTGAAGGTATTGACTGCTACACCACGTGCGGACAAACCGTACTGGAAAGTCTCATCGACGGCGCGGAAGTAGCTCGCGCCAAGGAACGAGACGATGTCGCGACGTGCCAGTTCCGGCTTTTTAAACGCACGGAAACCGGCAAAGCCCAAATCGGTTTTGCCCACCAGCTGTTGGGTATCGACGTTGGCGTTGTGATAGTTAAACAGTTCCGGGCGGAAGTGGATTTCGCGCGCTTCGCGACTATCGGCATCCACTGAGAACATGCGGATACGGCGCTTGAAGCCCATCCCCACGTGGAAGAATTGCACATCCAGTTCGCGATCGGGAATGTTGTTCCACAGCGAAAGGTTGGCATCATACTGAATTTCGTTGTAGGCCTGCGGTGTCAGATTGGCCAGGGTGTCGGGTAGCGGGCCGGGTGCGCCGCCCCAGGGCTGTTTCGCCAGCGCGGAGGCTTTCTTTTTCAGTGAGTCGAAATCGAAGCGGACTGCGGTGCCGTCGGCGATACCATCATCGGCCCAGGCGGACTGCGCAAACAGCGAGGAGAGCCCGGTCATACCGCTAACGGCAGAGAGGGCCATGGACGCTTTCATAAATTTTCTACGATTCATGCCGGAAATCTAATCCTTAGCTGCTCTGGTGTGTTGTGACTATCGAAAGACGCTTTACGTCTGGCTACAGGGGGTTACGACAGTCGCGAAATTAAAAAATTCAGTCTGACGAAAATTTATCAGATTAATCAAATAAGCGAAGCAGAATTCACGCGGCAACAGCGCGGATTACGCAACTTTGCATTGAGTCGGGCAAAACCCAGCGTAATCCTAATCCCTTGTACGCAGCAAATACCGAATTAATGACTATAGTTAAACGACGATAAATGACGAGCATGGAGGAAGTATAACGTGTCATCTACAGATCAATTCGAAACCCGCCTGGATGACGACCTGGCGCTACTGACAGAAACACTGGAAGAAGTACTGAAATCGTCGGGCGATCCGGCCGACCAAAAGTACATCGAACTGAAACTCAAAGCGGAACAGGCGCTGGAAGACGTGAAAAACCGCGTCAGTCAGGCCTCCGACAGCTACTACTATCGTGCCAAAAAAGTCGCCTATCAGGCCGATGATTATGTGCATGAAAAACCGTGGCAGGGGATTGGCATCGGTGCCGCCGCTGGTCTGTTTGTTGGTTTACTGCTGGCCCGCCGTTAAATTATCGGGGCGTAACGTCAGTTGCGCCCGATTCCTCTCAATTACCGCCTATACCCGTCATACTTCTAGCTGCAGATGCTTAGGCTGCGCGCATGCCCCCCAGTCACTTCCCTCAGTAGTCTCCAGGACATTCACTCCCTTCCTGCATTTGAATTATTTAGGGTAAATCGATTTATTTGTCTCGAACCCTTGTTTCGCATCAACGGCGATTGTGTTTCGCGTGCACGCTTTCTACAGTAAAGCGACAGGGAAAAGGAGAACGTAACGTGATACGAGTTGAAATGCTCTCAACGGGCGATGAAGTGTTACATGGTCAGATTGTGGATACTAACGCGGCCTGGCTGGCCGATGTACTGTTTCAGAACGGCTTACCGATGACCAGCCGCAGCACGGTGGGCGATGCGATGTCCTCGCTGGTGGAGGCGCTGCAGAGTCGCAGCCAGATTGCCGATGTGCTGATTGTGAACGGCGGCCTTGGGCCAACCAGCGACGATCTCAGCGCGCTGGCGGCGGCTACCGCGTGTGGCACCGAATTAGTGATCCAGCAGGAATGGCTGGAGAAAATGGAAGCATGGTTTGCCAGCCGTGGACGCATCATGGCACCGAGCAACCGTAAGCAGGCAGAAATCCCGGCCAATGCAGATTTGATTGATAATCCAGTGGGCACTGCGTGTGGCTTCGCGTTACAGCTCAATCGCTGCTGGATCTTCTTCACGCCGGGTGTGCCGTCAGAATTCAAAGTAATGGTGGAGCAGGAGATTATTCCGCGTCTGAAAGCGCGTTTTGATCTACCCGAGCCGCCGTTGTGTCTGCGCCTGACCACCTTTGGTCGTGGTGAAAGTGATATTGCCGCCGAACTGGAGCCGTTACCGCTACCGGAAGGCGTAGTGATGGGCTATCGCTCATCAATGCCGATCATCGAAATCAAACTCACCGGCCCAGCCAGTCAGCGTGTGGCGATGGAGCAGGCGTGGCAACAAGTTAAACTGCTGCTGGCCGAATGCACCATCTTTGAAGGTACGGAAGGTTTGCCTGCTTTGTTAGCGCGTGAACTGCAGGAGCGCGGTTTCAGAATGGCGCTCAGCGAACAATACACCGCTGGACTTTTGAACTGGCAGCTGGCTTCAGCAGAAGTTCCTCTGAGCGCAGCAGAGATTCTGCCACCCCAAGATGAACCGCTGGAAGCGCAGGTCGAACGTACGCGTGAACTTGCCGCGCATCATGGCACGGTACTGGCGCTGTCTGTGGGTAATCTGGAAGAGGGCGAAGTGGCCATTGCGCTGCATACGCCGGAAGCCAGCTGGGGCCAGCGTGTGAAATTCACTCATGGGCGTCACAACGTTGAGACCCGTCAGAAGGTGGTGGCGATGATGGCGATGAACATGCTGCGCCGCTGGCTGCACGGCAGCGAAGTGAGCACCGGGCACGGCTGGATTGATGTGCTGGAAGCGGTAAAACAGTAAATTTGTGGTCAGGTGCGCGGTTTGTGCGTGAATGCGCACCCTACGATATCCACAGAGTCGCCATGGAAGGCGACCAGGCGGTTACAGCTCGATCTCAATCTCCCCTTTGGCGCGGCAGCAGCAGGGCAAAATCTCCCCCTTCTGGATAAACGCCAACGGGGTTTCCGCGTAAGCCACTTCGCCTTTTAGCAAGCGCATGCGACAAGAACCGCAGTAGCCTTCCCGGCACTGAAACTCCACGCAGACATTGTGCGCTTCCAGTGCCGTCAGCAGATTGGGATGATCTTCTGCGCACTCCAGCCGGGAGCCGGAACTGCGCAGAATAACAACAGAACGGCTCATGCTTACAGCTGGAAGTCGTTGAAGTCGTCTTCGCCGACTTCGGCGTCAATCTGACCCACCAGGTAAGAACTCACTTCCACTTCCTGCGGTGCCACCTGCACGTTGTCTGACACCAGCCACGAGTTGATCCATGGAATCGGGTTAGAACGCGTCTGGAATGGCAGATCGAGGCCAACCGCTTGCATGCGGATGTTGGTAATGTACTCGATGTACTGGCACAGAATGTCTTTGTTCAGACCAATCATCGAGCCGCCGCTGAACAGATATTCTGCCCACTCTTTCTCTTGCTCGGCGGCTTTCTTGAACAGGTCATAACATTCATCACGGCACTCGGCAGCGATCTCTTTCATTTCCGGATCGTCTTCACCGGTGCGCAGCAGGTTCAGCATATGCTGCGTGCCGGTCAGATGCAGCGCTTCGTCACGGGCAATCAGCTTGATGATCTTGGCGTTACCTTCCATCAACTCACGCTCAGCGAACGCGAAGGAACAGGCAAAGCTGACGTAGAAGCGAATCGCTTCCAGTGCGTTAACGCTCATCAGGCAGATATACAGCTGCTTTTTCAGCGCGCGCAGATTCACGGTTACGGTTTTACCCGCCACTTCGTGCGTGCCTTCACCCAGCAGATGCCAGTAGCTGGTCATCTCGATCAGATCGTCGTAGTACTTCGAGATATCCTGCGCGCGCGCCAGAATCTGCTCGTTGGTGACGATATCGTCAAACACCAGCGACGGATCATTCACGATGTTACGAATGATGTGGGTGTAAGAGCGCGAGTGGATGGTCTCAGAGAACGCCCAGGTTTCAATCCAGGTTTCGAGTTCTGGAATCGAGATCAGCGGCAGCAGCGCCACGTTCGGGCTACGACCCTGAATGGAGTCCAGCAGCGTCTGATATTTCAGGTTACTGATGAAAATGTGCTTCTCATGATCCGGCAGCGCCTGATAATCGATGCGATCGCGTGACACGTCGACTTCTTCCGGACGCCAGAAGAAGGAGAGCTGCTTTTCGATCAGCTTTTCAAAGATGTCATATTTCTGCTGGTCGAAACGGGCAACGTTCACTGACTGGCCGAAGAACATCGGTTCCAACAGCTGGTTATTCTTGTTCTGCGAGAATGTGGTGTAAGCCATGACTAAGTCCAAAAGTGATGAGGGCCGACCGCTGCCGGCCCTGACAAGATGAGGTGTGCGAGTAATTAGATCTTACAAGCGCCGCTTTCGCAGCCATCATCCTGGATGGAAGGGGCCATATCGTCCTGCACATCTTCTGCACCGTCACGGGTGTTTTGGTAGTACAGGGTTTTCACGCCAAACTTATAAGCGGTCAGCAGATCTTTCAACAGCTGTTTCATCGGCACTTTGCCATTGGCGAAACGGCCTGGATCGTAGTTGGTGTTCGACGAAATTGCCTGGTCGATGAACTTCTGCATCACGCCAACCAGCTGCAGATATCCGTCGTTTGACGGCATTTCCCACAGCAGCTCGTACTGATCTTTCAGACGCTCATACTCTGGCACCACCTGACGCAGAATACCGTCTTTGGATGCTTTGATACTGATGTGACCGCGTGGCGGCTCAATACCGTTAGTGGCGTTCGAAATCTGCGAAGAGGTTTCAGACGGCATCAGCGCAGAGAGCGTGGAGTTGCGCAGACCGTGTGTGGTGATTGACTCACGCAGACCTTCCCAATCCAGGTGCAACGGCTCGCTGCAGATGGCGTCGAGATCCTTTTTATAGGTATCGATCGGCAGAATGCCCTGTGAGTAGGTGGTCTCTTTGAACCACGTACAAGCGCCTTGCTCTTTCGCCAGCTCGTTCGATGCTTTCAGCAGGTAGTACTGAATCGCTTCGAAAGTTTTATGCGTCAGGTTGTTGGCGCTGCCATCAGAGTAACGCACGCCGTTCTTCGCCAGATAGTAAGCGTAGTTGATCACGCCGATACCCAGGGTACGACGGCCCATAGCGCCACGTTTTGCCGCGGGGATTGGGTAATCCTGATAATCCAGAAGCGCATCCAGCGCACGTACTGCGAGGGTCGCCAGCTCTTCCAGATCGTCGAGGCTATCAATGGCACCCAGGTTAAACGCAGACAGCGTACACAGGGCAATTTCGCCGCTTTCGTCATTCACGTCGGTCAGCGGTTTGGTCGGCAGCGCGATTTCCAGGCACAGGTTAGACTGGCGTACTGGCGCGATAGCCGGATCAAACGGGCTGTGGGTGTTGCAGTGATCGACGTTCTGGATGTAGATACGGCCGGTTGAAGCACGTTCCTGCATCATCAGTGAGAACAGTTCAACCGCTTTCACGCGCTGTTTGCGGATGCTGTCGTCTTTTTCGTATTTGGTGTACAGACGCTCGAATTCGTCCTGATCGGCGAAGAACGCATCGTACAGGCCTGGTACGTCAGACGGGCTGAATAGGGTGATGTCCTCGCCTTTCAGCAGGCGGGTATACATCAGCTTGTTGATCTGTACGCCGTAATCCATGTGACGCACGCGGTTGCCTTCAACACCACGGTTGTTTTTCAGAACCAGCAGGCTTTCCACTTCCAGATGCCACATCGGGTAGAACAGGGTGGCTGCACCGCCACGCACGCCGCCTTGTGAGCACGATTTTACGGCCGTCTGGAAATGCTTATAGAACGGGATACAGCCGGTGTGGAAGGCTTCGCCACCACGGATCGGGCTGCCCAGCGCACGAATGCGACCGGCGTTAATGCCGATACCGGCGCGCTGAGAAACGTATTTCACGATGGCGCTGGAGGTGGCGTTGATTGAATCAAGGCTGTCACCGCACTCGATCAGGACGCAAGAGCTGAACTGACGGGTTGGGGTACGCACGCCCGACATGATTGGCGTCGGCAGTGAGATCTTGAAGGTCGACACGGCATCATAGAAACGACGCACGTAATCCATACGCGTTTCGCGCGGATAACCGGAGAACAAGCAAGCAGCGACCAGAATGTACAGGAACTGGGCGCTCTCGTAGATTTCACCACTCACACGGTTCTGCGCCAGGTATTTCCCTTCCAGCTGCTTCACGGCGGCGTAAGAGAAGTTCATGTCGCGCCAGTGGTCGAGGAACTCGTCCATCTGCTCGAATTCTTCTACGCTGTAATCTTCCAGCAGGTGACGGTCATACTTGCCCATCTCAACCATTTTCACTACCTGATCGTACAGCTTCGGCGGTTCAAACTGGCCGTATGCTTTTTTACGCAGGTGGAAGATGGCGAGGCGCGCAGCCAGGTACTGGTAATCCGGCGCATCACGGGAGATCAGGTCTGCAGCGGCCTTAATGATGGTCTCGTGGATATCAGAAGTACGAATGCCATCGTAAAACTGAATGTGGGAGCGCAGCTCAACCTGAGACACAGAGACGTTGGTCAGCCCTTCAGCGGCCCAATCCAGTACTCGGTGAATCTTATCGAGATCAATGCGCTCCTGACGGCCATCGCGTTTAGTAACGAGCAGACTTTGGTTCATGTCGCGTGTTTACCTGTCCATGAAATAGAGAGTTATCCCCCAACTATGCACAAGGTCTATGCACAAGCCGCTCGTTGTGAGTAAGCCTGTGGATAAACACTATATATAGGGGGTGTGGGAAGTTTGAACAACAATATGGTGAGTATTCTAGTCAGCATTCAGATCATCACAAGAGTTGATTTTCGCGAAAAAATACGTCCTGGGGGGTGGCGAAATTCCTGGATCCCCATTCCGTAAGGCCTGCCACTGCTGTCAACTGCCAGCGACTTTTTTTTCACTTTTTGATCGAGCGCGTGTTTATTGCTCAAAGGCTCCTGTGCCGGAAATTTCTGAAGTAAAAAAAGCCCTGACAAGGCCGCCAGTAGCGAACTTATCTAAAATTGCTTATGAATTTTTTGTGACCTGTGCAGACTACAAAAAAGCCTGGTACGCGTCTAAAAGGAAATTGATCTGGATAGCGGCAGGGTCACAAACCGGGCGCTTTCCACATCGAGGTGGTTAAGCCACTGTCCACCAAAGTCAGTTGGTCAGCATAGACTTTCTGCCAGTTGGTTTTTTGCTGCTGATACAGCTGATGATGTTCTGCATTGGGCAGGAATTCCCGTTCCCAACGTACCAATGCTTGTCCGGTTTCCTGCAAGCTGCTGTAAATGCCCGCCGCCACCCCAGCGGCAATCGCGCATCCGAGCGCGGTGGCCTCTTTTACCTGTGGCACCTTCACTGTCAGACCTGTGACATCACTGAGAATCTGACTCCACAATTTGCCCTTAGCGCCGCCACCCGCAAACACCAGCTGCGAGGTGTGAACACCGGAAAAGGCGGCCACCTGATCCAGATTGCAGGACGAAACAATCGCGGCGTTCTCCTCCAGCGCACGAAACAGCGTCTGCTTGTTACAGCGTTCGGGATCGATGGAGAGGTTAATAAATGAAGGCGCAGCGTGATACCACTTGTTGAAATGCATCGCATCCGAGAACACTGGCATCACGCCCCAGGATCCGGCGGGCACACGTGCGGCCATCTCTTCCAGCAGGCTGTAGCAATCCACGCCCAGACGCTCCGCCAGCAATTTCTCTTCGCCGCAGAAGGCGTCACGGAACCAGCGCATCGTCAGGCCGGTGAAGAAACTGATCGCTTCCGCCTGCGCCATACCGGGAATGACATGCGGATTCACACGAATATTCATGTCCGGATCGACCTGCGGCTGTGGCAAATTCACCACCTGCTGCCAGAAGGTGCCGCCTAACACGGCGGTCTCCCCTGCCTTGACCACGCCTAAGCCGAGCGTACCGAGTTGCACATCACCGCCGCCCATGCCAACCACCGTGCCTTGCGCCAGTCCACACTGGTGAGCGGCTTCGGCCGTCACCTCGCCTAGCTTGGTGCCGGTTTCGGCGACCGGAGATAAGATATCGCCGCGCAAACCTGCCATCTCCAGCAAATCAGGCCGCCAGTTGCGGGTGTGTAAATCCAACAGGCCAGTGGTGCCAGCGTTGGAGGGATCCACGGCGAGTTCACCGCTGAGACATTTTGCTAGCCAGTCGCTGATCATGGTTAAGGTGGCGGCCTGGCGATAAACATCAGGTCGATGATGCGCCAGCCACAGCAGACGCGGCATCGCGCCCAGTGCCAGCGTTTGTCCTGAACACTGATAGATTTCACGTTCAAACTGGCCGTGGTGAATTTCCTTAAGTTCACTCACCTCGCGGCTGGCACGGGCATCCACATTGGCGCATGCCCAAATCGCCTCGCCCGCTTTGTTATAAAGCACAATACCTTCGCGCATTGAACAGCATGCCACGCTACGTATCGCCTTGGCAGGCAACTGTGACTGTTGCAGCACCTGTCGAATGCACTGGCAGGCTAGTTGCCAGTTGTGTTCCAGATCAAACTCCATCGATCCCGGCACATCGGGCAGGGCGAGGTGCCGCCATTCAGCTTGCGCCACAGCGACCTGCTCGCCCTGAAGATTGAAAATCACGGCGCGAATGCTGCCAGTACCGGCGTCGAGCGCCATCAGATGCGGGGCGTGTGTCATCGCAAAACTCCTGTTGAAACGGAACGGGTGCTCCACACCGACGGCCCAACGGGTGTTACTGCAAAGATAGCTGCGCGTGTAGGTTTTCACCTCCAGATGAAGGGCTTAGCCTACTGCTGAAAGTTTGAACTGTGATCGCTGCGAGAGTTTTATTAAACAAGCTTTACCAGGATTGCCACTTTGCCAATAGCGATAAAAAAGGACATGCCGATGGAAGTCACGCTGGTAGAGATCAACGTCAAACCCGACTGTATCGACGAATTTTTGCGGGTGTTTGAGTTAAATCATTTGGGAGCTTTAAAGGAGCCTGGCAACCTGCGCTTTGATGTATTGCAGGACAGCCATGTGCCTACGCGTTTCTTTATTTATGAAGCTTACACCGATGAGGCCGCCGTGCTGGCGCACAAACAAACGCCACACTACCTGACGTGCGTTGAGGCGCTGGAAGCATTAATGAGTGAACCGAGAAAGAAAACCGCGTTTAAGGGGATATTCCCTCAGTGAAGCCATGATCAACGTTCAGGGCCAGTAAAGCCCCGCCCGAGGAGCAAAGCGTCCGCCGCAGGGATGCGGCGGCCGATCTGCATGGATGCGTGTTTCCTTTGCGATCGGGCGGGGCTTTACTGGCCGATGCACAGTTCACACAGCAACCATGCACCATCCAAACAGCAACCACGAAAACACTCAATCCTGACGATGCGTATGCACCATATAATTCACATCAACGCCACGTCCCAGACGGAACTGGTTAGTCAGCGGATTATAATGCAGGCCAATCATGCCCATCTCACGCAGCGGCGTCTCATCAACCCAATTCAGCAACTCAGCCGGACGGATAAACTTCTTCACGTCATGGGTACCGCGCGGCACCATGCGCATCACATACTCGGCACCAAACACCGCCAGCAACCACGCCTTTGGATTACGGTTAATGGTAGAGAAAAACACCTCGCCGCCGGGTTTCACCAACTGCGCGCAAGCCAGCACCACTGAACGCGGATCCGGCACGTGCTCCAGCATCTCCATGCATGTCACCACGTCGTACTGCCCAGCATGGCTGAGCGCATGATCTTCCACGGTCTGTTGCACATAGTCCACGCTCACACCGCTCTCCAGCGCATGCAAACGCGCCACTTCCAGCGGCTCCGCGCCCATATCCAGCCCGGTCACGTTGGCACCTTCACGCGCCATGCTCTCCGCTAAAATACCGCCGCCGCAGCCGACATCCAGCACCTTCTTACTAAACAGACCGTTGCTATGCTGGGCAATCCAGCCGAGACGCAGGGGATTGATGCGGTGTAACGGCTTAAACTCACCTTCTAAATCCCACCAGCGCGATGCGACCGCTTCAAACTTGGCAATCTCAGCGTGGTCGACGTTTTGGCGGCTTTCCTGCGGTTGTTCACTCATTGAATCACGACTCCTGACAAAATATTCCCTCAGTATAAACGCTTAACTCTCGCCAGCGCATCTCTCACCTGCAAGGAAAAGCGGCATTAAACCCTGCTTTACGTTCACCGAGGGCAACCACTGTGATATACTTTCGCACCATTAAAAACCGGCATTATGTAGAGGGATAGCGGCTCCATGAGCGACCTTGCGAGAGAAATTACACCGGTCAATATCGAAGAAGAGTTAAAAAACTCTTACCTCGATTACGCCATGTCGGTCATCGTTGGCCGAGCATTACCCGATGTGCGTGATGGCCTGAAGCCGGTGCACCGCCGTGTGCTTTTTGCCATGAGCGAACTGGGTAACGACTGGAATAAAGCTTATAAGAAATCGGCCCGTGTGGTCGGTGACGTGATCGGTAAATATCACCCACACGGTGATTCCGCGGTATACGAAAGTATCGTTCGTATGGCCCAGCCGTTCTCCCTGCGCTACATGCTGGTAGATGGTCAGGGTAACTTCGGTTCCGTTGATGGCGACTCCGCCGCAGCGATGCGTTATACCGAAGTACGTATGGCGAAAATCTCTTCCGAACTGCTGGCGGACCTCGAAAAAGAGACCGTCGATTTTGTGCCGAACTATGATGGCACCGAGCAGATTCCTGAAGTTCTGCCGACCAAAATTCCTAACCTGCTGGTGAACGGTTCGTCCGGTATCGCCGTAGGTATGGCGACCAACATTCCTCCGCACAACCTGACGGAAGTGATCAACGGCTGCCTCGCCTTTATCGAAGATGAAGACATCACCGTTGAAGGCCTGATGGAACACATCACCGGTCCTGACTTCCCAACTGCGGCATTCATCAATGGTCGTCGTGGCATCGAAGAAGCGTATCGCACCGGTCGCGGTAAAATTTACATCCGCGCACGCGGTGAGATTGAAACCGACGCCAAAACCGGCCGCGAAACCATCATCGTCAATGAAATCCCGTATCAGGTAAACAAAGCGCGCCTGATCGAGAAAATTGCCGAGCTGGTGAAAGAGAAGCGTGTTGAAGGCATCAGCGGCCTGCGTGATGAGTCCGATAAAGACGGTATGCGTATCGTCATCGAAGTCAAACGCGATGCAGTGGGTGAAGTGGTCCTTAACAACCTCTACTCACTGACGCAGCTGCAGACCTCTTTCGGCATCAACATGGTTGCCCTGCATCAGGGCCAACCGAAGATCATGACGCTGAAAGGCATCATTGAAGCCTTCGTGCGCCACCGTCGTGAAGTGGTGACGCGTCGTACCATCTTCGAACTGCGTAAAGCACGCGACCGCGCGCACATTCTTGAAGGCCTGGCGATTGCGCTGGCTAACATCGATCCGATTATCGAACTGATTCGTCGTGCGCCAACGCCAGCCGAAGCAAAAGCGGGCCTGTTGGCACAGCCATGGGATCTCGGCAACGTGGCTACCATGCTGGAACGCGCAGGTGATGACGCTGCACGTCCAGAGTGGCTGGAAGCGCAGTTTGGTATCCGTGATGGTCAGTACTACCTGACTGAACAGCAAGCTCAGGCGATTCTGGATCTGCGTCTGCAGAAACTGACCGGCCTTGAGCACGAAAAACTGCTCGACGAGTACAAAGAGCTGTTGGACCAAATTGCTGAACTGATTTACATCCTGCAGAACGCTGATCGTCTGATGGAAGTGATTCGCGAAGAGCTGGTGGCGATGCGCGATCAGTTTGGTGATGAACGTCGCACCGAAATCACTGCCAACAGCGCCGACATCAACATCGAAGACCTGATCACTCAGGAAGACGTTGTGGTCACGCTGTCGCATCAGGGTTACGTCAAATATCAGCCGCTGAGAGACTATGAAGCTCAGCGTCGTGGTGGCAAAGGCAAATCTGCTGCACGTATTAAAGAAGAAGACTTTATTGACCGTCTGCTGGTGGCCAACACCCATGACACCATTCTGTGCTTCTCAAGCCGTGGCCGTCTGTACTGGATGAAAGTCTATCAGCTGCCAGAAGCGAGTCGTGGTGCGCGCGGTCGTCCGATCGTCAACCTGCTTCCGCTGGAAGCCAACGAACGTATCACCGCTATTCTGCCGGTGCGTGAATACACTGAAGGCTTCAACATCTTCATGGCGACCGCTGACGGTACCGTGAAGAAAACGGCACTGCAGGAGTTCAGCCGTCCACGTAGCGCCGGTATTATTGCCATCAACCTGCGTGAAGATGATGAGCTGATCGGTGTAGCGTTGACCAACGGTGCCGACGAAGCGATGCTGTTCTCTGCTGCCGGTAAAGTAGTGCGCTTCGCTGAGACCGCTGTTCGTGCCATGGGCCGTTCGGCCTCCGGTGTGCGCGGTATCAAGCTGGCTGAAAACGACAAAGTGGTGTCGCTGATTGTGCCGCGTGAAGAGGGTGCAATCCTCACCGTGACGCAAAACGGTTACGGTAAACGTACCGCCAACAGCGAATACCCAACCAAGTCGCGTGCGACTCAGGGTGTGATCTCGATTAAAGTCACCGAACGTAACGGGCCAGTGATTGGTGCGGTACAGGTGGTGGATGGCGATCAGATCATGATGATCACCGATGCGGGTACGCTGGTGCGTACTCGCGTGTCGGAAGTCAGCGTTGTGGGTCGTAACACTCAGGGCGTAATTCTGATTCGTACCGCTGAAGACGAAAACGTTGTGGGTCTGCAACGTGTCGCTGAGCCGGTGGAAGAGGAAGAACTCGACGCCATCGACGGCAGCGTCGCAGAAGGCGAAGAGGATATCGCGCCGGAAGTCGACAACGACGACGCACCGGAAGCGGACGAAGAAGAGTAATCCGTCACGGTGAAAACAGACGGCAGGTCAGGGCAACTGACCTGCCGTTTTTTTTTGTCCGAGTTTCACTCCCAAAGTCGCGTCCTGACTGGCTTTTTAGGCCCGATAAAGCTAGTGTATGAAAGCTTTTCAACATCCTGACAACCCCTTGCCGCCAGTGAGTCTCTTTTGAAATATCTCGTCTCCTTTCGTACCACGCTTCGCATCTCGCGCTATCTGTTCCGTGCGCTGGCGCTGCTGCTTTGGACGCTGGGTGCGTTGCTGACCACCTTCTTCATCATCAACGTACTGCACGAGAAAGAGAACTCGGTTCGTCAGGAATTTGACACTAATTATGGTCAGGCCGAATGGTATGTACGCCACTCGGCGGATGTGATGCGTGAACTGAAATACATTACGGAAAATCGCCTGAGTAACAGTAGTAACGGGCTGGATGTATTGAATGGTCTGCCTGCGGGTAAAAGTACCTTGCCACAGTTCACGCCGCTGTTTTCCGACGGTGATTGCACCTCAATGAGCAACACCTGGCGCAACTCGCTCGATTCGCTGGGTTACTTCATCAACTACTGGAAAAGTAACTTCACCTCCGCTTACGAACTCAACCGGGTGTTCTTTATTGGGGGTGAAAACCAGTGTCTGGCCGATTTCGCCATTGGTAACAACAATTCAGTCGATCGTGAACGGAGCCTGAAAGCCCTGCGCGAGCGCGTGCTGCACTATCGCAGCGGCAATGAAGAAGAGCGCCGTAATCCGATGTACTGGATTACGCCGAGCAGTCAGCCTGGCGTCGGCAATTTCTACATGGTGATGCCGGTGTATGTGGCTAACAAGCTGCAGGCGTTGCTGGGCGTGGAACAAAATATTCGTCTCGATGAGTTCATCCAGCCGGGCGGCTTACCGCTGGTTGCCACCATCACTGATGAGAACTACCGTCCATTGCTGAGTTCGCGTCGCGGTGGCCCCGGCTACTCGTTTGACGATCTGCCAGATGACAGCACCTGGTTTGGTTATCTGGATAGCTATCGCCAGTTAGTGCTGAAGAAACCACTGCCGCCGTCCAATCTTAACGTGGTGTGGTCACTCTCAACCGATGTGCTGGTGGATCAGCTCAAGCTGATGCTGATCAACGCCCTGTTGCTGAATATCCTCAGCGCATTGATCCTGTTCACGCTGGCATGGATATTCGAACGTCGCATGTTCCTGCCGGCGGAAGACAACGCACATAGATTGGAAGAGCACGAGCAGTTCAACCGCAAAATTGTCGCCTCGGCGCCGGTCGGCATCTGTATTCTGCGCACCAGCGATGGCACCAATATTCTGAGTAACGAACTGGCGCACAATTACCTGACGTTGCTGACGCAGGAAGACCGCCAGCGTCTGAATGAGATCATCGGGGGCCAGCAGGTCAACTTTGTCGATGTGCTTACCGGCACCAACACCAACCTGCAAATCAGCTTTGTGCATTCACGTTATCGTAATGAAAACGTAGCGATTTGCGTGCTGGTAGACGTCTCGGCGCGTGTGCGCATGGAGCAGTCGTTGCAGGAGATGGCGCATGCAGCAGAGCAGGCCAGCCAGTCGAAATCGATGTTCCTTGCCACCGTCAGTCACGAACTGCGCACCCCGCTGTACGGTATTATCGGTAACCTCGACCTGCTGCAAACCAAGTCGTTGCCGAAAGGCGTGGAAACGCTGGTGACGGCGATGAACAACTCATCGAGCCTGCTGCTGAAAATCATCAGTGATATTCTCGACTTCTCGAAAATTGAGTCGGAGCAGCTAAAAATTGAGCCGCGCCCGTTCTCGCCGCGTGAGGTAGTCAATCACATCGCCAGCAACTATCTGTCGCTGGTGGTGCGCAAACGTCTGACGTTATATGTCATGATCGAAAATGATGTGCCGCTGACGATGGATGGCGATCCAATGCGCCTGCAGCAGGTGATCTCTAACCTGCTAAATAACGCCATCAAGTTCACCCATACTGGCTGCATCATTCTGCATGCCTACGTTAAAGATGGCTATTTAGCGTTCCGCGTGCGCGATACCGGCGTCGGTATTCCGGCGAAAGAAGTCACGCGTCTGTTCGATCCTTTCTTCCAGGTGGGATCTGGCGTACAGCGCAACTTCCAGGGCACCGGGCTAGGTCTGGCGATCTGTGAAAAGCTGATCAACATGATGGACGGTGATATTGAGGTCGACTCTGAACCGGGCATGGGCAGCCAGTTTATCATCCGCATTCCAATTTACGCTGGACAGCAACCCGCGCCGCCGCTGCTGGATGGCTTGCAGGAAAAAGCTATCTGGCTGGACATGCGTAACGACTATCTTGCTGTCTTCCTGCTGCGTCTGCTGCAACAGCAGGGCATCGCGATAGCCCGTTATCAGGGCAGTGCCGGTAGTGATGATGTGATCATTAGCGATCATCAGGATACGGTGTCACAGCCCGTGCGCGCGCAGATTCACATCTGTGGCGAGCACATCGACATGCCGCAGGAAACCGCGCCGGGTCAATGGGTGCAGAGTAGCGCCATGCTGCATGATTTGCCTTCATTACTGGGGCGCATTTATCGCATTGATATTGATAGCGAAACCAGCACGCCGCTGCAGTTAGCAGCGCCGCAGGAAGCCAATCGTTACGATGACATCATGGTGCTGATTGTTGATGACCATCCAATTAACCGTATGCTGTTGTCCGAGCAGCTTGGCACGCTGGGCTACCAGACCAAAACCGCACAGGACGGCGTTGATGCGCTGAACGTGTTGAGTCGCAATCACATTGATATCGTGCTGAGTGACGTCAACATGCCGAATATGGACGGTTATCGCCTGACGCAGCGCCTGCGTCAGCTGGGACATGCCTTCCCGGTGATTGGCGTAACGGCTAATGCGTTGGCAGAAGAGAAGCAGCGTTGTATGGATGCCGGTATGGATAACTGCTTATCCAAGCCTGTCACACTGGATGTGTTGAAAGTGACGCTGGCAACTTACGCAGAGCGCGTGAGAAAAAGCAGGGAAGGGTAGTACAACAGAACAGGCGCACCGAAGTGCGCCTTTGTTATATCTTAATCTCTTTCAACCTGAGTCGCGCTCACGGAAGAGAGGTAGTTCAGCAGGGCGATATCGTTTTCCACCCCGAGCTTCATCATTGCCGATTTCTTCTGGCTACTGATGGTTTTGATACTGCGGTTCAGCTTTTTCGCGATTTCCGTTACCAGGAAACCTTCTGCAAACAGGCGCAGAACTTCACTCTCTTTCGGCGACAGACGTTTGTCTCCGTAACCGCCAGCACTGATTTTTTCCAGCAGTTTAGCCACGCTTTCAGGCGTATATTTTTTGCCTTTCTGCAGGGCTGCCAGCGCTTTTGGCAGGTCGGTCGGCGCACCTTGCTTCAGTACGATCCCTTCGATATCCAGATCCAAAACGGCGCTCAGGATCGCTGGGTTATTGTTCATCGTCAGAACGATAATTGAGAGATCCGGATAGTGACGTTTGATGTACTTAATCAGTGTGATGCCATCACCGTATTTCTCGCCTGGCATAGAGAGATCGGTAATCAGAACGTTGGCATCCAGTTTGGACAAGCTATTAATCAGTGCTGTTGAGTCTTCAAACTCACCTACAACGTTGACCCATTCGATCTGTTCCAGAGACTTACGGATACCGAACAGAACAATCGGATGGTCATCGGCAATAATTACATTCAGGTTATTCATCTTATGGGTTACCTTGCTGCAGCAGTTGGTTGACGTATGCGTCAATTTCACTGGTGGTATTTATAATGGTTAAATCGTCACATAGTTTTATGTGTTGTTCTAACTCTTCACAAAGCTGTTTACCTGGAACCAGATTTAGCATGGCGAACACGCCTTTCAGGCGATGTGCAGTCTGAGCAAGCGAGGGATAATCCTTCTCCGCTGCCTCAGTATACAGTCTCTTCACATCAGGCGGTACTGTCTCGGTAAACAGCTGGAAATAGCCTCCGCTCATTAACGGCGTGGCAGCCTCATCTTCACTACTTTCCTCCATCAAATCATGAGCCATTTGCTTTTCAATCAGTGCCAGCAGCGCGTCAAGCAGCGCATTACTGAGATTGAAATTGACCCGGTATTGCTGATCGTTCAATGCGTGGTGACCCATTTCGTCACCAGCTAATAACAGGGCCCAGCCATTAAGGCGGGCGGGATCGTCGGTGACCAGTACATCATGGTCTTGCCCTGATAAACGTTCATCAGAAGTCAGGCAATTCGCTCCCCAGTTCTCTAACTGGCGGCATACAATTTTGTGCACATCTTCAACGGCGATATCGACCAGTGCGGTTACACCTTCCAGCAGCTTCTCTTCCTGCTCGCCTTGCAGTTCCAGCGCGAGCGGTAGCTGAATATTATAGCGCGTGCCGATATCGGGTTTGGCAATGATCTCCAGCTGGCCACCCATTTGCTTGCACAGCTGTTTGCAGAGGAAAAACGCCATGCCGGAGGCCTGACCATAGCGATCCTGGGTGGTTTCGCCCAGATACGGGAAATCAACATTCGCCAGTTCATCGACACTCAGGCCTGAGCCGGTATCCACCAGATGCAGCAGCACCGAGTTGGGTTTGTCCTCACTGGCCTTAATCTCCAGCGTAATCTTGCCCCACTGCGTGGTGGTGAGTGCGTAGTGCATCAGGGTGGTCAGCACTTTGCGCAGTGCACGGCGATCGCCAAAGCGCATCTCGTCATTTGCCAGATGGTTATTAACCACCAGAGCCAACCCTTTACGACGCATCAGCGGCAGGGTTTCCAGCGCGATGTCGTCCAGCAGTTCCTGCAAATTAAACACGCTGGCATCCGGCGACCAGTCGTGCGCCTCCAGGCGGTTCAACAACACAATGTCATCGACCAAACGCGCGAGGCCCTGACTTTCATCCAGCAAATCCAGCACGCTCTCATCGTCATCACGCTGGCTGAGTTGCACCAGTTGCGCCACCATACTTTCCAGTGGGCGGTTCAGAGCGTGACCAAGATTTTGCATCAACTGCTGACGCATCTGATGATTACGATCCAACACCTGCTGTGCCTTTTGCAGCTTTTTATTCACCAGCAGTTCGCGGTCCTGATCGCGCATCATAAACAGCTGAGTGTGCGGCGACAGCACGCTGCGGGCGTGGCGGATCTCGTACACCTCGTTGTTGATGGTGGCCTGCAATACGCCCTGATGCTGATCGGACATATTGATGATTTTCTGCAGATTCAGGTGTGGCAACAGATGCTCGGCAATTTTGTTGCTCAACAGCGTGCGATTGGTGGCGAAGTCATACACCAGCAAACCCACCGGCAAGCTGGCGACAATCTCTTCATTCAGCATGCGCAGCGAATCTAACTCGGCGCTTTGGTTCTCATTCGGACGCAAGGACTGCTGGCGCAATAAGGTGATGCCGGCAATGGAAAGCAGCAGCAGCACCAGATTGATCAACAGCGGCCACATCAGGTTATGCAGGGTATCGATAGCGAGGCTGGTGAGCGGCACGCGATAAACCAGCTGTAACGACGTGCTGGGCAATGACGCCGCAATTTCCAGATTTGGATTCGCCAGCGACACATGAGTGGTTTCGCTGGTGGCATCGTCGCCGCTGGTGCTGGAAGACTGCGTGGCATCCTGAATCAGCTGGAAGTTTTCCAGCGGCATGCTGTGTGGGATCAAATCGTTGATCGGCAAATCGAAGGCGACCACCGTGGCGAGGTGGCCAGGCTGATTAAAGGTGGTGCGCAGGGTAAAGTAGTGATCGTTTTGCCAGGCGAAGTGGCGCAGCGGTGAGAAGCTTTCGCGTTCATCCAGGGCATTTGCCTGTTGCAACATCTCAGCGCGACGGCTGTCGACCAGCGTATTGATGGCGCTCTCTTTATAACGCGTCGCCATGTCTTTCAACGGCAGCGTCGAGATCATGATCAGGCTGTTGTCCTGACCATTCAGGAAGTACATCGACCAGGTGGGATTCTCAGCGCCCCACAGCGTATCGAGGTAATTGGACATGCGCATCGTCATATCCAGTGTGCTGCTGTCGTGAGACCCAAAGATCAGCGCTTCCGTTTTACGGCGCGTCTTTTCCAGATAGTAAACATCCGGGCGCAGGCGGGTTTCCTGAAGGTTGGCATTGGGCGCTGAGCCGGCCGCACTGGTGGCGAGATTTTCATAAATCTGCCAGGTGGCGAAACGCGAGGCATCGATACGTTTTTGCACCGCACGCGCTAAATCGGTCATCGCGTAACGCTTCTCGGTGATCCAGGCGTTGACACTGTTGTGCACCATGGCACCCAGCGCCAGAAACAGCACCAGGTTGAACACCACGAAGAAACGGGTAACGTTACCCGAGGTCAGCGGAAATTTGTAAGGCAGCATAGTGTCTCAGGATCCTGCGATTAGCGCGCCACCAGGCGAGCACTGGCGGCAACGGCCAGCAGCAGTAGGGCGATCAATAAAAATGCGCCACTCAAACTGAGCCACTGGGAAATAAATCCGATTAGAGCCGGACCTGAAAGAATACCTGCATAGCCTAATGTTGTCATGGCAGAAATCGCCAGATTCGACGGCATATCGTGTTGATTCCCTGCCGCATTAAACAGCATGGGCACGGTATTGGCTAAGCCGAATCCCACCAGCAAGAAAGCCAGCAGTGCAATCTGAGGCCACGGCAGCAACACTGCCAGCGTCATGCCCGCTGCAGCAGCCAACGCACCGGTAACCATCACGGGGTAACGGCCAAAACGTTGAATCACTTTATCACCGGTGAGACGACCGATTGTCATCGCCACAGAGAAGATGGCATAACCCAGCCCCGCGTGCGCTACGTCCATCCCGGCGTTTTGCAGCAACAGCAGCGCGCTCCAGTCGAGCACCGCGCCTTCTGCCAAAAACAGAATGAAGCACAGTAACCCCAGGAAGGCGACCCAACCGCGTGGGATCACCAGCCATGGCTGATCGGGCTGATGCAGACGTTCGGTCATTAACGTTGGCAGGCTGATCACCAACAGCACCACAATCAACAGCATCACCACCGCAACGGCTTGCAAGGGCGAGAGTCCACTGGCCAGCAACAGGCTGACACTACCGGCACCAATAATGCCGCCCAGGCTGAAGAAACCATGGAAACCCGACATCATCGGCTTACCTGCAGCTTTCTCCACTTCAACGGCCTGCAAATTCATGGCGACATCCAGCATGCCCAAGCCGGCACCGAAGATCATCAATGCCACCGCCATCAACCACATCTCATTAAGCTGGGTGAGCAGTGGCAGGATCGCCAACACCACTAAAGTGGAACATAACATCACCCGACGGCCGCCTACGCGGGCAATCAACGCACCGGTGATCGGCATCGCTGCCAGCGATCCCATGCCGAGACACAGCAGCAGCCCACCCAGAGAAGCACCGCTCAGTGCCAGGCGCTGGCTGGCATACGGCACCAAAGGCGCCCATGCCGACATGCAAAGTCCGGCGATCAGAAAGACGATGCGTGTTCCCATGTTGACACGCTGATGCAAATTATTGCGCTGTGCGGCGTCCAGTGCTGTCATAAAAGTCTTTTTCAATAGCCAATAAAGCGACGAAGTTTAGCATTAAAGCTGGTGTCACACCGCTGTTCAGAACCGGTGAGTTCAGAAAAGATGAACGTCAGAAACAGGCATATTACCGAGTTTTGGCGTGGCGTGACGCTTTTCCAGAACTTTCCTGGCGGCTGAACAGCCTTTTTGCTCTGAATCTTTAGTCGAAAATCGAGATTTCATGATTGAGCAGGATGAATATAAAACCATCAGCGGTAATAAATCATCGCTGCACTTCGGCTTAACCGATTGAATAAGAGAAAACTCATGTCGGTAAATAGGAGGGAGTCTGGACCAGAGTATTTTCCAGTATTCTTAGTTGCGCACAGAAATTAACATTGCAAAATGATGGCTAACGATTGAACAAAATGTGCGGAAAAATACAAATAATGCGCCGTAGAGATTGTGTTAATTTAACCCAATCAACTAACTTTACTCAAAATTACCGAAAGGTGATGAATTTTGGCCAAAAAAATGCCGGACAAACATGTCCGGCGGGAATTAGGGTAAAACAACTCATTCGGGGTGAATGAAGGGAATAATGAAATAAATGATGATAGCGGGAGTAATTGTATGCGCTGAGGTGATTTTAGTTTTATCATTCAGTGCGGCATGATATTGCAATGTAAAGTGTTGTTATTAAATGAATAAATAATCGATTATCAATATGTGCTGTATTTTTTGTTGATCCGTGCTGATTATAAGTTCCACTATATTTACATTTAGAAATAACTATTAAATACAATGAAACACTTTTGGAAATTTAGTATCATTTTCGTGATAGATTATTGCCCCGTATAAAATAACAATGGCTTGCCGGCTGAATTTTTAATCGTTCAGTTTGCAGTGGCATAAATAAAGGCACATTAAAGAGGGTAATAAAATGAAACGTCGCGTTCTCTCCCTGATGATCCCTGCATTGCTGGTTGCAGGTTCAGCAAGCGCAGCTGAAATTTACAACAAAGATGGCAACAAATTAGACCTCTACGGTAAAGTCGATGGTCTGCACTATTTCTCCGACAACTCAGGCTCAGACGGTGATCAGTCTTACCTGCGTTTCGGCTTCAAAGGTGAAACTCAGATCTCCGACCAACTGACCGGTTACGGCCAGTGGGAATACCAGGCAGCACTGAACACCTCAGAAAGTGAAGGCACCGCTAACAGCTTCACCCGTGTTGGTTTTGCCGGTGTGAAATTCGGTGATGCCGGATCCTTTGATTACGGTCGTAACTACGGCGTGATCTATGATGTCTCAGGCTGGACTGACGTTCTGCCAGAGTTCGGTGGCGATACCTATGGCGCGGATAACTTCATGTTCCAGCGCGGTAATGGTATGGCAACGTATCGTAATACCAACTTCTTTGGTCTGGTGGATGGCTGGAACTTTGCCGTTCAGTATCAGGGCAAAAACGATAACCCAACCGAGTCTACAACTGGCCGTGATGTGCTGGGTGAGAACGGTGATGGTTACGGCCTGAGCACCACCTATGACATCGGTTCTGGTTTCGGTATCGGTGCAGCGATGTTCCAGTCTGACCGTACTAACAACCAAAACACCGGTGCCATTCTTGGACGTGGTGATAAAGCAGATGCCTATACCGGCGCGCTGAAATATGACGCGAATAACGTGTATCTGGCCGCGATGTACACCCGTTCGTACAACGCGACGCGCTTTGGTTCAAGCAGCGCAACTTCTTACGGTTATGCGGATACTGCGGATAACTGGGAATTGGTGGCACAGTATCAGTTCGACTTCGGTCTGCGTCCATCCCTGGCCTTCGTCTCTTCTCGCGGCAATGTGCAGAACTACGGCGATCAGAACCTGAAAAAATATGTTGATGTGGGTGCGACTTACTACTTCAACAAAAACATGTCGACCTATGTTGATTACCAGATCAACATGCTGGACGACAACAACTTCACCAATGCCGCCGGTATCAACACCGATGACATTGTAGCGCTGGGTCTGGTTTACCAGTTCTAAGTTGCAGGATCTGTAGGGCGCGCCACGGTGCGCCCTTCGTCTCCCTTCGGGCCGCCGCTATTGCAGTAATGGCATTAAGCGCACTCCGCAATACTTGCTCTCTCTTCAGCCTTTTCCCCAATTTGCGCCTGCACGATAGTTCCTTCGACTAACAACACAACTTACGCAGTTTTAAACTGCCCTTATGCTGGCAATTTCTCAGCGTTTCTCTTTTCTCAATGATTTATCAATAGTGGCAGGGCAGCGTGTGTTTCACCTGGCGGCAGGAAGACGCCCGGATGAACATCCGGGCGTGGGCGAGCTGGGAGGGTAAATTTACGATACAGGGCGCCATTTTTTGGCTTTTGGCGCGGGCGCCGAGGACGTATTGGGCGTCGGTGTACTGCCTTCCAGCGCAACGCCTGCCAGCGTAAACGCTGAGAAGCGCAGCCAGTGTTGCCAGGTTTGTTGTGTTTTCGTCTTATCCATTTTGCACCTCGCTGATATTCAACTCAGTCTCAACGGTGCAGAATTCATGCCAGATCACCGCTCTCAGCGCCACGCGGCCTCAAACTAATTTGCTACACTCCGGCAGCGCTGAAGCGGTGCATATTATCAATCCATGGTGCAAAAATTTAACGTTTGCGCGAAGGGTAATGCTGAATCAAGCGATGGCGATAGTGTTGCCAGCAGCGGAAAGTCCCGAAGATAAACAGAACGGCGGATACAGCGAGAATCATAAAAATCATCTGTCGCTCCTGTGTGGTTGGGGGCTTGAACGCTCCATCCTGTGGCAGTCTGGTATGAACATCAAGCAGCTTTAGCCTGTTTTACAAGCGGTTTATGCTTTGAAACAGGATGAATTAATGCGTTACAGATGAGGAAGTGATGGATATTAAGAATATTCTGCTAAGTGGTGTTATGGCAGGTGCGTTGATCGGCTGCGACCAACAGGCCTCCCGTAGCGCACTGGTTCTTGAGGGGAAAACCATGGGCACTCAGTGGCGTGTCAGCCTGGCGGGCGTGGATCCCCAACGGCAGGCGGCTTTGCAGCAGGCTATTCAGCAGCAGCTTGATCGTGATGACCAGGAGCTCTCCACCTGGAAGCAGGATTCAGTTTTGTCGCGCTTCAACCAGTATCAGGGTAATCAGCCGCAGCCGATCAGTGCGGATATGGCGGATATCGTGGTTGAAGCTCTGCGCATTGGCCATAAAACCGAGGGTGCGATGGATATCACCGTCGGCCCGCTGGTCAATTTGTGGGGGTTCGGCCCCGCCAAACAGCCAGCTCACACCCCGAGCCAGGGGCAGATTGATGCAGCGAAAGCGCAAACCGGCTTACAACATCTGCATGTGATTCAGAGCGTGGACGGGCAATGGCTGCAGAAAGATCTGCCCGCCCTGGATGTCGACCTTTCGACGATGGGGGAAGGGTACGCCACCGATCATCTGGCGCGATTGATGGAGCAGCAAGGCATTACCGATTATCTGGTCTCAGTGGGCGGTGCGGTGCTAACCCGTGGGCAAAATGCCAGCAACCAGCCCTGGCGTGTAGCGATTCAAAAACCGACCGATCGTGAAAACGCCGTCGAGGCGCGCGTTGACTTACAGGGGCACGGTATCAGTACCTCAGGCAGCTATCGCAACTATTATGAACTGGACGGCAAACGCATTTCACACGTGATCGATCCCGCGACCGGACGACCCATCGAACATAAACTGGTGTCGGCCACCGTGATTGCCACCACTGCGCTGGAAGCCGATGGCTGGGATACCGGATTGATGGTACTGGGAAGCGAGCGGGCACAAGCGTTGGCACTGAAAGAGCATTTGGCGGTTTATCTGATCAGCAAACAGGGTGACGGCTTTACGCACTGGATGTCGCCCCAGTTCAAATCTTTCCTGATCGATCAGGAAAGCAAATAACGGCAGGAGGCGCAGATGTTGGATCTGTTTAGCGAAGAGGCGCCGTGGCAAGAGCCGCTGGCGGAAGGCGCAGTGATTTTACGCCGCCGCGCACGCGACGATGCGGACGCATTGCTGGCGGCAATACATGACATTGCCAGGCAAAATCCCTTTGCTCATCGCATCACACCCGGAGGGCATCGCATGTCGGTGGCGATGACCAACTGTGGCGATTTAGGCTGGTCAACGGACTCGCGCGGCTACCAATACACTGAGCAGGATAACGCCAGTGGACACAAATGGCCGCCAATGCCTGCGCTGTTCCGCACGCTGGCGCAGCAAACCGCGCAGGAAGCGGGATTCTCCGGCTTTAACCCGGATGCCTGCTTAATCAACCGCTACGAACCGGGTGCCAAACTCACGCTGCATCAGGATAAAGACGAGAAGGATCTGCGTCAGCCGATAGTTTCAGTGTCCTTAGGGTTGCCTGCGGTGTTCCAGTTCGGCGGTTTTGAGCGCGGTGATGCCACGCAACGCGTGTTGCTGGAGCACGGGGATATCGTGGTGTGGGGCGGTCCTTCGCGCTTGCGCTATCACGGCATTCTGCCGCTCAAACCGGGTATTCATCCGGCGGCGGGCGCCTTTCGCTTTAACCTCACTTTTCGCCGCGCCCATTAACGGCGCGGTGAATGAGAATTGATCTTGCTATCATTCGACGCGCCATTAAACTGCAGGCTGCTTGGTTGACCTCCGGAATCTGTTAATGGCATTGCTGCAAGTGGTTTATCGCCAGTATCGCTGGCCTTTTATTGGCGTCATTCTGCTTACGCTGTTAAGCGCCGCGCTCGGCATCGGCTTAATCGCCTATATCAATAACGAGCTGATCGTCGCGGTAAATACCTCGATTTCGGTGCTGCCGAGCTTTCTGGGGCAGCTGTTTCTCCTGATGGCCGTGACGCTGGGTTCGCAACTGGCGTTAACTCAGCTTGGCCACCACTTTGTCTGGCGGCTGCGCGGTGAGTTCATCAAACGTATTCTGGACACCCGCGTTGAACGCATCGAACAGATCGGTAACGCGCAACTGTTGGCGGGACTCACCAGTGATGTGCGTGCGATAACTATCGCTTTTGTCCGCCTGCCGGAGCTGATTCAGGGCATCATTATTACCATGGGTTCCGCGCTCTATCTGGCGTGGCTGTCACCAAAAATGCTGCTGATAACCTCCCTGTGGTTAGTGATCACGCTGGTGGGCGGCTGGCTGCTGGTGTCACGCGTTTATCAACACATGGCAAAGCTGCGTGAAATCGAAGACGATCTATACCGTGATTTCCAGACCATCATTGAAGGGCGCAAGGAGCTACAGCTTAACCGCGAGCGTGCGCAGATGATTTACGACAGCGTCTATCAGGAAAACGCCACAAGCTATCGCCATCATATTGTTCGTGCCGACACCTTCCATCTCAGCGCGGTTAACTGGTCAAATATCATGATGCTGGGCGCGATTGGCATTGTGTTCTTTATGGCCAATGGGCTGGGCTGGGCGAACACGGCGGTGGCTGCCACCTATTCACTGACGCTGTTGTTCTTACGTACGCCGTTACTGGCGGCGGTGGGAGCCTTGCCGACCTTACTCAGTGCGCAGGTCGCCTTCCGTAAAATCAACACCTTCGATCTCGCGCCTTACGATGCCCAATTCAAAGCGCTGCCACAGGTGAGTGACTGGCAAACACTGGAGCTGCGCGATGTCTGCTTCCATTATGGCGAGCACGGTTTCCAGGTTGGCCCGATTAATCTGACGCTGCAACGTGGCGAGTTAGTGTTCCTGATTGGGGGCAACGGCAGCGGCAAATCGACGCTGGCGATGCTGCTCACTGGCCTGTATCAGCCACAATCGGGCAGTTTGCTCTTAGACGGTAAAGTGGTCGACTGGCACAACCTCGATGCTTACCGTAAACACTTCTCAGCGGTGTTTACCGATGTACATTTGTTTGATCGCCTGATCAGTCACGGCGGTCAGCCAGCCAATCCTGGGCTGGTGCAGCAGTGGCTGGAACGCCTGAAGATGCAGGACAAACTTAAGCTACAGGGCAATAAGGTGCTGAATCTGCAGCTCTCTAAAGGGCAAAGCAAGCGACTGGCGCTGCTGTTGGCGGCGGCAGAAGAACGCGACATCCTGCTATTGGATGAGTGGGCCGCCGATCAGGATCCGCATTTCCGTCGTATCTTCTACCGCGAACTGCTGCCATGGTTACAGGCGTCAGGTAAAACGGTGTTTGCTATCAGCCATGATGATCACTACTTCATTCATGCCGATCGGTTGCTGGAGATGCGCGAAGGCCAGCTTAGTGAACTTACCGGTAACGAACGTGAGATGGCCACGCTGGATGCGGTGAAGCGCACCGACACCGGCCATTAACGACAGTCGGGAAAGCTTAGCAAAAACCGTTATTGGGCAAGGGGTTGTCTGACGGGTAAGGTAAGTTTCAACGGAGATTCCTCGTCTCTGTCTCCCTGGAACACTTCTGTCGTCTTGTGTTGTCACCGGCTTAGATTGATTCTGAGCCGGTTTTTTTATGGGTTGTTCAGTGGATGAGCGATCAGAGTGATAACGCGGTCGCCGCGCCGCCAGAAGTGCGCCTGCAGGCGTGTACGGGCGTTAAACTCGCGTGAAAAGTCCTGCGTCAACGTGAGCGTGGCGCGGCCTCGCGCCAGATCCCACTCCAGTAACTCCGCTTGCAGAAAATCCATCGGCTGATGCAACTGTGGCCACAACGCTTTATACACACTCTCTTTTAGCGAAAATAGCAGGGTGGCCGCCGCGGCAAACGGCAGTGTTTCTGATGCTAATCGCTGACGCTCTGCACTGCTCATCAGCATCTCCGCCGTTTCCTCTGCGGTCTGTTCCTTCATCACTTGCTCGACATCCACCCCGATGCACAGAGGTTCCCGAGTTGCTGCAATCACAGCCATCTGCTGCGAATGGGAAAGTGAGGCCTGAATCCCCACGGGCCACAAAGGCGAGCGGTCGGGCGCATTACGCAACACAAAATCAGGCATCGCGAAGCGTGACAGCATCTGCTGTGCCAGCCAGCGGCTGGCTAAATGTTCAGCTTTACGCTTGGTCACGACATTTTGTAGCGCTATTGGAAGCGGAAGTTGCCATTGTTGATGCAGGTCGCTGTGCCATGCCTGCTGATTAAATTCGCACCATGCAATGGCAAGCGGTGACTGCGTTATTGCCGCAGCGGTGATAAAAGGAGAAGAGGGGAGTGCAAGAGGAATTTCAGAAGCAAACATTAAGCATCACGGCTGACGGTTAAAACGTTATTTTTACCCGTCAGCCGTGAAAAGCGCAAGCCAAAGCGGCTCACACGCGTTTAGTGATTAGGCGGAATGGACATGCCTTTAATCTGCACCACAAAGTGCTCATTGCCTTTGGTAATGCGTGCACCGCGGTCACACCACCGCGAAGCCAGGCGGAAAAAATCGTCGCTGCCGATATCGTAAGCCAGTTCTACTTTACTGATACCTGAGTGCAGGAGTTCTTCCGCGTCCTGCAGGTTTTTTGCTTTGATGACCATAATAGGTGTCCATCGAAAAACAGGAAGGATTAGAGTAATTAAACTGTATGACAGTTTTGTTTCAATCAGGTGAAATGCTGTCATATTTGATGAAAAATGTGATCCCGCTCCGCTTTGATTGCTTTCGGTAAGTGATTGAATTTTTGACGGAGGATTTCTCATCAAATCGATTTTCCGATAATACTGAAAGGGTTAACCAAGGAGGCCATTATGGAAATATCCCGTCTGGAAACACCCCGTTTACTATTGCAACCGCTGCAAAGCGAAGATGCGATACAGGTGCAGCAGGTTTTTCCCCGTTGGGAGATTGTGCGCCATCTGATTGGTTCCGTGCCCTGGCCTTATCCTGATGATGGCGCCCGTCAGTATATTGATGGCATGGCGCTGCCCGCGATGAGAGCAGGGCAGGCATGGCACTGGAGCCTTCGCCATCGCTCTGATCCCGACAGCTTAATTGGCTTAATCTCGCTGCGTTTGGGGGAGGAAGATAACCGTGGATTCTGGCTGGTGCCCGAATGGCAGAAGCAGGGATTGATGAGTGAAGCCTGTGCAGCGGTCACCGAATTCTGGTTTACTCACCTCGACCAGACGCGTCTGCGCGTGCCCAAGGCAATGGATAATCTGGCTTCTCGCCGCATCTCAGAACGCACCGGCATGCGGTTAGTCGAGACCTACCGCAAAACCTTCGTGGAGGGCGAGTTAGAAGCAGGAACCTGGGAGCTGACGCGTGAAGAGTGGCTGGCGCAGCGTGGTAAGGAGTAGTGGCCTTCAGATAGCAAAAAAGCAGCCATAAAGGCTGCTTTTTTTGGGATTTTGGTCGGCACGAGAGGATTTGAACCTCCGACCCCGGACACCCCATGACCTACTTGGAACTTCATTAGGTCATGGTATTCCTTTTCATAGCAGCATTCACACAAGAGGAAAATGTGAATGGCTGCAATAAGACAACTACCTTCTGGCAAGTGGAATGTTCAAATAAGAATCGCTGGACGTAAACCTGTTTCATCTACTCATCTGACACGAGAAAAAGCTCAAGCATGGGCTAAATCTCATGAGCAAAATCATCCCAATCAAAATTTAGACTCGCCCCATCGTGGCAGACCCAAAATCAACACTATCGCTAAGTTAGCACCAGACTACCTCAAGGAAGTTATGACCATAAGCGGGAAACAACGTGGAGGTTATGAAGCCATTATGTATAAGCTCAACACACTATCGGGTTACTTCAACGACACTCAGATTGAATGCATCACAAGTGAAGCGGTGGCTGGGTATCGCAGCAAACGCATGGAATCTGTGGCTGGCAGCACTGTGCGACTTGAGATGCAGTTACTTTCGCGATTATTGCGTTGGGCGAGTGCTGAGAAAGGAATCAAATGTGAAGATGTGGTGCAACCAGTTAAGTTACCGCCGCCTGGAAAGCCACGTGAAAAGATTATTGAACCTCTGGAATATCAGATGCTGCTTGATGTCATTAGTCTGCGAATTAAGCCAATTGTGATACTTGCATACGAAACTGCGATGAGGCGTGGTGAGATTTTGAGTGTGAGACCCGACATGGTGAACTTCAAACTGAGGGTTATCCATCTGACGGAAACAAAAAATGGCGAAAGCCGAGATGTTCCACTCTCATCAGTAGCATTCTCCTTATTAAAAGAGCTATGCGATGGCAGAGATAGCGACCAGATATTGTTTCCATACGTGGATTACACGGTTTCACAGGCATTCAGAAGAGCTGCAAAGCGTATAAAATTATCTGACGTGTGTTTTCATAGCCTAAGACACACTGCGATCACTCGCTACGCTGAGAAAGGGCTAAACACAATTCAGCTACAGTGCATTTCTGGACATAAAAGTATCGGAATGCTGGCACGATATAGTCACTTAAAAGCAAGTTCTGTAGCAGTCTTAATGGGGTGAAAATTTAAACCCGGAATAATTTTTATTAATGTCTGATTAGTTGTTAAAATAAAGCCCACCAATGGCGGGCTTTATTATCAATTATTATGCAAGAGCTTTTTTAGTTGTTTTGACTCTATAGAATTCAAGAACTTCTTCAACTACATAGCTAATGTGATGGTTAGTGTCGAAACCAATCCAATCCTGAGGCCTACCCTTGAGTTTCTTAAGGCTACAATCATTAATTTTCTCGTCTCCCCATGAAAAAGGAACCCCTAAGTAATGTTGAGAACTAACAATAACTTTTGCAAGATCGTAGATTTGATCTCCCTTGTTTCCTTTCTGCTTAGAGTGACCTCGGGCGACAAAATATCTATTGTTTATGGTATACCTAATCTTACCGTTAGCATGTGTAGCAGGAATATCATCCGCTGAGCTTGGGTTTCTTATTCCATAGTCCGCAAAAATGAGATCTTCAAAGTTTTCGTCCAGCAATGTCTTCCAAACAACCATTTCACGCCTGTCAACATAACCGGTTGAGTCTTCATCTTTAACTGCTTCATTAATGAATGTAGGAAAAGATGCACCTGCAATCATTTTTGCACCAAAATAAAATTGCTCAACAACCTTAAGAAGATGATGCATATCAGCGAGAAGAGAAACAATTGATTTTTTTGTTACATCTCCAAAATCAAAAAGGATAATCATTCGTTCACCCGTTAGGTGAAGTTCATGCATTATTTTCTCAATACTTTCAATGAAATGCTCTTCATCATATGAATCTTCAATGGTCTCAGAGTCAATGCGTAGACAATATAATGTGTCTCCAGGTACTGATAGGTTTCTCAGTGAGTTCTGATAATCAATATCTTCCCAGCGATCTAAGCCGATAACAGGATAAACCTTCAATCCATTCGATGATAATTTTCGAAACACATAACTGTATACATGTTCACCTGTCTCAGTATAAACGTTTGGTTTCCATTCAAACTGGTCAAAAAATATGCTTGAGGAATTGCATGAGGCTTTGATATCACGACAAACTTTATCGAGATAGTCTTTTTTAGGTTGTGTTGAACCGCGTAAATAGGCAGCTTCGCTAACCTTTTTGGTAAATTTCGGAATTTCAAAAAAAGGAGTTATTTTTTCCGAGTAAATAGGTTTTAGATTATCCAAGGCCGAAAATTCACCTGGCTTTGCTTTAAGAATAGGAACGTAAGTAGGGTACATAGACGGCCTCCTAAAATCACTCGTTAATAACAATAGCTAAAATTTTGCTTACTTCGCCTTGTCCAATAAGATCCGAGAACTGTCGGTAATTGCCTGATTCTCTTCTTAATCTCCCCGCTATTATTGCAGGAGTGATTTTTAATTCCCGTGATAAGGTATCAATGCTTTCTTTTGATGGGGATATATAAGCATCGCTGCGTTTCCAAATTGCTCTTGGAATAAAGGACTCTTTTGCTAATCTATTTGCCTCTGCTTCTTTTTTATCGTCAGAGGATGCATCCAAGTCGTCTATGAAAGTTTCTTCATTATGAACGTGTTTCCAAATATGGACTACTTCATGAAGCAAGGTAAACCAAAAATTATCTAAACGGTCATGTCTCAATGTAAGGCCAATGATTGGCAGCCCATCTATATCTTTAAGAGCCGCACCATCGATACGAGTACCTTTTAAACTTGGTTCAATAATCACAGCAATTCCATGTTTTTCAAGAAATTCTATGGCAAGCAGCGGTCCTTTTTCAAACCAACTGAGTTGCGCCAAATCCCTTAAGAAACCTGTTGATAGAATAGTAGGATCAAAAAGATCAAGCTTAGATTTTTTCTTACGTGCTTGTTGCACCACTCTGCTGACCCATGCAAACAGCGCATACTTTGTTGCAGGTGAATAAGCATCGCCAGAAAGCGTCCGTTTGAACGAAACACTGCTACTTGCCTGCCAACCCACTTGATCAATGAAGCTCTTTATAATTTCTTCGGTATTTTTCTTCGTTCTATCAACTATATCTGGAAGCCAACCTCTGTTAATCATTTCCTTAACTGGAAATTTAGACCAGTCAATGTGATCGTCAGAAGAATGCTCATTCACAGCATTTATCCCAACTAACGTATCTGTGGAAATACCCAGCCCAATAGAAAGTGCTTTGATCATAGACACAGTCAAAGGTCTTTTGCGTGCAAGTATTTCCGAAACTCTGCTCCTTGTTCCCAGATAGGGTACAAGATCGACCTGCTTTAGACCTTTTTCATGCATTCTGAAAAGAATGGCATCGATAGGATCCGGAAGTTCGATTGGATACTTTGAGTTCTCATATGCTTCAACAATAGTTATTAACAACTCCAAGTCTTCATGCGCCTTGGAATGAATAGGGGGCATTTCCAACATTAAGGAGTGAATTTCCTTCAAATACTCCTGATGCTGTTGCTCTGTTTTTATTACTTTGATATCCATTACATTACCTTTGTTGAGGTAATAAGCACCAGTAACATGTTGAAATCAATGATAGTTTCAACAGCGATGTTGCTACCATCAACTTTGAATATGAAAGAGCGTCCATCAACACTGGAGGCGTTTGGAAACTGGTTCATAACATCATGGACTGATTTCCAAACCACTAAATCTATCTCTGCTGCCCATGCATTGATCCAAACAATGCAGGCAGGTGTGGTTTTCTTTAACTCATCCAGATGATTTCTTCCGCACAATCGCATAATTTGTTCCTAATATGGGAACATCATAGTGTTCTCTGTTTGCTGTGTCAACTTGTTCCCAAAAGTGGAACTCAAGAAATTTAAGTGGTTACATTTTACCCTGTTACAGTAATTATTTTCATGAATTCAATCAACAGAATAGACATTTTATCTCTTAGAGATTGTAACGTCACATACTGTTCTAACCAGTAAATCAGCCATCAATCGATTGATTTTTCTACATGCTTCGTCAACCTGAATCCGCTGTATCGAAGGTTTTCACGCTTGGGCAGTGTTTGCTCCGCGTCACATAGCTGAATGAGTAAATGGAATTTTCATAACGGCATAAGGTTTTGCTGTTTGCTGTCTCCTCTTGTTCAGTGAGTTGCATCGTGATCCGGCCTGCGTGTGCTGTCAGTGGCTGACATGCCAGAAGGGCCATTAAGGTTAATGTTGTTGTACATTTTTTCATCTTTTCCACCCCGTGTTGTTAAATGTTCAGATCGTAGGTCTGATTCACTTCATCTTGTGTAATATCGAGATACGTCATGGTAACTGCCGGGCTGCTGTGGTTCAGCATTTTGGATATTGTCTCGATAGGTACACCACGTTCCCACAATGCACGCCCGCGACACTTGCGGGCACTATGTGTTCCGATGTTCTTATCCGTGACCATCTCCCCAGCCTCACTGAATGCCCGGCTCGCCGATTCTCTGGAGACTGGCCTCGCAGCCTGATTCTTCACCCGGTTTGATCGGGACTGAAACAGGAAGATATCCTCGGGATATGCCGCACGGCGGCGGTTGATGATCTCCCGCGCCTTTTCGTTAATCGGGATAACCCGCGCCTTTTTGGTCTTGCCCTCTGTGATGCGAATCTCCGTCCCGGCAACATCTTTATAAGTCAGTGCCAACAGATCACTAATGCGTAACGCCAGGTTGAGATTAAGCGCCCAGGCGTCTGCGTAGGTCTCATTGCGATACCTCAAAACCTTCTCAATTGCCGCTGCTTCCTCCAGCGTTGGCGCGTTGGTTTTTGCCATGATTTGTTTCTCCGTAATTGTTCCTATGAGTGAATTATTGATCGCAACATGATCATTTTAAAGGGTTTTTTTAATCATTTTTATTAGGTCACAACAAGTGTGATGGATGCAACCCCCGCCGGGAGGTATACCAATAAGGGGCTATGCCGAAGACGGGCAGGCCGGAAAATATCCTTCGGACTCAGAGCACGGTTAAGTGCCTGTTTGGCTGGCTCAATAAAAATGAAACATAATTTCAAAATATCTTACTGGGTGATCGTTCGAGTCCTCGCCCGGTTCCCCGGCTCTTGGCTGAACATCATCAATCTATGCGGTTATTGAGTTTTCATTCGCGTTTTCTGCATTTTTATTCTTTTAGTGACTGCATAAAACTACGGTACAGCGGCGGGAGAGACGGCGATGCGATAAAAGTTATTATCATTCAATGAGTTGCCTGTGTGCCTCCTTGCTTAGGTCACAGTTTTGAATAGTGTGACCTAACTTAGAGCGCCGCTTCGTCTCCTGCCTGCTGGCGGCAGATTTCCCACCAACATGACGCCTGGTGCTGGTGATGTGCCCCGGCTCCCGGCCCTGGCTTTGATCTCATTTCCACAACATGTACGGCCTCAACTCTTCCACTATCCGGCAACACTTGCCACGTTTCATCAGAAGCCCTTAGCGGCGTTTACCGTCGCGATCTGAATCACGATTACCACAAGCAAAGCGCCCTCCAGAACGCGTCCCATGTGCCTGAAAATCGGCCTGACTCTCATCGTTTCCGGCTTTGGCGAAGTGATTTTTTTTTGCAGAGAAATGAGGCGTTATGAGTGAATCCGGTTTAGCACCGCGATGAACAGGCAAGCCACGATATCGGCAGACAAAATTGACGAACCCCCGCCAGCCGTGGCGCTCAGGTCATACCGCTGTATAATCCCCACCATAGCGAAGGTCGATACTTGACCATAACCACGCGTGGCGAGTCGCCCAGACGGGGCGAAATAGGGCAGGTTACGGCGTATTTAGTTGCACTTAATCATTATTATCAGGCTATTTAATGGCATTTATTTTGAGAAAAGATCCGCCAGAGGTGGTACAGCACATCGTGCATCTGTTTCTGCATTACCAGTGGATGCGCTACCAACACGACGGCGTTTTGACTCGGCGTCGGTTCTGACCTGCCAGATTTCGACACTACTGGGGTAGGGACAGTATGGTGTCCCAGAGGGTGAGACAGTATGGTGTCTCTGGTGCGTGCGTTAGTAAAGATCCTCTACTAATAGAATCCACCACTGAATAAAGGTAAGTGGTAAATCAGCCATTACCACTGAATAAAGGTAAGTGGTAACCACTGAATAAAGTTCAGTGTACTAAGATCAGATAACTACGATCACTTAAAACCTTTGACCAGATCAGTAAAACCTTATGCGGTCTTCCCTGGCCGTGAAGACCTTACCGCAGGGCAAACGACAAACACCTTTAGAGATCGCCAATGTGATGGCTATCGTTCTGGCCTTGTTCAGTCGCTACGCTCAACGCTTCGCGATATCCATCGCCCATGCGGTGACTCGTTATCCTGTTCTGACCGAACAGGCTCGCCACCTTTTGGGCAGCAAGGGCGACAGCCCGCGCAGTAATTTGGAAACTGTCACGAACACGTAGTGTGAGAGTCAATGGGGCCGCGAGGGTGAGTGGGGAAGTGGTTAAGCAAGACCCACGCCAACTATACGTCCGCTGCGCCATCAAATCCTTAACGAAAGGGGTCTACGCGGCGCTGTAACACCTAACATAATATCGATGTAGCGGGTAGGCATCAGAACGCATTACAGAGCGCTGTAGAGCGTTTTAGCGTTAATCAAAAAGATCTTGACATTGAAATCAGGATTGTGCAATAGTAAGATGACGAAATAATTGTATATCTTTAAATATGCTTGCTATTTGTAAGTATCCCTGATACAATGGTTTTAACAAATAAGGTGCATCGCCGCCCGGTGATGGCTCCTGACTAAATGGGTACACGCAGACCCTCCGATAATTTCTATCCTACGGAGGAACCCAAATGAACAAACCGAAATCCCAACGCATCACCCCAGCCACCATGACTGGCGAGCAGATCGCAGACGCGATCCTTTACGACACGTACACCAAAACCGCGCTTTGGTCTTTCATCTCCAGAAATGGCGGAGCAGATGCGGCGCACGCTAAGTACCCGCAGCTTGCCGTTGCACTTCATATCCTGAAACAGGAACGGAAGAAAGCAAAAAGTGCTCGTGCGGTCAAGTCGATCCTCAAGCCGCTATCCCGCCAGTACGCTGACGGTCAATCCCTGACTGAGATTCTGGCCCCGGTGCTCCAGGGTTACAGCCGCCTCTATAGAGAGAAACTCAATCTCGGTATGACGCCGGAAGAGGTGATTCTATTCCTGGTTGCCACCCACGGCGTAGAGAACCTGGAACAACACGGTTATAGAGTCGCGGGCAACTTTCCTACTGCTACCACACCGATCACCACCCTTTAAATAATTACTGACAACCTGAGCCGGTTCGCCTTCTGAGCGACCACTGGCGAGGTTTGTTTGTGTCTACCTATAGAGGGAACGCACCATGAAACTTTCACTTGATGATGAAACATACGCGATTCTACGCGAGGAATCGGACCGTCTGGGGATGCCGGTTCCCCGCATGATCCGCATTATGTGCCAGAAACTGGCGCTGGATATTAAAAAAATAGACGCCGTGAACGGCGAACGACTGATAACGAACCCACAGGGATTGGACAATGAGCGCAGCAGCAAAAACTAAAACCTACGACGTGGTTTCTACCAGCGTCCGCCGGATGACAAAGTTACACACCCCAGCCGGGGATATTAAATTTACTTCCCTGATGAAGCTGATCTATGCCTACATCTGGACCTTCCAGGAGAATGAAGGTCGCGGTAATGATGATCCGATTCATACCAATACCGACGTTATCGCCTGGGAAATGGGTGTATCAGAAAAGGCGGTGATTGATGCGCTCAAAGCGCTGGATGCTGCGAAGGTGGTGATAAAACACACCGTAAAAGTACGTGGTAACGTCAACTCCAGCAATTACGTAGCGATCCCGCCTGCCTCCGTTGTTACATTGGGTGTCACTCCACCTTCACCTGGCAAACGGAAGGTGATCAAAAAGAGCAAAATATCCGATGAGAAGGTTCAACTACAGGCACCACAGGCAGAACTACAGGCAGTAACCGCTGCTACACCAGCCACTGATGCGCTCGCTAACCAGCCCGCTGGTCAGAATCCTGACCTGGCCCCTGAGCCTGCCCCGGTTGTTGCTGGACAGCCATCTGGCGTGGAAGTTGATCCTGAGCGCGGCAGCGATGCTGGCACCGATGATACTGATGCGATGAAGCCGCAGGAGCCGAAGATCTTTGATGAGCACGGCGTCATTACTGAGGCGTTTATTAACAGCCTGACAGGTGATGTGGCTCCTAACCGCAACGCTGACGGTACATTGCAGAGTTTCCAGTATGTTTATTGGGTGGCACGTCACACCTTGGATGAGCGAGACAGCGATACCGTTCGCACCCGTGAGGAATACATGGCAGAGGCCCGCGAGTGGCATATTCCGTCGCACCTGTTATCGACACCGACACCAGAGCCGGAATACGAAGAAGATCCAAATTTTTAACGTGAGGAACTATGACTGATGAGAAGCGTAACAGCCTGACGGCTGACCAAAACGAACCAAAACAAAAACCAGACCTGACCCTTCTCTACAAACGGCGTTGCCGCTCCGACGATATTATCCAGAAGGCCAAACACCTTTTAATTGCTGGCTACTCACCAGGCCGCGTGGCTTGCCTGTTGCGTTTACCTCTGGATCGTGTCATGGAACTGTACGACAACTCGTATAACCCAAGATGTCGCAGATTTGCCAAACAGAACGAACACACCAATGCTCGCTTGGCGCTGACCTCATTTAACGAGGGTGAGACGCTCGCCGATATCGCAGCGGGGCTGGGATTGTCCCTGTACTGGGTGGTGATGTCCCTCCGGCAGAATGGCGTTGCTGAATCCGCGATCAATTCACGTCTGCCGCCAGCAGATGACCCGCTCTATGTGGAGTATCGGAAAGTCTGTGAGCGGAAGGCATCGAGCCGTTTTAAACCGATCCAGATAAACCCGGTGAGACGCGTTAGTCCAGCGTCACGAGGTGACGTTAGCGAAGCTAACCAGCGTAAAGCGGGCGGCATTAAAAAAGCCGCAGGTCAAAAAGCGAACCAGACAGCCGCCGCAGGCACGACAGCTAAAGCCTGATAGTTCCAGAATTGAACCTCTTAGAAATCTTACCTTACCTGCCCGTTGCATGGCTGGCGTATCGCTGCGCCCGTGACGGGCTTGCCCTGTACAGGAATCATAAGAATGAAAACAACATTGCAAAAAGTCAGAGACGGCATTGCCGCCGTGCTTCAAGGAAGGACGGTCGAAGAGATAGAGGACGCCCAGCGCCAGGAAGCAGTCTGCGCCGCCGTTGGTCGTTTTCTTGAGTCTAACCCGGACTGGAAACCGTCTGCTAAGCCAGCGCCAGTGAGAGACAGCAAGCAGAAAACCGCAAGGATCAAAAAGAGTCTGGGGGCTGGGGCAGGTGGTTTCCAGGCCCACGAGATTGACCCGGAAATGCTCCGCTTGGCGCGGGAGAAATGCCGACAGGTGGTCGCCTCAGACCCTGAACGTTATTCGCACATTATCGAATCAACACCGATTAAAGGGACGAATGATTGAAGGCAGAGTCGCTCTTAATGCACAGTCTGAATTGTAAGTCAATAAGTAATCGTCATTTTTGTTGTAAAATCTGACGATGTATGGTAAAATACTAACGTAGGGTGATTGATGGATTCGAAAGAGTCTACTGCGTACTACTGCCAATTGTCGCATTTAATCTCCTCTCAGGCACTGGCTCCTGGATACCTCTAACGGGTCATCCTGCTTCCCAGCGCCGCTTATTCTCCTGTTGTGGTATGCCACCACGATGGGGTTTGCCCTCCTCGGGTTGTCTGCCGGACATAAAACGGCATCGAGCGCAACGGCGGTGCGATTGGTCTCCAGCCGCCGTTGCCGTTCCCTTCTTCCAATTCTCTCCCTCAGAAAACTTACGTTCATTCGTGTTTCCGTCACCGTGCCGGGGCTGTTTGCTAACAGCCTCCGGTTTCGGTGCACCTTTTTTCTGATGGTGCGAATAAATGGCAAAACAGGTAATAACAGTGGCGTATCAGCCACGAAACTCAAAACTGACGGAGAAAAAAATTATGATTTTTGAATATGATAGCAAGACCCCCGCTGATGTTCTGGTCTATACGGCTGACCCGATCATGCATAAGCGTACAGTCATCTTAACCCTTGCTGATGATGTCGAATGTGGTGATGTGATTAACCCAACAACTGGTGCGGCCTATGTCGTTGCTGATGGTGATAACTGTGCTGTCGCGCTGGACAACGTTGATTTAGGTGCTGATCGCAGTGTGGTTATCAGTGATACCGGTTGTGTGTTCAACCCTGCCGGTTTGGTTGTAGCTGCCGCCGCAAAAGATGCTGCATACACCGCCTTAATCAAGCAGGGCAACCGCGTTGCTGATGCAAACATCCCACAAACTTCAATCTAATCAAGGACGACACTAAAATGAAATTATCCGATTTCACAAACCTTTCCGGTCAATTCGTCAAGCCGTATGGTGATGGCTTCTTGCTGAGTTCCCTCGGCATCTTCACTGCACACCCAAGTGATACGCAGATCATCGCCCTCGATACCCTGGAAGATGTGCAACGTGAAGTGACGCTGAGCCAAGCCAGGTATGGCAGCTCCATGAGTGCTCTCAACTTCCCAAAAGCAGCTAACATCACTATCCAAGCACCACTCCACGTTTACAGCTCAACCGTGACAAGCCAGGACTGGCAGGGCAAACGTGCGCCGGGTGAGAATCGCCAGCTAACGGCGGAGGAAGTTGTTACTAATCACGCCGTGAAACACTATCTGCAAACACGTCGTGATGTAGAGTACGCAATGGCACAGAGTCTGCTGCATAACACTGTAGAAGCCACTCACCTCCGTGAAGGCCCAACCATCGATTGGACGGACTTCTGGGGAATTGAGCAGCCGTCTACCACGGTGAAAACTGGCGTAAGTGCCAACGTAATCACTGAGATGCAGAGCGCTGTCACCAAGCTCAAGAAAGCGCTGGGCGGCTGGTCAAGCAGCATTAAGCAGATCTATCTGCTGGCCTCACCTTCGTTATTCACTGCGATCCAAGGGAACCCAACGGCGTATCAAGCGGCTTTATTTGGAGCGACTTCTAACGATATCGTCTTCCCAACTGAGCTGGGAGCGTATGACCGCTTCAACCTTGGGCGTGTAACCGTGATCCAGGTAGATGACCCGATGTACCAAATAGCTGATGGTGATGGCTTCATGCTGGCGACTTTTTCCAACATTGTTGAAGGTGATTTGAGTCCGTACATGACCTATCAAACGCCTGCCTCACGCCATGCAGAGGTTGCATCTGGCCCGGTTTATCCGAGTTATCATTACGTCCTCCGTGACAAATTTATGAATTATGAGACAGTCAGTGAGCTTTCTCAGATTCAGATCCCAATGCGTCCGGACTTCGTTTTGAAAGTGACAATGGACGACGCAGCCTAAGAAATTGCGGCTTAGGGCGGTGATTGCCGCCCCCGTACTTATGGCTTCAAAATTGTTGGAGAGGTAAATCTATGCAATTGAAAATTCTGGGTGTGGGAAACGCACCGCTGCTGTCAGTTAAGGTTAAGACGTTGGACGATGCAGGGTTGCTGAACGTATCTGCGCTCACCAGAGCGTTGGGTGTACACCGCAGCACATTTTTATCATACGTGGCGACGCATGGCCTTGAACAGGCGATTATGCATTACGTCACTCTCAAAAAGCAGCGGGACATGCTCGCCACGCTGTCAGATTAAAGACGCAGCGAGGTTTCTTGACGTCTGCAATGCAAATAATACTAAAATAACATTATTTATTATAAATCAATTGCTTGTACTGGCACGTTATCTGGGCATGAAACGAGCAGTGCTGTTTGATCACATCCAGTCCAAAGGGCTGGAGACAGCGATCAGAGAAGCAGCAACAGCAAAGCGCATGAAGAAACTGAACACTTAAAGCCGGGATTATTTCCCGGCTTTTTTATTGACCTTGCTAAAATCAAACAGATCATCGAAGTTTATGCCGTCCATCTCTGACACAGCTTTGTTAACTTCCTTCATTCGCTCACCGTGCAGATCGTAGGCTTTCCTTATCTCATCAAGATCGGCTTGTTCTATCAGTGGTTTTGCAAGAGCAGTCATCACATTGGACATCAGAGAAGAAATAGCGAGCTGAGTGTTTCCAGTGGCATCAAGCAAATTATTAAACGCTTTCCATGATTGTGGCTTGATCTCGACGCTGTAAAAACGAGTTTTAACAAACGCACTACCAACCCGGAAAGTGTTCTCTGCCATATCTTTCATAGCCAACTGGACATCGTAATAACCTTGCGCGTCTGCTCGTTGCTGACGTTCTGAAAGGGTAGTTAGGAAGGTCATTATCTGGTTGATGCGAAATCGCATCTGATTGTAGTTGCCTCTGGTGATATCAATCTCGTGTTTAAGTGCAAGTGCCGCATCAACTGCGTAACCTTGCTTTTTGTTTTTCACGAATTCGCGAAGTTTTGAACCGCCAAAGAGAACGCCTCCGATCACAACCGCGTTTGACGTGATAGAGACAACGTTATCCCACTCTTGCAAGCTCAAGAAGTTGGTGAAGTCTGAGAAGTTCATTTCATCCCTGTGTTAGTCATGACCGACAACAGATGATACCAACAAGTTATAAAAGGTGAATATCTGGCAATGTGAGATAGTTACGACAGAAGAAGGGCTCTTAAAAGTAGATGAGCTGTACAAGGGTTATGGGGTCATAAAGTTGTTGGCCTGAGACCCAGCGAATGTAGGGAGTTATTGAATGGTATCGCGTGGCGGCACGTAGCGCAGTTTGGTAGCGCACGATAATGGTGTGTCTATATCTCATTCACACCAACTGTGAACGAACAGTTGTGAACGAATGAGAATCCCCATAGACTTAGCAGCGCTTGACTCTCATCAAACGCTGCTATGGCGGGGAAATTAGTTGGTCGGCACGAGAGGATTTGAACCTCCGACCCCGGACACCCCATGACCGTGCGCTACCAGGCTGCGCTACGTGCCGAACGTGGAGAAGTAGTCTACTGGTTCCGCTCGTGATTGCAATATGCGCAGGTTTTAACTGCCTCATAATTAATCAGTTTGCGGTAAAGCGCTTCTCTTCCGTCAACACCTGAAGCAACAGCGCCAGCTGCGGTTTGTGATCCTTCAGCTTATTGCCCTGTGCATCGTAGGCGCTATAACTGCCGTTGTTATTCAGCACCAGCGTCACGGTTGGCGTCGTCACCACCAGTTTTCCCTCTTCGCTGCTGGCCACCCAGTTGTGGCTGCGCTGAGCAGCAAACAGGTCTTCACCCTGTGAATAGTTGGCAGGATTGGTGCGCACATGCAGCAGACGTTGCATCAACGTCGTCATCACATCCTGCTGATCGGTCAGACGATCGATGGTCTGCGCCGGCGTATTCGGCCAATGCACCACCAGAGGCACCCGCAACGTCGCTCGGTTGCCCGGATTATCATCATTCTCCGGCGTAACCGCACGCTGGGCGGTGATCACCACCACGGTATTCTTGAGTAAATCGCGTTGTTGCAACGTCTGTAGCACGGCCGCAATCTGCTCATCAACCCCCGTGGCCTGGCGCAAATAGCTGCGCTGACGCGCCTTGGTGCTTTCGCCATTGACGTTGACGCCATCAAGTGAAATCCAGGAGAACCACGGTGCGCCATCGGCTTTCTGGCCGTTGAGCCAGTTTTGCCATTGGTTCACTGTAGTGCTATTTGGTTGAGAATCCGCTTCTGGCAGGCTGTAATCCGCTAACAACGCCTGACGATACAAGGGTTGGCTGAAACCGTCGGAGGAGAACAGACCAAACTGATAACCCTGAGAATTTAGCGCACCGAGTAACGCCGAAGGCATACGCGCGGCAAGCACGCCATCCATGTAGCTGGAGGAGATGCCGTAGAACAGCCCGAACATGCCTTTTTCCGGCGCAATTCCGGCGCTGTAGTGTTGGGTAAAGCGCACATTATCGCTGGCAAACTGATTCAGCGACGGCAGTGCCTTATCCAGATTGTCGTTACTCAAACCATCAACGGTGAGCAGCAACAGGTTATGGCGCGTACCGCCATCGCGGAAGGTAATATCACTCAGCGGATACTGCACTGACAGCGCTTCAGGATCGCCCTGTTGCACCAGGCGACGCTGATACTCCTGCGCATCCAGCAAGCCATGGCGTTCAAGGAAACGTCGCGCGGTCATTGGATAGGAGAGCGGTAGATTGGCGCGCTGCATGGTAATCGGGCGATAGAAATTGGCATCGGCCCAGATATACAACAAATGGCTGGCAAAGAAAGCGCTGATAAACAGCGCGGCCAGCGGCTTGCCAAATGAGCGACGATTCAGGCTGCGTAGCTTTTGCCAGCTCCAGGTGGCAAACAACATCTCCACAAGGAAGATGACGGGCACGCTGATAAACATCAGCTGCCAGTCACGCGCCATTTCGCTTTGGTCAGGGTTGATCACCAACTCCCACACCACCGGATTGAGGTGGAGGTGGAAGCGGTTGAACACCGCGCTATCGACCATAATCAGCGTCAGCCCGGCGGTGGCGATAATCGCCGACATCACCCTGAGCAGTCGCTGAGACATCACCACAAAGGTGAGGGGGAAAATGATCAGCAGATAACCGGCAAACACGATAAAGCTAAAGTGGCCAATCCAGCTGGTATAGGCATAAACACGGCCCGCAAGCGAGGCGGGCCAGTCGGCGACCAACAGATAGCGGCTGCCTAAAATCAGCGCGAAGATGATGTTAAACAGGGCAAACCAGTGCCCCCAGCTAATCATCTGGGAGACTTTTTCGCGGTAGCGCTGCCGGTTGGTTACCATATTTATGAGGTCAGATCTGCAATTTAGTGGGCGTTGTCATCGCGTACGGAAGACTGCAACGCTTCCGCGAAAGATTTCGCCAGGCTGCGGCGCTGGGCCGGGGAGACACTGGTGTTAATCAAATTGGTTACCATGTTCCCTAATACCATCAGGGAAAGGTCGGTTGGCGCTTTATCTTTTTCAAGAATCTGCGCCATCTGCGCGAGAAGTTTCTCTACGCGCTCGTCGCTATAACGGGATGATTGTGGCATATCGTCGACTAATCAAGTGTGAAAAGGCGGTATATTACCGTAACAACGCACTTTTTTCCGCAATTAAATCGCAAGCAGAGCGATCAGTTTGTGCGTGGAGTTGAAAGCAGCGGCGGGCGGTGTTTGAATACGCGCCTGAGCCTAAAGGAGAGTCTACCATGAGTCTGGATATCGACCAGATTGCCCTGCATCAGTTAGTTAAACGTGATGAAAACCAGCTGGAAGTGGTTCTGCGCGACACTTTGCTGCCCGCGACCCGTGCGGTAGAAGAGATGGCAGAAGAGCTGCATCGGGTGTATAGCGCCAAAAGCAAAGCCTATGGCCTGTTCAATGAAGAGAGCGAGCTGGCCGATGCGCTGCGTAACTGCCGCAAAGGGGAAGATGACTTTCTGGCCTTTAGCCGTGCCGCGACCGGGCGTCTGCGTGATGAGCTGGGCAAATATCCGTTTGCGGAAAGTGGCGTGGTGCTGTTCCTGCATTATCGCTATCTGGCGGTGGAGTATTTGCTGGTGGCGATGTTGAGCAGCCAGTCGAGCATGCGCGTCAATGAGCAACTGGATATCAGCAGCACCCATTATCTTGACATCAATCATGCGGATATTGTGGCGCGTATTGATCTTACCGAATGGGAAACCAATCCAGAATCCACCCGTTATCTGACCTTCCTGCGCGGACGCGTCGGGCGCAAAGTGGCCGATTTCTTTATGGATTTCCTCGGTGCCAGCGTGGGCCTCGACACCAAAGCGCAGAACCGGGGTTTGCTACAGGCGGTAGACGACTACTGTGCGGAATCGAATCTCGATAAGAACGAGCGTCAAAATTACCGTCAGCAGGTGTATAGCTATTGTAACGATCAACTGCAGGCGGGTGAGGAGATTGCGCTGGAGGATTTGTCCACTGAGCTGCCGCCGCTGGGAGAGAAGACTTTCCAGGCCTTTACGCAGGAGCAGGGTTACGAGCTGGAGGAGCATTTCCCGGCTGACCGTAGCACGTTACGCCAGCTGACCAAGTTCTCCGGCAGCGGTGGCGGTCTGACGCTGAATTTTGATGCCATGCTGCTGGGCGAGCGCATCTTCTGGGATCCGACAACCGACACTCTGACCATTAAAGGCACCCCGCCAAATCTGCGCGATCAGTTACAGCGTCGAACCGGCGGCAACTGAATTTCAGACAAAAAAAACGCCGCGTAAGCGGCGTTCTCTTTTCGACTCGTTGGCGATTAAGCGCGAACGAAGTCGATGTGGTGCAGTTTTGGCTTGAACGGATGACGCTGTACCGCCTGAGCTTTAACTTTGATTTCTTTACCATCAACAGCGATGGTCAGCACGTCGGTGTAGAACTCAGGCTTAACCTGCAGGTTCATCACTGAATCGTGGTCCAGTTCGATTGCTACTGGAGCTTCGTCTCCGCCATAGATGATGGCTGGGAATTTATTTGCTACACGCAGACGGCGGCTCGCACCCTTACCCTGCTCTTTACGTACTTCAGCGTTAATAGTTAACATTTGATTTCTCTTCAATCATTTCTGCTACAGGCGACCCAGCAACAGACGGTTATTCAAACGCTTTTACGGATGCAAAAGCGGGCGGCATTATAGCCGTAATAGGGGGCATGGGCAAATGATTCCGCCGCTTATCGCAGCTCATTCGCGCGACGGTAACGTCCCTGATAATCAAACATCTTTTCGCGAATCTGCCAGAAATGCCCTTTGGCACGCGCCACGACAAAATCGGGATGGCGCAGCAATGGCTGCAAGGCGATAACATCGGCGGCAGTTTGCCAGCCCAGTTCAACGCCCGGTGCACGCTGGTGCGGACGCATAAACAGCTGTTCAAAGGCTTTACGCTGTGCGGGTGTTTGCAGGCGAAAACGCTCACTGACGCTGGTGCCATCTTCATCGAAATAGGTGGCCTTCAGCCATTCTCCTTTCTCGTCACGCCCCTGTTCCAGCGTCATGCCGCCGCAGCGCAGCACGCGTGCATCTTTGAGTTTTAACGCAGCTTTCAACATATCATCGGGATCGACCATGATGCGATCGCACTGATGACAGCGGCGAGCGGCAATATCGTTTTCTGCGCCACAGTCAGGGCAACTTTTAAAGCGGAAGCGATAGTCGCACTGTTCGCGGTTGCCTTCGTCATCTTCCATTACGCCCTGACAGCGACGGCCAAAATGTTCGATGATGTGGCCATCTTCGGTGGTTTTTCCCCAGAAGGTATTGGCGAAACCACAGGCAGGGCAAAACACCTGCACCGGCTGATTGTCGCTGGCCCCTTTTGGCGCGCCGACTTCTGGGGTAAACAGGTCGTGCGGATTGCCGGCATAATCGAGGATCAGGCAATCGGTTTTGCCCGGCGACAAACGCAGGCCGCGCCCGACAATTTGCTGGTACAGACTGACCGATTCAGTTGGGCGCAATATGGCGATGAGATCCACATGCGGCGCGTCAAAGCCGGTGGTCAGCACCGCCACGTTCACCAGAAACTTCAACTGCTGCGCTTTAAATTCGCTGATTAAGCGGTCACGTTCTTTCACCACGGTTTCTGCTGACACTAACGCGCTGTCTTCCGGCAGCAGTGACAGAATCTCTCGCGCATGTTCCACCGTGGCGGCGAACACCATCACGCCTCGTCTATCCTCAGCGAATTCGACAATCTGTCTGATGATGTGCGGTGTCACGCGATTCTGCTGCTTCAGTTCACGATTGAGATCGGCTTCGCTGAACAACCCGTTGTTTTGCGGGATCAGGCGACTGAAATCGTACTGCACCACCGGCATATCCAGCCGTTCGGGCGGCACGAGGAAACCGTGTTTGATCATGTAGCGCAGTGGCAGTTCATAAATACAGTCACGGAACAGCGCATGCTGATCGCCGCGCACCATGCCGTGATAGTGAAACTGATAGATCCAGCCTTTGCCGAGCCGAAAGGGCGTGGCAGTCAATCCGAGCAGACGCAGCTGCGGATTGTGTTGGCGCAGATGGGCGAACAGCTGCTGATACTGGCTCTCTTCATTGTCGCTGATGCGGTGGCACTCATCGACGATCACCAGCGAAAACGCACTGTCGAAGCGATCCAGATTACGCGCTACAGACTGCACGCTGCCAAACACCACTTTGCTTTCGCTCTGTTTGCGCTGCAAACCGGCGGCAAAAATATCGGCTTCCAGACCATACGCCTGATATTTGCTGTGGTTCTGCTCGACCAGCTCTTTCACATGCGCCAGCACCAGCACACGGCCTCGGGCGATTCGCGCCAGCTCAGCAATCACCAGACTTTTACCGGCACCCGTCGGCAGCACGATCACCGCTGGCGCATCGTGGCGGCGAAAATGCTGAAGTGTGGCGTCAACCGCCTCTTGCTGATATGGGCGCAGGGTGAAGGACATCAGGGCAAACTTTTTTTTTTCAAACGGGCACACATTATGCCATGAAAACAGCTGAAACGCAGGCGCGGTACTGTTAGCAGGCGAAGGATCAAGCTATACTGACCCCACTTTTTTAACGGACAAAACGCCGTTTCAGTTTCCCTCCGCAGTAACAGGCAAAACGAATTCATGCGACTCGAAAAATTCATATCTCAGCAGCTGGAAGTCAGCCGTGCTATCGCTGGCCGCGAAATCCGCGCCAGGAAAGTCACCATCAACGGTGAAGTGGTTCGCGATGCGGCCTACAAAGTGTTGCCAGACGACGAAATCGAATACGACGGCAACCCACTGGTGGTGCAAACCGGTCCACGCTACTTCATGCTGAATAAGCCGCAGGGTTATGTCTGCTCCACCGACGATCCCGATCATCCCACCGTATTGTTCTTCATTGAAGAGCCGGCTGCCTTCAAGCTGCATGCTGCAGGGCGTCTGGATATCGATACTACCGGTCTGGTTCTGCTGACGGATGATGGCCAATGGTCACACCGTATTACCTCTCCGCGCCATCACCTCGAAAAAACCTATCTGGTGGAAGTGGAAGAGCCGATTGATCCTGCGCTGGTGGAGAAGTTTGCTGCGGGGATTCAACTGCACAATGAGAAAGATCTGACCAAACCGGCGGTGCTGGAAATCCTCGATGAAAAGGCAGCCCGTTTGACCATCAGTGAAGGCCGCTATCATCAGGTTAAACGCATGTTTGCCGCGATGGGTAACCATGTGTCTGCGCTGCACCGCGAAAGTATTGGCGAGATTGTGCTGGATGAAGATCTGGCTGAAGGTGAATACCGTGAACTCACGGAAGAGGAGGTCGACAGCATCGGCCTGCCAGAAGAGCTGAAACAACGCAAATAGCGGGAGAGAGCGGTGCGTAAGGAAAAGAATTCACCGGTAGGTTTGGTCGTGATTCTGGGATTGCTGGCGATGCTGATGCCGCTCTCCATTGATATGTATTTGCCGGCCATGCCGCAAATCGCACGCGAATTTGCCGTTTCGGCGGGCAGCGTGCAGATGACGCTTAACCTGTACATCCTGGGGTTTGCTATCGGGCAGCTGGTCTATGGCCCGCTGGCGGACAGCTACGGACGTAAACCGGTGATTGTGCTGGGCACGCTGATCTTTGCCTGCGCTGCGGCGGCATGTGCCTTGTCGCAGTCCATCGATCAGCTGATCTTTATGCGCTTCCTGCACGGTTTGTCGGCGGCGGCGGCCAGCGTGGTGATTAATGCGTTAATGCGAGACAGTTACTCGAAAGAGGATTTCTCGCGCATGATGTCGTTTGTCATGTTGGTGACCACCATTGCGCCGTTACTGGCACCGATTATCGGTGGTTGGCTGTTGCTGCTGTGGAACTGGCACGCGATTTTCTGGACGCTGGCCGTGGCCGCGTTAATCACCACCGTGCTGGTGGTGACGCAGATCCGCGAGACGCTCAAACCTGAACAGCGGCAGCGCTTCCATCTGCGCACTACGCTAAGTAACTTCGTGGCGCTGGTGCGCCATAAACGCGCGTTCAGCTACATGCTGGCAAGCGGCTTCTCCTTTGCGGGTTTGTTTACCTTCCTCAATGCCGGGCCCTTTGTTTACATCGAAGTGAATCACGTTTCACCGCAAAACTTTGGCTACTACTTTGGCCTGAACGTGGTGTTCCTGTTTGTCATGACGCTGATCAACAGTCGCGCGGTACGCCGCTTTGGGCCGCTGGCAATGTTCCGTATTGGGCTGATCATTCAGTTCGCGATGGGCATCTGGCTGCTGATTGCCAGTGCGCTGGATTTAGGTTTCCTGTCGCTGGTGTTTGGCGTGGCGATGTTTATCGGCTGCGTTTCGACAGTCTCTTCAAATGCCATGGCGGTGATCCTTGATGAGTTTCCGCATATGGCGGGCACCGCATCGTCGCTGGCCGGAACCTTGCGCTTTGGCGTCGGCGCGCTGGTGGGGGCATTGCTGTCATTAGTGAGTATCAACAGCGCCTGGCCGATGGTGGCCACCATTGCACTGTGCGCAACCGTATCGATTGTGTTGTTTAGCTACGCCGCACGTCCACGCCACGCGTAAATCTGCACTTTCCTCTCACGGCGCGGTTAATCGCGGAGTTCACTGGCTTTTAGATCCACTGAATTCGCGATTAAAAACCGCGCCGTTATCACATTCCCACTTGCCGTATACGATCAATCCCTCACGCTCACTCGCGAATCCCCACATATTCGTTATGCTTAATGTTTCCATAATGTGAAAATTTAGGTGTAAAAAAGTAACGACATTGCGTCTAAAATGATTGTTAACTGCCGCCGAACAAGGTACACATAGGCATAAATGCGAGAAAGCTCTCAAATAATAACTTTGCTACATGCTTTGTGTTTAAAACGAGAAGGCCAACCTTGACGTCCGTATTCTGAGTTTACCAGGTAGGGATTCACTGCGTAATCGCCGTCGTCGTGAATAAGCGTTAACGTCTCTGGGGACTGTAATTATGCTGCAACTTTCGGTTATGCATCGCTTACCGCAACATTATCGTTGGTCATCCGATCATGTCGGTGAAATTGAACGTCAGGAAGCGGTAAACGGGGTGCACGATGAGGATCTCGTCGCACTGCGCCTGTTAAGCCACGATGGCCATCCCGCGCTGGAAATTCTGCACCAACTGCAAGAGACGCTGGCGCAGATTCAGGTCGAATGCAAAATTGCCCTGTGTGAAGGTCAGCCATGCTTGCTGATCCAGCGCGGTGACGAAAGCACCACCAACTGCTGCCTGAAAAATCAAGGTGTTGCCATCGCGGAAACCTTCGAAGGTCACTGAATGAGCGATTCGCCCTGCGCGGAAGCTAAAAGCTGCCGCGTATAATCGCTGGCCGGTGCGTTAAACAACGCCTCACACTCCCCCTGTTCCACCACTTCACCCTGGCGCAGCACAATCAGCTGATGGCAGAGTGCGCGCACCACCTGCAAATCATGGCTAATAAACAGATACGCTAACTGATGCTGCTGCTGCAAACGGCGCAGCAGGGTGAGAATTTGCTTCTGCACTGAGCGATCCAGCGAAGAAGTCGGTTCATCCAGCACGATTAACTGTGGTTCGAGAATGAGTGCCCTGGCAATGGCGATGCGCTGACGTTGACCACCGGAAAATTCAGCGGGATAGCGTGAACGACTTTCCGCATCCAACCCCACTTCCTGCATCACGGCGATCACTTTCGCTTCCTGCTCGGCGGCACTCAATTCAGGGCGGTGCACTGCCAGCCCTTCTGCAATCACCTGTTGCACCGTCATGCGCGGATTGAGTGATGAGTTGGGATCCTGAAACACCACCTGAATATGCGGTCGCAGCGGCAAAAGCTGTTTACGCGACAGGCTATGCAGTGGCTGACCGTCAAACCAAATCTCACCGCGCGCGGCTATCAAACGCAGCAGCGCCAATCCGGTGGTGCTTTTGCCTGAACCGGATTCACCGACCAATCCGAGACTTTCACCGCGGCGCAGCGTGAAGTTAAGGTCGCTGAGCACGGTTTTTTCCGCCACGGTGCGCTTGAACAATCCGCGTTTAATCGGAAAGCCCACCTGCAGATTTTTGACCTGCAACAGCGGCTGTGAATCAGTAAGCGGCACAGGTTGACCATCCGGTTCGGCGGCGAGTAATTCACGCGTGTAAGGATGCTGCGGCTGGCTGAACAATGGCTGGCAAAGATTGTGCTCCACTTCCCGGCCATTACGCATCACTGTTACGCGATGCGCCAGCTGGCGGACGATGTTCAGATTATGGGTGATGAACAACATGCCCATATTCATTTCACGCTGCAGTTCACGCAGCAAGCGGAGAATCTGTGCCTGCACCGTGACATCCAGCGCGGTGGTCGGCTCATCGGCAATCAGCAGTTTTGGCTGCGTCAGTAACGCCATGGCAATCATCACGCGCTGGCGTTCTCCACCGGAAAGCTGATGCGGGAAATCGCCGAGGCGGGATGCCGCATTGCGGATGCCGACGCGGTCGAGGCAGCTGAGAATTTCGCCGCGCGCCGCTTCTTTACGCATCCCGCGATGCAAAGACAGCACCTCATACAGTTGCTTCTCAACGTTGTGCAGCGGGTTGAGCGACATCATCGGTTCCTGGAAAATCATCGCCATCTGATTGCCACGCAGGCCGCGCATTTCGCGCTCGCTGGCCTGCAAGATGCTTTGACCATTGAACAGGATCTCGCCTTGCGGATACGTCACGGGCGGTTGCGGCAGCAGGCGCATAATCGAGAGTGCGGTGACGCTTTTGCCAGAGCCAGATTCACCGACCAGCGCCAGGGTTTCACCGGCCTCAATCTGCAGTGAGATATCTTCCACCACGCGGCGTTGATTAAAGGCCACGGCAAGATGATTGACGCGTAACAGGCTCATTTTACCCCCCGGCTTGGATCAAAGGCATCACGCACCGCTTCACCGATAAAGATCAGCAGTGAGAGGAGCAGGGCGAGGGCAAAGAAGCCGGAAAGCCCCAGCCACGGTGCCTGTAAGTTGTTTTTGCCTTGTAACAGCAGTTCGCCCAGCGAGGGAGAACCCACCGGCAGGCCGAAGCCAAGGAAATCCAGCGAGGTCAGGGTGGTAATCGAACCGCATAAAATAAAGGGCAGGAAAGTGAGCGTGGCCACCATCGCATTCGGCAACATATGACGCAGCATAATGCGCCCGTCGCTAACGCCGAGTGCGCGTGCCGCACGTACATAATCAAAGTTACGCGTGCGCAGAAACTCCGCTCGCACCACGCTCACCAGGCTCATCCAGCCAAACACCACGGTAACCAGCAACAGCCACCAGAAGCCGGGTTGAATCACGCTCGAAAGCAAAATCAGTAAAAACAGCGACGGCATGCCAGACCACACCTCAATCAGGCGCTGGCCAACTAAATCGACACGACCACCAAAATAACCCTGCACCGCACCGATGACGATACCGATCACGCTGGAGAACAGTGTTAGCAAGATCCCGAACAGCAGCGAGATGCGCGTGCCATAGAGCAAGCGCGCCAGCACATCGCCGCCATTGGCGTCGGTGCCGAGCCAGTTCTGCTTCGAAGGCGGAGAAGGGAAGGGCACATCGGTGGCGAAATTAATGGTGCTGTCACTGAAACGGATCGGTGCCCACAATGCCCAGCCCTGCTGGTCAATGCGCTGTTTTAGCCACGAGTCCTGGTAATCGGCTGGGGTGGCAAAGTCGCCGCCAAAATCACTCTCGCTGTAATTGAACAGCAGTGGCATGTACCAGCGTTGCTGATAGTGCACCAGCAGCGGTTTGTCATTGGCCAGCAACTCTGCACCGAGTGACAGCACAAAAATCACCAGAAAAATCCACAGCGACCAGTATCCACGGCGGTTATGGCGAAAGCGCTGCCAGCGTTGCTGGTTGATTAGCGATAAGCCCATTAGCGCCCCTCAAAATCGATGCGCGGATCGACCAGCGTATAGGTCAGATCGCTGAGAATGTTCATCAGCAAGCCAATCAGCGTGAAGATATACAGCGTGCCAAACATCACCGGATAGTCGCGTTGAATGGTGGCATCGTAGCCCAGCAAACCGAGTCCGTTGAGAGAGAACATCACCTCGATCAGTACTGAGCTGGTGAAGAACATGCTGATAAAGGTGGCAGGGAAACCGGCGATTACCAGCAGCATGGCGTTACGGAATACGTGGCCGTACAAAATACGTTTTTCATCCAGCCCTTTCGCGCGAGCGGTCACCACATATTGTTTGCGGATCTCATCGAGGAATGAGTTCTTGGTCAACATGGTGAGCGTGGCAAAACCGCCAATCACCGTGGCCAGTACCGGCAGCGTGATGTGCCAGAGGTAATCGCCAATCTTGCTGTACCACGGCAACGTATCAAACTGCGGCGAGGTGAGGCCGCGCAGCGGGAACCAGTCAAAATAGCTGCCCCCGGCAAACAGCACAATCAGCATGATGCCAAACAGAAATGCCGGGATGGAGTAACCGATGATGATAAAGGTACTGCTCCAGATATCGAAAGCGCTGCCATTGCGCACCGCCTTCTTAATCCCTAAGGGAATCGACACCAGATAAATGATCAGCGTGCTCCATAAACCCAGGCTGATGGAAACCGGTAAGCTCTCTTTAATGAGCTGAAGCACCGAGGCGCTGCGGAATAGGCTGTCACCAAAATCAAAGCGGATATAGTTCCATAGCATTTCGCCATAGCGCTGCAGCAACGGTTTATCAAAGCCGTAACGGTGTTTGATCTCGGCAATCACTTCGGGATCAAGGCCACGCGCGCCACGATATTGGCTATCGCCCGGATTGTCATGCGCCAGCGCACCGCGCCCGCCGACATCTCCAGCGGTGCCCGAAGAAAATCCGGTGCTGTGGCCAAATTGCGCATTGGCCAGCGCCTGATCCACCGGGCCACCAGGCGCAATCTGCACGATAAAAAAGTTCAGGGTGATGATCGCCCACAGCGTGGGAATAATCAGCAGCAACCTGCGCAGGAAATAGGAACCCAAACCGCTCTCCTCAGCGTCTATCGGCCGGCAATCGTGCGGCTTTGTTCACGTCATACCACCAGTTATCTAACCCGGTTGCGTACGCCGGCTTGATTTCGGGACGGGAAAATTTGTCCCAGTATGCCAGCCTCTGTTCGGCGTTGTACCACATTGGGACCATATAGGCATTCCATAACAGAATGCGATCCAGTGCCTGGCCCAGCGGCAGCAGCGCTTTTTCATCGCCCTGATGATCAACAATTTCCTGCACGAAGTGATCCACGATGGGATCTTTCACCCGTGGCGTGTTCCATGAGGAGTCAATGTATTGCGATTGCCAGCTGGTGCGTAAGCTGGTGGAGGGCCACGGATTGGCCTGATAAAGCGTCGGGATCATATCGTAATCCCCTTCGCGCCAACGACGTAGATATTGCGAAGTATCGATCTGACGCAGCTCGACCTGGATCCCCAGACGCTGCAGGCTGTGCTGGTACGGCAGAGCCCAGTCATTTTGCGTGCCGCTGCGCATCAGCAATTCAAAGCGGAAGGGTTGTCCGGTTTTATCGTTCACCAATTGCTGATTCTTAATCTGCCAGCCGGCTTCTTTAAGCAATGTCATGGCTTTTAGCAGATTGCCGCGATCAAATCCGCTGCCATCGGAACGCGGCGGCGCGTATTCGTTATTGAAGACTTCAGCGGGCAACTGCGCTTTGTAAGGTGCCAGCAGAATGAGCTGGTCGGCTTTAGGGTAACCTTTGGCCGCATATGCGGTGTTCTGGAAATAGCTGTCAGTGCGTTTGTAGGCGCCGTAAAATAACGCTTTATTCATCCACTCGAAATCAAACGCCAGCGTCAGCGCCTCACGCACCCGGCGGTCAGCAAACAGCGGCTTTTCATTGTTAAAGGCCAGCCAGCGGGTATCGGTGGAGACGGTATTCGGCGTGGTCGATTTCACGATGGCGTGGCTGTCAAAGTTGCGCCCACGGTATTGCGTGGCCCACTTCTTCGCCGAACCCTCTTCGCGCAGATCGGATGCGCCGGCTTTGAAGGCTTCAAAGGCGACGTTATCGTCAAGATAGTAATCGTAGCGCAGCGTATCGAAGTTAAAACGTCCCCGATTGACCGGCAGATTCGCCGCCCAATAATCTTTCACCCGACTGTACTGAATAAACTGGCCTGGCTTATAAGAGGTGACGCGATAAGGTCCGCTGGAGAGCGGAGGATAACCGATCGGCTCATTAAATTTTTTATTCTGCCAGAAGGCTTGCGGCAAGACCGGCAGCGTTAACCAACTCAGGATCATGTCCTTGTCCGGTTTCGGCATATCGATGCGCACGGTGAGCGTATTGAGCGCTTTTACTTCAACCCCACGGAACGCCACGCGGAACTGCGGCACCCCTTCGGTCATAAATTTCTGGAAGGTGAAGGCGACATCTTTGGCGGTAATCGCGCTGCCATCCTGAAAACGCGCGTGCGGATTGATGGACACTTCCATCCAGTGATAGTCGCTGGGATAGCGGGCGGATTCAGCAATCAGGGGATAGTAACTGCCGGGTTCATCATCGGAGGTCGTGAACAGCCCGTCATACAGAGTATCGGTGCCAGCGCCTGGGTTACCGCGTGAGGCATAACGGTTGAAGTTGTCGTAAGTACCCACCACGGCGATGGTCATCTTGCCGCCTTTGGGCGCAGCGGGATTCGCGTAGTCGTAATGGGTGAAATTCACCGCATACTTTGGTTCGCCCAGCTTAGCAAAGGCATAACTCTCATTGATGGTTTCCGCATGCAGTGGCGCTATGGCGCTACAAACCAACAACGCTGTGACAAGACGCAGCAGCATAAGTGGGGCGCTCTCCTAAAATAATCCGCACTGAATGGTAGCAGTTTCGTGACGATAGCGTGACGCTAACCGAGCGCTGCCTGGTTTTGGTAATAACGCACCAGGTTTTCCGGACGAAGAGGGCGACTAAACAGATAACCTTGCAGATGCGTGACACCACGATTCACCAACCACGCAGCCTGATCGCCGGTTTCAACGCCTTCCGCCACCGTTTTCAAATTGAGCTTTTTGGCCAGCAACAACACAGCGTCGAGTACCGGCGAGGTGACGGTTTCGGTGCCGATACTCTGCACAAAGCCGCGATCAATTTTCAGATAATCAAACGGATAGCGCTCCAGATAAATCAGTGCGCTGTGGCCAGTGCCGAAGTCATCGATGGCGATTTTAATATCCTGCTCATGCAGCCAGGCAAAAATCTCTCCGGCATTTTTCTCGCCCACAATGGTGCGCTCGGTAATTTCGAAGACATAGTTGAAATGGTCTTCTGGCATGTCGGCAATCCACTCCTGCACATGCTGACGGAAGCTCTCAGAGGCAAGGTGCAAAGGGGAAAGATTCAGGCTCATACGCGTGCCACGCGGCAGCTGCTGGCAGAGGAATTTCGCATCGCGTGCCACCAGCTTAAACAGGTGCTGAGTCAGCGGAATAATCAGATTTTGCGCTTCAGCATTGCTGATAAAGGCATCGGGCGGAATCATTCCCTCAGTAGGATGTGTCCAGCGCAGTAACGCTTCAACGCCGTACGGTTGCCCATCCTGGGCGGTCACCAGTGGCTGATATTCAACATGAAACTGACCGCGTTTAATCCCCTGCATAATCTCTTTGCCAGGCCGCTGATACAGCGTTAACAGCAACCAGCTTGCCGCACTCATAAACAGCGTTGAGAGCAACCCGGTGAGCAGAATCAGGTGATAATCACGTTGTGCCAGCGTGGTGCCGTACAGCACGAAGCGCATGCCATTATCTTTAAAACTGATTTCTTTCAATGCGGGCGGTAAATCGTGGATGTTCAACACCTGATTTTTACCACTCAGCAGTGCTTTATCGCCGATCACCAGCGCCATGCCGGTGATTTCAGGATGATAGGAAGCCAGTAGCTGATAAGGCGTCAGGCTGATATTCATGGTGGCGAGAATGCCGGTTTCAGCAGACCCGGGATTCTTCATCCACATCGCCAGCGCCGGTTTGGTTGGCAGCAGCGGCGTCCCTTCCAGTAAGCGCAAATCGCGATCGCGTTCCAGCTCCGATTGCGGAGAGATATCATTCGCGGGGAGCAGAAAGGCGCCGGTGGCAGACGAACAGTAGGCATTGCTGTTACGTACCAGCAAAATCGCGCGGATATTGCCGGCGAAAGCAGCGCGTGAAGTGAGTTCGCGGCTGACGCTATTGCATTCAAGCTGGGTGTACTGTTGCAATGGATAAAGGGTATCCACCAGGGTCGACATCACCTGTTGTAGATCGTCGCGGCTATGGATCAGCAACTGTTCATGTTGTTGTACACGTTTTTGCCAGGTTAGCGTCAGCAGTACGATGACAAACAACAGAAAGAACACCCCGCCGATAATCGCACTACTCCAGGCGATACGGCGCGAATAGGTTGCATGACGTTTTAACGTCCCCGACAGTGGCATGGAGTGCATTCCCCTTTATGGCGCCATTATTATTATGTACATCGTGCACTACTGCTCGCTGGTGTCTGGCGTAAAACATTGCATCAGGGCGGGTTTTTTCAGCCGACGAAGACGCAAGAATTTGCTGCCAGTAAGCAAACGAGAATATAACGAGGAAGCGCGAAAAGTCTCGTTATATTTCTGATTCTCAATTACTTTTTATCAATCGGATTTGCGTTAAGAAACATCAGGCGAAAAAAAACGCTGCCTGGGCAGCGTTTTCTGATTCTCTGGCTGAGAGGATCTTCAAAAGGATACGTTAGCTAGGATTTTTAGCTAAAACCCTGCGGGCTTCACGGTAACGCGTTTTCCAGTAACTGTCGTTTAAACTGGAGATCATCACACCACTGCTGGTGGACGCGTGAACGAAGTTATCGTTGCCCAGATAGATACCAACGTGTCGTCCGGTAGAACCGGCACGGAACAGCACTAAATCACCCGGGCGCAATTTGCCGCGAGAAATTTCTTTGCCAGTATCCTGCTGTTCTGACGTTGAACGAGGTAAATCTAAACCGAACTGCTCGCGAAAGGTGCGCTGAACAAAAGCAGAACAATCAATGCCACGTTTGGTGTCACCGCCTAAGCGATAGCGAACACCTTTCCAGTCACTGTACTGTTCCATGATGCGGGACTTAATGTCCACATTCTGCACCATCTGTTCAAATTCGTCCTGAGACGCTTGAAGTAAAAAACCATTCTGGTTGTTAACTTCATGATTCTCGTTATTCGCGTTCTGACCGTTATGCGTACTGCTACATGCCGATAAGAGTGTTGCTAATGCTACTGCGGGAAGGATCCGCCTGAGGTATCTCAGTATTGGTTGAGACTTGACCATTATACGTGTGTTCCTTTGATGTCCTTACGACACAATGTCGTCAGCCAGATGACAAAACGGGTTTGAGATTAATAAGAGCAAGCGCTTAAGACAATTCCTTAATTACTGAAATGTGTTAATGAACACATTTTTGTTGCATAAGGCACCGAATTTTATGCTGCACTCTAAGTAATCGCGTTTGAGGTTAACCGATTACAGACCGCGTGGCGAGTGCTTTTATATAAATTTTCATCGCTTTTATTGATGTGAAATCAATCCGTAACACAATGGTTACTTTATCAACGATTGGTAGCGATTTAATAGCCAATAAGGCGGGTTTTCAGGTGCTAATTCCGGCGCTAAGGCTGATTTTGAGAGGCTTCTGGCTGGACAACCCAGGAAAAAGGCGATTGTTACGCGTTTTGCATCATAATGTTTTCTTTTAATAGAAAAACGTTAGTCTGCTAATAATGTATTTCTGAATTCGATAAGCGCGGATGATCGACTTTTCTGCTTATTGTCATCCGCGCTTAACAATTATGTGCGTGGCTTATATTTCCCGGGCAGGGTGCGATTGAGCCAATTGACCAGTTTGTCACTGAGTGGGGTTAATAAGCACCAGCTCAATCCCACCAGAATCACCGACATCGATCCCACCGCAATATCCGTAAACCAGTGGGAACCCGCCATGACGCGCGGCAGGGCAAACACCACCACAATCACTAAACCCACCAGAAATGCGCGGAAGCCAAAATAACGCCACATAAAGCAGGCAAAAATAATTAGCATCATGCCGTGATCGCCAGGGAAGCTATTACTGGAGGCATCTTTCGCTGGAATTCCTGTCAGTTCACTCACGCGATGCACGTTATCAAAGAACAGCGTTGGGCTGGCGTGTTGCACAGGAATCAAATGACCCAGTTGATTAAGCACCACGGCGGTGAGCAGCATGGTAATGCCAATGGCCAGCATGCGGCGGCGGCCCTGTGGCGTTTCACGACGCCAGAACCACAAGTACAGCAGACCCATCGCCAGCAGCGATACCGCATCAAAACCACGGTAATTGGTGATCGCCACCAGCAAAGCGAAACCGTGATGATCCACCATCTTATCGTTAAAGCTAAAGAAGATGGCTTTATCGATACCAAACCAGAAACCATGGTCTGGCGGCAGATACCACGAGAAGAACAGCATGATCCCCAATGCATTAAGCAACAGGATGGTGATTAAACGAGACGCGCGCATAAAAAATAGACTCAAAAAGAAAAATAACGGGGCAACCTAACGCAGCTAATTTAAACGAATCTTCAACAAGGTTGATTGCAAAACGTTCCAGTCCACAGATTGGTGGTGGATTAGCTCAATGCGGCTGTCCGGCGGCGTGGTGGTGCGCGTTTCCATAAAGAAGTCATCTCCCTGACGATTGATATTCACCAGACCGTCTGGCGTGCGGAGAACGCCCTTGACGCGATCCACCGGTGCAAGCCGCGCCCACTCTAGCGCCGGGATGGTATCGAACACCGTATCACCATCAAAAATCCAGCCACAGGAAGCATAGCCCTGGCCTTCATTTAGTGCACGGCGCCAACGCGCGGAACCCTCAAGTTTAAGCGCCGCCAGTCCTTTTGGCCGTGACGCATGGTGATGATGGGCGGCTTCAGGAATCGCACGATCCGCCAACGCGGGCTGGCACAGCAACGTGGGATCGACTTTTCCCCACGCCGACTCGACCAGTTGGCGATCGCCCAGATTGTGCTGCTGCCATTGCTGCAAGCGCTGACGATCTTCCTCGCTCCAGCGATCGCTTTTATTAGCGACGATAATATCGGCGGCGGTCAGCTGATCGCGGAAGTTTTCATTCTCGACAACGCGCGCATCGGCTAACTGGCGCGGATCAAGCAGCGTGATGGTGGCATCAACCTGAATCCAGGGTTGATACACGGCGGCACGTAGCATATCCAGCAGTTGTTTAGGATGGCCAAGGCCGGTGGGTTCGATAATCAGACGATCGGGCTTATTTTGCTTAAGCAGCATATTGAGCCCGACCTGCAGAGGCAGGCCGTTCACGCAGCACATGCAACCGCCAGGAATTTCCTTTAGCGTGGCACCGCGATCGGCGAGCAGTGCGCCGTCGATGCCCACTTCGCCAAACTCGTTAACCAGAATCGCCCAATTCTCATTGGCCGGTTTGTGGGCTAACAGATGCAGCAGGGTGGTGGTTTTACCGCTGCCGAGAAATCCGGTGATTACATTAACGCGCGTCATTATAGGCTCCATTTACAGGCGCGCGGACAACATACCCGGCGCGCACGACGTTGTTATACTATAACAACCTTCGGCGGCCGGATAAAATCGTGCGGTTAGTCCGCGCGACTCATATAGCGGCGTTCAGCCACGTGAATGCGGATGCGGTCGCCATTACTCAGATATTCCGGCACCTGAATCGACAGGCCAGTGCTCATGCCCGCCGGTTTGGTGCGTGCGCTGGCAGACGCGCCTTTAATGCCTGGTGAAGTATCGACAATTTCCATATCCACCGTCTGTGGCAGTTCCAGCGCCAGCACCTGGCCATCCATGGTTAATACCTGAATGCCAGGCATACCGCCTTCCGGGATGAATAGCAGTTCTTCTTCAATCTGATCTTTCTTGAAGCTGTACGGCGTGTAATCTTCATCATCCATAAACACGTATTCGTCACCGTCTATATAAGAGAAGGTCACGGCGCGACGGCTGAGCTGAATGGCATCGATAATATCATCACCCTTAAAGCGCTCTTCCACTTTCAGGCCGGTGCGTACATCGGTAAAACGCATCTTATAAAGGGTGGCAGCACCGCGTGCGCTCGGGCTCTGGACATCAATGTCTTTCACCAGCAACAGTTTGCCGTTCCAGGTGACAGCCATTCCTTTTTTGATTTCATTTGCCTTTGGCATGATGTGTGACTCGCTGTGAGAAGGTTAATGCGCGCCACGTTACTCGCGCCGTGAAAAACAGGCAAGTGAGGCGGTGTAAAATTGTTGAGCGCGCATGGCATTCCCGGCATCAGCCTGCTATTGTCGCGGCGAAATCCCTCAGGAGCGCATTGATGTTTTGTCGTGACCAGTGCGGTGCCTGTTGCACAGCCCCCTCAATCTCTTCCCCGATCCCCGGCATGCCCCATGGCAAACCGGCCAATACCCGCTGCGTTCAGCTTGATGACAATCAGCGCTGCAAAATTTTTGGTTCTCCGCTGCGTCCCGCAGTCTGTGCGGGTTTACAGCCCAGTGCAGAGATGTGCGGCAGCAGTCGCGAAGCTGCGATGACCTTCCTGTTACAACTCGAAGCGGATACCGCGCCTTAATTTGCTGACGCGGTGCTGAAGAATTTGCCTTATGTGACCCATGCGTTACAGCAAAAACGTCAGCCGCACAGGCCTGAAAAATCTTAAATCCAATATGAAGTGTGCGGAACATCAAAAATCTGCTACGCCGATCGCGCATTTTCTTGCCTGCTTTCTCAAGCTGTACCATATTCCCTGAAACGTTTCAGCGTTGTCATCGCGGCTCACCCCGATATGTGCAGCGTAATTTTTCGCCATTAAGCTGAAACGATTCAATTTCAGCAAGCGAGGAGAAATATGTTCCAGCTCGACGTTCAGGCCATCCATACCGGTGCCAGTGCACAGAATAAAGAAGAGGCTATCCGTCAGGTTGCCGCTGCGTTAACCGCAGCCGGTAATGTGTCGGAGGGCTACATCAACGGCATGCTGGCGCGCGAACAGCAGACCACCACCTTCCTGGGAAATGGTATTGCCATTCCGCATGGCACCACTGATACGCGCGATCTGGTGCTGAAAACCGGCGTTCAGGTGTATCAGTTCCCGCAAGGCGTGGAGTGGGGCGATGGGCAAACGGCTTATGTCGCCATCGGTATTGCGGCGAAATCAGATGAACATCTTGCGCTGCTGCGCCAGCTGACGCACGTGTTGAGCGATGACAGCATCGCTGAGCAGCTGAAAACGGCATCGGCCGAAGACCTTCGCGCCATCCTGATGGGTGAAAAGCAGGCGGCTGAATTCAAATTCGATACCTCGCTGATTGCGGTTGACGTTGCAGCCAGCGATCTCATCACCCTGCAGGCGCTGAACGCGGGACGTTTACAGGCAGCGGGTGCCGTTGAAGCGGCGTTTGTGGCGGATGCGGTATCGCGCACCCCACTGAGCCTCGGTCAGGGTATCTGGCTGAGTGACAGCGCCAACGGCAACCTGAATAGCGCCATCGCCGTTAGCCGCACCGCTACGCCATTTGTGCATCAGGGCGAAAATGTGGCGCTACTGTTGACCGTGGCAGCCACGGACGACCGTCCACTGGAAGTGCTGGGTTATCTGAGCAATCTGCTGCTGAGCAACAAAGCTGAACGTCTGCTGAAAGCCGATGCTGCCGGCATTCTGGCGCTGCTGACCAGTGAAGTGGACGAAAGCGCCGAGCAGTTAGTGGCTGAATTCACCATCCGCAACGAGCACGGACTGCACGCACGTCCGGGCACCGCGCTGGTCACCGTGATTAAACAGTTCAACAGTGACATCACCGTCACCAACCTCGATGGCAGCGGCAAACCGGCCAACGGACGCAGCCTGATGAAAGTGGTGGCGCTGGGCGTGAAGAAAGGCCATCGCCTGCGCTTTACCGCCAGCGGTGAAGATGCACAGCAGGCACTGAATGCCATCGAAGAAGCCATCAACTCTGGCCTGGGCGAGGGGGTAGCATGAGCCGCCGCGTTGCCACAATCACACTGAATCCAGCCTATGATCTGGTGGGTTACACGCCAGAAATCGAACGTGGCGAAGTCAATCTGGTGAAAACCACCGGTCTGCACGCGGCGGGTAAAGGCATCAACGTTGCCAAAGTGCTAAAAGATCTCGGCATTGACGTCACCGTAGGCGGTTTCCTGGGTAAAGAGAATCAGGACGGTTTCCAGCAGCTGTTCAGCGAACTGGGCATCGCCAACCGTTTCCAGGTGGTGCAGGGCCGTACCCGCATCAACGTTAAGCTGACGGAAAAAGACGGTGAAGTCACCGATCTGAATTTCTCTGGTTTTAACGTCACCGCGCAGGATTGGGATCGCTTCACTGCCGATTCCCTGACCTGGCTGGGACAGTTCGACATGGTGTGCGTCAGCGGCAGCCTGCCAGCGGGCGTGGCACCAGAAGCGTTCACCAAATGGATGAGCGATCTGCGCGCCCTGTGCCCGTGCATTATCTTCGACAGCAGCCGTGAAGCGCTGGTGGCCGGACTGAAAGCCGCGCCGTGGCTGGTGAAACCGAACCGTCGTGAACTGGAAATCTGGGCCGATCGCAAATTGCCTACGCTGCAGGATGTGATTGGTGCCGCGCATGAACTGCGTGAGCAGGGCATTGCCCATGTGGTGATTTCCCTTGGTGCGGAAGGTGCACTGTGGGTCAACGCCTCTGGCGAATGGCTCGCCAAACCACCAGCCTGTGAAGTGGTCAGCACCGTAGGCGCAGGAGATTCAATGGTCGGTGGCCTGATTTACGGGCTGCTGATGCGTGAATCCAGCGAGCATACCTTGCGTCTGGCTACTGCAGTGGCTGCCATGGCGGTGAGCCAGAGCAACGTTGGTGTAACCGATCGTACCCAGTTGGCCGCGATGATGGCGCGCGTCGACTTACAACCCGTTAACTAACAGCAGGAGAGCGATAATGAAAACGCTGCTGATAAAAGATTCTTCACTGGGACTGGCATCAGGACATCTGGCTTTAGAACGTCTGCGCGCAACCGCAGCACAGGCTGGCCTGACGCTAACCGACAACGCGGCCGATGCTGAACTGGTATTGGTTGCTGGCCATGATGTGCCGAACGATGCGCAGCTGGCAGGCAAATCCGTGGCGCTGGTGGATGTGCAGCAGGCGCTGCGCGATCCGCTGGCTGCTATTAACCAGGCTAAAGCCAGTGCCAAAGTCTGGCATGCTGCTGCGGCGGTTGCTGCTCCGGCTACCGCTCAGAGCACCGGTCAGAAACGCATTGTCGCGGTAACCGCATGCCCAACCGGCGTAGCGCACACCTTTATGGCGGCAGAAGCTATTCAGGCTGAAGCGACCAAACGCGGCTGGTGGGTAAAAGTCGAAACCCGCGGTTCTGTGGGTGCCGGCAACGCCATCACCCCAGAAGAAGTTGCGGCGGCCGATCTGGTGATCGTGGCGGCGGATATCGATGTGGACCTGGCGAAGTTCGCCGGGAAGCCGATGTACCGCACCTCAACCAGCCTGGCGCTGAAGAAAACCGCGCAGGAACTGGATAAAGCGCAGGTTGAAGCCAAAACCTATCAACCCAGCGGCAACGCGTCTGCCAGCACGCAAAGCGACAGCAAAGAGAAAGCCGGTGCTTATCGTCACCTGCTGACCGGCGTGTCTTACATGCTGCCGATGGTGGTGGCGGGTGGTTTGAGCATCGCGCTCTCCTTCGCCTTTGGTATCACCGCATTCAAAGAGCAGGGCACTTTAGCGGCTGCGTTGATGCAGATTGGTGGCGGTAGTGCCTTTGCGCTGATGGTACCCGTGCTGGCAGGCTTTATTGCCTTCTCGATTGCCGACCGTCCGGGTCTGACCCCAGGTCTGATTGGCGGTATGATCGCCACCAGCATTAACGCCGGTTTCCTTGGCGGGATCATCGCCGGTTTCATTGCCGGTTACGCAGCGAAGATGCTGAGCAGCAAAGTCAAACTGCCGCAAAGTATGGAAGCGTTAAAACCGATTCTGATCATTCCGCTGGTAGCGAGTTTGATTACCGGCCTGTTGATGATTTACGTGGTGGGTAAACCTGTTGCGGGCATCATGAGCGGCCTGACTCACTGGCTGGCGAACATGGGCACCGCCAATGCGGTACTGCTGGGCGCGATTCTCGGTGGCATGATGTGTACCGATATGGGGGGGCCGGTGAACAAAGTGGCGTACGCCTTTGGTGTCGGCCTGCTAAGTTCGCAAACCTATGCGCCGATGGCCGCGATCATGGCCGCCGGTATGGTGCCACCGTTAGCGATGGGTCTGGCGACAATTGTGGCACGTCGCAAGTTCAACAAAGGTCAGCAGGAAGGTGGCAAAGCGGCACTGGTGCTCGGCTTGTGCTTCATCTCTGAAGGTGCGATTCCGTTTGCGGCGCGTGACCCAATGCGTGTACTGCCTTGCTGCATCATCGGTGGTGCGGTGACGGGTGCAATCTCGATGGCGATTGGCGCGAAACTGATGGCACCGCACGGTGGTCTGTTCGTCCTGCTGATTCCAGGCGCAATCACTCCGGTGCTGGGTTACCTGATGGCGATTGTGATTGGTACCGCAGTGGCTGGCCTCGGCTACGCGATTCTGAAACGTCCGGAAGAAGAGCTGGCGAAAGCGGCGTAATCTTCACGGGATATGAAAAAGGGAGCTGCGGCTCCCTTTTTGCTGTCTGCGTTACGCCTGCTGTTCCGACTTCAACCACGCGATCTCATCTTTCCAGATATCCGGATTGATGGTTTCCAGAATCATCGGGATGCCATCAAAGCGCTTATCCTTCATCAGCCAGCTAAACACCGTCTTGCCAATGTTGCCTTCACCTAAGCTGTGGTGACGATCCACGCGGCTGCCAAGCGCGCTTTTGGCATCATTCAGGTGCATGCCGCGCAGATACTGGAAACCGACAATACGTTCAAATTCCGCAAAGGTCTCCACGCAAGCTTCTTCGGTGCGCAGATCGTAACCGCCAGCAAACGCGTGGCAGGTATCGATGCACACGCCGACGCGCGACTTATCTTCGACGTGGTCGATGATGGTGGCGAGATGTTCAAAACGGAAGCCGAGATTGCTGCCCTGACCAGCGGTATTCTCAATCACCGCCACCACGTTGTGCGTTTTATCCAGCGCGATATTGATTGATTCGGCGATGCGCTTCAGGCAGGCCTCTTCGTCAATCTGCTTCAGATGGCTGCCAGGGTGGAAATTCAGCAGCGTTAACCCCAGTTGCTCGGCGCGCTGCATCTCATCAAGAAATGCCTCGCGGGATTTCTCCAGCGCATCCATCACCGGATGGCCGAGGTTAATCAGGTAGCTGTCATGCGGCAAAATCTGCGCGGAAGTGAAGTTGTATTTCTCGCAGGCGGTTTTGAAGGCATCGATCACCTCACCTGAAAGCGGGGCGGCTTTCCACTGGCGCTGATTTTTGGTGAACAGCGCAAAGGCTGTGGCTTCGAGTTCATGGGCACGGATAACTGCCTGGTCTACGCCGCCTGATGCACTGACGTGTGCGCCGATATATTTCATGCCGCTCTCCTGATTGGGCGATTGCTGCTGCAAAGCGCACATCATAGCGGATGCGTTACGCCCATGAAATGTCGCATTGCCTGCAGGGATAAAAACGGCACGGGTAGACACTTATTTAACACGGAGAGACACCTACTAAATTTGGCAGGTGCACTTTTTTTCTGGTTAACTATAGTTTAACAAATTAGAAACTTTTAACTATAACCATGAAAACAGCCTATAGAAGTACATTGGATACCGCTTTGCAGCATGAAAAATTCAACGTAATCCATAAATTAACTTTAGGTAAAACCAACGCAGTCACCCTTTTTTATAATGGAAACGGCGCAGTCGGTTTCACGCTTGCCGTGCCCGATACCGATAATTCGCTGGTCCACTTCTATCGTTATGGTGTAAATCACGGCGATCCGAAAAAATTGTACCGCTCTGAATGCCTTTACTCTCGCCGGGAAAACTTCGGCTACCAGGATTGGCTGATCCGCACTATCACCGATGAGTTCACGGCCTGTGACACAGAACTGGAAGAACTGATTGGTATGAAAGCCTGACACTCACTCCGCCGCCATTCACATGGCGGCAGCTTAATTGCGCCCATGCCTGACTGGTTTAAAAGTTAAATTGGTAATATATTGTCCATTGACCAGTATAACTAATAAGGAAGAGTCGGGATGTTTATGCGCTTGCGCCGCTGGGCACGCTTAATTAAACGTGATGTGCTTACGCTGTGGTTTGCCTGCCGCGATCCGCGTACCCCCTGGTGGTTTAAGTTGCTGGCATTTAGCATTGTCGCCTATGCACTCAGCCCCATCGATCTCATTCCTGATTTCATTCCCATCATCGGCTTACTCGACGACGCCATCATCGTCCCGCTGGGTGTGATCATCCTGCTGCGTTTGCTCCCACGTGAAATTCGGATCAGCAGCGCAGAGCGGGCTGATGTACAGCGGGCACGCGGCAAGAAGATCGTCAGCTGGGCAGGATTCTTCCTGACGGTGATCGTCTGGTTAGCGGTAGTGGCTTATCTTGTGCAACGTTACGCAATGTGAGGAGGGCGCATGCATATCACGCTGCGTCAGATTGAAGTCTTTACCGAAGTGCTGAAAAGCGGTTCAACCACTCAGGCCTCGCAGGTGCTGGCACTGTCGCAGTCAGCGGTCAGTGCTGCGCTGGCCGATCTGGAAAATCAGCTCGGGGTGAAACTGTTTGACCGAGTGGGCAAACGACTGGCGCTGAATGAGCATGGCCGTCTGCTGTATCCGCGTGCGGTAGGATTGCTGGAACAGGCTGGAGAGATTGAACAGCTGTTTAAAGAAGATAATGGTGCCATTCGCCTGTTCGCCAGCAGCACCATCGGCAACTATTTACTGCCAGGGATGATCGCTGCCTATCGCCGTGACTTCCCGATGCTGCCGCTCGAACTTAGCGTCGGTAACAGCCAGGATGCGATTAACGCTGTGGCGGATTTCCGCGTGGATATCGGTCTGATTGAAGGGCCGTGCCATGAGCCGGATATCGTTAGTGAAGCATGGCTGGAAGATGAGTTGGTGGTGTTTGCTGCACCGGATGCCGACATCCTGCAGCAGCCGATCACGCTGGAATCGCTGGCGGCCGCGCCCTGGATCCTGCGTGAGCGCGGTTCAGGCACGCGTGAAATTGTCGATTACCTGCTGCTCTCACACCTGCCGCAGTTTCAACTCGGCATGGAGTTAGGCAATTCCGAGGCGATCAAACATGCAGTGCGACACGGCATGGGCATCAGCTGTTTATCACGCCGGGTGATCAGCGATCTGCTGGAGGCAGGCACGCTGGTGGAAGTGGCCGTACCCTTGCCACGCCTGACGCGCACGCTGTATCGCATCCATCATCGGCAGAAGCATTTGTCGAAAGCGTTAAACCGATTTCTCTCCTACTGCCGCGAGTAATCGCGGCTGTTATGACGTGAACGGCTAATAATTTCGCGCCGATTATGAAGGTAACTAATAACCCGCCGTGAATGCTATACAGCCAGGGGTTAGCTGCTACAATCGCGCCTTATTTTTATCCAGCATAGCGTTTACACATGCATAATGACTCAAAAACAACACAACAACCTGGGCTGCGCCGTGAATTAAAAGCGCGCCATCTCACCATGATCGCCATCGGCGGTTCCATCGGCACCGGCCTGTTTGTCGCCTCAGGTGCCACCATTTCTCAGGCAGGTCCCGGCGGTGCATTACTCTCTTATGCGCTGATTGGCCTGATGGTTTATTTCCTGATGACCAGCCTGGGCGAACTGGCGGCATTTATGCCGGTCTCGGGCTCTTTCGCCACTTATGGCGCCAAATACGTTGAAGAAGGTTTCGGCTTCGCGCTGGGCTGGAACTACTGGTACAACTGGGCAGTCACCATCGCCGTCGATCTTGTGGCTTCACAGCTGGTGATGAACTACTGGTTCCCGGATACGCCCGGCTGGATCTGGAGCGCGCTCTTCCTCGGCCTGATGTTCTTACTGAACTACATTTCGGTCAAAGGCTTCGGAGAAGCGGAATACTGGTTCTCGCTGATCAAAGTGGTCACGGTAGTCGTCTTTATTATTGTTGGCGTGCTGATGATCGTCGGCATCATGGGCGGCGCTGAAAATGCTGGCTGGCACAACTGGACCGTGGGCGATGCACCTTTTGCCGGTGGCTTCTCCGCGATGATCGGTGTGGCGATGATTGTCGGCTTCTCCTTCCAGGGCACAGAGTTGATCGGTATTGCCGCCGGTGAATCGCAGGATCCGGCGAAAAATATTCCACGCGCCGTGCGTCAGGTGTTCTGGCGTATTCTGCTGTTCTATATCTTCGCGATTCTGATTATCAGCCTGATTCTGCCGTACACCGATCCGAAGCTGCTGCATAACGATGTCACCGATATCGCCATCAGCCCGTTCACGCTGGTGTTCCAGAATGCCGGTTTACTGTCAGCAGCCGCGGTGATGAATGCGGTAATCCTGACCGCCGTGTTGTCAGCGGGTAACTCAGGCATGTATGCCTCAACGCGCATGCTGTTCAATCTGGCGCGTGAAGGCAAAGCCCCGCGTATTTTTGGCAAATTGTCGAAAGGCGGTGTACCGCGTAATGCACTGATTGCGACCACCGTGGTGGCGGGGCTCTGCTTCCTCAGCTCGAAATTTGGTAATCAGGAAGTGTATCTGTGGCTGCTGAATACCTCAGGCATGACAGGCTTTATCGCCTGGCTGGGCATTGCGATTAGCCATTATCGCTTCCGTCGCGGCTACGTGGCGCAGGGGCTTGATTTAGCGGCTCTGCCATACCGTTCCGGCTTCTTCCCGCTGGGTCCGATTTTTGCCTTCGTGCTGTGTCTGATTATTACTTTAGGGCAGAACTACCAGGCCTTCCTGGCGGATCGTATCGACTGGTATGGCGTGGCGGCAACGTACATCGGCATTCCACTGTTCCTGCTGATCTGGCTGGGCTATAAGCTGACACGCGGCTCGCGCTTCGTGAAGTACAGCGAAATGGAATTCCCGACCTTTAAAGAGTAATACCCCGTCCGGGTCGCCATTCATGGCGACCCTACAAATCCTAGGGTGCGCATTATTGATGCGCACATGGCCGATAACCGCTTCATTTCTCTCACGTATTCATGCGCACCAAGTCCACAACCGCATAAGTTAAATGACGCGTCTACACGCACATGCTTTTTGGGCTTTGTCATACAGATATAATTGATAATTATTATCACCTGCACTATTGTGGCTGCCGTTATGATTTCGATAAGAAACAGGTAGAACAATGCAGACCACGGATTCCGCGCTGCTGGCGGATAATAACCGCGAAGCCGATACCATGACGCGTTATCGTCAGGTATTACGTCAGCGCCTGATGCTGATTGGCGTACTGGTGCTGGCCATTCTGGCGTCAGTGATTCTTGATTTCACCCTCGGCCCGGCCGGGCTCTCCCTTAACACTCTGTGGCAAACGCTTACCCATCCCGATGCGGTAGATGCGGGCACGCGCGTGATCGTCTGGGATATCCGCTTACCTTATGCGTTGATGGCCGTGGTTGTTGGTTTCTCGCTGGGTCTCGCCGGTGCTGAGATGCAAACTATCCTCAATAACCCACTGGCAAGTCCGTTTACACTCGGCGTCTCTTCAGCAGCCGCTTTCGGCGCGGCGCTGGCGATTATTCTTGGCATCGGTATTCCCGGCGTGCCAGACCAGTGGTTTATCTCAGCGAACGCCTTTGTGTTTGCGCTGTTTGCGGCACTGATGCTGGATGGCGTGACGCGCTGGACCAAAGTGTCCACTTCTGGCGTGGTGCTGTTCGGTATAGCGCTGGTGTTCACCTTTAACGCGCTAGTCTCGATGATGCAGTTCATCGCCAGTGAAGATACCTTGCAGGGCCTGGTGTTCTGGACCATGGGCAGCCTGGCGCGAGCCTCCTGGGAGAAACTCGGCGTGTTGACCGCCGCGTTCGCCATTCTGGTGCCCTTCTCGATGCTCAGCAGCTGGAAACTGACCGCGTTGCGCCTCGGCGAAGATCGTGCGGTGAGCTTCGGTATCGACGTGCGCCGTCTGCGCCTCGCCACACTGCTGCGTATCAGTATTCTCTCCGCGCTGGCAGTAGCCTTTGTTGGCCCGATTGGCTTTATTGGCCTGGTGGCGCCGCATATCGCCCGTATGATGTTTGGTGAAGATCACCGCTACTATCTGCCAGCCAGTGCGTTGGTCGGTGCGCTGGTGCTGTCGCTGGCGTCCGTCGCCTCGAAAAACCTGATTCCAGGTGTGATCATACCGGTGGGCATTGTGACCTCGCTGGTCGGCGTGCCGTTCTTCCTGAGTATTATTCTGCGTCATAGGGGGACGGTGTAATGGAACAAGGATTAGGTCTCAGCCATTTCTACGCCGGTTATCCGAAGCGTAAAGTCATTGAAGATCTCAACGTGCCATTGCTGCCGCGTGGCAAGATCACCGTGCTGCTCGGTCCCAACGGCTGCGGTAAATCTACCTTGCTGCGTGCGCTGGCAGGCCTGAGCAAAGGGCAGGGCGAACTGTGGTTGAACGGCGAAGAGCTGATGTCACAGCCGTTTGCCCGCCGTGCTCAGCGCGTGGTGTATCTGCCGCAAAGTTTGCCGGCAGGCGTGCACCTGCATGTGCTGGAGTCGATCATCGTGGCGCAACGTGCGTCAGGTGGCTTGCACAGCGCATCCAGTGAAGCCGAGATCATGAACTTGCTGGAGCAGTTGGGTATCGCCCATCTGGCGATGCGCTATCTCGATCAGCTGTCGGGTGGCCAGAAACAGCTGGTGGGTCTGGCGCAATCGCTGATTCGCCGTCCGGAACTGCTGTTGCTGGATGAACCGCTAAGTGCGCTCGATCTGAACTACCAGTTCCACGTAATGGATCTGGTGCGCCGCGAAACCCGCCTGCGCAATATTGTGACCGTGGTGGTGGTGCATGATATCAATATCGCGCTGCGTCATGCCGATCATGCGTTGATGTTGAAAGAGGGCACCTTACTGGCGGACGGCGAGCCGTCACAAGTGATTACGCCGGAAACGCTGGCGCAGGTGTATGGCGTGCGGGGTCGTATTGAGCACTGCTCGCAGGGTATGCCGCAGGTGATGATCGATGGTTTGGTGGCGGAATCGCTGGTCTAAACGTTGGAAAAGACGCTGAGGTTCGACGCTAACATCGTGCCGAAGAGCGGCGGCAGGGGGCGAATTTTTAGCCGCCTGCCAGAACCATAAAGGGCGCACCCGGTGCGCCCTTTATGTCATCGACATCAACTATCCCGTTCTACACCAACAAATGCTTCGCGTGGAACCGCAGATGGTCCTCGACAAAGCTGGCGATGAAGAAGTAGCTATGATCGTAACCCGGCTGCACACGCAGCTCCAGCGGGAAACCTTGCTCACGCGCTACCGCTTCCAGACGATCCGGACGCAGCTGATCGGCGAGGAACTGATCGCTATCCCCCTGATCGATCAGAATCGGTAAGCGCTGTTCCACTTCACGCATCAGCAGGCAACTGTCCCACTCGCGCCAGGTCTGGCGATCTTCACCCAGATAGGCAGCGAAGGCTTTTTGTCCCCACGGCACTTCGGTTGGATTGACGATGGGAGCGAACGCGGATGCCGAAGCAAAACGTCCACCCTGACGCAACGCCAATATCAGCGCGCCATGGCCACCCATCGAATGGCCCATTACCGACTGACGTTCGCTCACTTTGAAGTTGTCCGCCAGCAGGGCCGGCAACTCCTCGCTGAGGTAATCGAACATGCGATAGTGTGCCGCCCAGGGCTGCTGCGTGGCGTTGAGGTAAAAACCTGCTCCCTGACCGAGATCGTAGCCGCTGTCGTTGGCCACTTCGTCACCGCGCGGGCTGGTGTCCGGCATAATCAGCACCAGACCCAGCTCAGCGGCAACACGCTGCGCACCGGCTTTGGTGGTGAAGTTTTCGTCGGTACAGGTCAGTCCGGCGAGAAACCACACCACCGGCGGCGGCGTGTCATCCTGCGGTGGCGGCAGGAAAATGCTGAAGGTCATCGGGCAGTTCAGCACCGCCGACTGATGACGCCAGCGCTGCTGCCAGCCGCCGAAGATACGATGTTCTTCCAGCAGTTCCAGAGTGGATGCCATAACGCCTCCTTTTTACTTGTTAAAATGCACAACCGAACGAATGGATTTCCCTTCGTGCATCAGATCAAAGGCCTCGTTAATCTCTTCCAGCGGCATGGTGTGCGTGATGAAATCATTCAGCGCGAACTTACCGTCCAGATAATCCTGCACGATGCCCGGCAGCTGGGTACGGCCTTTCACGCCACCAAATGCGGAACCGCGCCATACACGACCGGTCACCAGTTGGAACGGACGGGTGGAAATCTCTTCACCGGCACCGGCAACGCCGATAATCACTGACTCGCCCCAACCTTTGTGACAGCACTCCAGTGCGGAGCGCATCACGTTAACGTTACCGATACATTCGAAGGAGTAATCGACGCCGCCGTCGGTCAGCTCAACAATCACATCCTGAATCGGCTTATCGTAATCTTTCGGGTTGATCAGATCGGTGGCACCCAGTTTGCGCGCCAGGTCGAATTTGCTGGTGTTCAGATCGATACCGATGATGCGACCGGCTTTCGCCATTTTCGCGCCGATAATCGCTGACAAACCAATGCCGCCCAGACCGAAGATGGCCACGGTATCGCCTTCTTTGACTTTGGCGGTGTTCATCACTGCGCCCATACCGGTGGTCACGCCGCAGCCCAGCAAGCACACTTCTTCCAGTGGCGCTTCTTTGCTGATCACTGCCAGTGAAATTTCCGGCACCACGGTGTACTCAGAGAAAGTTGAAGTACCCATATAGTGGAAGATCGGCTTGCCGTCTTTGAAGAAGCGGGTAGTGCCGTCTGGCATCAGGCCTTTACCCTGAGTGGAGCGGATCGCCTGGCACAGGTTAGTTTTACCCGACAGACAGAACTTACATTTGCCGCACTCTGGCGTATATAGGGGGATCACGTGATCGCCGACCGCCACGCTGGTCACGCCTTCGCCCACTGCTTCCACCACGCCGCCGCCTTCGTGACCGAGGATTGCCGGGAACACGCCTTCCGGATCTTTACCGGACAGGGTGTAGGCATCGGTGTGGCATACGCCGGTGGCGACGATGCGTACTAACACTTCACCTTTCTGCGGTGGCATCAGATCCACTTCTTCGATTTTCAGCGGTTCGCCCGCTGCCCAGGCAACGGCAGCGCGGGTTTTAATCATGTTCATGCAATCCCTCTTCTTCAGATGTCGTGATTTACTTAAAATTAAAAACTCACTCAGCGGTTTGCAGCGGATGCAGCAACTCATCGTTGAGTGGGCGGTCGTCAAACATTTCAATAATCAAATATTTCAGCGCTTCCACGTTGGGCGTGAAGGCGTCACGGCGCCACATCAGCCAGGTGGCGGTATCGCGGTAAGCGGGCGGCAGTGCATGTTCCTGCACGCGCGCGCGGCCGGGCATCTGCGTCAGTACCGACGCCGGGATCATCGCCACGCCCGCGCCGCCTGCCACGCACGCCACCATCGCGTGATAAGACTGAATCTCCATCACGCTTTTCGGTGAGGTCTGGCTTTCGCGATACCAGGACTCGAGTTTGCTGCGATACGAGCAGCTATTACCAAAGGCAAACAGAGTGTCATGCTGCGTGTCGCGGGCGCTGGTAATCGGCTCGTGATCGAGGCTGGTGATCAGCACCATCTCCTCGCGAAACGCGATGCAGCCGTTGAGATCGTCATGGGTGGCTGGGCCATCTACCAGCGCGGCGGCCAGTGTACCGGCGCGCACTTTATCGATGATATCGCCCGAGGTGCCGGTCACCAGCGATAGCGCCACGGTGGGAAATCGTTGATGATAGGCCGCCAGCAAACCCGGTAAACGGGTGGCCGCGGTGCTCTCCATCGAGCCGAAGGCAAAATTCCCGCCCGGTTCACCGGCGCGCGCCATGTTCATTGCCTCATCGCTCAGGCTGAGAATACGCTGGGCATAATTAAGGAAATTGTGGCCCATTGGCGATAATCGAATACGCTGCTTCTCACGGATGAACAGATCCACACCTATCTCTTCTTCCAACTGGCGCAGACGAGTGGTGAGATTGGAGGGCACGCGATGCAGCAACTCTGCGGCGCGCGCCAGCGAACCGGTTTCGGCCACAGAACAGAACATGCGGAGTTGTACTAAATCCATATTCTCTTTCCGTAAACAACTTGGTTAATATTATTCACTTTTCGTGAGTTTAATCGTCATGCATGCTAATGACAAGTGCTAAAAGAATCTGAACGGGAGTGGAAATGGCTTTTCGTGTCGCGCTGAGCGCGTTTTTAAGTTTAGTGGTTGCAATGGGGATTGGGCGATTTGCTTTCACCCCGCAGGTGCCACTGATGATTCAGGACCATCAGTTAACCCTCACCAGCGCCAGTCTGGTGGCAGCGCTCAACTATCTCGGCTATCTGTGTGGCTCCTTTGATGCCATGCGCGCGCATAAGCGTGTCGAATGGCGGCTGCAGGCTGGCGTATGGGGCGCGGTGATCCTGACGCTGCTGTCTGCCTGCGTCAGCGGGCCGTGGCTGCACGGTCTGATCCGCTTCGTGATTGGCGGCGCCAGCGGTTGGGCCATGGTGCTGTTAGCAGCCTGGAGCAATGAGCAGCTGCTGCATCATGGGCGTCCAGGATTGTCCGCGGCGGTGTTTGCCGGACCCGGCACCGGTATTTTCATCAGCGGCATGCTGGCGGTGGCGCTGCATGCCAGCGGTGCCAGTGCGGCATTGGGCTGGGCGGCTTATGGTTTGCTGGCATTGATTCTTATCGCAACCATTGCACGTTTTTTACCGCGCACAGGACAGTTACATCGTCCCGATCAGGCCCCCGCGCCTTTGGTACTGAACGGTGACCTGAAACGCTTAGTGTTGAGCTACAGTCTCGCCGGTTTTGGCTACATTCTGCCTGCGACCTTCTTGTCGCAGATGACCGCCGCGCGTTTCCCCGACAGCGCGCTGGCACAGTTTGTCTGGCCGGTATTTGGCGGCGCAGCAGTGATCGGCATCGTGCTCGGCATTCTGACGCGGCGCTGGGGCAGCAGCCACGTGCGGCTGGCGATCGTGCTTTGGGCGCAGGCGCTTGGTGTCATCTCCGCCATTGTCCTGCCGGGGCTGGATGGATTGTTGATGAGCGCGCTGTTAGTCGGCGGCGGATTCTTGTGCGTGGTGCAGCTGGCACTGCAATATGGCCGTGAACTGGCACCGCATCATGCGCGTTATCTGGCCGGATTGCTGACCACCGGTTATGCGGTCGGACAGTTGGGCGGACCGCTGCTGTCCTGGATTTCCAGTGTGCTGTGGCATCGCCTCGATCCTGCCTTGTGGGTGGCGGGTGGCGCGCTGATTCTGGCGGGTTTGCTGGTGCTGCGCCGTTCGACACTATGAAAAGCTTTCATCTCCGATTGGATTGATTGCTGGATTACGCGCGCGTTGTGTTTCACAATACGCGCTCAGAATTTCCCCCGCAGGCGACGATCTGCGGGCGCATCACCTGCCGGAGAAAGAGTACGATGAGCACCTTAAGTCAGGAAGCCGCCCTGGTTCACGAAGCGCTGCTGGCGCGTGGCCTGGAAACGCCGTTACGCGCCCCGGTGCGTGAAATGGATGACGAAACCCGCAAGCATGAAATCGCCGGTCATATGACCCAAATCATGCAGCTGCTGAATCTGGATCTGGAAGATGACAGCCTGATGGAGACGCCACATCGCATCGCCAAGATGTACGTGGACGAGATCTTCTCAGGCCTCGATTACGCCAACTTCCCGAAAATCACCGTCATCGAAAACAAGATGAAGGTGGATGAGATGGTCACCGTGCGCGATATCACTCTGACCAGCACCTGTGAGCACCACTTCGTGATTATCGATGGTAAAGCCACTGTCGCTTACATCCCGAAAGAGAAGGTGATTGGTCTGTCAAAGATCAACCGCATCGTGCAGTTCTTTGCTCAGCGTCCACAGGTACAAGAGCGTCTGACCCAGCAAGTGCTGGTGGCGCTGCAAACCTTGCTCGGCACCAACAACGTGGCGGTGTCGATTGATGCGGTGCACTACTGCGTGAAAGCGCGTGGCGTGAAAGATGCCACCAGCGCCACCACCACCACATCACTGGGTGGCCTGTTCAAGTCCAGCCAGAATACGCGCCAGGAGTTCTTACGCGCGGTGCGTCACAGCTAATCCTTTGGGCGGCTTATTGCCGCCCGTTTTCTCTCTCCGTCAGGTCACTCGATGCAACGCTATCTTGCGCTGGATTTCATTCGTGGTTGCGCCATTCTCGGCATTCTATTGCTCAACATCGTAGGGTTTGGCTTGCCCTCTGCCGCCTATCTCAATCCGGCGTGGCAGGGCGATATCTCGCTTTCTGATGCCTGGACCTGGGCGATGATGGATGGGCTGGCGCAGCTGAAATTCCTCACCCTGTTTGCGCTGTTGTTCGGTGGTGGCCTTTATCTGCAAATCTCGCGCGGCAGCCGCTGGATGTCGGCGCGCCTGACGCTGTTGGTTCTGCTGGGTTTCATGCACAGCATCTTCTTTTGGGAAGGGGATATCCTGCTGGATTACGGCCTGATTGGGCTGATTATCTGGCGGATGCTGCGTGAAGTGCCTTCGGACAAAGCTCTGCTGCAAACTGGCGCGTTGCTTTACCTGATCGGTTGCGGCGTGCTGCTGGTGTTTTGGGGCATTTCCAGCCCGGAACCTGGCCGTTCGTGGCTGCCGGGTGCCGCTGATATCGAGTATGAAAGCTACTGGAAACTGACCGGCGGCTGGGAAGCGATACAGAACCGCCTCGATCATCTCTCATCGGGTTTAATGGCGCTCGCCGCACAATACGGCTGGCAACTGGCGGGATTGATGCTTATTGGCGCGGCGTTGATGCGCAGCGGCTGGCTGAAGGGCGAGTTTAGCGTGCAGCACTATCGTCGCTCGGCAGCGCTGCTGCTGACGGTCGGCTGGCTGATTGCCATCCCCGGTATTGTGGCGCAGTGGTTGCTGGGCTGGGAATTCCGCTGGAGTGGCTTCTTACTGCAGGTACCGCGCGATCTCGCCAGCCCGTTTATCAGTCTTGGCTATGCGGCACTTTGCTTTGGATTCTGGCCGCAAATTGGTGCAACGCGCTTCAGCTATGCGCTGCAATGCGTTGGCCGTATGGCGCTCAGCAACTACCTGTTACAGACCCTCATCTGCACCACGCTGTTCTATCGCTTCAATCTGTTCCTCAAGTTTGATCGCCTGCACCTGCTGGCGCTGGTCCCGGCTATCTGGTTGGTTAACATCCTGTTTTCTGTGCTCTGGCTGCGCTTTTTCCCGCAGGGCCCGATGGAGTGGATCTGGCGCAAACTTACGCGTCTCGCTGCCGGCAAAACACCACCTTCCTCACGCATCAGATAATGATGTTCATCACAAAGGTTGCAGATTTGTATGTAACCGTTTTCATTCGTGTGACGTGATTCACGCAGCTGAACAAAATGCCCTGACAAAATAGCGCCGTTACGCGCTTGTCGCGCATTTTCTCCTCTGTGGAACAGCTGCATGATAACGATTCGAGATGTCGCCCGTCAGGCCGGTGTATCAGTAGCCACCGTGTCGCGTGTGCTCAATAACAGCAGTGCAGTCACCCCTGATACCCGTGAAGCCGTACTCCAGGCGGCGGAATCACTGGGTTATCGTCCCAACGCCAACGCGCAGGCACTCGCGACCCAGGTCAGCGATACCATTGGCGTGGTGGTGATGGACGTTTCCGATCCCTTCTTTGGCGCGCTGGTAAAAGCGGTGGATACCGTCGCCCAGCGCGTGCACAAACACGTGTTAATCAGCAACTCCTGGCATCAGGAAGAGAAAGAGCGTCATGCCATTGAGGTGCTGATACGTCAACGATGTAACGCTCTGGTGGTACACGCGAAAACGCTTTCAGACGCAGAACTAAGCCATTTTATGGACCAGGTTCCCGGTATGGTGCTGATTAACCGGACTATTCCCGGTTACGAGCATCGTTGTGTCTGCCTGGATAATGTAACGGGATCGCTGATGGCGACGCGCATGCTGTTACAACAGGGGCATCAACGCATTGGTTATCTCAGCTCCAGCCACCCGATTGAAGATGTGACGCAACGGCGTGAAGGTTGGCTGCAGGCCCTGTCAGAGCAGGGCATCCGCCCGCAGGAGTCCTGGATTGCGCACGGTGAACCGGACATGCAGGGCGGCGAAGCTGCAATGGTTGAGTTACTGGGCCGTAACCTGCATTTGACCGCCATCTTCTCCTACTGCGATGGCATGGCCGCCGGTGCGCTGACTGCATTGAAAGACAACGGCATTCAGGTACCGCAGCATTTCTCTGTGGTGGGCTTTGATGACATTCCGATTTCGCGTTACACCGACCCGCAATTAACGACTGTGCGCTATCCTATTGTTTCTATGGCAAAATTAGCCACTGAGCTGGCCCTGAAAGGCGCGGCGGGAGAGCTTGATCCTGAATCCTCACACTGCTTTATGCCGACCCTGGTGCGCCGCCATTCCGTTGCTCAACGGCAAACTGTGGAGTCGGTCACTAATTCAGGCGATAGCGCTGTGTAACCGTTTCCAATCTGTGATTACATTCACAGTTAATTAACATGGCGCTCACTATGATGGCAGCGTCTTACCGGACTGAAACATCATGTAACGCCGGGTTCTCCTTCTCCCGTCAGGTTTCAGTAGCCGATTGAAATAGTTCACAACACTCTTCAGGAAGCGTTTACGTACAGGGAAGTCAGGATTGCGATGGTGAATGAGTTTGAACCGACTGCGCTGGTTGCCCGCAGGCAGCACAGCGCGATGATATGCCCTACATAAAAACCGGAGATACCATGAATAAGAAGGTTTTCACGCTCACAGCACTGGTTGCCAGCATGATGTTTGGTGCAACTGCGCACGCCGCCGATACCCGCATTGGCGTGACAATTTATAAATATGACGACAACTTTATGTCTATGGTTCGCAAGGACATCGACAGCGAAGCCAAAAAACTGGGCGGCATTCAGTTGCTGATGAATGACTCGCAGAACAGCCAGTCAACCCAGAACGACCAGATTGACGTACTGATGGCCAAAGGCGTGAAAGCGCTGGCAATCAACCTGGTTGACCCTGCTGCTGCGGCAGTAGTGATCGACAAAGCAAAAGCCAATGACGTGCCGGTAGTGTTCTTCAACAAAGAACCGAACGCGAAAGTGCTGGCCAGCTACCCGAAAGCCTACTATGTGGGTACCGACTCTAAAGAGTCAGGCATCATTCAGGCCAAGCTGATTGAGAAGCACTGGAAAGCCACTCCAGCCTGGGATCTGAACAAAGATGGTCAGATTCAGTTTGCCCTGCTGAAAGGCGAGCCAGGCCACCCGGATGCTGAAGCGCGTACCAAATACGTGATCGAAACCCTGAACACCGATGGCATGAAAACTCAGCAGTTGGCGATGGACACTGCAATGTGGGATACCGCTCAGGCAAAAGACAAAGTGGATGCCTGGCTGTCTGGCCCGAACGGCAACAAAATTGAAGTGATTATCGCTAACAACGATGCGATGGCGATGGGTGCGGTTGAAGCGCTGAAAGCCCACAACAAAACCAGCATTCCTGTGTTTGGCGTGGATGCGCTGCCAGAAGCACTGTCGCTGGTGAAATCCGGTGCGATGGCCGGTACCGTGCTGAACGATGCGGAAAACCAGGCGAAAGCCACCATTGATATCGCGAAGAACCTGGCCGATGGCAAAGAGCCAACTGCCGGTACAAACTTCAAGATGGAAAACAAAATCGTACGTGTTCCTTACGTACCAGTAGATAAAGAAAACCTGTCTCAGTTTGTGAAGTAATACGTACCGGGCGCGGCAGTACGCCGCGCCTTATTGCATCTGCCCCACGTTTTATTTAGCCAGGTAAATTATGGCCAGTGAGAATCCGACCGCACAGCGTGAATATCTGCTGGAGATGACGAATGTCTCGAAATCATTTCCAGGGGTGAAAGCCTTAGATAATGTGAATTTGAAAGTGCGGCCGCACTCAGTCCATGCCTTAATGGGCGAAAACGGCGCCGGAAAATCCACATTATTAAAATGCCTGTTTGGCATTTATAAAAAAGATACGGGGAGCATCCTGTTTCAGGGTGAAGAGATTGATTACAAGAGCTCCAAAGAAGCGCTGGAAAATGGCGTTTCGATGGTGCATCAGGAATTAAACCTGGTATTACAGCGCAACGTAATGGATAACATGTGGCTTGGCCGTTATCCACGTAAAGGCGTGTTTGTCGATCAGGATAAAATGTATCGCGATACTAAAGCGATCTTTGATGAATTAGATATTGATATCGATCCGCGCGATAAAGTAGCCAATCTGTCTGTTTCGCAAATGCAGATGATTGAAATTGCCAAGGCATTCTCCTATGACGCGAAAATTGTCATCATGGATGAGCCAACCTCGTCGCTGACCGAAAAAGAAGTGAATCACCTGTTCACCATTATCCGTAAGCTGAAAGATCGTGGCTGCGGCATTGTGTATATCTCGCACAAGATGGAAGAGATCTTCCAGCTGTGTGATGAGATTACAATTTTACGTGACGGACAGTGGATCGCCACCCAGCCGCTGGAAGGGCTGGACATGGATAAGATCATCTCGATGATGGTTGGCCGTTCATTGAATCAGCGCTTCCCCGACAAGACCAACGTGCCGGGCGAAACCATTCTTGAGGTGCGCCATTTAACCTCGTTGCGTCAGCCGTCGATTCGCGATATCTCATTCGACCTGCGTAAAGGCGAGATCCTGGGCGTAGCGGGGCTGGTGGGCGCAAAACGTACTGACATCGTTGAGACGCTGTTTGGTATTCGCGAGAAATCAGGCGGCACCATTAAGCTGCACGGTAAAGCGATCAATAACCACAGCGCCAATGAAGCCATTAACCACGGTTTTGCGCTGGTGACGGAAGAGCGTCGTTCAACCGGTATTTATGCTTATCTGGATATTGGATTTAACTCACTCATTTCCAATATCAAGAAGTATAAATCCAGCATCGGCTTGCTCGACAATAAACGTATGAAAAGCGACACCCAATGGGTGATCGATTCGATGCGCGTGAAAACACCGGGTCATCATACGCAAATTGGTTCGCTTTCCGGTGGTAACCAGCAGAAAGTTATTATTGGTCGCTGGTTATTAACGCAGCCAGAAATATTGATGCTGGATGAACCGACGCGCGGCATTGACGTCGGTGCTAAGTTCGAAATTTATCAGCTGATTTCTGAGTTGGCGAAGAAAGAGAAGGGCATCATTATTATCTCTTCTGAAATGCCAGAATTGCTGGGAATTACCGATCGTATTTTAGTGATGAGTAATGGCCTGGTAGCGGGCATTGTCGAGACCAAAACGACCTCGCAGAATGAAATCCTGCGTTTAGCGTCATTACACCTTTAATGAAGCAAGGGCTTTAACATGAAAGCGACTACTAAAAAGAATGCGCTAACCTGGTTAAAAGAGGGCGGCATTTACGTTGTCCTGTTGGTACTGCTGGCAATTATTATTTTCCAGGATCCGACGTTTTTAAGTTTGATGAACCTGAGTAACATTCTGACCCAGTCTTCGGTGCGTATTATTATTGCACTGGGCGTGGCCGGATTGATCGTAACACAAGGTACAGACCTGTCAGCAGGGCGTCAGGTTGGTCTGGCAGCAGTGGTTGCGGCTACCTTGCTGCAATCCATGGATAACGCCAACAAGGTGTTCCCACATCTGGATACCGTGCCGATTCCACTGGTCATTCTGACCGTGTGCATCATCGGTGGCGTGATTGGTCTGGTGAACGGCGTCATCATCGCTTACCTGAAAGTGACCCCGTTTATTACCACGTTGGGCACCATGATTATCGTTTACGGCATTAACTCGCTGTATTACGACTTTGTTGGCGCATCACCGGTGGCTGGTTTTGACTCCGGCTTCTCTACCTTCGCTCAGGGCTTCCTGCGCTTCGGTGATTTTAAGCTGTCGTTCATCACCTTCTATGCATTCATTGCCATTATTTTCGTGTGGATTCTGTGGAACAAGACGCGCTTCGGTAAGAACATTTTCGCTATCGGCGGTAACCCGGAAGCCGCACGTGTTTCAGGCGTTAACGTGCCGTTGAACCTGATTCTGGTGTATGCGCTTTCAGGTGTGTTTTACGCCTTCGGCGGGATGCTGGAAGCGGGCCGTATCGGGAGTGCCACCAACAACCTCGGCTTTATGTATGAGTTGGATGCGATTGCGGCCTGTGTGGTAGGCGGCGTGTCGTTTGCCGGTGGTGTGGGTACCGTTGCGGGCGTAGTGACCGGTGTGATTATCTTCACCGTCATCAACTACGGTCTGACCTATATCGGCGTGAACCCTTACTGGCAGTACATTATCAAGGGCGGCATCATTATCTTCGCCGTTGCACTGGATTCACTGAAGTACGCACGTAAAAAATAAGACTTAGCACACAGCAAAACATCACTGTAAAAGGCTGCCATTTTATGAATGGTAGCCTTTTTTATTTGCGCTAACTGCAACTGCAACTGCAACTGCAACTGCAACTGCAACTGCGACTGCAACTGCGACTGCAACTGCAACTGCGAAGGGCGAGGACCGCCAGCCCCCAAAGCGACACCAGACAGCGTAATCACAATGCCTGAAGCGGCACCAGAGACAGCGTTATCACAGTAGCCCTAAGCGACACCAGACAACGTTATCACTGCAAACTCAGCGGCTAAAACGCACTCACTTCTGCAACTTCTCTTCCAAATCCAACAGCTGCTCAGGCGTCACCGCCGGATAACTCTGTGCATCTTCTGGCACTTCATGCACCGCCGGAATTGGCACCAGCGGGCCGAGGAAACGAGGTTCGCGTTTCATCAGATACAAATCGGCTAATGCGCCTAAACGTGCGCCAACCTCGCGGAAACGCACTGACAGCATATTTTTCGGAGACGGCACCGCATAACACTGCGCCTGAATCCCCAGATGCTGGGCGATGTACAGTGCGCGCTCACAGTGGAAACGCTGCGTAATGATGATGAAATCATTGGTATCGAACACTTTGCGCGTACGCACAATCGAATCCAGCGTACGGAATCCGGCATAGTCGAGCACGATATCAGCAGGATCGACACCGGCTTTGATCAAATCGCGGCGCATGGTCATCGGTTCGTTATAGCTTTGCAGCGCGTTATCACCGCTCAGCAGCAGGTAATTCACCTTGCCACTGTTATAGGCGTTGAGCGCACCCTGTATGCGATAAAGGTAATACTGATTGATCACGCCGGTGCGGTAATACTTAGCAGTCCCTAAGACCACCCCGACCTGACGATGCGGCAGCGAGGTGACATCTTCATAAATAAACGGGGCAGTTTTCCAGCTGATCCAGCGATCCAGGCCGAGCGCGGTCGCCACCATCAATAAGATGATGAAAAACAGACCAAAGAAAACGCGTTTAATCATGCGCGTAAGCACTCGGATGGCAAAATTCAGGATGGCTAAAGGCTACTTGAGGCGGGGACATGAAGCAAGTTTACGCAAGTTGGCTGGCGATATTTTAAGCGCAGCCGGTACTGTATTCACCGGCTGCGCTGGCTGATTAAATAGAAGTACGGCGATAATGACGATACTGCGGCAGCCAGAAGTTATTATTCACGGCTTTAGACAGTACGTCTTCTGAAGTGACCACGGCCACGCCAGCCAACTGGGCTGCTTTGCCCACTTCCATGGCGATCAGTTTCGACACGCCCTGAATGTGTTTCAATTCTGGCAGCACCGGGCCTTCTCCATCGTTCACCAGCGGTGAGCAGTCAGCCAATGCACGGCTGGCGGTCATCAGCATCGAATCGGTGATGCGGGTGGCTCCTGCGGCGATAACACCCAAACCAATACCTGGGAAGATATAGGAGTTATTGCACTGGGCAATCGGGTAGGTTTTACCTTTCCAGGTCACCGGCGCAAAGGGGCTGCCGGTAGCAACCAGCGCTTCACCGTCGGTCCAGGAGATGATATCCGCTGGTGTGGCTTCAACGCGTGAGGTTGGGTTCGACAGCGGCATTACAATCGGACGCTTGGTGTGTTTATGCATCTCACGGATGATCTCTTCCGTGAACAGACCTGGCTGACCGGACACGCCAATCATGATATCTGGCTTGGCGTTGCGCACCACGTCCAGCAGTGAAATTGAGTCACTGGTGACATCCCAGCTTTTCAGGTTTTCACTCTTCTGCACCAGCTTGCTCTGGAAATCGAGCAGGTTTGGCAATTTGTCGGTCAACAGACCAAAACGATCCACCATCATCACGCGGGCACGCGCTTCGTCATCGCTCAGACCTTCAGACTTCATCTGGGCAATAATTTGCTCGGCGATACCACAACCGGCAGAACCTGCGCCGAGGAACACGACTTTTTGCTCACACAGACGGCTGCCTGCGGCACGGCTGGCAGCGATCAACGTGCCGACGGTGACAGCGGCGGTGCCCTGAATGTCATCGTTAAAGCAGCACACTTCGTCGCGATAGCGTTCGAGAAGCGGCATGGCGTTCTTCTGCGCGAAGTCTTCGAACTGCAGCAGCACGTTCGGCCAGCGGCGTTTCACTGCCTGAATGAATTCATCCACGAAGGCTTCGTACTCTTCGCCGGTAATACGCGGATGACGCCAGCCCATATACAGCGGATCGTTCAGCAACTGCTGATTGTTGGTGCCGACATCCAGCACCACGGGCAGGGTATAAGCCGGGCTGATACCGCCACACGCGGTGTAAAGCGACAGCTTACCGATCGGGATACCCATACCACCGATGCCGAGGTCACCGAGGCCGAGAATACGCTCGCCATCGGTTACCACGATCACTTTCACGTTCTGCTTGGTGGCGTTTTGCAGCATGTCTTCAATGCGATCGCGGTTGTTATACGAGATGAAAACCCCGCGTGCACGACGATAAATTTCAGAGAAGTGTTCACAAGCCGCGCCGACGGTTGGGGTGTAGATAATCGGCATCATCTCTTCCAGATGATTGTCGAGCAGGCGGTAGAACAGGGTTTCGTTGGTGTCCTGGATGTTACGCAGATAGACATGCTTGTCGTTATTGTTTTTGAAGTCCAGGAACTGACGCCAGGCACGTTCGGCCTGCTCTTCGATGGTTTCAACGGCTTCAGGGAGTAAGCCGTTAAGGTTAAATTCGTTACGCTCATCCAGGGTGAAGGCGCTGCCTTTATTCAACAGCGGAAATTCCAGCAGAATCGGGCCCGCGTAAGGAATATACAGCGGACGTTTACTTTCGTAGTCGAGTTCCATGCAATGTTGGCTCCGGTTGCAGTGTTTGCTGACGTATCACCGGGAAAAGGTAACGCCAGACCAGGTTCTTGTGAAGTGGTTCTGGCGCCCGATCCTAAGAGGATTCTTGCGGATGTACAGCTTTTGTTAATAGAAAGTCACAAAAGCGATGAAAGGATCACTAAACTGATGTTTTCGAAACTAAAGTAACTGAGAAATCTTCACAGCCCAGCGCCGCGAGGGTGGCGCGCGTGGCATCGCGCTGGCTCAAAGTACTGACTTCACATTCGACCAGCACCGCCTGTTGGATGGTATCCAGCGCTTCATTACGCATGTTCATCAGAATCAGCGCAGCCTGCAACGGCGGCAGACTTGGGTTGAAAGCAGCATTTTCCGCATAGCGCCCGGTAAAAATGTTGCCGCTCTGGCTGCGCAAGGCCACGCCACTGTAGCTGTGGCTGTAAGGCGCATGGCTATTGTTCGCGGCTTCAATAGCCGCCTGTTGTAACGCATCACCGTGCACCGCGAATCCGTGATGAATCGGTGTCAGCAGACGTTCAGTGATATTGAGATCGGCAGGACCAAAAGCATCCGGCAGATAATCGCCCAGCGTACTCACTGCACGTCCTGGCAGACTGATGCGAATCGCCGTGCCGCTGTTCAGTTCGTTCATAAACTGACGGCAGTGGCCGCAAGGCGTGTAATTGACGGTGATGGCGTCGAGTTTCTCTTCGCCATGCAGCCAGGCGTGGGTAATGGCGCTCTGTTCGGCATGCACGGTTTGCTGCAGCGGTGCGTGTTCAAACTCCATGTTGGCACCGAAGTACCAGTGGCCGCTCACGCCGCGTGAAATGGCGCCCACATTAAAGTGAGACACCGGTGCGACCGCGCAGCAGGCGGCAATCGGCAGCAGCGCTAGCGCTAAGGCATCCTCATCCAGCCCCGTTTCCTGCTTCAGGCGTGCCACGTCCTGTGGGCGCAGTACGCCGTCAAAATCAGCTGAATCCAGCAAGGGATGAATCGCAGTTTGCAAGTCAGCGGGCAGGGCGGAGAAAGCAGCAGTGAATCGTGGATGCATGATGTGATGACCTCATTAACGCGTTAGCGGCGATGCGCCGCCTGAAGGGTTATATGTGATCTGTGTCGCTGTGACAATGTAAGCTGATTGAGTTGTTTCAACTTTGCGAGATCTCTCGCAAGTTTTAGCCCCACCAGTGCATCAGCAGCGGGAAAAGGAAGGGTGCCAGCAGCGAGGTAATAATGCCGCAGATCACCAACGCCAGCGAACTGAATGCCCCTTCCTGATAATCGATCTCCGCCGCGCGCGCTGTGCCTAACGCATGCGAGGCGTTGCCAATCGCCAGACCGCGTGAAGACTTACTGTGCACCTTAAACAGATTCAGCAGCATATGGCCGAATACCGCACCAAGCACGCCCGCAATCAAGACGCAGATGGCGCTGATGGCCGGGATGCCGTGCAGCGAACCGGACACTGCCATGGCAATCGGCGTGGTGACGGATTTCGGCATAATCGTCGCCGCGATTTCCGGCGTTGCCCCCATCCACAGCGCAATAGCCGTGCCGGAGACCATCGCCGTAATGCTGCCAATAAAACAGACGCTGATAATGGTTTTCCAGCGTGCGCGAATCTGATGCATTTGCTCATACAGCGGCAAGGCCAGTGCCACCACGGCGGGTTGCAACAGCTGATTGAGGAATGCGCTGCCCGCGAAATAGCGTGTGTAAGGGATATGCGTCAGCAGCAGAATCGGGATGACAATCGCCATCGCCACTAATAGCGGGTTAATGATCGAGATATTGATTTTGGCTGCCAGCTTACGCGCCAGCAAATAAGCCACTACGGTGAGCGGCAATGACCACCAGGCGTCAGTCATGAGGCTGCTCCTTTGGACGTTGCAAACGCTCGGCGCTCAGGCCGACGATCAGCAACACCATAAAGGTGCTCACCACGCAGGAGACGACAATCGGTCCAAACTGTGCGCTCAGGATATCGGTGTAACCCATCACGCCGACGCTGATCGGTACAAACAGCAGCGCCATATAGCGGATCAGCAAATGACAGCCCGGTTTCACCCAGCCGACCGGCAGGATTTGCAGCGCCAGCAAGGTAAACAGCAGAAGCATGCCGATAATACTGCCCGGAATAGTAAACGGCAGCAGGGCAGCAATACCGTTTCCGGCATAGAGCGCGGCATAAATAATCATAAAGGCACGCAAATAGTGCCAGCAGGCAGTTAGCACGAAAGGCTCCACAACAGAGGCTCGATAAAAAAGCCGCCCTGAAGGCGGCTTGTTCAATTACTTCACCTGCATCCCAGGTTGTGCACCGCTATCAACGGACAACACAAACAGGTCTGAACCACCGGAACCGGCTGACAGCACCATGCCTTCTGAGATGCCGAAACGCATCTTACGCGGTGCCAGGTTAGCGACAATGATGGTCATCTTGCCAACCAGTACCGATGGATCCGGATAAGCCGCGCGAATGCCCGAGAAAATCTGACGCTTCTCACCGCCAAGATCCAGTTCCAGACGCAGCAGCTTGTCAGAACCTTCAACCAGCTCGGCTTTCTCGATCAGCGCCACGCGCATATCGACTTTGGCGAAATCGTCGATGGTGATGGTGTCACCAATCGGCGCGTCAGCCAGAGGACCGGTAACCGCAGGCTTGTTCGCCGCAGCCGCATCCTCTTTAGAGGCTTCAATCAGCCCTTCAACTTTGGCCATTTCGATACGGCCATACAAGGCTTTAAACGGTGCCACATCGTGATCCAGCAGCGGCTGCGCAATCGCATCCCAACTCAGTTCCGTGTTAAGGAAGGCTTCAGTACGTGCGCTCAGTGAAGGCAACACCGGCTTCAGCCAGGTCATCAGAATGCGGAACAGGTTGATACCCATTGAGCAGATTGCTTGCAGGTCAGCATCGCGGCCTTCCTGTTTCGCCACCACCCACGGTGCCTGCTCATCCACATAACGGTTGGCGATATCTGCCAGCGCCATGATTTCACGGATGGCACGGTTGTACTCGCGGCTCGCCCAGGCTTCACCAATCTTCTCTGACGCATCCACGAAGGTCTGATACAGCGCCGGATCGGCCAGTTCGCTCGCCAGTTTGCCGCCAAAGCGTTTAGTAATGAAACCGGCGTTACGGGACGCGAGGTTCACCACCTTATTGACGATATCGGCGTTCACGCGCTGCACGAAATCTTCCAGATTCAGGTCGATGTCGTCGATGCGTGAAGAGAGTTTCGCCGCGTAGTAGTAACGCAGGCTGTCCGCATCCAGATGTTGCAGCCAGGTGCTGGCCTTGATGAAGGTGCCGCGCGATTTGGACATCTTCGCGCCGTTCACCGTCACATAACCGTGCACGAACAGGTTGGTCGGCTTGCGGAAGTTGCTGCCTTCCAGCATTGCTGGCCAGAACAGGCTGTGGAAATAAACGATGTCTTTACCGATGAAGTGATACAGCTCGGTAGAAGAATCTTTTTTCCAGAACTCGTCGAAATCGATGTTGCCGCGCTTGTCACACAGGTTCTTGAAGGAACCCATATAGCCGATTGGCGCATCCAGCCACACGTAGAAGTATTTGCCCGGCGCGTCAGGGATTTCGAAACCGAAATAAGGCGCATCACGGGAGATATCCCACTGCTGCAGACCGGAGTCGAACCACTCCTGCATCTTATTGGCGACCTGCTCCTGCAACGCACCTGAACGGGTCCAGGTCTGCAACATCGCGCTGAATGAAGGCAGATCAAAGAAGAAGTGCTCAGAATCACGCAGCACAGGCGTCGCGCCGGATACCACGGATTTCGGATCGATCAGCTCGGTTGGGCTGTAGGTCGCGCTGCACACTTCACAGTTATCGCCGTATTGATCCGGTGACTTACATTTCGGGCAGGTGCCTTTCACAAAACGATCGGGCAGGAACATGCCTTTTTCCGGATCGTACAGCTGTGAAATGGTGCGGTTCTTGATGAAACCGTTCTCTTTCAGACGAGCGTAGATCAACCCTGACAGCTGACGGTTTTCGTCGCCGTGCGTGGAGTGATAGTTGTCGTAGCTGATGTCGAAGCCAGCGAAGTCAGTTTCGTGCTCCTGCTTCATCTCGGCGATCATCTGCTCAGGTGGGATACCGAGCTGTTGTGCTTTCAGCATGATCGGCGTGCCGTGAGCATCGTCTGCGCAGATGAAGTAAACCTGGTTGCCACGCATTCGCTGGTAACGGACCCAAATGTCAGCCTGAATGTGCTCAAGCATGTGACCGAGATGGATTGAACCGTTTGCGTACGGCAGTGCGCACGTTACCAGAATTTTTTTAGCGACTTGAGTCATAGTTTGCGTAGCGTTCCGTGAATAAAAATCGGGCTTAGATGTTACCCGAAGCACCCTCTGGCGTAAACACAACTGGACAGCATCTGATATTATTGAAAGCACATCGCCGATATCTGGCGTGATGAAAACACAAGGAGTTGGGATGACATCACAATCCCGGGAACATCATTCACCCGAAGCATTGCGCGCTGTGGTTATCGGCGTGCTGAGTGACTTTGAACATCCGACACTGCATCACAATCTGACGACCTTGAAAGCCTTGCGCCATGTGGCTCTGCTGGATGGCAAGCTGCACATCGAACTGGTGATGCCCTTTGCCTGGGCCAGCGCCTTTGAAGAGCTGAAAGCCCAAGTCAGTGCCGAATTGCTGCGTCTGACGCAGGCCAGCGCCATTGACTGGCGCTTGCGCCATGACATCGCCACGCTCAAGCGCGTGAAAAATCATCCCGGCGCGACAGGTGTGAAGAACATCATCGCAGTGAGTTCCGGTAAAGGCGGCGTGGGCAAATCCAGCACCGCGGTGAACATGGCGCTGGCACTGATTGCCGAAGGCGCAAAGGTCGGCATTCTCGATGCCGATATTTACGGCCCGTCGATTCCCAATATGCTCGGCACCGAAAGCCAGCGTCCGACCTCGCCGGATGGCACGCACATGGCGCCAATTATGGCGCACGGATTGGCGACCAACTCGATTGGCTACCTGGTCACCGATGAGAATGCCATGGTGTGGCGCGGCCCGATGGCCAGCAAAGCGCTGATGCAGCTGCTGAACGAGACGATGTGGCCGGATCTTGATTATCTGATCCTGGATATGCCACCGGGTACCGGCGACATCCAACTGACGCTGGCGCAAAACGTGCCGGTGACCGGCGCGCTGGTGGTGACGACGCCACAGGACATCGCACTGATTGATGCGCGCAAAGGCATTGTGATGTTCGAGAAGGTTAGCGTGCCGGTATTGGGCGTGGTGGAGAACATGAGCATTCATATTTGCAGCGAATGCGGCCATCATGAGCCGATTTTTGGCACCGGTGGCGCGCAGAAACTGGCGGCGGATTACCACACCCAACTGCTGGCGCAACTGCCGCTGCACATCAATCTGCGTGAGGATCTGGATGATGGTGAACCGACGGTGATCCGCCGTCCGGACAGCGAATTCACCGCGCTGTATCGTCAGCTAGCCGGTCGCGTGGCCGCCCAGCTCTACTGGCAGGGCGAAGTGATTCCGGCCGATATTGCTTTCCGCGCGGTTTAACGCACCCTTTTTCCGCTGGCGCGTGTCGTCAGCGGAAAATGCATCAACACATATTTTCCCTGTTCGCTCTCACCGGTGGCTTCACGTTGCCAGCCATGTTTCAGGTAAAACGCCTGCGCGGGCTCATTCAGCATCAGGCATTTCAACGCACCGGTTGAGGTGAAGCGCTGATGCACCGCTTCCAGCAAGGCGCTGCCCACCCCTTGTCCCTGAAACGCGGGATCGACATACAGGCTATGCAAAAAATTATCGTTAGGCAGGATGCCGGCAAATCCGGCGCGATGCCCATCGATTAAAGCCACTAACACCGTTTCCCCCAAAATCACGCCATCCAGATCTTCCAGCGCCCAATCATCGCCATCCAGCCAGGTCCAGTTATGACGACGCGACGCCAGAAACAGCGTGCGCAGAAAAGGGCGGTCGGCTTCCTCAAATAATCGAATGTCCAAACAGGGGCTCCAGCATATCAAAAGGGATGACGCGTGACGGTCGCCATAAATGGCAACCCTACAACAAAGCAGGATTTTCGTAGGGTAAGCATTTATGCGCACCGTTTGTCATTCGTGACGGTCGCGTTAAATGGCGACCCCAGGTAACAGTAGCCGACGGAAAAAGATAAAGCCTGTCAAATCATCAGGCTTTCTGTGTAGAATGCCGCGGCAAGCCGCATGGAATCTGGCATCAGCGTTTTGATAGCTTTTGATTATCTGATTGATAACGTCTGCGTATTAGAAGTTGGCCCGAAAAAACTGTAACTTGCATCACATCTTTTAACGGAGGTCACCTATGTCCATCATTAATACCAAAATCAAACCATTTAAAAATGCAGCGTTCAAAAACGGCGAATTCATCGACGTAACCGAGAAAGACGTTGAAGGTAAATGGAGTGTTTTCTTCTTCTACCCGGCTGACTTCACCTTCGTTTGCCCGACTGAACTGGGTGACGTAGCAGACCATCACGAAGAACTGCAGAAACTGGGCGTAGATATCTACTCTGTTTCTACTGACACGCACTTTACCCACAAAGCCTGGCACGGTTCTTCTGACACCATCGCAAAAATCAAATATGCGATGATCGGCGACCCAACTGGCGCACTGACCCGTAACTTCGAAATCATGCGCGAAGACGAAGGTCTGGCAGATCGCGGTACCTTCATTGTTGACCCACAGGGCATCATCCAGGCTATCGAAATCACCGCTGAAGGCATTGGTCGTGACGCATCTGACCTGATCCGTAAAATCAAAGCGGCTCAGTATGTGGCTTCTCACCCAGGTGAAGTGTGCCCAGCTAAATGGAAAGAAGGCGAAGCAACACTGGCTCCATCTCTGGACCTGGTTGGCAAAATCTAAGCAACACCCAGCCATTCGATCTTTCTCAATCGGGTGCTACGGCACCCGATTTTCATGACAGGAACTCACTATGCTCGATACCAATTTAAAAACACAGCTCAAGGCTTACCTTGAGAAATTAACGAAACCGGTTGAGTTGATTGCCACACTGGATGATGGCGCTAAATCTGCGGAGATCCGTTCTCTGTTAGCCGATATCGCGAGCTTGTCAGAAAAAGTCAGCTTCCGTGAAGAGAATGATCGTCCGGTTCGTAAACCCTCTTTCCTGATCACTAACCCTGGCAGCAATAACGGCCCGCGTTTCGCCGGCTCGCCAATGGGGCACGAATTTACGTCACTGGTGCTGGCCCTGCTGCAGACCGGTGGACACCCTTCGAAAGAGTCGCAGAGCCTGCTGGAGCAAGTGGTGGCTCTGGACACCGACCTGCATTTCGAAACCTATTACTCACTGTCGTGCCACAACTGTCCTGATGTGGTACAGGCACTGAACCTGATGGCGGTGCTGAACCCACGCATCAGCCACACCGCGATTGACGGCGGCATGTTCCAGAACGAGATCACCGAACGTAATGTGATGGGCGTTCCAGCCGTATTCCTTAACGGTAAAGAGTTCGGTCAGGGCCGTCTGAGCCTGGCGGAAATCGTCGGCAAAGTGGACACCAACGCAGAGAAGCGTGCAGCAGAAGAGCTGAACAAGCGTGACGCCTATGAAGTGCTGATCGTCGGCAGCGGCCCAGCGGGCGCAGCGGCAGCGATTTATTCTGCACGTAAAGGTATCCGCACTGGCCTGATGGGCGAGCGTTTTGGTGGCCAGGTGCTCGACACCGTGGACATCGAAAACTACATCTCAGTACAGAAAACCGAAGGCGCTAAGCTGGCCGGTTCACTGCGTGCCCACGTCGATGATTACGATGTTGACGTTATCGACACTCAGAGCGCCATCAAGCTGATCCCAGCTGCGAAAGAGGGCGGTCTGCACGCGATTGAAACCGCGTCTGGCGCGGTGCTGAAATCACGCAGCATCATCATTGCCACCGGCGCACGCTGGCGCAACATGGGCGTGCCGGGTGAAGAGCAGTATCGCACCAAAGGCGTGACCTACTGCCCACACTGCGACGGCCCGCTGTTCAAAGGCAAGCGCACGGCGGTGATCGGCGGCGGTAACTCCGGCGTTGAAGCGGCTATCGACCTCGCAGGTCTGGTTGAGCACGTGACACTGCTGGAATTCGCCAGCGAAATGCGCGCTGACAAAGTGCTGCAGGACAAACTGCGCAGCCTGAAAAACGTGGATGTGATTCTCAATGCGCAGACCACCGAAGTGAAAGGCGACGGCAGCAAAGTCACCGGTCTGGCTTATATCGATCGTAACAACCAGACCAGCCACGAGATCGCGCTGAGCGGTATTTTCGTGCAGATTGGTCTGTTGCCGAACACCACCTTCCTTGAAGGCGCGGTAGAACGTAACAAGATGGGCGAGATCATCATCGACGCCAAATGCGAAACCAGCCTGAAAGGCGTGTTCGCGGCGGGTGACTGCACCACGGTGCCGTACAAGCAGATCATCATCGCCAGCGGTGAAGGCGCGAAAGCCTCACTCAGCGCGTTTGACTACCTGATCCGCACCCAGCCTGCTGAATAAGTTTCTGCGATAGCCACACCAAGGCCCTGCAACGGATGTTGCGGGGCTTTTTTTTGCCTGTTATTCATCCTAACCAACGGCGTGCTTCCGCATCGCTAATGTCGCGATAATAAATTTTATGCAAACGCTCGCCGCAACCTTTGCATTGGGCTTCAACATGGGTAGAAAAATAATGGCGGCCGGAAGGGCAAATTGCGCCTTTACGTGAAATACGAATGTCGTGCCATTTATGGGCGTGCGGAATAAAGCTGAATAATTTTGAGATCATTATCGATTCCGGAATTGGATTGGCAGTGACTCTCTTCAAGTCCGGAGGGGGATTAGGCCTTGCCACGCCGGGCGTAGCGTTGATGTGCATCAATGAATGCTTATGCGCGTGTTTATTAGTCGATTTTTCAATGATCAGAATAAATTTGGCAGATTCAGTCGCAGGTTGAATATTAATAAAAATTGATCGAGGCAGGCCTTTTTTAAATTCACGATATCAAATTATTTTCACTCATTTGATTCAGTGCCATTTTGCGCGCCCTGCACACCACCACGATTTACAATTCCCCCTACGCGTCTTATCCTGTGTGCGGCATGTTTACCATGCCATGACTCGGGGTGCCCCTGTAAAGCAGGGCTGAGATACACCCGCTGACCTGATCTGGATAATGCCAGCGTAGGGGGCTACTTTCCCTTTCCCTTCATATAGATAAAGATATTTCCATCTTGTTTTCATTCACTACTGATACAAGATGAGGAACAGCTTTGTTATCTAAACGCATTCGTTACACCTTCAAACGCAGCTCAATCTACTACGTTCAATTCTCTCTCCCCGAGGGAAAGATGTTCAGGAGATCTCTGGACACCGATAGCCACAGGGAAGCTAGCGCATTGATGATAGCTTTAATGCCTCAACTCCTAATGGTTAAGGGGGGCTTGTCTTCCTCTGAAGAGTTCAACATTGCCATCAGTTCTTTGATTGAAAATAGGATGGTCAAGAGGGCAGACAGAGCGCTTCCTCCTCCAGTGGCTAAGCCAGCTCCCGTTATTGTTGAACCTCCAGCTTTCACGCTTGGTGCTGCATGGAATCAATACAAAGCTCAGCGAGGGAGCAATTGGACAGTTGCCATAGCTTCAGCCAATGAGCGATACATTGAGCCATTACTGGCTTTATTAGGGGCTGAGAGCGATATAGAGAGGATAAGTAAACGGGATATACACATCGTGATGGAAGCAGTGGAGGGGCTGCCTAAACGAGTTGTACAGCCTTACAGGGCTATGACTATTCAACAGCTGTTAGCCTGTGACGATGTAGCACAGGAAGACCTGATAGGCACTGAAGCAATACACAAACACCTGAAGCTGTATAAATCTCTGTTCAAAACGTTCCTGACAGATGATAAGGGAATATTAACCAAATCTCCTACAGACGGTGTAACAGCTCCCCCATCTTCCAAAAGGTTTGGTGCCTACTCAGTTGGAGAGATGCGCTCGTTTGTCTCATACGCAATCAATCATGCTGATGGATGGCTTAAGTGGATCATCTTATTATTGGCATACACTGGCGCTAGACGTGGTGAGATAGCAACGCTTACCAAAGCTCAGGTTTGCTTTGATGATGATAGCTTTCGACATTATCTTCTCATTACTGACGGTAAGACTGATAACGCAGCTAGGCAAGTGCCGTTACATCAATATCTTATTGAGCTTGGTTTCCTTGAGTTTGTCGAAAGCTGTGAGCATCAGTTATTCCCTGAAGTGTCAGGCTCTAACATGAATAAGATTAGTAAGGAGATGGCGGAGCTGAGGGAGAGATTGGGGATTCCATACAGGGACATCCATAATCAGCGCCGCATAGTGCACAGCTTCAGGCATAGCGTTGTCACTGCTGCCTCCGGATGGGTGAATAACATTGCTCATTTACAACAGGTGATAGGGCACGAGAAGACAGGGACAGGCATCACGGCTAGATACATGCACACCTTTCCGTTACAAATAATTTGTCATATTATTGATGGGCTAAATTGGCGAATGGAGAATTGATATGAATAATTGCTTTTTGTGTGGAAATCAAATCACCTCATCTAATGATAGTAATGAGCATATCATTCCAAACGCTATAGGAGGTCGAAGGACAATTAAAGGTTTTATATGTAATCCTTGTAATAATAAAACTGGTAAGGATTGGGATGTTAAGCTTACTAACCAACTCAATCCACTCAATCTACTTTTGGTAATCAGAAGAGATAGAGGTGAGGTTAGACCACAAGCCTTCAAGACTATATCTGGCAAGGAGTATTACTTAAGAGCAAATGGCTCGATGATTCCTTTCAAACCTACTTTCAATAAAACTCCTATGGATAAAGGCTACAATTTTTCTTTTGTGGCTAGAGATGAAAGAGAAGCTCAGCAATTTCTGAAAAGTATTAAAAGAGATTTTCCTAATTTCGATATAGACAGTTATCTAGGCAACATGAAAGTAGAAGAAGTTTATATTACAGATGATCCCTTGCATATGGAGTTACGTTTTGGAGGTCTGAATGAAGGTAGATCATTGATAAAATCTCTTCTTGCATTCTGTTTTAGTAGAGGTATTGCACCATCAATGTGTAATACAGCTCTCTCTTTTTTAAGAGAAGAAGGGGAAGCATGTTTTGGATGGTATTATCAAGAAGATGATATTATTATAAAACGAAACTTTACCAAACCTATGCACTGTTTAGCTATACAGGGAAATCCTTCAGAAGGAACTTTATTGGGCTATCTTGAATTCTTCGGGGTATTGAGAATTGTTGCATGCCTTTCAAATGAATATAAAGGAGATGCTTTCAAGTCATCTTATTGTTTAGCTCCTGAAGATTGGGAGGAAAGTGAATTTGATTTTGAAATTAACGTTTCTATTAAAGAACTAAATGATGTTTATTCATATAGAAAATGTGATGCATCAATTCAAAGGGCCAGTATGGTTGAGTTTTTGAATTATACTCAGGTGAAAGGGGAAGACAGGGAGAGAAACCGAGTGACAGAATCTTTTTCAAATGAGTTAATAAGCAAGCTGAGTCAGCTTGAAAATGAATTTACTCGGCAAGAGTTTAGCCAAATATATAATGAGGTATTAAGCAACTCTCAGCTTCTACCTTACATATTAAGTCGAATTAAAAAAGGAGGGTGCTAAATTTTACGCATACTTTTATTGACTCCCAAGCTCAATAGCAGTGCTCGCGTTAAGCCTAAATGAATATTTTCTTTTTTTTCCGATATGAGGAGCAGAGACTCCCGTTCACTCCTGTGAACAAGTGTGTTGGAGTCAGCGTACAGCATCGTTAACACTCTGCTACACGTCAGTGAATTCGTACGCATGTACAGAGGAGAGAACAATAGTCTGAACGAGAGGGTATTTAAAAGTATATAAATTTAGGGGGAGATTTGAATGGTCTATGGAGGGTGTATGAATGGAAAGGTGCACGGGAGGGCACTGGCGTTTATCACTTTGACTAACCCAACAATGCTATCATAGGGCACGCAGCAGAGCTGCATAGGTCAACAGAAACGCACCAAGACTCTCTCACAGCTAGGGCTATTCGTTCCCTTTGTTACTACCTACTACCGAATTAAATTCTAAATTGAACACCCTGTGTCCTGACTGACATTACCGTTTAAACATGTCTAATTTTCAGGATGTGTAATACCTACTACCGAAATAGTTAGCCCAATACCTTGTGTACTGTAGTGCGTGAGATAGAGAGGTGTTTACTAATGGTTAGCTTATTCATTCCCTGTGCGTATAGCTCACGGATAGAAGCGTGAAGATCTTCATCAGGCTTAGGCCCAAAGGTAACTCCACGTTCCATTGCTGCTCTCTTACCTTCGTTGGTACGCTCTAGAATACGCTTACGTTCAAACTCACCAACAGCAGCAATAACAGTGTATATAACTCGGCCTATATCTGAATTGATGTCAGTCTGCCCTAAATCCATACACACCAAGCCAACCCCTTTAGCCTTCAGGTCATCAGCAATAGACAGAGCATCACGTGTATTACGCGCTAAGCGGTCTAACTTCATCACAATCACAGTATCTCCAGCCTGTGCATCAGCAAGCATACGCATTAGCTCAGGCCTCTCAGCATTCTTCCCTGAGATGTTCTCCTGATATACACGCTCACAGCCAAGCTCAGTTAATGCGGCTACCTGTAAGCCTGTATTCTGTTCCTGTGTACTCACTCGGGCATATCCGTATTTCATCACTAATACCTACCTAGTTAATAAAGTAGTTATTGTGATGTATTGTTCACTGTTTCACAAGACTGTGTACACAAATTAAATAGCTTGACGGAGATTGGTAATATTGATCTACTGAAAGATTGCCCCCTCCCTTTGAAATTATCCTGCCTGCTTTGCTGGGGGCTATAAGGGGGGCTACGGGGGCTTGTCACTACATGCATAGCCCCTTTCTGGTAGCTCACAAAAATTATGGATAGTCAGACAGGGTGCGCTAGGGATTCAATTGCCATCCTCATAGCTAGATGTTCCTCTCCAGTCAGTTCCTTGTATCTGTCAGCTAGCTTGTTAATCTCCGCAACAAGAAGAGGGCGGCTCGTATCTTCTCCCCTGGCTGCTTTCTGGATAGCCACTTGCCCAATAATCTGGCACGCATCATCGAAGTTCTGTTCCAGTTGTTGGCTCAATACAGACACATTCACCTCTCTTAGTAGGGCGGCACAAGGCCAGAACACATTAGAGATTGAATTATTAGGTGGAGGAATCCAATAAGAAAATATGAAAAGATTATGAAAAAATGTGGCACGGTTAAAACTGAAGGGCTAAGCTGGAAGTGTTACGAAATCCATCGCTTATCTTGTGTTTTCCCTCGCCATCCCCTGACGAGGGAATTTTTTTTTATATTAACCTTCTTCAGGTTTCTGAAGAGCATCATGCAAAGCTTTGGTTAATGCCTCTTCTCTGTTCTTTTTCCTCCACCTCCACCACATGTACGCAATCACCTTTAATGGGGCTACGCCTAGGGAGACTAAGAGGAAATCTATAGCGTCTACAGTTGGAGAGGCCATGTATATCTTGCAATCTGTTCGATTGCCCCTCTCGATTATGTTCCCACTTTGGATTCCAGCGCTGCAATGCGAGCAATAAGAGATGCCAGTGTCACTCCGCTCACTGTCACTGTAGCGGGGATGGATGAGAGAGTTTGAAAGGTGGCTGTTCCTGAGCCTGTAGCAATGAGGAATTGACCAGACGTAGCGGCTGCTGCCCCCTTGCACTCATGTAAATCAACGCCTGTCAGAGAGGCGTGTGTAACGTCTGCCATTATTCTATGGCTCCTTTATTTATTATTGTTATAAGTGATGCAATACATCGAAAATAAAGCCCTTCAGACGATCTGTGAGCCACTATTAGGCCTGTAGTGGTACAGATGCATTAGAAGGGCATATATTCGTTCCTAGATCATTGTAGGGGCTTTAACGGCCATTGGCTGCCTCCCCGCCTTCTGGTGCTACTGGCTGCGTATTCTCAGGGCCAAAGAATTCATCTTTATATTTGTTCCACTGAGCATCAAAATCTTCATTACCTTGAAGGTGTGCAGCAGCTCGTACAGTGCGGTTTACAAGAGGAGCCACTTGCTGATTAAGATCTTTAGCCTTAGCGACTACAGCAGGATTACCCTCATAACCTTTCTTAGGACGGAAGGTAAGAGAACCGGAGCGGAATACATATTCTAATGCTCCCTCACTGCTCTGTGTCTGCTGCTGGACATTGGCAAAGCCTACGTTGTATTGGCTTTTGGCTGACGTATCTACAGTGAAGCCTGTAGTGACCTGAGCATACTTCCACGCCTGTTGTATTGCTGGAGCAAGCTTATCGGTGTAGTTAGTGCCAATGACATTCTCAATGTTAGCCGCAACGCTTTCATCCACAGTACCACCCATCTGTTTATATTTGAGGAACTGAGGAGAAGCTAAAAAATCCATTACGTTATTCATCTGATTAGGGGATTTCTGAGAGGAAGCAAAATCTACCGTTCCAGATAGAATAGCATTAACGTGTTGATGAATTTCACTCTGCGCTCCTTTCACATCGTCAATCAGTGGAGACTTACTTGAAAGGGCATCTATGGTAGATTTGAGAATGTCGGTATGAGTTTTTGTGTCTGCTTTATCTGATGGGTTAGCTGAAGTGGGATTATAATTATATCCCTTCATAATCTCATCGTATTTATCCATTAGCTGCGGAGTGACGCGGTTAATGATAGAAGCACCAGCAGCAGGGCCAAGAGTTTTAGCCAAGGCCAATGGAGTGGCATATTTAGGGTCAGCAGCGAATGGGAGCAATGCTTTAGCGTTTGCTGCGTCAATCTGAGCATTATAAACATCCGCTGTCACCTTACCCGATGCATAATCGCTACCTGCTTTGTACATATCTCGGAAGGGCTTAGTAAGTCCATCCACATAATCACTCCCCGCTATGCCCCTATATTGCATGAGCTGTCCTTCAAACTGCTGCTGAAGCTGTGTAACCGCCTGCACCTTTTGCTCTGGTGTCATAACATTATTCTGCTGAATAGCTGCAATCTGATTACGCTGGCGGTCATATTCAGCCTGTACAGCTCCATTAAGGCCATTACGTACCTGAAGCTGGTTAGCCTTCATTTTGGCTTCCATCACTGCATTAGCACGCTGCGCCTGAGCGTTAGCAATGTTGGCGCTCTTCTCCTGTAAAGACAGCTTCTGGTTTTGGATGTTCAACTGTTTGCTGTAGAAATCCATTTGCTGTGCTGAGTGCTCTTGCTGGCGCATTTGTGTAACTGCGTCCTGCTGCTGGTCTTCAGTCATACCCTGAGTAATCCAGCCTGAGCCTGTAGCTTTCTTGAGGTCAGCTTGGAATTGCTGTTCAACAGCGGTGCCTTGTGCAAGGGTGTCTCCTAAGCCAGAGGATTTTGCTAATCCACTATTAAGCGCTACCAAGTCGTCTGTATATTCAGGGTGAGAAGCAATCAGCTTATTAAATTCCACACGCTGTCTACGCTGAGCATCAGCTTGTGAAATACGCCCCTGTGCTACGCCTTCGTTCAAAGTTGTAATAGTCTGAGCAAACCCAGCAGTGGCTGAATTCTTCTGTTTAACCGCTTCTTGTTTTTGGTTATTAGCGTAGATGTTTAAGCCTGTTCCTAAGAGCTGGGTAAGCCCTTGGAAGCCAGCAGCTAAAACGCTACCATTTCCCGGAGCTGGAGCTACAGCCTGTTGTGGCTGGATATTACTTTGTGGTGCTGGGATGTCCTGTGTCTCAAAGATTCCGCTAGGCATTGTTCTGTTTTCCTATTTTATTATTAGTGTAAGGCCAGCTCTGTAGAATTGGTGAGGTAGGAGATTTGCCCCATCAAATGGTCATGTTTAGTTTTCCATGCGGCTAATGCCTCACGGCATACCACCAGAATGCTTGTCTGAGAGATGTCTGTAGCACGAAGGATTAATAGCCATCGTTCAAGCTCATATTCAGCTTCTGCTAATTCTGCTACGGTGTTCTGCAATAATTGCTCTGTATTCATTGCTCTGCTTTCCTTTTGTTATTTTAATTAAGTAGGAAACGATTGAGGGTGTGAAGATGTTCAAAGTGATTACGCTGAGGATAAATATTAAAATCATACCTACCTCATGACTTCATCCGAAGCCCAATAGTCATCAACATTACGCAGGAAGGTATCAAACCCACAATACTTACAATGTATTTGTGGATGGGGAGTATCTAAGAATTCTTCATATCCCTTGTCATACAAACATGTGCATTTGCAATGCGGATTTGAGCAGGTCCAATTCCTGTGTTGATTACGAACCTCAGCCAGTCTTTCCGGCTTAGCCGTTTCTAACATGTAATCAATAGCCCCAGCTAAAGCTATTCCGCTATTCCATATGCCTTGAATCTTTGATACATCACAGCCACTAATCATCACTTGCTTGGCAATGGTATACTCATGATTCTCCTTCCTAATAATTACTCCCTTATAAGAGAAATTAATTACTGATTGGGCTGGTGAGTGAGATAGTCCTGATTGATTATCTCTCTTACGTTGAATGCGTTGTGAGTGATGAGCGTTAGCTTGGGTTTGCCTCTTTCCGATACTCCAATTTCTGTTCAATGCGAAACCTCTCTAATACCTACTTCCGAAATAAACTATTCACCAGAGCGAGCACTACGGAAGAAATCAATAGCGTTGGCGTTAGTGTTACCGCGTGCTTTGTTCTTCATGTTCTCCGCAAACTGTGCCTGAGCTTCTGCTACTGCCACGTCTCCACGTTGAATGTCTTTCATTGCAGGCGTCATAAAATACTCAGTGTTAGTGCTCTCACGAATACGGCGCATGTAATCAGCTTGAGCTTCCCGCCCGTATAGGGAGGAATAAGTTTCCTGTGGGGCTTGCTTAGCCTGGGATCTTTTAGCCAATTGACGTGCTACAGCATCCGCTGCTTCCTGAGCTGAGCAGCCCGTTTGTTGCATCAGCTGTTGCATGATTGCTTCAATGTCAAAACTTGATGCGGTAGTATCTGGAGTGGTATCGAAAAGTGATGTAGTCATTATTCTGTTTCCTTTGAAATATAATTACGGCGATATGCGCCTAATAAAACCCGTTCTGTCCAGTCGAATGTATAGCGCGCAGACTCTTCAAGTAACTGTTCCCAATAGATGTGCTTACGTGCCATTTCAGCTTTAAACGCGTCTCTAGCCTTCTTAGAATACTTAGCCATACATTCACCTGCCTTATTTAAATAAACGCGCTAGAAGCGCAACAACGCTTGCTGTGGTGTATTCTTTACCAGTGACCGTAACATGGCCTTTAGTATTTAGAGCATTAGCTAAGGCTGCATTACCTAAGCCGTAATCTAATAGATCTTCTACCACTGGTTTAATCTTCTCATCATATTTACGGGTGCGGTTAGCCCGAGCTTCAGCAAATGAAGTTCCTGTATGTCGCATGTTTTTTATCTCGATGTTTTTTTGTCTTGAGAGGGAGAAGGAAGGAGGCAACTCCTAAAAGCTGCCCCGGATTCCTATTTTAGTTTGTTCATTTGTTTTAACTCATCCTCTGAATAGCTCCACTTGGCAATTTTTAATAATGCCTCACGCTGTTCAGGTTTAAGAGAAGCTTGGTTAATCCAGCCAATAACATCTTCACGTGTAGCCCAGCCGGAAGCAGACATAATGGAGTCGAACAAGCGGCGGTCACCGCCTTCGATTTGCTTCATCATATTTGCCATCCAGCGCTTATGGGCTGCAACGTTATTAGGAAAGGCTGACATACCATATTGTGACATGCGGATTAAATATTGCTGCTGTTCTGCTGTAACTCCATCTGCCATCAAACGCCGGGACACGTCATTAAAATACTGGTCAACATCAGCATTATATTTATCGTTTTCCGTTCTAATATCATCCATTACGGCAAAGCTACGCGCCTGAGCAAGGCTTTGGAAACCTAATGCTTTAGCAAATGCCTCTGGTGTGGTGACATTATCACGGGTCATAGCGCCTGTAGCTGAATACTCGCGTTGATACTTGAGCATGAGCCACGCTTTATAGCCATTTGAATAACCTGATGACATGTTGGCTACATCCTGCATTACAGCATGCCATTTCTCTACACTGGTATCGGATGACGGGTCTGTCACCAATCCAGATGCAATACCGAAATCGCGCACCAAGTTTGTGATACGTGGGTTACTTCCCATAAGGAGAGAACCAACAGGAGCGTTAGTAATCGCTTCTCCAATTCCATCCTTGAATAGGTGGCCCACCATATCAATCACGCCTTGCGGGTCATAAGGGTTAACGCCGCCACCCCAATCAACTTGTGATTTCTGGCCCCATACAGCCTCAATCATTCCATTGGTTAGAACGTTGGACAACCCCCCCAAAATTAACTCACGTTGCGTTGCGTCGTCTGGCAAGTGTTCGGAGAGCATCTGTCCGAGCCAGTCTGGAGCACCAAACATAGACACGCCAAATACCGCCATACTCACTCTAGCCTTTACAGGAATGGAGCGGTTGAACAGCAGGCCAATCATTTTCAAAGGAACCTGTCCATACTGTCCGATTACGCTCAGCTCGTTATGGTTGAGCGCCATCTGTCCAGAACGGGCAAAGTTACCTGTGAGTTGACGAGAGTCACTGGCTACTTGTTTCAGCATGTCAGCCGAGAGGGTAGTCCCTTTTCCAGCCTTAACACTAGCCTTTAATGCTTCGTCATAATGAGCGAAGTAGGAAGAAGCCTGTACCAGATATTCCCCTGAATCAAAGCCGATCTTACGAGGGAGACCAGTTATTGTCTTAGTCCCTTTACTCACAATGTGCTTTGTTCTGTTGGCATATCCAACTGCTAAATCCGTATTCGTCCCCAACATGCCTTGTACCATCTCATGTCGAGCCAAGCCCTTGGTAACACCTGATGATTCCATAGCAGCTTTCATAGCCTTGAATTCTGCTTTACTGCGTCCAAACAGTTTATAGAATTGTTCAGGGGCGTTAGGGTTGAACTTATCCATCAGTAGGAGCGTGGCATCATCAAAGATATGTGTGATGTAAGAAGGATGACGCCCTAATGTCATGAATGCCTGAGCAGCCTGTACCGCCAATTGACGGAATGGATTGAGGGCAATCATCATCGTAAAGGATAGGGATTTTAAGGTGCCAGATACGCTACCTCCTGCAACTGTTCTGGAGGCTTTCTCAGTGCCTGACAGAGCTTTACCAATTGCATTGTCACCAGCTTTAACAGACAAGCCGCCAAGTGCATCAGCCGCCTGAGTAAAGAATGTCTTAGTGACGCTATCCAACATATTGTTATAGCCATTCTCCATCGCCCGTATATGCTCAAACATGGCTCTGGCATCTGCCTTCCTGCGTCCAGTTCCTGCAATTTCAGAGATGTTAGTTGGATAGTCAGGGCGGCCATTGCGTAATGGCATAACATCGCTGTATGTAGCTAGCAGGCGCTTCTTACTCGTTTCTATCCAGTCACGATAGCTAATGCGAGATGAAACACTTTCGATGCTGCTGCTCATTGCCTCAATGGGAGATTGCAAATGGGCACCATCCAGTTCAGTGTTTGAACCAATGGCGTCTTCAAGGCGTTTACCACGAACACGCTGAGCAGAAAGCCCACCTGCTGACATGGCCTGTGTAGAAGCCTTGTCATAGTCACCCCCTTTCAAATCAGAACGCACACGGTAGTCACTTGGGCGTGTCTTCTTATATCGCTCAATTGCTTTGTTGGCTGTCAGCATGTCAGGGGCTGTAGCGTATGCCTGCCAAATATCTTGCCCATGCTCATCTTTAACAGCTACTCCATCAGCATCTACAAGCTTCTTCTCAATGAAGTGTGGATTGCTATACCGAACTGAGTAGTAGCCCTTACGGTATGACATCACTGTGTCGTCATCAGAAAGACCACGGAGGTAGGTTCCTGCTGCGTGATTGTCATTCACTACATGCAACACTTGCTGACCGTCAATCTCAATTGGATGAGCTAATTCAGCTAAGCCTGAGTTGCGTAAGTTCATCAATGCACGATCTTCAGGAGTGAGAACCCGTACAGTGTCCTGTGCTGCATCATAGATAGTTGTATTGTTGCGAACGCTGTTCAGCGATACAGGACGTGCAATTACATCTAATCCGCTCTGTGGATGAACCATCCGCCCAAAACCCCTAGTCCTGTAGCTCCGCACCATATCCGCATTGGTGAGATGCCAAAGAGTGTCCTGAGTCTTCTTGAAATGCTCAAAGGTGCGAATCTCCGTTTCGTTGAAACCACGTGCAGCTAAGTCGGTGTAGTTGTACGTAATCCCTTTGGCGTTCGCTTCCTTGATTGTGTCAATGATAGCATTGCGGCGTTCTTGGGACATGGGCTGTAGTCCGTCAGTGAAGTTCTTAGCCACCTTCACTAGTTCCTCACTCACCACATCCTTTTTGAGGTCAGAGAGGACAGCACCTCTCATAAACTCAGGGTGGAACATAGATTCAGGAGCAATGAAGTTGGAAGTAGCTGATCCTCTACCACCTGCTCCATAAAAGGCGTCAAGTCGGTTTCCCCAGTTCTTCTTAACATCAAACAACTCAAACTGACTATCGTCTAAGTCACCTGCGTTGTACTTGTAATTCTGTTTAACCTGAAGGAGATAGTCCCCCGTAATATCCCCTTCAGCATCCTTTAGAGATGAGTAGGGAACAGGGTGGTAGGTATCACCATCTTTAACAAGAACGTTTATATCCTTCTCATCTACGCCGTATTTACGTAGGGCAAACTGAGCCTGTGAGACAGCATCCTGTAAACTTGTCCAACCTGAATCAGATGGCCCATACACCGCTGAAATGTCCAAGCCGTTGCCGTCATCAGCAGGGCCCACAGTTGTCATCTCCTTACGATTGACCATGCCTGTAGCGCTCTGGAAGTCGTTGGTGACATTGGCATCTAATCGACGCTTTTCTACAGTTGAGAGGTTTGGGGCTGAAGCTGAGCGGACTAAATCAAGCGTGTCGTTATCTGGCATGTACTGAAAATCATCATACCGGGTTGGGTCATACACCTTGCTCTGTACGGTGTTATCAACCACCTTGGGCTGAGCAGCGATGTATCCCGCAAAAGCATTATCCCGGCCTGTTCCCGTCATAGCCTGTGAGAACTCTTCAGTTTCTTCCTGAGCCACACCCGCTAAGATGCGGCGAGCTTTATCGGGGTTTGCATCTTTAATGATTTCGAGTGGGGCGGAAGGCTGTTGCTGAGCCATAAGCTGGCGTTGCTGAATGGCTACCTCAGCGTTTGTAGCGGTTTCCCCGGCCTTGCCAGCGTCAACCAATGCGCTAGCCTCTTTCACTGTCTTACCTGCCCCTAACAGACGTGCAGCGAATTTAAATGGAACAGCTAAGCCAGACATATCAAGCAGCCCACTTAAGTTATCCAGAGTTTCATCTGTAAGTGTGTAGCTGCCAGATTGAGTGATGGCTTGGAGGGTGGCTAGATTGGCATTATCTTTCTCAGATGGAAGCAAGATTGTGCGGCCTTCACCATTCACCGTTGTTGCAATGCCATCTAGCACAGCCATTCTCTGGTCTAAGGGCAAGTTGTTAAACTTATCAGCTAAAGCCGCTTTACTTGAACCCTGAAGGAAGAAGGAGGCAATCACTCCTTTGGTGTCATTGCTCAGGCTTGAATACAGGCGGGCTGATTTAGCCGATGTAACACCGGGAACCATGTTCTCCCCCATGCCCACCACTGTAGTTGTCAGGCCATTTTCTTCTTGAGCCATCGCCGTAGCGTTGTAGATGGCCTGTTGCTGGCGTTTAAACTCAATGGCTTTGTCCATGCCAGCAGCGAAAAGATCACGGCTTACGGTGGCTTCTGCTGTCTCTTGCGGGTTAGTTTCTCCAGCCTCTTGAGAGCCTAACATTCCCTGAGCTGAAAGCAGATTGCTCTTAGCAATACGGCCTTCCTGATGAGCCTGAAGAATGTTCTGCTTGATCAGGTCTGGCACTTCTGGATTAGCCAAGCTGTCGTACATAGCTTGCTGAAAGCCGCTAGCTTCCTGAGTCTTTCGAGCGTCTAAGATTTGATTCTGTGTTGGGCTGTAGCCTAGCTGTGCATGTTCAGAAGAGATTGTGTCATAGGTGGGGATCACCTGATTTGGGTCATTAGGGGCATTCAATAAAGCAGTAGTTGCGGCACTATTACGTACTGAAGGGCTAGACACCATAGCTTGTTGGGGCTGGGATGAATCACTTCTACCATCAGTAAAATCATTTATACTTGCTGTGTTATTATCTAAAAAGTCGTCAAGGGAATAAGTCATATTGTTCTAGTGTCCTTTATTATTTTTATTTAATTAGGTGAAGGCTTGCTCTCAATACACCCAAGATGAATAGGAGCAAAAACCAATGCTTCCAAGTTGGCTCCCCAAAGCCATTATGATAGCATTTTACTTTTTCAATTAGCCGAGCCAGTCTGTTCAATAATAACTTCCAATTCATAATCTAGTCTCATATCTTTAATCATTCTTGCAAGCCAAGCCTGACGGCTTTTCTTACCACGTACCTTGTCAATCCATTCTAATGTTGACGCTGGAAAGTGAGTAACTACAACAGCAGGGGCTTTATTGTTTGACATGAATTTCATTCCCCGCTGGTTTGATATGTCCACCTTCCACCAAATTAAGATAGTGAGAAACCATCCGAACAATGTAAGCGTTGCGGCTTAGTTCACCTTTAATGTTGTCAATCCGTGAGAGGAAGTCACGGGGGAGTACAACACCCTTGTGAGGAGCTTTGATATATTCCTTTTTGTTTACCATTCTTCACCCAGTTCATTAGTGTATTTGTGAGAGGAAGACTGGAAGTTAATTACCCAGTCATCAGGTTCTTTTTCTTCAGACTTATTACCGCTTAATACTGAATCAATGTAAGCATCATCCGCGTCAAGATAAACAGGCTCACAGGCTTTAACAGCTTCAGGCACTACTACTTCGTATGGGAATTCATTAGTGACAGCTTCGTACACTTGTTCTAATGGAACTATTTCGCCTTGAATGCGCTGCATCATTCGGCCTGATTGTTCCGTCACTTTTTGAATGTGGGATTCAATCTGAGCGTATAAACCTGCAATAGCTAATCGTCGAATCGTTTCCTTGTCTCCTTCAGTGAATTCAACAGGACACACTACAGCCTTAGACGTGCCATCAGAATGTGTGTAACGTGCTGTGTCAGCCTCAAAACAATAAGACATACCTGAATCTAATTGGATAGCGTCGTGGTTCTCAGGCTCTCCCAAACGCCGTATCAATATGTCTGCTGCATTACGTAGAATACGAGCGTAACGCTCACCAATAGTCTCACCAACCTTCAAAGCTCTACGTTTATTGATTGATGCCTGAATTGTCTTGGTGCTCAGTTCCATGTTTTTCATCACATAGATGAGTTGCTTCACCGGGATACGTGTACTTTCTTCCGCTGTAGTTGAAACAGAGTAAAGTAGGTCATCCATTTTCTTACCAAGAGAGCATTCCCCAGTGTCTTCATCATATGACACATTAGCGAAAAGGGACGCGTAAGGGTTAATGGTCACCTTAGTTTTACGGCCTCTAGTCTCTTTCTTTATTTCGGAAGTAGGATGTATAACAGCCTCGGTATCCGCATCCCCAAACAAAGCAATGTCAACAGCACGGGTAATATCAAACGCATCAGGAAGGACAGGGAAGGCATCGTTAACAATCTCACCAGTCGTTGTATCTACTGCGTTCATCTTCCCATCAAACATCATCATCTTAATCATAGTGAACCTTATTGTTATTATTTTTATTTCGGAAGTAGGTATTAGTAGTGGATTTATTTCGGAAGTAGTAAGTTAAGGCCAGAGAGTGAAAGTGTACGCAGCAACACAGAAGATAAAGAACACATCCATCAAACCACCTCCAGTTTAGGAGTGTGGAGAATGAAGAAGCTTCTACTTCCATCCTCATGCTTACTCACTATTCCCATCTGCATGAACTTCTGAATGATGAATTGCGAAGAGTTGAAAAGGTCTGTTCCCAGTCCAAGCATTTCATCAATGCGTCTGAAGCTAAGATAAACTTTTCCAAATTTATTCTGTAAGTTGGCTAAGTGAGAGAAGACAATTTTCATATCTCCGCTAAAGCGTTCTATCTCCTCGTTAATGAGGAAGTGTTTTACTGCGTGAAAGTGGTATGGATTTATTCTTTGATTTTGATTTGTATCGGTCGATACTTTTGATGCGTATGTCATAAGTCTGAAGTTTCCATATCTGGAATTAAGTAACCTGTACGCCTTTGAGGGGTTTATCAGGAAGGCTCCTTGCGTTGTCTGGGGGAGTAAGCATCCATGCTTTAACAGAACAACAATGTTCTACACAATGAAGGAGGGGCACTGTGTAGTTGAACAGGGTAAAACAGGGAAGTTATAGGTCTACTTTTTCATTGCCCTTACTAATAAAGAGTGTGGTCTAACTTTGTTATCGTGACAAACTTTCTAATCTGCATGAGAGGTTCATAATTTCTTAGCCTCATATTAAGTAAGAGCGCTATTACATTTTCACTGTGACAAAATCGATTTGTCTGTATGAGATGTGGATGAGTGTTTCATAAAATTTACCCTTCTAAAAAGTAAGGAGGGTAAAATGGGGTGTTCGTGACAAATTAATTTTCAGTGAAAAGCTAAGTGTTTGAATAACTCCATTATTTATTTTTCACTTTTTCTCACTTTCTCAAGAAATCTTGTCACATGTTCCTATGAGATTTACATGGGTCATGGTTCCGATTTCCTAACGCGTCAACGAAGTGATGGCTGTCGCGATGTGTCCCCTTTCACGCTCTGCTGAAGGGGCACGAGCAAGACAGACGAACGAAGTAGCGGGAGGAATTGCTTTTGACCTTCAATGGGAGGAGAGAGGAACGAACGACTTCCTTGTTTTGGCATGCCCTTTGATCTTTGATGATATGATAGTATTTTCTTATTGAAACAGATTGACGATTGGCTTCATCACTGCAACAACAATGAGCATTGCAATGTAGCCAGCCAAGAGAATGAATGCCGCGTTCTTAATGAACACTAGTGTGTTGATTACATGTTTCATCTGACCCCCCGTTAATTAATTACAGTCAATATCTCAGGTCTGAATCGAAGCTTGATCATTATATGCCTTTAGAACGTCCTGTAACGATCTCTGCTGAGTTTAAATACAAAAGATAAGGGAATGTATTGGTAGAAGGTAAAAGCGCTCAGGATTGATTCTAGAGCGCTACAGAGGGTGTCATTGAATATTCAATTTTAAGCTAATTGATTGTTGTCTCAAAACCCTCAGACGAACAAGATTAACAATAGCCTTGCTAAGTACAGAATTCAACAAAACGCATATCACCATCGTTGAGAAGAACACCCCTAAGAATGCAATCCCACTTAAAACAGGCCCCAAGAAGCTTGGAGTAATTGAGTGATACATCTGGTTGATACTAAGCCACAGAATGAAGCACAGCAGATGAGAAATGAATTCTCCAATACAAGCTTGCTTCCCGTAGTTGAATGAGCACTCACCCCAATCACCGTATTACGATACAACATTTCCCGTTATAACCTCACCGCACCTTGGAATTAAGCTCATTTCTTTTCCCTATAGAATGATGTAGCCAAATAGTTTTACGGCAATCAATATAGCTGGGAAACGTAACTATTGATGGGTTCAGCAAGAAGATCTTGCGGATGGTCTCCGCCCCAAGTGGCTAACTTACTCTCGCCATTGAGAATTGTTGAATTGATTAAAGTTAAATTGGAAGCTTTGTAAACCGAAATTTTAACCTCAAGCTTATCTCTTTTCATGGACCATTCTGTAGCTCTATCTTCCCAATGCAATATTTGAGGAACAACTAAATAGCCTTCTGTTGTAGTTGCCTTAGATAAGCATTCAACATCTCCACAGGTGTTAGTGATGCTCACCTTTTCAGAGTAACGTACAAATGCAGCTTGTAGAGCACTAGCCGTTTCCTGTCCTGAGCCGTGGTAAACAGTCGTGCTGTAGAAGCCATCTTTAGGGACGGCAATAGAAACAGGCATATCCTGTTTTAATTTCTCTGTGCTGGTCTTCACATCAGTGCTTTTATAATGTGCTGAGCATCCTGTGAGAGCTAGCGCCCCCATTATTAATAAAATTCCCTTCATCCCTTTCCCCAGATAGTTAATTAATTGTTGCTAAAGCCTTACTAAGAATATTCCTAAGTATTGCTCTGCCGCTTCTCTTATAGCAAGCGGATTATTAACCACCCTGTATAGAAGAAGAGAGGGTAGGTGAGATAAAGGGTGTGATAAAACTGGTATAAAACTGTGATAAACCCCCAACGCGTAAAAGAATGCGGTCAGGCATCTGGGCCCGGCTTGTGCCAACAAGCCACTTCCCGTAAGCTGCTATATAGATGGAAGTAATACATCTATATGACTCGGGGTGCCCCTGTAAAGCAGGGCTGAGATACACCCGCTGACCTGATCTGGATAATGCCAGCGTAGGGAAGTCAGATGCCTGACCGCATTCGCCTTCTTGATCGCCGGTTGGGAGCTTTTATGACACAGCCTGACCTTCTTTCCCCCGCGCAACTCGCGCACTCCCTGCAACTGCTGCGTCAGCAAGCACCGCTGGTGCACTGTATGACCAATGACGTGGTGCAAACCTTTACCGCCAATGTGCTGCTGGCCTTGCAGGCGTCTCCTGCGATGGTGATCGATGCCGAAGAAGCTGCGCAGTTTGCCGGTTTTGCCGATGCGCTGCTGATCAACGTCGGCACCTTAACCCGCGATCGTCGCGATGCGATGCTGGCGGCGGTGCAGGCTGCACAAAAGGCGGGCACGCCCTGGACGCTCGATCCGGTGGCCGTTGGCGCACTCTCATTGCGGACCGAATTTTGTCAGCAGCTGCTGAGCCTGCAACCGGCCGCGATTCGTGGCAACGCCTCGGAAATCCTCGCGCTGGCTAATCAGGCTGCGGGCGGACGCGGCGTGGACAGCGTGCATCAGGCCGATGCCGCACTGAGCGCGGCGCAGCAGTTGGCGCAGGATTACCACACGCTGGTGGCGGTAACTGGTGAAGTCGATTACGTCACCGATGGTAAACGCACGCTGGCCATTCCAGGCGGCAGCCCGCTGATGACGCGGGTGGTCGGCACCGGCTGTGCGCTTTCCGCCGTGGTGGCGGCGTTCAGCAGTTTGCCGGGCGATCGCTTGCAGCATGTCGCGGCGGCTTGTCGCGTGATGTCAATGGCGGGTGAGCAGGCGGCGCGCGCCGTTGAAGGACCGGGCAGTTTTGTCGCGGCATTCCTCGACAAATTATGGACGCTGGAGGTTGTCGTATGAAACGCATCAACGCGTTAACTATTGCTGGTACTGACCCGAGCGGCGGCGCGGGCATTCAGGCCGATCTCAAAGCCTTCTCCGCGCTGGGTGCGTATGGCACCAGCGTGATCACCGCGCTGGTGGCGCAGAACACCTGCGGCGTGCAGTCGGTATATCGCATCGAACCCGATTTCGTCGGCGCGCAGCTGGATTCGGTATTGGACGATGTGCGTATTGATGCCGCCAAAATTGGCATGCTGTCTGAAACCGCGATTGTCGAAGTGGTGGCCGAGCGGCTGAAACGCGCCAGCCTGCCGTTTGTGGTGCTGGATACGGTGATGATTGCCAAAAGCGGCGATCCGCTGCTGTCGCCCGATGCGGTGGCCAGCGTGCGTGAACTGCTGCTGCCGCACGTGTCATTGATCACGCCCAATCTGCCTGAAGCAGCCACATTGCTGGGACGCGATATGGCGCAGGATGAGAAAACCATGCTGATGCAGGGCGATGCGCTACTGGATCTCGGCTGTGAAGCGGTACTGATGAAGGGTGGCCATCTTAGTGATGCCGAGAGCCCGGACTGGCTGATCACCCGCGCAGGCCGTCAGCGCTTCACCGCACCACGCGTCAATACGCGCCATACCCATGGCACCGGCTGCTCGCTGTCCGCCGCTTTAGCTGCACTGCGCCCACGTCATGATAACTGGGCTGACACAGTCACAGAGGCCAAAGCCTGGCTGCAGCAGGCCTTGCTACACGCGGACTCGCTGGAAGTGGGTAAAGGCATCGGGCCGGTGCACCATTTCCATCAATGGTGGTAAGGCAAAACCGACATTAAGGCGTGCCTCCGCGTTACAGGACTCAAACTGAAGGCGGCTCATAGCAAGGTGGCAGAATTTTTTTACTGCGTATCCGTCTGAAAAATGGTGTCAGCAATTTGCCAGCCTGGCGCATTTCGGTCCAGGCTGTTGGGGGCGAATCGGCTATTGCCGGTTCCATTCCAGCCATTTATTCAGGAGCCAACATGACGGACATCGTACAGTTATTGGGCAAAGAAGCGGATTCTCTTCTTCAACATCGCTGCATGACCATTCCAGCGGACAGCCTTTATTTACCGGGCGCGGATTTCGTCGATCGCGTAATGATCGATAACAATCGTTCTCCTGCCGTACTGCGTAATATGCAAACCCTGTATAACACTGGCCGCCTGGCGGGCACCGGCTATCTGTCAATCCTGCCGGTCGATCAGGGCGTTGAGCACTCCGCGGGCGCCTCCTTTGCCGCCAACCCGGCTTACTTCGATCCGAAGAACATCGTTGAGCTGGCGATTGAAGCCGGCTGTAACTGCGTGGCGTCCACCTACGGCGTGCTGGCCTCGGTCTCGCGCCGCTATGCGCACCGTATTCCGTTTATGGTCAAACTGAACCACAACGAAACGCTGAGCTATCCCACTCAGTACGATCAAACCTTGTACGCCAGCGTCGAGCAGGCATTCAATCTGGGTGCAGTAGCGGTAGGCGCGACGATTTACTTCGGTTCAGAGCAGTCACGTCGTCAGATTGAAGAGATCTCAGCGGCCTTTGAGCGTGCGCATGAGCTGGGCATGGTGACCGTGCTGTGGGCTTATCTGCGCAATGATGGCTTCAAGAAAGACGGCGTGGATTATCATGCCAGCGCCGATTTAACCGGTCAGGCCAACCATCTGGCAGCCACCATTGGCGCAGACATCGTGAAGCAGAAGATGGCCGAGAACAACGGCGGTTATAAAGCGGTGAAATTCGGTCATACCGATGAGCGCGTCTACAGCAAGCTAACCACTGAGAATCCGATTGATCTGGTGCGCTATCAGCTGGCGAACTGCTATATGGGACGTGCCGGGTTGATTAACTCAGGTGGGGCGTCTGCAGGGGACACCGATATTGCCGAATCTGTGCGTACTGCAGTGATCAACAAACGTGCGGGCGGTATGGGGCTGATTCTGGGTCGTAAGGCGTTTAAGAAGTCGCTTAAAGAGGGCGTGCAGCTGATAAATGCGGTGCAGGATGTCTATCTGGCGAAAGATGTGACGATTGCTTAATTAAACCTGGCTGGCTTGCCATTTCGCGGTCGGGCAGTGCACTGCCCGTCCGCGAGAAACATTTTAAGGGGCTTCAAACCACTCGCTGTTGCGTTCAGCAATCGGCGTGATGGTTAAAATCATCTCCTGCAGATGACGGCGCATCGCAGTTTCTGCCGCTTCAACATCCTGCGCTTTTAACGCGTGGTAAATATCTTGATGCTGCTGAATCAAACTCTCTGGCGGTGAAACTTCGCTCAAGGTGAGGAAGCGCACGCGATCCATGGTGGCTTTGATGTTTTCCACCGTCTCCCACGCCAGCGAACAGTTAATTCCTTCGGCGATTAAGCGGTGAAACTCATCGTCCAGCGTTAAAAATGCCTGGCTGTCGTGACGATCGGCGGCTAAACGCTGCAGCTGCAAGTTATGCTCCAGCGCCATCAATCCCTCAGGGCTGATCTCCTGCGCGGCGCGGCGTACCACGGCGATCTCCACTGCTTCACGGATAAAACGGCCGTCGGCTACACGCTGGGCGGAAATCTTGCGCACGAATGTTCCGCGCTGCGGCAGCACCTGCACCAGGCCCGCTTCCGCCAGTTTGATAAAGGCTTCGCGGACTGGCTGGCGCGACACGTTAAAGCGTGCGGACACTTCCTTTTCCGACAGCAACGAGCCCGGATGAATGACGCAGGTCACGATATCTTTGCGCAGATAACGATAAATCTGCTGATTTACGGGTTCGCTGGTGGTTATGGTATAGGCAATCGACATGCAGCAATATCCGTATTACGGCTGGCCTACGCCAGCTTGATGAGAAAGGTTCAGTCTAATCAGCACGCTGCATCTGCGCTACACATTTGTGAAGGCACTTATGCCTGCGTCACAAGGGCCTGTACCGTGGCGCGTGCGCCTTGCGTATTCAGCTGCTTGTAGAGCTCAGTCACTCGTGAAACGAAGGCGGTCTGATAACGTAAATCATCGCCAAACACCGCTTGCAAACGCAGTAAGGCTTCTACGCGCTGCGTGCCCTCATCACTGTGCGCCACTATACTCGCCAACTGCTCCTTCATGGGATCGCGAATCTCAATCGGCTGACCCTGTTCATCGACACCGCTCACGTAGCGCATCCAGCCCGCCACACCGAGCAGTAGATAGTCACAGGATGTGCCGTTGCGCAGATGCCAGCGCACGCTGTCCAGCAAACGCTGCGGCAGCTTCTGCGTGCCGTCGGTAGCGATTTGATAGGTGCGATGCTTGATGGCGCGGTTCTCGTAGCGCGCGATCAGCGAATCGGCATAGGCGGTGAGATCGACACCCTTAGTGCGCAGCGTCGGAGCCTGATCCTGCAACATTAGCGCGCGTGCTGCCGTGCGAAAGTTGCTATCGGCCATGCAATCACTGATGTGTTCATATCCGGCCAGGAAGCCGAGATAAGCCAAAAACGAATGGCTGCCATTTAACATGCGGAGCTTCATCTCTTCGAACGGTAGCACGTCGCTGACCAGTTCGGCTCCGGCGTTTTCCCATGCCGGACGGCCATTAACGAAATTATCTTCGATGACCCATTGGAAGAAGGGTTCTGCTTCAACCGCCACCGGATCGCTACTGCCTAAGCGTGCTTCCAGCGCATCAAATGCCGCATCAGTCATCGCGGGGACAATGCGATCCACCATGGTGGACGGGAAGGTGATGTGCGTTTGAATGTACTCCGCCAGTTCATGGCTGTGGCGTTCTGCCAGCTGGATGATGACGTTGCGGGTGACGTGGCCATTCTCCGGCATGTTATCGCAGGACATGACGCTGAACGGTGCTAAACCACGCTCGCGACGACGCATAATCGCCGCCAGAATCAGGCCCGGCAGCGAGCGTGGCTGCGCAGGGTTTTCCAGGTCATGCACAATATCGGGATGATCCGGATTTAGCTTGCCGCTGGAAGGCATATAGCAATAGCCTTTCTCGGTCACCGTCATCGAGACAATCGCCACATCCGGCTGGCTCATCGCCTCAATCACCGCATCAATACCGTCGCCTTTGCCATGCAGCGCTTGCGTCACCACGCCAATCACGCGGGTGTGCAGGCTGTCATCTGCCATTTCGGTCAGGGTATAAAGCAGGTCTTGCTGACGCAGCGCCTCAATCAAAGCACCGCTGTTGAGATTGACTTCGCAGTAACCCCAATCACTGCCTTCGGCCGCCAGTTTATCGCTGGCGAGTGCCTGATGCGCACGATGGAAGGCACCAAAACCGATATGTACCATGCGGGTTTTTAACTGGCTGCGGTCATAAGTGGGGCGTTGTACGTCAGCGGGAAGGCGTTCAAGCTCTAACATGCGTTTTCCTTTTAGCAAACGGGGCGCTAAGCGCCCCGTTCTCATCAAAACGGTTAAACAGCTACCGGTTTATCGGTGGTTTTGGGTTCGCGGATAACAAACAGTACCAGTATCGCGCCCACTGCCGCCACGGCTCCGGCCAGAATAAATGCACTGTCAAACTTGCCGGTGTTCTGCACAATAAAGCCGGTGACGATAGGGCCGATAATCCCGGACAGGCTACCAATCAGATGGATAAAGCCACTGATGCTGCCGACACGGCTTTTGTGCACCACATCCTGAATAATCGCCCAGTAAATCGCGCCGGTGATGTACAGGAAGAAGATGGAGATCGACATCATGATCACTGCCGAGTGCACTTCTTTAATCGTACCTGCCAGCGCCACACAAATTGCTGCGGCCAGCAATGAAACCACCAGAACGATTTTGCGGGATAACAGCAGTTTGCCGGTGATGTTGAAAATCTTATCGGAGATCCAACCACCCAATGCCAGACCAACGAAGCCCACAATCCACGGGATCATGGTGGTGATGCTCATGGATTTGATATCCAGGCCGTGTGCCTGCACCAGATAGGCCGGGAACCAGCTCAGGAAGAAGAACAGAATATAGTTGTAGCAGAAGAAGGCGAAGGCAGTGACCAGAATGATCGGCTGGCGCAGGTAGAAGCCCATACCGTGCGGTTTGCCTGAAGCATCGATCACATCAGCCGGTTCTTCAGCTTTCAGTTTCTCCACCAATGCGCGTTCTTCCGGTGACACTTTCTTGCTGCGTGCCGGGTTATCCGCCGCGAAGAAGAACCACAGACCCATCCACACCAGGCCAATCAGGCAGATCACCACGAACGCCGGACGCCAGCCGAATGACAGTGCCAGATAGCCAACGATCGGACCGGCCACGGCGCCACCCAAGGGTGAACCGGCACTCAGCAAGCCCATGGCGGTAGCCGCCTGTTTTTTCGGGAACCAGCCGTTGATGGCCTTGTTCGCCGAGGCGCAGATCGGGCCTTCCGCCATGCCGAATAGCACGCGCAGAATCATCATCGACCAGAAGCCGGTTGCCAGTGCGGTCATGCCGCAGAACAGCGACCACATGCCAACGGCGGTGCCTAACACAATGGTCGGGCCGAATTTATCGGTCGCCAGGCCACCAATAAAGTTGAACAGCGCGTAGCCAAAGAAGAAGCTACCGAAAATCATGCCGAACTGTTCGGCGTTGATCATCAGGTCTTTTTCCACCAGCGGTACGGTCAGAGAAAGGGCAATACGATCGAGGTAGTTGATCATATAAACCAGGAACAGCAGCAGTACGAGGGTCCAGCGTAGATTCTTTAACATAGAAACTCCGTTTCCTCGTCATGCTTCAATCTGTCTCTGTGTGGCCTGTTTAATCGCATCCCTTTCGGGATTTAATCACTTGCCGCTTTGATACAGCCTGAAGCATTGAGAGGATTATTATATTGGCCGGCGGGTACGCACCGGATTAAGGACACCTGGTGTGAAGATTAACTTAACCCATGTGCAGAATCACTTTGCAGCAGGTGCGCGGATCTTTTTCGAACAGCGTCATCGCTTTTTCAATCTCGGCCAGCGGGAAATAGTGGGTGACTAATTTCTCTGGCTGGATCTGACCTTTCTCCATCCACTCAATCACCTGCGGGAAGCGATTGCTGTTGAGACGTGAAGTGAACAGCGACAGCTCTTTGCTGGTTAACGCCTGCTGCGTGATGCTGCAAGGTTCACCGGAGAAGCCCAACAGGCCAATCCGCGCCGCCGGAGAGGCGAGGGCGGCGGCTTCGGCCAGGATGGTCGGATGGCAAGCGGCATCAATGATCAGTGTTGGCTGCACGCCTTCCAGCTGCGCGGCCAGCGGGATGTCGCTGTTATTGAACACCTGATCAGCGCCATTCTCCTGCGCCAGCGCCAGTCGTTCCGGCAGACGATCCACCACCAGCACTTTTTCCACGCCGTAGACGCCTTTAAGCACCTGAATCGCGGTTAAGCCCATCGGGCCTGCGCCGTAAATCAGTGCCACGTCATTGGCCTGAGGTTTGAGGAAAGCGGTGATGTTCGCCGCTATGGTGAACGGTTCCACCAGACTGGCGAGTTTGTCGGGAATGGAAGCAGGCAGAGTAAAAGCGTTTTTCGCCGGCGCCACAGCGAATTCGCTGAAACCACCGTCACGGTGCACACCGATTACCTGCAGTTCTTTGCAGACGTTCGGGCGGCCGATGGAGCAGGGATAGCAGTGTCCGCAGCTGACTACTGGATCCACCGCCACACGCTCGCCGATACGCGCGGCATCCACGCCATCACCCACTGCATCGATTAAGCCGAAGAACTCGTGGCCAATCACGCGCGGGTATTTGGCAAAAGGATTGTGACCGTGCCAGATGTGCACATCTGAACCGCAGATACTGGCAAACTGCACTTTCACGCGCACTTCACCTGCGGCAGGTTCTGGCAATGCACGTTCCGCCAGCACCAGTTCACCCGGTTGTTCAATTACGACACTTTTCATCATTTACTCCTTGCCAGCGCACGCTCAATCGGTGGATTTAGCATCAACGGGAATGCAATGATGAAAAAATACGCCTGCAAATACTACCATACAAGTCGGCGTTAAAGAGTTGTGAAGAGAGTCACAGAGTGCAGGGAGGGGGAGCGAAGAACCGTGGCATTTTGGGGGATGGACAGGGGAAGTTGGTGTGGTTCTTAAATCTTAACGCATGCAGATATTTGAGATTTTCAGCAAGACATCTGTTTCAGCTGCCCAAAAGCGAAAGATTGATTGCTGAAGCGTTCGACTTCGAGCCTGGAAAAATCTGGCCTTCACGCTGCCGCTGATGCTCCCCCGAAGTAGCTCCGATCCGGAAGCCGCCTCGCATTTCATTTATCTGAACCGCCATAATCCTTTAAACCGTAAAAACAGTTTTCTATTATCGGGCTTCTTTGTTACGCGCTAAGCTCCTACCTGTATGAAATGCTTCATGACCTGAAAGAAGCGCCTGATGTATCAGGACGGTCGCCGTTTTACCGGCAAGGCCGCCTTTGAAAACTGCCGGGTCTGCCCTTTGATGGATTACAGCTTTTTTCACGCTTTATGACGAAAAGGAAATCACCATGAATCTGATGAATAATTGTGCACAGCCCGTCATGGATGTTATATTAAAATATAATATTAGGAGGTGCTCTATGTATACCACTCGCCTGAAAAAGGTTGGCGGATCCATCATGTTGGCGGTTCCTCCCGCCGTGCTCAAAACGCTGGAGCTGTCGACGGACAGCGAAGTCGGCATGACCATTAATAATGGCTGCCTGATTATTGAACCCCAGAAACGGCCTCATTATTCTCTTGAGGAGCTGCTGGCGCAATGCGATCCGCACGCCGAAATCAGCGAAGAGGAACGGGAACGGGAATGGATTGATGCTCCTGCGGTGGGCAAGGAGATCCTTTAGATGGACAGAGGGGAAATCTGGCTCGTTTCACTGGATCCGATTGCAGGCCACGAGCAAAGCGGAAAACGTCCGGTGCTTATCGTATCGAAGGCATCGTTTAACAAGCTGACCCGGTTACCCGTTGTTGTTCCCATCACCAGCGGCGGAAACTTTGCTCGTACGGCAGGTTTCACTGTTTCACTGGAATGGGCAGGAACAAAAACGATGGGCGTTATTCGCTGCGACCAGCCCAGAACCATTGATATGGCTGCCCGGAACGGCAAGCGGCTGGAACGCATACCAGACGCTGTGGTGAATGAAGTGCTTGCCAGGCTGGATGCTATTTTGAGTTAACGGCAGGACCCAGAAAAGCAAAAAGCCTGCTTCAAAAGCAGGCTTTTCAAATTTGGCTCCTCTGACTGGACTCGAACCAGTGACATACGGATTAACAGTCCGCCGTTCTACCGACTGAACTACAGAGGAATCGTTTGGAACGGGGCGCATAGTAACGAGCAGGCTCTGGGTTGTCAAAGGCCTTTTCCAGATTTTTTACTGACTGCTGAATAAAACGTCAATTTTGCGATTCTCTTCGCCTTAGCGCACTGAATCACCCTCAATGACGGGATGATTTGTGATGTAAGTCACTAATGTTATGCAAGATTACATTCCGATTTGTCGATTTTGTCAGATACCTCGCATGTATGATCACAGATATTTCATTTCGCCGTTGTAGAGGCCAAAAGCGAAACATATATTCCAGATCACTTCTTACCCACAACTCCAGGTGCAGCATGAACAAAGTCAGAATCGGTATGATCGGCAGTGGTTACATTGGTCGTTGTCACGCAATTGCCTACGCGCAGGCACCTACTGTTTTCGCGCTGAAAGGTGAAATCGTGCGTGAAATGCTGGCAGAAGTGAATCCGGAGCTGGCCGCTAAACAGGCGGCGACCTTTGGCTTTGCCCGCTCAACGGCGGACTGGCGTGAGCTGGTGCGCGATCCCAATATTGATGTAGTAGACATATGTGCCCCAAATTTCCTGCACAAAGAGATGGCGCTGGAAGCGATTCGTAATGGCAAACACGTTTATTCTGAGAAGCCGCTCTCGTTGTCTGTAGCCGATGCAGAAGAGATGGTGCAGGCCGCGCAGCAGGCCGGCGTGAAAACGCTGGTGGGCTTCAACTATATGAAAAACCCGACAAGCCAGCTGGCGCGTGAAATCATTGAGCGCGGTGAAATTGGTGAAGTGATCCATTTCTATGGCACCCACAACGAAGATTATCTGGCACGCCCGGAAACACCGCTCGACTGGCACTGCCAGAAAGCGTTGGCCGGTTTAGGTGCATTGGGCGATTTGGCGGCACATATCGTCAATATGGCGCACTATCTGGTGGGTGATATCGAAGAAGTCAGCGGCGATATGATGACAGTGATTAACCAGCGTCCCGATCCAAAAGATCACTCACGTCTGCTGCCGGTAGAGAACGAAGATCAGGCCAGCGCGCTGCTGCGCTTTAAAAACGGTGCACACGGCGTGTTTGAAACCTCGCGCATCGCCTGCGGCAGCAAAATGGGCCTCACCTACGTGGTCACCGGCACCAAAGGCACGCTGCGCTACACCCAGGAGCGTATGGCCGAGTTGGAGCTGTATATCCATGATGAACCCGCTGGACGTCAGGGCTTCAAAACCATTCTGACTGGCCCAGCCCATCCGGATTACGCCAACTTCTGCGTATCAGCGGGTCACGGCATTGGCTTTAACGACCAGAAAACCGTTGAGATCCGTGATCTGATCAACGGTATCGCAGCCGGCGATCGTATGTGGCCAGATTTTGCCGAAGGCTTGCAGGTGCAGAAGGTACTGGAAGCGGTGGCGGTATCCGCCGTCGAACGCCGTTGGATGAAAGTGTAAAACTGAAGAGCAATAAACAGGATAAGCGGGGCGATCAATCGCCCCGCTGCGTTATGTGCATCACGCCAGCAGTGGGCACTGTGGCGGCAGGCGGCAACTCAGTGCGCCTGGCATCACTTCAATTTCAAATTCGCTGCCGGTCAGCGGTTCGCCGTCCAGGTTAAACGTCATCTCATGTGGCGAGCGAATACTCAGTGACTGTAACTGTGCAGTGACAATATTCGGGTTCTCATCATCACGCGTCAGCGAATGCAGCAGCGTCGGCAACAACTCCTGCGCGGTCACAATGCTCAGATTCAGCTGCCCATCATTGATCAACGCATCTGGGCACAGCTTCTGTCCGCCACCTGCCTGACGACCATTACCAATACCGATCACCAGTGCATCGCCTTGCCACTCAAAGCCCGGACCGCTGATCTCACAACTATCCGGCTTCAGCGCATCGACACGCATCAAACCGTGAATAAAGTACGACACGCCGCCCAAAGCCGATTTCAATTTCTCGGGCGTCTCCGTGGTGATGCGCGTGCCAAAGCCACCGGTCGCCATATTGATAAAGTAGCGATCGCCATTCACGCGCGCCAAATCAATCTCGCTGGCTTTGCCCAATACCGCCAGACGCAGTGCCGGTTCCATTTCCGCTGGAATACCCACGCTGGTGGCGAAATCATTAGCGGTGCCCAATGGCAGAATACCCAATGCAGGACGCTGCTCTGCGGGCACTGCTGCCAGCGCCGTGGCGATTTCATTGATGGTGCCATCGCCGCCACCGGCTACCACGGTCTCAGCCTGCAACTCCACCGCTTCCTGCACGAAACGGTCACCGTCGCCCTTTTCCCAGGTCACGCGTACCGCCAGATTAAAACCTTCATCGCGCAGCGTATTCACCGCCGCACGCAAATCTTCATTGCCCGCACCTTTCCCATTGAGGATCAGCAGCGTCAGTGGTTTATTTTGCATAATCAGTTCCTTGAGGCGTAATACGATGCAGTGGTTATAGCATAGCTGGGCGAGGAACTTTATCGGCGAGCGATGAAAAAAAGAAAACCCGCACGGGGGAGCCGGGCGGGTGAATGAGGTGGTTCCTGGTACTACCTGCTGTTTATTGTTACTCGTTAGCAGCAGGCGGGATTCTAAAGCGAGGCGCAGCGGCGGTCTGTGATCCTGTTCTAACTTCGCTGCATTCTTTTCTTTATGTGCGCTTTTTTCCGTGTGGATCGTAGGTACTGTTGCCGTCGGTGAAATTACGCATCAGCAAAGCAAAAGCCAGATCCACTGATTCCGGTACCGGGATCCACACCTTATGCCCATCTCCCGGTGCGACATCTACCGCTGCACCTTTATCATTTTGCATCGATTCCAGCGTGCAGTTCAGATTGCCCTGCGGCGTCATGATCTCCACAGAATCGCCGAGCAAAAACTTATTCTTCACCGCAATTTGCGCCCAGTCAACGCGACGCTCACCGGTAAACTCCCCGACAAATTGCTGCCGCTCGGATACCGAGAAGCCCTGTTCATAGTTTTGATAACTGTCATGAGTATGACGACGCAGGAAACCCTCGGTATAGCCGCGATGCGCTAAACCTTCCAGCGTTTCCAGCAGTGCGGGATCGAACGGCTTGCCAGCAGCCGCATCATCAATCGCACGGCGATACACCTGTGCGGTGCGGGCGCAGTAATAGAAGGATTTGGTACGACCCTCGATTTTCAGCGAATGCACACCCATCTGGCTCAGGCGTTCAACATGCGCCACCGCGCGCAGATCCTTCGAATTCATGATGTAAGTGCCGTGTTCATCTTCAAAGGCACTCATCACTTCGCCGGGCTTCATCTTTTCTTCCAGCAAAAACACGCGATCGGTGGTTTCACCGATGCCCAGCGTGGGCTCCTGCACTTCAACCGGCTGATGGAAGCCGACAATATTGCCCACCTCATCCTGTTTGCCTTCTTCCACTTTGTATTCCCAGCGGCAGGCGTTGGTGCAGGTACCCTGATTGGGATCGCGTTTGTTGAGATAGCCCGACAACAGACAGCGGCCGGAATAGGCCATGCACAGTGCGCCGTGCACGAAGATCTCAATTTCCATCTCTGGCACCTGCTGGCGGATTTCTGCAATCTCATCCAGCGACAGCTCGCGCGACAAGATCACACGGGTCAGCCCCATCTGGTGCCAGAATTTCACCGTTGCCCAGTTCACCGCATTGGCCTGCACCGACAAATGAATCGGCATCCCAGGAAAGGCTTCGCGCACCAGCATGATCAGGCCGGGATCGGACATGATCAGTGCATCAGGCTGCATCTCGACCACGGGTGTTAAATCACGGATAAAGGTTTTCAGCTTGGCGTTATGCGGCGCGATGTTCACCACCACGTAAAATTTCTTGCCCAGCTGGTGGGCTTCTTCAATGCCCTTAGCCAGCACTTCGTGGGTGAATTCATTGTTACGTACGCGCAGGCTGTAACGCGGCTGGCCGGCATACACCGCGTCAGCACCATAGGCAAAGGCATAGCGCATATTCTTCAGCGATCCCGCTGGAGAAAGGAGTTCAGGTTTAAACATGGAGGGAAATCTCACTGATGTCAGGTCAGCATGCCATCGGCGATGGCAGGTGCACGAGCCGCATCAAACGGCCCTGCAAAAGGTGGGGAATTGTAGGCAGGGCCGCCGCTGAAGTAAATTGATCTACATCAAGCTAAAGGCTACATCAGGCGACAGACGTCCGCTTCCCAGCGATAGCCCATGCCGTAGACCGCGCGAATAAACGGCTGTTCAGCATCGAGATTTTCCAGCTTGCGTCGCAGGTTCTTGATATGGCTATCAATGGTGCGGTCAGTGACCACGCGATAGTCGTCATAAAGATGATTCAATAACTGTTCACGCGAGAACACTTTACCCGGCTCGAGCGCCAGGGTTTTCAACAGGCGGAATTCAGCGGGCGTCAGTTCCAGCTGCTGCTCACGCCAGCTGGCCTGGAAACGTCCTTCATCAATCAGCAGATGCGAGGCCAACTGCGCCTCTTCCGGCGAGCGTTTTACGCGGCGCAGAATGGTTTTCACGCGGGCCACCACTTCACGCGGGCTGAACGGCTTACAGATGTAATCATCCGCGCCAATCTCCAGCCCCAGCAGGCGGTCAATCTCTTCGGTGCGTGCTGTCACCATAATGATCGGCAGCTCAGAGAAACGGCGGATCTCACGGCACAGCGTTAAGCCATCGCGACCGGGCAGCATCAAATCCAGCAGCATCAAATCCGGTGGTGAGTGCTGCACATAGCCCAACACCTCATTGCCATCGGCAATATGGTGAGTGCGATAGTTCGACGCCTGCAGATAATCGATCATCAGCTGCGCCAGTTTCGGTTCGTCTTCAACAATAAGAATCAGGGGATCGTGATTATCCGGGCTCATAAGTTATTTCTGGTGAGGAACATACGGCAAGTTTAGCGCGATTTGCAGTCCACCTAAATCAGAGTGCTCCGCAGAAATGCTGCCGCTATGTGCTTCAACAATATTTTTACAGATCGCCAGGCCCAATCCAGAGCCGCCGCTGGCACGATTACGTGAGCTTTCCGCACGGAAAAAACGCTCAAAAAGATGTGCCTGATGTTCAGCGTCCACGCCTGGTGCGCTGTCGGTAAAGCGTAACTGCCAATATTCAGCGTTTTGCTGCACACTGACCCGCACTTCGCCACCGGCATCGGTATAACGCAGGCTATTCTCCAGCAGATTGGTGAACAACTGCATCAAACGATCCGGATCGCCAAAGCTTTCGGCTTTTGCCGGTAGCGCCAGATTTAACTTCAGGTCACGGCTGCGATAGCGTTCGCCAAAACTGCCGGCCACCACTTCCAGCGAATTCACCAAGTCCACTGGCTGCTTGCGATAGGCGAGGGCGCCGGCATCAGACAGAGACAGCTGGTGCAGGTCGTCTACCAGTTTGGTCAGTACTACCACTTCGCTCTGCAGTGAAGTGATGGCCTCCGGCGTCAGCTTGCGCACGCCATCCTGCATTGCTTCCAGCTCGCCGCGCAAAATTGCCAGCGGCGTGCGCAGCTCATGGGAGATATCGGCCATAAAGGCACGACGGTTGCTTTCGTTTTTTTCCAGCGAACTGGCGAGCTGGTTAAAGTCGCGCGCCAGCTGGCCAATTTCATCACTGCTGCCCACTTCCACCCGCGAGGAAAATTTGCCTGCCGCCAGTTCATGGGTGCCGTCTACCAGCCGTTTCACCGGTGCCAGCAGGCCGCGCGCCAGCAGCCAGGTGACCAGCGCCGCCAGCAGCGTGGTGAGGGTGACGATCATCCAGCTGGTTCGCCGCTGCTGTAAATCAAAGTTGATGTCAGTGCTGCGCGTCAGCCGCTCAGCGGGCGAAGCGATCACCCAACCCACCACTTTGCCAGTGCTGGTGGTGATGTTGCGCCGCGTACCTTCCGGCGGCACCGGCGAGTGCGGCCCGGACAGCACTTTATACTGCTGATCGATAATCCAGAACTGAGTGCGCCAGCCGTGTGGCGGCAACTGCGTACTGCTCCCGGGATTTTGCTCCATGGAACGCAGAATGGTGAAAATCAGCCGATCGTTGTTACGCAGAAAATCCCAGTCACCGTGCTGCTCGTACTGATCCGCCAGCGCATCGCTCAGCAGGGTTAAACGCTGTTCATTGCCTTTCTTGATGTAATCGACAAAGCCATGCTCAAAGCTAAGGCGCACGCCCCAGTGCATGGTGATAATGACCAGCATGCAGGTGGAAAAGATCGCCATAAACAGCTTGGCGCCGATGCCGAGTTTTAACGGCTGCTTCATGCTTTTCTCCTGCCTCTGAGATCAACGTTCTTGCTGACATCCTTGGGTACGCGCCAGAACACCAGTGCCGGCAACACAATCACTAACGCCATGCACAGGTAGGTATAAATAAAGGTTTGATGCGCAGCGGCGCTATTCGTCACGGCACCGTGGGCGAACGACCCCAGCAGCAATCCTGCGACCGTGACGCCAATACTCATCGACAGCTGCATGATCATCGAGAGCAGGCTGTTGCCGCTGGAAGCCAAATCATCCGGCAACTCTTTCAACGTTAAGGTATTCATCGAGGAGAAGCGGATAGCGTTCACCATCCCCTGCAACAGCAGCACCACCGGCAGCATCCATACCCAGCCGAGCAGCGCCACGGCCGGGAACAGCAACACCACCAGCGCCAGCGCGATAGTCGCTCCGACCAGCGCATTGCGATAGCCAAACAGGTTAACGATGCGCACCACCACGCGTTTGGTGCCCATGTTACCGAGCACCATCGGAATCATCATTAAACCGGCGTGGAACGGGCTGTAACCGAGACCCACCTGCAAAAAGATCGGCGTTATAAAGGGCAGCATGCCGCTGCCGATGCGCCCCGTGAAGCTGCCGAGCAGGCCAATCGAGTAAATACGGTTATCGAAAAGCTTTAGGCTAAACAGCGCGTTGTCGTTGTTACGGCCGTGCATCAGGTAGAACAGCAGGGAGAACACCCCGACCAGAATCAGTGCGCCTAGCAGCAGCGGGGAACCGCCAGTGCTGCGCTGACCGTCGAGCGCCAGCGTCAACGTTGCCATGCCCACTGCCAGCAGCACAAAGCCCAGGAAATCAAAGCGTTTGGTCTGCATGGTGTAGTTCGGCATTAGCGTCAGCGTGGCGATGGCACCGATAATCCCCACCGGAATATTGATCAGGAAGATCCAGTGCCAGCTGGCGTACTGCACCAAAATCCCGCCCAGCGCCGGACCGAGCAGCGGGCCGATTTGCCCCGGCGTGGTCACAAAAGTCATCGCCGACATGTACTGCTCGCGCGGCACGATCTTCATCACCGTCAAACGCCCCACCGGTACCATCATCGCGCCGCCGACGCCTTGCACCACGCGCGCCATCACCAGTTGATCGAGCGAGGTGGAGAAGGCGCACAGCAGCGAACCGATACTGAACAGCACAATGGCGCAGAAGAAGATGTTACGCACGCCGAAGCGATCCGCCAGCCAGCCGCTGATCGGCAGTGTGATGGCCACGGTTAATACGTACGACACAATCACCGAGTGCATATTGAGCGGGCTGACGTTGAGGTCGCGTGCCATCGAAGGGATGGCTGTGTTGACGATAGTGGTGTCCAGCGCCTGCATAAAGAAGCCGAAGGCGACGATCCACAGCTGCCAGCGCACGGTGGCGTTTTGCGAGTTCATGAAGATTACCGTTGTATTAAAGCCAGTTTTCGCTGATTAACCCGTTCACCCGTGAAAATTCGCGCAGGTTGTTAGTAATGAGTGTTAGCGCTTCACTTCGCGCGTGTGCAGCAATGTGTAAATCATTCAGACCTATGGGCGTGCCTTTCTTTTCCAGGTCAGCGCGAATCGAGCCGTAATGAAATGCTGCCCTTTGGTCGTAACTGAGTACGTCCAGACGGGAAATAAAGTCTTCAACAGTGCGTAGATTCCTTTCAAAAAAAGCACTTTTCTCCGCGCCATGAACGAGTTCAGCAAGCGTAATTGATGAGATGACCATGCGGCCGACGTTGGCATTAAAGCGTTCCAAAACCTCAATCGGGCGGCGTTTGATGACATAGATAACGATGTTGGTATCCAGCATATAGCGATGCATCAAAAATCTTCCCTGTCGGATTGCTCCTGTGACGCACGCTCATTCATAAAATCATCGCTTACGCTGGGGCCATTGAGGAAAAAGCTATCCCAGGCGTTTTCTATTGGTGTGAGAATGCGCTCTTTGCCAACCGCACGCACCGTGACATTTTTCACGTTGTCTGGAAAGCGCACGTCAGCAGGAATGCGCACGTTTTGCGTACGATTATTGGTAAACACTGTACCTTGAGACATATAAACCTCCTTCATAGTGACTGGATAAAGTTTACTCGCTTTATGCTATGTAGCAAAGGTGTATAGCATGGTCATTCGGTAATCAATGCCGCTTTTTTACGCCGACTCAGCTTATCCATCATCAGATACACCACCGGCGTGGTGTAGAGCGTGAGTAGCTGGCTCATCACCAAACCGCCGGCGATGGTGATCCCGAGCGGCTGACGCAGTTCGGCACCGTCGCCGCTGGTCAGCACCAGCGGCAGTGCGCCAAACAGCGCTGCCAGCGTGGTCATCAGAATCGGGCGGAAACGCATCTGGCAGGCCTGGAAAATGGCGTCACGCGCGCTGAGATTGCCGTTGCGCTGCGCCTCCAGCGCAAAATCCACCATCATGATGGCGTTCTTTTTCACGATGCCAATCAGCAGCAATATTCCTATCAGCGCAATCAAACTGAACGGCGTATTAAACAGCTCCAGCGCCAGCAGCGCGCCCACGCCCGCCGAGGGCAGGGTGGAGAGAATGGTCAGCGGATGCACATAGCTCTCATACAAAATCCCCAGCACGATATACACCGCCGCAATCGCTGCCAGCATCAGATAGAGCTGATTGGATTGTGACTGCTCGAACACCTGCGCGGTACCGGCAAAGCTGCCGCGCACGCTGGAGGGCACGCCGAGCGCGGTCATGGTGCGTTCAACGGCGGCTGAAGCCTGAGATAACGACACGCCTTCCGGCAGGTTAAAGGAGATAGTCGAGGCGGCGGACAGGCCTTCGTGGTTCACTGACAGCGGCGCGTTAGCAGGTTGCCATTTGGCAAACCAGCTCAGTGGAATCGCTTTGCCATCGCTGTTGATCACGAACATCTGGTCAAGCGCACTGATATCCTGGGTGTAGCGCGGATCGACTTCCATCACCACTTTGTACTGATTGAGCGGCTGATAAATGGTGGAGATCTGACGCTGACCAAAGGCGTTGTTCAGCAGCGCATTGGCGGTCGAAACTTCAATGCCCAGCCGCGCCATGCTTTCCCGATCGTAAGTCAGATCCATTTCGCTGCCTTTGTCCTGCTGATCGGAATTCACATCTACCAGCTCCGGCAGTGCAGCAAACGCCTGCCGAATTTTCGGTTCCCACTCACGCAGATCCGCGAGATTGTCCGACAGCAAGCTGTATTGGTAGCTGGCGTTGGATTCACGTCCGCCGATACGAATATCCTGCACCGCATTGAGGTACAGATTCGCGCCGGGCTCTTTCGCCAGCTTGGTGCGCAGGCGGGCAATCACTTCCTGGGCGTTTTCACTGCGCTCCGACAGCGGCTTGAGTGACACGAACATCGAGCCGCTGTTGGTGCGCGAACCGCCGGTAAAGCCGGTGACGTTATCCACCGCCGGGTCGGCCTTGATGATGTTCATGAAATCCTGCAGCTTGCCGCGCATCGCCTGGAAAGAAATGCTCTGATCCGCCGAGATAAAACCGTTTAAGCGCCCGGTGTCTTGTTCCGGCATAAAGGTTTTCGGGATCGAGATAAACAGGTATACCGTCAGCCCGACGGTGGCGAGCAGCAGCAGCAGCACCCAAATCGCGTGATTCAGCACCCAACCCAGCGAGCGCGCGTAGCCGTTTTGCACCCTGAGCATTACTTTGGCAAAACCGCGGGTGCGCGGCTGACTGCGCTTCTCTTGCGGTTTCAGCAGGTAGGCGCACATCATCGGCGTCAGGGTGATGGAGATAAACAGCGAGATCAGTATCGCCACCGATAGCGTTATGGCAAATTCCGAGAAGAAGCGCCCAATAATCCCACCCAGCATCAGCAGCGGCAGGAACACGGCAATCAGCGACAGGCTCATAGAGAGCACGGTAAAGCCCACTTCGCGCACGCCGGTCAGCGCTGCCTGCAACGGTTTCATTCCCGCTTCGACGTGGCGTGCAATGTTCTCCAGCACCACGATCGCATCATCGACCACGAATCCGGTGGCGATAGTCAGCGCCATCAGCGACAGATTGTTAAGACTAAAACCGCACAGATACATGGCGGCGAAAGTGCCAATTAGCGACACCGGCACGGCGGCGGCTGGGATCAGTGTGGCGCGGCCGTCGCGCAGGAACACAAACACCACCAGAATCACCAGCGCCACCGCAATCATCAATGACTGTTCGACTTCCTGCAGCGAGGCGCGAATGGTGGGTGAACGGTCCTGAGCAATTTGTAAATCGATGGCGGCGGGGATCACTTCATGCAGCAGCGGCATCTCGCTGCGAATACGATCCACGGTTTCGATGATGTTAGCGTCCGGCGATTTACGCACCACCAGCAGCACGGCGGGTTTGCCATTGGTCATCCCGGCGTTACGCACGTCCTGCACCGAGTCCTGTACGTTAGCCACATCGCTCAGCCTGACGGCCGCACCGTTGTTGTAGTGCACCACCAGTGGCTGATAGACGCTGGCGGTTTGTAGTTCATCATTGGTCCGCACTTGCCAGCGCTGCCGCACATCATCAATCGCCCCTTGCGGGCGGCGCTGGTTGGCGTTGCTGATGGCGGTTCGCACCGCATCCAGCGACACGCCTTGATTGAATAATGCCTGTGGATTGAGATCGACGCGCACCGCAGGCAACGAACTGCCGCCGACAGTGACATCACCGACGCCCTGAATCTGCGACAGCTTCTGCGCCAGTTGCGTTGAGGCGTAATCATACAGCTGACCGGGATTATAAATGTCCGAGGTCAGCGTCAAAATCATGATTGGCGCATCCGAGGGGTTGGCTTTGCGATAGGTTGGGCGGCTCGGCATCCCGGTGGGCAACAGGCTTTGTGCCGCGTTGATCGCCGCCTGCACGTCACGCGCTGCACCGTTGATATCGCGGTCAAAATCGAACACCAAAATCACACGCGTACTGCCGAGTGAGCTGGTGGAGGTCATCTCACTTACTCCGGCAATACGCCCCAGCGAACGCTCCAGCGGGGTCGCTACTGAGGCCGCCATGGTTTCAGGCGACGCGCCGGGCAGTGAGGCGGTAATCACGATCACCGGGAAATCCAGCTGTGGCAGCGGGGCCACCGGCAGCAGGCGGAAACCGAGAATACCGGCCAGCGCAATCGCCAGCGTCAGCAGCGTGGTCGCCACCGGCCGATGGATAAACAGCGCGAAAAACTTCACGGCTGCGCCTCAGAACGCTTAAAGCGACGGCGCGTGGCGTGCGCCAGGCGATCGAACAGCAGATAGATCACTGGCGTGGTGAAGAGCGTCAGGATCTGGCTGAGTATTAAGCCGCCGACCATCGCAATCCCCAACGGATGACGCAGCTCTGCGCCCACTCCGGTGCTCAGCATCAGCGGCAGGGCACCGAGCAGCGCCGCCATGGTGGTCATCAGAATCGGACGGAAGCGCAGTAAACAGGCCTGATAGATCGCTTCACGCGGTGCCATGCCTTGTTCGCGCTCGGCGGCCAGCGCGAAATCGATCATCATGATGGCGTTTTTCTTCACGATACCGATCAGCAAGATAATCCCGATGATGGCGATGATATCCAGCTCGTTACCGCTCAGCATAAGCGCCAGCAACGCGCCCACGCCCGCTGTCGGCAGCGTCGAGAGAATGGTGATCGGATGGATAAAACTCTCATACAGCACGCCGAGCACGATATACATCGCCACCACGGCGGCAATAATCAGCCACACCGTGCTGGTGAGCGCCGCTTCAAACGCCAGCGTACTGCCCTGGAACTGCGTCATCATTTCGGCGGGCATGCCCACCTGATCTTCGGCGGCGCTGATGGCTTTGACCGCTTCGCCCAGTGAATAGCCCTCGGCAACATCAAACGAGAAGGTGGCGGAAGGGAACTGATCGAGATGGTTGATGCTCAACGCCGCATGACGCTCTTCCACCTGGGCAATGGCACTCAGCGGCACGCTGCCGCCGTCCGTGCTGGCGAGGCGAATACCGTCCAGGCTGGCGAGACCCGGCGTGGCTTCGTTGTTTTGCTCCAGCACCACGCGATACTGATTCGCCTGGGTGTAAATGGTGGAAATCAACCGCTGACCAAAAGCGTTATACAGCGCGTTATCGACATCGGCCATGCTGATGCCGAGGCGGCTGGCGCTGTCACGATCGACGCGGATAAAGGCTTCCAATCCCTGATCCTGCCAGTCGCTGCTGACATCGCGCAGCTGCGGCAAACCGTTTAGCTGCTCCAGTAGCTTAGGCACCCAGGTGCTGAGTGATTCCAGCGAACCCGATTGCAGCGTGAACTGATACGGCGTGCGGCTGGCCTGGGTTTCAATGGTCAGATCCTGCACCGGTTGTAGCCACAACGACACCCCCGGCACTTTATCAATCTCTTGCTGCAGGCGCTTTTGCACCGCGGGAATACGGTCATCACGCTCACTCAGCGGTTTGAGGTTGATCTGCAAACGCGCGCTGTTCAGTGCCGCATTGGTGCCATCGACGCCGACAAACGACGTCATGCTCTGCACCGCCGGATCTTTCATGATGATCGACGCCACATCGCGCGTGCGATCTGCCATGCTGGCGTACGACACCGACTGCGGCGCCTGCAAGGTGCCCTGAATAATGCCGTTATCCTGCTGCGGGAAGAAGCCTTTCGGAATGGCAATCCACATCGCCACCGTCAGCAGCAGCGTGCCGAGCGCCACCGACAAAGTGATCCACGGATGCTGCAATACGCGCGTTAACCCACGCCCATAGCTGGCGATGATGCGATCAAACATCGCTTCACTGGCGCGAGAAAAACGGTTCTGTTTGCGCAGCGACTCGGCACTCAGCATGCGCGCGCACATCATCGGCGTGAGCGTCAGCGAGACCACGGCGGAGATCAGAATCGCTACTGCGAGCGTCACGGCAAATTCGCGGAACAGGCGGCCAATTACATCACCCATAAACAGCAGCGGGATCAGCACCGCAATCAGTGAGAAGGTGAGGGAGATGATGGTAAAGCCGATTTCGCCCGCGCCCTTGAGCGCCGCCGTCATCGGCTTCTCGCCTTTTTCGATATAGCGCGAGATGTTCTCGATCACCACGATGGCGTCATCCACCACAAAGCCGGTGGCGATGGTGAGTGCCATCAGCGTCAGGTTATTGATCGAGAAGCCAAGAAAATACATCGCGGCAAACGTTCCCACCAGCGACAGCGGTACTGCGACGGCGGGAATAATGGTGGCGGGTACGTTTCGCAGGAACAGATAGATGATCATCACCACCAGGCCAATCGCCAGCAGCAGCTCGTGCTGGGTATCCGCCACGGAAGCACGGATGTTGGTGGTGCGGTCAGTCAGCAATTTCACGTCCACTGACTTCGGCAGCGTGGCGGTGAGTGACGGCAGCAGCGCACGAATGCTGTCCGCGGTGGCAATGATATTCGCACCGGGCTGGCGCTGTACGTTAAGCACAATCGCCTGCTGACGGTTAGCCCAGGCGCCGAGCCAGCTGTTTTCTGCACCCTGTTCGATAGTGGCGACATCCCCCAATCTTACTGGCGCACCGTTGTTATAGCTGATGATCAGCTTGCGGTAATCCTCGGCGGAGGTCATTTGATCGTTGGCGGCCAGCGTGATCGAGCGCGTCGGGCCATCGAGGCTGCCCTTGGCGGAGTTGACGTTGGCGTTGGTGATGGCGGTGCGCACTGTCTCGCTGGTTAAACCTAATGCGGCCAGCGCCTGCGTGTTCATTTTCACGCGCACGGCTGGGCGTTGTCCGCCGGACAGCGTCACCAGACCGACGCCGGTGACCTGTGAAATTTTCTGCGCCACGCGCGTCTCCACCATGTCCTGCACCTGCGTCAGCGGCATGCTGGTGGTGGTCACGGCGAGCGTCATGATCGGCGGATCGGCGGGGTTGACCTTGCTGTAGACCGGCGGATTGGGCAGGTCACTGGGTAACAGATTGGTGGCGGAGTTGATCGCCGCCTGCACTTCCTGCTCGGCGACATCCAATGAGAGCGTCAGCTGGAACTGCAACGTCACCACCGAGGCGCCGCCGGAACTCTGCGACGCCATCTGCTTCAGCCCCGACATCTGGCCAAACTGGCGTTCAAGCGGGGCGGTAATCGAGGAGGTCACCACATCCGGGCTGGCGCCAGGGTAGAGCGTGACCACCTGAATCGTCGGGTAATCCACTTCGGGCAGTGCCGAGACCGGCAGGAAACGGTAACCCAGCACACCCGCCAGCAGAATGGCAACCATCAGCAGCGTGGTCGCCACCGGGCGCAGAATAAACTGACGCGACGGCCCGCCGCTGCTGTCAGGAGGCATCACCTGCATTATTGACGCTCTCCACGGGCAGGCTGTGCAGAACGCGTGCTGTGCGTCGCGGTGCTTTGCGGTGACACCACTTCGACGCTGGCGCCTTCGGTCAGGCGATCCAGTCCATCCGTGACCACGCGCTCACCGGCTCCCAGCCCGTCGCTGATCACCACTTTTTGGCTATCCTGCAAACCGGCCGTCACGCGTTTTTTACTCACTTTGTTGTCACTGTTCACTACCCAGACAAAGTGACCGTCATTGCTCATTTGCAGCGCTGCCGTCGGGATCACCACCGCATCCTGCAACGTATCGACTTTCAGACGCGCATTCACAAACTGATTAGGGAACAGCGTGTCATCCTGATTATCGAATCGCGCTTTGAGTTTGATGGTGCCGGTGGTGGCATCAATTTGGTTATCAAGGCTGAGCAGGGTGCCGCTGGTGAGCAAGGTTTTATTGCTGCGATCCCAGGCTTCAACAATCAGCGGCTGCCCGCTTTTTTGCGCTTTGAGGATCTGGCTAATATTGTTCTCGGCAACGCTGAACACCACGTCGATGGGATGGGTTTCGGTGATCACCACTAAGCCAGTGGTATCGCCGGAGGTGATGTAATTGCCGACATCGACCTGCTTCAGGCCCACGCGCCCGGAGATCGGCGCGGTAATACGGCTGTAAGTGAGATTGAGCTGAGCGCTGGCAACGTTGCCCTCATCGGCTTTAATCGTGCCGAGGGTTTCGCTGACCAGCGAACGCTGCGTATCCAGTTCCTGTTGTGAGACCAGCGAGGTTTTCGCCAGCTTTTCATAACGGCTGAGATCGCGGCGTGCATTCGATAAAGTGGCCTGGTCTTTTGCCAGCTGGCCCTGCGCCTGAATTAAGGCGACCTGATAAGGTCGGGGATCGATTTCGGCCAGCAGCGCACCCGCTGCAACCTGCTGTCCTTCCTGGAAGTGTAACGCCATCAACTGCCCATCAACGCGGCTGCGCACGGTAACGGTGTTGGCCGCCATCACGGTGCCAAGCCCGCTGAGATAGTAGGGCACACTCTGGGTAGTTGCAGCAGCAGCCTGAACCGGTGCTAAAGGACGACGATTCGCCCCGGTCGCGCCACGACCATGATGTTGCTGGCCCTCGGCTTGCGGCTGCTTACTCGGTTCCGCAGGATGCTGCCACCAGTAATATCCACCCGCCACCGCGGCGATCGCGACAAGTGTTATCAGGCTTGTTTTCAGTCGACTGTTCATCTGCTTGCGTGCTCTCCAGCGGTTTCGTATTCCCCAAATGCGAAAGCAAAATGGCCGTTTCGCAAACGAAATGATTGTAGACGCCCGTGCCGGGCAAAAATTGAAGGAATTAAGAATATCTCCCCTTGCAGGCTAAGTATTCATATTACGTAAACATTTTGGCAGGAAAACGCATAAGCGCAGCGATTTCCTTTGCTAAGCTCAAAGGCAGTCATGTCTCGTTTCAATAAGGAGAACAAAATGAGTCAACAGAAAACCCGACAGCTTGGCGACAGTGGTATTCAGGTTCCGCTTCTCACTTTTGGCGGCAACGTTTTCGGCTGGACAGTCGACGAGAAAACCTCGTTTTCACTGCTCGATGCACTGGTGGAAAAAGGGCTGTTCTTTATCGATACCGCGGACGTGTATTCGCGCTGGGCGCCGGGTAATGAGGGCGGCGAATCCGAAACCATTATCGGTAAATGGCTGAAGAAGAGCGGCAAGCGCGACAGTATCGTCCTGGCGACGAAAGTTGGGATGGAGTTATCCCCGGAGAAAACCGGACTAAAACCCGCTTACATTCGTCAGGCGGTGGAAGATTCGCTGCGCCGTCTGCAAACCGACGTGATCGACCTGTATCAGGCGCACCGCGACGATCAAGACACGCCGCTGGTGGAGTCTCTTAAAGCTTTCGATTCGCTGATTAAAGAAGGCAAAGTGCGTGCGATTGGCGCCTCCAACTACAATGCCAAACGTCTGCAGGAAGCGCTGGATATCAGTAAGAAAGAGGGGCTGGCGCGCTATGAAACGCTGCAGCCGGAATACAACCTGTATGACCGACAGGACTATGAGAGCGGGCTGGAGCAGGTGGCAGTAAAAAACGGCCTCGGCGTGATTAACTACTACTCGCTGGCCAGCGGTTTCCTCAGCGGTAAATACAAAAAGCCGGAAGATGCCAGTAAAAGTAAACGCGGGCAGGGCATCGTTGAGAAGTACCTAAACGAGCGCGGCAAACGCATTGTAGAGGCGCTGGAGGATGTGGCAGCTTCGCATGATGCATCAGCGACTCAGGTGGCGCTGGCGTGGCAGATTGCGCGCCCAAGCATCACCGCACCGATCGTTAGTGCGACTTCGCTGGAGCAGATCAATGATTTGGTGAAAGCCACTGAGTTAGAACTGAGTAAGCAGGAAATCGAAGAACTGGCGAGCGCCAGTAAGTTGTAATCTTCACGGGACGCTGCGGCGTCCCGCTTTATTTTGTTTTTTTGCCATGCAAAAAATGCCATTTCTGTAAAAAGATATTCATTCATAGACCCTTGTCACAGTTGCGTTAATTAACTATCACCCTTCCAATCACTGCGCACATATTTGCAAAAATTGACATAACGCCAGCACTATCCTCTGTTCGATCCTTTCCCGTCACATCACAAAAGAATAATGATCATGAACAGAAAAAAAGCAGTGCAGCATATGCCCCGTCTGGCAGCGGGCACCCTGATGTTTGCGATGTTGAGTACATCCGCAATGGCGGCTGATGCATTCAGCTATGACTCACCTTACATGTTCGGCGATTGGGGTGGTTCCCGAACGCAGCTGGAAAAAGACGGCATTAAATTCGACGTCAATTACACCATGGAAAGCGCGTCCAACCTTGGCGGCGGCGCCGATACCAATACGTCAATGCGCTACAGCGATCAGTGGGCATTTGGCGCGAACTTCGATCTGGAAAAACTGCTGAACTGGCAGGATGCGCAATTCCAGATGACCATCACTGACCGTAATGGGCAGAACATCTCCGATCAGGTCGCCGATCGTCGCACTGGCATGCTCTCTTCAACGCAGGAAGTGTACGGTCGCGGGCAAACCTGGCGCCTGACGCAGTTCTGGCTGAGCAAAGGTCTGTTTGATGACGCGGTCAACCTGAAAGCCGGTCGTGTCACCGTGGGTGAGGACTTTGATAACTTCGACAGTAAGTTCCAGAACCTGGCCTTTGGTAGCGGCCAGGCGGGTAACTGGCGTGGCGACCGCTGGTTTAACTGGCCGGTATCCCAGTGGGGCGGCCGTGTGAAATTCAACATCACGCCGGAAGTGTTCTTCCAGGTCGGCTTCTATAACCAGAACAGTTCTAACTACGATCGCGGCGATGGCTTCCGTCTGGATACCAGCAACTCTGAAGGCAATATGGTGCCGGTGGAACTGGGCTGGAAACCGACTTTCGGTGCCGACAAACTACCGGGTAACTACCGTATCGGGTATTACTACTCGTCAGCCAACAGCGATAACTACGGCAGCTGGCGCGATGGCGCGTATCAGAGCCAGGATCACGCTTACGGCGGCTATGTGCTGTTACAACAACAGCTGACGGCGCAAGGTGGCGATGCCAGCCGTGGATTAGGCGTGACGGTTCAGGCGGTGATGAACGACCATAAAACCTCGAAAACTGATAACTACCAATCCATCAGCTTTACCTGGAAAGGACCGTTTGATGCGCGTCCACAGGATGAAATCGGTGTCGGTGCAGCGCGCATTCACGTGAACAGCGCCTATACCCGTTCGCTGCGTGAGCAAAACAACGCTAACGGCGAAACCGATTTCAACAGCCCAACCTATCTGCCGATTCAGGATGGCTCGGAATACAACTACGAGATCTATTACAACGCTCAGCTGACCAAATGGCTGCAGCTGCGTCCGAACCTGCAGTATGTGGTGGCACCGGGTGCAGTGAGTGAAGTGAAAGATGCATTTGTTGGCGGCATCGCGGCGAACATTAATTTCTGATTCGCGGAAGTAAACAAAAATGGCGGCCAGATTGGCCGCCATTTTTTTCGCGTATTACCGGCACAATGCATTGCGCATCGTTCAGCAAAGTGATCACCGGAACGGTGCGCGATAGAGTGCCTGAAACCGGGGTTAACGGAACAGCACTTCCGCCCAGCGCGCCAGACCGGCGGTAACGGAACCGAAGTCATCGCCACCAGCGATTGGCGTATCCGGCAGAGCTTGCTGCAGTGCTGCACGCAGCACCGGGGAACGTGCACTGCCGCCGGTCAGGTAGATCACTTCCGGCTTGGTTTCACAGGTTGCGAGTGCCAGATGCACCTGCTCCAGGATACGCTCCAGCGGCTGGTTGATGGCTTCTTCCAGTTGCGTGGCACTGATTTCCGCCTGCAATGACTGGGCGATAAACGCCAGTGATGCTTCAGTCTGCGGCAACTCGGACAGCGCGATCTTGCTCTCTTCTGCCGCACGCACCAGACGATAGCTCAGCTTCTGTTGCCACACTTTCAGCAGGTGCGCCACTTTGTCACCTTGCTCGGCATCACGGATCAGATCGCGCAGCAGCTTGCCGCTGGCCGCAGAGTAGAAGTCGCTTTGTGCCGGCACGTCATTGATCGCCACTGCATTCCACCACGGCAGCGCGGGCAGAGCGGTGCCTTTCTGCGTATTGCCGCCCAGGCCCAGCAGCGGCATCAGGGTTTTGAACGCCAGAATAATATCCAGGTCGTTACCGCCCACACGGCAACCACTGTGGCCCAGCAGACTTTCACGGCGGTCAGTTTTATTGCGCCATTCTGGCCCCATTAACAGCATTGAGCAGTCAGTAGTACCGCCGCCGATATCGACCACCAGCACGCGCGTTTCTTTCTCTAGCGTTGCTTCAAAGTCCAGACCTGCGGCAACCGGTTCAAACTGGAACTCCACGTCGCGGAAACCGGCACGTTTGGCCGCACGCAGCAAAATACCCTGTGCCTGCTGGTTGGCGTCTTCACCGCCGAGACCCTGGAAGTTAATCGGACGACCAATCACCGCCTGCTCAATCGGGCGGTCGAGTTGAGTTTCCCCCTGTTGGCGGATGTGCAGCATCATGGCGCACACCAGATCTTCGAAGAAGGCGATTTGCTGTGGTTTTAAGCCGTTGGCACCGAGGAAGGATTTGGGTGATTTTACAAACCACACCTCTTCCGGATCCACCATATACTGCTTCAGCGCGGTCAGACCGAACTGCACGCTGCCTGGCGTGACATCGATATCTTCTTCACGGTTGTAACGCAGTGCGCGTTGCAGCAACGCGGTGCCTTCGGTGTCCGGCGTTGGCACCTGGTGATGGCGATGCAGCCATTCACTGATCGCTTCGCGCGTGGGTGCACAAATCATGGAGGGAAGCAGGCGCTGACCGTTCTCCAGTGTCAGCAGGCGCGGTGTACCATTATCGCTGACCGCGATAGAACAGTTGGCCGTACCGTAATCGAATCCAATGAACATTTTATCCCCCATGCCAGAAAAAAGGGGGCGACTTTAGCGCAGCCAGCGCGGGCTGGCAATGATCACATTTGAACTTCCTGATAAACGTGATACTGACCACGGCCCGCATGTTTCGCGCTATAGCAAGCGACATCCGCCTGTGACATCACCACATTGCTAATGCAGTTGTGCTGATCAATCTGCGTAATACCGGCGCTGGCGCCCACGTGATAAGGGTGATCGTGCCACAGGAAGGTATATTCGTTAACCGAGGTGACAATGCGCTGAACCACATCGCGCACCTGGTCAACGTCACTGTTGGGCAGCAGCACACCAAATTCATCGCCACCTAACCGTGCTAGCAGATCGCTGCTGCGCAGGTGCTTTTGCATCAACTCTGCCAGTTCACGCAGCAGGGCATCGCCCGCCGCATGTCCCGCACTGTCATTCACCGCTTTGAATTTATCCAGATCGATAAACACCAGCACATGCTGACTGAGATTGGCTGCCGCATCATTCACCATGCGTTTTAATTGCTGTTCAAAGCTATGACGATTTGGCAGCCGGGTCAGCATATCGTGCGAGGCGCTGTAGCTGAGGCGCTTCATCATTTTGCGTGATTCACTGACGTCCTGAATAACCATCACCGCACCGATGCTGGCACCAGTGAGGGTTTTCAGCGGCGTAATGCTGTAGTGAATTTCAACAAGTGCGCCATCCGGCGTGTGCAGCACCAGCTCTTCTTCGAGGTCGGGCGAGGTTTTTGCGCCCGGCAAATTGCATAGCAACAGGTTTTCAACGCGCGGTCCTTTGGTGCCGCGCGTGATATTCAACAGCTCGGTCAAAGGCACTCCCGCCGCTTTTTCCTGTGACCAGCCGCTCAGCGTTTCAGCCACCGGGTTCATAAAGGTCACGCGCATCTCATCGTCGGTACTGATTACCGCCTCGCCGATTGAATCCAGGGTGATCGACATACGCTCTTTTTCCTGGAACAACGCTTCATTGAGTGCGCGCAGTGGCGTGATGTCCTGGCAGATGCCGAGCATGCGCTCAATCTGACCATCCTGACTGAGAATGCGGTTAGCCTCGGTACGCACATATCGCGTGCCACTGGGCAGATTGACGCGATATTCCATATGGAAAGCGCTACGCCGTTCAATCGCCTGCTGCACAGTCAGCGCGGCGGTTTCACGTTCGGCGGGATCTAACAGATGCAGCCACACGTCATAAGTAGGTACCTGATGCGGACCGAGTGCAAACAGCTCGTACATGCGCTTGTCCCACAGCATTTCACCGGTCAGCAGATTCCATTCCCACACACCGATGCCGCCCGCTTCGTTCGCCAGCGTGATACGTTCCATCAGGCGGCGATTCACCTGCTCACTCTGTTTGAGTTCAGAAATATCGATAATTTGCGAAATGAAATAGAGCGGTTGGTGCTCGGCATCGCGCACCATGGATACCGTCAGACGCGCCCAAACGATTTCGCCATCTTTACGAAAATAGCGCTTCTCCATGGTGTAGCTCATGATGTCGCCCGCCACCAGACGCTCAAGTTGTAGCAGGTCGCTATTGAGATCGTCGGGATGGGTAATCTGCTGGAAAGTAAGTTTTTTCAGTTCGTCAGCGGGGAAACCGAGCGTTTGACATAACGACTGATTGACCTGCTGCCAGCCGCCATTGGGCGACACCAACGCCATGCCAATCGCTGAATACTCCATTGCATGGCGGAAGCGGGTCTCACTCTCGCTGATATGATGCTTTTCACGCTGGAAGGCATCCATCACCAGCGCCATCACATGACTGGGGAGCAGCACTAACAGGAATGGCAACCAGGTGCTGACCTGGCCGAGCAACAAACCGGTTTGTGCCAGGTTAACAAAGTTAAAAGCCAGCAGAATGGAGATAAAACTGGCATTCAAAAAGAACAGTACAAAGGCTTCAAACTTTGGTAACCGCACCGCGCACCAGAACAGGATCACCACGATAAAGGTGAACGGCCACGGCAGAAAACGCAGCGATAGATAGCTGGCGAGCAGCGTGGCTATCAATGTCAGCAGGGTTTCCAGATGGCGGCCGGGGGTGATCAACTGACGCAGCGGCTTGTTGGGCCACAGTAATAGCACCGGCCCAAACGCCAGCACGCCAATCACTTCGGAGATCACCCAGGTAGAAAAGAAGGGCAAGGATGCACGATGACCAACCTGCAGCATCCAGACCGCTACTACCCCTCCAATTAGAGGCGCAATCAAACCGGCGCAGACGGCAAACCGCACCCAATCGAGCAGCGAGTTTAGGGGATTTCTGCGATCCAGCAGCGCGCGCAGCATCAAACCGCCGAGAATGGCCTGCACCATATTCAGGATGGCAAATTTAAGGTTACTCAGCGCCGGGCCAATGACGATTAAATTGGCCAGTGAAGTGCCAATCACACAGCTGAGCAGCAGCAGCGGAACATGTTTTGAGGGGGCACGAAATACCACCACCGTCATCAGGGCGGTGGAGTACCAGAGCGGGGAAATACGTCCGCTAATGACAATCAGTTCGAGACAAAACAGCGTCAGTAAAAAGGCCAACGCTCCCAGAAACAGCGCATTAAGCCATTTACTTTGCGGTCTATCCTGTGAGGTCACTATTTCGAGGGTCATGCACGAATCCAGCAGCGCGCATTCGTTACAGGTCGAAAAATGCGCCAATCATTCTCTGTTTTGCATGCTAGCACATCTGCATCAGATGTCTGCGCAGAATCTAGTTTAGCCCTGATTCGATGAAAGTTTTGGCCCTGACTAAAAAAAGCTAATTACGAAACAGATCGGCGCGGGTATAGGGTTTTTCTAATCCAGCAAGATTAGCGGAAAAACGTTCAAGAAATTGCTGGGTAGTGGCAACGCGGCCATGGCTCATCAATACCAGCGGCACCAGTAGAGCAACGCACACTTGCGCCAGGCTAAAACCTTTCAATGCGGTGCGGCGTTGCGTCACCAGGAAGGCGCTGCTCAACGTGAAGCCCAGCATCAGGCCGGTAAGCACTTCACTGAAGGAGTGCGCGTGGATCACCAGTCGTGACAAGCCGACCATCATCGGAATCAGATAGCCAATACCGATAGTCAGTGTGCGCCAAAAGGTCGGGAAGCGACCTGAAACCAGCCACATCATTACTGGCCAAAGCGTCGCTGACATGGCGCTGTGGCCGCTGAATCCGGTGAAGTTAAATCTGGCGCTGCCAATGCCAAACCCGAGAAACAGGATTTTAGACAGGCTGACCAGCAGGCCCGCGAGGCCAAAAGCGAGCAGCCAATACCAGACGGTCTGGCGGTTGTCGCTTTTCCACGGCAAGACCAGCGCGATAATCACTGCGGTCGGGATCAGCAACATGCTGTCACCAAAATAGGTCAGGGTTTTCCAACTCATATTTTTCCTTGGGCTTTATTGAGTCAACCAGAGTGGAACACAACTCGGGCAGGAGAACAGTGTATCGATTAAGCGTCTGGCTGCAAAAGGGGATATTCTGAAAAGCGGCAGGCCCATTTCTCTGGCATCAAACCGGTGAAATACCTATAATTGCCGCCAACTAACCCTCTCAATCGGCCCATTGCGGTTTTGGCTGCAATCGGCTCCAGTTATCAGGTCTTAAAAAAGTATGACTGACAAGTCTCATCAGTGCGTGATCGTTGGCATTGCAGGTGCATCCGCATCCGGAAAAAGTCTTATCGCCAGCACGCTCTATCGTGAAATCCGTGACCAGGTCGGTGACGAGCATATCGGTGTGATCCCCGAAGATGCCTACTATAAAGATCAGAGCCACCTCACCATGGAAGAGAGGGTGAAAACCAACTATGACCATCCCAGCGCCATGGACCACGATCTGCTGTTGCAGCATCTGCGCGCGATAAAGGCGGGTCAGGATATTGAGTTACCGGTTTACAGCTACGTCGAGCACACGCGCACCAGTGACTGTATTCATCTCAAGCCGAAAAAAGTGATTATCCTTGAAGGCATTCTGTTGCTGACCGATGCGCGTCTGCGCCAGGAGATGAATTTCTCCATCTTCGTCGATACCCCGCTGGATATCTGCCTGATGCGTCGTATGAAGCGCGATGTGAATGAGCGTGGCCGTTCGATGGATTCGGTGATGAGTCAGTATCAGAAGACCGTACGTCCGATGTTCCTGCAGTTTATCGAGCCATCCAAGCAATACGCTGACATTATCGTGCCGCGTGGCGGGAAGAACCGCATCGCTATCGATATTCTCAAAGCCAAGATTAACCAATATCTTTGAAAATACTGCGTCCGGATGGACGTGACGCGTGAAGGTTGTCACAACAGTGGCGACCTTTCGCTACACTTAAAGCATGGAGACTCAGCGATGAGATTATGCGATCGCGACATTGAAGCCTGGCTCGACAACGGTAAACTGGCGATTGAACCGCGCCCACCGGTTGAGCGCATTAATGGCGCTACCGTGGATGTGCGCCTCGGCAATCAGTTCCGCACCTTCAGTGGTCACACTGCGCCATTTATTGATTTGAGTGGTCCAAAACACGAAGTTAGCGCCGCACTGGATCGCGTAATGAGCGATGAGATTGTGCTGCCGGAAGGGGAAGCGTTCTTCCTGCATCCGGGCGAATTAGCGCTGGCAGTGACGCTGGAATCGGTCACGATTCCGGATGATCTTGTAGGTTGGCTGGATGGCCGCTCTTCATTGGCGCGTCTGGGTTTGATGGTACACGTCACTGCGCACCGTATCGATCCGGGCTGGCAAGGGCGCATCGTGCTGGAATTCTACAATTCCGGTAAGCTGCCGCTGGCACTGCGTCCAGGCATGTTGATCGGTGCATTGAGCTTTGAGCCATTGTCTGGCCCGGCGGCACGCCCTTATAACCGCCGCGAAGATGCAAAATATCGCGGTCAGCAGGGTGCCGACGCGAGCCGTATCGACAAAGATTGATGTTCGCCCAAATGATTCAACGTGCGGCAAGGCGGTAAGAGAGTGAATCTCCGGTCGCTGGCATCTGAGTATGACTGGGGTAAATGAGCGCAGCCAACGCCGCTGCAGTATGAAGAATCACGGTGATGAGGGATTATGAGAAGAGTGATAACGACGCTGGCCATCCTGTTAGTGGTGGTTGTGGCGGGCATGACGGCACTGGTATTGCTGGTCAATCCCAACGACTTCCGTACCTATATGGTACAGCAGGTAGAGCAGCGTAGCGGTTATCAGCTTGAAGTCAGCGGTGGCCTGCGCTGGCACGTCTGGCCGCAACTCAGCATTCTCGCCGGTCGCATGAGCCTCACCGCACCCGGCGCCAGTCAGCCGATGGTCACTGCTGAAAATATGCGTCTGGATGTCAATCTCTGGCCGCTGTTGTCGCACCAGTTAAGCGTCAGCCAGGTGATGCTGAAAAACGCGGTGATCCGGGTTACGCCTGACAGCGCCGCTCAGAAACCGAGTGGCTCACCGGTTGCGCCCACGGACGCGGAACCCGTGGTGACGCGTAATAATGGTTGGTCATTCGATATCGCAAAACTGCGCCTCGCCGATAGTCTGCTGATCTGGCAGCAACCCGGCGGCGATGAATATAACTTCCGTAATCTCAATCTCAACCTTGATCAGGATGCCAGCAAAAATGCCAGCATCGAACTCGCCACGCGTATTTCTCGAAATCAGCGCAATGTCAGCGTCAACCTTAAAGGCCAGATGAATGTGGCGCAGTACCCGCATCGGCTGGTGGGGCAGATTGATGAGATGGACTACGCGCTGGACGGTGCTAACCTCCCGCCACAGGGCATTAAAGGTGCGCTGAGCGGACAGGGTGAATGGAACGCCGATAAACAGCAGTTCTCGTTGCAAAAGATGCAGCTGACGGCCAATGACAGCACGCTGGATGGCAGTGCCGAGGGGCGTATAACCCTGCCGCAACAGCTCAATCTGGCTTTACATGCCACCACACTGAATCTCGATAATCTGATGGCCAGTGCGCCCGTCAACGATGCCAGCACTCCGCAGCATGCCAGCGTGACGCGTACGCCGGTGATTGCTGAACCGCGCACGCGCACTAATGCTGACTCGCCGTTGAATCTGATGGATTTGAACCTGAGCCTGACTGCGGATTCCAGCGTGTGGCGCGGATTGACGCTCAGTAATCTGCAGATCGATGCCAGCAATCAGGAAGGATTGATGACCCTGAGCAAACTGCAGGGCAAGTTTGGCGACGGGCACTTCTCGATTCCAGGCAGCATTGATATCCGCCAGCCGGTGACCAAAGTCGCCTTGCAGCCGGAGATCGAAAACATCGCCATTGCGCCGTTGATGAAAGCGCTTGAACTGCCAGAGAGTTTGCAAGGCACGGTGTCCCTGAAGGGCGACCTCAGCGGTGCGGGCCTGAGTGTGGACGAAGCGAAACGTAACTGGCAGGGTAATGCCGAGCTGGAGGCCACCAATTTGCAACTTGCCCAGCTTAATCTGCAACAGATGGTGCGCCGTGCCGTGGCGCGCGTCAGTAATAGCGTAACCAATGATGAGCCGGACGATCAGGGGATTCAGCAGCTGAGCGGCCGTATTAGCCTCAATCAGGGCAAGGTTGTGATGCCGGATCTGCAGGGTGGCAGCAACCGCCTGGCGGTGCAGACCAAAGGCACTATCGATGTGGTGAACCAGCAACTCGACGTCACCATTAATATGATGCTGCGCGGCTGGAAAGGTGACGATAAGTTAGCGGGTCTGCTCAACGACCAGTCGATTCCGTTGCGGATGTACGGTGGCTGGAACAATCTGCAGTATTCACTGCCGGTTGATGATGTGGTGCGCCAGCAGTTGCAGAGTGAAGCGAAGTCGCGGCTTAACGATTGGCTGGATCGCCAGCAGGCGCCAGCGAAACAGCCGTAATCCCGCTATACGCCGCTATGCCTGTGTTCATCAGGTATAGTGGCGCAGTTACTGTGCTAACTCTGCCGTGGGCACAATTTCCACTTTCTGTACCCGATGATTTTCCACCTGCAACGTACGCAATAAATAATCCCCCACCTGTAACTCTTCACCCTCTTCAGGCACGTGCTGTAGACTGTCCATCAATAATCCGGCCAGCGTGTGGTAATTGCGTTTCTCATCCAGCGGTAAATGCACATAGGCGGCCAAATCTTCTAAAGGAATATGTCCGTTCGCCACCCAGCCGCCGTGCGGTAAGGGCTGGATGTCATAGCGCGCATCAATCTCCTCGCCTTCATTCGGCAGATTCCCGGCGATGGTTTCCATCAGGTCACTCAGGGTGACGACGCCTTCCACCGATCCAAACTCATCGACCACAAAGGCAAAATGGGTGCGAGCGTGACGGAATTGCTCCAGTGCTTGTAACAAGGTCAGGCGTTCGGGAAAGATCAGTGGCTGTTTTACCAGTGAACGTAAATCGAGCGAATGGCTGTGCAGCGACTGATGCAGCAAATCAATCACATGTACCACGCCGAGCGGGTCCCGCCCTTGTTCGGTAATCAGAATGCGGGTGTGCTGATTGTTATCCAGCTTGGTCATAATCGCGGCCGGATCTTCACTCAGGTCGATGTGCTCAATATCGTGGCGTGACGTCATGATGCTGCTGATATGCCGTTGCCCCAGTCCGAGCACGCGGGCAATCATACGCCGCTCCTGGCGATTAAATAATGCCCCTTCCTCGCTGTCGCTAAGTAATGAAGCGGTATCGGCGTCCAGCTCGGCGCGCTGAGCTTCACCGCGCAGAATGCGCAATACGGCTTCTGAGGTGCGCTGGCGCAGCGGGCGTCCGGCGTTAAGAAAGCGGCGACGATTAAATAACGCCAGCTGATTAAACATCTCGATCAATATTGAAAAACCAATCGCCGCGTAGAGATAGCCTTTCGGAATAATAAAGCCGAGGCCTTCCGCGACCAGGCTGAAGCCAATCATCAGCAGGAAGCTCAGGCAGAGAATCACAATGGTAGGATGGCCATTCACAAAGCGTGTGAGGGGCTTACTCGCCAGCAGCATCAGCAAGATGGCGACAGTCACCGCCGCCATCATCACCGGTAGCTCGTTCACCATGCCGACGGCCGTGATCACCGCATCGAGCGAGAAGATGGCATCCAGCACCACAATTTGCGCGACCACTGGCCAGAATTTAGCACCGTTCTTACTTTGACCGCTCTCTTCGTCACTACCCTCCAGACGACTATTGAGTTCCGTGGTGGCTTTATAAAGAAGAAACAACCCGCCGGAGAGCAGCATCATATCGCGCGCACTGAAGTTGTGCTGGAACAGGGTAAACAGCGGTTGAGTGAGGGTCACCAGCCAGGAAAGCGAGGCCAGCAACACCAGTCGCAGCAGCAACGCCAACAGCAAACCGATCACGCGCGCACGGTCACGCGCCGCAGGCGGTAACTTTTCCACCAGAATGGCAATAAAAACCAGGTTATCAATACCCAGCACCAGCTCGAGAACGATTAGCGTCACTAATCCTGCCCAGAGCGACGGATCAAGGATCCACTCCATCATGCTTTCATCACCTGAATGTCTGAAAATGCGTTTTGTCTGATGATAGTTAATCGGCAGGCAAGGTACAAATGGGGTTCAACGCGCTATATCAGCGGATTGCCCTGGGTTTTAGGCATATTCTGAGAAAACGCATTTCGTCGATAAGATGAAAGTATGGATAAACTTCACCGTAACGTGATAGTGACGATTAATTCTAATCTTCACAGGCCTGCGTACGTTTTTAATACGAAGTCGTCTGAGGGTGAGTATCGAATTATTCTGAATTTTACACAGGAATGGGCTGAAAGGGATGGCATCAATACTTATGGCTGGTAGTCTTTTTCCTAAAATAGTGCAGGGGACACGGGGCCTACTTGTAAACAAGCCAGTAATAACTAGTATAGCAACGTGTTAGTAAATGTCTGCGCCGATGTTGTTAATAGCGCGCTGTTTAGCTTCTTAATGTTGTGAATTGTGATCGTGCACGGGATTAGCCTGCCGCTGGCTAAGAATAATCTCAGTGATCACGATAAAAATAGATGTGATTGCAGCGGTATTGGCAGCGACAGCCAAGGGCGGTAGCGTGCCTGAAGTGCTTTTCTCCGTTCAGATTAGGCCAGCCATCATGGCAAGGGAAGTCAGACTAATCTGTTGGTATTTATTGCAATTCTTTGGCTTTACTAAAAAGAGAATTGGCATATACATCGGAGCGTTTGCCGCAGATTGCCTCCCCGCTTGCAGTGGATATATCGCTCATTTATTACACAGGGCAGAGGCGTTAGGGATTAGGGAAATAAAATAAAAGAGTTAAATATGCGCGATAACCAAATTACATATAAAAGTCTCCTCACTAAAATTTTACTGGCGTGCTCGGATTTAATTTGTTTCAACGCGGCATTGTTTATTGCTCTGGCGGTGATTAATTCGTTCACAGATTCTCCACTGGCAGATATATCTGAAAAATACCTGCACTTAAAAATCGCCACCCATGTTTGTCTATCCGTTATTTGCGTAGGCTGGTTCTGGGTTCGCCTGCGTCATTACACCTATCGCAAGCCATTCTGGTTTGAGCTGAAAGAGATATTTCGTACCATTCTTATTTTCTCTGTCATCGATTTGTCAATTTCAGCATTATCGCAATGGCAGCTGTCGCGCTTTGTCTGGGTCACGACCTGGATTCTGGCGTTGATTTTAATTCCACTGGCGCGCGCCATCTCTAAGCGCGTACTGAATCACTTCGGTATGTGGAAAAAACAAACCATCATCATCGGTAGCAGCCGTAATGCGCAGGAAGCCTGGCAGGCGCTGCAAAGTGAAGAGGTGATGGGTTTTGATGTGATTGCCTTCTTCGATGTGGATGGCAGCTGTCCGCAGGCCAGCATCTCTGGCGTACCGGTGCTGCACAATGAGCAAGAGTTGTGGCATCTGACGCACAGCGAAACCCAGTTCATCGTGGCGGTGGAGTTTGAACAGAGTCATCATCGCGACAACTGGCTGAAAATGCTGGCGATGCACAACTGCCGTTCAGTCTCTGTGATTCCTACTTTGCGCGGTGTACCGCTGTACGGCACCGACATGGCTTACATCTTCAGCCATGAAGTGATGATCCTGCGCGTGAACAACAATCTGGCGAAACGCACCTCTCGCTTCCTGAAACGTGCTTTCGATATTGTTGGCGCTCTCGGCATCATTCTTGCGCTGTCACCGGCGTTGCTGGTTCTCGGCTTTATGGTTGGACGCGACGGCGGTCCGCCGATTTACGGGCACGAACGTGTCGGCATGAACGGCCGTAAATTCAAATGCCTTAAATTCCGCTCGATGGTGATCAACTCGAAAGAGGTATTGGAAGAAGTGCTGCGCACCGATCCCGTCGCTCGCGCCGAGTGGGATAAAGATTTCAAACTGAAGAACGACCCGCGTATTACCAAAGTTGGCCACTTCATCCGTAAAACCAGTCTGGATGAACTGCCGCAGCTGTGGAATGTGGTACGCGGCGACATGAGCCTTGTAGGCCCACGTCCAGTAATTGAAGACGAACTCTGTCGTTATGCCGGTGATGTTGATTATTACCTGATGGCGAAGCCAGGCATGACGGGATTGTGGCAGGTCAGCGGTCGTAACGATGTTGACTATGAAACGCGCGTCTATTTCGATTCGTGGTATGTCAAAAACTGGTCGCTGTGGAATGACATCGCGATCCTGTTTAAGACAGTGGGTGTCGTGCTGAAACGCGATGGCGCTTATTGATAGATGAAGGGCAGGGGACGAAATCATTATCCCCGTCTGAAGTGCCGGTGCTGGGAGTGCCTTAACTGACAACTGCCACTATCGAGCCTGAATAGAGTCGGTGATTTGCCGGCAGGGTAATCACCGACTTTACTTGATGTCGTCTCAGGGCACGGTGACAACATAAAAACCAAGGGAGCGAATAATAATGACCCACAGTTTCAGTGTTTAACCCGTCAGTTTTATTTTTTTATAAGACGCTACACAGCGGCGTTTTCGCCTCTATCAATCATTAACTGATAGCGAAGAATCAGATGATAATGAAAATTAAATTGATACCTTTACTGGTATCCGCGACTTTTCTCTCCGGGTGCACCATTGAACCAGGTTCGCACCTTTCCACTGGCGGAAAAGATGTCATTGAGCAACAGGATAGCAACTTTGACATCGATAAATATGTAAACGTCTTCCCGCTGACGCCGCGTCTGGTTGAACAGATGCGACCGAAGCCACTGGTTGCACAGGCCAATCCGGCGCTGCAAACCGAAATTCAGAGCTACGAATATCGCGTGGGCGTCGGCGACGTGCTTAACGTCACCGTGTGGGACCACCCGGAATTGACTACACCAGCGGGCCAATATCGTAGCTCAAGTGACACCGGTAACTGGGTACAGGCAGATGGCACTATTTTCTACCCGTACATTGGTAAAGTCCGTGTAGCAGGCCGCTCGGTAACCGAGATTCGCTCTGAAATTGCGCGTCGTCTTGCCCAGTACATTGAAAGTCCTCAGGTTGATGTCAATATTGCAGCGTTCCGCTCACAGAAAACCTACGTGACCGGTTCGGTGACCACCTCAGGACAGCAGGCGATTACCAACGTACCGCTTACCGTGCTCGATGCCGTTAACGCCGCCGGTGGCTTAGCCGCCGATGCTGACTGGCGTAACGTGGTGCTGACGCATCAGGGCAAAGAGCAACGTATTTCACTGCAGGCGCTGATGCAAAACGGCGACCTGAGCCAGAACCATCTGCTGTATCCAGGCGATATTCTCTACGTCCCGCGTAACGATGACCTGAAAGTCTTCGTCATGGGCGAAGTGAAACAGCAGTCTACGCTGAAGATGGACCGCAGCGGCATGACGCTGGCGGAAGCGCTGGGCAATGCGGCAGGGATGGATCAAACCACTTCTGATGCCACCGGCGTCTTCGTTATTCGTCCTATTCGCGGTGCCAACCGCACCAAGATCGCCAACATCTATCAGTTGAATACCAAAGATGCGGCGTCAATGGTGATGGGCACTGAATTCCAACTGGAGCCGTACGACATCGTCTACGTCACCGCTACACCAATTACCCGTTGGAACCGTGTGATTTCCGGGTTGCTGCCGACCATCGTTGGTGTCGACGATGCAAGCTCCGCAGCTCTGCGTTTCCGCAATTGGTCTGACTAGGTTCAATCATGATCAAGTCCGTGTTAGTCGTCTGCGTCGGCAACATTTGCCGCTCTCCTACGGGGGAGCGTCTGTTCCAGCGCGCGCTGCCTAAAACCCGGGTGGCTTCTGCAGGGCTCGGTGCCCTGAAGGGCTATCCGGCAGACCAGACTGCCAGCGATGTCGCCGCCAAACACGGCGTGTCGCTGGAAGGCCATCATGCTCAGCAGTTAACGGCCAGTATGTGCCGCGACTATGACCTGATTCTGGTAATGGAGAAGCGCCACGTTGAGCAGGTGAATCGTATCGACCCAGCCGCTCGCGGAAAAACCATGCTGCTTGGGCACTGGCTCAACCAACAGGAAATTGCGGATCCGTACAAAAAAAGTCGCGAGGCCTTTGAAGAGGTCTACGGGTTACTGGAAAACGCTACCCAGAAATGGGTAAACGTACTAAGCCGATAGTTGGGAATATCCATGAATATTAAAAACAAGGTTATGACCGCGCCAAAAGAAGATTCGAATGGATGGGATCTGGCGCATCTTGTGGGACAGCTGATTGATCATCGTTGGATCATTGTGGCCGTTACCGCCTTCTTCATGCTGGCAGGAACGCTCTACACACTGTTTGCAACGCCTATTTACAGCGCTGACGCCATGGTTCAGGTAGAACAGAAGAATACCGCTTCTGTTCTGAATGAATTGCAGGATGTGCTGCCAACCACGCCAGCATCTGATACGGAAATTCAGATTGTTGAATCGCGTATGGTGCTGGGTAAAACGGTCAATGACCTCGGTCTGGACACCGTGGTGCAGCAGAATTACTTCCCGGTGATTGGTAAAGGTTTATCTCGCCTGATGGGCAATAAGCCAGCGCAAATTGCCATCTCGCGTCTGGAAATCCCTAAGTCAATCGACAAGCGTACCGTCGAGCTGGAAGTGACCGGCCCACAGACCTACACCGTCACCAAAGATGGCGATGAGCTGTTCAAAGGCCGCGTGGGTCAGCTGGAGCAGCACGGTGATGTCACCATGCTGGTTAGCGGCATTCAGGCTGACGAAGGCACCAGCTTCAACGTCACCAAGTTGAGCGACCTGCAGGCGATTAAAAACGTGCTGGGCGCACTGACTGTTGCCGACAAAGGTAAAACCACCGGTGTGCTGGGCCTTGAGTTCCAGGATGAAGATCCCGAGCAGGCGAGTCGTGTACTGAACCAGATCGTGAATAACTATCTGCTGCAGAACGTGGACCGCAAGTCTGAGCAGGCTGAGAAGAGCCTTGAGTTCCTGCGTACACAGCTGCCACAGGTTCGCACCGGTCTGGATGATGCGGAGAACAAGCTCAACGCCTATCGCCGCCAGAATGAATCGGTAGATATGTCGCTGGAAGCGAAATCGGCGCTCGATTCATCTGTTAGCGTGCAGAGCCAGTTGAATGAACTGACCTTCAAAGAAGCCGAAGTGTCTCAGCTCTACACCAAAGATCACCCGACTTACCGCGCGCTGCTGGAAAAACGCAAAACCCTGGAAGACGAGCAGGCAAAACTGAACAAAAAAATTGCCGGTATGCCGCAAACCCAACAGGAAATTCTGCGTCTGACCCGTGATGTGCAGTCAGGTCAGGAAATCTACATGCAGCTGCTGAATCGCCAGCAAGAACTGGGCATCAGCAAAGCCAGTACCGTGGGTGATGTGCGCATCATTGACGGTGCGGAAACCGCCGGTAGCCCGGTGGCACCGAAGAAACTGCTGATTATCGTTGCCAGCTTTATTCTGGGTCTGATGCTCTCTGTGGGTCTGGTGCTGCTGAAAGCGCTGTTCCACCACGGTATTGAGAACCCTGAGCAGCTGGAAGAGCTGGGCATGAACGTCTATGCCAGCGTACCGCTGTCAGAATGGCAACGTAAGAAAGATACCGAAGCTCTGGCGCGTCGCGGTCACAAAGAGAAGAGTGACCCACACAATACGCTGCTGGCATTGGGTAATCCGACTGACCTCTCCATAGAAGCGATTCGTAGCCTGCGTACCAGCCTGCACTTCGCGATGATGGAAGCCAAAAACAACATTCTGATGATTACGGGTGCCAGCCCAGGTATTGGTAAAACCTTTATCTGTGCCAACCTCGCGACTCTGGTATCGAAAGCAGGCCAGCGTGTGCTGTTCATCGATGGTGACATGCGCCGTGGTTATACCCATGAGCTGCTGGGTTCAGAAAACAAATTGGGTCTCTCCAATGTGTTGTCCGGTAAAAGCGAGTTCTCACCGACGATGATTCAGAAAGGCGTGTACGGTTTTGATTTCCTGCCACGCGGTCAGGTGCCACCGAACCCGTCTGAACTGCTGATGCATCGTCGCATGAGCGAGTTGCTGGACTGGGCGAGCAAGAACTACGACCTGGTGCTGATTGATACACCACCAATTCTGGCGGTCACCGATGCTTCCATCATCGGTAAGTTGGCCGGTACGTCGCTGATGGTGGCGCGTTTCGAAACCAACACCACCAAAGAGTTGGATGTCAGCTACAAGCGCTTCGCGCAGAACGGTATTGAGATTAAAGGCGTCATCCTTAACGCCGTGGTACGTAAAGCGTCGAATGCCTACGGTTATGGCTACGACTACTACAACTACGAATACGGCAAAGAAACTAAAAGCTAAGTAACACTCAGGGGCGGATTATCCGCCCCTTTTTCTTCCTCTTCATCACTCAAATTATTGAGAGGAAGCTTTGATTTGAACATACACACAGCACAGTCTTAGGAACTTCCGTGATGGATCGCAGCAGCTCAATGAGAAAGAGAAATAACGGTATGATTTTTCAGAACAAAGCCGATTCCTTTCTGAGGGCTGTCCGCGTTACCGTTAAATCTGGAACAGCTGTTTAAGAGGTGCTGGCAATGCAGGACATCCGCTTCTCAATTGTAATCCCCGCGTATAACGCGTCGAAATCAATTGTCACGACGCTTGATTGCGTCAAAGCGCAAACCTATCGCAATTTTGAAGTCATCATCGTCGATGACAAATCGGCTGATGCAGCCGAACTGGCGCAGGTCGTACGCAGTGAGCGCTATCAGGATCTGGACATCAAGCTGGAACTGTCGCAGGTCAAACTGAACGGTGCGGGCGCCCGCAACAAAGGTATCGAGCTGGCTGAAGGCGATTTCATCAGCTTCCTGGATGCCGATGATGAATGGGCCGCCGATAAGCTGCTGACCGTGCACGACACCATCAGCAAACTGGAGGCACAGGGCAAATCGCGCTATGTGATTTTCAGCCAGGTGAACATCCATCAGGACGGTAGCTTCCTGAAAGTGATGCCGATGCAGCCGCCGGGTAAAAACGAAACCGTGGCGGAATATCTGTTTGGCTGTTACGGCTTCATTCAGACCAGCACCATTGTATTGAAACGCGAAGACGCCGATAAAATCCGTTTTGATGCGCGCTACATTCGCCATCAGGATTATGACTTCTGCATCCGCGCCGATCGCATGGGCTACGCGTTCGTGATGATCGACAAGCCTTTGGCAACGTATCACCTGGTGACCAAATTTGGTTCCAAACACAAAGGCGAATCGGTGAAGTACTCCTTCTTCTGGCTGGATACCATGAAGCCGCATCTGACGGCGCGCGATATCCATACCTATAAAGCGTTCAAGCTGCCGCTGCGCTACAAGATGGACGGTAAATCGCTGTTAGCCAGCCTGAGCTTTGCGCGCTATTTCTTCCTGACCAACCGTGATAATCGCGCTTACTTCATGAATCGCCTGCTCGATAAAGTGAAATCGCGCTTTTCCGGTGGGCGAGCCGTTTCCTGATTCATTTTAAAAAATTTCACTTGCTCCCACATCGGGAGCAATTTTTTGGTTCCTGACACTCCGGGTATACAAATGACAAATCATGTTGGCACCGTCGGTATTGTGATGCCGATGTATAACGCGCGTAAAACCGTATTGCGTGCGGTTGAGTCCATCGTCAATCAGACCTACAGCGATTGGCACCTTTACCTGGTGAACGACCAGTCCACCGATGATTCGCTGGCCTTTGTGCGTGAGCACTGCACGGACGCGCGGATTACGATCCTCAATAATGAGGTCAACCTCGGTGCTGCGGAAACGCGTAACGTTGGCCTGCGCGCGGCGAAAGAGGAGATTATTGCTTTCCTCGACAGCGACGACGAGTGGCACGCTGACAAGCTCGCCGAACAGACTGCGGCAATTGCGGCAGGCGATGACTTTGTCATCACGCATTACCACTACAAAACCAAAAGTGCCGACCACGATATTCTCTACAGCAAACCCTATCTGCAGCAGGAAAACTTCGTGAAGAAGCAGTATCGCGTCTGCTTCTCTTCCGTGTGTTTCCGCCGTCCTCCTCAGGGCATCTTCTTCCAGCGTAAAGGACATGAAGATTTCCTGTTCCTCTACGAACTGTTCCTCCGTTACAAGCAAGCTCGGGTGATCCAGAAGACGCTGGTCAACTATTACGAGCTGGGCGATTCACTCTCGCGCAACAAGAACAAAGCGGCAAAATGGCACCTCGAATTATTAAGAATTATCTATAAAAACAATCCGTTAAAAATCTATTACTATTACGGCTGGTATATGGTGAACGGCGTTCTCTTCACCCTGAAGCATCGTTAAGACCCTGTATCTTTCGCATTGTCGCTGTGTCGACAGCGCGAAGGATTTGGGCCTTAAGTTCAAATTTTGAGGTGGAAAGCGTTTTATGAAAAAGATCGTTTTAGTGATTAAGGATGCCTACTCGTACGCGGGTACGGAAAACATCTGTAATTTCATGTCGGAGTGCCTCGGAGAGCAGCACGCCGTCACCATTTATTCGCTGGAAGGACACGGCAAAACCTTTTATCCGTTCGATCGCGTTAAAGAGATTGTCAGCTTTGAAGGGCACAGCAACCCGATTAAAAGCGCCGTGGCGCGCATTCATCAGGAAGGCTTCGACAGTGTATTCCTGATCAGCATGGGCCGCCTGAGCGTGATGTTCGCCTTCTGGAATTTGATGGCGATGAAGAAAAAACGCTTTAAAGCCTACGCCTGCGAACACATTGCCATTAACTCTTTCAGCAAGCCTATTAAAGCGCTGAAGTGGATGCTGCTGCGCTATTACGACCAGGTCATCGTTCTGACGGATAAAGATCACCAGGTGTTCAATCGCTGGAATATCGCCAGCAAGCAGATTCCCAATCCAGTGGTGTACAAAGCATTTCAGCGCCAGAGCCGCAGCCGCCAGGCGTTGGCGGTGGGGCGTCTGGATCATCAGAAAGGCTTCGACCTGCTGCTGGATATCTGGGCTGACTTCAGCAAGACCCATCCTGAATGGAAGCTGGTGATTGCCGGTGACGGCGAATTGCGTCAGCAGCTACAGGATCAGGCCGCGGCGTTGGGCATTACCAACAGCGTTAACTTCGTCGGCAAAGTCAGCAATATCAACGATTACTACCGCGATAGCGACATGGCACTGATGACCTCGCGCTATGAAGGTCTGCCGCTGGTGTTGCTCGAAGCGAAATCCTGGTCATTGCCGGTGGTGGCTTATGACTGCCCAACCGGCCCGCAGGAGATCATCAATCACGGTGAAGATGGTTTCCTGGTGCCGATGAATGACAAATCAACGTTTCTGGCGCGGATGGAACAGCTGGCGAGCGACGATAGCCTGTTCTACGCCATGAGCGAAAAAACCAAAGAAACGGCGCTGAAGTTTGACGGTAATCAGATCAAACAAAGCTGGCTGGCACTGGTTTAGCCACATCATTCATGCCGCCAACGCGCCTGTGGCGTGAAGTATGACGGCTTAATGCCTCCGGGATCACACTTACGGCCTCATGGCCCAATATGACCACGGGATTGAAAGCATGAAAAGAAGAGAAGTCTTGCAGACCGCAGCCTCCTCCATTGTTGCCGCGCTCTCAGTGAGTGCATTTTCCAGCTACGCCGCAAAAAGTGGTCAACCTGCGCTGAAATCGGTCGATCCGTCCAGCGTACCGCAGGGCGACGTGCCGATTCTGACGCCGGAAAACGTCTACACCATGCCGCCGCAGTTCTGGCAGAACTTTGAGGGCAAGCTGTGGATCGGGAAAGCGGGTAGTGATGCCAGCCAGTCGGGCAACCAGATTCCGGTATTCCTGCGCGATGCCAAAGGCAAAGTCTCGCAAATCAGCCAGCCGATTGCGTTGAACAAGGGCAACTTTGCGCAGTTCATCCACGATAATGCGGCGTTGATTGCCGATCCCGCGCACTCGATGGTGGTGGAAGACAATCAGGGTAATATGCTGTTCTCGATTACGGATGTCTCGCGACCGAATCAGAGCAATTTCAGTCAGCGCCTGGCGCAGCCCAATGGTTATCAGCTGATTGGCGAAATCCCTTCCGTTGAAGAATTGCGCAAAACGCGTCCGCTGTTTGCCGGTGCCAAAATCAAGCTGAAAAGCTGGCACGAAGGGCTGGAAGTGGGCGGCGGCGAGTTTGTCGGCACTTACGGCGACGGCAAAGAAGATGGTGGGGTGATCTTCGCCGGTAACGGTTTCTACTGGCGTCGCGTGGTAGAAGATTTCAACCGCCTGACGCTGTTTGATTTTGGTGCCATTGCCGATGGCAAAACCGATGCCGCGCCAGCCATCAAAGCGATGTATCACTGGTCGAGAGATGCCGATCAACCGATCTGCGTGCAGTTCCCGGCCGGCACCTTCTTTGTTTCCGCCTGCGATTTCGGCGATGAACAACTGCGCTTCTTCCGTATTTCCGGCGCGATGGTGAACTTCGGTTACTTCCCGGCCACCACGCTGGTTTCAGATGGTCGATCGGAGTTCGTGTTCTCGGTTAACGCCCGCTGGACCGAAATCTCTAACCTCAATTTCAACGGCAACAACGACCAGCGTCCGAATAAGCAGGGATTGTTCCACAATACCTGTCCGGGCGGTCAGTTCTTCCGTGGCGCCTGTCTGCGCTTTAATCGCGTGGGCGGCGTCTGTTTGAGCCTGATGGATACGCTGGATTGTAAAATCGACCAGTGGTATGCCGAAACCTGTACCGGTGATGTAATTAAAGCCACCTGGTCCGGGCAGAAGATCGGCGTCTGGGATCACAGCACCGCGATTGAGCTCTCCAACTTCAATGCGCAGCACTGTTCCGGCGGCATGGTACTCAATCTGCCTCGCTGTGGTCAGTCGATCATTCATAACGGCTGGATTGAGCATACCGAGCATCCGGGTGATATCTCCGACGGGCAGTGGATCATCGATGCGCTGAGTCTGGAAGATTGCAAAAATCCGCTGATTGCTCACAACTCGCGCCTCAACATGCGTCAAACCAATCTGCAATCCGGCAGCTGGATCGACAACTCGCTGCAGGGCAAACCCTGGCTGAGTATGTGGGAGATGGGCTCGACGCGCGTCGAATCCTACGGCGTCGCCATCGATGGCAGCCTGAAATACAACTACATCACTTCGCGTTTCCGCCTCAGCAATAACACCAATCAAGAGACCTGGTTCGAGCTGGGTAACTTCTACTCGCCGACGGTGGGTGATAGCTGGGAAATCGAGGTGTTTGGTCAGTCGCAGTTTAACAACGGCACGATGAATCAGCCGCTGATGGATCCCATCGGCGGTAAATCCACCGGCGGACGCGCGGTGATTCATCTGCAACGCAAAACCAAAAATGCGGAAGCCAGCTGGTCGGCAGAGGGCAGTTCGCCAGTGCTGGAAGTGCGCTTCGATCCGCGCAGTGAAACCGACGCCAAAGTGTTCGTCAAGCTGGCCGGCTGGATGCCGACGGCGGTAGTGCTGATTAAGAGCACCGCGAAGGATCGCTTCCTCACCGGACGCTGTGCCCGCGTGGACGCCAAAATGGACAAAGGCAATCCCACCAGCGGCAGCCAGCAGGCACCGCAGCGCTTTAGCCTGCACAACGGTAAAGCGGGGATTGGCGGCAATGAGCAGGGCGATCTGCTGCTGGCCTCACGTGCGCTGAAACCGGAGCAGGTAGATACACGTGAGCCAAAAGGGTTTGTCTCGGTGGTGATCAACGGTGAGCAGGTGGCGTTACCCTATTTTGCAGTGAAGTCGTAATGCAGTAACCGGAGAGGGCGCAGCCGTTTGCGCCCTCTTCAGAAAGAGGTTGGGAGCGGCCTTCAGGTCGCCCGTTTGAGGACAGATTTTCTATTTTGGGCATTGTTCCCATTGCAGTTTTTTAACGCAGAGTTCACTTTGCCCGTTCAGGAAATGGCGTGGCTTGTAAAAATTAAAAAAATTTATCTGGAGTGTTTATGAAGATTTTATTGGTGGGAAACCATACCTGTGGAAATCGTGGGGATGGCGCGATTTTACGTGGACTGATCGACTCTTTGCAGTCTGCGCGTGGCGACCTCGATATTGACGTGATTAGTCGTTATCCAACAAGCTCCGGGTACTTATTGCAACAGGATATCCAGCAAGACTCCCTGTTTCTGCATAACAGCAAATCAGCGAAAGGGCTGGTGGGCAGCGTCAAACGTAAAGTGGCCAACCGTCTGATGCCTGAAATCATGATGGCGCATCTGGGCAAAGGTGGCGTATACAAATCGTTTTCCGTGCCGCCACATCTGGCACAGTTCACCAAAAGTCTGGAACAGTATGACGCGATCATTCAGGTGGGCGGTTCGTTCTTCGTCGATCTGTATGGTGTGACGCAGTTTGACCACGCGCTCTGTGCGTTGATGGCGAAAAAGCCGCTGCACATGGTCGGTCACTCTGTCGGCCCGTTTGAGAATCCTCGCGTGAATGCGCTGGCCAACTTCGTGTTTGATCGCGTTGATAGCCTGGTGCTACGAGAAGAAGTCAGCTTTGACCGCCTGAAACAAGACGGCGTCACCACCAGCCGCGTGAAGAAGGGCGTGGATACCGCCTTCCTGGTGAAAGCACGTGAGGTGGAGAACCCAAGCCACAACCTGCTGCACTGGAAAAACATCATCAGCGCACGTAAAACCATCGCCATTACCGTGCGTGAACTGGCACCGTTCGATAAACGTCTTGGCGTGACGCAGAAAGAGTACGAAGCGGCTTTCGGTAAGGTCATCAACGCGATGATTGCCGAGGGCTATCAGGTGGTGGCTTTCTCTACCTGTACCGGCATCGACAGCTACGCCAAAGACGACCGTATGGTCGCACTGACGCTGCGTGACCACGTCGATAATCCTGAGCATTACCACGTCATCATGGACGAGTTCAACGACCTCGAACTCGGCATCCTGCTAAGCCATTGTCACCTGACAATCGGCACCCGCCTGCACTCCGCCATCATCTCCATGAACTTCGGTACACCAGCCGTTGCCATCAACTACGAGCACAAATCGCTTGGCGTGATGAAGCAGCTTGGATTGCCGCAGATGGCCACCGACGTGCAGAGCCTGATGGATGGTTCGCTGATCGACAAAGTGCAAACCGTGCTGGCCGACTACGACAACGTGAAGCGCAAAGTGGATACCGCGGTGGAGCAGGAGCGTGAAATTGGCAACCGCATTACGGCAGAAATTCTCAACGTGCTGGGGTAAGTGATGAAGCTGACCTTTTTCACCATGCGTTTTCCGGTTGCCTCTGAGACGTTTGTCCTCAATCAGGTGACGCATTTCATCGATGCAGGCTATGACGTGGAGATTATCTCCGTGTTTCCAGGCGATATGATCAATCGCCACGCTGCGTTCGATGATTACAATCTGGCAGCGAAGACTCACTATTTACTGCCGGAAGAGAAAGTTTCGAATCTCGATAAGCTGACGCAGCGGATTGGCTTGATGCTACCGAAAATTGCCAAGCCGGCATTGCTTAAATCGCTGAATGTCGGGCGCTACGGCCAGCAGGCGAAAAAGCTGCTGCTGCCAGCGATTGTCGCTAACGCGAAGCAAACTTTCACCGCCGATGTGTTCCTGGTGCACTTTGGCTATGCCGGTGCGCTGGCCAACAAACTGCGTGAGCTGGGCGTGCTGAAAGGCAAGCAGGCTACGGTGTTCCACGGCGCGGATATCTCGCGCCGCCACATTCTCGAAGAGCACAAGCTCGACTACGTCAACCTGTTCAAACAGAGCGAACTGATGCTGCCGATCAGCCATCTGTGGGAGAACAAGCTGATCGAAATGGGCTGCCCACGTGAGAAGGTGCATGTCACGCGCATGGGTATCGAACCCGAGAAGTTTAACTTCAGGCCGCGTGAGGCGTTTCATCAGCCACTGCGTATCGTTTCGGTGGCGCGTTTAACCGAGAAGAAAGGCTTAGACGTGGCGGTGAAAGCCAGTGAAATCCTGCGTAACAACGGTGGGCAGTTTGAGTTCACCATCATCGGTAACGGTGAGCAGGACGGCATGATGCGTGAACACATCGCGCGCGCCGGACTGGAAGCGTTTGTCACCATGCCGGGCTTTAAGCCGCAGGATGAGATTCGTCAGGCGCTGAACGATGCCGATATCTTCCTGCTGCCGTCCAAAACCGCAGCTGATGGTGATATGGAAGGCATTCCGGTGGCGTTGATGGAAGCGATGGCGGTGGGATTACCGGTGGTCTCGACCTATCACAGCGGCATCCCGGAGCTGATTCAGAACAACGTCAGCGGCTGGCTGGTCACCGAGAACGATGCCGAGGAGTTGGCGGACACGCTGCTGCGCCTGTCGCGTGGTGATGTCGATGTCGCGCCGGTAGTGGCTGCCGCGCGACACAAAGTGGAAACCGAGTTCAATCAGCACATCGCTTATGGTGAGCTGGCCAAAATTCTGGAGCGCATGGTGTGAGCGGATTAAAAAAACAGGCCGTCTGGCTGTTTGGCAGTACCTGCTTCGCGGCGTTGCTGCAGGTGTTACAGCTCAGCGTTCTGGCGCGTAAGCTGGAAGCACATGAGTTAGGTTTATTAGCAATTATCAACGCCATTCTGGCAGTGGCGACGGTGTTGCAGGATATGGGGATGAGCAGCTACATCGTGCATCGCCAGGACATCAATCGCCGCCAGCAGAGTACGATTTATTGGGTCAACGTCTCGCTCAGCTTGTGTACCGGTTTAATTATGCTGGCGATAGCCTTCCCGGTGGCGTGGTTCTATCACCTGCCAGAACTCACCGGGCTGATCATGCTCACCAGCCTCAACTTCCTGGTGCTGGGACATCTGTCGCAGTATCAGGCGCACTATGTGAAATCGAAACGCATGGTGACCCTGGCGAAGATTGAGATGGCCACCAAGCTGTTCGCGTTTATCTGTACTGTAGCGATGCTCTATTACACCTCATTAACGGTGGCGGCGGCGATCCTTGGGCTGTTCATCAATGCCTTCACGCGCATCCTGTGCATGATCTATTTCGGTGAGAAGTCGTGGCGTCCAACGTGGGAGTTTGAAGGATCTACCTTCATCAGCGCGGTCCGTTACGGTATCTACCAGCTGGGTTCGCAGACCATTAATCAGCTGCGTACCCAGGCGGATGCGTTGATCGTCGGTAAAGTGATGGGCGCGGAGATGCTGGGGATCTACTCGCTGGCAAAAGAGCTGATTCTGCAGCCGCTGAAACTGGTATCGCCGGTGATTAACCGCCTGGCGCTGCCGCGTTTCGCCGAGAAGCAGCACGATCCGGAGCAGCTGAAAAAACTGTTCCTGAAAGGCACCTTCGTCATCATGCTGTTCAGCAGCGTGATGTACCTGGCGATTGGCATTCTGTCACCAGTGATTGTGCGCGTGCTGTACGGTGCATCGCATGAGCAGGTTTACCATCTGATTCCGCTGATGCTGCTGTTCGGCATGCTGCGTCCGATGGGCGGCTTAACCGGCGCGATTTCGCAGGCAAACGGCAAGACTAACGTCGAGTTCTACTGGAATATCGTCGCCAGTCTGGTGGTGGTAGTGGTGTTAGCGACAACCTACATCTGGCCGAACGTGCTGTATGTGGCGCTGACGCTCTCCATCTCGCAGGTGCTGATTTCTGCCTTTGCGCATCCGTTCTTCATCAAGCCGGTGATTGGTATCCGCTTTATGCCGTATGCCCGTCAGTGGGTTTCGGTGTCGGTGGTGTTTGTCGGCCTGATGCTGCTGGTCAATCACTTCAACTTGTTTGTGATGCCGGAGTGGTTTGAGGGTTGGCTGTAGCTTTTGCCATCAATCCTCGCAAAAATCCGTAGCGGTGCCATTTATGGCACGTTCTGGCCGTAGTGATACTGCTGGCATGCGCGATAAATCGCGCCGCTACGTTTTTCCGCAGGTTTGCATACGTAGCGGCGCCATTTATGGCGCACCATGGCCGCCGTGATACTGTCTGAATGTGCGATAAATCCTGCCGCGACGTTTTTTGCGGGCTATCATGCGTCGCGGTACATGGCATGACGTCATTAAAACCCGAGCACCCTCGTCAAAATCCTCCTCCTGCATTCTGCAAATCAATGGTCTTATCATCCGTGCTTTTACCATCAATCCCTCACTGTTTTTCAGCAGTTTAGCGGGTTCATTTTCGCAGTGTCAGGCGAAGCGGCAGCCAGGCTTTTTGGCGATTTCTGATGGCGTGACAGAGAGTTAGTGCCGGATTTTCAGATAAAGATTATACTTGCTGCACCGGCCGATCCTGCATAATCGACCCCACGTATTCACTTCATGAAATGGAATAAATATGACCAAGCTTAAAGCAGTAATCCCGGTTGCGGGTCTCGGTATGCATATGCTCCCTGCAACAAAAGCTATCCCGAAAGAGATGCTGCCAATCGTCGACAAACCAATGATTCAATACATCGTTGACGAATGTGTGGCGGCGGGCATCAAGGAGATTGTGCTGGTCACCCATGCTTCCAAAAATGCAGTGGAAAACCACTTCGACACCACTTATGAGCTGGAAGCGCTGCTTGAAGCGCGCGTAAAACGTCAGCTGCTGAGCGAAGTGCAATCAATCTGTCCTCCTGGCGTGACTATCATGAACGTGCGTCAGGCGAACCCGCTGGGCCTCGGCCACTCTGTGCTGTGTGCACGTCCAATGATCGGTGATAACCCGTTCGTGGTGGTGCTGCCAGATGTGCTGCTGGATGACTCAACCGCTGACCACCTGCGCTACAATCTTGCGGCGATGGTGGCGCGTTTCGAAGAAACCGGTCACTCACAGGTGCTGGCGAAACACATGCCGGGCGAAGACCTGACCGAATACGGTGTTCTGACCACCGAACAGCCGATCGATAACCCAGGCGACATCAGCACTATTACCAACATCGTTGAAAAACCAGAAGCGGGCCAGCTGGATTCAGACCTGACTGCGGTGGGTCGTTATGTGCTGTCTGCGGATATCTGGCAAGAGCTGGAAAATACCGAGCCGGGCGCATGGGGCCGTATCCAGCTGACCGATGCCATCGCATCACTCAGCAAGAAAAAACCGGTAGATGCACAATTGCTGACCGGTACCAGCTTCGACTGCGGTAAAAAATTGGGCTACATGCAGGCCTTCGTTTCTTACGGTCTGCGTAACAACGCGCAGGGTCGTGATTTCCGCGAAGCTATCCAGAAAATCCTGGCGAAATAATCCATTCTCATGCCGCGCCGCTTGCGCGGTTTAAAGGAGTACACATGGCTATTTTGGTAACGGGCGGAGCAGGGTACATCGGCTCCCATACGGTGCTGGCGCTGTTAGAGCGCGGTGACGACGTTGTGGTCCTGGATAACCTTTGCAACGCTTCGCGCGAAGCGGTTAATCGCGTGGAGAAGCTGTCTGGCAAGAAAGCGGTGTTCGTTGAAGGCGACATCCGCGATCGCGCCTGCCTGCGTGACCTGTTTGCCGCCAACGACATCTCGGCAGTGATTCACTTCGCCGCATTGAAAGCCGTGGGCGAATCCACGCGCATGCCGCTGGAATACTACGAGAACAACGTGGCAGGCACCGTGGTGTTGTTGGAAGAGATGCGCGCCGCTGGCGTGTGGAACTTTATCTTCAGCTCCTCAGCGACTGTTTACGGCGCCGATGCACCGGTTCCTTACGTGGAAACCACGCCAATCGGTGGCACCACCAGCCCGTACGGTACCTCTAAGCTGATGATCGAATTCGTGATGCGCGATTTCGCGAAAGCTGACCCGAATTTCAAAGCCATCGCGCTGCGCTACTTCAACCCGGTTGGCGCGCATGAGTCTGGCGAGATTGGTGAAGACCCAACCGGTGTCCCTAACAACCTGCTGCCGTATATCGCACAGGTGGCGATTGGTCGCCTGGAGAAGCTGGGCGTGTTTGGCGATGACTACGACACGCCAGACGGCACCGCACAGCGCGACTACATCCACGTGGTGGATTTGGCTGAAGGGCACTTGAAGGCGCTGGACCACCTGCCAAAAGTCACTGGTTATAAAGCGTATAACCTTGGCGGCGGAGTCGGGTTCTCAGTGCTGGAGATGATCAAGGCGTTCGAGAAGGCTTCTGGTAAAGCGATTCCGTTTGAGTTCAAGCCACGCCGTGATGGCGATCTGCCGGCGTTCTGGGCGGATGCGACGCTCGCTAACAATGAGCTGGACTGGCGTGTGACACGTGGGATCGACGCGATGATGCGCGACACGTGGAACTGGCAGAGTAAGAACCCGGATGGGTTTAAGTAACTCTCGATGAATTGATCAAAACCCGGCATCTGCCGGGTTTTTTTATGGCTAAATTTACTAACATCATGTTTGTTGGTTTTTTAATCAATCGAGTGATTTTAGACACAGATTATTCCTAAACCCCGGCAAATAAGATTAATGTTCAAACTCTATATGCCCTTGTTTGACCATGCACGAACCGCGAGCTTTAACTATCAGAAAAAGCAACTATATTCAATGAGGTCAATAGGTTGGATTTAAGCGAAACGATTAGGTGATATAAAACTTCGTAACAGTCGCATAAGACAATAACCATGTTATTTCACCAGCACAAAATGTATTATTTGCGGTGGCTTTGGTGTTGGCTGAGGCTTGACGAATAATTAACCGTATCATGTAAAAGAGGCGGAGCACACAAAATTGACTTGTTACACAGCATATTGGTTGCTGCAAGCCAAGGGCGGTAGCGTGGCTGTTTTTTATAATGCATTGAAAAAATAACCCGCTCTAAATAGATAAAGCAGTTTTAAATGACACATTAGAGGTTGTGGAATGTTACTTCCCGTAATTATGGCCGGAGGAACCGGCAGTCGTTTGTGGCCCCTTTCACGCGAACTTTATCCAAAGCAATTCATCAGTTTGCATGGGCAGCACTCAATGCTGCAGGAAACCGTCAACCGCTTAACCGGAGTTGAAGCACGCGCTCCTCTGGTTATCTGTAACGAAGAGCACCGCTTCCTGGTCGCCGAACAGCTTCGCCAAATCAATAAGCTTTCTCACAACATCATCCTTGAACCGGTTGGACGTAATACTGCCCCAGCCATTGCTCTCGCTGCGCTGAATGCGATTGAGCAGGGAGATGACCCTGTACTGCTGGTGTTGGCTGCAGACCATGTCATTGAAAATCGTGCGGCATTCCATCAGGCGATTACTACAGCTACTAAATATGCCAAGCAAGGCCATTTAGTCACCTTCGGTATCGTGCCGACAGGTCCTGAGACAGGCTACGGCTATATCCATCGTGGAAGTCAGATTTCGGATGATTTGAACGCCCCATTCGGCGTACAACGCTTTGTCGAAAAACCCAATCTTAAAACAGCGGAAGATTATCTCGCATCCGGTGAATATTACTGGAACAGCGGTATGTTTATGTTCCGCGCAAAACGTTACTTGCAAGAGCTGGAAAAATTCCGCCCTGATATTCTTGAAGCCTGTCAGCGTGCAATGGCGAACGTGAAAGAAGGCAGTGACTTCATCAGCATCGATAAAGATGACTTTATCGCTTGTCCTGATGAATCCGTTGATTACGCGGTAATGGAACAAACCGATGCAGCTATAGTTGTGCCATTGGATGCAGGTTGGAGTGATGTAGGTTCATGGTCAGCGCTGTGGGAAGTAAATGAGAAGGATGCTGCGGGTAACTCACTGAAGGGCGACACTTTCCTGCACAACACTAAAAATTGCTATATCAACAGTGAAGACCAATTAGTCGCAGCCATTGGTGTAGAAGATCTTGTGATCGTAAATACCAAAGATGCCGTACTGGTTGCGCGTAAAGATCAGGTGCAGGACGTAAAACGTGTCGTTGAATTCCTGAAGTCAGAATGTCGTAGTGAGTATCGCCGTCACCGTGAAACCTATTGGCCATGGGGTCGTTGCGATCTGATCGTTAACACCGGACGTTTTAACGTAAATCGTATTACGGTGAAACCGGGTGAATCCTTCGAATTACAGATGCATTACCATCGCACTGAACACTGGGTGATTCTGTCTGGTACCGCGAAGGTGACGATTCAGGATAAGACCCTACTGTTAACTGAAAACCAATCTACCTTCATTCCTATTGGTCACCAGCACACGCTGGAAAACCCTGGCAAAATTCCTTTAGAGCTATTGGAAATCCAGTCTGGTTCATACCTCGGTGATGACGACCTCATTCTGATTAAAGAGCAATTTGCCCGTAAATAAGGATTCAAAGAAATAATGGAAGCACTAACTTGTTTCAAAGCTTACGATATTCGTGGTGAGCTGGGCAAAGAGCTCAATGAAGATATCGCTTATCGTATTGGCCGTGCATATGGCGAATTCATTAAGCCAAAAACAATCGTCGTCGGTGGAGACGTGCGCCTCACCAGTGAATCTCTGAAGCTGGCGTTAGCAAATGGTCTGCGGGACGCTGGCACAGATGTGCTGGATATTGGCATGAGCGGTACAGAAGAGATTTACTTCGCCACTTTCCACCTTGGAATTGACGGAGGGATTGAAGTTACCGCCAGCCACAATCCGATGAACTACAACGGCATGAAACTGGTGCGTGAAGGCGCACGCCCTATTAGCGGTGATACAGGCCTTCGCGATGTACAGCGTCTGGCTGAAGCTAATGAGTTTTCAGCCGTCGATGAATCAAAGCGCGGTAGCTACAAGCAGATTTCAGTGTTGGACGCTTATGTAGATCATCTGATGGGCTACATCGATTTGGCCAATTTCAAAGAGCCAATGAAACTGGTGATCAACTCAGGCAATGGTGCTGCAGGCCATGTCATTGATGAAATTGAAAAGCGCTTCAAGCTGGCAAATGCGCCGGTCAGCTTCATTAAGGTGCACCATCAGGCTGATGGCAACTTCCCTAATGGTATCCCTAACCCTTTACTGCCTGAATGCCGCAAAGATACGTCAGATGCAGTACGTGCACACAATGCGGATATGGGTATCGCTTTTGACGGTGATTTTGACCGGTGCTTCCTTTTTGATGAGAATGCTGAGTTTATTGAAGGCTATTATATCGTTGGCCTTTTGGCAGAAGCGTTCCTGAAGAAAGAAAAGGGTGCCAAAATAATCCACGACCCGCGCCTTACATGGAACACCATTGATGTAGTGACTAAAGCTGGTGGAATTCCTGTCATATCTAAAACCGGCCATGCGTTCATTAAAGAGCGTATGCGTGAAGAAGATGCGATCTATGGTGGGGAGATGAGTGCACATCACTATTTTCGTGACTTTGCTTATTGTGATAGCGGGATGATTCCGTGGTTATTAATAGCTGAGTTGTTACAGACTAATAAGACGAGTCTTCAATCTTTAGTCAAAGAGAGAATGGCTCAATTCCCAGCTTCCGGTGAAATTAACCGAAAAGTTAATAATGCGACCACTCTCATTAGAATGGTAGAGGAAAAATACAGAGCAGATGCTTTAGAAATTGATAAAACTGATGGTTTGAGTATGACATTCGGAGATTGGCGTTTAAATTTAAGGATGTCTAATACTGAGCCTTTAATGCGACTAAATATTGAAAGTCGCTATAATAATGAACTTATGATGATTAAGACCTCAGAGATATTATCATTCTTGGATAAAGGTGATTGTGCCTGACATGTTAAAATCTATCTATCAGTATCGCGGTTTTATTATCAGTAGTATAAAGCGAGATTTTCAATCTCGTTATCAAACAAGTATGCTAGGAGCACTATGGTTAGTGCTCCAACCACTTGCGATGATATTAGTGTATACATTGGTTTTCTCACAGGTAATGAAAGCCAGAATGCCCGATAATACAGGGTCATTTGCATATAGCATTTATCTTTGTTCAGGTGTATTAACATGGGGGCTGTTTACTGAAATTTTAGACAAAAGTCAGGGTGTATTTATTAATAATGCCAACCTGATAAAAAAACTCAGTTTCCCTAAGATCTGCCTTCCGTTCATTGTTGTCGCCTCAGCAGTGCTTAATTTCTTGATAATTTTTTCACTTTTCATTATTTTCCTAATATTTACCGGGAATTTCCCTGGATGGCTAATTCTGACAATGATTCCAGTTATCCTATTGCAAATCGCATTTGCGACAGGGTTGGGGATGATTTTTGGTGTGATGAATGTTTTTTTCAGAGATGTTGGGCAGTTTGTTGGTGTGTTACTACAATTTTGGTTTTGGTTTACACCGATTGTATACGTATTGAACTCTCTTCCTCAGTGGGCGCACAAAATACTCATGTATAATCCGGTCGCTCGCTTAATGCAGGCTTATCAAGGGATATTTGCTTACCATAAAATACCGGATTGGGGTTCTCTGCTTCCAGTTTTAATTTTAAGTATTATTTTTTGTGCTTACGGGTTTGTTTTATTTAGAAGACACTCGGCTGAAATGGTGGATGAACTCTAATGACACATATCTTAGTTTCGGGTGTAGGGAAAGCATATAAAATTTATCAGCGAAAAGTTCATCGGCTGATGGAATGGATAATTCCAGGTATTAAATCGCAGCACTCACTTAAGTGGATTTTAAAAGATATTAATTTTGAAATTAATGAGGGTGAAGCAGTTGGCATCATTGGTATCAATGGCGCAGGAAAGAGCACGTTGTTGAAATTGATTACTGGTACTGCAAAACCAACAACAGGAAATATTGATATTTCAGGCCGGGTCGCTGCCATGCTAGAACTTGGTATGGGATTTCATGCTGATTTTACCGGTCGGCAAAATGTTTACATGTCAGGCCAACTACTCGGTTTATCCGTTGAACAGATTAATCAACTCATGCCTGAAATTGAGTCATTTGCGGAGATTGATGACTACATTGACCAACCTGTTCGAGTCTACTCCAGTGGTATGCAGGTAAGACTGGCATTTAGCGTTGCAACAGCGATTCGTCCGGATATTTTAATCATTGATGAAGCACTGTCGGTGGGAGACGCTTATTTTCAACATAAAAGTTTCGAGCGAATCCGTGAGTTCAGAAGAAAAGGGACAACTTTACTCCTCGTCTCACATGATAAGCAGGCAATCCAAAGCATTTGCGACCGCGCCATCCTGTTAAACAAAGGGGAGGTGGCCATGGAGGGGGAACCTGAAGCGGTAATGGATTTTTATAACGCGCTATTAGCAGACAAAGAAAAAAAATCCATTAAGTTGAGTAATAACGATGGCAAGCTGGCGACGCTTTCAGGTACTGGGGAAGCGCGCATTAGTCGTATAGAGCTGCTGAATGAAAACAATGAGTCAATTGAATCTTTGCAGGTTGGGCAAGCAGTTTCTTTAAAAGTTCAAGCGGAAATATATGAGGATATCGATGAATTAGTTGTAGGCTACGTTATCAAGGACCGCCTTGGACAACCCGTATTCGGTACAAATACTCACCACATGAGGAAAGTCTTGAGTGAACTGACGGCTGGTAAAAAACTGGAATATACTTTTAGTTTTGACGCCAACTTGGGTGTTGGCTCCTATTCGATTGCTGTAGCTTTGCACTCATCAGATACACATGTAGCTCGAAACTATGAGTGGCGTGATCTGGCTCTAGTATTCACTGTTGTGAACAGCGGTAAACCATCCTTTATAGGCGTAGCCTGGATGCCACCCCAATTGGAGATTAAAGGTGAGTAATAATTTTTACCGTGCATTTGAAGACAAGCATCGTGGTAGTGTTGCCGATATTCGTCAAAGATTGACAGTATATTTGCCGTTAGTCACTAAACTTAATTCTTACTTTCCAGATGATGGCGTAATTGATATTGGCTGCGGGCGAGGTGAATGGTTAAAACTTCTTCGTGATAATAATATACGCGCGGTCGGAGTCGATCTTGATGAAGGAATGCTTGCCGAAGCATTAAAGGATGGTCTTACCGTAGAATTAGACGATTGCATCAATTTTTTGAAGAAGAAAAAAAATGAAAGTGCAATTGCAATTACAGGCTTTCATTTAGTCGAACATCTTCCTTTTGAAATTGTTCATACCTTGGTATCAGAAGCACAGCGGGTGTTAAAACCTGGAGGTCTACTGATACTTGAAACACCGAATCCAGAAAATTTAAGTGTTGGCAGTTGTTCGTTCTACATGGATCCCACTCATCAAAACCCCATCCCTCCAGAACTGTTAAAGTTTCTTCCTGATTATTACGGATTTGAAAGAACTCGAATAGTCAGATTGCAAGAGAGTGCTCGAATTAAAGATAATTCTTCTGAACTAACGCTATCGGAAGTGTTGAAGGGGGTTAGTCCAGATTACAGTACTGTCTCTCAAAAGTCAGGTTCTCATGAATTAATTACCGAATTTAATGAGTTTTTTGTAAAAAAAATTGGTGTAACTCTGGATGAACTTGCTGACCGCTATGATATGGTGCTAGCTGACCGTTATGAAATGGTGTTAGGAGAAAGACTCGAAGTTATATCCCTTGAGCACGAAAAGAAGATAGAAAGTGTTCGAGCTGAAATTAAAGATATTATTGAGTTCAATAAACAGTTAGAAAATAGATTGGCTGCCGTTTATTCCAGTAACTCATGGCGTATAACTGCTCCCTTACGACGTGTGATAGACTTGGGTAAACGTACAAATATTGCTCGTAAAAAAGGACTTAAGTATCTCGCTAAAGCTATTGTGCGTAAAATATTTCAGCGTCTTGTCCTTATATCCGGGAAATACCCCAAGGCAAGAACTAGCGCGTTGAGTCTGATGCGTAAGCTTGGATTATATTCCTTAGTAAAGAGTTTTTATTTTAAATCTATAAGCGAAGAAAATCTTTCGCACAATTATAATAATTCCTTTTCAATATCGCATGTTGATAATTTGACAAACAGGGCAAAGGGGATCTATGAGGATCTTCATAAAGATGAAGTAAAGAATCATAAAGGTAATAAATAATGAAAATTTTAATCGATTTACAGGGCGCACAAACTGAAAGCAGATTTAGAGGAATAGGGCGCTATTCATTATCTATTACTAAAGGTTTACTACGGAATAACAAATATCATGACTTCTATGTTCTCCTCAATGGTAACTTTGAAGAAACTATCGAAGATATCAAAACCGTTCTGGATGGTTTATTACCAGAAAAAAACATCTTGGTATGTCAACTACCGACGCCTCTTCGTGCTTGCGATGAGGGTAATGAATGGAGACAGAGTGCTGCTGCGATTATTCGCGAGGAAATGATTCGCACGCTTTCAGTTGATTGGGTTTTCATTACCAGCCTATTTGAAGGTCATATTGATGATGCCACGCTCACCATTAAAAAATTGCAAAGCAATACGAAAGTAGCTGTGCTTCATCACGATCTCATACCCCTCGTCAACGAAAAAACGTACTTGCAAGATGGTCAGTTTCGCCAATATTACATGAAAAAAATTGAGTGTCTAAAAATGGCAGATCTTATTCTGACGAATTCAGATTATACAGCTCAAGAAACTCATGAATATTTACCTGATGCTTCAGGTGAAATTGTATCAATATCTTCAGCTACTGAGGATATGTGGTACGATAAAGAGATAGTTGATATTAATATCGAAGCGGTTAGAGAAAAATTTTCAATTAGGAAAGATATTATTCTTTATGCGCCGGGTGGTTTTGATAAGCGCAAAAACTTTGAAAGACTCATTGTTGCTTTCTCTGAAATTGAACCTGAATTACGATTTAATAAACAATTAGTTATTATAAGTAAGGTCAATGAAGCTGATCGAAACTATCTGCAATCAATTGTTAAAAATGCTGGCCTGTTAAAATCTGACGTTATTTTAACCGGGTATGTTAGTGATGACGAACTGATTCTTCTCTATCGGAACTGCTTCTTATTTGTTTTTGCTTCAGAGCATGAAGGGTTCGGATTACCTATTCTGGAAGCAATGAGATGTGGCGCACCAACTATTGGTTCCAATGTGACCAGTATACCCGAAGTTATTGGGCTGGAAGAGGCGCTCTTCGACCCATTTTCTGTGAAATCGATCTCCAGTAAAATTCGTGAAGTGATTATCAATGACCAGTTTCGTCACTCCCTCAAAAATCATGCATTGAGCCAAGCCTCAAAATTTTCCTGGGACATTTCTGCTCAACGTGCTCTTGATGCCTTTGAGCACTTTAAGTCGGAAATTGTTCTAACGGTTGAAAATACCAGAGAAAGCATCTCTGCACTCGACAGTTTAAAAAGAATCAGCACTAAGGTCAGACCTACTGATCAGGACTTGTTACGCGTCGCCGAGGCGCTCGACCGGAATATTAAGAGAGTTGAACTGAATAATGCCTTGGTAGAACCTTTGCAGTGGCAGGTCGATGGCCCCTTTGATTCATCTTATAGTCTCGCCCTGGTTAATCGTGAATTTGCTCGTGGCCTTGCTAGGAAAGGCGTAGAAATTAGACTGCATTCCACTGAGGGGCCAGGTGATTTCTCCCCAGACATATCTTTCATGCAGAAAGCGGCTAATGCTGACTTGCTCGCATGGAATGAGAAGGCAGTAAGAGAGAGAGCTGTATCAGTTTCTATTCAGTCACGTAATATCTATCCGCCACGAGTTTCTGGACTCAATTCGAAGGTAAAACTCCTACATTGTTATGCTTGGGAAGAGACCGGGTATCCCTTAGAGTGGATTCACAACTTTAATCAGGAACTTGATGCTGTTCTCTGCACTTCACACCATGTTAAAAAAGTTCTTATTGATAACGGCTTGCGCATACCAGCAATTGTCACGGGGAATGGTTGTGATCATTGGGAAAGTGTTAATGCTAAGCACTATTCGCTTGGAACAGACAAAACATTACGTTTCCTGCATGTCTCATCTTGCTTCCCGCGTAAAGGGGCAGAAGCCATGCTTGAAGCCTTCGGTCAAGCATTCAGCCTTGAAGATGATGTGACACTTATCATTAAGACGTTTGACAATCCCCATAATACAATCTCTGAGAGCCTGACAGCATGGCAGAAAAAAAATCCTGATTTTCCGCAAGTTGTCATCATCAAAGAGGACCTTGACGAAGGTAGCCTAAAGAGCATCTACGAACAATGTGATGTGCTCGTCGCGCCAAGTTGTGCGGAAGGCTTTGGGCTACCCATTGCGGAAGCAATGTTAAGTGGAATGCCCGCCATTGTTACCGACTGGAGTGGGCAAAAAGATTTTTGTGATTCAACGAATAGCTGGCTAGTGGACTACGACTATGCTCATGCTAAAACACATTTTGGTCTTTACTCTTCGGCCTGGGTCAACATTGATGTTGATGACCTGGCGAGGAAGATGAAACTTGCTGCGTTGACGCCAGCCGATAAACGAAGTGAAATGGCTAAGAATGGACGTGAGAAGATTCTTTCTGATTTTACATGGTCAGCTGTGGCAGAGCGTTCTGTTTCCGCTATTCATACGTTAGAAACTAAAAATTGGGAATTAAATCAGAAAGCTAAAATAGGTTGGATAACGACCTGGAATACTAAATGCGGCATAGCAACTTACTCACAGCATTTGATAGATAATATGTCTGGGATTAACCCAGTTATTTTCTCACCCAATGGACAAGAACTCCTTGATATAAAAAATGACTCTAGTATTCGTAGTTGGAGTATTGGGAAAGAGAATAATGACTTCGATGCCATCCTCAAGCATATAATGCAAGCTGGAATTAATACCATTATAATTCAGTTTAACTATGGCTTCTTCAATCATGCCGAGTTATCAGAGTTAATTTACGCACTAAAACAAAAAAATATAGTTGTTGTTATGACCCTGCATTCAACAGTCGATCCTGAGAAGAAACCTGAACAGAATTTTAAATTAGTTCATATGATTGATGCCTTAAAATGCTGTGACCGTCTATTAGTGCATTCCTTTGCTGATATGAATCGTTTAAAATCTCTTGGTTTGGAAAATAACGTAACGCTTTTCCCGCATGGCGTATTGAGCAACAAGAGACTATCGATCAAGCATCAAACAAAAAAAAATATGCACGTTATCGCTAGTTATGGTTTCTGCTTACCTCATAAAGGTTTGAGTGAAATTGTAGAAGCGGTAAAAATACTAAGAGATCAAAAAGTTCCAGTTAAATTAAAATTAGTCAATGCTGAATTCCCAGTTGGAGAATCGCGAGATTTAATACATAAACTGAAGCAATATGTTAATGATAACAATATTGGCGATCTCGTAGAATTCCATAATAGCTTCTTATCTGATGATGAAAGTTTAAATTTATTGTCTGATGCTGACCTGCTTTTGTTTGCCTATCAAGACACTGGAGAATCTGCAAGCGGGGCGGTACGATACGGGATGGCTACAAGCAAACCTGTCATTGTTACGCCTATTCCAATTTTCAACGACCTTGGTGATGCTGTTTTTAAATTTAATGGTTTTACTGCAAAACAAATTGCTGAGGACATCATTGCAGGGCTTAAAGAAATTGAAGGCGAAACCCCAAAATGGGAATCAGTTACTAGTGCTGCAGAGAGTTGGCGCAACCAGCATGACTACAGTGCTGTAAGCATGCGACTTAATAATATCTGTAATGGATTGATTAGAAATAGAGCAATCAAAGATTGGTGTTAATTATAGAATGAGCCATAGCATTATGGCTCTCTTGAGGAATTTATGAAGGTCATTCTTTCTGTTGAACCAATCAAATATCCCTTAACAGGTATTGGTCGTTATACATACGAATTGGCAAGAGCTATTGAAAAAACCAATGAGATTGAACATCTTTTATACTTTGATGGAAAAAAAATCGTTCAGAATATACCAGGTGAAAATTCATCTGTTACAGTGTCGCACGGTCTGAAAAACATTCTAAAAAACAATTCCGCTGCAATAAAAATTTATCAAACACTCTCGCCAAAGATTAAAAAAAGAGTGTTGTCCCGTTATGGTGACTATATTTATCACGGTCCAAATTTTTTTTTGCCAGAACACAAAGCTAAAAAAGTTAGTACATTTCATGATCTGAGTCCATTCAAGTATCCCTACTTTTTTGAGCCCAAAAGGTGTAAGTACACCCAACAAGAAATTTTGAAAGGTCTTAAACGTAGTGATTTCATTATTACGGTCTCGGATTATATTAAAAAAGAGTTGAGTGAACATTTCGATTATCCAAGTGATAGAATCAAAACGACGCATTTGGCTGCTTCAGATAATTTTTTTCCAAGAAATGAGTTGCAAACATTACCGGTATTAAAAAAATATAATTTAAATTATCAAGGCTACTCTCTTTTTATCGGCACTATTGAGCCGCGAAAAAACATAGTTTCTCTTATCGATGCTTATGAATCTATGCCAGCTGAGCTCAGGCTTTCCTATCCACTCGTTATCAGTGGATTCAAAGGATGGCGAAACGAGCAGATTCTTTTCAGAATTGAAAAAGCACAACGTGAAGGATGGTTGATCTATCTGGGATACATTCCCAATTCAGATATCCCATTGCTCTATAGTGCTGCTAAAGTATTTTGTTTCCCCAGTAATTATGAAGGATTTGGTTTGCCTGTTTTAGAGGCTCTACAATCTGGAGTACCGGTGGTATGTTCAAATAATTCCTCATTGACCGAAGTCGCCGGTGAAAATTCACTATTTCATGAATCCGGGGATGTTGAGGGTATACGTAGTCAGCTCGAAATTGCATTGTGCTCTGTTGAACACAGAAACCATGCTATCGAGCAGGGAATCACTCATGCCAAACGTTTCAGTTGGGAAAAATGTGCCCAACAAACTATGGATGTTTATAAAGAATTAAATCATTTATGATAAAAGTTCTCCATTTTTATAAAACCTATTATCCAGATACTTTCGGCGGCATTGAACAGGTTATATTTCAACTCGCTGAAGGGGCGAAAAATAGCGAGATTGAAACCACTGTACTCTCATTGACCCCAGGAGAGACAGATCTCAATGCCACAATAGCCTCCCACAAGGCTTTCAGAATTCATGCGGATTTCTCCATAGCATCGAGTCCATTTTCAATTCGCGCATTGTCACTCTTTAAAAAACTTGCCAGTGAGGCTGATGTTATTCACTACCACTTCCCATGGCCATTCATGGATATTTTGCATTTTATCTGCAAGATAAACAGACCAACGGTGGTTAGTTATCATTCTGATATTGTACGGCAGAGGAAGTTACTGAAAATCTACACTCCGCTAATGCATAAGTTTATGTCATCAGTGGATAAAATAGTCGCTACATCGCCAAACTATGTAGAAACAAGTCCAATATTAAAAAAATATATTGATAAGGTCGATGTAATTCCCATAGGAATCAACCAAGCAGGATATAAATTACCCGCTCCCGCCGCGCTAGATTCGTGGCAGGCCAGACTACCCGAGCGGTTTTTCCTTTTTGTTGGCACTCTTCGTTATTATAAAGGCTTGCATATCTTATTAGAAGCTAATAAGACCAAGGATTACCCAATTGTAATTGTGGGTTCCGGTCCCATTCAAAATGAATTGAAAATGCAAGCCGAAGAAGTAGGGCTCAAAAATATTATTTTCCTAGGTGCATTAGATGACATTGATAAAATAGCTTTATTACATCTCTGCTATGCGATGGTTTTTCCATCGCACTTGAGGTCAGAGGCATTTGGGATTTCTTTGCTAGAAGGGGCTATGTTTAGCAAACCATTAATATCAAGCGAGATAGGCACAGGGACTTCATGGATTAATATCCATCACGAGACAGGGATTGTTGTTCCACCTTCTGATCCAGAAGCGCTGGCCGTAGCCCTTGAAACATTGTGGGAAAACCCGGCGCTGGCAAAGGCTTACGGAGAAAATGCTTATCAACGTTACCGGGAACATTTTACCGGTGAAAAAATGGTCTCCGCTTACCTTGGTTTATATAAGTCGTTGATAAAATAGTATCTTTAACGATTTATGCGATTAATGAATTTAGCATCAATCACTACCCGAACATGACTATAGTGAGTTAACATAATTTCCACCTTTGTTCACCAGCAGAACGTGTCTGGTGATGAGACCTTCAGACAGGAGTAGATAATGTCCAAGCAACAAATCGGTGTGGTTGGTATGGCTGTGATGGGACGTAATCTGGCTTTAAACATTGAGAGCCGTGGTTACACTGTTTCTATCTTCAACCGTTCTCGTGAAAAGACTGATGAAGTCATCGCGGAAAATCAGGGTAAGAAACTCGCGCCATTTTACACCGTAGAAGAGTTTGTTGAATCACTAGAAAAACCACGCCGCATTTTGCTAATGGTTCAAGCCGGTGAAGCTACCGATAAAACTATCGCTTCACTGACACCGCATCTGGACAAGGGCGACATCCTTATTGATGGCGGTAACACTTTCTATAAAGACACTATTCGTCGCAATAAAGAACTTTCTGATCAAGGCTTTAACTTCATTGGTACAGGCGTTTCTGGCGGTGAAGAAGGCGCATTGAAAGGTCCTTCCATCATGCCTGGTGGTCAGAAAGAAGCGTACGAACTGGTCGCACCAATTTTGGATAAGATCGCAGCGCGCGCCGAAGATGGCGAAGCTTGTGTTGCTTACATCGGTCCAAACGGTGCTGGTCACTACGTTAAGATGGTACATAACGGCATCGAGTACGGCGACATGCAGCTGATTGCAGAAGCTTATGCGTTGCTAAAAGGTGCGCTGGGTCTAAACAACGAAGAACTGGCTAAAACCTTCACTGACTGGAACAATGGTGAGTTGAGCAGCTATTTGATTGACATCACTAAAGATATCTTCACTAAGAAAGATGAAGACGGTAAATACCTAGTTGATGTGATTCTGGATGAAGCAGCGAACAAAGGTACCGGTAAATGGACCAGTCAGAGCTCATTGGACCTCGGCGAGCCGTTGTCACTGATTACGGAATCTGTATTCGCCCGTTACCTTTCATCTCTGAAATCTCAGCGTGTTGCTGCTTCTAAAGTATTGAGCGGTCCACAAGCTAAAGCCTTCACTGGTGATAAAGCTGAGTTCGTTGAGAAAGTACGACGTGCTTTGTATTTGGGTAAAATTGTTTCTTATGCACAGGGCTTCTCACAGCTGCGTGCTGCTTCTGAAGAAAACAATTGGGATCTGCACTACGGTGAAATCGCTAAGATCTTCCGTGCGGGTTGCATTATCCGTGCTCAGTTCTTGCAGAAAATCACTGATGCGTATGCAAGCAATGCCAATATCGCTAATTTGCTGCTGGATCCATACTTCAAAAACATTGCTGATGAGTATCAGCAAGCGCTGCGTGATGTCGTTTCTTACGCTATCCAAAACGGTATTCCAACGCCAACCTTCTCAGCAGCTATCGCTTACTATGACAGCTATCGCTCTGAAATCTTACCAGCGAACTTGATTCAAGCTCAACGTGACTATTTTGGTGCTCATACTTACAAGCGTACTGACAAAGACGGTGTTTTCCACACCGAGTGGCTTGACTAATTTTTATTAGATATATGATTAGTTAAGTAAAAGGCTTAATGCATAGCATTGAGCCTTTTTTTTAAATTGATATTATTGTATTTGAAAATGAATATATTCAATAAACACAATTTCACCAATTTATTTTTTAGGATTTGATGCAATTCCGGTAAAAATAGATGTTGTTATAATGAAATTTTTCATCTAATTTTAAATTTCTTCATTCAATGGTTTGTCATATTATATTTACACTCGTGCGGCTATGATTTAAATAAGGATGAGTAAGTAATAAATATCTGCAGTACAGAATTTTTGCTACCAGTAAGACATGGATTAATACAACTCCCTCCCAGGGGTGACAAAGAGAAATGGAAGTTTAATTAGTATTCTGCAACGCTGTGGAGTTGTTCATCGATATATTTAAAAGCTGATAATAAAAGTGAAATTCTTAAATCTTTGGTACGTAGTTAACTAGGGGGATAGAAAAGAACAAGCGAATTTAACGTAATATAAGCTGTATGGTGTGCTTTCATATCTAATTAAAATAACAATGATATTTTTTTGATCAAAAATCATGGGTGCTGACTTGTTGAGATTTAAAAAATGACAGGCCCGTTTGACAGGCCTATTATTTAATCCAAAATGTTAATGCTGAAACTACTTGGCCTACATCACTTAATAAAAATATCTTAAGATTAAGCCATGTGTTTTTATCTTATATTATTAACAATTAAATTTCTTAAGCCTATCCCCAAAATTCTTGCATCCCCGCTCTCACCGTTGGAAAGCGGTGATGAAGGATGAATTGGTGTAATCAGAATCTCATTTGAATGCTGCCTGTTAGCGAAAGAAAGACCCTGAATATTTCCAATGGTCTTGAAATCTACCCGCTTAGTTTCATTTCCAATAGTTACATCAACCAATCCGCCATCACCATCTTTGTATGCGCTGGCATCTAAGTCAATACTTACATCCTCAGGAAGAGGATCTTTAGTTTCGATTATGACTGAGACACTTAGAGAAGCATCACTCCATCTTCCCCAATCTTCACGATGAGATAAACCAGTTATTTTTTTCACATACTCTGGCATTCCAGGATAACTAAAATCAATTTTATTACCTGGGTATTTTAACTCTCGAAGTGGAATTTTAAGTTGAGTAATACGATCTTTAAAGCTAACATCATAATTTTTAGCATTTGATATATCGTAAGTGAATTTAATCTTGTCATCATCAACTTTACTTAAAAAGACTCCGCCGTTATTTTTCCCATATGCAACACAAAGCCCAGGTTCGATTTTATTAGAGAATACATGGGTGATCTTGAAACAGTCATCCACCCATAAGAATTGGCTTCCTTCACTAAACTCAGAAAGCTGTGTAGCTAACGACACGCTTACATCTCTATCGAAATAAGGTTCTATAGAGTCTTTGGTTATTTTAAGAAGAACTGGTAATTTGAAAGAGGTCTCAGGAAGCTCAATCTGCATCGCCGACTTATGTATTGTAAAATTTTTAATTGATTTTGGAAATCCCCACAAGGCGATTACAGAGTTTTTCCATGAGTTGACTTTTTCAGTCATATCCGGGAACTTTTCGTATAGAGTCTCACTCTTGAAAGAACTTCTTCCAAGGCCAATACGTGAATCTCCTCCCATAGCATCAAGCACTGTTGCGCCGTTATCAAGGCTGCTTCTTTCTTTGCTTAAATCCACTTTTTGTGCACTGCTTTCGCTATCAATAAGCATGAACAGGTCTCTACGAGGATGAGAAATCAACGCGTCGTAGGCTGTATTATTCATGGCCAGATGATCTGAAGTTACGACGATAATTGTGTTCTTAAATTCTGGAGAAGATTTGACTTTATTAATGAATTTAGCTATTTGCTCTTGTGAGCAAAAAACTGCTGACATTGATGAGTTAGATTTAGCATTAAACAGGTAGTTATCTTTGCTGCATGATTTGTTAACAAATCCGTCAGGGTGATGAGTATCTACGGTCAATAAAAAAAGTCCAAATGGCTTGTTTGATTTCGACAGTTTCTGATACTGCTTAAATGCAAGATCTAGAACTGTATCATCATACCATCCCCAATCGTTAACATATGAACGGTCTACCACATCAGCGGCTAATTCTTGGCGACCAAATATATGGTCAAACCCATGATTTTCAAAGAATAATCTTTTCCCACCAAAATCGAGATCTGCTCCCTGGTAAAAATAGAGTTCATAACCTGACTTCTTTAGTATATCTCCAAGGCAGGTGGTTCCGGGGAAGAACGAAGCCAAGGAGTCAGAAGAATTGCCAGAGAAAGGAGCAAATAAAGGAATTCCACACTGTGATGATACAATTCCTGCAATAGTGTAGTCAGTACCAGGTAACTGAATTGTGTTATTAAAGTCATATGACTTATCTTTAATAGATGAGAGATCATCAGTTAAATGAGGGAACCAAGATTTATCAAAGTATGTTCTTTCCAGACTTTCACCATAAATATAAATTATATTTTTTGTTGGTTTCTTTGTTGACTCTGATGGGTCAATATAATATTTAGTGAAATCTTTTGAATCGTGAAGTCTAGTATTGATGATTTTATATAACCCAATCACACCAGGATTGATAACAATAGATGCTAAAATAACAATGAACACTTTCAACGTGTTCTTTTTGCTCGATTTGGTTGGAATGGAATTGTTTACATTTACAGCTTTCCACATCATGAATACCATGCATAGGAACGTAAACAGTATCATTGAAAATGGAAAGACGTACTTTTGAACGCCAGCGCCCTTCAAATCACTAAGAAGAGTGTAGATAACCGATTCATTTATGCCTGCACCTGTAAAATAGTTGGCTCCAACATAAAAACAGCTAATAAATAATATTAACACATATAATGAAATGATAAATATTTTTTCAGAGAGTCTTTGTGATATAAATTTCCTCGCTAAAAGAAGCGAAATAAACATGAAAAAAATTGAAATAAACAAGCTAAGCATATTTTTATCCCATGTGACAAAATTAATAATTACCAAAATTTAATTCTAACGGCCTATAAGTGTTTTTTTGCAGCCCTTAGATATCCATACATTGAATATATCGTTAAAGCAGTTGAAGTATATAATGCTATTACTCCTATTGACGTTAGGGTTAAGCCACTTCGCCACAAGAGGGCAGTTAAGCAAATCATTTGTAATGATGTTTTAAGCTTTCCAGCCCATGAAACTTTTACCGAGTTTCTCTCTCCCAATTCAGCCATCCATTCCCTTAGCGCAGAGATAATAATCTCACGGGCGATCATTATCGATACAGGGATGGTTACCCACCATGAATGGAAATGTTCGGCTATGAGAACAAAGGCGATGGTGACGAGAACTTTATCAGCAACTGGGTCGAGAAATGCACCAAACTGAGTAGTTTGGTTTAGTCTTCGGGCAAGATACCCATCAAGCCAATCAGTAGCTGAAGCGACAATAAAAATTATGGTAGTCACAGCCGCTGACCATGAATAATCTATGTAATATGATATTACAAAAAACGGAATCAAAAAAAACCTGAATAATGTCAATGATATAGGTATATTTAGTTTCATTGTAATTTTGATTTTGAAATGAGGTGATGTATGTTGCTACACATTGCTTTTTCTGACAAGGATGTAATTTGAAAATGTTCTTATTTTCAATTCTCATGTTCGGCAATAGTTGCCACACTAAGTGCCCTATCTTTGTGGATGATTTCACACAGGAAGCCTGAAGCTCATCCCAACATTTGGGATGAGCTTCAGGCATTCAGGTGACACGTATTTTTGGACAGCATTGTACAGTCTATTTTTTATCCGGCGACGATAAGAACTGATTATGGCTAGAAATCTACTTTGCTTACATTAGAGCTATGGGCCTTGTACAGTGTGTTAAGTTGCGCTTAAACTTCTCGGGTAAACCAACTCAGAGCGAATTCATTGAAAATTTCAACGATCGCTTTCCTTATGAATACCTGAATGAGCAATCGTTCAACGATGTTCTCAATGCTCGGAAAATCGTTAATGACTTGGTGCAGATCTATAACGAGTCACAATTTCATTTATGGCTAAATTACTAGGCATCGGCTGAATTTAAATTAAGCTGAAGAAATACGCTATTAAAAACAGACAAGGCAATGTTCCTATCTAATCATTGTATATAATTTTGAAAGTAGACTCTATACAACGTAGCCAAAACGATTAATAAACTAAGTATATAATGTATATCAACTTTTTTACTTTAATTTATTCAAATGACATATTATTTCCCTTAAAAAATATCTAACTTAAATAAAAGCTGATTACAATTAAAATTTTTATGTTTGGCCATTATTCATTTTGGTTAAACTCAAACCACTAAAAGCTCCCCATCACGCCCCGCATTCTCCCCAGCCAACCTCACCACCAGCATCCCAGCCGTAGCAAACTTCATCAAATTCCTCGCATACAACACCCCACCAAACTCCGCCACCAGTGGCGTCACCTGGTCGGTAATTGGGTCCACAATCTCCGCCACCACTTCACCCGGCTTAATACATTCGCCCAACTCACGGCGATTCAACAGCAACCCAGAATGCGGCGCATGAATATACTCACAACCCGCCAGCGGCGTTGCAGGGTTGATCAGGGCGGGGGACTCACCCACTTCACCCGCAATGTAGCCACCTTCGATCAACGCATTAATAATCGCATCCGCATCTTTCTCTGCTTGTTCAGGCGACACATCTACTACACCACGTAATTCCAGCGTCACCGGCAACAAACCACGTGGCATTGGATACTCACTACCAAACCGTTCTGCCAGCGTCAGCCACGGCTCACAGCAGGCTTCATCAAACGGCTCGCCACCTGAAATCTGCGCCAGCAGCTGTACTTCGCTACCTAACCAACGCGCTAAAGGCTCAATGTCCTGCCAGGCATGCGGGGTCGTGTAGAGGTGTGGCAATGCATCCCAGTCGCAGTGCAGGTCAATCATCAAATCTGCCTGACTGGCCATTCGCATCAGCGTAAAGCGCTGCGCATCCAGCTCGGTACGAGCAATGCGATCGCGATAATGACGGTCAATGGCATCACGGATCAGCCGCTTGTTCTCATACTCGCTCTGCGTTAATGAATCGGCAAGCTCTTCAGCCAGGGTATCGCCCAAAGCCGGAAAGCGGCGATTAAAATCCTGACCAGAGAGCGTATGAAAACGCCCAAGATGGCTGCCATGCCAGTGCTGGCCCATCGCTAGCGGATTCGCCACCGGCACCAGCGTGATCTTTGATTTCAGCTGCCCGGCAGATTCCAGCGTCAGCAGTTTCTGTTTCAGGAACCACGCCACTGCCATACCCGGCAGTTCATCGCCGTGCAGTGCCGCCTGAATGTAGACGCGCTGCTGTGAATCGGTACCGAAATGGAAGCTGACGATTTCGCGCTGTGTACCGAGGGAAGCACTTAACAGAGGATGATGTTGTTGTTGCATGACGTGGTCGATGTCCTGTATCTACGGCACGTTGAACGTGGTGCCTGATTAATTTTATTGATTGGAATTATAGTGCTGCTGTGAGAATGAGCGAAAATGAAGCCGCTAAATTTGCGCTCGCTCATGTTAGCAGCGCGAATCGGGCGGCCTTGAGGCCGCCTCTGTATGGATTAATGCTGGATCGAGATATCGGTGGCGAAGTATTTCTTCTGGATCTTATCGAAGGTGCCGTTTTTCTTGATTTCAGCGAAAGCGTTATCGAGTGCCGTTTTCAGCTCTTCGTCGCCTTTACGCAAACCAATTGCCGTACCTGGGCCGATAATCGGGTCTTCAACAATAGGGCCGGCCAGCTCGAAATCTTTGCCCTGAGGGTGTTTCAGGAAGCCGTTTGCCGCCTGAGCCGCATCAGTGAACACCACATCCAGGCGGCCAGAAATCAAATCGCTCTCCACCTGCGCCTGATCGCCGTAAGGCACAACATTCACGCCGTGTGGCTGCCATTTTGCCAGCGCATAACGCTCCTGCACGGTTCCCTGCTCAACGCCAACCGTCTTGCCTTTCAGCGATTCAGCGGTTGGCAACAGGCCGGAACCTTTACGTGCAATTAATTGAGTCTTGGTGTCATACAGCGGCACGGTGAAATCGATCTGCTTCAAGCGCTCTTCTGTAATACCCATATCCGACAGGATGGCATCAAACTTGCGGGCTTTCAGCGCAGGGATCATGCCGTCGAACTGGCTCTCTACCCACACGCACTTGGTTTGCATCTGCTCGCACAGTGCGTTGCCAAGGTCGATATCAAAGCCAACCAGCTTGCCCTGTGGCGTTTTGGATTCGAAAGGAGGATAGGTTGGATCAACCGCGAAGCGTACTTGTTCAATCTTTGCCTGTGCGCCAAACGCGCAACCTGCCAGCACAGCCAACGCCAGCGTCTGACGCAGGCGGGCAGTAAAACGAGAACTTGCCATAATATCGGTCTTCTTTTTTCGTGATGTGGAATAAAGCAGAGTACCGATCACGGTGAGCCATGGCAATTAGCAGATTATTTTCATCACGTTACCATTATAAGTGGCAATGCTCTCTGGCTTAGAAACAACAAGGCGCACCGAAGTGCGCCTGAACATTTGCTGGGAATCTTGTTACTTATGACGCGCCCGCAGATTATTAATAATCGTGCTCAAATCCAGCTCCTGATCCTGCAGCAGCACCATCAGGTGATACAGCAAATCAGAAGCTTCGTTGGTCAGTTCGTGACGGTCGTTCACCGTAGCAGCCAACGCGGTCTCCACGCCTTCTTCACCCACCTTCTGCGCGATACGTTTGGTGCCGCTGGCATACAGTTTCGCGGTGTAAGAGCTTTCCGGATCGGCGCTCTTACGCGAAGCCAGCAACTGCTCCAGCTGATACAGGAACGCCCAATCTGGCGCCGCCGGTGAGAAGCAGCTTGATGTTCCGAGGTGGCAGGTTGGCCCAATCGGGTTTGCCAGCACCAGCAGCGTATCGTTATCACAATCGGGCGTGATGCTCGCCACCTGCAGGAAATGTCCGGAGGTTTCCCCTTTGGTCCAGAGACGGTTTTTGGTGCGAGAGAAGAAGGTGACGTTGCCTTCCGCCAGCGTCTTTTGCAGCGCTTCCTCATTCATGTAACCGTGCATCAGCACTTCACCAGAAACATTATGCTGGACGATGACAGGCATCATGCCCGCGGTTTTGGCCCAATCCAGTTTGGCCAGTTGTTCTGCAGTTAACACGCGCGAATCTCCACACCGTTGTCGATCAGGAAGTTTTTCAACTCGCCGATATTGATAATTTGTTTGTGGAACACTGAAGCGGCCAGTGCGCCATCAACGTTTGCCTGTTCAAAGGCTTCGAGGAAGTGTGGCATGGTGCCCGCGCCGCCAGAAGCGATCAGTGGCACTTTACACACGTCACGCACTTTCTTCAGTTGTACCAGATCGTAGCCGTTACGCACGCCATCCTGGTTCATCATGTTCAGCACAATTTCGCCCGCGCCCAGCTTTTGCACTTCCTGTACCCAGTCGAGGGTTTCCCAGGTCGTAACGCGCGTACGGGATTCGTCGCCGGTATATTGATTGACGTGATACTTGCCGGTGGCTTCATCGAACCAGGTATCAATCCCCACCACGATGCACTGCACACCAAAGCGATCCGCCAGACGGGTGATCAACGTCGGATCAGCCAGCGCCGGGGAGTTGATAGAGATCTTATCTGCACCGAACTGCAGAATGCGCGCGGCATCCTCTTCGCTCTTGATACCGCCCGCCACGCAGAACGGAATATCGATTACTTCTGCTACGCGCGATACCCAGCTTTTGTCCACTACACGGCCATCAGAAGAGGCGGTGATATCGTAGAACACCAACTCGTCAGCGCCTTCCTGTGCATAGCGCTGCGCCAGTGGCACGATGTCACCGATGATTTCGTGGTTGCGGAACTGCACGCCTTTGACCACTTGTCCGTCACGAACATCGAGACAAGGAATTATCCGTTTTGCCAGCATGCAATCGCCTCCGCTACGGTGAATTTATCTTCCAGCAATGCGCGACCGACGATCACGCCCTGCGCGCCGCTGCCACGCAGGGCCGCGATGTCATCCAGCGAGCCAATGCCGCCTGAACTCTGGAACGCGATGTCCGGGAAGGCATCGGACACTTCTTTATACAGCGCCACGTTGGAGCCGCTTAAGGTGCCATCGCGCGAGATATCGGTGCACAGCACGTGCTTCAGACCAACCGGCTGATACCAGCCAATCACCTCTTCCAGCGTCACGCCTGCCGCTTCCTGCCAGCCGCTTATCGCCACTTCTTTGCGATTATTAGCGTCAATGCGCACATCCAGCGCCAGCACGATGGCATCAGCACCAAACTCTTCAAACCAGCTTTTCACTTCTTCCGGCTGCTTCACGGCGGTGGAACCGACCACCACGCGAGTCGCGCCAGCTTCCAGCAAGGCCGCAACGTCTTCACGATTACGGATGCCGCCACCGACCTGCACCGGTACATTGACGCCGCGCAGCAGGGTAGTGAGCAGAGGGATCTGGCGCTTAGCCGGATCTTTGGCACCGGTTAAATCCACCAGGTGCAGCACTTCCGCGCCCTGACGTTCGTAATCCTGCAGGCGCGGCAGTGGATCGCTACCGTAGTCGCGCTGTTGGCCGTAGTCGCCCTGATGCAGACGCACCACTTTGCCGTCGATTAAATCTAATGCGGGGATAATCATCACATCTCCAGGAAGTTTTTCAACAGCTGCGCGCCTGCTTTGCCAGAACGCTCCGGGTGGAACTGCACGCCGAAGAAGTTATCTTTCTGCAGGGCGGCGGTAAACGGATGGCCATAGTCGCACTGGGCGATGGTGGCGGCATTTACCGGCATGGCGTAGCTGTGCACAAAGTAGAAGTAGCTGCCGTCCGGGATATTACGGAACAGGTGATTACCCGCCTGCGAGGTGATCTGGTTCCAGCCCATGTGCGGCAATGGCAAACCCTGGGTATCCATCAGCGAGACCGGTTCATCCACCAGGCCCAGCGTGGTTACGCCGCCGTTCTCATCGCTGCCGCGACCCAGCAACTGCATGCCGAGGCAAATCCCCAGCACTGGTTGGGTACAGGCTTTGATCAAATCGATCAGATCACGCTCCTGCAGCTGGTTCATGGCCGCTTGGGCGGTGCCCACGCCCGGCAGCAGCAGCTTGTCGGCACGCAGCACCACGTCGGGATCGCGGCTCACCTCTGGCGTATAGCCGAGGCGCTCAATTGCCCACTTTACCGATGACAGGTTGGCGCAGCCGGTATCGAGAATCACCACGTTCATCACAGCACTCCTTTCGAGCTCGGCAGGGTGTTGCCTTCCACGCGAATCGCCTGACGTAAAGTGCGGCCAAAGGCTTTGAACAGGCTTTCCACACGGTGATGGTCGTTCTTGCCTTTAGTTTTCAGGTGCAGGGTGCTCATCATCGCGTAGGAGAGGGAGCTGAAGAAGTGCTCAACCATCTCGGTGCTGAGATCGCCGACACGCTGATAGCTGAACTCGGCTTTGAATTCGATGTGCGGACGGCCAGAGATATCCAGTGCACAGCGCGCCAGACATTCGTCCATCGGCAGCACAAAGCCGAAACGGCCGATGCCACGTTTGTCGCCCAGCGCTTTCAGTAGCGCTTCACCCAGCGCCAGACCGGTATCTTCCACGGTGTGGTGATCGTCGATGTAGAGATCACCTTTCACGTCGATGTTCATGCGGAAGCCGCCGTGCACCGCGATCTGATCCAGCATGTGATCAAAGAAGCCGACGCCAGTGTTGATCTTGCTACCGCCTTCGCGGTCCAGCCAGACTTCCACTTTGATCTGCGTTTCTTTGGTGTCGCGCTGCACCAGCGCATGGCGATCGCGTTTGGTCAGGCGAGTTTGGATCGCATCCCAGTCAATGCCTTCTGCACCATAACGCAGGCCCTGAATGCCCATGTTCTCAGCCAGTTGGATATCGGTCAGACGATCGCCAATCACATAGCTGTTTGCGGTATCCAGTGCGCCTTGTGCCAGCCAGGCTTCCACCATTTTGGTTTTCGGTTTGCGGCAATCGCAGTTGTCCTCGGGCATATGCGGGCAGATCAGGATGTCGCTAAAGTTCACGCCCTGTGAACTCAAAATCTGCATCATCAGGTTGTGCGGGCCATCAAAATCAGCCTGCGGGAAGCTGTCAGTGCCGAGGCCATCCTGATTAGTGATCATCACTAACTGATAACCGGCATTTTGCAGGGCCAGCAGCGCAGGAATGGCATTCTTTTCAAACGCCAGCTTCTCCATGCGATCTACCTGATAATCCGTTGGCGGCTCAGAGATGATGGTACCGTCGCGGTCAATAAAAAGGGTCTTCTGGCTCATGCTTACTCCACTGATAAGGCTTGCAGCGCGGCGATCAGGCGCTCGCACTCTTCACGGGTGCCAATAGAGATGCGCAGGCATCCCGCAAGGCCGGGGTTTTTATTTTGGTCGCGCAGAATAATGCCTTGATCCCACAACGTTTTAAATACTTTTGGTGAATCAGTGAAGCGCGCCAGAATGTAGTTGGTTTCGCTCGGGAACACCTGCTGCACCACGCTCAGCTGCGGCAGTTGTTCAAACAGCCACGCGCGATTGGCGTTGAGTTCGGCCACGTGCTGACGCATCAGCGCAATGCCTTGCTCGCTCAGGGCTTGTCCTGCTACATCGGCAACCGGCGTAGCCAGCGGGTAAGGGGCGATCACTTTCATTAGCAGATCGATGACTGGCTTGTTGGCCAGCGTGAAACCACAGCGCAGGCCCGCCAGCGCAAAGGCTTTCGACAAGGTGCGCAGGATCACCAGATGTGGATACTCTTGCAACCAGCCGGCCAGCGTCGCTTCCGGGCAGAACTCAATATAAGCTTCATCGGCGACCAGCAGCGCTTTACCGGCCGTTATCTCCAGCAGCTTACGAATATCGTCTTGATTGATCAGGTTACCGGTCGGGTTGTTCGGGCTGCACATGTAAACGACTTTCACGCCGTCTAACTGCTCAGCAATCGCTGGCAGATTTAGCTGCCAGTCCCCCAGTGCTGCCACAGTGCGATACTCAATGCCGATGGTTTCCGCGCTGACGCTGTACATGCCGTAAGTGGGCGGGCAGAACAAAATCGCGTCTTTACCTGGCTCGCAGAAGGCGCGCATTAACAGTTCGATACCTTCATCGGCGCCACGGCTGACAATCACTTGCTCTGGCGTCAAACCGGCATAAGCCGCATAACGCTCAATCACAATTTTCGGCTGGCATTCCGGATAGCGGTTCAGCGTCTGCTGAGACAGCTCAAACGGCACCGGCAGCGGGAACTCGTTGGCGTTTAGCCATACATCACCATTACCACCCAGACGACGCGCCGATTGATAGGGCGTCAACGCGCGCACGTTGGCGCGGGCTAAATCTTCAATGCTCATGCTTGCTCCTTCAGCGCGGCAACACGCAGGGTAACGGCGTTTTTGTGAGCTTCCAGCTGCTCAGCAGCCGCTAAAGTTTCAATAGTGGCGGCCAGATTAAGGAAGCCTTGCGGCGTCAGCTCTTGCACCGTCATGCGCTTCTGGAAATCGGCCAGTCCCAGACTAGAACAGGTCGAGGTATAACCGTAAGTCGGTAAGACGTGGTTAGTGCCGGAAGCGTAATCGCCCGCTGATTCAGGTGACCAGTCGCCCAGGAAAACCGAACCGGCGCTGGTGATCGCGTCCACCAGATCGCGCGGCTGGCGCGTCTGAATAATCAGGTGCTCTGGGCCATACAGGTTGGAGATTTCCACGCACTGTGCCAAATCGCGTAACACAATCAGACGGCTACTCTCCAGTGCCTGACGCGCGGTGGCCGCACGTGGCAGTTGTGCCAACTGCTCTTCCACTGCGAGCGCCACGCCTTCTGCCAGTTTCAGCGAAGGCGTCAGTAAGATCACCTGTGAATCCGGGCCGTGTTCCGCTTGTGATAACAGGTCTGAAGCCACGAACGCTGGCGTGGCGCCTTCATCAGCAATCACCAGCACTTCTGATGGGCCTGCAGGCATATCGATTGCTGCACCATCTAAGCGCTGGCTGACCTGACGTTTCGCTTCGGTCACATAGGCGTTGCCTGGGCCAAAAATTTTGTCCACTTTTGGCACGGTTTCGGTACCGAAGGCCAGTGAGGCAATCGCTTGCGCACCGCCGACCTGAAACACCTCTTTAACGCCGCACAATTGCGCCGCGTACAGAATCTCATCCGCAATCGGCGGAGGAGAACACAGCACCACACGACCACAACCGGCAATACGTGCTGGGGTTGCCAGCATCAGCACCGTGGAGAACAGCGGGGCGGAGCCGCCAGGAATATACAGCCCAACAGATTGCACCGGACGGGTAATCTGCTGGCAGCGCACGCCAGGCTGCGTCTCGATATCTACCGCGGGCAAAATCTGCGCATTGTGGAAAGTTTCGATATTCCCCACGGCCACTGCCATCGCCTGCTTCAGCGTATCGCTCAAACGATCGCTGGCAGCTTGCATCTCTTCAGGCGTGACGCGCAGGTTTTCCACCTGTGCTTTGTCGAAGCGCGCGCTGAATTCACGCAGCGCGTCATCGCCTTCTTCCTTTACTTTCGCCAGCACGTCGCGCACCACTTCACTGATGCTCGCCGAGGCAGAAATCGCCGGGCGCATCAGCAGCGCTTGCTGCTGCTGTTCATCGCACTGTTGCCAGTCAATTGGGGTCATGATTGTGCTCATGCTGTTACTCCAACATTTTTTCGATTGGCAGTACGAGGATCGAGCTGGCACCCAGCGCTTTCAGTTTTTCCATGGTTTCCCAGAACAGGGTTTCGCTGCTCACCATGTGCATCGCCACGCGGCTGACATCACCTGCCAATGGCAGTACGGTTGGGCGCTCAGCACCTGGCAGCAGAGCAATCACTTCTTCCAGACGCTCGCTTGGCGCGTGCAGCATGATGTACTTGGACTCACGCGCTTTGATCACGCCCTGAATACGCGTCATCATTTTGTCGATCAGTTCTTGTTTCGCCGCTGGCAGCTCGCCATCGCGCTGAATCAGCACCGCTTTGGAGCGGTAGATGACTTCCACTTCACGCAGGCCGTTGGCTTCGAGAGTGGCACCGGTTGAGACCAGGTCACAGATGGCATCAGCCAGACCTGCACGCGGCGCCACTTCGACAGAACCGTTCAGCAGGCAAGATTTGAAGGCAACGCCTTGCTTATCGAGGTATTTCTTCAGCAGGTGCGGATAAGAGGTAGCGATACGTGAGTTCTGCAGGCATTGCACGCCGGTGTATTCCGCATCCACTGGCATCGCCAGCGACAGGCGGCAACCGCCGAAATCGAGACGACGCAGGGTGAAGTAACGCGGGTCTTCGCCTTGTGCGCGGCGGTCCAGCAGCTCTTCTTCCAGCACGTTTTCACCGACGATGCCGAGATCCACCACGCCATCCATCACCAGGCCAGGGATATCGTCATCGCGCACACGCAGGATATCGATAGGCATGTTCTCCGCAAACGCAATCAGACGCTGCTGCTGAAGGTTGATTTTGATACCGCAGCGGGCCAGCAATTCGCGTGATTCATCACTTAAACGGCCAGATTTCTGCATAGCTATGCGAATACGGGTGTTATCTAACATGGTTCCTGTCCTCTTATTCAATCCTGTCTGAACTCAGTTGGGTTGCGTTCGCCCATAAAAAAACCCCCGGAAGATGATCTTCCGGGGGCTCTCTTTGCGTTCGCACCACTGGAAGATCCTAATCGTCTCCCAGCACACATCGCCTGAAAGACTAGTCAGGATGATGGTGATGATGGTGGTTGAACTGAACGCGTGTCATAGTAAATTCCGTTGCTGAATGAGTATTCATTTGCGTGCTGATTAACCTAACGAAGATGACGGCGATTGGCAACCCTTTTTTAACGTCAGTTCTCGGAACCTTCCGCAACAGTTTGCGCTGGTTTGCCACAACCGCTGGGACTAAGATGGAGTGTCTTAGCGCGTAAAGCAGGAGTCGGTATGAAAAAAGTCGCGATTGTAGGTCTGGGATGGCTGGGTATGCCGCTGGCGATGGCGTTAACGGCACGCGGCTGGCAGGTCACCGGCAGCAAAACCTCTCCCGATGGTGTTGATGCCGCACGTCGCTGCGGTATTGAGGCGTTCCAACTGGTGCTTACTCCGGAAATTGAGTGTGAAGCGAATGAATTAGCCACGTTGATGGCCGTGGACGCGCTGGTGGTGACTTTGCCCGCCAGCCGCACTGTGCAAGGCGGCGAAGACTATATGCAAGCGGTACAAAACGTGGTGGATACCGCACTGGCGCATAAAGTCCCGCGCATCATCTTCACCAGTTCATCATCGGTGTACGGTACCGGTTCGGGCGTGATGAAAGAGAGCAGCGCGCTGCAGCCGGAGAGCGTGGCGGGTAAAACGCTGGTGGAGCTGGAAAACTGGCTGCACGATTTGCCGGGCACCAGCGTGGATATTGTGCGTTTGGCTGGACTGGTTGGGCCAAATCGCCATCCGGGACGATTCCTTGCCGGGAAAACCGGGCTGGATAACGGCGGTCATGCGGTAAATCTGGTGCATCTTGATGATGTGGTGGATGCGATAGTGCTATTGCTGCAAACGCCGAAAGGTGGACGCGTGTATAACTTGTGTGCGTCTAAACATCCCGCGCGTGATGATTTTTATCCGTTTGTCTCGAAGCAGTTGGGGCTGGTGGCACCGACGTTTGCGGCTGAACCTGAGCGAGAGGCAGGGAAGGTGGTAGATGGGTCGAAGATCTGTAATGAGTTGGGATTTGAGTACAGCTACGATGACCCGATGAAGATGCCGCTGGAGTGAGCATTTATTTCTGGTGCGTATTTATGCGCTCGCTAAATTTCCTGGTGCGCATAAATGCGCACCCTACGAAGACCGCAAATCACACCTGTAGGGTCGCCATTCATGGCGACCTGGTAAGATAATCAAACCCCCAACCGATCCCTCAACGCATACCACACCGCGCCCATCGCCGTCAGCGGCACTTTAAACCGTCTCCCACCCGGAAACGGCAGGTGCGGCAATTTCGCAAAGGCATCAAACCGTTCCGCCTGCCCACGTAGCACCTCGGCAATCAACCTTCCCGATAAATGCGTACAGGTCACACCATGCCCGCTATCCCCCTGCATAAAGAACGCATTTTTCTCGATCTGCCCAAACTGCGGCATACGTGACAGCGTTAGCAGGAAGTTACCACTCCAGCGATGGCTGAATTTCACATCCTTCAACTGGGGAAAGGTGCGCAGCAGCTTCGGCCTAATCAATGCTTCAATGTCATCTGGTTCACGTGCGCCATACACCACACCACCGCCGTACAGCAGGCGGTTATCGGCGGTGAGACGGAAGTAATCCAGCAGGTAATTACAATCTTCGACGCAGTGATTATTCGGCAGCAGCCCTAACGCCTGATCGCGGCTCAGCGGTTCGGTGGTAATGATTTGCGAGCCGCACGGCATGCTTTTGCGACTCAGGCGCGGCTCCAGTTGTGAGGGGAGGTAAGCATTACCCGCAAAAATCACAAAGGTGGCGGTCACCTCGCCTTTGGCGGTTTTAACCCGATGCGGTTCGCCGTACTTCACTTCCAGCGCCGCGGATTGTTCATAGATGCGCCCGCCGTGACGACGAATCGCCTCCGCTTCACCCAGCGCCAGGTTTAACGGATGCAGATGTCCGCCGCGCTTATCCAGCAAGCCGCCGACGTAGCGATCGGTCGCCACTTCGCGACGAATCGCGCGCTCATCCAGTAGCTCCAGATTATGGTTACCATAGCGCTCCCAGTTGGCTTTCTGGCTGCGCAAGTGGCCCATCTGGCGCTGATTCAACGCCGCAAAAATGCCGCCGGGCCGGTAATCGCAGGCGATGGCATAACGATCAATGCGATCGCGAATAATCTCCGCGCCCTCAAACATCATATTACCCAGCATCTTCGCCACGTCTTTGCCGTAGCGCTGTTCAATCACATCCACATCACGGCTATAAGAATTCACCACCTGACCGCCGTTACGACCACTGGCACCAAAGCCAATCCTGGCCGCTTCCAGCAGCACCACGTCGTAACCCGCTTCGGTCAAAAACAGTGCGGAGGAGAGACCGGTAAATCCGCCGCCGATAATACAGACATCACACTGCACCGATTCCTGCAGTTCGGGCCATGGCTCATGCGCATTAGCAGTTGCTGCGTAATAACTTCCCACATGTTGCATCACATCCTCCTTAAGCGCGTGAACTCAGAAATTGGCTGGCGTGTGCGCACTGATAATGCGACACGGCAGCTCAGACATATTGGTAAAACTGTGTGGCAAACCGGTATCGATCACATAGCTCTCGCCACAATAGAGGTGATAGCTCTGGCCGTTCACCACAAGCGTGATTTCTCCTTCCAGCACCGTACCGGTCTCTTCACCGGGATGACGCAGCTTCTCACCGGTGCTGGAACCCGGTTCGTAACGTTCAATCAGCATTGCCAGCGCGCGTTTGTCTGCACCGTTATCCACCATGCGCAGCGATACGCCGAGACTACCGATCTCCACGCACTCGTCCGGCCGTACGATGACGCGCGGCGTGCTGTTGACCTTCGGTTCGGAGAAAAACTCAGACAGCGACAGGCCATACACCTTCAGCAGTTTCTGCAGGGTACTCAGCGCCGGGCTGACTTTGTCCTGTTCAATGGTGCTGATGGCACTGTGGGTGAGGCCTGACAACTCAGCGACGCGACGCTGAGACAATCCCATCTCCTGCCGGATCTGCGATAAACGTCGTCCGGGCGCCAGAGTGGCATCATTCATGGATGTTTTCCCTCGTGATAATGGAGAGCCGCGTGGATAAAGGCCGCAAACAGGCGTTGCGAAACCGGGTCTTGATCGGAGTGCCACTCCGGATGCCATTGCACCGCGAGTGCAAACGGATGCTGGCGCAAACTCACCGCTTCAATCAGCCCATCCGGCGCACGCGCTTCAATGCGCAGTTGCGGGCCAGGTTCACGAATGCCTTGTCCATGCAGAGAATTGACCGCAAAGGACTGCGCGCTGCCCAGCACCTGGCTCAACAAGCCTTCCGCTTCGGGCTGAACCTCGTGCACTGGCGCATATTGCTGATCGAGCGGCAACGTATCATCTTCACGATGCTCCTGAAAAAGATGCGTCATATGCAGTTGGCGATACAGGGATCCACCGTTGGCCACCACCAATTCCTGCAAGCCCCGGCAGATGCCAAATATCGGCATCTTTTTACCAATCGCATGAGTGATGATGCCGAAGGCGAGGCGGTCGCGGGCCGGATCGGCATGCTCTTCTTTACCTTCTTCGCCGTAATGCCAGGGTTCGATATTGCTCGGGCTGCCGGTGAGGAGAAATCCGTCCAGCAGCGTCATACTGTTTTCTAATAGATGAGGGGCGTGCATCAGTTGATGTGGCAAAGGCAAGGGCACGCCACCGGCAAGCACGATGGCATCGAGATACTTATTGTGAACCGTCTGTCCAGGATGGCTGCCGATGTGGTTCTGACACATCACTACGCCAATCAAGGGTTTGTCAAAAATAATGCCCATAACGTCTCCGCGTTGCTGTTCAATATTTTCACCGTTTTTGCGTATCCGGCCTGAAAAGTGTGCAATATATTGTCAATCTAGCAACCGCTTGTTCGTTCTTTCAACAGGTTTGTTACATTTGCACACTTTTTGCGTTAGGGCTATGTTAGAAGAGTGGCTGTTATTTTGAGCATTACGCGAGCCAATACTAAACGGTAAAGGGCGGGTGGGAACATGACGAACCTCGTAGAAGTAGAAGACTTCACGCGGCACAGTGAAGAGAAACGAACAAGCGCGTTCCAGCTGGAGGTCAAAACCTGGCTGGAACGCCATCCTGAAACGCAGTATGTCGATATTCTTCTTAATGATTTAAATGGGGTCTTTCGCGGTAAGCGCATTCCCATCTCTGCATTGGCAAAACTGGAAAAAGGCTGTTACTTCCCGGCCTCGGTTTTCGCCATGGATATCCTCGGTAATACCGTCGAAGAAGCCGGGCTCGGACAGTCTCTCGGTGAACCCGACAACCTTTGCATCCCGGTTCCCGGCACCTTAATTCCCTCTGCCGCCGATCCTGAACGTATCGCGCAACTCCTGCTCACCATGTGTAACCAAGATGGCACTCCCTTTGACGTTGAACCCCGTAATGTCCTCAATCGGCTGTGGCAGCAACTGCGCAATCGAGGGCTATTCCCGGTGGTAGCGGTAGAGCTGGAGTTCTATCTGGTGGATAAAAAGCGCGATGCAGAAGGTTATATTCAGCCACCGTGCGCGCCGGGCAGTGACGAACGTAACATGCAAAGTCAGGTTTATTCGGTGGATAATCTCGATCATTTTGCCGACGTTCTGCGTGAAATCGACGATCTAGCTAAACAGCAGGGTATTCCCGCTGATGGTGCGCTGGCAGAAGCTTCGCCGGGCCAGTTTGAAATCAACCTGCATCATACCCGTGATGTTTTGAAAGCCTGCGACCATGCGATTTTGTTGAAACGTCTGGTGCGTCAGGTGGCCGAAAATCACGGCATGACCGCGACCTTTATGGCGAAACCTTATGAGGAGTACGCGGGTAGTGGGATGCATGTGCACATCAGCATGCTGGACGCGGCCGATCATAACGCTTTTTCACTCGACGACGGCAGCGACTCACCGCTGTTGAAACGCGCGCTCGCCGGGATGATTGACTTGATGCCGGCATCGATGGCGTTACTGGCACCGAACGTCAATGCCTATCGCCGCTTCCTGCCGGAAGCTTACGTGCCGCTCCAGGCTTCATGGGGACACAACAATCGTACGGTGGCCTTACGTATTCCTTGTGGGGATGTGGATAACCATCGCGTGGAGTATCGTGTAGCCGGTGCGGACGCAAATCCTTACCTGGTCGTGTCAACAATTCTTGCCGGTATTTTGCACGGTCTGGATAATCAGCTACCTTTACCGCATGCGGTGCAGGGCAATGGCCATGAGGCGGAAGGGCTGGCATTACCGGTGCGACAGAGCGATGCGCTGTACGAATTCGAGAATAGCTATCCTCTGCAAAAACTGTTGGGCGAGCATTTCAGCGGCGTGTGGCACAGCTGCAAACAGAACGAGTTAATGCAGTTTGAACGGCTTATCACCGCCACGGAGATTGACTGGATGCTGAAGAACGCCTGATAACGAAGAGAATGATTGCAACGTCTTGTGTCCAGGGAATAAGTTGGGCAGAATACGCGGCCTGCAAAATATGAAACTAACCGACGTCGACCACGTCGGTTATTTTTTTGCAGATTGAAGTACACACACAAATTACCGAGGCCGGACACGCATCCGGATAGATAGATACTGACAACACGCGTTGTGCGTGAGATTTGAGGAAAACAAAGATGGGGCTGTTTACAATTGCACCAGCGCAAGCTGGTTCTCGCTTTCGTGATGACTACGGCGCGACGACAATCGCAAACACTAATATCACTTCTCACTGCAGCACTTTGCGCAGTATCCCGCAGATCACCTCTGTTGGGGGCCTGAACAATGTCGCTTAACACCTCTGCACCACAGCGTGCACACCTGAAAAAATCCCTGACCTTGATTCCGGTTGTCATGATGGGCCTGGCGTATATGCAGCCAATGACCCTGTTTGATACTTTCGGTATCGTCTCTGGATTGACCGACGGCCACGTCGCCACCGCTTATGCTTTCGCGCTGATCGCGATACTGTTTACTGCCGTGAGCTACGGCAAGCTGGTACGCCGCTTCCCATCTGCGGGCTCCGCTTACACCTATGCTCAGAAGGCTATCAGTCCGCACGTCGGCTTTATGGTGGGCTGGTCATCACTGCTGGACTATCTGTTCATGCCGATGATCAACATCCTGCTGGCGAAAAGCTACTTTGAGACGCTGGTGCCGGGCATTCCATCGTGGATTTTCGTGGTGTTGCTGGTGGCCTTTATGACCATCTCTAACCTCCGTGGTATCAAAACCGTTGCCAACTTCAACAGTGTGATCGTCGTGCTGCAGGTTGTGGTGATGATAGTGATTACCGGTATGGTGGTTTACGGTGTGGCGCACGGTGTTGGCGCAGGAACATTGACCAGCAGCAAGCCTTTCTGGTCTGAGAATGCCCATGTGGTGCCGATGATTACCGGTGCAACAATACTTTGCTTCTCGTTCCTTGGCTTTGATGGGATTAGCTCCCTGTCGGAAGAGACCAAAGATGCAGAACGTACCATCCCGCGCGCGATTTTCCTGACCGCGCTGATCGGTGGTGTGATCTTTATCGGTGTGTCTTACTTCCTGCAGCTGTATTTCCCGGACATCTCGCGCTTCCAAAATCCGGACTCTTCACAGCCTGAAATCATGCTGTTCGTGGCAGGTAAAGCCCTGCAGATCGGCATCCTGATTTTCTCTGTGGTCACCGTACTGGCTTCCGGTATGGCAGCACACGCGGGCGTTTCCCGTCTGATGTATGTGATGGGCCGTGATGGTGTGTTCCCGCAGCGCTTTTTTGGCTTCGTGCATCCGAAATATCGCACGCCGTCACTGAACGTGCTGTTGGTGGGTGGTGTGGCACTGCTGGCGATTAACTTCGACCTGGTCACTGCGACCGCACTGATCAACTTCGGTGCGCTGGTGGCATTCACCTTCGTGAACCTGTCGGTGATTGCGCAGTTCTGGATCCGTGAAAAGCGTAACAAGACGCTGAAAGATCACCTCAACTATCTGGTGTTGCCAGTGTTGGGTGCGCTGACAGTGGGCGCTCTGTGGATCAACCTGGAAGAGACCTCGATGGTGCTCGGCCTGGTGTGGGCAGCGATTGGTATTATTTACCTGGCGTTTGTTACCCGCACGTTCCGCAATCCGGTTCCGCAGTTCAGCGAAGAAGTGTAATTTTCGGTGCGCATTATGCGCAGCGGATAAAGACTTCGTGTCGTACGCAAAAGGTCGCCATGTTGGCGACCTTTTGCTTTTAGACCTGCAAACTCAACCCGCCAGCACCAACTCCCAACTCCCCGCACTCAGCGCCTCACGTCCCGCTTTACTCAGTTCCGTATCAGTAATCAACGTATCAAAGCGCTCCAGCGGTAACGCCAGATGCGTGGCAATCTTGTTGTATTTCGAGCTGTCGCTCAGCAGCACGCGTTTACTGCTGACATCGCTGGCCGCTAGTTTCACCGGCACCTTATCTTCATCCGGCGTAAACAAGCCGCGTGGCCCCCAGCAGGAGGCGGAAATAAAGGCGATATCAATCGCCAGCATGCGCAGACTTCTGGCCGCTGATTCGCCCACGCTGGAACGATTCTCGCGACACACGGTACCGCCAGTGTGGATTAACTTGCAGCCACTGCTTTCCATCAATAAACGGGCGATCACGAAATCGTTCGTCACCACTAATAAATCTTCACGCTCGACCAGCTCGCGAGCCAGCGCCAGCGTGGTGGTGCCTGCATCGATGTAAATACAGCTGTTGCGCGGAATATGGCGCGCGGCAAACTGGCCAATCGCCATCTTTTCACTGCTGTACATGCTGGTTTTCGCCAGATGCGACGGCTCAGCGGCCAGACGATCTGCTGAGCGTACGCCGCCCGATACCGACAGTACGGCACCTTGCTCCTCCAGCTTTTGCACATCACGACGAATGGTCATGTGCGAGACACCCAAACGCTCGGTAAGCTCGGCAATGCTCACCACGCCGCGTTCAGCAACCAGCGCTAAAATTTGTTGATGACGTTCTACCGGAATCACATCGCTCTCCCTGAATTACCAATTTTTCACATTGTAAGGCATCAATTCACAGCCTGCAGCACAATTTATCCTGAGCGATTGTGAGTGTATATCCCTTTAGAATGGGCGTTCCAGCAGAAATACAGTCGTGTGAATCAATGTTATCTGCTGTGCAGGTAAGTTAATTTATGTGATTTACCGCACGTTTCTCCGCCAGTAACTGCGGCAGAATTAACACCATTGAACAAAATATCACTTAAATTAACAACGGAGGTGTGCTGTGTCAGCAACCGTGAATAACATTGGCGTCATTGGTTTGGGTTCCATGGGCATGGGCGCAGCGCAGTCCTGTATTCGCGCTGGATTGAACACCTGGGGCGTTGATTTAAATCCGCAAGCGCTAGAAACCCTGCGTCAGGCTGGCGCGCGTGATGCACAGTCTTCAGCTGCAAGCTTTGCCTCAGAATTAGATGCCGTACTGCTTCTGGTGGTTAACGCCGCGCAGGTCAAAGCGATTCTGTTTGGCGAAACCGGTCTGGCTGCGCAGCTGAAACCTGGCACCGTGGTGATGGTTTCTTCCACCATTTCTTCACAAGATGCGCAGGCGATTGAACAGCAACTGGCACAACATCAACTGCTGATGCTGGATGCGCCAGTCTCAGGCGGTGCAGCTAAAGCGGCCGTCGGCGAGATGACGGTGATGGCATCTGGTAGCGACGAAGCCTTTGCGCTGCTGAAGCCGGTGCTGGATGCGGTGGCCGCTAAAGTGTATCGCGTGGGCAGTGAAATTGGCCTCGGTTCAACCGTCAAAATCATCCACCAGCTGTTGGCGGGCGTGCACATTGCGGTGGGCGCAGAAGCGATGGCGCTGGCCGCGCGTGCAGGCATTCCACTCGATACCATGTATGACGTGGTGACCAACGCCGCCGGTAACTCGTGGATGTTCGAGAACCGCATGCGTCATGTGGTGGACGGTGACTACTCACCGAAATCCGCCGTCGATATCTTCGTGAAAGATCTCAACCTGGTGGCAGACACCGCCAAATCGCTGCATTTCCCACTGCCGCTGGCCTCCACCGCACTCAACATGTTCACCGAAGCGAGTAATGCCGGCCACGGTCGTGAAGATGACAGCGCAGTCATCAAGATTTTCAGCGGCATCACGCTGCCAGAGTCAAAGGAGAAGTAACCATGCGTTTAGGCGTGATTGCAGACGACTTTACCGGTGCAACGGACATTGCCAGCTTCCTGGTGCAAAACGGTCTGCCCACTATCCAGTTCAACGGCGTGCCGGAAAGTCATGACGATGTGAGCGCGCAGGCGATTGTTATCAGCCTGAAGTCACGCTCTTGCCCGGCACAGCAGGCAATTGATCAGTCACTGTCGGCGCTGGCGTGGCTGCAACAGCAGGGCTGCGATCGTTTTTACTTTAAGTATTGCTCCACCTTCGACAGCACCGAGCACGGCAATATCGGCCCAGTGACGGATGCACTGCTGGCCGCGCTGGGCGAAACGCAAACGGTGATCTCTCCGTCGCTGCCGGTGAACGGTCGTACCGTGTATCAGGGCTATCTGTTTGTTGCCGATCAGCTGCTGTCTGAATCGGGCATGCGCCATCATCCGGTGACGCCAATGACCGACAGCAATCTGGTGCGCCTGATGACGCGCCAGGCAAAAGGGCAGGCGGCGGTGATCAATGCTGCTCAGCTGGATAAAGGCGTGGCAGCGGTGCGTGAGCAGCTAGCCGTGTTGAAAACGCAGGGCATCAACTATGTGGTGCTGGATGCGCTCAACGAACAGCATCTGCTGACCCAGGGCGAAGCGCTTAAAGAGACGGTGCTGGTGACCGGCGGTTCCGGCCTGGCAATTGGTATTGCGCGCGCCTGGGCTACCCAGCAACAGAACAGTGATGCCGAGCAAGCCGGACGTCCACAGGGCGAACGTGCGGTGGTGATTTCTGGCTCTTGCTCGCAGATGACCAACCGTCAGGTACAAGCTTATCGCCAGCAGGCGCCTTCGCACGAAGTGTTGGTTGAGCGCTGCCTCGACGATGCGGAAGGTTACGCGCAGGAACTGTGCGATTGGGTTGTCGCGAATAACCAGCAACCGCTGGCACCGCTACTGTTTGCCACTGCCGATGCCCAGCAACTGCAGGCGATTCAGCAGCAATATGGCGCGGCACGCAGCAGCGAAGCGGTTGAGCACTTGTTTGCCGCCGTTACCTGTGAGCTGAAATCACGCGGCTGGCAGCGCTTTATCGTCGCCGGCGGTGAGACTTCTGGCGTGGTCGCACAAAGCCTGGGTGTCACGGCGTTCCACATCGGCCCGATGATTTCTCCTGGCGTGCCGTGGGTGCGCGACATCCATCAGCCACTGTCGCTGGCCCTGAAGTCGGGCAACTTTGGCGACGAACAATTCTTTGCCCGCGCACAAACGGAGTTTTCAGCATGACCGAACAACAAGCACGCGAAGAGATGGTGCAACTTGGCGCCTCCTTTTTCCAGCGCGGTTACGCCACCGGCTCAGCAGGCAATCTTTCACTGTTGCTGGAAGACGGCAACCTGCTGGCGACACCTACTGGTTCTTGCCTCGGTGAACTGCAGGCCGATCGCCTGTCAAAAGTGACGATGCAGGGCGAGTGGATTTCGGGTGACAAGCCTTCGAAAGAAGTGGCGTTTCACCGTGCGCTCTATTTGAACAATCCCGCCTGCAAAGCGGTGGTGCACCTGCACAGCCACTATCTGACGGCGCTTTCCTGCCTCAACGATCTCGACAGCGAAAACTGCATTCGCCCGTTCACGCCTTATGTGGTGATGCGCGTGGGCGATGTGCCGGTGGTGCCGTATTACAAACCGGGTGACGATCGTCTGGCCGAAGATCTTGCGCAGCTCGCGCCACGTTATAACGCGTTCCTGCTGGCCAATCACGGCCCGGTGGTCGTGGGTAAATCGCTGCGTGAAGCAGCTAATAACACTGAAGAACTGGAAGAGACCGCGCGTCTGATGTTTACGCTCGGCGACCGCTCGATTCGTTATCTGACCGATGATGAAGTCGCGGAATTGAGGAATTACTGATGCCTAAGTTTGCAGCTAATTTATCCACGCAGTTCGGCGAAGTGCCGTTTATTGAACGCTTTGCCGCAGCCGCCAACGCCGGTTTCCGTGCTGTTGAGTTCCTGTTCCCGTATGACTATCCGGCCGAGGTGATCAAAGCCGAGCTGGAGAAACATCAGCTGGAGCTGGTGCTGTTCAATACCGCGGCCGGAAACGTGCAGGCCGGGGAGTGGGGGGTATCTGCGATTCCGGGCCGTGAAGAAGAAGCGCGTGCCGATATCGATCGTGCGCTGGAATATGCGCTGGCGCTGAACTGCCCGCAGGTGCACGTGATGGCGGCAACGGTGCCGAACGGTGCCGATCGTGCCGCTTACGAAGAGACCTTCGTGCGCAATATGCATTATGCCGCTGAGCGTTTTGCCCCGCACGGTATTCGCCTGCTGCTGGAAGCGCTGAACCCGGTAACGAAGCCGAACTATCTCTACTCCAGCCAGTATCAGACGCTGGCGATGATGGAACGTATCGATCGTTCGAACGTGTTCACACAGTTGGATCTGTTCCATGCGCAGTTGGTAGACGGCAACCTCAGCCATCTGATTCGCGAATACGCTGGGCGTTATCGCCATATCCAGATCGCCTCTGCGCCGCATCGTCATGAACCTGATGAAGGCGAGATCAACTATCCGTACCTGTTCAGCCTGCTGGATGAGGTCGGCTATGACGGTTGGGTTGGCTGCGAGTACTTCCCACGCGGTCGTACCGAAGCGGGCCTCGGCTGGTTCGCGCCTTACGCGAAATAACCTTTGTTGTACCGCCCAGCACAGTGCGTTGCGCCCTGTGCGGGTGAAGTCTTACCTGAATTCATAAAACATTAAAAATATACCCAAGTACCCCCTAAATAATTCGAGCTGCAGGAAGGCGGCAAGTGGGTGAGTCCCCGGAAGCTTACATCAGTAAGTGACTGGGGCGAATCCACGTAGCCAACGCACCTGTAGCTTGAAGTATGACGGGGGGAATAGAATTAGAGGTTTATCATGTCAACCGCGTTGCTGTTAGCTATCGCTACTGCCAGCATTGTCATACTGCTGCTGCTGGTGATAAAAGCCAAAGTTCATCCGTTTGTTGCTCTGCTGATTGTCAGTCTGATCGTCGCCATCAGTACCGGTATCCCGGCTGATAAGATTATGGAAACCATCTTTAGCGGCATGGGCAACCTGCTGGGTCATATCACCATTATCATCGTGCTGGGGGCGATGCTCGGCGCAGTGATTGAAGCCTCAGGCGGTGCCGAATCGCTGGCGCAGCGCTTCAGTAAGTCGCTCGGTATCAAACGTACCGTCGCCGCGCTGACCATGGCAGCGTTTATCCTCGGTATTCCGGTGTTCTTTGAAGTCGGCTTTATCATTGTGATTCCGCTGATCTACGGCTTTACCAAAGTCGCGCGCGTCTCACCGCTGAAGTTTGGTTTGCCGATGGCAGGCGTGATGTTGACCGTGCACGTAGCATTGCCGACGCACCCAGGCGCGGCAGCCGCGGCCGGTATTCTGCATACCGATATGGGCTGGTTAATGATGCTCGGCATCCTGATCTCCATTCCGGTTGGCATTGTCGGTTACTACGTGGCAAAAGCGATGAACCTGCGTCAATACCACCTTTCCGTGGATGTGCTTGAGCAGTTACAGCTGGCAAAACCGGAAGGCACGCCAAAAAGCGAAGTGCCACCACCGGGGGCAATGACCATCGCGGGCCTGATTGTGGTGCCGATTGTGTTGATCGTGCTGGGTACGCTGGCGCACACCATGCTGGCGGAAGGCAGCATTCTGCGTAACGTGATGACGGTGATTGGTAACCCGCCGATTGCGCTGCTGATTGCGCTGGCGCTGGCGGCATGGTTGCTGGGCGTGCGTCGCGGCTGGAGCAAAGAGAAACTGGAAGATCTGACCGGTCGCGCGATTCCAAGCTCTGCCAGCGTGATTCTGGTGGCGGGTGCTGGGGGTGCGTTCGGTAAAGTGCTGGTGGAATCGGGCGTGGGTAAAGCGCTGGCGGTCACGCTAGAAACTCTGCATCTGCCCTTGGTGCCAGCCGCCTTTATTCTGTCACTGGCGCTGCGTGCATCCCAGGGTTCGGCTACGGTGGCGATTCTGACCACCAGCGGCCTGTTGAGCCAGGCGGTAGGCGATGTGACCGATATGCAGCGCGTGCTGGTAACTTTGGCAGCGTGCTTCGGTGGATTGGGCTTGTCACACGTTAACGATGCCGGCTTCTGGGTGGTGACGCGCTATCTGGGGCTTTCAGTGGCCGATGGCCTGAAAACCTGGACCGTGCTGACCACCTTGATGGGCTTGAGCGGCTTTGCGCTCACCTGGATGGTGTGGGAATTGATTTAAGGATAAACCGGTCGCCATAAATGGCGACACTACGAAATCCACTCGTATGGCGCACATTTATGTGCGCCTTCACCCCAAATACCTATCAAACGACCAGGAATCTTAGAGTACGCATTAAGGTACAAACCGGGCACATGGGTAACACGTCACAGCGGGCATCGTAGGGTGCGCATTTATGCGCACTGGGTCGCAACATACCGCGATTCATATGGCAGAGTTAACGCATGTGGACTGACTAAGACACCAACTCCTGCGCATACAAATACAGTGCTTTCAGCTGTGCCATCTTCTCTGCATTATCCTCATGCAAGCTCGCTAACGACTCCAGCTCTAACAGAAACGCCTGAACGCGATCGGCATTCAGCACTTCGCGGCGATGCTGCAACCAGCGTTGCTGCTCTTGATCATCCAGCGTGCCGGGGAAGTTACGCGCACGATAGCGGAACAGCAGCTTCGCAATACGCTTATCGTCGAAGGTCAAATCCAGTGCCGGTAAATTCTGCGGCGGCGTCTGACGCACAATGTTCATCGCCGCGCGATCGGCATCGCTGAAGAAACCATCATACAGCTGTGCATCCACATCTTCCGAAGGCTTAAACGGCTCGGCCTCAGCAAACAGCGTCACCGCTTTTTCGCGCACTTCAGCGTGCTGACGCAGCAGTGCCAGGTTTGCCAGACAGCGCTGACGGTCAATATTCAGACGCTCAGCATCTTCCGGACGCAAAGTATTCGCCGGCGCCAGCACCGGGCACTTATTAATGTGCACCAGCTTGATCGGCACTGCCGCGCGATCGCCCAGCTCACTCTGTTTGGTGTACAACCGCTCGCGCAGTTCATCCGCATCCAGATCCAGCAGGGGCTGCATATCGCCCGCCAGATCCACCACAATCAGCGCATTGCGATTATCCGGATGCCACGCCACTGGCACTACCCAGCTGGTGTTGCCGCGCGCCGCACCGAACATACCGGAGACGTGCACCAGCGGCTTCATCTGCGGGATATCAATCAGGTGCATCAGCTTCTGCTTATTGCGATGGGTGAACAGAAACTCGAACAGCTTCGGCTGCTTTTCTTTCACCAGTTTGGCCATCGCCAGCGTCGCATACACATCGGACATCGCATCGTGCGCCTGTTCGTGCGCCACGCCGTTGGCTTTGGTGAGATGCTCCAGCTTAAAGCTCGGGAAGCCATCATCATTTTCCGGCCAGACAATGCCTTCCGGGCGCAGGGCATAGCATGCGCGCATCACATCCAGCAGATCCCAGCGCGAATTGCCGTTCTGCCAGCTCCAGCCGTAAGGATCGAAGAAGTTGCGATAGAAGATATTGCGCGTCACTTCATCGTCGAAGCGCACATTGTTGTAACCGATGACACAGGTTTGCGGCTCGGTAAACAGGCCATGAATACGTTCAGCAAACGCTGTTTCTGTCACGCCGCGCGCTTTAGCCACCTGAGGCGTGATGCCGGTGATCATCACGGCTTCCGGCTGCGGCAGATAGTCATCAGCGGGCTGGCAGTAAAACACCTGCGGTTCACCTACGGCGTTGAAATCTTTATCGGTGCGCAGCCCGGCAAACTGCGCCGGACGGTCCAGCGAAGGACTTTTACCGAAGGTCTCATAATCGTGAAACAAAAAGGTGAACTCAGAGGCGGGCACGGCGGTATCCTGGCTGTAGAAAATCAAGGCACAGAATAGTCGCCCGCCGGGTGGAGCACAACCTTGATTACCGCTGCTGCGGGCAGGCGCGCAGCATTTGTCCGCAGTTCATACTTTTTTTCAATTTATTCAACTATCCAGACGCTAATTGCCGTAAAACGTGCGGCGGTAAATTCATTTTTTGATTTTGAGGAAGAAGTGTTGAAAAGGCGTCTGCTGGTAACTGTATCTGGAATGATTGTTTGGGCATCACTGGCGCACGCTGACGACAGCATGCCATTCCCAATGACGCCTCCGCCGATTGATGCGGCCTCATGGGTGCTGATGGACGCCACCACGGGCCAGATCCTCACCGCAGGTAATCCTGATGAAGAGCGTAACCCAGCGAGTCTTACCAAGCTGATGACCGGCTATGTGGTCGATCGCGCGGTCGATCAGAAAAAAATCACCCGCGATGACTACGTTACCGTAGGCAAAGATGCCTGGGCAGCGGGGAATCCGGTGTTCAAAGGCTCCTCGCTGATGTTCCTCAAACCGGGTGATAAAGTCACGGTGCGTGATCTGATGCGTGGCGTGATCATTGATTCCGGCAACGACGCCTGCGTGGCGTTAGCGGACTACGTGGCAGGCAGCCAGGACAGCTTCGTCAATATGATGAACAACTACGTACAGAAGCTTGGCCTGACGCACACCCACTTTGAAACCGTGCACGGCCTGGATGCGCCGGGTCAGCACACCACCGCGCGCGATTTGGCGGTGCTGTCGCGCGCCATCATCAGCGGTGAGCAGGACTTCTATGCCATGTACGCCGAGAAAACCCTGAGCTGGAACGGCATCACGCAAAATAACCGTAACGGTTTGTTATGGGATCAAAACCTTCACGTTGATGGCATGAAAACAGGCCATACTGAATCAGCAGGCTTCAATATCATCGCGTCGAATGTGGTGGGTCGCCATCGCCTGATTGCGGTGATCATGGGCGGCAAGAGTTCGAAAGGGCGTGAAGAGCAGGCGCGTAAACTGCTGGTGTGGGGTCAGAACAACTTCGATACCGTGCAGCTGTTCCATGCGGGTAAGAAAATCGGCACCGAGAACGTCTGGTACGGCAATCCGCATAAAGTGGATGTCGGCACCACCCAGGATATTTATCTGTCGCTGCCGCGTACCGAAGTGTCAAACGTGATGGCGAAGTATGTGATTGAGCGTAAAGACCTGGAAGCGCCGTTGAAAGCGGGTGAGCAGGTGGGTGAAATCCAGGTAATGGACAAAGACAAGCAGCTGGCGAGCTATCCGCTATATGCCCTACAAGGCGTGGATAAAGCCGGCATCATCACGCGTATCAGTGACTACGTAAAACTGAAACTGTAATCCGCAGCGGATGGCATGGCCGCTCTTGCCGATATCAAGGGAGCGGCCAGAATGGGCTTTCTGCTGCTGAACGGAGGCAAAGGTATGAAAGCATCAATCGTTGAGCGTAATCCTCAAAGCTGGCTGGGCTATCATCTGCAGGGACCCTGGCAAGAGACGGTGCCGCGCGGATTCAACCAGCTGAAAAGCTGGGTCGAACAGCATGGCGTCGAAGGCGAATGGCTCGCCATCTATTATGGCAATCCAGAAGTCATACCGCCGGAAGAGCTGCGCGTTGAAACGGTGATCACTGCGCCTACCGATGCGGTGCCCTCTTATGGCGACGACATCGAACAGGGATTGCTACCCGGTGGGCAATATTTCCATGCGCGCATGGAAGTGATGAATAACGATTTCTTCACTGCCTGGCACAGCCTGTTTGATCATCTCAAGACGAAAACCGACTGGCAGGTGGATAATCGTCCCTGCTTCGAACATTACCTTTCCGACGGCTCTGACAGCGGCGACTGGCTGGTGGACATGTACATTCCGGTACGTGCAGCCGACTAATATCATCAGTGCGTTACTTCGATGTTTCATAAGCGAAAATAAGATGTAGCGCACTTGTTGAATTGCAAAAAAAGAGCGGAAATAGTGCTGTGCAGCACTCAATGTTCGTGTCGCGCCAGGGTAACATAGCGCGCAAATTTTTATCGTTTCCGGACCACCATGTTACGCGCCGACAAACCCATCTCTGCCATTGAGTTCTGGTTCTACCGCCATTATCGCGCTGTGCACGGCGTGCGCATCGCTATCGCCTTTGTGCTCTGTTTTCTGTTTGTGCGTTTGACTGATATTCCGGAAGGCACCTGGCCGCTGATCACGCTGGTGGTGGTAATGGGGCCGATCTCAACCTGGGGCAATGTTTTTCCGCGCGTGATTCAACGCATCAGCGGTACTTTTGCGGGGCTGGCATCGGGATTGATTGCCCTGAAGCTGGAGCTGATTTCGCTGCCAATGATGCTGTCGTGGTGCTTCGTGGTGATGATCATCTGCGGCTACCTGACGCTGGGCAAACATCCTTACATGGCGCTACTGATTGGTATTACCCTCGGCGTGGTGGTGGGGGCTCCGGCTGGTGATTTCACCGTGGCGCTGTGGCGCGGCGGTGATGTGATCCTCGGGTCGATCATGGCGCTGCTGTTCAGTGCGATTCTGGCGCAGCGAGCCTTCACGCACTGGCGCATTCAGCTGTCAGATTCGTTTTTGGCGATGGCGAAACTGCATCACACCGGATTCTCCGCCAACCTGCTGGAAAAACCGCGACTCAATAAGACTTTCCAGAAACAGCTCTCCAGCGTGATCAAAATGCGCGCGCTGTTGGAACCAGCCAGCAAAGAGACGCGTATTCCGAAATCGGTGTTTGAAGCGATTCAGACCATCAACCGTAATATGGTTAACACTATGCAGATGCAAATTGATGCATGGTGGTCATCACGTGAGAGCCACCTGCTGCTGTTGAACGCGCCGACGCTGCGTCGCAGTCAGAAGATGACGGAAGATACCCTGAATGCCCTGGCCACGCTGATGGTGAAAGGGGAGACGGAGCAAGTGATCGCCAACAGTCATGAACTGGAAGAGATCACGCAGGAACTGGAGCAGTTGATGGCCAATCGTAGCGGGCGCTTAGAGACCACGGCGATCTACGGCTACGTATGGCTGAGTCTGGAACAGGCGCGTCAACTGGAGCGTATAACGGACCTGGTACGACTGGCATTGCGCAAATAGTTTTCTCCGGCAATGACTTAATGTGAATCACCCTTTCTTTGCGCTAAGATAAGTGCCAGTCCGAATTTAGCTGTGAAAATTGCTTTCACATTAAGTCAGCCGCTAAGCTGTAGCTCATGACTATTCCGCCTGCCGCGGCAGGCTCAAAGAAAGGTGCCAACATGGAAAATGCCAAGCAATCGTTTCAGGACGTTCTGGAGTTTGTGCGTATGTTTCGTCGTAAAAACAAACTGCAGCGCGAAATCGTGGATAACGAGAAGAAAGTCCGTGATAACCAGAAACGTGTGTTGCTGCTGGACAACCTGAGTGAATACATCAAACCAGGCATGAGCGTTGAAGCGATTCAGGAAATTATTGCGTCAATGCGTGTGGACTATGAAGATCGCGTTGATGAGTACATCATCAAAAACGCTGATCTCTCTAAAGAGCGTCGCGAGCTGTCGAAGAAGTTGAAAGCGATGGGCGAGCCAAAGCCACAGTGATTTTCCAGGTGCGCATCAAAGCGCACCTCACGTTTTCTGCCTATAGAGTCGCCATTTATGGCGACTTTTTTAATGCCCGCGCGAGTGCCTGCAACTGCTGCGCAATCTCCGCCACATCTACACCATTCTGCATCGGCTCTGCCGTGGTCTCACGCAATACCAATTCAGTTTTCAGCGGCATGGGCTGCACCGCTTCCCCCGCTAACTCTGCCAGCAAGCGATCCACGCTTACCGCACCCAACTGCTGCAAATCCTGACGCACGGTGGTGAGCGGCGGCTGATACCACGCGCTTTCGGCGGTATCGTCGTAGCCAATAATCGACATCTCGCCGGGGATCTTCACGCCATGTTGATGCAGTGCACGCATCGCACCGAGTGCCATCTGATCGTTCGCCACCAACAGTGCCTGCGGTAAGCGATCGGGCAACAGCTGCAATAATGCCTGATAGCCGGATGCCGCACTCCAGTCGCCGTGCAGTACGCATATCGGCTGCAGCTGATGCGATGCCAATGCCTGCTGCCATGCGGTAAAGCGTGCCCGCGCCGACGCCGAACTTTCTGGCCCGTTCAGTACGCCAATCTGGCGATGACCCAGCGCGACAAGATGCTCCACCGCCTGCTGCGCACCCGATTCACTCTGATACTGGCATTGGGCGACAGCGGCATGCTGTTCAACATCCAGAAACAGCACAGGCTTGCTGCCGCACTGCTGCTGCACCTGCGCGGCCTGTTCGGCATCCAACGGCAGGTTGATCAGCAGCGCATCCACGCGCTGCGCCAGCAATTCATTCACCGTATCCTGGGCGTTTTCGGTCGCGTTCGCCATGGCGATCACCAGATGATAACCCTGTGCAGCGGCACGTTCATGAATCGCCGAGGCGATCTGCGCGGGCGCCATCAGTGCCAGATCGCTGGTGGCCAGCCCGAGCGTGCGCGTGGCTTTACCGGCCAGCTGTTGTGCCACGCGGTTAGGCACATAGTTAAGCTGCTGCATCGCGGCTTCGACTTTGGCGCGCGTGCGCGGCGAGACCTGCACGGAATGGTTAAGCACACGGGAAACGGTCTGATAGGAAACCCCCGCCAGTTCGGCGACATCATCGAGGGTAACGGAACGCGCTGTCATAAACTCTCCTGAATCTGATAGCGGCGAGTGTAGCAAATTTTTCTCTGCTGTCGCGGAGTTAAGCCGCTACACTGCCAGTGTTAATGCGAGGAGAATGCGATGCAGCTCAATAGCCAACAGATTCAGGATATCAATACGCTTGCGGCCTGGCTGGCGCTTGACCATATGCCGGCGGACGGCACGCTGGAGGTTGATTTGGCGATTCTTGCCGGTCACGCGGTACTGCCGAATGTTGAAGGCGTGATTGCGCTAGCGAAGAAGTATCAACTGCCACTGTTGATCAGCGGCGGTATCGGCCATTCCACAGTGCTACTGGCGGAGATGATCGCTAATCATCCGCTCTATCGTCAGATTCCTACTCAAGGCAAAAGCGAAGCAGAGTTGCTGGGCGACATGGCAAAGATGTTTGCCGCACTGCCAGACGATCAGTTGCTGCTGGAAACCGCCTCACGCAACTGTGGTGAGAATGCCGCCTTCAGTCAAAAACTGCTGGATGAGCAGAAGTGGCAGCCGCAGCATGTGCTGCTGGTGCAGGACCCTCTGATGCAGCGCCGCACCTGGGAAACGTTCCGCCACCAGTGGCGCGACCGTGCCGACGCCCCCGAATTTATCAGCTGGCCGGTGTTCGTCCCGCAGGTGATGATGGATGCTGGCATGCTGCGCATTATCGGCGCGCCGCCGCAGGGATTATGGTCAATGGAGCGTTTTCTCTCACTGCTGATGGGTGAGATTCAGCGCCTGCGCGATGATGAAAACGGCTATGGCCCGCGAGGTAAAGGCTTCCTCGGGCATGTGGATATTCCGGATGAGGTGGAAGCCGGCTGGCAGCGATTGATGCAGCTGCCAGGTGTAAAGTCGCGTCTTGGATAAAACGCGCATAATCCCGTAGCGGCGCAATTTATTGCTCATTAATCAGCGATTTAACCTTTTCAGGTTCGCGCGACAAATCGCGCCGCAACGGTATTAACCCGCGATTTAACGATTCTGCAAATACACCTGCAAATTCACATACACCGCATTCAGCAACGGCGTCACCAGGCCACTGCGTGCACCGCGCACCAGCAGATCGCCAATCACCTGATCCGCCTCAATCTCGTAACCCTGGGTTAAGTCGCGATACATTGAAGATGTCATCGCTACCTGCGGATTATTCAGCGTTTCATAGATCTTCGCTGTTACCGCTGGGCGTTCCTGATAGCCATCTGCTTTTAGCACGGAAAGTACTTCAGCAAAAATCCCCTGCAACAATGCCTCACCACCCTGAGATCGCAACACCTGCTGGGTATTTCCCCGCGCGATGCAGCACACCGCACCCAACGTGCTCAGCAGCAGCCATTTTTCCCACAGCTCGCTGATGATGTTGTCAGCAAAAACGCTGTCGAACTGTGCCACGTTCAGCGTTTCATCGACACGTTGCAGACGTGCATCATTATGCCCATCCAGCGCACCGTAATAGAGAATATGCAGCGGTGTCATCTGCACCACTTCACCTTGTTCACCCAGCGTGGTGTTGATTTTGCACAGGCCGCCTATCACCTTGTCGCCAAAGTGTGCGCGCAGCGTATCGATATGGCGCATGCCGTTAAGGATCGGCATGATCAGCGTTTCTGGCCCGACGGCGGGGGCAATATCCTCAATCGCCTGATCCAGACCAAAGCTTTTCACCGTCAGGATAATCAGATCAAACTGGCCGGTAAGCTTGCCGGTTTGCGCCAGCTGCGGCTGAATCACTTCCGTGCTGCCCGGCGTCTTCAGCACTAAGCCGTTTTGTTGCAGCTGTTGAAAACGGCGCTCGCGCACCAGAAATGTCACATCACGTCCTGCTTGCGCCAGACGTGCACCGAAATACCCGCCGGTGGCACCGGCGCCGACAACCAGAATGCGCATGGTTAGATTTCCCGTTGAGAGTGAAGCCTTACCATAAATCGGGAAGGGCTGAGCTTGCCAGCCCGTAAATGCTGAAACCGTCACAAGATTTTTCCGATGGCTAAAAAAGGCTCAAACTGTTCGTATTTACTCGTACAATAGGTCTATGCTGTTGCGCAGCGGCGGGCAATGGTGCTCGCCCATTTATCCAGTCGAACAGACTAAGGACGCATCATGCCCCGACCCCTACCTATCGAACGTTATCGCAATATCGGCATCTCCGCGCACATCGATGCCGGCAAAACTACCACCACTGAGCGCATTCTGTTTTACACCGGGATGAGCCACAAGTTGGGTGAAGTGCACGATGGCGCGGCAACCACAGACTGGATGGCGCAGGAGCAGGAGCGTGGCATTACCATCACCTCGGCGGCAGTGAGCTGCTTCTGGCCGGGCATGGATGGCAGCTTCACGCCACACCGCATCAATATCATCGATACCCCCGGACACGTCGATTTCACCATCGAAGTGGAGCGATCCATGCGTGTGCTGGACGGTGCCGTGATGGTATATGACGCGGTCGGTGGCGTTCAGCCACAGTCAGAAACCGTGTGGCGTCAGGCCAACAAGTATCACGTACCGCGCATTGCCTTTGTTAACAAGATGGACCGCCAGGGTGCGGACTTCTTCCGCGTAGTGCAGATGATGAAAGATCGTCTGCATGCCAATCCGGTCCCGATTGTGATTCCGATTGGTGCGGAAGAGCATTTCGCAGGCGTAGTGGATCTCAACAAGATGCGCGCCATCTACTGGGATGAGGCCAGCCAGGGCATGACGTTCAGCTATGCGCCAATCCCCGAGGAGCTGCAGGCGCTGGCCGCTGAGTGGCGTGAAAATATGGTGGCCGCTGCGGCCGAAGCCAGTGAAGCGCTGATGGATCGCTATCTGGAGCAGGGCGACCTGAGCGAAGAAGAGGTGATCGCCGGATTGCGTCAACGCACTTTGATTGGCGAGATCCAGCCGATGCTGTGCGGCAGTGCGTTTAAAAACAAAGGCGTACAGCGCATGCTTGATGCGGTGATTGAGTTGATGCCGTCACCGCTGGATGTTCCAGCGGTTTCAGGCGTGAATGAAAAGGGCGAGCACGATGAACGTCATGCGGATGACGATGAGCCATTCTCGGCGCTGGCATTCAAGCTGATGAGCGATCCTTACGTCGGTCAACTGACCTTCGTCCGCGTTTACTCCGGCGTGCTGCGCAAAGGCGACAGCGTGTGGAATGCGGTGAAAGGGCGCAAGGAGCGCATCGGGCGTATCGTGCAGATGCAGGCAAACGATCGCATCGAAATCGAAGAGATTCGTGCGGGTGATATTGCCGCCTGTGTCGGCTTAAAAGAGGTCACGACCGGTGAAACACTGTGCGATCCCAATGCAGTGATCACGCTGGAACGCATGGAGTTCCCGGACCCGGTAATCTCGCTGTCGATTGAGCCGAAAACCAAGGCGGATCAGGAGAAAATGGGGCTGGCGCTGCAGCGTCTGGCGGCGGAAGATCCGTCGTTCCGCCTGCACACCGATGAGGAGTCAGGCCAGACGATTATCTCCGGCATGGGCGAGTTGCATCTGGAAATCATCGTTGATCGCATGAAGCGTGAATTCGGCGTCGAAGCCAACATTGGTCGACCCCAGGTGACCTATCGCGAAACCATCCGTAAAACGGTGCGCGATGTGGAAGGCAAGTTTGTGCGCCAGTCGGGCGGTAAAGGTCAGTATGGTCATGTGGTGCTGACGCTGGAACCGCAGGCGGCAGGCGCCGGTTTTGCCTTTGAAGATGCCACCAAGGGCGGTGTGGTGCCGCGCGAGTTTATTCCTTCAGTGGAGAAGGGGATTCGTGAGGCGCTGAACAGCGGTGTGCTGGCGGGTTATCCGGTGGTGGATCTGAAAGCCACCCTGACCTTCGGTTCGTATCACGACGTCGATTCATCGGAGATGGCCTTCCGCATGGCAGCGATTTTTGGCTTCAAAGCGGCCGCGAAACAGGCTGACCCGGTGATCCTTGAGCCGGTGATGCAGGTGGAAGTGGAGACGCCAGAGGAGTATGCCGGTGGTGTGATGGGCGATCTGTCCTCACGTCGTGGTTCGCTGCAGGGCATGGATGAGCGCTTTGGTGCACGCATCATTCGCGCTGAAGTGCCGTTGTCAGAGATGTTTGGTTACGCCACCACGCTGCGATCCATGTCTCAAGGCCGTGCGACCTATAGCATGGAGTTTGCGCATTACGCTGAAGCGCCACGCAATGTGGCCGAAGCCATTATTGCGTCACGCGCCGAGTAATGATGGGGCGGCAAGGATGCCGCCACTTAATACCATTTCATCTATCCATTCGTCATATTCGCATTAATGCGGAGGGCTGCATGCCGCCATAAAGGGTGGCGCGACTATTTTATTTCCCGCCTTAAATCATTTCATCACAACCTTTGCCACTATTGTCGTTTTACATTTATTTATCTGGATTTTAATACTTTAGCGGAAATTAAAAAACAGGCCGGAATTCGGGCTGATTAAAATAACACCTGCTATCACCAAGGATAATATGAAAATTAATGCGATTTCTCTGGCGCTGGGCTTAAGTTTGCTTGGCGGTGCGTTTCACGCTGTTGCCGCCGACAAACCGGTCACGGGCGGCAGTTTAACGGTGGGCGTCGAAACCGAACCCACTACCTTTAACCCGCAACTGAACGGGCAGGACAAAGCCGAAATCACCTTGCGTAACTTCTGGGAATCGCTGCTGGCACGCCGTCCGGACGGCAGCTTTGTGCCCTGGCTGGCCGAAAGTTATCAGGTCAGCGAGGATGGCAAAACCTTGCGTTTCAACCTGCGTCGCGATGTCACCTTCTCCAACGGAGAAAAATTTGATGCCAACGCGGTGGCCGAAAACTTCCGTCAAACTCAGGTGGCGCAATACTGCGCCGGCACCAGCCTGTGCCTGATGGGTTCACACATCGACAAGATTGAAACGCCAGACGATCACACGGTAGTGATTACGTTGAAAGAGGTTTATTCGCCGTTCCTTTCATTCGCCGCAGGGCTGCAAATTCTCTCCCCCTCCAGCTGGAAGTCATCGCAGCTGAAATCGGGCGGTACAGAGATTGCCGGCACCGGCCCGTTTATCCTGCAAAGCTACGAAAAGGGTCAGCAGGTCACTTACGTCAGGAACCCGAAATACAACTGGGCGCCTGCCACGGCGAAACATCAGGGGCCGGCCTATCTTGACCGCGTCACCTATCGCTTCCTGCCGGAATCCTCGGTGCGAACCGGGGCGCTGCTGTCCGGTCAGGTGGATGCCATAGAAGGAATCTCGGGCAATGATGCCGGTGAATTCAAGGACAACAGCGATTTCACCTACCAGCACGCGCTGAATACCGGCACGCCATATTCGCTGTTTCTCAATGTTGAGTATGGTCCCACGCAGGATGTTAAAGTGCGCCAGGCGCTGTTGCAGGGGCTGGAGATCGACCCGCTTTTGAAATCAGTGTATCGCGGTGAGCGTACGCGCGCGTGGGGCATTACCTCACCGATTGATCCGCTCTACAACAACGAGCTGGAAGGAAAATACGGCAATAACCCGGATGCCGCCAACAAACTGCTGGATGAAGCAGGCTGGCAAACCCGTGATAGCGAAGGCTTCCGCAGCAAAAATGGCGAGCGGCTGCGCATTGAGTTGATTCAGGCTCAGGCCACGGTGCGCGACCAGCGTGACGTGTTATTGCAGGCCATTCAGGCACAAGCGCGCCAGCGTTTGGGCATCGATCTTAAGCTGAATTACGTTGATTCCGGCACCTACGCGGATGTGCGCAAAAGCGGCAAGTTCGGCACCATCGCCAACTCCAACACGCCGACCGATGGCGTAGATATTGAGAACCACTATCGGCCCATCGCTCAGGGCGGCGCGATTAACTACAGCCGTGTTAACGATGCTGGCCTTAATGCACAGCTGGATAAGGCCGCTGCCACGCTCGATTTGCAGCAACGCCGTCAGTATTACAGCGAGTTGCAGCAGCGTGCACTGCTTCAGTTGGCCTTAGCGGTTCCGTTGTACGAACCAGAAGATCAGCTCGCCACCGCCAGCTACGTGCACGATTACGGCTTCCGCAGTTATAAACAGATGCCGGAAAGTGTTTACGATGTATGGTTAAGCAAACACTAATCTGTAAAAAATATTTGTAGCGGCATGATTTATTGCGCGTGCATGAGAAGCAACTTTATTGCTCATGGGCGCGCGATAAATTTTGCCGCTATGCTATGTGCCGAATAAAACGATTCTGTTATTTCCCACAATTAACAAATCCATTGCCACTATTCTCGTTTTACTTTAATTCCCCGGATTTCAATAATTCCCTGAAGATAAATTCAGGAAACCCGAACATGAGCCAATCCATCCAAATCGCCAAACCCGACGATGCCGAAGAGATATTTGCCCTGTTACAGCGTGCGTATGCCTCGCTGGTGGCGCTGGATGTGCATTTCACCATTTCGCAGGGCAACGTCGAGCAGGTACGCCGCGTCATTGAACAGGAAACGGTGCTGGTGCTGCGCAAATGGAAGCGCGCTGTTGCAACGGTCACGGTGCGCTTTCCGTGGCAGCAGGAAACTGATGCGCCCTCATCGCTGCCATTTATCCACTGGTTTGCCGTGGATCCCGATTACAAAGGGCAGGGCTATGGCCGTGAAATCATTAGCTACGCCGAAGACAGCCTGTTGAAAGAGACGCTTAAAGCGCCGGGCGTCTATCTGGCAACCGCCACCAAACATCCCTGGTTGAGCGAGCTTTATTTGCGTCGCGGCTATCAGCCTTTTCATCACCGTACCAATGCGTTGGGCGAAGCGCTGGTGTTCCTGAAAAAGGAATTCCACCCGCAGCCGATTGCCAAAATTGCCTGACTCACCCTTTCAAAAACAACAGGGACATTATGAAAGCGAATTCAATCACGCTGGCGCTGGGGCTGGCGTGCCTGCTGAACACCTCGGCCACGCCTGGCGCAGAATCCCCGCGCAGCGGCGGGTCACTGACCTATGGTGTGGAGACAGAACCGGCACCGTTAAACCCGCAGCTTAACGGGCAGTCTAAGGCAGAGGTCACGCTGCGCAATGTGTGGGAATCCCTGCTGGCACGTCGCACCGATGGCAGCTTCGTGCCGTGGCTGGCGACGGGTTACGAAGTCAGCCCGGACGGCAAAGTTTATCGCTTTACGCTGCGTCGCGATGTCACCTTCTCGAACGGTGAGAAACTGGATGCCAACGCGGTGGCGGAGAACTTCCGCCAGGTCCAGGACCCGAAATATTGCGCCGGAACCAGCATCTGCGCCCTGAGCGCGCGCATTGCCAGCGTTGAAACACCTGATAACGACACTGTGGTGATCACCTTAAAACAGGGCTATGCGCCATTCCTGTCGTTTGCTGCAAAGCTGCAGATTCTGGCTCCCGCCAGCTGGCACTCAGCGCAGCTCAAAGCCGGCGGCAAAGAGATCGCGGGCACCGGCCCTTTCATCATCGAAAGCTACGAAAAGGGCCAGCAGCTAACACTGGTGCGCAATCCGCATTACCACTGGGCACCGGCCACCGCACATCATCAAGGCCCGGCGTATCTGGAGCGGGTGACCTATCGCTTCCTGCCGGAATCCTCGGTGCGCACCGGCGCGCTGCTTTCCGGCCAGCTGGATATCATTGAGGGGATCTCCGGCAATGATGCCAGCGAGTTTAATGACAGCGCAGATTTTACCTATCAGCACGCGCTGAATACCGGCACACCTTATTCGTTGTTCCTCAACGTGGAATATGGCCCAACGCAAGATGTGAAGGTGCGTCAGGCGCTGTTGCAAGGGCTGGATATCGATCCACTATTGAAATCGGTGTATCGCGGCGAACGCACCCGCGCATGGGGCATCACCTCACCGGTCGATCCACTCTACAACAATGATTTGGAAGGCCAGTACGGCAATAACCCGACGGCGGCGAACAAACTGCTGGATCAAGCCGGATGGCAAACGCGTGACGCAGAAGGCTTTCGCAGCAAAGACGGCCAGCGACTGAGCATTGAAGTGATTCAGGCGCAGGCCACGGTACGCGACCAACGCGATGTGCTGTTACAGGCGGTGCAAGCCCAGGCGCGCCAGCGTCTCGGCGTGGAGATCAAACTGCGCTATGTCGATTCCGGCACCTATGCCGACGTGCGCAACAGCGGTCACTTTGGCTCGATTGCCAACTCGAATACTGAAACCGACGGCATCGACATCGAGAACCACTACCGTCCGGTGAAAGCCGGTGGCGCAATCAACTACAGCCGCGTCAACAGCCCGGAAATCAACGGCTGGCTCGATCAGGCCGCCACCACGCTGGATATCAACCAGCGCCGTAAATTCTACAGCCAGCTTCAGCACTACGCCTTAGTCGAGCAGGCGCTGGCGATTCCGTTATATGAACCGGAAGACCAAATTGCCGCCGCCAGCTATGTGCATGGCGCGGGTTTCCGCAGCTACAAGCAGATGCCGGAGAACGCGTATGACATCTGGCTCAGTGACCATTAACCAGGAGGCGAAGATGAGTCTGGAAAGCATCGTAACCCGCACCCCGCGACCGCCTCGGCCTGCTGTCTGGCGCAGTGAGCTGTCGCGCCGCATTGTCGGCCGCCTGCTCGGCGGCGTGCTGGTGCTGTGGGCCGCAGTATCGCTGGCTTTTCTCGGCGTGCATCTGGCACCCGGCGATATCGTCAGTCTGCTGATCGGTGAACAGCTGCGGACACCCGCTATTGAAGCAGCGATCCGCGCCGAGTGGGGCTTGAATGAGCCACTGTGGTGGCAGTACCTGCACTACATCTGGCGCGTGCTGCATGGCGACTTTGGTCGCTCATACATGCTCAACACCGAAGTGAGCCATCTGCTGGCCACGCAGCTGTGGCCAACCATCAAGTTAACGTTGGCGGCTCTGCTGGTAAGCATCCTGTTTGCGGTGGTGATGGCTGTTGCAACGGCCCATCTTCGCGTTGGGCGTCGAGTGGCCAACAGCGTTGAACTGCTGCTGGCTTCTACGCCGTCATTCTGGATGGGCATTGTGCTGCTGTTTATTTTTAGCTTCACGCTGCGCTGGTTCCCGGTGGCGGGCGACCGGTCGTTTTCAGCGCTGGTGTTACCGGCACTGGCGCTGGGCCTGGCACAAGGAGCGGTGATGGCGCAGTTGCTGCGTCGTGAGCTGGAGCGTGCGCTGGAAGCCCCGTTCACACTGACGCTGCGTGCCTGGGGCGTGGGCGAAACCACCATTCGTTTACGCCACGCCTTGCGGCATGCGGCGCTCCCCGCTGTGACCCTAACCGGCTGGCTGGTGGGCGGATTGCTGAGTGGTGCGGTGATCACTGAACAGGTATTTGGTCGCCCTGGCCTCGGCAAACTCACCGTCGATGCAGTGCTGGCCAAAGATCTGCCGGTGGTGCTGGCGGTGGCGATTCTCTCAGCACTGATCTACGTGGTGATGAGTACGCTGGTCGATATTTTGTCGCTGTGGATCGATCCGCGTCTGCGTGGGGAGAACAAATCATGATTGCGGTATTGCAACGTCTTCCCTCATCACTGCCCACTGCCGTGTGGCTGGCGATAGCCTATCTGGTGCTGTTGGCCATCGCGGTTATCGCCCCAGGCGTGCTGACCCATAACGATCCACTGCTGGCCGATCCGGTTAATGCGCAGCTGGCACCTTCTGCTGCCCACTGGCTCGGCACCGACCAGCTGGGGCGCGATTTGCTGACGCGTGTGATTTACGGCAGCCGCTACTCGCTGTTGATCAGCGTAGCCGCGATGGCGCTGGCGGTGCTGTTTGGCACGTTGTTAGGTCTGGCTGCCGCGCTGGCACGTGGCGTGATCGATGAGCTGCTGAGCCGCGCGGTGGATGTGATCTCCGCCTTCCCGGATCTGCTGCTGGCACTGATGCTGATCGCGTTTACCGGGCCCGGCACCAATAACCTGATTATCGCACTAGGTGTGGCCTCCGTGCCGCGCTTCGCCCGCGTGGTGCGTGCGCAAACCTACACCGTAATGACCTCCGGCTACGTTGAGCAGGCGCGCACCTTTGGCTTGTCACGCTTCACGTTAATCACCCGCCATATTCTGCCGCACGCCATCGCCCAGGTGCCCGCTTTAGCCACGCTCGGCTTGGGTACTGCCATTATCGGCACCGCCGGTTTGAGCTTCCTCGGCATGGGACCGCAACCGCCGACCGCCGAATGGGGCCTGATGCTGGCGGAAGGGCGTAACTATCTGCGCAACGCCTGGTGGATCGCGGTGTGGCCCGGCGTGTTTATCACCCTGACCGTGATTGCGGTGAATACGTTAGGCCGCCACTGGCAGGCCCGTTTTGAAGGAAGAAGCGCATGAGCCAACCCTTTATCGATATTCAAAATCTCAGCATCCGCTTTGGTCCACAGCAGGTGGTGAAAAACCTCAACTTACAGGTTTTGCCGGGTGAGTCAGTGGCGTTAGTCGGTGAGTCTGGTTCGGGTAAAACCCTGACCGCCCGCAGTTTGCTGGGTTTATTGCCCGACGGCGCGGTGCTGAGCGCCGATCGTTTCACCATTGATGGACGTGATATGCGTCAGGCCACTCGGCAGGACTGGTTCACGCTGCGCGGGCGTCGCATCGGCTATGTGTTGCAGGATGCGCTGGTCTCCCTCGATCCTTTACGCCGTATTGGGCAGCAACTCAGCGATGCGCTCAATGCCGCAGGACATCGTGATGCGATTGAGGAAAAGAGCCTGGCTCTGCTAAAAGCGGCAGGTATTCATGATGCTGAGAGTCGCCTGGCGCGTTATCCGCACCAGCTCTCCGGCGGCCAACGCCAGCGTGCGCTGATTGCCACCGCGCTGGCGGGCAGTCCAACGTTATTGCTTGCCGATGAGCCGACAACCGCACTGGATATGACCGTGCAGCGCCAGATCCTGCAACTGCTGGCTCAGCGCCGCCGTGACGGGCATGGCTTACTGCTGATCAGTCACGATCTGGCAGTGGTGGCGGAGCTGGCGGACCGCGTGCTGGTAATGCGCGATGGCGAAGTGGTGGAGCAGGGCGCGAGCGGGCCGCTGCTCAATCGCCCACAACATGCCTGGACACAGCGCCTGCTACGCGCGGTGCCAACCCCCGCCACGCGCGGGCTGCGCTTAAGTGCCACCGAACCCACACCGTTACCCGCGCGCCCAAAGCCGGGCAAAACACCGCTGCTGGAGGGCATCAACCTGAATAAAGCCTACGGCGACCGTCAGGTGCTCAACAATATCAATTTCACCCTGCACGCCGGAGAAACCCTGGGGGTGGTCGGCGAATCCGGCTCGGGCAAAACCTCGCTGGTGAAAGTGGTGATGGGCTTAACCGAACCCGACAGCGGCACGCTGCAACTGGAAGGTGAACGCTGGGATCGCTTGCCAGAGAAGGCGCGTCGAGCACGCCGTGCCCGGCTGCAGCTGATCGCGCAGGACCCGTTTAGCTCGTTCGATCCACGCTACACGGTAGAGAAACTTATCGGCGAGAGCCTCGACAGCGTCGGTATGTATGGCGATGCACGACGTCAGCGCGTGCGCCAGTTACTGGATGAAGTGCAGCTTGGTGACCGCTTCCTGCAGCGCTACCCGCAACAACTCTCCGGCGGGCAGCGACAACGTGTCGCCATTGCGCGCGCCTTTGCGCCGAATCCGGCACTGCTGGTGGCTGATGAGCCGGTGAGTGCGCTGGATGTCTCGGTGCAGGCGCAGGTGCTGGATCTGCTGGCAGAGATGCAGGCCGAACATGGCACCGCACTGCTGTTTATCTCTCACGATCTCGGTGTGATCCAGCATCTGGCGGATCGCGTGCTGGTGATGCAAAACGGTCACATCGTAGAGAGCGGGGCGCTAACCCAGGTGTTTGCCGCACCGCAGCATCCGTGGACACAAAAACTACTTCAGGCGTTGCCGGTGATACCCGACTGGCAGCCCGCACACGCTTAACAGGAGCATGTTATGAGTCAAACACAACGCCAGCTGCGGCTGGGGGCGATTATTCAAGGTGTCTCCGGCAACATGTCGGCATGGCGTCATCCAGATGCGGTGGCCGATGCCAGCATCAACGTCGATTACGTGCTGGATCTGGCGCGTAAAGCCGAACAGGCGAAGATCGATTTCCTGTTCGTTGCCGATGGGCTGTACATCACGCCGCAGTCGATTCCCCACTTCCTTAACCGATTTGAGCCGATCACCTTGCTCTCCGCACTCTCACTGGTGACGCAGAAAATTGGGTTAGTGGCAACGCTCTCCACCTCATACAGCGAGCCGTTTACCGTGGCGCGTCAGTTTGCCAGCCTCGATCAACTGAGTGGTGGGCGGGTTGGCTGGAATGTGGTGACCTCGCCGCTGGAAGGCTCAGCGAAAAACTTCTCACGCGCTACCCATCCGGAGCACGATGAGCGCTACCGCGTTGCCAGCGAATACTTGCAGGTGGCGAAAGGGCTGTGGGACTCGTGGGAACAGGATGCCTTCGTGCGTGATAAGGCCAGCGGACAATTCTTTGATGCAGACAAGCTGCATACCCTCAACCACAAGGGAAAATATTTTGCCGTGCAGGGGCCGTTAAATGTTGGCCGCTCACCGCAGGGACGGCCAATTGTGTTCCAGGCTGGGGCTTCTGAGGCGGGTAAAGTTTTTGCTGCTGAAGCCGCGGATGCGATTTACACCCGCCAGGAGACGCTGGAAGAGGCGCGTGAGTTTCGTGAAGACGTGCGACGTCGCCTGGTGGCGCGTGGCCGTGATGCCGATGATATCCGCGTGTTCCAGGGCATTAGCGTGATCATTGGGGACACGGAACAGGACGCCGAGCGCCGTTATCAGCAAACCGCCGAGCTGGTGACCATTGATAAAGCGCTGGAGTATTTGGGGCGCTACTTCGAGCATCACGATTTCAGTCAGTATGCACTGGATGAACCCTTCCCGGAGATTGGCGATCTCGGAGCAAACAGCTTCCGCAGCACCACCGATAAGATTAAGCAGAATGCGCGTGAGCACGGTTTAACCTTGCGTCAGGCCGCGCTGGAGGAAGCCACTCCGCGTCCGAGTTTCCTCGGCACTGCACAGCAGGTGGCAGACGGATTAGCGCAGTGGTTCCTGGAGGGCGCGACCGACGGCTTTATCGTACGCGGTGGAACACCGACTGCATTTGATGATTTCGTTGAGCAGGTGATCCCGCTATTGCAGGCGCGCGGGATTTATCGCACCGAGTATGAGGGCGATACCCTGCGTGAGAATCTGGGATTAGCCGAACCGGAAAACCAGTTTGCCGCACAGCGCCGTCAACAAATCGTGGCTTAACCGGAGAATCCTAAGCTTAGGTGAACAAAAGGAGCACCCACGTTCTGGCCACAGCATCTTTTCATCAACAAAGGTGCTGTGGACTGCAGGCTCGCATCGTCAAAAAAACTGCAGAGGCAATCAAAGTGCCGTCACACCATACTCCGCAGCCTGATCTTCCCACGCTTTCACCTCATCGTAGAATGCCCGTTCTGGTATCGCAAAACCGCTGATCAGACTCGCTAGCAGCAGCTGCTGATACTTCTTATCGATAGTGAGTTCGGTCAGTGCGCTGCGCAGATGCTCAAGCGTTTTGGGGTCGGTTTTCGCTGAAGTAATTAACGGCAGTGCCGCACACAGCGGGGTCTCGCCGATAATCTCTAGCCCGGCCAGTTCTTCAGGGTGATGAGCACGCAACAGCGCCCAGGTGATGCAGTCAATCGCTGCGATATCCGCACGTTGTTCACGCAACGCGGCCAGCGATTGACGATGGCTGCCACTTAACTGCGTATCACTAAAAAATGCGCCATCGTGTGCCAGTGGCGCTATCACGTAGCGCAGCGAGTTGTAGCCCGAGTGCGAGTCATCACTGTTGCATACGGCGCGGCGGCCACGAAAATCGCTCAGGGTAAGATTTTCATCCTCCTTGCGTGCCACCAACCAACTGCGATAGCGCAGTCCCTCACAGCCTTGCGCGTTGGATTGAAACGCGCCGACCAGCTGAACGTCAGGCAAAGATTTCACCAGCGGATAACCGCAGGTCTGGCTTAACAGCACATTATCGTCGCGCCAGTGTGGTAACAGATCGGTGTGCCACTCAACCTCAGCCTGCACGCCGCGTTGTTTCAGCAGCGTCGTTAGCGCTGCGGTCAGGCCAAGCGTCGTCGGAGGGTGAATGTCGTACATCGGCAATGAAATGATCGGCATGCTGTGCATCCTTGTGCGTTCCCGGATGGGCGTTAACGTTGACCGGTTTGCGCCAGAAGCGCAGCAACCACTCGCCATAACCGGCGACGCGGAAACCATGATTGCGCTGATGGTAGCCGTCGCGATACAGCAGATAGACTTTGCGCAAACCGTACCATGGCAAACCGGGCAGATCGTGATGTACAGAATGATAGTTGAGATTCAGGAACAGCAAACGCCACGGCCACGCGGCTTCGTTATTCACGGAGCGTGCCAGCGGCGCTTCTTCTGCCCGATGTTCGTAGAAAGAACGTATTTTGGTCAGTGCCAATGCCGGATAACTGACGGCAACCACGAACCACAGCGGCGACAATCCTTGCTGCTGCATCCAGTAAAAAAGCCCCGCCAGTAGTGCGAGATGAATCACCCACATGCTGATAGCTACACGGTCCCGCGCCAGCAGCATCATCTTCAACGTGGCCGCGATATCCAGTAGCGGACCCAGCAGTAAACGGCCGGGAAAAGTATTGCGCAGATGAATCACGCGCTGCTGCCACGGTTTGAGCTGCGCCCAGCGTTCCGGTGAAAGGTAATAGGTTTCCGGATCTTCATCCGGGTCGGTCAGGGTGTGATTGCGGTGATGTGCCAGATGCGAATCGCGATACAGCCCATAGGGATACCACACCGCCAGCGGCAGGGTGCCAAACAGCTGGTTGAGCCGAGGGAAACGCGTGGGATGGCCATGGATCAGCTCATGCTGCAGCGACATATACCAGGTGGTCAACACAATCAGCAGCAGAGTGGTGGCGAACAGTCCCAGCGTTTGCCAGTAAATCACGCAGGCGAACCAGCCGCTGTACACCGTCACCATTAAAGCCCAGGTGGGTAGCTCACTGCGCCACAGCCAGCTGCGGCCCAGTTGATGCACCACTTCACGCTGCTGTGCGTGGATATAGTCGTTTGCCATGAGGATGCCATAAACCTGCGAAACGGATGAATGCTCCGCACGATGATTGATCACCGTGATAAACACAAAGACCGTGTTTTTATGACTTATACAAAAATGTTGATGAAGCGCGCGAAAACTATTGGCTATCAGTCACCTCAAGGCTGGCGTAACCTTTCTTCATCGAAACCTAATGCATCATATGCGGGCCAGTGCGGTCCCCCTGGAGAATTTCACCATGAAAAAGATTGGCTTCTTATCCTTTGGTCACTGGACCCCGTCATCACAGTCAGCCACCCGTTCCGCTCAGGACGTGTTGCTGCAATCGATTGATTTAGCAGTGGCGGCGGAAGAGCTGGGGGCGGATGGCGCTTACTTCCGTGTTCACCACTTTGCTCGCCAGCTGAGTTCACCGTTCCCACTGCTGGCAGCGGTCGGCGCGAAAACCAATCGCATCGAAATCGGTACCGGCGTGATCGATATGCGCTATGAAAACCCGCTGTATATGGCGGAAGATGCCGGTGCGGCAGACCTGATTTCTAACGGTCGTCTGCAACTCGGTCTGAGCCGTGGCTCCCCGGAGCAGGTGATCGAAGGCTATCGCTACTTTGGTTTTAACCCAAAAGAGGGTGAAACCGATGCCGATATGGGACGTCGTCACACCGAAGAGTTGCTGGAAGTGCTGCGCGGTGAAGGTTTTGCTAAACCGAATCCACAGCCGATGTTCCCAAACCCGCCGGGACTGCTGCGTCTTGAGCCGTTCTCAGAAGGTCTGCGTGAGCGTATCTGGTGGGGTTCAGGTTCAAATGCGACGTCCATCTGGGCAGCTCAGCAGGGCATGAATCTGCAAAGCTCGACGTTGAAAGATGATGAAACCGGCGAACCGTTCCACATCCAGCAGGCGAAGCAGATCCGCGCCTACCGTGAAGCCTGGGAAGCGGCTGGACACCAACGTGCCCCGCGCGTTTCAGTGAGCCGCAGCATCTTTGCGCTGACCAATGACACCGACCGTGCTTACTTTGGTCGCAGCGGACAAGATAAGGATTCCGTAGGCTTCCTCGATGAGAAAACCCGCGCCATCTTTGGTCGTAGCTACGCAGCCGAGCCAGAGCAGCTGATCAAACAGCTGTCGCAGGACGAAGGGATTGCAGAGGCAGATACGCTGCTGCTCACCATCCCGAACCAGTTAGGCGTGGATTACTGTGCGCACGTGATGGAAAGCATCCTGACCCACGTGGCACCGGCACCGGCGCTGGGCTGGCGTTAAAATTAAAGAGGCGCACTTTACAAAGTGCGCCTCTTTTCTTAATTAACCCCTAACTCCCACCACAGCTTATCCAATGCGTAGTAGCGGTCGCGCTCACTTTCGGGTTGGTTGAGGTCGCGTTTCCATGGCTTAGCCAGAATAAAGTGCAGATTCTTCACTTCATCCTCTTGCCACATAGCGCTGTGCTGGAACGGCAGCGTTTTCAGTGCGTTGTAAATATACGGCAGCGGCAGCCAGCGATTCTCAAACACTTCATTAAGCAAATCCTGTTCAGAGAACGGATAGCGGCGTAAATCAGTGATGGCGGCGACTTTTTGCTGTAGCCAGTTAAACACCTCTTCATCCGGTTCGAGCACCAAAAAGCCGCCATTCAGATAACGGTCAAGACTGGCGGGCGCCGGCTCACCGCGATCCTGCCAGGTATAGTGACAGTTCTCAGGCTGCCAGCTGGCAGGATAACTGGCGATCTTGTTGGGATTGCAGCGGCAGGCGTGGCAGGCGGCCAAAGCGTGATCGCCCAAATCCAGCGTAAACAGCTCATCCATATTGCGCAGCACCAGCATATCGGCATCGAGAAACACCACGCGATCGCAGCCGGTCAATTCCCATGCGCGCAGTTTGCTCCACACTTCGCCGAATTGAGCAGAAGCGTAGTGCTGCTCCAGGTCGGCGCTGGGCAGCAACGGTTCAACCGGGTGAATCACACATCCCAATTCCTGTAGGGCTTCACGCGTTTCGATATCAATCGCATCAGTGACCATGACAATTAAGGGCCATGCGGTTTCGCTGCGTTTTAGCGATCGGTGCAGTGCTTTTACGCCGATAAAATAGTCCGGCTGCGTCAGCAGTGTTACCCATGCATACATAATTTCTCCCCCGTAAAATTCAATCAAATAGCGCCGTAATATAGTCATTGCTAAAACGATGCTGCGGATCCAGCCGCTCGCGTACCGCGCGGAACGCATCCCACTGCGGATAGATGTCACGCCAGCTGTAGCGCTGCGGATCGTAATATTTGCCCCAGTGCGGTCGGCCGCCCTCTGCCGCCAGCAGCTTCTCCACTTCGGTAAGGAAATGCAGACCGTCCTGAGACAGCGAACCGTCATCGGCGTAATAGACCACAAAGCCAAAGAAGCAGGTGGGGTGTTGATAAGCCGGACTGAGCCAGGCTTCCGACGCGCCAGTGCAACGCAGGATGATGGGGTAGTGCATGTGCGGATGATTCTCCGCGTACCAGGCTTTGATTTTGCTGATGATAAGTGGCGTTTTTTCTAACGGCACGCCAATTTCCACGTTGATTTGCGGCACGGCAATACCGCGACAAAACAGCTGGTAGATGTCGCCGCTGAGGTCAGTGAAATCGCGGAATCGCGTGACCGTACGGAATTGTTTACCGCCTTTGCCTTCAATCTGCGTATCACGATGCATGTGCGCCAGCGTCTGATCGATGGTGTCATTCAGACTGCTGTCAGTGTCATCGCCATGCTCGATCACCTCGCCGCCATTGGCGTGCCACGCCTGGACATCTGCTTCACTGGCGGGGTTGGCATTCCAGACGTGCATCAGGTTGTCATCCACAAACCACCAGGCTTTGCTCAGTTCATACTGCTGATTCCAGCGCGGCAGATCCTGCTCCAGCGTATCAGCAGACTCGGCAAATTTATGGCAGGTGAACAGGCGAAACGGCTCGGTGCGCATCGTCACGGCGGTCACAATCCCCAGCGAACCTAATGAGGTTTGCGCCGCAGGGAAATCACTATCGCCACGTTGAAACTCCCGCACGCTGCCGTCGGCCATAACCATGCGGATGCTTATCACTTCATCCGCCAGTGAACTCTGATCCAATCCCTGGCCATGAGTGCCCGTCGCTATCGCGCCCGCCAGCGTCTGAACGGATATCACGCCTGGCGAACAGCCTAACATGCGATTGCGTGCGGTGAGTGCGTCGAACACCTGCTGCAGCAGCGTGCCTGCCGCGAAAGTGATGCTGTCGTCATCCTCTCCCAATACGCCTTGCATGGCGCTGAGGTCGAGTAACAGATCGTCGGCATTCACACACAGCATGCGGCCGGGTGATAAACGGCTGCCGATGACGCGCACTTTGCCTGTTGACGAACTCAGCAGCTGTTGCAGTTCGGCTTCGTTTTGCGGCTGATGGACTTGCTCACGCTGGCCCACCACGGTGTTTTGCGCCCAGTTCCACAAGGCACTGTCGTGCTCGGTATTTTGCGGGTTGCGAAGGGGATAAAGGAGGGAATCTCTGTTCACTACGGCGTTCCTTATACTGAGGTCTGTGACGGTCCCAAAGCTTTAAGCGTAGACCATCACAGCACTGCCCAGGTTTAAGGCGCCTTGCAGATGTAGCGCAGCGTTGCGGTCACGGCCAGTTGGCGGTTACGACGGATGCTGTCCTCTTCCGTATCCTCAGGGGTAAACAAGAAGTGGAAGGTGTAGCGGTTGGCGACGTGGTGCACACAGATACTGCTCAATAAGCGGTGCACGTCCACGGTGTTCAGGCCATCAATAAAGATGCCTTGCTGCTGACCGCGCGTCAGAATGTCATCAAGCAGATCCAGCGTACTTTTGTTCAACGCTTTAATGCGCTCGGACTGCACAATGTAGCGACCGCGCAACAGGTTTTCCGTACACACCAGGCGCATAAAATCCTGATGGGTGGCGTGATAATCGAAGCTGGCTTCGACCAGTTTAATCATCGCCTGCTCGGGCTCCATCTTAGCCAGATTCAGCCCGGTTTCGTGTTCACGAATCGCCTGATAGACCTGCTCCAGTACCTCGATATACAGCTTCTCTTTATTGACGAAGTGATACACCACCATGCGTTTGGTGGTTTGCGCGTGTTCAGCAATCTGCTCCAGGCGTGCGCCCTGCATACCAAACTCGGCGAAGGTTTTCAGGGCACCGGCAAGGATGCGTTTTTTTAGCCCTTCCGGGTCATTTTTACGTTTCGTTGTAGTGTCCGACATAGCGCTCAATAACAGGTCAATCAAAACGGCATGGTATCACAGCCACTCTCTCACTTGTGGCGATGCGAGCGGCTGTGCGTCTTTATTCTTTTCAGGAATAGCATTCCCAGATAAATCATAATGCAGGAATAAGCATCTGCGTATACTGCGGCTAACTGTTCATCACAACAGTCGATTTTACCTGACGCAATAATAACGATTAGGAAATAACTATGCACACACGCCTGGCCTCTGCCAAAAATAAATTCTTGTTAACCGCTGGCGCTTTGCTGCTGGCGAGCACCGTATTAGCACCGCTGTCACTGGCGCACGCCGCCGATAAAACCTCAGTCAAAGTCGGCATCATGAGCGGGGAGGATGAAGACGTCTGGCGTGAAGTGATCAAGCAAGCCGCTGCTAAAGGATTGACGGTGAAAACCGTGATTTTTAACGACTACAACCAGCCGAATGAGGCACTGCAAAACGGCGAGGTGGATGCCAATGCCTTCCAGCATCAGCCGTTCCTCAACAACCAAATCAAAGTGAATCATTACGATATCGTGCGCGTGGGCGATACCGCAGTGTGGCCGATTGGTCTTTACTCGAAAAAAGTGAAGAAGGCGGCTGAGCTGAAAGACGGTGCAGTAATTGGTGTGCCTAACGATCCTTCCAACGAAGCGCGTGGCTTAGTGCTGCTGGAACAGCAAGGTCTGATCAAGCTGAAGCCTGGCGTCGGCATTGCCGCCACGACGGCAGATATCACCGCCAATCCTCATCACCTGCAAATTAAAGAGCTCGACTCCGGCATCATTGGCCGTTCAGTACCGGATCTGGACGCGGCGGTGGTGAACACCGACTGGGCGTTGAAAAGTGGTTTGACGGCTGCCGATCGTATTGCGCAGGAGCCGGTCAAAGATAATCCCTACAACAACTTTATCGCCGTGAAGAAAGAGAACGTGAGCGCGCCGTGGGTGAAAACGCTGGTGTCCTCGTATCAGAACGACGCTGTGAAAAGTGTTTTTGATAAGGTCTATAAAGGCACCGGCGAAACGGCCTGGTAAGGAAATAGCATGACGATTTTCTCAGGAGCCGAAGCGCCCTATAGCGTGTTGACACGTGGTGTGGTGGAGAATGCGCAAGACCGCGAACGTCTTGCTCGCGAAAGCGGCAGTGTGGTGCGCTTACAGGGCGTTTCCCGTCGGTTTGGTGAAACCCAGGCGCTGCGCGATATCTCACTGACGGTGCAAAAGGGCGAGATCCTTGGCCTGATTGGCCGTAGTGGCGCAGGCAAATCCACACTGATTCGCTGTCTGAACGGGCTGGAGCAACCTGACGAAGGCGTCATTGAAATCGAAGGCCGGAAAATCACCGGCCTGTCAGAAAAACAGCTGCAATCCGTGCGCAGTCGGGTTGGCATGGTGTTCCAGCACTTCAACCTGCTGTCGGCGAAAACCGTGGCGCAGAACGTGGCGCTGCCGCTGAAAATTGCCGGTCTGGATAAGGTGCAACGTGCCCAACGCGTGGCGGAATTGCTGGAGCTGGTGGGGCTGGCGGATAAGGCACATCACTATCCAGCCGCGCTGTCGGGCGGACAGAAGCAACGAGTTGGCATTGCTCGCGCGCTGGCGGCAAGCCCGGCACTGCTGCTGTGTGATGAAGCGACCTCTGCGCTCGATCCTGAGACCACCCGTTCCATCCTCGCACTGCTGAAATCGCTCAACCAAAAGCTGGGCATCACTATTTTGCTGATCACCCATGAGATGGAGGTGATCAAGTCTGTGGCGCACCGCGTGGCGGTGATTGACGCAGGTGAGATTATTGAGCAAGGCCCGGTGTGGCAGGTGTTTGCGCATCCGCAATCCGCGCTAACACGCACCTTGTTGCGTGGTTTATTGCCGCAGCTGCCGGAAGCGCTGGCCGCACGGATGACACAGCAGCGGCAGGGGGAGGCCATCTACAGCGTGCACTTTGCTGGCGAGGATGTGCAGGGCGATCTGTTAACCCGTTTTGCCGCGGCGTTGCCGGGCAAATTCCGCTTACTGCAGGGTGGCGTCGACCATATTCAGCACTACGCCGTCGTGCGTTTCTTTATCGCGCTTTCGGTCGCCAACGTGGCCGATGAGCAACAGATTCTCAGCTGGCTGCGCGGGCAGCAGGCGCAAGTGGAGTTAGTGGGCTATGTCGCCAGTGATGATTGATTTATTGCTCAACGCGTTGGGTGAAACGGTGTTGATGACGCTGATTTCAGGATTGTTTTCGCTGGTGGCCGGTTTACCGTTGGGGCTGATTCTGGTGATGACCAGCCCAAGCGGTATTGCGGAACATCGCGGCATTAACCGGGTGCTGGGGCTGATCATCAACGGTTTTCGTTCGCTGCCGTTCATTATTTTACTGGTGGCGCTGATTCCGTTTACCCGTTTCCTGGTGGGGACTTCACTGGGGACGTGGGCGGCGATAGTTCCGCTGTCGATCACCGCAACGCCGTATTTCGCACGCGTGGCCGAAGTATCATTGCGCGATGTGGATCGTGGTCTGATTGATGCGGTACGCGCGATGGGCGCCAGCAAGCTACGGATCGTCTGGGATGTCCTGATTCCAGAAGCGCTGCCCGGCATTCTCTCGGGGTTTGTGGTGACGCTGGTGGCATTGATCGGCGCATCAGCGATGGCCGGAGCGATTGGTGCGGGCGGATTAGGCGATCTGGCGATCCGCTACGGTTATCAACGCTTTGAAACCTCAGTGATGATCGCTGTAATTGCGGTGTTGATTGTGCTGGTGTGTGGCATTCAGTGGGTTGGCGATCGACTGGTGCAGCACATCGATAAGCGGCACTAGACTTCGCGCGATAACTCGCGTCGCTAGTGGTTTTACAGGCGTGGCCAACCGTAGTGAATGTCCAGCACATCAAGCCTTTACAGGGGTAGCCTTCAGGTCGCCCAATACGGGATCGCCCGCGGCAAAATAACCGTCGCGGGGCAATTTATGGCGCATTTTTGCCGTAAATCAGTTGTGCCTTTTCCCGCAATCCTTATCACTATTTCTTGATAAACATCAGCAGCTAACGCGCTTAGAGTGATGGCATTGACTTGCCCTGATTCAGGAGAATCCGTTATGCCGCTGAACACGCTTCAGCTTACGCTGGAAAACCATCTCGAACAGCACAGCGCCTCGTATATTGCGGTGGCGAAATCGATTTTTGCTAAGCCGGAAACCGGTAACAACGAATACTTTGCCAGTGAGCAGTTGACGCAGTTGCTCACTGAGCAGGGCTTTGCAGTCACGCGCAACGTCGCCGGACATGAAACCGCGTTTTACGCGGTTAAAGCCAGCAGTAAACCGGGCCCGACCATTGCCTTCCTGGCGGAATACGATGCGCTGATCGGCATCGGCCATGCCTGCGGACACAACCTGATCGGCACCACCAGTGTCGCGGCGGCCATCACGCTGTCTCAGGTGCTGGAACACACCGGCGGCCGTGTCGTGGTGTTAGGAACGCCAGCCGAAGAGGGCGGTTTAGCCGGTCCCGGCGGGCCAAAAGGCAACGTGAAGAAACGGTTTGTTGAAGCCGGACTGCTCGATGATGTCGATGTGGCGCTGATGGTGCATCCATCCGGTAAAACGCGCCTCACTGAATCAACGTTGGCGAACAATCATCTCTATTTCCACTTTTATGGCAAACCCTCACACGCTGCCAGCGCGCCGCATGAAGGCATCAACGCGCTGGATGCGCTGGTGCTGCTGTACAACGGCATCAGCGTATTGCGCCAGCAGCTGCCGGATGGCGTGCGTGTGCACGGGATTATCACCAATGGCGGCCAGGCACCGAACGTGATCCCGGAATACGCTTCGGCGCACTACTACATTCGCGCTGATAGCCGCGAGTTGGTGGAATCCCTGGAGCCTAAATTAAGAGCGATTGCAGAAGGTGTGGCGCTGGCGACCGGTGCACGTGTGGAGATTGATCATCAAATCGGTCCGCGTGATTTCAAACTTAATCCTGCACTGGATGCGGTGCTGCTGGAAGAGTTTCGTGCGGCAGGTGAGCAGGTCGATCTCTCGCCCCAGCGTAATAAAGTCTCAACCGATGCCGGGGACATTAGCCATGCGGTGCCCACGGCGCACCCTTGGCTGAAAATCGGTCCAGATGATTTGATTTTTCACACCGTGCCGTTCCGCGAAGCCGCCAATTCTGATCGCGGCTATCAGGCGTTACTGATTGGCGCACGGGTGCTGGCACGCACCGGGTTGCGTCTGCTGATTGATGCAGACGCGCTACAAGCAGTTAAAGCGGATTTCACACGCCAGGCCTAAAGGAGATTGTGGTGTCGCAAACGTATCGTCGAAAACTCAAAACATTAGTAGGTGCCAGCAGTGTGATTTCCGCGGGCAATGACAGCCAACCAGGCGTGGGTATCGCGCGCGCGATTGAGCTGGCGAAAATCGCGGAGCGCGAGAAGATTACCGGGCTGTTCACCGCCGATTTGCTGCAGGCCGATCCGGCCGGTTTGGCGGGCACCACCGGCACACAGGACCCGCTGATTGCCTTAGCGGCGTTGAGCCAGGTCACATCGCAGATCGGCTTGATCGCTACGGTCAGCACCAGCTGGCTGCACCCTTATAATCTGGCGCGCCAGGTCGCTACGCTGGATCACATCAGTGGCGGCAGAGCAGGGTGGAATGCGGTAACTTCCTCAGTCGGTGAGGAGAATTTCGGTGAAAGCCAGCTGCCACCGCCGCAGGAACGTTATGCACGCGCTACAGAATTTATCGAGGTGATGAACGCGCTGTATGACGCCAACGAACGTGCGGCGGTGCAGCGTACGGCAAGCGGTGGCATTCGTGTTGATCATCGCAAACTGCATCCTATCCACTATCGTGGTGATTTCTTCCAGGTCGCCGGACCGCTCAACGTACCGCCACCGCCACAGCGTCGTCCGGTGCAGTTTCAGGCCGGTCAATCTGAGGCGGGTGTGACGCTGGGCGCGCGCTATGCCGAAGTGATTTACACTTCGCAGCCGACCTTTGAGGCGGCACAGACGTTTGTGGCAGATGTGCAGCAGCGTGCACGACGCTTTGGCCGCGAACAGAATCCACCGCTGATCATGAACTCATTCCATTCCATCATTGGCGACAGCGACGCGGATGTGGCACGTCGCCTGCGAGACAAACATGAGCGCATCAATTATGAAACAGGTAGATTGCGCGTCACGGATATGCTGGGCGGTGAAGTGGATCTGTCTGACCTGCCGCTCGATCAGCCATTGCCCGCTTCGCTGATTCCGCAACTGGAACAGGTGCATCGCCGGCAGGGCCGTGCTGCCATCTTCCGGCAGTATGCGTTGGAGGGATTGACGCTACGTGAACTGATCATCAAAGCCGAGGAGACCGGCCACTGGTTTGTGGCAGGCACGCCAGAGCAACTTGCCGATGCCATTGAACAGCGTTACCAGGCGGGCGTACTGGACGTGATTTCCCTGCACGGGCTGGGTAGCCCCGACCAGCAAGATTTGCTGCTCAATGGACTGCTCCCTGAACTACGCCGCCGTAATCTGCTGGATAGCGACTATCAAGGCAGTGATTTCCGCAGCAGCCTGGAGTTGGCTCCTTTACCGCCTGCCGTGGATTAACATCGACGTGGATGCAGATCATGCCCGTTCAGGATAACTGAGCGGGCATTTTTTATTGGAATGCGTATCGACATGTTTTAACAGATTAAGTGCGTGATTCACGATGCTTCGCCACACTGATTATCGCCTTTAACCTATATAGCATTTGACCTATATTACAAGGAGCGTATCATGTGGCAGATAATAACAACGGACACGTTTGATGATTGGCTTGTGGCGCAAGACGACACTGATAGATCATGCGTTTTGTCCGCATTGATCGTATTGCAACAAGCAGGCCCAGCGTTATGCAGGCCTTACGCAGACACGCTCAAAGGTTCTCGTTTTAGCAATATGAAAGAGCTTCGTATTCAGAGCAAAGGTGATCCTATTCGGGCATTTTACGCATTCGATCCCCGGCGCAGCGGTGTAGTGCTTTGTGCGGGTCATAAATGTGGCAATGAAAAGCGTTTTTATGCTGAGCTGATCCCGCTCGCAGATAAAGAATTTACCCATCATCTTCAACGCGAAGAGAGAAAGGAGTAACGGCATGGGCAGAACACTCGAACAGCTTCTTGCGGCTGAGAAGCCTGAGGTGGTGGCTAAAGCTAACGCCATGGCTGAAGAAGTATTGTTAAATATCCACCTTGCAGAATTGCGTGAAAGAGTAAAAAAAACTCAGGTGGAGATGGCTCAGCAGTTAAATATTAAACAACCCACTGTAGCTGGAATGGAAAAACCTGGTCGGGATTTAAAACTCTCGACGCTTAAGCGCTATGTTGAAGCCGCTGGCGGAAAACTACGCCTCAACATTGAGCTCCCCGACGGCTCACATTACGAGTTTGTCGTTTAATTCCCTTTCCTGACTCTCTATCCGCGAATAAAGCAGTGCGATCTGACGCACTGTTTCGCACACATCCACACCGAGTAACGCCTCCTTTCTAGCTTCCCTTCCCACGAAAAACCATCCCATTGCGTAACTTTTTGCATACATGAAAAATACAAAGGAAATACAATTAAGTAGTATGTTTTTACCCAGTATTAAAATTAATTTATTTAATATCAGTAAGTTGCACGTATAACTTTTTCCAATTATTTTTCCAGATGAATTTTGGAGATGATCACAATCTCAACTTTTGGGTGTCCCGGGCATGTTTACACCACCTGAAAATCAGCATAGTTTGAACATGGAGTTAACCTGTGATTAACAGACAAAAGCGAACAAATGCGTTTTGGGTAAGCACACCGCTAATCAATGATGAAAGCAGACGACCTGTAAGTGGGCCATCCTTAATTTCATTATTTAAGTTCAGGGATTAAACGCAGGGTTTTTCAATTTCGAGGTCGATTTCCTGTTCAGGGAAATACCTAAAGCAGTCAATGATGTTTTTTCTATTTCTTTAACGTTCCGCCAAATCAGCTTTGATTTGGACAGATCGCTGCGCCTGCAGAGAAATGAATAATTCAGGAGAGACCCTGTTATGAGCAACAACAATATATCTATTGAAGATGTCCCACTTAATAATTTTCACCAGTTGATGTCACTGCGCGCCGGCGGCGGTTGGATTCTTGATGGCTACGTGCTGAGCATCATTGGCGTGGCGATCGTGCAGTTTTCCCAACATCTGCAACTTGATACCTTCTGGCAGGGCATGGTGGCCGCTTCTGCGATGCTCGGTACCTTCTGCAGTGGCTTTCTCGGTGGATGGCTGACCGATATTGTTGGCCGTCGTCGCTTGTTCTTCGTCGGACCTATTCTGTTTATCCTCGGCTCAGTCGGCACCTTCTGGGCGGAATCGGCGCTCACGCTGTTTATCCTGCGTTTCCTGGTGGGTGTCGGAGTCGGGTTGGAATATCCCGTCGCCGGTTCGCTGCTGACCGAATTCTTGCCGCAAAAACATCGCGGTAAACGTTTGGCTGGTTTAACCATTCTCTGGTTTGCCGGTGCGGCATTGGCTTACATCGTGGGCAACCTGATCCTCTCCTTTGGCGGTGATGCAGCATGGCGTTTGGTGTTGGCCAGCCCGGCCGTGCTGGGTGTGCTCTTGTTCGTTTTGCGTATCGGCACCCCGGAATCGCCACGCTGGTTAGTCAGCAAAGGTCGTTTCAATGAGGCTGAGCAGATCATTAAGAAAGTCTACGGTCCAGAATTCTCGCTGAAAAATATGCCAGCGGAGTCGGTGGAAGCCAAAGTTACGCTGAAAGATCTGGTGCGCTCTGGCTACGGTAAACGCATGCTGTTTGTCTCGGTGTTCTGGAGTGCTGCCGTTGTGCCGATGTTTGCGGTGTATTCGTTCGCACCGGTGGTATTGAAAGCCCTGAATCTGGACGGCGAATGGGCATCACTGGGTTCAATCGCCATCACCTTGCTGTTTGTGGTGGGCTGCATAATCGCCACCCGCTTGATTGATACCATGGGCCGCCGCCGTTTGATCATTCACAGCTTCTTGTGGTCAAGCCTTGCACTGCTGGCGCTAGGGATGTTCTCGCACGGTTCAGAAATGCTGGTGCTGGTGATGTTTGGTGCCTACGCGGTGTTTATCGGCGGTGCGCAGGTGCTGGAACTGGTATATCCCAACGAACTGTTCCCAACAGAAGTACGTGCCTTTGCCGTCGGTATGGGCTCATCCATGTCACGTATCGGTTCTGCCGCAGGAACCTGGCTGGTGCCGATTTCCCTGCAAAGCCTGGGCATCGAATACACAATGTATGCTGCCGCGATTGTTTCCTTTATTGGTCTGCTGGTTTCGGTATGGCTGGCACCGGAAACGCGTAACATGACGCTGAGTCAGGCGGCTTCGCTGGCACGGTAATATAAAGAAGATAAAAACAGAAATGCTAAGGCCGCTCAGTGAATTCTGAGCGGCCTTTTCGTATTGAGCGTTCTGCAATACAACAAGCAATGAGCCCTAAGGAAATCTGGCCGAATAATTAATGATCGGGCGTCATCGTTTGTCATCAACAAATCAGAAAAGCAAAAAGCCCGCTCAGGTTTCCCTGAGCGGGCTTCTCTAAATTTGGCTCCTCTGACTGGACTCGAACCAGTGACATACGGATTAACAGTCCGCCGTTCTACCGACTGAACTACAGAGGAATCGTGTGAACGAGGCGCATATTAGCGATGCCGATCCCCAATGTCAAAGCCCGATCGCACACTTCTGGTTTAAGTGCGCGTAAAAGCAGCGGAATGCTGTTTTTCTGCCTTGAACGTTCAGATTTCAAACTGCCAGCAAGATCTCACTTTAAGCGCATTTCCTTTGAGATGTTAGATGCGTGTCAAAGTTTTGTTATTTGCCGATTTTAAAACAATCATTTCAGTGCTTTTATGATGAAAATTTCAAATGAAGATCAGATGAAACAAATGAACTGCTTATCATCACGAAGGAAATCAGTTTTGGCATCTGAAACGGTATTTTGAAAATAACCTTTTGATAAGTAGATAGTTGCAGGAAAAAGCAGTGCCGAAACGATAGCGTCAGACCAGAAGCCTTACCTCTACAACCAGATAAATAACGCCAGCGCCGTTGAGTGAATGTAAAAAATATTTTTCATTCGTCGTATCAGCCAACCTGCGAATGTTAACGAATAAGAAGGGTTACCTATGAAATTCAAAAAAGCGTTAGTGACTTCCCTGTTAGCTTGCATGTTACCTGCCGCTGTTATGGCAAAAGACCTTCAGGTGGGCGTCTCTATGGCGCTGTTTGACGATAACTTCCTCACCATTCTGCGCACGGCGATGCAGAAAGAAATGACCAAAGATGGCGTTAAAGGTCAGGTCGAAGATGCGAAAGGCGACGTTTCCCAACAGCTGCAACAAATTCAAAACTTCATCGGTCAGGGCGTTGACGCCATCATCGTCAACCCGGTGGATACCAATGCGGTTAAACCGCTGATGGATGCCGCTAAGAAAGCCGGTGTGCCGCTGATCTTCGTTAACCGCAAACCGGCAGGTGAACTGACCGACAAAATGGCTTACGTCGGTTCCGATTCTGAGCTGGCGGGCCGTCTGCAGATGGAAGCGCTGGCAAAAGCCATGAACGGTAAAGGCAACGTCGCGATTCTGATGGGCGACCTGGCTAACGAATCAACCCGTGACCGTACCAAAGGTGTTGAAGCGGTCGTCGCTAAATATCCGGGTATCAAAGTGGTTCAGAAACAGACTGCGAAATTCACCCGTAATGACGCAGTAGACGTAGTGAGTAACTGGATGACCGCAGGCGATGACATTCAGGCGATTGCGTCTAACAACGATGAGATGGCGATTGGTGCGCTGCAGGCGCTGGGCAAAAACCCGAACCACATCCTGATCGCGGGTGTGGATGGTACGCCGGATGCGTTGCAGATGCTGAAGAACGGCAAGATGGTGGCCACCGTGTTCCAGGACGCAAAAGGCCAGGGTGAAGGCGCCGTACAGGCCGCAGTGAAACTGGCTAATGGCGAGAAAGTTGAGAAGGTGATTAACATCCCTTACCAGCTGATCACCAAAGAGAATATGGCGCAGTTCGAAGCACGTAACCAGAAATAATCGTTCCCGACAAAGCCGTACGGAGGTGATGTATGACCGCTTTTGCGCTTGAAGCCGAAGGCATCAGCAAGTTCTTCCCCGGAGTGAAGGCACTCGACAATGTCTCACTGCGTATTAAACCGGGGTCGGTACATGCCCTGATGGGTGAAAATGGCGCGGGCAAATCCACTTTAATGAAATGCCTTATCGGGATGTATCGTCCCGATAAGGGCACCATTCGCATTAAAGGGGAGCCGGTGCAGTTTCAGGACACCATGGACGCGCTGCGTTCTGGCATCTCCATGATCCACCAGGAACTGAATCTGGTGCCTTACATGACCGTGGCTGAAAACATCTGGCTCGGTCGCGAACCGATGAAGTACGGCTTTGTTGACCATGCGTTGCTGAACAAGCAAACGCAGGAGTTACTGAACAGATTGAATATCCGACTTAAGGCGGATCGCATGGTGGGCGAACTCAGTATCGCCTCCCAGCAAATGGTGGAAATCGCCAAAGCGGTGTCATGGAACTCCGACATCGTGATTATGGATGAACCGACCTCGGCCCTGACGGAAACCGAAGTGGCACATCTGTTCACCATCATCCGTGATTTGCGCGAGCAGGGTAAAGCCATCATCTATATCAGCCACAAAATGGATGAGATTTTTGCGATCACCGATGAGATCAGTATTTTCCGTGACGGAACCTGGGTGGGCAGTAACAGCACCTCAGAGTTTACCCGTCAGTCGCTGATAACCCAGATGGTGGGTCGCGAACTGACCCAGCTGTTCCCGAAATTCAACGGTGAAATTGGTGAAGACGTGCTGACGGTGCGTAATCTCACCTGCAAAGATCGCTTTACCGACATCAACTTTACGGTGCGCAAGGGTGAAATCCTGGGCGTTGCCGGACTGGTGGGAGCGGGGCGCAGTGAGGTAATGGAAAGTTTATTCGGTATGGAAAGCTTCGACAGCGGGGAAGTGCTGATCGATGGCGTGCCGGTCAAAATCGATTCGCCCTCAACGGCAATTGAGAAGGGCATGGCGTTCCTGACTGAAGATCGTAAAAAGTCCGGGTTGTTCCTGGTGTTGTCGGTGATGGAGAACATGAGCATCGTCAACATGCCGGATTATGTCAGTAAAACCGGTTTCGTTAGCCACATGAAGATGGCGCAGGACTGCATGGAGCAGATCCGCAAACTCAATATTAAAACGCCGACCATGGATCAGATCATCAACAACCTCAGTGGCGGGAATCAGCAGAAGGTGCTGATTGCGCGTTGGCTGCTGGCGCAACCGAAGATCCTGATCCTCGATGAACCGACGCGCGGTATCGACGTCGGGGCAAAAGCCGAGATTTACCGCTTAATCAGCGAACTGGCTAACCGTGGCGTCGCCATCATTATGGTGTCGTCTGAGTTGCCGGAAATTCTGGGCATGAGCGACCGCGTGATGGTTATGCACGGCGGACGTATAACTGGCATCCTCGATAAAGAAGAGGCCAATCAGGAAACCATTTTGTCGTTGGCATCCGAGTGAGGCGCGAGACATCTATGAGTAACGTGAAAATTACGGCTCCACAAGCCGCGGAATCGACTTCCTTCTTTGGCAACCTGCGCCACAAGTTGCCGAAAGATACCGGCATCTTTGTGGTGATGTTAGGTATTGCACTGATTTTTGAAATTGCGGGTTGGTACGTGCGTGACCAATCCTTCTTGCTTAACACCAACCGCTTAGTGTTGATTGTGCTGCAGGTGGCGATCATCGGCATCATCGCGGTGGGCGTGACCCAGGTCATTATCACCACGGGGATTGACCTGTCGTCTGGTTCGGTGATTGCGCTGACCGCAGTGGTGGCGGCCAGTCTGGCACAAACTTCTGACAGCCTGACACCGATGTATCCTTCCCTGGTTAACCTGCCTGCCGTGATCCCGATTGTGGCCGGTATTGGTGTCGGCTTGCTGTGTGGGGTGATGAACGGTTTCCTGATTACTAAAACCGGTATCCCGCCATTTATCGCCACACTGGGCATGATGGTGTCGGCGCGTGGTCTGGCGCAGTACTACACGCAAGGTAACCCGATCAGCTTCCTGTCAGATGGCTTTACCTCCATCGGCCAGGGTGCAATGCCGGTGATTATCTTCCTGGTGGTGGCCTTCCTGTTCCATATCGCTCTGAAACATACGCGTTACGGTAAATATGTGTACGCGATTGGCGGCAACATGACCTCGGCCAAAGTGTCAGGGATCAACGTTAATAAGTATCTGATCATCGTTTATACCATCGCGGGCGCGCTTTCTGGCCTGGCGGGTGTGGTGCTGGCGGCACGTGTGAGCAGCGGTCAGTCAAGCATGGGTATGGCGTACGAGTTGGATGCGATTGCCGCAGCGGTTATCGGCGGTAGCAGCCTGATGGGCGGCGTGGGTCGTATTACCGGCACGCTGATTGGTGCGGTGATTCTGGGTCTGATTAAGAGCGGATTCACCTTCGTCGGTGTGGATGCTTACGTGCAGGACATCATTAAAGGCATCATCATCGTCGCCGCAGTTTCCATCGATATGCATCGTAACCGTAAAAAGCGCTGATACGCTTCATACTTCACACTGTAGCTGCGTTGGCTGCGCCCGTTTACCCTGGTCACATAGTAATCTATGCTCCCAGGGCTAAACGGGCTTGCCGCCTTGCTACAGCGCGAATTATTTCGCGTATCTGCTTTGAGTAGGTTGTGCAACAATTCATTTTTACATTCATGTCCATCTGTTATCTATGCTCCCATGGCTAAACAATCTTGCCGCCTTGTTACAGCGCGAATGACTTAGCGTATCGCCTTGAACGTGTTGAAATCAAAACCCCCGCTTATTCGTTCCTGCCAAGCTTTAGCTGCCTTTCCTCACAATAAGTTTTCCCACTGGTTGATCCTGCTCCTTTCCCCGCGTTTGCTTTCGTTCTGACCGTTTTAGGTCATTTTCTGTGAGTTATGCACCAATGCGACGCTTTCGGTCATCACTTTTTTGCACATCTGCCACGCAAACTGCGCACCACAGTGGTGCATTTCGATTTGTTTTTAATCACTCTGCGTCATGTGCTCAGCTTATTAACTCTTAAGAGGTAATCAGAAAGGCTTATTTTCCGTGCCGTTAGGAATATTCTGGCACTGCTTTTTCACGGCTCGAATAAACCTGGCCTGCATATTGCAACTTCATGAACACAAGCCAGCAGGCTGAGACACCCAGATACTGGGCATTCGGGGATTGACGGAGGCAATATGAATTTAAGACGACTGAAGTACTTTGTAAAAATCGTCGATATCGGCAGCCTGACTCAGGCAGCAGAAGTGCTGCACATCGCGCAGCCTGCGCTCAGCCAGCAAGTTGCGACGCTGGAAAACGAACTCGATCAGCAATTGCTGATCCGCACCAAGCGCGGCGTGACGCCAACCGAAGCGGGCAAAATTCTTTATGCTCACGCTCGTACCATTTTGCGCCAGTGCGAGCAGGCGCAGACCGCAGTGATCAACGCAGGTCAGGCATTAAATGGCCAGGTATCGATTGGTCTGGCGCCAGGCACCGCGGCTTCTTCGCTCACCATGCCGCTGCTGCAGACCGTACGTGAACAGTTCCCGGATGTGCTGGTGTATCTGCATGAGAACAGCGGCACGTCTTTAAATGAAAAAGTCATGAACGGACAGTTGGATATGGCGGTGTTGTATGATCGTGCGCCGACTGCTGGCATTAACAGTATTCCGTTGATGAAAGAAGAGTTGTATCTGGTTGGGGCCACCGCCTGCCCAGGCGCCACTATCGATCTCGCTGACGTGGCGCAGATGAACCTGTTCTTGCCGCGTGACTACAGCGCCGTGCGTAAACGTGTGGATGAAGCATTCTCGCTGCGTCGCCTGAGTGCCAAAATCATCGGTGAAATTGAATCTATCTCAACCCTGACCGCAGCGGTTTCCAGCGGCATGGGCGTGACCGTATTGCCAGAATCAGCGGCTCGCGCACTGGTGAGTTCAACTCACGCGTGGATGGCGCGCATTAACAGCCCATCGCTGAATCTGCCGTTGTCGCTGAATATCTCAGCGCGTCTGCCGCTGTCACCATCGGCGCAGGCAGTGAAAAATATCCTGCTGTCACTGCTGAATAAGCCGATGGCGGAAGAGCGTGAATTGATGCTGGTCGGTTAATCACCTCTTCTCTGCCCCAGTTCTCAAAGGCTGGGGCAAACTCATCAAGCTTAAATACCCCTCTCTACACGCAAATGTTCAATCCTCCTTATTACTATTCCGCATAACACACCGTTTTTTATTATTTCCTGCAATGACACCAACTTCATAACATAGACGAAACAGGGCAGGGAACAGGAGAAAGGGTGTGAATTTCCAGCAACTTAAAATTATACGTGAAGCAGCACGTTGCGAATTCAACCTGACAGAAGTGGCGAACACATTGTTTACCTCCCAATCTGGGGTAAGTCGTCATATTCGCGATCTGGAAGATGAGCTCGGCGTCGAGATCTTTATTCGTCGTGGCAAGCGACTGTTAGGCATGACAGAACCCGGCAAGGCGCTGTTGACCATTGCTGAACGCATCCTTGATGAAGCTGGCAAAGTACGTCGCCTGGCGGATGTGTTTACCAATGAAACCAGCGGCGTGCTGACGATTGCCACCACGCATACCCAGGCACGCTATAGCCTGCCGCGCGTGATAAAAGCGTTTCGTCAGCTCTATCCGAATGTGCGTCTTGAACTCAATCAGGGATCGCCACAGGAGATTGTGGCGATGTTACTGGCGGGTGAAGCTGACATTGGTATTGCTTCCGAGCAGCTGGTGAACAACAGCAGCCTCGCAGCTTTCCCGTGGTTTAGCTGGCATCACTCATTACTGGTGCCGCATGACCATGAATTGCTGCAACATCAACCGGTCACGCTGGCCAGTCTGAGCCGCTATCCACTGATCACCTATCGTCAGGGGATCACCGGGCGCTCGCGTGTTGACCGTGCGTTTCAGGCGGCGGGCATTAAGCCAGATATCGTGCTCAGCGCGCAGGATTCCGACGTGGTGAAAACCTATGTTGAGCTGGGTCTTGGCGTCGGCATCCTGGCCGATCAGGCGTGCGACATCTATGAAGGTGAAGATTTGGTGAAAATCGACACCCATCATCTGTTTGATGCCAATACCGTATGGCTGGGATTGAAGCGCGGCCAGTTGCAACGAAATTACGTCTGGCAGTTCCTGGAACTGTGTAATGCCAATCTGTCGCTGGAGGAGATTAAACGTCAGGCGCTCTCCTATGAAACGGAGTCTGAACCGGCTATTGATTTCCAGATTTGATGCAGTGGTCGCCATAAATGGCGACCTTACATTCCCCCGTAGGGTGCGCATTCATGCGCACCTGGCCACAAACCGCAGCGTAGTCAATGACGCATTCATGCGTACCTGGCCACTTACCGCAGCGTAGTCAATGACGCATTTATGCGCACCCGACCACAACCCGCACCTTAAGCAATGATGCATTCCCGTGCAGCATAAAATTTCTTTTCCCGCCGCAAAACACACACCTGAAAGGTTTCCACCCCACAGAAAAACATCCTGCACTGCTGCGTCACGTTACAGTGAAATGAACAGGATAAAGGGGATGATAATGTCGCGGATTCAACTCAAAGATGCAGAACTGTTACGCCAGCAGGCGTTGTTTGGCGGACGCTGGCAGGATGCGCATGCAGGGGCCACGCTCCCGGTTATCGATCCATCGACCCAGCAGCAGATAGCCACCATTCCGGCACTGGGCGCTACCGAAACAGAGCAGGCGATAGATTATGCCGAATCAGTACGTGCCAGCTGGGGCAAAACCCCCAACGCCTCACGCGCAGCGCTACTGGACAAGTGGCATCAGCTGATTCTCGATAATGCTGACGATTTGGCGATCATCATGACCGCCGAGCAGGGTAAACCGCTGGCTGAAGCCAAAGGTGAAGTGCTGTACGGCGCCAGCTTTGTGAAGTGGTTCGCTGAAGAGGCGCGTCGCATTTATGGTGATACCATTCCGGCGCCGAGTGAAGATCGTCGTATTTTAGTATTGAAGCAGCCGGTGGGTGTGGCGGCTGCCATCACGCCGTGGAATTTCCCGATTGCGATGATCACCCGCAAAGTGGCACCCGCGCTGGCCGCCGGTTGCCCGATCATCGTCAAACCTTCTGAACTGACGCCACTGTCGGCTCTGGCACTGGCGGTGCTGGCAGAACGGGCAGGTTTCCCCGCTGGCGTACTGCAAGTGCTTACCGGTCTGCCCACCGAAATCGGCAGCACGCTGACTGCCAGCCGCACGGTGCGCAAAATCTCCTTTACCGGATCCACGCGCGTCGGCCAGCTGCTGATGCAACAAAGTGCCGACAGTATTAAGCGCCTCAGCCTCGAACTGGGCGGTAATGCGCCACTGATTGTGTTTGATGATGCCGATCTGGATATCACCATTCCCGGCGTGATGGCGAGTAAGTTCCGTAATGCCGGGCAGACTTGTGTTTGTGCCAACCGTATTTTGGTGCAACGCGGTATCTATGAGCGTTTTAGCGAAAAACTGCTGGCAGCGGTGGAGACCCTTAGAGTGGGTGACGGCTTCGCGCCGGGTAGCACCATCGGGCCGTTGATTAACGAACGCGCCGTTGAGAAGGTGAATAGCCATATTGATGATGCGCTCAGTCAGGGGGCGACCCTGCTGCGTGGCGGCGTCAGCGCCCCCAACGGCACCTTTGTGGAACCCACCGTACTCGGCAACGTCACCAGCAGTATGCGTATTGCGCATGAAGAAACTTTCGGACCCGTGGCACCGCTATTTGTTTTCGATACCGAAGAGGAAGCCATTCAAATGGCGAATGACACGCCGTACGGATTGGGGGCCTATTTCTTTACCGAGAATATACGTCGTGCCTGGCGCGTAGCGGAATCATTAGAGTTTGGTATGGTCGGATTTAATACTGGTGCAATCTCATTAGATGCCGCGCCTTTTGGCGGAATTAAATTATCCGGATTAGGTCGTGAAGGATCGCGTTATGGAATTGAAGAGTATCTTGAGCAGAAAACGTTCCATATTGGCAGTTTATAATCACCGCTGCCTTTAATGGCGGCCCTTCGGTAGGGTACACATTTTGCGTGCCGTATTAACAACAGCGTCGGTGACCTCAGGTGACCGGCGCTGTTTTATTTTGTGCGCTACGTCATGCTTTTCTCACCTGTCACCGTTTTAGTGCAAGTTTCATGCGAGCTGCACCGCCGCGATGCACGAATTTTGTGAAGTAAATCATCTGTTTATTCCTTCGGCAATTCCGCAAAATTTCGCTCTTCAATACGGCAGAAAATTTTTTTGGGCTGTTTTTTACGCATTTTAATTTTTCACTGGGCTGGCATACTTTCTGCATTAGCTTATTTACGTGACAGATAAATGTGGTGCAAATCGTTAATAAGCGCACATGTGATGGGTGTAACAAATAAGGAATTTTCCATGTTAAGTTTCGACCCTGAAAAAGTTTCCCTTCCTGCTGGCCATTATATTGGTGGTCAGCATGTCACTACCCAGGGGGCGCGTTTCGCCGTAAAACGTCCTTCCGATGGCAAAGTCTATGCCGAACTGAGCGAAGCGCAGCCTGGAGATGTGGATCGTGCCGTTACCCTTGCGCATCAGGCGCTGAAAACCAGCGGCTGGCGCAGCTGCCCACCCCGTGAACGCGGCAAGGTACTGCGCCGCTGGGCCGATCTGATTGAAAGCGATGCGTTACTCGCTCAGCTCGAAGCGCTGGGGTCAACGCGCCCCATTAGCGATGTGGTACAGCATGAAATTCCGTTCACCGCTGAGGCGATTCGTTTCTACGCGGAGTGCGCAGACAAATACAGCGGCGACCTGTTCCCGACGCAGGACAGCAGCCTCGGCATGCTGATTTCGGAGCCGTACGGCGTGATTGGCGCCATTACTCCGTGGAATTTCCCGCTGTCGATGGCGTCATGGAAATGCGGCCCGGCGCTGGCAGCAGGCAATGCGGTGGTATTGAAGCCGTCTGAGTTGACCCCGTTTTCCACCGTGCGCATGGCTGAACTGGCGGTGCAGGCCGGATTACCGGCTGGCGTATTAAACATTGTGCAAGGCAGCGGTGCGGTGACCGGCAGCGCGCTGGTCACACATCCGTTGGTGCGTAAAGTCTCGTTCACCGGCTCCACCGCCACCGGCGCCCGCATTATGGGTGATGTGGCTCAGCACGGTATGAAGCCCGTGACACTGGAGCTGGGCGGTAAAAGCCCCCAGCTGGTATTCGATGATGCTGGCGATATTGATGTGCTGGCCCAGCGTATTCTGCGGGGATTCACCGCCAACGGTGGCCAGGCCTGTGTCGCAGGCACCCGCTTGATCGTACAGCGCGGCATTGCCCAACCGCTGCTGGATCGACTGGTGGCGCTCTGCCAGCAGCCGCAGCCGGGGGTCACCTGGCAGGACAGCAGCCGTTACGCACCGTTGATTGATGAGCGTCAGGGCCAGAAGGTGGCTTCAGTGATCGCCGAAGCCAAAGCGCAGGGCGCAGAAGTGTTAGTGGGCGGTGAGCGCTTTGCGGATACCGCGGAAGGCTGGTTCTGGCAACCCACGCTGCTGTGCGGTGTGGCGGCTGATAACCCGGCCGTGCAGCAGGAGATTTTTGGTCCGGTGCTGACCGTGCAGGAATTCGATAGCGAAGAAGAGGGCTTAGCGCTGGCGGCACATGAAACCTACGGTCTGTGCGCGGGCGTTCATACGCTGAGTCTGCCACGTGCCATGCGAGCCATGCGCGCTATCGAATCCGGCACCGTATGGATCAACCGCTACGGTCGATCCGGCGATTTCATTATTCCTACCGGTGGCTTCCTTGGCTCCGGTATTGGCAAGGATCTGGGACGTCAGGCATTTCAGGCCTGTCAGCGCCAGAAGAGCGTATTAATCGATTTCTAATTCCACATTTCAGACAACGACGAGGTCGCTTCATGGCACTGTTTAAACCGAAATTCATCACCTTTGACTGCTACGGCACCCTGATCAACTTCGATATGGCAGGCGCAGCCGCACGCTGTTTCAAAGACCGTGTCGCGGAGGCTGAAATGAGCGCCTTCACCACTGATTTCTCCCGTTACCGCATGGATGAAGTGCTGGGGGCATGGAAACCTTATTACGATGTGGTGAGCAACGCCATCCAGCGCACCTGCAACAAATGGGGCGTGTCGTGGACGCAAGCGGACAGCGACTTTATCTACACCGATTGTGCAACCTGGGGACCGCATCCCGATGTCCCCGCCGGTCTGGCAAAAGTGGCAAAAGAGTTCCCTCTGGTGCTGTTGAGCAACTCAATGAACGATCTGCTGCCACACCATATTCCGCGTTTGGGTGCGCCAATCCATTTAGCGATCACCGCTGAGGAAGTGGGCGCGTATAAACCGCAGATGAAGGGCTTCGAGTACATGCTTGAAAAACTCGACTGCCGTCCGGATGAAATTCTGCACGTCTCCTCCAGTTTCCGTTATGACCTGATGACGGCTCACGATCTGGGAATTACTCACAAAGCCTGGATCAATCGCGGCCACGAGCCGGCCAATCCTTATTACGGTTACACCGAGCTGAAAGACATTGGTGGTTTACCTGCGCTAGTTGGACTGTAAGGAAGACACGATGAAACTCGAATCATTCTGGCAAGCCACTGCACCGGTGTTTACCGGCGCAGCGAGTGGAGCGCTGCCATCGGTTGCCGACGTCGTGGTGATTGGCGGCGGTTTTACCGGCATCTCAACCGCACTGAACCTCGCACGACAGGGCATCAACGTGGTGGTGCTGGAAAGTGGCAACGTGATGAGCCAGGCCTCCGCGCGAAATGGCGGCCACTGCAATACCGGCGTGTCGCAAAACTTTGCCTCGCTGGTGGCCAGTCAGGGGATCGAGCAGGCCAGTCGTTTCTACCGTGCTTTTGATGACGCCGTGAGTTACGTCCAGCAGCTGGTGCGTGAAGAGCAGATTGATTGCGATTTTCGCCTGTGCGGCAAGCTCAAACTCGCCAGCAAAGCGTCGCACTTCCCGAGCTTACGCAGTGCCTGGCAACTGATGCGCGACACCGTCGATCCGGAAATCGAGCTGATCGGCAAAGATGAGATTCGGCGTGAAGTAGGCAGCGATGCCTTCCATGGCGGCTTACTGCAAAAACGCGGCGGCCAGATGCATATGGGCAAGTTCGGTATTGGTCTCGCCAATGCTGCGGCCCGAGCCGGGGCGAAGATCTTCCCGCATCACGCGGTGACCGGCTTAACGCGTCTGGATGGCTATCGCCATTGTGTCACCACCGCACAAGGCGAAATTATCGCGGAAAAAGTGATGATGGCCACCGGCGTGTCGAATGAGGGGCCTTTCCCATGGTTCCAGCGCCGTATCGTGCCGGTGGGCAGTTTCATCGTGGTGACCGAACCGCTGGGTGATGAGTTACTTAACCAGGTGCTGATCAACGATCGCACTTACGTGACATCACTGAATATCGGCAACTACTTCCGCACCACCGCCGATCGTCGGTTGGTGTTTGGTGGGCGTGCGCGTTTCGCGGTGAGCAACCCGACCTCGGATACGCGCAGCGGCGAAGTGCTGCGTGCGGCAATGACCGCACTGTTCCCGCAGCTGGGCAAATCGCGCATCGATTACTGCTGGGGCGGCATGGTGGACATGACTTCCGATCGCCTGCCGCATGCGGGTGAGCACGATGGCGTGTTCTATTCACTCGGCTACAGCGGCCACGGCACGCAGATGTCGGTGTGGATGGGACGGGTGATGGCCGATTTACTGACCGAAAAACGTAACGAAAATCCCTGGCAGCGCGATGCATGGCCTGCACTGCCCGGTTACCACGGGAAACCCTGGTTTTTGCCTCTCGCGGGGCTGTATTACAAGGCTAAGGATCGGCTCTCCTGATCATTGGCTGCGACCAGAAGCGCAATTTATTGCGCATTGCCTCAGGTCGCACGGAACCAGTGATGATTTTGAAATAAACAACTTTTCATATTGAGGGTGTGCAGATGAGTAAATTCAATAAAGAGTCTGACGCTGTGAATCCGGCCCTGACGCGGATGCTGACCGAAGGGTCAATGTCTCGCCGTGGCCTGATGAAGTTGTTGTCTGCCGGTGCAGTGATGAGCAGCGGCCTGATAGGTTTTCCGCAGATGAGTTTTGCGGCTGAAACGCCGGTGAAAGGCGGCAAGATGCGCGCAGCTATGTCGAACGCCTCCGCGACCGACACACTCGACCCGGCCAAAGGCAACAACAGCGGTGACTACACCCGTCAGTTTATGGTTTATAGCGGCCTGACTGAACTCGACCAAAAGCTGGCGATTCAACCTGGCCTGGCGGAATCGGTGGAGTCCACTGACGGTGTCACCTGGCACATCAAACTGCGCAAAGGGGTCACCTTCCACGACGGCAAACCGCTTACCGCCAAAGACGTTATTTACTCACTCAGCCGCCACAAAGACCCTGCCGTCGCCTCCAACGCCTTTAAGCTGGCCGATCAGTTCAAAACCTTCACCGCCGTGAATGAAAATGAGGTCACGCTCGAATTGAGTGGCGCCAACTTTGACGTACCTTACATGCTGGCAAGTGCCCCGTTCCTGATCGTGCAGGATGGCACCAAAGACTTCAGCAAAGGCATTGGCACCGGGCCGTTTAAGCTGAAAGAGTTCTCACCGGGCGTGCGATCAGTCGGCGTGAAGAATCCGAACTACTACAAACCGGGCCTGCCGCATCTGGATGAGATCGAATTGCTGGGTGTGACCGATCAGGCAGCCCGCGTCAATGCGTTGATGTCAGGTGATCTGCACATCGTCTCCACTCTGAGCGCCGCCGACAGTAATCGCCTCAAAGCCACTCAGGATTTTGCCGTGCTGGAAAGCAAGGCGGGGATGTACACCAACCTGATCATCCGCACCGACATGAAGCCGGGCAGCAACGAAGATTTCGTGCTGGCGATGAAATATCTGCAACCGCGCGACATCGTGCTGAAAACGGTGCTGCAGGGTTATGGCGATATCAGTAACGATACACCAGTACCGCCGTGGCATCCGCTGTTTAATGCCGATCTCAAACCGCGTCCACTGGATGCCGAAAAAGCCAAATTCCACATTGAGAAAGCCGGGATGAAAGGCGCGACGGTGGAGATCATCACCACGCCAAACATCGAAGGTGCAGTAGAAGGCGGTCAGTTGATTCAGCAGGTGGCACGTAACACCGGGTTGAACATTAAAGTGCGTCGTGTGCCGTATGACGGCTATTGGTCGACCCACTGGACCAAAGACCCGATAGGTTATGGCTCGATCAACCCACGTCCAACGCTGGATATGCTGTTCTCACAGTTCTATATGTCGAGCGCCGCCAATAACGAATCAGGCTGGAAGAACGATCAGTTTGACCAGTTGGTGGTAGCAGCACGCGGCGAGCGCGATCAGGGCAAACGCAAGCAGATGTATGGTGACATGCAGAAGCTGATCTATGACCACTGTGGCACCATCATCCCAACCTTTATTAGTACCCTCGACGGTTACAGCAAAAAGGTGGGCGGTGTTGAGGCCTGGCCAAGCGGCATGATGATGGGTTACCGCTTCCATGAGTTTGCCTGGCTGAAAGCCTAATCCGTCATCTGTCAGAGGAGAACGCCGATGAACCGATACATGTTGTTTCTGATTGCCCGGCGCGCAGGCGCGGGCATCCTGACCTTGCTTATCGTCTCGGCGGTGGTGTTTTTTATCACCAGCCTGCTGCCCGGCGATGCCGCGCAGATGATTCTGGGGCAAAACGCCACGCCGGAAACGGTGGCGGCGTTACGCCAGCAGCTGGGTCTCGACCAGCCGTTATTGATGCGCTACTTCAGCTGGCTTGGTGGGATGCTTCACGGTGACTTCGGCACCTCGTTTGCCAGTCATTTGCCAGTGACGCAGCTGGTGGGGCAGCGTATTCCCGCCACGTTGGAACTGGCGGGCATCACCACGGTGATCTGTGTGCCCCTGGCGCTGGTGATCGGCATTCTTGCGGCCATGAACCGGGGTTCGGCATTGGACCGTTTCCTGGTGATTGCCACCATGGCGACCGTGGCGGTACCGGAATTTCTGGTCGCCACGGTGGCCGTACTGATCTTCGCGGTAAAACTGCATTGGGTATCGGCGATGTCGTTCGGCAGCCCCGATATGGATCTGATCAGTTACCTGAAAGCCTACGCACTGCCAGTGCTAACACTGTGCTGCGTGCTGGTGGCGCAGATGGCACGCATGACGCGCGCCGCCATCATCAACCAGCTCGACAGCCCTTATCTTGAAATGGCACTGCTGAAAGGGGTGTCACCCCTGCGTGCCGTGCTGCGTCACGCACTGCCTAACGCGGTGGGTCCGATTGCCAATGCCATTTCGCTCAGCCTGTCTTACCTGTTTGGCGGCGTGATCATTATCGAGTCCATCTTCAGCTATCCCGGCCTCGCCAGTGCGTTGGTGGATGCGGTGAGTAACCGCGATCTGCCGGTGGTGCAACTGTGCGTGATGATGTTTGCCGCCTGCTATCTGGTGCTGCTGCTGATAGCGGATGTGCTGACCATCGCCTTTAACCCGAAATGGAGGAGCTGATGAATAGCTTGCTGCTTCCTGTACGAATCTTTCAGGCGCTATCGATCTCGGGCCGTATCGGCCTGCTGATCTCGCTGTTCTGGCTGGCGATGGCGCTGTTGGGCAACCAGCTGGCACCGCATAACATCGACGATATTGGTGGCGGTCCGATGCTCGGTGGCATGACCGCGGACAACCTGCTCGGCACCGATTATCTCGGACGCGATATCCTCAGTCGTATCTTGTATGGCGCCAAGTTCTCGATCGGCCTGGCGTTAACTGCGGCGCTGGGTGCCAGTTTGATCGGCACCTTGCTGGCTCTGCTGGCGGCAGTAGCCGGACGCTGGCTGGAAGAGCTGCTGGGCCGTATTAACGATGCGATGCTGGTGCTGCCGGGCAAAGTGCTGTCCCTGATGATTGTGGCGGTGTTTGGTTCATCGCTGCCGATGCTGATCCTGACGGCGATATTCACCTACTGGCCGGGCGCGTTCCGTATCGCCTTCGCCATGGCCAGTAATCTGCGCAGCATGGATTATGTGCGCGCCTCCCGACTGCGCGGTGAAAGTCGCTGGTACGTGGCGATTCACGACATTCTGCCGAACATGGTGCACCCGATGCTGACCGATTTTGGCCTGCGCTTTGTTTACATCGTGCTGTTGCTGAGTGGCTTGAGCTTCCTGGGCCTGGGCGTGCAACCGCCGTATGCCGATTGGGGTACGCTGGTGCGCGAAAATCTGCAGGGCCTGTTTAATGGATCGCCCGCCGTGCTGATGCCTGCGGTCGCCATTGCCAGCCTGACCATAGGTGCCAACCTGTTTATCGACAGCCTGCAGCAGATGCGCCCGTTGACGCTAGCGAAGGAGGGAGCATGAACGTGACACCACATACTGCTATGCCAGTGATTTCGGTCGAAAACCTGCGCGTCACCGCGGAGACCGACAAAGGTGAAGAGATCGATCTGGTTTCAGACATCCGTTTTACCGTGCAAAAAGGCGAAGTGCTGGCACTGATTGGGGAGTCGGGATCGGGCAAAACCACCATCGCGATGGCGTTGATGGGCTACGCACGCCACGGTTGTCGCATCGCTGACGGCATCATCCATATGGCGGGCACCGATGTGCGCAGCTTATCGCCGGGCCAGCTGCGTGAATTTCGTGGCAACAAGGTGGCCTACATCGCCCAGAGTGCGGCGGCGTCGTTTAACCCCGGTATGCGTATTATCGATCAGGTGATCGAACCGGTGGTGATTCACGGCACCATGAAGCGCAAAGCGGCGAAAGAGAAGGCGATTGCGCTGTTTCGTGAGCTGGCATTACCGAATCCTGACACCATTGGCGATCGCTTCCCGCATCAGGTTTCCGGCGGTCAGCTGCAACGCCTGATGACGGCGATGGCGCTGATTGGCGATCCTGACGTGGTGATCCTCGACGAGCCGACTACTGCCCTGGATGTCACGACACAGGTAGAAGTGCTGAAAGCGTTTCGTCGAGTGGTGGCACAGCGCGGCGTCACAGCTATCTATGTCAGTCACGATTTGGCAGTGGTGGCTCAGATGGCCGACCGCATTCTGGTGCTGCTGCGCGGCAAAATGGCCGAGTACGGCACCACTGAGCGGCTGATTGGCGCACCGCAAGCCGAATATACCCAACTGTTGATGGCCGCGGCGCGTCAGAATGAGCGCGAAAGCAGCTGGACCTGCGCGGAAGCCGATGCGCAACCGTTAATGGAAGTGCGCGACCTCAGTGCCGGCTATGGCCCACGTGACAGTGAAGGGAAACCGAAAACGCTGATTCTCGAGGACATCAACCTCAAGCTGTGGAAAGGGCAGGCGATTGGCATCATCGGCGAGTCGGGTTCCGGTAAAACCACGCTGGCACATGCCATTGCCGGGCTCAATGCGCCCAGCCACGGTCATATTCTGTTTAATGGTCACTACATCAACGGCGATATGCATAAGCGCCCGGATAACGAACTGCGTCGTATCCAGTATGTGTTCCAGATGGCAGACACCGCGCTCAATCCGGCACACAGCGTCGAGCGTATTCTTTCTCGTCCGCTGGCGTTGTTCCACGGATTGAAAGGGCCGGAACTGCAGCGCCGTCTGCATCAACTGCTGGATCTGGTGAAACTGCCGCGCACGGTATTGTGGCGACGTCCCTGGGCGTTGTCGGGTGGTCAGAAGCAGCGCGTCAATCTGGCGCGTGCGCTGGCGGCGGAGCCGGATCTGATTCTGTGTGATGAAGTGACTTCGGCACTGGATACCGTGGTTGCCGCTGCCGTGCTGGATCTGATCAGCGAACTGCGCCGCGAGCTGGGATTGTCGGTGCTGTTTATCAGTCATGACATGCACGCGGTACGCGCCGTCTGTGACGACATTGTAGTGATGAAATCCGGTCGCATCGTGACGCAGATTTCCCGTGCTGATTATGATAAACCCACCAGTGAGCTTTATTTCGAACGCCTGAAGCGGGCCGTACCGGAATTGCGTCAAGGCTGGCTGGATGAGCATGAAGAAGTGTTGAAGGCAGAATAAAAATCCCGGCATGAGTCGCGGCGCGATTCATCGCGCATCTCAATGGCGAAACCGTTCGCACAATAAATTGCGCCGCTACGTTGCTGGTGTGTTTTACAAGAAAGGAGCAGCAAATGATCACATTACGCGCCATGACGCAGGATGATATTGAACATGGCTATGCCATCACCCAACAGCTGAAATGGCCGCACCGCCGCGAAGACTGGCAGCAGGCGCTGGCGCTGGGTGAAGGTGTGGTGGCGGAAGAGCAGGGTAAATTTGTCGGCAGTGCCTTTGGCTGGCGCTGGGGCGACAGCGCGGCAACCATTGGGTTGGTGGTGGTGAATCCTGAATGCCAGGGACGCGGCATCGGCAAGCAGCTGATGCTGGCGGTGATGGAGAAATTCCCGGATTGCGTGATTCGCCTGCATGCTACCGAAATGGGCCAGGGGCTGTACGAAAAGCTGGGTTTTGTGGTGAAAGGCACCATTCAGCAGCACCAGACGCGTGAGCTGGCAGCGGTGCCCGCCGTCAACATCCCGACGGGCTTGACGCTGCGTAATGCTGAGGCCAATGACGTCGAATTGCTCACTGAGTTGGACCATCAGGCGCACGGCATGTGGCGCCCGCAATTGATGCAAACGCTCGTTGCCGATCACCAGACGGTATTACTGCAAGACCCGCAGCAGCAGGTGCAGGGCTTTGCCAGCCTGCGCCGTTTTGGTCACGGCTGGGCGATTGGCCCGGTGATTGCGCGCAACATTGAGGTCGCGCAGGCGCTGGTGGCCGCGCTGATGCAAGGGCTGGGCGGTGAGTTTATCCGCATCGACACCGACAGCGCGCTGCCACTGGCAAACTGGCTGGAGAGTTTAGGGCTGGTCAGGGTAGATGCGCCGACCACCATGTATCGGGGAATGCCGTGGTCACCGCAAAACGGTGAGATGCAGGCGTTTGGGTTGATGACCCAGGCGATGGCCTGATGCATATCGTTTATAAATCTGAAGCCACGCGCGGTGCGCACTGGCAGCGCTGGCTGGCCGAACATGCGCCGGATGTGCAGATGCATATCTGGCCGGATGTCGGTGACGCCGAGCAGGTCGAACTGTTGGTGGCCTGGCAGCCGCCCGAAGAGGTAATGAACACCTTCCCCAACCTGAAAGCATTGCTGTCAGTCGGGGCCGGTGCCGATCAGTTTGATCTCAGCCAGTTGCCGCCAGACCTGCCGGTGGTGCGCATGATTGAACCCGGTCTGACGCAGGGCATGGTGGAGTACGTCACCTTTGCGGTGCTGGGATTACATCGCGACATGCCGCGCTATTTCCAGCAGCAACGGTCGGCACAATGGCAAACCCACCCGATTCGCACCGCTAACCAGCGTCGTGTTGGTGTGATGGGCCTGGGAGAACTCGGTCAGGCATCGTTGAAACAACTGGCGTCGCTGGGGTTTGACTGCGCAGGCTGGAGCCGCACACCTCGTGAACTCGATGGCGTGCGTTGCTGGCATGGCGCAGAGCAGCTCGGTGAGTTTCTCGCACACAGTGACATTTTGGTGTGCCTGCTACCGCTCACTGACAGCACCCGGGGCTTACTCAATACCGAACTGTTTGCACAGCTTCCACCCGGCGCCGCGTTGGTGCAGGTCGGACGCGGTCCGCAGTTGAACGATGCCGCTCTGCTGACGGCGTTGGGCAGCGGGCAACTCAGCGCAGCGGTGATTGATGTCACTGACCCTGAACCTTTACCACCTGAACACCCTTTTTGGCAGCATCCGGCTATCTGGCTGACACCGCACATTGCCAGCCAGACGCAAACTGACAGTGCCGTGGCGGCACTACTCGATAACCTGCGTCGCTATCAACGCGGCGAACCGATGGTCGGCCTTATCGATCGCAACCGGGGATACTGATATGCAATTGGATCAATTAGTCGCTCTGCGACGGGATCTGCACGCCCATCCCGAGCTGGGCTATCAGGAAGCGCGCACCAGTGGCATTGTGGCGCAGGTGCTGCAGGAGCACGGTATTGAGGTGCATCGCGGCCTGGGGAAAACCGGAGTGGTGGGTGTACTCAAACGTGGGAATAGCCCACGCATGATAGGTTTGCGTGCGGACATGGATGCGCTGCCGATGCAGGATAACGGCACCCAGGCGTGGAAAAGTGTGCATGCCAATGTCTGCCATGCCTGTGGACACGACGGTCACACGGTGATGCTGCTGGGCGCGGCTATCCAGTTGGCCCAGCAGGGCGATTTTGACGGCACGCTGGTGTTTATCTTCCAGCCAGCGGAAGAGGGTTTATCCGGCGCGAAAGCGATGATCGATGACGGTCTGTTCCAGCAATTCCCTTGCGATGCCGTATTTGCCCTGCATAACTGGCCTGAACTGCCTCTGGGCGAAGTGCAGACGCGGCCGGGTGCCATCATGGCGGCGGCGGATCGTTTTGATATCACGGTGAAAGGCGGTGGCGGGCATGCGGCACAGCCGCACCTGACGCGTGACACTTTGCTGGCCACCAGTGAGCTGGTGGTACAGCTCAACACGCTGGTGGCGCGCGCACTTGATCCGTGCGAGCCGGGTTTGCTCACGGTGACGCGCATGCAGGGCGGCTTCTCACACAATATGATTCCAGCGGAAGCCAGTATCACCGGCACGGTACGTACATTCAGCCCGGCGGCGCAGGACATCATTGAAAGCCGCCTGCGTGAAATGGCGCAACATGTCACGGCGGCACACGGTCTGCAGGCAGAGGTGAGCTATCTGCGTTATTACCCGGCCACGGTCAATCATGCGGGTGCTGCACAAGTGGCGCTGGATGCCCTGCGTGAGGCGGGCATCCCTGCTGAACAAGCCAGACAACCCGCACTCACCTCCGAAGATTTTGCCTTTATGCTGCAGGCTAAACCCGGTGCCTATCTGTGGGTCGGCTCGGCACCGAGCCAGCCGCTGCATCACTCTTCCTACGACTTTAACGACGCACTGATCCCGCACGGTATTCAGACTTTGACGGCCATCGCCCGCCACGCGCTGCGTGCAGAATTTCCCTGCTGATTGGCAGATGATTTTGAAACGAAATGCTGCTGCCATACCGATTACGGCAGCGTGAGAAACCAACGGGTTGCGATACTTGAGCCAACCGAACGTTACGTGGATGAGGATTTTTACAATGCAGAATGTCATGGCGGAGCAGCAAACCTATACCGATAACGGCCTGTTACTGGATGCACGTGAGAAGAACGTGCCACGTGGTGTGGTCACCGCGCATCCGTTGGTGATTGAGCGGGCGAAAGGCAGTGAAGTGTGGGACGTCGAGGGTAATCGCTATCTCGATTTTGTCGGCGGGATTGGCGTGCTCAATGTGGGGCACAATCACCCGGCGGTAGTGAATGCGGTGACGAAACAGCTCGGGCTGGTATCACACGCCTGTTTCCAGGTTGTCGCCTATCCAGGTTACATCGAACTGGCACAGCGCCTGAATGCGCTGGTTGGTAACGGCGAAGCCTTTAAAAGCGTGTTCTTCACCAGCGGTGCGGAAGCGGTAGAGAATGCGGTGAAGATTGCCCGTGCGCACACCAATCGCAGTGGCATTATCGCCTTTGATGGCGCGTTCCATGGCCGTACATTGCTGGGCTGCACGCTGACCGGTATGAGCCAGCCTTACAAACAGAACTTCGGACCCTTCGCGTCAGAGGTTTACCGTTTACCCTATCCAAACGCTTACCACGGCGTGAGCGATGATGACTGCCTGCAAGCGCTGGAGCAGCTGTTTGCGGTGCAGATCCTGCCGGAGCGTGTGGCCGCGATCATCATTGAGCCTGTTCAGGGCGACGGTGGCTTCCTGCCAGCGGGCGCGAACTTTATGCAGGCGCTGCGTCGCATCACCGAAAAACACGGCATTGTGCTGATTCTCGACGAAGTGCAGACCGGCTTTGGTCGCACCGGCACCATGTTTGCTTTCCAACAGCTGGGCATCACGCCAGATTTAGTGACGGTGGCGAAGAGCCTCGGTGGCGGTCTGCCGATTTCCGGCGTGGTAGGCAAAGCAGCCATCATGGATGCGCCACTCCCTGGCGGTCTGGGTGGCACTTACGGCGGTAACGCGCTGGGTTGTGCTGCGGCACTGGCGGTGCTCGATCTGCTGGAGCATGACAATCTGCTGGCACGCAGTAATCAACTGGGTGAACAGCTCAACGCGCGGTTACGTCAGTTGGCGGAAAAGTACGCCTGCATCGGTGAGGTACGTGGCGTCGGCTTTATGCAGGCCGTGGAGATCATCGACTTCGAAACTAAACGCCCTGACGCAGCGATGACGCAAAAGATTCTCGATAGCGCCTGCCAGGAAGGCCTGTTGCTGATTAAGTGCGGCTTACACCGCAACGTGGTGCGCTTCCTCGCGCCACTGGTGACTACGGATTCTCAACTGGAAGAAGCGTTACATATCTTTGATATTGCTCTGGCACGGGCGAGCGGTCGCTTAGGATAAATCCTGCTTCCTCATTGATATTTCTGGAATTATTCACTGGACCAAAATAAAACGTGGTGCGCGCTGACGCTAGCGCCGCCACGTCAAAGCGTGATATACCATCGTAACAGCCTGCGCGATTGGTCAACAATGAGGGGTGCTATGAACGGCTTAATGAAACTCGACCGCATCGACATCAACATTCTGGTGCAATTACAAAAAGATGGCCGTATCAGTAACGTCAATCTCGCCGACGCCGTAGGACTCTCGCCCAGCCCTTGTTTACAACGGGTGAAACGCCTGGAGCAGGCTGGGTTCATTACCGGATATGAAGCCCACATCAATCTGACCAAAATTACCGATTCCGTCACGGTGTTCACCGAAGTGACGCTCTCGGGCCATCGCCGCGAAGACTTTATGAAATTCGAAAACGCCGTGCGCGATGTGGATGAGCTGATGGAGTGTCACCTGATCACCGGCGGCTACGACTATTTGCTGCGCTTTATTACCCGCAGTATTGAGCATTACCAGGAAGTGATTGAGAAGATGCTCGACGCGCAGATCGGCATCGATAAATACTTCAGTTATATCGTGATCAAATCCCCGATCATGAAAAGCACGGTCCCCCTGCGATCGCTGATTGCTAAGCATAACTCAGTTGATTTTAGTGTCTGATGTCCCCTCATGAGACCTTCTCCCGCTGTGGGAGGAGGGATCCACTAAGCCCCTGCACTGACGATACTGGAATGTGATTCTCCGCACCCCTCAGATCCTATTTTTCGTGTCAGCTAACCTCGCCATTGGAATGTAGCCCGCTGCATCGATTGGCGCGGTTGCTCGCGGGTGGGAGAGGGCGGAAACACGTGGCTTGACCCTACAGCATAAAATTTCTTCTCTGCCGTAAATTCCCTTTATCTTTACTGTTCAGGTCGTGGCTTCACGCGCGCCCGCTTCCTGCATATCCGTACACTCAATTTATCGCTTTACAAGGAGTTGCCATGACCACATTAACCCTTGTCGATCATCAATGGCAGCGCGACGAGTTCACCATTTCTACCGAACGTCAGCGCCTTGATATGGATTACATTCACCAGCAATTGACTGAGAAGTCTTACTGGGCCAACGCACAGCCCCGTGCCAAAACCGAGCGCGCGTTTGCCGGTTCGTTGCCGTTTGGTGTTTACCATCAGCAACAGCAGATTGGCTTCGCGCGACTGGTGACGGATTACACCCGCTTCGGCTGGCTGTGTGATGTGATGATTGATGAAAACTGGCGGGGTCATGGTCTGGGTAGCTGGCTGGCGACCTGTGTGCGTGCGCACCCGGAACTCGCCACCGTGCACCGCTGGATGCTCTCCACTAATGATGCCCATCAGCTGTATCAACGCCTTGGCTGGCGAGTGGTGCAGGATCCCCAAAAACTGATGGAATTTCCTCTCTCCTGATAACGGAGTTTTCACACCATGGGTTACCGCGTTGGCGTTGATATTGGCGGATCCTTTACGGATTTCGCCGTGCTGGATGAACAAACCAATCAGATTCATACCTTAAAAGTGCTGTCGCGACCGGATCAGCCGGGCAGCGAAATCCTCACCGGATTGTCGCAGTTGCAGCAGCGTGACGGTATTGAACCGCAGCATATTGACTACTTTACCCACGGCACCACCGTGGGGATCAACGCGGTCATCCAGCGACGTGGCGTGCGGCTGGCGCTGTTTGCCACCGAGGGATTTTGCGATGTGCTGGAGCTGGCGCGTCTTAAAATTCCCCATATTCACGATCTCTATTCGCGACGTCCGGCACCGTTGATTACCCGCGATCGGGTGTACGCCATCAAAGAGCGCACGGACCGCCACGGCACCGTGTTGCAGCCAGTGGATCGGCAAAGCGTGCTGGAAGCCATCGAACAGGCGCGTGCGTCAGGTTGCCAGGGAATCGTGGTGTCGCTGCTGCACAGCTATCGCAACCGTCACAACGAAGCGGCAGTCAAAGCCATTATCGATGAGGTGGCGCCTGAACTCCTCACCTCCTGCTCCGCCGACATATGGCCGATCATCCGGGAATATGAGCGCACCATAACCGCCACCATCAATGCTTACGTGCAGCCGATGGTGATTCACTATCTGGAATCCTTTGAGCGGGCGTTGCGCACCATGGGCGTGAAGCCGCCGCCGCGTATCACCAAGTCCAACGGCGGGGTGATGGGCGTGGAGCAGGCAAAAAGTGAATGTGTGCAGATGGTGTTGTCCGGCACGGCTTCGGGTGTGATCGGTGCCAGCTTCCTCGCCAGCGCCTGTGGTTTCGACAAGATCCTGAGTCTCGATATTGGTGGCACCAGCGCGGACGTGGCGGTGATCGTTGATGGTCAAGTGGCGCAGGGCAACGGTGAAATCATCGGTGATTTCCCGATCTATATTCCGTCAGTGGCAGTGACCTCAGTAGGCCAGGGCGGCGGTTCGCTGGCGTGGGTCGATAATCAGGGCGTGCTGCAGATGGGCCCAGATAGCGCCGGATCGCTGCCCGGACCGGTGTGTTTCCAGCGCGGAGGAACGCAACCGACGGCGACCGATGCCTTTGCAGCCTGCGGGATGATCGGCCACGGCGATCTTGGTTACAACGCGGTGAAAGTCGATGTTGCTGCCGCGCGTGCTGCCTGGCAGCCGCTGGCGGATCAACTGGGCATCACGGTGGAAGAGACGGCGGAAACCGCTATCGAACTGGCGATCTCCAGTATGTACGGTGATACCAGCGGATTGCTGTCGCGCTTTGGGCTGGATCCGCGTGAATTCTGGTTCCTCGCCTTTGGCGGCGCGGGCCCGATGATGGGCTGTTTCCTTGCGCGTGAACTCAATATGAAAGGGGTGATCGTGCCACCTACGCCGGGCGTGCTGTCGGCGCTGGGTGGCCTGGTAGCCGATATCCGCAATGATTTTATTCGTACGCTCTACAGCGATCTTGATGCCGCGCTGGCTGACACTCTGGCGACCGAAGCGGAGGCGCTGAGCCAGCGTGCGCGAGCGTGGCTGAGTGAACAACACGGCGCTCAGATGCCGTTTAGCCTGCACTACAGCGCGGATATGCGCTATCGCGGCCAGTCGTTTGAGATTGAAGTGGCGCTGGAGCCGGAGTGGTTAGCGCAGGCGAATGGGGTTGCGTTACATCAGGCTTTTGATCGCCAGCATCAGCAGTTGTTTGGTCACTTTGATGCCAGTGCGCCGGTGCAGATTATCAACCTGCGTTTAGTTATCGCCTCACCGACACCGAAGCCCACGCTGAACCATTTACCCGCCGCGACGGCGGCCGTTGACGTTGCGAAACGCGTCAGCGCATGGATCGATGGCGCATCACATCAGGTGGATGTGGTATTGCGCGCCAGCTTGCGTGCCGGACATCATTTGAGCGGCCCAGTGATCATCGCACAGGACGACTGCACCACCTGCGTCCCGCCGAAAATGCAGGTGGACGTGGATACCTTTGGCAACCTGCTGATCACCCCTGTGGAGGCGCACTAATATGGCGATTGACGGACGTAACCTGCAAATTCTCGCGAACTACTGTGCCGCCGCTGCGGATGCCATGGCCTTTACCCTGATGCGCACCGCACACTCGACCTTCGTCAAAGAGACCGAGGATTTTTCCTGCCAGATTGTCAGCCGTGACGGCATGGCGTTCGCCTCCCCGCGCAGCTTTGGCGCGCCCTGGTACAGCGGCATCGACTACGGCCCGGTACTAGCGTTAATCGATCATTATGAAGAGGGTGATATCTGCATCACCAACGATTCCTATGCGGGCAATGTGGCAACACACTCACCGGATATTCACATCTGGAAGCCGGTGTTCCACAGCGGCGAGATTGTCTGTTTTGTCGTGGGGCACATCCACAATACCGACGTGGGCGGCGCGGTGCCGGCTTCGCTGTCACGATCGCTGACCGATATCGTGCAGGAAGGGATTCGCATTCCACCGTTGAAGATTGTGCGCAACGGTGAATTGAATGAAGAAGTCGCCAGCATTATGCGCCTCAACGTGCGCGTGCCCGACCAAAACTGGGGCGATTTTAAAGCGCAGATTGCCTCGGTAAACGTCGGCGAGCGCAAGATCCATGACATCATCGCGCGTTTTGGTGTTGAGGATTTCCTGCAGGGTATCGAAGGCATTCTGGACTACGCCGAAGCCCAGGCGCGCAGCATTATCGCCACCATTCCGGATGGTGAATACTTCTATGCCGACTTTGCTGACGAGGATGGTGAAGGCGGCTATCCGTGCCGCGTAGCGATCACGCTGCGTATCACTGGTGACACGCTGGAACTTGATTATACCGGCAGCGATCCACAGCTGGCCTCCTCACTGAATATGCCCACCGGCGGCCGTGAACGACATCCGCTGGCGCTGGTGGGGGTGACTTATGTGCTCTCAACGCTGGATCGCAATCTGCTGCTTAATGCGGGCACCTTACGCCCGACGCGCGCCATCCTCCCTCCGGGCACCGTAATGAACTGTGAAGCCCCGGCAGCGGTGGGCATGCGTTCGCTGACCTGTGCGCTGTCGCAGATTGCCACCATCGGCGTGTTCTCCCAGGCGTTGCCCGATCGCTTACCGGCTAACTCACCCGGCGGCAACTCGATCATGAATATTCGCACCAGCGACAGCCAGAACCGCAGCGTGGTGGCTTCGCTCGGTCCGGTCGGCGGTGGTGCGGGCGGTACGCCACGTCATGATGGCCCGGATGGTTCAGGTGGGTTATCGGCGTTTCTGAAAAACACGCCCATTGAAATCAACGAGGCAGAAGTGCCGATCCATTTCCATCGCTATGGGCTGGCGGCAGACAGTGCCGGTGCCGGGCGCTATCGCGGTGGCCTGGCAACGGAAATGGCGTTTGAAGTCACCGCGCCCAATACCACGGTAACGGCACGCAATCGCAACCGATCGGTGTTTGCTTCGGCCGGCGTGCTGGGCGGTGAGTCGGGGGCATTGTCGCACTTCCGCACGCTGCGTGACGGCGAGGCGATCGAGCACGGCAACACCGATGTGATCCGTTGCCAGCCGGGTGACATCGTTGAGGTGCGCGGCCCGGGCGCGGGGGGTTATGGTCTGCCGGTGGAACGCGATCCGGCGGCAGTGCTGCAGGATGTGCGCTGCGGATTTGTTTCAGTGCAAGTGGCGCGTGATAGTTATGGCGTGGCGATTGTTGAGGGTGAAGTGGATGAGGCTGCGACAGCACGTTTGCGTGCCGGGATGCGCACTGAAGCCCGACAGCACTTTGATCACGGCCCGGCCCGCACGGCATTTGAACAGCTATGGACACCGGCACGCTATGCACTGCTCACGGCGTTTCTGGCTGCCGTACCGATCGGCTGGCGACACTTCCTCAAGCAGCAGGTGTTTGCGGCGGTCGCAGCTGATGCCCAACCAGCCGCCCTTGAAGCGCAGATGCAGGCTATCTTTCAAAATCTGCAACAGCGCTATCCGGCGATGATGAACAGGTCGCACTAAGCGCTAATCGGCCTGTTGCTGCTTTGCCATAGTTATTGACCTTGCCCGATGGCGGTTCATCGGGCCTCTTTGAGGGGATGTCACGATGGCTTCAGTTAACACTCCGGTTTGGTTTATTTCTGGCTGTTCAACCGGCTTTGGCCGGGAACTGGCGCAGCAAGCCATTGCGCGCGGCTTTCATACGGTGGTCACCGCGCGCGACCCTGCGAAGGTGCAGGATTTAGTAGCAGGACACGATAATGCCCTTGCGGTGGCGTTGGATGTCACCGATCAAAGCAGTATCGATAGCGCGGTTCACGCGGCGCTGGAGAAATTCGGCACGATTGATGTGCTGGTCAACAATGCGGGGTACGGTTATCAAAGTTCGGTGGAAGAGGGCGATGAAAGCGAAATCCGCGCGCAGTTTGATGCCAACGTTTTTGGCCTGTTTGCGCTTACCCGCGCCGTGCTTCCTGCCATGCGCAAACAGCGACGTGGGCATGTCATCAACATTACATCAGTGGCCGGTTTGATCGGATTTGCCAGCTCGGGTTATTACTCCGCCAGTAAACACGCGGTAGAGGGCTGGTCTGATTCACTGGCGCTGGAAACCGCGCCTTTGGGCATCCACGTCACCTGTGTTGAGCCTGGTCCGTTCCGTACTGACTGGGCAGGGCGTTCACTGCACCAGACGCCCAGCAAGCTGCCTGAGTACGCTGACACCGCTGCTGCACGTATGAAAGCGACATCGGAATACAGCGGCACCCAGGCAGGCGATCCGGCACGCGCGGCCGCGGCGATGATTGCTATCACTGAACATGACAATCCTCCGCGCCATTTGGTGATGGGCGCATGGGGTTATGATGCGGTGACTAACAAGTTGAAGGAGCGCCTCGCGCAGATCGAAGCATGGAAGCAAACGTCGATTGATACGGATTTTCCAACATCATAAATATAGATAACATCACGCGATAAATCGCGTCGCTACAGATAGGTGCGTCATTGTAGCGGCGCAATTTATTGCGCGATGACAGCAGGAGCGTACCGTTTCTGCAACACCCAGGGTCGAGTCCTTACATCATCTTCTCAATCTCTTCAAACGGCACGGCCTGACTAAACAAATAGCCCTGCAATTGATTGCACCCTGCATCAGCGAGCGCCATTTTCTGGCCTTCGGTTTCGACCCCTTCAGCGGTAACCGTTAACCCCATAGCATGCCCCAGGCGTACCACGGATTCGACAATTGCAGTGGAGTTTTGCGCCACGCCCAGCGATTGGGTAAACGAGCGGTCGATTTTGATCTTGTCCACCGGGAAGGTGCTGAGATAGTTCAGGCTGGAGTAGCCGGTACCGAAATCATCCAGTGCGATGCGGAAACCGGCTTCACGCAGTGCGATGATGTTATTACGTGCTTCATGCTCATCTTCAATCAACACACCTTCGGTGATCTCCAGTTCCATATGCAATGGGTTGGCTCCCTCTTCACGCACGATTTCAATGATGCGATCCACGAAACCACTGGCCCGGAACTGCACCGGAGACACATTAACCGCCACAATCACCTGCGGCAGTTTCAGGGAGGTTTTGCAGGCTTCCCGTAACACCCACTCGCCCAGTGGAATGATCATGCCGGTCTCTTCGGCGATGGCGATAAAATCACCCGGTGAGACATCACCGCGTACCGGATGGTGCCAGCGCAGCAGGGCTTCTAATCCCACCACGCGCTGCCCACTGATCTCCATCAGTGGCTGATACCAGACCCGCAATCCATCGAAATTCACCAACGCCTGACGTAAATCCGTCGCCATCTGCTGGTGTGTACGCAGCGATTCATCCATCACCTTTTCAAACTGACGGTACTGGCCCCGACCACCATTTTTGGCTTCATACAGTGCGATATCGGCTTTGCGCATCAGCTCCAGGCGATCAATCCCATCTTTTGGTGCCAGCGCGAGGCCAACGCTGACGCCCACCCAGACTTCGTTGCCCTGAAGTTCGTAGGGTTCGCTCAGCTCACTAATGATGCGTTTTGCCAGCGCTTGTACCTGTCCGATGTTGTCCACTTCCGGCATCACAATGATGAACTCATCCCCGCCGATGCGTCCGACCGTGTCAGTGTGACGCAGGATCTGAGTAAGACGCCGTGCGACCTCAATGATCAGCTCATCACCTGCATGGTGGCCGTAGGTGTCGTTGATATTTTTGAATCGGTCGAGATCCAGTAACAGCAGCGCCACACGTTCATCGTGACGTGCCGACACCGCCAGCGCCTGCGATAAACGTTCCTCTACCAGCGCACGATTGGGGAGACCGGTCAGCACATCATGAAAGGCCAGATGCTGTGCCTGAGCTTCACTGGCGCCCAATTTCAGAAGCGACTGCGACAGGTTCAATGATGAGGTCCAGATGCGCCGCACCATAAACAGACACAATAAAGTGATCAGTAGGACTGATATCAGGGTTGAGGGACCCAGCATGCGCAGCATTTGCGCCCCGGGTTTATCGGGCTGCCAGGAGAGGTAACCGACGGCATCCTCCTGCTGGGACTTCAGCTGATAGAGCGCATCTTTTCCCTTCTCAGGCGCACCGTCACTGAAGTGCAACTGGCGTAGTTGGCTTCGATCCGCCAGATTGCGCAAATAGCCGTCATCGAGGAATTTAATGCTCACCAATCGATAACGTCCTGCCTGGCGCGTGCTGCTGATATCGCCCACGGCCAGTGCGGCCGCACGCTGCCCAATACGCACAAAGTCAGCACGATCCGTGGGGCCCGCCACCTCATCGCTGCTTTTCACCAGTGAGCTATTGAGCATGTCTTGTACATAACGGTCGGGTGAATTGCCTGCCACACGCTGTCCATTACGCCACACGGCCAGCGGTTGGTTATTACGATCTAACAGAAGGATCAGTTGGTGATCGAACATATCGAACAACCACCCCCCGATATTCTGATCTAACCAGCTCTGATCTGGCACGCCCAATGCCAGTTGATCCGCGAGCGGTGACCAGCGAGTCAAACTGCGCAACTGGCGCAAATGTTCGTTAAGGCTCTGGGTAAAGGAGGCCTCAATCATGCGCTGCTGTTGATCGCGCGCCTGTTCATTGCTCAGCGATGTGCCCCAGAACAAGCCAACACCTGCTCCGGCAAAGGTCAAAATCAAAATCGCCATCAAAGGCAAAATCACTTCCCGCACAAAATTGCGGCGGAAACCGTCGGACAGTTTTATTGTATTAATCATTTCAGGATTCGCGTAACAAGAAGGGCTCATTAATAACGTTAGCAGAGTTTGTACAAGCTGCACCCTGTAAGGGCAACGATAAAGCGGTGAAAATAAGCGATAATTTTTTGAACACTGTCACAAAGGCAACAGTTAAAAATATTTTATTAAAACCACAGCCGTTTCGCTTGGATCCTGCTGCCCTAAAGCAAATTCATCCTTGCGTCACTGAGCCGTCACGGCGCTGTCATCTGGCTCCCGCACTGTAGTCGCCATCCCGCAGCAACCTTCGCTGCGTTCCTCAACCTGTAGCGAATGAGGTATTGAACGTGATGGAGATATCCAGACATCCGACCACTGTTTATCAGGCGGTCGCCGCCCAACTGGAGCAGGCACTGCAAGAGCGTTATCGCTGCGGTGACTATCTGCCTTCCGAACAACAGTTAGCCGATCACTATGAAGTGAACCGCCATACGTTGCGCCGCGCGGTGGACGAACTGGTGAATAAAGGGTTGCTGCAACGTCGTCATGGCGTCGGCATCCTGGTGCTGATGCGTCCTTACGATTACCCCCTGCATGCACAGGCCCGTTTCAGCCAGAACCTGCTGGAGCAGGGCAGCCATCCCACCAGCGAACGTCTGCTGGCGGTGCTGCGTCCGGCCAGCAGTGACGTGGCCAGCGCACTGGCTATTAATGAAGGCGATAACGTGATTCATCTGCGTACCTTGCGCCGCGTCAATGGTGTGCCGGTGTGTGTGATTAATCACTTCCTGCCGGATCTGAGCTGGTGGCCCAGGTTGCAACAGTTCCAGAACGGTTCGCTGCACGACTTTATGCAGCAACAACTGGGCCTCGATTTAACCCGTTCGCAAACCCGTATTAGCACGCGCCGCGCACAGGCCAAAGAGTGCAAACAGCTGGAGATTGCGCTGCAGTCGCCGCTGCTGTGCGTGCGTACCTTGAATAAACACAGCGACGGTTTGGTAGCGGAATACTCCGTCAGCCTGACGCGTGGCGACATGATTGAACTGACCCTGGAGCATGAATGAAACAGCAAACCGCTCGCCAGCATTGGCTATCGGTACTCGCGCATAGCGACGCCAGCCAGCTTGATGCCCACTGGCAGTCGCTGCACCTTAATGCGCAATTTGAAGCGATTCGTCCTGCCGAAACTGGTTTAACCCGTTTGCAGGCGCGCATGGGCGGCAGCGGTAAACGCTTTGTGATGGGTGATGCCACCGTCACGCGTGCGGTGGTGAAACTGCACGATGGCACCCTCGGCTTCAGCTATGTGCTGGGCCGCGATAAAGCGCACGCCGAACGCTGCGCCGTAATTGATGCACTGTTGCAACAGCCAGAAACCCATGCGCTGCTGCAGGAAAAACTCATTGCCCCGCTGGCGGCCTTGCGTGAAGAGCAGCGTCAGCTGCGCGCACGTGAAATCGCCAGCTCTAAAGTGGACTTCTTTACGCTGGTACGCGGAGATAACTAATGACATTACTGGCCAGTTTTAACCATCCGGTTGCCGATTCACAGCGTGCATTTCGCCGTATCCTGAAAGCCATGAGCGAGCCAGGCGTGATGGTCTCATTGCCGCTGGAACAGGGCTGGGGCGACTTATCGCCAGCCGCCACCGCGGTGTTGTTGACGTTGGTGGATCAAGAGAGTGCGCTGTGGCTGGATAGCCGCGTAGACAGCGAAGTGGTACGCAGCAACCTGCGTTTCCACACCGGCGTACCGATTGTAGAAGACCGCCATGCGCCATTTGCTCTGACTCATGCGGCATCCAATCCTGACCCTGCGCAGTTCGCACCAGGCGACAATATGTCACCGGAAAAAAGCACCACGCTGATCATCGAAGTGCCGGCGCTGAACGGCGGCTTAACGCTGCGCCTGTCCGGTCCTGGCCTGCGTGAATCCCGCGCCATCGCACCGCAACTGCCGGAAGCGATTCTGACTTATCTGCGCGAGCGTCCTCATCCATTCCCACTGGGCGTGGATCTGATTTTCACCTGCGGTGAAGCGATGATGGCCTTGCCACGCACCACCGACGTGGAGGTGTGCTGATGTACGTTGCGGTTAAAGGGGGCGAGAAGGCGATAGCCAGCGCCCATGAGCTTCAGGCCGATTTGCGCCGTGGCGACCGCGACGTGGCGGAACTTGGCTGCGATCAGGTGGCGCAGCAGTTGGGCCTGGCGGTGGATCGCGTGATGACCGAAGGCGGCATTTATGATCCTCAGTTGGCCGCGCTCGCCATCAAGCAAGCCAGCGGCGATATGGTGGAAGCGATCTTTCTGCTGCGCGCCTATCGCACCACCTTGCCACGTCTGGCTGACAGCCTGGCGCTGGAAACCGATGAGATGCGCATCGAACGCCGTATTTCAGCGGTTTATAAAGATCTGCCGGGCGGCCAGGTGCTTGGCCCTACCTACGATTACAGCCATCGTCTGCTCGATTTCACTCTGCTGGCCAATGGCGAGACTCCGGCGGCACCGCGTGACGATCAGGCACTTCCTGAGCGCTGTCCGCATGTGTTCAGCATGATGACCAGAGAGGGTCTGGCGGCGCGTGAAGAGGATGATGGCAGCGAACCGTGCGATATCACTCGCGAGCCGCCCGGTTATCCGGCGACGCGCGCTGCCCGCTTACAGCAACTGGTGCGTGGTGATGAAGGTTTTCTGCTTGCACTCGGTTATTCCACCCAGCGTGGCTACGGGCGCAACCACCCGTTTGCTGGCGAAATCCGTACCGGCTATCTCAGCGTGTCGATCTGCCCGGAAGAGCTGGGCTTCGAGATTGATATCGGTGAAATCCTGCTGACCGAGTGTGAAATGGTCAACGGCTTTACCACACAAACCGACAGCGCACCGCACTTTACCCGTGGTTACGGTCTGGTGTTCGGCCGCTCAGAGCGTAAAGCCATGGCGATGGCGCTGGTTGACCGTGCCCTGCAGGCCCCGGAATACGATGAGCGAATTGCCGGTCCGGCGCAGGACGAAGAGTTTGTGCTGTCGCATGCTGACAACGTGGAAGCGGCGGGCTTTGTTTCGCATCTGAAACTGCCGCACTACGTCGATTTCCAGGCGGAGCTGGAGTTGCTGAAACGCCTGCGTGAACAGGTTCAGGAGCAAAACGATGAGTGAGTTAACCGGCTATAACAACGGCTATCTGGATGAGCAGACCAAGCGCACTATCCGTCGCGCGATCCTCAAAGCGGTAGCGATTCCAGGTTATCAGGTGCCGTTTGCCGGACGTGAAATGCCGATGCCTTACGGCTGGGGCACCGGCGGGATCCAGATCACCGCCAGTATTATTGGCGACAGCGACGTACTGAAGGTGATTGACCAGGGCGCGGATGACACCACCAATGCGGTATCGATCCGTCGCTTCTTCCAGCGCGTCAGCGGGGCAGACACCACCGAAGCCACCAAAGATGCCACGCTGATCCAGACGCGCCACCGCATTCCGGAGACGCCGCTGCAGGAAGATCAGGTGCTGATTTTCCAGGTGCCGATCCCTGAGCCGCTGCGCTTTATCGAGCCGCGTGAGACCGAAACGCGCACCATGCACGCGCTGGAGGAGTACGGCATCATGCAGGTGAAGCTGTATGAAGATATTGCTCGCTACGGCCATATCGCCACCACCTATGCCTATCCGGTGAAGGTTAACGATCGCTACGTAATGGATCCATCGCCGATCCCCAAGTTCGACAACCCGAAGATGCACATGATGCCTGCGCTGCAGCTGTTTGGTGCCGGGCGTGAAAAGCGCATCTACGCGCTGCCGCCGTATACCAAAGTGGAAAGCCTCGACTTCGACGATCACCCGTTCACCGTACAAAGCTGGGATGAACCCTGCGCGCTGTGCGGTTCGCGCCACAGCTACCTCGATGAGGTGGTAATGGATGATGCCGGTACGCGCATGTTTGTCTGCTCCGATACCGATTTTTGCCACCAGCAGCAGGAACAACAGCATGCACAGTGAACAGCCGCTGCTTGCGGTCAACAATCTGACGCACCTCTATGCGCCAGGCAAAGGTTTTGAAGATGTCAGCTTTGAGCTTTATCCGGGCGAAGTACTGGGCATTGTTGGGGAATCCGGCTCGGGTAAAACCACACTGCTGCGCAGCCTGTCGGCACGTTTGGCGCCGCAGCAGGGCAACATTCTCTATCGCGCACAGGATCTCTATCAGCTGAGTGAAAGCGACCGCCGCCGCTTACTGCGCACCGAGTGGGGCGTGGTGCATCAGCATCCATTAGATGGATTGCGTCCGCAGGTGACGGCAGGCGGCAATATCGGCGAGCGTTTGATGGCTGTGGGCCAGCGCCATTACGGCGATATCCGTAAAGAGGCGATGCGCTGGCTGCAGGACGTGGAGATTCCGGCCAATCGCATCGACGATCTGCCGACCACCTTCTCTGGCGGCATGCAGCAGCGTTTGCAGATTGCACGCAACCTGGTGACCCAGCCGACGCTGGTGTTTATGGATGAGCCGACTGGTGGGCTGGATGTATCAGTGCAGGCGCGACTGCTGGATCTGCTGCGTACCCTGGTGCGTGAACTGAACCTGGCGGTAGTGATTGTGACGCACGATCTCGGCGTGGCGCGCTTGCTGGCGCATCGTTTGTTGGTGATGAAGCAGGGCAGAGTGGTGGAGAGCGGTCTGACCGACCGGGTGCTGGACGATCCGCACCATCCTTACACCCAACTGCTGGTTTCATCGGTGCTGGCTTAATTTCATCAGGACATCAACATGCAACCTTTATTGCGCGTAGAGAAACTCAGCAAAACTTTCGTGCTGCACAACCAGAGCAGCGCCGAGCTGCCGGTGCTGCAGGATGCCAATCTTGAAGTGTGCGCCGGTGAGTGCGTGGTGCTGCACGGTCGTTCCGGCAGCGGAAAATCCACCTTACTGCGCGCGCTGTATGGCAACTATCAGGCCAACAGCGGTCACATCTGGCTGCAACATAAGGGTGAGTGGATCGACATGGCGCAGGCCCCGGCGCGCCAGATTCTGGCGATTCGCCGCGAAACCGTCGGCTGGGTTAGCCAGTTCCTGCGGGTGATCCCTCGCGTACCGACGCTGGAGATCGTGATGCAACCGCTGCTGGAGCGCGGCGTGGAGCGCGCTTTCTGTGAGAAGCGCGCCAAAGAGCTGCTGACACGCCTCAATGTGCCGGAGCGTTTGTGGTCACTCGCGCCCTCGACCTTCTCCGGCGGTGAACAGCAGCGCGTCAACATCGCGCGGGGCTTTATCGCCGACTATCCGGTGCTGCTGCTGGATGAACCTACCGCCTCACTCGACAGCGCTAACAGCGCGGCGGTAGTGGAATTGATTGAACAGGCGCGCACCCGTGGTGCCGCCATTGTGGGTATTTTCCATGACGAAGCGGTGCGCGCACGCGTGGCCGATCGCCTGCACGTCATGCAGCCGGTTAAAACAGGAGCAGAAGCATGATCGTCAATAACGTCCGTTTGGTGCTGGAGCATGAGGTTGTCACCGGTTCGCTGGAGATCCGCGAGGGTCGCATTGCCAGCTTCAGTGACAGTACCAGTCAATTAGCGGGCGCACTGGATGGCGAAAATGCCTTCCTGCTGCCGGGGCTCGTCGAGCTGCACACCGATAACCTCGATAAGTTCTTCACACCGCGTCCGAAAGTGGACTGGCCGGCGCACTCGGCCATGAGCAGCCACGATGCGCTGATGGTCGCCAGTGGTATTACCACCGTGCTGGATGCGATTGGTGTTGGTGATGTGCGTGATGGCGGACATCGCATTGAAAACCTAAGCAAGATGATCAGCGCGATTCAGGACAGTAACCGCAAAGGCATCAACCGTGTCGATCACCATCTGCATCTGCGCTGTGAGCTGCCCCATAACACCACGCTCCCGCTGTTTGAAAAGCTGATGAGCACGCCGGAGCTGTCACTGGTGTCGCTGATGGACCATTCGCCAGGTCAGCGCCAGTACGCCTCGCTGGAAATGTATCGCCTCTATTATCAGGGCAAATATTCGCTGAATGATGAGCAGATGGATCAGTTCGAGCGTGAGCAACTGGCGCTGGCCGCCGAGTTTTCAACGCCGAACCGCAATGCCATCTCCGGTCTGTGCCGTTCGCGCGGCATTCCGATTGCCAGCCACGATGATGCCACGGCGGCACACGTTGCCGAATCACATGACGTCGGCAGCACCATTGCTGAGTTCCCTACCACGCTGGAGGCGGCACGCGCCTCGCGCGAATGCGGTATGCAGGTGTTAATGGGTGCGCCGAATATCGTGCGGGGTGGCTCGCACTCCGGCAACGTGGCGGCAGCGGAGCTGGCCAGCCATGACCTGCTGGATATCCTGTCATCCGACTACTATCCGGCGAGCCTGCTGGATGCGGTGTTCCGCTTAGTGGCCGATGAACGCAACAGCCTGACGCTGCCACAAGCCGCCGCGCTGGTGACCCGTAATCCGGCTCGCGCGATTGGCCTGCACGATCGCGGTGTGATTGCTGAAGGCATGCGTGCCGACCTGGTGCTGGCGCATACCGAACATGGACATCCACACATTCGCCACGTCTGGTCACAGGGCAGGCTGGTGTTCTGATGGCGCGCCTGATCTGGCTAACCGGGCCTTCGGGCTCGGGTAAAGACAGTTTGTTAAACGCGCTGCGTGAGGTGCCGCCGGATAACCTGGTGATTGCCCATCGTTACATTACGCGCCCGGCCGATGCCGGGGGCGAAAATCATGTGGCGCTGAGCGAGGCAGAATTTCGGCGACGTCAGGCACTGGGGTTGTTTGCCATCAGCTGGCAGGCGCATGGCCTGTGTTACGGGCTGGGAGAAGAGATCGATCACTGGCTGGCGCGGGGATTGAACGTGCTGGTGAATGGTTCACGTCTGCATCTGCCGATTGTCGAGCAGCATTACGGCGCACAGCTGTTGCCGCTGGTGCTGCAAGTCTCACCTGCGGTGCTGGAAGCGCGCTTGCGACAGCGTGGACGTGAAAGTGAAGCAGAGATTAGCCAACGGCTGGCGCGTGCGGCAGAACCGCTGCCCGCGCACTGCCATCCGCTTAATAACGATGGCGCACTGAGCGACACGCTCAACAGGCTGCGCCAGCTGCTGGAGCATCCACCATGAAACTGACTTTTCTCGGCACGGGGGGCGTGCAGTCTGCGCCGCTGTTCGGCTGCGATTGCTACGCCTGTGAACGTGCGCGCCTGGAACCGCGTTTTGCGCGGGGGGCGACCAGTGCGCTGATCGACACCGGCAGCGAGCGTATTTTGCTGGATGCCGGTCGCCACGATCTGCATCAGCGTTTCCGCCCTGGTGAATTGAGCCGAATATTGCTTACCCATTTTCATATGGATCACGTGGCCGGATTGTTCAGCCTGCGTTGGGGATTAGGTGAGCCGATTCCGGTGTGGGCGCCGCCGGACGAGAAGGGATGTGATGACCTGTTTAAACATCCTGGCCTGCTGGATTTCCGTTCCGCGCTCACCCCTTTTGTGCCACACAGCTTTGGCGCGCTGCAGGTCACTCCGCTGCCGTTACAGCACTCAAAACTCACTTATGGTTACCTGTTCGACTGGCACGGTACGCGCCTTGCGTGGCTGTGTGATACCTGCGGATTGCCACCCGATACTGCAGATTTTCTTGATGGTCAACCGCTCGACCAACTGGTGATTGACTGCAACGATCCCCCACGAGAAAGCGTTCGCAATCATAACGATGTGATGCGCGCATTGCAGATTATTGAACAGCTGGCGCCGCGCCAGGCGTGGTTGATTCATCTCAGTCATGAGATGGACAGCTGATTACTCAATAATCGCTTACCAGACAATGTACTGGCCGCCATGGATGGGCAGAGCATCACCGTCGGTTCTTCACACGCTGTCACTGTTTAATCACTTTACTGTCATCAAGTCTTCATCGGATTTGCCCGTAATAACGGGCAATCAAGACCTCAGAGACTGGAGTGCACCATGGCACAGGCATTACTGAAAACCGTTATCGATAATCCTTACGTCCCACACGCTGGACAGGGCAACAAGGTGCTGTCGGTACAGGGGCTGTGCAAGGCATACGGTGAAAACCGTGTACTGGATAATGTCAGCTTCGATCTGCATGCGGGCGAGCTGGTGGCCGTGATTGGTCGCTCAGGCGCAGGCAAATCGACACTGCTACATATGCTGAACGGCACTATCAGTGCTTCACAAGGCGCGATTCTCAGCAACCATGCGGGCGAAGTCGATCGTGATGTGGTGACGCTCAACAGCCGCCAGATGCGCGAGTGGCGCAGCGAATGCGGCATGATCTTCCAGGACTTCTGCCTGGTGCCGCGCCTCGATGTGCTGACCAACGTACTGCTGGGTCGTTTGAGCCAAACCTCGACGCTGAAATCCTTCTTCAAAGTGTTCTCTGAAGCGGACCGCGCAAGGGCGATTGAGCTGCTGCAGTGGATGAACATGCTGCCTCAGGCGCTGCAGCGTGCGGAGAACCTGTCAGGCGGACAGATGCAGCGCGTGGCGATTTGCCGTGCGTTGATGCAAAACCCGCGCATTCTGCTGGCGGACGAGCCGGTGGCTTCACTCGATCCTAAAAACACCAAGCGCATCATGGATGTGCTGCGCCAGGTCAGCGAGCAGGGCATCAGTGTGATGGTGAACCTGCACTCGATTGAACTGGTGAAACAGTATTGCACCCGCGTGATCGGTATTCAGCGTGGCAAAGTGCTGTTTGACGGAAACCCTTCTCAGTTGACCGACGGCTTGCTGCACGAGCTGTACGGCGACGAAATTAACCAGCTCCACTAACTCCCACGGCAAGAGAAAAACGACGAATGAAACTGACCTCTTTAGCTTTATTGACTGTTGCAATGACTTTTGGCGTTAACGCAGCGGATGCACCAAAAGAATTGAACCTCGGGATTTTGGGTGGACAGAACGCCACTCAGCAGATCGGCGATAACCAGTGCGTGAAAGATTTCTTCGACAAAGAGCTGAATGTCGATACCAAAATGCGCAACTCGTCTGATTACTCAGGCGTGATTCAGGGTCTGCTGGGTAACAAAATTGATATGGTGCTGAGCATGTCTCCGGCATCTTACGCTTCAGTCTATCTGCAGAACCCGAAAGCCGTAGACATCGTCGGTATCGTGGTGGATGACAAAGACGGTTCACAGGGTTACCACTCTGTAGTGATCGTAAAAGCAGACAGCCCGTACAAAAAGCTGGAAGACCTGAAAGGCAAATCATTCGGTATGGCCGATCCAGATTCAACTTCTGGCTTCCTGATGCCAAACCAGGCGTTCAAGAAAGAGTTCGGCGGCACAGTTGACGACAAGTACAACAACACCTTCTCTAGCGTGACCTTCTCTGGCGGCCACGAGCAGGACATCCTTGGCGTGTTGAACGGTCAGTTCGAAGGCGCAGTGACCTGGACCTCGTTGATCGGTGATTATGACAAGGGTTACACCTCAGGTGCCTTTGGCCGCATGATGCGTATGGACCAGCCTGACCTGATGAAGAAAATTCGCATCATCTGGCAGTCTCCGCTGATCCCGAATGGCCCAATTCTGGTGAGCAATAACCTGCCCGCTGACTTCAAGCAGAAGCTGGTGGCGGCGATCAAGAAGTTGGATAAAGAAGACCACAGCTGCTTTATTAAAGCGGTAGGCGGAGCCCAGCATATCGGCCCAGCCACCGTAGCTGATTATCAGAACATCATTGATATGAAACGTGATCTGATGAAAGGTTCGCGCGGTTAATTTAGCTGGGTGCGGTTATCGGCAGCGGTGCGCATAAATGCGCACCCTACAGGATAACGCTCCCCGTAGGGTCGCCATTTATGGCGACCTGGCCAAATATCGCACCGGTTTGATGACGTCATTTATGGCGACCTGGCCAAATATCGCACCGGTTTGATGACGTCATTTATGGCGACCCGGCCAAATATCGCACCCGGTTGATGACGCCATTTATGGCGACCTGATTCATCCCCGCACCCTCGACCACAGGACATCCCCCTTGACCGATTTCGAACACTACTACCAACGCATTCGCCGCCAGCAAAAGCGCGATACTGTGCTCTGGTCGCTGCTGTTGGTGGCGCTCTATCTCGCTGCGGGCAAGATGGCGGAATTTAACCTGGTTACCGTCTGGCAATCACTGCCACACTTTTTCGATTACATCGGCGAAACCGTGCCGGTGTTGCATCTGCCAGTGCTGTTTTCCGATGTGAAAACCGAGGGCTCGCTGGCTTACTGGGGCTACCGCCTGCATTTCCAGCTGCCGCTGATCTGGGAAACCTTACAGCTGGCGCTGTCGTCGACCATTGTGGCGGTGATGGTGGCTGGAGTTCTGGCGTTTTTCGCCGCCGACAATACCCAAACGCCGCGCAGCGTGCGCATGGCGATTCGCGCCTTCGTTGCATTCCTGCGCACCATGCCGGAGCTGGCGTGGGCGGTGATGTTCGTGATGGCGTTTGGCATCGGAGCCATTCCCGGCTTCCTCGCGCTGGCACTGCACACGGTGGGCAGCCTGACCAAACTGTTTTATGAATCGATTGAAAGCGCCTCGGACAAACCGGTGCGCGGCCTTGCGGCGTGCGGTGCCAGCAAACTGCAGCGCATGCGTTTTGCCTTCTGGCCGCAGGTGAAACCGACGTTTCTCTCCTACAGCTTTATGCGCCTTGAAGTGAATTTCCGCTCTTCTACCATCCTCGGATTAGTGGGGGCGGGCGGCATCGGCCAGGAGCTGATGACCAATATCAAACTGGATCGCTATGATCAGGTCAGCATGACGCTGCTGTTGATTATCGTAGTGGTGTCGCTGCTGGATACGGTCTCAGGCTGGTTGCGCCGCCGTGTGGTAGAAGGAAATGTAAGATGATTGCATTAGCGCCGGATGTGGCGAAGCTGAAGCAGGAACATCCTGCTCTGTTCGCTGCGCAAAACCGTTATCTGCGCCGCGTGGCTATCGTGGCCCTTGCCGTGGTGCTCTATTACCTGTTCTTCTTTGAGTTTTTTGGCATTGAGTGGAGTCGGTTCCTGATAGGCTGCCAGCAGCTGGGCCGTTACTTCCTGCGCATGTTTGTGTGGCAAGACTTTATGAACTGGCCATTTGGTTACTACTTCTCCCAGATTGGCATCACGCTGGCGATTGTGTTTGCCGGTACGCTGACCGCTTCTCTGATTGCGTTGCCGGTCTCCTTCCTTGCTGCCCGCAACGTGATGCACGATCCGATTGCCCGACCCATCTCCCTGTTGGTTCGTCGTCTGCTGGATATTATGCGCGGTGTTGATATGGCCATTTGGGGCCTGATCTTTGTGCGTGCCGTTGGCATGGGACCGCTGGCGGGTGTGCTGGCTATCGTGGTGCAGGATGTGGGATTACTGGGCAAACTGTATGCGGAAGGGCATGAAGCCGTGGAGCGTTCACCCAGCCGTGGATTAGGTGCCGTGGGAGCCAACAGTCTGCAGAAACATCGTTTCGGCATCTTTACTCAATCGTTTCCGACCTTCCTGGCGTTGAGCCTGTACCAGATCGAGTCCAATACACGCTCGGCAGCGGTGCTTGGTTTCGTCGGCGCGGGTGGCGTCGGACTGGTTTATGCTGAAAACATGCGCCTGTGGAACTGGGATGTGGTGATGTTCCTGACCATCCTTCTGGTCGGTGTGGTGATGATCATGGATGTCATCTCCAGCAAACTGCGTAAACGCTACATCACGGGGAAACCGTTGCCGCTGTGGCAGCCTGCCGTGCGCGACTGAGCCGTTCACTGCGTTGCCAGGCGCGCTCGAGCGCTTGCGCCAACTGCGCCTGTTGCCAGGGTTTTGCCAGCCGTTCGCACAGCGGCAAAGTGACCTGGCTCTGGCGCAAATCCTGACCGCTGATCAGCAGTGTGGCCAGTTCTGGCCACTGCTGCTGTGCCTGGCGAATCACATCCGCGCCGTTTAATGCGCCGGGCAACATCAAATCACTGATCAGCAACTCGATATCTGGCGTCTGCCGCAGCAGCGTAAGTGCGGACTCGCCATCGCCGCACTCTAAGGTGAGATAGCCGAGTTGATGCAGATGCTCACATAATGTTTGTCTGACAGCGGGTTCATCATCCAGCACCAACACCAACCGGTCGTTGCTGGCACCCGGCGTAAACTCGGGAAGAGTCGGCGCGGGCTGGACCGCTTCCGGTGCGCGCGGCAGCAGCAGGCGTACGGTAGTGCCCTGACCGGGAGCGGTTTCCACCTCGATCTGACCACCGGATTGACGCACAAATCCATACACCATCGACAACCCAAGCCCGCTGCCGCTGCCGGTCTCTTTGGTGGTAAAAAATGGCTCAAACACCTGTTCACGCACCTCGGCCGACATGCCGCATCCGTGATCGATGACTTCAATGGTCACACGATCGCGCTTGCCATCCGCCCCCTGCATACGCTGGTTCCAGATGCGCAGGCGAATTTCACCGCTTTGCTTTTCCATCGCATCGCGCGCGTTGACCACCAGATTCATCAGGGCATTTTCCAGTTGCCCGGCATCGATCCACGCCGGCCAGCCGGGCCGTTGCGCATCAACCACCAGATGCTGGCCGGGTAGCAGCGAGTGCTGCAACAGTGAGTGCAGGTTATCGACCAGCTCAACCACCGATACCGCTCGCGGATAAAGTGCCTGTTTGCGCGAGAAAGCCAGCAGCCGCTGGGTCAGCTGTGCCGCACGGTCTGCTGCAAGACGCGCCCGCTCGATACGGCTGGCCAGCGAACCGGAGGGGAGTTGGCCCACGGTGAGTGCCAGACTGCCAATAATGACGGCCAGCAGATTGTTAAAGTCGTGGGCGATACCGCCGGTGAGTTGGCCCACGGCTTTCATTTTTTGGCTGTGCAGTAGCGCTTCTTCCAGCGCTTTACGCGTGGTGCGCTCCAGTACGGTATTGACCATGCCACGGCGCGGCACCGGGCTGAAACGTAACTCCAGCGTGCGACCGTCGGGCAGGCGAACTTCCTGCGCATCGTGCAGGCTGGTGAGTTGCACATCCATCCGCTCTAACAGACGTTGATAATGCAGGCCGCGATGCAGATCGCGCGCCGGAATGCCAAGTAACTCAGCATATTGCGCGTTCCACACCACCAGTTGCCCACTGTTATCGAACAGCGCAAAGCCATCACGCATCGCGAGGAAAGTGGATTCCAGCTGGTTGCTTTTCTCTTTTAGCAGGCGGGAGGTGTGGGCCAGTGAAGCGGTATTGCGCGCAAAGACGTTGAAAGCCCGCGCCAAATCACCCAACTCATCACGCCGGGATAATCCCGGCACATTGACGCTTTTCTCACCCTGGGCGAGACGCGTCATGGCGTGGGCGATAGCGGTCAGGCTGGAACCCAGGTTGCGATAGATGTAATAACCCGCGTAACCGGTGATCAGCAGTGCCAGCAGCATAAACAGACCAATAAAACCGATGATGGAGTCCAGTTCCTGATGCGTGGCGGTACTGCGCGCATCGCTCTGCTGCGCGACGAGTTGCACATAATGAGTGATATTGCTGTTGAGCATAGCAACCAGCGCTTTGATGCGATAGGTCGCGTAGGCAATCGCGATATCGCTCTGCTCCAGTTGTTCAGCAACCGGCTGCAGGCTGCGCGTCGTCTCCACCAATCGGTCACGCTGCATTGCCAGCGCATCCTGTAACGGCAAGGCGGACCAGATCGGCAGTACCTGCTGTAATTGCTGTTCAGCGGCTTGCGGTGCAGTGGATTGGATCGCCACCTTTAACAGGGCATCCGTTTGCTGGCGCAGCGGCATGAAAGCGCCGTCGCTGGCGAGCACATCAATGCGATTCAGCAGTAATTGCGCCTGCCACAGGCCGCTCAGCATCACGTTGCGCTGTAAATGGCGCTGATGGCCAACGCGTAACAGCTGATTGATGCTCTGCTCCAGCATCTGGCTGCGTTCACGAATGCGCGCCAGCAGTTCAGGTTGCTGTGCGGCCAGGGGCGCGTTTGCCAGCAGGGATAAGGATTGTTGTAACGCTTGCTGCGTCTGCTGCAGGCGTGCCGACTCACTCTGATACTCCAGCGCACCCACTACCTGCGCCAGCCGCACGGCGGCAGTGGCCACATTGGCCGTATCCCGCGCCAGCGCGAGGCTACCGTTCATATCGGCCAGGGTTTGCGCCTGTGCCTGCTCCTGAATGTGACCGGCGTGGCGAAATCCAAAAATAGCCACCAGGCTCACTGCCAGCGTGACACTCACCACTAATAGGTTAAACAGCAGCAGGCGACCCCGCGCGCCAGCGTGCCAGTGCAGACTCTGACTCATAACGGCCACTCCTTACCTCTCAATTCCCGGCGAGTATAAAAGCGTGACCGGGGCGCAATATGACAAATATGAATGGCCGCTGACATTTTCCATTTATCTGGTGTTGCAACACTCGGCGACAACTTCAGACAGCAGGAGCCTGGCGATGGCGGCGACACCGATATTAGAAATGCGCGAAATCACCCGACGCTTTGGCAGTTTCTACGCGTTAAAGGGCGTGGATCTGACCGTGTGGCCAGGTGAAGTCCATGCGCTGATGGGCGAAAACGGTGCCGGGAAAAGTACGCTGATGAAGATTCTGGCCGGCGCTTATACCGCCAGCAGCGGGGAAATTCTTATCGACGGTAAACCCTACGCCATCAAGGGCCCAAAAGAGGCGCTGGCGGCAGGCATCACGCTGATTTATCAGGAAATCAATCTGGCCCCCAATCTCACCGTAGCAGAGAACATTTTTCTCGGCAGTGAGATTACCCGTGGCGGACTGGTGAAACGGCGGCAGATGGCGGAAGAGGCACAGCAGGTTATTAACCGTCTGGGTGCCCAATTCAGTGCCAACGATCTGGTGAGCAAACTCAGTATCGCTGAACAGCAGCAGGTGGAGATCGCCCGCGCGCTGCATCGCAACAGCCGCATCCTGGTGATGGACGAACCCACGGCGGCACTCTCCAATCGCGAAACCGAACAGCTGTTTGCGCTGATTAAACGCCTGCGCAGTGAAGGCATGGCCATTATCTATATCAGCCATCGCATGGCGGAAGTGTATGAGCTCTCCGATCGCGTCAGCGTATTACGTGATGGGCAGTATGTTGGCAGCCTGACGCGCGACCAACTCAATGCCACCGAACTGGTGCGCACGATGGTCGGGCGTCCGCTGAGCGATTTGTTCAACAAAGACCGCAACATTCCCTTTGGTGAGATCCGCCTCGCCGTCAATCACCTGACCGATAACCGCAAAGTGCATCCCAGCAGTCTGGCAGTGCGCGCCGGAGAAATTGTCGGGCTGGCGGGTTTGGTCGGTGCCGGACGCAGTGAGCTGGCGCAGCTGATTTTTGGCGTGCATCAGCCCAGGGGCGGCGAAATCTGGATAGATGGCGAGAAAGTCAAAATCCATTCACCGCGTGATGCCATAGCACGTGGCATTGGCTTCCTCACCGAGAACCGTAAAGAGCAGGGGCTGTTTCTTGAGATGGCAGCGCAGGAAAACATCGTGATGGCGACGCTGGAACGCGATGCCAGTTACGGTCTGCTTAATCGGCGCAAAGGGCAGAAGATTGCCGGCGATGCCATTGAATCACTCAACATTCGTGTGCCGCACGCCCAGGTACGGGCCGGCGGGCTATCGGGCGGTAATCAACAGAAACTGCTGATCTCACGCTGGGTGGCGATTGCACCGCGCATTTTGCTGCTGGATGAGCCCACGCGCGGCGTGGATGTCGGTGCCAAGAGTGAAATCTACCGCATGATGAATCAGATGGCGCAACAGGGCGTGGCGATTTTGATGATCTCCAGCGAACTGCCGGAGGTGGTCGGGATGAGTGACCGCGTGTACGTGATGCGCGAGGGCAGTATTGCCGGAGAGCTGAGCGGCGCAGAGATCAGCCAGGAAAACATAATGACACTGGCCACCGGCGCACAGCCGGTACAGGCCTGAGGAGACCGCAATGACCAGTGAAACTGCACGCGTAAAAAGTCCTACGCTCAAACGCGCCTTGATGAGCGATCTGCTGCAAACGGTGGGCATTCTGCCAATTTTGATCCTGATTGTGGCGGTGTTTGGCTTTGTTGCGCCGAACTTCTTTACCGAAGGAAATCTACTGAACATCACCCGTCAGGCGTCAATCAACATTGTGCTGGCGGCGGGTATGACCTTCGTGATCCTCACCGGCGGGATCGACCTGTCAGTAGGATCGATGCTGGGTACCACAGCGGTGGTGGCGATGGTGGTATCGCTGGATCCGGCTTTTGCCAGCTTAACCATTCCGGCAGCGCTGGGTGCGGGTCTGATTATGGGGCTGTTCAACGGCATTCTGGTGGCGGGGGCCGGTTTGCCGCCGTTTATCGTCACGCTCGGTACCTATACCGCATTGCGCGGTGCGGCGTATCTGCTGGCAGATGGCACCACGGTGATTAACTCTGACATCAATTTCGAGTGGATCGGTAATGGCTATCTCGGGTCAGTGCCCTGGTTGATCATCATTGCCTTTGCGGTGATAGCTTTGTGCTGGTTCATTCTGCGCCGCACCACACTGGGTGTGCACATCTACGCCGTAGGCGGCAATGTGCAGGCCGCGCGCCTCACCGGGATCAAGGTCGGCATGGTGCTGGTGTTTGTCTATGCCATGAGCGGCATGTTGTCGGGACTGGGCGGATTGATGAGTGCCTCACGTCTCTATAGCGCCAACGGTAACCTGGGTGTGGGATACGAGTTGGATGCGATAGCCGCGGTGATTTTGGGCGGTACCAGCTTTGTGGGGGGTATCGGCACCATCACCGGGACGCTGATTGGTGCGCTCATTATCGCCACGCTGAATAACGGCATGACGCTGATGGGCGTTTCTTACTTCTGGCAGTTGGTCATCAAGGGCGCAGTGATCATTATCGCTGTGCTCATCGATAAGTACCGCACACGTCATCACGTGGGTTAAGGGTGTATTTGCAACAGGCTGTCATACCACGGCGATCTGCTGGGTCGCCAACATAATCATAAAAGCAGGAGAACATCGACTATGCGTTTTAATCCGATTATTACCGGACTGCTGGCGGCGACGTTGTTGAGTGCGCCACTGGTGCAGGCCAAAGAGTTGAAATCCATTGGTGTCACCGTCGGCGATCTCGCCAACCCGTTCTTCGTGCAGATCACCAAAGGGGCAGAGCTGAAGGCGCGGGAACTGGCGGGCGATAAGGTCAACGTGACGCTGGTCTCCAGCGGATACGATCTTGGTCAGCAGGTGGCGCAGATTGATAACTTTATCGCCGCCAAAGTGGACATGATTATCCTCAACGCTGCCGACTCCAAAGGTATCGCACCCGCGGTGAAACGTGCGCGTGATGCGGGCATCGTGGTGGTGGCTGTCGACGTGGCGGCTGACGGTGCTAATGCCACCATTACTTCCGATAACACCCAGGCAGGCGCCATGGCCTGTAAATACATCTCTGACCGTCTGAAAAACAAAGGCAACGTGGTGATCATCAACGGACCACCGGTGTCAGCGGTGCAAAACCGTGTTGAAGGCTGCATGACCGAGCTGAAAACCCATCCTGATATCAAGCTGCTCTCCTATAACCAGAACGCCAAGGGCAGCCGTGATGGTGGCCTGGAAGTGATGACCGGACTGCTGTCAGCCAATCCGAAAATCGATGCGGTGTTTGCGATTAACGATCCTACTGCGATTGGCGCCGATCTGGCCGCTAAGCAGGCCCAGCGCAGTGAGTTCTTTATTGTCGGCGTCGATGGATCGCCAGACGGCGAAGAAGCGCTGAAGCGTAAAGGTTCGCTGTTCGTTGCCACCCCAGCGCAAGACCCGCAGGTGATGGCGGCAAAAGCGGTAGAGATTGGCTACGACATCCTGCAGGGCAAACCGGCGCCTGACAAACCGGTGCTGATCCCGGTCACCATGATCGATCGTAATACCGTCAGCAACTACAAAGGCTGGACGGTGAAATAAGGTTGGTTTCTTGAGGCGGTCTCTGGGCCGCCCGCATTGGGAGAGGGAGTTATGCATCGATCCGAAGTGAACGCCATTCTGCAACTCACCCGCGAATTCTTTATGCGTCAGGACGTGCATCTGCCGCCCTGGGCCGACTATGGCCTCAGCCAGTGGCGTGCGCTGGACAAACAGAGCGCGGAAGAGCTGCTGGCGCTGCATCTGGGCTGGGATGTCACCAGTTTCGGCGCTGATGATTTCTCTCAGACCGGCTTAACCCTGTTTACCCTGCGCAACGGCTCGCGTGGTGGGCAGCCGTGGGGAAAACCTTACGCTGAGAAAATCATGCACGTGCGCGAGGGGCAGGTAACGCCGATGCACTACCATCCACAAAAGATGGAAGACATCATCAATCGCGGCGGCGGAAATCTGATCGTCACGCTGCATAACCGCGCGGGCGACCGGCTTGATGACTCACCGGTAAATGTCACTTTAGATGGCATCCGCCAGACTCATGCGGCGGGATCGCAACTGCGTCTGTCGCCTGGTGAAAGCGTCACCTTGCTGCCCGGTATCTGGCACAGCTTCTGGGGCGAAGAGGGCTATGGCGATGTGCTGGTTGGCGAAGTCTCGATGCCCAACGATGACGAGCACGACAACGTGTTTCTTACTCCGCTGGCGCGCTTCAATCCGATTGATGAGGATGAAGATCCGCGCTGGCTATTGTGTAACGAATATCACCGCTGGCTGGCATAAAGGAGTTCACGATGGCACTGATTTCTCTGGCGCAGGGCCTGGCCCATGCGCAGCAGCACCAATACGCACTCGGCGCATTTAACGTGCTGGATACCCATTTCCTGCGTGCGCTGTTCCAGGCGGCTGAGCAACAGCGCTCACCGTTTATTATCAACATCGCGGAAGTGCATTTTAAGTATGTCAGTCTGGAACATCTGATTGCGGCGGTTCGCACTGAAGCGGCACTGCACGATATTCCGGTAGTGCTCAATCTCGACCATGGTTTGCATTTTGAAGCGGTGATGCAGGCGATACGCCTCGGGTTCACTTCGGTGATGTTTGACGGATCGACCCTCAGCTACGAGGAGAATGTGCGGCAGACGCGCGAAGTGGTGAAAATGTGCCATGCGATCGGCGTGTCGGTGGAGGCGGAACTCGGTGCGGTAGGCGGCGACGAGGGTGGGGCGCTGTTTGGTGAGGCTGATAGCAATAAGTTTACCGATCCTGCTCTGGCGGCGGAGTTTGTTCAGTCAACGGGGATCGATTGTCTGGCCGTGGCCATCGGCAACGCGCACGGCAAATATAAAGGAGAGCCGAAACTCGACTTTGATCGTCTGGCGGCAATTCGCGCGGCGGCAGGCATACCTCTGGTGCTGCATGGCGGTTCAGGGATCAGTGATGCCGATTTCCGCCACGCGATTAGTCTGGGCATCCATAAGATCAATTTCTACACCGGCATGTCGCAAGCCGCTCTGGGCGCGATCGAAAAGCAAATTACTCAGCGTGATGCCCGCTACGACTCCTTTGCCGAACTGTTGATGGCGGTAGAACAGGATATTGCCAATGTAGTGGCACAGCAGATGCAGGTGTTTGGCAGCGCCGGGAGGGCCTGACATGGTGCAACGCAACGGCATTCTTGGTGCGGGCAGTATGCTGGTTGACCATGTGCAGCGGATCACGCATTGGCCGGAACAAGGCTGGTTAGCCGAGATCACGCACAGCGAGAAGTGCAGTGGTGGTGCCGCGCTCAATGTGCTTTTCACCTTAGCGCGCATGCAGGTGAATTTGCCGCTGGCGGGTGTAGGGATGGTGGGCGAGGACAGTGACGGCAATTACATAGTTGAGCTGTTAGACGACCACCAGATCGATCGTCAGTTTGTGCATCGCACCCAGAGTGTCAGAACGGCAATGACGCAAGTGATGACCACACCCGATGGGCAACGCACCTTTTTCCATGCGCGCGGTGCCAACGCACAGCTGGATCTGCCCCATTTCACTGACGTTGCCACGCCACACCGTATTTTCCATCTCGGCTACTTGCTGTTGCTGGATAGTCTCGATCAGCCCGATGAGGAATTTGGCACACGCAGTGCACATTTGCTGGCCCAGATGCAGCAACGCGGCTATCTCACTTCACTGGATTTGGTGTCGCGGGCAGGAGAATATCGCCCGCTGGTGATGCCGGCTTTGCGCTGGCTGGACTATCTGGTGATTAACGAACTGGAGGCGCAATCACTTACCGGTGTAACCCTGCGCAGTGCTTCAGGGCTGGCGGTGCCCAGCGCCTTCGCCGACGCCGCTGCCTGGTTGATTGAACAGGGCGTGCGTCAACGTGTGGTGATCCATGCACCAGAGGGGGCATGGGGACAAGAGAGCGGTGGAGAAGGGTTATGGCAGCCGGCATGGTGCCTGAAACCGGAAGAGATTGTGGGCAGCGTTGGAGCGGGAGATGCGTTTTGTGCTGGGGTGCTCTATGCCAGTCACGAAGGTCTGCCCTTGCTGGAGACATTGAAGCTGGCACATACCTGCGCCTGTTTCAATTTGCATGCAGCAAATGCGCTGGACGGCACGCGGCCATTGGCCGAGATGCAGCGCTGGATGGATCATGCAATCTGTGTTTCGCGGGCGGCCGAAGCGGGACGCAGTACATCAGCGGAAAAGACATAACCCAGGCCGCGGATGGTACGGATCAGACTTGGCTGATGCGGATTGGCTTCAATCTTGCGCCGTAGTCGCATAATCAGCACGTCTATCGTTCGGTCGAACACCTCAAGACTTTCATTGTGGGTCAGTTCCAGCAGTTGATCGCGCGTGAGCACTTTGCGTGCGTGCGCCACCAGAGCGCGCAACAGGGTATATTCGCCTTGGGTGAGGGCAACGCTTTCGCGCTGAGGATTAAACAGCTGGCAACGCGCATCATCCAGCCGCCAGCCATTAAATTGCCATCCTTCATCCTGCTGTGTATCGGCTTGTGTCAGACGCCCGCAACGGCGTAATGCAGCGCGCGCGCGGGCCACAACCACGCGGGGATTAAAGGGTTTGGCAATGTAATCATCAGCACCCATCTCTAATCCCACCACCATATCCGCTTCCGATCCCATCCCGGTTAGCATGATGACCAGCAGATCCGGCCGCTGCCGCTGCATCTGTTGCAGCACCAGTAAGCCGTTGGTGTCCGGTAGCATCATATCCAGCATAACCAATGAAATTTCGGGGTGCAGGTTGAGTAGCGCAAGGGCATCTTTGCCCTGATGGCAGCTGTAAACAGTAAACACATGTTCACTTAATACATCGTGCAGCAATTCACACACGGCACGATCATCATCAACGACTAAAATCGCGGGCTTCATTGCGCTTTCTCACATGTTGCGAAAGGGTTAAAAAGCAGTGTAACCCGATGTTTTTAAGCTGCTGCCCTATGCTGCAGAAACGTGAGCGCCATCGCCAGGCAGTGTGCGAAATCGTGCGTTGCCGCAATATTTTCTACCGAGACCATTGACCGTAGGGAAAACGATTGCGCGGCAATAGTGCAATGCACCATAATCGCGCCTCATTCTGGTTCGGAATTATCTTAACCGTCGCGCTATTCGTAAACGTAAACGATTGCGTACGGTGATGGCATAGCTATTGCTATATGGACAGGGGAAAGCGGAAGGTGCTCTTGCCTTACGTCCGGCTCAAATCGCTTTCATCAAAAATATAACTAGTGTTTCAACCACATTGGCAAGAGAGAACGTGCACCCGTGCCGTCTCCGCTCATGAGAGATGATGATGTTAGAAAAACTCTTCAAACTTAAAGCGCACAACACCACCGTGCGCACAGAAATCATTGCGGGTATCACTACCTTCCTGGCCATGGCCTACATCCTGTTTGTTAACCCGAGCATTCTCGGTGCGACCGGCATGGATAAAGGCGCGGTATTTGTGGCCACCTGTTTAGCGGCGGCAATTGGCTGTGTGCTGATGGGGCTGATCGCCAACTACCCGATCGCGCTTGCTCCGGGCATGGGTCTCAATGCCTTCTTCACTTATACCGTTGTGCTGCACATGGGCTACACCTGGCAGATCGCACTCGGCGCGGTGTTCCTGTCAGCGGTCATCTTCTTTGCGCTGTCGATTTTCAAAATCCGTGAGTGGATTATTGCCAGTATTCCGTTGCCGCTGCGCGCGGGTATCGCTGCGGGTATTGGCTTGTTCCTGGCACTGATCGCGCTGGAAGGCGCGGGCATCGTGGTGGATAACCCGGCAACACTGGTTGGCCTGGGCGATCTGACCAAACCGGGCCCACTGCTGGCACTGTTAGGTTTCTTCATCATTGTGGCGCTGGAAGCACGTCGCGTGACCGGCGCAGTGCTGATTGGTATCCTGGTCGTCACCTTTATTTCGATGGGCATTGGTCTGACGCCATTTGGTGGCGTTTTCTCAGCGCCACCTTCGATTGCACCGACCTTTATGCAACTGGATATCTCCGGTGCATTTAACGTAGGTCTGGTGAGCGTTATCTTCGCCTTCCTGTTTGTGGATGTGTTCGATAATACCGGTACGCTGCTGGGCGTGACGAAGCGTGCGGGTCTGGCGGATGAGCAGGGCAATGTGCCGAAAATGGGCCGTGCGCTTATCGCTGACAGTGCTGCTGCGCTGTTTGGTTCATTACTGGGAACCTCAACCACCACCAGCTATGTCGAATCTGCTGCAGGTGTCAGTGCCGGTGGTCGTACCGGTTTGACGGCTATTGTGGTCGCTGTGCTGTTCCTGCTGAGCCTGTTCTTCTCGCCGTTGGCGGGTAGTGTTCCGGTTTACGCTACCGCACCGGCATTACTGTTTGTGGCGGTGTTGATGGCCTCTGGTTTGGCCGAAATTGACTGGAAAGACATCACTACGGCTGCGCCAGTAACCGTCACCGCGCTGACCATGCCTTTGACTTACTCCATCGCCAACGGTATCGCCTTCGGTTTCATTACCTGGACCGTGGTAAAACTGCTGAGTGGTCGTACTAAAGAGATCAATGCTGCACTGGTGATTCTCTCGATTCTGTTCGTGATCAAACTGGGCTGGTTAAGCGCTTAAGTTTTGGTTTCCGGAAGCCCGCTCGGGCTTCCGTGTTTTCTGTTTCATCTCCGCAAATATTCTCTGTGCGACCTCTCGCAATCCTTCACTAAGGCTCCTTCTGTTATTTCTCTGCCAGTTTTAGCCTGTGCGGCGTATTGATGCCTGCCTGATCTTTTTTTGCCGTGAATGGCGGGTTCGTGGAATGTTTAATCGGCTCGAATCTGTTTCACTAATCTGCAAGGTGAAGAGATAGCCGGGTCTATCTGGAGGTTTGTAATGGAATACGCCATGCGTGCTGCCCCGTTTCTTCCACCTCTTATCTACGTCGTCAGGAATATTGAGGATTCAAAAATGGAAGAATTAACTCAACGAGTCGGGTTGTTGGAAAAAACCACGCATCAAATTCAACAGGATGTTGCCGTCCTGACCGCGCGATCAGAGAATTTCGCGACCAAGGCCGATATCGGCACGCTGCGTACCGAACTGCTGGGAGAAATGGGGCAGTCGGAAAAGCGTACCGATGGTAAGTTCGAAAAGATGGCGCTGCACTTTGACGATAAACTGGGGAAAATGGCGCTGCATTTCGACGGTAAATTGGAAAAGTTGGAACTGCGCATCGACGACAAGCTAGACAAAATGGAACAACGCATCGATGTGAAGTTTGAACGCATGGATGAAAAATTTGAGAAGAAGTTTGTCAGGATCGATGAGAAGTTTGAAAAGCTTGACGTGAAATTTGAAAAGCTGAATGACCGACTCACCTGGTCCATTATGGTGCCCGCTATTCTGGCTGTCCTGGCCTGGTTTGTGAAAGATCTGCTAGTTAAAGTTTGATCTGAAATCCAATGTGACTCCGGCCCCATTGGGACCGGAGTTAAACCTTTACCTGAAGGGGGGTTCATTAAAGGTGCGCAACTTCCTTGAATGTAACTTATCGCCCTCAGCACGCAGCAGTTCTACCGCGCAAATGCCAATCTGCAGATGCTCAGAAATCGCCCCCTCATAGAAACGATTCGCCTGTCCCGGCAATTTAATCTCGCCGTGCAGTGGCTTATCCGAGACGCACAGTAAGGTGCCGTAAGGTACACGGAAGCGATAACCCTGTGCAGCAATCGTGGCACTCTCCATGTCTACCGCCACCGCGCGACTCAGGTTAAAACGCAATGCAGAAGCGGAGTAACGCAACTCCCAGTTACGGTCATCCGTGGTCACTACCGTGCCGGTACGCAGGCGCTGTTTTACCTCTTCTCCTGGCATGCCGCTCACGGCTTTGGTGGCGTCATACAGCGCACGCTGCACTTCAGCAATGCTTGGGATAGGAATGTCCGGCGGCAGCACGCTATCTAATACATGATCGTCACGCAAATAAGCATGTGCCAGCACGTAATCACCGATGGTCTGGCTTTCGCGCAGACCGCCGCAGTGACCAATCATCAGCCAGGCGTGCGGGCGAATCACCGCCAGGTGGTCGCAAATCGTTTTAGCATTGGAAGGACCCACACCAATGTTCACCAACGTGATGCCACGGCGATTGGGTGATGTCAGGTGCCAGGCGGGCATTTGATGCTTCTTCCAGGCCAGATCGGACATCATTGCAGTAGGATCCTGGGTGTCAGCGGTGATCACCACATCACCAGCACAGGCAAGGCTGTCATAAGGTGTGGAAGGATCCTGGACCTGCTCAATTGCCCAGCGAACGAACTCATCGACATAGCGCGTGTAGTTGGTGAAGAGCACAAACGGCTGAAAATGCTCGACGGCTGTGCCGGTGTAATGGCGCAGACGTGCGAGGGAGAAATCAGTGCGCAGCGCATCGAAGTGTGACAGCGGGAAAATCGCATTGGCATGGAACAGGCCATCTGCGGTTTCATCGCCAATCTGCGACAGCTCGGTGGTAGGGAAATGGCGCGCAATGCTGGCGCTCATCGAACGATCCAGTGTCAGGCCGTCAATCACGTACGGGTAGGGAATCTCCTGCTGTGAAGGCACCACTTCAACCAGAACGTCGTACTCTTTCTCCAGCATCTGTAATTGCTCACTCAGGTAGTGACGCAACAGTGCCGGGCGGGTAATGGTGGTGCTGTAACTGCCGGTGTGAGTAAAGCGTCCCCATGCGCGGGTGCGGTTCTGCTGAGGACCTTCACCTAACCAGGTGATGCGCAGTTCCGGGTAAACAAACAGGCCTTTCTGACGCGCATCTTCATCCGGCAGCGTGCCCTGTGTGGTGAAATCGCGAATCGCGTTGCGCAGTGCTTCCACCGCGCTTTCATACAGGCGTTCCAGTTCATCCAGTGCCTGCTGGCTGCTCAATCCGTTCCGTTGCGTATTCATAGATTCTCCTTCAGGAAACGTGGACCGATTTGACCAGAGCATAGCGGATAAACACCCCAGCACGATGAATAATCTGTGATCGACCGCATTCTGCACCATCACGGTGCTGGTATGCAGCTTAACTCTGGCTATGTTTATGATTAGCAGGGATGTCACCACGCGCCTCGTCTGCCCTGGCGCGATGCCACTGCAAAAAGCTGCCACCGACCGTCTTCTTTGGCGAGTTTCTTGCTTGATCCTAAATCGTGGCCCTATCGGCTACATACAGTGCTGCAAAAGTTTCAGAAATTGATTTCTCCCAGGCCGTGGTATGGCTCCGTTCCTGACCCGTTGAGGATTGAAAGCATGTCTTTGAAATTCATGAAACACCCAGTGAAGGTGGTACTTGCAGGTTGCCTGAGCATGGCATTTTACGCTCAGGCGGATATCAAGATTGGTGTGGCCGGCCCGTTCTCAGGACCTAATGCGACCTACGGGGCGCAATACTGGAAGGGCGCCAGTCAGGCTGCCGATGATATCAATGCCGCTGGTGGTATAAACGGCGAAAAAATTGTGCTGGTGCAGGGCGATGATGCCTGCGAACCCAAACAGGCGGTATCGGTAGCAAACCGATTAGTCGATCAGGACAAAGTGATGGCCGTGGTGGGTCACTTCTGTTCCTCCTCCACCATGCCCGCGTCGGAAGTGTATGACGAAGCTGGCGTGCTGGCGATTACCCCCGGATCCACCAACCCGCAAATCACCGAGCGCGGTATGAAAACCATGTTCCGCATGTGTGGCCGTGACGATCAGCAAGGTGCGATTGCAGCGGACTTCATTATCGACAAACTGAAAGCGAAAAAGGTGGCGGTGATCCATGACAAGGATACTTACGGTCAGGGGCTGGCCGATGCCACCAAAGCCGCGCTGGAAAAACGTGGCGTGAAAGAGGTGCTGTATGAGGGGCTTTCTCGCGGTGAGAAGGACTTCAATGCGTTGGTCACTAAGATTGGCGCGGTGAAACCCGACGTGGTCTATTTCGGTGGTTGTCATCCAGAAGCCGGCCCGCTGGTGCGTCAGATGCGTGAACAGGGTGTCAATGCAGCCTTCTTCTCCGGGGACTGCATCGTGACAGAAGAGATGGTGACGGCGGCAGGTGGGCCTCAGTACACCAAAGGCGTTTACATGACCTTCGGTAATGACCCGCGCACCATTCCGGATGGCAAAGCGGTAATTGAGAAGTTCCGCGCCAGCGGCTTCGAACCGGAAGGTTACACCCTGTACGCATACGCCTCTGTGCAGGCTATTGCGGCGGCTTACAAAGCCGCGGGTAAAGACAACGCCAAAGCCAGTGACTGGTTAAAAGCGAACAGCGTCGATACCGTGATGGGTAAAAAAGCCTGGGATGGCAAAGGCGATCTGAAAGTCTCGGATTATGTAGTTTATCAGTGGGATGACAAAGGCAAGTATCACCAACTGTAATTCGACACGCGGCCCCGCATCACGGGGCCTTTCGCCATTGGGCGCGATGTGTGCGCTCCCTCTACGCGCGGGATGGATTTATGGACGCCTTCTTCTTACAGCAACTGATCAATGGCCTGACGCTGGGCGCGGTGTATGGGTTGATCGCCATCGGCTACACCATGGTTTACGGCATTATCGGCATGATCAACTTCGCGCACGGCGAGGTGTATATGATCTCCGCCTATTTATGCGCGATAGGCTTAGCGCTACTGAGTTTCTTTGGTATTCACTCTTTTCCATTACTGATTTTCGGCACCTTGCTGTTCACCATTATCGTCACGGCGGCTTATGGCTGGGCGATCGAGCGTATTGCTTATCGGCCCCTGCGCAATTCCACACGCCTTGCGCCGCTGATTTCCGCCATCGGCATGTCGTTGATTCTGCAAAACTACGTGCAACTTAGCCAGGGCCCCAATCAGCAGGGTATTCCGACGTTGCTGACGGGTGTGCTGCGCATGGAAGTGGATGGCGGTATTGTGCAAATCACCTGGACCAAAGTCTTTATTCTGATTGCCGCGTTCTGTGGCATGGCGTTGCTCACCTGGATCATTCAGTACACCAAACTTGGCCGCATCTGCCGTGCCGTTCAGCAGGATCGGCGCATGGCGTCTATTCTCGGCATCAATACTGACCGCGTGATTTCGCTGGTGTTTGTCATCGGTGCAGCCATGGCTGGACTGGCGGGTGTGCTGGTGACCATGAACTACGGCACCTTTGATTTCTATGCCGGATTTATCATCGGTATCAAAGCCTTTACAGCCGCAGTGTTAGGCGGCATTGGCTCACTGCCGGGCGCGATGTTGGGTGGCTTGTTGCTGGGCGTGGCGGAAGCTCAATTCGCGGGGCTGGTGAACTCTGACTATAAAGATGTGTTCTCGTTTTCGCTGCTGGTGGTGATTTTAATCTTCCGTCCGCAGGGGCTCCTGGGGCGTCCGCTGGTCGCGAAAGTGTGAGGAAGCCACGATGAATGCAATGACGCAAAAAGCGGGCATGCGTGAAGCATTGCTCGACACGCTGCTGGCGGGAGTGATTGCGCTGGTAGTGTTTGGTCCGATTGTGGGTGTGGTGCTGGATGGTTACAGCTTCAAATTGTCGCCGCAACGCGTAGCGCTGTTGGTGGGGCTGGTCATGGCAGGACGTTTATTGATGAGCCTGTTTACCACTACGCCTTACGGGCAGCGCTTCAGGCGAAAATTTGAAGGCAATGATGACGGTGTTTATGTCCGTGAGCCGGGCTATCGTTCGCGGATGCGCTGGGTATTGCCGCTGTTGTTGATTGCTGCATTTGCCTTTCCATTTATATCGAGTAAATACCTGCTAACGGTGGCCATTCTTGGGCTGATTTATGTGCTGCTGGGGCTGGGACTCAACATTGTGGTGGGGCTGGCCGGACTCCTCGATCTGGGATATGTCGCATTTTACGCTATCGGGGCTTATGGTCTGGCTCTGGGCTACGAGTACCTTGGCCTCGGGTTCTGGAGTATGTTGCCTATTGCGGCTTTGCTGGCCGCTTTTGCGGGCGCGCTGCTGGGTTTTCCGGTGCTCAGGATGCACGGCGACTATCTGGCCATTGTGACCCTTGGCTTTGGTGAAATCATCCGTCTGGTGCTAACCAACTGGGTGTCATTCACGGGTGGACCCAATGGGGTCTCGATACCTTCACCGACCTTTTTTGGCCTTGAATTTGCCCGGCGAGCCAAAGACGGCGGTGTGCCGTATCACGAGTTTTTTCATCTCGATTACAACCCCAATATGAAATTCATCTTCATCTATGTCGTGCTGGTGCTAGTGGTGTTGCTGGTGCTGTTGATTAAGCATCGGTTGACGCGCATGCCAATTGGCCGGGCCTGGGAAGCGTTACGTGAAGATGAAATTGCCTGCCGCGCCATGGGGCTTAACCATGTGCTGGTCAAACTCTCTGCTTTCATGTTGGGTGCCTCGACGGCCGGGATAGCCGGGGTGTTTTTTGCCAGCTATCAGGGGTTTGTGAATCCCACCTCCTTCACTTTCTTTGAATCGGCGTTAATCCTGGCGATTGTGGTATTGGGTGGAATGGGCTCGACGCTCGGCGTCGTCCTTGCCGCCTTTGTGCTCACGGTCGCGCCGGAACTGCTGCGCAGTTTTGCCGAATACCGCGTGCTGCTGTTTGGCATGTTGATGGTGTTAATGATGATTTGGCGACCGCGCGGACTGGTTCGTACCGCACGTGTGGGTGTTCCGCTGCGAAAAGGAGATCGCCATGAGTGATGCCATCCTGCAAGTGGATAATTTAATGATGCGTTTTGGCGGTATTAAAGCGCTGAATGATGTCAGTCTCTCCGTTGAGCGGGGGTCGGTGACATCACTTATTGGCCCGAACGGCGCCGGTAAAACCACCGTATTTAACTGCCTGACCGGCTTTTATCGCGCCACCGGTGGGCGAATTATGCTCAATGCCAATCAGCGCAGTACCGATGTCATCCAGATTTTAGGCCAGAAAATTCATCCGCAGGATTGGCTCAATCCGGCGCGGCTGGGTTCGCGAGTTTGGTACAAAATGTTCGGTGGCGCGCATCTGGTTAATCGGGCCGGTCTGGCGCGCACCTTCCAGAATATCCGCCTGTTTAGGGAAATGTCGGTGGTAGAGAATTTGCTGGTGGCGCAGCATATGCAAGTTAATCGCCAACTGCTGGCGGGCGTCCTGAATAGCCGTGGTTATCGCGAAGCGGAAAACCGCGCCTTAGACCGCGCTTTTTATTGGCTGGAGAGTGTGGATTTGGTCTCCTGCGCCAATCGACTGGCGGGCACGCTCTCATATGGCCAGCAGCGCCGACTGGAGATTGCGCGCGCCATGTGCACGCGACCGGAACTGATTTGTCTGGATGAGCCGGCCGCGGGATTGAACCCTGTCGAAACCGATGCCCTCAGTCAAATACTTCATCGCTTACGCGCCGATCACCGTATCAGCGTGTTGCTGATTGAACACGACATGCCGATGGTGATGCGTATTTCCGATCACATCGTGGTACTCGATCATGGCGATGTCATCGCGCAGGGTACGCCGCAGCAAATTCGCCACGATCCCAAAGTTATCGCCGCCTATCTCGGCGCAGATGAGGAGAGCGACCATGACTGAACCGATGCTGAGTTTTGAACAGGTGGATGTGTTTTATGGTCCGGTACAGGCGCTCAGGCAGGTTTCCCTGACAGTGAATCAAGGCGAAACAGTGGCACTGATTGGCGCGAACGGTGCGGGGAAATCGACGCTGCTGATGTCGATTTTTGGCCAGCCGCGCATCGCCAGTGGCGACATCCGCTTGCGTGGTGAGTCAATCAGCCACCGCAGCACCCATTTCATTGCGGCTAGCGGCATTGCGCAGGCCCCCGAAGGCCGCCGCATCTTTCCCGATATGACGGTAGAGGAGAATCTGCTGATGGGCACGATCGCGGTGGGCGATCGCTTTGTTAAAGAGGATAAAGATCGCATGTACCAACTGTTTCCGCGTCTGCTCGAACGCCGCAAACAGCGTGCGATGACGCTCTCCGGTGGCGAGCAGCAGATGCTGGCGATTGCGCGTGCGCTGATGAGTCGCCCAAAACTGCTGCTGCTTGACGAACCGAGTCTCGGTCTGGCACCGATTGTGGTGAAGCAGATCTTCAACATCCTACGCGAACTCACCCAGCAAGGTATGACGCTGTTTTTGGTGGAGCAGAATGCAAGGCATGCGTTGAGGCTGGCCGATCGCGGCTATGTGATGGTCAACGGCGAGATCAAACTGAGCGGCAGTGGGGAAGAACTCTTAAATAACGAAGAGGTGCGCAGTGCTTATCTCGGTGGTGCAGCGGATCCTGCGGTGGTGGCGACAAAAAGTTTGTAATAATGATTAAATGGTGATGGGAAACACTTTGCATATTTCTCAGTGGCCTATCATCATTATTACTCTTCTTCCTCTCCAAAGTGATTTGGTACTCCCTTGCAAAATCCTGGCGTAGCAGTGATGCGGGCGGTCAGAAATACGGCGTGGTATCCGAAACGTCAATCTTATCGCACGCTGTTGTGGCGTGAAATTACCCCATTAGCCGTGCCCATCTTTATTGAAAACCTGTGTGTGATGCTGATGGGCGTCCTGAGTACTTTCCTCGTGAGCTGGCTGGGGAAAGAGGCGATGGCGGGCGTCGGTCTGGCCGACAGCTTCAATATGGTGATTATTTCCTTCTTTGCGGCGATCGACCTCGGGACTACCGTGGTGGTGGCGTTTAGTCTCGCCAAACGGAACGGAAAACGCGCCCGCGCCGCCACACGGCAATCACTGGGCTTAATGACGGTGCTGGCGTTTGTGCTGGTCATCGTGATCGAGATCTGGGGGCATCTGATTATTGATGTCATCGCAGGCAGCGCAGACCCTAAAGTGAAAGAGCTGGCGCTCAGCTACCTGCAAACCTCGGCGTGGAGCTACCCGGCGGCGGCGATTGCCCTGATCGGCAGCGGCTCGCTGCGTGGAGCAGGTAATACCAAAATTCCCATGCTGATTAATGGCGGTATGAACATCCTCAACATCGTGATCAGTAGTGTGCTGATTTATGGTGCCATGGGCTGGGAAGGGATGGGGTTTGTCGGCGCAGGATTGGGCTTAACCATTTCACGCTATATCGGTGCGGCGGCAGCCATTTATGTGCTATATCGCGGCATTACTCCGGCGTTAAGAATCAGCATCGCCAGCTATTTCCGTCGCTGGGATCGCAACATCCTGATGGAGGTGCTGGGGATCGGGGTGCCGGCCAGTATTGAATCGGTACTGTTTAACGGCGGTAAATTGCTGACGCAGATCTTTGTGGCAGGCATGGGTACCAATGAAATTGCCGGTAACTTTATCGCCTTCTCGATTGCCACCTTGATTAACCTGCCAGGCAATGCCCTCGGTTCGGCTTCCACCATCATCACCGGCAAACGGCTGGGGAAAAATCAGGTGATGCAGGCGGAAAGACAGATTAAACATGTGTTCTGGCTGGCGATGATCGGGCTTTGCACATTGGCATTGATAACGGTGCCGCTGGCTGGCACGCTGGCCAAATTCTACACCCGCGACCCGGAAGTGATTGAAGTCACCAAACATCTTATCTGGCTCAATGCTGCCTTTATGCCGATCTGGACCGCCTCCTGGGTGCTGCCTGCCGGATTGAAAGGTGCACGCGATGCCCGTTATACCATGTACGTGTCGATGTTCAGCATGTGGGGTGCGCGCGTGGTTGCCGGCTATGTGCTGGGCATCATGTTCGGTATGGGCGTGGTCGGGGTGTGGCTTGGTATGTTCCTTGACTGGACGGTGCGCGGTGTTTTCTTCTGGCTGCGTTTGACCAGCGGCAAGTGGCTTAATAATTATCGCCGTATGCTGGCGAAGAGCAGGGCATAACATAGATGGCCGCCGTAGCAGTGGGCGGCCATTGATATATGCATTAATTGGGATTCCATCGCATATCTAATCGTTTTGGTTATAAAGCAGGTTGCGCTTTACTGTCAGGGTCAACCATTACTGGAGAGCCTGACGATGAAAACGATGCTGTCACAGTGGTTCCATCGCCTGATCAACGCCACATCACAACCCGCTGAAGAGCGTGAATTCGATCTCAGCAATCATATTGATTTGCTGATTCCAGTCAGCCAGCTTTATGGCATTGAGTTTCATCCGTCGGTGTATCGCTACTATGAGCGATGAACGCCTGCATCACGTCATGCGATACAGTTACTGGAATGAACTGTGCGCTTTCCTCAAAAACCCGCTGCCATGTCCAGCGGGTTTTTTGTGCCTGAATTTTGACCCTTTCTGACCACTTTATAAGTAAACCCTGACATAACCTTCCTGTTGGCTCTGATTGTATTAATTATGTAAGACCTCCGTAAAGAAATGTATTCCCAAGCCGCTTCGCTCATGCAAGAATAAAAAGGTAAATGATAACCATTGGCGTTATCATTTGGGTGTTGCATTCTGAGGCAGTGGATTTCATGGCAAGTTAATTGCGGTGATTTGCCGGATGCAATGAATCCTTCAATAACGATAAGAAACTTACTCTCTTAAAATGGATAACAATCGCAATTTGCCGTTTGGCAGCTTCAATTCGCTGACCCTGTTCACCGGGCTTTGCATTGGTATTTCCCCTGCAGCTGCTCTGGCCGCCGACAATACCAATAAAAAATCTGACGATACTTTAGTGGTGACGGCGCAAACGCCTTCACTGTATGCGCCTAATGCTTCTGCCGACCCCAAATTTACCCGTCCGCTGGTGGATACCACCCGCACCATGACGGTGATTCCGGATCAGGTGATGAAAGATCAAGGCGTTAATAACCTGACCGATGCGCTGAAAAATGTGCCGGGCGTGGGGGCATTTTATGCCGGGGAAAATGGCAGTTCTTCGACCGGTGATGCCGTATATATGCGCGGCATGGATACCTCGAACAGCATCTATGTGGACGGCATTCGCGATATTGGCAGCGTGACACGCGATACCTTCAATACTCAGCAAATTGAAGTGATTAAAGGTCCGTCGGGCACCGATTACGGTCGCAGCGCGCCGTCGGGTTCCATCAACATGATCAGTAAGCAGCCGCGTCTGGACACGGGCCTGGATGGATCGGTGAGTGTGGGCAGCGCGTGGATGCGTCGCGGTACGCTGGACTATAACCAGGCCATCAACGATAACAGCGCGTTCCGCCTCAATCTTATGGGCGAGAAGACCCACGATGCCGCACGTGATAACGTGCAAAATGAGCGCTATGGCGTGGCGCCTTCACTGGCATTCGGCCTGGATACCTCAACGCGTTTATATCTGAACTATCTGCATGTGCATCAGAACAATACGCCAGATGGTGGCATCCCGACCATTGGTCTGCCGGGATACTCTTCGCCGACTGCAGCTACCTCTGCACTTAATCATTCTGGCAAAGTGGCGACCAGTAACTATTACGGCACCGATTCCGATTTCGATAAATCCACCACTGATAGCGGCACCATTCGCTTCGAGCACGATCTCAGCGACAGCACCACGATTCGCAACACCACGCGCTGGTCGCGAGTGAAGCAGGAGTATCTGCTGACTGCGGTGATGGGCAGCACTATCACCACGCCAAATCCGAATGACGTTGGCACCTGGACCTGGACGCGCAACGCTAACCTGAAGGATGTCAGCAATCGTATCCTCACCAACCAGACCAATATCACCTCGAAATTCTATACCGGTTCAGTGGGTCACGATGTTAGTGCTGGCGTGGAATTCACACGTGAAAACCAGACCAACTACGGCGTCAATGCCATCACTGCACCTGCGGTTAATATCTACCATCCGATCAGCAGCATTTCCGTGGGTGGGCTGGATCGCAACGGCGCCAATGCCAATGGGCAGACCGATACCACCGGTATTTATGCCTTCGATACGTTGGCTATTACCAAAAACTTCGAGCTGAACGGCGGCATTCGTCTTGATAGCTATCACACCGATTATGACAGTGCCACCGCTTGTGGCGGCACCGGGCGCGGGGCACTGGCGTGTCCGACGGGCACCGCACCCGACACGCCAATTACCACGGTTGATACGGCCAAATCTGGCAACCTGGTGAACTGGAAAGCCGGTGCGCTGTATCGTTTGACCGAGCAAGGCAATGTTTATGTCAACTATGCTATTTCTCAGCAGCCTCCGGGCGGTAGCAGCTTTGCGCTGGCGGCGGGTGGCACCGGTAACAGTGCAAACCGTACTGATTTCCAGCCTCAGAAAGCTAAATCAAGCGAAGTGGGGACCAAATGGCAGATTCTGGATAAACGTCTGCTGCTGAATGCTGCGCTGTTCCGCACCGATATCGAGAATGAAGTGGACGCTAACGACGACGGCACTTACTCGCAAACCGGTAAAAAACGCGTTGAGGGCTATGAGCTCTCAGCCACCGGCAACATCACGCCAGATTGGGAAGTGATTGCCGGCTACACCCAGCAGCACGCTTCGGTGAAAGAGGGGGCTGCGGTCGCTCAGGATGGCTCATCTGCTATCGCTTACACACCAAAACACGCCTTCACCTTGTGGACGCAGTATCAGGCCACTGATGCGATTTCCGTTGGTGCGGGTGCGCGTTACGTGGGCAGCCTGCGCCGCGGCAGCGATGGTGCAGTGGGGACACCAGACCATACTGAAGGCTATTGGGTGGCGGATGCGAAAATGGGCTACAAGGTCAACAACAACCTCGATCTGCAGCTGAACGTATACAACATTTTCGATACCAACTATGTTGCTTCCATCAATAAGAGTGGTTACCGCTACCATCCAGGTGAGCCGCGGACTTTCCTGTTGACGGCAAACGTCCATTTCTAAGATTCAACGTGGGGCGTTCGCGCCCCTATTTATGAGAGAACACCGCGATGATGTATCACATTCCTGCAGTGCTGACACCAGAAGAAGTGGCGAATTTCAGTTCGCTGCTGCAACAGGCCGACTGGATTGACGGACGCGCCACGGTGGGTAGCCAGGGCGCAACGGTTAAAAATAATCAGCAGATCGATACGCGCACGCCGCTTTACGATCGGTTGCAAGCCGCAGTGATGCAGGCTTTGAACAATAACCCGCTGTTCTTTTCTGCTGCGCTACCGCGTTCTATTTCTACACCGCTGTTTAACCGCTATGAACAGGGTGAAACCTACGGTTTTCACGTTGATGGCGCGGTGAGGCATAACGGCGCGGCAGGGTGGATGCGAACCGATCTTTCGGCCACACTCTTTGTCAGTGAACCCGACAGTTATGACGGCGGTGAACTGGTCATTGAAGACACTTATGGTCAGCACAAGGTGAAATTACCTGCCGGCCATCTGGTGCTTTATCCTTCAAGTAGCCTGCATTGCGTTACACCTGTTACGCGTGGTGCGCGCGTCGCTTCGTTTCTGTGGATTCAGTCGATGGTGCGTGATGATAAACAACGCGCCATGCTGTTCGAACTGGATCGTAATATCCAAAGCCTTAAAGCGCGTCATGGCGATAGCGAGGAACTGCTGTCCCTGCTGAACATGTATCACAACCTGCTGCGCGGTTGGACAGAAGTTTAACGCTTTCTCACCGCGCGATGCGCGGTTCTTCTCCTCGCCAAAACTCCCACCTACTGAGCCCACCATGTTTGGTTCATGTATTTTTTATCCAACGAAATTGTGATGTACCTCTTAAATCGCTGACTAAAGTGTCCTTTCGTGATCGCGTCGCCGTTTAGTCATCATTTTATTTGCTAAAAGTGTTCATACGGTCATTAACTGAACTTTAGTTCATCTAAGGGAGAGTGAGTATGAGCATGCTTGAGATCGGTGTTAACACGGCAATGTTTGACGGCGTGGATACGGATAGTGCTTTCCGCACGATCAAAAAAGCGGGATTTAAGTATATCGAACTTGCTTACAACCAGGGTTATGTAGGGGACATGCCTCCCGAGCTGTTTAGTGATGAAAATGCGAAACATATCAATACATTGCTGGAAAAACATCAGTTGAGCACGCGCTCTTTTGGCGCGACCATGAACATGGGCGCATCCGATGCGGTTGAACAATTTACCCGTCGAATTCGATTTGCCCATTTGATTGGTGCCACATGGATCAATATTTGTGTTGGACGCATGGCGGATCGCCAGCAAATCATCACAAATCTAAATAAACTCGCGCCCATTGCCAGCGATAATGGCTGTGTAATATGCCTGGAAAATGGGGGTGACCCCAACTATGACGTATTTCGTTTAGTTGATGATGGCTTCGCATTATTGGATGCGATTGATCACCCAGCAATCTCTATCAATGTTGACGCCGGAAATATTGTCTCGCTCTGCCCGGATAGCGATGCTATTGACGAAGCCATTAAGATGCTTCCTCGCGCACAGCATTGCCATTTAAAAGATTTACAGGTTAAAGACGGCGAGGTCTATTTTACCCCAATGGGCAATGGCCAATTAAATTACGCGCCAATGCTCAAAGCCCTGGAAGCACGCAAGATTCCTTGTAGTCTTGAAATTCCATTACGCATGCATCGCCAACGCGATAGTTATCCGATACGAGATGCCGTGCCGGTGGATGTTTCCCGAAGTCTGGAGGTATTAATTCAGTCACGGGAGTATCTGGAAAAGCAATTCGGTTAGTCTCGTCTTTCTGAGTGATATTGTTCAAGTCACCCTTGGTCAAATGACCGAAGGGTTACTGAACGTTTCTGCAGAATATTTTCGAAGGATTTGAGCTTCAACCATTAATCCCGTTGTTTAACGATTTTAAGCTGAAGGTTAATCATGTCTAATTCTACCTTGAATACAGCACCAAAATCAGGCAAACCAACACAGTTTCGCTGGGCAATATTTGCCACGATGTTCTTTTTATTAGCCGTCAATCTCATGGACCGTATTACCTTGTCTATTGGTATGCCTTATATCAAAGATGAATTCAATCTTTCACCTACCATGCAAGGGTTAATTCTCAGTAGTTTTTTCTGGTCCTACGCACTATTACAGATACCGGGAGGGTGGTTATTAGACCGTTTCGGGCCGCGAAAAGTGATCACCGGAGCTTTATTTGGCTGGGGATTTTTCCAGGCCATTATTGGCCTGGCGAGCGGTGGCCTTAGCCTGATTTTGGCGCGTATTGGTCTGGGTGCGATGGAAGCTCCCGTATCACCTAGCGGTGCAAAGTTGAGTTCAACCTGGTTGACCTCATCAGAACGAGGGCGTGGTGCGGTTATTATGGATTCGGGAAGTCCGCTTGGCGTGGCAATCGGCGGAATTCTTGTCGCGCATCTGATCGTGGTTCTGGATTCCTGGCGCGTAACCTTTGTCATTGTAGGTCTGTTCACGATGTTATTAGGCTTCTTTGCCTGGCGTATGCTACGTGACCGGCCTGCAGAGCATCCTAAAGTTAGCCAGCAGGAAGTGGATTATATTGCCGCTGGAAATGTTAACAGTTCCGCCGTGGATACAGACATTGTGCCAACAAAAGGGCTTGGTATCAGTTGGTTTACCATGATTGCCATCATGCTGGGACGCGCCTCGTGGGGCATGGTGTACTGGGGATTATTGACGTGGGGGCCGAGTTATCTGGCGCAGGCCCAGGGACTGCAACTTGCTGCAATTGGTAACTCGACCTTTTTAATTTTTATTATGGGAACGGCAGGTTGCCTATTCAGTGGCTTTTTTGCCGATTTCCTGGTGAAACGCGGTGTGAGTCATAACGTTGCCTTAAAAGGATTACTGTCATTATCAGGTCTGGTAGGGCTAGGAGTGCTATATGCACTCGCCACAGTGAAAAACCCAAATCTCGCGGTGGGTCTGCTATCGGTGGCCGCCTTCTTTATGATGTTTGGCAGTCTGTACTGGAGTTTCCCGGCTATTTTGGCGCCCAAAGACCGTGTGGGTATGGTGGGCGGCTTTATGAATATGGCTAACAGTTGTGCAGGTATTCTGGTGCCGATTTTAGTGGGTGTCATTCTGCAACTGACGGGTAGTTACGAAAGTGTGCTGGTTTATTTTGCTATCTGTGCAGGGTGTTACACCCTGGGGACTTTGTGTATTAACTTTAACAAAACTCCGGTCAAGGCTGGGCAGCTTTCATTGCAAAAATAGGATATTTCAGCATTGAGTTGAATTCAGGAGGGAATATGTCCGTCATACTGAGAGCGTCTAAAGTTCCACAGTCGCTGGTTGATACCTTGTCTTTAGGTAATGACATTATTGATCTTAACGATTTTACATCAGAGCGTGAAAAAGAAGTTGAGATTATATTGGCCAGCGGTGAGTCAATAGTTGAAGCTGCGTTAATCAATAGATTGCCAAATTTACGCCTGATCACTGTATTTGGTGTGGGTTACGACGGCGTGGATATCCACGCCGCCCGGCAACGTGATATTTCGGTGACAAACACGCCGGATATATTAACCGAAGACGTGGCTGACTTAGCCATCGCGTTAATGTTAAGCGTTGCACGCCGTATTAATGGCGCACAACGGTTTATTGAGCGTGGTGACTGGCAGGGAGGCGCTTTTCCTCCTGCGATTAAGGTCACTGGCAAGCGGCTGGGTATTGTGGGTTTTGGTCGTATCGGGCGAGCGGTAGCACAGCGTGCTGAAGGATTCTCAATGCAAGTGGGGTGTTACAATCGTTCTGACCCACAAAGCCAGAGCGTTACTTATTATCCTTCGCTGATGTCGTTAGCTCAAAACAGCGATTTCCTGATTGTGTGTGCCAGCGGCGGAGAAACATCGCGGCATTTGATCAATCAGGATGTGCTGAATGCGCTTGGCCCTAAAGGTATTTTAATTAACGTCGCGCGGGGGAGTGTGGTTGATGAGGATGCATTGATTCAGGCCATCATAACGGAGCAAATTGCGGGGGCAGGATTAGATGTTTTTGCGAATGAACCGTTGGTACCCAATTCGCTTTTCAATCGGGATAATGTGGTGCTGACCCCACACATTGGCAGTGCAACGTCTTCAACACGCGCGGCCATGGCTAAATTGGTAATGGACAACATCTCGGCTTATCAGGCGGGACACCCTCTGCTTACGCCGGTGGTATAAAGCCGGGGGCCATGCGCCCCCGGCTATTTTAGGCTTGCCATGCGCTTTGCAAAAACGTTCGACACTGCAACTCATTGTCCCATAGGTCGTCCTGATCAGTGGTACGCATTTCCACAGCGATGGATATTGCCCCAACTTCAGCGGGAAGGGGCAGATGACGAGCGGTATCAATAATTTGCGCGGCGACATCGCGGGTAAGAAAACCGGGCTCGCCAAACTTCATGTGATAGTCTCCAAAGCCAGTGGCCAGGGGATCGAGGATGGCATTTGCGAGATGCAACTGCGAGATAAGGGGGGCGGCAAGAGTGAGTGATTCCACCAGATCCTCCTGATTTAATGCTACGTGAGCGCTGTCCCAGGCGAGATAAAGTTTAGGACAGTCAGAGCGTAGCCTCTTCATCCACGCGACTGTTTCATCCGTTGGGCCAATTAATTGGCATTTGTGTGCATAGCGGTCAAGAGGCTCAATCTGCAACAACATCCCATCGTATTGGTTCATCTCTTCACCAATACGCACTACCGCTTCACTGAATCCTTTCATGGCATCAGCTCGATGAGCATCGCCAGGATCGCTGCCGCTAACTAATGACAGTTTTGTCGTACCGCACTCTGCGGCCAAATGGACAAGTTCACAGGCACGCCGTATCGATTTCTCACGTAATGACTGATCAAGACTGCTTAGATTCAGATTGTCTTTCAACAGCTCGAAGGTAAGCCATTGAGTGACACGAAGAGCATGCTGTTGAGCGATGTCATGAATCTTGCCGGCTATAGCGGATTGGTGAAAAATCCCGGTCTCGAAGCCTTGATAATAGCCGCTTTGGGCGATTTTCCTGATGACTTGCAATAGTGCTTCTTCGTCATTTGTGATGGGGAAAAAGAGTTCAGCAAGGTGTGCCGAAGGATAAAGAGTCGTCGCCATAATATTACCAGCCTCCTGTTCGAATGGGCCGCTTTTAAAGGTAAGCGGGCAATAACAAAAGAATAGGTCTCAATGAACATATGAACAATAAATGTTCTTATGATCGCGTTGGCAATATGATGGAGATCTCGCTTTTGCGGTAGATGCAAAAAAGCCCGCTCGGGTCTTCCCGAACGGGCTTGTCTAAATCTCAGGCTTTAATAGCTGTGCACGGCCAATAATGTCATCCGGCGCGCAACGTATGCCAACACGTTTTCTCTATGATCGACTGGCATGTGGCTTTCTGTATAAGTTTCTACGATTAAAGGGTGAAGCTTAACGACATCTGAAAGCCATTTCCTGGCCAGTGCTGGGTTGATGCCCATGCCTTGCGCCAGGAGAATGAAGTCTGCACCCAGGTATTCCCCATATGCGGAATCAATGCCAGGTGCGTTTTCCCCATCATTCTCTTCAAGTTCTAACAGTGGAAGGGCAAGATATTCCCTGAAAGCAGATGCATAAGGGACAATACTGATAAAATCATAAACTGGAGCAAGGTATGATGACCCCTGCTCTGGGAGAATTATCCCAATATTTCGCAGATGGAAATCATTATTGCCCAGCACATAAGCGTAAACAATTCGCAAAAACACATCACGCTGGCTCTTCAGGCTGCTGCTCACTGAATCATGTAAAAATTTAGCGGCCCTTTCATAACTCACCGCTTTTTTGTTGTTAATATTTCCGTACTTATCATTCAAACCCATTGCGCCATCCAGCTGCTCCTGATGGAGTCGCGCGTTGTCAGGCCCTAAACGATCATACCTTTTAATGACAAATGCCAGCTCAACGGGTTGATCGTCGATTTGCCTGAAGGGCATCAGTCCAAAGGGCGGCACGTCAAATTTAAGACGCTGCATTACGCACATTGTTGCGTGCTCATTTTCAGCCAGATGCGGATACGCCTCAGGTGAGGGCTTTAAAATATAGTTACCGTGGTTACTCACTACCACCAACTCATTTCTTTCCTGACGTAGAGATAGCTTAGGCTGATAGCCAGATATACTCATTCCTCTCTGACGCTCAGGGAGTTCCTGAATAAACTGGCTACGCGTGAAAGGAAGATGTGGCACCACTTTGACTTGTCCGAAGAGGTGTAGAATCCCTTTTTTAGAATAGCCCGTTTGCAACTCAGGCTCTTTCAGTTGGCTCAGATTGATCAGGCAACGTTGTGGATTCATTCGATGACCTCTTTCAGCAAGACGGCACCCAGCAAGTCGCTACCATTTTCCATTAGTAAGCCGAACAAGTCTGTATCGTCAATTTTTTGAATTTCAGAATACCGCTTTCGCAACCATCCTTCTGGAGCCAGCCCTTTGAAAAAAGGGTGGAGTTGTTCACTGAGATAAGGTTCCGGCCTGACCGGCATACTAAGCGATAGCGCCCGGCCACTGTAGTTCGCCTGATAACAGAAGACGAAGCCCGAATCATTTTCACTTAATGTCCCTATTGGTTGGTTATATAGCCATACGGCTATTTTTCGAGCCATACCTTTAGCCCCAATTCTCTCAGTAGTGCATGAACATTGCTCGCTTTGGCCGCGGAGGGATTGGCCATCAATCTTTTAAAAGTCGAGAGTGACACGCCAATTTGCATGGACATCTCTTCAAAAGTGATATTTTGCTGCTTCAGCTCACGCGCCAACATTTGTGGCAGAGATGAGAATGTTAAGGTGCTCATCAGCGACTTGTCTTTATCAGCTAAGTCTTTAATGAAACCACCTTGAGTTTGTGCATCCGCAATTAACTGCTGCATCATCTGTTGTTTGTCAGTTTTAGAAAGATTTTGAATGAAGAATTGAATTTCATCGGGGTTCATTTTTGACACTTTCCATCAGATACGCTCTCTAAGAGCTGCATTTATCGCCAATTATAGGATGGAAAGGTTCATTTTTGAACCTTTTTGGCATTTTTACTGAAAAGATGGGGATAGACTGCTTTTATCTCTAACTAAAGGTTCAAAAATGAACCTTTAGCGCTCAAAGTTCGATACGTAATATTGTTGCCAGGATTTTTAGAGGATAGAGGATTGCAACGAGATGAAAAGCAAAAAGCCCGCTCAGGTTTCCCTGAGCGGGCTTCTCTAAATATGGCTCCTCTGACTGGACTCGAACCAGTGACATACGGATTAACAGTCCGCCGTTCTACCGACTGAACTACAGAGGAATCGTTTGAACGAGGCGAATATTAATGGCACCTCATTAATGTGTCAACAGCTAAAAATACATTTGTATTCAACTGGCTAGCAATAGTACAAAGCGATCGCGATTTAAGCAGAACCTGCTGCAAGACGCGCCATCGGGTCCTGATGATAAAACTGCTGTAAGTGGCGATACATCGCAGGAAAGCGATTCGCCAGCAAATCTGGGGCGCTGAAAAAGTACTCAGACAACACGGCAAAGCATTCGGCGGGGTCGCTGGCGGCGTAGGGATCGATGGTTGCCGCCTGTTCACCGACCAATTCAACCTCTGCTTCAATCTCTTCCATCGCCTGGAGCAGGTCTTTCTCCCATTGGGCGACCTCTCGTAAGGCAATGGCGGGAATACCGCTGGTGTAGCCACTGCCGCGTGCATCCAGTTTATGCGCGATTTCATGGATGACGAGGTTGTAGCCGGAAAGATCGAAAGAGTCCTGAATATCCAACGCGTTTAATACTACTGGGCCTTGCGTCCAGCTTTGGCCGGCATGCACCGCTGGAGCCTGGTGGACTAAGCCGCTGCTGTCTTCCCAACGGTCATCGACATTGAACGGTTCGGGATAAATTAACACTTCATGAAAGCCATCCAGCCACTCCAGACCGAGCTTCAATACCGGCAGGCAAAACAGTAAGGCAAGGCGAGCCAACTGCCGTTCGCTAAGTTGCAATCCGTTTAGCAGCGAGATTTTTTTTTGTTGCAGAAAACGTTGAGAGAGCACGATCAGAGCGCTTTGCTCTTCAGGCGTCAGCAGCGAAAAGATCGGTTGCGCCAGCGCCTGTTGCCAGGGAAGCGCTGTGACGGTTGCATCTACCTGCGCATTCCATGGCCATTTAAACATCGCGCGACTCACTCTGCAGGGCGGAAGGGGTATCCTGACGCGGCAAAGAGATAAATGCCAGCGCAGAATCAAAGCCGTATATTCAATCAGTTACTACAGGATTTTTCTGTGATTAAGATGGCAAAGCAGGAAAATCACCCTCACCCGAGCGGGCGAGGGCTGGAGACAGTTAACTCTCGCGTTCAACGCGCTGGAATTCGATCACCCAGACCCACGGGTTCACTTCCCAGCTGGTGGCGCCATACTGCTTTTGCCACGCTTTACGATAGGCTTCTTTCGGAGATTCAGCATTCATGTTCATGGTGAAGAAGTTATTCAGGAAGTGCGTATCGGTCTGCACGCCCTCAGCCATAATGTCATCTTCACTGATATCCTGAATCTTTTCAGCCTTCACCGAGGTAATTGCCAAATCGATACGACTGGCCCAGCGCGGCATATGAATCGCCGTTTGCCAGCCAAACTGCTCGGCATGTTCGACATCCTCATCCAACTGACCCAGTTCGTTGCTGTCAGAACGGTATTGACAGAAAGCGGGGCTGCGGAACGGCAAAGGATCGCGTTCATAGTCGGCGAGTTGCTCTTCAGGCACGATAGGGCCGCGCCAGGTTTCACGCACCCACAATCGGTCACCAGCCTGACCAAACGGGCAGTGTGAGCTGACATCTGCCATCGACATCAATTTGTAGCCATGAAGATGGTTGGCGCTAACGTCAAACGCATGGACGCCTTCGTGATGATCCTGACCCGGACCAAAGGCCTGAGTTTTCATGATGCGCCGGGTTTGCGTTTGCTGGCCAACCAACAGGGCGCGGACCCGCTGTTCGGAAAAAAGAATCGGCCGTTCTTTCATTACGTACCTCATGTAGTTTTACTCACCCGGAGAACTCCGACAATCACCTGCAACCGCAGATGAGAGAATTAGCATAATGGGTTTGAATCAATTTGCTTAATAATTTGTCGCCTTACTATCAGGCAATTCCTGCGTATTCCGGTTTTAAAAATGGCTCTTAAGCAAAATCCATGCTGTAAGTACCTTTGCAGGTGAGAGAGAGCCAGAAATATTCCCTATACAGTACGTTATAACGGCCTGGATGGGAAACTTTTCAGATTTCTCCATGGGCGTTTATCGCTTTTACCCTGAGTTATTCAGCATGTTTAACTGGAATAATTCAAAAGCGTGAATATTGTTGATGGATGAAATAGATTACTCCTGTTTAACAGAGTTATTTAACTTAAATGACACTAAGGAAATGCCTAAAACGTGATCTCCGCTAGGAAAGCGGCATTAACAACGTTATAACAAGATCGGGATCGCATTTTTACGCTTTGCACATCCAGGAAGGATGTAAAAAAAGTGTCACGACCAGACCGCTATGATGTCCCCAGGAGCAGCACCCTGAATTGGCGGTGCTTTTATAACAGCAATAAGGAGAAGCACGATGTCACTCACCCGCTGGCAACAACGCTACGAGAACTGGCTGCAGCAGAACTGGCTGCACGATGATAAAGCCCATGATATCGCGCACCTGCGCCGTGTCTGGATGAGCGCCACGCGCATCATGCAGCACAGTGCAGCCGATCCGATGGTGGTACTGACCGCCTGTTACTTCCATGACGTGGTCAACCTGCCCAAAAACCACCCAGAGCGCCATCTGGCCTCCACGTATGCCGCTGAAGAAACACGTCGTATTCTGCAGCAAGACTTCCCCGATTTCCCGCAGGAACTGCTGGAGGGCGTCGCCCATGCAGTCCAGGCGCACAGCTTCAGCGCACGTATCACGCCGCTGACGCTGGAAGCAAAAATTGTTCAGGATGCCGATCGCCTCGAGTCTTTAGGTGCTATCGGCCTCGCTCGTGTTTTCTACACTGCCGGGGCTTTGGGCCGCCCGCTGTTTGATAGCGAAGATCCATTAGGAAAAGAACGCGAATTGGACGATGTGAAATGGACGCTGGATCATTTTCAGAAGAAACTTTTGCGCCTGCCTGAAACGATGCAAACCGAAGCGGGACGCTTGCTGGCGGAGCATAATGCCGATTTTCTGGTGCACTATATGGGCAAGCTGTGCGCGGAATTACAGGGTAACCTGACCAGCATTGATGAATCAGTATTAAGGGATTTCAGCCCTATACACTCTTAATATTAAATTTTTATGACAGTCTGTTAACTTTCATCTTCTTCCGCTACGTTGTTGTAAATCAAAAGGGAGTATGAAGATGACCGAGACCGTTAACTTAACCATTAAAATTGACCCGGCACTGAAAGAGCACATCAAACAGTTAGCCGCCGATAACCAAATCTCCATGAGTCAGGAGATCGTTAACCGCCTGCAGGCCAGTTTACATGCTGTTGAGCAACCGGCGGTGGATAGTCTGAATACGGAAGAAGCGGTGACTGAGCAGCTCTCCGCGTCTGAACTGAAGCAAGTGCGTACGCTGCTGAAGAAAGGCAAAAAGAAGAAGTAAGCGATATTCAAAAACCCGTCATTGACGGGTTTTTTTATTTCGACAGTTAAGCGGCGTTGATGCGGAATTGCTGTGCCCGCTGCGCAAGCCGATCGGACAGTTCGCGCAATTGCGTGGCAGAATTGACCTGATGGGCGTTTAACGCTTCGTTTTGCTGTAGCTGATTACTCATTTCCACCACTTCGTGAGCAATTTTGCTGACGCGGTGGCTTTGTGCTGTGGTGTTTTGCTGCAACTCATCCAACTGCGTGACCACTCCCGATACCGCGCCGCTGATCTGCGTAAACAGCACTTCCAACGCCTTCACTTTGTCAAAACCATCATTCACATGCTGCTGGGTATGCTGAATCAAACCATCAATCTGACGTGTTGATTCGCCACTCTTTTGCGAGAGCAGCCCCATCTCTTTCGCGACTACCGAGAAACTGCGGCCGTACGATCCGGCATGTGCTGATTCAATGGCGGCATTCAACGAGAGCAGGCGGGTTTGCATCGACAGGCTATCCAGCATGCCGACAATCCCGGCGATATCGCCTGAGGCACTGACGATCTGCTGCATTTTGAGTTCCATGTTATCGACTTCCGTGGCGCAATTGCGCATCAGGGCATCGGCTGACTGAGCTTCCTGCGTGGCCTGCTGCGAGAATTGCGCACCAATTTCGACTTCCTCAGAAACACGGTGCAAACGCTGTGACAGATGATGGAAGCTGGCATTTTGCGTCTGGTGTTGTTGCATCACCTGTTCATTATGCTGCTGCATATCTTCTGCACCCGCCGCCACGCTGACAGCAACGGTATTAATGTCACTGACTATCTGTTGCAGGCCAAAGCGCATCGATTCGATCGACTGAAACAGCTGGCGCGTCTCTAAACACTGACGGCGCGGCGTATCATGGCTCGGAACTAAGTCACCCGTGGCAATCTGCTCCAGCTGCTGGTTGGCACGACGCAGCGGCAACAGCACGCCGCGCATCAACAAGCTGGAGGCGAGAACCAGCATTGCCATCAGAATGGCGCTCACGATCAGCGACATATTGCGACTTTGCTTCAACGTACTGAGGGTGTTTTGATTCACGCTGCTAAGCTGGTGGTTGGCTTGTTCAATCTCGCTAAACCAGGCATCGTTAAACTGCTGCTGAAATGCCTGCATCGGCACCATAAAGAAGGCGTTGATGTCATTGGCTGATAATCCTTTCAGCTGCTCTTGCAAACCTTCCGCTAACATCGCAAAGCCCTGAGCCAATGGGCTGTCTGCTTTAGCATGGTAAGCGGTGAACAGCGCCTGGGCTTTTTTTAGCGAATCTTCGGAGGCGGCGGCCAGGCTTTTCCAGCTATCGACCGAACCGCTTTGTTGGTCCTGCATTAAATAGATACCGGCGCGGTGACTATTATCGCTGGAGGTTAACAATTCGATACGTGCTTTATCCAGCAGGGCCAATCTTTCCCGCAGTTGGTTAGCTTGCTGCAGTGAAATTTGCGTCTGATTAACGTGATTGTTAAGTAGCAATACGCCAGCGAATTGCAATAAGCAAAACAGCACAATAAACAGCAGGAATTGACTACGAAGACTGGTAAGCCAAAGTGGCATACGCCAGTTAAGACGTGTACGTAAACGCAGCGGTAACGAGATTACGGAAAGGAGTGACATCTAACGCCCCCAAAAATAAAAAGGAGTATTGGGAGCGGGCGTGACAGTTTGGTGACAATAGACGCGATTCAGCGCAAAACAGCATAATACGCGTCCATAAAGGAAATTGTGGACCTGTGGCGCTAAGCGTTTTGGCTAAGGTGTTGTTCAATCAGCGGCGAAAGTAGCTTTGCCACAGCAGCAAAAACCGGTACCACCACGGAATTACCAAACTGCTTATAAGCCTGTGTATCTGAGACCGGAATACGGAACTGGCTTTTACCCGGCGCCTCAAATCCCATGAGTCGGGCGCATTCCCGAGGCGTTAAACGACGCGGCCGCTGAGCCATATTGCTGGCGTGCTGGAAATCCGCTTCACCTTGCGCCTGATCCCAGCCGCGATCGATCAGAATTTCCGAGCCGTCTTTATAATAGCGCGCTGACAGGGTGCGGACACACACGTTGGGATTGCGCGGGTCGTTGAGGCCAAAGCCGAAGCCATTGCCTTTGGCTTTGTGCTTTTTGGCGTACTGATAGAGATAGTTCCACAGTGTCGGTGACAGGATGTACTTCGCGTCGGGTGTTGGCTCCAGCAAACTTTGCAGCGATGGCACTTGTTGCGGATAGAGCTGTGATAGCGCGCGCAACGAAAAGCCGTCGCTCAATCCTGTGTCACGGCGAATACCAACCAGCACAATGCGTTCGCGATGTTGCGGCAGGAAATGGCGCGCATCTACCACTTTCGCATCCGGTGTCGCGCTGTCGGCCGCATCGGCGACGTCGTAGCCAAGTTCATCCAGCGTCGCCATTATGATGGCGAAGGTGCGTCCTTTGTCGTGGCTCTTCAGGTTTTTCACGTTCTCCAGCACGAAAAACGGCGGCTTTTTGGCAGCCAAAATACGCGCCACATCAAAGAACAAGGTGCCTTGCGCTTCACACTCAAAACCGTGGGCACGACCTAACGCATTTTTTTTGCTGACCCCGGCCAGTGAAAACGGCTGACAGGGAAAGCCCGCCAGCAGTACCTGATGATCGGGGATGGTCTGGTCGATGTGCTGATAAATCGCCTGTTCGTCAGTAAGTCCTGCGGGCTGCGTCACCAAACGAATATCGCTGTTGAACTGATGTCGTTGCGGATCGCTATAGTGATTGGCTTTATAAGTGCGGACCGCTTCTTTATTCCATTCACTGGTGAACACGCACTGGCCGCCAATCTGCTCGAAGCCACGACGAATCCCGCCGATGCCGGCAAACAGATCGACAAATTGAAATTTGGGCGCGGCGTAATGCGCAGGGCGTGAAGGCAATAACGCTTGCAGACTGCTGACTTCACCGCTGGAAAGGGCAGGGACCGCACTTTTGCCCTGACGAATACGATTCAGACGCGGCACGCTCCAGTCGCATCCACCCGCTTCGGTTAAGGTTTGCACCACATCGCGTGCGGCATAGATATCGAGAACCTGCATTAACAGCGATGTGGCGTCATTCGAAGGGGCAGAAAATGAGGAGGGTGAAACCGTCGCGGCGGGATCGATAGCAAGCATGCGTTTTTCCTTAACAGTGAAGCCGCTATGCTATCACTCCTCGCGTCTTCACACACTTGTTGCGCGTGCCTTTCGCTTTTACGCCAAACCGCTAAAGTTGAAGAAGCCCCAATAAAAAGGAGACGCCATGGTCGACGTCCATTCGCAAGCTATTCGCAGCAAAAATATGCGTGCCATTCGCAATCAGGACACGGCGATTGAGCAGCGTATAGCGTTGATTTTGAAAGATCGTGGCTTCAACTACCGTGTGCAGGATAAAGCGTTGCCGGGACGGCCAGACTTTGTTTTGCCACAGGAACGGGCGATTATCTTTGTCCATGGTTGTTTCTGGCATCGCCATCACTGCTATTTATTTAAGATGCCTGCCACGCGCACTGAGTTCTGGAATGGCAAAATTAACAGCAACGTTGAGCGCGATCGGCGTTACATCGGACAATTACAAGAGAGCGGCTGGAAGGTGCTGATTGTCTGGGAATGCGCGCTACGCGGTAAATTGCGTCTCGAAGATGGGGCGCTGATTGAACGGCTGGAAGAGTGGCTGCTGGCCGCCCTGCACAGTGGCGAAATCGATCATCAGGGCTTGCATCACTATCGCGTTGAATAGCTGGTGATTGTTGCTTTTAGCCGCCATAACGGTTTAGATCATCTCTTTCTCTGGGACGCGGAATCGAGCCATGAGCAGTATCAAACTGACGGTCAAACGCCTGTATCAACTCCGTGATGAGCGGATGGTGAACACCCACGCAACGGCACGCATTTATTTGGGCGAACAGTTGGTGGCCACCGAGGAGATCAGCGGGATGACGGAAAGTCCGGTGAGCAAATATGTGCACGCCGGCGATCTTGCCGGGCAAACACTTCGCGTTGAATGGGACTGTGCGGGCATCGCAGATATGTCAGTGACGGCTGTTGAGCGTTGCCCCTGTTGTCAGGATCACGAACCGGAATAAGGATAACAATTTTGGCAGGAACTAGTTTACTCACACTTCTGGATGATATTGCGACGCTGCTTGATGATATTTCAGTGATGGGCAAAGTCGCGGCAAAGAAGACCGCTGGCGTATTGGGTGACGATCTCTCGCTGAATGCGCAGCAGGTCACCGGCGTAAAAGCCAACCGTGAATTACCCGTGGTCTGGAGTGTCGCAAAAGGCTCTTTTCTCAATAAATTAATCCTGGTGCCGCTGGCGCTGATTATTTCGGCATTTGCGCCCTGGCTGATCACACCGCTGTTAATGCTGGGCGGCGCTTACCTTTGTTATGAAGGCGTGGAAAAGGTGCTGCATAGCCTGAATCACGATAAAGCCGAAAGCAGCCCGGAGGCACGTCAGCAGCGTCTCGACAAGCTGGCGCAGCAGGATCCACGACAGTTCGAGAAGGATAAAATCAAAGGTGCGGTGCGCACGGACTTTATTCTTTCAGCTGAAATTGTGGCGATCACCTTAGGGATTGTTTCTGAAGCCCCCCTGTTGAATCAGGTACTGATTTTGGCGGGAATCGCGATTTTGGTGACGATTGGTGTTTACGGCATCGTGGCGATGATCGTGAAAATCGACGACCTCGGATACTGGCTGCGAGAAAAATCTTCCACCCTGGCACAAGCGACTGGCGGGGCGTTACTTGCGCTGGCACCCTGGCTGATGAAAGTGTTAACAGTGGTAGGCACGGTGGCGATGTTCCTGGTCGGCGGCGGCATTATTGTGCACGGTATCGCGCCGTTGCATCACGCCATCGAGGAATACAGCAGCGGCTTCCATGGCGTGGTCTCCGCTTTGCTGAGCAACGGTGCCAATCTGGTACTCGGCTTCATCATTGGGTCGATCGTGCTGTTAGCGGTAAATCTGGTTGCGAAAGCACGCGGTAAATCGGTATAAAGCGCAGGAATTTATCAATCACGGGTCAGGAGAACGATGATGAACGACGATATGTTTGAATTTGATATCGATGCGCAGCTGGAACAGGCTGAAGCGAAAGCGGCTGAAAAAGCCAATGAAGTCCCGGCTGATATCAGCGACGAAGCGGACTGCGAAGGTTGCAAAATCTGATTTCCCACCCGGGAAAGTGTTTCAAAGCCGATAATAATTTTTATCGGCTTTTTTTATAAACAATATTTTACACTGCTTATTCCGATTTCGTCACAGTAATAGCATTATCCTATAGGCGTAAAAGCTGCACAGCTGCTATAACTTTATCCGTTCATTCAACGGAAAAAGGGAGGGCGCGGTATGACCTTTGCGATCAGTGACGAAGTTCAGCATAAAGAGGGCGGACCCACGATGGTGGTGACCGGCTATGCCAGCGGAATGGTAGAGTGTCGTTGGTATGATGGCTATAGTGTGCGCCGCGAGGCGTTCCGCAGTGACGAACTGAGTCATTTATCCGGAGCGCGCCAGCTGGCCAGCTAACAGCCTGCGGGACGGTTAATCCGTCCCGTTGTCTTATTACCTATCTGATTTTCCTTTGATCCTTGCCTGTACGACTTATCTCCAACTGACTACACTTTTCGCATTCCCCCTCTCTTCGCATACGGTTGCCAATGCCCACTTCGCTTTTGCCGCAACGCGCAGGTAATCCGTTCTTGCCGGTGCACCTCTGCTTTCTGGCGGTCTTTTTATTCTCTGCATTTCTTACCGTGCATGAAGCGATTGAACTGAAGAATAACTATGAAGAGCGTCAGCGCGCGCAGCTCGCGGAAATACAGAAAAACCTCGACAGCCGGTTTCAGGAAAGCATCGATGAATTGACGTATTACGAGAGAATGCTCAACTATGCGTTGATGCATCCGCTGGATTCCAATCAAACGCGCGAAGCCATTACCCTGTTTCAACAGTTGCGCCAGCAAACGACATGGCAATTAAAATTGGCCAGCCTGCGCAGTATGCCGCTGAATGGCGTGAGTGACAGTTGGTTGATGCGCGATCCTTTGCTGCAGCGTAAAAGCGATCACATTAATTCGGAATTGCGCGCCGCAATGGAATTCAGCTTCATCATGCAGTTCAGCGATCCAGGACAGGATTTTCACTCACGCTTTTGGTATATCTCGCGCGCCGGTTTTTTTATCAGTTCAAGGCCACCGCAAAGCCCGCAAGAGCTGATAGAAAGCTATACCACCATGACGGAGCGCCCCTATTTTCGCGATCAGGCACCGGACAATCCGCAGCGCGGCCGATTGCACTGGAGTGAAGCCTATCAGGGCGAATTTCAGGAAGGGTTGATGATGACGGTGAGTACGCCGATCGTCAGTCATGGTTATTGGTACGGTGTGCTGTCGATGGATTTCACTCAAACGCGAATACATACGTTGATGACCGAAGCACGCCATAGCTTGTTACAAGGCAAGTTGCTGATGGTCGACCGCTCGCTGAATGAAATCACCCGCTTGCATGCACCTGACGATGAGACGCTAACGTCTGAACAGCAGGCGCGTCTGGAAGCGCAAATCAGAGAGCAGCCCGCTGGTGTGATGCGCCTAGGCACCCAGTTTGCCAGCTGGAGCAAATTAAAAAATGTGGATGCGTATATCGTTAACATTCAGAGCCTGAAACAGGGAATGTCACAGGAGTTAGGCAGCGTATCGCTGTTTTTACTCAGCATGTGGTTGCTGTTCGTGCTGCTGCTACTGGTGGCGCATCAGGTTATTATTCGTCTAGTGCGGCGCATGGCCGATCTTTCCGCCAAGCTCACCTGGCGCGCCAATTACGACGGAATGACGCGACTACTCAATCGCAATGCGTTCTTTGAACAGTTTGTCGCGTTGGCTGCGCACAGCCAGCAGCAGAAGAAGCCGATTGCGGTGATCCAATTGGATGTCGACCACTTTAAGAACGTGAACGATACCTGGGGGCATGCGGCGGGCGATCAGGCATTGATGCGAGTAGCGGGGGTGATCAGTCGGACACTGCGCAAGTATGACGTGGCGGGGCGTATCGGCGGTGAAGAATTTTGTATTGTGTTACCAGAAACCACCTTAGCGGATGCCCAGGCGGTAGCGGAGCGCATCCGTGTCCGGCTGGCGGCAAAAACCATCCTGGTGAATTGTAATTCGACGTTCAACATCACCCTGTCGGCCGGCGTGACTGGCAGTGAAGAGCAGGGCGATTATCATGCAGAGAGCCTGCAAGCCACCGCCGATCGCCGCCTGTATCTGGCGAAAACCGGCGGTCGCAACCGCGTGGTGGCAGAAGATTAAACCTTGCCTTCGTTATCCTCTTCGACCGCCTGATAAATCCGCTGCAGGATATCCGGGAAAGCCGATTGCACGCGGCTCCAGCTGGGAATAAACGGCTTCTCATTGGGGCGCTCAATAAAGGATTGCCCGGCGTCGAGTATCGCCTGAGTGAACATCTCGACCGCCGCTTCTTCAATATGCTGATCAAACTTCAGGCCGTTCATTGTCGCTTCGTGGTTGTAAATCTCCATCATATCCAGCGCATTGCGATAATAAGTGGCTTTCAGCACGCGGAACGAGTCGCTGGTGAGCGGCACGCCCATGGTTGCCAGCTTGCGCAGTAGCGACTGCACAATATCATTGCTCATGCGCTTCAGGCCGCCAGTGCCGTCCTCTTCTGCCAGCGGCTGATGTTTATGATCGTAGTTATCGGCAATCTCTACCTGACAGGTTTGTCGCGTGGTGTAATTGCGGTAAATCTCCGACAGCACGCCAATTTCCAGCCCCCAGTCGCCGGGAATTTTAATGCCGTTCAGCACATGGGTGCGCATGGCAAATTCGCCAGACAACGGATAGCGGAAGCTGGTGAGGTAATCGAGGTATTCAGAGTGGCCATACACTTTTTGCAGCGAGCGCAGTAACGGGCCCACCAGCAAACGACCGACGCGGCCATTCAGCTTGCCATCGGCCACACGGGCATAAAATCCCTTGCAGAATTCATATTGAAACGCGGGGTTGGCAAGCGGATACAGTAAACGTGCGAGCATGCTGCGATCATAGGTGACGATATCGCAGTCATGCAGCGCCACACACTGGGTGCGATCCGAGGCTAACGTATAACCGGTACAGAACCACACGTTGCGCCCTTTACCCGGCTGGCTGGGCGACAACCCTTCTTTATCCAGTTCAGCATCCAGCGCCTTTAAACGTGGGCCATCATTCCACAGGATGCGATGGCGTTGTGGCAGACGGGAAAAGAACTCGCGAGCAAAGAGAAACTGGTCGCGGTCAGCACGATCGAGACCGATGACGATCTCATCCAGATAAGGCACTTTGGCCAGTTCATTGACGATGTTATCCAACGCCGGACCTTCCAGTTCGGAGAACAGGGAAGGCAGGATCAGCCCCATTTTGCGTTTACGCGCGAAACGCACCATCTCTTTTTCCAGCGACTCGACGCTGCGTTGGGTGAGATTATGAAAGTTAGTAATGACGCCATTTTGGTAAAAATCACTCATTTTCTCATCCTTAGGTCAGGCGGTTAATCGGGTTGCGCGAGAAAATAGTCCAGCCCTTCACGCCAGCCTTGCGGGCCAACATGCGCAGTGTGATAAACATTCTGTTGATCGTGGCGTGAGAGGATCACCGGAGTTTTACTGAATCCTTTAATGACGACGGCATAATCGACCTGCTCCAGCATCGGCACATCATTGGGGCCATCGCCGAGGCCGATAGTGGTGCGCTTCTCCCCGCTGCGCTGTTCGAGATGCTGCTGCAACTGTTGCAGTGCGATGCCTTTACCGCAGCCCGCTGGCATCACATGCCAGAATCGTCCGCCCTGAGTGAGCGCCAGGTTGTGTTCCGCCAGCGCAGCGCGAAAATCCTCCAGCTTTTCACTATCATCGCGCCAGAGTATGACTTCTGAAGCATCGCGCAGTCGGCTCTGGCTGGCTTCGGCTAACGTTAAGCCGGTGAAGCGGGCTACTTCCGCATCGCTAAAGTCGTGAAAACCGCTGAAGCGGAAAGTGGATTGCAAAGTTTTAAGCGAGTGGCACAGCGCCAGATAGCTTTCGCCCGGTTCTTCAGCCGCAATCTGCTCGCCATCGAAAGCGATAAAGGCGCCGTTTTCAGCGATAAAAGGGGTTCCGGAGAGACCCAGGCGTTTTTGTAAGGGGATCATTTCTGCGGCGGTTTTACTGGAACAAAACACCACAGGAATCGCCTGCTGTTTCAGGCGCGCCAGCCATTCACTGGCGGCATCCCAGTTGTAATCATGATGATCCAATAGCGAGCCATCGAGATCGGTCACAATCATCAGCGACGAGTTAAGTCTGAGCATCTACACACTCCTTACGCCAGGCGCGTCCGTAAAGCAGAGAGTAATCAGTATAATAGCGTTATGACGATCACACTTTTTTGTGAGCCTGCCACGTCAAATTCCAGGATAAATCTTAAAACAAGTCGGTAACGAAATGGAACGTGCACAAATTGCGCATATAAGAAACACAGCAGGCACAGGGTGTTTTCGGTAACAAATGGGGAAGGTCATGCATTTTTGTTCGTTATACGCACAAGATTGAGACTTGTCTTGTGTTGACTAAAGCGTAGTCTGAATCAGGTGTTAAGAATTTCCTGGTGTAACGAATTCACTGATTTATTTAACCCGGCCATCCCGCCGGGTATTTTTTTATGAAATCGATTTCAACGGTTAACTTCAGTGATCGAGAAGTCACGGATATCGAGTTCAAATGCCTCAGCCAGTTCTGTATAAGAGTCATAAGCTTCACCATTCACTTTTACCCGATGAGCGTGTTCCGCTTCCATAAACTCTTTTACCTCGCCCGAGGTTTTCTTCTGAATCGCTTCCAGCAATGCATCAACGTCGATATTCACTTCGCGCTGTACGTTGTCACTGTACTCTTTTGCGGTGGTCATAATGGGCCTCCCAGAGGCGATGAGATACTTACTCAGTATAGACAACAGGGAGAAGGGGCAGAGTGGGGCAAATGGCAGGCAAAAAAAAGCCCGCGCTGCGCGGGCAAAAATCCTTGTTACTTTTAGGTTGACTGCGCCTTTGGGGTTGGTGCAGTACGAAGAAGTGTACGGGCTGCCCGCGTCAGAAGTCTCTCTGCGTAGTGTTAAGAAAGTGAAAAGCTGAGGTCTGACAGAACTTTACCCGCCTGTCATCTCATTATTGGAATCAGCGACTATGCTTAGAGCTTGACGATAAATAAGTGATATCAGGGAGTTAGTATGGATTTTATTCGAATTGTGATTGCGATTTTACTGCCACCAGTGGGCGTATTTCTGCAGGTGGGCTTCGGCGGCGCCTTCTGGCTGAATATTCTGCTGACGCTGTGCGGTTATATTCCGGGCATTGTGCATGCGGTATGGGTAATCGCCCGACGCTGATCCGGATCAGGCGGCTGCCATTTTCTTCCGTTACACTGTATTCAGGACAATATCTGGAGAGTAATCAATGCAGGTGAATGACCGTGTAACGGTAAAAACCGATGGCGGCCCACGTCGCGTGGGTACGGTACTGGCAGTGGAAGGTTTTAACGAAGGGGTCATGTATCTGGTGGCGCTGGAGGATTATCCGCTGGGAATTTGGTTCTTCAATGAAAGCGACCATGCGGAAGGGGTCTTTGTTGAACCCTACGAGGAAGCCTAAAAGCGGCATAAAAAAATCAGGTGCACATTGATGTGCACCTGATGTGTATTAAGTGAAGGTCATCCTGGGTGGCCGGATGAATTAAAACGTTTCCCAGTTATCATTACTGCTCGCAGCCGACAGAGCGGGACGCGGTGTCAGCGTAGGGGCTTTCAACGTTCCTGCGCTTGAAGCCATTACGCGCGAGGCTGGCGAGTCATTCAATTTAAACGCGGATACCGCCTGCGTCAGACGGCCTGCCTGATCTTCCAGCGACGCTGCTGCTGAAGACGCTTCTTCTACCAACGAGGCGTTCTGCTGCGTGACGTTGTCCATCTCGGTGACTGCCAGGCTGACCTGCTGAATGCCACGGCTCTGCTCATCAGAGGCTGCCGCGATTTCCGACATAATATCGGTCACGCGACGTACCGCTTCGACGATCTCTCCCATGGTCGTACCGGCTTCGCCTACTTGATGTGAACCGTTATTAATCAGGTCGACCGACTCAGCAATCAGCGATTCAATCTCTTTTGCAGCCTGAGCACTGCGCTGAGCCAGATTGCGCACTTCACTCGCCACCACGGCAAAACCACGGCCTTGCTCACCGGCACGTGCCGCTTCTACCGCCGCGTTCAGTGCCAGAATATTGGTCTGGAAGGCGATGCTATTAATCACGTTGGTGATTTCAGCAATCTTCTTCGAGCTGCCGGAGATATTGGTCATAGTTTTCACTACGCCATGCACCAGTTCGCCACCGCTGCGGGCTTTACCGGAAGCATCCGCAGCCAGTTGGCTGGCGTGATGGGCGTTCTCCGCATTTTGCTTCACGGTCGCGGTGAGCTGCTCCATGCTTGCAGCGGTTTGCTCCAGCGCGGAAGCCTGCTCTTCCGTACGTGAAGACAAATCGGTGTTACCGGCCGAAATCTCACTCGACCCCTGATAGATGGCGACAGCGCCTTCGCGGACAGTGCCGACGGTGCGCACCAGTGCAGCCTGCATCAGCTGCAGGTTATGTAACAGGCTGCCGATCTCGCTACGGCCATAAGCTTGTTCCGGTGCTGTCAGGTCGCCCTGAGCAATGCGCTCAATGCGCTCAACCGATTGACGCAGTGGGCTGATCACCACACGACGCAGGAAGACGAAGGTGAGGAGCACCAACAGCAGCGCGGCAGCAAAGGCCACGACCATGGCAATAAAGCCCACACGTGACTGATGCGCGGCTTCAGCGTTGATTGCCTCGGCGCGGTCGGTACGAATCTTAATGGCTTTGAGTAACACCGCGTTATACGCATCATCTAACTTACGTGTGACGTCGGTTTCCTGCGCCACAATCCCTTCAAAGCTGCCTTGCTTCGCCGATTCAATCATCGGCTTCAGGCCCTTATCGATATAGTCATTAAAGGCCGCCGTGAGCGGCGTATCCAGCGCGATATCCTCTGGCGTCTTCGCTTTGCGGTCCATATAGATTTTAAAACCGTCGCGCGCTTGTTTGATGCGAGTTTCGGTGCGCGCCAGGTCGGCGCGATAGCCATCCATCTCGCCAATACGGGCGGCGGCACCTGATTGCAATACGTTAAGGCGAGCAGTACGTAAATGGTTTGAGCTATTAGAGATACCCATACGGATTTGAATTTCATCCGTGGCATCATTGAGGGAATTATTACTCTGGATTAAAAAATAGCTGGCGAGGCCGATACACAGGGCAAAAAGCAGCAGAATGCCACCAAAGATCATGCTGAAAAGAGGCATCAGGCGCAGGTTCTGCCAGATGCTGAGCTTATATTGCTCATCAATCGATGCTGTTTTCATATCCTTGCTCTCATTTTGGGTAGGTGTTCTGAGAACAAGCATCGGCAGTTAACGGCAAAGGATTAGGCAGCGAAGTGAGACCTGGCTCGCAAATCTCAGCAAAACGACAAAGGGCCAATCTGCGGATTGGCCCTTTGTCGGCTACGGCTATTTACTCAAACTGTTTACAGGCAAGACTATCGCACGTTGACATAAATACCGGAGGTCACGTTATCGGTAAGGCGCACCACATGATAAATAACCTGTTTATTATGTGTCTTAATTTTGCGTTTAATATTACCTTTGTGTGACGATACCGTTTTGGCTTTAATTTGCATCTTGTCTGAAATTTGAATGGTGCCATGTCCTGACATCCACATTTTCAGCATATTTGATTCAGTCTGACTTAATGTCAGTGGATGAATATCCAATCCTGCAGAAATACGCGGGGTAGCGTTGAGTTTCTTTTGCAGGTAGGTGCCAAGCAGTGAATCCAGCGTCGAAGTTTTTACCGATTTTGATGTAATAATCAGGTTCTTACGAACGTAGAGATATTCCTCAAAATGGATATTCGAGATCGCCATAAAGATAAAAAATAGCGTATCTGGATGCTGCATAATAATGGCGCGGATACGATCGCTGGAATCAGCTTCATGAATGAAACATTCTTCATTAATAAAGACGACACCAGGTTTAAGCTGTTCACATCTTTGTTGCAGTTGTTCAATATCAGAGACCGGAGTGATATTTTTCTTTTTAACTCCTTTGGCCGACATATAGTCTGATAATCCGAGGCGTGTGTAGTTACATGAATCCATAATAATCGTTGGCATTATAGCGACCCTCACCAATTTGTTATCCGTTTAAATCAACGATGAATACGCGTTTGCGGTACGAGAGAGATTTCCAAAGACACTTTTTTATTCTGCTCGGCAGATTGGCGAATGATATCCGTGCGCCATCATGACTCTATCCCTGAACCCTTCTGCGAAGTTTATTGTGTTACTTCCACGTCACTCTTGTCCCCGCGATAGTGGGAATCGCCGGGAGTTTGCATTAAGTGTGTAATTCGCTCTGTTTTTGAGAGCCCTGTCACTATCGCGCAAGTCACAGACAAATCTGATAGGACAATTCTTAAAAACATTTGAATCGCGAAAGTGTGACGTTTCAGCGAGTGTTGACAATGCCGGAAAAAAGGGATTTAGACAAGAAAAATCGCTGTAATATTTTTTTTGTTTAAAAACAGCCCTTTGAGCATTTATTCAACCAATTCACAAGGTTTATCGCCTTAGGAATCGTCTGACTAAAATACGCGAAGCGCCGTTTAATAAGAATAATTTTCACCTGAAATGCGCATTTATCAGAATAACCTCAGTTGATTTCTGAGAAATATGGTTCGAAAAATGCACAGATTGATTTTGAATACTTAACTATTGCATAAGAACTACTACAGAATGGTTAATCAGCGTGCGCGGGAGAGTTCTGACACAAACTGCGCGAGTAAATCAAAGACTTCGCCGAACAGATGTTCACAGAAGGGGGCGAGCAGCGGCATCATCATACCCAGGCTGAGGATCCCCACCGTTAAGGTAATCGGAAAGCCAATCGCGAAAACCGACAGTTGTGGTGAAACACGGTTTAACAAACCTAGTGCCATGTTTAGCGTGAGCAATAAAACAATTAAGGGCAGCGCTAACATCATGCCATTAAGGAAAATTAAACCGGCGGACTTCACCAGCGCCATAAAAGCATTGGCGTTGAGTGGTTGATCGCTAATCGGCAGGGTATGAAAACTGTCCACCAGCAGCGAAATCAGCCACAGGTGTCCGTTGAAGGTGAGAAACAGCAGCATCGCCAGCATATCGAGAAAACGGGCCAGCACCGGCATGTTGAGGCGGCTACCAGGATCAAAGAAGGTGGCAAAAGATAAGCCCATCTGTAAACCCACCACTTCACCGGCCATGCGCACAGCGGCAAACGCCAGCTGCATGGTCAGGCCGATCCCGACACCAATCAGTAATTGCTGTAACAGGATCCAGAAACCCGCTGGGGTAAATAACGTGACTTCTACCGGGGGCAGCACGGGAATGACAATCCAGGTCGTCAACACCGCCAGGCCCACTTTCACGCGTTTGGGAATGGATTTCTCACTCAGCACCGGCGCGCTGGCAAACAGTGCCAGCAAACGTACCATCGGCCAGAAAAATTGTGCGACCCAATGGACCAGCTGGCTGCTATCGAGATTAATCATCAGCCGATGATATAAGGCAGGTTGGTAAACAGATTACGCATGTAATCCAGCACCAGATTCAGCATCCATGGACCGGCAATCACCGCGGTGGCGGCAACGGCAAGAATCTTAGGAATAAAGGAGAGCGTCTGTTCGTTTACCTGCGTTGCCGCCTGTAACAGACTAATGATCAAACCGCTGACCAGCGCCGCCAGCAACAGCGGGGCGGCGAGCATCAGGGCAATTCGCATCGCTTCCTGGCCGATGACCATGACCGATTCGGGTGTCATGCTGCGCTCCTGTAAGAAAAAGGGCGAGGGCGGAAGCCACTCAGGAGTAGAAACTCTGCGCCAGTGAACCTACCAGCAGCTGCCAGCCATCCACCAACACAAACAACATCAGTTTGAACGGCAGGGAAATGGTCGCTGGCGGCACCATCATCATCCCCAATGCCATCAACACGCTGGCAACCACCAGGTCGATGATCAGGAACGGAATGAACACGGTGAAGCCAATCTGGAAGGCGGTTTTCAGTTCGCTGGTAACGTAAGCCGGCAGCAAAATACGCATCGGCACCGCCTCCGGACCTTCAATCGGCGCGGTATTGGCAAGACGAGCAAACAACGCTAAGTCTGCTTCACGCGTCTGGCGCAGCATAAATTCGCGCAGCGGCTGGGCGCCTTTATCTATCGCCACGTCCATGCTGATTTTGTCCTGGCTGAACGGCAAATAGGCATCGCTGTAAATTTTGTCGAAGGTCGGCGCCATAATAAAGAAGGTTAAAAACAGCGCCAGCCCCAACAGCACCTGGTTCGGTGGCGCCGAGGGCGTACCCAAAGCATTACGCAGCAAACCGAAAACAATGATGATGCGGGTGAAGCTGGTCATCATTAGCAAAATGGCTGGAAGGAAGGTCAGTGAGGTGATGAACACCAACGTCTGCACCGGCAACGACCAACTCTGGCCGCCATTCGCCAGCGGCTGGCTGACCAGACCTGGCAACTGCGCATGGGCAACCGGTGCCAGCAACAGCAGCGGCAAAAGGGGAAGCAATCGACGCATCATTGGGGTTTTCCGGGACGTTTAACCAGATTCTGAAACAGCTGACGAAAATCCTGCGGCGCCACGGCTTTGTTCACCAACTCTTCAGGTGGCACCGGTGGCAGTGAATGCAGATGGGTAATTTGCTGGGCAGTGACGCCCAGTACTAAACGCGCATCGGCGGTATCAACAATCACCACACGTTCCTGGCGGCCCACCTGCACGCTGGCGCTGATTTTCAGCGCCTGGGTGTTGACGGTTTTCGGGGCAAAGCCGAGGCGTTTTGCCAGCCAGCCACAAGCCAGAATCAGCAGAACAATCACTGCCAGCACGCTGCTGACTTGTCCAATCACCGAACCGGTAGAGACCACCGGCTGGCTATGCACCGGCTGGCCGATTTGCGCGTTCTTTAACATGCTTAACGGCTCAGACGACGCATACGTTCAGATGGCGTAATAATGTCGGTGATGCGCACGCCATATTTGTCGTTCACGACCACGACTTCACCCTGAGCAATCAGGTATCCGTTGATCAGAATATCCAGTGGTTCACCGGCCAGGCCATCCAGCGCCACCACGGAACCCTGCGTCAGGCGCAGCAGCTCTTTGATGGTCATCTTGGTGCGACCCAGTTCCACGGTCAGTTTGACCGGGATATCCATAATCAGATCGATGTCCTGCAGCGAGCCACTGGCACCGTTGCTTTCAAACGATTTGAAAACGTTCTCTGTTGGATCAGGCGTGCTGGTGGTTGTCTGCTCGTTCATTGCCTCAGCCCACAGGTCGTCCGCAGAAATATCATCGGACGGTTTTTTGCTGTCACTCATCGGGCTGTTCCTCGTTCAGCGAATTCAAAATCGGGTTAATCAGGTGTTCAACACGCAGCGCGTACTGGCCATTTATGGTGCCATATTGGCTGGTCAGTACCGGTACGCCATCGACGTGAGCAATAATGCGGTCCGGCTTCTCAATGGGCAGGACGTCACCAGGTTTCAGTTGCAAAATACGTGACAGGCGCATCGATGTTTCTGCGAAGTGGGCAATCAGCTCCAGCTCCGAGTGCTGCACCTGTTTCACCAGATTGTCGCGCCAGTGCGTATCTTCCTGACGGGAGTTTTCCAGTGGTGGATTGACCAGCAGCTCGCGCAGCGGCTCAATCATTGAAAACGGAATACAGATATTAAATTCACCGACCAGGTTGCCAATCTCCACCTGGAACGGGGTATTGACCACGATATCGTTCGGTGAGGTGGTGATGTTGGTAAATTTCACCTGCATTTCCGAACGGACGTACTCAACATCCAGCGGATAAATGGCTTTCCAGGCATCGCTGTAACCATCCAGCGCCAGCTTCAGCATGCGGCGGATGACACGTTGCTCGGTATGGGTAAATTCACGGCCTTCCACTTTCGTCGGGAAACGGCCATCACCACCAAACAGGTTATCTACGGCGATAAACACCAGACTCGGTGAAAACACCACCAGCGCAGTACCGCGCAGCGGTTTCAGGTGGATCAGGTTCAGGTTGGTTGGCACCGGCAGGTTGCGTGCGAACTCGTGGTAAGGCTGAATCTTGATCGCACCGACACTGATATCCGGGCTACGGCGCAGCAGGTTGAACAGCGCCATACGAAAATGACGGGCAAAACGCTCGTTAATGATCTCCAGCGCCTGCAGACGCTCGCGCACCACGCGACGCTGGGTATTAGGATCATAAGGACGGATATCGCCATCGGTCCCTTTGGAACTGTTCTCTACTTCCGCACTGTCACTGTCGCCATTAAGCAGCGCGTCAATCTCAGCCTGGGAGAGAATGCTATCGCCCATTAAATCACCTCAAAATGAAGGCGGTAAACAGCACGTCACTGACCACCTGCGGGGGTTGAGCTTTTACCAGTGGAGGTGCCAGCGCCTGTTTGATCTGCTCAACCAGGGCCTGTTTGCCTTGTTCGGTTGCAAGCTGCGCGGCATTTTGACGCGAAAGCAACAACAGCAAACGGCTGCGCACTTCAGGCAGGTAATCGTTCAACCGACGTCGGGTATCCTCATCCGGCAGACGCAGCGTAAAGCCTACGTACAGCACACGATCGGGATCGTTGTCAGGATTGACCAGGTTAACCGTAAACGTATCCATTGCAAAAAATACGGGGGCGGCCGGTGGCTCAACTTTCGCCGCTTCCGGTTTGTCACCCTCGTGTTTATTCATCATTCGCCAGACTGCATAGCCTGCCACGCTGCAAGCGGCCAGAGTTACAATCAGTAACACCGGTATTAGTAGTGAACGTTTGCGGCCTTTAGCTTTCGCGTTATCAGACATGTTTGCAGTTACTTCCTGTGAATTATGGGCAAGCCTCTCGGCTCGCCTGGACAGATTATCCCGCGTCTTAAGTCAAACAATGGGAAGAAAAGACGCGGGTTTTACGCTTACCTTCAGCGTTTAGCCGCTGTCAGGCAAAGATATCGACAGCGCCGTTACCTGTCACGCGCGCCTGTAGGGCTGCCGGGACGGCAATAGGCGTTATCTCGTTTTCACTGTCCTGGGAGAGGGTAAAGCTGCCGTGCTGGCCATCACGACGTCCTTCCTGCTGGCCCTGATAATTCTGGCTTTGTGCGAAGGCGTCGCTGCTGACATTACTCTGTCCCAGGTTTATACCGCTCTCCGCCAGCGCTGTACGCAGCTGAGGGAGAGCCGCTTCCAGCGCGGCCCTCACTTGGCTGTGGCTGGAAACCATACTTAACTGCGCCTGATCCTTGTCGAGGGTCAGGTTGATCTGGATTGCACCCAAATCTTCGGGATGTAAGCGCAATTCGGCATTTTGCTGTCCGTTGCGACTGAACATCACGATTTGCTGGCTTAACGCCTGCTGCCACTCATTGCTGCCGAGTTGGGCATTCAGCATCGGCGTCGACGGGGTAGTGCTGGCCGTCGCCGTACTGTTGGTCAGTGTGCTACTGCTGCTGACCGGGGCGCTGGTTAATGCCGTTACCGTGTCGCTTTGGCTATCACGACGTTCTTCCGGTTTGCTGAGCGTGCTCAGCACCTGCTTAAAACTTTCATCCAGTGACAGTGCGCTATTGCTGGCCGTGGTACTGGCCGTATTGCTGGCGGCAGCGGCACTGCTACTGGTTTGCGTGGTGCTGGCATCTCGGCTGACGCCGCTCAGCACATCGCTGGATTTTTTGTGAGACGTACTGTCTGTCTGCGCCTCTTGCTCATCTTTCACTGCGCTCTGCAGCGTTCGGCTTAACAATGTCCCGTTGAGCGTAGCGCCTGCTTCAGCTGATGTCTTATCGGTGCTGGCGCTCTGGCTGTTACGCGCTTCTACTGCAACCGGTAACATGGCGAACAGCGCCTGCACATTCTGTAAGTCGCTGGCACTTAACGAACTTGCCTCAGTCTTGTCTTTATCATCGGCTGATTTCAGCGTGGCTTTAGTGTTTTCCGGTTGTAAAAGTGCGTTTAACGCCTCTGGTTTGTCCAGTGCCTGCAATAACGCGCTTAATGACGCTTTTGTGACGTCTTTTCCATCGACTTCTGCTGACAGATCAGTCGATTGCGTGTTAACACCTTGTTGCTGAGCCAGCGTCAGTAAGCGGTTACCCAGTTCAGTGATAAAACCCTGTGGCAGCGCATCTGTACCCAGTAAATTGTCCGATGCTACAGCACTGCCTGCATCGCTAACTTTAGAGGTTTGCGTAACCAAATTTGGCAGCGTAATCATTCGCCTCTCCTCATTGCGGCCCGTTGGGCAAATTCATCCATCCGTTTCTGGTCGAGACGGTTTTCTTGTCGTAATGCGTTCTCTTCAGCGCGGGTGATCAGCGTCTGATAGGCATTCAGGCGTTTATGCTTCTCTTGCCAGTTGCTCAACGCCTGATCCAGGCGCTGATTCCACTGATTAAGCTGCTGCCGATGCTGTTCAATGGCTTTTTCCAGCGTCTGAATAAATTGGTGGTAATTGGTCCAGCGCAGGCTGGAAATGCCGCCTGACATATCGGTGTTGAGCTTGTTGCGATACTCATCCTGATAATCGAGCAGCATGGAGAGTTGTTCATCTGCCTGCTTCACGCCACGGCGCATATCGCCTAAATGAATCACGGCCTGTTCCAGATCCTGCTCCGCCATGTCACGTAGCTTGTCGATAGCATTGGCAGTTTTCATGGCTTACCTCGCTTTAGCTCGCGCTAGCCGAACATCGCCTGCAGATGCAGGCTGGCGTCGTCGTAGTCGCTGCGTTCGAAAATCCCCTGTTGCAGGAAGGCTTCCATTTCTGGGTAAAGCTTGATGGCTTTATCCAGCATCGGATCGCTTCCGGCGGCATACGCGCCGACGCTGACCAGATCGCGGTTGCGCTGGAAACTCGAGAGCAACTGTTTGAACTGGCGCACGCGCGCGTAGTGGGTGTCATCAATCAGCGAGGTCATCGCACGGCTGATGGACGCTTCTATATCTATTGCCGGATAGTGACCGGCTTCAGCCAGACGACGCGACAGCACGATGTGGCCATCAAGAATGGCACGCGCCGAGTCGGCAATCGGGTCTTGCTGGTCATCGCCTTCGGTGAGGACGGTATAGAAAGCAGTAATCGAACCGCCGCCATGGGTACCGTTACCGGCGCGTTCTACCAGCGCTGGCAGTTTGGCAAACACCGACGGTGGATAACCTTTGGTGGCCGGCGGTTCACCGATGGCGAGGGCGATTTCACGCTGTGCCATCGCATAGCGGGTGAGGGAGTCCATGATCAGCAGCACGTGCTGACCACGATCGCGAAAATCTTCCGCGATGCGCGTGGCATAAGCGGCACCCTGCATACGCAGCAGCGGCGAAACGTCCGCCGGTGCGGCGATCACCACCGAGCGCGCACGACCTTCTGCGCCGAGGATGTTCTCAATAAATTCTTTGACTTCACGGCCACGTTCACCAATCAAGCCGACCACAATCACATCGGCCTTGGTGTAACGCGCCATCATGCCAAGCAGCACTGACTTACCTACGCCGGAACCAGCAAACAGGCCCATTCGCTGACCACGCCCGACGGTGAGCAGGGCGTTGATCGCACGTACGCCGGTGTCTAATACGTCTTCAATCGGTGTACGTTGCAGCGGGTTAAAAGGCGCGGTGATCAATGGGGCACGATAGCCAGTGTCGGGTGCGGGCAGGCCATCAAGGGGTTTGCCCGCGCCATCCAGCACACGGCCCAGCAATTCCGGGCCCAGCAGTAACTGTTTACCGCTGTGGGCGCTATCGCCGTTGACGCGCGCATACACGCGTGCGCCAGGCAAGATGCCATCCACTTCTTCCAGCGGCATCATCAGCAGTTTCTGACCGTTGAAGCCCACCACTTCACTTTCCACTTCAGTGATGTTGTTGCCATCGTGACGTTCGATGATGCAAGTGGCACCGAGCGGCAGTTGTAGCCCGGTCGCTTCCAGCACTAAACCGGTGGCGCGGGTCAGGCGACCGTAGCGGCGCACGGTCTGTACCTGCGAAATACGATTTTCGAAGGCATCGAGTGCGCCAAGCCAGCGTGAAAGACGTGACGAGGTCATTACAGTGTCCCCGGCGCGGCCAGACGGCACAGTTCCTGCCAGCGGGTTGCCACGCTGGCGTCAAGATCACCATCTTCGGCGCTGAGCTTACAACCGCCCGGATGCAGAGAGTTATCGGCGAGCAGTTTCCAGCCGTGCAGATCCAGCGTCGGACCCAGTGTCTGCTCAATACGCTGTAAATCATCAGGGTGCACGCGCAGCTGCGGTTTGCCGCTGAACATCGGTTCCTGCTGGATCAGCTGCTGAATCTGACGCAGCAGGGCGGTGCCGTCCACTTGCGTAGCCTGGCCAATTACCGTGCGCGCCGCTTCCAGCGCCAGCTGCATCAGACGTGAGGCGATAACGCTATCCAGCGCTTCCAGCGTGTGATGGAACTCGGTCACCAACTGCTGCATACGCGCCTGTAGCGGAGCCTGCTGCTGCTGGGCATCGGCCAGCCCCTGCTGAAATCCAGCGTCATAGCCATTCTGCTGAGATTCGGCAAAGCCCTTTTGATAGCCTTCGCTGTAGCCTTGCGTCTGCGCATCTTTACGCATCTGCTGCTGCATACGCTCCAGCATTTGCTGTTGCTCTTCTTCAGCGCTCATTTCGACATCCGCGGCCGGCTCTTCCTGCTGCGGTTCTTCTGCCACTTTGAAGGTGCTGCCTAAATCATCAGGCTGCCAGCGCTGCCACGCACGGGCGGAAAAGGCATCAGACATAGGTTTCCTCGCCACCACCAATTACCATTTCGCCGGATTCTGCCAGGCGACGGACCACCAGCAGGATCGCTTTTTGTTCGTTTTCCACTGCCGACATACGCACCGGACCACGGTTGGCCAGATCGTCGCGCAGAATATCGGCCGCACGTGCCGACATGTTCTTGAGGAATTTCTCGCGCAGCGGCTGCTCTGCACCTTTCAGGGCGATCAGCAACTGCTCGGACTCCACTTCCTGCAGCAGGCGCTGGATGCTGCGATCGTCCACTTCCACCAGGTTTTCGAACAGGAACATCTCGTCGATAATCTTCTGTGCCAGTTCGCCATCGAAGTCGCGTACCGCTTCGATAACCGCTTCTTCCTGCTGCGTCTTCATCAGGTTGATGATTTCGGCCGCGGTTCTCACGCCGCCCATCTTCGCGCGCTTGAGGTTGGTGCCATCCAGCAGGCCGTTCAGCACTTCGGTCAGTTCTGCCAGCGCCGCCGGCTGAACACCACCGAAGGTGGCGATACGCAGCATCACATCGTGACGCAGACGTTCGTCGAACAGCGCCAGAATATCCGCGGCCTGGCCACGTTTGAGGTGCACCAAAATGGTGGCGATAATCTGCGGATGCTCGTCGCGGATAAGGTCTGCTGCCGCTTGTGGCTCCATAAAGTTGAGCGTTTCCATGCCGCTGGTGGTCTCGTTTTTCTCGAGAATATCTTCCAGCAGACTTGAAGCACGCTCCTCGCCCAGCGCTTTGATCAGCACTGAACGCAGGTAGTCATTGGAGTTGAGGCTCAGCGCAGCAAACTGCTCGGCATCCGCTTCAAACTCGCGCAGCACTTCGGTCAGTTGCTTATGCGACACCTGACGCATGCCCGCCATCGCGGCGCTCAGGTGCTGCACTTCACGCTGGTTGAGGTGTTTGAACACCTCGGCCGCACGCTCTTCGCCAATGGTCATCATCAGAATGGCGCTTTTTTCAGTACCGGTCAGACTCATAGTTCTTTACTCATCCATTCGCGGATAACCAGCGCTACAACGCGCGGATCGTTTTCAGACATATCGCGGATGCGCTGGCTCATCACTTCGGCGCTCATGCGGTTATTCGATTTACGCTCTTGATCCAGCTCATCTTTACTGAGCTGCACGCTGTAGGCTTCTTCAGACTCCACGGCTTCGGCACGTGCTGCCGCAGCGTCTGCTGCCGCTTGCTCCTGCGCTTTCTTACGCATCAGCTGTGGACGGACCAGCTTGCGATACAGGATGAAGGCAACCAGTGCCACCAGCAGCCAGCGACCGCCGCTCATCAACATGTCGAAGAAGGCTTGCGACTGCCAGAACGGCAGGTCACCGCCAGTCGGCTCGGTGATGTTGAACTGCGAGTTCACCACGTTGACGCTGTCGCCACGATTCTGCGAGTAGCCCATCGCTTCACGAGTGAGGTCTTCAATCTGCTTGATCTGCTGATCGTTCAGTGCAACCGCTTTGCCTTTGCCATCATCACGGTAGTTCACCACCACGGCCACCGACAGACGCTGCACATCGCCCACGTTCACCTTGGTGTGGCGAATGGTACGATCCAGCTCGTAGTTCACGGTGTCATTACGACTTGAGCTGCTCGGGCCGCTACTTTGCTGTGTGCTGGTCGTCGTGCCGTTGTTGTTCGCTGCGTTGTTCTGGCCATTGGCATTCTGGCCGTTGGCGTTGTTTTGCTGCTGCGGATTGTTAACCGGCGCGGTATTCGCTGGAGCAGGTTGATTCGACAACGCACCCGGCACGCCGCCTGGATATGGGCTGCCGTTCTGCTGGTTGGTATTAGTCTGGCGTGAACGGATCGCGGTGTTGTTCGGATCGGCGTTCGGCTGATACTTCTCGTCAGTTTGTTCGCTACGGTCAAAGTTGATCTGCGCCGTCACCTGCGCATGCACATTGCCCTGGCCAACAATCGGATTCAGGATGGCTTCGATACGTTGCTGATAACGTGCTTCCACTTCAGACGCGTACTTCAGCTGCGCATCATTCAGGTCACGACCTTCGCTGTCAGAACGGGTTAGCAGACGTCCGGCCTGGTCCACTACGGTCACGTTGCCCGGCGGAAGACCGGCCACGCTGCTCGACACCATGTGCTGAATCGCCTGAATCTGGCCTTCATCTAACGCGCGGCCCGGTTGCAGGTTCAGCGTTACGGAGGCAGAAGGGGCCTTTTGCTCACGCACGAACAGCGTCGGTTTCGGCATCGCCAGATGCACGCGCGCGCTCTTTACCGGACCGAGGGTTTCAATGGTGCGGGCCAGTTCGCCTTCCAGCGCGCGCTGATAGTTGATCTGCTCACTGAACTGGCTGATGCCGAACTTCTCTTTATCCATCAGCTCAAAGCCAACAGAGCCACCTTTCGGCAGCCCCTGTTGCGCCAGGCGCAGACGCAGTTCATGTACCTTATCGGCGGGTACCATCAAGGCACCGCCGTTCTCGGCGAACTGGTAAGGAATGTTCATTTGCGTCAGCTGAGTGACAATCGCGCCGCCATCCTCATCAGAGAGGTTGTTATAAAGGACGCGATAGTCCGGCGCTTTGGCCCACAGCACCAACGCAAAAACCACTGCAATAGCGGCAGCGGCAGCAACAATGAGTGGAATTCGCGGATTGGCGCGCAGGCGGGCCAGAAGGTCGTTGAAACCTTTCTTTGCGGTATCTTGTGTGGCGGCTGCACTCGCATTCATGACCGATTCCTGCCTGACATAATTGACCGGGTAAGTTGTGGTGACAAAACAGACTCCCTGACTTTCCTCTTCACATTTCGCATTACTGCTGCGTTGGCTGCGTTCGTTCACCCCAGTCACTTACCTGAGTAAGCTCCTGGGGATTCGCGAACTTGCCGCCTTGCAGCAATGCGAACTGTTTTGAGGAACAAATGAAAATTAATTTCCAATCTTATGGCTGGCATTATTGATGAATTGGGTCACTTCGATGGCTGGATAAGCCGGGGTTTTTACGTTTATTTAGCGCCTTTGTCCTATTGACAGTGTGTTAACTTTTGCAGCGTGAAAATTTAAACCCTTCTTCCATGAGGTACAGGCAATGTCGATTCAGGCAATTGATGGTGTGTTGCAGCAGCTGCAGTTAACGTCACTGCAGGCCAGCGGCAAGCAGGCAGAGTCAACCAGTCAGGTGGATTTTGGCGCCACCATGAAAGCAGCACTGGATAAGATCAGTGAAACGCAGACCACGGCGCGCACCCAGGCGCAGGATTTTGAAATGGGCAAACCGGGCATCCAGTTGAATGATGTGATGGTCGATCTGCAGAAATCCTCAATTTCCATGCAAATGGGCATTCAGGTGCGTAACAAACTGGTGTCGGCCTATACAGACATCATGAATATGCAGGTGTAGTGGCAGCACAGATTGTTGCGGTGTCAGGCGGGAAAGCATTTATCTTTTTCAGTAACAGCGGCATGATGCTGGCCTGACACACAGCTTATATCGGGAAGAGGATTCTCACGTGAAGCACACCCTGCTGCTGACGATGGCAATGATAATGCTATCCGGCTGTGATAATAAAAATGCGGACTTTGCGCCGCAGATGAAAAATTACGCCTACCTCTATCAGTTCGAAGCCATTCCAGGCAAAGTCAAAAGCACCCATCAACGTCTGTTTAGCGCCGACGGCACGCCAATCTTCGATGTCGATATTGCCTTCGATGCACAAGGCTGTGTTTCTCATGTGAAATCGATTGATAAGGCAGGGGAGATCACCGAAGTGACGCGCGAAGGCGATCAGCTCACCGGTATCGAGAACGGTCAGGATGTGGTGGTGACGCTGAATAAACAGTGCGCGCTAATAAAGAAAGTCACGCCGACCATGACGGTGGATATTGGCTATAACGATCAGGGATGGGTCGATCAAATCTCATCTCCCGCCTCCGATGTTAAATTTCGTCTGACTTACAATAACGCTGGCGATATGACGCTGCTGAGTATTAAGAAGGGTGATGAGGAAGTCTCGCGTGCCAGTGCCAAACATGATGCGGGCGCGAAGAAAATATCCGACGTGGTAACGACGGTGCAAAGAAACGGCCAGAGTAAAACGATCACCACACAATGCCAGTATAAGAAGGATGTCCCTTACCGTTGCGATACCCTGACCACCGATGCCGAAGGGCAAGTCACGGATAAGCAGTATGGCACCATTGAAGTCGCTTATTATTGATGTCTGAAAAAGCCGCTGATGCGGCTTTTTTTATGCCAGAAAATCGTGAGTCGATAAGCGAAGCGCTAAATAAAACAACCACTTACTGATCAAATGCACTTCGGTATGATAAAGTGTGCCCGTTAGGTAAGCATTCTTCAGAGCAGGGAACTCGGTGTGCAACATGCGCATCACGCAACGCGTTGAGGAATGTTGAGTAATGGTTGCAGCAACAAGAAGCGTGTAAGAATGAAAGAAGGTTATTACTGGGTTCGCGATAAAGATAATCCGCCTGAAGTATGGCGATATATAAGGCAGTTTGGCTGGTACCGACCCTGCGTTGCCGTGCCCATCACGTTAAGTTCTTTTAAGTTGATGAACTACCAGGTCATCAGCGATCGATTATTACCACCGGGTTACTTCCCGCTTTAAATTTAAAAACCGCCGGCTTATGGCGGTTTTTTATTCTCTCTCGCAGCTCGCTATTTGATTTCCGGCCAGGCGATAGCCGGGAAACCATTTAACTGCGGACGTGCGAACAGATATCCCTGGAACTGGCTAATCCCCGCCGCTTCCAGCCACATCCACTCTTCAGCTTTCTCAACACCCTCAGCAATGATCTCAATTTCCAGCAACGAACAGCATTTGATGATGGCAAGTAGGATCGCTTGTTTTGGTCCACTCTTGTGCACATCGCAAATAATCTGGCGGTCAATTTTGATTTTATCTGGCTGAAATTGCGACAGCAGTGACAGACCGGCAAAACCCGCGCCAAAATCATCAAAGGCCAGACTGATTCCCGCAGCCTTAAGTTTTCTGACTTCAATGGCAAATTCGTCAGCGCGAGAAATAATTTCATTCTCAGTGACCTCTACAATCACCTGCTCCGGTATTAAGCCGTTGGCTTCAATCTCTGCCAGCAAGATCTCCACGGCATTCGGCACCGTGACCAGCGACATGGGCAGCAGATTAATAGACAGGCTGTGATCGCCGATGTTTAAGAGGCTAGCGAGTTTGAACGCCAGCGTTTTCGATTGGATATCGGCGTGATAGATGGCATCACCCTCGAAGGAGGAGAAATACTCCTCGGGAGAACCGCCTTTGGCCGTGCGGATCAGTGCTTCGTACGACACTACGCGACAGGCAAAGGGATCGATAATCGGTTGGAAGGCGAACCGACAGTCTTGCAATGGAGCCACCCATTCGTCGGGCACTGTGCGTGCGGGTTCCTCCGCAATAAATTCCCAAGTATTCGCCGCCGGAATTTCAAAATAATTTTCTTTGTCGCGCGCAATCACAAAGGTACGCAAGAACTGTAATGCGCGATCGGCGTAGGTCAACTGGTAACGGGAAGTGCCTTTATCCAGTATCGCTTGCAGTACCGTGTCTTTATCATGTTCCCGCAGATCGAACAATTCCATCCCCAGATTGCCAAAGCGACGCGCGGGTGCAAAGTCATGCATCAGTTCCACTAAATTATGGTGGCGCGCGTCGGCACAAATACGCTGGTAAATACCCTGGACGGTGTCGCGAGGACCTTCCAGCAATTGAAAGAAGTGCAGGCCGTCAAACAACAATATGCCCGTTACATCCGACAATTTATTTTTCTTATTGGCCTTAGCAACCATGTCTTCAAGAGTCCTGACCGGCACGTGGTCGTGAAGATGGCTGCGATAGAGGATGGTGGTGAGCATAACGACTGTCCGAACATCTATTTATTGTGGGGCCTACATTAGCAGGCTTCAGCCACGATCTATTCAAAAAAACGCGGGTATCCGTAAACTATTTTCCAAATAAACTGTTAACCGAAACGGCTAGCGGCCAGCGTCAAATCGGATTGTTAATTAATCGCAGCAGGGTAGTATTTACGATAAATATTTTCGATTGAATGGATTAATAAAAAGCGTATCTTGGCCCTCGTTAACCAGAGGTGAGCATAATGTTACGCGACTATTTAAAGATTGATGATAGCGACCGTTTAATTGAACAGAGCGTGTTAAGACTCAACAACCGCGGTCAGGAAGATGTCACTGAATGGCATATTGTGAGCGTAGACGGCAGGCAAAAAGGCAGCGTGACGCTGTTCGATAAGCTCTGCAACCGCCGCTCTTATAACGTTAACTATCGTATTACGCAGAAGGATGTGCACGGGAGGGTTGTCGTCGATCAGTTGACCGATGTATTGTAATAATTGCCGTAGTTTTGCTTGTTTTGACCCGCTCATAGGCGGGTTTTTTGCGTTTGATTATCTTGCACGATAGCGGCGCATTTCCATCATAGTTCCGATCAATTCAATCTTTTTCTCCGATGATATCTGCACGGGGAAATCATCATTTAACGGGCGTAACGAGAAAATTTGTTCGTCGTGCTGTTCAGCCGTCAGGCGGTAAATGCGCACCTGCGCCATACCATTAATTTGCGCCAGCACCACATCACCCGGTTGCGGTTCAACGGCAGGATCAAATATCAGCGTATCGCCAGGCCGGTAGTCAGGTTGCATCGCGGTATCCTCGAGGGTGATCGCCAACGCTGATTCACTCAGTTTGCTATTGCTATACAGAAAGCGGGTCGCCTGCTGCTGAATCAATAAGCGTTCCTCCTGCATCCAGGCAACCGCTTGCGTCAAACTGATCAAGGGCAAGGCGCTGACGTCACTGACATTAAGCGGGGCGGTAAACACCTCACCCTCACCATCAATAATCCAGGCGGCTGTGCATTGCAGCCATTCTGCCAGCCGTAACAGGTTCTCTCCACGTGGGACGGTCTCATCCTTTTCCCATTGCGAAACAGCAACATGTGACACGCCAATGCCACTCGCTACCGCTTGCTGCGTGAGCTTCAGCGCTTTCCGACGGTTGCGGATGCGTCCACCCGCAGATTCTTTTTTCATCATCTTGACAACTCCGCTGTGTTTTACTTAAGTATACTTAAATTCATTAATTAAAGTAAACTTAAATTCTGATGTTGGCCGCGCAACTGGCAAGGGCGGACAACATGTTTCTCGGGCGGGTCCCTTGCCAGTGAAGAGAGGTGCAGCATGGAAAGTAGTTTGGTGACCAGCGTCGGTGCGCTGCTTCTCGGTGGCGGTGCGGCAGCTGTGTTCTGGAAACCCTTAATGGCCGGCATCGCGGCCATTGTGACCAGCAATCGCGCTGGCGGCGAGATCATCACCAGTTATAAAGAGCAGGTGATGCTTCTCAAAGAAAGCCACACGTTGATGCGTCAGGAAAACGATGACCTGCGAGTGCGGCACGATAGAAACCTGCGGCGCATCTCTTCGCTGGAAACCGATTTACGGCTGATTAAGAACGCATTGGGCATTCTGTTAGCCACCACGGAATCTGATCACAGCGAAAAATTCCGTATTCAGATCAATCAACTGATCACCACCCTGGAGGAGAGTCGCGATGGTGCAGATAAACAGTGAGTTTTCAGTGAGAGGGCATCGGCGGCAGTTACTGCTAGGCGGTCTGCTGTTGATGCTGTCGCTGCTGTGTGTGGCGATGACCATCATGTTCGTTTTCGTTAACAACAGCGCAAACCGCCGGGTGGAAGATATTCGCCAGCAGTACCGCACGATCTCCGATCGACGGGAAGCGCGGGTGGCCGAACTGACCAGCCAGTTAGTCACGCTGCAGAAAAAGCTCGACGGCTTGCCGGATCGCACCGCCAACAAAACGGCGGACAAAGTGAAGCAGGTTGTGGGGGAAGACGTGCCACCCGAATCGACGCATTAAGGAGGCCATGATGAGTATTACCGAGCGGATTGCAGCCAGCTTCGGCCGACTGTGGTCTTTATTAAGCAAGAAGGAGAAAATTATGAGCGACCAAACTGTAATCGAAAATAGTGCAGCAACAGCAACACCGGATGCCAGCACGCTATCACCGTTAGAGAGTTTTGCTAATGAGGTGGCGGTGCCGACGGGGCAGGATGCCACAACGCCTGCGGTGAGTAGTGTGGAAGCACCGGATGCCGCAACGCCGGCCGTAAGCAGTGCGCCCGTCCTGGATACCTCAACGCCAGCGGTAAGTACTGCCAGCGAGGCACAACCTGCGTCAGTTGCTGCAACTGCGCCGGATCTCACCCAGCAGTTGGCCACGCCGGACACACTCGCAAACGGTTCTGCCAGCGCCGGGCCTTCCTCGGCTTCCGGCGCGGGGATTCGCGCTGAACCGCCAGTAACGGGAGCCAGTACGGATGCTGTCAGTCAGGATATGAGTGCCAGCGTTAAGGACTTTGTTCAGGCGTTTAACTTTGTCGAAAGTGGCGTTGAGAAATTAGGTATAGCGGCGAAGGATGAGCTGATCGCACTTGCACGGAAGTACATGTAACGCTCAGGCGGCCTTCGGGTCGCCTTTTCATCTTCCGATTATTCTTAGTGCGGTCTCGCTATTTTCAACTAAATTTAATCATTCAGACGTTATTTAAACGGGTTTAATTAGCGAAAAGGAAGATAGCATGAGTGATACAGAGGCAATCAAAACCAAAACTGACTACCTGCGTGATGTCACCTCCCAGTTAAAAGAGATGCGTCACTATGCGCAAACCAATACTGAGACGCTATCCAGCCACTGGTTGGCATTTGATGCAGGCGAGTACAAAGACAAAGAGTACGCAGGACGTTTTGACACGCTGCTCAACAAGCAGGGACAGCTGTTAGATGATATTGAACAGGCGATTCAGGATCTGGAGATCGCCATCAATCACAGCGAGCAAGAAAGCTAAGTTCTCCCGCGCTGGTGGCTTAATCGGCCACCAGCCACATCTCAGCTTCATCGAACATCTCTTCGACAATACGTGCCACCGTCGCTTTATCATTCTTACTCAGATCGGTATCAATGGCGTTTCGCTCCATTGGCTTGACGCGTACCTCGATCTCGGGAAATACGCGTTGCACGCGCTTCTCCAATTCCTGCAATATCATCTCACGTGCGCCCGGTAAACCGGCGACGTTGCGCTTATCGTAAATCAACTCCACAAACATCAGGGCAGTCCATTCTTTAAAGAGGGTGCGTCATATTACTGTAAATAAAAACAGTGGCAAGACTCGAAGCCCTGTAGGGAAGAATATTTTTCTTTCTGAGATGCGGCTAGCGTGATTTGCGGTGATAATCGACAGCGTTAAACAGGGAATTGGCTTATTTAGGGGGGTAAACATGCGTCAACTGGTGATCGATATTTTGTTGAAAATGGCAAAAATGGATACGGAAGCAAAAGAGTTGGTGGCGCAGGTTGAGGCACAGTCATTACTGATTGCGGCCTTATTGATTCAGGCGAAGCAGGATAACAACTTAACGATTAGCGACACGGTTCAGGATGCCATTTTGACCGCATCGCGAGCCGGGCAACAATTTTTACAGTCAGATGTGGATCTGCTGCTGACGCACATTAATCGTCTGTTGGCGGTGGCAAGTTATGTGGAAGTGAAGGGGATTGAGCGCGAGGGGTAAGCAAAAAAATACAACCTCTGGAGGGGAAATCCAGCAACACCTCCAGAGGCGGCGCAAAAGCACCTTCGTTCAAGGACAATCTACGACCGAAGCCGTCAGATATAAGTTATACAACTTATTCGAAGTTGTACAACTTTTTCCTTGCCGATTTGTGTAGTTGGAGGTGTGTTTGAGATGTATTTTTAGGGCCGCTTCGCTTAAAGTTCGTTTTTGATGCAGAACTCTTCCCACGTCATTCCCAGCGCTTCCGCATGAGATTTCAGGTAAGTTTCAATGGCTTCAGCGGCAACCGCTTTGTCGGGCTCTGCCAGTTGAATGGAAAACAGCATGCCATCCAGCTTCTTCTGACGAATGAACGCCGCATAAATGCGTTCAGCATGCCATTCGCGCAGCTGACGCAGTGAAAGGTTAGCCGCGCGCGCATCGCTCTCGGTTAGTTCATCCAGCGCGGCTTGAAAATCGGCGTGCGCAGTAAAAAACATCGTGCGCGCCTGGGCATAATACTCTTCTGGGGTTTTCATGCGAATTTCCTGCTTATCGACTTGCGCGCTAGTGTAACGTGCGCGCGCCGTATTGTCAGGCTCAGCCGGGTTTTCACCGAGATTCCTTGCGTAACTTACGCGAAAAATTATAACGTAGCCGCCATTGATGCGAGTGTAGGGACCAAGAATGAAAAAGTGGATGATACTGGCCGCGCTGAGCTTAAGCGGATGTGCGCAAATCAGCAATTATGATGAAGCGGTAAAAACGCCGGCACCAGTGGAACTGCAAGGTAACTGGCAAACCGTCGGACCGCAGAGCAAGTTGATCAGTGGCCAGGCGATGGGCAGCCTGATCATTGGCGCAGAAGGCGATACGCTGGACTGTCGTCAGTGGCAGCGCGTGATTGCCAAGCCGGGCAAGCTAACCCGCCTGAGCGATGAGTGGGTCAACGTGACGCGCCAGGTGCGCGTGATGCCGATTACGCTGGAGAACGGTGAGCTGCGCTACGATGGCTTGCGCATGCGCAAGGTCGATCGTCCAACCGTTGAGTGCCAGCAGGCGCTGGAAGAAGTGGCGAAGCGTCCGAAGGACGCGGTGATTCAGGATATTACACCTGAGATCATGCAGCCGGTTTCGGTGCCTGCGCAGAAGTGATTTCCTAAGCACAGAACAAAACAAAAACGGGTGAGCATATGCTCACCCGTTTCTCATTCAGCCCACCGCGAATTAATTCTGTGGCAGATAGACATTGCCTTGCTTGCCGTAAGCGCTCATCACCGACTTTTGCATCGTGGATTGACCAATCAACTGCGACAGTTCATCCATGCGCGCCTGTAGTAGACGTCTGACTTCACTCTCATTGTCTAGGATATGGCGCAGTACCGGACGCAGTTGCTCTTGCAAATAGTTGGACGGTGGCGAGGCCTCAGTCGAGCGGGCCAAAGTTTGCACCGCACTGACGTAATCCACTTCCTTAATAATCAGGTCATCCCATTCGCCGTCTGCGGCCAGGCGCAGCATTCCATGGCTGAGATCGAGTAGCTGTTGGTAAACGTTTATCAGTTGCGGTGCGTTATTCATTAAACGGCGTCCTGAAGGTGTTGAGGTTGTGCGACTTCTTTCCAGGCATCCGCGATATTACGCAGAAGACCTTCTACTTCTTCGAGGGCTTCAACATCATTACGCAGATTCGCCTGAATCAAGCGGCGGACCATATAGGTATAAAGCCCTAAAAGATTGACGGTGAGTTCATCCGTAGACTGCTCATCCAAACCCTGTTTAAGTCCGCTTTCAATGATGTTGATCGCTTTGGAAATTGAATTACCTTTACCCTGAATATTGCCATCCTGCATAAACAGGCGGGCACGAATCAGTGCACTGGTCGCGCCGTCAAACAGCAGGGTGATCAGCTGCTGTTGGTTGGCGCTCATCACCGAGCTTTCCACACCAATTTTTGCATAGGCTTGCGTGCCATTTGCGCTGTACATGTTCACTCCTGTTTATTAAGAGCTGCTAGAGCTTGAGCTGCTGGTTGTTTCAAACTGCTGCGTCAAATAGCTACTGGTCTGGTTCAGCTTGCTCATTGTGACGTCCAGTTGGGTGAACTGCGCTTTGTAGCGCGCGATCATATTATTGATTCGCGTGTTCATGTCGTTGTACTGCTCAGTCAGATTGTTGAGCGTTTTACTTACGCCATCTTTTGCTGACTGAATGCTGCCAGTTGAGGAGAGCCAGCTGGTCAAATTGGTACCCAGCTTAGTGGTAATACCAGTCGTTTTACCATCCCCCTGGATCATCTCTTGAACACCGGTTGGATCTTTCGCCAGCTCGGTTTTCAGTTTGTCAGAATCTAACGTCAGTTCACCCGTTGTCGGGTCAGAGGTAACGCCAATTTGCGCTAGCGTTTTATAGGTTGAAGAGCTGGCGCTATTGGTCAGCATGCTTTTGATCTGGGTCTGAATGGTGCGCAGCGTACTGTCGCCTACCAGTGCACCGTTGCTGGTGTCCTGCGCATCTGCACCGACGTCCACTGCAGTGTATTTCGTCAGTGAATTGAATTGGTCCAGCAGGGTGTTATAGGCGTCTACAAAATTCGATACTGCCGTAGTGGCTTTTGATGTGTCCTGGGTCACTGTCAGCGTCTGGTTGCCCGATGTGACATCATTCAGATTGAGCGTAATTCCTTCCAGTGCATCACTGATGGTATTGGTGCTGCTGGTGATCGCAACGTTATTGACGGTTAATTCTGCGTCCTGTGCCGTAACGCTGACGTCCAATGGGTTATCGGCATCTGTTTTAGTTGAGTCAAAACCTACGATGCCGTTAAGAGTGTCATCGCCAGTCACACTGATTGAGGACACCGCATTCGCTTCACCAGTTTTCGATGCTGTTAGCGACAGGCGATAAGAGCCATCTGCAACTTTGATCACGCTGGCACTAACACCTGCGTTTGCGCTGTTGATGGCATCGCGCATACCGGTCAAAGAGGTCTGATCGCTGGTTAAAGTAATGTCTTTGCTGGTGCCGTCGGCCAGTTTAATAGACATGGTACGGCTGGCAGCAGAACTATCACCTAATGCAGTGGTGTTACTGGTCTGCACTCCGGAAGTCAGCGTTTGTGCCTGCGCCAGTTGAGTCACACTAATGGTGTACTTACCCGCGATAGTGTTACCAGAAGTGGTAGCACTAAAAGCAGTAGTACTGCTGGCAGCTGTAGTGGCGGTAAAAAGATCGGCACTGGCTAAAGCCGTATTGGCGGTCTGAAAGGTGGTGAGCGCGCTAGAAAGTGTGCCATACGCACTCAACTTGGCGGTATACGCTGTCTGTTGAGTCGATATCGGCGTTAACGCAGATTTCTCTGCCGTAGATAAGCTATCAAGGATACTACTTAAGTCGAGGCCTGAACCGACACCGAGGGTAGAGATACTAGCCATGTTGTTTCCTTTTCATGTCGACACGGAGAGTGAATACCGCGGTTATCGGCTTTTCTGAGGCAAAGTTTAGAATTATTTACCAGCCACTGATAAAGCGAATAAGAGCTATAGAGAAGGGTATTTCTGGCGCTAGAAAAATGATCAAGCTGCACTAAAGAAGTGCGGGAAGAGGGCGATAAAGATAAGCGTGACAGGTTGAAGGGAAAAATTTTCGCCTGGTACTAAAAAATCTCTAAAGGTTGTTTAAGCACAGACGATAACAACTTTGACGGCGCTGAAGCCGGCGGGTTGAAGCCCAAACCATAACCAAAGACTTGATTAATAGGAACTTAAACCATGGCTCAAGTAATTAACACCAACAGCCTCTCGCTGATCACCCAAAACAACATCAACAAGAACCAGTCTGCTCTGTCTACCTCTATCGAGCGCCTGTCTTCTGGTCTTCGTATCAACAGCGCTAAAGATGACGCTGCTGGTCAGGCAATTGCCAACCGCTTCCAGTCAAACATTACTGGTCTGACTCAGGCTGCTCGTAACGCCAACGACGGTATTTCTGCTGCGCAGACTACTGAAGGCGCACTGTCTGAAATCAACAACAACTTACAGCGTGTTCGTGAACTGACTGTACAGTCTCAGAACGGCACCAACAGCCAGTCTGACCTGGACTCAATTCAGGACGAAATCAAATCACGTCTGGACGAAATTGACCGCGTATCTGGTCAGACTCAGTTCAACGGCGTGAATGTACTGTCTAAAGACGGCACTCTGAAAATTCAGGTTGGCGCGAATGATGGAGAGACCATCAATATCGACTTGAAGAAGATTGACTCTTCTACTCTGGGCCTGAACGGTTTTAACGTTAATGGTACTGGTACTATTGCTAACAAAGCAGCGACCATCAGTGACTTAGCGGCAACTGGTGCAGATGTATCTAATTCAAGCGCTATCACTGTTACTACTAAGTTTGATGCACTTGATGCAAAAACAGCTTTCGGCAAATTGAATGATGGGGACACCGTTTCAATTGGTGCTCAGAGCTATTCATATGATGCAACCAACAAAAATTTCACTACTAACACTGTCGTTGCAACTGGTACCGATACTCAAAACCTAGGTGACTCTCTGAAAGCGGCGGCTGGTCAGACCCAGTCAGGAACCTACACCTCTACTTCAGGTAAAGTAAACTTTGATGTAGATGCCAGTGGTAACATTACTATTGGTGGTCAGGCCGCTTATATTGTTAGTGGTGCGTTGACAACCAACAACCCAACCGGTTCAGCAACTGCAGCTACAATGAAAGGCCTGTTTGGTGCTGCAGATACTAATAACAATGCTGGTGCAGCAATCGCATCATCTGTTGATTTTGGCGGTAAAACATATAGTTTCGACGGCGGAGCAGGTGCACCAGTTGTTGGCGGTGGTGTAAGTTATAAAGATTCAATCTCATCGGATGCTCTGTTGGCAAAGGTTAACGCCGATGCAACTGCTGATGATGTTAAAATTAAATTCAATAACGGTCCTCTTACTTTCACTGCGAGCTTCAAATCTGGTGTTTCAAGTGCTACAGCCTCTAATCCTGCGTATGTAGATAGTGACGGAGCCCTGACAACTACAGCATCTTATGACACTAAATATTCAGTTGATAAAGATACTGGGGCAGTAAGCGTAACGGGTGGTACTGGCACAGGTAAATACGCAGCAAACGTCGGATCACAAGCATATGTTAGCGCTTCAGGTAAACTGACCACCGAAACCACCAGCGCAGGTACTGTTACTTCAGATCCACTGGCAGCACTGGACTCAGCTATCAGCAGCATTGATAAGTTCCGTTCTTCACTGGGCGCGATTCAGAACCGTCTGGATTCAGCGGTGACTAACCTGAACAATACCACTACCAACCTGTCTGAAGCACAGTCTCGTATTCAGGATGCTGACTACGCAACTGAAGTTTCAAACATGTCTAAAGCGCAGATCATCCAGCAGGCGGGTAACTCAGTGTTGGCGAAAGCTAACCAAGTTCCACAGCAGGTTCTGTCTCTGCTTCAGGGCTAATTGCTCTAAGCTTCAAGCATGTAAAACCTCGCTTCGGCGGGGTTTTTTTATGGCTAAGAAAAGCCTAGTTTTGCTCGGTTGTTAATCAGATTGATTCAATAATGACTTGTTATTATTACTTTAATTTATTCCTTGGACGTATTATCGATATAAGAAGTAGATAAATTATGAAAGAAATCTCCGTAGTTTCGCCGGTTTTTTTTGATACTTTCAAATGCATTGGGGGGGAATGCCGTGAGCACTGTTGCAAAGGCTGGGTCGTTACTCTTGATAAACCTACGGTCAATCGCTATTTGAAAAGTGGTGAGATTGATATTCGCAGTATCGCAACTGAAAATATTATTACGACAAAATCCAGTTATGATAACTGGGGAAAAATGAAAATGTCGGAACAGGGGCAGTGTGCTTTTATGGATGAAGAGCGCCTGTGCAAAATTCATAAGTCACTCGGCGCTAGTGCATTAAGTGCAACCTGTGCAACTTATCCTCGAGTGCAAAAAAAATATAAAATAGAATTACGTCAGAGCTTAACTCTCTCTTGTCCGGAAGCAGCTAAGCAATTATTAATGCGTGCTGACTCTATGCTTCTAGAATATAAGAAAATTTTACAGCCCCAAACTTTCAAAGTTGCAGATGTAGATCAGGAATCACGATTAATTAATCTAATGTGTACAAATATATTACTTTGCAGTGGGGTTAATTTGGAAGAGGGTTTTTATGGCATCGCGCTATTATTTCTTTACCTTGATAAGATTGTGGACGTTGAACAAAAACATGAGAAACTGGAAGAGTATTATTTTAGTATTGTTGAATCCATCAATAATGGCCAAATCAAAAGTAAAATTTATGATGTAAAACCTGATTACCAACTGCAATGGGGATTGTTATTGCGTATACAAACGCATTTATCTCAAAGACCTGGCGTGCGTGGCTGGTCAACCCTACAACATTACATTAATAAATTAATATTCATTCAAGGTGATGGTGCTGCAAATGAGGAGGTCAATTCTTCCATGCAGCGTTTAGACGCGGCATGGCATAACCGTATGATGCCATGGCTCGCGGAACGTCCGCACATCATGAGCAACTATCTGCAATATCGCATGTACAACGATGATTTCCCCGGCAAGAAAAAAATCAGTAATCTGGCGAATCTATATTTGCTGGTGGCGGAATGGTTCTTGCTGAAGTCCTTGCTCTCCGCCTGCGCTGAGCTGGTGGAGAATATTGAAGAAGAAGACATCGTGAACATTATTTACAGTTATCACGCGGTAACCAAACACGACACACATTCTGACGATGCTTTTTTAGCTGAGATTGAGCGCTCCAAAGTTAATGACGATCTCTCGCTGATTTATTTGTTGAGATAACGTTAACAGCGTACGAAATACAGCAGCACTGATTGTAGACGGGAAAGAAACGCCCAGCCCGAAAAGTAAAGCGTCCGAGCTAGGGTGGCGAGGGCGATCGGCATGGATGCCTTGTTCCTTTGCGGTCAGGTTTGGCGTTTTTTAACCTTGCACAGATCCAGCAGTAACTTATATTCACTAATTCCTCCCGCCCTTAGCCAAATCTCCCAAGCACCGCCAATCCCAATTTAGCCCAGAGCCCTGCAAGCGCCGAAAAGTAACCTGCCTGTTACAGTCCGCATGAATTTTGCCGATAACTCCCCCACAGAATGATTCCTGTTTTACGCAGCAATTTTCCATTTTTCTGGGGTGTCTGTACGCTTCAACTATGACTTGTTATCGGATGAGCAGCTGACTTTTGAAGAGATCGCCCTGCGTTATGCGCAGCAGGATCCCGATGAGAAAGAATTCACTCGACTAGATTTCACAATCTGTTGATCAGTGCGATGTTTGCCTAGAAGAAAATCTACAGTCCGCTTGAAATGCCGAAGAGATTGAGAACATTGCAACAGCAAAAACTAATAGCATTGCTACAAATAAGGAGACGGGGGGATTTCTTGATATTGAAAATCAAATCCGGCTATAGCCAATATCCCTTAAGTCAGAGCACCGCACCTTCGCTTCAAACTCCGTCGTCTTGCCATTATTTTCCAGCGAAAACGGCACCACAATATGTGTACTAGTCGCATTTAGCGTTGTCGGGTGAATATACAGCGAGCCAATCTGCACCTGAAACGTGCCAAAAAATGCAGGGTTCGCATGGTTCAACAGGTCATCTTCAACCTGATTCTGCACACGCTGATGATCAATATTCATACACGCAAGCTGGTCCTGCTGAAAGTCGGTTTTCTTGGCATAAGCGTAAAAGCCAGCGGCACCCAATCCTAAAACCAGCAGTGAGAAAAGTTGACTGCCAAATTTGCTGTGCATCGTTTGATTTCCTTATTAGTGACACCGGAAATCATAATCAATGCAATTAGCCAGTTAATGGGTTCTGCCTATGGTTCAGGCTGAATTAAGCGCGAACTGGCGCTTTACAAATAAAAAAGCCGCGATGGTAAATCGCGGCCTTAATCAATTCGTCATGAATTTAGCGGTAGTTCACCGTTAAAATTCCTTCGCGTTTCGCATCACTCAACCAATCGAGTTGGGCTTCCGAACGGCGGTTGTTAAAGGCGATGGTCTGCACATCTGAAGTGGAAAGAGATTGCTGATGATACTCGCCTTGTTCGAAGCAGCGACTGGTGATCGCGGCTTGATTCACATTGATACGGCAGGCAGGTTGGTAAATTTCACCGCTGAAGTGCACGCGGCCCTTGCCCACCACACCAAACTGCTCGCTGGCAGAAGCGGTGCTCGCTGCACCCATCAATAAAGCAAATACCGCAACCTTGCTGAGAGTACCGATATTTTTCATCATTGTTCGCTTCCTTATGCTCTACGTTGCCGTATCAAGATGTGCAATCCGGATTAGGATTCATCCGAAGCTGTGTCATTAATGAGGAGCATAGCCTAAGCGATTGATCTGCACAGCATACTTTGACTTAAGTGACCGATGTTTTTTCCGATCAATTATCGATAATTAATTCGCATAAACAATGAAGGGATAGTTGACTGCTTTATCGCAAATTTTTTTGGCTGCAGGATTTTTAACGTTTGTTAAGTGGGTGCAGTAGCAAGGAATGCTGAAAAAATACTGAAGTGAGGGATGGTTGCAATATGAGCAAAGGAATATGGCGTAAGCATATTGAGCCAAGTTGGTGTTTTGGTCGCCATAAATGACGACCTTACAGAGGATAGGGTGAGTTTTTGCAGGGGGGTTAATTCATGTACTTTGAGATTTGATGCGTTAAATAAAACCTGCCGTGAAATTTTATGAACGGTAGAAAGCAAAAAGCCGATGCACAATGGCACCGGCTTTGAGATCAAACACTGTTCGATAGAGTCTACTTAAAGGTCACATCCACATTCGCTGAAGCGGAAAAATCACCAATCTTCGGGTTGCTGTTAAGCCAGCGCAGCGTGGCAATAAAGTTATTTTGCACCACCTGACCATTGGCATAACCCAATGCCACACTGGTGTTCATCGGGATGAAACTGTCCTGATTATCTGCTGTGGCGACTGAAATACCGAAGCCGCTGTCAGTGCTCGGCATGATGATATCCGTACCGCTGGTCGGGTAAGTGGTGCTAAAACTGGCAACGAACGTCTGTCCCTGACAATCTTGCCCTGCATTGGTCAGGTTGGCGACCACCGCGAAAGGCACGCGTTTTTCAATCACACCCGCGCTGGCATTACGTGATGGCAGGCTGCCGAAATTCACCGTCGAACCGTTGTTAGAGGAGATATTGACCTGCGGGGAACAGGAGATAAAACGGATATTGCCCAGTCCGGTAATAAAGGCGCGGAAGTTGCTGTCTGGCGTGCTGTTGAGTCCTAAAACGCCATCCACCTGAAAGATTGCATATTGGCCCGTGTTGGTAATCTTACCACTGGACGGTGGCGCGCTGCCGGTGGCCTTTATATAGATGGAGTAGTTTACCGTCACGGTTTGCGCTCGCGCCGGAGACTGGCAATAACTTCCCCCCCAGCTGGAAACTCTGCGACATACCGTACCCTGGCCGACATCAGTACGCGAAGCTGTAACCGGTTTGATGTCAACACTGTTATAAGTTACACCCACTTCAATTGAAGGGTGGATAGACTGCATTTGGCTCAGCGGATCCCAATAAAGGTAAGCATCTTCACCATTGGGATAGCCGTTAGTGTCTTCGCAGCGAAAGGTCGAGGTGTAGTTTTGTGAGCGCCACAAAATGGTGCCGGCTTTTAGTGTGGCGGTGGAAACCTGAATCGGATCGGCGATGGAGATGACCTGACGGATATTTCCCGATGCCGCTTCTTTGCAAGACAGGGCAAAACTGCTCTGAGAAAACAGTGCTGCACTCAACGCCAGCAGCGTTAAACAGGCGCGGATCACGCCGCGAAAATGAAGAAAACGCATCAATACTTCCTTTTAATTGGGCGTGCAGCGCAGAGTGAATTCCTGATAACCCGCTTGTGAACCGTTCCCTAATTCCGGCAATGTGATCCAGCAGTGTTCGTTATCCGAACTGCCCCAGCGCAGTTGCAGGCGTTCACCGCTGGCCACACCGGACACAAATGTGCTGCCATTGGTGCCGACCACACCGAGGTTGCTGCCGTTTTGATTAAACACCGAAGCACCTATCGCCGGGACATCACCATCCGGTAACTGCGCATGAATCAGCGCACTTTTGCCGCTGCGGGTTTCAAAGGTCACGCGGCTGATGGCGCCATAGGTCGGCACCACGTCTTTGACGGCCAGAGGAATATCCAAATCGGCGCCGATATCATCGGTGCGCAGCGCCACACGGTTGTGGTGATAGGCGGTGGCCGAGGTCATCACCGCATAGCCGGAACGGTTGATCGCCACTCCCGGCTGATTCTCCAGACGGACACCTTGCGCCTCTTTGGCTTCCACTAACACCACGGTGTTTTGCAGTGGCTGCGTGAGTGTTAAGCCGCCAGAATGCAGCAGTGCGCCGCCCGACAAGTTGAGGTTGGTTTGTTGATAGGCATCGCTGTAGGTATAACCCAATTCTGCATTGCCCATGCTGCCCATGTAACCGACATCGGCAGTGCTGGTCTGTCCGGCATGGCTGGCCTTACCGGTCTGCACATAATAGTTGAGGCGATTGTCATCCAGCAGGCTGCCGCTCAGACCGGTGTTATAGCTGCTGCCACTCTGTTTGCTGTCGGCCAGGTTAAAGGTGGCTGTGACCGGTTGGTTTTCAAAGGCATTAAATGGCACCGAGAGCGTGAGGGATACGCTGCGATCGTGCTCGCCATAGTTGCTTTGCGTGTCCTGCAGGAATACTCCGTAATTCACTTTTCCCCAGCTGCTGTTGAGACCAGTTTGCAGCGTGCGGTCACGGTTATCGGATCCCCAATAGGTTTGATTGGTCATTGAGGCATACACCGAGACCGGACCGATATGCTGATTAATGGTCAGTTCCAGACGCTGGCGTTTGTTGTTGTACTGGTTGGTGTAATAAGTATTGCGCCGGGTATCTGCCCATGACGGCACGCCATTGCTCACTTCGCTGGTGTCGGTATAGTCGTTGCGATAGCGGCCATTTTCATAGTTGGCGCGCTCGGCCACCATATCGCTAAAATCGTAATAGCCCGAAGTGGAGTAGCGATAACCCGCAATCTGCAACTCAGTACCCAGGGTATTGAGCGATTTGGAATAGAGAAAACGGAAGCTGGCACCTTGTTTCTGATCGCCGTTGGCTAAATCAGTTTTTGACCACGCGGTATCAAAAGATGCCGCGCCAAACATCCCCAGGCTTTTCCCCATTCCGAGCACCGCCGAGCTGTAGTGATCGGCAAACAGCACACCGCCATAAGGCGTAATCTCGTACGGCAATCCGCGCGATAGCGTGGCTTGCACAAACTGAGGATGATAGGTGGTGGATCCATCCTGATAACGACCCAGCGTAAAAGCGTAATCCCAAATCCCTTCGCGCAGCATGTTCGACACGGAAGAGAAGGGCACGGCATAATGCTGTCGCGATCCGTCAGCTTCATAAATGGTGACCTGCAAGTCACCACTTAAGGTGCTGGGATAGACATCGTTCAGGGCAAATGGCCCAGGTGCGACCGTTGCGCTGTAAACGGTATAGCCATTTTGCTGCACGTCAACGCGTGCATTGGTGCGTGCCACGCCGCGAATCACCGGTGCATAGCCGCGCAAGCTGTCTGGCAGAATTTCGGACACGCTGGAGAGTTGCGCGCCCCGGAACTGGAAGCTATCAAACACGCTGTTGCTGGTACTGCTTTGCCCAAGCAGTAAGCGAGAACGCCAGGCGATAATGTCGGTTTCAGCCCAGGTGGAAATCGGTGTCCAGTGGCTGCGCTCACCGCTCTGTTTCTGCCACGTCGAGGTATTGCGTACGCGCCAGCGGCCAAGGTTCACGCCGCTGCGTGACGACAAATAATAATATTGGCTGCTGCTCTGGCTGCCGTTGTCATGAAGACGATTATCGGAGCTATTAAAGTTGTAATTGACGAAAGCAGCATTAATGCCGTTGTCATACACCAGCGGGGAAATCGCGCCTTTTGGCACGGGAATCAAAAATACCTGCGGAACCGAGAGATCAACGCGTTGCACTGCGGCGTCATAACTGACGCTGGCATCTTTAAAGGTATTGGCTAAATCAACGCAGCTTTCCGCAGAGGTTGTCGCCGTGAGATCGACACCATAAGCAATCAACTGCTCAGCGGATAAGCAAGGAGCAATGGCTTTTTCAGGCGAAGGTTTGCGGAACACAACATCACGATGGTCAACACGTTGCCCATTTAAGTAGATATCGAAGGGATAACGGCCAGGTAAAATATCATCGCCGGTTGCCAACTCAGATACCGTTGCCGCGTCACCGTGAATAAAGGATGTGTTAAAAGCCTCTTCTGCTGAAACAGAAAAGGCCTGGAGTAATGCAATGGTGAGAAGGGATAGCTTAACGGTATGATTGTTATTGGTTTTCATTAATCATGGTTTCGCGCTTTCATGCACCAAAGAAGAATTGCTGTGCGTCATCTTTCTTATAAAGCGTTTTGCTTTGCGGTACTGTTGCCGCCAAAGTCGTTGATATAACTTGCCTGCACACTGTTTGCTGATTCTGCGCCAGCGGGCAGTTTGACCGTCAATTTGCCGAAGGCATTCACCATATCCGCATTCACTTGCCACTGTTTGCCCGCTGCGTTTTTTACTTTCAGTACGGAGAAGGTGATGTTCAGTGGACCCGCGTTATCAACCACCAGCGTATCGTTTTGCTTATGCCATTTAAGATTTTCCACCTGTTGTTCCAAAGAGGTGTTAAGGCTGGCGGGGCGATAAAACAGTTTGACTCGCGTACGCACGGCGATCTGGAGCGTGTTAGCTTCTTTAGGCGCAGGGGGGATTTCCTGCACATTGACCCAGAACACCGTTTCACGATCCTGTGGCAGACCTTGTCCTGCATAAATAAAACGCAGAATGGCTTCTTTATTGCCCGCGAGTTTTAAAACGGGCGGGATAACCTGAATCGGAATGTCTTTGGGGGTTTTGCTGGCGTCACCGCGATCCAACCAGGTTTGCACCATATAGGTGTCATTCTGATCGTTGCGGATGTCCAGTGAGGCAGATTTTGCATTACCGTTGTAAATAACACGGCTTTCATCAACCTGAATACCTGCAGCGGCGCTCGCAGAATAAACAAAGAGTACTGCTGCAAATAACTTTTTCATGGTTTCACTCACTGGACGCATGCCATCCCTGGCGATTGCTGATTTAAATTACTTGTATTCGATGGTGAAGCTTGAGCTGGCGTTGGCTTCGCCCGGCGTTACGGTTTGGTTGAACGATTTGTAACGCGCTTTCAGGTTAAATACCGCAGTACCGTTAGGTGTGGTGGTATTGCTGCTAGATGCTGTAACCCAGGCGGTGTTGTCATCAGCAGTCTGGTTAATTGGCAACACTTTCTCGTTATTATCCAGAATTTCGATACCAACACCCGTCGCTGCGCTGACTGCCAACAGGTTAGGATTGCCGGCTACCGTTGGGCCGTCAAAACGCAGGGTGTAGCTGCCGCTGTCGCAGTTTGCCAGGTTGATGGAGAAGGCTTTGGAAGCCGTCACATCGCCAATTTTGCTGAAAGCGGTGGTAGGGTATTTACCGATGAAAACTTCTTTGTTGGCATCCGTTGAATTCACGGTACAGGTAGATTTCACGATGCTACCGGTGAATTTTACGGTGCCGTTAGTTGCGTGAGCGTTCATGGTCATCAGAACCAGTGCAGCTGAAGCCAGAGGCAAAAGAATCTTTTTCATCAGGTACTACTCCAAAGTGGGAATTCAGTTGATTTTTGTTATCCCGATTCCGACTTCGCTGCATTCAATCAGCGCGTGGCCAGTGATTCGTGATAGTCATTAGGAAAACTCTTAACTGCCGATGACTATAAATATCTGGCCCTGCGTGATTGATAGTTGTTAACACTTAATTTTCAATAAACTATCGGTAAAAACATTTTTAGCGTGTTTACATTTGCGATAAGTACCAAATCTATTTGCTTATTTAAACCAAATTCAGCTGGCAAAAACTCAGTATAAAACGCTATTAATCAATAGATTATGTTGGTTTTTTCGGGGGCGTGCGGCTAAGTTAGCGAGTTCGCTGTAAGCGTTTAATATCGAGGATCAGCTCCATCAGCACTTCCTCCATACGACGAGTAAACATCATGCTGGGTTTTGCGAAGGCACATGACAGGGAGAAGTAGTTTGACTGAGCACTGGCGGCATCAAAATGCGTAATTTCTTTCAGGTTTAGCAAGGTCAAATCAACAGGGTATTGGCCATAATTTTGCAGATTCAACACCATGCTTTTGAGTAGCATGCCGGGTTTAGTCAGCGTCGGAAGCGTGCCGGAACAGATTAATTGCACACCTCTTAGCGAAAGGTCTTTGATTGCCATCCGGTGAACATAACCGTCACGAAAACGCCCTTCGCAAATAAAACCGAACTGTTCTGGGATTGTGACACGAACGCTGCTGCGGCGTTGGGTGATAGCAATTTCCGAGGGAAAGGAAAACGTCAGACGATGGAGCGCCGATGAACGCGCAATGAGCTGAGAATTAAATGCGATTTTCTCGGTGGTCCCCTGAATCACCATAACAAAGGGGCTGCCTGTCGCAACTTCATCGAGTTCGGCGATGATCTGAAAACCATTTAGGTCGAGATCGATAAAATTACTGCTAATAATTTTACCGTCATGGAGAAATTCTACGCTGCCATGCCGTTTTTTCGCCTCACGCAGCATTGCCAGTATTTCAAAGCGATCGGATTTCGTGACTTCCTTGTAACTTGCGTTGTCCATAATTGCATCAATCCTTAACCAACTGCCAAGGGTAAGCCTGGCCGAATGGCAGGCTAACCTTATGATTTGAAATTATAATTAGATTACTTTTCTGCTTTCTCAGAGAAGGGGAGAATACAGGTTGCGTAACAGTGACGAAGAGATAAAAAGCAATTGAATATGCCCCGGAATTAGCTAACCGTAAGTGATTCAATGGCTAGAAATATCCAGAAATTCATGGTGAAAAAGGTTTCGTCCTGCGCGTCTTTTTTTAAAATGCCTGCGCAGTGTCCGCAATGTCAATTGAAAACGTAAAGGAATTGTATTTTACCTACTAATATTAGTAGGTGGTGCAAGGGGGTATTTCATCAGTTTTGGATGATTTTAAAGAAGGAAAATAGCATGTCAGGGCGCATGGTTATTGAGTTTGTTTGAGATTTCTTAAGCGGGGAAGTTTATCGTGGCTAACATTTCAAATTGTTTAGACCTTTACAATCAGCACTTTTTGCTAAACCTTTTTTTCCACAGTTAGCGTTAGAATCCTGAAAAATTTAAATAAATGGACTTTGTGATGGGGAAGAAAGTATTTATTCCTTTGGTGGCCGTTGCCGGTCTGGGATTGGCATTCGCCAGTTACAGCGGCTGGGACCAAAATAACCAGATTCAGCAAGACCGATTAACGTGCCCATTAATCAAGCCGGAACAAATTGTGGGTAGCGTTGAACGTGATCTATTAAACAAACCAGCTGAAGCCTTTTTCCATAAAAGTCGAATTACTATTGGTGCTCTGCATATCGATAGTGAAAGTATTCAACTTGAGCAGGGGACGCATTATTCAGTGTTTTTCACCATAACAGGAAGAATGGTGAGGAAGTATGTGGCATCAGTAAGATGTTCAGATTTAAATGATATTTCTTATAATGAATTATAATTATATTTAAGTTTTTATTTATTTTAGGACAAGGCTGCACCTGTGCGTGATATAGAATTAACTCGATCTTATTTTTATCAGAGTGAGATTTTAAATACTGAATTACATTTTTATATCCATCACGTAGTAATACATTTTCAATCTAATGTCTTTTTATTGACGCCCCCTGAAAAAGGGAAATTAAAAAATACATTGCTCATCGCAGATGGGCCGCGATGGCGTAAGCTTTCTTACGTGTGGCATGATGAAATAACTAATATTTTCAAGTTGTTAAGCTTCACTCCGCAAACCAAATCCGCCATGCTTGCACAGAAGCGCAGCCTAAAAATGATCCATCAGAATGGCACCGATGTTGACTACTCTCTGCCAGGGTTAGGATCACTGGTGGAGAAAACACTGATAACTAACAATACTGTGCTTACCTGCAATCATAGAGGTAGTCAGATAACCCATTCTTCGGGGCATTGGCTTACTGTTAACTATCACGGTGAAATAGAATATGGTTTACGGCGTTTTGGCCAATGTATTAAGTGCCTTGGCAATCCACTTAAAAATTTTACCGAAAGCGACAATGTGACTCAGTACAACAAAGACCTGGACTTTATTACTCTGGCTGCAATGATGAATTCACATTATTCATTCAATCAAATGAATGATTTTCAGCGCGTGCAGAAGTCTGATTCCGACCGTTATCTCGCCAGACATCATCATGTGCTCGATCTGGCGGCAAATCTGTTATAAATGACAATTGATTATTTTTCACAGGACGTGATCGATGAAAATTCTTCCTCTGGCTGTTCTGCTACTCGCGGGTTGTGCACCCATTAAACATCCTCGCAACCACGTTGATAAACCTCCAGCGCCCGTGGTGACCGATCTCAAAAGCTACTATTACGCCGTCCATTTTGCTATCCAGACCCAGTTTTTTGACGCTGACCACTACGTTGGCAAAACCTGCAATTTACGTATTGATCTTGATGCAAAAGGTCAGGTAAGCGGTATGCATGGACTGAGCGGTGATTTATCTCTCTGTACCGAAGCGATGTACGCGGTAAAGCATGCCGAGTTGCCCGCTCCGCCTTCGGCAGAAGTGCATGAGAAGACCAAAAGTATGGTGATAGTATTTGCTCCTCAGTAAGGATGTGCGATGAATCTCACCGATACGATTAAAGCGCGATGCAATTTATCGCGCAACCCTGCAACCCACCTAACAATTTCAGGTATTTCCTTCTGTCCTAAACCAAATTCTGTCACACCAGCCATCACGATTTCCCCCAGCACCCTATAAGGCAAGAAAAGTAACCATCCTGTTACAGTCCCGCACAGAATTGCCGATAACTTCCCCAGAATCATTCCAATTTTTACGCACGATTTTTTTCTATTTCTGGGGTGTCTATGCGCTTCAATTATGACTTGTTACCGGGTGAGCTACTGACCTTCGAAGAGATTGCGTTGCGCTATGCGCAGCAGCATCCTGATGAGAAAGAGCTTACCGCACGCGGGTTGCTGAGCCCGTCGACCAGCTTTCGCAATCTGGTGATCCGCGCGGTGTTCGCGCAGGAGGAGATCAACAGTCCGTTGGAGGATCTGTTGTTCGTCTCGGAAGATAACGAGCGCAAAAACTATCTGCGCCGTTTCGAACACTATTTAAAAAGCCAGCAGGCTTTCCTTTATTTCCGCCGTAACGATGAAATAAAGAAGGAAGGGCGCTGGAAGGTGGTGGGTGAGACTCAGGTTTACGCCATGCTCGATCCTAACTCGGCGGAAGCGCAGAATCTGCTCAACAGCCGGGGCTTCAAACTGGTGCTGATGCGTCAGACGGAAGAGGAGGAGTACTGGCAGTTGTTCGACCCGCAAGCGCACCCTTGTTTCCCACTGTCGCGTAAAATCCAGTTTCTGGTGGTGCTGAGTACGCCGCAGCATAAAGTGCCGACAGCGGTGATGCCGGGCTTAGAAGTGGGACGCCGCGTGAAGGCGAAAGTGTTCCAGCGTGCCAGCCAGGCAGAGTTCAGCTCGGCGGTTAAAGCGCGCTATGGCGCCTGTATTATCACCGGCACGCAACTCACGGAACGTCACAGCTGGCCGTGGGTGGAGGCCTGCTATATCGATACACAGGAAAATGAAGAAGGTTTTCTTGCCGATAACAGCGTCGATAACGGTTTATTCCTGCGCAGCGACTTACAGCGTCTCTTTATCAACAAAATGATAAGCATTAACGCCGAAACCGGGCAGGTGCTGTTTAATCCGGCGCTGGAAACAGAAGCCCCGATTAGCGATTTTTATCAGACACTTGAGGGCAAAACCTGTGCACTGTGGGACGCGGTGCCGCCTGGCACGCGGCTACGGCTGAAAAACCTGCGCTAAAGACACCACCGATGGCGGTGCATTCCACCGCCATCCATAACAAATTTGAAATAACCTCGCTTTTGCCCGCCTATTCTGCCAATCGAAACCCCTACAGAATTGGATAATCATGCCGATAACTTTATTAACGCAGGGTAGTCACCGTGAACGATCTCTATACGCCCGAAGGCGTGATGGATAAACATTCGCTCTGGCAGCGCTACGTTCCTCTGGTGCGACATGAAGCGTTGCGCTTGCAGGTACGTCTGCCAGCCAGCGTTGAGCTTGACGATCTGCTGCAGGCGGGTGGTATTGGTTTATTGAATGCCGTGGAGCGCTACGACGCGCTGCAAGGCACTGCCTTTACCACCTATGCCGTGCAGCGTATCCGGGGAGCGATGCTGGATGAACTGCGCAGCCGCGACTGGGCACCTCGTAGCGTGCGTCGTAATGCGCGCGAAGTGGCCGGTGCTATGCATCAAGTAGAACAAGCGTTGGGGCGCTCGGCTACTGAGCAGGAAGTGGCTGAACAGTTGAATGTTTCGCTGGAAGAGTATCGGCAGATTTTGCTCGATACCAATAACAGCCAACTCTTCTCCTACGACGAGTATCGGGAAGAGCACGGTGATAGTGCGGAGCTGGTGACGGAAGGGCATGAAGAAGCCAACCCGCTTCATCAGTTATTGGAAGGAAACCTGCGTGATCGCGTAATTGAAGCCATCGAGGCACTGCCCGATCGTGAAAAATTAGTGCTCACACTGTACTACCAGGAAGAACTGAACCTGAAAGAGATTGGCGCAGTGCTGGAAGTGGGGGAATCCCGCGTCAGTCAGCTGCACAGTCAGGCGATTAAACGCCTGCGTGCCCGGTTAGCGGGGGCGCGCTGACAGACTCAGTTCCTGGCATCGAAAAAATAAAAATACCGGGGACTCAGCAATGGGAGCCAAAGCCAAAGCCAGACCTTTAAGTCGTTATCTTAAAGACTATAAACACAGCCAAAGCAACTGTTCACATTGTGGCAAAGTTTTAGACCGTATGGCGTTAGTGTTTCGCGGACAGATCATCAATAAAGAGGCCATCGCACGGATGGACCAGATGATTGATGAACAGGTATGGGTGAAACTCCAGCCGGAACTGACCGCGTTATGCCGTTTTTGCAGCGATATTTTTTGTAATACCCATCCTAATTACTTCGACATTATGGCGTTCAAACAATATCTGTTTGAGCAAACCGAGATGAGTCACAGCACCATTCGCGAGTATGTGGTGCGGCTGCGTCGTCTTGATGACATGCTGAAAGCGAAAAATTTCCCGGCCGACAGATTACGGGGCAATAGCTGGCATGAGTGTCTGGAAAACGATTTGCCGGATGCCGGTAATAACAATTACCGCATCGCGTTGCGTAAATATGACCAGTTTTTAGGCTGGCAGCAGGGCTGATTGTGATCCCGCCCTTGTTGTTGCTGAGCATAGCAGCAACAGGGGCCGCACTCGCAGAATTCCGGGTGCGACTTTTCTCATCTTCTGCAACACTGTATGGATAATTGCACATTGCCCGAATGGAGGCTGCATTGTCCTTACATCTATTGCACCAGTTCCCACGTCTTGAATTACTCGGTGCACCCACGCCGCTTGAGCATCTGCCACGGCTTTCTGATTATCTCGGTCGCGATATCTTTATTAAGCGCGATGACTTCACGCCTGTGGCCATGGGCGGCAATAAACTTCGCAAACTTGAATTCCTGGCGGCCGATGCGCTGCGTGAAGGCGCGGATGTTCTGCTGACTGCGGGCGCGATTCAATCCAACCACGTGCGCCAGACGGCGGCAGTGGCGGCGCGCCTTGGCCTCAGGTGTGTGGCGCTGCTGGAAAATCCAATTGGCACCACTTCTGAAAACTATCTCACCAACGGCAACCGCCTGATGCTCGACCTGATGGACGTCGAGGTGGTGATGGTCGATGCGCTTCACAATCCCACTGAACAACTGGCCGAGCAGGCTGAGCATCTCGAAGCCCAGGGTTTCCGTCCTTATATCGTTCCGGTTGGCGGTTCCAACGCGCTGGGTGCGCTCGGCTATGTGGAGTGTGCGCAGGAGATTGCTCATCAAAGCGAAGGCGTGGTGGATTTCGCTGCCGTGGTAGTGGCATCAGGTAGCGCCGGCACCCATGCGGGCTTAGCGGTGGGGCTGGAGCAGTTGCTACCCGATACAGAGCTGGTCGGCGTGACGGTTTCGCGCAAAGTCGAGGCGCAGTTACCAGTGGTAGAGCGTATCCGCACCGCGCTGGCGGAACAGCTGGAAGTGCAGACGCAGGCACCAATTACCTTGTGGGACGACTACTTTGCGCCGCGCTACGGCGAACCTAATGATGAAGGCATGGCAGCGGTGAAACTGCTGGCGCGTCTTGAGGGCATCATGCTGGACCCGGTTTATACCGGCAAAGCGATGGCTGGATTGATCGATGGCATTGCGCAGAACCGTTTCCGACGCGAAGGGCCGCTGCTGTTTATTCACACTGGCGGCGCGCCTGCGTTATTTGCTTATCATCCTTCGGTCTGAGACAGCACCAAAAAAAAGTTTATAATCCGGCGGTTATTGCATAAAAGGTCGCCATAAATGGCAACCCTACGAAGGTTCACATTTGTCTGGACTCACCGAGCAAGGTTCTGTTCGAAACAGCTCGGCGCCGCGCAGTTTTCGTAGGGTGCGGCTTTATGCGCACTGAGACACAACAAACACATCACAATAAATGGGGTAAACATGGCTTTCTCTCCTATTCGTCGCCAACTGGTGATGGGCATGATGGCGGTCGCGCTGGTCGCGGGCGTTAACGTCAAAACGTTCGCCGCAGAAGATCTGCTGGCACAGGTTAAGAGCAAAGGTGAGCTGCGCGTGGGTCTGGAAGGCACTTATCCGCCGTTCAGTTTCCAGGATGAAAGCGGCAAGCTGACCGGTTTCGAAGTGGAGTTCGCGCAAGAGCTGGCAAAGCACCTCGGCGTTAAAGCGGATCTGAAGCCGACCAAGTGGGACGGCATGCTGGCGGCGCTGGATTCCAAGCGCATCGATGTGGTGATCAACCAGGTGACCATCTCACCTGAGCGTAAGAAGAAGTATGACTTCTCCACGCCGTACACCATCTCTGGCGTACAGGCGCTGACGATGAAGAAAAACGCTGGCAGCATCACCAAGCCAGACGATCTGTCAGGTAAGAAAGTCGGTGTTGGCCTGGGCTCGAACTATGAGCAGTGGCTGCGCGACAACGTCAAAGGCGTTGATATCCGTACTTATGATGATGACCCAACCAAATACCAGGATCTGCGTTCTGGCCGTCTCGACGCCATTCTGGTTGACCGTTTAGCGGCACTGGATCTGGTGAAGAAAACCGGCGATACCATGGCGGTAGCGGGTCCGGCCTTCTCTCGTCTGGAATCGGGCGTGGCAGTGCGTAAAGGCAATGACGACCTGCTGAAAGCCATTGATTCCGCGATTGCGGATATGCAGAAAGATGGCTCGCTGAGCAAACTCTCTGAGAAATGGTTCGGCGCGGACGTCACTAAATAATGCAGGAAAGCTTACAACTGGTGCTGGATTCAGCACCATTTTTACTGAAAGGCGCGCTGTTCACGCTGCAGCTGAGTATCGGCGGGATGTTCTTCGGTCTGGTACTCGGCTTCGTGCTGGCGCTAATGCGCCTGTCGCATTTCTGGCCGATAAACTGGCTGGCGCGTATCTATGTGTCGATTTTCCGTGGCACGCCGCTGATCGCCCAGCTGTTTATGATCTACTACGGCTTGCCGCAGTTCGGTATTGAGCTGGATCCTATCCCTTCCGCGATGATCGGTTTGTCACTAAATACCGCAGCCTATGCTTCTGAATCCCTGCGTGGCGCGATTGCTGCCATTGAACGCGGACAGTGGGAAGCGGCCGCGAGTATTGGCATGACGCCATGGCAAACTCTGCGCCGTGTAATTTTGCCACAAGCGGCACGTACTGCTTTACCCCCGCTTGGTAACAGCTTTATCAGTCTGGTGAAAGACACCTCGCTGGCGGCCACCATTCAGGTGCCGGAGCTGTTCCGTCAGGCGCAATTGATCACCTCGCGTACGCTGGAAGTGTTCACCATGTATCTGGCTGCCTCACTGATTTACTGGGTGATGGCGACGGTGCTGTCGGCGTTGCAAAACCGCCTGGAAGCGCATGTGAATCGACAGGATCGGGAGGGGAAATGAGTGCAATAGAAGTACGTCAGCTGGTCAAGCAGTTCCACGGCCAGACCGTGTTGCACGGCATCGACCTTGATGTCGCGCCGGGCGAAGTGGTGGCAATTATCGGCCCAAGCGGTTCGGGTAAAACCACCTTGCTACGCAGTATCAATTTGCTGGAAGTGCCGGATAGCGGTCGCGTCACGGTGGGCAATATCACCATTGATGCCAGCATCGGGCTCAACAAGCAGAAAGAGCAGGTGCGCCGTTTGCGTCAGCAGGTGGGCTTCGTGTTTCAGAACTTCAATCTGTTCCCGCATCGATCCGTACTCGAGAACATCATTGAAGGGCCGGTGATCGTGAAGGGTGAACCGAAAGCGGAAGCCGTTGCGCGCGCACGGAGCCTGCTGGAGAAAGTCGGTCTGCATGGCAAAGAAGAGAGCTTCCCACGCCGTTTATCGGGCGGCCAGCAGCAACGTGTCGCCATTGCGCGTGCGCTGGCAATGCGACCGGAAGTGATTCTGTTCGATGAACCGACTTCAGCGCTGGACCCGGAGCTGGTGGGTGAAGTGCTGAATACCATTCGCGCACTGGCGCAGGAGAAACGCACCATGGTGATCGTGACGCATGAGATGAGTTTTGCGCGTGACGTGGCCGATCGGGCGATCTTTATGGATCAGGGCCGTATCGTGGAGCAGGGCGCAGCGAAAGAACTGTTCAGCAATCCGCAGCAGGCTCGTACCCGGCAATTTCTTGACAAGTTTCTTAACCAATAGCCTCAAGCGTCGTCTGAAAATGACGGCGCTTTCTCGTTAATTCCCTCAATTTCTCCTCTAAGTTTCGTCCGAAAATTGTCAAACGACATTTTAATAACCCGCTGAAAAACGGTGTTTTATTCAGTGCTCAAAATACCTCGCAAGGGTCGAGCGCTTTTTTAGGACGCCCCTGATTGTGACATCTTTGTAAATCTTAATAATTCTTTACAAATTCATGGCGCAATCAGGATCATAAAATGAGCAATGCCAGAAATGAAGTCCTCTGGATCAACACGCTAAAAGGTGCCTGCATCTTGCTGGTGGTGTTGCACCACTCGATCATCACCACCTTCGCTCCTTCCCTGCATCATCTCACTGCCGGCATCGTACCTGCGCACTGGTGGGTGACCTTTAATACCTACCTCTCACCGCTGCGTATGCCCGCCTTTTTCTTTGTCTCGGGTTTACTGGCGGCCAGTTCGATCGTGAAGAAAAGCTGGAAGGAGGTGTTCACCAAAAAGTTCAGCAATATCGTCTATCTCTATTTGCTGTGGGGCCTGATTCAGTGGCTGAGCATTCACTATATCTCCACCCATCTCGGTGAGCGGCTATCCAGCACCAAAAACGCCGCCTATGCGGACTCGCCGTTTGAGTTCCTTAAGCTGCTGCTGACTTCAATGACCAGCCTGTGGTATCTCTACGCGCTGGCGGGTTTCTTCTTGTTCACCAAGCTGTTCCATCGTCAGAAAATGGCGCTGATGGCACTGGCGATTGTCGCGACCTACGCCGCACAGTTTAGCCTGATCCCCGGTTGGGGACCGGCCAGCGTGGCGCAAAACTATCTCTACTTCCTGCTTGGGGTGTTCTTCAGTCAGTCACTGATTGAGATCAGCCAACTTAAGCGTCAACACTGGCTGCTGCTGGCAGGCATCGCGGTGATTGGCGTGGTGCATCATGTGGGCGGCATCTATAAAAATCCGTTCTATAGCCTGCTGACCATCGTGTTTGGCATCGTCGCGTGCCGTTTCCTCAATGAGCGCCTGAACATGGGGTGGCTTAACTGGATTGGCCGTAACACGCTGCAGATTTACGTGCTGCACCGTATCTTCATTGAATTACTGGGACTCAGCGCAATCGCACTGGCGCTGCATTACGGCTGGTTTGGCAATGCAGTGTTTAGTTGGGCATGGGCGTTACTGATGCCGATCACGGGCGTGGCGCTCTGTGTGACGGTCTCATTGTTGGTGTGGTCATTGCTCAATCGCGGTCCAGGCAGAATGTTATTCCTTTATCCACGGCTGCTGCGAAAACCCGCTCCAGAGACAAAAGCAGCTCCGCTGCAATAATCAAATTGGGCCAGTTCGCTGGCCCTAATTGTTTTTATCTAGCACAATATTAATATCCGCGCTTATCCATCTGCCACATTTAATAATAATCCGAACATCATTTGATTTTAATTTGGTTTAATAGTGGTGGAATGCTCTTAATTTCCCTGTATTAATTGCTCACCTTATTTCCCTCGCCATGCCCTTAGTCACTCTATTTTGGGAAGATATTGTTAGCCTGCTTAGCATTCAATTAATGTCTGGAACTGTAAAGTATTGTTATATCAGGGCCAGCAAAAAAAATTTAGGACTTTCGCTAGAGTCATCCCGCGCCAGCTTGTTTAATAATCGTTGAATAACCAGAAATGCATCATTGTTTATTTCCTCATACTTCTCCTTTTAGACCTACACAGCAGCGGGAGTTAATCATATGAATAACGCCAGGAAAGAAGATATTGCATGGGTCAATACCCTGAAAGGGGCCTGCATATTGCTGGTGGTGTTGTATCACACCGTATTACCCGGATTTGAAGGAACGGTGAAATTATTGACGGCTGGTTGGATACCGGCAGAAATATGGGTGCAATTTAATACCGTTTTATCTCCGCTGCGTATGCCAGCCTTTTTCTTTGTTTCTGGCTTGCTGGCAACCAACGGTATTCTGAATCGTCCGTGGAAGCAGGTCTTTACCAGCCGTATTACCAATCTGTTCTATCTGTATATTTTGTGGGGCTTTATTCAGTGGTGGTCGATTGTGGGCATCTCCACAGAGATTACCGGTCAGCGCATCTCACACAACCTGAATGCCGCCTATGCGGGTTCACTGTTTGAGTTCCTGAAGCTGACATTTATGGCGATGAGTACCTCGTGGTATCTGTACGGACTGGCACTGTATTTCCTGTGTGCGAAGATCTTCCACAAACAGAAAGTGGCGTTGCTGGTGGTCGCTATTGCGCTTAACTATCTGGCGGTGGAGAAGATCATTCCATACTGGGGACCGCAAAGCGTGGCGCAGTACTTCCTGTTCTTCTTGCTGGGCGCGTTCTGGAGCCCATTGATGCTGCGCATGAGCGAATGGCGTCGTGAAAATCTCGTGCCATGGGCGTTGTTAGCGGCGGTTTCAGGGATCCACATTATCTTCGGTCTGGATAAGAGTTTGTTCCTGTGCATTATCGCGGTGCTGGCGAGTGTGGCGGCCTGCCGCTGGCTCAACGCGCACTTTAAGATGAGCTATTTTAACTGGATTGGTCGTAATACCCTGCAGATCTACGTTATCCACCGCATCTTCATTGAGTTTTTTGGCATGTCAGCGATTCTGTTCGCTCAGCGCCATCATCTGTTTGAATATGCCTGGTTCTCGATGCTGTGGGCGTGTTTGTATCCGATTGCGATTGTGGGGATTTGCTCACTGCTGTCGGTGGCGGTCTGGTCTGTGACCAATCGCGGGTTGGGGCAGTCGCTGTTTGTCTTCCCGACCTTGATTGGCATGAAGCGCAACAAGTCTGCGGCGTAAGGGCAAAGTGCAAAACAAGCGCGCCGCAACGAGTGAATCAACTCGTCGCGGCGCGCCATGAAAAAGGGCCCTTGCGGGCCCTTGTCCTTTTTAACCAATGGTCATCAAGCTGGCGTTACCACCCGCTGCGGCGGTATTCACGCTCAGTGAGCGCTCTATCAGCAGACGTTCCAGCAGCAGATTGGTTTCGCCACGTGCGAAGCCCTGCACCGAAACAATCGCGCCGTCACGCGCAGCAACCTGCTCGCACAGCCCGCGTAACTGATCCGCATCACCGTGATAGATCACCGCATCAAACCCGGCGGCCAGCACATCTTTCACCAGCAGCACGTGTTTTTGCACGGCGGCGGGGAGGGATTTGCGCAGCGCACGATGCAACTCATCATCCTGCCAGATGGCCTGACTACCGACGCTGGTCACTGCCGCCAGTTGCGTCAGCGCATCCTGCTCGTTATCCGCAATACAGAGAACGTGATCGCGCGGTAGAAGCGTGAAGGTGTTGCGTTCACCGGTTGGGCCCGGCAGCAGTCGCACCGTACCCGCCTGGGCCAGTTCGTCATAACGTTGGCAGAGTGCCAGCAGTTCAGGTTTATCCTGCGCCCAGCTCTGTAATGCCTGGTGAGCACTCATCAACTCGGTGCGAACGGAACTGTCGACCGGACGCTCAGCATCCTGACGATCAAAGGTCTTACGCAGTGCATTATCCGGGCGGTTTGCCAGCAGGCGATAGAGATAGAGCGGGCCGCCGGCTTTTGGACCGGTGCCGGATAAACCTTCGCCACCAAATGGCTGCACGCCCACGACCGCGCCAACCATGTTGCGGTTCACATACAGGTTGCCGACCTTCGCACCCGCTGTAACCTGCGCGATGGTTTCATCGATACGGGTATGCACACCCAGCGTCAGACCGTAACCAGAGGCGTTAATCTGATCGATCAGCTGTGGCAGACTGTTACGCGCAAAACGCACCACGTGCAGTACCGGACCAAACACCTCTTTGTCCAGATCGCTCACCTGACCCAACTCGATCAGGGTTGGCTTGATGAAGGTGCCGTTGTTCCACTCTTTACTGTCTTGTGGATTATCCTGCGCCGCCTGATACACCGTGAAGCCCTTATTGCGCATCGCCTGGATGTGACGCTCAATGTTGCCTTTGGCTTCAGCATCGATCACCGGACCGATATCGGTCGACAGGCGTTCCGGATTGCCCATGCGGCATTCGGCCATCGCACCGCGCAGCATTTTCAGCGTGTGATCCGCGACATCGTCCTGAATACACAGCAGACGCAGCGCCGAGCAGCGTTGTCCGGCACTGTCGAAAGCGGAGGCCACGATATCGATCACCACCTGTTCCGTTAGCGCGGAAGAGTCGACGATCATCGCGTTCATGCCGCCGGTTTCTGCAATCAGCGGGGTAGGGCGACCTTGCGGATCGAGACGACCAGCGAGGTTACGTTGCAGAAGCGTAGCCACGGCGGTGGAACCGGTGAACATCACACCGCGTACGCGATCATCGCCCGTCAATTGTGCACCGACGGTTTCACCCTGACCCGGCAACAGTTGCAGTACGCCTGCAGGCACGCCCGCATCTAGCATGATCTGCACCGCCTGGGCGGCAATCAGCGGCGTCTGCTCAGCCGGTTTTGCCAGCACGCTGTTCCCTGCCGCGAGTGCAGCCGCAATCTGACCCGCGAAAATCGCCAGCGGGAAGTTCCACGGGCTGATGCATACCACAGGACCCAGCGGACGGTGGGTTTCGTTATCGAAATCGTCACGCACCATGCCAGCGTAGTAATAGAGGAAATCCACCGCCTCGCGCACTTCGGCAATGGCATTGTTGTAGGTCTTGCCTGCTTCACGAACCAGTAAGCCAATCAACTGCTGCATCTGGCCTTCCATCGCCTCGGCAGCACGCTCCAGAATGGCGGCACGCTCTTGCGGCGGGGTGGCAAACCAGATCGGACCGGCATTCACTGCCGCATCCAGTGCGGCGGAAACCTCCGCTTCGCTGGCATCGCGCACGCTGCCCACCACATCGGCTGGCGCGGAAGGGTTGAGCACCGGGCGGCTGACGCCTTCACCCAGCTCACCTTCAACCAAAGGTTTTGCTACCCATGGCTGACTGGCGCTATTCAGCAAGGCGCTGGAGAGCGAAGCCAGACGATGTTCATTAGCCATATCCAGACCAGCCGAGTTCACGCGCTTGTCGCCATAGAGGTCGCGCGGTAACGGAATCTTCGGATGTGGCAGACCTACAGCACCTTCGATCGCGCCCATCTTCTCGACGGCTGTCACCGGATCGGCCACCAGCTCATCCAGTGGCAGGGTGTTATCCGCAATACGATTGACGAACGAGGTGTTTGCACCGTTTTCCAACAGGCGACGCACAAGGTAAGCCAGCAAGGTTTCATGCGTGCCCACTGGCGCATAAATGCGGCAAGGACGGTTCAGTTTGCCGTCAGCGACTTTGCCCACCACCTGCTCATACAGCGGTTCACCCATGCCGTGCAGACACTGGAACTCATACTGGCCCGGATAGTAGTTATTGCCCGCCAGCTGATAGATTGCTGCCAGCGTGTGAGCATTGTGGGTCGCGAACTGCGGATAAATCAGATTCGGCACCGCCAGCAACTTACGCGCACAGGCCAGATAAGAGATATCGGTATAAACCTTGCGAGTGTAGACCGGATAACCTTCCAGACCCTCCACCTGAGCACGCTTGATTTCACTATCCCAGTACGCGCCTTTCACCAGACGGATCATCAGACGGCGACGGCTGCGCTGCGCTAAGTCCACCAGTGAATCGATAACAAATGGGCAGCGCTTCATGTATGCCTGAATCACGAAGCCGATACCGTTCCAGCCATCCAGTTCTGGCTCGAAGCACAGCTTTTCTAACAGGTCGAGTGACAGCTCAAGGCGATCCGCTTCTTCGGCATCAATATTGATACCGATGTCATAAGAGCGGGCCAGCAAGGTGAGGGATTTGAGAATCGGGTAAAGCTCTTCCATCACGCGCTCATACTGCGCACGGCTATAGCGCGGATGCAGTGCAGACAGTTTGATGGAGATACCGGGGCCTTCATAAATACCGCGACCGTTGGAGGCCTTGCCAATCGCATGGATCGCTTGCTGATAGGAGAGCAGATAAGCTTTAGCATCGCTGGCGGTCAGTGCCGCTTCACCCAACATGTCATAGGAGTAGCGGAAACCTTTCTCCTCCAGCTTGCGCGCATTCGCCAGCGCTTCAGCAATGGTTTCACCGGTGACGAACTGCTCGCCCATCAGGCGCATAGCCATATCCACGCCTTTGCGGATCAGCGGTTCGCCACTCTTACCGATAATGCGGTTAAGCGAGCGCGATAAGTTGGCTTCATTGTGAGTCGACACCAAACGACCGGTGAACAGCAGACCCCAGGTGGCAGCGTTGACAAACATTGATGGACTGCGACCCAAATGTGATTGCCAGTTGCCGTTACTGATTTTATCGCGGATCAGCGCGTCACGGGTTGGCTTGTCCGGAATACGTAATAATGCTTCCGCCAGACACATCAATGCCACGCCTTCCTGTGAGGAGAGAGAGAACTCCTGCAACAGACTTTGCACCATGCCGGCGCGTCCGGTTGCACCTTTTTGGTGCCGCAACTTATCCGCCAGGCTGTAAGCAAGCTGATGCGTTTTCTCGGCCAGCGGGGCAGGGAGACGCGCCTGCTCCAGCAGCATCGGTACCGCATCGGTTTCCGGACGACGCCATGCAGCGGTGATGGCCGAACGCGTGACCGACTGCGGCAAAATATGTTCTGCGAAGTCGAGGAAAGGCTGGAATGACTCGTCTGGCGCACCTTCTTCACTGGCGGCATCAGCAAGCTGTAGAGGAATTTCTGGCAGCCCTTCACCGGCTTCCAGTTGCGAAAGATAGTTAAAAATCGCCTGTTTAATCAGCCAGTGTGGGGTGCGGTCAATTTTGCCTGCCGCCAGTTTAATGCGATCGCGGGTGGCTTCATCCAGCTTCACCCCCATGGTGGTGGTTCCCATGATTTCCTCTTCCTCAAAAAATGAATCGACATCAGCGTGGGCTGCACTATCACTCATGTTGCAACTTTGTGCAACCGTGTTAAATGTGACCTGAGTTGCACGTTTATCACCGTTTAAAACCGGGCTGGTGAAAAAGCGGCACAGAACTTGCTGCAAGAAGCTCGCCAAAGTTGCAACTCCTGTCAACGAGAGCACTCTCACGTTGATTAAGGTGCAACTCAAAGTGTGAGCGTGTGCAACCTATTGGCATTAAATCATCGAAGTCAGGTGAAACCATTGTGACAGCTGTGTTAAATGCATTGTGCGCGCCGCCCCTTTGCGGCAGGATACCGCGCCTTAAGAGGAATCGCTTTCTCTGGATGCGGTAAAGCCCTGCGTTATCACGTTCCGATGACGCAGGAAAAAGATTTCTCTTAACGGATTAAATAATAAGTGGAGAGAGTATGAGTGTAAGCACACCGATGTTGGTGACCTTTGTAATTTATATCCTGGGAATGGTGCTGATTGGTTTTATTGCCTACCGTTCAACCAAAAACTTTGACGACTACATTCTGGGCGGACGCAGTTTAGGCAGCGTGGTGACCGCACTGTCAGCGGGCGCATCGGATATGAGCGGTTGGCTGCTGATGGGCTTGCCCGGCGCCATCTTCCTTTCTGGTATCTCTGAAAGCTGGATCGCCATCGGCCTCACCATCGGTGCCTGGCTAAACTGGAAAATTGTGGCGGGTCGTCTGCGCGTGCAGACCGAACATCACGACAACGCCTTAACCCTGCCGGATTTCTTCTCCAGCCGTTTCGAAGACAAAAGCAAACTGCTGCGCGTCATCTCCGCTGTGGTTATCCTCATCTTCTTCACCATCTATTGCGCCTCAGGCGTGGTTGCCGGTGCTCGTCTGTTTGAAAGCACCTTTGGCATGGATTACCAAACCGCGCTGTGGGCCGGCGCTGCTGCCACCATCCTTTATACGCTGGTGGGCGGTTTCCTGGCGGTGAGCTGGACCGATACCGTGCAGGCCAGCCTGATGATCTTCGCGCTAATCCTGACGCCAGTGTTTGTGATTATTGCCGTTGGCGGGCTGGATGATTCACTGGCGGTCATCGAAGCGAAAAGCCTCGAAAACCTCGACATGCTGAAAGGGCTCAATTTTGTTGCCGTGATCTCCTTACTCGGCTGGGGCTTGGGCTACTTTGGACAACCGCATATTCTGGCGCGCTTTATGGCGGCAGATTCACACCGCTCTATCCGTGCGGCGCGCCGTATCGGCATGACCTGGATGATCCTGTGCCTGGCGGGTGCAGTGGCGGTCGGCTTCTTTGGTATCGCTTACTTCCAGAATCACCCTGAACAAGCGGCAGGTGTGAGCCAGAACGGCGAGCGCGTGTTCATTGAACTGGCGCGTATCCTGTTTAACCCGTGGATTGCCGGCATCTTGCTGTCAGCGATTCTGGCCGCAGTGATGTCCACCCTGAGCTGCCAGCTGCTGGTGTGTTCAAGCGCCCTGACAGAAGACCTCTATAAAGGCTTCCTGCGTAAAAATGCCAGCCAGAAAGAGCTGGTGTGGGTAGGGCGTCTGATGGTGCTGCTGATTGCGTTGATCGCTATCGCGCTGGCGGCTAACCCGGAAAACCGCGTGCTCGGCTTAGTCAGCTATGCCTGGGCGGGCTTCGGTGCAGCCTTCGGTCCGGTTGTCCTGTTCGGTGTGTGCTGGAAACGCATGACACGCAACGGCGCGCTGGCCGGTATGGTGATTGGTGCAATGACTGTGCTGCTGTGGAAGCAATATGGCTACACCGAACTGTATGAAATCATCCCTGGCTTCATCTTCGCCAGTATCGCGATTGTGGTGTTCAGCCTGATCGGCAAAGGCCCATCAGAAGAAGCACAAGCGCGTTTCGAGGCAGCAGAAGCGGAATTCAACACCAAGTAATTTGTCTCTGATACATCAAGCCCGCCCGTTAAACGGCGGGCTTTTTTATGGAATCGACCAGGGTAGAACACTCAATTTAAAACAACGGGTGATAACGCAGTCTGGTGCCTTTCTGTTCTGAAGCTTCTGTGCGTGTCATTAAAATCGGCAATGCTTAAATCTTCAATTCAAAGCAATACCACAGCTAAACGTCCAATAAAGGCCATTCCGAGGAGCGAAGCGTCCGCGGCATGGACGGCGCGGCCGATCTGCAGGGATGCGGGGTTTCTTCGCGATCGGGATGGCCTTTAGTGGACAGTGCACTGAACCTGCAGCGATCCCCCCGCACTCAACCCGCAGCGATATTCCCGCACTAAACCTGCGGCAATCCCCCTAGCACTGAACATTTCCCGGATCGCTGAAACCCCACCACCCATTCTCACAGAATCCGCCACCCGCTCCGCAAATGAGAAATAATTTCATTAAGTGACTTGTAATTTTAACCGCGATAATGATAATCGATATCGTTTACACTTTACGTATTTTTACCTAAGGTTTACCCTCCTTAACAATCAAGAGGTTGGTGATGTTCGTACCGTTTCTCATTATGCTGCGTGAAGGTCTTGAAGCAGCACTCATCGTCAGCCTGATTGCCAGCTACCTGAAACGCACTCAGCGTACACAGTGGTTCCCCGCGATGTGGGCAGGTGTTTTCACTGCGGCTGCTCTCTGCTTAGGTCTTGGCATCTTCATCAACGAAACCACCGGCGAATTCCCGCAAAAACAGCAAGAACTGTTTGAAGGCATCGTGGCGGTAGTGGCCGTGGTCATCCTCACCTCCATGGTGTTCTGGATGCGCAAAGTCTCGCGCAACATCAAAGCCACGCTGGAACGCTCAGTGGATCAGGCGCTGCAAAAACAGGGCGGCGGTGGCTTCCCGCTGGTCCTCATGGTCTTTCTGGCCGTGGCGCGTGAAGGCCTCGAATCCGTCTTCTTCCTGCTAGCTGCCTTTACTCAGGATGTCGGTTATGCACCGCCGATTGGCGCGGTACTCGGTCTGTTAACGGCGATTGTATTGGGCATGCTGCTCTACTACGGCGGTATTCGCCTCAACCTGGCGAGCTTCTTCCGCTGGACCAGCTTGTTTATCCTCTTTGTTGCCGCAGGCCTGGCAGCGGGCGCAATCCGTGCCTTCCACGAGGCTGGACTCTGGAACCACTTCCAGGACATCGCCTTTGACCTTAGTAACACGCTCTCCACCCACTCGGTGGTCGGCACGCTGCTGGAAGGCATACTCGGCTATCAGGAAACACCAAGCGTCAGCGAAGTCGCGGCCTGGTTGATCTATCTGATTCCGGCGCTGCTGCTGTTCTTCTTCCCGGCTCGCCCCGCGGCTAACACCGCACGCACCACTCGCTGAAATTAAATCAGGCGCGATTGCGCGCCTGTTCTTCCATGTAACAGGGATATCACTATGACGATTCGCTTCCGCCGTAAGGCGCTGTTGGTTTCAATGCTGGCTCTCTCAGGCGCCGCATCTGCTGCATCCATCCCGCAAGTCACGGTCACCGTCACTGACAAACAGTGTGAGCCGATGTCACTCAATGTGCAGGCAGGTAAAACCCAGTTCATCATCAAAAACAACAGCCAGAAAGCGCTGGAGTGGGAAATCCTGAAAGGGGTGATGGTGGTGGAAGAGCGTGAAAACATCGCGCCAGGATTCAGCCAGAAACTCACCGCGAATCTTGAAGCGGGCGAATACGACATGACCTGTGGTTTGCTGACCAACCCGAAAGGTAAGCTGGTTGTCACCGGCGAGTCGAAAACCGCTGCAAAAGGCAAAACCGACATCATGCAGCTGGCTGGCCCAATCACTGACTACAAAACCTATGTGATGAGCGAAGTCAAAGAGCTGGTTGCAGGCACTCAGGCCTTTACCGATGCGGTTAAAGCGGGCGATCTGGAAAAAGCCAAAGCGCTGTACGCACCTACGCGTGCGCACTACGAACGTATCGAACCGATTGCCGAACTCTTCTCCGATCTGGACAGCAGCATCGATGCCCGTGAAGACGACTTCGAGAAAAAAGCCGAAGACCCGAAATTCACCGGCTTCCACCGCATCGAAAAAATTCTGTGGGCCGACAAAACCACCAAAGGTGCTGAAGAGTTCGCCACTAAGCTGAATCAGGACGTGCTGGATCTGCAAACACGCATCAGCGAGTTGGCGTTCCCACCGGCGAAAGTGGTCGGTGGCGCAGCAGGCCTGATCGAAGAAGTCGCGGCGAGTAAAATCTCCGGTGAAGAAGATCGTTACAGCCGTACAGACCTGTCTGACTTCCAGGCGAACATTGATGGCGCTCAGAAAATTGTCGATCTGCTGCGTCCACAGCTGCAAAAAGCCAACCCGCAACTGCTGGCGAAAATCGATGCCAACTTCAAAAAAGTGGACGGTATTCTTAGCAAATACCGCACTAAAGACGGTTTTGAGTCCTATGAGAAACTCACCACCGCTGACCGTAATGCGCTGAAAGGGCCGATCACCACTCTGGCGGAAGATCTCTCCCTGCTGCGCGGAACTTTAGGCCTCGACTAATCATGAGCTATAAAAATGACGCGGCAGAGCCGTCGCGTCGTCGTTTATTGCAGGGATTAGGTATGTTGGGCGGCGCGGCCGCCCTGAGTGGCGGTTGTCCGTTTCATACGGCAGCCGCGACTGACAGCTTCTCTCCCGGCACGGTTGCACCCGATGCACGCCAGCAGGCGCAACCTTTCTACGGCACTCACCAGGCTGGCATCATTACCCCGCAGCAAGCTTCAATGATGCTGGTGGCTTTTGACGTCTTAGCCAGCGATAAAACCGATTTAGAGCGCCTGTTCCGTCTGCTGACCGAGCGCTTTGCCTTTCTGACAAAAGGGGGCACTGCGCCAACGGTCCCGAATCCGCAGCTGCCGCCGATGGATTCCGGTATTCTTGGCGCGGATATCGCACCCGATAATCTCACCATGACGCTGTCCGTGGGCACCTCGTTGTTTGATGAACGCTTTGGGTTAAGCGCACATAAACCAGCCCAGCTGCAAAGCATGACGCGCTTTCCGAATGATTCACTCGACGCCGAACAGTGTCACGGTGATCTGCTGCTGCAAATTTGCGCCAATACGCAAGACACGGTGATCCACGCACTGCGCGACATCATCAAGTACACGCCCGATCTGCTGGCCGTTCGCTGGCGACGTGATGGCTTTATCGCCGATCACGCTGCACGCAGTCACGGTAAAGAAACGCCGATCAACCTGCTGGGCTTCAAAGATGGTACTGCCAATCCAGATACGCATAATCCTGCATTAATGGATCAGCTACTGTGGGTCACGGCGAACCAGCAAGAGCCAGCCTGGACGCAGGGCGGCAGCTATCAGGCGGTGCGCATTATTCGTTTCCATGTGGAGATGTGGGATCGCACGCCGCTGGGTGAACAGCAAACCATATTCGGTCGTGAGAAACTTTCCGGTGCTCCCTTGGGGATGAAAGAGGAGCACGATGTACCGGATTACGCGAAAGATCCGGATGGGGATGTTATCGCGCTGGATGCCCACATTCGCCTCGCCAATCCACGCACGCCGGAAACCGACAGCAGTTTGATGCTGCGCCGGGGCTACAGCTACTCATCAGGGATTACCGGTGCTGGTCAGCTGGACATGGGATTATTGTTCGTCTGTTATCAACATGATTTAGCGAAAGGCTTTATCACCGTGCAGAAGCGCCTCAATGGTGAAGCGCTGGAAGAATATATTCGCCCCATCGGCGGCGGATACTTTTTCGTTTTGCCCGGCGTTCCAGATGAAAAACATTATCTCGGCCAGCCTTTACTACAGGCCTGATTAATAAATGCACAACGCCTGCGCGGCATGATGGCGGCGCAGGCGTTTTATTAACCCCACCGCTAACTTTCCTCCGGCCGTAACCGCTTCCGAATGTTCCGAAAAAGTTCAGCCAGGGCTGAATTATCCATCTGACTGAAAAAATTGAAAAATTTAATTTAAGACGAAAATTCTCATGCTTCGCTTAACACTTTTTCTTCAACGTGAAGTAAAATTACTGTTGCAAACCCCGGTTAATTTGATGCATTTTACTCATAAGCGTTGTCAGTTGTGTGGCTAAGTCCACTGGAGTTCGCGCATGACCCGGTCCTTCTTTGGACAGTTAAATACACTTCAGCTAGCGCAGTACACTGCGGGGGATTTCTTCCCTCCAAAGTATCCTCTTCACTTTTCAATTACCGTTTCCGAACTAACGCCAATTCTTTACCGGTGCGCTTCAGCGCTTCGTCGTTGTTGCACACTATTCTCAATGGCTAGACTCGGCTTACAAGGAAGCCAAAGTAACCTCTAAAGCGTTCAAGTCATCGCCGCGGGTGAGCCGCCGCGATAAATGAAACCAACTGTAAGGTGCCACTATGGGAAGACAGAAAGCAGTGATCAAAGCGCGTCGTGAAGCCAGAAGAGTCGTTCGTAGTGATTCTCGCAGTCACCGTCAGCGCGAAGAAGAATCGGTCACTTCGCTGGTGCAGATGGGTGGGTTGGATTCCATTGGTATGGCGCGTGATTCACGCGACCGTGGTCCGATTGAAGCCAGAAATGAAGCTCAAGCGCACTATCTTAATGCCATAGAATCGAAACAGCTGATATTCGCCACCGGTGAAGCCGGTTGCGGTAAAACCTGGATTAGCGCAGCCAAAGCGGCTGAGGCCCTGATCAATAAGGACATCGAAAGGATCATTGTGACGCGCCCGGTTCTGCAGGCGGATGAAGATCTTGGATTCCTCCCCGGAGATATATCCGAGAAGTTCGCCCCGTATTTCCGACCGGTATACGACGTTCTGGTTAAACGTCTCGGCGCTTCCTTTATGCAGTACTGCCTGCGGCCTGAAATTGCCAAGGTAGAGATTGCGCCCTTCGCATATATGCGCGGACGTACCTTTGAAAATGCGGTAGTGATCCTTGATGAGGCACAAAACGTCACCGCTGCTCAAATGAAGATGTTCCTGACACGCTTAGGTGAAAACGTGACGGTTATCGTCAACGGCGATATCACCCAGTGTGACTTGCCGTCCCACGTCAAATCCGGTCTGGCCGATGCGCTGGCGCGCTTCGAAGAAGACGAGATGATTGGTGTGGTGCGTTTCGGCAAAGACGACTGCGTCCGCTCGGCCCTCTGCCAGCGCACGCTCCATGCTTACGGTTGACCTATTGAGAAGTAGATTGAGAGTGTAGCGAAGCAAAACCCGGCGCAAGCCGGGTTTTTTTCATTTCAACAAGTGCAAATCGGCATGACGGTTCATGTCTTTATACAGCAGATAACGGAAGGGCTCATCGCCACCGGCGTAACAAGCTTGTGGGCAAAACGCACGCAGCCACATGTAATCTCCAGGCTCTACCTCCACCCAATCCTCGTTGAGTTTGTAAACGCCTTTGCCTTGCAGCACATACAGCCCATGCTCCATCACATGCGTTTCCATGAAGGGAATGATGCCACCTGGCTGGAAAGTGACGACGGTGATATGCATGTCATGGCGCATATCATTCACGTCAACAAAGCGCGTGGTGGCCCAGCGTCCGCCGGTATCTGGCATGGCTGTGGGGGTGATATCGCGTTCGTTGACAATCATAAACGGTGGTTTTTCCAAACCCTCCAGCGGCTGCCAGATTTTGCGGATCCAGTTAAAGCGCGCGGCTGCGGTATGGCTGTTCTTGATTTGCCATTTTGCGCCAGCCGGAATGTAAGCGAAGCTGCCTGGCACCAGGTCGTGCTGCGTGCCTTCAACGGTCAACTGCAGATGACCCTCCAGCACGAACAGGGCGCTTTGCGCGGCGGGATCGGATTCCGGTCGTTCACTGCCGCCCTGTGGGCCGACTTCCATAATGTAGTGGGAAAAGGTTTCCGAAAAACCACTCATTGGCCGGGACAGCACCCATAAACGCGTGTGCTGCCAGAACGGCAACTGGCTGGTGACGATATCCGACATCACGCCGCGTGGAATAAACGCATAGGCCTCGGTGAAAATAGAGCGGCCAGTCAACAGACTTTTCTGTCCATCCAGGCCACCGTGCGGTGCGTAATAGCTGCCATATTCCATGGTTGTCTCCTTAATGGCTTTCAGCAAACGGGTCTTTGTGATCGTACGAGTTAATCCAGACATGGTCCGAAATCAGGTAGTCGTAAATACTGTCGACGATATCGACGCCTTCTTTGTCGGTACGCAACTGCTCGATATCCGCAATTTCCCCCGGATACATCACGCGTTCAACGCCCTCTGCCGGACGGATCTGGTTCAGCTCGGCCATAACCTGCTGCACGTTATCGAGGAAGGTCTGCTGATCGCCAAAGAAGGCCGGATTGATCACAATATGCAGCTGGCCCAAATCGCGTCCTTTACTTAAGTCGGCATACATCGAGCTGACACCGCGCCCAAACGGTAATCCCATTAACACGCCGGACAGCATGTCGACCATCATCATCAGGCCATATCCTTTGGGACCGGAAATCGGCAGTAATCCGCGCACATCATGCGGATTGGTCGTGGGTTTGCCGCTGGCATCCACCGCCCAGCTATCCGGGATCGCTTTATCACGCGAGCGCATGTCGAGGATTTTTCCCCACGCCTGCACGGAGGTCGCCATATCAAAGGTCATAATGTTGTCGCGGCCCGGCGCGGAGAAGGAAATGGGGTTGGTACCGTAATAGATGTCGGCACCACCAAAAGGCACCACCATCGGGTCTGACTGGCACATCGCCAGACCAATCAGGCCCGCTTCAGCCGCCATTTGCGTGTAATAGGAGATCGCGCCGCTGTGGCTCATCTTCTTCACGCCAACCACGGCAATCCCTTTCTCTTTTGCTATGTCGATGGCCACTTCCATCGCTTGTTTCGACAGCACCATGCCGGGGCCATTATCGCCGTGCAGGATGGCGCTGCAGGGGCCGGTAGTTTCGAGGCGGATCTCTGGCTGGCAGGTCATTCCACCTTTCTGAATACGTTCAGAGTAGTATTCCACGCGCACCGTACCGTGCGAGTGAATGCCACGCGCTTCAGCAAACACCAGCACATCAGCCATCACTGCGGCATAGTCTGAAGGTAATCCGGCAAGCTTTAGCTTATTCGCGATCAGCGTATGCAAGGTGGCCTTATCGATATTCATACTGACTCCTGTTTTGTTTGTTTCCTGTAAAAATGAACACAGCGACCAGCACCACCGCGCCTGCGGCGAGGATAATGCTGGCTAAGTTAAAGGCGTCCAGCGTGCTACCGGTACGGTCGGCGATATTGCCGGTCAACCACGGTGCAATGAAGGAGGCCGTCATGCCGAAGAAGTTGTAAATACTCAGCGACGTGGCGAGCTTCTTTTTGTTAGAGAGTTCGGAGATGGTGGAAATCAGCAGGGGATCGAGTGCCAGCTTACCCAGCAGGCCGTAGCCAATCAGCCCCAGCATGATGATAAAGGCATCCTGCGCATGAACGGCGATGAGCAACATCACGGCAGCTAACACCAGTTGCATCAGCATGATGCGGTATTTGAAGTGGCGGAATTTGTCCGCCACCATGCTGAAAATCAGCGCGCCGGGAATAGAGGCCAATCCCACCAGTGAGGCAATGATGCCTGCGCTACTGCCGGAAAAGTGGCGCTCTGTTTGCAGGAAGTTGGGCAGCCACGACACCACCAGGAAGTAGGCGTAGCAGCTACAGAACAGAATAAAATAGACTGCAAATTTCTTTAGCGTGAAGAAGCTGGATTGCCCATGGTCTTCTTCATGTAATGATTCAGTTGCTGTTGATGCCGGGCGGGCGCTGTCACGGCGGATCAGGAAATAATAAAGCGCGAAAGTCAGCAGCATGATAAGCGCTACGCCTTTGAGCATCACCTGCCAGTCAAGGGATTGGCTCAGCACCAGCCAGGACGATCCGCTTAGCCCGATGACCATCCCCACGGAAGAACCACTGTTAATGATTGCCGTAGCAACGTTACGTTTATTTGCGGGAATTTCCTGGCCTGATAGTGAGAACGCTGCGCCATAGAAAAATGCCCCGCTAAGTCCCGCAAGTGCACTGGCGATATAGATCACCATCAGGTTTTGTGAAGAGGACATGAGAAATGTCGCGAGGGCGAAAACCAAAAATCCAAAAGACAGAATTAACCGCTTATCGAACTTGTCGGAGATCATGCCGGCCGGCACTTGCAGTAGGACGTAAGCGAAGAAGTAGATGCTGGCGATGATGCCAATCTGCTGGTTACTGTGCAGATCTAACGTTTGCATCACCTGCGGATAAATGGGCGTCAGCATGGAACGATAGATCCAGATGACCACCCAGCCCAGACACAATAGCGCGGTCAGCATTTTCCAGTAGGATGCGGGGCGCTTTTTTTGCTCTTCCGTAATCATTGAATCCTCTGTTGCATGAAATGGCAGTGAGTGAAACTTTAGTTGCAGTGGCGACATCATGCATTGACAAAAAATTAACATAAAGGCCTTTTAGTGCTCAGAAAGGTCTGCATAGCAATGAAATTGAGCGGTTTTTATGTGGGATATCAAAGGCTGTCGCTAGATTGAAACGAAGAAACTAAAGTTTCACAAAGTGGGATCGATGTCGCAAAGTGAAGGTGGTGAAGGTGGTGAAGGTGGTGAAGGTGTTGAAGGTGGTGAAGGTGTTGAAGGGCAGCGAATGAAAAGTTTCAGCGATAACTAAGGAAAGTCACTGGAATCCTTAGGGTCTCCAGTGACCGGTAACTCCGGATGCGCCGGTTAACTTTCCTCAATTGGCCTAAGCAGCATCTGATTATTAGGAAAATCGATGATAACTATGTGTTGTTGCAGGAAGTTCTGACCGACTAAACCATCCGTCTCCATATGTTTAAAATCCCCTTCAAGCAGAATCGCATCGACATTAAAATCCCCTGGTGTGGCATTTTTAATATGAAGTTGTATGGCTTCACAGCGCTCATTATCCAGTTCGGCCATGACTTCGATACAGGTCATATTATTAGGTGATTCGTTAACGCGTTGTTTCCACATCATGGAAATTGTGGCGCCGGTATCCAACACCATTTTATAAGTTTTGTCGTTATTCATTACCTCAATGACGATACCTTCATGGCTGATCGCTAAGGGTAGTGAAAGCCACTGGTTAGCATCGATATTAAATTCGGTAATCTGTCTGGCGACAGAAAATAACGAGCGCTGATAATCTATCATCAGCGCTTTTTGTTGAAACAAACCTAAACCAATCACCATATGCTGAGGGCGTTGACCGTCAGGCATCAGCGTCAATCCCCATGGCGCCAGCGAAACACCTTCTGCATTTTCGAAGCTCATGCCATTGACAGAGACATGATGGAACATGAAACGGTCATTCATATAAACCTCGCCGGTGAGATCGGTGCTACGTGCCTTTTCTTTAAGTCTTTTTAACCACGGGACCTGACGCATAAACTGCTGGGTAAAATGGAAAGCATACGGCGAGCCGGTATCCAGCATAAACTCGCCGTCCTGGCCGTTGATATTTAGCGTAGCGACGGGAACTGCACTTTCATCCAGTGTAAAGGGGATCTCTATGATTGCTTGCGCTGATGATATGGCGCTCAGCGAACAGATAAATATTCCGCAACGTAATAATCCTTTCATTTATTATTTTTCCTTTAATGCGTGTGATTAATTATCGGGCATCACTCCCTCATAAACGTTTAATTAAAAAACCGCTAATGATTTACACCGCATGAAATTAATTTTTTATCAGAAAGTGTTTTTATCGGAATTCTGTGAGCCGAAGCAGGGAATATCTTCAGAAAACCGCGCGGTGCGCGCATCACGCTCATAGCCCTGAGGTTCACACAGGAGTTGATAAAGTTCAGGGCGACGTCCATGGATCCAGCGACGTCCGGTAGACATCGCCAGTAACGAAAGGTCCAAATCGGCACTCACCAACGTATCCCTGAATGACGTGGTTTCGTTGACGATGCGGCCATAGGGATCAATTACCATCGCGTTGCCGGTTCGTATTTCGCCGTTATCTAATCCGACGCCATTACTGAACAGGACGAAGAGCCCGTTATCATGCGCACGCGAAGGCAGCCAGCGCATCAACCATGCTCGACCGCTGTCGCTTGCCAAAGCCATTTCCAGTGCGGCGGGATCGCTTTCTCTGTTTTCCCACAGGCTCACCGGAATGGGTTTCATACCAAAGGGACTACGTGAATGGGTGCCACCTGTCTGATGCGGGGCAATCAGGATATCGGCTCCCATCAGCGCGGTAATGCGAACGTTGTCGGTTAAATTATTGTCCCAGCAAATCAGTATCCCGACTTTCACGCCCCATGGCGTGTCAAACACGGTGAATTCATTTCCCTGGGCAATGCCAGCGTGTTCAAAGGCATGAATTTTACGATGCACATGGCGTTGACCGCCCGGCATACAGACCATATAGGCATTGTAGAGCTGCCCATTATCATGCTTTTCGATGTAGCCAGCACCAATCGCCATCTGATGCTTTTCCGCCAGGCGAGCGATGCGCGCCAGAGATGGGCTGTTATCTGTGCGCTCGGCCAGGGCTTCGACCTCTGCAATCGGCAGATCAGGTACATGCCAGTAACCGGTGATGCACATTTCCGGAAAGGCTAAAATTTTGACTTCTTCTTGTGCGGCCTGCGCGATAAAGCGCTCCATCACGGAAAGATTGTAAGCTTTGTCGCTGGCGCGATGGCAAAACTGCACGGTGGCAACGCGAAGTGAATGTTCCATGGTGATTCTCCTTAGGAAATAGGTCGCTATTTCACCAGAGAGAAATCCACCGTGTATAATCACAACTTCTCCCACTTTGATAACCGATTGGAATGGATATTAAACTGTTACGCGCGTTTGTGACGCTGGCGCATGAAGGGACTTATCACTCGGCGGCGAGTGTTCTCTGCATCACCCAGCCCGCATTATCTAAACAGATTCAGACACTGGAGCACCTTTCTGGTGTAACGCTTTTCCAGCGTGGACGGCATGGCGCGCGGTTGACGGTGGCGGGAGAGCAGTTATTAGCGGCTGCCAGCGAGGTGGTGGAGCGCTATGCGGATTTCTTCGCTGATGTGGCGGCGATCCAAAAAGGGGATTCAGGAAAACTCACCCTGGGTTTTGGCATCTCTTCTTTTCTTTTAGCTCCCAAACACGTCGCCGCCTTTCGCGTACGCTATCCTGGCGTACAAGTCTCGCTCAACGATATGCCTTCGGCGGTTCAGACCCAACTGCTTGCGGAAGGACGACTGCAAGTAGGATTTGTGCGCTTACCGGTGCCTGAACCACTACAAAGTCAGAGCCTGGACACGGAACAATTGGTGCTGGCGGTAGCAGCTGATCATTTGTCGAGTCCTGTAGAGACCACTCAGATTATTGAAAATCATCAACTCTTGCAGTTAGCACCTCAGAGGGGCGAAGGGCTCACTGCGCAGGCCGATCAATTCCTGACCGCGAGAGGTCTCACCCCGGGCACGGTGTCGGCTGCTGACGATATTCAGACGTTACTGGCGCTGGTTGCGGCCGGTGATGGCGTGGCGTTACTGCCAGCGAGTGTGAAACATATCCTGCCTGCTGGCGTCAGGCTATTGCCGCTGGAGGGCGAGCATACCCAATGGCAAACCGGTTTGGCGTGGAATGCCGGGATCAAGGACCCGCTCAGAGACAAGTTTCTAGCGATGGTAATGGGCGATGGCCAGATGAGTTAGTGCTTTGGCCGATCTGAAGACAAAAAAAAGCCTGAACTTTCGTTCAGGCTCTTCTTCAAAGATGGCGGTGAGAGAGGGGTTCGAACCCTCGATACGTTGCCGTATACACACTTTCCAGGCGTGCTCCTTCAGCCACTCGGACACCTCACCAAATTTTTTGCTAACCGCGCTGGGTCAACGGGGCGCTACTATAGGGAGTTACCTGAAAACGGTCAAGCCCTATTTTCTCCTTTTGTTCTATCCGCTTAAGCTCTGTGCAGCTTGCTGCATCTCTCGCCGAACTGTGTGTTCTGTCATCAAATTATTCCTTCTCTGCCACAAAAGTGTCACCAGACTGTCGCAGACTTGTCTGCGGAAACATTTGGTTATATTTACTGATAAGGATGCTTATAAATGAAACACATACCTCTTTTTACGGTTTCTCTGCTGGCTTCATTAATTGCGACGTCAGCAGTGGCAGAGTCAACAACTTATACTCGCGCCGCCACCGGTGATATCACCGAACACGGTGGCGCACGCCGCCTCAGCAGCGACCAGACAGAAGCGCTGAAAGCCTCATTAATCAATACCACGGCCAAAAACGTCATCTTATTGATCGGCGATGGCATGGGCGACTCGGAAATCACCGCCGCACGAAATCAGGCGATGGGCGCGGGTGGTTTCTTCCCGGGCATTGATGCGCTGCCGTTAACCGGCCAGTACACCCACTACTCGTTAGACAAGAAAACCCACAAACCCAATTACGTGACGGATTCGGCTGCCTCCGCCACCGCCTGGGCAACGGGCACCAAATCTTACAACGGTGCCATCGGCGTAGACGTCAATGGCAAGGATCAGGCCACCATTCTTGAGCTGGCGAAAGCCGCCGGGAAAGCCACCGGTAACGTCTCCACTGCAGAATTGCAGGATGCCACGCCCGCCGCTTTGATGGCGCATGTCACTTCACGTAAATGTTATGGCCCGGAGAAAACCAGCGAACTGTGTCCGACCAATGCGCTGGAGCAGGGCGGTAAAGGATCTATCAGCGAGCAGATGCTGAAAACCCGTCCAGATGTCACTCTCGGCGGCGGTGCGAAATCGTTCTCTGAAAGCGCCAAAGCGGGTGAGTACCAGGGCAAAACCCTGCGCGAGCAGGCTCAGGCGCTGGGCTTCCAGTTGGTCGATAACCTTGATGGCATGAATGCAATCAAACAGGCTGACCAAACTAAACCGGTGCTGGGGCTGTTCTCCGAAGGCAATATGCCGGTTCGCTGGCAGGGGCCGAAAGCCAGCTATCACGGTAATATCGACAAACCCGTGGTGACCTGTGAAGTGAATAAAGATCGCCCGGCATCAGCACCCACACTGGCGCAGATGACCAGGAAAGCGATTGATTTGCTGAGCACCAATGAAAAAGGTTTCTTCCTGCAGGTGGAAGGCGCGTCAATTGATAAGCAGGATCACGCGGCTAACCCGTGCGGTCAGATTGGCGAAACGGTGGATCTGGACGAGGCAGTGCAACAGGCACTGGCCTTTGCGCGTGAACACGGTGACACGCTGGTGGTGGTAACGGCTGACCATGCGCACAGTAGCCAGATTATTGAGAATGGCAGCAAAGCGCCGGGCCTGACGCAGGCGGTGAACACCAAAGATGGTGCGGTCATGACCATCAGCTACGGTAACTCTGAAGACGATTCTCAGGGGCATACCGGCACACAGTTGCGCATCGCGGCTTATGGTCCTTATGCCGCTAACGTGGTGGGGCTGACCGATCAGACGGACTTGTTCTTTACGCTGAAGGATGCGATGGGCATTAAGTAACCGCGCCCGGCAGCAACAAGAATCCCCGCAACAGCGGGGATTTTTTTGTCTGAAAAGAGGGTCGGATTACAATCCGCGCTGCGCCATCAACCGTGCTAAATCCACCAGGCGATTTGAGAAGCCCCACTCGTTATCATACCAGGCGAGGATTTTGACCAGGTTGCCACCAATGACCAGGGTAGAGAGCCCATCAATGATCGATGAACGCGGATCGCCCTGATAATCGCTGGAGACCAGCGGCTCATCGCTGTATCCCAGAATGCCTTTTAAGGGACCTTCGGCAGCGGCAGCTTTAAACGCATCGTTGACTTCTTCTGCCGTCACATCACGCTTCAGCGTCACGGTGAGATCCACAATCGACACCACTGGCACCGGCACGCGCAGGGAATACCCCGTCAGACGGCCATCCAGTTCCGGAATGACGCGGCCTAATGCTTTCGCCGCACCGCTGGAGTAAGGCACAATCGATAGGGCGGCGGCACGCGCACCGCGCAGATCCTTCTCAGGCTGATCGTGCAGCACCTGGCTATTGGTGTAAGCATGGGTGGTGTTCATCAAGCCATGTTCAATGCCGAATGCCTGATGCAATACCTGCGCGGCGGGTGCCAGACCGTTGGTGGTGCAACTGCCGTTACTCACCACGAAATGCTGCTGGGGATCGTAACGATCATCATTTACGCCCAGCACAATCGTCAGGTCATCGTTTTTACCGGGCGCAGAGATGATCACCCGTTTTGCGCCGCCGTGCGTGATATGCACTTCCGCTTTCTCGCGCTCTGTGAAGAAGCCGGTGGCTTCAATCACGATATCAACACCCTGGTCACGCCAGCGGATATTGGCCGGGTCGCGCTCGCTGAACACTCGCACCGGCTTACCATCGATACGCAACTCACCTTCACCGGCCTCAACTTCTGCAGGAAGTCTGCCCAGCAGTGAATCGTGTTTAAGCAGATGTGCCAGCGTTTTACTGTCGGTGAGATCGTTAATCGCCACAATCTCAATATCGTTGCTGCCCAGCGCGGCGCGGAACACGTTACGTCCGATACGGCCAAAACCGTTAATGCCAACCTTAATCATCATTGACTCCTTATCCGAAGTGGTTGCAGTCAATGTAGGACGATGCGCGATTGGCGTAAACGACAAAAAAGGATCACTTTACGCCATTTTGCGGCAGTGAAAGCGCTGGCGATATTCACCGGGTGTGAGATGCAACTGGCGCTCAAAACTGCGGCGCAGGTTGATGCTGCTGCCAAAACCGGTTTCGATGGCGATGCGTTCCAGCGTAGCGCGGCTTTGCTCCAGTTGTTCACGTGCGGCGGCCAGTCTGGCTTCTGCAACAAAGCGTGCCGGTGACGCGCCGGTTTCACGGGTGAATACGCGGGTGAAATTGCGGGGGCTCATGGCGACACGTTCGGCCAGTTTTTCAACGGAGAGATCTTCCGCCAGGTTCGCGCGGATCCAGCTTTGCAGATCGTGAATCGGGCCGGTGCTGGTTTGCTGTAGCTGGTAGCGGCTGAACTGCATCTGCCCGCCGGGGCGACGCAGATACATCACCATATCCTGAGCAATGTCGCGTGCCACGCTGAAGCCAAAATCCTCTTCAACCAGCGCCAGCGTCAGGTCAAAGCCGGAGCTGACGCCGCCGGAGGTCCAGATCGGACCATCCTGAATATACAACGGACCCCCTTCCACCTGAACACGAGGGAAGCGGGTTTGCAGGGTTTCCAGCAGGCGCCAGTGTGACGTGGCGCGGCGTCCATCGAGCAAACCGGCTTCGGCGAGCAGCATCGCACCGCCACAAATGGACACCACGCGACGGGCCTGCGGGGCCGCCAGCCTGATGAAATCCACCACCATATTACCCTCTTCAACGCTGTCACCGCGTCCGGTAATCATGATGGTGTCCCAGGCGGTACGGGGATCTAATTCAGCCAGCTTCAGGTCAGCCAGCAGGTTGAGGCCCGACTGGCCATGAATCACCTGATGAGATTGCGTAGTGGCGATACTGACGCGATAACGTGGCTGATCAACGCCGACTGGCAGGTGCAAATTCGCATGCATCAGGATGTCGGCAATACCGGCGGCTTCAAACAGCATGCCGCCATCGGGAACGATAACGAGGAAATGCTTCATGGCGTAAAATGCTCATCGCGTCAAAATAAGCCAGATTATCGCACGGCGCCGTTATTTTTGCTGGTAATACGGTCCCTGGGTGATCGAATTGCGCAGCACCAGTCGGCCCGGCATCAGTGGCTGCGCTGTAACGCTTTCACCATCCAGCATTTTAGACAGTTGCGTTAACGCGCTCGACACCATCTCAGCAACCGGAACATGCACCGTGGTTAACGCGGGCAGGAGATAGGGCGCAACCGGGATATCATCAAAGCCCAGCAATGAGACGTCATGGGGGATGCGCAAACCTGCGTTGTGCAAGGCGCATGCGGCACCAATCGCCATATCATCATTGCTGGCGACAATCGCGGAAAACGATACTTTGCGACGTAACAGTGCTTCAACGGCCAGTTGCCCACTGGCGCTGGTCCAGCAGCCATCCAGCATCAGGTTTTCGTCGTATTCAATGCCATTTTCCATCAATGCTGAAATATAGCCTTTCAGGCGACTTAATCCGGTGTGCGAACTGCCCATCCCTTTGATAAAAGCGATCCCGCGGTGCCCCTGAGCAATCAAATGATTTACAGCGTTAAGGGTGTCATTTTCGTGATCGGCGCAGACTGAATATTGCGGATGCTGCTTCAAACGGCGGTTTAAAACGATTAACGGCTTACTCATGCCGGGAATAAGCGCATCAATATCTTCCACGCTTAAATAGCGGGGATAGATGATCACGGCATCGCAATAGCTATCTATTAAAAAGTTTATGGCTTCGCGCTCTTGCTGCGCATTGTGTTTACCATCGCCCAGCACCAGTTGTGAACCGAGTTTTTCCGTCATGGTCGCGGCCTGGAATAACAGCTCGGTAAAAAATGGGCCGTTGTAAAGCGTATTGGGCACCATCAGACCAATACTGTGCGAACGGTTGGTCGCAAGACTTCGAGCCAGCAGATTAGGACGGTAATCCATCTCATCAATGGCCAGCATCACCCGATCCCGCACCGTTTTAGACACATAAGCGTGGCCAGCCAGCACCCGTGACACCGTGGCTTTGGACACACCTGCGCGTTTTGCGACATCAAGCATTGTAGTCATTTATCTTCCTTCTCAACGTTCTCGCGCATTGTAGCGCAAAAGCTCAATCTGAAAACCGCAGAGTGCGGCTCTTCTAACCGGTAACGTTTTTTTTCATTATCATCCGATTTCATCACATATTTAAAAGGATAACCTAAAAATAATATGAAACCGGTCTCAGATTAATCATATTTTCACAATTTAAATAAGGTTTAGCGGTTTGAGTTATGGATCACAAAAAGAACAAATTGAATCTGTAACCGGTTGCAGAAACGATTCTCAGCGCGTAATTATTTAAAAAAAACGGAGGGTGTTATGGTGAAAATTCTATTGTGTTGTTCCGCAGGTATGTCAACCAGCATGGTCGTACAAAGAATGCAGAAAGCCGCTACGCAGCTGGGTTTAGAAGCCAAAATTGATGCCGTTGGCATGGAAGAATTCAGTGAAAAGATCGCGGAGTATGACTGTTGTCTGCTAGGCCCACAGATCAAATACAAGCTGGCAGATTTCGAATGTCAGGCGCAGGAATATCACAAACCGGTTACCGTCATTAACACCATGGATTACGGCATGTTGAATGGCGAAAAAATCCTGAAGTCGGCGCTCGCCCTGATTGATGCCAATAAGGGGGCATGATGAGCACACTGGCTGACTCTTTATTTGGCGTGATTGAGAACCGCATCAGTCCGATTGCTGCGCGACTCTCCTCGCAACGGCATGTGGTGGCCATCAAGGACGGGTTTATTGCCTCGATGCCGTTCTTGATTGTCGGTTCATTTATGCTGCTTTTCTCACATCCTCCTTTCAGTCAGGACAGCCAGTGGGGCTTCGCTCAGTGGTGGCTGGGTATGGTGAAGCAGTACAACGACCAGCTGATGATGCCCTACAACATGACGATGGGCATCATGGCGGTATTTATTACCGGCGCGATTGCCTACAACCTGGCGCAAAGCTACAAACTCAATGGCCTGATGGCGGCGCTGCTGTCGCTGATGACCTTTTTGGTGGTGGCTGCACCGGAAAAGAATGGTGCATTGTCCGTTGCATCGCTGGGCGGGGAAGGGATATTCACCGCCATCCTGATCAGCCTGTACTGCACGGAAGTGATGCACTGGCTGGTGAAATACAACATTGGTTTCAAACTGCCGGAGCAGGTGCCGCCAAAGATTCGTCAGTCATTTGACCTGCTGATCCCCATCATGGTGATTTTCCTGACGCTCTATCCGCTGAACCTGTTTATGGAGAGCCACTTTGGTCTGTTGATTCCTCAGGCCATCATGTCAGTGTTCGCGCCAATTATCTCCGCAGCCGATTCACTGCCTGCGGTGCTCATCGCCGTCTTGCTATGTCATCTGCTGTGGTTTGCCGGTATTCACGGCGCGGCGATTGTCGGCGGGATTTTGCAGGCCTTCTGGCTGAGTAATCTTGGACTGAACCAGGAAGCGTTAAATGCCGGGCAAGAGATTCCCAAAATCTTTATCGAGCCGTTCTGGCAATTTTTCATCACCGTAGGCGGCTCAGGCGCCACCATGGGTCTGGTGATTCTCTATCTGCGCAGCCGCTCAGCGCATTTGCGTTCCATCGGTCGTCTAGGCCTGGTGCCGAGCATGTTCAACATCAATGAACCGATTATTTTCGGCTCGCCGGTGGTGATGAATCCGCTGCTGTTTATTCCCTTTATTACTACGCCATTGATCAACGCGGTTATCGCCTGGACAGCCACGCGTACCAATCTTGTTAATCATGTCATTTCTCTGGCGCCATGGACCACGCCGGGACCGATTGGTGCGGCCTGGTCAACCGGATGGGACTGGCGTGCGGTGGTGCTGGTGGCGTTCCTGATTTGTTTATCCACGCTGATTTATTACCCGTTCTTCAAAATGTATGAACGCCAACTGCTTGCGCAGGAAGAAGAGATGGCGCAGGAACAACTGGCTGAGGAGATGAAGTAATGCAAGAGATGCAGGAAATGGAAAGTACGGTAATGGAGCTGATTATTCATGCCGGGGAAGCCCGCTCATCATCGATGCAGGCACTGCAAGCGGCCCGAAAACAGAACTGGCAGGAAGCCGATGCGTTGCTGGCGAGTGCACGAGATGCCGCGCGCGAAGCCCACAAAATTCAAACCGCCTTAATCGGTGCGGATGAAGGCTGCGGCAAAATTCCGGTCAACCTGATTATGGTGCATGCGCAGGATCATCTGATGAACGCCATGCTGTGCCGCGATCTAGTTGAAGAGCTGATTTATCTGCATCGTCAGGTGCAGGAGTTGTCGAAAACCCACTTGCAGTAAGACGCTGTTAATCACATTAAAGGATGGATTATGTCTCAGTTACCGGCTGATTTTTTATGGGGTGGCGCCGTTGCCGCGCATCAGGTTGAAGGTGGATGGAACGAAGGCGGTAAAGGGCCCAGCATCGTCGATGTATTGACGGGTGGTGCACATGGCGTAGAACGTGAAATTACCGATGGCATTGTCGAGGGAAAACACTATCCCAATCATCAGGCCACCGATTTTTATCATCACTACAAAGACGATATCGCGCTGTTTGCCGAGATGGGTTTTAAGTGCTTCCGTACCTCGATTGCCTGGACACGCATCTTCCCGAAAGGCGACGAGCAACAACCTAACGAAGCGGGCCTGCAGTTTTACGATGACATGTTCGATGAGCTGCTCAAATATGGCATCGAACCGGTGATTACGCTGTCGCACTTCGAGATGCCATTGCATCTGGTGCAGCAATATGGCGGCTGGCTGAATCGTGAGTTGATCGATCTCTTTGTGCGCTACAGCGAAGTGGTGATGAAGCGCTACAAAGGCAAAGTGAAATACTGGATGACCTTTAACGAGATCAACAACCAGCGTAACTGGCGCCGACCGCTGTTCGGCTACAGCAACTCAGGCGTGATTTTCACCGATCATGAAAATCCGGAAGAGGTGATGTATCAGGTGCTGCATCATCAGTTTGTGGCCAGTGCCAAAGTGGTGAAGCTGGGGCATCAAATCAATCCTGAATTTAAGATTGGATGCATGCTGGCGATGGTGCCGCTCTATCCTTGGTCATGTCACCCTGACGACGTAATGTATGCGCAAAAATCGATGCAGGAACGCTATCTGTTTGGCGACGTGCACATGCGCGGTGCCTATCCCTCCTACATTTTAAAAGAGTGGGAACTGCGCGGTTTCAACATTGAGATGGCGCCGGAGGATGCACAAACGCTGCGTGAAGGCTGCACCGACTATCTCGGCTTCAGCTATTACATGAGTAACGCCGTGGAGTATGCCAGCGCGACGCGTATGGACAGTGCACTCGAAGCTTTCCCCGGCAGCCGAAAAAATCCGCACGTGCAGGCGTCAGATTGGGGATGGCAGATCGATCCGGTCGGCTTGCGCTACACGCTGAACGCACTGTATGAGCGTTACCAGAAGCCGCTATTTATTGTGGAAAATGGCTTTGGCGCGGTCGATCAACGTGAAGCCAACGGTGAGGTGAATGATGACTATCGCATTGCCTACCTGCGTGAACACATCGAGCAAGTGAAAAAAGCCGTACTGGAAGATGGCGTGGATTTAATGGGCTTCACGCCCTGGGGCTGCCTCGACTGTGTCTCTTTTGGTACCGGCCAATACAGCAAACGCTACGGTTTTATTTACGTAAACCGTAATGACGATCAAACCGGCGATTTTTCACGATCGAGAAAGAAGAGTTTTGCCTGGTATAAAAAGGTTATCGCTACGCAAGGTGAAGCGCTTTAATTCGTGATACCCGGGCAGGATGCCCGGGTAAAATAGATATGTCATATCCCCGGCAGTTAATATCCTTTCCAGCCTGCGCAGGCAGGCTGAATAAATAACATGAACCCAAACCAGGAATAAATATCATCCATGCGGTGAGGCCTGATGCTGCCTGAAACGGCGCTTCTGCTCACCTGATTGCAACCAAACGGAGTTATTTCCTATGCCAAATAAGATCAAGATTGTCACTATCGGTGGTGGTTCCAGCTATACGCCAGAGTTGATTGAAGGGCTTATCCTGCGGCAGGAGCAGTTGCCGATTGCGGAGTTGTGGCTGGTGGACATTGAGGATGGCGCAGAGAAGATGGAAATCGTTGGCAGTATGGCAAAGCGCATGATCGCGGCCGCCAAACTCGACTGGCAGGTTCATCTTTCTCTCGACCGCAAGGAAGCGTTAAAGGATGCGGATTACGTGACCACACAGTTCCGTGTGGGGTTGCTGGATGCGCGCTTGAAAGATGAAGTGATTCCGTTGGCCAATGGTTTGCTGGGTCAGGAAACCAACGGCCCGGGCGGGATATTTAAGGCGTTTCGCACGGTTCCGGTGATTCTCGATATTATCGAGGATATGCGTCAATTGTGCCCCAACGCCTGGCTGGTGGATTTCACCAATCCGGCAGGCATGGTGACAGAAGCGGCGATTAAATATGGCAAGTGGGAAAAAACGGTCGGTCTGTGCAATGTGCCGTTCGGCCATATTACTCAGGCATGCAGCGTGCTCGGTGCGGAAGAGAAAGATCTCTATTTCAAATTTGCCGGGCTTAACCATTTCCACTGGCATCGCGTCTGGGATCAGCAGGGCAATGAACGCACCGCCGAACTGATTGATAAAATCTATTCCCCAGACCAGCAGGAAAAAAGCGATGAAGGGCTAAAAAATATTCATCAGATTCCTTTCAACCACGATCAGGTGAAACATCTCGGCCTGCTGCCCTGTGGTTATCACCGCTATTACTATTTGCAGGAACCGATGCTGGCTCATGCCATCGAAGAGTTCGAAAACTATGAAACGCGTGCGGAAGTGGTTAAGAAGACCGAAGCGCGGCTGTTCGAGTTGTATAAAGACGTCAATCTTAACTACAAGCCTGAAGAGTTAAGCCAGCGGGGCGGGGCGCATTATAGCGACGCCGCCTGCGATCTCATTGCCTCTATCCAGAATAACAGCGGTAAATTGATGGTGGTCTCCACGCGTAATAACGGCGCAATTGCTGACTTGCCATTTGATTGCGTGGTAGAAGTCACCGCTGCGATTACTTCACATGGTGCAGAACCGCTGCGTTGGGGGGCATTGCCGCCTGCGGCGCGCGGCATGATTCAGTTGATGAAAGCGATGGAGGAAACGGTGCTTGAAGCTGCCGTTAGCGGAGATTACGGTGCGGCATTACACGCTTTCACCATTAATCCGCTGATTCCGGCGGGCGACACGGCGATAAAAGTGCTGGATCAATTGTTGTATGCCCACAAGGACTATCTGCCGAAGTTCGCCAGTAAAATTGCAGAGATTGAGCAGACCAAACCGGAGATCGCCGCTTTTGTCGATCAGTTGCTGGCCGACAGGCAAGCGCATGCCAATAAGGCGTGATGAAGTTTTCTCAGGAAGGCAGAAGACGGTGCCCGTTTGAACATCGCTGGGCACCGAGGAAAAGCACTCACCGTCCTGTTGGGCGGTGAGTGGATCAGCATTACGCGGTGAGTTCGTTACGAACGATAGCTGCACCCGCGCTCAAGGCTTCCAGCTTACCTCTGGCAACGCGGCGCGACAGTGGCGTCATACCGCAGTTAGTAGAAGGATAAAGCTTATCGGCGTCGACAAACTTCAGCGCTTTACGCAGGGTGTCAGCCACTTCTTCTGCGGTTTCAATGGTGTTGGTCGCCACATCAATCGCACCGACCATCACTTTTTTGCCGCGAATCAGCTCAATCAGATCCATTGGCACGCGCGAATTCTGGGCTTCCAGTGAAATGATATCGATAGAAGACTTTTGCAGTTTAGGGAACACTTCTTCGTATTGACGCCACTCAGTGCCGAGGGTCTTTTTCCAGTCAGTATTCGCTTTGATGCCGTAGCCATAGCAAATGTGCACAGCGGTTTCGCACTTCAGGCCTTCAACGGCTCTTTCCAGTGCGGCAATGCCCCAGTCATTTACTTCATCGAAGAACACGTTAAATGCGGGTTCATCAAACTGAATAATATCAACACCGGCTGCTTCTAACTCTTTGGCTTCCTGGTTCAGAATTTTGGCAAATTCCCAGGCGAGTTTTTCACGGCTTTTGTAGTGACCATCATAAAGCGTATCGATCATGGTCATTGGGCCAGGCAGAGCCCACTTAATCTGTTGTTTGGTTTGCTGGCGCAAGAATTTAGCATCTTCAACAAACACCGGCTTTTTACGTACCACTTCACCGATCACGCTCGGCACGCTGGCGTCATAGCGATTGCGAATTTTCACAATCTCACGTTTTTCAAAATCAACGCCGCTGAGATGTTCAATAAAGGTGGTGACGAAATGCTGGCGCGTTTGCTCGCCATCACTGACGATATCAATGCCCGCTAATTGCTGATCCTGCAGGGATAACAGCAGAGCATCTCTTTTGCCCTCGACTAATTCATCACCCTGCAATTTCCATGGCGACCACAGCGTTTCAGGTTGAGCAAGCCAGGCCGGTTTCGGTAAGCTTCCTGCCGTTGAAGTAGGCAATAACAATTTCATAATCAATAACCTTTTATTTTGGCTTAATCAAAGAACGTAATGTGCGGACCACTGCTCAAGAATCTCTTGATAGGGTTTGATGAAGTGCTCTTCCGTAAACTTCCCCTGCTCAATTGCCAACTGGCTGCGTTCTTCTCGATCGTAAACAATGCGCGTTAAGGAATGGTCGCCATGCGCCAGGCTCGGCTGATAGCACTGGCCTGCGGCAGAGTTGGCATTGTAGATTTCAGGGCGGTAAATCTTTTGGAACGTCTCCATGGTGCTGATGGTGCCGATCAGTTCCAGATCCGTGTAATCATTCAGCAAGTCACCGGTGAAATAGAAGGCTAACGGCGCGACGCTGTTTTCAGGCATGAAATAGCGAGCCTGCAATCCCATTTTGCCGAAGTAGTGGTCGGTGAGGGACAGCTCATCTTGCTGATATTCAAAGCCCAACACTGGGTGCTGATAGTCGGTGCGGTGATAGGTGTTCTTGCTCGATACGCTCAGGCAGATCACCGGCTTTTTATTAAAGCGTTCCTGATAAGCCGCCGAGTTGACGAAGCTTTTAAAGATATTGCCGTGCAGATCACCGAAACCTTCCGGCAGGCTGAAACCGGCTTGGTTGTTATTGGCCGCCAGCAGACGAACGCTAAAATCGTAATCACGCACGTAGGATGAGAAGTTATTGCCTACGATGCCGTCGGTACGCTGCTGAGTGTGGCGATCAACAATGTTGGTTTTCAGGATTTCGATAACCGGGAAGGTTTTGCCATTGCCTTCAATATCAATTTCCGCAGAAATGATTTCCAGCTCAACGGCATAACGATCGCCTTTCGGGTTGTCCGCGTGCGCCAGAGAATTGAAACGATTGTTCATCATCATTAAGGCATTGCGCAAATTCTCCTGGCGATTGGTTCCACGTGCCAGGTTAGCGAAGTTCGTGGTGATACGCGTGCTTTCAGAAGGATTGTAATGCTCATCGAAAACACTGCTCTTAATGGAAAATGCAAAATCGTTGCTCATGATGCTCTGGTATCCTGATTTCAGCTGCAAAACCTTTCCGGCTTTAGGTGGGTAGACCTGATGCTGCGGCCTATCACCTGCGGAAGATTTCACATTGTCTTAAGTCAATAACAATGCGAATTTTATGCCAGAGTCACTCAGTGATTGAAAGTGATTAAACTTCAAAGCTGCATGAGCCAATTTCATGATCGGCTTCACACTGTGGAGCAGGGTGGTCAGAAGAGAGATTTCATGCGGAAAAGCGAGCGGTGTTTGTGGCTTAGGCTAGCGACAAAAGCGAAGTGATGGCTAATATGCCTGGAAGCGTCGCGGAAGAATTTACCTAATGAAAAATAAAAAATCCACGCCAGGCGTGGATTTTTTTAGCTGAAATTAATTCAACATGAGCAAATCATCGACTTAAAGATTAGACGTTGAACAGGAAGTTCATCACGTCGCCATCTTTCACGATGTACTCTTTACCTTCTGAGCGCATCTTGCCGGCTTCTTTCGCGCCTTGCTCACCTTTGTAGGCGACAAAGTCATCAAACGCGATGGTCTGTGCACGGATAAAGCCTTTCTCGAAGTCGGTGTGGATTTTACCGGCAGCCTGTGGCGCGGTCGCACCCACTGGGATGGTCCAGGCGCGTACTTCTTTCACGCCAGCGGTGAAGTAGGTTTGCAGGTTCAACAGCGCATAACCGGCACGGATCACGCGGTTCAGACCCGGCTCTTCCAGACCCAACTCCGCCATGAACTCTTCACGCTCTTCGTCATCCAGCTCTGCGATGTCTGATTCTACTGCTGCGCACACCGGCACCACCACAGAACCTTCGGCTTCCGCAATCGCACGCACCTGATCGAGGAACGGGTTGTTTTCAAAACCGTCTTCGTTCACGTTCGCGATATACATGGTTGGCTTCAGGGTCAGGAAGCTCAGGTAGCGGATGGCCGCTTTCTCATCAGCATCCAGCTTCAGGGCACGCAACATGCCTGCTTCTGACAGGTGCGGGAGACATTTCTCCAGCGCAGCCAGCTCAGCTTTTGCATCTTTATCGCCGCCTTTGGCTTTCTTCTGGCAGCGCTGAATCGCACGTTCACAGGTGTCGAGATCTGACAGCGCCAGCTCGGTATTGATGATATCAATATCTTCCGCTGGGTTAACTTTGCCTGAAACGTGAATGATGTTGTCATTCTCGAAGCAGCGCACCACGTGGCCGATAGCTTCGGTTTCACGGATGTTGGTCAGGAACTGGTTGCCGAGACCTTCACCTTTGGAGGCGCCTTTCACCAGACCGGCGATATCCACGAATTCCATGGTGGTAGGAACAACACGCTGTGGCTTAACGATTTCGCTCAGCTGATCGAGGCGCAGATCGGGCATTGGCACCACACCGGTGTTTGGCTCGATGGTGCAGAACGGAAAGTTGGCTGCTTCGATACCCGCTTTGGTCAGCGCGTTGAACAGGGTGGATTTACCGACGTTCGGCAGGCCCACAATACCGCATTTAAATCCCATGGTCTGATTACCTTTATCACTGAGTGTGCGGCGCTGACAGGCAGCGACGACAGATTCAAAAAATTTCGCGCATTATACACAGAATTGCCTTCTGCGGCGCGGGAATTGGGCTTAGCCAGCCTTGAACGCATGCAGGCGGTTCATCGCCTTAATTTTGTCTTCTTTCAGCCACAGCTCAGTGCAACGCACCGCTTCATCGACCGCATCATCAATCAGCTTTTGCTCGCTGGCCGGCGGTTTACCCAATACGAAGCCGGTGACCTTATTGCGATCGCCGGGATGGCCGATACCAACCCGCAAACGGTGGAAATTATTATTGTTGCCCAGTTTGCTGATGATGTCTTTCAGGCCGTTGTGTCCGCCATGACCACCACCCTGTTTAAATTTCGCCACACCCGGTGGCAGATCCAATTCGTCATGCGCCACTAAAATCTCTTCAGGCGTGATGCGATAAAACGTCGCCATTGCCGCGACCGCTTTGCCACTCAGGTTCATAAAAGTGGTGGGCACCAGCAAACGGACATCTTCACCTGCCAGCGACAGGCGTGCAGTGTAGCCGTAGAATTTCGGCTCCTCTTTCAATGACTGATTGTTCCGGTCGGCCAGCAAATCCACATACCAGGCACCCGCGTTATGACGCGTTGCGGCGTATTCAGCGCCGGGATTGGCCAGCCCCACAATCAGTTTAATGCTGCTCACGATGTTTATCCTGTCTTGCTGCGGAAAGGGCGATAGTTTACTGCCTGCAAGCGGCGATGACAAAGGGTGCTGAGCACAGATGATACCTCTGCGTGACTTATCAATTTCTATCGAAATCAAGCCTCTGGCCGTAAAGAAATGTCAGAGATTGTGAAGGATGTGTGATCCTGTCCGCAACTTAACCCGCCGTCATTGCCTAAACTTATGACAAGTTAACCATACGTGCTGTTTTGCTTTTTCATAAGGATGGAGGTGAATCATGAAACGTCAACAATGCCGCTATTTAGGTAATGGACTGATGTGTTTGGGTTTACTGACGATGGTACTTGGCGTCGGATATTCTATTATTAATCAGCTGCCTGCGTTAAACCTGCCGCAATTCCTCGCGCATGGTGCCATGTTCAGCATCTTTGTTGGTGCGCTGCTGTGGCTGGTGGGTGCACGCGTCAGTGGACGTGAGCGGGTTGAAGACCGCTACTTCTGGTTACGCCATTACGGTGACAAACGCTGTCGCCGCAATCACTCCTCGCATTAAGAGAGTGCCGCTTCCTGTATAGGCTGTAACTGCACGAAATAACGTTCGACGCGGTTACGGCCACTGGCTTTTGCACGGTATAACGCTTCATCCGCCAGGCCGAGTAAAATCGGGAAGGTATGATCGCGATGGTTAGCGGTGGCAAAGCCAATGCTCACCGTGTAGCAAACATCGTTGGGCTGCGACAGCTGTGTCGCCAATCGGATACGCTCGCACACCCGTTCCGCATCCTCGCTATTGCCCGGCAGAATCGCCGCAAACTCTTCGCCGCCCAGACGGGCAAAATGCCCCCCAGCAGGCAACAAACCCTGTACCACGTGACAAAAATCGATTAATACGCGATCACCTTGCAGATGGCCGTAACGATCGTTAATGCCTTTGAAATGGTCGAGATCAAATAGCACAGCAGTGTAAACCAGCGGTTGCGAACTACGCGTGTTACGCACCACTAATCTGTCGGCTTGCTCGAACAGAGCGCGGCGATTCCAGACGCTGGTCAGAGGATCGTGAAGCGATGCTCGTTTGTGGGCGATCTGTGTGCGCTCGTTGACCATTGCCAGAATGGTAAAAGTCAGGCCAATCACAAATAGAATGGATTCAAGAATCACGTACACCGAAAAGCTGGAACCGGCTATGGCGCCGCGTACCGGTGTGGCGATGGCATCATCCAGGAAGATACGTGCCACGTGAAACAGCAGATGGATCCACAGCAACATTTGCGCCGGCCAAAAGGTCACTTGCAGTGCATCGCGAGATTGCCATAACAAACGAATTAGCGCACCGGTGTAAATGATGCACAGCAGGCAAAGCACTAAAACGCGTTTGGGTTGGCTGGCGTAAAACGCAGGGAATGCGCAAAGAATCGCCCATAGCAGCCCGCCGGCTAACCAGCTGAACCCCAAGGGTTTATGGCAAAAAGCACGGAATGCATTCAACAGATTGCCGTAGGCCAGCAACATCACGACGTTGCCCACACCGATGGGAAGGAAGACAAATCCCGCGCTGCGCAGACTACTGAGGAACACCGCCATCAGGGTCAAGATGAGCGCCAGCGTCGTGAATCCGAGCACGCGATCGTATTGCGCACCCACCCAGGCGAAAACAAGAATAATGCTTAAAAACCCCAGCACATAGAGCTCGCAAACAAACAGCGTGTAGATGTCGAGAGTCATAGTGGTCGGAGTTCTCAAAAAAAAGTGTGGAGAAAATACCACTAATCAATGGCCCGCTAAAGCGCAGCATCGCATGTCGTTTGAAAAGAGTGTAAGGCAGGGAGAATAGCGAGTTTTAACGAAATTTATCGCGAAAATATCCGTGGCGAGAGCGGCTTAATCGGTAAATGAAGCGGATTGTTGGGAATAAAAACCGGGCACGGGGCCCGGTTTCATGCAATGTATTAATGTTCGAACATTGCGGAGATGGACTCTTCGTTACTGATACGGCGAATCGCTTCGGCCAGCATGCCAGAGAGCGTTAAGGTACGCACGATTGGCAGCGCTTTCATCTCGTCTGACAGCGGAATGGTATCGCACACGATAACCTGATCGATCACTGACTTGCGCAGGTTTTCAACCGCGTTACCAGAGAAGATTGGGTGGGTCGCGTAAGCGAAGACACGTTTCGCGCCGCGCTCTTTCAACGCTTCAGCTGCTTTGCACAGCGTACCGCCGGTGTCGATCATATCGTCGACCAGTACACAGTCACGACCTGCCACGTCACCGATGATGTGCATCACCTGAGAAACGTTCGCACGCGGGCGACGCTTATCGATGATAGCCATGTCAGTGTCATTGAGCAGCTTAGCAATAGCACGAGCACGCACTACGCCACCGATGTCTGGAGAAACCACAATCGGGTTTTCCAGGCCAATCTGCAGCATATCTTCCAGCAGTATAGGGCTACCGAACACGTTATCAACCGGGACATCGAAGAAGCCCTGAATCTGTTCGGCGTGCAGATCAACCGTCAGAACACGGTCAACACCCACGCTGGAGAGGAAATCGGCAACGACTTTGGCGGTGATTGGCACACGGGCAGAACGCACGCGGCGGTCCTGACGGGCATAACCAAAGTAAGGGATTACAGCAGTAATACGACCAGCAGAAGCCCGACGCAAGGCGTCGACCATCACAACCAGCTCCATCAGATTATCATTGGTGGGGGCACAGGTGGACTGGATGATGAAAATATCACCACCGCGTACATTTTCGTTGATCTGTACGCTTACTTCACCATCACTGAAACGGCCAACGGCGGCGTCTCCGAGGCTAGTGTAAAGGCGGTTGGCAATACGTTGTGCTAGTTCCGGGGTGGCGTTACCAGCAAATAGCTTCATATCAGGCACGAGAGGAACCTCAGGCTTGGCGTCCAGAGAATGAACGATTCAAAAGTAACCGGCGAATACTTTTGAAGCTGTTCATACGGGTGTGTTAATGCGCGTCGTGCAGTGCCTGGAACAGGGTGGCACTGTCACGCATACGCTTAGAGCCCGGAAAGGGTGCGTTGCAACGGCGAGATATTAAGCCCGCGCGCCACATATCCACAAATCCATTTCGGGGCAAGCTCCAGCACCTGACGAGCAGCGGACTCGGTGTTAAATTCAGCAAACACACAAGCTCCGGTCCCGGTCAGGCGCGACGGCGCGTATTCTAGCAGCCAGGAAAGCAGCGCATCAACCTCGCGAAAACGTTTTCTTGCCACAGCTTCACAATCATTGTGAAAAGGACGCTGTAACAGTTCATCTAATGTGCGTATCGGTGAATTGCGCGTCAGGTCAGGATCACGAAACAGATCCGGCGTGGCGATACTGACGCCAGGGTGAGCAACAAGATACCACTTCTCTGCCGGTTCGGCTGGAACAATTTGCTCGCCAACCCCTTCGGCAAACGCAGCGTGACCTCGCACAAACACCGGTACATCCGCGCCGAGTTTCACCCCAATCGTGGCTAACGCGTCTACACTCAGCCCGGTTTGCCACAAGTGGTTGAGCGCCACCAGCACGGTGGCGGCATCAGATGAACCACCGCCCAGGCCGCCGCCCATCGGCAAACGTTTCTCTAACGCAATCTGCGCGCCGGCGTTATCGGGCAGCGTACCCTGTACGGCAGCAGCCTGTTTCAATGCCTGCGCCGCCCGCACGATCAAGTTTTCGTCATCTGCTACGCCCGCTAAGGGCGTCAGCAGCGTAATCTTGCCGCTGCTGTCAGGTGTGATTTCCAACGTGTCGCCATGATCAAGAAACTGAAACAGCGTTTGCAGGTTGTGGTAGCCGTCAGGACGACGGCCCGTGATGTAGAGAAACAAGTTCAATTTAGCCGGAGCGGGCCAGGTGGTGATCATTTTGTGGTCCAGCTATCCATGCGCAGTTTGATTCGCTGACCACCTTCAGTCAGTTCAAGATTGGCCGGCAGCGGTGGATTCACTTTGCTGTCGTAATCAGAGATGTTCACTTTCCATTGCTGACCATTACGGCTGTAGTTCACACTCTGCAACTGATAGCTGCTGTTGAGCTGATAATCCGTGGCATCACCCGGCAAACCCATCATCCACTGACGCAGGTTCGCCAGCGGGATATCCATGCCAGTCAGCTGTGAAATCATCTTCTCAGCGTCATTGCTCACGTAGCGCTTGCCTTTGTTGTCGACGATTTGCACCACCGAACCTTGCGCATCCAGCTGCAACTCGGTGCTGCCAAGCGGGTTGGTTAACAACAGGCGATAACGATCGGCCGCGGTTTGCTGCCAGTTAAAGCGCGCATAGACTTTTTGCTTATCAGAGAGATAAGCAAACGCGCCGCGCGTCTGATACTGGGTAATTTTTTCAACGGCTTGTTGATGCTGCTGCCATTGTGGTGAGGTGATGCTGGGGCCAGGACCTTGTGGTTTGTTGATGCTACAAGCAGCCAGCAATACGCTGGCAAGGGGTAAAAGGCGCAACAGCTTGCGCGGGGGCAAATGCATCACGTGGTCGTCTCCTCAGACACGTTTTTACTTCGTAACCGATAACGCTAACCATCCAATACTACGCCGTCAATGCCGATGTAAGGATAATTGCGCACGATCAGTTTAATCTTATTACAGTCATAGCCTTTGTATGGCTTTTCTTGATCTGTGGCATCTTGTAGAATGCGCTTCACAAAGCCCTGACAATCATTGGGACATCCCAAGCCGAATCACCATGACGCTGCTAGCTCTCGGAATCAACCACAAAACCGCACCTGTTGCGCTGCGCGAACGCGTTGCGTTTCTGCCAGACACGCTGGATCAGGCACTTAATAGCCTGTTGTCCCAGCCGATGGTACAGAGTGGTGTGGTACTCTCTACCTGTAATCGTACTGAACTCTACCTCAGCGTGGAGCAGCAGACGGATTTGCAGGAGAGACTGGTGCGCTGGTTATGTGAGTATCACGATCTGCGCGAAGAGGATGTACGTGCCAGCCTATACTGGCATCAGGACAACGCCGCCGTCAGCCATCTGATGCGCGTTGCCAGTGGTCTCGACTCACTGGTGTTGGGTGAGCCACAAATTCTTGGTCAGGTTAAAAAAGCCCATGCTGACTCCTCTCGCGACCATGCGCTGAGCAGTGAGCTGGAGCGCATGTTCCAGAAAACCTTCTCCGTCGCCAAGCGCGTGCGTACTGAAACCGAAATCGGTGCCAGCGCGGTCTCTGTTGCCTTCGCTGCCTGTTCTCTGGCACGTCAAATCTTCGAATCACTCAGCACGGTCAACGTGTTGCTGGTGGGTGCCGGTGAAACCATCGAACTGGTGGCACGTCATCTGCGCGAGCATAAAGTGCAGAAGTTGATGATTGCTAACCGCACCCGCGAACGTGCGCAGTTGCTGGCCGATGAAGTGGGCGCCGAAGTGATTGGTTTGGGCGACATTGAGACGCGTCTTGCCGATGCGGACATTATCATCTCTTCTACCGCCAGCCCGCTGCCGATTATCGGTAAAGGGATGGTGGAACGTGCGTTGAAAGCACGCCGCAATCAGCCGATGCTGCTGGTGGATATCGCCGTACCGCGTGATGTCGAACCTGAAGTGGGCAAGCTGGCGAACGCCTATTTGTACAGCGTCGATGACCTGCAAGCGATCATTGAGCAGAACATGGCGCAGCGCAAAGCCGCCGCCGTTCAAGCGGAAAGCATTGTGGTGCAGGAAAGTGGCGAGTTTATGTCGTGGCTGCGGGCACAAAGCGCCGGTGACACCATTCGTGAATACCGTTCGCAGGCCGATGACGTTCGCGCTGAGTTACAGGAGCGTGCGTTAGCCGCACTGCGCCAGGGCGCGGATGCAGAAAAAGTATTGCAGGAGTTAGCGCACAAGCTGACCAATCGTCTTATTCATGCACCAACCAAATCACTGCAGCAGGCCGCGCGCGATGGCGATAGCGAACGCCTGCAGATCTTACGTGACAGCCTCGGTTTAGAGTAATCTGGTCTGTCACGACCTATCACTGGGATACCCTCTATTACATGAAGAGCTCTATTGTTGCCAAGCTGGAAGCCCTCCAGGAACGCCACGAAGAAGTGGAAGCGTTACTGGGCGATGCCGGCGTAATTGGCGATCAGGAACGTTTTCGCGCGTTATCACGCGAATATGCACAGTTGACCGATGTGACTCATTGCTTCCGCGACTGGCAGCAGGTGCAGGAAGATATCGAAACAGCTGAAATGATGCTCGACGATCCTGAAATGCGTGAAATGGCTAACGAAGAGTTAAAGATTTCGCGTGAGAAACGTGAAGTCCTGGAGCAGCAGCTTCAGGTACTGCTGCTGCCAAAAGATCCCGATGATGAGCGTTCCTGTTTTGTTGAAGTGCGCGCCGGAACCGGCGGTGACGAAGCGGCGATCTTCGCGGGCGATCTGTTCCGTATGTACAGCCGTTATGCCGAAGCACGCCGCTGGCAGGTAGAAATCATCAGCGCCAACGAAGGCGAACACGGCGGCTACAAAGAAGTGATCGCGCGTATTATCGGCGATGGTGCGTACGGGCGCTTAAAGTTCGAGTCGGGCGGCCATCGCGTACAGCGCGTGCCGGAAACCGAATCACAGGGTCGTATTCATACTTCCGCCTGCACCGTGGCGGTAATGCCGGAATTGCCAGAGGCAGAAATGCCGGAAATCAACGCGGGCGATCTGAAAATCGATACCTTCCGCTCTTCAGGCGCGGGTGGTCAGCACGTTAATACCACCGACTCGGCGATTCGTATTACTCACTTGCCAACCGGTATTGTGGTTGAGTGCCAGGACGAACGTTCTCAGCACAAAAACAAAGCCAAAGCGCTGGCCGTATTGGGTGCGCGTATTCATGCCGCCGAAACTGCCAAACGTAACGCTGCCGAAGCCTCAACCCGTCGTAACCTGTTGGGCAGCGGCGATCGTTCGGATCGTAACCGCACTTACAACTTCCCGCAGGGCCGTGTTACCGATCATCGTATCAACCTGACGTTGTACCGCCTGGATGAAACCATGGAAGGTAAACTGGATACGCTGATCGAGCCGATTGTGCAGGAGTATCAGGCCGATCAGCTGGCCGCGCTGGCTGGACAAGACTGATGTTGATTCGCCACTGGCTTAAGCACGCAGTGGTCGCGCTCTGTGGTGGAGATAGCCCGAAACGGGATGCGGAGATTTTGCTGGGATTTGTCACCGGAAAATCACGCAGCTGGCTGGTGGCGTTTGACGATCATGAACTCGACGCTGCTCAGCTTGCCCAACTCGATGCGCTGCTGGCGCGTCGGGTGAAAGGCGAGCCGATTGCGCATCTGGTGGGCGAGCGGGAATTCTGGTCGCTGCCATTGCGCGTCAATGATGCCACCTTAATTCCCCGTCCGGATACCGAAGTGCTGGTGGAACAGGCGCTCTTACGCATTCCCGCAACACCATCTTCATTGCTTGATCTTGGCACTGGCACCGGAGCCATTGCGTTAGCGCTGGCGAGTGAACGTCCTGACTGCCAGGTGTTGGGCTGCGACCGTATCCCAGCAGCCGTGGCGCTGGCGGAAGAGAACGCCCAGCGTCTGCACATCAGCAATGCGCGTTTCCAGCTCAGCCACTGGTTCAATGACATTCCCGCCCAGCGTTTCGATCTCATCGTCAGTAACCCTCCTTACATTGATGCCGCCGATGAACATCTGCAGCAGGGAGATGTGCGCTTTGAACCGCTCAGCGCGCTGGTTGCGGATGAGGCAGGGCTGGCCGATCTACGTTTGATTATTCAAAGCGCTCTGCAGTGGTTGCAGCCCGGTGGCTGGCTGTTGCTGGAGCACGGCTGGCAGCAGGATAAAGCGGTGCGCGAGATCATGACGCAGCACGGCTATCAGCAGGTCAGCAGCATTAACGATTATGGCGGCAATCCGCGCGTCACACTTGGGCAATTTTTTTGATTTAAGGAAGCATGATGGCAAGTTGGTATCCGCTGATTAAACATTTCCACCTCCTCACCGTTGCCCTCACCATCAGCTTGTTTTTGCTGCGTTTCTACTGGCTAACCACAGGTTCGGCGATGCTTCAGCGCCGCTGGGTACGCATCGCGCCGCATATTAATGACACCTTTTTACTGCTCAGTGGCGTATTGCTGGTGGTGATTACGCACTTTTATCCGTTCTCACCGCAAGGAAGCTGGCTGACGGAGAAGCTGTTAGGGGTTATTATCTACATCGCCTTAGGTTCCGTGGCATTGAGCCGTCGCCCACGCAAGATGGGGACACGTTGGATCGCTTGCCTGATTGCAATCGTAGCATTGCTGTTTGTGATTAAGCTGGCGATGACCAAAATGCCGTTAATGGGGATAGTATGACCTCGCCAGAGCTAGTTGATTACAGTGAAACACCGTTGAGTGAAGCGGTGATTGGTGCGACCTGCGCCATACGCAATGATTTTTCTGCGCCTTCCGTCCAGCAGCAGCTGGCGGCATTAGTTGAAGAAGCACGGGATTACGTCAGCAGCGAACAGGATGCCGACTTGCAGCTGAGTAAGCTGCTTGAGTTGTTTTATCGTCAATGGGGATTTGGGGGCGCTAGCGGCGTCTACAATTTGTCCGACGCGCTGTGGATCGATAAAGTACTGAAGAGCCGACAGGGCACCGCGGTGTCGCTGGGTGTGATTCTGCTGCACATCGCCGATGAACTGGAGCTGCCGCTGATCCCGGTGATTTTCCCTACCCAGTTGATTCTGCGCGCAGACTGGCTGGACGGTGAAATGTGGTTGATCAACCCTTTCAACGGCGAAACGCTGGATACGCATACGCTGGAAGTGTGGCTCAAGGGCAACATCAGCCCAACCGCAAAGCTCTACAATGACGATCTGGATGAAGCCAAAACCATCAACGTGATGCGTAAAATGCTGGATACGTTGAAGGCGGCGCTGATGGAAGAGAAGCAGATGGAGCTGGCGCTGAATGTCAGCCAGGTTTTACTGCAGATTGATCCCGATGACCCGTATGAAATCCGCGATCGGGGTTTAATCTACGCTCAGCTTGAGTGTGAACACATCGCGCTGACCGATTTGACCTATTTCGTTGAACAGTGTCCAGAAGACCCGGTCAGCGAAATGATTAAAGTGCAGATTCACGCAATTGAACAGAAACAGGTGACGCTGCACTAAGCGTCATCTCGACAATAAGGAAAGGGCATGACTCAGAAAGTTGTAAATATCGGCGATATCAAGGTCGCAAACGATCTGCCATTTGTTCTCTTTGGCGGTATGAACGTGCTGGAATCGCGCGACCTCGCCATGCGTATTTGCGAACACTATGTAAAAGTGACCGACAAGCTCGGTATCCCTTACGTGTTCAAAGCTTCTTTTGACAAAGCTAACCGCTCTTCCATCAAATCCTACCGTGGTCCGGGTCTGGAAGAGGGCATGAAGATTTTCCAGGAGCTGAAACAGGCTTTCGGCGTGAAAATCATCACTGACGTGCATGAAGCTTCTCAGGCGCAGCCGGTAGCGGATGTGGTGGATGTGATTCAGCTGCCTGCTTTCCTGGCGCGTCAGACCGATCTGGTGGAAGCGATGGCGAAAACCGGTGCGGTGATCAACATCAAGAAACCTCAGTTCGTCAGCCCAGGCCAGATGGGTAACATTGTCGATAAATTCGCGGAAGGCGGTAACGACAAAGTGATCCTGTGCGACCGTGGCAGCAACTTCGGTTATGACAACCTGGTTGTCGATATGCTGGGCTTCAACGTGATGAAGAACGTCACCAATAATAGCCCGGTGATCTTCGACGTGACCCACGCACTGCAGACGCGCGATCCGTTCGGTGCGGCTTCAGGTGGACGTCGTGCGCAGGTAGCTGAACTGGCTCGCGCCGGTATGGCCGTAGGCATCGCCGGTCTGTTTATTGAAGCGCACCCAGAGCCGAACAGCGCGAAATGCGACGGTCCATCCGCGCTGCCGCTGGATAAGCTGGAGCCATTCCTGGCACAGATGAAAGCGATTGATGATTTGGTGAAGAACTTCCCTGAGCTGGATACCAGCAACTAATTGCGCTATCCAGATGTAAGAAAGGCGCCGATGGGCGCCTTTTTTTTGCTTCGAACGGGGTAGAAGGGTTACAGCATAATCGTCAGTAAATAACCCGCAAATAGAGCCAGATGCGCGGCGCCATTCAGTACATTGGTACGTCCGGTTGAGAACGAGATATGGCACAGGATTAGCGCGGCACTCATGATCACCATCTGCGGTGGCTCAAGGCCAAACACTAATTGCTGGTCCGTCAGCGTCGCGATAATGCTTACAGCAGGCACGGTCAGTGAAATCGTCGCTAACACCGAACCAAAGAACAGGTTCATGGCACGCTGCACCTGATTCATCAATACCGCTTTAATTGCTCCCAAGCCCTCTGGTGACAGAATCAGCAGCGCAACCAGGAAACCGGTAAACTGCTGAGGCGCGTTCAGTTCGGTCAGCAGGTTTTCCAGCGGGTTGGCGTTCATTTTGGTGACGCTAATCACCGCGATTAGATGAATGATCAACCAGACCGTATGCCACAGCGAACTATGCGCAGAAGGTTTACCGTGATGAGGATCGCCATCATCCCCGTCATCCTCGTGCTCGTAAACAAACAGGCTCTGATGCGTTTTGGTCTGAATCAGCAGGAACACGCCGTACATGGCAGCGGAGATCGCGGCAATGATCAGCGCCTGCGCGGTGGTGAAATTGCCGCCTGGTAGCGCATTGGGGAACACCAACACCAGAATCGCCAGCGGGAAGATGGCGATCATGTATTGCTTCACGCCCGCCAGGTTAACGTACTGGGTAGCGAATTTGCGTCCGCCGAGCAGCAGCGCAAAGCCCACCAGACCGCCGGTCACAATCATGATGATGGAGTAAAGCGTGTCGCGCATCAGCGCTGGGGCAGCATCGCCGGTGGCCATCAGAGCGGAGATCAGGCTGACCTCCAGAATCACCACGGACAAACTGAGAATCAGCGAGCCATAGGGTTCACCCAGGCGGTGTGCCAGCACGTCGGCGTGGCGCACGACGCTAAAGGCACTGAAAAGAATCGCCACCAGTGCCAACAGGTTGATGCCGATAACCGGCAATAATGCCGTCTGACTGCCAAAGAAACTCAGCACCGTCAGCGCGACAATCGGGAAAATCAGTGAGTACTCGGTGTGTCGGGTTTTCTCATGTGTAGGCATTCACCATCCTCTCCGGCAAAAAGAACAAAACAGGCGATCAGTGCCTGATAAATATAATGACTTTTCTGACGCAGCGCAGTGTAACTTTTCAACAGTTGTGTTTCAGGCTTTTTACGCGACTTTACTTAATCATATTTTTGATGCTAATGCGTTAAAAGAGTAACTTATCATTCAATAACATCTATTATTCATCTTGTTGAAAATCGATAATCTCATTCCTTTGACAAAATAATGCCTATTTTTATCTGATTTGAATGCGATTTATTGGCGCTTTGATGATTAAAAAAATCTTGTGTAACTAAAGTACATGTTTGCAATTTTTCTGCGCTCTTCCAGACTTAATAAGAACCTTAAATCAGGAGGAATTATGCCGTATTCATCCAATCGTGAATTGCCTGACAGCGTGCGCCATGTCCTGCCAAATCACGCTCAGACCATTTATCAAAAGGCGTTCAACAGCGCCTGGGATCAGTATAAAGATGAAGAAGACCGCCGTGGTGATGAATCACGTGAGCAGGTTGCGCACAAAGTTGCCTGGGCAGCCGTTAAGCATGAGTACGCCAAAGGCGATGACGACAAATGGCATCCTAAGCATTAACCTCTCTCGCGGGTCATGTCGACCCGCTTCACGCTTTTCATTCCCTTATTCAAGTTATCTACCAGGCAGCCGATGCTATTTACAAAGAATTTCCCCTTTGTGATCGGGGTCAATCTTGAAACTTTTGTTAAAAATGCATTAATGTCTTCTCTTAAGTCGACGCAACGCGTGTTGCCTGTAAGACATCATCTTTGAGGAGCCGAACCGACAGGATGTCAGTGCAGTAGAGGAGGTCGCATTGTTAACCCGGGAATTTCTATTAAAAGCGGATTGTAAAACATCGTTTGGTGATATCGACGAAGCGCTGCTGTGGAGCTGTGAAAAGCGTGCCGCGTCGCTCGCTGCCACGCTGGCTTGTCGCCCTGACCAAAGCCCGGTGTGGATTTTTGGTTATGGCTCCCTGATGTGGAACCCGGTTTTTGAGGCGGAAGAAGTGGCGTCCGGTCGACTGGAAGGCTGGCATCGTGCTTTCTGTCTCCGTCTGACGGCTGGCAGGGGTACAGTCTCTACGCCGGGTCGCATGCTGGCGCTGAAAGAGGGCGGTGCAACCAGCGGTCTGGCTTTTCGTTTGCCCGAATCGCGCCTGCATGACGAGCTGGAATTGCTGTGGAAGCGCGAGATGATCACCGGCTGCTATCTGCCAACCTGGTGTGAACTGGAACTGGATGATGCACGCAAAGTGACGGCGCTGGTGTTTATCATGGATCCGCGCCACCCGCTGTATGAAGCGGATTCCTGTCGCAGCACTATCGCACCGCTGATTGCTCAGGCCAGCGGACCGCTCGGCACCAATGCTCAGTATCTCTACTCGCTTGAACAAGAGTTGGGTAAACGCGGCATGCAGGAAGATGCCTTGACGCGTCTGGCCGCTGAGGTGAGGGCGCTGCAGCAATCCGCAGCGCGTTAATTACGGCTTACCCGGATTAATCAGCCAGGTTCCGGGTTTGTCGATGGTCAGTGTTTGGCTCATCACCTGGCTGCCACTGTGCACTTCAATTCGATATTTTCCCGCCGCCAGGTTGAGTGAAGCAAAACCACTGCTGGCGGGTTTCACATCCTTCGCTTCGCCGTTTAGCAGCACTTTTTCGCCATCCTGTAAACGCAGATAGACGGTCGCCAGACTTGGCGCGCTGCCTGCTGCACTAGTATTGGCCACCGGCGCTGATGCAGAAGGCGCTGCGGCGATCGGTGCCGTTTCACTGTGGCGATTGGTTTTCCACACCACCACCACGACGGCCAAAATGGCAATGGCAGCAGCGGCCACCAGGCCGGGTGAAAGGCGGCGCACGTTGCGCGGCGTGACGGGTTCAATCGCGGCAGCCGCGTGATTCACCGCCATTACCTGTGGTTCAGGCACCGGAGCGGCGACGGGTTCAGGCGCTGGAGCTGGAGCTTCAACCGCCACCGGGAAGGTGGTCACCAGCGCTTCAACATCGCTCACCGGCAAATCGATCAGGCTGGCAAACGCATCAATACTCTGTGGGCGATCGCCGGGTTTCATTGCCAGCGCGCAGTCGATAGCGTGCAGTAGCGGCAGCGAATAGCCTGCTGGCTTGCGTTCAACCAGTGGCTGATAGTTATCTTCGATGCAGCGCACCACGCTGACAGGAGGCGCATGGCCGGTAATCAGATTGTGCAGCACCGCGCCGAGCGCATAGATATCGGTCCAGGGGCCTTGCTCAACTTCGCCTTCTTCGCTGTATTGCTCAATCGGGGCAAAGCCAGGCTTCAGCATGATCTCGGTTTCATCGGAGAGATTCCCGATCTCCTTACGCGCTGAACCAAAATCGAGTAACACCGGCAGCTGATTTTCCTGAATCTGGATGTTATCCAGCGAAATATCACGGTGCAGATAACCGGCGGCATGAATGGTGTTAATCGCGCCAAACAGCGGCGGTAACAGGCGACGAATCCAGGACTCGTCGATACTGTCCGGGCTGGTCACCTGCCACTCTTTGAGCGTCATCCCGCTGTAGTAGAGCGTGCCCATGTAGGCGGTATCGTTCTCTTCCCAGAACCGCAGCACGTGCAGCAGGCCAGGATGATTGAAGCGCGCCAGCAGACGGGCTTCCTGAATAAAGCTATTACGTCCAGCGTTAAACAGTTTCTGGAAGCGCTCGCCGCGCAACTCCAGTGACAGATCCGCGCCACGCACCGCGAGCGAAACCGGCATGTACTCTTTGATGGCGATGGTGCGTTCAAGCTGATGGTCCCAGGCACGATAAACAATGCCAAAGCCGCCGCCGCCAATCACTTCCTTGATTTCAAATTCATTAAACCGGTAACCCGCAGGCAGGGCATTCGGTGTGTGGTTTTCGTTTGCCGACATAGTGAACTCTCTGAACACGTCCTGTAGCGCCTGGCAGTCTGTTGACGTCAGGCGACGACCGCTAATTAATTAATGTTACGCCAGGCACCAATCGCCGGATCGGCAAGATCCGCATGCAGGGTGTCAATCAGTAACACAGTCACTTTTTGCTGTGGCATAAACTGCGACGACCATGCGCCGCGTAAAGTTTCAACCCGACTCTTCACCGCATCACTATCCTGACCTGCTGTCTTATCCATTTTGATCAGCAGGTTGCCAGTGAATCGCCACACATGTTGCTGGCTGTCAAACGGCAGCACTAACCAGCTATCCTCGGCATCCGGACGCGTCACAATCATGCGCTGTTTATTCACCGCCACCACTTCCAGTGCCGGGCCGCTGAGCTTGAGGTTAGCAATTGGATAGCCCTGATAGAAATTCACCGCCAGAGAGCGCGTTTTGTCACCGCTCATCAGGGTTAATTCACTTGGGCCTTCCAGCCAGCCCTCCGTGGAGCAGTGTTGCTGCGGGTTATCCGGAATAAACAGCGAGTCGCCGTTTTCGTCCCAGGAGGTACGGAAATGGCAACCCGCCGGTAAAGCGAAGTGCTGCAACGGGGTGTTATCTGCCGGGCGCGAGAGATCCAGCGGGGCGGCATTGCTGGCACTGGCGCTGGCGGTGGCATCGTTAATCACGATTGGCCGCCAGTTCTGGAGTTTTGCTGCGCTGCCGTTGGCCAGAACGCTGCCGTCTTTATTGGTCATCTGCCACGGGATTTCATCCAGCGTACCGCATTGATTCGCCAGCAGCGTGCCGACGCGCGGCAGGAAGCTGGTCAGAATGCTGGAATCGGTGCTTTTGCCGGAAACAATACGCAACGGCAAAGTCTCTTTGCACCAGTCGTTGGGTGAATTGCTGGCCACATTATCGATATAGACTTCAAGCGACAAACTCGGCGAATAGACCACGCGATAATCATCAGCTTGCGCATTTAGAGCCAGCAACAAGGTCGCTAAGCCCGGCAACCACACTTTCATAAGGGTCCTTGGGATCAATAACGTGTCGGCAGAAAACGTGCCGCATCAGCCTGGGAATAAAGCAGCGTCGCTTCCTGCGGTTCGCCAATCCAGATTGCCAGAGCGCTAAGATTGTCGCTTTTTACACTGCGGTTAACGGCTTGTTCCATCAACGTCAGCCACTCTTCGCAGGCATTGACCATGCGCAGGGCTTGTTCCATCTCGTGAGTGGTCAGATTGAGCCAAAACCCGTCCGTGCAGACGAGAAACGCATCGCCATCGGTTAATGAAATCACTTCACTAAAGGTGGCTGGACGTGCAGGCTCAACGCCGAGTGCATTATAGAGTAAATTACTGTTAATTCCGGTATTTTCATAGCCTGCTTCACGCAGTTGCTGGGCCAGGCTATGGTCACGTGTCACCTGGCTTAACACCCCGTGGCGGAAGTGATAAACCCGGCTGTCACCAGCATGCGCCCACCATGCGCGCTGCGTCTCGCGGTCAATAAACAGCGCGGCAAGCGTGGTGCTCATGCGTGCATATTTCGGATTCTTTCCCTGCGCCTCAAGTAGCACCTGCTGGCAGTGTTCAATCGCTGCGCGGGTGCTTTCGGGAGTAAACGTCGAAATGTTGTGCAACTGCTTCAGCAATGTATCCCGTACGAGTTGTGCCGCTTTATCACCACCAGGTAATCCAGCCACACCATCGCACACTAAAAAGCAGGCTTTGTGTTCATCGAGTTCAGCACCGGTGCGGTCTTGATTTTCATCGCGCAATCCTTGCTGACAGCGGCTGGCAAACATCATTTTCATGCGTCTTCAGTCCGTGTCTGGGAATCTTTATACTGATTCACTTCCATGTCATAGGCATGCAGGAAGGCTTCCCCGAACAGGGTGTGGAAGTCATCTTCAATTTCGCCTGCGGTGCGCTGGTAGTGGCGTGAGAAGTAATCCCACAATGCGGCTTTGCGTCCACTGTTAAAGGGCAGCTTAGGCAACACGCCATCTTTGCGTGCTTCTTCTTCCAGGCGTTGCGGATTGAAGGATTGCAGCATCGCCGCAATGATGGCGCGAATACCGGCAATCATCCCCAGCTGATGCGCCTGCAAATCCACCAGTGCATCACGCACCGCGGCTTCTGGCGGCATAAAACCGGGCATCTGACTCTGATAAATCTGCATCAACACCGTTTTACCCGAAGGCAAAATCTTAAACGGATTGTTCGCCTCATTGAGGATCATCGTCATGTCGGCTTTCACGCCGCGTTTGAGGATCGAGCGCGAAGAGAGCAGGGCAACTGTGCCTTGCGAGAACAGGCTCAGCATGCGACCAGTCACGCGCATTTGCTCTTCGGTGATCGGCGTGTGGTGGCCATTATTCAGCCCCATACCTTCCAGCAGTGCGGCCAGCAGTTTGTCCTGATCGGCTTGAGGTAAGGTGGCGGGTACGGCAGGTGCATCACTTTGCGGATCGATGCCCAGTCGTGGGTCAGTTCGGCGCTCCTGACGCGCCGCAGTGGCTTCCGGCACAACCTCGAATGGCTGCTGCATGCCGAGAGGATCGGCAGCGCTGTCCGCGAAGAACGCAAGCGGGTCATCCTGCTGGGTGCTCTGGCAGGCAGGATCGCGCACTTCAAGACCATAATCGCCGATTTGTAGCGCATCACCATGCTGGAGTTGTACTTGTGAACCGCGCTGCAGTGCCACGCCGTTCAGTACTACCGAGGTCACGCTACCCTGATTGGTCAGGCGGCACTCGCCTTCCGGGGAGATATGCACCAACGCCTGCAAGCGAGAAATAGCACGTGATTCGTCAGGCAACACCAGATCGTTATCCTGGCTGCGGCCAATGGTTCCCCCAGGCGGCTTAAAAGCGACCGTCTTTGCTGGCACATCCGTATTGCACTGCACAATGGTAAATTGCATGAGTCATCCTGTTAACAAGGAAAACGCTGCGGCCTATTCAAACATGGGTGGATAGAGGCCGTTGCGTCCCGGCTGTGCACCTGCCGCCGGGTTAAACAGTAACGCAAAAAGTTGCGCGGTGAGCGGCCCACTGTGTTTATGTGTGGCGTGGGCAAAACCGTCACTGCGATTACTCCACCAGTAGCTAATGTGCTGCTGAGGATCAAATTTGTCCGCCACTTCACGCCAGCTCAGCGTGCAGGGCAGATCATCAAAACCAATCACATCCATAATGTCGCTGCGCTGATTTTCCGGGACCATCAGCGGCGTCACGCGCTGCATCTGCTGCTCCATCGCATCGGGATTCAGCCGGTCACGGACGCCGCGCAACAGCAGCGAGCCCAGATCCTGGAACCATTCACCCGACATCGCCAGTTGCGCGCTGTGCCAGTGGCTGATCGGAAAGCTGCGCAGTGCCAGCAACGGCCAGGTGCGCCCCACGCGATCACACGAGGGCAGCAAACAGCCCATCTGTACCTGCTGACGCAGCGGCGACAGCGGCAAAACAAAATTCCAGACGGGTGCGCGCAGAAACAGCTGAGTGGTGGCATCGGGTTGCTGATGCCAGTGCATGAGCCCCTGTTGAAACCAATGGCTCCAGGGCGTCACGGTATTCTCACTCAGGCGCTGGCGCAGGAAATCACCGGTGGCCGGCAATTTGCCGTACCAACCCGGCGCGGTGTGCGTCGCCATTGTTACCTCACCATTACTCACTGTGTCCGGTCAATCGCTGCGAAACCCGCTGAGGCGCGATCGCCAGCGAACTGCCATTCTCACCGGCATTTTTCAGATTTTCTGCAAGCTTGCGCATCATCAATGCGTTATCTCGCGCATAGGGAGACGACTGAATCTGCTGATCCAGCAGCTGGCTGAGGTGCCAGTCAAGCTGCTGCAAATCCCGTGCGCTGACATCATCAGGCAGGTTACGTTGCAGGTTCTGCATCAGCCAGCCACGCAGGAATTCGCCGTCGTAATTGCGCGGCTGATACAACATCTGGTAAGCACGCAGCGCGTTACGGCTGTATTCATTGTCATTACCGGGGTCGTTACGCAGCAAATTGGTGATTTGCTGGGCGACGCGCGGTAGCAGCAAAGACTTAAGCGCATTTTGATAAAGCACCCATGCCGCATCGCTTACCTGGTTACCACGATAGAGTCCCACGCGCATGCTAAGCGGTGGATTGTCGAGGGAAAAGCGCTCCGACAACGGCAACTTCACCAGGTTATTTAAGAAGGGTAGCAGATCAAAGATATTATCGGCTGGCTGATGGATCACCTGCTGACTCTGGCGGGTAATCGGCTCGATACGTGCAGTGACCTGGTCAAGGTAATGCTGGTTTTGGAAATAGCTGGCCAGCCATAAACCGGAGAGCAAGAGTAGTGCGCCGGTCAATGCACCGTAGCCAATCCAGTGGAACAGGCGGTTGCGATACTCCCAGTGACGGTTACTGCCCGCCAGGCCACTTTCGCGGAACACCAAATCGCTCAGCAGGTCGCGTATAAAGAAGCTCTGACCTTTATTTCCGGGTATGGGGTTGTTACGGGTGACGCTATCCCAGGTGGAGAGGCTACTTTCACCGGTATGCGGCAACTGCAGCTTACGGTTCAGTTCGCCCATGATGCGATCAAACGGTAAGCCTTCCTGAGTCCCGCTGGTAAAGAATAAGCCGCGCGCTGACCAGGCAATCTCATCCTCGTGGCGCGAGAACACCACATCCAGGTACTCGTTCAGCAACGGTCGTAATGAACTGAACTCCTGTGGGAACAGGAAACAGTCAGCACGCAGGGTGAGATCGCGTTCATTCGCCATCACCGTGGGCAGTTGCTGCTGCAGGCGCTGTTCTAATCGCTGATATTGCTGGCTAAAACTATTATGCCAGTCATCTTTGTGCGGTTTGCCGGGCTCCCAGGGGAAGGTGAATCCCCAGATGGCGTCGCGCTGCGGTTTGCTCAGGCCTTCGTTAAAGCTTAAAAAACCTTTCAGAAGATCGGTCTTGGTGACCATCACATACACCGGGAAATGGATACCGGTTTGCTGGTGTAACTCCTGCATGCGGCTACGCAATGCGCTGGCCTGCGCGTGGCGCGCTTCCGCGGAATCGGTGAGCAGGTCGGCGACGCTAATGGTCATGATCACACCGTTGATCGGCTGTCGGGTGCGATAGCGTTTTAACAGGTTGATGAAACTCTGCCACTCGGCGCCATCACGTGCGCGCTGGCTCTCCTGCAAAGCATAACGCCCTGCAGTATCAATCATCACCGCGCTGTCAGTGAACCACCAGTCGCAGTGACGAGTGCCGCCGACGCCGCGAATGGCCGCTTTACCGAGGCTATCGGTCAGTGGAAACTCCAGTCCGGCATTGAGCAGGGCGGTGGTTTTTCCCGCACCAGGCGCACCAATAATCACGTACCAGGGAAGCTGATAGAGATAGTGGCTCTGAAAACGTGCCAGCCAGCTCTGCTGATGGCGGCGGCCAAACTGCGTGCGTTTCAGGCGCAGGGCGGCTTCGCTGAATCGCTGAGACAGCAGCGTATCGGTAGCCTGGCGATCGGACAGCTCCTCCTGACTCATCTCCTGCAAACGGTTCAGGAGTTTGCTGTTAAACCAGCCACGCCAAATCGCAGGGATAAACTGGAACAACACCCAGCAGAAGAACAGCAAACCGACCAGCAGTTGACGAGGAAACACCGGCTCAAGCGGGCGCGTGTCTCCCCAGGTCCAGAGCGGCCCAAGCATCCACAGCACACAGCTTAAGGCCGTGACACCAATCAGGCTCCACAGCAGGCGGTGGGTTAACAGATGTTGCAGCGATGCGCGCATCACTCACCTCCCGGATGATTGCCAAGGGTTTCCGGTGCGGCAAACAGGGTGATTTCCACACGGCGATTGCGCGCGCGGTTTTCATTGCTGTCATTAGGCAGCAGAGGATTGCTGTCGCCGCGACCTTCCGCTTTCACGCTGTGCCCTTCAGCCAGTTGCGGATTCAGCAACTGCGTCACGGCGCGCGCGCGCGCAAAGGAGAATTCATAGCTCGAGGCAAACCGCCCATCAACAGGGCTGTTATCGGTATACACGGATACCAGCACCGTGCCTTTAACGGTTTTCATAGCGCTGGCAACGTGCGCCAGCAGCGCGCGACCGACCTGATTGACCACGGTTCCGTCCGGGGAGAAGAGTTTATCGGCGGGAATAATCACCTTGCTGCCAAATGCCCCATCGCTGACTTCCAGCTGACCGGCGGCGATCACATCGTTCAAACGCTGATGTAAATCCAGCAACGCCTGCGGTGAGGTAGGGCGACGCCCAGGCATAATTTGCGGCAACGGGGTTTGATAGATGGCACGCAGCAGCGGTTCGGCCGCGTTGCCCAGCCGCCAGTTCAGGCCGCTATAAATCAGGCAGGCAATCAGGGCCGCTAACATTGCACAGGCCCATAACGGCACCATCGGGCGGGTCAGGCGACTGACTAAGGGATGTACTTCCACCAGCGGGGCGGCCGGGTTAGCGGTCGATGGGCGTGTTTCCTGAATCAGTTGAGCGAGCCGTTTACGAATGCCTTCACACTGCGCACGGCCAGCGTCACTGCCGCGATAACGGCCTTCATAGCCCAGCAGCAGGCAGTAATGAATCAGCTCCAGCAGCCACAGGTGTTGTTGCGGGCTTTGCGAGACGCGGGAAAGCAGCTGAAACACTTTCTCGCCGCCCCAGCTTTCATTATGGAAAGTGACCAGCATCCCATTCCCTGACCACACACCGCGCGTACCCCATGGGGTTTGTGCGGCCGCTTCATCCAGTACGCTGCATAAACAGTAGCGCGCACCAATGATCATCTCGAACGGCAAACCGGCTTGCTTGCAGCGTTGTTCAAAATGGCGGATTTCTTCAATCAGCAACTGGCGTAAACCGGCGGGATCGTCATGCGTGGCAGCCTGCCGTATACGGACAACGGCATTCAGGATCGGTGCTGCGGCATTAAGCAAAAGGTTATCATTGCCCGCGACAATGCCATCGCGGGCAACAGAATCCTGGGTCATTAAATATCGTATTTCCTGGCAATCGCGCTATTGGCAGTCCACAGAGTACAACCTTGCTGTGGACAATCTGCGCCGTATTGCATTATCAGTCTAAGATCCAGGTCGCGGTATCGTTGGTACGGCAAGCCTTACTGGCGCCGCCAACAGCCACGCAGACCTGTTTAGTGCGGCGGGGACGCGGACGATCGCTGCGCACGGTGGCGTCATAACGGCTGCTTTCAACCCCAGCTTTCGGAGGGATGTAACCAATCAGCTGTCCATTGGGTTCATCGGCAACCGCTAACCAGCTATGTTCAACACGTCCCAGCACTTCAAAAGGTTTAGCGTTATCGAGATAACGTACTATCTTGCCGCCATAATCTGGCGTGGTCATCACCGATGCTGCGTAAAGCGCACGGAAACTCTCATTAACTGGCGTAAATTCGCCTGGTGCGGCCACCGCATTACGGTGGATCAGCTTGACGCCATTAACCTCACTGGTGACCAATGTGTCATCAGTCACCGCCGGGGGTGGCGCTTTACAACCCGCCAACGTTAATACCGCCAGCAGAGTTAGCAACAGACTCTTATTCACCATGAACCTCAAATTTCATCAGATTAGCTGCAGATTAATGTGTGGCACACGCATTTAAGGCGGGCAGAGTATGCAGCAGGAAAGCCATCAAAAAACAGTCAGATTACAGAAAGATAGTGCTGTGCTCAGTCTACCTAAGACTTTTGAGAATTCAATCCATTGCATCGCGAGAAATCCCGTGCTAACGGGCGAAAATAGCTCATAGCCCGGTGATAAAAAACGCGTGCCTTTAGTGATAGATAAGCTGAATTTACTTATTTACCCACGTAAGCGTATAACGCAGGCGATAAAGCCGAAGTTACCCATAAAGGTGCCTGATTAATAGTAAGCACTCTTAATCTTTCCTTAAGGTTAAAAAAAGATTGCGCGAGTAAACAATTTTCTTACTTTCGGAATTTCCGCGTACATTTCCACCATCTTTAAAGCCAGTCCGGCACGGCTTTTGCTTAACATTAGTATTGTTATTTTACGCAGAGAGCATTATGAGCCGGGCTTTAGAGTATTTGCGCGCCAGTCGCGCCAGCGAAGTTGCCAGCCTGAAACGATTAATGCGCACGGGCGAACAGATTCTGGCATTGAGTGAACTCATTCACGTGCTGCAGCGTGAGCGTGGTGCCAGCAACATCTGGATCTGTTCAGCGGGACGGCTGTTTGGCGAGGAACTGGATGCGCGCGCGCGTGAGGTCGCGCAACGGCAGGAAAATGCCCTTAAGCTCCTGCCGGAAGCGGTGGCGCAACCGGGTTACAGCCGTTTCTGCATGCTGATAGCCGCAGCGCTGCAGTCCTTAGAGAGTTTGCCGACATTACGCCAGCAAATACGGGCAGGGCAATGCAGCCATACGGAAGCGATGAATGGCTTTAACGACATCATCCGCACCCTGCTTAACCTGGTCTTCGAAGCCACTGATACGGCCAGTGAACCGGATATTTCCCGTGCGCTCATCGCGCTCTTTAGCTTTATGCAGGGTAAGGAGTTGGCGGGGCAGGAGCGAGCCACCGGTTCTGCCGGGTTCGCTGCTGGGGAGTTCACTGCGCAACAGCGCCAGCGGATTCAACTGTTGATCGCCGCTCAGGAGCAAAGCTTCGCGACCTTCAGTCAGTTCGCGGATGCGCAAAATCAGCAGCGATGGTTAATGATGGCGGATGCGGACAGCCAGATTGAGCGTCTGCGCCGCATTGCCTGCACCGGCGCGCAGTGCGGCGAAAATGGCGTGTTGCAGTGGTTCACGCTGCTCAGCCAACGTCTCGATCAGATGAAACAGATTGAGGATGCACTGTGCAGCACATTAATAGCTTGTTGCCAGCGTGCCATTGCGGCGAGCGAACAAGCTGAACCGCAGCTTTCAGCGATCAATGAGGACGCGAGTTTCTCATTGTATGTCGCTGGCGCCAGCTGGCTGGGTGAGCAGGAAACAACACTCGACAGTAACGGTCTCGCCCCCCAACTCGGCCGCTCTGTGCTGTCACTGATTCGCGAGCAGGCGCAACGGTTACAGGCACAGGCGGATGAACTTGCCACCATGCGTGCTTCTCTGGATGAGCGAAAAGTCATCGACCAGGCCAAAGGATGGCTAATGCAGCAGCACGGTTTTAGCGAGCAGGATGCGTGGCAAGCGCTGCGCAAAAGTGCCATGAATCAGAACAAACGCATGCTGGATATTGCTCAGGCGATCCTCGCCGTCGCGGCCACGCTGAAGCCATAACCCGAAGGAGGTAGTTGCACAAAGCTTGTGCGTATTATGCGTCCTGGCAGTGCAAAGCGGAGTCAGATTCACGGCTCAATGGCGCGCTAATATTGATTTTGCAGTAAAAAATTTTCTGGCACAGGCTTTGCAATATTCCACTGACATTGCGCATTTGTTTCGCCAACGGCGGTGAAGCGAGTGCTTTGGATAAAGGCGTCCGACCCCATGTTTTTACGACATGCGGGAGGACGCCTTTTTTTATTTCTTTTTTTCAGGAAGCGCATGATGAGTAAAACGCGGTTTTCAGTCTCACGTCGTCAGTTCCTGCTGAGTAGCGCAGTGGTAGGCAGCAGTTATTTATTGCCGGGCTTACGTAACGCGGTTTGGGCTGCCGGATCAGATGCGCCCGAAAAAAGCAGCGTGCGCGTGGGCTTTATTCCACTCACTGACTGCGCTCCGGTAGTGATGGCATCGGTGAAAGGATTTGATAAGAAGTACGGTCTGACGCTGCAACCGAGCAAAGAAGCCAGTTGGGCGGCGGTGCGTGACAAACTTACTGCGGGCGAGTTGGATGCGGCGCACGCGCTGTACGGCATGATCTACGGCTTACAGCTGGGCGTAGCAGGCCCACAGCACGACATGGCTAACCTGATGACGTTGAATAACAACGGTCAGGCCATCACGCTCGCCAATCAACTGAAAGAGCAGAAGGTCACCGATGCCACTAGCTTGCAAAAGCTGATCGCCAGCCAGGCCAAAGGCACGTTCACCTTCGCGCACACCTTCCCGACCAGCACCCACGCCATGTGGCTCTATTACTGGCTGGCAAACGCCGGTATCGATCCCTTTGAGGATGTGCGCACCGTGGTGGTGCCGCCGCCGCAGATGGTGATGAACATGAAGATGGGCAACATGAGCGGCTTCTGCGTGGGCGAGCCATGGAATCAGCGCGCCATCAGCGACAACATCGGTTTTACCGCCGCCACCACGCAGCAAATCTGGCCCGATCATCCGGAAAAAATCCTCGCCACTCGCGCGCAATGGGTGCAAGAGAACCCTAACACGGCGCGCGCCATGACGGCAGCGGTGCTGGAAGCCGCACGCTGGATCGATGCTTCTGATGAAAACCGCAAAGAGACCGCCGCCGTATTAGCCGGGCGCGCATGGATCAACACCAAAGTTGAAACCTTAGAAGGGCGCATGCTCGGCCAGTACGAAAACGGTCTCGGCCAGAAATGGCAGGACGCGCATGCCATGCGCTTTTTCCACGATGGCGAAGTGAGCTTCCCATGGATCTCTGATGGCATGTGGTTCCTGACGCAAATGAAGCGCTGGGGCATGGTGAAGACCGCTCCCGATTACGCTGCCGTTGCCCATCAAATCAATCGTATCGACATCTACAAACAAGCCGCCAGCGCAGTGGGAGGCGTCTCCGTGCCGTCCAGTGAAATGCGCAGCAGCACCCTTATCGACGGCAAGGTGTGGGACGGCAGTAACCCTGCCGCTTATGCCGACAGTTTTGCCATTAAACGCAGTTAAGTGAGGTCAGCATGAAATCTGAAGCCCGCACGCTAAAACCCGCGACGCCTGTCGTCGCTCAGCCGGCGCAGGTGATTGCGCTTAACGTGCCACAGAAACCGCGCGCTCGTCAGCGCTGGTTGCAACCGCTGCTACAACGACTGATCCCGGCGAGTTGCGGCGTCATTCTGCTGCTGTTTGTCTGGCAGCTGGCATCGATGTCGAGCAAAGGCTTCCCTACGCCGTATGCCACCTGGCAGGCGGCCGTCACGCTGTTTGCTGACCCTTTCTACAACAATGGGCCAAACGACCAGGGTATCGGCTGGAACATCGTCGCCTCGCTGCAACGCGTGGCGGTGGGCTTTGGTCTGGCAGCGCTGGTGGGCATCCCAGCCGGTTTCCTGATTGGCCGCTTCACCTTTGTGGCGCGCATGTTTAACCCGATCATCGCGCTGCTGCGTCCGGTCAGCCCGTTGGCGTGGTTGCCGATTGGTCTGCTGCTGTTCCAGCGTGCGGAACCGGCCTCCAGCTGGACCATTTTCATCTGCTCAATCTGGCCGATGGTGATCAACACCGCCGAGGGCGTGCAGCGCATCCCGCAGGATTACCTCAACGTCGCCCGCGTGCTGCAACTCAACGAATGGACGGTGATGCGCCGCATTTTGTTCCCGGCGGTATTGCCCGCCGTGCTCACCGGGATGCGCCTGTCGATGGGCATCGCCTGGCTGGTGATCGTTGCTGCCGAGATGCTGACCGGCGGTCTCGGGATTGGCTTCTGGATCTGGAACGAGTGGAACAACCTCAACGTGGAAAACATCCTGATCGCCATCGTGGTGATCGGCGTGATTGGGCTGTTGCTGGAGCAGGCACTGATGCTGCTGGCACGTCGTTTTAGCTGGGATAAATAAGGGGCCGATGATGAATCCGATTATTCGCGTACAGCAGGTGAGTCAGCGTTTTAACACCGCCAGCGGTGAATTTCTGGCACTCGATAACGTTAGCTTCGATATCCACGCGGGTGAAACATTGAGCCTGATTGGCCACTCCGGCTGCGGTAAATCCACTTTGCTCAACTTGATCGCTGGCTTAACTCAACCGAGCAGCGGCGTACTGCTATGTGAGAACCGCGAAATCAGCGGCCCCGGCCCCGAGCGTGCGGTGGTATTTCAGAACCACTCGCTGCTGCCATGGCTCACCGCCTATCAGAACGTTGAGCTGGCGGTGCAGCAGGTGTTTAAAGGGCAGATGGACAAGCGCGAGATGAGCGAGTGGATCGAACACAACCTCAATCGCGTGCAGATGAGCCACGCGATGCACAAGCGCCCCTCGGAAATCTCCGGCGGCATGAAACAGCGCGTCGGTATTGCGCGTGCGCTGGCGATGAAACCGCGCGTGCTGCTGTTGGATGAGCCGTTCGGCGCGCTCGACGCCTTAACGCGCGCCCACCTGCAAGACAGCGTGATGCGCATCCAGCAGGAGCTGAAAACCACCATTGTGCTGATCACCCATGACGTGGATGAAGCGGTGTTGCTGTCGGACCGCGTGCTGATGATGACCAACGGCCCGGCGGCGCAGGTGGGCGAGATCCTCGCTATCGATCTGCCACGCCCACGTTCGCGCGTGGCGCTGGCCGATGAGCCGCGCTATCACCAGCTACGCCAGCAGATCCTGCATTTCCTCTACGAAAAACAGACGGCAGTGGCGTAAGGAGCGGGCGATGACTCAGCAACTGGTGGTGATTGGTAATGGCATGGCGGCGATGCGCATGGTGGAAACCTTGCTGCAACGTGCGCCGGGCCGCTATGCCATCACGGTGATTGGCCGTGAAGCACAGGGCAATTACAACCGAGTGCTGCTGTCACCGGTGCTGTCTGGGGAAAAAGCCTTCGCGGACACGCTGATCCACACGCCTGAATGGTATGTCGCACATGACGTACAACTGCTGATGGGGGAAGAAGCACTGCAAGTGGATCTCACCGCACGGACGGTGTTCACCGATCAACGCACGCTGCACTGGGACCAGCTGGTGTTTGCCTGTGGTTCACAACCGCGTATGCCGGATCTGCCGGGTGTTGAACGCCCGCAGGTGTTGGGGTTCCGCACCTTGCGCGATGTCGACACCATGCTGGCGCAGGATGGCCCCGTGGTGGTGCTGGGCGGTGGATTGATTGGGGTGGAAGCGGCTGCGGCGCTGCGTCTGCGCGGTCGCGACGTCACGCTGTTGCATCATCGTCCGTGGCTGTTGGATCGCCAACTGGATCAACAGGCGGGTGCACTACTGACACAGCATCTCACTCAGCGCGGTATCCACTGTCGCCTCGGCGTATCGCTGCAATCGATCCATTGCGCTCATGTGACGCTCACCGATGGCACGTTACTGCCCGCGCAGCAGGTGGTGATGGCGATTGGCGTGGTGCCGGAAATCGCCCTGGCGCAGCAGGCTGGCGTGCCATGCCAGCGCGGCATCATCGTTAACCGTCAGCTGCAAACCCAGGTCGCTAACGTCTATGCGCTGGGCGAATGCTGTGAAATCGACGGTGAGACCTTTGGCCTGGTAGCGCCGTGCCTGGCTCAGGCCGACGTGCTGGCGGCACAGCTTGCTGATGAACCGGTGGCGGATTTTTACCATCAGGAGAGCGGTACGCGGCTCAAAGTCACCGGCATTGAGATGTTCAGCGCGGGCGACATCCGTGAAGGCGACTCTATCACCAGTTTTGATCCTTTCGACGGCCACTATCGCCGTCTGTTCTTACGCGATGGCGCCCTGCGCGGCGTGCTGCTGTTTGGCGACAGTCAGGGCGCCAGTTCGCTGCTAACCCAATTACAACAGGCAGAACACGTGGACATTCACGCGCTGTTTGGTCTGGAGAATCCCTTAACGCAGCCGTGTGCTGCAGGAAGCAATGTGATGAGCAAACCTCTTCTCGCCGTGGTGGGCCACGGCATGGTCAGCCACCATTTTCTTGAGCAGCTGGTGAGTCGTGAACTGCACCAGCACTATCACATCGTGGTGTATGGCGATGAGCCGCAGATGGCGTATGACCGCGTGCACCTCACCGAGTACTTCACCGGCAAAAGTGCCGACGATCTCTCTCTGGTGAGCGAAAACTTCTTCGCGCAACATGGTATTGAATTGCGCACGGGTTGCGAAGTGCTGGCGATTGATACCGACAAGCGCAGCCTGCGCGATGCCAGCGGTGCGGAGCTGGCATGGGACAAACTGGTGCTGGCCACCGGATCGATGCCGTTTGTGCCGCCGGTGCCAGGACGTGAGAATCCGCGCTGTTTTGTCTATCGCACCCTGGTCGATCTCGATGCGATTGCCGCCTGCGCCAAACAGGCCACGCGCGGCGTGGTGATCGGCGGCGGTTTGCTGGGTTTGGAAGCGGCCAACGCCCTGAAGCAACTCGGGCTGGAAACCCACGTGGTGGAGTTTGCCCCGCGTCTGATGGCGGTGCAGCTGGATGACGGCGGGGCGCAAATGCTGCGCGGCAAAATCAGCGCGCTGGGCGTGCAGATCCACACCAGCAAACAGACCGAAGCGATTGAAAGCCAGCCGGACGGCAGCGTGCTGCTGCGCTTTGCCGATGGCAGCGTACTGGAAACCGATCTGATTGTGTTCTCCGCCGGTATCCGACCACGCGATACTTTGGCGCGTGCGGCGGGCATCCAACTCGGTGAGCGGGGTGGCATTGCCATTAACGACGGCTGTGAAACCAACGTGGCCGGCGTGTATGCGATTGGCGAGTGTGCGCTGTGGCAAGGGCAGGTTTTTGGTTTGGTGGCACCGGGCTATCAGATGGCGCGCGTGCTGGCAGCGCAGCTGGCGCAGGAGGAGCTGGCATTCGGCGGCGCGGATATGAGCACCAAGCTTAAACTGCTCGGTGTGGAAGTGGCCTCGTTTGGGGATGCGCATGGCCGCACCGCTGACAGTCAAAGCTATCACTGGACTGACAATCCCAAAGGCATCTACAAAAAACTGGTGGTGTGCAAAGACAGCAAAACCTTGCTCGGCGGTGTGCTGGTGGGTGACAGCGGTGATTACAGCAGTCTGCTTCAGATGATGCTCAACAAGATGCCGCTGCCGAGTGAACCAGAAAGCCTGATCCTGCCGCAGCTGGCAGGGGCGCCATCCAAAGCGTTGGGGGTAGCGGCGTTGCCGGAAGCCGCGCAGATCTGCTCATGCCACAACGTCAGCAAGGGGGATATTTGTGCAGCCGTGCAGGGCGGTTGCGGCGATATGGCCGCAATCAAAAGCTGCACCAAAGCGGCCACCGGCTGTGGCGGCTGTAGTGCGCTGGTGAAACAGGTGATGGAGCTGGAGCTGGCGAACCAGGGTGTGGTGGTCAAAAAGGATATCTGCGAGCACTTTGCCTACTCACGGCAGGAGCTGTATCACCTGATACGCGTCGGCAATATCACCACCTTTGATCACCTGATCCAGCAGCATGGTCGAGGTCACGGCTGTGAAGTGTGCAAGCCGCTGGCGGGCTCGCTGCTGGCATCGTGCTGGAACGAGTATCTGCTCAAACCCCAGCATCTGCCGTTGCAGGACACCAATGACCGCTACTTTGCCAACATCCAGAAAGACGGCACTTACTCCGTGGTGCCGCGCGTGCCAGCCGGAGAAATCACGCCTAAAGGGCTGATTGCCATCGGCGAAGTAGCGGCCCGTTACGATCTCTACACCAAAATCACCGGCGGACAGCGTATCGATCTATTTGGCGCACGGCTGGATCAGCTGCCGGACATCTGGGAAACACTGATTGCCGCTGGCTTCGAGACCGGCCACGCCTACGGCAAATCGCTGCGCACCGTGAAGTCCTGTGTCGGCTCGACCTGGTGTCGGTATGGCGTGCAGGACTCCACCGCTTTCGCTATCGCGCTGGAGAATCGCTACAAAGGGCTTCGTGCGCCACACAAAATCAAAATGGCGGTGTCGGGCTGTACCCGCGAGTGTGCTGAAGCGCAGAGCAAGGACATTGGGGTGATCGCCACCGATAAAGGCTGGAACCTCTATGTGTGCGGCAATGGCGGCATGAAGCCGCGTCACGCTGACCTGTTCGCCAGCGATCTGGATGATGAAACGCTGTTGCGCTATGTGGATCGCATTCTGATGTTTTATGTGCGTACCGCCGACCGTCTGCAGCGCACCAGCGTGTGGATGGACAACATGGAGGGCGGACTGGATTACCTGCGCAGCGTGATCATCGAGGATGCCCTTGGTATCGGCGACATGCTGGAGCAGGAGATGCAATTGGTGGTGGATCGCTACCAGTGCGAGTGGCAAAGCACGCTGCAGGATCCTTCACGTCGTGCATTGTTCAGTGCAACAGTCAACAGTGAGCAAGCGGATGAAACCCTGAACTATGTGCGCGTGCGCGACCAGCGACAACCCGCGGCCATGGACATCATTCCAGTGACAACGCTGCCTGCTGAACCCTGGAGCGCCATTTGTGATGTGGCGTCAATTCCTGAGGCCGCAGGGATGGGTGCGCGACTGGGTGGCCAGCGTGTGGCGCTGTTCCGTTTTGGTGAAGCAATCTACGCGCTGGAGGATATTGAGCCGGGCACGCAGGCCAGCGTATTGTCGCGCGGGATTCTCGGTGATGTGGCGGGCGAACCGGTGGTGATCTCTCCGCTATATAAGCAGCGGATTCGTTTGCGCGATGGACAGAGTCTGGATAATGCCGAGCACCAACTGCGCTGCTGGCCGGTACGCGTCGATGGCGGCAAAGTGTGGCTCGGTCATCAACCTATTCTCGCGCTCGCGGCAGCATCATGAAAACCACCTGTCCTTACTGCGGCGTGGGCTGTGGCGTAGAAATCCACGCGCCCGAACAGCCGGTGAGCGGGGACCGTCAGCACCCGGCGAACTTTGGCCGCCTGTGCGTGAAAGGCTCTGCGCTGGGTGAAACCCTGTCTCATGAAGGGCGTCTGTTGTGGCCGAAGATCCACGGTGAACGCGTCAGCATGGATCAGGCGCTGGATCATGTCGCACAAGGGCTGCGCCGTATCATCGATCAGCATGGCCCACAGGCAGTGGCGTTTTATGGCTCTGGCCAACTTCTGACTGAGGACTACTACACCGCCAACAAGCTGATGAAGGGCTTTATCGGCGCCGCCAATATCGATACCAATTCACGGCTCTGTATGGCGTCGGCGGTGGTGGGCTACAAACGGGCGTTTGGTGCCGATGCAGTGCCCTGCTGTTATGAAGATATCGAGCAGGCGGATATGGTGGTGCTGGTCGGTTCAAACGCGGCGTGGGCGCATCCGGTGGCGTGGCAGCGGCTGGTGCAGGCGAAAACCGATCGACCCGAGATGCAGCTAGTGGTGATCGACCCACGTCGCACGGCCAGCTGTGATATCGCCGATCTGCATCTGGCCCTGCAGCCGGGGTCGGACAGTGCGCTGTTCTCCGGGCTGCTTAACTGGCTGAGCGACAATGATGCGGTGGATGCAAGCATGCTGCCCCATCTGTCCAACGTCGAAGCCTCGCTGGCGGCCTGCAAAGCCTGGGATCTGGCCACAGTCGCCGCCGCCTGCCAGCTCAGCGAGCAAGATATTGTGGCTTTCTGGCAACGGTTTGCCCAGCAACCCCGCGTGGTGACGTTGTGGTGCATGGGAATCAACCAGTCGCAAACCGGCAGTGACAACAATAACGCCATCATCAATGCCCATCTGCTCAGCGGAAAAATCGGCTATGCAGGCGCGGGTCCCTTTTCATTAACCGGACAGCCGAACGCCATGGGCGGGCGTGAGGTCGGTGGTTTAGCCAATCAGCTGGCGGCGCACATGGGGTTCAGTGAAGAGGAGGTGGACCGCGTGAGTCGCTTCTGGAACAGCCCGCAGGTGGCACGTCAGCCCGGTTTAACCGCGGTTAATCTGTTCAATGCGATTGATAGCGGCGAAGTCAAAGCAGTGTGGATCATGGGCACCAATCCGGCGGTGTCGATGCCTGAAGGGAATCGTGTTGCTCAGGCGTTGGCCAGGTGCCAACTGGTGGTGGTGTCCGAAGTCAGTGCGCGCAGTGATACCGCTGATTTGGCTGATGTTTTGCTACCGGCACAAGGGTGGGGCGAGAAGAACGGCACGGTAACCAACTCCGAGCGGCGCATATCACGCCAGCGCAGTTTTATTGCCCCGGCCGGCGAAGCGAAACCTGACTGGTGGTTACTGGCGCAGGTGGCGCAGCGTCTGGGATATGCCGAAGCCTTTGCCTGGCAGCATCCCAGCGAAATCTTTGCCGAACATGCCGCGCTGTCTGGCTTTGAAAATCAAGGCCGTCGCGCCTTCGATATTAGCGCCCTGGCGCAGATCACTCGTGAGCAATATGACCAGCTCGCGCCCGTTCAGTGGCCGCTCAATGACAGCGCACCGAGTGGCACCGCACGGCTGTTTGCCGATCGTCGTTTCTTCCACGCGGATGGCAAAGCGCGTTTGTTGCCGCCGGCCATTCCGGTTAAGACGCTGACCAGTTCGCGATATCCCTTATTGATGAACACCGGGCGCATTCGTGATCAGTGGCACACCATGACGCGCACCGGCAACGTGCCGCGCCTGATGCAACATTACGATGAGCCTTTTGTCGCGCTGCACCCGCTTGATGCGGCGGCACACGGCTTAAGTCAGGGCGAACTCACCCGCGTGCAGTCGGCATTGGGCTGGTGGAGTGGTCGCGTGATGATCGACAGTGGATTAACGCGCGGGCAGCTGTTTGTCCCGATGCACTGGACGCGTCAGTTTAGTGCGCAGGCAAATGTCGACGGCTTAGTGGCGGCTCACTGCTGTCCTGACTCGGGGCAACCTGCGTTGAAGCAGACCGCAGTGCGTTTGCAACCGCTGCGTCCGTCGTGGCAGGGATGGTTGTTCATGCCTGAGGTGATAACACCACCGAAACTGCTGTATTGGTCGCGTGCGCCGCAACAGGGAGCACAGCGGTATGTGCTGGCGGGTGAGGCGCAGGCAGCAGATTGGTTGATGCAGTTACCCGCTATGCAGGAAGTGCAGTGGCAACGGGCGCAGGCGGGACAGCAGTTACACATGCTGGGCTGGCGCAGCGGACGTTTAGTGTGTGCGTTTTATGCCGCGCCCTGGTTGCCAGAGATTGATCATGGCTTCGTGGCGCGAGCCTTCACGGAGACGCCAACGTCTCCGCAGCTGCGTCATGCGCTATTGGGTGGGCGTCCGGCTCAGGGGGAAAGCCAGGGCCGGACAATTTGCAGCTGTTTCGGCGTGGGAGAAGTGGCGATCCGTCGGGCGATCGAGCAGGGCTGCGACTCGCCAGCGGCACTCGGTGCCGCGTTAAAGTGCGGCACCAACTGTGGCTCCTGTATTCCGGAACTTAAAAACTTACTGGCAACCCTGCGTGTGGCGCAGTAGCGGAGAACATCATGACTCAGGCCATTGAGCGTCTTGAAAAACTGTTCAATTTCCAAAGTGGGGATTCGGCGCCGGGCTGCGTGTGGCTGGTGGGGGCAGGGCCGGGTGATGTCGAATTACTGACGCTGAAAGCACTACGCCTGATTAAAAGCGCTGATGTGGTGGTGTATGACCGCCTCGTAAGCGACGAGATCATGGCTGAAGTGCCGTCCTCGACGCTGTCGATCGATGTCGGTAAAAAGCCCGGCAGCCATGGCCTGAAGCAGGCGCAGATCAATCAGTTATTGGCCGATCTGGCGGCCAGTGGGCGCCGGGTGGTGAGGTTGAAGGGCGGCGATCCCTTTATTTTTGGGCGCGGCGGAGAAGAGATGTTGTTTCTGCAGCAGGCGGGTATTACCTGCCAGATAGTGCCCGGCATCACTGCAGCAGCCGGTTGTGCGGCAGCAAGCGGCATTCCGCTGACGCATCGCGACTGTGCGCAGTCTTTACGGCTAATCACCGGGCACGGCAAAAGCGGTGAGCCACAGCTGGATGATGCCAGTTTAGCCGCCAGCAATCAGACGCTGGTGTTTTACATGGGATTGAAATGGAGCGCCAGCATCAGCGCCCAGTTGCAGGCGCACGGTCGCGCTGCCGATACGCCGGTGGCGATCATTGAGAATGGCACGCGCCCTGATCAGCGCGTGATGGTGACCACCCTGGCGGACCTGACCATTACCATTGCGCGTGAGCAGGCACAATCTCCCGCACTGCTGCTGGTGGGCGAGGTGGTACGCTTTTATCGCCAGCCTCACACCGCCGATCTCAGCGCAATTTCACTTATGGCTAAATAAACTCGTATTTTCCCCCCTTAATCCACGCTTTAGCCTTGGCGGGTTTTGGCATCCTATGCTCAGAATTCCTGCCAGCTGAGGTATGTCGTGGCTGAAGAGAGCGACGAGGACAAAACAGAATCGCCCACGGCGCACCGACTAGAGAAGGCGCGAGAAGAGGGGCAGATTCCGCGATCGCGCGAGCTGACATCGGTACTGATGCTGCTGGCGGGCTTGCTGATCCTGTGGCTGGGCGGCGAACTGATGGCTGAACGACTGGCCAGCATGTTGGCCACCGGTTTTCGCTTTGATCATGCCATGGTGACCGATGACAAGATGATCATCGCCCACATCAGCAATCTGATTGGTCAGGCGGTGATGGCGCTGCTGCCGCTGATGGCGGGTCTGGTGATTGTTGCGATTGCCGCGCCCATGCTGCTCGGTGGAATCAACATCAGCGGCAAATCCATCAAGCTGGATTTCACCAAGCTCAATCCGCTGAGCGGCCTGAAGCGCATGGTGTCATCTCAAACCTGGGCAGAACTGCTAAAAGCCATTTTGAAGGCGGTGCTGGTGGGGCTGGTGGGCGGCTGGTACATCTGGTCGCACTGGCAGGAGATGCTGCGGTTAATCAGTGAATCACCGGTCAATGCGCTCCACCATGGTTTAACCATGATCGCCATTAGCTGCGCGTTGATCATGCTGGGCCTGGTGCCGATGGTGGGTTTCGATGTGTTCTGGCAGCTCTACAGCCACTTCAAAAAGCTGAAAATGTCGCGTCAGGAAATCCGTGACGAGCACAAGCAAAACGAAGGTGACCCGCACGTCAAAGGGCGTATTCGTCAGGCCATGCGTGCGGCGGCACGTCGTCGCATGATGGCGGATGTGCCAAAAGCCGACGTGATCGTCACCAACCCGACGCACTACTCGGTGGCGCTGAAGTATCAGGAAGGCAAGATGAGCGCGCCAAAGGTGATTGCGAAAGGGGCCGGCGATATTGCACTGAAAATTCGTGAGCTGGCAAAAGAGCATCGCATACCGATTTTAGAAGCACCGCCACTGGCGCGTGCACTGTATCGACATACGGAAATTGGTCAGTTCATCCCCGGCGCGCTGTATGCGGCGGTGGCGGAAGTACTGGCATGGGTATGGCAACTGCGACGCTGGAAGCGTGAAGGCGGCTTGATCCCAACCAAACCAAAACAGCTGCCGGTTCCGGCAGACATGGACTTTGCAGGAGAGAACAGAAACGATGGCTAATATGGCCGAAAAGCTGCGTTTACCGGGCAACTTTAAAGACACGCAGTGGAAGGTGCTGGCTGGGCCGATACTGATCATGTTGATCCTGTCGATGATGGTGCTGCCGCTTCCGGCCTTCATTCTCGACCTGTTGTTCACCTTTAACATTGCTTTGTCGATCATGGTGTTGCTGGTGGCGATGTTCACCCAGCGTACGCTGGAATTTGCCGCCTTCCCGACCATTCTGCTGTTCTCTACATTGCTGCGCCTGGCGCTGAACGTCGCCTCTACCCGTATCATCCTGTTGGAAGGGCATACGGGTGCTGATGCCGCCGGACGCGTGGTCGAAGCTTTTGGCCACTTCCTGGTGGGCGGTAACTTCGCCATCGGTATTGTGGTGTTCATCATCCTCGTTATCATCAACTTTATGGTTATCACCAAAGGTGCCGGACGTATCGCCGAAGTGGGCGCGCGTTTTGTGCTGGATGGGATGCCCGGTAAGCAGATGGCAATCGATGCTGACCTTAACGCCGGTTTAATAGGCGAAGAGGAAGCCAAGCGTCGTCGTACCGAAGTGACCCAGGAAGCTGACTTCTACGGCTCAATGGACGGTGCGAGTAAGTTTGTGCGTGGTGACGCCATCGCCGGTATTTTGATCATGGTGATCAACGTCATCGGCGGTCTGCTGGTGGGCGTGGTGCAGCACGGTATGGATCTGGGACACGCAGGTGAAACCTATACGCTGCTGACCATCGGTGACGGTTTGGTGGCACAGATCCCGGCGCTGGTGATCTCCACCGCAGCGGGTGTCATCGTGACGCGCGTTGGCACCGATCAGGATGTGGGCGATCAGATGGTCTCCCAGCTGTTCAGCAACCCACGCGTACTGATGTTGAGCGGCGGTGTTATTGGTCTGCTCGGCCTGGTGCCGGGGATGCCAAACTTTGTGTTCCTGCTGTTTACCGCAGGCCTGCTGGGCCTCGCCTGGTGGCTGCGCGGCCGGGAAATGAAACCGAAGACATCTGCTGAACCTACCAGTCTGACCAAAACGCAGGAGACGCCCGCCACGGTGGAAGCTTCGTGGAAAGACGTGCAGCTGGAAGATTCACTGGGTCTGGAAGTTGGTTATCGCCTGATTCCGATGGTCGATCATCTGCAAAACGGTGAGCTGCTGGGTCGCATCCGCAGTATCCGTAAAAAAGTTGCACAGGAGGTGGGCTTCCTGCCGCCTGTGGTGCATATCCGCGACAATATGGATCTACCGCCAGCGCGTTACCGCATCCTGATGAAGGGCGTGGAAATTGGCAGCGGTGATGCCTATCCAGGACGCTGGATGGCGATTAACCCAGGCACCGCAGCCGGTTCGCTGCCGGGGGAACCGACCGTTGATCCTGCCTTCGGTTTAGCGGCCATCTGGATCGATAGTGCGTTGAAAGAGCAGGCACAGATTCAGGGCTTCACCGTGGTGGAAGCCAGTACCGTGGTGGCGACACATCTCAACCATCTGATCGGTCAATACGCCAGCGAGCTGTTTGGTCGTCAGGAAGCGCAGCAGCTACTGGATCGCGTGACCCAGGAGATGCCGAAGCTGACCGAAGATCTGGTGCCGGGCGTCATCACCCTGACCACGCTGCATAAAGTGCTGCAGAACCTGCTGATTGAGCGTGTGTCGATTCGCGATATGCGCACCATCATTGAAACGCTGGCGGAACATGCGCCGGTGCAAACCGATCCACAAGAGCTGACCAGCGTGGTGCGTGTAGCGTTGGGCCGCGCGATTACCCAGCAGTGGTTCCCGGGTAACGGTGAAGTGCAGGTGATTGGACTGGATGCCACCTTAGAGCGCCTGCTGCTGCAAGCCCTGCAAGGCGGCGGCGGTCTGGAGCCAGGTCTGGCAGACCGCTTACTGGTGCAGACGCAGGGCGCACTACAACAGCAAGAGATGACCGGTGCACCACCGGTGTTGCTGGTAAACCATCCGCTGCGTGCGTTGCTGGCGCGCTTCCTGCGCCGCAATCTGCCGCAGCTGGTGGTGCTGTCGAATATGGAGCTGACCGACAATCGCCAGATCCGTATGACCGCCACCATTGGAGGCAAGTAACCATGCGTCGCTGGTGCTGGGCATTAATGATGTTACCGATGATGGCGCTGCCGCTGAGTGTTGATGCGGCAGGATCCTGGAATGACAGTGCCAGCGGTCCAAGCCTCGGCGCGCGCGGCAACTGGCACACGACGCCCGGGTTAAAAGCCCCGTCGCCTGCCGTGGGTGCTATCACGGTGGTGAACTGGCGTTATCAGCTGAGCCGTCCCGCTCCGTCAGGATTGATCGTGCGCTTATGTGCGACGCAGCGTTGCGTAGAGATTGAAGGCGGCAGTGGTTCAACGCGTAGCCTGGCGAATATCCCGGCTGACGAGACGTTGCATCTGGCGTTTGGTTTTCAGGGGAAGGGCGCGTTACCGCCGGGGTTACGGGTGGTGAGCAGTGAAGTGACGGTGAATTACCAATAGCCAATAAAAAACCCGCCGAGGCGGGTTTTTTTGTTATTACATACGCTCGACGGTTTTGATACCCAGCGTATCCAGACCTTGTTTCAGCGTTTTAGCGGTCAGTGCCGCCAGCTGCAGACGGCTGTTACGCACCTGCTCGTCCTCAGCGGAGAGAATTGGGCAGTGCTCGTAGAAGCCAGAGAACAGGCCAGCCAGATCGTACAGGTAAGCACACATCACATGTGGCGTACCGTCACGTGCAACCTGGGTGATCACTTCTTCAAACTGCAGCAGGCGGGTCGCTAATTGCGCTTCACGCTCTTCTGTCAGCACAATGTCACCGCTCAGGCTCTCGGCATCAATGCCGGCTTTACGGAACACCGACAGCACGCGCGTGTAGGCATACTGCATGTAAGGCGCAGTGTTGCCTTCAAACGCCAGCATGTTATCCCAGTCGAAGATGTAATCGGTGGTGCGGCTTTTTGACAGATCGGCATATTTCACGGCGCCGATACCGACGACTTCCGCCAGATCTTTCAGCTCTTGCGCTGACATTTCCGGGTTCTTCTCGCTGACCAGCGCATGCGCTCGCTCAACGGCTTCATCCAGCAGATCGGCCAGCTTAATGGTGCCGCCGCTACGGGTTTTGAATGGACGGCCATCTTTGCCCAGCATCATGCCGAACGCGTGGTGCTCAAGTGGCACAGACTCCGGCACGTAACCAGCTTTGCGCACGATGGTCCATGCCTGTTGCAAATGCTGATGCTGACGTGAATCGATGTAGTACAGCACGCGGTCGGCTTTCAACGTCTCATAGCGATATTTCGCACAGGCGATGTCGGTAGTGGTGTAGAGATAGCCGCCATCCTTTTTCTGGATGATCACGCCCATCGCTTCGCCTTCCTTGTTTTTGAACTCTTCAAGGAATACCACGGTCGCGCCTTCGCTGGTCACAGCCAGGCCTTTTTCACGCAGGTCGCTCACGATGCCAGGCAGCATATCGTTATACAGGCTCTCACCCATCACGTCTTTGCGCGTCAGAGTTACGTTCAGGCGGTCATAGACTTCCTGATTCTGGCTCATGGTGATATCGACCAGCTTCTTCCACATCGCGCGGCAATACTCATCGCCACCCTGCAGTTTCACCACGTAACCACGGGCGCGTTCGGCGAAGGCTTCGTCCGCATCATAGGTGACTTTGGCTTCACGGTAGAACTCTTCCAGGTCAGCCAGCGCGATGTCTTCGTGATGCTCGTTCTGCTGCTTTTCCAGATAGGCAATCAGCATACCGAACTGCGTACCCCAATCACCGACGTGGTTAGCGCGAATCACGTTATGGCCGAGGAATTCCAGCGTACGTACCGCAGCATCACCGATGATGGTGGAGCGGACGTGACCGACGTGCATCTGCTTCGCCACGTTGGGCGCCGAGTAATCGATCACGATAGTCTGCGGTTCGAGGCTGCTGACGCCAAGGCGCGGCAACTGCAGGGCCTGCGCGGTTTGTGCAGCCAGCCACTGGCGATCGAGGAAAATATTGATGAAGCCGGGACCGGCGATTTCGACTTTGCTGGCGATGCCGGCGAGATCCAGATGCTGAATCACCTGTTCAGCCAGCTGGCGCGGTGCCTGACCAAGCTTTTTCGCTACAGCCATGATACCGTTCGCCTGATAATCGCCGAACTGCACTTTAGCCGACTGACGAACCTGAGGTTCACAATCCGCTGGCGCACCCGCCGCTACCATTGCCTGACCGACTTTATCGGATAGAAGAGCCTGAATATTCACCGCGTTACCTTCATATGCTGAAAAGGCCCGCCACGGGCGGCGAGCCGATGCCTTCATCCCGCAACAGCGCGGCGGGACGGAAAAATAAGAGGGGAAGTATACGTGAAATGTTAAAGTGCGTCAGCTTTTAGCATGCGCAATGGTGGGTAAGAGCAACCCGCGCGCCGATTAACGGCGACGCGGGTGACGACGAGGATTTTTAACGCTTTTGTCTTCACGCACCTTCCAGTGGCGGGAAATTGCAAATCCCATCAATGCAATCAGGACCGCGACAACAATGAGCATAGACATAGAGCCATTCCTTGTAGTTGTGAAACACAAATTTATAAGAAAGGGTATCAAGCTGCAATTGTTTGCAACTGAAATAAGATTTATCTCATTGTATTAATTATCGTTAATAATAACAGAGGTTTAACCCACTTTCATAAAGTAACTTCTGGCCCTGATTGGGGGATTAATCCTAATTAGAGGGGGTGTTTAGGCGGTTTTAGGCGCTTTCTGAGGCTTAATCGGAGGAATCCGACAATTTTGTCAAGCGTAATCCGCGGCTGACCCACGAATTCATTGATTAAAATAACTGAACTGATATCGACGTTTATGGAGTTAAAGGATGCATTTTCCTTCGGAATTGAGTGATTTAGAAAAAGACCTGACTCGCTTTGAGCTGGCTTTGCAGCAATTTGCTGAACGATTAGGGCTGGAATGGGCAGAACATGAGGTTGACCATATTGCCGTTCGTTGCCATCAGTTCGCCACTGCCGAACGCTGGAAAGCGGGTTTACAGCAAATTGGGCAGCTGTTTTCCGAGGCCATGATCAATGGACGCCCCATTTGCTTATTCAAACTGCATCAGCCGCTGAGCCTCGCGGGCAGACAGGTCGATGTGATTGAGTTACCCTGGCCGGGTGAGAAATTGTATCGTCATGAAGGTTGGGAACATGTGGAAATTGTCTTGCGCGGTGAGCCAGAAACCTTGGGCATGCGCGCGATGGCGCTGCTCTCCGACCAGGCGTTGACACAGCCAGGCATCTCCTTCAAAACCAGCGCGCCGAAAGGGGAAAATGAGCGTCTGCCCAACCCGACTCTGGCGGTGACGGACGGGCAAACCACTATCAAGTTTCATCCGTGGCGACTGGAAGAGATTGTCGCCAGTGAACAAGGCTAACGTCGTGCGATGACCGCGCTGTGCAATCGGCTTACCGCCTGTTCCAGCAGGGCGCGCGTACAGCCGAAGTTAAAGCGCACAAAGTTGTCATCGCCGAAATCGCGGCCGGGTGAAAAACCGAGGCCGTGTTTCTCAAAATAAAGAGCGGGACTGGCCACATCCAGCTGGCTGGCGTCAATCCAACCGAGATAGGTGGCTTCCGGCAAGTTCATCTGCAGTTCGGGAAGCGCATTGACTTGCGCCACCAGCCAGTCGCGATTCGCTCGCAGGTAATGGATTTGCGCCTCCAGCCACGCATCACCATCACGCCAGGCCGCTTCTGCTGCCACTAACGCCAGGATATCGACCCCAGGCACAATGCCTTCGCGCACCTGCTTAAAACGTTTGCGTAACTCAGGATTGGGAATAATCGCCATCGAGGCGCCCAGACCGGCAATGTTGAAGGTTTTCGACGGTGATATCAGCGTAATGCTGCGCTGTGCTGCATCATCACTTAATGCCGCAAAGGGAATATGGTGTGCATCCGGCGACAGAATCAAATCACAGTGAATTTCGTCAGAACAAACGATCAAATCGTGTTGCTGAGCAAAAGCCAGTTGCGCTTCCAGCTCCTCACGGCGATAGACGGTGCCGCCGGGGTTCTGCGGGTTACACAACATCAGCAGGCGTTCATTACCCTGCAGCGCATCCGTTTCGAAATCGACGACCCAACGGTCTTGCTGTAAACGCAGCGGCAAATTGACCTGCTCGCGCTCGGCGAGTTTAGAGGCGGCGCGAAACGGCGGATAAATTGGCGTCGGTGCCACCGTGCGCTGGCCGGCTTCAGTAAATGCCCGGACCGAAAGATTGAGGCCGCTGACAACGCCAGGCAGCATGACGATCCATTCCGGTTGAATATGCCAGTGGTAGCGCTGCGCCAGGCGGGAAACAGTGATATCAATCAATCCCGTGGGCGTGCCGCCATAGCCGAAAACACCGTGCTCAACGCGTTTTTTAATGGCCTCAATAATGCAGTTTGGCGAGCGAAAATCCGTATCTGCAACCCATAATGGCAGCACATCGCGATCACCATATTTGTGCCATTTCAAACTATCGCTGTGACGACGGTCTATCCATTGATCAAAATCGAATGCCATAGTGAGGTTTCCACGTAAACTGTCCCATTAAGCAGACTAACTTAAGCCATCCTCCCGAGCCAGAAGTCATGAAAAGGAGCAAGGTATGACGAAACTGGAAATTTGTTGTTACGGCATCGACTGTGCAATGACTGCACAGCAGTCCGGTGCCGATCGCGTGGAACTGTGCAGTGCCCCACGTGAAGGCGGGCTGACGCCGTCGGCTGGCTTGCTGGAAGCCGCCCAACGTGAACTCTCTATCCCGGTTCACCCGATTGTTCGCCCCCGTGGCGGCGATTTTTGTTACACCGCACAGGAATTTGAGGTGATGAAATCCGATGTCGCGCTGATGCGTGAATTAGGTTTCCCTGGCGTGGTGATTGGCATGCTGGATGAAGATGCCCACGTTGATATCACGCGGATGCGGCAGATTATGGCGCTGTGCGATGGCATGGCGGTGACTTTTCATCGCGCGTTTGATTTGTGCCACAGCCCCAAACGCGCGCTGGACATGTTGTCAGATTTAGGTGTTGCCCGTATTTTGACCTCCGGTCAGCAGCAAAGTGCGGAGACCGGAATTGCATTGTTGCGGGAACTAAATGAAGTCAGTACGGGTCCAATTATTATGGCCGGTGCGGGTGTACGCTTGAGCAATTTGCAGAAATTTATCGATAGTGGTCTGCAGGAAGTACACAGCTCCGCCAGCCGACTTGTTGCTTCCCCGATGCGCTACCGTAAAGCCGGTGTCTCCATGTGCTCCGAAGCAGAAGTCGATGAATTTAGCCGAACTTGTGTCGACGGCGATGTGGTCGAAGCGATGAAAAGTATGCTGGAAATGACCGCTGTTCGTGTCGCCTGAGTTCGCACTCCTTTTGCCGCGCAGCACGCCAAAACTCTGACGTGATGTTTGCAAGTACCAAACCCCAGTGAATTTTGCTGGGGTTCTTTTTGTCTGCCGTATAGCCGTTGATAGCGCATTGTTAAAAAAGATGCTTTGATTACTCTATGGCTTAGCGCGGATAACATTCATGAAATCCTACTCTTGTGCTGTTTTAGTGCTGTTGTTCCCCTTGTCTGGTTCAGCGCTGGCGGTGAGCACTGCCTGTCCGCCTATGAGCAAAAATATTACCAGCAGCAACAACTGGATCATGCTGGGTGGTGATGCCAAAGGCGCGGTACGCCAGGTGGTGGCGGGGGAATTCGGTAAAGATGTTGATTCGCAAAAACGCGTGCTGGGACAGTTCGATCAGTGCGGGGATCTGATGGTTGCCGACATCACGTATGACAAGAACGAAGGCAACGTGGTGCTGACTATGGAACAACACATCGCCCGCGTGCAGCGTGGTTGGGTGGCGGAGTATGCCTATCTGGTCAAAGTGGTGAGAGCGGGCAAAGAGGAAGTGGTGGACAACCGTCAGGGCACCATCAGCTGGCAAATTGGTCAGCATGGCAACATCATCAGCTCTTCCGATAAATTCACCAGCATGGGGAAAGATGGCTTTACCGATACCACTTACCGCTATGACAAACATTTTCGCCTGGAGAAAAGCGTCGCGCGCGGCAGTGATGTGATGACTAACGGCGAGAGCCGCTGGCGCTGGAATCCACAAGGGTTGGTGACTTCATCATCGAGCGCACGCGGCAAAGATACCTACAGTTACGATAAGCAGTGGCGCGAGTTAAGACTTAACGGCTTCGCCACCACGCCGGTGAGTACTTTGAGTTCAGTTGATGAGTGTCAGTTATGGGATGAGGTCGGTAACTGCACGCTGAGTTACCTGCATGAAACCGAGGTGTTTGCCAAAGGCACAATCGAGCGCCACCTGAGCTCTGCGTACAAATATCAGTACTGGGATCGCCCGCCCGCCGTAGCGGATGACGGGGAGTAAACGCAGTTGATCCGGGCGCACCGTGGTGCGCCCAACCTCTTTTACTGCACAGTTCTACTGAAGGCATCGACTGCCACAATCGCGTTGGCAATGTCTTCTGGCGACAGGTTCGGGTTGAGGTTTTTCAGTGTGTCTCCCTCGCTGTTCGCCAGCGCCCCGACGCGCAGCAGATTCTCCCAGGATTCGTTCTCCAAATGCAGCTCTTTCAACGTGGTTGGCATTTTGATGGAACGGTAGAAGCGGATATAGCGCGCAATCTCCTCATCCGGACGTTGTTCGAGCACCATTTGCGTCAGCGTGCCGTAAGCGACTTTCTCGCCGTGCGTCAGATGATGGATATCACCATCAATCGCGGTGAAGCCATTATGAATGGCGTGCGCGCCAGCCAATCCGGCATTCTCAAAGCCAAGACCTGAAAGCAGGGTATTGGCTTCCACCACCGCTTCCACGGCTGGCGTCACGCGTTTTTCACTCACCGCGGTGTACGCACTGTAACCCCAGGTCAGTAATGTCTCTTCGCAGGCACGCGCAATCGCGGTGCCTGCAATGGTGGGATCGCCATTGACCATCGATTTGGCGTGCGAGCGCAGCACGGCCTGAGCCTCAACCCAGGTTGCCAGACCATCGGCAATGCCTGAGGCGAACAAACGTGCTGGCGCACCGGCGCAAACAGCGGTATCCACCAGCACCAGATCCGGGTTTTTGCTGTAGAAGCGATAGCTTTCGAATACGCCGCTGTCGGAATAGATCACGGACAAGGCGCTGCAGGGCGCATCGGTTGAGGCCACGGTCGGCACGATGGCGACCGGTTGCTTAAGCTCATCCGCAATGGCTTTCACCGTGTCCAGCGTTTTACCACCACCAAGTCCCACCACCACGTTACTGCCTTGCGCTTTAGCCAGTTGCGTTAAGCGATTGATCTCATTGCTGGAGGCTTCACCATTAAACTGCTGCCAGCTGAACTCAATGCCCGCCGCTTTTAACGTTTTCTGCGTGCGTTCACCGATCAGCTTCCAGACGATGTCATCGGCGACCAGAAACGCATGCTGACCCAGTTCGGCCACATAGGTTCCCAGTTCATCTAATACACCGGCGCCTTGAACATATTTACGCGGAGAAGAAAAAATGAATTTACTCATAGCGACAACTCCTTGATGTGAGAAAAGCCGTTGCCGATAAAGTGACACAGAAAAATGACGGAGATTTAACCATTACTGGCAAGTTGAGAATTATTATCAATTGATGACGGAAGGTAACTATCGTCAGGATGTTGCAGCAAGGTTAAGATAGCGGCGAACTGACAGGGAGCTTGCTATGACACTGATTTTCTCTTTTCTTTTTGCCATTACCATACTGACGTTGACGCCAGGCTTCGATACCGCGCTGGTACTACGATCCGCAGCCGCACAGGGCTGGAAACGGGCATCAGCCACCGCATTGGGCGTCACCATGGGTTGTCTGGTGTGGGGCGTTGCTGTGGGGCTGGGGCTCGGCGCGCTGCTGCTGGCTTCTGAAATGGCCTATAACCTGCTGAAGTGGGTCGGCGCAGCATATCTGTTATATCTCGGGGTCAAACTGCTGCTGAATCCCCGCACCCAGGCGGAGGAGAGCCAGAATGTGCAAGGCAAAGAGCAGAGCTATTTCGCCTGCTTCTCGCGAGGATTATTCGGCAATCTGCTAAATCCAAAAGTCGGCGTATTTTATGTCACTTTCCTGCCGCAGTTTATTCCGGCCGGTGCGTCAGTGGCGCTGTGGTGTACCTTGATGGCGTTAACCCACATGCTGATTGGTCTGGTATGGAATGCGGTGTTGATTGGCGGCAGCCAGTATTTTGCGGCGCATCTGCGTCGTCCGACGGTGCTGAAAGTGATGGATCGTTTAACCGGCTGCGTGTTTATTGGTTTCGCCGCGAAGCTGGCGCTGTCGCGGCGTTAAGTATTACGGCTTACGTGCCACCAGTACCGCGCGCAGCGGTGCTGGATAACCTTCAATGGTTTTGCTGCTGTCGTTAGGATCAAGGAACTCAGCCAGCGATTCGCTGGTCATCCAGGAGGTACGGCGCTGCTCATCCGTTGACGTTACTGCATAATCCGCAATACGCACATCGACAAAACCGCACTTCTCCAGCCAGCCCTTCAATGCGGCGGCAGACGGAATAAAGTAGACGTTGCGCATCTGGGCATAACGTTCACCCGGCACCAGTACCGTATTTTCATCGCCTTCCACCACCAGCGTTTCCAGCACCAGTTCGCCATCACTCACCAACTGGTTTTTCAGCTGCAGCAGATGATCAAGCGGCGAACGGCGGTGATACAACACACCCATGGAAAACACGGTATCGAATGCTTGTAATGCCGGCAGCTGTTCGATGCCGAGCGGCAGCAGATGCGCGCGGCGATCGTCGCCCAGCAGCTTACGCACCGCTTCGAACTGGCACAGGAACAGCTGCATTGGATCGATGCCGACCACCAGCTTTGCGCCCGCGCCAATCATGCGCCACATGTGATAGCCGCTACCGCAACCGACATCCAACACCGTGCGATGGGTCAACGGCGAGATATGCGGCAGTACGCGATCCCACTTCCAATCCGAGCGCCATTCGGTATCAATCTCGGTGCCGTAAAGTGAATAAGGACCTTTGCGCCATGGCATCAGGTTACGCAGCAGGTTTTCAATGCCGAGGCGTTGGCGATCGGTGAGATCGTCAGCCGTGGCCGTGACGCCGTTGACCAGATCCAGCGTTTGCGGGTTCAGCAGCGGCAGGTAATCCACCGCTTTTTCCCAGTCACGGAATTTACCGTGCAGATTTTCGCGCTGCCAGGCTGCCACTTGTGCGGGTAAAACTTCCAGCCAGCTCGCCAACGGGCCAGTGGCGATTTGCTGATAAAAACGGCCAAAATCAATCATTTCAACGCTACCAAAGAACCAAAGTTAAAGCACTGGAACCACAATTCCGCGTGGGCAAATCCGGCGGTTTTCAACCGCGCCTTGTGCGCTTCTACGCTGTCGGTGAGCATGACGTTTTCCAGCATGCTGCGTTTCTGGCTGATTTCCAGTTCGCTATAACCGTTGGCGCGCTTGAAGTCGTGATGCATGTTGAACAGCAGTTCGCCGACTTCGCCATCTTCGAAGCTGAATTTTTCTGACAACACCAGCGCACCGCCAGGGTTCAAACCTTTGGCGATCTTTTTCAGCAATTCCAGACGCGCAGGGGGCTCAAGGAATTGCAGGGTAAAGTTCAGCACCACCATTGAAGCGTTCTCAATGTGGATGTCCTGAATATCCGCTTCGATCACCTGCACCGGCGTATCCGCGCGGAAGGCATCAATATGGCGGCGGCAGCGTTCCACCATCGCGGGTGAGTTGTCCACGGCAATAATCTGGCAGCCCGGCACATGGATATTGCGGCGGACAGAGAGCGTAGCCGCGCCCAGCGAGCAGCCGAGATCGTAAACCTGGCTGTTAGGCTGTACAAAGCGTTCTGCCAGCATGCCAATCATCGAAATGATGTTGGAATAACCCGGCACCGAGCGCTGAATCATATCGGGAAAGACTTCAGCCACGCGCTCGTCAAAGGTCCAGTCACCCAACTTATCGATGGGTGCGGAAAATAGCGTATCGCGGTCAGACATAATGAAAAGTCCGGAGAGAGGAATCGGAAAGGGCGCTATTCTGTCAGAAAGTCCCGCAGGCTGCACCCGCTTTGAGTTTAGAACAGGCTGGATTGTTGCGGCCAGTCGGGCAGATTGCGCAGCGAAGGCTCAAGCTGCAGCAACTGAGGCCACAGCGCCTGCAGTAAGGGAAACACCTCGCCCATATCCGGTGTATGGATGAACAGCATCGGATCGCTATCTACCTGCCACTCCGCCAGTTTGTTTTGCCACGGCTGAAACAGCGGCACGCTCTCTTCAACGCTGTCACTGCCGATAAAGCGCACCATCGGTTGCGAACCGCTGCGCACGGCATGCGGTGGCACGCGTGGTTTTTTCGCACGGGCATCCACGGCGGCGGCGGTTTGCGAAGTCGAGGCGTGGACGGGACGGCTGTCGAGTATTACCCGATTGACACCGCGCTCCAGCAGGCCGCGATTGAAGGCGCGCTCGGCTTCGCCTTTGGCAAAAAACTGTTCATGGCGTACTTCTACACCGTAGCTGAATCCGCGCGGCAGGCTATCAAGGAACACCCATAAGTCTTTCAGTTGTGCGGGTGAAAAGGTCGCTGGCAGTTGCAGCCAATACTGCCCGATGCGATGGCTTAACGGATCGAGTAAGCGTAAGAATTCATTCAGCAGTTCATCGCAGTTCCGTAATGCGGCGGTATGACTGATGCTTTTGGGAAATTTAAAGCAGAAGCGGAAGTCATCGTGTGTCATGTCACGCCAGCGCATCACGACTTCCGGGGAGGGCAGCGCATACAGCGTAGTGTTGCCTTCGACGCAGTCAAACAACTGGGCATAATCCGCCAGCGTTTCCAGGCCATACTGCTTCCAGCGGGGATGTTGCCATTGCGGTAATCCAATGCGAAGTGTCAAACGCGACTCCTGAATCCTTTTGCGGGCGGGAATGTGTCGGGTAATGTACCCTGTTTTGATGTTGGCAGGAAAAACCGCGCGATAAACCACAATGTTTTGTCCGCTTTGATCTGGCTCTACTTATCCTGCCTGGGTTTTTCCATTATAATAGCCGCCTTTTTTGCGACAGCATCTCATAAGGTTACGCGGCCTGATGTTGTCTGGCAGCAGCGGCGAAGTTAAAAGGATACGTTATGCGTACAGAATATTGCGGACAGCTCAATCTGTCTCACGTGGGTCAGCAAGTCACTCTCTGCGGTTGGGTTAACCGCCGTCGCGATCTGGGCAGCCTGATTTTTATCGATATGCGCGACCGTGAAGGTATCGCTCAGGTATTCTTCGACGCCGATCATCAGGACGCTTTCCAGCTGGCCTCTGAACTGCGTAACGAATTCTGCATCCAGATCACCGGCACCGTGCGTGCGCGCGATGAGAAGAACCGCAACAGTGATATGGCCACCGGCGACATCGAAGTGTTTGCCCACGCGCTGAACATTATCAACCGTGCTGAACCGCTGCCGTTGGACTCTAATCAGGTCAACAGCGAAGAAGCGCGTCTTACCTATCGCTATCTGGACCTGCGTCGTCCGGAAATGGCCCAGCGTCTGAAAACCCGTGCGAAAATCACCAGCTTCGTGCGTCGCTTTATGGATAACGAAGGTTTCCTCGATATCGAAACCCCGATGCTGACCAAAGCCACGCCAGAAGGTGCGCGTGACTATCTGGTGCCAAGCCGTGTGCACAAAGGCAAATTCTACGCACTGCCGCAGTCACCTCAGCTGTTCAAACAGCTGCTGATGATGTCCGGTTTTGACCGCTACTATCAGATCGTAAAATGCTTCCGTGATGAAGACTTACGTGCTGACCGCCAGCCAGAATTCACCCAGATCGACGTGGAAACTTCTTTCATGACCGCCGAGCAGGTGCGTGAAAAGATGGAGCGTTTGATCCGTGAACTGTGGATCGACGTGAAAGGCGTGGATCTCGGTGACTTCCCGCAGATGACCTTTGCCGAAGCGATGAGCCGCTACGGTTCGGATAAGCCTGACCTGCGTAACCCGATGGAGTTGGTCGATGTCGCTGACCTGCTGCAGAACGTGGAGTTCCAGGTGTTCGCTGGCCCGGCTAACGATTCGAAAGGTCGTGTTGCCGCACTGCGTGTGCCAGGCGGCGCAGCGCTGACGCGTAAGCAGATTGATGAGTACACCAAATTTGTAGAGATCTATGGCGCCAAAGGTCTGGCGTGGATGAAGATTAACGAACGTGCGAAAGGTTTTGAAGGTGTTCAGAGCCCGGTGGCTAAGTTCCTGACGCCAGAAATCGTCGAAGCGATTCTGAACCGCACCACGGCACAAGATGGCGATCTGATCTTCTTTGGTGCTGACCGTGCCAAAATCGTCACAGATGCGCTGGGTGCACTGCGTCTGAAAGTGGGCCGCGACCTGAAAATTACCGATGAGAACATGTGGGCGCCGCTGTGGGTAGTGGACTTCCCGATGTTTGAAGCGGATGAAGAGGGCGGCCTGGCAGCGATGCACCACCCGTTTACCTCACCGAAAGAGCTGACCGCAGAACAGCTGGCAGTTGATCCCACGCAGGCAGTTGCCAATGCCTACGATATGGTGATCAACGGTTACGAAGTGGGCGGCGGTTCCGTGCGTATCCACAACGGTAAAATGCAGCAGACCGTATTTAGCATTCTCGGTATTACCGAAGAAGAGCAGCGTGAGAAATTTGGCTTCCTGCTCGACGCGCTGAAATACGGTACACCACCGCACGCGGGCCTGGCATTTGGTCTCGATCGTCTGACGATGTTGCTGACGGGCACTGACAACATCCGTGATGTTATCGCGTTCCCGAAAACCACCGCAGCGGCATGCCTGATGACCGAAGCACCGAGTGAAGCCAACCCGGCGGCACTGCTGGATCTCGGTATTCTGGTGGCACCGAAGAAAGAAAAGTCAGAGAACAAGTAATGGGCTATAAACATCCGGTTTCAGTGCTGGTGGTGATTTTTGCGCGAGATACTGGCCGGGTGTTAATGCTGCAGCGACGGGATGATGAAAGCTTCTGGCAATCCGTGACCGGCAGCCTCGAAGCGGGTGAGAGCCCGCGTCAGGCGGCACAGCGCGAAGTGTCAGAAGAGCTGGGTATCGACGTTGCGGGCGAACAGCTGGTGCTGGATGATTGCCACAAACACATTGAGTTTGAAATCTTTCCGCACTATCGCCATCGCTACGCACCCGGTACCACGCACAACCGTGAACACTGGTTCCGGCTGGCACTCCCGCAAGAGCGCGACCTGCTGCTCACCGAGCATCTGGCCGCGTGCTGGCTCGACCCTGCCGCTGCCGCAGCCCTGACGAAGTCCTGGAGTAACCGCCAGGCAATCGAAGAATTTACCTGAATGCCCGCCGCCGCGCGTTTTTCCGGCGACGATTAAGGTAGATTCCACGAATTCGACGAAGCGAGTTTCCTTCGTGTTTAAATCCGGTGCCAGGCATTCATCTCGCACCGCTAAAATTGAACAGACGGGCGTAATCGGCACAGATTTTCAGTTCTACGCCGCCCAATATTGAACAGTCGGGCGTAATCGGCGCAGCGAGGTCGGTTACCGCCAGCGCGCAGCAACCGGAGCGTACTTTTGTACGTGAGGATTGCGAGCACTGCCGGGAATCGAGATCGCCAGTAAGATAGCTCGTGCGAAATAAAAGATCGGAGAAATACTCAAGATGGCTGGACACAGTAAGTGGGCAAACACCAAGCACCGCAAAGCGGCGCAGGATGCTAAGCGCGGCAAAATCTTCACCAAAATCATTCGTGAGCTGGTGACCGCAGCGAAACTGGGTGGCGGCGATGCCAACTCCAACCCGCGTCTACGTGCTGCAATGGACAAAGCCCTGTCCAACAACATGACCCGTGACACCATGAACCGTGCGATTGCACGCGGCGTGGGCGGCGAAGATGATTCCAACATGGAAACCATCATCTATGAAGGTTACGGTCCTGGCGGCTCAGCAGTGATGATCGAGTGTCTGAGTGACAACCGTAACCGTACCGTGGGCGAAGTGCGTCACGCCTTCACCAAAACCGGTGGCAATCTGGGTACCGACGGCTCCGTTTCTTACCTGTTCAGCAAGAAGGGCGTGATCTCTTATGCTCCAGGTCAGGATGAAGATGCTGTAATGGAAGCGGCGTTGGAAGCCGGTGCTGAAGACGTGGTGAGCTACGACGACGGTGCGATTGATGTGTTTACCGCGTGGGAAGAGATGGGCGCCGTGCGTGATGCACTGGAAGCCGGTGGTCTGAAAGCGGATACCGCTGAAGTTGCCATGATCCCATCAACCAAAGCGGAAATGGATGCGGAAACTGCACCGAAACTGCTGCGTCTGATCGACATGCTGGAAGACTGCGACGATGTGCAGGAGGTTTACCACAACGGTGAAATTTCTGATGAGGTCGCGGAAACGCTGTAATGGCGTTTTCCATTAACCCGACAACCGGAGGCGCGTAGTGGCGATCATTCTCGGGATTGACCCCGGTTCGCGCGTCACCGGTTACGGTGTGATTCGTCAGGTTGGCCGCCAGCTCACTTATCTGGGCAGCGGCTGTATCCGCACCAGCGTTACCGATCTGCCTTCTCGCCTCAAATTGATCTACGCCGGGGTGACTGAAATCATCACCCAATTCTCGCCAGACTATTTTGCTATTGAGCAGGTATTTATGGCGAAGAATGCTGACTCTGCATTGAAGCTAGGCCAGGCGCGTGGTGCCGCAATTGTGGCGGCGGTGAACCTCGATTTGCCGGTGTTTGAATATGCCGCGCGGCAGGTCAAACAAACGGTAACCGGCACCGGTGGGGCAGAGAAAAGTCAGGTGCAGCACATGGTGCGTACTTTGCTGAAACTGCCCGCTAACCCGCAAGCCGATGCCGCCGATGCACTGGCGATCGCCATTACCCACTGTCATTTGAGCCAGAATACGGCACGATTGAGTGACACTAAGCTGGTGATGACGCGTGGACGATTGCGGTCTGGTTGATGAAAACCAAACATTGAAGGCTGGATATTGATCCAGCCTTTTTTATGATATAAATACCCGTCATATTTTCACTGACTGATGCATTGGCCGCCCTTGTTCACCCGAATCACTGACATATGTGAGCTGATTGGGATTCGTGCGCGCGACACTCTATCGTCAGCGGAGATCTATTCGGTGTTGATAGAATTACATAAGGAACTGCTCAGGTGATTGGTCGCTTACGAGGCAATATTCTGGAAAAACAGCCGCCGCTGGTGTTAATTGAGGCGAACGGTGTCGGTTATGAAGTGCACATGCCAATGACCTGCTTCTACGAGCTGCCGGAGATCAATCAGGAAGCGATTATCTTTACCCAGTTTGTGGTGCGTGAAGATGCGCAGCTGCTGTTTGGCTTCAATAACAAGCAAGAGCGTGCGCTGTTCCGTGAACTGGTGAAAGTGAATGGTGTGGGTCCAAAGCTGGCACTGGCAATCCTTTCTGGCATGTCCGCACAGCAGTTTGTCACCGCCGTCGAGCGAGAAGAGATCGTGTCATTGATCAAACTGCCTGGCGTGGGTAAGAAAACTGCAGAGCGCCTGGTGGTGGAGATGAAAGACCGCTTCAAAGGCATGCACGGCGATCTGTTTGGCAGCGACTCGACCTTTACGCTGACCACGCCGTCTGAAGCGCCAGCAGCGAATGACGCTGAAGCTGAAGCGGTTGCTGCGCTGGTGGCTCTGGGCTATAAACCGGCAGAAGCCAGCCGCATGATCAGTAAAGTTGGCAAACCTGATGCGGACTGTGAAACCCTGATCCGTGAAGCTCTGCGCGCAGCTATTTGAGGTAATGCATGATTGAAGCCGATCGCCTGGTCTCGGGCGGCTCTATTATCGAAGAAGAGAGCCTCGACCGTGCCATTCGTCCTAAGCTCCTGGCGGAATATGTCGGTCAGCCGCAGGTGCGTGAGCAGATGGAGATATTCATCAAAGCGGCGCAACTGCGTGGCGATGCGCTGGATCATCTGCTGATTTTTGGCCCGCCGGGGTTAGGCAAAACCACGCTGGCTAACATTGTGGCGAATGAGATGGGCGTAAATTTGCGAACCACCTCTGGCCCGGTGCTGGAGAAGGCGGGCGATCTGGCCGCGATGCTGACCAACCTTGAACCTCACGACGTGCTGTTTATCGATGAGATTCACCGTCTGTCACCGGTGGTGGAAGAGGTGCTGTATCCGGCGATGGAAGACTATCAGCTGGATATTATGATTGGCGAAGGCCCAGCGGCGCGCTCGATAAAACTCGATTTGCCGCCGTTCACCTTGATTGGTGCCACCACTCGCGCGGGTTCACTGACATCGCCGCTGCGCGATCGCTTCGGTATCGTGCAGCGTCTTGAGTTTTACAACGTACCGGATCTGCAACATATCGTCAGCCGCAGCGCAGCGTGCTTAGGCTTGGCGTTGAGTGAAGAGGGTGCGTTAGAAGTCGCGCGCCGTGCTCGTGGTACGCCACGTATCGCCAACCGTTTACTGCGTCGTGTACGTGATTACGCCGAAGTCCGTGCTAATGGCGTGATGAGTGGTGAAGTCTCTGCCAGCGCGCTGGATATGCTCAACGTCGATAATCAGGGTTTCGATTATATGGACCGCAAGTTGCTGCTGGCGATCATCGACAAGTTTTCCGGTGGTCCGGTGGGTCTGGATAACCTGGCGGCGGCGATTGGCGAAGAGCGGGAAACCATCGAAGATGTGATTGAACCCTTCCTGATTCAGCAAGGATTCATTCAGCGCACGCCGCGCGGCCGTATGGCCACGCAGCATGCTTATAAGCACTTCGGCATCAGCCGCGAAGAGTAATCCAGCGTTACGACATCCTATGTTCGGATGCGCAGTATCGCGATGGGGTATTCGCTAAGGGGCCATTTCAGGCCCCTTTATTACGCCGCTGGCCTTTTCGCCATACTGAAGATGAACAGCACAGCGGCGCACAGCACCACGGAAGGACCCGCGGGTGTGTCGTAAGTGGCGGAGAACGTCAGTCCGCCGGTGACCGCCAGAATACCGATAATCACCGCAAAACCGGCCATCTGTTCCGGTGAACGGGAAAAACGACGTGCGGTGGCGGCGGGAATAATCAGCAGCGAGGTGATAATCAGCGCACCGACAAACTTCATCGCCACGCCAATGGTCAATGCAGTGACCAGCATCAGCATCAGGCGCGTGCGCTGAATGTTGACGCCATCCACCTGCGCCAGCTCCGGGCTGATGGTCATCGACAGCAGCGAACGCCATTGCCATGCCATCACCGCCAGCACAATGGCCACACCCGCACCCATCATCCACAAATCATCCGGTGTGACCGCCAGCAGATCGCCAAACAGATACGCCATTAAATCGACGCGCACGCCCTGCATCAGGCTGACCACCACCAAACCGAGCGACAGCGCACTGTGTGCCATAATGCCGAGTAAGGTATCAATCGCCAGATGTGGACGACGTTCCAGCCATACTAAACCCAGCGCCAGAAATACCGTCACCAGTATCACCGCGTAATAGGGATTCACATTCAGCAGCAGGCCAAAGGCCACGCCGAGCAGAGAAGCGTGTGCCAGGGTATCGCCGAAATAGGACATACGACGCCAGACCACAAACGAGCCTAGCGGACCCGCCGCCAGCGCCAGCAGTACACCACCGAGCCAGCCGGGTAATAGCAGTTCAATCATGACGGACTATTTCCTTTGCGCAGAACAATGCGTCCCTGTAAATCGTGACGGTGATTGTGATGATGGCGATAAATAGCCAGTTGCTGCGCGCCGCGTGGGCCGAACATGGCGATAAATTCTGGATGCTGAGACACCGCTTCCGGCGTACCGGAACAGCAAATGTGATGGTTGAGGCACAACACTTCATCAGTTTTTGCCATCACCAGATGCAGATCGTGTGAAACCATCAGCACGCCACAGTTAAGCTCCTGGCGCAGCTGATCGATTAAATCGTAGAGCGCCACTTGCCCATTTACGTCAACGCCTTGCGTGGGTTCATCCAACACCAGCAACTGCGGCTGATTGAGCAGGGCTCGCGCCAGCAGCACGCGCTGGGTTTCACCACCCGAGAGTTTTTGCAGGGGTGCATTGAGCAGATGGCCTGCCTGCACGCGTTTCAAGGCCGGCAGAATGGCATCGCGTTTGCTGCCACGCGTCAGGCGCATAAACCGTTCAACGGTGATCGGCAGTGTCGGGTCAATGTGCAATTTCTGTGGCACATAGCCGATGCGTAAACCGGGGACGCGTTTGACCGTGCCGCCCGTGGGCGCGAGAAGGCCGAGCACCGTCCGTACCAGCGTCGATTTGCCCGCGCCGTTCGGCCCAAGCAGCGTGAGTATTTTTCCCGGCTCGAGCGTCAGGCTAATGCCTGATAGCACAGGGCGCTGGGAGAACTTCACTGAAATGTTTTCAAGTGTAACAAGTGACGACATATTATTTACGGGTTGCATTGAATTTCGAATGTTATAATATCACATTCCATCAACAGGTCACGATGGAATGACGCATTATGTTACACATTAAGCAGCGCTTCGCTTTCACTCTTCCTGCTGCGGCTCTCGCCGCCGCCTGCGCGATGCCCGCGCACTCAGCCGTAGTGGCTTCAATCAAACCGATCGGATTTATCGCAGCGGCGATTGCCGATGGCGTTACGCCGGTGGAAGTTTTACTGCCAGATGGCGCTTCAGAGCACGATTATGCTCTGCGTCCTTCGGATGTAAAACGTATTAAAAACGCGGACTTAGTGGTATGGGTGGGTCCAGAAATGGAGGCGTTCCTCACTAAGTCAGCGGCGGGGTTACCTGAAGCTAAAAATCTTGAAATTGCGGCCATGCCCGGCGTTAAACCGCTGTTGATTCGTGGCGGTGAAGATGAGGATGAACATGAGCACGGTCACGATCATGACCACGACTCAGAAAAATCTGAAGGCGACGACTCGGCTCATGAACACCACCATCATGGTGAATTTAATATGCACCTGTGGATGTCCCCAGAGATTGCGAGACAATCTGCGGTTGCAATCCATGGAAAATTATTGGAACTTATGCCGCAAAGCAGAGCCAAACTTGACGCAAACCTGCAGCAGTTTGAAGCAGAATTAGCAGATGCGGATAAGCATATTGGCGCGCAGCTTGCCCCGGTTAAGAATAAGGGTTATTTCGTTTTTCACGATGCGTACAGCTACTTTGAAAAACACTACGGTTTGTCCCCAGCCGGACACTTTACCGTCAACCCTGAGATCCAGCCGGGCGCCCAGCGTTTACATCAAATACGAACACAGTTGGTTGAGCAGAAAGCCGTATGCGTTTTCGCTGAACCACAATTCAGGCCGGCCGTCATCGATGCCGTGTCTCGCGGAACCAACGTGCGCAAAGGCACACTTGACCCGCTTGGCATGGGAATCAGCTTAACCAAAGACAGCTATGTGAAATTCCTCTCACAGTTGTCGAGCCAGTATGCGAGCTGCCTGAATGGAGCATAGAGGAATAGGTAAAAGTGCAGCAGATAGCCCGCTCTGTCGCCCTCGCATTTAATAATTTGCCGCGTCCCCACCGCGTTATGTTGGGTTCATTAACCGTTATTACGTTGGCCGTCGCTGTCTGGCGGCCTTACGTTTACCATCCCCATGATGTTGCCCCCATCGTGAAAGACATCACGCTGGACAAAAACGAACTGCGCACGCTGTTGCCCGAAGCCAGTGAGCCGATCGATCAGACCACGGTTGAACCGGAAGAAGAGATTCCGGCCGATGACATCGATAAAGATGTGCAGGACAACCCGAATCAACACGATTACACCGTTTCCTCTGGCGATACCTTAAGCAGCGCGCTTAACCAGTACGGTATTGATCTCGGTGATATCAACGCCTTAGTCAGCAGCGATAAAGACTTCCGTAATCTGCGTGTCGGCCAGCAACTCAGCTGGACGCTGGATGCGGATGGTCAACTGCAAAACTTTACCTGGGAAGTGGATCGTCGCGAAACCCGCACCTACGAGCGTCAGCCGAATGGCAGCTTCAAGATGCAGCAGGAGATGCAAAAAGGTGAGTGGCAGAATAGCGTGCTGAAAGGTGAAGTGCGTGGCAGCTTTGGTGCCAGTGCTCAGCGTGCCGGCTTGACCAGTGCTGAAACCAGCAATGTCATCAAAGCGATGCAGTGGCAGATGGATTTCCGCAAACTGCGCGCCGGTGATGATTTCAGTGTGCTGATGTCCCGTGAGATGCTGGATGGTAAAAGTGCACAGAGCCAGCTACTGGGTGTACGTCTGCGTACCGGTGGCAAAGATTATTACGCGTTCCGCGCGGAAGATGGCAAATTCTACGATCGTAATGGCTCGGGCCTTGCGCGTGGTTTCATGCGCTTCCCGACGGTGAAACAGTATCGTGTTTCCTCTAACTTTAATCCGCGTCGTCTTAACCCGGTGACGGGTCGTATCGCGCCGCACAAGGGTGTCGATTTCGCACTACCTATCGGTACGCCGGTGCTTGCCGTCGGTGATGGTGAAGTGGTGATGGCGAAAAATGGCGGGGCGGCTGGTAATTACGTGGCGATTCGTCACGGTCGTCAGTATATGACCCGTTATATGCACCTGAGTAAGGCGCTGGTGAAACCAGGACAGAAAGTGAAGCGCGGTGACCGTATTGCACTGTCTGGCAATACCGGGCGTTCTACGGGCCCGCATCTGCATTATGAAGTGTGGATCAACAATCAGGCTGTCAATCCACTCACGGCAAAACTGCCGCGCATGGAAGGGCTGACCGGTAAAGATCGCAGCAACTATCTGGCGGACGTGAAGAGCTATCTGCCACAACTGGCACTGAAATAGCTTAATTCGGTAGCTAATAGTGAAAAAACCGACGAATTATTCGTCGGTTTTTTGCTATCTGACGCATGATGATTGCAAAATTAACCACCGTCACTATCATTGTCCCGTGATTGTCAGAGGCGAGTGCATGGAAACCCGAAAGAAAAATAACAGTGAATTTATTCCCGTTTTTCAACGTTCTTTTTTAAAACCGAAATACTGGGGCAACTGGCTGGCGATTGGTGCGCTGGCGGGTATGGCAATGCTGCCTGCCAAAGTACGCGATCCGATTCTGGGCGGATTAGGTCGGTTTGCCGGTAAGCTGGCAAAAAGTGCGCGTCGTCGTGCGCTGATCAATCTCTACTATTGCCTGCCGGAGTTGAGCGAAGCGCAGCGCGAAGAGATTGCTGATCGTATGTTTGCCACCGCGCCGCAGGCGATGGTGATGATGGCTGAACTGGGGATGCGCGATCCGGCACGTGTGAGTCAGCGCGTTGACTGGCACGGTCGCGAAATCATTGAAGCGTTACAGGCCAACCAGGAGAATGTGATCTTCCTGGTGCCACACGGTTGGGGTGTGGACATTCCGGCGATGTTGCTGGCTTCGGAAGGGCAGAAGATGGCGGCGATGTTCCATAATCAGAGCGATCCACTGCTGGATTATGTGTGGAACACCGTGCGCCGCCGCTTTGGTGGACGCATGCATGCGCGCAATGACGGTATTAAACCGTTTATCGCCTCGGTGCGTCAGGGCTATTACGGTTACTATCTGCCGGATCAGGATCATGGCCCGGAGCACAGTGAGTTTGTGGATTTCTTTGCCACCTATAAAGCGACATTGCCCGCCGTCGGACGTTTGATGAAGGTCTGCCGCGCTCGCGTGGTGCCACTGTTCCCGGTGTATAACAGCGAGACACATCGGCTGGAAATCTATGTGCGTCCGCCGATGGATGATTTGCTGGATGCCGATGACAACACCCTGGCACGACGTATGAACGAGGAAGTTGAGGTGTTTGTCCGGCCGCATCCGGAACAATACACCTGGATTCTGAAGCTACTGAAAACGCGCAAAGAGGGCGACATTGAACCCTATTCGCGTGACGAGCTTTATCCACGTAAGAAATAATAAAGGGGCCGATTGGCCCCTTATTCATTCTACCGCTTGAACATGACTGCGTCGTTTACGTTCACGCAGGAACAGAATCACCAGGCCAAACCACAACACGCCTGCCACAAAGTTAATACCGCTAAACCACGGTGTGCCACCACTGAAATAGCCTGCTTTCGCCAGCTCAATGCCGATGGCTAACGTTAAGATACTGATCATACCCAGCATCGCCGCCACACTGCCTTTACCTTCATTGCTGGAATAAAGCGTCAGGCGATAGAGTCCCGCATTCACCATGCCCGCGCCAAAGGCGTACAGGCTTAATCCCGCGGTCAGCAGCAGGTAGGTATGGCTGTCGAGCAGGTTAGCCAGCAGCGAGATGCTTAAACCGATCAGAATCGGCCAGGCAGCGAATTTCACCGGTTGTTCAATCGGCACGCGTCCCGCCAGTTTGCCCAGCGTCAGGTTTCCGGCAATCATCGCGAGGAATACCGGTAGCTGCAGCAGCGCATACTCCATGCGTGATAAACCTTCATCGTGCATCAGGATCACGGGTGACAGCGCAACCCAGGTCAGAATCGGGATAAACACCAGACCAATAGCGAATGATCCGTACATCACCTGACGATCGCGTGCTAAACGGCCATAAGCGCGCGCCAGGTTGGGCAGGGCGATGGAGTGGCTACGATCGCCGGCGGTTTCCGGCATGATGCGCCACAGCACCACGAAAGCCACCACGCTGCAAATTGCAAATAACCAGAACATGCTGCGCCATTCACCCACCGTTAACCAGGCGGCACCTGCCAGCGGACCGGCGAGAGGAGCCAGGAGCGCTACGTTTGCCATCAGCGCCATCATGCGCACGGCTAAAGCCTCATCAAACGCTTCCTGCACCGCCGCGTAACTCACTGCGCCGATAAAGCACAGGCTGATGCCTTGAATAAAGCGCAACGTGACAAACTGTTCGATGTTGCTCACCCAGGTGGTGAGAATGCAGGCCGCGGCAAAGAATAAAATGCCGAACAGTAGGACCGGACGGCGGCCATATTTGTCCGAGAGCGGGCCAAGCAGCCACTGCAGCACCACGCCGCCCATCAGATAAGCGGTCAGTGAGGTTGAGACCCACTCCGGGCCCACATTGAACTCTGTGATCACCAGCAGCATGCCGGGTTGAATCATGTCATGGGCGATATAGGTCGCGAATTCAAACAGTACCAGGGCGAGCGGAAACAGCAGCACCCGTCCGGTGAGTTGCGTAATCGGTTGAAAGCGGGCCATCTGGCCTCCTTGTCAGAGAAAAAATAAAAACGCGACTGCCAGGCAGTCGCGTTTGTCCATGTTGTTACAGCCGCTGTCGGTAGTGCGTGAGCGTTTAGTCTACGCGCAGGACTCGGCTGGTATTGGTGGTGCCGGTGGTCGCCATCACGTCGCCCTGGGTGACAATCACCAGGTCGCCAGAGACGAGGAAACCTTTGTCGCGCAGCAGGTTCACTGCATCATGCGCGGCGGCAACACCATCATTGTTGCTATCGAAGAACACCGGCGTCACGCCACGGAACAGCGCGGTCAGGTTCAATGTACGTTCGTGACGTGACATGGCGAAGATCGGCAGACCGGATGTGATACGTGAAGTCATCAGCGCGGTACGGCCCGATTCGGTCATGGTGATGATGGCGGAAACACCCTGAAGGTGGTTAGCAGCATACATCGCAGACATCGCAATCGCTTCTTCAACGTTGTCGAACTGCACTTCAAGGCGGTGCTTAGACACGTTGACGCTAGGAATTTTTTCCGCGCCGAGGCACACTTTCGCCATCGCAGACACGGTTTCGGCAGGATACTGACCGGCAGCAGTTTCAGCGGACAGCATCACGGCATCAGTACCATCCAGCACGGCGTTCGCCACGTCCATAACTTCGGCACGGGTTGGCATCGGGTTGGTGATCATCGACTCCATCATCTGCGTGGCGGTAATGATGGTGCGGTTCAGCTGACGCGCACGACGAATCAGTGCCTTCTGAATACCGACCAGTTCTGGGTCGCCAATCTCAACGCCGAGGTCACCACGTGCCACCATCACCACGTCAGAAGCGAGGATGATATCATCCATCGCTTCCTGTGACGCAACGGCTTCTGCACGTTCGACTTTGGCCACCAGTTTGGCATCACAACCTGCATCGCGCGCCAGACGGCGGGCATAGTTCATGTCTTCGCCATTACGCGGGAAGGATACCGCCAGGTAATCCACGCCGATTTTCGCAGCGGTGACGATATCCACTTTGTCTTTCTCAGTCAGCGCTTCTGCAGACAGACCGCCGCCGAGTTTATTGATGCCTTTATTATTTGAGAGCGGGCCGCCAACGGTGACTTCGGTGAACACTTTTACGCCCTGAACTTCCAGCACCTTCAACTGCACACGACCATCATCCAGCAGCAGGATGTCGCCTGGCACCACGTCTTCTGGCAGGCCTTTGTAGTCGATACCGACTTTCTCTTTGTCGCCTTCGCCTTTGCTCATATCCGCATCCAGCAGGAAGCGATCGCCGACATTCAGGAAGACTTTGCCTTCTTTGAAGGTAGAAACACGAATTTTAGGACCTTGCAGGTCGCCCAGAATCGCCACGTGACGACCAAGCTTGGCGGCAATCTCACGCACCTTGTTGGCGCGCATCTGGTGATCTTCCGCGGTGCCGTGGGAGAAATTGAGTCGCACCACGTTCGCGCCCGCCGCGATGATTTTTTCGAGGTTATTGTCGCGATCGGTGGCTGGGCCGAGGGTAGTTACGATCTTGGTTCTTCTGAGACGTCTTGACATGAAGGACTCCGTTGACAAAGGTTCGTGTCACTCTCAAGGGGACACGGTGTAATCGCATATTCTATATGATCGATGGGCTGTGATTCGACTCACATTGTGAATGTGATGTTAACTATTTTACAGCACCCGCTTTTCCAGGCGCGAATCTTTGAGCGCTTCTTTTACTCGTTTCAGATTTTCGCGGAATGCCGCGCCGCGCTCAAGGGTAAAACCTGTCGCCAAAACATCAACCACGGTTAATTGCGCAAGGCGGGAAACCATCGGCAGGTAGATATCCGTATCTTCAGGTACATCGAGCGTCAGTGCGAGGGTTGCTTCTGCCGCAAGGGGTGAACCCGGAGAGGTGATAGCCAGAACTGTGGAAGCGTTTACACGCGCCAGGCGAGCCAGTTCTATCATATTTTTGGTTCGACCAGTATGTGATATGAGAACAAAAACGTCATTTGGTCCACTATTTATGCAACTCATGCGCTGGATCACAATATCCTCTGACCAGATGACCGGCAGATTAAAGCGCAGGAATTTATTGGTCGCATCGTGAGCCACCACAGCAGAAGCGCCGAGACCAAAAAAGGCAATTTTTTTAGCCTGAGTGAGTGCTGAAACGGCTTGATCGATCACCTGCATATCCAGCTGCTGGCGCACATGGCTTAGCCCGGCCAGCGCTGAATCAAAAATCTTGTGGCTGTAACTTTCGACGCTGTCATTTTCTTCCACATCGCGGCTGACCCAGTTTGGGGCTTTCGCCAGACTCTGCGCCAGGCGTAATTTGAAGTCGGGGAAGCCGCGTGTGCCCATGCGATGACAAAAACGATTCACCGTGGGTTCGCTGACGTCGGCAGCACGGGCCAGAGTGGCAATGCTGGAGTGCATCGCCTGCTGCGGAGCAGCCAGAATCTGTTCTGCCACTTTTCGTTCAGATTTGCTCAGCGCGTCAAGTTGCGCCTGAATATGTTCCAGCATGTCGTTAACCTGATGCGCCTCAATTACTTTTATCGCGTTCATCACATGATAAAACGCTGCCAATTCACAAGAATATACCGTGTAATACGCCCTCGCACGCAGCAGCGGACAAATGTAAGCACGTTTTTTTTGTCATACTTTGATCGTTGCCGGGTTTTACTCCGACAAACATCGAAACAGAAAAAGTGCCGAAAGCGCACACGACAACACACCTTTGTTCGCCATCATGTTCAAAGTAATGGCTAATGCCACACCGCGTCTGGGTTGTTCCGATGCGGGGAAAAAAGTACATTGTGCTGTAAGAAAATTACAATAAGGACCTGGGATGATGAGGACGCTCAAACCGGGTATATCCTGCAACGAGGAGAGGAAAATGGCGGTAACACAAACAGCCCAGGCATGCGATCTGGTTATTTTCGGTGCCAAAGGCGATCTTGCTCGCCGGAAACTGTTGCCTTCACTGTATCAGCTGGAGAAAGCCGGTCAGATTCACGAAACCACACGCATTATCGGCGTGGGGCGCGCGGAGTGGGACAAAGACGCGTACACCAAAGTGGTCCGTGAAGCGCTGGAAACCTTCATGAAGGAGAAAATCGACGAAGCGCTGTGGGACAAACTCAGCAGCCGTCTCGATTTCTGCAACCTCGACGTTAACGACACCTCGCATTTCACCAAGCTGGGCAAGATGCTTGACCAGAAAGATCGTGTCACCATCAACTACTTCGCGATGCCGCCAAGCACCTTTGGGGCGATTTGTGACGGTTTGGGCGCAGCCAAGCTGAATGCCAAACCGGCGCGCGTGGTGATGGAGAAGCCACTCGGCACCTCATTAGCGACCTCGCAAGAGATCAATGACAGCGTTGGCAAGTACTTCGAAGAGAGTCAGGTGTTCCGTATCGACCACTATCTCGGTAAAGAGACGGTACTGAACCTGCTGGCGTTGCGTTTCGCTAACTCCATCTTCGTGAATAACTGGGACAACCGCACCATCGACCACGTGCAGATTACTGTGGCGGAAGAGGTGGGTATCGAAGGCCGTTGGGGTTACTTCGATAAAGCTGGCCAGATGCGCGACATGATCCAGAACCACCTGTTGCAGATCCTCACCATGATCGCCATGTCACCGCCATCCGATCTCAGCGCGGATGCGATCCGTGATGAGAAAGTGAAGGTGCTACGTTCACTGCGCCGTATCGACCAGACCAACGTGCGCGAAAAAACCGTGCGTGGCCAGTACACTGCGGGCTTCGTCCAGGGCAAAAAAGTGCCAGGCTACCTGGAAGAAGAGGGCGCTAACAAGCAGAGCGCCACCGAGAGCTTTGTGGCGATTCGTGTCGATATCGACAACTGGCGCTGGGCGGGCGTGCCGTTCTACCTGCGTACCGGAAAGCGTTTGCCGACCAAATGCTCTGAGGTTGTGGTGTACTTTAAGAACCCAGAGATGAACCTGTTCAAAGACTCCTACGCTGAACTGCCGCAGAACAAGCTGACCATTCGTCTGCAGCCGGACGAAGGTGTGGATATCGAGATCCTGAACAAAGTGCCGGGTCTGGATCACAAGCACAAACTGCAGACCACCAAGCTGGATCTGAGCTACTCCGAGACCTTTAACCAGTCACATCTGGCGGATGCTTACGAGCGTCTACTGCTGGAAACCATGCGCGGTATTCAGGCGCTGTTCGTACGCCGTGACGAAGTGGAAGCCGCATGGGGCTGGGTGGATTCCATCATTGATGCGTGGAACGCCGATGCCGAAGCGCCTAAGCCTTATCAGGCCGGCACCTGGGGCCCGGTGGCTTCCGTTGCAATGATTACCCGTGATGGCCGTTCGTGGAATGAGTTTGAATAATTTGTGATGGCACAGCCAGTGATCTAACGGCTGGTTTTGTATTATATACAACTGATAAACGCTTTCGATGATGATCACCGAAAGCGTTTTTTTATTTCTATAAAATGTAAGCGTTGACGGGTCAGAAAGCGTGTAACAGTATTTGCTGCACGGAGCAGGTTGTTCAAATAAAGGAATATTGTGTGAATACGTTAGTAAAAAATGCATGGAGTTCAGCCGGTATGATATTGGGAGCGATAGCTCTAATTATCAGCCTTATCCACTTCTCGACTGGGCCTTACTCGGCACCTCCTTCGCTTGAGAATGTCGTCGCCAGACACGTTAGCGAGATTAAAAAAGGTGTCATCGACGGATTGAAAGGCAAAGCTCCTTCCTCAAGTGAACCCGTTAGAAAAATAAATATCGATCAAATACTAACTACCGTTGTTCTTAGCATCGCTACGGCGGCCTTACTCATGGCCTTCGTTGGTGGTATGCGTAAAGAGAACAAATGGAGTGTCAGGGGCGCGCTGATATTTGGCTGCGGAACGCTCGCATTCCATGCCATTTTGCTGGGCATGGCATTCGCTTACGCGATTATCCTGCTACTTATCGTGTTGTCATTGATATCTGGTTTTTTTGGATAGAGATTTATGTCAGGCAATGGGATTCATGGTGCGGAAGGGAAAAAACTCTCATTGGAAAATTCATTTTTCTTAAAATTGAACCAGAGTTTCAATAATTTTTGATATCCGATAGACGCCGCTCCAGCCAATCTTGTATGGTAGAGCCCAAACATTGACAGCCGGATGTGAGTCGGGCTGATGCCACTAAGGAAACCTGATGAAGAACTGGAAAACCACTGCTGAACAGATCATGACAACGGGCCCGGTTGTGCCGGTGATTGTGGTGAACAAACTGGAACACGCCGTGCCGATGGCCAAAGCGCTGGTGGCGGGTGGCGTGCGCGTGCTGGAAGTGACGCTGCGTACCCCGGTGGCGATGGATGCGCTGCGTGCGATGATCAAAGAAGTGCCGGAAGCGATTGTCGGTGCGGGCACGGTGATCAACACCCAGCAGTTAAAAGAAGTCACCGATGCCGGTGCGCAGTTCGTGATCAGCCCAGGTTTAACCGAGCCGTTGCTGAAAGCCGCGGTTGAAGGTCCGGTGCCATTGATTCCGGGCATCAGCACCGTTTCTGAACTGATGTTAGGGATGGATTACGGTCTGCGTGAGTTTAAGTTCTTTCCGGCGGAAGCTAACGGTGGTGTGAAAGCACTGTCAGCGATTGGCGGTCCGTTCCCGCAGGTGCGTTTCTGCCCAACCGGCGGTATCTCACCGGCCAACTACCGTGACTATCTGGCGCTGAAAAGCGTGCTGTGTATTGGTGGTTCGTGGCTGGTGCCGAACGATGCGCTGGAAAGCGGTGACTGGGATCGTATTACACGTCTGGCGCGTGAAGCCGTCGAAGGTGCGAAGTAACGCATTTGCAGATTTGCCAGGGTGCGAATTACGCATACTGAAAGGGCGGCCTGGTAGCCGCCCTTATACGTTGTCTCTACAGACGAATAGCAGGCGAGGGGATTAGCCCTCAACTTTCACGGCTGCGGCACTCGCCACGGCACGTGCAATCGCCTCATCGGTATTGTCACCGGTTGCCAGCGCCACGCCCAGACGACGTTGACCAGCAATCTCTGGCTTGCCGAACAGACGCAATTGCAGTCCCGCGCCCAATGCCGCTTCGATGTTAACGAACTGCACGTTGTTGCTGTCCAGCTGTGGCAGGATTACCGCCGAGGCTGCAGGGCCATACTGGCGAATACCGCCGATTGGCAGGCCAAGGAACGCGCGCACATGCAGCGCAAATTCTGACAGATCCTGTGAAATCAGCGTCACCATGCCGGTATCGTGTGGGCGGGGAGAGACTTCGCTGAATACCACCTCATCACCGCAGACAAAAAGCTCAACGCCAAACAGACCGTATCCGCCCAGGGCTTTCACCACCTTAGATGCGATGTCTTGTGCGCGCTGCAGCGCCAAATCGGTCATTTGCTGCGGCTGCCAGGATTCACGGTAATCGCCATCTTCCTGACGATGACCGATCGGCGCACAGAAATGAATGCCATCCACTGCGCTGATGGTCAGCAGGGTGATTTCGAAATCAAACTTCACCACGCCTTCAACGATTACACGACCTGCACCGGCACGACCACCTTGCTGCGCGTAGTCCCAGGCTTTATCCAACTGGCTGGCTTCGCGGATGAAGCTCTGACCTTTACCCGATGAGCTCATCACCGGTTTAACGATGCACGGAAAACCAATTTCATTGGCGGCCGCAACGAAATTCTCTTTGCTGTCAGCAAACTGATAGGTCGAGGTCGGTAACGACAACTCTTCTGCCGCCAGACGGCGAATACCTTCGCGGTTCATGGTCAGGCGCGCAGCACGGGCGGTAGGCACCACTTTCTGGCCTTGCGCTTCGAGTTCCAGCAGTTTTTCGGTGGCGATAGCTTCAATTTCTGGCACCACGAAGTGCGGCTTCTCCTGCGCGATTAACGCAGCCAGCGCATCACCGTCCAGCATATTGATCACATGGCTACGGTGCGCAACGTGCATCGCAGGGGCATCGGCATAACGATCCACTGCAATCACTTCCACACCCAGACGCTGACACTCCAGCGCCACTTCTTTGCCCAGTTCGCCTGAACCTAACAGCATCACACGCGTTGCGGCAGGGCGCAGCGCGGTTCCGAGAGTCGTCATAATTTCACCTTAGCAGTCAAAATGCGCGCGCAGTATATACGAAAACGTTTGCGTACTCACGCATTCGGCTTAAACAGGTTTGCCATACTTTTCCCGCTCTGACGTTACCTGACACTCGCTACGGCAGCATGGAACGCGGAAACTTAAACAGGAGTTAAACGATGAGCAATTGGTTGCAGCAAATCCAGTCGGTGCTGGCGAAAAAGGGCGGCGACGGCAAAGCTGGCGGTTTGAGCGATATGCTGGCACCCGGCGCGCTGGGTGGTTTAGCGGGATTGCTGGTGGCCAGCAAGTCCACGCGAAGCCTGTTGACCAAATATGGTGGTAAAGCCTTGCTGGTCGGCGGCGGTGCGGCAGCAGGTGCTGTGCTGTGGAATAAGTACAAGCAGCGCGTGCGTGAAACCCATCAGGATGAGCCGGGATTTGGTCAGCTGCAGACGCCCGTTGACCAGCGCGCTGAACGTCTGGTGGCTGCGTTAGTGTTTGCTGCCAAGAGTGACGGCCATATTGACGATCGTGAACGCGCCGCTATTGAGCAGAACATCCACCAGGCGGGTTATGGTTCACAGGCGGAAACGCTGATTCAGCAAGCGATGAACCGTCCACTCGATCCGCAGTGGCTGGCGGCAGATGTCAAAAACGAAGAAGAGGCGCTGGAACTGTACTTCCTCAGCTGTGCCGCTATCGATGTGGATCACTTTATGGAGCGTAGCTATCTCTCTGCACTGGGTGATGCCCTGAAGATCCCACAGGATGTGCGCGACGGGATTCAGCGCGATATTCAGGCGGAGAAAGCGGCGTAATTGAACAGAGGGCCTTGTCAGGGGCCCTTAACTACACTTCCTGTGCGCTGCTGCTTGGCTTCCCGCGTGATAAGTGCCACGCTTGCTGAATGTTGTCTTTCAGGGAAAGGAGCCAGAATGCATCAGCCACAAGCGAAAAAAATCCCTCATGTTATGAATCTGCACGGCGAATCGCGCACCGATAACTACTATTGGATGCGCGATGACGAACGTGAAAACCCAGAGATTCTGGAACATCTGCACGCCGAGAACGCGTACGGCAAAGCGATGATGGCATCGCAAGATAACCTGCAGGAACGGGTGTTAAAAGAGATCGTGGATCGCATCCCGCCGCAGGATCACTCCGTGCCCTATGTGAAGAACGGCTATCGCTATCAAAGCCGCTATGAAGTGGGGAACGAATATCCGCTCTATTTTCGCCAGCCGGTCGAAGCGCCAGCTGATGAGCCCTGGCAGCTGCTGATCGACGGTAATCAGCGTGCCTCACACAGCGATTTTTACACCATGGGCGCACTGGCGATCGCGCCCGATAACCAGGTGATGGCGCTGGCGGAAGATTTTCTGTCGCGCCGTCAGTATGGCATCCGCTTTCGTAATTTAGAGAGTGGTAGCTGGTATCCGGAAGTGCTGAGTGATGCTTCATCCAGCGTGGCGTGGGCCAATGATTCACGTACACTGTATTATGTGCGCAAGCATCCAAAAACGCTGCTGGCCTATCAGGTGTGGCGCCATGAGTTGGGCCATCCGCAATCCGACGATCAGCTAGTGTATGAAGAGAAGGATGAGAGCTTCCACCTCAGCGTGCACAAAACCACCTCCGAACACTTCATCCTGATTGCGATGTACAGCACTACTACCAGTGAGATACAGCTGATTGATGCCGAGTATCCGGATGCTCAGCCGCAGGTGTTCTGCCCGCGTCGCCGCGATCATGAGTACAGCATCGACCACTACAATCATCAGTTCTATATCCGCTCGAATCGTGATGGCAAAAACTTTGGCCTGTATCGCAGCGCATGGCTGGCCGAGAACCGCTGGCAGGCGTTGATTCCGGCACGCGATAACGTGGTGCTGGAGGATTTCCAACTGTTCCGCCACTGGCTGGTGGTGGAAGAGCGCCAGCGCGGCGTCAACACGCTGCGCCAGATCAACTGGGAAAGTGGAGAAAGCATCGGGATCGCCTTTGACGATCCGGCTTACGTCACCTGGCTGGCATACAATCCTTCACCGGAAAGTGACACGCTGCGTTATGGCTACTCATCCATGACCACGCCGACCACGCTGTTTGAACTCAATATGGAGACGGGCGATCGCCGGGTGTTGAAACAGACGCCGGTGCCGGGCTTCAACTCAGACGACTACAAAAGCGAACACCACTGGATCACCGTGCGTGATGGCACTGAAGTGCCGGTATCGCTGGTCTATCATCGCAAACACTTCAAACCGGGTAGCAATCCACTGCTGGCTTACGGCTACGGCGCTTACGGCAGTAGCATGGATGCCAGTTTCGGCACCAGTCGCATTAGCCTGCTAGAGCGCGGATTTGTCTACGCGATTATCCATGTGCGCGGTGGTGGCGAGCTGGGTCAGCAGTGGTACGACGATGGTCGCCTGAAAAATAAAATGAACAGCTTTACTGACTTCATCGATGTGACGCAGGCGCTGGTGGCGAAAGGTTTGGGTGATCCGCAACAGCTGTATGCGATGGGCGGCAGCGCCGGTGGTTTACTGATGGGCGGCGTGATCAATCTGGCGCCCGACCTGTTCAACGGCGTAGTGGCACAAGTGCCGTTTGTGGATGTGGTCACCACCATGCTGGATCCATCGATCCCGCTGACCACCGGCGAATATGATGAGTGGGGCAATCCGGAACATGAAGAGGATTACCACACCATTCGGCAGTACAGCCCGTATGACAACATTGAGGCCAAAGCCTATCCGCATCTGTTAGTCACAACCGGGCTGCACGATTCCCAGGTGCAGTATTGGGAACCGGCCAAGTGGGTGGCAAAACTGCGTGAGCTGAAAACTAACGACACGTTGTTACTGTTATGCACTGAGATGGACTCCGGGCATGGCGGTAAATCGGGGCGTTTCAAAGCATATGAAGGGGTGGCGCAGGAGTTTACTTTCCTGATCGGCCTGGCGCAGGGTAGCTTGCCAGACCGCGTCGATTACTGATCGACCTTCACGTACTTACGCAGCGCCTGCCGTAACGGTGGGCGCAAATCCCTCACGTTCTCCAGCACCCAGCGTAAATAGCCGGGATCTTTGCGCGCAATGCTGCCAATGCTCTGACCACGATATTTGCCAAACGGAAACACATCGCCGCTCACTTCAGCAGGTTGGCAGCGGCCGACCATATCACTGATGCTCCAGCCGGAAGTCTCCATGATGCGGATCAGCAGTGCGGCAGTGACATAGCAGTCATATAACGCACGGTGCGCATGCAGTTCAGAGGGTGGCGTGACGTCCAGCTTCAGGCTGTGACGCAGTGCCTGGTTTCCGTACTTAATGCCCGGCCACAGCTGGCGCGCCAGCGTCATAGTGCAAATCCATTCACCGGGCATGATCGGTAACATACGACGATCAAAGCTGGCATTGTGCGCCACGTAATGTGGGCTGCCATGATAGCGACCAATCGCTTCTTCAATCGTCGGCTTGTCGGCGACCATTGCTTCCGTAATGCGATGCACCGCCATGGCCTGACGGCTGATAGGGCGATCCGGGCAAATCAAATCGCTCATTGGATTGACGATCTGGCCGTCGATCACATCCACCGACGCCACTTCGACCACGCCGCCTTGCAAGCCACAGGTTTCGGTATCGATAACGCGTAACATAGATTAATTACTTCTGTTTAGGTTCGTAGGGCAGGCGAGAGAGGCTGAGCGATGCCTGACGGTAGCCCATCAAGCGCTGACGGAACCACTCGCGCAGGGCTTCCGGCTGCTCGCGCTCGACCATTTCCGCGATCACGGGCATGTTGTAGCGCTCTTTAAAGGCCACGCCTGCGGCGGCCAGATCGACATTCACTTTGTCTTTCTCTTCCTGCGACAACAGGGCAAGGTTTTGGCTCATGCATTTCTCCTGATAAACAGGGGCAAAAGTAATGGTTTCCCCTTTACGGATCAAGGAAATTGGATCGCACCGCAAGTCTCGACACGTCTTTGCCAGCGGCGTATCCTGCTGCCACGTTTGCGGCAGAGCGCCGCATTGCAAAGGGAAGAAGTGATGAAGAAAACTGCGTTAAACCCGATTGTGGCGCTGTTGCTGGCGTCATCCACGTTGGTCTTCAGTCAGTTTGCACTGGCACATGCTCACCTGAAAACGCCGGTTCCCGCTGACAAAGCGGTGATCGACAGCTCGCCACAAAATCTTACGCTGACCTTCACAGAAGATGTTGAGCCTGCCTTCAGCGGTGTAGAAGTGCTCAATGCACAGAATCAGCCGATGGCCGTGGAAAAAGCCAAACTTAACGACAAGCAGCATGATCAGTTGATCGTACCGATCAGCAAACCGCTGCCATCCGGCAACTATCAGGTGAACTGGCATGTGTTGTCCGTTGATGGACACAAAACCAAGGGAAGCTACGCGTTCAGCGTGAAGTAATCCATGGGTCTGAGTACGTTGTGGATCGTCCTGCGCGCCCTGCATTTTATTGCGGTGCTATTGCTGGCTGGCAGCGCGTTCTATACGGCTCTGCTGGCACCGCGGCGTTATCGCCCGGTGCTGGTGCAACGTTTGCACAAAATTTTAGTCACGACGGCGCTGTTAAGCCTGCTTAGCGCGGTGTTGATGCTGGCCACGCAAACCGGTTTGATGAGCGGCGACTGGCGCAATGTCGGTGACGTGGAAACCTGGCAGGCGGTTTTAGCGACGCGCTTCGGCGCAGTGTGGCGTTGGGAGCTGGGCTTCGCACTGCTGAGCACGCTGGCCTTGCTGATGCGTGGCACACTGCGCCAGCAGCTTTTGCTGGTGAGTGGTTTGTTACAGCTGGTGGCGCTGGCAGGCGTCGGGCACGCCGCCATGCGCGATGGTTTACCCGGCTTGCTGCAGCAGATCAATCATGCGCTTCACTTGATTGCCGCCGCGTTTTGGACCGGCGGTTTACTGCCCCTGTTGTTGCTGATGCGTGAGGCCCGACAGATTGCGTATCGCACCGATGCGATTCGCTGCATGATGCGCTTTTCGCGCTACGGGCATCTGGCTGTCGCACTGGCGCTGCTCACCGGGCTGATCAACAGCCTGATGATTGGTGGCACGCCGCTCAATTGGGGCACCACGTTGTGGAGTGCGATGCTGGTGGTCAAAGTGATGCTGGTGATGATGATGGTGGGCATTGCGTTGATCAATCGCTATGTTCTGGTGCCAGGTTTTCGCGTCGCGGGTAGTCACGCGCCGCAGCAGTTTATTCGCCTGACGCAGCTTGAGCTGCTGCTGGCCATTGTTGTTGTCGGATTGGTCAGCGTGTTTGCTACGCTGTCTCCGGCCTGAATTGTAATTAAAGAGAAAATGAGGTCGATATTTTGCTGAAGAAATTGATTCCAGCCTGCATTCTGATGGCACTGTGCAGCCAGGCGATGGCCGCGCAGATTATTACCGTCAGCCGCTTTGAGATTGGCAAAGACAAATGGCCGTTCACCCGCGAAGAGGTGATGCTGACCTGTGAGAAAGACGGCGCGCTGTTTGCCATCAATCCCAGCACCTTGTTGCAGTATCCGTTAAATGATAAAGCGCATGCACGCGCCGGCGCGGGTAAAGGCACTCAGCAATCCATCGATACCATCGTGGCGGAAGATAAAGCACATCCGGGCCAGAAGATGAGCCTGCAGCCGATCGTCGATCGCGCGCAACAGCTGTGCGGTAAGTAGTCCCTGCAAAAATTCGGGCGTAGCGCACAGTTTTGCCGCTACGCTTGCTTTCCCGGTGTGTCAGCACGATCACAGAGTTGGCAGCTTCCTTACCGCATCGTGACCGTTGGCTGGAAAATAATCACCCTTGGGCTACCTTTAAATGGCAAGGCGAACTCGCCTTCAAAAATGCCAACTTTTAGCGCACGGCTCTCAAAGAGCCATTTCCCTGGACCCGATACAGGAATCGTATTGGGTCTTTTTTTATATGATTGATTTTAATAGTTAAATTTAGTTCTTCGCCTTAATTTCCCGAAATTTGTCCGAAATTTTTATATCCGAATCAAACTCCACTCCCGCATTCCTTACCGCAATCTTTGCGCAAAATACCCGCAACTCGCCCAGTTATTCACCCAATCGCGCCTCGCTTCACGTGCTACATTTCCTCTCAGCCACATACCCACCATGCCAGCCAAAACGAGAGTCTTGAGATGTTCAAACCTGCTGTACTGTTCACCACTATCCTGCTGCTCAGCAGCTGCGCTCTGAAGCAATACCCGCAATCACCCAAAGTCAGTGATGAAGAAGCGCAAACCTACAACTGTGCGGCACTGGATCAAGAGATCGCCAAATCCCACAGTGTCCAACAGCAGATCGACAAAACCGGTGAGTTTGATGCGCTGACGGTGATTGGTTTCATCGGCGATTTTGGCATCGGCAACGGTATCGCTAAGGCTAGCGCCAACAAGCATGCCTCGACACGGTTAAATGAGCTGGAACAATTAAAAGCCGTGCGTTGTGGTCATCCAACGGCGTAATGAATTCAAGCCAGCACGAAAGATGCGGACATTTAACAGCAGCCAGTTAGCGTGAAAAATGGTATAAGAGTGCGCACTGTTTTTATTGCCGATTAATAAGGATCCTTCATGGCAAATGCGCAATATCTTCTCTGGGTAATGATTGGCACCTTAACGTTGCTGAGCCTCTTTATCGGTGTCGTGGTTGGCCGGACGAAAACGCCTCGTGTCGGCTTTGCGACCTTTGCCGGATTGTGGGTTTTCTTCCTGCTGGCGATATTCTTTCTCTCGCGCTAGAGAACACCATTTGCCACACGGCTAGTGTGGCAAATCAGTCAGTTAAGCGGTGTGGTGTAAAGCGGCACGATGCTGAGCAATCAGCGTGTCAGCCAGGTGGCGATCTTCTTCATGTTGCGACACGTAATATTCATAGGGATCGCGCACGCCAAGGCTTTCGATATAATCCAGATGAGCTTGTTTCACTTCACGGTTAATATATTGCACCACCTCTAATCCCAACTCATCCGCATAAACCGGCGCTTTGCTTTTTATTTCGCGGATCAAGTCCGCGTTATTTTGCATAAAAAGCTCAAGATCGATTTTATAATAGTCTTTCATTGCTCACTCCTTAAGAAAATACTGTCCTTTAAGCCTGGCACATACTGCTTATTGCGTGTGGCTTAAGATGCCAGCCATTCCGCAACACCGCCATGACGAGAACAGGTTCCACGATGATGGGTGCTGAAACTATAGGAACCATCGCGGCAGCGAGCGGTTGCGCCATCGGGGATGTCATTATTTTGCGTGTGTGCGGGACGATGAATCGATTGTCCTTCGCTGTTGATGTAACTGCCTTGCTCGATCAGTTCAACATGCTTTTTGGCGTGAGTGGGCATGCTGACCAGCAACAGCATCAGTGTGATAAAAGAAAGCGTTTTCATATTCTCATTGAGGTGGAGAAGGGATAGGACGTTATCGGCAGGAAGGACGAAAGCTTAAATTACCATCACTAGTGTAAGCGAAGCGTAAATCTTAATGATGAGAATGATAGTTAATATCATTTAACTTGTTCGGAATTGTCTGAGTTGATAAAGTGACCGCCGTCCCGCACAGAGCTAACGCCTTCAATGAGCGCCGGAGATAAGCGCCGGACGGGACTTTCATCAGGGCTGCAGGACGCAGCCACTGTTGAAACTTCTGAGATGTAAAATCCTTCAGCCCACAAACAGCAGATGCACCAAACGCGCCAGCGATTCCAGCAGCAACAGGCTGCCAATGAATATAAACACCAATACGCCAACAAATTGTTTACGGCTGCTCACGTTGCTCCCTCCCCTGGCTTCATCTCACCGGACTATACTTTATGCCGGGTTCACTAAACTTCCAGTCAACCGGGGAAGATTACATGTTTTACCAAACGGTAAGTGCCAAAACGTGGCGTAACATTTGGGTGGTCGGTGATTTACACGGTTGCCGCGCTCAACTGGATTCGCAGCTGATTCTGCATGACTTCGATAAAGAACAAGACCTGCTGCTGTCGGTTGGAGACTTGATCGATCGCGGTCCCGACAGCCCTGGCTGCTTGCAACTGTTGCAGGAGCCGTGGTTTCGCTGCGTGCGCGGTAATCATGAACAGATGGCGTTGTCGGCGCTGGAAGGGCAAGACCCCATGCTGTGGATGATGAACGGCGGTGACTGGTTCTGGCAGTTAAAAGGGGCAGACCTAATTGCGGCGCGCCATGCGCTGAAACGCTGTGCCGATCTGCCGCTGATTCTGCACCTTGAGTTAGCCGATCGCGTAGTGGTGATTGCTCATGCCGACTATCCATCCAGCCATTATGAGTTGGGTCAGGATGTGGATTGGCATCAGGTGGTGTGGAGCCGCGATCGGCTGGGACGTCATCATCGCGGCGCTTCCGCCAGTATCGACGGCGCGAGCGATTTCTATTTTGGCCACACGCCGCTGGAACAGCCGCTCAATGTGGCGAACCAGCATTACATCGACACCGGCGCTGTATTCGGTAATCGCTTAACGCTGGTTCAGCTTCAATAGCTTTAGCGGAATAAACGCCCGTCGCGCACCAGTTCGCGTGGATAGCTGTTCTTGATGCGGTTGCTGACCTTCTTAGCTAACCCCAATGGCTGTTGCTGATAGGTTACGATCATTTCATCGCGCGGCGGTGCGGTTTCAGGGCGAATATCCTGGCCGCGATACCAGCTTTCTGCCTCGGCTTCCGTCAGTTCAAAATCCAGTGCGCTGCCAGGTTGCGTCAGGGCAACCACGGCTTCATGCTGCCATCGATAGCCTTTCGGGAAGGTTTCCGCCAATTTTAATCCAATACGTGAAAAGCGTACTCTGCCGAGCCAGCTTTCCAGTGCGGCCGGGAATAGCCACAGCTCTTTATCGCGCTGCCACAACGAATGCTGATCATCCCACTCAATGCCCACTTTGGCTGCCGCTTGCTGCACTTCGGCGATCAGCTTGCGGCTGGCAGGCGAGAAGGGCAGTTTACCCACTTTATAAGTGGGAGCAGGTAGCGCCGGGATGCTGGCGGTTTTGCGCAGGCGCGCGACAAAGAAGCCTTCACTGTCGAAAATCTGTGGGAAGACGTGCAGGAAGCCTTCTGGCGTCAATGCACGCTCGGCACCATCAAACAAATCGCGCAACGGCACAATTTCAACTGCATCGGGATAGCGCTGCTGCAGCCAGGCAATCACCTGCTGATTCTCAATCTGGTTTAGTGTGCAGGTGGAATAGATCAACGTGCCGCCTGGCTGTAAGGCATGAAACGCACTGTCGAGCAGATCGCGCTGGGTCGCGGCAATCTCTTCGGTGCTGGCCAGCGTCCAGTTGCGCAGGGCATCGGCATCTTTGCGCACCACACCTTCGCCGGAGCAGGGCGCATCCAGCAGGATGGCATCAAACTGTTCGGGAAGGGCAGCGCCAAACACGCGGCCATCAAAGTGTGTCAGCGCCACGTTACTGACGCCACAGCGGCTGATATTGGCATGCAGCACTTTTACGCGGCTGGCTGAATATTCATTGGCAAGGATCACGCCTTCGTTGCGCATCAACGCAGCCATTTGCGTGGTTTTGGAGCCCGGTGCAGCGGCCACATCCATCACCTTGCGTGCTTCTGGCGCAGCATCAAATAATGCGGTGACCGGCAGCATGGAGCTGGCTTCCTGAATGTAGAACAAACCGCTCAGGTGCTCGGCCACACTGCCCAGCGGCAATGTCTCATCTTCCCGCTCGATCCAGAATCCTTCGGCGCACCAGGGAACCGGCGTCAGGCGCCAGCCGTAGTGCGCAGTGCGTGCTAAAAACGCCTCCACGCTGATTTTCAACGTATTGACGCGCAGGCTACGGCGCAGCGGCTGCTGGCTGATGGTCAGGAAACGCTGCAGTTCATTTTCATCAGCAAGGCTGGCGCGCATCAGCGCAAGGAAATCTTCAGGAAAGCGATCGGACACGGACATTTACCGGGGTATGAAATTAGGGGGGAAGTGTAACACGTGCAAATAAAACGGGCAGCCCGCAGGCTGCCCGATAGGTTAATTGGAGGACGGAATCGCCGTTCCCCAACTGCGCCACTCTTTCGGTGCTTCATCCTGCAGCAGGAAGTGCTTGTCAGCACCCGCCTGTGGCGCCAGCGGCACCGTCGGTGGCGTAGCAAACTGGATGCCACCGCGAATGAACTGCTGGAAGGTCCCGGTTTTCACCACGCCGCCAATCAGACCAAAGTCGAGGTTATAGCCAGACGCCAGCCAGAACACCGAGTTGTTACGCACCAGATGCTGATATTTCTTGCTGATGCGCAGCGCGATCTGCACGCGATCCGCCATGTTGCCCAGCGAGGTGCCGGTTACCGTGCCCACTTCTACACCACGGAACAGCACCGGCGTACCCAGCGACAGCGAACCCGCTTCGGTGGCATCGACATAGATGTTGAGTCCGTTGAGGTAACGCGAATCGGTGATGGTACTTTCCTGCAACTCGAAGCTACGCGCCTGCGCACCTTTACCAGGATCAACGTTAAGGTAAGGCTGCAGCAGGGTTTCCAGATGGTTGACGCCCGCAGCGGAGATTTCAGGTGAAACCACCGAGAAGCGGCTGCCGATACGTGCGAAGTCCTGCACATACTCAGGATAGAGCACCGCTTTCGCCACGACCTGATTGTTGTCCTGACTCAACGCCAGCGATTCAACCTGACCGACATTAATGCCGAGATAGCGAATCGGCATGCCCGCGGCCAGTTTGCTGGCATCGAAGGTATGCAGGGTAATCTGACTGCCCACCGCACGGGCAGCCGTTTCAGAGGCATACAGCACGCGCTTCACGCCTTTCGCCGCTTGCGCACCAGTGAGGTTGTCGAAGCTGATCGCCCCTTTCAGCGCACGGTTGAGCGGCGAAGCCTGCACCGTTAAGCCGCTGCCGTTCAGCTGCACTTTCGCGCCACCTTCGGCCCAGAACACGCTTTCGTTGGTCAGCAACTTGCGGTATTGCGGCTCAATGTGGATGGCGATCTCAAAGGCATCGGCGCGAGGCACCACGTCCACCACTTCACCCACCTGGAATTTGCGATACAGCAGCACCGATCCGGCTTGCACATCCGGCAAGCTATTGGCAGTGAGTTTCAGTGTGGTCGGCGGCTGGTCACCGATAATGCCTTCCTGGGCACGTTCAGCATCTGCATATAAAGGATAGCGTGCGGAAGGGTTACCTTTCGCGCCCGGCACCAGACGGATGCCGCCGTCAACCCATTCACGGGCGCTGGCACCCAGCACTTGCATCCCATCCAGGCCAAACTTCACATCAAGACGGCTATTCACGATGAACTTGCTGTCTGCGTGTACCAGATGGCGATACTCCGGATTGATTGCCACCGCAAAGCTGATGCCATCCTCATCCAGTTGACGCGAAATAACCTGGCCGATCTTCATGCCGTACAGCATCACCGGCTGACCGCCATCAATACCGTAGGTTTCCGGCGCGCTGAGTTTCACTGTTAACACATCCGGTTTCTGCAGCAGGGTTTCGCTGGCAGGCAATACAGTGAAGTGATCCTGCGCGGCACCTTCGCCTGGCACCAGTTCGAAGGTGTTACCGGTCAGCAAGCTGCTGAGATTGGTGTCAGTCAGGCTCAGTTTAGGCGCGCGCATCTCAATGCGCGTGCCGCTGCGCATTAGGCCAGTCACCGAAGGATCAACGGTAAGTTCGCCAGTGACTTTACCGCCCGGCAGCAGATTGAGTTTGGTCAGGGTGCCGACTTCCAGACCCTGATACATCAGCGGCGTGCTATCCGCTTTGAGATTGTTGCCGTTGGGTAAATCAAGGCTGATCTGCACACCACGCTGGCTGCGTGCCAGATCGGGGTAAAGCTGATAGTTTTCGTCGCTGTTGGCCTGCTGGCCTTCCTCAGGAGAATCGAAGGCGATGGCACCATTGACCAGCGCGGCGAGGCTTTCCAGCTTCACTTTGGCACCGCTCAGGCTGACGTCCGCGTCCACACCGGACACGTTCCAGAAGCGGCTCTGTTTTTTCACCAGATTGACGAAACGACGCTCAATCAACACATCGACCGTCACGCCCTCGGTATTGCCATTGATGCTGTAGTCATACACGCGTCCCACCGGGATTTTGCGGTAATAGACCAGCGAACCGGTATTCAGCGATCCCAAATCGGGGGAGTGCAGGTGGATTAGCAGCTCTCCGGTATTGACGCGATATTTTGGCTGCGTATCCAGCGCGGTGAAGTGCTCACGCGGGTTGCCGCCGCCCGGCATCATGCCGATATAGTTACCGCCTACCAGCGCATCTAAACCAGAAACACCCGCCAGAGAGGCTTTTGGCGTCACCAGCCAGAACTGTGTGTCATCCTTGAGCGCATCGCGCATATCACTCTTGATACTGGCCTTGATCTGGATGCTGTGATAATCATCGCTCAGCACAATACCCTGAACCGTTCCCACTTCCACGCCCTGATAACGAATCGGCGTGCGGCCTGGCACGATGCCATCCGCGGTCTGGAAGTTGATGGTTATCGTGGTACCGCGTTCCTGATAATTGGTCCACAACAGCCAGCAAGCAATCAGCAGGGCAATAATGGGCAATAGCCAGAACGGCGAAATCTTGCGTTTGTTACGCAGATTCGCGTTAGTCGGTGTAGTCTGCGTTTCCTGTTGCATGTGCATCCCAGATCAGGCGGCTGTCAAGCCACTCTACAGCCATAATGGTCAGGATGACTGCCGCACCGAAATAGAAGGCGGCAGGTCCCATGGTAAAAGCCAGCAGTTGATCGCGATTCACCAATGACATGGTGACCGCAATCACGAACAGATCCAACATCGACCAGCGTCCCACCCAGGTGATGGCACGCAGCAATCGAATACGGGTTTTTATGCCCTGTTCGCATTTAAAATGGATGCTAATGAGCAAAGTCAGCATCACTAACACTTTGGTAAATGGCACCAGAATACTGGCGATAAACACCACCGCCGCCACCGGCACGTTGCCTGAAGCCAAGCCCAGAATACCGGAGAAAATGGTATCTTCCCGGCGAGCACCATTAACGTACACCACCGAAATTGGCAGCAGGTTAGCGGGGATCAGCAAGACAATCGAAGCAATCAATGCAGCCCAGGACTTCTGCAAACTGTGGCGGCGACGAAAATCCAGTGGCGTATGGCAACGCATACAGCGCCCGCGATCGTCCGGCACGCCGGTTTGATGACAGTTCAGACACACCTGCCACTGTTCAGGAGGTGAGGTCGGTATCGCCTGCGGATAATAGTGTTCCCACAGCTCTTCAACATTAAGGTGAATCAGCGTCAGCAGGCTCAGCACCGTGAGGGCGATATAGGCCACCAGACCATAGCCCACTTCCAGCGCGGCGTAATCCTGCACCTTTATAGAAGCGACCGCCACACCGACCAGATAGATATCCAGCATCACCCACTCTTTCAGCTTCTCCAGCATCAGCAGCACCGGACGCAGGTTCATCCCGAGGGCGTTGCCAATCCATAAATAGCAGATGCCCGCGACTAAAGTTACGGGCGCGCCAACTGTACAGAACGCCACCATTGAGGCCGTCAGGACGTTGCCCTGTTGCGCCATCTGTATCACGCCTTCCACCAGGCTGGCGTTAATACGCATGCCGAGCAAGCGAATATCTACCAATGGCAGGCTGAAGGCGAAGGGCATCAGCACGATCATAGTCACCGCCATCACGGTGAGTCGTGTCATTGACCAGTCGCGGCCGCTTTGAATTTTTGCATGGCAGCGCGGGCAATGCGCCGACTGATGCGATTTCACATCCGGTAAGGAAAAAAGGGTATCGCATTGCGGACAACGCTGATAACGTGCGTGGGGCAACGTCTGGCTGATAGCGTGAATTTTCATAGGTGACGCAAGTGGCCCATCGTTCGTTACGTTTACCGGCATGCTGTTCAGAGCATTCTGACTGCAATAGGGAGTGGTACAAGAATAGTCTTAACCACCGACTGCTAAGGGTATAGTAACTAACACAATGATTCACCTGATGGGGCTGGATTATTAGTGCTTATTTTAACAACTGAGTGACAACAAGCTCACGACAGTGACGAGTTATGGTTAAACAATGAACAAGAAAGCCTTTTACGAGGATTTAAATCGCGATGTCCGTGCACTATTAGCGGGCGAAACCTCTTTCCTGGCGGCACTGGGTAATTGCAGTGCGCTGTTGTTTGAACGTCTGGAAGGCGTGAACTGGGCAGGATTCTACTTGCTGACCGAGCCGAATACGCTGGTGCTGGGCCCGTTCCAGGGCAAAATTGCCTGCGTTCGTATTCCGGTGGGCAAAGGGGTTTGTGGCACAGCGATTGCAGAGGATAAAGTACAGCTCGTTGAGGATGTGCATGCGTTCCCAGGCCATATCGCTTGTGACGCGGCCAGCAACGCCGAAATCGTGATTCCTCTGAAAGTGAACGGCACCTTAGTGGGTGTTTTAGACATTGATAGTACGGTTTATTCTCGCTTCGATAATGAGGATCAAACGGGGCTGGTGGCCCTTACCGACGGGCTTTGTGAAGTGCTGGCGGGCAGTGACATCGAAAAATTTATTCAACTGTCACGCAGCTAATCGACTGGATCACATAGCATTTGGCGATGTTGTCATTATAATGTCGCCTGTTCATGCCTGCTCTGGTCGGCAAACCCGTAGTAATCAGGAAATTTCATGGAAAATCAACCTAAGTTGAATAGCAGTAAAGAAGTGATCGCCTTTTTGGCGGAACGTTTTCCGCAATGTTTTAGCGCCGAAGGTGAAGCGCGTCCGCTTAAAATCGGTATCTTCCAGGATCTGGTTGAGCGCGTTCAGGGTGAAAACAACCTGAGCAAGACGCAACTGCGTTCAGCCTTGCGCCTTTATACCTCAAGCTGGCGTTATCTGTACGGCATTAAAGCGGGTGCAATCCGTGTTGATCTTGATGGCAACGCCTGTGGCGTGCTGGACGAGCAACACGTCGAACATGCACGCAAGCAGCTGGAAGAAGCCAAAGCGCGCGTTCAGGCGCAGCGTGAGCAGCAAAAAGCGAAGAAACGTGAAGCCGGTGAAGAGACCGCTGAACGTCGTCCGCGCAAACCTGCTCCTCGCAAGCCGGCTGAAGGCGACGCACCACGCAAGCCTCGTCCACAGGCCCCGCGTGCCGCATCTGCAGAACGTACTGCTGCACCGCGCCCACCGCGAGCCGTACCTGTCACTGACACCTCAACTTTGCAGCTCGGCCAGAACATCAAAGTTAAAGCAGGGAAAAGTGCAATGGACGCCACCATTCTTGAAATCACCAAGGATGGCGTTCGGGTGCAACTCGCTTCCGGCATGGCTATGATTGTGCGCGCAGAACACTTGCAGTTCTGAAACGGAGGCTGACCTCGGCATGAACAACATTTTAAAGATCGGTATGATCGCGGGCCTGCTGTTAGCAGGCCCCACCTTTGGCGCAGATAACATTACTCGCGCTGATCAGATTCCACAGTTACATGAAGACCCGCAGCATCCTACCGTCAGTGAACGCGTGACTTCGCGTTTTACTCGCTCACACTATCGTCAGTTCGATTTGAATCAGGATTTCTCCGCGAAAATTTTTGATCGCTACCTGAATCTGCTCGACTATAACCATAATGTGTTGCTGGCCTCGGACGTTGCCCAATTTGCCGACAAGAAAACCACCCTCGGTGATGAACTGCGCAGCGGTAAGCTGGATGTGTTCTACGATCTCTATAATCTGGCGCAGAAACGCCGCTTTGAGCGCTATCAATATGCGCTGAGCGTGCTGAGCCGCCCGATGACCTTTAGCGGCAATGACACCATCGACATTGACCGTGCAAAATCGCCATGGCCAAAAAGCAGCGATGAGCTGAATGCGCTGTGGGATGCCAAAGTTAAATATGATGAGCTGAGCCTGAAACTGGCTGGCAAAGATGACAAAGAGATCCGCGAAACGCTGACCAAGCGTTACAACTTTGCAATCCGCCGCCTGGCGCAGAGCAACAGCGAAGATGTGTTCCAGTTGGCGATGACCGCCTTCGCGCATGAAATCGATCCGCACACCAACTATCTGTCACCGCGTAACACCGAACAGTTCAATACCGAAATGAGCCTGTCGCTGGAAGGTATCGGTGCGGTGCTGCAAATGGACGACGATTACACCGTAATCAACTCCATGGTCGCCGGTGGTCCGGCTGCTAAGAGTAAATCCATCAGTGTTGGCGACCGGATTGTCGGTGTTGCCCAGCCCGGCAAGCCAATGGAAGATGTGATTGGCTGGCGTCTGGATGATGTGGTCTCCAAAATCAAAGGACCGAAAGGCAGCAAAGTGCGCCTGGAAATCCTGCCAGCCGGTAAGGGCACCAAAACCCGTACCGTGACGCTGACGCGTGAGAAGATCCGTCTGGAAGACCGTGCTGTTAAAGGCACCGTGCACAACGTCGGTAAAGAGAAAGTTGGCGTACTGGATATTCCAGGTTTCTACGTTGGCCTGACTGATGATGTGAAAGTACAGCTGCAAAAACTGCAGAAGCAGAACGTCGACAGCATCGTGATTGATTTGCGTACCAACGGCGGCGGAGCGCTCACCGAAGCGGTATCACTGTCTGGTCTGTTTATTCCAAGTGGCCCAGTGGTGCAGGTGCGTGACAACAACGGTCGCGTGCGCCAGGACAGTGATAACGACGGCATCGTTTATTACAAAGGTCCGCTGGTGGTGCTGGTCGATCGCTTCAGTGCTTCCGCATCTGAAATCTTTGCTGCAGCGATGCAGGATTACGGCCGTGCACTGATTGTCGGTGAACCGACCTTTGGTAAAGGCACCGTTCAGCAGTACCGTTCGCTGAACCGCATCTACGATCAGATGCTGCGTCCTGAATGGCCGGCGCTGGGCTCAGTGCAATACACCATCCAGAAGTTCTATCGTATCAACGGTGGCAGTACTCAGCGTAAAGGCGTGACGCCGGATCTGCTGATGCCAACCGGCGTAGAAGCGGCGGAAACCGGTGAGAAGTTTGAGGACAACGCGCTGCCATGGGATAGCGTGAATGCCGCGACTTACACCAAAACCGGTGATATCACCGCGCTGGTGCCGCAGCTGACCAAAGAGCACGCCGATCGTATCGCTAAAGATCGCGAGTTCCAGTACATCATGAAAGATATTGCGCGCTTTGACGCGATGAAAGACAAACGCAATATCGTGTCGCTCAATCTCGGCCAGCGTGAGAAAGAGAACCATGAAGATGATGCACTGCGTCTGGAACGCATTAACGCGCGCTATCAGGCAGAAGGCAAAGCACCGCTGAAGAGCATCGAAGATTTGCCGAAAGACTATAAAGAGCCGGACCCGTATCTGGACGAAACGGTGAAAATCGCCAATGACATGGCGCAGCTGGAGAAAACCCAGCCTGCTGCAGAAGGCGCGAAGTAAATTTTCGCTGAATGAAAAGCACCGCTCCGGCGGTGTTTTTTTTTGCACCAGAGATATTGTTCATTGCGGCTTATGGGCCGATTTGCGCACATCATTACCAAATGTAAAGTTATGTCTTTTTAGACACTTAAAGATTAAGGTTGCTTGAAAACCTGCGCAATGGACATAGGATGTATATCCGCGCATGAGCGCGAGCACAACTGAGGAAGATTAACGTTTATGATGCGTATTGCGCTTTTCCTGGTCACCAACCTGGCGGTGATGTTGGTATTCGGACTGATTCTGAGTCTGACAGGAATTCAGTCAAGCAGTGTTCAGGGTCTGATGATTATGGCAGGTCTGTTTGGCTTTGGCGGTGCGTTTGTTTCACTGCTGATGTCTAAATGGATGGCGTTACGCTCCGTCGGCGGTGAAGTGATTCAACAACCCCGTAACGAGACAGAACGCTGGCTGATGGATACCGTCAGTCGCCAGGCTCAACAGTCCGGCATTGCGATGCCGCAGGTGGCGATTTATCACGCGCCAGACATTAACGCTTTTGCTACCGGTGCACGCCGTGATGCCTCACTGGTCGCAGTTTCTACCGGTTTATTACAGAACATGAGCCGTGATGAAGCGGAAGCGGTGCTGGCGCACGAAATCGCCCACATCGCTAACGGTGACATGATCACCATGACGCTGATTCAGGGTGTGGTGAACACCTTCGTGATCTTCATTTCGCGTATTATCGCGCAGGTGGCATCGGGCTTCCTGTCAGGTAACCGCGACGGTGAAGAGAGCAGCAACGGCAACCCGCTGGTCTATTTTGCGGTCGCGACCGTACTGGAACTGGTGTTCGGTATTCTCGCCAGCATCATTACCATGTGGTTCTCACGTCACCGTGAATTCCACGCGGATGCAGGTTCAGCCAAACTGGTGGGCCGCGAGAAGATGATTGCCGCTCTGCAGCGTTTGAAAACCAGCTACGAGCCGCAGGAGCCAAGCAGCATGATGGCGTTCTGTATCAACGGTAAAAGCAAATCGTTGAGCGAGTTGTTTATGTCGCACCCGCCGCTCGATAAGCGTATCGAAGCGCTGCGTAACGGCGACTATCTGAAATAATGATTGGCTGTTGCAATGAACAAGGGTGCCCAATTGGGCACCCTTGTTGTTTTTTAAGACTCAGCAGTCTGACTCGATTGCGTCATACGCGACATGCTGACAACGGCCGCTACCGTAGCGAAACTTCCCGCTAAAATCAGTGACGCATGCGTTCCGCTGTCGTTGAACAGGTTAAACATCAACGCAACCAGCGCGGCACCGCTGCTCTGCCCGACTAAACGCGCCGTCCCCAGCATCCCGCTGGCGCCACCGCTACGATGACGTGGTGCAGAGGAGATGATAGTGTGGTTGTTTGGTGACTGGAACAAACCAAAGCCCGCACCGCATAGCATCATGCGCCAGATGATATCAATGTCGGATGGCTGCGAAGGCAGCAGCGCCAGCAGGAACAGGCCTGCCGCGAACATCGCCAGCCCCAGCCCCCCTAACAAACCTGCATGGACTTTTTCAATCAGCCGTCCCGCAATTGGTGCCAACACCATGGTGGCCAGCGGCCATGGCGTGAGCAGAAGTCCGGTCGCGACTTCATCCCGACCCAGCACGTTCTGCAGGAAGAACGGCAATGAAACCATGGCCAGCATCTGCGCGCAGAATGAGCAAATCGAGGTGCAGAGCGACAGCGAGAAGATCGGAATGCGCAGCAAATCAACCGGCAACAGCGGCACTGGCATCGCCAACTGACGACGAACAAACACCACGCCTACCAGCACCAATGCCACCACTTCAGCCAGAATCAACCAGCGGTCCTGCCCTTGAGAGAAGCCACTAAGTGCCGAAATGAGCAGGCCGAAGAACAGGGCGTTCATGATGGCGCTGGGAATATCGAACTTCTGCTGTTTGGCTTTTTGCGTGTTGTCGGGCAGGAAACGCAGCGCCAGCCACAGGGCAACAATCCCTAAAGGGATGTTGATCAGGAATAACCATTTCCAGCTGGCGATGGAGAGAATCGCGGCAGCCACCGTTGGACCCGCTGCGCTCGACACCGCGACAATCAACGAGTTGATCGCCATACCGCGGCCAAGAAAACGCTGTGGATAGATGATGCGAATCAGAGCTGTATTCACACTCATCAATGCTGCGCCACCAAATCCCTGCAGAATGCGCGCCACGGTGAGCATATTGAGAGAAGAGGAGAGGGCACAAAAGAGTGAAGTGGCGATAAACAACCCCAGGCCTACCTGATAAACACGGCGATAACCCAGCATATCCCCCAGAAACGAGAGCGACAGCAGCGAGATAACAATCGCAATTTGATAGGCGTTAACAATCCAGATTGATTCAGCGGGGCTGGCGTTCAGTTCACGCGCAATAGTCGGTAAAGCGACGTTGGCGATGGCGCCATCCAGCACCGCCATCATGATACCTAGCGCAATAGTGATAATCGCGCCGTATCGCTGCGGAACAGGTAATCCATCCTGAGAAACTGTAGGAGACATATAGGGAATAAGTGAAGGAAGTGAATATCATCATGCTAATCAATTTCGTGTCGGAAAGCACCGCATTGATTGACATAAAATTACGAAGGAATGTGTCGCTGAACGCCAGTCATTGCTGCCACTGGTCTGAAACGCATATACTGACGCTCATGTTCCGTTTTTTTTGAAACACCGTCAAAAAAGGATACGCGCAATGGCGAGCAGTGATAACGATAAACAGCCAGACTCCGTTTCTTCGGTAATGAAAGTGTTCGGCATTTTACAGGCGCTGGGCGAAGATCGCGATCATGGTATCACCGAGCTGTCGCAACGGGTGATGATGTCGAAAAGCACGGTATACCGCTTTCTGCAGACCATGAAATCGTTGGGTTACGTGGCGCAGGAAGGGGAAAGTGAAAAATATTCGCTGACGCTCAAGCTGTTTGAATTGGGTGCCAAGGCACTGCAAAACGTCGACCTGATTCGTAGTGCCGATGTCGAAATGCGCGAACTGTCACGCCTGACTAAAGAGACGATTCACCTTGGTGCGCTGGAAGAAGACAGCATTGTCTACATCCATAAAATCGATTCGCTGTATAACCTGCGCATGTACTCGCGCATCGGTCGTCGTAATCCGCTGCACACCACCGCCATCGGAAAAGTATTGCTGGCATGGCGCGATCGCACTGAGGTGCAGGAGATCCTGAGCGACGTCGAGTTTCGTCGTAGCACCGCGAATACCATCGTCAGTGCAGAAGCGTTGCTTGAGGTGTTAGATCAGGTGAAAGTGCAGGGGTTTGGTGAAGACAACGAAGAACAGGAAGAAGGCTTGCGCTGTATCGCTGTGCCGGTTTTCGACCGCTTCGGCGTAGTGATTGCCGGATTGAGCATCTCGTTCCCGACCATTCGATTTTCCGAAGAAGCGAAAAACGAATATGTGGCGATGCTGCATCGTGCCGCGCGCAATATTTCCGATCAAATGGGCTACCACAGCTACCCATTCTGAATAGTATAACGGGCTGTCGCCAGCCCGTTTTAATGATTAATTATCGACCACTTCACCACTTTTCTTCAGCAGTGGACAATCCGTCACACCCACGATACCGCTGTCGGTATGCAGATATTGCGCGGTGATCATGCCGCGTGCAGTGAGGTAGCTACACTGTAAGCCCAGCCCTGCCGCGTTTTTATTGCTGCCGGTAAGCACGCCATAGCCGGTTAACAGCATCCCTAACCAGACCACTGCCACCACGATTATCGCCCGAATGAATAGTTGCATTTTTTCTCCTTGTGATACACAACGCAGCTATCCTGAAGTCGCTGCCATTTCTATAGTAGCAGCATGCCGCGTCCTGCTGAGTAAAGCGATCAGAGATAACTGAAAGCCATCAAGATGCGGGATAATCTGCTTTCGACTGGCAACCATTATCTTTTCCGCGCACAACGAGTAGAATCGGCGGCGGTGTAGTGTTTTACGTTTGACAATAGAGGCAGTGATGAACGATTTAGCCGCAAATACCAGTCCGTTGTTGAGTTATGGCGTACTGGCCATCCTTATCGTTGTGGCCCTGATAGCCTGGTTCTTCGTTAACCGGGCCAGCGTGCGCGCCAGTGAGCAGATCCGCTTACTGGAAGCCTTGCTGGAAGAGCAGAAAAAACAAAATGCGTTGTTGCGCCGCCTGGCGGATGCTCAACCTGCCACAGCAAAACAGCAGGAGGAAGAGGACGCCGTCGAACAACGCGACTTCATCCGTATGATTCCAGAACGTTAAGCGAAAAATTAAGCAGTAATGGTTTGGCAACACCCCCTGGCACGACGCAACGCTGGCGCATCACACGCCAGGCGGATTCCGCAACCCGGAACCAGAATTGCGCCAGCCAGGGGATGTGCAGCGCTGGTGACGTGAGCGTAAAGCAGACAATTTGCCGCTGCTGCTTTGGGCTTCAATCTTAACGCTTTCAGCCCTTCAATCTTGCTGCTTTGTCGATTTGCCCTTATGCACCAAAATGGCTCATGCATGGGCATCATCTGGATCCCGGTCAGACGGTAATTTATGGCAAATGATGGCGCGCGCGTTAACGCTGCCGATCCACTGCAGCGTATTTGCACTGGCAGATGTTCCCATGAATGGGCTTCCTGTCGATTTGGCGCAATCATTGCTACCAACGGTTGAATCTGACACACGCTATGCCGTGGAGAATAGGTTCAAGCTTAACCCTGCAGAATAGCGGTTCAGATGAGTCCTAAGCCCGTTTTGTTAAATCAAGTGACGTGGTGCGTTTTTTTAACATTTAATTGTAGCGTCGTTAGATAAAAATAAGATAACCGCCAAAATGGTCGTGCATATATTTGGGGCAATGCCGCTTATATTTTCCTGATTTTGGTGCAAAACAATTAATGACTTGTACTTAATTAAACGCATTGTACAAGTTTTGCGCGGCGCACGATTGTTGCATTAAAGGTTAATTTTTTGCCGGAATATTTTATTAATGCCATATTAATGCAATACTTTTTGCGTACCTTAGACCGCTTTAATTGTGCTGGTTTGTTTTGCGCCGCTACGCTTGACTAACGTCTGCAGTGGCGCTAACTACCCTGACATATAACAATTATTTGCGCAGTTATTCAGTCATCTGTCAATATGCCAGTGGTAGAAGAATGCGGGGCAACCGCCAATTATGTGCGTCATGTCGTTCACCGTTTAAAAATGGCTTGCCATTAATTTGCGAATATGTGATAACGACTCTTGGGTCAAACGAGGTACAGTTCTGTTTATGTATGGCATCTTCAGTAAAGAAGTTACGAGTAAAGACGTTGACGTTGAATTCCGCTTCCTTGCCGAACCTTAAATTAGTGCCTCATTCAGTAACGTCTCTGGTTTATCTGTAAGACTGCCTTCGGGCAATATAAACAATCAAAGGAATTTGCAAAAATGGCAAAGATTAAAGGTCAGGTTAAGTGGTTCAACGAGTCTAAAGGTTTTGGTTTCATTACTCCTGCTGACGGCAGCAAAGACGTGTTCGTACACTTCTCTGCAATCCAGGGTAACGGCTTCAAAACTCTGGCTGAAGGCCAGGCTGTAGAGTTCGAAATTCAGGACGGCCAGAAAGGCCCGGCTGCAGTAAACGTTACTGCTATCTGATTTCGCTCTCAGACTCGGTGCCATGCACCGCTGACACGAATCGTAAAGCCCTGGTCTCTGACCGGGGCTTTTCTTTTATCCTTTCTGTTGCCAGATGATCAGGGTAAACTGCGCGCGAATCGTGAACCCGGAGTTGTCTATGTCTTTGATTTGTCCCCTTTGCCAGCAAAATTTGCACCAGCAAGCCAATAGCTTCCGCTGCGATGCAGGCCATCAATTCGATCAGGCGAAAGAAGGGTACGTCAATTTGCTGCCGGTGCAGCACAAAGGCTCAAAAGAACCGGGTGACAGCGCTGAAATGCTGCTGGCACGTCGAGCGTTTCTTGATGCCGGACACTATCAGCCATTGCGCGATGCGGTGGCGCAACATCTGGCGCAGCGCCTGAATGGACTGGCTGCTCAGGTATTGGATATTGGCTGTGGTGAAGGTTATTACACTGCAACAATGGCGGAAGCCCTTCCACAAGCGCAGTTGTTTGGCCTTGATGTGGCGAAAGCGGCCATTCGCATGGCGGCCAAACGCTATCGTGCAGTGAAGTTCTGTGTCGCCTCCAGCCAGCGTTTACCCTTCGCCGACGCATCGCTGGATGGCATTGTGCGCATTTACGCTCCTTGCAACGAAGCGGAATTGAGTCGCGTAGTAAAAGCAGGTGGCTATCTGCTGACGGTGACACCGGGCCCACATCATCTGCAGCAGTTCAAAGCGCTCATTTACCGTGAAGTGCAGCTGCACGCGGCAGAAGAAAAAGCGTACGAAGGTTTTACTCAGGTCGAGCAACACAATCTGCGTTACGAGATGACGTTAAACGGGGCCGAAGCGGTGAGCCTGCTGCAGATGACGCCCTTTGCCTGGCGCGCGCGCGAAGAAGTCTGGCAACAGCTGGCGGCGGCCGATACCTTTAGCTGCGACGCCGATTTCATGCTGACGCTTTGGCAGCGCGCTTAACGCGCTTCCACCAGCGTATTGTAAATACGCTCCAGGTCGTCGAGCTGTTTCACCGCAATCAGCAGGCGACGCTGCTCCAGTTGCATCACTAAGATGCCATCCTCAGACAAATTCATGCTTTGAATGCGACGGTAGTCGATCCACACGCTGCCAAAGAACAGTCCTTCGGTCTTCATCAACAGTTTTGGCGTACGTAACCAGAACAGCCAGATTGCCATAAAGCACAGCACCATCAGGAGCGTTGTGCTCAACTGCGGGCCATGGTTACTGACGTTGTTCCACAGCAAAATCAACAGCAAAACGATAAAGATACCACTGTCGATTTTATGGCGACGACGCAACGCGACGCGCAGCCGGGTCGGCCCTTTGCGGCGCGGCAGAATGGCATCGTCATAGATGGCGAAAGCGGCAAAAGCGATGATCAACAGGGCAATCAGGGCGTCAGTCAGTGACATTACATTTTCTTCCTCAACCGAATTTACCTCAACGTTGGCGCTCAGGTAACCTCGCTGAAAACGGCCGGGAGCCGAAGCCCCCGGCGAGATGATTACAGACCGAGCAGGCCGATCCAGTAACCAAAGATACCCAGGGCGAAGAAGCCCACGATAATCCACAGTGCGTTAACCTTGCGGCGCAGCAGCCACATACAGCCGAAGGTCAGCAACAGCGGGATTAAGCCCGGCATCAGCTGATCGAGGATCGACTGAACGGTGGTTACCGTGGTTTTGCCGGTGTGATCGGTAATGCGCGACACCACAAGCGGCACGTTCACGTGTGTCCACTTGTTGACCAGGGCCCCCATAACAAACAGGCCGAGAATCGACGCCCCCTCCGTAAGTTTTTGCAGGAAGCCGCCGCCCATATCGCTAACGATATCCACGCCTTTGCGATAACCATACGCCACACCGTAATAACGCGTCAGCATACGCACGGCGTTAAACAGAATGAAGAACAGTAGTGGGCCCAGCAGGCTGCCGCTCATCGCGATACCCGCACCCAGTGCAGCAAACACCGGACGCACCGTACCCCAGAAGATCGGGTCACCTACGCCAGCCAACGGACCCATCAAGCCGACTTTGATACCGTTGATCGCGGCATCATCAATCGCCGCGCCGTTAGCACGTTGCTCTTCCATCGCCATGGTGACGCCAAGCACAGGAGCCGCCACGTATGGATGGGTGTTGAAGAACTCCAGGTGACGCTTAATTGCCTGTTTACGATCGTCGTTGTTCTCAGGATAAAGGCGACGAATCACCGGCACCATGGAGAAGCAGAATCCCAGCGCCTGCATACGTTCAAAGTTCCACGAACCCTGAAACAGGTTAGAGCGGACGAACACAGCACGGACGTCGCTTGGGGTGAGTTTCTTTTGAGTATTCGTTGTATCAACCATGATTTCACCTGTTCCTAGTCGAGTTCGTTGTCGAGGTCATTGTGTGCAGGACCGGCAGCGGCAGCGCCTGCTGTACGGTTATATTTAGGCGCCAGCTGGATATACAGCACCGCCATTACCACACCAATGACACCCAGCGCGACCAGGTTGAAGTTGGTGAAGGCTGCAGTCACGAAGCCCAGATAGAAGAACGGCATCAGGTAGCCCGCGCGCATCATGTTGATGACCATCGCGTAACCAACCACCACGATCATACCGCCGGCGATGTTAAGACCGTTGGTGACCACTTCTGGGATTGAGCTCAGCAGTTCCTGCACCACGCTGGTACCCACTGAAATCGCCACGATCAGGGCTGGAATCGCGATACGCATCGCCTGCAATACCAGGGCAGAGACGTGAATCCAGCTGATAGCGCTCAGATTGCCTTTCTCGGCGGCCTTATCGGCAGCGTGCTGGAAGGCAACGGTGATGGTACGTACGATGATGGTCAGAACCTGACCGGCTGCTGCCAGTGGAATCGCCAGTGCGATACCGGCACCAACGCTTTGGCCACCGGCGATAACCAGAATGGTCGAAATGATGGAGGCCAGAGCCGCATCGGGTGCAACCGCCGCACCGATGTTCATCCAACCCAGCGCGATCATTTCCAGCGTACCACCGATAATGATACCGGTTTTCATGTCACCCAGAACCGCACCAATCAAGGTACAGGCCACCAATGGACGGTGGAACTGGAACTCATCAAGAATCGATCCCATCCCGGCAATACAGGCCACAATAAATATCAGGATGATTTGTAGCATGGTTATTTCCATTGCTTTTCTCCTCAGCAAGGTCTCAAGTATTCGCCCGCCAGCGCAGGCAAAAGCGAACTACTGATTGACCTTCGCAATCAGGTCCATCATTTTCAGTCTTGGGTCGTTTGATACTTTACGCACTTCCAGTTCGATGCCGCGGTCGTTCAGTTTACGGAAGGCTTCAATGTCCTTCTGATCCACTGACACTGCGTTATTGACCTGGGTTTTACCCTGTTTGAATGCCATGCCGCCGATGTTAACCGACTTGATATCCACGCCTTGTTCAACAACCCGTTCTACATCGGTGGGATTAGTGAACAGCAGCATCACGCGGTCACGACCATACTTCGGGTTGTTCCACACGCGGATCATCTTGGCGATATCCACCACGTGCGCGGTAACACCCGGGGGTGCTACCTGCGTCAGCAGTGTTTTACGCACATGATCGTTTGCCACTTCATCGCTCACCACAATGATGCGATTAACATTGGTTTCTTTGGTCCAGCGGGTTGCCACCTGGCCGTGAATTAAACGGTCATCGATACGGGCAAGGCCGATCTTCATGTGCTCGCCCGGAGCCAGAGGCTTTTGCGGTTGCGCCGGGGCTTTTGCGGCAACGGGTGCTGCAGCTTCCGGGGTAGGGGTTTCGGTCTTAAGGGCTTTAACACCTTCGCGGCCGGCTTCCACGGCAATGTGAATCAATTCCTCAAAGGATGGGTTGTCATCGCGGCCCATCAGGGTTTCCACCAGCATCGGAATATTTACGCCGGCGATGACATCATAATCCGGCTTGTCCACTACAATGCGGCTGGCCGCGTTGAATGGGCTGCCACCCCAGGTATCCACGAGGAACAGCACGCCTTTCGACGTGTCGAGTTCTGCCAGTCTCGCCTGATACTTTTCGATTAGCGTTTCTGCATTTTCGCCGGGCACGAAATCAATCCATCCGACATTTTCCTGCTCACCCAACAACATTTCTGCTGTTTTAAGCAGCTGTTCTGCCGCCCAGCCATGTGTACCAATTACAATAGCAATGGTCACTTGCTACCTCCGTTCGCATGAGAGATTCTCTGGCATTGCCGGGAATCATTGAGAATTACCGTTGTTGATTCAGGTGGATCGTTTTGGTCTAGGATGAAGAAAGCCATCATTCAATAATCCGCAACTGTCCGCTGCACAGCAGTAAGGTCGCGATTTATTTTAGTGCGCGAAAAAATAATTTATGTGATGTTTGTCAGCTATTTCGAGCGTAACGCTGCAAAATTGCATTTATGTTCGTTATTCCTGCGTTTGTGCAGTTATTTGTAAATGTAATAAAATTTTTTGACGCCGTTGATGTAACTGATACATTAGCGATCTGTTTAATATTCAGGAGTATCGGGCTTCAGCTCACCTATATGGACCGTCACCGACGTCGCTCAACATGTTCTCAGCGCTTTCTGGCGCACACTACAACGCTCTTCAGCGTGACCTCATTTGCTAACGAACTCTCGTCTCGCTTCACGGCTCAGGCTCAATCTCGTTCGCCCCTCTGTATTGCAAGGAGTCATTGATGGAATTTCTCTTCGACCCCTCAATTTGGGCGGGTTTGCTGACGCTGATCGTGCTGGAGATCGTTCTCGGCATCGACAACCTGGTGTTCATCGCCATCCTTGCGGACAAGCTGCCACCGAAACAGCGTGATAAAGCGCGTCTGATCGGTCTGTCACTCGCCTTAATTATGCGACTTGGCTTACTGTCGCTGATTTCCTGGATCGTGACATTGACGCGACCCCTATTCAGCGTAGGCGATTTCAGTTTTTCCGGACGAGATTTAATTCTGTTGTTTGGTGGTTTGTTCCTGTTATTCAAAGGAACCATGGAACTGCATGAACGGCTGGAAAGCCGCGGCATGGAACAACAGGGCAATAAAGGTTATGCCAGCTTCTGGGCTGTGGTGATCCAGATTGTGGTGCTGGACGCGGTATTCTCGCTCGATGCGGTGATTACCGCCGTAGGTATGGTCAACCATCTGCCGGTGATGATGACCGCCGTGGTGATCGCCATGGGTGTGATGCTATTGGCCTCGAAGCCGTTGACCAACTTCGTGAATGCCCACCCTACGGTAGTGGTGCTTTGTTTAAGCTTCCTGCTGATGATCGGTTTGTCATTGGTGGCCGAAGGCTTTGGTTTCCACATTCCGAAAGGTTACCTGTACGCCGCGATTGGCTTCTCGATTGTGATTGAGCTGTTCAACCAGATAGCGCGCCGTAACTTCATTCGCCATCAGGAACATCGTCCGATGCGTGAACGTACGGCCGAAGCTATCTTGCGTCTGATGGGCGGTCGCCAGCGTAATCAGGCGACAACTACTGAAGAAGCTGCATTGACTCAAGCGATGCCACAGGAAGCGTTTAAAGATGAAGAGCGTTACATGATCAACGGTGTGTTGACGCTGTCACAGCGCTCCATTCGTAGCATCATGACGCCGCGCGGCAATATCTCCTGGGTGGATGCCGAACGTCCGATGGATGAAATTCGTATTCAGCTTCTCGACACGCCGCACAGTCTGTTCCCGGTATGTCGCGGTGAGTTGGATGAAATCATCGGCGTGGTGCGAGCTAAAGAACTGCTGGTGGCGCTGGAGCACGGTATGGATGTGGCGACCTTTGCCGCAAACACGCCAGCCATTGTGGTGCCTGAAACGCTGGACCCGATCAACCTGCTGGGCGTGCTGCGTCGTGCCAAGGGCAGCTTTGTCATCGTCACCAACGAGTTTGGTGTCGTACAAGGTCTGATTACCCCGCTGGACGTGCTGGAAGCGATTGCCGGTGAGTTCCCGGATGAAGACGAAACGCCAGATATTATTGCGGATGGCGATGGCTGGTTAGTGAAGGGCGGTACCGATCTGCACTCTCTGGAGCAGTTGCTTGACCATCATGATCTGGTTGACCGGGAGGAGGATCATGCCTCGCTGGCGGGTCTGCTGATTGCCCAGAAAGGCCAGCTGCCGCAGCCCGGTGAGATCATCGACCTGCCGCCGCTGCACTTCCAGATCATTGAGGCTACCGATTACCGTATCGACCTGGTACGCGTAACCAAAGATAAGCCGCATCAAGATGAAGAGCATGACGCGTAAGCGCTAAGCTGATTGTCACCAAAAAGGCCGATATCCATGATATCGGCCTTTTTTATTCCTGTGACCCGACCTGAATAGCGTTGACACTTTTTCTCAGTTTTCTGAGGAGAATGTGATGAGTCAGTACGTTAAACGCACCCAGCGTGATTATCCTCTATCTGACCCGTCCTAAATAACGTTGGCACATTTTACTCACTCACCGGGGAAGATGTGATTAAGCACTATGTGTTTCGCCCTGAATGGCGTTGAAAACTTTCACACTCACACTGAGGAATAGGCAATGAACCAGTATGCTAAACGCTCAACGCGATTGACCCATTCATGGTACAGCGTTATGCAGACCGCAAAAACGCCACATGAAGCCGGTAAAGGGGGATGAGGAGTAAAGCGTACGCCGCATGGATGCGGCGTCCGAGGCTACAGGGATGTATTCACGCCGTCTTTACGGAACATCCCCCTTTACCGGCTGGAACGCACCACCAGACACAGCAACCCACCATCAGGCCCTCAAATGCGCCTGATGCTGTTCCAGCCACAAAGGAAAATCTTCGATTGGCATTGGACGGGCGTAATAATAGCCCTGTAAATGATCCACGCCGCGCTCACGCAGATAGTGCGCCTGCTCTGCGGTTTCCACACCCTCGGCCACCAACGCAATGTTCAAACGCTGCGCCAGTGAAATCACCATATCTGTCACCGTGGCATTAATCGCGTCGGTGCCAATGGCCGCAGTGAAAATCTTGTCAATTTTCAGCACATCGGGCTTCAGGTCTTTCAGATAAGCCAGTGAACTGTGTCCGGTACCGAAATCATCAATGGCCAGGCGCACGCCAATCTCATGCAGTTGCGACACCACAGACTGGTCGATCACCGGCAATGCATCGCGCTCGGTCAACTCGACCACCAGCTTAGGCAGTGGGTTTGCCGGCCACCAGATGTTTTGCAGATCCTCGACAATCGCCCGATCGCGGAAATGACTGGCAGCAACGTTAATCGCAATATGGAAAGAGGAACATTGCGGTAGATTAGGCAACTCATCCACCACTTTGGCTAACACAAAGCGCGTCAGTGGCGCTATCAGGTTCTGGCGCTCGGCTAACGGGATAAACACATCCGGCGCAACCCATCCCTGACGCGCATTATGCCAGCGCAACAGCAGCTCGATGCCATCACACTCGCCGCTTTTGGCATTGATCAACGGCTGGCAATACACCATAAATTCATTCGCAGTAATGCCATAACTGATTTGCCAGCTGAGGCTCATGCGGTTCGCTGTGGCTAACCAAACGATATAACCCATCAGCAAACTCAGCAGCACCGCCAGCGGTAACTGGGAAGGAAGCGTGTGCAGCGCCAGACGCGCCGGAGAAGGGCCATACAAGGTAATGCTGTACGGATAACGCAGTGAAGACTGGTCGAAAGCCACTTCATCTTCCGATGGCTCTGTCTCTTCAATCAACGGATTGCCGTATTCCAGACTCTGTCCGCCGACATTAAAAATAGCCCGTTCAACCCAGGGTAACTGCGGCTCCAGCAAATAGTTGGTCATCAACTCGACATTGATAACCTGCAGCAGACCATCGCGATTATCCAGTGATTTGGGCGTCCACAGCAGCAATACCGGTGAGCCCTTCAGCAGGTAATTATCCGTGGTCAGAATCATACGTTGATTGTTAATCGCCAGTTCCGGATAGGTCTGACTAAAGGAAATGTTGCGCGGACCGTAAATACTGGAGCAGTAAATACTGTCGTCCTGCACCAGCAGGATGGTGCGCACGGTCTGTAATGATGAAATCTTTTCGATCAACGGATAGCGCACCTGCGCGCAAGGTACACCGACCAGCCCCAGCGTGTTGTTGGCGGAGACATCCAGCGGAGAGAACATACGGTCAAAGCGCTCAATGGCGCGGCTGGCAAAATTCAGGGACTGCTGCTCAATACGCGATTTCTCTTCGATATAACGAAAAGTCAGCGTGAGAATAAGAACCAGCGCGGCGATCACCATCGCAATAAGCAAACGCTTACGGCGAAATTGACCGACAAATTGCTGGGGAATGAGCATCAGTAACCACCTTGGAAAACAAAAATTGAAGCCAAATTAACGTGTAGGTTATCGGCATGGAGGCGGCCAGGTTTAGCGCAGCGCAGAGAAAAAAAGCGGCACTAAAAAACAGCGCGGCCACTAAGGGCCGCGCGCAAATTAATGTATCTGGTTTACTCACGTGGAGGTAGCGTGAGATGCAGAAAAATATCTAATTGATTATTTTTTCAGCATGTCTGGTTAGTCACATTGAACTTTGATCGCCAGACCGCCGCGTGAGGTTTCACGATATTTGGCGTTCATGTCTTTACCGGTTTCGTACATGGTTTCGATCACCTTATCCAGCGAGACTCGAGGCTCACTGGTACGGCGCAGCGCCATGCGCGCGGCATTGATGGCTTTCACTGAAGCGATGGCATTACGCTCGATGCACGGCACCTGCACCTGACCTGCCACCGGATCGCAGGTTAATCCCAGATTGTGTTCCATGCCGATTTCAGCCGCAACGCACACCTGCTCCGGGCTGGCGCCGAGCAATTCCGCCAGACCTGCAGCGGCCATCGAACAGGCTACGCCAACTTCACCCTGGCAGCCCACTTCAGCGCCGGAAATAGAAGCATTCATTTTATACAGAATGCCGATAGCGCCTGAAGCGAGGAAATAACGAATGAAAATGTCCGGCGTCACGGTCTCGATGAAATGATCGTAGTAGGCCAGCACGGCAGGCACGATACCGCAGGCGCCATTGGTTGGCGCAGTGACCACACGTCCACCGGCGGCATTTTCTTCATTCACCGCTAAGGCAAACATGTTGATCCAATCAATCACGTTCATCGGGTCATTGGAGTGCTTGGAAGAAGAAACCAGCAAACGACGCAGTGAGGCAGCACGACGCGGCACGCGCAGAGGGCCAGGCAATACGCCTTCGGTATTTAGACCGCGATCGATACAGGCCTGCATGGTTTGCCACACGTTGCCGAAATAGGCATAAATGTCGTCACGGCTGTGCAACGCCAGTTCATTCTTCATCACCAAACCGGAAAGCGACAACCCGCTTTGATGGCAGTGGCTCAACAACTCTTTGGCAGAGTTAAACGCATACGGCACCGAGACTTCATCCAGCACGGATTGACCAAAATGCTCTTCATCAACGATAAATCCGCCGCCGATGGAGTAGTAAGTTTTGGACAGGATCAACAGATCACCAGCGAAGGCAAAGACCGTCATGCCGTTCTCATGCAACGATAGGTTTTCACTGCGGAACACCATGCCGCCTTCGCGTGGGAAGTCGACTTCACGTGCACCGTTCGCCAGCAGCAGGCGCTCGCGCTGTTCTACGTCTTTAATAAAGGCGGGGATGCTATCGATATCCACTGTGGCAGGTTCAAAGCCGGCCAGCCCCATAATGATGGCGATATCGGTATGATGACCTTTGCCCGTGAGCGACAGCGAGCCATAAACGTCGACGGCAACGCGCGTCACGTCTTGCAGCTTGCCCTGTTCGGCCAGCAGATCAACAAACTGCTTGCCCGCTTTCATCGGACCTACGGTATGTGAACTGGATGGGCCAATGCCCACTTTGAACATGTCAAAAACACTAATCACCGGTGACACTCCTCACAAATCTTATTCTGCACGGCTGAGGCCGTTTATGCGGCTAATAGTAATCGTCCGCGTGACTCAGCGAGCAGCTTTTCGCATGAAATAAACTAATTATAAGCCACAGAAATAGTTATCCCATTGTGCTGGTGTGAAGTGGATCGAGTTTATGGCCGAAGTATCAAGCAGTGCGGAACTCAGGGAAGGGCGATTTGTTGACTCAATGCGCGAATAATTCCGGCGGTCATGCCCCAGATAAAATAATCCTCATACCACGACAACCACACCTGATGCTGACGATGACCGCGGCGTAAGGTGAGTCCACTGTAGCGACTGAGGCGCAGTGCTTCAGCCAGCGGCATCGAAAAGGTGCTTTCCACCTCATCGGGATTGATATTGAGGGACAGACCTGCGGGAATGATACCAACCACCGGCGTGACGGCAAAACCGGTGCTGCTGGTGACGGGCGGTAAGACACCCACAACGTTGACCTGCGCAGGTTGAATGCCGACTTCTTCTTCGGCCTCACGCAGTGCGGTGTGAATAAGCGAATCATCCGTTGCATCCTGCATGCCGCCGGGGAACGCCACCTGGCCCGCATGCTTACGCAAATGTGACGAGCGACGCGTCAGCAGCAAACCCGGTTCAGCACCTGCAATCACCGGCACCAGCACGGCCGCTCGCCGGCCGCTGATGACGCTTTTGGACGCGCTCAGCGGCGGCTGCATCACAAAGCGGTTCAGGAACTGATCGAGCGTCAGGCTCATTTAAACCTCGTTGCTCAGACTGGGTAAAATACGATTGACCTTGTGGAAGGTCTCCTGATATTCCAGCTCGACATCGCTATCCGCCACCAAACCGCCTCCCGCCGCACAATAGAGATGTTGATTTTCAGCGATTAACGTACGGATGGTGATGCTGGTATCCATGCGACCGCACAGGCTGATGTAACCAATGCTGCCGCACCAGGCATTTCGCCGTTGCGGTTCCAGCTCCTCAATGATTTCCATAGCGCGAATTTTTGGTGCGCCGGTGATCGAGCCACCGGGGAAACAGGCGCGCAGCAGATCGGTCGCGGTGAGGTGCTGAGGTAATCGGGCTCGCACGGTGCTTACCAGATGATGCACCGCCGGGAAAGGTTCCACCACAAACAGCTCAGGGACATTGACGCTGCCGGGTTCAGCCACGCGGCCGATGTCATTACGCAGTAAATCGACAATCATCAGATTCTCAGCGCGATCTTTTTCCGCATGGGCGAGTTTCTCTGCCTGCAAGCGATCGGCTTCTGGATCGGCTAAGCGTGGCAGGGTGCCTTTAATCGGACGGGTTTCAATCTCCTTTTGCTGAAGCGAGAGAAAGCGTTCCGGTGAAAGACTGAGAATGACGCTTTTAGGCAAACGGATAAACGCACTGAAAGGCGCACGGTTGTCGCGGTTGAGTCGTAAAAAGGCCAGCCATTCGTCGCCGTGATAACTAGCCTTAAAGCGTTGTGCCAGATTCACCTGATAGCAGTCACCGGCCTGAATGTAGCGCTGAACCTGATCAAAACGCGCGGCGTACTCTTCAAAACTGAGATTTGATTGCCAGTCGCTGGTCAGCGCAAAACCTTGAGGCTGCGGAATCGCCTGTGCCTGGAGCCACTGCCAGCGTTGCCCGGCATCAGTGAGCGAAATTAGGGTGAGTTTTTGCTGATGATGATCAGCGATCAAAGCCCAATCGTAGATGCCTACGGCCATATCCGGCGTGGCGAGATCCTGATCGGCGCGCTGCGGCAGGGTTTCAAAGCGCCGCCCGAGATCATAGCCAAACAAACCCAGCGCACCGCCCTGAAAAGGCAGGTCGGCGTTAAACGCGGGTGAGCAGCCAAGTATTTCGCACTGCTGCTGCACCAGACGCAGCGGGTCGTCAGCGGAGAGGATCACCTTGCCGTCGCAGTCGATTTCTGTCATCTCACCGCGCGTGGTGAGCGTGGCACGCGGATCGGCCGTTAAAATGTCAAAGCGATTATCGGCGTGATCAGCATGGCCAGAGGTGAGCAGCATCCCCCAGGGACGATGAGCAAGCGCAGAAAAGCGGTGCAACAGCGCATCCGGCGTATACTTCAAATTAAGGGTTTTTACGATCATCGGGCTAATTAATCCAACAAGCAGGCGCGTAGCCTGGCATATTTTTTTGTCGCTGGCACCTGTTTGTTCCGCGTGGAATAATGCGTCCCCTTTTGCATCAGGAGCAAATAATGTTTACAGGTCTTCCAGCTTTATCTCATGAACAGCAACAGCAAGCTGTGGAACGTATCCAGGAATTGATGGCGGGTGGCATGGCGAGTGGTCAGGCGATTGCGCAGGTGGCACAAGAGATCCGTCAGAACTACAAGGGTGAAAGGATCCGGGCGATGTTCGAAGACGACGAAGACGAAGAAAACGAATAACGCCCGAAAGGGTTACAGCGCAGCGATGATTTTGATTTCTACTTTGTATTTGGGGTTCATCAGGCCAGCTTGCACGGTGCAACGTACCGGCGCGTTATCAGGTGATACCCACGCATCCCATGCACGATTCATGGCCGGAAAATCGGCTTTATCGACCAGAAAAATCGTGGCATCGAGGATCTTACTTTTGTCTGATCCAACACGAGTCAGAATCGCGTCAATCACTGCCAGCGCGTCAGCGGTTTGCGCTTCGGCATCGGCATCCAGATTTTCTGGCACGCTGGTGTAATAGACGGTCTGGTTATGCACAACGGCTTCTGACATGCGGGGTGCGGGATCAATACGCGTAATGGTCATGGTGTTCTCCTGTAATTTCGCTGCGCTAGCCTGCCATATCCTGTAGGCCGCTGTCATCTGTTGTGGTCGCCTCAGGGGAATCCTGACATAATTACAGTGTTTTTGACCAATCGGTGAGGATGTGTGGCAGACGATTTTGCAGCTGATGGCGCGCTGGCGCAGGCTATTCCAGGTTTCAAACCGCGTGCCGCGCAGCGTGAAATGGCGCAGGCAGTCATGGAAGCGGTGAAGAAGAGCGGTGAGCTGGTGGTTGAAGCCGGCACCGGTACCGGTAAAACCTATGCCTATCTGGCACCCGCACTGCGGGCGAAAAAAAAGGTCATCATCTCAACCGGATCTAAAGCTTTGCAGGATCAGCTGTATAACCGCGATTTGCCCACCATTGCCCGTGCCCTGAAGTTCAGCGGTAAAACCGCTCTGCTGAAGGGGCGTTCCAACTATTTATGCCTCGAACGTCTGGAGCAGCAAAATCAAACCGGTGGCGATCTCACTGTGCAGGCCCTCGGGGATTTGATCAACGTGCGCAGCTGGTCGAATCAAACGTCGGATGGCGACGTCAGCAGCTGTTCCGGCGTGGCCGAAGACAGCCCAATCTGGCCGTTTGTCACCAGCACCAACGATAACTGCCTCGGCAGCGACTGCCCGCTCTACAAAGATTGCTTTGTGGTGAAAGCGCGTAAAAAAGCCATGGATGCCGATGTGGTGGTGGTGAACCATCATCTGTTCCTTGCCGATCTGGTGGTTAAAGAGGGCGGATTTGGCGAGCTGATCCCAGAGGCCGATGTGATGATCTTCGATGAAGCGCATCAGTTACCCGATATCGCCAGCCAATACTTTGGTCAGCAACTTTCGAGCCGCCAACTGCAGGATCTCGCCAAAGACATCATTATTGCTTATCGCACTGAGGTGCGTGACGTGCAGCAGTTGCAGAAATCAGCCGATCGCCTGGCGCAATGCGCCCAGGATTTCCGTTTAACACTGGGCGAGCCTGGCTTTCGCGGCAACCTGCGCGACCTGCTGAGCGACAACAACATCATGCGTATGTTGACCCTGCTGGATGATGCGCTGGAACTTTGCTACGACGTGATTAAATTGTCGCTGGGGCGCTCGGCGCTGCTGGATGCGGCATTCGAGCGTGCCGCGCTGTATCGCACCCGGCTCAAACGTCTGCGTGCCATTGATGAACCGGGCTTTAGCTACTGGTATGAGTGCACCAGCCGCCACTTCACGCTGGCGTTAACCCCACTGTCGGTGGCAGAACGTTTCCGTGAAGTGATGGATAACCGTAAAGCGGCATGGGTATTCACCTCGGCCACGCTGGCGGTGAATGAGCAAATGAGCCACTTCTCCAGCCGATTGGGCGTCGATAAAGCCACCACCATGATTCTCGACAGTCCCTTCGATTACACGCAACAGGCGCTGTTGTGTGTGCCACGCAATATGCCGGAACCCAATCAACCCGGCGGTGCCCGTCAGCTGGCACGGATGATGAAACCGTTGATCGATGCCAATAAAGGACGCTGCTTCTTCCTCTGTACGTCGCACAAGATGATGCGCGAACTGGCCGCCGAATTTCGTGCCTCCATGACCTTACCGGTGTTGTTGCAGGGAGAAACCAGTAAAGGGCAGCTGCTGAAGCAGTTCCTTGAAGCCGGTAATGCCTTGCTGGTGGCGACCAGCAGCTTCTGGGAAGGGGTTGATGTACGTGGTGATGCGCTGTCACTGGTGATTATCGATAAGCTGCCGTTTACCTCACCGGAAGACCCGTTGCTTAAAGCGCGCATGGAAGATTGCCGCCTGCGCGGCGGCGATCCTTTTAATGATGTGCAACTGCCGGATGCGGTGATCACCCTGAAGCAGGGCGTTGGCCGTTTGATTCGCGACACGGACGACCGTGGCGTACTGGTGATTTGCGATCAGCGCCTGGTGTCGCGTCCCTATGGCGGCTTGTTCCTCAATAGCCTGCCACCCACGCCGCGCACCCGCGATCTACAGCGCGCCATCGCCTTCGTACGTCAGCCTGAGAAGCACTAATTTGTGCCAGGCTGTGTTAAGATGCGCGCCATTTTGACTTTCAGAGGTTGTTATGTCCGCCCGAATTTTAGCTCTGGACACGGCGACAGAAGCCTGTTCTGCCGCGCTGCTCAACGATCAGCAGATCGATGCCCGCTTTGAAATCGCCCCGCGCGATCACACCCAACGCATCTTACCGCTGGTCCAGGAGCTGTTGCAGGCGCAGCAGCTGGATCTGACTGCGCTTGACGTGCTGGCGTTCGGCCGTGGACCGGGCAGTTTCACTGGCGTGCGCATTGGCATTGGTATTGCGCAAGGGCTGGCGCTGGGCGCGAACTTGCCGATGATCGGCGTATCTTCCCTTGCCACCATGGCTCAGGGCGCATGGCGTTTAACCGGTGCTGAACGCGTGCTGGCCGCCATCGACGCGCGTATGGGCGAAGTTTACTGGGCTGAATACCAACGTGATGCTAACGGTGAATGGCAAGGTGCAGATTCGGAAGCCGTATTAAAGCCTGAAGACGCACAGGCGCGTATCGCCCAGCTAAGCGGCGAGTGGGCAACGGTCGGCACCGGCTGGGCGGCTTATCCACATCTGTTAAGCTCGACCGGCGCAACCTTAGTGACTACCGAAGTGATCTTGCCGGCAGCAGAGGACATGCTGCCACTGGCACTGAGTGCCTGGCAGCGCGATGAGTCAGTGGCGGTGGAAAATGCCGAGCCGGTTTACCTGCGTAATGAAGTGGCATGGAAAAAGTTGCCAGGCCGATAAGCGCCACGCAACTATTCCGTAAGCGCCCAGTCTAACTGAGAAATAACAGGAGAAGTGCTATGCCAATAAGTCGTAAAGGGATGTCTGGCGCTCTGTTAGCCTGCGCGTTGTTGCTCAGCGGCTGCGTTTCGGTGCCAGATTCCATTAAAGGGAGTTCTCAACTTCCACAGCAAGATTTATTACGTGTGATGAATGCGCCGCAGTTGTATGTCGGCCAGGAGTCGCGCTTCGGCGGTAAAGTGGTGAAGGTCACGAATCTGACCGGCATCACGCGTGTGGAGATTGCCACCCAACCGCTGGATGACAGTGCGCGACCGCGTTTAGGCTCTGCCTCCGTAGGCCGGATCTTTGCCGATATTCGCGGATTTGTTGATCCAGTGGATCTGAACAACCAATACATCACGGTGCTCGGCAATATTAAAGGCACCGAAAAGGGTGAGATTGGGAAAGCCAGTTACAACTTCGTGGTGGTGGATGTGCGCGGCTATCAGCGCTGGCACCTGACACAGCAGGTGATGACCCCACCGCAGCCTATCGATCCCTGGATTTGGTACGGACCGACGCGTCGTCATCCGGGTTATTGGGGACCCAATCCCTATTGGGGGATGAACATGAACACCGGCCCCGCGCAGGTGGAAACCATTCTTACCGAGTAATCCATCTTCATTATTTAACGGCCCGGTCGCGGTGCTCGCGACCGGGCTTTTTTATTGGATGCGCAACCGATGCGCGAAATTTAGTGATGCGCTTCGCAACCTGAAAATGCCGAAACAGGCAAACTGGTACAATCAGTTAAAATATTGTTAACAACACTGATTGCAGAGGCGGCGATGGCTACTCAACAAGAATATCGGGGTGATTCTTTGAATAAGGTTTGGCTTAAACGCTATCCGGCAGACGTTCCTGCGGAGATTAATGCGGACCGTTATACCTCTTTGGTCGAACTTTTCGAACACGCAGCATTGCAGTATGCCGATCAAACGGCGTTTATTAACATGGGCCAGCCGATGACTTACCGTCAGCTGGATAAGCAAAGTCGTGACTTTGCGGCCTGGCTGCAGCAAGGATTGGGCCTGAAGCAGGGCGACCGCGTAGCGCTGATGATGCCCAACCTGCTGCAATATCCGGTGGCGCTGTTTGGCGTGCTGCGTGCGGGGATGGTGGTGGTCAACGTTAACCCGCTGTACACGCCGCGTGAGCTCAAACATCAGCTAAATGACAGTGGCGCCAGCGCGATTGTGATTGTGTCCAACTTCGCTCACACGCTGGAAAAAGTGGTTGCGGAAACGCCGATCAAGCATGTGATGCTGACGCGTATGGGCGATCAACTTGCCCCGGTCAAAGCCACTCTGGTCAACTTCGTGGTGAAGTATGTTAAGAAGCTGGTGCCGAAATACCATCTGCCCGGTGCGGTGCCATTCCGCAGCGCGTTGCAGCAGGGCGCGCAGATGCGTTACCAGCGTCCGACGCTGACCAATAGCGATCTGGCCTTCCTGCAATACACAGGCGGAACCACCGGCGTGGCCAAAGGCGCGATGCTGACCCACGGTAACATGCAGGCTAACCTGGAGCAGACCAAAGCTACCTACGGCAAACTGCTGCGGCCTGGCAAAGAGCAGGTGGTCACGGCACTGCCGCTGTACCATATCTTTGCGTTAACGGTAAACGGCCTGCTGTTCCTCGATCTCGGCGGCACCAACCTGCTGATCACCAATCCGCGTGACATTCCCGGCTTTGTTAAAGAGCTGAGCAAGTTCCCGTTCACGGCGATTACCGGCGTTAACACGCTGTTCAATGCTCTGCTGAATGACGAAAACTTCAATAAGCTCGATTTCTCTACGCTGCGTTTATCCGCGGGTGGCGGCATGGCTGTGCAAAAAGCCGTGGCCGAGCGTTGGGAAAAACTCACCGGGCATTATCTGCTCGAAGGTTACGGTTTGACCGAGTGTTCACCGCTGGTGTCGGTGAACCCTTATGACATCACCTGCCACACCGGCAGCATTGGTCTTCCTGTACCCTCAACGGATGTGCGCATCGTTGATGACGAAGATAACGATGTGGCGCCAGGCGAGCCGGGCGAACTCTGTATTCGTGGTCCGCAGGTGATGGTGGGTTACTGGCAACGACCGGATGCCACCGAAGAAGTGTTGAAAAATGGCTGGCTGCACACCGGTGATGTTGTTACCGTTGATGGCGAAGGTTTTATTCGCATCGTCGATCGCAAGAAAGACATGATTCTGGTGTCAGGCTTTAACGTGTATCCTAACGAAATCGAAGATGTGCTGATGCAGCATCCGAAAGTGCGCGAAGCCGCGGCAATCGGTGTTCCCAGCGACCTTTCAGGCGAAGCGGTGAAAGTGTGCATCGTTAAAAAGGATCCATCACTGACCAAAGAAGAAGTGCTGGATCATTGCCGCCGTCAGCTCACCGGCTATAAAGTGCCGAAGATTATCGAGTTTAGAGATGAGCTGCCGAAGACCAACGTCGGCAAAATTTTGCGCCGCGAATTGCGTGACGAGGCGAAGCGAGAAGGGCAGTAAGCTGCCACTCTCCCAAGGTTAACGCCGGCTCAGTCCGGCGTTTTTATTGCTTTTAACATGGAGCGCTGCGCGAAGTGTGCCGCAGCGAGAATGAATACGTGAATTACACTTTGATCGACCAAAACAGCCAGCTGGCTGCCGTGTGCGAACAAGCGCGCCAGCATGACGCCGTTGCGCTGGACACTGAATTCGTGCGCACCCGCACTTACTATCCACAGTTGGGTCTGATCCAGCTGTTCGATGGTGAACAACTGGTTCTGATCGATCCGCTGAATATCAGCGACTGGGCGCCGTTTGTCGCGCTGTTGCAAGATACCCACGTCACCAAGTTCCTGCACGCCAGTGGCGAAGACCTCGAAGTGTTCCTGCATCGCTTTAAATGCTTGCCCAATCCGATGGTGGATACGCAGGTTTTAGCCGCATTTGCAGGGCAACCGCTGTCGTGGGGCTTTGCCTCAATGGTGAACCACTTTAATCAGATTGAACTGGATAAAAGTGAATCCCGCACTGACTGGCTGGCGCGCCCGCTCACTGAGCGCCAGTGTGTTTATGCCGCAGCAGACGTGGCTTACTTGCTGCCGATTGCGCATCAGTTAGTGGAGCAGACCGAAGCCGCGGGCAACATGGCTGCTGCGCTGAGTGAATGCGATAATCTGTGCCAGCGTCGTCTTGACGTTTTGCAGCCAGAGGATGCATGGCGTGACATCACCAACGCATGGCAGTTGCGTCCGCGCCAATTGGCTGCACTGCAGCGCCTCGCTGCGTGGCGTTTGAACATTGCCCGTCAGAAAGATATGGCGGTGAACTTTGTGGTGCGTGAAGAGAATTTGTGGAAAGTCGCGCGCTTTATGCCGGGTAGCTTAGGTGAATTGGATCATCTGGGTCTGAATGGTCACGAAATTCGCTTCCACGGGAAAGCGATGGTGGCGCTGGTAGCCGAAGCGCAGGCACAGGATGAATCCACCTTGCCACAGCCGCTGCCCAATCTGATTGACCATCCGCATTACAAACAGGCATTTAAAGCGATCAAAGCCCTGGTGTTACAGGTAAGCGAAGAGACGGGTTTCAGTCAGGAATTGCTGGCTTCACGTCGCCAGATTAATCAGGTACTGAGCGTTTACTGGGGCTTGAAAAGCGGATGCCGCACACCCGAATTGCTGACCGGCTGGCGTGGTGAATTGCTGCAAAAACGTATCGACGAGATCCTGCAGGCCTTATAAGCCGAAGGTTTTCCCCTGCGCACAACGCAGGGGAAAATCAGGAACCCGCTACTGTCATTTAGGCTCGTCTTCCGTCTCCGGCAGAGTGACGTTAAGCTCCAGGATGGAGATATCGTCCCCTTTCTGATCCAGCTGAACGGTCACCATATCCGGATCAATCTTCACGTATTTACAGATCACTTCCAAAATATCGCGCTTCAGTTGTGGCAGATAGTGGGGCTCACTGTCGCCCCTTCTGCGTTCGGCTACGATAATCTGCAGCCTTTCCTTGGCTATGTTGGCTGTGTTCTTCTTACGGGATAAAAAGAAATCTAATAATGCCATTGGTTATCCCCCGAACAGGCGTTTCAGGAAACCCTTCTTCTCTTCTTCAATAAAGCGGAAGGGGCGTTCTTCGCCAAGCAGGCGATCTACGGTATCAGCGTAAGCTTTACCGGCGTCAGAGTTAGCGTCGAGAATGACCGGCTCACCCTGGTTCGAGGCACGAAGTACCGACTGATCTTCCGGGATCACACCCACCAGTGGAATGCGCAGGATTTCCAGCACGTCTTCCATGCTCAACATGTCACCACGCGTCACGCGGCCTGGGTTGTAACGGGTCAGTAGCAGATGCTCTTTCACCGGGTCCTGGCTGTTTTCAGCACGACGCGATTTAGAAGAAATGATGCCGAGGATACGATCGGAGTCACGCACGGAAGAGACTTCCGGGTTGGTGGTGATAATCGCTTCATCCGCGAAGTACAGCGCCATCAGTGCACCGGTTTCGATACCCGCTGGCGAATCACAGACGATGAAGTCAAATTCCATCGTAGCCAGGTCGTTTAATACTTTTTCTACGCCTTCGCGGGTCAGCGCATCTTTATCGCGTGTTTGTGAAGCAGGCAGAATATAGAGTTGCTCCGTGCGCTTGTCACGAATCAGTGCCTGGTTCAGTGTTGCATCGCCCTGGATGACGTTGACGAAGTCATAAACCACACGGCGTTCACAGCCCATGATCAGGTCGAGGTTACGCAGACCGATATCAAAATCGATGACGACAGTTTTTTTGCCTTTCTGCGCTAAACCGGTTGCGATGGCCGCGCTTGACGTGGTCTTGCCAACGCCCCCTTTACCCGATGTAACTACAATGATGCGTGCCATAAATGTTGATTTCCTTAACGAAAGAAAAGGGGCCTAATAAAGTGTCTGAATGGTGAGCGCGTTGTCTTTAAGACACAGACGCGCAGCTTTACCAAAGAATTCCGCCGGAATCTGATCAATCATCCAATACTCCCCGGCAATAGAGACCAACTCGGCTGCGAGGTTGGTGCAGAAAATCTGGCTGTCGCGTTCACCGCTGGCACCGGCCAGCGCACGACCGCGCATCATGCCGTAAATATGAATATTGCCGTCTGCCACCAGTTCGGCACCGGCGCTGACGCTGTTGGTGACGATAAGGTCGGCATTACGCGCGTAAATCTGTTGGCCTGAGCGCACTGGCGTATTGATGATGCGGGTTTTACTGGTGGTTTCAGCGACCGGCGCCACAATGGGCGGGGCTTCTTCTACCACTGGCGCTTCCGCACGCTTGCGATTCTCTTTGCCTTCTGACAGCACCGGCAAGCCTGCACGGGCAATCATCTTTTTCAGGGTTTCATCTTTACAACCGCTGACACCGACAATGCGTAAACCGGTGGCGATGACCGCCTGCTGCATCTGCTTCCAGTTGATGTCACCGTTCAGTGCTGACACGTTGAGCACCACCGGTGCATTCTGCAAAAACGCAGGTGCCTGGTCGATTTTGTCCTGCAGCGCCTGACGAATCACCTCGGGTTGCGAATGGTGCAGATGAACCACTGACAGGGTAAAACTGCTTCCCTTGAATTCGATTGGCGTTTGCGACATCTGTCCTGACTCAGTCCTGTTTTACGACCCTAAGATGTACGTCGATAAAATCATCATTAACATCAAACGGTCAATATTCGAAGTTCTGCAAGCATGTTATAGTTACTGCTATATTCAGGCAAGTGACGCCACAGGTTAATTCGAGTAAAAAATATGTTTTGTGTGATCTACAGAAGCCCGCAACGTGAACAAACTTATCTTTATGTTGAAAAAAAAGACGATTTTTCACGTGTTCCTGAAGAACTGCTGCGCGGCTTTGGTAAACCCCAGCTGGCCATGGTGCTATCACTGGACAAACGCGACAAACTGGCTAATGCAGATATCAATAAAGTTAAGCAAGGTTTGAGCGATCAAGGCTATTATTTACAGATCCCACCACCGGTTGAAAGTCTGCTCAACATTCACCTTGATCAGAGTAAAAAAGTTTAATTCGGATTCCTCTGTAAATATGCCCTGTAAATATCCTCAGTGTTATTTGCATTAATTATTCGCCCGCTTTAAGCATTATTGCGGGCAATAATTTCAGGCGGTGATCCTGTTTGTTGAGCATGATTAACGACTTTTGACAATTTCCGCCACGTCTGCCGCCATAAAACCGCTAATATAATCCTCCTCAGCTTGCCGCGTTCCGGCACTGAACCTGACCTATCCGCCAGTCAGACTGGCATCAAACACAACTAATGCAGGGGAACAGCATGTATCAGCATCGTAACTGGCAGGGCGCTTTGTTGGATTATCCCGTCAGCAAAGTGGTTTGCGTGGGCAGCAACTATGCGAAGCACATCAAGGAAATGGGCAGTGCCACGCCGACAGAGCCGGTGGTGTTTATCAAACCGGAAACGGCGGTGTGCGATCTGCGTCAGCCGCTCTCGATTCCAGCCAACTTCGGCGAAGTGCATCACGAAGTGGAACTGGCGGTGCTGATTGGCTCAACGCTGAAACAGGCAACGGAAGAGCATGTGGTCAAAGCGATTGCCGGATATGGCGTGGCATTGGATCTGACGTTGCGCGACGTGCAGGCGGGCTTAAAAAAAGCCGGCCAGCCGTGGGAAAAATCCAAAGGGTTCGATAATTCTTGCCCGCTGTCAGGCTTCATCCCGGTTTCTGAATTCAGCGGTGACCCGCAAGATACCGAACTGAAGCTGGTAGTGAATGGCGAAGTGCGCCAGCATGGCAGTACAGCGGATATGATTCACAAAATCCTGCCGCTGATTGCTTACATGAGCCAGTACTTTACGCTGCGGGCGGGCGACGTGATCCTGACGGGCACCCCGGAAGGCGTGGGCCCAATGCGTTCTGGCGACAAGCTTGAAATTTCGCTGGCCGGTCACGGTATTACCACCCGCGTACTGTAAAACTTGCATCACCGCACCTAACCCTTTATAAGGTGCGGTCTTATTGCACAACCCGGACCGCGATCATGACTGAACAACCTTTCTGGCAGACAAAACGCCTTGACCAAATGGACGATGCAGAGTGGGAATCACTGTGCGACGGCTGCGGCCAGTGCTGCCTGAACAAGTTGCAGGATGCGGATACCGATGAAATCTATTTCACTAATGTGGCCTGCAATCAGCTGAATATCAAAACCTGCCAGTGCCGTAACTATGAGCGCCGGTTTGAGTATGAAGAGGACTGCATCAAGCTCACGCGTGAAAACCTCACCACCTTTAACTGGTTGCCGCGCACCTGCGCTTATCGTTTGTTAGGCGAAGGCGGGACATTGCCTGCATGGCATCCACTGGTGGCCGGTTCGAAAAAGGCGATGCATGCGCAGCGTATCTCGGTGCGTTTTATTGCGGTGCGGGAAAGTGAAGTGCGCGACTGGGAAGATCACATTATCGATCGACCCGATCGTAACGGGTGAAGTGAAAACAGGCAGCGAGAGCTGCCTGTTTTGTTTTGATTAACGGCTAAATAAATCGCGGCGTTTTGGCTTAAACGGCTGGGCAATCAGCACCAGCGCGCCGACCAGCAGATACGCGGCAAAGATAACGATCATCCACTGCGGCATACTCCAGGTCAGGAATGTCCAGCTGCGCTCTGCACAATCGCCACTGGCAACAAACACCGATGGCAGCCATTTATCCAGCGGCAGCCAGGTGGGGAAACGCGCAGCAAAGTCACAGGTGACAAACGGATTCGGGTGCAACTGAATATCCGTATGTTCAATCGAAAGCATCAAGCCCTTATAAGCGCTGTACAGCCAAATCAGGATTGCGGCCCAACGAATGGGCAGGGATTTTGGGGCGAAGGCGCCAACGATGCCTGCGCCCATGACGCCAAACAGCGCACAGCGTTCGTAGATGCACATCACACAGGGTTTCAGTCCCATGACGTGTTGGAAGAAGAGTGCAGCCAGTTCAAAAGCCAGTGCTGTCAGAGCCAGTAATAACCATGCTCCACGTCCACGTGAGCATTGATTCAAATATCGCAACATATTGCTTATCCTGTAACCATTAATGCTTCGCAGTGTAAACCAAAAGCGTAACCGTGCCAGCCAGGTAACGGGAAAAAATCATGTACAAAAATGACTTAAGTCTGATCCAGGCCATAAAAATCGCATTTACTGATCAAGCGGATGTTACGAAAGGTCAGTAGTACGCAAACGAGTGCGTTGATGTGTGACTGTTCAAAAACACCGCTGAATTTTGCGCCAGCGCGCGCTTTTAATCGGTTGTCAGTCTATTTACGCTATAGCCGCTCTGGTATGATGAGTGCCATTACGACAAAGAAAGCAATGAGAAATAAATGCTATGGTGATTAAGGCGCAAAGCCCCGCAGGATTTGCTGAAGAGTATATTATTGAAAGCATCTGGAACAGTCGCTTTCCGCCGGGATCTATCCTGCCTGCTGAACGTGAGCTTTCTGAACTGATTGGTGTCACGCGCACGACCTTGCGTGAAGTTTTACAGCGTCTGGCCCGCGATGGCTGGTTAACCATTCAGCATGGTAAACCTACGCGTGTGAACGATTTCTGGGAAACTTCAGGCCTCAACATTCTCGAAACGCTTGCCCGCCTCGATCACGATAGCGTACCGCAGCTAATTGATAATCTGCTGTCGGTGCGCACTAACATCGCGTCGATCTTTATCAGCCGTGCACTGCGCCACCATCCGGACAAAGCGCGTGAAGTGCTGGAAACCGCACTGAGCGAAGAGGACAAAGCGGAAGCTTACACTGAACTGGATTATCGTGTGTTCCGTGGTTTGGCCTTTGCGTCCGGTAACCCGATTTACGGTTTGATTTTGAATGGCTTAAAAGGGTTATATACCCGAGTGGGTCGTCACTACTTCTCTAATCCTGAGGCGCGTCATCAGGCTCGCAGCTTCTACCGTCAACTGGCGGATTTGTGCAGTGCGAATCCCACACAGGATCAGATTGTCGATACCGTACGTGAGTATGGGCGTCGCAGCGGAGAGATTTGGCATAGCATGCAAAAAAGTATGCCAGATGATTTAGCCAGCAAGCGCTAAAAGAAAACCGGACTTTCACAGTCCGGTTTTTTTATGCTTAAAGTGCCGGTCCGCGCGGTGGCGACCGATCCAGCAACTCGACGCTGCCATCTTCATTCTGTTGTTCAAGTATCACATCGAACCCCCACAGACGATGCACATGCTTCAGCACTTCGCGGCGGCTTTTATCCAGCGGTGCGCGTTGCTGTGGCACGTAGCGTAAAGTCAGCGAACGGTCTCCGCGCAGATCCACGTTATAGACCTGGATATTAGGTTCCAGATTGCTCAGGTTGTACTGCGCCGACAGCTGTTGACGAATCGCACGGTAGCCGGCCTCATCGTGAATCGCGGCAATTTCCAGGAAGTTATTGCGATCGTCATCCATTACCGTAAACAGGCGGAAGTCGCGCATCACTTTGGGCGACAGGAATTGGCTGATGAAGCTCTCATCCTTAAATTCACGCATGGCAAAGTGCAGCGTTTTCAGCCAGTCGGAACCGGCGATGTCCGGGAACCAGTAGCGATCTTCTTCCGTCGGTGACTGGCAGATACGCTTGATGTCCTGGAACATGGCGAAGCCCAACGCGTAAGGATTTATCCCGTTATACCATTGGCTGTTATACGGCGGTTGATAGACCACATTGGTGTGGCTGTGCAGGAACTCCATCATAAAGCGTTCCGACACTTTCCCTTCGTCGTACATATGGTTGAGGATGGTGTAATGCCAGAACGTCGCCCATCCTTCGTTCATTACCTGCGTCTGTTTCTGCGGGTAGAAATACTGGCTGACCTTACGCACGATACGCAGCACCTCACGTTGCCAGGATTCCAGCAGCGGGGCGTTTTTTTCCATAAAGTAGAGCAGGTTCTCCTGAGGTTCCGAAGGATAACGCGCCGCTTGAACGTGCACGGATTCCTTCTCTTTGCGCGGCAGGGTGCGCCATAAGGTGTTCACCTGGCTCTGCAAATACTCTTCACGGCTTTTTTGCCGGGCTTTCTCTTCCTGCAGCGAAATCTTTTGCGGACGTTTATAGCGATCGACGCCGTAATTCATCAGCGCATGACAGGAGTCGAGCAGTCGTTCCACTTCTTCCACGCCATATCGCTCTTCGCAATCAGTGATGTAGTTCCGCGCGAATAACAGGTAATCGACGATGGAGCTGGCATCGGTCCAGCTGCGGAATAAATAGTTATTTTTAAAGAAAGAGTTGTGCCCATAGCACGCGTGCGCCATCACCAGCGCCTGCATGGTCATGGTGTTCTCTTCCATTAAATAGGCAATACAAGGATTGGAGTTAATGACGATTTCGTACGCTAAACCCTGCTGGCCATGTTTATAGCGTTGTTCGGTTTCAATGAATTTTTTACCGAACGACCAGTGTGCGTAGTTAATCGGCATTCCCACGCTGGAGTAGGCATCCATCATTTGTTCGGAGGTGATGACTTCGATTTGATGCGGATAGGTATCAAGCCCGTAGCTTTTCGCTACACGGTCAATTTCCGCCAGATAGACATCAAGCAGTTCGAAGGTCCAGTCGGGTCCATCACTGAGTCGTTTACTGCTCCGGGTTGGCTCGTCAAAGATTGTCGTCATAGCGCACCTCTGTTTTGCAAGCGGCAGGCAACGGATTGTCACCTGTCACGATCGTTTAAGGCTTCATCCTGAGAAAGACGGCCCAATAAAACTGAGCGAACACTTCAATGATAGTCCACTGTCGCTTATCCGAAACCGGAACTCAATCGAATTCTTTTGGCAGAAAATCATTCAAAAATCAGCGCTTAAGTCATTACTGATGACAACTGTTGGTTTTTAATTGATTGGCAGAACAAAATTCTGTTTATAAGCACATTGTATGACTACGGCGCTTTCTCCTGAAAAAAGAGAAAAGCACTGCCTTGCGCATAATAAATTGCTGGTTAATGGTTTTATGGCATAAAAAATCCTGATTTTTGCACTACCTCATGATTTCTGTGTGCAGAAAGGTGAAAAACATGTGAAATATGTCTGTCGAATGTAAGATGAGAAGTGCTGTCTGGTTATGCTGATACAGACAGCATTCATGGTTGATTATGCTTTTGCCGCGGCGAGGGGCTTATGCGCGTAGTAATTCTTGGAAGTGGTGTAGTGGGAGTGGCGAGTGCCTGGTATCTGGCGCAGGCTGGACATGAGGTAACGGTCATCGACCGCCAGCCTGGCGCAGCGCTGGAAACCAGCGCGGGTAACGCTGGCCAGATCTCTCCAGGCTATGCAGCGCCCTGGGCAGCACCGGGCGTGCCGCTTAAAGCGGTAAAATGGATGTTTCAGCGTCACGCGCCATTGGCCGTTCGCCTCGACGGCAGCAAATTCCAGCTGGAGTGGATGTGGAACATGCTGCGTAACTGCGACATGCGGCATTATCAGGAAAACAAAGGGCGCATGGTGCGTATTGCTGAATACAGCCGTGATTGCCTGAAAGTATTGCGCGCCTCCACCGGTATTGCCTATGAAGGACGTCAGGGCGGTACCTTGCAACTGTTCCGCACCCAGCAACAGTTTGAAAGTGCCAGCAAAGATATCGCCGTGCTGAAAGAAGCCGGTGTGCCTTATGAACTGCTGGAAGCACATCAGCTCCACAGCGTTGAACCTGCGCTGGCCGCTACGGCTCACAAGCTGACAGGCGGTCTGCGCTTACCCAATGATGAAACCGGCGACTGCCAGTTGTTTACCCAGCGCCTGGCGGAGATGGCGGCCGCTGCCGGCGTTACCTTCCGCTATGACACCTCGGTTGATCAATTGCTGCGTGAAGGCAATCGCATTTACGGTGTGAAGTGTGGTGAAGAAGTGATTAAGGCGGACGCCTATGTGGTGGCATTTGGTTCCTATTCGACCGCACTGTTAAAAGATATCGTATCGATTCCGGTTTATCCGCTCAAAGGCTATTCCCTCACCATTCCGATTAAGGATCCGAAAGCTGCACCGGTGTCCACCATCCTCGATGAAACCTACAAAGTGGCGGTTACCCGCTTTGACGATCGCATTCGCGTGGGCGGCATGGCAGAAATTGTTGGTTTTAACACCAAACTCACGCCTGCACGACGTGAAACGCTGGAGATGGTGGTCAGCGATCTTTATCCTGAAGGCGGTTTTGTTGAACAGGCCACGTTCTGGACGGGATTGCGTCCGATGACGCCGGACGGCACGCCGATTGTTGGGCGTACCCCGCTGTCTAATCTCTATCTCAACACCGGTCACGGAACACTGGGATGGACCATGGCCTGTGGATCCGGTCAGCTATTGGCCGATTTGATTTCCGGTCAGAAACCGGCAATTGCCGCAGACGATTTGTCAGTGCTGCGTTACCTGCCGGGATTCGAGCCCCATTCTTCGCCGTTGCGTAATGCTAACGCGGCGCGTTGAGACCTCAGGGAGAGCACAAGCATGTCACGTCCTACTGGCGCTACCATTCATCAACAGGCGCTGCGCCACAATCTGGCGATTGTGCGGCAGGCTGCACCGCAGTCGCGTGTTTGGTCAGTGGTCAAAGCCAATGCTTACGGGCACGGTATTAACCGCGTCTGGCAAAGCCTGGCAGAAACCGATGGTTTCGCGCTCCTGAATATGGAAGAAGCCATTCTGCTGCGTGAGCAGGGCTGGAAAAAACCGATTCTGCTGCTTGAAGGTTTTTTCCATGCAGAAGATTTGGCGCTGATCGATCGCTATCGCCTGACCACCAGCGTGCACAGTAACTGGCAGATTCAGGCACTGGCCAAAGCCTCGCTCTCTGCACCGGTTGATATCTATGTGAAGATGAACAGCGGCATGAACCGTCTCGGTTTTCGCCCGGAACAGGTTCAGGCAGTGTGGCAGAAACTGCGTGCGTTGCCCAACGTCGGCGAGATGACGCTGATGGCGCACTTTGCGGACGCAGAAAATCCGGAAGGTCTGATCGAGCCGATGAAGCGCGTTGAACTGGCTGCCGAAGGTTTGGATTGCCCGCGCTCGCTCTCCAACTCCGCCGCCACCTTGTGGCATCCTGAAGCGCACTTTGACTGGGTGCGTCCGGGTATCATTCTTTATGGCGCATCGCCAAGCGGAGACTGGCAGGATATTGCCAGTACCGGATTGCAGCCGGTAATGACCCTAAACAGTGAAATTATTGGTGTGCAGCAACTCAGTGCTGGAGACGGCGTGGGTTATGGCTATCGCTATCATGCATCCTCATCGCAGCGCATCGGGATTGTGGCTTGTGGCTATGCCGACGGCTATCCGCGCCATGCGCCTACCGGCACGCCGGTGAGCGTCGACGGCATCCGTACCCAGACGCTGGGCGCGATTTCGATGGATATGATGATGATTGACCTTGAACCTTGTCCGCAGGCCGGAATTGGTTCCAAAGTGGAGCTGTGGGGCAATCAGGTGAAAATTGATGAGGTGGCGAAAGCCGCCGGCACGGTGGGCTACGAGCTAATGTGCGCGCTCGCGCCCCGTGTGCCGGTTGAGGTTATTTAAGCGCGGTGACGCTACCGTGCATCTTCTTACTGCAGCGCCAGGCGATCAGGGCCAGCGCTGCACCTAATAGCATCATCAAAGCCAGTGCTGATTTCTCCGCGACCGGCAGCGCGACAATCATCAGACTGCCCCCTGCGCCACACGCCATCTGAATAAATCCCTGCAAAGCTGCGGCTACGCCTGCCTGCTGCTGATAGGGTTCTAACGCATAGCTGGTGGCCGGGCCAACGGTAAAGGCCAGTCCCGCAACCGACACCGCCACCGGAATCATATACAGCGCCCAGTGTGTCTGCCATGCGGCAGGCAACAGCGTCATCCCCGCCAGCAGCAGAATGGCACCTAACAGCATAGTAACAAAGCCCATCGCCAGGCAGAAAGGGCGTCCGGCTTTACGGATGGTCTTATTTACAAACGCACTTACCAGCATGATCCAAAAGCCGTTGGCACCAAAGGCAAAGGAGAACTGCAGGGGCGTCAGACCGCCTTCGGTCATCAACACATGTGGTGCCAGTGACACATAAGTTAGCACCATGCCGAGCGCACCCGCGTTGGCAAACGCAAAGGCGAGGAAACGGGGTTCACGTGCAATCGCGGCATATTGCGCCAGCGGTAAACCTTTGACGCGCAGCGTATCGGCAGGGCGGGTTTCCGGCAGGAAGAACACCACAATCAAGCCAATCACTGCGGCATAACCACACAGGAACCAGAAAGGCGCACGCCAGCCGTAGGCTTCAGCGAGGATGCCGCCCAGCAGTGGGGCTAATGCCGGCACAATATTCAGAGCACCATTCAGGAAACCATAGGCGCGTGCGGCTTCATCGCCACTTAAACGATCGCGTACTCCACTGAACGCCACGACGGCACTGCAACAGACTGCACAGCCCTGAATCAAGCGAGCAAGGAAGAACACTGGCCATTCGGTGGCAGTCGCCGCTACCGCGCTGCCAACAATGTAGAGCGCCAGACCAATCAGCGCGATCGGCTTACGGCCATAATTATCCACCAGCGGACCGGTCACCAGTTGACCGATGCCCATCACCAGTAAAAACAGCGGGATGGTGATCTGAATTAAACTGACCGGGCTGTTCAGGCCTTCAGCGATTTGCGGCAGTGTGGGAAGGTAGAGATCGATGCCGAGCGGTGCCAGCAGCACCAGGCTTAAAAGCAGCAGGGTAAATTTTTGCATCTGTGACCAGAAACGTCCTGTTAAACAAGCGGGAAGGGTAAAGACTTAGCAGAGAAAAAGAAAGGAATAAAAAAGCGATGTCTGCTGAGCCTGCACAGACATCGCATTGAGGGTAGGATCAGTAGGCACCGTCGCGGCGTAAAACAACGCCTGCGGTTTTAAACAGGATGGCAATGTCGGTCCACAGCGCCCAGTTCTTCACATACCAGGAATCAAAGTAGACGCGGGTATCGTAGTCGATATCGTTACGACCACTCACCTGCCACAAACCTGTCATGCCCGGTTTCGCCATCAGGTAATAATCGACATCACCGGCATAGCGTTCCAATTCGGCTTCGATAACCGGACGTGGCCCCACCAGACTCATCTCACCACGAATGACGTTCCACAGCTGCGGCAACTCGTCGAGGCTGGTTTTACGCAGGAATCCGCCAATTTTGGTCACGCGCGGATCGTTTTTCAGTTTGAAATCACGGTCCCATTCGGCTCGTGCTTCTTCACTGGTCGCCAGTAAATTTTGCAGCACTTCCTGCGAGTTGGTGACCATAGAGCGGAACTTGAGGCATTTAAACTTCACACCATCTTGTCCAACGCGTTCATGTCCATAGATGGCATTGCCACCGTCGCGTTTCACCATCGCGCAGAGCAGACCAAATACCGGCCCCAGGAACAGCAGTAGCAGCGAGGCCACCACAATATCGAAGGTACGCTTGAGGAAGCGAGATGAGCGTTTAGCCAGATTGTTACTGACGCGCAGGATCATCACTTCATGGCTGAAGATGAAGGACATATCAGTGCCATACAGCGGCACGCCGCGTAGGGTAGGAATAACCGAAATCGAACGGCATTTCATTTTAGACAGGAACTTCAGCCATTTATCGCGCACCACCTGCTGTTCAAACTCTGTGGCGACGATAAATTGCGTGTTGTCACGATCCATGGTTTGCCAGTTGATGTCTTTCCATGTGATCACCGGTACGCCATTAACGTTTTCAGGGCGATTTTCATCTTCCAGTGAAATAAATGCCTGTACGTTGTAGCCAAGAATTTCTTCACTCTGCAGCGCTGCATAAGCTTCCATGGCATTCTTGCCTGAACCAATAATGATGGTCTCTTTTTGCCATTGCCCTGCACGGTTGATGGCACGTTTGACCAGAGCACGCATTAGCGGCAATAACAGCAGTGCATAAGTCCAGCTGAATACCCAAACCATGCGTGAGAAATCCCACTTGGAGAAGGCAATCAGCGCCAAATCCAGCAGCGAAAACACAAACAGGGTTTTAACAATCTCTTTCAACTCGAACCAGAACGGTTTGCGATAAGTGTAATGACGCATACGCACCCAAAACCAGGCGGTGCAAAGTACAGAAAGCCCTAACTGAGCGATAAAGCGGTATTCAATCTGCTGCGGCGGAATAAAGGTGTCCAGTTCTCCCCAAATACCCTGAACGGTCGCCGCAGATAAAAATAAAGCCAGATTCAGAGCAATTAAATCTGAAAAGCTTAATGCGACTTTTGCGATGAGATTTTTACGCAATCCGCTCCACGAGCGGGTTGCATCATTCATTACCAATGTACTTGCCATAAAACCTGCTCTCTTTTCTTAAGTAAAAGATGGCCTGACCAGAATCAAGTACGCGCTCAGGAGTCGTCCACCGAAAATAAAAAAGAAATGATTTTTCAGTGCGATATAAATCAATGCTGCCATAAGCGCTGCATGGAAAGGGCCGTTTGAGACGTGATAAACATCACAAAAAGCTGCAGCAACGTTTAAGAGTATGCAGGAGTTGTTTGACAGAGTTAATATGGAAATAGTCTTAAAAGGAAATAAATGCTGCGCGAAATAGTGAGCTAGCTAACTGAAATGTAAGGTTAAAAGCAAAAAAAATGCTGATATAACGCTTCATTTTAAGACTGCTTTTAGGAATGACCGCCATACGAAGCGGATGGCGGCGGGGGAATATCAGGCAGGTTTTTTTAATACCCAACGGTCTTGCTGCTTGTCATAGTGTCCGATCTGTAGATCAACGGGTTCGCCATCAATCCACGCTGGCACACTGGTTTCATGATCCCAGCCATCGAGTTGGTAACTCAGGCCAGGGTTGGTATGGCAGGGAATACTGATGGTATCGATGTTCTCAGCATTCAGTTCTGCATCAACGATCTCGTAACGACCAATCTTTACCACGTGACCCATACTTTTCTCCCGTTTGTGCTGGGTGGAATAGTGATCATAGTCGCTCACACGCAGTTTTGGCGCTTTCGCGGTTCGGATTACTCCTTGTCTTCCATCACGCGTACGCCAATTTTAACGATTTGGTTGTCCTCTTTTTCCGCCACCGTCCAGGTCAGCTGGTTCCATTCCACCTGATCGCCCACCACCGGCGTACTGCCCAGCAGGCTCATCACCAGTTGGCCAAGGGATTGCTGATCGTTGGTGTTATCATCAAGTTCCAGCCCATAAATTTGCGCCACATCGCGTAAGCGCGCTTCAGCATCCAGAATGAAGTCACCAAAGAAGCGTTGATCAAGCGCGACGGGTGGCGACTGACTGAACATTTTACCCAGTGCGGGTAAGTCACGTTCACGTCCAATCACGCAAAGCACATCGCCCTCTTTAAGACGCGTGCTGCCATTCGGGTGCATCAGGGCGTTATCGCGGAACAGGGCAGCGATGCGCGTTTCTCGCGGCATCTGCAAATCGCGCAGCGCAGCACCGACACACCATTTGTCAGCGCTGAGCTGGTAAACAAACTGTTCCCACGGATTCTCCGGATGGATATCCAGTCCGACGCGGCTAATGGGCGATGCGGTGGGCGGTACCACAACTTTGGCGCGCCTGGCCGCATAACCCAATGAAGTGCCTTGTAACATCAGTGAGACCAACACCACAAAGAAGGCAATATTGAAGTAGAGCTTGGCGTTTTCCAGCCCGGCCATCATCGGGAACACCGCGAGGATAATCGGCACTGCACCACGCAAACCTACCCAGCTGATGAAGATGCGCTCGCGACCGGTGAAGCCCTTGAACGGCATTAAACCCACCAGAATCGAAAGCGGGCGTGCCACCAGAATCAGCCACAGGGATAAAATCATGGCAGGTACGGCGATGTGCCATAAGTCGGATGGCGTGACCAGTAGGCCCAGCACGATAAACATGCCGATCTGGCTCAACCACGCCATACCATCGAAGGTTTGCAGAATACCGTGACGGTTGCGGATCGGGCTGTTACCCAGCAGGTAACCACACAGATAAACCGCCAGAATACCGCTGCCTTCCATGACCGTGGTGAGCGCGAACACAATGATGCCACCGCTCAACGCCAGCAGCGGATAGAGACCCTGCGCCAGATTAATACGGTTAATCAACTGCTGGAGAGCCCAGCCACCACCCAGCCCCAGTACAATACCGAGACCGAACTGTTGCACCAGATGCACCACAAACATCCAGCTTAATCCGGATTGCCCCTGCTGGATCATGTCAATCAGGGTGATGGTAAGAAACACCGCCATGGGATCGTTACTGCCGGACTCAATCTCCAGCGTGGAACTGACACGCTCGTTAAGCCCTTTATCGCCCAGTAGCGAGAAGACGGCGGCGGCATCGGTAGAACCAATAATCGCGCCGATCAGGAAACCTTGCATCAAATCGAGTTTAAATAACCAGGCAGCAGCCAAACCGGTTAAACCGGCGGTTATCATCACGCCAACTGTGGCGAGCGACAGCGCAGGCCCCAGCGCGACCTTGAATGAGCTGGATTTGGTGCGCATACCGCCATCCAGCAAAATAATGGCCAGCGCGAGGTTTGAAACCAGATATGCCACCGGATAGTTGTCAAAAGCGATGCCGCCAATCCCATCAACGCCGGTCAACATGCCTAACGCAAGGAAGATCACCAAAATAGGGATGCCAAGCCGTGAAGAGAATGAACTCAGAAGAATACTTGCTGCGACCAGCACTGAACCAATAATAAACAAACTGTAAATCATGCTGGCATTCAACGGCGTTCTCCTGCGGTACGAGCGAAAAAGACAAACTGCGGGGGATTCACACAGACAAGGTGAAAAGATAATGCCTTATCAATAGCTTGTCAGCGCTTAATTGCATATTTTTTCAATCTGCGGAGCGCTATCCCATAGATAGTTAAAATTGTGTGATAAATCAGCGGGGATTTCAGGCGAATGAGCGGTGGCGCGGAAAAGAAAAAGCCGGTCATTGACCGGCTTGATGTTCAGGCTTCTGCCACCTGTTTGTGGAAAAGTTCTCTAAATACCGGATAGATGTCCTCCGGCTCGCGGATGTGCTGAATCGCGAAGTTATCAAACATGGCCTGCAGATGTTCATACTCACGCCACAGCGTCTGATGCGCACGTCGCGTGATTTCGATATAGCTGTAATAACGCACAACCGGTAAAATATGTTTGGCCAGAATCTCATGGCATAACGGAGAGTCATCCGCCCAGTTATCGCCATCAGAGGCCTGCGCCGCATAAATATTCCACTGCGCCGGGTCGTAACGCTCTTTGACCACTTCATCCATTAACTTCAATGCGCTGGAAACAATGGTGCCGCCGGTTTCCTGCGAGTAAAAGAACTCCTGCTCATCGACTTCCTTCGCCTGGGTGTGATGACGGATATACACCACCTCCACATTTTTATAGGTTCGGCTCAGGAACAGATAGAGCAGAATATAAAAACGCTTCGCCATGTCCTTGGTGGCCTGATCCATTGAACCAGACACATCCATCAGGCAGAACATCACCGCCTGGCTGGAAGGCTCGGGGCGCTTCTCAAAGTTTTTGTAGCGTAAGTCGAAGGTATCAATAAAGGGCACGCGTTCAATGCGGGCGCGCAGTTCGGCAATCTCTTTACGCAGCCGTTCTTCTTCAAGCAGCTGAGCCGGCTCACTGTTTTCCACTTCAGTCAGCGTGGCTTCCAGTTCGTTCAGCATACGGCGTTTACCGGCCGTCATAGCGGTGCGACGCGCCAGTGAATTTTGCAGTGAACGCACAACGCTGATGTTGGCCGGTACCCCATTTGAGGTAAAGCCCGCGCGGTGAGTTTTATACTCATTTAACTGCCGATGCTGATTTTTACGCAGATTTGGTAAGGCAAGATCCTCAAACAGCAGATCGAGATATTCATCTTTGGATATCTGGAAGACAAACTCATCCGAACCTTCTCCGTCCTGACTGGCGTTGCCCTGACCGCTGCCTCCGCCACCGCCGCCCCCTTGCGGGCGCTCAATGCGGTCGTTTTGTACAAAATGATCGTTCCCCGGATGCACGCGATGGCGACTCCCGCCGCGTCCCTGATGGAAAATCGGCTCATTAATGTCGTCGATAGGAATCGAGACAGATTCGCCGCTATCCACGTCGGTGACCGAACGCTTATTGATGGCCTCGGAGATCGACTGCTTGATTTGCGACTTGTAACGGCGCAGGAAACGCTGCCGATTGACCGCGCTCTTGTTTTTACCGTTCAGACGCCGATCGATAAAATAGGCCATACATATCCCCCAAACTACAGTGCAAGCCAGGCCGGAACCACTCCGGCCTCCTGTTGCGGCGTCACGGCGCCGCGTAGCTTACAGGTAACGATTAAGACGATTTACGCACACGCAGATACCATTCGCACAGCAGGCGCACCTGTTTGCGGGTATAGCCTTTCTCCATCATGCGATCGACAAAATCATCGTGTTTTTTCTGTTCGTCCGTTGAGGTCTTGGTATTAAACGAAATCACCGGCAGTAACTCTTCGGTGTTTGAGAACATTTTCTTCTCAATAACCGTGCGCAGTTTTTCGTAGCTGGTCCAGTTAGGATTACGTCCACTATTTTGTGCCCGGGTACGCAGCACAAAGTTGACGATCTCGTTACGGAAATCTTTCGGGTTACTGATCCCGGCAGGTTTCTCGATTTTTTCCAGCTCGGCATTGAGTGATTCGCGATCAAACAGCTGTCCGGTATCCGGGTCGCGATACTCCTGATCCTGAATCCAGAAGTCGGCGTAAGTCACGTAGCGGTCAAAGATGTTCTGACCATACTCAGAATAGGATTCCAGATAGGCGGTCTGAATTTCTTTGCCAATAAACTCCGCGTATTTCGGGATCAGATAGCCTTTCAGGTGTTCAAGGTATTTCTCTGCCAGATCCTGCGGGAACTGCTCACGCTCAATTTGTTGCTCCAGCACGTAGAACAGATGTACCGGGTTGGCCGCCACTTCGGCATGGTCAAAGTTGAATACGCGCGACAGAATCTTGAACGCGAAGCGGGTTGAAAGGCCATTCATGCCCTCATCCACGCCCGCATAGTCATGATACTCCTGCCATGACTTGGCTTTAGGATCGGTGTCTTTCAGGCTTTCACCATCATAGACGCGCATTTTTGAATAGATGCTGGAGTTTTCCGGATCTTTCAAACGTGACAGGATCGAGAAGCGCGCTAAGGTTTCCAGTGTGCCCGGTGCACATGGCGCTGTTGTCAGCTCACTGTGATTAAGCAGTTTGTCGTAGATTTTGATCTCTTCCGACACACGCAGGCAGTAGGGCACTTTGACAATGTAAACACGGTCAAGGAACGCTTCGTTGTTCTTGTTGTTACGGAAAGTCACCCATTCTGATTCGTTGGAGTGCGCCAGAATGATGCCGTTAAACGGCAGGGCAGAAATCCCTTCAGTACCGTTGTAGTTACCTTCCTGAGTGGCGGTCAGTAATGGATGCAGCACTTTAATCGGTGCTTTAAACATCTCGACGAATTCCATGATGCCCTGGTTCGCGCGGCACAGAGCGCCCGAGTAACCGTAGGCGTCGGGATCGTTTTGCGCGTGATTTTCCAGTTTGCGGATATCCACCTTACCGACTAACGCAGAGATATCCTGGTTGTTCTCATCTCCTGGTTCTGTTTTGGCAATGGCCACTTGTTCCAGTATAGAAGGCCAGACTTTAACTACTTTGAAGCGGGTGATATCGCCGCCAAAGTCATGCAGACGTTTTGCCGCCCACGGCGACATAATGGTGCCGAGGTAACGCCGCGGTACGCCATACTCTTTTTCCAGAATATTGGCGTCTTCCTGCGGGTTGAACAGGCACAGAGGATGATCGTTTACCGGGCTGCGTTCGCCATCGGCACTCAGCACGTAAATTGGAACGCGCTGCATCAGAGCTTTCAAACGCTCTGCAAGAGAGGATTTACCGCCACCGACGGGCCCCAATAAATAGAGAATCTGTTTCTTCTCTTCCAGGCCTTGCGCAGCATGTTTCAGGTAGGAGACGATCTGCTCAATCGCTTCCTCCATACCATAAAACTCTTCGAAGGCGGGATAGCGCCCCATGACGCGGTTAGAGAAGATTCTGGAAAGGCGTGGCTCCTGCGCCGTGTCAACCATCACCGGCTCACCGATAGCCATCAATAGTCGCTCTGCAGCGTTGGCGTATGCACTGCGATCCTGTTTACAGATTGCGAGAAATTCCTGCAGTGTGAACTCTTCGTCCTTGGCAGCTTCATAACGCTGACGATAGTGATCGAATATATTCATAGCGATGCCCGTCCTTTCGTTTTTAGCACAGGTAAAGGAGCGAAATAAGATACGTTTGCAGCTCCCGGAAGATATTCTTTATTGAGTACAGCAACCCTTATGCCAACCTGACGATTTTTTATCGGGATACACAATTCTTATGGTTACTCTGCTCGTACAAAAAGTCTCGTCTTACTTTTAACTGTAGAAGGCATTCAGAAAATCTGCAGGCACATTTCTCCTTATTTAGCGATATATCAATAACAAAGTCTCATAAGCACTAAGGCATTCAGTTTGCAAGACGACCACTGCAGCCTGCCTCAGACTATTCCGCATGGGTGATAAACATCCCTGATTTAACGTTAACCCAGCACGAAAAATTAGTTAGACTCTGCGTGTGATTGTTATATTAATGGACTGATTAAATTGTGAACCAATTCAAACTTAAAGCGCTTGCTTGTGCTGTTCCTTGTTATTTTGCGGCGTTCAGCACTCATGCAGAACCCTTATCTCTTGGGGCTTCGGTTATTTATGCCCAGTCACCTTATCGCGGTGGACAGGACCGATACATCCCGATTCCGGTCATCAATTATGAAGGCGAAAACTTCTGGTTCCGTAGCCTGCAAGGTGGCTACTACCTGTGGAAAGACCAGCAGAATCAACTGTCATTAACCCTGCTGGGTTCACCACAGCAGTACGATCCTAAGGATAACGACCTGGGTGACATGAAGGCACTGGATAAGCGCCGGATGACCCTGATGGCGGGTGCCAGCTATCGTCATGTTGCAGATTGGGGCATCGTGCGCACCGCTCTGCTGGGCGATGTGCTGAACAACAGCAATGGCATCATCTGGGATCTTACTTATCTGTATCGCTTCGATTTTGGCGCGTTCAGCCTGACGCCAGGCATCGGTGCTATGTGGAACAGCGCCAATCAAAACCGCTACTACTATGGTGTGTCTTCACATGAAAGTGCACGGACAGGTATTGCCGAATACCAGCCGGACGACAGCTGGTCACCTTATGTGGAAATGAATGTCAGCTACCAGATTAGCGATAGCTGGAACGCCAGTTTGTCCGGGCGTTACACCCGTTTTGATAGTGAAATCAAAGACAGTCCGATGGTGGACAAAAGCGGTCAGTTCACCCTCTGGACCGGCATCAGTTACAGCTTCTGATGATTTTGCATAACGCCTCTTAATGAGGCGTTTTTTTGACATTGCACCAATAACGCGCCCCATCGTGGCGCACGAGGAGGCGTGATGAAGACTGTTCAATTCCGTGGAGAATCAGCATTACCCGCTATTGGTCAAGGCACGTGGTATATGGGGGAGAATGCAGCGCTGCATCATCAGGAGGTGGCCGCGTTACAGGCTGGATTGGATCTGGGTCTGAAACTGATTGATACCGCAGAAATGTACGCCGAAGGCGGGGCGGAAAAGGTGGTGGGCGAAGCGTTACGCGGACGCCGCCATCAGGCCTGGCTGGTATCAAAAGTCTATCCGTGGAATGCCGGGGAAGTGGATGCAATAGAGGCTTGCGAGAGAAGCCTGAAGCGCTTAGAGACCGATTATCTTGATCTTTATCTGCTGCACTGGCGCGGCAATGTGCCACTGGAGGAGACGATTCGTGCCTTAGAAACCTTGCAACAGCAGGGAAAAATTCGGCATTGGGGCGTATCAAACTTCGACACGGACGATATGCAAGAACTGTGGAGTGAGCCAGGCGGTGAAAACTGTGCAACCAATCAGGTGCTGTATCACCTGGCATCACGAGGAATCGAATACGATTTATTAGCCGCCTGCCAGCAACGTGATACGCCGATAATGGCCTATTGCCCTCTGGCGCAGGCGGGACGTTTGCGTCAATCGCTGTTTGATGATCCCCATTTGCAGCAGATTGCACAACAGAAGAGCATCAGCGTGGCGCAATTGCTACTCGCTTGGGTGATTCGTCAACCTGGCGTGATCGCCATTCCTAAAGCCAGCAGCCAACAACACGTGACGGAAAATGCTGCCGCGTTAAACCTGCATTTGAGCGTTGAGGAATTAGCGATCATCGACCGGGCATTCCCGGCACCGCAGCATAAAACGGCCCTGGACGTGGTTTAGCGGCGCATCAGCGCCGCAAACTTACTTATTTCGCACGCGCAGCGTGGTTCCGAGGCGGGCAGGGGATTCACCGGCGCTTTTCATCGGCTTGTTGATGCGAGCCGTTTCCACGCAGACCATGGTTCTATAGCCTTCGTTAGGCATATCCGCCATGCTGCAGGACAATTCAGGACCAGGATTCCACGTGACAACGTCACTTTGGTAGTGATGGTACACTTCAATCTGTCGTTTTCCTGCGATGTCGTGAATCACACTGCAATCTTCGGCAGCGGTGTGAATTCGATCGACGCGATCAGGGTAGGTTTGCTTGCCATCAGCTGAACTGCCCACTGTATTGGCATTGACCTTGTCGATATAGCTGTTTCCTAAGCCACTGACTTCAACCTGAGCAATATCGGCGATCTGGAAGTAGGTGTGTAAGGCAGCGGTGGCTTCATAATCACCCCAGGCTTCCAGCTCAATTTCACAATGCTCGGCGAGACGGAAACGGGCAAGCAGGGTGAAATCATGAGGCCATAGCTTTTTGGTTTGTGCGTTGCTTTCCAGCGTGAACGTCAGCATGACCGCATCTTCGTTTTCATCGTGTGCGGTCAGTGTCCAGGACTGATTACGGGCGAAACCGTGCGCCGGTTCACCTGCAGGACCAAACCATGGCCAGCAGATCGGCACACCACCACGAATTGCTTTACCTGTGGCAAACGGTGTCTTATCGCTCAACCAAATCACCGGCTGCTGGCCGCTGGGCTGCCAGGAGAGCAGATGCGCCCCTTGTAGCGCGATCGCCGCACGAACTTTAGGATGGCTCACAACCACGATCGGCAAATCGCCCATCTGGCGCTGAGACAGGTAAGGGGTGATCTGATTCACCACCGGTAAACCATAAAGCGTATCTTGCATCGTCAGACCTTCTCTTCTTCCAAATGAAAAAAAAGGGGCGACCGAAGTCACCCCTTGTCTGTTTCGCCAGTTGCTTACTTAGAAGCAACCAGTGCAATCAGATCCAGAACTTTGTGTGAGTAGCCAGTTTCGTTGTCGTACCATGAAACCAGTTTCACGAAGTTGTCGTTCAGTGCGATACCGGCTTTAGCATCGAATACTGAAGTCAGGGTTTCGCCATTGAAGTCGGTTGATACAACATCGTCTTCGATATAGCCCAGAACGCCTTTCATCTTGCCTTCAGATTCAGCTTTGATCACGGCACAGATTTCTTTGTAAGTTGCTGGTTTTTCCAGACGTACAGTCAGGTCAACAACAGACACGTTCGGGGTAGGAACGCGGAACGCCATACCGGTCAGTTTACCGTTCAGCTCTGGCAGAACCACGCCCACTGCTTTAGCAGCACCGGTAGAAGATGGGATGATGTTCTGAGCTGCGCCGCGGCCGCCGCGCCAGTCTTTGTGAGACGGGCCATCAACAGTTTTCTGGGTAGCGGTGGTGGCGTGAACAGTGGTCATCAGACCTTCAACGATACCGAAGTGGTCGTTGATCACTTTAGCCAGTGGTGCCAGGCAGTTAGTGGTGCAAGACGCGTTAGAAACGATGTCCTGGCCAGCATATTTTTCAAAGTTAGCGCCACGAACGAACATTGGGGTCGCATCTTTAGAAGGACCGGTCAGAACCACTTTCTTCGCACCAGCCTGAATGTGTTTACGTGCGGTTTCGTCGGTCAGGAAGATACCGGTTGCTTCAGCAACAACGTCAACGCCCACTTCATCCCATTTCAGGTTAGCCGGGTCTTTCTCAGCGGTAACACGGATTTTTTTGCCGTTAACAATCAGCGCGCCGTCTTTAACTTCTACGGTACCGTCGAAACGACCGTGCGTAGAGTCATACTTCAGCATGTAAGCCATGTAATCCGCGTCGAGCAGGTCGTTGATTGCAACGATTTCGATGTCAGAACGCTGCTGTGCAGCACGGAAAACGATGCGACCGATACGGCCAAAACCGTTGATACCTACTTTGATAGTCATATATTCCACCAGCTATTTGTTAGTGAATAAAAGGTTGGCTGTAAAATTACAAAAACCTTACCAGGCGTCAAGCGGAATCGTGTCAATTGTTGCGACAGGTCAATTCCAACGCCAGGAATAATTGGTTGCGCAATCGCTTACGCAGCACCCTTATAGCGCGCCTATGTTACGCCGAATGGCGGCCGAAAAGGGATGACTTTTGCAAAGGGTGATCGATGTCACAATTTTGCGCTATGAGAGTCGTGGCGAACGGGTTCGCACGAAAAAAGACCATGAAGATGTTGTTCGTTTGTTAGAATACTAGTCGATTTTTACAGAATGACACTCCGGAACTCAAAATGGCTAAAGACACCGCACCCGAGGCAAAAATCGCGCAACTTTCCGAGATGCAGCGTTACGTTACACAGCATCGCGGCACGGAACCTCCTTTCAGTGGCGCGCTACTGCATAACAAGCAGGAAGGCATTTACCACTGTTTAGTGTGCAATTCACCGCTGTTCCTCTCCGACTCCAAATATGATTCAGGCTGCGGCTGGCCGAGCTTCTACCAGCCTTACAGCGATGAGGCGATTCGTTATCTGGAAGATGATTCCCATGGCATGCACCGCGTGGAAATTCGCTGTGGCAATTGTGATGCGCATCTTGGCCATGTGTTCCCGGATGGCCCTCAGCCTTCCGGTGAGCGCTACTGCGTTAACTCTGCCTCATTGAGCTTTACCGATGAGCAGGGCAAGCAACAAGAGGGCTGAGCATGAAGCAAGAACTGGAAGCGATGCTGGCGGCAATGACGCCGGAAGTGTACGAGCGGCTCGCCACTGCAGTGGAAACCGGCAAATGGCCGGACGGTGTCGCGCTCACGCAGGAACAGCGTGACAATAGCCTGCAGCTGGTGATGCTGTGGCAGGCGCGCCATAACGACGACCCACAGCATATGACCATTGGTAAAGGTGGTGAGATGGTGATGAAGTCGAAGAAGCAGCTTAAGGAAGAGTTTGGTATCGAACCGGACGTGACGCGTATTAACCTGCACTAAAATGCCAAAGGGCTGGTTTTCGCCAGCCCTCATTTTCAGATTATTACCGCACCCTGCGCTTCCATCTGTTGGATGGCGATTTCGCTGTCATCGGGGTTGAGATTGACGCCGCGACAACCTTCTTTCACCACTTCAACGTTGTAGCCCAGCTCCAGCGCATCTAATACGCTGTATTTTACACAGTAATCGGTGGCGATACCCAGCATCACCAGGTCACTGATACCGCGCTCCCGCAGCCAGCTGTCCAGCTCCGTTTTGCGGCGATGACCATTGTCGAAGAAGGCACTGTAACTATCCACGTCAACATCTCCGCCTTTGTGGAACACCGCATCAATCAGTGTCCGATCCAGTCCGGGGTGAAAATCCGCACCCACTGAGTTCTCGATACCGTGATCGGGCCACCAGATTTGCGCCAGACCGTTCAATTCGCCCAATGTATAAACCGGTTCGCCAGAGACGGACGCGAAGCTGCCATGATCTGCCGGATGCCAGTCCTGTAATGCCACTACACATTCTCCCCGATCGCGGAACTCGCGTGCGTAGCGATTGGCAACGGCAACCGTTTGGTCGCCTTCGCGCACCGCCATTGGGCCGCCGGGGCAAAAATCGTTTTGAATATCGATGATTATCAATGCCCGCTTCATTACATCTCGCTCCGTATCAGTCGTCGGTCAGTTCGCCACGTAAATTCTGTTGCATTCTGGCACGAATTTCCGAGTTGGTAAGGTTTTGACTCAACAAAAAGTGCAGTTTTGTTAATGTTGCCTCAACCGTAAGGTCAAAGCCGCTGATTACGCCCGCATGCTCCAGCGCGTTGCCGGTGGCATAACCGCCCATGTTCACTTTACCGGACATGCACTGCGTCAGATTCACCACCACAATACCGCGCTCGCTTGCCTGCTGCAGCTCCGCCAGGAACTCCGCATTCTGCGGCGCGTTACCCACACCATAAGAGCGCAGAATCAACGCTTTCACCGGCTGGCGTAAGAAGTTACGTACCACATCGGCAGAAATGCCGGGATAGATGGTAACCACACCAATCGGCTGCGGGGTAATCGGGTGCACAATCAGCTCACCGCTGCCCTGAGGCGCTGGTGGCGTATTGAGTTTTCGAATGTGAATACCGGCTTCCAGCAAAGGCGGGAGATTCGGTGAAGCAAAGGCGTTGAAGCCGTCAGCATGCGCTTTAGTCGTGCGATTGCCACGGAACAGCGTGTTATTAAAGAATAACGCCACTTCATTGATCGGGTAGTTAGCGGCAACGTACAGCGAATTAAGCAGATTCTGCTGGCCATCTGAGCGCAATTCTGCCAGTGGAATCTGCGAGCCCGTCACAATCACCGGCTTCGAGAGGTTTTCCAGCATGAATGACAGCGCCGAAGCGGTAAACGCCATGGTGTCGGTGCCGTGCAGAATCACAAAGCCATCATAGCTGTCGTAATTCTGTTTAATATCATCAGCAATCGATTGCCAATCCAACGGCGTCATATCTGACGAATCCATCAGCGGCTGATATTCGTGAATGGTGAAATTCGGCATTTCTGGCCGATGGAACTCTGGCATGTTAGCCAGTTGCTGCTGCAGGTGACCGGAAACCGGAATGTAGCCCTGTGCGGAGCGCTGCATACCGATGGTACCGCCGGTGTAGGCTACGTAGATATTTTTCTTTTGCATGAATGAACTCAGACTTGCCGTAAAACGCGCAGTATAAGGGGATTAACAGCGAAAAGCAGCCCGACCAGCGGCCGGGCTGTAAAGATTAGCGTACGTTGCCGCAGTTCAGGCAGAAGGCATAGCGATTTTGCGGATCGTTAAGATTATTCATCAGGCCAGGCTGATCTTTCACGGCACTCATCACGTCCAGCATTGGCGCGGGTAGCCAAACTTTCAGTGCCGCTGGCAGCATCGCCTGTGCGGAAGCATTCATCTGATTTAACAGCAGATCAATCATGCCAGGATCGTCCTGATACCAGCTAAGTTGCGGTTTAGCGACTTTTGCCAATTCGGCAGCTTTCGCCACGGCATCGTCAAAGTCACCCAACGCATCCACCAAACCATTGGCTTTGGCATCGCTACCGGTCCAGACGTGGCCCTGAGCAATATCATTGATCTGTTCAGGCGTTTTATGACGTGATTTCGCCACCAGCCCGACAAAGTTGCGATAGCCGTTTTCAATGGTCAGTTGCATCAACTGCTGCACTTCCGTTGGCAGGGCTTTGGTGGTGGCAACATCAGCCAGTGGCGAAGTGGCGACGCCGTCAGTGTGCACACCAATACTGCCCAGACTGTTTTCGACGGTGTTAATGACGCCAAAAATCCCGATCGAACCGGTCAAGGTGCTGGGGGCTGCCACAATGTAGTCTGCTGGCGTAGAGATCCAGTAGCCACCTGAGGCCGCCATACCACCCATCGAAACCACCACCGGCTTGCCCGCGTCATGCGCTGCGGCTAATTCTTCGCGAATCGCTTCCGATGCCGACACGCTACCGCCAGGGCTGTTGACGCGCAGCACGATGGCTTTGATTTTCGGATCGAGACGCGCATCGCGAATCTGTGAAGCGGTGGTATCGCCACCGACATTACCGGCAGTTTCCTCACCATCCATAATCGCGCCATTAGCGAAAATCACCGCGATATTGCCATCCTGATCCTGCTGAGGATGTTTAACGGTGTAATCGTAAATGCTGACGTTGCGGTAATCGTTATTGGCTTTATCCCAGCCAAAGGTTTTCACCAACTCCTGATCTGCGGCCGCACGGCTATCCAGCACGTCGACTAATTTATTGTTCAGCGCATATTTTGCGGTATCACCATCGACGGCCTGCAACCCGCTGATGACGCCAGCTGCCCCCGGGAACAGCTGATCCGGCGTTATCTGGCGATTCGCGGAGACCGTGTTCAGGTAATTCTGCCACAGTTGGCCGATCCAGCGACCATCAGCGTCACGCGCTTCCGGTGACATATCGTCACGCAGGAAAGGCTCGACAGCGGATTTGTAGGTGCCCACGCGGAAGACATGAGAATTAACTTTGAGCTTCTCTAACAGGGATTTGTAATACAAGCCATTGGTAGCAAAACCGTGCAGATCGACGGTGCCCTGCGGTGACAGATAGATCCTGGTGGCATAGCTGGCGATGTAATATTGCGCCTGGCTGTAGCTGTCACCGATGGCGTAAATCGGCTTGCCCGCATCACGGAACTCGCGCAACGATTTACCTAAATATTGCAATGAAGGTTGATCGCCGCCAGCGAATTCACGCAGATCCAGCACGATCCCGGTGATGTTTTTGTCAGTTTTCGCCTGACGAACCGCATCCACCACGTCGAACAATGAATTCTCTTGCAGACGGTCGCTGCTGGCGCCCAGCAACTCACGGCTGATACGACTCAGGCGATTACTGACGGAGGGTTTATCCACCAATACACCGCTTAAATCCACTTTCAGTGCACCTTGTTGCACCGGCTCGCTGCTGTTAGCGCTGGAAAGCTGCATCCAGATACCGACGCCCGCGAGGATTAAGACGATGAGGAATAAATTAAGAATAAATTCCCGAATAAAATTCAACACCCGCCAGCTCCAGCGGAACAGGCCAGCAATAATTCGCCACAATGTGCGCATAAACTCTCCATATTCACGTAACAGGGCAGTCGCCACGCGGTCTGCCCCGATGTCGGGTTCATCCTAATGAGCAGCGTGCGAAATGTCAGCAGGAAATCGCGCCAGACTGTTACAAAAGATCTTGCTGTGCCAGGATTAGCCCACGCTTTTTATTCACGGGAGAATAATGATGGATGCACTGGATTTATTAATTAACCGCCGTTCGGCATCACGTCTGGCCGAACCGGCGCCAGCGGGCGAAGTCTTGCAGAACATTTTGCACGCAGGCTTACGTGCGCCGGATCATGGCACGTTGCAGCCGTGGCGCTTTGTCATTGTGGAGAATGAAGGGCGCGAGCGTTTTGGTAAATTGCTTGAACAAGCGGCGCGTGACAGTAACCTCGATGAAAAAGCGATTGAAAAATCCGCCACCGCGCCGTTTCGTGCCCCGATGATTATCACCGTAGTGGCACACTGTGAAGAGCATGCCAAAGTCCCGCATTGGGAGCAGTTAGTCTCCGCCGGCTGTGCGGTAATGGCGATGCAAATGGCCGCGGTTGCACAGGGCTTTAATGGTATCTGGCGCAGCGGCCCATGGACTGACCATCCTTCAGTGCGTGAAGCCTTTGGTTGCCGCGAGCAGGATGCGATCGTCGGATTCCTGTATCTCGGTACACCGCAACTCAAAGCGAATACGACAGTGGTCGCACCGGACACCGCGCAATTTGTCAGTTATTTCTGACAGACATCGGCGGGTTTCTTCGGCAGGGTGAGCCGTGTTGCAAAGATTGCACACCACGTGTGCGAAAGATCGAGCTTAGGTCGCGCAACACTTACCACCGGCTGACAGCCAGGCTAACATACGGCCTTCTGTTCAGCGCATAAGGAACCCGCCATGAGTGAACCTCTTCGTCTGACGCAATACAGCCATGGAGCTGGCTGCGGCTGCAAAATTTCGCCGCAGGTACTGGAAACCATTCTTCATAGTGAGCTGACTCCTTTTCACGACCCGCAGCTGCTGGTGGGCAACGAAACCCGTGACGATGCCGCTGTTTACGATCTTGGCAACGGCACGGCGGTGGTAAGTACCACAGACTTCTTCATGCCGATTGTCGATGATCCCCATACCTTTGGCCGTATCGCCGCTACCAACGCTATCAGTGATATCTATGCCATGGGCGGTAAACCGATCATGGCGATTGCCATTTTAGGCTGGCCCGTCAACGTGCTGAGCCCGGAAGTGGCGCAGCAGGTGATTGAAGGTGGCCGTGCGGCGTGCCAGGCTGCCGGTATTGCGCTGGCGGGTGGGCACTCGATCGATGCACCGGAGCCGATTTTTGGCCTGGCTGTAACCGGCATCGTTGATGTGGCGCGGGTGAAAAAGAACAGCGCCGCGCAGGTGGGGAGCCAGTTGTTTCTCACCAAGCCGCTGGGAATTGGCATCCTGACCACGGCCGAGAAAAAAGGTCTTCTGTTGCCAGAGCACCAATCTTTGGCGGCTGAGGTGATGTGTCAGTTGAATAAAGCCGGTGCCGAGTTCGCTAAACTGGACGGTGTTAGTGCCATGACCGATGTGACCGGGTTTGGCTTACTTGGACACCTGAGTGAAATTTGCCAGGGCTCAGGCTTGCGCGCTGAAATCAATGCTGAGAAGGTTCCGCGCTTGCCGGGAGTCGATGACTATATTGCTGCGGGGGCAGTGCCCGGTGGCACTCAGCGCAATTTTGCCAGCTATGGTGCCCATATTTCCGCGATGGATGATGCCACGCGTGCGTTACTCTGCGACCCGCAAACCTCGGGCGGTTTACTGGTAGCAGTGCAACCCAGCGAAGTTGAAGCCTTCCAGCACTGCGCAACATTGGCAGGCGTGCAGGCGACGGCGATTGGTGAACTATTGGCTGCCGATCCCGCCTGCCCATTAATTACCGTTGTGAGTTGACGTAGAAGGAACGACGCCAGACATGCGTTTGTTTATTGCTGAAAAACCCAGCCTGGCGCGCGCCATTGCTGATGTACTGCCGAAACCACATCGACGTGGTGACGGCTTTATTGCCTGTGGCAACGATCAGATGGTTACCTGGTGCGTCGGGCATTTGCTGGAGCAGGCGCAGCCGGACAGCTATGACAGCCGCTATGCGCGCTGGAATCTTGCCGATCTACCGATTATCCCGGAAAAGTGGCGTTTACAGCCGCGTCCGTCGGTGGCGAAACAGCTTAAAGTGATTGAAGGTTTACTGCAGCAGGCGAGCGAAGTGGTGCATGCCGGTGACCCGGATCGTGAAGGTCAATTGTTAGTCGATGAAGTGCTGGACTACCTGCAACTCGCGCCGGAAAAGCGGCAGAGAGTGCAGCGTTGTCTGATTAACGATCTCAATCCCTCCGCCGTGGAACGTGCCGTAAGCCGTTTGCGTGAGAACCGCGAGTTTATCCCACTGTGCGTCTCCGCATTGGCCCGCGCCCGCGCAGATTGGCTCTACGGCATCAATATGACCCGTGCGTTTACGCTGTTAGGGCGCAATGCCGGTTACGATGGCGTGTTGTCGGTAGGACGCGTTCAGACACCGGTGCTCGGCCTGGTGGTGCGTCGCGATGAAGAGATCGAAAACTTCATTCCGAAAGATTACTTCGAAGTGAAAGCGCACATCGTGACGCCGAAGGATGAGCGTTTCATTGCCAGCTGGATACCCAGCGATGCCTGCGAACCCTGGCAGGATGAAGAAGGCCGCCTGTTACACCGATCGCTGGCCGATCACGTATTGGAGCGTATCAACGGTAAGCCGGCTATGGTCACCGGCTATAACGACAAACGGGAATCTGACACCGCGCCGCTGCCTTTTTCGCTCTCCAGCCTGCAGATTGAAGCAGCGAAGCGTTTTGGTCTCAGCGCGCAAAACGTACTGGACTGCTGCCAGCGTCTGTATGAAACCCACAAGCTGATTACCTATCCGCGTTCTGACAGTCGTTATTTGCCGGACGAACATTTCGCCGGACGCCATGCGGTGCTGAATGCGATTCAGGCGCATCAGCCTAATCTGAAACCGCCGACGGATTTTAATCCCGATAAGAAGAACCGCTGCTGGGACGATAAGAAGGTCGATGCGCATCACGCCATCATCCCCACCGCCCGCTCCAGCAAAGTGAATCTGACGGAAAATGAAGCCAACATTTACGGCCTGGTGGCACGTCAGTATCTGATGCAATTCTGCCCTGATGCAGTGTTTCGCAAATGCGTTATCGATCTCGAGATTGGCGGTGGCAAGTTTGTTGCGAAAGCACGCTTTCTGGCAGAAGCGGGTTGGCGTGCCTTACTCGGCAGTAAAGAGCGTGATGAAGAGAACGATGGCACGCCTTTACCTGTCGTGGCAAAGGGCGATGAGCTGCTGTGTGAGTGCGGTGAAGTGCTCGCCAAGCAGACACAGCCGCCGCGCCCATTTACCGATGCCACTCTGTTATCCGCCATGACCGGCATCGCGCGCTTTGTTCAGGATAAAGAATTAAAGAAAGTGCTGCGTGCGACCGATGGTTTAGGGACGGAAGCGACGCGAGCCGGCATCATCGAATTATTGTTCCGCCGGACATTCCTCGTGAAGAAAGGCCGCTATATTCATTCTACGGATGCGGGCAGGGCGCTGATCCATGCATTACCTGAAATGGCGGCCCGGCCAGATATGACGGCTCAGTGGGAATCGACATTAACGCGCATCAGTGAAAAGGCCTGCCGCTATGATGAGTTTATGCAGCCGCTGGTCTCCACGCTGATCGGGTTAATTGGCGAAGCGCGTCAGCGACCCTCGTTGCAATCATTTAGAGGCATTGCCGCACCGGCCGCTAAACGTAAAGCAAAACCGAAATCGACCCGGCGTAAAACCAAGGAGACAGAGTGATGCGTTATATCCTATTAGCGCTTAGCGGGCTGCTGCTGTGCACGAATTCGGCGCTGGCAAACCGCCAGCCGGAAAACAGTCGCATGGGCAATACGGATGTGGTGGTTGATATGCCACCTGAAGTCTGGACACAGGGCCAGAATAATCAGCAGAGCAACTGCCTGCAGTGCTGCACCTATGAGAATCGCAGTTATTCTGAAGGGGCGGTCGTCAAAGCGGAAGGCGTACTGCTGCAGTGTGGGCGTGATGAAAAAGTGATGGGCACTAACCCGCTTATCTGGAAAATCATCAAATAAACAGCGTGGCGTTTTCACGCCACGCTGTTTCATTATTTGTCCAGATTGAACGTCGACCAGACCGGCGCATGATCCGACGGTTTTTCCATGCTGCGGATCTCGTAATCAATGCCACTTTCAATGCAACGTGCGGCCAGCGGCTGACTGGCCAGCAACAGGTCGATACGCAGACCCCGGTTATCATCAAAGCCTTTTGAACGGTAGTCGAACCAGGAGAAGCGGTCAGCTGTTTCCGGGTATTTGGCGCGCCAGGTATCCACCAGTCCCCACTGCAGCAGACGATCCATCCACTCACGCTCTTCTGGCAGGAATGAGCATTTACCGGTGCGCAGCCAGCGCTTACGGTTATCTTCGCCAATGCCGATATCGAGATCGGTACTGCTGATATTCATGTCACCCATGATCAGCACCGGCTTATCGATTGCCAGCTGCTGTTCCAGATAATCCTGTAAATCGCGGTAGAACTTCTCTTTTGCCGGGAATTTGGTCGGATGGTCACGGCTCTCACCCTGCGGGAAGTAACCGTTAATTACGGTGATGTCGCCAATCGGGCTGGGGATTTCCGCCATGATCAAACGGCGCTGTGATTCCTCATTATCACCGGGAAATCCACGACGAACGGAGACAGGCTGCGCTTTGGTCAGCAGCGCGACGCCATAATGGCCTTTCTGACCGTGATAAAACACGTTGTAACCCAGTTTGCTGACGTCTTCGAGCGGGAACATGTCATCGTGGACTTTGGTTTCCTGCAAGCCGATAACATCTGGCTGATGCTGTTCGACGAGGGCTTCTAGTTGATGAGGGCGTGCGCGCAAACCATTGATGTTGAAAGAGATGAATTTCATTTCGCTGCCATTTTTATCCGCAAAAGTATGCCGGGATGGTAACGAGTTTTCGTTAAAAAGTCATGGGTTGGATTGGGAAGAAACAGCGATAGAAGCAATAGGGGAATGACGAGAGATGGTGGCGGGAGAAGGATTCGAACCTTCGAAGTCGATGACGGCAGATTTACAGTCTGCTCCCTTTGGCCGCTCGGGAATCCCGCCAGGGATATAAAGCTCTTGAAGATTCAGGCGAGGAGATAATTCAGATGGTGGCGGGAGAAGGATTCGAACCTTCGAAGTCGATGACGGCAGATTTACAGTCTGCTCCCTTTGGCCGCTCGGGAATCCCGCCACTGGCCTGAATTAATATGCCTGAAAGCGGGGCGCATCATATCAAATGCGCTCTGACTGTAAAGCGCTGAAAACAAAAATATGAATCGTTTGCCCACTTTTCATCCGTGGCGCTGAAGAGTTGCACAATTCAGCGCCAGGAAGCTTACAGAATGATGGTGCGGTTACCGTAAACGAATACGCGCTGTCCCAGCACTTTGTAGAGCGCACGGCTCAGAACATTCTTCTCGACATCACGACCGGCACGCATCATCTCTTCTGCGGTGTAGCTGTGATCAACGTTGATCACGTCCTGCATGATGATCGGACCTTCATCAAGGTTGTCATTCACGTAGTGCGCGGTAGCGCCGATAATTTTCACGCCACGCTCGTAAGCCTGATGGTAAGGGCGCGCGCCGATGAAGGCAGGCAGGAACGAGTGGTGAATATTGATGATCTGATTTGGGTAACGCTGAACGAAAGCCGGTGTCAGCACGCGCATGTATTTTGCCAGCACGACGTAATCAGGCTGATAACGATCAATTTCATCGCCCATGCGGTTGTCATGCTCTTCACGCGTCAGGCCTTCATGACTGACCAGCACAAACGGAATATCAAAACGTTCAACCAGCGAGCGCAGCGTTTCATGGTTACCGATGACGGCGGCAATCTCCATATCGAGACCACCAAACGCGCATTTCATCAGTAAATCGCCCAGGCAGTGCGCCTCTTTGGTCACCAGAATCACCACGCGACGGCGGCCGGCACTCTGCAGTTCACGTACGGAACCCACCGGTAACGCGCTGTCGAGATCGGCCAGCAGAGTATTGTCGTTGAAAATCCCTTCCAGCTCTGTGCGCATGAAAAAGCGCCCGGTACGGTGATCGACAAACTCATTGTTTTGCACAATGTTGAGTTCATGCTTGTAGCAAATGTTGGTGATCTTGGCGATCAGACCTTTCGCATCTGGGCAAATGGTCCGTAAAACTTTTCGTTGCGTGTTTTGCGCTTGCATCTCGATCAGAGTCCTGTCAAAGCGATGAATGGTAAAGCCGTTGTGCATCTGTCCAGATTAACCACAACATTTTTTGTATTTTTTATCGGAGCCACAAGGACAGCGATCGTTGCGCCCCAGCTCGGGCACCGTTCCGTCGATATAGTACCAGCGTTGATCCTCACGAAGAAAGCGTGAACATTCATAGATGGCCGAAGTGCGCTCTTTTTCGCGGTAACGCGCAAAAAAGGTCACAAAGGCTTCATTCTCATGGCTTCCATGATTACAACGGGTTACATTCAAGCCCAGCCATTCAGTGCCGGAAAAACTTTCAGATAATAACGTCTCAAGGTCGGCCACACGCTTACTGGAGTGCCAGCTCGAAGCCAGATAGCCAGCATTCTTTTCAACATAGGCGGTATAGCGCGAACGCATTAATTGTTCAGCGCTGGCAGGGAATGCCTGACCGTTCAGAAAGGGCTGGCAACATAAGCTATACTGCTTTCCGCTGCAGCAGGGGCACTTTTCAGACACGTCATCTCCTGTGAGTGATTAAAGTTAATTAAAGTGTGCGCTATGGTAGCCGACTGCTGAGCGGGATGCTACGTACCAGACTAATCACGAGGTGCGATGAGAAAGGTGAGGATCGGGCTGGCCCTGGGGTCAGGTGCCGCTAAGGGTTGGGCGCACATCGGTGTAATTAATGCACTGGAGCGTGCCGGCATTGAAATTGATGTGGTTGCAGGCTGCTCAGTCGGCGCGCTGGTGGGATCGGCGTACGTCAATAATCGGCTGGGCGTGATGGAAAAGTGGGTAAGCGCATTCCGCTACTGGGACGTTATCCGCTTGATGGATCTGTCGTGGCAGCGAGGCGGGTTGTTACGCGGTGACCGCGTTTTCAGCCACATCCGTCAGTTGATCCCGAATGAATTTATTGAAGGGTGCAACAAACCTTTTGGTGTTGTGGCTTCAAATTTAAGTACCGGTCGTGAGTTGTGGTTAACCGAGGGCGATCTGCATCAGGCGGTGCGAGCTTCCTGTAGTATGCCAGGCTTATTACCACCTGTTGGCTACAATGGTTACTGGCTGGTGGATGGAGCCGTGGTTAATCCGGTGCCGATCTCCCTGACGCGTGCGCTGGGCGCTGACATTGTCATCGCGGTCGACTTACAGCACGACGCGCATTTAATGCAGCAGGATTTATTATCGGTGACACCCCAAAGCGGCGAAGAAGAGGCCGCGGCAGAAGCATTAAGCTGGGGCAAAAAACTGCGCCAGCGCATATTGGGACTGACGCACCGTCGTGCAAATCAGACGCCGGGTGCTATGGAGATCATGTCCACATCCATCCAGATTCTGGAAAACCGTCTTAAACGTAACCGTATGGCGGGCGATCCACCGGATGTGTTGATTCAACCGTTTTGTCCGCAGATATCCACACTGGATTTCCATCGTGCAGAAGAAGCCATCGCGGCAGGTAAAGCCGCAGTCGAGAAAAAAATGGATGAACTATTACCGCTGGTCCGTGGCAGATAATCAGGTTGTTCATTCACAGGCAGTGCGACTTCAGTCAATTCTGAAAGGCGCAACTGCGTTTTATGAACCACTATTGAAATATCTGGTACACAGGGGGAGAGAATGGAAAAGCCACTAATCGGCAAAAAGATACTCATTGTCGAAGATGAGGTCGTTTTCCGTTCAATGTTAGACACGATGCTGGCGGGGTTAGGAGCCAGTACGTTGGAAGCGGGAGATGGTCTTGACGGCTTAACTTTGCTGTCGGCTCAAGCCGTCGACCTGGTGATTTGCGATCTGGAGATGCCGCGCATGGGTGGGCTTCAGTTCGTCGAACGTATTCGCAGCCGCGGCAACACAGTGCCGATTTTAATCATCTCCGCGACGCAGAACATGGCCGACATTGCTCATGTCCTGCGCCTTGGGGTTCAGGATGTCCTGCTTAAGCCGTTAAGAAACCTCGAACGTTTTCGTGAAGCCGTTTATGAGTGCCTTTATCCTTCGATGTTCACGTCCAAAGTGGAAGAAGATGAACAGCTGTTTCAGGACTGGGATGCTCTGGTTCGCGATCCACTGGCTGCTGCCAAGCTACTCAAGCAGCTGCAACCACCGGTTCAGCAAACCATCGCCAATTGCCGCATTAACTATCGCCAACTAACCATGGCAGAACAGCCGGGACTGGTGCTGGATATTGCCGCGTTGTCCGATAAGGATTTGGCTTTCTACTGTCTGGATGTGACGCGCGCTGGTGACAATGGCGTGTTAGCGGCTTTGCTGTTGCGCGCACTGTTCAATGGTTTGTTACAGGAACAACTTTCCGGGCAAAACCAGCGCTTGCCAGAGCTAAACGGCCTACTGCGGCAGGTCAACATGCTGTTACGTCAGGCCAATCTCAGTGGTCAGTTCCCCTTGCTGGTGGGGTACTACCATCGCCAGTTAAAAAACCTGATTCTGGTCTCCGCTGGTCTCAACGCCACATTGCACATCAATACCCATCAGATTCAACTCAGTAATGGCGTGCCGCTTGGTACTATGGGCAGTACGCACCTCAATCAAATCAGTCAACGCGCCGATGCCTGGCAGTGCCATGTGTGGGGCGCGGGTGGCAGACTCCGGCTGATGCTATCGGCTGAAGAATAAGCGATTGGATTTATATTTTTTGCGGGCTGAAGACAGGGCCAGGGGTAAGCTTTACACTTGGGTAATAGTCTTAAATTCCGCGGATTAACTCCATCCAGGATAAATCCGTCTGATAGTAACTGATATACTCATTTCGTTTTTAAACCGACATATCAAGTATTAACTTGAACGGCCTATTAAGAGAGGTATTTAGATGTCTGCCCATAAGTCTAAAGTAAGAAAAGCGGTAATCCCTGTTGCAGGTCTGGGTACGCGTATGCTGCCTGCTACTAAAGCAATTCCAAAAGAGATGTTACCGCTGGTCGATAAGCCGCTGATCCAATATGTCGTGAATGAGTGTATCGCTGCGGGCATTAACGAGATCGTGCTGGTTACGCACTCCTCTAAAAACGCCATCGAAAACCATTTTGATACCAGTTTCGAACTGGAATCAATGCTGGAAAAACGCGTTAAGCGTCAGCTGCTGGATGAAATCCAGTCTATCTGCCCGCCACACGTGACCATCATGCAGGTGCGTCAGGGTATTGCGAAAGGTCTTGGCCACGCAGTGATGTGTGCACATCCGCTGATCGGTGATGAGCCGGTTGCCGTGATTCTGCCTGATGTGATCATCGATGAGTACGAATCTGACCCAACCAAAGACAACCTGGCAGAGATGCTGGCGCGTTACGAAGAAAGCGGCCGCAGCCAAATTATGGTTGAGCCGGTTGCTGATGTGACCGCTTACGGTGTGGTTGACTGCAAAGGTGCTGACCTGGCACCAGGCCAGAGCGCGCCAATGGTCGGTGTGGTTGAGAAGCCTAAAGCTTCTGAAGCGCCATCCAACCTCGCGGTAGTGGGTCGTTACGTGCTGTCTGCTGACATCTGGCCTCTGCTGGCGAAAACCCCTCCAGGCGCTGGCGGCGAAGTTCAGCTGACTGACTCCATCGCGATGCTGATGGAAAAAGAGACCGTTGAAGCCTACCACCTGACCGGTGTGAGCCATGACTGCGGTAACAAACTGGGTTATATGCAGGCTTTCGTTGAGTATGGCGTTCGTCATCCAGTACTGGGTAAAGACTTTACCCAATGGCTGGAAGGCGCTGTAGGCAACAAAAAGTAATTCATTAAACACAGGATAATTCAATGAAAGTCACTGTATTTGGTATCGGCTATGTCGGTCTGGTTCAGGCTGCGGTGTTGGCCGAAGTCGGACATGACGTTCTCTGTATTGATGTCGATGAAAAGAAAGTCGAGAACCTGAAAAAAGGTAATATTCCGATTTTCGAACCGGGTTTGACGCCGCTGGTGATGTCTAACTATGAATCGGGGCGCCTTAAATTCAGCACCAATGCAGAAGAGGGTGTTAACCACGGTGTGATGCAATTTATTGCTGTGGGAACGCCGCCGGATGAAGACGGTTCTGCCGATCTGAAATATGTGACTGCGGTTGCGCGGACAATTGCTGCGCACATGAACGATCATAAAGTTGTGATCGACAAATCAACCGTCCCAGTTGGAACGGCTGATCGTGTGCGTGCAGTGATGACCGAGACGCTGCAAAAACGTGATGTCAACATCCCGTTTGATGTGGTTTCTAACCCTGAATTCCTCAAGGAAGGGGCTGCAGTAAATGACTGCATGCGTCCTGAGCGCATCGTAGTCGGTACCGATAACGACGATGTGGTTGAGTTGTTGCGTGAGCTCTATGAGCCATTCAATCGCAATCACGATCGTATGATTCTGATGGATATCCGCAGTGCAGAGCTGACCAAGTACGCAGCGAACTGCATGCTCGCGACCAAAATCAGCTTCATGAATGAGATCTCTAACCTGGCAGAACGTCTGGGAGCCGACGTTGAGAAAGTGCGCCAGGGGATTGGTTCTGATTCACGCATTGGTTATCACTTCATCTACCCTGGCTGCGGCTACGGTGGTTCGTGCTTCCCGAAAGACGTGCAGGCGCTGATTCGCACTGCTGAGTCGATTGGTTACACGCCGCGTCTGTTACAGGCGGTAGAAGATGTGAATGATTCGCAGAAGAACAAACTGCCGAGTTTCATCAAGCGTCACTATGGCGACGACCTGCGCGGCAAAACCTTTGCCCTCTGGGGCCTGGCGTTCAAACCTAATACCGACGATATGCGTGAAGCCTCCAGCCGTGTGCTGATGGAAACGCTGTGGGAAGCGGGTGCGACCATTCAGGCATTTGACCCGGAAGCAATGGAAGAAGCGCAGCGTATTTATGGCCACCGCGACGATCTGAAGCTGACCGGTACCAAAGAAGCGGCGTTGCAGGGTGCTGATGGCCTGGTCATCTGTACTGAATGGCAGAATTTCCGTGCGCCAGATTTCGACGTCATCAAAACCGCGTTAAAACAACCCGTGATTTTTGATGGTCGTAACCTGTATGATCCGGAGCGTATTAGCAAACGCGGCTTCACGTATTACGCTATCGGTCGCGGAGCATCAATTCAAATTGTGTAATAAATGAGGGATGTATGAAGTTTCTGGTTACTGGCGCGGCAGGTTTTATTGGGTTTCACGTGAGTCAGCGTTTGCTGGCCGCCGGTCACAAGGTTGTTGGGATTGATAACCTGAATGACTACTACGATGTTAGCCTGAAACAAGCGCGCTTGGACCAGATCGCTCAGCATCCCGAGTTTATTTTCCTGAAAATGGACCTGGCAGATCGCCAGGCCATTTCTTCTTTATTCGAAGAACATGCGTTTGAACGCGTCATCCATTTAGGTGCACAAGCGGGCGTTCGTTATTCAATTGAAAACCCACATGCTTATGCTGACGCCAATCTGATTGGCCACCTCAATATTCTCGAAGGTTGCCGCCATCATAAAATCGGCCACCTGCTGTATGCGTCATCCAGCTCGGTTTATGGGCTTAACCGCAAAATGCCTTTCTCAACGGACGACTCCGTTGACCATCCTATTTCTTTGTATGCGGCCACCAAAAAAGCCAACGAATTGATGTCGCATACCTACTCTCATTTGTACCAGTTACCGACCACAGGCCTGCGCTTCTTTACCGTTTACGGCCCGTGGGGACGTCCGGATATGGCGTTATTTAAATTTACCCGCGCGATGCTGGCGGGCGAACAAATCGATGTTTATAACCGCGGGCAAATGACCCGTGACTTCACTTACATTGATGATATTGCTGAAGCCATCGTACGTTTGCAGGATGTAATTCCGCAGGCTGATGAAAACTGGACCGTGGAAGCGGGATCGCCGGCCACCAGTTCTGCCCCTTATCGCGTATACAATATCGGTAACAGCCAGCCAACCAGCCTGATGACCTACATTGAGTCACTGGAAAAGGCGTTGGGTATTGAAGCGATGAAAAATATGCTGCCAATGCAGCCGGGTGATGTGCCAGGCACCAGCGCAGATACTCAGCCGTTATATGACGCGATTCAATACCGTCCGCAAACCAAAGTTGAGCAGGGCGTACAGAATTTTGTTGATTGGTATCGCGACTTTTATCAGCAATAACGATGCATTAAAAAAGGAAGCCAGCGGCTTCCTTTTTTCTTACCCGGTGTAAAGTGAAATAACGGCAACGTTTTTCACAATTCGAAGCACTGGAAAATTACAGCAGGAAATCGTCCAGTTGTTTACCTTGTTCTTCAATCGCTTTTTTAATCACAGCTGGTGTACGACCCTGGCCTGTCCAGGTGCGGTTTTCACCGTTTTCATCGACGTAAGAATACTTGGCAGGACGAGCAGCACGCTTGGTTTTGCCCGGTGCTTTAGTCTCTGAAAGGGCCTGTAACAGTTCGTTTGGATCGATTCCGTCAGCAATCAGCATTTCACGGTATTGTTCCAGTTTACGGTTACGTTCAGCATTTTCAGCCTGCGCGTGCGTGTCTTCTTCACGGCGCTCATTGACGACAACCTCGAGTTTTTCCAGCATCTCTTCCAGTGTTTCCAGAGTGCATTCCCGAGCTTGCGCGCGCAATGTACGGATATTATTAAGAATTTTAAGTGCTTCGCTCATTGTCCTAATCTCAAAATATAATAAATGGGAGTTGTTCTGCCGACTCATAATAGTGGGGCTAAAAAATAACTGCAATAGTCAGATTAAAAAGTAAAACCTAAAGTAAAAGCCAGAAATCGCATTTATAACGATTTACAAATATATTCCCCGCTCGCTTTAAAACCGGAAGCCTTGATTATCCGCGTTTGCAGCCACGACGTTGTGCTAATCCTTACACTTTGGCGGTAATAATTCTGAATAAAATCTCAGCATAGATTGTTCTTTGCCAAAACGTGCTATTCAAGTTCGGTAACGAATCCCTTATCTATCATTGTTGTTAATTTGAGCAAATGATAAAAATAATGCATCGCTACAGGTTTACCTGTTTATGGTAGACTGCGCGCCATCAGATTTGTGCTGCGATGAGATTCTGCATATGGCCCAACTTTATTTTTATTACTCCGCGATGAACGCGGGTAAATCCACTGCCTTGCTTCAGTCCTCCTATAACTATCAGGAGCGCGGCATGCGGACCCTGGTGTATACCGCCGAGATTGATGACCGTTTTGGTGCGGGCAAGGTGAGCTCACGGATTGGTCTTTCGTCTCCTGCGTTTTTATATAACGCCGAGACTCAACTAAGTCAGGAAATAGCAGATGAACATGCGAAGCAGCCGGTTCATTGTGTGCTGGTGGATGAAAGCCAGTTCCTGACGCGAGAGCAAGTCAGAGCGTTATCGGATGTGGTCGACAATATGGATATTCCCGTATTGTGTTATGGATTACGCACAGACTTCCTCGGCGAACTCTTTACCGGTAGTCAATATTTGCTGGCGTGGGCAGATAAACTGGTTGAGCTTAAAACCATCTGTCATTGCGGACGTAAAGCCAGCATGGTATTGCGCCTTGACGCCAACGGTAAACCGTTCAGCGAAGGGGAGCAGGTCGTCATTGGTGGCAATGAGCGTTATATTTCTGTCTGCCGTAAACACTATAAACAGGCAATTGATGAAGGATCGTTAAAAGCCATTTATGGTTCTCAATCGCCGCACGCTTGATTATTTAGCGATAAAAAAACCCGCCGCAGCGGGTTTTTTGTTTTTAGCCGATTAAGCTTTTTTGGTTTTTCTCTCGATTTTCACCGCTTTATCATCGACGGCTTCGGCTACTGCGCCTTCAGCTTCAGAGAATTCACGGCCATAGAAGGTATCCAGCATGATTTGCTTCAATTCAGCAATCAGCGGATAACGTGGATTAGCACCGGTACACTGGTCATCAAACGCGTCGTCTGCCAGTTTATCGACTTTCGCCAGGAAATCAGCTTCCTGCACGCCTGCTTCACGGATAGAGGTTGGAATACCCAATTGAGTTTTCATCTCTTCCAGCCATGCCAGCAGTTTCTCAATTTTCTGGGCAGTGCGGTCACCCTGAGCACTCAGTCCAAGATGGTCGGCAATTTCAGCGTAGCGACGGCGTGCCTGTGGGCGATCGTACTGACTGAAGGCGGTCTGCTTGGTTGGGTTGTCATTCGCGTTGTAACGGATGACGTTGCAAATTAGCAGGGCGTTGGCCAAACCGTGCGGAATATGGAACTCAGAGCCCAACTTGTGCGCCATGGAGTGACACACACCAAGGAAGGCGTTGGCGAAGGCGATACCGGCGATAGTTGCCGCATTATGCACACGTTCACGCGCCACCGGATTCTTCGCCCCCTCACGATAGCTGGCAGGCAGGTTCTCTTTCAGCAGTTTCAGTGCCTGCAGTGCCTGTCCATCCGAGTATTCGTTTGCCAGCACAGAGACATAAGCTTCCAGTGAGTGAGTGACGGCATCCAGACCACCAAACGCACAGAGTGAGCGCGGCATATCCATCACCAGGTTGGCATCCACAATCGCCATATCAGGCGTCAGTGCATAATCCGCTAACGGATATTTCTGGCCTGTGGCATCGTCTGTCACTACCGCAAACGGCGTCACTTCAGAACCAGTACCGGAAGTGGTGGTGATTGCCACCATGCGCGCTTTCACGCCCATTTTCGGGAACTTGTAGATACGTTTACGGATATCCATGAAACGCAGCGCCAGCTCTTCGAAATGGGTTTCAGGATGTTCATACATCACCCACATGATTTTCGCGGCATCCATCGGGGAACCGCCACCCAGCGCGATAATCACATCAGGTTTAAAGCTGTTCATCTGCTCAGCACCTTTACGTACGATGCTCAGTGTTGGGTCCGCTTCCACTTCAAAGAACACTTCAGTTTCGATGCCGTGCGCTTTTAACACGCGAGTGACTTGATCGGCGTAGCCATTGTTAAACAGGAAGCGGTCGGTGACGATAAAGGCACGCTTAGCACCGTCGGTCGCAACTTCTTCAAGGGCAATGGGCAGTGAACCACGACGGAAGTAGATAGACTTCGGAAGTTTATGCCACAACATATTTTCAGCTCGCTTGGCCACGGTTTTCTTGTTGATCAGGTGTTTAGGTCCGACGTTCTCAGAAATGGAGTTACCGCCCCAGGATCCACAACCCAGCGTCAACGATGGCGCAAGTTTGAAGTTATACAGGTCGCCGATACCGCCTTGCGAAGCTGGTGTGTTAATCAGAATACGGGCCGTCTTCATCTTGTCGCCGAAGAAGTGCACGCGTTCGTGTTGGTTATCCTGGTCAGTGTACAGGCAGGAGGTATGGCCGATACCGCCCATAGCCACCAGTTTCTCTGCTTTATCCACCGCATCGTAATAATCTTTTGCACGATACATCGCCAGGGTTGGCGACAGTTTTTCGTGGGCAAAGGGTTCAGATTCATCCACCAGTTTCACTTCACCGATGAGAATTTTGGTGGTCGCAGGGACGCTGATGCCGGCCAGTTCGGCAATTTTTGCTGCAGGCTGACCTACGATAGCGGCATTCAGTGCGCCATTTTTCAGGATGATGTCCTCAATGGCTTTTAACTCTTTACCCTCTAACAGATAGCCACCGTGGCTGGCGAAACGCTCGCGAACCGCATCGTAGACAGAATCCACCACGATGACGGACTGTTCTGACGCACAAATCACACCGTTGTCGAAGGTTTTGGACATCAGGATAGAAGCTACCGCGCGTTTGATATCAGCGGTTTCATCGATAACGACTGGCGTGTTACCTGCACCCACACCAATCGCCGGTTTACCGGAACTGTATGCGGCTTTCACCATGCCTGGGCCACCGGTGGCCAGAATCAGATTGATATCAGGGTGATGCATTAACTGGTTGGACAGCTCCACTGAAGGGACATCGATCCAGCCAATGATGTCTTTCGGCGCACCGGCGGCAATGGCTGCCTGCAACACGATGTCAGCCGCTTTATTGGTGGCATCTTTAGCACGTGGATGCGGTGAGAAGATAATACCGTTACGGGTTTTTAAGCTAATCAGTGCTTTAAAAATGGCGGTGGAGGTTGGGTTAGTGGTCGGGACGATACCGCAAATCAGGCCAATCGGCTCAGCTATGGTGATGGTGCCGAAGGTGTCATCGGTATCCAGCACACCGCAGGTTTTCTCATCTTTATAAGCGTTGTAGATATATTCAGAAGCGAAGTGGTTTTTAATCACTTTATCTTCAACGATGCCCATGCCGGATTCGGCAACGGCCATTTTAGCGAGGGGGATGCGGGCATCAGCAGCGGCGAGTGCAGCAGCGCGGAAAATGGTATCAACTTGTTCCTGACTAAAGTTGGCGTATTCACGCTGTGCCTTTTTTACACGCTCAACCAGTGCATTAAGTTCGGCAACATTTGTAACGGCCATAGTGCTCTCCTGAAGGAAGTTAAACTCTTTTAGTAAGCAAGCCTGAGTTCGAAAGTATAGCCGCGCTAAGCTTGTACGTTGGTCAGAGTGGCGAGTTGATCGCCGTTGCTTACTAAAAGGGTTTCCAGGATTAGATACTGACTCACTTCTCAATAATTTCGATGGGGTAAGATTACCCCTGATGAGGTAGGCAAATTTTGATATGGATCAATTTGAGGCCAAGCTGACACCTTTCAGCACCGACTTTAGCAACTAAAGTAAGTCTTAGGTCGGTTTTAGTTGGCAGGGATGCAGCTGGGTGGAGGGTGTCCAACTCTGCACAGAGGAATACACTGGAAAGGAGTGGAAACAGCAGCATATATTTCCGCTTAACCCACTGGTTTTCCGCCCGGCTTATGCACTACATTAAGCGCGATTTGAAACACTACCTTCGTGGAGCTCACAGTGAACCCCGTGCTACTTGATTTTTCCGGCTACATTAAGTTTTTTGTCGGTTTATTTGCCCTGGTCAATCCCGTGGGGATCATTCCCGTGTTCATCAGCATGACCAGCTACCAGGCCGTCGCTGAGCGGAATAAAACCAACTTCACGGCAAATCTGGCTGTGGCAATCATTCTCTGGACCTCACTGTTTCTCGGGGACGCCATTCTCCATCTTTTCGGCATCTCCATTGACTCATTCCGTATCGCTGGCGGCATTCTGGTGGTGACTATCGCGATGTCGATGATCAGCGGCAAGCTGGGCGAGGATAAGCAAAATAAACAAGAAAAATCAGAGACCGCGATTCGTGAAAGTATTGGTGTGGTGCCGCTGGCCTTGCCTTTAATGGCCGGGCCGGGTGCCATCAGTTCGACTATCGTCTGGAGCACGCGTTACCACAGTTGGATAAACCTGCTCGGTTTCACCGTCGCCATTGCGATTTTTGCTTTCTGCTGTTGGTTACTGTTTCGTGCCGCCCCATTAATGGTGCGCATTTTAGGGCAGACAGGCATTAACGTGATTACCCGAATCATGGGGCTACTATTAATGGCGCTGGGCATTGAGTTTGTTGTCACCGGCATGAAAGCGATATTTCCGGGTTTACTGAATTAATCTGGTCGTATTTTCAGTTAAAAAATAACTTTTGTGATCCATATTGGTGCAGCGAATGAGTTTTTTGCACCAATATGGTGAAGTTATTCGGCTTGCTTAATATGATTGGGCTATCATCACTTTTGCTACTACTTTCTCTCTCTTCGCCAGTTCATCAATAAATATATGTGATAATTATCACAGAATAATTCACTACCTAATTCGTTTAATCCAATAACTATTCGGATGTTTTATCGTTTCAAATAACGTTTCATATTGTTTTCCTAAGGATCGGTAGCAATAACGATAAAATAAAGGATTGCAGGGCGTTTTTGGCGAAAATTCCGACGGAATACTGGTTTATTGCTTATAAAACATCTATTTGAGTAATATTTCAGGATAAAAATTAACACTTCTCCTGTCGCGATCTACATGATAAAAGAGAATTAGCTAACATTTTTGGTGTTTAGCTTTGGCGTGCGGGCATCGGTTCTGATAATTTTCGGCTCATCACAAATTTTTTCCCTGTTAGCGACAAATGTGTACGCTTCTTGCTTACTCGCTATCAGGTTTTTATTTAAGGTTGATATTTGTTGATGAAAAGCATGGTAGCGAAAAAGGCTGCGCGCACGTCTCTGGCGCTTTGTCTGGCAGGTTTTATCACTCACAGTCAGGCTGCTGAAATCCCGGCGGGTACGCAATTATCAGCAACACAGCGCATCGTCATCAATAACGGTAGTGAAGTGTCTTCGCTCGATCCGCAAAAAACGGAAGGGGTGCCGGAATCCAACGTCATTCGCAATTTGCTGGAAGGGCTGGTTGAGACCGATAACAATGGTCAGATTGTGCCCGGCGTTGCATCGAAGTGGAGCAACCAGCAAGGGCGTATCTGGACATTCACCTTGCGAGAAGATGCCCGCTGGAGCAACGGTGAACCCGTCACCGCACAAGATTTTGTCTACAGCTGGCAGCGCCTGGCCGACCCTAAAACGGCATCACCCTATGCAAGTTATTTACAGGCAGCGCATCTCGCCGGTATCAACGCCATTCTGGCGGGCAAAGCCTCACCTGAATCACTGGGCGTGAAAGCGATCGATGCGCATCACCTGGAGGTGACGCTCACTGAGCCCGTTCCCTATTTTATCGATATGCTGGCACACACCGCGATGAAGCCGGTGTATCGTGCGGCGATTGAAAAATCGGGCGAGCAGTGGACGCAGCCACAGAACTATGTGGGAAATGGTGCTTACACGCTGGCTGATTGGGTGGTGAATGAAAAGATTGTCCTGAAGCGTAATCCGCAATATTGGGATAATGCGCGTAGCGTGATTGATGAGGGCGTTTTTCTGCCTATCACTTCCGAGAACAGTGATATCAACCGCTATCGCAGCGGTGGCACGGACATGACCAACAGCGTGGTGCCACCGGACTTATTCAAGAAGTTGCAGCAGGATTTGGGTGAACAGGTCAAAGTCAGCCCTGTGCTCTGCACCTTCTACTATGAAATGAATAACAAAAAAGCGCCGTTCGATGATGCAAGAGTCCGCACAGCGCTGAAGCTGACGCTCGATCGAGACATTATCGCCGACAAGATCATGGGGCAAGGTCAGATCCCCGCCTATGCGTTGACTCCGCCATTCACTCACGGTATCTCGCCAGAAGCGCCTGCCTGGTCGAAGCAAACCCAGGCCGAGCGTAACGCCAGTGCGAAAAAACTGCTGGCAGAGGCCGGTTTTAATGCACAGCATCCGCTGCGTTTCACGTTGTTGTACAACACCTCTGAGCAGAATAAACGCCAGGCAATTGCCGCCGCCTCGATGTGGCAAAAGAACCTCGGTGCCGAAGTGACGCTGCAAAATCAGGAGTGGAAGACGCTGCTGGAGACGCGTCATCAGGCGCAATACGATGTGGTGCGCGCCACCTGGTGCTCGGACTATAACGAGCCCTCAACCTTCCTCAACATGCTGCTGAGCGGTTCATCAATCAACACCGCGTTCTATCACAGCGATGCCTTCGATAAATTGATGGCGCAAACCCTGACGGTTGCCGAGAACACCCAGCGTGCCGCGTTGTATCAGCAGGCGGAAGCGCAACTGGACAAGGACTCGCCTATCGTGCCGGTTTACTATCGCGTCAGTGTGCGTCTGGTGAAGCCCTGGGTAGGCGGTTTTACCGGTAAAGACCCGCAGGATATGCTGGCATTGAAATACTATTACATAAAGAAACATTGAGTAATGTGTTGAACCGGCGCTACAGTCGGACGGCACATTAACGTGGTAAACCCTGAAGGGTGGTAGTGGTCTCTGTTCAGACAGGCAGAGATCTCCCGGAAACGGGGTACGCCGGGCGGTTAACTGACCTGGTGACGATAATAAAACTGGAGCTAAGTAATGAACAACATCACGAAAAAAAGCCTGATTGCCGCAGGCGTTCTTGCAGCAATCGGCGCGCTGGCAGGGAATGCCGCATTGGCAGCAGCGCCAGCAGGCGTTGAATTGGCAGCAAAACAGGAGCTGGTACGTGGTAATGGCGATGAAGTGCAATCGCTCGACCCGCATAAGATTGAAGGCGTGCCGGAAGACAACATCGCACGCGATCTGTACGAAGGTCTGATCATCAGCGACAGCGATGGCAAACCGGTTCCGGGCGTGGCGGAAAGCTGGGAAAACAAAGACTTTAAAGTCTGGACTTTCCATCTGCGCAAAAACGCCAAATGGTCCAATGGCGAGCCGGTAACGGCACAAGATTTCGTGTATAGCTGGGAACGTTTAGTCGATCCTAAAACCGCTTCTCCTTACGCCAGCTATCCGCAGTACGGCCACATCCTGAATGTCGATGACATCATCGCCGGTAAAAAACCGATCACCGATCTGGGTGTGAAAGCCATTGATGACCATACGCTGGAAGTCACCCTCAGCGAGCCGGTTCCTTACTTCTATAAGCTGCTGATCAACTCCGTGATGTCACCGGTGTATAAGCCTGCAGTTGAGAAATTTGGCGATCAGTGGACGCAGCCGCAGAACTGGGTTGGCAACGGTGCTTTCAAACTGGAATCACACGTCATCAACGAACGTGTCACCATCGTACGTAACCCGGAATATTGGGATAACGCGCACACCGTGCTGAACAAAGTGACCTTCCTGCCGATCAACTCAGAAGTGAGTGACGTGAACCGTTACTTCTCTGAGAACGGTAGCGACATCACCTATAACAACATGCCGATCGAGCTGTTCAAAAAACTGCAGCGCGACAATGGTAAAGAGTTGATGGTGAAGCCGTATCTCTGCACCTACTACTATGAAATCAACAACCAGAAAGCGCCATTCACCGACCCGCGCGTACGTACTGCGCTGAAGCTGGGTCTGGATCGTGACATCATGGTAAACAAGGTGCTGGCGCAGGGTCAGTTACCGGCGTACAGCTTCACTCCGCCAGCCACTGACGGTATGGAATTGCTGCCGCCAGACTGGTTCAAGTGGGATCAGAACAAGCGTAACGAAGAAGCGAAAAAACTGCTGGCCGAAGCAGGTTACACGGCGGATAAGCCACTGACCTTCAACCTGCTGTATAACACCTCAGATCTGCATAAGAAACTGGCTATCGCCGCTTCTTCGATCTGGAAAAAGAACATTGGCGTGAACATCAAGCTGGAAAACCAGGAGTGGAAAACCTTCCTGGATACCCGTCATCAAGGCAACTTCGATGTTTCCCGCGCGGCATGGTGTGCAGACTATAACGAGCCAACTTCGTTCCTGAACATCATGCTGTCTGACAGCAGCAGTAACACCTCGCACTATAAGAGCGCGGACTTCGATAAAGTGATCCACGATGCGGTGAAAGCGGTAGACGATAAAGCCCGTGTAGCGGATTACCAGAAAGCTGAGCAGATTCTGGATAAAGACAGCACCATTGTGCCGGTTTACTACTACGTCAACGCTCGTCTGGTTAAGCCGTATGTGGGTGGTTACACCGGTAATGATCCGCTGGATAAAACCCTCGATAAAAACCTGTATATCATTAAACATTAATAGCACTCAGGCTATCGACAGTGGCGGCGCTGTAGCGCCGCCTTTTTGACTTTGTGAAGCAACAGCCTGGTAGGTACGGCAATGTTAAAATTCATCCTGCGTCGGCTTCTGGAAGCGATCCCGACACTCTTCATCCTGATCACCATCTCCTTCTTTATGATGCGACTGGCACCCGGCAGTCCGTTTACCGGCGAGCGCACGCTCTCGCCTGAAGTGATGGCGAACATCGAAGCCAAATATCACCTGAACGATCCGATCGGTAAACAGTACGTCAGCTATTTAGTGCAGCTTGCGCACGGCGACTTTGGTCCATCGTTTAAGTACAAAGATTACTCGGTTAACTATCTGGTCGGCCACGCCTTCCCGGTTTCGGCCAAACTCGGCCTCGCGGCCTTCTTCCTTGCGGTGATCCTGGGCGTGACGGCTGGGGTTATTGCCGCGCTCAAACAGAACAGTTTGTGGGATTACGCGGTGATGGGGGTCGCCATGACGGGCGTTGTGATACCCAGCTTTGTCGTCGCGCCGCTGCTGGTGCTGGTCTTCGCGATTACCTTGCGCTGGCTGCCGGGCGGTGGCTGGAACGGCGGCCAATGGAATTACATGCTGTTGCCGATGGTGGCGCTGTCTCTGGCGTATATCGCCAGCATCGCGCGTATTACTCGTGGCTCGATGATTGAAGTGATGCACTCTAACTTCATCCGCACCGCGCGCGCCAAAGGGTTACCGCTGCGCCGCATCGTGCTGCGTCATGCGCTCAAGCCGGCGATGCTGCCCGTGCTCTCGTATATGGGACCGGCATTCGTCGGCATCATCACGGGTTCAATGGTGATTGAATCGATTTATGGTCTGCCGGGTATCGGCCAGCTGTTTGTTAACGGTGCTCTGAACCGTGACTATTCTCTGGTGATGAGTCTGACCATTTTGGTCGGTGTGCTGACCATTCTGTTTAACGCGATCGTTGATGTGCTGTATGCCGTGATCGATCCGAAAATCCGTTACTGATTGTGGAGCTCGCCCATGATGTTAAGTAAGAAAAACAGCGAAGCTCTGGATGCCTTCAGTGAAAAACTGGAAGTCGAAGGGCGCAGCCTGTGGCAGGATGCGCGTCGCCGCTTTATTCATAACCGCGCCGCGTTTATTAGTTTGCTGGTGCTGCTGGTGATTACCCTGTTTGTGGTGTTGGCACCTGTGCTGTCGCAGTTCAAATATGACGATACGGACTGGGCCATGATGTCAGCCGCTCCGGATACGGTATCAGGCCACTGGTTTGGTACCGATTCGTCCGGACGTGACTTGCTGGTGCGCGTGGCGATTGGCGGTCGTATCTCATTGATGGTCGGCATTGCCTCCGCGTTGATTGCGGTGCTGGTGGGCACGCTATATGGCTCACTGGCGGGCTATCTCGGGGGTAAAATCGACTCCGTGATGATGCGTATTCTGGAAATCCTCAACTCCTTCCCGTTCATGTTCTTCGTGATCCTGCTGGTGACCTTCTTTGGTCGTAACATCCTGCTGATTTTTGTGGCGATCGGCATGGTGTCGTGGCTGGATATGGCGCGTATCGTGCGTGGCCAGACGCTGGGCCTGAAGCGCAAAGAGTTATTGAAGCGGCACAGGTGGGTGGAGTTTCGACCTTCAATATCGTACTGCGCCACATCGTCCCGAACGTGCTGGGTGTGGTGGTGGTGTATGCCTCATTGCTGGTGCCGAGCATGATTTTGTTTGAGTCCTTCCTTAGTTTCCTCGGGTTGGGTACGCAAGAACCGCTGAGCAGTTGGGGCGCACTACTGAGTGATGGCGCCAACTCAATGGAAGTTTCGCCCTGGTTGCTGATGTTCCCGGCGGGTTTCCTTGTGGTCACGCTGTTCTGTTTCAACTTTATCGGCGATGGCCTGCGTGATGCCCTCGACCCGAAAGATCGTTAAGGAGTTTCCCGATGACCATACATGAATTTCAGCCAGCGATGGCTGCACGTGCGGGAAACAGTAACCTGCTACTGGAAGTAAAAGACCTGCGCGTCACCTTTGGCACCCACGATGGTGATGTCACCGCGGTCAACGACCTCAACTTTTCACTGCGTGCCGGCGAAACCCTGGGGATCGTTGGCGAATCGGGATCGGGCAAGTCACAGACCGCTTTCGCCCTGATGGGGCTGCTGGCCAAAAACGGTCGCATTGGCGGTTCGGCAAAATTCAACGGCAATGAGATTCTCAATCTGCCGGAGAACAAACTGAACAAGCTGCGTGCTGAGCAGATTGCGATGATTTTCCAGGACCCGATGACCTCGCTCAATCCTTACATGCGTGTAGGTGAGCAGCTGATGGAAGTCTTGAAACTGCATAAAGGGATGAGCAGCGCGCAGGCGTTTGAAGAATCCGTGCGCATGCTGGATGCGGTGAAAATGCCGGAAGCGCGTAAGCGTATGAAGATGTTCCCGCATGAGTTTTCCGGTGGCATGCGTCAGCGTGTAATGATCGCTATGGCGCTGCTGTGTCGTCCTAAATTGCTGATTGCCGATGAACCCACCACGGCGCTGGATGTGACGGTACAGGCGCAGATCATGACGCTGCTGAACGAGCTGAAACGCGAATTCAACACCGCGATCATCATGATCACCCACGATCTTGGGGTAGTTGCCGGTATCTGTGACAAGGTGCTGGTGATGTATGCCGGGCGTACCATGGAGTATGGCCGTGCACGCGATGTGTTCTATCAGCCTGCGCATCCTTACTCGATTGGCTTACTGAGTGCGGTACCGCGCCTGGATGCGGAAGAGGGCGAATCACTCACCACCATTCCTGGCAACCCGCCTAACCTGTTGCGCCTGCCGCAGGGCTGTCCATTCCAGCCACGTTGTGCTTTTGCGATGGACGTGTGTGCTAAATCACCGCCGCTGGAACCTTTCGCTGAAGGTCGTTTGCGTGCCTGCTTCAAACCGGTGGAGGAATTAGCATGAGTACCATCATCGAAGAGAAGAAAGTCTTGCTGGAAATCGCCGATCTCAAAGTGCATTTCGAGATCAAAGACGGCAAACAGTGGTTCTGGCAGCCGCCAAAAACGCTGAAGGCGGTGGATGGCGTCAGCCTGCGCTTATATGAGGGCGAAACGCTCGGCGTAGTCGGCGAATCGGGCTGTGGTAAATCCACCCTGGCGCGCGCCATCATTGGCCTGGTAAAAGCCACTGAAGGCCGTGTGGCGTGGTTGGGACGCGATCTGCTGGGACAGAGTCAGGATGAGTGGCGCCAGGCGCGTAGCGATATCCAGATGATTTTCCAGGACCCGCTGGCCTCGCTGAACCCGCGCATGACCATCGGCGACATTATTGCCGAGCCGCTGCGCACCTATTATCCGAAGATGCCAAAGCAGGAAGTGAAGGATAAGGTGAAAAACATGATGATGAAGGTCGGGCTGCTGCCAAACCTCATCAACCGTTATCCGCACGAGTTTTCCGGTGGTCAGTGTCAGCGTATTGGCATAGCGCGAGCGCTTATCCTTGAACCCAAGCTGATTATTTGCGATGAGCCGGTTTCGGCGCTGGACGTGTCGATTCAGGCGCAGGTGGTGAATCTGCTGCAGAAATTACAGCGTGAAATGGGGCTGTCGCTGATCTTCATCGCGCATGATCTGGCGGTGGTGAAGCACATCTCGGATCGTGTACTGGTGATGTATCTTGGTCATGCGGTTGAGTTGGGCACCTATGATTCGGTGTACAACAATCCACAGCACCCGTACACCCGTGCGCTGATGTCTGCGGTGCCGATTCCGGATCCCGATCTGGAGAAAAACAAACAGATTCAGTTGCTGGAGGGTGAGTTACCTTCGCCAATCAATCCGCCATCAGGCTGCGTATTCCGCACCCGTTGTCCGATTGCCGGACCTGAATGTGCAAAAACGCGTCCGTTGCTGGAGGGCAGTTTCCGCCATGCGGTATCTTGCCTGAAGGTCGACCCGTTGTAAGGTCGAAAAGAAAACGCCGGGCAATTGCCCGGCGTTGTTTTATTCGTTAGCGATTATTCACGCCAGAGAATGTGACACAGCTTGTGGTCTTTCTCGCGGCACAGCAGCACGCGGGCAAACACATCGGTAATCGGCTCGCCATCCGCTTCACCCAAACCAATCACTACTTCGGCGAAGAAGTCCGGATTGAGATCAAAATCAACATGCTCCTGCCAGTCTTCAGCCGGATCAAACAGCTCTGCGCCGCCGCGCTCTTCAAACTGCAGATTGAACAGAATGATGTCAGCCGGATCGAGGTTATCACCAGCCAGCTCCAGAAAAATGTCGTAAGCCTGCTCCAGCGTTTCATCTTCGGTAAGGCGATTATTTAAATCCATAGTCATTCCTGCTTGCTCTGAGGCGGTAATATTTTCGCTCGTTTTACAGTAAAGGGCTAAAGAAGTAAAACAGTCGTTCAACGATGCGCTGCCACCACGCACGTTTAGCCCAGCGCGCGCCATCCAGCAAGCGTGAGCGGGCGATATAGTCATCCTGCACCGTGGCCAGATCGCTGCCAAATCCATCATCATCGATGACCAGTGTGATTTCAAAATTGAGCCACAGGCTGCGCATATCCAGGTTCACGGTGCCAACCAGACTCAGCTGCCCATCGACCAGCACGCTTTTGGTGTGCAGCAAACCGTCTTCAAATTGGTAGATTTTCACGCCTGCTTCGAGCAACTCGGTGAAGAACGCGCGACTGGCCCAGCCGACCAGTAGCGAATCATTATGACGTGGCACCACAATGCTGACTTCCACACCGCGTTGTGCCGCGGTGCAGATTGCGTGCAGCAGGTCGTCACTGGGGACGAAATAGGGGGTAGTCATGATCAGTTGTTCACGTGCGGAATAGACCGCCGTTAACAGCGCCTGGTGAATCATATCTTCCGGGAAGCCCGGCCCGGAAGCGATCACCTGGATGATATGACCGCTTTCCTGCTCAAACGGCATGATATTGGCATCAGGCGCAGGCGGCAGAATGCGTTTGCCGGTTTCGATCTCCCAGTCGCAAGCGTAAACGATGCCCATGGTGGTCGCGACCGGCCCTTCCATACGCGCCATCAGATCGATCCACTGGCCCACGCCAGCATCCTGCTTAAAGTAGCGTGGATCGACCAGATTCATGCTGCCGGTGTAAGCAATATAGTTATCGATGAGCACAACTTTGCGATGCTGTCGCAAATCCATCCGGCGCAGGAATACACGCAGCAGGCTCACCTGTAACGCCTCAACCACGTCGATGCCCGCGTTACGCATCATATTCACCCACGGGCTGCGGAAAAATGTCACGCTGCCCGCCGAGTCCAGCATCAATCGGCAATGCACGCCACGGCGCGAGGCGGCCATGAGCGATTCTGCCACTTCGTCCGCCAGCCCGCCGGGATGCCAGATGTAAAACACCATCTCAATATTGTGGCGTGCCAATTGGATGTCACGGATTAGCGCGTGCATCACGTCATCAGAGTTAGTGAGCAGCTGTAGCTGATTGCCTTTGACACCCGCAATGCCCTGGCGATGGTGGCAGAGTTCAAATAATGAGCGTGCAACGTCACTGTGTTCAGTGGCGAAGATGTGCCGGCACTGTTTGAGATCGTTTAGCCACCTGGCGGTAGAAGGCCACATGGTGCGCGCGCGCTCAGCCCGGCGTTTACCCAGATGGAGTTCACCAAACGACAGATACGCGATAATACCCACCAGCGGCAGAATATAGATGATCAGCAACCAGGCCATGGCGGACGTCACTGCGCGGCGTTTCATCAGAATACGCAGCGTGACACCCGCAATCAGCAACCAGTAGCCGAACAGCAGCAACCAACTGATTAGGGTATAAAATGTAGTCATTAAGTGGACATCCTGTTCGCGCTTTGATGAGGAAAGTTTACGTGCTGAATAGCACTAGTGAAACCTTTAATCGTGAATGACAGTTCAATGAAGCTTTCGATTTGGCATTTTCAATCAGATCTTTATAATGCCTGGCGAGTTTAGCCTGTCTGATGAGGATGTGATGAGACGAAGCAGAAATGAAGTGGCGCGCTGGAGAATGTTACGTCAGGTACACCGCCGTCGTGCACGTTGGCTGGAAGGGCAGTCGCGTCGTTATAAACGTATCCATACCATTCGTCATCAGGTCGCGCAGCAGCATCGCCGCTCAATCCTGTTCATCACACAGAATATGTAAATGGCTTACGCGGCCTTTAAGCGCCGCGTAACACCAGAGAGACATTGACGATCTGTAATGCGGCCGCCAGCACAACTAACATCACGATGTGCTGTCGGGCCTGGCGCCAGCCTTGCTGACGCCAAATCCATAAAGCTCTGCCAATTAACGTCAAAACCGCTACCAGCAGTAAAACAGACTGCCACATCGATTAAAATACGCGTTTGAACGGTTTGACCGCCACTTTCTCATACACGCCAGCGGCAATGTAGGGATCGTCATTGGCCCAGGATTGTGCGGTTTCCAGCGAGGAAAACTCAGCAATGATCACTGAACCGGTAAAACCTGCGGGACCCGGATCGTTGCTATCCACAGCGGGCAGAGGGCCTGCGGCGATCAGTCGACCTTCATCCTGCAGTAACTGCAAGCGCGCGAGATGCGCCGGGCGTACGGAATTGCGTTTTTCCAGTGAATCTGCGGTATCTTCCGCATAAATGACGTAAAGCACGATGGGGTACTCCCGATAGACTTGCCGAAATTGCGAGACACGTTAAGTGATCGTTAATCAGAGTGCAAATGAAAGATAAAACCACCGTCATTTAGCGCAACTCCCGCTAAAAAACGCCTTTCTGCGGGTGCCTTACACATCGCTTATTGAAACTGATTGCTATTTGCATTTAAAATCTGCGCTTCACTCAATGAATATGACTGATATGACGACGTTGATTACGCCTCTTCCTACACGTACCCCCGTAGCTATGATCTTGTCCGTGGTGCTCCACGGCTCGTTGATTGCGGGCATTCTCTATGCATCGTTTCATCAGACCATTGAGGTTCCGAAAGCATCCCAGCCAATCAGCGTGACCATGGTGGCGCCTGAAGTGCAGCCAGAGCCGGCCCCCGCGGTGGTGACACCGCCGCCGCCAGAGCCCGAACCTGAGCCGGAAGTCGCACCTGAGCCGCCAAAAGTCGAGCCCGTGCCGATTCCAAAACCTGAACCGAAGCCCAAGCCAAAACCCAAGCCGAAGGTAGAGAAAAAGGTCGAGCCTAAGCCGCGTAAGGAAGTGAAGCCGCAGGAGAATCCGGTCAAGCAGGACATCCCGACCACCCAGACGCGTCCGACCACGGCGCCGAAGAGTAACCCAGCGCCAACGCAAACCGTCTCTGACGGGCCGAAGGCGATGAACGTGAGCAAACCTGCCTATCCGGCGCGTGCGTTTGCGTTACGCGTGGAAGGCCGTGTACGCGTGCAGTTTGATGTGGATAGTGACGGTCGTGTCGATAATGTGGAAGTTCTCTCCGCCGAACCGCGCAACATGTTCGAGCGTGAAGTGAAGCAGGCGATGAAAAAGTGGCGTTATCAGCCTGGTCGTCCTGGAAAAGGCCTGACCATGAACATCGTATTCCGTATTAACGGTGGCGCTAACATCGAGTAAACCTGCGTTGAAGGCAAAGAAAAAGCGGTCATTGACCGCTTTTTTTATCGCTGTTAATCGGCAAGATTAGCTTTGCCGGGGGGCAGCGGACGGGATTTTCCGGTGTTATCCACGGCAACGTAGACAAATACCGCTTCGGTGGCGCAATACGTCTGACCGATTGGCTCAGACGACACCTTTTTGATCCACACTTCTACATTGATGGTCATCGAACTGTTACCGGTGTGCATGCAACGCGCATAGCAGCTCACCACATCGCCTACTGCCACCGGTTTCAGGAACGTCATACCATCAACGCGTACGGTGACCACACGACCTTCGGCGATCTCCTTGGCCATGATGGCGCCGCCCATATCCATCTGTGACATCAACCAGCCGCCAAAAATATCACCATTGGCATTGGTATCCGCCGGCATCGCCAGGGTGCGCGATACCATCTCGCCTTGCGGCAATTTATGTTTTTCGTCCATTGCTCAGTTCTTCTGCAGGTGAAGAGAAGCCCGACTGTGCCGGGCGGAGTAGCTTATTTTTGTTCTTGTTGCGGCATCTGTCGCCAGATGTACACGCCGCTTAACAGAGTAAACAGTAGGGTCAGGCCAGTCAGACCAAACACTTTAAAGTTAACCCAAAACTCTTGTGATAACCAAAACGCAACATAGATATTCACCAGGCCGCAGACGAAGAAGAAGATTGCCCAGGCAATATTCAAGCGACGCCACACCACACCAGGCAACTGCAACTCTTTACCCAGCATGCGCTGAATCAGCGGCTGTTCCATAAAGAACTGGCTGTAAAGCAGAGCCAACGCGAACAGGGAATAGATCACAGTGACTTTCCATTTGATGAACTCATCGTTATGGAACACCAGCGTTAATGTGCCGAAGACCGTCACCAGCGCGAAGGTGAAAATAGTCATCTTTTCCAGTTTGCGATACAGCACCCAACTGACCACCAGCGCCAGGCCCGTGGCGACAATCAGGGCGCCTGAAGCGACAAAGATGTCGTATAGCTTGTAGAAGATAAAGAAAACTACCAGGGGAAGAAAATCGAGTAACTGCTTCATAGCGTTTCCAGTTAGGGCAGGAGCGTTCAATAAAGGCGCTCCGCAGAGCGCCATCGCTGTTAACGTAACAGCATATACAGACGGTACAAATAGATAATCAGAATGGCAGAGACCAGATTACCCAGCGCATTCATCACCACTGACGCAATATTGACCGGCAAAACGGTAAGCGATGAAATAAGGAACATCAGCACAATTTTGGCCAGCAGCCACAGCACGATGGCAGGGGCAATCAGTTTCATGTTCTTCCATGCCAGCTTCATGCTCGCACGCATTGCCCCAATCACACCCATTTTCTCGCTGACCAGCATCACCGGCGCCAGTGACAGCAGAATCGCCAGAATCACGCCAGGCACCATCAGCACCATAAAGCCGATTTGCACCAGCAAGGTAATCAGGAAGGTCTGCAGCAGCAGTTTTGGCAGCAGTGGCGCGGAGGCACCGATCGCTCGCAGGGCACTCACGCGTTGGCCATTGGAGACCAGCGGGATCAGGCACAGCATACCGCCGAGCAACAGCGTATTGCCGATCAGCGCTGCAAAGGTGCCGGCTGCCGATGCACGCAGCAAGATGCGCTGCTGATCCGGTGACATATTCTGTACCAATTCAAACAGTGATGTCGCGCTGTCGTCAGCCTGACTAAGCAGGGATAACTGGTCTTCGCCTGGGGTTAATGCATGACCGACAATCACCGTAATGAACGACGTCAGCAACGCCATCAGCAAAATAGTAACCAGCTGATGACGCAGAAAATTTCCTGTGTCACGGTATAACGAGCTTGCCGTGATAGACATGTACTCTCCTTGATGGAACCGGGTTAATTAACCCGGCGATTGTACATGTTCTGCGGGCAGGCTGGCACCCGGAAGACCATAACTTTGTGTCATCTCTGGTAAAGAATGGGGAATTAGACTTCGTTCCTGGTTCATAAAAGCAGCAAAGCCTTTTCATTAGCCTGAAAACCCTCCTTAACGTTTTTTCTTCCACAGGCGGAATGCCGAAAATTGATCTGAATCAATCCATTGTTTTTTAAGTGATTAATCTGAACTGATGCAGATGATCTTTTACCAAAAAAGGGTTAGATCTTGTGCCGCAATCCCGATTAAGACCCTACTTTTATGCAAAGGAGTGATTATGAAACTGGCAAAATGCGCATTGCTCATGGCTCTGGCTATTCCCCAGCTGGCGCTGGCTCATCAGGCGGGTGATTTTTTCATGCGTGCCGGTAGCGCGACTGTTCGTCCAACCGAAGGCTCTGACAATGTGCTGGGTATGGGCGGCTTTAACGTCAGCAACGACACCCAGCTTGGACTCACCTTCACCTATATGGCGACGGACAACATCGGCGTGGAGCTGCTGGCGGCGACACCGTTCCGTCACAAGGTTGGCCTCGGTGCCACTGGAAATCTGGCGACCGTGCGCCAGCTGCCACCGACGCTGATGGCACAATACTATTTCTTTGATAGCCGCAGCCCGGTGCGTCCGTACGTTGGGGTAGGTATCAACTACACCACCTTCTACGATGCCAAATTTAATCAAACCGGTCAGGATGCGGGCTTAAGTGATTTAAGCGTCAAAGATTCCTGGGGCGTGGCGGGTCAGGTAGGGATGGATTATCAAATCAACCGTGACTGGATGCTGAACGCCTCACTTTGGTACATGGACATTGATACTGAAGTGAAATTTAAAGCCAACGGTGAACAACAAAATATTAATACGCGTATCGATCCGTGGGTATTCTTCTTTGGTGTGGGTTACCGTTTCTGAGGCAACAACCGAAAAACAACGGGCGACCCAAAGGCCGCCCGCTGCAGTATCGATACGCTATTACTTAATCTGCATATTGTTAACCACAGATTTAACCCCTTCCACGCTGCGGGTGACCGTGACAGCACGGTTCGCCATCTGCGGAGAACTGACAAAGCCGCTTAACTGCACTTTCCCTTTAAAGGTTTCGACGTTGATTTCGGTGGATTTCAGCGAATCGTCATTCAACAACTGCGCCTTAACCTTAGTGGTAATCACCGTATCATCGAGATAGCCCCCGGTCCCTTCCTTTGTGGCTGTCGGTGCGCAGGCGCTAAGTGTGATCGCCATAACCGCAGCCATTAATATTCCTGCAACGACTTTAAAAAAATTCATTGGTTATCTCCCTGTCTTAGATGATGTTTCACCGCAACGAGACGGTGCGATTAATTGTGGTATGCGCTTTGCAAATCGGCAAATCGCGGAGAGTGAAAAAGTTGGAAATACGCCACTTTTACCACTTATTGATCCAATGACGGCAGCGGGGCAAACGGTAAGCTGGAACAGCAGGGCAAAACTGATATTAAAACAACAAGACAAAGAGCCGATGCGTGCCGGTACAGGCACCACAGGCAGGGAAAATAATAATGAAAAAGCGTGCCATTCTGGCGATAGCCACAATCAGCTATCTGTCTTATCTTCAGCTATTTGCTTCACAGAACTTGCCGATGCCCAGTGCGCAGGCAGAACCGATAATGAATCCGCATCTAGGCACCCTGTGCAAGGCTGCTGCCGCAATTAGCTTTGGCCGCAACTTCAAAATTATGCAACTGGACAAAGTGGATGAGCAGGGCGTCGCGTGGGTGCATTATATCCGACCATCCGATCAGTCACGCTGGGCCGTACGCTGCCGACTTCAGGGCGATAGAGTGATCTGGATGTCAGATAATCCGGATAGTAGTGGACGCTGGCGCGATGGCCCCGAAGACGAGAAGCTGACATGGCAAATCAGAAACGACAAGCTAATGATGAAGCTGACGTATCCTGATGGTTCGGGAGATGAGCAGACGTTCAGGCTGGAATAATCAAGAGAAGACCCTATTCGCTATAGCGAACAGGGTCTTGAGGATTTAGCGCGTGCCGGCTTTCAGATCGCTGACAAACGCTTTCAGTTCAGCTAACAATGTGGCGGGATCGTTCTGATTACGTTCGATGATCTTCACAATCGCCGAGCCTGAAATGGCACCCGCTGCGCCCGCTGCGATGGCTTCTTTCACCTGACTGGCTTCTGAGATACCAAAGCCCTGTAACGGTGGCGCCGCATGGTATTCGCGCAATTTATCAATGAGATGATTCAGCGGCTGGCTGGCGCGATTCTCTGCGCCAGTGACGCCCGCGCGCGACAGCAGATAAGTATAACCGCGGCCGTGTGAGGCAATCTCACGCAGTAAATCATCATCCGCATTCGGCGGGCAGATGAAGATCGGTGCCACGTTATGACGCATCGCAGCCTGACGGAACGGCGCAGACTCTTCTACCGGTACATCCGCCACCAGCACGGAATCAACGCCTACGGCTTCACACTGCGCGTAAAAGTTGTCGATGCCTTTACTGAACACCAGATTAGCGTACATCAACAATCCAATCGGCAGTTCAGGGTACTTCTGACGCACGGCAGCAAGGATCTCGAAACACTGCGCAACGGTGGTTCCCGCTGCGAAGGCACGCAAGGTTGCGCCCTGAATCGTTGGGCCGTCCGCCAGTGGATCGGAGAATGGAATGCCAAGCTCTAACGCATCGGCTCCGCCTTCTACCAGCGTGTCGATGATCTTCAGCGACAGTTCAGGGGTCGGATCGCCAAGGGTGACGAAAGGAACAAAGGCGCCTTCTTTCTTCGCCGACAGACGTTGAAACAGCTGATTATAACGTTCCATCAGATCTCTCCCTTAGCTTTCAAAATATCGTGAACGGTGAAGATGTCTTTGTCGCCGCGACCGGACAAGTTGACCACCAGCAACTGCTCTTTTTCCGGATTTTCACGGATCATTTTCAGCGCATATGCCAGAGCATGGGAGGATTCCAGAGCCGGGATAATGCCTTCTGCACGACACAGTTCTTTGAAGGCTGACAGCGCTTCATCATCGGTAATCGACACATATTCGGCGCGACCAATGCTGTTGAGATGGGCGTGTTGTGGGCCAACAGAAGGGAAATCGAGGCCAGCCGAGATCGAATAGGATTCTTCAATTTGGCCTTCCTCAGTCTGCATCATTGGCGCTTTCATACCAAAGTAGATACCGACGCGGCCGTGCTTGAGTGGCGCACCGTGTTCGCCAGTTTCGATGCCGTGACCCGCAGGTTCAACGCCAATCAAACCGACACTGGTGTCATCAATAAAGTCAGCGAACATGCCGATGGCATTCGAACCGCCACCCACACAGGCCACCACCGCATCTGGCAGACGACCTTCGCGTTCCAGAATCTGGGCTTTGGTCTCTTCGCCAATCATGCGCTGGAACTCACGCACGATAGTCGGGAAGGGATGCGGACCTGCCGCGGTGCCGAGCATATAGTGCGCGGTTTCGTAGCTGCCAGACCAGTCACGCAGCGCCTCATTACAGGCATCTTTCAGCGTGGCTGAACCGCTGTGCACCGGAATCACTTCCGCGCCCATCAAACGCATACGGAACACGTTAGGTGACTGACGCTCAACGTCTTTTGCACCCATATAAATGCGGCATTTCATGCCGAGCAGCGCGCACGCCAATGCTGAAGCCACACCATGCTGACCGGCACCGGTCTCAGCGATAATTTCATTTTTGCCCATGCGCTTAGCAAGCAGTGCCTGACCTAACACCTGGTTAGTTTTGTGGGCACCGCCGTGCAGTAGATCTTCACGCTTCAGATACAGGCGGGTTTTCGTGCCTTTGGTCAGATTGGTGCACAGCGTCAATGCGGTAGGGCGACCGGCATAGTTTTTCAGCAAATCGGTGAATTCAGCCTGAAATTCAGGATCGCGCTGCGCTTCGACAAAGGCGCTTTCCAACTGGCGCAGAGCAGGCATCAGAATCTGCGGCACATATTGACCGCCAAACTCGCCAAAGTAGGGATTCAATAACGTAGTCATCTTTCATCTTCCTTATGCGGCCCGCACATCGGCGGGCGAGCGAAATTAATAGGCGCGCAGCGTGCGGAATACAGCCGCGACTTTACTGGCATCTTTGATGCCAGGCGCAGATTCAACGCCGGAGTTAAAGTCCAGCCCGGCGCAGCCAAGTTGGGCAGCTTCTACGCAGTTGTCTGCGCTTAATCCGCCGGCCAGCAGCACGTTGCTGAGATCTTCACCCTGAAGCAGTGACCAGTCGAATCGCTGTCCGCTGCCGCCCTGGGCATTATCAAACACATAACGATCCACATGCGGCCAATCGCGGGCTGGAAGGCTGCCGCGAATGCTCAGCGCCTTCCAAATTTTCACCTCTTCTGGCAGGGCGCTACGCAGTTCTGCGACAAACGCCTGATCTTCATCACCATGCAATTGCACAGCGGAGAGTTGGAGTAAACTGGCGTGCGTGACAATGTCACTTACACGATTGTTGCGGTATACGCCGACATACTTAAGTGGTGCAGCCGCTATAACGGTTTGGGCTTGTTCGGCGCTGACTTTACGCGGTGAACCTTCTGCGAAAATTACACCGCCATAAATCGCGCCTGCTTCGTGCGCAATGCGCGCATCTTCAGAGCGGGTCAGGCCGCAGATTTTATTGTCACCGAGTAAGACGCGACGCACACCGGCATCGAGATCGGCTTCTTCCATCAGTGCGGAGCCAATCAGGAAACCGTTGGCGAAGTGGCTCAATTCACGCACCTGCGCATAATTATGGATGCCCGATTCGCTAATGACCGTCACACCGTGGCCTAAACGTGGCGCCAACTGGCGGGTGCGATTCAGATCAATGGACAGGTCGCGCAGGTCGCGGTTATTGATGCCGACCACTTTCGCTTCCAGCGCAATGGCGCGTTCCAACTCTTCTTCATTACTGACTTCAGTCAGTACGCCCATTTTCAGGCTGTGCGCTACCGCGGCGAGCTGGCGATATTGCTCATCATCCAGCACCGACAGCATCAGCAAAATGGCATCCGCCTGATAGTGGCGCGCCAGGTAAATTTGATAGGGATCGATAACGAAATCTTTGCACAACACCGGTTGAGTAATCGCGGCGCTGACGATCGGCAAAAATTCAAAATCACCCTGGAAATACTTCTCGTCAGTTAAGACCGAAACAGCTGAGGCGTGATGACGATAAACGCCGGCGATGGTCGCAGGATCAAAATCTTCACGAATCAGACCTTTAGAAGGGGAGGCTTTTTTGCATTCCAGGATGAACACCGTGCGCGTGCCGCGCAGCGCATCGTAAAAGTGGCGTCCTGCAGGCTGCAAGCTGTTCTTGAAGGTCTCCAGCGGCTGTTGTACCTTGCGTGCTTCAACCCAGACGGCTTTATCCTGAACAATTTTCTCTAAAACGGTGCCCTTGATACTCATCTCATCCTCTCGCTGCCAGAGCAACAACGCGCTCGTAAGCCTGACCACTGCGAATTGCGGTGATGGCGCGCTGAGCGTTGTCGCGCAAATCTTCATTTCCGAATACTTTCAGCAACATTGCGACGTTCACCGCAACGGCCTGCTCATGGGCCGGCTGGCCTTTACCCTGGAGCAAACGCGCCAGAATGTCACGGTTTTCTTCCGGCGTGCCGCCCGCTAATGCCTCTTTATCATGGAAGCCAAAACCGAAGTCTTCGGGTGTTAGCTGATAACTGGTAATTTCACCGTCACGCAGCTCAGCGACCTGGGTCGGACTGTGCAACGCCACTTCATCCATACCGCCGCCATGCACCACGGCCGCACGCTGATAGCCGAGCACCTTCAGGGTTTGAGCAATCGGCAGCACCAGTTCCGGACTGTACACGCCGATCACTGCCAGCGGTGGTCGCGCCGGGTTGATCAGGGGACCCAGCACGTTAAACAAGGTGCGGGTTTTTAACTGTTGGCGCACCGGCATCGCGTGACGGAACCCGCTGTGATATTGCGGTGCGAACAGGAAGCAGACGTTAAGATCGTCCAGTGCCTTACGCGCTTTTTCAGCGGGCATATCCAGATCGATACCAAAAGCCGCCAGCAGATCGGAGGAGCCGGATTTGCTCGAGACGCTGCGATTGCCGTGCTTGGCCACTTTCAACCCGCAGGTTGCCGCGACAAAGGCGCTGGCAGTGGAGATGTTAATGCTGTTGCTGCCGTCACCGCCGGTGCCAACGATATCGGCAAAGGTGTAATCCGGACGCGGGAAGGGTTTCGCATCTTCCAGCAGCGCGGTGGCAGCGCCAGCAATCTCTTCCGGGCGCTCGCCACGGACTTTCATCGCAATCAGCGCGGCGGCTAATTGGGTCGGCTCAAGCTGACCTTTAATAATGGCGCTAAACAGCTGATGGCTCTCCGCCTGACTCAGGGTTTGTGCCTGATAGAGTTTTTCCAGAATAGTTTGCATCATAATCTCCCTATTATTTCGCCAGCGCCCAGGCCAGCGTTTGCTCTAACAAACGTGCGCCCTGGGTGGTGAGAATGGATTCGGGGTGGAACTGGAAGCCGCACACTCGGTCAGCATCGTGACGAACGGCCATCACCATGCCGTTGTAGCTGGCGTTAACGGTCAATTCGGCTGGCGTGTTGCTGCCCACCAGCGAGTGATAACGAGCCACCGGCAGTGGATTGCTCAGGCCGGTAAACATCGCTTCACCATCATGATTAATCGATGAAGCTTTGCCGTGCAGAATCTCTCCGGCCTGGCCTACGTGACCACCATAGGCTTCAACAATCGCCTGATGACCGAGACAGATACCAATAATCGGCAAACGACCACGCAAGGCTTGCAGCAACGCAGGCATGCAGCCGGCATCTTTCGGTGCGCCAGGGCCAGGTGAGAGCATCAGCACCGGATTTTCCATCTGCTGCAGGCGTTCAATCAGCACTTCAGCGGGCACGTTATTGCGGTAAATCACCACGTTGTGACCAAAGGTGCGCAGCTGATCAACGAGGTTATAGGTAAAGGAGTCGATGTTATCGAGCAACAGGATATCGGCCATCAGAAAATCTCCTTGCAATGATGGGCTGTGGCGATGGCACGTAATACTGCGCGCGCTTTGTTGCGGCTTTCATCCGCTTCAGCCTGAGGCTGAGAATCCAGTACCACACCGGCACCGGCTTGTACCGTGGCAACGCCATCTTCCACCCATGCGGAACGAATCACGATGCAGGTATCCAGATCGCCGTGCGCGGTGAAATAGCCGACCGCACCGCCGTAGCTGCCGCGACGCGTGCCTTCTTTCTGAGCAATCAACTGCATGGCACGCACTTTTGGCGCGCCGCTTAAGGTGCCCATGTTCATACAGGCGCGATAGGCGTGCAGGACATCGAGATCGTTACGCAGCGTGCCGACCACGCGAGAAACGAGGTGCATCACGAAGGAGTAACGGTCAACTTTGGTCAGGTCCGCGACATAGCGGCTGCCAGGCACGCAGATGCGAGCCAGATCGTTACGCGCCAGGTCTACAAGCATCAGGTGTTCCGCCATCTCTTTGTGGTCGGTGCGCATTTCCAGTTCGATACGGCTATCGAGATCACGGTCCAGTGAACCATCGGCATGGCGACCGCGTGGACGCGTACCGGCAATGGGGTAGATCTCAATCTGACGTGAAGTGGCATCGTATTTGAGTGAGCTTTCAGGTGATGCGCCAAACAGTGCAAAATCCTGATCCTGCATAAAGAACATGTACGGGCTAGGATTGCTGTGTTTCAGCGTATCGTAAGCGGCCAGTGGAGAAGGGCACGGCAGGGAGAAGCGGCGTGATGGCACCACCTGGAAGATTTCACCGATGCGAATTGCTTCCTGCATCTCACGCACCACACTGCAATACTCTTCATCGCTCTGGTTGGTGCTCAGCGCCATTTGCTCAACACGTTGCACCGGCAAAGCAGGGGCCGGCTGCGTCATCTGGCCGCGCAACTGCTCGATACGACTCTGCAAGCGCTGGAATTCGCTAGTGGATGGGCTGAACAGACTCGCCTGCAGGCGAGCACTGCGTGTCTGGTGATCAATCACCAGCAGGGTTTCTGCCAGATAGAAGCAGTAGTCCGGGCAGCTCTGCTCATTACGCAGTTCGGGTAAATCTTCAAATCCGGCCACCAGGTCATAAGCAAACAGGCCGCCGAGGAACATTGCTTCACGCTCTTCCTCTGGGCTGTTCACCAGTTGCGGGATCAGGCGCAGCGCGTCGAAAACAGACAATGCTTTCAGACGTGAATCTTCATCATGCAACCCCTGAGGCAGCGGGAAATGCAGCACTCGGCCATCCGGGCGCGCTTCAATTCTGACATCCTGCGGCAATGCCTCATCCAGCAGTGGCAGAACGCTACGACCGTTTTCAGACAGCGCCTGCAACGTCACGACGTTGCCCAGTGCGCTGATGCGCAGAGCGCTATCCACAATCAGTAAGCTTTTCAGATTCTTTTTGCTGTCGATATCAGCAGATTCAAGCAACAACGTTGCTGGACGTGCGCCGCAAATTTGATGGAACACAGCGGCCGGATCTTCGCGGTAGGGCGCGGTACCGGTAATCAACTTCAATGTAGGTTTCGCATTAGCCATTATTGTCATCTCTGAATTTCGCTCAAAAAAAAGCCCGCTCGGTGGCGGGCTCAGGTATCTGCACAGCGGTTACGCATGTTGTGCACGACGACGTCGCCCGTTAAAGGGATTATCGCGCCACCAACCTTTTGCATGCGTACCAAAAATAGCCATGATGAAATACCCGTTACGTGTGAACTTGTGTACTAGTTAACTGGTTCAGGTGAAAAAAGTCAATACTCTTTTTCAGTCAGGAGCAAAATCGTTATCATGCCAGCCGAGTTAAGTTGCTGCTGGAGTTACCTTGTCGGATATTGCCCGTTTTCCCCTTTACGATTTACACAGTCATACCCAGGCGTCTGACGGTTTGCTAACCCCTACCGCGCTGGTGCAACGTGCCGTCGAGATGAACGTTGGGGTACTGGCGATTACCGATCACGACACCATCGCTGGCGTAGCCGAAGCGCAAGCCGCCGCAGTGCAACAGGATCTGCCGATTCGCATTTTGGCCGGATTAGAAGCTTCTACGCTGTGGGAAAATCACGAAATTCATATCGTGGGTTTGAATGTAGATTGCCAGCACCCTGCGCTGACATCGTTTCTGGCCCAACAGCATCAATGCCGTGCTGAACGAGCGCTGCTGATCGCAGAGCGCCTCGACCGGGCGCGCATTCCTGATGCGCTAGCGGGGGCGCAACGTCTGGCACAGGGCGGTGTGATCACCCGCGGTCATTTTGCCCGCTACCTGGTGGAGATCGGCAAAGCCGATAACATGGCACAGGTGTTCAAGAACTACCTTGCCCGGGGGAAAACCGGCTACGTGCCGCCGCAATGGTGTACAATTAAACAAGCTATTGATGCCATTCATCATTCTGGTGGCGTGGCGGTACTTGCGCATCCGGGTCGCTATGGTTTGTCCGCGAAGTGGCTCAAACGACTGATTGCCCATTTCGCTGAAGTCGGTGGTGATGCAATGGAAGTGGCGCAGTGTCAGCAGGCACCAAACGAACGAACGCAGCTCGCGACCTATGCACGCGACAATAAGCTGGCGGGATCGCAGGGATCAGATTTTCACCAACCCTGTCCGTGGATAGAACTGGGGCGCAAATTATGGCTGCCGGGCGGCGTTGAACCCATCTGGGAACGCTTTCCCGCGTTAGCGCCCGCCGTGGCTATTGCAGATAGGTGACATGAGGTTTTTATGAGTCAATTTTTTCACATTCATCCAGATAACCCGCAACCGCGTCTGGTCAATCAGGCGGTCGATTATCTCAATAAAGGTGGCGTGATCGTCTATCCCACCGATTCGGGTTACGCGCTGGGCTGCAGACTGGAAGAAAAGAACGCGATGGAGCGTATCTGCCGTATCCGGCAGTTAGATGGTAACCACAATTTTACGTTGATGTGTCGCGATCTGTCTGAGCTTTCGACGTATTCGCAGGTGGACAATACCGCGTTTCGAATTTTGAAAAACAATACGCCGGGCAGTTATACCTTCATTCTCAAGGCGACCAAAGAAGTGCCGCGTCGTTTGATGAATGACAAGCGTAAAACCATTGGGCTGCGCGTGCCGTCCAATCCGGTGGCGCTGGCGTTACTGGAGCGGTTAAATGAGCCGATGATGTCCACCTCGCTGATGCTGCCGGGTAATGACTTCACCGAATCCGATCCGGAAGAGATTCAGCACAGCATTGGCAAGCTGGTGGATCTGATCATTGATGGCGGCACTTTAGGCCAGCAGCCAACCACCGTGATCGATCTCACCAGCGATGTACCGGTTGTGGTTCGTGAAGGGGTCGGCGACACGCGCCCGTTCCTGTGATCACGCGCGGTCAGGCGGCGTTAGCGTCGTCTGGCCAATATTTTGTTCCAGCCAACGTTTAAAATCACCGTAGGGAATATACAGCGAAACATCTTTCAGGATGACTTGCTTGCTGCGCACATTGGAAATTTCATGGCTGTAACCCACAATCACTCCGCCAATTGTCTGGTCAGCATTATATACCGCGCCACCTGACATTCCCTGCACAACCCCAGCATTTGATGCCATTGCCATGCACGGCTTTTTATTCCATTTATTAGTAATTGCGGTGCGCGCTAAATTAACGCCGCTTGATTCCACCGGCATCGCTGAAATAAAGCTGTAACCGTACATCTTAATGGGCTCACCCACTTTACTGGTGCGGAATTTCGCTAACGTTTCCGGGCTGTTTTTATGATAGATAATTGCGACGTCACAATAAGGATGATAAGCCTTCACCCGCTGAACAGCAGTTGTTGCGACGTGCGCAGCTGTCAGGCTGTATTCAGGCGTGAGAGGGATGGTTGTGCCAAGGATGCCCAAACCCAGTACCGTCGGGATGCCTGTCACGCTCATATCCACGTGTTCAAGCGCCGTTCGACTATACTCAGTATGGCCCACGGAACAACCGCTCAGTGCCAGCGCCGCGAGCGCAGGCCAAAGCAGAGTGGTTTTCATGATAATGATCTTCTTTTTAAGCATGTCAGGAAAATCCCTGGTGAAGACTTTCGACATGCAAATTAAATTCATTCCGTGAATGAATAAACGCCTCAATTCCTGCGTGCGCCGGTTTATATTATCAACAATGCCACAGTAACTTCGTTAATGGCCTGTCAGAGAAACGAGTGTAAATAGTAAAGGTTACGCTTTTATAAATACGGCACACTCTGTTTCAGGCTTAAATTTTACACAATTTTTTTATCAGAACAATTCATGAAATTTAATCTGAATCAAATAATGTGAAAATACAGACTTAATCCAACCTGCAGCGCCAATTAACTGATAATTTAAATTTACTGGCTTAATGCACCTTATTTATCCCGGTTAATTAGTTTTTTATGCTGTTTTGTAGTTTGGGTTTAGATTTTATGTTTGGGATTATCCTTAAGCGTGGTGCGCAATGCTAGCAGACCAGTCTTGAAAAGCGCTAATGTATCACAAGCCTAAAGTGGGGATAATCACCTGATAAATAATGTTGATGGCATCTGTTAAAAATTCAGTGACTTAACGCAATTTGAAGAGAGGGGTGGTTGGTGTATCTATCAGTGGCGTAAATGTTTAGGCGCTTGGCCCTGATTGCACGACGCAGCCTTTGGCCTTTATTATCGGCAGCAAAGGAAAAGGTGTTAACGAAACTTGCGTTAGTGTAAAATCGCGGGCCGCCTGACCTGGCATGGGCTAAGCTCAGCGGTAACAGATTCTGATATGGGAACTGGTAATCCCTGTATCGTACCTCTTCTTACCACGACGCCTGGGAAGGCGACAACGAGGCATCTCCATGAGTGAGAAACTACAAAAAGTATTAGCGCGTGCCGGTCACGGTTCACGCCGCGAAATCGAAACCATGATTTCAGCCGGGCGCGTCAGCGTTGATGGCAAGCTTGCGACGCTGGGCGATCGCATCGAAAGTGATAAATCCCTGAAAATTCGTATTGATGGCCATCAGGTCTCGATTGCTGAGTCAGCGACCGAAGTGTGTCGCGTACTGGCCTATTACAAACCAGAAGGTGAGTTGTGTACCCGCAATGATCCAGAAGGGCGCCCGACGGTGTTTGATCGTCTGCCGCGTCTGGTGGGTTCACGCTGGATTGCTGTCGGCCGTCTGGACGTTAACACCTGCGGACTGATGTTGTTCACCACTGATGGTGAACTGGCGAACCGCCTGATGCACCCGAGCCGTGAAGTTGAGCGCGAATATGCGGTGCGCGTATTCGGCGAAGTGGATGACGATAAGATTCGTCAACTGAGTAAAGGCGTGCAGTTAGAAGATGGTCCTGCCTCGTTCAAAACCATTAAATTTGCCGGCGGCGAAGGGATCAACCAGTGGTACAACGTCACGCTGACTGAAGGTCGTAACCGTGAAGTGCGTCGCCTGTGGGAAGCCGTGGGTGTGCAGGTTAGCCGTCTGATGCGCGTGCGCTACGGTGATATTCAGTTGCCTAAAGGCTTACCACGTGGTGGCTGGATGGAAATGGAATTACCTGCGGTGAACTACCTGCGTACGCTGGTAGGCCTGCCAGAAGAGACCGTGACCAAAATTTCGGTTGAAAAAGATCGTCGTCGCACTAATGCGAATCAGATCCGTCGTGCAGTAAAACGCCATAGCAATGTGAGCGGTAGCCCGCGTCGCACGGGTGGTAGCAGCAGTAGCCGCACGAAGGACAGCAGTGGCACGACTACCGGTCGCAGTGGCACCTCTACCAGCCGCAGCGGCCCTGCCGCTACCCGCGCGGGTACTTCTGCAGGTCGCGGTGGTTCTTCTACCGGACGTGCTGGTACTTCCACCGGCCGTGCTGGTACCTCGACCGGACGCGCTGGTACTTCTACCGGTCGCAGCGGCGGCAGCAGTAAGAAACGCGGTTCCTGATGTCGATTCGACGCCGCATGATGCGGCGTCAATCTCTACCAATCAATTCCCTGCTGTGCTTGAATGCCTGCATCAAAGGCATGTTTCACCGGGCGCATCTCCGTCACGGTATCGGCTAAATCTAATAATGTGCGATGACAACCCCGTCCGGTAATGATCACGCTCTGCTGCTCAGGACGTTGATTCAAAGCCTGCACCAGCTCATCCAGATCCAAATAATCCATGCTTACCATGTAGGTGATTTCGTCCAGAATCACTAAATCGATGTGCGGGTCTGCCAGCATGCGGCGAGCTTCCTGCCACACCAGCTGGCAGGCGGTGGTGTCAGTTTCCCGATTTTGGGTATCCCAGGTAAAGCCGGTGGCCATCACCTGAAATTCCACACCATGCTGCTCCAGCAAATTGCGTTCGCCATTAGGCCACTCACCTTTAATAAACTGCACGGCGGCAACGGTTTTACCGTGGCCACAAGCGCGCAAAGCCGTACCGAAGGCGGCGGTGGTTTTACCTTTGCCATTGCCGGTGAACACCATCAAAATGCCGCGGGTTTTAGTCGCGGCAGCAATGCGTGCATCAACCTGCTCTTTTAAACGCTGCTGTCGTTGCTGATGACGGTCACTCATGCGCTGGCAGGCCCCGGTTTGCGTCCCGGCTGCGCATCAAAACTTGTCCCGGTTTTACGACGGCTGTCATCGCCCATCAAGTAAAGGTAAAGCGGCATCAAATCGGCAGGCGTTTTAAGCAAATTGGCATTTTCTTCCGGGAAGGCACTGGCGCGCATTTTAGTGCGAGTGCCACCAGGATTGATGCAATTTACCCGCAGATGACGATTTTTATACTCATCGGCCAATACCTGCATCATGCCTTCGGTAGCGAATTTCGATACCGCATACGCTCCCCAGCCTGCACGGCCGGTACGGCCCACGCTCGACGTGGTAAACACCAGTGAACCGGCATCTGATTTCAGCAGCAGTGGCAGCAATGCCTGAGTTAAATAGAAAGTAGCATCGAGATTGATCTGCATCACCTGGCGCCAGATAGCAGGATCGAGTTCCGCCAGCGGGACGATTTCACCCAGAATCCCGGCATTGTGCAATACGCCATCGAGCCGTGGCACCAGAGCAGCGATCTGGTCGGCTACCTCGGCACAGCTTTCAGGCGTGGCATGCGACAAGTCCAGCAGCAAATGTGAGGCGGGCTGCTTATTCAGTTGATTGATGGCGTGCTCAGTTTGCTGCAGTGTCTCGGCGTTGCGGCCCATCAAAATGACGCGTGCGCCATAGCGCGCATAGGTCAGCGCCGCTTCGCGACCAATGCCGTCTGAAGCGCCGGTGACGAGGATAATGCGATTTTCCAGCAGATCGCTTTTCGGTTGATAATGCACAGCGATGTCCTTTGGCAAGTCAGAGGGTTTTGGGCTTTATGCCTCAATTTGGCGCCCGGTGCAATCACCGCGCCTCGCATTCTGTGCCGCCTGCGGGCATTTCAGGCGACGAAAGTCGCTAAAGCGGGTAAACTCAGCCATTGTTTGTAATTCACTGTTTAATAAGGCGGCAGAATGGATTTACTCTCCAGTTATGGATTATTTCTGGCCAAGGCCGTCACCGTGGTGGTGGCGTTCGCAGCTATTGTTCTGATTGTGCTGAATGCCGCGATGCGTAAACGCCACAGCGGTGGTCAACTGCGCTTAACTCACCTCGACGATGATTATCGTGAAATGAAGGAAGGTCTGCAGCTGGCGAAGATGAAGCCGCAGGCGCAAAAAGTGTGGCTGAAGCAGCATAAAAAAGAAGAGAAGCAAAAAGCCAAAACCGAGAAGCGCAATGCCAAAGCCGGTGTGAGCGAGGCCGCTAAACCGACACTTTATGTGTTGGAATTTAAAGGCAGCATGGATGCGGGCGAAGTGAGTTCTTTGCGTGAGGAAATCTCCGCGGTGCTGGCGGTGGCGGTGCCGGGTGATGAAGTCTTGCTGCGTCTGGAAAGTCCGGGTGGCGTGGTGCACGGTTATGGCCTGGCCGCTTCTCAGTTGCAGCGTCTGCGTGATGCGGGCCTGCAGTTAACCGCCGTTGTCGATAAAGTGGCGGCGAGCGGGGGTTATATGATGGCTTGTGTCGCGGATCGTATCGTCGCGGCGCCATTCTCTATCATTGGCTCAATTGGTGTGGTCGCGCAGATCCCCAACTTCAACCGTCTGCTGAAACGCAATGACATCGACGTTGAACTGCATACTGCGGGTCAATATAAGCGCACGCTGACCTTGTTTGGTGAGAACACCGATGAGGGACGTGAAAAATTCCAGGAAGATCTCAACGAAACCCACCTGCTGTTCAAAGAGTTTGTTCAACAGATGCGTCCGACACTGGATTTGGAAAAAGTGGCCACCGGTGAACACTGGTACGGACGCCAGGCGCTGGATTTGGGGCTAATCGATGAGATCGGCACCAGCGATGCACTGATTATCAAACAAATGGATCAGTTCAATGTGCTGGGCGTGCACTATGCGCGTAAGAAGAAAATGATGGATCGCTTCACCAACAGCGCCAGTATGGCGGCCGAGCGGTTAATTCTGAAAATATGGCAGCGGGGTGATAAACCGCTGATGTAAGCGAGCCCGGCAAATGCCGGGCTTTTTCTATGCCAGGTGATAACGAGAGGAGAGCTCAACGGCAAGGAATTTAAACACGTTAAACACAGCGGTGGTTTTTGCGCTCGGCAGGCCTTCTTCATCTAAGAACCAGGGTCCACGGAACACCAATACCTCGCCCTGCTGAATCACGTCATTCACTTCCATCCCGGCTAAATAATCGTCGTGCTGTTTGATCATTTGATTGGCTATTTCCAGCAACGCCTGGCGTGAAATGGATTCCGTTTTTACTGACATTGTTCACCTCTTTTTTGACAGCAATCGTTCTCCTTCTATATTACTAGCGAGTTGCGCTGTTCATCAAATCAACGCCTGCCAGCAAAACTGGCGCAAAATTAATCAGAATGCTAATTAAGTTGCGTAACGGATTTTATCAGGTAGAGTGTGGGCGATTCAGCTTTCAGGGAGATCACACCCGGATGTGTGATGCCGTCAGATGGAAAACCCGCTTCTAATCATAAAGTTGCATAAGTCGATGCAATCTGACCTGAGATTATCCCCGCTGCCTTGAAAAGTGAAAAGCTGGCAGCAATATTGAACCCGTTGGGTTTTGGGGCATCGAATCCTCTCCCGTTTATCAGGACGTTTCAATTAGGTAAAGGTACATATGGGTAAAGCACTCGTAATCGTTGAGTCCCCGGCAAAGGCCAAAACAATCAATAAATACCTCGGTAATGACTACGTGGTGAAATCCAGTGTCGGTCATATCCGTGATTTGCCGACCAGCGGTTCAACTGCCCGTAAAAGTGCCGACGGGGAAAAGGCGAAAACAGGAAAGAAGGTTAAGAAAGATGAGAAGGCCGCTCTGGTCAGTCGCATGGGTGTCGACCCGTGGCATGGCTGGGAAGCGGACTATCAGATTCTGCCGGGCAAAGAGAAAGTCGTTGCCGAACTGAAAAGCCTCGCCGCAGACGCCGACCACATCTATCTCGCAACGGACCTTGACCGCGAAGGGGAAGCCATTGCCTGGCACCTGCGGGAAGTGATCGGTGGCGATGACAAGCGTTTTAGCCGCGTGGTGTTCAACGAAATCACCAAAAATGCGATTCGTCAGGCGTTTGACAAGCCGGGCGAACTGAATATTGAACGTGTCAACGCACAGCAGGCGCGTCGCTTTATGGACCGCGTTGTGGGTTACATGGTTTCCCCGCTGCTGTGGAAGAAAATTGCCCGTGGTTTATCGGCCGGTCGTGTTCAGTCTGTAGCTGTCCGTCTGGTGGTCGAGCGCGAGCACGAAATCAAAGCGTTCGTGCCGGAAGAGTACTGGGAAATCGACGCGGATTTCTCTACCCCGAAAGGCGACGCGCTGGCGATGCAGGTTACGCATCAGGGCGATAAAGCCTTCCGTCCGGTTAATCGCGAGCAAACTCATGCTGCGGTATCCGTGCTGGAAAAAGCGCGTTACGAAGTGCTGGATCGTGAAGACAAACCGACCAGCAGCAAACCTTCTGCGCCTTTTATTACCTCGACGCTGCAGCAAGCGGCGAGTACACGTCTCGGTTTTGGCGTGAAGAAAACCATGATGATGGCGCAACGTCTTTATGAAGCGGGTCACATCACTTATATGCGTACTGACTCCACCAACCTGAGTCAGGATGCGGTGGCGATGGCGCGCGGCTTTGTCGAGACGAGTTTTGGTAAGAAGTATTTGCCAGAATCACCGATCACTTACGCCAATAAAGAGAATTCCCAGGAAGCGCACGAAGCGATCCGTCCTTCGGATGTCAACATTCAGGCAGAATCGCTGAAAGATATGGAAGCTGATGCGCAGAAACTGTACCAGCTTATCTGGCGTCAGTTTGTGGCCTGTCAGATGGTGCCAGCGCAGTATGATTCCACCACCCTGACGGTCGGTGCAGCAGACTTCAAACTGAAGGCGAAAGGCCGTACGTTGCGTTTCGATGGTTGGACTAAAGTGATGCCAGCCCTGCGTAAAAACGATGAAGACTTGACGCTGCCACCGGTCAATGTCGGCGATATGCTTGATCTGAAAGAGCTGTTGCCAAGCCAGCACTTCACCAAGCCGCCAGCCCGCTTCAGCGAAGCTTCACTGGTCCGTGAGCTGGAAAAACGTGGCATTGGTCGTCCATCGACCTATGCTTCGATTATTTCCACCATCCAGGATCGCGGTTACGTGCGAGTGGAAAACCGCCGTTTCTACGCTGAGAAGATGGGTGAAATCGTCACCGATCGTCTGGAACAGAATTTCCGTGAGCTGATGAACTATGACTTCACCGCGCGCATGGAAGACAGCCTTGACCAGGTTGCTAATAATGAGGCGCAGTGGAAAGCGGTACTGGATTCCTTCTTCAGCGATTTCAGCCAGCAGTTAGGCCAGGCTGAGAAAGATCCGGAAGAGGGCGGCATGCAGCCGAACCAGATGGTGCTGACCTCGATTGACTGCCCGACCTGTAGCCGCCAAATGGGTATCCGCACCGCCAGTACCGGCGTATTCCTGGGTTGTTCTGGTTATGCATTGCCGCCGAAAGAGCGCTGCAAGCAAACCATCAATCTGATCCCGGAAAACGAAGTGCTCAACATTCTGGAAGGCGATGATGCTGAAACCAATGCGTTGCGCGCCCGTCGCCGTTGCCAGAAATGCGGCACGGCAATGGACAGCTATCTGATCGATAACCAGCGTAAGCTGCACGTCTGCGGGAACAACCCGGAATGTGATGGTTACGAAATCGAGCAGGGTGAATTCCGCATCAAGGGCTATGACGGTCCTGTCGTGGAGTGCGAGAAGTGTGGTTCTGAAATGCACCTGAAAATGGGGCGTTTTGGTAAGTACATGGCTTGTACCAACGATGAGTGCAAAAATACGCGTAAGATTCTGCGAAATGGTGACGTTGCGCCACCAAAAGAGGATCCGGTTCCACTGCCAGAACTGGCGTGTGAAAAATCGGATGCTTACTTCGTACTGCGTGATGGTGCGGCGGGCGTCTTCCTTGCAGCAAACACCTTCCCTAAATCGCGCGAAACACGTGCGCCGCTGGTGGAAGAGTTGCAACGCTTTGCCGATCGTCTCCCTGAAAAGCTGAAGTACCTGGCGGAAGCGCCTGCTGCCGATCCGGAAGGCAACAAAACGTTGGTACGTTTTAGCCGTAAAACCAAGCAACAGTACGTCTCCTCTGAAAAAGAGGGTAAAGCGACAGGCTGGTCGATGTTCTACATTGACGGTAAGTGGCAGGAAGCGAAAAAGTAATTCCCCTCAAGGCCAGCATCTGCTGGCCTTTTCACCATCCTTATAGCTAATCGTTCTACATTCTTCCTTTAACTGATATAGTGGTTATAGCATTTTTCGTTTCGCTGACATGCTTTCCCTCCTCAACCCTTAATTAAGGCGGAAACACGCTTTCAGGGATTGCTCCTCTGTCGCTACCGGGAAGATATAACTATGAAATTGCAGCAGTTGCGTTACATCGTCGAAGTGGTCAATCACAACCTCAACGTCTCCTCTACCGCCGAAGGTCTCTATACCTCACAACCAGGTATCAGTAAGCAAGTGCGCATGCTGGAGGATGAACTCGGCGTGCAGATTTTTGCGCGTAGCGGGAAGCATCTCACTCAGGTAACCCCTGCGGGTGAAGAAATCATCCGGATTGCACGCGAAGTGTTATCGAAGGTGGATGCGATTAAATCCGTCGCAGGTGAGCATACCTGGCCGGATAAAGGCTCGCTGTACGTGGCGACAACCCACACACAGGCGCGTTATGCCTTGCCTGGTGTGATTAAAGGGTTTATTGAGCGTTACCCACGCGTATCACTGCATATGCATCAGGGATCGCCCACGCAAATTGCTGAAGCCGTTTCAAAGGGGAATGCTGACTTTGCGATTGCGACCGAAGCCCTGCATTTGTACGACGACCTGATTATGTTGCCGTGCTATCACTGGAACCGCGCCATTGTTGTGACGCCAGACCATCCGTTAGCAGGCAAATCGAATGTGACGATTGAAGAGCTGGCTGATTTCCCGCTCGTGACCTACACCTTTGGCTTTACCGGCCGCTCAGAGCTGGATACCGCATTCAACCGTGCAGGATTAACGCCACGTATTGTCTTTACGGCCACCGATGCTGATGTCATCAAAACGTATGTGCGTCTGGGCTTAGGTGTGGGTGTAATTGCCAGTATGGCGGTGGACCCGGTTTCCGATCCGGATTTGGTGCGCATTGAAGCATCAGAAATTTTTACCAATAGTACAACCAAGATTGGCTTTAGACGCAGCACGTTCCTGCGTAGCTATATGTATGATTTTATTCAACGTTTTGCACCGCATTTGACCCGTGATGTCGTGGATGCCGCGGTCGCATTACGTTCTAATGAAGATATCGAAGCGATGTTCCGCGATATCAAGTTACCTTTCAAATAATCCCCTAACTCATTATTTTCGCAAGGTGTCCAGTGGGCATCTTGTGAATCCCTCCTCGTTAGCGCCACAAGAATCTCAAAAATTTTCATTATTTTTTTGTAAATGAAACATCGATCACATGTTTTTTCATTGTTATATCTTAAATGAGAAACAGTACACAAAATTTACGCTGCTGCTTTGCGGACCACCAGGAATATTCCCATACTCCAGTTATCAACTGATGAGAAAGGCCTTTTAGTCAGGCTCTTTAAATTAAACTCAAATTTAGAATGGTACTAAATTTGTTTTAACCCAAATTTACAATGTTTGTATTAGATAAATAGTTTGATCAGTAATTAAATTTATCTCATCAATCTTTTGGGTTTTGATAAATAGCGTTAATCGTTGTACTCAATAAAAATAACTGGATTTTCGGACTTAACAAGTTTAGGATTCGTCCTAAATCTTAATCGTTATCAACAATCGTTTTATTGAGAGTGATTATCAAAAACTATGAATACTAGACTGACTGTTCAACAAGATTTCCGTACTAAAACCGCCAAGGTTGAGCGCTCTGGTAACGTGCGTCGCAAGGCTTGGTTGACCGTCTTCGCTGCTTCAGCTCTGTTCTGGGTAGTGGTGGCATTGATGATCTGGCGTATGTGGGGTTAAGCCATGTGGGCAAATACACTCAGCCGTAAGTCTCCGGTTTCTGCGCGTCAGCCGAACACGTCTACGTGCAAAGCGAAAGAAGTCAAGAGCGCTGAACAGCCTGTGGCGATTCCTGCGTCATGGGAACTGAGTGAAAACCAGCGCAACTTTATCGAATCTTTCATGGATCCGAAGTCGAAATAACGCTGTCTGCGTTCTGTTCTATATATAGAATTTATACCTCTCTTTACCGGATTATCCGGTGGGCATTTTAAAAGCCCGTCCTTTAACACTCAGCATTAAAAAAACGGTGTCATCAGTACAAAGCTGAAGACGGTGGACTTTTTTTGCCCGAAATCTGGGAGGGAGTGACTCAATGAATACAACGACTTTTTCATGGTTTAGCGTTTATGCCTTTTCCATTGCATTTTGGGCTACGGCCGTGTGGGCTATGATGTAATCCAATAACTCAAATTGTACTGACTTTTATTAATGCCCTGACAAACGTCGGGGCATTTTTGTTTGTGCCTTTATGTGTCATTTCGTGTTGTTATCAAATCGTTAACGAAAATGTGGTCTATCTTTAAGCTAAACCTTGCGGTTATTGAGGTTTAAAGAGAGGCTCATTAAAGGAGGAGTTATGTCGTTAACGTTACGGGAGCAAAGTCAGGATACGCTGGACGTTCGGGCAAAAAAATATCATTACTACAGCCTGCCTAAAGCCGCCCAGCAACTGGGCAATATCGATCGCTTACCCAAATCAATGAAGGTGTTGCTGGAAAATCTGCTGCGTTGGCAGGATGAGGATTCAGTGACAGCTGAAGACATTCAGGCGTTAGTTGGCTGGCTGAAAGATGCCCACGCCGATCGGGAAATTGCTTATCGACCTGCGCGCGTATTGATGCAGGACTTCACCGGCGTGCCAGCGGTGGTAGATTTGGCGGCGATGCGCGAAGCGGTTAATCGCCTCGGCGGCGATGTAGCCAAAGTTAATCCCTTATCGCCGGTCGATCTCGTGATAGACCACTCGGTGACCGTTGACCATTTTGGTGATGAGGACGCTTTCGAAGAAAACGTGCGTCTGGAGATGGAGCGTAACCACGAACGTTACGTCTTCCTGCGCTGGGGGCAAAAAGCTTTCAACCGTTTTCGCGTGGTGCCACCAGGCACCGGTATCTGCCATCAGGTCAACCTGGAGTATTTGGGAAAATCCGTCTGGCATGAAACGCAGGAGGGTAAGGAAGTCGCTTACCCCGACACCTTAGTGGGTACGGATTCTCACACCACGATGATCAACGCGCTCGGCGTATTAGGCTGGGGTGTCGGTGGTATTGAAGCCGAAGCAGCCATGTTAGGGCAGCCAGTATCTATGCTGATCCCTGACGTTGTCGGTTTCAAACTCACTGGAAAACTAAGCCCCGGCATCACCGCGACCGATTTGGTGTTAACCGTGACGCAAATGCTGCGTAAGCACGGTGTGGTAGGTAAATTCGTCGAATTCTACGGTGATGGCCTCGCCGATCTCCCCTTAGCAGACCGCGCGACTATCGCTAATATGGCGCCGGAATATGGTGCCACCTGCGGTTTCTTCCCTATCGATGAGATCACGCTGAGCTACATGACGCTGACCGGGCGCGATGCTGAACAAGTCGAATTAGTGGAAGCTTATGCGAAGCAACAAGGGATGTGGCGTAATCCGGGTGATGAACCCCGCTTTACCAGTTCACTGGCGCTGGATATGGCTGAAGTTGAATCCAGCCTTGCTGGTCCCAAACGTCCGCAGGATCGCGTCTCGCTGGGGGATGTGCCAGCAGCCTTTGATGCCAGCAACGAACTCGAAGTCAATCATGCACAGAAAGCGCACAAGACCGTCACTTATCGCGACAGCGAGACCGGAGACAGCTATCAGCTGGACGACGGTGCTGTGGTCATTTCAGCCATCACCTCTTGTACCAATACGTCTAACCCCAGCGTCTTGATGGCGGCGGGCCTGTTAGCGAAAAATGCCGTTGAGCGTGGCTTGATGCGCAAACCCTGGGTGAAAGCCTCGCTGGCACCGGGATCAAAAGTGGTGTCTGATTACCTCGCGGTGGCTCAGCTCACGCCTTATCTGGATGAATTAGGTTTCAACCTGGTGGGATACGGCTGTACCACCTGCATCGGTAACTCGGGTCCATTGCCAGATGAAATCGAGAGTGCCATTAAAGAAGGTGATCTAACCGTGGGTGCGGTGTTATCGGGTAACCGAAACTTCGAAGGACGTATCCATCCGCTAGTGAAAACGAACTGGCTGGCATCGCCGCCGTTGGTGGTGGCTTATGCACTGGCCGGTAATATGAAATTAAACCTGCAGAGTGAGCCTATCGGGCAGGACAGGCAGGGTAACGATGTCTTCCTGCAGGATATCTGGCCATCTCCAGAGGAGATCGCCGCAGCGGTGCAGAAAGTGACCAGCGATATGTTCCACAAGGAATATGCCGAGGTCTTTGACGGTACGCCTGAGTGGCAACAAATCAAAGTCAGTGAAGCCGCAACTTATGACTGGGATGAGGGCTCAACTTACATCCGCTTGTCGCCGTTCTTCGATGACATGGGTAAAACACCGGAGCCGGTCCAGGATATTAAAGGCGCGCGCATTCTGGCGATGCTGGGTGACTCTGTCACCACCGACCATATCTCGCCAGCGGGCAGCATCAAAGCGGAAAGTCCCGCTGGACGCTACTTGCTGTCGCATGGTGTCGAGCGCACCGATTTTAACTCCTATGGCTCGCGTCGTGGTAACCACGAAGTCATGATGCGCGGCACCTTTGCCAACATCCGTATTCGTAATGAAATGGTGCCGGGTGTGGAGGGGGGATACACCAAACATTTCCCCAGCAAAGAACAGTTGGCGATTTACGATGCGGCCATGAAGTATCAGGCCGAAGGTGTGCCGCTGGCAGTCATCGCCGGGAAGGAGTACGGCTCAGGTTCCAGCCGCGACTGGGCAGCGAAGGGCCCGCGTTTGCAAGGTGTGCGAGTCGTTATTTCAGAGTCGTTCGAGCGTATACATCGTTCAAACTTGATCGGGATGGGGATCCTGCCACTGGAATTCCCCGCTGGCGTCACGCGTAAAACGCTGGGATTAACCGGGGAAGAGTTTATTGATGTTGAAAACCTTTCCCAACTGAAACCAGGTTGCACAGTCAATGTCACGCTGACGCGCGTCGATGGTAAAAAAGAGACGCTGGCAACGCGGTGCCGTATCGATACCGGTAATGAGCTGACCTATTATCAGAACGATGGCATATTGCACTATGTGATTCGTAATATGCTGAACTAAAAAAAAGCCGGGAGATTTCCCGGCTTTTTTCTGTCTGCTTTACGCTTTTGGCAGCAGATGGCCCATTTTTTCTGCCTTGGTATCAAGGTAGTGGGCATTTTTGGGGTTGCGTCCAACCACTAACGGCACGCGCTCAACAATATTAATTCCCGCTTCGCTCAGAATCTCGACTTTGCGAGGATTGTTAGTCAGCAGGCGGACTTCATTGACGCCCAGCAGTTTAAACATATCCGCACACAGGGTGAAATCACGCTCATCAGCGGCAAAGCCCAATTGATGATTCGCTTCCACCGTATCGTACCCTTTGTCCTGCAGGGCATAGGCGCGGATCTTGTTTAGCAGACCGATATTACGGCCTTCCTGACGGTGATATAACAGCACGCCACGACCTTCTTCAGCGATAGCGGTGAGTGCCGCTTCGAGCTGAAAACCACAGTCGCAGCGCAGGCTGAACAGTGCGTCACCGGTTAGACACTCGGAGTGAACGCGTGCCAGCACTGGATTATGGTCACTCACATCACCGTAAACCAGCGCGACATGATCCTGGCCGGTTGCCAGTTCTTCAAAACCAACCATCAGGAAATCTCCCCATGGCGTGGGCAGTTTGGCTTCTGCTACCCGTTTAAGCTGCATGTGACTCTCCAGAACCTTCAGAGGATGCGCTATCATCATGATAACGCACGGGCCCGATTGGCCCGACAAAACTGACAATATTGTGCCACAACCTGTACCCGGGCCGTTAATCAGTCAGAGTTATTGTAGTGATAAAGCACAATTATCTAAGCTGCAACGGGTATGTTATTCTTTTTTCAGCTAAAGTTATGCCAGCCACGCTGATACCAGCGGATCTAAAAGGAAACGGATGTTAAAAATTGCGCAGCGCACCACCCTGGGAATGCTTTTGTTATTGATCATGCCGGTCGCTGTCTGGCTCTCTGGCTGGCAATGGCAGCCAGGTGAGAGTAGCGCATTTTTGCGGGTACTCTTTTGGATGACCGAGACCGTCACCAGCCCATGGGGCATATTGACAAGCCTTATCCTCAGTGCCTGGGTTTTATGGTGCTTACGCTTCCGACTTAAGCCCGCCATTTTACTGATCATCTTCATGAACGGCGCTATTCTTGCCGGCCAGTACACCAAATCTTTCATTAAAGAGCAGGTGCAGGAACCCCGGCCCTATGTGGTTTGGCTGGAGAAGAGTTACGGTATTGATGAAGGGGAGTTTTATCAGCAGAACCGTCAGGGGCGCAGCCAGTTGGTATCGACTTTAGTGGCTAACGACACTCAGCTGCCGCAATGGCTGAAAAACCACTGGGCGTTTGAAACCGGCTTTGCCTTTCCTTCCGGACATACCATGTTTGCTGCCAGTTGGGCGCTGCTGGTGATTGGCCTACTGTGGCCACGGCGCCATATTGTCACCGTAGTCGTGCTGTTTGCCTGGGCCACCATGGTGATGGGCAGTCGTTTGTTACTGGGCATGCATTGGCCGCGTGATTTGGTGGTCGCCACCCTGATTTCCTGGCTGCTGGTTACGGTTGCCACCTGGCTGGCACAACGTTTTTGTGGTCCGCTTACGGTGCCGCGCGAAGAGCAGCGGGAGATCGAGCAGCGTGATGATGGATTGTAATTTCTGCGCGCGCCCCCATATGATTGATTGCGCTTACGGAAAATGCGCTAAGTGATGTGCTGATAAGCAGCATCGGCGGCACTTTTTTGGCATACTTCTACTGGATAACCTCACGACAGGACGCATTGTGAAATATTTGCTGATTTTTCTCGTGGTTTTGGTCATTTTTATCATCTCCGTCACGCTTGGAGCGCATAACGACCAAATCGTCACTTTTAACTATCTGCTGGCGCAGGGTGAATTCCGCATCTCCACATTGCTGGCGAGCTTGTTTGGCGCTGGATTCCTGCTCGGTTGGGCAATTTGCGGTCTTTTCTGGTTGCGGATACGTGTTTCTCTGGCCCATGCGCAGCGCAAGCTGAAACGCATGCAGGCACAGAACGAACAATCAACGGCTGTGACAAATTCTTCTACTGCTGGTCGTCGGGATTAAGTTTCGATGCTTGAATTGCTGTTTTTGCTTCTTCCTGTTGCTGCGGCATATGGCTGGTACATGGGCCGCCGTAGTGCCCATCAGGATAAGCAACAGGAAGCTAATCGCCTGTCACGTGAATACGTTGCCGGGGTTAACTTCCTGCTTTCCAATCAACAGGACAAAGCTGTCGATCTCTTTCTGGATATGCTGAAGGAGGACAGCGGCACAGTCGAAGCTCACCTGACGCTTGGCAACCTGTTCCGTTCACGCGGCGAAGTTGATCGCGCCATCCGTATTCACCAATCCCTGATGGAAAGCGCTTCCCTGAGCTATGAACAGCGGCTGCTGGCGATTCAGCAGTTAGGACGCGATTACATGGCTGCCGGGTTGTACGACCGCGCCGAAGACATGTTTAGCCAGCTGATTGATGAAACCGACTTCCGCATCGGTGCGTTGCAACAGCTGTTACTAATACATCAGGCAACCAGTGACTGGCACAAAGCCATCGAAGTGGCGGAAAGGTTGGTTAAGCTCGGCAAAGACAAGCAGAAGGGCGAAATTGCCCATTTCTACTGCGAACTCGCGCTTCAGGCACTGAGCAGTGACGATCTCGATCGCGCCATGAGCTTGCTGAAGAAGGGTGAATCGGCCGATCATCAAAGCGCACGCGTTTCCATCATGATGGGCCGCATCTTTATGGAGCAGGGCGAGTATGCCAAAGCAACGGCTCGCCTGCAGCGCGTGCTGGATCAAGATAAAGAGCTGGTGAGCGAAACCTTATCGATGCTCGAAACCTGCTATCAGCGTCTGAATCAGCCTGAAGACTGGGCTCAGTTTTTACAGCGCTGTGTGGAAGAGAATACCGGCGCGGCTGCTGAGCTGTACCTTTCTGATATCCTCGAGCAGCAGCAGGGGCCTGAAGCGGCGCAGTTGTACATCAATCGTCAGTTGCAACGCCATCCCACCATGCGCGTGTTCCATCGCTTAATGGACTTCCACCTGCACGAAGCCGAGGACGGTAGGGCTAAAGAGAGCCTGATGGTGCTGCGTGATATGGTCGGTGAACAGATTCGTACCAAGCCGCGCTATCGCTGCCAGAAGTGCGGATTTACCGCGCATGCACTTTACTGGCATTGCCCATCTTGTCGCGCATGGTCTTCCGTGAAACCGATCCGCGGACTTGACGGCCAGTAACGGCCGTTTTTATTATAACCCGTCATAGTTACAACATACTATAACCCTGAATCATAACATAAGCCGTGGCATTGTGCGGCTATCCGTCAATCAATGGTCTAAGGCGCACAGTGAGATTGTCCGGAAGGAGATGCACGGGTAGAATGCTTGCCGTTTGTCCATTGCGCCTGCGGGTGCCTGCCTCTGAGGAAACGTTATGCCTGTAACCACTTCACCGATTCTGGTGGCACTCGACTATCATAATCTCGACAGCGCACTGCAGTTTGTGGACCGCATTGACCCAAGCCAATGCCGCCTGAAAGTCGGCAAAGAGATGTTTACGCTATTTGGCCCGTCGCTGGTGAAAACACTGCAGTCGCGTGGGTTTGACGTTTTTCTCGACCTGAAGTTTCATGACATCCCAAATACCACCGCACACGCAGTAGCTGCTGCAGCTGACCTCGGTGTGTGGATGGTCAATGTCCACGCCAGTGGCGGGGCGCGGATGATGAATGCGGCACGCGAAGCGCTGCTGCCTTTTGGCAACGATGCGCCCTTGCTGATTGCGGTTACCGTATTAACCAGCATGGATGAAGACGACCTTAGAGGTCTCGGCATTACGCTTTCACCCGCTCAGCAAGCGGAACGTCTGGCTCGCCTGACGCGCGAGTGTGGCCTGCACGGCGTGGTCTGTTCAGCGCAGGAAGCCGCACACTTTAAACAGGTGATTGGCCAGGATTTCGCATTGGTAACACCAGGTATTCGTCCTGCAGGCAGTGACGCAGGCGATCAACGCCGTATCATGACGCCACAGCAGGCAAAATTGGCTGGCGTGGATTACATGGTGATTGGGCGTCCGATCACCCAATCCAATGATCCGGCGGCAACGCTGCACACTATCCTGCAAAGTTTACAGGAGGTCTAATGGCTCAGGACAACCGACTGGTTTACTCCACTGAAACGGGTCGCATCGCACAGGAAGAAGAAAAAGCGCCGCGCCCGAAAGGCGATGGCATTGTGCGCATTCAGCGCCAGACCAGCGGTCGAAAAGGCAAAGGTGTTTGCCTGATCACTGGTATCGATCTCGATGACGATGCGCTCAACAAATTGGCAGCAGAACTAAAGAAAAAATGTGGCTGTGGTGGGTCACTCAAAGATGGCGTGATCGAGATTCAGGGCGATAAACGCGATTTATTAAAAGCACTGCTCGAGGCCAAAGGCATGAAGGTGAAATTAGCCGGCGGCTAAAAAATACGGGCCGCACACTGTGCGGCCCGTGATGCTGTAGATGCGCTGCGTAGCCTGAATCTTTATCGTTATTTAGAAACCTGATGGCCGATAATACCGCCAACGGCTGCACCACCTACTGTACCCAGTGCACTTCCGTTAGTCAGGACAGAACCACCGATTGCACCCGCACCCGCCCCGATGGCGGTATTACGGTCGCGTTTTGACCAGTTCGAACAACCACTCAAGGCAACAACCAGAGTGGCAGCTAATACCGCAACGGTCATACGTTTCATTGTTGTCGTCATCTCTTTCTCCTTGATTGTATGTACAGAGGCAACGTTTTAAGTATAGATGTTGCGCAACGAAGTACTTCATCCCAGTGTGTCATTCAATGCTCTCCATCGTGACCACTTGCGGCGGTTGATCCTGTGCAAACCGTACCGTTCCTGACTTTAGCCTGATGAACCACAGCAAAATTAGGTGAAGATAGAATATTCTTAATTCACGCCACACTTCTTCGGTCTCAGCGACTTTCCGCTGCGTTTACAGCGATTCGCTCCATAACGTTTTCTCCGCTCGTTCAGCACAATTCAGCTATCACAGTTCGCAGGAGAAATAATCATGCTGGAATCGCTCAAGCAGCAGGTGCTGGAAGCCAATCTGGATTTACCGCGCTATAACCTGGTCACATTTACCTGGGGTAACGTCAGTGCCATCGATCGCGAACGTGGCCTGCTGGTGATCAAGCCGTCAGGCGTGAAATACGAGAAGATGCAGCGTGACGATATGGTGGTGGTGGAGTTAGCGAGTGGCAAAGTGGTGGAAGGGGCGCTACGTCCGTCATCAGATACAGCAACCCATCGCGCGCTGTACCTTGCCTGGCCAGAGATTGGTGGCATCGTGCATACCCACTCGCGCCACGCCACGATTTGGGCGCAGGCCGGGCGCGATATTATTGCGCTGGGTACCACGCACGCGGATGACTTCTACGGCACCATTCCCTGCACGCGTGCGATGAAGCGCGAGGAGATTCAACAGGATTACGAGTGGAATACCGGGCAGGTGATTATCGAAAGTTTCGCTCAGCGCCGTATCAAGCCGGGCGATATTCCCGCTGCACTGGTCAACTCGCACGGCCCCTTTTCCTGGGGGAAAGATGCGGATGCTGCTGTACACAGTGCGGTGGTGCTGGAAGAGGTTGCCTACATGGCGCTACACACGGAACAACTGCGCAGCGAACTGCCTCCGATTTCGCAAAATCTGCTCGATCTGCATTATCTACGAAAGCATGGTAAGAACGCTTGGTATGGGCAGAATTAAACATTAACGATTGCAGAGGCGCCTGAAGGCGCCTTTATTTTTTGGCTGGAACAACTAGTATGGCGATGCCGATCATAAAATAGAAATGGCTTATATTTAAAATTAAAACACCGTTTCATTATTATCGCTCTGATCACTTTTTTCCTGAATCTTAGTGGTTATCTTGTCTGTCATGCCAACAGGCAAACGATAACGCACCTCCCTCTGACTCAGTAAAGGTGACACAACTATGCATATCAAACGTGCAATCGATAAAATTCCAGGCGGTATGATGTTAATCCCGCTATTTCTGGGCGCGCTTTGCCACACGTTTTCACCCGGCGCAGGTAAATACTTTGGCTCTTTCACTAACGGCTTAATGACCGGCACAGTGCCTATTTTGGCGGTATGGTTCTTTTGTATGGGCGCGTCGATCAAACTCAGCGCCACCGGGACTGTGCTGCGTAAATCCGGCACTCTGGTGTTAACCAAAATCGCCGTGGCCTGGGTAATTGCTGCTGTGGCATCGCGCATGATGCCGGAAAATGGCGTAGAAGTTGGTATGTTCGCCGGGTTGTCCACGCTGGCCCTGGTTGCCGCCATGGATATGACCAACGGCGGACTGTATGCCTCGATCATGCAGCAATACGGGTCAAAAGAAGAAGCAGGCGCCTTTGTGCTGATGTCGCTGGAATCGGGTCCGCTGATGACCATGGTGATTTTGGGGACCGCTGGCATTGCTTCGTTTGAGCCACACGTGTTTGTCGGCGCAGTGCTGCCATTCATTGTCGGCTTCGCGCTCGGCAATCTCGACCCTGAATTACGCGAGTTCTTTGGCAAAGCCGTGCATACCTTGATTCCCTTCTTTGCTTTTGCGTTGGGTAACACCATCGATTTGGCGGTGATCGCGCAAACCGGTTTACTGGGCGTATTGCTGGGGGTCTCGGTGATCATCATCACCGGTATTCCACTGATTATTGCCGACCGTTTGATTGGTGGCGGTGATGGTACCGCAGGGATTGCCGCTTCAAGCACCGCAGGCGCGGCCGTGGCGACACCGGTGTTGATTGCCGAGATGCTGCCACAGTTTAAACCGGTCGCACCCGCAGCCACCGCACTGGTTGCCACTTCAGTAATCGTGACTTCTGTATTAGTGCCGATTATCACCGCCGTCTATTCAAAACGCGTTAAGCGTTCTCATGTGGCGGTGGGACAGCGCGCTGCCATCAAGTAAGCCTGCTTATCTTTCCCCGACCTTATGGTCGGGGATATCTCTGGATTTTACTTTATAAATCAATCTCTCATTTGGTCTGGCCTCACTCTGGATTACGCTGATGTTGCGTTTAACGCATCACATAACTAGAGGATGAGACTATGACAGTAATTAACCAACCAACTTGCAGATTGTTTACCGAAGTCGGACAAACCACCCAGCTGGCGGCCTACTATGAAGAGGGTCGTCACACCATGTGGATGATGCTTCGTGCCCAACCGCGCCCCAGTTTCAACCACGAATTAATTGAGGAGATCATGAATCTGAGCTATGCCGCACAGCGTTCGGGTCTGCCGATTGATTTTTGGGTGACAGGCTCTCTGGTTCCGCAGATGTTCAACGCCGGAGGCGATTTGCGATTCTTTGTCGAGTGCATTCGCAACAACCGTCGTGAAGCGCTGCGGGCTTATGCGCGCGCCTGCGTGGATTGCATCCATTCGGCCGCACGTGGCTTTGATACCGGTGCGGTGACGCTGGCGATGATTGAGGGCAGTGCATTAGGTGGCGGTTTCGAGGCCGCGCTGGCGCATCACTTCATTCTGGCGCAGAACTCTGCACGTATGGGGTTCCCGGAGATTGCGTTTAACCTGTTCCCTGGCATGGGTGGCTACTCCCTGGTGGCGCGTCGTTCCGGCATGAAGCTGGCTGAAGAGCTGATTTGTGAAGGGGAATCGCACAGTGCAGAGTGGTATGAAACGCGGGGTCTGGTGGATAAAGTCTTCCAGCCGGGCGATGCCTACCGTACCACACGCACCTTTATCGATACTTTGCGTCCGAAGCTGAATGGTGTGCGTGCCATGCTGAAGGCGCGTCAGCGCGTGCTACAACTCTCACGAGCCGAGCTGATGGACATCACGGAAGATTGGGTGGATTACGCCTTCACACTGGAGCCTAAAGACATTGCTTATATGGAACGACTGGTACAGCTACAGAACCGTCATAGCGCATCCCTGCGCAAAGCCGGATAACCGAGACCAGCGTTAAACGCGGGCAGGATGCTTAGCCAGCCAATGCCCGAGCTGTTCTGCGGGCATTGGTTTTGCATAATAATAACCCTGACGCCCATCGACACCGTTGGTCATAACAAACTTCTCTTCGGCTTTGGTTTCAATGCCTTCCGCAATCACCTGCAGATCGAGGGTTTTGGCCACGGCCACAATGGCACGCACCAGCGACTGCGCTACTGGCTGCTTATTGATGTTACGCACGAAGCTTTGATCCAGCTTGATCGCATCAATGGGTACACGAGCTAACTGCGAAAGCGAGGAATAACCTGTACCAAAATCATCAAGATGAACCTGAGCGCCCAGTTCCTGGAATTGTTTCATCAACGTCAGTGCACCGGCTTCGTTCTCAATCAGGCAGCTTTCAGTCAGCTCAATATCAATCGGGCAATCAGTGAGACCGGCCTCGGTCAATGCCTGCTTTAAATCAGTATAGATACTTTGGTTAATCAATTGCTTGGCCGAGACGTTCACGGCAACGCGCAGGTAGATGCCTTCACTACGCCACTGAACAATTTGCTGTAACACATTGAGCATCACCCAGCGCCCAAGCGGAACAATTAAGCCCGACTCTTCGGCGTAAGAGATAAAATCGCCAGGGGGGACCAGACCGCGTTCCGGAGAGTTCCAGCGTACCAGCGCTTCTGCACTGCGTACTTCACCGTCACGGTCTAGTTTGGGCTGGTAATACACCACCAGCTGCTCCAGCTCCAGTGCTTTGCGTAGGTTAGTATCGAGCCAGAGATATTCGAAAACACGTTGGTTCATCTCGTTGGCAAAAACACAGAATTTACCGCGCCCATTCTCTTTGGCGTGATACATGGCGGTATCGGCATTGCGGATCAGGCTTTCACGATCCTCACCATGCAGCGGGGCGAGGGCGATACCAATCGAGCAGCCGCTGTAGACTTCGATCAGACCGACGCGGAACGGTTGACGCAGGCGCTCAAGAATACGCGATGCCATGGCTTCCAGCGCAGCCTGGCTGGTATGTTCTGCCAGTACGACGAACTCATCGCCACCGAGACGAGCCAGCGTCTGGTCTTTGCCCAGACAGCTGAGAATGGCCAGCGACACTGCTTGCAGCAGTTGGTCGCCAAACATATGGCCGTAGGCGTCGTTGACCTTCTTAAAATTGTCCAGATCGAGGTAAACCACGCCAGTTTGACTGCCATTGGCCAATTCCAGTGCCAGACTAATCTGTTGATGGATGGCATTGCGGTTGGGTAAGCCGGTTACCGTATCGGTATTAGCGAGGACGCGTAAGCGTTCCTGAGCACGTCGTTCTTCTGTGATGTCGGTTCCAGAACAGATGAGGAAAATTTCATTTTTCCCACTACCGCTGTGCACAAACTTATTACGAAACAGAAACAGTCGCTGGCCTTTTTTGGTTTTGATCCAGCGTTCCACTTCATAAGAATTGCCGTCACGAAAGAAGCCCGAAATGTTGCGCCGTGAAGCCTGCGCTTCCTGTTTGGTCATAAACAGCTGAAACACGTTGCGGCCGATCACTTCCTGCTCTTTGAGCCCGGTGTACTCTTCGCTTAAGCGGTTGAATCGCTGGATGTTGCCACGCTGGTCCAGAATCACAATCACAGAATTGGCCTCAGAGACCACTTGTTCAGCGAAGGATAAACCCAGCGTCAAATCGCGAGCCACAGAGGAAGTATCACCCCAGGCGGAAGAGGTGCCGGCCCATGTTGATTGGTTCACCTTACGGCCGACAAAGTGCATTGGCACCGGGGCACCGCGCAGGGATAGGGTCAGATTGATACTGGAAGTGATCACCGTCATTGCACGCAGCAAACTGGCTTGTGCAGGGGTTAATGGAACCGCCAAATTGGTATTGGCATTCTCGTCTTCGGCAAAATGCAAAGCATCGCTATCTGAAGTTAAACGCCAATGAGGGCTGGTTGTGCCAAACAGGGTGTATAGCAACGTTTGCCCTTGTTCATCGGTCATGGAAACTTCCTCCGGGGAAATGCTGAGCAGGCGGTATCTCATTATTTTAGCAACAGTATTCAACCTCCTGCGTTAGCACAAGATGCAAACCAAATATATTTTTGTTTTCACTAAAGAATGGCACGAAAAAGCCCCGAAAATCGGGGCTTAAAAATGTCAGCAAGGACACTTGCCGAGCTTGCCTGCCTGGCTGGGAAAACGGGCTTCGAGGCAGTAGCGATGAAACGCGCGCTCATCCATAGGCATCTGCTCGGGATGGTGCTCGCGCATATGCTTCAGATAAGTTTGATAGTCGTGAACGCCAACCATTAAGCGAAAACTTTGCTTCAATCCCTGCCAGAGGCGTTGCCAGCGATTAAGATTTTGCCCGAGGGCCTGGGTTGCGATCGGTAAGCATTGCTGAATCTGCCACGCGCCGACCGGTTTTCTCCAGCGATGAATGGACTCAGACATTTCGCACCTCCTTACGCAGGGAGACTTCGGATTCGTGGGTGGTGGGCACGTCACTGCGCAGTGCACGGCGGATGACAAAGAAGGCCGCAATCAACATGGTGACAGCCACCAGCATAAAGAAGCCGCACAGGGCCGCGTTAATTTGATTGCTAAACACGATGGCTTGCATGTCCGCCACGGTTTTCGCCGGTGCGATGACCATGCCTTCATCAATGCCTTTACGGAACTTGTTGGCCTGCGCAAGGAAACCAATCGAGGGTTTCTCATGAAAAATCTTCTGCCAGCCCGCGGTCATCGAAGTGATGAACAGCCAGGCGGTCGGCACGATGGTGACCCACGCATAGCGCTGCTTTTTCATTTTGAACAACACCACGGTACCCAGAATCAACGCCATTGAGGCCAGCATCTGGTTACCAATACCAAACAGCGGCCACAGGGTATTGATGCCGCCCAGCGGATCGACCACGCCCTGATATACAAAGAAGCCCCAGCCGGCCACCGCCACGGTGGTGCCCGCCATATTACCCAGCCACGAACGGTTGTTGGCCATCGATGGCACCACGGTGCCGACCAAATCCTGCACCATAAAACGGCAGGCACGGGTACCGGCATCCACTGCCGTCAGGATGAACAGCGCTTCGAACAGAATGGCGAAGTGGTACCAGAAGGCCATCATCGCCCGGCTGTTAAACACTTCTGTGATGATATGCGCCATACCGACTGCAAATGTGGGCGCGCCGCCCGCGCGTGACAGCACGGTGCTTTCACCGACATCGCGCGCAATGCCGCTCAGCATCTCGGGCGTAACCACAAAGCCCCAACCGTTAATCACCTGCGAAGCGCTCTCAACGGTGGTGCCGATCAGCGCTGCGGGTGAGTTCATCGCAAAATAGACGCCCGGATCCAGCACTGAGGCGCAAATCAGCGCCATGATCGCCACAAAGGATTCCATTAACATCGCGCCATAGCCGATAAAGCGGATATGACTTTCGCGCTCCACCAACTTTGGTGTGGTACCGCTGGAGACCAGCGCGTGGAAGCCGGAAATCGCACCACAAGCGATGGTGATAAACAGGAACGGGAACAGTGCGCCGGAGAACACCGGTCCGCTACCGTCAATAAATTTGGTCACCGCCGGCATTTTCAGTTCCGGCATGGCGAACAGAATGCCTACCGCCAGCCCGATAATGACGCCGATTTTCAGGAAGGTTGACAGGTAATCACGGGGGGCCAGCAGCAGCCACACCGGCAGAGAAGAAGCCACAAAGCCGTAAATCACCAACACCCACGTCAGTTCGGTGCCTTTCAGCGTGAACAGCGGTCCCCAGTAGGGATCGGCAGCCACATCACCGCCGTAAATAATCGCTGCCATCATCAACACAAAACCAATGATGGACACCTCTGCGATTTTACCCGGGCGCAGAAAACGCATATACACGCCCATAAACAAGGCAATAGGAATCGTCGCGGCGATGGTAAACAGCCCCCACGGACTGTTAGCCAGCGCTTTCACTACCACCAGCGCCAGCGCGGACAGGATGATAATCATCACGCCGAGCGCACCGAGCATGGTGACCACACCGGCAAAGGAACCCAACTCCTGACGTGCCATCTCACCGAGCGAGCGGCCATCACGGCGCGTGGAGATAAACAGAATCAGGAAATCCTGCACCGCTCCGGCCATCATCACGCCAACCAGAATCCAGATGGTGCCGGGCAGGAAGCCCATTTGCGCCGCGAGGATTGGGCCAACCAGAGGACCGGCTCCGGCAATCGCCGCGAAGTGGTGGCCGAACAGCACCCATTTGTTGGTGGGGACATAATCGAGACCATCATTTAGCCGCTCGGCAGGCGTGCGGCGACGATCATCCAGCTCGAAAATACGTTCAGCGATAAACAGGCTGTAGAAGCGATAAGCAATGCTGTAACAGGCAACGGACGCAATCACCAGCCAGACAGCGTTGACGTGTTCGCCACGGCTGAGCGCAAGCATGGCAAACGCACCCGCACCAATTAACGCCACCGCTAACCAGATCAATCTGGTTTTGACGTTGTTCATGAGTTAACTCCTTGTAGAGACCGGGAAAATAGGCGATCGGATACAACAAGTTAAAAGTAATGTAATGAATTGTTAACGACAGGGAATCGAATCAGAAGTGTGAAGCGGAAGGCAAATTTAATATCGGATAAAACTTAGGGGGAAAAATGCGGGATAACGGCTGTTATCCCGCGGATATTCATGCTCAGGCAGCCGGGCGCGCCACAACGCTACGGGTTTCCATACGCACTTCAGCGATGGTCACGTCGATGATGTCGGTCACGCGGTAGGCCACTTCGCCTTTGATCTGCACGGTGCCGCTCTCCTGTGAACACACCATCTCATCACGCACCGCGTGGATGAATGGGGCAGGAATAAAGGCAACCGCGCCATTTTCCAGCAGACGCACGCGCATACCGCCGCGAGAGACATCAATGATCTCGGCGCTGAACTTACGATCAGTGCCCGCAGACGGCGAGAGGAAGCGCGCATACAGCCAGTCACCCACGTCACGCTCGGCCATACGGTTCAGGCGACGACGCTCACTCATAATGGTGGTGAACTCGTCTTTTGGACGCGCAATGCTTTCGCCACGCACAATAGCTTTCAGCAGGCGATGGTTGATCATATCGCCGAATTTACGAATCGGTGATGTCCAGGTCGCATAGGCTTCGAGACCCAGACCAAAGTGTGGACCCGGTTCGGTGCCGACTTCAGCGAAGCTCTGGAAGCGACGAATGCGGCTGTCGAGATACTGCGTTGGCTGGGCATCCAGTTCACGGCGCAGCTGACGGAAGCCTTCCAGTGTGGTGATGGCCTGAGGATCCACGGTGATACCGTGACCGGCCAGCACGCCAGCGGCTTGCTCGGCATTCGCCAGATCAAAACCGGTGTGCAGGTTATAGATACCGAAGCCCAGCTTCTCCTGCAGCACTTTGGCCGCACAGACGTTGGCCAGAATCATCGACTCTTCCACGATGCGGTTGGCGATGCGACGTGGCTCAGAAATGATATCCAGCACTTCGCCTTTTTCACCCAGTACAAAACGGTAATCAGGACGATCTTTGAATACCAATGCATGGGTTTGACGCCACTCGCTGCGCGCCAGGCACACACGATGCAACAAGCGAATCTGCTCGGCAATCGCGTCGTTCTCTGGCTGCCAGCTACCGGCGTTTTCCAGCCAATCCGACACTTCGTCGTAAACCAGCTTGGCTTTGGATTCGATCCATGCGGCGAAGAAGTGCACTTCCCCTGCCACGCTACCATCTGCCGCAAGCGTCACGCGGCAAGCCAGCGCAGGACGACGCACATTTGGACGCAGCGAACAGATGTCATCAGACAGTTCGCGTGGCAGCATGGGGATGTTGAAACCAGGCAGATAATTGGTAAAGGCGCGTTTAGAAGCCAGTTTATCCAGCTCGCTGCCTTCCGCTACATAAGCGGTCGGATCGGCGATGGCAATGGTCAGCAGCAGATGGCCGTCAGCCTGTTCTTCAACATACAGCGCATCATCCATATCTTCCGTGCTGGCACTGTCGATAGTCACGAAGTTCAGCGCGGTGAGGTCTTCGCGTTCTAACTGCTCATCCAGCATCTCGCCGAAGCCAACGTTAGGGGCTTCACGTTCCAGATTATGGCGTGACAGGGTGACCCACCACGGCGCGAGGTGATCGTTCGCAGTGACAATGAATTCGGTGAGTTCAGCATAGAATCCGCGATCGCCTTTAAGCGGATGGCGGCGCATTTCAGCCACGGCCCAGTCGCCATTCTGGAAATCATGGGTGACGTCACGGGCAGCGCGGCACTGAATCGCCTCTTTCAGCAGCGGATGGTCAGGCACAATCGACAAACGATCGTCCTTCTTCTGTACGCGGCCAACAAAGCGGGTGAGGAACGGCTCAATCAGGGTTTCCGGCTCGGCGCTCTCGCGATCTTTATCAGTGTGGATCACCGCAGAAATACGGTCACCGTGCATCACTTTTTTCATCTGCGGAGGGGGAATGAAGTAGCTTTTTTGAGCATCGACTTCGAGGAAGCCAAAGCCTTTTTCTGTGCCTTTCACAACACCTTCGGCGCGCGGAGTTTGCGCGTGAAGCTTCTCTTTAAGCTGCGCGAGCAGCGGGTTATCCTGGAACATAATGTATTTAGTTTCGTGGCCTAAGAGCGGTGGACAGTTTTACGCGAATCAGGGGCGCGCGGCAAGGCCAAAACAGGCTAAAAAGCCGCATTACGCGGCTTTTTACCTTCTGATAGCGCAGAGGACTTAGGCGATGCGCTGCGTAGGAAGAGCAGCGGTTAATGCCAGTTTCACCGGCACCGATTTCGAGGTCGGCGTCCCGCTGCCGTCACCATAGCTGGAGAGCGGCACCAGCGGGTTGGTTTCCGGATAATACGCCGCCAGATTACCGCGCGGAATGTTATACGGCACCAGTTTAAAGCCACTCACCCGACGCGTCAGGCCATCATTCCACAGCGTTTCGATATCCACCAACTGACCTTCGCTGAAGCCGAGTGACGCCATATCGTCCGGGTGGATAAACACCACTTCACGCTGACCGTACACGCCACGATAACGGTCATCGAGGCCGTAAATCGTGGTGTTGTACTGGTCATGCGAACGCAGCGTCTGCAGCGTGAACGGCACTTCAACATCATTGCCCAACTGCGGGAACAGCGAGGTTGGCAGGGCTGCCGCGCTGAATTCCGCCAGTTTACTTGGCGTGTTGAATCGCAACTCTGCCGCGGCGCTACCAAGGTAGAATCCGCCCGGAATATCGCATTTGATATTGAAGTCGGCAAAGCCTGGAATGGTGGCGCCAATGTGATCGCGGATCACATTGTAATCATCCGCCATGCCCAGCCAGTCAATCTTGTCACTGCCTAGCGTGGCGTGAGCAATACCGGCAACAATCGCGGTTTCAGAGCGCTGCGTGTCTGCCAGTGGGATTCCAACGCCTTCTGAGGCGTGCACCATGCTGAAAGAGTCTTCAACGGTTATGAACTGATTACCGCTGGCCTGACGGTCGCGTTCCGTACGGCCCAGCGTCGGCAGGATCAAACCTTCGTGACCCGGCACTAAATGGCTACGATTGAGCTTGGTGCTGATGTGCACGGTCAGACCGCAATGCTGCAGCGCTTCTTCCGTCACCGGTGAATCGGGTGCGGCGGCAGCAAGGTTGCCGCCCAGGGCGATCAGCACTTTTACTTCATCACGCAGCATCGCGCCCAGCGCTTCAACGGTGTTATGGCCGTGTTCACGCGGCGGTTCGAAGCCGAAATGGTTACCTAACGCATCAAGGAACGGCTTATTGGGTTTCTCATCGATCCCCATGGTGCGGTTGCCCTGCACGTTACTGTGACCACGCACCGGACACAGGCCGGCACCTTTTTTACCTAGCTGGCCAAACAGCAGCTGCAGGTTGGTGATTTCACGGACGGTATCAACCGAATGTTTATGCTGAGTCACGCCCATCGCCCAGGTGATGATGATGCGCTCAGCGCTCTGGTAGATTGCCGCCGCTTCCCGGATCTGTGCTTCGCTCAGACCCGATTGACGCACGATATCGTCCCAGCGTGTGTTGTCTACGGCAGCCAGATAGCTCTCGATACCATGGGTATTGGCATCAATAAACGCCTGATCAAAGATACCCGGTTCACCCGCCGCTAAACGCTCACGCTGAACTTCCAGCAGGGTTTTCACCATGCCACGAATTGCCGCCATATCACCGCCAAGATTTGGCTGGTAATAGGCAGAACTAATCGTACCTGCTTTAGAGGTAACGATTTCCAGCGGTTTTTGCGGATCGGCAAAACGTTCCAGCCCGCGCTCGCGCAGGGTGTTAAACGTGACAATTTTCGCACCGTGATCGGCCGCGTGGCGCAGGCTGTGCAGCATACGTGGATGGTTAGTCCCCGGATTCTGACCGATAACGAAAATCGCGTCAGCGTGGTCAAAGTCATCAAGGCGGATGGTGCCTTTACCGACGCCAATACTGCGTTTCAAGCCGGTGCCGCTGGCTTCGTGGCACATGTTGGAACAGTCAGGGAAGTTATTGGTGCCCATCACGCGGCCAAACAGCTGATAAAGCCATGAAGCTTCGTTACTGGCGCGACCGGAAGTGTAAAGCTCCATCTGGTCGGGATGATCCATCGCTTTAAGATGACGGGCAATCATCGCCAGCGCATCGTCCCAGCTGATCGGTTCATAGTGATCGGTGGCACTGTTGTAGCGCATTGGATGCGTCAGGCGTCCCTGATACTCAAGGAAATAGTCGCTCTGTTGGTAAAGCGTACTCACGCTGTGCTGCGCAAAAAACTCAGGCTCCACCACGCGGCGGGTTGCTTCCCAGGTCACGGCTTTCGCGCCGTTCTCACAGAAGCTGAAGGTACTTTTATTGTCATCACCCCACGCGCAACCTGGGCAGTCAAAGCCGCGAGCTTTGTTCATGCGCATCAAATTACGCATGTTTTTCAGGGCAGCTTTACTATCAAGGACAAAACGGGTGGTTGCTTCCAAAGAGCCCCAGCCGCCAGCAGCGGCACGATAAGGCTGAATCTTACGTTTAAATTTCATAGTCGTTGCAGGCTTATTGTTTATGAATTGTTATCAGAATATGACTTCTGTTGAGGGAAAGTGTGCGACTGACTGCAAAAGTTGTCTAATTGATTGGTTTAATGGTGCGATAGGCGGCGTTTATCGCGATGAACGCCCGTTAAGTGTGATGCACTTCAAATTTTGCTGGCTGATCAGACGTGTGGCGACGTGCAATATCAATAACTGGCTAATAATTGCTCTTTCAATTGAGGAAAGGGCGCACTCATGAAGAATCTGGCCAGTCAAATTCACGCCTTTGGTAAAGCGTTGATGATGCCGATTTCGGTCATCGCCGCCGCGGGTATCTTTCTCGGACTGGCGGCGGCAATGCAGAACCCCGCAGTGACCGGCGATGCTTTCGCCAATATGCAGGTGCCGCAACTGATCATCGACTTTATCCGTAAAGTTGCAGCGGCGCTCTTTGCCAATCTGCCGGTTTTCTTTGCGGTGGCCAGTGCGATTGGCTTAGCAAAAGCGGAGAAACCCACCGCGGCGTTTGCGGCAGTGATTGGTTATATCGCCATGAACGTGGGGATCAACGCCACGCTGGCGGCGAAAGGGCTGACTGCAGTCACCGCCACGCCGGCTGCCTTACAGCAAGCGGGCATGGATCAAACCACGGCCATGATGACTTCGGCCGAATACATCGAGATGTTGGGCATTTTCACCTACAACATGAGCGTGCTTGGTGGGGTGATTGCCGGGCTGATCACTGTGGCATTGCACAACCGTTTCTACACTCAGCAATTGCCGACTGCGATCAGTTTTTTTGGTGGACGGCGCTTTGTACCCATCGTGACCGTGGTGGTACTGCCCTTGATTGGCGTGCTGTTGGCGATGGTCTGGCCGACCATTGGCCAGGGGATTGCATGGGTAGGGCAGATGATTGGCAAAAGTGGACAGTACGGCGCGTTTTTGTTGGGCACCGGAGAACGCCTGCTGATTCCGACTGGCTTGCACCACATTCTTAATGAAACTGTGCGCTTTACGCCAATCGGTGGCATGGCGACGGTGGATGGACAAACCATCGTGGGCGCTTTAAACATCTTCAATAGCTCGCTGACCCATCCCGGCGCGATTCCTGATGACACGGTGCGCAGCGCCACGCAGTTTCTTGCCCAAGGCAAAATCCCGGTCATGATGTTTGGTTTACCTGCTGCCGCGCTGGCGATCTATCACACCGCGCGTCCGGAACATAAGCAGCGTGTTAAAGCACTGGTGCTAGCGGGCGCGCTGACGTCATTCACCACGGGCATCACCGAACCGCTGGAGTTCTGCTTCATCTTTGTCTCTCCGGTGCTCTACATCCTCCATGCGCTGTTGACTGGTCTGTCGTTTATGCTGATGTCGATGCTGCATCTGATGATCGGCAATGTGCAAGGTGGTGCTATTGACCTCGTGGTGTTTGGCATCCTTGGCGGCAGCAAAACTCACTGGTGGTGGACGGTCGCGCTCGGCGTAATCTATGTGCCGATTTATTATTACGGTTTTCGTTTTGTCATCACGCGGATGCGGGTGGAAACGCCAGGTCGCGAATCCGATGAAGAGCCACAAACCGCGCAGGTCGCCGCCGATGAACGCACCAAAGTGATTATTAGCGGGCTGGGCGGCGAGGCCAATATAGAGGACATCGATTGCTGCTTCACTCGTCTGCGGGTGCGTGTGAAACAGATGAATGAAGTGGTCGAACAGACGTTGATGACCACCGGCGCGAATGGGGTTAACCGTGTCAGTGAACATGATGTTCAGGTGATTTATGGCCCGCAGGTCGAGAAGATTGCCAACGATGTGAAAAGTGCCCTGGGCGTGGCTTAATACATTTAGTTACCACGCTAATAATAAATTTAGCAATCAATGTTAAATGCCCAACGCTGAGATCGGGGATGATGACTTCCCCCTTCAAGAGCTAAGCCATTAAGAGTGCCGGAGATAAGCGCCGGGTGGGGCATTAACTTTCAACCGAAGGCTGCCGAACGGCGGCCTTTGTGCTTTTTGCATTGTGAACCGGATAAAGCCGCGCGGGTTTGCTAACATAGCGCGATCGTGACTTCAGGGCGGATATTAACATCGACATTAAGCAATTGATCTACCTCTGCAATTTAGAGCGTGAACGCCATTTCGGCCGCGCCGCAGAGGCCAGTTTTGTCAGTCAGCCGACTTTATCGATGCGGTTAAAAAATCTTGAGCGCGAGCTGGGCTTATCGCTGATCAATCGCAGCAACAACTTCGATGGCTTTACGCCGGAAGGGGAACGCGTACTGACCTGGGCGCGTGAGATCGTGTCGGTTTACTCGGGCCTGAAGCTGGAAGTTGAATCGCTGAAGCATGGCGTCAACGGCACCTTACGGCTGGGCGTGATGCCGCAATGCAGCGTCGCGCTGCCCGCGCTGTTGAAAGCAGTGGAAGCTCGTTATCCGCAGCTGGACTATCGCGTGTCAGCCATGAGCGCCGATCAATTGCTGGAAGCGCTCAACAGCCACACCGTGGATGGCGGGATTGGATTTTTTGAGTTGACCGCACTGCGCGAACTGCATTTCCAGACCGCATTGTTGAAAGATCCAGGCGTCGAAGCAATTTTTAATCCTCAACATTTTCCGGAATTGCTGGAACACTCAACCCTTTCACTCACGTTGTTGGCGCAACAACCGTTGTGCCTCGCCGAGCCTACGCGCTATTTCCGACGTTATGTGGATGGACAGCTGCGAGAAACCGGCCTGCTGCCAAGAGTGATCGTCGAAAGTGCGTCGATTATGCAGCTGTTGCAGAGTGCGCAGGTGGGATTAGGCGTGATGATTTCACCTCACGGCCATTTGCTGCCGGAGCTGCTGCAGGATCTGGCGCGGCGCCCGATTGAGATGGCGCCCATGGGGCGCCAGGCGGCATTAGTGATTGCTGAGCCGGGCAGGGCATCGCCGCTGGCTCAACATTTCTTTGACGAAGCGCGACGGCATCTGCCGGATTAACGCGTTTCTCCCAGTGCCATCCATAACCGATCCTGCCAACTGGCAAACGCCACTGCCTGCAACAGCGTGAAAATGCGCTCGGTACCCCAACCCGCATTCAGCAAGGGTTGCAGGTGCGCCGCGCTAAAGCGCTCTGGCATGCGAACCAACTGAGCGCTGACGCCAATCAACGGCTGTGTTTCTCCCGCTTTATCAATATCTGCCAGCAACGCTTTGCGCTGGCTGCCGGCATGGCGCGCGAACTGGCGCTGACAGCCCAGGATGCGCGCACTGGTTGCCTGCGCCAACGCGGCTTCCTCGTCATGATGTTCGCCGATGCGCTGATGCAAGGTTGCCCAGCCATACAGCGCCTGCGCGTCATGCACCAGCAACCAAACCGCCTCGTCCAAACCTTCTATACCCTGACAAAACGTCATCGCCGCCAGTTGATCGGCACTGGCATAGCGCAATTCAACCGGCTTAAACGCGTGCTGCCATGCAGCGTCACGAGCAAAGAACGCTACGTCAGCATCCGCTGGCGGAGAGACGCCGGGGATCCAACGTACCGGCAAGCCCATCAACGCCTGCAGAGAGGCAACGACGCGTGCCTGATAGCTGACAAAACCCACTAACTGATTGAGCGTAACAATATCCGGCTCGGTCAGTCCGACGGCATCCAGCGCGCTGATACTGTTTGCATTGATTAAGGCAGGCTGCATCGCTAACTGGCGCGCATATTGGGTAATTTGCGTCAGGCGGTTATTGCTCTCACGTGATGAATCCGGGCCTGGCAACGGGTTCAGCCGCGCAGAGTAGTGGTTGCAAAGCCGCTGCACGCCCGCAACCTGCGCCACGGTTAACGCGGTGCTCAAGCGATCGTAGAGCGTTAAAGTATGGGTTAACGAAATCGTGAGGTTGTCGGGTAACAGGATCTGGCTGATGTCTCGTGCTGCCAGCAATGCTGGCTGGAAGCGGCTAAACAGTGGCTGCAGCGCCGTGGCCTCCTGTTGCAATCCTAATAAAAAACGATCTTCAATGTAGGCCGCCTCAGGCACCAGCGGCGCGGTGGCCTGGGTGTGCGGACGAGTCTGGCTTTCATAAAACCACTGATCATGGCCGGGAGAACGGCGTTGTTCCATGGTCATTCCTTGCGCAAAAAACGGACTTGGCGCACGACGGGCAAATCTTAAAAGCACATCGCCACCAAAGGGCTAGCTTATCGTCGCTGAAGCACTGGCTGAGGCAAAAGAATGAAGGGGAATAATTAAGATCGAATGAATCTATACGTCAGAGAATTCAAGCGGTAGCAAGCAGACAGGGGAGCGGATACGCTAGATGGCAGGCGAAAGAGAAGAGTAATACCGGCGGGAACGGCCTACATCCGCGCAGATAAAAAAGGCGAGCACCAGGCTCGCCTTCAGAACTTATTTCAGTTCCAGCTCGTTCATCGCGGCAATGCTGAAGCCGCCATCAACGTGTACCACTTCACCAGTGATACCACCTGCCAGATCAGAACACAGGAAGGCCGCAGAGTTACCCACGTCTTCGATGGTCACGGTACGGCGAATCGGGGTAACGGCTTCACAGTGAGCCAGCATCTTACGGAAATCTTTGATGCCTGATGCTGCCAGGGTACGGATTGGACCCGCAGATACGGCGTTAACACGCGTACCTTCAGGACCCATTGCGTTCGCCATGTAGCGCACGTTGGCTTCCAGAGACGCTTTAGCCAGACCCATCACGTTGTAGTTCGGGATCGCGCGCTCTGCACCCAGGTAAGACAGGGTCAGCAGGGCTGAATTTGGGTTCAGCATCGCACGGCACTCTTTCGCCATCGCTACAAAGCTGTAGGCAGAGATGTCGTGAGCGATTTTGAAGCCTTCACGGGTCACGGCGTTCACGTAGTCACCATCCAGCTGATCGCCAGGTGCGAAACCAATTGAGTGAACGAAACCGTCAAATTTTGGCCAGGTTTTTGCCAGTTCGGTGAACAGCGCAGTGATGCTCTCGTCTTCTGCCACATCGCACGGCAGAACAATGTCAGAACCCAAATCTTTAGCGAACTCTTCCACACGACTTTTCAATTTGTCGTTCTGGTAGGTGAAAGCCAGTTCTGCGCCCTGTTTGTGCATCGCCTGTGCAATACCGTAGGCAATGGAGAGTTTACTGGCAACGCCAGTAATCAGAATGCGCTTACCGGAAAGAAAACCCATAGCTGTAATCCTTATGGTCATTGTTGTTGGCGGTCGCAATGATTAAATAGTAGGCGACCGACGTTAATCGACGTGCGGATTCTAGCACGTCTCTCTCAAATGCGGTAAATCGCACCGCGTTTTCGCGATGTGATGATCAATCAACGAACTTTACGCCAGGCTTCAGCGGTTAAGGCTTCACCAAAGTGGCTGGTGATCAGGCGTTTGGTGAGGTCGTGCAGCGGCGAGGCCAGCACATCTGCCGTGCCGCCACGTTCCACCACTTCGCCCTGATGCATGACCAGCACCTGATCGCTGATGTGCTTCATCATGCCGATATGTTGCGTCACATAAATATAGGCGATGCCGTGCTTCTCCTGCAGTTCCAGCATCAGATTCACCAGCTGCGAACGCATGGTCATGTCCAGTGAGGCGAGGGCCTCATCGGCGACAATCACTTTTGGCTGCAGGATCAATGCGCGAGCCAGTGCCAGACGCTGTTTCTGACCGGGTGCCAGCATATGCGGATAGTAACCGGCGTGATCGCGCAGCAAACCCACCTGGCGCAGCGTGGCAATAATGCGCTTCTCCCGCTCTTCATCAGCCAGTTCGGTATTCAGGCGCAGCGGGAAATCGAGAATCTGACTGACGCGCTGGCGCGGGTTAAGTGAGGTCGAAGGATCCTGAAAAATCATGCGAATGCGCTGACTGCGATAGCCGTAGTCACCATACTCCAGCGGATGGTCATCAATCAGCATTTCGCCATCGGTGGGCTCCACCATGCCACTTAGCATCTTGGCTAGCGTCGATTTGCCTGAGCCGTTTTCGCCAATCACTGCCAGCGTCTGTTTTTCCCGCAGGGTGAAACTTACCCCTTTAACGGCTTCGACGTGTTGCCGACGAAACAGCCCGGTACGGTAGCGATAGGTTTTACTGAGATTGCGCACTTCCAGCAGCGTTTCCATGCTTATTGCCCCTCCACATTTAACGGGAAGTGACAGGCAAACAGATGCGATTTAGTGCCAGTGAGGCGCGGTGTCTCAATGCATTTACGCTGCGCATACGGGCAACGCGGGCCCAGACGGCAGCCAATCGGTAAATGTTCCAGTGAGGGAATCGCCCCGGACAGCGTATTCAAGCGACTTTTATGCGGCAGCGCACTGCCAAAGTCGGGCATCGCGCGGATTAGCGCCTGGGTATAAGGATGATGCGGCGTATCCATTAAATCTTCACTCTGCGCGGTTTCGACGGTCTGACCGCAATACATCACGTTGATGCGATCGGCCCACTGACTCATGGTGCGCAGGTCATGGCTAATCAGCAGAATCGTGGTGTTGTTATTCTGATTGAGACGACTCAGCAAACGGAAAATTTGCGCTTGCGTGGTCGGTTCCATGGCATTGGTGGGTTCATCGGCGATCAGCAGACGAGGCTGATTGGCCAGCGCGATGGCAATCATCACCTTCTGACACTCCCCGTCGGTCAGTTCGTACGGGAAGCTGCGCATGATGTCTTTATGATCTTTAATACCGACACGATGCAGCAGTTCGATGGCACGTGCTTTACGCCAGAACCATAAGCGCTGATACCAGCGTCCTTTAAAGGTCCAGCGCGGGATAGCCTGCATCAACTGGCGGCCAATACTCTCGGACGGATCCAGACAGGATTGTGGTTCCTGGAAAATCATCGACACGTTATGACCGACAATGCGGCGTCGTTCGCGTGGTGACAGGCGTAGCAAATCGATATCGTCAAACACCATGCGATCGGCGGTGACGCGCCAGTTGTCTTTGGTTACTCCACAAATCGCTTTAGCAATCAGACTCTTGCCAGAGCCGGATTCACCCACCAGCCCACGCACCTCGCCTTCACTGAGCGTCAGGTTAATGCGATCCACTGCCTTCACCGGACCTTCTGAAGTCATAAACTCGATAGTGAGATTGCGAATATCAAGTAGCGGCATTATTCAGCTCCCGCTTCTACAGCACGACGGACGCCGTCGCCCAGCAGGTTAACGATCAATACGCTGATCATCAGGGCTACGCCGGGCAGCATCACCGTCCAAGGAGCCACATAGATCAGTTCCAGTGCGTCACCCAGCATCGCTCCCCATTCTGGTGAGGGCAGTTGCGCCCCTAAATCGAGGAAACCGAGGGCGGCAATGTCGAGAATGGCCATGGATAGCGAACGGGTAAATTCACTTACCAGCAGCGGCAGCACATTGGGCAACACCGCATTCCACAGAATATTCAGGTTACGCGCGCCATCCAGCCGCAGCGCCACCACATACTCTTTTTCCATCTCGTTATGTACCGCAGTATAGATCTCTCGCACCAGACGCGGGATGATCGCCAGCAAAACAGCCAGCATGGCGTGTTCAAGGCGCGGGCCTAAAAAGGCCACCACGATAATCGCCAGCAGCAGTGACGGAATGGAGAGCAGCGTATCCAGCACGTGATTCATCACCGCAGAGCGCAGACCATGGGTAATGCCCGCCAGAATGCCGAGAATAAGCGCGCAGATTGCGGCCAACACCGTGACCAGCACGGCCGAGCCCACGGTCGGAGCCACACCACTCAGCAGACGACTGAGCACATCGCGGCCCAAATCGTCGGTACCGAGGAAGAAGGAGACATCGCCGTAGCGCGACCAGGAAGGCGGCAACAATTGATAACCAAGGAATTGCTGGTCGATGCCATAAGGCGACAACAAGCCGCCAAACAGGCACAGGAACAGCAGGGCGCCGAAACCGTACAACCCAATCATGCCACTGGTATCACGATAAAAACGCTGCCAGAACAGACGAAACGGGCTGGGTAACTTCGTCTCTGCATAGATATTATCGTAAGGCATACCATTCCTTGTGTTTCAACGGATTAAGCGCCGCACCCAGAATATCTGACAGCACACTGACCAGAATCACCAGACCGCCTACCATCATCACACCGGCAGAGATGGCAGCATAATCCTGCTGACGAATGGCGTTAATCAACCAGCGGCCAATGCCCGGCCAGTTAAACACCACTTCAGTAATCATCGCCAGCGTCAGCATGGTGGAAAACTGCAAACCCAGACGGGGGATCACTGGCGGCAACGCGTTGTGTAGCACATGGCGGCGAATCACGGTGAAGCGGGATAATCCGCGCGTGGCCGCCGCTTTAACGTAGTTTTTATCCATCACATCGCTGGTGCTGCTGCGCAGTAAACGAATCACCTCGGTGGTCGGCGCGACGGCGAGTACCACTACCGGCAGAATCATATGTGTCAGAGCACTCATCAGCATCTCATGGCGCCAGGGGGAAGGACTCAGCCAGGCATCAATCAGCGCAAAGCCGGTAATGTTTTGCACCGGGTAGAGCAGATCAAAGCGTCCCGAAACCGGTAGCCAACCCAGCGTCAGAGAGAAGAACAGAGTAAACAGCAGCGCCAGCCAGAAAACCGGCATGGAAAAGCCGAGCAGTGCCAGCGCGCTGATGAGTTTATCCTGCCATTTTTTGCGCATCACGCCCGCGCAAATCCCCAGCGGAATGCCGACCAGCAGCGCCAGCATGAAGGCCAGTATGCAAAGCTCCAGCGTGGCGGGGAAAACTTCGCGTAGCTGCACGTCGATCAGCTGACCGTTGGTGCTGGAAACACCGAAATCGAATTGCAGCAGGCCTTTAAACCAGAACCACCACGCATCGAACAGCGAGGCACCTTCCAGCGGTGCATTCGGCGTAAAGTAGCTGAGACTAAAACTCACCAGCGACAGTAAAAACAGGGTGATCAGCAGCAACAGCAGGCGACGCAGTATATAGATGATCATGCTTATTCCTCGCTGCTCTCATCGCGGTAAACCCCGGCAAACGAGGCATTACCAAACGGACTCAGCACCAGACCTTTAATATCGTGACGATATGCCTGCAAGCGCAACGATGACGCGAGCGGCAATACCGGAAGCTCCTGCGCCAGAATCAGCTGCGCCTGATCGTAACTGTCGATGCGCGCCGAAAGCTGCTGCGATAACAGCGCTCTTTGCAGTGACTCATCAAACGCCGGTGAACACCAGTGCGCAAAGTTGGTTTGCGAACGGATGGCTGCACAGCTCAACAGCGGCCGGAAAAAACTATCCGGGTCATTACTGTCTGTCGCCCAGCCGGTAAGCGTCAGATCGTGATTCATCGCCATCAGCTGCGCTTCCTGGAAACGGCCTTCCACCGGGGCGATGGTGACGCGGACACCCACCTGAGCCAGATCGGCTTGCAGCAACTCAGCAGTTTTCAGCGGGCTGGGGTTCCAGGATTGTGAAGTCGTAGGCACGACGAGTCGCAAGTGTAGATCTTCCAGCCCGAGCGCTTTCAGCTCTTCACGGGCTTTCGCCGGATTGTATTCGGTGACGCGCGCGTCATTATCATACGCCCAGGAAGCACGCGGTAAAATGGAGGCGGCGGTTTCGGCGGTGCCGTAATAGATCGACTCCATCAGGCGTTCGTTATTGATCGCCAACGCCAGCGCGTGACGCACTTCCGGGCGATCCAGTGGCGGTTTACGCGTGTTGAAAGCTAAATAGGCGATGTTCATGCCGGGGCGCAGCGTCATGCGCAGACGTGGATCATCGCGCAAAATGGAGAGCTGACTGGCCGCAGGATAGGCCAGCACATCGCATTCGCCGGTGAGGAGTTTCGAAAGACGTCCCGTTCCGCCCACGCCGAGATCAATCACCACCTGTTGCAGACGCGGTACCCCTTTCCAGTACTGCGGATTACGTGCCAGACGCAGATACTGCCCGGTGCGGTACTCGCTTAGCTGAAACGGTCCAGTGCCTACCGGCTCGCGATCCAGACGCTCCTGCTGTCCTTTAGCCGTCAGTTTGTCGGCGTATTCCTGAGAAAGAATGGGCGCGTAATGCGTGGCGATGTGCCAGAGGAAAGAGGCATCCGGACTGTTGAGACGGATTTCTACCGTGTCGTTGTCCAGTTTTTTAACGCTTTGTACCGAGTCCGAAAATTGCAGACTATCGAAGTAGGGATAGCTACCGCCGTTGACGTTATGCCACGGATGGTGACGGTCAAACATACGCGCAAAACTAAACACCACATCGTCGGCATTCATCTTTCGCGTGGGCTTAAACCAGTTGGTGTGCTGGAACGAAACGTCTTTGCGCAGATGGAAACGGTATGTGGCGCCGTTATCGCGCACTTCCCAGCTTTGTGCCAGGTCGGGAATTAAGCGATAAGTGTAGGGATCGACATCCAGCAGGCGATCGTATAACTGTGCTGCGAGGGTATCGACCACGAGACCGCTGCTGACCATCTGCGGGTTGAAGGTATTCACCGTGCCATTCACGCAATACACAAAGCCGCTGTTGCGGATGTTATTGGTTGGCGCGGCCAGCACAGACGCACTCAATACGCTGAGACCAAGCAGCAGCGAAGTTAATATTTTGGGCATAGAACTCAACGATTTTGAGGCAATAGCGTGAGTGTATCGCAAAGCTTGCGCACTCCCCAAATTCACGATGATTCTGTGTTGTTTTTCGCCAAAGTGGGGGCGAGGTAATCACAATGTTAGTGTGGAAATGAGAAAAATTCTCAATTAGGGCTTTACAGATGATAATAGGAATGATTATTATTCATCTGCGCTTCGACGGTGGCTCTACCGAAGAAGAGCACGACATTGCTCACATTGCTTCCAGTATTAAGTTGCCCGCATCTAATGCGGGCTTTTTTTTGTGTGTCGTTTTTCCCGTCATCTTTTGCACTGCTGCTGCGTTGGCTGCGCGCACTAACCCCGGTCACATACTGAAGTATGCTCCCGGGGATTAGCGCACTTGCCGCCTTGCATCAGCGCAAAAGCTATAGGGAAAACCGACCCACACCTGAGCTGCCGTTGAAAAAGTTAAATGATGATGTGGGGATTTCTCCGCTAGCAGCAAAGCCACGATGTACGCCCTAATAATCACCAGGGTGCATTTTAAAGGCTAATCCTTATCACGTGCCGGATGCCGTGCTCTTATCATTGCTCGTAATTGTTGGTGCGTCACCCGCAGTAACTCTGCGGCGCAGCGTTTGCAGCACGCGCTTAGTTGTTCAATCCTCATCACGTGCCTGAATGCCGTGCTTTTTCATCATGGCGCGCAGTTGATGGTAGGTAACGCGCAGCAGTTCGGCGGCGCGGCGTTGGTTGTATTTAGCCTGTAGTAAACTGGCTTCGACCAAATCGCGCTCCTGCTGGTTTTGCCACTGACGCAGATCGAGTGGCAGGGCGGGTAAGCAGCTGGTGCTGGGATCGGGGATTATTTCGGGCGGGGCGCTGCGCGGAGCGAACGGGTTAATGATGATATTATCCAGTTCTTCTTCAGCGCTGTGATGGCGATACACCGAGCGTTCCACCACATTCTTCAATTCACGCACGTTGCCCGGCCAGTTGTGGGTGAGCAGCGTGAGCTGAGCGCGCTCGCTGAAACCGGGGAATAACGGCAGGCCGAGCTCGCGACACATCTGAATAGCAAAATGCTCGGCCATCACCAGAATGTCACTGCGGCGTTCACGCAACGGCGGCAGTTGCACCACGTCAAAGGCGAGACGATCGAGCAGGTCGGCGCGGAATTTTCCTGCCGCGGCCAGCGCGGGTAAATCTTCATTGGTGGCACACACCAGACGCACATTGACCTGCAACGACTGATTGCCGCCCACACGTTCCAGCTGTCCGTATTCAATGACGCGTAGCAACTTTTCCTGAACCAGCATCGGCGCGGTCGCCAGCTCATCGAGGAATAAGGTGCCGGCATCAGCGCGCTCAAAGCGACCAAGATGACGTTTTTGCGCCCCGGTAAACGCCCCGGCTTCATGACCGAACAGTTCGGAATCCAGCAGGTTTTCATTGAGCGCCGCGCAGTTAAGCGACACAAAGGGCCCTTGCCAGCGATCGGAGAGATAATGCAGGCGGCTGGCAATCAACTCTTTACCGGTTCCGCGCTCGCCAATCACCAGCACCGGTTTTTCCAGCGGCGCGAGACGCGAGACCTGTTCTAACACCTCAAGAAAGTTATTCGACTCGCCTAACAGATTATCGTTGCCGTTTGCCATGATGAATTTCGCCACTGGTTAATCAATTTCACTACCTTAATGGATGCCTGCGCGAATGTAAAATATGCAAACTGTTTAAAATCAATATATTAAAAGTTGGCACGGCATTTGTATTAAGAAACCGTGCACCGCACAACCACATGACAAATAGAGGAACATCATTATGGGTATTTTTTCTCGTTTCGCCGACATCGTGAACGCTAACATTAATTCCCTGCTGGAACGCGCCGAAGATCCGCAGAAACTGGTACGCCTGATGATTCAGGAAATGGAAGACACGCTGGTGGAAGTTCGCTCCACCTCAGCGCGCGCGCTGGCTGAAAAGAAACAGCTGCTGCGCCGTATCGAGCAGGCCGAAATTCAGCAGGCTGAATGGCAGGAAAAAGCCGAACTGGCTATCAGCAAAGAAAAAGAAGACTTAGCGCGTTCTGCGCTGATTGAAAAACAGAAACTGACCGATTTGATTGCAGCACTCAAGCAGGAAGCGACTCAGGTGGAAGAGACGCTTGATCGGATGAAAGGTGAGATTGGTGAGCTGGAGAAAAAACTCAGCGAAACCCGTGCACGCCAGCAGGCGCTGACGCTGCGCCATCAGGCGGCATCTTCTTCCCGCGATGTGCGCCGTCAACTGGACAGTGGCAAACTGGATGATGCGATGGCGCGTTTTGAGTCCTTTGAACGTCGTATCGACCATATGGAAGCGGAAGCGGAAAGTCAGCGTTTTGGTAAGCCAAAAGGCCTCGACCAGGAGTTTGCCGAGCTGAAAGCCGATGACGAAATCAGCCAGCAGCTGGCCGCGCTGAAAGCCAAAATGAACCGCAGCGAGTGAAGGGTGTGGGGCTCGACGCTGAGCCCCTCGACCAGAGTGTTAATGATTAAGGAGAGTCAATGAGCGCACTTTTTCTCGCCATACCCCTGACGATCTTCGTGCTCTTCGTAGCGCCGATCTGGTTATGGCTGCACTACAGCAACAAACGCAACGGTGGCGCGGAGTTGTCGTCAGGCGATATGCAGCGTCTGCAACAGTTGACGCAAGACGCGCGTCGCATGCGTGAACGTGTGGAAGCACTCGAAGCCATTCTGGATGCAGAGCATCCAGGCTGGAGGCAACCATGATGAATGGCCGCAAGCTGTGGCGTATCCCGCAGCAGGGCAAGGTTCGCGGCGTTTGTGCCGGTCTGGCGGAGTATCTTGATATTCCGGTGCGACTGTTGCGTGTGATTGTGGTGCTATCGCTGTTCCTCGGGCTGTTTATGTTTACCGTGGTGGCGTATTTCATTCTTGGCTTTGTGCTGGACGAAAAGCCGGCTGATGCACCTGACCAGCACATGCCTACTGCTCGAGATTTGTTGGATGAGCTGGAAACATCGTTGAAAAGTGATGAGCGTAACGTGCGAGATATTGAACGCTACGTCACCTCTGAGACCTTCAGCGTGCGCAGTCGCTTCCGTCAAATCTGATTTTTTTCGCCGGACCCATTGCGGGTCCGCTTCACCGCATATTCTTAAGGAGTGGACATGTACAATCCGCGTATCACTGCTCTGCGCCGCCGCGCGACACCTGCGTTGAAGTCGGCGGGGAAATTTATCATTATCAGTGCAGTAACCTATGGGCCCGGCGGCTTGGCTGGCTGGGCAGTAAAATCGGTGGCGCGTCGCCCGTTGCGCCTGTTACTGGCGGCCGCCCTGGAACCGTTGCTGAGTAAGGTATTTAATCGCCTGTCAGCACGTTTCATCAGGGAAAACGATGAAAAGACTGCAAAATGAATTGTCGGCGTTGATGAACCGCGGTGTTGACCGCCATCTGCGCCTCGCAGTAACCGGCCTGAGCCGCAGCGGGAAAACCGCCTTTATCACCTCACTGGTGAACCAACTTCTTAATGTTCACAGCGGCGCCCGATTGCCGCTGTTTTCCGTGGTGCGCGAAGAGCGTCTGCTGGGCGTTAAACGTGTGCCGCAGCGTGAACTGGGGACGCCACGTTTTACCTATGATGAAGGTTTGGCACAACTTTACGGTACGCCTCCCGTCTGGCCAACGCCGACGCGTGGTGTCAGCGAAATGCGTCTTGCGCTGCGTTATCGTCCTGAGCAATCACTGCTGCGCCACTTCAAAGATACCGCCACGCTGTATCTTGAAATCGTTGATTATCCCGGTGAATGGCTGCTCGATCTGCCGATGCTGGCGCACGATTACCTCAGCTGGTCACGACAGATGATGGGTTTACTGCAGGGCGATCGCCAGCAGTGGGCAGCGCGCTGGCACAGTCTGTCAAAGGATCTCGATCCTTTTGCAACAGCGGATGAAAATCGTCTCGCGGAGATTGCTGCTGCCTGGACGGATTATCTGCATCAGTGCAAAACCGAGGGGTTGCACTTTATTCAGCCAGGCCGCTTTGTGCTGCCGGGCGATATGGCAGGCGCCCCGGCGCTGCAGTTCTTCCCGTGGCCACAGGTGGATGAGATTCACGCCAGCAAGCTGTTGCAGGCCCCCGCAGGCAGTAACTTTGCCGTGCTGCAGCAACGCTTTAACTACTACTGCCAGCACGTGGTGAAAGGTTTCTACAAAAATTATTTTCTGCGATTTGATCGCCAGATCGTGCTGGTGGATTGTTTGCAGCCGTTAAACAGCGGACCGCAAGCGTTCAATGATATGCGGCTGGCACTCACGCAGTTGATGCAGAGCTTCCATTATGGGCAGCGCACGCTGTTCCGTCGTCTGTTTTCCCCGGTGATCGATAAGTTGCTGTTTGCCGCTACCAAAGCCGACCATATCACGTCCGATCAGCACGCCAATATGGTGTCGCTGTTACAGCAATTGGTTCAGGATGCCTGGCAAAACGCGGCGTTTGAAGGAATCAGCATGGATTGCCTTGGACTGGCATCGGTGCAGGCCACAGAAAGTGGGCTGGTGGATCATCGTGGTGAGAAAATGCCAGCACTGCGCGGCCATCGTCTTAATGATGGTGAAGCACTGACCTTTTATCCCGGCGAAGTGCCGCCACGTTTGCCCGGACATCAGTTCTGGCAGCAGCAAGGATTTCAGTTTGAACAGTTCCAGCCGCAGCAGTTGGATGTCGATCGGCCGCTGCCGCACATTCGCATGGATGCCGCGCTGGAATTTTTACTTGGAGATAAATTGCGATGAGCGACGAAACCCCTATAAAACCGCGCATTGATTTTGCCCGTCCGCTGGAAGCTGATGCGCAACCACCGCTGCGTGCGGCACACACCTTCAGTGAGGAAAGCGAGGGCGCGTTTCTTGCTACACCAGAGTCGGAGCCGCTGGCAGAGGGCGAAGGCGAAAAGGTGGTTGAGGCCGCGCTGCGCCCCAAACGCAGTTTATGGCGCAAGATGGTGGGGGCGGGGCTGGGAATTTTTGGTATCAGCGTGGTCGCGCAGGGCGCTCAGTGGATGCATGATGCCTGGATTACGCGCGATTGGTTTTCACTCGGCACCGGCGTGGCTGGAGGTCTGATTGTGATTGCCGGAGCCGGGGCATTAATCGGCGAATGGCGTCGTCTTTACCGACTGCGCCAGCGAGCCGAGGAGCGCGATATCGGGCGGGAATTACTGCACAGCCACGGTATCGGTAAAGGCCGCGCTTTTTGCGAAAAGCTGGCTCAGCAGGCGCAGCTCGATCAGGCACACCCGGCTCTGCAGCGCTGGCACGCGGCGCTGCATGAAACCCATAACGATCGCGAAATTGTGATGCTTTACGCCCAGCTGGTGCAACCGGTACTGGATCGTCAGGCGCATCGCGAGATCAGCCGCCACGCAGCAGAATCCACGCTGATGATCGCGGTGAGCCCGTTGGCGCTGGTGGACATGGCATTTATTGCCTGGCGCAACCTGCGGCTGGTTAATCGTATTGCGGCTATTTATGGCATTGAGTTGGGCTATTTCAGCCGCATCCGCCTGTTTCGCCTGGTATTGCTGAACATGGCTTTTGCCGGTGCCTCCGAGCTGGTACGTGAAGTGGGGATGGACTGGATGTCGCAGGACATCGCGGCACGCCTCTCGGCGCGCGCCGCTCAGGGCATTGGCGCCGGTTTACTGACCGCGCGACTAGGCATCAAAGCCATGGAATTGTGTCGTCCGCTGCCATGGCTGGAAGATGATAAGCCGCGTCTCGGGGATTTCCGTCGGGAATTACTGGTTCAGCTGAAAGAATCCCTGTCTAAGAGTGGGGGTAAACCAGGGCAGGCTGCTAAATAATCTCTCTTTGTTCACCTTTCACGCTGCAAACCGGGTGAAAGGTGAAATTATCTTTGTTAAATGTGATATTTGGCGGGATTATTAGGGGTCGTTCCGCTACACTTCTTCGCGTCACCTGCCTCAAACTGTCAACTTTTCATGACAGCCCCCTTCTGAGGCGCTGCAAGTTAGCGTATTATCACTAAAATCAAAACCTGACTAAGGCTCATCGCAATGCGTTTGGAAGTTTTCTGCCAGGACCGCATCGGTCTGGCGCGCGAGCTACTCGACCTGCTGGTTGCGCGCAACATCGACCTGCGCGGTATTGAAATTGCGCCGCTCGGTCGCATCTATCTCAACTTTTCTGCCCTTGAATTCGAACCCTTCAGTACGCTGATGGCGGAAATCCGTCGTACACCTGGCGTAACAGATGTGCGCACTGTGAGCTACATGCCCTCTGAGCGTGAACATCGCGCGTTAAGTGCATTACTGATCGCTATGCCGGAACCGGTGTTCTCAATCGACCTTAGATGCAAAGTGGAACTCGCCAATCCGGCAGCGCAAAACCTGTTCAATCTTGATGAACAGAAACTGCGTAACCAAAACGCCGCGACCCTGATCACCGGTTTCAACTTCCAGCGCTGGATCGAGAATGAGCGTGTGGAAGCACAGGCACATCACGTTGTGATTCAGGGGCGTGATTTCCTGATGGAAGCGCGACCAATTTATCTGGCGGAAGAAGAAGGGCAGAGCGATCAGCCGGTGGGCGCAATGATCACGCTGAAATCCACCGCCCGCATGGGCCGTCAGTTGCAAAATCTCACCGTGACGGATGAGTCTGAATTCGACCACATCGTGGCGGTGACGCCGAAAATGCGTCAGGTGATCGATCAGGCACGTAAACTGGCAATGCATGATGCGCCGCTGCTGATTGTGGGCGATACCGGCACCGGCAAAGACATGCTGGCGCGTGCCTGCCATTTACGCAGCGCACGCGGTAAGAAGCCCTTCCTGGCACTCAACTGTGCCTCCTTACCGGATGATGTGGCTGAGAGCGAACTCTTTGGTCACGCGGCTGGGGCTTACCCGAATGCGCTGGAAGGCAAGAAAGGCTTCTTTGAACAGGCCAACGGCGGCTCAGTGCTGCTGGATGAAATCGGTGAGATGTCGCCGCGCATGCAGACAAAGCTGCTGCGTTTCCTCAACGATGGCACTTTCCGTCGCGTGGGTGAAGAACATGAAGTGCATGTGGATGTGCGCGTCATTTGTGCCACGCAGAAGAACCTGATTGAGCTGGTGCAGCGTGGCGAGTTCCGCGAAGATCTGTTTTATCGCCTCAATGTGCTGACGCTGAATTTGCCGCCTTTGCGTGAACGCCCACTGGACATTCTGCCGCTGACGGAGATGTTTGTGGCACGCTTTGCCGATGAGCAGGGTCTGCCGCGTCCGCGTCTGTCCGCGCAGCTGACACCGTTCCTGACGCGCTATAACTGGCCAGGTAATGTGCGACAGCTGAAAAATGCGCTCTACCGCGCTCTGACGCAGCTAGAAGGGTACGAGTTGCGTCCTCAGGACATCATTCTGCCCGAGCAGGCATTAGATGTGACGCTAGGCGAGGAAGCGATGGAAGGTTCGCTGGATGACATCACCAGCCGCTTCGAACGTTCGGTCCTGACGCGGCTCTATTTGTCTTATCCAAGTACGCGCAAACTGGCGAAACGCCTTGGTGTATCACATACCGCGATTGCCAATAAATTGCGTGAATACGGGCTGGGTCAAAAGCGCGGTGAAAGCGAGTAATTTCATAGCGCTCATCTTACTGCCATAAAAAAGGGCGCACTTCGTGAAGTGCGCCCTTATCACATCAAAAATGCTTACTTCAGTGCAGCCAGCGCCGCATCGTAGTTTGGCTCTTCGGTGATTTCGTTCACCAATTCGCTGTAAATCACTTTGTCGTTTTCATCCAGCACCACCACAGCACGTGCAGTCAGGCCTTTCAGTGGGCCATCGGCAATCGCCACACCGTAATCTTCTTTGAACTCAGCACCGCGCAGAGCCGACAGCGTAACCACATTGCTCACGTTCTCTGCACCACAGAAACGTGACTGGGCAAAAGGCAGGTCAGCAGAGATGCACAGCACCACGGTATTATCCGCTTCACCTGAACGCTCGTTAAATTTACGAACCGATGAGGCGCATACGCCGGTATCAATGCTTGGGAAAATGTTCAGAACTTTGCGTTTACCTGCATACTGAGAAAGGGATACGTCACTAAGATCTTTAGCCACCAGATTGAAAGGTTTAGCTTGTTCGCCTGCTTGCGGGAAGTGACCTGCAACCGGGACCGGGTTACCCTGGAAGTGAACATTCTGAGACATACGATTTCCTTTTTAGCGAAGAATAAGTCTGGCATTAAGCCTACCAGAGCAGATATAGCGTTTGTTTATGACATAATTTTGAAGGGTTTACGAGCGCATTTCGTAGTGAAAACCGAGGCGGCTCGCATTTAAGCTGCGGATTTAAGGAGAAATAATGAGAACAGTGAAGAGTTATCCGGAAGCCTGGCCGTTGCATTCGCCGTTTGTTATTTCACGCGGCAGTCGAACGGAAGCCCATGTCGTGGTGGTGGAAATCGAACAGGACGGACTTAAAGGCGTCGGTGAAGCCACGCCCTATGCACGCTACGGGGAGAATGAAGCTTCGGTGATGCAGCAAATCGCAAGTCAACTGCCCGCAATACAAAACGGCATGACGCGTACAGCGTTACAGCAGGCATTACCCGCGGGTGCCGCGCGTAATGCCCTGGACTGTGCTTTGTGGGACCTGGAGCGTCAGCAGCAGGGCAAAACGTTGCAGGCGCTGTGCGACGTACAGTTGGCGGAGGAGATTGCCACTGCGCACACCATCAGTATTGATACGCCAGACGCCATGGCCAGCAGTGCGCTGGCGCTGTGGCAGCATGGCGCCACTCTGCTGAAAATCAAACTTGATAACCACCTGATCAGCGAGCGCCTGGTGGCGATTCGCACCGCTGTTCCCGAAGCCACTTTGATTGTCGATGCCAATGAGTCATGGCATGCAGAGGGGTTGGCGGCACGCTGCCAATTGCTGGCGGATCTCAACGTCGCCATGCTAGAGCAACCGCTGCCTGCAGCAGAAGACGCCGCGCTGGAGAATTTTGTGCACCCATTGCCCATCTGCGCTGACGAGAGTTGTCATACACGGGACCAGTTGCCGCAGTTAAAAGGGCGCTATGAGATGGTGAACATCAAGCTGGATAAAACCGGCGGATTGACGGAGGCTCTGGCGCTGGCAAAAGAGGCACGTCAGCAAGGGTTTGCGGTGATGCTCGGCTGTATGCTGTGTACTTCGCGTGCGATCCGCGCGGCGTTACCGCTGACACCGATCGCAAAATTTGCCGATCTTGACGGCCCCACCTGGCTGGCTGCCGATGTTGAGCCGTCGCTGCATTTCTCACACGGCGTGCTTAAGCCTGCGGCTGCCAGCGCAGCAGGTTAATCATCGCATCAAGATAAACTTCGGTGGCTTCATCCACCGAAATAGGCGGCATCTCGGCAGTAATGCACAACAAGCCGAGATCGTCGCACCAGCTGCCAAAAGAGCCTGGCGTGGCATACCCGACGCTGCTTACCACCGGTAATTGGGTTTGTTCCGCCAGCCACTGCGCGAGGTGACTGTGGTGCGGATCGTCAATGCAGGCCAGAGGTTCATGCCAGGAAACGACCCAGCGCGGCTTGATTTGGTGGATTAGCTGGCACAGCGCGCGCGTTTCCGGCTCGGAAGCGGGGCTGCTGCCCGTCGACAACACCACATCACGCTCATCCGCCGCGCTGTTCCAGCGATATACCGTGTCGCCATTTTGCCAGTTGGCGGCCGGGAAATTGCGGTTGAGATCGACACCGTTCGCATTGGCACGCAGCCCCAACTGGCAACCATCGGGATTCACCGCCAGCACCACATGATGGCGACGCAGCGACTCAGGCAGCGTACGCATCGCACCGGATAAGGTCGCGATGGCGGCATTTTCATCACCGTGCGTGCCGGCAATAATCAATCCGCTGTCGGCATCGGCCGCCGGGGCCGGAAACCACAGCAACGGTGCACCGAGCACCGATTGCCCATATTGTTGCCAGACCGCGTCGAGTTTGCCGCGCAGCGTACGGGGATGATGTGACGACATGACATTCCTCTCTGAAATCGTGCAAAAGAGCCTGAATCGGGTTGGCGTTCAGGATTAAAAATGTGACCGATAATTCAGCCTCAACATAACGGTAAACAGCAGACAGGGAAATAGCTATATATCAATCAGCAATTTGCGATAGAGTCACCAAAGACGCTGGCGACGCAGACCTCTTCGCAGTCGCCATTTTTTTGGGTAAAGGAGTGGTGATGACATTAACTTTCCGCAAGACGCTGGCCGTCGTAATGATTGCTGGCGTTTTCTCACCGGTGTTCGCCGCAAATGTACCAGCGGGCGCACAGTTAGCGCCGACACAGGAAATTGTTCGCCATATCAAAGACGAACCCGCCTCGCTAGATCCGATGAAAGCCGTGGGCCTGCCGGAAATTCAGGTGATGCGCGATCTGTTCGAAGGGCTGACCAATCAGGACGCACACGGCAAAATCGTGCCGGGCGTGGCCGAAAGCTGGCATAGCAACGACAACAAAACCTGGATTTTCACGCTGCGTAAAGATGCGCGCTGGTCTAATGGCGAACCGGTCACCGCGCAGGATTTTGTCTATAGCTGGCAACGCCTGGTCGAACCCAAAAACAGTTCTCCCTTTGCGTGGTTTGCCGCGCTAAGTGGCATCGAAAACGCGGATGCCATTACGAAAGGGCAAATGAGTGCCGATAAGCTGGGTGTCACAGCCACCGATGCCAATCATCTGAAGGTGACATTGTCACGCCCAGTGCCGTGGTTCCCGAGCATGGTGGCGAATGCCGCGATGTATCCGGTGCCGCAAAAGGTGATTGAGCAAAATCCTGATAGCTGGACGGCACCTGGTAAATTAGTGGGCAACGGGGCCTATCAATTGCAGGACCGTGTGGTGAACGAAAAAATCGTGTTGGTGCGTAATCAACACTACTGGGATAACAGCCACTCTGTCCTGACCAAAGTGACCTTCATCCCTATTAACGAAGAGTCCAGCGCCACAAAACGTTACCGCGCGGGCGATATCGATATCACCGAATCCTTCCCGAAAAATATGTATGCGCTGCTGAAAAAAGAGCTGCCGGGCCAGGTGTATACGCCGGATCAGCTGGGCACCTATTACTACGCCTTTAACACGGAAAAGGGTCCAACCGCCGATGTGCGCGTGCGTAAAGCGCTGTCATGGAGTATCGATCGCCGCATCATCGCTGAGAAAGTGTTAGGAACGGGGGAAAAACCGGCCTGGCACTTTACACCGGACGTCACCGCAGGGTTTACGCCACAGCAAAGTTATCTGCAACAGCACAGCCAGCAGGAGTTGAACGCACAGGCAAAAGCGCTGCTGACTTCCGCTGGCTACGGTCCTGGCAAACCGCTGCATTTGACGCTGCTGTACAACACCTCGGAAAGCCATCAGAAGATCGCGATCGCCGTGGCCTCAATGTGGAAGAAAAATCTTGGTGTTGACGTTACGCTGCAAAACCAGGAGTGGAAGACCTACATTGACAGCCGTAACAGCGGTAGCTTTGACGTGATTCGCGCGTCATGGGTCGGGGATTACAATGAGCCTTCCACTTTCCTGAGTCTGCTGACCTCAACACACACTGGTAATATCGCCCGTTTTCACAGCGCGGATTATGATGCGGTGCTGAATAAGGCCAGTATGGAAACCAGCGTGGCTGCGCGGAACACCGACTACAACAAAGCGGAGCAGATCATTGCCGATCAGGCGCCTATCGCACCGATCTATCAATACACCAACGGACGTCTAATCAAGCCGTTTGTGAAAGGATATCCAATCACTAACCCGGAAGATGTCGCCTACAGCCGCGAGCTGTGGATCGAAAAGCATTGATTTAACCGCGTACATCAGCAGAGCGGCGTGATTGAGTGCGTGCTTCTTAACCGGTTCAACGGGTAAGGAGGCGCATTCCATTGCACCGCGGCTGCTCATGTTTCTCTGGCGCTAGCCGCTTCCTTGTCATCTTTGCTCACAGCCTGATGATTGCAACTCGTCTGCGCCACGCTAGACTGTATCGTATTGATTTTGATAGTGAGGCGAGTCAGTGAACGTCATTGAAGGAAAAGCATTAAAAGTTTCGGATGCGATTATCTCCTGCCAGTTGGATGGTAAAGGCGGAGTTATCCCGATTGAAGATAAAGATGTCATCAACTGTGAACGTCCGTGCTGGCTGCATCTGAACTACACGCAACGCCAAAGTGCCGAGTGGCTGCAAAATACCCCTTTGATCCCCGATTCCGTGCGCGATGCGTTAGCGGGCGACAGCATGCGTCCTCGCGTGACGCGCTTAGGCGACGGTTTTATGATTGTGCTGCGCAGCGTCAATCACAACGCCGATTCACGACCTGATCAACTCGTTGCCATGCGCGTGTTTATCAACGACAAAGTGATTGTTTCTACGCGCCGTCGCAAAGTCTACGCCATTGATGAAGTGCTGGCCGATTTGCAAAACGGCAATGGTCCGGTGGATGGCGGCAGCTGGCTGGTGGATGTTTGTGATGCGCTCACCGATCACGCCAGCGAGTTTATCGAAGAAATGCACGATAAAATCATTGAGCTGGAAGATGCGTTAATGGATCAGCAGGTGCCTGCACGCGGTGAACTGGCGCTGCTGCGGAAACAGCTCATTGTAATGCGCCGTTATATGGCGCCGCAGCGTGACGTTTATGCCCGACTGGCGAGTGAAAAGCTGCCGTGGATGAATGATGACGATCGCCGCCGTATGCAGGACGTGGCCGATCGTCTGGGGCGCGGGCTGGACGATCTGAATGCTGGCGTGGCGCGTACCGGCATTCTGGCCGATGAAGTCGCGTCTTTGCTGGCTGAATCAATGAACCGCCGTACCTATACCATGTCGCTGATGGCGATGATTTTCCTGCCTGCCACTTTCCTGACCGGTTTATTTGGCGTCAACCTTGGCGGTATTCCCGGTGGTAGCTGGCCGCTGGGCTTTACGGCTTTCTGCGTGTTGCTGCTGGTGATGGTAGTGGGCGTGGCGATATGGCTCAAACGGCGTAACTGGTTGTAGTGTAAGTACTACGTTATAAAGCGTAAACCCGCTGTTAAATAAGATGCCACAAGTAGAAAAGCGGGAAAAACCTGATCGATATCAATAAGTGGATCACCTAACAGGGGCAAACTCTCTCTCGCAGGTGAATGCAACGTCAAGCGATGGGCGTTGCGCTCCATATTGTCTTACTTCCTTTTTTAGAATTACTGCATAGCACATTTGATTCGTACAACGCCGGCTAATCCGCCGGCTTTTTTTTTGCCCGCTTGGCTTGGTCGCTTTTCCTTTCCTATGCTTAAAGGACATTCAGCGACAAGGAGCAGGGCATGCAAGCATTTATTGCCAGCGAACCTATCCCAACCGATCCGCCACCGATTCCAGAGCCGATTCCTCATCCGCAGCCGATTCCGGAACCGGATCCTCCACACGATCCTGAGTTTCCGCCCATTATCGATCCACCTCCGCATCGGTAATAAAAAAGGCGCAGAGCCGAAGCGCTGCGCCTTAATTTGAATCACTGATGATTACTTAATTTCTAGCACATCCAGGCGCACGCTTGATGCGGATGCATCCTCTTCTTCCGGCTGCCAGCCAGCGGGTTTGACCGGCAGGGTTTCGCGATCGAAGCCAATATCACCGCCGTCGACCACTTCATCACCGTGTTGAATGCCTTTAAAGTCGAACAAATTAATGTCCGCCATGTGCGATGGCACGATGTTCTGCATCGCGCTGAACATGGTTTCAATACGGCCAGGATAACGTTTATCCCAATCGCGCAGCATATCGGCAACGACCTGACGCTGCAGGTTCGGCTGTGATCCGCACAGGTTGCACGGAATGATCGGATACTGACGCGCTTCGGCAAAGCGAATGATGTCTTTTTCGCGACAATAGGCCAGCGGACGAATGACGATATGCTTGCCATCATCACTCATCAATTTCGGTGGCATGCCTTTCATTTTGCCGCCGTAGAACATGTTCAGAAACATTGTCTGCAGGATATCGTCGCGATGATGGCCCAGCGCAATCTTGGTACAGCCCAATTCGGTGGCGGTGCGGTAAAGAATCCCGCGACGCAAACGTGAACAGAGCGAACAGGTGGTCTTGCCTTCCGGAATCTTCTCTTTAACGATGGAGTAAGTATCTTCGTCAACGATCTTATACTCGACACCCTGTTCTTCCAGATACGCGGGCAGAATGTGCGCCGGGAATCCTGGCTGTTTCTGGTCGAGATTGACCGCCACCAGTGAGAAGTTCACCGGCGCGCTCTTCTGCAAATTGCGCAAAATTTCCAGCATGGTGTAGCTGTCTTTACCACCTGACAGGCAAACCATGATGCGATCGCCTTCTTCAATCATGTTGAAATCAGCAATGGCTTCGCCCACGTTACGACGCAGACGCTTCTGAAGCTTGTTCAGGTTATATTGTTCTTTCTTCGTTACTTCTTGATTTATATCGATCATTTTGGATTTTGCATTGCTTAAGGGGCACCTAAAGGGCAACACGCCCTAGGTAGTGGCGATGAGCGTCTATAAGCGAATCATTGAACATATAGTACGTTTTACTTTGACAGTTGTCAGTCATAATTACATGATGTTGACATCTTGCCTGAGCGATAAACCTCGAGTAAATTCTAGTCAATTGTCTTTTATGAAGCACAATTCTCAAATTGATGAAATAATCATCGCTCATCAGACAAACGGAATTCTAACTGCAATTATTCTTATTGCTCAATTTTTTTCATTTGAATACTTATCAAGGATTTACATATGAATGATAAAGATCATAAGGACATGGTAAGAAAATTAAAAAAAAGCTTTGCTAATGGAGAGTTTGAATCCTTTATTACTCATGTCAGATTTCCTTATTTCAAAAATTTAGAACGTAATGCAAGGATTGATTTTCAATTTCCGATAACTGTATTGGTTGGGCAAAATGGAACCAACAAAAGTTCAGTAATCAAAGCGCTGTTTGGATGCCCAAATGGTAAAAACATTACTCGATATTGGTTTACAACTGAAACAGACGTATTTCCTGAATTGCAACTTACAGATGGCTCATCTTTAAAACCTAGATATATATATGGTTATAAAAATGAATTTGATAAAGAGGTTGAAATTCTGCAGACTCGGGTAAATGCTACTAAACAAACTTTGGATTATTGGGAGACGAGCAGGCCGTTGGTAGGTGATGACATGGAGAGCCAAGCCGAAGTTGCATTGAAAACGGGCAATGCTACTAGATTTAATAAAATTAGAAAACCATTGGTATTTCTAGACTTTAGATCCGAACTAAGTGCTTATGATAGATGCATGTATCATTCTGATTATAAGGTGCGGAAGAAAAAAAGTGGGAAGTTAATTACCAAGCAAGAGTTTATAAGAGGGAAGTCTAAATATATTAAAAAAGCTTTCGATGAAAATCTTAAGTCATTAAAGTTGTGGAATAAAGAAACAATTGTTAGAAATATCACTTTAAATCCAAAGATGATTGAAGCAGTATCTTATGTTTTAGGTCGTGATTATCAAAACATAAGATTCCTGGAGCATCGGTTTTGGGGCGCTAGAGGTGGTACTGCTTTATTATCCACAGATCAACTGAGCTATACAGAAGCATATGCAGGTAGTGGTGAGTTTGCAGTGGTTTCTCTAATTATCAGTCTTTTTAATGCAAAGCCTAATTCCCTTGTTTTGTTAGACGAGCCAGAAGTGTCATTACATCCAGGGGCTCAGAAAAGAGCAATGGAAATTATTTTCGAAATAGTCTCCGAAAAGAAACATCAGGTTGTTATTTCAACACACTCTCCAACTATAGTGAATTTCTTACCTAAGGAATCCATCAAGCTTTTTATATATGATTTGAAAACTGAAACATCTAAAATTGCACAAAATATTTCTGCAGACGAAGCGTTTGTCGAACTTGGCCATGATTTGTCATGTAGAACGATAATTACAGAGGATAAAATTGCGGCAGAATTAGTTAAACGCGCCATAAGGAATGATGAACGGTTAAGGAAATCATTCAACATCATATATATACCTGGTGGTGCAGAAACTATTTTAAGCAAGCATTTGCCGACTTATTCTTTAGTTGACAGGAAGGATATTTTATTTCTACTCGATGGTGATAAGAACAAGAAATTAAAACCGAAGAAAATTGAAGAGATTTCTGATCGAGACTTAGTAACAACAATGAAGCAGTATTTTGACTGTGAACTTACAGTTAATGCAAGTGGAAACAGGGATGGGGTAAATAAAGACGAGCTTAAAAAGAGTCAGCGTGCAGTGCTGGAATATGCTTTCAAAAAAGTTCATTATTTACCTGTGAACACTCCTGAAGAGTTTTTAATATCAGAATGTGAAAATCAACAATATTTATCTATAATCAATGAAAATGAATGGGATTTAGAAGATAAAGATGTCAATAAAAACAAAATAGAATTCTTAAGCCAGAAAATTATAGGTAAAGAAAAAGATGAAATATCAGGCGCAGATGTGTTTGCTGTTCAAAACATTTTGCTCACAACAATTGATTATGAACATGTGGTTTTCAAGCAGATTAGAAAGTCGCTGGCACAAGCTTTAGACCGTGGTATTATTGAATAGATTTCGAAGTGCAGAGGACAATAAAATGAATAAAATCAAAGTGTTCGATTTTTTTTCAGGTTGCGGCGGAACAAGTCAAGGTTTTCATCAGGCTGGTTTTGATGTGGTTTTTGGGCTCGATTTTGATGCAGACGCAGCCGCTTCATTCAGTGAAAATTTTCCAAACTCAACATTTATTAATGCAGACATCAGAAGTGTAGATGAAGACATATTAGCAAGATTTAAAGAGCAAGTAGCAGAAAATTGTCCAGTGCTTTTTTCAGGTTGTGCACCATGTCAACCATACTCAAGACAAAACTCTAATAAAAAGAATGATGATCCTAGATTAGACCTCTTGAAAGAGTTTGCACGATTCGTCAAAAAAAATGTTCCAGATTTCGTTTTTGTTGAGAATGTACCTGGTATGCAAAAATTTGACAAAAGCGAAGGCACTTTTAATGATTTTCTGAAAACGCTAAGTTACCTTGGTTATAATTTTGACTATAAGGTTCTACCCGCTTCTTGGTTTGGAGTGCCTCAAACTAGGGAACGTCTGGTTTTATTAGCTGCAAAAGATTATGAGGTGTCTTTGCCTGAAAAAACTCATGGTGATGGCAAAAATCCTTATTCAACAGTTAGAGAATGGATTAGCCATCTACCGCCCATTGGGGCGGGAGAGAGTCACGCTCATATTAAAGACCATATTGCGGCAAAACTATCTGAAAAAAACCTCCAACGCATTCAATGTACCCCTGAAGGTGGTGGGAGGGAGTCATGGCCAGCACATTTATTACTTGAATGCCATAAGAAGCACAAAGGTCATACTGATGTATATGGGCGTTTAAGTTGGGACAAACCGGCAAGCGGATTAACCACTAAGTGTATTAGCTATTCAAATGGGCGTTTTGGACATCCAGACCAAAACAGGGCTTTGACTGTTCGTGAAGCTGCGTGTTTACAAACATTTCCTGATCATTATAAATTTGTAGGAGGAATGCAATCTAAAGCAAGACAAATTGGCAATGCTGTACCGCCAAAAATGTCAGAAGCAATAGGAAAGCACATTCTCCAATTGGTTGAAAAAAATAAAAATAAATATGAGTAGATAAGACTTGGGATTTTTAAGAGTTTTCGAGCCTTAACTATAGAGTCTTTTACTCAAGTTTCTAATGGCGCTGTGCTTCAAAATACCAATTTGCTGTTAAGCATATCAACCTGCTCACCATTCATCTCTTCAATCCATGTCGCGTAGATTTCAAACACCATCTGCGCGTTCTCATGCCCCATCTGATTCGCTATGAATGACGGGTTAGCGCCAGCTGACAGAAGCCAGCAGGCAAAAGTATGTCGCGTATGGTACGGATTACGGCGACGAATTCCAGCACGTTTTACAGCGGCTTCCCAGCGCGCGCCAATGCTTGATAAGGAATATCCCGGTTTTTGCTTTCCGTTCTTCACTCGCGGGATAAAAACGAAACGCACTTTCTGCTTTTCCGTCTTACCATACTCACGATGATGGATCACAATTGTAGTCTTAGGTTGATGCTCAGAGAGGGGACGTTGTGCCTTTAACGCATCAATTGCGGGTTGCAGAAGCTTTATCAAGCGGATGCCGGCACGCGTTTTGGGCGGACCATAAAGCCCCATGGAAGTCAGGTTGCGGCGTACGTGAATCGTCCCATTCTCGAAATCTACATCCTCCCAGGCGAGTGCGGCCAGCTCACCATGGCGAACGCCAGAGAAAATGGCGAATTTCCACATGTTCTGGCTTTGTCCCGTTTCGCTTTGCATCAGCAGATCAAACTCTGCCCTGGAAAGAGGATCAGGCTTAGGTCGGGACTTTTGCAGCTTCTTAATACCCTCGAATGGTTTATTTTTGATGAAACCCGAGATATAGGCAAAGCGAAGAATCGAATTTAGGAGGGAGATATAGTTATCTACCGAACGCACGGAGCGGCCGATCCTGTTGGAACGGTTATTGTGGTTGTATAAAGTTGTGCCGTTCAGAAGTTCAAGGCGGTAATTCAGGATGTCGCTGTGTCTTATGGCAGATATGGGCGTGTCAGCATTTACGATGTGCAATAACGTCTTCAGCTGCGATTTGGTTTTACGCATGGTGTTGGCGGTCAGTTCCGTTTCTTTAATTCTGACCCAGGCATCGCACAGCTCACCCATCGTATTTATCGAGAGTGTGGTAACGACCTTGCGCGCTCTAAGCGATGAGGGGAAGCGTCTGTGGTAATCGAATTCTCCTAAGTTAATTTCACTGACAATAATGGCGCGAAGACTACCGGCTTTTTTGATATTGGCTGGCGTGTTCGTCCAGCCTTTCAGAGGCTCCCGGCATCTTTTACCACGGTACATAAACCAGATGCAGAGACTTTTACCTCTGATTTCCACGCCGGTAGGTAAAGCAGCCATTATCATGAATCCTGAATAAATTTGTTAATCCGGGGATAGTTGTACCAGGTTGTCCCGCGCTTACTCGCATGATTGCCTTTCGGCGAAACGCGTTTGAAATGGACACCTTCTATCCAACACTCCTGACGATAATTTTCAATCTGACGGCTTCCAAGCCCGGTGCGTTCAGTGAGTTTCTTTTCTACTACCCACTCTTCATTAAATACGATCTGAGTCATACGATATCTCAATGGATTTTTGATATTTGCCATTACCCGCAGCAACTAGCATTAAGGAAAAGTGATTTGGGGAAGGGAGGACAAAAAGGCCGCTATTATCCCCCGGAATGAAAAAATTCAGAAATGAGTAAAGGAAGATGAGTCAGTTGTGTTCTGAATATCAATAGAAAATTTAGGATTATATCTAATGCAGTAAACATCATATCCAGCCAGCCCATTCTCCTTAGTGATCAGCAAATCTGCTGTGGTATTCACTACCACAGGCAATAACGCCTATCCTTAAAACTGGAGGTGCTTATGTGTGGACGATTTGCGCAGTACAGCAGCAGAGACGAGTATTTTGAATCCCTTGGGCTGACGCCTGAGGAAATTCTCTATGATCCGGAGCCGATAGGGCGGTTTAACGTTGCCCCGGGGACTAAGGTATTGCTGCTCAACGAAAGAGAAGGCGAGTTGCACTTTGATCCGGTTTACTGGGGCTACGGTCCCGAATGGTGGGACAAGCAGCCGCTCATCAACGCCCGCGGTGAAACCGCTGCAACGGGGCGCATGTTCAAACCGCTCTGGAACCATGGCCGTGCCATTGTGCCTGCTGATGCCTGGTACGAATGGAAACGGGACGGGGAAAAGAAACAGCCCTACCTGATTTATCACAAGAAGAAAGAACCCCTGTTCTTCGCCGCCATCGGTAAAGCGCCTTACGATAAAGACCATGGAAATGAGGGGTTCGTCATCGTAACTGCCGCCAGCAACAAAGGCATGGTGGATATCCATGACAGGCGGCCACTGGTCCTGACGGCTGATGCTGTATGCGAATGGTTAAGCAAAGGAACCACGCCTGAGCGAGCGCAGGAAATCGCGCATGATGCCGCTCTGCCAGAAAAGGAATTTACCTGGCATCCTGTTACAACCCGAGTCGGTAACGTTCACAATCAGGGTGCTACGCTTATCAGACAGATTGAAACAGGCTAACGCCGGAGAGGGGATGCTAAAGCGAGCAGCAGAAATAGACATAGGTCCAGATCACATCATCATTGAAAGGCGTTATCGCGCGCTGGGGGCATTCAATGACCTGCTCATCGCGTTATGGTTTTTAACGGGTAGCATTTTCTTCTTTTATGAGTCAATGATGACAGACGGTACCTGGCTGTTTGTTGCCGGGAGCTTGCAGTTACTTCTCCGGCCAGCAATCACACTGATTGAACTGATACATGTTGATCGAGTGCGCAAGCGTACTTACTGAGCCACATTGTTATACTGGCGACAAGAGTTGCAGAATAAAGGGAGCGTTTTTAATAAAAAAATGATATTGATCCGCAACCTTACCTGCATAAAATTAATTTACCTGACAGGTTTTTTCAAATCCAGTTCAATCATTCATTTTGCTGGTCAGGTCGAAGCCCCCTTCCCCGGGAGGGGGCTTTTGTTCATGTGTTACCAGCCATATGAAACACCCGCTGCCATACCCATATGGCCTGTAGTGTCCAGGCTGGCAAATGTGCTGGCGTTAAAACGCTGGTTGACTCTTAATTTCACTCCCATGGCTGTTGCACCCTGACCGCCATAGGTTCCTCCGGCCAGCCCAAGGCTGAATCGCCTACCCTCCACAAAAGGTATTGCAGACATGGCCATCGCTGAGCTTATTCCCGCCATTGCCTTGTGATGGTTTTCTCCAATACGCTTATCCACAGCCGCAAATTTTGCTTCTGTTTTTTGTTCAAATATATGATGAGAATGTCTAAGCTCATCTATTCTCTGCGTGTTGTCAAATATTAGCCCATCAGCATGTGATATATCATCTCTGTTTTTGATGATGTCATGAGTGTTCATTTCTATTCTATTCTTATTTCTTACAATATTTTTACGATTAATTGCTGCGTCCTTTTTATTAGAAAGAATGGATTTATCATGCTCTTTCAAAGTTTTGGAATGGGCGTCAATATCGGAGCGGTTTTTATCAATATTCAATTTGTTATGTGCGATCTTTCTTTGATTGATATTGATGTCGTTGGTGTTGGAGTCGATTAGTTTACGATTGTTGCTAATATCAAGAATGTTGTTGTTGATTTTTTTTCTATTTTTAGTCATGTTTATTGCATTTGAATCAATGAGTTTGTGGTTTTCAATAATGCTATTAGTATTAGAATTTATAGCGTTTCGGTTGTCGCTAATGCTATTGGAATTCTTATCAATCATTTGACGATTTTCAGTGGTGTGATTGAAATTTGAAGATATGTTCTGTTGGTTTTTGTTGACTTGATCAATTGTATCGCTAATCAGTTTTAGGTTCTCCATTATTCTATGTCCGTTTGCGTCAGTGATCGTTAGATTATTGGCGATGTTGGATGCGTTTTCCCTAATGTCATTGTTGTTTTGTTTTATTAAATTATTGTTATTGCTTATTAGTTTCTTATTGCCATCTATCAGGGATTTATTGTTCGAAATCTCGTTGATGTTTTTGTTTATCTTTTCTATTTCTGATTTATGACTGTAATCTATGTGTATTTCGTAAGCTTGTAAATGGAAAGGAATTAGATAAAATACACCTCCCATTAATGTTATAATATTCCTGATATTATTCATTGAGTAATTTACGCCTGAGGCTAATTTCGGGTTCATTACTGGCATGGTTTGATTTCCCTATTATAAAATGGGTGAGAACTATTGGTATGACGTGTGTAGTATTTGGTGATTTGTTACGTAATTTCTAATGATTTTAAAATTACCTTGTGTGTTGTTGATAATTGCTATCATCGATTTATTACATTACCCTAGGTGCTGCATAAAATGCTGTCACCTCGAGTTTGCGTTTTTGTCAGAGGTGTCAATTTTGAGCGCCTCAAAAAGTGGCACTATACTGTCATTGTTATTGCCATGCTTTTTCATGAAATTAATGGCACCTTTATGGCAATTAAAAATCATGTCTTCACTTCCCGGTCGCCTCACTCGCCATGCGACCGGTTTAGCCGTCAGAGACAGCTTTGCTATAAAATAAACCAAGTGCTCCATAGGGTTGTTTGTTTCATCCATGAAACGCTTTTCTATATAATGCAGTAATTCGTTCTTCATGATTTTTTCCGATTATGAGCGATAATTCAATAGCGTGGCAAATCTATTGTGTCATTAGTTTCTAATTGCTTTGCAGAGTGAAACCTAACATCACTTATATGGTGGGTGAAGTCATTAAACTGAATTTTTTAAATTTAATAGAATTGTGATTTTATTGGGGGGCTGATTTTTCAGATAAATCACTAAGTGATTTTCTGAGGCAAAAGTCACTTCTGTTTTCTGCCCACATACGATTTACCTGATTTAATGCCATGCTCGCTGCCCGTAGCCATAATTTTGCTGCCTGGGCGTAGAGACCGTTTCTTTCAGACCTGGCAGCGGCTTCGGCAACATTCTTGTATTTGATAATTCTGAAACGACGAAAATGCGTATACTTTGTGATCATGCTGACCTCATCGATGAACATTATTGTTTCATTGATTTAGATTTGGCTTCGTCCAGCTCAGCTTTGCGGATAAGAAAAACTTCTGTTGCCTTCTCCAGAATCGAAGGGGAACCTTCCAGAACTTTCGATGCATAGGCATAGCACCTGGCCAGTTCATCAATCGTCGATACTTTAATTGCCGCTTCACTAAAGTCCGCAAGTAGCTCATCAGGTGTTCTTAGTCGCTTAGATTGATCGGATTCACCAGGAGAAGGGGGCTTGCCAGACTGATTGCAAGCTTCTCCATGTAACTCATGCGAATTCAAGGGACCCACACTCTCTGATTTATAAGAATCTGCACCCTGTCCGGATAGCAGTTCGCCTGGTGTTGCAGATAACTTGTCCGTTTTCTCGTTCCCCTTAACTTGTGTTTCACCAATATTTACAGACTGGTTAATAAGGGTGTTTAGACTGGAGGCTTTATCAGGTGTTACATCGCGCTCTGCAGGAGATACGTGTTCCAGCTCATCAGGTGTGTAAACACCCAAAATGACATCTGGACAGTGAAGGCGGGCCCAGCGCTTAACCGCGAGATAGGCGAGCTGCTGCTTCGGATCGCTAGCCCACAGCGTGGAATTCCGCACTTGTGCCTGAGAAAGCAAGAGCTCAAGCACGCGGGGCTCGTCTTCACCCTTCATCGTGGCCCAGACACGCACACCGCAACCTGCTTCATCGGCCAGACTCCATGCAGGAGCGATATACTTATTGCCCTTAGTAGAGGTTTTTTCAGTGAAATTCCCAATAATGTTATTCCATGAGCCAAACCACTCGTAATGGAGACGGTCACGAGTAGGAGCCATCGTCGTCACCACCGCATTTACTAACTGGGCTTCATAACCGAGTGTGCCGTTGATGGTGAAAGTTTTCTGCGCGACGGCGAAGGGATTCATACCCCATTGAGCAGCCTGCATGGTTACCGCCAGACAGTCAGCAGGTTTGCCAGCCAGATGAGCTGGGACAGTTACTCTGCCGTTAGCCATGACTTCAGCAAAGCGAAGTAACTTGTCCAGAGCATCAGGGCTAAAAATGGTGGCGGCGGTTCCCGCCATGACAGGAGCGCTATCTTTCTGGGAAGTCGTTTGATTAGTCATTGAAGTTATCCTGTTTACGGGCCCAGTCAGGGCGACTGATTATTTCGATGCCACCCCATTCATTAGTGAGGCGGCACTGATGGTAGGTGTTGAGATTTTTACGGAAGAGCGCCTGACCTACAGCAATGTCATGCTGATCCAGAACGTAGGTGTGGACCGGATAGCGGCCACAGTCGATGCTTTCGCTGACGGCTATAAAGACAAACTCTGGATATTCCCCAAAGTGTTTGAGAAACCCTTCTCTGTAAAACGCATCCTGAACGTGATAACGGAACTCTTCGATGTGTCTGGAGAAGCGCGACATATCGCAGACTTTTTTTATATCAATCAGGGTTGGAGTGTTTGTCAGAAATTTATCAGGTCGTATGCGACAGAGCTCTTCAGTCTCCGGATCATTCCAATAGATTGACGACTCACAGTGGCCCTCAGACTCCAGGAAGAAAAGGGCACCATGGTGCGCCAGAACACTTTCACGCATCAAAGTGAGTTTTCGACCCTGCTCAGCATCTAAAACGGTCATGCCCATGTTGCTAACTTCCTTTAGAAACGCCTGCTCATCTGCTTTTCCCTGATTTGTCCGACGATTAAACTCCGGAGCAATGATAAAGCGTTTGTCGAACTCATCAGGCTCCAGCAGCAGGCAGTGAAGAGCACTGCCCATGTTGAGCGCAGATTTCTTGTCATCATCTATTGGGGCCTTTTGTCGCCAGCGATAAAAGGACGGGTCTATAGCGATGTCATCCAGTTGTGATTTACTCACGCCCGGGCCTGAGTGATAGGCCTCATTACTGAGGCCATGATAAATGCCGGGTGTCATCTGTCAGATTCCTCCCAACGTAGTTCTACCTGTAGGATATAATTCTCAATCGCCTGCAAATGGGCTAACTGGTAAATAAAGTCATTAAAAACTTCATCTGCCTTAGACCCATAGCAACAAATCATGACGTCGGGATGTAAACGCCAGTGGCAGAATTCAGTCAGAGCGCCCGGGAAATGCTGCATCAAGCGATCGGTTTCATCATCAATCCATTGTTCTTTTTTGATGGCAGCTTGCTCTTCCTGGTCGAGCTTATCTTTGTGACGTTCGAGCTGGATATAAGGAATCATGGTTGACCTTCCTGAAGGATAATTTCAACTAGGCGATCTAAACCTCTCTGTAAGAGCGGACGATGTGGTGAAGAGGTGAGGGCTGGCAGAGGAGAGATTCTGATATTGTCCCCTGTCAGAATATTTTGATTGGCGAATTCAATTGAACGTATTGCGTCAAACGGGTGAGCCTTGACGCTGCCTTCAATTAAATGACTTGGCAACATGGGTTCATACCTTTTAATTGGAATGTTAACGTCTGCTGATAAAAACGTTGGAATAAGATATGGGGAGATTACTTTTCACAAAATTGGACATTCGTGAGAACGATGAAAGTCGTTTTGTTTTTTTTCAAACGACTTTTAGTTAGTATCCTCAGCTTCCAGATGGCACAGATGAGCGCCAGAAAGTTTTGCTTTTTCCAGTTCATCAGAAAAGACTTTTATTTTAATTAGTGCTGCATGGCTAAAGTCTGCATTTGTTAACTTTGCACCTCTCATGTCTGTATGAGAGATAAAAGCATATTTCATCACTGCGTTTTTGAGGTTTGCCGCCTTCAAGTTAGAGCCGATAATTAGCGCTCCTGTCAGATTTCTGTCTTCTAAGGACATGCTTTGTAAGTTCTGGAAGCTAAGGTTGGCTCTGACACCCTGCCGACCGCGAGTTTTAAGCCAGCTTTCGTGTGAGTTTAAAATTTTCAATAATTTAATTGAGTCCATATTATCACCTTTAATCTGAAAGTTTATGGGGCTAAATCTGTTAGAACATTCTGTGATACTTTTCAGCGACCTCATGCGCTTTGACGCTAGCCTTCCTTATCTCGTCAGTTTCTCCCTCAAGTGTGGTGCGTAAAACAAATAAACCTGCTGTGTTAACAATTGCATTAGGAGCAGTATTTACTGCGGCAATAGCACTATCAGCATGTCTTTTGAGGTAAAAAAATGAGTTCACTATCGTAAGTGTTGTATATCTTCCGTTATTGCAAATTTATTTTTTTCATCGTAAGTCTCAGTTAATGGAGTGGCAATTAAAGTATCTTGTCGTAGTCTGCGTGACTTAATAACAACCACGTCTGACCTTTATCTTTAGATAGCAGTCGCCACCCAGGTGTAACATTCAGAGTCAGATAACCTCGCCTGTAAGTCTTTCTGGGAGTGACCGAATGATCGCGATATTTTGAAATCAGGATATCGGCCTTTTCTCTTATATGTTTCGGCGGTCGTTCTTGTTTCATGTATAACTCCCTGAAAAAAGCCGCTATTAGCGGCTTAAAAGGTGGGTTTACTCAGATTAATTAGTCTCCTTATCAGTGGCATCACCCTCAAAGTAGTCCTGGCCTGAGCACTCTTTACATGCAGGGATAAGGTCAGGGTGTTCTTTAACTACTGCCTCCACTAATTCTGAATGCAATATGTTGAGGGTGGCGAGAATCGTTTTTGTAACCAGATTGGATTCATCCTCACTGATTTTTGCATTACTCTTATACACTGCTAGATTCACCATTAAATCTTTGCAAACCCTCTCAATTTCACTGATTGAGTTCATAATCTGCACCGCGGCGTTTCGATGTTTCACTTTATGTTCTCCTTGTTGAATTACAGGCTTTTATATTCATTCCCGGAGATAATGGCGCGCGTGGAATGTCACGAAATGTTTCAGGGAGGGGGTTGAGATGTCCTTATTTTTTACTTAACAAAATTAATTAGCCCCACGGTGGTGGGGCTGGAATGTTTTTTCCTGAAGCCAGGAGGTGGCAATGAACTATGTCACGTGGGTTGCTCGTCCTCATGATAAGAGCACGACGCACAGTGTGGGATAAATTCCGGGTGCTGGTTAAGTTCCGGGTCGCTTAATTCAGTAATCAATTCTTTTAGAATTTTATTGATGATTTTCGCAACCTTTTCGTATTCATCTTCACTAAGAAGTCCCATTTGAATAAATAGTTCGAGATGTCTCATCATCGACCCAATAGAGCATTCGATATTTTCGACACCCTGTAAAATGCAAACGGCTGCTTCTTTATGTTCCATACAAATCTCCTACGATGACTGAATGAAGTGGCAATGAGTGATGAGGGGCTGGATCTGTGTACTCATGACGTTTGGTGGGTGGGGTAATATCAAAAAAAATCCCGCACGAGGCGGGATTGGTGCAAAATACCTGGTTACTAACCAGATAATGGACCAGTCAGGTTGGCCCCGCACTTAAAGACAACATATTAGGGTCCTTCGGATACACTGCATAAACAAGTTTATTCATAATGGTTTTCAGTTTCCTGAATAAATGCATCAATACATGGTTATGCAGCACAGCATGTTTTTCAGAATCCCCTTATCGGGAAAGATGGTGCTTAGCCTAGACTTAATTCTTCTTTGATTGAAAAGGTGATTAATATGTCAGCAGAACTCAGTAAATATCCCGTTCCGGATGTAGCAGAGCAGGGGGCATTTTTCCCTTCTTCTTTTTCGCGAGACCAGTTCACCAGTTCTACGTCAGACTTAAGCGATGCTGATTACGACACGCCCTATAGCGGCTCAAAGAGGGTACTGGTTATTTGCGCTGATGAACGTTACCTGCCTCTGGATAATGAAACGCTATTTTCTACAGGCAACCATCCCGTAGAGACGCTGCTCCCTATGTATCATCTGCATAAAGCAGGGTTCGAATGCGATATCGCGACTCTCTCAGGTCAGATGGTTAAGTTTGAACACTGGGCAATGCCTGAGGAAGATGTGGCGGTAATGGGATTTTACAATCGATACCTGTCTAAGTTCCGCTCACCATTAAAACTAAGAGAGGTCATGAGAACTCTCGATGCAGAAGACAGATATGCAGCAATCTTCATACCCGGCGGTCATGGCGCTTTGATTGGCCTACCGGAAAGTGAAGATGTCGCTGAGCTGATCAAATGGTCGTTAAATAAAGACAAGCATTTGATTTCCATCTGCCATGGACCCGCCGCTTTTATGTCTCTGGCTGATGGTGCCAACCCGTTAGCGGGGTATGAAATCTGCGCCTTTCCGGATGCCACCGACAAACAGACACCGGATATGGGTTACATGCCAGGGCACCTCAAGTGGTATTTCGGAGACAGATTGAAGCAGTTAGGGTTGAAAATAATTAACGACGATATTAAGGGTGCGGTTCATAAGGACCGAAAAGTACTTACAGGTGATAGCCCATATGCTGCTAATGCCCTTGGAAAGTTGGCTGCTGAGGAGTTGTTAAAATCAAATAAATAATATTAAAAGGCTGTCCTCTACCGAAGTCAGGGCAGCCAAGCTTATCAACGCGCTGTAATTTTTTTAATTTGATGGCGCTTAATAATCATCGAGGAAGGACGAAGACTAGCCGACACCTGCCTGGCTGGTTTGGGCTGGCCATAGCAGCTGCGCCGCGCATCCCTTATCCGGGCAAGTTCGTGGTCGCTGGCGTGTTGGTGGTGCTCGTTGATGTGTTTAAAAGGAATGCGTGGATCAAACTCAATCCCGCACACAGGGCATTTCACTTTGGTCTTTTTCATGAAACCTCCGTCAACAAAGGGAATGGCACTGAACAATGCCATCTCGTTTGTTGAGATGAAGGTGGGTTTTTCCGCTTCGGGATCTCGCGCTCCTGCACTCCTCCCGCCCGACAATTACGTGCCGTTCAACTCGAGCAGCTCCGTGCGCTTGAGTCCGGCGTAAAACCGCGCCGGTCAGATAAAACGTCATTTAAATTCTCATAGCGACAGAAAGGGTGACTATCACTAATGGTGATAATTTCACCATGAGCGTTAATATACACATATCGTGGTCTAAAATAAAGAATAAATGTGATCATTTGACTTAATCTGTGTATGCCATTGAATTTGATCAAAAAAAAATCGGCCATTTAGGACCGATTTTTGATGTTGGGATAGTTAAATGAAGAATCTGGGGGGCCAGCATGCTGAAAGAATTTTACCAATAACTCTTATGGAATCACTTAAAGGCAATGTCTGGTAACGCGGTGATGTATTGAGAGGTTCAAGCCAAACTTGACCATCCTCCTTGGAAAACTTTTTAAACGCAATTTCCCTTTCTTGCTTGAGTTCAATCAAACAGAAGTCTCCGTGAGTAGGTGGAATGTCTGGATCACAAAGAATCATCATTCCATCAGGAAAGCTTGGTTTCAGTCCAAGAGGGGATGTCATTGAATGCCCCGTGACCTCAAACCAAAAAGCCTGTTGTCCAGCTTTCACTGTCGATTGTAGTTTCTCTAAATTAGACTTGTTAAAAGTTGAGTCTGCTGGACTGAGTAGGTTGACAGCGTTACATATTGGATACTCAAAATTACTATAGATAACTGAACCAGCGTCGCCAAACAAAAGATATGACGGGGTCACTTTGAGCACTTCTGCTAGAACTGCCGCATCCTCTGCGCTAACTCTCCTTGTTCCAGATTCGTAATTACCTAGCCTTGAGGCAGTAGGCCAACCACATAGTTTCGCCAACTCAGCCTGACTTACCCCAAGCTCTTCACGCTTTTCTTTTATTCTTTCACCAATGTTGTTTGACATGGTATTCCGCTTATTCACATATCGTGAACTCAGTATAGGATCGATTTGACCAATGGTCACGAATTGTGTCTAATGAGAGTGTGTTTTTTAATCATAGGATCTAAAATGAACCAGATCGCAACGATGCGAAAACAAATTGGAGTTTCCCAAGCTCAGCTCGCAAAGACTATAGGTTGGGGGACATCTCGTTTGGCTAATTATGAGCTAAGTATTCGTACACCTAGCCTTAACGACTGCAGAAAAATTGTTAATGGACTAACCAAACTTGGGTGTGAGTGTTCGATTGATGACATATTTCCACCTCCCTCAGATGCAAGCAATTCAATTGAAGCGAACATAACCTAATGAAATATTTACTTTTTGTTACACGGGCAAAACTAAATTTTTAAATTTAATTATGTGATTTCTATGGAGAAAATAAACCAACCATGAATGCAAACTCAAGCAAAAACACAATCTACTTGTGTGCCAGCAGGCGCCTTTTGACTTCAGCACATAAAGCATTATTAAACACTCGTCAGACAGAAGTGGCCCGACGACTGAATGTTGCTGATTCAACAGTTTTAAGGCGTACGGAGAAATACCCAGAGATCATGGAAACTCTTGCGGCCAGCGGGGTGGAGGACTTCGTTCTGAATGGGGAAATGAAGGTGCCGCTTGAACAGTACAGATGGTTGCTAACAGTTGCCATCCAGTTTGCGGAGTTCGAACTTGAGCGCACAAAAGGGAAAACCCCGGACTGCGGGAACAGTACCGGGGTTTAGTGCAGAACTACATAGCTTAGCTTTCACTAAAGCCAAATCAATTATGCCGGGTGGCACCGGCAGTGTAAAACAGTTTTGAAACCAGAGGTCCGCCATGTCCAGTTCACTCATTAAGATGACATCTACGTTAAAAACGCATCCCAAGATTAATCAACTAGCTTCCCTGCTTGAAAACCCCACCGATGGAAGTGCTGGGCTGGCAGTTGCGGTCGGCAGCCAGCAATCTGCGATGATGACGCGAAACATATCGCGTTCTGTTGCTATCACCTCACTCATTATCATCTGGAACGCGGCGAAGGAGTTCGCGCATGAGGGGGTATTTCATAATGCAGACCCCAGCTATCTGGACAGCCTGGCTGATTACCCTGGTTTTGGCGAAGCCATGATTGCGTCGGGTTGGGCTGTTTATAACAAGAAGAAAAAGTGCATCACTCTGGCGGGAATCTCTGAAGATCAAAAGGTGGTGGACGTAAAAAAGTCCCCAGGTGCAAGAAGGCAGAAAGCGTACAGGGAGAGACTGAAAATGAAGAAATGCCTCTCCGGATGTCTTACGGTCGGGTATCGCTCACCTTGCACTAAACGGACTCGCGCAATCGCCATACCTAACCTGGTTCGTGAGGATAATGGCATAACCCGTTTCGGTTCGATTGTTATCGAAGGTGTTGCCTACGAGGTCACATGCAACCATAACACCATGCGCTCGGACTCATCGCGTAACGTAACGAAAACCGTAACGCATGGCGTAACGCAAAGCATAACGGAGACCGTAACGGTAGTGGGTTCAGGTGTTACGCAGAGCAATAAGGCCACCGATATGTCAGTAAGTTCAGGTTTAACGGCAGGCCTGACGGAACCTGCAATGGCGCGGGGTTCAGGCGTAGCGCAGGCTATAACGGACAGCGTAACGGCTCACGATTCGAGCGTAACGCAGGGCATAACGGACAGCGTAACGCGGGGCATAACGCCGCGTGATTCTGCCGTAACGCTTAGCCAAAACCGCTTCACGCGGCCGGAAATTTCCTCGCGTGTTATACCTTCGCGCGCACACACCCGTTTTGGTTTTTTAAGATCTAAAATATTAAAATCTAAACCTAAAAAAACACACACCGCGCGCGAGGAAAATTTCCGCCCTGTGGATAACCTCCAGACCAAAACCACTTGCTGCCAGACAGGTAAAATTTTCACTGGCGCAACCCATCCCAATCCGCAGCGGAAACGGGTAGGGCAGGCAAAGAAACGGCTGAGAGAAAATCAGTTCAACGCGAAGCTAAGCGTCACGCAGAGCCTGACGCTCCTAAGACTTGGCAATGAATCCGTCTGCCTGACCCGCAAGCAGTTCAGCCGAAACACTCCGCAGCAGCCAGCGCGTACCGCCCCCCCAATGGCTGCCTTCCCGATGCACCCCGGATGGAAACCCTCAGCAGATTTTTTGAGTACGGTACAGCGGATTGGTATTGAGCTTAAATCTGACCCCGACGAAGCTGAGCTGACTGAGTTTGTCGGCTACTGGGCCGCAGGGCAGGCAGAGCACACCCAGCAGCAATGGGAATTCAAGCTTGGGCGTTGCCTGTCAGTAGGGCGGAGGCGAGGGCGTAAGCGTTACTCAGCACAGCGCGACATCACCATAATTCCCAGTGCTGATTATGAGATACCAGAGGGTTTCAGAGGGGGCTGAACTTTTGGATAAAGCCTCGTGAAGAATTGAACTGGATGTCCGCTCGGAGCTAAGAGCGGACGCCTGCATCAAGTAAACAGGTGCCCGCTGATATGAAGTGAATAGATTACTTAACCCGCTTCCCCGTTTCGTCAGTGACCTTTTCACCATCCTCTTTCGTGAATGCTCCTTGCTGAGGCTCCGGCAGTATATCCAGTACGACTTCGGAAGGTCTGCACAGGTGGGTTCCAAGAGGAGTCACGACGATGGGACGGTTAATTAAAATGGGGTGTTCGAGCATAAAACCAATCAGTTGCTCATCGCTGAAAGTCTCTTCTGAAAGTCCTAATTGCTCGTAAGGCTCCACGTTTTTACGCAACAGAGCACGGACTGTGATCCCCATATCTGCAATAAGTTTAACCAGTTCACCGTGAGCCGGGGGCGTTTCAAGATAATAAATAATGGTGGGCTCATTGCCACTGTTGCGGATCATCTCAAGCGTATTACGTGACGTGCCACAGGCCGGGTTGTGATAGATGGTTATGTTGCACATATCAGTATCTCAATACAAAGTGACAGAGAGCCGCAGCGCCAGCGCGGCCAGAGTGACAAAAAGCACAGGCAGGGTCATGATGATACCCGTGCGGAAGTAATACCCCCAGCTGATGGTCATATTTTTCTGCGACAGGACGTGCAGCCACAAAAGGGTCGCCAGACTGCCTATTGGCGTGATTTTGGGGCCTAAATCGCAGCCAATCACGTTGGCGTAAATCATCGCTTCCTTGATGACGCCGGACGCCGTGCTTCCGTCAATCGACAGTGCTCCAACAAGAACGGTTGGCATATTGTTCATGACTGATGACAGGAATGCAGTCAGGAAACCCGTGCCAAACGTTGCCGCCAGCAGTCCCTTATCTGCCAGCATATTCAGAACCCCGGAAAGGTACTCCGTTAAGCCAGCATTGCGCAGGCCGTAGACCACCAGGTACATACCCAGTGAGAACACAACGATCTGCCACGGCGCACCGCGCAGCACTTTTCCGGTATTAATGGCATGACCCTTTTTCGCAACGGCGAACAGCACTGCAGCGCCAACGGCTGCAATAGCGCTGACGGGGATCCCCAGAGGCTCAAGCACAAAGAACCCGGCAAGCAACAGAACCAGAACAACCCAACCGGCTTTGAAGGTTGCGGGATCTTTAATCGCACTGGCAGGTGTTTTCAGTAGAGTGACGTTGTAGGTTGCAGGAATATCCCGGCGGAAAAACAGATGCAGCATACCCAGAGTGGCGGCGATGGCAGCAATATCAACGGGAAGCATGACGGATGCGTATTCCGTAAAGCCAAGCCGGAAGAAGTCAGCAGAGACGATGTTCACCAAATTCGACACGATAAGCGGCAGGCTGGCGGTATCGGCAATAAACCCGGCGGCCATGACAAAGGCCAGCGTTGTCCGTTTGCTGAACCCCAGCGCGAGCAACATGGCGATGACGATGGGGGTCAGGATAAGCGCAGCCCCATCGTTAGCAAACAGTGCCGCTACAGCTGCACCCAACAGGACAATCCAGATAAACAACAGACGACCACGTCCGTTGCCCCAACGGGAGACATGCAGCGCAGCCCATTCGAAAAAACCTGACTCATCAAGCAGCAGGCTGATGATAATTACCGCGATAAAAGTCGCGGTTGCGTTCCAGACGATATTCCAGACCACCGGAATATCACCCATATGGATAACACCAAATACCAAGGCCAGCGCAGCACCAATGCTGGCGCTCCAGCCAATACTGAGTCCCCCGGGTTGCCAGATAACCAGGATCAATGTCAGTAAAAATATACTCCCTGCCAGTAACATTTCCGACTCCATCACATATGATTAAAAGAATGTGTTCGATTCATCTCAACAGGATGATGGCGCTGATTTATCCAGCCACTGACGAACGTCTTCCCGCAGGCAGTGCCAGGATGTCGTGATGGTTTCTGCTGCCCATGCGGGCATATGTGGAGAAAGTCGGTAATGGACCCATTTCCCTTCCCGACGGTCCAGAACGAGCTCAGCCTCCCGCAGAATTGCCATATGCCTGGAAACTTTGGGCTGCGACTCGGAGGTGGCCCCGCAAAGGTCACACACGCACATCTCGCCCGATTCCCTGAGAAGCATCACGATAGCCAGACGGGTTTCGTCTGACAGAATTTTGAAAAGCTGAACAGGCTGTAGCATTTTCTTTTCCGGTAAACTTAGAATACACATATGATAAAACATATGTATTGGTTTAAACATTATCGATTTTAGAGAGGAAGAAAAAATGGATCAGTTTCCAGCCCTGAATGCTGAGTGTTTCGACAGGCAGATCGCTGAGCGGCTTCAGCATCCGACACCACCACGTATCCTGATTCTGTATGGGTCAGTACGTGAACGTTCATACAGCCGTTTTGCTGCCGAGGAAGCGGGTCGATTGCTTATTGCTATGGGTGCTGAGGTCAAAACGTTTAACCCGTCCGGCTTGCCTCTGCCTGATGATGCACCAGAAACTCACCCTAAAGTGAAGGAGCTACGCGAACTGGTGAGATGGTGTGATGGTATGGTCTGGAGTTCCCCGGAGCGTCACGGGGCGATGAGCGCAATAATGAAGGCGCAAATTGACTGGATCCCTTTGTCAGAGGGCGCTGTTCGTCCTTCCCAGGGAAAAACGCTGGCGGTCATGCAGGTATGTGGCGGTTCTCAGTCCTTCAATGCCGTCAATCAGATGCGTATTCTGGGACGCTGGATGCGCATGTTCACCATCCCGAATCAGTCCTCCGTGGCGAAAGCCTGGCAGGAATTTGATGAAAACGGGCGAATGAAACCATCATCCTGGTATGACCGCATCGTGGATGTGGCAGAAGAGCTGTTTAAAATCACGCTGCTGCTGAAAGGTCATACGGAGTACCTTGCCGATCGTTACAGCGAACGCAAGGAAAGCCATCAGGAACTGTCAGCCCGCGTCAATCAGGAGAAAATATAGAGTTGCTTGTATCGTGCCCCCCTCCTGAGTGAACTCAACAACGTCCGCTAAGCCAGGTATCAAGAGCTTCCGGCGAATGGTTAATCACATGGAACGTGCGCTCACCGTTTTTGAGCTGAACGCAGGCATCGTGCTTTTTATCCGCCCAGTCCAGACCAACATGAGCAGCAAACTGATCTACAGCAGTCATCACCAACTCCTTTTAACCGGGGAATGGTATGCATTCCACATTCTTCGAAAGAAATATAGTCAGCAGTTGTTCTGCATGCCCTGAGTATTCGTTAGCGAACGTGGAGCACTTACTGGTTCGAAAGCAAAGCGGCAATCATCAAATCACATGATTCTGGCACAATATTCGTAACCAATAAGCGCATACCCTGAATCACTTAGAAGTGTAACTCTCAGGGCTCGAATGACTATATTTGGCACAAAGCGGAAGCGCAGTTGTCCGACTGATTATATATCTGAAGAAATATAACCACATTCAGCGTCAATAATTACTCAGGCTTGGTAATGTTCGCTGTTGGAGAGGCGAGGGCGCAAGGGCTCCTCATCACAACGCGACATCACCATCATGCCCAGTGCAGATTATCAAATACCGGATGGGTCAAGGGAAGGATTATGCGCTTCCTTTTAGAAAGAGCGGACAGGCATTTAGGCGATGTTCGACGTAAGCGAATAGCAATAGCCTTCCAACCCGCATATGCAGACAGGACTGCTCAGGTTTAGCAGAAAAGCGGGGGGGAATATAAGCAATGAAAACTCATCAAATAATTTAAGCAACAGCAAAATCTGTCTTTTAGGATTTTCCCGCTTGGCTTTGATGATAGTGTCTACATGTTGCAGCTAATCCCCCTCAGCGGTGGGGTGCAAATGGTTCTCTCAGCTATCGCTGTGTGTAATCATCACAAGTCGGTTTGACCATTCAAGGGCTTACCGGGAGGCACCCGGGGCTGCGGCTTTGAATCAGCCACATCCTCTTGGCACTGATTTTTTTTTAAGAGTGTCTATGGTGTGGCTGCTTTAAACGCTAGTAAGCTCAATATGAGAATGAACAAATATGCGCGCTGGATAAGATCAGCCATGAGTAAAATATAGTCATTCGCACCCTGAGAATTACACTTTGAAGTGATTCAAATCTCACTTGTTATGATTCCTGGATCTTAATGACCACTTTGCCCTTCGCATGTCCCCGGGCAAGATAGTCAAGAGCATCCTTTGTCGCTGCAAAGGGAAAAACCTTGTCGATCACAGGGATGATGTGTTCCGCTTCTGTGAGTTTGCTAATATGAGTTAATTGAGCGCCGTCAGGTCGAACGAAGAGAAATGAATAGGTCAGGCTTCGTTTTTTCGTAAGACGTACAATCTTACGACTCATCAGCCCGAACACAAAACGCAGTAAAAAGTTCAATCCCCGGGCCTGTGCGAACGCGGGATCTAACGGCCCGATGAGAGAAATAATCTTTCCGCCAGGTTTAAGAATTTGAGTGGACTTTTCAATTACATCCCCTCTGACAGTGCCCAGAACAATATCGTAGCCACTCAGTAGGTTTTCAAATTCCTGATTTTTATAGTCGACTACTTCATCTGCGCCAAGACGATTTACCCACTCGACATTCACTGAACTTGTTGTTGTTCCTACCTTCGCACCAAGGTGCTTAGCCAGTTGGATCGCAAAGCTCCCAATTCCTCCGGAACCTGCCGGGATGAAAACCTTCTGTCCAGGCTGCAGATTCGCTCGCTCTGTGAACGCCTGCCAGGATGTGAGGCTCACCATCGGAAGTGAAGCTGCCTGAACAAAATCCAGATTTGCCGGTTTAATGGCCGCGAGACTTTCAGGAACCACAACAAATTCGGCCAGGGAGCCAATTCCCGTATCGAAAATACTGGCAAAAATTTCGTCGCCCGGGGTAAAACGGGTCACGCGAGCCCCCACTGCAACGACGACCCCGGCCAAATCACTGCCCAGCGTTGCAGGGAGCTGAAAATGCAATACCGGCTTAAACATTCCGGTGGGGATCATGTTGTCAATCGGGTTAAGGCCAACCGCGTGTACCTTTACCAGGATTTCATCAGCGCCGGGAGAAGGATAATCTACGTCGTCGAATCCCGGGTTAGGGGATTTACCATAACGTTTAAACGTAAAGGCTTTCATCGTCCTGTTTTTCATTTGTTCTTTACCCTTTGGTATTTGCCAGTAATATTTTTCACAGGAGCCCTGTTGCTGAGTAAAAAGGCGGCGCCCAGAAACAGCTCGATTAACACGGCAAAAAGGATCTTCCCGCTAACATGCCCTTCACGCCATTCAGCGATGCCCAGCACGGCTGAAATAATCGCTATTGTGCTGATACCCGCAGCCAGAGCATAACGGGCAGGGGAAGGCCCGGCGTTTCTTGCCAGGAAACACATGACGCTTATTCCTGCAAAAAATGCGGCCGAGCGGCGACAAATAACGCGAGTACCCGGCTTTGGTTCAATTCCCCACTGTGTTAAAAGCTGTTCCGGGAAAAACATCCATACCGTGGCAAAGATGAAAAACAACACTGCAGTCAGAACAGCCAGTTGAGAAAATTTCATTTTTACTCCTTCGCATCCAGCTGAAGACTTTTGCGCACGACCCTATCCAGTAATGAGGCAGGCGCGAACCTGAGGATAAAATTCAATTTTCCGGCCAGTGTTCCCGCTGTGTAGCGCACCTTCGGATGTAAAGCCTGAGCCGCTTTAACCACTACGTCACCCACCACCTCCGGGCTTTCCGCTTCGGCCATTGCTTTGTTAAGCACTTTAGCCAGCTTAGCCCGGATCTGGTCATACTCTTCAAGCCTGGCATCTGGCTCTATATTATTGGCTTCAAACTGTGTTTTCATGTAAGCAGGTTCGATGACAGACACCCGGATACCCTGCGTGCGCAATTCATGATCCAGCGCCCCCGTATACCCCTCGACCGCATACTTACTGGCAGCATAAAGTGCCACATACGGAAACGGAACGACCCCAAGTATCGAGCCAATGTTAATAATGCGTCCGCTGCCCTGACGGCGCATGTGAGGGATCACAGCCCGCGTCAACCTGACCATGCCCAAAAAGTTGGTGTCGAACATATGCCTGGCCTGTTCGACAGAACTTTCTTCCGCAGCCGCTGGCGCGATCCCAAAGCCTGCATTGTTCACGAGAAGATCGATTTGCCCCTCCAGACGCAACAATTCCTCAATGGCGACCCTGACAGAAGCGTCGTCTGTCACATCAAGCGTCAGTAACGGAAACGGATGCTTTCCCGCCAGGGAGCCACGCCGGCTTGTGCCATATACCGTATATCCCGCCGCTAAAAGTTTTATAGCCGACGCTTCGCCGATACCTGAGGACGCGCCGGTAACCAGCGCCACACGTTTTTTTGTCATGCTGAATAGGGCCTTCATGGTGTGTTTGAGGCTTCTCATCGCTGATGAGACGACACGTTGTAAGGGGGATTTTTAACGGGTTTACTTCTCTGCAGAACAGCCAAAAGACCGTCCTGCAGAGTGCATCTCATTGACTAAAGTGTTTTATATCGTTCGGCAGCTTCATCTTGTTTGATGTCAGAAAGCAGAGCCTGACGCGAAGCATCGAGGGTGTCCCAGCGTGAAGCATTGTGTAACGGCGGGATGGTGACGAGCTCGCGGCGATCAAAACCAACCAGTGCGGCATCCACTAACTCGCCCACTTCCATAAATCTTGCCGAGTTACTGATATCGATCCCCGCGCGGTCCCAGATTTCAGTGTAAGTGCCTGCAGGGAGCACCGCCTGGATATAAATGCCCTTTGACGACAGTTCCACATTCATTCCCTGGGACAGGAAAAGCACAAAGGCTTTGGTTGCGCCGTAAACCGTCATTGCAAATTCCGGGGCCAGGCCTACGACGGAACTGATATTTACGATCGAGCCTTTACCCGCTTGCACAAACCTTGGTGCCACAGCACTGGCAAGTCTCGTCAGGGCGATGACGTTAAGCGCGATAAGGCTTTCAATCGATTCAGGCGTCTGATCTGTAAAACTGCCGGACTGCGCGATACCCGCATTATTAATAAGAATGCCAATCTGCGTGTCTTCACGCAGGCGGGCTTCGACCAGGGCTAAATCACTCGCTTGTGTAAGGTCGGCAGGCAAAACATCAACAGAAATGCCATTTTTCTGTCGCAGACGATCGGCCAGCATTTCTAACTTCGTTGTGTCTCGAGCAACCAGAACAAGGTCGTGCCCCCGACGGGCAAACCGTTCAGCGTAAACAGCACCAATACCCGTGGATGCACCTGTAATGAGAGCTGAAGCTTTAGTCATGTTGATCTTCTCTATTAATTGTAAAAAGAATTCGTAACGTGCGATGTATGTAGAACCGTGACACCCACAGATCTACTTGCTTGCCTCGGCAAGCGACGGATAATCGGTGTACCCTTGCGCGCCACCGCCATAAAGTGTTTCAGGATTGAGTGGGGCCAGAGGTGCGCCCGTCCTCAGCCTTTCGACCAGATCCGGATTGGAGATGAACGGGCGGCCAAACGCGAACAAATCGGCTTTGCCCTGCTCAAGTTGAGTGGACGCCAGCGCCAGGTCATAGCCATTGTTGCCGATCCAGGTGTTTTTAAAGCGCAGACGCAAGGAGTCGTAATCGAACGGTGATACATCACGCGGGCCGCCCGTAGCACCTTCAACCACATGGAGATACACGATACCTAAGGCATTAAGTTGTTCAGCGAGGTAGTCATATTGTGGCTGCGGATCACTGCACGAAATCGCATTAGCAGGTGAAACCGGTGAAATGCGTACACCAGTGCGTTCTGCACCGATCTCATCCTTTACGGCCGCCGTGACTTCCAGCAGCAAGCGTGCACGATTTTCGACAGAGCCACCGTATTCATCAGTACGCTGGTTTGCGCCATCTTTCAGGAATTGTTCCAGCAGATAACCATTCGCACCGTGGATCTCAACGCCGTCAAACCCGGCGGCAATGGCATTGGCAGCAGCTTTTCGGAAATCGTCGATAATTCCCGGTATTTCATGCAGTTCGAGCGCTCGTGGTTCAGAGACGTCAGCAAACCCATTGTTCACAAAGGTCTTAGTCTCGGCACGGATTGCGGACGGGGCGACCGGCGCAGCGCCACCCGGCTGTAAATCGACATGTGAAATTCGTCCTACGTGCCATAACTGTACAAATATGCGCCCACTTTTTGCATGCACCGCATCAGTCACTTTGCGCCAGCCGTCAATTTGAGCCTGTGTGTAGATGCCCGGCGTGTCCTGATAGCCCTGCGCCTGTGCTGAAATCTGCGTGGCTTCAGTAATCAATAAGCCTGCTGTTGCGCGCTGGGCATAGTACGTCGCCGTCAGTTCGTTGGGAACCAAACCGGCTCCGGCCCGGTTACGCGTCAGCGGTGCCATCACGATATGATTGGCAAGTGTTATTGGCCCAAGATCATAAGGTTGAAACAATGTCGTCATATTTATTCTCTTGCTAAGTGGTGGGTAGAAGTCAACTTAATGATGATGATCATAATCTATAAAGTCAACTGGTTTGATTATGATCATCATCAATGTATACTTAGATCCTATTTTTGAGAGGTGAAGCAAAGCATGAAAGTGTCAAAAGAACAGGTTCGGGAAAACCGGACACGTATTGTCGAAACGGCTTCAGAACTTTTTCGTGAGCGCGGTTTCGATGGAGTTGGTGTCGCTGAACTTATGTCTGCGGCCGGCTTAACCCATGGCGGGTTCTATAAACACTTTGGTTCCAAGGCTGACCTGATGTCGGAGGCGATGAGCTGCGGTTTCATGCATTCTGCTAAAAGCACAACAGGCGTGGACCGGGATAAATTTGTTGAATACTACCTCTCACGACCTCATCGCGATGACATGGGAGGGGGCTGTGTCATGTCGGCACTGGGTGCAGATACAGCCAGGCAGTCTGAATCAATCAGGGAGACGTATGCGGCAGGAATTGAACGTCAGCTGGCAGTCTTAGAAAGTGAACGTGAAACGCGTGCAGACCTGATAAATACTATGGCGCATCTTGTCGGTGCCTTGGTACTATCCCGAGCCTGCCCAGATAATTCCGCTCTTGCTGATGAAATTCTGGACGTGTGCCGCATGCGTCTTCTCCATAAGGATTCATTCTGCCCGGAGAAATAAATTTATCTGACTGAGCCGTTCACGTTTAAACGGCCCAAACATAAAAGACATCCCGCGTGAAGAGTTGCAGAGTAGCCGTAATACCTGATTAATCCTGGCTTTGGCACTGAGCAGACTTGTGCGTATGACAAGCTCCGCAGTAAGTGAAAAACGGAAGGTGATTTCTCTCGCATTCACTTTGTGCAGAAAGTCCAGGTTCAACCACTCATAACTTACGCTGGCCTTGATAACATAACGTGATGAGCATGTGGAGCATCCCCAATCCGCTTGGTAGTCATGTTATTGGTGATGGCAATGGTGTGGCTGCTTTAATTGCTAAATAGGCTTTTTGCACTCGTAGCCAACCTGGACGAAGTGCAGGATTTCACCATGAGCGAAATTAAGTCATAGACACCCCGGACTTAAACTTGGAGATTTTGAAGGCAGATGCACATAATGGATTCGATTATTTAGCGAGAATCATGTGAGCTCTCCGCTTTTCTTCCATCCAGCAATTGCACGCGTTCGCCAATGATAACTCATTGAATGCAGCTTAACTGCCGCGCGAGATTTAACCGTTAGCCTAAAACGTTTCAATTAACGAAACATTAAACCTTATTCCCGGCATCATAACTTCCAATCCGTCTGTGAGCATTTTTCCAGCCTCGTGCAGGGCTTCAATCGGCATTTCAGGCAGGCTTTCAAGGATAAACCACATATGTTTATCTGAAGAGCTAAGACGCGTTCTTATTCCCTGACGCCAGTTCCAACGACGACAGGTGACGCCAATATCGTCACACCAGATAACCTCTCCAGCTTCGGGGGTTTCTACAAATGGAGCACCGTCTTTTAACGTGTCAAAGCGCTCACTGCCGTCTGAAATAATAAGACGCGGTGCGCCAGAATAGCGTCCTATATTTTCCCCCCCCACAGGAATGGCATAGCGCAGACTGACGGCATTATACAGGTCGACTACCGGGTCCAGCGCTGGCATTGATCTGTCGCGTAAAACACGCTTTCGCAGGGCTTCGGCAGAACAAGGCGTACGGTTGGGCTTTGCGCCGAAGGCGCGGAATGTTTCAGACCATGCATTGAGATGCGATTCAGCCCACACAGGTAGTCCGTTGAGTACATCTTCACAGGCTCTAGAAAGCGCTTCTTCTCCATAGCTGGCGTTAATCAGCGGTGCAGTAGTTACGCTGATGCTAAGAGCGCGGAAGCCGGGAGCCAGAAGGGCAATGTCGGGACTGATTGACGGATGAGCTTTAAACATTGGATAATCCTGTAATGACCGCTTTAGAACATAATAATGACCAATGAACAAAAAAGTCAATATAACGACCGGCACAGATGCTTCCGAAATAAATGAGGCGCTTTCAACTTCGCTGAAGCAGTACCGTAGTCAGAAAAAAATGTCACTTGATGAACTCTCACGTCTCGCAGGTGTGAGCAAGGGAATGCTCGTTGAAATTGAAGCCTGCAGGGCTAACCCCAGCATCGCAATACTCTGCAAGCTGGCAGCGGCGATGGGTGTCTCAGTGGCAGATATCGTCAATGTCGCCAGCAAACCCAACGCGCATCTTATTGCTTCAGAGGATATTCCCTGCCTCTGGAAGGGAGACAACGGAGGAACCGCACGTTTGCTAGCTGGTACAAGCGGGCCGGAAATGATCGAGTTATGGGAGTGGAAGATGTATCCTGGTGAGATTTTCGACTCACCGGGGCATTCTGACGGCACGTGCGAACTGATACACGTTGTGAAAGGGGCTCTTTTACTCACCTTAGGGGAGGAACATCATAATGTTAAAGAAGGATGTTCAGTTATAGCCAGAACTGATTTGCCGCATAGCTACGGATGTGTAGGAAGCGATCTGCTCAGGTTCACCATGACAGTGAGCGAGAAAATAAGATGAGATGCTTCGATCACTTACCCTTAGCACTAACTCTTCTGGCTTCTTCATCTGAGCAACTCATCAAACTTAGCAGTTGGGTAATGTTGTGTAGCAAGCCTTTTTAAGCCGGCTCCTCAGTGCCCTCATTTGGCAGAAAGTGCCCGTCAGAAAGTTGAATAAGGGAGATGTTTCGTGTTTTTATTTCATTAAATCAATGAGTTGAATTTATCTGATAATTCAGGCCAACCTTGCATGGCAATTACTGATAACCACCGGAAGGGCTGAATTCAGTTTCAAGTGAAAATCTAACCAGATATTCATTGATGATGAATTAAGAGATTGATAATAGCACTAGAAGATAATTAATCTAAGATAACCATCGCTTTAAGTCCAGAATCCTATCTTTTAAACCTATATATATGAATGTAAAGGTTAATCATCATAGTATTTTACCTTTGAATCTATGAATCAGCTATATCTCATCAATATTATTAAACTTTACAGGCGAAAGGCAGCACGTTTACAAGGCTAGTGCTTGAGTATTCAGTACGTGTGATTCCGAAATGACTACCTACAGCATTTGCGCACAACCTTTATGCGGGTATTCTGAAAATGACCGTATGCGTCAGAATCCAGAACGCAGAAGATTATCTTTTACACACAGCAAAAGGATAGGTTATGCCTGAGCCAAAATTCTATTACGTTTGTCCTGCCCCAATTGGAAACTGGCTACTTCATGCAAAGGGATGCGGCGATATGTCTGCTACAGTGGGACGTATATTTATCGGTACCATGTATACCTCCGGCCAGGCGCTTAGCGTCGCCCGGATACACCAACCTGCAACATCCTCATGCTCGCGCTGCAGCGCGCTGCCGACTTCACTTCCGCAGCCATCGGTCGGCACATATTAAACATATGCAGAATGATTTATCTAATAGACGGCTGTGACGCCTCATCTTAGATCAAAAATAAAATGGCTTACAACTTGTAAAGTTTGCATTAAAAACCGGTAAATAGCCGGTTTTTTATGAAGATAAAAGTGTCTACCATTTAAACTGGTTTGAGTCTTCCCAGTCTTTGAGTTCTTTTTCTGCCTGGTCCTTACCATAGCCGTAGCGTTCCTGAATACGGCCTACGAGCTGGTCGCGTTTCCCCTCAGCTACGTCCATGTCGTCATCGGTGAGTTTGCCCCATTGTTCCTTGACTTTACCTTTGAACTGCTTCCAGTTACCACTGATGCGATCTTCGTTCATGCAGGTCACCCTATTATTTTTACTTTCGCACTGACTGCCGTCGGACAGCCTATCCAGATATCAGTATTGTTCATATAGGGCATCCTGTTTTATCCCCGCTCACATTTACAGAATAATCGCAAATTACGAACAGCAAGTTATGTTCATCACTAATTCTGCAGAAGGGGTGAATAAATGCACGTTAAATCGGGGAACGGCGGAAACAGATTACCAACGTGGCAGTGGACTGCTCGGAAAAATTTGTTATGTTCGCTGACTGGGAAACATCAATAAGCTTACGCAGTGTGGTCAGCATGATCGGTATCTGACTTTACTGTATCCCATATCAATACAGTCTGAATGAATTTGTCACTCTTATGGTAGTGGATAGGGTGGAGTACTGACCAAATCAGTTGGAGAAAATACTGGCCCCCTAACTGGAAAATCAGCGACAACGAGCACCAAAACGATGCGGCAAACTCATTTACTGTCAATTGATTGTCATATCTGCTGATAATGTCTTATGTTAACCCCTCTATCTATACCGCGTCGTCTACATATTGTTCTCAATGTTACTGGCGATCGTTGCACTTGACACTGAGGGCAGGCCATTTTTTAACTTTTACTTATCTGACCCGCCTGATGGTTGTTACGAACGGAGACTAGCACGCTAGTGTTGGGTGACATTTACGCATTGACTAGCGCTGTGGAGAGCGAAATTTCCCAGCAGAATAAATGTAATACTCACGAAGCAGAGGCATTCTTACGTTTCAAAGCCTGGAAAGTATCAACTATCAGGTCTAATGTTAACAATCTACAGACTGGAGGGCTTATAAATGACTGCACAAGTATATGAAGATGTTTCTGAAGACCTGTCTGAATTTGTTGGAACTCATTTTGTTTATACTTATGACAACGGCTGGAAATATGAGTGGTACGCGCGGAATAACAATACCTGCGACTACCGCATTCATCAGGGACTTGTAGGGGGGCGCTGGGTAACGAATCAAAAAATGAATGCAGTCCAGTTTGCACCAGGTATTTTCAAAGTTGACTGGCACGAGCCCACGGGTACCTGCGTAAGTTTGCTGTTCGATATCAAAAGGAAGGTCATTCATGGCACAATTTTCTTCCCGCAATGGATAGCTGGAGAAGGACAGCATCCCGAAAAAACAATTTGTTACCAGAATGAATTCATTGAAGATATGCATCGATTCCGTGACGAGGGGCCGGCTTATCCTTACGTTGTTATTCCCGAATTTGCCAGAGTGATCCTACCCGCGAATAGTGGACACGAGACTAAGTGAGTAAACTCTCAACCAGAGGTGACTCACATGACAAAAACAGTATCAACCAGCAAAAAGCCCCGTAAACAGCATTCCCCTGAATTTCGCAG
>NZ_JAIUDA010000029.1 GCF_020179835.1 Pantoea sp. alder81 | reverse complement strand
GTCGCTGCCGCAGCTTCGGTGCATGGTTTAGCCCCGTTACATCTTCCGCGCAGGCCGACTCGACCAGTGAGCTATTACGCTTTCTTTAAATGATGGCTGCTTCTAAGCCAACATCCTGGCTGTCTGTGCCTTCCCACATCGTTTCCCACTTAACCATGACTTTGGGACCTTAGCTGGCGGTCTGGGTTGTTTCCCTCTTCACGACGGACGTTAGCACCCGCCGTGTGTCTCCCGTGATAACATTCTTCGGTATTCGCAGTTTGCATCGGGTTGGTAAGCCGGGATGGCCCCCTAGCCGAAACAGTGCTCTACCCCCGAAGATGAGTTCACGAGGCGCTACCTAAATAGCTTTCGGGGAGAACCAGCTATCTCCCGGTTTGATTGGCCTTTCACCCCCAGCCACAAGTCATCCGCTAATTTTTCAACATTAGTCGGTTCGGTCCTCCAGTTAGTGTTACCCAACCTTCAACCTGCCCATGGCTAGATCACCGGGTTTCGGGTCTATACCCTGCAACTTAACGCCCAGTTAAGACTCGGTTTCCCTGCGGCTCCCCTATACGGTTAACCTTGCTACAGAATATAAGTCGCTGACCCATTATACAAAAGGTACGCAGTCACCCTGATAAATCAAGGCTCCCACTGCTTGTACGTACACGGTTTCAGGTTCTGTTTCACTCCCCTCGCCGGGGTTCTTTTCGCCTTTCCCTCACGGTACTGGTTCACTATCGGTCAGTCAGGAGTATTTAGCCTTGGAGGATGGTCCCCCCATATTCAGACAGGATACCACGTGTCCCGCCCTACTCTTCGAACTCACAGTATGTGCATTTTTGTGTACGGGAGTATCACCCTGTACCCTGCGACTTTCCAGACGCTTCCACTAATGCACAAACTGATTCAGGTTCTGGGCTGTTCCCCGTTCGCTCGCCGCTACTGGGGGAATCTCGGTTGATTTCTTTTCCTCTGGGTACTTAGATGTTTCAGTTCCCCAGGTTCGCCTCGCAACACTATGTATTCATGTTGCGATGATGCACAGAGTGCACCGGGTTTCCCCATTCGGACATCGTCGGCTGTAGCGGTTCATATCACCTTACCGACGCTTTACGCAGATTAGCACGTCCTTCATCGCCTCTGACTGCCAGGGCATCCACCGTGTACGCTTAGTCGCTTAACCTCACAACCCACAGGCGTTTTACAACGCATGCAGACTGCAAGCATTTGAGAGACTCGAACACATCGTTTATTCATTCTTATTACGGAGAATGAACGCGACGTGTCGTTTCAATTTTCAGCTTGTTCCGGATTGTTAAAGAGCA
>NZ_JAIUDA010000028.1 GCF_020179835.1 Pantoea sp. alder81 | reverse complement strand
AAAAACGCCTCTGGCGTTGTAAGGTTAAGCCTCACGGGTCATTAGTACCGGTTAGCTCAATGCATCGCTGCACTTACACATCCGGCCTATCAACGTCGTAGTCTTCAACGTCCCTTCAGGACTCTCAAGGAGTCAGGGAGAACTCATCTCGGGGCAAGTTTCGTGCTTAGATGCTTTCAGCACTTATCTTTTCCGCACTTAGCTACCGGGCAATGCCATTGGCATGACAACCCGAACACCAGTGGTGCGTTCACTCCGGTCCTCTCGTACTAGGAGCAACCCCCCTCAATTCTCCAGCGCCCACGGCAGATAGGGACCGAACTGTCTCACGACGTTCTAAACCCAGCTCGCGTACCACTTTAAACGGCGAACAGCCGTACCCTTGGGACCTACTTCAGCCCCAGGATGTGATGAGCCGACATCGAGGTGCCAAACACCGCCGTCGATATGAACTCTTGGGCGGTATCAGCCTGTTATCCCCGGAGTACCTTTTATCCGTTGAGCGATGGCCCTTCCATTCAGAACCACCGGATCACTATGACCTGCTTTCGCACCTGCTCGAGCCGTCACTCTCGCAGTCAAGCTGGCTTATGCCATTGCACTAACCTCCTGATGTCCGACCAGGATTAGCCAACCTTCGTGCTCCTCCGTTACTCTTTAGGAGGAGACCGCCCCAGTCAAACTACCCACCAGACACTGTCCGCAGCCCGGATCACGGGCCTACGTTAGAACATCAAACATTAAAGGGTGGTATTTCAAGGTTGGCTCCACGCAGACTGGCGTCCACGCTTCAAAGCCTCCCACCTATCCTACACATCAAGGCTCAATGTTCAGTGTCAAGCTATAGTAAAGGTTCACGGGGTCTTTCCGTCTTGCCGCGGGTACACTGCATCTTCACAGCGATTTCAATTTCACTGAGTCTCGGGTGGAGACAGCCTGGCCATCATTACGCCATTCGTGCAGGTCGGAACTTACCCGACAAGGAATTTCGCTACCTTAGGACCGTTATAGTTACGGCCGCCGTTTACCGGGGCTTCGATCAAGAGCTTCTCCTTGCGGATAACCCCATCAATTAACCTTCCGGCACCGGGCAGGCGTCACACCGTATACGTCCACTTTCGTGTTTGCACAGTGCTGTGTTTTTAATAAACAGTTGCAGCCAGCTGGTATCTTCGACTGGCTTCAGCTCGGGGAGCAAGTCCCTTCACCTACGCGCCAGCGTGCCTTCTCCCGAAGTTACGGCACCATTTTGCCTAGTTCCTTCACCCGAGTTCTCTCAAGCGCCTTGGTATTCTCTACCTGACCACCTGTGTCGGTTTGGGGTACGATTTCGTGTTACCTGGAGCTTAGAGGCTTTTCCTGGAAGCAGGGCATCAGTTACTTCACCACCGTAGTGGCTCGTCATCACACCTCAGCGTTAACAAGAGTCCGGATTTACCTAAACTCTCCGCCTACATGCTTAAACCGGGACAACCGTCGCCCGGATAACCTAGCCTTCTCCGTCCCCCCTTCGCAGTAACACCAAGTGCAGGAATATTAACCTGCTTCCCATCGACTACGCTTTTCAGCCTCGCCTTAGGGGTCGACTCACCCTGCTCCGATTAACGTTGAACAGGAACCCTTGGTCTTCCGGCGAGCGGGCTTTTCACCCGCTTTATCGTTACTTATGTCAGCATTCGCACTTCTGATACCTCCAGCA
>NZ_JAIUDA010000027.1 GCF_020179835.1 Pantoea sp. alder81 | reverse complement strand
GGCTACCCGATGATGCAGCAGGCTTACGCTGCACCAATGATGCAGCAGCCAGGCCTGGCGACTGCGGTCGCACCTGTTGCTGCGGCGCCGGTTGAAGCGGCTAAGCCAGAAATCACTGGCCACATCGTGCGTTCTCCGATGGTCGGAACTTTCTATCGCACCCCAAGCCCGGACGCGAAAGCCTTTATCGAAGTCGGCCAGAAAGTGAACGCCGGCGACACCCTGTGCATCGTTGAAGCGATGAAAATGATGAACCAGATCGAAGCCGACAAATCCGGCGTTGTGAAGGCGATCCTGGTGGAAAGCGGCCAACCGGTTGAATTTGACGAGCCGCTCGTCGTCATCGAATAACGAGGCGAAGCATGCTGGATAAAATTGTTATTGCTAACCGTGGTGAGATCGCGCTGCGCATTCTGCGTGCCTGTAAAGAGCTGGGCATCAAGACTGTCGCCGTTCACTCCACCGCGGACCGCGACCTGAAGCACGTGCTGCTGGCGGACGAAACCGTCTGCATCGGCCCGGCGCAGTCGGTCAAAAGCTACCTGAACATCCCGGCCCTGATCTCCGCCGCCGAAATCACCGGCGCCGTGGCGATCCACCCGGGCTACGGCTTCCTCTCTGAGAACGCCGATTTTGCCGAGCAGGTTGAGCGCTCTGGTTTTATCTTCATCGGCCCGAAAGCTGACACCATCCGCCTGATGGGCGACAAAGTGTCTGCGATTACCGCCATGAAGAAAACCGGCGTACCGACCGTGCCAGGTTCTGATGGCTCGCTGACCGAAGACATGGATAAAAACCGTGCCATCGCCAAGCGCATCGGTTATCCGGTGATCATCAAAGCCTCCGGCGGCGGCGGCGGTCGCGGTATGCGCGTCGTACGCAATGAAAAGGATCTTGAGCAGTCCATCGGCATGACGAAAGCGGAAGCCAAAGCGGCTTTCAACAACGACATGGTCTACATGGAGAAATTCCTCGAGAACCCGCGTCACATCGAGATTCAGGTGATGGCCGACGGCCAGGGCAACGCGATCTATCTGGCGGAACGTGACTGCTCAATGCAGCGTCGCCACCAGAAAGTCGTTGAAGAAGCACCCGCGCCAGGCATCACGCCGGAACTGCGTCGTTTTATCGGCGAGCGCTGTGCGAAAGCCTGTATCGATATCGGCTATCGCGGTGCGGGTACTTTCGAGTTCCTGTACGAAAACGGTGAGTTCTACTTCATCGAGATGAACACCCGTATTCAGGTGGAGCATCCGGTGACCGAGATGATTACCGGCGTGGATCTGATTAAAGAGCAGCTGCGCATTGCTGCCGGTCAGCCGCTGTCGATCAAACAGGAAGACGTGATGGTTCGCGGTCATGCGGTAGAGTGCCGTATCAACGCCGAAGACCCGAACACCTTCCTGCCGAGCCCGGGCAAAATCACCCGTTTCCACGCGCCAGGCGGTTTTGGCGTGCGCTGGGAATCGCACATCTATGCCGGCTACACCGTGCCACCGTACTACGACTCGATGATCGGCAAGCTGATCACCTACGGTGACACCCGTGAAGTGGCTATCGCGCGCATGAAAAATGCGCTGGCGGAACTGATCATCGACGGCATCAAGACCAACGTCGAGCTGCAGATGAAAATCATGTCCGACGAAAACTTCCAGCAGGGTGGCACCAACATCCACTATCTGGAGAAAAAACTCGGCCTG
>NZ_JAIUDA010000026.1 GCF_020179835.1 Pantoea sp. alder81 | reverse complement strand
GTATCTTCAGGTAAGGAGGTGATCCAACCGCAGGTTCCCCTACGGTTACCTTGTTACGACTTCACCCCAGTCATGAATCACAAAGTGGTAAGCGCCCTCCCGAAGGTTAAGCTACCTACTTCTTTTGCAACCCACTCCCATGGTGTGACGGGCGGTGTGTACAAGGCCCGGGAACGTATTCACCGTAGCATTCTGATCTACGATTACTAGCGATTCCGACTTCACGGAGTCGAGTTGCAGACTCCGATCCGGACTACGACGCACTTTATGAGGTCCGCTTGCTCTCGCGAGGTCGCTTCTCTTTGTATGCGCCATTGTAGCACGTGTGTAGCCCTACTCGTAAGGGCCATGATGACTTGACGTCATCCCCACCTTCCTCCAGTTTATCACTGGCAGTCTCCTTTGAGTTCCCGGCCGAACCGCTGGCAACAAAGGATAAGGGTTGCGCTCGTTGCGGGACTTAACCCAACATTTCACAACACGAGCTGACGACAGCCATGCAGCACCTGTCTCAGAGTTCCCGAAGGCACCAAAGCATCTCTGCTAAGTTCTCTGGATGTCAAGAGTAGGTAAGGTTCTTCGCGTTGCATCGAATTAAACCACATGCTCCACCGCTTGTGCGGGCCCCCGTCAATTCATTTGAGTTTTAACCTTGCGGCCGTACTCCCCAGGCGGTCGACTTAACGCGTTAGCTCCGGAAGCCACTCCTCAAGGGAACAACCTCCAAGTCGACATCGTTTACGGCGTGGACTACCAGGGTATCTAATCCTGTTTGCTCCCCACGCTTTCGCACCTGAGCGTCAGTCTTTGTCCAGGGGGCCGCCTTCGCCACCGGTATTCCTCCAGATCTCTACGCATTTCACCGCTACACCTGGAATTCTACCCCCCTCTACAAGACTCTAGCCTGCCAGTTTCGAATGCAGTTCCCAGGTTGAGCCCGGGGATTTCACATCCGACTTGACAGACCGCCTGCGTGCGCTTTACGCCCAGTAATTCCGATTAACGCTTGCACCCTCCGTATTACCGCGGCTGCTGGCACGGAGTTAGCCGGTGCTTCTTCTGCGGGTAACGTCAATCGCCAAGGTTATTAACCTTAACGCCTTCCTCCCCACTGAAAGTACTTTACAACCCGAAGGCCTTCTTCATACACGCGGCATGGCTGCATCAGGCTTGCGCCCATTGTGCAATATTCCCCACTGCTGCCTCCCGTAGGAGTCTGGACCGTGTCTCAGTTCCAGTGTGGCTGGTCATCCTCTCAGACCAGCTAGGGATCGTCGCCTAGGTGAGCCATTACCCCACCTACTAGCTAATCCCATCTGGGCACATCCGATGGTGTGAGGCCCGAAGGTCCCCCACTTTGGTCCGAAGACGTTATGCGGTATTAGCTACCGTTTCCAGTAGTTATCCCCCTCCATCGGGCAGTTTCCCAGACATTACTCACCCGTCCGCCACTCGTCACCCAAGAGCAAGCTCTCTGTGCTACCGTTCGACTTGCATGTGTTAGGCCTGCCGCCAGCGTTCAATCTGAGCCATGATCAAACTCTTCAATTTAAGTTTGATTTGCTGAAACAAGTTCAGCGATGCTCATCTGTAAAACGTCATAATGAATTTCATTATGTGTTCACTCGTGAGACTTGATATTTTTTACGTCCGGAGACGTTGATATCAATCCTGCGAGTGCCCACACAGATTGTCTGATAAATTGTTAAAGAGC
>NZ_JAIUDA010000025.1 GCF_020179835.1 Pantoea sp. alder81 | reverse complement strand
CGAAACACCCGAATTCAGAACGATTTTCTGATTTTGGTACAGTATCGGTGGAGCGGTAGTTCAGTTGGTTAGAATACCTGCCTGTCACGCAGGGGGTCGCGGGTTCGAGCCCCGTCCGTTCCGCCACTTTATTGAATAGCCCTGACTTAATAAGTCAGGGCTTTTTCATGTGCAAAATTTAGTGCCTATTGTTGATTTAAACGCAATATTCTTCTGCTTATAAGCGGATTTTTCGTCAACAATAAAGCTGCCAAAATACTTCCCATCGCAATAAACCACAACACGATGAGGAACTCATGACAATCCCAGCCTTTGGTTTAGGCACTTTCCGCCTGCAAGATGATGTTGTAATCCATTCCGTGAAAACTGCACTGGAACTCGGTTACCGCGCTATCGATACCGCCCAAATCTATGAAAATGAAGCAGCCGTTGGTCAGGCAATTGCTGAAAGTGGCATAGCTCGTAATCAACTCTTTATTACCACCAAGATCTGGATTGAAAACCTGTCTGGTGAAAAACTGATACCGAGTTTGCAGCAAAGTCTGTCAAAACTGCGCACCGATTATGTTGATCTTACATTGATTCACTGGCCTTCACTCGGCGCAGCAGTATCAGTTAAAGAGAGTATGCAGGCATTAATGGCTGCAAAAGAAGCGGGTTTGACGCGTCAAATCGGCATATCAAACTTCCCGATTGCACTGATGAAAGAGGCCATTGCAGCGGTTGGCATTGAAAATATCGCCACGAACCAGATTGAACTCCATCCGTTCCTGCAAAACCGCGCAGTTGTTGAGTATGCTAAGCAGCAAGGATTGCATATCACCTCTTACATGACATTGGCTTACGGTGAGGCACTAAAGGATGAAACCATCCAGTCGATCGCACGCAAACATCAGGCAACATCGGCACAAATCGTTTTGGCGTGGGCGATGCAATCTGGCTTCAGCGTGATCCCTTCTTCGACTAAGCGCGATAATCTGGCCAGCAATATGGATGCTGCCAACTTAACGCTTGATGCGGAGGATATGAAAAGCATCTCATCACTGGATCGCCAGCAGCGGTTGGTCAGCCCTGAAGGATTGGCTCCGGACTGGGATTAAGTTAAGCAGTACTCAGCCCTGCATTCGCCAGGGCTGTTGCCTGACCCACTCGCTGAGAAAGTCGATAAAAGCACGTGCACGCTGACTTACACCCAGATCACTGTAATAGACCGCGTTGAACGGCATCTCCACGGGAACTCGCTGCTGCGGCAATACCTCAACAAAAGTCCCTTCGGCGATTTCCCTGTCCACCATGTAATCAGATAAACAGGCGATACCCTGATCATCCAGACATAGCTGTTTAATCGTTTCGCCACTATTCGAAGACATTCCCTGTTTAATCTCGTATAGATCGCGGCCATTGTCCGAAACTGGCCAACGGTTTAACCGCGAGGGTTCAACAAATGCCAGGCATTCGTGATCGACTAAATCAACAATGGAAGCAGGAACACCGCGCTTAGTCAAATACGCCGGTGTTGCGACAAGTTTGCGATAGCTGGTAAACAATAAGCGCGCGCGTAGGGTGGAATCGGTCAGATTGCCCGCGCGAATTGCTACATCGACTTTACGTTCAATCAGGTTAATGAAGCTTTCGGAGGAAATCAGCGACAGCGTAACGTCTGGATAGCGCTCACGAAATGATTTAATCATCGGCAAGATTAAATGCAGAATCACCGGCGTTGCCGCATCAATTCGCAATTCACCCTGAGGGGATTGCTGCCATTCCACTAACTCATTTTCAGCGGTCGACATTTCCTGCATGAGTTTCTGCACGCGTTTAAAGTAGTGCTCACCTTCCTGAGTAAGCGCGAGCTGACGTGTAGTTCGCGTGAGTAATGCCACTCCAAGTTTGTTCTCTAGCTTTTTAACTGTGCGGCTCACAGCCGAATTCGCCATCTGCAGTTGTTCAGCCGCCCGGCTAAAACTGCCGCTTTCTACCACAGCGATAAAAACTTTCAACTCATCCGACGATGCTTTCATTATGCTCTCCGAAGCAAAAGTCTATTCTTACTTTGCATCTTTTTGTCATTAAAGCATGACGCGATAATAATCCCCATCAAAACATTCATGGGAGTCAATCATGCCACTTGCACTCTGGGCGCTGACTATCAGCGCCTTCGCTATCGGAACCACTGAGTTCGTTATCGTAGGTCTTATTCCAACGATTGCGGAACAACTTAGCATCACGCTGCCTTCCGCAGGAATGCTGGTCTCAATTTATGCCCTTGGTGTCGCCGTGGGGGCGCCAGTGCTAACCGCTTTAACCGGCAAGGTACCGCGCAAGCCACTGCTGATGGGGCTGATGGCGCTCTTTACGGTGGGCAACTTAGTCGCGTGGTTGGCACCGAACTATGAGACGTTGGTGATTGCTCGATTGCTAACGGGACTGGCACACGGCGTTTTCTTCTCGGTCGGTTCGACGATTGCAACCAGCCTGGTGAGCAAAGAGAAGGCGGCAAGTGCCATCGCCATCATGTTTGGAGGTCTGACTGTGGCATTGGTAACCGGTGTACCCTTGGGTACGCTGATTGGTCAACACTTTGGATGGCGTGAAAGTTTTCTCGCAGTTTCCATGTTAGGTGTCATTGCTTTAGTCAGCAGCATGGTGCTGATACCGCGTAATATTGCGCAACCACCTGTTACCACACTAGCGCAGCAAGCGCGCGTCATGGTGAATCCGCGTCTGCTATTAATTTATGCCATCACTGCGCTGGGCTACGGCGGCGTGTTTACCGCCTTCACTTTCCTGGCGCCGATGATGCAATCATTGGCCGGGTTTTCCCCAACAGCCGTAAGTGTGATTCTGCTGGGATACGGTATCTCTGTAGCCATCGGTAATATCTGGGGCGGCAAACTAGCCGATCGTCATGGCGCTGTGCCTGCGTTAACCCTGATCTTTAGCGCGCTGGCAGTGTTGCTGTTGGTATTCCAGTTCACGGCAAATACACACTTTATGGCGCTGGCAACGGTGTTAGTGATGGGAATTTTTGCCTTTGCTAACGTACCCGGTTTGCAGGTTTACGTGGTGCAAAAGGCTGAGTACTATGCGCCCGGTGCAGTTGATGTGGCGTCAGGACTGAACATTGCGGCGTTTAACATCGGCATTGCGCTGGGGTCATTGGTTGGCGGTCATATTGTCGAACATTACGGTCTGGCTCAAACCCCTTGGGTTGGTGCTGTCATCGTTTTTATCGCGCTATTACTGGTAAGACTGAGTGGTCAGCTCGACAAACCCCGTACTGTATTCGCCACTGAATAGTGAGATCAACAACTCGCCCACAGGGCGGGTTGTTGCTGCAATATGCTGTGAAGCTAATTCCGACAATTAACAACGCCAATTGAAACCCTGCCCTAAAATCCCTATAACTGTCAGGTGAAGTTGTAGTCGTAAATCAGCCAGGCGGGAAAGTGCGAAAGAAAACATATGCAATGCGTTATACAGCGGGTCAGCCTGCAGAGCGGATATTTCCGCCTGGGGCAATGTTGCATCTGGGGCAGGCGCTGCCGCCTGGTGCACCGTTACCTGCGGATCCTGCATTGCGGGTTTTAGTCTGGAATATCTTCAAACAGCAGCGGGCAGACTGGATGTCTGTGTTGCAGGGTTTCGGCAAAGATGCTCACCTGGTTTTACTACAGGAAGCGCAAACTACACCTGAGCTGGTCAAATTCGCCACCAGTAACTATCTCGCGGCCGATCAGGTGCCTGCCTTTGTCCTACCTCAACATCCTTCCGGCGTAATGACACTGGCTTCTGCGCATCCTGTGTATTGTTGTCCTTTACGTGAGCGGGAACCTTTATTACGCCTGGCAAAATCTGCGCTGGTGACTGCCTATCCACTACCGACCGGCGAAATGCTGATGGTGGTCAACATTCACGCGGTGAATTTCAGCCTGGGTGTGGATGTCTACAGTAAGCAACTCGGGCCGATTGGCGAACAGATTCAGCATCATCGCGGACCGGTAATCATGGCCGGCGATTTCAATGCCTGGAGCCGCCAGCGCATGAACGCGCTGTATCGCTTTGCCGAAGAGATGGCATTGCAAGAAGTGAATTTCACGGATGACCATCGGCGTAAAGCGTTTGGCCGTCCGTTAGATTTTGTCTTCTACCGTGATATGAAAGTCAGCGAGGCTTCTGTACTGGTCACGCGGGCCTCTGATCACAATCCACTGCTGGTTGAGTTCAATTCAACGTATCCCATCGGGCGTTAATGCCATCTGTCAGACAGACGAGTAAATAATAGGCTGAAGGGAGTCTGCGAAAGGGGTTGTGGACGACAGATGACTAGTCCTGGTATAGGTTGACACCTTTTCAGGTTAAAACCCCCGATGCACTGCATCGGGGGTTTTGTATTTTAGTGACAGGTGTGGACGTTCCCTGTTGTAGTACCGTACTGATTCACCCACC
>NZ_JAIUDA010000024.1 GCF_020179835.1 Pantoea sp. alder81 | reverse complement strand
TGCGAAATTCAGGGGAATGCTGTTTACGGGGCTTTTTGCTGGTTGATACTGTTTTTGTCATGTGAGTCACCTCTGGTTGAGAGTTTACTCACTTAGTCTCGTGTCCACTATTCGCGGGTAGGATCAGCAGCAGGACAAGAGTCTGCTTTCCTTCACCTGCAGTTACATAGTGAACAGTGAGATCGGTCAGCTTTTCATAATGATGTTCAAACATAAGATTCCCATTCTTCATAATGATAGAGATTTAATTTTGTGGGCTGCTTAATCCCGGATGTTTTGTACTTAATTTGTGAAATCGGTTGTAGTACCCGATCACGCATCCCAATATTGCAGCAACGATAAGGATGTAACCCAGTACGTAAAACCCGCCCTGTGCAATGGACTTTCCGCCTGACAGAAAGCCCACAAGCAAAGGGCCGATTACGCCGCCAAAGTTTCCGATTGTGAGCACGAGACTGGATGCATAGCCCGTCTGGTTAGCAGGAACTTCATTCAGAGCCCATGGCCACCATGGGCCAAATGCAGCGTGGATACCGACGCCGGCAATAATGAGGAAGACAATTTGCGCAGTAATTCCACCTCCAATGAAATGCTGCAGAAGTAGTGCTATACCCGCGATGAAGATGGGTAAGACAACATAGGGAGTACGATTCGAGCGCGCTTTATCTGAGGCGCTGGCGGCGAAAACCATTCCTATCGCGGCAAAGACAAAAGGAATAGCAGTGAGCAAACCAACCGCTTCGATTCCACTTCCTGATGCCTCCGACAGCAGCGTTGGAAGCCATTGGTTAAAACCGTATAACCCTGTCATCCAGAGCAGGTAGACCAGACCAATGAGCCAAATTCGTAGATTAAAATAGACCCCCCTGATAGCTCCCTTATCGTGAGTATCAGCGGTTGTGTCTTCGGTATGTGCAGAAATGTAATCACGCTCTTTTTCATTCAGAGAGGCGTCGTGTACGGGGCTTTCTTTCAGCATAATTGCCACCAGTACCGCAATAATTAACGGGGGGATCCCCTGAATCACAAACATTTCTTTGTAGCCCAGACTGCCTATCAACCACCCCCCCATTGGGGCCATGATTAGCGCAGAAATTGGAATTGCGAGAAGACACAGTCCGGAAATGCGCCCTCTCTCCCAGGCAGGAAACCACTTAACAAAAAAGATAGTGATTGCTGGAAATACAAACCCCTCTCCAAGCCCAAGCAGCAGACGAACGGCAATTAGCTGAGCAAAGTCTTCTGTCAGGCCCGTTGATGCGGAGGCGAGCCCAAATACAATCAGGGCCAGAACCATGCTCCTTTTCGCCCCAAATCGCGTCACGACGATCCCAGCAAAAGCCAGGCTAAAAACATATCCGCCAAAAAAGGCAGATAGCAGCAAGCCCATTTCTGACGAGGTCAAGCCAAGCTCTTTGATCATGGACGGAGCTGCAATGGCCATATTCGTCCTGTCAATGTAAGCAACCAGATAGGTGATGAAGAGCATCAGCCCCACCTTGCTCCAGCGAATATTAGATGCCCCGGATGTTGGTGGAGGATTAGTAAGTTTTGCGATAGCCATTATTGTTATCTCGTAGTTGTAGGGTACGGGCAGGGAAGGCTTGTTATGCGAGCAGCGGAGACAGACGTCGCACGGCGTCTGAAACTTCCTCATCCTTCGTGGCAAATGGACTGTTGTGGGTTTCCAGCTCCAGTACGTAGTCTCCGTCGTAGCCTAAGGAAGCTGCCGTTTCAAAGAAGTCACGGAAGTTAATATCCCCATCCCCAATGACCCGTCGGATATCACCATCAACCGCATCTCTTAAATGAATCAGGCGAGTTCGCTTTGCGAACGACTGATAGGAGAGACTTACATTTTGTCCAGGAGCGCGGATGTGTGATGTGTCAAAAATGAATTTCACGCGAGGATCCAGAAGCTTATCGAGTAAATTCACGCGCTCAGGGGTATTAACAAGACGGAAGAAATGCGGTGCTTCAACAGCAATCTCGACGCCATAAGCTGCGCCAAGCTCATAACACCGAGCCAGCCCCTCTGCCACACAACGGATCTGGGTAACTACATCATCGTCAGGCTGTTCTTTCTCGCCGCTGGTCAGAACAATAAGGGGGATCTGGTGCTCAGAGGCAAATCTAGAAAGCTTAGTTACACGCTGGTAAATCATATTGTTATCAATATCAGAATTAAAAGATCCTGTATCAGCGTTTATACTGGTAAAACGCAGCGTTGAATTTTTTAAAACGATAGACGCCGCTGTTAATTTATGTGTTTCAGCCTGCGGTGGAATATGTTCACACAATCCGGCAAGTGCGGCCAGATCGACACTTTGAAAACCCATCGCCTCAATCGTTTTTAACGCATCCGCTAAACTCCTGTCTCTGAAACACACTGTTGAACAGGACAATTGCTGAGGGATTCGTTTATTAGTTAAATTCAACATTAATGGTTCCTCCATCTGAGTATCTTTATTTCTTTAATTAACTAACGCCCATTGGAAAAAACTGTCAATTGGTTTAACCCAAACTTCGTTCTGATTTGCAGAAAATATGAGTACCATCACAAATGAACACTGACCAATCATTTGCTCTTGACTCAGCTTATACATGTGATAGAACACACATAACAAAAAGTTATTTAAAATTCTTTGGTCAGGAGCATTGCATGTCTACCCTAACTTTTGTAGGTACTGGCGCGATTGGACTTCCAATGGCACAACGTCTTTCAGAGGCCGGCCACTCCGTAACCGGTGTCGATCCGTTTGAGGCCGCACGTGTTCGTGGCCGCGATGCCGGGTTATCGATGGTAGAGACCTATACTGAGTCTCCCCCAAATGACGTGGTTGTTGTCATGGTTGCAACGCCTGCACAACTGGATGACCTGGTGACAGAAGCGACTCTTGAAACCAATCGCAACAAAATCGCATCTTCTCTCTGGATCATAATGTCAACTGTAGGGCCTGATTCAGTTCATCAGGCTGCAGTGAAGCTAGCAGAACTCGGTGCGCGGGTTGTTGATGCACCTGTTACTGGAGGCGTCTCCGGCGCTGTTGCAGGTAAGCTCACCGTCTTCGCCTCGGGAGCAATTACCGATGTTGAACAAGCTCAGATATTGCTAGCTAATCTGGGAAATATCCGCAACGTAGGAAGCCTTGTTGGAAACGGTCAGTCGGTTAAGGTCGTCAATCAGCATCTCGCGTCGGTACATCTTGTGGCCGCAGCTGAAGCCCTCGCACTCGCTAAACACCTCGGCCTGAATCCTGAAGAAGTCTTTGAACTGATCCGACATGGTGCTGCAGGTTCATGGATGTTGAATGATCGAGGACCCAGAATGCTCAAGGGCGAAGGTGCCGACGTGCTGAGTACAATCGGGATCTTTGTAAAAGATTCAGGGCTTGTCGCATCCGCGGCAGAAAATGTTGGTGCAACCACACCACTTTTAAACGCCGCTCGCGAACGGTTTAATCTTGCTGAATCACGTGGTCAGGCCAAAGAAGATGACAGTAGCGTGATTAAAACTTTCCTGTAAAGAAACTCAACAATGCCAGGGGGCTATTACCCCTGGTTAAATCACTGCCAAAAATGAACCTCATAACGTTTCCACGCAACGCACCATATGAGCATTCGTTAATCATATGAACACATGAAAATGACCTCTTTTCTTCCCCCCAGCCCCCCTTTAGCGTCATCCCACAAACCTCAATGACGGTTCTTATTGCTTTTGAAAAGAGTATTTTCTCTCCCCCCTCACCCTGCTTATACTTTAAACCAGCGACGCAATCTATTGTTGAGATAAAATACATTCTCCATAGATATAAGGTCACAAGACAACGTTTAACTATACATGTTATTTTTTAATATCCCTGCAAAAATAAAAATACACCAATATATTGCACCTCCCTCACTTCTTAAGTTTCTTAATTTCATTATCCTGAGGAATAGTCACAATGAGTGAAAAGAAAAATGAAAAGGTTAACGTTGAAGAGTCTTCAAATACCACTGAAAATATGTCAGGAGTTGACAGAAGGAAATTCCTTCAATACGCAGCAGGTTCAAGCGCGTTAACTGTTTTGGGGGCGGCGGCTGTCACGACATTAAGTTCCGGTTCGGCTAATGCAGCACCTGCCCCAGTTCGCGCAGGCGCACCACTTTCTCTCTATACCCAACCTTTTCCGGTTAAAGGGTATGCAGTACGAACAGCTGGCGGGAAGCTGAGCATCTTCGATTTTCGTCGTCGTGCGGTCGGACCAAATGATGTTGTGATTGACATACATTATTGCGGAGTCTGCCATTCCGATATTCATACCGGCCACGGTGACTGGGGCCCGATGAAATTCCCACTGGTTACCGGTCATGAACTGGCAGGTGTTGTTATCGCGCTAGGAAGCGGAGTCAGCGAATTTGAAGTAGGCGATCACGTCGGTGTCGGATGCATGGTGAATTCATGTGGAGTTTGCAGCGACTGCAGAGTGAATCGCCACGGGTTTAACAGACACCTCAGAGTCAATTAAGATGGCTTAAAGAGAGGTGCCCATGAGCGGTAAGCGTTATCCCGAAGAGTTTAAAATTGAAGCAGTCAAACAGGTTGTTGATCGCG
>NZ_JAIUDA010000023.1 GCF_020179835.1 Pantoea sp. alder81 | reverse complement strand
TAGCAGAGCCGCCGTAGGTTTTAGCCAGAACGGTGGTGATTGCTGCAGTCAGAGTGGTTTTACCATGGTCAACGTGACCGATGGTGCCGACGTTTACGTGCAGTTTGTTACGCTGAAATTGCTCTTTAGCCATCGCTAGTCCCTCTAAGACACGGATATATCGAAGATATCGTCATATCAACCAGGCAATGCCTGACTGTTTGGTTTACAGAGAGAGAATCAGGAGAGAGATAAAGGAAGTGGTGCTGATACCCAGAGTCGAACTGGGGACCTCACCCTTACCAAGGGTGCGCTCTACCAACTGAGCCATATCAGCACATCTGGAGCGGGCAGCGGGAATCGAACCCGCATCATCAGCTTGGAAGGCTGAGGTAATAGCCATTATACGATGCCCGCATCCTGGAACTCGGCTACCTGTTCTTTCTGTAGCTTATGAATAATAAAAGAAGACCTTCTATTATTCGAGCCTGTCAGAGTTTCTGACCGACTTTGATTGCGAAACTTTGCAATCTGAATTCGAAGGTGAGAGAGATGAACTCACCCGCCAGATAATGATTTTACCTGACGCTCAACCAAGTGGTTGAGATGGTGGTGGGAGAAGGATTCGAACCTTCGAAGTCTGTGACGGCAGATTTACAGTCTGCTCCCTTTGGCCGCTCGGGAATCCCACCTACTTGATTGGTGCCGGCTACCGGAATCGAACTGGTGACCTACTGATTACAAGTCAGTTGCTCTACCAACTGAGCTAAGCCGGCATCAAGTGGAGCGCATTCTAGGAAGACCGCGCCCAGGATGCAACAAAAAAATTATCAAATTTGTTCTATCGCTTACTATTTGTGCAAAACATCGCAAACCGCCCCTTACTTGCACTCTTTTCATCCAAATGCAGTGTGTTTTTACGCCATTGGGCAACGTCATTCATAGCGGCATATTATGGTTTGATACTCGCACTCGAGAAACACAACGCCATTTTGCATTTAAAAAATCGCCACTTTTTTTTGGTTCCGGGTTTGATTGCGTATTTTTTAGCCTGTCGGATTGCAGGATAGGTTTGTTTGTTAACTGATGCCAGTTTCGACATGTAATGAGAGAAGCATTATCAGTTGCTGGACGACGCCTAAAGTTGTTGGCGAGGGATAATCTGAAAAGACTTTACGCGTCGGAGCAACAAAAACCGTCGTAACAAGCAACTAAGCAATAATAAAAATGCGGGCACGCTTACGAAAGCGTGCTCAGGTTTATCAATTTGCTTCTTTTTAAAGTGACACTGGTGTTACCCTCCAGCCCATTGTTCTCGTTAATTACCCCCTATGACGTGCAACTAAGCTCGACGCATCATTGTATGCCAGACGCTACAAGGTGTTGATGGGCCTGGATTTGCGGTCAGATGCATACTTATGAGTAAAAAAACGACACCACTCACTACGCCCTATTTGCAGTTTGACCGTCAGCAATGGGCCGCTCTGCGCGACTCAGTGCCAATGACGCTCGCTGAAGGCGAAATTGAACGATTACGCGGTATTAATGAAGATCTCTCTTTAGAAGAGGTCGCTGAGATTTATTTGCCGCTCTCTCGCCTGCTCAACTTTTATATCAGTTCGAACCTGCGTCGTCAGGCCGTACTGGAGCAGTTCCTGGGCACTAACGGGCAAAAGATCCCTTATATCATCAGCATTGCGGGCAGTGTTGCTGTAGGTAAAAGCACAACCGCTCGCGTGCTGCAGGCACTGCTCAGCCGCTGGCCAGAACATCGTAAAGTGGAGTTGATTACTACTGACGGCTTTTTACACCCGAATGCAGTGTTAAAAGAACGGGGGTTGATGAAGAAGAAGGGCTTCCCGCAGTCTTACGATATGCATCGCCTGGTCAATTTCGTATCCGATTTGAAATCAGGTGCTAATCAGGTCACGGCGCCGGTTTATTCACACCTTATTTATGATGTGATACCGGATGGTGATAAGGTGGTAAAACAGCCTGATATTCTGATTCTGGAAGGCTTAAATGTGCTGCAAAGTGGGATGGATTATCCCCACGATCCTCATCATGTATTTGTTTCAGATTTTGTCGACTTCTCAATTTATGTCGATGCACCTGAAACGTTATTAGAACGCTGGTACGTTAATCGCTTCTTGAAATTCCGTGAAGGTGCCTTCAGCGATCCCGACTCTTATTTCCACCATTATTCTCAATTGCCCAAAGAAGAGGCCGAAAATATTGCTCGTGGATTATGGAAAGAGATCAACTGGTTGAATCTCAATGAAAATATCCTTCCTACCCGAGAGCGAGCCAGTCTGATAATGACCAAATCTGCAGATCATGCCGTGCAGAGTGTCCGTCTGAGAAAATAATTATTAATATTAAAACGCCCTGTTATATCAGGGCGCTTTTTTATCTGGTTAGTTCACATTAATTACCAGGACGTAGCGAAATCTCGCCACCAACCCAGGACTTCACTTCGCCTTCTTGTTCCAGTAATAAACCACCCTGCTTATCAATACCCCGTGCAATGCCATGAACTTCTCTATCGCCAATCAGCAACTTAACCGGGCGATTGATAAAGTTGTCCAATGCATCCCAACGTCCAACAAACGGTGCTAATCCATCGCGCTCGAAAATTGGCAGTGCATTTCGCAGGCTATTGATGATTTTGGCGGCCAGTTCATTGCGATCAATTTCAACACCGGCTTCCTGCAAATTAATCCAGCCCTGATTAATCTCAGACGCTCCTTCTGAGCGCATCACCAGATTAACCCCTGCGCCCATGACAATTTGCGCCGCATCACCTGTTTTCCCGGTCAGCTCGACCAGAATGCCGGCCAATTTACGATCGTTCAGATAGAGATCATTAGGCCATTTAACGCGCACATCGGGTACGCCTAAAGACTGGATTACCTCAGCCATCACTATACCAATGACCAGGCTTAACCCCATTGCTGCAGCGGGACCTTGCTCAAGTCGCCAGTACATCGAAAGATAGAGATTTGAACCAAAAGGAGAGAACCATTTTCTGCCACGGCGTCCACGGCCCGCTTGCTGATACTCTGCAATACAGGCATGACCGGAGGGCAGCTGATCCATCCGATCCAGCAGATATTGGTTGGTAGAATCAATCACGGGGATGACATCTAAATCTGGTTGATGCAGATGCGAAAGGATATCGGCTTCATTCAGCAATTGAATGGGGGCAGGTAAGCTATACCCCTTTCCTGTGACAGTATAGACATCCAGTCCCCAGCTCTTCAGAGTTTGGATGTGTTTATTGATGGCTGCACGGCTCATTCCCAATGCTTCACCCAGTTGCTCACCTGAATGGAATTCTCCATCAGCCAGCAGCGCGACTAATTTCAGCGGGACACTATTATCTTTCATGAAATGACCTCAACGGCGTTACGTTCGCCTTGAGCACCAATAAAGCGTACCTCTGGCTCGAGCCAAACATTGAATTTATCACCCACGTGATGACGTACCTCGTGAGCTAATGCAACGATATCTTTTGGCGTTGCCTGGTTTTCATTGATCAATACCAGCGCTTGTTGGCGGTGTACCGCAGCGCCTCCAACCTGGTATCCCTTGAGATGGCATTGATCGATCAACCAGCCTGCCGCTAATTTTACGTCACCATTTGCCTGAGGATAATGCGGTATTCCCGGCCATGCCTCTAACAGCTCATGAGCCACATCACGCGTGATAAGAGGGTTTTTGAAGAAGCTGCCTACATTGCCCGTTACCCGTGGATCGGGCAATTTGCTCTGACGCATTTGGCAAACTGCATTAAACACATCCCATGCGCATACGGTGGCCGGATTCAGTTTCGCTAAATCGCCGTAACTCAGCACCGGCTTCCATTGTTTAGCCAGACGGAGCCCAACAGCAATAATGACGTGATTATCCTTCATTTCGTGTTTAAAGATACTGTCACGGTAACCAAACTGACACGCTTCACGATGCAGGCGACTGATTTTTTGTGTGGGTAGGTGCAACACATCAACGTAGTGGCAAATATCTTTAAATTCAACACCATAAGCGCCAATGTTCTGGATAGGTGCTGAACCGGCCATGCCAGGAATTAATGCAAGGTTTTCCAGGCCGGTAATACCTTTCTTTAAAGTATGCTCAACCAGCTCGTGCCAGTTCTCACCAGCGCCAATATGCAAATGCCATGCTTCAGCCTCTTCCTCAAGTGAAATACCTTTGATGGCGTTAATAATTACGCCACCATCAAAGTCTTCAAGGAAAAGCACATTGCTTCCCTCACCTAATACGATGAAAGGTTGGTTCGCCTGTTGAGTCGCTTGCCATGCGCTAATAATGGCTTCAGGTGTGTCTGCGATATACAGCGCTTGTGCACTGACCTCAAGACCCAGTGTATTGAATGCTTTTAGAGAAGTGTGGGGGCTGGACATTTCACGGCCTTTACTGATTTATCTGGCCGTAGTTTACCCGATCAGTTAGTCACGGGTGGGATGTTTTCGTGGCTTTTGGCGGGGATTTTGCCAATGTGCAGACGTAAAAAAGCCCTGAACTACTGTTCAGGGCTTCTTCACTTAATTGATGCCTGGCAGTTCCCTACTCTCGCATGGGGAGACCCCACACTACCATCGGCGCTACGGCGTTTCACTTCTGAGTTCGGCATGGGGTCAGGTGGGACCACCGCGCTAAAGCCGCCAGGCAAA
>NZ_JAIUDA010000022.1 GCF_020179835.1 Pantoea sp. alder81 | reverse complement strand
CAGAATTTGCCTGGCGGCTTTAGCGCGGTGGTCCCACCTGACCCCATGCCGAACTCAGAAGTGAAACGCCGTAGCGCCGATGGTAGTGTGGGGTCTCCCCATGCGAGAGTAGGGAACTGCCAGGCATCAAACACAGAAGCCCTGAACGAAAGTTCAGGGCTTTTTTGTATGTTTAAAACTCGCCAAATGGCTCAAAAGTCGTAAAGTACATCGAAATAGGTTAACGCGAAATAACATTGCGGGCATGAAAAAAGCCTCTGCCAGAATGCGCAGAGGTTTATGCAACTAATTGAATATTAATGGATAACTTGAGAAAGGAAGGCGCGTGTACGCTCTGATTTAGGATTCGCGAAGAACTCTTGCGGCGGCGCTTCCTCAACAATCTCCCCACGATCCATAAAGATCACTCGATCCGCGACAGTGCGCGCAAAGCCCATCTCATGGGTCACACACAACATGGTCATGCCATCTTCTGCCAGACCAATCATCGTATCGAGAACTTCTTTAACCATCTCTGGATCAAGTGCAGAAGTGGGTTCATCGAACAGCATAATTTTCGGTTTCATACATAGCGATCGAGCGATCGCCACGCGCTGCTGCTGCCCACCCGAAAGCTGGCCGGGAAACTTATGCGCATGCTCCGCAATCCTTACGCGCTGTAAGTAGTGCATCGCCAGTTCTTCCGCTTCTTTCTTTGGCAGCTTGCGTACCCACATCGGTGCCAGGGTGCAATTTTGCAAAACGCTCAGGTGAGGGAACAGATTGAAGTGCTGAAATACCATTCCGACTTCAGTGCGAACACGCTCAATATTGCGCACATCATCGTTTAAATGGATGCCATCTACCACAATTCGGCCCTGCTGATGTTCTTCCAGATGGTTGATGCAGCGAATGGTAGTCGATTTCCCGGAACCCGAAGGCCCGCAAAGCACAATGCGTTCGCGAGGTTTCACCTGCAAATTGATATCTTTCAAAACATGGAACTGTCCGTACCACTTATTCACGTTCTCAAGTGTAATCATCATGGTGTCAGCCGCATTCGTCATAATTTGTGTCATGTAAAACCTCAGTGCGATTTAAGCCCGGTGTGGAAACGCTTCTCCAGATACTGGCTATAGCGCGACATGCTAAAACAGAAAATCCAGTAAACCATGGCAGCAAACACATAACCTTCAGTCGACATGCCCAACCAGGTGGGGTCAACGGTGGCCTGCTGCACGCTACTGAAGAGATCGAATAAGCCGATGATGATCACCAGGCTGGTATCTTTAAACAGTGCGATGATGGTATTCACTAAACCGGGAATGGTCAGCTTCAGTGCCTGCGGCAGAATAACCAGCATCTGCGTTTTCCAATACCCGAGCGCCAGCGATTCCGCCGCTTCTGTCTGGCCCTTTGGCAGCGCTTGCAAGCCGCCACGCACTACTTCCGCAACATAAGCCGACTGAAACAGAATGACGCCGACCAGAGCACGAACCAGCTTGTCGATAGTGGTGCCCTCCGCCATAAACAGCGGCAGCATCACCGATGACATGAACAGCACGGTGATCAGCGGAACTCCACGCCAAAACTCGATGAAGATCACCGATAACGTGCGAACTACCGGCATCTTGGAACGACGCGCCAGCGCCAGCAGAATACCCAGTGGCAGTGCGCCAGCAATACCTACCGATGCAATGATCAGCGTGAGCGTTAAGCCACCCCATTGGCGGGTTTCAACGCGCTCCAACCCGAGATAGCCACCGTACATCAGTAGCCAAACTACTATGGGATAGATCACTGCCCAGCAGGCAATGTAACGTCCACGGCGTGGCATCGACTTAATGAACATTGGAATGATGGAGAGCAACCCAATCACCAGCGCCAGATTAATGCGCCAGCGTAGTTCGTGAGGGTACAGCCCATACATAAACTGACCAAAACGCGCATGGATAAACACCCAACACGCTCCCGCTTTGGTGCAGTCGGCACGAGTCTCTCCAATCCAGTTAGCCTGGAAAACCAGCCAGTCCAGTGCCGGCGGAATGACGCTCCACATAATCCAGAAGCTGAACAGCGTAAGCAGAGTGTTCAGCCAACTGGAAAAGAGGTTTTTACGTGCCCAAAGCCAGGCTTTTGCCAACGGATTGCCCGGTACGGGCGGTGTTTCATGTGTGGTCACAGACATAGTAATCCCGTTCTCTTAACGCTCAACCAGCGCGATTTTGCGGTTATAGAGGTTCATCAGCAGTGAAATGATCAGACTGATAATCAGGTAGACCGCCATGGTAATCGCAATGGTCTCGATAGCCTGGCCAGTCTGGTTCAGCACCGTACCGGCAAACAGCGACACCATATCTGGATAGCCGATGGCGGCTGCCAGTGATGAGTTTTTCACGATGTTGAGGTATTGGCTGGTCAGCGGTGGGATGATCACGCGCATCGCTTGCGGAATGATGACCTGACGCATCGTGACCGGGTTAGGCAACCCCAGCGAACGGGCTGCTTCACTCTGACCGTGCGGCACAGACTGAATACCTGAGCGAATGACTTCCGCAATGAATGACGAAGTGTAGACGGACAGTGCAACCGTCAACGCCGCCAGTTCAGGGATCATCACAAAGCCGCCGCGGAAGTTGAATCCACGTAACTCAGGCACATCCCAATGTGTTGCCGCACCAAACAGCGTGTGAGCGATCAACGGTAGCAGCACAATTAAACCGGCAGCAGCGGGCCATGTGCGACGTAATTGACCGGTTTTGAGCTGATGCTTGCGATTGAAGCGGAACAACGACCAACTGGCGAGTAACGCTAAAGCGAGTGCAATCAGGAAAGGCCATGTTCCTGATGCATATTCAGGCCATGGGACGTATAAACCGCGGTTGCTAACAAAGGCCAGATCGAAGGCATTTAACGCCTGGCGGGGACCCGGCAGGTTACGCAGTACTGCAAAGTACCAGAAGAAGATCTGCAGCAGCGGTGGGATATTACGAAACGTCTCTATGTAGATGGTTGAGAGTTTACGTAGCAGCCAGTTTTCGGACAGGCGGGCGAGTCCAACGGCGAAGCCCAGGATGGAAGCAAATACAATGCAGAGTGCGGATACCAGTAGGGTATTGGTTAGCCCTACCAAAAACACGCGCGCGTAAGTATCGCCTTCGGTGTAATCAATCAGGTGTTGGACGATGCCAAAACCGGCATTGCGCTCAAGAAATCCGAAACCGGATGTAATGCCGCGATTGGCCAGGTTGATGACTGTGTTGTGGACCAGATATCCCACCACAGCAAGCACGGCCACAATCGCGATGATCTGGTAAAGCCAGGCGCGAACCGTAGGATTACCAAACGAAAAATCCCTCTTTACGGTTGGGCGTTGAGACATGTTGAAACCTCAGTGAAGAAAACGCTTGGGCACCGCAGGGTGCGGTGCCCGACTGGCAGGACAGACTTAGCGTACTGGTGGAGCGTACTGGATGCCGCCCTGGTTCCAGAGCGCGTTCTGGCCACGCGCAATTTTCAGTGCGCTGTCTTTGCCCACGTTGCGGTCAAACACTTCCTGGTAGTTACCGACCTGCTTGATGATGTTGTAAGCCCACTTGTTATCGAGTTTCAGATCTTTGCCGAAGTCACCTTCTGCACCCAACAGGTGAGCCATGTCAGGTGTGGTTGGTTTAGCCGCCATTTGATCCACGTTTTTAGAGCTCACGCCCATCTCTTCCGCATTCAGCATTGCGTAGAGTGACCATTTAACGATGGTGAACCAATCGTCATCACCACGGCGTACCACTGGGCCCAGTGGCTCTTTAGAGATCACTTCTGGCAGCACGATGAAATCATCCGGCTTGCCGAGTTTCACGCGCAGTGCATACAGCTGAGACTGGTCAGAAGAGAGGGTATCGCAGCGACCGCTGTCGAGTGCTTTCGCTGATTCATCAGAACGGTCGAAAGTAACCGGTGTGTACTGCATTTTGTTGGCTTTGAAGTAGTCAGCCACGTTCAGCTCGGTATCGGTACCGGCCTGAATACAGACGGTGGCCCCATCCAGCTCTTTCGCGCTTTTCAGACCTGCTTTCTTATGGGTCAGGAAGCCGATGCCGTCATAGTAGTTCACGCCCGCAAACAGGAAGCCCATGCCACCATCACGTGAGGAGGTCCAGGTGGTGTTACGAGACAGGATATCCACTTCACCTGACTGGAGCGCAGTGAAACGCTCTTTAGCCGTCAGCGGGGTGTATTTCACCTTGCTGGCGTCGCCAAATACCGCAGCCGCAGCGGCGCGACAAACATCCACGTCGATGCCGGTAAATTTGCCACTGGCGTCAGCGTAGGAGAAGCCTGGCAGGCCGTCGCTGATACCGCACTGTACGAAACCTTTCTTCTTAATGGCATCCAGCGTGGTGCCTGCGTGCGCTTGTTGAGCTACGGCTAACAGTGAGGCTGCAGCGACCAGGGTGGAAAGCATCATCTTTTTCATAAAGCATCCTGTGTGACGTGATCGTGTGTTGTTATGTTTGCACGCACTTTTATGTGCGCTTTTTTCTGTCTGTGGCGGTTAGCCATCCACGACTCTGCAAAGGTAATGCCAGGTTTGCAGAATCCTGAATTCACTGGAAAGATCTTTTAATAAACGGACGCATCCAGAAATTTTGGCTACTATCGCGCACCAAAAGGCAGCATGACGAGACGACGCGATCACAAATAGTGCAAAAAGTTTCACTATGTGGAAGCAGTGTGAGCCATCACTCAGGATAAAATGTATACGTTTGCAGACTTACGGCTGAAACAGGGCAAGATCACAGGTAAAGCGGCGGGGCGGGCGTTATGACGTACGAAACAGGCGCTAAAATGGGGCAATGGACAGGCGCTGAGAGAGATGAAATATCACGGATGCAATTGCAACTATCGTTACCATATCCGCGACAATTGTTTCATGCGTTGTTAACGCAGGGAAACTATTGGCGCAACACAAACAAAAACGCCAACCCGAAGGTTGGCGTTATCGCAGCAATGAACGATTAGTTCATGCCGTATTTTTTCAGCTTCTTACGCAGAGTACCACGGTTGATACCCATCATCAGAGCTGCACGGGTCTGGTTGCCACGGGTGTACTGCATCACCATGTCCAACAGAGGCTGCTCAACTTCAGCCAGTACCAACTCATACAGATCACTTACATCCTGACCGTTCAGTTGAGCAAAATAGTTCTTCAGTGCCTGTTTAACCGAATCACGAAGTGGCTTTTGCGTCACCTGATCCTGTGAGTTAACGGTAGAAACGGTCAGTACATCAGAATTTACGCGTTGTTCGAACATAGTTCTTTCAGCTCTTTATTTCGTTTACGCAAGATTTTCGAAGTATGCCTCCAACGCCTCCAGCTGTTCGCTGGCATCCTCTATGGCGTTGAATGTGCGCCGAAACTGGTCATCAGGAGCACTTTCCTGCAAATACCAGGAAACGTGTTTACGAGCAATACGGTATCCCTTGCGCTGACCATAAAAGTCGTGCAGTTCCCGTATATGTCCAATCAGCATTTGCTTCACTTCAGCCAGCGGCTTCGGTGCCAGCAGCTCCCCTGTGTCCAGATAATGCTGGATTTCCCGGAAGATCCACGGTCTTCCCTGAGCAGCGCGACCAACCATCAGAGCATCGGCTCCGGTGTAGTCGAGCACCGCTCTGGCTTTATGCGGGTCAGTAATGTCGCCATTCGCGATAATCGGAATGGAAACGCTCTGCTTAACTGTCCGAATGCTGTCGTATTCAGCGTGTCCCTCAAACAAACAGGCGCGCGTGCGGCCATGAATGGTGAGAGCCTGAATGCCACAGCGTTCAGCCAATTGGGCAATCTCTACACAATTACGATTTTCTTTGTCCCAGCCGGTGCGAATCTTCAGCGTAACCGGTACATCAACTGCATTCACTACCGCACGGAGGATGGACTCCACCAGTGACGGATGCTGCAGCAGTGCTGAGCCAGCCATCTTACGATTCACTTTCTTAGCTGGGCAGCCCATGTTGATATCAATAACCTGCGCGCCAGACGCCACATTAATGCGCGCGGCGGCAGCCATCTCATCAGGATCGCAACCGGCAATTTGCACGGCACGGATTCCAGGCTCGTCACTATGCACCATACGCAAACGGGATTTGTCACTCGCCCAAACTTCTGGGTTTGATGACAGCATCTCGGAGACAGTCATACCTGCACCGTTCTCGTAACATAACGTGCGAAATGGCTTATCGGATACTCCGGCCATAGGCGCAGCAATGAGTCGATTACGTAGCTGATGGTGTCCAATGCGCATGAAAAAGAAGTGACCCTAACTGTTCGCAAGGCGGCGTATATTACGCATTTTTTAATGAAGATGAAAGGCCAAACTTTGAACAATTCACCGTTAAACTGCGAGGAAATCGGCCTTAACAGCAATGCTACAACTAATAATCTATATAATTCAGTATATTAAAAATTTATGCTGAAATTGTGAGCAAAAGTTTTTCTTAAAACATGCCCAAAATCACAACATAAAAACCGCCACATCCGGTAATTAGCCAGAGAAATGACGGCGATGTGATTATTAAATGTACTAATTTGATTGCTTTCAGGTAGCAGTTTTGCGGCCGATATGCAGAGAGTGAGTCGCTTTCACTGTCTCGATGGCGAGACTGAAAACCGGCCAGCGAAGCCAGCCGGTGATCATGCTTAGCGGCGCACACCAGTGATGCGGCACCATTCCTCTTTTTCAGCCACCGGATCGAGCGTGAAGCGCTCAATGTAAGCTTCACACACACCTTCAGCCTGGCTGGCCAGCACGCCTGATAATCCCAGATGTCCGCCAGCTTTAGGCAATACGCTAATCAGCGGCGCCAGTTCACGCAGCGGACCTGCAAGGATATTGGCGACAACCACATCAGCTTGCAGATTTTCCGGCTGTTGATGCGGCAGATAGAGTGATAAACGGTCAGAAACGCCATTGCGCTCCGCATTGTCACGGCTGGCCTGAATCGCTTGCGGATCGATATCAATACCGATGGCCTGTGCAGCGCCCAGTTTCAGTGCGGCAATGGCGAGAATGCCGGAGCCACAGCCAAAATCGATCACGGTTTTGCCTTGCAGATCGAGGCCGTCGAGCCAGGTCAGACACAGCGAAGTGGTAGGATGGGTGCCGGTACCAAACGCCAGGCCTGGATCCAGCATCACATTAACGGCATTTGGGTCCGGCACATCACGCCAGCTTGGGCAGATCCACAGACGCTCGCCAAAACGCATTGGGTGGAAGTTATCCATCCATTCACGTTCCCAGTCTTTATCTTCGATCTGCTCGATCTTGTGGTGGAAATTTGATCCCAAAAGGGGATGCTGGCTCAACTCGGCCACCACATCGTCCATCTCGGTTTCAGCATCAAACAGGCCAATCACATCGGTATCACCCCATAAGCGGGTTTCACCTGGCAGCGGTTCATAAACCGGGTTGTCGTGCGTATCCTGGAACGTCACTGACACGGCACCGACATCGATCAGTGCATCGCTAAGTGGCTCGGCATTTTCACCGGTACTGTTAATTTTGATTTGAATCCAAGGCATAGCGTTTCTCTTTATTCCACTGCAGCGTGACGCGCATCAGGCGTGCTGCCAAACAAGTTGCCTACCACGAAGGCCAGCAGGCTTAAGGTCAATGACGGAACGATAGGGTGGAAACCCCACAGTTCGATATTCAGGCTGGCGAGCAGGGTATAACATGCTGCGCCCACAATCATGCCGCTGATGGCACCAGTCGAGTTGGCGCGCTCCCAGTAGAGGCCCAGCACCAGCGGCCACAGAAACACCGCTTCCAGTCCGCCAAACGCCAGCAGATTGAGCCAGATAATCATATCCGGTGGATTCCACGCTGCCAGCAGCAGTAGCAGACCCAGCACAAAGGTGATGGTGCCCGATAGCATACGCAAACGTGCTTCATTCTCGCTGTGCTGCGGCGCAATACGCAGATACAGATCTTTGATCAGCGTAGCGGAGGATTGCAGCAGCTGCGCGTTAATCGTCGACATGATGGCCGCCATCGGTGCGGCGAGGAATATGCCCGCGGCCATCGGTGGCAACACGGTGATCATCAGCGTCGGGATCACCCGATCCGGGACGGTAAGATCAGGAATGATCGCACGACCTAAAGCGCCGGCCAGATGCATACCCAACATCAGGATCACCACTACGATGGTACCGAGCACAATGCCACGATGCATGGCTTTGCTGTCTTTATAGGAGATACAGCGCACCGCCGTGTGCGGTAAGCCAATCACGCCAAAGCACACTAATACGGCAAACGAGCTGAGGAAAGTGGGATTGATCACATTGCCTACGCCCTCCGGTGAAACCAGCTGTGGATCAATGGTGCGCAGCTTCGTCACGGCTGTTTCCAGTCCGCCAGCGTGATGTATGACTGCAAACAGCAGCAGGAAGGTGCCGATCAGCATCACCAGTCCTTGCATCGCATCATTAAGTACACTGGCTCGAAAGCCACCGAAAGCCGTGTATAGAGCGATAGTGCCGCCAAAGATCAGCAGTCCGGTGTCGTAGGGAATCCCCGCTGCCGTCTCCAGCAGACGCGCGCCACCAATGAACTGCACGGTCATAGCGCCGATGAAGGCCACCAACAGGCTAATACTGGAGAGCCAGATCAGCAGTGTGCTGCCATAGCGGCCATATAGCATGTCATTAAGCGTCACTGCGTTGTAGCGACGTGCCAGGATGGCAAATTTCTTCCCCAGGACGCTCAGGGATAGCCATATTGCCGGTACCTGAATCATCGCCAGTAAGACCCAACCGAGACCGTATTTATAGGCTGCACCCGGTCCGCCAATAAACGAACTGGCGCTGATGTAAGTGCAGGTGATCGTCATGGCTAAGACAAAACCGCCCATGGAGCGGCTGCCAAGGAAGTATTCTGTGAGGAAATTGCCCTGTTGCTGTTTGCGCATGGCAAACACGGACAGTGCGGCAATGAGCACCAAATAAGCCAGCAGGGGAAGAATGATCTCAGAGTCCATCATTGTCCTCCAGTGACATATCACGGAACAGGATGCGCACCATCAGCCAGCACAACACAATAAACAGTAGCGGGGCAAAGACGCAGGAGAGTTCGAACCAGCGGGGCAGGCCCAAAATGCCAATCTCATCACCACCTAACCAGGCGGAGAATCCCCATACAGCGAGGTAAGCTAACGTGAGATAGAACGCCCAGCGCGCCTCTCTGTTCGCTTGCAAAAAACGCCAATCCATTATGCAACCTCAAAGGCAACAAAAATGAAAAAGGCCGGATTAACCGGCCTTTGTTTGCTCTGCGCTGCGATTACTTCTCGTGCAGGCCGAGTTTTTTCTCCAGATAGTGGATGTTGGTGCCACCCTGCTGGAAGTTTTCGTCGGACATGATTTTCATCTGCAGCTCGACGTTGGTCTTGATGCCGTCGATGATCAGTTCCGCCAGCGCA
>NZ_JAIUDA010000021.1 GCF_020179835.1 Pantoea sp. alder81 | reverse complement strand
TTAATTATATCGAGTGTGATTACAATCGGTGGCGCCGCCACAGTGCCTGTGGGGGACTCAGCCCGGAACAATTTGAAAATCTGAATCTCGCTTAGGGCCGTGTCCACATTACGTGGGTAGGATCAAAATGCTATTCACTGGCTTTACTCGCTGTTGCTACCCATACCAGAAGTTTGATTCAGTCGATGGCGAGTTGCGTTTAGCACAGGTGTTGGAGCAGGACCAAACCGTCATCAAATGGATGAAACCTAGCCCTGGTCAGTTCCGCATCGAATACCTAAGTGGTCAAAACTACGAGCCAGATTTTGTAGTAGAAACAGAGAATCGATTCTTATTAATGGAGCCGAAGAACGCGAAAGAATTAGAAAGCCTTGATGTTATTGCTAAAGCAAAAGCTGCGACTCGCTGGTGTCACTATGCAAATGAAAAAGCAGCCAAGATTGATGGAAAGCATTGGCATTACGTATTATTGCCGCATGATTCAATCACACTATCTCGCAGTGTGGATGGTCTTCTTAAAGAATTTGAATATCATGACTGAATCGAGTTTAAATTAAGCACTAAATAAGTTTAGTTTCAGTCACAGAGAGGCTAACTTTGGTGGCCTCTTTTATATCATCTCATTTGAATAGGCTAGGAGCTTTTGAATTCGAGCGTAATGGGCCTTTATAACAACTCACACAGAATTGCCCAGATTGGTCTTCGCATAGTCAAACGGCGTAATTCCTTTATCCCGGTTCGCATCCAGAAAATCAGCCCACCACTGCAACATCAGCTTGCGCTCATCCAGATGCTCCGCCTTATGGATATACGCCGCCCGTACCGAATTGCGCTCCATATGGCTCATCTGGCGTTCTACAGCATGCTTAGACCATAGGCCTGACTCAATCAACGAACTACAAGCCATCGTACGAAAACCATGTCCGCAAACCTCAACCTTTGTGTCATAACCCATCACCCGTAGCGCACTGTTCACCGTATTTTCACTCATCGGCTTACGCGGATCGTGATCGCCAATGAAAATCAACTCGTGTTCCCCAGACAACTGTTTTATCTGTCTAAGGATCGCCAGTGCTTGTTTCGACAGTGGCACCAGATGCGGTGTGCGCATTTTTGAGCCTCGCTGTGAATGCTTCACTCCGGGAACAGGCTCTCTTTCTGGTGGGATCGTCCACATTGACGTTTCAAAATCAATCTCCGACCAGCGAGCAAAACGCAACTCACTTCAGCGAATAAAAATCAACAGAGTGAGTTCCGTTGTCCAGCGGGTTAGCGGTCTGCCGGTATAGCCGTCTATTTTTTGGAGTAACTCGGGAATGCGCTCTAATTCCAGTGCTGGGCGATGTTGCCTATTTCCAGAAGCAACCGCCCCAGCCATTTCCTGCGCGGGATTGTAGTCAAGCAAACCGCTCTGAACGGAATAACGCATTATTGCTGTAGTTCTCTGTTGTAGCCGCAAAGCCACATCAAGACGTTCAGACATCTCTACGGCTGTAATTGGCGCTAACAGATCTCTCGTTTTAAGTTCAGCAATATTGCGTTTACCAATGGCAGGAAAGAGGTTGTCCTCCAGGCTTTTGAGCACTCGTCGGCTATGTTCTTCCGACCACTTTTTATTTGTGGCGTGCCACTCAACGGCAAGCTCCTTAAAAGTGCGCGCTTCTTCCTGTTCAACCTTATCATTTTTCTTTTTGTCTCCCGGGTCGATACCGTTTGCCAAAAGCTTGCGAGCATCATCACGACGTGCTCTGGCATCTGCAAGAGATACATCAGGATATACGCCTAAAGCCAGCATCTTTTGCTTCTCGCCAAAGCGGTACTGCAGACGCCAGTATCTTGAACCATTTGGGTGGACGAGAAGATGCACACTGTTGCCATCGGTAAGCTTATATTGCTTATCCGTTGGCTTGGCTGTTCTGACTTTGATATCTGTTAAAGCCATGCTTATCCCCTCCCTGTTGGTACAAGCATTATCGAACCGGAAATACCATCATCTTTACCAACATGTGTTGGTGGATGTACGTTGAAGTCGGTTGACCTTGAGAGAGTTAATATAGCGAGAAAAGCAGGTAAATGCTGGATTTTAGACATAAAAAAAGACCTCAGTTGAGGTCTATTTACATACTTATGGTGCCGAAGGCCGGACTCGAACCGGAACTATTCATTAAAATAATCTTGTTCAGCTTAATAACATTTATTCACGTAAGACATTCATATTACACTCGCTATTTTACCACTTTAATAACCTTCCAAACATTGTAATGTTTTATGAAAACCCTCAGAAAATACATTAGTTAAATATTGGAATTTAAGTTTGGCCAAGGTGTTATTTCACTCTAAGCAAGAGATCGCCACAAATAATATTGAGTATTATTAAATTGAGATAAAATGAATTTACATAAAAATAACTAGCGAAATAAATATTCACCCCACATGTAGAAAGAGGGATGAAAATAAGAGTTAATCGGAAGATTTTTGAATTGAAATGGTACGCCCTACAGGATTCGAACCTGTGACCTACGGCTTAGAAGTTCCTAGAACCACCTTTTAACACAACAACTTACCGCATCTGACCGCGCTCACACGTCCCACGATGTCAAAACATGCAAAGGCTTGGAAAAGGTCTCAAACCTTTGCGTGTCCCAAATCTGTCCCATCAAATCGTCGGCCTCCACTTCTCATCCAGCGTCATAACCTCCACCGTCACCACGCCCAGCACAATCACCTCTTCCAGTTGCTCACCCTCTATCAATCCGTCATCAGTCATCAGGTGCTTCGGGTACCACTTACCAAGCATGGTATTGCCTTCCATCTGGAACGCGACCAAATCGCCGGGCGAAACTTTAGCCACCCGGTCAACCAGCATAAAACCTGTCGCCGTTTCGATTCTGAATGTGTTGCCCGGATTAGGTATGAACAACCGGTTCAGGTTGATGCGCTCTTCAATGTAGTCAGTTGCAGGAGATACGAAGCCCATTAGCGAAGCGTCCCCATGTTGCGGAGCGTGTAGGTCCTGTCTGCGCCGTCACCCTCAGTGATGTCCATGAAGCCACCCTGATTGCGGACTATCCACTCATTGCATCGTTCAATCGACCAGTCGTGATTCGCCTGATAGAGCGCAGTGCGGAATGCAGAGGTGGTAATCACCTTGCGGCCTGCTGCGTCTAGCCTGATAGCACGGATGAAGGCTGGTTTGATTTCGTAGTCGCGGGGCATGGTTTGGCCTCCCTGATAGTTACTGTATATGCATACAGCATTATTGATCGGTAGAGCTGATCAAGTGGGAGATGGGGAGGATTTGCGAAAGGTATGTTGGGAAAGGGAATTTATTTCTGCCGGATCTTAAAGCCATGATTCAGGCTTCAATTGTTAAGGTTTCGATATGGATGTTAAGATACAGCAAAGACGCGATATGGAATCAGAAGTGAAAGAAAATAAACAGCATCTATACTCTTTGGACTTTCTTCGTGGCATTGCGGCCTATATTGTTATTTTTTGGCATTGGAAGATGCTATTTTATATCAATAACACTAAGCCACAAATCGAAAACCATTCACTTCCATTCTATGATTCATTCTCACTCTTTTATAATCATGGACTTTTGGCAGTAGAATTCTTTTTCTGTTTATCTGGATTTATATTCTTCTATTACTTTAAATCAAAAATAGAGAATGGAGATCTGAGTGCTAAACAATTTGCCTTTGACAGAATAAGTAGGATTTACCCGCTTCATATAGTAACATTCATTCTAGTAGCTGCACTTCAGTTCATATCTTTGCATTCATCAGGCTATTACCTTGCATTTATATACAATGATGCATACCATGCTTTTTTAAATGTTTTCATGCTTCACGCATGGGGATTCCAAAGTGGATTCTCATACAATGCTCCTTCATGGTCAATTTCAATAGAAAGCCTGCTTTATCTTCTCTTCTTCATTATTCTCATGGTTAAAGTAAACAAGACCATGCTGACAATTGCTTTGATAATATTAGGTGCTTTGTTATACCCCTACAGTTACAACCTTTCGGTTGGCCTGTTCAGCTTCTTTTCCGGTGGGTTGCTGGCTATGGTTTATGAGTGGATATCAAAAAGAGCATCCAAGAGCATTACCCTATTTGCATCAATAGTGCTGCTTTTATCTGGTTTTTCAATCCTTGTCTTCAGGTCTGAGTTTAACCCGAACTGGGTTGCAGCGTTGCTCTTTATACCTGTGATTCTTACATTCACAAGTGTTAGTGCGATATTCCCTCATTTCATGAAGAAGCTTAAATTTTTTGGTGACATAAGCTTTTCTATCTATTTAATTCACTTCCCTTTAATGATTATGACAAGCATTGCAGTCAACTTTATGGGGATTGATAAATCGCTATATCTGCATGATTATTTCTTTATTGGTTTCGTCATGGTTCTTACGCTACTTGGTGCGATATCGCATTATCATTTTGAAATCCCGTTAATGAAGTTCATCAGAAATAAACACTCAAAGGCAGATCGATAAAGATAAGGCGCAATTAGCGCCTTACTTCATTCAGGTTTGGTTGGTAATTTAATATCCGGATACTTTGTTAAATCGATATTATCAAGTGAGTCCGTGTAATCAATCCATGCGTTCAGTCTGCTCGACTCATCCGATGAAAGCTTCCTCCCTGCAAGTAATTTAAGACTTAGCGGATAGGTAGCGGCATTGGCTTCGGCCTTAAGCTCGCTAATAATAGACGTTGCTGTCAGTAGATTTTCTTCATCAGATGGGCCACCCTCTTCAGTCCAGGTGCCACCAACCCACTCTCCAGTTGATTTATCCTTAACGCCATCTTTGTATCTGGCTTTATAAAAACCATCGCCGACTAAATCAACTGTCCAGTTGGCTGGTCTGTCATCCCCATCCGTAACGTAGTCCACGACGTAAAGACCTTTGCTATCTAATTGGTTGAGCTTGATCATCATTAATCACCTGAATTAAATTTCTACCGGATATTCGATGTAAAGGCGAAGGCTTCTTTGGCTGCCGTTGTAACCCTGACAAACAACCCTGCCATCTGGTTGAATTTCAGCCCTATTCGCGGTGGTTAAGTCGCTTATGGCCGAAGACACAGAAATGATCGTTGTAGGGATGTAACCTGCAGGCAGAGTGAACATAGTAGTTCCGTCAGCCTTTGCTCCGTTCGCCGTCATGTTCAATGACAACTGAACTTTACCCATGACTTTCCGATATCCCGTTCTAACAACGGTACTGCCAACGCTCCACCCGTTCGCTCCAGTAGGCGTAATCCATGAGGCAATATTGTCTGCGGCGCTGTAAGCGCCAATATCAGTTGGGGTTGGTTTGTTATTAGTGCTGTAAAACTCCACCCAGGCTGTCCATGTGCTGTTTCCGTCAAAACTACGGCGGAAGATGCGCTCCCTATTAGCTGCAGCTGTGCTGAAAGTAGAAAACGTTTGAGTAATTGCACCGAAGGTGGTGGTTGGGGTTGGCGTTCTTGTCTCGACTAGCATTCGCCCTGTCACTGCGACTGGGATGTTAGTTGCTGCAGCAGTTACTCCGTATTGGCCTGGGGTGGTTAATGTATTTGCATCACCTGTAAAGAAAGATCCTGATACTGAGTTCCCAGCGCTAACCCATGAGCTCCAGACGTTGGGGTTTGCAGCAGTCCAGGTTGCAGTAAGTGATCGAGTGTAAATTACACCATATCTTGTCGTATATCGTTGAGACCCGCTAAAAGCACCCTGATCGAATACCTCAAGCATTCCTGCTACTGCTTCTGGTAGATTTGCAATGCTATAACTTGCGCTAGCGGCGCAATTCCATAACCCATAGTTGGACGGCCCAATTAAATTAGCATCAGTGAATCCGGCACTTGCGGGGCTTGGTTGGCGTGGAAATGATGCGGAAATATCCGCCGTCAGCTTGGAGAAGCTGCTAATCGTTACCGTAGTTCCATCCGGCGCAGTCATGGTGATGCTGCCAGTACCCGTCATAATCTGCTGCCAGCCATCCATCTGTGACTGGTAGTAACTCAGCTGCGCGGCCAAGCGGCGCGCAAAGTCCGGTACCGAGTCGGTGTAGAACGACAGGATTGCATAAGCCTGACCTGCCGCAACGGTTCCGGCAGTTGTCTTAAGCGTCAGCTTAGTGGCGCTCTGTACGCTGGCAACCTCATACATCTTCACCGTGCCAGAGCCGGGAATAAGCAGCGCCTGACCGGGGCCGATAGACTGGGTGTTATCAAGGAAGTTGGTGCCAGTGCCTGTTACGGTTGTTCCAGATACGGCGATTGTGCCGGTGGTGTACCATGCCATTGAGTTTCTCCGGGCGATAAAAAACCCGGCGCGGTGGCCGGGTTCGACATGTTCAGTTGAGCGTTATTTATTACAGGTCGATTTGGTGAAGTTGGATGCTGGCACCCACTTCCAGCCAAAAGGATTACCCGCGTAATACTGGGCTTGATTAGCCTGCTTGCGTACGCCGTAAATCGGTACGGTGGTTTCCTGACCACCAACATTAGCGATCGCTGTGCATTGCTGTGGTGGTAGTGTCTGGCAGGCAGATAAGACCATTGCAGCAAGTAGCAGAATAATTGTTTTCATGATTTCACCTGTGCGGATATTTAGGTCCGTTATAAATCCGCATGGTGATTACATTCAAATCACGAATTAGATCTCAAAGATCGAATTTACTAATATCTGGATACATCAATGGCGGTAATTCTGTTCCGGTAATTGGACAGCGTTGCGTTAGATGCATTGCTGTCAATATTACCCAGATATCCGCTAGTGATTTGTGTGGTAGAACCGTTGAATCTTGCCGATGAGCAGTACTGCGCCACTATAGGTATTGGCTGTCCCGATGAGTTATTTACCCCTGCAAAATACCCAGTGAACACAGGCGCCACCGCCCATTGACCAGACAGAGTGGTGTTAATCACAAATCCAGAGTTATTAACGTTTGTCGAGTCACCAATGCTCTGAACATCACGAAGCACCTTTGTTTCGTTTGTCAGAATGCATCTTCCCTGAGAATCATTTATCTGAATTCCCCATGCAGGTATTGGCTGAAACTGGTAACCAAAAATAAAAACATTAACTGTGCGTGCTGGCCCTCTGCAAGATAACTGCCATCGATTATTAGTCGAGTTAAGCTGCAAAGCCTCGCAGTTTTCATTAGAACCCTGCGGAGCGTTGCTGTTCACAAATACAAATCTGATAGCGCCATCATTAGCAAATAAGTCCTGAACTGAACCGTTACCGGTTACGGCTGGAACACTCAGCACCTTCTTTTCCAGAAGAGACAGAGGCATTGTATCTGCTATGTAGAATGGTACGCCGCTGGCATCTGCCAATAACGCTCCAAAGGCCATGCCTTACCTCGCGAATGCTAGAATTGTTCCAGGCACATTTGGGAATGTGCCATTCGTATAATCAGTTGATGCAACCTGAGTAACTAATATTGCGCTCCCACTTACACTGATTCTTTTTCTTCCTTCACCAGTGCGATCCGCGTTTGGCTGAAATAAATAGTCCAGCGAGTAACCTGAAGGCAATGAGAATGACTGGCTATAGTTGCTAGTTGCATCAATAGCCATCGTTCCCAATGCGTTTATTTTCACCAGGCCTGTGTTGTTATCAACCCCATTGGCGTCCCATGTTCCGAAACCGTATGCCATTAACTGAGTTTCCCCATCCTGACACGTAATACGCCGTTGGCGTCGTATACGCTGATTTGGTTATTGGTCATGGTCATGCGCCCAGAACTATCAGATCCGTTATTCTCGAAGTTACCGCCCTTATCCAGCCTCCAACCAGTTGTGTTTGCAACGTAGTTGGTTGACTGGATGAAATTTCCAATCTTGGCGTTATCAATCGAACCATCCTGGATGAATGCTGAGCGAAGGAAGGTTTGCCCCGCTACCGCTGCAAATGCGAGATCGTAGTTCCCATTATTGGTGTTGTAGATGGCAAAGTTATCCGCACTAAAAAGCGCATATGACTGTACCGTTCCGCCATCGCCTTCGATACCAAGTTGCATGCCAGCAACATACTTATTCCCGTTACTGTCAATCTGGACCTTGACGCCCCATTGAGCAGATAATTTACCGTCGATTGTTGCTAATGCAGTAGCAGTCTCTTGCACCGCTGCACTGGTTTCGTCTAGCTGAACTTCCACGGTTTGCTGAAGTTCTGCAAATGCTCTATTGCTATCAGCCTGAGCTTTTTCCGTGGTTGTAATTCTAGCAACCGATTTCCCGGTAGCCGCTCTCTGTGCCTGTGCATCCCTGTCATTAGCCAGGGCATTTTCGATGGCAGCCATTGCTGAGCCGTCAAAATATGCTTCAGTGCTTTGGGTCAGGCTGGCCAGCGCTTGATCCGTGGTCGTCTGCGCCGTCTGCAGAGTGCCGATTGATGCGCTGTTACCGTCCGTGGTGGCTTTAACAGCATCGACTCGCAAGCCAAGAGCGGTATCAGCATTAGCGCGAGCCTGCTGCTCTGATGTGATATTGGCTGCATTATCAGCTGTGGATGCGTCAAGGCTATCAAGCCGCTGAACCGTAGCGTTCTGGTTGTCAGTGACGGCCTTCTCAACAGTTGTCAGTCTGGCTGTGTTGCCATCAGTCGTTGCCTTAACATCGGTGATTCGCTGGCCTAATGCGTTATCACCATCAACCCGAGCCTGTTGCTCAGCCGTGATTGCGGCATTAGCTCCGGCAACATCATCCGTGTTTTTATCGAGGTCAGTGCGAACATCGTCAATGTCCTGTTGTGCCTGACCTACAGCGTTATTCAGAGTGGTTACATCAGCTTCGACGCTTTCGATTTCTGAAGTGAGGTTTTCAAATGCTTCTGAGTTACGGATCGCCTCATCGATGTAGTCCAGCATGCCCGGGATATCATCGGATGCCTTTCCTGATGCTTCCACAAATGACGACACGCCGAATGCGTTCTTCGTGCGCACGTACATGTAATAGGTGGTGTCAGCCTTCAGTCCGTGCAGCGTCCACTGCGATGCGCGCCCTAGAAACTGCGCCTCATCTTCTACCGCGCCGATGCTGCTGGCCGGAACTTCACCGGTGTACCAGAACTCGAATGACGTGTCGGTTGTTGCCGTGACATTCATCACCGGCACGATGTCGGCTGAGAAGATGCCAGGCGTCCACTGAATGAACGTTGGCGCACCCGGCGCGCCGATCACCAGGCTTACCTGTGTCTCCGCACCCTTCATGCCGTTTTCGTTTCGACCGCGCACGCCCAGCGTGTAACTGCCAGCGTCCAGCCCGTAAAAGTCGTAGCGAAACTGGTCAGTTTCATATTGCGCCACCACCTTGCCGTCAGTGCTGTACACGTACAGCTCGAACACGATTTTCTTGGTGAGAGTCGCCGTTTCCCACGTTGCCGTGACCTGCACGGTTTCGGTATTGGTGTTTATGATCCGCAGGTTCTCGATGTTCGGCACGCGATAGCCATTCAGCGTATCGTTTGGCGTTTCGAATACCGCGCCATCATCCACAATGGCCTGCTTGTTCGGGTCGTGAAGCGTGGCAGATATGCTGTAGACGGAGTTGTTGTCGTCCTCTGAAATGCCCATGATGCGGAACATGCACGGAGCCACTTCGCCGGTGGTGATGACGAATACCGTTCCGTCACGTACCCATGCTGGAGCCGTTTTGAGCGTAATCACTCGCCCGGACACACTGGCGATTTCGTACTTAACAAACTTGCCGTTCGAGCCCATCAGCGACATCAAATCGCCACCGCCGGCTAACGTTGAGACATCAGCGTCTACAGTGATGGTTTTGGCTGCGTGAGAGATGATTCGACCACCGAGGCGCGTGGCCGCGTAGTTGTTATTCATCACCTCGACGATATCGCCGGGAATGAATCGGATCGCCTCACGCGCCATCTTGAAGGTGACCTTCTTGGTCTCACGCTTAGCGGTTTCCAGCATCCATTTTCCGGTGCGGAAAGCCTGTCCACGCGAGGTACAACCGAAAGCCTCCATCGTCGTTTCGTTGTAGCCGTAGCGATCAATCATCTCGTCGTCGGAGACGTATTCCTTCACCTGCTCCCAGCCGTTATTCGGGTCAGTCCAGGAAACGACCACTGCGTTATATCGCTCTGACCTCTTCATTGAGCTGTATGTGAACAGCCCATCGACCACGTTTGCGTTGGTGATAGATGCAACCGGATCCTGTGGGTTGTCCAGCATCACAGAGAAGCGCATGCCGTCCCACAGCGCGATGCCTCGGAACATGCCCGCAATGTCGTCCAGCAGGTCGCGAGCGCTCTTCTGCTCGGTGATATAGGCGTTGAGTGTGAAGCGAGGCTCTTTACCGCCGTAGCCATCATCAACTAACTGATCACAAAACTGCGAAAGCACATACAGACTGCCGTCATCCACATCGACATAGCCTGCGCGGCGCGCCAGCCCATATCGGGTGTTCTTCACCAGCGCGCGGAATATCCACGCCGGGTTATTCGTCCAGGCTGACTTAAAACCGCCAGTCCAGATGCCGGTATAGGTTCGGGCGATCGGGTCGTAATTATCCGGGACGTCGACAATCAGTCCGCGCAGGTGATAGGTGCGTGTTGGCGTGTCGGTGTACTGGTCACGGTCAACCACGCACCCAGCAACGGCCGCGTATGGGTATGAGAGGTTGTCATTGGTGATTTCGGTAAAGCTGTTCCATACCGTGCCGTTGTTCAGCAGGTCGCTGCTGCTGTCGGCGGTGACGCGGCGCAGGCGAATATCAAACGGCTTTGTCTCCGGAGCATCAAACAGATGCGCCTCAAGGTATTCACCCGACTGCTTGCCGGTAATCGTCACTGTCTTTTGGGTCTGCCAGGCATTACTGCCTACACGGGTTTCAATGACCATTGTCACTGCGGTTTCATGCTGATTTCCCTTTGAGTCCTGATCAACAAGACTGGAAACCCCGATGTTCATGCGGACCCGGTCAACGTCAGTATCAGTCACTGTGCGCACCAGCGGCGTAGCCTGCGTCACATCGGTGTTAACCACCGTGGTCGCCTCAATGGCATTAAAGCCGTTGATCGGAGTCTGCGTTGCTGTTCCCGGACGCCACGCCACGCTGACACCATTGATCGTGGCGTTACCTGATGAATCGGTCACAGGCGTCTTGTTCAGCATGAATGATGATAGGTGGCTTTGGTCTACCGGGCCGTAGATTGGCCCTTCACTGATGAGGTCGAGAACGCGGAGGAATTGCTTTGATTTTAGGTTGTCGTCGATTAGTTTCGGAGTGCTGCCGCCACCGCCGCCTGAGCCCATTCTGTCACCTTAGCTGATAGAGATATTCCAGTCCTGATTGTTCGTGGTATCGATACCCAGGCTGATAACGTTGCTGCCCACCACCATCTCGCCGAGCAGAAGCGGCACCGGCCGCCCCTGACCGATACGGTTTTCCGCACTGGTGAATGAGTTGTTCGTAATGGAGTTCGTGTCCTGATCCGCTGATGTCTTCGTCTTCATGTGCGAAGTCATGTAGAGCGAGTACGCGACCGATGCAACCGCTACAGCAACCATGATCCAGACGGCGGCCACTGCCGAAATTGAACCCTCCACCACCGGGACGATGAGCACGCGCGAGCCGTCTTTTACGTGGCGGTTCATATGGAATTCGAGGTTGTCGCTGCAGACGTCGCTGCCGTCGATGCGCATACGGATACGGGTGTTATAGAAATCGCGCTTGAATGCAGGACACTGCGCCAGCAGAAGGCGTAACCCCTGCGCTGGAGTGTCGACGTTCATTGTGATCTGGCGGAAATGTCGTCGTAAATTCCCCGCAAATCCAAAAGTGAGCATTGTTCGTGTCTCCAGATGGAGTGAATGAGAGGGACGTGAATCTGTCGCAGCGGCTCGCGGCGGCTAAGCCTGCCGTGCACTTCGTGGTGCAGAATGGTGTTGTCGCCCAGCCAGATCATCGCGTGGCACGGGTCGCATTCGGGAAACGCGCGCCGAATGATTACATCGCCTGGCTGAATGGCGTCGAAGCCAACTTCATAGAATCCGTTTGACGCGATGTTTTTCAGGTAGAGATTTTCACCGCGCACCCACCAACCGTTGGTGCGTTCGAAGTCAGGCAAGTCAATGCCGCAGAGGTGATAGGCATCGCGAAACAGCGTGTAGCAGTCCGTTTCACCGTGCACGAACCGGCGACCAAGAAGATGCGGCACCGGGCGAAACTTACGAAGCCGCCCGCCGCTGGCCAGCCACCAGTCAATCCCGGTTGCCAGCTGCGCGGAACGGTCTGCGCCGGACAGCACCAGTTTTGGCTCAGGGTGAGAATGAAAAACAGCGGTGATTTCTCCCGCCGCTTCTGCTTCAAGCCAGTCTCTGTCGTCAATACGGAAGTTTCTCGCCGGGTCGGGATGCGCGTTGCGACATCGCCACAGTCGATCGCCATCGATGATCACCCCACACACTTCGTCGCCCGATGAGTCGGCATAGGCCAGGCATTCAGATTCAAGCATCAGGACACCTTGGCAGAGCCGGGATAGCCGCCGTATGGCAGCGCGGATGGTTTAGCGAATCGTAACCGGCAACCGCTACGGTGCTTAGAGCACTTATCGCGTGACAGGTCTGAGGTTGGGTTATCCTTCTCATCTGCCACCGCGCCGCCGGAATAGCCGCAGCCATCGCCGCGATACACCCACTGGCAAACGTCCGCCAGAATGGTGCGCGCCGGAATAATGGCGTTATCGCAGTCAACTGGCGTGGCGAGGTTGTAGGTGACAGTCTCAAACGTCTCTTCTGCCATTTCCTCGATGACGTAGCGTGAAACTGCCTCCATCGTCGGATCGGCATCAGCATTTCCGTTCGGAAAGTTCACAGCGTCCAGATGCTTAACCAGTACCTGTCGACGTGTCACCACGGCGCCCAGCGCATCATCGAAATCGTGGTTGATGCCGGTAATCAGGCCAGTTATGTTCGCCACCTTCATTGTCGGTCGCGAGTAAGTTCCCTCCGATTTCACCTCGAACCCCTCAACGGCGATCGGATAGGCCGAGTAAGCGCGCCCCTGCCAGATAACATCGTTGTAATAGCCGTTTGTGCCCGCGTGAAAGCGGATAACATCGCCGCCAAACGACTGCAGGTCGACTTCATACAGGTCGAGCATCGCGCCGACACCGGCATCAACGCTCTCGATGATTAGTTCTGCTGGTATGTCTCTCATCGCGGCACCTGCTCAAACGTTCCTGTTAGCGTGTAAACGCCTTTGTTTTTCTGCATCGACCAGGAGCGGCACACGTACAGCGCCTGAACGCCGGTGTCAGAAGGCGTCCAGTAAAACGACTCAACGGCCATACGAGCGATAAGGAAGGCTCGAACTTCCTTTGCCACGTTTGGCCTTGAGCACTTGGAATCGTCATAGCCAATGAAGGTCAGCGGGTACTTACCCATGAGCGGGTTGATACCATTCACCTGTCGCTGTTCATAACGATCGCCCAGCTTCACGACTGTTACATCAGGCGTGTCCTCGCCCGTGAATCCCGTTTGCGGGCTCCATGTGAAAGTTTCTGGCATGGGGGTTTCCTATTTCTTGCGGGATTGAAGCATGCCACCAGGGCGAGTGCTCTGGTCTTTGATCTGATAAAGCGCTACCTGCTTCATCATTCCGGCCATCTTCTGCATGGTTGCGTCGTCAATGCCGTTGGTAGTCTGGATGTTGAACGCCACATTAAACACCGTGCCGCCGCCGTCACTGCTTCCGCCGCCAATATCCTTATTGCTGATCACCGAGCCGTTATCGCCCGGAATCATGTACTGGCTGCCATTGCTGGCCTTGAAGATTTCAGGCTTACCGCCCTCACCAACCCTATAGATGCTGCTTCCATCAACAGGACCACCTTTCTCTCGGCCACCACCGTAGGAAATGCTGCTAATTGCGCTGACCATCTGGCCTCCAGCTGCAACTGCTTGAGCAATTGCGGGAAGGTTTGCAGGGTATGGAAGCGCCATTGCATTGCCTATGGCGGTTTGCAAGTTAAGTGCTGCCTGAGCAACTGCAAATCCTTTGCTTATTGCGAACATGGCCTGGTAAGCAGCGCTAGACTTTCCAGCGGCCTGCCCAATGGCATCCGCAACCGCACCGACAGAGTCAGAGGTGGCGCCAAGCAGGTTGCTCATGTTCTGCTGGTAGGTTTGCCTCTCTGTTATCGAAATTTGCTCACGTGCGTTTGCAGCCTGTTGCTGAATGGATGTTTTCGCGTCCTCATACAGTTGAGCATTTTGAAGATCAATTGCTTGATAGTTTGCGAGTGCTGCGAGTTTTTTCTGCTCTTGCTGGTCAATCTGAGCGACAGGATCAACAGCTTCACCAGTGAGCGGGTTAACTGATGCCTTACCAGCCGCCACCTCCTGATTCGCAAAGTTTTGACCCTGCTTGATCTGCGCCTGTTGCTTGAGAGCGTTATTCTGGTCCCATATCTTGGCCGCATACTCACCTGCCTGAAGAATCTGAGCATCGGTAGCGCTCTTACTTAGGGACTGCTGAGCCTGCAAAATAGCTTGTGAACGAGACAGCTCTTTCGTTGAGTCCGCAACCTGATCAGATTTCTGGCGCATTACCTCAAGCTTCTGCGCATCGGATTCAGCTTGAGAAGCGGCTTTTTTGCCTTCCGCCGTGGAAGACTTGCGAGCACTGATGTTCTTCTCTGTAGCAGCGTATTCATCCTGCAACGCCTTTATGCGTTTGCTATCTGTGATACCAGCATCTTCAGCGTCGTATTGCGCCTGAAGCCTTGCTCTCGCTTCACCTTCCAACTTAGAAAGCTCGAGTTTGCGCTTCGTGGACTTCTCAAGCTTGTCGACTTCTTTGCTGTCACCAGTGCCTGCGATCTTGATTGGCTGATTGCTGGCCGAGGCATTGGCCTTCGAAATTGCTGCCAAATCTCCTACCAGCGCTGCAGCCTTGTTGCTTACCGCATTAATGCCCTCTGCTTGTGCCGCCCAGCCATCAAGGCCAAGAAAAGAGTAGGTGCGCGCACGGCGTGCAAACATGTCAGCAGTGCTGTTCAGGTCTGAAATCTGCTGTGTGGCATTCGGCACCCGCCCCGCCAGCCTGTCGATTGCCGCAGTGATGGAGTCAATTACGTGAACCATGCCGGAGCTTGCTCCGGTGGTATCATTTATCTGTTTAACTAGTTCCTGGAATGAAATCGTCAGGCTGTTTGTTGCCTGATCCACGGTGCGAGGAAGCTTGGAGAACTCCTGATTCACCAGCCCTGTCTGCGTCATGATTGCATTCAGAGCATCTTCTGCTGATAGCTTGCCCTCAAGCATGCGCTTGCGCAGTTCGCCCACAGAGATGCCAAGCCCTGCCGCCATCTGGCGCGCTAACTCAGGCATCTGCTCGATGATGGAGTTAAATTCCTCCGCTCGGACCGTTCCGCCTGCAATTGACTGCCCAAACTGGCGTAAAGCATTAGCCATCTCTTCAGTAGAAGAGCCGCCGATGCGGCCAATTTTCTGAAGGGTATCTGTCAGTGTGAGGATCTGCGCGTTGCTTGCTCCGGCACTTTTCAGGGATGAGGTGAGTGATTCCCAAAGCCTCTCTGTGTCCTTCAGGCTGGAACCTGATGCAGACGCGATAGCTGAAAGCGCCTGAAATGTCGCTGCACCCTCTTTAGCACTTGAAGACAGGCGATCAATGCGCGCCTGCAACTGCGTCATTGTGTCTGCGATTTCAAGGAACTGTTTGCCGTACTGAACCAACTGAGAGATAGCGATCGCGGATGCTATTGCCGTCAGTCCGGTTTTAAGTCCGCCCATAATGCCGGTAGATTTCTGCTGAGAAGCATTAGCCTGGTCTTGTGCCTGTTTCAGGTCATAAAGTTTCCCGGCCAACTCCCCGATTTCTTTACGCTGCGCCGCTGTCGCTGTGGAGCCTGCCTGTAACCGCGCCGCCAGCATAGCAGCGCTTCGAGCGCCATTCTTCTGCTCTTCAGTGAGGATTGCGATCTGCTGAGTAAGACTGGAAGACAGTGAGCGTAGTTTAGCGGCATCGTTTGCCTGCTGTGCAGCTTGCTTGGATGCCAGCATTGTGGCGCGCGCTGAAGCGTCCTGAGCTGCCTTCATGTCATACAGTTTTCCAGTAAGCTCGCCTATGCGGGCTTTCTGTTCCTGTGTCGCGCCTTCACCCGCCTTTAGCTGTGCAGCGAGGATAGCCGCGCTTCGTGATCCTGACTCCATCTCAGTGCTCAACACCGATACATCGCTTTCCAGTGATGCTATGGCTGACTGAGCGAGCTGCATTGCCGCCGTATTTGCTGCAACTGACTTCGCTGACTCTGCAGCCGCCTCTTTTACGTCGAAGAGTTTGCCTGCAAGGTTGCCAATCTCTTTAGTCTGCGCCTCTGATGCATCTCCGGCAGCAATAAGCTGTGCAGCCAGCACAGTGGCACTGCGCGCGCCATTCTGGTTGGCCTCCTCGAGCACAGCGATCTCGTTACCGAGTCGCTCCATAATCCTCGCCGCCTGACTGGCATCGTCAGCTGCGCGAGCTACGGCTTTCCCGGTTTTTGATGCGGAGCGCTCAAGGCCATCCATGTTTCCTGATGCTTTGTCAGCACCTTTCCCCATGGCATCCAGTGCATCATTTGCCTGAGTTGAGCCTTGCAAAAGCGGAGCAATGTCAGCGCCTACTTCGTAATAAATCTCTCCGACTTTCTCTGCCATTGACCTGCTCCCCGTTGATTAATACACCGCGATGTTAGTAATGTCTTCATAAGTCACATGAGGACATCCCCATGAAGAAGCGATTTTCCGACGAACAGATCATCAGCATTCTCCGCGAGGCTGAAGC
>NZ_JAIUDA010000020.1 GCF_020179835.1 Pantoea sp. alder81 | reverse complement strand
ACAACGTGAAAATGACCGTTGAGCTGATCCACCCAATCGCGATGGATCAGGGTCTGCGTTTCGCAATCCGTGAAGGCGGCCGTACTGTTGGTGCGGGCGTTGTTGCTGAAGTTATCGCTTAATTGCGTTAATGTCGGTGGCCGCTAAGGCGGTCACCGCAGCACGAAAGAGAGCACTTCGGTGCTCTTTTTTTTGTCTGCAATTTGCCCTTTCAATGTAAACCCACACAAAAGCTACGTTTGAAATAAAAACCATTCTCATTTACACTTTGATCAGAAATTGTACTGGAGTCCGCAGTAAATGTACGTCTGTCTGTGTAATGCCGTGAGTGACAAAACCCTCCGCGAAGTTGTGCGTCGCTATCAGCCCAAATCGATTCAGCATTTGCGACAACTGGTTCCTATCGGAAAACAGTGCGGTAAGTGTATCCGCGTCGCGCGTGAAATTATGGATGATGAGCTGAAGAAGGTGCCGCTGTACAAAGAGATAGCCTAACAGCCACCACGCTTTAGATGTAATACCCACAAAAACTGTCCAGTTTTTTTGACTTCTTTTTATCCGCATCTACGATCTATTTACCTGGAAGCGGAGGAAGCAAAATGAAGGGCGACGGTAAAATCATAACGCATCTCAACAAACTGCTGGGGAATGAACTGGTTGCGATTAATCAGTATTTCCTTCATGCGCGCATGTTCAAGAATTGGGGCTTAATTCGTCTCAACGATGTCGAATATCACGAGTCAATCGATGAAATGAAGCATGCTGACAAATACATTGAACGCATCCTGTTTCTCGAGGGCATTCCTAACCTGCAGGATTTAGGGCGACTGCGTATCGGTGAAGATGTGCCAGAAATGTTGCAGTCTGATCTGACACTGGAGCTGGAAGGGGCGAAGGATTTACGCGAAGCCATTGCGTATGCCGATAAAGTACATGACTACGTCAGCCGTGACATGATGATTCAAATTCTCAGTGAAGAAGAACATCACATTGACTGGCTGGAAACCGAACTCGACCTGGTACAAAAACTCGGTCTGCAAAACTATCTGCAGGCACAATTAAAAGAAGAGAGCGCGGGTTAACTTCGCGCCGAATGGGCAATGTCACTGAGCCTGCCTGGTAAAATTGCGACCAAGGCAGGCTTTTTAGTCTTCAGAGCACAATTGATGTGGTTAAAAACGCATCATGGGTTGCTTCCTGAACTGATTTACGTATAATGCGCGGGCTTGCCGATATTGGTATAGCGCGATTCGAGCAGAATCGCAGGTGATAGCAAGCTATGTATCGCCTAACAATACTCCCGATTGGGGAGTTATATGCTGAACGATTACACTCCTCCATCAATCGTAATGGGTGTGGGTAGTAATTCTTTTCGTTTATAAAATGTTTGGAGCCTTGGTCTCATGTCGAACCAAAGAATCCGTATCCGTCTTAAAGCGTTTGATCATCGCCTGATCGATCAATCAACCGCGGAAATCGTTGAGACTGCCAAGCGCACTGGTGCGCAGGTACGTGGTCCGATCCCGCTGCCAACTCGCAAAGAGCGTTTCACCGTTCTGATCTCTCCGCACGTTAACAAAGACGCGCGTGATCAGTACGAGATCCGTACTCACAAGCGTCTGGTAGACATCGTTGAGCCAACTGAAAAAACCGTTGATGCACTGATGCGTCTGGATCTGGCTGCCGGTGTTGACGTGCAGATCAGCCTGGGTTAATCAGGTCATCGAGCGATTGAGAGGTTGATACAATGATTGGTTTAGTCGGTAAAAAAGTGGGCATGACTCGCGTCTTCACTGAAGATGGCGTTTCAATCCCAGTAACCGTAATCGAAGTTGAAGCAAACCGCGTTACTCAGGTCAAAGGCCTGGAAAACGACGGTTACCAAGCTATCCAGGTGACCACCGGTGCTAAAAAAGCAAACCGTGTGACTAAGCCGGAAGCAGGTCATTTTGCTAAAGCTGGCGTTGAAGCTGGCCGTGGTCTGTGGGAATTCCGCACCGAAGGTGAAGAGTACTCAGTAGGCCAGAGCATCAGTGTTGAAATTTTCGCTGAAGTTAAAAAAGTAGACGTTACCGGTACCTCTAAAGGTAAAGGTTTCGCAGGTACCGTTAAGCGCTGGAACTTCCGTACCCAGGACGCTACACACGGTAACTCCTTGTCTCACCGCGTTCCGGGTTCTATCGGTCAGAACCAGACTCCGGGCAAAGTGTTCAAAGGCAAGAAAATGGCTGGTCAGCTGGGTAATGAGCGCGTAACCGTTCAGAGCCTGGAAGTAGTACGTGTTGACGCTGAGCGCAACCTGCTGCTGGTCAAAGGTGCGGTCCCGGGTGCAACCGGCTGCGACCTGATTGTTAAACCAGCTGTGAAGGCGTAAGGGGATAGCAATGGAATTAGTACTGAAAGACGCGCAGAGCGCGCTGACTGTTTCCGAAACTACCTTCGGTCGTGATTTCAACGAAGCGCTGGTTCACCAGGTTGTTGTTGCTTATGCCGCTGGTGCTCGTCAGGGTACTCGTGCGCAGAAGACGCGTGCTGAAGTAACTGGTTCAGGCAAAAAGCCTTGGCGCCAGAAAGGTACCGGCCGTGCGCGTGCAGGTTCTGTAAAGAGCCCAATCTGGCGTTCAGGTGGTGTAACCTTCGCTGCGCGTCCACAGGACCACAGTCAAAAAGTTAACAAAAAGATGTACCGCGGCGCGCTGAAAAGCATCCTGTCCGAGCTGGTACGTCAGGACCGTCTGATCGTTGTCGAGACGTTCTCTGTAGAAGCGCCTAAAACTAAGCTGCTGGCACAGAAACTGAAAGACATGGCGCTGGAAGATGTGCTGATCATCACCGGTGAACTGGATGAGAATCTGTTCCTGGCTGCGCGTAACCTGTACAAGGTTGACGTGCGTGATGCAGCAGGTATCGACCCAGTTAGCCTGATCGCCTTCGACAAAGTCGTTATGACTGCGGAAGCAGTTAAGCAAGTTGAGGAGATGCTGGCATGATCCGTGAAGAACGTCTGCTGAAAGTAGTGCGTGCACCGCACGTATCTGAAAAAGCATCTACTGCGATGGAAAAAACTAATACCATCGTTCTCAAAGTTGCTAAAGACGCGACCAAAGCAGAGATCGTTGCTGCTGTTGAGAAACTGTTCGAAGTTGAAGTTAAAGACGTAAACACCCTGGTTGTTAAGGGTAAAGTTAAGCGTCACGGACAGCGTATCGGTCGTCGTAGCGACTGGAAAAAAGCTTACGTCACCCTGAAGGAAGGCCAGAATCTGGACTTCGTCGGCGGCGCTGAGTAAGTCGGAGGAGAAAGACAATGGCAGTTGTTAAATGTAAACCGACATCTCCGGGTCGTCGTCACGTAGTTAAAGTGGTGAACCCAGAGCTGCACAAGGGCAAACCTTTTGCTCCGCTGGTAGAAAAAAACAGCAAATCCGGTGGTCGTAACAACAATGGTCGTATCACTACCCGTCATATCGGTGGTGGTCACAAGCAGGCTTACCGTATTGTTGACTTCAAACGCAACAAAGATGGTATCCCGGCAATTGTTGAGCGTCTTGAGTACGATCCGAACCGTTCTGCGAACATCGCACTGGTTCTGTACAAAGATGGCGAGCGCCGTTACATCCTGGCCCCTAAAGGCCTGAAAGCTGGTGATCAGGTTCAATCTGGCGTTGATGCTGCGATTAAAGCAGGTAACACCCTGCCAATGCGTAACATCCCGGTGGGTTCTACCGTTCATAACGTAGAAATGAAACCAGGCAAAGGCGGTCAGATTGCTCGCTCAGCTGGTACTTACGTGCAGATCGTTGCGCGTGATGGTTCCTACGTAACCCTGCGTCTGCGTTCAGGCGAAATGCGTAAAGTCGAAATCGACTGCCGCGCAACCCTGGGCGAAGTCGGTAACGCTGAGCACATGCTGCGCGTTCTGGGTAAAGCTGGTGCAACCCGTTGGCGTGGTGTTCGTCCTACCGTTCGCGGTACTGCGATGAACCCAGTCGATCACCCGCACGGTGGTGGTGAAGGTCGTAACTTTGGTAAGCACCCGGTAACTCCGTGGGGCGTTCAGACCAAAGGTAAGAAGACCCGTAGCAACAAGCGTACTGATAAATTTATCGTACGTCGCCGTAGCAAATAATTTTAGAGGATAAGCCATGCCACGTTCTCTCAAGAAAGGTCCTTTTATTGACCTGCACTTGCTGAAGAAGGTAGAGAAAGCGGTGGAAAGCGGTGACAAGAAGCCCCTGCGCACTTGGTCCCGTCGTTCAACGATCTTCCCTAACATGATCGGTTTGACCATCGCTGTCCATAATGGTCGTCAGCACGTTCCTGTCTTTGTTTCCGACGAAATGGTCGGCCACAAACTGGGTGAATTTGCACCGACACGTACTTATCGCGGCCATGCTGCAGATAAGAAAGCCAAGAAGAAATAAGTAGGAGGAAGAGATGGAAACTATTGCTCAACATCGCCATGCTCGTTCTTCTGCTCAGAAGGTCCGCCTTGTTGCTGACCTGATTCGCGGTAAGAAAGTGTCGCAGGCTCTGGATATTCTGACTTATACCAACAAGAAAGCTGCAGTGTTGGTTAAGAAAGTACTGGAATCTGCCATTGCGAACGCCGAACACAACGATGGCGCTGATATCGACGATCTGAAAGTCGCGAAAATCTTCGTAGACGAAGGCCCAAGCATGAAGCGCATTATGCCGCGTGCGAAAGGTCGTGCAGATCGCATCCTGAAGCGCACCAGCCACATTACTGTGGTTGTGTCCGATCGCTGAGACTCTGGAGACTAGCAATGGGTCAGAAAGTACATCCTAATGGTATTCGCCTGGGTATTGTAAAACCATGGAACTCTACCTGGTTTGCGAACACCAAAGAATTCGCTGACAACCTGGACAGCGATTTTAAAGTACGTCAGTTCCTGACCAAGGAACTGGCTAAAGCGTCTGTATCTCGTATCGTTATCGAGCGTCCGGCTAAGAGCATCCGTGTGACCATTCACACCGCTCGCCCGGGTATCGTTATCGGTAAGAAAGGTGAAGACGTAGAAAAACTGCGCACGGTCGTAGCGAAAATCGCTGGCGTTCCTGCACAGATCAATATCGCCGAAGTCCGTAAACCGGAACTGGACGCTAAATTGGTTGCTGATAGCATCACTTCACAGCTGGAGCGTCGTGTGATGTTCCGTCGTGCTATGAAGCGTGCTGTTCAGAACGCAATGCGTCTGGGCGCTAAGGGTATTAAAGTTGAAGTCAGCGGCCGTTTGGGCGGAGCCGAGATCGCACGTACCGAATGGTACCGTGAAGGTCGCGTGCCACTGCACACTCTGCGTGCAGACATTGACTACAACACCTCTGAAGCGCACACCACTTATGGTGTAATCGGCGTTAAGGTATGGATCTTCAAAGGTGAGATCCTGGGTGGTATGGCTGCTGTTGAACAACCGGAACCGGCTGCTCAACCTAAAAAGCAGCAGCGTAAAGGCCGTAAGTAAGGAGAGTCGCTGATGTTACAACCAAAGCGTACGAAATTCCGTAAAGTGCACAAAGGCCGCAACCGTGGTCTGGCGCAAGGTACGGATGTCAGCTTCGGTACTTTCGGTCTGAAAGCTGTTGGCCGTGGTCGTCTGACTGCTCGTCAGATCGAAGCAGCACGTCGTGCTATGACCCGTGCAGTTAAGCGTCAAGGTAAGATCTGGATCCGTGTATTCCCGGACAAACCGATCACCGAGAAGCCGCTTGAAGTGCGTATGGGTAAAGGTAAGGGTAACGTAGAGTATTGGGTTGCCCTGATCCAACCGGGCAAAGTCCTGTATGAAATGGACGGTGTTCCGGAAGAGCTTGCCCGCGAAGCGTTCAAGCTGGCAGCAGCAAAACTGCCTATCAAAACCACCTTTGTTACTAAGACGGTGATGTAATGAAAGCAAATGAGCTGCGTGAAAAAAGCGTTGAAGAGCTGAACGCTGAGCTTCTTAACCTGCTGCGTGAGCAATTTAACCTGCGCATGCAGGCAGCATCCGGCCAACTGCAGCAGACCCATCTGCTGAAGCAAGTGCGCCGTAATGTTGCACGTGTTAAGACTTTACTGACTGAGAAGGCGGCGTAATGACCGATAAAATCCGTACTCTGCAGGGTCGTGTAATTAGTGACAAAATGCAGAAGTCTGCAGTTGTTGCTATCGAACGTGTCGTGAAACACCCGATCTACGGTAAGTTCATCAAGCGTACGACTAAGCTGCACATCCATGACGAGAACAACGAATGTGGAATTGGTGACGTGGTAGAAATCCGCGAAACCCGTCCACTGTCTAAGACTAAGTCTTGGGCGTTGGTTCGCGTTGTAGAGAAAGCGGTTCTGTAATAGAATCCGTTTCCTCTAAAAAATAAAATGAACGGCTCGTCTGAGCCGTTCATTTTTTCTACCCATCTGCGAGAACCGGTGTTATAATGCCGCGCCCTCAATTATGGGGCTTTTTAACGACCTGAGGTTTGGGTCCCGAAGTAGTAGTTGACATTAGCGGAGCACTAAAATGATCCAAGAACAGACTATGCTGACCGTCGCCGACAACTCCGGTGCACGTCGCGTAATGTGTATCAAGGTTCTGGGTGGCTCGCACCGTCGCTACGCAGGCGTCGGCGACATCATTAAAGTTACCATCAAGGAAGCAATTCCACGTGGTAAAGTTAAGAAAGGTGATGTCCTGAAGGCGGTAGTGGTGCGCACCAGGAAGGGTGTTCGTCGCCCGGACGGTTCTGTCATTCGCTTCGATGGTAATGCATGCGTTATTTTAAACAATAACAGCGAGCAACCTATCGGTACGCGTATTTTTGGGCCGGTAACTCGTGAACTTCGTACTGAAAAGTTCATGAAAATTATCTCTCTGGCACCAGAAGTACTCTAAGGAGCGAGCAATGGCAGCGAAAATCCGTCGTAACGACGAAGTTATCGTGATTACCGGTAAAGACAAAGGTAAACGCGGTAAAGTAAAGAACGTCCTGACTTCTGGTAAAGTCATCGTTGAAGGTATCAACCTGGTTAAGAAACATCAGAAGCCTGTACCGGCTCTGAATCAACCAGGCGGCATCGTTGAAAAAGAAGCTGCTATTCAGGTTTCTAACGTTGCAATCTTCAATGCGGCAACCGGCAAGGCTGACCGTGTAGGCTTTAGATTCGAAGAAGGCAAAAAAGTCCGTTTCTTCAAGTCTAATAGCGAAACTATCAAGTAATTTGGAGTAGTACGATGGCGAAACTGCATGATTACTACAAAGACGAAGTAGTCCAGAAACTCATGACTGAGTTCGGCTACAATTCTGTCATGCAAGTCCCTCGGGTCGAGAAGATCACCCTGAACATGGGTGTTGGTGAAGCGATCGCTGACAAGAAACTGCTGGATAATGCAGCAGCAGACCTGGCAGCAATCTCCGGTCAAAAGCCGTTGATCACCAAAGCACGCAAATCAGTTGCAGGCTTCAAAATCCGTCAGGGCTATCCGATCGGCTGTAAAGTAACTCTGCGCGGCGAGCGCATGTGGGAGTTCTTTGAGCGCCTGATCACTATTGCTGTTCCACGTATTCGTGACTTCCGCGGCTTGTCTGCTAAGTCTTTCGATGGTCGTGGTAACTACAGCATGGGCGTTCGTGAGCAGATCATCTTCCCAGAAATCGATTATGACAAAGTCGATCGCGTTCGTGGTTTGGATATTACCATTACCACTACTGCGAAATCTGATGATGAAGGCCGTGCACTGCTGGCTGCCTTTGACTTCCCGTTCCGCAAGTAAGGTAGGGTTACTTAATGGCTAAGCAATCGATGAAAGCACGCGAAGTTAAGCGTGTGAAATTAGCAGACAAGTTCTTCGCCAAGCGCGTTGAACTGAAAGCGATCATTTCTGATGTGAACGCATCCGACGAAGATCGTTGGGATGCCGTTCTCAAGCTGCAGAGTCTGCCGCGTGATTCCAGCCCTTCCCGTCAGCGTAACCGCTGCCGTCAGACAGGTCGTCCGCACGGTTTCCTGCGGAAGTTTGGGTTGAGCCGTATCAAGGTCCGTGAAGCCGCAATGCGCGGTGAGATCCCGGGTCTGAAAAAGGCTAGCTGGTAATTGTCACCATTTGAATCACGGGAGTAACACAGATGAGCATGCAAGATCCGATCGCGGATATGCTGACCCGTATCCGTAACGGTCAAGCCGCGAACAAAGTTGCGGTCTCTATGCCTTCCTCCAAGCTGAAAGTGGCAATTGCCAACGTGCTGAAGGAAGAAGGCTACATTGAAGATTTTAAAATCGAAGGCGACATCAAGTCTGAGCTGGAAGTTACTTTAAAGTATTTCCAGGGCAAGGCTGTGGTAGAGAGCATTCAGCGAGTAAGCCGTCCAGGTCTGCGCATCTATAAGAAAAAAGATGAGCTGCCAAAAGTAATGGCTGGTCTGGGCATCGCTGTAATCTCTACCTCTAAAGGTGTCATGACTGATCGTTCAGCACGCCAGGCTGGTCTTGGTGGCGAAATTATCTGCTACGTAGCGTAATCGGAGGATAAAATGTCTCGTGTTGCAAAAGCACCTGTCGTTGTTCCTGCGGGCGTAGAGGTAAAACTCAACGGTCAGGAAGTTTCGATCAAAGGCAAAAACGGCGAGCTGACTCGTACTATCAACAGTGCTGTAGAAGTTAAGCATGCAGACAACGCCCTGACTTTCGCTCCACGCGAAGGTTATTCGGATGGTTGGGCACAAGCAGGTACTGCTCGTGCGCTGCTGAACGGCATGGTTATCGGTGTTACCGAAGGCTTCACCAAGAAGCTGCAACTGGTTGGTGTTGGTTATCGTGCAGCTGTTAAAGGCAACTCTGTGAGCTTGGCCCTGGGCTTCTCTCACCCTGTTGACCATGCACTGCCGGCCGGCATCACTGCTGAATGTCCAACTCAGACTGAGATCGTGCTGAAAGGCGCTGATAAACAGCTGATTGGTCAGGTTGCAGCGGATCTGCGCGCCTACCGTCGTCCTGAGCCTTACAAAGGCAAGGGTGTTCGTTACGCCGACGAAGTCGTGCGTACCAAAGAGGCTAAGAAGAAGTAAGGTAACACTATGGATAAGAAATCTGCTCGTATCCGTCGTGCGACCCGTGCACGTCGCAAGCTCAAAGAGCTGGGTGCTACTCGCCTGGTGGTACATCGTACCCCGCGTCATATTTACGCACAGGTGATCGCTCCGAACGGTTCCGAAGTTCTGGTTGCTGCTTCTACTGTAGAAAAAGCTATTGCCGAACAACTGAAGTACACCGGTAACAAAGACGCTGCTGCAGCCGTAGGTAAAGCTCTGGCTGAGCGCGCTGTCGAGAAAGGCATTACTAATGTTTCTTTCGACCGTTCCGGGTTCCAATATCATGGTCGTGTCCAGGCACTGGCAGATGCTGCCCGTGAAGCTGGCCTTCAGTTCTAAGGTAGAGGTCTAAGATGTCAAACATCGAGAAACAAGCTGGCGAACTGCAGGAAAAACTGATCGCGGTAAACCGTGTATCTAAAACTGTAAAAGGTGGTCGTATTTTCTCCTTCACCGCACTGACTGTAGTGGGTGATGGTAACGGCCGCGTTGGTTTTGGTTACGGTAAAGCGCGTGAAGTTCCAGCAGCGATCCAGAAAGCGATGGAGAAAGCCCGTCGCAACATGATTAACGTCGCGCTGACTCACGGCACCCTGCAGCACCCTGTTAAAGGTGCTCACACGGGTTCTCGTGTGTTCATGCAGCCAGCTTCTGAAGGTACCGGTATCATCGCCGGCGGTGCAATGCGCGCTGTTTTAGAAGTTGCTGGAGTACATAACGTTTTGGCTAAAGCGTATGGTTCTACTAACCCGATTAACGTGGTTCGTGCAACTATCGATGGCCTGGGCAATATGAATTCTCCGGAAATGGTCGCTGCCAAGCGTGGTAAATCCGTTGAAGAAATTCTGGGGTAATCACGATGGCTAAGACTATTAAAATTACACAAACCCGCAGTTCAATCGGCCGCCTGCCTAAGCACAAAGCCACTCTGATTGGCTTGGGTCTGCGCCGTATTGGTCATACCGTTGAGCGTGAAGACACGCCAGCAGTACGCGGTATGGTTAACGCGATTTCCTACATGCTGAAAGTGGAGGAGTAAGAGATGCGCTTAAACACTCTGTCTCCGGCCGAAGGGTCTAAACACGCTTCTAAGCGTCTGGGTCGTGGTATCGGTTCTGGTCTCGGTAAAACCGGTGGTCGTGGTCACAAAGGTCAGAACTCTCGTTCTGGCGGTGGCGTACGTCGCGGTTTCGAGGGTGGTCAGATGCCTCTGTATCGTCGTCTGCCGAAATTCGGTTTCACCTCTCGCAAAGCAATGGTCACTGCAGAAGTTCGTCTGTCTGACCTGGCGAAAGTTGAAGGCGGTATTGTTGACCTGAATACTCTGAAAGCAGCCAACATCATCGGTGTTCAGATCGAGTTCGCGAAAGTGATTCTGTCTGGTGAAGTTTCTGCACCGGTAACGATTCGTGGTCTGCGTGTCACTAAAGGTGCGCGTGCTGCAATCGAAGCTGCTGGCGGTAAAATCGAGGAATAAGTAGCAGATGGCAAAGCAACCGGGATTAGATTTTCAAAGTGCCAAAGGTGGCTTTGGTGAACTGAAGCGCAGACTTTTGTTTGTTATCGGTGCACTCATTGTCTTCCGTATTGGCTCTTTTATTCCAATCCCTGGTATCGATGCCACCGTACTTGCCAAATTGCTTGAGCAACAGCGTGGCACCATCATTGAAATGTTTAACATGTTCTCTGGTGGTGCTCTCAGTCGTGCCTCAATCTTCGCGCTGGGTATTATGCCGTATATTTCGGCCTCTATTATTATCCAGTTGCTGACGGTGGTTCATCCAGCGTTAGCCGAGATTAAGAAAGAGGGTGAAGCTGGTCGTCGTAAGATTAGCCAGTACACTCGCTATGGCACCCTGGTTCTGGCTGTATTCCAGTCGATCGGTATTGCCACCGGTCTGCCGAATATGCCTGGAATGCAAGGTCTGGTGATGAATCCAGGTTTCGCATTCTACTTTACCGCTGTTGTAAGTCTGGTTACCGGGACAATGTTCCTGATGTGGCTGGGCGAACAGATTACTGAACGAGGTATCGGTAACGGTATCTCGATCATTATCTTCGCGGGTATTGTTGCGGGTCTACCGCCGGCCATTGGCCATACCATCGAGCAAGCGCGGCAAGGTGACCTGCACTTCCTCCTGTTGCTGTTGGTTGCAGTTCTTGTATTTGCAGTGACGTTCTTTGTTATTTTCGTTGAGCGTGGCCAGCGCCGCATTGTGGTCAACTACGCTAAACGTCAGCAAGGTCGTCGTGTATATGCTGCACAGAGCACACATTTACCGTTGAAAGTGAATATGGCGGGTGTAATTCCGGCTATTTTTGCTTCCAGCATTATTCTGTTCCCAGCAACCATCGCGTCATGGTTCGGGGGCGGAACCGGTTGGAACTGGCTGACAACAATTTCGCTGTATTTGCAACCAGGACAGCCGCTTTATGTGCTACTCTATGCGACTGCAATCATCTTCTTCTGTTTCTTCTACACGGCGTTGGTTTTCAACCCACGTGAAACAGCTGATAACTTGAAGAAGTCTGGAGCATTCGTACCGGGAATTCGTCCGGGAGAGCAAACGGCGAAGTATATCGATAAAGTAATGACACGTCTGACCTTAATCGGCGCACTGTATATTACCTTTATCTGCCTGATCCCGGAGTTCATGCGTGATGCCATGAAGGTTCCCTTCTACTTTGGCGGCACATCGCTGCTTATCGTAGTGGTTGTCATCATGGACTTTATGGCTCAAGTGCAAACTCTGATGATGTCGAGTCAGTATGAGTCTGCATTGAAGAAAGCTAACCTGAAGGGCTACGGCCGTTAATTCAGGTGCTTGAGAAGTTACGGAGAGTAAAAATGAAAGTTCGTGCTTCCGTCAAGAAATTATGTCGTAACTGCAAAATCATTCGCCGCGACGGTGTCGTACGTGTGATCTGCAGCGCCGAGCCAAAGCATAAACAGCGCCAAGGCTGATATTGTCACATATTTTTCTTGCAAAGTCGGGTTGAGCTGGCTAGATTAGCCAGCCAATCTTTTGTATGTCGATGCGTTGCCATTTGAGTATCCTGAAAACGGGCTTTTCGGCATGGGACGCATTTATTAAATAATAGGAGTGCATAGTGGCCCGTATAGCAGGCATTAACATTCCTGATCAGAAACATACCGTAATCGCATTAACTTCGATTTTCGGAATTGGTAAGACTCGTTCTAAAGCCATCTGCGCTTCAACGGGTATTGCCGAAGATGTTAAGATCAGAGAGCTGTCTGAAGAACAAATTGAACAACTGCGTGAAGCGGTTGGTAAATTCGTTGTTGAAGGTGATCTGCGCCGTGAAATCACCCTGAGCATCAAGCGTCTTATGGACCTTGGTTGCTATCGTGGTTTACGCCATCGTCGTGGTCTGCCAGTTCGCGGTCAGCGTACTAAGACCAATGCACGTACCCGTAAGGGTCCGCGTAAACCGATCAAGAAATAATCGGGGTGAGTAAATAATGGCAAAGGCACCAGTTCGTGCACGCAAGCGTGTAAGAAAGCAAGTCTCAGATGGCGTGGCTCATGTCCATGCATCTTTTAACAACACCATCGTTACCATTACTGATCGTCAGGGTAACGCACTGGGTTGGGCAACCGCCGGTGGTTCCGGTTTCCGCGGTTCACGTAAATCTACTCCGTTTGCTGCTCAGGTAGCTGCAGAGCGCTGTGCAGAAGCAGTGAAAGATTACGGTATTAAGAATCTGGAAGTTATGGTTAAGGGTCCAGGTCCAGGCCGCGAATCAACAATTCGTGCTCTGAACGCTGCTGGTTTCCGCATCACTAATATTACTGATGTGACTCCAATCCCTCACAACGGTTGTCGTCCGCCGAAAAAACGTCGCGTTTAACGCCCGTTTTTAGGTTAGTTGGAGAAAGAAAATGGCAAGATATTTGGGTCCTAAGCTCAAGCTGAGCCGTCGTGAGGGCACCGACTTATTCCTTAAGTCTGGCGTTCGCGCGATCGATACCAAGTGCAAAATTGAACAACCACCTGGCCAGCACGGTGCGCGTAAACCGCGTCTGTCTGACTACGGCGGCCAGTTACGTGAGAAGCAAAAAGTTCGTCGTATGTACGGCGTGCTGGAGCGTCAGTTCCGTAACTACTATAAAGAAGCAGCACGTCTGAAAGGCAACACCGGTGAAAACCTGTTGGCTCTGCTGGAAGGTCGTCTGGATAACGTTGTTTACCGTATGGGCTTTGGCGCCACTCGTGCAGAAGCACGTCAGCTGGTTAGCCATAAATCTATCCTGGTAAACGGTCGCGTTGTTAACATCGCTTCTTATCAGGTATCTCCGAATGATGTCGTTAGCATCCGTGAGAAAGCCAAACAGCAATCTCGCGTGAAGGCCGCTCTGGAGCTGGCTGAGCAGCGTGAAAAGCCAACCTGGCTGGAAGTTGATGCGACCAAGATGGAAGGTGTGTTCAAGCGTATTCCTGAACGTACTGATCTGTCTGCGGACATTAACGAACACCTGATCGTCGAGCTTTACTCTAAGTAAAGCTTAGTACCAAAGAGAGGACACAATGCAGGGTTCTGTGACAGAGTTTCTAAAACCGCGCCTGGTAGATATCGAGCAAGTGAGTTCGACGCACGCCAAGGTGACCCTTGAGCCGTTAGAGCGTGGCTTTGGCCATACTCTTGGCAACGCACTGCGCCGTATTCTGCTTTCTTCCATGCCGGGTTGCGCGGTGACCGAGGTTGAGATCGATGGCGTGCTCCACGAGTACTCCACCAAAGAGGGCGTACAGGAAGATATCCTGGAAATCCTGCTCAATCTGAAAGGGCTGGCGGTAAGAGTTCAGGGTAAAGATGAAGTCATCCTTACTTTGAATAAATCTGGCATTGGCCCTGTGACTGCAGCCGATATCACCCACGACGGTGATGTCGAAATCGTCAAGCCGCAGCACGTGATCTGCCATCTGACCGATGAAAACGCATCTATTAGCATGCGTATCAAAGTTCAGCGTGGTCGTGGTTATGTGCCGGCTTCTGCCCGAATTCATTCGGAAGAAGATGAGCGCCCAATCGGCCGTCTGTTGGTTGACGCTTGCTACAGCCCTGTAGACCGTATCGCCTACAATGTTGAAGCAGCGCGTGTAGAACAGCGTACCGACCTGGACAAGCTGGTCATCGAAATGGAAACCAACGGCACAATCGATCCTGAAGAGGCGATTCGTCGTGCGGCAACCATCCTGGCAGAACAACTGGAAGCTTTCGTTGACTTACGTGATGTACGTCAGCCGGAAGTGAAGGAAGAGAAACCAGAATTCGATCCGATCCTGCTGCGCCCTGTTGACGATCTGGAATTGACTGTCCGCTCTGCTAACTGCCTTAAGGCAGAAGCTATCCACTACATCGGTGATCTGGTACAGCGTACCGAGGTTGAGCTGCTTAAAACGCCTAACCTTGGTAAAAAATCTCTTACTGAGATTAAAGATGTGCTCGCTTCACGTGGTTTGTCTCTGGGCATGCGCCTGGAAAACTGGCCACCTGCAAGCATTGCTGATGAATAATCAGATCACAGGTTAAGGTTTCACTGAGAAGGATAAGGTCATGCGCCATCGTAAGAGTGGTCGTCAACTGAACCGCAACAGCAGCCATCGTCAGGCTATGTTCCGCAACATGGCCGGTTCTCTGGTTCGTCACGAGATCATCAAAACGACTCTGCCGAAAGCCAAAGAACTGCGTCGCGTAGTTGAGCCGCTGATTACTCTTGCCAAGACCGACAGCGTAGCTAATCGTCGTCTGGCATTCGCCCGCACTCGTGATAACGAGATCGTGGCAAAACTGTTTAACGAGCTGGGCCCGCGTTTCGCGAGCCGTGCCGGTGGTTACACTCGTATTCTGAAGTGTGGCTTCCGTGCTGGTGACAACGCTCCGATGGCTTACATCGAGCTGGTTGATCGTCCAGAAGCTCAAGCAGAAGCTGCTGCAGAGTAATTTGCAGTAACGTAGAAAACCCGCTTCGGCGGGTTTTTTATTGCCTGTCATTCCCCATCGCACCCATCTTTCGCTATGCTGAACGCTGTTGTCATTAGCAGAGGTTCATTATGTGGTTAATCGATCAACTGGTAGAGCAACAGATCCGCGCCGCGCAGGAAAAAGGTGAACTGAGTAATTTACCTGGTGAAGGTGCACCTTTGCAGTTCGAAGACGAAAGTGGCGTTCCGTCAGAGTTACGTACAGCATATCGATTACTGAAAAACTCAGGCTTCTTACCTCCGGAGCTCGAAATGCGTCGTGAAGCGCTGCAACTCAACGATCTTCTGCACCAATTAGATCCCTCTGATCATCAAGCCAACGAGATCAATAAAAGATTAGCCATGCTGGAGATGAAGCTACAGCAGACCGGAATGAGCACGGATTTTTTACGTGGTGAATATGGCGATCCCATTCGGCATCGTCTGCTTCAGGAGAAGTAACATGTATAAAATTGGTCAACTGGCTAAGCTTGCTGACGTCACACCTGACACCATACGTTTTTATGAAAAGCAGCAAATGATGGATCATGAGATTCGTACTGCAGGCGGCTTCCGTCTTTATAGCGATGATGATCTTCAACGCTTGCGCTTCATCCGCTACGGACGCCAACTCGGGTTCAGTCTTGATTCGATCCGCGGTTTGTTATCGATCCGCATCGATCCCGAACATCATACCTGTCAGGAATCCAAAGCGATCGTTGCCAGACGTCTGGATGAAGTGAATGGCATGATTGCCGAGTTGCAAACGATTCAGCGGTCACTTGAACGTCTAGCTGATACCTGCTGCGGGGATCTGCACAGCAGCGCCTGTTGTTCGATCCTTGAAGCATTGGAAACGGGCGAAGCGCCACATGCGGAAATTTGTTGTAGCAAGGATTGAATTTCACAGTGGAAAGCCTATAGTTTCGCCATTATTAACCGGAGGACATTATGAGTCGCTATCAGCATCGCAAAGGTAAGATTAACGATAACGCTTTGCAGGCACTGTTACATGACCCGCTGTTTCGTCAGCGAGTAGAACAGAATCAAAAAGGGAAAGGCAGCTTCCGACGTAAAGATAAAAATGTGAAGGGTGGAAACTGGGAGGCCAGTGATAAGCAGAAAAGTTTATCACTGGCCTTCTGCTTTACAGACAAAAAAGCCGCCAGAGATGGCGGCTTTTTTATCACAATTTATCGCTGTTCTGCTGTTTTAACAGATCACGAATCTCAGTGAGCAACACTTCTTCATTCGAAGGTTTCGCGACAGGCTTTTCAACTTCTTTCTTCTGATACATTTTGTTCATCAGCTTGATGGCCATAAAGATGGCGAAAGCGACGATAACAAAATCAAAGATGGTTTGAATAAAGTTACCGTATTCCATTACAACAGCAGGAATATCACCTTCAGCAGGTTTTAAGACCCACTTAAACTGTTTAAAATCGACCCCACCAATCAGTAAACCCAGTGGTGGCATGATGATATTCGCGACCAGTGATGAAACAATCTTGCCGAAAGCGGCACCAATAATCACACCGACTGCCAGATCAACCACGTTCCCACGCATTGCAAAATCACGAAACTCTTTGAATAAACTCATTGTTGTCTCCTTGCCTTGGCCAATGGCTAAAGTCTAACAAACCTTTGTGCAATTGCCATGATAACAGCGGATTAAGAAAAATTATCACGGCGGGCAAATGCCCGCAGCGATTCAGAGGAAGAAAGGACTTGGCTGGAAGAGGCGTTCGACGTCAGGGACAAATTTCTTATCTGTCAGGAACATAATGACATGATCACCCTGTTCGATACGTACGTTGTCATTAGCAATGATAACTTCATCGCCACGGACGACAGCGCCAATAATCGTACCCGGCGGCAATTTGATATCTTCAATCAGGCGGCCCACTACGCGGGAAGTGGTCTCTTCACCGTGCGCAATAGCTTCAATGGCTTCGGCAATGCCGCGTCGCAGTGAGGAGACGCCAACAATATCTGCCTTGCGCACGTGACCAAGCAGTGCAGAAATCGTGGCCTGCTGAGGAGAGATGGCAATATCGATCACGCTACCCTGAACCAGATCCACGTAAGCGCGGCGCTGGATTAAGACCATGACCTTTTTCGCTCCCATCTTCTTAGCGAGCATGGCCGACATGATATTGGCTTCATCGTCATTGGTGACGGCAATAAAGAGATCCACCTGATCCACATGCTCTTCGGCGAGCAGTTCCTGATCCGATGCATCACCATAAAACACAATGGTGTCATGCAGTCGCTCAGCCAGTTCTGCCGCACGTTGTTGATTACGTTCAATCAACTTTACGCTGTACTGTTTTTCCAGTCGCTGGGCCAGACCAAAACCGATGTTGCCACCGCCGACCAGCATAATGCGCTTGTAAGGTTTCTCAAGACGCTGCATCTCGCTCATTACCGCGCGAATATGCTGGCTTGCCGCAATAAAGAAGACTTCATCGCCCGCTTCGACAATCGTTGAACCCTGAGGACGAATAGGGCGATCCTGACGAAAAATGGCTGCCACACGCGTATCTATATGCGGCATGTGATCTCGCAGAATCGACAATGGATTGCCCACCAGAGGTCCGCCGTAATAGGCTTTTACTACGGCAAGGCTCACTTTCCCTTCGGCAAAGTTGACGACCTGCAATGCGCCGGGATACTGAATCAAGCGATAGATGTTGTCGATCACCAACTGTTCCGGTGAAATCAAATGATCGATCGGTACGGCTTCTGGTACAAACAGCTTTTCGGCATCGCGTAAGTATTCCGCTGCGCGGATACGAGCAATCCTGTTCGGCGTATTGAAGAGCGAATAAGCAATCTGACAGGCGATCATGTTGGTTTCGTCGGAATTGGTCACGGCGACCAACATATCGGCATCTTCAGCGCCGGCTTCACGCAAAACGCGCGGATGTGAACCATGGCCGTGCACCACGCGCAGGTCAAATTTGTCCTGCAGCGCACGTAAACGAGTGGCATCCGTATCAACAACCGTGATGTCGTTATTTTCGCCCACCAGGTTTTCAGCAAGCGTGCCGCCAACCTGTCCGGCGCCGAGGATAATAATTTTCATCGATGAATCGCTCTTGTCAGAATGCGCCGCACTATTTTTTTATCAATTTAACGTAAAAGAATCCGTCACCGCCATCAACGCTCGGGAAGACTTGCCACCCGTTGATTTGGCCTTCCGGCAACTGTTCCGCGACAGCGTCATCGTGTTCAGCCAGGAAAGCCGCGATTTGCTGATGGTTTTCTTCCGGCAGGATCGAGCAGGTCGCGTATACCATCGTGCCGCCGGACTTCAGGCGCGGCCAAACGGCATTGAGGATTTCGCGCTGCAGTGCAGCCAGCTCTGGGATATCACGATCACGACGCAACCATTTGATATCAGGATGACGGCGAATAACCCCTGTTGCAGAACAAGGTGCATCCAGCAGGATACGGTCGAATTGCTTGTCACCGCACCATTCTGCAGGCGTCCGGCCATCGCCCTGGCGGACTTCGGCTTGCATGCCCAGGCGCTGCAGATTTTCATGCACGCGGGTCAAACGTTGCTGATCGATATCTACCGCCAGCACGTTTGCCTGGGGAGCGATTTCCAGAATATGCGTGGTCTTCCCGCCTGGTGCTGCACAGAGATCGAGAATGGTTTCATCGTTTTGTGGCTCAAGCAGCAGAGCGCAGCGCTGAGCAGACAAATCCTGCACAGTCACCCATCCTTGATCGAAGCCTGGTAACTGGCTGACAGGGGCAGGAGATTCAAGACGGAGAGCATCCGGCGCATCTGCAGGGAAGGCTGCTTTATCTTCAGCCTGTAACAGGTTCAGCCACGCATCACGGCTATGGTGCTGGCGATTGACGCGTAACCACATCGGCGGACGCTGATTATTGGCGTCGACGATCTGCTGCCATTGATCTGGCCAGGCTGCCTGCAAACGTTTAAGCAACCAACCCGGATGCCAGTAGCGCTGTGGGCCTTGATCCACCGCAGCAACCAGTTCTTCTTGCTGACGCTGGAACTGACGTAATACACCGTTGATTAATCCCTTCAGCGTCGTACGCTTCAGGACTTCTGCACCGGCAACCGTTTCGGCCAGTGCGGCATGCGCTGGCACACGCGTATATAGCAACTGATACAACCCAACCATAATCAGGTAGTGCAGCACGCGCTGCTTTCCCGTTAACGTGCGCTCCATCAGTTTACCGATGAGAGCTTCCAGTTGTGGCAGAGTGCGCAATACGCCAAAGCAGAGTTCCTGCAACAGCGCGCCATCTTTATCAGCCAATGTTTTTTGCGCGCCAGGCAGAATGGCACTGAGCGATTCGCCTTTATCTACCACGCGTTCAATCAGTTGCGCGGCGAGACTGCGCAGGTTAGTTGCTTTTTTCATATTCATTCATCAAACAAAAAGCCCGGTTAAAACCGGGCTGGAGATCAGGCCAGAAGGGTGCCAATGGCAAACCATTCACGACGCGAATTAAGCAGATCTTGCGCGGACATGGCTTTCTTGCCCGCAGGCTGCAGCGAAAGTAGATTGAGTACACCGTCAGCAGTGGCAATCTGAATGCCATTTTTATCGGCATGGATGATTTCGCCCGGCTGTTTGTTCTGATGGGGTAACACGCTAGCCTGCCACACTTTGACGGGTTGATCCTCGATCAGGAAAAAGCTTACCGGCCAGGGATTAAAGGCGCGAATGCAGCGCTCAAGCTGTGCAGCGGAGAGTGACCAATCAAGACGCGCTTCTTCTTTACTCAACTTCTCAGCGTAAGAAACCTGCGCTTCATTCTGCACTTCAGGCTGTGCTTTGCCGCCAGCGAGCAGCTCGAGTGTATCCAGCATACCTTGTGGCCCAAGCTCTGCCAGCTTGTCATACAGTGATGCGCTGGTGTCTTCAGTCGTGATAGGACACGAGAGCTTATGCAGCATGTCACCCGTATCCAGTCCTACATCCATCTGCATGATGGTCACGCCGGTTTCGCTGTCGCCAGCCCAAAGCGCACGCTGAATAGGCGCCGCACCGCGCCAGCGTGGCAACAGTGAACCATGAACATTGATGCAACCGAGTCGTGGCATATTGAGAACCGCCTTCGGCAGAATCAGACCATAAGCCACCACCACCATGATATCGGCTTGCAGTTCAGCAACCAGCTGCTGATTCTCTTCAGGTTTTAGCGATTTTGGCTGGAACACAGGCACATCATGTGCCTGTGCCAACACTTTGACAGGGCCAGGAGTGAGTTTATTGCCGCGTCCTGATGGACGGTCGGGCTGAGTGAATACGCCAACTACCTGATGCTCAGAAGCAAGCAGCGCGTCGAGATGACGCGCTGCAAAGTCAGGTGTACCGGCAAAGATAATTTTTAGCGATGCAGACACAGTTTAACCTTCTGTTAGTACTCAGGCTTCGCGTGCACTCATGCGGGCCAGCTTTTCCAGTTTCTGTTTAATGCGCTGACGCTTCAACGGCGACAGATAATCGATAAACAGCTTGCCATCCAGATGATCGATTTCATGCTGGATACAAATCGCCAGCAGACCATCCGTCTCCAGCTCGAAGCTCTTGCCGTCACGATCCTGCGCACGTACTTTGACCCATTCCGCACGCGGCACAAAAGCACGTTGTTCAGGGATGGAGAGGCAGCCTTCTTCAATACCGGTTTCACCGCTTTTTTCCAGCAGCTCCGGGTTAATCAACACCAGGCGTTCGTCTCGATTTTCAGAAACATCGATAACGATGATGCGTTGATGAATGTCGACCTGAGTGGCCGCTAAGCCAATGCCTTCTTCGGCGTACATGGTTTCAAACATGTCATCGACAATGCGCTGAACGTCTGCGTTTACGGTAGCCACCGGCGCAGCGATTTTGCGAAGGCGATCATCAGGGAAATGTAATACCTGCAAAACTGACATAAATATCCAGATCTGTATGCGTTAAAGAAAAGATTACTACCTCATATTGTAGACTTTTTGTGGCCTGATTGACAGCATTGCACCGCATGAGAGCGGGCTTTAGGAAGGACGCATGGAGCGAGTGGAAGGGATACTCAGGCTGGCAAATGTTAAGGGCCTGCGCCGGCATCGCGTGGTGAATCTCGCGCGGAGTTTGCAAAGCGGTGCTGTCGTGGATGATGAATTACTGCACAGCCATGGTTTGAATGATATTCAGCTGCAGCAGTTTAACGATTACTGTCCACGGATGCTGGCGCGCACGCAACAGTGGCTGGATCAGCCCCATCATCATTTGGTCTCCTGTATTGATGCGGATTATCCGGCGTCGCTAGCAGAAATAACCCAACGTCCCTCACTGCTCTATGTGGCGGGTCACCTCTCCGTTTTACAGACACCACAATTAGCTGTGGTGGGCAGTCGACACTGTTCACACTATGGCAAAGAGTGGGGCACATGGTTTACACAGCAGCTTGCGCTTAGTGGGCTAACCATTACCAGTGGACTCGCACGCGGTATTGATGGCGTTGCGCACCGTGCCGCTTTGGAAGCGCAGGGAAAAACCATCGCAGTGCTGGGCAGCGGCTTGCAACAGATCTATCCCAAAAGTCATCAGTCGCTGGCGCAGGCGATTATGGATAACGAGGGTGCTTTGGTATCTGAATTTCCTCTTGATATGGCGCCGCATGCGGTTAATTTTCCGCGCCGCAATCGCATCATCAGTGGATTAAGTCAGGGAGTGCTGGTTGTTGAGGCTTCACTTAAAAGCGGTTCGCTGGTCACTGCCCGCTGCGCCCTGGAACAAAATCGCAATGTTTATGCGTTACCCGGAGCATTGGGTAATGATGGCAGTGAAGGCACGCATTGGTTGATTCAGCAGGGAGCGCTGTTGGTTGCCCATCCGAATAACATTCTTGAAGATTTGCATTCCACTCTCAAATGGTTGCCGGCAACCACTTCAGAAACAATATATTCACAAGACAGTGACGATGTTCCATTGCCATTTGCAAGCGTGTTGGCTAACGTAGGTGATGAGGTTACACCTGTTGACGTCGTCGCTGAACGTGCCGGCCAACCTGTGCCAGTTATCTCAGCCCAGTTGCTGGAGCTGGAGTTAGCAGGATGGATCGCAGCTGTACCCGGCGGCTATGTCCGATTGAGGAGGGCATGCCATGTTCGACGTACTTATGTACTTGTTTGAGACCTATATCCACAACGAAGCTGAAATGCGTGTTGATCAGGATAAATTGACCGATGATTTGGCCGATGCGGGTTTTCATCGTGAAGATATCTACAATGCGTTGAATTGGCTTGAACGTTTAGCGGACTATCAGGATGGTCTGGTCGCGCCAGTACAGTTGGCCGCCGATCCGCTCTCAATGCGAATTTATACGGACGAGGAATGCCAGCGTCTCGATGCCGATTGTCGCGGTTTTATTTTGTTCCTGGAACAGGTTCAGGTGCTGAATATGGAAACGCGCGAAATGGTTATCGAACGAGTCACGGCTCTTGATACTCAGGAATTCGATCTTGAAGATCTGAAATGGGTGGTGCTGATGGTGCTGTTTAACATCCCAGGATGTGAAAACGCTTATCAGCAGATGGAAGAACTGTTATTCGACGTCAATGAAGGTATGCTGCATTAATTTGCGATTAATGCATCCGGAAATATGAGTAAATCAGCACTATTCTCTGTGCGTAAACACGATCCCTGCCCCGCTTGCGGGGCAGATTTGGTGATACGCGGTGGTAAACATGGACCATTTCTTGGCTGTGTGAATTATCCAACCTGTGATTATGTTCGTCCCCTGAAAAATCAGGCCGATGGCCATATCGTTAAAGTGCTGGAAGGGCACGCGTGCCCACAGTGTGGCGCAGATAAAGTGCTGCGTCAGGGGCGGTTTGGGATGTTTGTTGGTTGTAGTCACTATCCTGAATGTGATTACACAGAAACCATCGATAAGCCTGACGAGACCGCAATTGCCTGTCCCCAATGTCAGAACGGAAAGCTGGTTCAGCGCCGTTCGCGCTATGGCAAGACCTTTCATTCCTGCGACCGTTACCCTGATTGCCAATTTGCGATCAACGCAACGCCGGTTGAAGGTATCTGCCCGCATTGCCAGTTCCCCCTATTAATAGAGAAGAAAACCGCACAAGGCATGAAGCGCTTATGCGCCAGCAAACGCTGTGGCAAGCTCATCGCCCAGGACGAATAACCATCATGAAGCAGAACCAGTACGCACCCGGAAGTCTCGAATTTTGCATCGAGCAACTACAGCAGCAGGCCGTTATTGCCTATCCAACAGAAGCGGTGTTTGGTTTAGGTTGCGATCCCGATAGCGAAAGCGCCGTCATGGCTTTACTGGCGCTCAAACAGCGTCCGGTTGAGAAAGGGCTTATCCTGATTGCAGCAGATTATGCACAGCTGGAACCCTACATCGCCGATCGCGAACTCACGGTGCTGCAGCGTGAGCGCATGTTCGCGAGTTGGCCTGGGCCGGTGACTTATGTGGTGCCGGCAACACCGCATACGCCGCGCTGGTTAACAGGGCGTTTCGATTCGCTAGCTATCCGCGTTAGCGATCATCCGGATGTGCAGGCACTGTGTCGTGGCTTTGGCAAACCATTGGTGTCTACCAGTGCGAATCTTTCCGGCGAATCGCCGTGCCGCAATGCTGAAGAAGTTGCCCAGCAATTCGGCTCTCATTTCCCCGTGTTGCATACTGCAACGGGCGGGCGACTGAATCCTTCTGAAATTCGCGATGTTATCAGCGGCGAACTTATTCGTCAGGGCTAATTTATGGAACACTTCGCCGTTTTTGGTCATCCTATTGCACACAGTAAGTCACCTGTTATTCATAGCCTTTTTGCTGAGCAGACAGGAATCGCGCACTCCTATGGTCGGGTTTGTGCACCGCTGGAGGGGTTCCCTCAGTCAATTAGCGACTTTTTTGCTTCCGGCGGAAAAGGTGCGAATGTCACCCTGCCGTTTAAACAGCAGGCGTGGGAATTGGCCGATGAACTCAGTGAGCGTGCAGCCTTATCTGGGGCGGTTAACACATTAAAGAAAAGGGCAGATGGCTCGGTCTTTGGTGACAACACCGATGGGATTGGTCTGCTAAGCGATCTGGAACGACTGAATTTGATTCGTTCTGGTGACCGCATTTTACTGGTGGGAGCCGGGGGCGCAGCACGTGGTGTGATCCTTCCTCTGCTTTCTTTTGGATGTTCATTGGTGGTGGTCAACCGAACGGTTGCACGCGCTGAAGAACTGGCAAACACCTTCCAGCATAGCGGGGATATTCAGGCGAGCAATTTTACTGAGCTCTCCGACCAGTCATTTGATCTTATTATCAACGCAACCTCCAGTGGCGTTGAAGGTAAAGTGCCGCCGTTACCAGAGTCGTTGGTCACCTCTCAAACACGCTGCTACGACATGTTCTATCAGCAAGGGCTGACGCCTTTCTTATTGTGGTGTCAGCAGCACGGTGCGGATCAGCTAGCAGATGGATTGGGCATGCTGGTGGGACAGGCGGCACATGCTTTCCAACTGTGGCATGGCGTGATGCCAGAAATCACCCCCGTCATTGCTCAATTAAAGCAGGCAATAAAGGAGTGAATCAGGCGATCCATTTTCCCGATTGTGAAAGTTGGGACGAGGAGCGGGGTGCGATCGTCTTTCCGGTGTTGGTACAAGGAATGGGGTTAACCTGTGCCATCAAGCCTGATGCATTACAGGATCGATTCGGAACGGGTACAGCGATGGCGCTGTTTAGCGCGCATCGCTGGGATCTGGAAGAAGAAGCGGAAGAGCTTATCCGGCAGGATGAGCTTGATGATCAAGGTTGGATCTGGCTCTCCTGAGCGAGGTATTCATCTTTCCAGCCAACATAATTGTTAGATGAATAGAGTAGACCTGCGATTTCCGTCTCACTCAGTGGGCGGATCTGTTTAACCGGGCTGCCTAAATAGAGGTAGCCGCTTTCCAGTCTTTTACCCGGAGGAACCAGACTACCCGCTCCGATCAGGACATCCTCTTCAACAAACACGCCATCCAGCAAAATCGATCCCATTCCAACCAGCACGCGATCGCTAATATGACAGCCGTGCAGCATCGCTTTATGACCTACAGTCACGTCTTCACCAATAATTAAAGGATGCCCTTCCGGGTTGCTGGTGGATTTGTGCGTGACGTGTAAAACGCTGCCGTCCTGAATATTGCTTCTTTTACCTATCACAACTTTGTTCACATCACCGCGGATAGCAACCAGTGGCCAGATGCTGACATCGTCGGCGAGCTGTACTTCACCCACCACCACGCTACTGCTATCGATCATTACGCGATCGCCGATTTGTGGGAAATGATTCTTATAAGGTCGTAGGGCTACAGACATGATCTTTCTCCTTTTGCACTTTTACCCCTAGCCTGCGGCTTATCAGGCTGGCAAACAAGATGATTTTTGAGCGGATCGCTCGCGATCTCAGCGAAAAGATTGAAAACTCGCCAGTCGATTAAAAAGATCGAAAAAAGGGGTTGTGCAAAAAATCCGGATCCCTATAATGCGCATCCACTGAGACGGCAAAGCGGCAACGCAGGCGGCTCAGCAGGGAGTGAAGTGATTCATCCCGCCAGATAAAACGCTGAAAAAAGTGTTTGACTCTGAAGGAGGAAAGCGTAA
>NZ_JAIUDA010000001.1 GCF_020179835.1 Pantoea sp. alder81 | reverse complement strand
TGATTACATCGAAATGTTTTATAACAGTAAGCGTCGGCATGGTTCTAGCGATCAGATGTCACCGACAGAATATGAAAACCAGTATTATCAACGGCTCGGAAGTGTCTAGATTATCCGTGGCGATTCAATTACAGTTTTTGATGAATGTCTCATCAAGTTGCCTAATCACCCGTAATTCTCTGCTTCATCTCACGCCGATGCTTATGATAGTCCTCGTCACATTCCGCGGAACAGAAAGCGGTATTAGCAACGATTGCCTCATCAGTGCACCAGATACAGTAACCATTACGGCTCATTAGAGGTGGCTTTCGGGCAGATAGAGAGGCATCCAGATGAGCTGCTTCACGTTCCTGAGCCAGGTCCACATCATCCATAATCGAGATCCTTATAGTCATTTCGTTGTATTAAAGAGGGTTTGTTAGCCTCAGTCCTGTATTGCCATTCAATGTCCAGCCTCACAGCATAGTTCAATTACACAGGTTTGGGGCTTAAGGCTTGATTTGAATACGATTCACTGCGTTACCCGTCTCCCTGGCGGCATGATATCGTTCATTGCCCACCACAGTATGCCCGCCCCCCAAAGATCAATCTGGATGTCCTAAGTCTGACCTGCCAGCAATCGAAATACCTATCCATATTTAAATTCCTATAGCATTCAACAGCCTTACAAAACACTCCGATGGAACGACTTGATCCGCATCTGCACCTCAATAATACTGTTATTATATACAGTATTATTAGGGGCATCTAAATGCCACGCGACTACGAAATTCTATTGGCTTTCAGGCAGGCGGTTAAGCGTGATGCTGCTGGCCGTTACACCATCAGCACACTCGACTTCGTCAAAGAGCTTGATCGTATGAATTGGCGTTATTCATTACGCGCCGCCAACAAATGGATTGAGATGCATACGACAACTTTCCGTGACATATCAACCAGGGAGGGGGAGGAACGCATGTTTCAACTGTTCAATCCGAATGGTTAAGACATGGCATCTTAAAAAAAAAGCCCGCACAAGGCGGGCAAAAAGCAGTGGCTAAGGAATGTCTCTCTCGTATGAAACGCATCCTGTGTGCTTTGCTGCCAGTAAGTGACTGACCCACATACCATAGACCAACATAATACGGGTGGTAGGATGCATTAAAGAAAGTGATTATGTGCCATTAATTTCTAATAAGTCATATTAATCAGCGACTAATAAATTAAATTTCAGACCCTTAACCGAAGCGGCTACGTTTGCTGCTGATTTTCCCTGGTTTATGACGGCCTGAAAAATGCACCAAAACTATCACCCCCTGCGCTCATGGCTATCCACCCAGGCTGACAGCCTCCCGTACACCTCAAATTAAATCCCCTTTACCAACAACGCGTTTGGAAAAAGTCTTTCTGCCTGACTTGATCGATTGTGCTGTTTACGATTACTGTTTATATATACAGTATTTATCAGGGCAATTATCATGGAGTTTTTCAGACCAGCGGAAATCCGCGCTGTTCTTGAGTTGCCGCTTTTCATTGCCCGCGTGCCATGTGGTTTTCCGTCGCCGGCGCAGGACTACGTTGAGCAGCGACTCGACCTCAACAATCTGCTGGTCAGCCACCCCAGCTCGACCTACTTCATCCGGGTCAGTGGTGATTCGATGATTGAGGGTGGCATTAATGATGGCGACATGCTGGTGGTGGACAGCTCCGTCACCGCGGAGCATGGGGATATCATCGTGGCCGCGATTTCCGGCGAGTTCACCGTGAAGCAACTGATGACCCGGCCATTCCTGCATCTCAAACCCATGAATGCTGCACACGCTATCATCCTGATCCCTGATGCCGACCAGTTTGAAATCTTCGGCGTTGTCCGGCACTCCATTAAGACGATGGGCCGTTAATGTTTGCCCTGGTGGATGTGAACTCGTTTTACGCCAGCTGTGAAACGGTGTTCAGACCGGACCTGCGTGGCAAGCCGGTAGTTGTCCTCTCCAACAACGATGGCTGTGTTATCGCGCGTTCGGCAGAAGCGAAGGCCCTACAGCTGCCTATGGGGGCACCGTACTTCAAGCTCAAAGACGAGTTCAGGCGTCATAAAGTTCACGTATTCAGTTCCAATTACGCCTTGTACGCGGACATGAGCAACAGAGTGATGACCACTCTGGAAGATATGGCGCCCTCAGTTGAAATCTACTCCATTGACGAAGCTTTTATGGACCTGACCGGGGTTCGAAACTGCCGTGTGCTGGAAGAATACGGGCGGGAAATTCGCGCGCGCGTGAAGCGCGATACGCACCTGACGGTCGGCGTCGGTATCGCACCGACCAAGACACTGGCCAAGCTGGCCAATCATGCCGCCAAAAAATGGACGAAGACCGGCGGCGTGCTGGATTTATCGAACGTCGATCGCCAGCGCAGGTTGATGGAGCTGGTGAAGGTTGAAGATGTCTGGGGTGTTGGCCGGCGCATCAGCAAAAAGCTCAATGCGATGGGCATCATCTCCGCGAAAGACCTGTCCGAGCAAAGCACGTACATCATACGCAAACATTTCAACGTTGTGCTCGAACGCACCGTAAGAGAGCTGCGCGGTGAACCCTGCCTCGAACTGGAGGAGTTCGCACCCACGAAACAGCAGATTGTCTGTTCGCGTTCTTTCGGTTCCCGCATAACGGAATATCAGGATATGCGTCAGGCTGTGTGTGCTTATGCCGAGCGCGCTGCCGAAAAGCTCAGAAGTGAACGACAATACTGCCGGCAGATAGCCGTTTTCGTCCGAACCAGTCCGCACGCGGTAGGGGAGACGTTTTACGGTAATCAGGCCATGGGCACGCTGATGACACCTTCCAACGACACGCGTGACATTATCCGCGTGGCCATGGATTCACTGGATCGCATCTGGCTCGATGGATGCCGCTTTATGAAAGCCGGCGTGATGCTCGGGGATTTCTACAGCCAGGGCGTTTCGCAGCTCAATCTCTTTGACGAATTTAAGCCACAGGCCAACAGTGAAGCGCTGATGCGCGTAGTTGATGGCCTCAATCAGAGCGGGAAGGGGAAATTATGGTTTGCAGGACAGGGAGTGCAGAAAACATGGGCCATGAAGCGGGAAATGCTGTCGCCGGCTTACACTACGAGGTTTTCGGACTTGCCTATTGCAAGATGATTTAGGTTAAATCGTCAGCATTGCAGCATCATCAATGGAGAGCAGCCAATTAGTATCGGACTAAACAAGTTCAACTAAAAGTGATTGATTGATAGAAGCAATTAGGATAATAAGTAGTCCTTATCAAATTGTATTCTTTTGTAGCCATTCAATATTTCGGCAAATACTTACGGTAAACCTCGGAGCCATTAGCGCTTGTTGCATTAGGCGGTTTGTGATTGAATTTCTTAATAGAATGTTATCCGTACTGAATAGAATTAAGTAAAAATAAATTTGTATTGATTTCAGTCAGTTAGTGCTAAGTGGGTTCATCACGGATCTTTACGACTCGGCTAACGTGGACATTAACAATCAGCAGGTGCGTGATACTATGTGCGCAAGGGAGGATGGAATGACTGAAAAAAACAAGGATAGTAGATGGAACTGTTGATTATTATAGCCATTGTTGCTAACAGATTTTAGTACGTTGAAAATCACAAAGAGTTTCGTATTATCTTAGATAATGTCGCCTTCTGTGCCCCATTGGATATTACCTATTTCTGGCAAGTAATTCCATTGGTTCAGTTCAAAGCGTTGCCTCTTTTAGATACCTGAAAAAGTAGGGCAAATTATCGAAGGTAATAAAGAGCTGTGATTCAAGAATTAGACGTATTAAAAGAGCCTTGATTTTTTACTGAGCGAAACTCTTTTTTTTGTTTTTCAATAACGTGCAATATGAAAAAATATAAATTTAGACGGGAATTTTTGGTTTAAGTGTTAAGAAGTATTTAAATGATGTAATGGTAAATTTTACGCAAAAATTTTAATTTGGAGTTAATATGGCTAAATATATAAGAAGCATTGCTCAAAAAACAAATGCTGGTCGCAGAAAAATAATAATAGATGGTAAGAATCTGATCATCGTTGGTAACAACGGGGCTGGGAAAACCAAATTTTTAAAGGCGTTACAGAGCAGTCTAAATAAGTTATTCCAAGGAGGTCAATATCAAACATCAGAAAGCCTGAATAAATTGATTGATGATCATAATTCTCACTTGAAACAATTCAAGATTGATACTGAAGAACATAATAATATTCTCAATGCCATCAGTCATTACAAAAGCCTTCTTGACGAAAAAAATGTTCTTGATGTAACGCTATCCTCAAGTACATCCTTTATCCAAAGTATAAAAAACAATGAGATTATATTCAGATTTTTCGAGGCTGGGCGTTTTTATAATAGTGATGGAAATAATCTTTTAACTAGCATAGATAGCCTGTTTGAAAGGTTCAAAAGTAATAACTCAAACTTTCAATCTACGAGCAGTTATTTCGAATCCTATTTGGTTTCAATGAGCAATTATGCCCTCCTTGAAAAGGGGGCAGAACAGATTGAAGAGTATAATCGTGTAAATGGTATAGTTCAAAAAATACAGTATGATCTTAGAAGTTTATTCGAAGATGAAAGTTTGTTGTTGTCATTCAATCGAAAAAAATTAAGGATGGAAATCAATCAAAAGAATAAAGACCCGTTCAGCTTGAGTCATCTCCCCTCAGGTTATTCATCTATCCTTGCAATATATGCAGAGCTAATAATGGTTTCTGAGTTAAGCAACAGAAGAAAAGATGAAATAAAAGGGATTGTTATTATTGATGAAGTTGATGCGCATTTGCATGTTACACTTCAAAAGAAAGTATTTAATTTTTTATCGGAAAGCTTTAAAGATATTCAGTTTATAATTTCAACTCACTCTCCTTTTGTGGTCCAATCAGTATCTGATGCAATAATATATAATCTATCCAAGAATGAAAAAATGGAAGATCTTTCCATTTATTCTTATAGTTCCATCATTAAAGGTTTGCTTGGGGAAACCACAAATTCAAATGAGCTCGAAGGTTTGTTAAACGAATTAAGCACGCTTAGTAAAAAAGATATTTATAATTCAAGATTTCATTCAATCATATCCATTTTGGAAGAAAATATGGATTTTTTAAATCCAAAGGCCAAGGCGACATTTTTAGGTGCTAAATCGAAATTTATAGACTGGAAAGAGGAACAAGATAATGTTTAATGTCACTCGTTCCTATCCTGCCCCTACTAGTCTAGCTTTAAATCGAACCTACAAAGATCAAGATGTAATTGACGCTTTACGCCTGATTTTTCATGATAAATGTTATTTATGTGAACAAGGTTCTATATCCGATCCCGAAGTGGAGCATTTTGTGCCACATAACAAAAATAAAGCATTAAAATTTGGCTGGGATAATTTGTTTTTTGTCTGCCGTCGATGTAATGGCATTAAAAGTACTAATCATATAAATCTTCTCGATTGTACTGTTTCAGCAATTAACGTTTCAGATGAAATAGTACATTTTGCTGGTAATGCTGATGTCGGTGAGATCGTTATTAGACCTCATTCAAAAAATCCCTCTGTGCAAGTTGAAAACACAGTTCTGCTTCTAAGTAAATGTTTTAATTTAGAGAATACTAGCTTAAGAAAAATCTCTAAAGAGAGTTTGATGGAAAAGATTTTAGTGGAGCTTAATAACTTTAGACCACTAAGGGATGTCTTGGCCCAAAGGTTGAGTTCAATTGAGAGTGTGATTGCTGCAAAACAATCTTTAGCGATAATGTGCTCAAGCAATTACCCATTCTCAATTTTTTGGAGATGGCATGTTATTAGTGATGTAATACTAAAAAGAAGGCATCCAAACTTAAGGCAAGAACTGGGATTCTAGCTTAGAAGGTGCGCTTAGCGCGCACTCTTTAAATTCCAATCATGTTTGTATCGAATAGTTCACTGAAAGAAAATGGTCTGGTTTGTCTATATGTTTATATAAAGAAATACTGTATTAGATGGTGAAGGGAACGTATGTAATTAAGCGAATATTTCACATTCAATTATTTAATTAGCAGTCCATGATGGGGTGGTGATTGTTTTTATTTGTAATAAATTTAATAAGAATGAGGTTTTATTTAAAGATGCTTCATATCTAGGTAAGCATTTTTTACAGTGGAAAATATCGATTTTAAACTCTCAAAGAAAATTTTAGCACCCTGCTCAGTAAATATATAATCATTGAGGATTTCCTCCGCCTTAACAGCATAATCAAAATTTTTCAATGCATGTCTTATTTTCATTTCATCCTGTAGATAGTTTGCTTTATAGTAAAATATAGACACGTTAGAAAATGCATGATATGCAAGTAAAATTGCCCAGATCGGTCGAGGTAAATTAACAGCCGGAGATAATCTGAGAATGCCATCATCTTCATGCAAACATTTGTTCAAATTGATAAAATAAAAATTTTGATGGCATGCTTCATGAAGTAATATGTCGGCCAGTTGGAATACCTCGTCCCGAAGTGAACAATAGGAAAGCCCACAATGCTTATCCCAACTACCAGAACTGAAAGAGTTTTTTTCGGCCTCGGTGACGTATAAACTTGTTATTGCAGAAGTCACCCACTCTGCCAACACTCCTGTAGAGGTTAGTTCATTTATAGCGAGCCTATTTAGCATGTCTAGTTCATTAAAATTCCCAATCGTAAGCTTAGATGATGTGTCATAGCCATTGTTGATAGTTTCTTTAAATGCAACAGCATCACCAAGAAACATTGATGTCGATATTTTATGAACATTATCGTGGTTTTCATTTATTGTTTCTCTAAATGTGATCGTGTTTTGTTTTATTATGAACTCCTGATTTTTTAAATATCTAGCAGGAATTCCATTAAAGGAACCAAAGCCTGGAGAGGCTGTATTAGAAAATTTTCCTTGCACGCAAAATCCTGATAATCTAACGGCATATAACTCTATTTTGAAATATGGAGGCTCTAGGGTTGTATCTGCCAACCATTGAAGAATTGAGGGTATCTCAGGTGCCCATGCGTTGCTGTTATTTGGTAATGACCGATCAGAAATACAAATTAGAGCTTCTATAACCCATAGGGGAACTTGGTGACATTTAAGGTTTTGCAATAAATTTTGAGCCAATACTATAGAAAAGGAACTTTTCCTATTTAATAGAGTGTCATGAATGCTTTGCTCTGAAAAAGGGCTAGCACAAGATAATAAACTATCCAACACGATTCACCCCCTCCACCCAAGCCTTTTCAGGAATCGACTGTTGCATATACTTTAAAATATGCTGCCCAAGTCCATACATAACACTGCAGTAATATGTCGGATTATTAAAGCTCACACCATCAAAACGGTCTGGTATGTAGCCCCCGCCACACGCATTCACTACAACACAATTTTTACATGTGTCACAAAGCTTTTGTGATTCCTGAACTTTGAAATGTTCAGAATGCACATCCAACTTATGTGTTTTAATATTAATGTCATCACTAGAATATATACCACCAAGGAATCGAGTTACATCACTCATTCCAATTGCACCATTTGACTCAACAACACACAAATTAGTTAAATCGCCTCCTAGTGCATCGAGGCAAACCTCATGCCCAAGAAATCCTTTAATCATTAATTCATACAACCTAATTCTTGGTGCCCCTTCACCAAGAGATCTCCAGTATTCGAAACCTTTAATCAGTTTCTCTTCTAAAGATGCCAGGTCTGATATTCCGCTGGGCGGGGTTAAAATATTCCCAAGTGGAAGTAGTAAATCAAAAGAATAAATTCCTATAGTGGGAAACCAATCGATTAATTCACAGATATCAGATGTGTCAGAAATGACGGCTAGTGCTCCTGGCTTAAAATTTGCTCTAGTGATATGCAAATTCCCAAGAATATTTAATAAATTTTGAGTAATGTCCCGTCCTCGTCTATTAACTCTTTTTGAGAAAGTTGATGGAGGTCCATCAATACTAATGCCTACATTAACTTTAAATTCAGAAAACAAATCAACCCACTCTCTATCCAGAAGCAATCCGTTGGTTTGAATTGAATATCTGAGGATTTGTTTGCCAACTATAAAATCCATAGTTGTAAGCAGTTTTCGTAGCCGTGCTTTCCCATATAATAAAGGCTCCCCACCATGCAGTTCTAGATGAAAAGTCTTCATGTTATAGAATTCAACATGTTCTTTAATTTTATTTGCTAAGGCCTGAACAATCTCATCACTAGCAAAATTCTCTCGTTGGGACCAAGAACTATCCCCCATGTTATAAACGTAGCAATACGTGCAATTTATATTGCATTTCTGGGAAATTTTAAAAATAACTTGGTGAAGAGTTGGTTTTTTAATATGGAATGAAAAGTCAGTCATCCTCACCCCTTGTTACATTAAATTTTAATATAAATTAAATTTGATTGGTGTGACTACTCCGATGATCACTTGCATGAGCTGTTTGATCACCACCTAATTGTTTTTTTTGTTCTTCAATAAGTTTTTTTATTAGGACGTCAATGTTTTCATAATCATCAAAATTAATTTTTGAAAGATCTATTTTGCGAGGTTTTTTAGGCTCAACCATAGCATCACCAATAAATTAGAATGTGGATAGTTAACTTAAGATATAATCTCAGTATGAAACTTTGTCAAATGTGTATGCGAAAATAATGTAGGTGCACTCCTGTTGTCACTATACGCTCTGAGCGTCTTGCATTTTCAAACTATAGAGCGATGTCTTTCATCAGTTAGTATATTTATATAGTATTCATATAGTTATGATATCGGTTTTACGGATAATTGTTATTATCAAGCGTAACCCTTCTCCTGCTCTCGTACAAACAAAGAAATTTAGTCTGGCACGTCAGTAAGAATTATTGATAAGAGGTTTCTGAATTATTTTTGTTATAGTGCACTACCTTTTCCTTCCCGATTTTTCTTTATTGATTACTTTATAATGACTTATGAGATCTGCCTCTGGCACAGGGCTGCTGTTGCAGCGCTGACAACCTAAGATTTCAATCGATTCAGAGATCTCTAACGCATCATTGAGTTCAATGCCCAGATGACGGACTGTGCTTTCCAGTTTCTTATGACCCTACAGAAGTTGGTTCACCCGGAGATTCTTGGTTTTCTTGTAAATCCGGTAAGGTTTTGTTCTTCTAAGGGAATGTGTCCTGTAAAGCGAATCTTAGAGACCAAGCTTTTCAACCAACCCAAGAAAGATTCGGTTGTATTGCCGGGTTAATATGTGCTGGCCAGTCCGGGACCGGAACAAGAAGTCTTTACTGTTCAAATTGCCAAGCTATATCATTGCAGCACCAACTTCTCTTGTCCCTTTGGTTATCTCAAATTGCACAGGGCTACCGGTTTTCTGTTGCAGCACTGTTGTTCTGCCTAAAAAGCTCAGCTGCCATATGCAACATCCGATACTTTTAGTTTGACCAGATCACAGCCTCGAAGCTTACTGTCCAGGGTCATATTGAAAACAGCTAAACCGCGCGTTTTTCCCCTCCAGTTCAAGCAGGATTAGGATACTACAGCTGAAGTGGTCTTTTTTTGACCGATGACACAGTCTTTGTTCCACGGAGATGTGTTAATACTCAAGACTCCTGAAATGTGGAAAATTTGAGTATGGTTATCCCCTATTGGCTGTGAGATCAATGGCTCGATGCAAAGCTGTCTGTTAATTTATTCGTGATCTTCGCTGGTGAGACCAACTAAACTGCAAACAGTTAGTCAGTTGAATGCATATACCCACAAAATGAATTTTATGTATTCACTTGTGATTAAACAGCAATAACTGGGGGGTTAACTCTTTATTTAGGGATGGAGAAACAGGGGACAAAAACAGGGGCAAAAACCCAAATCAGGGCACTAAAATGGGCATTGAAAATGGGGCTGGGAGTATGACTGCGTACTTTAGCGTTAATCTAACCAATTGATTTAAAATGAATATATAATGTTGCCAGATACTTAGACAATCAATCTTATTTCTTCAGGTTATATTGTTCTTTCTTCGTTACTTCTTGATTTTCTGACATTATTTTCACGCTTGAGAATGAACGCAAGGGTCGTTGGCGGCTGAATAACGCTTCAGCGGCAATAAACCCCTATGACATGAGTGCGTATGGTACGGATTGCGCACGCGAATGCCAGTCTGATGTGATCTCTTTTCACGGATTCCTGCGATAAAACCGCACACTTTGCCAGAACAATCTGCCCATTTATTGATCTGGGTAAAGATTGCGCGCATCGCTGCCTGACAGGATGGATGAAGTGTTTTTTTTAGTTTCTAAAGGTGAGGAGAGGCAGATGCAAACGTACGACATGGTTTTTGAAGAAGCGTGCCGGCTAGTCGGGCAATGTTATCTCGAGCTGGCGCAGCGGGGATCAGCAACAGAAAAAGAGGTGGTAGCGACGGAGTTGCGCAATCTGCAGCTGCGTTATCGGGAATTAACCGGCTCGCCCAATCGTGCGGTTGAGATGGCGATTATTCAGCTTAAACCCTGTTAAATCATTAAGCCCGGCCAGTGCGCCGGGCTTGCTTCATCTAGTCACTTTTCTCTGCTTTACCGGCCATTTCCGCCAGTCGCTGATAGCGTTGATTGGCGGCTTCGGTCGCATCCTGCCATAACTGCGCGGCAGCTTCCGGTTCACGGGTTTGCAACTGGCGGAAACGCTGCTCGTTCATCAATGCGTCTTCCAGCACTGAGGTTGGCTGGCGAGAGTCCAGCGCCAGTGCCGCTTTACCTTGCTCTGCACGACGAGGGTCATAACGATACAGCGGCCAGAACCCGCTGGTGGTTAACAATCGCATCTGCTCATGGCTATAAGCCAAATCATATCCGTGTTCTTCACATGGGCTGTAAGCGATGATTAGCGAGGGACCGGGCCAGGCCTCCGCTTCCTGAATCGCTTTCACCGTCTGATTCAACTGTGCGCCCAGCGAGATTTGGGCCACATAAACATGCCCATACAGCATGGTGGCAACGCCTAAATCTTTACGTGCTTTACGCTTGCCTTGTTCGCCAAACTTGGTGACTGCACCGAGCGGCGTAGCTTTGGAAGCTTGTCCACCGGTATTGGAGTAGCACTGGGTGTCGAGAACCAGCACGTTGACGTTTTCACTCAGGCTCATCACATGATCAAGACCGCCATAACCGATGTCATAGGCCCAGCCGTCACCCCCGATTAGCCAGACAGATTTCTCAACCAGCGCATCGGCGATAACCTGCAATTCGCCAGCGTGGGCTGATGATGAAGCCGCCAGCTGCTGACGCAGTTCAACTATTTGCTCGCGACGAACCGAGGGCAGGACATTTTCCTCTTTCAATGCGGCCAGTAAAGCTTCGGGCAACTGTGGCGCACACTGATCTAACAGACGTAGCGCGCGCTGTTTCTGCTGATCAACGCTCAGGCGGAAACCGAGCCCAAATTCAGCGTTGTCTTCAAACAGGGAATTGGCCCATGCCGGTCCGCGTCCTTCGGCGTTGGTGGTATAAGGTGTGGAGGGGAGATTACCGCCATATATGGATGAGCAACCGGTGGCATTGGCAATCAACAGGCGATCGCCATACAACTGCGTCAGCAACTTGATATACGGCGTCTCCCCGCAGCCGGAACAGGCGCCTGAGTACTCAAAGAGCGGCGTGATCAGTTGTGAGGTGCGAATATCAATGCGTTCCAGTTGTTCCGCTGTGATTTCTGGCAGCGCAAGAAACGCATCGTAATTCACTTTTTCGGTTTCAACATGTTCAAGACGCGATTGCATATTGATGGCTTTGATCTCTGGATGCTGGCGATCGCTGGCCGGGCACACTTCCACACACAGATTACAGCCGGTGCAATCTTCAGGAGCCACCTGCAGCACGTATTTCTGGCCGCGCATATCGCGTGATTTGACGTCGAGAGAAGCGAGGGAATCAGGTGCGGAGTCCATGGCCTCAGGCGTAACGACTTTGGCGCGAATCGCCGCATGCGGGCAGGCTGCTACGCAGTGGTTGCATTGGGTGCACAGGTCAGGCTGCCAGATCGGAATCGCTTCGGCGATGTTGCGTTTTTCCCACTGTGTGGTGCCAACGGGCCAGGTGCCGTCTGGCGGCAGTGCGGACACCGGCAATTTGTCGCCTAATCCTGCCAGCATGGCGGCGGTGACGGTTTTGACAAAATCCGGTGCGCTATCGGATACCACCGGCGGACGATGCGGACTGTGCTGATCAACCGCCTGCAGCGGCACCGCTTCCAACGCCTGTTGTGCCATTGCCAGTGCCTGCCAGTTACGCTGCACCAGCTCCTCGCCTTTACTGCTGTAGCTGCGGGAAATGGCGTTTTGCAGTTCGGTTAATGCACTGTCGCCGGGCAGAATCTGCGTCAACTGGAAGAACGCCATCTGCATGACGGTGTTGATGCGTGCACCGAGCTGGCATTCGCGCGCGATACGTGCCGCATTGATGACATAAAACCGCGCCTGCTTGTCATTAAGCTGGCTCTGCACTTCCTGCGGTAGGCGTGACCAGACTTCATCAGCGGCGTAAGGAGTATTCAGCAGGAAAATGCCGCCCGGCTTAAGCTGATCGAGCATCGAATATTTATCGATGAACTGCAGTTGATGGCAGCCAATAAAATCAGCCTGCTGCACCAGATACGCCGACTGGACGGGATGTTCACTGACACGCAGATGGGAAACAGTCAGGCCGCCCGCTTTTTTCGAGTCATAGACGAAATATCCCTGCACATGCCAGGGCGTGGCATTGCCGATGATCTTCAGGTTGTTTTTGCTGGCGCTCACGCTGCCGTCACTGCCGAGGCCGTAAAACAGCGCTTCAAGCCGTGCCCGATTCGGCACGATGTTGGCCTCCATCGGCAGCGATAAATGCGTGACATCATCATAAATACCCACGGTGAAACGCGCAGGCGGTTGTTCACGCAGCAGCGCACGGAACACGGCTAGCACGGCATCAGGGGCAAATTCTTTCGATGACAGACCGTAGCGGCCGCCAATCACTCTCGGCAGCGTCGGGCGTTCACCCCGGCTAAAGGCTTCAGCCAGTGCGGTCATCACATCCAGAAACAGCGGTTCACCCAGCGCGCCGGGCTCTTTGGTGCGATCCAGCACCGCCACACGCTGAACCGAAGTGGGCAGCGTTTTGATCAGATGCGCCGCTGAGAACGGACGATAAAGGCGCACTTTCACCAATCCCACCTTTTCGCCGCGCTGCAACAGAACATCAATCGCTTCTTCGGCGGTGCCGCAGCCCGAACCCATCATCACGATTACGCGCTCAGCCTGCGGGTGGCCATAAAACTCAAACGGCTGATAGTGGCGGCCGGTGTTAGCGGCAAACGCTTCCATGGCGGCTTCAACATGGCCGGTACAGGCGTCGTACCAGCGGTTAGTGGCTTCGCGCGATTGGAAATAGGTATCAGGATTGGCGGAGGTGCCACGAATCGTTGGATGATCCGGCGTCAGTGCGCGTGCACGATGCTCTGCGATCGCTTTTGCTGGCATCAGTGCTTGCAGGGTTTCATCACTGATCGGGACAATCTTGTTGATCTCATGTGAGGTACGGAAACCGTCGAAGAAGTGAATAAAGGGCACGCGGCTATTGAGTGAAGCCATCTGAGAGATCAACGCGAAATCCTGCGCTTCCTGCACGCTGGAAGCACACAGTTGCGCGCAACCCGTCTGGCGCACGGCCATCACATCAGAGTGATCGCCAAAAATCGATAAAGCATGTGTAGCGACGGTACGCGCTGCGACGTGCAGGACAAACGGCGTCAGCTGCCCGGCCAGTTTATACAGCGTCGGGATCATCAGCAGCAGGCCCTGTGATGACGTAAACGTGGTGGAAAGGGCACCGGTCTGCAACGCTCCGTGTACGGTAGCAATGGCACCGCCTTCTGACTGCATCTCCACTACGCGAGGGATATCACCCCAGATATTGCGGCGACCTTCGCCAGACCAGCTGTCGGCCAGTTCCGCCATGGTGGAACTGGGCGTGATGGGGTAAATGGCGATCACTTCACTGGTGCGGAAAGCGACCGAAGCCACCGCACCGTTGCCGTCGACGGTAATCATAAATCGTCCTTTGCTACGCTGAGAAACCCGAAAGTTTACGGGGGTAATGATTCAGTTTAGCAAAGCGATTTGGCCAGACTTTTTCATCTGTGTGTTGGCGACAGGTGAACGCACTGTCATCTAAGGTTGTCGATTTTTACATCATTTCTAAGGATTGAACGCCTTTGATTTCCATCACTTTATCGTAGATGGTGTGAATAGCGGCGCTACGTGACAATGTCACTTCAACGCTCAGTTCACACAGGCCATTATCTTCATCCCGGTTCACCACGGCGATATGACCGTAGCGGATATTTTCGCGTTGTAGCACCAGCAACACCAACGGCACGCTCTTCGGTTTAAGGTGCACCATCAACGTATGGTGTCGGCCAATCAACCAGTGACTAATACGACGGAAAGTTTCTAACACCACCAGCGCTAACACCGTGCCATAAATACCAATCTCGTACATGCCGCTACCAATGACCAAACCAATGGCTGCGGTGACCCACAATCCTGCTGCGGTGGTTAAACCCTTGACCACTTGTTTTTGAATGATAATGGTGCCGGCACCGAGGAAGCCCATCCCACTGACCACCTGCGCGGCAATTCGGCTGGGATCGAGCGCCACATGATCGCTATCCAGCATGTCTGAAAAGCCATATTTCGACACCAGCATAAACATGGCACTGCCAATACCGACCAAAATATGGGTGCGCAAACCGGCCTCTTTGGCGCGCATTTGACGTTCAAGGCCAATCAATCCACCCAGTATTCCAGCAAGCGCGATACGGATTAACATGTCCGTTAGCATGATTCCTCCTTATGCATTGAAAAATAGGAATGTTTCGGTCAGAAAAGGTTTATCAGGTCCAATCAGGATAATTCTGCTTGCAAAAGGCGATAATAAATTTTGTAAAAAGCTGTGTCGCCTATCGACCCCTGATGGCACCTGACATATGCTGGTGCCTCTTTTACGCCCAACTCCCCGGAGCCCGACCGATGAAAGCCGCTACCTTAATGCTGGCCGGTGCAGCACTGTTACTTTCTGCCTGCAGCAGCAACAGTGATGATGAACCACCGCAACAGGCTACCGCAGCACACGTTCAACCGCATGTCATCATGGCATCTATGGCCGAAGTGAATTGCAACAATGCCGGGGGAACACTGGCGTTTTCACGTCAGCTGGATGGATCGCGTATTGGCATGTGTCAGTTAGCCAACGGCCGTCGTTGTGACGAGCAGGCGTTGATGGGTGGACAGTGCGCCCGCTGAGGCAGGCGCCACATCTTTACGCTTTCACCTGATTCGGGCAGGTTTCGCCACGTTCAAGCTGCTGCAAATTGCTGAGCGTGGTTTCGGAAATTGCCGTCAGGGCTTCGGCAGTCAGAAATGCCTGATGGCCGGTGAACAACACGTTATGGCAGGCTGACAGGCGACGGAAAATATCGTCCTGTATCACGTCATTGGACTTATCTTCAAAGAACAGATCGCGCTCGTTTTCGTACACGTCCATCCCCAGCGATCCAATTTTCTGCTGCTTGAGCGCATCAATCGCGGCCTGCGAATCAATTAAACCACCGCGACTGGTGTTAATGATCATCACGCCATCTTTCATCTGGCTAAACGCGTGCGCATTTAATAAGTGATGGTTTTCTGGCGTCATCGGGCAGTGCAATGTGATGACATCAGATTCAGCAAACAGCGTTTTCAGGTCGACATATTCTGCCCCCAGCTCCTGGGCTGCCGCGCTTGGGTAGGGATCAAACGCCAGCAGGCGCATGCCAAAGCCTTTCAAAATTCGCATGGTTGCCACACCGATTTTGCCGGTGCCAACTACACCCGCGGTTTTGCCGTGCATATTGAAGCCGGTCAGGCCATCCAGCGAGAAGTTAGCATCACGCGTGCGTTGATAGGCGCGGTGAATGCGGCGGTTCAGCGTCATCATCAAACCCACTGCGTGTTCAGCCACCGCTTCCGGCGAGTAGGCCGGTACGCGCACCACCTGCAGACCGAGCGCTTCGGCTGCTTCGAGATCGACATTATTGAACCCGGCGCAGCGTAGCGCGATAGTCTTGACGCCCAGCGCAGCCAGTTCTTCCAGTACCGCTTTACTGCCATCGTCATTAACGAAAATGCAGACGGCATCGCAGCCCGCAGCATTTTTGGCCGTGGTTTCACTCAGCAGGAAGTCAAAGAACTGCAACTCAAATCCAAAGTTGGCATTGACGTGTTCAAAGTATTTCTGGTCGTAGTGTTTGGTACTGTAAACCGCAACTTTCATTGTTTCGCTCCTGAAAAATGTCATGTCGGTATCATCACAGAATAACGTTTTCTGCATCATTTTGCTGATCTTCAGCCAGGCTATATAGCTAACACCTTCATTTGCCGGGCATAACATGACATCATCTCCGTCAGGATTGCGTAAAGAACAGGATAGTTAGCTGCCATGACGCGGGGCCTCCGTCGAACTCTTGCTGCGCTACTGGCGCTGATACTGCTGCTATTGGGATTGCTGCTGACGCTGACGCAATGGCTGCCGCGTCTGGCGGGCATCTGGCTGCCGGAAAATACCCGTGTGGAACTGACTGGTTCACCGCGCTGGCATAACGGCGGCGTGCATTTTCCGGCGGTACGCTATCTGGCCGGTGATTGCGAACTGGCGAATGTCAAAGATGTGGCGCTGGGTTGGCAACATCGACGCTGGCAGCTCAGTGCGCAGGCCGTACAGCTCAACAGCGATTGCCTGCAAGCTCTGCCGCAGAACGATGCCAGCGGTGCACCGCGCAGTCTGGCTGAATGGCAGCAGATGCTACCGGGCGCCGATATCCATCTGGAGCAACTGAGTATTTTACCCTGGCAGCAATATGCCGGTCGTTTTGATCTCAGCCTCGATAAAAGCGTCCAGCAGTTGCATTATCAGGGCGATAACCTCCAGCTTGATGCGCGTTTGCAGGGGCAACAACTGCAGATAGCACAACTTCAGTTCAGTCATCCTTTACTTCCTAAACCACTCGATTTGCACGGTGAACTGACGCTGCCCACCTTTGCCAACGGTTTACCGGTTGCAGGCGAACTTAGCGGTGATGTCAATCTGGCGCAGTGGCCGCAGCCGCTGGCGGTGACGCTTAACTGGCAGCAGCAGCAGGGCACGCTGGTGGTGAATCAGCAGGGCGACGATCAGCCGTTGTTGCAGTTACCGTGGCAGGTCGATGCGCAGCAGATTCGTATCAGCCAGGGACATTGGCGCTGGCCACAAGCCGATCAGCCGCTGTCGGGTGGTTTGGCGCTCACGCTGGACAACTGGCAACAGGGACTGGAAAACACCCAGGTCAGCGGACGATTTAACCTGCTAACTCAGGGACGTGGCGGTAAGGGTAATCTGGTGTTAAGTATCGGACCCGGCAACCTGAGCCTGACCGACAGCAACTTGCCGTTCCAGCTCACGGGTGAAAGTAAATTTGCCGATCTGCAACTGTTTGGCAGCATGCCGGGTGTGCTGCACGGCATGCTGACCGACCCGCAGGTCAGCCTTAAACAAGGTGCACTGCTGCGTTTGCGCGGTCGCTTACTGTCGACGCTGGAAGTGGATGAAGCGCGCTGGCCGTTAGCCGGCGTGACGCTTGCCTCGCGCGGTATCAATGGCAGATTACAAGCCATTCTAAAAGCTCACGATCCCAGTTTCGGGCGCTTTACGCTGCATCTTGATGGCCGCGCCAGCGATTTCTGGCCAGACAGCGGGCGCTGGAACTGGCGATACTGGGGCGATGGCGAGATGCAGCCGCTCAATGCCAAATGGGATGTGAAGGGCACGGGTAGCTGGCAGGATACGTTAATCAGTCTGGACACACTCAACACCGGCTTTGATCAATTAGCCTATGGCATGGTGCAGGTTGATAAACCGCGCCTGACCCTAACCGCACCGGTCCGCTGGCAGCGAGACGTCGCGCATCCGGCGTTTAACGGTGGTTTTACCTTGAAGTCAGGTCAGACGCAGTTCAGCTATGGCGGCTGGCTGCCGCCTTCGGAATTGAGCTTCGAGGCCAAAGGCAGCGATCCGAGTCGCTTTATCTGGCGTGGGCAGTTAACCGCTGAGGATATTGGCCCGGTGCGGGTGCATGGTCGCTGGGATGGTGAACGTCTGCGCGGTGAAGCCTGGTGGCCAGCTCAATCACTAACGGTGTTTCAGCCGTTGCTCAGCAGCGATTTGAAGATGCGCATTCAGTCGGGTGAACTGCGGGCACAAATGGCGTTTTCTGCGGCGTCGAAACAGGGCTTCGAAGCCGGTGGTTTCTGGGCGGTGAAAAAGGGCAGTGTGTGGATGCCAGACAGTGAGATCAATGGCATCGACTTTACGTTGCCGTTCCGTCTGAAAGACCATCAGTGGCAGTTAGGCCTACGTGGTCCGGTTTCACTGCGCATCGCCGAAGTGAAAAACCAGTTTGCGTTGCAGAATATTACCGCCGATCTGCAGGGCCACTATCCATGGCAAGAGCGCCAGCCGCTGACGCTGAGTAATGTAAATCTCGATCTTTTAGGCGGCCACGTTAGCATGCCTGAACTGCGCATGCCGCAGCATGAACCCGCGCGCGTTTCACTGCGTGAAATCAACCTCAGCAAGCTGATCACGGCGATCAAACCCAAGCAGTTCGCCATGTCGGGCAAAGTAAACGGCGAGCTGCCGCTGTGGGTGAATAATCCGCAATGGTTGATTGAAAAAGGCTGGATCGCCAACAGCGGCCCGCTGACCTTCCGCATGGATAAAGATATGGCCGATGCCATTGTCAGTAATAACTTTGCTGCGGGTGCCGCTATGGACTGGCTGCGCTACATGGAGATTTCCCGTTCGTGGGCCACATTGGACCTCGATAACTTCGGCAACCTCACGATGCAGTCGGAAGTGAAGGGCACCAGCCAGTTTAGTAATCGCCGGCAGTCGATTAACCTCAACTATCGGCATCAGGAAAATCTTTTCCAGCTGTGGCGCAGTTTGCGCTTTGGCGATAATTTGCAATCCTGGGTGGAACAAAATGCCACCCTGCCATCGAAGAAGGATCCCCAACCATGAGCCTCAGGGCATTGCTGGTGTTGGCAGCTGGACTGCCGCTGATCGGTTGCGTGCCGCGTATTGAAGTGGCGGCGCCGAAAGAGCCGATCACCATCAATATGAACGTGAAGATCGAACATGAAATCCACATCAAGGTAGATAAAGATGTGGAAGCGCTGCTGAAAAACCAGAGCGGTCTGTTTTGAGGAGCGGCAGGATGAAATCAAAAGCGATGGCATTAATGCTGGCGCTGCTGTTGGTGCCTTCAGCCTGGGCGCTGACGCTGGACGAAGCACGCCAACAGGGGCGTCTGGGTGAAACACTCAGTGGTTATGTTGCGGCACGCCAGCAGGATGATGAAACCCTGGCGCTGGTGAAGCGGATAAACGATGGCCGCACGCAGCAGTATCAGCGCGTCGCGCAGCAGAACAATCTAACCACCAGCGAAGTGGCACGTATTGCGGGCGAGAAGCTGGTGAGTCGTGCGGGTAGCGGGGAATATGTGCGCGGCATTAACGGGCAGTGGTTACGTAAGTAAAACCCATCATTATGTGAGTCACAGCCATAAAAAAGCCGGGCACTCAGGCCCGGCAAAGATGGCATCATACCCATTATTCTCGGGTATTCATCACGTTCTTAAGATTACGCAGCAACAATTTGCTTGATAGCGTCTTTCGCGTCGTTAGCCGCTTTGGTCGCCACTTCCGGACCGTAAGCAATACCTTCTGCGAACACGAAGTTCACGTCGGTGATGCCGATGAAGCCCAGGAACAGTTTCACGTATGGGGTCAGCAGATCGCTGGCCGTATCTTTGTGGATACCGCCACGGCTGGACAGGATCACGGCACGTTTACCGGTGACCAGACCTTCCGGGCCTGCTTCGGTGTAACGGAAAGTCACGCCAGCACGAGCAATCAGGTCGAAGTAGTTTTTCAGCTGAGTTGGGATGTTGAAGTTGTACATCGGCGCAGCAATAACCACGGTGTCATGCGCTTGCAGTTCAGCAATCAGTTCGTCAGACAGGGACAGTGCTTCCTGCTGGCGTGGAGACAGTGGAGCATCTGAAGGACGCAGTGCGCCAACCAGCTCACCATCCAGAACCGGAATCGGCTGAGCAGCCAGATCGCGGACGGTAACATCATTACCTTTGGCGCGGGCTTCTTCAGCGTAGAAGTCAGCCAATTGGTTTGACTGAGAGTAACCGGCGAGGATGCTTGATTTCAGAACTAAAACTTTGCTCATGGTGTTTTCCTGTGCGTGACGCGGTTGGCTTACCGCTCAATGCGTTACACTCTACGGAGTTCCTCCGCGAGGTAAAAGCGCAATATTTCGAGACCTATGTTCGAAATTATTGAATAAGGTCGCACGTCCGGTCAGGTGAGGTTTTCCAGAGTGTGCTATCATGCCGGGCAATAATTGATTGAATCCGCCGGGAAATTTCAGCCGGTATAGAGCGCATTTTGCCAGGCTCGCCGCGACAACAGGTAACGCATTACTATGTCATCATCCCAAACCTCCCCTTTGGCGCCGCTCTGGTCGCGGCTCGATAATCTGACGCTGCGCGATCGCCAGCGCTTGCAGCGCCGTCTGCATGGCGCAGCGAAGGCAAAAAATCCTGCGGCGCAGCAGGGCATTGCCACAGAATTAGAAGCCGAATTTGCGGCTGCTGAACTGCGTATCGCTCAGCGTACGGCGGCCACGCCACGCATCACCTTCCCGGAAAACCTGCCGGTCAGTCAGAAACAGCAAGAGATTGCAGAGGCGATTCGCGATCATCAGGTGGTGATTGTGGCCGGGGAAACCGGTTCAGGGAAAACCACCCAGCTGCCGAAGATTTGTCTGGCGCTCGGGCGTGGTGTGAAAGGGTTGATTGGTCATACGCAGCCACGCCGACTGGCGGCGCGCACCGTCGCCAACCGTATTGCTGATGAGCTGGAAACCTCGCTCGGAGGCACTATCGGTTATAAGGTGCGCTTTAACGATCAGGTCAGCGACACGACGCAAGTGAAGTTGATGACCGACGGTATTTTACTGGCGGAAATCCAGCAGGATCGTCAGTTGCTGCAATATGACACCATCATTATTGATGAAGCGCATGAACGCAGCCTGAACATCGATTTTCTGCTGGGCTACCTGCGCGAGTTGCTGCCGCGCCGTCCCGATTTGAAAGTGATCATCACCTCGGCGACCATTGACCCGCAGCGTTTCTCACGCCACTTCAATAATGCGCCCGTAATTGAAGTCTCAGGTCGCACCTATCCGGTAGAAGTGCGCTATCGCCCGATTGTGGAAGACGCGGATGATACCGATCGCGATCAGCTGCAGGCGATTTTTGACGCCGTCGATGAGTTAGGTCACGAGAGCCGCGGTGATATCCTGATCTTTATGAGTGGCGAGCGTGAAATCCGCGATACCGCCGATGCGTTGATGAAGCGCGATATCCCGCACACCGAAATTTTACCGCTGTATGCACGGCTGTCGAATGCCGAGCAGAACCGGGTGTTTCAGTCACACAGCGGGCGCCGCATCGTGCTGGCGACCAACGTGGCCGAGACTTCACTAACCGTACCGGGCATTAAATACGTCATCGATCCCGGCACTGCGCGTATCAGTCGCTACAGCTATCGCACTAAGGTGCAGCGCCTGCCGATCGAACCGGTTTCGCAAGCGTCTGCTAACCAGCGTAAAGGGCGTTGCGGTCGTGTGTCGGAAGGGATCTGTATTCGTCTCTATTCAGAGGACGATTTCCTTAGCCGTCCAGCGTTTACCGATCCGGAAATTCTGCGTACCAATCTGGCATCCGTGATTTTGCAGATGACCGCGCTCGGTCTCGGCGATATTGCTGCGTTCCCGTTTGTTGAAGCGCCAGACAAGCGCAACATTCAGGATGGCGTACGTCTGCTGGAAGAGCTGGGCGCCATCACGCTGAGTGAGGATGAAACCTACAAGCTGACTACCTCTGGCCGCCAGCTGGCACAATTGCCGGTGGATCCGCGTCTGGCGCGCATGGTATTGGAAGCGCAAAAGTTCGGCTGCGTGCGTGAAGCGATGATCATCACCGCGGCCTTATCCATTCAGGATCCGCGCGAGCGCCCGAGTGAAAAACAGCAGGCATCCGATGAGAAACACCGTCGCTTTGCCGATAAAGAGTCGGATTTCCTCTCTTTCGTGAATCTGTGGAACTACCTGCAGGAGCAGCAAAAAGCGCTGTCGGGCAATCATTTCCGCCGCCAGTGTAAAACCGACTTCCTCAACTATCTGCGCGTACGTGAATGGCAGGATATTTACACGCAGCTGCGTCAGGTGGTGCGCGAACAGGGCATGCCAGTTAACAGCGAGCCCGCACCCTATCGTGAAGTCCACTGCGCCTTATTGACCGGTTTGCTGTCGCATATTGGTCAGAAAGATAATGAGAAGCAGGAATTCACCGGCGCGCGCAATGCCCGCTTCTCCATCTTCCCCGGCTCCGGCCTGTTTAAGAAGCCGCCGAAGTGGACCATGGTGGCGGAACTGGTGGAAACCAGCCGCTTGTGGGGCCGCGTGGCCGCGCGTATCGATCCGGAATGGATTGAACCGCTGGCACAGCACCTGATCAAACGCAGCTACAGCGAACCGCACTGGGAGAAAGCCCAGGGTGCGGTGATGGCGACAGAAAAAGTCACGCTTTATGGCCTGGCGATTGTGCAGGCGCGCAAGGTTAACTACAGCCAAATCGATGCGCCACTCAGCCGTGAACTGTTTATCCGTCACGCGTTAGTGGAAGGAGACTGGCAGACGCGTCATGCGTTCCTGCGTAACAACCTGAAATTGCGCAGTGAAGTAGAAGATCTGGAACACAAATCACGTCGTCGTGACATTCTGGTCGATGATGAAACGCTGTTTGCTTTCTACGATCGCCGCATCGGCGCTGACGTGGTCTCCGCGCGCCACTTTGACAGCTGGTGGAAACAGGCGAGCAAAGACAATCCTGACTTGCTCAGTTTTGATAAGCAGATGCTGATCAAAGATGGCGCCGATAAAGTCAGCCAGCTTGATTACCCGAACTTCTGGCATCAGGGCAACCTGAAGCTGAAACTGAGCTATCAGTTTGAACCGGGGGCGGATGCCGATGGTGTTACCGTCCACATTCCGCTGCCGTTGCTCAATCAGGTCGAAGAAGGTGGTTTTGAGTGGCAAATCCCCGGCGTGCGCCGTGAGTTGGTGATTGCACTGATTAAATCGCTGCCAAAACCAACGCGACGCAATCTGGTGCCTGCACCGAACTACGCAGAAGCTTTCCTTGGTCGTGTTAAAGCGATGGAGTTACCGCTACTGGATGCGCTGGAGCGCGAGTTCCGCCGCATGACCGGCGTGACAATTGATCGTGAAGCCTGGCAGTGGGATCAGGTGCCCGATCACCTGAAAATGACCTTCCGCATTGTGGATGAACACAATCGCAAGCTGCAGGAAGGCAAAGATCTGCATCAACTGAAGCAGGTGTTGAAAGGCAAGGTGCAGGAAACGCTGTCGAAAGTCGCGGATGATGGGCTGGAGCAGAGCGGACTGCACATCTGGAGCTTTGGTGATTTGCCGCAGAGCTACGAGCAGAAGCGCGGCAGCTATCAGGTTAAAGCCTGGCCCGCGCTGGTCGATGAAAAAGACAGTGTTGCCATTCGCCTGTTCGATAATGAACTGGAGCAGCAGAAAATGATGTGGCGCGGTCAGCGTCGCTTGTTGCTGTTAAACATCCCGTCGCCGATCAAATATCTGCACGAGAAACTGCCAAACAAAGCCAAGCTCGGCTTGTACTTCAATCCGTACGGCAAAGTACTGGATCTGATTGATGACTGTATCGCTTGTGGTATCGATAAATTGATGGCGGAAGCGGGCGGACCGGCGTGGCAACAGGAGAACTTCGAGCAGCTACGCGACAAAGTGCGTGCTGAATTGAATGAAACCGTGGTGACCATCGCCAAACAGGTCGAGCAGATTCTGACCAGTGTGTTCAATATCAACAAGTTCCTGAAAGGCCGTGTCGATATGACGCTGGCGTTGGCACTGTCTGATATTAAAGCGCAGATGAGTGGTCTGGTTTACCGCGGCTTTGTTACCGGCAATGGCTATCAACACCTGGGCGATACATTGCGCTATTTACAGGGTATCGAGCGTCGTCTGGAAAAATTGCCGACCGACCCTTACAGCGATCGCGCGCGCATGCTGAAAGTGCAGGCGACAGAGCAGGCGTGGCAAGCATGGCGCAATAAACTGCCGCCACAGCGCCAGGATGATGCTGAAGTTCAGGCGATTCGCTGGATGCTGGAGGAGTTACGCATTAGCTACTTTGCCCAGCAGTTGGGCACACCTTATCCCATTTCTGATAAGCGTATTGTGCAGGCGATGGAACAGATTGGCTGATTGCAAAAACAACAAAGGCGCAATTTTTTTGCGCCTTTGTGAGTGAAAACATCGCTGACTGTGCGTAATAAATAACACCGCGAAGAATCGATTGAGTGGCGGAATCTTATTTCGCCAACTCTTCAAGACTGTCTTTAAACGATGTGACCGCAATGGCACGGTTATCCGCGCGATAACGATCCGCTGGAGCGGGCGCAGAGCTTTGCACCGCAATCAGTTTCCAGCCATCCCCACTTTTTAACAGTAGCGGTGATCCACTATCGCCAGGCAAGGTATCGCACTGGTGTGACAACACCGCACGTTGCGCCCAGCCGGTAATCAAACAATCACTGTGCGAGTAGAGCGTATCAAGATGATCCGCCGGATATCCGGCCTGCGTCACTTTACGTTCGGTGGTTTTCAGTGCGTCAGTTAGATCGCTGCGTGAGCCGTCAAACAGGGGAATCGGCACGATGCCCGACGGCGGGTTATGCAAAATAACCAGCCCATAATCGTAAGGTGCCGCGCCCGGCGGCACGATCCAACCCTCACCGTCGGCTTTAAGCCTGCGCGCCAGAGAAGGTTCTACTCGCGCATCAATATCATGTATTTCATAACGCCAGCCTTTGGCACCTGACATAAAGCGCAGCGCCACCGGTTTATCAAATTTACCCGGAGGAGCGAGCAGGCAATGTCCGGCGGTTAACGCCAGGTGAGCGGATATCAGGGTTGCGGTACAGAGATTGCCGCTTTCGGTCTCCAGCTGGCCAATCGCATCCCATGGCGCCGCGCTGACATCCGTGATCGCTTTGCGGTGGTCTTTGCCAAAGAACAGTGTCTTGATGTCTTCCGGGCTTGGCCCATCTTCGTCATCGGCATGTGCTGCGAGGTTAAAACTGAAAATACCAACGAGTAACAGGGTAGCCAGGCGCATAAATCTCTCAATGGCGAGAATAAGTAGGGGAGTTTGTCATCACGCTTGAGCGATAACTATAGTCGGAGAGCGGGAAAAAAGGGAGAAATATTGGAGTAATCAGCACGCTACAACGACTAGATAAAAAAACTGGCTGCAACAATGCCACAGAGGATCATTACAATCAGGATAATTTCGAAGCGATAGCGACGCACCATTTTTCGCTACTCCAGTAAATAAACACCCGGCATAACCGGGTGTTTTAGATATTAATGCGGTGTTGGCGCTAAGGGGCCGAATTATTTAGCCGCTTTTTTCGCTTTGTGGTGCTTTTTAGCAGCCTGAGCTTTCTGAGCTGGTTTAGTTACTTTTTTGTGGTGCTTTTTAGCAGCTTGAGCTTTCTGTGCAGCTGGCTTGGTTGCTTTTTTGTGATGCTTTTTAGCAGCCTGGGCTTTCTGTGCAGCTGGCTTGGTTGCTTTTTTGTGGTGCTTTTTAGCAGCCTGGGCTTTCTGTGCAGCTGGCTTGGTTGCTTTTTTGTGGTGCTTTTTAGCGGCCTGCGCTTTCTGTGCAGCTGGCGCTTTCTTCTCTACTTTTTTGTGTTTTTTAGCTGCCTGCGCTTTCTGGGCAACTTTCTTATGATGAACCGCTTTGTGCTTAGCAGGTGCAGCGGTAGTGGTAGCGGCAGCAGCCGGAGCAGCTGTAGTGGTCTCAGCAGCGAAAGCAACAGAAGACATACCCATAGCAGCGGCGATCACCAGTGCAACTAATTTTTTCATCGCAAAATCCTCGAACTAATTTTTCATGTGTAGCCCACTGCGGGGCCGGTGAAACAACTATATGAAAAACAACTCGGTCTTTCCGTGAGGCATTGGTATCGGCGTGTAACGGAATGTACAAAGCGGAGTAAAGGAAGTGAAAAGGGCGGCCGGTTGGGCCGCAGCGCAGTTTACGCAGAGAGATAGCGTTGTTCAAGGTGCTGACGGAAATAGTGCGGATTCAGCGTTTCGCCCGTAGCATTGACCAACAGCTGATTCGTCGGGAAGCGGCTGCCGTGCTGCCAGATGTTCTGTTGTAACCAGTCAAATACCGGCTGCAACTCTCCGTTACGGATCAGATCTTCCACTTGAGGTATCGCCCGCTTCACGGCCTGGAATAGCTGGGCCGCGTACATGGCACCTAAGGTGTACGTCGGGAAGTAACCAAAGGCGCCATCGGTCCAGTGGATATCCTGCATGCAGCCATCACGGTAATTGCCACGGGTATCTATTCCCAGCGATTGCTGCATCTTCTCATCCCACAGTGCGGGGATGTCATCGACTTCAATCTCACCTTCAATCAACGCACGTTCGATCTCGTAACGCAGAATCACGTGGGCCGGATAGCTCAGCTCATCGGCATCCACGCGAATAAAGCCGGGCTTGACGCGTTGCGTCTGGCGAATAAAGTTGTTGAGTTCCAGCGCGGGCTGATCGCCCATCATCGCCGTCACCTGCGGGTGGATATGTTGCAGGAACGCCTTACTGCGGCCCAGCTGCATCTCCATAAACAGGCTTTGTGATTCATGCATGGCGGTAGAGCGTGCATGTGCCACCGGTTGTCCGCGCCATTGCTGCGGTAAGTTCTGCTCATAACGTGCGTGTCCGGTTTCATGGATCACGCCCATCATGGCACTGAGGAAGTCGCTCTCATTGTAACGGGTGGTGATGCGTACATCTTCCGGCACGCCGCCACAGAAGGGATGTGCACTAACATCCAGGCGGCCATGATTGAAATCGAAGCCCAACGTTTTCATCACACTCAAGCCCAGCTGCTTTTGCGCTTCAATGGCGAAGGGACCAATCGGCGCCGCGATGGCGGTTTTCTGCTGCTTCTCAACGGCTTTTTGCAGCAGCGCGGGCAGCCAGCTTTTCAACTCGCCAAAAGTACTGTCGAGTTGTACACTGGTCATGCCTGGCTCGAACACATCCAGTAGCGCGTCATAACGAGACACACCCAGCGCCTCGGCGCGTAACTGAGCTTCCTCACGGCTGAGTTTCACCACTTCTTTCAGGTTAGCCGAGAAGCCCTGCCAGTCATTAGCCGGACGCTGTTGGCGCCATGCGTGCTCACAACGCGAACCGGCCAGCGATTTAGCTTCTACCAACGAAGCGGGCAGAATCGTCGCCTGCTGCCATGCACGCTGCATTTCGCTCAGGTTAGCTTGCTCAACATCGTTCAACGATTCTTGCTGGGCGGCATCGAACAAGCCGCCGAGGCGTTTATCAGTCAGCAGTTCATGCATAAACACGCTGAGTTCCGCCATGGCTTCACCGCGCGCCTGACTACCGCCTGGCGGCATGGTGGTTTGCATATCCACGCCGGCAATAGCGCCCAGATGACCAAAGCGGGAAAGGCGCTGGAAAGTTTTGCTAAGTTCCTGATAAGCAGAAGTCAAAATAAAAGCTCCTTATGACGGTAAACGGGGCGAAACATCTCGCAAGGGTAGATCAACCGGCCAGCAGAAGCGAACGCTGGCGCCACCCAGCGGGCTGCTCTCAATAGTGACCTGTCCCTGCAGTGCCTGTGCAATAGAGTGGACAATCGCCAGCCCGAGCCCGCAGCCGCCGGTTGCACGATCGCGACTAGGATCGAGACGAACGAAAGGCTCAAACACGCGTGCGCGCTCTTCGGGTGGGATACCCGGGCCATCATCTTCTACCTGTAAATTACCGATGGCGCCGTCAAACCACAGGCTAACCCGCAGCCGCTGTTGAGCGTAACGCAGCGCATTGTTCACCAGATTATCCAGAACGCGTTCCATCAAACGGGTATCGGCGGAGCCCACATTCTCAAGTTGCGGAATATCCAGTGCGATATGCGCCTGTGGATTCATGGTTTGCACATCTTCGATATGCACACGCAACCACTGCGCCAAATCAAACGACTGGAGGTTAAGATCGACACGCGGGCGGTCGAGACGGGCATAGGTCAGTAATTCTTCGATTAAGCTCTCAAGCTGGCCGACATCGCGATTGAGCGCAGCGGATTCGGCCTCGCTGAGGTTATCGCTCATTTCAAGGCGATAACGTAGACGAACTAACGGCGTTCTTAACTCGTGGGCGATGCCATCAATAAGCTGTTTCTTACTGGCCACCAGCGTATTGATGTTGTCGGCCATTTGGTTAAATGCGACACCGAGACTGTGCAGGCTCGACGTACTTTCGAAATGAGTGCGCACATCCAGTTCACCGCGACCAAAACGTTGCGCGGCTTTTTCCAGCCGCTGCATCTCCTGCCAGTGTGGTCGCAGCCAGATAAACACCGGCAGCGCCAAAGACATACCGATAAACGCCAGCAGCGCGATATCCAGAATGCGCATCTGATGCAGATAAAACAGATAAGGGATAGGGCCGACCGATAACACATAATGGCTACGCGGAATGTGCTGCAGGAAGGTGTATTGATCGTCAAGCGCGACGATTTCACCGGCACGCAGGCGGCGCATATCGGGCTCATCCAGCTGATACTTACTCATCGGTTCGATATGCAGCTCAAACGACAAATCAAGATCGAGATTGCGGATGGTTTTGTTCCAGTCACGCGGAGGGATCTCGCGCAACTCGCTGCGCATCAAAAACAGCGAACTCGCCATCAAATCGTTCATTGACTGGCGGCCTGCACGCTCTGCGGTGAACTTGTACACCAGCCCCACCAGCAAGGTCATCACCAGAAAGCAGACGAACAGCAGCAGATAGAACTGGATAAAGAGCTTTCTCATGCTGAACGGGTATCCCAGGCCTGAGGCGCGAACAGGTAACCTTTATTGCGGATGGTTTTGATGCGGAACGGCTCGGTGGCACTGTCATACAGTTTTTTGCGCAGGCGTGAAATCGCCACATCAATACTGCGATCCATGCCGTCATAGCTCACCCCACGCAGCGTTTTCAGCAATGCATCGCGGTTCAGGATCTGTCCTGCGTGGGTAGCCAACTCCCACAGCAAATCAAAATCGGCGGTGGAGAGGGTAATGTTCTCATCAAACAGCATCACCTGACGATTGAGTGAATCAATGGTCAGTGAACCAAAACGCAACACACGCTGGGAACTCTGAATCGCGGGTGTGACTTCGGGCTGAGAACCCTGCGCCTGGCGCAGGTGCAGACGCAAGCGGGCCAGCAAAACAGCGGGCGGCGTGGTTTTCAGAATGTAATCGTTGGCACCCATTTCCAGCGCCAGAATGTGGTTCATGTCACTGTCGAGCGATGTCAGCAGCACAATCGGCCCTGACCAGTGCGCGCGCAGATCGCGACAAACGGTCATGCCATCTTTGCCTGGCAACATAATATCGAGGAGCACCAGGTCGGGATCGGCTTCTAAAATAGTCGCTTCAGCACGGTCACCGCGCGTTTCAACAGTCACTTCAATATCGTGGCGGCCAAGGTAAGCGGCGATCAATTCACCGACTTCTGGCTCATCTTCCACATAGACAATTTTGTTCATATTTCACGGCAAGTGATGAGAATGACAGCAGCATAACTTTTCCTGGTCCTGAGCTCTACGCTATCGCACGAAATATCCCTGCCTGACTGGTATATTTACGGTGAAATGTGCCATTATTAGCGGCGCGTTGTAGCGCAAGGTTCGGAACCGTAACGAAAACCAGGAGGAGTGCGAGGGTGTCTGATAAAGAGCTGGCTTCAGCCGGATACAGTGACCGCATCTGCTTCAATTACAGCGATTTTCTCTCTGCTTCCTGCAAAAAACGCTGGAGTTTCGTTGACGCCATATACGGTGTCATGCCGATCTTTGGCATGGTGACGCGAAAATCTGCACATGGTTTAGCGGCAAGCGACGATCATCTGAAAGAATTAGCATTACAAATCATTTCTACGCAGGTGAGTGACGAGATTAACATTGCGCGATTGATCACCTTAGCTGAACAGCAACACATCAGCCGATTTGATATTCAACTGCCTTATCCTCTGTCAGAAGATCAGCTGGACGCAATCCATCAGGAATACCGTAAAGCGCTCAATCTGACACAGCAGGATGACCTGCTGTGTGTCTCCATCCCGGTTCAGCCTCACTAATTACTGCGTGAGCTGCCACATCGCTGGCAGTGCTGCAGCAATCAGTAACCCTATCGCGATGCGCTCCAGTTGTGACAACACCTTGTTGCCACGACCACCGCGTCGCGCATAGAGGAACAGCAGTAATCCCGGTGCGTACAGCACCACAGACAGCAGCAGGTGCAGCGGACCCGAAGCGTAAAGCAGCCAGAATCCGTAAGCACTGGCGCCCAATCCTACCGCCATCGCCAGCGGATTTTGTTGCCCGCGAACCACTTTAATCAAATACAGCCCCACCAACAGATACGGCACCAGAATCATCTCTGACGCGATGGTCAGGAGCGTATTGTAATCTGCGCCAGTCACAGCAATGAGGATCAGACAGACCTGTACGCTGGCGTTGGTGAGCCACAGCGAAGCCGCCGGCGAATTATGACGATTCTGGCGTGCAATACTGCGGGGAAAAGCCCCTTGTTGTGCTGCAAGGAAAGGGACTTCGGCGGCCATAATTGTCCAGCTTAAATACGCGCCACACACGGAAATAATCAGACCCACTGCAATTACCGTATTGCCCCAATGCCCCAACAGATGCTGCATCAAGCCAGCCATCGAAGGATTCCGCATTTGCGCCAGCTCTGCACGTGGCACAACGCCCAGAGCCAGTAGGGTGACAAGCAAGTAAACCAGCAGGGCCGCGATAACCGCCAGCATGGTGGCGCGTCCGACATCTTTCTTATGACGTGCTCGCGCGGAGACCACCACCGCGCCTTCGACACCAATAAACACCCACAAGGTGATCAACATGGTCTGCTTGACCTGCTGCCAGAGCGGCTGGCCTAACGCAACCCCGCTGAAGTCGAAGTGGAAGCGATCGTAGTTAAACGCCAGCAGGGCCAGCACGACAAACAGCAGCAGTGGCACCAGTTTCCCCAGGGTAGCGAGCAGGTTGATGCTGGCAGCGGTTTGCACGCCACGTAATACCAGCCAGTGCACCAGCCATAACAGCACTGACGCACCCAGCATGGCCTGCCAGGTATTGCCATCGCCGAACACCACGTGGTCAGGCGTATCAGTGAAGAAACTCAGTGCCGAAAAGACAATTACCAGATACGACACGTTGGCGATGACCGCACAGAGCCAGTAGCCCCAGGCGGAACAAAATCCTACCAACTCACCAAATCCGGCGCGCGCATAGGTAAAAATCCCGCCGTCCAGTTCGGGTTTTAAGCGTGTCAGCAGCAGCATCGCCAGCGCAAGAAACAGGATGCCGACACCGGTAATCAGCCAGCCAATCAGCAGTGCAGCGGGACCGGCGACGGCAGCCATATTTTGCGGCAGGCTAAACACGCCCGCGCCGAGCATGGAGCTGAGTACCAGCGCGGTGAGCGCGCTCAGACCTAATTTTTTATCCAAAACACCTTTCCTGGACAGCAGAGTATGCTGGGTAGTGACTATTCCGCTGGAGTGTAACGTGGCCATTAGCCGGATTTAAAACGGAATACCCTGAAAACAGGCGAAGGATTTTACGGAGAGCGAAAAGGGAAGGCAATGCAGGATTATGCAGATCTGCGCACAGACTATGCAAAAAGAAGCACAGGGCGACAAAAGCCGCCCTGAAGGGGAATTACTTGAACAGATCCGCGGTCACGGTCAGGTTGCCACCGCTCTGGCTCGACCACTGACGGGTGATGTGATAGTACTTCGCACCCTTATCAGCCGCGCGTTTAGCCACAGCTTCAGACACTTCAGTCGGCGTTCCGAAGTGATCGGAGAAGGTCACGGTATCAAACGGCTGCATCTGTGCGGCAGTAATCGCATTCACTTCCTGCACGCTACGGCCATCTGCCAGCTTAACGGTATAACGCTGGCCCGTTGAACTCTGCGTTTCAAAGAAACGGCCTACGCTACGGCTAGGGGTATCAGATGAGGCGACACCCGGAATAGCCACTTTACTGGCTTCAGCGCCGCCAGCAGCCAGTGCTGCTTTGCCGGCTTCAGAATCGGCAGGAATCGAATCTGAAACATTCTGTACCTTACGTTCTGGTGCATCTGCTTTATACACATAAGCGGTCACGTACTGGTTACCGCCGTTGTTGGCATCAACCTGACGCACAATAAAGAAGGATGCCGCACCTTTGTCTTTCGCCTGTTTGGCAATGGCATCATTCACATCTGGCTGGCTGGCGAAGAAACCGCTCACCGAAACAGTATCGAATGGCTCTAAACGATACGCTTCGGCTTTTGGCAACTCTTTGACGCCGCTGAAGGAGCGGTATTTCGTGGTGTCATCCGCTTTAGGTGCGTTGGCTTTATACAGATCAGCCGTGACGCGCCAGTTACCGCCATTGCCGTTGGTATCGTTGATACCCTGCACATAGAAGGAGTCAGCGCCTTTTTCGTCGGCTGCTTTAGAGATGGCATCGGTAGCATCACCGATGGCATTGAAACGACCGCTGATATTAATACGTTCGAATGGTTTCAACGCGGCCGCTTGTTCTGGCGTCAACTCTTTGGCGGCAAATGCATTTGCTGCCAACAGTGATAACAAGGTGGTCGCCAGAATGGTGTTCTTCAGCTTCATAAAAATGATCCTTCGCCTTACGCAAAATGAGTACGAAAACGTGCTGGACTCTTGATGTATAACAGATTAGCCGCTGATTATTGCATGTAATAATCAACCTGTCTCAGCCAATTTATACGCATAACATTGACAATCTCCGCAAATTATTCATAGACATGTCATTTGCCTATGCTATGGCCTTTTTTTGAACGACTTACCACTTATTCTGGTAACACATAGTGCAAATATAGTTAATGCATTGTTAAATAAAGGTTTTTTAAAACACTTAATTCGACATGACACGATTCTGCGCAGCAGATTATTTTTTATTACGGCTTAAAACTAGTGGCAAAACGTGGCATTCAATCTTTGCATCTGAATATTTGAGTGAATGTCATAAGTGTGCGTTATCGCTGTGGATCACTTTTCACATTTTCAGTAGGTTATAAAGACTTTGTTACATTGCGCATTTTGCTCATAAAAAGCTGAAACGCTGTTTCAGCCTTATGGGCTTGTGCCACTTACAGAACCTCATCCTTTAATTGTTGAAAGGAAACAGTATGTTAATTGGGATACCCAAAGAACGGTTAGCCAATGAGTCGCGCGTTGCAGCAACGCCAAAGACCGTTGAGCAACTGATCAAGCTGGGATTCAGCGTCACGGTCGAGCAGGGCGCTGGTATTCGCGCGAGTTTTGACGATGAGAGCTTTATCGCCGCTGGTGCCACTATCAGCACCACCGAAAGTGTCTGGCAGTCTGACATTGTGTTGAAAGTGAATGCGCCAGACGATCAGGAGATCGAACTGACGCGCGCGGGCAGCACTTTGGTGAGCTTTATCTGGCCAGCGCAAAATCCAGTACTGCTGGAGAAACTGGCTGCACGTAACGTCACCGTCATGGCGATGGATTCCGTACCGCGTATTTCCCGTGCCCAGGCGCTGGATGCCTTGAGTTCTATGGCCAACATCGCGGGTTACCGTGCCATCGTTGAAGCGGCGCATGAATTTGGCCGCTTCTTTACCGGGCAAATCACCGCCGCGGGTAAAGTGCCACCGGCCAAAGTGATGATTATCGGCGCGGGTGTGGCGGGTCTGGCAGCGATTGGTGCCGCGGGCAGCCTCGGTGCGATCGTACGTGCGTTTGATACGCGTCCGGAAGTGAAAGAACAGGTGCAGAGTATGGGCGCCGAGTTCCTGGAGCTGGATTTCGAAGAAGAAGCGGGCAGTGGCGATGGCTATGCCAAAGTGATGTCAGAAGCCTTTATTAAGGCGGAGATGGAACTGTTTGCCGCGCAGGCGAAAGAAGTCGACATTATTGTCACCACTGCGTTGATCCCAGGCAAACCGGCACCGAAGCTGATCACCGCTGAAATGGTGGCCAGCATGAAGCCAGGCAGTGTGATTGTCGATCTGGCTGCGGCCACTGGCGGCAACTGCGATCTGACTGTGGCCGATCAGGTGACGTTGACCAGCAACGGCGTGAAGATCATTGGTTATACCGATCTGCCTAGTCGTCTGGCAACACAGTCCTCTCAGCTGTACGGCACCAACCTGGTGAACCTGCTGAAACTGCTGTGCAAAGAAAAGAACGGCGAAATCACCGTGGACTTCGAGGATGTAGTCGTCCGCGGCGTCACCGTGATTCGTGAAGGCGAAGTGACCTGGCCAGCGCCGCCGATTCAGGTTTCTGCCGCACCGAAAGCGGCGCAAGCGGCTATCCAGCCAAAAGCCAAAGTGGAAGCCAAACCGGTTTCACCGTGGCGCAAGTATCTGCTGCTGGCGCTGGCGGTGGTGCTGTTTGCCTGCCTCGCCAATGTTGCTCCGCCAGAGTTCCTCTCCCACTTCACCGTCTTTGCGCTCTCGTGCGTGGTCGGCTACTACGTGGTGTGGAACGTCAGCCATGCGTTGCATACGCCGCTGATGTCAGTCACAAACGCCATCTCCGGCATTATCGTGGTGGGCGCGGTGCTGCAGATGGGGCACGGTGGTTGGGTGACTTTCCTTGCCTTCGTCGCCGTACTGATTGCCAGCATCAATATCTTCGGTGGTTTCACCGTCACCCAGCGCATGCTGAAAATGTTTCGTAAGAATTAAGGGGTAGCAATATGTCTGGCGGATTAGTGACTGCAGCATACATTGTTGCCGCAATTTTGTTTATTTTCAGCCTGGGTGGCCTCTCTAAACATGAGACGTCAAAGCAGGGTAATCTCTTTGGTATCAGCGGCATGGCGATTGCGCTGCTGGCGACCATCTTCGGACCCAACAGCGGCAACGTGGCGTGGATCCTGCTGGCGATGGTGATCGGCGGTGCGATTGGTATCCGTCTGGCGAAGAAAGTCGAAATGACTGAAATGCCGGAGCTGGTGGCAATCCTGCATAGCTTTGTGGGTCTGGCCGCGGTTCTGGTTGGCTTCAACAGCTATCTCGATCATGCACCAGGCCTGGTGCCGGTGATGGAAAATATCCATCTGACCGAAGTGTTCCTTGGCATCTTCATTGGTGCAGTGACCTTCACCGGTTCCATCGTGGCGTTTGGCAAACTGCGCGGCAAGATTTCGTCGAAAGCCCTGATGTTACCGCATCGCCATAAAATGAACCTGGCAGCGCTGGTGGTTTCCTTCCTGCTGATGCTGTGGTTTGTACAGACGGACAGCACCGGTTCACAAGTGGTTGCGCTGTTGTTGATGACCGTGATTGCGCTGGTGTTCGGCTGGCATCTGGTGGCTTCGATTGGCGGTGCGGATATGCCAGTCGTCGTTTCGATGCTCAACTCCTACTCCGGTTGGGCGGCCGCGGCGGCAGGCTTTATGTTAAGCAACGACCTGTTGATCGTCACCGGTGCGCTGGTGGGTTCTTCGGGTGCCATTCTGTCTTACATTATGTGTAAGGCGATGAACCGCTCGTTCATTAGCGTGATTGCCGGTGGTTTTGGTACCGATGTGAGTGTCGGTGGCGAAAGCGAAGAAGAGGGTGAACATCGTGAAATCACGGCGGAAGACACAGCTGAACTGCTGAAAGGTTCAACGTCAGTGATCATCACTCCTGGCTACGGCATGGCGGTGGCGCAGGCGCAGTATCCGGTGGCGGAAATCACTGAGAAACTACGTGCACGCGGTATCAAAGTGCGTTTCGGTATCCATCCGGTTGCCGGTCGTTTGCCTGGCCACATGAACGTGTTGCTGGCGGAAGCCAAAGTGCCGTACGACGTGGTACTGGAAATGGACGAGATTAACGATGATTTCAGCGATACCGATACCGTACTGGTGATCGGTGCCAACGACACCGTTAACCCGGCGGCACAGGAAGATCCACGCAGCCCAATCGCAGGTATGCCAGTGCTGGAAGTGTGGAAAGCGCAGAACGTTATCGTGTTCAAACGTTCGATGAATACTGGTTACGCCGGGGTGCAGAACCCGCTGTTCTTCAAAGACAACACACAAATGTTGTTTGGCGATGCCAAGGCGAGTGTAGAAGGTATCCTGCGCGCGCTGTAATCAGCATGGCTGTTAAAAAAGGCGACCATCTGGTCGCCTTTATTGTTTTAATCGTCTTCGTCTTCTTCGTCGTCATAATCAATCGGCGATTTGAAATCGTCAGGTTTGATCGCCAGTAAATCACATCGTAAATGATCGATAACCTGCTCAGCGGTATTCCCCAGAAACGCGGCTGAAAGGCCGGTACGTCCAATGGTACCCAGCACCACAATTCCCGATTCAAGATGTGAAGCGATATCCGGAATAACTTCCTCAGGTAAGCCTTTCGCCACATGAGTGAACTCTTCACCGATAGAGAATTTCTGACGCAATGCTTTCATCGCCACCAGATGTTGGCCACGAATCGCGTCGTTATACACGCTGGGATCAAAGTCGGGCAGTTCGATGGCGATATTAATTGGCGTGATGGGATAGGCACCCACCAGATGCACTTCAGTGTGATTGACCATATCGGCCAGTAGCACCGTTTCACGAATCAGCTTTTGGTTAAGTTCATCGTGGTGCGGCTCTTCACTGGCCAGATTGACAGCCACAATTGCTCTGCCACCTTCCGGCCACGGTTGATCTTTCACCATCCATACCGGGCAAGGACATTTACGCAGCAAATGCCAGTCAGTGGGGGTAAAAATCACCGCTTCCAGGCGATCGTGCTGGTGGGCCATTTTCAACACTAAGTCGTGCTGATGCGCCAACACTTCCTGAATGATCGCTTCATAAGGGCGGTTATGCCACACCACTTTAATTTCAATGTCGACGCCAGCCTCAAGATAGGCGTGGGCCTGCTGACGAATCCATTCAGTTCGCTGACTTATGACACCTTTACGCATGTTGGATCGCTCATCCGGCGACAACAAGGTGGTCATTTCATAGGAGAAGTCGTAGATAGGCAGGAAAGCTTTGATTTTTCCGCCGATACGTTGATTCAGATACACCGCACGACGCAGCGCGGGTTGATCGTCCTGTTGGGCGTCAATCGCCACCAGAATATTTTGGTACCGGGACATAAGGCAATCTCCTCAAACCAAAGCAAGTTGGATTAAAGATAGCCTAAGTTAGCGTAGGGCAGAAGGGGAAAAGTTGTTGCCGGATCAATAAACTAACATTTATCGACCCGGCACAGAATCACGCTGCTTGTTCAGTCTGACCAGCCAGTTCTGCCAGCAATGCATGGTTCTCAATAGTGATATATTTGCCTTTCACCGCCAGCATGCCACTTTTCTGGAAGCGGCCGAGCAGACGGCTAATGGTTTCTACGGTTAGTCCCAAATAGTTACCAATGTCACCACGCGTCATGGTCAGGCGGAATTCACGTTGTGAGAAGCCACGTTGCCCGAAGCGGCGTGACAGATTCCAGACAAAGGCCGCCAGACGCTCTTCCGCATTTTTCTTGGAGAGCAGCAGGATCATGTCCTGATCGCCTTTAATCTCACCGCTCATCAGACGCATCATCTGCTGGCGCAGTGCCGGCATTTTACCGGAGAGATCGTCGAGGGTTTCGAAAGGAATTTCACACACCATGGCAGTTTCCAGCGCCTGAGCAAAGCTAGGGTGGTGTGCGCCGACAATCGCATCAAAGCCCACCAAATCGCCAGCCAGATGGAAGCCGGTAATCTGCTCGTCACCCTGTTCAGTGATGGTATAGCTTTTGATGGTGCCGGAGCGGATAGCGTAAAGCGACTTCAGTTCATCACCGGCTTTGAACAACGTCTGGCCTTTCTGAATCGGCTTTTTGCGCTCAATGATATTGTCCAGCTGATCCAGCTCGTGCTCGTTCAGCGTGAAGGGAATACACAACTGGCTGATACTGCAATCCTGACAGTGGATGGCACATCCGCCAGACTGAATACGTCGAATGCTGCGTTTTTCCGGGATCATATAGGTACGCTCGATGATTATTGACTGCCGTCAATTTTAACATTTTTACGCGTTAAGGGAACTCATCCGAGCAGTATTAATCCCTAAACCCCCACTAACGTAGGGTATACCTGAGTTTGCGCAAGGTTAGCCTGACACTATTTTTTGACCTGGAACGTTTTCTTGCCACATTTACATCTGGTCACAACCTGTCACAGCGCAAAAAGTGACAGATGTGATGCCAAAAAACCTTTGCTACTATTTTGTCTTTGAGCGGCAATTTGCGTTCATCTAACCACCAGGTGCGAGAAAAGACCATGAACCTTGACGATGAAGACCTTTTCCGGGATGCCATGGGCGATGTGACGCCACTGAAAGATTGCGCTAACACCCAATGGCTGCGCACGCCCTCAACCAAAGCTCCGCGCCCAACACAAGCCAACGACGAACAGGAGAATTTCCTGACTCGTGGCTTTCTCGACATTATTCCACTGACCACACCGCTGGAATACAAATCAGAAGGGATCCAGCAGGGTGTGCTGGATAAATTGCGGTTGGGCAAATATCCATCGGACGCCAGTCTGAATCTGTTACGACAACCAGTAGAAACCTGTCGTCAGGCGTTGTTCAGTTTTATGCTGCAGGCGCGCAAGCTGGGACTACGCAATCTGTTGATCATCCATGGCAAAGGCCGCGATGATGAATCCCATGCCAATATTATACGCAGCTATCTGGCACGCTGGCTGACGCAGTTTGACGAGGTGCAAAGCTTTTGCGTGGCACAGCCCCAGCACGGTGGTGCCGGGGCGCTGTATGTCAGTTTGAGAAAAACAGATCAGGCGCGGCTGGAGAATCGTGAGCGCCACGCCAAACGCAGCCGCTAATCAGGTGTGAAATTTGCGGATGGTCGCCAGCAACACTTCTGCACTCAGGCTCAGATGATGGCCGCTGCGGGTGATGATCCCCACCGGCTCTCCGGGTCCCGGAGAATTAATCGGGAGTGCAGTGACCGCGTTGTGGCTGAGGTCCTCTTTAATGGCACCCGAGGGCACAAACCACACATAGTCATAACGCAGGGCCAGTTGGCGCGCCAGCGAAGTGGAGGACGTTTCAACGCAATTGGCGGGGAGTGAACAACCTTGTTCATCCAGCATATGCTGAGCAAGGCGGCGCGGTGCGGTGCCCTCCGGCGATATCACCACCGGCCACTGCATCGCGCGCGACAGCGTGACGTTGTCACTCAGAAGTGGATGCTCCGGGCGCACTACCAGCTTAAGCGATTCTAAGAACAGCAGTTCATAACTCAGTCCTGCCATCATTTCACTGTCGGCCATGCGTCCGATGCCAATATCAAACTCACCTGCGCGTAATCCGGCTAGCAACACATTATTATGCAAGGTCGCCACCTGTACGGTGGTATTAGGTTGCTGCTCATGAAAACGGTCAAGAATTTGTGGCAGCATGCCCATCGCCGCTGTCGTCAACGCACCGAGTCGAATCACCACCGGGCGACCGGGCTGTGGGGCGTTAAAGCTTTGTCCCGCATGGTTGAGTGCATCCAGCACTTTCACTGCATGAACAAGGAATTGCTCACCGAGCGTGGTTAACTGCGCGCCGAGACGACCGCGCTCAAACAGGCGCGCGCCAGCCAGTTCTTCCAGCTCATTCAGGGTTTTCGAGAGCGCAGGTTGGCTGAGATTAAGTGTCTCCGCCGCGCGCCCCAGCGTGCCTTGCTGCGCGACCGCAACAAAGGTGTGTAAATGGCGCAAGCGAATGCGCTGATTGAAAAGGGAATTTTTATCCATAGCCTCAAACATAATGACTTTTACCGGTTGGCGGCAATGGGAAAACCAAAATTATGTTAACTTCACTGCAAAATTATATTAACAAAGTCACCTGAAAACATAACTTGCTGTTTTTAATGAAATTATCAAAAATGCGCGCCAGTGCAAAATTATCACCTATTGCAATATCAAACGCTTAATCTCGCAAAATTTGAATAATTCTCACTTACACTTAAAAATCCTGCCCGTTATTGTTAACGATGAGCTATCATTAGCGCCGTTTTTTTTACCAAAACTGATGATTAAACGATGAATGTGCAGGAGTTGATCCGTGACCACCGTTGAAGCCGTAGATGTTCGCCAGCTGATTAATCAGAGTGCGCTTAGCCGTTGGCAAAAACGCCTGATTGCACTGTGCTTCATCGTGGTGGCGCTGGATGGCATGGACATCGCGCTGATGGGCTTTATAGCGCCCACGTTGAAAGCCAGTTGGGGCGTCACTAACCATCAGCTTGGCATGGTGATCAGCGCCGCGCTAATCGGTCTTGCGTTAGGCGCCATGGTGGCAGGGCCGCTGGCCGATCGCTACGGCCGGCGGGTGATGATCCTGCTTAGCGTAGGATTTTTTGGCCTATGGACGCTGGCAACGGCGATGGCGCAAAACATCGATCAGATGATGCTCTTCCGTTTTCTCACCGGACTCGGTCTCGGAGCCGCGATGCCAAACGTCGGGACGCTGGTGGCAGAGTATGCGCCAGAACGTCGACGCTCCTTTATCATCACCGTGGTGTTCTGTGGTTTTACCTTTGGTGCCGCCTCAGGCGGATTCGCGGCTTCCTGGCTGCTGCCACGCTATGACTGGCACTCAGTGATGTTGATGGGCGGAGTGTTGCCGCTGATTGTCTTGCCATTCCTGCTGCGCGGCTTGCCGGAGTCCGTGCGTTTCCTGATTAGCCGTCGTGCGCCCGCGGCGCGTATTCATGCCATTCTGGATCGCATGCTGCCTGGCGTTGTCGAACCGAACAGCCATTACCAATCTACGGAGCAGGTTGCCGTACGGCGCGGCGCGGTGGCGACAGTGGTTTCCCGTCGTTATTTGTTCGGCAGCCTGATGTTGTGGGGCGGCTACTTTATGGGGCTGTTCCTCGTCTATCTCATTGGCAGCTGGATGCCCTCGCTGATCAACACGCTGGGGATGTCGGTGACGGAAGCTGCCATTGTCACGGCCATGTATCAGGCGGGCGGCACAGTCGGTTCGCTGTTCGCTGGTTGGCTGATGGATCGCATCAACGCCAATATCGCGCTGGCAATCATCTACTTCTGTGGGGGAATTGCCATCGTCGGGCTGGGTTTTTCTCCGGCGGAAGTCGGATTAATGAGTGCCATCGCCTTCTTTAGCGGCTTCTGCTTCAACGGCGCTAACACTGGCATGAATGCACTTTCGGCCAGCTATTATCCCACGCACGCGCGTGCCACCGGTTCCAGCTGGATGCACGGTGTAGGACGCGTCGGCGCGATAATGAGTGCTTTTGTTGGGGCAGAGTTGCTTTCTCTGGGTTGGTCGTTCAGTCAAATCTTCCTGCTGCTGGCGATTCCGGCAGTGCTCACAACGGTCATGCTGGTCCTGAAATGCCGCTTTGGTGACCCATCAGACCAGGTTGAGTGACAGGGCGATCACAGTTCCACGAAATTCCTCCACGGCGATAAAGGGTTGATCTACATTAGCAACAACCCTTAACGCCGAGGTGATGACCATGGAAAACTTTCTCACCAGCGATGCCATTCGCACGCTGTTCTCGCAAGCGATGTCCAGTATGTATCAGCAGGAGGTGCCGCAATATGGCACGCTGACGCAACTGGTCACGGCCGTGAATGAGCGCACGCTGGAAGCACATCCCGCTTTAAAAAACCGCCTCGCCGCCGCCGATGAATTGGATCGACTCAGTGTGGAACGTCACGGTGCGATTCGTGTCGGGACTGCCGAAGAACTTAGCACGCTGCGCCAGATGTTTGCGGTGATGGGGATGGAACCGGTGGGATATTATGATCTCTCCCAGGCAGGTGTGCCGGTTCACTCCACCGCTTTCCGTCCGGTCACCGATAGCGCATTGCGCCGAAATCCGTTCCGCGTGTTTACTTCACTGTTACGTCTCGAACTGATTGATGACGCCGAGCTGAGGGAAAAAGCCGCCGCGATTTTGGCCGCGCGCGATATCTTCACGCCAGGTTGTCGTGCGCTGATCGCGCAACATCAGCAGCAGGGCGGTTTGAACGCCTCTGACGCCGCGCGCTTTGTCAAAGAGGCGCTGGAAACCTTCCGCTGGCATGCCCATACCCTTGTGGACAGTGAGACCTACCGTGCACTGAGCCAGCAACATCGTTTGATTGCTGATGTGGTGTGCTTCCAGGGATGTCACATCAACCATCTGACCCCGCGCACGTTGGATATAGATCGCGTGCAGACCTTAATGCCTACGCGAGGAATTGATCCCAAAACCCTTATCGAGGGACCGCCCCAGCGTCAGGTGCCGATTTTGTTGCGTCAAACCAGCTTTAAAGCGTTGGAAGAAGCGGTACATTTCAATGATGGTACACCCGGCACTCACACCGCACGCTTTGGTGAGATTGAGCAGCGCGGCGCGGCGCTGACACCCAAAGGGCGGATGCTGTACGACCGTTTGTTAGCCGAAGCGGGCACCGGCAGCGATAATCAGCATCACCAGCAACATCTGAGCGCGGTGTTTCGTGACTTTCCCGATGATGAAGATACCCTGCGCGAACAGGAACTGGCGTGGTTCCGCTATCGTCTGAGCGCTAAGGGCGTCCAGCATCCTCCGCAAACAGGGGAAACCCTGGCCCAACTGCTTGCTGAAGGACGTGTGCAGGCAGAACCGATTGTGTATGAAGATTTTCTGCCGGTGAGCGCAGCGGGGATATTCCAGTCTAATTTAGGCGCCGAAACGCACGCACGTAGCGCGGGCAATGCCAGTCGAGCGGATTTTGAAGCCGCATTAGGCGCAGCGGTGCAGGATGAGATGGCGTTGTATCAGCAGATGCAGCAGCGCAGTCTGACACGTTGCGGTATACGCTAACAGCAAAAGAAAACCGGTCTGTGAAGTGGCATCACCACTTCAGCAGACCGGCTTCATTTCTTTTATTTTTATTGCAAGCGCGAATCACGCACCAGCTGGTACTTCCCGGCACCCAGGAACATGATGGCGAGTGCGCCCAGCAGATAAAGCGCCTCTGTTTCCAGAGACCAGGCGCCAACATCTGTGCGATGCCAGATCGCGCCCATTTTTACCAGCAAGGTCGCAACAACCATGTTCACCGCAATAATGAAGGCCGCAGGGCGCGTCATTAATCCGATAATAACCATGACAGGTGCCACTATTTCCCCGATGTAAGCACCGTAAGCGATGAAACCTGGCATGCCTTTAACGGCCAGCATATGGGCAATCCAGTCGACGCCATGCATCACCTTAAATTCGCCATGAAACAACAGCAGGCCGCCAAACGTCAGACGTAACAGCAGTTTACCGAAGTCCGGGTGATCGCTCATCCGAGTGAACATCTGGTTGATTCCACCAAACATCGCGCTTCTCCGTCTCGCCAGGTTAACTTGTAACCTTAAAGCAATTCATCCTGTCAGGGTTAGCCAAAAAATTTGATGGAGTTGTTCAATGGATCGGAAGCTCATTCGGCATAATCTGCAAATGCTTTCAGAACATGGACATTCACTCAAGGCCTGCAAATAATGGAAACAAGCTTGATCTGGGAACCCGAGATGAAAAACGAACGACGTCTGAGGATCATGACCGCAGAGGGTGAGCTCAGAGGCCTGATTGACGATGATCTTTTTGTCTTCAAGGGAATACCTTACGCTGCCCCCCCTGTGGGAGCACTGCGCTGGCGTCCGCCGCAACCGGTCACGCCGTGGAAAGACGTACGTGAAGCCACGCAATGGGGCGATGCCAGCTGGCAAAACCGTGACTATTGCGTGGCGGTGGGCGGCGGCGATCCGGGTCGCTTCAGTGAGGATTGCCTGTACCTGAACATCTGGACGCCAGATGTTGAGCCATCCCGACCCTTGCCGGTGATGGTCTGGCTACACGGCGGGGGCTTTACCATCGGTGCCGGCAGCCTTGATCCTTACCGTGGCAAAGCGTTAGCCGCGCAGGGCGTGGTGGTGGTGACGCTCAATTACCGTCTTGGACATTTCGGTTTCTTTGCCCATCCGGCGCTGGATGCCGAATACCCGCCAGACGCGGTGGTCAACAATTTCGCGTTGTTAGATCAAATTGCTGCGCTTCAGTGGATCCAGCGCAATATCCCTGTTTTTGGCGGCGATCGCCACAATATCACGCTGTTTGGTGAATCTTCTGGTGCGCGCAGCGTGTTGTCATTGTGCTGTTCTCCGCTGGCTGAAGGACTGTTTCACAAAGGCATTGTCCAGAGTGCTTACAGCTTGCCGGATGTGCCGCGCAGGAAAGCGCAACAGATTGGCAAACAGGTGGCGGCGCATTTTGGCCTGCTGGAAAATGCCACTGCTGAACAACTTCGCCAGCTACCTGCCGATCAGTTCTGGCCGTTACAGCGTCCGCTGGGATTAGGCCCGGTGGCAATCAGCGGTGATGCGGTGCTACCCAAACCGATGCTCGAAACTTTTATGGCGGGTAAACAACATCGTGTGCCGTTAATGGTGGGAAGTAACAGTGATGAAGCCAGCGTATTGGATTATTTTGGCGTAAATCCAGTAGCGGTCTTGCAGCAAATTCGCAGTAAGAATCGCCTGAGCTACGGCATGATGAAGTGGCTTTACGATATTCATGACGATACCTTACTGGGCCGGGCAGTGGCGCGCGACATGGCCTTTACCGTCGTCCCGCTACTGGTGGCACAATCTCAGCACAGCATTGGTATGCCAGCATGGCGCTACTGGTTCGACTATGTATCAGAGAACGCCCGCGACCTCTATCCACATGGCACCTGGCACGGCAACGAAATCCCTTACGTGTTCAACACGCTGACCACGCTAAAACCACCGGTTGAGCGAGATTACACCGCTGCAGATCAGGCCTTCGCTGACATGGTGAGCAGCTATTGGGTAACGTTCGCGCGGGATGCCAGCGAGTTTAGCTATCAGCTGAAGGGCGAGATCGACTGGCCGGTGTGGCGACCACGTGAAGACCTGACGTTAGCCCTCGGCGATCAGGGGAAACCGCACGCCGTGTTGAAGGCGCGTTTTATGCGCGGGCGCCTGCGTTTGTTCCGCCTGATGATGCGCAGCCACGTGAAGCTTTGATGAGCAAGCTAATAGTGAAATTGCGCAAATGAATTTATAAGGCAAATTTTCGGCTAATCCACTGATTATAAACAATAACATTTCCTATCCGGCTTAAGCAGACAGCAATTTATTAGCTTATTAAACCGTTACATTTTCCCTATCCACTGCCGATAAACGCAATATGCCCTATTTTATCGGGCCTCCTTCGCGTTTCACACCAAGGGATTATGTATGGGAATCTTAAAAAACTTCACTATTCGCGCCGTGATGCTGACCATTCTCGGGCTGTTTTGCCTGCTGTGGTGCGGTGTCGGGTTATTTAGCGTGCACTCGCTCAATGCCCTCGGCGAAGGGAATGAGATAGACCGTGAGCTGGTTAACCAGATGACGGTACTGAGTAAAGGCAACGATCAATATTTTCGTGTGGTCACGCGTTTATCCCGCGTGATGGAAGGGCGCGCATCGGGCGCGGCGGTGAGTGCGGATGCCTTCGCACCGGTGCAACAGGCGCTGGATAGCATGAAAGCGCAGCTGACCCAGTTCAAAGCCATGGCACCCGGCCCAATGGACAGTGAAACCGCCAACAGCGTCATCGCCAGCTGGCAGAAGCTGCTGGATGAAGGCATTGCGCCGCAGGTTTCGCTGGCACAACAGGGCACGATTGAGGCTTACCGCACGCAGGCCAACAATGTGACGCCTGCTCTGAGCCGTGCATTTGGCACCAGCGCGGAAGCCTTCAATAAAGCCGCGGGTATCAAGCTGGATGAGACACGCGTTACCGTCGACAAACTCACCAACATCACCAAGGTGATTATTTTGGTTGCCGTGGTGTTCGGTCTGGTGATTTTGCTGTTCACCGACCGTTATCTGGTGGCGATGCTGGTGAAACCGCTGGAGCGTGTGCGCAACCATTTTGCGGTGATTGCCCAGGGCGATCTTAGCCAGCCCGTGGAAGATTTCGGCCGCAACTGCGTTGGCAAACTGGTGCCGCTGCTGCGTGCAATGCAAGACAGTCTGCGAGAAGCGGTGAGCGCCATTCGCAGCGGAACCGAGAATATATATCGCGGCGCGGCAGAAATCTCATCCGGTAACAACGATCTCTCTTCACGCACCGAAGAGCAAGCTGCCGCGCTGGAGCAAACGGCGGCCAGCATGGAGCAACTCACGGCAACGGTGAAATTTAACGCCGACAATGCACGCCAGGCCAGCTCACTGGCAGAAACGGCAACCGGCACCGCGCAGCAGGGCGGCCGACTGGTGGGTGAAGTGGTCACCACCATGCAGGGCATTTCCGGCAGTTCGAAGAAAATTGCGGAGATCACCAACGTGATCAACAGCATTGCCTTCCAGACCAACATCCTGGCTCTCAATGCCGCCGTTGAAGCCGCTCGCGCGGGCGAGCAAGGCCGTGGCTTTGCGGTGGTGGCCAGCGAAGTGCGTAATCTGGCACAGCGTAGTGCCGGGGCGGCGAAAGAGATCGCCACGCTAATCGAAGATTCCGTTCAGCGCGTGGATAAGGGCTCTGCGTTAGTTAGCAGCGCGGGTAGCACCATGAACGACATTCTGAAGTCGGTGCAGGATGTGAATGAGATCATGAAGCACATTGCGGCTGCTTCTGAAGAGCAGAGTAAAGGCATTTCCCAGGTCGGAACCGCCGTAACGGAAATGGACAGCGTGACCCAGCAGAACGCCTCGCTGGTCGAGCAGGTCTCTGCGGCAGCCAGCGCGCTGGAGCGTCAAACAGAAGAGTTGCAGGCTTCGGTGGCGAAATTCCGTCTGTCAGACAGTGCGCCGGTGAGCAAAGCTCAGGCCGCGCCAGCCAGCACCATTTTGCGCCGCCCGGTGCTATCCGGTACGCCAGCCGTTCAACCGAAGTCGGCCAGTGCCGATGAGTGGGTTTCATTCTGAGGTTGACACAACCACGCCACCAGTTCCGGCAGGAACGGTGGCGCATCCTGTTCTGCTCGCTGTAGCAGGCTGTATGCTGCCCCGGTTGCCACCGTGTTGGCAAACGGGGCAATTAACCGGCCATTCGCTAAATCATTCTGCACCAACGTCACATCAGCTACCGTCACACCAAAGCCCTGAATCGCCGCGCTGATAGCGAGATCCATGGTGGCAAAATGCTGATTGCGCGCCATCGGCACATTGGCAGATTGATCCGCCAGCCACATTTGCCAGTCTCTTGTATCATGGGTGGGATGCAAAAAAGTAAACTTCGCCAGATCGCTGATGCGCGCGGGCGGCGTGACGTTGTTGCCTAAGACCGGTGTGAGTCGTTCATCAAACAACCGAATGGAGCCGACAGGAGGCGTGCCAAACACAATCGCCGCGTCATAATTCTCTAACTGCGAAACATGATCCAGCGTGGTGGTCAGCGCTACGTGGATGTCCGGCCGCTGCTGCTCGAGCGCCACCAAACGCGGCACCAGCCAGCGCATGGCACAGGTGGGCGCTTTCAAACGAATCGAGGCATTACTGCGGCTGGCTTTCTCGGTGGCATTCACCAGTATGGCATAACCTTGCTGCAGTTCAGGCAACAGCGCCGCGCCTTGCTCGGTAAGATGCAGGCCACGCGCATGGCGTGCAAATAACGGAAAGCCCAACCAGCTTTCCAGCGTGGCGATTTTACGGCTCACCGCACCCTGCGTGATGCATAATTCGCTGGCGGCGCGCGTCAGATTGAGATGACGTGCGGTGACCAGAAAAGCATGGATGGCATTCAACGGCAGTGAAGAGCGGGACATAACGGCCTCAAGCTATGATTTTAAGTCATGGCTATTATGACAACAATTCGCTTGTCGACTCAAGCGTCTCACCGTTGAATAGAAATCTACTTTCCTTACGTGGTTATGCAACCTTGTGGAGCAACGATGACCCTGAATAGCAGTGTTAACATCTCTTCCAAACAGCCCGATGTCGGCACGACGATTTTCAGCGTCATCGGCCAGTTGTCGGCGCAACATAAAGCCATCAACTTGTCGCAGGGCGCCCCGAACTTCCCGTGCGATCCGCATCTGGTGGAGCTGGTCAGCAAAGCCATGCGCGAAGGTCATAACCAGTATGCATCACTGACCGGCTTACCGGCGTTGCGCGAAGCGCTGGCCGAAAAAGTCGAGACGCTGTATGGCCAGCACTATGATGCGGGCAGCGAAGTGCTGATCACCGGCAGCGCCAGCCAGGGTATTTACATGGCGATTTCTGCGCTGGTGCACCCAGGCGACGAGGTGATCTTCTTTGAACCGGCGTTTGACAGCTATGCGCCGGTGGTGCGTTTGCAAGGCGCAACCCCGATTGGCCTGAAATTGCAGGTGCCGGATTTTGCGATCAACTGGGATGAACTGCGTGCCACCATCACGCCGCGCACCCGTATGATCATCATCAACACCCCACATAACCCAAGTGCGCAGGTGCTGACGCCAGCCGATCTGGAACAGCTGGCGGCTTTAACCCGCAACACCGATATCGTGGTGCTGTCCGATGAAGTGTACGAACATATCCTGTTTGATGGCCGTGCCCACTGCGGCATGGCAACGCATCCGGAGCTGGCGCAGCGCAGCGTGATCGTGTCTTCGTTCGGCAAAACCTTTCACGTCACCGGCTGGCGTGTGGGTTACGCCCTGGCACCGGCCGCGCTGATGGAAGAGATTGTGAAGGTGCATCAATTCATGATGTATGCCGCCGATACGCCAATGCAGGTGGGTTTTGCGCACTATTTACAGAATCCGCAAAACTACCTGCAGCTGTCACCGTTCTATCAGGAAAAACGCGATCGTTTGCTGGCGTTGATGCAGGATTCACCGTTTAAGCTGCTGCCGAGTGCTGGCTCGTTCTTTATGTTGGCCAGTTACGGACATTTCAGTGACGAAAGCGACAGTGAAATGGTAAAACGTCTCATCGTCGATCACGGTGTGGCCACCATTCCGTTGTCGGCGTTTTATATGGACGGCACTGACAATAAATTAATTCGCCTGTCATTCGCGAAAGACGACGCAACACTGCAGGCTGGCGCGGAAGCGCTGTGCCGGGTTAAAGGGTAATTAGGGGAAGAATAATGAAAAAATTAAACGCACTGTTTGTGGCTCTGGGTATGCTGACTTCAGCACACGCACTGGCGCAGGAAACCTTACGCTACGGTCTGGAATCACAATATCCACCGTTTGAAAGCCGCAACGCACAGGGCGAGCTGGAAGGTTTTGATATCGAACTGGGTAAAGCGATTTGCCAGGTCGGTAATTTTGACTGTAAGTGGGTGGAAAGCAGCTTTGATGCGCTGATCCCGGCACTGCAGGCGAAAAAATTTGATGCGATCAACTCGGCGATGAACATCACCGAAGCGCGCGCCAAAAACATCGACTTCACCAAGCCAATCTACCGTATTCCTACCATGCTGATCGTTAAAGCCGGTGAGAAGCTGCTGCCAACGGCCGAGTCGCTGAAAGGCAAAAACATCGGCGTGCTGCAGGGTTCAATCCAGGAAACTTACGCTAAGAAGCACTGGGAACCGCAGGGCGTAACCGTAACCTCTTATCAGGATCAGAACCAGGTGTATAACGACATGGTCGCGGGCCGCCTTGACGGTACGCTGGTGATGTCAGCCGCGGGTCAGTCTGGCTTCCTCGATAAACCGCAGGGCAAAGGTTTTGCCTTCGTCGGCAAGCCGGTTGAAGATGATACCATCCTCGGTTCAGGTATCGGTTTTGGTCTGCGTAAGGGCGATGCCAAACTGAAAGGTGAACTGGATGCGGCCATCACTAAAGTGCAGGCGGATGGCACCATCACCAAGCTGGCGGCGAAATTCTTCCCTGGCATTGATGTGACTGCAGCGAAGTAACAACCAGCGTCACGCCTGGCGTAATGCTGGTTCGCTAAAACCAGATTTAACGAAGGCTGCCATTTTTCATTAATGGCAGCCTTTTTCATTTCCGCCACCGGGGCATGGGCAACTCAGTGGTTGCCGTGCCATCTCAAGGCCTGTGACTGTGTAATGATGCGTTAATGCCCGCTTGCTACTTAGCCGCCAGATAACACAGCGCTTCCGCCACTTGATAAGACTTCACAAACGACGGCACCGGTAAAAATTCAAAGCGTGAATGGAAATTGTGGGCGCCGGTAAAGAAATTGGGCGTTAGCAAGCCTTTCGCTGACAGGGCCGCACCATCTGTTCCCCCACGCATCGGGATCACTTTTGGCTCAACACCGACCTGATCTAATGCAGCAAAAATCAAATCAATCGCGCGACGATCTTCACCCACGGCATTGCTGATATTGCTGTAGGTATCGCTGATGTTTAACGCGACATGCCCCGTAGGGTAAAGCGCCGCAATCTCATCGGCCACCTCAACCAGCTGCTGTTTCTTGCCATCGAACCCCTTCAAATCGAAATCGCGAATAGAGGCTTTCAACACCGCACGGCTGGCATTGGCGTTAATATCGTTGAACCAAATATAGCCTTCACGGCCCTCGGTATGCTCTGGTGTCGCCTGGCGGTCAAAGCGTGAGATGAAGTCGTGCGCCATCAGCAGCGGATTCACCAGTACGCCTTTGCCTGACATCGGATGAGCCGGAACGCCGGTAAACACCAGTTCAGCCGCCGCCGCGTTAAAGTTTTCATATACCACTTCACCCAGCTCACAGCAGTCAATGGTCCAGGCGAAATCGACATTAAAGCGGTTTTCCAGATCCAGCGCTTTCGCGCCGCGCAGGCCAATCTCTTCGTCTGGTACAAACGCCACCACGATGTCACCGTGATCGCCTTTAAGGTTCTCCATCAAGGTCATCACAACGGTGACGGCTGCTTTGTTATCCGCGCCGAGCACGCTGGTGCCGTCGCTGAAGATGATCTCCTGCCCGCGATAAGGCGCGATCTCTGGATGTTGCGCCACGCGCAGCCAGATATCTTGCTGGCGGTTGAGACAGAGATCCTCACCGTTAAACAGCAGGGTCTGAGGATGAATATCCGGTGACAAGCCAACATCCACCGTATCAATGTGGGTGATAAAGCCAATGCGCGGCGCGTCTGGACGGTTGCCCGGTTTAACGGCCGTGACGGTGGCATGTTGGTCGATAACCACCTCCTGCAAACCTAATTCACGCAACTCCTGCGCCAGCAACTCCGCCATCGCATGTTGCGAAGGGGTGCTTGGCAGCGTGGTGGATTTGGCATCACTCTGGCTGGAAACCGCCAGATAGCGGTAAAAACGCTGTGTCAGTTGGCGTGTTAATTGGTCTGTCATCACAATTCCTTATTAGCTTTGAACGATGTGCATTACACACGTCAGATAAATCGTGTTATTTATCAATTCATACCGAGGCAGGCTCATGGAAGTCAATAAAAACGAGGATCATGATGAAAAAGATGATGATGAAGTTCACACTCAGCGCGCTGGGATTAGCGCTGGCGGGTGGCGTTTCAGCCAAAACATTAGTGTATTGCTCTGAAGGCTCGCCTGAGAACTTCAACCCGCAGCTGTATACCTCGGGGACCAGTGTTGATGCCAGTGCAGTGCCTATTTTCAATCGCCTGGTAGACTTCAAGCCCGGTACCACTGAACTGGTGCCAAGCCTGGCAGAAAGTTGGGATATCAGCCCGGACGGCACGGTGTACACTTTCCATCTGCGTAAAGGGGTGAAATTCCAGAGCAATAAGGCGTTCAAACCCTCACGCGACCTTAATGCCGACGACGTCATTTTCTCGTTTATGCGTCAAATGGATCCAAAAAATCCGTATCACAACGTCTCGGGCGGTAACTACACCAATTTTGACAGCTTAGAGCTCTCGAAGCTGATCAAGGGTATTGAAAAGGTTGACGACAATACCGTGCGCATTACGCTTGCGCATGCTGAGGCACCGTTCCTCGCCGATCTCGGCTGGTATTTTGCCTCAATTCACTCAGCCGAATATGCCGACCAGATGTTAAAAGCCGGTACACCGGAAAAAGTCGATATGCAGCCGATCGGCACCGGACCTTTTGAGCTGGTGCAGTATCAAAAGGACTCGCGCATTCTCTATAAAGCCTTCCCGGAATACTGGCAGGGCAAAGCCAAACTGGATCGTATTGTGTTCTCCATCACGCCGGATGCCTCGGTGCGCTATGCCAAGCTGGAGAAAAACGAGTGTCAGGTGATGCCGTTTCCCAATCCCGCTGACCTCGACAAAATGCGCAGCAACCCCGATTTAACGCTCGAACAGAAATCAGGTTTAAACACTGGTTTCCTGTCGTTCAATACCACCAAAGCGCCGCTGGATAACGTCAAAGTGCGTCAGGCACTGGCGATGGCGATTAACAAGCCGGCGATAATTGACGCGATCTTTAAAGGCACCGGCACGGTAGCGAAAAATATTCTGCCGCCGGATGTCTGGAGCGCCGACAAGGATCTGAAAGATTACGATTATGATCCGCAGAAAGCCAAAGCGCTGCTGCAGGAAGCGGGCATCAAACCTGGCACCGAAATCTCACTGTGGGCGATGCCAGTTCAGCGTCCTTACAATCCGAATGCGCGACGAATGGCGGAGATGATTCAGGCCGACTGGGCACAGGTGGGCATTAAAGCCAACATCGTCAGTTATGAGTGGGGTGAATACCTTAAACGCGTGAAAGGCGGTGAGCATCAGGCGGCGTTGATGGGCTGGACCACGGCGACCGGCGATCCGGACAACTTCTTCGGCCCGCTCTACAGTTGCACCTCGGCAAATGGCGGTTCCAACTCCTCGAAATGGTGTTATCAGCCGTTCGAGAAGATCATCACCGAAGCGCGTGCTGAGCAAAATCACGATAAGCGCGTCACGCTTTACCGTGAAGCGCAGCAGATCATGCACGATCAGGTGCCTGCCGTGATGATCGCCCATTCGACGATTTTCGAGCCGGTGCGCAAAACGGTGAGCGGATATACCGTCGATCCGTTTGGCAAACACATTTTCTATCCGGTCGATATTAAGGATTGATGATGGCAGCGGGCAGTCCAAAAGCGGCCCGCTAAACTGCCAACTGGCGATTAAGGCTTCCAGCGTTGACGCAACGGTTCTTCCAGTGCGTTCATCTGCTGCAGAAGAAATGTCATGAACACATTCAGGGCGGCACTGCGAGGTCGCCCTGACTGCGCTTGCAACTGCAGGTTGCGCTGACTCAACTGATCGATCCCCACCGAGCGCAATATCAAGCCATGGGTCTCCGCTTCCTGCAGCACGGTAAAGGCGCTGCAAATGGTCAGAGCCAGCGGTGTGCGCAGCAGAAAGTGGAACAACGTTGAGAAGGTATCGCAGGTGATCACCGGCTCAATCAGATTGCCGCTCATATGGCTCGCCAGCTCAAACAGCTGGCGCACCGTGGTATTTTGCTGCGGCAAAGCCAGCGGATAGTGGCTGACATCGTTCAGGGTCACGTGTGTTGCGCTCGCCAACGGGTGAGTCTGATGCATCACCAGCAGCACCGGGGCGGGCCAGGAGCCGATCACCTCCACGCCGCGTTCAGCGTGCAGGCTGAATTGCAGTGCCAGATCGCATTCTCCGCTACGCAGTAGCTCCGCCACACCTTGTGTACTCGCCACTTTAATATCAAACAACACACCGGGATTATCCTCACGGAAGGCGGCAATCATGCGCGGCAACAGCGTAAAGGCCAGCCCATCGGTACAGGCCACGCGAATCAGCGTGCGTCGTACGGCCTTCAATCCTTTGATTTCTGCCAGCGCGTATTCCATCTCCAGCATATTTTTACGCACGTGATGGGCGTAAATTTCACCGGCTTCATTCAGCACCATACCGCGCGCATGCCGATCAAATAGCGGCACACCGACCTGATTTTCCAGTCGCTGGATCTGTCTGCTGATGGCTGACACCGCGACAAACAGTTGCTGACTGGCCGCACTGAGCGAACCGGTATTCGCGACGGCCAGGAAATAGCGGATTTCATTGCTTATCATGCGGATGCCTCATGCTGGTGCATGCCTCGAAATCGGGCAGCGGAGCTTTGCCATAAAAGCAAATCATACTCGATAAATTGATAATTGTGGCAAAGCATGGTTTCCGCAAAGATGACAAAACCACAATACCAATAAAAGACATGCAAACATGACAGCACAACAAGCGGTTCAACAAGCCACCGCCTGGTTCGACAGCGGGGAATTTCAGGAAACGCTGGCGCGCCGCGTGGCGCAACGCACCGAAAGCCAGCGCCAGGATCGTGACAGCGAACTACAGCGTTACCTGCAGGATGAGATTGGCCCACAGCTCATCGCGCTGGGGTTCACCTTACATTTTATCGATAACCCGGAAGCCGCCCACCGTCCTTTCCTGGTGGCGGTGCGCATCGAAGATCCGGCACTGCCGACCCTGCTGAGCTACGGCCATGGCGATGTGGTGTTCGGCGACGATGAAAACTGGCGCGAAGGCCTATCGCCGTGGCAGTTGGTGGAAGAGGGAGATCGCTGGTACGCACGCGGTAGCGCTGACAACAAAGGTCAGCACTGTGTGAATCTCGCGGCGCTGGAGCAAGTGTTCAAAGCGCGCGGTGGACGACTTGGATTCAACTGCAAAATGCTGTTTGAGATGGGTGAGGAGATCAGTTCGCCGGGTCTGGCTCAACTGTGCCAGCACCATGCTGAACTGCTGAAAGCCGATCTGTTTATCGCCTCCGACGGTCCACGTCTGAATGCGGTACGACCCACATTGTTCCTCGGCTCTCGGGGCGCGGTAAATTTCCGTCTCACCGTTACCGCGCGTGACAACGCCTATCACTCCGGTAACTGGGGCGGTTTATTGACCAATCCAGGCACGCAGTTGGCCAATGCTATTGCTTGCCTGGTGAACCAAAAGGGCGTGCTGCAGGTAGATGCGCTGAAACCCAATTCTCTCACTCAACAAGTGCGCGATATCCTCAGCGACATCGAAGTGGGCGGGATGCCGGGCGATCCCGAGATTGATACCACCTGGGGTGAGCCGACGCTCTCTCCGACAGAAAGACTTTACGGTTGGAATACGCTGGAAGTGCTGGCGTTCCTGACCGGCAATCCGGCGCGTCCGATGAATGCGATTCCTGGTGAAGCCACGGCGGTGTGCCAGCTGCGCTTTGTGGTTGGCACCGATTGGGAAAATCTTGCACAGCATGTCAGTGAGCATCTGGCGCAGCACGGTTTTGGCTTCGTGAAAGTGGAGTTTATGCGCGGTTCACCGGCGACGCGACTCGATCCTACCGATCCGCTGGTGGATTGGGTGCTGGCGAGCATGGCAGAGACCAGCGGCAAAAAACCGGCGTTGCTGCCGAATCTGGGCGGTTCACTGCCCAACGAAGTGTTCTCTGATATTCTTGGCCTGCCGACATTGTGGGTGCCGCACTCTTATCCGGCCTGCGGCCAGCATGGCGTCAACGAACATATGCTGAAGTCGATTGCGCGTGAAGGTCTGCAAATTATGACCCGACTGCTGTGGGATCTCGGCGAGCAAGGCAGCGAACTGGTGGCCAGGCATCGTCAACACGCAGGAGGTGCTGTATGAGCACGCTTAACACGGCTGCCCCTTTAAGCAGCACTAAACCGAACCTGCACAAAACGTTGTTTGCCACCTGTATCGGCAATGCGCTGGAGTGGTTTGATATTGCGGTGTATGGTTTCTTTGCCAGTTACATTGCGCATGCGTTTTTCCCTACCAGCGATCCATCGGTTTCCATGCTGCTGACATTTGGCAGTTTCGGCGTCTCCTTCCTGATCCGTCCGCTGGGCGCAATTGTGCTGGGTAACTATGCCGACCGCCACGGGCGTAAAAAGGCGCTGCTGCTGTCGATTAACCTGATGATGCTGGGCGGCGCCGTCATCACCTTTATGCCGAGCTATGGCAGTATTGGCCTGATGGCACCGCTGCTGATTCTGCTGGCGCGTCTGGTGCAGGGTTTCTCTGCGGGTGGCGAATTCGGTAGCTCCACGGCGTTTCTGGTTGAGCATTTCCCGGAGCGCAGGGCGTTTATCGCCAGCTGGCAGTTTGCCACGCAGGGCGCGAGTACGCTGCTGGCCTCGGCGTTTGGTCTGGGGCTAACGCAGATCCTCACGGAAAGTCAGATTCAGGATTGGGGTTGGCGTGTTCCGTTTGCCTTCGGGCTGCTGATTGGTCCGTTGGGGATCTATATCCGCCGCCATGTGCATGAGCCTGCCAGCTTTGAAGCGCAAGCGCCTGAAGCCGCACCGCTGAAACGTCTGTTCGGGCGTCAGAAAGAGCTGATGATGCTGGCGATTGGCCTGATGGTGATCTCCACCGCAGTGAACTACATGCTCAACTACGTGCCAACCTACGCCACCAAAAACCTGCATCTTCCGGGTTCAGTCGCTTTCACTGCGACATTGCTGGCAGGGGTGATCCTGACGGTGGTGACGCCGCTGATGGGCTTACTAGCGGAGCGTGTCGGTCGCGTGCCGTTGATGTGGGGCTCGCTGATCCTGTTGATCATCACTATCTATCCAGCGTTTAAGATGGTGGTGAATCACACCACGCCGACTACCTTGATTATTCTGGTGTGCTGGATGGCGCTGCTGAAATCGATCTACTTCTCGACGGTACCGTCGGTGATGGCCGATCTGTTCCCGATTGGCACTCGCGCCAGCGGCATGGCGATCAGCTATAACGTCGCGGTGACGGTGTTTGGTGGCTTTGCACCGTTGATTTGTACGCTGCTGATCACGGCCACCGGCACCAGCCTCGCGCCAGGTTATTACCTGATGGCGATGTCGGTACTGAGTGGTTTAGCCTTGCTGCGCAGCCAGAAGCGTATCGCGTAGAGACCGTTGAGCGGATTAGCCTGGCTCGTTACCAAAAGCGACTTCCGTAGCTGCGCGAACCATCGCGCAGCCTGCAGAAATGCACCCGTTCAGGTGCGGCTGCAACGAATGACGATAGCTGGCTGGCAGCTTGTCCAGCCAGATATTTCACTCAGGAGAACTGCAAATACGCCACATGGGTTTGCAGATACTCTTCCAGACCGTGACGTCCATCGGCGCCGCCAATGCCCGATTTGCGCCAGCCGGCATGGAATCCCTGCATCGCCTCGAAGTTCTCGCGATTGATGTAGGTCTCACCAAATTTAAGCTGACGCAGCGCAATCATCGCGGTGTTCAGGTTTTGCGTATAAATCGAAGACGTCAGGCCATATTCACAATCGTTAGCCAGCGCTACGGCTTCATCAAGAGTTTTAAAGGTCATCACCGGCAATACCGGTCCAAAGATCTCTTCACGCATGATCTCCATCTCCTGACGTACACCGGTAATAATCGTCGGCTCGAAGTAGAAGCCTTTATCGCCGACGCGTTTGCCGCCCAGCACCACTTTGCCGCCTTCAGCGACCGCATTGGCCACTTTTTGCTCGACGCGTCCCAGTGCGGCGGCGGTGATCAGCGGGCCCATGTCGATATCGGTTTGTTCGGCCGGATTGCCAAACTTCACCTGCTTCATCGCGGCAGTCAGAGCGGTGATAAAGCGATCATAAATGCCTTCCTGCACATACACGCGCTCTGCACAGTTGCACACCTGTCCGGTGTTGATTACGCGAGAGCTGACAATCGCTTTTACTGCAAGATCCAGGTCCGCATCATCCATCACGATAGCCGGCGCTTTGCCGCCGAGTTCCAGCGACACTTTAGTGACATTTTTCGCGGCGGCTTGCATGGTGGCAATGCCCGCGCCGACGCTGCCGGTCAGGCTCACCAAACCGACTTTCGGGTTCGCCGCCAGCTCCTGTCCGACTTCAGGACCATAGCCGAACACGAAGTTGATCACGCCTTTCGGTAAGCCGATCTCATGCACGATCTGCGCGAAAATTGCCGCGTTGTTGGGTGTGAGTTCACTGGGTTTAATGGCGATAGTGTTGCCGGTAATCAACGCCGGCGCCGCTTTACGCGCAATCAGGAAGAACGGGAAATTCCACGGCAGGATGCCGGTGGTGACACCGATAGCTTTCTTAAACACGAAGATATTTTCATTCGGGCGATCGCTATTCACGATTTCACCTTCATAACGACGCGCCCATTCGGCCATGTAATCCAGATAATCCGCGGTGAAAAGCACTTCAGTTTGTGCCAGCCCCTGCGTTTTACCGCCTTCCGCCACGATCGTGGCCGTCAGTTCGGGTTCACGCTGGCGAATACCGGCAGCAATTTTTCGCAACCAGTTGCCGCGTTCTACTGCGGGTAATGCTTCCCAACCAGGCTGTGCTGCTTCTGCCGCGGCAATCGCATGTGCTGCATCTTGCTGTGTGCCTTGTGGCACGCGTGACAGCAGCGCTTCAGTTGCCGGATTGATGACCTCAATCCATTTATCGTTCTGATCGTTTACAAACGCGCCATTAATGTAATGTTGATGGTGTGTTGTCATCTGTAGGGTCTCCGCGATCGGTTTCGTTAGCATGGTGTGAATCGAGAGTGAAACAGATCAAGGTGTAGCACCTTTTTGTCAGTGCCAGAGGGAATGACGGGATGGCAGAGAAGGGAAGAACGAGACGACAGACGCAGCATTCCTGATGAAATGCCGCGTATTCAGCGTGTTAGCTAATCATCATTTTCAGCAAAATTATCAGGACCCCGGCACCGCTGCACCGCTGGCGATAAACCAGGCGAGGAAACTGACGCCAGCAATGATGATGGCAATAGGGAAGAGCAGTCCGATTTTCATAATTATCCTGATCGTTAAGCGAGTTGAACAATGGCGCGATGGGTTTTCATCATACTGAACAGCTGGAATTGGGTGGCGTCATCCACATCGCGCAGGTGTTCGCCTTTCTGATATCGAATCTGGTGAATATGCCCGAGTTGACGCCACACCACGATGGCCGATGCCAGCAGGGCGCAGTTCTCTTCACTCTGAATGCAGTCGAGTGTGGCGTAACGCTCTTCATCCAATCCATTAATGAAAACGTTCAACGCCTGGGGCGGCACAATGGCGCGGATATCATCCAGCATCACGCGGCTCACCGGCTGCGACAGCAGCAGCGTCAACCTTTTGCTATTCATCTCATTCCTTCGTTGCGATGATTTTTCCAACGTTATACGGAATTCGCCACGTGGGGGAAAGCTCATCGGGCGACTTTACGTGACTGCCATGTTAAACAGCAGGTTGGCAGTCAGTCAAAAACTGTGTCGATCAACACAACAAAAATAAAAAATATCCCCAATAATAAGTCACTTATGAAAATCAGTCAGAATGATGCCTGCAAATGCGATTTTGTGATCCTCATGTTGAAGACCCCCCGAATATTGCCAGCAGCGCGCGCTTTTCGGCAGCCATCCAAAGGCTGACGAAAAGCTGCCCACCGTAGACTGCTGCTAATCGGGAAACTGTCGGTTTCCTGTGGGCCTCAACCTTACGAAGGAATAACAATGAACAGTGCCATTCTTGCCGGTATTTTATGGCATCTGGTGGGTGCCGCCAGTGCCGCATGTTTTTATGCTCCGTTTAAGCAGGTAAAAAAGTGGTCATGGGAAACAATGTGGTCAGTGGGCGGCGTGATGTCATGGCTGATTCTGCCATGGGCGGTCAGCGCCGTGCTGCTGCCCAACTTCTGGGCGTATTACGGCAGTTTTAGCTTCTCACAGCTGCTGCCGGTGTTTCTGTTTGGTGCCATGTGGGGCGTTGGGAATATCAACTATGGTTTGACCATGCGTTATCTCGGCATGTCGATGGGCATTGGTATCGCTATCGGTATCACCCTCGTGGTGGGCACCCTGATGACGCCGCTGTTACAGGGACGCTTTGTTGAACTGTTCAGCTCGCCGGGCGGGCGCATGACGTTGTTGGGCGTGTTGGTGGCGTTGGTGGGTGTAGCGATCGTGACGCGTGCCGGGCTATTAAAAGAGCGTGCACTCGGCATCAACGCGGAAGAATTTAATCTCAAGAAAGGCCTGGTGCTGGCGGTATTGTGCGGCATCTTCTCCGCCGGGATGTCGTTCGCGATGGATGCGGCGAAACCGATGCATGAAGCGGCAGCCAATCTGGGCATTAACCCGCTGTACGTGGCATTGCCGAGTTATGTGGTGATCATGGGCGGCGGTGCGCTGGTCAACCTGGCCTATTGCTTTATCCGTCTGGCGATCAAACCAGAACTGTCGGTGCGTGGTGACTTCTCAGTGGCGAAACCGATGCTGATCGCCAACGTGGCCTTCGCCGTGCTGGGCGGCACCATGTGGTATCTGCAGTTCTTCTTCTATGCCTGGGGCCACGCGAAAATTCCTGCGCAATACGACTTTGTGAGCTGGATGCTGCACATGAGCCTGTATGTACTGTGCGGCGGTTTAGTCGGTCTGGTGCTGAAAGAGTGGAAAGCGGTGGGGCAGCGTCCGGTGCGCGTGCTGTCGCTGGGTTGTGTGGTGATCATCATTGCCGCCAACATCGTCGGATTGGGCATGGCTAACGGCTAATTAACTAGCCGCGGTACGCGATTGAACAAGCCTGACGCGCGGCAAGGTGCGTCAGGCTTTTATTTTATCGCTCAGCGAGGCGTGCTGAGGAAGAAAACGCTGGCGCCAGGCACTTGGCGTTAACCCGGTATCGCGCGTAAACACCACCGAGAAGTAGTTACTGTCATCAAAGCCGCAGCGTGCGGCCACTTCACTGATTAACCAATCCTGCGTGCGCAGCAAATATTTTGCCTGGCACAGTTGCAGCTGTCGTAAATAGTGGCCCACCGTCATGCCGGTTTGCTGACGAAACAGTTGCTTCAGCGCACGCTCATTTAATTCATTTTGTTGGCAAAAATGGGCCAGATCGAATGGGCGGTGCAGCGCACCCTGTAAGGCTGACATCAGCAAATCAAGCTGCTCACCTTCCGGCAGCGCCCATGGACGATCGGCTGCATAACCATGGCGACGCAAGATCAGCGCCAGCTGCAGAAACAGGGCTTCAGAGAGCTGGATCGACAACGAATCGCTTTTACGACTTTCCCGTTCAAGCTGGCTGATCACCCCACGCGCCAATGCCATGCCGCGCGTGGTTAAGCGCCAGCAGCCGGGTGCATCATCGTCCTGCGGGGGCAGCAGCTGGCTCCAGTCCAGGCTCAGGCGAAAGCGATCGCGGCAATAGAGAATGTTATCCAGCGCCAAATCATTGACGCTGTCATAGCTGTGGCAATCATTGTCGCGGATATAGAACACATCGCCGCAGGTAATTAACCAGGGACGATCGTTGAGCACGTGCAATCCGTTACCGCGCCAGACGATCACAATTTCACTGAATTCATGACGATGCGGCGGGAAGGAGGGTTGAGGCATGCGTTCGGCCACCGCAATCGGCAGATTGGTGGCCGGAAAATAATCTTCGCGCGTCAGTATCAGCGACATGGGAACCACTCCAGTTACATCATCTGCTGGCGCTCCGCTCGGGGCGCGCAGCCAAATTCTCGCCGAAACAGTGTGGAGAAGTGGTTGCTATCACCGAATCCACACTGATAGGCGATGTCCGTAATGCGCATATCGCTATGACGCAATAAATGCCGGGCCTGCAATAAGCGCAGTCGATTGAGATAGCGCTGCGGCGTATTGCCGGTTTGCTGCTTCATCTGGCGATGCAGGGTGCGCAGCGACAGCGAGAAGCGATCGGCCAGCGCATCCCACTCAACATCTTCACTGTAATGCTCATTAAGCCAGTCAAGCAACCGGTGCAGGCGCGCTTCCTGATCCTGCGCCTGATCGTTGTGACCCGCTTCGCGCAGCAGCACCAGCAGTTGCAAAAACAGCTGTTCCTGATGCGCCTGACGTTCCAGCGACCAGACTTCCTGCTGTTTCATCTGCGTCACGATCTGCAGCGCCTGCGCCATCACCTTGTGATTGATACGCCAGTGCGACACATAGTTGCCGTTCTCATCACCGGGCAGCAATGACTGTAAACCGGAGAGAAAACGAAACGCTGCCGGGCTGCGATACAGCACATTCGTCAGGCACAAATTCTCGGTCTGTTCATACAGATGGCGATCGTGATCGCGCACAAAGCACACGCAGCCGGCGCACAGGGTCTGCGGCTGACCGTTAAACACGTGAATGCCGGAACCTTGCTCAACCAACACAATTTCATGGAAATCATGATGATGTTCAGGAAAGGCTTGCTGCGGCACGCGCGGCTCAATGGCGATGGCGTAGCTTCCTTCAGGGAAGAAATCAGCACTGTGCAGAACGGTCATGATGCGCCTCTCAATTAACAATTTTGCAACCGAGTCTACGCAGGCGCTGTGCACCTTACCTTGAAATTTAAACCGCTCAGCGCAGGAAAATGGCGAATTATTCAAGATCGGCCAGGTGATTGATGGAATTGCGGTAACGCTCACAACTCTGCTGTCTCTCGGTTCTGTGAGCTTTCTCACGATCATCTTTGCCAGCCTGCCAGCGACTTTCACGCGCTGGCAGTAAGGGGAAGGTGGCAAAGCGCCAGGATTCATACGCTAAAGCCATCTCATCACAGGAAGAAACGCCATGAGTATGCGTAACATTGTTGCCATTGATTTAGGCGCATCCAGCGGGCGCGTGATGCTCGCACAATGGACCTCTGCTAATCAGCGCATCACCCTGCGTGAAGTGTGTCGTTTTGCCAATCAGCGTGTTCGTCGCGCCGGTTATGACTGCTGGGATCTCGACAGTCTGGAGCAGGCGATACGCGCAGGGCTGGCGCAGTTAGATGATGAGGGCATCGTGCCGGACAGCATCGGCATTGATACCTGGGGCGTGGATCTGGTGCTGCTGGATGCCAACGGCGATCGCGTTGGCGAAACGGTCAGTTATCGTGACTCGCGCACCGATGGACTGATGGCGCAAGCGATCAATGAGCTGGGTAAAGCCGCGATTTACCAGCGCACGGGCATCCAGTTTTTACCCTTCAATACCCTTTATCAGATGCGTGCACTTCACCAGCAACAGCCGGACTGGCAGGCACAGGTCAAACATGCGCTGATGATCCCGGATTACCTGCATTACCGTCTGACCGGCAACATGAACTGGGAGTACACCAACGCCACCACCACGCAGCTGCTCAATATTGAAACTGGCGAGTGGGATCGCGAGTTGCTGGCGTGGGCGGGTATAGATGCCGACTGGTTTGGTAAACCGACAGCGCCGGGCAACACCGTGGGCAACTGGATCAATGCCAGCGGTAAAAAGATCCCGGTGGTGGCCGTCGCGACGCACGATACCGCCAGCGCGGTACTCGCCACGCCGCTGATGCAGGATGATGCCGCTTACCTCAGTTCTGGCACCTGGTCGTTAATGGGTATTGAAAGTCTGCAACCCTGCGTAAGCCGCGCCGCACTCGACGCCAACATCACCAACGAAGGGGGCGCTGAAGGCTATCGGGTGTTGAAAAACATCATGGGTCTTTGGCTGCTGCAGCGCGTGTGCAGCGAATTGCACATCTCAGATCTCTGCACATTGATTGGCGAAGCGGAAAATGAACCCGCCTGTCGTGCCCTGATCAATCCCAATCATCCGCGTTTTATTAATCCCGCCAGCATGGTGCAGGAGATCCAGGACGCCTGCGCTGAGCAACACATGCCGATTCCGCAAAGCCCTGCAGCGCTGGCGCGCACCATTTTCGACAGCCTGGCGCTGTTGTATCGCCAGGTGATTGGCGAACTGAGCACCCTGCGCGATAGCCCCATTCGCCAACTGCATGTTGTCGGCGGCGGCAGTCAGAACCCATTACTGAACCAACTCTGTGCGGATGCCTGCGAAATACCCGTACTGGCTGGCCCCATTGAAGCCTCAACGCTGGGTAATGTCGGCTGTCAGCTGATGGCGTTGGGTGAACTGCGCGATGTGGCCGATCTGCGCCGCTGCATCGACAAAAATTTCCCGTTAGAAACGTTTGCACCTCAGAACGCCAGCATCTTTGCTGCCCACCAGGCACGCTTTGCGGCACTGAGCCAACCTGCTAAGGAACTTGCATATGACAAAGCTGATTGAACAAGCCTTTGAACTGGCGAAACAACGCTATGCGGCGCTGGGTATTGATGTGGACCAGGTGATGACCCAACTGGATGGCATCCCGGTATCGATGCACTGCTGGCAGGGCGATGATGTTCGTGGCTTTGAAAACCCGAATGGCGAACTGACGGGGGGTATTCAGGCCACCGGTAATTATCCGGGACGCGCTCGCAACGCGGATGAGCTACGTTCTGACATTGAGAAAGCGATGTCGCTGATCCCCGGTGCCAAACGCCTCAATCTGCACGCCATCTATCTGGAAAGCGACACCCCAGTTGAGCGCGATGCCATTGAGCCGAAGCACTTCAGCCGCTGGGTGGAGTGGGCAAAAGCCAACAAGTTAGGACTGGATTTTAACCCCAGCTGCTTCTCGCACCCGCTGAGCGCGGATGGCTTTACGCTGTCACATGCGGACAAAGATATTCGTCAGTTCTGGATCGACCACTGCAAAGCCAGCCGTCGTATTTCAGCGCACTTTGGTGAACAGCTGGGAACCCCGTCGGTGATGAACATCTGGGTGCCGGATGGCATGAAAGATCTCACCATCGATCGTCTGGCACCGCGTGAGCGTCTGGCCAGCGCGCTGGATGAAGTGATCAGTGAGAAGCTCGATCCACGTCATCATATCGACGCGGTGGAGAGCAAACTGTTTGGCATCGGTGCGGAGAGTTACACCGTCGGCTCCAATGAGTTTTGCCTCGGTTATGCCGCCAGCCGTCAAACGGCGTTGACGCTGGACGCCGGACATTTCCATCCGACTGAAGTGATCTCCGACAAAATCTCCACCGCCATGCTGTTCGTGCCGCGTCTGCTGTTACACGTCAGCCGTCCCGTGCGTTGGGATAGCGATCACGTGGTGCTGCTGGATGATGAAACGCAGGCCATCGCCACTGAGATTGCCCGCCACAATCTGTTCGACAAAGTGCATATCGGCCTGGACTTCTTTGATGCCTCAATCAACCGCATCGCCGCCTGGGTGATCGGTACGCGCAATGCCAAAAAAGCGCTGCTGCGTGCGTTGCTGGAACCCAGCGATCAATTACGCACATTGGAGCAGCAAGGGGATTACACCGCGCGCCTGGCGCTGCTGGAAGAGCAGAAATCGTTGCCATGGCAGGCGGTCTGGGAGGCCTGGTGCCTGCGCCATGATGTGCCCGCCGATGCCAGCTGGCTGAGCGAAGTGCGCCACTATGAACAACAAACATTGCGTCTACGTTAAGGGATCAACCATGCAAAATATTCTCTCTTCGTCCTTTGTTCAGGACATGGTGAAAGCCACCAGTGATATGTGGTTAAAGGGCTGGGATGAGCGTAATGGCGGCAACGTCAGCCTGCGTTTAGTGCCGGAGGAAGCTCAGGCCTGGTCAGCCGATTTTTATGCCGAACCGCGCTGTATTGAGCTGACCAAACCGGCGCCCGCGCTGGCCAACGATTGGTTCCTGGTGACGGGTTCAGGCAAGTTTTTCCGTAATGTTCAGCTTGATCCCGCCGACTGTCTGGCGCTGCTACAGGTGGACGATAAAGGGCTGTCGTACAAGATCCATTGGGGACTCAGCAACGGCGGGTTGCCAACCTCGGAACTGGCGGCGCATTTCCAGTCGCACAGCGTGCGTAAGCAGGTTTCCAATGGGGCTGACCGCGTGATCATGCATTGCCATGCCACCAACTTTATGGCGTTGAGCTACGTGGTGAATCTGGATTCCGCCCGCTTCACACGCTTGCTGTGGGAAGGGAGCACCGAATGTCTGGTGGTGTTCCCGGATGGTGTCGGCATTTTGCCGTGGATGGTGCCGGGCACCGACCAGATTGGTCAGGCTACCGCCGATGCCATGGCTTCGCACAGCCTGGTGATGTGGCCGTTCCACGGCATTTTCGGTGCCGGCCCGAATCTGGATGAGACGTTTGGATTGATCGACACGGCTGAAAAGTCATCAGAAGTGGTGGTCAAAGCCTTGTCGATGGGCGGAATTCGCCAGAGCATCACCACTGAACAGTTGGTGGCACTGGGTGAACGTTTCGCCGTCAAACCCTGGCAAGCGGCGTTGAGTGCGGAGCGCAGTGATGTTGCGTAAAGCCTTTGTGATGCAGGTGCATGCGCACTGCCACGATGAGTATCTGCGTCGCCATTCACCGATCTGGCCTGAGCTGGAACAGACGTTGAAAGCTCACGGTGCGCACAACTATGCGATCTGGCTGGATGCTGAACGTGACTTGTTGTTTGCCAGCGTGGAGATAGAGTCGGAAGCTCGTTGGGAGGCGGTGGCGAATACGGAAGTGTGCCAGCGCTGGTGGGCATCGATGAAAGATCTGATGCCCTCCAATGCGGATAACAGCCCCATTAGCCAAGCGTTAAAACCGATGTTTTTTATGCCGTAAGTCTATGTGGCGTTGCGCTTTGATGTGCGGCAGGGCGATCTTGAGATCGCCCCTGCTTTATGGAGAACAAGTGCCTGACAAAGCGGCAGACCTTTACGTGTTTAGCGCGCAGTAGCCTGCCAGTGCCGGCCAGATGGCCATCTGCGTATCAACAATCCCATCAAGGTCATCACGACTTGCACCTTCACGAGCACGCACCGACATCCCCTGCAACACACAAGCGAGATAGCTGGCCAGCGTGCTGCTGTTGGCGCACTGCGGTAATTCACCGCGCTGCTGTCGGGCATCCAAAAACTGTTTCAAGGCGTTTTCCTGCGCATGATGTTGCTTAGCCAGCATCTGCGCGATCTCGTCGGAGCCAGAAGAGAGCGCACTCGACGTGCAGATAAAGAAACAGCCAGCGGGCTTATCGCACTCGGTAAAACAGGCTGCGGTGGCACGAAAGTAGGCTTCAATTGCGGCTTTCACATCGAGTGTTTCGTCGTTGAGTACCTGATTACGCTGTGCACTGAAGGTATCGATGTAGCGCTGCATTGCTGCACGGAACAGACCTTCCTTGTTCTCAAATTCAGCATAAAGTGTCGGCGCTTTTGCACCGGTTGCGTCCACCAAATCCGACAGCGATGTGCCTTCATAACCGTGGGCCCAAAACAGCATCAATGCTTTATCCAGCGCATCGTTGCGGTCGAACACTTTTGGACGGCCACGCGTTTTACGATTAAGCGTGTCGGTAATTTTGGTCATAGCGCACCTCACTGCATGAAGAACATGGGATTAAATTACCGATCGCTAACTAAATATGCAAGCGCAGCCGGAGTTCAGCTTAATTTGCTTTGCCCGTTTGTGCTTTACCCATTTCATAGCACTCAAATCGATAAGTGAAAAAGGGCGCTAAAGCCCATAATCACGCCACTTCTTAATAAAATAACGACCGTTAATAAAATGATTGACGAGATGCCCGGTTCGGCGCTAGCATTTAATTAACGGTTGTTAACTAAATTCAACCCACCCCTTTCATCTGCATAAGAGAGACAATCATGAAAAGCATCAAAATGGTATTAGCCGCTGTCGCACTGTCATCCATCGCGTTTGGTAGCATGGCTGCCGAATTGGTCAATCAGGCACCATTGAACCAGCAGCAAATCGGTGTGGTAAGTGCATCAGGTAGCACTAACCTGACTTCACTGGAGAACCAGCTATCGGAGAAGGCGAGTGCTGCCGGAGCAAAGTCGTTCCGCATCACTTCGACCTCTGGCAACAACAAGCTAAATGGCACAGCGGTAATTTATAACTAATTACCAAAGCGCATCGAATGGCGCAGGGGCGCACAGAAGTGTGCCCCTGGTCGTAAAGCAGATTATCCGTTTGAACGGAGTTGCGGATACCGACGGAAGATAGTGATACACCAGAACAACGCAGCCAGACCAATCAATCCACCCACGTTACCCACATCCGACATTTTCATGTGTTCGCTGACCTGATTGCCCAACAGGGCACCCGCGCCAATCCCGATATTATAAATTCCTGAGAACAATGACATCGCCACATCGGTAGCATCGGGCGCCAGTGACAGCACGCGAACCTGCATCGCCAGCCCAATCATCATCATCGCCATGCCCCAGAAAATACACAGCAGCGAAATAGCAGCAGGACGCACGGCGGCAAACAGCAAAAGACCCATACTCAACGTGATGATACTAATCGCCGCCAGTAACATCGCAGAAGGGAATTTGTTGCCCAGCGTACTGAACAGCACGCTGCCAATAATCCCGGCGGAACCGAACAGCAACAGTAGCAACGTCGTGAAATTCTCATCCGCGTTAGCCACCACCTGCATAAAAGGTTCGATGTAGCTGTAAGCGGTGTAGTGCGCGGTGACCACCAGCGTGACCAGAATGTACATCGCCACCAGCGCCGGACGGCGGAACAGCATCGGCACGCTGCTCAGTGAGCCGGTGTGTTCACTCGGCAGGCGCGGCAATATCCGCACCAACAGAATTAATAGCACCAACGCTGACAAACCGATCATGCCGAAAGTAGTACGCCAGCCGAGATACTGCCCGACGATACGACCAATCGGTACGCCCAGCACCATCGCCAGCGCCGTACCGGTTGCCAGCATGCTCAGCGCCTGGGTTTTCTTACCCGCGGGCGCAACACGAATCGCCAGTGAAGCGGTGATCGACCAGAACACTGCGTGCGCCAGGGCGATACCGATGCGTGAAATCACCAGGGAGGTGAAATCCCATGCCACGGACGAGAGCACATGGCTGCCGATAAACAGAATGAACAGCACTGAAAGCAGAAAACGTCGTTCGATATTACGCGTCAGCAGCATTAACGGCAGTGATAACAGCGCAACGACCCACGCATAAATGGTCAGCATAATGCCGACATCGGCGGTTTTCATGGCGTAACTCGCCGCAATATCCGACAGCAGGCCAACAGGCACAAATTCAGTGGTATTAAAAACAAAAGCGGCAATGGCCAACAGCACAACGCGTAGCCAGGCTGTTTTACGAGAGACGGTAGTAGATTGCATGGGGTTCAAATGATCTGACAGCGAGTGAGGGGGTGAAACGCACCCGGTTAAGTGACCTGCATCACAAATTGGGGCTATTGTGGAGCATTAATGAGCGGATGAAAACCTTCAGGACCGTTTTTATTAGTGATTATTTTTTATCGCTAAACGCCGGGTTAATAGCCTGAGGTTATTATCAATTCTTGCTTTTTGTCTGAGGGGTGATAGCGAGAAAAAACAATCATGGCGTAGCGCTTTGAGATCCAGTGATGATTAAGTCGGCTGTTTCTATATTAGAACGATGCGACAGCCGTACTTAACAAAACCCCTTAAGCGCTAATCCATTGTCAGACCAGCATTATCAGAGTTGCACCATATGTTTTAGCGCCACGCTATTCTGAGTGGTCAGGCTTTTTTTTACCGCCACCGGGCAGCATTGTTCACACCCCATAGCACTGGAATAAAATTTACGCGCTTGTTGTATGGCGGCGGTGGGTGTGTAGAAAGTCCCGAGAAAACGCCGTGCACTATCAGAAGGGATGAATGGACAGCCTGTTGCATGTACCACATGGTTGTCGTTATAGCCTGCATGCTTATCGACGTAATAATAGAGTTGCATCTAACGTCCTCATTGCTGTGAAAAAAGAAAATCTAACTATTGTTGGAATAAAAAGGATTATAGCGACGAATTGTCGTTTTGTTTTAAGTGGGACTGATTGATCGCCCGATTCTGTGGGCTTTAGGGAGACGCGGGGCGCATCGGCCCCGTCGTTTAGATGAAAGGTATTACAGTTTTCGGCACTGTAAACGCCAGCCAACAACCAAGGCCAGCAACAGCAGCACACTGATGAACAGCGTTACGCCCGCCCAGCCATAGCTGTGCCAGAACACGCCGCCTAACGTACCCGCTACGCTGGAACCTACGTAATAGCTGAACAAATAGAGTGACGAGGCCTGGCCTTTGGCACGGCGTGCGCGTGGACCAATCCAGCCGCTGGCAACAGAATGCGCGGCAAAAAAGCCCGCCGTAAACAGCATCATACCGGGCAGTATCAGCCAGAGAGAATTAAAGGCGGTGAGCAATAACCCAGCCAGCATAATGGCGGTAGCGCTAATCATCACCGGACCACGACCAAAGCGACTGGTCATCGCGCCCGCTTTGGGCGAGCTCCACGATCCGGTCAGATACACCACCGACAGCAGTCCCACCACCGCCTGGCTCAGCGACCAGGGTGCGCTTAACAAACGATAGCCGATGTAGTTAAACAGCGTCACAAACGCGCCCATCAGCAGAAAACCTTCAGCGAACAGGAAGGGTAATCCTTTATCACGCCAGTGCAGGCGGAAGTTGATGAATAAACTGCGCGGGCGCAACGAGGCGGGACGGAAATGACGTGACGCCGGTAAAATTTTCCAGAACATCAGGGCGCCAGCCAATGAGAAGCAGCCGATCACGCCGACGGCGACACGCCAGGAGAAGAAATCGGTCAGCACGCCGGTGAGCAAGCGTCCGCTCATGCCGCCAATGGAATTGCCGCTGATGTACAGACCCATCGAGAAGGCAATCACGCGGGGATGGATCTCCTCGCTTAAATAGGTCATACCGACCGCCGCCACGCCGCTGAGAGACAGACCAATCAACGCACGCATCATCAGAATGCCTTGCCAGCTGGTCATGGTGGCGGAAATCAGCGTGCAAATGGCGGCAAGCATCAAAGCCGTCACCATCACGGATTTGCGCCCAATAGCATCGGATAGCGGACCGGTCACCAGCAAGCCCAGCGCCATCAATCCGGTTGAGAGTGACAAAGAAATACTGCTTTCGGCAGGAGAGACGCCAAACTGCTGTGACAGCACGGGCAGAATCGGCTGCACACAATACAGCAGCGCGAAGGTGGCCAATCCAGCGGAAAATAATGCCAGCGTGACGCGCATAAACTGCGGCGATCCACGCTCAATCCACTCTGAGGGGGCTACGGTTGAAGCAGGCTTAGCGGACAACTCGTCTTCATGAATTGTCACTGCCTGGGAAGAGCGACTCACGGAATATCCTTAGATGAGAAACGGTCTGATAACTGTAGGAAAGTGAGATTAGGTTGTACAATATATTAATAATCTCAAATGAGACGTTTAAGATATGAATGTCGAGTTGCGCCATTTACGCTATTTCGTTGCCGTTGCCGAGGAACTGCATTTTGGCCGCGCAGCACAGCGATTGAATATTTCCCAACCGCCACTCAGCCAGCAGATTCAGCAGCTGGAGCAAGAGATCGGCGCGCAGCTGTTTACCCGAACTAATCGCAGCGTGCAGATCACGGCTGCCGGTCAGCTGTTTTTACAGGATGCGCGCACCATTCTGCTGCAGGTTGAGCAAGCTGCCAGTCGGGCGGCTCGCGTGCATAGCGGACAGGAAGGAGAGCTACGCATTGGCTTTACCTCTTCCGCTCCCTTCACTGGCCTGGTATCCGATGCGCTGTATCAATTTCGTCAGCGTTGGCCGGAAGTGCACATCTCGATGCAGGAAAATAATACCCGCCAGCAGCTGGCACCGTTGCATGAGGGTCGACTGGATTTGGGTGTGATGCGCAATACGCCATTGCCGAGCGATTTACAGCATCGGGTGCTGCTGCGCGAGCCACTGTGTGCGCTGGTGCATTGGGCACATCCGCTGGCAGATGCTGAGTCTATCTCCATTCAGGCACTCGCTAGCGAGCCATTCGTGTTTTTTGATCCGCAGGGTGGCACCGCTTTGTACGGTGAAACACTGGCGCTGCTGCACCGTTATCAAATCAAACCCTTTATTACGCAGGAAGTGGGGGAAGCGATGACGATTCTCGGTCTGGTCGCCACCGGATTGGGTGTTTCCATTCTGCCAGCTTCATTTCGACGTGCGCGACTGGCCGATGTGGTGTGGATCCCCTTGCAGGAGCACGATGCCATTTCTGAAGTCTGGCTGGTCTGGTCAGCCACGCGTGAACCCAGTGCGCAAATGCACAATATGATGCAGTTGATGCTGCAGAATGCCGAAATTTGAATCACCCGGTGAATAATGGCCCGATCTTTATGTGCGATAAATCACATTTCTAATCAAATATTTGACGCTGCCTGCCAATCTGCATCACCATAGCTGCTGTTTATTTAGAAGCGCGAAAATATCCGGGAGCAGGGCGTGAATCTGGACAGTCAGCCTGGCCACATTGACCAAATAAAACAGACCAACGCAGGTGTGGTTTACCGACTGATTGACCTTTACGGCCCGATTTCGCGTATTGAGCTTTCTAAACGTGCCCAGCTGGCACCCGCCAGTATCACCAAAATCGTGCGTGAAATGCTCGATGCGCATCTGGTGCAGGAAACCGAGTTTCAGGATCCAGGCAGCCGTGGTCGTCCGGCCATTGGCTTGATTCTCGACACCTTCGCCTGGCACTACCTGGCTATTCGCATTCAACCGGGCCAGATCACGCTGACGCTGCGCGATCTCAGTAGCCGGGCATTGCAGGAAGATCGTTTGCCCCTGCCTGCCAGCGCTGACCAGCCGCTGCTGCAAACGCTGCAGAATATGGTCAATGACTTCTTCGTCCGCCATCAGAACAAACTTGAACGTCTCACCGCGATTGCCATCACCTTGCCCGGTTTGATCAATGCGGCTTCCGGTGTGGTGCATCGCATGCCGGGCTACGACGTGCAGGAAATGCCGCTAGGTGAAACGCTCTCCACGCTCACGGGTTTACCGGTATTTGTGCAGCATGATATCTCCGCCTGGACGCTGGCTGAAGCGCTGTTTGGTGCCTCGCGCGGTGCGCAGGATGTGATTCAGATAGTGATTGATGAAACGGTAGGCGCGGGCGTGATCAGCGGGGGACAGCTGTTGCATAAACGTGGCCGCGCGCTGGTTGAAATTGGCCATACGCAGATCGATCCTTATGGTCAGCAGTGTTACTGCGGCAATCATGGTTGTCTGGAAACCGTAGCCAGCACCGGAAGTTTATTGCAGCTGGCGGCCCAGCGTTTATCTTCACAACCCGACAGTTTGCTGCATCGGGAACCCCTGACCATCGCCAGTTTATGCGCAGCCGCACAGCAGGGCGATCGGCTGGCGCGCGACGTGATTGCCGGTGTAGGCCACCACGTGGGCCGCATGTTGGCAATGATGGTGAATATCTTCAATCCACAACAAATCCTTATTGGTTCACCGCTCAATCAAGCCGCTGATGTGCTGTTTCCTGCCGTCAGCAGCACCATTCGTCAGCAGGCGTTACCCGCGTACAGTAATGAAATTCAGCTTGCGCCCACCAGCCTCAGCGATCCAGGTACTCACGGTGCCGCCGCGCTGATCAAAGATTCCCTTTACAGCGGCCATTTGCTGGTAAAACTGTTGCAAGGCTAATCACTGCTCGCCTTAAGTTTGCGCTAACGCAATCTGCCGTCAGAGACATTTCCTTAAACTGCCTTCTTCGCAGGTTACACATCGCTCTAACGAAGGAGGAATAAGGTGAAAACAATCTTTGTCACCGGTACCGACACCGCGGTGGGTAAAACCGTCGTGTCACGCGCGCTGCTGCAGTGTTTCGCCAAAGCGAGCCTCTGTGCAGCGGGCTTTAAACCTGTTGCCAAAAGTGCACAGCACACACCCGACGGGTTGCGTAATAAAGATGCTCTGTTGTTGCAGCAGGCATCGGGTCTCGAACTCCCTTACCACGCGGTCAACCCCATCACGCTGGAAGAAGATGAAATCAGCACCAGCGCATCCGTGCGCATTGATTATCCGTTGCTGAGCCGCAGCCTTGAGCAGTTACAAAGCCGCGCCGCGCGGGTGGTAGTGGAAGGAACCGGGGGTTGGCGCAGTCTGATGAATGATCTGCAACCGTTGTCCAGCTGGGTTCAACAGGAACAGCTGCCGGTTGTGCTGGTGGTGGGCATTAAGGAAGGTTGCATTAGTCATGCTTTACTGACCGCCGAGACTATCGCTCGTGATGGGTTGCCTTTAGTGGGATGGGTCGCCAACCGCATTAACCCAGGACTGGCTCATTACGCTGAAATCATTGATGTTCTGCGTGAAAAGCTGGGCGCACCGCTGTTGGGTGAGTTGCCTTATCTGCCGCGTGCCGAGCAGCGTGAGCTGAGTGGCTATCTAGATATTTCCCTGCTGGATGAGGCTTTGATGCACATTGACAGTGCGCAGCCTGCGGCGTGGTGAAACGAAGTGATGCAAATAGTCGGATGCTGAATCTAAGGTTTCGGATTCAGCATCCGATATTGCTCTGCTTAAATCAGCTTTTTATCATGAGGTTATAAATTTTTTACTCTATGTGAGTGCCAATGGCGTGAATCATGCATCAGCCATGCTGATGAATATTCTGCCGGAGCATACACATGTCGCACTCCCCTAAAGGTTTATTGTATGGGCTTGATGCCCGTATTGGCCCTGTTCCCGCCTTTTTCGCTGCGTTGCAGCACGTCCTTGCCAGCGTGGTGGGGATCATTACCCCGCCGCTGATTATTGGCTCAATCCTTGGATTGCAGGCTTACATTCCGTATCTGATTAGCATGTCTTTGCTGGTTTCGGGTTTAGGGACGTTTTTGCAGGCGCGCCGCTTTATGGGTGTTGGGGCGGGCATGATTTGCCTGCAAGGCACCAGCTTTGCTTTTCTCGGTGTCATTTTATCCGGTGGCTTGATGGTGAAAGCGCAGGGCGGTTCACCGGAAGCGATCATGGCGATGATTATGGGATGCAACTTTGTGGCCGCGTTTATCCCGATGCTAATCAGCCGCTGTGTGACGCCGCTGCGGAAAGTGCTGACGCCCGTGGTGACCGGCACGGTGATTACCTTGATCGGCATCAGTCTGATTAAAGTCAGCATCACCGATTGGGCAGGCGGTCATAACGCCGCTGACTTTGGCGCTCCGGGCAATCTGGCGCTGGGCGCGCTGACGCTGCTGGTGATCATTGTGCTCAACCGCTCCCAAAATCGCTGGATGCGCCTGGTTGCGGTGGTGGCAGGCATCGCCGTGGGTTGTCTGGCGGCGGCACTCACCGGCCATCTGCCTATCAAACCAATGGCCACCAGCCACTGGTTGGTTTTGCCTTCATTTTTCCGCTTTGGCTTTGATTTTAGCTGGAGCATTTTCGTGCCGATTGCGCTGGTGTCGGTGATTTGCGTGATTGAAGCAGTAGGGGATTTGACGGCGAACTGCCTGATCTCGCAGCAACCGATTGAGGGCGAGGGTTTCCAGCGTCGTTTGCAGGGCGGCATTCTGGCAGATGGTATTAGCTGCTTGTTCGCCGCGATGTTTTCGGCATTCCCCAACACTACTTTTGCGCAAAACAACGGTGTGATTCAGATGACCGGCGTGGCCAGCCGTTATGTTGGCATGGTGATTGGCGTGATGCTGTTGTTGTTAGGCGTGTTTCCGGTGATTGGGAATGTGCTGCAGCAGATTCCCGCGCCAGTACTCGGCGGCGCCACGCTGGTGATGTTTGGCAGTGTGGTGGCGGCAGGCATTCGTGTAATGACGCAATCCCCGTTGGGCCGCCGTGAGATGTTGATCGTGGCGGTGTCATTTGGCATTGGCTTAGGTGTTGAAGCGGTACCCGAGGTGCTGAAGCAGTTGCCACCGTTAGTGAGTAATCTGTTTGGTCATGCGGTGACCACGGGTGGCATTCTGGCGATGCTGTTGAATATCGTGCTGCCATCGGAACGGGGTGATGAGCGGGTGATCAATGCGGTGAAGGAAAATCACTGATTTTGAGCCTGTGCGTGCGTTGGGGAGATGGGGATTTAAACCACTGGCTGTGAGTCGGTGCGTACGTCGGAAGAGGCGGCAGATCGTAAAGACGCCGTAAACCATCCCTGGGGCTCGGCCCGCGCCATCCCTGGCGCAGGACGCTTTACTCCTCTGCCGCCTCTTCCAACGTTTCAACTGTCGTGCGGTTTGTCTGGACTCGGGCTGTCGTGCACTGTTCCTCAAGGTTCAGCCATTGTGCGCTTGGTTAAGGATTCAATCGGCGGCGCGTACGTCCTGAGCTGAGATAATCCGCGATATAGTCCTGCGAAATCTCACCGCTGTAGCGTCCTTCCTCATCCACGATCGGCATCCAGACGGTGTTGTGCTCATACAGTTTGGATAGCACGACGCGCAGATTCTCTTCGGCCTTGCCCGTCACCTTGAAGGTATGCAGCATCTCCTCGCAGCTTCCGGCGGCATTACGGGCTTCACGACGCTTCACAAACCCCAGCGGCTTGCCATCATTATCCACCACAGTGACAGATCGCATATCGTTGTCATCCATAGTGGCGAACGCCTCCTGCAACGGGGTACTGCGCTTAACCGTGATGGTCGGCTGTTGATCGGTGACGTCGCCTGCCTGCACCAGAAGCAGGCGTTTTAGCGTGCGGTCCTGGCCAACAAAGGATCCAACAAAATCATTGGCCGGTTTGGCTAACAGTTCGTCAGGACTGGCGCACTGCACGATTTTGCCCTGTCCAAATACCGCGATGCGGTCACCGAGTTTTAGTGCTTCATCGATATCATGGCTCACCAGCATCACCGTTTTCTTCAGCTGGCGCTGCATTTCCAGAAACTCGTTCTGAATCACTTCACGGTTGATCGGGTCGACGGCACCGAAAGGTTCATCCATCAGCAGCACCGGTGGATCAGCCGCCAGCGCACGGATCACGCCGATTCGCTGCTGCTGACCGCCGGACATCTCACGTGGGTAGCGATGCAGGAATTTACTGGGATCGAGTGCCACCATGCTCATCAGCTCGGTAGCACGCTCGCGGCAGCGCTTTTTATCCCAGCCCAGCATGCGCGGCACCACGGTAATGTTCTCTTCGATGGTCATGTTTGGGAACAGACCAATCTGCTGAATCACGTAGCCGATATTACGACGCAGCGTGACGGTATCTTGTCCGCTGGTGTCTTCGCCGTTGATCAAAATCTTACCGCTGCTGGCTGGGATCAAACGGTTGATCATTTTCAGCGTGGTGGTTTTGCCACAGCCGGAAGGGCCTAGCAGCACACACATCTCTCCGGCAGGCACTTCCAGGCTGACGTTATCCACGGCGTTGAAGGAAGTGCCGTTCTTTTGCGTAAAGGTTTTCGTCAGGTTTTCCAGTTTTATCATTATCGAATCCCCTTAGGAGTCAGCGCCGACTGCAAACGGTGCAGTAGCCAATCAAGCACAATCGCTAATAAACAAATCATCAGTGCACCGGCAATCAGCATGCGCACATCACTGCCGCTGATACCATCCAGCAGCTGTAAGCCCAATCCGCCCGCGCCGATGACTGCGGCAATCGCCATCACGCCGACGTTCATCACCACCGCAGTACGGATACCGCCGAAGATCACCGGCAGCGCCATGGGAATCTCGACCCAGCGCAGGCGCTGCCAGAAGGTCATACCTATGCCGCGGCCCGCTTCACGTAGCCCTGGCGACAGGTTCTCCAGCGCGGTATGGGTGTTACGCACAATCGGCAGCAGGGAATAGAGGAATACCGCGCAGATAGCGGGCAGCGCACCAATGCCCTGACCGATCATAGAAAACAGCGGAATCATTAAGCCAAACAGCGCAATGGTCGGAATGGTCAGTACGATGGTGGCGATACCGAGCACCGGCGTCGCCAGCCATTTGAAGCGCACAATCAAAATGCCCAGTGGCACGCCAACGATGATGGCGAATCCCACCGCCACCAGCACCAGCCAGGTATGCTGCCAGGTTAAGGCCATCAGGGTGTGCCAGTTACTCATGATGTAATGCAAAGTCTCCATGACACCTCCTTACAGCATGTTTTTAGATTGAAGGAAATCACGCGCCACCTGCTGCGGTGACTGATGATCGATATCAACGCGTTTATTCATCTCGGTAATCGCTTCATCGGTGATCAACGGAGAGAGTTGATTGAGCGCCGTATCCAGCCCCGGATGGCTTTCCAGCACATCCTGGCGCACCACAGGCGTGACGTTGTAACTCGGGAAGAAGTGCTTATCATCTTCCAGCACCTTGAGTTCAAAGCCCTTTACTCGTCCATCGGTGGTGTAAATCAAGCCAGCATCAACAAAGCCATCGCGCACCGCGTTGTACACCAATCCCGGATCCATCTGACGAATTTGTGGGCGATCCAGCGGCATGTTGTAAGCCTTCTGCAACGGCTTCAGGCCATCGGAACGGCCGGAGAACTCCAAATCAAGTCCCAGTTTCCAGTTGTGGTCGGGGTCGGTTTTGCGTACCTGTTCCAGTTTGGCAACCAGCTGTGACATGGTGCTGATGCCCTCTTTATCGGCGCGTGCACGCTGCATGGCAAATGCATAGGTGTTGTTCATTGGCGCGGGATCAAGCCACACCAGACCTAGTTTGGCATCGAGCTGTTTAACGGTTTTATAAGCTTCTTCTGAAGACATCGGTTTGTTGATGTGATTGAAGATGATCAGCGAGGTACCGGTATACTCCCAGGTCATATCAATTTGCTTATTGATCATCGCATTGCGACTAATGGTGGTAGCGATATTGGTCTTGGGCACCACCTGGAAACCTTTCTTTTGCAGCCAGAGCACGGTCATAGCAGACAAAATATGCTGTTCGGTAAAGCTTTTGGTTGCCATCACAATCGGCGTTGCCGCGGCAGCGGTTTGGCTGATGGCCAATGTGGCGGCCAGTGCCAGCGCGGTGTGCTTCACCCAGCGCGTTAAAATATGCGTTTTACCCATCACTTAGCTCCTTGTTAAGCCGCAGAGTGCGGGCTGAGGAAACGTCCCAGGGCTGCCAGCAGCAGATCGAGGATCAGCGCAAACAGGGCGGTGGCGACTGCGCCGAGAATCAACGTTGGGAAATCATTAAGGTAAATGCCGGGGAAAATCAGTTCGCCAAAACTGCTGGCACCAATCAGGAAGGCCAGCGGTGCCGTTCCGACGTTAATGGCGGTCGCGATGCGCACACCTGCCAGAATCACCGGCAAGGCATTGGGAATCTCAACCTGACGCAAACGCTGAAATTTGGTCATGCCGATGCCGTTGGCGGCTTCAATCAGCGACGGTGGCACCGCGCTTAAGCCGGAAAAGGTATTACGCACGATGGGCAGCAGTGACGCGAGGAACAGGGCAATTAAGGCCGGTCGATCGCCTATTCCGACAATGACCATTGCCAGGGCCAGAACAGCCAGCGGTGGCAAAGTATTCCCGACGTTAAAGATCTGCATGACATATTCAGCCCAGCGACGGGCAAACGGACGGCTGAGTAAAACTCCACTCGGAATGCCGACCAACAGGGCAAACAACATTGACCAAAACACTAAAAACAGATGCTGCTGGCCGAGATAGATTAAGTCTTCTTGCCGGTCGCGCAACGTATTCAGCCCGATTCCCCAAACCAGCAGGGCAATCACCGCGACGATGGCCAGTAGTGCCAGCCCGGCTCTACTGACGAGCGATGCATTTTGCATGCGAGAGTCTCCCTGATTCGACAAATTGTTCGATCTGGTTATGTCATTTCACGGTTGAAGGCGCAGCGGAGAAATAACCGCATACGAAAATCCTTCACCCCATTAAATTGCAGATAAAATGACTGTTAGATACTGCTTTTCCAGTGAATAACTGGAAAGTGCTGTAAAAAGCTATAGCAATGCTTAGCGTAATGCGCCAGTTTCTACGGCAAAATCAGACAGATAGAAGGGTGGTTAAAACCTTCTTAACCCGCATGAAATAAGGCATCATCTGACAATAAAAAAAATTCATCGAATTGCGTGACATTGTCACATTGCGGGCGCACGCAGAGGAAACTCGTCTGATGGAAAATCAGCTAGCCTTGAAAGTAAAAAGGGAGACGTATGACTGAAACTGCAGAATTGAACACGGAACATCGCCACTGGATCCTTATCGCCTGCATGTTAGCCATGTTTATGGCCGCGATTGAAGTCACCATTGTGGCGACAGCGATGCCTACCATTATTGCTGAACTCGGCGGTTTCTCGCAGTTTGGCTGGGTTTTCTCTATCTATTTGCTGACTCAGGCCGTGAGCGTGCCACTCTATGGTCGTCTCGCAGATATGTGGGGCCGTAAACGACTCTTGTTCATTGGCGTCTCGCTGTTTCTGACTGGTTCGGTGTTGTGCGGTTTTGCGCACACCATGACGTGGTTAATTCTGTTTCGCGCGTTTCAGGGTTTGGGTGCAGGCGCGATTATGCCACTCACCAGCACCATCGTGGCCGACATCTATTCCCCGCGCGAACGTGCCAACGTGCAGGGCTGGCTCTCCAGCGTGTGGGGGGTTGCGGCTATCATCGGGCCACTGAGCGGCGCCTGGCTGGTGCAGCACTTTAGCTGGTCGGTGATTTTCTGGGTTAACGTGCCAATCGGCCTGTTTTCCATGCTGCTGTTAGCGCGTTTCTTACCGGCGCGTGAGCATCACAAAGGGGCAACGCTGAATCTTACTGGCAGCTGCTGGCTGATGATTTGCATCACGGCTCTGTTGGTTGCGTTGTTGCAGGCGGATGCTCTTGGCTACTGGTTACTGGCATTCCTGTTATTGGCTCTGCTAGCGGGCTGGCAGTTAAAACAGCATGAACAGCGTGCTGAGGCTCCGCTGTTTCCTCTCGCTATCTGGCGCAGCCGGTTAATTCTGGCAGGCAATGCCGGTAATCTGATTATTGGTGCCACCATGATGGGCATCAGCGCGTTTCTGCCAACGTGGATTCAGGGTATCACCGGCGGCACACCGTTGCAGGCGGGCAGCGCGCTGGCGATGATGTCCATTGGTTGGCCGCTGGCCAGCACGTTGAGTGGCCGATTAATGTTAGTCACGTCTTATCGTTTCACCGCGCAGTTGGGTGCCTTGTTGCTGATTGCGGGCAGCGCGCTGTTGCTGCTGTTGCGAACCGACAGTTCAATCATGCAAGCCGGGCTCACTGCTTTTGTCATCGGCACCGGCATGGGCATGACCAGCACCACCTTCCTGGTTTCAGTGCAAAACCATGCGCATTACGACATTCGTGGCATTTGCACCGCGTCGATTATGTTTAGCCGTATGCTGGGTTCAGCGATCGGGACGGCGCTGATGGGGGCGGTTCTGAACTTCAACCTTGCGCAGCGTCTGCCACAGGCTAACGATCCGATGCAGCAGATCATGTCACATGAGAGCCGTCAGTCATTGTCTGAAGCAACGTTGCATCAGTGGACCGGACAGATCGCTGCTTCGCTGCATTGGGTGTTTGTGGTGGCGTTAGTGATTGCGATGTTGACGTTGTGGATTGCGTGGTTGATGCCGCGCCAGCGGCCAGAAGCGGAATAGAAAAGGGCGGCCATCAGCCGCCCCTTCAGTATTACTGCGCGGGAGCATCCTGTGAACTTCCTGCGCTTGCCGGGACATCACTCTCACTGTCGCGACCGTTTTTCTTATATACGATTTTCTGGCTGTCATTTTCGCAGTGACCCACCACCTGACCGCCAGCTTGATCGGCCTGATCGTTAGGCACGATATCCAGCGTGAAGTCTGATTCGGCCACGCCGTTACTGACGATTTTCTTGCTGATATCCGCTTTGACGCTTTCACAGGAAGCCTGCGCCAGCACCGGCAACGCCAACATTGCCATCAACATCACTGCATTACGTTTTTTCATCACACTCTCCTTGGTTCTGAATTCCCTTGAAAACTATAGCAGCAACAGCGAATTAAGGTGCGACCGTACGACCGGTACGACGATCCAGGCAGCGCAGGGTGTTCGGTTCCCAATACGCATTGACGTTATAGCTCTTTTCGCAGCTATCACGGGTGTCAAAAGCCTTATCGGTTTTATCGAACTCTTTCTCAACGCGCGTATTCACTTTATTGCGCAGGTTTTTCGTGTCGTTCCACTGTTCTTTGCTTTGGCGCGCGGCTTCGTTGCTGGAAGCACTATTGCCATTTTCGATGATCAGGCGGTCGGTTTGGGCCGATGCCAGCGGAGCGGTCAGCAGCGCACCGGCGGTTAACGCCACAGTCAGCAGGAGAGAAAACAGGTTTTTCATTGTGATTTCCTTTAGTTAACACCAGCACAGCCAGAAACCCGGCTGTCACAACCATGAGGGCTAGTATATCATCGCTGCAACTTTGCTCACCAGCGGTGAGCCTTTTGTTTAGGCGAGAGAGAGATTTTCTATGCTGGTGAAAACCACTTTACTGTTTTTTTTGACTGCGATTGCCGAAATTGTTGGCTGTTTCCTGCCGTGGCTGTGGCTGAAGAAGGGCATGACCGCGTGGCTACTATTGCCTGCAGCAGCGAGTCTGGCGCTGTTTGTCTGGTTGCTGACGCTGCACCCGGCAGCGAGTGGTCGCGTATATGCGGCTTACGGCGGTGTCTATGTGGTGACGGCGTTGATTTGGCTGCGCGTGGTGGATGGCGTCAAGCTCAGTGCGTGGGATTGGATCGGCGCGCTGGTGGCGTTTAGCGGGATGTTAATTATTGTTGCTGGTTGGGGCCGGGCATAAACGAAGGGCGCAGCCTGTGCGCCCGTAACATCAATCAGCCTTTATGCACTTTCAGACCCGCCAGTGTCTGGGCGACCGGCATGATTTCCAGCGTATTAATATTGACGTGTTTAGGCAGCGTCGTGACCCAATACACCGCTTCAGTGACATCTTCTGCGGTCAGCGCGGTGGTGCCTTCGTAAACGGCATCTGCGCGGCCATCATCGCCTTTGAAGCGCACGTTAGAAAACTCGGTGCCGCCCACTAAGCCCGGTTCGATATCGGTCACGCGCAGTGCGGTGCCGTGCAAATCGGTACGCAGATTCAGGCTGAACTGACGCACGAACGCTTTAGTCGCGCCATAGACGTTGCCGCCCTGATAAGGCCAGCTGCCTGCAATGGAACCGATATTGACGATATGACCGATGTTGCGCTCCACCATGGCAGGCAGAACCGCACGCGTCATGTACACCAACCCTTTGTTGTTGGTGTCGATCATGTTTTCCCAGTCTTCAATATTGGCTTTATGCGCAGGCTCAACCCCTAATGCCAGACCGGCGTTATTCACCAGCACATCGATATCACGCCACTCTGCCGGCAGCCCGGCAATAGCTTCATCGATAGCGGCACGATTACGCACATCCAGCTGAACGGTGTAAAGATTGTCACCCAGCTCATCTTTCAACTCTTTCAGACGCTCAGCACGACGTCCGCTGGCAATCACTTTATGGCCATTTGCGATGAAGCGACGGGTGATGCTTTGACCAAAACCGGCGGTAGCGCCAGTGACAAAAATAATCATCTCACTGTTCCTTAAACAATTGTACGTCAATGTTAACCAATTGATTTTAAATTTAAAAACCAACAATGAAACTCTAAAAAGGGCATGAGAGGGGCAAGCGCTATCAGCCTGCGAGCGCCTGGTGCAGCCAATTTACCCGGCTGTCGCTCGGCTCTCCAATCCATGAACCCTGGACATCATAAACCATCTGAGCATTCTCATCGCCCATCTGCGTTGCGATAAATGTGGGATTAGCATCTGCGGAGGGCATCTAACATGCACTCACGATAACGTCATGGTGCCATTTGGCTGGCGCTGAGGGGGTGTTAAGTTGATGAGCGGATTCGGCCTTTTGTTTCCTCTTAATTAAGGAAAGCAAACCGGGCATCGCAGCATATCACCGCGATACCCGGCGCCTGTTTTGGCTCAGTGAATCAGAAAGAACTCCAGTTATCCTCCGGGGAAGTTCCCGCTGTAGCCAGCGCTGCACGGGATTTTAGCGGTGAGAGGACCGGCTTTTTCACATGACTCACAGATTTGGGTGTCATGGCATCAGCGCCCATCAATTTAAAGGTGCTGACCAGTTCGGCCATCACAGCGGCCTGCTCTGACATGGACTGGGCCGCACTGGCGGACTCTTCAACCAGCGCCGCATTCTGCTGCGTTGTGGTGTCAATTTGCCCCATCGCGATATTGATTTGACCAATACCATCGCTTTGCTCGCGGCTGGCATGGGCAATTTCTTCAATTAGCTGCGTCATATTGTGGATATCAGACACAATACTGGTCATCCCGTGATCGGCTTTCACGACCAATTCCCTGCCTGACGTCACGCGTGCAACTGTGTCATCAATCAGTGTTTTAATCTCGCGCGCGGCACCCGCACTGCGCTGTGCCAGACTTCGCACTTCGCTAGCGACCACCGCGAAGCCTCTGCCGGACTCGCCTGCACGTGCAGCCTCAACAGCGGCATTCAGCGCCAGAATATTGGTCTGGAAGGCAATGCCGTCAATCACTTTAATAATTTCGGACATCTTCTTCGAATCGTTCGAAATTTCCTGAATACGTGAGGAAACATCGTTCATTACGGCACCGTTGTCTCTGACCGCGGAGGCCACGCCGCTGACAAACTGGCGCGCCTGCTCAGTATTACTGGCGGTATTGCTTAGCGTTGAAGTCAACTCTTCTAACGTGGCGGCCGTTTCCTCCAGGCTTGCTGCCTGTTCATCGGTACGAGAGGCCAGGTCATTGTTGCCTCCACTGATTTCACTGGAGGCGAGCGCGATGTTGTTAGCCCCTTCACGCACGCGCAGAAGCACGTCCGAAAGTTTTCCAACAAAACGGTTGAACGCCGCTGATATCTGGGCCAGCTCATCTCCGCCACGAACATCCAGGCGGCGGGTCAGATCACCTTCCCCGGAGGCAACGTCTTCCAGTGCATCTCGCAAAATGGCGAGGCGACGCAACTGCTGATTAAACACCAGCCCGGCAATCAGCGCGGTAATAATCAGACTCACCAGGGTAATGAGGATACTTTCCCGTTGCAAAGTCGTCAGTGATGCAGTCACTTCATTACGGTCAACGGCAATCACCAGTGACCATGGCGTCCCTTTTACCGGAGAGGCATAAACGAACTGCTGTTCACCGCCGATGGTCAGTTCAGCATGCCCACCCTGACTGGCCAGATTTTGGATGACCTTGAGGTCGAGGGAAGGTGAGAGCTCAGTGACCGGCTTGAGAATAAGGTCTGACTTCGGCGCGGCGATCAATTTACCGCTGCTGTCCACCAGGAAGGCAAAACTCTTCTCAAGCGGATGAATCGCATTCACCGTATTTGAGACGGTATCCAGATGCAGATCGCTGCCGATCACACCCAATGTTTTCCCGTTTTCGACAATCGGCTGAGCAAAAGTAATGGTCAGTTTGCCCGTTGAGGCATCGACATAGGGGTCCAGTAACACTGGCTGGCCAGCTTTCACCGTTTCCAGATACCACGGACGCTGGCTGCCATCATAAGTGGCTGGCATAGGGTGAACGAATACATGCGAATGAGGCTCAGGATAGACGATGTAGGCATCATCAAACTCGCCAGCTTCGATCGCAGCACGCAGAAAAGGGACCGCATCGTCATGACGACCAAAAGCCGTTTTGATCGAACCGGTGATACGTTGTTTCTCGGCTGCCCAGCCAGCCAGTTCAGCCGCATGAACGCGGGAGAGCTGGCCAATGCGCTCATCAATGCTCTCAAGTGTCTTTCCACGCACGGTGGTGTAGGTAAAAGTGGCAAGTGCGATAAGGGATACTGCCGTAATGACCACGCTGATAGCGATTAAACGCGAGCGTATTGTTTTAAACATGATTGACCTTCCACCCAACTGGATCACATTAGAGGTTTGTTTTTTTCCAGAATGCGTCCTGCGTCACTGAAAATATCGAATACGTATTCCGTTATCGGTAACCCCATCTAAAACTGTAGGGAAACGATTGCGCGGTGAAAGAGTGTTAAGTCAATAAGGGGAAGGGAGATTGCGGGCCCGTTATCCTGATAAAGAGAGACGGGCACACTTTACTTAATGAAGCGAGCGCCAGAATGCACTCGCTGATACCGCTTAATTTAACGCGATGAGGGACAGCTGATGTGAGTCGGTATAACGGCCCGTGGCCAATGGCATCGCGTCCTCATCAACCTGGAACTGCGTCACCGACTGCTGCAAATTCACCACTTGCTGTTGCAGAGAACCTGCTGCGGTAGCGACTTCTGCAACGAGAGAAGCATTCTGCTGCGTCACACCATCCATCTGCTGGATAGCGATATTGATCTGTGAGATGCCGCGCGTCTGCTCGCCAGAGGCCAGCATCACTTCATCCATAATATCGACCACTTTCTTCACATCGAGCATCACTTCATTCATGGTCACGCCAGCATCTTTCACCAACCCCGAACCCTGCTCAATATTACTGAGCGAGTCATTGATCATCAGGCCAATTTCCTTCGCGGCAGTGGCGCTGCGCTGTGCCAGCACCCGAACTTCGGAGGCAACCACCGCAAAACCACGTCCCGCCTCACCGGCGCGCGCGGCTTCAACCGCTGCGTTCAAGGCCAGCAGATTAGTCTGGAAGGCAATGCCGTCAATCACACCGACGATGTCGCCGATTTTTGCCGAGCTTTTCTCAATGGAACTCATGGTGGTGACCACTTCAGACACCACCGTTGCGCCACGTGAGGCTGAATCGGAGGCCTTCTGCGACAGGGCGTTAGCCTTGCGCGTATTGTCCTCGTTATTTTTCACTGTCGCCATGATCTGCTCCATGCTGGATGCCGTCTCATCCAGCGAGGCAGCCTGCTGCTCGGTACGGCTGGAAAGATCGATATTACCGGTGGCGATCTCTTCTACGCCGGAACCGATCGCATCGGTGCCATTGCGTACCATCAGCACCATGTTCGCCAGACCATCGCGCATACGCTGGACAGCGGCAAACAATTGCGCAATCTCGTTTTTACCGGAGATATCGATGCGCGCACGCAGATCTCCCTCGGCGATGCGATCGAACACGTTAATCACATGATTGAGCGGCTTAACGATAAGATTGGTCATCACCGACCAGGCCAGTCCGGCCAGCACCAGCGCACAAGCGATACAAAAGTACAGCGTGAACTCCATACGCTGAACCCGATCGCTGGAGTCGCTGTAGGCGACATCAATACTTTTGATTTTGAATGCCACCAGCGCTTTAGAGGCTTTATCAAAGGCACCGTATAACGCCGTGGATTTCCCTGCACGCTGGCGATACTCATCCAGTTTGCCTGCTTCGAGCGCGGCAAAGGCCGGGTCGATAAATTCCTTCATCAGCGCATCGCGCGTCGTTGCCATTTCAGCAGCAATTGGCTTCTCCGCCGGGGATTGCGGATATTTCAGGTATTCCTGCCATTTAGCACTGGCGTTATCTATTTTGCCTCTGGCGCGCTCCAGCGCGACTTTGGCTTTTTCGGCATCGCCACTGCCCACCAGTGATTCATATAAACGTAAATCCAGTCGTCCGCGTAATAAGAGTTCTGAACTTTCATTGAGCGCCACCAGGCCCGGCAAGACTTCTGTATCGACGGTGGCAAAGGATTTATTGCCGGACTGAACGGCAAATAGCCCTAAAATACCGACAAAAAGCAATAAGGCCGTTAATGAAAAAACCATCATGCTGAGAGCTGTACGGATCTTTATTCTACGAAACATAACTATTCCCTGAGAACGTTTAATTGAAAAAGATGAAGGTGTAGTAACAATGAATTTTTTATTAAAAGGGGAAGTCATGAGTGTGACTTCCCGTCAACAGGCGGATTTAACCCAAATACTAAGGCTTAGCGGTCTCGGCTAAGAATGTCTGCAGTTTTTTATTATAAAACTTTGCTTGCATCATGGTGCCGTGGCCGCTGGTTTCAGCACTGGCAGGAATAAGCAGTAATTCCGCTTTCTTTATCTGAGGTAATTCACTCTGCAAAATGCCGGTTTCAACCGGATTACGCTCGTCATCTGCTGAATTAATGATCAACATCGGTGCGGTAATACGGCTTAATCCAGGCATGGCATTATAATTTGCCGATGAACCCCAGATATAAATGAAATCGTTGGCATCCGCGGTGACAGGCGCAGCAAGACGTGCATCCACCAGTTTATCCGCCAGTGCTCGCGTCGGGGCTTTGTGCTGATAAGCCAGCGTGCCGCCGGTGGTCGCAATACTGAACATGATATTGGTGGTTTTCAGAGTAGGGGGTTGCTGCTGATAATTGCCTTCAGCCCAGGCCGGATCGCCTTTGATCGATTCAATCAGCATGCGGCGGAGCATCCAGTTGCGGCCGGATAACTCATTCGGCTGCGATGCCATCGGGACCAGTGCATCCATCATGCCGGGATATTTTTCACCCCACAGCCACGTTTGCATGCCGCTCATGGAATATCCCATCACCAGGCGTAAATGCGAAATGCCCAAACCTTCTTTGATCAGCCGATATTGTGCCGTCACCATATCGTCATAATCGTAATGCGGGAATGCCATTTTCATGCCATCGGAAGGTTTGGATGATTTACCGGAACCAATCCCTTCTGGGATGATAATGAAATATTTGCTGGCATCCAATGCCTGTCCCGGGCCAAATAATTCTCCGGCAAATCCTGGTGCCAGCAATGCGCTGAGAGGCTGATTGGTTCCGTGCAGTAATAATACCGCTGGTTTATTCTTATCACCTAAAGTAATGTAATGGATGCGCACATCTTTAAGTTTTTCACCGCTATTAAAGCTAAATTCTTTAGCGGTCCAGTCGGCTTCTGTCGGCGTGGGTAATGAGCTGGCTGCGTGCGTTAAAGGTGATAAAGTTAACAGAATGGCACTGGCCACTCCTGATATCATGCGATTAAACATAAACGTCGCTCTTAAGTGATTGGGTACCCTGGAGGGCTGATATTAGTTTTAATAGAGATAAATCCCAATTAATATCAACGGCATTTAAGGAAAAGCAGACAATAATCTTCTTTTTTGGGTTTTAACAAGACGATTTTTATGCGGTTTTTCTTATGCTAATACATCCGTATGCCAGAGCGATGTTTAACATTTCTGTATTAATTCCCTTATTTCATCTTTCTCATCGTATTCCGCTTTATTTGTTTTCACTATCAGCGCTTCTCAACACACCACAATCCTTGCTTTACAACACCAGCGCTTATCAGCACATCACAATCCATCCTCTACCACAGCGGAATCTTCCTGAAAATAAAATCTGTGCACTGCAAGCGTGCGGCGCTGCACTTAAATGACGCACAGATCGTGTTGTCATTGGGCCCGTTTCCTCAGACATCTTATTCATGACACGATTTTTATCCCATGCAATCGGTTGCTAATTCTGGCAACCGATTGCGCATTCGATTGCGGTTCCAAAGTGACTTGAAATTGAATGAAGCGTTGTTAAATCATTGATATATAATCATATTATTACAATTCCTTATTGGCATAGCGTTTGCAATATACCTTGAAGGCAACTCATCGCAATTTTACTTCTCAAGGAACCGTTATGCCTCACGCCTCTGAAACGCTGCTACGCGCCAGCTTTTTTGATTTCACCGCACTGGCCTCTCAGCCCGATGATATCGCTGCGCATGCGCGCTACCTCGAAGACGGCTTGCTGACGCTTCGCGAGGGTAAGGTGGTGTCGCTTGAAAGCTGGGAGATTGCAGAAGGGCGCACTGATACCGCCAGGGTAATCGATCTGCGCGGCAAGCTCATCGTGCCGGGTTTTGTTGATACGCATATTCATTACCCGCAAACAGAGATGATTGGCGCATTTGGCGAACAGCTGCTGGAGTGGCTGAACCAATATACTTTCCCGGTCGAGAGCCAGTATCACTGCCCGGATCACGCCGCGCAGATGTCGGCCTTCTTCCTGCAACAGCTGTTATCTAACGGCACCACCACGGCGCTGGTGTTTGGCACTGTGCATAAACAATCGGTGGATGCGCTGTTCCAGGCCGCGCAACAGCTGGATATGCGTCTGATTGCCGGAAAGGTGATGATGGACCGCAATGCACCGGAGTATCTGACTGAAACGCCGGAAGAGAGTTATCAGGACACACGTGAACTGATTGAACGCTGGCACCAGCGTGGGCGCCTGAGCTATGCATTGACGCCACGTTTCGCACCAACCTCCTCGCCAGAACTGCTGGAGAAAGTTCGTCAACTGCGTGAAGAGTTTCCGGATACCTGGTTGCATACCCATCTGAGCGAAAACCAGCAGGAGATCGCCTGGGTCAAATCACTGTTCCCAGAGCGGGACGGCTATCTCGATGTTTACCACCATCATCAACTTACCGGTAAGCGCAGCGTCTTTGCGCACTGCCTGCATCTGGAAGAGAACGAATGGCAATGCCTGCACGACACTGATTCCTCCATCGCCTTTTGTCCGACGTCGAATCTGTTCCTCGGCAGTGGCCTGTTCAACATTAAGCGCTGCTGGCAGCAGGGCGTACGCATGGGCATCGGCACCGATGTCGGCGCAGGCACCACCTTTAATATGCTGCAAACGCTGGGTGAAGCGTACAAAGTCGGGCAGTTGCAGCAGTACAAACTCAGCGCCAGTGAAGCCTTTTACCACGCGACGCTGGGTGGCGCGCATGCACTGGATATCGACGATAAAATTGGCAACTTTAATCCCGGTAAAGAGGCGGATTTCGTGGTGATTGACCCGGCGGTTTCACCGCTGCAAAAGCTGCGGAGTGCCAACAGCAAAGATATCTGGGAACGCTTGTTTGTGATGATGACGCTGGGAGACGACCGCAACATTGCGCAAACATGGGTCAGTGGCAAACCGGTGTGGCAGCGCGATCGAGAAGAGGCAACGGTATGATCCAGTTTCTGTTGAATAATCGGCTGGTCACTGAAACGGCCTTAGACCCGAATCTGACCGTACTTAACTATCTGCGCAGCCATCAACAGCGGCGGGGAACCAAAGAGGGCTGCGCGTCAGGTGACTGCGGTGCGTGTACGGTGACGCTGGGAAAAGTGGTGGCGGGGCGTATGCAGTATCAGGCCATCAACAGTTGCCTGACGCTGGTCAGCAGCTTACAAGGCAAACAGCTGATCACCGTGGAGGATTTGAAACAGGGCCGCGAACTGCACAGCGCGCAGCAGGCGATGGTGGATTGTCACGGTTCACAGTGCGGCTACTGCACGCCTGGCTTTGTCATGTCGCTCTTTACCCTGCAAAAAAATACGCAGGGCTGGAATCAGCAGCAGGCTGAACAAGCCTTAGCGGGCAATTTGTGTCGCTGCACGGGCTACCGGCCAATTATGGCCGCCGCACAGCAAGCCTGTGCGCAACCCTTAGAAGATAACTTTATGGCGGATGAGCCGGCACTGGTACAGCGCTTACAAGCGTTGAATAACCGGGAAGTGCAAATGCTCGAAGCCAATGGCAGTCGCTGTTTCATCCCGAAAACGCTGGCTCAGCTAGCGGCACTATATCAGCAGTATCCGGAAGCGCAACTGCTGGCCGGCGGTACCGATCTCACTCTGCTAATTACCCAGCAGTATCAACGTTTACCGTTATTAATCGCGCTGGAGCAGGTAAAGGCGTTAAGCATCTGTTCTGAAGATGAGCAGGAAATTCACCTTGGCGCCGCTGCACCGCTTCACCATTGCTATCACTTCCTGGCGGCGAGAATTCCTGCCTTCAGTGCCACACTGGAGCGCTTTGCGTCATTGCAGATCCGCAATCAGGGTACGCTCGGCGGCAATATCGGCAATGCTTCGCCGATCGGTGATTGTGCGCCGATGCTACTGGCGCTCAATGCGCGGCTGGTGTTGCAGCAAGGGGAAAGCACACGTGAAGTACCACTGGATCAGTTCTTCACCGGCTATCGGCAAACGGTATTGCAGGCAGGTGAATTTATCCGCACCATTGTGATACCTAAAGTGACGATGTCACCTTATTTTGTGGCCTGGAAAGTGGCTAAACGTTTAGACGACGATATTTCGGCGGTGTTTATCGCCATCAATATTCAGCTTAAAGATGGCGTGGTGGTGCAGGCACGACTGGCATTTGGCGGCATGGCCGCTACGCCAAAACGGGCAAGCGCAGCCGAGGACGTCCTCATCGGCCAGCCGCTGAATCAAACCACTATTGAGCAAGCCTGCGCGGCGCTCAGCCAGGACTTTCAGCCGTTAAGCGATTTCCGCGCCAGCGCCGACTACCGCTTGCAGGTGGCACGCAATCTGCTTCGTCGTTACTACGCGCAAACCTGTGGCGAACTGACCATCACAGAGGTGGCGCGCTATGTCTCATAACCGACCCGAACTCAGCGAAACGCTGTTAAAGAGCCAGTTCGCCAGCGAAATGAAAACCGGCGTGGGCCGCAGTCAGAAACATGAAAGTGCCGATAAACATGTCACGGGCGAGGCGATCTACATTGATGACCGGCCGGATCTGCCTGGCCTGCTGCATCTTTGCCCGCGTCTCAGTGAGCATGCGCATGCACGGATCACACATGTCGATGTGCAGCCTTGCTACGCCGTGCCCGGCGTGGTGACTGTACTGACCTGGCGCGATGTGCCAGGCCTGAATGATGTCGGCCCGCTTGAGCCGGGTGACCCTCTACTGGCTCAGGATACCGTGGAGTATCTCGGGCAGATGGTGATTGTGGTGGCAGCGGATTCACCTGAAGCCGCGCGTGCCGGTGCCGCCGCCGCCATCATTGAATACCAGCCGCTGCCGGCGATTCTGGATGTGCGTGACGCACTGGAGCAGCGTCACTTTGTGCAGCAACCGCATGTGCATCAACGGGGTGATGCCGAAGCGGCGCTGGCGCGTGCGCCGCATCGTATTAAGGGTGAATTCCATATTGGCGGTCAGGAGCACTTCTATCTGGAAACCCAAACCGCGTTAGTGATTCCAGGCGAAGATGACAGCCTGCAGGTTTTCTCCTCGACGCAAAACCCAACGGAAGTGCAGAAATTGGTGGCCGAAGTGATGGACATCACCATGAACAAAGTCACCATTGATATGCGGCGGATGGGCGGCGGGTTTGGTGGTAAAGAGACGCAGGCTGCGGGTGTGGCCTGCCTGTGTGCGATTGCCGCGCGACAAACGCGCCGTCCGGCAAAAATGCGGCTGGCGCGACGCGATGATATGCGTAACACCGGCAAGCGCCATCCCTTCTTTGTTCGTTACGATGTCGGTTTTGATGAGGATGGCCGCTTCTGTGGCGTCAAAATCGATCTGGCGGGTAACTGCGGTTACTCACTCGATCTCAGCGGATCGATTGTCGATCGTGCGATGTTTCACGCCGATAATGCCTATTACCTCGGCGATGCGCTGATCACTGGTTATCGCTGCCGCACGCACACCGCGTCTAACACCGCCTATCGCGGATTTGGCGGGCCTCAGGGCATGGTGGCGATTGAGCAGATTATGGATCACATTGCCCGCGAGCGCGGACTGGATCCGCTCGAACTGCGTAAGCGAAACTATTACGGCAAGCAGGATCGCAACATCACCCATTACCATCAGCAGGTGGAAGATAATTTGCTGATGGAGATGACGGAGCAGCTGGAAGCCAGCAGCGATTACGCCACGCGCCGTGCGGACATCACGGCGTTTAACGCCAGCAACCGTTTTATGAAACGCGGTCTGGCCTTAACGCCGGTGAAGTTTGGTATCTCCTTTACCTCCAGCTTCCTCAATCAGGCCGGTGCCTTAATTTTGATCTACACCGATGGCACGGTGCAGCTCAATCACGGCGGCACCGAAATGGGCCAGGGATTGAATACCAAAGTGGCGCAGATTGTGGCGGAAGTGCTGCAAATCGATATCAGCCAGATTCAGGTCACGGCAACCGACACCGGAAAAGTGCCGAACACCTCACCCACTGCGGCCTCCAGCGGGGCCGATCTCAACGGCAAAGCGGCGCAGAACGCCGCGCAGATATTGCGCGACCGCATGACGGAAATGCTGTGTCAGCAGCACCACTGTACGGCCGACGTCGTCTCCTTTAGCAATGGCATTGTGCGCGTCGGCGAACAGCACTTCACCTTTGCGCAGGTGGCGCAGCAGGCGTGGCTGAATCAGGTGCCCTTATCCGCCACCGGATTTTACAAAGTGCCAGGCATCCATTACGACCGCAACGCCGGACGCGGTAAACCCTTCTATTACTTCGCTTATGGCGCAGCGTGCTGTGAAGTGCTGATGGATACCCTAACCGGCGAATACCGTTTGCTGCGCGCGGATATCCTGCATGACGTTGGCGCCTCGCTCAATCCGGCGCTGGATATTGGGCAAGTGGAGGGCGGTTTCGTGCAGGGCATGGGCTGGTTAACCTGCGAAGAGCTGGTGTGGAACGATCAGGGCAAGCTGCTGACGGACGGCCCGGCGAGTTACAAGATTCCCGCCATCAGCGATGTCCCCCATGATCTGCGCGTCACGCTGGTTGAAAATCGCAAAAATCCTCAGGACACGGTGTTCCACTCCAAAGCAGTGGGTGAACCGCCGTTTATGCTGGGCATTGCGGTGTGGTGTGCATTACAGGATGCGGTTGCCAGCGTGGATAATTATCGCCGCCATCCGCAGTTGGATGCACCCGCCACGCCCGAGCGCGTTTTCTGGGGCGTGCAGCGCCTCTCAGGAGCGGATGATGATTTATCATGACTGGATCGCTGTATTGCACAGTTTGCGTGAGAAACGTGAGAGCTGCGTTTTAGTCACCGTGCTAAGCCAGCGCGGCTCGGTCCCGCGCGATCGCGGCAGTAAAATGGTGGTCAGCGCCAGCGAAACTTATCTCACCATTGGCGGCGGCCATCTGGAATATCAGTGCATTGCGCTGGCGCGCGACATGCTGGCACAGCGTTGTCTGGAGCCGCGCAGCGAAGAGTTTGCGCTGGCCGCGCGCCTTGGCCAGTGCTGCGGCGGGCATGCCACGCTGCTGTTTGAACCGCTGATGCAGCAGCAGCCTGAAATCCAGCTGTACGGCGCGGGCCACGTTGGGCAGGCGCTGGTGAATCTGCTGGCTACGTTACCCTGTCACATTACCTGGATTGACAGCCGCGCCGCCCAGTTTCGCCATGTACCCCCGGGCGTCACCGTGCGCCAGGTGGAGGATCCGATCGATTGCGTCAGAGAGGCCGCGCCGGACAGCTATTTCATCGTGATGACCCACGATCATCCGCTCGATTTGGCGCTAAGCGAAGCCATTTTACGGCGCGGTGATTTTCGCTATGCCGGCGTGATCGGTTCGGCTACCAAAGCCCAGCGCTTTCGCTATCGTCTGGAGGGCAAAGGCATTGCTGCGGATGCACTGGCGCGACTGCGCTGCCCGCTCGGCCTGCCGGATGTGAAAGGCAAATTGCCGGCGGAGATTGCCGTGGCGGTGGCGGGCGAAATCATCAGCGTGTATCAGCACCAGCAGAGCGGTTGTTGAGTGGCGTTGAAACTGCCAGGATAGAAACATCCCGCCGCACCGGTTGCGGCGTTGCTGATTATCAGGAGCGATAATGACTTCACGAGCCAATCCGTTTTTCACCGTCAGTTCATTGCCATATCAAACTCCGCAGTTTGACCTGATTCAGGAAGCCGATTTTCTTCCGGCGCTTGAAGCGGGTATTGAAGAGAAGCGTCAGGAAATTGCCGCCATCGCCAACAATCCTGAACCTGCCACGTTCGCCAACACTTATGAAGCTTTGGAGCGCAGCGGACAGCTGCTGAGCCGCGTCAACCTGGTGTTCGGTGCCATGACATCGGCGAACACCAGTGATGTGTTGCAGGAAGTTGACGAGCTGATCACGCCTAAACTCACGGCGCTAAGTGATGAAATCCATCTCAACAGCCAGCTGTTTGCCCGCCTCGACAGCGTTTACCAGCATCGCGGCTCAGCCTGTCCGGATGCGGAGGCAATGCGCCTGGTGGAAGTGACCTGGCAGCACTTCCAGCTAGCCGGCGCCAGTCTGAGCGATGCCGATAAAGACCAACTTCGTGCCTGTAATCAGGAACTCGCCACGCTGAGTACACGTTTTGGCAACAAGCTGCTGGCGGCGACTAAAGCAGGTGCGTATACGGTGAGCAGTGTGGCGGCGCTGGCGGGATTGAGTGAAGAAGAGTTAGCGCATGCCAAAGCCGCGGCGGAAGCGCGTGGATTGCACGGCGAATGGCTACTGCCGTTACAGAACACCACGCAACAGCCCGCATTGCAGTCTCTGGAAGTACGCGCCACGCGTGAAGCGCTGTTCAATCAGGCACTCACGCGCAGCGAACAGGGCGATGACAACGATACGCGCGCGATTGTATTACGCATGGCACAGCTGCGCGCAGAGCAGGCAAAGCTGCTCGGTTTCAATACCTACGCCGAGTGGAGCATGCAGGACCAGATGGCGAAAACGCCGGATGCTGCCTTTGCGTTTATGCGTAATATCGTTCCGGCCGCGCGTGCACGCGCGGAGCGAGAAGCCTCAGACATTCAGCAGATCATTGAACAGCAGCACCACCATTTCCCGCTGCGCGCATGGGACTGGAACTTCTACGCTGAACAAGTGAGAAAAGAGAAATACGCCTTAGATGAGAGCCAAATCCGCCCGTACTTTGAGCTGAATAATGTGCTGGAAAAGGGCGTGTTCTGGTCTGCCAGCCAGCTGTTTGGTATCCGCTTCCAGCAGCGCCACGATCTGCCGGTGTATCATCCGGACGTCAATGTTTATGAAATCTTTGATGCTGACGATACGCCGCTGGCGCTGTTTTATACCGATCTCTACAAGCGGGATAACAAAAGCGGCGGCGCCTGGATGAGCAACTTCGTTGATCAGACCACGCTGCTTGGCACCAAGCCGGTGATTTACAACGTCTGCAACTACACCAAACCGCAGGCCGGGCAACCCGCGTTACTGAGCTGGGATGAGGTCATTACGCTGTTCCACGAATTCGGCCATGCACTGCACGGTCTGTTTGCCACCCAGCGTTATCCGAGCCTGTCCGGTACCGCTACGCCGCGTGACTTCGTAGAGTTTCCTTCGCAGATTAACGAGCACTGGGCCAGCGATGAAGCAGTGTTTGCCAACTATGCCCGCCATTATCAGAGCGGTGAGGCGATGCCCGTTGAACTGCGCGAGAAGATGGTCAGCGCGTCTAAGTTCAACAAGGGTTACGACATGACCGAACTGCTGGCAGCAGCCTTGCTGGATCTGCAATGGCATTCACTGACCACGCATGACAACCCGCAGGATGTCAGCCACTTTGAACTACAGGCGCTGGCGGCAGAGAACATTGCTTTAACCACCGTCCCACCGCGTTATCGCTCCACCTATTTCCGCCATATCTGGGGCGGCGGTTATGCAGCCGGTTATTACGCCTATATCTGGACGCAGATGTTGGCCGATGATGGTTATCAGGCCTTTGTTGAACGTGGTGGGTTGAGCCGTGAGAATGGCCAGCAGTTCCGCGATCATATTCTTTCACGCGGTAACAGCAGCGATTTGCAACATCTGTGGCTGGCGTGGCGCGGCAAAGCACCGGAGATTGGACCAATGCTGAAGAATCGCGGTTTAGAAGAGGCGTGATAAGCAGGGCGCACGGCGTGAAGTGAACCCCGACAGTTGGACACCGTTTCAACGAGTATGGAGTCATTCCAGCGGTGCGCCCTGGCGTTAACCCAGCGGCCCACCTTCAATGGTGTCGCACATGCCGGCCAGCACTCGCTCGCCGGTTTCGTTTTTCAAATCGGCGTACCACGCAGCGGTGATTTCAGCATCTTTGGCATGCGTCACGTCGCAACGTTTACGTGCTTTCAGCACCAAATCTTTAGTGCGTTCCACGCGGCGCGCCTCGTAGCGCAGCAACCCATCTTCGATTCCCAGCGAGTGCGAGGCCAGCGTTTGCGCCAGCACCACCGCATCCTCCATCGCCGCACAACCGCCCTGGCCGATATCCGGAGTGGTGCTGTGTGCTGCATCGCCTAATAAGGCCACGCGACCTTTGACGAAACGGTTAAACGGTTCAATGTCGTGAATTTCAACACGATTGGTGGTCTCTGGGTTGATGCTGTCAATCAGGCGCTGCACCGGATCGGCCCAGCCGGTGAAGTAATTTCTCAGATCCTGGCGAAGGGTGGAACGATCTTCCGCTAACCCTTTGGGCAAAGGCACGTCAAAGAAGAAGTAAAAGCGGTTGCCGCTAACCGGCATTAAAGACACGCGCTTGCCTTCACCGACAAAGGTTGTCCACTGATCGGCAGGGGCAATGCTTTCGTCGATGGTCACTAAGCCGTTCCAGTTAACGTAACCGGCATAGCGTCGTTCAACATTCTCACCCAGCACATAGTGGCGGATCACGGAATGCGTGCCGTCGGCAGCAATCAGAAAATCTCCTTCGGCCTGGCTGCCATCATCAAACCAGGCGGTAACGCCCGTGGCACTTTGCTCGACGCTGGTCACGCGTTTACCAAACTGAATACGCGAGCGACCGTAGGTTTCGATCAGCATCGCCTGTAACTCGGCGCGAGCGACCGGATAAGGGTATTCGCCCACCTGCTGCACCAGCGGTGACAGGCTGAAGCGGGTCAGGGTGCTGCCACTGTGCGCATCGTTATAGGCCATAAACGCCATATCGCCGCCCAGTGCCTGCAGTTGCTGTTTCATGCCGAGCGCATTCAGGCATTTTACGCCGTTGGGCCAGATAGAGATTGCCGCACCGACCGGCTTCATCTCTTTGACCGCTTCAAAAACGGCAGTCTCGAAACCCGCTTTCTCCAGCGCAATCGCCGCGCTCATGCCGCCAATACCTGCTCCAATCACAATCGCTTTCATTACTGTCTCCTTTGTCTACCTGCTTACACCTGCAACTTTCGTACCATTAGCTTGTCCTTAAGGTGATTTCGATTAATCCATTGATTCATAATGATTAACGGTGGTTGCGTGTTGCGTGCACTGCACCGTTATCGCGCAACAATTTGCACGGCAATAGGGCGGCGAAACCAAAGGGTGAATCAAAGGTTCCAACATGGCATTTGGCTGCGTAGACGCCATACTATGTAGAACCTTTTCGCGAGGAATTTCCTATGAAGTGGATAATGGTGTTTGTGGTGCTGTTCAGCGCCAGCGCACTGGCGCAAACCAAATGGCAGCCTGAAAAGAAAGCGCCGGTGGCACAGCTGACGCCGATTGCCGCCAAATGTGACCTCTCTTCCTGTCAGCAAAATTGCTATGTACAGCAATCACAGTGCAAAAACGATAACGGCGGTGGTTGTGGATCGCTCGCACAAATTTGCGTACAAAACTGTTCGAACGAGTGTCGATAAATGAAATAAATCTGTCATAACAGGGTGCTAGCGTGTTTCCCCGGCAAGGTAATATTCTGATAACAGGGGAAAATAATGAAAACCCGCTACACACTGATTGCAACGGTTTTACTGCTCGCTCAACAGGCTCATGCGACTACACTGCCGCAGGCGGCCGCACTGGCAGCACAAACTTCTACCGGTTCAACGCCAGGCTATACGCAACTGGAACAACAGTCACTGCAGGCGCAACGCGCCTGGCTGCAAGGTGACAGCGCGACACTGAAACGTGAGCAGCTGGAAAAAGCCAAACAGACCAGCACGCAGGCAGATAAAGCCTGGCTGAAAAGCAGCGGTTACGATTTCAACGTTAAACAGAATCAGCAAGCCGGTATCGCGCTATTGTCTGGATTCAGCGCCTTACCAGACAGCGTGTTGAATGCCAGCCGCGCTACCGTGACCGATATCAACCTCAACGCTACCCAGAATGTGCGCCATCAGGCGTTACAGGATGCGGAAGCGATCAGCTCCCTCTATTTCCTGTCTGATGCCATGGGGCCGCGTCTTGGTAAAGCCTTCATCGCGGCTTATGACAAAGGCGAACTCAGCAAAGCTGCTGCGCTAATCAAAGCCAGTGAAGTCAGCACCAGCGCTGCCAAAAAACATTTTAACTATCCGCGTCCGTTCCTGCATGAAGGCAATACGATTCATCTGGTGCCGGATGATGTGGTGGTGAAAGACAATGTGCGCTATACCGCGGACGGCGGTTCGTTCCCGAGCGGCCACACCAATACCGGTTACACCGATGCACTGCTGATGGCTGAAATGGTGCCAGAACGCTTTGAAGCGCTGGTCACCCGTGGCGCGCGTTATGGATATTCGCGTCTGGTGTTGGGCGTGCATTATCCGCTGGACGTGATGGGTTCACGTATGGTGGCAGAGCGCAACGTGGCGACTTACCTGAACGATGCACGCTATCAGGTGCTGTTCAAAGAGGCGCGCGATCAATTGCGCACCGCGCTGGAAAAAGAGTGTGGTACCTCACTGGCGGAATGTGCACGCACAACCGGGAAGGACGATCCTTACCGTGCGCCGGATCTGAAGCAGTTCTACCGTTTCACCCTGAGCTACAATCTGCCGAAAGCCAACGTGAAAAACATGCCGGTTCAGGTGCCGCAGGGCGCAGAAATCCTGCTGAAAACCGCGCTGCCTAAACTGTCTGATGCGCAGATTCGTCAACTGATGCTGAAAACGGCCTTGCCAAACGGTTATCCGTTGTCGGGCAATGCCGAGCAATCCTTCTGGCAACGCGTCGATCTGACCGCCGCTTACGCTATGGCGAAGTAATGCTGAGGCGGGCACTGGCGTTGGTAATACGTCGGTGCCCGCAGTGCTAATCAACAATAAACAACTTCGCGCCGTGCGTAGTCGAAGAACGGTGTGCTTCGGCGTTATCGGCGACCTGATAGCTCACGCCCGGCGTCAGGGTGAAGGTACGGCCATCTTCCAGTTCGGTTATCATCTCTCCTTCCAGACACAGCAATATATGACCTTTGCTGCACCAGTGATCCGCGAGATAGCCCGGTGAATATTCCACCATGCGCACGCGAATATCGCCAAAGCGCTGAGTACGCCACAGCGCAAAACCACTGTCACCCGGATGTTTTTCGGTTTCGAGGGTGCTCCAGTCGGTAATGCCAAACGGTAGTTGATTGATCTGCACGACGCTATCCTTAATGAAATAGACAAGAGCACAACATTACCGTTTGGCAAAATAATAACCAGATAATTCAACCCACTTCGTGCCACATTTCGCTCATCGCCAGTTCCAGTCTTTTGAATACCCGATAGCGCGCATCATGAAAAGCAAAGCGCTCCGGGCGTGGCTGCAACTCGCCGGGATTAATTTGTACCGCTTGCTGCACCGCCGCCGCCAGATTTGGCCAGACGCCCACGCCGACGCCCGCGCAAAGCGCTGCTCCCAGGGCACCGGTTTCTTTGCACTCCGCCACGCGAATGGGAATGCCCAACACATCAGCAAACATTTGCGGCCAGATACAGCTACGCGCCGCGCCGCCCGAAAGAATCGCGTGGGTTACGGGAATGCCCGCTGCACGTAAGCGATCGATGTGGGCGCGGTGGGCAAAGGTGACACCTTCAAACAGCGCAAACAGCATGTCCGCGCGCGTATGCCAGCCACCCAGCCCGTAAAATCCCGCTTTAGCGGGTTCAGATTTACGTCCCGAATAAAGGTATGGATGATAAAGCGGCAGCTGCGCGTTGGGTTCGACATGCGCCACGGTATCGCTGCTGCGCGCCGCGCCATTGCCAGTGCGGCCATCGTCGAACTCCCGCAGGAACCAGTCGAGATTGGCGGCCGAGGTGGCGCTGGCTTCAATTGCCATAAAGCGGTCATTTTCAATAATCGAATTCATGAACACCGGGCGCTGGTAATCCGGTTTGTCCACCACCACCTGATTGATACTCCAGGTCCCTGCGACGATGGATGCCTCTCCGGTTTTGACCACGCCGGAGCCAATGGCGCTGGCCACCACATCAAAAATGCCGGCCACCACCGGAATACCAGCAGGCAATCCGGTTAATTGCGCCGCGCGTGACGTCACCTGGCCGATCACCGCGCAAGATTCGCGCAGTGGCGGCAACTGGTCTAACGCCTCTTCAATACCATACAGCGCCATCAACTCGCGGCTGTAATCACGCTGGCGATAGTCAATTAATCCGGCCCCAGCGGCATCCGAAACGTCAGCGCTGACCGCGCCACTGAGGAAATGGGCGATAACATCTTTGGCACAGAGTAAATGGCCAATCTTTGCCCAGCGCTCCGGCTGATGCTGTTTGATCCAGCTGATCAGCACCGGCGTGGCGGCAGGCCAGGGTTTTTGCAGCGAAATTTGATAAATGGCTTTATCAGCGCCGCTGGCCTCCAGCTGATGAACAGTGTCTATGGCGCGATGATCGATGGATTGAATACCGAACAACGGCTGCTGCTGTTTATCCAGCGCATACAAGCCGTTGCCGTGACCCGCCGCGCCCACGGCGATGATCGCATCTGCCGCGCTGCCCGCCTGTTGCAGGCAGCGACTGACGGCCACGCTGACACCATGCCAGATATCTTCTACCGGACGCTCTGCATAACCTTCCTGCGGCTGGTGGGTTTCCCCCGCGCATTCGGCAACCGACAGCACGCGCCCGCTGAGATCAAACAGCACCGCTTTGATCATGGTGTTACCGGCATCAATGCCAAGAAGTTGACTCATATCCGACTCCGATTCACTGACGAAGACGGCGCACCGCTTAAGCGCCGGTGCAGGTAATACTCAACCCTGCTGATAAATGTCTAATGCATCCGGGCCGCTGGCGCCTTGATGGATAATCGCCATCAGCGCTTTCACCACGCGTGATGGGTTATCGTGTTGGTAAACGTTACGGCCATACACCATGCCGCTGGCGCCTTGCGCCATCAATGCGGCGCTTTTGGCCAGTACCGGTGCCAGCTCGCCTTTGCCGCCACCGCGTACCAGCGTCGGACAGCGCGCCGCTTCCACCACACGGTGAAAATCTTCTACGTTTTCCGTCGGATCGGCTTTGATGATGTCGGCGCCGAGTTCACGCGCCAGACGCACCAGCGGCACGATTTTCTCCACATCACCGAGCGAACCGTAAGCCGCGCCTTGTCCGGCCGGCGCCATCACCAGCGGTTCGATCATCAGCGGCATGGCGTAGCGATCGCACGCCTGACGCAGACGACCGATATTCTCCACGCACATGCGGAAAATGCCGGGTTCATCGGGGATCAGGTAGAGATTCACCACCACCGCAGCCGCATCCATCTGCAACGCGGCGAGGATTGGCTCATCCGGGTTGTGCAACACCGCCCACATTTCGCGATGGCGCGCCGCGTTATAGGCGTTACCGACATCCGTGCGCATCACCAGCGCCGGTTTTTGCCCCGCGACGTGCTGCAACAGATCGGCCTGTCCGTAATTCACCTGTATGGCATCAGGTTGCGCGGCGATCAGGTTTTTCATCACGCCCTCGATGTTTTCCAGCCCAATCAGAAAATCAGGCTCGTTGGCAATGCCGTGGTCGATGGCCACATCAAGGCACTTACCGTGTTGAAACAGACGATTCATGCGGACTTTATTGCTGACTAACATGGCGTGTTTCCTCCTGGAAAAAAGTGGGGTTAAGACCGGTCAAACCGTGCTGACGCGCCAGACTGGCGCAACTGCTTTGCAGATGATGTTGTCGTTGAGTGACGTTCCAGCCGCGCAGGTCGGCCATCAATTCAGCAATTTCTGTCACCAGCGAGGGTGTTAATTCTCCGCAAATCGCCAGCGAGGTGCGTCGCACCAGCAGGTCCTCAAGTTGTTGTACCTGCTCATGCTCAATGAGGTATCGGAGTTCCAGTGCGCTATATCCTGCATGATGCAGCAGCGGCTGCTCCCCCTGCTGCTGGATCAGCTGCAGGATTGGCAGGGCGCGGCTGCCATAACGGCGGACTAACTGCGATACGCGGGATAAGGGCAGTGAATATTGCTGTGCGAGTTGGGCAAGCCACGCGGTTTGCCCGGAAGGTGCAGGGAAGTCGCGTCCGCCGCCGATGGGTAGATCGCCGCTCGACACCCGGCGTTTTTCTCCGATCAGACGCAACACCCGATCCGCGGCTTCTTCACCAAACTGACGGAAGGTGGTCCATTTTCCACCGACCAGGCACAGCAGACTGTAAGCATGTGCGGCGTCGGGTGGCAGCAGCACCAGAGAGTGGTTACGTGAGATTTGCCCATTCACTTTGGCATCGCTGGCAGGAAGCGGGCGTACACCGCAGAAGGTGTAGAGAATTGACGATTCGGGTACCACAACATCTGGGAAAACAAAGCGTAACGATTCAAGAATGTAGGCTTTCTCCTCTTCCTCACACACCACGCTATCCGGATCGTCCACGCGGATATCCGTGGAACCGAGCAGCACCTTGCCGAACCAGGGAAACATGATGCAGACGCGGCCTTCCTGGTTTTCGAAATAGACCATCTCGCCGTCGAGCAGGTGTAACAGTTCGGGGTGATCGATGATCAGATGCGAACCCTTAGTACCGCCAATCAGTTTGGTGAAATGTTCAGTGGGCGCCAGGCGCTGATTGAGCTGATCTATCCACGCACCGCCGGCATTCACCAGCACATGCGGCTGCAAGGTAAAATGCTCACCACTGAGTGCATCCTGCAAAGTGACAGATTCGCCGTCGGCGCTGACCAGTTGCAGATAATTAAGCGCCAGTGCGTCTGGGCAGGCACGCTCGGCATCTTCAATCAATTCATAACCCAGTCGTTCCGGCGCGCTTATCCAGGCATCGTAGTAACTGGCGCTGTATTTCACCCAGGGAGCAAATGCGGGCCAGCGGTCGCGCGTGGCTGCCTCGCCGCGCACCTGATGTTTAGGCATTGAGCCGTACTGTCTGGTGTAGACATCGTAAAGACTCAGACCGGTTTTGATCAGTAGTGCGCCGCGGCGCGTGGGTTTGTCGCTTAAACGCAGAAAACGCCGCGTGGCATTAATTAAACCGCCGCCGAGGTTGTCGATGGGGACGGTGGTGCGCAGCGGAAAAACATAGTGTGCCGCGTTTTTCAGTAGCCGGTCACGCTCAATCACCGACTCTTTGACCAGCGTAAACTCGCCGGTTTCCAGATAGCGCAGTCCGCCGTGGATCATGCGCGATAAAGCACCGCTGGCCGCCTGGCACCAGTCACCTTTTTCCACCAGAATCGCGGGAATACCCTGCAACGCCAGTTCGCGAAATGTGCTGATGCCATTGATGCCACCACCGACAATCAACACCGGTGTGGACGTGCGTTGTCGCAGTGCGCTAAATCGCTGCTCGCGTGTTGCATTATTCTCCATGGGTTGCTCCCCGGCTCTTGGCCATTTCGAGTACGCCTGCTGCGGTGGATTCGTCTGTTACCATGCCTTTCAGCCACTTGCCTTGCAGCGCGCAGTGGATTGGATCCACCTTGTCGCGTCCGGCCACCACCGCCATAGAAAAGGGAATACGTTGTAGCTCCGATAAGGTCAGCCCAACCAGCCGCTGATTGGCGTCAAACGGCGCGGGCTGACCTTGTGCATCAAGTAACCAGGCCAGCAGTTCGCTACGTGCGCCACTGGTTTCAATGCTGGCGGATGCGTGACGAGCAGCCAGATTCAAATCGTAGTAGCTGGAACTGTCGCTGTGAATAGAACCAAGACCGACCACTGCCAGCGTGGCGTTACGCGCTTTATCCAGCACCCTTTCTACGGCACTGATGCCCATTAACATGTCACGTTCAGCAGCCGAGTCAGTGAAGAGCGGGGCATGAATTTGCCAGGCATGGCCGCCAAGCCGAGCCGCCATTTCAGAGGCAACATGATTCACGTCGGTATAATGCTTTCCTTGCACGCACCCCAATGCAGGCACGACCTGAACATCGTATTTGCGCGAGGGGTGCAGTGCCTCCACCAGAGCGCTCACGCCTTTGCCACCGGTAATGGCAATGACATCGCCATCTTTTAAACGTGATAGCAAATAATCCGCTGCCGCCGTGCCAACCATTTGTAAATTCTGCTCATCACTGCGCGCGACATTGGGTGCCACCACCACCTGTTGCAGTTGACCCCATTGCTGCAGATCACTTTCGAGTTGGTGGGCCGACAGCCAGGGCGATTTTATGGTGATTTCCACCATGCCGCTCTCTTTACCCTGACGAATCAGGCGATTCACGCTGGCGACCGACAACCCGGTTTCCACTGCAATCTCCGACTGCTTTTTGCCGTCGAGGTAATACATCACCAATACCTGATAGATCTGGCGTGCACTGTGAAATGCTGGATGTTCGCTGTCGAATTCCATTGATGTTGCGTCCTTATGCTGCCCGGTATTTATTCAGCAGGTGGTCAATCGATACCGCGGCCAACAGAATTAAACCTTTAATCAGGTCCTGCCAGTAAACGGAAACGTTTATCAGAATCAGCGAACTGGTGACAATCGAGAGCAACGCGACGCCTAAAACTGCACCCAGAATTGAGCCGGTGCCGCCTTTAAGGCTCGCGCCGCCGATCACCGCCGCCGCTATCACGTTCAGTTCCATCCCCACGCCAAAGGTCGGGGTAGCTGAGCCTAAACGCGCCATATAAATGATGCCGGCTACACCCGCTAGTGTTGAGGTGAGTACTGTGACCCACAGTTTGATGCGGTTGATGTTGATGCCGGAATAGGCCGCCGCACGCTCATTACTGCCGGTATAAAACACTTTGCGGAACAGAGTGGCTTTGCGCAGCAGGAAATCGAACAAGGCGACCAATATAAAGAACAGCAGGATGACAAACGGGATGCCCCACATGGCACCCTGGCCGATGAATTTGAAACTGACGGGAAGTGTGAACAGCGACAGTGGCGTGCCCTGGGTGATGATCATGCAAAGCCCGCGCACAATCACCATCGCTGCCAGGGAGGCAATGAAATGACTCAGGCCGATTTTGGTCACTGTTAAACCCATCAGCAAGCCCACCAGTGCAGCGGCAACTATTCCACCCAGGCTGGCCAGCCAGGGATCCACCCCGCTGAGAAACAGTTGTCCCGCGACCACCATAGAAAGGCACACCACGGCGCCGACCGAGAGATCGATACCGCCGACGATCAATAAGATCGTCATACCGATCACCACAATGCCTTCAATCGAAAACGACAGCAGCATCGCTTTCATATTGGCCCAAGTCAGGAAGTAGGGTGAGGTAAAACTCATCACGATAAAGATTAACGCGATGATCACAATCAAGCCGATTTCCCGCTGCTTGTGCAGGCCGCCAAATAATGACAGCCGGGATTTGCCTGCACCGGGCAAGGTCGTATTCATGGTCATAGGGCCTCCACTTCAGGGGTGATGCCAGCTGCCAGTCTCATCAGATTCTCTTCGGTCATCGCATCGCCGGTCACTTCACCGGTGATATGCCCTTCATGAATCACGATAATGCGGTCACATAAACCAATCAGTTCAGGTAACTCTGACGAAATCACCACCAGTCCGACACCGTCATGCGCTAATTGGGCGAGGATCTGGTAGATCTCTGCCTTGGCGCTGACATCGACGCCGCGCGTCGGTTCATCAAGAAAGATGATTTCGGGGTGCACTGACAGCACACGCGCCAGCGCCACTTTTTGCTGATTGCCGCCAGAAAGCGATGACACCAGGTCGCTCAATTTGCCGCGTTTCAGTTTGACCTGCTGCGCGAGGGCTTCCGCCTGAGCACGTTCGCGGCTCGGGCTAAGCGTCAAACCGTGATGGCTAATGGCACGGACATCCAGAGCCGAGATGTTCCAGTCAATTGGCATCGCCAAAAATAGCCCGGCGTCTTTGCGGTCTTCGGACAAGTAAACCATGCGCTGCTGGATACTGGCGGCGTAATCCTTCAGTTTTACCGGCTGGCCCTTAATGCGAATCGTTCCGTGAGTGACAGGTTGCAGTGCACATACGCCCTGAGCGATTTCGCTACGCCCCGCGCCCATCAAGCCGCCAATGCCCAGAATCTCGCCGGGATGCAAATTGAAGTTGATGTTGTAGAAACGCTGACCATCGCTCAGCGCACGGACCTCCAGCAAGGGTGCGGCAGTTTGAGGTGGACGTTTATCGGGATAGAGTTGCGACAGTTCCCGACCGACGAGGCGCGTAATGACTTCATCCGGTGTCATGCTGCTCAATGGCGCACTATGCACAGTACGGCCATCGCGCAGAATGGTGATGTGCTGACAAAGCGCAAAAATCTCGGCCATGCGATGACTGATATACACCACCGTGATGCCCTGATCGCGCAGTTGACGCACGATGGTGAACAGCGTCTGCGCTTCTGGTTCCGTTAGCGCTGCAGTGGGCTCATCCAGAATCAGTAAACGACAATCCAGCGTCAGTGCTTTGGCAATCTCCACCAGTTGCTGTTGTGACAACGACAGTTCGCTAACCTTTTTACTTACTGGAATAGGCGCAAGGCGATTCATGACTTGCTGCGCCTTCTCCCTTAAGGTTTTATGCGGTAATAGAAAGCCGCGCTGCTGATGTGCCATCCAGATATTTTCATATACGCTGATATCCGGGCATAACGCGATCTCCTGATGCACTAGCCCGATCCCCAACTGCTGTGCTTCACGGGGTGAACGAATAGTGACCAGGTGTCCATCCATTACTATTTCCCCACTGTCGGGGCGCAGGATGCCATCAATGATATTCATCAGCGTTGATTTACCCGCGCCGTTTTCACCTGCAAGCGCATGAATTTCACCGGCCCTTAGCGTCAGATCAACGTCCTGCAGCGCCCGCACCGCGCCAAAACTTTTAGAGATCCCGCGTAACTCAAGCAGTGCCGTCATCATCATCCCCTTACTCGTTGATGCCTTTGGTTCCACGACGTTTCAGGTAACGGTCCCAGCGGAAATCATCGGCATTTTCTTTGGTCACCACGGCATAACCATTGTCGAGGATTGGGAACGAGAAGGGATTTAGGCCGTTGCGTTTGGCATCGTTCATTGGGTCGATTAACTCGGGATGTGCTGCGAGAAACAGAGTCATAAAGCCCATATAGCCCTGTATGCCCTGATTGGGGTTGATGGCACCAAACACTTCGCCGCTTTTGATCATGTCCAGCACTTTGGCATTGACATCTACAGTCATCACTTTCACTTTGCCACCGTTCTCCACCACCGCTTGAGCGGCACCAATGGCGGAACTCGCTTCGGGCATGAAGATGCCTTTCAGATTGGGATTCGCTTGCAACATCGACAACACTGCATTGTAGGCTTTAGACGGGTCCTGATTGGTGGCGGCACGCGCGACAAGCTTGCTATCAGGAAACGCGGCTTTCATCTCATTAATGAAAGCCGTAACACGACGATCATGATTGTCCTGGCCCGGGTTCTCCAGTACGGCATACTCAGCGCCTTTGCCCATGGCTTTACCCAATTCATCGGCGGCGGCTTTACCTTCACGGAAATTGTCTGAGGTGATGTAAGCGACGCGCTTGCTGTTGGGAGAGTCGGCAGCGAACGTGACCACCGGAATGCCCATCTCTGCCGCACGATTAATCGGTTCGATAAACGGGTCGGGGTTCATCGGATGGAGGAAAATCCCGGCGGGTTTCTGCGCCAGAATCTGTTCGAAACTGGCTAACTGCTGGTTGACGTCATAAGCGGGTGTACCACCATAAACGGTTTTACAGCCCAATTGATGCGCAGCTTGTTTAAACATCTCGTACACCGGAAACCAGTATTCAACCCCGGTGACCATGACGTTCATGTAGTAGGTTTCGCCGGGTTTGCAGCGGAACTGTGGTGATTCATCGGCGGCACGTGCGGTGCTGGCGAATGTACTGGCAAACGTAAGGCTAGCCAGAAGGATGGCGATTTTTTTCATATTTTTCCCCGGAGCAGGCGCTGAATTTTGGGGGCTCAGCCGTGACGACTTAACGCGGAAAAACGAGCCGGGGTTCACTTTGAAAATTATTTCTGATGATTGAAATAATTTTCATAAGCTATAAAAGCTGGCGGAAAAAAGATCAATTAATGGTTAATGAAATGTTTCTCGGTTGTGATCGCCTTCACTTTCCCGCGGATAGCAGGACATTTGGTTAGGTGAAACCGTGGCGGGATTTTATAATCACGCGCTGAAATTGTGGCTAACTGAAAGAAAAGGAATTTTCATGCGTTTATCCCTTACCGCGCTCACGCTTTTGGCGAGCACCAGTGTCCTCGCACAAACCACTTCGCCCGACGCCATTATCAAACCCTTGATGCAGCAATATCAGATTCCGGGCATGGCGGTGGCCATCTTGCACGATGGAAAAACCGAATTTTACAACTACGGTGTAGCATCCAAAGAGACTCAGCAACCGATCACCGCGCAAACCATGTTTGAAATCGGGTCGCTGAGTAAAACCTTTACCGCTACCTTAGCGAGCTATGCGGCTCAGCAGAAAAAACTGCAGTTTAGTGATAAAGCCAGCACATGGTTGCCGGAACTGCAGGGCAGCGCTTTTGATCAGGTTTCCCTGCTCAATCTCGCCACGCACACTTCGGGCACGCCGCTGTTTGTGCCAGACGATGTGACCAATCAGCAGGAACTGATGAACTGGTACAAACACTGGCAGCCACAGGCTCAACCAGGCACACAGCGTGTCTACTCCAACTTAGGAATTGGCATGCTGGGCATGATCGCTGCCAAAAGTTTGCATCAGCCGTTTATTAGCGCAATGGAACAGCAATTGCTGCCTGCGATGGGCATGCGTCACACCTATGTTCAGGTGCCTGCATCAGCCATGGGTCAATATGCGCAAGGCTATAACAAGCAAGACAAGCCGGTGCGTGTGACGCCAGGCCCGTTGGACGCGGAATCCTATGGACTGAAATCGACATCCGCTGACTTGATTCGCTGGCTGGCGATTCAACTGGATGAACAGAAGGTTGCGGCGGAGTGGCAGCAGGCGATTGCCACCACGCATCAGGGCTACTACAAAACCGAAGCTTTTACGCAGGCGATGATGTGGGAATACTATCCGCTGCCTGTTTCATCGCAGCAGTTGGTGGAGGGCAACAGCGGTCAGCGCATCATGAAAGGGATGTCGGCCACATTGATCTCGCCACCGCAGGCCGCACCGCACCAGGCTTGGTATAACAAAACCGGATCGACCAATGGCTTCTCGACCTACGCAGTGTTTATTCCGTCGCAGAAAATTGCGGTGATTATGCTGGCGAATAAATGGTTCCCGAATGACGATCGTGTCATCGCAGCGGACAAAATTATTCAGGCGCTGGGTCAGTAACTGACGGCGGGGCGCACCTCGTCGCCCCCGATTAAATGGCCGGTTACTTTCGTGCATCCAGTGCGAGTTTGACGGCCATTCCTGCCAACACCGTTCCCATCAGCCAGCGCTGCATACGTTGCCAGCTGGGTCGCGCCAGTAAAAATGTGGAGACCTGACCGGCGGTGGTAATGAAAATCGCATTCACCGTCAGGCTAATCACAATTTGGGTGACGCCCAATACCAGCGACTGCAGCAGCACGCTGCCGTGATTCGGACTGATAAACTGCGGCAACAGCGACAGAAACATCATGGCGATTTTCGGGTTTGCGAGGTTAGTGAGGAAACCCATGGTGAACAGTTTACGCGGATTGTCGGCGGGGAGATCGCGAACCGCGAAAGGCGAGCGTCCACCGGGCTTAAGTGCCTGCCACGCAAGATACAGCAAATAGAATGCGCCGCCGAAACGCAACGCGTCATAGGCCCAGGGGACAGCCAATAGCCACGCTGTGATACCGAGCGCCGCGCACAGCATATAAAACACAAAACCTAACGCGACGCCGCCAAGGGAGATATATCCCGCCCGCTTTCCCTGGCACAGCGAACGCGAAACCAGGTAGATCATATTGGGGCCGGGAGTGAGCACCAATCCCAATGCCACCAATGCAAAGGCAAACCAACTCGACAGTTCCGGCATGCAACGCTCCTTGCGTTATTGTGGTTTATTCTGGTATCAGGTTATTCCGTCCAGAATATTAAGGAGATAAGCGTGAGAACACAAAAGCGTTGTATGGGATATATCGCTATCGTGGTGGATGATTATGACCGCGCGATTGAACCCCGTGAAGAGGAGTATGGCACGGTGGTGGTCTTCGAGGATCTCTACGGCAACCGCTGGGACCTGTATCAGAACAAATGATTTGGCGGTCATTCACCGCCTCAAAACCCAGGTTTCATACAGCGGTTGAGCGGCCGGTAATGGAAGCCTGAGATAATCTGATTGCCCACTTTAAACAGGTAGATGCGGGCAGTGAAATTCTCGTCAGCCAGCGGATCAATATATTTCCCGACGGCGGGATCCTGTGTATCGGGACCCGCAATGCGAAAAGATTTGCGAGTGGATACCGTGAACGAATCGGGGTGGTAGTCATAATCAAGGTTCACGGTGCGATCAACGTTAATCCTGCTTTCAACTCCCTGCGGCGACATAAATGCCAGATAAGCATTTAAATGACCTTCACGACTGCCGCTCAAAATATCCCAATAGCCATGGCTTATCACGGTCCGGTCAGGTTCATCGTAAATGATATAGGTCTCGGCCCGGCAATCGCCAGATAATGGCCGAACAAAGTAGGGCAGTGAAAACCAGCCAAGGAACAACGCCAACAAACAGCATGCCGCAGAAACAGCGATTTTCATGGATGGTTCCTCCCGATAACCGCAAATGTTTGGCAAGTGGTCGTCTTCAGTTCAAGTTCGCCATCGCACACAAAGAAATTAATAGAGTTGCCACGATCGGCATTAATATAGATTTTGCTTTGCGGGGTAAGCGAGACCTGCATTTTGCTGAGCCAGTAATTAACGCGTGTTGCCGACTCTGTTTTGTCATTTTCCACATACTGTGAAAACAGCAAAGTGTGTCCATTCAGCTGGAGTGGTTCACCATAACTCAATGGATGAATCAATTGTTGGCCGCGAAGCAGGGCGCCCGCTATAAAAAACAGGCAGGAAATACCTAGCGTAATAAGAATTAATCTTATTTTAAACGATTTCTTCTTTAGGTCTGATATCGGTGCGGTTGGAGCAGATAACTCTGAGGCTCCGCTGTATTCATTATCGGTGCTGTGAGGTTCTGGTAATAAATAACTCTGCGAGTCGGAAATCAGCGTGATGCAATTGGGTTTTAAGCGATAGCCCATGTATCCCAGTGTTTCGAGGATCTCTTCTTCAATATCCAGCGATGCCAGTGATTTTCGGATGCGAAAGAGAGTTTGCCGCACGGTATTATCGGAGACTACAGCACCATGATTTTTCCAGCAGGCATCATGCAATGCTTCTTTGGAGACAATATTGCCTTCATGCTCACACAGGTACATCAGGCAACTTTTACTTTGCCTGCTAAGGATAATCTCTTTATCTCCCAGCCTGATCAGACCGGTATCGGTAAAAAAAATAATTGTCACTTCTGCTCTATCCCCGCAGCGCATCGCCAAGGCGCACTTTACATTGAGCTGATTATAACACGGTCTGAAAAAAGGGCATGTAGAGGATGTTAATCAGGTAGGTAACAGCTTTGTCACAGGTTTATCATGATGATTTATAACATAATAATATGAATTGCGGTGACTTTTAAGTGACATTTTCGCCAGCATATTGAAAGCCTTTAATCAGGCGAATAATATGCGCATCAGATTAATCGCATGGCATGATTTAATATCGTTCAGATGAATCTGTAATAATGAGATGTGGGTGTGATTACAATTGAGGAATATTAACTATGCATAGCGCCATTAGAATAACGACAAGTAGAATTAAACATAAAAACATCGCTATCATGACGCCGAGCGCGATTACTTACTACGGCATTCGCGCCATGTTGACAACTTTGAATGGTGTTTCTGTGACACATCACCCCATCCAAACCCATGATGAACAGATCAGTATCATTGATAAGGATTTAGATCTTATTATTATCGACACCGAGGTGGGAAATGCAGATGTCATCTCGGTGCTGATAAAATCTTACTCACCCACTGCATCCGTCATGATATTGACCCGTGCTTCTGATATCAGACTGTTACAAAAATATAAAAAATCAGGTGTGCAAGCGATATTAAATAGAAAAAGCAGTCAGCGCGAGGTTGAAGATGCGGTAACCGCGGTGCTTGAGCATCGGATATGGGGATTTGAAGTAAAAATTGCTACGCCGCAAAAGGATACATCCCCTCGACAGTTATTTTCATCGAGAATGTATGAAGAAGCGATGCTCTCTCTTACCACTACTGAAAGAACGATCATCCGCTCAATTTATCGCGGCCGCACCGTCACGGATATTGCTGTTGCCAAAGATAAAAGCATTAAAACTATCAGCAGCCAAAAACAGGCTGCGATGCGCAAACTTAATGTGAGAAACCTGGCTGAACTCCATCAACGCTATCACGCCTGGCTGGAATAGAGCGCCCGCTCATTGCCTTACAGCACACCGCGGGTCAATCGCACATCTTTCTAACCGGGAATTCATCCCGGTCTACTTACGCTTGAAAGCCTCAGTCGCGATTTAATGTGATGCATTTCATAAAATCGCGCCCTGACGTTAGGTGAAATGTCGAACGATTGTTATGAATGAAGCTAAACTTAGTTTCATTCGAAGCAATTGGAGCGACAAAATGAATACATCCTTTACCTCAGTACAACAACCCGAAGATGCAAAGCAGCAAATCCGCCTGATGAAACAGGTGCTCAGAGAGCAAATCGGCGATGTTGAGGGGCTGTTTGAGCAGGTCAGGAGCAAAATCCTCAGCGAAATTGCTGCAGCACGCGAGGAAGAAGCGCGAAATGGCACAGCCTGGCCGCAGGTACATTGGGAGGACATCGCCGCAGGGCGTATTTCCGAAGAGGTGAAGGATCATATTCGTCGTCGCGGTTGCGTGGTGGTGAAACAGACCTTTGCGCGCGAGCAGGCGCTGGGCTGGGATGCATCGATGCTGGAATACCTTGATGAAAATGATTTTGATGAAGTTTATAAGGGACCGGGTGACAACTTCTTTGGCAGCCTCGATGCCTCACGCCCTGAAATCTATCCGATCTACTGGAGTGAAGCGCAGATGTCGGCGCGTCAGAGCGACGCCATGGCACAAACCCAATCCTTCCTGAATCGCCTGTGGAGATTTGAGTCCAACGGCACGCGCTGGTTCGATCCTGATGTCAGCATTATCTACCCCGATCGTATTCGCCGTCGCTTACCAGGCACCACATCAAAAGGGCTGGGTGCGCATACCGATTCTGGCGCGCTGGAACGCTGGTTACTGCCGGCTTATCAGCAGGTGTTCAGTAAAATCTTCAATAACCAATTCGATCAATACGATCCCTGGGATGCGGCACATCGCACGGAAGTGAATGAATATCAGGCCGGCACCACCACCAAATGTTCAGTCTTCCGCACTTTCCAGGGATGGACTGCGCTGTCAGATATGCAATTGGGTCAGGGCTTGCTGCATGTGGTGCCAGTACCGGAAGCGATGGCGTATCTGTTGCTGCGTCCGCTGCTGAAAGATGTGCCAGAGGATGAACTCTGCGGTGTTGCGCCGGGCAAAGTACTGCCCATCACAGAGCAGTGGCATCCTGAACTGATCGAGGGATTGTGTTCCATTCCAGCAATGGAAGCGGGTGATTCTGTCTGGTGGCACTGCGACGTCATCCATTCGGTTGCACCGGTTGAGGATCAGCAAGGTTGGGGTAATGTGATGTACATTCCGGCTGCACCTCTGTGCGAGAAGAATGCCGCCTACGCCACTCAGGTTGCCCAGGCGCTGGCAACCGGTGCCTCACCGGGTGATTTCCCTAAAGAGGACTACGAAGCCAGCTGGCGCGATCGTTTCACTCTGGACGCGTTAAACAGCAACGGGCGTCGCAGTCTCGGATTGGGTTAAGTTTCTGGTAAGCTGAATAAAATTTAAATTGAAGCAGGCACTATGAACGCACGTCATCAGCACATTATCCAACTGGTCAGCGAACGCGGCAGCGTCAGCGTCAGTGAACTGGCGCAGACCACCGGTGTTTCCGAGGTGACGGTGCGTCAGGATCTGAATGTTCTGGAAAAGGGTGGCTTTCTGCGCCGCGTGCACGGTTCTGCCGTGGCGCCAGAAAGCGATGATGTCGGCGCACGCATGCAAACGCGTTTTGCCGTCAAAAAACGTCTGGCGGAGTACGCCGCTTCGCTGGTTAATGCGGGTGAGACGGTGTTTATCGAAGGCGGCAGTACTAACGCCTTGCTGGCACGCGAGCTGAGCGAACGCGGTGATATCACGATCATTACCGTCAGCCATTACATCGCGGGATTGCTGCGAGAAAAGGGCGGTGATGTGATCATTCTTGGCGGGTTGTTCCAGAAGAGCAGTGAGTCGGTAGTGGGGCCGCTGACGAGATTGTGCATCCAGCACCTTAACTTCCATAAAGCCTTTATCGGTATCGACGGCTGGGATGCCATCACCGGTTTTACCGGCCGAGACATGCTGCGCTGCGACGTGGTTAACGCCATCATGGAAAAGCAGACGCACACTGTGGCGCTCACCGATTCATCCAAATTTGGTCAGATACACCCTTTCGCTCTGGCACCCACGCTGCCGTTTAAGCAGGTGATCACCGATAGCCAGCTTTCTCCGGTGTATCAGGATATATTGCGCCAGCAGCCAATGGAGTTAACGCTGATTTAGCGAGAAGGAGGCTAACAGGCGTGACAGGAAGCACGTACGATCAGTTCACCCTGTGCGATAAGGTGGAGTGGGCTGGCCTCAGGATTGTCCAGACGGTGCTTCATCGCCACCACCGCATTATGTCCAATAGCATTGAAGGGCTGTTTCCAGGTGGTTAACGGGATACCCAGTAACGCGGAATATTCATTGTCATCAAAACCCACGACGTTGATTTTGACTCCCTGCTGACTGCAGAGGGATAGCAACTTCATCGCGGTAAAGTCATTGGCACACACCACATCACGCGCGCCACTGGCCAGCAACTGGTGGATAAAATCAGCGTGATTCAGTTCGCCTTCATGCTGCCATTCCGGCTGGGGAGAAATGCCGGCTTCCTGCAACGCCAGTTGATAGCCAAGCATGCGCATATAAACCGTGTTTGCGGAGAAACGTTCACAAAGGAAATCAATGCGGCGAGGGCGATCGGCCAGTAAATGGCGCGTCATCACGGCACCTGCTGCGACGTTATCGATGCCAATTAAATCCCATCGGCTGCGCGCGGGCCAGCGCACCACGTCACTGTCAAGCAGCACCACACTCATGCCGTCGCGTTCCAGTTTACTGAGAATCAGTTGATTGATTTCAGCAGCGAAGGGATGAAATTCAATGGGTATAAAGAACACGCCTTTCACACCGCTACGTTGATAGCGCTCAATCACACCCTCAATCTTGCTGATGATGGCCTGCCGCGAAGCTCCCGTGCCCAGCGTCATGACACCGTTCCACACCAGATCAAAGTTGAAGGGCTGAGACAAGGCGGCAATGGATTTGAAGATCTGTTCAAACAGAAATCCACTTTCATTGGCTTCCATGCGTGGCGAAAGAATACCCAGCGCCATCGCGGGAGGCAGGTGAGCAATCTGACTGGGTTCAGAATAGGTAATGTAATGACCCGAACCCTGGGTACTGCTGATGAGTCCCTGTTCTCGCAAGCGTGACAATGCGCGAGACAGCGTTGGGCGTGAAACATTCAGCTCAGCACACAGCATCATTTCCGTCGGCAAACGTTCACCGCTGGCGTAATCGCCACGTTGAATACGTTGGGTTAATTCAAGATAAACGCGATCCAGCTTGCCTGATTTCGCCATAGTGCGGTTTGCCCGTTGATCAACAATTCCAGCGATGGAACACATTAAGGGAGTTAATAAGTAAAATCAACAATCTGAAAAACGTGCAAATTTGTAAACTATCTGTGGATGAAGATGAATATGGAATGATTACATCTGAACGGCTTGAAAGGAAAATAGCGCACATTCCGAGCGAAAACTTGTGATCAACTTCTCTAAACCTCTTTTTCTGCTCGATATGTAATCCATTTGTGTTTGATTTGTGATCAATTCCAAAAGAAAAAGTAAAAATGTTGCGTAAGGTTGTCATCAGTTGTCAGGCATTTAATTTTACAAATTTGTAAACATAAACCCTACATCTGTGCCTTTTAGGGCCAACTGAGGAATGACACATGTCTCAATACGCAGCATTGGTAGAGAAGGTCATTAATGAAAACCGCGACACGCTGTTGGCGGTTGATCCGCAGCAAATTGACCAGCTCATCACAGAAATCCGCCAGGCGAAAACCATCCAGCTCTATGCCATGGGCCGCATGCAACTTTCAGTGCGTGGCTTTGCCATGCGCCTTAAGCATATGGGATTTGACAGTTACGTCGTTTATGACACCACGTCGCCCTATCTTGGCAAGGGTGATTTGCTCATCGTGCATTGTGCCGTCACCAACGTAGAACTGAATATCATCAAGCTGGCGAAAGAAGCCGGTGCGCGCATCGTGTTGCTCACTGCCCACCCTGAAAATGAACATGGTCAATATGCGGATTTAGCCGTGCGTGTACCCGGCCAGATATTTGGCGGCGATCAGGAAATTCCCTCCATTCAGCCAATGTCCACCTTACTGGAACAGTCGCTATTCCTCTTCACCGATATCGTCACCATGATGCTGATCGAGCAGTGCGGTATCCAGATGGATGCGATGAAAGCCAGCCACACCAACCTCGAAGGGTTGCCTCATAAGTTTGCCTGAGCGGAGCGCATGCGATGAAAGACGGTGACATCATTCAGATTGCTCATCTGGTAGAAGATCTTGATGCGGCAATGCAGCACTACTGGGAAGCCTTCAACATGGGCCCGTGGGATGTCTATACCTACGGGCCACATAACGTGAATCAGTCGATTTACCGTGGCCAGCCAGCAGAGCACATCTACAAAATTGCTGTGTGCTGGATTAATGGCGTACAGATGGAATTGATGCAGCCAGTCTCTGGCTACAGCATCTATGACGAATACATCGAAAAGCACGGGTACGGCTTACATCATCTCAAACTCTATTTTGCCGATTGTGAAAAGGCGCTCGAAACCTACAAGGCACGCGGATATGACGTCGTGCAGAGCGGCAACATTGGTGATGACGTTTTCTATTACCTCGATACCGAGGAGCGTTTTCAGGGTGCCGTGATCGAAATCGGTAACGCTGGCTCCATTCCTGAACCTGAACGGCGCTATCCCGCCTGATAAAGGACACATATCATGATGAAAACGCGTAATGCTCTGACGTTAGCACTGCTGCTGGGCATAACCTCACTCTGCGCATCGCTGCCAGCACAGGCGGCAGATGAATACACTATGGTCGGCATTCCCAAGCTGCGTTCTGCGTGGTTTAACGACTATGAAACCGGTCTGAAAAAAGCCGCCAAAGATTTCAAAATCGATGCCTATCAGCAGGCGCCAGCCTCCGCTGATGAAGCGCAGCAGGTGCGCATTATCGAAGACAGTATTACTCAGGGTGCCAATGCCCTGCTGGTGGTGCCGAATAATGCCAGCTCGGTCGAGCCTGTGTTTAACCGTGCGCGCAGTCAGAAGATTGTGGTCATCACCCATGAATCAGTGAACCAACCGGGCGCCGACTATGACGTTGAGATGATCGAAAACGAAAAATTTGGTCGCTACATGATGGATGAATTCGCCAAACATGCCGGTGGCAAAGGAGAGTTTGCCATTTATGTAGGTTCACTGACTGTACCTGCGCACAACACCTGGGCAGATGCCGCGATCAAAGAAATGAAAGAGAAATATCCCGATATGAAGCTGGTCTCCGATCGCTTCCCGGTGAGTGAAGATCGCAACGCCTCGCGTCAGAAAACACTGGAGTTGCTCTCTACCTATCCAGATTTGAAAGGCGTGCTGGCATTTGGCAGTCAGGGTGGTCCAGGTGCGGCACAAGCGCTGCGCGAAAAAGGTCTGGTGGGCAAACTCACTGTCATCGGAACGACGTCCCCGAAAGAGAGTGCCACCTTCCTGAAGGATGGTTCCTTAACCGAATCGATTCTCTGGAGCCCGGGTGAAGCCTCTTACGCCATGGCCTACATTGCCAAAATGGTGCTCGATGGCAAGCGGGATCAGATTAAACAAGGTTTGGAAATCCCCACGCTTGGCGTCCCGACCATCAATGGTCAAAACATCATCTTTGATAAACCACTGACGGTCACCAAAGACAATTACAGCAAGTACGATTTTTAATCATAAGGGCGGCATTCGTGTCGCCCCAAACCCTGAACGTTTTATTGTTGAGGCGTCATCGATGATGCCCGTCTCTATCACCGCAGAGTGTGCGGAGGTCGTATGCAGTTTTTGTCTGTGGCGAACGTCACGAAAAAATTTGGCGGCGTGACCGCACTCAACGATGTCAGTTTTGATATCAATGAAGGTGAGGTGCACGGCCTGGTGGGTGAAAACGGCTGCGGTAAATCCACCTTAATGAAGATCATTGCTGGTGTTGAATCACGCGATCGCGGCAGCCTGGCCATCAAAAATCAGTCCATCCAGCGTTTCACCGCCATGGATGCGGTGAAGCAGGGCATTGGCATCATCTATCAGGATCTCTCGCTGTTTCCCAATCTCAGCGTGTTAGAAAACATCTATATCAGCCAGATGCTGAATGACCGTAAAGCACTGGTGCGCAGCAGCGCTTACAAAGATAACGTCGTCAAAATCATCGCTCAATTGGGGATTCATCTCGATTTAGACGCGACGGTAGACGAACTGCCGATTGCCAAACAACAATTGGTGGCGATTGCACGTGCGCTGGTTAATCAATCAAAACTGATCATTCTCGATGAACCTACGACCGCACTGACACGCAGTGAAATCAACAACCTGTTTGCCATTTTGCGCCAGTTAAAGCAGCAAGGCATCGCCTTCATTTTTATCAGCCACAAGCTGAATGAATTACTGGAGATCTGCGATCGCGTTACCGTAATGCGCGATGGCAAAGTGATTGACTGCCAGCCCACGGAAAAACTCACCAGCGGTGATATTGAAAATCTGATGTTGGGCTATGCCCTGACTTTTGAAACGCGGGCATCGAGTGCGACTGATGACGTGCTGCTCAGTGTGCGCCATCTCAGCAAACGCAACAGCTTTCAGGACGTCAGTTTTGAATTACGCAAAGGTGAAGTCTTAGGCATTGCCGGTCTATTAGGTGCCGGACGCACCGAACTGGCCATGGCGCTGTTTGGCGTGGAACCGGCACAAAGCGGCGAGATTTATTTGCATGGCCAACCCGTCACCATCAACAGCATCCATGCTGCGGTAAAACACGGTATCGCCTATGTTCCCGAAGATCGTCTGGCACAAGGGCTCATTATGGAGCAGAGCATCGCGGCAAATGCGGCCATTTGCACCCTGGATCACTTTCTGACCCCGATGCGACTGCTTAACAGTCAAAAAATGCGCGATACGGTTGAGGACTTGCTTAAGGGAATGCAGGTGAAATACGGCAGTCAGGACCAACCGATTCGCATGCTTTCCGGTGGCAATCAGCAAAAAGTGGTGCTGGCAAAATGGCTGGCGATGCGACCTCAGGTGTTCATTCTGGACAGCCCAACCGTGGGCATTGATGTGGGTGCCAAAAACTACATCTATCAAACCGTGAAAGCGAAAGCGCAGGAAGGCATGGGCATCATTTTTATTTCCGATGAGCTGCCAGAGCTGTTGGCCAACTGTGACCGCATCATCATGATGCAGCGCGGCAGGCTGGGCAAAAGCTGGCGCAGTGACGAAATTGATAATGAAACGCTGCAACATGAGATGGAGCGGCAATAACGCCCGCCGGAGGAGAGTATCGTGGATATGATGAAACTGCTCAAAGCGCGTGAGACCTTGCTGTTGGTGCTGATCGTCGTGCTGTCGATTGTGATCACCAGCATCAATCCCAACTTCATCAGCTTTGATAATCTGACCGACCTGCTGAAATCCTGGACGGTACTGGGCATCTTTGCATTGGGTGTGTTACTGGTGCTGATTTCCGGTGGGTTTGACGTTTCGTTTACCGCCATCGCTCAGGTGGCGCAATACGTGGTGGTATTCTGGTTCTTGCAACTCGGACTCGATAATATCTGGCTGGCGATATTATGTGCATTGATCCTCGGCGCATTAATGGGACTGCTAAACGGTATCATCATTTATTACTTCAAGATCACCGCCATCATTGTGACGATAGCCACTAACAGTCTGTTTTACGGCACTCTGTACGTGGTGACTCAGGGTGATTTGATTTACGACTTGCCGCCATCACTGCTCAGCCTGGCTGAGATCAAAATCTTCCCGTTACAGGCGGCAAACGGCGCCTGGTATGGCTTAAGCCTGGTGACCTGTTTGTGGTTTGCTCTGGCGATTTTCCTGCATCTGTTTCTCAAACATACCGTGCTGGGGCGCAGCATATACGCGGTAGGTGGCAATGCGCTCTCTGCGGAGCGCGTAGGTTTCAACCTGCGTCGCACAACGTTGTTCATTTATACCTTTGTCGGGGCCATTTCGGGATTTGCCAGCATTATTCAGGTGTCGATTGTGCAGACGGTGATCCCCAATTCCATTGTGGGCTCTGAGTTGCAGGTAATTGCAGCCGTGGTACTGGGAGGTGCATCGGTCACCGGTGGGCGTGGCAGCGTAGCGGGAACCCTGCTAGGCGTATTGCTGTTCGCAATCCTCAGCAATAGCCTGACACTGCTGAAAGTCTCGCCTTACTACTACAACGTCTTCACCGGTTTGGTGATTCTATTTAGCGTGTCACTCAATGCGCTGCAAATTCTGCGGCAGAAAAGGGCGCAGGTGCGTGTGGTGGTGGAACAATGAGGAGCAAAGCCATGAAAACTTACGCGCCCGCGCGCCTGCGTCTCAGTGCCGTTATTGCGGAGAATCTGTCACTGTATGTGGTGCTGATTGCAGTATTTATCCTGATGTTCGCACTCAACGGCGAGAAGTTTATTCGCACGCAGAACCTGATATCGATGGCCTATCAGTTACCGATTGTGGGTTTGCTGGCGATTGGCATGATGATTTCAATGCTGTCCGGCGGAATCAATCTCTCCATCATCTCAACGGCAAACCTCAATGGCATTATTATCGCCCTCGTCCTGCAAGCCCTCTCCTCACAGGGCATGAAACTGGCGGGTGTGGAACTGGTGTTACTCGCCGTACTGCTCGGGTTTGTAGCCTGCCTGCTGGTGGGGGTGATCAACGGCTTGCTGATCTCGATCCTCAAGATCCCCGACATTCTGGTCACACTAGGTACTATGACGCTGATTGCCGGACTAAATGTAGTGCTGACTCGCGGTTACACACTGTCGGGTTTTCCTGATTCACTGCTAAATATTGGCAATGGCACCAGTTTCGGCATCCCGAACGCGCTGATTCTGTTTGTGGTGGCGGCTATTGTGGCGTCAATCATCCTGAACAAAACCCGATTTGGTTTTAGCCTGTATATGATGGGTTCAAACGCGACGGCGGCACAGTACGCCAACGTTAATCTGGTGAAAATCACTGTGATGCAATATGTGTTCTCCTCGACGTTTGCGGCGTTGACTTCGCTGGTGATGATGGGGCAACTTAACTCGGTCAAAGCCAGCTATGCGGATTCTTATCTGCTGGTGGCGGTACTGGCCGCCTTTCTCGGCAAAGTGAGTCCGTTTGGGGGATTCGGCCGGGTTTCGGGTGTGGTTCTGGCGGTGATTATCCTGCAGATGATATCCAGCGGATTGAACCTGTTGCGCCTCGATCCTTTTATGATTACCGCGACATGGGGTGCGATAATTATCGCGATTGTGGTGTTCCGGGGATTGTTCTCTCAGATTAAACTGCGTATGGCTAAATAAAACATCAAAAAGGCGAATAAGGATTCAATGTTCCCTGAAATCACCTCCAAAAGACTGCACTATCGCCAGTTAGTTGCCGATGACTGGCGATTCTTTCTCTCGCTGCAACAGGATGAGCGCGTGATGCGTTATGTGGCCGATCCTCAATCTGAAGAAGAGATTCGACGTGACAGGTTCGAGATAAGATTGCCACGCTGGCAGAAAGGCAGCACCCATTGGTTGTGCCTGGTGATAATAGAGAAGGGTTGTTCAGCGCCGCTAGGTGTCACCGGATTTATCGATCGCGGTGACGGCATCGTGGAAGTCGGTTTTTTGCTGGCAGCAGAGTCTCAGGGCAAAGGGTTTGGTACCGAATCACTTCACGATATTGCGCGTTATGCGCTGAAGGATCTGGGCTTCCGTAAGCTGGTTGCCACCGTAACCGCCGGAAATGAGCCCTCACGTAGAACGTTACTTAAAGTAGGATTTCAGCAGGAAGGCACTTTGCGGAAAAGTTATAACCTCGCCGGTGAGTGGCGGGACGATTGGGTGTTTGGGTTATTCGCGGATGAATTAATGCCACTCTAATCTGCAATTAACGCCTGTGCCGTTAACTCATCGGTAATTAATCCGGTTACTAGACCGCTGGCCAGCACCGCGCGAATCGCGTCGACTTTGCTTAATCCGCCCACCAGCGCGACAATTTCCGCGCGGTGAGCAAGATCCAGTTCCACCGACAGCGTACGCGCCGTCAGGCTGTTGTGGATCATCTGTCCGTTGGCATCGAAGAAATGGCCGAGCAGTTCACCGACGGCGCCTGCAGCAGAAATATCGTTAATTTCAGCTTCATCGATCATGCCCGCTTCAACCAACTGCGCGGCAGGTTCTACGGTGCCGATCCCCACCAGTTTCACCTCGCTCTGCGCCGCCATGGCAAACACTTCGCTGACGCCGCGCTGTTTAAGCAGCACGTCGCGATCTTCCTGCGTGTTGGCGAAAAACGGCACCGGCATCATATACGCTTGCGCACCGGTTTTTTCCGCTATGCGATGCATTACATCATGTGGATTGAGCGCGTAGTTGCGCGTCAGACAGCCCAGCAGCGAAACGAATCGCATATGCGGGGCGTCAATGCGTGGGAGTTGGTGAATAGCTGCGGAAAGGGTGCGGCCATGTCCCAGTCCCAGCGTAATAGCAGGCTGAGCCGTGAGGAGATTGCGCAGGTAATCTGCGCCAGCCATGCCAAGCGTTCGCACCGGCAAGCCTTCTTCACCGAGGTCAGGCGCAACGTGGCAAAACCGCAGTCCGTGCTTTTCGCGCAGCTGATCTTCCAGCGCCACGCACGCCATGATATCGCCATCAATCGACACCTTCACCGCGCCCTCCGCGACCATTTTGGCAATCATGCGATGGGTTTTAACGGAGGGTAATCCCAAACGTTTGGCGACTTCAGCCTGGGTCAGGCCGCCCACGTAGTGCAGCCATGCGGCACGCAGGGCCAGAGAGTCATCGCGTTCAGCGGGAGTTGGAGCCGGTTTCATGTTTCTTTTCCTGATGATTAGGCTTAGGAAGCCAGATGCAAATCCTGCACGCCTGTATCAATATGCGGTGCCCAAAACGCAACGCTTTCCGCGATATCTGCCACCACCTGACGGTCTGTGGGTTCACGTTCCTTAAAACTCAGCTCAAGGCAAATCTCGTTATCCGTTGCGCCGCCGCGCGACAGTGCATCCAGCAATGGCTGCGGCTGAATGCGGCCGCCCGCATTGTACTGCAATGTGAAAGGTCTGTGACCGCCTTTGTCCATCATGCTTTGTTTTATATGAATAATCGGCGAGTATCGCGGCACCGCTTCTGCCCACGCGTAAGGGTCGTAATCACGTGGGTCCGCAGAAGTCACATCGCCATGATCGATATCCGCCATCATCCACATCGGCAGGGCAAAGGACTCACTGCTCAAACGCTGCTGCAGTGCGAGGCAAGCCGGAATGGTTTCACCAAACTCGCGTCCGATGCTCATCGGTTCCCAAAACAGGTACTTCAATCCGGCAGATTGGGCATGCTCAGCCACCTCGGCCCAGCAATCTATCGCGATATCGATCAACGCGTCCCGCCGCGCCGCATCGTTGAAATCCTGCTGCGTAAAAATGGCGAACTGCGATCCAACAGCATCGCCACCCAGTTCTGCGGTGATATCGGCGAAGGTTTTAAACCAGTCCACGTAGTAGCGCCGCACTTCAACGTCCGGATGACCAAAATGGTTGAGCCGACCATAAGGACCGGTCATACCCGACGTCACCCGCACGCCAGTTTCTCGCAGCGCCTGCTGCATCAGGCGTGTCATGCGCTTGATGGTGGCGGCGGGCCAGCCGGGATTAATAAATTCATGCGTTAATTGCAGATCGCGGATGCGGATCTGCTGTGCCACGGTGTGAATCAGATCCTGCGGATCGGCAAAGCGATTCACCAGCGGATTGGTATTCAGTGAGAGCGTCAAGGGCATGATTACGCCTCCTTACGCAGGGGTACAGCGGCAGCAAAGGTCGCGTCAAACCATTGGGCAAAATCCTGCTGCTGAACTTCGGTCAGATGCAACTTGTGCTTAGTGCGACGCCACAGCACATCTTCCGCCTGTTGCGCCCACTCATTTTCTACCAGATAACGCACTTCGGCTTCATACAGCTGTGCGCCGAAATGGCGGCCAAGATCGCTCAACTCACCGGCATGGCCCAGCACTTTCTCAATGCGCGTGCCATACAGGCGTGCATAGTGTTTACGCAGCGACGCGGGTAGCCATGGCCAGCGCGTTTTCACTTGCTCGAGGAAGCTCTCGAAATCGCCATTCGCCATGTCACCGCCCGGCAAAGTGGCCTCGCGTGTCCAGTCTGTTCCCATATTGGGGAAGAAGGGCGCGAGTTTCTGGATAGCGTGCTCTGCCAGCTTGCGGAAGGTGGTAATTTTGCCGCCAAACACATGCAGCAGCGGGGCGTTTTGCTGATCGTCGAGATCGAACACGTAATCACGGGTGACAGCAGAAGGATTCCCTTTACCATCATCAAACAGCGGACGCACGCCCGAGAATCGCGTAATCACATCGCTGGCGCGCAGTTTCACTTTGAAGTAGCGGTTGACCACATCGATCAGATATTGCTGCTCGCTGTCATCGGCGGTCACCGCTTCTGCCTTGCCCTGCCATGGGATATCGGTGGTACCGATTAACGCCTTATCACCTTCATAAGGGTTGATGAAAATGACACGCTTGTCGGTGTTTTGCACCAGGTAGGCCTGCTGACCTTCCCAGAATTTCGGCACGATGATGTGTGAACCTTTCACCAGCCGCACGCTGCGGTTGCTTTTGGTCTGGGTGACCTGGTTAACGATATCCAGCACCCACGGCCCCGCCGCATTCACCAGCACTTTGGCAAACACCGTACGTTGAGCGCCGCTGGCCTCATCCTGAATCATCACTTCCCACTTGCCGCTGACGCGTTTGGCGGAGACACAGCGGGTACGCGGCAGAATTGTCGCGCCGCGCTCTGCGGCATCCACGGCATTGAGCGCGACCAGGCGTGCATCATCGACCCAGCAATCGGAGTACTCGAAGCCTTTGCTGTAGCTATCAAGGATTGGGGCGCCTTCGGGATCGCGCATCAGGTCGAGGGATCGCGTGCCCGGCAGCTTTTTACGCCCGCCTAAGTTGTCATAGAGGAACAGCCCTAAACGCACCAGCCACGCCGGCCGGTCGGTCGGGCTATGCGGTAATACAAAGCGCATCGGCCAGATAATGTGCGGCGCGGCATTCAGCAGTACTTCGCGCTCGATCAGCGCCTCACGCACCAGTCGGAATTCATAGTATTCGAGATAGCGCAGCCCGCCGTGCACCAGTTTGCCCGAGCGCGAGGAGGTGCCCTGTGCCAGGTCATCCTTTTCACACATCATCACGGACAAGCCGCGCCCGGCCGCATCACGTGCGATGCCCGCGCCATTAATGCCACCGCCAATGACAAACAGATCCAGCGTATTTTCACTCATGGTTTACTCCTTAAAACTTATTCAGTGCGTGCCAGGCGGCAGGGAGATCGCTGCGGATCTGCTGATAATGGGGAAACAGCTGGTTATAGCGCTGCGACAGCTCAGCGGAGGGCGGTTCAGGCGCATCCAGCAGCGGGCGTACCCAGGTTTCCACGCACTGTGCCATGGAGGGATACGCGCCAATCGCCACCGCGGCCATCATCGCAGCGCCCGCTGCACCGGCTTCATCACGCTGGCTGATACGTACCGGCGCACCAATGCAGGAAGAGAGAATCTGTCGCAGCGGTTGAGAACGTACCGCGCCGCCAGTGAGACGAATTTCACCCGGCAAAGTACTACCCATCGCCTGATAACAATCACGCGCGGCCATACCAATGCCTTCAATCACGCCGCGCACCAGGTCGGCAAAGTTGTGCTGGTAGTTGAGTCCGGTGAAGCTGGCGCGCGCATCGGCGTTGACGAACGGCCCGCGTTCACCGGCAATCGAGATGTAGGGATGGAACAGCAGCGTGCCGGGTTCAGTTTTATTGAGCCACTGGTCGATGTGCGCCACCAGCCGCGCATGATCGATCTCACAGCCGAAACCGCTCAGCAATTCACTCGCCACGTTCAGCAGCCAGTCGAGATTGAGGGTGGATGCCATATTGGTCTGCACCTGCGTCACATAGCCTGGCCACGGCAGCGGAATGACATAACCAGTTTGCGCCGGATTGAGCCACACCTCATCAATGGTCACGCTGCGCAGGTGCACGCCAGTGGAACCGACAATCGAGCAGGCGGTATTGGATTCGCCGGTGTGCACGCCCGCGCCCAGTGCGGTCATCGCCATGTCCACGTAACCCAGCGAGATCGGTGTACCGGCGCGCAGACCGGTGAGAACAGCGGCCTCAGCGGTTAACGGATGGGTGATTTGCGTGCCATCAATAATTTCCGGCAGCAGATAGCGGCGATGTTCCAGCCCCAGCGCCGCGATAACGGTATCGTCATAACGCTGGGTGCGGAAGTTACCAAAGGTGAAGCTGGCCTCGGAAGGATCGGTGGCACGTACGCCCGTTAGATTGAGGTAAAGCCAGTCTTTGCAATGCAGCGCCACTTCGCTCTTCGCCAGCAGCTCGGGAAAGTGCTGGTCCATATGCGCCATCTGCGAACCCTGCTGGCAGGTGTTCAGCCCGGTACCGGTGGCTTTAAAACGCTCGGCCGCCAGGGCGTGTTGATTTAAAGCATCCACGGTATGCGCCGCACGCGCATCCAGCCAGATCCAGGCATCTCCCACTGGCTGATTGTTGGCGCCCACCAGCCAGGTCCCATCCCCTTGCGCGGTAACGGCAACAGCCACCACGCGGGAAGCGAGGTTCTCCACGCGATCGCCCAGTTTCTTTATCGCGTCCACGGCATCTTGCCAGGTCTGCGACATGGATTGCTGCGCGGCACCGCCTTCGCTGCGGTAATAGCGGTTACGCACGGAGGCGCACGCCAGCTGTGTGCCTTCCAGATCAAACGCCACCGCTTTCACCACTGAGGTGCCGGAATCCAGACCCAGAATGATATCGCTGTTACCCACGTACACCTCCGAAGGGAAGAAAAGTTGACTCATCACGCTGTGTTAATTCCCTGTGATGAATTTGCTAAATAATGTCTTACACCACTTCCCATGGAGATAACATATCTCATGTATTATTTTTCGATAAAACGAATAAATTTCACTTCAGTTAGCGAGTTCGATCACGAAAATGGCGATGATCACCTGCAAAGTGAAATGAGATATCACATGAGGAAGGCTTGTATGGCGGGCATCTTTAGCGCAAATGCGTGTGAGGGAGGGAATTTAGCGATCCAGATCGCGCTCCTGAAAAATTCGTGCGTCTGCTGTTGACAATTTAGTCACATCAGCACAATTCTCATCACAAGAGTTATCACATTTATAACATTTAATGCGGCGATTATCGCAGCAGATAACAGTGAGAGGTCACGTAATGTCCGATGTCTCAATGCTGGCACAGCAGCTCTCCCGGAAGCGCATCCGCCGCTACAGCATTATCGGTGTCGTAGTGGTCGCCGTGATCGCTGCCATGGCGCTGGATACCAAAGTCGTGAAGATCGGTTCCGAACAAGATGTGCAAGAGCAGGGTTTCTCCCCCGATAGCTTTGGTGAGAAAACTTTTCCCGGTATTCAGCAGGATGTGGAAGCGCGCGCAGTGGATGCCAAAACCCTCGCCGATGCGCTGAAAGCCAATCAACAGGAAGCGGTGCAGAAATACGGTGTGGGTTCGCCATTACCGGTGATCCCCGTCAAGCTGGAAGGTGTGGTTCAGCCAGGGCAGATGGGCATTTTCCCGGTGAAAGTGGACGGTTTACCGGACGGAAATGTGATTCGCCTGCAAACCGGTCCGGCCATCACCGGCACCGATTTGCGTGACGCCAGCGGCAAAATCCAGTTCGGCGATTTTACCAACCAGATTGAGTATCAAAATGCCGGATCGGCGATCAATCGCGCCATGAAAGCCAAAGTGCTCGATAAACTGGAGCGCGACACGTTGCCCGGCAAAACAGTGCAGGTGGTGGGCGTGTTCCGCCTGCTGACACCGAACAACTGGATGGTGACGCCGGTCAGTCTGGAGGTGAAATGAAACCTTTCAACGTGAATCCAGCGCTGCTGAAAGGCGAAGTGATCCTTGAAGCGCGCAACATCAGCAAGATCTATGGATCGACCCATGCATTGAAGGGCGTGAATTTTGAAATTCGTCGCGGTGAAGTCACCACGCTGTTTGGTGAGAACGGCGCAGGCAAATCCACGCTAATGAAAATTTTGTCTGGCGTGATTACGCCAACATCCGGGGAAATTCTCTACAACGGCGAAGAGAAAGTGTTTCGTTCCGCCACCGAAGCGCGCGACTGCGGCATCTCGATTATCCATCAGGAGTTGAATCTGGCTCCCAACATGAACGTGCGCGACAACATTTTTATGGGGCGCGAAATCATGAAGCCGGGTGGGGTGGATTATGCGGAAGAAGCGCGCATTACCGCCCATCTGATGGCGGCGCTGGAGGAGGAGATTGATCCGCTGACGCCAGTGGAAAACCTGCGTTTAGGGCAACAGCAGATTGTGGAAATTGCCCGTGCGCTGTCGGTGAATTCACAGATTTTGATTATGGATGAACCGACATCGGCGCTCAGTGCCACGGAAGTCGCGGTGCTATTCCAGGTGATCCGCGATCTCACCAGTCAGGGCGTGGCGATTGTGTATATCTCCCACCATCTGGAAGAGGCGCTGGAGATCACCGATCGCGCCGTGGTGCTGCGTGATGGCGTGATGACCGCCTACGCCAAACGCGATGAGATCGATCTTGAATGGATCGTGCGCAATATGGTGGGCGATCACTTTGACCTCGGCTCGCCACCAGAAGGGTATGACTTTGGCGAACAGGCGCTGACCGTGCAAGACCTGACGGTGAAAAGCAAAACCGGGATTCGGCTGGTGGATAACCTCTCGCTGGCAGTGAAAGCCGGGGAAATTGTCTGCATCTACGGCCTGATGGGCGCGGGTCGCACCGAACTGCTGGAGTGCATCGCCGGCCGTATTCATCAAAGCCAGGGCCGCGTTCTGCTGCAGGATACCGATGTCAGCGGGTTAACCATTCAACAACGTATTCAAATCGGCCTCGCGCTGGTGCCGGAAGATCGGCAGCGCGATGGCCTGGTGCAGACCATGTCGGTGGGCGAAAACCTGTCGCTCGCCAGTATCAGCGAATTTGTGCGCGGACTGGTGCTGTCACCGCGGCGTGAAAAGCAGCTGGTGACGGAGAGCATCCGCAACGTCACGGTGAAAACCGCAGGCGGCGAGGCGGCCATCGGTTCGCTCTCCGGCGGCAATCAGCAAAAAGTGGTGATCGGCAAAATGCTGGCCACCCGTCCAAAAGTGATCCTGCTGGATGAACCCAGCCGCGGCATCGATATCGGCGCCAAAGCGGAAGTGTTTCGTCTGCTGGCGGAGAACGCCAAAAAGGGGCTGGCGGTGGTGTACACCACCTCGGAAGTGGGCGAATGCCTGAGTATTGCTCATCGCATTGTGGTGATGAGCAAAGGGCGCATTAACGCCATCTTCGATTCCAGCGTGAGTAAAGAACGCATTATGGCCGCTTCAGGCGAGTCTCTGGTGGCATGACATGAAAAACGGAGCAAACGGTATGACAGACAGAACACACACGCTGGATTCGCCGCCAGTCGCGAGCAAAAAGAAGGCTGACAAAAGCCTTAATCTGGCGCGACTGCTGCTGGAAGGGCGCGCCTTTATTGCGCTGCTGGTGATTATTGCCACTTTTTCCCTGCTCTCGCCTAACTACTTTACCGGCGCCAATTTCCTGACCATGGCATCGCACGTGGCAATTTTTGGCTTACCGGCGATTGGCATGCTGCTGGTGATCCTCAACGGCGGGATTGATTTGTCCGTGGGCTCGACGCTGGGTCTGGCCGGGGTGATGGCCGGATTTATGATGCAGGGCATCAACCTTGAAGCGCTGGGCGTGGTGCTGTATCTGCCGGTGTGGGCAGTGGCGATATTAACGCTGGTGATTGGTGCGCTGGTGGGATTGGTGAATGGTGTGCTGATCGCCTGGTTTCGCGTCCCGGCGTTTGTTGCCACGCTCGGCACCATGTATGTAGCGCGCGGTATTGCCCTGCTGATCACTAACGGTCTGACCTACAACAAACTCTCTGGCACTGAAGCGTTGGGCAACACTGGCTTTGACTGGCTCGGCTTTAATCGCATCTTCAATATCCCGGTTGGCGTACTGGTGCTGGGCGTGGTGGCGCTGGCCTGTGGTTTTCTGCTGAGCCGTTCGGCGTTTGGACGCTGGCTGTATGCCTCGGGGGGTAATGAGCGCGCCGCCGATCTCTCCGGCGTACCGGTGAAACGCATCAAAATCAGCGTTTACGTGTTGTCGGGTATCTGTGCCGCGATGGCGGGGCTGGTGCTCTCTTCACAGCTCACTTCAGCCGGTCCAACGGCGGGCACCACTTATGAATTGACCGCGATTGCCGCGGTGGTGATTGGCGGTGCGGCCTTAACCGGTGGTCGCGGTAACGTGCGCGGCACGCTGTTGGGCGCATTTGTAATCGGTTTTCTCTCTGATGGCTTAGTGATTATCGGCGTCTCTGCCTACTGGCAGACGGTGTTCACTGGCGCCGTGATTGTGCTGGCGGTATTGCTCAACACCCTGCAATACGGCAAGCGCGGTCGCTAACTCACGCGCGCTGTCTGGCAGCGCGCGGTTATCCGTAAAACCTGTACCCTAAATAATAACGGAGCACCTATGTTCACAAAACGTCTGTTTATTGCTGCCGCCGCTATGGCGATCACTACTTTCGCCGCACCCACCTGGGCGGACAATGGGTTGATGACCATCATTGTTAACGATCCCTCCAACCCATACTGGCTGACGGAAGGCCAGGTGGCGCAGAAAGCGGCTGAGAAACTCGGCTACAGCGCGAAAGTCAGCGCGCACAAAGGCGATACCAATACCGAAAGCCAGCTGATTGATACGGCGATCACCAACAAATCCAAAGCGATCATCCTCGATCCTGCCAATGCCGACGGTTCCGTGGGATCGGTGAAAAAAGCCATCGCGGCGAATATCCCGGTGTTTATTATCAATGCCGAGCTGAACCAGAGCGGATTGGCCAAAGCACAGCTGGTTTCTAACAATGCGCAGGGCGCGGCGGTCGGCGCGATGGAGTGGGTGAAGCAGGTGGGCGACACCGCCAACTACGTTGAGCTGGTCGGCCCGCCGTCAGATAACAACGCCGCCACCCGCGCCAACGGCTTTGATACTGTGCTGTCACAGTACCCCACGCTGAAGAAAGTGGGTCAGGAAGTGGCCAACTGGGATCGTACCCAGGGCTTTAACAAGATGCAGTCACTGCTGCAGGCTAATCCGAACATTAAAGGCGTGATCAGTGGTAACGATGAGATGGCACTGGGAGCGATTGCCGCACTGAAAGAAGCCGGCAAGCTGAACCAAATCAAAGTCGGTGGTTTTGATGGTTCGCCGGATGCGGTTGATGCCGTGAAAGCCGGGACGCTGGCGTATACCGTGATGCAGCCAGTGGCGCAGTTCGCGCAGAAAGCGGTAGAGCAGGCCGATAGCTTCCTGAAAACCGGTAAAACTGGCGCAGCATCGGAAAAGCAGCTGTTTGACTGCATTTTGATTACCAAAGAGAACGCCGGTAACTTCGCGTCACCGTTTGTGTTGAAGCAGTAATGCGTGAAGTGCGGCTTTCGGGCCGCACACTGTCCAGCGGACGCGCTTCGGTGCGCCGCTGCAACCGTCCGAACTTCACATCATTTGCAAAAGGCGCGTTTCCGCGTTGTAATCACCCCGAACCCGCATTTCTGCATCACTTTCCTGGACGAAATATGGCGCACAACCCGCAGGACTCTTCTCTAAACGTCTTCATGGCCGAACCCTTACCCAGCGACAGCCGTCAGGCGCGCCAGCTGGCGCGACGTCAATTGATCGCGGAAGCCGTGATGGCAGAAGGCGCTATTCGCATTGAAGATATCACCGATCGTTTCGGCATCAGCCTGATGACCGCGCACCGTGATATTGATGAGATGGTTGAACGCGGGTTGCTGCACAAATCGCGTGGAGTGGTCTCCGCCACGCCAACCAGCTTAGTGGAATCCAGTGATATCTATCGTGCGACGCGTCAGCTGGAAGAGAAGCAAGCCATTGCTGAAGTGGCGGCTACTTACCTGGAACCGGGCCAGGCGATCTTCCTCGATGATTCCACCACGGTATTGCAGATGGCGCGTTTGCTACCGGCGCGCGCACCGTTAACGGTGATCACCAACTCCCTGACGCTGATGAATGAGATGCGCAACGGCCGCGATATCACGCTGATGGGGCTGGGCGGTCAGTTTTATCACTGGTGTAATGCCTTTATGGGCCGCATGACGCGTGAAGAGATCGCCAGCCTGCGCGCCGACGTGTTCTTTGTCAGCATGTCCGCCATCATCGATGACGCGGTGTTTCATCAGTCCGCGGAAACCGTCGAAACCAAACGAGCGATGTTTGATGCCGCGCAGAAACGCATTCTGATGATGGATAACACCAAATTCGAACGCCGGGCGCTGCACCGTTTTGCCCATCTCAGCGAGTTTGATGTGGTGATTGTCAATCAGGGCACGCCGGTGCCGGTGCTGCGTCGTCTGCAGGATTTGGGTGTGAACGTTGTGGTTGCGCCCATGAAGACCCACGCTATCTTGCGCGAAGAAGTCTGATTCCCTCTGTAGATTTACCCATTCAGATATCATAGTGCGCGGTCGGTCGGCCGCGACAGTCGTTATCCTGCCTGCAAATGGGTTTGACAACCCAATCTACCTACTAGTAGATTGGCACCTCTGCAACCGTGAATGATGACGGTGCAATTGATTGCCACGCGCTAATCATTCAGCTCGGGTAACTGCCTTGTCTTAATTTATGCCATGTTGAGCGAACCTATGAACAAGCCTTCTCTTACGACCGGCCAGACACTCACCCGTCTGGCCGCTATTGCAGTGGTTCCATTGATAGTCATCGCGCTGTTTCTTTGGGCGGGCGGCTGGTTAACACCGGATAAGTTAACCTCCGATAAGCTCATTACCGTGCTACAAAAATCTGGCGGGGAGCATCCCGGTTATCGGCGCAATCATGCCAAAGGCGTGTGCATCAACGGCAGCTTTGCCGCTAACGGCAATGCCAGCGTGCTGTCGCGTGCCGGGCTGTTTGCGCCGGGCGAAACCCCGGTGATTGGGCGCTTTGCCATTGCCGGTGGTAATCCGAACGCCCCGGATTATGCCGTGCCGGTGCGCAGCATGGCGTTAGCGTTTTATCAAAAAGATGGTCAGCAATGGCGCACCGGGATGAATGCCATGCCGATATTTCCGGTGAATAGCGTGGAAGGGTTTTACGACCTGCAAATTGCCACGCTGCCCGATGCGAAAACAGGCAAGCCCGACCCCGCAAAAATTCAGGCCTTTGTCCAAAAACATCCCGAAATAAAGCCATTCTTTGGCTGGGCGCAGCAGTATGTTCCTTCCTCAAGCTGGGCAAGCGATCGCTTTAATAGCCTTAACGCCTTCAACTTTGTTGATTCGGCCGGCAAGAGCCATGTGGTTCGCTGGAGTATGGTGCCGCACACCGAATATCAGCCGATTAACGCCGCCGATAAAAATGACAGCAACTTCCTGCAGAGCGATTTGCAACAGCGTCTTACTAAAGGGCCGCTGCAGTGGGATCTGATCATCACTGTCGCAGACGCACAGGATAAAAGCAGCGATGCCTCGATTGCGTGGCCAGCGGACCGTCAGACCGTCAATGCGGGCACCCTGACCATCAACCAAACCACGCCGCAGCAGCAGGGCGCGTGTAACGATATCAATTACGATCCTCTGATCCTGCCCGAGGGCATCACTGCTTCAGACGACCCGATCCTCAATGCTCGTTCATCGGCGTATGCCAAATCCTACAACGCCCGCACCCGTGAACAGGCAGGAGCACACTGATGAAACACACTGAGACTTTCCATCCGGCGCTGCGCGCCATTCACTGGCTGATGGCCGCCGCCATTATGGCCATGTTGTTTATTGGCGTAGCCATGGTCGCCACCGTCTCGTCACTGCACAGCCTGCTGGTGGCGATTCATAAACCGCTGGGCGTGATGATTTTGCTGTTGGTGGTGGTGCGATTGTGGCTGCGCTTTACCACCGTCAAACCCGCGCTGCCGTCCACGTTATCAAACGGGCAAAAAGTGCTGGCCCATCTTTCACATTGGGCGCTGTACGCCATGATGCTAGCGCAACCATTGATAGGTTGGGCGATGCTGTCGGCGGCAGGCTATCCGGTGAGTCTGGGGAGCAGTCTGGTGCTGCCGCCGATCACGCCAATCAGTAATGACCTGTATGCCTGGTTGCGTCCGTTGCATACCTGGGTTGCCTTAGCGCTGTTCGTCACGGTGATGCTGCATCTTGCCGCTGCGTTGTTCCATGCGCTGATTCTGCGGGATGGTGTGTTCAGAAGTATGACCGGCCGCCGTAAGCGCCCTGAAGCGCCTTGACATCCCGGCTGCAGGTCAGTAGGTTCAGTGCCAATTTACTGATTTGCAGCCATTTCATCTTCGCTGCCGGAGCCCCGCATGACCGTCGAACGTTCGCCCAAAGCCACCGAAATCATTAATCACACCCGAACGCTGCTCACCTCCGGCGGTTACAAAAGTTTCAGCTATGCCGATTTGGCAGAGCGCGTGCAGATTCGTAAAGCCAGTATCCATCATCACTTTCCGGGTAAGGCCGATCTGGTGCTGGCGGTGGTGAGTGATTATCGTGAGGAAGCGCGAGCCGGTATGGCCGCGACCAGTGAGCATTTCAGCGATGATCCGCTGGCGGAACTAAACGGTTATGTGAACTTCTGGGCAACCTGCATTAAGGAAAACAGCTCGCCGTTCTGTATTTGCGTGATGCTGGCGGTGGAATTGCCGACCTTGCCGCAAGAGGTGGCGGCTGAAGTGACCGGCCATTTCACCGATCTTTCCGCGTGGCTGACAGACGTGTTAACTAAGGGCGAAAAGCGCGGGGTGTTTATTCTGCGGGAAGGGGCGGAAAGGGAAGCCAAATCGCTGATGGCGACAGTGCACGGCGCGATGATAGCCGCGCGAGCGTTTAATAACCCCGAACTGTTCTTATTAATGATTAAACCGGTGCTGAACAATCTGGTTGTTGCCGCATAATAGCCTTGCGGCCATTTAGCCTCGCGACTCTTTCATCAGTAACAGAATCACTTTATCGACCAGATAAGGTGCCTGTTTATTTAATTCAGGATCATTGCGTAATTGCGCGGCAATATTCAACGCAAAGTCGCGTATTTTCTGCTTATCCGATTGCGTAGATCCAGAATCGGGGATCCGGTGGGCGGGATGTTGGTTGGGAAAATGAATGACACTCACGTTGCCCCCTGAAATATGTCGCTAGCGTTAGCTGAATAAACATTAATCTACTAGTTGGTAGGTTGGCAGTCAAGGAATGGATTATCAGTAAAGCACAGCAGGTTTAAACGCCCGTCAGGCGCCGAAAAAGGGACGTTTTGCACGGATTCTCGCCGCTTCGCCAGTACCGCCTGAAAATAGGAATTTTTACCTTCCGCCGTTTCACAAATCCTCTTAAATTAGCGCCGACGAGCAGTGCAAGTCGCCAACGATTTGGTGTCTTAACAACAATCAAATTAAAAACTATTGCATTCCATTTTTAATGGTAATGAGGATTTCGATGCTTTTAAAACGCAGCTGCAGTTTCGCCATTGTCGCATTAGTCTGTTTATCGGTTACCGCTTGTGGCATGTCGCACCGTGGACGTAATACGGCGATTGGTGCGGGCGTTGGCGCAGTAGGTGGCGCGGTATTAACCGGCGGAAGTACCTTTGGTACGCTGGGTGGTGCGGCCATCGGTGGTTTAATTGGTCATGAAGTCAGCCGTTAATACTTTCCGCTAAATTATTTCGTCGCACACTGAATGTGCGACGAAATAATGCCGAAAACACTTTGCCTCTATTTATCCATTAAATTTTCTTTAGCTGGCCAAATACCTGTTTACCGTTATGGAATGTCGCCATCACCGGAGCAACATGCGCCACCGCTTCAGCAGAACAACTCGCCGCCACTAACATCATCGTCGCGCTATCCTGTAACTTCGGCCACTGCTGTTCTCCCTGGCTGTTCAGCGGCAGCACCTCATTGGTGGCGATACCCAATGCGCGACTCAGTGAAAACTCATCCGGGCCACGATACAGCTGTGCATAGACATTGGCTTTTTCCAGCATGCTGCCGCTGCCAAAGGGTTGCCAGTGGTCGGCAATGGTATCGGTGCCGGACCATACCGGGACGCCCGCCGCACGCAGTTGTGGCAACGGCATGATGACGCGCCCAATCGGCACGGTGGTGGCGATGCTGAACTGCTGTTCTTTGAGCTCCTCGATCATCGCATCCAGTTCTTTACCGGACAACGTGCCCAGCGCAAACGCATGGCTGATGGTGACTTTGCCTTTTAGCTGCGGATTCTCGCGCACCGTTTTAAGCATATAGCGTATCGCGGCCAAGCCGTGCGGTTCGGTTTCATGCAGGTGGATATCCACCGGCGCAGCAAAATCGAGCGCGATGCTGAACATGGTATCCAGCGACTTCTCCATCGCGCCATCAACGTTGGTCGGATCCAGGCCGCCGACAAAATTGGCGCCCATTTTCATCGCTTCACGCATCATACCTTCGACCCTGGACCGCAACAGCCCATGCTGCGGAAAGGCGACAATCTTCGCGGTAAAGTCCTGACGGTGGTTAGCAATCGCCTGTTGCAAGTGCGCCAACCCGTCCAGCTTGCTGATCGGATCGATATTGCAGTGGCTGCGCGCTTCGGTGCTGCCTTTCGATTGCAGCAGGCCAATCAGCTTCTCGGCACGCATTTCTGAGGTCGGCACAATCTCAGGAAGAATCTGTTCCTCCTGATGAATCATATCAATCACGCTCTTACGCGGCAGCGGAGCGCGCCAGCCATCGCCATAAAAGGTTTTATCGAGGTGGATATGCATATCGCGCGTTGCGGGAAGCAGGATGTGACCCGCTGCATCCCAGGCGGGAAGGGTGCTGCTGAAACCCGCCGCGTGGATACCCGCGATAGTTGCGCCGTTGATTTCGATATCGTACAAACCGGTGCGCGTCGCGGTAATAACGCCATGATGACGTACAAAGGCTTCTTCCAGACGCACATTGCGCAACAGATAGTGGCTGACATCGATGTGCGTCAGGTTTTCAGGGCTACAGGCAGCCGCTGCAGCGGTACGGCTACTTAATCCGGCACTGAGCAGCGTACCTGCCGCAGTGAGTTTGATGCCAGCGGAAAGAAAGTCCCGGCGGTTGCCGGAAGTCATGAGGCTCATAGGTTATTTTCTCCTTGTAGGGGAGAATTACCCTACAAGGAGCGATAAGCGCTGTGCTGTGATTTTTTCCACTGATAACTATGGAGAAAAGTAATGACGCATCGGACAGCATCGCTATCCGATGTTCTGTTGAAGGGTTAATGATTTTGCGATTTGGGCATTGGCGGTGTGCCATGAGTATGAAACGTCTCAATGGTTTTCAGGCCCCACGCCTGGCCTTTCTTGCGTTCGCTTTCCGTCCAGACCACTGTCTGCCAGTCCGGCGCCAGAATCAGACGAGCGCCGGAATTGGCCAGCTCGACACGATTTCCCGCCGGTTCCCAGACATAGAGGAAAAATGTGCCCTGAATGGCATGTTTGTGTGGGCCGGTTTCAATGTGCACGCCGTTTTCCAGGAAGATGTCGGCCGCGCGCAGAATGTCTTCCCGCGTGTCGGTGGCGTAGGTCACATGATGCAGTCGCCCGTTGCCGCCACCGTGCTCTTCGGTACAGGCCAAATCATAGGTTTTATTATTGATGGTGAACCAGCAGCCACCAACGCGGCCATTATCCAGCTGAATCATCTCTGTTACGCGGGAGCCTAAGCAGGTTTCCATGAAGCGCTTGAACTCACTGACATCGGCTGCCAACAGGTTGAGATGATCGAGACGGCGCGGACAGGCGCCACGCGCATGGTAACGCTGAGACAGATTTTTCAGCGACGGGCGTTGATCGTCGGGAGCCTGATATCGGACCGTGTCGTAATAGATCTCAAAAATGTGGCCAAAGGGATCGGTAAAGCGAAATGCCTGGCCGTGGCCCTGATCGTCGTTGACCCAACCGAGCACTTCATAGGGGCTGGCTTCAATCGCCGCTACTCGTCGTTCCAGCGCGGCCTGCGAGGCGGCGCGATAGGCAATATGACCCACGCCGGTAGTGTGATGCCGCGTGAGTTTCAGGCTGTGAAATTCATAATCATCCCAGGCGCGCAGCCAGGCGTGATCGTCGTCCTGCGCGGTGATCGTTAAGCCATAAACATTGACGAAGAAGTTGAGGCTCTCTTCAAACTTGTCGGTGTAAAGCTCCACGTGAGCAAGATGTGCAATATCGAAGCAGGGTTCAGAAAGTTGAGATGTCATGAGGCCATTCCTATTTATTGAGGGTTTGTGACAGCGTCGGAAGGTCATCCAGCGCTGCGCCCTTTATTTTCAGAGACAGAGAAACATTACGATGAAGCACAATACTGATCGCGGCCAGTAAAGCGGGTAGAGCAAGAATATAGAAAATTGCCGACTGCGCCGGGAATGCGCCCATCAGCAATCCGCCAATCGAAGAACTCAGGATCGCACCGGTGCGGCCAATGCCGTGCATCCAGCTCACCCCGGTGGCGCGCATTTCAGTAGGGTAATAAGCAGGAGAATAAACCTGCAGACCATTCTGTGCGCCATTAATACACATGCCGATAATGAAAATGAATATGCCCAACGCCACCCCGGTAAACGCGAAGATGCCCTGTGCTAACAAGCAGAGACAACCCAGCAGATAGACCACGCCAATTACCACTCTCGCGTTGCACTTATCCATCAATGCACCGACCAGAATACCGCCAAGTGGTCCGCCTAACTGGAATAATCCCGCCAGAATCGCCGCTTGTTCAAGGGAAATGCCGCCCGAACGCATAATGGTCGGCAGCCAGCCGTTGAGCAGATAAATCACAAACAGCCCCATGAAATATGTCACCCACAGAATGATCGTGCCGCGGGCAAAACCGTGGTGGAAGAGCTGGGAAATGGTGCTGTTGCGATTGATCCGGGGAGAGTTGAGCACGAACGCCGTATCCTGCTGAAACTGGCCGCCCATGCGATTAAGCAGCGCGGCAATCTGCACGCGTGGTGCCCGGCGCACCACCAAATTCAACGCAGATTCAGGTAGCAGATAACTTAATAAGGGCAACAGAAGCAGCGGCAGTGCACCGCCGAAAATGAGCACAGCATTCCAGTGATAGTGCGCCAGCAATCCCGCGGCGATAAAGCCACCCAGCCCGGAACCGATATTAAAACCGCTGAACATCAGGGTAATCATCACGCCTTTGCGACGCTCAGGCATATATTCTGCCAGCAGCGTGACACAGTTGGGCATGACTGCGCCCAGCCCGAGTCCGGCAATGAATCGTATCATCGCCATTTGCAGCGGCGTGGTGGCGAAGGCGCAGATCAGACTGAAAGCGGAGAACATCAGTACCGCGAGCAGGATGATTTTTTTACGGCCAAAGCGATCGGATAAGGGACCGGCGATCAGTGCGCCAATCGCCACGCCAAACATCGCCGCGCCCAGAATCGGCCCCATCGCGGCGCGTGAGATATGCCACTGCTCTATCAGCGCCGGCGCAATAAATCCCATCACGGCGGCATCGTAACCGTCGAACATAATGATGATCAGGCAGAGGAATAACACGCGCCATTGAAAGGCCGAAATGGGTCGTGAATCAATCCAGGCTTTGATGTCGACCAGCTTATTTGTATTCATACGTTCGCTCTCTCTACGGGCACGCAAAGTCTATTGAATGACAAGTCATGATTAACTCATCCAGCTCCACGGTAAGCACCGTGCCGCAGGCTGTCTGTCAAAAAAGGCTTTTAGCGGTATGAGTTACGTTTATATTGTGAGCGAGTTGTCATAATCCACGGTGTAAATGCGGGTTTGTGCTGCCCGGTGGAAAGGGGGTATGGGTAAACGGCGTACTAACATTGTATGAATTTCGTTTAGGTCGCTGTTGTATGAGCTTCGGCGTTGATGCACTTAATCAGTGCCAGCGTGGCCGGGGAATGCAGCGCACCCGCGCGCAATGTGATGCCAATATCACGATGCGTATCGGGCAGAGTGAAGGATAAAGGTTTGAGCGTGCCCGACTTCAATTCGTACTCCAGTTGGTGCCATGACACGGCTGCCACCATGTCGGAGTCCATTAATAAGCCGCGCACGATCGCCAGGTCACCGCTCTCCACCACGGGTTTGGGTGCCGGAATGTGCAACGTGGCAAGGGCGTGTTCTAACAGATGGCGGGCCGGGCTGTTTTCACGTGGCAGAATCCACTGTGTGTCGGCGAGATCGGCAGCGGTTAACGTTCGACCGGCTAACGGGTGTTGTGGCCTGGCGAGCAGCACCAGTTCTTCGCTAAACAGTCGGCGATTATCGATATCAGTGACGTTGCTGTCATGACGCAAGGCACCGACAATCAGGTCAACGTCGCCTGCGCGGAGTTCGGTAATCAGCGTGCTAAAGGCACTTTCATTGGTCACGACCTTGATCGCCGGATGTGCCGTCACCAGGCGGGTGATCGCGCGGGGCAATAACACACTGCGACACAATGGCAGGGCACCAATATGCACGGTGCCCTGCAAAACCCCTTGCTGTGCGGCAAGATCTTCCGGGATATGGCGAATTTCATTCAGGGCGCGGCTGACATGTGGCGCCATTTCACGTGCGGCGGCCGTCGGCTGCATACCTCGCGGGGAGCGCTGGAACAGCACAATATTGGCTCCTTTCTCCAGCACCTTGAGCGCGGCACTGACGGCGGGCTGGCTGATATCCAGCGAGCTGGCCACGCTTTGCGTGTGCTGCAAATGAAACAGCCGTAAAAATATCTGCAGGCGTCTGACGTTGAACAACCAAATCGGTTCGGCGTCATCACGCATAGATTCGCGCTGTTTAAACCGGGCGAGAAGTGCGGGTATCTGTTTGAGTTCCTGAAGGGCGCGCTGGGCGCGGGGCAGCACGCATTTTCCCTTCTCGGTAAGCAGCATCCCGCTGGCATGACGTTCAAACAAAGGCGTCGCCAGAGTGTGTTCCAGATCACGTATCGATCGCGTTACTGCCGATTGCGTGCGAAATAAATCTCCTGCAGCTTCCGAGACAGTTCCCCGTTCGGCAATCATACAAAGTGACCTTAGCTGCATGATTTTAATGTGGTTACCGTCTTCACTTTCCAGCATGCCTTCTGCTCCTGATCCTCTGATAGTGATCACAACATAAATAAAAATCATAGCTCGTACAATGAAAGGCATTATTCGGCCTGGATGCTGCGTGTCAGGATGAAAAAAACGCAACAGAAGGGGAACACAATGGAAAACGCAGTGAAAAAGAGTGCTCTGGTGGTCAGTGCCCATTCAGCTGACTTTGTCTGGCGCGCAGGCGGTGCCATCGCTTTACACAGTGCGAGCGGCTATGACGTACACGTTGTCTGCCTCTCTTACGGGGAGCGCGGTGAGTCGGCAAAACTGTGGCGCAAAGGCAACATGACCGAGCAGACCGTGAAGCAGCATCGACAGGCCGAGGCCGAACGGGCAGCGGATGTGTTAGGTGCGAGCATTGAGTTCTTCGATCTTGGCGATTATCCCCTACGCGCAGATAAGGAAACGCTGTTCCGCCTGGCCGATGTGTTTCGCCGCGTGCAGCCACACTTTGTTCTGACGCACTCGATTGCCGATCCTTATAACTACGATCATCCACTGGCGGCAAATCTTACGCAGGAAGCGCGCATCATTGCGCAGGCAGAAGGGTATCGTCCGGGAGAACCGATTATCGGCGCACCGCCGGTTTACTGTTTTGAACCGCATCAACCTGAACAATGCTTGTGGAAACCGGATGTGCTGCTGGATATCACCCCGGTTTGGGAAAAGAAATACCAGGCGATTCAGTGTATGGCCGGTCAGGAACACCTGTGGGAATACTACACCCGCGTGGCATTGCAGCGCGGTGTTCAGGCCAAACGTAATACGGGGATTGCTTCGACGCGTGTCATCACCCACGGCGAAGGCTATCAAAGCCTGTTCCCACGGGTAACGGAGGATCTCTCATGATCGCGGTGAACCAGAAAGGCATCGTTGTCACGCAGATTGAGCGGGCCGATTCTGCTCTGATTGCGCAGTTTGCTCACGCCGGAGTGGCGACCGTCCACGAAGCGCAACAGCGGCAAGGTCTGCTTGATGTGCGGATACGGCCGATCCAGCAGGGCAGCTCGATCGCCGGCAGTGCCGTCACGGTGCTGGTTTCTCCCGGTGATAACTGGATGTTTCATGTGGCCGTGGAACAGTGTCGGCCGGGCGATGTGCTGCTGGTGGCGCCGACCTCGGATTGCCATGACGGCTTTTTCGGTGATCTGCTGGCCACCTCGCTTAAAGCGCGCGGCGTAGTGGCGCTGGTGGGTGATATCGGTATCCGTGACAGCCAGACCCTGCGTGAAATGGGTTTCCCGGTCTGGTCGCGAGCGGTGTTTGCTCAGGGAACGGTAAAAGCCACGCTGGGCTCGGTGAACGTGCCAATTATCTGTGCCGGCCAGCTGGTGTATCCCGGCGATATTGTGGTCGCCGATGACGACGGCGTGGTGATTGTGCCGCGAGCGGATGCGAACACCGTTGCCAAGGCAACCCAACAGCGGGTCGCCAATGAGGAGAGTAAACGAGTAAGACTGGCTGCCGGGGAACTTGGGCTGGATATTTATCAGATGCGTGGCACATTAGCGGAGAAGGGATTGCGCTATGTCGATTCACTGGATGCCTTGCAAAAGAGTACGTTATGAAACAGACGCTGATACCCTGCGTGTTGATGCGAGGCGGCACCTCTAAAGCCGCCTGTTTCCTTGCCAGCGATCTGCCGGAAGCGGGACCGCAGCGAGACCGCGTGTTGCTGGCCGTCATGGGTTCACCGGATCCCCGTCAAATTGATGGCATTGGCGGAGCCGATCCGCTGACCAGCAAAGTCGCGATTATCTCACCTTCGACGCGGCCTGATGCGGATGTCGATTACCTGTTTGCACAGGTTAACGTGGATAAAGCGGTGGTCGATTATGGACAGAACTGTGGCAATATCCTTGCCGCGGTGGCGCCCTTTGCAATAGAGAAAGGCCTGATAAGCGCGCAGGATGACATCACGCGCGTGCGCATCTTTATGGTCAACACCGGGCAAATCGCGGTGGCGCAACTCGCCACGCCTGATGGCATGGTGGAATATCAGGGCGATACGCAGATAGACGGCGTGCCCGGTTTTGGCGCAGAGCAAATTCTGCAATTCGAGGATATCGCCGGTTCCAGCTGCGGATCGCTGTTGCCGACCGGAGAGGCGCGTAATCGTTTTGACGGGATTGAGGTGACCTGCATTGATAACGGTATGCCCGTGGTGATCCTGCGTGCTGAGGATGTGGGATGCACTGGACAGGAAACCCGCGAGCAGCTGGAAAGCAACGCCGGGTTAAAAGCCCGTCTGGAATCCATCCGCCTGCAAGCCGGTCCGCTGATGAACCTTGGAGATGTGACCAAACGAACCGTGCCGAAAATGACTTTGATTGCGCCACCCGCTAATGGCGGTGCACTCTCCACGCGGACATTTATTCCCCATCGCTGTCACGCTTCTATTGGTGTACTGGGTGCGGTGAGTGTGGCCACAGCCTGCCTGATCCCCGGTTCCGTGACGCAGGGAATCGCGCAGATTACCGATGCCAGGCAGCAGCGTCTGGCGGTAGAGCATCCCAGCGGCGAGATTAGCGTGATGCTGACCTGTGATGAGGCAGGGAAGGTGACGCAAAGCGGCTTGATACGCACGGCACGACTGTTATTTGACGGACGGGTCGCCATTCCAGCCTCACGCTAAAACACGAAATACCCTGCACGCTGACGTTCTCCTGTGCTGACAACTTTATGGGTTGCCGGCATTTTCCATTCGCTCGCAAAACTCTTCGTTTCCACGCGTAACTTCATGCTTCCACTCACACTGCCTGGCCAGCCCCTTATTTGCCTTAAATTAATGTCGGCTAATTCATTATTAATGTGACAAGTGTGCGCACGGTGTGTCTTTAATGTTACGAGTCGGTATATTTAATAGCGAGATTTTTAAAGATTTAAAGGCGCAGGAATTAAGTGTTCTGAAAGTGATAATTGTTTTTTGTTTGTTAAATTAAATCGCTCGAGCTGTTATTAAAATACAATAACTCAATGCTTGTTAAAATTCCGTATTATTGATGTTGACCGTATGTCTACGGTAATTGTAACCCTGCTAAATAATAAGATAATCGCATCATTGCGGGATGAACGCTGATGATTTCTCCCTTCAATGCAACATGATTAACGCTCAAAACCCCGCTAAAACCTTGAATTAAGTTGATAAAAATCAAAGATTATTCATAAATTAACTGCCTGATTACATTTAATTCACATGAAAATCATTCATTTATACAGCGAATTTTTTCTTTTTGTTACAAGTTACCCCTTTAATTAGGATGCCTTTGTGTAAACGAAAATATAGAATAATTTACAGAAAAATTCTTATTACGAGCCGTGTCGATACCTACGCCTGCAAGTGTTATCGACAGACATTTCGTTAACAATCATGATTTATTTTCCCCGTTCTTTCTCCGGAACGAACGCCGAAGTGAATATCCTATTTTCCAGTCGTCACCTGTCTGGAAAATAAACTGTGGTTGTTGCTCGTAGTTAAGAGAAAGACGACAGTGCGGTACCGATTTCAACTTGTTATGCACGAGCTTGCTTCATCTCACTCCATAACATGTGAAACGGCGCTGGATTGCCGTTAACTAACTCGGTCACTCAAAAAAAGAAGATAGTCATGTTAAGTAACGATCTTACATCGCTGATCACGCGTATTGACTTCGCGCTAATTTCATCTATTCACATCATTTTTCCCCCGCTAACCATTGGACTGGCTGCACTGTTGTTCATCTCTGAACTGATGTGGGTCAGGAAGCAAGATGAGAAGTGGTATCGCCTGTGTCGCTTCTTTGAAAAGCTGTTTATCGTTAACTTCGGTGCTGGCGTGGCAACCGGTGTCACCATGGAAATGGCCTTTGGTATTCTTTATGGCCGCTTCTCGCAGGCTGCCGGCCCGTTCTTTGGTCAGGTGCTCGGCTATGAGACCATCACTGCCTTTATGTATGAAGCCGGCTTTATCGGACTGATGATCTTTGGCTGGGGCAAGATCAGTAAAGGGATGCACCTGTTTGCGACCTTTAACGTGGCGCTCTCTTCGACGCTTTCTGCGATGTGGATCCTGGTGGCTAACTCCTGGATGCAGACACCGACTGGCGTTGAGCTGCATAACGGCATCTTTATTGTGACCGACTGGCTGGCCGCACTGTTTAACCCGAATGCGCGCAGTGCTTTCCCGCATATGCTGCTGGCGAGCTTCGAGCTCTCGCTGTGCTTCGTGGTGGCCACCTGCGCCTGGTATGTCCTGAAACAGCGTCATGTTGATCTGTTCCTGAAGCCGCTGAAGTATTCACTGATGGCGCTGGCCGTGGTTGCCGCCGTTCAGATCTATATGGGTGACGTGCTGGGTGAAGCCACGCTGGAACATAAACCGGCCGCGCTGGCAGCGATGGAAGGGCACTACGATACCTATGATTCTGCGGGTAACGTCAACAGTGCCTGGCACATCCTGGGTTGGCCAAACAAAGAAGGCACCGGCCTCGCATGGTCAATCGACATTCCGCACGGTTTAAGCCTGATTGAAACCAAAACCTGGAACGGTACGGTAACGGGCCTGAACAGCTTCCCGAAAGATCAGCAACCGCCTGTGGTATTACCGTTCTACGCCTTCCGCGCCATGTCGGGTGCTGCGGGTGCCATGCTGCTGGTTAGCCTTTGGGGCGTCTGGCTGATTGCACGTCGTCGCATGACCACTGAGCTGGCTCCGCGCAATAAGCTGTTCCTGGCGCTGGCCGTTATCATGGTAGTCCTGCCTTATATCGCAGTGATTGCGGGCTGGTGGACGCGCGAAATTGGCCGTCAGCCATGGATCGTATATGGCCTGATGCGCACCGAAGACGGCATGAGCCCGATGACCATGGGTCTGGCGATCTTCTGGCTGGTGGGCTTCGCTATCTTTGAAACCGCTGTGGTGGCGGGCACCATCTGGTTCCTGGCAAAAGTGGTGCGTATGGGACCAGATTTGACCAGCAAAATACCGGGCGAAGGGCACGAGCATTTAGGTCACCTTGATATGCCTGCCAGTGGTCATGCTGACCATCCTGAATATATCCGTCCGGTTTGATGGGAGAAGAAATCCATGGACATGCTTAACTCGACTCAGCACTTCCTGATCATCGCCTGGTGGTTAGCATTTGGTATCAGCGTTCTTTTATATATCGCACTGGATGGTGCCGACCTGGGGGCGGGGATCTTCTCGCTCTTCGTCCGCGACCATGACGAGCGCGGTGCCATTATGTCGGCGATGGCCGGCACCTGGGATGCCAATGAAACCTGGCTGATTGTCGCCGGCGGTATTATGTTCGGCACCTTCCCGTTTGTGTACGGTTCGGCCTTTAGCTACCTGATGGTTCCGATGTCGCTGGTGCTTTGGGGCATTATGTCCCGCGCCGTGGCACTGGAGTTCCGTCATCTGGCTTCGCCATTCTGGCAGAAGTTCTCAGACGGCATCTTCGGCGTCGCCAGCCTCGCCGTCACCTTCTTTGGTGGAATGTGCGTGGGCGCATTGCTGCAAGGTTTCCAGATGGATTCTCCTGCACAGGGTGTTCCGACCTACGTGGGTGGCGCATTTAACTTCATCTCCGCTTTCTCCATCTGGACCGGTGTGGCTTCTTGTGTCGCCATGACGCTGGCTGGCGTATTGTTCGTGCGTGCTCGCTTCGAGAAAAACGAACCGATTCGTCAGGACGCTGCTCGCTGGACCGCGGTAATTTTCTGGCTAGCCATCGCCGCCGTGGTGATTACCTGGGTATGGAGTGCAGTGATCTTTGACTGGGCACGTACGAAATGGTTTGGTCCTCACTTCTGGATCTGGGGCTTGTTTGGTCTGATTGCGCTGGTGTGTATCGACCAGGTTCGTCGTGACACCCTGAAGGACAAAGATTTCGCCGCGGTGTTGTGGTTCAATGGCGCTGCGTTCATTCTGGGCTTTGGTATGCTGCTGACCATGTTCCCATGGATTGTGCCAGGCACCTGGACCATCTGGGCGGGCGCCAGTCCACAGGTTTCGCTGATTACCTTCACCATGACCATGGGTGGGTTTGTACCGGTAATGCTGATGTACAACTGGTATCAGATCTGGGTATTCCGCGGCCGTATCTCCAAGCTGGTTGGTCACGGGGGTCACTAAGACATCATGTCTGCTAGCTCTCCTCCTGGTAGAATAGCTGCCCGCCTGGCAGAACGTTGGCTTTCGAGCCTGCGTCGCCAGGCGGGCGGGTTATTTTCACTGTCCATCAGTATGGCGGCGCTCAATGCCATACTGATGATTGCACAGTGCTGGCTGTTAGCCTGGCTGATCAGTAACGCTGTCCTCGGCGGTAAAAACTTCACTGCGCTGTTGCCATATCTCTTATTGCTGCCGGTTGTGATGTTACTGCGCTCAGGTATCGATATCCTGCGTCAAGGCTTTGCATTCGAAGCGTCCGCGCGCATCCGCCAGGGTCTGCGCGGCATGTTGTTAGACCGCATCGCCACACTGGGTCCGGCATGGAGCCAGAATCAACGTACGGGCAGTATCGCCAGCTCGCTTGGCGAAGGCGTCGAAGCTATCGAAGCCTATTTTTCCGGTTTTCTTCCGCAAAAAATCATCATCGGCATTGTGCCGCTTGCCATTTTGGTGGCGCTTTTTCCTTTTGATTGGGTTTCCGGCTTGATCATGCTCATCACCGCACCGCTGGTGCCGCTGTTCATGATCGTGGTAGGAAAGGGCGCGGAGAAAATGAGCCTGAAGCAGTGGCACAAACTCAGCCTGATGAGTGCGCACTTCTTTGATGTGATTGCTGGCCTGACAACATTACGTCAGAGCAATGCGGCGCGTCGGCAAGCGAACATTATCGCGGCGATCTCGGACAGCTATCGCCAGACCACCATGAAGGTGTTGCGACTGGCATTCCTTTCATCATTGGTGCTGGAATTTTTTGCCACCATCAGCACCGCAATGGTGGCGGTGTATGTGGGATTCCGTCTGTTCTATGGCGAGATGGGCTTTCTGCCAGGGCTGTTTGCCTTGTTGCTGGCACCGGAATTTTTCCGTCCGCTGCGCGATTTGGGCACGCATTACCATGCCCGTATGGATGCGATTGGCGCGACGGAAGGTTTACTGGCGATCCTGAATGCGGAAGCGCCTGAATCGCCAGAGGGTCATGACGTGCTTCCGGCGAAACCGCGTGAAATCAACGTCGAAGGCGTTAGCTACCAGTATGAAGAGGGTGGCGGTGTCACGGATGTTTCCTTTACTTTGCGTAGCGGGGAAACACTGGCAATCGTCGGCACCAGCGGTGCCGGTAAAACCACCTTATCGCGAATGCTACTGGGCTTTATCTCGCCCAACTCAGGGCGCATCGTCATTGATGGCAAGGATCTTTCTTCATTAGATCTTCCCGCATGGCAGCAGCAGATTGGCTGGCTCCCGCAGCGGCCCACTCTGTTTGCCGGTTCGATTGCTGAAAATATCCTGTTGTCGCGTTCGGGTATCAGCCAGGCGGAGGTTGAAGCAGCGGCACAGCTGGCTCAGGCTGACACGTTTATCCATTCATTGCCGGCGCAATATGATTACCGCCTGGGCGACGGTGGAAAAGGGCTGTCCGGTGGGCAGATTCAGCGTATTGCGATGGCACGTGCTGTATTGAGTGCGCCAGCCGTAGTGGTTCTCGATGAACCCACTGTGGCGCTGGATCGCCAGACGGCACAGAAGATGATTGCCGCTTTGGGTGACTCATTACCGGATAGCGCACGCTTGATCATCACCCACGATACGGAGATCGCCGCTACGGCTGACCGAGTCATCGTGCTGGAGAAAGGGCGGGTGGTTGAATCGGGGACGCCGCAGGCATTGCGCGACCACGCTGGCGTATTCGCGGAACTCGAACGCCTGCAAAAAGGAGATCTCGCATGAATGATCTTTGCCATCTCCTGCGCCTGGCGCGGCCATGGCGTTTACGCATGGCGGTGGGGATTTTGCTCTCTGTGATTGTGATTCTCTCCAACGTTGCGCTGCTCGCCTTATCCGGCTGGTTCATCACTTCCATGGCGCTGGCTGGCGTAGGCTCACTGGCTCTGGAGTTTTTCACTCCGGCGGCGGCGATTCGTGGGCTCGCGGTATTACGTACCTTCGCGCGTTATCTGGAAAGACTGGTGACGCACGACGCAACCTTGCGCTTGTTGTCGGTTTTACGCGTCTGGTTCTATCAGCAGTTAGCGGATCTTGCGCCCGCGCGACTGCAGGATTTCCGTGATGGGGATGTGCTGGCGCGTTTTCGTGCTGATATTGACAGCCTCGACAACTTCTATCTACGCATTCTGACCCCAGCGATTGCAGGGCTGATCTCGGCGCTGATTATTTTGGCCGGGATTTGCTGGTTCTCACCTTCAGTGGCAATCATTGATGCCGTGGTGTTGATACTTGCGGGCGTGGTTGTGCCATGGATTGTGGCATCGTTGACGCAAGCCAGTGGCAACCAGATTGCCACCGTGCGTTCATCCGTTCAGGCTGCATCCACCGATTTGGTACGTGGATTAGCAGAGTTACAGATGGTCGGCGCCGTTAGTCATCAAACCGATCATTTGCGCCAGCTTTCTCAGCAACTGATCAGCGCACAGCGTCGGCAAGCCTGGATCAGCGCCAGCGGCGGGGCGATCTGCGCCTTAATGGGACAGCTCGGGTTATTTTTCGCGTTTATCCTGCTCTTCAACACCGGGCACGCGAGCGGCATTTCTGCCAGTGAAATCGTGATGTTGCTGTTCACCATACTGGCGAGCACTGAAGCGGTGGCTGGATTGCCTGCTGCCTTTGCTGCACTCGGCACTACGCGTGAAGCGGCACGCCGTCTGTTCTCCATGACGGAGTTGACACCGGCGATCGTCTTGCCTGAAACCAGCCCGATACCGGAAAGCAGCGAATTATCATTTGCTGCTGTGACAATGCGTTACACGCCTGATGCGCCTAAGGTACTGGATAAGCTGAGCTTTACCGTGCCCGTCGGCCATTGTCTGGCGATTTTGGGACCTAGCGGAGCGGGTAAAACTACCGTACTGAATCTGGTGCAAGGATTCTGGGAAACAACAGCTGGAGATGTGTCTATTGGTGGTCGCCCGGTCAGGACGCTTTCAGAAGATACGTTGCGTCAGATGATTTCGGTGGTTGGCCAGAAAACCTATCTCTTTAACGCGTCGATTCGAGACAACCTGCGGCTGGTTTCACCGGATGCGGATGACGAGACATTATGGGATGCACTGGCACGTGCTGCCTTAGACGAAGAAGTCCGTGCATTTCCGCTGGGGCTCGATACCCTGGTGGGCGAGTTAGGAGGGCGTCTGTCTGGTGGTCAAGCCCGCCGGATTGGGATTGCCCGCGCTTATCTTTCCCACGCGCCGATCGTACTGCTGGATGAACCCACCGAAGGGTTAGACGCAGTGAATACGGAATTGGTACTTAACTGCTTGAAAGAACTCATTAAGGGTAAAACCACGTTGCTGGTGACCCATCAGATTCAGCCACTTTCTCTAGCGGATAGTCGGTTACTGCTCGACAGATAATAACAAGAGCAGGGATCTGTTTTTTGGTTTATTTACATCTGCTTAGGGTCAATCTGAGCAGATGCTTAATCAATACAATAATAAAACTTGTGAGATAACTGACCAGGGATCACCATGGATAAAATGACAAACTCCAAAACCCGACGAAAGCATATTCGTTTCCCACATCTGCTGATTGATCAGATCGAAGAGAGTATGAAGAGCGAAAACATTCAAAACTTCTCAGCCTGGGTAGTTGAAGCTTGCCGTTTGAAAGCGCGGGATGCAGGCAACGAAAAGAAGTAGTTTTCAATTTCCCGTCAGTGGCAGGTCATCTTCGCTGGCGTGTTGCAGACGGGAAATCCAATCTGGTTTAAATCCTTCAAATTTCATCTCACATAAGTGTTCCGCGCTAGAAACAGCAGCGCCAGTAGAACGCAACACAGCATATTCAGCTCAACAAAACACAGGCATATTCGAGGCGGTCATCTTAAGTTAGCCAGATAATCAAAGGGCGCATAATGTATATTATGTTAAATAAGGCATCTGAAGGCGCACTCCAGACTGCGCTGGGCTATCTCCTACTGATATTTGATTGCGTTGCACTAAATTGCTAATGCCCCGTACTGACGTAAACGACTTCCGTTTCTCACTTGTCTTCACTTCTCAGCCGTTCACATCGTAAATGGCTCATCCTGGGCTTTACCGCTCAACTCATTCTGCAGCGATACGAGTAACGACAATAACCGCTCGCTCGCATAAGTGATGAATTCCTTGCGCCCTAATGTCCGGTCAAAAACCTGCTGTGGCAGGAATCTTTTCATCTCATTGTAAAAGCGTCCATCACCTACGATTGTTCCAACGCTTTGGATACGTTGTGACAGCAACGCTTCATAGTCAGGAATCTTATAGTCATTAATTTTTTTCCTCACTAAATCAATTTCATAAACAGCATTCTGCTGTAGTAACCAAGGCAAATCCCATAAATCGCGGTAACGAATATACCTGGTGGTTGCAGCTAATGAGATGAGCTTATCACTCATGATTTCGTCGAGAGATTCACACATAACCAGCGTATCGCTGTAACCATCAGGCAAAACGCTGTAATTGCGTGTCAATGACAACGGCTTTCTGGTATATGCAGGAATATTAGCGATTTCGATCTTGATACGTTGTTTCGGCATATCTCGTCTTTCTGGTGCTGTGGTTACTGACACCTGCCATTTATCAATTCGAATCTCTTCGTAACCGGGTTCATTCCTTAACTCAGCGGGTTCTTTCACCGCAACTTCTAATCCATACCGAGTGCCAAGGTAATCCTCGATACAGCTTTTAAGATTTTTAAGATCCGTGCCAGAAAAACCAATTCCACCTGCAAAATCAAGGTCTTCGCTAAAGCGATTGCCGCCATAGCACAGCCTCAATGAGGTACCGCCCTGGAATGTAAGGTCCTGCAGTAATCCTTCTCTATCCAGGCAAAATAGAATGTCGTAATGCAGTAGCTCTTTCTCAACCACATTTCGCATACCATCAAGTTCAGCTGACTCCATGGCTTGACCCACCAAATCGGCAAAATTAACCCTCTGATTCATTCTGGAGCTCCGTTGTATCGACCAGATGCAGGTTACGCCCTACCCGCCGCAAATCTCTAAGTGCTGTCTTCATCGTTGCCTGACGTAAAGGCGAGTCACCGATGTATGTGTCTTGCAAAATCTGTTCGGGAGAACGCTTGGTGTGCGTAAACTCAATGACGCCATAGGGCGTTTTATGTTCTTCAGAACGTCCAGTGGTCATCACTGTAATTCTGCTCATTGGAATCTGTGAGATAGCACCATAAGCAGATAACGCTGATTCCAGACTGAGATAGTTGTATTCCCCTCTACGCAGCGCCAATACCACCCTTTCAAGCGTGTAGGCATCTTTACTTCTGGCTAAGGCGTAAACATAAACGCCTCGAATAGCACGTGTAAGGATGCCGTCTTTTACTAGTCGATTTAAACCTGCTTTAAGGGTTTTCGCGCTATCTTCAAAAAAAATTTTGGCTAAATCCCGAAGAGTAAAGACATAGCGTCCTCTCTTATCAAACAGGTTCAGCTGCATAATAGCCGTCATTCTGTTCATAATTAAGTCTACACAAAGGCCAATAAAAGATGACTTATATGTAAACATAATCACATCCAAAACGTCAAGTGCACATGAAAACACCATATGTGTAGCCTTCATGTAGACTTACTTGATAGTCGATGCTCATGTTTAATATCACTGAGGTATTCACCTCAACCTCCATGAATCGCTTAAAATACCGACAAAAAAAGGCATCGCTACGTCAATAATCAGTAGCAATCCCACACGCGTAATCTCAGAATTCACGTAGCGACGTCAGCCAATATTGCTTTCAGTCAACTTTTAACCCGTCAGCGCGTCTGATTTCGATAGGATTCTCAGCCGTCAGCTCAGGCGTTTTTCCTGCCATCAACTACAGTTAACTGATTCAAACCTCAATAAAAAACAACATCATGCCCTTTTCTCTCACCACACATCTGTTCGCGCGGCTGCGTCTATTGATCTCGATTGTTGCCGGTGTTGTCTGCTATTTATTGCTGCCTGTAAAATTGGGAGAACTGCAACGCGTATTGATTGGCTGGAATGTGCTGGCGTGGCTTTATCTGTGGTTTATCTGGTTTCGCATGCTGCGTACCGATGCAGGTGAAATCAAGCGTATCGCTCAGATGCAAGATCAGAGCGCTGCGTTGGTTCTTGGCATGGTCATTGTGGCCTGCATGATCAGCATCGTGGCGATCATGAGTGAGCTTCCGGCTCTCAAACATCTCACCGGCACACCGCGTGTATTGCATCTGCTGCTGACCGCCATGACGTTGATTGTCTCATGGGCATTACTGCCGAGTTCGTTCGCCATGCATTACGCACATCAACATTACTTGCAGCGTAGTCAGGATGTCACACCGATGATATTCCCAGAAAAACCGGACGAACCGGCGTACTGGGATTTTCTCTATTTCTCATTCACCATCGCAGTCGCATCACAAACCGCTGATGTGGCAACGGGCACCACCGAAATGCGTAAGCTGGCGCTGCTGCAATCGGTGATCTCGTTTATTTTCAATCTGGCCATTCTGGGATTGTCGGTGAATGTGGGGGCCGGATTGCTGAGTTAGCGCTTAGCGACGCCCTTTATTAATGGTTGCGGACCAGTTGAAGTCACTGACCTCACTGGCAGACTGCGCTTCAGGTTTCTTACGGCGCGTCGGTGTCTTTTTCGCTTTGTCCGCTTTGGCTTTTTCTTTGGCTAACTTAATGGTCATGACTTGCTGACGCGCATCTGCGGTATATTCTTTCTCTTTTTTCGCATCAGGCTCTTTACCACTGCGCTGGCGATGTTTTTCCATTAACCCTTTGAAGATTTCATCCACTTCAATTCGCTCAGCTTCATTAAACTGGTCGATTGAAATCATTTTCTTATCGCTCATCGCGTTATTTCCTCAGTAAATGGCTAAGCTCAAGTCTACACCATTGCTGCCGGCGCGGCTTTCTTGTAATCTTGCCCGCCAATCATCCGCCTGCAAATTAGGACGTAACATGACCACTCACTCTTCTAAAGATCCCATGCACGGCGTGACGCTGGAAATGATTATTAATGCGTTAGTGGCGCGTTATGGCTGGGTCGAACTCAGTAAACTTATCAATATCAACTGCTTCAAAAGCGATCCTAGCGTAAAATCCAGCCTCAAATTCCTGCGCCGCACGCCATGGGCACGTTCTGAAGTGGAAGCACTCTACCTCGACTCTCTCGAGGAACCCACCAAACAAGATTCGGTAGATAGCGATTTTAACCCCTGGACTCAGGGCCAAAAATAAACACAGCGGCTAACCTTCTCCTCGCCCTTTCATTTTGATGACAACCTTGCCAGCGTCATCACAATTTCCAATGACCGGCTGCCTTGTAACTTCGTTTATCGCGTGACAATATCGATACATGTATATACATGTATCGCCTAATGCCATCACAACAGATAAACAAAAAATAACATAACGCACTGCGTTCATTGTTTCAGCGAGGAAACTATGTCAGCCGAATCACCTGCAGCCGATTATTCAGGCACAGAAAACCAGCGCCTGTCTGAAACCCGATCAATCGATTACATTCCGCTCCGCGAACGTCATGGCCACCCTTTCAGCCAGTTCACACTCTGGTTTGGCGGTAACCTGCAAATTACCGCTATTGTTACCGGTGCTCTCGCCGTAGTGTTGGGCGGCGATGTGGTGTGGTCGCTTGTGGGTCTGTTGGTGGGCCAGATTATCGGTGCCGCCATTATGTCGTTGCATGCCATTCAGGGCCCGCGTCTTGGCTTACCGCAGATGATCACCAGCCGCATGCAGTTTGGTGTGTTTGGTGCGGTGATCCCGCTGGTGCTGGTATGCATTATGTATGTCGGATTTTCGGCCAGCGGCACCGTGCTGGCCGGTCAGGCACTGGCAAAGCTGATTAATGTGAGCAACGCGATGGGTATGATCCTGTTTAGCGCCATCATTGTGGTGATTGCGGTGCTCGGATACCGGGTGATTCACAAGCTGGGAAAAGTGGCGAGCGTGATCGGTGTGCTGGCCTTCGCTTATCTGTTCATCACCCTGCTTTCCACGCATGATTTATCGGCGGTGTGGCAGAATCAGCACTTCACTATCGCCAACTTCCTGCTGGCCGTTTCACTCTCATCTTCCTGGCAGATAGCCTTTTGCCCGTATGTTTCTGATTACTCGCGCTACCTGCCTGCTAACGTATCGGCGAAGAAGCTGTTCAGTTCGGTGTTTTTCGGCACTGTATTAGGCACACAAGCCTCGATGACATTGGGCGTCATTGTGGCAGCAATTGCCGGAAAAGCGTTTTCCGGTAATGAAGTGGGATATATCGTTGGTCTGGGCAGTAGCGCCACTATGGCGATGGTGATCTACTTCGCCATCTGCTTTGGCAAGATTACTTTCACGACTCTGAATGCCTACGGCAGCTTTATGTCACTCACCACCATCGTGTCAGGCTTTCGTCAGCAAACGTCCCTCAGCCGAGGCGGACGTATTTTGTTTGTGGTGCTGATGGTCACGATTGCCTGCATTATCGCCCTGATCAGTGAGCCTGCCTTCCTCAAGTCGTTTACCCATTTCCTGTTGTTCCTGCTCGCTTTCTTTGTCCCATGGAGCGCAATCAGCCTCACCGATTTCTATCTGATCACCAAAGGGCGCGTGGATATTCCGGCGCTGTCACAGCCTGATGGCCGATACGGCCGCTGGAACTGGGTTGGGATTGTGGTGTATTGCCTCGGCGTGATGGTGCAACTGCCCTTTATTGATAATCCGCTGCGCCATGGCTCATTAACCTGGATATTTGCCGGTAATGATGTGTCGTGGATTATTGGCTGGTTTGCCACCGCATTAATGTGGTTAGCCGCGCGTAGATGGGATCGACGCGGGACGCTGGAAAGGTCAATCTACCCTGCTGAGTGACGTTGTCACGGCCGCCGTCTAAGGCGGCCGTTCTCTTTACTTATCGTTAGTAAAACGCCCGACAAGGGTTGCGGCACCCAAACTGTGACCTTTCAATTTGGCAATCAATTCATCATGTGTAAGTCCCGCAGGTAATTGATTCACCGGCAAGTCTGTGGCCACCATAACGAAGTTATAATGATGCATACCACTTCCCACCGGCGGACAAGGACCATAATAACTTGTGGTGCCTGGCGAATTCTTACCGCCGGTATAACCTTCGCCTTTAGTTAACTCGCCCTGCGCAAACTGCGTGCGATCCGCCGCGATGTTATAGGCCACCATGTGCGTCACGCCTAAGCCTTTGCCACCCACGGGATCGGTGAGCATCAGCGCAAAACTGCGGGTGCCGGCCGGCGCATTTGACCAGCTTAAAGCAGGCGACACATTGTCGCCAGTGCATGACGGGTTACTTTTATTGTTGCCCGCAAAGGTTTTATCCAGCATGGCACTGTCGTTAAAATCCGATGATTGCAGCGTAAATACCGGGGCAGCCAGTACGGTTCCCGGAAGCAGCGCCAATAATAGTGCGCGTTTGAACATCATCATTTCTCACTCCTGTTGATGAAAAAATCAGCCAAAACATCAAGTATATAACCTGATCACAATCATGCCGCAGACTACACTGCTGAAAGCCCTCTTTGAAACGCAGGAGCATCGGATGCCAGCCTCATCACTCGCGTTGTTTACCGCCGCCACGCAGCAATGGTTTCGCCACACTTTTAAAGCAGCGACGCCCGCTCAACAGCAAGCCTGGCGAGCCATTTCGAGCGGTAAAAATTGCCTGGTGATTGCGCCTACCGGTTCAGGTAAAACGCTGGCGGCATTTCTTTATGCGATTGATGCCCTGTTCCGTGAGCGCAGTGGCGCAGAACTGCCTGAGCGGAGCCACAGGACGCGCATTCTTTATCTTTCACCGGTCAAAGCACTGGCGGCGGATGTTCAGCGCAATTTGCAACGACCTTTGGCGGGAGTGGCTGACGAGCGGCGCAAACTCGGTGAACCGGAGATCGCGATTGAGGTGGGCATGCGTTCAGGCGATACGCTCAGCAGCGAGCGGGCAAAATTACAGCGCCGTCCACCTGACATATTGATCACCACGCCCGAATCCTTATTCCTGATGCTGACGTCGAAAGCTCGCGACACGCTGAGCGGCATCTCCACCGTGATTGTTGATGAAGTACATGCCGTGGCGGGCAGTAAACGTGGCGCGCATCTGGCGCTCAGTCTTGAACGGCTGGATGCACTGCTCGCGCACCCTGCGCAGCGCATCGGTCTCTCCGCCACGGTAAAACCCCCGGAAGCCGTCGCACAGTTTCTTGGCGGGAGTCGCGAAACGCTGATCGTTAATCCTGCCGCACAGCGTCCATTGCAGCTCACCATCCGTGTACCCGTTGAAGATATGACGGATATCCAGCAGCGCCCCGATAGCCGTTCCGTTCAGGATGCCACACTCTCTGCCGGTTCCATCTGGCCACATATTGAAGCCGGGATTCTGGATGAGGTATTACGCCATCGCGCCACATTGGTGTTTACCAATTCTCGCGGCTTGGCTGAAAAACTCACTGCGCGACTGAATGAACTCTATATGCGCCGCCTGGGAGAACAGCCCCCTGCGCCAGAAGCATCCTTTGCCTACGGTTCTTTTACCGCCGGCACGGAAAAACGCAATATCACACCGGATGACTTATTGGCCCGATCCCACCACGGTTCTGTCTCCAAAGAGCAACGGTTGGAAATTGAAAACGCGCTCAAAGCGGGAGAACTGCGCTGCGTTGTCGCCACATCAAGTCTGGAGCTGGGGATCGATATGGGCGATATCGATCTGGTGATCCAGGTGGGTGCACCGCCTTCGGTTGCCAGTGCGCTCCAGCGCGTCGGGCGCGCGGGTCACCAGGTCGGTGGCACGCCGAAAGGCATCATCTGGCCGCGTACCCGCCGCGATTTGGTGGATGCGGCAGTTATCGTCGAGTCAATGATGGCAGGTGAACTTGATGCGATTACCCTGCCACACAGTCCGCTGGACCTGCTGGCGCAACATACGGTCGCCGCCGCCTCAATGGACACCCTGGAAATCGACAGCTGGTTTGAGCTGGTGCGGCGCGCAGAACCGTTCAAAACGTTACCGCGTAACGCATTTGACGCCGTATTGGATATGCTAGCCGGGCGTTATCCTTCCGATGAGTTCGCCAACCTGCGACCCCGCGTCATTTGGGATCGACAAAACAATACCCTCACCGGGCGGCCTGGCGCGCAGCATCTGGCCGTCACCAGCGGCGGCACCATCCCGGATCGTGGGATGTTCAGCGTTATGCTTCCCGAAGGTGAAGAACAGACGGGCGCACGTCGCGTCGGGGAACTGGATGAAGAGATGGTCTATGAGTCGCGAATTAACGACATCATTACCCTGGGCGCGACATCCTGGCGTATTCAGCAAATCACCCATGACCAGGTTGTGGTGGTGCCTGCGCCGGGCCGTTCAGCGCGTCTGCCATTCTGGCATGGCGACAGCCTTGGCCGTTCAGCGACACTCGGTGAAACGATTGGTGGCTATTTACGACACGCCAGTAATGAGGCGTCACTGCCCGGCGACAGTCTTGACGCTAATGCCCGACACAATATAAAAAGCCTGATCGCAGAACAAATTCAGGCAACGGGCGAATTGCCAACCGATCGCAACCTGTTGATTGAGCGCTGTCGGGATGAAACCGGCGACTGGCGTCTGATCCTTCATTCGCCATATGGCCAGCGTGTGCATGCACCCTGGGCGCTGGCGGTTGCGGAACGCATTGGGCGCATCATGGGCATCGATCCAGCCGTGGTCGCCAGCGATGATGGCATCGTGGCACGTTTCCCCGATAGCGAAGGCCGGGTGCCCGGTGCCGAGCTCTTCTTGTTCGAGCCCGATGAACTGCAACGCGTCGTGACGGCATCCGTTGGGCATTCGGCGCTGTTTGCCGCCCGTTTCCGTGAATGTGCTGCCCGCGCCCTGCTGTTGCCGCGCCGCAATCCCGGTAAACGTTCACCGCTTTGGCAGCAACGTTTGCGTGCAGGCCAATTGCTCGAGGTGGCACGTCAGTTTGCAGACTTTCCCATCCTGATTGAGACGGCACGCGAATGTTTGCAGGACGTTTACGACCTGCCTGCACTGCATCATTTGATGGCACGTATCCATCAGGGTGACGTGCGGTTAACCGAAGTCACGACAGAAACACCCTCGCCGTTTGCCGCACCGCTGCTGTTTGGTTACGTCGCCGAATTTATGTATGCCAGCGATGCGCCTCAGGCGGAACGGCGCGCTTCGATGCTGGCACTCGACAGCAATCTGCTGAGTGATTTACTGGGCCAGGTGGATATGCGCGAACTGCTGGAACCCGCAGTGATTGCGCGTGTTGAACAGGAATTGCAGCGTACCGTGGCGGAGTATCAGGCGCGCAGTATTGAAGCTCTGATAGATATGCTGCGCGAGCTGGGTCCGCTATCAACCGAAGAACTTGCCGCCCGTTTTACGGGCGATGACCCGCTTGAGCCCGGTTTGCTCGCCCTGCAGCAGGTGCAGCGAATCATCAATGTAAACATTGCGGGTACCGCGTGCTGGACGGTGGCTGAAGATGCAATACGTCTGCATGATGCGCTGGGTTGCGCTCTGCCTGACAATCTCCCTGCTGCACTGCTCGAACCGGTTAACCGCCCATTGCATGATCTGCTGGGGCGCTACGCACGCACGCATGCGGTGTTTACCAGTTTGCAGGTAGCCCAACGTTTTGGCCTCGGACGCGCCGTTGTCGATGAAGCTCTGGAACAACTTCGCCAGCAAAATAAATTGTTTAAAGGCGATTTTCTGTCCCCCGAACCTGATGAGTCCGCGCAGTGGGCAGCCGAAAGCGTGTTCCGCCGCTTGCGCGTGCGGTCGTTACAGTCCGCGCGCGACGCGACTCAACCCGTTGTACCGGCCGCCTATGTGGCGTTTCTGCTTGAGCGTCAGGGGCTGTTGAGTGATGCGAGCGCCCGGCAGACACAAGGCGCCTTCTCAGGGCTGAATGGCGTGGTCAGAGTCATTGAACAACTGGCGGGCGTGGTGCTGCCAGTATCATTGTGGGAATCACAAATCTTCCCTGCACGCGTTCGGGATTATCAGCCTGCGATGCTGGATGAATTGTTTTCATCGGGAGAAGTGATTTGGGTCGGTCATACTTCATCAAACGTGCATGACGGTCTGGTTTCCCTGCATTTGACTGAGTTCGCCAGCGAAACAATCCCTGCTTTAGATAATCAAGTGACGTTGTCACCCATTGAGGCGTACTTACTGGCGCTGATGCAGGATGGCGCGGGTTGGTTCGTCAGGCAGCTGCTCCCGCGCATAACCGAAAGCCTGGATAACGGAGAAATGATTGATCCAACGGACGTTTATCAGGCTCTTTGGCAACTGATCTGGCGCGGAGTCCTCACCATCGATACCTGGTCGGCGTTGCGACATCTTAGCCAAATGGCCATCACACCCAAACCGCGCCCTGTGCGTGCACGCCACGGACGGCACAGTCGCGCCAGTTTTAACGCCAGTCGCGCCGCAGAACCCCGTTTATCACTGAACACCATGGCCGGTCGCTGGTCGTTGATCCCTCGCCAGCCGATTGCCGACACCGAACGCGCGCTGGCATTAGCAGAAAATATGCTCGATCGATTTGGTGTCATCACGCGGGGATCCGCTATCGCCGAGCAGATCCCCGGCGGCTTTCCGGCGTTGCAACCAGTGCTGCGCGGGATGGAAGATGCCGGCCGACTGTTGCGCGGGCGTTTCATTGCAGGCATGGGCGCGGCACAGTTTGCCGATAACCCTGCTATTGATCGACTGCGTCAACTCGATGCGGGCAAGCCAGTGCGGCATGCTCACGTCGTCGTATCTGCAGTTGACCCCGCGAACCCCTACGGTTTAACACTGCCATGGCCGCTCAGTATCACCGGAGCCAAACCCACGCGCCGCACGGGCGCTTTCGTGGTGATCGCCAGTGGGCACGTGCTGCTTTACCTTCCACCTGGCGGTAAAGAGCTGATGACCTTTGATGCGCAGGATAGCGACGAAGACCTTCATGCCGCGCTGGTAGCGCTGGGCCAGGCATTAAAGCGCGAGAAGCACCTTAATTTCATCCTCGAGCGCATTAACGATCAATCTGTCGGACAATCCAGTCTGCTCACCGCGTTAAAAGAAGCCGGTTTCTCCCGCGTACCCAAAGGCTACAGCTGGGACGGCTACCAGGCGCGCTGACGATAATCCTGTAGTTGCATCCTCTCCAGCTGGCGCGGCGTAGCAACGGGCCACGGTTGCTGCGGGAACAGGTAGAGCCGGATGCTGAACAGATGGAACAGCGGCGTCAGCAAACCGTCATCCTGTTTTGCCAGCCGTTCCAGCATCAGCAGCAGCCAGTCGAGTTCGTCCAGTAAATCCTGATGAGGCGGTGTTTGCAGCGATTTCAGGCGACGCTTCAGGAACAAGGCCAACTCGTGAAACATCTGTCCGCTGTCCAGCTGATGTTTTGCCAGCAGATCTTTATGGCGGGCGTAGTAATCAAAACTGTTCACGCCCAGCCACACTTCCGTCAATAACATTCCGGCAGTCGACATATCCGGTTGTGGATCCAGTCGTAAACGCGGCAGTACCACGTTGACTTTATCCAGCATCAAACTGATAAAGCGTTGTCTGCCCAGCAGCGATGAACCGGTACGTTCAAGTTCTTTAATGAAGCGCAACAGCTCACGTAACCCCTGACGTACCGCGCGCCGCGCCGTCCATGAGGGGCGTTTGTTGCGCATCAGCACGGTCACAATCACCGCAAAAAGCACGCCAGCCAGCGAGGCAATCGCATTGTTAATCAACAACACCAGATCCGGCTTGAGATGATGGCCTAAACCGATAAAACCAGGAATCTGGATAGCAACGCTGATACCAATCATATTGGTTGAGGGGCGCGCAATCATCAGGCCCAGTATCAATAAGCCCGGCAGCAGACAAATAATCAGTGCTTCAAATGAGGTCGCCTGCGGCAACAGCAGCGCCACATAAATCACGCTGATAAAGATGGCCACAATCACGCCGCGCACAAACAATTTCATTGAGGTCAGTGGCGTATCCATACTGGCAAAAAGTGAACTCAGGATGGCGGCCATCACCGGTGCCGAAGCGCCATCGTGCCAACCCGTGCCAATCCACAGTAAACAGGAACCAAAAATCGCGCAAAAGGCGGTTAATGCAGAAAGTCTGATCAACCCTTTGTCGTAGAAACGATGGGTGCGTTTGCCGCGGGCGGGCGTGGTGTCGCCCGAGAGATCGCTGACCAGCCCGCCGACGCTTTGATAGGCACCCGCAATGCGCACAAAGTCCGCCATGCGCTCCAGTAAACCGGTAAACAGCAGGCAGTGCTCAATCGGTAACTCCCCGTTACGCCAGGCTTGATTGATATCATTCTGACAACGACTTAATTCCAACTGTATACCGCTGGTCTCCCCGACGGCTTCGCCATCGTTTAGCCAATGCAAAAACAGACGGAACGCCACCGCGACGTTGTCCGGGAAGGTAATCTGCAGCGCTGATAATCGCTGCAGGCGCAGCTCAATCGCGGTGAGCGTGGGGATCAAATAAGAGAGATGTTGATACTGCACGCTGACCAGACGAATCAAACGCCGCGCCGCATCGCCTTCATAGACGCAGTGCGTAATCAGAATTTCCACTTGCTGTGGATTAGTCGCCATACGCGTCAGAATTTCATCGCGCTCAGGAGATTTATCGCCAGAAATGCCTGACAGCAAATCGTGGCACAACTTGCGGGCATTCAAATACCACTGGCTGACACTCTGCTCCAGCAAGCTACGCATCGATACCGGAAACAAAAGTGCGTGCACCAGACTGCTGCACACTGTACCGACCGCGATCTCTTCAATACGGGATAACACGGTATTGGTGATCGACAACGGCGTCATGACTTCAGGAAAACCCATGATTGCGGCGCTGTAGCCTGCCAGCATGAACACATAGCTTTTCGGTGTGCGATCGTGCAGCGAAAGGTAAAGACACACACTCACCCACAGCGAAATGATGAAGCTGAAAAGTAATGGGTGTTCAACGGTAACGGGAAAAACAAAGAAGATAAACACGCCGCCCAGCAAGGTGCCGAGCATACGAAACAATGATTTTGAAATGGTGGACGCAGAATAAAGCTGGGAAGCGATGAAGACCGTGGTAATCGCCCAGGCCGGTTTATCCAGGTTGAGTTCGAGTGAAAAGTACAATGCCAGAAAGGCAGCCAGACAGGTTTTTACAGCAAAAAAAACGGTGTTTTTTGTAAACCACTGCATGACAGTATTGAGACCAGACGGCACTAAGTGCGGCGTATCCTGCCAGAATATTCAATCTACTCACGGCGATAAATATGTCAGATTGTTACAGCATCAAATTTGGTGATATTGGCTGGCAATCAATATCAGGATAATTGTTAAGGGTTACTAATGGTCAAGGCAATAAATCCATATCCATTTACAGAATCTCTATGATTTATAAGCCTATTGATCCAAGACTTGTCATCAGTCAGATAAATGTGTTCTGGATCACACTTTTCCAAATAACCCCTGTGATAACAACGGCTCCATAAAAACATTTCGCGCAATCTGGCGCAGAAATTTGCGCCAGATCATCGCAAGGTGAAAGTCAGTTGCTCACCACCATTACCCAGTTCGCATCTTTGCCAGCCGGTGCTTCACCCACACGCTTCAGCGAACCACTTTTGGCATCAATGGCGTAGCTTCTTGTCACCGCGCTTTTTTCACCGCTGGCGATGAGCCATTTTCCGTCTGGCGTTATGGCAATACTGCGCGGCTGCTTCTCAACCGGCCAACTGCCAATTAGCGTCAGTTTGCCACTGTGTGGATCAACCTGGTATCCGCTTACCGTGCTGCTGGTACGTTCGGTCACATACAGGAAATGACCGTTTGGCGTTAGGTGAATATCGGCTGACCAAATCCGTGGCGTGGTATCACTGTAGCCCGCTGGCCGCTCAAGTCCATGCTGCAACTTATACTCTGTGGCCACAGCGTTGGGTGTTTCACTGACTTTGACCAGCTCGCCGCTCGGTTCACGGCGAAACTGGGTGATGATGCCGCCCATCTCGCCGACGTTATATAGATAGCGTTGATCCGGTGATAACACCGAATGACGCGGGCCATTTTCGTCGGCGGTTTTTACATAACCGTTGCCCAGCGCGCTTAACTCACCCTCACCACTCAGCTTCAACTGCAATACGCGGTCAGTGCCGAGATTGCCGACGTAGGCGGTTTTACCAGCATCATCAACGATCACCGAATGTGCCGCATGGCCGGTTTTATAACTGCCAACCGGTGGCGCGATCACTTTGCCATCTTTGCCTAGCCGATAGACATGCACCACATCGCCATCGTAAGAGGCACCCAGCAGGAATCGCCCCTGCTTGTCGGTGCTGATATAGGGATAACTGGCCGTAGCCGGCACTGCTGCCTTCTGATTAAGATCGCCGGTTTCGCGATCGATCTGCCAGCTAACCAGTTGCAGTGGTTTGCTGCGAATGGCCGCATATAAATGCTGATGGTCGGCACTCAGTGCCAGCGGCATCACTTTTCCGCCTGCCTGAGTGCGGCCAAGCAATTGCAATGCGCCGGATTGTTCGTCCAACGCGTAGCGGGCGATGGTGCCATCATCGGCTTCTGAGACGTAGACAAAGGTCTTTGCCAGCAGCGGCGCGCTGAGCGCCATCGCTGTGAGTAATGTGGCTACCTGAAAGGTTTTCTTCATGTAAATTCCTTAGCGAACCAGAGCCGGACGTTTCGCGTCAAAACGCCAGTTATCAATCAAAAACTGCATGCCCAATGCATCGTTACGGTTTTTATCAGGCAGTGCGTTATAGAGGGCATGTGCCTGTTCGACGCGCTCCATATTCAGTTCAATGCCCAAACCTGGTCCCGGCGGCAGCTCCAGATAGCCATCACGAATTTGCGGGGGCTGGTGGCTGAGTTGCTGGCCATCCTGCCATATCCAGTGCGTATCAAAGGCGGTTTGACGATCGCCGGGCGCTGCGGCACCAAGATGAGCAACCATCGCCAGTGAAACATCAAAGTGATTATTAGAGTGGCAACCGGTGGTAAGGCCCCATTCGTTACACAGCTGCGCGACAACGTTGGCGTTGCGCATCGTCCAGAAATGGGGATCGGCGAGCGGGATGTCGATAGCATTGAGCTGCAGAGCATGCTGTAACTGCCGCCAGTCATTGGCGATCATATTGGTAGCAACCGGCACACCAGTGGCGCGACGGAATTCCGCCAGCGTCTCGCGCCCGGAATATCCCTGCTCTGCGCCACAAGGATCTTCCAGGTATGGCACTTTGCCTGCCAGCTGTTTACCAAAGCGAATGGCTTCATCCAGCGACCAGCTGGCATTGGGGTCCACAGTGACGCGAGAGTGTGGAAACCGCGACAGCAAGGCTTCTACGGTTTCTACTTCCTGCTCGCCATGCATGACGCCGCCTTTTAGCTTGAAGTCCCGAAAACCATATTGTTCTACTGCCGCTTCTGCGAGCCGCACCACCGCAGCACTGTCCATTGCCGGTTGATGGCGTTGCCGGAACCAGCCATCCGCTTCGTCATCACCCGAACGGTAGTGCATATTCGTGCGTTGACGATCGGCGATATAAAACAGATATCCCAACACCGGAATGCGCTCCCGCTGTTTACCGCTGGCGAGCAGATCCGCTACCGGCAGATCAAGGAATTTACCCTGCAAATCGAGCAACGCAGCTTCAATGGCCGCCGCCGCGTTGTAAAACTTCTCAGGATTCATCTGCGGAATATGAATGTCGTTGGTGTGCGAAGTCTGCTGCTGCCGCGCGTCGCTGGCAAAGAGTTGACTGAGCGTGGCGTTAGCGCGCATCAGCGAGCTGCCAATGATCAGAGGGCGAAACTGTTCCAGCAGTTGCAACGTTGAAGCGTGGCACGGTGATTCCCCCACGCCGCTGTTGCCCGCTGAATCAGTCAGTAGCACCAGAATACGGGTGAAGTAGCAGTTATGCGCCCCGCCGATGTTCAGCAGCATGCTGTCGTATCCGGCAACCGGAACGATGCGCATCGATTTAATGACTGATGTGTCGGACATGGTTTCTCTCCGTGTGACCGAATGCAGGGGGAACAGGTTTACGACGCAGCAGCAGCCAGACCCCGGTGATAACCGATACGCTGGTCAGCGCATACAGCCCGCCGGTGGTGCTGCCGGTATGCAGTTCAAGATAGCCAAACACGGTGGGTGCAAAGAATCCGCCGAGGTTACCGATTGAGTTGATGAGAGCAATGCCGGGCGCGGCGATTGAAGCAGGCAACTCGCTTTGCGGCATTGGCCAGAAAAAGGCGGCGCTGACTTTTGAGCCAATACAGGCGACGATCATCGCGACAAAGCCAAACCAGGGTGTCCCGGTGGTGGCCATAAAGGTGCCGCAAGCGGCAATGAGCATGGCAATGCCCAGCCCTTTGTCCAGCTTATCGCGGTAGCGGTCGGTGGTTTTACCCAGCAGGAACAAGGCAACAATGGCACATAACCAGGGAACGGCGGTCAGCAAACCAATTTCAAAGCTGTTATAGCCCTGAATGCGCTGGATAATTTGCGGCAGCCAGAAGACCAGGGTGTAACCGGTCATGGTCATGGTGAAAAAAATCAGGCAATAAAACAGCAAGCTGCGATCGCGCAGTAAACCCCAGCGGCCATACTCTCTGGCATTCACCTCACGTGCGGCGTCTTCTAAGGCTAACTGTGCTTGGAGAGCACGCTTTTCACTGTCACTTAGCCATTTGGCATCCTGAGGTTTCGAGACCAGTACCAGCGCGGCCAGCAAACCGATCACAATCGATCCGCCCCCTTCCAGGAACATCACCCATTTCCACCCGGCCAGCCCATTCACCTCATGCAGCATCAGAATGGCGCCGGTCAGCGGGCCGGAAAAGAGAAACGCGCTGGCTGTGGCACTGAGCACCATCGCGGTTGCCCGTCCGCGCCATGCGTTCGGGACCCATTGGCGAAAGTAGAATAAGACGCCAGGGAAAAAACCAGCCTCTGCCACGCCCAACAAAAAGCGCAGGACATAGAAATGCAGCGGCGTGCTTACAAACCCGGTTAACACGACGACCATACCCCAGGTGATCATGATGCGAGTCAACCACACGCGCGCACCCAGTTTTTTCAACATCATATTGCTGGGCACTTCGAATAGCGCGTAACCAATAAAGAACAATCCTGCGCCCAAACCAAAGGCCGCGGCACTGATCCCCGCATCCGTCTGTAACTCGGCTTTGACGAATCCGATATTGGCTCGGTCAATCTGGTTAACAATCAGCATCAGCGCCAGCATCGGGATGATGCGACGGAAAAACTTAGCGATTGCGGAGGCGATATGCGCGTCGTGATCTGCTGCTAAATCATAAGATTGTTGAACCGTCATGCGTCACCTGTTGGGTTAATTGCACCGCTATAGGTATACGCAGCCGATTAAAGGGCGGTTATGTGAGAATGCCCGAGACCGTTTGTGCAGATGTTGAAGGGGCTTTAATGTTCAATGCGTTAGCGGTTTTCACTGCGTAAAGTTTTGTGTGGGTTTGTGCGCTGGCTCACTGGGAAGGTAGATGCCTCTCTACGCTATCAAAGTAGTGAGTCAGTTTTTCGTTTTTTAGGTCGTTTGACGTCAGTGGTTAAAAATACATTGTTAGTCGCCACGCTGCGAGTAAGAGAATGGGCAATGGATTCCCTAAGCGCAGGGAAATCATCGAAAATCGGGTTGTTATTTATTTGGTCACTGATGATATCTGCGAACTGTTCAATGATATCAGAAGGCTTGATGATTTTAAGTTCACGCGCAAACTTCAGCAGATTATCTCGATTGGGGAATGCTTTGCTTTTATTTAATTTAAGCGCCAACTCTTTATCCGTAGTTGGATAAATGTCTGTATTGACCACGTCATAGAGTGGGGATAACTTTGGCGATCCATTATTGTCACTGGCATACAGTAATGAAAAGTTCTTTAAATGCGCGTCACCGTTCCCTACCATGCAGCTAAAAATAACATAGCGCCAATACAACTCAACCTGGGACTGATCGCGCGTAAACAAACTCACAATTTTCCCACCCGTTTCATAAGAACCACTGTATTTATGATCTGATGTTTTCCCCGATAGCACACAGAAGTCCTCCATGGCGAGACGCTTATTATGCTGAATATCAAAGCGTTCCATGATAAATAATTCTTTATTATCAGAAAGCCAAAAGTCGGCCACCGGCAAGCCACAAAGCTTCGCCAGGGACATACAGATAAATTCATTTTCTGCTAATCGTGGGTACTCCTCATCACCCGTTTTCGCTATAAGATTGGGGTACAAGACGGTGCCACGATTCTCAGTACTGATCATTACTTTAGGTTGCACACCTGAAATAGAGGTTTGTAGCAGGTATTTATTCAGCAAATATTGAAAAGCGCTTTCTTTATGATCCCAGCGCAGTAAATCGTCCAGTTTTTCCGGCGAAGGCCGGGGGAAGTCAATCTCACTTTTATACGATAATGCGCCTATTCCAGTGTCCTGCTGTAATGCGAGAAAAAGCATATCACTCACGTTTCCCACATAACGGCGTAAACGTTCAGCAATGTGGTAGCGAACATAGCCTTCAGGTATGTTCATCTCAAAAATATTAAATAATCGACTACCGTTATAACCGATCCGATTTTCCGCCAACATGGTAAGCGATACTGGGCGCGCCATTTCAGACAAATAACTGAAATTGTAACTTCCCCGTTCATGCAACAATCTGCCGCTGTACTCACCCCCGCTAAACACGTCAATGTAACGCAGTGGCTTTGCCAATTGGTTGAAATCATTCATCGTTAAACAGTGCCTCCAGTTCATCCAGTTGCGGTATGCCCGCTGACTGCACGGAAAGTTTTAGTTCGAGCGCATTGAGATACAACGTCAACACCTTGAGCGACCCTGAATAAAGGCCGTTCTCAATCTGTGAGATCACTGTGCGGTGAACACCTGAATGCAAGGATGCTATGGCTTGCGTCCACTTTTTCGCCTTACGTTTTTCCTGGCACTTTCTGCCGATATCTTGCATGCCTGGCAGCATACGCCTCCAAATGTTGTTATATAGCAACATTCATGTAAAAAAGACCTGATTGTTATTATATAGCAACATTTTAAGATTGCGACAAACTCTTAAACAGGTTTCAACTACACTTGCCTGATTCAAATGAGTAAAGAGGTTTACATGACGCAATCACCTGACAGCAATCAAGCTTGGCTACTGGCATCTCGCCCCGATGGCGAACCTGTTAAAGAGAATTTCCGGCTCGTTGAACAACCTATTCCCTCTATCAAAACCGGTGAAATGCTGCTCCGCACGGTGTACCTCTCACTGGATCCTTATATGCGTGGGCGCATGGATGACAGTAAATCCTATGCGCCTCCGGCACAAATCGATCAACCCATGGTCGGCGGTACGGTTTCTCAGGTGGTTGAATCGCAGCATCCCGATTTCAAAACCGGTGACTGGGTACTGGCAGGCAGCGGATGGCAACGTTATGCCGTCTCGGATGGCGCCGGCGTGGCGAAAATCGGCGATCTGCCCCACCCATCCTGGGCGCTGGGTATTCTGGGGATGCCCGGCTTCACCGCTTACATGGGCCTGATGGACATTGGCCAGCCAAAAGCGGGCGAAACCCTGGTGGTTGCCGCCGCGACGGGTCCGGTGGGTGCCACCGTCGGGCAACTGGGCAAGCTCAAGGGCTGTCACGTTGTTGGTGTTGCGGGCGGTGAAGAGAAATGCCGTTACGCGATTGAAAAATTGGGTTTCTCCGCCTGTATTGATCACCATCGTGAGGATTTTGCTGAACAGTTGGCGAATGCCTGCCCGGACGGGATTGATATTTATTTCGAGAACGTAGGCGGTAAAGTGTTTGATGCCGTGTTCCCGCTGTTGAACACCGCCGCGCGCGTTCCGGTTTGTGGACTGGTTTCAACCTATAACAGTAGCAAAACCCTACCCGCTGGCCCTGACCGCACGCCGCAAATTCTCTCGGGGATTCTCAAACGCCGTATTCACATGCAGGGCTTTATTATCTTTCAGGATTACGGTGATCGGTATCCGGAATTCCTGCAAGCGATGACGCCATTGGTTGAACAGCAGAAAATTCATTATCGCGAGCATATGATCGATGGATTGGAAAACGCGCCTCAGGCGTTCTTCGATATGTTGAAGGGCAAGAACTTTGGTAAAACCGTGGTGAAAGTGGCTGAAGAATAGTGACTGAAGCCGGTTATTCCAAATATTAAATAGCCGGCTAAATAACGGCGTTATGTCTGTTTTGTTTGCGGTAATAGCAGTTCTTTCAGAATCTTAGTGCGCTGCCGTTGAGTTAGCCAAAACGCGCGCGGAACCCAGGCTGGACGTGGCTGGGCTGCATACAGGTGCTGCATTTCTTTTAACCAGGTTACGTTACTCATTGTTCCCTCCTTTGTTGAAAAAAGTATGGAGGGAGAAACCCTGAACAAATAGTGAGAAGATTATAAAATTTGTTCAGGGTTTAATCAGTGATGGCGAAGCTATTACCGTTTAACGCCCTTTCTTTTTACGGCCAGGCTGCGCAAAGCGCTGACGTCCTGCCGGTTTAGCCGTGGTTTTCTCAGGCAGCTTTGCACCGTTCGATGCAATTTTTTTTGCTGCTGTTGCCGGCTTCTTCTTCGCCTGGCTTTGCTGTGTTTTTTGATCTTCTGAAGAGGAATCTTCGATCAAATTAAACAGGTCAATCAATTCGTCATCGGTGAAATCGCGCCATTCACCCAGCGGGATGCCTTTCAGGCTCACATTCATGATGCGGGTACGTTCAAGCCTGGTGACTTCAAAGCCAAAATGCTTGGTCATACGACGAATCTGGCGGTTTAGCCCTTGAACCAGCACGATGCGGAATACAAAGGTCGATTCTTTCTTCACCTTACATTTTTTCGTCACGGTACCCAGCATCGGCACGCCTGCGCCCATCCCGGCAATAAATTCATCAGTGATCGGCTTATCCACGGTCACCAAATACTCTTTCTCGTGGTTGTTACCGGCTCGCAAGATTTTATTGACCAGATCACCGTGGTTGGTAAGGAAAATCAGGCCCTGCGAGTCTTTATCCAGACGACCGATCGGGAACACGCGTTTGCTGTGGTTAACAAAATCGCCGATGTTATCGCGCTCACCCTCTTCCATGGTGGTGATAATTCCCACTGGCTTGTTGAGCGCAATCAGCACCAGGTCTTCTTCATTGCGCGGCTCAATCAGCTGCCCATTCACTTTCACTTCATCCCCGGCAAAGACCTGTGCGCCAACGGTAGCGCGCTTGCCGTTAATAAAAACGTTGCCCTGTTCGATGTAACGATCGGCATCGCGTCGCGAGCAGATTCCGCTCTCGCTAATGTATTTGTTCAGGCGCGTGGATGAGTTAGGCAGCATGGTTCCTCCGAAAAAAAACGGACTATACAACAACCTTAGACGTTGTGTAAGACACGGTTAAACATCATTGCACCAGCTTGCAACCTCATCACCACTTGATAACAGCACACTAACATTGTGGTTGTTACCAAAGGATCGATCAGCGACAATCGCCATCCATCGCTTTTTCTTATGACAGAGTATTATCTTCATGACACACCTGCGTCGCGCCAGCTGGATAACATCGCTGCGGACTTTCCTCGCCCGTCTTTGGCCTCATCCGTTGCCGGTCGCCAAAAAACAGATGGCTATAGCCAGCATCGGCGCGGGTCTCGGCCTGATGATCACCAGCCTGACCAGCCATTGGCTACTTGGCGAGGTCAACTTATGGTTTGTGGCCCCGATGGGAGCTTCAGCGGTGCTGCTTTTCGGACTGCCGAATAGCCCGCTAGCACAGCCCTGGTCAATTGTTGGCGGGAATCTGGTCGCGGGTGTGATCGGTGTAACAACGGCAATGTATGTGCCCTATCCCGCTGTAGCTTGCGGCATTGCAGCTTGTCTGGCGATTGCCGTGATGTTTCAGCTTCGCTGCCTGCATCCACCCAGCGGAGCAGTGGCGCTGACAGCGATTCTGGGTGGCAGTGGTGTGCAGCAACTGGGGTATCAGTTTATTCTCTCTCCTGTGCTACTCAATTCCGCGTGCCTTGCTCTGCTGGCGATCATTTTCAATAATCTTGCTGGTCGGCGCTACCCGCATCCGCTGGCCGCCAACGAACCCAAAACGAATCCAGTGGCATTAGAAGTACCCATCACTCGTGATGACCTGCATCAGGCGCTTGAGAACGGCCAGCTTCTCGACATTGACGAAGATGATTTGCAGCAGCTTTTACAGCGTGCTGAAGAGATTGCGCGTCGTCGCCAAGACCTGCCGGTACAGCCGCTGAAGCGCGCCAGTTAAATAGCAGGCGGCATTAAACCCGCCTGCTAATAGCATCAAAACAAACCGCGACTTATTTCCCCGCCGAAGCCGTTAATCCTTACAGCATTTCCATCCACTTCTACCACCGCAAAGGGTACTTCGCTTGGGCCATCGAGCATGCCCTTCATGGTATAAAAGCCTGTCTCACCAATGGTCGCAGAGTTGCCGCGGTGGTCATGTCCAGAGAAGCAAAATCGTATGTTGTAACTAGTTAGGAGATCCACCAGCACATTGGCGTTCATCAGAATATGAGTGGTGTGAGGTGCCAGCGGATAATGGCCAAACACACCCACTTTCTCACCCAGTTGCTGAGCTTCAATCAGCTGCTGTTCAATCCAGATCAACTGCTGTTGGCCTACGGAACCGTTCCATGGCTGAGCCTGGGGTTGTCGCTGCGCCTGTAGCTCCCTCAGCAAAGTTTCCGCCTGGTAGTAGTCATCACCATTCTGCGCATTGCAGTACAAACTGACATCATTGCCGTCATAAACGATAAAGCGCCACCCCGCCAGGCGAAACGCGTAATAACTTTTGGGTAACGCCGCACGGTTATTGAGATGCCCGGCAATAGTTTGCGCGTCATGATTCCCCAGTACCACCGCATGTGGATGTATCAACTGGTCATAGAGCGGAAGAATGGCAGCATAGCTTGTCCAGTTACGGTCAACCAAATCACCCAGCGTCACGACAAAATCCAATGGCTGCTGATTCAGAGCTTCAATCGCCTGCGGCAACTTGTTGAGAGCATTGCGATAATAGAGATTATTCGCAATATCAGCCCCGACATCGGCATATTGCGGATCTGCAATGACACCGAAGCGCAGCACGTTATCCATCAATGCAGGACGTAAATCAGGTAAGGCATAAAGCTCGGCCACATCACCGAGAAGTTCTTGCTGCGAGGATGTCAGTGGATGCGGAATTGTCACGGAAAGCACTCCTTAGCGAATACCGGCACGCATAAACGACTGAATAAATTGACGCTGAAAAATCAGGAACAGCACCAGCAGCGGCAAGGTGGTCATCAAAGTTGCGGCACCAATTAGCGCCCACTGCACGCCCTGCTCTGGCGCGGAGAACAGCTGTAATCCGACAGTGAGCGGTCTGACGTTGACGGAATCGGTAATCACCAGCGGCCACAGGAAATCATTCCAGTGGAAGCTAATCGAGACCAGGGCAAAAGCGATGTAGATCGGTTTCGCCAATGGGATGTAGATTTTGCGCAAGATATAAAATCGGCTAGCACCCTCCACGATAGCGGCCTCTTCCAGCACCAGTGGGATGCTTTTGAACGTCTGACGCAGCAGAAAAATGGCAAAGGCTGAGGCGAAATAAGGCAATGCAATTCCCGTTAAGGTATCGCGAAGGCCTAACGCACCGATGGTTTTGTAGTTGTTCAGAATCAATACATCCGGGCTGATCATTAACTGCAGCAGGATCAGCGCGAAGATAACGCCTGAGAGCTTCATTTTGAAGCGCACCAGCGCATAGGCCGCCATCGTCGCTAAAACTAGCTGGACGGCCACGATCATCAACACCAGCAGCGTGGTATTAAGGAAGTAGCGTGCGAAAGGCGCGGCATGCCAGGCCTTAATAAAATTATCAAAGGTTAGCGGCGAGAACAGCGAGAAACTGGCCTGGTCCGATGCCGGATGGATTGCCACCCACACCGCTACCAGAATCGGCAGTAGCCACAGCAGTGCCGCCAGCCAGATGGTCAGGTTCAGACACCAGCCACCCAACGAGTTCGTCTTCTTCATTGATAATGGGCTCGCTTGTCCAGCAGCGTAAATTTAATCAGCGCAATCGCCGCCAGGATCACCAGTAACACCACGGTCATCGCCGCAGCAGCAGGCATATCCCAGAAACTGAATGCGGTGCGATAGATATAGAACAGCAGCAAACTACTGCTGTTATTGGGTCCGCCGTTGGTCATGGCAATCACCTGATCGACAATGCGGAACGCATTCATCGAAGCATTGATCAACACAAACAGCGTGGTCGGCATCAGCAGCGGCCATTGCACACGACGGAAAAAGTAACCGCGTGAGGCCCCTTCAATCGCCGCCGCTTCATTGAGGCGAGGATCGATCTGTTGCAACGCGGCGAGATAGAAAATCATAAAGAAGCCCGCCTCGCGCCAGACAGAAACCGCCATCAAACAGTAGAGCGACGTGCCCGGCTCACCGAGCCAGTTCACGGCCGGCAGTGAGAACAGTGCCAGCAACTTGTTTAATAGCCCGAGCTGCGGGGTATAGAAAAACAGCCACAGATTGGCGATGGCAATCATGGGGAGCAGTGAAGGAATAAAGAACGCGGCGCGCACCAGCGAATTCGCCGCCAGACGCCGGTTCACGGCCAGCGCCATCATCAAAGCCAGCGTGACGGCCAGCGGAATGGTGATAAGTGCATACAGTAAGTTATTCCACAGCGACTGGATGAAGATATCGTCATCCAGCAAAGCCATGTAATTATCCAGCCCAACAAACTGGGCCGGATGATTATTACGGGAAGCGCTGAACAGACTCTCCCAGATCGTCGCCACCGCTGGATAGTGGGTGAACAGCAGCAAAAAACTCAGTGCTGGCAAAATCAGCAGGTAACCATAAAGCTGCGTCGACCAAAATGCGGGGCGACGCTGTGGCGTACTGGCAATCATCGTGCTCATCGCGCTTCCGTTACTGGTAGGACTTTAACAGACGATCCGCTTGCTTCTGCGCACCTTCTAGCGCTTCTGCCGGAGTTTTCGCTTGGGTCACAGCCGCTTCGACAGCATGGTTCAACGCATCCTGAATCTGGACGCTGTTATAGGTCGAGAGTTCCGGCTGGGCATACTTGAGCTGCTCACGCGCAACCAGCGCCTGCGGCACCTCTTTCACGTAGTCTTTCATCACCGTGGTGTCCCATGCAGCCGGAGATGTCGCCACATAACCGGTCGCGATACTCCAGCGCGCAGCCTGCTCCGGTGACGTCACCCAGCGGATAAACTCCATCGCGGCTTTCTGCTGCTCTGGTGAGGCATTCTTAAACACGTAAAGGTTACCGCCGCCGGTTGGGCTGCCACGCTGGGTTTTTTCTGGCAGCATCGCCACACCAAACGGGAATTTGGCGTTATCGCGCACGTTGGTCAGGTTACCGGTGGTGGTGACCATCATGGCGGTTTTACCGCTGATAAAGTCCTGTGGCGTGGTACCCCAGGCAATTGCGCCTTTTGGTGACACTTCCTCTTTCTGACCCAGGTCGGTCAGCCACTGCAGCGTCTCAACGTTGCCCGGTGTATTGAAGTTCACGGCGGTGCCTTTACCGTTATCCAGACGACCGCCGTTGGTGGCAGAGAGTCCCTGGAAGTTCCAGTAGCCGTTAGGCGTTGAAGGAATCTCGATACCCCACTGACTCACGCCGTTAGCATCTTTCACCGTCAGCTTTTTACTGAACTCGACCACTTGCTGCCAGTTTGCCGGCGGTGTATCGCCATTCAGGCCGGCTTTTTCGAAGGCCTGCTTGTTCCAGTACATTACCACCGTTGAACGCTGGAAAGGCACGCCCCAGACTTTGCCGTCAATGTGACGCAGGAACGCTGGGTAGAATCCATCGATCCATTTTTTGCCTTCATCACCCAAAGCCAGATCGCTGGCAGCGACAATCGCACCGGCATCAATCAGGGAATACGCTTCGATGTCGCCGATCACGGCCAACTGAGGCGCATTACCACCACGAAACGCGGTCAGCGCTTTGGTGACAGTGGTGGCGTAGTCACCGGTATACACCGGCTGAATGCTCACTTCTGGATGCACTTTTTCGAAATCAGCCACCAGCGCGTCCACGGTGTGGCTGACTTTGCCACCCACCGCAATCGGATAGTACATCTGCAATTTGACAGGATCGGCCGCAAAAGCGGAAACCGTAGTGCAGAGCAGTAAAGCAGAGGCCAGACGTGAGTAACGAATCGCAGACATGATTATCCCTTGGGCGAAAAACAACGGTTAAACAGCGTATTTTTTCTGTGAAACAAACATCTGTTGCTCAGCAGACGCACAGCGCTTGCCGGTCGTGGTGGAAAACAGATATTGGCGGGCTGCGGACCACTGCAAGCCGACCTGACTATCCTCGACAAAATGCTGCATGCCGGGCACTTTTACGGTGATGGCATCGGCCAGGCCAGCCAGTTGGCACACCAGCAAGGTGTCAGCGCCCATGTATTCGTAACTGATCACCCGAGCTTTTAACGCAGCGTGTTCAGGTGAAATCAGCTGAATATCCTCGGCGCGCAGGCCCAGACTCAAAGCGATTTCTTCGCATTGCTCAACCACCGGCGCCTGCAAATGGCTCAGATAATGACGGTTATCTTTGTTGTGCAACGGCAAGATGTTCATGGGTGGTGCGCCGATAAACTGCGCGGCAAAGACGGTGGCAGGATTGTTGTAGAGATCGTTCGGCGTGCCTTGTTGCTCAATGTGGCCGTCATTCATCAGAATAATGCTGTCCGCCATGCTCATCGCTTCGGTCTGGTCGTGCGTGACATACAGCATGGTAAGCCCCAGCTTCTTCTGTAAGGCACGAATCTCACGGCGCATGCTTTGGCGCAGCTTGGCATCGAGGTTGGACAGTGGCTCATCCATCAGACACAGGTTGTTATTCGCGATAACCGCCCTTCCCAACGCCACACGTTGCTGCTGGCCACCAGAAAGCTGCGACGGCAGACGATCAAGCAACTTATCCAGTTCCATCAGCTTGCTAACGTCTTCAAGCCGGGCCGCAAAAGTCTGCTTATCTTCACTGCGCGCCTTTAAACCAAACAGCAGGTTCTCGCGGACATTCAGATGTGGAAACAGCGCATAGGATTGAAATACCATCGAGAGCTTGCGCTGTGATGGAGGCAGATGAGTGATATCGCTGTGCCTGAAATGGATCTCGCCGCGATCGGCGGTTTCCAGCCCGGCAATGGTGCTCAGCAGCGTGGATTTGCCACAGCCGGATGGCCCAAGCAATGCAACAAAGCTCCCTTCTGCAGCATCAAAGGTGATGTCATTAAGGGCAATTTTATCGCCCCAGGCTTTAGTGATGTGATGTAGCGAAAGGTGGCTCATGCATCCGCAGTCCTGAAAACAGAATGGCGGTAAGCTAGCTCAGGGAAATGAAGGATTTATGTTGCTGAAGTGACGGTTGAGTGACTGAAATAAATCTCAGATAACATGACGATAAAATTGGCATTATTCTGTGGTAGTCTCGGATAAATACCCCATTGAGTGAGGATGCAAGACTGATGGCCACCAACGAACAGACATTATTGGATTCCGGATTTACTCAGAAAGACGTTCTGAAACTCAATAGATACCAAAGAAATAACCAATTAACGCTCGATAACGTCATTAGCGACTTGTCTAAACGCTTCCAGTCTGCATTATTATTGACGTCTGGTCTGGTGCTGATTTATATCATTACGCTATTCATCGCCTCACGAGAAAACCTCATTTCAATGGGCATTGCACTGATCGTCGCCCTGGCCATCACCTGGTTTTTTCAACCTCCGGTTTTGGCCTGGAAATCATGGCAGTTTCATAAAAAGCAGCGTTAGTGTTGTGGTTCTTGATTGCCAATAAGATCAACGATGATCTTCGCTTTTAACCCATACCCCACCATTTTCATCGTGATCTTAGGCATGCTCATGCTACTGACCTTGCGGTAATAGTCACTCGGCAGGTAGTGGAAAAGTCGCCATGTTCCAGGTTTACGCAGCAAGGCTCACTGTGTTATAGAAGACAAGTCCGCTTTCCGCTTTAAATCCCATAAATTCTGCAGCATGCATCGCGCCATCAGCAATAGCCCCTTGTGACTCAGGCTTATTCATCAATTGATGGTTCACCTCACGAGAAATCCCATTCACACCGTCCATGACGAGGGTTGCACCCACTAACATACCAATGGGCGTCATGGTGCCAGCTAACGCGACACCGCCTGCAATTGCCAAACCTGATAGCACCACCTTCACCGCACTGATGACATAGCCAACAATGCGATCGTTCTCTTTGACCCACTCAACCTTGGCGTAAAGTTGCGCGGCCCTGGTCTTCAGCATCGTTGATTGCTGAATTAAACTGTCACGCTCAGCACGCAAGTTTTTAATACAGAGCATACATTCTTCATCAGTCTTGGCCTTACGGGCCAGAGTAAACTGCTGATCAATATAGCCCTTAATCTCTTGCATAAATTTGATCCGGGATAGGCCATCACGTAAATGCTGTGAACCTACACGATTCGCGGCCTGGATAAGATTGCGTGCTTCGAGATTGACCATAGTATCGCTCCATGCACGGTTTTGTTGTCCGGCCAATAATGCTGCATCCATCAGTCTCACTCCTTTTAATATGCCCTAATATTCTTTTACCTGAGCTTGAATACATTAAAGTGACATGTGAATAAGATTTATGGAGATAATGATGATTAATTCGTGACGTTTTTCAATTTAAGGAGTGTTAACTGAGAATGGGCGTAATAGTAGGCGCAGTAAGAAAATTGGATGGCGACAAAAGAGCTGCACCGCTTAGTGCCGCCATGAAATAATACCCTACTGCGACATACTCAAAATCGTCCGAATATTTTGCGCCGTGGTGGCAACAATATCGATCGCGCCGGTACGCAGTGCCCCGAGCAGCGCCATTGCTTTGGTATTCTCGGAGGCAATCGCAATCACGCAGGGAATTTTACGCAGTTCTTCGATGCTAAGACCAATCACGCGATCATTCATCACCGTATCCACATGCTGCCCCTGTGAATTGAAGAAGTCATAGCCTGCGACATCCCCGGTCACACCTTGATTAACGTGCGCATCAATGATCTCATGCGGCGTAAACCAGCCGAGTTTCACCATGTAGCTGTTTTCATTCATATCACCGATACCCACCAGCGCGACATCCGCTTTGCGTGCACGATCGAGCGTCTCTTTGATGGTGCCGTTCTGCATAAAGGCATCGCGCAGCGCGCGGTTCTCAACATAGGCGGGGGCGTACAGGGTTTCACTGATGCCGCCAAACTTCTTGGCGAGTCGACGGCTGATGTGATCGGCATTAATCGCATCACCAGGACGATGAGTTCCACCAATACCGCTGATGAACAGGCAGTTACGTGTGGACACCTGGCCGGGATAATCGGCGACAGCGGCGACGTTGCGCCCTTGCCCAACAGCAACAATGGCATTGTCTTTTAATGATTGCGCAAGATGGGCTGAGACTAACGCCGCCACCTGACGACGCTGTTCTTCATCGTCCGGAGAATCCAGTGCGATGAGGGCACGTTGCAGTTGAGGGAAACGGTTTTGCAGTTGTTGTTCCAGACGCGTACTGAACACCGGATGGTAGCGCACATTAATTTCGACGATGCCCTCTTCGCGGGCGCGCTTAAGCAGTCGGCCAACCTTAATGCGGGATATCCCAAACTTACGCGCAATCTCCTCCTGGGTGATTTCGTCCTGATAATAGGCCACCGCAATTTCTGTCAGCAGCTCGGAGTCCTGAGAAAGCGTGTTTTTTTCCATCCGTTACCTGTCTTGTATCGTGACACCTGATTTAGGGAAGGAGTTATATCATTGATACGACTCGCTTCGCCAGACAGCAGCGAGGCGAGTCGCAGGTTGCGTCACGCTTAACGCTTGATGGCGTCGATTTTCAGCATGCGAGCAATCACGATATCCAGTTCTTTCTGATCGAAGATCTGTTTCCAGTCTGGCTTCACAATCTTCTCGCGACCGTATTCCATCGCGATCATGCAGGCATCAGAGAACGGGTTGGTGGCGCGGAAGGCCACTGCCAGTGCGATCTGAATATGGCCATACAGCATCGCTTTGGCGGCTTCTTCCGGCACGCCGCTGTGCTTCACGGTCTCATCCAGCGCTTCTTTCATAAATGCGCCCACCATGCAGGCAACGGTTTCCACCAGCGTTGGCTCAAGATAGGCCAGCTGCGTCACAGTCACCCAATGCACGGCTTCTACCGGACCATACATCACGCTGATCACTTTGCTCAGTTCTTCTTTCTGCGCATCGGAGCCGGTTTCATAGGACGCTGCTACGTGCTGTACCGCCGCGATACCACCGAAGGCATCCGCGTGCTCTTCTTTGGTGTAGCGCTCAAGGAAGACGGATGGATGGCATGGGTGCGCCACCGCATATTCGATGCCATCACGATGGGCGATCAGGTTTGCATAAGCTGCGGCTGGATCCAGCGTCAGCAGGATCGCGCCAGCCTTCATCTGCGGCACAACACCTTCAGACACTTTACCCAAAACGATATCCGGCACGGCCAGAATCACCACGTCACTGACCGGCACTACAGAGGCGGAATCTGACAGTTCACGACCTTGCGCCGTCACTTGTTCCTGCGCCTTCGGTGAGTTCTCTACGTAAAACACCTGGTAATCGCTTTTCTGGAAGTTGGCAGAAATGCGCATACCCATTTTGCCGCCTGCGCCAATTACGGTGATGGTTTTCAATGCATTGCTCATTGGTATAACTCCTGATCTTGTTTACTACGTAAGAATTCAACGGTGCGGCGCGTCCATTCGGCTTCGCGCTCGCAGGTCAACACGGCATCGTCCTGCCACGGCAACCAGTGTTCGACGATTTGGTTAATCTCTCTTTCTGCCGGGCGCACGCTGGCGATCATCCGGTCATAGTCCAGTAAGCCCTCGCCCATCAGGCAACCAGCATAGGTAAAGCCGACCCAGCCATCACGACGCGTAAAGGCAAAGTCTTTGATATGCAAATTGCCGACGCGGGCCGCCGTATTGGCAATCACCTGTTCTGGCAACTCCAGTCCTGCCACGCAGTTGGCGGGATCGAGACACACGCACAACCAAGGCGACAGAAACTTGTTAATGACCGACATCATCGCGCCGCTGTTGACCTGCTCATAGGTCTCCAGACACAGACGCACCTGCTGACGCGCGAAATCAGGAAGCACCGCCGCAATTAACTCTGCCGCTTCATCGAGTGACGGACGGTGATCGGCGGTGTAGAACATGGAGCGCACCACGTGGGCATCGAGAATATTCGCCATGTGCAGATAGCGACGTAGATGTGCGGTGCCCAGTCCACGCGTGCCCAGCTCCAGCGTGATGCCCAGCTTGTCGGCCAGATGACGGAGATCCTGCAACTGCTCGTCAGACCAACTTTCAATCGCCGGATAATCACAAATCTGGAACACCGACACGTCCATCTCGGCGGTCTGCTGCAGCATCTGCTCCAGCGTCAGCGGATGCGGGACCTTGCTGGACATGCGCCAGAAAAAGGCATAGGTACTGAGTCCGATACGGCTCATGAACGGATCTCCTTCGCCAGCGCGCTGGCTTCTTCAATGATCTGCGCCAGTGCATTCGGATCGTGGGCAAAGCGGCCAAGGAACAGGCCATTAACGTCTGCTCCCAGGCGCTGAATCAGCCCCGGTCCGGCGCTGCCGCCGTAAATAATTTTCAAGGTGATGCCATCCGGCGTTTTCAGCTGTTGCAGGCCAGAACACACTGCACGGATATAGCTATCGGGTGCAGGTTGTGGGGCACCAATCGCCCATTGCGGCTCATAAGCAAAGAACACTTCGCCGCGTAAACCTTGTTGCACTGCATCGGCCAATGCTTCCGCCAGTTGCAGCTCGCACAGCGCGATGGCCTGCTCAGGCTCGGCCTGCTGTTCTTCACCGATGCACAGCACTGGCGTTAATCCGTGGCGCAGCGACATGGCTACTTTGGCGGCGATCTGCGCTTTATCTTCATGGAAATGGCGACGACGTTCGGCGTGCCCGATTTCGGCCAGTGAGCAACCGAGTTCCTGCAACATGCTGGCACTAACTTCACCGGTCCAGGCACCATTTTCAGCCTGACAGACATCCTGACCGCCAAAACGCACTGGCGTTTTTGAGAAAATTTCAGCCACGGCGGGAATAGCCGGGTATGCAGGCAGGACAAACAACCCGACATCACCGTTCTTCACCGCTGGCAGCTGCGCCAATCCGGCCACTTTGCGGCACCAGTCCAGCGTCTGCTGATAGCCGAAGTACATTTTCAGGCTAACGCCAAGCCAGATTTTAGGCTGAGACATCATTACGCTCCTTACTGAGAGGCTTTATGTTCTTTGAGCAGCTCGCCAACGGTATTGACGATCATCGCCAGAGAAATCGCACCCGCATCCGGGGTACCGACACTTTTCTCGGCTAACGGACGCGCGCGACCCATTTTCGGCACCAGCTGTGCCGTGTCCTGTGCGGCCTTATCGGCAACTATCGCGGCGGCCAGCCAGGCATCCGTCAATGAAGCACCCTCCGCAACCGCTGCATTCAGGCTGTCGCTAAATGGCACCAGCACATCCACCATGGTTTTATCACCGACTTTGGCTTTACCGAAATGCATAATGCCGTCTTTGGCATCGCGCACGCCGGTAGCGACGCGTTGTGCATCAGGCGACTGGCTATCGCCGATGGCCGTACCCAGCGCAGTCAATGCCACGCCCCACAGTGCACCCGAGGTGCCACCGGCTTTATCGGCCCAGGCATCCGCAGCACGGCACAACAGGCTGCCTGCACCTGCGCCACGTGCAGCCACTTCACGCGCTTTCTCAACCGCGCCTAGCACGCCTCGTTCCATACCGATACCGTGGTCACCGTCACCGGCTACCGCATCGATATCTCCTAATTTTTTTGCGTTACGCTGCAATAAATCCGCCACCGACTCCAGGATGTGTAACACGCGCTGCGCGCTCTGCTGTGACTCAGCTGAAGCCTGCGGTAATGCTTCTTCCGTGCTCTCTTCACGCTCTTCCGCACTTAAGGGTTCAGCGATCAGCACGCTTCCTTTGCGATAGGCCGGTGCATTTGCCGGCGCACACCACAGTGTCTCCAGCTCATCGTCCAGCCACATCAGCGTCAGCGATGCGCCCGCCATATTGAAGCTGGTAACAAACTCACCGACATCCGGCTGAACCACTTTTAGTCCTGCGGCGTCCAGCAGTTGTGCCACGCGGCGATACACCACGAACAACTCTTCATACTTCACCGATCCCAAACCGTTGAGGATCACCGCAACGCGATGACCTTCAATCTGTTTAACGTCGGCAGGCACTTCGCTCAGCAGACGTTCAACAAACAGCTCGGCCAGCTCATCGGCACTCGGCACATCAGTCTCACTGATGCCCGGCTCACCGTGGATGCCCAGTCCCAGCGCCATGCGCCCTTTTTCAACTTCAAACAGTGGATGCGTGGCACCCGGCAAGGTACATCCGCCAAATGCCACACCGAACGTCCGCGTACGATCGTTAGCATGCTGGGATTTGCTGAGCACGGTCGCTAAATCGTCGCCCGCTTCTGCCGCGGCACACGCCGCTTTGAACACACATAAATCACCGGCCACACCGCGGCGCTTCGCCAGTTCGTCTTTACTGGCGCTGGAGATATCATCCGTCACCGCCAGAATTTCACAGGCAATCCCTTCGGCACGCAGGCGTTCGCATGCCTGGCCGAAGTGCAGTACATCGCCTGCATAGTTACCGAACATCAGTAACACGCCAGCGCCGTTGTGCGCCGCTCTAGCCACGTTGTAGATCTGCTGAGCAGACGGCGAAGCGAACAGATTCCCCATTGCCGCGCCGTGAGCCAGACCTTGTCCAACCAACCCGGCGAAGGCCGGATAATGACCGGAACCGCCGCCCACAATCACCGCTACAGTATTGGGTTGGCTACGCGTGCTGCGCACCACACCACCGGTGACCTGACGAACTTTATCGGCGTTGGCGGCGACAAAGCCTTCAATGAGTTCAGCGGCAAAGGCTGAAGGTTGATTAAACAGGTACGTCATTTTAGTGCTCCTGTGCGATAGAGGTCGGCTGAGACTGCGGGCGTTTACGATTCAGTAACAGCATGAGGACGGCAGACAGCAGCATGAATCCGCCGACCACGAACATCGGTAACTCATAGCTGTTGGTGGCATCGTGCAGTGCACCGGTGATGTAGCCCGCGGAGAAGCCCGCCACGTTTCCTAAGGTATTAATCAGTGCGATGGCCGCTGCGGCTGACGCGCCGGTCAGGAACTGCGTTGGCAGCGTCCAGAAGTTAGGCAAGGCAGCAAAAATGGAGCTGGCGGTAATCGCGATCACCATGATGGTGGTGAACGGTGAGTCCATATACAGCGCGAGTGGCACGCTGATGCCGCCAGCCAGCGCCGGAATCGCGATATGCCAGGTTTTGCAACCACGACGCGTGGCGTCTTTTGACCAGAAGTACATCACCACGGCAGCAATCAGGTACGGCACACCGGTGATCAACCCTTTCTGCATCACGTTAAAGGTGGTGCCGAACTGCTGCTGGAAGCCCGCGATAATGGTTGGCAGGAAGAACGCCAGAGCATACAGACCATAGATAAAGCCGAAGTAGATCAGGCACAGCATCCACACGCGACCGTTACCCATTACTGAACGCAGACTGTGTTTCTGATGGCCCTGCTTCTGCTGATGCTCCGCTTCCAGTTCGTTGGTCAGCCAGGTTTTCTCTTCAGCCGTTAACCACTTCGCCTGACGCGGTGAATCCACCAGCCAGAACAACGCCACGATACCGATCAGAATCGCGGGGATGGAAACCCCCAGGAACATCACGCGCCAGCCATCCAGTCCAAACAGACCGTGCTGCTGAATTAAGCTTGCGGCCAGCGGTGCGCCGAATACCACGGTTAGCGGCTGGGCCAGATAGAACAGCGACAGGATTTTGCTGCGATGGCGTCCCGGCACCCACATGCTCAGGTAAAGGATGGCACCTGGGAAGAAGCCCGCTTCAGCGATACCCAGTAACAGGCGCAGCGTATACAGGCCTTCGACACTGCTCACCCAGGTGAACAGCAGCGAGACGATACCCCAGCTGATCATGATGCGCGCCAGCCAGCGACGTGCGCCGAACTTATGCAGCGCCAGGTTACTCGGCACTTCCAGCAGGATATAGCCGATAAAGAAGATGCCCGATGCCAGACCGAACTGCACGCCCGTCAGGCCAAGGTCCTGCGTCATGCCGTTAGGGCCAGCAAACGAGATCGCGGTGCGATCGAGGAAGTTGATAAAGAACATCAGTGCCACGAACGGCACCAGACGCCAGGAGATTTTGCTGATAGCGGATTTCTCAACCGCCGTCATGTTTTGCTGACTCATAACGCACCTCCGTGACGTGCGTGGTTAAAGCTGTTGTTTGGTGTTGACCAGACGCCAAAAGAGCGCTGGCTGCAGGTGTACTGAGAGGTACGGTGTAAATGACACATGTTCGAGTCCTCAAGGGGTCTTCTTGTACATAGGTATCGTTATGCGAACAAATGAACACTACACGTATAAATGTACATCTCTCAACCGCAATGATTGAAAATGTGAGCCTGCTCATGAGATTTGATTTTGGTCCTGAATCGGAAAAATACGCAGAAATGCGGCGGAATCAGCGTGGTATCAGCGCCCTTCACGCTTTTCATCACAAAATCAGCACGCAAGACATATGAACAACCATTGAACATATGATTGTATTTATGGCAGGCTATCGATGAACATCTTCTCGCCTGCATAACAAACGTTCAGGCATCAGAACTAAACCCTGCTGGAGAATGACGATGAAAACTATCGCAATTGGCGCCGATGATGCGGCTATCGAATTGAAAAACATCATTAAAAAACTGCTTGAAGAGAAAGACTTTCAAGTGACGGATTACACCAATGACGCGCAAAACGACCGTCCGATGTACCCGGATGTGGCTTTTGCACTGGCAACCGCTATCCAGAAGAACGAATTTGAGCGCGGAATTCTGCTGTGCGGCACCGGTATCGGCGTGGCAATCGTGGCCAATAAAGTAGAAGGCGTGCGTGCGGCACAGTGTCATGACACTTTCTCCGCTGAACGTGCCCGGAAAAGCAACAATGCTCAGATCATGACCATGGGCGCACGCGTTATCGGTCCAGAGCTGGCGAAGAACATCGTCAATGCCTGGCTGGCCTCTGAGTTTGAAGGTGGTGGCTCCACCGCCAAAGTCGAGAAGATCGGTTACTACGAACAAGTTTCACATACTAAATAATCACCGACTTCTCACCTCTGGAGAACCTTATGTCAACACGCCGGGAAAGAGCCAACGCCATCCGTGCTTTAAGCATGGATGGCGTGCAACAAGCCAAATCAGGCCATCCGGGTGCCCCCATGGGCATGGCGGATATTGCGGAAGTTTTATGGCTCGACTTTTTGCAGCACAACCCTTCCAACCCCAAATGGGCCAACCGCGACCGCTTCGTATTATCGAATGGCCACGGTTCGATGCTGATTTATAGCCTGCTGCACCTGAGCGGCTACGACCTGCCACTCAGCGAACTGAAGAATTTCCGTCAGCTGCATTCAAAAACGCCGGGTCATCCGGAATACGGCTATACGCCGGGCGTTGAAACCACCACCGGCCCGCTGGGTCAGGGGATCGCCAATGCCGTCGGCTTCGCGATTGCCGAACGTACGCTGGCGGCGCAGTTTAACCGTCCTGGCCACGACATCGTTGATCATCACACCTATGTGTTCATGGGTGACGGCTGCATGATGGAGGGCATTTCGCATGAAGTGTGCTCCATCGCCGGCACCCTGAAGCTGGGTAAGCTGGTGGCCTTTTATGATGACAATGGCATCTCTATTGATGGTCACGTGGATGGCTGGTTCACCGACGATACCGCCGCCCGTTTCGAAGCGTACGGCTGGCATGTGGTGCGTGACGTAGACGGTCACGACGGCGACGCGATTACGAAAGCGGTTGAAGCAGCCAAAGCGGTCTCGGACAAGCCTTCTCTGCTGATGTGTAAAACGGTGATCGGTTTCGGATCGCCAAACAAAGCCGGCACCCATGATGTCCATGGTGCACCGCTGGGCGACGACGAAATTGCACAGACCCGCCAACAGCTGGGCTGGAATCACGCGCCGTTTGAAATCCCTTCAGAACTCTATGCACAGTGGGATGCCAAAGAAGTCGGTCAGGCAAAAGAGTCCGCGTGGGATGCCAAAATAGCGTCTTATGCCGAGGCTTATCCGGAACTGGCCGCTGAGTTTACACGCCGCGTGAACAACGAGTTGCCTGCCAACTGGGAAAGTGAATCACAAGCCTTTATCGAACAGTTGCAGGCGAATCCCGCCAAAATTGCCAGCCGTAAAGCGTCGCAGAATACGATTGAAGCCTTCGGCAAGATCCTGCCGGAATACCTCGGCGGCTCTGCTGACCTGGCACCAAGCAACCTGACCATGTGGTCGGGCTCAAAGCCGATCAATGAAGATCCTGCTGGGAATTACATTCATTACGGCGTGCGGGAATTCGGGATGACCGCGATCGCTAACGGTATCGCGCTGCACGGAGGTTTCCTGACGTACACCGCCACCTTCCTGATGTTTGTTGAGTACGCGCGCAACGCGGCACGTATGGCGGCGTTGATGAAAGTGCGTCAGATCATGGTCTACACCCATGATTCCATCGGCTTAGGCGAAGATGGCCCAACCCACCAGCCGGTTGAGCAGATGGCGAGCCTGCGCGTGACGCCGAACATGAGCTTATGGCGTCCGTGTGATCAGGTTGAATCTGCGGTGGCATGGAAATATGCGATTGAGCGCGTCAACGGCCCTACTGCCTTGATCTTCTCGCGTCAGAATCTGGCGCAGCAAGATCGCAGCGCGGAGCAACTGGCCAACGTGGTTCGCGGCGGTTATGTGCTGAAAGACAGTGAAGGGATTCCAGAACTGATTCTTATCGCCACCGGTTCCGAAGTTGAACTGGCGGTTGCTGCTTATGAGCAATTGACAGGCGAAGGCCGTAAGGTGCGCGTTGTTTCGATGCCGTCTACCGATGCTTTTGACAAACAGGACGCGGCTTACCGTGAGTCTGTATTGCCGAAAGCGGTTGCTGCACGAGTGGCTATCGAAGCGGGCATCGCCGATTACTGGTTCAAGTACACTGGCCTGCACGGCGCGATTGTCGGCATGACCACGTTCGGCGAGTCTGCACCGGCTGAACTGCTGTTTAAAGAGTTTGGTTTCACCGTTGAAAACGTGGTTAAAACGGCAAAATCGATTCTGTAACCCGTAGCGTAGTCGCCGCCCCTGGCGTTATGTTGGGTTGCATGCACCTTCAGGCGGCAGCAATGCCGCCTTTCCATTGAGATACCTGCACAGCATCAATAACTGATCGGCGTAACGCCATATATTGCGTCCCCACACCAACAGGATGCGCATCCGACACTTTACGACACTTCCCCCGCTTATCTTTGCATCCGATTACGCGTATTCTGTCCTCCGCTTGCCCCTTTCTCACGGAACTGGAGGAAACATGTCCACCCTACGTTTGCTGATCTCTGATTCACACGATCCCTGGTTTAACCTCGCAGTGGAAGAGTGCATCTTCCGTCAGATGCCCACCACTCAGCGCGTTTTATTCTTATGGCAAAACGCTGAAACCGTGGTGATTGGCCGCGCTCAAAACCCGTGGAAAGAGTGCAATACGCGTCGGATGGCGGAAGATGGCATCAAACTGGCGCGACGCAGCAGCGGCGGCGGTGCGGTGTTTCATGATCTGGGCAACGCCTGTTTTACCTTTATGGCCGGTAAACCGGAATACGATAAAACCGTCTCGACGGCGATTATTTTGCGGGCACTGGAAAAACTGGGCATGCCCGCCGAAGCCTCGGGGCGCAACGATATCGTGGTTAATGTGAATGGCGATATGCGCAAGATTTCCGGTTCCGCCTATCGCGAAACGCCGGACCGCGGTTTTCACCACGGCACTTTCCTGATGAGCGCCGATCTGTCGCGCCTTGCCGATTACCTGAACCCGGACATCAAAAAGCTTCAGGCTAAAGGGATCACCTCAGTGCGTTCCCGCGTAGCGAATATCGCGGACTTTATTCCTGATATCCGTTTTGCTGACATCCGTCGTGAGGTGATTGCTGCTTACTTCGCGCATTATCATGAAACCTGCGAGCCCGAATATATTTCACCTGAAGCCTTACCCGACCTTCCCGGCTTTAAGGAGCAGTTTGCACGCCAGAGCAGCTGGGAGTGGAATTTTGGCCAGGCGCCTGATTTCTCACATCTGCTGCAAGAGCGTTTTGTCTGGGGTGGCGTTGAGATTCACTTTGACGTCGAGCGCGGCAACATTACCCGCAGCCAGATTTTCACCGACAGTCTCAATCCCGCACCGTTAGAAACGCTGGCGATGCGGCTGCAAGGAGTGGCCTATCGCCCGGAGTCACTGCAGGCTGCAATGTTAAAACTCATTGCGGAGTTTCCGGAGCAGCAGAAGGAACTCACCGAATTAGCAAACTGGCTGGTGAACAGCATCAGATAAGATGGCGCTGCACCAGCGCCTCAATCAGCCCCTGCAACTCTTTAACGCCATCCAGTTGTCGGATATCGCTACACACCACGGCATTTGAAATGGCGTCTGCCGCTCCCAGCAATCCCCACAGGCTGGATTGCGGCAGCTTCGCTTCAGCAAACCACAGACGAAACTTCGCCATAAAATCGAGTTGGTATTTGCGCTTCACCTCGGCCAGTTCTGGCGTGCTGTTGAGCGCTGACAGCACATCGGGGATCTCGCGCCCCTGAGTGAGCACACAGTTCACGTAGCAAGTCGCCACCGTGCTGGCGCGTTCTGCCAAATCGTCACCTGCTTTAACCATCGCCGCATCAATGACAGCGTTTTGCCGCACATCAAAGTCCTCATACAGCGCAGCGATCAGCCCGTGGCGGGTGCCAAAATGCTCATACACCACGGGCTTGCTGACACCCGCTTCAATGGCCACTCGCCCAAGAGTAAGGGCATCGCTGCCGTGCTCTCGCACCAGATTCCATGCTGTGCTAATCAGCTGCTCGCGGCGGGCGTCGAAGGTCATACGCTGGCGCGTGGGTGAGCTCATACAGGTTCCTTCAAAGTGAAAAGTCGCTGCCCTAATTGCCGGGCAAGCGCGTAATGCGCATCAGGATAACCCTCATCGGACGGCAACAACAGTTCGCTGGTGATCACCGGCGCGCCGCAATAGCCAAATATTCCCTCATCAATCTGAATTCGCATGCTGCTGAAATAGCCACGTCGCAGGTAAGTGCGCGTATTCGCCGCGCCCAGTGCCAGCAGATGCACCTGCAGATGGCCCAATTTCTTTATGACCTTTTCGCCGGTGTCGTCATATGCCCAGCCTTGAGTAAACACCCGGTCAATCCACCCTTTCAATTGTGCCGGGAAGGACCACCAGTAAATCGGATACACCAATACCAGCGCATCGGCACGGTTCAGACGCTGCTGTTCCGCCAATACATCAGCAGGCGAAGGAGTTCCCGATTTGAACTGATCGATATCGGCCTGATTGAAGCGGGGGTCGAATTCCTCAGCCGCTAAATCAGCAATTTCAACACTGTGTAAGCCGCTGGCTGTGATGCCTTTAACCAGCTGTTCAACCACAGTATGCGTGTGTGAATGGTGGTCTGGATGGGCGGTAACGATAAGCGTGTGCATGGGGTTAACCTCCGATATTGATTGACCTACTATTGGTAACTTACTGTTGGTAGGTTGTCAATTATTCGTTTGCTGCTGGACTTGAGCGTGTGATGCCATTGGTTGGGATGATGGGTGATCACAGCGTTTTGGGATTGGCTAGTGGCCGCGTGGTGGCGTCGATAATAAAGGCTGAGGTTGGTTGACTCGGTTGCTGAGTGGCGAAGGTGGTTTTGTCAAAACGGGCACCGTGTTAATGGCCGTAGCACCTCTGATGCTGCAAGGGCTATTCGCAGCGCTGAGGCTTTTACGTTGGGCCAGGAGATCCACGCAGGGATGCGTGGATCAGTTCGGGGCCGACCAGGGATGGTCGATCCCCGAACGTTCCGTAGGCACGACGTGGAAGCCGAGGGCACCGCGTCAGCGGCGCGAGGACTGCCCGGCAGCAGCAGAGGTGCTACGGCCCACACCACCGCACACAAAAAAGGCTACCATTGATTTAACAATGGCAGCCTTCAATTACACAAACGTGACAACGTCACTGACCAAAAATGCAATCACAGTCGCGTCACGCTCGCCTCGGACTACATGCAAGGCGCCCTGCTCGCTGATGGAATCCCCCGGCATCAAGCGCTCATCACCAACACGCACAATACCATCCAGCAATGTCAGCCATGTTGAGTAACCGGCGATATAAGGCACTTCCACTTGTGCGCCCCGCTCCACTTTCAGATCATAAATAAAAACTTCCTGACCCAACCGCAGCGGTGCATCGCTATTTTCAGGTCCCGCCAGTAGCGTCCACTCATTAAGCGGTAACCCATCAGCGCGAGTGAAATCCAGAGTGCGTGGCGCACCGCCGCTTTTTGCCGGACGGATATAAACCTGCAGCATCTCGGTTTCAATAAAAGGCGCAGACTCTTCATAACGCACCCCAGTGCCCGCACTCACCACCATGGCGCGTTTAGCATTGAGCGCGGTCTTCTCGCCATTTTCAGCAAGGTGCTGAGCCGACCCGCGCCACACGTAGCTAAAAATCTCTTCGTCCTGACGCGTGTGCATCGGAATACGCGCATCCATTTTCAACGACATCTGATCAATAATCGCCAGCGGGCCAAAAGCCTCACCGGGTCTTTGCCGGCGGATGGTAAAGGGGCCGTATTCAAACAGTTGGTCCCGCTGGGCACGCATTACGTTCATGGTTTGCTCCTCAAAATGTTGCTATGCACATCATGATAGCGACATGAAAATCGCAGAACAGGTGTTCAATTTGCTCGCTTATGTCAAAATTTTTGAATATTGATAACCAGTAGCAATAATAAGAGTGAGAAACGAGTCAAATGCCGCCAGTTTTCAGCATTCAGGATTAGTCAGCCTGTTCATTTTTGCGTAAAATACGCTTTTCCGTGATGAGTAAATAACATGAATCGCAGCGAACAGATTCTTGATGCAGCCGAGCAGTGCATGCGACTAAAAGGTTTCCATCAAACTTCCATTCAGAATATTGCCAGCCAGGCTAATGTCAGCATTGGTTTAATTTATAAATATTACAAAAACAAAGAAGCCATTATTGAAGCGCTGGTGACCAATGTCGTGCAACGCATGATTGCATTATTAAATGCTGATTTTGAGCGAATTGCCCATGCGGGTGGCATGACGCATTCGGTGCAGGATATTGTGCCGCCTGAGGTCGAGCACAGTATTGTGTTGCTGATGGAGGTGTCATCTGAAGCCACACGCAATGAGCGTATTCGTCAGATAATGAATGATGCGTGGCTGGTATTAAAAAACAACTTTATTGCTCAGGAGCAGACGCTTAATCCGGCGCTGAAAGCCGACGTCATCAACACCCGGCTGCATACCATCTCACTGGTGATTGATGGGATGATCATTCGCCGTTGCATGAAACAACGTGACGTTCCCGACGGGTTTATGCCTTTTTTTGATGCTATCACGCGTGACATCAATCAGCATGATATGGCCTGAAATCAGCCAAACAAATGATGTGAAAGGATGCCATTGATCCTCCCCTGTTCTTGATGATCCAGGTTCTTATCGCCAAATGCGCGACAGGCAACACCGTCTACCAGCATTAACAAAAATTGGATACGCTCATTGCGCTGCTGTGGACTCACGTGAGCATACTGACGGCTAAAGGCTTTTTCCAAATCAGCAATCAATAGCTGTTCTTCCTGTGCCAAAACTTCCCGCACAGATTGATTGCGCGATGCTTCCGAATACATCTCCAGCAATAAACAGCGGTCCTGATAGGGCCAATCCTGCCAAAACGAAGATTCCGCATTAATAATATCGGTGGTGCTGATTTGGTGCGGCAGATTATCTTGCAAAAAAACGCGCCAACTCGTGGCGATACTTTTTATTGTTTCGCTAACAATTAATTCTTTGCTATCAAAGTAACGATATATCTGCCCTGCTCCCAAACCTGACTCACGACTGATATCGGCCATGCTGGCACCGTGAAAACCGGAGCGGCTAAAACATATTTTTGCAGCGGCGATAATTATTTGCTGCCGCTGTCGCACGAAGGCGTCATTCTCTGATTTGCTCAACATAACTCCTAAAATGACCGTCACGTAATTATTATTTTTTCATATCATACGCGAAGGGATTTATAGCCGAAATGGCGGCTATAAATCCGGTTACATTTTTCCCCAGGTCGTTAACGCATCGACCTGGGGCGATCATCACAGTTTCAGTTCAGATTCTTTCAACGCCGTACCACCACCCAACACTTTGTAGAAGGTATTAAGGTTTTGGTAATAGGCCTGCTGCACGCTAACCAAACTGGTGCGCGCGGTATACAAGGTGCGCTGAGCGGTTAACGCATTCAGATAAGTGTCCACACCATTCTGATAACGCAGGTCGGCCAGATGATAGTAAGTCTGCGATGCGGCAACATTATTACGTTGGCTGGTCAGCTGATCGTTAATGGTGCCGCGCCGCGCCAGCGCATCCGCCACTTCCGAAAACGCGGTTTGCACCGACTTCTCATACACCGCCACGTAATACTCTTTCTGCGCTTTGGTGTAGTTGAGATAGGAAACGTTATAACCGCCTTTGAAAATCGGCAACGAGATGCTGGGCGCAAACGACCAAATGCCCGCACCATTTTTGAACAGCGATGACAAATCAGAACTTCCGACGCCACCGCTAGCGGTCAGGGTAATGCTCGGGAAGAAGTTAGCGCGTGCCGCCCCGATATTGGCATTCGCCGCTTTCAGGTTATGCTCGGCCTGCAACACATCAGGGCGATTATTCAGGGCATCCGAAGAGATCCCTGCTGGCACAGTTTTCAATGCATTGCCGATGGACTCGATATTCTCAGGCAGCAGCGCGTCAGGCACGCTTTTTCCCACGACCAAATCCAGCGCATTCTTATCCTGCGCCACGCTGGTGGTATAGCTGGCCACATCCGCTTGCGCAGAGTGATAGGTGGTTTCTGCAGAAGCAACATCCACCATCGAATCCACGCCATTTTGCAGACGTTTGCGCGTTACTTCCAGCGACTGGCGCGCACTTTCCGCCGTCTCTTTGGCGATCGCCAGATTGCTGCGGTCGGCGGCCAGCTGTAACCAGTAATCCACGGTGTTATACAGCACCGTCAGGCGCGTGCTGCGTGCGCCCTCCAGCGTGCCGAGATAGGTTTCATACTGCTGACGCGACAGGCTTTGGTTCTTACCAAACAGATCCAACTCGAAGGAGCTGACGCTGCCCTCCGCCGAATAGGTATTACTGAGGGCCGTTTGATTTCCCTCCCCGGTTAAGGCACGTGACCGCGTGCCGCTCACGCCTGCGCTCAGGGTTGGGAACAGATCCGCACGCTGCTCACCATATTGAGCATGAGCTGATTTCACACTCGCCACTGCTTCACGCAGATCGCGACTGCTGTCCAGCGCCATCGCCACCACCTGGCGTAACTTCGCATCCAGCACATAATCCTGCCAGCTGATATCACGATAGTTAGCCGGTGTCCCTTGCAGTGAGCGATAGGCATCACCGCTTGGCGCAGTGGTGCTTATCGCATCCTTAGGACGATCGTAGTGCGGATCGAGTGACACGCAACCCGCGAGGAAGCACGGCAAAAACACCATTAAAAGTTTTGCAGACATATTACTCCTCCGCCTTCACAGCAGATTCAGTTGACTGTGCATCGTCATGCGGAATCGCCGGGAATACGCGACGGACCAGAACAAAGAACAGCGGAACAAAGAAGATGGCGAGCAAGGTCGCGGTCAGGGTGCCGCCGATGATGCCGGTCCCGATCGCAATACGGCTGTTAGCCCCGGCACCCGTGGAGATGGCGAGCGGCAGCACCCCGGCGGTGAACGCCAGTGAGGTCATGATGATAGGACGCAATCGCATGGTGGCAGCGTGAATCGCGGCTTTCACCAGATTCTCGCCTTTGCGGTAGTTATCCTCCGCGAACTCCACAATCAAAATCGCGTTCTTCGCTGATAGCCCGATGATGGTCAGCAACGCCACCTGGAAATAGACATCGTTTTCCAGTCCACGCAGCGTAATCGCCAGCAACGAACCGATAACGCCCAACGGCACCACCATCATCACCGAGAACGGCACTGACCAGCTCTCATACAGCGCAGCGAGACACAGGAACACCACAATCAGCGAGATGCCATACAACGACATTGCCTGGTTGCCCGAGAGTTTTTCCTGATATGAGAGCCCGCTCCACGCAAAGGTGGTGCCAGCCGGCAGTTTGGCCGCCAGTTTCTCCATCGCGGTAATGGCATCGCCCGAACTCTTACCGGAGGCTGACGATCCCTCTATCTCATACGAGGCCAGACCGTTATAACGCGACAGCACATCAGGTCCGTACGCCCATTGCGACGAGGCAAATGAAGAGAACGGCACCATGGTGGTATTGCTGCTGCTATCCGTTCCGCGCACGTACCATTGATCGATATCTTCCGGCTTACTGCGGAACTGCTGGTCGCCCTGAATATAGACTTTCTTCACGCGGCCGCGGTCAGTGAAGTCATTGACGTAGCTGCCGCCAATCGCTGCGCTCAGCGTAGTGTTAATGTCACTGATGGTCAGACCCAGCGACTGCGCTTTGGCATCATCAATGCTCACATCTAATTGCGGCAAATCAGGCAGTGAGTTTGCACGTACCGCACTCAACACCGGATCCTGATTGGCTTCGGCTATCAGCTGGTTACGCATCTTCAACAGCTGGTCACGGTCGGTCGCCCCGCGCCCTTGCAGTTCGAAAGTAAAGCCGTTTGACTGTCCAAGGCCAGAGACCGAAGGCGGTGACAAAACAAAAATCTGCGCATCACGAATGCTGGAGAGTGCCGCCATGGCGCGGCCGGCAATCGCATCAGCGCTGTTCTCGGTGCCTTTACGTTCACTCCAGTTTTTCAGCGAGATAAAGCCAATACCGGCGTTTTGTCCGCTACCGGCAAAACTGAAGCCGTTGACCAGCATGCTGACGTTAACGTTATCTTTCTCTTTGGTGGCGAAGTACTGCTGCACCTGGCGACGGACTTCACTGGTACGGTTTTCCGTGGCGCCCGGTGCAAGCTGATACTGCACCATGATATAGCCCTGATCTTCGGTTGGCAGGAAGCCGGTCGGCAGACGCATATAAAGCACGGCACAGCCAATCAGCAGCACACCGTACAGCAGCAGATAGCGCACTGAACTCTTCACCACATGGCCGACGCCGTTCTGATAGCGTCCCTGCACTTTTTCGTAGCTGCGGTTGAACCAGCCGAAGAAACCTTTGGTGCCACTTTCGTGATTATGCGGTTTCAGTAAGGTGGCACAGAGTGCCGGCGTCAGCGTCAGCGCCACAATCACCGACAGCACCATTGACGACACAATGGTGATCGAGAACTGACGATAGATCACGCCGGTTGAGCCACTGAAGAAGGTCATCGGCAGGAACACCGCTGACAGCACCAATGCAATCCCCACCAGCGCGCCGGTGATCTCTCTCATCGATTTTTCGGTGGCCTGTCGTGGTGGCAATCCCTCTTCGCGCATCACACGCTCGACGTTTTCTACCACGACGATCGCATCATCAACTAATAAGCCGATGGCGAGCACCATGCCGAACATGGTTAAGGTATTAATCGAGTAACCGAACAGTGACAGCACACCAAAGGTGCCCAGTAACACCACCGGCACGGCAATCGCTGGGATCAATGTGGTACGAATGTTCTGCAGGAACACGAACATCACGATGACCACCAGGATCACCGCTTCAATCAGCGTTTTTACCACCTCTTCAATTGAGATTTTCACGAAATCGGTGCTATCGAGTGGATAGGCAATTTCATAGCCAGCGGGCATGCTGCTGCGGAACTCATTGATGGTGGATTTTACCGCTTCAGCAGTGGAGAGCGCATTGGCACCCGATGCCAGCTGCACGGCGATACCCGATGCCGGATGACCGTTCGCCAATACGTTGGCGCTGTAGTCTTCATCACCCATCTCGACGCGTGCCACATCACTCAGGCGCACCACCGATCCGTCCGCCTGGCTTTTCAGTACGATATTGCGGAACTGTTCTGGGGTTTGCAGACGTGAACGCGAACGCACCGTCGCCACCAATTGCTGCTCTTTACTGGCTGGCTGTGCGCCCAACTGACCGGAAGAGACCTGGGTGTTCTGGCTCTCCAGCGCGGTGGTGACATCCGACGGCATCAGTGAATAAGAAGCAAGCTTGCTTGGGTCCAGCCAGATGCGCATCGCGTATTCGGCACCAAACACCTGTACGCTACCCACACCGGTCACACGGGCCAGCGTGTCTTCCATATTACTGACCATATAGTCAGCCACATCGGAAGAGCTGCTTTTATTGGTTTTATCGTACACCGCGAGGATCAGCAGGAAGTCGCTCTGCGCTTTCTCTACGGTGACACCCTGAGTGGTCACCGCGGTAGGCAGACGGCTCTCTGCTTGCTGAACCTTGTTCTGCACCTGGACCTGAGCGATATCTGGATCGGTGCCCTGCTGGAAGGTGACGTTGATTTTCACCTGCCCGGTCGATGCCGTGCTGGTGGAGTTAAAATAGAGCAGACCATCCAGTCCGGTGAGCTGCTGCTCAATCACCTGAGTGACGCTGCTCTCCAGCGTTTCCGCCGATGCACCGGTATAGGTTGCCTGGATACTGATCTGCGGTGGCGCAACGTCAGGATATTGCGCCACAGGCAGACTGTTAACACTGAGCAAGCCGAACATCATAATGCAAATGGCAATAACCCAGGCAAACACCGGCCGACGAATAAAGAACTGAGCCAACATATCAGTTACCCTCGCTGGTCGCGGCTTTATCGTTTGGCATCACTTCCACGGCTTTCACACTCATGCCCGCCTGCACTTTTCCTGTACCTTCAACAATCAGCTTGTCACCGCTGTTGAGGCCAGAGGTAATCAGCCACTTATTCCCAATCACGCGGTCAGCCACCACTTCACGGCTCTCGACTTTGTTCTCTTTATCCACCACCAGCGCCGTGGCGTTGCCTTTAGCATCACGCGTGATGCCTTGCTGCGGTGCCAGAATCGCATCGGATTTTACGCCGTTGGTCACATTGGCTCGCACATACATGCCCGGCAGCAGTTCATGTTGCGGATTAGGGAAGATGGCGCGCAGCGTCACGGTACCGGTGGCTTCGTCTACCGACACTTCCGTCAACTCCAGCTTGCCCGGATGGTCATAGGCACTGCCATCTTCGAGTTTCACTGTAACCGGTACGGCGTCAGTGCTCTGCTGCAACGACGCCTGCTGACGTTTCAGTTTCAGCAGTTGCACGCTGGATTGGGTCAGGTCGACATAAATCGGGTCGAGGGCACGAATGGTCGCCAGCGCGGTGGTTTGACTGGCAGTCACCAGCGCTCCTGGCGTCACCGATGAAATACCAATACGGCCGCTGATCGGCGCTTTGATCTGGGTGTAATTCAGATTGATGCGCGCACTTTCCACGGCGGCACGATATTGATCCACCGACGCCACGTTTTGTTGATAGGTTGCCAATGCATCATCAGCATCCTGACGCGATACGCCATTCTCTTTCACTAATGCAGCGTAACGCTCTGCTTTTAATTTGCTGCTTTTGACTAACGCCTGTGCGTTCTTTAATTGTGCGAGCGCTTGATCGTAGCTGGCCTGATAGCTGGCAGGATCGATTTGATATAGCACCTGACCCGCTTTCACTTCATCGCCTTCAGTAAACAGGCGCTTGAGGATAATGCCTTCAACCTGCGGGCGAACTTCGGAGGTCATACTGCCAGTAACACGCCCGGCAAGTTGGCTGTCCAGCGTAACCGATTCGTTTTGCAACGTTTTCACGCCCACTTCCGTGGTGGTTGCCGCGGCTTGTTGATTGCTGCTTTGATCACAAGCGGCGACTAACATCACCAACCCGGCGATCACACTGCGCTGAAAATTCTTCATGAATAACCCTGTAGTGAACGTTCATTCTCAAGTTGAAGTCTATCAAATTAGCACTACCTCAACTGTCAGGAAAATGAAAAGAGATTAATCGTGCCGTGCTATCGCTCCAACAAAACCTTTAGTAGTGGTGGCCGAGCAGAATATGACACCGTCATCTAAAGCCACTGTGGCGCCTGCCCCTGCTACACCCGCGCAGATTTATTTGCGCGCAGCGGACGCTACCCAGCTCACTCAGTTAGAAATCAACGGCAAGCCGCAAAACACGGAAGAACAGGATGGCATGAAAAGGTTGAGTTTGGTTCCGGGAGACTATCAGTTGCAGGTCACGCTTAAGCAAGGGGGACAACTGGCAGCATTCGCTACAAATTGATGAGGGGAGCGGCACCTGGCTGGTAAATGTGCCGACTCCCGCAGGCTGATTTATTCGACCACGTTGCCATTTTCGCTAAACAGCACCTTGTCGCCCTGCGCCTGGTGCTGTGAAACCTGCAGCGTCCAGACGTGGTTGTCGTCGTTACCCGCACCTGCTGCAGGTGACAGCACATAGCTATAATCGCCGTTGCGGAATATATAGCCGCGGAAATCATGTGACGGGCCGATGTTCAGCGTCGAACCCTTAATCGTCAGTTCGTGATGGTTCTTTTTATTGATCGAGTGATAGATGATGCCATCGCACTCCACATCGCCCTCAACGCATTTGCTGGTGTCCAAATACACCTGATAACTTTTGCTGTCGAAAAACGGTTTTTTGGCAGATGGCGTCTGTGCCATCACGTGGAGTGAAAAACAGACCAGTGATAAGGCAATTAACTTTTTCATAATTTGATATAAATTCCTTTGTGAGGCAGCGGTGGATTGATGACGTTTTACGGCTCCCGGTTACTGCAGGATTACATCATCAATCACACCGCGACTTCATACCGCGCTGTTACTCGCTGATACGTACCACACTCTCTAATGTTCCCGCTTTGGTCGCCGCACCGTCATTTTTCACGGTGACAAACAGGGCCTGATTAGCTTCGTCCAATGCCAGGCTATTGGGGTGCGGAGGCAACGCCAGGGTGTTAATTCGTTGCAGCGATCGAGCATCAAATATCGTCACCGTCCCTGCGCCCTTTTCGACTCTGACACCGTTGCGGTTGGTGACATAAATACGCTGCTGCTGCGCATCCAGCAGTAAACCAATCGGCACCTGATCGGTATCCACCTTCGCCAGGACCTTGCCGCTGTCTGCATCCAGGGCAAACAGCTGATGTCCGCTGCTGCGCCGAGTGTAGGTGCGTCCCAGATAGTTATTACGCGGCTTGTCACGATCGATACCCTGGTCAACGCCCAGCAGACGATGTCCCTGCGGGTCATAGACCAGATTAAGCAGTTGATCGGCTTCAATCTCCTGCGTATGCGTGATCTGCAGCGTATCCGCGTTCAGCGTCATCAGCTGCCCCTGCATATTGGAGACAAACACGCGGCGCCCCGCTTCATCAATCGCAATACCGGTGGCGTAAAAGCCAAAACCTGGAATGACTTTCTCAAGCTGCTGCTTGCGGGTCTCCACCACGAACAGCACGCTTTCCACGCCGTAGCCCAGACCGGGTAAAAACAGTCGACCGCTGCGCGCGTCATATTTCACTTCACGTACTTTGTACAAGTAATCATCGCTGATACCGAAGCGCTGTAACTCCTCCAGCAGATAGGCTAAACGCTGGCCGCCAATCCCCGCCGTGCGATAAGCCGCGGCCAGATTAACTTTGTTTTGCAACACGATATCGTGCAGCGCCCGATTAGCGGCGGTATCTACCACGCCAACGGCGCCGTTAAATCCCTGGCTAAGATAGAGGCGATTGTGACTGTCATCCAGCGCCACACCGAAACCTTTAACCTGCTGTGGAATGGTGGCTTCGGCTTTTAACGTCAGCGGATTAAGGCGCAGTACGCTGGATTTTGCTTCCTGTTTCCAGTCGGGCGCACTGACAAACAGCGCATTTTGCTTCGGACTGTAGGCCATTTCTACCAACGCCGGAGCCAGCGCCTGACGCACGTTTTCCGCATTCGCTGCAACACTCGCCAGTAGCATCAATGAAGCCATGAATTTTCCTTTCATCATCTCTCTCCTTAGAATGTCAGTTCTAACGCCGCACCTATCATGCGCGAGCGTTGCAGCGTGGCACCATAAACATCGTTGCCGCTGACCATGGTTTTACGATCGGAATCAAACAGGTTTTGAGCGAACAGCGTGGCGCGGCCATACAGGAAGGTGTAAGCCAGTTGCGCGTTGGCTGACCAGTAAGAACCAATACGTCCGCGTGAGTCGTTGTCATACGCTGAATAATAGGAGTCGGAGAAGGCGACGTTGCCGCTGACTTCCCAACCGGCAGCGATTTGCCAGCTTGCCCCCATGTTTGCGGTGTAAGCGGGTGCACGCGCCAGGTCATGCCCTTCAACGCCGCTGTTGGCAAACTTCTTAATCCGCGTTTTCAACAAACCCACGTTGCCAAACAGATTGAGATCCCAACGTGGCGTCCAGTTAGCCCCCAGCTCTGTGCCATAGGTTTCAACCTTATCGGCATTGCGGATCACCGATGAACCGCTGGCCAGATAATACGGTAGCTGCATGTCTTTATAATCGTTGTAGAAAATGTTGCTTGTCAGTACCAGATTTTCCGTCGCCTGATGGCGGCTATAAAGCTCGTAGTTCCAGACGTACTCGGAATCATAGGTGTAGCTGGTAATCGGCGCGCTGAGGGTGATCCCGGCTCCGCCGGCGTTATATCCGCGCGCGATACGAGCACCATAGGTCTGTCCCGGCTGCGGCTTCCAGGCGACATCCACTTTTGGCAGGAAGACGTTGTAGGTTTCATCGAGATCGACGCGCACGCTGCTGCTGCCACCTACGCGGCGTCGATGTTCACTCTCCACACGGCTGGCGGCGGTGATGTCCACCTGTGGCGTAATGGCGTAGGTCATTTCGGCGTAGGCCGATTGGGTGCGCGTTGAGTCTTTGAAGGTCGATCCGCCAAAGATATAGACCGATTCATCCTGTGAGGCATCAAAGTAGCGCAGGCCTGCCAGGCCGCGCAGGCGGCTATCACTGTCACCAAAATGCAGCACCGGCTCGACATGCACTTCACGTCCATCAATTTTCGCGTGTGGCTGAGTGAGCGCGGTATAGCGGTTGATGTTGAAGCCGGTATAAATCAGTTTGTTCTCCAGCCTCAATGTGGGGCTGGCTTCCCACGCCATGTCCCAGATACCGCTGTTCACATTGCTTTTGAACACCGGTCGCCGCCATTCATAGCGTGAATTGGTGGGATGCGGCATGGGGTTGAGGCTCTCGTTTTGCGGCGCACCGGCATCCGAGTGGTTAAAGGTCAGTTTAGTGGTGAGATCACGCAGCCCCGCCGGATTGAGCAGCAGTTTGGCGCGCGCATTGGTGGTTTGCACTTCGCGCGGATCGCCCACCGGCGTGTAAGCGGGCAGATCGATGTCACTGCGGCGGCGCTGCCGATCAACGCTGACACGAAACGCCAGTTGATCATCAATCAGTGGGCCACTGGCCATCGCCGCCAGTTGTGAGGCGTGCTGATTACCGAATCCGCCCTTGAGCGCACTCTCCCATTCGAAGCTGGGATCTTTGGTGGTCATCACAATCGCACCGGCGATGGCATTGCGACCCTGAATGTAACTTTGAGGCCCACGAAACACTTCAACGCGGTCTAAATCCCACAGCGATTGCGGTCCGTAAGCCTGTTCATTGTAGGTGAGCGCTCGGCCGTCCAGTGATAACCCTAAACGCGGGCGAGTGCCGCTGAGGAACGCCCCTGCACCCGTCGAGGGACCGGAGCCATCCACCCCGCGCACCGTTGGCAGATCGTTGCCGATACCGACATCGACGGTGTTCGCGGTCATGCGCAATAAGTCTGAAACGGTTTCAGCGCCGGGCAGGGAATCAATCCTGCGGCTATCAAAAACCTCAACGCTCGAACCGGTATCAAAAATCGATCGTTCCGTTTTCTCTCCGGTGACCACCAGCTCTTGTTCATCCTGATAGTTACGCTCCCGGCTACTGGCAACTTCCTCCGAGTCCTTTTCTGCGGCGGCGGCGGAACCCGACATGCCAATACACAGGCCGATAGCGATACTGATGGCTTTACGACGCGCATAATAGCCGTGGTGTGTGGTAATAGACTAACGCATTTCGCGTGTCTCCTTCATCCCAAAGGTTTAAAAAAACATTCATGTTTATTGACACAACCCACATTTTATTGAGTGCCATCAGCCTTTATTCCCCTGACTAACGGCAATAGCAGAGCCACCTCTTTTGCAGAGGTTGTTATAAGAAGATGATCGTGAAGCGTAAAAAAGTGTTGCCAACCATAATCACTAATATCGATTGATGCAAATAAATATTACACCGTTGTGAAAGCGTATTGTTATTAGCGGATCTATTAACCTGTAGGGTTAAACGGTTTTTACCGCCCAACCAACATTTGCACTAAAATAATCTCACAGTGATGTGATTTTAAATCACAAGCGGGTTATTAATGCTTTTTGTTAACCTTGCTCAGGCTACTGGAGACAAAAATGGGACTTATTGAACTGATTAAACATACGCCAGCCTGGGTATGGGTATTATTCATCTATCTGATTTTCCGTGGCATTAAGGCACTAAAGACCCGTGAAGTCGCGGTACAGAAGCTGTTCTACATTCCTGTGCTGTTTTTAGTTTGGGGCTTTTATGGCGTATTTCGGGAAACCACCTGGGTCGCTTATACGCTTTTTTCTATGATTATCGGTTTACTGATTGGGGGTATCATCGGTGCCATGTTGTCTCACGCGACAGGCAAACCCACCTCCAGTGAAAATCGCGGCACGATTATTCGCCCAGGTTCGGTGTTGCCATTAATATTTATGTTATTAGCCTTTTCCGCCAAATATACGCTTTCCGTTTCTGTGGCTTTACACCCTGAATTAATCGCTTCCCTGTCATTTAATCTGATTCACGGTGCAATCAGCGGCGTTACTGCGGGGATATTCTGGGGGAGCATGCTGGTTTATTTCATTCCCTGGTATCGACAGCGTAAGAGATTATCCATTTAGCGGGTAAAAAAGGGAGGACGCCACCCTCAGGCGCCCTCTCCGCGACATTAACGCTTTGCGATCACCGCGGCTAATGCCAGCTGCGGAATCGTCAATGGACGCTCGCTCTCCGGCATGCTGTTTGCGGCGGCCGCCATCGAGACCTGCGCCAGTGCGACCTGTCGTGCGCCCTGCTCACGCCCCCGTTTTACCGCATCGGCGATAAGCGCGTGATAGCGTTGATGATCACCCGCCTTAAATGCGGCCCAGGCGTCAGGAATCAGTGCGACCTGCGGCTGTTTTTCCGCTGGCAGCGTCGGTGGACAGAACAACAGACGGGTAGCCGCTAAAGTTGATTCAGCCGCGCAGAGCACCAGTGCAGCCCCTGCCATTTGATGCAGATGATCTGCCAGCATCCGATCTGCGCGATATACCGGGCAGCCCGATTTTTGCGGCTGGAAGGTGTCGGCCACGGGCCCCAGCGTTGAACAGGTGATCACTATCGCATCGAACCACGGAGTGAAACTGTGCAGCAGCTGTGCCAAACGGTGCCGCTGCTCCTGCGTCATACCGCCACTCAGCTCGGCTTCAGCCAGCAGGTGTGGCATCACAATATGGCTCAGTGTATGGGGAGGTAATTCAAGGGAGTGTGCCGCGTGATCGAACAGTGCGATATTACTGGCGGCGGTGTGCAGGCAAGCGATGGTCATGGTCGTCCTTATTGTTGTGCTATTTAAATGTCCGCTTAGTCCTGGCGGCGTGATTGCAGCGGTAGATTATTGCTTCACCGTCTAATAATATTCAAAATTATTTAACATTCATTAGCCGTTACCCTCATGAACCTGCACGTGCTCGCCTTTATCATTGCGATTTTACCGGTGGCCTTGTCGCCAGGAGCGAGTTTCACCCTCGCGATTAACAACACGCTGGTGGCAGGCTCGCGCGGGCTGGCGGCGATCATTCTCGGCACTGCGCTCGGTATTTATACCCATGCGCTGCTGATTGGCTTAGGCATCAGCGCCCTGTTAGTACGATCTCCCATTATCTTTAATCTGTTAAGCGTGGCGGGTGCCGCTTATCTATTGTGGCTTGGCATACAGCTGTTGCGTCGAGGTCGTCATATTTCCCAACCCGTAGCCTCCTACCGCAGCGCCCGAATGGGGATTAAAGATGCCTGGCTAGCCAATGTGCTTAACCCCAAAGCGGTGATGCTGTATCTCACCGTGGTATCGCAATTTGCTGGTCGTGATCATGCATTACTTCATTATTTGCTGCTGGCCTCAATACATGTCGCCATCATGGCGCTGTGGCTGGTCATCATCTGTTTTACGCTGCTGACTTCAGCGCGAGTGATCAATATCCGTAAGCTGTCCATCGCCATCAACATCGGTGGCGGGCTGATACTGGTGTTCTTTGCTATCAGCAATTTGGTTCAGCTTTTTATGACATTAAAAGGATTTTCATCATGATGGCATTAAGCGACTTCGGCCCACGCATCTGCATTTTGGGGCCCTCAAACAGCGGTAAATCGACGCTGGCTCAGGCTATCGCCAGCAAGACAGCGCGCCCGCTCATCCACCTGGACCAGCTTTATCATCTGCCGGACACGCACTGGCAAGCGCGTGCTGAAGCAGATTTCCGGCAACTGCATCTCGAGGCTATCGCAGGGGAAAGCTGGGTCATGGACGGCAATTATGTGCGCACGCTACCCGACCGCTTAACGCGTGCCAGCGGTATCATTCTGCTTGACCTGCCACCGACTCAAAGTTTCTTTCGCTATCTTCGTCGTACGCTGTTTGATGCCCAGCGCATTGGTGGTGTTGTCCCCTCACATCAGCGCGAGAAGTTGACCTGGGAAATGACGCGTTATCTGCTTATCACCTCTCGGCGCCATCGCCCGCGCAACCAACGCATGTATGCGGAATGGACCTTACCCAAGCTGTTGCTTAGCTCCTCAGCAGACATTAACCTGGCCTATCGCGAATGGGGTCTTCTCTCAGAGCACCCTTCAATACGTTAGTTCTGCTCTTAACCAATCTCCCGCTTCGCCTGCAAGTTTGGCCTGCGCTGCTACCTTTAGTGGGTTGTATTAACCTTACAAAAGCTGGAGATATTATGAGCAATGACGATCGTAAACCGACCACCACGGATGCAGGCATTCCGGTTGCCAGCGATGAACACTCTCTTTCAGTTGGGCCAGATGGTCCGCTGGTGCTGCACGATCACTACCTGATCGAGCAGATGGCGAACTTCAACCGCGAACGTATTCCAGAACGCCAGCCTCACGCCAAAGGCAGCGGCGCATTTGGCCATTTTGAAGTGACAGATGATGTCAGCCGCTATACCAAAGCGGCAGTATTTCAGCCCGGCACCAAAACTGATGTGGTGATGCGCTTTTCAACCGTTGCAGGTGAACGCGGCAGCCCGGACACCTGGCGCGATCCACGCGGTTTTGCCCTTAAGTTTTACACCAGCGAAGGCAACTACGACATGGTGGGCAACAACACGCCGGTGTTTTTTATTCGTGATCCGATGAAGTTTCAGCACTTTATCCGCTCGCAAAAACGCCGTGCCGACAACAATCTGCGTGACCACGATATGCAGTGGGATTTTTGGACGCTGTCGCCAGAATCGGCGCATCAGGTCACCTGGCTGATGGGCGATCGCGGCATTCCCAAAAGCTGGCGTCATATGAACGGCTATTCAAGCCACACCTACATGTGGGTCAACGCGCAAGGTGAGAAGTTTTGGGTGAAGTATCATTTCAAAACCGATCAGGGCGTGGAGTTTCTGGCGCAGGAAAACGCAGATACGCTGGCTGGACAAGATGGTGACTACCACACCCGCGATCTGTTTAACGCGATCAAAAGCGGTGAGTTTCCCAGCTGGACCCTCTACATGCAGGTCATGCCGTTTGCCGAAGCCGAGACCTATCGCTTTAACCCGTTCGATCTCACCAAAGTCTGGCCGCATGCCGACTACCCGCTGATTAAAGTGGGCAAATTGCAGCTCAATCGCAATCCTACCGACAACCATTCGCAGATCGAGCAGGCTGCGTTTGAGCCAAACAATCTGGTACCGGGCATTGGTCTGAGCCCTGACAAAATGTTGATTGGTCGTGTGTTTGCTTATGCCGATGCACACCGCGCGCGGTTAGGTGTGAACTACAAACAAATTCCGGTCAATGCGCCGCATTCCCCGGTGCACAGTTACAGCAAAGATGGTGCGATGCGGATGAATCCGGTCTCCGATCCGGTGTATGCACCCAACTCCAAAGGCGGTCCGGTGGCGGATGGCGAGCGTTATCCCACCGACTCCACCTGGGAATCACAAGGCAACATGGTGCGTGCGCCGTATACGCTGCGTAAGGATGATGATGATTTCGGTCAGGCCAATACGCTGGTGAATAAAGTGATGGATGATGCGGCACGCGATCGGCTGGTGAACAACGTCAGCGGGCATTTGTTAGATGGCGTTGAGGAACCCGTGCTGTCACGCGCGTTTGAGTACTGGCGCAACATCGATAGAGTTATAGGTGACCGTATTGCACAGCAGGTGCAGGCGGAACGTGCAAAACGCTAAATAAAAAAAGGGCGCCGCTGCGAATAGCGTGCGCCCCTCTTCATTACTTCATTACTTCATTACTTCAAACGGAACGCCACTACGCTGTCACCCGCCTGGGTACCCAGCGAACCGTGACCGCCTGCCGCAATCACCACGTATTGCTTACCGTCTTTACCCATAAAGGTCGACGGCGTGGCTTGTGCGCCAGCGCTCAGCTCGGTTTGCCACAGCAGTTCACCGGTGGTGCTGTCGTAAGCGCGGAAGAAGTTATCCGCGGTTGCGCCATGGAACACCAGGTCACCTGCTGTCAGCAGTGGACCACCGTGCGCCACCATGCCCATCGGGAAGCCGATTGGGAAGCGGCCTGGCAGGAAGCTGGTTTTCAGGTTTTTAGTCACACCCACACGGCGCAACCACTCGGTTTTACCGGTTTTCAGATCCACACCGACCATGCGACCCCAAGGTGGCGCGATACATGGAATGCCGAGGCCTGATGCCAACTGCTGAATGTGAATCGCGTAGTCACCCTGGAAGTTTTCGTTCCAGTATGGCTGGCCATCTTTGGTGAACATACGCTGTGTTTCAGTCTGCGGCGTACGCTTGATCAGATTGTATTTGTAGGCCAGACGCACGGGCGCGGCAATCAACATCTGACGCTGAGGATCGACTGCCACTGAACCCCAGTTGAACACGCCAATGTTACCCGGGAAGATCAGCGAACCGGCTTCAGTTGCTGGCGTCCATGGGTTGCCATCGTAACGCAGTGAACGGAAGTCCATGCGGCATGACATCTGATCGAACGGCGTGATGCCCCACATTGATTTTTCGGTCAACGGGTCTGGGATGAAGTTCAGGCTCGACACCGGTTGTGTCGCGGCAAACTTCTCACCCGGCACACCACCTTCAGTGGACACCTTCACCTGATTAACCGGATACACCGGCTGACCGGTCAGACGATTCAGCACAAACAGGTTGCCGGTTTTCGTTGGCAGGATCACCACAGGCTGTTTCTGGCCCTGGTAATCGATATCCAACAGCGACGGCTGTGATGGGTTATCGCGGTCCCACAGATCGTGGTTGGAACTCTGATAACGCCATTTAAACTGACCGGTCTGCAGATCCAGCGCCACTAATGCGTCGCGGAACTTCTCGGTATTGCTGTTGGCATCACGTTCGATACCCACTTCATCCGGTGACGCGTTACCAAACGGCACATACACCAGACCATTTTTCAGGTCAGCACTCAGCGTGCCCCAGGCAACTGGCGTATCCTGCGGATAGTTCTGTCCCGCAGCGATTGGCGCAGTATTTTCCGGGTTCGACGGATCGAAATTCCATACCAGACGACCGGTTTCGGCGTCATAGGCACGAATCACGCCTGACGGGTTGCCACTGTTGAAGCCGTTGTCCATCACAGAACCACCGACAATCACCAGCTTGCCTGCCACCAGCGGTGCTGCGGTTTGCATCAACGCATGTGGACGCACTTCGCCCATGTTGGCATGCAGATCCACCACACCGTTGGTGCCGAAATCAGCACAAGGTTTGCCGGTATCGGCATCCAGAGCAATCAGCTGTGCATCGGTAGTGGCGTTGAAGATGCGCTTACGGCAGATAGCCGGGGCGGCTGCTGAATCCTGCGCGGCAACCGGGCTTTGCTCGTAATAGCTCACGCCACGACAGGTCTGGTGCTGCTGCAGGTAAGAACGATCTTTATTCGGCGTATATTTCCATTTCACCGCTCCGGTTTCCGGATCGAGTGCGTGCACTTCGTTATGTGGGGTACAGAAATACAGCATGCCGTTGGCTTTCACCGGCGTCGCTTCGAAGGTGTATTCGCTGGCATCCGCATCCTGACGCAGATCGCCAGTGTGGTAAGTCCAGGCCACTTCGAGGTTTTGCACGTTCTCTTTGGTGATTTGATTCAGTGAAGAGAAACGCTGGCCATCAGTCGTCCCGCCGTACGCGGTCCAGTCGTTAGCGGCGCCCTGCTCGCTAGCTTGTTCACGCGCATTGCTAATTGTGCCCGCCTGCGGTAACGGATCGTAGAAGCACAGACCGATCACCACCACAATCATCACGATCACCGTGCCACCCAGGAAGGTGTGGAAGCGGCGTTCGCCCTGATACAACGGTTTAACCACCCACGGCATTGCCAGCCAGACGCCGATCACGCCGAAGAGGTCGCCGCGCGGGATCCACTGCCATTTATCAAAGCCCACTTCCCAGATAATCCAGGCAAGGGTAATCCACATCAGAACCGCATACAGCGCCAGCGCACTACGCTGGTTTCTGAACAGTAAAATGGCGGTGATCAGTAAGCCCACCGCCATCAGTGCATAGAACGCACTTCCGCCCAGCATCAGCAGCTTCCCACCCATATAGAGCAGCGCTAATGCCAGAATCGCCAGCACGATACTGGTTAATTTGTTAACCATGCCAATCCCTCAACGTTTTTCATTAATTTCCACCCAAAATAATCCTACATAAACTCAACAGAATTTTAACTTACGTTATCGAAGAGTAAAAACCCGTTGCTGAGTGTGTCGTTAGCTCCGCTTATGAATGTAGCCGGGCTAATCACTGACAAATCAGGCAGCCTTCAATCTGTGATTGAAATCACGTTTTATTTTTCGCAGTGAGAATTAATCATTAGTGAGGATAAATCGCATTTTTTGATAACGTTAAGTGCGTAATCTTTCACCATCCGCGGCTTTTGCGGTAACTGCATATCGTTGCGCGGATTTGTTACTACGCCTGCTGTAGCGGAAAACTTACGCTGTTTTCTTTTTCTCAGGGAAACACCATGAAAGTTACGCTTCTCGTCAGCGCATTATTAGCTGCCACTTTTACCTCTTATGCCGCCAACACGGAACTCGTGGTGGGCGACCAGAAAGGCAATGCCCGTGCCGTGATGTCCGCAGCCGGTGAACTCACCAACGTGCCTTATGAAATCAAGTGGTACGAATTCCCTAACGCTGCGCCGCTACTGGAATCACTCAACTCACAGCATCTGGATGCCGGATTAGTCGGTGATGGCCCGCTGGCTTTTGCTGTAGCGGCAGGGGCTAAAATTCGCGCCATTCAGGCCTCGCAATATTTGGGTAACGGGTTGCTGGTCAAAAAGGACAGCGCTGTTCATACCATTGCCGATCTCAAAGGCAAAAAAGTGGCCACGGTGAAGGGCTCATCAGGTCAAAACATGGTGCTCAACGCGCTACACCAGGCCGGATTGCCTGATGACAGTGTTAATTTTGTTTTCACCACGCCTGCTGAGGCGACATTGGCATTGGATAACGGTGCCGTGGATGCGGTGGCCACATGGGAACCCTATGTCTCTTTTGCAGTGGCTCAGTCAGGTGATCGCATCGCCATTGACGGCAAGGAGGCACCGGTCTCCAACTATCTGGTGGCCACCGATAGCGCCATCAGCAGTAAACGCGCGGAGCTGGCTGATTTCCGACAGCGTCTGATTCGCGCCCGCGCCTGGGGCGTGGCTCATCCGCAGGAGTATGCGAATGGCATTGCGTCGTTGTTGCGCCTGCCTGATACCGTCGCTCTGAGTAAAGTTCAGCGTGAAAACAACGCTCCGGTGGAAGACTACGCGCTGGTGGCGCAGCGTCAGCAGGCAGCCATTGATACTTTCGCACGCAGCGGATTGATCAAGCCCGGCCTGCAAGCGAGCAGCCTGGTCGATGCATCCTTCTTTGGCAAAGAGGGAACCCCTAAACCATGATGAATCTGGCGTTGTATCTCGACTCGGGCATTCATCAGGGTGGCTGGCGTCATCCGCAGGCCGCTACGACCGGTGGCCGTAACTGGCCGCTGTACCGTAAAATTGCCCAACGCGCTGAAGCGGCAAAACTCGATATGATCTTTGTAGCGGATAAGCTGGCGATTGATGATGTGTACGGCGGACATCTGGCGCATACCGTACAACACCGCCAGGTGGGCTGGTCTGAGCCGCTCACCTTGCTGGCCGCGCTGGCGGCGGTCACCGATCATATTGGCTTAGGTGGCACCGTCTCTTCCTCCTATTCCGAGCCCTATACCACCGCGCGACAATTGGCCAACATTGACCACATCAGCGGTGGGCGCGCTGCGTGGAATGTAGTGACTTCATTAACCCATGCAGAAGCACGTAATTTCGGCCGCAGCCAGCACTTCAGTCATGAGGATCGCTATCGCCGCGCGGCAGAGTTCATCGACGTGATGAAAGCGCTCTGGGACAGTTTCGAAGAGGATGCGTTGGTGGTGGAAAAAAGCCGCGCGCGCTTTGCCGATCCGGCACGTTTTCACCGTTTCGATCATCAGGGCGAGTCTTTCGAGGTGCAAGGTCCACTGAACCTGCCCCGTCCGCCGCAAGGGCATCCGGTGGTGATTCAGGCTGGTGTTTCTGAGGCTTTTATCGATTTGGCCGCCCAGCACGCGGAGATGCTGTTTGTGGTGCAACCAAACCGGGAACGCGCACAGCAGTTCTATCAAACCATTAAGGAGCGTGCGCAGCACTATCAGCGTCAGCCTGATCAACTGCGTATCATGCCGGGATTAGTGCCGATTGTCGGCCACAGCGAGCAGGATGCACGCGATCGCGCTGAATACCTCAAGTCCTTGATCACCGTGGAATCCGGCCTCAGTTTTGTCTCTGCCAGCATGAATATCGATCTGTCACAGTATCCGGTGGATGGTCCGGTGCCCGATTTGCGCGAGCAGATTACCGGCAGTAAAGGACGTTTTCAGTACGTGATTGCCAACGCCATAGAGCAGAAACTCACTCTGGGAGAGATGGCCAAACGCTACGCGGAGAGTTTGTCATTCCCCTCACCGACCGGTACGGCGGATCATATCGCGCAACAGATGACTGAGTGGTATCAACATCAAGCTTGTGATGGGTTTGTTATTCTCCCCACCTACATTGATGAAAATGAAGATCTATTCCTCAGCCAGGTGGTGCCTCGTTTGCAGGATGCGGGCGTGTTTCATCAGGATTATGCTGCGGGCACGCTGCGCGAACGTTTAGGACTGACTAAGCCAGCTAATCGCTTTCATTAATGCGTTCACGCATGATCGCAAGCAATCTCAAAAATCATGTTTATTGCGATTACTTGCGATCTCTCAGCGTTTTTTCAACCACTCTTTAAGTTTCCAGAGTGAGACCGGTGCTTGATAAACCGTGCCCTTGCCCTCTTTGATGGGCCTCAGTAACCCCTGATCGGCAAGATTTTTTAAACGACTGCGTGCGGTATTATCGGCGACACCGAGTCTGGATTTCACACCGGCGGCGCTCAACAAAGAACCCGGCGCATGCAGCGCAATGGCCATGATGTCCAGCTCACCCTTCGCCAACGTCATATTTTCCTCTACCCAGTGCACCAGCCGCGACCGCTCCTGACGCAGCGTAGTAATTTGATCTGTGAATGCGTTCACTGCTCGCATCACTATTTCACACTGAAACTGGACAAAATAGGTCAGGTCGAGCTCATCCGTTTCGCTGTAAAGGTATGACATACCGTATTTGACGGCGGCCGCTTTGAGGAGTTTGCTGATCGATATATAACGGAACGCATGATAGCCACGACGAATCAAATGATGATAGAACAAGCCCCGCGCCGTGCGGCCGTTGCCATCATTAAATGGGTGGATATAACCCATGGCAAAGTGCAAAACACAAGCCACCAGCAATGGGTGTGTTCCCTGCTGTTCAAGAAATTCGACTTCAGCGCATAACGCATCCAGCATGCCGTTTAATAGGGTGTGATCGGGCGGTTGATGGATAATTTCGCCGTCACGTCCTGCGACAAAAACATCGTTATTGCAGCGCACCTCCCCCGGCCGATATTTTTCGTCATTGATACCTGCACAGGCAATGTGATGCATGTGCAGAATATCGGCACGCGTTAGCGGTCCCTCTCCCATCGCGGCAATATGCTGCATCAGCCGCCAGTTCCCCATAATCATGCTTTCATCTTCGTTACGGGGTTCCCGGCCTACCGCCAGCAGTTCCATCGCCACGCGTGAGGTCGTTGCTGCGCCTTCGAGCTGACTGGAAGAGATCGCCTCTTCCATGATCAATTGGGACATCAGATAGGAGGCCGCGTCCTCATCAGTAGGCTGGCCATTGCGCGCAAACGTCATGCGATCCACCAGAGAAATGGCCGCGTTGATTTTTGCGGTAAAGTTGCAACTGACTTCTTGTGACGCGATGACAAAATGTTGAGCCGTGCTGCGACGTTTGAATTTTAATGCACTCCACACCGCCAATCGTTCGTCACTATCCCGGATTCGACGGCTGAGTTCGTCAAAGTGCAAATAGCGCGCATCCCACTCGGAATAGCGGCTAAGCCATTCAGCGTTTTCAATACTGGTCTGTGTCTCAAGCAGTTGTTGGGGGGGACGACGCAATCTCATCGCAAGCAATCTCAAAAATGGGTTATTTTGAGTTTACTTGAGATGACGCGGAGTTACCAATATGGCATTCACGTATAAACACAAATTGAAGACTGCACGCACTATAAAAGAACGCTTATCTGATCATGCTGGTGCAGCCAGGCTTACGATGGGCACGCCCTTGCTACAGTAAGGCCTTACACCGCACACTCGCGCTAATTATTAGCAGCCTTACTACTTTGGCATCAGCTTTGCTTAATGATTCCTGTGTTCTTTTTCAGGAGTCGCGCTATGCAAGCATCCTCTACTCGCTACACTATTTTTTCCCTGCTGTTTCTCATCGCGCTGATCAACTACGTTGATCGCGGCGCACTCTCGTTTGCTGCTAACGCCATCTCCCAGGAGTTTCACTTCACCAAAGTGCAACTGGGTGCGGTATTAGGCTATTTCGGTTTTGGCTACCTGTTCGGCTCGCTGTGCGGCGGCTTCCTGGCTGACAGGCTTGGCACCAAGAAAGTGTGGTTGATGGCGGGTATCTTGTGGTCACTGCTGGAAATTGCCACCGCGTGGGCCGGTGAAGTCGGCATGGCGCTGTTTGGTGGTTCGGCCATTATGGGATTTGCCGCGTTGCGCATCCTGTTTGGTTTTTCAGAAGGTCCGGCCTATGCGTTGATGAACAAAACCATCGCCCACTGGGCCCCGGATAATGAACGGGGTTTTGCGCTGAGCATCGGCTTGCTCAGCACTCAGGTGGGTTCACTGCTGACCGCGCCGATTGCCGTGGGCTTGCTGCTGTTAACCGACGACTGGCGCATGATGTTTATTCTGCTCGGGGCCTTCTCGCTGTTGGCGATGTTACTTTTCGCACGCAACTTTACCGACACGCCGCTGCTGCATCCCCGCGCCAATGCGGCGGAACGTCAGCTGATCATCAATGGGCAAAAGCGTGAAAGCCAACATGACGGTGCGCTGCCATGGTGGCGTTTCTTCACCAGCCGTACCCTGGTGTGCAACGCACTCGGCTACTTCAGCTTCCTCTATATCACCTTCACGCTAGTCACCTGGCTGCCGAAGTATCTGCAGGATAACTTCCACTACGATCTCCATTCGCTATGGTATGTGGCGATGATTCCATGGAGCGGTGCCTGCTTTACTGTGCTGCTCGGTGGTCGTATTGCCGACCGCCTGTTGGCGCGTTTTAACAATTTACGCCTGGCGAGAAATGTCTTCGCTTCAGTCACTTTATGCGCCACTGCGTGCTGTTTTATGGCCATTCCATGGGTGGGGTCAGCGGCAGGCATTATCGCACTGATGACGCTGGGTAACGCTCTCAACGCGCTGGTGAATAACGTCTATTGGTCAGTGGTGATTGATGTGACGCCGAAAGCATCAGTGGGCGCTTACAGTGGGATGACGCTGGCGATCGCCAACATCGCTTCTATTATCTCTCCGATGCTGTCCGGCTGGCTGGCGGAATATTACGGATACAACGCGATGTTTACCGTCACCGCCTGCATCGCGTTTGGCAGTATGCTGGCGATGACGCTGTTGCAACCGGAAAAACGCCTGCAGGCCGATGATCCAGCCGTGGCAGCACCACAGGCGTTGTAGTTTTTACACCGCGTGCCGCTGGCAGAAGGCGGCGATATCCGGCGATTGGAAATCCGCCAGATGCGCCATCAACTTCTCCAGCGGCCAGTTCCACCAGGCAATCGCCTGTAACTGCGTCGCGATTTCGGGCGTGAAGCGTCCACGGATAACTTTCGCAGGGACGCCGCCGACAATGGTGTAAGGTGCCACATCTTTGGTCACCACCGCGCCAGCAGCCAATACCGCGCCATCACCAACAGTGACGCCCGGCAGTACAATCACTCCGTGACCAATCCACACATCATTGCCAATGATCACACGATCGTCGCGGCGGTCGGCAAAGAAACCCGCATCGCGCTGCGCCTGAGGATCATAATATTCCGGGCAATAAGTAAAACGATGCTGGGAAGCGCGATCCATCGGATGGTTAGGCGCACCAATGCGTACCTGATTGGCAATGGCGGTAAAGCGCCCAATCTGTGCATCAGCGACGCAACAGTGCTCGCCGAGGTAAGAGAAATCACCCAGTTCGCTATATTCAAGATAACTTTCCGCAAGAATTTCACATTGCTGACCAATGTGGGTTTCGCGCATACGCACGCTAGGATCGATGATCGTGTGTTGCAGTTTAGCCGGTTGAACAGCGGCAAGTGCCATAGCAAGCTCCAATGTGGTCAGATGTCTGGATAACGAGTTGTTTCATGACAACTTCGAAGCACAACACTAAAGCGGCAAGATGACAGAAATGCTATCGTAGCGCCCCAGTTGAGGGCGAATAGGGAAAGGGAATGAAATCACCGTGGTCACTGCTGGCACTTTTATGGTCAGCTGGACAGGCATCTGCTGCACTGCCCGCTGATATTAAAGCGGGCGATATTGTGCAGGTGCAATTGTCGCAACTGCATCCTACACAGGCAGCCATTGGCTATCGCCAGTTGGATTACAAACTGCATCGCTATCAAGCCGATCCCAAAAAGCTGTTCGATGATTTCTGCGAGAGCATGGGACAGAAAGGCGTGGATAAATTCAGCAGTAAATCACGCATCTCCGATCCGGACAGCTTTACCTGTAAAGCGCCCGTGGGTGCGCAACCCGGACCGATGAAGACCGCCGTCATCGCCCCGGATAACGCACTGTATCTCACCGATGGTCACCATACTTTCAGTAACTTCGCCGACATCGGTGGTTTAAAAACCCATGTCCAGGTGCGTATCACCAATGACTTCCGCAGCCTGAAAACCATGAGTGCTTTTTGGCAGCAGATGGAAGCTGCGCATCTGGTCTGGCTGGATACCCCGAAAGGCAAGATCAAACCGGATGCGCTGCCAAAAGTGTTGGGCCGCAAGCATATGCAGGATGATGAGTATCGCTCAATGGTCTACTTCGTGCGCGATATCGGCTTTGAGAAAGAGGACAATCCCCCGCCGTTCCTGGAGTTCTATTGGGGAAAGTGGCTGGAAACCGTGCTCCCGCTAAAATCTTTCGATCTGCATGACCGCAAAGGCTATGGCAAAGCAGTGAGTGCCATTGCCGAAAAAATCACGGATATTCCCAGGGACACGGTGATTGCGCAAAGCGATAGCGGTGCGCTGACCGCTGAAAAGCTCGGCGCAATGAAAAAAGTGAACGAAAAGAAATTGGACAAGCTGATTTCTGAAGATGGCAAACTGGGTTGGGCTTTCAAACAGTAATGGCAAGCACGGGGCGTACATTACACCCGTGCTTATTACCCTCTTTTACCGCGGTTAAATCATTACCCCAACTCGCAATCCTTCACATCAGCGGAAGGGGCTAGCAGATTTTTATCAAACTCACGCATTGGCGCTGCATCACGGATACGCATCGGCCAGTCAGGGTTCGCCAGCGCGCTTTTACCCAACGCGACATAATCAGCGCCCTGCTCCAGCGCCTGAGACGCGCTGCTACTGTCTGACAGCGAACCATTGGCCACAATCGTCAGGCTCGGCGCCACCTCACGCGCAATCTGCACCAGCGAAAGCGTATTGCCAGGAAATGCTGGCTGCAGTGCGTCGTATTCGGTGAGATGCAGGTAATCAATACCTGACTCAGCCAACAGAGAGAACGCCTGTTTTGCGCCCGCTTCCCCTTCCTGCCACTTATGATGGAAATCATTCACTTTGCCTTGTGAAATACGTACACCTAAAGTGACATCGTGGCCTATACGCTGGCGTACCGCGCGGATCACCGCCAGGGTCAGTGACAGGCGAGCAGCGATATCACCGCCCCATCGATCGTGACGCTGATTGGTGTAATCCGTGAAGAATTGATCGAGCAGATAGCCATTCGCGCCGTGAATTTCGATACCATCAAATCCCGCTACGCCAATGGCGCGTGCAGCAGTTTCGGCAAAGCTTTGAATAACCGCCTGAATCTGATCCTCACTCATTTCTCCAGGCAACGCGTAATTGCCATGTCCATGATAAAAACCCAGTTGCTCGCCACGCGGTTGCACCACCGAGGGCGCGAGCGTGTCGTTACGGTAGATATTGCCCTGAGAAATCGCCCCGGCATGCATCAGTTGCGCAATGATCCTGCCGCCATGCTGATGTACACCCTCAGTGATGGCACGCCAGCCGGCAACCTGTCGGCTATTGACCAGGCCTGCCTGGAAGGCATACGTCTGCGACCAGGCTTCATCGATATACAGCCCTTCCGTAATGATGGTGCCAAAACCACCGCGCGCGAAACGTTCGTAATAGTGCTTCATGCGGTCGCCCGGTACGCCATCCACCGTGGCGGAGATACGTGTCATGGGAGCCACCATGATGCGATTTTTCAGTGCGAGTCGATTTAAGGTACCGCTCTGAAATAAGTGTTTATCGGCCATTAGCTACTTCACATTCCCTGATTATCGTCAGAGCGCATTATAGTGTGTCGCTTTAGCGGTAAAAATGACCGAAGATGATACGTCTGTATAACGGAAATCGTTAAAATGAACTCCAAAGATATTGAGGTTTTCCTGATGGTGTCGCAAACGCGTAGCCTGACGCAGGCGGCTCGGCGGCTGAATGCGACGCCGATGACGGTGTCGCGTCGGCTGGCTTCGCTGGAGGAAGATCTTGGCGTGCGTCTGATGCACCGTACCACCCGCGCCATCGCGCTGACCGTGGAGGGAGAAGAGTTTCTGCCCTATGCGAAATCGCTGGCGGAAACTGAGCAGAGCGCACGCAATCTGTTTTCTCCGCACCAGCAAGGTGCGACCGGACAACTGCGGATTACAGCGCCATCGGGATTTGGTCGCCGCACCATTATTCCGCTGTTGCCTGCCCTGATGGAGGCTAATCCAGAATTGCGCATTGAGTTTCAACTAAGCGATGACGTCACAGACCTGGTGGGTTTGGGTTACGATGTCGCCATTCGCATTGCGCCGCTGCGTGACTCCCGTTTAGTGGCTCACCGTCTTGCTGACAATCCGCGTATGCTGTGTGCTTCACCCGGTTATCTTCAACGCTTTGGCACGCCTCAGACATTAAACGACTTACATGATCACAACTGCCTGCGACTTTCCGGCGTAGTGCAATGGAGCTTTATCATTGACGGGCATATTTCCAGCCTGAGCGTGGAAGGTCGTTTCAGTGGCAGTAACGTGGAGGGAGTGCGCACCCTGTGCATGGCAGGCAGTGGCATCGCCCAGTTATCAGAGTGGGATATCCGTGAAGAGCTGACCGCGGGCGATCTGGTCGCCATTGAGTTGCTGGATGCCCAACCGCAAATGCTCGGCGTTTGGGCCCTGTTCCCGACCACACGGCAATTACCCGCACGTGTAACGGTATTCCTGAATGCTTTAAAACACGCGATGGAAAAAACAGATAAGTTACCTGTCACCACAACACAGTTTTAGGCTTAAATCGGTGACTCACTGATTCATTTCCTGGAGGCCCCATTTGAAACCTGAAATTCATACCCTTGCATCGACAGAGATCTATCGCAATCGCTGGATGACACTCAAAGAAGATAAAATTCAACGAGCTGACGGTAGCGAAGGTATCTATTCGGTGATTGAAAAGGATGACTTCGTGGTGATTCTGCCAGTGGAGCAGGACAGCATTTTTGTGGTTGAGCAGTATCGTTACCCGGTAAGTGAACGCACTATTGAGTTGCCACAAGGCAGTTGGGAGCTGAATCCCGATGCTTCACCGGAAACGCTCGCCGCAGGCGAACTGCAGGAAGAGACGGGATTGATTGCCGATCGCTGGCAATACGTTGGCTATCAAAAACTGGCGCAGGGATACTCTGCGCAAGGCTATCACATCTATCTCGCCAGCGAATTACGCTACCAGGGGCAAAATCTGGATGCCGAGGAAGTCGGGCTCACCGCACGCAAAATGAAGATCAGTGAGTTTCTGCAACTGGTGCTGGAAGGCAAAGTCACCGATGCCACTTCAGTGACCGCGTTTTTACTGGCGCGGGCGAAGGGGTTGATTGATTAATTCAAAGATAAAGCTCGATTTTTCGTTGGCTAATATGAGCTGAATGAAAAATATTGGACCAATGAAAAGAGGGATTTCCTTGAGTCATCGGGAGTTTGAAGTGCTGTTCATGAATAACGAACTGATGATGTTGTTGCGTGTTATTCCCAGGGCACGCTGCTAAGGCAGGACCCTGTAAGTGTGAGGAGTGTGCATGGCTGCACACTCCTCCCTAAACAAAGACGCTTAGTGACTCGCTATCTCTGCCAGCACTGCTTGCGCATCTGACGCAGCAACCGCTACACCATCAATATAAAGCTGGCGCAGTTCTCCAGCTGGTAAGGCAATCTGAAGCGTTTTCCATGCCGGCTGATAATCGCCTTTGCGCTGGAAGTTAAGATGAATCGCCTCGGCATCGCTGCGCATTTCCCAGTTTAGCCACAGCGCATTACCCTGCTGATAACCCCAGGACTCACCGTCATCCTCGAACACCAGTCCGTTACTCACGCCTTTTCCCTGTAATGGATAAAGCTGCAGCGTCCGGCGGTCATCTGCTTGCGCATCAACATGGCGCAGACGCTGGCTCAGTGGCAAGGCCGCACCGGCGCGGACCAGCATCGGCTGGGTTTCCAGCGGTGCAGGCAGCGTGATCGATTGACCACCGCTGTACCACTGCTGGGTCGCAAAGTCATACCAGCCGGTTTGGTTATCCGGCAGCCACAGAGTGCGTTCACGCTGACCCGCTTCAACCACACTCGCCACTAATACATCACGGCCCAGCATAAACTCATCGCACTCGGCAAAGGTCTGCGCGTCATGCTCATGATCGAGGAACGTCGGGCGCAGCATCGGTTCATCATCCGCGTGCGCTTGCCACAGTAAGGTATAGAGATACGGCAGCAGGCGATAGCGGAGTTCTATCGCAGCACGAATCGCAGGCGTAACCGACGGATACATCCACGGCTCATTCACCGTGTGATCGTCATTCCACGAGTGAATGGTGAAACGCGGGTGCATCACGCCGTTTTGTACCCAGCGCACAAACAGTTCGGCGTCCGGCTTATCACCTGAGAAGCCACCCACATCGTGCCCGACGTTGTACAGACCCGATAAGCTCATCCCGAGGCCCATGCGAATGTTGTAGCGCAGTGAAGTCCAGTTGGTGCGGTTATCACCGCTCCATGTCTGCACGTAACGTTGCATCCCGGCACAGCCAGAACGTGAAATCAGGAACGGACGTTTTTCCGGCGCGAAACGCTGCTGCGCTTCCATCGAGGCACGCATCATCAGCAGCGGCATCACCGGGCGAATATGCTTGATGGCGATCGGCGTACCAAAGCCATGACAACGCGCTTCGCCATCCCACACTTCATATTCGTTGTTGTCATTCCAGGTCGAATCGATGCCCTTCGCCAGCAACTGTTGCGTGACGTTCTCCTGCCACCAGGCCACCGCTTGTGGATGAGTGAAATCAAGGTGCGAACCTTCGTCGTCCCAAAACACCGAACGCTCTGGCGCATCTTCTTCTGAGTCGCGGATAAACAAGCCTTGCGCCGCGACTTCTTCGTAGCGCGGATGGTCCTGCAACAGGCAAGGTTTGATGTTGGCAGCCAGACGCAAACCGGCATCGTGGAATGCCTGACTCATCACTTCCGGCTGTGGCACTTTGTCGTAGTTCCAGTTGAACACGTAGCGCTTGTTGTTGATCGAGGTGTATCCCGAAGACAACTGGAACGAGTCGCACGGAATGTCGTGATCCTCGCACAGACGGATGAAGTTCATCAGCTGATTTTGCGCATCCGGCGCATCGGTGTAATGCATGGTTGAACCGCTGTAACCGAGGCTCCATTTCGGGCCAAACAGCGTTTTACCGGTCAGGCGCACGAAGGCCTTGGTGACATCCAGCACTTTGCTGCCAACAAACAGGTAGTAATCAATATCACCGCTTTCCGCCTGCCAGCGACGATAAGGAAGATGATAGTTATCCAGTTCATTACCGAGATCAAACCAGCTACTGCTGAGGTTATCGTAGTAGAGGCCAAAGCTCACATCGCTGCGACGTGTAATGGTAAACGGCACGTGCTTATACAGCGGATCGGTCGATGAAGCGTTGTAACCCATCGCATCCAGGTTACGCATCTCATAGCGCTTGCCATTGCGTTGAAGATCACCGGTTTTCTCGCCCAAACCATAATAGGCATCATCGTTCATACGGCGCTGGTAGTGCGCCACGCCATCACCGTGCGCGTTGATCTGGTAAGCGCTGGTTGGGCGGTCACAAGTCAGCAATTGCCAGGTTCCGGCGCTATCACGATGTTGCCACTCCAGCGCCAGCGGTTGATGCACAATGACGCGCAACACATCGGTGGAGACCACCAGTGTGTCGCCCTCTTCTTCCAGGGTGAATCCTGGCAGGGTAAAGCCCGCCAGGCTATCGCGCGGGCGCCCTTCCCATGGCACATCGCTGTCTGGCGCTATGCTCCAGGTGCGATCCAGTGCATAGCCACTCTGGCGTTTAATCGAAACACGGAACATGCCGGATTCCAGCACGAAGAGGTTCAGCTGGTATTTCCCATCGACGGTTAACGCAACATGGTGTTGATCAGAATGAGTGAGTGACCAATTTTTTAAGGTTTTCATTGTTACCTACTTTATTCAGGCGCGCTGGGCGCGACGTTCAGCGATAAATGCAATCAGGAAGACCGCGCCAATCAGGTCGAAGAAGCCCATGGCGACAAATAACGGGTTAAAGCCAATTTTGTCGGCGGTGACGCCAATCACCAGCGAGAACAGGAAACTGGAGATCCACGCGAAAGAACCGCGCATGCCGTTGACGGTGGCCATCTGGCCTTTATCAAACTTCTCCACCACCAGCGCGCTAAGCATGCAGGAGATGATCTGGTGCCCGAAGCCCCCAATCGAAATCAGCGCAATCGCCACATACGGATCTTTGGTCAGCGCCACTAGCGCAAGAGAAAGCATCAGGAAGGCGCCGGTGACCGAGCTGGCCACCACCGAGTTGACCAGTCTTAAACCAAACAGCCGAGTGTAGAGACGTGTCAGATAGCCACTGGCGACGCTGCCGAGGTCCGCTGCCAGGAATGGCATCCAGGCGAACATGGCGATCTGCTTAAGATCCATGCCGAGATCTTTAGCCAGATAAAGCGGCACCCAGAAACTGAGCACACCCCACGCCGGTTCAGCCATAAAGGCAGGAATGGCGATACCGTAAAAACGTTTATTTTTCGAGACGCTCTTCAGTGCTTTGAAGAAAGGGAGTTTGACGGCAGGCGGTTCATTATCCTGACGAATAAATTCCAGTTCCGATGCCGACAGATTGGGATGAATTTCAGGATCGCGATACAGCAGCCACCACAGCACCACCCACGCCAGCGCCAGACAACCGGTAAACAGGAACGCGCCCTGCCAGCCAAAAGAAGCATGAGCGAAGTAAATGATCGGTGGTGCCAGCATGGCGCCAATCGAGAAGCCCACGCCTGCCCATCCCGCCGCAACCGGGCGCTCTTTTTTCGGGAACCATTCACCTAATACCTTGGCGTTGGCCGGCGTGGCAGCAGCTTCCGCTCCACCCATCACAAAACGCAGAATGGCCAGATGCACCCAGCTCGCCGCACCTGCATGGAACAGACAGGCAACAGCCCAGACCGAGGCACAAATCAGAAAGCCGACCTTAAGGCCGATCACATCAATCAGCCAGCCACAAATCGGTTGGAAGAAGGTATACGCCAGCTGAAAGGCACCGACGATCCATGAATATTGTTCAGTGGTGATGCCAAGGCTGGTTTTCAGCTCAGGCGCCAGAATGCCCAATGAGTTACGGGTGATGTAGTTGACGGTGACGCCCGCTAAGAACAACACCAATACCCACCAGCGCAAATTGCGGAAGGTGCGTTTGCTGCCAGCGGCAGCGATCCCTGGATTCAAACTGCGGTTCATCTGGTTCTCCATTCTTTATTAACATCATGAGCTTACAAATCCTGTGGTGAATGCGCGGGCAAGCGATAAACCGGAAATATCGTTGGCTGCCGCCCAGGAATTGTTGCTTGTTGTTGAGGAGCGACTTCAGTGAGTCATCTCTAACCATCCGCCAGGAGTGAACCACAGATGCTTAAGCTGGTCGCCCGTCAGATGCCGCAATTGTGATCTGGTTAACCAAAATGGCTTGTGAGGTTGACATGAGCCGTCAAAGAGCCGAATTTTAGGCCCTGAGAGCGCAATCTTAACCATGAGCGATGCGCTAACCGATAAATAGGTCAACCAATATAAGAATAGTCTTGAGTTGCATCTTCAGGACCCAAATGAGGTAACAACATGAAGCAGACCTGGCGCTGGTATGGCCCGAATGACCCCGTTTCCCTTGCTGATGCACGACAGGCTGGCGCGACCGGAATCGTCACTGCCCTGCACCACATTCCGAATGGTGAAGTGTGGTCGGTAGACGAAATTATGCAGCGCAAAGCCATCGTGGAAGCGGCGGGTCTAGTGTGGTCAGTGGTTGAAAGCGTGCCGATTCACGAAGAGATCAAAACCGGCAGCGGTGAGTGTGAGAAGTGGATCCGTCATTACCAGCAGTCGCTGCGAAATCTGGCGCAATGCGGTATTAAAACCGTCTGCTACAACTTTATGCCGATCCTCGACTGGACCCGCACTGACCTCGAATACCTGTTACCTGATGGCGCAAAAGCGCTGCGTTTCGATCAGATTGAATTTGCCGTATTTGAACTGCACCTCCTGCAGCGTCCGGGGGCAGAAAACGATTACACCGCCACGGAAATTGCTCAGGCGGCTGACCGTTTCGCCACCATGAGCGAAGAGCATAAAACCCGCCTGACGCGCAATATCATCGCTGGCTTACCGGGTGCCGAAGAGGGTTACACGCTGGATCAGTTCCGTGCGCAATTGGCCCGTTATGACGGTATCGGCAAAGCTGAGTTACGTGAAAACTTCGCCACCTTCTTGCGCGCGATTATTCCGGTGGCAGAAGAGGCCGGCATACGTATGGCGGTGCATCCGGATGATCCACCGCGTCCAATTCTGGGTCTGCCGCGCATCGTTTCCAACGCGGAAGACTTGCAGTGGATGATCGATACCGTACCGAGCACGGCGAATGGCTTCACCATGTGCACCGGGTCTTATGGCGTATTAGCTGAAAACGACCTCGCCGGTATGGTTAAACGTTTTGGTCCACGTATTTACTTTGCGCACCTGCGGTCAACCAAACGCGAAGAGAATCCAAATACCTTCCACGAAGCGGCGCATTTGGGCGGCGATGTCGACATGTTTGCGGTGATTAAGGCGATTGCTGAAGAAGAACATCGCCGTAAAGCGGCCGGTCAGGAAGATTTGATTCCGATGCGCCCGGATCATGGTCACCAGATGCTCGACGACTTGCGCAAGAAGACTAACCCCGGTTATTCGGCGATTGGTCGTCTGAAAGGATTGGCAGAGATTCGCGGCGTGGAGTTAGCGATTCACCGCGCTTATTTCTGAAAGTTTAGCGCCGTTGTGGTCGCCATCAATGGCGACCCTACAATCCATCGGAAGGCTACACGGGGCCTCTGCCCAAAATGCAACGGTCCGATGTAGGGTGCGCATTTATGCGCATCGGGTCGAATGGAGTTTACATGGAACATAACCTTGCCAGCGGCGAACTAAAAGTGAACCGCCCCGCCTGGAATCACCAACGGCTGGTACCGCGTATCGTACATATTGGCTGTGGCGCATTTCATCGCGCGCATCAGGCGCTTTATCTGCATCATCTGCTTGAAATCAGCGACAGTGACTGGGGTATCTGTGAGGTCAACCTGATGTCGGCAAGCGGCAAACTGTTGGTGGAGCAACTGCGCCAGCAAGATCTGCTCTACAGCGTGACGGAAAAAGGCGCCGAACAGAACCAAGTTCATATCGTAGCCGCCATCAAAGAGGCGTTACATCCGGCACTGGATGGGCATGATGGCATCATCGAAGCGCTGGCTCGCCCGGAAACCGCAATCGTCTCATTAACGGTGACTGAGAAAGGTTACTGCACCCAAGGTGCCAACGGAGAGTTGGATGCTGACAACCCGCTGATTCAGCATGATCTTGCGCATCCCGCCACACCAAAGTCCGCGATTGGTTTTATCGTAGAAGCGTTGCGTGTGCGTCGTGAACGTGCCGTAGGACCGTTTACCGTGCTGTCCTGTGACAACCTGCGCGATAACGGCCATGTTGCCCGCGCTGCTGTGGTGGGCTTTGCGCAGTTGCGCGATGCGGAGCTGGCGAAGTGGATTGGTGAGAACGTTACCTTTCCCAGCAGTATGGTTGACCGCATCGTGCCGGCGGTGACTGACGAAACACAGCAGGAAATTCGTGCGCTACTGGGCGTTGATGATCCCTGCGGCGTGGCGTGCGAGCCGTTTCGTCAGTGGGTGATCGAAGATGATTTCGTCAACGGTCGTCCTGACTGGGATCGCGTTGGCGCGCAGTTTGTGGCGGACGTTGCGCCCTTCGAAATGATGAAACTGCGCATGCTTAACGGCAGCCACTCGTTTCTCGCCTACCTCGGTTATCTGGGCAACTGCGAGACCATTGCCGACACCATGCAACTTCCGGCCTATCGTCAGGCGGCATTAGCATTAATGCTGCAGGAGCAGGTGCCCACGCTATCGATGCCAGACGGAATTGATCTGCAAGCCTATGCCCATCAGCTGATCGAACGCTTTCGCAACCCTTCACTGCGCCACCGGACGCAACAGATTGCGATGGATGGCAGTCAGAAGCTGCCGCAGCGCTGGCTGGATTCTGTGCGCTATCACCTAAAGCACGGCAGTGACTATCGCCACCTGGCGCTGGGGATTGCCGGATGGATGCGTTACGTGCTTGGGCAGGATGAGCGTGGTGAGCCATTTGATGTGGTTGACCCATTACATGCCACCTTGCATGACATTAACCAGCACACGCCAGAAGGCGATGCGCGCGTTAGCGCCCTGCTCGCTGTGAAAACCATTTTTGGTGACGACTTGCCTGCCAATGCAGGATTCGTCAGTACCCTACAACAGGTGTACGCACAACTTTGCCAGTATGGTGCCCGCGCCACCGTTACATCCCTGAATCAGGAGCCGAAATGAAGCACTTTATGGATGACGATTTCCTGCTGCAAAGCGATGTTGCTCGTCGTTTGTACCATGACTTTGCCGCAGATATGCCGATCTACGATTATCACTGCCATCTTAATCCGCAGGAGATTGCCGAAGATCGTCAATTCGCCAACCTCGGACAGATTTGGCTGGAAGGCGATCACTACAAATGGCGTGCGCTGCGTGCGGCGGGCGTCGATGAATCGCTGATCACCGGTAAAACCACCAACGACTACGACAAATATCTCGCCTGGGCACACACCGTGCCAAAGACTCTTGGTAACCCGCTGTATCACTGGACCCATCTGGAACTGCGCCGCCCGTTTGGCATCACCGATACGCTGTTTGGACCCGACACCGCGCAACGCGTGTGGGATGAGTGTGCCGAGAAGCTGGCAACGCCTGCGTTTTCCGCGCGCGGCATAATGCGCCAGATGAAGGTGCGTATGGTGGGTACCACAGATGATCCGATTGATTCCCTGCAGTATCACCGCCAGATTGCCGAAGATAGCAGCATTGACATCGATGTTGCACCGAGCTGGCGTCCGGACAAGATATTTAAGATTGAGCTGGATGGCTTTGTTGACTATCTGGGTCGCCTGGAATCGGCAGCGGATGTCGCAATCAATAACTTTGATGCACTGCGCACCGCCCTGCTGCGCCGTTTAGATCACTTCTCCGCCCACGGCTGCCGGGCATCAGATCACGGTATTGAAGTGCTGCGCTTCGCCCCGGTTCCGGATGACAACGTGCTGGACGCCATTCTGTCTAAGCGCCGCAACGGCGACACGCTCAGCGAGCTGGAGGTCGCCCAGTTTAGCAGCGCAGTGCTGGTGTGGCTCGGCGCTGAATATGCGAAACGTGATTGGGTGATGCAGCTGCATATCGGCGCCATCCGCAACAACAGCACCCGCCTGTTCCGTCTGCTGGGTGCTGACAGCGGTTTTGACTCGATTGGTGATAACAATATTGCCCTGCCGCTTTCACGCCTGCTTGATGCGATGGATATCAACGATCAACTGCCCAAAACCATTCTCTATTGCCTCAATCCACGTGATAACGAAGTGCTGGCCACGATGGCAGGTAACTTCCAGGGCACAGGGATTGCGGGCAAAGTGCAATTTGGGTCTGGCTGGTGGTTCAACGATCAACGCGATGGCATGTTGCGTCAGCTGGAGCAACTCTCACAGATCGGCCTGCTCAGCCAGTTCGTTGGCATGTTGACGGATTCACGCAGCTTCCTCTCCTATACGCGCCATGAATACTTCCGTCGTATTCTGTGCAATCTGCTTGCCCAATGGGTGCAGGAAGGGATTGTGCCGCACGATGAAGCGGTGCTCGGCAGCATGCTGCAAGATATTTGCTTCAATAACGCACAGCGCTACTTCACCCTCAATCCGAAGTGAAAATCACGCCCTGTGCTATAGTGCAGGGCGCAAATGATGGCAGCGTCGGTGGTCGTAAACTTCTTAATCAGCAGAAAAGAGCTCATGAAAACACAAGCATCAGCACAGCGCCCTTATCAGGAAGTAGGGGAAATGTTGCGTAACATGATTACGCAAAAGCAGTACGCCGTGGGTGAACGGTTGCCACCTGAGCGTGAACTGGCTGCCTTGCTGGATGTGACCCGCACGCTGGTGCGTGAAGCACTGATCATGCTGGAGCTGGAGGGTTTGATCGAGGTACGTCGTGGTGCTGGGATCTACGTGGTAAACGACAGCCCCGCACCGCGCGCGACGGCTCAAGCCGCCTGTAATGATGCCGGCCCGTTTGAGATGCTGCAGGCGCGTCAGCTTCTGGAGAGTAACATCGCGGAGTTTGCCGCCCTTCAGGCCACGCGTGAAGACATCATCAAGATGCGTCAGGCGCTGGAACTGGAAGAGAAAGAGCTGGCTTCTGGTGCGGTCAACGAAAGCGAGAATGGCGACCGTAATTTCCATTTAGCGATTGCGGAAGCGACCCATAACAGCATGTTGGTCGAGCTGTTTAAACAATCCTGGCAGTGGCGTGAAGATAACGTGATGTGGAGTCAGCTACATCGACATTTGGTGAATAACGATTACCGCAAACAGTGGCTTGACGATCACAAGAAGATCCTCGCCACGCTGATCAAGAAAGACGCGCGCGCCGCCAAGCAAGCCATGTGGCAGCATCTGGAGAACGTGAAGCAGCGACTGCTGGAGTTTTCAGATGTCGATGACATCGATTTTGATGGTTATCTGTTTGAATCCTGGCCGCTGGACAGTGCCAACGGCTAGGATGAGCCCTTTCAGCAAAGGGCTCTTTCAGAACGCTTACTGCGGTAATGAGGCTTTCAAGCGCTGTGCTGCCACGGCCAGATTGGTTTCTGATACTGAGGCATACGAAATACGCAGCGTTGAAGTATCCGGATTATCACAGTAGAAGAACTCACCCGGCACATACACCACGCCGTTGCTCAGGGTGGTTTTCAGCCATTCTGTGGTGTTGAACGCTTCTTTGAAGGTTGCCCACAGGAACATCCCGCCCAGCGGACGATAGAAGTGCAGCCGGTCGCCCAGCTCTGTCTCAAGTGCCGTACACAGCGCATCACACTTCTGTTTGTAGGCCGCACGGATCAATTTAATCTGCTCCGGTAAACGCCCCGTTTCCAGATAATGACGCGTCATAGACTGCGACAATGAACTGGTATGCAGATCCGTTGCCTGCTTCAGGTTCACCACCGATGACTTCAACCAGCCCGGCATGGTGATCCAACCAACGCGTGCGCCCGGCGCCAGGATTTTAGAGAAGGTCGAGGTATAAATCACATTCTCGCTGGCACCCATGGCTTGCGCGTGGGATTTCAGCGGGCGGAAAGTCTGGTTGGTGAAGTTAATCTCGCTGTAGGGATCGTCTTCAAAAATCAGGAAGTCATACTGTTTCGACAGCGCGACTAACTGCTGACGACGCGCATCAGATAAGGTGACGCCGCTTGGGTTGCCAAAGGTCGGTACAATATAGACGGCTTTAATGGGCGTCTGTTTAACCAACTCTTCCAGCTCATCGACAATCATGCCTTCGCCGTCAGTACCTACAGATTTGAACTGCGCTTCAGCCAGCTGGAAAACCTGCAATGCGGCAAGATAAGTTGGACGCTCAACGACCACAATGTCGCCTGGGTTGATCAAGGCACGGGCGAGAATATCCAGTGATTGCTGTGAGCCAGAGGTGATTACAACGTCGTCCGGCGTGCAATCAATACCGCGGTCGGCTGAAATGCGGCAGATCGCTTCACGTAACAGCGGATCCCCTTCACTCAAGCCATACTGAAACGCGTTGTGGCCATCCTGCGATAACGCACGATCCATCGCAATCTGCAGGCCTTCGGTATCAAACAGATCCGGATTAGGGATACCGCCACCGAGTGAGATCACCCCTTCCATTTTGCTGTGTTTCAATAAATCACGAATGGCAGATGAATGAATGCGTTGAACGCTGTTGGACAATTTTTGCGACGACATAAAACCTTTACCTGATTATATTTTTCTAAGACTAAATTCATAACATAAGTTAGCTAAGCTGATAATCACATTTTCACTGAATGGCAAAGAGAATTTAGTGCCGGAAGGTAACTACAGGCATTGAGAAAAAATCACCTGGTGAAACTAACGAAAAAAGGCGGAGGGGTAAGCTCCGCCTTGTTTCAAGTTCCGGTCAGTGCGCCTGACCGGTCAGTTGCAAAAGGGCAACGATGATTTGCAGGACGACCCGGACCAGGTCCAGGAGCAATCGAACAAGTTCCATCACTTTCCTTCTCCTCTGACAGGAGCGCGTCTTTCGGCTACCGGGGCTTTGACTCCACCCGCCGATGGCCTAAGCACAATTGTGAGGAGTGCTGAGCGCCACTCATTGTGGAAGCCACAGGCCAGCACCACCTGAAACCTGCCGGGATTTGACAATCCGCGCCCCTGGGAGTCATCAGAAAACAATGAGACTGCGCTCGCCACTCAACACCTGTATAACCATACAGTACTTTTGCGAAACTTGAAATATTCCCCCGCACATTTTATGATTTGCTTTGTGAGGAGTGCTGAGCACCCCGTTCGCAGCGCGGTTACCAGCCGGTTAGCGAACATAAAAAAAGGATTTGGCTATCAAGCCAAGTCCTTTTTTATTGCCTGCAGAAATCAGTTGGCAGAGCTGATACGCCAAATGGCATTACCGGCATCATCCGCGATCAGCACACCGCCCTGCTGATCTGACGCCAGTCCCACCGGTAAGCCCCGTACCTGTTTTTGGTCATCGGTCAGGAATCCCGTGACCACCGGCTGTGGCTGCCCAACCGGTTTGCCGTTTTCGAATTTCACCCACACCACCTGATAGCCATTCAACGGCGTGCGGTTCCAGCTGCCGTGCTCACTAATAAACGCCCCACCACGATACTGCGGCATGTTGTCAGCGCCATAGAACAGCAGGCCGAGCGGTGCCACGTGCGAACTGAGCGCGTAATCTGGCTTGATGGCTTTATCTACTAAGTCAGGCCGCTGTGGCTGCGCCCGCACATCGACATGTTGGCCATAATAGCTGTACGGCCAGCCATAGAAGCCTTTGTCCTGCACCGAGGTCATATAATCCGGCACCAGATCCGAGCCAATCTCGTCACGTTCATTGACGATCGCCCACAGCTTGCCCGTTTGCGGCTCCCATTGCAGACCGGTGGGGTTGCGCAGCCCACTGGCATAGATACGGCTGGCACCGCTCGCCGCATCGACTTCGAGTACCGCCGCTCGACGATATTCGGCACCAATGCCATTTTCCGTAATGTTACTGTTCGATCCTACCCCGACGTACAGCTTGCTGCCGTCGGGGCTGGCCAGCAGTGACTTAGTCCAGTGATGGTTAATCGGCCCGCCGGGCAGTTCAGTCACCACCACGGGCGGCGTACGAATCTCAGTTTGTCCGGTTTCATACGGGAATTTCACCAGGCTATCGGCGTTGGCAACATACAACGTATTGCCCACCAGCTGCATGCCAAACGGCGCGGTCAGGTTATCGATAAATCGATGTTGCTCCCACTTGCCGTTCACATTACGCAACAGCGTGATGCGATTGCCGCCCGCCCCGCCTTTGCCCGAAGCATTTTTCACGAGGCCGGTAATGAGATCTTTCGGCGCGGTAGTGGGTTTCGGTGTGCCGTTGGATTCGGCCACCAGCACATCATTGTTCGGCAACACTAATACCTGACGTGGATGCTGTAAGTTATCCGCGATCTTTTCAATCTTCAGCCCGTCCGCCACTTTTGGCATTTCACCGGCTTTCCATGGGATACCCTCCGGCACCTGCATCGGCGGTACGAAGAAGTTTTGCGCCTGGGGGAGTTCAGGATTGGGGCCAATCTGTTTTTGCGGATCGATCAGTGCGCCATCATCACAGGCGCTGAGAAGCATAGCGAGGGTCACTGCACTCAGAATCTGTTTCATGCGCGACCTCCTGCTGTGGTGCGTCCACGCAGCGCTAACTGCACGTTGGCGAGCAACAGCAGTGCCACCACCAGAGTCGATAGCGTTACCCCTAGCGGTACCACGGCATACGCATCACGACTGTGAATGAAGGCATTTGCGATAGCCACGACGATGGCCAGGAGTGACAGCCAGAAATGGGTCTTCTCACTGGGATAAGGGCCGCGAAATAAGTAAACAAGACTGATTAATCTTGGCAGGATGGCGAGCACCAGACCGATAGCAATCAACCAACTGGCTGATTTGGTCCACATGATGACGAAGGTTTGCAGATAGATGATATCAAACAGCCAGGCTGCAACAAAAAAGCCCAGCGGTAGCGGTTCCAGCAGAGCGTAAAGCCCCACCGCAAACGCTGAACGTCCCGAGGTATACAACATTTCACTCTCCCTATTACGTTTATTATTCAGGCGATGGCTACGTTTCGCTTCCCCGAAATCGCAGTCAACCGCCTGTAAAATATTAGTAAAGATGAAGAGTAATGCGCGCTATTAGCGCAAAAAGCCTAAAGGTTATGACTTATCCGCAGGCAATGTCACCCAGTAACCCGGCTGATAAGGCAATGGCAGAAACTTCTCATGGAACTCGCGGAAAGTGGCGTCGGGATCGAGATCTTTGAACAGATCCGGATGCAGCCACTTGGCCAATGCCTGAATCGCGACGAACTGATACGGGCTATCGTAGAACTGGTGCCAGATGGCGTGTGCATTGCCGTTGTGGGCAACCGGCAGGGTTTTAAACGCATCGCGCATCATCAGCAACTTCAGACGTGCCGTGGCTTCTTTGGTGTCTGCGCCAGGGCCAACGCCCACCCATTTGCCCACGGTGTTGTAGTTCTTCCAGTTGGCACCGGTCACCACCACCACATCCGGGCGGCTGGCAATGATTTGCTCTGGGTTTAGCGTACCGAAGGTGCCAGGGATGAGATCTTTAGCGATATTGCTCCCGCCGGAGATTTCGACCATCTGACCAAAGTTTTCATCACCAAAGGACATGCAGCATTCGTCGGTGTAGCCGCCTGCACGGTCAATCATCACTTTTGGACGTGTGCCGGTGAAGTTTTTCAGGCGATCGGTCACCTTTTCAATCTCTGCGCGACGGAAGGCCACAATCTCTTCAGCACGCTGCGGATTATTCACCAATTCGCCCATGATGCGGATGCTTTTCTCGGCGTGCTCCATCGGCTTCTCGCGGAAGTCGATAAACACCACCGGAACGCCCACCGCCTGCAACTTCTCAATCAGCTTGCCTTCATCCGTGGCGGCTTTTGATTCGAGGTTCATCAGCACCAGATCTGGCTTTAACGTCAGCGCCTGCTCAACGTTGAAGGTGCCATCTTTCGCCCCACCAAAGGTCGGCAGCTTTTTGATCTCAGGATATTTTTTCTCGTACGCCATATAGCCGTCGTAGTCGGCTTTATGGAAATCATCACGCCAGCCCACTACGCGATGGAAAGGCGCGGCGGTATCGAATGCCGCCAGCAGATACATCTGGCGCCCTTCACCCAGAATGATGCGTTTTGATTCTTCTTTGACTTCAACCTGACGCCCGGCGATGTCAGTGATGATTTTTGCCGAAGCAGAACCCGTTACAGCCAGTAACCCCAGTGCTAACAGCCATTGTTTCATTTTGTCTACCCATACAAATGATAATGATTATTATTAAAATTTCGCGGCGTCACTATTACCTGGCTGAAAAGAAATGAAAAGCCCCAGCGACACATTTTTTTACATCCCCTTGCCGTTTTTCTTACTGTGTAGCCGCTCACAAAACGACCTCCTTTCGTGAAAGTGCTCACAGCACCCCATGCAACTGCCCAGGTAATCGCCCTCTCTTCCCGCATTTCAGCTAATGCGTAAACAAATTGTGAACGCTAAATTACGAATTGAAACGCTGTTTTATTTTTAATTTAACGCTCGCCCTGAGCATGGAAATCCTGTCTGGAGGTCTTACCGTGAAGATCAGCGCCATTGATGTCACTCTCTTTACCTACCCTACGCGCCGCGTATCAGATAGCGCGGGCCACTCGCACCCTGGTGCAGAAACCGATGCGCAAATGGCGCTGCTCACGCTGACAAGCGAAGACGGCGATTGTGGATACGCCTTTGCGCCAGCAGAAGTCATACGACCGCATGTGGTCAACGCCTTCTTCCGCAAGGTATTGATCGGGCAAAACGCTTTTGATCGTGAACGCCTGTGGCAGGATTTGGTGCACTGGCAGCGTGGCAGCGCGCACCAACTTACCGAGCGCGCCCTCTCCGCTGTCGAACAGGCGATGTGGGATCTGATTGGCCGCAAGCTCAAGCAACCGGTGCACAAACTGCTGGGCGGCTATCGTGAAAAAATTCCCGCCTACGGCAGCACCATGTGTGGCGACGAACTGGAAGGCGGCCTCTCAACGCCGGATGAATATGCACAGTTTGCTGAAAAGCTGGTGGCGCGTGGTTATCAGGCGATCAAGTTACATACCTGGATGCCGCCGGTCTCCTTTGCACCCAGCACCACGATGGACATCAAGGCCTGCGCGGCGGTGCGTGAAGCGGTGGGCCCGGATATCGCCCTGATGCTGGATGGCTACCACTGGTACAGCCGCAGTGAGGCGCTCACCATCGGCAAGGCGCTGGAAAAGCTCAACTTCGCCTGGTTTGAAGAGCCGATGGAAGAGGAGAGCATGGCTTCTTATGCCTGGCTGGCGGAGAACCTCAGTATCGATGTACTCGGCCCGGAAAGCCTCGGCGGCAAACACCACAGTCGTGCCGACTGGGTACGTGCAGGTGCCTGTGACATCCTGCGTGCCGGAGCCAACGGCGTTGGCGGCATTTCTGCCACCATGAAAGTGGCCAGCCTGGCAGAAGCCTTCGGCATGGATTGTGAAGTGCACGGCAACGGCGCGGCCAGCATCGCGGTGGTGGGTGCGATTCGTAACTGCCGCTGGTACGAACGGGGATTGTTGCACCCCTTCCTCGATTATGAACAGCCACCTGCCTATCTCAACAGTCTGGTCGATCCGATGGACGATCAGGGCTTTGTTCACCTGCCTACCCGGCCTGGACTTGGGGAGGACATTAATTTCAGCTGGATTGAAACGCATACGCTCAATCGCTGGTAAGCGTCGAACACAAGCAGTACGGCAAACAACTATAAACCTCTGACCTGCTGGACTTTGCTTATGAACATCTCTCGTTATTGCAGAGCGTGGTGCGCCGCGCTGTTGCTGCTCACGGGTAGCCCGTCGCTGCTGGCCGCCACGCCAGACGACCAGCTGATCGTGGGCATGAACATGAACAACCTGTTGACGCTGGACCCCGCCGCGATGACCGGCAATGAAGTGGTGGGCATTGTGGTCAATCTCTATGATGGGCTCGTCGAGTTGGATCCGCGCCAGCTCACCCACGTGCGCCCTGCACTGGCGGAACGCTGGGAGATCAGCGCCGATCATCGCCGACTCACTTTCCATCTGCGCGACGGCGTGCATTTCCATTCCGGTAACCCGCTCACCAGCGAAGACGTGATTTGGTCGATGCGCCGGGTGTTGCACCTTAATCTGGCGCAAGCCTCCGTGTGGAAATCCTACGGCTTCAGTAAAGACAACGTGGATCAGATGATCACTGCCCCCGATGCCCGCACGGTGGTGATCCAGCTGCCTAAGCCTAACGATCCGCAACTGGTGATCTATTCCCTGGCCGCACTTGGCAGCATGGTGGTGCTGGACAGCAAAACGGTGCAGGCCAACGCGGTGAACAATGATTGGGGCAACCGCTGGCTGACCACGCACGAAGCCGGTTCCGGCCCGTTCCGTCTTGATATCTGGCAGGCCAAAGATGTATTGCGCATGAGCAGGGATGAAAATTACTGGCGTGGCGCTCCCAGGTTAACCCGCGTGGTGTTCCGCCATTTGCAAGAGTCACAAACCCTGCGCTTGATGATGGAGAAAGGCGATATCGACATTGCCAGTAACATGGCGATCCCCGATGTGCAGGCGCTGCGCCACGATCCGGATCTCACCATTGATGCGGTGCAGAAAGGCACGATCTATTACCTGGCGATGAGCATGAAGGATGACCATTTCGCCAATCCGCAGGTGCGCGAAGCCGTGCGCTACTTAGTCGATTATCAGGGCATCAATAAAACGTTGATGGCCGGTTATGGCACCTTGCATCAGCGTCCGATTCAATCCGGTATGCCTGAGACACTGCCCGATCCCGGTTATCGCCTCGATGTGCCGCGCGCCAAAGCGTTGCTAGCCGCAGCGGGCTACCCTAATGGCTTCGACACCACCTTGCGCGTGCTGGCGGATCAGCCGTTCCTCAATATCGCCATCGCCATTCAATCCACGCTGATGCAGGCAGGGATTCGCGCCAAAATCATCACCGGCACCGGTAACCAGATTTACGGTGCGATGCGTGAACGTCAGTTCAATCTGCTGGTGGGACGCGGCGGCAGTGGTGTGGAGCCGCATCCGCACTCCAGCCTGCGCTCGCTGGTGTATAACCCCAACAATGCTGACAGCGCCCGACTCACCAACTTCCAGGGTTGGCGCACTGGCTTCTACGATGCTCAGCTTAATCAGATGATCGATCAGGCGCTGCTGGAGCGAGACACCACCAAACAGCAGCAGGATTACGTCGCGATTCAACAGCGTTACGACCAGTTGATCCCCGCACTGATGCCGATTTCGCAGATGACCGATTCGGTGGTGGTGAATAATCGCGTGCAAGATTATGTGCCGCATCCTTCTGCCACCACCTTCCTGCGTGATGTGTGGAAAACGCCAGACAGCCTGGCCGGAGGTGTCCAATGACCTTAACAAAACGCTACTGGAGGCGGGTGCGTAGCCGCGCATTGCAGGTCGCCATCACGCTGTTTGGCCTGTTGCTGCTGACCTTCTTTATTGGCCGCGTCATGCCGCTCGACCCGGTACTGGCGATTGTCGGGCCAGACGCCGACCACGCCACTTACCAGCAGGTTTATCACCAGTTAGGCTTTGATAAACCGCTGTGGATGCAGTTCTGGATCTACCTGCAAGGCTTGCTGCACGGCAACCTGGGCCTGGCGCTGCTCACTGGGCAGCAGGTGATCAACGATATCCTGCGCGTATTTCCTGCCACCCTGGAACTCGCCACGCTGGCGATTGTGCTCGGCACCGGACTCGGTGTGCCGCTGGGCGTCTGGGCTGCGGCACGCCGCAACAGCCTGGTGGATTATCTGGTGCGCATTATCAGTCTGGCCGGTTACTCCACGCCAATCTTCTGGGTCGGCATGATCGGTTTACTGCTGTTTTACGCGCATTTGGGCTGGGTCGGCGGTGCCGGTCGGGTTGATTTCAGTCTGGATGGCATTGTGCCGCGCCGCACTGGTCTGCTGCTGGTGGATGCGCTGCTGGCGGGCAATATCACGGTGTTTAACAACGCGCTCAATCACCTGATCCTGCCCGCTTCGCTGCTGGGTTTCCATTCACTCGCCTACATCAGCCGCATGACGCGCAGCTTTATGCTGGCGCAGTTGTCGCAGGAGTTCATTTTGACTGCGCGAGTGAAAGGCCTGACCGAGTGGCAGGTGATCTGGCAACACGCCTTCCGCAACATTCTGGTGCAACTGCTGACGGTGGTGGCGCTGGCATACGGATCGCTGCTTGAAGGCGCGGTGCTGATTGAAACCGTATTCTCCTGGCCTGGCTTTGGCTCTTATCTCACGGGCAGCCTGATGCTCGGCGATATGAATGCGGTGATGGGTTGCGTATTGGTGGTCGGCCTGATTTTCGTGCTGCTTAACCTGCTCTCTGACCTGCTTTATCAGGTATTCGATCCGAGGACCAAAGTATGACTGCCTCTCTCGATCTGCTTCATGCCAGCACCACCCGCGAACGCGTGGCACGCTGTCGTCGTACCCTCTCGCGTATAGGCCATTTCCTGTGGCAAATGGCCTGCAATCCCCTCACGGCCATCGGCGGAGGCATCATTTTACTGCTGCTGATCGTGGCGCTGTTTGCGCCGTGGATCGCCCCTTACCATCCATTGATTCAGGATTTGAATAACGCACTCACGCCGCCGAACGCACAGCACTGGTTTGGCACCGATGAGTTTGGACGCGATATCTTCAGTCGTTTGGTGTGGGGGGCGCGCATTACCTTGTATATCGTCATGCTGGTGTCGATTACCGTCGGGCCATTAGGCCTGCTGTTGGGCGTCACTGCCGGCTACTTTGGCGGCAAAGTGGACAGTGTATTAATGCGTGTCACCGATATCTTCATCTCATTCCCGAGTCTGGTGCTGGCACTGGCGTTTGTTGCGGCGCTTGGCCCGGGCCTGGAACATGTGGTGATGGCGATTACCCTCACCGCCTGGCCGCCGATTGCTCGCCTGGCACGCGCAGAAGCGCTGTCACTGCGGCAGGCAGACTTTGTTTCTGCCGTGCGCTTACAGGGCGCGTCTCCCCTGCGCATTCTGTGGAAACACATTATGCCGCTGTGCCTGCCCTCGGTGATCATCCGTATCACCATGAACATGGCGGGCATCATTTTGACCGCGGCAGGTCTGGGTTTCCTCGGTTTAGGCGCACAGCCGCCCGATCCGGAATGGGGCGCGATGATCGCCAGTGGCCGCACTTATATGCTGGAGTGCTGGTGGGTGGTCACCGTGCCTGGGTTAGCGATTCTGATTAACAGTCTGGCGTTTAACTTCTTAGGAGATGGCTTACGTGACATCCTCGATCCCCGCAGCGAATAGCGCTGCCCCCCTGCTCGACGTGCAGGATCTTCAGGTTAATTTCGTCAATGGCCGCCTGATTACCCCAGCGGTGCGCGGCATCTCTTTCCAGTTGGGCAAGGAGAAGCTGGCGATTGTCGGTGAATCGGGCTCGGGCAAATCCACGGTGGGTCGCGCGCTGTTGCAACTGCATCCGCGCAGCGCGCAAGTGACCGCCCAGCGCATGCAGTTTGCTGATGTCGACCTGCTGCGGGCTTCCCCTGCACAGATGCGTGCCGTGCGCGGCAAGCGTATTTCAATGATCATGCAGGACCCCAAATACTCGCTGAACCCGGTGGTACGCGTGGGCGAACAAATTGCCGAAGCCTGGCGCAGCCACCATCCCGGACAACGTGAGGAGGCACGCCAGCGGGCGCTAGAGATGCTTGAGGTGGTGCAGATCCGCGACCCAAAGCGCGTGTATCAGTGCTACCCACATGAGATCTCCGGCGGACAAGGTCAGCGCGTGATGATCGCCATGATGCTGATTACCGACCCGGAACTGCTGATTGCCGATGAGCCGACCTCGGCGCTGGATGTTTCCGTTCGTTTGCAGGTGCTGACGCTGCTGGATGAACTGGTGCAGCAGCGCGGGCTGGGTCTGATCTTCATCAGCCACGACCTCAATCTGGTGCGACGTTTTTGCGATCGCGTGTTGGTGATGTATGCCGGCCGCGTGGTCGAATCGCTGGCCGCCGATCAACTCGATCACGCTCAGCATCCTTATACCCAGGGATTGCTGGCCGCGCTGCCGGATATGGACGCACGCCGCTCGCGATTGCCGGTGCTACAGCGTCAGGCAAGCTGGTTACAACCTTAAGGAGAGAGCATGAACGAGATGATCCGTGTGAGTCACCTTAACCTCAGTTTCGGCGAAGACGAGCAGCGCAATCAGGTGCTGTATGACGTCAATTTGTCGGTGCGTGAAGGGGAAATTTTTGGCCTGGTCGGCGAGTCTGGATCGGGGAAAACTACGGTGCTGAAGTGTCTTGCCGGGCTGTTTACCCATTGGGATGGTGAACTTGCGATTGCCGGGCAAAAACTGGAGCATCGCATTGCTCGCGCCCGCTGTCGCGAGGTGCAGATGGTATTTCAGGATCCCTACGGCTCGTTGCATCCACGCCACACCATTGGCGATATTCTGGAAGAGCCGCTGCACATTCACGGTATCGGACAACGTACGCAGCGCGTCATTGCGATGCTGGAGAAGGTTGGATTGAACCGGGCATGGCAGACCCGCTATCCGCATCAGCTGTCTGGCGGTCAGCGCCAGCGTGTGGCCATTGCGCGTGCGTTGATCCTCAAACCGCGCGTGTTATTACTGGATGAGCCAACCTCAGCGCTGGACGTGTCGGTACAGGCGGAGATCCTGAACCTGTTGAGTGATTTGCAGCAGCAGGAAAATCTCACCTATTTGATGGTGACACACGATCTCGGCGTGGTGGCGCATTTGTGTCATCGGGTTGCGGTGATGCAGCACGGGAAAGTGCTGGAGACGCTGGATATCGATGCATTGGTGGGGAATCGGGCGCAGGTGGGTTATACGCAGATGCTGGTGGAGTCGAGTCGAACGTAAACGTTAATGGTGGCTTTAACGACAACGCTAAATGTTTAATCAGGTGCGCATCGATGCGCACCTGATTTGACGCTTAACGGTGCTGCTTTACAGCAATTCACGCACGTATCGCACAATATCCTGATTCTGTCCGTGCTCGAACAGGCACTCCTGCAGACGCGCCCCGCTCACGGCAGTTTTCACCAACTCAGGGTCCAGCGCGCGCAGTGAATCCAGGTAATTGTCTTTTAGCAGCGCGGCTTTGACTTCATTGAGAATGCCCGCATTGCGCACCTGCGGCTCTTTGCGCTCTGGCGGGTAACCCAGACCTTTTTCGCCGGTGAAGGCTTTCTCAAAGATAAAGCGCAGATTCAGTTCTGCACCCCAGCCAAAACCTTTGGCGAACGGCAGCGAAAGCGCGTTGCCATTGTTGATCTGAGCAAACAAATAGGCATCAGCAGGATCGATACAGTAGCCACACACCACGCCAGGATGCAGGTTGAGCGATACCAACGCGCCCTGCCCGGTACCGCAACCGGCGACCACAAAGTCCACCGCTTTGCTGTTCAGCAACACGCTGGCCATGATACCGAGGTGAATATAGGTCAGATGATGATCTTGCTCGTCGCTCATGCCGACGTTAAACACCTCATGGCCGAGCGGTTGCGCGACGGTTTGCAGTTCTTTCCATACGGTTGCGTTCTTTGCGGCCTGGCTATTTTCCATCATCAAAGCAATTTTCATGATCCGTCCTCAGATTAATTTGAAACACCGTTTCATTTTAATCAAGGTGCGCTAAAATGCAGCCTGAAATGTCTCTTTCGATGTGAGGCATGTCACACATTGATGAAGTCACTGGAGAGGAGAACCCATGTTTATTTATAAAAGTGCAACCACTCAGGAAGACCTCGGCAACGGCGTGACGCGACGAGTCATGGCCCACGGTGGGCGAATGATGGCGGTCGAAGTGACCTTTGAAAAGGATGCGGTTGGACCGTTGCATCATCATCCACATGAACAACTGACTTATGTACTGTCGGGACGTTTCGCTTTCACGATTGATGGGGTTACGCAGGAAGTGAGCGCGGGTGACACGTTATATAAAGCGCCCAGTGTGGTGCACGGTTGCGTCTGTCTGCAAGCGGGTACGCTGCTGGATACCTTTACGCCGCAGCGCGAGGATTTTCTCGGAGCGCGGTAGATAACGGATACACATGCAGGTGCATCCCTGGATAGAGCATGAGTGCCTGCTGGATTGCCGCTTGTCTGTTAAACGATCAGCATTAACGCAGTCTGGGGCCGCTTTGGGGCTGGCGGTCCCAGCCTGCTCATTAACTTCTGTGCGTGGTGTCAAAAGGATACAAAAACGGCGGGTAGCTCAGAGGTGACTGGATAGCATTCGCCTTAATGCGCAAAAAAAAAGCTGCCACTTCGGAAAGTAACAGCTTAACTAATAAATCGCCTAAACTGACAGCCAACGTATTGGTTTTGCCGATCTGGCGTGCACACTTGTGTTAGCTAAATTTTTCCGCCCACCAGAGTCGCAACTTCAATCCCCAACTGCTGCTCCAGCCGGTGGTGGTGCTCACCACTTTGCCCTGCTGCAATACGATAAAGGTCGGTGTCACGCTGATGTCCCAGCGTTGACTCACTGCACCGTTTTCATCGTTAACCGCCGGACCACGCAGACCTTTCTTCTCCAGCCAGGTCGCGACACGCGAGTCATCACCAGAGCGCAAGGCCACACTCACCACCTGCGTACCGTTCTGGCTCAGCGCCGCGACCGTTGGCGTGGTCAGTTTGCACACCCCACACCAGGTAGCCCACACATACACCAGCACCGGCTTATCCTGGCTTAACGTGGCCAGATTGACTTCGCCTTGCAGCGCCGTTAGCGGCTGTTGCGCCAGATCGGCAGGCAGCTGCGGAGATCGCAGCCAATCCATACCCCAAATGACAGCAGCGGCGATCAGCACCAGCCAGAGCGCTTCACGCAGCCAGCGCTTGATGCGCGTCATGGCTTCGCCTGCAACGCGCCCTTCACTGCCGCCTCCAGTTGCGCATACGGCACCGCGCCGCTGATCAACTCATTGCCCACCAGCGTGGCGGGTGTGCCCTGAACACCTAACTGCTGCGCCAGCGTCAGGTTTTCGTTGATGGTGTCGAGGCTGGCTTTGCTGGGTTCTTTCAGCTTAATGCCGGTTTTATCCAGCGCCGCTGCAATGCTCGCTTCATCGTGGTTACCCTTTTTCGCCATTAAGCGCTCATGCAATTTCAGGAAGTTTTTTGGTTGCTGCTCCCAGACAGTCAACGCCAGCCGCGCGGAGGTCAGCGAAGTTTCGGCGCGATACGGCAGTGGTTTCAACACCACCCCCACCTGCGGATAGGTTTTCAGCAATTTCTCGATGTCCGCATCGAATTTCTTGCAGAACACGCAGTTGTAGTCGGTGAAGTACACCAGCGTCAGCGCCGGTTTTTCTGCACCGATGCGCGGCGAGCCAGCGTCGTTAAACAAGGCATCGTGGTTTTTCTTCACCATCTGCGCGACAACGCTCTGCTGCTGTTTCGCTGCTTCTTTATCAAAGGCATCCGCCGCTTCGGCCAGAATTGCCGGGTTCTGCACCAGCGTTTCACGAATCAGCTCTTTAATACGCGCCTCCTGCTCCGGGGTAAAAGGTGCAGCCGCCAGTGCAGGCAGCGTCAGGAACATCAGTGGCAGGAACAGGGATTTTTTCATCATTTTTTGGCCTCAGAGAGAGTTGAAATCACCGCTTCACGACTCAGCAGCGGTGACAAAATGTGGCCATGCGGCAGTGCCGGGCCATAAATTTGGTTAAAAGGAATGGCGACACGATCGCGCTTGCGCAGGAATTCGCCAATGGCTGGATCAGGTTGGGTCCAGTCACCGCGTAGCAGCACCACATCGTCGGCTTTCAGTGCGGCGCGTACGTCAGGTTGATTCAGCACGCGGGATTTATTCACTTTGCAGGTGATACACCAGTCGGCGGTAACATCGACAAACACACGTTTATCTTGCTCCAGCGCCTGATTGATCGCCGCTTCGGTCAGTGGCTGCCAGTAAAGCGTTTCTTCCTCTGGCGCGATACGTGTCATCAGGAACACGGCACCTGCCAGCGTCAGGGTGATAAACACCACGCCAGCCTGTTGCAAAGCGCGACGCTGCACCAGCCATGCACACAGCACCAATAGCAAGACTCCGCCAAGTACCATGGCGAAAGTCTCCCCCCAATGCGGGATCAACAGCGAGACCAGCCAGAAGGTGGCGATCAGCATCAATAAGCCGAGCATGGTGCGCAGATGCACCATCCAGCGACCCGGACGCGGCAGACAACGCGCCAAACCTGGCAATGCCGCCACCAACAGCCATGGCAGGCTCATGCCAATACCCAATGCAGCAAACAGCAGCCACAGCTGCGGTAGAGGCGCAGTGAGCGCATAGGCCACGGCGGTACCCAGGAACGGCGCGCTGCACGGCGTCGCTAAAAAGGTGGCAAACGCCCCCTGGCCAAAATGACCCAGCAGCCCGTTACCGCCCTGCGTTGCCAGTTTGGTGTTGAAGCTGGAGGGCAAACGGAAGTGCAGCAAATCGAACAAACTGGCGGTGAACAGGAACATCACCAGTACCATCAAAAGCAGGAACCCACTGCTCTGGAACTGGATGCCCCACCCCAGCGCCTGGCCGCTGAGCCGCAGACCGGTCATTAAGGCGGCCAGCAGCAGGAACGAGAACAGGATTCCGGCGCTGGACGCGAGGAACTGCTGGCGGGTCTGACGGCGTGATTGCCCCTGTTGCTGCACGAGGCTACTGAGTTTGATCGCCAGCACCGGCAACACGCAAGGCATCAGATTGAGGATCAAGCCACCCAGAAGCGCCAGCAACATCACCGACCAGAGGGTTTGCGTTCCGCTGCCAGATACCAGCGGCTCAGAACCTATCATGACTGAACTCTGCTGAGCGATGCCCGCGTCTGCCACCACCAGCGACAAGGTTTTACCGCGCAAATCGGGCGCTGTTTCGCCCCACTCATCGGTGACCGCCACGCGCGCCGTTAAGGCATCGCCTTCGACACTGATCTGCGGTGCAGCTAGCATGCTGCCTTGCGGATAATCGAAGAACAGTTCTGGCTTATCCCAACCCTCCTGCCGTTGCGCACGAATCTGCAATTCACCCTGGCCATAGCTTGCCTGCAGTTGATCGGTCAGCCCGCTTTCAGGCGGTATTTGGCCTAATGCCTGCGCATAGTCACGGACAAAATCGCCATCAGCGGCTTGCGAAAGATCGAGGCTGAACGGAAAGTCGGTCAGGATACAGACGTCACTGCAGGTGGAGAGCGTCAGCGTGCCTGATAAGGTTTGACCCGGCACGTTTCCCAGCGCAATCGGCAGCGTGATGTTGCCTTTATAGCCTTGCGTCGTTAGCCCACTGACGTCGAAACGTGCGGGTGCGGGCCAAAGCCACTGCGCGTTGACGCCGGGGGTTTGCCAACGGATTGCCGGGGCTACGCCACCTTCCCCCGGCGATCGCCAGTAGGTTTTCCAGCCTTTCTCCAGGCGGATATCTATCAACAATTGTGCGTTATCGCCCTGGCTGGCGCTGCGCAAACGCACTTCGGCGTGGCTATTTTGCGCATTGCGCAGCCAGCCGCTGTCAGCGGCCTGCGCCACGCTGGCGTAGCACGTCAACAGGAGCAACAGGCTCCTGATAAGGATGTTCATATTTTTTCTCCGGTGAATAACAAGGTTTACGCGATGGAGTGCGTAGTGTTATTCCCGGAAGACGCAGAAGGTCAGATGCCGCCGCTGTACGGGCGGAAAGAGAGGCTCACGACGATAGCCTGTTGTTGGCTTAGATGAGAATAGCGTGGTGAGTAATGCGATAACCATCAACAGGAATGGCATGGTGCTGTCGATAACTGGCGCAGCCGCGTGCAGTGATTTGGCGCTGATTGAGCAGAGTTTTTCACCACCGACAGAATCGACATCACTGATGGATGACGCGCTGATAGTGGTCTGCGATGCAGTGGGCAAGTTAAAGCTACGCTGGGCGAGACAAAACGCCAGCACCAGACAGAGCAGTGCCAGAATCCATTTTGCGCGTTGTGATGATTTGGTCATGCCATCGCCCCAGAGTAAAGTGCGGGCATTTTATGCACATGCAGCAGAAACACCAAGCATTGCAGTGTAAACTTTTGTCTTAGTGTTCTTGCCTGTGCTTAACGTAGCGGCACAATGCGATGTCCTCTCTGGCAGCTTGATTGCTGTTAGAGGGCGAGATAAATCTCGCCGCTACGGTTTTGTCGGTGTCATTAATCGTTAAACAATATCGTCCACCACACCGCCATCGACACGCAATGCCGCGCCGGAGGTGGCTGAAGCTTGTTGCGAACAAACATACACCACCATATTCGCCACCTCTTCCACTGTGGCAGCGCGCTGGATTACCGAACTCGGACGCTGGGCCATCACGAACTCTTTTGCCAAAACCTCCAGTGATTTTCCGGTGCGTTTCACTTCCTCTTCCATCATTGCAGCAAAGCCATCGGAGAGCGTTGGCCCAGGCAGCACGCTGTTCACCGTCACGCCGCTGCCCGCCGCCACTTTCGCCAAACCGCGCGCCAATGAGAGCTGCGCGGTTTTGGTCACACCGTAATGCACCATATCGGCGGGGATATTGCGTGCCGATTCAGAAGAGATAAACACCACGCGACCCCAACCGCGTTTCACCATCTCCGGCAGCAAGGCGCGAGACAGTCGCACACCCGACATCACGTTGGTTTGCCAGTAGGCTTCCCAGGTTTCATCATCGGTGGCGTAAAAATCCTGTGGTCCATAAATACCGGCGTTGTTAACCAGAATATCGATGGGCGGTAATCCGTTTAGCAACTGCTTCACACCCTCTGCGCTGCCGAGATCGGCAATAAAAGTATGAATTTTGGCTCCCGCCACCAATCCATTCAGCTTCTCACGCGCCCGGCTCACTGAGGCTTCACTGCGCCCGTTAAGCACCACTTCGGCACCACTCTCAGCCAATCCCTGAGCAATCGCAAAACCAATGCCGCCTGTTGATGCAGTGACTAATGCGGTTTTACCGTGCAAATCGATTTTCATAAAGGTCTCCTTGATGGATGCGGAACATCCATCAAGCCTGGTTGAGACTGCAAAATATGCCTTATCAAATCATGCGGTTATTATTACGCCCCGGGATTAGCATACGCGCGAACGGCCCGCTTTCTACCTCGCCAAATCGCCCACAGCGCCATCGCCAGCAGCAATAAAAGCGCCGGGGCAAAACTACTGACGCCGACGCTTTTCAATAACGCACCACCGACGATTCCGCCACCGGCAATCGCCAGATTCCATATCGTGACCAGCATCGACTGTGCAACATCCACCGCTTTACCGGCATGCTCCACCATCGCGGTTTGAAACAGTGTGGCCACTCCGCCAAACGCCAATCCCCACAGCATCACGGCTAACCAGATCGCCATTGTCGTGGCGGGAAACAGTTGCAGCAACAGTGCGGCAACCATAAACAACAGAGTGCTGATCAACAGCATCGGCTGTAAGTAGCGATCCACCCACCAGCCAGTGATAAAAATGCTGATCAGCGAACTGACGCCAAACAGCAGCAATACCGCGTCGGCGCGGGCTGCCAGTCCGGCAGGTTGTAAAAACGGCACGATATAGGTGTAGAGAATGTTGTGCGCCAGTACGACACAGAGCACCAGCATGAGCACTCTTGCCACACCGGGAAGCATTAACACCTGGCGCAAAGGCAAACGCTGCTGCGCCAGCTGCCCTGGCCGCTCAGGCGCAGTCAGCCGCAATATCAACATCAGCAGAAGCGATAAACCACTCAGTGCGGCAAAACTCAGGCGCCAACCGATGACATTGCCCACCAAAGTTCCCAGCGGCACGCCGAACGCCAGCGCCAGTGGCGTACCGGCCATCGCTATCGCGATAGCTTTGCCCTTCTGCTCAGGCGGCACCATGGCGGCGGCATAACCCGCCAATAGCGCCCATAGCAAACCCGCTGCAATCCCGGCCAGTACCCGAGACACCAGCATTAACGGATAACTGCTCGCCAGCGCGGTTGCCGCGTTGGCAAGGGTAAATCCCACTAGCGCCAATAGCAGCAGGCGACGTCGCGGCACGCCCTGCAACATAGCCATCAACGGTATGGCCGCCAGGAAAGAACCTATCGCATAGGTCGATACACTCTGGCCCGCAGCAGCCACTGAAACCCGTAAGTCTTGCGCCATGGGCGCCAGTAGTCCGGCGGGCAAGGCTTCCGTAACGATGGTGACAAACGCCGCCAGACTGAGTGTTAATAGAGGCACTAAGGGTAGACGTGCGCTCATTGGGCCCCCTGTATCGCCAGGTAAACGGCATCGCGCAGGTCATTAACAAATTGTCCGGACATGCCTTCGTAAAGCGTGTTGGTAAAGGCCACCACACTCAGTGCCTGTTGCGGATCGACAAACCACGCATGACCGTAAGCGCCACCCCAGCGCCAGGTGCCAACGGATTCAGGTGAGTCCGCCAGCAGCGGATCGCGCAATACCGAGAAGCCCAGCCCAAAACCGACCCCGGGCATATCCGGCAATACGTGCTGGCTGACTTGATCACGCGCCATCTCTGCTACCCATTCAGCTGGCAATAAAGTGCTGCCTCCGTGGCGCAGCATTTCCAACAGCGTCATGAAATCGCTGACCGTTCCGACCATGCCTGCACCGCCGGATGGAAACGCCTGAGGATCGTACACGCGTGCGGGGCTGTACGGGATACCTACCGTCCCTTCAAACGGTGCCACCACTTCTCCCTCACGCAAGATATGTGGACGCGGCTGGTCGCTGACGTAAGCGGTTGCCACAGATTGATCGGCTGGCAGTGAGAAGCCCGTCTTTTTCATCCCGAGTGGCCCGGTGACCAGATGATGTATGGCTTCAGGCAATGGCTGTTGCTGGACCTGTTCAATAATCGCCCCCACAACATCAGTCGCCAGTGAATAGCACCACGCAGTTCCTGGTGCGAATAGCAAGGGGACAGTGCTAAGCCGCTGAAGATTCTCCTGCAGGGATAATGGGGTCGCATCCATTCCATCTGAGACACCCGCCCGCGCATAGGGTCCATTTGGTGTGGCTTCAAGGAAGCGATAGCTGAGACCGGCGCTGTGGCTCAGCAGTTGACGCAGCGTGATCAGCGCCCTGCTGCCATCAGGCTGCAGCGGTTTAAACGTTGGCAGCCAGCGGGTGATATCGCTATCCAGTGACAGCCTTCCTGCTGCGACCAGCATCATCGCCGCAGTACTGACTATCGGCTTGCTGACGGAGGCGAGGCGAAAACGCTCGCCCACAGTCATCGGTCGTTGGTTTTCGCGATCGGCATAGCCTGCTGCCTGATGGAACAGGGTTACGCCATCGCGCTTCACCATCACCTCCATCCCTACCAGACGCTGTTCATCCAGCGCCGTTTGCATCACCTGCTGAAGTATCTTTTGCATTATTTTCGCTCCTGATTCATGAGTTCGATTAAGGTAGCCACTTCCCGATTGCGGAAAAAGTAGGGTACATTTCATGACTCACCGGACATTTTTGTCCTGAATAAGGGGTCGAGATGGACAGCCTCAATGGATTTATGGTGTTCGTTCAGGTGGCGGAAACACGCAGCTTTGTAGCCGCGGGACGACATCTGGGGATTACGGCGTCGGCGGTTGGGAAAAGTATCGCCCGTCTGGAGGACCGGTTAGGAGTGAGGCTGTTTCATCGCAGTACGCGTAGCATCACCCTCACCGCTGAAGGCACGCTGTTTCTGGAGCGCAGCAGGCGCATTCTTGCTGAGATTGAAGCAGCTGAAAGCGAGTTGTCTCAGGCTGCACAACGTCCGACCGGGAGATTAAAACTTAGCCTGCCTATCGTCAGCTCACTGATTCTGCCCGCGCTGGGTGATTTTATGGCGGCTTATCCTGATATTCAGCTGGATCTCGATTTTAGCGATCGTCTGGTGGATGTGATTGCCGAAGGCTATGACGCGGTGATGCGGGGTGGCCCGCCAACGGACTCGCGCCTTTCGGCGCGCAAGTTAGGTTACGCCTATTCTGTTGCCGTCGCGTCACCCGAGTATCTGGCGCGTCACGGTACGCCACAGACGCCCGAAGCGTTACAGCAACATGCTTGTCTGCATTATCGCTTCAATACCACCGGCAAGCTGGAACGCTGGGTGCTGCGCGGTTATGAAGATGAACATGAGTTGGCCTTACCCCAGAGCATGGTGTGTAACAACATTGAGACGCGCGTCTGCTTTGCGATGCGAGGTTTAGGGATCGCCATGCTGCCGGATTTCTCAGTGCGGGAAGCCCTCGCGCAAGGCACGTTAGTTGAAGTCCTCAGCGATTATGCCTGTCACCGCAATGTGTTTCATCTGCTGTGGCCGGCCAGTAAGCACCCTTCACCTAAGGTTCGCGCGTTAATCGATTTTCTCAGTACGCGAGTCTTTTCGCCGGGTTAACGGTTGTATTTGCTTGCACTTCCCTGCGCACGATCCTTTTCGCACGTTCCATACTGAGAACATGAAGCCTAAAGGAGTTATCGTGATGACAACCATTGCTATCGCCGCACCCGGCGCTATGGGCGCGGCCATCGGGGGTGTACTTGCCCAACACGGGGCGCGGGTGATTGCCCCGTTGAGCCAACGCTCCGCCCAATCTCAACAGCGTGCACAACAGGCCAATATTGCCAACTGCAGCGCAGAGGCGATTTGCGAGGCCGATATTATCCTATCAATCCTGCCGCCCGAATCGGCACTCAGCTGGGCGCAGCAGATAGCCCCGCTTCTGCAAGCTGCCGCACATAAGCCGCTGTATGTGGATTGCAACGCCATCAGCCCCGAAACGCTAAAGCAGGTGGCGCAGGTGATCGAAAGCACCGGCACACCCTTTGCCGATGCGGCGATTATTGGCTTGCCGCCGGGCGAGCAGAATCCTTCCGGGCCACGCTTCTGGTTTGCAGGGCCCCATGCCGGGAAACTGGCACAGTTAAGCGATTTTGGATTACGCGTGCGGGTGATGAACGCTGAAAACGGTGCTGCTTCGGCATTGAAGATGGCTTACGCCGGTATCAACAAAGGTATCACTCTGCTGACCTCGGCAATGTTGATTAACGCCAGCCGCGTGGGTGCTGCGGATGCGTTACGTGAAGAGATGCAGGAGAGCCAGCAGGCTCTGCTGCAAAGAATGGCAAAAGCCACGCCGGATATGTTACCGAAGGCCTGGCGCTGGGCGGCGGAGATGGATGAGATTGCCACGCTAAATCAGGGCGAATTGGCCACCGAACAACTCTATCGGGCATTAGGCGAAATCTGCCGCCAGCTGGCTGATGATCAACAACACGATCAACAGTTCAGCGCCCTGCTGGCGGCCTTCTTTCAGCCTGAAGCGGATAAAGCGGGTTGAGCATTCACTGGTAAACGCAGTTGCCGTTGCAGCCAGGCCGTCGCAGCGCCCTCGTCAGGATCGCAGGCATCGAGTTGCAACACCGGCCCGAGCGCCATCGGCTGCGCCGTTTCCGCCAGCTTACGCAGTTCAGGCAGGTACTCGGCACCCGGATGCCCCGGCATACGATCGGTGAGTCGTGACTGATAACGCGCCACCGCTTCATCTGGTGTTATGGAAAGCCACAGCTCCAGTACCCGGGTAACACCCGCCTGCTGCAACCCTTGCTGCAACACGTCTTTGGGCTGGAAGCCAAACCAGGCGTCAATCAGGTAAACGCAGCAGCTGGGCGCTTGTCCAACGACCTTCCAAATCGCCTGATACGCGGCACAGCCCAATTGACGGTTGCGCAGACGATCCACTGGCGCAAAGCTTGCCATAAACGGTTCTTTAAGGCTGTCCAGCGTCAGCACTGGGAAACCAAACTGTTGCGCCATGGCCCGTGTTAGCGTGCTTTTACCCGATGCAGGAATGCCGTTGACCAGCACCACCACCTTTTCTTCAGTGTGAGAAGTCATAGAATTTCTATCACCTCCGCGACACTGCTGGCCCGGCGTAACCGCACCAGCGTTTCTTCATCCTCCAGCAATGAAACAATCGCGCGAATGCCTTCTTCAATGTGAGCATTGCTGTCACGCGCACCGAACATAATCACGATGTCGGCTTTGTCACTGCCTTCGAACGATATCGGCTCATCCAGCAGAATCATGCTGAAGCAATCCTTGAGCACGCCGGTCTCTGGACGCGCATGCGGAATCGCGATCCCTTCCTCAAATACATAATAAGCACCGTGCGTTAGCGTATTGGCAATCACCGCCTCTGGATACGAATCTTTCACATATCCACCGCTAACCAACGGTTGTGCGGCGAGCGCGATCACTTCGCGCCAGTCCGTGGCGCTGATTCCCACCTGAATCGCATTCGCTTCTTGCAGCAGTCGTTTAATACTCATACTGCCTCCTTAAATTGACTTGCGGATGGTATTACGCAGTTCATCAATTTTAACGAACAGCGGATCAATTTCCTGACGAAAACGGCGGCTTTTCGCAAAGATATTTAATGCGCGATTATATTCCAGCATTAATTGTTTCTGCGTATCGACCGCCTGCGGATTAACAGCGAGCTGTTGTTCCAGCTCGCTAATTTTTCCACTGATGGTTTCTGCCTGAAGATCTATTTCTTGTGAATCCTGGCTCTTATTCTCCGAGCCCTTTTTCAAGAATCCAAACATAGCGTCTCCTGCCCCGAATGGCGCCAGGGCACCTCAGGTTTATTACATCATGAGTGAGTCGTAATTAACGGAACAGTGAAATCTTTTCTACCAGCACATTGGTCACGGCATCGTTAGCGGGCACCAGGAAATTACGCACGCTGTCGTTCACCCGGCCTTTTTCAAACGTCTGCTTGCAGTTTGCCACCCACTGCACGTTCATTTCCGTGCCGACGTTCACTTTTTCGATACCGCTGCGTACGGCCAGACGCATATCTTCATCGCTGACGCCGGTGCCGCCATGCAGTACCAGAGGCGTTTTGGTGGCATCCGTGATATCCGCCAGACGCTGATGCTGAATGTGTGCCTTACCGGTATACAACCCGTGTACCGTACCGATGGAGATGGCCAGCATATCCACGCCGGTTTCTTCGACGAAGCGTTTGGCATCATCTACGGTGGTGAAGGAAGCATCGTTCATCTCCACTTCTTTACCGTCTTCAGAACCGCCAATCGCACCCAGTTCCGCTTCTACTGAGACGTGCAGTGGACGCGCCATATCAATTACGCGACGGGTATTGGCAATATTCTCTTCAATCGATAAATGTGAGCCGTCATACATAATTGAACTGAATCCGGCGTCCAGTGCCGTTTGAATGGCATCGAGATCTGAACAGTGATCCAAATGCAGGCACGTTGGCACATTACGACTTTCTGATAACGAGCAAATTGCATCGACTAATAATTTATGTCCGAGATATTTCGCCGTACCGGTTGAGATCTGAATCATTAATGGACTGTTGGTTTTCTCTGCTGCTTTAAAAAAGGCCGGTAACATTTCCAGGCAGTGCAAATTAAAGGAACCGAGCGCTTTAAATTCACGTTCTTTAGCCACCTGTAACAGATCGGTAAAGTTATAAAGTTTCATGAAGCTTTTCCTCGTGGGATTTAGGGGATTTTCCGTTAACAAACCAGGCGATCAGAGTGATGAAGAGAACAAACAGCGCGACGAACAACCAGTTGCCCTGGAACGCATGTCCCAATACCAGACCGGTACTGATGACGTCAGAGTCACTGAAGGTCACACCGGTGAAACCGTAGCTTTCGAGCATCGGCACCAGAATGGCCGGCAGGAAAGTGATGAACAGGCCGTGCACAAAACCGCCGATCATTGCGCCGCGACGTCCGCCCAGCGCGTTACCAAACACGCCTGCAGTGCCACCGGCAAAGAAGTTGGTCAGCAGCCCTGGCAAAATCATCGCCAGACCAAACATTGGGAACACCAGCATGCCGACCACAGAACCCAGCGTTGTCGCCAGGAAGCCGACGATCACGGCATTCGGCGCGTAAGGGAACATCACCGGGCAGTCGAGTGCGGGCTTAGCATCCGGGACCAGGCGCATGGCGATACCGCGGAAGGCTGGCACAAGTTCGTTCAGCAGTAAACGCACGCCGCTGTACAACACGAACACGCCAGCAACAAACTGAATCGATTGCATGAAGGCATACATCAGGTAGTTCATGCCGTTGCTGTACTGACCAATAAATTCCGGACCTGCTGCCACGGCTGGGATCAGGTACATCGGCACCATCACCACCGCCATCGACAGATAGGTGTCCTGCAGGAACTTAAAGTTGTCCGGCAGTTTAAGGTCTTCCGTCGAGCGAGAACCTTTGCCTACCACTTTCGCCACAGCCGCCGTCAGCAGATAGCCGATGGTGCAGAAGTGTCCAAGTGCCACGTCGTCAGAATCCGTGATACGACGTACCACAGGTTGTGCCAGCGCAGGCATCACCACCGCCATAATGCCGCCGAAAATGCCACCGGTAAGGATCAGAGGTAAACCTGTCAGCCCCGCTTTATAGCCAATCACCGCACCGATGGTCGCCATCCACAGCAGCGCTTGCCCGGTGAGGAAGATGTATTTGAACGGCGTCAGACGCGCGATGATGATGTTGACGATAAAGATCACCAACAATGTCAGCGCCACTTCTGAGCCCAGCTCGCGGCTCGCTAACCCGGCAATGGCGGCAACGTCGGTGATATAACCCTTCATGCCAAAACCGTGGGTGAAGATGGTGTTCAGGAAGGTCAGCGTACCCACAATAATGTTGATACCCGCCATCATGATTAAGAAGCCCAACAGGGTTTTAAAGGTGCCTTCCACCACCTTACCTGCGGATTTTTTCTGCAGTAGCAGACCAATCAGGGCAATAAAGGCGATCAGAATCGATGCCTGCCCTAATAAGTCTTTTACCAGGAAGTCGATCACACTATTCATGGTTAGCAACCTTCAGATTACGTTCTTTCATAAACGCCACGATTTTTTCTTCAATTTCTGCCTTGTCGGTCAGCTTATTGAGAATAATCACCCGTTTGATTTGCTCGGGGCTGGCATCGGCATTCAGGACATCGGCAAAGGCTTTCTGGGTCAGAATCATGTCGGATTTAAAAGCATTGGCTTCTGAAATCGTGGTGTGATCAATATCCGCTTCAATTTCGAGTTTCTTTAATACGGATTTGGCGCTCATTTCAATAGCGAAACTGGAACCCAGACCACATCCACAGACACATAATATTTTCAGCATGGTGTTTTCCTCACAGAATATGCAGTTGTTTAGCGAGTTTGTAATGATGCCCTTCGGTATCAACCAGGCGTTTTTTCATGCTTATAAGATCAATCGGTATCGGTCGATTACTGCCATTAATAATCACCGCTTTGTTGCGCATCCCCGACTGAATACAGCGCGCAACTTCACTGGCCATAATGGTGCCTTGATAAATCTCTTCACAGGTCGGGTCACCACTACGCAAGCCGTAACCGATGATAGTTTTACGAATACGTACACCAATCAGCGGTTCAATCTGTTTAATTAAGGTATCTATTGCTCCCTGAAAGCCCGGCGAATATTCACGCGTGTAACCTTCAGAGCAGAGAATCACTACGCTGTTCTGCGCGGCAAGGCGCTGTTTGATACGGTCTGCCAGCTCCTGCGGCGGAATCTGACACTCTGGAATCAGTGCGAAGTCAGCATTCGATTTAATCGCCGATTGCAGCGTCAACTCGCCACAATAGCCACCGAGTAGTTCCACCATAAATACGCGACCGGTTAACGCGCGGCCGGTATTTCTTAATTTCGAGACTTCTTTTAATACCTGCTCACAGGCGGTGGAAAAACCAATGGTGTAGTCACTGCCGAAAACGTCATTATCAATGGTCATGCCCACGCCAAAGCAATTCACGCCAAATTCACTCAACGTATGCAGGAATTGTAATGAGCCATCCCCCCCGGCCATGATTAATACATCGATACGCAGCGCCTTGAGGTGTTTAGTGATAATTTCATATTCCGGACGAATTAATTTCCTTGTGGTTCTCCCTGACTGCATAACCGGAATAGAAGTGATGGCATAATCCACTAAATCACGCTGCGATATTTCCTGATGCCGATTTTCCAGCAATCCTGGAATGCCGCCATTAAATAACACCATATTCGCCTGAGTCATGCGTGATAATTGAAACACGAAGTTATTGATTCCGGTTACATCGCCACCGCTGATCACTATGCCAATTCTCATTGTCATCCATCCGTATGCTGTGCGTCTGACATCCATTCTTCCGGTGAACGACTTTTCTATTTGCAATGAAGATCACATTTTCACCATGAATTTATCTGCCCGGATCATTGACACCGTCCCTGAAACTTAATTTTATGTGATATATATCACATTGAATATTTTGACCACTAATCTATAAAGTCATTAAAATCATTCAGTTAAATTTATTTTGCCCTGTAAAATGCACAGGCCGTTTAATCGCTTCGCCAGCTTCATTTCTTTCGATCCGAATTGTGATTGCCCACGCATTTTTATAGGAACGCAGACGTTTCCCCACGAAAGATAAAGGGATAATGATTCAGTGCGTTATTTCTTGATCAGTGCCGATGAATGATTGACGTCACGTTTATCTGGCTGTCCAATATCGCAGCAAATAAATGACGAAGAAGAGAAATTATGACCAACTCGCAGGAGATGTTGCGTCAGCTCGCTGGCATAGTGGGCGACAAACAGGTATTGACCCACGCCGATGACAAAGCCAGGTACACCAAAGGATTTAGAGTGGGCCGAGGCGAAGCGTTGGCGGTGGTGCTGCCGCTAAGCGTGCAGCATCTGTGGCAAACACTAGAAGTCTGCGTGGCACAGGGTGCCATTATTTTGATGCAAGCCTCGAATACCGGCGTGACCGGCGGGTCAACCCCGGATGGCAATGATTACGATCGCGACGTGGTCATCATCAGCACTCGCCTACTTAAGGGTGTACAGGTGATCGATCAGGCGCGCCAGGTGATCGCTTTCCCCGGTACTACTTTGACCGAACTGGAACAGACGCTGCAACCGTTGGGACGCGAACCGCACTCGGTGATTGGTTCCAGCTGCATTGGCGCGTCGGTGGTTGGCGGTATCTGCAATAACTCTGGCGGTTCACTGATTCGCCGGGGCCCTGCATTTACCGAGAAATCACTGTTTGCCCGCATTCATGACGATGGTCGCCTGGAAATGGTGAATCATCTGGGTATCGATTTGGGTGAAACACCCGAAGCGATGCTGAAGAATTTGGTTGCGCAACAGTATCAGACCGGCGATCAACCCGACTGGCAGGGCAAAATCTGGGCCGAAGATTACGCCGATCGCCTGCGAGATGTCACCGCCGACTCCCCTTCACGCTTCAATGGCGATCTGCGTTATCTGCACGACAGTTCCGGCAGCGCAGGCAAGGTGGTGGTATTTGCGGTGCGTTTGCCCACTTTTGAAGCCAGCGCGGGCAGCGATACCTTCTATATTGGCACTCACGATGAACAAGAGTTGGTGGCACTGCGCCGTTTTCTCCTCACCGAGATGAGCGAACTGCCGTTGCAGGCCGAATATATTCATCGCAACGCGTTCGATTTAACCGTGCGCTACGCCAAGCATATGTATCTGGCGATTCGTAAACTCGGCCCGCAGGCTATTCCTAAGATGATGGGAAATAAAGCGAAATGGGATGTGCGTGTCAGTCATCTCCCTTTCCTGCCGCGCAATTTTGTTGATCGGGCACTGCAATGTTTTAACCAGTTAACGCCGAGCTTTATCGCCCCGCGCATCATGGCCTACCGCGATGAGTATCAACACCATCTGATGATCAAGGTCGATGCGCAGCAGACCCGCGAGTTGCAGACGTTGTTGCAACGATTCTTTGCTGATAATAGCGGCGGCTTTTTCCATTGCAACGCACGCGAAGCCGCGGATGCCTTCCTGGTGCGCTTTGGCGTGGGCGGGTGCACCATCTCTTATTGTGATGCGCTAGGTTACAACCCGAATGAGCGTCTGGTGGCGTTTGACGTGGCGCTGCGTCGCAATGACGATGACTGGCGAATCACCCTTCCGGAGCATCTGGCGGCACAGGTACAAGTCGACTCCTGCTGCGGACACTTTTTCTGTTATGTGAATCATCAGGATTATGTGCTGAAGGAAGGGGTGGATGCGAAGGCGTTTAAAGAGGCGGTGAAAGTCTATCTTGAACAGCGCGGTGCGAAATATCCGGCTGAGCATAATGTCGGACATCTCTATCAGGCGTCGTGTGAGCATGTGGCCCACTGGAAGCAGTTGGATCCGACCAATAGCTGCAATCCCGGCGTAGGAAAGACCAGCAAGAAGAAGTATTGGGCGTAAAGGCATAACCGAAAACCGTCTCATCTTCTTCGTGGTTACGCATCCTGCCCTCTGTCCAGAAACAGGATGCGTAACCTAACTTGTCTGGCATGCAGTACGAATTACTTTGCGTACGCCTCGGTGGAAAGGGTCAGCGTCACATCATCGCTTACGGCTGGAACATACTTATCCAGTTTGAAGTCCGAACGTTTGATCACGCCTGTGGCATCAAAACCAATCGCCTGCTTCTTCACCATTGGGTGAATACCCTGCTGATTCAGTGTGGCGTGCAGCGTGATCGGTTTAGTAATGCCTTTCAGTGTCAGATTGCCTTCCACATCAAACTTGTTATCGCCCTTCGCCACCACTTTGGTGCTGTGGAAAACGGCTGAGGGATATTTGGCGGTATTAAAATATTCCGCGCCGAGAAACTCTTTGGTCAGCGCGGGCACATGTGAATCAATCTGTGAAACCGGCAATGTAACATCCACGCGCGACTGCTCTGGATGATCCTTATCAAATACCAGCGTACCTTTGCTGTTGGGGATGTCAGCCGTTGGATGGGAAAAACCGAAGTGCGTCCAGGTCACAATAACCGACGTATGCGCGGGGTCGAGATCATAATGCATCGCCGCAGCCTGCGAAACGGGAGCATACAATGCAGCGGTTGCCAGCAACGGCAGGACCAGGCGGGTAACGTTTTTCACTCAGAGTTCCTTTTAGATCGGGAGAATCTATTGAGTGTCTCGAAATCCCGGGCTGAGGAATAGTGAAGAGATTTGCCCGTGACCTTCAAATATATTCAAAGATATCAGTGGGTAATAATTTACAGTGGTGAAAGTTTTACGGCTTTTCTACCGCGATGAGAATTCGCCAGCGGCGGCGTTCGCGCATTAAGCGAGTATGAAGCTGCTGGATAAGGGGCAACGTCAGGGATGCAACCGCATCACGCGTGAGGTTCGGCAATCCTTGCTGTTGCCGCAGCCCCTGCAGTGCGGCTTCCGCATTATCGCTGGCATCGCACTGCTCGCGCAGCGTGGCTTGCCAGGCCGCTAAAGTTTGCGGCGAGATTGCACCTAATTCTGCCAAGGTCTCACGCAAAAAGCGTTTGCAGTGTCCCAGCAGCGTTTGCCATGGAATCTGTGGCGACTGAAGTGCCAGCATCATCCCATCGACATCCGCCACGCGCTGGTAGCGCGCCGACACCACATAGCCAATCTGCTGATCGACCCGCAGTCGCTGGAAAAAGCGCGGTTCCAGCAGCAACGACAGCGCGCGCAATGCGGCTAAATGCCTGTCATCAGCCAGCGGCAGCGGAATAAACAGCAGCAGTGCCTGATCGCCTCCGGTACAAGGAATCGGCTTAATACCTCGTTGCAAGCGCGGCGGCTGAACACAGTTTGCCAAATCGAGTGCGAAGTCGCTGAGTAAACGCGACACACGCTGATGTAAATGCGTGTGTTTGCCACACCATGCTACCAGCCATTGAGCGTCAATGGTCGGGGCAATCAATTGATTCGGTAAGGCTGCGAGAAGCTGTCGAATCACGATCGTTTGGGCAGGCGGCAGCGGTTTGGGCTGGGGTGTCAGGTTCAATGCCTCAAGTGCGTGATGCACGGCCAGCAAAGCGTGTGACTCACATGCTGGCAGATTCAGCACCAACTGCCAGATACCCTGCCTCTGTTGCCAACTGCCACTTCCTCCAGCATGCCTCAACTCTGCCAGCACTGGACGCAGTCGGATTTGCCGTGCCTGCGCTTCGGCATCACTCAGCGTGTGGTAAAAGGCGGGTCGCAACAGCAAGGTTTCAACCTGCTGTCGGGGCGCGAAACGCGGTAGCGGCATCGCTATCGGCGATAACGGGGGCCATACGGCCAGTTGCGCAGTGGGATAGAAAAAGAGTGCAGCCGTTGGGAATGTGCTCGGGCTTTGCGGCAGCCCTTTTTTGCGCAGCAGCGTGAAACCTTGCGTCTGGACGCTTTCTGGCGAGTCCAGCTGCTGCTGTGTGAGCAAGCGTGAGCAAGGCACCTGTGCCAATGCGGCTATAAAAGCACTGAAACCCTGCGGCACATAATCGGCAGGCGCAAAGCCCAGCGCCCGGCCTCGCAACTGCTCCAGTGGCGATAAACAGGCAAAATCGTGCCGCGCCAGCTGCGCATAATGCTGCTGTTGCTCAGAGGAGCAAAGTTTGATGGCGTCTAAATGTTGCCAGAAGCAGTGTTCAATGTGATGAGCCTGCTCCGCACTGATTTTAAGCCCGCTGAAGCGCAGCGCTAACCAACCGTACTGCGCATCCTGCCACAGCCATTGCCCCTGTAGCGTATCGCACAATCCACCTTCTCTAAGCGCGTTCAGCAGGCTGCCCGGCGCTTCATCTTGCCAGAATACGCTGAGCAAGGTGACGTTGTCACGTAGCGTGTGTTCATCACCCGATAACATCAGCGTTAGCCAGAAGCTTTCATCACCTGATAGCTGCAACATCGCGTCGTCTGGAGGCAGTGTGGGTGTTGGGTTTGCGTGTTTGCTTTTAGCTGAACTGAGCGAAGAAAAATGCTGCGCGAGTTGCGCCAGCTCATCCAGCGATTGCGGGCCCTGTAACCACAACTCCATGGCATTCGCGTGATAAAAACGCTGATGGAAGTCTCGCAACGCAACCTGCAATAACGTGACGTTGTCACCAAAAACCTGCTGATTACCGACGCGAAAACGTTGAAATGCCCCACCCAACACATCCACCAGGGCCGTTTCACAAAGCGTGTCGGCATGATGTTGCAGAAGTTGACATTCCGCATCGATCACCGCCACTTCCTGCTCAATAGCCTGCTGGCTTAACAGCGGCGCGGCGATCATATCGCTCAACCGCTGCACACCTTCAGACAGGTTCGCCGCAGGGAGCTGGAAAAAAAAGGCGCTGTGGCTGAGTTGCGTGGTGGCGTTGACCTGCCCACCGCGCTGTTGCATCCACGGCATCAGGCGCTCGCTCTCTTTAAAACGCTCGCTACCGCAGAACAACAGATGTTCCAGCAAGTGCGCTAAACCCGGCCAGCGGTCGGGTTCATCCAGACTGCCTGCCTGCACGCGGATCAACGCGGCAGCGTCGCGCGCCCCAGCTTGATGATGCAGGTGGCAACGCAGGCCATTGGCTAACACCAGCTGGCGCGAGGTCATCAGGTGACTCGCTGCTTGAAGATCAGCTCGGAGTTGGAGCGATTGCGGAACTGAAGCTGGGCGATTTTGATGTCGCTGCAGGTGGCTTCGCGCCGCGCTTCCAGGATTTTGCCGTGATGCGGTGACTTACTGCACACCGGGTCGGTATTATCCGCATTGCCGGTCAGCATATAGGCCTGGCAACGGCAGCCACCGAAGTCCTTCTCTTTCTCATCACAGGAGCGGCACGGCTCCGGCATCCAGTCATAACCACGATAGCGATTGAAACCAAACGAGTTATACCAGATGTCTTCCAGGCTGTGTTCAAGCACCGACGGGAACTCCACCGGCAACTGACGCGCACTGTGGCACGGTAACGCTGTGCCTTCCGGTGTCACACTCAGGAAGATCGAACCCCAACCGCCCATACAAGGCTTTGGCCGCTCTTCGTAATAATCCGGCGTGACGAACAGCAGATTAGTGAGATTGCCGGTTTCGCTCATGCGCTCACGGTACTCCGCCACCACCGCTTCCGCATGGGCAATCTGCTCACGCGTTGGCAATAAGCCCTGACGGTTAAGGTGCGCCCAGCCATAGAACTGACAGGTCGCCAGCTCCACGTCGTCGGCTTCCAGCTCAATGCACAGGTCGATGATCTTGTCGATTTGATCGATATTGTGGCGATGCAACACGAAGTTCAGCACCATCGGATAACCGTGCGCTTTAACCGCTTTTGCCATCTCCAGTTTCTGCTGGAAAGCTTTTTTCGAACCGGCCAGCGCAGCGTTGAGCGTTTCATCGCTCGCCTGGAAGCTAATCTGGATATGATCGAGCCCGGCATCCGCGAAGGCATCGAGTTTTTTCGCCGTCAGGCCAATACCGGAGGTGATCAGGTTGGTGTAGAAGCCAAGATCGCGCGCTGCCTTGATCAACTCAGGCAGATCTTTACGCGTCAGCGGTTCGCCGCCCGAGAAGCCCATCTGCACGCTGCCCATGGCGCGTGCCTGACGGAACACGTCGATCCACTGCTCAGTGGTCAGCTCTTTCTCCTGTTGCGAGAAGTCGAGCGGGTTTGAACAGTAAGGGCACTGCAGCGGACAGCGATAAGTCAGCTCAGCCAGCAGCCACAGTGGCGGCGTGGCGGTTTTATTCAGGTTCACGACACTGGATCCATTTCTGTTCAACGGCGGATTGCAGGAATTCCTTTACGTCATCATCTACGCCGCCTGCTTCCGGAAAGCGGCTGTTCAAAATAGCGATAATCGCCGCAACATCCTGCTTGCCGGTGACCAGTTCAAGAATAGCCGTGGCGGTCTCATTCAGTTTGGCCATACCTTCTGGATACAGCACCACGTGGCTATCTTGTGCCGCTTCCCACTGCATGCGATAACCACGACGAAAAGCCGGAATCAAATTATCGTTCATCATCTTATACCAGTCTTGTACTGTGCCATGACACCTGATCGGTGACGGTGTGGTAAGGCGGACGTTGAAGCGCATACGCCATGGTCATCGCATCCAGCAGCGTCCAGAGAATGTCGAGTTTGAACTGCAGGATTTCCAGCATACGGTTCTGCTGCTCGGCGGTGGTAAACACCTCCAGTGCCAGTGCCAGGCCGTGTTCCACATCGCGATTCGCCTGGCTCAGACGGCTGCGGAAGTAGAAGTACCCTTCTTCTTTGATCCACGGATAGTGCTGCGGCCAGCTGTCAAGGCGCGACTGGTGGATTTGCGGCGCGAACAGCTCGGTTAGCGAGCTACAGGCCGCTTCCTGCCAGTTGGCACGACGGGCAAAGTTAACGTAGGCATCCACGGCAAAACGCACACCTGGCAGCACCAGTTTTTCTGACAGCAGGACTTCACGATCCAATCCCACCGCTTCACCCAATTGTAGCCAGGCTTCGATACCGCCTTCCTGTCCGTTGCTGCCATCATGGTCGAGAATGCGTTGCACCCATTTGCGACGCGTCGCCGGATCCGGGCAGTTAGACATGATCGCCGCATCTTTCAGCGGGATATTGGTCTGATAGTAAAAACGGTTCGCGACCCAGCCCTGAATCTGTTCACGGGTCGCGTCGCCATTATGCATCGCGATATGGTACGGATGATGAATATGGTAAAACGCGCCTTTGGCACGCAGCGCCTGCTCGAACTCTTGCGGCGATAAGGCTTCGGTAATAATCACGATGCACTCTCCTGCAGATGAATCGCCATCCCGTCCCAGCTCACTTCAATGCCCTGCTGCGCCAGATACTGACGCTGCGGCGACTGCTCGTTGAGAATCGGATTGGTGTTGTTAATGTGAATCAAAATTTTTCGTTGCGCGGGTAGCGCAGCCAGCAGCGCCATCAGGCCGTGCTCTTCTGCCAGCGCCAGATGGCCCATGGCTTTGCCGGTGTTTTTACCGACACCCGTCGCCAACAGTTCGTCGTCCTGCCAGACGGTGCCGTCAATCAACAGGCAATCGGCTTTTTCCAGCCACGGCATGATCACGGCATCGGGTTCACCCAGACCTGGCGCATACAGCAGCGTCTGGCCATTGGCGGTATTTTCAATAAATAACGCGACGTTATGACCCGGCAACGGGCGATCGCGATAAGGCGAATACGGTGGCGCATTGCTGAGAATCGGGATCGCGGTGAACTGCAGGTTACGGCACACATCGACGCGGAACGGTTCGAGTGGCGTAAGACCATGATGCTGCAGCCCGCCATTCCAGTGCTGCAACATGGTGAAAATCGGGAAACCGCTGGTGAGATCGGCATGGACCTCGGGCGTACACCACACCTGATGTGGGCAGCCTTCACGCAGACTGAGCAAACCGGTGGTGTGATCGATCTGACTGTCGGTGAGAATGATGCTGCCAATCGCCGTGCCGCGCAGCACCCCTTTTTTATTCAATGCGGGCGTGTGGGCGATCTGCTGGCTGATATCCGGCGATGCGTTACACAGCACCCAATCTTCGCCGTTGTCACTGACAATGATCGAGGATTGCGTCCGCGCCTGAGCCTGAATCGTACCGTTGCGCAGGCCGCTGCAATTGGCGCAGTTACAGTTCCACTGCGGAAAGCCGCCGCCTGCCGCTGAACCGAGCACTTTAATAAACATGAGAGATGACCAGAAAGAAAAATAAAATGCCCGCACGAACGGCGGGCAGAAAGTCTTAGCGGTTGGAGATGTACAGAGTCACTTCCAGGCCCAGACGCAGGTCAACAAATTCAGGTTTTTTCCACATAACTTTCATCCTCAAATCAAATAACGCAGAGCAGGCTCTGCTGGAAATGCTTGCACCAGTAAACGAATTTTCTGGTAACAAGGCACGACGCGGGCTGATGTTGCGCCAATGTAACGGTCAGATCAACCCCGATTAGGTAAGGGAATTGTGCTAATCCTGCCAAATCTGTTGCAGGACACGCTGCCAGTTACCCCAGGCAAACTGCTCAATCACGGTATGATCATAGTCGAGCGAGTTGAGCAGTGCATACAGACGCGGCAGCCCAGACACATCTTTCAATTCATCTGGCACACTGATGCCGTCAAAATCCGAACCAAATGCTACGTTTTCTGTCCCCATTATTTCAACTAAATGATCCAGATGTTTAACAATTTCGATCAATGGCGTATCAGTATCGCGTTTGCCATCTGGCCGTAAGAAAGCGTTACCAAAATTAATACCCACCACACCGCCGCTATCGCGAATGGCACGCAGTTGATCGTCAGTGAGGTTGCGCGGCTGGGCGCAGAGCACGTGTGCGTTGGAGTGGCTGGCCACCAGCGGTGCGTTTGAGAGCCGAGCGGTATCCCAAAACGCTTTCTCATTCATGTGTGACACGTCGATCATCATGCGATGCCGATTGGCAGCAGCGATCAGCTGCTCTCCTGCAGCAGTCAGGCCTGGCCCGGTATCGGGTGAATGCGGGAAAGCACCGTTTACCCCCTCACCGAAGCGGTTAGGCAGGTTCCAGAAGGGACCGATGCTGCGCACGCCGGCCTGATAAAAGGCATGCAGGTCTTCGCCATCAGCATCGAATCCATCGGCCCCTTCGATATGCGCCACCATCGCAAGCACACCTTCCTGGCGGCAGGCAGCGATATCCGCGGCGGTCAGACACAAACGCGCGCGCCCGGCGGACTGTGCCACCAGCGTTTTCAGGATATCGAGTTGCTGCCTGAGAATTTCCAGCGGCTGCCACGGCTCATTTGCACGTTGTGCTGCCACTTCGTTGATGTAACGCTGCGGCGGGACAAAGAGCGCAAATAGCCCGCCAGCAAATCCGCCTTGCTGCATACGCGGAAAATCCAGATGCCCTTTCTCTATACCGGAAAAAAAGGCGTCAGCGGGATCGTCACGATGATGCAGCCACAGGTTGAGCAGCAGGTCGTTATGGCCATCAAAGGTTTTAAATAACATAGGGAGTTACACAGCGAGACAACATGGGCGCTATGCTACGCGCGCCCTGCTGATTCACCAAACAAAGGGGCACAAAGCGTTAGTTCTGTGCAACCTTTAAGCCATGATAGAAAGTGGATTTAACGTCGAGATGCTGCTTGATCAACCCATATTTTTGATAAAAATCGGCGGTGTCCTGCTGTTGTGCGATGGTGGCGTCATCAATGGCTTGCCAGTGCGACTGGCGTCGTGCAAAGGACTTTGCCGCCGCTTCTTTGGGAAAACCGATGATTTTCGCCAGCGTGGTGGAGTATTCATCAACGTGGCTATTGGCCCAGCGATCCGCTGCCGCCAGACGGTTGACGTAATCCTGCAGCGCCGCGCGTTTGGCCTCATCGTTGAGGGCCGCATCGGTCGCCGCCAGGAAACTGTTACCGCTAGAAAGACCCACGCCGTTGATTAATACGCGGCCTGTATGGGTGACTTCCGCCAGCGCGGTATAAGGATCCCAGGTTGACCAGGCATCTACCGAACCGTTGGCTAATGCGATGCGTGCATCGGCGGGCGTCAGGAAACGGAAGTTGACGTCTTTATCCGTTAAACCGGCCTTTTCCAGTGCTTTCAGCGCTTCAAAATGACCGATAGAGCCCCGCCCGGTGGCAATATTTTTGCCTTTCAGATCGGCCACGGTTTTGATCGCTGAATCCGGGCTCACCAATACCGCTAAGCCTGCGGGTACGGATTTACTCACCGCCACCGCTTTCACCTGCGAACCGGCCGCCAGCGAAAACAGCAGCGGCGCATCACCGATGATACCCGCATCGACGGCTCCCGCATTCAGCGCTTCCGCCAGCGGTGCCGCTGCCGGGAACTCCGCCCATTCGATTTTGTAATTGAGATGATTAAGTTGCTGCGCCGCTTCCATCTCGGCGTGCATATTGCCCTTCTGGTCGGCAATACGTAGCGTGACCGTTTCCGCCGCGGCGGTTCCGCTGGCAAGCATCACAAACAGGGCTAAAGCTGTTCTTTTCATTCTGTTTTCTCTTCTGGTGTAAAACCCCAGACTACCCTGCAGTGCTAAAAGCCCAGATGCTGATTTCGTCTGAGGAATATCATCCTGCGCATAAGCAGTACAACGCTTTTGGTGGTCGATTCTCATCACCCTCCACACTTCCTCGCGTGGGTTGTAAACGGTTAGGTTAAAGAGGGTTCACAGAATGTGGTGCCCGGCTGCTGCGGCAACTTCACAACGATATGTCAGTTATGCAACGCGAGTTGTCAGTTATGCGTGAGCAGCACGCGGCGATGTGGTCCAGACTGAGTACAGACCCATAAGGAGAACCTCATGCTGAAGCACCCTGCAGAAAAATACCGTCCCTACCCGGTGATTGATTTACCCGATCGTCAGTGGCCTTCGCGCCAGCTCACCCAGGCTCCACGCTGGCTATCCACCGATCTGCGTGACGGTAACCAGGCGCTGGCTACGCCCATGGACAGCGCACGCAAGCTGGAATTCTGGCAGCTATTACTGCGCTGCGGTTTCAAAGAGATTGAAGTGGCGTTTCCTGCCGCCTCGCAAACCGATTTCGACTTTGTACGCCTGCTAATTGAGCAGCATCATATTCCGCAGGGTGTGGCGATTCAGGTGCTGACGCAAGCGCGTAGCGACCTGATCGAGCGCACCTTTGAAGCGTTGCGTGGTGCACCGCAGGCGATTATTCACATGTACAACGCCACTGCACCGTTGTTCCGCGAACGCGTATTCCGCCAGAGCAAAGCGGAGATCATTGAGCTGGCCTGCGCCGGGGCACGGCAAATCCGCGCACAGTGTGAAGCACAAAGCGATACCGCCTGGACCTTCCAGTATTCGCCAGAAACGTTCTGCTTTACTGAACCAGAATTTGCGCTGGAGATCTGTGAAGCGGTGGCGGCGATCTGGCAACCGGGTCCAGAGCGCCCGATGATCATCAACTTGCCCGCCACAGTGGAAGTGAATACCCCGAACGTCTATGCAGACCAAATCGAGTATTTCTGCCGCCATTTTAGCCATCGATCGCAGGTGGCGATTTGCGTGCATCCGCATAACGATCGCGGTACTGGCGTGGCCTGCGCCGAGTTGGCGATACTGGCCGGAGCCGATCGCGTTGAAGGCTGCTTGTTTGGTAATGGCGAGCGCACCGGTAATGTCGATATCGTGACGCTGGCGCTGAATTTGTATACCCAGGGCGTGGCCCCGGAACTCAATTTCAGCGATATCCAGCAGGTGCTGGAAGTGGTAACCCGCTGTAACCAGTTGCCGGTTCATCCGCGCCATCCGTATGCCGGAGAACTGGTGTTTACCGCGTTTTCGGGTTCGCATCAGGATGCAATTCGCAAAGGCTTTGCCGAGCGTAATGAACGTCAGGAAGCCGTCTGGCAAATGCCGTATTTGCCGCTCGACCCTATCGACATCGGTTGCAGCTATGAAGCGGTGATTCGCGTCAACAGTCAGTCGGGTAAAGGCGGTGCCGCCTGGCTGCTGGAACAGAACCATGGCCTGCAGTTGCCGCGCGGATTGCAGCAGGATTTCAGCCGCATTGTGCAGCAGCAAACGGATGGTCACGGTCAGGAGATGACACATCACGCGTTGTGGCAGCTGTTCTGCCAGCATTACGGTTTAACGCAACCTGCACGTCGCTTACTTGAAGCGGAAAGCCACAGCGATGAGAAAGGTGAAACGCGTTTTAAAGCGCGAGTGCAGGATGGTGAGAAACCGTTGACGCTGGAGGGCAAAGGGAATGGATTGCTGTCGGCGGCGGTCGCGGCACTGCGACAGCGCTATGATCTGGCCATTAGCATTGAGGATTATCACGAGCATACGTTGGGTAAACGCAGTGACAGCCGCTCCGTCACTTATATCAGCTGCATCAATGCGCGCGGCGAACGTGCGTGGGGCGTGGGCATCGATAATGATGTAGCACGTGCCTCGTTACAGGCATTGCTCAACGCTGCCCACGCTTTTCTGCCGCAGGAAAGTAATTCGCCGGCGTAACACCGAGCACACGGCGAAACATCGCACTGAAGGCGCTCGGGCTGTCATAGCCCAGTTCGAGCGCCACCGTTAACACCGTTTCACCCTGTGCCAGCCGTGCCAACGCCACGCTGAGGCGCGCGCGGCGCACCCAGTCGCTGAACTGCAAGCCGGTTTCGCGGTTGAAATGACGTGCCAGCGTGCGTTCAGCGACACAGAGTTCGCTGGCCGCTCTCGCGAGTGTCCAGCTTTCTCCCGGCTGCTGGTGGATCTGCTGGCACAGTGCGCGCAGCCGTTCACTCTCCGGCCACGGCAGGCCAAACGGCAATACATCCATCACGCGGATTTCATCGAGAATCAATTCGTAGATGCGTTCGGCACGACTGCCAGAGGCGTATTGATCCGGCAATGCCAGCGCACTGACGATCAGCTCCCGCAGCAGCGGGGAAATCTGCACTACCTGACAGCTGGCAGGCAGATCGGCTCGCGCCAGCGGATCGACAAACAGTGTGCGTGCCGCCACCGATCCCACAATATGCAGCGCGTGCCCGGTACCCGCCGGTAACCAGACGCCACGACTTGGCGGCACAATCCAGCTTCCCTGCCGGGTCTCGACTTTCACCACGCCGCTTAAGGTATGGATCAACTGCGCGCAATCATGGTGATGCCACGACTCCGCCTCACCATGCGCATAATCGTGCGCATATGGCACCAGCGGGCGATGGGTAAAATCGAAGTTGAGCCGTGGACTCATTTAACGTTTCAGGTACTGGTAGACCGCCGCCAGGTCTTGCTCGCCGTAACCGGCATCCACCGCCTGCTGCCACACATCGACGATATTCTCCAGCGCGGGCAGTTTGGTCTCTCCAGCTGCATCCAGCGCCAGCCTGGCGTCTTTGAGCGCCCAAATCAGATGCATCTGCGGGGTGTAATCGCCACTGGCCATCATGCCGAGCTTCATTTTGGCGTAAGGTGCCGCCAGCGGTCCGCCCTCCAGCACTTTCCACAGATCGTCGGTACTGAATCCAAACTGCTCCGCCAGGCGTGTACTCTCGGCCAGACTTTGCATCAGGCCAATCAGCCAGCTGTTTACCACCAGCTTCATGCGCGAACTGGCGCCCGCTTCACCCAGCCACTGTGTGCCTTTACCAATCGCAGCAAACACCTGCTCTGCTGCCTGCGCTTTGCTTTGATCGCCGCTGGCCATCACCAGGATTTGAGCGTTTTCGGCAGGCGTTTTGGTGCCGGATACCGGGGCATCAATAAAGAGCACATCCGGACGTGAGTGCTGCAATTCAGCAATCAGTGCATCAGTCGCCTCCACGCCAATGGTGCCCATCTGGCAGACGGTCGCGCCCTGCTTTAATACATCGCTCGCGTCAGCCAATGTCTGGCGCGTGGTGTCGCCGTCAGAGAGCATGGCGATCACCACGTCTGCGCCTTCAACGGCCTGCGCTGCGCTGTCAGCCAGTTGCAAACCGGCATCCAGCAGATCTTCACCCTTCGCACGTGTGCGGTTCCAGCCACGCACCACGAATCCTTTTTTCAGTAAGTTGGCGGCAAATGCATGCCCCATTGCGCCTAAACCTAATACCGCGACAACCGGTTGCTGACTCATCTTCACTCCCTTATGTGCTTGCAGACAAAACCGCCAGACTGACAGAAATTCCTGCTGACAGCCAGGCGAGAGGTGCGGGGAAAAATATGTTTCACGTCTCCAGGACGCTCACAAACGCCATTCGATTATTTTTAGGCGTTCACTTATAATCAATTGGAAATATTCACACTATAAATCATTACTTATGGCATCAGATATTCAAACCACAAAAGTGACACGCGAGCGTGGCAGGCCAAGAGTCTTTGTCATGGATGAAGTCCTGGATAAGGCAATGATTGTCTTCCGGAAAAAAGGATACCACGCATCATCCATCGCTGACCTTGGCGAAGCCATGGGCCTGACAGCGGGAAGCATATACAAGGCTTTTATCGATAAACGTACGCTGTTTCTGCGCGTTTTTGAACGCTACATTGCCATACGCAATGCGGACTTGCGTCAACGCCTGCAGCATTTTCCGAATGGCAGAGCGCGCATCGAAGAGTTGCTCCAGTTCTATCTGGATTCCGCTGTTGAGATTGAAGGCCGCAGAGGATGCCTGGTGGTCGGAAGCACCGTTGAACTTCAGACGCTCGATGAAGAGTTGTCCGAGCTTGTTCGGCAAGCCGTGATGCGCAACCAAAATTTTCTCATTTCGCTTGTCGCGGATGGCCAAAAAGATGGCTCTATTTCATCTCATGTCGATGCTGAAACAGCAGCAGGTCTACTATTGTGCGTGGCATTTGGCATGCGCGTGGTGGGTAAAGTACAAGATGTGACTAACGGAAAAAAAACCATTAGTATGGTCATGAAGGTTTTGGATTAATTCATTTGCCCTATTAGGAAATATGCATTTCCTAATTAAGCCGGGTTATTCACCCTGATGGATTGTTGTCGAACAGGCTTAAGCGAGCCGTAAATGGCAAGACATGCGCAGCCCGATGTTTTTAACTTTTGCGATTAGCCTTAGGGAAATTAATATGTGCACCAATGATGCAGCAGACCCACAAAAGCCTTTTACCGAGGATGAAGCAGAAAATCGTTCAGAAATTTCTGAAGAGGAAGCGCTGGGAAAACTCGTGGCCGAAATTTTAAGCTCAGGTAAAACGTTGAGCAGAAAAACGCTTTGCTTTGAGTTATTGAAACAACTTGACGTCTGCGAAGAGGCATCTGCAAAACAACACTATGCAAATATATTCAAGAAATTACTCTCCTGTTAAGGACAGCACGAATAAGCCAACCGCTGGATGACTGCTTTTCATTTGCCCAGAAAATAGACATTTTCTGCACGCTGGTTTCCGGTGTTTTCACAGGGAACATAACAATGCGATTTTACGCTTCGGTTATATTGCCGCGTAGATGCCAGGTTATTAGCAAACTGAATGATTTCACCTAAACACCCAGACATTGAAGTAACACTGACTCTCATCGGCGTTGAGGGTAATCCACTGTTATGCCACTACCCTCTCTATTTAAAATGCGATGCTCGCTTTGATATTCAACCTGTCACCTGATACGGACCCCGACCAGAGAGCCAGAATGCTGGCAAACGCATAGGGCAATAAACCCGCTACGCTTTGGGATTAAATCGCCCTCTTCCATGAATCAAAGTACTACGCCTGCTTTTTATACGGAACCGGGCATGATTAATAACGGTTCTCCAGAGCGGATCTGCGGTACTGCTTTGGAAACTTTCGAGTTTATTGAGAAGCTCCGTCCACTTAACCACCTGATAATTCTTATCTTTACCTAATGAATCTTTCATGTCTTGTATGATCTTATCGACACCTTCTTTTGCGTGCTTCAGGCTAACGCCTGACTGGTGCTCAGCTGCGTGCTTTTTTATCAGGCGTGCAAAAACGTCAACATCAATTTCATATGCGTCCAAGCGCACCTCTACATTGTTAGAAACTGCATATATCAATACTGGGTTCCAGTGATTAAGAAAGCGAAGCGGAATAACCAAACTTAAGATGCATATTAAATATATTTATTAGCCTTACTGCAATTTACTCTCAGTCAGATGAAAACGCGTGGGTGACTTTGAATAAAATTGTACGGAATTTGACTAACTTTTGCTTTGTTTTATTAATCTTAGATTCATACACTATTTTTGAACAACTTCACAGGAAAAACTCACGATCAGCACTCCAGGTATTCATAACTGTGAGTTTTATTTCATTTATTTTGAATGAATGAAAAGATATAGATAATATACATGTCAGACCACACGAATTGATCATTAGTTTATTGTACAACTTTTTAAGATTTGTATAACTTTGATTGTCTGAGCAAGCCTTGTTGTGGATACCGAGTCGTGATGGCTAGAAAGATCGCTTCTCCTTTCAATATTGTGGTTTTAAAAGATAACCCAATCTTGCTGGATCCTGCAATAACGCTAACGGATACACATAACTTCCACCCTTACTTTAATTGAGGCTTTTATGCAAGAATCGACTACCGCTGAGTCTCGACTACTCGACTATTTCCAGACGACTGGCGAGCAATATTTAAGCGAACGCGTGATTATTTCTGAAATCCGCCTGGAACTGCTGGCTAAAAAACACCGCATTACCAATAAGGATATCATTCTTGCACTGATACTAAGGCTTGAGTGCGAAAGTGACATTATTAAGCAGGATATTTACCGAAACGCACTGGAAATTGTTGTCCAGCGCACCCCGGATGACATTTCATAAACAAACATTTGAGTGGAACCCGCGTTGTGATGGGCAAGGATGCCTAATCAATGTATACAATGCACACGCCGCGGTTTAACTGCTTACATTCACCCTGCATATTTTCAGCCCAAAGATGCCCCAGATTCGTCCCCCTCTCTGTCGATGCCATCAAATACGTTGTCTTATCCCCATTAAAAACAGGCCCAATGGCCGCATTTATTGAATAAATTCGCTGAAAATGTAATACCCTGTATCGCCAAAAAAGAATTATTCTATGCGCGATTAATGTTCCGCTTGGTTCATTCCACGTCTTTTATACGGTCTTTCATAATGAAAATTGCTTTACTGCGACAGGCACCGTTGCTGATGCTGCCTGCGTTATTCCCCCTGCAGCTGATGGCGGCGGATAATGCCAGCAATACCATGGTGGTCAGTGCCGCACCTGCAGGCTCCGGTTTGTCTGAGCTGGATACCCCTGCGGCGGTGAGTGTGGTGTCCGGTGACGATATGCGTCATGCAGCACCACGCGTTAACCTCTCAGAAAACCTCGCCAGCGTGCCAGGCATGCAGATTCAGAATCGTCAGAACTATGCGCAGGATTTGCAAATTTCCGTGCGTGGATTTGGTTCGCGATCAACTTTCGGCCTGCGCGGTATCCGCATGTATGTTGACGGTATTCCCGCCACAATGCCGGATGGCCAGGGACAAACCTCAAATATCGACATTGGTTCGATTGACCACGTTGAAGTGCTGCGCGGCCCGTTTTCCGCGCTGTACGGTAACTCTTCAGGCGGCGTGATTAACGTTGAAACCCAAACCGGCCAGCAGCCTACCACGCTGGAAGCCAGCACCTGGTACGGCAGCTACGGCAGCTGGCGCAACAGCGTCAAAGCCAGCGGCGCCACCGGTGATGGCACCCAGGCGGGCGATGTGAATTACACCATTTCGGCCTCGCGCTTTACCACACATGGCTACCGCGACCACAGCTCGGCACAGAAGAACCTCGGGAACGCCAAACTTGGCGTGCGCATTGACGATGTCAGCACCCTGACGCTGCTGTTTAACAGTGTTCACGTGGATGCACAGGACCCCGGTGGTTTAACCGAAGCGCAGTGGAAAGAGAACCCGCGTCAGGTTGCCAGCAACGTGACGCTGTATAACGCGCGTAAAACCGTCGACCAAACCCAGGCTGGCCTGCATTATCAGCGCCAGATGAGTGAAAACGACGATCTTAGCGTGATGATGTACGCCGGTGAGCGTGAAACCACGCAGTATCAATCGATTCCGATGGCTACTCAGCAGAAAGCGGGCTATCCCGGCGGTGTGATCTCGCTGGCGCGTCACTATCAGGGAATTGATACCCGCTGGACGCATCGCGATACCATGTTCACCCTTCCCGTGACGCTGACCGCCGGTCTCGACTATGAAACCATGACCGAAAAGCGTAAAGGCTATCAGAACTTCACCACCAGCAACGGCGCGACGGACTACGGCGTACAGGGCGATATGCGTCGCAATGAGCGCAACCTGATGTGGAACCTCGATCCATACCTGCAAACGGCGTGGCAGTTCACGGATAAGTGGTCACTGGATGCCGGTGTGCGTTTGAGCACGGTGAATTTCGACTCCAACGATTATTACGTCACCTCAAGCGACCCGGACGACAGCGGCAATCGCCGTTATCACCGCTGGCTGCCTGCCGCATCGTTGAAGTATGCGATTGATAATAGCTGGAATGCTTATGTGTCAGCCGGCCGCGGCTTTGAAACGCCAACGCTGAATGAACTCTCATACCGTTCAGCCGATCAAGCTGGCCTGAACCTCAATCTCAAGCCGGCGACCAGCGATACGGTTGAACTGGGCACCAAAAAGCGTATCGGTAACGGTTTAATTACCGCCGCCGTGTTCCAGACCGATACTAAAAACGAGATCGTCTCTGACAGCAGCTATGAAGGCCGCACCAGCTATAAAAATGCCGGTGAAACGCGTCGTCGCGGGCTGGAACTGGGGCTGGATCAAGAGTTTGGCTATAATTGGCGCCTGAAAGCTGCGTGGACCCTGCTGGATGCGCGCTATCGCTCCAACGCCTGCGGCACTGACAGCTGTGACGGCAACCGTATTCCAGGTATTGCACGCAATATGGCCTATGCCGGATTCGCCTATGCACCGGATCAGGGATGGTATGCGGGCGGAGATGTGCGCTACATGAGCGACATTGCCGCTGACGATGAAAATGATGTTAAAGCACCGTCCTATACCGTTTTCGGCCTGAATTCTGGCTATAAGTGGCTGGTGCAGAACTGGACGCTGGATCTGTTTGGTCGCGTGGATAACCTGTTCGACCGCACCTATGTGGGATCGGTGATCGTCAATGAAAGCAACGGTCGTTATTACGAACCGGCGCCAGGACGGAACTACAGCGTGGGTCTGACGGTAAGCTATGCGTTTCAGTAACTGACATCGCGCCTCATAAAAAGCCATGCAACCTTATTCGGATTGCAGGGCTTTTTTTTCGATGCCATTTTGCCACTGCGAGCACGACTAGTGCGCGCGCGTGGCAGTGAAGATTATTTCAGCAGTGCCAGAACATCGGCGGTTGAGCCGGTTTCGCCCAGACGCGGGAAGATGCGCTCGACGCTGTTTTGGTGAGTATCAGCATTCAGGCAGGTCATTGCATCCGTCGCCAGCGTGACGTTGTAACCTAACTCATAGGCCTGACGTGCAGTAGATTCCACGCCAATGCTGGTGGCAATACCACAGACAACCACCTGAGTAATGCCACGCTGCTGCAGCTGCTCATGCAAATCCGTGTTGTGGAAACCACCCCAGGTTTTTTTGGTCACGGCAATTTCACCGGCCTTCAACGCCATTTCTGGCACCAGTACGGCCCAGTCGGCTGGCAGTTCGCCACTGTGGCGCGCCTGCTCGTTACGACCTGGTGCACCACCCGCCACATTCACTTTCACTACCGGCAGGTTTTTGCCATGAAACGCCTCAACCAGCTGTGCACAACGCTCAACCACAACATCAGCTGACAGGGGCGCAACAGGGAGACGGACAATGCCGTGCTGCAGATCAATCACAATCAGGGCGGTTTTTGCGTCTAAGGTTGTTAAAGCCATGGGAATTCCTCTCAGGATTATTGGTCGGCAATACGTTGCAGTAAGGGAATAGCGGCCAGTAACGTTTTCTGTTCATCACGATTAAGTGTGGTTGCTATGCTCTGTAGCAGCCAGTCATCACGCTGTGCACGATTGGCGGCGATCAGCGTCAGGCAACTTTCGGTCGGCAGATAACGGGTTTTACGACCGTCCAGCGGATCGGCTTCACCTTTAACTAACCCCTGCGCCTGTAAGCTGGCAACGGTGGCGCCCATTGACTGGCTGCGCACGCCTTCCAACCCGGCCAGTTCCGTCACTGTCATCGCGCCATCCCGCACCAGATAACCCAACACGGAAACCTGAGGCCAGGTAAGATCGCCCGGTGGGGCCGATTCGCGTAGCCGCCGCGCCAGTTTGCCATTCACGCTGCGTAAGGTCGCAGCCGCGCTATTCAGGTCACTCATGGCACCTTCTCCTTACTGATGAAGCGCGAGTATATAAATACGAAGGCAAACTGTGTAGTTTACCTTCGTATCAATTTGTAATTGGCGCTCACGGTCGCTTGATGTAATGAATCAGACTGTGAAAACGCAGAGGCGTGCTGAGAGGATTGCGGTAACTGTGCGCGACGTCCGCCGCAAATTGATGTGCTTCGCCGTTTAGCAGGCGACGCCAGGTTCCTTCCACGCACAGCAGCAGTTCACCTTCCAGCACCACCACTTGCTCAATCACCCCATTTTCGTGTGCAGAAGAGTCGCTTTGTGCGCCCCCGGCCAGAGTGACCTCCAGCAGATCAAAGCGCAGTGCGGCGTCATAAGGCAGCAGCGGCTTCACCTGCATTTGCGCATTGGGTTGGCTAAAGGTTGCGGCGATACCCGGTGGTTGATCGCTGCCCTGAACAAAGAACGAAAAAGGCACATTGAAACCGGTGGCGATTTTCCACAATGTCGCCACCGTCGGGCTCGATTCACCGCGTTCGATTTGGCCCAACATCGCTTTACTGACGCCGGTGCGATCCGCTGCCAGTGTCAGGCTCCAGCCGTTCGCCTGGCGCAATTGTTTTAACGCCTGACTCAAATGTTGATGCAGATTTTCCATGATATCTCCAGGCAAATTCGCGCGCAGTGTAGCACTTGTGCGTTATAACACACTCGTGCAATAGTGTGCGCTATAACGCACAGCAGGATGCATTCCGATGATCACCGCCACTTCGCGCAGCGCTTTCTCTTTCCCTATGCTGGTTTCCGGCTTTATCGCGGTGCTGGTGGGATACAGCAGCACTGCCGCATTGATTTTCCAGGCCGCTCAGGCCGCAGGCGCCTCGCCAGAACAGATCGGCGGCTGGCTGTCGATGCTCGGCATCGGCATGGGGCTCGCCTCTTTCGGCCTTTCGGTGTGGACGCGCATGCCCATTCTGGCCGCCTGGTCGACGCCGGGCGCGGCACTGTTGGCCACCAGCGTGCAGGGTCTGACCTTAAATGAAGTGGTCGGCGTTTTTGTGGCGACCAATGCGCTGATCGTATTGAGTGGCGTGACCGGACTGTTTGCCCGTTTAATGAACCACATTCCTCAATCTCTGGCAGCGGCGATGCTGGCGGGGATATTACTGCGCTTCGGAATCGGCACCTTCACCGGTTTACAAGGCAACTTTGCGCTGTGCGGCAGTATGTGTCTGGTGTGGTTGTTAAGCCGACGCTGGCTGCCGCGCTATGCCATCATTCTGGCCCTGATCGCTGGCGTGGTGGTGGCACTTGGTCAGCAGGCGATTCACTTCCCGCCGCATGCCCTGACGCTGAGCGTGCCGGAATTTATCATGCCGCAGTTCACGCTGGCATCGCTGATTGGCGTGGGATTGCCCTATTTCCTGGTCACCATGGCATCACAAAATGCGCCTGGCATTGCGACCTTACAGGCGCATGGTTACCGGCCTCCTGTCTCCGCCCTCACCGGCTGGACCGGTTTTATTGCGCTGATCTTGTCTCCTTTCGGCGGCTTTTCGGTGTGCATAGCGGCCATTACCGCTGCCATTTGCATGGGAGACGATGTGGATGCCGATCCGAAACGACGCTGGATGGCCTCTGCGATTGCCGGCATTTTCTACCTGCTAACCGGCTTTACCGGCGCGCTGATTGCCATTCTGTTGAGTGCCTTGCCGCAGGTGCTGATCGCCACGCTGGCCGGGCTGGCGCTGCTGGCTACCCTCTCCGGCAGTCTGCAACGCGCACTCGTTGAACCCGATCACCGTGACAGCGCCATCATCGCTTTTCTGATCACCGCCAGTGGCATATCCCTGCTCGGCATTGGTTCAGCCTTCTGGGGATTGATCGGCGGCATGATCACCCATCTGGTGCTTAGCCGCCGCTCACGCGCTTAAAATTTCAGCAACCTACCCTTGCACGCGGGAAAAACACCCTGTTTTTCCCCCTTTATCAGCCGTTTGATTCCCCTGCATTTGGCTTAAGATCACCAGCATCGCCAAATACACACACTGTTTTGCTTCAGGCAACCACCGATAAGGGCCCTACGAGTGGCAAAAACTTTTCTGCGCAGCGGCAATCTGGATTCGGTACTGGCACTGGGTGAAAACGGCCAGCCGGTCTGGGCCTCCGCCCTGCAAATCCGTGAAACACTGCGTTTGCGCCGTCAGACGGCGCTGGCAAACTGCCTCGCCATTCCTCAGGCCAACGAGCGTGGTGACCGCCTCGACTGGTATGCGCCCTTTAACGGCAAAGTGAAATCCTGGCGCGGCGCCAGCGACCACGAACGGCAAAAAGCGCTGGAATTACTGACGCTCAATCAGCAGGATTTACTGGCTGCAAGTTTACGCGCGCGTGACGCTGAGAACCCGGCGATGCGCCTGTTTGGCGCCTTACTGAGCAAGACGCTGCAGTTCCCGGATCAGCAATATGTTTATCTGGTTGATGGCAAACCTGTCATCACCTTCTGGGGCTTTGTCGATCCACAGGCGCGCTCACGCGATGACGCGCTGGCCTGCCTGCGCGACAGCCTGGAAGAAGATTTACCGCCGTTGCTGCCAGAACCACCGGCTGCGGTTGTCGTAGCACCGATTATCGCGCCATTGATTGAAGTGCCTGCCGCTGCGGCTGCACCCGTGGTGGAAGAGCCCGTCGAGATCGTCCAGCCTGAACCCGAAGCGCCACAACCCGCGCCTGAACCTGCACCTCAAGTCGAGCAACCGCCTGTTCGCCGCCCTTCCGCACTGCGTCCATTGGCATTGCTGCTGCCGGTCGCCGCCGTAGCTGCGGCTGGCGTGGCGTTCTGGCTGCACAGTTCAGCGCCTGAAGCCACACCGCCAGCCCAGGTTGCCGATGTGCCGGCTCCCGTTTTCACGCCACCGCCAGTGGTCGCGAAAGCTGAAAAACTGGCCGCGACGCTGCCGCAGAAAACCGCCACGGTCACCGCTGCGCCTGTGCCTGCCGCACCTCCTGCTCCACCAGAGGTGATTGCTGAACATACCGAACCGGCCAAAGCCGATGATCTGGTGATGACCACCGAAGATGCGCGTATTGGTTCCGTGAAGTTCATCAACGGCACCTGGCGCGTGGTACTGCGTCAGACTAATCTGCCAACCGGTAAGCCGCCGAGCCTCCGTTATCAGCTGCGCAACGGCAAAGGCATCGCCACCATTACGCAGGGCGATAACATTCGCTGTAAAGCCGATGTCACTGCCGCGATGACGGTGGATGGCACCATGGTGGTACGCAGCCGCTATACTGCGACCTGCAGCGACAAATCGCGCTACCGCATGCCGGAACTGGTGTGTAAAGCCGGTGATGGCATTGCCAGTTGCACTGCGCAGTACGGCGCAGATCAGGTCTTCCCGTTGACGATTAAGCGTGAGAGTAAGTAAACATGTTGGCTCCCCTCATCGATGACAAACAAAAAATCACGCTGATTGAAGATAGCGGTGTGCAGTTTCTCGATTTTGGCTTACGCCTGCCTGCCTTGCAGGCGCGCCGCCAGTTCGTTCGTCAAACTGCTAACGGCCCGCTGTTGCGGCTGAATGTTGACGGCAACAGCGGTAAATTCTTGCTCTATCCCGAAGACGGTGGCGCAGCGGAAGTGGTGCGTCCCGAGTCGGATATTGCGCTGGCAGATTCGTTGACGCTGCTGGCACATCAGTGGCTGCCACTGCCGGTGCTGCGCTGCACCAGCGGTCGCCGTTTTATCGGCGGGCCAGATAACTGGGCACGTCTGCATCTGGCACCGCTGGATCAGCCGGATGCCGCAGGTAATACTCATCGCATTACGTTGGCGTTTGATACCCGTATCGTGCCGGAACAGGACGGCGGCGAGCAGCACGGTCTGAGCAAGGCCGATGCGCAAAACGGCGTGAGCTTTGCTCTCGCGTGGCACAACTATGAACTGGGTGAGTTTCTTGATCACACCTGGGTGGATGGCTGGCTGCGCGAAACCTTCGCTCAGCAGGTTAATGCACTGGAGTCACGCCGTGAGCAGGAGCTGAATCAGGCGCTGCGTGAATTTGAATACCAGGCGCATTATCTCAACCTGCTGGAGCTGTTGGGCGAGCAGTTGGATCTGGCTGAAATCTACATCCAGGCCACCTCGCTGCAAACCCCGGCGGTGAATGTCGATATCATCCTCGACGTTGGCAACTCGCACACCTGCGGCATTCTGGTAGAAGACCACGCTGAAGAGAGCAACGGTCTGCGCCAGACTTACGAACTGCAACTGCGCGACCTCTCCGAACCGCATCAGGTGTATAACGAGCTGTTTGACAGCCGTCTCGAATTCGCAGAAACCCGTTTTGGTAAAGCTAACTTCTCACTGGAGAGCGGCCGCGAAAACGCCTTTATGTGGCCATCGCTGACGCGCGTCGGTCGTGAAGCCAGCCGCCTGGCGCTGCTGCGCGCGGGCACCGAAGGCAGCACCGGGCTCTCCAGTCCGCGCCGCTATCTGTGGGATGAAGCACGTTATCAGCCAGGCTGGCGCTTCAATGCTAACGGCAGCAGTGATGAGCCGCAGGCAACGGCTTTGCCCTTCACTTTACTGCTGAATGATGAAGGCCAGCCGCTGCATGCGCTGGCAGAAGACGATCGCTTGCCGGTGTTTTCGGCCAGCTACAGCCGCAGTTCGCTGATGACCTTTATGCTGTGTGAGCTGCTGGCTCAGGCGATGATGCAGATGAACAGCGTGGCACAGCGTCAGCGCATGCCGCAAAGCCAGGCACCGCGTCAGCTGCGCCACGTGATCCTGACGTTACCTTCCGCCATGCCGAAGCCGGAGCGCGAGATTTTCCGTCGTCGCATGCAGGAAGCCATCGCGCTGGTGTGGAAAGCCGAAGACTGGCATCCAGCCGAAGACGATTTCAGCGTGCAGAGCCAGGCAAAAAGCCTGCGCCCGGTGCCCGATGTGCAGATGGAGTGGGACGAAGCCACCTGCGGCCAGATGGTGTGGCTGTTTAATGAAACCCAGGTGAACTTTGCCGGGCGTGCCGAAGATTTCTTCAGCAGCATGGCGCGCCCGGATCGTCCGCGCGAAGCTGACGAAGTGCCGGGAAAAAGCCTGCGCATCGCTTCTATTGATATCGGCGGCGGCACCACCGATCTGGCCATCACCCAATATCGACTGGACGATGGCCAGGGCAACAACGTTAAAATCACCCCACGCCTGCTGTTCCGTGAAGGCTTCAAAGTGGCGGGCGACGATATTCTGCTGGATGTGATTCAACTGTGGATTCTGCCTGCACTGCAACAAAGCCTGCAGAAGGCTGGCCTGACGCTGGCCGAACCGCTGATGAACAAACTGTTCGGTCACGACAGCCGCATGGATGGGCAAGCCACGCTGCGTCAGCAAGTCACCTTGCAGCTGTTTATCCCGCTGGCGCAGGCGGTGCTGGAACGTTATGAAAACTGGGATCCGCTCGACAGCCACAGCGAAATCAATGCGCTGTTCGGCGAGCTGGTGCCACAAAAACCGGCCAGCAGCGTGCTGGCGTTTGTGAACGGCGAGATTCAGCGCACGCTGGGCGGCGACAACCGCTTCGATCTGCTTGATGTGCCTTTGGTGGTCAGCATGGCGCAGCTGCACGGTGAATTCCTGCAACATCGGATGGCCATCATCCCGGCCCTGCGCGCCATGTGCGAAGTGGTGTCACTCTATCAGTGTGATGTGTTGTTACTGACGGGCCGTCCTTCGCGCTTCCCTGGCATTCAGGCATTGGTACGCCATCTGCAGCCGCTGCCGGGCAGCCGTATTCTGTCGCTGGAAGGCTATCACACCAGCGACTGGTATCCGTTTAACAAGCAAGGTCGTATCGATAACCCGAAATCCACGGCCGCCGTGGGCGCGATGCTGTGTCTGCTGGCGCTCGATCTGCGTCTCAGCAGCTTCTGGTTCCGCGCCGGTGATTTCGAGCCTTACTCCACCATTCGCTATCTCGGCGTGCTGGATGAAACGGCCACACTGAGCGATGACAACCTGTGCTATAGCGAGATCGATCTCGATAAAGGGGATTTCGCGCTGGATCGTAAAAGCAGCTTCCGGATTCGCGGCAATGTCTGCCTCGGTTTCCGTCAGCTGGATAATGACCGCTGGCCAGCTTCACCGCTGTACAGTCTGAGCATCACCGATCCGAATCTGGCGCGTAAAGTCGCCGGCGAAAGCATCCTGCGTATTAAGCTGGCGGTGCAGCCGGGGCCGGACAACTTTGGTCCGGAGCGTCTGGTGCTGAGCGATGCCCGTATGGATGACGGCACCCGCGTGCCACTGGAGCAACTGAGTCTGAAACTGAATACGCTGTCTGCGACGGGCAATGCCAACGCGCAGTATTGGATTGACAGCGGGAGCGTCTGCAAACGATGAGAACTGCCAAAAGAGCCACCTCTGTTACGCCCGCCAAACGTCTGAGCCTGATGCAGGAGACGCTGGACGGCGCACTGAACTGGATTGAAACCCATCAGGCGCAGGCACCGCGTCTGGCACTGGAAGCCGACACCCTGCGGCTGCAACTGCGCCGCGCGCGCGTGGAAAGTCATGCGCTGGCGCGTCAACTGGCACGTCCGGTGACGCTGGCGATGTTTGGCCAGTCACAGGCGGGCAAAGCGTGGCTGTTGAGTGAAATGGTGGGTGATGCGCAGGGCCAGCTCATGGCGCGTCTGGGCGATAGAATCGTGAACCATTTCCAGAACATCAATCCCGGCAATCTCGATTTTGCCATTGCCACCCGCTTCAGCCATCAGCGTGAAACGCAGTCCAGCGCCTGGCCACTGGAGATGACGCTGCTCAATGACGTGGAGTTGATTCGCCTGGTGCTGGCCTGTGCCAAAACTGAATTGCAGCCAGACAGTGCAGTGATCGATGCCGCGCTACAGCGTTTACAGCGCCATCGTCAGGACGAGCCACAGCCGGGCCTCGACGGCGATGCGCTGATCACGTTATGGGCGTGGAGCCGCCGCCAGCATCGTCATGCAGAGGTGCTGGATCGCCACTTCTGGCCGCAGGCGGTGGAACTTGCCCCGTGGTTAAACGTCGATGACCGCATCCAGCTGTTTTCGCTGCTGTGGCCTAATCAGGTGGCGCTAAACGAACAGCTGCGTAATCTGATGCACCTGCGCCATCAACTGCGTCAGGCGCCGCGCCTGCTCGCGCCGCTGAGCCTGTTAACCGATGACGCCTCGCTGCCTGCGGAAAAACTGATTAGCAACGATGCTGACTGGCAGGAAATGATAGAAGTCTGCCCGATTGTCGCCAATCGTGTCAGTAAACCGCAGCCTGTGCCGCTGGGCCTGCTGGCGCTGCTGACGCTTGAAATCACCGTTCCGCTGAATTCAACACCGCGCCAGGCGCTGTATGACGAAGCCGATATGCTGGAGCTGCCAGCGCCCGGCCAGCCTGCCGACGTGGGTCAGCAAGAAGATTTAGCCCAGCTGCGCAAACGCGATCCTCTGCGGGCGGCGCTGCTGGAGCAAAAACGTGCGCTGTTGCCGGGACTGTATGCCGCGCGTCAGGGCATCGATCTCATGCTGATCTGTACCGCCGCCAGCCAGCGTCTGGATACCGACATTGCGGTCAATGCACTGCGCGAATGGCATATCCATCAAACCGTAGCGGCCAGCGGCGAGAAGCCCCGCCTGATTTGGGCAATCACGCCGCACGATGCGCGCTATCAGCAGCAGCAGATTAATGTTGATGAAGCCGTGCAGCGTCAGATTGGGCAACCAGGACAAAGCTGGGGCTCGATGCTGGCGCTGGATCGCGCTGGCGTCGATCGCATGGGCAGCTGGCTGCAGGATGAGATGCAGCCGGAAGCGCGTCGTGATCGTCTGGCCCAGCAGTTGAGCACCTTGCAGCAGAAGCTGGTCGAACGTTTGCAGCCGTGGACCGAATCCACTGCCACGCCAGAACAGGCGGCACGCAAGCAGGCGATTTCCGACACCTTGCTGAAGTGCTTGCAGCATCGCACCGGCCTGCACGGCGAACTGCTGGAGCGTTTACAGCCTTCGCGCGAAGCGGTGCGCCAGCTGTGGCTGAGCCAGAGCAGCGGCACTGTCGCGCAGCACAGTGCGAAGACCGCAGCCGCTGAGCAGAGCTATTTTGGCATTGGCTTTGAATTTGACCTGTTCAAAGATGAGCCGGTTGCGCCCGCTGAACCGCGTAACAGTGGTCAGCGCGATCAGCAGTTCCCGCAGCAGGTGTTTGCGCTGTGGCTTGAGCACCTGCGCCAGTTGCCGGAAAGCCGCAGTTTGCTGGCACTGCTGAACGTCGATAAACCGACCATGGAAATGCTGGTGGAAGAGCTGATTACCGCCAGCTTCCGCCTGAAGGTGTTGAATAAGCTGCAAAGCGCACTTAATGAACCGGATGCTCAGGCCAGCGCACATGAAGCACGGACCGATCGTCAGGTCTCGCGCGCAATGACGGTGTTGGGTGATTTTGTCGCCTGGCTCGGCTTCCTGCAGCGCCCGGAGAGCGAGCGCCCGGAGAGTCGTGTTAATCGCGGACAAACCATCTTCGCGCGTCCGCCTGCGCCCAGCGTCAGTTTCTCGCCGGGACAGCGCTTAACCCGCTTGTCAGCCGCACCCGCCAATCATACTGCGTATTACATCTATGACTGGCTGGTGGGATTAAATTCGGTGATCGTGGAGAACAACGGTTATACCGGCGGCGGTGACCTGCCCGCCAATGCACGCCAGATGCTGGCTATTTTGCTGCTGCCGTTGCACGCGTAATCAGTCCTGAATCAGGCGCAGCTCGCCTCGCAGCTGCTGCGCCGCTTCTTCCATCAGCGCCAGCACCGGGGCAAATTCCGCCTCACTCGCCAGTGCGACATGATGCAAATGCAGCTCTGCGGGCAGTTGAATCCCGCCTGTCAGCCAATCCCACAGCGCATCCAGATTGCAGCCAAACGCCCCGCTGCAGCCGCTTTGTGCCACAAACTCACGGTAGAACGCCTGGCGATCGGCTAACTGCTGGAAATCAAAAGAGAGCGTCAACATGGTTAGTTCACCTCTTTGAAGCTGCGATAGTGATCGGTTGTCAGAAAGATCAAACCATCTGAAGAGTAAAGCAGACGATCGGCATCGCGGTGACCGCAGTCGTAATTCACATCGGCTTCATACCACTGCCGCCCTTGTTGCATCGGCAGGCGCTGTTCACGATTGCTAAAACGATCGCCACCGATCGCCCGGCCAGGCAATACGTTGCACAAGTCGCCTTTGCTCGGGTTCCAGCCCTGACGACGCGCTTCACCTTTGGTGAGATATAAATCGGGCAGTTTATGGTGCTGCTGCAACCAGCGAGCGACGGTATTGGCCTCGGTGAGTTGTGCAATATCAGCGCTGTGGGCAGCCGTTTTACCGCCTAAATGCGGTTTGAGTCCGGCCCATGTAGCGGCCAGCGCGAGGAGTAATCCAATCCAGAGTTTCTTTGACATAGTGACATCCTGAGGGGCAGGACGCCGATAATAGCAGTTTTAACGCGGAGAAAAACGCGGGCCAGCATGGCTGGCCCTGGCGGAGGTGTTACTGCATCGCGCTGGCGGCAGGAACGGCATGTCGACGCCATGCACCTGGCGCAACACCGAACTGGCGTTTAAAGCTGCGATTGAACGACTGCTGCGAATCAAATCCCAGTGAGATCGCCACATTGAGGATCGGTTCGTTGGTGGTCGTCAGACGATCCGCCGATTTTTTCAGTTTCTTATTACGGATGTACTCACCCAGCGGGTAGCCGGTGTGCTCTTTGAACATACGCTGCAGGTGCCATTTCGAGTAACCGGCGCGCCCTGCTACGGTGTCCAGATCCAGACGTGCTTCAATGTTGTTATCAATCCAGTCGATCAGATCGTGAATAAATGCGTCGCTCATCATCCCATTTTCTCCCGTCGCCTTAACGAACAGTATCAGTATCAGTTGCAATTACACTTTAAGGGTGACTGACTATGACACTTAATGCAAGTTTTATTATTGCATTAAATGCCGCACTCGCCGTAGGGGCTTTCCCCCTTTGAAACGAATTGATCAAAACAGCACATAAAGTGTATCAGATATTCTTGCAGATGCGGTTTGCAGAAGCCTACACTCATCGCGTTTTAATGCAATCTTAAAAGTTGCAGATTTTTCGTACATGTCCTTTTTTTATTACACCAACGCGGAATAACAACAATGCATCTGCAAACATATGGGGTTCGTCGGGCGGTAAGCCTGTCAGGAGTGATGTTGCTGGGAAGCCTGCTGGCCGGTTGCGATCGTGGTGTGGCGCAAAACGCCCCGCCACCCCCGCCCGAAGTGAGTGTCGCGCAGGTGGTAGAGCAAAACGTTAGCCAATGGGATAGCTTCAATGGTCGCTTTGAAGCGGTGCAGAGCGTGCAGCTGCGTCCCCGCGTTTCTGGCTATATCGATCAGGTTAACTATCGCGAAGGCGACGACGTGAAAAAAGGTCAGGTGTTGTTCACCATCGATGACCGCACCTACCGCGCCACGTTAGAACAAGCACAGGCTGAACTGGCCACGGCGCGCAGTCAGGCATCGCTGGCACGCAGTGAATCGGCGCGTACCGATAAACTGATTGGCACCAATGTGGTATCCCGTGAAGAGTGGGAACAGCGTCGTTCTGCAGCCAGCCAGGCGCAGGCCAATGTGCTTTCTGCGCAGGCAGCGGTCGACATGGCGCAGCTGAACCTCGACTTTACCCGCGTGACAGCCCCGATTGATGGCCGCGCCAGCCGCGCGATGATCACCACCGGCAACCTGGTGACCGCAGGTGACAGTGCCAGCGTGCTCACCACGCTGGTGTCGCAGGATCGCATGTATGTCTATTTCGATGTGGATGAAGCCACCTACCTGCAGTATCAGGCAATGGCGCGTAAGGGACAAAACCGCGGCTCGCTGCCGGTGGAAATCGCGCTGACCGGTGAACAGGGTTATCCACATCACGGCACCGTCGATTTCCTCGATAACCAGCTGACTGCCAGCACCGGCACCATTCGCATGCGCGCCTCGCTGGATAATCACGAACGTCAATTTACGCCCGGTCTGTTTGCCCGCGTGCGTCTGCCCGGCAGTGCCGCGTTTAACGCGCTGTTGATCGACGATAAAGCGGTGCTGACCGATCAGGATCGTAAATACGTTTATGTGGTCGATGCGCAGGGTAAAGCCGAGCGTCGCGATATTCAGGCTGGCGAGTTGGCTGATGGCCTGCGCATTGTGCAATCCGGTTTGAAGCCGGGTGACAAGGTGATCGTCAATGGCCTGCAGAAAGTCTTCATGCCTGGCATGCCGGTGAAAGCTCAACCGGTGGCAATGCGCTCCGCTCAATAATAATCGAGACTGCCTGTTATGGATTTCTCCCGCTTTTTTATCGACCGACCGATTTTCGCGGCGGTGCTGTCGATCTTGATATTTACCACCGGTCTGATCGCCATACCGCTGCTGCCGATCAGTGAATACCCCAACGTGGTGCCACCCAGCGTGCAGGTGCGCGCGGAATACCCTGGTGCCAACCCCAAAGTGATTGCTGATTCGGTGGCGACGCCGCTGGAAGAGGCGATCAACGGGGTCGAAAACATGATGTACATGAAGTCAGTCGCCGGTTCTGATGGCGTGCTGGTCACCACCGTGACCTTCCGTCCGGGTACCGATCCCGATCAGGCGCAGGTTCAGGTGCAGAACCGTGTGGCCCAGGCGGAAGCGCGTCTGCCGGAAGAGGTGCGTCAGCTCGGTCTGACCACGCAGAAGATGTCGCCGACGCTGACGCTGGTGGTGCACATGTTCTCGCCGAAGGGCAAGTATGACTCACTCTATCTGCGTAACTACGCCACCCTGAAGGTCAAAGATGAGCTGGCACGCCTGCCGGGTGTCGGTCAGATTCAGATCTTCGGAGCGGGCGAATATGCGATGCGCGTATGGCTCGATCCGAACAAGGTGGCCGCCCGTGGCATGACCGCTTCCGATGTGGTCAGCGCCATGCAGGAGCAAAACGTGCAGGTGTCTGCCGGTCAGTTGGGCGCAGAGCCGACCAAAAAGGCCAGCGACTTCCTGCTGTCGATCAACACTCAGGGCCGTCTGGAAAGCGAAGAACAGTTCGGCAATATCATTCTGAAAACCGCCGATGACGGCTCCCTGGTGCGCCTGCGTGACGTGGCACGTATAGAGATGGGTTCCGGTAGCTACGCCCTGCGCTCTCAGCTGAACAACAAGGACGCGGTGGGTATTGGTATCTTCCAGGCGCCGGGCGCCAACGCCATCGACCTGTCTAACGCCGTGCGTGACAAGATGGCTGAACTGGCCACCCGCTTCCCGGACGATGTGCAGTGGGCCGCGCCGTACGATCCAACCGTGTTCGTGCGTGACTCGATCCGCGCCGTGGTGCAAACGCTGTTTGAAGCGATTGTGCTGGTGGTGTTGGTGGTGATCCTGTTCCTGCAGACCTGGCGCGCGTCCATCATCCCGTTACTGGCGGTGCCGGTGTCGGTGGTGGGAACCTTTAGCGTGCTCTATCTGCTGGGCTTCTCGCTTAACACCCTCAGTTTGTTTGGCCTGGTGTTGGCGATAGGCATCGTGGTGGATGACGCCATCGTGGTGGTGGAGAACGTCGAACGTAATATCGCGATGGGACTCTCACCGACGGCGGCGGCGCATCAGGCGATGCGTGAAGTGTCGGGACCAATTATCGCTATCGCGCTGGTACTGTGTGCGGTATTCGTGCCAATGGCGTTCCTGTCGGGCGTAACCGGCCAGTTCTATAAACAGTTTGCGGTGACGATTGCCATCTCCACGGTGATCTCTGCCATCAACTCACTGACGCTCTCTCCGGCACTGGCGGCCAAGCTGCTGAAGGCGCATGACGCGCCGAAAGATATGCCGACGCGTCTGATTGATCGTTTGCTCGGCTGGATTTTCCGTCCGTTCAACCGCTTCTTCCAGCGCAGTTCGGATGGCTACGAGTCAATGGTCGGCAAAACCCTGCGTCGTCGTGGTGCGGTGTTTGGCGTGTATGTGCTGTTACTGGTGGGTGCGGGCTTTATGTTTCACACCGTACCGGGCGGCTTTATTCCGACGCAGGATAAGTTGTATCTGATTGGCGGCGTGAAAATGCCGGAAGGTTCATCACTGGCGCGTACCGATGAAGTGATTCGTAAGATGAGCGAGATCGGCATGAACACTGAAGGCGTGGCCTATTCGGTTGCTTTCCCTGGCCTGAATGCGTTGCAGTTCACCAATACGCCGAATACCGGCACCGTCTTCTTTGGTCTGAAGCCGTTTAGTGAGCGCACGCGCAGCGCGGCGGAAATTAACGCCGAGATCAACGCGAAAATCTCCAAAATCCAGCAGGGCTTCGGCTTCTCGATTATGCCACCGCCAATTCTGGGGCTGGGGCAAGGATCGGGTTACTCGCTGTATGTGCAGGATCGTGCGGGATTGGGTTACGGTGCGCTGCAAACCGCCATCAATACTTTGTCCGGTGCGGTAATGCAGACGCCAGGCATGATGTTCCCGATCTCCTCTTATCAAGCCAACGTGCCACAGTTGGATGTACAGGTAGATCGTGACAAGGCCAAAGCGCAAGGCGTTTCTCTCACCGATCTGTTTAGCACCCTGCAGGTTTATCTGGGTTCGTCTTACGTCAACGACTTCAATAAGTTTGGTCGTACCTGGCGTGTGATGGCGCAGGCGGACGGGGATTTCCGTAACAGCGTGCAGGATATCGCCAATCTGCGTACCCGCAATAATCAAGGCGAGATGGTGCCGATTGGTAGCATGGTGAACATCACTACCACCTACGGCCCCGATCCGGTGATTCGCTATAACGGCTATCCGGCGGCGGACTTGATTGGTGATGCCGATCCACGCGTGCTCTCTTCGGCACAGGCAATGGAGAAGCTGGAAGCGATGTCGGGTCAGGTACTGCCAAACGGCATGAACATCGAATGGACCGATCTGAGCTATCAGCAGGCAACGCAAGGGAATACCGCGTTTATCGTCTTCCCGGTCGCCGTGCTGCTGGCGTTCCTGGTGCTGGCGGCGCTGTATGAGAGCTGGACGCTGCCGCTGGCGGTGATCCTGATTGTGCCGGTCACCATGCTGTCCGCGCTGGTTGGCGTGTGGCTCACCGGCGGCGATAACAACGTGTTTGTGCAGGTGGGTCTTGTCGTGCTGATGGGGCTGGCGTGTAAGAACGCCATTCTGATCGTCGAGTTCGCCCGTGAGCTGGAGATGCAAGGCAAAGGGATTGTCGAGTCGGCGCTGGAAGCCTGTCGCCTGCGTCTGCGCCCTATCGTGATGACCTCGATTGCCTTTATCGCCGGGACCATTCCGCTGATTCTGGGTGAAGGTGCGGGTGCTGAAGTGCGTGGTGTCACCGGGATTACCGTGTTCTCGGGCATGTTGGGCGTCACGCTGTTTGGCCTGTTCCTGACGCCGGTGTTCTATGTGACGCTGCGTAAACTGGTCACGCGTAAGCAGCCGGATGCGGAAGTGCAAACGGTGTAAGGTTTTACCGTGTTAAACAGGGGCGGTCTTCACAGACCGCCCCTTTTTTATTGGGGAACGAAGAGCTGGAAGCAGGCACCCGGCGCTTTTTTCAGTACGATATCGCCACGATGCAGTTGCAACATGCGTCTGACAATCACCAGGCCTAAACCGCCATTATCGCGACGGTTGGTATCGATGATCGAGGGCCGTTCAAACAACGTCTGACTTAACTCGTAAGAGATGCCAGGACCGCTGTCTTCCAGCTCCAGCATCACTTTTTGATCCTCACTCCAGATACGCAGAGTAATGTTGCCGCCGAGTGGCGTATGACGGATGGCGTTGTCGATCAGATTGGTCAGCACCCGTTCAATCATCGACATATCAGCATCAATCATCGGTAAACCGGGTTGAATGTCTACGGCAAACTGCAGCTGCGCGTTATCGAAAGGCAACTCGAATTTCTGTAATACATCCTGCACCAAATCGGGCAGAGAGAACCGCTCACACTGCGGTGTCACCACGCCGTGCTCCAGACGCGCAAGCTCGAACAGCTGTTGCGCCAGCATGCCCACCTTCTCACTTTGCGTCAGCGCGATCTGCAGATAGCGACTGCGCTCTGCGTCAGTCAGACTGTTGGCTTTCACCGACAAAGTTTCAAGATAACCCTGAATCGACATCAACGGGGTACGCAGATCGTGAGAGATGTTGGCGACAAACTCACGGCGCTGCTGGTCTTTCAACTCTAACGCCTGAACCTGCATTGCAATACGCTTCGCCATATCAATAAAGGCATTGTGCAACTGCGCGACTTCATCCTGTGATGTTGAATAAGGCAGCGCTGCAAAATGCTCCAGCGCATCCTCGCGTGAGACCACTTGTTGCGTCAGTTTTCTGACCGGTCGCGTGACCCAGTAATAGGCGCATCCGCCCGCAATCAGCCCGCATAAGATGATCACCACCACTGACCACAACATCGAACTGCGCAATACCGAGGTCAGCACACCCTGCTGTAACTGTTGATAATTCTCACCCTGCAAAATCACATACAGATAACCAAGGGTGCGATTTCCATCCTGTATGGGCGCGGCACTGAACACTTTTTTGTCGGCCAGAGAACGAGGGTCGTCGCCGTACACAGGCAAAGCAGCACCCTGCAGTAACTTTTGTACCGAACGGACATCAATTTGTTGTCGATGCAGGTGCCCAACCGGCGCGTCGTTGGCCAAAATGCGGCCTTGCGTATCCAGCAGATAGACTTCCACGCTCGGGTTATACGACATCATCTGACCAAACAGCTGTTTCAACGCCGGACGCGCGGTGCCTTCGGCATTCATCAGCACGCTGCTTTTGGCGATTGAACTGGCCAAATTGCGCGACAGGTTCTGCATCATCGCATCGCTGTACTGCTTACGGTTTTGATCCTGAATAACCAAAATCAGCGCACTGCTGATCACCAGCATCAAAGCAAACACCAGCGTCAGTCGTTGGGTGAGAGAGAGACGCTTCATCTGGCATGCTCTCCCTCTTCGGGCACCACGAACTTATATCCCTGCCCCCACACGGTGAGGATCCAGCGCGGTTCGGCCGGTGTCGCTTCGATCTTCAAACGAAGACGGTTGATATGGGTATTCACCGTGTGCTCATAACCTTCGTGCTGGTAGCCCCAGACCAAATTGAGCAGGCTCAACCGCGAGAAGACTTTGCCGGGGTGACGGGCGAAGTGGTACAGCAGCTCGAATTCGCGCGGCGTCAGCTCAATCGGTAGCTGATTGAGGTGAACTTCACGGGCGACGGGATCGATACTCAGCGTGCCGAGACGCAGGTTTCCCGCGTCCTGACGCATATTCTGGCTCATCGCTTCTTGTCGACGAAATAACGCCTTCACGCGAGCGACAAGTTCCAGCATGGAAAAGGGTTTGGTCAGGTAATCATCCGCGCCCAGTTCAAGCCCCAGTACACGATGCACTTCACTGGCGCGGGCGCTGATCATCACAATCGGCGTGTAATGCGGCATATTGCGCGCGCGGCGACATAACTCCAGTCCGTCGACGCCGGGCAGCATAATGTCGAAGATCAGCGCATCCCAGCGTTGGCTTTCCAGCAATTGACTGCCCATGTCACCATCCGCAGCATGCGTAATATCAAAGCCTTCATCGCGCAGGTGAATGTTTAACAGCTCCGCAATATTGCCATCGTCTTCAACGATTAAGATCTTCTTCGCCATGTTTACCGCCTCAATGAACCTCTTTTTTAATCTTATACAGAATCGCCCGTTGGAGTTATCACATTTTGTTTAACTCTGCGTGAGGATTCCGTGATCAATAAACGGGCACTCTGTCATCATTCCGAACAGCATAGCGATATGCAGAGGTAAAGAATGAAAACAGCATCGGGTCGACCTGTTCATCCGCTGTGGTTGAGAGTGTGTCACTGGATAAATGCCGCCGCCATTATCATGATGATTCTAAGTGGATGGCGCATTTATAACGCGTCACCCTTATTCCCCTTCTCTTTTCCTAATCCTTATACGTTAGGAGGATGGCTGGGTGGCGCGTTGCAGTGGCATTTTGCCGTAATGTGGATATTCGGCCTGAATGGTGTGTTTTATCTGGTCATGAATCTCTTCAGTGGCCGCTTCAGGCAACGTTTCTTGCCGCTGAGTATCACGCAACTTTTTAAAGACGCTTTCGCTGCATTAAGGGGCCGACTCGATCACCACGACCTGCGTCATTATAATATGGTGCAAAAATTTGCGTATTTATTGGTGACTGTTGACGGCATTTTATTAGTAGCCTCTGGACTCGTGCTATGGAAATCAGTCCAGTTTTCGCTGCTGCGTGAATTATTAGGCGGATATGACACTGCTCGATTAATACATTTCGGCGCAATGTCCTTTTTATGCATGTTCTTTGTCATTCATCTGGTGATGGTAGCACTGGTTCCCAAAACGCTGTTGCTGATCACTCGTGGGCGCTGAGGATGAAAATGGAAAAGAAACCCATTGCGCTCACTGCCAGCGATGCTTCACACCTGGTTAAAGACGCGCAAGCCTTACTGGCAAAAAAGTTGTCGGGGCACTCCCGCCGTCATTTTCTTCGACTGGGGTTAACCCTTGGTGGCGTGGCGATGCTCAGCGGTTGCGATCTGGATGACAATCCGGATGTTGAAAACGTATTGAATCGCATGTCCCGTTTTAACGATCGCGTTCAGGGATGGTTATTCAACGGACATCAGATGGCGCCGGAATATACTTTGCAAGATATTACACGCCCGTTTCCGTTTAATGCCTTTTATGGCGAAGAAGATATTCCGCAGGTAACCGGGGATGATTACCAGTTGCAGATTATCGGGCTGGTACGTGATAAACGCAGCTGGCGACTTCCTGAGTTATATAAGCTATCGCAGCATGAACAAATCACCCGTCATATATGTGTTGAAGGATGGAGTGCAATTGGCCGCTGGGGCGGTGTGCGATTCAGTGATTTTCTGCAACTTATTGGGGCTGATACCAAAGCGAAATATGTCAGCTTCCGCTGTGCGGATGATTATTACACCAGTATTGATATGGCGACCGCATTGCATCCGCAAACGTTATTGGCACTGAGTTGGGATGGGCGCATATTACCGCCGAAATACGGTTATCCAATGAAACTGCGCATTCCGACAAAACTTGGCTATAAAAACCCGAAGCATATTGTTTCGATTGAAATCACCAACCGCTTTACCGGTGGCTACTGGGAAGATCAGGGCTACAACTGGTTCGGCGGCAGTTAATACCCTCAACCTGAAAGGAAGTTAAGATGAAAAACGTTATTGCAACTGTATTGGCTGGCGCAATGTTAATGGCTTTCTCTGGCGCTTATGCAGCCGATAACATGGCAAAAGATGGCATGCAAAATGAAAGCGGTATGTCGCACGATGGCATGAAGAAAGAGCACATGAAAAAACCGATGAAGAAACATGACAGCATGAAGAAAGACGGCATGTCTAAAGATGGTATGTCTAAAGATGGCATGGCGAAAGATGAGATGTCTAAAGACGGAATGTCTAAGTAAAAATGCGGGTTACCGGGCTGATGTCCGGTAACCGTTTTACTGATTTCAGCGGGATTTTTTGCAGAGGTCTTCAATTTCGAGATCGGGCAGTTCATCGCAGCTGCTGGTATCGTGTTTCTTCAACTCAGCCAGCGCGTCGGCCACGGTGCGCGTCTCAAGCACTTTCAGCGAGGCTTCTTCCGCCTCTTCAGCAATCGATTTGAAGTACCAGCACAGGTTGGCACTCACCAGACAGCGCGGTGCCACATCCGGACGCGAAGCCCAGAGTTTTTTATCTTCGATCACAGAAGTATAAATATCGCGCAGCGTAATCTCCGCGGCTGTACGACCGAGATGAATCGAACCGGTACGGCCAAGCGTAGAGACAATGATGCCATCGCGCGTTAACGGAACCATCAGTTTTCGAATGAAACTGGGGTTCGCTTCAAGACCATACGCCAAAATAGCACTGGTCGAGCGTTTGCCCAGTTGCTCCGCCATCGCTACGCTCAAAACCATCTGCAAAGCTGTCGGGAAGCGGTAATCAAGCATTTCTGTATCCTGAGTTGCGGTTTATCTTATTGTTTTTATGCCGCGGCAGTGAGTAATCAATGAGCAATAAATATAACAAACACTGTTGCTTTTTAGAAGCCAGCGACTGTGATCAAGGCACGTATTCATCATTTGATCAGACAGAAGCGCACAGGCTGCTTAGTTTACTGCTCCCTTTTACGTTTGCGGCTTGAGCGCAGGCAATTTTTGCTTCAGCACCCCCACCAGCAACACGTTCACTAACGCCAACAAGCACAGCAGCCATAATGTGGCATTCGCCCCGAGCTGCTGAAAAACATATCCCCCTACCAGCGGCGTTAATGCCTGGCCAATCAGTGCAGGGCGCGCCATGCGCCCTACCACAATGGCGTAGGCCTCTGGTTTGACCATCACCAGCGGTAAAGTTCCCCGTACAATCGCACGCAGTCCATTTCCTGCACCATAGAGCACCATGCTGACCAGTGCGAACTGCGGATAGAGGGTCAGCAGCAGCAGCCCTAACGCCACTAATCCTACCGAGAAAAATGTCGTCCAAATCGGATGTCCCCGTTTAAACGCGATATCCACGATCCGCGAGCCAACCTGACAAGGGCCCAGAATCGCGCTGATGGCTAAGGCGGCAGTCAATGAGTGACCGCTGGCTTGTAACAAACTGATTAACTGCACCGAAATAGCGGTCATAATCACCGAAGCGAGGGTAAAAATGCTGCATAACAACCAAAAGAGCGACGGTGCCAAATCACCCGTATTGTTACTGCGCTTCGCCGCGACTTTCGCAATAGGCTTAACAGGCGCAGGCAGTGCATACCAATACGCAGGCAGCACGGTCAGGCATAACAGTGCGGCAATGGCGAAACAGGCGCCGCGCCAGTCAAGCCAATGGATGAGCAGCGCGGTGCCCGGCCATACCAGCGTGGTGCAAAAGCCGGAGATGAGGGTAATACCGGTAATTGCCCCGCGAGCCTGTCCACCGTAAAGCGTTCCGAGGGTGGCAAACAGGGAGTCGTATAAACCCATCGCCATTCCAATGCCGATAATCAGCCAGGCAAAGAGGAACAGCAGCAGATGGTGGCTTAATCCCATGATGACCAGGCCCAGCGCCATCACCGCCCCGCTCGACGCCAGTAGTACGCGGCCATAACTGCCCGCAATCAGGCGGCCACTTAAGGGTGCTAACAGGCCAGAAACCAAAATGCCCAAAGACAATGCGCCATATACCCACTGCTGCGACCAGCCGGTTTCCGCCACAATCGGATTCGCCATCACGGCCATGAGATAAAACGAGCCGCCCCACGACAGGATTTGAACCCATCCGAGTGTCACGATGGCAGGAACCGCAGGTTTAGGGTGATGCTCCACGACAAGTTTCCGTTAGCAGGCAAAGCATTGTTATAACATATTCATCCTGCTGGAAAAATGCTTGTGTGCCCTGCTTCGCGAATTCACGCTATCAGGGTGGAAGATTGACTCCGAATGGGATAAGTTAAATGGTATGTTGTAACTATGGAGCGTAACATGTCCCGCTATGATTTGGTGGCCGATTTGCACGAGTGCGTTAACGCGCTGGAGCTGGGTCTTAGCACCCTGCGTCAACAGGTGGAACAGCAGCCGTTGCTGATTGCGCGCGCCTTTAGTTTGCCCGAAATTGAAAAAGGTCATGAGAATGATGAGATTGAGCGCATCGCCGTCACTCAACATCTCGGCCAGAAAGCGCGCGATATGGCGCTGACCCATTACTGTCGTCTGTTTATGCAGCACCAGTCAGAAAAACTGAGCACCAAGGCTGCGGTGCGCTTGCCTGGCGCTATCTGTATTGAAGCGGATGATGCCGTCAGCGAGCACATCAGCCAGCAAGTGTCAGATATCAATGCGCTTAAGCTGCGCCTTGAACACCTGATTACCGTGGAGTCGGGCTTGCCGAGTGAGGCGCGTTTTGAGTTTGTCCACCAGCATCTGCGCGGTTTGATCACCCTGAATGCTTATCGCAGTGTGACCTTACTGCATGCGCCGGACAGCCTGCGCTTTGGCTGGGCCAACAAGAACATTATTAAAAACCTCACGCGTGAAGCCGTGGTCGAGCAGCTGGAACGCAGCCTGAAGGCAAACCGTGCGCAAGCACCCTGGACGCGCGAACAGTGGGCGGAAAAAGTCCAGCAGGAGCTGGATATGATTTTGTCACTGCCCGCCGATGCCAAACTGAAAATCAAACGTCCGGTTAAGGTGCAGCCGATTGCCCGCGTCTGGCGCGCCAGTAACAAAAAACAGGTGCAACTCGCCTGCCCTTCACCGCTTCTGGTGCTGTGTCGGGATAAGACTCAGGTGCCGATTTTAGGGGAATTGCTGGATTACGACGCCGATAACGTCACGCATCGTCATAAGCCGTTGGCGCAGCCGCTGCATTTGGTTATCCCACGGCTGCACTTGTGGAGTGACAAGCTTTAATGAAGAAGCGGCCCTCAGGCCGCCTCTGTCATTGCACATCATCGCTGAACTGAGGGGTATTATCCCTCAGTTTGCCGCGATAATTATTGCTTCATGCTGCCAACCATCTCTTCAGGACGTACCCACTCGTCAAACTGCTCTTCAGTCAGATAGCCGAGTTTCAGCGCTGAGCCTTTTAGCGTTAGCCCTTCTTTATGGGCTTTCTTGGCGATTTCCGCCGCTTTGTCATAACCGATATGGGTATTGAGCGCCGTCACCAGCATCAGCGATTCATTCAGCAACTGATCGATACGTTCGCGCACCGGTTCAATCCCTACCGCACAGTGATGGTTGAAGCTGTCCATCCCGTCGGCCAGCAGGCGAATTGACTGCAGGAAGTTGTGGATCACCATTGGACGGAACACGTTCAACTCAAAGTTGCCCGAAGCACCACCAATATTCACCGCGACGTCGTTACCCATCACCTGGCAGCACAGCATGGTTAAGGCTTCACACTGGGTTGGGTTCACTTTACCTGGCATGATTGAGCTGCCCGGTTCGTTTTCTGGAATGGCAAGTTCACCAATACCACAACGCGGACCCGATGCGAGCCAGCGCACGTCGTTGGCGATTTTCATCAATGACGCTGCCAGACCTTTCAGCGCGCCATGGGCATGCACCAGTGCATCGCAGGTCGCCAGCGCTTCAAATTTATTTGGTGCCGTCACAAAGGGTTGTTGCGTCAGATCGGCCAGCGCTTTCGCCACGCGAACCGCATACTCGGGATGGGTATTTAAACCGGTGCCAACAGCGGTGCCACCCAGCGCCAACTCGGCCACATGAGGAATGCTGTGTTCGATGTGCTTCAGGTTATGCTCCAGCATTGCCACCCAGCCGGAAATTTCCTGGCCCAGGGTCAATGGCGTCGCATCTTGCAGGTGGGTACGACCAATCTTCACGATGTCTTTAAAGGCTTCAGACTTCTCGCTCAGGGTCTTTTTCAGCACATGAATCTGCGGAATCAGCTGCTCCCGCACGGCGATGACCGCGGCCACGTGCATGGCGGTGGGGAACACGTCGTTGGAGCTCTGGCTCTTGTTGACGTCATCGTTTGGGTGCACCAAACGCGACATGCCACGCTCGCCGCCGAGAATTTCACTGGCGCGGTTGGCCAGCACTTCGTTCATGTTCATGTTGGTCTGGGTACCGGAACCGGTCTGCCAGATCGCCAGCGGAAACTCTTCACTGTGTTTATCAGCCAGCACTTCGTCAGCCGCTTTCAGAATCGCTTCTGCTCGTTCAGCCGGAAGCAGGCCGAGATCGCGGTTCACCTGTGCTGCTGCGCGTTTAGTCAACGCTAAAGCATGCACTAATGCGACGGGCATCTTCTCGGTTGAGATACGGAAATGCTCCAGCGAACGCTGGGTTTGTGCCCCCCACAACTTATCTGCCGGTACTTCGATCGGTCCCATTGAATCTTTTTCAATGCGATTCGCTGCCATGACTACGTCTCCTTAGCTCAGATTAGAGGTTTCCGCTCAGGTCGTCTTCCCGCGACGCCGTTGAGCGAGCAAGATTGTCACATACAAGAAATTAACATTATGCGAGCCCATCGCGTTTATTGCACTTGTTGATGTATTTTGTATGGCACTTTCTGCTTTAATAAGCCTATTTACTTACGGTTATTAGGGGTAAACGATGCAAAAAATGAACAATTCGCTGCAAAATTACGCTTGGGGCAGCAAAACTGCGCTGACCGAACTTTACGGCATTGAGAACCCGCAGGGATTACCGATGGCGGAGCTGTGGATGGGCGCCCATCCAAAGAGTCCGTCAACCGTTGAGATCAAGGGTGAAACGCGTTCCCTGCGCGATGTCATCAATGATGACCAAACCGCTACGCTAGGCGCGGCCGTTGCACAGCGTTTTGGCGAGTTGCCTTTCTTGTTTAAAGTGTTGTGTGCCGATCAGGCCTTATCGATTCAGGTGCACCCAAGCAAAGCCGCAGCCGAAGAGGGATTTGCGCGCGAGAATGCTGCCGGGATTCCGATTGGCGCTGCTGAGCGCAACTACAAAGACGCGAATCACAAGCCGGAACTGGTTTATGCCCTGACTCCATTTCAGGCGATGAACGGCTTCCGCGAGATGCACGAAATTGTTTCGCTGCTTGAGCCGGTGGCCGGCGCCCATCCGCAGATCGCTCACTTCCTCGAAAAACCCGATGAGGCCAGCCTTGCCAAACTGTTCTCTACCCTGCTGTCGTTAAAAGACGAGCCTAAATCACTGGCGTTGGCGGTGCTGAAATCTGCACTCAACTCACGCGGTGGCGAACCCTGGCAGACCATCAAAAGCATTGCGGCAGATTATCCGGACGATACCGGCTTGTTCTCGCCGTTGTTGCTGAATGTCATCACCCTGCAGCCTGGCGAAGCCATGTTCCTGTTTGCCGAGACGCCGCACGCCTATTTAAAAGGGGTGGCACTCGAAGTCATGGCGAATTCCGATAACGTTCTGCGCGCGGGACTTACCCCAAAATTCATCGATATCCCAGAGTTGATGGCGAATCTGAAGTTTGAGGCCAAACCGGCTGCCACGCTGTTGACTCAGCCTGTGCAAGCAGGCGATACGCTGAACTTCCCGATTCCGGTGGAGGATTTTGCCTTTGCCATCCACGCCCTCTCCGCCACGCCACAGCCGTTAGCGCAACAGAGTGCGGCGCTGCTGTTTTGCATTGAAGGTCAGGCGGTGATTGAGAAGTCAGGTGAGCAACAGGTGTTGAAGCCCGGTGAGTCGTGCTTCGTTGCCGCCAGTGAATCCCCGGTTAACGCTGCGGGCACAGGACGCCTGGCGCGGGTCTACAACGCGCTCAGTTGATCCGGCTGACGATGCCAGCATTAACTGCTATTCTTTCAGACTATTACTTTAAAACGCCTGCGGGCGTTTTTCTTCACCGTCGCACCCCAAGCAGCGGCGTGCGGACCCAAGGATAAGGACGACTCAGCGATGAAAAAGACCAAGGTTGCCGTAGGTGTAATTGTAGCGATCGGCGTAATCTGGACAGGCGCATCCTGGTTTACCGGCAAGCAGCTGGAAAGCCATATGGATCAAATGTTGCAGAACGCCAACACTCAGCTTAATGCCTATGCGCCGAATGCTCGCCTGACGCTCAGCTATCAGGATTACCAGCGCGGCATCTTCAGCAGCAAAACTAAATTGGTGATTCAGGCCAGTTCACAGACTGAAGACAATCCGCTGCTGAAGCCTGGTCAAAGCATCGTGCTGAACGAAACCATCGACCATGGTCCCTTCCCGTTCGCGCAGTTGAAACGCGGCAGCCTGATCCCAAGCATGGCATCGGTGCATACCGAGCTGGAAAACACCGATGCGGTGAAGAAACTGTTTGAGCTCACCAACGGTAAATCGCTGGTGACCGCTGACACTCGCGTCGGCTACAGCGGGGCAACCGACACCGTGCTGGATCTGCTGGCAGTGGATTATAACAACGCACAGACCGGCGATCGTCTTGCCACCAACGGCGGCACCCTCGAAATCAGCGCGGACAGCAAAGGCGATAAAGTCAGCCTGAATGGCGACTTTTCCAGCATTGCCGTTACCAGCAAAAACCAGGTTGAGCAGCCGGTGCTGTTCACGATTAATGGCCTGAAGCTGAAGGGTGATACTCATCTCAGCCCGGAAGGTGTGCGCGTGGGTGATCAGTCCATCAGCCTGGATAAACTCGACGCCAGCATTAACGGTCAGGAAGGTTTGTCATTGCAGAAGCTGGACACCAAATCCTCCTTCGATAATAAAGATGGCAAAATTGGCGGCGATCTGAATATGAACGTCGGCAATATCACCCTGCAGAAGCAACCGTTCGGCGAAGCTAAGCTGGCGATGAAGTTTGCGCAGTTTGATGCGCAGGCGGTGAAAACCTTCTCAGACAGCTACAACGCGCAAATGCAGGCACTATTGAACCAGCCTGGTCTGGTTGAAGATCCAGTGCGTTATCAGGCCAGTGTGCAAACCATCCTGAAAAATAACCTGCCGACGCTGTTAAAAGGTTCTCCAACCGTCAGCATCGCGCCGCTGAGCTGGAAAAACGATAAAGGTGAAAGCACCTTTAACCTCAGCGTTGGCTTTAACGATCCTGCTACCGTAACGGGCGAAGCGCAGAATCTTGGTGCCGCAGTGGATCGCGTGCTGAAAACGCTCGATGGCAAGCTGAACATCAATATGCCGATGGCCACCGAAGCCATGCGTCATGTGGGTCTGGCTGAAGGGTATCAGAGCGACGATGCGCAGAAGCTGGCGGATCAGCAGGTGAAAGGTCTGGCCGCCATGGGGCAGATGTTCCGTCTGACGCAGCAGCAGGATGACAACATCACCACCAGCCTGCAGTATAGCAACGGTCAGGTGACGATGAATGGCGACAAGATGTCACTGGAGCAGTTCCTGTCACGCTATATGCTGGGCGCGCAAACCAGCGAAGGGATGCCGGAGTAATCAGCTTGCGGGTGCACCTCGGTGTGCCCGCCAATTTTATCCTCCCCGCACCAACTGCGGCGGCACAATCAAGGTTTGCACTTCCGCATCCGGCTTCGCCATTCGTTGCAACATCCTTTCCCCCGCTCGCCTTCCGACATCACGCGCTTCACTGCTGACAAACGTCAGTGAGGAATCATACGACTCACGCTGCGGATCATCATTAAAACCGACCAGCGCCAGCTTTTGCGTAAAGTAGCTGTCCACCGCATCTTCGCCCAGCGAGCGTCCACTGTGAATGGCACCAAAATAACAGCCCAGCGCAGTGCTGGCGTTATGGGCAATGATGGCGGTGATGCGCGGATGATGATGCAGCAAGTCCTGAGTTAACGCTGCAACACTCTGCTGGCGATCGTCGCACTCAATGATCCAGTCTGGACGAAACGGCAGTCCGTATTGCAGCAGCGTCGCACAATAGCCGCCGATACGTTCCGCACGCGTCAATGAAGAACCCAATCCGCCGACCCACGCGATACGCTGATGCCCCTGACGGATCAGGTACTCTGTCGCGATACGCGCGGCCTGGCTATTGTCCGGACGCAAGGAATCGACCTTGTCGAGGCTACTGGCACGTGCGGCGCAAATGAGCGCAATCTGTTGTTCATGCGCCTGCGCGACCAGCGTTTCCGCCTGCGCAACGGCACCCCCCAACACAATGCCATCGGCGCCCTGAGCGGCCAGAGAATCGAAGCAGCGCTGCAGGTGCTGCCCGTGTTGTCCGCTTTGCGTCAGAACCAGCACTTTTCCCTGCTGCTCCAGCACTTCACTCAGCCCCGCCGTCATCGCCGCATAAAACGGCTGGCTGAGATCGCGCACGATCAAGCCAATAACGCCGCTCTCACCGCCACGCAGAATCGATGCTGAACGGTTGCGTACGTAACCCAACTGCTCAATTGCCTGATTAACTCGCTCGGCGGTGGCAGTAGAGATACGTCCTTTACCAGACAGCACCAAAGAGACCGTCGAGACAGAAACGCCAGCCGCTTGTGCGACATCATGAATAGTGGTTTTAGGCTGAGACATCCGGTTCCGTTTCCAACAACTGATGAAGAAACAAAGAGGTAAAACGTTACACTGATTAGCGCAAAAATAAAGCCTGGGATTAGTCACGCTTTGTGACTATAGCCACAAAATTGCTTGGTAAAACGTTTTATCATTCTTTACCATTTTGATAAATTGCCGCTTTTTAACCAGGAGAGACTATGTCCGCCAGCCGACCCAAAATGTCACTTTGGGAATTTTTCCAGAGTCTGGGTAAAACCTTTATGTTGCCCGTTGCTTTGCTGTCGTTTTGCGGCATTTTGCTCGGCATCGGGAGTTCACTGAGCAGTCACGATGTGTTGACGCTGATTCCGATGCTCGATCAGCCCTTCCTGCAATACCTGTTCATCTGGATGGCTAAGTTAGGCTCATTTGCCTTCAGCTATCTGCCAGTGATGTTCGCCATTGCGATTCCCCTGGGCATGGCGCGGGAGAACAAAGGCGTCGCTGCCTTTGCCGGTTTTGTCGGCTACGCAGTGCTGAACCTGAGCGTGAACTTCTGGCTCAATATCAACGGCATTCTGCCAACCACTGATGCGGCGGTGCTGAAAGCCAACAACGTACAAAACATCCTGGGCATTCAGTCCATCGACACCGGTATCCTGGGAGCGGTGATCGTTGGCGTGGTGGTGTTCTGGCTGCATGAGCGCTTCCACAACATTCGCCTGCCGGACGCACTCGCCTTCTTTGGTGGTACGCGCTTTGTGCCGATTGTCACCACCGTAGTGATGGGTTTGCTCGGCTTAGTGGTACCGCTGATTTGGCCATTCTTTGCCCGTGCGATTACCGGCTTAGGCTGGATGATCAACAGTGCCGGTGAATTTGGCCCGATGATCTTCGGCACCGGCGAACGCCTGCTGCTGCCGTTTGGTCTGCAACATATTCTGGTGGCGATTATTCGCTTCACCGATGCGGGCGGCACGCTCGACGTCTGCGGCAAAAGTGTCAGCGGTGCCCTGACCATCTTCCAGGCGCAGCTGGCTTGTCCGGAGACTCATGGCTTCGCGGAGAGCGCCACGCGTTTCCTGTCGCAAGGCAAGATGCCGGCGTTCCTCGGTGGTTTGCCAGGTGCCGCACTGGCGATTTACCACTGTGCGCGTCCTGAAAATCGTCACAAAATTAAAGGGCTGCTGATTTCGGGTGTGGTGGCTTGCGTGGTCGGCGGTACTACTGAACCGATCGAATTCCTGTTCCTGTTCGTGGCACCGGTGCTGTATCTGATCCACGCCCTGTTGACGGGTCTGGGCTTTACCGTGATGGCGATTCTCGGCGTGACCATTGGTAATACTGACGGTAACGTCATCGACTTCTTCGTGTTCGGCGTGCTGCACGGCCTCTCCACCAAATGGTATTGGGTGCCGGTGATTGCGGCGGTGTGGTTCGTGGGTTACTACGCCATCTTCCGTTTTGCTATCACGCGCTTCAACATCAAGACACCGGGGCGCGAAGCAGAAACCAGCAGCGTGGAACAGCAGGTCAGCCGCGCGGGCGTGGGGAAATCGGGCTACAACACCCCGGCGATTCTGGCGGCTCTGGGCGGCGTGGAAAACATCACCTCGCTGGACAACTGTCTGACGCGTTTACGCCTCACCATTGCGGACATGAGCAAAGTGAACGATGCCGCGCTAAAAGCCAATGGCGCAATTGGCGTGGTGCATCTCAACCAAACCAGCCTGCAAGTGGTGATCGGACCGCAAGTGCAGTCGGTGAAAGATGAAATGGCACACCTGATGAGTGCGACGGTGTAATGATGCAGAGCTTTGATTTCGACCAGACCGTGGATCGTCACGGCAGCTGGTGCACGCAATGGGATTTTGTGGCGGATCGCTTCGGTGTGGAGGGCTTATTGCCCTTCACCATCTCCGATATGGATTTCGCCACGGCGCCCTGCATCATTGAAGCGCTGCAACAGCGGTTAAACCATGGTGTATTTGGCTACAGCCGCTGGCAGCACGAGGACTTTACTTCAGCCATTCAACACTGGATGAAGCACCGTTTTGCCACAGAGGTTGAGGCGCAATCGCTGGTTTACGGCCCGTCGGTGATCTACATGGTGGCGCAATTACTGCGCCACTGGACAAAACCCGGCGATGAAGTGCTGATTCATACGCCTGCCTACGATGCGTTTTATAACACTATCAACGGTAATCAGCGCCGCGTGCTGGAACTGCCACTCCAGCGCCAGGGTAATGACTGGCAGTGTGATATGGCGCAACTGGAGCAGCTACTGGCGCGACCCGATTGCAAAGTGATGCTGCTGTGCAGCCCGCACAATCCTACCGGCAAAGTGTGGCAGCGTGAGGAGTTACAGCAAATGGCCGCGCTCTGTGCGCGCCACGATGTGAAGGTGATCAGCGATGAGATCCACATGGATATGGTGTTGGGCGATGCACACCACATCCCGTGGAGCCAGGTGGCGCAATCTCCCTGGGCATTATTTACCTCGGCTTCGAAGAGTTTCAACATTCCGGCACTGACGGGCGCGTGGGGCATCATTCCGCATCAAGCCGATCGCCAGGCCTGGTTCCTCGCACTCAAACAGCAGGATGGCTTATCGTCACCGGCGGTGATGGCCGTCGCGGCGACCATTGCCGCATATCGCGAGGGTGAAGCCTGGCTGGATGCACTGCGCGATTATCTGCAGGCGAATATGCAGCATATCGCGCAGCGGCTTAATACCGCTTTTCCTGCGCTCAGCTGGCAGCCCCCTGCCGCCACCTATCTGGCATGGATTGATCTCACTCCGCTGGGTATTGATGAGCAGGCACTGCAACAGCAGCTGATTCATCAGTACAAAGTGGCGATCATGCCGGGTTCGACTTACGGTGATGCCAGCCGGGGTTATCTGCGCCTCAACGCGGGTTGCCCACGCAGTAAGCTGGATGACGGGTTGGATCGCCTGATTGCTGCTTTAAAATCGTATTAAATGCGCTCGGATGCTGATTAATTCAGCATCCATTTCACGTCTTGCGCAAATCACTGGCGCTGTTGCGCAAGATGTTTTTATAATGCTCTGCACTTTATGAAACTTTAGCGAGTGCGACATGATTGACCTGAAACTCCCCCTGACCGACATCCACCGCCACCTCGATGGCAACATCCGCGCACAAACCATTCTTGATTTAGGTCGCCAGTTTAATCTCGCGCTGCCTGCCAACTCGCTCGACGATCTGCGTCCGCATGTGCAAGTCACGGCCAATGAACCCGATCTGGTGAGCTTCCTGCAGAAGCTGGACTGGGGCGTAAAAGTGCTGGGCGATTTAGACGCCTGCCGCCGCATTGCGCTGGAAAACGTCGAAGATGCTGCGCGCGCAGGGATCCACTACGCGGAACTGCGCTTTTCGCCGGGCTATATGGCGATGACGCACAACCTGCCGATTGCCGGTGTGGTAGAAGCCGTGATTGATGGCGTGCGCGCGGGCGTGAAACAGTACGGCGTGGATGTGAATCTGATCGGCATTATGAGCCGTACCTTTGGTGATGAAGCCTGCCTGCGCGAACTGGAAGGCTTGCTGGCACACCGCGATGGCATTACTGCCGTTGATCTGGCCGGTGATGAGCTTGGCTTCCCGGGCAGTGAGTTCCTCAGCCACTTCAATCGCGCGCGTGATGCCGGTTTCCGCATTACCGTGCACGCCGGTGAAGCCGCGGGTCCGGAAAGCATCTGGCAGGCGATTCGCGAACTCGGCGCGGAGCGTATTGGCCATGGCGTGAAAGCGATTGAGGACCGCGCGCTGATGGACTTCCTGGCTGAGCAGCGTATTGGCATTGAATCCTGCATGACCTCAAATATTCAGACCAGCACCGTGGCTTCGCTGGCCACTCATCCGCTGAAAGCCTTCCTGCAGCACGGCATCCTCGCCACCATCAACACCGATGATCCGGCAGTTCAGGGGATTGAGCTGGCGCATGAGTATGAGCACGCTGCGCCGCAGGCCGGACTCACCGCCGAAGAGATGCGCCAGGCGCAGGAAAATGGTGTGACGATTGCCTTCCTTAGCGATGCAGAGAAAGCTGCGCTGCGTCAGCGCGTGGCGGGGTAACGCGCTTTAAAAGCAAAAAAGGTGCGCATCGCTGCGCACCTTTTTTATTGAAGCCGCCCTGCAGAGTGACCTTGCCTGTTTGCCGGCACGGATTCTCTCAAAGCGCACTTTCATTGTGTCACTTCAGCGACATCGTCTGGCGTTTTTCAGCGGACTGTAAACCAAGTTCAATCAGCTCCATCACCTGAATCGCCTCTTCAGCCTGGACGGGATTCTCACCGGTGCCGGCAATCGCATCGCGAATCGCCGCGTAGTAGGCCGGATAGTTACCCGGCAGCGTCAGCAGCTCTTTTTCCACCATCACGTCGCCTTCTGCCAGCGTCAAAGTGCCGTTGCGCATGTCATAACCCCAATCCTCCTGCGGTGGACGTTCACCCGCTTTCAGACGATCTTCCTGCGGATCGAGGCCATATTTGACGTAGCTGCCACGCGTACCGTGCACCACGAAGCGTGCCGACTCCGCTGCCGCCAGCATGCTGCCGTGCAACACCACACGACGGGTTGGATAGGTCAGCACCGCATGGAAATAATCGGTGGTTTGCGCACCTGGGCGCAGTTCTGCCATATCCACATTGATAGCGACCGGCGGACCAAACAGCTGCAATGCCTGATCCAGCACATGCGGACCCAGATCAAACCAGATACCGCTGCCAGGGCCTTTCATTTCACGCCAGCGCTGACGAACTTCGGGACGGAAACGATCAAAATGCGATTCGAGATAGCGCACATCACCTAAGGCGCCATCAGCCAGCAACGTTTTCAGCGTCAGAAAATCACTGTCCCAGCGGCGGTTGTGGAATACCGACAGCAGCAAACCTTTGGCTTTAGCCAACGCATCCAGCTCACGCGCTTGTGACAGTGTCACGGTGAAAGGTTTATCCACGACGACATGCTTACCGGCATTCAACGCCGCTTTGGCTAATGGGAAGTGAGTGTCATTCGGGGTGGGTATGACAATCAGTTGCAGTGTCGGATCATCCAACAGCGCCTGTGGATCCGAAACCACCTGCACTGAGGGCCAGTCGGCATGCACCTTGCTGGCATCACTGCTGGAGACGGCTGCCAATTCAACGCCAGGCGCGCCGACGATCAAAGGAGCATGAAAGGTTTTGCTGGCAAAACCATAGCCAATCAGGCCGACACGTAATTTATCGCTCATTCTCATTCCTCTTGTTCGTTACCAGACTGATTTAAGACGAATCAGCCAGTAACAACAAGGCGGAATCACCTGAAAACTCAGGAGATAGCACTCCGTGCCGGTTGCCAGCTTTCCTGAGCGACTAAGGCATCGTGCGCATCCTGACTACGACGCCGGAAATCACTGGGACTGACGCCGACCCGTTTGCGGAAAACGCGAGAGAAATAGAGCTGATCGTCATAACCCACTTCTCGCCCAACCGAGGCAATCGGCTCCTGCGTGGTCTGCAGCAGCAATTTGGCGCGGATCACCCGCTGATCTTCACGCCAGCGCAGCAGATTAATGCCCATCTGTTCGCGAAACAGATGCGCCAGCCGTGACGGGGAAAGGCACACGTGCCGCGCCACTTCCTCGATTTTTACCTCGCTTGCCAGATGGTTGGTGACGTACTGACAGGCTTCAATCACGCGCGGATCGCGAATTTGCTGATGGCTGCGCGGATCTTCCTCCACTGCACGCAACAGCAATCGCTCCAGCAGGTTCATCGCCAGCTCCTCGGCAAAGCGACGCCCCGAATTGTGCGTCTGTTCAATGCTGGCGAACAGACGATCAAACTCGGCACGCTGCGCTTCTGGCAACCGCAACCGCCCCACGCCCTGACTCTCATCCTGCCACTGCAACCAGTCTGTCCAGTAAGCACGCGGACGGAAATAGACCCAGCGGTGGAACCAGCATGGGCTGTCAGGTGAACGGCCATAGTAGTGCGGGGTTTTAGGCTGGAACAACAGCAAGTCACCGGGTTCGCAGTCAAACGCCGATTCGCCATCAAAAATGCGCCCCTGACCTTTGATTGTCAGATTAAGGATGTAACCCTTCATACCGAGCGGTCGGTCGATAAAAAAATCCAGCTGATCGTTAGCATTGATCGGCGTTAAGCCCGCCACCAGCCAGGCATTAAAGGGATAGCCGGGTAACAGGGGGTTCTGCTGCTCACTGGGGGGTTCACGATGGTACATAGTGCCCTCACGGTAACCTGTAAATGCGCAGTGCCGCGCGCCAGAAGGGCGACCCTTTGGCCGCCCTGCCTCATCTTTTACGGCTGGAATCAGGCCGCTTTGTTTTTCTGTTTATAGCGGTCAAAAATCACCGCCGCTAACAGTATCAAACCGCGCACCACATACTGTGAGAACGGCGAGATATTCAATAAATTCATCGCATTCTCAACCGTACCCAATATCAGCACGCCCGCCACTACATACGAAATCTTACCGATGCCGCCTTTCAATGAAACGCCGCCCAGCACACAGGCTGAAATCACGATCAATTCATAACCGAGTGAGGTCATCGGCTGACCACTGGTCATGCGCGAGGCCAGAATAATGCCCGCCGCCGCCGAGACCAGCCCCGACAAAATGAAGATGATAATGCGGGTGCGCACCACCGGCACCCCAGCCAGACGTGCCGCTTCCTCATTACCGCCAATCGCCAGCGTGTTGCGACCAAAGGTGGTTTTATTCAGCACGAAACCAAACACAATCATGGTGGCGATGGTCAGCCAGATCGGCGCTGGCAAGCCGAGCCAGTTGGCATATCCGAGGGTGAAGAAGCGCTCATCCTCGATACCGACCGCTTTACCGTCAGAGAAGATATACGCCAGACCACGCACAATCTGCATGGTCGCCAGCGTGGTGATCAGCGCATTGATTTTCAGCCGGGCAATCACAAAGCCGTTGATGAATCCGGTGGCCATACCAAGCACTAAACCGGCAGCCACGCCCAGCCACAGGCTCTCCGTCATGTTAATCACTACAGCGGTCACCACACCGGCACAGGCAATCACCGAGGCGACGGAAAGGTCAAAATCGCCAGACGCGAGGCAAAAAAGCATGCCGCACGCCACCATTCCGGACATCGACATCGCCAGTCCCAGCCCTTTCATATTGATGAAAGTGCCGAAGTTGGGCACGAAGATGGTGCAAACGATAAATAGCAGCGCAAAGACCACCAGCATGCCGAAATTATCCCAGATACGCCCTAACTGCAGTCCGCTGCGCTGTGCCGGTGGCGTGTTGGAAGTGGTAGATGAAGCCATTGTTGCTCTCCTTTACATCAGGCCACGGCGGCCGCTTGAGGTGTTTTCGGCATCGCCAGGCTCAGCGTCAGCTGCTCCGTGGCCGCGTCGTGTGGCAGTTCTCCGGCAATTTCACCTTCGCGCATCACCACGATGCGGTCAGCCAGCCCCATGACTTCGGGCAGATCGCTGGAAGCAAACAGCACCGCGATCCCTTTATTTGCCAGTTGGTAAATCAGGTTATAAATCTCATGCTTGGCACCGACATCAATACCGCGCGTCGGCTCATCCAGCAGAATCACGTTCATCTCTTCGGACAGCCAGCGGCCCAGAATTGCCTTCTGCTGATTGCCCCCTGACAGGTTCATGATCAGCTGCTGCGGCCCTGGTGTTTTGATATTCAGTGAGCGGATGTGGAGATCGGCGTTTTTCGCCTCCCAGCCGGGTTTAATCAGACAACCCGCCGTGAGGTTATGGCGGCGAGCGCTGATATTGATGTTGTCGCGCACCGAGTGCACCGGAATAATGCCTTCAGATTTACGATCCTCCGGGCACAGCATGATCCCCGCGCGAATCGCATCGATCGGCTGGCGGATATTGAGTTTTTTGCCATCCAGCGACACGCTGCCGCCGCGTAGTTTGGTGGCACCGAACAGCCCTTTCATCAACTCGCTGCGCCCTGCGCCCACCAGACCAAACAGGCCAACGATTTCACCGGCACGTACCGTCAGCGAAATCGGCATGCGCACGCCTTTGGCCTCGACCTGATCAAGCTGCAAACGCACTTCACCCAAGGCGCGCGGCGCATAACCGTAGATATCGCCAAGGTTGCGGCCGACCATCGCCTGCACCAGATCGTCATGATGGGTGTTGGCCATGTCAGTGAAGGTGCGCACATAGCGACCATCTTTGAACACGGTGATCGCATCACTCAGGGCAAAAATTTCCTCCATGCGATGCGACACATACAGCACGGTACGGCCCTGATCGCGCAGCTGACGGATGACGCGGAACAGATGCTCGATTTCACGCGCCGAAAGTGAACTGGTCGGCTCATCAAAGGCGATAATGCGCGCATTGCGCGCCAGCGCTTTGGCAATCTCCACCATTTGCCACTGGCCGAGCGACAGATATTTCAGCGGCATATCAGGATCGATATCCATGCCGAGATTTTTAAGCTGCAAATCCGCTTCGTAGCGCAGCAGTTTGCGATTCACCAACCCGCGTTTGTGGGGCAGCTGGCCAAGATAGATGTTCTCCGCCACGCTCATCTCAGGCACCAGATGCAGTTCCTGATAGATGATTGCCACACCCGCATCCAGCGCGTCCACGGTGTTGTTGAAGCTTTTGGTTTCGCCTTTGATGCGAATTTCACCTTGAGTCGGCTGATAACTGCCGCTGAGAATCTTTAACAGCGTGGATTTCCCTGCGCCGTTTTCGCCCATCAGCGCGTGCACTTCCCCGGCGCGGCACTGGAACGAGATATCCTGCAGCGCTTTTACGCCCGGAAAAGTTTTACTGATGCCATGAAAGGACAGAAAGGCTTGATCAGTTTCCATGGAAACTCCTGGATAGTGCCTGTTAGATCACAGGCGCGCATAAATGCGCGCCCTACAAATATCGTGCTCATCATTTGTAGAGGTCACCGTTGACTGCACACCCTACAAATGTCGTGCTCATCATTTGTAGGGTCACCATTAATGGTGACCGTTGACCATTACATCAGCCCTTTCTTCGCCAACTCGGTTTTGAAGTTGTCGCGGGTAATCAGCACCACATCGGTAACTTCGGTGAATTTCGCTGGCTCTTCGCCTTTGGTCACCCAGTTGTAAAGCATCTGGCTGCTCTTATAACCGTGCACATCCGGGCTTGGCAGCAGCGAACCGTAGAAGCCGGTTGCTGCACCTTTTGACAGCTCGCTCACCGCGTCCACACCGTTGATGCCAATGCCAATCACGTCGGGCGCTTTAAAGCCCTGGCCTTCGGTCGCGCGCACGCCACCCAGCACCGTATTGTCATTCATGCCGACGATCAGCCAGTGTTTCACCTCTGGATGCTGCACCAGCAGCGAGTTACCAGCATCAAACGCGCCGGGAATATCGTTGGATTTGGTCGGCACCTGATAGATCTGTTTTTCCGGGAATCCGGCTGCTTTCAGCGCGTCCATCGAACCGCCGGTGCGACGACGTGCAGTGTCCAGCTCATTAGCGGTAATCGCCATTACGCCGGTCTCTTTCGCATCCCAGCCGCGTTTCTGCATCTCTTTGTAGAGTTCCTGGCCCTGACGCTCACCAATTTTGGTTGCGGCCATCATCACCAGCGGCACGGTGTCCATTGGCTTGCCTTTGGCGGTGACGAACTGATCGTCAACTGCAATCACCTTCAGGCCATAGCTGCGCGCCTTCGCCACGATGGCTGAACCCAGTTTCGGATCCGGGGTACAAATCACGAAACCTTTTGCCCCGCTCGCCGCCAGGCTATCAATAGCATTGAGGGTTTTCTCACCGTCGGGCACGGCAATTTTGATCACTTCGAAGCCGAGATCTTTACCGGCCTTATCAGCGAACTTCCATTCGGTCTGGAACCAGGGTTCCTCCGGTTGTTTGACGAGGAAACCGAGTTTCATGGTCTCGGCGATAGCGGATTGTGACATAACCGCGGCGAGACCTACCGCCGCCAGCGCTTTAGTTAATTTATGCATGATGCTCTCCGGCACAATGGTGTTTTTCGCTGTTAATAACGAATCGGTGTAAACGCTACCAATTGGATTTCACGTTTGGGTACAGCGCAAAATCAGCGCGTTAGCTCAAAGGTTGTACAAAGGCTGTGCAAACGCTGGGCTAGTTGTAGCGGTAATGGAGAAGAAAAATGTAGAGCGGTATCACATCCCAAAACGATGACCAATTCCTCCATATATTCAGCGAAATTAACCAGTCATTAACTTTTGCTATCGATCACATAACGGTTTCGATGGCAGAAAAGTGCATATTCTCAGCCAGCGATGACTAACCGCTTACGCACCCGCATTCCAGGATAGAGCCAGATAACTCACACAGGAGAATCCCAATGGGTGCAGGCGCCATAACAATTGGGCTGGATTTTGGCAGTGACTCGGTGCGTGCCCTCGCCGTGGACTGTCACAGTGGTAAAGAGCTGGAAAAGGCAGTGGTGAACTATCCGCGCTGGGCGAAGGGGGAATTCTGTGACGCGCACGCCAACCGTTTCCGCCATCATCCACAAGACTATATTGATGCGCTGGAGCAGGCGGTGGTTGCGGTGGTGCAAACGTTAACCCGCGAACAGCGCGCCGCCGTAGTGGGGATAGGTGTGGATTCAACGGGTTCAACCCCTGCGCCGATTGACCGTGACGGCAACGTTTTAGCGCTGCGTCCGGAGTTCGCCACCAACCCCAACGCCATGTTTGTGTTGTGGAAAGATCACACCGCAATTGAAGAAGCAGAAGAGATCAACCAGCTGTGCCGCAACGGTCATTTCACCGATTACACCCGCTATATCGGCGGCGTGTATTCGTCGGAGTGGTTCTGGGCCAAGATTCTGCACGTGTCACGCCAGGATGCAGCGGTGCGTGATGCGGCAGTGTCTTGGGTGGAACTCTGTGATTGGGTGCCAGCCCTGTTGAGCGGGCGCACCGCCCCGGCGCAGCTGCGGCGTGGACGCTGCGCCGCTGGACACAAATCGCTGTGGCATCCTGAATGGCAGGGTTTACCGCCCGCAGATTTTTTCCGTGCACTCGATCCGATGTTGGTTGAGCAGCTGGATTCTCCATTGTTTACCGACACCTTCACTGCTGATGTACCGGTGGGCACGCTCTCCATCGAATGGGCGCAGCGTTTGGGGTTGTCGGAACAGGTCATTCTCTCCGGTGGCGCCTTCGACTGTCATATGGGCGCAGTCGGTGCGGGCGCGCAGCCTTATACGCTGGTGAAAGTGATTGGCACCTCAACCTGCGACATTCTGATTGCCGACAGTGAGAAAGTCGGTGACCGCGCCATCAAAGGCATTTGCGGCCAGGTCGATGGCAGCGTCGTGCCGGGCGCCATTGGCTGCGAAGCGGGTCAATCTGCGTTTGGTGATATCTACGCCTGGTTCAGTCGCTTGCTGGGCTGGCCGCTGCAACAAGCCGTGGCGCGTCATCCTGAGCTGCAGCCGCAACTCGCCGAGATGCAGCAGGATTTGATCCGCTCCCTCACCGAAGCCTGGGCCGCCGATCCGCAACTTGATCATCTGCCCGTGGTGCTGGATTGGTTCAACGGGCGTCGCACGCCGGATGCCAATCAGCGTCTGAAAGGCGTGATCACCGATTTGAATCTTGGCACCGACGCACCCGCCTTGTTTGGTGGTCTGGTCGCTGCCACGGCATTTGGTGCACGCGCCATTATGGAGTGTTTTGAGAAGCAGCAGATTCCGGTGGAGAGCATTCTGGCGCTCGGGGGCATTGCGCGGAAGTCTCCCGCCATTATGCAAGCCTGTTGCGACGTGATGAATCGTCCGCTGGATATCGTGGCTTCTGACGAGTGTTGCGCGCTGGGTGCTGCCATTTTTGCCGCCGTCGCCGCGAACGTCTATGCCGATGTGCCTGCCGCACAGCAGGTGATGGCAAGTCCGATTGCCGTGACCTTGCAGCCCAACAGTCTGCGCGTGGCGGGCTATCAACAGCTTTATCAACGCTATCAAAACTGGTGCCAGGCCGCTGAACCTCAGTATGCCGCCCGCGCCACATCCGCTAAGTAAAGGAGCGAGAAATGGAACAGAACGTTTGGTTTGTGATTGGAACTCAGCATCTCTACGGAGCGGAAACCTTGCGCCAGGTCGAACATCACGCACGCCAGGTGATGGACGGATTGAATCAGGCGGGCACGCTGCCGGTGCCGCTGGTGTTGAAGCCGCTGGTGAAATCACCGGATGAAGCGCTGGCGCTGTGCCGCGAAGCCAATCACGACAATAGTTGTGTCGGTATCATTACCTGGTTACACACTTTTTCACCGGCCAAGATGTGGATTGGTGGGCTGAGTATCCTGAATAAGCCCCTGTTGCAATTCCATACCCAGTTCAACGCAGAGATTCCGTGGGACAGTATGGATATGGACTTTATGAACCTGAATCAGACCGCGCACGGCGGCCGTGAGTTCGGTTTTATCGGCGCGCGCATGGGCTTACAGCACAGCGTGGTGACCGGCCACTGGCAGGATAAAACCAGCCAGCAGCGTATCGGCCGCTGGATCAATGCGGCACTCGCGAAGCAGGCCAGCCAGCAGCTGAAAGTGGCGCGCTTTGGCGACAATATGCGCGAAGTGGCGGTGACCGAGGGCGATAAAGTGGCCGCGCAGATTCAGTTTGGTTATTCGGTCAACGGTTGGGGCGTCGGCGATCTGGTTGAGGTGGTAAATAGCGTCAGCGATGGCGATGTGCATGCGCTGGTCGATGAATATGAGAGCCAGTATTTGTTCAGCGAGGCTGCCGCCGTCAATGGCGAGAAGCGTCAGAATGTGCTGGATGCAGCGCGCATTGAACTTGGTTTGAAGCGTTTCCTTGATGATGAAGGCTGTAAAGCCTTTACCACTAATTTCCAGACCCTGCACGGCATGACGCAGTTGCCGGGGTTAGCGGTGCAACGTTTGATGGGCCAGGGTTATGGTTTCGCTGGTGAAGGTGACTGGAAGACCGCCGCGCTGCTGCATATTTTGAAAGTGCAAGCCGGAAACCGTGCGGGCGGCACCTCATTTATGGAGGATTACACCTATCACTTCTCACCGGGCAACGATTTGGTGCTCGGCTCACATATGCTGGAAGTGTGCCCATCGATCGCCAAAGAGGCGAAGCCGTTAATTGATGTGCAGTTCCTCGGCATAGGTGGCAAAGCCGATCCGGCGCGCATGATTTTCTCCACGCCAGCCGGTCGCGCGGTGAATGCCAGCGTGATTGATATGGGCGATCGTTTCCGTCTGTTGGTGAATGTGGTGGATGCGATTGAGCAGCCAAAACCGCTGCCGAAGTTGCCAGTTGCGCGTGCTTTGTGGCGTGCCCAGCCCTCACTGGCTACCGCCTCTGAAGCCTGGATCCTGGCCGGCGGTGCGCACCATACGGTGTTTAGTCAGGCACTGGATTTGGATGATATGTATCTGTACGGCGAGCTGAACGGCATTGAGGTGCTGGTGATTGATGAGGATACGCGTTTGCCGGCGTTCAAAGACGCGTTGCGCTGGAATGAGGCGTATTACCGGTTAGCACGTTGATCGTTTGATTACCGGTTAAAGCCGCGTTGAGTCGCGGCTTTTTTGTGGTTAAAACCCTCGTTCCAGTGGGCAAAAGTGGATTGTGGGTAAAACCGTGCGGTTCAGTCGACAAAAGTGGACGCTGTGACTAAAAACGTGCGGTTCAGTCGACAAAGGTGGGCGCTGTGGCTAAAAACGCGCGGTCCAGTCGACAAAGGTGGACGTTACGTAAAGTCGGCGTGAATACATCCCTGTAGCCTCGGACGCCGCATCCATGCGGCGTACGCTTTACTCCACTGCCCACCTTTGTCTCCTTTGTGCAGGTTCGTTGCGGTTTTTGGGAGCTGAATTTGAATTGAACGCTCAGGTTCGCACTGACTACAGCAATAAACATCTCAATTGCCTCATAAAGGCCAGCCCGAAGAGCAAAGCGTTCGCGCCAGGGATGGCGCGGTCGATCTGCATGGATGCGGGGTTCCTTTGCGATCGGGCTGGCCTTTGTGGGGCGATGCACAAAACTTTCAGCAACCCTACCTAACATTCAAAATATGAGCGCCAAAACCTGCAACCCCGCACCCAACATCCACAATTCTCAGCACCAAGCCTCCAACACCCTCGAATCGCAGCCTCAAAACAAAAAAGGTGCACAAATTTGCGCACCTCCTAAAACAAGCCACTAACGACTACGAAGTTAAACGCTTAACCGGCGCATTCTTTTGACGATCCCACATCACGGTCAGCAGGCGCTGCAGGGCAATAAATGCAAATAACAGGATGCCGATGGCGATCTTCGTCCACCACGAACTCAGCGTGCCATCGAAGTTAATCCATGTCTGAATCAGCCCCTGGATCAATACACCAAACAACGTGCCGAGTACCGTGCCGACACCACCGGACAGCAAGGTGCCGCCAATCACCACCGAGGCAATCGCGTCCAGTTCCACGCCCAAGCCTGCCAGGGCATAGCCTGCCGAGGTATAAATCGAGAACACAATCCCCGCCAGTGTCGCCAGGGTAGTGGACAGCATATAAATCTTGATGGTGGTGGCGCGAGTTGAAACGCCCATCAACTGCGCCGACGTCAGGCTGCCGCCGATGGCGTACACCTGATTACCAAATCGCGTGCGATGCGCGAGGATGATCCCGCCGATCACCACCACCAGCATAATCACTGCCAGCAAACTAAGACGACCGCCACCGGGAATCTTCCACGCGAGGCTCGACAGCGTGGAATACAGCGGGTGATCGATGGGAATCGAGTTTTCCGACACCAGATAACTACAACCGCGCAGGAAAAACATCCCCGCCAGCGTAATGATAAAGGCCGGGATCTTCAGCGCATCGATTAGCCAGCCCATCATGGCGCCAAACAGTGCCCCCATCGCCAGCACAATCGCGAAGGCAAGGATTGGATCGACGTGATAATCGCCGATGATCTTCGCCAGAAACACACCGCTAAAGGCGATAACGGCTCCCACCGACAGATCGATACCGCCTGACAAAATCACAAACGTCATGCCGACGGCGATGATGCCGAGAAACGCGTTATCGGTCAGGATATTGCAGATCACGCGTGTCGAGGCAAAGCCAGGGAACTGACTCAGGCAGAACAGATAACCGGCGACAAACACCAGCAGCGTAATCATCAATGGCAGATGGCGCTTAATCATTTTGGTCGTCTCCCTTTCAGCATGGCGATAAAGCGCGGCGATTGCAGTAACAGCACACACATCACCACTACCGCTTTCACGACCTGATTCAACTCCGGCGGGAAGCCAGAGAGCAAAATACCGGTATTCATCGACTGGATAATCAGCGCGCCGATTAACGACAGCACCAGATTAAAACGCCCGCCCATCAGCGATGCGCCGCCAATCACCACGGCGAGAATGGCATCCAACTCCAGCCATAAGCCCGCGTTGTTGGCATCGGCGCCACGAATATCCGCGGCCACGATCAGGCCCGCGACAGCCGCGCACACACCGCTGATGGCATAGGTGGACATCACCACTAACCAACCGTTAACACCGGCATTACGGGCAGCGCGCAGGTTAATGCCCACCGCTTCGATAAACAGACCCAGCGCGGTTTTACGCGTCAGCAGCCACACCAACAGCGCCACCAGCAATGTTATCCACACCGGAACCGGCAGCATCCACAACGAGCCACTGCCGAACCAGCCGAGGCTGTCGCTGTTGAAGGTCACAATCTGACCCTGAGTAATCAGCTGCGCGATACCGCGCCCGGCCACCATCAAAATCAACGTGGCCACAAACGGCTGAATCTTCAGGAGGGCGACCAGCACGCCGTTCCACAAGCCACAGGCCAGTCCGGTACCCAATGTGGCAAGGATGATAAAGCTCAGGCTGTGCCCTGCAACGGTCAGGGTGGCCGCTGTTGCGCCCGCAATCGCCATCACCGCGCCTACCGACAAATCAATCCCGCCGGTGGCAATCACCAGCGTCATACCGATGGCCAGCAGCGCAACCGGCGCAGCGCGGTTGAGGATATCAATCGGGCTGCCGAACAGGCGGCCATCCTGGATATGCACGGCAAAAAAATTGTTCGCGACCAGGCTATCCACCAGCAGCACCAAAATCAGCGCGACGATTTGTGGCATGCCAGGCGGCAACTTCGGCTTACGCCGTTCAGGTTTTGGATGTGTCATAGGGGATTCAAGCATGTTGTGCTCCTCCATCGGCGATGGCATTCACGATTGATGCCACCGACAGCTGCTCCAGCGGGATTTCAGCCACCTGCTTCAGATCGCGCATGATCAACACGCGATCGGCATAGCCCACCAGCTCTTCGAGTTCAGAGGAGATAACCAGTAACGCCAGTCCATCGGCGCACAGTGTTTCAATCAAACGAATAATCTCGGCATGTGCACCAACGTCAATGCCACGCGTCGGTTCGTCGAGGATTAAGAATTGCGGTTTAGTCACCAGCCAGCGTGACAGAAGCACCTTTTGCTGATTACCGCCGGAGAGTAGCTCAACCGGCTGATCGGCATGAGGCGTGCGAATCCCCAGGCTTTTGATAAAGCGCTCGGCGATGGCCTGCTGCTCACGACGTTTGATTGGCCTTAGCCAGCCGCGTTGGGCCTGCAGTGCCAGAATAATATTTTCACGCACTGAAGCCGCACCGATAATACCGTCGGTTTTACGATCTTCCGGGCAGAAACCCATGCCCAAATGGGAAGCTTTGGCCGGTGTCCGAATGTGCTGCACTTTGCCTTTAATGGTGGCGGTACCGCGATCCGCACGACGGATGCCAAACAACACTTCGGCGGTTTCGGTGCGGCCCGATCCCAGTAATCCGGCTAAGCCCACCACTTCTCCCGGGCGCACCTCCAGGTCGAACGGTTCGATGGTGCCCTTCTTGCCGTAATCTTTGAATGACACCACTGGTTGATTGCTCTTCAGCGTACTGCCCTGACGCTGCAGGGCGGTCTCCAACAGCTCGCGCCCCAGCATCAGTTTGATCAATTCGATTTGCGGCAGCGATGCCGTATCACGTGTGGCAATAAACTGCCCGTTGCGCAATACGGTGATGCGATCGGTAATGCGGTACACCTGGTCTAAAAAATGTGTGACAAAAATCAGGCTCATCCCTTTGGCTTTCAGCTGCGCCATCAGGGTGAACAACATTTCGACTTCACTGGCATCAAGGCTGGCTGTGGGTTCGTCGAGGATTAACACCTGAGCCGAGAGATCCACGGCGCGGCAAATCGCAATGATCTGCTGCATTGCCACCGAGTAATGGCCCAGGGGACGCGTCACGTCGAGGGCGAAACCGTAGTTGCGCATCAGCGCATCGGCGTCACGCACCATGCGCTTACGATCGATCATGCCAAAGCGGCGTGGCTCGCGGCCAATATAGAGATTGTCTGCCACCGACATATTCGGCAGGAGATTCACTTCCTGATAAACCGTACCGATGCCCATTTGCTGCGCATCGGCAGTATTGTGCGGTGAAATAGCGGTGCCATTCAGGGTGATGGTGCCTGCATCACGGGTGTAAACGCCGGTCAGCACTTTAATTAACGTGGATTTCCCCGCGCCATTTTCGCCCAGCAGCGCCATGATCTCGCCTTTGCGAATGCTGAATGACACATTATCCAGCGCTTTCACGCCGGGGAAACCTTTGCTGATACCGTTGAGAGTCAGGAGTGCGGATGCATCTGCGGTGCTCATCAGGTTCTACCTCGCCTTACGTCATGAAAAACCGCCCCGAAGGGCGGTTGCGGGGATCAGTAACCCATGCCTTTTTTGGTGTCGAGCTGGGCCTGCGCGGAGTCCGGCAGATACAGTTTCGATTCGGTTTTGATGATTTTTGGTGGCATCGTGCCGTCTTTTTTGAATTTCTCCAGCGCATCGAAAGCCGGACCCGCCATGTTTGGCGTCAGCTCTACGTTGGCATTGGCCTCACCCGCCAGCATCGCTTTGTAGATATCCGGAACGCCATCGATAGAACCGGTAAGGATATCTTTGCCCGGCTTCAGACCCGCCTCTTTGATAGCCTGGATGGCACCGATAGCCATATCATCGTTATGCGCATACACCATGCAGATGTTCTTGCCGTTGTTTTCCGCCTTGATAAAGCTCTCCATTACCTCTTTCCCTTTACTACGGGTAAAGTCGCCGGACTGCGAACGGATCACTTTGATGTTGTTGTGGCCCGCGATGGCTTCGGCAAATCCTTTCTTACGATCGATCGCTACGCTGGCACCCACGGTGCCTTGTAACTCAACCACGTTACACTTCTTGTCGCCGACTGTTTTCACCAGCCAGTCACCGATCAACTTGCCTTCCAGCACGTTGTCTGCGGTCACCACCGCCATATACAGCGACTTGTCTTTTACCACGATGGCGCGGTCTAACAGGAACACCGGAATTTTGGCGTCTTTGGCTTCTTCAAGCACCGGTTCCCAACCGGTTTGTACCACCGGGGCGATGAAGATGGCGTCAACGCCCTGTGCGATGAACGAACGCACCGCTTTGATTTGGTTTTCCTGCTTCTGCTGACCATCGGCGATTTTCAACGTGATACCGCGCTTTTGCGCTTCGCTTTTCGCCACGTTGGTTTCCGCTGAACGCCAGCCAGATTCCGAGCCAACCTGTGAGAAGCCCACCGTCATATCAGCGGCAAGTACAGACGTACTCAATGCTGAACTCACCATGGCGGTTAAGAGTAAACGTTTCCACATAATTTCATTCCTCTGAAGGGAGTGTGCTGTAGGGGTACAAAACGCAGATTAAGCCTGGCGCAAAAGCGAGAAAACAAGCGCGACATGCCTCACAAAATAGAATGAATTAAAGGGGTTACGGAATTAACCACTTAAGAAGTCGTACCAGCCATATGGACGATTTGCCTGAAAATTATTTCAGTAGCCGTTAAATAAATGTAATAAACAGAATCGGTTATGTACGTTAACACTGGAAGCGATTACAGACGTTGCGTAAAGAATGGTTATTGACCGCGGACACGAGCAATGATCAGTTTTGTGATTATTCGCACACTATGTGATGGGTGTTTTTAAAGCTTGCACCTGAATTTGCCAAACTGATCTGCATTATTTGCCCCATAAAGCCTTTATAAGCGTAAAAATCAGGGCGCTAAGTTGAAAAAAGAATGACGTCGTTTATTTGCTTTAAGGGTGTGAGCTTTTTTTACATCCTATCGTGCGTCGGGGCTGAAATTGCCCTATTCGCGGTCAGAAATGCGCGTTTAAAACAGTAAAATGAAGAAAAAATGTCTTTTTATGAGCGAATTAGCTCACGTTGTCTGATTTTTGAATTTTTTTAACGCGTGCGTATGGACTCTGACGGCGTGCTCCCTATACTTGGGCACTTCCCAGTTTTCTATTTTTTAATGGCAATCATGACTGCGCTAGATTACCTGTTGAAATTCCGCAAAGTGAATAATCTTGAGAGTCTGGAAAAACTCTACGACCATCTTAATTATTCGCTGACCGATGATAATGACATCATCAATATGTATCGCGCTGCCGATCACCGTCGTGCTGAACTTGTTTCCGGCGGCCGCCTTTTCGATATGGGACGCGTGCCAAAATCTGTCTGGCGCTACGTAATGTAATTGGTTTTCCCCGCCTTTTTCTGCACTATTGCGTTGTCCATGTCGGGCGTGCCCCGTTTGGACATACAACGCCTTCTAAATTTCGTTACAGGATCCGCAAGATGACCGAATCGGTAAACCCGCCGCGTATTGCTGGCTGGCTGTTGTTGCCGCTGGCCTGGTTGATTATGACAATGCTGACCAGTGCGCTCGTCGTGGCCATGTATCTGAGCCCGTTATTTAATACCGAACTGCGCACCACGCTGTTTACTCACGGCGAGTTGTTGATGCAATGGGCGATTTCTCTGCTCACCGCCGCTGTGGTCTGGGTATACAGTATCTGGGTCTGCTGGATTTTCTGTAAACGTTCTCGCCGCTTACCGCGTCATTACATCCTGTGGCTGCTGATGACCGTGCTACTGGCATTGAAAACGTTCGCGTTCAGCCCGGTGGCGGATAGTAAGGCGATTCAAACGCTGCTGTTATCGCTGCTGGCTGCGGCGGTATTTGTGCCCTACTTCAAACGCTCACAGCGTGTGAAAGAGACGTTTATCCAACCATAACGGCGCGAGTTTCGTCAGGAATTTAATTCTGAGTGCTCTCAACACCCACACATTTTGTGTAGAGGTTGAGATGCACGTCTCAATTCCGGATAATAGACGCCTTTCGGCTTCCCAGGTTAAAAAATGACCGACTACTTACTTCTCTTTATTGGCACCGTGCTGGTGAACAACTTCGTATTAGTGAAGTTTCTCGGCCTATGCCCCTTCATGGGCGTGTCAAAAAAATTGGAAACGGCCATTGGCATGGGACTCGCCACCACTTTCGTGATCACCCTCGCGGCGATCTGCGCCTGGCTGGTGAACCATCTGATTCTGGTGCCGCTCGACCTGGTTTACCTGCGCACGCTGGCGTACATCCTGGTGATCGCCGTAGTGGTGCAATTCACCGAAATGGTGGTGCGCAAAACCAGCCCGTCACTCTATCGCTTGCTGGGTATCTTCCTGCCGCTGATTACCACTAACTGCGCAGTGCTGGGTGTGCCGCTACTGAGCGTCAATCTTAACCATACCTTTTTGCAGGCCGCGGTCTATGGCTTCAGTGCCTCGCTCGGCTTCTCTTTGGTGATGGTGCTGTTCGCCGGTATGCGTGAACGCCTGGTGTTAGCCAACGTCCCTGCGCCATTCAAGGGCAACTCAATTGCATTAGTGACCGCAGGCTTGATGGCGCTGGCCTTTATGGGCTTTACCGGGCTGGTGAAATTCTAATGACCGCGATTTGGATTGCTATTGTGGCGATTGCTGCGCTGGGCCTGGTCTTTGGCGCCCTGCTCGGCTACGCCTCGCGCCGATTCGAGGTGGAAGAAGATCCGATCGTTGAACAGATCGACAGTATTCTGCCGCAGAGTCAGTGCGGACAGTGTGGTTATCCCGGCTGCCGTCCGTATGCGGATGCCGTGGGTAATAACGGTGAAGCCATTAATAAATGCGCCCCCGGTGGCGAGCAAACCATGCTCAAGCTGGCCGCACTGCTGAACGTTGAACCGCAACCGCTGGATGGTGGTGAGGAAGTGCAGGAACCGATCCGCACCGTGGCATGGATTGATGAAGCCAACTGCATCGGCTGCACCAAATGCATCCAGGCTTGCCCGGTGGATGCGATTGTGGGCGCCACACGCGCCATGCATACCGTGCTGAGCGATGTCTGTACTGGCTGCGATTTGTGTGTTGCTCCCTGTCCGACCGACTGTATTGAAATGCGTCCGGTTGCCACCACAACGGCCAACTGGAAATGGGATCTCGAAACCATTCCTGTACGGGTGATCCCGGTAGAAACTCATGCTTAATCTGCTAAAACTGTTCCGCAAAGAAAAACTGTGGGATTTTCAGGGCGGTATTCATCCGCCGGAAATGAAAACCCAGTCAAACGGCACGCCACTAAGCCAGTTGCCGCTGCCTGAACAATTCATCATTCCGTTAAAACAGCATATCGGCCATGAAGGCGAGATTTGCGTGTCGCCTGGCGATCACGTTCTGCGTGGTCAGCCGCTGACTTTTGGTAGCGGACGCATGCTGCCGGTTCACGCGCCGACTTCCGGTACCATCGAAGCGATTGCGCCACATATGACAGCGCACCCTTCGGGTCTTTCCGAACTGTGTATTTTCCTGCGCGCCGATGGTGAAGATCGCTGGACCACGCTCGATCCGCAACCTGACTTCCGTGCGTTGCCACGTGAAGATGTCGTGAAACGTATTCATGAAGCAGGCGTCGCCGGTTTAGGTGGTGCGGGCTTCCCCACCGCCACCAAGCTGCGTGGCGGATTGCGCGGGGTCAAAACCCTGATTATCAACGCCGCCGAATGCGAGCCTTACATCACTGCCGATGATCGTCTGATGCAGGACTGCGCGGCGGAAGTGCTGGAAGGATGTCGCATCCTTGCCTGGGTATTGCAGGCAGAACGAGTGATGATTGGCATCGAAGATAATAAACCCGAGGCGATTGCAGCGCTAAAGCAGGCTTTGGGCGGTGACCGCGAGTTGCAACTGCGCGTTATCCCAACCAAGTACCCATCGGGTGGCGCCAAACAACTGACTAAGATTCTTACCGGCGTTGAAGTGCCGCACGGCGGTCGTTCCACCGATATCGGCGTGCTGATGCAAAACGTCGGTACGGCTTGGGCGGTCAAGCGCGCCATTATCGATGGCGAGCCGATTACCGAACGTGTCGTCACGCTGACAGGCGAAGCCATTGCGCAGCCGCGTAACGTTTGGGGACGTCTGGGCACGCCGGTGAGCCATCTGTTGCACCATGTTGATTTCACACCGGGCTCGCGTCAGATGGTGATCATGGGCGGTCCGCTGATGGGCTTTACGCTGCCATCACTGAACGTGCCGCTGGTTAAAATCTCCAACTGCATTCTGGCGCCGTCAGCCAGTGAGATGGGCAATAACGAAGAAGAGCAGTCTTGTATTCGTTGCAGTGCCTGTGCAGATGCCTGCCCGGCGAAGCTGCTGCCTCAGCAGCTATTCTGGTACAGCCAGGGCGGCGACCATGAGAAAGCGCGTGCCCATAATATTGATGACTGCATTGAGTGCGGTGCCTGTGCGTACGTCTGCCCGAGTAATATTCCGCTGGTGCAATATTATCGCCAGGAGAAGGCCGAATTACGTGCTATCGATCTCGAAGCGAAGCGCACCGCCGAAGCGAAGGCGCGCTTTGAAGCGCGTCAGGCGCGTTTAGAACGTGAAAAGCTGGCGCGTGAAGCGCGTCATGAAGAAGCCAAACAGCGTGTGGCGCGTAGCGATCAGGGTGAACGTGACGCGGCGATTGCTCGCGTGAAGTCGCGTGCCGCCAAAACACCAGAGCAGGAAACCGCCGAACGCGAAGCCCGTCATGCGCAGGCGTTAGCTCAGCAGGCGGAAAAACAGTCTGAAACGCAGGCGCTGAGCCGCCAGTCTGGCGATCCCCGTAAAGCCGCGGTTGAAGCGGCAATTGCGCGTGCTAAGGCGAAGAAGTCTGGTGTCGCTGAGCAACCAGTAAACGACGTTGCTGAAACATCTGTTGCTGAGGCCGATCCGCGTAAAGCGGCGGTTGAAGCCGCTATTGCGCGTGCCAAAGCGAAGAAAGCGGCGGCTGCGGCTGGCGAACAAGCGCCTGAGCCTGCTGATGCAGCTCCGGCTGCTGAAGTCGATCCGCGTAAAGCGGCGGTTGAAGCCGCCATTGCGCGCGCCAAGGCGAAGAAAGCTGCGGCGGCTGCTGGCGAACAAGTTTCTGAGCCTGCTGATGCAGCTCCTGCTGTTGAAGTCGATCCGCGTAAAGCGGCGATTGAAGCCGCCATTGCGCGCGCCAAGGCGAAGAAAGCTGCGGCTGCGGCTGGCGAACAAGTTTCTGAGCCTGCGGATGCAGCTCCTGCTGCTGAAGTCGATCCGCGTAAAGCAGCGGTTGAAGCCGCTATTGCGCGTGCTAAAGCGAAGAAAGCTGCGGCTGCGGCTGGTGAACAAGCATCTGAACCCGCTGATGCAGCCCCGGCCGCTGAAGTCGATCCGCGTAAAGCGGCGGTTGAAGCCGCTATTGCGCGTGCTAAAGCGAAGAAAGCTGCGGCTGCGGCTGGTGAACAAGCATCTGAACCCGCGAATGCAGCTCCGGCCGCTGAAGTCGATCCGCGTAAAGCAGCAGTTGAAGCCGCCATTGCCCGCGCTAAAGCGAAGAAGGCAGCGGCGGCTGAACAAGCATCGGTACCCACTGAAACCGCACCTGAATCATCTTCTGAAGTGGAGGCTGCTGCCTCTCCTGACTCCGCCGACCCACGTAAAGCGGCAATTGCTGCCGCGGTCGCCCGTGCCAAAGCGCGTAAAGCGCAGCAGCAGCCTTCGACGACTGAGGAATAAATGGCTTTTCGTATCGCAAGTTCTCCTTATACCCACAACCGCCGCAGCACCGGCAACATCATGCTGCTGGTGGTGCTGGCTGCCCTGCCGGGCATGGTTGCGCAGTGGTATTTCTTTGGCGTGGGTTTTCTGATTCAGGTATTACTGGCCACCGCCACCGCGTGGATCACTGAAGGCGCCATTTTGCGTCTGCGCAAGACACCGGTGGTTCCGACACTGTCGGATAACTCTGCCCTGCTCACCGCACTGCTGCTCGGTATCAGTCTGCCGCCGCTGGCGCCCTGGTGGCTGGTGGTCATCGGCACCGTGTTTGCCATTGTTATCGCAAAACAACTCTATGGCGGCCTGGGTCAAAACCCGTTTAACCCGGCCATGGTGGGTTATGTGGTCTTACTGATCTCTTTCCCGGTGCAGATGACCAGCTGGTTACCACCAGACTCCTTACAGGCGATCAAACCTGGTTTGCTCGATTCTCTGAGCATGGTTTTCACCAATCACACAATGGCCGGTGAGACCATGCAGCAACTCCAGCTCGGAGTGGATGGCGTGAGTCAGGCCACCCCACTGGATACCTTTAAAACCGGCTTACGTGCCGGGCACAGTGCAGAGCAGTTGCTGGCTGAGCCGATTTATACCGGCGTGCTGGCCGGATTAGGCTGGCAGTGGATCAACCTTGGCTATCTGCTGGGTGGGATGCTGCTGCTGGCGAAGAATGCCATTCGCTGGCACATCCCCGTCAGTTTCCTGGTGTCGCTGGCCTTCTGCGCAACCCTTGGCTGGTTGTTCTCACCGGAATCACTGAACTCGCCGCTGATTCATTTGTTCTCTGGCGCAACCATGCTCGGCGCGTTCTTTATCGCCACCGACCCGGTCACCGCTTCGACGACTAACCGTGGTCGCCTGGTTTATGGTGCATTGATTGGCTTGCTGGTGTGGCTGATTCGAAGTTTTGGGGGTTATCCGGACGGTGTGGCCTTCGCGGTTCTGTTGGCGAACATCTGCGTGCCGCTGATTGATTACTACACCCAGCCGCGCGTTTACGGCCATCGCAAGGATTAATGATGTTCGATGCTATTCGTAAAAATGCCGTGACGCTGGCGGCGTTTGCAGTGATCACCACCGGCGTCACGGCCGTGGTGAACTATGTCACCAAGCCCACGGTGGAACATCAGACGGCGCTGCAGCAAAAGAACCTGCTCGATCAGGTGGTGCCCACCGAGATGTATGACAATCACATTCAGCAAGAGTGTTTCCTGGTGACGGATGCAGCGGCATTAGGCAATAACCAGCCGCATCATCTCTATCTGGCACGTAAAGGTGACAAGCCTGTCGCCGCAGCGCTTGAGACCACCGCGCCAGACGGCTATTCTGGTGCGATTCAGATGTTGGTTGGTGCCGATTTCCAGGGCAAAGTACTGGGCGTGCGCGTAGTGGAACACCATGAAACGCCAGGGCTGGGCGACAAGATCGAACTGCGTATTTCTAACTGGATCAACAGCTTTAACGGCAAAGTCGTGCACGGTGCCGATGACAAGAACTTTGCGGTGAAAAAAGACGGTGGTGAATTTGATCAATTTACCGGCGCCACCATTACCCCGCGCGCGGTGGTCAATGCCACTAAACGTGCCGCCTTACTGATTGAAACGTTGCCAGCGAAGCTCTCTTCGCTGCCAGAATGTGGAGATGCACCATGAGTGAAGCGAAAAACCTGCTGGTTGGCGGCCTGTGGAAAAACAACTCCGCCTTAGTGCAGCTGCTCGGCTTGTGCCCGCTGCTGGCCGTGACCTCAACCGCCACTAACGCCCTCGGTCTTGGCCTGGCCACCACGCTGGTGTTGACCATCACTAACAGCGCCATTTCGGCGTCGCGTCGTTGGGTGCCGGCGGAAATCCGTATCCCTATTTATGTGATGATCATCGCCTCGGTGGTGAGCTGTGTACAGATGCTGATTAATGCTTACGCTTACGGCCTGTATCAATCACTGGGTATCTTCATCCCCCTGATCGTGACCAACTGTATCGTTGTGGGCCGTGCGGAAGCGGTAGCGTCGAAAAGCAGCATTCCGCTCTCCGCGCTGGATGGATTTGCCATTGGTATGGGCGCGACCTGCGCGATGGTGACCTTAGGTTCAATTCGTGAATTGATTGGTAGCGGCACGCTGTTTAACGGTGCTGACCAACTGCTGGGCCCCTGGGCTAAAGCGCTGCGTATTGAAGTGTTCCATTTCGATTCACCGATGTTGCTGGCCATGCTGCCGCCAGGTGCGTTTATCGGTTTGGGTATGTTGCTGGCGGGTAAATATCTGATCGATCAGAAAATGAAGCAACGCGCCGCCTTGCGTGCCTCTGAACCTGAAGCTGCCCCGCAGGGTGAAACCGGGAAAGCAGTGTGAACAAGGATAAGCGACTGGAAATTCTCACGCGTCTGCGTGATGACAACCCGCATCCCACTACGGAACTGAACTTTAGCTCACCCTTTGAACTGCTGATTGCGGTTCTGCTCTCCGCACAATCGACGGATGTCAGCGTCAACAAGGCCACCGCTAAGCTCTATCCGGTGGCCAATACCCCTGCCGCGATTCTGGCGTTAGGCGTGGATGGCGTGAAGGAGTACATCAAGACCATCGGCCTGTTTAACAGCAAGGCAGAGAATGTGATCAAAACCTGCCGCATGCTTATCGAGCAGCATGGCGGTGAAGTCCCCGAAGATCGGGCAGCACTAGAAGCCCTGCCCGGTGTCGGACGCAAGACCGCCAACGTAGTGTTGAATACCGCCTTTGGCTGGCCGACCATTGCGGTGGATACGCATATCTTCCGCGTCAGCAATCGCACCCGCTTCGCGCCCGGCAAAAATGTTGAAGAAGTCGAAGATAAGCTGATTAAAGTGGTGCCTTCCGCCTTTAAAGTCGATTGCCACCATTGGTTGATCTTGCACGGCCGCTATACCTGCGTAGCACGTAAACCGCGCTGTGGCTCCTGCCTGATTGAAGATCTGTGTGAGTTCGACGCCAAAACCGAAGTCTGAGTCCATGCCGATAGCCGGTCGCAATCTCGCGCTCTTGTATCGGCAGTTTGGCGATCCTGTAGATGTGCTGACGCTGGAATCCTCCTCTTTAAACCCACGTCCCGCTGACATGCTGCGTGTGCAAATGCACTATGCGCCGATTAACGCGTCTGACCTGATCCCGATTACCGGTGCTTATCGTCATCGTGTGGCACCTCCGCAGATAGCCGGCTACGAAGGTGTGGGCACCGTGATCGCCGCACCTCCCTCTTTACAGCATCGGGTAGGCCAACGCGTCTTGCCGCTGCGTGGCGTGGGCTGCTGGCAACGTTATGTTGATATCGATCCACAACTCGCCGTTCCGGTTCCGGACGATATCGTGAGTACGCTGGCCGCACGCGCTTATATCAACCCGCTGGCCGCCTGGCTGATGCTGCAGCAATGGCCGGTCAGCGGTAAAAACGTACTCATCACTGCCGGTGGATCCGCGTGCGCGCTTTTGCTGGCCCAGTGGGCCCACCTGCACGGTGCACAACGTGTGGTGGTGGTGTATCGGTCGTCAGCGCATGCAGAGCGGTTGCAAGCTCTGGGCCTGACGGCATTGCAGGACACCGAATGGGAAGCGATGGGTGCAGTAAGTGCGCAAACAGACATCGTGTTTGATGCGGTGGGAGGCGAAACGGGACAATACATCTGGCAGGCGCTGCCTGAGCACGCGCACTTTGTGGCTTATGGCGTCCTAAGCGGCACGCCGGTGCGCGTTAACGCCGCTCGTCCGGCACTGCGCTGGTTTCATGTACGGCACACTTTGGGCGATATTGACGCGGCACAGTGGCAACAGCTTTTCTCAGAAGTCTGGCCGCTGCTGCGTGACAGCGAGTGTGGTGAGGTCGACATTTTCCCATTGAGCGAGTGGCGCGCGGCTATCGAAAGTTATCACCAGTCGGGTCGTGCGCGTAAACCCCTGCTATGTCTGGACAAGTGAAGAGAGGCAAAGCAGCCTCTCTGTTCAATCTATTATTTGGCCGCGGCCTGCAGCCAGGCGACCACCAGCGGGGATAGTCGATTTTGCAGCGCCGCTCGCTCTGACTGAAACAGCGTCGCAACAAAGAACGGATGATCGGTCAGTTCAACGCCACGGACATCCTGATCCAAATCCCACGAGGTAATCTTCAGATTATTGGTCGCCAGCGCGGCGCTAAATTCTGGATTCACGCCGAAATTGCAGTGATAGCCTTCATTACTTTCGAGCGCGCCGTAGGCCTGCGCAATGCGTGAGCCCGCTTCGAATGTCACCGTGCCACGCTGTTCCACCAGCGAACAGGCTAGCGGGGCAATCACCCAGCGCCCACCTTCATCCGTTTCCGCATGTCCGGCATCTTCCCAACCCAGCACATTGCGAGCGTACTCCACCACCGCATACTGGAAACCGCCACACGAACCCAGGAAAGGTTTGTGGTTTTCACGCGCCCAGCGGATCGTTGCAAAGACACCTTCGTCGTTCAGATACGGGCTGCCTGGCACAACCCAGATGGCATCGTAATCGTTCCAGTTATGTTGATGGATATCAGGAGTGGCGATCCAGTCGGCGGTAACGTCTAGCGAGAGGGATTTTGCGGCAAACTGTACAGCAGGAGGAATGGCTTGATGTGCAACGGCATTGGCACGGTAATCGCCAACAAGGGCGACACGAACTGACTGCGTCATGGCTACGTCCTTTTAGGGAAAAAACGAGGTTACAGCAAACATCACGACCTGTCTAAGCGCATTTCCGCGCAAGATCACTCACTTTCGCTTGCGAGCATTGTGGTTAAAGCCTGCATTTTATGCGGTTAAAAACTGCCCTTAATGGTGATTAACTCGACAGACGTCGACCGCGCAATCGTTTACTTCTTTTACGGATTTTATTAATTCGTAATTTTGTGCGCAGGATCAACAAATTAGCCTATTGGAAACTTCAACCCGCCCATTACGCTCAACAATCAAGCAATTGTGCTTAGTAAGTGTGCAACCGCAAGCTTTATATTGGTATAAATAATCATCTACAGCGTTATATTCTGTAAAATACGCCTTAAGGAGTTTATATCAGGAAAATGATCTTCAGGATCTCCAGTTAGTACGATTATTCTGATATAATGCCACCCAGCAATATTTAACACTGATTTACAACTTCTTATAACGGCATTAACCCTACCTGTTACAAGTATTTCAGCGTGCAAAAAATGCTTGCCCTGATGGCCTGATTCAGCCAAATTAGGCGCCGTTTTTCCTTTCTAATAACAATGTTGCGCGGGATTGCTCAGCCCGACGCAGACTTAATTCCTGTCGTAAAACAGGCTATGTATAAACTGAGGTACACGTGTCAACTGCAAACAAACACACTGACGAGGCAGTAAGCCTCAACGCGTTCAAGCAACCGAAAGCGTTTTATCTGATTTTCTCCATCGAACTGTGGGAGCGTTTCGGCTACTACGGTCTGCAAGCCATCATGGCCGTTTACCTGGTGAAACAGCTGGGGATGTCCGAAGCGGACTCCATTACCCTGTTCACCTCGTTCAGCGCCCTGGTCTACGGCATGGTCGCGATTGGCGGCTGGCTGGGCGATAAAGTATTGGGCACCAAACGCGTGATTGTGCTCGGCGTGATCGTGCTGGCTCTCGGTTATGCACTGATCGCCTTCTCAGGCCACGATACCGCGATGGTGTACGTTGGCATGGCGACCATTGCCGTGGGCAGTGGCTTGTTTAAAGCCAACCCCTCTTCTTTGCTGTCTACCTGCTACGAGAAAGATGATCCGCGCATCGACGGTGCTTTCACCATGTTCTACATGTCGATCAACATCGGTTCACTGTTCTCGATGATGCTGACACCGTGGCTGGCTGCACATTACGGCTGGGGCGCTGCTTTCTCGCTCTCCGTAGTGGGTCTGGTGATTACCTTACTGAACTTCCTGTTCTGCCAGCGCCTGGTGAAAAACTACGGCTCTAAACCTGACTTTGCACCGCTGAACGTCAGCAAATTGCTGATGACGCTGGTGGGTGTAGTGGCTCTGGTGGCGATCGCGGCCTGGCTGTTACATCACCAAACCATCGCTCGCATTGCGCTGGGCGTGATTGCCATCGGTATCGTGCTGGTGTTTGCGAAAGAAGCTTTTGCGCTGCAGGGTGCGGCTCGTCGTAAAATGATCGTGGCCTTCCTGCTGATGGTCGAAGCGATTGTGTTCTTTGTGCTCTACATGCAGATGCCAACCTCACTCAACTTCTTTGCCATTCGTAACGTTGAGCATGCCATTCTGGGCATCACTTTCGAACCCGAACAGTTCCAGGCGCTGAACCCGTTCTGGATCATGCTGGCTAGCCCGATTCTGGCCGCGGTGTATAACAAGCTGGGCGACAAACTGCCTATGCCGCACAAATTCGCCATCGGTATGGTGCTGTGCTCTGCCGCGTTCCTGGTGCTGCCATTTGGTGCCAAATTCGCTAACGATGCCGGTATTGTCTCTGTGAACTGGCTGATCATCAGCTATGCACTGCAGAGTGTGGGCGAACTGATGATTTCTGGTCTCGGCCTGGCGATGGTGGCTCAGTTAGTCCCACAGCGTCTGATGGGCTTCATCATGGGTTCGTGGTTCCTGACCACTGCGGGTGCCGCAATGATTGCCGGTAAAGTGGCTAACCTGATGGCCGTGCCGAGTGATGTGACCGATCCCCATGCCTCACTGGAAGTTTACAGCCATGTGTTCCAGCAGATTGGTATTGCTACCGGCGTGATCGCTATCCTGATGCTGATCACCGCGCCACTGCTGAACCGTATGACGCAGAGTGATGCTCCACAGCCTGAACTGAAAAGCGCTAACGCGAATCAGTAATGAAGGTGATGTGAACAAGCCGGGCAAATGCCCGGCTTTTTTATTTCCTGTTACTCATTTATTCACACCGGTTTAACGTTTCCTGCTGCCAAAGCTTCGCTTTTAATCCACTTACCCGCATGATGACGGCTTCTTGTTTATCAAGCGGTAATTATCATGGACCGATTCGAAGAGCTGCAGGTATTTGTCGCGGTGGTTCAGCAAGGCAGCCTGGCCGGCGCCGCACGTCTGCTACAGCGATCCCCACCGGTCATCACACGATCGTTAAACGCACTCGAATCCCGTCTCGGCACCACCCTGATTGAACGCACCACGCGTCAACTCGCGCCGACAGAAGCCGGCTGGCAGCTGTTTGAACGTGCGCAGCAAATATTAGGTGATTATCAGCACGCGCTGGACAGCGCGCATCACAGTGGCCTGCAGGGGTTGCTGCGTATCACTGCGCCCGTGCCTTTTGGTCGACGCCATATCATGCCGCTGGTCAATGCCTTTTTGCAGCAGCATCCTGAGATGCAGATCGAAGTGGTATTGAGCGACAGCTATCAGGATTTGATAGAAAACGGACTGGATATCGCGCTGCGCATTGGAGAATTACAGGATTCCTCAATGGTGGCACGTAAAGTGGGCAGCGTGCGTTCGACATTGGTGGCGAGCCCAGAATATCTCAGGCTTGCGGGTGCGCCTGCACATCCAACAGAGCTCCAGCAACATACCGTGATCACCAGCTTACGCCACACAAGAGAGTGGCGCTTTGCGCAGGATTTACGCGTGCGCATTTTGCCACGTCTGCGCGTTAACGATATTGAAAGCCAGCTGGAAACGCTGCGGGGTGGCCAGGGGATTGGTCGTTTGCTGTCGTACCAGGTGCTGGATGATATTCGTGATGGCAAACTGATCCGTCTATTACCCGAGTGGGAACCTGCCCCATTGCCGGTACAGCTGGTCACACAGCGGGTTAAGAACATGACACCCAAGGTGCGGCAGTTCTGGGACTATGCGCTGGAACAATTGCCTTCGCTTCCTTGTTTTGCTCCAGAAAAGTTAAAAGCGGACCGTAATTCCTGATCGCGGTCACTGGTAAATTATTTTCGCAGATTTATGCTAATTCGATCACAACCACACTTCCAGGAGAAGCCATGATGAAACTCTATTGCAAGCCCGGTGCCTGTTCGCTATCACCGCATATTGTTGCGCTTGAATGCGGGCTGGACTTTACCCAGGTCAATGTCGATCTGCAGAAAAAGGTCACCGAGCAGGGAGAAGATTACTGGCAAATTAACCCCAAAGGACAGGTTCCCGCGCTGCAATTTGATGACGGCAGCTTGTTGACCGAGGGCGTTGCCATTGTGCAGTATCTGGCGGATCTGAAGCCAGACCGCAATTTGCTGGCACCGACCGGCAGCCTGACGCGCTACCACACCATTGAATGGCTGAGCTTTGTCAGCAGTGAACTGCACAAAACCTTTTCTCCGCTGTTCCGCCCGGACACACCGGAAGAGTACAAAGCGATTGTGCGAGCGCAGTTAGAGAAGAAATATCAGGCGGTAAATGAAGCGCTGCAAGACAAGCAGTGGCTGATGGGCCTGCGTTATACCGTGGCCGATGTCTATCTGTTCGTGGTCACACGCTGGGCAAAAGCCATCAAGCTGGATTTGAGCGGGTTAACGGCGCTTGAAGCTTGGTTTGATCGCGTCGCGGAACGCCCGGCGGTGCAGGCAGCGTTGAAGGCGGAAGGTTTGGTTTAAGACGATTCAGGCGCACACTGTGCGCCTGTTTTGCATTGTGTCTGCAGGCCACCGGGTGGTTGCCTGCAGATTTCGCAGCTGTTACAGCTTCTCAGCAGCAAAATGCTGAGTCGGTTGCGCAATCGCGTCCTGTGCCGCCACCAGTTGCAGCTCATACTCGCCCATCTCATGGGTTTTCAGCATCACTTCATACACTGCGGCGGTAACGTGCTCCAGCGCATCCTGCAACGATTTACCATGAAGCAGATCGACCAGCAGTAAACCACTGGTGAGATCGCCGACGCCTACTGGCTGACGTACCCCGAAATCCACCAGCGGACGGCTGATGTGCCAGCACTCGTCAGCGGTGACCAGCAGCATTTCAAAGCGATCGCTGCGGCGTCCGGCACGCGCCAGATGCTTCACCAGCACCACTTTGGGGCCCTGCGCGACTAAGGCACGGGCGGCAACCACCGCCTGCTCCACGTTAGACACTTCGTGACCGCTGAGCATTTCCAGCTCCAGCAAGTTCGGGGCGATGATATCGCTGGCCGGCATCGCCATCTTGCAATGGAATTCCGCGACGCCGGGCGCCACGATGCAGCCCTTCTCAGGATGGCCCATCACCGGATCGCAGAAGAACCACGCGTTCGGATTGGCGGCTTTCACCTGACGCACGATCTCCAGAATCTGCTCGCCCTGCTCTGCAGACCCTAAATAGCCGCTCAGCACCGCATCACAGGTCTTCAGACGGTCAATCGCCGCAATGCCTTTGACGATGTCGGTCAGATGCGTAGCGGGCATCACAGTGCCGGTCCAGTGACCGTACTGCGTATGGTTAGAGAACTGTACGGTGTTCAACGGCCAAACGTTTGCGCCCATACGACGCATTGGGAATTCGGCGGCGCTGTTACCAGCGTGGCCGTAAACCACATGAGACTGGATTGCGAGGATATTTTTCATTATTGCCCTGTACTGATTGCCCTGTACTGCCTTGCCATAAAAAAGGGCCGGAAACCGGCCCTCGAACCTTACTGCCAGTTAATCAGGCAGTAGTGTTTTTTACCGCGACGCAACAGCGTGAAGCGACCAAACAGTTTGTCGCTGTCGCTGAAACGATACTCGGCGTCAGATTGTTTTTCACCGTTAAGCGACACGGCGTTAGAACCGATCATGGTACGCGCCTGGCCACGAGACGGCACCAGTTCAGCGGCCACCAGCGCCTGCTGCAGATCGTCTTCCGCATTCAGGTTAATCACCGGCATACCATCCTGCGCCAACTGCTCGAAGTCCGCTTCGGTCATTTCGGTCAGGCTGCCTGAGAACAGGCTGTCGGTGATACGTTTTGCCGCGGTCAGACCCGCTTCGCCGTGCACCAGACGGGTAACTAACTCTGCCAGCACATACTGCGCACGTGGCGCCTTACCGCTGTTCTTGTCTTCCTCTTCCAGCGCATTGATCTCTTCAATGCTCATAAAGGTGAAGAACTTCAGGAAGCGATACACGTCAGCATCGGCCGTGTTGATCCAGAACTGGTAGAACTTGTACGGGCTGGTTTTCTTCGCATCAAGCCAGACTGCGCCACCTTCGGTTTTACCGAATTTGGTACCGTCTGATTTGGTGATCAACGGAACGGTCAAGCCCCACGCTTGCTGCTGATGCAGGCGACGCGTTAGGTCGATACCTGAAGTGATGTTGCCCCACTGATCGGAACCACCAATCTGCAGCACCACATCGTGACGCTTGTTCAGCTCCGCGAAGTCATAACCCTGCAATAGGTTGTAGGAGAATTCGGTGTAGGAGATACCCTGATCTTCACGATTCAGACGCTGCTTCACCGCTTCGCGGTTAATCATCTGGTTCACCGAGAAGTGCTTGCCAATATCGCGCAGGAAGGTCAGCACGTTCATGCCGCCGAACCAGTCGTAGTTATTGGCCGCAATGGCGCTGTTGTCACCGCAATCGAAGCTAAGGAAAGGCGCCACCTGGTTGCGGATCTTCTCGACCCACTCGCCCACGGTATCAGCGGTGTTGAGTTTACGTTCTGCTGCTTTAAAGCTGGGATCGCCAATCAGACCGGTGGCACCACCCACCAGCGCGACCGGCTTGTGTCCGGCGTCCTGAAAACGTTTCAGGCAGAGCAGCGGCACCAGATGGCCCAAGTGCAAGCTATCAGCGGTCGGATCGAAGCCGCAATAGAGTGCAATTGGCCCTTGCGCCAGTCGCTCTGCTAACGCTTCCTCGTCCGTTACCTGGGCGACTAAGCCCCTTTCTTGCAATTGTTGTATCAGGTTACTGCTGGTCATCACTGACTCCAAATTGATCAGACTGCACCTAGGCTGGTACACAGCTTTCCGCTGAGATGCGGATACGAAAAAAAAGAGGGCTATAGCATAAAGCGCTGACGCCAACTGCGCCAGCGTTGAAAGGGGGTAAAACGCAGTTTTACGGGGCTAAACGGTCAATCGTCCAGCCATCGGCTTCACGTTGATAGAGGAAGCGATCGTGCAGACGATGCTCGCCGCCCTGCCAGAACTCCACGGTGTGGAATTTGACGCGATATCCGCCCCAGAAACTGGGTAAAGGCACTTCGCCTTGCTGGAATTTCTGCTTCAGTTCAAGGAACTTGCCCTCCAGCACGCCGCGCGCCGAAATACGGCTCGATTGCTTCGACACCCAGGCACCAATCTGGCTGTCACGCGGACGGCTGCTGAAGTATTTCAATACTTCCAGTGGCGTCAGTTTCTCAACTTCACCCAGCACCATCACCTGACGCTCAAGGAAGTGCCACGGGAAGTGAAGCGAGATGCGCGGGTTATCGGCCAGTTGCAGCGCCTTACGGCTGCCAAGGTTGGTGTAAAACACCATACCTTGCTCATCATAATGCTTCAGCAACACGATGCGCTGATAAGGCTGACCGCTGCTGTCCACGGTGGCGACGGTCATCGCTGTGGGATCAGGCAATTGCGCATCGCACGCCTGCCTGAGCCAATGTTCAAACAGCGCCAGCGGATTGTCTGGCAGATCGTTACGTCTCAGTCCGCCGCGGGTGTACTCACGACGCAAATGGGCAATATTTTGCAAGCTATCACTGTCGCTCATGCTGATTCTCTTCGTTACTGGGCGGACGCATCCGCATTTTGCAATTCACAGTCATTAATCACGATTTTGTCATTGCGCTCAACAAAAGCGCCATTGCCTTTCGACCAGAAGACATAAGTGCCGTCGCTGTATCGCGCGCCGGAAGCCGATACAGTTTGCGTTAAGGTGAGCGGTTTACCATCCAGAATAAAGCTCACCTGCTGCTTTGGATTATCCAGTGTCACCGTCAACGGCAAAGTGCCGCACTGGTAGCGCAATGTCTGGGGTGCTGGCTGCTCTTTGTGCATCATGCCGCAACCACTCAGCGCAACGGCACAGCCCAACATCATAGCGATTTTTTTCATCGTTCACTCCTTAACGTGTTAATCGGGCATTCGCCGGATAAATGGCGCCCAACACACTCATTTCTCGTGCACCGGTCACCGCCGGTAAATTACCAGGCAGACCGGATAAAGTGCGAAACGCCAGCCAGGCGAACGCCAACGCTTCCATATCATCGCCACTGATCCCGGCTTCATCGGTCGTCCCGACTTCCGTTCCCGGCAGATAAGCTGCCAGTCGGGCCATCAGCACCGGATTGCGACTTCCACCACCGCAGACCAACAGCCGATCGCAGCCATCGTTGAGCTGAACTTGCTGAGCAATGGTTAGTGCAGTGAGTTCGCTAAGTGTGGCCTGCACGTCCTGCGGTGCCAGTGCCGGGAAGCGCTGTAGTTGGCGCTCAACCCAGCCAAGATTGAAATATTCACGGCCGGTACTTTTGGGTGGTGGCAGCGCAAACCAGGGGTCGTTGAGCATTTCATCAAGCAGTGCAGGCACCACCTGACCACTGCGTGCCCAGCTGGCATCTTTATCATAGGGCACGCCCTTATGGCGCCAGATCCACGCATCAATCAGCATATTGCCGGGGCCGGTATCAAAGCCACGCACCGGCTGGCCTGGGATCAACAACGACAGATTGGCAATACCGCCAATATTGAGCACCATGCGCCTTTCAGTGCTGTCCATCAGTAGCGCCTGATGGAACGCGGGAACCAGTGGCGCACCTTGTCCACCTAAAGCCATGTCGCGACGTCTAAAATCGGCCACCACTGTGACTCCTGTGGCTGCGGCGATCTGATTGCTATCACCAATCTGCAGCGTATTCGGCGCGTCGCTCTGTGGTTCATGCCAAACGGTCTGACCATGGCAACCTATTGCCATGATGTCGCTGGCTTCCAGAGATTGCCGCTGCATTAGGGTCAACACCGCTTCTGCAAACAGCTTGCCCAATCGGGTATCCAGTTGGCCGAGTTGTGACAGGGTCAGCGATTGCCCCTGACAGATGGCCAGCACCTGTTGGCGAATCTCCTGCGGCATTGGGTGGCAATAGCTGGCCTGCTGCGCCACCATATGCTCATCAATGACCGCCAGCACCACATCTACCCCGTCGAGGCTGGTGCCGGACATCACACCAATATAGCGTCCTGATTTCATAGCGGTTCCTTACCCACGTGCGAGTCTTCAATACGATTCTGTTTAGCCTGGCAAATATCAGCGGCTAATTCTATGATAAAATTCCGCTTTTCAACCGCACAGCACACAGCATTTCAGCGCTAAAATATTTTCAGCACGAAATTGAATTTTTGTTGAGGGGCAATGGTCTATCCTTCGCCTCAGCCGCGTATTATTTGGACATAGAGTCAATTGCCAGCTTTCTGTCTTATACTCTTGCTGTAGAGGACGAGAACATGGCGTTTTTTTGCATTAAGGAGCTTTCTGATGATTAAGCGTTTTGTAGCCGTGGCACTGACCGGCCTGACGCTGGCAGGTTGTGTCAGCAATGACACCCTTTCCGGTGATGTGTATAGCGCCAATGAAGCCAAACAAGTACAAAGTGTTTCTTACGGTACTCTGGTGTCGGTTCGCCCGGTTAAAATCCAGGGTGGCGATGAAAATAACGTGATTGGCGCGATTGGTGGTGCGGTACTGGGTGGTTTCCTCGGTAACACCATTGGTGGCGGTACCGGTCGTAGTCTGGCTACGGCAGGGGGTGCGGTACTCGGCGGCGTCGCAGGTCAGGGCGTACAGGGTGCAGTTAACAAGTCTGACGGTGTTGAGCTGGAAATCCGTAAAGACGATGGCAACACCATTATGGTGGTGCAGAAGCAGGCTGCAACCCGTTACTCCGTGGGTCAGCGCGTCGTGATGGCGTCTAACGGCAGCCAGGTGACCGTTTCACCACGCTAAGCGAACAGATAAAAAAAACCGACGCCAGCGCGTCGGTTTTTTTATTTCTCGCGGTTCTGGAACTCAAGAATGTTTTTTTCCAGCCGTGCAATCAGCGTGACCATCTGATTGATCTCTTCAAGGCTGATGCCTGAAAGGATGTCATCACGGGTGGCGTCAATCACATTTTCAACCTTCTCAATGATCGGCTCGGCTTGCTTAGTCAGCTTGATGCGCTTGGCACGACGATCGTTAGCGCAGGTGGCACGGGTGATTAATCCTTTCTCTTCCAGCTGATCCAGCGTACGCACCAGTGAAGGCTGTTCAATACCAATGGCTTTTGCCAACTGGATTTGCGACTGCTCTGGCGGGAGTTGATGAATATTGTGTAACGTCACCCAATGCGTTTGTGTCAGCTCAAGCGGCTTCAAACGCTGGTCAATCAAGGCACGCCAGATGCGTACCAGCCGAGACAGGTCTGTTCCGAGGGGCGTATCCATTTCATCTCCTTATAATTAGCTTGCTAGCTATCAAGCCAGATTTTACACTATTCTGCGAGTTTACAGGACAAATTACAAATCTCAGGCCAGACGGCACGCTCTCTTCTACGCTAGTTATAGAGAGAACCTGGGACCATGAAGGATGAAAACACGTGTCCATTACCGCACTTTCCGCCACCGCTCCGCTTACTGACCTGGTATTTGGTGCCTCGCTGTTCTTTCCGCCGCTGTTTAAAGCCGTGCTGCTGGGGTTCTTTTTCTGGTTACTGATTCACCCCTTGCTGCGCGGCTGGATGTACTCCGGCGACATCTGGCATCCCACCTTGATGGATCTTTCCCTGTTTGTTCTCTGCGTCACTGGCGCACTGTGGATACTGAGCCTCGGATAAATCACCATGAAATTCAACCCTTTTAAATACTTTTCAACTCTGGTGGTGTTTGCCCTGGCCCTGATTGCCGGCTGGTGGATGTGGAACTACTACATGCAGTCACCGTGGACGCGTGATGGCAAAGTGCGCGCTGAGTTGGTGGATATCACACCGGAAGTTTCAGGGCGAATCATTGATCTGAAGGTGCATGACAACCAGTTTGTGCATAAAGGTGACGTCCTACTGAAAATCGATCCCGTGCCCTGGCAAATTGCCCTGGATAACGCAGATGCCCAGCTGGCGAAGGCGCAATCCGATCTGGCCAAAGCTCAGCATGAGGCCAATCGCCGCGCCAGCCTGCCGCGCAACGTGATTTCAGCAGAAGATATGGATGCCGCGCGATTAACAGCGAACGCCGCCACCGCCACCACTAAAGCGGCACAGGCCAGTCTGGATCAGGCGCGCTGGAACCTGCAGCAAACCACCCTTACCGCCCCCACCGACGGTTGGATCAGCAACCTGACACTCCGTCCCGGCAATTACGCCACCGCCGGAACGCCACTGTTCGCATTGGTGGATAGCCACTCTTATTACGTGATGGGTTATTTCGAAGAGACCAAACTGCGTCACATTCAGCCCGGCGCAGACGCGCAAATTGTGCTGTACAGCAACGGTGCTCGCTTACGGGGCAAAGTGGAGAGTATCGGGCGCGCCATTTACGATCAGAGCGTTGCAACGGACAGCGGATTAGTGCCGGACATCAAACCGAATGTGCCCTGGGTGCGACTGGCGCAGCGGGTGCCGGTGCGCATTCGATTGGATGCAATTCCGGATGATGTTCCGCTGGTGGCGGGCACCACCTGTACGATTTCCATCGCACATTGAGGCCGCCATGAATCTGCAGTGGCTGGCCTGGCAAAATCTACCCTGGATTAAAGCAACCGGGGGAGAATGGCGCTATGCCTTACGTAACGCGATTGCCATGTGTCTGGCGCTGACCATCGCCTATGCGCTGCAACTGGACGAACCCTATTGGGCGATGACGTCCGCCGCTGTGGTGAGTTTCCCGACCGTGGGCGGCGCGATCAGTAAAAGTCTGGGTCGCATTGTCGGCAGTTTGCTGGGCGCCACGGCAGCCCTGTTGATTGCCGGACACACGCTCAACGAGCCCTGGCTATTTGCCTTTTTTATGGCTGGCTGGCTGGCGTTCTGTACGTGGATCGCCAACCACTATCAAAACAATGTTGCTTACGCGTTCTCACTGGCCGGATATACCGCGGCGATCATTGCCTTTAGCAGCGTCAACATTACCGATGTGACCCAGCTGTGGGATATCACTCAGGCGCGCGTTTGCGAAGTGATTTCAGGCATTCTGTGTGCCGGTCTGATGATGATGGTTTTGCCCAGCACGTCGGATGGCAACACCTTAATGAACTCGCTGCGGCAGATGCACGCCCGTCTGCTGGATCATGCGGTTTTACTGTTGCAGCAAAGCAGCACCGATAACGTGCGCACCGCGCATGAGAATGTCATCAGCCAGATTCTCACCATGAACTTGCTGCGTATTCAGGCGTTCTGGAGCCATTACCGCTATCGCCGTCAGAACAACGTGCTCAACTATGTTTTGCACCAGCAGCTACGCCTGACCAGCGTTCTCTCCAGCCTGCGCCGCATGCTGCTTAACTGGCCGGATGCGCCTCCGGAACTCTACGCCGCCATTCAGCAACTGTTGCACGAACTGGCATTACCGCAGTGTGATAAGTATCGACTGGCGCGCATACTGCGCAGCGTGACACCGGAAGCAACCGGCGATTACCGCCAGCGCGCCTTTGTTCAGCGTCTGCGCTACTTCTGTTGGGTTTACCTCAACGTCAATCGCTGGATACGCTTGATTGAACGCGCTGACGCCGATACGCGCTTTCAGCCCCCGGATGTGCCCTCTTTGGCACGAGAAAGCGACAGCGCTGAAGCGGGCTGGAGTGCGTTACGCACCTTCAGCGTTATCATGCTGGGCTGTGCCTTTTGGATCGATACGCAGTGGGATGCGGGCGCGGCAGCCCTGACGCTGACAGCGATTGCCTGCGTACTCTACTCTTCCGCTCCCTCCCCCAGTGGCAGCGTGTCACTGTTGCTAAAAACCCTGCTGTGGCTGTCGGTGTTCAGTTTTCTGCTGCAATACGGATTGATGGTGCAAATCAGCGCCCTGTGGCAATTTCTGCTGGTGCTGTTTCCGCTACTGATTACCTTGCAACTGTTTAAGCTGCAGCAGAAAAAACGCGCGGGGATGTGGGGGCAATTTATTGTGTTTATGGGTTCATTTATCGCCGTCACCAATCCGCCGGACTGGGATTATCAAAGCTTCCTCAACGATAATCTGGCAAAAGTGTGCGGCGTGCTGCTGGCATGGATGGCGTTTCAGGTACTGCGTCCGAGTTCCGATGCGCGCCGAAGCCGCCGGCATATTCGCGCGTTACGCCATGCGTTTCTTGACCAGCTGCGACGCCATCCACGCCTAAGCGAAAGCCACTTTGAATCGCAGATCTATCATCACATTAGCCAGTTGAGCAATAGCCGTGATGAACAGGCGCGTGTCTGGCTGCTGCGCTGGGGCGTGGTGCTGCTCAACTGTTCTCACATCGTCTGGCAATTACGTGAATGGCGACCCGCCTCAAGCACTCTGGCACAGATGCGCGATAGTAGTTTGCAGGATTTACAACGGATTATGAGCCTGCGCGGCGTGCGTCACACTTCGTTGCAGGCCACACTGGATGAGCTGGAAGGTATGATTGCGCAACTGCAGCAGCAGCCTGATAGCGAGGCCAATACGTTGGCGGGCATTTTATGGCGCCTGCGCTGCTCACTGGCACAGTTAAGTCAGGCGGTGCCGGATTGATTACTGGCAATACTGCGTGGTCTGACGGTTGAAATCATCCTGCAACTGCTGCAAAGTTTTGTGCCCTTCAAAACGGGTTTTGTCCTGCTCGGTCATCGGCTCAATCACCAGAAATCGCTCTTCATACGAATAGATAAAGCGGCGATCGAGATAGGTGCCGGTGAAACTTTTACCCCGAATTGAGCCACACACGGTAGTTAACGCGCGGTGAAAAAACTCGGTGTGCAGGAAGTTAGTTTCGGTGGCGCTGCGCAGCACGTTCTGGCAGCCCTGCGCCTGTAACCGCTCAAGGGTGTGCTGAGTCAGCCATTCCCGGCCACGGGCAATATCCTCACAACTTGCACGCAGCGGGTTGGTATCAATGGTGCGCTGTAGCTGGCGGCTGGTATCTAACCTCAACTGCGTTTCGTTGGGTTGATCACATCCCGCGAGTAATACACATAACAGCAAAATCCCACGCGTTTTCATTCCTGCCCCTGAGAGGTTCTATTCCTGAATCAACATCATAGGACGGATATCGCACGGAGTGTAGCGGGAAAATGGGTCAGAATTTTTCCGGCAGTGAAAAGATGCAGACGGCAGATTGCCTGCCGCCTAATAGTTTAAATCACCCCACAGGCAAATCGGGCACCGCCTCCACCCAGCGGCTGCGGATGGTCAGCATGATTATCGCCACCCACATGAACCATTAACGCCTTACCTTTCACTTCGCTCAGCGATTTTATACGTGGCGCAACCACCGGATAGTCGGCCTTGCCATCGTCGGTGACATAAAGCGCAGGCAGATCGCCCAGATGACCGTCGGCGTAGGGTCCGAGGTGTTTGCCGGTATTCTGGGGATCAAGGTGTCCACCGGCCGCGCCGGCCGCAACGGTTTTGCCATCCGATTGTCCAGGCTCACAACTGCCTTTGGCATGCACGTGGAATCCATGGACTCCCGGTTTAAGGCCCGTCAGCGCGGGTGCAAACTGCAAACCATATGGCGTTTCACTGATAGTGACTTTGCCGATGGCGGCGCCGGTACCTTGTGCAGTGACCTCATGCAGTGTCACCTCTTCAGAGGCGGCCTGAGCCCCAGCAGCACAGACCAGCGCCAGTGTGGCGATGAGAATTTTCTTCATAACGTCTCCTTACGGTTGAAATGCCCTGTAAGCCTGGACTGGAATAGGCGAGGCTGCCGTAATTTGACGTAGTTTTACGCTTCAGGGCACATCAAAACCGAGCGCCGCTTTACGAATGCGGAACCACTGCTGACGATCAAGCGTCAATTGGCAAGCACCTGCCGCTTCGCTGACGCGTGTGGCTTTACCGGATCCGATGATCGGCAATGGGCGGCTTGGCAATTTCATCACCCAGGCATACACCACCTGTTCGATGCTACTCGCACCGATTTCCTGTTTTACCTGCTCAAGCTCATCACGCAATGGCTGATAATGCGCATCGTTAAACAGGCGCCCACCCCCCAGGCATGACCAGGCCATTGGGCGGATACGCACCTGCTGACACTGATCGAGCGTGCCGTCGAGTAGCGTTGACTGTTCCAGCGGAGAGATTTCCAGTTGGTTGGTGACCAGGCTAAACGGCAGGCGAGATTGCAGCAGCGTGAACTGGGAAGCGGTAAAGTTCGACACGCCGAAATGGCGCACTTTGCCGCTCTGGTGCAGCGCCATAAAGGCCTCGGCGATTTCATCCGCATCCATTAAGGGATCCGGACGATGAATCAGCAGCAGATCAAGATAATCAGTGCTGAAATAGCGTAGGGAATTTTCCGCACTGTGCAGGATGTGGCTGGCCTCGGTAATGTAATGACCGATTTTATGTTCTGGTTTGGCGCGCGTCGCAATGCCGCACTTCGTCACAATCTGCAGTTTTTCACGCAGCCCCGGCGCCAGACGCAGCGCCTCACCAAAGGCGGCTTCACAACCGTAGTCACCGTAAATATCGGCGTGATCCACGGTAGTAATGCCTAATGCCAGATGATGCTCGATAAAGGCCACCAACTGCTGCGGCGTCATACCCCACTCCAGCAGGCGCCAGTAGCCGACGATCAACGGTGAGAATTGAGGCCCCTGTGGGGCGATAGTTTGCGGTTGTAACATCGATAAACTCCCTTGAACGCGAATGCGGAAAGCGAATCTGGGAGTATAACGGAAAGGCAAATCATCGTTTTCTTAAAACAGTGAGGGTTGTTGCGGATCATGATTTTCATCGACTTTTTGTTGTCGATGCGAGCGCAGCCAGCGTTGACGACATAACCTCAACACATCGCGTTTTTGCGCATCGGTAAACGTCATCCAGTTAAAACGTTCCTCACGGCTACGCAGGCAGCCACGACAGTATCCACGTGCGTCACTCTGACAGATACCGCGACAGGGGCTGGGTACAGGGAAGAACTCTAATTGCTCGGCCACATCCACTCCGATTTAACAACAGGCTTCATATTGATAACAGCATAGTGACATTGTGCAAAGCGTATACGCAGTTCGGCCATATTTCATCCAGTCATGACCACGGAAATGGATATTTACCATTGATGCCAGCGCAGCAACCTTTGGTTCGGTACTGTTTAATAAGCGTTAAGGTTTTCCTCATGTTGAATTCATACGATTGTCACATTCCATCCTGCTACTGAGTTTTCATGAAATTCCCGAACAAGTTACAGTGCCATGCCAGCAGTTTTAATCTGATCGCCGCCCTGTTTTTTACCCTCGTGCTCAACGCCCTGTTTCTGCTGCGCGCCTGGGAAATTATCCCTTACGATCGCATTCACGATTACCTGTTTGCAGCCAGCATTCCGGTGGTTTTGGCCTCTGCGTTCTATCTGATTTTCTCGTTGCTGGCATGGCCCTATGTTCGCAAGCCGCTGCTTATTCTGTTGGTGCTGGCCAGCGCCGCCGCTAACTACTTTATGCACAGTTTCGGTACGGTGATTGACACCAATATGATCGAAAACGTGTTTGAGTCGGATGCTCAGGAAGCTGGAGCACTGATCAGCAGTGGTTATGTGGTGTGGATGATCTTGATGGGGTTGGTGCCCGTCGCCGCCATCTGCATGGTACGCATCAAAACCGGGCAACGCTGGTGGTGGAGCCTGCTGCAACGCCTGGCCGGGGCGCTGGGTGCGATTTTGCTGATTCTGCTGATGGCGGTGCTGTTCTATAAAGATTACGCCTCACTGATTCGCAACAATAAAGGGCTGGTGAAAATGATCACTCCGGCCAATATTGTTAGCGGCACCGGTCATTACGTTGATCAACGTTATCTGCAAGACAGTCAGGCGCTGGTAAAAATTGGCCAGGATGCCAAAAAAGGCCCGCTGATCGCTGCTGAGCCGAAGAAAACGTTGGTGGTATTAGTGGTGGGCGAAACCGGACGTGCCGAGAACTTTTCACTGGGTGGCTATGCGCGTGAAACCAACCCTGAACTGAAAAAACAGCAGGTCATTTACTACCCCGACGCCAGCTCCTGCGGTACCGAAACGGCCATTTCCGTTCCCTGTATGTTCTCCAACATGCCACGTGAGCATTACGATGCCAATCTGGCGCATCATCAGGAAGGCGTGTTAGATATTCTCGCCCATGCTGGTGTTAGCGTACTGTGGCGTGAAAATGATGGCGGCTGTAAAGGTGCCTGCGATCGCGTGCCGCACACCGATATGACGCAGTGGAATCTGTCGCAATATTGTCACGATGGTTTCTGCCTGGATGATGTCCTGCTGCATCGTTTTGATAACTATGTTGATAGTCTGCACAATGATGGGATTATCGTGTTGCATCAGATGGGTAGCCATGGGCCGGCCTATTATCAGCGCTATCCGGCGGAATTCCGTCGCTTCACGCCAACCTGCGATAGCAACCAGATTCAGGATTGCGACCATCAGGCGTTGGTGAATACCTATGACAACTCTCTGCTGTACACCGACGATATGGTGAGTCGCACCATTGATAAACTCAAAGCCTTAAGCGATCGCTTTAATGTAGCGCTGGTCTATCTCTCGGATCACGGTGAATCGCTGGGCGAACACGGTATGTACCTGCACGGTGCGCCCTATATGTTTGCCCCTTCACAGCAGACACACATCCCTCTGCTGATGTGGATGTCGCCTGGCTATGCTGCGGCTTACCACATTAATGAGTCCTGCTTACGTCAGCAGGCCGCGAGCGAGAAAGTGTCGCAAGACAATCTTTTCCATACCGTTTTGGGCATGTTCAACATTCAGACGCAAGAGTACCAACCGCAGCTGGACATGATCAGATCGTGCCAAAGTGCCGGATAAGGTTTGCATTAGACCGACTGGTCTAATACTGTGTGGCCCATGAACAAGACTGTGCAACGCAACGAAACCCGTGAACACCTGCTCGCCACTGGCGAGCAGGTTTGTTTGCAACGTGGTTTTACCGGAATGGGCCTGAGCGAAATGCTGGCGCTGGCAGAAGTGCCGAAAGGATCGTTTTACCATTACTTCCGTTCCAAAGAAGCATTTGGCGTCGCGTTGCTGGAACGCTATTTCGTTAACTACCTGCAGCAGGTCGAGCAGCAGTTAAATCAGCCGGGCTTGTCAGCGCGTGAACGTTTGCTGACGCACTTCCGCTATGGCGCAACGCTGTTTATCGAGCAAGGCCATATTGTGGGCTGTCTGGGTGTGAAGTTATCCGCGGAAGTTTGCGATTTATCAGAACCGATGCGTGATGCTTTACAACACGGTGCCAGCGCCATGATCGCAGCTTATGCACGCTGTCTGAGCGAAGTCGCCGCGGAGCAGACACTGCCGTATGGGCAAACGCCAGAGCAACTGGCTCAGCGCTGTTATCTGTTGTGGTTAGGTGCCAGTCTGCAAAGCAAGATTTCACGAGAGTCAGGCCCGATTAGCCTGGCACTTGAAACCATTGAACAGTGGTTAAATGGCCACTGATTTTTAAAAACCGTAGTTTCTAGACGACCGGTCTACTTATAGGAGTCATCATGGCGAGTAAACAGCTGTTCTCCCCACTTAAAGTGGGCGCGATTACCGTACCTAACCGCGTATTCATGGCGCCGCTGACGCGTCTGCGCAGCATTGAGCCAGGCGACATCCCGACTCCGCTGATGGCGGAATATTATCAGCAGCGCGCCAGCGCCGGTTTGATCATTACTGAAGCAACGCAGATCTCTTTCCAGGCGAAAGGTTATGCTGGCGCACCGGGTTTGCATACTCAGCAGCAAATCGCCGCGTGGAAAGTTATCAACGAAAGCATTCACGCTGCGAAAGGTCACAGCGCCGTGCAACTGTGGCACACCGGCCGCATTTCGCATAATAGCGTTCAGCCGGAAGGCAAAGCGCCCGTTGCACCTTCTGCTATCGCCGCTGGAACGCGTACCTCACTGCGTGCTGAAGATGGCACCGTTTACCGTGAAGACACCTCACTGCCGCGTGAACTGAGCGTGGCGGAAATTCAGCAGATCGTAAAAGATTTCGGTCAGGCCGCGGCGAACGCGCGTGAAGCCGATTTCGACCTGCTGGAACTGCATTCTGCTCATGGCTACCTGATGCACCAGTTCCTGGCGCCCGCTTCCAACCAGCGCACCGATGAATACGGCGGCTCGATCGAGAAGCGTGGTCGTTTCGCGCTGGAAGTGGTGGATGCGGCGATTGCTAACTGGTCTGCCGATCGTATCGGCATTCGTATCTCGCCAATCGGAGCCTTCCAGAATCTGGAAAATGGTGCCGATGAAGAAGCTGCCGCGCTGTGGTACATCTCCGAGCTGGGCCAACGTGGTATCGCGTATCTGCACCTGTCTGAGCCAGACTGGGCCGGTGGCCAGCCTTACAGCGACGCTTTCCGTGAAAAAGTCCGTGCGCTGTTCCCTGGCGTGATCATCGGCGCGGGCGCTTATAGCGTTGAGAAAGCTGACGACCTGATCGCCCGCGGCTTGATCGATGCTGTGGCGTTTGGCCGCGACTTTATTGCTAACCCGGATCTGGTTGAGCGTCTGCAGCAAGACGCACCGCTAAATCCACAGCGCCCGGAAAGTTTCTACGGCGGCGGCGCTGAAGGCTACACTGATTACCCAAGCCTGTAAGAAACAGCACTGCCGCACCGGATGTGCGGCAGTGCTGTTTCTTCAGGGCATTAACTGGCTATACTTGCTAGTCTTTGTCATTCCCTGATGACTTTTCAAAAGAGGATGTTATGCGTTTACTTCACACCATGTTACGCGTTGGCGATCTGCAACGTTCTATCGATTTTTATACCCGCGTGCTGGGCATGCGCGTACTGCGTCAGAGCGAAAACACCGAATACAAATACACCCTGGCTTTCGTGGGTTACACCGAAGAGAGTGAAGGTGCAGTGATTGAACTGACCTACAACTGGGGCGTGGATAAGTACGACCTCGGTAATGCTTATGGTCACATTGCGTTGGGCGTCGATAACGTCGCAGAGACCTGTGAGCGCATCCGCAGTGTCGGTGGCAACGTGACGCGTGAAGCCGGTCCGGTTAAAGGCGGCAGCACCATTATTGCGTTTGTCGAAGATCCCGATGGCTATAAAATCGAACTGATCGAAAACAAACACGCTGGTCACGGCCTCGGTCACTGATGCCGTTAGTCAGTCTGCTAATTTGCAGGCTGACTTCCCTCTCCTGCTGCACCCTCCTGTAATTTTTGCCATAATGCGCGCTGCCCCATTTCTTGCTATGAGATCCTGATGTCTGAATCGAACGCCTTAAACGCTCTTCATCAACGCTTCCGTGGTTTTTATCCAGTGGTTATTGACGTCGAAACCGCCGGCTTTAACGCGCAAACCGATGCACTGCTGGAAATTGCGGCCACCACGCTCAAAATGGATGAGGACGGTTGGTTACACCGTGATGAAACCCTGCACTTTCACGTTGAACCGTTTGAAGGCGCGATCCTTAATCCTGCAGCGCTGGCGTTTACCGGCATCGATCCCACCAATCCTTTGCGCGGTGCGGTGAGCGAATACGAAGCCCTGCATGCCATTTTCAAGATGGTGCGTAAAGGCACAAAAGATCATGGCTGTAATCGCGCGATTATCGTGGCGCACAATGCCACTTTCGATTTGAACTTTGTGATGGCCGCCGCCGAGCGCGCCAGCCTGAAGCGTAATCCCTTCCATCCGTTTGCCACTTTTGATACTGCGGCGCTGAGCGGTTTGGTGTTGGGACAGACGGTTTTGGCAAAAGCCTGCAAAGCTGCGGGGATGGAGTTTGATAGTACGCAGGCGCACTCTGCGCTGTACGACACCGAGCAAACGGCCACGCTGTTCTGCGAGCTGGTGAATCGCTGGAAACGCCTGGGGGGTTGGCCACTGGCTTTCAATGAAGAGCAGACTGAAGACGACGCCTCTGCCTGATGGGCTGGCTGACTGGCTGATTGCCGGATGAGTACGCAAAGAAAAGGCCGACATTTGTCGGCCTTCGCAATTATTCCGCTTCTTTATACTTCTCAGCGGTTTCTTTCACCAGCGGCTGCAATTCGCCACGCTGGAACATCTCAACGATGATGTCGCAACCGCCGACCAGCTCACCGTCAACCCACAGTTGCGGGAAGGTTGGCCAGTTAGCAAATTTCGGCATTTCAGCGCGGATATCCGGGTTCTGCAGGATATCGACATACGCGAAGCGCTCACCACAGGCAGAAAGCGCCTGCACAGCTTGTGCAGAGAAACCGCAGCTTGGCAGTTTCGGGGAACCTTTCATGTATAACAGAATCGGGTTTTCTGCGATCTGGCGCTGAATTTTTTCAACAGTACTCATTATTGCCTTCCTTAATCCTTCACTTCGTGTTTGTTTATTGTAGCGACTTCAGCCCCACACTGAAAACGGGATTTTGCGTTACCGACCTGCTGATCGCCATGTTTGTTAAGTTCAAACAGGATAGATAACATTTCCCTATCATTAATAAGCATGAACAAATTAATAATTAGCAATAATTTCGCTGCGTTAAACAGCTGAAATCGCTCAATTTAGCGACATTATCTACCTGGTAACAGATTAATAGAAAAAGGCCTTACCTTTTAGAAAAAAAGTGGATTAGAATTGCTTCGGCGCTGATCGTTGATCAGATTTCTCTTACTCTGCCGCAGCCTGCTTTTTGCCAGACTGCTTAACCTGTAACCGGACTATGCGTTTACTGATTACGCTTTTCATACTGGCTTTTGCGCAACTGTTTTTTAACGTGGCTTCTGCTTCCCAGCATGCCCCGATTAATGCCAGTTTGCATAATGCCGAGAAAAAAAGTGCGCGCGAAGATGAGCGCCGCAAGCGACGCCCGGTTAAAACAACGGCTAAAAAGTCTCGCCTGACGACTACCGTGCAGAAACTCAAGCTGAAAAAGCAGACTAAGACCGAAACCGCCTTAAACAAAACCAGCCGCAAAAAATCCCTGCTTAAATCGCCATCGAAAAAGTATGGCCATCAACGCCTCGCGAAAAAGTCTGCTGATGTGGATGATGAAGTTCAGGGGCTGACCGGCATCAAGATGAGCAAAACCCACCGTCTGCGCTATCAGAAAGCTCGTGAAACCGCCATGACGAAGCTGATGGGACAGTTGGGTAAACCTTATCAGTGGGGCGGCACTTCCCCACACACCGGTTTCGATTGCAGTGGTCTGGTGTGGTATGCCTATAAAGATCTCGTGAAATACAAATTCCCGCGCACGGCGAATGAGATGTATCACCTGCACGATGCCTCGCCCATTAAGCGCGAGCTGCTGGAAAAAGGGGATTTGGTGTTCTTCCGCATTAATAACCGCGGGACGGCCGATCATGTTGGCGTCTACCTCGGCAACGGTAAATTTATACAGTCACCCCGTACCGGTAAAGACATTCAGATTAGTGCATTAGGCGAAGACTACTGGCAGAAACACTATGTGGGTGCGCGCCGTATGATGACACCAAAAACCATTCGCTAGTTGTTGCGCAACATCCTGTGGCATTGGCCACAAAAAAAGCCGGACGCTTAATCAGTGCCGGCTTTTTTTATTGATGCGTTTTGTATTAATGAAGAATGGCTGTAAAGCTAAACGCAATAATCATCAACAGTGCGCCAACCGTGGTCATTAGCGCCAGCTTTAGATCTGTACTCATCACTACTCCTTAGTCACACATTTATTAGGGTTAAAACAATTTTCGCACAGCGGTGGGCAAAAATCTCGTGTTATCCGCGTTGGCTTGCTAGAATCGCCGCCTTTCGTTGCGCAACTGATTTTGCGCATGCTGTATTTACAGCCTGCTGAAGTGATTTTCCCTGCCTGAAACGGCAGATTTGCCCCCCATTTTAGGGCGTAAAACCCTTCGCAGACGCAAACGTTTAACAATATACTTATCAGTGAGTTGTGATAAGCCGGGGAGTACCTTTTTCATGGCAACAATTAAAGATGTAGCGAAACGCGCTGGGGTATCCACCACCACAGTTTCGCATGTCATCAACAAAACGCGTTTTGTCGCAGAAGAAACGCGTAACGCCGTATGGGAAGCGATTAAAGAACTGCACTATTCGCCGAGCGCCGTTGCACGCAGTTTGAAGGTGAATCACACCAAAACGCTGGGACTGTTAGCCACGTCCAGCGAAGCGCCCTATTTTGCCGAAATCATCGAAGCGGTTGAAAACCACTGTTTTGAACGCGGTTACACCTTGATTCTGGGTAACGCGCATAACGATCTGCAAAAGCAGCGTGCTTACCTCTCAATGATGGCGCAAAAGCGCGTTGATGGTCTGTTGGTGATGTGCTCTGAGTATCCTGACGATCTGCTGCAGATGCTGGAAGAGAACCGCAATATTCCGATGGTGGTGATGGACTGGGGCGCCTCGCGTGGCGACTTCACCGATACCGTTCAGGATAACGCCTTCCAGGGCGGTTATCTGGCTGGACGCTACCTTATCGAGCGTGGCCACCGAGATATCGGTGCGATTCCAGGTCAGATGGAACGCAACACGGGCGGCGGTCGTCATGCGGGCTTTCTTCAGGCGATGAGCGAAGCCGGCGTGACCGTGCGTCCGGAATGGGTGGTTCAAGGCGACTTCGAGCCAGAATCAGGTTATCAGGCGATGCAGCAAATACTCAATCAGAAGCAGCGTCCGACTGCCGTGTTCTGCGGTGGCGATATCATGGCGATGGGCGCGATATGTGCCGCCGATGAGATGGGACTGCGCGTGCCGCAGGATATCTCCGTCATTGGCTATGATAACGTGCGCAACGCCCGTTATTTCACCCCGGCGCTCACCACAGTCCACCAACCGAAAGCGGAGTTGGGCAAAAAGGCCCTCGAAATGCTGCTGGATCGCATCACCAGCAAGCGCGAAGAGCCACAGACTATTGAGGTGCAGCCAACATTGATTGAGCGACGTTCCGTGGGGGACGGTCCGTTCCGCGATTACCGCCGTTAAAGCTCATTTTCGCTGAGCCATTCGTGGTTCAGCGTTTCCGCGTCGCCGAGATAAGCGAGTAACCACGCCAGCGCCGGTGACGCGCGCTGTTCTGACCAACTGACGCAGCAGGGACTTTCCGGAAACGGCTGCGGCAGTGATAGCTCAACCAACGCCCCCCTATCCAGTAATGGCCGCGCCAGATGGCCCGGCACCATCCCCACGCACAGTCCCGCCTGCAAACAATCCATCCCCGTTTCCCACTCTGGCACCACCAGACGTCGCTGATTATCCAGCGTCCAGGTCATGCGTCTTGGCAATGCGCGAGAGGTATCTTCCAGCACCAGTGATGGCCAGGCACGCAGCGCCTCTTCATTGAGATCGCTATGCGCCGCCAGGGGATGGCCGGGACTGACCACACAACGCCAGTTGAGGGCGCCCATGTCCTGAAATGCAAAACGGCCACCCACCGGAATCGCCTGAGTGGCGCCAATCGCCACATCAACACGCCCGTCGGCCAGGGCATCCCATACACCGTTAAACACTTCGTAGCTGATGATCAATTCCATGTCCGGAAAATGACGGTAGAAGTCTTTCACCAGCTGCCGGGTACGCTGTGGTTTTACAATGCAATCCACGGCAATACTGAGCTGTCCACGCCAGCCATTCGCCAGTTGCTGACACTGTCTGCGTGTTGCCAGCATTTTTTTGATAACAGATCGCCCTTCACGTACAAAATGCTCGCCCGCCGGGGTTAAAACCACCTCACGGTGCTGACGTTCAAACAACGGCACCGCCAACCAGGTTTCCAACTGGCGCACCGTATAGCTTATGGCAGAGGGCACGCGATGTAACTCCTGCGCCGCCGCACTAAAACTGCCATTGCGCGCGACCGCATCAACCACTTCCAGCGCATATTCAGACCACATATTTTAGCCTTCAAAAATTTTAACAGCACTGCTCAAATATTAGCGTTTCACAAAGAATGACGCACTCTTTTACACTCCCCGGCGTTCAATCTGCCAATGAGAAACACTATGTTGTCGTCAAAAGGATTTATGCCCTATCTTGCCGTGCTCAGCATGCTCGGCTTCCTCGCCACGGATATGTATCTGCCTGCTTTTGGGGATATGCAGCGTGACTTTGCCACCGCGCCGGGCACCATTAGCGCCAGCCTCAGTCTTTTTCTCGGTGGATTTGCCTGCGCACAGGTATTTTGGGGGCCGCTGTCAGACCGCTTTGGACGTAAACCGATTTTATTGGCAGGTTTAACGATTTTTGCCTTGGGTTGCCTCGGGATGTTGTGGGTGACCGACGTTAACATGATGCTGGCACTGCGCTTTGTGCAGGCTGTGGGCGTGTGTGCCGCCGCCGTAAGCTGGCAGGCGCTGGTAGTCGATCGCTACCCCAAAGCCCAGGCCAACAAAGTTTTCGCCACCATTATGCCGCTGGTTGCCCTATCCCCCGCTCTGGCACCTCTACTGGGCGCGTGGCTGATGGGTCATTTCCACTGGCGTAGCATCTTTATCGCGCTGACAATTATCACCGTGCTGCTGATCATCGGTACATTGCAGCTTGCCGCGCCTAAAAAAAACAAAGCTGATAATACGCCGCAACCCGGCTGGCTGAATTTGCTCACCACGCGCATCTACAGCGGTAACGTGCTGATTTACTCCGCCTGTTCCGCCAGTTTCTTTGCCTGGCTAACCGGTTCGCCGTTTATTCTGGCTTCTGCGGGTTTAACTCCCGCCGATATTGGTCTGAGCTACATTCCACAAACTATTGCGTTTCTGATTGGTGGCTTTAGTTGCCGTGCGATGCTGAGCCGATATCAGGGATCACAGTTGCTGCCGTGGTTGTTGGTGCTGTATAGCCTGAGTATTTTGAGTCTGTTTGTTGTCGCGATGATGCCCGCGCCTTCTTTGATTGCACTGCTGCTGCCTTTCTGCGGTATGGCACTGTCTAATGGCGCCATCTATCCGATTGTCGTTTCCAGCGCCTTAGCGCCTTTCCCGCACGCCACAGGCAAAGCAGCAGGCTTACAAAACCTGTTACAACTGGGCCTGTGCTTTATTGCCAGCCTGGTAGTTTCGGCCGGATTAGAACAGGCGCTCTATAACACCACACTGGTGATGGTTGCCACGGTAGTGCTGGCCTGGGCCGGCTTCATCTGGCAACGCAGCTTAAACGCACAAAGTGATATTGCTCACACCTCCCGTCCCTGCGAAGATAATCACTGATGCAACGATTATCGTTAGCAAACTAACGATAACTCGTTGAATATTGACCCACGTGAGCATATACTCAGTGGGTCAGCACTTCTGTAACAAATCAATAACATAATTGCATTAATTTTAAGCGACTCTGTCGCTGGGATGGCGTCTGCACGATCTTCCTCTCCTGATTGGTGCCAGACATTTCTATTCAGATTCATACCTCTGTAAAACGTCGGATATCTGGCGCACGGATTTTCCGTGAGTTCTCTCACAGGCCTAAGGAAATTGACTATTATTTCCACAGGTTCAAATCGGAAAGGTGATGGAGAAGCTATGAGTTCATCGTGTATAGAAGAAGTGAGCCTTGAAGAAAACCACTGGTTTCGCATCGTCAACGAATTACTGGAACGCGCTGATGTTGCAGTCAATGGCACACGCCCCTGGGATATTCAGGTCAAGCATCCGGATTTTTTTAAACGTGTTTTGCAGGAAGGATCGCTAGGTCTGGGTGAAAGTTATATGGATGGCTGGTGGGAATGCGAACAATTGGATGTCTTTTTCCATCGCGTTCTGCAACAACATCTGGATAAACAACTCCCACGTCATTTTAAAGATACCTTGCGTATTGCGGCCGCGCGTTTAACCAATTTACAGTCGAAAAAACGTGCCTGGATTGTCGGTAAAGAACATTACGATCTCGGTAACGATCTTTTTTCACTGATGCTCGATCCCTTTATGCAGTACTCCTGCGGTTACTGGAAAGACGCTGAAACACTGGAACAGGCTCAGTCTGCCAAACTGGATATGATTTGCCGCAAGCTTCAGCTTGAGCCGGGCATGACGCTGCTCGATATCGGCTGCGGTTGGGGCGGGCTGGCAGAATTTGCTGCACGTAACTACGGTGCCAAAGTCCATGGCGTGACCATTTCTGCTGAGCAACAGAAATTGGCGCAGCAGCGTTGCGAAGGGCTCGACGTCACTATTTTGCTGCAGGATTACCGTGATTTGAATTTGCAGTTCGATCGCATCGTATCAGTCGGCATGTTCGAACACGTGGGGCCGAAAAACTATGCCACTTATTTTGACGTTGCCGATCGCAATCTCAAACCAGACGGCATATTTTTACTGCACACCATTGGTGCCATCACTACCGATATGAACGTCGATCCCTGGATTGATAAGTATATCTTCCCCAACGGATGCCTACCGTCTGTGCGCCAGATTGCTGATGCCAGCGAAAAGCATTTTATTATGGAAGACTGGCATAATTTTGGTGCGGATTATGACACCACCTTAATGGCCTGGCATGAACGGTTTCTGACAACGTGGCCGCAGCTCGCTGATAAATATGGCGATCGCTTCAAGCGGATGTTTAGTTACTATCTTAATGCCTGTGCTGGCGCCTTCCGCGCGCGTGATATTCAACTCTGGCAGGTGGTATTTAGCCGTGGCAAAGAGGGTGGATTACGCGTAGCGCGTTAAGGGAAGTTAAGGAGAGAAAAGGCGCCGCGGCGCCTTTTTTTTTTGAATTATTCGGTATCGGTGGCTTGTAAAAGTGCAACAGCCGCGGCTTCACGTTGGGCCAATACGCGCTCTACCGTTTCCACAATCGCCTGGGTGTGCGGATCGATCTCGATATTCACTTTATGCCCCAGTTTTTTCGCACCCAGCGTGGTGCGATCCAGTGTTTCCGGGATCAGGTGCACACAGAATTTACTTTTAGTGACGTCACCCACCGTCAGGCTGATACCATCGATACCGACGAAACCTTTATGCAGGATATATTTGATCTGCGACGCATCCTGTAATTTAAACCACACTTCACGGTTATTTTCTGACTGGATAATTTTGCAGATTTCCGCCGTGGTCATAATATGGCCAGACATTAAATGACCGCCAATTTCATCACTGAACTTCGCCGCGCGTTCAATATTCACCACGTCGCCAACCGTTAATTCACCCAGGTTGGTAATGCGCAGGGTTTCCTTGATCAGGTCGAAGCTCACGCGATCGCCCTCAATCGCCGTCACCGTCAGGCAGCATCCGTTGTGCGCTACCGATGCCCCTAATGCTAATCCCGGTAAAAGGTCTTCCGGCAGACGCACGATATGGGTACGAAACAACTTTTTTTCTTCTACGGCGATAATTTCGGCCGTGCCCTGCACAATTCCAGTAAACATACTTTCAGCCTCTGCGAAGTTTGCGCCAGTTTATCACAGCTTAGGCTGCACGTTTAATTTGCCGGAGTTCAAACTTTACACAATTAACTTAACAAAATGCGATCAAAGTTTGGTGGAACGCAGCGCGGCCGCTACACTATGCCGCGCATTCTCTGGGGATATCTCCCCTCTTCTCTTCTTAATTTAAGCAGGTGTTACGTGCAGAAGTATTTAACAGAAGCGCGTCAATTGCTGGCCCTCGCGATCCCGGTCATCCTTGCTCAGGTGGCTCAGACGGCGATGGGTTTTGTGGATACCATTATGGCCGGTGCGGTGAGCGCCACGGATATGGCCGCCGTTGCTGTCGGCACCTCTATCTGGCTTCCCGCCATTCTGTTTGGTCATGGTCTTCTGCTGGCGTTGACGCCAACCGTTGCGCAATTCAACGGCTCAGGGCGACGCGAACGCATCGCGGAACAAGTGCGTCAGGGCTATTGGCTGGCACTGGCCGTTGCGTTGCTGATCATGGTGGTGTTGTGGAATGCCGGCTATTTGATTCATGCCATGCATGATATCGACCCGCAGCTGGCGGCTAAAGCCGAGGGTTACCTGCATGCATTACTGTGGGGTGCACCCGGCTACCTGTTCTTCCAGGTGGCACGTAATCAGTGCGAAGGATTATCGAAAACCAAACCAGCCATGCTGCTGGGCTTTTTAGGCTTGCTGGTAAACATTCCGCTTAACTACGTCTTCATCTATGGCCATTTTGGTATGCCAGCACTCGGGGGCGTAGGTTGTGGTGTTGCCACCGCCTCGGTTTATTGGGTGATGTTTATAGTGATGCGCTTCTGGGTGAAACGCATGGCGAGTATGCGCGATATTCGCATGAACAGCCGCTGGTCTCCGCCCTCACGCGTCATCCTTTCACGACTGTTTAACCTTGGCTTGCCGGTGGCGCTGGCGCTGTTCTTTGAGGTCACTTTGTTTGCGGTGGTGGCGCTGCTGGTCTCTCCACTGGGGATCGTTAAAGTCGCGGGTCATCAGATTGCACTTAACTTCAGTTCGCTGATGTTTGTTCTGCCGCTCTCACTCGGCGTCGCGACCACTATCCGTGTCGGTTATCGTCTTGGGCAGGGTTCGACGGAGCAGGCACGCGTGGCAGCATGGACGGGACAGGGCGTCGGTATCAGCATGGCCGCCATCACGGCGATTTTCACCATCACCTTCCGTGAACATATCGCCGCACTTTACACCGCCAACCCAGAAGTGATTACTCTGGCTGCTCAGTTGATGCTGCTCGCCGCCATCTACCAGTTCTCAGATTCAATTCAGGTGATCGGTAGCGGGATTCTGCGCGGCTATAAAGACACGCGCTCAATCTTCTTTATTACCCTGATTGCTTATTGGGTGCTGGGTTTACCGGTCGGTTATATCCTGGCACTCACCGACTGGGTGATACCGCAACTCGGTCCAGCGGGATTCTGGTGCGGATTTATCGTCGGCCTGACATCCGCTGCGATTATGATGATTTGGCGCATTCGTCGATTGCAACGTTTGCCATCACAGGTGATTCTGGCGCGCGCGGCGCGCTAAGTGGCTGAACAGGCCGTTATTTGCCTCCGCAATGCCTAAAAAAACAGCGGGTCGCACAGATGCTGGTCAGTCGTCATGGAAAATCATTTTTTCCCTTGCCAGCATCGCGGCCTGCCGTTAATATTCGTCCCCGCTGTCGCCCTGACAGCATGTTGCGCTCTTAGCTCAGTTGGTTAGAGCACCACCTTGACATGGTGGGGGTCGATGGTTCGAGTCCATTAGAGCGCACCAAGTGCGTCCGTAGCTCAGTTGGTTAGAGCACCACCTTGACATGGTGGGGGTCGGTGGTTCGAGTCCACTCGGACGCACCAAATTTCTGAAATGCGCTCTTAGCTCAGTTGGTTAGAGCACCACCTTGACATGGTGGGGGTCGATGGTTCGAGTCCATTAGAGCGCACCACTTTTTGTTTTCTCTCCTTTTGCGCAACACCCCTTTCCTTGATCTGTATCGTTTTCTCTCTCAGCTTTTATATTGGTTTTCGCATACTTAGCGTCTATACTATGCCGCGTTGTCCACCTGAAAGGTTTCAGCGCTAACGTGCCTATGCAAACAACTCAAATGATTTGCGCAACACTGCTCTGCCAGTTCCCTCGCGTACTGCATAACTTCTCTGCACGCTTAGTCTCTGTCACCTATTCTTACTCCTGTACGATCCAAACCAACACCACACACATTTTCACTTCGCTGCCAAACGCTGCGAATCCCGACCTCTATCATCCATCACAACTTACAGAAAACCTGACATGAAAAAGACCAAGATTGTTTGTACTATCGGTCCGAAAACCGAATCTGAAGAGATGCTGACTCAACTGCTGGAAGCGGGCATGAACGTCATGCGCCTGAACTTCTCTCACGGGGATTATGCCGAACATGGTCAGCGCATCACTAACATGCGTGCCGTTATGGAAAAAACCGGTCGTCAGGCCGCGATTCTGCTGGACACCAAAGGTCCTGAAATTCGTACCATGAAGCTGGAAGGCGGTAACGATGTTTCGCTGAAAGCGGGCCAGACCTTCACTTTCACTACCGATCAATCTGTGATTGGTAACAGCGATCGTGTTGCTGTGACCTATGCAGGCTTCACCGAAGACCTGAAAATCGGCAATACCGTGCTGGTCGATGATGGCCTGATTGGTATGCAGGTGACCGAAGTCACTGAAAACACCGTCGTGTGTAACGTGCTGAACAACGGTGACCTGGGCGAAAACAAAGGCGTTAACCTGCCGGGCGTTTCCATCCAGTTGCCAGCATTGGCTGAAAAAGACAAACGTGACCTGATCTTCGGTTGCGAGCAAGGCGTTGATTTTGTCGCGGCCTCCTTCATCCGTAAACGTTCAGATGTGCTGGAAATCCGTGAGCATTTGAAAGCCCACGGCGGCGAGCACATCCAGATCATCTCTAAAATCGAAAACCAGGAAGGCCTGAACAACTTCGACGAGATTCTCGAGGCGTCTGACGGCATCATGGTTGCACGTGGCGATCTGGGTGTAGAGATTCCGGTTGAAGAAGTCATCTTCGCGCAGAAGATGATGATCAAGAAATGTAACAAAGCACGCAAAGTGGTCATTACCGCAACGCAGATGCTGGATTCTATGATCAAGAACCCGCGCCCTACCCGCGCGGAAGCAGGCGACGTGGCGAACGCCATCCTTGATGGTACTGATGCCGTTATGCTGTCAGGTGAGAGTGCTAAGGGTCGTTACCCGCTGGAATCTGTGACCATCATGGCGACCATCTGTGAGCGTACTGACCGCGTAATGAAATCACGCATCGGTGAGCTGCAGGATTCACGCAAAATGCGCATCACCGAAGCGGTTTGCCGTGGCGCAGTGGAAACAGCAGAAAAGCTGGAAGCCCCATTGATCGTGGTAGCGACCGAAGGCGGTAAGTCTGCTAAGGCGATTCGTAAGTACTTCCCGGATGCCACCATTCTGGCGCTGACCACTAATGCAACCACCGCACGCCAGCTGATTCTGAGCAAAGGCGTTGAGACGCGTCTGGTGACAGAAATTGCTTCTACGGATGATTTCTACCGTATTGGTAAAGAAATGGCGCTGGAAAGTGGCTACGCGCAGAAAGGCGATGTTGTGGTGATGGTATCGGGTGCACTGGTTCCAAGTGGCACGACCAACACCGCTTCAGTCCACGTAATCTGATTTTTAGCTGAAGTTTTATTTAAAAGCGCCTTTTTCAGGCGCTTTTTTTATTCCTGCGCTAATACAAAATCCAGAATTTTCCAATCGATAATAACTATTCAATATCCCGCACAGTTAAGGTTAGTCCGATTAAATCTCTCTGTTTTAGCTAAATATTTTCATCATCTTCTGCGAAACGCTGTTTCTTTGAGCGAACGATCAAATTTAAGCATGTTCTCATCAAAAATTTATTCTCAACTCAAAAAGCTTTGTGTAATACTTGTAACGCTACATGGAGATTAACTCAATTCTAGAGGGTATTAATAATGAATCGTACTAAACTGGTACTGGGCGCGGTAATTCTGGGTTCAACTCTGCTGGCTGGTTGCTCAAGCAACGCTAAAATCGACCAGCTGTCTTCAGACGTTCAGACTCTGAACGCTAAAGTTGACCAGCTGAGCAACGACGTGAACGCAATCCGTTCTGACGTTCAGGCTGCTAAAGATGACGCAGCTCGCGCTAACCAGCGTCTGGACAACCAGGCTCACTCTTACCGTAAGTAAGAGTTCTGGTTTGAAAAATGGTGCCCATGTGGCACCATTTTTTTTGTCCTGATTTTACTTCAATCTGAGTCAGGGTTTTGCGCCACTCTCACCCATTGCCTGGCTGATGGTCGCTTGTCCGGCCCCTGAACCATCCTGCTGCGTTTGCAGCACATCAGGTAACGTTGTGTCCTGCGTAACCGGCTCGCCGCTGCTAACCAGCACTGGCATCCCAGAACGACGCGCGATGACTTCTTTGATCATTGCGGTGTCGCTTTTCTGGCTATTGATGAACGCTTTCGATTTTGCCGTCAACGCAATCGGCATGGTTTGCGGATCGTCCTTATCATTGCGGGATAAAGGCTGATGCACCTCAACGTAACGCTTGCCATCCGGTTCCACCGCATACTTGATAGGCTCGTTGATGATTTGCACCCGTGTTCCTTTCGGCACGCTGTTGAACAGCGCTTCGATATCGTCCGGACGTAAACGAATACAGCCCGAGCTAACACGCATCCCAATACCAAAATCGGCGTTAGTACCGTGGATTAGGTATTGGCCAGTACCCCGTGCCAGACGCATGGCAAACAGGCCCATCGGGTTATCTGGCCCTGCCGGAACGACACCCGGCAAGGTGATGCCTTCTTTGGCGTAGCGTTTGCGGATGTTGACGGTAGGCGTCCAGGTGGGATTGGGGATTTTCTGGCTGATGCTGGTGACCATACTCGGCGTCGCCGCACCCAACTGGCCGATACCGATCGGATACACCACCACGCGGTTCTCCCCTTTCGGATAGTAATACAGACGCAGTTCAGCAAGGTTGATGACGATACCTTCACGTGGCGCATCAGGCAGCAGCATCTGTAACGGCACGGTCAATTGCGTCCCCGCCTTAGGCAACCAGGGATCGACGCCAGGATTGGCCTCCAGCATGCCGAGCATACCAATCTTGTAATGCGATGCGATGCTCTCTAAGGGCCGTTTGTCGTCAGGGACAGTGGTCAGGATATTCTCGCCAATTAAACGGCTGTTATCAGCTGGCAGGGGATATTCCGTTGCAAATGCAGGTGCAGAAAGCCCGAAGCAGGACAACAGCAATGCACCGGCTAAACGTAACGCTGGTTTCATGCAATTTCTCTTTGTCGGATTGAACAGACCCCGGTCATGCCGGGGTCTGGGGAGTGTAACTTAGCTGAGGCTTTGAGCGTTATGACGGATCGCGCGAATCATCGCTTCCAATCCTTGAGAACGTGTAGGAGTGAGGTGTTGAGTCAACTCTAATTCTGCGAACCAATGACCGACATCCAGCGCGAGAATCTCCTGCGCTTGCAAGCCCTGATAGAGGCTAAATACTACCGCAATCAAACCTTTAACAATGGCGGCATCACTGTCGCCTTCAAAGGCGATGGTGCCATCAGCTTGTGGGGTCATGCGGATCCACACCTGGCTCTGGCAACCGGAAATCACATGCTCTGGCTGCTGTAAGCTTTCAGAGGATTCTGGTAATTTCGCACCGAGTTCAATGATGTAGAGATACTTCTCTTCCCAATTAGCGCAACGGTTAAAGTTGCGCACCAGCTTCTCTTTCTCTGGCAAATTCGCCATGGATAACTCCTGAAATCTGCTCAACCGCCCAGCAGACGATGAATACGCGTCAAACCTGCTGCCAGGCGATCGGCTTCTTCTTCACTGTTATACAGTGCAAATGAGGCACGACACATCGCGGGCACCGCATAATGGCGCATCAGAGGCATAGCACAGTGATGTCCGGTGCGGATGGCAATGCCGTATTGATCGAGGAAACTCCCGACGTCGAATGCATGATGCTTACCGAGGTTGAACGCCACCACGCCACTGCGCTGCGCCGGACCGTAGATAATCAGGTCGGGTACCGACGCGAGTTTATCTAATGCATAGCGCATCAGTGACGTCTCACGTTCGTTGATGACATCTAATCCCAGCTCACTGATCCAGTTCAGCGCCGCGCCTAAGCCGATAATGCCACCGGTATTTGGTGTGCCAGCTTCAAAACGCCACGGTGTTGAGTTCCAGGTGGTGCCGGTTGGCAGCATCACCTGATCGATCATTGAACCGCCGCCTTCCCATGGTGGCATGATGTCCTGCAGTGCTTTACGCGCATACAGTACGCCAATCCCGGTTGGGCCATAGATTTTATGACCCGAGAAGACGTAGAAATCGCAATCGATATCCTGCACATCCACCGTGTGATGCATTACCGCCTGAGCACCGTCCACCAACGTGACAACGCCAGCGGCTTTCGCCTGCGCCACGATGGCTTTCACCGGATTAACGGTACCGAGCACGTTAGAAACGTGCGTCACCGCCAGCAAGCGCGTGCGGCTGTCGATCAACCCACTCAGTTGCTCAAGGGCTAATTCACCCTGCTCGTTGAGCGGCAGAACACGAATCTCAGCCCCGGTGCGCTGCGCCACCATCTGCCACGGCACGATGTTAGCGTGGTGCTCCATCTCCGTGATGATGATGTTATCGCCCGATTGCAGCTGACTGCCGCCCCAGCTGTTGGCCACCAGATTGATGCCTTCAGTGGTGCCTTTGACGAAGATAATCTCTTCTGGCGACGCCGCATTCAGAAAACGCGACGCTTGTGTGCGCACGTTTTCCATATCGGTGGTGGCCTGGGCACTCAGCGAGTGAATGCCACGGTGCACGGCCGCATAGCCGTGCTGGTAGAAATAACTTTCCGCATTGATGACCGCGAGCGGGCGCTGAGCGCTGGCCGCGCTATCAAGGTAGGCCAGCGGATGTCCGTTGACCTCACGTTTCAGAATCGGAAATTCCGCTCTGATTCGTTCGAGATCGAAAGTCATAACTCAACTCCAGGGAAACGCGCACTAATGCGTTCCAGCACCAGTTGGCGCAGCGGTTCTTCTTCCAGCATCTCGGTCAATTCAGCCGCGAATGCATGAATAATCATCTGCTGGGCAGCATCTTCCGGGATACCACGCGAGCGCAGATAGAACATCTGCTCATCGTCGATGCGGCCAATGGTCGCACCATGGCTGCACTTCACGTCATCCGCGTAGATTTCCAGCTGCGGCTTGGTGTCCACTTCTGCCAGACGACCGAGCAACAGGTTGTTGTTGGTCATCTGTCCGTCAGTTTTTAGTGCATGCTTCGCCACTTTGATGTGACCGTTGAAAATAGAACGGCCTTTATCGCGCGAGATGGTTTTGTGCAGCTGACGACTCAGGCAGTAGCCTTTGTTGTGTTCCAGATAGCTGCGGGTATCCGCCACTTCTGCATTGATTGGCAGCACCAGGCTGTTCAGTGACAGCTGGGTATTTTCACCGTTCAGCTGCACGCTGGTGTTGTGACGAGACAAGCCAGCACCCAGCAGGAAGCTGGTGCTGCTGACCTTCGCATCACGACCAATCACAATGTCATTGTGCGCAAAGTGATAGCTGCTGCTCTCTTCAAACGCCAGCTTGATGTGTTTCAGCTGAGCATTGTCGGCGACGGCAAAAGTAAAGCGTGCACCGGTAAAGTGTGCCGCACCGTTCAGCGTCACGTAATGCTCGATCACTTCAGCTTCAGCGCTCTGCTCCAGCTCAAGGTGATGGCGGTGATGAACGGTGTTCAGCGCATCGGCTTTGCCACTGGTGATGTGCAGTAAATACAGCGGACGTGCCGCCGATTTACCGCGCGCCAGGCGAATCGAGGTCACTTCTTCCGCCAGGCTTTCGGTCAGATGCAGGAACACTTCTGGCTGCACCGCAGCCGGCAGCGGACGGCGTTCAGCCGCGCGGCTGTGCTGCACGTCGAACAGTTCGGTGTCGCGCGCGCTCAGCTCGGGCTGGAAACGGCCATCAACAAACACCAGACGAATCGCATCCACTGGCAGCGCCAGTTCAGCAACCTGTTCCGCCGTGACGGTCTGCGCTTCTGGCAGCACGAACTGATTGGCGAACAGTCCATCCAGTGCGGTGTATTTCCAGTTTTCATGCTTACGGGTCGGCAAGCCGACACGCATTAATTGCTGCCAGTGCTGCTGTGCCTGCAGAGAACGCACCTCACCGCGCGATTCAAACAGGTGATGCCACTGTTGCAGGGCGTTATCACTCTTCGTCGGTAAGCCAGCCATAGCCTTGCTCCTCCAGCTGTTTAACCAGCGAGAAATCGCCAGACTTAACGATTTTGCCCTGATACAGCACGTGCACGTGATCTGGCTTGATGTAATCCAGGATACGCTGGTAGTGGGTCACGATGATGAATGAACGCTTGCCGTCGCGCAGGCTGTTAACGCCTTCGGCCACGATTTTCAACGCATCGATATCCAGACCGGAGTCGGTTTCATCCAGGATGCACAGCTCTGGCTCAAGAGCAGCCATCTGCAGAATGTCGTTACGCTTCTTCTCACCACCGGAGAAGCCGACGTTCACTGAGCGGGTCAGCAGATCTTCAGGCATCTTCAGCAGTTTAATTTTGTCTTCGATGAAGTCCTGGAAATCAAAACGATCCAGCTCTTCCTGCTCACGGTATTTGCGCACCGCATTCACAGAGGTCTGCAGGAAGAATTGGTTGCTGACGCCCGGAATTTCTACCGGATATTGGAACGCCATGAAGATGCCTTCGCCCGCGCGCTCTTCTGGTTCCAGCTCGAGCAGGTCTTTGCCATGGAAGCTGACAGAACCACCGGTCACTTCGTAATCTTCACGACCTGCCAGCGTTGCGGACAGGGTACTTTTACCTGAGCCGTTAGGGCCCATGATGGCGTGGACTTCGCCTGGTTTCACTTCAAGGTTCAGACCGCGCAAAATCTCTTTGTCTTCAACGCTAACCTGTAAATCTTTAATGCTTAACATACTCTTTCCTTCACATTGCTTCCGGCAACGCGTGTGGCATCAGCCCACACTGTGCTCAAGGCTGATAGCCAACAGTTTTTGCGCTTCCACGGCGAATTCCAGTGGCAGCTCGGAGAAAACGTCTTTGCAGAAGCCGTTGACGATCATTGAGATCGCATCTTCTTCGCTAATGCCGCGCTGCAGGCAGTAGAACATCTGGTCTTCACCAATACGCGAGGTCGTGGCTTCATGTTCCAGCTGTGCAGTGTTGTTGCGCGTTTCCACATACGGGAAGGTGTGCGCGCCGCACTCGGCACCAATCAGCATCGAGTCACATTGGGTGAAGTTACGCGCGTTGGTCGCGGTTGGCATGATTTTCACCAGACCACGATAGGTGTTTTCGCTCTTACCGGCGGAGATCCCTTTCGAGATGATGGTCGACTTGGTGTTTTTACCAATGTGGATCATCTTGGTACCGGTATCCGCCTGCTGACGGCCGCTGGTCAGCGCTACGGAGTAGAACTCACCTACGGAGTAGTCACCACGCAGAATGCAGCTTGGGTATTTCCAGGTGATGGCTGAACCGGTTTCAGACTGCGTCCAGGACATCTTGCTGTGGTCGCCTTCACAAAGCGCACGCTTGGTCACGAAATTGAGGATACCGCCCTCGCCTTCACCGCCTGGGAACCAGTTCTGTACGGTGGAGTATTTGACTTCAGCGTTTTTGTGGATGATGACTTCAACCACTGCAGCGTGCAGCTGGTAGGTGTCACGCACTGGCGCTGAACAACCTTCGATATAGCTGACGTAACTGTCTTCATCGGCGATCAGAATGGTACGTTCGAACTGACCCGTTTTCGCCGCGTTGATACGAAAATAAGTCGACAGCTCCATCGGGCAACGCACGCCTTTTGGGATGTAAACAAAAGTACCGTCTGAAGCCACAGCAGAGTTCAATGCCGCGAAGAAGTTATCGTTGTGAGGAACCACAGTACCGAGATACTTCTGCACCAGCTCTGGATGATCGTGAATCGCTTCGCCGAATGAGCAGAAGATAATGCCTTGCTCAGCCAGTTTGTCACGGTAGGTGGTGGAAACGGATACGGAGTCGAAAATCGCATCAACGGCGACTTCACGGCCTTCACGCACCGGAACACCCAACTGATTGAAAGCGTCTTCAACTTCTTTGGTCAGGTAATCACTTGATGCAACGCTGCCAGAAGTTTGCTTCGCGCCCGGTTCAGAAGCGCAGCTATCGTCGCAATTGCCGCAAGACGGCGCGGAATAGTAGCTGTAATCCTGATAATCGAGTGAGGTGTAGTTGGCTTTCAACCAATGTGGTTCTTCCATCTCTAACCAGGCACGGAAGGCCTTGAGGCGGAATTCCAGCATCCACTCAGGTTCGTTACGTTTGGCCGAAATGGCTCGCACTACATCTTCATTGATTCCGTGTGCCAATTCGTCGGTTTGCAACTGGGTAAAGAAGCCTTCTTTATAATTCAGGCTACCTTCCCACGTTTGTACATCGTCAGATGCTTCGCTGTGTCGTGACATTTTACTTACTCGACGCCAAAGCTCTCACCGCACCCGCAGGCGTGCTGAGCTTTAGGGTTGTTGAATTTAAAAATCTGGTTCAGGCCTTCGCGGACATAATCCAGTTCGGTGCCGTCAACAAACGGCATTGCCTGAAGAGGCACAAATAATTTTGCGCCGAATTGCTCAAACGTCAGGTCGTCATCGGCAGGCTCTTTTGCCAGATCCATAACGTACCCAAAACCGGCACAGCCGGACTGCTTCACACCCAGCTTAAGGCCCTTAACTTCAGGATCCGCCTCAACAAGGTTAAGAATCTGTTTCGCTGCCGATTCGGTCAGCGTTAGCCCTTTCCAGACGAAATCGTCAGGTGAAAAGGAAGCTGCATTTACTGATGACATAGTGCTACCTCGTAAGTCTGGGCCTTTTCAGGCTATCCCCCTATGGTAGTGATATCACATACCACTTCAACCTCTTGTTTTGCAGGGATAATCATCTCGTGCTGTTTTTTACTGTTGCTTTATTAAGCATAGTCGCTTCAATCGAGCTTGTGAGCGGCAATCCCGTGCGCGCCACACCCGCGTAACCCGTTCAAATGACGTAAAATTTAGAAATCCAACTTTACGACATCGTCATGATTGATAGGTTACGCCTTTCTTCAATGTAAAGAGATTGTTATTGCCGATTTTAGTAACAGGCAAAGGAAATCAATAAAATTTCATTGCGGGAATTGCATTCCTGACGCGGTTGAATATGATAATGATTATCATTAACCCATTTAAGGTAGCGACATGACGCTTACCGTCTCAGCCTGGTTACAACACAAAATCGATGAATATAAGTTTTCGGTGCGTGATATCACCGTCGACTTCTACATGGCTCAGGCTAAGCTCAACCGCACCGATTGTACTATCGACCAACTGCGCCGCTTTAACGACACCTGTCTCGACATGGCAGAAATCTGCGAGCTCAACGGCGACGATCAAAGCTATCTGCATGCCATGGGCAAGCTCCATCACCGCTTAGTGCAGGAGATGGGCAATGCCGATCGCGACCGTTTATTCCGTATTCAGGCCTATCAACTGGCGCGCCTGTCTTTGACTCGCTTGTGTCATCAACTGGCGCTCAGCGGCGAGTGGGATCAAGCCACCAGCCTGCAGAGTGATTTCGTCCGTCACGCAGGCTGGATATTCTAATCCAGCTTTGTGACGACTCCTACAATTTGTTTACATCATTTCCAGTAATGCTTGCAGCGGATGGCGCATGCCGTTGCCTTCGGCGCGTTTAACCTGGCTGCGACACGAGAAGCCGGTTGCCAGACAACGCTGACGTGGCAGCTTCTGTAACTGCGGATGCCAAGAGAGTTCGTAGATGCCCAGCGAATTTTCGAGGTTTTTGCTCTCATGTCCGTACGTCCCCGCCATACCGCAGCACCCGACGTTGACGTTCTCCAGCTTCGCACCAAAACGCGCAAAGATGTCCTGCCACTGATTCGGCGTTGAAGGCAGCGCAGTGACTTCAGTGCAGTGCGCAAACAGATACCAGGCCTCGCCGCTGGCAGTTTGTACCACGCGCGCATCCAAAGCTTGCTGCAACCATTCGTGGACCAGTTGCACCTTAAAATCACCGCGTTGCTCACCGAGCACTTCCTGATACTCATCGCGATAACAGAGCACCGTGGCGGGATCGACCCCAACCATCGGCATCCCCAATTTGGCGACACGATTAAGGAACTCGGCGGTTTTCCCGGCAGTGCGTGCAAAGCGCTGCAGGAAACCTTTCACATGCTGCGCCTTACCGTTCGGTGAGAAAGGTAACAACACCGGACGATAACCGAGCTTTTCAATCAATTTCACGAAATCGGTGACCAACTGTGCTTCGTAATAGCTGGTGAACGGATCCTGCACCACCAGCACACAGTTTTCCCGCTGCACAATATCCATCGCCTCCAGCTGTTCCAGCGTCACGCTCATGGCCGGATGGCCGCCGAGCTGCTGTTTCAGGCTTGGAGAGGAGAGCAACGGCAGATCGACCATGCCAATGTGCGTTTTACTGAGATCGCGCACCCACGGCTGCTTAAGGAAGAAGTTGAACACCTTAGGCGCTTTGGCCATCAAAGGCGCATAACTCTCTACCGTCGCCACCATATGGTCGCTCATCGGACGCAGATAGCGTGTGTGATAAAGCTGCAGGAAGCGTGAACGGAAGCTCGGCACATCGATCTTGATCGGACACTGGGTTGAACAGGCTTTGCAGGCTAAACAGCCCGACATTGCCTCTTTCACTTCATGCGAGAAGTCGTACTCACCCTGCCTGGCATGCCAGGAATTGCGCGTGCGTTGGATCAGGGTACGCAGGCTGGCGCCCTGTTTCGGCAGCGCCTGCTCCAGCTGCGAAGGGTCAACCCCCTGCTCAGACAGTAAACGCAGCCATTCACGCGTTAGCGTCGCGCGACCTTTCGGTGAGTGAATGCGGTTACGGGTGATTTTCATCGACGGGCACATCGGGCTACGCGCATCAAAGTTGAAACATAAGCCGTTGCCGTTACACTCCATGGCACCACGCCACTCATTGCGCACCGTGACCGGAATCTGACGATCGTAAGTGCCGCGCTTTACTGCATCCACCTGCATCATCGGCTCGTTGCTGCCAAGCGGGGTACAAATCTTGCCAGGGTTCAGGCGATTATCGGGATCGAAGGCGGCTTTAATGGCGCGCAGTTCGTTAAACAGCGTCTCGCCAAAAAATTCCGGGCTGTACTGCGCGCGGAAACCTTTGCCGTGCTCACCCCACAGCAGTCCACCGTAGCGCGCGGTCAGCGCCACTACTTCATCAGAGATTTGCTTCATCAGCATCTCTTGCTGCGGGTCGCACATATCCAGCGCCGGACGTACGTGCAGCACACCGGCGTCTACGTGGCCAAACATGCCATAGCTCAGGCCATGGCTGTCGAGCAAAGCACGGAAATCGACGATGTAATCCGCCAGTTGTTCCGGCGGAACCGCCGTATCTTCCACAAACGGAATCGGCTTGGCGCGCCCTTTGGCGTTACCCAGCAAGCCCACCGCTTTTTTGCGCATATTATAGATGCGCTCGATACCGCCCAAATCGTTACACAGTTGGTAGCCGATCACGCCGCCCTGCTGCTGCGTCATCAGCTCATCCAGTCGTGCACACAGGCTGTTGACCTGATGCTCAATCAATTCGCCATCATCACCGGCAAATTCAACAATATTCAGGCCGAGCATTTCCTTGTCCGGCACATCGGTAATCAGCTCTTTAACCGAATGCCAGACAATATCTTCACGCGCCAGATTCAGCACTTTTGAGTCAACGGTTTCCACTGACAACGCTTTGGCTTCCACCATAAAAGGTGCATTACGCAGCGCAGAGTCAAAGGAGTCGTATTTGATGTTCACCAGACGGCGCACTTTAGGGATTGGCGTGATATCCAGGCGCGCTTCGGCGATAAAGGCCAGCGTCCCTTCTGCACCGCATAACAGGCGTGTCAGATCGAAGGTTTGCAGGTCATCGCTGAACACATGACGCAAGTCATAACCGGTCAGGAAGCGGTTAAGCTTAGGGAATTTATCCAGAATCAGGTCACGCTGATCGCGACAGCGATTCAGCACCTGATGATAGATACGCCCTTCTGCCGTGGGCGTAGTCGCCAGTTGCTCCGCCAGTTCTGTAGGCATTGCGCGGGTATCAAGGATATCGCCGCCGAGCAGAACTGCCCGCAGCCCTTCCACGTGATCTGAGGTTTTGCCGTAGACCAACGAACCCTGCCCGGATGCATCGGTATTGATCATGCCGCCTAAGGTGGCGCGGTTACTGGTGGAAAGCTCCGGCGAGAAGAAGAAACCATAAGGTTTGAGCCAGGCATTGAGCTGGTCTTTAACCACTCCCGCTTCTACGCGCACCCAACCCTGTTCAGGGTTGATTTCAAGGATGCGATTCATGTAGCGAGACATGTCGACCACGATGCCCTGATTAAGTGACTGGCCGTTGGTACCGGTGCCACCGCCGCGCGGGGTGAAGACCAGGCTTTTAAACCGGGTTTCACCCGCCAGCCGCGCGATCAGTGCTACGTCCGCCGTCGAACGCGGAAATAGCGCAGCATCAGGCAACAGCTGATAAATGCTGTTATCGGTAGAAAGCGAGAGACGATCGGCATAACTGGTGGCGGTATCGCCGGTAAAGCCTTGCTCTTTTAATGACTGCAGGAATGTCAGCACCAGTTGAACGAGGCCTGGCGCCTGGGAAATCTGTGGGATCATTATTGCGTGACCGAGATGTTGTAAACGTTTGCGTGGTTATTTTTTTCAACCATTGGTTTTATCATATTTTTTTATCGCCTGCTGTTTTTTCAGGAAAGAGCTCAGCGATGCCTGCTTTTTTCTGTTTAATTTTCAGGAAATAGATCATCATTGATCAGGGCCTGTGCGGTCCACCATGAAGGATTAATTGAGGTCAAAACGTTGTGATGAAAAGCCTGCAACGCGGTATGGATCTACCGCAACTGCTGTTCTCGTTGATGTTCATGCTCATCATGATCATTGCCTGTCTGTGGGTGGTACAGCCCTTTATTTTGGGCTTTGCCTGGGCCAGCATGGTGGTGATTGCGACCTGGCCATTAATGATCCGTTTGCAGCATTTGCTGTGGGGACGGCGATCGCTGGCGGTGATCGCCATGACCATTCTGTTACTGCTGCTGTTTATTATTCCGATTGCCCTGCTGGTGAGTAGCCTGATCGATAACAGCGCGCCGGTGATTGCCTGGGCCACCCAGCGTCATCTGGTTTTCCCGGATTTTGTCTGGCTGCGCGAAATTCCTTATGTCGGCAACAAAACCTACTCCAGCTATCACAAAATGGTCGATGGCGGCGGTACGGCAATTTTGAACCAGCTGCAGCCTTATATTGGTCGCACCACGGGCTTCTTCGTGGCGCAGGCCGGCCACTTTGGCCGCTTTATGATTCATCTGGCCGTAATGTTGCTGTTTAGCGTCCTGCTCTACTGGCGCGGTGAGCAGGTCGGTCAGGGTATTCGTCACTTTGCTTATCGCATGGGCGGACCTCGTGGCGATGCCGCCGTCCTGCTGGCCGGTCAGGCGATTCGTGCCGTGGCGCTGGGCGTAGTGGTGACGGCGCTGGTACAGGGTGTGCTGGGCGGCATTGGTCTGGCAATCTCAGGCATCCCTTATGCCACCTTGCTCACCGTGCTGATGATTCTGACGTGCCTGGTGCAGCTTGGGCCGTTAGTGGTGCTGGTGCCGGCCATCATCTGGCTCTACTGGAGTGGCGATACCACCTGGGGCACGATACTGCTGGTATGGAGTTGCGTGGTCGGCACGCTTGATAGCGTATTGCGTCCGATGCTGATTCGTATGGGTGCGGATTTGCCGATGATTTTGATTCTTTCCGGTGTGATCGGGGGATTGATCGCCTTCGGCATGATTGGGCTGTTCATCGGCCCGGTGGTTCTAGCCGTATCCTATCGTTTGGTTTCTGTGTGGATGCATGAAGCGCCCGCTCCGGATGATGACCCGCAAACAGCCATCGAAGCCCTTGCCGAGCATGAGGAAGAGCAACTTTAAAGCAGACCCTGCCAATCAGCGGTGCAGCCAATTGCACCGCTTTCCTCTTCCGCTGCCGATTTGTCTTATCCACCCCGCTGAAAACTTGTTAATCGCCGCCACACAATTGCCCACAACATTTATTTTTTTCCATAAGCGATTTTTAAGAAAAAACGCAGATTTAGGCGCTTTAGGTGGATTTCGCTAACGGAATGATTATTTTTCGAACTGAATCGTCAGGCGCAACCGTTAAAAGGGCGAAGAAAAGATTATCAGCTTTAAACTAATAAGAGGATTCTTAAAGACGCCAGCAGGCCTGATGAATAACATGAATCCTAAGTTTGAGATCAAACCACTGATTTTTAAACAACCTTTTTCCCCTGAGTAAAGTGAAGAATTGCTGTGTGTAGTCTTTGCCCATCCCCTGTGATGGGCTTTTTTTTTGCATTTTTTATGGATAAAGAAAAGGCCAGCAGCGCTGGCCTTAATGATTTCATCAAGGACGCTTCAGATTTACCCCGAACGCGTCCTAATTGATGCCTGATTAGTGCTTAGCCGCATTCAATTCCGCCAGATTTAACCAGGTTTGCACCACGGTATCCGGGTTCAAAGACAGGCTATCAATGCCCTGCTCCATCAGCCATGCAGCGAAGTCTTCATGATCTGAAGGACCCTGGCCGCAAATCCCAACGTATTTGCCCTGTTTCTTGGCGGCCTGAATCGACATCGACAGCAGCGCCTTCACCGCTTCATTGCGCTCATCAAACAACGCCGAAACCACGCCAGAATCGCGATCCAGACCCAGCGCCAGCTGCGTCATATCGTTCGATCCGATAGAGAAGCCATCGAAGTACTGCAGGAACTGTTCAGCCAGCAAGGCGTTTGATGGGATCTCACACATCATAATCACTTTCAAACCGTTTTCACCGCGCTTCAGGCCTTGCTTGCCGAGTTCCTCGACCACCGCCGCCGCCTGGTCAACGGTACGCACAAATGGAATCATGATCTCAACGTTGGTCAGACCCATTTCATTACGCACGCGTTTCACGGCTGCGCACTCCAGCGCGAAGCAGTCGCGGAAGCTATCCGCTACATAGCGACCCGCCCCACGGAAGCCCAGCATCGGGTTCTCTTCTTCCGGCTCGTAACGCTCGCCGCCCACCAGGTTGGCGTATTCGTTAGTTTTGAAATCAGAGAGACGCACAATCACGCGTTTAGGCGCAAAGGCGGCGCCCAGCGTGGCGATCCCTTCCGTCAGACGTGCGATGTAGAACTCAACCGGATCATCGAAGCCTTTCATCATCTGACGGATCTGCTGCTGCAATTCAGGCGTTTGCTGGTCAAATTCCAGCAACGCTTTCGGGTGCACGCCGATCATACGGTTAATAATGAACTCGAGACGCGCCAGACCGACACCTTCGTTTGGCAGGCAAGCGAAGTCAAAGGCGCGATCCGGGTTACCGACGTTCATCATGATTTTCAGTGGCAGATCCGGCATGGTGTCTACCTGCGAGCTGGTGACTTCAAAGTCCAGCAGGTCTTGATAAACATAACCCGTATCGCCTTCGGCACAGGATACCGTCACTTTGTGGCCATCTTTTAAGTGATCGGTGGCATCGCCACAGCCGACGACCGCAGGAATACCCAGCTCACGCGCGATGATCGCCGCATGGCAGGTACGACCGCCGCGATTGGTCACAATCGCTGAGGCTTTCTTCATGATCGGTTCCCAATCCGGGTCGGTCATGTCAGTGACCAGTACGTCACCTTTCTCGATGCGATGCATTTCGCTGATGTCGTGAATGACTTTCACTTCACCCGCACCAATGCGATGGCCGATAGCACGACCTTCGACCATGACCTTGCCTTTGCCCTGCAGGGTATAACGCTCCATCACCTGGCCGTTAGATCGCACGGTTTCAGGACGCGCCTGTACGATAAACAGCTTGCCGGTGTGGCCATCTTTTGCCCACTCAATATCCATGGGTCGCTTGTAGTGCTGCTCAATCAGCACCGCCTGGCGCGCCAGATCCTGCACTTCCTCGTCGGTCAGGCTAAAGCGATCGCGCTGTTCCTGATCGACATCTTCAATGCGCACCTGCTCACCGTGTTCCTGAGAATCGGCATACACCATGCGAATTTTTTTGGAACCCATGGTACGTCGCACGATCGCCGGGCGATTGGCTGCCAGCGTCGGTTTGTGCACGTAGAATTCATCCGGGTTCACCGCACCCTGTACCACCATCTCACCGAGACCGAACGCCGAGGTGATAAAGACCACCTGGTCGAAGCCGGATTCGGTATCAATGGTGAACATCACGCCGGAAGACGCGAGGTCGGATCGCACCATGCGCTGAATACCGGCGGACAGGGCAACGCCACGATGGTCGTAGCCCTGGTGCACACGGTAAGAAATCGCACGATCGTTAAATAAGGAAGCGTACACGTGCTTCACGGCCACCAGCACCGCATCAAAGCCCTGCACGTTAAGGAAGGTTTCCTGTTGCCCCGCAAACGAGGCATCGGGCATATCCTCGGCGGTAGCGGACGAGCGCACCGCAAAGGAAGCGTCGGCATCATCAGAGGAAAGTTGCTCGTAGGCAGTACGAATCGCCTCTTCCAGTTCAGGCAGGAATGGCGTATCCACGACCCATTGACGAATTTGTTTACCGGCCTTAGCCAGCTCTTCAACATCATCAATATCCGTTTTGTCCAGCAAATCATAAATGCGCTGGTTCAGTCCGCTTTGATCGAGAAACAGATTAAAGGCGTAAGATGTCGTGGCATAACCGTTTGGTACGGAGACGCCCAGTGACGACAAGTTAGTAATCATTTCTCCCAGGGAGGCATTCTTGCCACCCACGCGATCAACATCATGCATGCCAAGCTGGTTGTACCAGAGCACTAGCGACTGTTGGTCTTGATTGGACATTGAGATTATCCTTCATTTAAATGATTGGAGCACATGGAACATTTTGCTATTCGCCAAAACAGCCTGGCACAATCAATAAATAAAGACTAAGTGTTGAATCGTTAAAGCAGAAAAAGAAACGCAAAATCGGACTAGTACCTGTAAGCGATCGCGTTGCGCAACGGGCTTATTAACGCAGATAAATTGCCGCAACGATATTTTTCCCCTTTTCAGAGAGTTAGTCATTGCTTTTTGTTGCGCAACGCATTCAGACTTTATTTTTACCTTGTGATAAAAATTGCGGGGAAATAGCCATTTTCAAAACAGCATTTCATCTAATATTGGTCATCACACAAATCAATTGCCAGTAGATAGCGCCGTCAATATGGATATTTCATTTTATTTTTAATTAAAATGAAATATCAGCAATGGCATTGTTACGTAAAAGTAAATGAGAGGGGATTTCGCCTATGAGCACTGAGCGCAGTGTGTTCTACATTTCAGATGGCACCGCCATTACCGCGGAGGTATTGGGGCATGCCGTGCTGTCGCAATTCCCCGTGAATATCAACAGTGTGACCCTGCCGTTTGTGGAGAATGTCCAGCGTGCCCAAGCGGTGAAGGCGCAGATTAACGCGCTGTACCAGCAAAGCGGCGTGCGCCCAATTGTGTTCTTTTCTATTGTTACCCCGGATGTGCGTGAAATCATTCTGGAAAGCGAAGGCTTTTGTCAGGACATCGTGCAGGCGTTGGTGGGGCCGTTGCAAAGTGAACTTGGCGTTTCTTCCATGCCGGTGGCACACCGGACCCATGGCCTGACGGCGAGCAATCTCGGCAAATATGACGCGCGTATCGCCGCCATCGATTACACCCTGGCGCATGACGATGGTATCTCGCTGCGTGGACTGGAAGATGCGCAGGTGATTTTGCTGGGTGTTTCTCGCTGTGGCAAAACGCCCACCAGCCTCTATCTGGCGATGCAGTTTGGTGTGCGTGCGGCCAACTATCCTTTTATTGCCGATGATATGGACAACCTCAAATTGCCGCCGGCGTTGCGCGCCCATCAACATAAACTCTTTGGATTAACCATCGATCCGGAACGTCTGGCGGCGATTCGTCAGGAACGCGCAGAGAATACCCGTTATGCCTCAATGCGCCAGTGCCGCCTGGAAGTGGGCGAAGTGGAAGCCCTGTTCCGCACGCATCAGATTCGTTACCTCAACAGTACCAACTATTCAGTAGAAGAGATTGCCACCAAAATCCTCGACATTATGGGTCTGCGTCGCAGCATGTATTGATCTGTATGCCAGGCCGTAAAGCCTGGCTTCCGTCCTGTTTCACTCACCTTTCTTTTTAGCGGGTTGAATTCGCGGCCTATTGGTTTATTGTGACCACCATCACTTCCCGGTATTTCACCGCTGCGAAGAACAGATTTTGAGAATCCCAATGAACAAGACTGATGAACTGCGTACCGCACGCATCGGCAGCCTGCTAACGCCCGCTGCGCTTGCGCAAGAACACCCCATTTCGCCGGAGGTGGCTGCCACCGTCACGGCTGCGCGCCAACGTATTGCACGCATTTTAACCGGTGAAGATCCCCGCTTGCTGGTGATTATCGGTCCGTGCTCGCTACATGATCCCAAAGCCGCGCTGGAATATGCCGAACGCCTGAACGTTTTACGCGAGCGTTACCAGGATCGTCTGGAAATCGTGATGCGTGCTTACTTTGAAAAACCGCGCACGGTGGTGGGCTGGAAAGGATTGATTTCAGACCCGGATCTGGATGGCAGTTTCGACGTCAATCGCGGCATCGCCATTGCACGCAAACTGCTGCTGGATATCAACGCCACCGGTATGCCGACCGCCACCGAGTTCCTTGATATGGTGATCGGCCAGTTTATTGCCGACCTGATCAGCTGGGGCGCAATTGGTGCACGCACCACTGAAAGTCAGATCCATCGTGAAATGGCATCGGCGCTGTCGTGCCCGGTCGGATTCAAAAACGGCACCGACGGCAATGTGCAAATCGCGGTGGATGCCATTCGCGCCTCGCGCGTCAGTCATATGTTCCTCTCACCGGATAAGCACGGTCAGATGACGATTTACCAGACCAGCGGTAATCCGCACGGTCATGTGATTCTGCGCGGTGGCCGTCAGCCTAACTATCACGCCGAAGATGTTGCGGCCGCTGCCGCAAATCTGCGTGATTTTAATTTGCCGGAGCAGCTGATCATCGACTTTAGCCATGGTAACTGCCTCAAGCAGCATCGTCGTCAGCGCGACGTCGCGGATGATGTGGCAGCACAAATTCGTGCGGGATCACGTGCGGTCGCGGGCGTGATGATTGAGAGTTTCCTGCAGGAAGGTAATCAGAAAGTGGTGAGCGGCGAGCCGTTAAACTACGGTCAGTCCATTACCGATCCGTGCCTGAGCTGGGAAGACAGCGCAGAAGTGCTGGAAAAACTGGCTGCCGCCGTCGACAGCCGTTTTTAATCAGACTAGCTGGAGCAACTCACTTCCAGCGTTTTGCCCCACTCTGGCGGCCGTTGGCGTAACTCTGCGCTGACGGCCGCATCATTAAATGGCTGCTGTAATGCCAGATGGAGCCGCTCCAGCGCCGCCTTCTCACCCTGCTCAACCTCCTCAATCACCTGCTGTGCCAGATAGTTGCGCAACACCAGCGCCGGGTTAGCCGCTTTCATCACCTGCTGGCGTTGATCATCTGATGCCTCATCCTGCAGCAGACGCTGGCGATAACTTTCGTACCAGCGATCAAACGCCTCGCGATCGACAAATTCATCACGCAGCGGCGATCGCTGTTGATGCTGCTGTGTTTCACTCAGTAAGCGGAAGGTAAAGGTGTAATCGCTTCGCTCTTGCGTCATCAGTGACAGCAGTTGCGTCAGAATCGCGTTGTCATTGGCATCGGCGGTTAACAGGCCCAGTTTAGCGCGCATCTTCTCGCCCCATACCCGCATCAGTTCCGTTTCATACTGGCTGAGCGCCTGTTTCAGCTGATCCGTGCTCATCAATCCTGATAATGCATGCGCCAGACGGTTGAGATTCCACAAACCAATCATCGGCTGATTTTCAAAAGAGTATCGCCCCTGATAATCGCTGTGGTTGCAGATGAATCCGGGTTGGTAATCATCGAGGAAACCATACGGACCGTAATCCAGCGTCAGTCCGAGGATCGACATGTTGTCGGTATTCATCACGCCATGCGCAAAGCCTACGCTCTGCCATTGGGCGATCAGGCTGGCGGTGCGTTTCACGATATCGGTAAACCACAGCACATAGCGGTCAGCGTCATCGATTAACTGCGGCCAGTGATGGCGAATGGCGTAATCCGCTAGCTGCCGGACTTTTTCCTGCTCGCCGCCATAGTAAAAATGTTCAAAGTGGCCAAACCGCAGATGGCTTTCGGCGATGCGCATCAACATCGCACCGCGTTCCTGCGTTTCGCGCAGTACCGGCTCATCGCCAATCGCCAGTGCCAGCGCGCGGGTGGTGGGAATCCCCAGATGGTGCAGCGCTTCAGAAGCAAGGAACTCACGGACGCTGGAACGAATCACCGCCCGGCCATCGCCCATACGCGAATACGGCGTTAATCCGGCCCCTTTCAGATGCCAGTCGAGTTTACGACCGTTCGTCAGTTGCTGCTCACCCAGCAAAATGCCACGCCCATCGCCCAGTTGCCCGGCCCACACGCCAAATTGATGTCCGCTATACACCTGCGCCAGCGGTGCCATTCCCGGCAGCAATTCATGACCGCTCCAGACGCCGTGGCCTTGCCCCGTGAACAATCCGGCATCCAGTTCCATTTCTGCCGCTAACGGCGCGTTGTGATAAAACAGACGTCCGCCTTCCAGCGGCGTTGGCATTAGCGCCGTATAGCTTCCCGGCAGCTCTTGCTGCCAGCTATTAATAAATCGCATCACTACTCCAGAAGGTGCACAAGAAAAGCACCAACAGTGAGTTTATAGAATAGCGATCAGTGTAACGCTGAGCGTGCGCTGATGACAGTTGAAAGGATTACTGCTGAGAGGGAGTGTGCAGAGTGGCATCAGGATAAATAAGATCGCCTAACCGTTCCGCTTTGACAACCGGGAACAAACTGCCTTGCAGATGAGCACCGTTTAACGTACTGACCTTCTCGAGCATGAGATTATCGTCAACACCACAGATAATAATCTGGTCGGCATTATCAGAGAAATTATCGATCACCGTTTGTATAAAAGGTGTAAAGGATGCACGTTTAGCCAGGCTCTGGATAAAGGCTTTATCCAGTTTCAGCACACTAAACAGATTATCGTAGACTGCGGTTGCAGGCGCTTTACCCGCACCAAATTGAGAAAGCGATAAACGGAATTCCTGCTGTAACGATGCCAACAATGGCTGCGCTTTTCCGCGCGCTAATTGCGGAAACGTTTCGCTAATATCGAGAATAATAAAAGGAAGTTGTTTAAATTTCCTTAACAGAAATTCACTTTCAAGCAGCGATAACGCCATTGAATCATCAATACGAACCAAAGCGGTAATTTGATTTAGCTCAAAAAAGTCACGGTACTTTTCCAGCAAAGAAAGCTGGCTCTGCATTAAGCGTAATTGCTGCGCATCGTCTAATTGCGGCAACAGCAAATCCTGCGGCAGCGTAATAGGTGCGCTGTCGTGAACGAATTGCGTAACCAGCTCGACCGCAGTAAGCTGGCCAGCCAGAGTATAAACTGGATAGAACCAGGTTTCCGACTGATAGTCGGCAGATAAATGGACTTTCATTTTAGCAGCCAGAAGCAGTGGCAATTGGCGCATCGTATATCAATGAAAACGGTCAGGCAATAGGACCAAACGTTAGAAGAGACGCAATTTTATGCCTGATTAAACCGTTTTAAGCCATAAATAAAACTTAAGCCAAATAGCCGGGGTTATTGTCCATACTGATTAAATAAATTCAGCCTTATTTTTAGTATTAAAGCGGGCTCAGGTAAAGTGCCATTTTAAATGAGAGTTAAATTTGGGGGGAATTCAATAATTTTCAGGCCGGGAAAACCCTGGGGAGAATACGTCATTTAGCACTGGTATGGTAAACATTCAGATACGACGTGCCTGCCAAAATACTTTGCGCCAATAGACATTATCCAGCGAAGAGCGAATCACGCCCTGGCTGGTGGAGGCATGGATAAAAGTGTTATCGGTATCATAAATACCTACATGCAGGCCGTTTTCACCGCTACCGGTTTTAAAGAAAACCAGATCGCCAGGCAGCAAATCACTTTTATCGATGCGGGTGCCAATATCGGTCTGGTCGACAGTAGAACGCGGCAGCTGCATGTCGAATTTATCGCGGAAGGTCAGATAAACAAAGCCAGAGCAATCCACACCGCCGCGACTTAATCCGCCGTAGCGATAAGGTGTGCCGCGCCAGCGACCTAGCTGATCGTTAAGTTGGGCAATCACGGTGATGGAATCAGACAGGCGGCCATTGGGCGGCGGCGCGCGATGGCTACTACATCCAGCCAGCAGCATTATCAGAAGAAATACCGTTATTCGCATCAGAATGTCCCTAAATCCGTCGCCCGGCTGACACTTTAGCGGCAAATCTGCTTAGCAGGCAATGTTATTCAGGGAATAAACAGCAGAGGGCCTTGCGGCGTATCGAATTGTTCAAACTCCGTTTGATATAACGGCGCCAGATTGGCGGCGGTCAAGACATCCCGAGCACGCCCTTGCATCACCACTTCCCCCTGATGCATCAATCCTACCCGGTCAGCATGGCGCAGGCTGTGGTTGAGGTCGTGGCCGCTGGCAATGACCGCAATACCCGCGTGGCACAGCTGGAGCAGCAATTTATCCACGGCTCGCTGCTGCGCGACATCCAGTGCCGTCATCGGCTCATCCAGAATTAAAAGCTTGCCGTGAGGATTGATCGCCGGATGGATCTGCATCACCACGGCCGCCAGCCGCACACGCTGCCATTCACCACCGGAGAGCTGCGTCAGTTTACGGGTTAATTTGTCCTGCACGCTGAGTTGCGCCAGCACATCATTGAGTGTGACATCGGCCTGCGGCGACGCCGAAGAGAAATGCAGACGAAGATAGTGCCACACGGGCATGGTGCCCAACGCCGCCTGTTGCTGCGGTAACCAGGCGCGCCGCTGTGCCAGCGCGGCTCCGCTTAGGGTATTCAGCGACTCTCCTGCGAGCTGGATGACACCTTCCGTCGGCAATAATCCCGACAGCACGCTGAGTAACGTGCTTTTCCCCGCGCCGTTAGGGCCAACCAGATGCACCCACTCCCCCGCGTTGACGCTGAAATCAACAGGAGCCAGACGTCCCGCGACGCTGACTCCCTGACACTGCAACAACATTTACTCTGCCAGCGCCTGCTCAACGCGTTTCAGGATGATCGGATCATCAGGCGTCATATCCGGAGAGAAACGTGCAACCACCTTGCCCTGTTTGTTGATGAGGAATTTTTCGAAGTTCCACAAAATGTCGCCCTCGGCTTTAGGTGCACGACCTTTACTCACCATACGCTCGAGGAAACCGCTGCCTTCAGGACGTTCGGCTTCAGGCTGTGCCGCCGTTAACTGCGCATACAGCGGGTGACGATCTGCACCATTCACATCGGTTTTGTCGAACATCGGGAAAGTCACACCGTAAGTGGTGCTGCAGAAGGTTTTAATCTCTTCGTTGCTGCCCGGCTCCTGCTCCAAAAACTGGTTGCAGGGGAAACCCAGCACGCTAAAGCTTTTGTCCTGCCAGGCTTTCTGCAGTGACTCAAGCTGCTCATACTGCGCCGTCAGCCCACATTTTGACGCTACGTTAACCACCAGCAGTACGTTGTCCTGATACTCTGCCAGCGTGGTTTTTTCGCCGTCCAGGGTAACCAGTTCTGTCTGATAAATGCTCATTGTCGATTCCTGTTGTTGAGACCAAGATGCCAGCCAACGCTAGCGCGAAGATTTCACTAATAGCACGATAAACAGCGGTGCTCCGAGGGTGGCCGTGACCACGCCAATCGGCAACTCCGCAGACGTCAGCACCAGTCGGGCGATAATATCTGCACCGAGTAGCACCGCAGCCCCTGCCAGCGCCGAGGCGGGCAGCAGGTAACGATGATCGCTAAAACCGCTTAAGCGTAACAGATGGGGGATAACCAATCCGACAAAGCCAATTGCGCCGGCCATCGCCACGCTGGTGCCGACCAGCCAGCCCATCGCCAGCACTAACAGGTTGCGCCACAACAGCAACGGCAGGCCCAGCTGACGCGCCGAAGTTTCCCCCAGCGCGAGTAAATTCAGCGTCCGCGCGGTCGCGGTCAGCAGCAGAGTGACCGGCAACAACGCCAGCATCATCCAGCCATAGCGCCAGTCAATGCCGCTGAAGCCGCCCATCATCCAGTACATTAACTGCCGCAGATCGAGGCTGGTGCTAAAGTACACGGCCCATGTCATCACTGCGCTACAGATAATGCCGAGCGCCACGCCGGTGAGCAATAAGCGGCTGACGGAAAGCTGGCGATGAGCGAAGTGCAGCAGTATCAGCGTGATCAATAACGCTCCCGCCATTGCTGCCAGCGCCAGGCTCCACAGTGAGCCATTGCCCAGCATCACACCCAGCACTAACCCAATGCCGGCGCCATTGGACACGCCAAGTAAGCCGGGTTCAGCCAGCGGATTGTTGAACAGCGCCTGCATCACCACGCCACACACCGCCAGCGCAGCCCCAACCAGCAGCACGGCCAGCGTGCGCGGTAAGCGCAACTGCCAGACGAAGAGTTCACCGTTAGAGGAAAACCATTGGGTTGGCGATATCCAGCTGTCTCCGGCGCACAGGCTGAGTACAAACAGCAACAGCAGAGCGGCACCGAGCAGCATAAGCCAGCGCTGGCTACGGCGATCGGCCTGACGGGCAAGCTGTTCCAACAGAGTCATAGGTAAGATTGGCTGAGAAAACAGAGATTTGATTGTAGAGGGATTGTGGCAAAAAGAAAGCGGCACCGAGTGGGTGCCGCTGAGCGTAGCTTACTGATGAGGCGGGATTGGTTGACCGTGATTGTCACGCTGATCGTGGTTATCACGCTGGTCATGATGCTGATCGCGCGGCTGCGGTTTGTTATCGTGGCGCGGTGCATTGCCAGGATGCTGTGACTGCCAGCCGTTACCGTTCCAGTAACCGTGCGGGCCTTTGGTACCGATGCGTTGATTGTGGTGCTGCTTCCACCAGGTTGGCGCACGCCAGTCGTAGCCATCCCAATAGTAGCCACGTTTATCCTGATCACCGATATGAATAGAAACACCCGGTGTGTTGATGTTAACGGAAACATTGGCGCTCGCCAGCAGCGGCATGCCTAACAGGATGCCCAGTAAAAGTGCTGTCTTTTTCATCAGCAATACCCCTTGTTATGTGATGGCGCTGTTATAACAAATGGATTGCCGCAGTCACTATCAGTCAGTGCCGATTTTCATCCTATTTTCCGGATACTTACGAAATCCTGACATTATGGAAAGATTGCGCAGAACGGCTATTTTGCAGCCAATAAAAAAGGCCGCTAAGCGGCCTTTTTGTCATACTGAAATTAGTCAGCGTCCTTCGGTGTCGCGTTCTCAACGCGACTTTTCAACTTTTGTCCCGGACGGAAGGTCACCACTCGGCGGGCAGTGATAGGAATATCTTCCCCCGTCTTCGGGTTACGGCCCGGACGTTGGTTTTTGTCACGCAGATCAAAATTACCAAATCCGGACAGTTTAACCTGTTCTCCGTTTTCCAACGCGCGGCGAACTTCTTCAAAGAAGAGCTCAACCAACTCTTTGGCATCGCGTTTGCTCAACCCGAGTTTTTCAAACAGGTACTCTGACATTTCAGCTTTTGTAAGCGCCATAGGTTCAATCCCTCAAGGTTGCCTGGAATCGCTCTTTTAATGCCGCAACGCATTTGGCAACGGTCGCGGCAATCTCCTCTTCTTCGAGTGTCCGGCTGGTATCCTGCAAAATCAGGCTAATCGCGAGGCTCTTTTCGCCCTCGTTCACGCCCTTACCACGGTACACGTCAAACAAGTTTACGCCAACTACCTGATTTACGCCAACTTTCTTACACTCCGCGATGATATCTGCTGCGGGCACGTTTTCAGCCACTACCACAGCGATATCACGACGGTTCGCCGGGAAGCGTGAAATCTCGCGCGCGTCAGGCAGGACGCGGTCTGCGACCTTATTCCAAAGCAGTTCAAACACTAAGGTGCGGCCGTTGAGATCCAGCTTACGTTCCAACTCCGGATGAACCACTCCGATAAATCCGATTCGTTCGCCGCGTAAATAAATTGCCGCGCTCTGTCCTGGATGCAGCGCCGGATTGGCTTCTGCACGGAAAGAAATTTCATCGAGTTTACCGGTCAAATCCAGTAACGATTCTAAATCGCCTTTTAAATCATAGAAGTCAACTGTCTGACGCGCCAGATCCCAATGCTCTTCGTAGCGATTACCGCTCAGAACGCCCGCCAGCATAAGATCCTGGCGGATACCGAGATCGGCCTGCGTATCAGGAACAAAGCGCAAACCGCTTTCAAACAGGCGTACACGGCTTTGCTGACGATTTTGGTTATAGACTACGGCGCCGAGCAGACCGGTCCACAGTGACAGGCGCATTGCGGACATGTCGCTGGAAATCGGGCTTGGCAGGATCAGCGCTTCTTCACCCGGATGCAGCAGCTGCTGCACTTTCGGATCAACGAAGCTGTAGGTAATCGCTTCCTGATAGCCTTTATCGACCAACAGGTTACGCGCGCGCTTCAGCGACAGATCCGCTTCGCGATGCTTCGTCATAATCAGGCTGGCTTTTACCGGCACGTCTGGGATGTTGTTGTAGCCGTATACGCGGGCCACTTCCTCAACCAGATCTTCCTCAATCGCCATATCGAAACGCCAGCTTGGCGCAACGGCTGTCCACTCGCCATTGCCTACGGTCACTTCGCAGCCGAGACGCGTCAGGATATCGGTGACCTGCTCATCGGCGATCACGTGACCGATAAGGCGGTCGAGTTTTTCGCGACGCAGCGTGATGGTGGCGCGCTCAGGCAGTTTACTGGCGTCGGTTTGATCGATAACCGGACCCGCTTCACCGCCACAGATGTCCAGCAGCAGTTGGGTTGCGCGTTCAATGGCTTTGAATTGCAGAGCCGGATCAACACCACGCTCGTAACGATGCGACGCATCGGTATGCAGGCCCTGACGACGTGCACGGCCGGTGATCGCCAGCGGTTCAAAGAAGGCACACTCAAACAGCACGTTTTTGGTTTCTTCGTTCACACCAGAGTGCTCACCACCAAAAATGCCGCCCATCGCCAGCGCTTTCTGATGATCAGCTATCACCAGCGTATCGCTGTTGAGTTTGGCTTCGGTGCCATCCAGTAAGGTCAGGACTTCACCCTGTTCCGCCATGCGAACCACGATGCCGCCGTCAATGCGGTCGAGGTCAAAGGCGTGCATCGGCTGACCGAGTTCCAGCAGAACGTAGTTGGTGATATCTACTACCGGATCGATAGAACGGATGCCGCAGCGGCGCAGTTTTTCACGCATCCACAGTGGCGTTGCCGCTTTCACATTGATGCCTTTTACTACGCGGCCCAGATAACGTGGGCAAGCGGCGGTGGCATCTACGCGGATCGGGAAGGTGTCGGTAATGGTCGCTTTAACCGGCTCAATCGTTGGCTCGGTGAGCGGCAAACCGTTGACCACTGCCACATCGCGCGCGATACCGATAATACCGAGGCAATCGGCACGGTTTGGCGTCACGCTGATTTCGATGGTGTTGTCATCCAACTGCAGATAGCTGCGGATGTCAGTGCCAATAGGCGCATCAGCAGGCAGTTCAATGATGCCACTGTGATCGTCGGAAATACCCAGCTCAGAGAAAGAACACAGCATGCCTTCGGAAGGCTCACCGCGCAGTTTCGCTGCTTTGATTTTGAAATCGCCTGGCAGCACCGCGCCAACGGTAGCCACTGCGACTTTCAGGCCCTGGCGGCAGTTTGGCGCGCCACAGACGATATCCAGCAGACGATCGCCGCCCACGTTGATTTTGGTCACGCGCAGTTTGTCCGCGTTCGGGTGCTGGCCGCACTCCACCACTTCACCCACCACCACGCCATTGAAGGCACCGGCGACCGGATCCACGCCGTCCACTTCCAGGCCGGCCATGGTGATTTGCTCAGACAGCGCAGCGCTGTCCAGGGCTGGATTTACCCATTCGCGTAACCAGAGTTCACTGAATTTCATTGGATAACCTGCCCTTATTTGAATTGTTTGAGGAAACGTAAATCATTTTCGAAGAAGGCGCGCAGATCGTTCACGCCATAACGCAGCATGGTGAGACGCTCCATCCCCATGCCGAAAGCGAAGCCAGAATAGATTTCCGGATCGATGCCCACATTGCGCAACACATTTGGATGCACCATGCCGCAGCCCAGCACCTCCAGCCACTTGCCATTTTTACCCATCACATCCACTTCCGCGGACGGTTCGGTGAACGGGAAGTAAGAAGGACGGAAACGAATCTGCAGGTCTTCTTCAAAGAAGTTGTTCAGGAAATCGTGCAGCGTGCCTTTCAGGTTGGTGAAGCTGATGTCTTTATCGACAATCAGACCTTCCATCTGATGGAACATTGGGGTGTGAGTTTGATCGTAGTCGTTACGATAAACGCGACCTGGCGCGATGATGCGGATCGGCGGTTGCTGATTTTTCATAGTGCGGATCTGCACGCCAGACGTCTGGGTACGTAGCAGACGAGTGGCATCGAACCAGAAGGTATCGTGGTCAGCACGTGCCGGATGGTGGCCAGGAATGTTCAGTGCGTCGAAGTTATGATAGTCATCTTCGATTTCCGGACCGGTAACCACCGCAAAGCCCAGCTCACCGAAGAAGTTTTCAATACGATCGATGGTGCGGGTCACCGGATGCAGACCACCGTTCTCAACGCGACGGCCTGGCAGCGAGACGTCGATGGTCTCAGCGGCGAGGCGCGCATTCAGTTCAGCACTTTCCAGCGTGTTTTTACGCTCGGTCAGGCGGTCCTGAACCTGCTGCTTCGCTTCGTTGATTACCGCGCCTGCTGCCGGACGATCTTCCGCTGGTAGCTCACGCAGGGTGGTCATTTGCAGCGTCAGATGCCCTTTCTTACCCAGGAATTCGACGCGCACGGCGTCCAGGGCGGCGATATCCGCCGCCTCGTCGATAGCGGCCGTGGCACGGGCCACCAGGTCTGCGAGTTGGGACATGATTTCCTCTTCTTCCAGCCGGGCTGGTCAGTTCTTGTAAGGACCGTGAGATCCGATTAAGTGTCGCCAGAAACAGAAAAGCCTCCACGAGGGAGGCTTTCAGCGCGATTTTTCGTTTCTTTTCTTATGCGCAAAAGCCCCTGATTGTCAGGCGCTAAAGTAAAAAAAGAAACGGAAAATAGCAGCGTGCATGCTTGCGTTACCTTGTCTTGATAGAAACCGCACTATTGAAAAGCCCAGCGGTTAAAATGTCAATCTTTTGCGTGAGTTGCAGGCAATAAAAAAGGGAGCAAGCTCCCTTTTTCATCTGACTTACGCCAGAGCTGATTTTGCTTTTTCGACCAGTGCCGTGAAGGTCACTTTGTCGAATACAGCGATGTCAGCCAGAATCTTACGGTCGATTTCAATAGAGGCTTTTTTCAGGCCATTAATGAAACGGCTGTAAGAGATACCGTTCTGACGGGCCGCAGCGTTGATACGCGCGATCCACAGCTGACGGAACTGACGCTTACGTTGACGACGGTCACGGTAAGCATACTGACCAGCTTTGATAACAGCCTGGAAAGCAACGCGGTAAACACGTGAACGTGCACCGTAGTAGCCTTTAGCTTGTTTTAAGATTTTCTTGTGACGTGCGCGAGCAATTACACCACGTTTTACGCGAGCCATGTGAGCTCTCCTATATCATATTCTGTGATGCCCTATTCTCTGCAGTACGCAAAGTATTCAGGCAGATTTATAAAAAGTTTACTTATGCGTACGGCAGGCAGGCAATAACCAGACCCAGATCGCCTTTAGACACCATGCCTTTCGGACGCAGGTGACGTTTACGCTTGGTAGACTTCTTAGTCAGAATATGACGCAGGTTCGCGTGCTTACGCTTGAAGCCGCCAGAAGCGGTCTTCTTGAAGCGCTTAGCCGCGCCACGGACAGTTTTAATCTTTGGCATTTTTACAAATATCCACTTCGCATTGTTAATAAAATGAATCAGACAGGCGAATAAAAATCCGCACAGCGCGAGCGCTGCGCGGCATTATTACTTGAAGGCCTACTGTTTCTTCTTCGGTGCGAGCACCATGATCATCTGACGACCTTCGATCTTCGAAGGGAAGGACTCGACAATCGCCAGATCCATGTCTTCACACAGATCTTTACGGACGCGGTTAAGCACTTCCATACCGATCTGCTGGTGCGCCATCTCACGACCGCGGAAACGCAGCGTGATTTTGGCTTTATCGCCCTCTTCCAGAAAGCGAATCAGGTTGCGTAGTTTGACCTGATAGTCGCCATCATCGGTACCAGGACGGAATTTGATTTCCTTGACCTGGATAACTTTCTGCTTCTTCTTCTGTTCCTTAGAAGACTTACTCTTTTCATAAAGGAACTTGCCGTAATCCATAATACGGCAAACCGGCGGTTCGGCGTTCGGGCTGATTTCAACTAAATCTACGCCAGCTTCTTCGGCTTTTTCAATTGCTTCGCGCAATGTAACAATGCCAAGTTGCTCGCCGTCTACGCCAGTTAAGCGCACTTCGGTAGCACGGATTTCGCCGTTGATACGGTTCGGACGCGTTGGTTGTACTCGTTTTCCGCCTTTAATAACCTTATTCCTCTAATTGGTGAAGATGTCGGCTGCGAATCTCTTGTTGCAGCTTCTCAACAAACACATCTACGTCCATGCTCCCGAGGTCTTTACCACGGCGGGTGCGCACGGCAACTTTGCCTGCTTCCACCTCTTTCTCACCGCAAACCAGCATATAAGGGACGCGACGTAATGTGTGCTCGCGGATTTTAAAGCCTATCTTCTCGTTTCTCAAGTCTGCTTTGACACGAATGCCCGCTTTCTGCAATTTCTTTGTCAATTCGCTGACATAATCTGCCTGACTGTCGGTAATATTCATCACCACAGCCTGCACCGGTGCCAGCCAGCTCGGGAAGAAGCCCGCGAACTCTTCGGTCAGGATGCCGATAAAGCGCTCCATTGAACCGAGAATTGCACGGTGAATCATCACCGGCGTCTGACGATCGTTATTTTCGCCCACATAGGTGGCGTCCAAACGTTTTGGCAGGGAGAAGTCTAGCTGAACGGTGCCGCACTGCCATGCGCGGTCGAGGCAATCGTACAGGGTAAACTCAATTTTCGGGCCGTAGAAGGCACCCTCTCCTGGCTGATATTCGAACGGAATCTCGTTCTCCTTCAGCGCTTCTGCTAAATCTACTTCCGCACGGTCCCACATTTCATCGGTACCGATACGTTTTTCCGGACGGGTCGACAGTTTCACCACGATTTTTTCAAAACCGAAGGTGCTGTACATGTCGTACACCATACGAATACAGCTATTCACTTCATCACGGACCTGATCTTCGGTACAGAAGACGTGCGCATCATCCTGGGTGAAACCACGGACACGCATCAGGCCGTGTAATGCGCCTGATGGCTCATTACGGTGGCAGCTACCAAACTCAGCCATACGCAGCGGCAGGTCACGGTAAGATTTCAGACCCTGATTAAAGATCTGAACGTGGCCTGGGCAGTTCATCGGCTTGATGCAATATTCACGGTTCTCTGAAGAGGTGGTGAACATCGCTTCTTTGTAGTTTTCCCAGTGGCCGGTTTTTTCCCACAGCACACGGTCCATCATGAACGGACCTTTCACTTCCTGGTAGTCGTACTCTTTCAGCTTGGTGCGCACGAACACTTCCAGTTCACGGAAGATAGTCCAGCCATCGTTGTGCCAGAACACCATGCCCGGCGCTTCTTCCTGCATATGATACAGGTCGAGCTGCTTACCAATTTTACGGTGATCGCGCTTCGCCGCTTCTTCCAGACGCTGCAGATAAGCAGCCAGCTGCTTCTTATCGCCCCACGCTGTACCGTAAATACGCTGCAGCATTTTGTTATCGCTGTTGCCGCGCCAGTAAGCACCGGAGATTTTCTGCAGTTTGAAGTGATGGCAGAAACGCATGTTCGGCACGTGCGGACCACGGCACATGTCGATATATTCTTCATGTTGATACAGGCCAGGACGATCGTCGTGGCTGATGTTTTCGTCAAGAATGGTGGTTTTGTAGCTTTCGCCACGTTCAGCAAACACGTCACGTGCTTCCTGCCAGCTCACCTTTTTCTTCACAACATCGTAATTAGTCTCAGCCAGCTGGTGCATACGCTTTTCCAGCAGCTCAAGATCTTCCTGCGTCAGGGTGTGTTCGAGATCGACGTCATAATAGAAGCCGTTATCGATCACCGGACCAATCGCCATTTTGGTATTCGGCCACAGCTGTTTAATCGCATGCCCTAACAGGTGCGCACAGGAGTGACGAATAATTTCCAGACCGGCTTCATCTTTGGCGGTGATAATTGCCACCTGAGCATCTTCGGTGATCGGATCAACCGCATCCACCAGCTCGCCATTTACGCGACCGGCAATACAGGCTTTCGCCAGGCCCGGTCCGATATCCATCGCGATGTCCATCACGCTGACCGGACGGTCAAAGACGCGCTGGCTGCCATCAGGAAGAGTAATTACTGGCATTTCATATCCTTAATTGCAGTGGTAAGCCACACGAAAGCCTACATGCAACATTGAGTTCTGTTTGTGTAACCCGGCGTAATGTCAGACCCACGTTGTCGGAATGACGCCAGGAATGTAAAGCGCCGGAGATAATAGCAGCTTTCGCTCGCGATCTAAACCCGTGAAAAATGCGCTAAGCCATCGGGAGATAAAAAAAAACCGCTGCAAGGCACAAGCCGGCAGCGGTTTTTTTCATCACAGCTTGCTTACATGGCGTAGGAGAGCTGGATGGTGGTTTTGGTATCGGTACGATCCGGCGCAGATTCCGGCGGATTGTTGTTCCAGGTCACGTTATACGCCAGCTTCAGAGCGAAGTGATCGTTGATGGCGACCTGCAAACCGGTTTCAGAGTTAAGGGTCGTATCTTCACCGAAGCTGCTCAACACGGAAACACCCTGGATGAACTTGGTGGTATCGGTCAGCTGCCACTGGTAGCTCACAGCACCGTAACCCAGTGCCTTGGTTTCGTGACCACCTTCATGGAAGTCATCGTAACGAACACCAGGACCGAATTCAGCACGCAGTGAATGCACCGGACCGTTCAGGATCTGGCGACCATAACCTGCGGTTGCTACATCACGTGCGTCATAACCGTTAAAACGGTCGCTCAACCAGCTCGCCTGACCGAACAGATAGTCCGCGCTGTTCATGTTGTAACGGGTACGCCCACCGATGTTGTAAGTCTCTGAGGAACGCTCATCGTTAGATGAGTTGTTCGCGGCGTTGCCCCACAAACTGTAAGCGGTGTTGGTCTGATACCACGTCATATTGGTTGACGCGCTCAAAGATGAACTGGTGGTATTCCCTGTCTGTGCCAAATAACCGGCTGACGCGCTGCCTTCAAACGGTTTTTTTGCCGTTGAAGGGTCATCCATAGAGGTAAAAACGGTGTTATCTGCAAATGCCTGGTGACAAAATGCTCCAGCAGAGAGCAATAAAACAGCGGACAGCTTATTAAAGGCTTTCATTAAATGTGACCCGTACGACAGTTTAAAAAAGAGTGAGTCTGAAGAGTTTTCCCAGCCAATCAATGCAATTTACGGTAAGTTTTGTAAATAAGTATGAAGGTGCCAGAAATGCCAGGTTCCGCGTTGGAACCGCATGGTTAATAGGAGTTTTCCCATTACCGGTGCGCATTATAAGAGGCAATTAGCGAAATAGCAGCCCAATTGCTACAAGAATTTTCTGAAGCCCGCTGACGCAGATTTACACCTCTCTTTCTGGCCTCAATTGTGCAGAATTCGCTCTATCCGCAGCGCTGGTCTACGCTGAAATCTGTTCCATTACAATGAGGTGAATGATGAGTGACCACAACCTTAAACGTTACATTGTCACGCTAAGCTACCCCGATGAGAGTCTTGGGGATCTTCAATCCCTCAACAGCGTGATGGTCAGCGGCGGCTACACCACCACGCTTCACGATGATGAAGGCCATTCGCATGAACTGGGAACCAACAGTTTCGGCATCATCAGTGCCCTGGAACAACATGAGATTACGGAACACGCCGCCGGGCTGGCAGATGTTGCCTTACATCGCAAAGTGGAGGTGGAAATCATCACACTGGAAGAATTTCTTAAGGCAAAACTCTGACGTGCCACAAATAATCGCAGCGCCGCTGGTTTTGCTGAAGTTTTGAGCGCTACAATCCATCTGACGCAGCGAATAAAGAGGATTACCCCATGTGGTCAGCCATTAGTCGTCTGTTAAGCGAACACGCCGGTGAAGCTGAAGTCACTGAACGTTATGAACTTCCCGGTGGCGATGTGCATCCCGCCTGGCGCCTACGCTATGGCGATCTCGACGTTTTCGTCAAATGTAATAAGCGCGATATGCTCACTCTGTTTAGCTGGGAAGCTGACCAGCTGGGCTTGCTGGCGCGGACGCAGACGGTGCGGGTGCCAAAAGTGTATGGCGTTGGTAATGACCGCGACAGCAGCTTTTTGCTGCTGGAGTATATTCAGCCAGAGGCGCTAAACGAACTTAGTGCCTTCCAGCTTGGCCAGCAGTTAGCTCGTCTGCATCAATGGAGCGAGCAACCGCAGTTTGGCCTCGATTATGACAACAACATCACCACCTCCCCACAGCCCAACAGTTGGTTACGTCGCTGGTCGGTATTCTTTGCTGAACAGCGTATTGGCTGGCAGCTGCAGTTGGCCGCTGAGAAAGGGGTGCAATATGGCAACACCGAATTGATCGTCGATTGCGTACAACGCGCGCTGGCTAATCATCATCCTGAACCTTCTTTGCTACACGGCGACTTATGGCCTGCCAATTGCGCGGACAGCAGCAGTGGACCATGGCTGTTTGACCCTGCCTGCTATTGGGGCGATCGGGAGTGCGATCTCGCGATGTTGAATTACTACGTCGAATTGCCGCGCCAGATTTACGAGGGATATCACTCAATATGGCCACTGGCAGAAGGGTTTTCACAACGGCAGCCGGTGTATCAGCTCTATTATTTGCTTAATCGCGCCAACGTGTTTGCAGGTAACTGGACAAACGCCGCACAATTCGCGATTGACCAGCTATTAAATGAAGATGCGTTAGGACAACGTCAGGCCAGACCGGCCTGACGCTTTACAGCATGCCCAGTAATTTCAGGACAAAATAACCGGCGATGGCAATGACAATCGGCAGGATATAGAGCGGGAAAATCTGCAACAAAATGGTATGACGCGGTATATGGATTTTCTCTTCCAATTGCGCACGCGTGCGCCCATCCACACCTTTGGCTTGTTCGAGAATCAGCTGATCCTCAATGCCTTCTTTGATATGGCGTGACTGACGCCACATACGCGCGCCAGATGCCTGTAAAGCAATCCCGACGAAAATCAGAATGTAGATGATCCAGAAGCCAATATTGGCACCGCCATTAAACTCAGGTACTGGCGAATTTTGCCAAAACATGTTCAAAAACGGCGTGTTGAACTTGATCATGTCGACCATGACATGGACAAAATCCAGCATCACTGCATCAATTCCCGGCTGTTTTTCACTGTGTTTAAACATGAAACCCAGAATCGAGATGATGGTAGATAGCAGCGCTGGAATAAAAATTACCCAGCCAGCCACTCGCTTAAGGATGGCGATGCGGCCAGCCTGTTGGTAAGTCATGGTGTCTCCCTTCACATACAGTAGTTTTGCCCTAAGTCTACCTGCACTACGGCATTTTTTCCTGAAAAATGCGTAACCTGCCGTGAGTCGGATTTCCCTGCTGCCCATGGTATGGTAGGGCAAATTTCAAACGGAGCTGTTGTATGTCTTATCGTCGCCCGGTGTTGGCCGCTATTTTTGATATGGACGGATTGCTGATCGACTCTGAACCCTTATGGGATCAGGCAGAACTGGATGTGTTTGCGAGTCTCGGCGTGGATATCACACGCCGCCATGAACTGCCCGATACGCTGGGTCTGCGCATCGATCAAACCGTTCGCATGTGGTACGAAGCCTTGCCGTGGAGCGGCCCGGATCAGGCAGAAGTAACGCAACGTATCATTGCACGCGCATTAGCATTAGTTGAGGAGACGCGTCCCTTGCTGCCCGGTGTTGAACAGGCATTGCAACTTTGCCAGCAGCAGGGATTAAACATCGCCCTCGCCTCCGCCTCACCGCTGTTGATGCTTGAGCGCGTGCTGGAGATGTTCGACCTGCGCAAGTACTTCGACGCGATTGCTTCAGCCGAAGCTCTGCCGTACAGCAAACCTCATCCGCAGGTTTATCTGGATGCGGCCGCGAAGTTAGGTGTGGACCCGCTGAACTGCGTGACGCTGGAAGATTCGTTTAATGGCATGATCGCTACTAAAGCCGCGCGCATGCGTTCGATTGTAGTGCCTGCAGCCGAGTACGCGGATGATGCGCGTTGGGCGCTGGCCAATGTGAAGCTGGCGAATTTGACTGAATTAAAAGCTGAGCATCTGTTCAATTAATTCCGATGCACCTGTGCCGGGCCAGGACTCAGCCCATCCACTCTCGTTGCCCGCCTCTGGGCAACGCTTTGCATTATTCCCAAACGCTCACTACGGCAACATCACCGCGTATTTGATCGCTCACACAAATAAATAAAACAACGTTTCATTTTTATTGAATTAACATCCCATCCTGCCTAAGATGCCCAAAGACCCACTTCGGGACACTTCCTTTAACTTTGAGAGGTCTGAGATGGACGTTCGTCAAAGCATTCATACTGAGCATGCAAAAAATCTGGACACTGCCGGATTACGTCGCGAATTTTTGATCGAAAAAATTTTTGACGCCGACAACTACACCCTGACCTACAGCCACATTGACCGCATCATCATTGGCGGCGTTATGCCCGTGCAACAGTCGGTGACGATTGGCGAGGAAGTCGGCAAGCAATTGGGCGTCAGCTATTTTCTCGAACGCCGCGAGCTGGGGGTGATTAATATTGGCGGGCCGGGCTTAATTGACGTCGATGGAAAAACCTGGGAGGTGGGCCATCAGGAGGCGCTGTATGTCGGCCAGGGCGCTAAAAGCGTGGTTTTCCGCAGCAGCGATGCCAGCCATCCAGCGAAGTTTTACTACAACAGCGCACCGGCACACACCCGTTATCCGGATAAAAAGATCACCTTAGAAGATGCGGTCAAAGCCACGCTGGGCGATGCCGCAACCTCAAACCGCCGCACTATTAATAAATTTATCGTGCCGGATGTGTTACCCACCTGCCAGCTCACCATGGGACTGACGCGCCTTGATGACGGCAATCTGTGGAACACCATGCCGTGCCATACCCATGAACGTCGAATGGAAGTGTACTTCTACTTTGATATGGCGGATGACAGTGCCGTCTTCCACATGATGGGCCAACCGCAGGAGACGCGCCATTTGCTGGTGCATAACGAGCAGGCGGTGATTTCGCCGAGCTGGTCTATTCATGCCGGAGTGGGCACACAGCGCTATACCTTTATCTGGGGCATGGTGGGCGAAAACCAGGTATTCGATGACATGGACCACGTCAGCATCAGCGCGCTGCGCTAACAGGAGCGAAAGATGATCCTTAACGCATTTAATCTGGAAGGCAAAATTGCGCTGGTGACCGGCTGCAACACCGGTTTAGGTCAGGGAATGGCATTAGGACTGGCGCAAGCGGGCTGCGACATCATCGGCGTTAACCGCGCCGGACCTGCCGACACCCAGGATAAAGTGGAAGCCTTAGGTCGCCGCTTTTGGTCGATTCAGGCCGACCTGACTCAGCCATCAGGGGTGCCGCAGATTGTTGAACAAGCCGTTGCCCAGGCTGGGCGCATCGATATTCTGGTGAATAACGCAGGCATCATCCGCCGTGAGGATGCCCTCAACTTCAGCGAGCAGGATTGGGATGATGTGATGAACATCAACAGCAAAAGCCTGTTCTTCCTGTCTCAGCAGGTGGCGCGCCAGTTTATCGCTCAGGGCAACGGCGGCAAGATTATCAATATCGCCTCGATGCTCTCCTTCCAGGGCGGCATTCGCGTGCCTTCCTATACGGCGTCGAAAAGTGCGGTGATGGGCTTAACGCGTCTGATGGCAAATGAGTGGGCAAAACACGGCATTAATGTTAATGCCATCGCTCCCGGCTATATGGCGACCAATAACACCGAACAACTGCGCAATGATGAGTCGCGCAACGAAGAGATCCTCGGGCGTATCCCTGCCGGCCGCTGGGGTATTCCGGATGACATGATGGGTCCGATTGTTTTCCTGGCTTCTGACGCGGCGAATTATGTTCATGGCTACACGCTCGCCGTCGATGGCGGATGGTTAGCACGCTAACCTGTTCTTTTCCCGCGTCATTATGACGCGGGAAAGTGAAAAATATTAACGCTTCGTTACAGCGTCACCGTTCTATTTCACTGGATAAATCCCTATACTGGATGCATCGACAGTTTTTGCAGCCAGGTTTCATCATGACGGCCGAAGGCCATATCATTTTTGCCATTGCCAGCGCGATTTTTGCCAAGCGTGCGGAGCTGACGCCAGTGATGGCCAGCGCCGACTGGTGGCATCTCGTGCCTGCTGCGCTGTTGACCTGTCTGCTGCCCGATATCGACCATCCTAAATCCGTATTAGGTCAGCGCCTGAGATGGATCTCGCAACCTATTGCCCGCGCCTTTGGCCATCGCGGGTTTACCCACAGCTTGCTGGCGGTGGCGATAAGCCTGTGGCTGTTCCAGATCAACGTCCCGGCGGACTGGTTCCTGCCTGCCGATGTTCTGCAGGGGATGACGTTGGGCTATCTCAGCCACATCGTCGCCGACATGTTGACTCCCGCAGGCGTTCCCTTGCTCTGGCCGTGCCGCTGGCGTTTCCGTTTGCCACTGCTCAACAGCCAAAAAGGCAATCAGCTGGAACGTGCACTTTGCCTCGCATTGGTCGGCTACGCACTGTGGTTTCCGGCTGGCATGCCCTCTTTTGGTGCCAACGGTTGGCCCGAGCAACTGTTTAATACGCTGCAAAATGGTGTCGGTCGATTAGTTAATGGCCAAAGCGGTCAATAACCAGGCAAATCAATCAATAAAGTTATAAACCATTCCTTTTGAGTATAAGCCTGCACTTTCCTGAACTGGTAACATTCCTGACATTCCCTGACGGGAACTTACTGTTTTCCGCGCCAGCCAAACCTGCTGCGCGGCACATCTCTGGAGTCGAGTATGGATTTTCCCCTCATTATTAATATCGTCGCCTTCGTTGCGTTGCTGATTCTGTTGAATCGCATTGGCAATCAAAGCTGGAGCCTGTCGAAGCGCGTGCTGACCGGTTTGGTGATTGGCGTATTGTTCGGCCTGGCGCTGCAAACCATTTATGGCGAAAACAGCCCGGTGGTGAAGGCCTCGATTGGCTGGTTCAACATCGTCGGCAATGGTTATGTCCAGCTGCTGCAGATGATTGTGATGCCGCTGGTATTTGCCTCGATCCTGAGCGCGGTGGCACGTCTGCATAATGCCTCTTCACTCGGCAAAATCAGCGTGCTGACCATTGGCGTATTGCTGTTCACTACCGCTATTTCGGCGCTGGTGGGTGTGATGGTCACCGGTCTGTTTGGCCTGAGCGCGGAAGGTCTGGTGCAGGGTGTGCAGGAAACCGCACGCCTGAGCGCGATACAAAGCAACTATGTTGGCAAGGTTGCAGATCTCAGCACGCCGCAGTTGCTACTCTCCTTTATCCCGAAAAATCCATTTGCTGATATGGCGGGCGCGAACCCCACCTCAATCATCAGCGTGGTGATTTTCGCCGCCTTCCTTGGTGTCGCTGCACTGCAGCTGTTGAAGGATGACAAAGTCAAAGGCGAGCGCGTGCTGGTGGCGATTGACACTCTGCAGTCCTGGGTGATGAAGCTGGTACGTTTGATCATGAAGCTGACGCCTTACGGCGTGCTGGCGCTGATGACCAAAGTGGTAGCGGGCTCTAACCTGCAGGACATCATCAAGCTGGGCGGTTTCGTGGTCGCCTCTTATCTCGGTCTGGCGATTATGTTTGGCGTACATGCCCTGCTGCTGTCGGTGAACGGCATCAACCCGATGCGCTTCTTCCGTAAAGTATGGCCGGTGATCACCTTCGCTTTCACCAGCCGTTCCAGTGCAGCCAGTATTCCGCTGAACGTGGAAACGCAGACGCGCCGTCTTGGCGTGCCGGAATCGATTGCCAGCTTCTCGGCTTCCTTCGGTGCCACCATTGGTCAGAACGGTTGTGCTGGTTTGTATCCAACCATGCTGGCGGTGATGGTCGCGCCAACGGTCGGCATCAACCCGTTTGATCCGATGTGGATTGCCACGCTGGTCGGTATCGTCACGCTGAGTTCTGCGGGTGTTGCCGGTGTCGGCGGCGGAGCCACATTCGCAGCGCTGATTGTGCTGCCTGCGATGGGCTTGCCGGTAACGCTGGTTGCGCTGCTGATCTCCATCGAGCCGCTGATCGATATGGGCCGTACCGCATTGAACGTCAATGGTTCGATGACGGCCGGTTCACTCACCAGCCGCTGGCTCGGTTTGACTGACAAAAAAGTGCTGGAGAGCGACGAGCACGCCGAACTGGCGCATCGTTAATTCCGACGCAATTGAACAACGGCAGGCCTACTCGCCTGCCGTTTTTTTATGGCTTAAACTCCGCAATTATCCCCGATCGTGGCGCTAGCGTCAGGAAAGCGTTAAGCATGGTAAACAGACGAAAAATCAGCCACTTTTCTCTTGAGTTTTCTCATCAGAAGGCTAATTCTGCTATCAGTCATAGCAGGAGAATCACCGATGAAACACGTTATCGCCTCGGTGCTGGCGTTAACCTTATTAACGCCCGCCATTAGTTTTGCCCACCCTTACGGCTGGGGCCCCGGCCCAGGTCCACATTGGGGTGGTGGCCCACGTTGGGGCGGTCCTGGTCCGCTGCGCTTCTTACCTGAAGCGGCGACAGCGGTACTGATAGGCGGTCTCACCTATTACATGCTGAATGGTAACTACTACCAGCGCCAGGGCGATACCTACGTGGTGGTCCAGTCGCCTGAGGCGCCGCCAGAAGGTGGGATGCGCGTACTGGATTTCAACGGAAAACGCTATTACGTGCAGGAAGGTCACTACTATCAGCGTGAGATGGGCGGCAATTATGTTGAAGTGCCCCGCCCTTACGGACTGTAAGCGTTAAACGAAAAAAGGCCCGTCATTGACGGGCCTTTTTGCATTCGGCAAGAATTACTGCGCAGCTTGCGGATCGGTATCGTAGTCTTTACAGCTCTGGAAGCCGTAGTTCATTACGCGGCCCACATCGTTATAGCTGACAAAGTAGGTCTGTGGTTTACCATCACGCTCACCAATCACGTATGTCTGGCAAGTACCACGGGCATGTACCATGGTGATTTCAGTTGATGGCGCACCTGCAATCTGGCGAACCTGATCGCGCGTCATACCTTTTTTCACATCCTTAACCACCGGCTTAGTCACATAGCTTTCGGCTTTGTCATAAGTCGTACAACCAGACAGGGCTACCAGCGTCACAGCGGCAGCGATACATCCCAGCACTTTTTTCATCTTTATATTCCTCATACTTTGTCCATGTCACACTAAGCCTGGAACATAAATCCAGATTAATCAAATCAATGGCAATGTTTTAGGCAATTTCTGAAACGTTAGTTTTTCGTAAAGTTGCTGTGTTGCCGCTTCACGCTTCGTATAATCCCCCGGCAAAAAAATCTCAAGACATCAATAAGACAGAGGATCAATGACACCTGCACACTCTAATCGGCTGGTTTACGCCATTACGCTGGGCCTGCTTGCGGCACTCGGACCGCTCTGCATCGACCTGTATCTGCCCGCCTTACCTGAACTGGCGCGCGATCTGCACACCGAAACCGCCACCGCGCAGTTGAGTTTAACCGCAGGTTTGCTGGGGCTCGGCGCAGGACAATTGCTGTTTGGCCCGATGAGCGACAAATTTGGCCGTATTCGCCCCCTGATGCTGTCACTGGTGCTGTTGTTTATCGCTTCCATTGGCTGCGCGCTGGCAAAAGACATTCACTCGCTGCTGGTAGCACGTCTGTTTGAAGGCCTGGCGGGCGCTGGCGGTGCGGTATTGTCACGCGCCATCGCGCGCGATATGTACAGTGGCCATGAACTGACGCGTTTCTTTGCCCTATTGATGCTGGTAAATGGTCTGGCGCCGATTGGTGCGCCGGTGCTTGGCGGCGTGTTAATGACGGTGCTGAACTGGCGCGGCATTTTTGTGGTACTCGGGTGTATCGCCGTACTGCTAATCTTCCTCGCGCGCTGGAAACTGCACGAAACGCTGCCCGCCGAACGTCGCAGCCAGGGCTCGATCTTTTCCGCCTGGGCGGCTCTCGGCCAGGTGATCACCCATCGTCCATTTATGGGCTTTTGCCTGACACAGGGCTTTATGATGTCCGGGATGTTTGCCTACATTGGCGCTTCCCCGTTTGTGTTACAGCAAATCTATGGTTTGTCACCGCAGGCGTTTAGTTTCTGCTTCGCGGCCAATGGCTTCGGCCTGATTATTGCATCGCAAACCAGTGCACGTTTGTGCCCGCTTTGGGGTGAATATCGTGTTCTGAAAGGCGGGCTGACGCTGGCGTTTGTCGCGTCGAGTTGCCTGCTATTAGCCGGCCTGACTGGTGCGCCACTGCCGATTATTCTGCTGGCACTGTTCTTCACCATCGCCAGTAACGGTGTGATTGCGACCACGGCTTCGTCTCTTGCGATGCAGAGTCAGGGACATCGTGCGGGCAGCGCCTCGGCGGTGATTGGCGTCACCATGTTTACCTTAGGCGCCATTGCTGTGCCAGTGACCGGGCTGGGCGGCACCTCGGTGGCGAGCATGACGGGCACCATCTTTGGCTGCTTTATGCTGGCAATTTTGATGTTCATCCTGTTGGCACAAAAACCGAAAAGCGCCTGAAAAGCCTGCAAATAAGTGCGACAACAAGCCATGCGGCTTGTTGTTTGCCAGCGGAGGCGTTAGCTTTAGCAGATGATTCGCATTGTGCCGTCAGGCTACTGACTTGAGGAGAGGTTCATGTCACTGCAGCAGGAAATCATTGAAGCGTTGGGTGTGAAACCCGTTATCGATCCGCAACAGGAAGTCCGCGTCAGCGTCGATTTTCTGAAATCCTACCTGAAAGCCAATCCATTCCTGAAAACCCTGGTGCTCGGCATCAGCGGCGGGCAGGACTCCACGCTAACCGGCATTCTGTCTCAAACCGCCATTCGCGAGTTGCGTGACGAGACCGGCGATAAGGATTACACCTTTATCGCCGTGCGCCTGCCGTATGGCGTGCAGGCCGATGAACAGGATTGTCAGGATGCGCTGGCGTTTATCCAGCCGGATCGCACGTTGGTCGTGAATATCAAGGAAGCAATTCTCGCCAGTGAGCGCGCGTTGAAAGAAGCGGGCATCGTGGTTTCCGATTTCGTGCGCGGCAACGAGAAAGCGCGTGAGCGTATGAAGGCACAATACAGCATCGCCGGCATGACCAAAGGCGTGGTGGTGGGCACCGACCATGCGGCCGAAGCCGTGACCGGTTTCTTCACCAAATACGGTGACGGCGGCAGCGATATCAACCCGATTTTCCGCCTGCACAAAGGCCAGGGCAAACAGCTGTTAAAAACCCTCGGCTGCCCGGAACACTTGTATCTGAAGCATCCTACTGCCGATCTGGAAGACGATCGTCCTGGCTTGCAGGACGAAGTGGCGCTTGGCGTTACCTATCAACAGATTGACGCTTATCTGGAAGGCAAAACCATCGATGCCGCCGCCGCGAAGACCATTGAAGGCTGGTATCTGAAAACCGAACACAAACGTCGCCCGCCGATTACCGTGTTCGATGATTTCTGGAAAAAGTAACTTCTCTACGTTTCCCGCCGCTATCGCGGGAAACGCCCTCCTTCTGCCGCTGACTGGCGAGAAAAGCATCACGCTGATATACTGGACAGACAACCAGTAATCGGAGTGAGTTTTGGTCAGACGTGCAGCCAGCCACCGCCTCGAATTTGATGCGGCCGCGATTTATCAATATCCCGAACATTTACGTCAGTGGCTGGAAGGGTTACCCAATCAGCCTGGCGTTTATACCTTTCACGGTGACAGCGATAACCTGCCGCTGTATATCGGCAAAAGCGTCAACCTGCGCAGTCGGGTGATGTCGCATTTTCGCACCCCGGATGAAGCCAGTATGTTGCGCCAGGCACGGCGCGTGACCTGGATCCCTACCGCTGGCGATCTTGGTGCGCAATTGCTGGAAGCGCAGATGATCAAAACGCAGCAGCCGCTGTTTAATAAGCGCCTGCGCAAAAATCGTCAGCTTTGTTCTTTGCAGCTTGGCGATGGCGCTCCGCAGGTCGTGTACGCCAAAGATCTCGACTTCTCGTGCTCACCCAACCTCTACGGTTTGTTTCGCAGTCGCTTTGCGGCCATGGAAAAACTCAAGACGATTGCCGATGAACAGCGCCTGTGCCATGGATTGCTGGGATTAGAGCGTTTAACGCCGGGACGCGGCTGTTTTCGCGCCGCGCTAAAACGCTGCGCTGGGGCGTGTTGTGGCAATGAATCCATTGAAGCCCATCAGCAACGCTTGCATGAGGCGCTGGAACAGATGCGTGTGGTGTGCTGGCCGTGGCAAGGCCCGGTTGGCATGGTAGAAGTGGGAACGGCGATGACGCAGATTCACGTCATTGATCACTGGTTCTGGCTCGGTTCGGTCGCCACCGAAGTGGAGGCTCGCCAACTGCAGCGCGCACGTCAGGGTTTTGATCATGACGGCTATAAAATTTTGTGCCGCCCGCTACTGTCCGGGGTTTTCCCGCTGATTGAACTTTAAAACAAAACCGCCGACGCTGCCCAAAGCATCAGATGCAGTGGACAGCGTCGGCGGTCTCAAACCGATTAGCTAAACGGCTTATTCACCATCAGCCGGCGGTGGCGGCATTTTACCGTCATGCGGGCCTTTCTCTGTCAGACGTTTCTCAAAGTTGGCGTTGTACTGTTTTTTCTGTTCAGGCGTCAGCACGTTGTAAATCTTGTTCTGCGTTTCCATCATGCTCACCGCACGATCTTTCGCGTTGGCGGTCATTTTCTCAGCCTGCGCTTCGGCTTTCGCTTTATCGAAAGTATCTGAAGCGATGATGCTGTGGTCCGCACGGCGCTCTTCCAGAGATGGACGTTTCATCTCTTTATGGCTGTCACGCATGATGGTTTTGATCTGCGCTTTCTGCGCATCCGTCAAATTCAGGCCTTTGAACATCATCTCCATACCGTGATGACGCATTGGCGGCTTGTGCATTGGTTTTTCGCTACCTGCTGGCGGTGGTGTCAGATTGTCCGCTGCAGCGTGGACGATGTTGGCAGCACCAAGAGCCATTGCAGTAGCCAGGAACAGGGAAGTGAGTTTACGCATAATATTTGTCCTTACTATTCAGTTTCATGACGACAAGGTGTGTCGCGTCTTCGGAAACAAGCATACGACGCCTAACGTCAACTACTCAGAGTCTGAGTAAAGCCCTGAAAGCATAAAAGACAGTAATCAGGCAATCATGGAGAGAAAGAGAAGAAATGCGTGAGGAATTGCAAAAGAGTATGACAATCAAAGGGAAATACGCAGGAATTAAGGAGGAGTGTAACGGTATTGTCGGTTTTGCGGAAGGGAAAAATGGGTGAATTTCATTCACCCATTTTTATTTATAACGTCAGCGCCTGCGTTTGCGCGTTCTCTTCCACCAGCATCAAGCCAGCACGCAGGCCAGCGGCAACATGAGGATTGGGAAACAGCACATATTCGCGTGCCTGTTGCACGTAATAGCGCGTCTCACCCTCTTCTGCCAGCAACGTGCCCTGCGGAAACGCGGTAAAGTTCAGGGTTTCTGGCCCCATGTGCAGGACAAACTCGTCACTGTGACGGGTAATCTGCTGTGCCACGCGATAGTGTCGCGGCTGTTCCCGCACTTCTGGCAATGGCTCACCGTACAGCAATGCCGCCAGCGCCAACTGTACCGCCGCGAATTGGCTGAGATCGTTTTCACCAAACGGCAGCGCCTTCCCCAGTTCCAGCGTACAGCTGGCCGCATCGTGATGCTCACAGCTGTAGTGGGTAAAGGTGCCTCCTGGTGAACGATGAAACACCAATGCCTCCAGCTCTGCCGCCGCCAGCCAGTGCAGAAAATCGTCCGGCCATGGCTGAGGATTCAGCGGCATCACGCCGAAGCGCGCATGGTACGAGCCACGAATCGCGGTATGCAGATCGAGATGCCAGCGCACTTCATGATCGCGACACTCGTGCCAAAACCGCTCAAGCGCTTGCTCCAGCTGCAGCGTACGCTGGGCTTCAGGTAAGTCAGGCACCTTCTGCCAGCGCCCTCCGAACAAACGGTTAATATCATATTGCTGATAGCGTTTGCCGCTGCGCAGCGCTTCTGGATTGCCCAATATCACTAGCAACCGCACTGCCAACGGCTGATCTCCCCGCAGCAGTGGCTTCAGCAGCAGGTTAAGAATCTCAACCGGCGCCGTTTCGTTGCCGTGTACGCCGGCCGAGAGTACCAATGCCTGCTGCGTCGGCGCGTGTGGTGTCAGGGATAAAATGCCCTCGTCATGCCACTGCCACTGCAAATGGGCGTTGCTGCCCTGCCGCTGCTGGGGCGGCTTGCCTGACAGGGTCTGTTGTAGAAAATCCTGCATGTAGACTCCTTTTCAACTCAGAAGCTTGACTTCCACTCTGAGGTTAACGCTGAAATGCGTAGACACTGCCTAAGTCTAGCAGCTGTGTCAGCTCATCCAGCGCGGTGCGTCCTTCACGCAGCAATTGCGGATCGGCCAAATCGGCTTGCGTGAGGCGATCTCGGTAGTGGCGATCCACCCAGCTGTTCAGGGTGGTGAACAGGCGATCATTCATCAGTACCGCTGGATTGAGGGCCTGGCGCTCTGCTTCATTCAGCACCACGCGTAAACGCAGACAGGCTGGTCCACCGCCGTTACACATGCTCTCACGTAGGTCGAACACCGTGAGTTCACGAATCGGTCCGCCGCTCTCCACCAGCCCGGACAAATAGCGCCATACACCCGCGTGCTGGCGCGACTCTTCTGGCAGCACCAGTCGCATCCCACCTTCAGGATGCTGCAACAGCTGGCTGTTAAACAGATAGGTATTCACCGCGTCCGCCACTGACACTTGATCGCGTGGCACCACAATAGGCTGGAAGCCAGGCACGCGCGCCGCCAGCTGTTGCAATAACGCAGGCTGTTCAACAAACGCTTCTTCATGGCAGAACAGCACCTGCTGGTTGCTAACGGCGATGACATCGTTGTGGAACACGCCCTGATCGATTACCAGCGGGTTTTGCTGAGCAAACAGCGTGCGCTGGTCGTCGAGCTGATGCAGACGCGCCACCGCGGCGCTGGCCTCTCGCGTTTGACGTGCCGGATAACGCGCCGGTGCAGCGCCCTGCTGTTGCCCATCACGACCATAAATAAACAGCTGCACACCCGCATCACCATACCCGGCGCAAAAGCGGTTGTGGTTAGCGGCACCTTCATCGCCAAACAGGGCCACCTGCGGCAAAGCGTCATGCACGCTGAAGTGCTGCGGATCGCGGAAAATGGCGCGCAGCAAGTCGGCGGTTTCCGGCGCTTCGATGGCGCGATGAAACTTATTATTGAGGTTGGCCACGGTGAAGTGTACGCGGCCATCGGCGCTGTCGGCTGAAGGCGATACGGTAGCGGCATTCGCCACCCACATTGCCGAGGCAGAACTGGCCGCAGACAATAGCTGCGGTGCCTGCTGAGCGGCTTTCGCCAGTACCTGTTCATCCGTGCCAGCGAAACCCAGCTGGCGCAATAGCGGGATATTCGGCCGCTCATGCGGCGGAATCACCCCTTGCACGTAGCCCATGTCCGCCAGCGCTTTCATTTTCAACAGGCCCTGCTTCGCGGCCAGACGCGGGTTAGAAGGCTGCAGCTGATTGCGCGTTGAGGCTTCATTACCAAAGGAGAGCCCGGCGTAATGGTGCGTCAGGCCGACCAGTCCATCAAAGTTGGCTTCAAACGCTTTCATTATTCAGCTCCTTCCGCGGAGAAATCGAGTCCCGGCGATAAGCTGCCCGGCAACGCCAGGCTGGGGCTCTCCAAAGATGCCATCGGCCACGCGCAGTAATCCGCTGCATACCAGGCGCTGGCGCGATGGTTACCGGAAGCCCCCACACCGCCAAACGGCGCTGAGCTAGCGGCACCGGTTAACGGTTTATTCCAGTTAACAATCCCGGCACGCGCCTCCAGCAGCAGCTGGTCGAACTGCTCGCGCTGCGGAGAAATCAAGCCGCAGGACAAGCCGTAACGCGTCTGGTTGGCAATACGAATCGCCTGATCGTATTCATCGTAACGGATCACCTGCAGCAGCGGACCAAACACCTCTTCGTCAGGCAGTTTCGCCACGTCGGTCATCTCAATGATGCCGGGAGTGATAATGGCGCTGTCGCGATCCGGCCAGTGCATCGCCAGCAACACCTTGCCGCCCAGATCGATACGCTGCTGCCAGGCCGCATGAATATGTCCAGCGGCGGTAGGTGAAATCACGCTGCCCATAAAGGGTTGCGGTTCAGCATTCCAGGCGCCAGGTTGCAGACGTCCGGCCACTTCCACCAAACGCTGCAGGAAGGCATCGCCTGCCGCTCCGCGTTTCACCAACAGACGACGTGCACAGGTACAGCGCTGTCCAGCCGTAATAAAAGCTGACTGAATCGCAATGTGTACCGCGCCATCAAGGTCTGAAGGATCTTCAACGATCAGCGCATTGTTACCGCCCATCTCCAGCGCCAGCATTTTCTCGGGCTGCCCGGCAAACTGGCGGTGCAGGTGATAGCCCGTTGCGGCGCTGCCGGTAAACAGCAGGCCATCAATTTGTGGCTCATGCGCCAGCGCCTGGCCGGTTTCGCGCGCGCCCTGCAACAGCGCTATCACGCCTGCCGGCAGTCCCGCCTGCTCCCACAGCTCAACGGTTTTTTCCGCTGTCATCGGCGTGAGTTCACTCGGTTTAAACACCACGCAGTTGCCCGCCAACAGCGCAGGAACGATATGACCGTTCGGCAGATGGCCGGGGAAATTGTAAGGACCAAACACTGCGAGCACGCCATGCGGACGATGGCGCAGCGAGCTTTCACCGTCAGCCTGCTCTCCGGTACGGGTGTGATAGGCTTTCACCGAGATGGCGATTTTATTGATCATCGCCTGCACTTCGGTCAGGGTTTCCCAGCGCGGTTTACCGGTTTCTTTGGCGATGGTTTCTGCTAGAGCAGATTTGTGGCTCTCAAGTAATGTGGCGAAGGCTTCCACTACCGCCTGACGTTCTGCAAAAGGTTTGCGTGCCCACGCGGGAAAGGCGGCGCGTGCCGCCTCGCAAGCTGCCGCCACCTGCGCGCCGGTCGCGGCTCGGCCTTGCCACAACGTTTCACCGTTCACCGGGTTTTGTTTGGTTAACGCTTCCGCGCCGCCTGTCAGCCATTGACCATTAATGAAGTGCGTCATGCTTTTTTCTCCTCGCGGCACAGCGTGACTACACGCAATGCATCGCCATAATCGCAGCGCAACGTCGTGCGCTGATGTTCATTGATGCGTACTTTCCCGCTCGCCATATCGACGGGCAGCAGCGCCACGCGGAAATGCTGGTAATCACCGTTGGCGACCAGACACAGCGGCCAGTTTTCATCCGCTTCCCCTGCTTCCGCCTGAAGCAGATGACTTTTACGAATGGCGCGAATGCGATCAATCTCGCACTCCAGCGTTGGGCCGCCGTCAAAGATGTCGACGTAATTGAGATAACGAAACCCTTCCGCTTCCAGCACGGCGCGCGCGGGCGCTGTTTTCGGATGCACTTCGCCAATCACTTTTTGCGCCGCTTCACTGAGATAGTGGATGTACAGCGGATGTTTTGGCATCAGCTCGGCTATAAAAGCTTTCTGCCCGGTGCCGCTGAGGAAATCGGCCTCACGAAACTCCATCGAGAAGAAACGGCTGCCGACGCTGTCCCAGAACGGGGAATGACCGGTGTCATCACTGACACCGCGCATCTCTGCCACCACATGCTTCATGAAGCGGTCGCGGAAATTAGCCATAAACAGAAAGCGGGATTTCGACAGCAGATGGCCATTTTTGCCATCGCGATAATCGGGATCGAGGAACAGCGTGCACAGCTCGCTGCTGCCGGTGTGATCGTTACTCAACGACAACGTTGGCAAGCTGGCGTAGACGTTTAACTCTTTCGAGGCGTGTACCTGGGTGCCCACACGGAAGTTGTACCACGGGTCTTGAAGGCCCACGGCCACTTCAATAGCACAGATGCCGACAGCACGATTGTCTTCGCTGTCGGCCAGTACAAACACATAGCCTTGTTCAGCACGCGGTAGCGCGCCCTGCCAGGTGAGCAGAGAACGCTCAATACGCGCTTTCAGTGTATCGCTATCGGCGGGCAGCGAAGTTAAGCCGCCCCCGGTTTTGCCCGCCAGCGACAGCAACTGCGCAAGGTCGTCACGTTCGACGGGGCGAATCACCATCATGATGCGGCTCCTGTGAGCACGCGAGCGCAGGCACGTTCAAAGCGCGCCAGTCCCTCTTTCACTTCCGCTTCGCTGATGTTCAGCGCTGGCGCGAAACGCACCACGTTAGCACCGGCAATCAGCACCATTACGCCTTCTTCAGCCGCCGCCAGGTTGAACTGCTTCGCTTTCCCGGCAAAGTCTTCATTCAGCACGGCGCCAATCAATAGCCCGAGGCCGCGAACTTCTTTAAAGATCGGCAGGCGCTGATTCATCTCCTGCAAAGCATCGACAAACCACTGGTGGCGCTGCGCCACGCCAGCCATAAAATCGGGTTGGTTAATTAGCTCCATCACTTTACCCGCGACCGCACCCGCCAGCGGGTTACCGCCGTAGGTGGTGCCATGGGTGCCCACGCCCATTACCAATGCCAGGTCTTCGCGTGTCAGCATCGCGCCAATCGGGAAGCCGCCACCCAGCGCTTTGGCAGTGGTCAGGACATCCGGCGTCACGCCATAATGCATGTAGGCATACAGCGAACCGGTACGACCTACGCCGCTTTGCACTTCATCAAAAATCAGGGTTGCCTGATGTTTGTCGCACAGTTCACGCAGGCCACGCAGGAAACCAGGATCGGCAGGTAACACACCGCCCTCACCCTGAATAGGTTCGACAATAACTGCACAAGTGTGGTCGTTGATCAGTGCTGCGGCGGAGGCCAGATCGTTGAAGGTGGCATGCTCAATGGCCGGCGGCAGCGGTGCAAAATCACGAGAGTAAGCCGGTTGTCCGCCTGCTGAAACGGTAAACAGCGTGCGTCCATGAAATGCATTATTGAAGGCTACGATGCCATTTTTCTCTGCACCAAAACGATCGTGTGCGACTTTACGGGCCAGCTTTAGTGCCGCCTCATTGGCTTCTGCCCCGGAGTTACAGAAGAACACGCGATCGGCGAAGGTGGCGTCAATGAGTTGTTTAGCCAGACGCAAAATAGGTTCATTGGTATAGCCATTGCCGGTATGCCACAGTTTTCCTGCCTGATCTGTCAGTGCCTGCTGCAACGCCGGATGCGCATGCCCTAAAGCATTCACTGCAATGCCACCTGCAAAGTCGATGTAATCCTTACCTTGTTGATCCCAGAGTGTTGAACCTTCCGCACGGACCGGAACAAAAGACGCGGGGGCGTATACCGGCATCATCCATTGATCAAAATCGTGACGTGAAACTTGCAGTGACATAGCCATTTCTCCTGCTCCACTTCAGGTGAAGCTTTTGTTTTAAAATTGTTAAAAGCTGTTGTATTGCCGCTCTACTGTAGAGTGCAGCAAGCGTGCCAGCTAGCGAAAAAAATGCATAAATCACCTGACGCAACGAAATATCAATAACTTAAAACACCTCACTATTCATTAAAATTGCATAAAAAGTGAATAGATGTCTGATGGAGTGAGTGTGGCAGTGATTTCTTTAGCAGATTTATGCAATTACAAAATGAAATAGTGCTTTTGTGATCGGAGAGGGAATATTTCGCCAGAAAGGTGCGCTAAACGCCCTAATTTAGGGCGGCTTGTGCAATCTCGGTGCACGTATGCGCGGTCATTGTGCAGATATTATCAAGAGGCTAAATGCCAGAGTTGAGATCTTTATTAACATCCAGCGAACAGATTGAATATCTTTTAAGCAAAGTTTATTAAACGAAAGCTAAATAACATTTAGTGACTATGGTTATTATCAAAGCGGAAATAAAAAGACACAAAGTGGTGAACTTGATAATTACCGTGCTAATGATTAGGTGGGTTTCGATATTTGTTATTGAACAATAAAGCATAGGCTTGTGCTATTTAACCAAAATATTAAAAAGGTTATTTACTGTTCTTTAATTTTAAATAAACCGTTTATTTTCAATAAAATACATATTTTATTCGCATTCTAATGGATGCATGATGGGATAAGTTTATCCAATGTAAAATCCCATATAATGGAAGTTGAGATTAAAAATCACACAAAAAGCCAATCGGAAATATTTAGTTACAGATATTGCACTGTTGATCTTGAACCTTTTGTGTCATTTTCTTTTCACCCCGATTACGGGGACACAATTAAAAAATATCACAGGGTAAATTATAAATGATGAAGCGCTCCTTACTGGCAGCAGTGATGCCTTTACTGCTGGGACTTTCTTCGGCTCAGGCCGCCGAAATCTATAACAAAGATGGCAACAAGCTGGACCTGACCGGCAAAATCAACGTTTCGCATCTGTTCTCTGATAACGACAGCGCAAACGGTGAAGTTTCTTCCTATACCCGTCTGGGCTTTAAAGGCGAAACCAAAATTAATGACCAACTGACCGGCTATGGTCAGTGGCAATACCAGTACAGCCTGAGCAACTCTGAAGGCAGCGATGCCAACTCAGGCAACAAAACCCGTCTGGGCTTTGCGGGTCTGAAAATTGCTCAGTTCGGTTCAATCGACTACGGCCGTAACTACGGCCTGGTGTATGACGTGCTGGGTTACACCGATATGCTGCCATACTTTGGTGGTGATTCAGGTTACACCGATGCGTTCCTGTCAGGCCGTTCGACCGGTGTGCTGACCTGGCGTAACAAAGATTTCTTCGGTCTGGTGAAAGGCTGGAACGTTGCCGCGCAGTATGAAGGCAAAAACGAGCGCTCTGATAGCGCGACCGCCAGCAACCTGGCTGTTCGTCGTTCGAATGGTGACGGCTTTGCGCTGTCAACGTCTTATGACTTTGACTTTGGTCTGAGCCTGGTAGGTTCTTACGCTAATCTGGATCGCGTAACTGCACAGAACACCGCGACCTACGGCCGTGGCGATAAAGCACAGAGCTGGGCAGCCGGTCTGAAATACGATGCTAACCAGATTTACCTGGCGACCATCTATGGCGAAACGCAGAATGCGACGCCTATCGGTAACAGCGGTTTCGCTAACAAAGCGGTTAACTTTGAAGCCGTTGCACAGTATCAGTTCCTGAACGGCCTGCGTCCATCACTGGGCTATGTGTCTTCTCGCGCGAAAGATGTCGAGAACAACGTGGGCGATACCGATCTGTTCAAGTACGTTGCCGTTGGCGTGACTTACTACTTCAACAAGAACATGTCCGCTTACGCAGAATATAAAATCAACCTGTTGAAAGATAACAACGCGTTGAACATCAACACTGACGACGTAACTGCTGTTGGTCTGGTGTATCAGTTCTAAGTGAGTATCCCTCATTGCATACCGGCTAGTGTCGGCTGGGTATGAGCCAGGGGCAGCGCAAGCTGCCCTTTTTTATTGTCGTTATACAGGTACTCAATCGTGATTGAGGACGCGATAACTGACTGTTTCCGTTATTACTCTTCATGATTTTACACTCATGGAGACTACGTTAATGATTCGATTTTGTATTTGTGCACTTATGCTGATGATGTGTGCGTCGCTTGCACAGGCCGCAACGGGCTTTCGTCAAATAACACTTGAAAGCCAGGGCAACCGTCCGCTCAATGTTGCTTTTTGGTATCCCACTGCCGCCACGGGCGTCTTTGAAGAAGTGGGTGAGAACCCCGTGTTCTATGGTGAGTCGGTGTTACGCAATGCAACGCCTCGTCCAGGACAGCATCCTTTAGTCCTTCTGTCTCACGGCTATGGCGGTAACTGGCGTAACCTCAACTGGTTGGCGCATGCACTCACTGTGCAGGGATATATCGTCGCTGCCCCCAATCATCCCGGTACAACAACTGAGAATCACGATCCTGCTACTGCCCGGAAACTTTGGCTGCGTCCAGATGATATCAGCCGGGTACTTGATCGGTTATTGGCAGACGAACACCTGGCAGGAAAGGTCGATTCGTTGCGCATCGCCGCCATCGGCCACTCACTTGGAGGGTGGACAGTGATGGAGTTAATCGGTGCCCGGTTTTCGTCAAACAGATTTGTTCAGGATTGTCAGAACCACGCGCAACTAGCAGACTGTCAATTAATCGAGACTTTAGGTATCAGCAATACAAAAACCGCTTCTTTATTAGATGCTCAATTACGTAACCCACGTATTAAAGCGGCCGTATCGCTTGATCTTGGTCTGGCGCGCGGATTCACACCTGAGAGCCTGGCAAGGGTTTCTGTGCCAGTGCTGGTGTTATCCGCAGAACAAGACAGTGCTGAACTTCCCGCCTCACTGGTATCCGGCTATCTGGCGCAGTATCTTCCGCCGCAACAGACATCGTTTTCACGTATAAGAGGCGCAACCCACTTTAGTTTTATGCAGCGCTGTAAACCCCATGGTGCTGAGTTAATCGAACAATCTTCCCCTGGTGAGGGCTTCGTTTGCCGGGATCAAGGCAGCCGCACCCGCGCCGATATTCATCAGGAGTTAATCGCCCGTATCACTCGCTTTCTGACAGCGGCATTGACCCCGCCTGCTGACGAAATGCACTCGGCGTCTGTCCGCTAATGCGCAAAAACTCGCGATTGAAATTTGATTTAGTGGTGAATCCTGACGCCAGCATCACCTCCGTAATCGGCAGTGAGCTGCTTCGAAGCAACTGCTGCGCATGAGCGATGCGAAAACCATTTATCCACTGAGAAACATTGCAGTGGTAAGTCGCATTGATCGCACGTGAGATATGACGCGAGGGAATACCGGATTTGCGTGCTAACAGATTCAACGTGAGTTGTGTATTAAGGAACAGGTCATCCTGCCGCAGTCGATTTTCCAGTTGCAGGCACAAGGCTGCCTGCTCAGGCGTCTGCAACGGAGAAGAATCGGGCAGTACTGTCTCAATACTCACTTCCCGGGGGCGGGTCCGTGCTGCAAGTACAATCGCCAGACTAAGCAAAGGCAGCATTAAACTTTGCAGTATCGCGATGATTTGTGGCACAAGCTTGCCCTGATGCAAAGTGAATTCGAGCGCCACCAGCAAATCTGTCATACCAGAGAAGCAAAGAAAAACACCGGCGGTAAGAGCCATTCTTGCCGCCAGGCCGACTTCACCGATGCGCGCATCGCTAAATCGATCCCCACCGCCTGAGCCCATAAGAATCAATGTCGCCCCGTATCCGATGTAAAGCACAAATAGCGCGCTATCAATGGCTTCTGGCCAGAACTGCATAATGATGATGGCCAGCGCGGGTGGGACGATTTTCCAGCGTGAATATTGATGAGTCGTATGCGGGCTGAAACAGTGCCAGGCCAGCGCCGGGATTAGCGTTGCTAATAACACGCGCAAAGCCATGAGTGGTGTTGACGGCCAGATCCAACGTAATGCTCCCACCGCCAGTAACAGTGAGCAGACGACCAGAAATAGCAGCGTGGTTTGGTGGCGTTGCTTATCGTTCGCCGCTAAGGTCACGATTAAAATTAGCAGCACCAGTAGCGTAACCAGCGGAACCGGAATTGAAGGCATGCAGTAAGAATCCATTCTTGACAATAAGCCGCTATCTTACCAGGTTCATGCACTGAAGTGGCTGGAATTTCGTCGATGACCGTTTTTAAGGCGCCAGCAAATCGAAGCGATTATCCTCACCGGAATTAATGCTAAACGGTTCCTGGATTTGCAGCGTAATCCAGTTGGAAGTCACCCGCCCCCCCTTGCTGTCTTCCAGCGTAACCGCCAGACGATAGCTGTTAGTGGCGTCAGATGCGCTGTTCCACGCGGGCATAATAATGCTCCACCCTTGCGGATCGTTAGGATTCGCACCCGGCGTGAGGCTTAACGCCTGGGTATCGCCCTGCCACGTCACCCTGGTTATCGGATTCGCATTGCGGATTTGCAATTTCAGCGGCAGGCTTTCGCCGCCGTTTAATTGCCATGGCGGTGTGGCGAGGAATACCGATAAGGTTTTGCGCTGACGATACTCCACCACCGGCGTATTGTTGCGCGTCACCATGTCGTAACGGCTGCCGCGCAGCGAACGCGCTTCGGCCACGTTATCGGCACTCAACTGCTGGCTCAACGGCACGCCGAAACGATAGTTAAGATGTAAACCCAGCTGATCCTGACTTTCACCTTCATTACTGGTTTTGTGGCTGGCAGAAAATGTCACCAGCGGTACCGGCGTGTACGAGACGCCAAAAGTCAGTGCCGAAGGATTGTGATAGGTATTGCCGCTGCTAAACAGATCCACATCATCGCCCAGATACTGCTCCCAACTTACCGACATGCCGAGTTGGCGATAAAACGGCAGATAGCCCTGAGTGGTGAAGTCGTAGCCGCGCGCCATTCGTTGCTGCTGGAAGGGATCGCGGTTTTGCCAGCCCGATAGCGGTGTGTAGTAATTAGCCGAGAAGCGCAGGTAATCGCCCCAGGCTTCGGTTCCCACTGAAGCGCGCTGCAATCCGCTGTTGAACATGCGATCGACAAAACCGTTATAACCGAGCAGCCATTTGCCCGCCGTCCAGCGTTGTCCTAAGCCGATATTGCCCACCAGCCCATCATCCGTTTGGTGGAAGCCCACCTCACTAAACGTCAGATATTGATAGCGATCGGCCCACGGCGTAAGCAGAGAGGCGCCACTGCCGGTGAAGTTACCATCCATATCGACGTTAAAATCGATCTGCGCTTTACCATAAGGCGATAGCAGAGATTGGCCCTCATCCACCACGCGGTTTGCCACTTCATCGCGGAAATGATTAAACGCCCAGATACCCGCCTGATGACCAAAAGTGTTGTCACTGGTGCTGTCCTGACTGGCTTCACCAATGCTCTTAGCGATGGTCGCCAGATTTTTGCTGAAAGCCGCATTCTCATCTTCATAGCCAAGTGCGGGGAGATCGCTGGCCATCTTCTGGAAGCGTTCAGGATCGCTAAAAGGCGCATCAGCGACATGCGTGTCAGTGACCAGCGCCAGAGCAGGCGCGGTGAAAAGCAGCCCCGTTGCAGCGGGCAGCATGCGCAGTGATTTGAAAGCAGAGAAAACAGATGTCATAGCAAAAACAGGCTTTTATCCAGTTTAGAATTTGAAGTGGCTCACAAAACTGTACTGGAATACCCTAACACATTCTGCCGATATTGCAGAAAAAGCCGGGCTGAATTAGGACATCGCCTGATTCGCAAAAGGCATCATCTTATCTTGATAGCGACATCGCTCCGCAGAGCGCCCTGCGTAAAGCCCCGCAAGACGCTCACGGCTGCTGCGATTAGGAGAAGATCAGCCCGCCATCCACATTGATGGTTTGACCGGTAATGTAGCGCGCATCATCCGAGGCGAGAAACGCCACCAGCCCGGCGACGTCTTGCGGCTGCCCGGCGCGTTTCAGCGGGATATTTTCCACCCATTCCGCCATCAACTCGCCTTTGCCATACTGCTTTTTATCGCTGCTAAGAATTTCTCCCCAAACGCGATCGTTGTAATCCCACATCTCACTTTCGATGATGCCCGGACAGAAGGCATTCACGGTGATGTGCCACGGCGCCAATTCCAGCGCCAGGCTCTGAGTAATACCGATGACGCCCATTTTACTGGCTGCATAGTGTGGCGTGTAAATAAAACCCTGCCGCCCCTGCCCTGATGAGGTGTTGATCAGGCTGCCGCTGCCCTGCTTCACCATATATTTCGCCGCCTCGCGGCAGCACAGCCACACGGCCGTGGTGTTGACCGCCAGAATTTTTTCAAAGTCGCTCTTTGGCATTGAATCAAAGCGATCAATCGTGATCACCCCGGCATTTTGGATCGACACATCAATGGTGCCGAAGCGCTCCGCCGCCTGCTGGTAAAGCTGCTGAACCGCCGTCTCATCGGTCACATCCACCTGCAGCGCCAGAATCTCGCTGCCGTACTGTTCTTCCAGCGCCTGCGCCGTGGTGAATACCCGATCCGAGTTAGACACCATTACCAGCCGCGCACCATCCCGCGCAAATCGTGCGGCAATGCCCGCGCCAATCCCGCGGCATGCGCCGGTAATCACCACCGTTTTTCCACTAAAATCGCGTGTCATGTTGCCTCCTGTTATCCATGCGTTGCTTCAGGCAGGGCGGCCGATTGCTGCTTTTTTTCATGTCTGCGCAGCAGCACCACCTTACTTTGTAATTTTTGCTGGAACTGGTCGATCACCACGGCGGTAACAATCACCAGCCCTTTAATCACCATTTGCCAGAAATCGCTGACGCCCATCATCACCATGCCATCGGCGAGGAACACGATGACAAAGTCACCAATAATCGAACCCGATACGCGCCCGCGCCCTCCTGCCAGCGCGGTTCCGCCCAAAACGGTTGCGCCGATGGCGTCCATCTCGAACATGTTGCCGGTCATTGGGTGCGCAGTTTGCAGCTGGGATGCGACGATCAATCCCACCAGCGCAGCGCACAAACCCGAGAAGGCATAAACGAACACTTTGACTTTGATGATCGGCACACCCGCCAGACGAGCCGCGGATTCATTGCCGCCGGTGGCATAGATGTAACGGCCCAGCGGGGTTTTGCGCGTCAGATAGAGGCCGAGCAGCAGGAAGCCAATCATCAACCAGATAGGAATATAAACGCCGAGCACGCTGCCGGATCCCAGCATGGCGAAACCGGTGTTGCCGAGCGCCGTAACACCCACCAGATTGGCGTAAGTGCTGCCATCGTTGAACAGTAACGCGGCCCCGCGTGCCACATACATCATGCCGAGGGTGCAGATAAAGGGCGCGACGCCCAGACGTGTGACGACGGTGCCATTGATCAGCCCCAGCCCGATGCCGAACAGCGCCACCACCAGGATCACTTCCGGCACGTTAAAGAACAGCGTATTGCCGCCCCACAGCGGCACGCCATTGGTGAGCAGCGCCCCTGCCACCATGCCGCAGATGCCCGCCACCGCGCCGACAGACAGATCGATGCCACCCGTCAGGATCACCAGCGTCATGCCAATCGCCAGCAGCCCGGTAATGGCAACGTGCTGCGTCATGATCAGCAGGTTTGAAGTAGTCAGGAAGTTGGGCACCATAAAGCTGAAAAAGCCCACCACGATCAGTAACGCAATAAAGGTTCGCGCTTTCAGCAAGTACATATAAAGCAGGTATTTCTGGTTCATTTATTGCTCTCCTGCGGGCTCAATCATGCGGTGTTGAGGCGCTAATCAGCGCTTCTCGCGTTGCCGCGCTGCGCGGTAAATCGGCGGTAATACGGCCATCGGCCATCACCAGAATGCGATCGGCCAGTGCCATCACCTCGTCCAGTTCAGAAGAGGAGAACATCACCGCCAGACCTTGCTGTGCGAGATTGCCAATCAGGTGATACACGTCCGTTTTTGCCCCCACATCGATTCCACGCGTAGGTTCATCCAGCAGCACCACCTGTGGGCCGGTCATCAGCGCTTTTCCCAGCACCACTTTCTGCTGGTTGCCACCGCTAAGTGAGGTGATCGGTAGATCCGGGTCGCTGACTTTAATGGCAAGATGGCCAATCATTTCATCGACGCGGCTTTGCTCTTTACGGGGATTGAGTAATCGCAGCGCACGGCGGAAACCGCGCAGGCTGAGATCGCTGAGCGTCATGTTGGCGGTGATCGACATTAACTGCACCACGCCCTCGGTCTGTCGGTCTTCCGGCACCAGCGCAATGCCTTTTTTTAACCGCTGCTGGAAGTTGCGTTTATCCAGTACTTCACCGTTCAGGCTGACGCTGCCAGACTGACAATGCATCATGCCAATCAGCCCTTTAAACAATTCCGTGCGTCCCGCGCCCAGCAAACCGTAAATGCCGATCACTTCGCCTTTACGCAGCGAAAACGACACATCATTGAGCTTGTAGCCGCCATTCTGATGCAGTGCCGTCAGCCCGTTGACGTTCAAAATCGTTTCGCCCTGAGTGGCGGGCTGATAGTCGAAGTGTTTTTTCTTGTCGCCGACCATCTGTTCGATGATCCAGGGAACCGAAGCGTCACGCACTTCTCGCTCACTGATAAAGCGGCCGTCACGAAAAATGGTGATGTGATCGCCAATCTCCATCAGCTCTTCCAGTCGATGCGAGATATAGATGATGGTGACGCCACGCCGTTTCAGCTGGTCAATCACGTTGAACAGCACCTTCACTTCAGACTGGCTGAGCGCACTGGTGGGTTCATCCATGATCAGCACGCGCGTATCTTTCGACAGCGCCCGGGCAATCTCGACCAGCTGTTGATGGCCAATCCCCAATTCGCCCAGCGCCGCATAAGGGTCAACATCCAGCTCAAGCCGCTCAAGCAACGATTTCGCCAACGCATATTGATACTTTTCGTTAATCACACCGCGCTGGAAAAATTCATTGGCGATAAAGATGTTGTCCATCACGTTCATGTTGGGGAACAGATTAAGTTCCTGAAAGATGATGCTGATACCGTGCTTTTCCGCCTGATGAGTGGAGTTGAGCGACACCACTTCGCCATCCAGCAGAATTTCACCGGACGAAGGGGTTTCCACGCCCGCCAGCATCTTCATCATGGTGGATTTACCGGCACCGTTTTCACCAATCAGCACGTTCACTTTGTTGCGATAGACGCGATAGTTCACCTGATCGAGCGCGGTGACGCCGGGGTAAATACGCGAAACATTGCGGGTTTCGATAATCACGTCACTTTGAGGATTTTGCATGCCCGCTCCTTACTGCCGCACGATGGCAGCAGGTGTGACATTCGGCACCTGCTCAGGGGTATCGAAGCTGCTGAACACGCCAGAAAGCTGCACTTTATCGCCCACTTTGGGCTTAAAGGCGCTCATCATATTGGCGGCCTGCTGATTAATGGCGCGGCTGTAGTCACCAAACAACACCTGATCGTTGAAGTCCTGATAGCTGGCCCCTTTATAGGCATCACGCAGCACCGTGCCGGGGAAAATCGGACCGACCTGCACCGTCACGTTATCGCCGGAAACGTCTTTCACCGTCATGCGCCCATTGCGTGACGTGGTGTTCACCGCCGTCACCTCACCGCTAACCTTGACGCTGAACACACAAGGATTCTCCTCTTGCGACCGGTAGCCGTAGGTTTGACAGGCGCTGTCAAAATCTTTAGCGGATTTCAGCGCGTTGAGCAGTTCGGCGACTGGTTTTGCATCATGCTGAATCTGCGGCACCAGTTTCTGCTGCCAGGTCTGAGCGATATTGGCCATTTTCGGATTCGGGGGATTTTTCAGGTCGGCCAGCTCCTGCTGCGACACAATGCGGCAACCGCTAAGGATCACGATAGGCAGCAGTAACCAGAGTCGTTTGTGCATCACATTCTCCTGGGGCGCCTGCATAACAGGCGCACCGATTATTGATTACGACTTGTAGTTAAAGTCCTGCACGCCTTTGGCATTGTCCGGGGTGATCAGAATGCCGCGGAACATCACGCGCTGCTTCTCTGGCTTCACCCCTTTCTGGATGAAGTTGTCGAGATCGGTCACGCCCTGCGCGGCGATAGCCTGTGCCTGCAACATCACCGTGGCTTTCAGATCGCCTTTTTCCACCGCATCACGTTCGTCGTTGCTGCCATCGATGCCCACCACGGTGACATCATTGCGTCCTGCGGCTTTGAGTGCCGCTATCGCGCCCAAGGCCACCGGGCCATTGCCACAGATCACGCCTTTCACATCGGGATGGGCCTGCAAAATGCTGTCCATGATGCGTTTGCCATCAATCAGGGTGCCTTTGGCATCCTGACGCGCGACAGATTTCATATCCGGATACTGATCCAGCACCTGATGGAAGGATTTCGAACGGGTGACGCAGTTGTTGTCCGCGAGGTTACAAGTCAACTCGGCATAACTGCCCTTTTCACCCATCTTCTCGACAAACACGTTGGCCACATCCGAACCGGCCTGGAAGTTGTTGTGGGTAATCTGCGCCAGTGCTACATCGTCCACCGGGATTTCACGGTTGATCAGTACCACGGGAATGCCTGCATCTTTGGCTTTTTTGATCGCCGCGACGCTGGCGGTGGAGTCGGCGTTATCCAGCACAATGCCCTGCACTTTTTTACCGATGGCCGCATCGATCAGCTCGCTTTGTTTCTTAACGTCTTCACCGTGCGACAGCACACTGGTTTTGTAGCCCAGCTGTTGCGCTTTGAGGTTGGCGCCTTTGGCTTCGGAAGCGTAATAAGGGTTATCCAGCGAGTTCACCAGAATCATGATGGTGCCTTTGTCGGCAGCGAAACTGGATTGGGCGATCAGGCAACTGGCAATGGCGGTGAACAACAGGGTACGTTTTTTCATGTTCGTGCTCTCTCATTGTTTTGTAGTTATTGCAGGGTTGAGGCCTTACTGGTGCTGGCGCGGCATTACCAGATGGTGAAGCCGCCATCGATCATTAAATCTGCGCCGGTGATCATGTCGCTGCCGTTGCTGGCGAAGAACAGCACGGCGGCGGCAATTTCATCGGTGTAAGCAAAACGTCCTAACGGAATCAGTTTCTTCATCTGTTCACCCTTCTCACCGCGCCAGGCTTTTTCGCCCATCGGCGTCAGCACCACGGTGGGTGACAAGGTATTGACGTTGATGCGGTGTGGCGCGAACTCTTTGGCCATCACTTTGGTCATGCCGAGCAGGCCAGCTTTGGCAGAGGTATAGGCCACATGGTTATCAATGGCGATGGAAGCGGCTTGCGAGGCGATATTGATGATCTTGCCGCCGTTACCGGCGCGCACCATGCGTTTGCCCGCCGCTTGCGAGCAGAGGAAAGGGCCAGTGAGATTGACGGCGATCTGCTTCTGCCACTCGGCAAAGTCGGTTTCCAGTACCGGCTGTAACATCACATAACCTGCACAGTTCACCAGGATATCGATGTGGCCGTAGTGCTGTTCAACCTGGTCGAATGCCGTCTCTACTGAGTCAGCATCGGTCACGTCACAGCACACCAGCAGTACGCGTTCGGCAGAAAATTGTTCCTGCACGGCCGCCACGCGATCGCTTTCGAATGGAGGGTAAAGCAGGGCCAGCCGTGCACCTTTTTCTAACAGCATGGTGTTACTGGCCATGGCAATCCCACCCAGGCCACCGGTCACCACCGCGACTTTGCCGGTGAGATCCAGATCGGTATTCACGCCGTAGCGCAGGTTGACATCGTATTCCCCACTCATCCTTTTTCTCCTGTGTGCATGTTCAGCGGCTCTGGTTATCTCTGGCCGGATAGGTTTGCAGTAATATTGATTTTCGAACAAAAATATAAGCTATCGTTTCGCAATGGTTTGTGGGTGAGATCAAATTTCATACAAATGATGAAAACTATTTTTATCCATCTGTTTTTAAAGCAAATAACAAAATGCCCTGTTTTTCGATATAGAAATAACAGCTGGCGGGTGTATGTAAAATCAATTGCATGGCTTTATCTTATTTTCATTCGAAAATGCATCTTTGTGCGAGCCGCCTCGCAAATCCCCAACACGCAGAGTAAAATCATCACGGGTTTTCTTATGGTTAAAACCAGACCGTGATTGGAAAGAGGGAGCATTTCGATTGAAAAGCAAAACTGAGCAGCTGGCTGATATGCAGCAGCGTCGTGAGAAGATCCTGGAGATGATCCGCGAAGACGGCACAGTCACGGTTAAAGCGCTTACCGATACCTTTGGCCTGACCGAAGCGACCATCCGCACCGATTTGCGTATGCTACAAAAAGCCGGACATGTGCAGCGCTATCACGGTGGCGCCACGCTGATGACCGGGAAGCAGAATACCGGCGCGCTATTGCTTGAGCGTCAAACCCACCTTGATGAAAAAGAAGCGATTGGCCGTCTGGCCGCACAGTATGTCGAAAACGGCGATACGGTGATTTTCGATTCCGGCACCACCACCACGGCGATTGCCGAGGCGATTGGTCACATCCGCCGTTTATCGGTGATCACCACGGCGGTGAATATTGCGCTGAAGCTGGGGGGTGAACCGGGGATCAATATCCTGCTGACGGGCGGCACCTTTAAGTTTCCGACGCTCTCGACGTCCGGGGAGAAGGCGGCTTCTTTCTTTGAAAACGTGCTGGCCGAAAAGCTGTTCCTCGCCACCGCCTGTATTTCACCGCGCCTCGGGTTAAGCTTCCCCAGCGAGACCGATATCAAAGTGAAGATGGCGATGATCAACTCCGCCAGTACGGTGTTTGTGGTGGCAGACTCCAGCAAAATCGATAAGGTGTCGATGTTTGCCCTGCCCTGTGACTGGAGCAAAATCCATTATTTGATCACCGATCGCGGGATCACTCCGGCGCAGATTGCGGCGTTTGAAGCGTTGGGGGTGCAGGTGTTAGTGGCAGGCATTGAAGAGGCAAAAAAACGCGCAGTGTTTTGAGCATCAATTCAGGGGCGGCCAACTCGCCGCCGCCCCTAAGTGCTGATTAGAAACCTAAGCTATCCAGCAAGTCATCCACCTGATCCTGGTTCGCCACCACGCCGGGTGCATTGGCATGGATCTGCGGGCCATTCAACAGGCTGCTGGCGTCTTTACGCGCGGCAGCGTTGGCTTCTGGCATATTCTCCAGCAGCACCATCAGCAACTGACGCTCGATCTCCTGGATCACATCCATCATGCGCTTGATCACCTGACCGGTAAGGTCCTGGAAATCCTGCGCCATCATGATCTCGAGCAGCTGCTTGTTGGTGTAAGAGGTATGCGCCGGCACATCACTGAGAAATTCGCGCGTATCCGAAACCAACTCGCGTGCATCCGCCAGCTCAATCGGGTTTTCAAACCACTCATCCCAACGGCCTTTCAGCTGGTTGGCGTTGGCTTCCATTTGGTCCTGGTGTGGCTGCGCGGCTTCAACACAGTTCAGTGCGCGTTCTGCCGCTTGCGCCGTCATCTGCACCACGTAATCCAGACGGTCACGGGCATCCGGAATCGCTTCCGCCGCTTCGGCAATCGCCTGGTCTAACCCCAATTCGCGCAGGCTGTCGCGCAACATACGCGTCAGCGAGCCGATACGGGTAATAATGTCGTGTGCCGAGGCTTCTTCGGTTGGTTTCGGAAGGTCGCTCATCACATCTCCTTACATACCCAGTTTTTCGAAAATTTTACCCAGCTTTTCTTCCAGCGTGGCTGCGGTGAACGGCTTCACTACGTAACCGCTGGCACCGGCCTGGGCAGCTGCAATGATGTTCTCTTTTTTCGCTTCGGCGGTAACCATTAGCACCGGCAGTTTGCTCAACGCCGCATCAGCACGAATGGTTTTCAGCAGTTCCAGACCGTCCATGTTGGGCATGTTCCAGTCGGATACCACGAAATCAAAACCACCCGCACGCAGTTTGGTCAGTGCATCAACACCGTCCTCTGCTTCTTCAACGTTGTTGAATCCCAGCTCTTTCAGCAGGTTGCGGACGATACGACGCATCGTATTGAAGTCATCCACCACCAAAAAGCGCATGTTTTTATCAGCCATATCTACTCCTGTGTTGTCTCGTCCGGCAGGACGGGCTCGTTAAATTCGCAATGCCTGTCCGGCGCTAATTTTTGCCAGCATGTGCTGACTGATGTGTCCTAAATCGACTACTTCACTGGTGCCGCCCATCGCAATCGCTTCGCGCGGCATACCAAAGACGACGCAACTTGCTTCATCCTGCGCGATGGTCCAGGCACCGGCGCGATGCATTTCCAGCATCCCGGCGGCACCGTCGTTACCCATCCCGGTGAGGATGACACCCACGGCATTTCGTCCTGCGTGTACCGCCACGGACCGGAACAGCACGTCAACAGACGGCTTATGACGGTTCACCGGTGGGCCATCATTCAGTTTCACCACGTAGTTGGCGCCGCTGCGGCCCAACTCCATGTGCATGGCACCCGGTGCGATATAGGCATGACCGGGCAAAATACGTTCGCCATCTTCCGCTTCTTTCACGGTGATCTGGCACAACTTGTTCAGGCGCTCGGCAAACGAGCGAGTAAAGCCTGGTGGCATATGTTGGGTGATCAACAGCGCCGGGCTGGTTGCGGGCAGCGGCTGTAGCACATGGCGTATCGCCTCCGTACCGCCGGTGGAAGAGCCAATCGCGATCAGCTTCTCACTACTCAGCAGCGGGCCAGCTTTCAGCATCACCGGGGCGGGTGTGGCCGGGCGCGCATGCAATTTCGCGCGTGCCGCTGCGCGAATTTTGTCGGCGATCATCTGGCTATAAGCCAGCATGCCTTCACGAATACCCAACTGCGGCTTGGTGACAAAATCAACAGCGCCCAACTCCAGCGCGCGTAACGTCACTTCCGAGCCTTTACCGGTCAGTGATGACACCATCACCACTGGCATCGGACGCAGGCGCATTAACTTCTCCAGGAAGTCGAGGCCATCCATACGCGGCATTTCGACATCCAGCGTCAGCACCTGTGGGTTGTATTGCTTGATTAAATCCCGCGCCACCAACGGATCCGGTGCAGTAGCGACCATCTCCATATCGGCGTGGCTGTTGATGATCTCCGTCATCAACTGTCGCATTAGCGCGGAGTCATCCACGCACATCACGGTGATTTTGCTCATCGTCTTTCCTTGGTCAATCCATAGACTGTCTGTCCACGCAGCCAGAACTCTTTACTGATCTGGCTGAAGTTCTCTGAGTGTCCAGCGAACAGCACACCGCCGGGCTTCAGCAGGGGAACGAAACGGCGCAGGATTTTTTCCTGCGTCTCTTTATCGAAATAGATCATCACGTTACGACAGAAAATCGCGTCGAACGGACCCGGCAACGCCCAGTCGTTGGCCAGTAAATTCAGCTGCGAATAGTTCACCATGCTGGCGAGATCGGAGCGGACGCGCACCATGCCTTCATGCGGCCCGGTGCCACGCAGGAAAAAGCGTTGCAGCTGCGATTGCGATAAGGTGCGCAGCTCTTCCTGGCGATACACGCCCGCCACGGCTTTTTCCAGTACCTGTGTATCAATGTCGCTGGCGTGCACCTGGAACTTACCCGGTCCGGTACCCAGCGTTTCTGCCAGCGTCATGGCGATGGAGTACGGCTCTTCGCCGGTTGAGGCGGCGGTACTCCACACGCTGTAACTGCCACTGCGCTTACGCGCATGATCCGCGAGGATCGGGAAGTGATGCGCCTCGCGGAAGAATGAGGTCAGATTAGTGGTCAGCGCGTTAATAAACGCCTGCCACTCTGCACTGTTCTGGTCTTGCTCCAGCAACGCCAGATAACGACCAAAATCATCAATATTCAGCGTGCGTAAACGGCGCACTAAGCGGTTGTAAACCATCTCCCGCTTGTGATCGGCCAGCACGATGCCCGCGCGTTGATAGATCAGCTGGCTGATACGACGAAAATGCGTATCTGAGAGCGGCAGGCGCTGCACCATTTGCGAGAGCAGCGTGGTCGCTTCACTTTGATCCAATAACGTCGATTTCTTCATGTCAGGTCACCCGGCAACAAACTGATTAAATTGTGATACTGCGATTACTGCTGTGCTGCCAGTTGGGCCGCCTTGCGGCGGCCACACGGATTAAAAGGTTTCCCAGTTATCGTCCGCGCTACGTGCACCTGCGGGTTGTGCCAGCGATTTTGCTGCGGCTGGACGCAAAGTTTTTGGCGCTGTAGATACGTTAACGGCCTGAGCGACAAATTCTTTACCAATATTGAACACCGCAACCGACTGTTTCAGTCGACTGGCCTGATCCTCCAGTGCCGCAGCCGCCGTGGCTGACTCTTCCACCAGCGCGGCGTTCTGCTGTGTCACCTGATCCATCTCGTTCACCGCCAGGCCAACCTGGTCGATTCCGCGACTCTGTTCATCCGACGCCGAGGCAATTTCGCCCATGATGTCGGTGACGCGAGTGACGGCGTTGACGATGTTGGTCATGGTTTCACCAGCACTTTCCACCAGTACCGAACCGGTATTCACGCGGCTTACGGAGTCTTCAATCAGACCTTTGATCTCTTTCGCTGCCTGGGCGCTGCGCTGTGCCAGACTGCGCACCTCACCTGCCACCACCGCAAAGCCACGACCCTGTTCGCCCGCACGTGCGGCTTCCACCGCGGCGTTCAGCGCCAGAATGTTGGTCTGGAAAGCGATGCCATCGATCACACTGATGATGTCAGCGATTTTCTTCGAGCTGCCGGTGATCTCTTTCATGGTGGTGACCACGCCATCCACCACTTTGCCGCCGTGCTGCGCGGTTTCTGAGGCGGTGAGCGCCAGCTGAGAAGCCTGACGGGCATTCTCGGCGTTCTGCTTCACGGTCGCAGTCAGCTGCTCCATGCTGGCAGCGGTCTCTTCCAGGGAAGCGGCCTGCTGTTCAGTACGTGAAGAGAGATCGTTGTTACCCATGGCGATTTCGCTGGCACCGGTGTAAATGGCATCAGAGCCATCACGCACGGTACGCACGGTGTTCGCCAGTTCCTGCTGCATGTGCTGCAGTGAACTGAGCAATTCGCCCATTTCGTTGCGCATGCTGACATCGATCTGCTGCGTCAGGTCGCCGCGGGCGATATGACGAATATGTTCGATACTCTGCTTCAGAGGACGAATCAGCACGTTACGCATGCCGCTCCACACCAGTGCAATCACCAGCAGAGTCACCAGTAAGGTGCCGACCACCAGCATAATGGAGTGCTGATAGGCGCTTTCATTGGCGTCAATGCCCTGCTTCGCCAGCACGATGTTGTAGCCGAGCCAGGCGGTGTAATCCTTTTCAAATTTATCCTGCATGCCTTGAGTAGGCTGATCGACAAAACCTTTGAAGTTTCCGTTACCCAGGAAATCAATCAGCTCTGCCAGTCCTCCACGGAAGGCGTTGTAGTTGGCCTGCAGGACCTTGACGTTCTCTGCACTTTTGCCTTTCTCAGACAAATTGGCGTTGAACTCGGCAAAAGCCTGGTCAGCGTTTTTCAACTCCTCACTTGCCAGCGCCACCAGATCTTTCACAGTTGCGCCTGAGCCAGCCTGTTGGCTGTCCAGCAAATAGCGGATCCCTGCACGGTTCAGCGTGTTACGCGCCTGAACCAGCGATACCCAAGAGGTGCCCATCGCCCGTTGCAGCGTGCTGAGACGCTGGTTGTAGGCAAAATTCTCTTTATCGGCTTTCACCGTGTTAAAAAACATCCCTCCGGAAAACAGCTGCAGCAAGGCAAACAGCGCCAGCACACACAACAGCCCGGAAACGACTCGAATACGACTAAACATAAACACCTCATTGGTTGGCGGATCGCTCCTGTTATCGGCGATTGCGGGGGGATCTTTATGTTGTCTATGACGGGTTGGACCAGCGGGAATTAAGGAGGATCAGGGATAAATTAAAGTGTGCCGACAGGTGTTCGGGCGCACCTGCGTGCGCCCGAACGAAAGACGCTTAAAACGTCTCCCAGTTGCTGTCACTGACGGGCGCAGTTACGGCTTTGCGTGGTGCACTCAGCACCGGCTGCGCGCTCTGTGGCTGACGCACTGCAGCAGTGGCCTGTGAAGCTCGCGGCACGCGGAATACCGCCACTGACTGGCTCAAACGGCTGGCCTGCTCTTCCAATGACGCCGCGGCGGCTGCCGATTCTTCCACCAGCGAGGCATTCTGCTGGGTCACGCGATCCATCTCGGTGACCGCCTGGCCGACCTGATCGATACCGCGACTCTGCTCATCTGACGCAGAAGCAATTTCCCCCATGATATCGGTCACGCGCGTCACCGCACCGACGATATCATTCATGGTTTCACCGGCAGTACCCACCAGCTGTGAACCGCTGTTTACTCGATTCACCGAGTCTTCAATCAGACCCTTAATCTCTTTGGCCGCCTGCGCACTGCGCTGTGCCAGATTACGCACTTCACCGGCCACCACCGCAAAGCCACGACCCTGTTCACCGGCACGCGCGGCTTCAACTGCAGCGTTCAGTGCCAGAATATTGGTCTGGAAGGCAATGCCATCGATCACGCTGATGATATCGGCGATTTTCTTCGAACTGCCAGCGATATCACTCATGGTGCGCACCACGCCATCCACCACTTCACCGCCTTTGCGTGCGGTATCAGAAGCGCTGAGCGCCAGCTGAGAAGCCTGACGGGCATTCTCGGCATTCTGCTTCACGGTCGCTGTCAGCTGCTCCATGCTGGCCGCCGTCTGTTCCAGCGAAGCCGCCTGCTCTTCAGTACGGGCGGAGAGATCGTTGTTGCCCGCCGAGATTTCGCTCGCGCCGGTAAAGATGGCATCAGAACCGTCACGCACGTTGCTGACGGTACGCACCAGCGACTGCTGCATCTCATGCAGGCTGGCCGCCAGTTGGCTCATCTCGTTACGTCCTTCCACGGCAATATGCTGCGTCAGGTCGCCAGAAGCGATATGGCGGATATGGCCCAGTAGCTGATGCAGTGGCTGGATCAGCACGGTACGCAGACCAAACCAGCAGCCGATAATCACGAATACCACCACCAGCGCCACCACCACCAGCAGCCACATCATCATATGGAACGCTTGCTGGTTTTGCGCCACGCCTTTCTCCGCCAGCGCACTCTGCGCCGTGCGCCATTCCGCATAGGTGGCTTTCATCTTCACCTGTTTGGCTTCAATATTCTGCGCAAACATGCCCTGCAGATCGTTGGCTTTCAAACGTTCCAGCATCGCTTTCAGGCCATCATTGAAGGCGGCGTAATCGGTTTCCAGTCGATCGCGCAACGCCTCCGGCAAACCTGGCGTGCCCGGCAGATCGTAATAACGCTGATAATGACCCGCCGCAACATCCAACTGTTTTTCAGTCTGCGCAATCAACGCCTGCAGCTGGCCGCCATTCGCTTGTGCGGCTGCAGTACCCTGCATGCGCAGCATCGCGCGGTTCAATACGGTACGGGTCTGGTTGAGTTCAATCCAGGCATCGGACATCGCGCCGACGTTGTTGGTGGAGGTTTGCGCCACCGCAAAAGCTTCTTTATCTTTTTGTAAGGCAGACCAGAACAATCCGCCGGAAATTAACTGCAAAGCACCAAAGACCAGCAAGACTGCGATCAGGCTGGTGACAACATTGATTCGTTTTAACATGGGTTCTCCAAAGAATAAGGCGTTTCGGCTCCCGCTGTTATCGACCGCTGTTGTTAAATTTTGAGGGGCTTTAACGGATTTTACGAAATATAATTCTGCCAATAACTTTCTTTACAGTGTTTTATAACTAAAGAAATTGTCATTAAAAAAAATGCGCCTTTATCGGTTGAGCGATAAAAGCGCATTGATGTTACTGGAATAAAAGATATTACGGACGCGCTAGCGCACGACCTTACAGAGGATTAAAACGTTTCCCAGTTGCTGTCGCTGACCGGCGCCGTGACGGCTTTACGTGGCGCACTCAACACCGGCGGTGCAATCTGTGGATGACGCACGCCCGCACTGGCCACTGTGGACTGTGCGCCACGTGGCACACGGAACACCGCCACCGACTGGCTCAGGCGGCTGGCCTGCTCTTCCAGCGAAGCCGCTGCCGCAGCAGACTCTTCCACCAGCGAGGCGTTTTGCTGGGTCACGCGGTCCATTTCGGTCACTGCCTGTCCGACCTGATCGATCCCGCGACTCTGCTCATCAGATGCTGAGGCAATTTCGCCCATGATATCGGTGACGCGGGTAACCGCACTGACGATCTCACTCATGGTTTCACCGGCGGTGCCCACCAGCTGTGAACCGCTGTTAACGCGATTGACGGAGTCTTCAATCAGACCCTTAATCTCTTTTGCCGCCTGCGCACTGCGCTGTGCCAGACTGCGCACTTCACCGGCCACCACGGCAAAACCACGGCCCTGTTCACCGGCACGCGCCGCTTCAACCGCCGCGTTCAACGCCAGAATGTTGGTCTGGAAAGCGATACCATCGATCACGCTGATGATGTCGGCAATCTTCTTCGAACTTCCGGAAATGTCGCTCATGGTACGCACCACGCCTTCCACCACGTTGCCGCCCTTCTGCGCGGTTTCAGAGGCACTCAGCGCCAGTTGTGATGCCTGACGCGCGTTTTCTGCGTTCTGTTTCACTGTGGCGGTGAGCTGTTCCATGCTGGCTGCCGTCTGTTCCAGCGAGGCGGCCTGCTCTTCCGTGCGGGCGGAGAGATCGTTGTTACCCGCCGAAATTTCACTGGCGCCGGTGAAGATGGCGTCGGAACCGTCGCGTACATTACTGACGGTGCGCACCAGAGACTGCTGCATCTCATGCAGACTGCTCGCCAGTTGGCTCATCTCGTTGCGGCCTTCAATGGCAATGGTCTGCGTCAGGTCGCCCTGCGCGATATGCTGGATATGCTGAATGTTGTCGTTGAGCGGTTTAATTAAGATCTTACGCAGGCCAAACCAGCACAGCGCAATCACGCCAATCACCACTACCATCACCACGCCCAGCAGCCACATCATGCGTTGATAAGCCGCCAGGTTTTCTGCCACACCCTGCGCCGTTAAGCGATCCTGATCGGTTCGCCATTGGCTGTAATCTTTCAGGAAAGCACTCTGGCTCGGCGCCACGGGTACTTTGCCGGCCTGAACTAAATCGTTTGCCAGCAGTGCGTCCTGCATCTGACTCAACGCGTTAGCATAGGCAGTGTAAGTTCCATCAAGATGCTGATTGAGTACGACATCCTGTCCCGGTGTATCAGGGGTCGTTTTGAACAGTTGATAGTTATCCGCTGCCGTTTTCTGAAACGCCTTGCTGTCGTTATAAAGCCCGGCGATGTCCGGCTCTGAGCCATTCAGTTTGCTGGTGGCCATACGCAGCTGAATACGCGTCAACACCACACGGCTTTGGTTGAGGCTCATATAAGCATCATTAATAGCGGCGGTATTTTTACTGGCCAGTTGTGAAATATTAAAACTGTTTTTGTCATCACTCAGTGCTCTGAAGAACAGTGAGCCGGATGCCAGTTGCAGAAAGCCAAAGATGAAAAGCACCAGCAACAGGCTGGTTACAACGCGGATTCTCGTAAACATAGTTTGCCCTGGAAAAAGAAGAAAATAATGCAGAGCAGTTATCGACCAATGACCGGAATTATTGAGGGGGGAATGCGAAGAATAGTGGGAAATTATTGTTTAATTACAATGAATTAATTTACACAAGTGATGATAACGGGCCGCCGTGTAGCGGCCCGTTTTATGCGCTTACGCGCTGCGCAGCGTATCCACCAGCGCCATCTCTTCGCTGCTTAGCAGCTTCTCGATGTCGACCAGAATCAGCATACGATCGCCCAGCGCGCCGAGGCCGGTCAGATACTCGGTGGACATGGTGACTGCGAACTCTGGAGCCGGACGAATCTGTTCCTGCATCAGGGACAACACGTCAGACACGCCATCCACCACGATACCCACTACGCGGTGCTCAAGATTCAGCACGATCACCACGGTGTTTTCGTTGTATTCCACATCCAGCTGCGCGAACTTCACGCGCAGATCGATGATCGGCACGATCACGCCGCGCAGGTTAGTCACACCCTTGATGAACTCTGGGGTGTTAGCGATACGCGTTACCTGATCGTAACCACGGATCTCCTGCACTTTCAGAATGTCGATGCCGTACTCTTCGTCACCCAGGGTGAATACTAAGAATTCCTGGCCCACGGTTTCGCCAGCGATTTTGGTCACGGTTGCCATGTCAGTCATTTTTTTGCCCTTTATTTATCTATTACGCTGCGGCACCGGCCACACGCTTTTCACGGTTCAACGATTGCAGTGCAGAAACATCCACAATCAGCGCCACGCTACCATCGCCGAGGATGGTGGCGGCAGAAATGCCCGGCACTTTGCGGTAGTTACTTTCCAGGTTCTTCACGACCACCTGATGCTGGCCAATCAACTGATCCACCAACAGTGCATAACGACGGCCTGCGCTTTGCAGAATTACCACGATGCCCTGTGTGGCATCGGTTTTCGCATTCTGCACATCAAACACATTCCACAGCTCAACCAGCGGCAGATACTCGCCACGCACTTCCAGTACGCGCTCGCCACCCGCCAGCGGTTTCAGCTCTTCAGCGGTCGGCTGCAGGGATTCCATCACCGCATTCAGCGGCAGAATGAACACCTCATCCGCCACGCGCACTGACATGCCATCAAGGATCGCCAGCGTCAGTGGCAGCAGGATGCGAATGGTGGTGCCTTTACCCTGCTTCGAGGAGATTTCGACGTGACCGCCCATCTCCTGAATGTTACGTTTCACCACGTCCATGCCCACGCCACGGCCGGACACGTCCGTGACCTGTTCCGCCGTTGAGAAGCCCGGTGCGAAGATCAGCATGCCGACTTCTTCATCGCTCATGCTTTCGCTGACCGGCAGGCCAGAGGACAGGGCTTTCGCCAGAATACGTTCACGGTTCAGACCGGCACCGTCATCGATCACTTCGATGCAGATGTTGCCGCCCTGATGTTCCGCTGACAGCGTCAGGTTGCCCACTGCGGTTTTGCTCGAAGCCAGACGCTTCTCTGGCGTTTCGATACCGTGGTCAAGGCTGTTACGCACCAGGTGTGTTAACGGATCGATAATGCGCTCGATCAGGCTCTTATCCAGTTCGGTTGAGCTACCCAGCAGCGTCAGCTCCACCTCTTTGCCCAGCTTGCTGGCCAGATCGCGTACCAGACGCGGGAAGCGGCTAAACACATACTCCATCGGCATCATACGAATCGACATCACCGACTCTTGCAGGTCACGCGCGTTACGCTCCAGCTGGCCCATGCTGTTCAGCAGGTCGCCGTGCGCCACGGGATCCAGTTCGCCAGAACGCTGTGCCAGCATCGATTGGGTGATCACCAACTCACCCACCAGGTTGATCAGCTGATCGACCTTCTCAACCGCCACGCGAATACTGCTGGATTCGCTGACTTTGGCCGGCGCTGCCGCACGTTTCGCTTCGCGTTTGGCTGGCGGAGTAATATCCGTCACGGTGGCCGTTTGCACCGGCGCTGCGGCTTCAACAGCTGCTGGCTCGGCAGGTGCTGCTGCTGGAGCTGCCGCGCCTTCCGGGAACTGAATCTGTGATTCATCAAGCACAAAACAGAGCACCGCAACGATGTCGTCTTTGCCGACGCCATCAATGGTCACTTCTAACGAGTTAGTACCTTTCACCACGTTGGAGACGGTGCCGAGATTGCCCAGCTCCTCCAGCATCAGTTCCGGCTCTTTCTCTTTCAAATCGACCAGTTGCAGGCGTAAACCCGCTGCCGCTGCCGGGGCCGCTGCGATATCGACCACATCGGCCACTTTCGCCGGTTCTGGTGCGATTCCTTTGGCTTCCAGCGCCAGCTGACGCAGTGCTTCGCAGATATATTTGAAGTTTTCTGCGTTGGGTTCCTGCGCCGTTTTATAGGCATCGAGCTGTTCTTGCATAATATCTTTGGTTTCCAAAAACAGGTTGATGATGTTGGTGCTGAGCTGCATTTCGCCGCGGCGCGCACCATCCAGAATGTTTTCCAGGATGTGGGTGGTTTCCTGTAAAACCGTAAAGCCAAACGTACCGGCTCCGCCCTTAATGGAGTGGGCGGCGCGGAAGATGGCATTCAACTGCTCGGAATCGGGCTCCTGGGGATCCAATCCCAACAGGTGTTGCTCCATATCCGCTAACAGCTCATCGGCTTCATCGAAAAACGTCTGGTAAAAATCGCTGATGTCCATGCTCACGGGATCACCTCGGCTGTGAGGGTTGGTCTGGTGTCACCGCGCCTGCCGCTGGCTGCGCTGCTGGTGCAGGGACGACCGTACTGGCCGGCGAAGCCGGAGTCGCGGTAGAACTTGCGGGTGCAGCAGATGCAGCGGGACCGGTCGGTGCGGTAATGTCGGGAATAATTTGTGCCGGGTCAGTTATCTGCGCGGCATCGCTCTCAGAGTTCTCTTTCTCAATCGCAGCCTGGGTGTCATGGTTCAACACCAGCAGACTGATACGACGGTTTACAGCATCGTTCGAACCACGATTCTTTAACTTCATGGTGTCAGCCATGCCCACCACACGCAGCATTTTCCCTGCGTCCAGGCCGCCGATCACCAGTTCGCGACGTGAAGCATTGGCGCGATCTGCTGATAACTCCCAGTTGCTGTAGCCACGATCGCCAGACGCATACTGGAAATCATCGGTATGCCCAGCGAGACTGATTTTGTTCGGGATATCGTTCAGCACCGGCGCAATGGCGCGCAGGATGTCACGCATGTACGGCTCCACTTCTGCGCTACCGGTTTTGAACATCGGGCGGTTCTGGCTATCAATAATCTGAATGCGCAGCCCCTCTTCCACCATGTTGATGATCAGATGCGGACGCAGTGCTCTCAAACGTGGATCGGCTTCAATCAGCTGATCCAACTTCTCGCGCAGGCGATTCAGGCGAATCTCCTCCAGCTTTTTCTTTTGCGCATCCATATCGACCACTTTCTTCACTTCACCGTCTTTACGCGTCGGGTCATCGCCGCCGCCAGGGATCGGGCTTTCGCTGTCGCTGCTGCGCTGGCCGCCGGTCAGGGCGACCTTCAGCGGCGTACGGAAGTATTCTGCAATCTGAATCAACTCTTTCGGGCTGGAAATCGAGAGCAGCCACATCACCATAAAGAACGCCATCATCGCCGTCATAAAGTCGGCATAGGCAATCTTCCACGAACCGTGGCTGCCATGATGACCTTTATGTTTGCGCTTTTTAACCAGCACAATGGGGCGATTGCCTGCCTTCATGAGTTCTGATCCGAGGTTTGTTTCGCAGGGTTTTTCGCGTTACGCACGTGCTCTTCCAGCTCGGAGAACGACGGACGCTCAGCGGAATACAGGGTCTTACGGCCAAACTCCACGGCGATTTGCGGCGCGTAACCATTCAGGCTGGAGAGCAAGGTCACCTTGACGCACTGCATCATTTTGGTGGTTTCAGCACACTTCTGACGCAGCACCGATGCCAGTGGCGAGATAAAGCCATAAGCCAGCAAGATACCGAGGAAGGTTCCCACCATGGCGTGTGCCACCAGGGCGCCTAACTCTGCTGCCGGGCGATCGGCCGATGCCAGTGCATGCACGACGCCCATTACCGCGGCGACGATACCGAAGGCGGGTAAGCCGTCACCCACTGCCGATATGCTTTGTGCTGGTACTTCGCATTCGTGTTCGTAGGTTTCAATCTCTTCATCCATCAGGGCTTCGATTTCGAATGCGTTCATATTTCCGCTGACCATTAGACGTAAATAATCGGTAATAAAATCCACCAACTGTTTATCGGCCAAAATACGCGGATAGTTAGCAAAAATTTCACTCTGGCTGGGGTCTTCAATGTCGCGTTCTAAAGAGAGCATGCCCTGCTGACGTGATTTCGCCATCAGGCGATACAGCAGCGCCATTAAATCCATGTATACAGCTTTGTTATATTTCGAGCCGCGCATTAACATTGGCAAGGCTTTTAATGTTTTCTTGATCGACTTGCCATTGTTGCCCACTAAAAAAGCACCAATACCCGCACCGCCGATAATAATCAGCTCTGCAGGTTGATAAAGCGCCCCCAGATGGCCACCGACCATCATATAGCCGCCCAACACGGAGCCGACGACCACGATATAACCCAGAATAATCAGCACAAAAAATCCTTACGTCCGTAACGTGTTGGTAGAAGTTAAGCCAGAGAGCCGCAGGTGTTATTCGTAAATCGTGGGCAAAAAAAAAGCAGCGGGCTAAGCCGCTGCTGGATGTTTTCCACGATGCGAACAAACTTAAACGGCGCGTTTAACCTGTTCATCCAGCAGTTGTGGAAAGGTATCGGCAGAATCTGCAGAAAGTTTACGTCTTTTTACGGCACGTGATGGCGGCTGGCACAGGCTGCAAACAAAGCTGCCAACAGGCTGATGAGCATGGTTAATAAAGCTCCCGCCACAGCATTTACAGTCAGACAATTCCAGCATGCCGCTTTCAACGAATCGCACCAGGGTCCATGCACGCGTTAGCGCCAACAGCGGGCCCTCGTCCGATTGCGGACACTGCTCAAGATACAAGCGATAGGCTTTGATCACTGCATCAACACCATTGCTCAACCCGGTTTTCAGCAAGAACTGCCAGGCATTACAGAACATGGATGAGTGAATGTTTTGTTCCCAGGTCATGAACCAATCAGTCGAGAATGGCAGCATGCCTTTCGGTGGTGGTGCACCACGCAGCTCTTTGTACAGTTTAATCAGGCGACCACGGCTCAGCTGGGTTTCACTTTCCAGCATCTGCAGTCGTGCGCCCAACGTAATCAGCTCCATGGCCAGCTGAATATCGCGCGCTTCCTGAACAATACTTTTTTCGGTCATTACACCGCCCTCTTCTTCGCGGAGACGTCATCTTTTGACGCGCTGCGCAATAAACGGCTGGATAATAAAATGCCGGTGTGGATTTGCTGCAAATCATCCACGCGTGATTCTTGAGTCAAACGATTAATGTGGTTGTGATCGGTAAAGCGGAACTGGCAAACCAACTGGTTGGTTTCCGCTAATTTTACCATCTCAGGTAAGGTTAATTGCGACAATGCATCGGCCATCGATTCATCGATGCCTAAACGAAACATTGCTGAAGCTTTTTCCTGGTTAATTAAACGCTGAGCAAGAAGCAAATATGACAGATTGATGTCATATATATGTTTTAGTAATTCTGATGTACCCATTTTTTTCCATCCTGATAGACGCGACACATATACGGCCACAGAATTTAAATTTCTATGGTTCGGGCTGCTGGTTGGTAAATCTAAAGATGGCAAAAAATAATCAGGCAAAGCCAACGTGTACTGAACTGTTTCACTTCCCGCCGGGACACTGATCAGTAGTAGTCAAAACTCCAGGCCATTCTTTTATCGAGTTGTAACCATCTTCCGTGACGTCTGCTTACAGTTTTTTAAGACTAATCCGAAAACAAGGCAAATCTATATCGTCTGATATCGACATACAACGTGAGTGGAGCGAAATTTTAGATAAAGTGTGATCTGCATCACACTTTTAAGGCAAATTTTTTCCTGGAACCTTCAGGATTGCTTTTCTGTTGTGCGTTTTTTGAGCGATTTTTAATTGTTTCGCTAATATTTCACTCTAAAATCCGCCTCTTTAGCCTCTGCGGGCGATTGTCATGACAACGCGATCTTTTATCTGCTGAGTTGGTTTTAAACGGCGATATATGACCACATCATATTCAATAGGCAGCATAATATGCTGATTTAAGCGAAAACTATTTGCTTCTAAATTAATCACTTACAGGGAATATTGCTGAAAGGCACTACCACCATGATGATAGATAAGCGTGAAGACTGGACGCAGCGCGCCTGGGAACTGTCAGGGCTTTGTAGGGAGTGTTTAGCGAACGGCAGTGGATGTAACAGAGCGTTACATTAGGGATGTGAATGAATTGAAGATTTTACGTATTGATTTGAGATAACTATCGGCCTGACCAACCAAACCTTTAGGGCTGACATGAAAAAAAAGCTTTTTCCGGGATCAATTGCACGCTTTTTAACCAAAATGTGCGGTTTTAGCTGCCACGTCAGGCAGTTACCCCATAAGGAAATGAAAACGATTTCGCAGGTTTAGGATGGACAGTGAAAACGGTGCGCAGAGTTGCGCACCGGGAAGCAGAGTTAAGCGAGTTTAGGGAAGGTGGCGACTTTGTTGGCCATACCATGATCGGCGCTACGAGCTGGCAATCCATTCAAATCACGCAGGAAGCTCTCACGCCATTGGGTAATATCTTGCTTGCGCAACACTGCCATCATGTCGTTGTAGCGCGAGATACGCTCTGTGCGTGGCATAGTGAGCGCTCGGTCGAGTGCCGCAGCCACTTCATCACGATCGTAAGGATTCACGATCAGTGCCGATGTCAGCTCGTTCGCCGCCCCGGCAAAGCGTGACAATACCAGCACGCCCGGATCGTCCGGGTCCTGCGCGGCCACATACTCTTTCGCCACCAGGTTCATACCGTCACGCAGTGGCGTGACCAGACCCACATCGGTTAAGCGGAAGATTTTCATTAACAGGCGGCGATCAAAGTGCTGGTTCAGATAGTAGAGCGGTGTCCAGCCGAGCGTGCCGTACTTACCGTTAATGCGCCCCGCTTCCGTCTCTAATTGATGACGAATATCCTGATAGGCCTGCACATCGCCACGCGACGTCGGCGCAATTTGTGAATAACGGATTTTGCCGCGATGGTGCGGGAAATTCTCCAGCAGTGCCTCATAAGCCAGAAAACGTTCCGGCAAGCCTTTGGAATAATCCAGTCGCTCGCTGGCAATGATATTTTGCACATCGCCCAGCTCACGTTTCATCGCCGCCATCTTCGGTGGCAAATGTCCCTCGGCCATCTCTTTAATGCTGTCCGGCTCGATACCAATCGGATACACATCGGTCATAAAGGTATTGCCAAAGGCGCGGTGTTTCTTTTCACCTTTATTCTGCAACTGCGTCAGCTGGCTCAGGCTATCGAGGAAGGCCACGCGATCGGACTCAGTCTGGAAACCCAGCAGGTCATAATCGCACAGCATCTCCAGCAGCGTCTGATGCGGTGGCAGCGCATTGAAGATCTCCGGCGTCGGGAACGGGATATGCAGGAAGAAGCCGATACGATTGTTAACGCCCAGTTTGCGCAACTCGGCCGCAAACGGCAGCAGATGGTAATCATGGATCCACAACACATCGTCAGGTTGCAGCAGCGGCTTCAGGCGCTGGGCCAGCAAGGTGTTGACTCGGCAATAGCCATCCCAGGCTTCGCGCTGATACTGCACTAAATCCAGACGATAGTGGAAGGCCGGCCAGATAACGGTATTAGAGAACTGGCAGTAGTACTGATCGTAATCGTTCTGATTGAGCGGCATTGAGGCATACGTAATGCCATCCTGTTCAACTTGCGAAAGTGACTCATCCTCTTCCTCGCCAGAGAATTCACAGATTTCTCCGTTCCAGCCAAACCACAAGCCTCCGGTGGTGCGTAACGCGTCCAAAATGCCCACCGCAAGACCACCCGCGCTGGCTTTGCCTCCATCCGGAATGGCGATACGGTTAGATACCACGACTAAACGACTCATAACCTTGACTCCTTACCGACGATGTCATGTTCTAGTTGTAATAATAGTTGCGCCAGCCAGTGCCATACCGCCTCAACACTGTCGAGACGGTAGTGCGCATGGCTGGCGCCTTCTCCGACCTTGACTGAAATGCCCTGCATGGCGTTAACGGCGAGAAATCCTTTTTCATCGGTCAGATCGTCGCCCACGAAGACCGGAATCCGGCCTATAAAGGGGGCTTCTTGCATAAATTCACGTACCGCAGCACCTTTATCGATGCCCTGCGGTTTGAGTTCCACCACGCACTTACCCGGCTGTAGCGCCAGCGCAGGAAAGCGCGTTACGGCGTCTTCCGCCAGTTGCATGATGGATTTTTCGTACTCGGGCGCGTTGCGAAAGTGCAGCGCAAACGCCATGCCTTTCACTTCCAGCAGGGTGCCTGGCCACTGGTCGAGCGTCTGCTGCAGTTCGGTTTGAAGCGTTTGCGCAATGTCGCCAGGCAGCGAGTGCCGATGCACGCGCCCACTGGCATCACGACGTTCCGCACCATGCACGCCAGCAGCGGGCGCTTCCAGTGGCGCAACCAGCGCATCCAGTTGCGCAATCGGACGGCCCGATACCAGCGCCAGAGCACCATGACTCAGATTGGAGATTTGTTGCAAATGCTGGCGCACCGATGCGGGGATGGAAACCGACTCGGGTTGCGATTCAATAGTCGCTAGCGTGCCGTCGACATCAAAAAAGAAGGCATAAAGACCGCCGCTGAGTGACGGCAAGGTGCTGTTCTGATTAACCGCAGGGGTCACGTCTCCTCCTGTTCATTAGGCTGTAACAGGATGTTCGAAGTCAGGCTGGGTGTTTTAGTCCGATGTCTGGACTGAGGCGAGGAGGTTGGGCCAAAAACGGGGGACTACAATAGGTAACACTCCACAAACTCACAACTTTATTGCCAACACAGCAACCTGACTGCGAACATCGTCAGCGTTAAGTCTAGACGGAGATCACAGTTTTGCCAGGCACAGCGGGTTTTTGTGTGAGAAAAGTGTCGGTTTCAGGTGTTTGTGACTTCAAAAAATCGCACCCTTTCCTTTTATTACGCTTCGCTTTTTAACGAGGCTGAATTTTGCCTGACCGCCTTTCCCTGATGACACCGCATTTACCAGATTTTCCTCACTTGCATCCGCGCCGCCGATTGGCTTATGGTGCGGTTACCGTGCAATTTAAGGCGGAAAAAAGGCCGATAAAGGCCCATATCTGCGCCAAATGGCGCTTTAAGGCAGGCATTCAGGACGATGAAAATCCGATCAAGTTCACACTTTAGCGATGTCATGGTGGGTAACAGCCGATGATCCCCCAGAGCTACAGTCAGCGCGTTCACTTCTATTACTGCATTTTGGTCGCACTGAAGATCAATGCAAAAACGCGCAAACCCGCTGGCGTACGCGGCAAGAATAATTTTCTGCTGAAATGGCTGCGTAACGCGCAGAACAACACCATTTTCCACCCCGACATCACCAGCGAAATTGAGTGGCTGCGTGGCAAAATTATCAGCTCCGGGCCGGATGCCGATTTAGAGCCGATGCTGCAATACGTTTATGACACCGCCAAGCGCGCCGAAACCCTGCGTTTAGGATCGTGAATACCCCACCTCCCTGTTAAAGTAACCTGCTGAAAAATCAGTGATGGAACGTTCGGCTGCACGAACATCAACAGGGATGGATAACAGGACATCAGATATGAATTTCACCATACGCAAGGCTCAGGCCGAGGACGCGGAACTGCTTCACCAACTGGGACGCATGACCTACAGCGCGCATTTTAAACATATGTGGGTTTCCACCGACGAGATGGATGCGTTTATCGATAAAGAATACGGTCTGACGGTGCTGCAGAGCAGCCTCGCAGCAGAAAATGAGAGCTGGCTGATCGCAGAGACCGACCACCCAGTGGGTTTTGCTAAAGTCACCTGGAATACGCCAGTGCCTGATTCCGGTATGACCGGCGCCATGCTGAATAAGCTCTACCTGAATCCCGATCAAACCGGGAAAAACTTCGGCAAAATCATGTTTCAAAGCATCATCAATGAAGCCCGTGAGAAGCAGGAAGGTTACATGTGGCTGGAAGTGATGGCCGAGAACGTGCGTGCGCGTAAGTTCTGGGAAGCCTTTGGCATGCAGCACATCAAAGATATCCCGTTTGTCACCGCCTCACAGCAAAGCACGCTGCAAATTCTGGGTATGGTGATTTAACCTGATAAGGCGCCGCGAACACTGATTTCACCGCGCCCTTTCCTCCTTTATCCGCTTTCATCCCCGTCCTTACCACTTATTCAGATTTGTTCTAACGATATAATCAGTTTTTCTTTTAAGCCATCCCTCCGCATCATAACGGCAACACAGGAGGCGTTATGGCTGATATCTCTCTACATAAACCATCACACGGCATTGCGCATTTCGCGCCCGGTTTACTGCTCACGGCAGTGATTGCGCTGGCTACCGCATGGCTCGCAAATCTGCCCTCGGTCGCACAGCTTGGGCTGGGCGCCCTGACGCTGGCGATCATCGGCGGGATCATTCTCGGGAATACGCTCTACCCGACGGTACACGGCCAGTGTGATGCGGGCGTGCAGTTCGCCAAACAGAAACTGCTGCGTCTTGGCATCATCCTTTATGGCTTCCGCCTCACCTTCCAGCAGGTGCTGGATGTCGGCGTCAGCGGTGTGGTGATCGATGTGCTGATGCTGACCAGCACCTTTACCCTCGCCTGCTGGCTGGGACGCAAAATCCTGAAGCTGGATCGTGAAACCGCGTGGTTGATTGGTGCAGGCAGCAGTATTTGCGGTGCCGCTGCTGTACTGGCGACTGAACCGGTAATTAAAGCGGAATCCTCTAAAGTGGCGGTGGCCGTCGCTACCGTGGTGATCTTCGGTACGCTGGCGATTTTCCTTTATCCGCTGATTTGGCATAGCGTTTCGCCTTGGCTGCCAGGCCTTAGCCTGAGCGAATTTGGTATTTACACCGGTTCAACCATGCATGAAGTGGCACAGGTGGTGGCGGCCGGACATGCTATCAGCCCGGAAACAGAGAATGCGGCGGTGATTGCCAAAATGCTGCGCGTAATGATGCTGGCTCCGTTCCTGGTGGTGATTGGCGTGATGGTGCGTCGCAGTTCACCCGCCACTGGAGGAGAGAAACAGCGCATTACTTTCCCGTGGTTTGCACTGGCATTTATTCTGGTGGCGCTGTTTAACTCAGCGCATTTAATTCCCGCCCCTGCCATTGCGGTGATTAATCAGCTGGATAACGTGTTACTCGCCATGGCGATGGCAGCACTGGGACTCACCACACATATGAGTCAATTGAAAAGAGCCGGCTTTCGCCCGCTGCTGTTAGGTCTGATGTTGTTTATCTGGCTGATTGTCGGTGGTGGAGCCATTAATCTCGCGGTTCATCATTGGCTTGGATAAATTTTTGCCGCCCACCCGGGCGGCAAAAATCCTTATTACTTGAAGTGTTTTCTTGAGTAGATCGCGGTTTGTCTGCGGCTTTTAATACGAAATTTCGCATGGGAGATCACGGTCATCCACTTTGGATCGACCTTGTTGGTCAAATAGATATTCAACTGATCCAACAGCGCCTCCCAATTCTTCGCCTGCCAGGCTTTATCACTACCAAGACTCTCCTTCATTCGCTGAATAAGGCTATCCACCCTGGCCTTTACATCACTCAGCGTTTCTCCGGCCTGATGTGCTGCTGCTAATTTCCGGATTTCGGTGGCGTAATAATTGATATCGATCTCGTTTTCGCGCACGCGAACCTCTGCTTATTATTGGTCCGTAATATTACAGTAACCTAAGTCTGCGAATTAACATAATCGGCAATACCTCTCGCCGCTTCGCTATTCTTACACACCCGTACTATTTTTCAGCAATGACGCGCAATATTCGTGCGATCGGGCAATTAAAAACGCCGCCTTCAGGCGGCGTTTCACAGGGCTCGGGTCGTAATATAAAATGGGATTTCATTATTTTTTCGAAATCTTAACGCATTTCTTTCAGTTACCCATTAAACAAACAGACCCACGAGTTTTCAGTCAATTGGCGAGCATCCACTGGCTTAGATTCACTCTTTAATCGTGAATTCAAGCTCACTCAGTTTTTGATATTCCTTCGCCAGCTTTTTCAGCTGTACTGAGCGCATTTTATCCGCGCGCGCCAGGGCTTCTTCTTCGGTTAACTGAAACTCTTTTTTCTTAAAGAACTGCTCAAAGTTGTACTCACGATCGCGGCGCTGTACAAACACCTCGCCATCGTTTTTGAGTTCGCCTTCTGCGATGTAAATGCCCCGGGTTAATGCATATTTTGTTATATAAGCTTTTGTCATGCTGTCCTCTCATCTTGCCTCGTCCGTTAATTAAAGCAAAATCGCGACGAGTTTTACAGCACCTTGAAGAAAAAACAGTCTATTGCTGGATTGTATTGCCATTGATTTAATTAACGTTTTAATTAAACCGAACGCAAAGGCGAAGCGAAGAAATTCATCTGGTATGGTGGCAATTAAAAGCGCAGCGTGCCTTTAAGATTCCAGTAATGCAAAGTCATCCCATATGAAATTCCCGCCCAGCGCCTCAAATGATAGCTTTCATTTTTTCTGGATATTTTCCCAACTCAACCCAAAACGCATAAGGTATTTACGTAAGCGATCGGCATCATTTGGCTGTTTTTTATGCTGCCGCGAGACCGCAAATAAATGTCGGCCCGCTTCAGATAATGTTGTGGTGAGTTGGCAGACTTCCAGCACGGTTTCGAGTTGTTTTTGATCGAAGAGTCATTTAGCAGAAGCAGCAATCATGGCGTTGAGGTTCGTGCCGGGGCCAGCAAAGCCACAAACGCGATCACATACTCAGTAAAGCGTACCCCTGATTTTGCAGCGTGGTCATCGTGGTGAGTGCGGAAGGTGTATGGATCACTGAATCTGCAATCCATTGAGGTTCGTAGTGATGCCAGGCAAGCGCCTGATCGCACACCGTGACTTTGACGCCCTGCTGTTCCAGCGCCGATATCAGCGCAAGGTTGGGATTATCCACACCAAATAGCTGTCGAAAGCGGGTGTTTTCCAGCATCGCGGGCGTCGCTTCGCCATTCACCGCCACCACAAATTTTAACTGCTTTGCTGGCACTCCGGCCGCCACATAGGTATTCACCACTTGTGCCACATGCTCCAGCGCCGGATTCACCTGACCGCGTTCTTCCGCGCCACGACTGACTTTGAAGACCACTTTGTTACTCAGCGCACTGCTGGGCTGGAATGCGCTGCTGGCGTCATAATGCACTTTGCCGTAACCGGCGATGGCTGGCGTGGTCCAGTTGATGGTGGGATCGGAAGGAGGAGCACTGTCTTTCGGGGCAAAGAGGGTTTCATTTTGGCTGAGTAAGGCACCTAACACCCCACCCGCTACTGCGACAACTGCGCTAATCACCACTGAACGCATCTCTTTTCCCCCACGACATCGTGAAAAATCGGCCTGCCAAGTATGGCATGGATTGCCACTTTGTCGGCTTATCGTGGAGGTATACGGGCATATTCAGCCATTTCCTAACGCTCGGTGAAAAGTGGCGGCTCATGTTATGCGCTAATCCGCTATTCACTTCGCCACCGGCAGATCCGCATATCGTGTGGTGTACGCCGGTGACAACATCTCGCGCTTCATCGCCCAGGATTTTTGAATTCCTTGCCCGGCGAACCATAGTTTTCCCGCGCCGCTTTGATTAATGCCATCGATCACCCGCATCAGCGTTTCACTATTCGCCCGCGGCTGGATGTCATCAAACAGATTGAGCTGCGCCACGCCCTGACTGAAGAAGTCACCTAACATCACCCCCGCTTTCATATAGCGGCACCCTTCCCGCCAGATGCGATCCAGCGCCTCGGTGGCCACGCGGATAATATCGCGGCTGTCGTTGGTGGGCGTCAGCACTTTAATGATCGCCTGATTGCCGTAAAAGATTTCACCCTCCGCATGCGGGCTGGTGCGAATAAACACGCCGATCTGTCGGCAATACTGTCTCTCGCCACGCAACTTTTCGGCGGCGCGCACGGCATAGTTGCACACCGCTTCACGCATATCGGCGTACTCCGTGATGCGTCCCGCAAAAGAACGTGAGCAGACAATCTGCTGCTTCACTGGCGCAAACTCTTCCAGTTCGAGACAAGGTTCACCGCGCAGCTCGCGCACGGTGCGCTCCAGCACCACATTGAAGTGCTTGCGGATCACCCAGGTGCTTTGCTCCGACAAATCCAATGCGGTGGTGATGCCCATGGCATTCAGCTTCTTGCTGATGCGGCGCCCTACGCCCCACACATCTGCCACATCGACTAAAGCCATTAACTTCTTTTGCCGCTCAAGGTTGGAGAGATCCAGCACGCCGCCGGTTTTGCTCCATTTCTTGGCGGCATGATTGGCCAGCTTGGCCAGGGTTTTGGTGGGCGCGATTCCCACCCCCACCGCCAGATGCGTTTCGCGTTTAATCCGATCCTGAACTTCCCGTCCGAACTCTTCCAGCACGCGGCAATTCCGCACCCCCGTGAGGTTCATAAACGCCTCATCGATGGAGTAGATCTCAACGGCGGGCGCCATCTCTTCCAGTATCGTCATCACGCGCAGGCTCATGTCGGCGTAGAGCGCATAGTTAGAGCTGAAGACATGCACGTTATGGCGACGCAACACATCTTTGATTTTGAAATAGGGGCCGCCCATGCCGATATCCAGCTTCTTGGCCTCGGCCGAACGCGCGATGACACAGCCATCGTTGTTGCTTAACACAATCACCGGCTTGCCTTTGAGATCCGGCCTGAACACCGTCTCGCACGAGGCATAGAATGAGTTCACATCCACCAGCGCAAACATCACCTTCTCAGCGTCTTGATGACATGTTTAACGACACCGAAGACCTCAAACTGATCCGGGTCGGGAATGGGAATGATGGCGTGCGCCGCATTCATCGGTTTGAGGTGCAGATAGGGCTTCAGCATCAGCTGCTTCACCGTGAATTCCCCCGCGATGGCAGCCACCACCACATCACCCTGCTCGGGTTTTACAGCACTATCGACGATCAGCATATCGCCATCGCTGATCCCGCCTTCGATCATCGAGTCACCGCTGACTTTGATGAAGTAAGTGGCGCTGGGGTGCGTGACGCAAAAATCATTGAGGTCAATACGCTGCTCAACGTAATCCTGCGCCGGTGACGGAAAACCACACGGCACACGACTGATAAACAAGGGCAAACTGAGGATGGCGCGGAGTTCCGCCGGTTGATAAAACACCATGATGATGGCCTTCGAAAAAGATACTGTATATAAACACAGTATTACTATATCGGGCAGTTTGATCAAGCCGGTTCCTTCGGGAGGGTGCAAAACGATTGGCAGGAAAGGAGATTTAGTTTTGTTTGGTTTTAACGACGGGATGGGTGTGATGAGGTGGTTTTGGGCTAGGGTGAAATGAGGGTTCGCCGCTGGGTTGAACGACTTTTTCTCACGACTTCATACAGGAATGACATTTTGCCTCAACCTCAAGACCAGAGCATGCGCCGAACAGCCTTTATTGCGGATACCACTGCGCTGATTTTATTTTTCACCACGACGGGCATGATTAATGAACGATGGATCGCCGGCATGGCGTGGGATCAGGTGCTGCATGCCCGTTTGATTGGTGCCGTTTTGATGGTGCCGGTTGCCCGCCCTTACGGTATGTGGCGCGATTGGGTGATGCAGCGTGCGGGATCGGGCCGGGTTTCGAAGCTGCTGTGGGACAGTATCGCGCTGGTGAGTTTTCAGGTGCCGATCTATGCGGCGATCATTGCTTTTAGCGGTGCGTCGGGCAGTGGTTTGCTGCGTGGTACGCTTGGTGCTGCCCTGATGATGCTGTTTTTAGGAAGGCCTTATGGCGCGTTTTTAAATTGGGTGCGGGGAGTGTTTGGTTTGCCGCCTGGTGGGGAAAAACCGATGTCGTTGGATAGCTAAATAATTATCTAGCGGGAGCGAATGAATATTATTCAAAGCTGAAAAATGGAGTGTTAACCTGTTGATGAATAGTTGTTTCCCACACATTAATCATAAAATTCACACCACAACGTTATTAAGACGAGTCGTAATGCAACATTCAGAATAACGTCTAGGGTTAAGTTGAGGTTGTCATTAATTCGATCTGATGGAGGATTTTCAGTGTTATTTCAAGATGACGAGAAAGGCCATATTATCATTGGTGAAGCTGCATTAAGCCTGGCTTTATGTCGAAAGGAAATCAGTGTTGCAAACCTTTTTTCACAGCTTGGTTTGATGTCTAAATCAGAGAGTAATATTGACCGGTTGACTCAAATCGCTAAAGCCAGAAACTGGCTAATGAGTTTTGAGTCACCTTCAGTCGCTGAGGCGCAAATACCTTATTTGCAGACCTTAGTTGGCCTGAACAATGAACTGAATTAACGATATATGATCTGAAGCCAAAGGACGTATCCGGTTCCGGCCGGACAACGACGAAGCGGATGACCTCATCGGTTACACGTGAGTGTACACCGGCCGGAGACACTGTCAGGGACGACACTCTCAAAATGATTTGCCAGAATCTGTCTTTCGCTACTTCACTGACGAAGCAACCGAGTGATCAGGCATAAGTTGGTAACTCACTCCACGTAAAACATTCCCGCATAAAAAAACCGCAAACATGAAGATGCCTTTGAGCATAAATTGGTCTAATGAAATTTATGGACGATGCCAGGGCTGTTTTTGGTGATCATCGCCCTCCCAATTTTGAAAAAATGCGCTAAGTTTATTTCACATGGGGTTTCTACATCACTCGAAATTCCACCCTGTACAAAACCCGCACTCAACCCATTGATTGCGATTGTTATACGTTACAGCCTGACCATAATGACGCCTGAGTAGCGGACATAAGGGATAAAATCATGTATCAGAGCACACAACAGTCAACCAATAGCGCGAAGTCTTTCCTTCACTTAGATGCGATTCGCGACAAAGCAACGACTGAAACCGTTGTGATTGAAGCAGCCGCAGGTGAAATCACCCAACGTGGCATGAGAGTCACTAGCGGCGCCGTTATTTTGCAATTGATCACTGAAGTGCAGAATGCCTCTGATCCAGTACAAATTGATGTGTTACTCAATGCCCTAAAAATCGTGGTCGGGATGACTCCCGGTGAAGAGGAACGCTGGGCATACTTCAACTGGTAAAAGTGTTTATAAAGACTAAACACATCCTAGATCATTGATATTGAAGGTAAAATAACGTCCAGGTTAACAAACTGAACGACGGCGTTTATCGACATTCCTGTTATTTCAATGGGGTATAGAAAGCATTGATGATCAGTGCTGATGCCGCGCGCTCAGGCTATGGCAGTCACAAAGTACCCCATTGAGTTGCCCGCTACTCCTCTTTCACCCATTGCAAAAAATCCGCAATCGCAGCTTCAATAACCTGCTGGCTCAATGTCTCAGCCTCAACGATCATCCTCAACCCATGCCCATAAGCGAACCCCGGCAGAAACTGATAACCACAGCAAATCTTCGGCGGTTGATCCTGCGCGATTTCCCGCTCACGCTTCTCGGTAAATAGAGGATATTCCTGTCATCAATCCTTGTTAATCGACTGGGTTTGGCCATAGCTATTATTTAATATATCTAAATTGTGGACATTAATGCCTGATACCTTAAAAATCATAAACCTATGACTTACATACTGAGGCAGAAAAAGTGTATGAGCAAACAGCTGGAATTCATGTTGCTGGCGCTTGAATACTCCCAACAAGCATTACCATTATGCAGACCAAATCCCCCTGTAGGATGCGTGATTGTCCATGAAGGTAATGTGGTTTCTAAAGGTTTCACACAATCTCCGGGCCACCATCACGCTGAGATAGACGCCATTTCAAAACTCACCTTTCCAATTAGTGAATGTGAAATATTTGTCACACTTGAACCCTGCTCTTTTGAGGGCAGAACCCCCTCCTGTGCTCTAACTCTCGCTGAGCTGAAGCCACAACATATCTATGTTGCTATAGAAGACCCACATCCGGGAAACAGGGGGGAAGGACTCAATATTTTAAAGAATGCAGGTATCAGCTATACGCTAGGTATCGGTAAACACGAAGTAGAGGATTTTCTGTCACCTTATTTGGTGAGGTCATATTAGGCGCCTGCAAATTTCGAAGCTGCTCGCGCCGGAAAGGCAAGGTCTGCTTCACGCTCAGGCTGTGTGCAAACTCTGCCCCAAAACTGAAGTGTGCGCATCTACGCAAAATCTGGAAGTGCCCGACTGGCTGGCTGAGCCAGATTTTACGTATGAGCGCAGTTTTCAGCCCTGCTTTTGGCAGTTTAAGCGACCAAATTAGTTTTCACACAGCCTGCGCTCAAAGCCGACCTGACATCTCGCCAGTTGATCCATTCCGTACCAGAAGCTGTAGTGCAACCAGTAATGCCTTAGTTGCGTAATGAAATAGATGACGAACAGTGTTTTGTTTACGTAAGGTAAATGCTCATTCCTCAGCCAAAAAAAGGACTAAGCATGGGCAGGTTTCAGGGTAAACGTATACTGATCACGGGTGGTACAAGTGGCATGGGGCTGGCAGGCGCGCAGCGCATTATCACTGAAGGTGGTGAGGTAGCTATTACAGGACTGAGTGAAGAAAGACTGGAACGCGCCCGTACTCTGCTGCCTAAAACATCGCTTATTTTGAAAAGTGATTCTGCAAGCGAAGTTGACATCAATACGCTAAAGGAAGCTATTAGCGATTGGGGTTTACTTGATGGATTATGGCTCAATGCTGGCTTCGCGGAGGTCAGCTCTCCAGAATCTGTAACGGCGGATTCTTTTAATCGCATGATGAACGCAAATGTGCGCGGCCCGATGCTACAGCTTGCCGCCCTATCAAAATCACTTAATGCAGGTGCATCCGTTCTGGTTACTTCGTCCTCTTCAACTTACGAAGGTGCGGCTATGACAAGCCTGTATGCAGCGACGAAAGGCGCCGTTATCGCTATGGTCAAAAGCTGGGCATCTGCGCTGGCCGAACGTGGCATTCGCGCCAATACTTTGGTGCCAGGTCCAATTGAAACTAATTTCAGGCACTTTATGCCAGAGGATTCGCGTCAGCAGTTTGAAGATTTCGTGGTAAGCCAGGTTCCTTTAGGTCGCGCAGGCACAGCAGAAGAAGCCGCTGCGGTTGCACTCTTCCTCCTGTCCGATGACGCATCCTATGTTACTGGCAGCCAGTATGCTGTAGACGGCGGGCTGGTACATTACTGATGTATCTAAAAGGAATTATGAAATCTGTCGAGTAGATTCAATAAAGTCTGCTGTTCGCTCACAGTGGATCTCGCCCAGCGGCAGGTCTGCTCCGTGCCAAAAGCAGACATTTGGCTTTGTGGTAATTGAACGATCTTCACTTATTTTATTGCATCAAACTACTGGATAAAATCCCAAGTTTCAGGTTTGAGTAAATTCAAGAACAACATGGGTACTGCCTGTACAAATTTCGTCGCACGTAAATTTAGCAATATCAGAAAAATTTATTGAAATAGGGGTACATGAGAGTTAGTTTGGCATGAGTTGAGTTCAGGAAAGAAGGCGTAAAAGTGTTCAACTTGCGGGCAGAAGCCCTCCTATTAAATTGTTAGGTGTAGGGAGAGTGTGTGCCAAATATAGTTTTCGAAGATCGGGCAGTTGCATTCATTGATGTCTTAGAATTTAAGTCCGTTGTAGAAAGCTTTGACTCGGGAGATAGAACATTTCTTGAAGAATTGTTCGAAACATTGGGGGCGGTCGTTCCGAGATTAGATGGTAAGGTCAGTCCATCCATACGTCGAGATCTAATTCCGAAATATATTTCCATTTCCGACAGTATTATTTTAAATCCGCCATTAACCTCGGAAAAAATGAGTGGCTATCTCAATACCGATATCAAGAGAAACTAGTTCATTGTTTACACCTAACAATTCAATCAAAATCATGCCTGCGGCATCGAATGCATCAAAGCTGAGCCGGTTATGAGGCGTTATACATATTGAGGAAACATGGCAACATCACCTGAGCATCAATTTATTGCAGAAGCAATGGACAGTGTTTTATCAAGATACGCAAGTACCAAGTTGCTTGGAGTTCTTGAAGCTGGAAGGAAGAAATTCGACTACAGCTGTGTGTTAGAAAGAGACTTTCATCGAGTCTTATCTTCACAGATTTTATGGTCGCATACTGAGGGGATTCATAAAGACCTGATGACCTTGCTGCACGAAGAAGAATCGTATCTGAAAGTTTATTTTGCAAAAGATACAACCAAACACCGAATGCGAATCGATGAAGTTATCTCAGAGTATAAGAAAAACTCACAAACCCGTGCACTGCTAAAAGGGTTACGAATAATCTACCTTCCTAGTGAATTTGACGCTGACAAATTATCGGAACAAAAGTTAATGTCAGGTCTTATGTCTCATCTAGTATGCAAAGATTTGCTTTTTGGTACTGTCTTTGGGAGGTTATCTAGTTTTGACATTAGAGTTTTTGCAAATCATGGAGGGCCATTTGGTCTTAAATACGCTGTGCTTGATGAGATTACAGAAAATGGATTAATCCATAACCCAACATTTAAAGAAAGGCTAGGTTACTCAACTACAGGTACAATAAGAGAAGTTACGACAATGTTGTCAGCATTGGGGTTAGTCAAACGACTAGACAACTCAGTTATTTTTCTGCCAACCCTTAAAGGGCGAATGCTCCTGGATTTAGCAAGGAAATTGGTGGTTGATAACAGCTCCAATGAAACAGCGAGCGGTGAGTTTGAAATCATTAAAAGTCTATTGTTCCCAATTGGTTCAAGTGGTCAGTTTAATTACTTAAAAGAGATCAAAGAGTCAGCACTTTACTCAGCCAACAATTTTGGAAGGAAGCTAACTGTAAGCGCCCAGTCGGAAGGCACAAAGTTTTATAAAAAGTTCAATTGGGATGATTGGCGTGAGCAACTTAAAATGATGCCAGAATTAAAAGACAATTTGTTCACTGAACCTGACTTCGACTATGTGTATTAAAAATATGTATAACAAACCGTTCAAGCGGGACTGTTAATATTTTTCTCGGTTTCGCTTCGTTACGCATTCTGGCCATACATGATAAGAAATTAAACAGGGAGTTAGCCACTCATGAACATGGGCATAGCTATAAATGGGAATCTAGAATGAAATTTAGAAATGAAGTATATAATATAATGAACTGGTTAATGACTTAATATTGGATACCTTTTACATCGATAGGCCTAATAGAGGAAAAGTTGCTTCAATTAGGCAATACGCTGAAGTGATCGTCAGGGAAATACTAGACTTACCTGAAAGTGAAAAAGTTGCTATGGGATATAGAGGAGTAATCGAAAAGCTGAAGAAAATAAGTAATAACAATCAGATGCTGATGCTTTCTGTTAACACGATAGGCATTTAACAACTGACTCAGGTCGTCCGCTTCGATCACTTGAGACGTCCAATAGTTGCGCTATTGGGCGCTGTTTTGTCCGCTATTCGCCGAGAATTCAATGGCTCGAGCAACGCTATCCTTAATCAAGGGGAGACGTTGCCATGAAACGAAGAACTCGGATTAACTATACGTCAGAACAGAAGGCGATTATCTGGGACAGATATAAGCAAGGTTATTCCCTGCATGATATCGCCAGATATGTTCGACAGATTTCATTCTTCTATCATGCCCACAATCCACCAGACAGGTGGCTACCGTCCTCCCGTTCGAAAGCGGCATCGATTAGCGCTTACACTTGATTGTAGGCTGAAACCCTTATGTATCTTTAAAAAAATGATGCATAAATAACTATATTTTAAAGGCGATTGGTAGATTTCTACTCTACTAACGATTATATGTTGGCATTAACTTTTTTTGAAAATGCCACTTTAGTTATCAAAACGCTGGAGCCTTTTCTCCGAAGTATTGGTACCAATAATCTTTCCAGCTAGAATGCAAAGCAAATTGCGGATTTCTACCATCTTCGTGAAACTCTAGCCATGGAAGATCCAAAATATTGTCCTTTCTAAGTTCTCTTGACATATTAGTAGTTGCTATCTTCGGTCTATTAACATCAATAACAATATGATCATTTATTATTTTCGTCAACTCTACAGCATGACTTCTTTCGAAACCTCTTGCCTTTCTTAATGCTAATGCGACCATTATTATAGGAATGTAAATAGTTCCATCTATTTTTAATAAGCCAATGTCTTTAGGGATCGAATTTATTATTATACTATCAATAGGTTTTTCTACATTTTTATGTTTCCCATTATTAATAGGAAGTTGCAGGTCCTCACTTGATGTCACTAAATTCAACTTTAGTTGATGAGCATTCTCGAAAGTTAAAATTGAATTTTTTACTGACCTGTAATCCGACTTCGGAATTTCTATGTATTTCAACTCATCATTTTCATCTGATTCAATTATTAAACCTAAAGGGGCGGAACTTGATGACATAAGCTCTACATAACAACCATAATCAAGAGTGTAGAGTGTATATTTTTTCCCTATTGCATTTCGAGCCGAGACACCTTGTTTTAATACGTGAATAACACGCATATCATAAAGATAATCAATCAGTGGGTTATGGTTTTCATTACTTATTAAGAAACCTCTTGTTTTGCGATGCCCAATGACTTCATTTATTATTTTATCAAGTAATACGACAGCTTCAGGTTTGCTATTTAGAGCAGTATGTTTATTCACCTGAAACCATTTTTGCGCAGATTTCCGGACATGTACAATTGAAATTTTATTTTCTAATGCCGACTGTGCAGCAAGTGAAATTATATTTATAGCATCACGTGGAACTCCTTCCACAGCGCGGACATACTCATCAAATGCTGATGGTTGAGTAAAAACATCATTGATAAATAAACCTGCTTCAGCATCACATATTGAATTTTTATCAATCGCCTGGGCATGCTTATGAAGAAGGTTTTTGAAAAAAGTCTTAGCAGCATCGCGATCATTATCAAAAACCATATATTCATCTAAATTAATAACGGAAGATGCGTCAGAACCTAGCTCAATCCCCACTCGAACGCCAGTATCTTGATCATTTAGCAAAAAATTACATCGATGAGCTATTGCGGCTATTTTTACTGTGATACCAGAGATAGGATATAGAATTCTACGTAGAAGCTCTGCAAGATAAGGTTGGAGGTCCATTGGAACCTCAGACCATTCATCAATTAATACCCACAACTCCTTCCCTGGTAATCTTGAAACTATATTACTAAGTAGCTTAGTTATTTCTCCAAAGTGAATTCTTAATGTTTTCTTTCCTGATACTTTTGACCTCTCAGTATTATCTGAAGAAATTTTATCTGAACATGTGAAGTTAGCAGATATTCTTTTATCAGTTACCCCAATGCCTAACGAAGAATTCATGGAACTGTGGTTTGCCGAACCCCTCTCTTCCTCTGAGACACCTTCGATACTTAATGAGGTAGCCTTATCAATAAAATCATTAAGTAATTCTGTTATCTCAGTCGTATTTACAAGATTTTTTTCAAAAATATATTCTAGGATAGTTTCATGGATAGCACATAACGTGTCAGAAAGTAATCTGGTGGCCCTTTCACTTAATGATATATTTGGATCAGAAAAAATTCCTCCGGTAGAACCTATCAACCTCATATCTATAGGAACGCAAATGATTCCATTTTGTTGAATATTATTACAAAGAACAGTTAAAAAATGCGTTTTCCCCGTACCTCTTCTACCAAACATTATCTGATTATCGTTACTGGACAATAAGGTGTATGTTGGTCCAATATCAACGAAGGATCTTATTAGATGATCTGGTTGAAGTTTCTCTGCCCTCTTGGCCAGCCTCATCATAATTGAATTTATATTTCGCATAGCAGCCCATTCTATTTTGTAATTTCAAAAGATTATGAAGAAGAGAAAAATACCATCTAAAAACTGCACCACAAGACTGCTTAATGTCAAAGAGGTAATCATTCAACTGCAACATTATCACCTGGAGTAGATAAATAACAAACAGCCCTGCAATGCAGCATCAAGATTATCATAAATGGGTTCTATTTGCGCAACAAACACGATCTCGATAAGGGCTAAACATTGGGAGTGTCCGTTCCTCGCTCGCCGCGGTTCATTCCGGACAAGCATAGCTGCTCAGTGCCAACAGCAGATGTTGTTTTAATCAGTATTTGCTCATCAATGCAGTTCAGGTGAGTTAACAAATAAAAAAAACTGTAATCTGTGAAAGAAACATGAACTCCCAGCCAGTCTTGAAGCTCTCAGGTGTGCAGATTAATCATCTTCACGGTTTTTTTGCTCACTTATTACTCGCTCAGCTTCCTTGTCATAGCCATCCGCTAAAACTCTTAAGGTAACGGCGAATCGCTGATAGCCTGCGTTTTCTACCTCCTCTGCTTTAGTCCGGAACTGGTCCGCCAGTTCTTTCTCAGGTTTCCCAGTTGGATCGACCCAGTGTGCACCGCGAGAATTGTAGGTTCCTAGTCTGTAGCCTTCACGCATGTTTTCAGCATCTCGATCATTTAAGGCAGAAGCGATGGCTCGGTTTATCCACAAGCCATCGGGATCGGAGGGAGCAGCAATTAAAACTTCGCCAATTTTGCTTAGTGCAACTTCTAAGTGACCTGATTCTGTTGCAATTTTCTTAACCTTCTCAAGCCATTCACTAAAGCTATCTTCGCTAAACGTACCATTTTTTTGGCTTCCCGGAGGGATCTCCCATTTTTCTAGGAGTCGCCATGCATTTCTAGCAATGGCTTTCGATTGCTCAGTGGATTCGATGGCTGAAGGTTCCTCTTTGTCGGAACGGAAAATGAGTCGAATTACTTCGCAGAAAAACTCGGGGTCAGTAGCCATTCTGTTTTCCAGTAACTGGGGCACAGTACCTCTGTGACCATCAAGCAGAGGAATATATGCCCATTCAACGCTAAATAGATCTTCCTGATTTACATCAGATTTAGTTTGAAGAAATTTGATTAAAGTCGTTATGTGGTATGCGTCCATATTGGAACTTGATTCATCAGTTGAAAGAGCCGCCAGCAACGCACGAACACACTGATTATCATCTATGGGTTGCTTGTTCTGATGCATTCTGTATAGACCGTGGATTGCCGCATGGGGTCTGCTATGTTCAATCAGTTTATCAATGGCGCCAGCCAGCTCACCTTCAGTCTGATAGACATTGGCATCGGTGCGGGTCCAGTATTCGCCTTCGAAAGCTTGAAGGTATTGAGAAGCTCGTCCCCATGTCTCCCCAGAGAAAGGTAAATAGGCAAGGAACTGGCCTAACTGCTTAGGGGTCCATTCAGATTTGTCGAGATTGTCGCACCACTCCCAACCCTTGAACCAAAAACGCTTCCAAATAAAGGCGCTAACCAATGCCTTGTGCTTATTTTCTGTTGTGTCTAGGAAATGAGGTAACAGGATAGTTTCAAACACATCATTGCTTAAAGTTCCAAGTACGCTGCCGACCTTGTTCGGTGCAGAAACGCTGTCAGCAAATCGCATGACACCCTCTGCCCCATAAAGCTGAAAAATTTTCGAAATTGCGGATTCGCGCTCCGCTTCGATTTTCTTTTGTTGCTCTTCCCAGTCACCATTTTCATCGTACAGGTCAATGTCCCGGTTTGAAAAAAGGTGCTGGTATAAGTGGAACGGATTGTCGGGAGCCAGCTGCTCTGCAATATTTTCAATGTGGGTTATAAGATCATCAGGCAGCGCCCAATTGGCATCAGAGAATCGCCTGTGTTTATTTGATAACTGATTGAGATGATCCCATAACAAAACACGTTTTTCTTCATGCAGCCTGAGAATTGGTTTAGAGGAGAGAATCTCAAGCAGTTGATCAAAAGCAGGGGCTGGCAGATGATCAAAATGGTCAATCAATAAGGTCAGGCGACCGGTATCTTCTCGGACGATCGCAACGGCAAGCTCCGCGTAAAACGATGTCTGCTGCCAGTACTCCTGATTCGTTACTTCGTTTTGCCAGTCATCGGGGATGGTTCGTCGCCAAGAAGGTTTGTGTGTCCCAAAGGAGCTTTGATGTTGACCCGGTAAAAGCTGAACAAGTAAATTCCAGGCAATATCAGGCCATTCTTTAAAAATGACTTTAACTGCAGCCTGCCGTTTTTCAATTGTTGCGAGAGTTTGTGGCAACCACGGCAATAATATAGTGGAAAGCGAATTGGATGGCCGATTAGACCATTTACCTCCCGGATCGTGGCTGGCGAGTTCTGCAAGCACAGCACAGACCCTCACCAAATGTTGTTCATCCCAGGCTAACCCTTCTAGAGCCCATAGCAATCCAGTCAGATAATTCCCCCCCGTTATTCCATTCCCTTCCTGGGCAAATAGCTCATCAAATGCACAGGGTGTCTGGCGCATTGCCTTCTCAACTGTATCAAGAAATTTTGCGGGTGCGGCTTCAGCTAGAGTGGGTAATATGCCGTTGAGGCTACCCCATAGAACCCAGTCCGCATCTGTTAATATTTCGCGAATCGCCACGTTACTGCAAGCTTCGGCCTTCCCCTGAGAACAGTTGATACAGGATTCTGGTCGGCTTCCCAAGATTGCCATACCTTCAGCTATACCCTGTCGCAGCATCGGTGAATAATGGAGTTCCTTACCATAAATGCTCGCAGCGTAACGCTCTTCAGCAGGTAATTCAAAAACAGGATCTGGCTCTTTGAGTACTGAAATGGTGAGCGACCTGAACAAATCGAGATTCTGATCAAGTATACGGGATCCCAGAATACTCCACAGTTCCATTCGATTAGCGACTTTCCAGACGCCATTTCGGACAGACAAAGGGCTGTCTGGTGAGTGTAATATTTCTCGTGCCTTCCTTAACCATTCGTCATAGCTAATTCCAAGCAGTTGGGTTAGCACGTCTAAGTCATATCCATTTTTTTCATTCCACCTCCCGACCAATAATGCAATGGCTAAACAGGAAGCATCAGGATGGTGGGCCCAGTCGATTTGTACTGTCTGCGGTACCGCCCTTAATTCCTCAGGAATCTCAGCAACAACCCTTTGTTTGAATACTTCTGAAAGATCGTCTGGGATCTTAATGGAGGTGATTGTTCCTGCATCCTGATTCCATGTTTGCACGATATCGACTATCCGCGACCAGACCCATTGAGGATACTGCTGATGAAATTGCGCGATGTGGGAATGCAGCAGAGACAGAACTACACCGAACTCATTACCTAGATCGTAGCCAAGTAAATGGAAGTGGTTCAAAAAATCATAAAGTTCATCATCTGTTAGATCATCACCGTTATTTGCAACCTTCAGATGATACTGGATGACCTCCAGTTTCTCGCTGCTTCTGGCTGGGCTGAACTTGGCTTGTCGGACGTTCCTAAGAAATTCATCCACATTTTTGGTATGCCTGGCTTGATTAAGCAGCCATTGCACATTGTGGGTATCGGTCGAACTTAGCGGGCCGGTTATCAGCGCAATGACATCTTTTTTCCTAGTGAACATTTCAGAATTATTGAAATCATTCCAAGCGGCCTGCATCACTTCCCCAAATATCGCACTACCTTGCGTAATTGATATAGAATGCTTGACTTGCCCAAGAAGCTTCTGCTTTTCTTTACTGGTAGGATTCTCGACAATGACAATGAGATCGTCGGTATCGAAACCATCAATTTTCCCCTGAAGTTTGATTTCTACAATAGGCCAGCAAGGAAGGCATGGCGCATTGCCGCCAGTGAGCATCAGTGCAACAAACGACGCCTGAACATGTGCCTCAAAATGAACACCGCCACCGCCTGTAGAAAAAGGATTGCTCAGATTTTTTTTATTTGCCATGAATAATCACATCCGCATTTTTGATTCAGAATAAATTAGAAATATGCTAACTCAAACTTTATCCCGCTCCCATCGTGAGTGGCGACTGTTTATCTAAACACTCTTGTGGGGTCAGTTCACAGTCCCAAAAATGTCCGCAGATCGCTCACAGCTGACCTCCACCACCAATCCGCCTCAAGTCAGTCGCCGGCTTAGCAACAAAAATACACCCCCAAACATTATGGTAAATCCCGTGCTGTGCTCAGGCAGTTTTATCTCGAAACTACTTAAGCAAATATCTCCAAAGCACAAACAAGGATCGAGCCAAATGAACATAACCAAAATCGACCACATCCATATGCACGTCTACGTCTACGTATACGTCTACGTCTACGTTGACGATATCGAGAAAGCAGAGCACTGGTATCAGGAAATCCTTGGCTTCACCCGCGATAGCTCCCTGTACTTCTGGTTTGAACAAGGAGGGCCGCTGGTCATCAGGAATGATGGCGCATCGCTTTCCCTCTTCCTGAAAAAATCCCAGCACCCAGGTCACACTATGGCTTTTGCCGTGCAGGCGTCAGCGCTTCTCGAACTCATACCTTTACTCAAGTCCAAAAACATCGCCTATACCGTCAGTGATCACGATGTCTCTATGTCGCTTTACTTCAGCGATCTCAGTGGCAACAAGATTGAAATAACGTCCTGGGAATATAAGCAGGCAAAACAGATATTGGAAAACGCGGTATAACGATTCGCCAACCAGCAGCGGATAACGCTACAATCAATAACGGACTAATATTTTGAAAGGAGTCAAAAATTGAAATTTCACTATTCGCTTCATCGCCTTGGCCTGATAAAGCAATGGCAAAAAGACAGTTTCAGGATCGTTTTTTTTATTCTCATCGGCCTATTCTTTTCAGCCGTCATCAAATGGCTCTTACCCCAATTAACTCATGGTAATATCACCGGCGGCTTTGCCGGTATGCTATGCGGGCTTGCAGCGAGTTTTTGGTTTACTAATATTGCGTGGCTTACGTTTAAGACCCCCATTCGCTTAAGCGACCTGGATTCAGTTCTGGAGAAATACAATTACCAGCAAACTCAGCAAGGTTATTATGAGCTGCAGATAGCGAAATACAGAAGATTCAAATCCCAGCGCATTTATATAAGTAACGATGGCAATGAGATCACGCTTGAAGGCCCCTACAACACCCTCAAAAGAATCATTAATAAACTCAACAAATAGTCGGAAATTTTGAGAGGCGTTAAATGATGACTGGCGCAAATACCCAACCAGTCATCGTTATTCTTAACCGTGCATCACCACATTAAACCCTTCATCCGCATGCGGTGCGACGAAGTAGCTGCTAATCACTTCGAACTGCGCATCGGTGGCCGCGAAGTCATGCTCACCTTCTGCGTTGCGCGCATGCAAACGACTTTTGCACACAGCATCCGGCACATCGATAAAGTGCAGTTGATGTTCCGCCTGTGCACTCTGGATCACCGCCTTCATCCACTGGCGTTGGCCCACGGTGTTCGCCGGGAAATCCAGCACCACTGACACACCGCATTGCAGCAGCGAGATCAGGTGTGGCGTCATCGCATTGCGTAACTTGCCCGCACAACGCACGTAGTCCGCGACATCCTGCATCTCTTCGGCGAACAGATGCGCCAGCCAGGCGTCTTCGCTAATAATCACCGCGCCGGTTTGTTGGGCCAGCTGATGCGCCAGCGTTGATTTTCCGGCCGCGATTTTGCCGCACAGCAGATGCAAAACAGGACGAGATGTGGACACAGACGCAGATTCCATTAGCCAGCTCCAGATAAAATGACGCTCTACCATGCCGTTAAATGCCGGTCCAGTAAAGCCTGGCATCTACACTTACGCTATCTCTGTAAAAATAAGGAGCCGCATGATGAGTCAACGCCTGCACAAAATCGACTTCCCGGTCAGCAAGGCGCGGAAGTATCTGGAACCCGGTCCGGTGGTGTTGCTGAGTTCGCAATTTGAAGATCACCACGACATCATGACGCTCGGCTGGCACACCATTCTGGAGTTCTCGCCGTCACTGGTGGGCTGCATGATCGCCAACGGCAACTACAGCCATGAGCTGATTCGGCAAAGCGGACAATGCGTGATTAATATCCCCTCGGCGGATTTGGTGGATAGCGTGGTGGCGATTGGTAACTGCCATGGCGATCGTCTCGATAAGTTCGATGCCTTTCACCTCACGCCAGAACCGGCAAAGGTGGTGAATGTACCGCTGATCGATGAGTGCTTCGCCAGCTTTGAGTGTCAGCTGTATGACGACTCGATGGTGAATAACTACGGCTTCTTTGTTTTCGAAATTGTCAAAGCGCACGTGGCCGATAAACCGGAATTTCCGCCGACGCTGCACTACACTGGCGAAGGACGTTTTACCGTCATGAGTCATACCGTGCTCGACAAGCACCGCGATTTTAAGCCAGAAATGTTAATTTAAGCGGCTTGAATTCGCCCTCGAGCGCCCACACAGTTACGCTTTCGACCTGACAGGAGTAATAACAATGGCAACCGAATATGCGGTGATCGCCGGTGGCTGTTTCTGGTGTACCGAAGCAGTGTTCAAAGATGTGATTGGCGTGGAGTCAGTCGAAAGTGGGTATACCGGCGGGGAGCGCCCGAACCCAACCTATGAGCAGGTGTGCAGCGGTGCCACCGGCCACGCCGAAGCGATCCGCTTAGGTTTCGATCCAGAACAAGTGAAGTACGGCGATCTGCTGGATATCAGCTTTGCGACGCACGACCCAACCCAGCTGAACCGTCAGGGCAACGACGTCGGTACCCAGTATCGTTCAGCGATCTTCCCGGCGAACCCAGAGCAGGAAGCCGAAGCGATTGCTGCCATTGCCCGTGCACAAGCCGATCTCAACGTGCCAGTGGTCACCACCATTGAGCCGCTGAAAGAGTGGTATCCGGCAGAAGATTACCATCAGGATTACTGGGATGGTGCCGGTCAGCGTAACGGCTACTGCATGGCGGTGATCCCACCAAAACTGCAGAAGCTGCGTAAGAGCTTTGCCAATCGCGTGAAGCAGGGCTAATCCAGCCCCTGGGATGCGGCCTCTGAACGCCGCATCCTGAATGCTTATCACCATGAAAGGTCGTCATTTATGACGACCTTTTTGCATTTAGCCGTCATAATAGCGCCCTCTTCTCTTCTGGGAGCGATGATGACCACGCCTCAACCCGCAATCCCCGCGCGCAAGCGGCCCATGAAACTCAACACGCTAGTGACGCTGATGCTCAGCGCGGTGATCGTGCTGGTGCTGCTGAGTGTGCACATGTTCTATTTCTTCCAGATTGGTGCTTCAACCCGTGCCCAGTTGGAAGATAAAGCCATGGCGGTGGCCCGCACGCTGGCGAGATCGCCGGAGATTCAGCAGGCGCTGACGCAGCCGGTGGCAAATGCCAATATCCAACCCATCGCGAAAGCCGTGGAAGAGAGCAACAATCTGCTGTTTATTACCGTCACCAATATGGACGGTATCCGCTATTCTCATCGCAATCCGGAACTGGTCGGCAAACACTTTATCGGCGAAGACATTGGGCCCGCCCTGCGCGGCCATGAAAACGTCTCGGTGAATAAAGGTTCGCTGGCAAAAGCGCTGCGCGTGTTTACCCCGGTGTATAACGCGGAGGATCGGCAGATCGGTGTGGTGGCGATTGGTATTTCCCTTGATGCCGTTACCGATCAGATCAACGAAAGCCGCTGGAGCATTATCTGGACCATCCTGATTGGTACGCTGGCGGGGGCGATTGGCACCCTGGTGCTGGTGCGCGTGCTGAAGCGCATTCTGTTCGGCCTCGAACCCTACGAGATTTCCACCCTGTTTGAGCAGCGTCAGGCGATTCTTAACTCGGTCAAAGAAGGCGTGGTGGCGATGGACGATCAGGCGCAGGTGACGCTGGTGAATCAGGCGGCGCGCACCCTGCTTAATGAGCCGTCGTCCAGCGGTAGGATTGATAACGAGGGTATTGATGATGCCTCGGTGATCAATCAACACCTGCGAGATGTGCTGCACAGCGGTCGCGCACGCCGTGATGAAGAGCTGAACGTGAATGGTCGCTTGTTGTTGTGCAATACGGTGCCGGTGCGCAGCCAGGGACGCATTATTGGCGCGGTCTGTACTTTCAGGGACAAGACCGAAATCAGCCGACTGATGCAGCGTCTGACGGGCATGGTAAACTACGTCGATGCGCTGCGAGAACGCTCGCACGAGTTTATGAACAAGCTGCACGTGATTCTCGGCCTGCTGCACATGAAAAACTATGCGCAGGTGGAAGCGTATATCCTGAAAACCGCCAATAATTACCAGACTGAGATTGGCTATTTGCTGGATCGCATCAAGTCACCGGTGATTGCCGGTTTTCTGCTGAGCAAGATTAATCGCGCTTCGGATTGCGGTCATCGCCTGACCATCAGCGATGCCAGCTTTGTGCCGGACAGCGGCAACGAAGACCAGATGGCGGGCCTGATCACCGTGGTCGGTAATCTGGTGGAGAACGCCATTGATGCGCTCAGCGAGCAGACCGAAGGCGAGATCCATGTGATGCTGCACTATCAAAACGGCTGGCTGGCGTGCGAAGTGAGTGACGATGGTCCCGGCATTGAGCCTGACAATCTCGCAACGATTTTTGACAAAGGGTTCTCCACCAAAGGAGAGAACCGTGGCGTGGGCCTGTTCCTGCTGAAACAGCAGACGGAAAACCTCGGTGGCGGCGTGACCGTTGAGTCAGAACCCGGCGTATTTACCCAATTTTTAGTACAACTTCCCTGGGATGGAGGAAACCAATCCGCATGATCAATGTGTTAGTGGTCGATGATGACGCCATGGTCGCTGAACTGAACCGATCCTTTATCGGTCAGGTTCAGGGCTTCCACTGCTGTGGAACCGCTTCGACCCTGAAGCAGGCCAAAGAGATTTTGTTCAACAGCGACACGCCGATCGATCTGGTGCTGCTGGATATCTACATGCAGCAGGAGAATGGCCTCGATCTGTTGCCGGAACTGCGCCAGGCCCAGAGTTCGGTGGAAGTGATCATCATTTCATCCGCTGCCGATGCGGAGAATATCAAAACCTCGCTGCACTACGGCGTGGTGGATTATCTGATCAAGCCGTTCCAGTTCCCGCGTTTCGAAGAGGCGCTCACCGGCTGGCGGCAGAAGAAGTCGTTGATGGATAATCAGCACTACTATCAGCAGTCTGATGTCGATCTGTTGATCCACGGCAACCCGGCAACGCAGCATGACAACAAGCGCCTGCCGAAAGGCTTAACCCCGCAGACGCTGCGTACCTTGTGTCAGTGGATTGATGCCCATCCCGGTCATGAGTTCTCGACGGATGAACTGGCGGCAGAAGTGAATATTTCGCGCGTGTCGTGCCGTAAATATCTGATTTGGCTGGCGCAGATTAATATCCTGTTCACCAGCATTCATTACGGCGCAACGGGTCGTCCGGTGTATCGCTATCGTTTACAGCCGGAATACCATTCGCTGTTGCAGCAGTACTGTCAGTAACGCAGTTGCCAGTCGAAATCGCGCTGATGGAACTGGAAGTGGCGCGGTGAAGAGCAGATGATTTGCCGATCGCGGGTGACGAACACCGCATCCAGATCGGGCTGGTCGGCCAGATAGTCCAGCCCCTGCTCCAAACCCATGCCGTACAGCAGCGTGGTGTAGATGTCGCCATCCAATGAGCGATCGGAAATCACCGTCACGCTCAGCAACTCGTTATCCAGCGGATAGCCGGTGTGCGGATCGAAGATATGGTGCCAGCATTTACCGTCCAGTTCGAAATAGCGCTCGTAAATCCCCGATGTCACCACCGATTTGCCCTGCACCTGCAGCACGCCCAATAGTTCATCATCGCGTCCAAACGGCTTTTTCAGGCCGATGCTCCAGCCTTGTGGCTCATGTGGTGGTGCACCGAGTGTTTGCACATTGCCCCCGAGATTGATCAGCGCCTGCGGCACGCCCTGCTGGCGCAGAAATGACTGCACCACATCAGCGATATAGCCTTTGGCGATGGCACCGAGATCGATCTCCATGCCCGGCTGTTGCAGGAACACTGAGCGATCCTCGGGGTTGAGGATCACCTGATGTGGATCGGTGAGCAGCAACAGTGCGGCGATCTCATTAGCGGGTGGCACGGCACGCCCTTGAAAACCAATCTTCCAGCGTTTGACCACCGGACCAATGGTGAAGTTAAAAGCGCTGCCGGGTGACACGCTGACAGCATGCGCCACGCTGATCAAACGGAACACCGCCTCACTGACGCGCACCGGATGGCGACCCGCCGCGTGGTTAATCGACATCACTTCGGATTCGGCACGATTAACGGTGAACAGGTTTTCCTGCTGCTTGATGAGTTGAAAGACCTGGCGGGCTAAGGTGGGGTTATCGTCGAACAGTTTGAGCAGGATGGGAGAACCCATCAAAACCGCAGAGTAGGCGTAGACGCCGGCGTCGGAAGTCATGAGCGCCTCAACAAGGGGAAAAGGTGCGCATAAATGCGCACCCTACAGTGGTGGGGAGAGTCACCAGGATGGTGACCTCCTGCCCTCTAATTACCTAACGCCAGTTTAGCCGCATTGTGACCGGCTTTAATACCGAAGATGATGATATCCGCCACCGCGTTACCACCGATACGGTTCGCGCCGTGGATACCGCCAACCACTTCACCGGCAGCCCAGGCACCCGGAATCACCTGTTTCTGCGCATCCAGCACCGCAGTATCGGTGTTGATGGTGACGCCGCCCATGGTGTGGTGCACGCCCGGGGCGATACGGATCGCGAAGTAAGGACCCTGATTCAGCGGATGACGCAGCGCCGTGGTACGACCGAAGTCTTCATCTTTCTGGTTAATCACAAACTCGTTGTAACGGCCCAGAGTGGTCTGCAGCGCTTCCTGATCCATGTTAAGTTTCACCGCCAGCTCGTGCGGCGTTGGCGCGCTGATCACAAAGCCTTTGGCGATATACTCGTCAGCCGCTTTGTTGTTGGCACGCACCTGCTCATCAAACACGATCCAGGCGCTTTTCTCAGGCAGTGCGATGATCTCAGCAGATACTTTGTCACGGGTTTCCATCTCATTGTAGAAACGATGACCGGCCTGACTCACCAGAATCGCCCCACCGCCGCGCATCGCCTCTGAGATCAGGTAAGAAGTGGTCTGCTCAACCGTGGGGTGAATCTGAATCTCGCCCATGTCCACGGTATCCGCACCGATGTGCTGCAACATGGCGATACCGCTGCCGGTCGCACCTTTGTGGTTGGTGGTCACGAAGCCATCCAGCTCAGGGCGGTATTTCACCACCATCTCACGGTTAGCACTGAAACCACCGGTCGCAACAATCACGCTTTTTGCATTGAGAATGCGGCTGTCGTTGTACTCATCCACCACTTTCACGCCAGTAACAGCACCGTTTTCCACCAGGATTTCTGCCACTGAGGTCTCTAACAGCACTTCAATCTCACGCTGGTTAACATTCTTCACCAGGCCGCTAATCAGGAAGCCACCCACTGCAGAACGGTCTTCGGGACGGTGCGTGCGGTCAATGCTCATACCACCGGTGATGGTGATGTCGCACAGCTCAATCTCTTTCGCCGCCAGCCACTCAATCGCTTCTGGCGCCTGCTCAACAAACTCGCGCAGCAGCACCGGATTGTTTTTGAACTTGCCGCCCTTCAGCGTCTCTTCGTAGAACAGCTCTTTGCTGTCTTCGATGCCTTTCAGTTTCTGATAGCGGGTTTCGGCAGCGTTCATGCCCACCGAGGCTTTGATGGTGTTACCGCCGATGGTCGGCATCTTCTCGATAATCACCACGCGAGCGCCGTCGTCATGCGCCTGAATCGCCGCCGCCAGACCTGCACCACCGGTGCCGATCACCACCACGTCGTAGTTAACAGGCGCGTTCGGGTTGCCGCCTTCGTCAATCACATACTCTTTGCTGGAGGTGGTCAGCGCACGTGATACCGCTTTTTTCAGCGCCTCACTCTGCGTGGTCGCGCCAGTGATGGCATCCACGTGTGGGCTGTTGGCGACCAGAATGCGTTCACGCAGGCTTTCAAAGGTGCTGGTGAAGTCGACGTCCAGACTCGGATCCGGCACCAGTGAGATATCGGTGATACGGTCGGTATCGAGGGTGACATTGATTTTCAGTTTCAGCGCTTCAGCTTCAACTTTCGCCTGATAAACACCGGCTTTGTACTTACGATGGCCATCGCTGACGTCGCGGATCATCGCATCCACCAGCGAGAAGCGCCACAGCGGTTCTGGAATCGTCAGCGCCTCACGTTTGGTGCTGTCGATGTAGAGATCCATGTGTTCGTTTTTGATGATGCGATCGGCCCAGTCCGGATAGGCGATGCAGGCTTTACCCACCGCCACCAGATCAAAGCCGTGCTCCAGCGCGTTCTCGGCATCTTCTTTATTGACCACGCCGCCGACGCCAATCACCGGCACTTTCGCCAGGGTCGCTGAGCGCTCCGCCAGATATTTGGTGATCAGTGGCGTTGGATCTTTAGTGTCGATAATCGATGGACGCAGCAGCTGGCCGACGGAGAAGTGCACGTAATCCAGACCGCGCGCCGCCAGTTTTTCCAGCAGATACATCGTGTCGTCCCAACGGATGCCGGGAACTTCCAGCTCTTCCGGTGAGAAGCGATAGCCGATGATGAAGTCCGCCGCCGCAAAGCGATCGGCCATTTTATGGGTGATCTCCAGCACTTCCATTGGGAAGCGTGCGCGGTTATCGCGGCTGCCGCCCCATTTGTCATCGCGCTGGTTGGAGTTAGGTGAGTAGAACTGCTGGATCAGATAGGTGTTCGCGCCGTGGATCTCAACGCCATCGAAACCGGCTTTGATCGCACGGTTCACGGCGTCACCAAACTTGGTGATCATCACATCCACTTCTTCTGCGGTCAGCGCCTGCGGTTTGGTGGCACCTTCACGCGGTGCGGCAATGGCGCTCGGTGCGACCGGCGTTTTACCGCCAATCAGCGCCGGTTCCACCATACGGCCACCGTGGTAGATCTGCAGAATGGCTTTTGAGCCTTCAGATTTGATAGCATGCGCAATTTTCGCCAGGCCGGCAATTTTGTTGTCGCTGTCGATACCCAACGCGCCAGGGAAAGCCGGGCCACGGTTATCGATAAAGCAGCATTCAACAATCACCGTACCGATGCTGCCAGCACGTACGCGGTAATACTCGACAAGATCACTGGTGACGCCGCCGTCAAAATAGCCGGTACAGGTGGTCATCGGTGCCATTACCAAACGGTTTTTGAGCACCGCACCTTTCGGTAGCGTAAGCGGGTTAAGGATCGGGGTGAGCTTATTCATAATGAGCAACTCCAGAATTAAGAAATTGTGTATTCAATTCTTTGGCGGTTCGGAGCGGTTTATAATTATTTAAGTGGTCCGATATCATGGCGCAAATATACCATTTTATTTAGTTACATAACCCAGATTGTTAGTTATATAAGTTTTACGTTTGGAAATGATATTTAATGCTCATTGCTGGAATTAGCGCTCCGCTAAGTTTTAACCAAGACTTGACAAAAATCAAATTTTTCCTTACATTTAAAACAAATGCAGTACTATCATAAAGATAAAACTTATGATCCCGCCTCATTTTGCTCGATTTTCCGCGTTTCGGTTGTTTGTAGCGTTTAATCCACAGCAGACAGAAAGTTAAATAAAAAGCAAAAGATAAAAATTAAAAAACAGTGCATATTTTTTATTGATCTAGATCAAAAGAGATATTTTAATTAATCGCATCACAGCTGTAATCAATAGATAATTCGCGTATCAAATTTGCAAAGCAAAGATTCATTAAAGAGCAAAATTTAAATTGTCACGACTCATCTGCTGCACGCCTGTTGAAACCAAAAGAACAGTGTGTCCGTGACAATCAATCGCATTCTTCCTAACTTGCAGACAAAACTATGAACACACAAACAACCCAGAGTGCCTCCCCCGTAGTGCCTCCTGCGGCGCCGGGGAAAAAGAATCGCCTGATTATGTTGTGCCTGCCGATCATTGTGGCGGTGCTGTTGCTGCTGGTCCCTACCCCTGCCGGGCTGGAACCTTACGCATGGCACTTCTTCGCTATCTTTGTTGGCGTGATTGTGGGACTGATTTTTGAACCGCTGCCGGGCGCCGTTATCGGCCTGACGGGTGTGGTGGTGATTGCGCTGTTCAGCCAGTGGGTGCTGTTTAGCCCGGCCGAACTGGCGGATCCCAAGTTCAAAACCGCGGCGCAGTCGTTCAAATGGGCAGTGAGTGGCTTCGGCAACTCCACCGTCTGGTTGATCTTCGGTGCCTTTATGTTCGCCGCCGGCTACGATAAAACCCAGTTCGGTCGCCGCCTGGCGCTGATTCTGGTCAAATATCTTGGTCGTCGCAGCCTGACGCTGGGCTACGCCATCACCTTCGCTGACCTGTTACTGGCACCGTTTACGCCATCGAACACTGCGCGCAGTGGCGGTACCATCTATCCGATCATCGCCAACCTGCCGCCGCTGTACGGTTCAAAACCGAATGACCCGAGCGCACGTAAGATTGGTTCTTACCTGATGTGGGTGGCTATCACCGCCGCGTGTATCACCAGCTCGATGTTCCTCTCTGCGCTGGCACCGAACCTGTTGGCCATCGCGCTGGTAAAAAGCATCGTTGGTTTTGAAATTTCCTGGGGCATGTGGTTCCTCGCCTTCCTGCCACTCGGCGTACTGTTGATTCTCATCATGCCGCTACTGGCTTACTGGCTCTATCCGCCAGAAGTGAAGGTCAATGATGAAGTGCCGCGTTGGGCGACCGCTGAACTGGCGAAGCTGGGCAAACTGACACGCAATGAAATTCTGCTGCTGGTGTTTGTGGTCTCGGCACTGATGATGTGGATCTTCGCTGCGGCATGGATTGAACCGGCGATGGCTGCCCTGTTGGTTATCGTGCTGATGCTGTGGACCGGTGTACTGAACTGGAACGACATCACCAGCAACAAAGCCGCATGGAACACCTTCGCGTGGTTTGCCACACTTGTAGCTCTGGCCGATGGTCTGGCGCGCGTTGGCTTTATCGCCTGGTTGGGTAAAGAAGGCGCACAACTGCTGCAGGGTTATGACCCACAAATTTCTGCGGTGGTGCTGCTGATTGCCTTCTACTTACTGCACTACCTGTTCGCCAGTACCACAGCGCACACCACCGCACTGTTGCCAGCGATGCTGACCATTGCCGCCTCGATTCCAGGCATCAATATGCCGGTGTTCTGCTTAATGATGTGTGTGTCCCTGGGTGTGATGGGCATTATCACCCCGTACGGCACTGGCCCAAGCCCGATTTACTACGGTAGCGGCTATCTGCCGACCAAAGATTACTGGCGCCTCGGCACCATCTTCGGTGGTCTGTTCCTGGTGGCTCTGATGGTTATCGCCTATCCATGGATGGTGATGATGTTCTGATGATGTTGCTTCGATGTTAAAAACGGAGCCGCGCAGTACCGTGAAAGTGTTATGATGCTCGCCAGTCAGCCCCTGTGGAGGGCTGGCGAGAGAAAATCAAAAAACAGATCGCATAATTTGTCACCTGCCACCCTGACAGATGACACGAAGCTAAGTGAGCCAACATGTCGAACAAACCCTTCTATTATCAGAATCCCTTTCCTCTCGCCAAAGATGATACCGAATACTATCTGCTGAGCAGCGATTACGTTTCAGTAGCGAACTTCGATGGCGAAGAGGTCCTAAAAGTTGATCCGAAAGCGCTGACGCTGCTGGCTAAACAGGCGTTCCATGACGCCTCCTTTATGCTGCGCGCCTCGCATCAGGCACAGGTTGCCGCGATTCTGGCGGATGACGAAGCCAGTAAAAACGACAAGTACGTAGCCCTGCAGTTCCTGCGTAACTCGGAAATCGCCGCGAAAGGCGTGCTGCCGACCTGCCAGGACACCGGCACGGCCATCATCATGGGCAAGAAAGGCCAGCGCGTCTGGACCGGCGGTGGCGATGAAGCGGCACTGTCGCAAGGTGTCTACAACACCTTTATTGAAGACAACCTGCGTTACTCACAGAACGCCGCGCTGGATATGTACAAAGAGGTCAACACTGGCACCAACCTGCCGGCGCAGATCGATCTCTATAGCGTGGATGGTGACGAGTACAAATTCCTGTGCATCGCTAAAGGTGGCGGTTCCGCCAACAAGACTTACCTGTATCAGGAAACCAAAGCGCTGATCACCCCGGCCAAGCTGAAGAATTACCTGGTCGATAAAATGATGTCGCTCGGCACCGCCGCCTGCCCGCCGTACCATATCGCGTTTGTGATTGGCGGCACCTCAGCGGAAAGCACGCTGAAAACCGTGAAGCTGGCCTCAACGCATTACTATGATTCGCTGCCCACCGAAGGTAACGAACACGGCCAGGCATTCCGCGACGTGGCGCTGGAGCAGGAGCTGCTGAAAGCCTCACAAGAGCTGGGCCTCGGCGCACAGTTCGGCGGTAAATATTTCGCTCACGATATTCGCGTGGTGCGTCTGCCGCGTCATGGCGCGTCTTGCCCAGTCGGCATGGGTGTGTCGTGCTCGGCGGACCGTAATATCAAAGCCAAGATCAACCGTGAAGGGATCTGGATTGAGAAGATGGAAGACAATCCAGGCCGCTATATCCCGGAAGAACTGCGCCAGCAGGGCGAAGGCGAAGTGGTGAATGTCGATCTTAACCAGCCAATGAGTGAAATTCTGGCGCTGCTGTCGGCCTATCCTGTGTCGACCCGCCTGTCGCTGAACGGCACCATCATCGTGGCGCGTGATATTGCCCACGCCAAGTTGAAAGAGCGTATTGATAACGGTGAAGGCCTGCCGCAGTACATCAAAGATCATCCGGTGTATTACGCCGGTCCGGCCAAAACGCCGGAAGGTTACGCGTCCGGTTCACTCGGCCCAACTACGGCGGGTCGTATGGACTCCTACGTTGACCTGCTGCAGGAAAACGGCGGCAGCATGGTGATGCTGGCGAAAGGTAACCGTAGCAAGCAAGTCACCGACGCCTGCCACAAACACGGCGGCTTCTACCTCGGCAGCATTGGCGGCCCTGCAGCGGTGCTGGCGCAGCAAAGTATTAAGAGCCTGGAGTGCGTGGAGTACGCGGAACTGGGAATGGAAGCGATCTGGAAGATTGAAGTGGAAAACTTCCCGGCGTTTATCCTGGTGGATGACAAAGGGAATGACTTCTTCCAGCAGATCCACAATCAGTGCTCTGCCTGCGTGAAGTAAGCGTTTAAGCAGTGATAAAACTAAAAAATCCGCGGCTAAAGGGCTGCGGATTTTTTTATGGGTTGAGCACTGCGCGATGCTTACATCGCACCGAGTTGTACGTCTAACAGCATATCGGCATCATCATCGTTTTGACCAATCACGTAAATCGCCTGACGGCCTGGCAGATTCACCGTGATGATGTGCTGATCATCGGCATCCAGCACGTCGTCGTGCTGTTCCTGAAACTTGTGCAATGTGTTCATGTTTTTTCCTTAAAATGGTGCGCGACTTTACTTTCCCTACACTCTTATATCGACAAGACCCGGCTCAAATGTAGCGGAATATTCTGCTTTCGTGATGCAGGCACTCTGGCATGGCTAAATGACAGTCAGATTAAAGAAGTAACGCACATTTCTTACTGCGATGCTGTCAGCGCCGGGCAACCCGGTAACGCCGGATAACGGATGCAATCGGCTGTCACCGCTTTTTCACTGTGCGGGGTATTTTCTGGTGCCCAGCGATAATCCACCATGTAAGCGCGATACACCGTATTACCTATGTAGTGGTCACGCGGCATCGCTTTGCCGTAATACGGGCTGACGTACTCCCAGACAATCGCGCCCTGCGGCGTCACCTGAAACAGCCGTCCGCTCTGCCCTTCGTTGATCAAGGTGTTGCCATTCGGCAGGCGTTGCGCGTTGCTGATATAGGCACTGTAGAAAGTAGAAATTGCCTGTCCCGATTTCTCGTCGGTGTACTCCCAGACGATCTGTTTGGTTTGCGGATTCACTTCAATGACGCGTGAGGCAGAGAAGAATCCCTGACGTGATGGTGGGAAACCGGCATTGCCCTGATTGTCAAAAATCAGAATATTGCCAGCACCCGGCAAGCCCGGTCCGACCATGTGCACATCATGTTCGCCAATCAGCTGATCCAATGGACGCGGCAGCGGCGTATCCAGCTTGAGTGCTGGATAATCTGGCCCAATGCGCCACACTACTTTCCCGGTCTGCCGATCGACGATCACGGCCACGTTACCGTTGCGTGAGTTAAACAGGATGTTGTCCCGGGCAAAACGCTGATCGCCCTTATCAAACCACGGGTTCGGGCCCAGCGGAGCTGCCGTGTTCATATGCAAAAAGTCAGCATCCTGACTATCACGGATCATCGCCAGCTGTGCGTCAGAAAAGCCCAGCTCGTTGAGGTGATCGGCCACTGACCAGCTCCACAGCTTCTCTCCCTGCGGCGACACTTCCTCCAGCGTGTTATCGATAATGCGATAGTTGTAGCCGGGCAGCTGGCGTAGTGCTGCGCCCAGTACCAGCGTGTTGCCATCCGCCAGACGCTGGATTTCATGGTGCTGATGCACCGGCTGCTACTGACTGCCATATTGCCACTGCACCGCACCGTTCCAGTCCACCTCCGCCACGCTGGCGTTCACCATGCCATTGCCGGGACTGGCTTCTTTATCGAGATCTTTCTGATGCTCCAGCTGTACCAACAGATGGCCACGCTGGCCATTCACTCGATCGGTGGGAATCGGCCAGCTCGGGAATCCTTCATAGGCCCAGCGATGCACTTCCTGCCCGGTCATATCAATTAAGTGCGTTTGGTTATCGCTGCCGGGGATCACCACATACCCGTTCCAGGCACGCGCGGGATCGTAATAGGTGACGCCGGTTGGAATGGCACTCGGAATCGCCGAAGCACCGAAAGAGAGGGAAAGCAGGCAGACAGACAGCGTTGCCGGAATACGCATGGTTTACCATCCTGAATAAGGGAGTCGTGAGCAGCCCTTATAGCGTAGATGTGAAACCCGGCAGGATTAGTCCGAATGAGGCATGGCGGAAAAAAGGCAGCGGTGTGATCCGCTGCCTGAGCGCTGAGTTTAGAAGAAACCGAGCGGTTGCGTGCTGTAGCTTACCAGCAGGTTTTTGGTTTGCTGGTAGTGATCGAGCATCATTTTGTGGGTTTCACGACCGATGCCGGATTTTTTATAGCCACCAAACGCCGCATGTGCGGGATAGAGGTGATAGCAGTTGGTCCAAACGCGACCGGCTTTGATTGCACGGCCCATGCGATAGGCGCGGTTGATGTCACGAGTCCAGACGCCAGCACCCAGCCCATAAATCGAGTCATTGGCGATGGCGAGGGCTTCCGCTTCATCTTTGAAGGTCAATACACCGACTACCGGCCCAAAGATCTCCTCCTGGAACACGCGCATACTGTTGTCACCTTTCAACAGCGTTGGCTGGATGTAGTAGCCGCTATCAAACGCTTCACCAATTTTCTCTACACCGCCGCCATGCAGCACCTGTGCGCCCTCTTTCTGCGCGATTTCCAGATAAGAGAGGATTTTATCGAACTGCTGCTGTGACGCCTGCGCGCCAATCATGGTTTCGGTGTCCAGTGGATCGCCGCGTTTGATGGTTTTGATGCGTTTCATGACGGCCGCCATAAACGGCTCAAAGATCGACTCCTGCACCAATGCGCGTGACGGACAGGTACAGACTTCACCCTGATTGAGGAAGCCAAGCACTACGCCTTCTGCTGCTTTTTCGATAAAGCTCTCTTCCGCATCCATGATGTCTTCAAAGAAGATGTTCGGCGATTTACCGCCCAGCTCAACGGTGGACGGGATCAGGCTTTTCGCCGCCAGTTCAAGAATGTGCCCACCGGTGGCGGTGGAGCCGGTAAAGGCGATTTTGGCGATGCCCGGATGTGACGCCAGCGCTTCACCGGCTTCTTTACCGTAACCGTGCACCACGTTGATGACACCCGGTGGCACCAGATCTTTGATCACTTCCATAAACAGGGTGATCGACAACGGCGTCTGCTCAGCCGGTTTTAACACCACGCAATTACCCGCTCCGAGCGCCGGCGCCAGTTTCCACGCCGCCATCAGCAACGGGAAGTTCCACGGGATGATTTGCCCGACCACGCCCAGCGGTTCGTGGAAGTGATAAGCAGCGGTGAACTCATCGATTTCCGCTGCGGTGCCTTCCTGTGCGCGCACACAGCCCGCGAAGTAGCGGAAGTGATCCACCGCCAGTGGCAGGTCAGCGGCCAGAGTTTCACGCACCGGCTTGCCGTTATCCCAGGTTTCGTTGACCGCGATATATTCCAGTTTCTCTTCCAGGCGATCGGCGATTTTCAGCAGCACCAGTGAACGCGCCTGCGGGGAGGTTTTGCCCCATGCATCCGCAGCAGCCTGTGCTGCCGCTACCGCATTATCGACATCGGCCTTATCCGAACGCGGGAACTCGCCGATGGTGGAACCGTTGATTGGGGTGGTGTTGACGAAGTAATTACCGTTCACCGGCGCAACGAATTCGCCGTTGATAAAGTTGCCATAACGCGATTGCAGAGTGATGAGAGAACCTTGTTCTCCCGGAGCAGCGTAACGCATGGTGTTTCTCCTTGCGGGACAGAGTGGCGAATAACAACTATGAAACCTGTTATTAACATTGATCGATCAATGTCAGCCTGTCAGATCGCAGAGCGGGAAACTGTGACCGCACCGAAGGAAAATTCCGGGAATGAGGGTTTGAGATTTATGCGTGATGATCTCTCACGCCAGTCTCAGCATTGATTAAACGTTAGGCACTTGCCCGCCGCACTTCCGCTTTAGGATTACGGGGTCTATTGCGCCACTTCACAGACGCGTTATCAGGTCCACATGCCGCCGTTTTCTCCCCCGCTTCGTTGCGGATAATTCCGAGTTTTGGCGCAGATGCAGCGAAAAGCGAAACAAACGCAATGAATTTGGTCAATATGAAACAGGATACTCATCAGGAGAAAGAGATGTTGGCTTCAGCCCTGACGTTAATGCGCGCCAAAGCGAACTTCGTTCAGCAATTTATTCGAAACCCGCGCAAGATGGGCAGCATCACGCCCTCCTCTGCTGCGCTGTGCCGCACCATGTGCGATGCAGCCAACTGGGATCACAGCCTGCGTATTGCCGAACTCGGTGCCGGGGACGGTGTATTAACTCGCCATATTCTGGACAGAATGTCGCCGCAAGCCCAGCTGGATGTGTTTGAAATCAGCCCTGATCTGGTGGCAAACCTGCGCGAATGGACCGATCCGCGCATGCAGGTGCGAGCCTGCTCGGCCGAGTACTTGTCTGGTGAATACGATGTAATTTTTTCTGGCCTGCCGCTGCTATCGCTGCCGCCGGAAACGCGTGAAGCGATTCTTAGCGCCGTGCACGATGTATTGGGCCCACGCGGTGTATTTATTCAGTTCCAATACACCTCATTGACCCAACCTACTCTGTCACGTTACTTCACCTGGCAGCGCCAGCGGGTGTTGAAAAATATGCCGCCCGCCTGGGTATATCGCTGCACCCGACATTACGCGCCCTGAGCCTGCACGCGCGGCTGCGGCCGCGTTTGCTGCCAGAATCTTTGTAGCAACTCTCGTGACCAATCCTCACCGACGACCTGCGCGCCATCATCACTCACGCCCGCCGGTAAGCAGGTGGTCATGATTTCGCGGGTAAACTCAGGATGGAACTGCACTGACAGCGCCTGCGGGGAATAACGTAAAATCTGGCAGCCATCCAGCTCGGAATGCGCCAATACTTTAGCCTGCGACGGCGGTGTGATCACTGACTGACGATGTGACAACCACGCCTGGAACTCACCAGGCAATGTCGCTAACCAGGGATCATCACTGGCGGTGTGGGTCAGGTTTTTCAAGCCACGCTCCCAGCCGTTCGGGTTATCCCCCACTTTGCCGCCCAGCGCATACGCCATCAGCTGATGACCGTAACAGACACCCAGCAGCGGCAGATCCGCTTCCAGTGCACCGCGAATCCATGCGGCCGTGCGTTCGCTCCAGTCGGCGTGATCGGTCACCATCGCCCATGAACCGCTGAGAATAGCGCCGCTGACGCGATCAAACGCCGGCAGCTCTTCGCCAAGGTGCGGACGGACAATGACATAGTCATCAGGCTGCAGTTGCAGCGCATCAATAAACCAGACGGGTTGTTCACCAATTTGCGCCACAACCTGCGGTGGCGGTACTTCGAGTTGAATCAGAGCAAGGGGTAACGCGCGGCTGTGTGTCATTCCGAATTTATTCCTTAACGGAGTCAGGTTTCGGACATCCACTTTGACAGGAAATCAGTGACCTGTCTTATTTTTTTCCTGCATAAGCTCATGCCATAACGAAAAATATTTTTGCACAATGTCACAGAAATGCACGGCTTCGTGCCATGATTAGCCGGTGATTACCCCCTTTCATGTGAAGGATGACATTGTGGCAGTGCGGCATTTCTTTATGGTTCTGATGGTGGTCTCCATCTGGGCTTTCAATAACGTGGCAGTGAAGTGGGGATTGCTGGAACTTCCGCCGCTGTTCCTCACCTGGATGCGTTTTGTGGTGGTGGCGATTGTGCTGGTGCCGTTCTGCCGCATCACGCGCGAACAGCTGCCGTGGCTGCTCACATTGGCCTTCACCTTTGGTTTTATGCACTTCTCGCTGCTGTTTGTCGGCATGCGCTACACCGATGCCGGTACCGGCGCGATTGTGGTACAACTCGGCACGCCGATTGCCATGTTGCTGGCGATGCTGGTGCTGAAAGAGAAGCTGCGTCTGGTGCAACTGTTCGGCATCGGCGTCTCTATGTGCGGTGTGGCGGTACTCTCCGGCAGCCCGACGATTCCGGCCTGGTGGGTATTGTGCATTCTTCTGTGCAGCGCCTTTGGCTGGGCCATCAGCAACATGATTGTGAAGAAATCGCCGCCGATTAAACCACTGACGCTTACCGGCTGGATCTCGTTCCTCGCCGTGCCGATTGTCGGTGCCGCTTCCTGGCTTACCGAATCGCAGCAATTTTATGCCCTGAGCCACGCGGGCTGGCGCGGCTGGTTTGGTATTCTGTACAGCGCGCTGGCTTCATCGATCGTGGCTTATACGCTTTGGTATTCGCTGCTGAAAAAGTACAACGTCAACTTAATCATGCCTTACTCGCTGCTCACACCTGTGCTGGCCGTTTTGATGGGCGTATTTGTGCTGGGCGATAGCATGAACAGCTTTAAGATTCTCGGCGCGTCTCTGGTGGTGCTTGGTACAGCTATTGCGGTGATCAACCTGCGTAATCTGCGCATGCACGCGCGCTTTCCTCGCCTGCGCCGCCGTTAAATTCTCTCTGCTATGCTTGAGTCTCGCGCGTTTTCCGGAGACTCAATATGGATACTCAATCTGCTGCCGCGCTATGGCAGCAACTGTGGCAAGGATTGCGTGGCGCGGAACCCCTTCCCGCGCTCAGCTTTCTCCAGCCCGATACCTTTTCTTCCGCGTTTGCCGTCAGTGAACTGGCTGCCACCAGCATTGGGCTCGCGAGCCAAGCGCTGAGCGATTTGCTCAGGCAATCAGCCCCGGTCAGTGTCAATGTAAGACTTGCCTCTCGCTGGTTTCAACATAGCCTCACGCCGTTAAATCGTCCTCCTGCCGCACTTTGGGATCCTTTTGCTGGCGATTACGCCACCACCGATGGCTGGATCCGTCTGCACACCAACGCCCCGCATCACCGAGCCGCGATGGAGCGGGTGCTGGGGCAACAAGCCGACCGCGCCGCGCTAGCAAAAGGAGTTGCGCACTGGCAAGCGGAAGCGCTGGAGCAGGCCGTGATTGAGGCAGGCGGTTGTGCCGCGCAAATGCGCAGTGAGCAGCAGTGGCTACAGCATCCTCAAGGCGTGGCCGTCAGTAGTGAAGCACTGATCGCCCAACAGGCCACGGGGGATGCGCCCACGCCTGGCTGGCAGCTGCCGACGGCACGTCCCTTGCTCGGCGTGCGCGTGCTAGACCTGACGCGCATTATCGCCGGACCGGTCGCCACGCGTTTTCTTGCCAGCCTCGGCGCGCAGGTGCTGCGTATCGATCCTTACGGCTGGGAAGAGCCGACGCTGGAAGAGGAGATCACCTGCGGCAAACGCTGTGCCCGGCTCGATCTCAAATCCAAAGCGGGACTTAAACAACTGCGCGATCTGATCAAACACGCCGATGTGATGGTGCATGGCTATCGTGCGGATGCGCTGGAAAAACTGGGGCTGGATGCAGAGTCTCGTCGCAAACTGGCACCCGGATTGGTGGATGTGAGCCTGAATGCGTGGGGCTGGAGCGGGCCGTGGCGCAATCGGCGTGGCTTTGACAGCCTGGTGCAGATGGGATGTGGCATCGCCGAACAGGGCATGAGCTGGAGTGGTAACGCTAAACCAACACCGCTGCCGGTGCAGGCGCTGGATCACGCCACCGGCTATATGATGGCCGCCGCCGTGCTGGAAGGGATGCGTCAGCGTCGTGAAAATCATGTTGGCTGGCAGGCTCGCTTATCGCTGGCGCGCACCGCAAGGCTATTGCAACAGTTTGGCGCGTCACCGCAACAGCCGCAGCATGGCATTACGGCACAGCACGGCGATGCGCTGGCGACAGTTGAGATCAATGCATGGGGGATTGCTGAAAGGTTGCGTGCCGCTGCGTATCTGCCCGGCACGCCGATGATCTGCGCCACGCCGGGCGTCAAACTCGGCAGTAGCGCAGCCAGCTGGTAATCAGGCTTCTTCGCTGTCGTCTTCGTTCAGCTCGTCGTACATTGCCTGAATGGCTTCACGACTCAGCGCGGCCAGCGTGCGGTAAAACGCGCTGGTCGCGTGCGCTTCGACTTTACCGAGGAACGCGCCGCACCATGGCATCAGATAGTCGTCGAACAGCGCCAGCTGCGCGGCGGACTCATCTTCCGCAGACTGATCTTCCAGCCACGAGGCCGCCAGCAGCAGCACGCCAAAGTGATCGGCTGGTGCATCGCTCAACGGCATGCCGCGTGAGGTGAGAAACGCACGCACATCCGCCTCTTGCGGGCCGTTTGGCCACTGTGAAGCATAAGGCGGTACGCTACATTCGCTGCCGACAAACAGCGCGTTGTAATCCGCAGCCAATGCCTGCGGATCGCTGTTCTGTTGCAGACGCGTCAACAGTTCATCCTGCTCCAGCGGCCACTGAGCCTTCAGTTTGCCTTCACGTAACATGGTGAAAAGCGGCACCAGCAGCGGATCTTGTGGCTGGCGGTTGAACAGCGAGCCGATGACGCGGCAGAGAATGGAAAACTCATTCATGCAACAGAATTCCTTGAGGCTAAAAGTTAAAAGTCCGCAAATTCAGCAATGTGCTTACCGGTACGCTGTTCGAGGAAATCGAGCAGGCGGCGCGGCGTGACATTTAACACGCGATCCTCGGGAAAATCCACTTCGCGTGTGATGCGGATGCAGTGTTCGAAATGACCGAGAGTAAACGCGGTGTGTGAATCTGAACCAAACGCCAGACGCCCGCCTGCATCACGCACCGCTTCGGCGATGGCACGACAGTTCGGCTCACTGCCCGGACGTGAATGGGTAAAGGAGGAGTTGTTGATCTCCAGCGCCACATCATAATGGGCGGCGGCTTCGGCAATCGCGCGGATATCGACCGGAAATTTTGGGTTGCCCGGATGCGAAATGATGTGCACCAGCCCACCCGCCATCGCGGCAATCATCGCCTCGGTGTGATGTGCTTTGTCACGTGGCGCATACACCGGCTCATGGAAACCGGCCACGATCAGGTCCAGTGCATCCAGCATCGGGCCGCTACAATCAATTTCGCCCTGCTGATTTTTGATGTTGGCTTCAATACCGCGCAACACGCCTACGCCATCAATCACGCGTGGCCAGATGCGCATGTTTACGAAGTGCCAGTAATGCGGCGCATCCGCCATATCCGGGCCGTGATCGGTGATGGCAAACAGCTTCAGGCCATTCTGCTTCGCCTGCACCACATAGTCATGCAGCGTGCTGTAAGCGTGGGTACTGGCAACGGTGTGCATATGCAAATCGACGGGATACATCCTCTTCTCCTGACTCAATATGAATTAATAACCGCGCTGACGATCGACTAAACCACCCGGTTGATCCCCCTGCTCCAGAGCAAGTATGGCACCGGCAATGAAATCCATCGCCTCGCCGGGCAACGTGATAGCCGCAGTATGTGGCGTCAATGTGACATGTGGATGAGACCAGAGCGGGTGATCCGCTGGCAGCGGCTCAGTCTGGAACACATCTAGCGCCGCGCCCGCCAGTTGGCCGCTGTTCAGCGCCGCCAGCAGATCGGCTTCCACCACATGCGCGCCACGCGCCAGATTGAGGAAAAAGGCCCCGTGCGGTAACACGCGCAGCAACTTTTCATCGATCAGGTTGGTAGTTTCCGGCGTGGTGGGCAGCAGATCAATCAGCACCTGAGTGCCATCGAGAAACGCTTCCAGCTGATCGCGACCATGGAAGGTTTGCACGCCATCAATCTGCTTAGCCGAGCGGCTCCAGCAGCGCAGCGGGAAGCCCCACTGACGCAAACTTTCGAGCACGCTACTGCCTAATACGCCCGCGCCGAGCACGCCGATGGTGAAGTTGGCGCGGTCCGCTGTGTCGAGTGGCTGCCAGTTTGCCTGTTGCTGCTGCTGACGATAATCGGCAAAACGGCGGAACCAGCCCAGCACACACCAGTTGGCGTACTCCTGCATCTGTCGCGCCATACCGGTGTCTTCGAGACGGAACAACGGCACGTCATCGGATAGCATTTCCGGGTGGGCGTGCAGCTGCCTGAGGATTTCGTCCACGCCCGCGCCCATGGCAAACACGCCTTTTAATGAGCGGCCAGCCAGCATCTCAATGGGCGGTGAACGCACAATGGCGTAATCCGCCGGTGCGCTATCGCCTGGCTGCCAGAAACGCACGTTGGCTTGCGGTAAACGCTGACGTAGCCCTGCAAGCCAGCGATCGGGGGCTTGCGACGGGTGATACCAGATAATCTCCATACAGTTCTCCTTTTTTTCCTTCAGCCTCAGGTAAATAGCGGCTAAGGGCAAGTAAAAACCTTAGGGTTAATGCAATTTCATGCGTGATTAATTCCCGCTGCTTCACATTTCCATGGCTTAAGGCGGCTAAGCAGCGCGTTACCGACTAAAGTTGTTTGGGTGGTCAATGTGTTAGCGCACCACCTTTTCGGACAAGGAGAAAAACCGATGATAAAAAATGTCAAATTCACGCCCGCCCCTCTGACGTTCTTACTCAGCGCGGCGCTGCTGGCAAGTGCTTCTGTAGCGCATGCTGAAGATACCAGCCGCATGCTAAGCAGCCAGCCGCAGCCACCCGATATCCGACTGGGGCCACTGTTCAATGCCGTGCAACAGGCAAAATTTTATCCGGACCAGAAAACCTTTGCCGACGCGGTACCGAAGTACAATCCTTCCTCGATACTGGCAGACTGGCAGATGCAAAAGAGCCAGCGCAATTTCGACCTGAAGCATTTCGTTGACGCGAACTTCACACTGCCCAAAGAGCAGGACAAATATGTGCCGCCTGCCGGTCAGAGCCTGCGTGAGCATATCAACGGCTTGTGGCCAGTACTGACCCGATCCACGCCGACCGCCAGCCAGTATGATTCCCTGTTGCCGCTGCCGAAACCCTATGTGGTGCCGGGTGGGCGTTTCCGTGAAGTCTATTACTGGGACAGTTACTTCACCATGCTGGGTCTGGCTGAGAGCGGGCACTGGGATCGCGTGCAGGATATGGTGGACAACTTCGCCACCGAACTGGATAGATACGGCCACATCCCGAACGGCAACCGCAGTTACTATCTCAGCCGCTCACAGCCACCGTTCTTTAGCCTGATGGTGGATCTGCTGGCCACGCACAAAGGTGATGACGTCTACCGTCAGTATCTGCCGCAGTTGCAGAAAGAGTATGACTACTGGATGGCGGATAGCGATAAAGTCGCCGCCGGTCAGGCCAGCAAGCGCGTAATCAAACTAGGCGATGGCACCCTACTCAACCGCTACTGGGACGAACGTGATGCACCGCGCACAGAATCCTGGCTCGACGATGTGAATACCGCCAACAAAGCGCCCGATCGTAATAAGCAGCAGGTGTATCGCGACCTGCGCGCGGGTGCGGCCTCCGGTTGGGATTTCAGTTCACGCTGGTTTACCGATGCCCACAATCTGGCCTCGATCCGCACCACGCAGCTGGCACCGGTCGATCTCAACAGCCTGATGTTCCATCTGGAGCAGGTGCTGTCTAAAGCCTCGAAACTGGCGAATCAGGATGATAAAGCCAAACAGTTCGCAGCAGATGCTGAGAAACGCCAGGCTGCTATCAATCGTTATCTGTGGGACGAGAAACAGGGTTGGTATGCCGACTACGACTGGCAGAAGAAGCAAGTCCATCCTCAGCTGACTGCTGCCACGTTGTTCCCGCTGTATATGCAGGTGGCGAGTGATAAACAGGCGGACCGCACCGCCAAAGCGGTAGAAAAACAGCTGCTGAAACCCGGCGGTTTGGTGACGACCACCGTTAATAACGGTCAGCAATGGGATGCGCCAAATGGCTGGGCACCGCTGCAATGGGTGGCGGTGGAAGGTCTGGAACATTACAAGCAACCGAAGCTGGCGCAAGAGATTGGTCAGCGCTTCCTGCAGAACGTGCAGGCCACTTACGACAAAGAGCACAAGCTGGTTGAGAAGTACGTGGTAGAAGGCGCGCAGTTAGGTGGCGGTGGTGGCGGTGAATACCCACTGCAGGACGGCTTCGGCTGGACCAATGGCGTAACACTCAAACTGCTCGATAAATACTGCCCGAAAGATAAAACCTGTAATAACGCGCGCGATATCCCGAATATGCCTGCGCTGAGTGCAGGGAAATAGCCCTTTCCCTCTGTAGTCGTTAAAACGTCGATAACCGCTGCTACTGTTTTGTTCGTCAAACGGTAGCAGCGCAACGCTTTTGCGATATCCTGGCTTCAGATTGGTAATGCCATCCCTCCTGTTGATTTCCTCACAATCTCTTGAACCCACATTAACAACTTGAAACACACCTCACTTAAAGATAATAATTCTCACTCTTAATTTTAATCGTATTCTCATTAGTTTTGTGGCGATGGTGCTTCGCTGCTTTTTACCTGCTTCCCGTTAAAGGATTTTCGATGACGCTTTTTACCCTCAATCGTGGCCGCGTGCTGTGCGCACTGGCTCTGGCCCTACCTGCCGCAACCTTCGCGGAAGAATCCATTGTGGTCACCGCGCAACCGCAAGAGAGCGCCAACTCACCGACGCAAGGCTATCTCGCCACCCGCAGTAGTGGGAGTAAAACCGACCAGCCGTTGATCACCACTCCGCAGTCCATTTCAGTGGTGACCCGTCAGCAGATGGAAGATCAGGGCGCACTCGATCTCAATCAGGCACTGAACTACACGCCGGGTGTGTTCACCAACTTCGGTGGTGCCGCCACCCGTTATGACACCATTGCGCTGCGCGGTTTCCATGGCGGCGACGTCGATAACACCTTCCTGGATGGCTTGCGCATCATGAGTGATGGCGGCAGCTTTAACATCCTGCAGGTGGACAACTGGTTCCTCGATCGCGTTGACGTGATCAAAGGCCCCTCTTCCGCACTTTACGGCCAGACCGTGCCCGGCGGGTTAGTGAATCAGGTCAGTAAGCGGCCGCAGTTCGCTGAAGAGGGCCATTTCCGCCTGTCGACCGGCACCAACGCCACCAACAGCGCCGCCTTTGATTACACCAATGCGATTAACGATCAGTGGGCATTCCGTCTCACCGGCATCACGCGTAACAGCGACACGCAATACGATCACACCCGCGAAGAAAAATATGCGATTTCGCCACAGTTGCTGTGGCAGCCCAGCGAAGACACCAGTCTGGTACTGCGTGCCTATCTGCAAAAAGATCCGTCCGGGGGTTATCACGGTTCCGTGCCCGCTGAAGGCACGCTTTACAGCCACAATGGCCGTAAGCTGAGTGATGGATTTTACGAAGGCGACAGTGCGCTGGATCAGTTCAAGCGCCACGAGCAGATCTACAGCTACGACTTCTCGCACCGCTTCAATGAAGTGTGGTCTGTCTACTCCACTGCCAGCTATAGCCACTCTAATGTCGATCTCGATCAGGTGTATCAGATTGGCTGGAATGCCACCAATCCGGATCTGCTGACCCGCTACTTCTCCGGTGAACGTTCTTCTCTCAGCGCATGGGCCAACGACAACCGCCTGCAGGCCGATTTTGCCACTGGTGCGCTGCAGCATCGTGTGATCCTCGGTGCCGAGTACCATCGTTATAAGAACGATTTAAGCAAAGCCGGTGGCTATGCGAGTTCCCTGAATCCATGGACCGGCGAAGCGGTTGGCAACATGCCGGATTACAGCTGGAGTGAGGAAACCCGCCGTTACTACCAGACCGGACTCTACTTGCAGGATGAAATGCAACTTGACCGCTGGCATCTGGATCTCTCCGGCCGCTACGACCGTATCGTCTCCAATAATGGCACCAGCCGTCGTCAGGATGACCACATCAGCGGCCGTGCTGCACTGTTGTATGCGTTCGACAGCGGTATTTCACCGTACGTCAGTTGGAGCCAGGCGATTACTCCGGCCTCTCTGACCGACCCGTATGGCAATCAGTTGAAGCCGACCACTTCCGAGCAATATGAAGCCGGTGTGAAATACCAGCCGGTGGGCACGCGCGATATGTACTCCATCGCGCTGTATGATTTGACGCAGAACGATGTGGCGAACCGTAACGTGGTGGATAGCACCTTTACTCCATCGGGAAAAGTGCATTCGCAGGGCATTGAGCTGGAAGCACGCAACCAGCTGACGCCGCGCCTCAGCACCATCGCCGGTTATACCCTCAACCATCTGCGCTACAAGGATTCGGTAGACGGCAATGATGGCCACACGCCATACGTCACGCCGAACAGCATGGCATCATTCTGGGGTCACTATCAGTTTGATTACGGCCTGAGCGCGGGCGCGGGTGTGCGTTATATCGGTAAGCAGTGGGCTGATAATGAAAACACCACACGTTTGCCGTCAGTGACGCTGTTTGATGCTTCCGTACGGGCCGATCTCGGTGCGTGGGATTCACAGTTGAAAGGGGCATGGCTGCAGGTGAATGCCAATAACCTGACCGACAAAAAGTATCTCGCCGCCTGCTATGGCACCGGTTACTGCTATCGCGGTGCGGAGCGGACCATTACCGCCACCGTGGGTTACGATTTCTAACCGCCATAAAAAAATCCGCATCCCGTTGGGGATGCGGATTTCATTAAATCAGGGTGTACTGCTAGGTACGCACTTTACGGTAGATCCACAGCACCACGATGGCACCAATCACCGCCACCACGAAGCTGCCAAAGTTGAAACCGTCAACCTTGCCGAAGCCAAACAGGGTACTGATCCAGCCGCCAACCACCGCGCCGACAACCCCTAATACCACAGTGATGATGAATCCGCCGCCATCTTTACCTGGCATGATCCATTTAGCGATGATCCCGGCAATCAAACCAAAAATAATCCATGAAAGAATACCCATTTACTGCTCCTTACGTTATGAATCAAGGTGTTCACTGCGATTAGTATAGTCGGATATTTTTAATCTGCTTGATGAACATCACAGTAAAAAAATAGTTAGCAGGCTAAAGCTTTTTGTCAGGCCGTCGATAACAGTTCGATAGCCGTGTCACCCGTGATAATAACAATCGGATAAGTGGAGCAGGATGTGAAAGACGCCGATAACGAACAATATCTCAAACGAGGCACCCTTGCTGTTTTAAACGTAATGAAGGATTTGTTACGTTTCCAGACCCCATTAATGGTCAGTTTTTCGCGCGGTCAATTTATCAGCCGCATGTTGGATGCCGATGAAGATCGCGTAATCTTCGATCTTGGCAGTAATGCACTGGATAACGATTTAGCGCTGCAGGGCGGTGAAGTGAATATCGCTGCAGAAACCCAGGGTGCTAAAGTGGAATTCGGCTTGATCAAACTGGAGCGCACCGAGTTTGAAGGCTTACCCGCTTTCGCTGCCCCGCTGCCTGAGCTGCTGTGGCAGATTCAGCGTCGTGAATTTTTCCGTGTTTCAGCTCCGATGGAACCGGTGTTTTACTGCCATACGCAGTGGCCGGATGGTAGCAAAGCGCGTTTTCGTTTACAGGATCTCTCTCTCGGTGGCGCGGGCGTATTGCTGGATGACAGCTTGCCGGAGGGCCTGAATCGGGGTGATACCTTTAAGAACCTGCGCGTGGAATTGGGCGAATACGGTCATTTTGAGGTCACCGCGCAGCTGCTGCATATAGGCGAGCGCAGCACGGTCACCAGCAAGAATGAAACCCGCACAACTCCTCGTCTCAGCTTCCGGTTTACCGCCATTGAGCCCGTACAGGAACGCCAGCTACAGCAAGTGATCTTTGCGCTGGAACGTCTGGCCCGAGACAAAGCGAATCGCTTCCAGTAATTCCCTGCTGGCGCCACAAAAGGCGCCAGCCAGGCTATCCTTTCCTTGCTTTCACTTTTTATCGCCTCCCAGCAAGGAGAATCTCCCCAATGGAAAACTGGCTTTCTGCCCATCGTTTACAACTCATTTTTCTCAATCAAACCTTCTGGATAAACAGCGCCATCATCGTCTTCGGTACTCTGATGATGTATTGGCTTTTGCGTACCCTCATCCGCTTTGTATCCAACCGTATTGCGCACTACAGCGAGCAGCGGAATCACCGCGTCACCACACTGCTGGTGGAAATTTTGCGCAGCACCAGCCAGCCTTTGCTGCTGATTTTCTCATTACTGATTGCACTGAGATTTGTCGACCTACCCGCCAGCTGGAGTGTGACGATTGCACACGGCTGGTTCCTGGCCTTTATTCTGCAAATGACCATGTGGATTGACTGTGGCATCCGGCTCTGGCTACAGAGTTTGCTGCGTGATCCATTGCACGTGCGCAATCCGGTGACCACGGTGATCCTCGGCATTCTGCTACGTGTGGTGGTGTGGGTGATGATGATGTTGGCGATCCTGTCCAACATGGGCATCAATATTACGGCACTGGTCGCCAGCCTCGGCGTCGGCGGCATTGCGATCGCCCTGGCGATTCAGACGGTGTTGAGTGACGTATTTGCCTCGCTGGCCATTGGTTTTGACAAGCCCTTTGAGCATGGCGATTTTATTGTGTTCGGCGATGTGGCGGGCTCAATCGAACACATTGGTCTGAAAACCACCCGGCTGCGCAGCCTCAGCGGCGAACAGATCGTTTGCTCGAACACCATCTTGCTGCAGCAGACCATCCACAATTACAAACGCATGCAGCAGCGTCGCATCGTGTTTAAGTTCGGCATCAATTACGGTACGCCTGCTGAGAAAGTGCGACAAATTGGTAGCATGGTGAAGGAGATCATTCAGGATGTGCCGGATACTCGTTTTGACCGCGCACATTTCCTCGCTTTTGATGAGTCGCAGCTGACATTTGAAGTGGTCTACTTCGTGCTCAGTGCCGAGTACAACAAGTATATGGACATCCAGCAGGAAATTAACCTCCAGCTGATGGCGCAACTGGAGCAGAAGCAGATTCGTTTTGCTTTCCCAATGCGTCGCGTCGAGTTTACGGGGGGTGTATTACCACGGATTAATCTCAGCGATGCCTCCAATGAATCCTCACCCCAGACGGCACAACGTTAGTGACCGATGTTCAGGCGGTTACCCCGCCTGAACGCTAATGCGGTTGATAACGACAACGCGCCACCGCTTCCAGCCAGCCGCGATAATTCTCCTGCATGATGGCCGCGCGATCGCTGCGCGGTTCAACCACGCTGCCTCCCTGCAGCGCCTGCATATCACTGCCCTGCTGCCACCAGCCGAGTAAACGTCCCGCCAGCAACGCGGCACCAAGCGCGGAGACTTCGGCGGTGGGTGCACGTTTTAATGGTCGCTGCAACACGTCTGCCTGTAGCTGCATCAGCCAACTGTTTTCGGTTGCCGTGCCATCGACACAGAGCGCGGGCAGTTGCACACCACTGGCCTGCTCCATGGCGAAGAACACGTCGGCGATCTGGAAGGTGATCGATTCCAGCGCCACCCGCGCCAGCACCTCTGGCGTGGCTGCATCGGTGAGGCCGCACACCATGCCGCGCGCTTTCAAATCCCACCAGGGTGCGCCCAGGCCCGATAATGCCGGCACGAAGTAGATGCCCTGATTGTGTTCGCTGCGCTGCGCCATCGCCGTCAGTTCACGTGGATCGCTGATGCCCAGCATGCGTCCCAGCCAGGCGGCACCTGAACCGGTGTGGGTAATGTTGCCCTCAAAGGCAAAACGCAGCGTGCCATCGTGCCAGGCCACCGTGGTACTGAGGCCATTCTCGGTCAGCAGTGGCGTTGCCATCGACATCATCAGCGATGAACCGGTACCGTAAGTGGCTTTCACCACTTCTTCACCCGCACTGCGTTGCGCCTGCAAAGCCGCATGAGAATCTCCGATGCGCGACAGAATCGGCGTGCCCGCTTTCAGCCCGGGGATGTCCTGTACTGTGACCACACCCTGCGCACTGGCGGAGGGCACAATGTGCGGCAGTGCCGCACGCGGGATATGGAACAGCGCCAGCAGTTCGTCATCCCAGTCACCGCTGTGCAAATTGTAGAGTTGGGTGCGAGCCGCGTTGGCGTGATCGGTGACAAAACTTTCGCCGCCGCTTAATTGCCAGCTGAGCCAGCTATCCACCGTGCCGATGCAGAGTTCACCGGCTTGTGCACGCGCCAGTCCATCCGGAATTGTCGCCAGCATCCCGGTGAGTTTGCCCGCCGGAAACATCGGGTCCACCGCCAAGCCGGTTAAACCGGTGATGCGTGGCGCTTTGCCCGCCATGCGTAAATCGCGACAAAAGGCTTCCGAACGGCGATCCTGCCAGCTCACCAGCGGCGTCAACGGCTGGCCGTCGCGGCGCTGCCAGATCAGCACCGACTCTCGCTGGTTGCTGATCGCTACTGCGGCCACATCTGCCCCGTCGCACTGCGTCAGACAGCTTTCTATCGCCTGTTTCACTGCCTGCCAGATCGCCATTGGATCCTGCTCGGCCAATCCCGGCTGCGGATGGGCCAGCGTCAGAGGTTGACTGCCGCGCGCCACCACGTTGCCTGCACGGTCCACCGCAATGGCTTTCGCATTCGTCGTACCTTCATCAATTGCCAGTATTAATGGACCCGCCATGTTTACGCTCCTGCACACATGCGCACTGCACTCTTCACCACGCTGGCGGCGTCGATACCATGATGCGCGCGCGTGGAGGCGCGATCGCCAGCAATCGCGTATTGCCCATCCGGGATGCCCAGACGCAACAGCGGAATACCGCAGCCGCCTTCAGCCAGCACTTCTGCCACCAGGCTGCCGACGCCGCCATTGACGTTGTGTTCTTCTACGGTGATCACCGCCGGATAATGCTTTAACAGCTCTTGCAGGCGTTGGGTATCACAGGGACGAATTGATGGAATGGCGATCACACCTGCGCTGATTCCCTGTTCCTGTAATTGCTCAGCCGCGTTCACCGCCTCATGTACGGTGGAGCCCATTGCCACCAGCACGATGTCGTTGCCTTCACGCAGCACGTCGATCTGGCCGGGACGGAACTGGTAGTTTTCATCGTGCAGCTGCGGCAGGTCTTTACCATCCAGACGGATGTAAACCGGACCCACATGTGCAAGGGCATAATCGATGATCTGGCGGCACTCGAGCGGGCAGGATGGCGCGTAAATTTCGATATTGCCGAAGCCACGCATCACCGCAATATCATCAATGCTGTGGTGGGTGCTGGCCAGCGGGCCATAGCTGGCACCGGCATTCAGGCCAAACAGTTTGACGTTGGTGTTGTTGTAGCAGACATCCACTTTCACCTGCTCATTGGCGCGCGAAATCAGGAACGGTGCTGCATTACAGGTCACCGCCACTTTACCACCAATCGCCAGACCCGCCGCCGTGCCCACCAGCGTTTGTTCCGCGATGCCAACGTTGATCAGGCGATCCGGGAACGCTTTAATAAAGGGCGATATTTTGGCCGTCGAGGTCGAATCCGCCACCACCGGCACCAGATCCACACCGCGATTCACGGCATCAATAAAGGCCTCCACCATCACCGTAGCCAGGTGTTTTGCATTACTCATCTTTCAATTCCTCCAGTGCCAGTTCGATCTCTTCCCCTTTCGGCACGCGGTGATGCCACTCTGGTTTGCCCTGAATAAAGGAGATGCCAAAGCCTTTCTCGGTATGCGCCACAATCACCTGCGGCTTGCCGTTGCGCGGCAGGTTTTCAATGGTTTCCACCACGGAAGCCATATCGTTGCCATTACACTCGGTGACTTCCAGACCGAAGGCGCGCCATTTGTCCGGCAGCGGATCGGTGTTCATGATGTCGCGCGTATGCCCCGCCAGCTGCAGTTTGTTCTTGTCGTTGATGATCACCAGGTTATCGAGGTTGTAGTGCGCCGCCACCAGCGCGGCCTCCCAGTTACTGCCCTCGGCCAGTTCGCCGTCGCCGGTGACCACAAAGATGCGGCGGTCGCTGTTGTCTTTCTTCGCCGCCAGCGCAATGCCGACCGCCACCGGTAAACCGTGGCCCAGCGCACCGGTGTTGAGTTCCACGCCCGGCGTTTTCTGTCGCACCGGATGACCCGGCAGATGCGAATCCGAATGCTGATAAGTCGGCAGCCATTCCGTCGGGAAGTAGCCCGCCTCTGCCAGCACACAGTAATAGCCGCCGACCGCATGCCCTTTCGACTGGATGTAGATGTCACGCTGCGGATCGTTGGTGCGATCCGGTGCGCAATTCAGGATGCGGAAGTAGAGCGCCGTCAGGATTTCGACCTGAGAGAGATCGGCACCGGTGTGTCCACCCGCCGGGCTACCCGCATTCAGCTGGATGATGCGGCGACGCACGGCGCGCGCTTTCGCGGTCAGGTCCGCCACCGAGTATTTGAAAGGATTCATAGACACCTCTGCATTTTAAAGCGTTATTGAATATATATTCACAACAGATAAAAAATTTACCCAGATTTTTACCCTAAATAAACTGAGTTGCGGGAAGGCGGCCAACTCGTAAATCCCCAGGAGCTTACTCAGGTAAGTGACTGGGGTGAGCGAGTGCAGCCAACGCACCTGCGGCTCGGCTTATGACGGGTAACGATTAACCTTTGGCCTCACCTTCCTGAATCATTGCCTTCTGTGCCACCACTGCGGCTTTCTGCTGCATGCGGCTTTGCATTTGATCGATGATCACCGCCACGATAATCACGATGCCTTTGATCACCATTTGCCAGAACTCGCTGACGCCCATCATGATCAGACCGTCCGCCAGGAAGCCAATTACAAAGGCCCCCACCAGCGTGCCCAAAATGGTGCCACGCCCTCCGGCCAGTGAAGTGCCACCGAGCACCACCGCCGCAATCGCATTCATCTCAAATGAAGTACCGTTGGCCGGATGGCTGGCCACCAACTGCGAGGAAACCACAATGCCGGCAATCGCCGCACAGAAACCTGAAATGGTGTACACCCAGATTTTTACTGACTTCACTTTGACGCCGGAGAGTTCTGCCGCACGCTCGTTATCACCAATCGCATACACCTGACGGCCAAACGGCAGGCGGCGTGCCACATAGGCAATCACTAACGCCAATACCACCATCATCCAGATCGCCCATGGCAGGCCAAGGAAATAGCCCGCGCCGATCTTGTCAAAACCGGTGTTACCGAGCTGTGGATTGCCCTGCAAGCCGGGAAACGTTTCGCCGCCAGAGGTCAGCATCGCTGCCCCGCGCAGGATGTACATGGTGCCCAGCGTGCAGATAAACGGGGCCACATTGTATTTCGTGATGATCCAGCCATTCACTGCACCAATCAGTCCGCCCACCACTAACACCACGGGCACAATTACCCAGACGCTGGGAAAGATGGCAATACCAAACATCGGCAACACAATGCCTTTGGTGATCAACCAGCCGGCAACCATGCCGCACAGGCCCAGCGTGGCACCGATGGAGAGATCAATCCCCGCCGTGATAATGACAAAGGTGATGCCGAGCGCCAGAAACGCATTGATGGCGATGTGTTTGACCATGATCACCATGCTGCCCACCGCGAGGAAATCCGGCACGGTGATGGCGAAGAAGCCAACAATGAGGAACAACGCGATAAAGGTGCGCAGCTTCAGCAGCAGCAGAATCATGCCTTCACGTGAGTTGAAAACCTTACCTGGCGAAGCGAGCGCCATTGCGCCATTGTTTTTCATGCTCAGAACCCCTGTGCACTTGCTTTAACCAGCGCTGCCTCTTCCGCTTCCGCGCGCGGCAGGTCAGCTGTCAACTTGCCGCCGGACATCACAAGAATGCGATCGGCGACAGCCATAATTTCTTTTAGATCGGAGGTGGAAAACACCACGGCAATGCCCTGCTCTGACAGTTTCACCATCATGCGGAACACTTCCGCTTTGGCCCCGACATCAATACCCCGGCTTGGCTCATCCAGCAGCAATAAACGCGGGTTGGTGAGCAAGGAACGGCCAATCACCACTTTCTGCTGATTGCCGCCACTCAGCGCACTGATCGCCACCTCGGGGGAGGAGATTTTGATCGCCAGATTGCCCACGGTGCTGTTCACCGCTTCCCGCTCTGCCTGTTCCGAAATCACGGTGCGATGGGACAGACGACGCCATAAACTGGCAATAGTGAGATTGCTGGCCACGGAGGAGACTGGGAAAATACCGGCCCGCTTGCGATCTTCCGGCACTAGGCTCATGCCCATACGAATGCGTTCGGCGGTCGGCAAGCGCGTCGGCAGCGGTTTGCTGTCCAGCCACAGCTTGCCGAGATAGTTGCGCTGACTGCCGAGCAGGCACTCAAACAGCTCAGTGCGTCCCGCGCCCATCAGTCCATAAATGCCGACGATCTCCCCGGCGCGCACGTTAAAACTGACGTCGTCCACCAGCTTATTGCCATGGGCACTGACGCAGGTGATGTGCTCGGCTTCCAGCACCGCGGCGCCGAACTGACGATCGGGCGGCAGAAAGTTACTCACTGGCTCGCTGCCGAGCATTTCACGCACGATCCACGGCACATCGATGTCGCTGACCTTCGCTTCCGCCTGAAAACGACCGTCGCGCAGGATGGTGATCACATCGCCAATCGCCATCAGTTCCTCAAGGCGATGCGAGATGTAGATGATGGAAACGCCCTGCCGCGTCAGTTCGCGGATCACACGGAACAGGATCTCCACTTCTGTTTTGCTCAGCGCCGACGTCGGTTCATCCAGAATTAAGATGTCGGCGTTCTCTGCCAGCGCTTTGGCGATTTCCACCAGTTGCTGCTGGCCCACTTTCAGGTTGCCGACGATCTCATCCGGCGAAATCGGCTGGTCGAGACGTTGCAATAACGCAGCGGTACGGCGCTTCTGTTCTGCTTCGTTAATCGGGCTGATGCCGCGCTGGATTTCCCGCCCCAGGAAGATGTTTTCCGCCACGCTCAGGTTCTCAAACAGATTGAGTTCCTGATGCACCATGCCGATACCGTGGCGGGCGGCGTCTCGCGTACTGCTCAACACCACTTTTTCGCCGTTGAGGAACATTTCGCCACTGGTGGGCTGCTGTACCCCGGCGAGAATCTTCATTAACGTGGATTTCCCCGCCCCGTTTTCGCCGATGATGACGTTCACTTTGCCGCGCCAGACACGATAATCGACACGATCCAGCGCCAGAGTGCCCGGGAACAGCATCGACATTTGACTGGCCTGCAAGATGATTTCATCGCTCATCATGGATTCCCCTGCTGCAACTGAATCGCCACCACATCATCCACCTGATTCGGCTCCATGCTGACCGCTAACAGCGCCTGCACCGGTTTACCTACCCAGCTGGCATCGACCGGCGGAAGTTGCTTAACCGCATGCCGGTTCAACGCTTTGGTCAGCTGCGCGTATTGCACCTGGTTGGTGAACTCTTCAAAGCGATAGCCCGCCGCATCACGAATCGCATTACTGCGCAGCACCGGTCCAATCAACACCTTGACCGGTTTGCCATTGATGGTGACGGTCAGGCTGCGTTCACGTTCGTTGCTGTTATCAAAGGCGGTGACGGTGCCAGCGGCACGCACAAACACGCTTTCGCTGCCCCCCGCTTTGACGGTATGACTTTTGGTTTCCATATCCGCCCAGCTAAGCGCCTGCTTCTCGGCCGGTTGCTGCACCCGGCTGGCCCAGCTTGCTTCCGCAATTTGCTGTGGCGTCTGGTTGCTGTAACCGGGTTTGGCATTGGGATCTTTCGGCATGATGGGATTGCCGTTTGCATCGAGATCCACCACGGTGCAGGCGGTTAACATCAGCGATAGGAGCCCAACCATCAGCCCGGCTGCTGCTTTTCCCTTCATGCCGACCTCCGTCTTATTTCGCCAGGTTGAAGTTTTTCAGCTTCGAGGCATTGCTGTCGTCGATCAGCACGCAATCCATCAGCTGCTTCTCTTCTTTTTGCGCTTTGCCGTTTTTCAGGTAGTAATCCACCTGCTCAACCGCCATCTGAGCCTGATCCCAGCCCGGCTGCAGCACCGTGGCTTTGATGTTGCCTTTATTGATGATGGAGTCACGGGTGTAGTCGCTGCCGTCAAAGCCGACCACAATCACGTTGGTTTTACCGGCGGCTTTCAGCGCCGCTTCCGCACCCAGCGCCATAGTGTCGTTTCCGGAGATCACCCCCACGATATTGGGATTCTTCTGCAGAATGGTTTCCATACGGCTGAAGGCTTCGGTCTGGCTCCAGTTGGCACTCTGCTGCGCCACCATCTTCATATCGGGATAGTCATCCAGCACGTCGTGATAGCCCTGCGAGCGCACGCCCGCGTTGGTATCCGACTCTTTGCCCAGCAGCTCGACGTAGTCACCTTTGCCGTTCAGCAGCTTGGCGAACTTCTCTGCACCCAGCTGCGCGCCCTGGTAGTTATTGGAGACAATCTGCGCCACGGCGATACCGGTTTTGTTGATCTCACGGTCTATCAGGAAGGTTGGGATACCGGCATCTTTGGCTTTCTGCACCGGGCCAACGGTAGCGTCTGCGCCGGCGTTATCCAGGATGATCGCTTTGGCCTTACGCGCAATGGCGGTATCGATCAGCTGGTTCTGCTTATTCACATCATCATCGTGCGAGGCCACCAGCGTGGTGTAGCCGAGCGCTTTGGCCTTCTCCTGCGCACCGTCGGCTTCGGCTTTAAAGAACGGGTTATCGTGAGACGGCGTGATAATGGCAATCAAACCTTTTTCTGCCGCCAGCGTTGCCGCTGAGGCCAACATCAGTGAAGCCAGTAGGGTCATTTTGAGGACAGAAGCTTTCATTGATTTTTCTCCGCTTGAATATATATTCAATTGCGATTTTATATGCATAATGACTATGCGCTGGCTTGTCTAACTCGTCCATCGCGCGATCCTGAAAAAGCGAAAACGATCACAAAATGTTCTGCGTTGTTATTTATGACTGGCTGATTAACAATACCAGGCAGGTTAAGAGAGAGAAAAAACCATGGCAAAACAGGATGAACAGCGGCTGATGGTGAAAATCGCCACGCTTTATTATGTGGAAGGCATGAAGCAGTCCGACATTGCCCAGCTGCTGAAGCTGTCGCAATCCTTTGTGTCACGCATCCTTAATCGCAGCGTGAAAGAAGGCGTGGTGAAGATCAGCGTGGTGCCGCCAGCCAATGTCTATCCCGAACTGGAGAAGGCGATTGAGCAACAGTATCAGCTGCCACAGGTGATTGTGGTGGATGTGCCGGATCAGGCTTCCGCGCTGCAAATTAAACAGGCAATTGGTTCAGCGGCAGCGCACTATCTGGAAACTCGTTTGCGCGCCGATGAGCTGATCGGAATTTCATCATGGAGTGGCACCATTCGCGCGATGGTGGATGCATTACATCCGCTCACTGCGCCCTGCAAAGGCGTGATCCAACTGCTCGGCGGCGTGGGTGCTAACGGCAACGTGCAGGCTACCATCCTGACGCAAAATCTGGCGGCGCTGCTGGATTGTCCGGCCTGGCTGCTGCCGTCACAGTCGATTGAACATTCGGTACAGGATCGCCAACGCTTATCAGTGAACCCAGACGTGGCCGTGGTGCTGGAAAAGTTTGATCAGGTGGATCTGGCGATCGTCGGCATCGGCGATCTTGAGCCTTCGGCGCTGCTGCGCAACTCGGGTAACTACTATGACGGCGAGATGCTGCGCACGCTGGCAGAACGCGGTGCGGTGGGCGATATCTGCCTGCATTACTTTGACGCTGAAGGAAAGCCAGTGCTGAGCGCCGAGGAAGATCCGGTGATTGGCATGGAACTGGCGCAGGTCAAGCAGTGCGCACAAGTAGTGGCGCTGGCGGGCGGCAAAGAAAAAGCCCAGGCGATTCGTGGGGCGTTACGCGGCGGGTATGTGAAAGTGCTGATTGTGGATTATCCAACGGCACGGTTGCTGATGGAATGATGTCATTGAAGCTGGCGCCATGAATGGCGCCTCTATCGGAGACGAGTGCACCGTTAAGCGCACCGGAAGATATCAGCCAATGGTGCGATAAGCCGTGGTGACCTTCCATAAATAACGTGGAGCCTGTGCCGCCGGATGTTTGTTCTGAACATGCTGGTAAAACTCGTCTGGCGACATGGAATTGATCATCGCAATCGCCTGATCGCGATTACGTGAGAACGTGCGCAGCAGCGCACCGGCACCGTTGGCGTAGGAAACAATGGTGGCATAGCGCAGCGTCAGTGGATTTCGAATACCGGCCAACTCAGAATCCTGCAGCAGCTTGAGATAAGCCGCACCGATATCGATATTCTTTGCCGGATCGCGCAATTCTGATGACGTCGGCTGACCGTGGCGTCCCTGGGTGCGATACACCGCACGACCCGCCGTTGAGGCTTTAATCTGCATCAACCCTACCGCGTTTGAACGGCTGGTAACGGTGGGATTGCCTCCGGATTCGACACTAATAATGGCGCTGATTAACTTCTCATCAACGCCATAATGACTGGCGGCATCTTCGGTAAACAGTGACCATGCATCATTCACTTTCGACGGGGGTGCCTGGGTTAATGGCGTATTTTTCTCTGGCACGACCGTTTTTTCTGGCTCACTAGCACAGCCCGCGAGCAACAGCGCAGATAGCATAAGTAGTCGAATTTTCACTGATTTTTGGTTCCGCAATAGAGTTGGCGCAAGCTATCATACCTGGCGCAGCGCAATGCAAAATTACCGTTTATCCTAAATACGTAAAAAACCTTGTGCTACCGTGACTTCAGTAACGGATTTCGCCATCATCGGCAGGCCACTTTAAATCAGGATGAACGCTATGCTTTCCCCTCGCTCCATTCGTCTGATCGCCCCCTCTGGCTATTGCCATAATCAGGATGCGGCCCAACGCGCTGTGAGTCGTTTACTGGCACAGGGACATCAGTTGGACAACTTATCAGCGATTTCGCGCCGCTTCCAGCGTTTTGCGGGCGACGATGGGGAACGATTAAATGATGTGAATCAGTTGGCAACGTTGACCACCCTGCCCGATATCGTGCTGGCGGTGCGAGGCGGTTACGGTGCGTCACGATTACTGGATCAAATTGATTATGTGGGTTTGCAGCGCCAACTGCTCAACCAGCCGATTGCCCTGTGTGGCCACAGTGACTTCACCGCGATTCAGCTGGCGTTGCTGGCGCAAACCGGATTGGTGACCTTCAGCGGCCCAATGCTGGCAGGCAACTTCGGCGCAGAGGCATTATCCGAATTTACCCTGTCACACTTTTGGCAGGCGCTCTCTTCTCCTACAGTCAATATCAGCTGGCAGTCTCACAGCCCGGATGCAGGGCGCTGGCAAGGAACGTTGTGGGGCGGCAATCTGGCGATGATCTGTTCTCTGATCGGCACGCCGTGGATGCCACAGATTGAAAACGGCATTTTGGTGATCGAGGATGTGAATGAGCATCCTTTCCGCATTGAACGTATGCTGATTCAACTGCATCAGAGCGGTATTCTGGCGCGTCAGCAGGCGATTATCACCGGCAGTTTTACCAGCACCTCACTGTCTGCCTATGACAATGGTTTCGATTTTGCCAGCGTATGGCAACGCATCCGCGATGAATACCAGATTCCGGTCATCAGCGATCTGGCGTTTGGCCACGATGCCGATACCGTCACGCTGCCGCTGGGCGCCAGCGCGACCTTACAGCTTGAACAGGGCGAAGCACAGCTTGCCTTCACCGGCCACCCGACATTGCGCTAACGTTTTGCCGCAGGAGACCGACATTGAAGCCACTGTACGAAGATTTGTGGATCTCCACCCCGGAATTTCCCGCCGAAGAAACGGCGAATGATTTAATGATGCATGGCTTTATGCTGCGCCATCCGCGCGGCAATCTGGTCATCGGCCGTATCGAACATCCGCTCGATCATGAATTTCTCAATGATGCGGGCGGCGTGATTCGCCACTACTTCACCCACTGGCATGAAGCCGCGCCCGGTGCCGTGGCAATCCAGCAGCGCTTTAACAGCGCGCTATACTGCCACAGCCGTTCATTGGGACCCGTAAGCCTTATCGTCGAACCCGATGAGACCTTCATCCAGCAGGAAACCCATTTTGGCGATTTCCATCTGCTGCCGACACCTGGACACACGCCAGGCAGCTGCAGTTATCTTTATCATTCCCCGCTGGGCCAGACTTATCTGTTCGTTGGCGATACCTTGACCTGTGATTACAACCGCTGGATCAGCGTGCTGGTGCCAGAGAGTAATCCGCAGGAATTGCAGCAATCGCTGGAGCTGTACCGCGCACTGCGTCCGGACGTCGTGCTAATGAGTACCACGCGCGGTCACCTGTCATGGGCGAAAGTCGATTTGCAGAGTTGGCTGGCGGCAATCGATGAGGCAGAACAGTCGCCGCTGGATTTACGCCAGCAGCCACTGATGTAGCTACAGCGATTTACTGAGATAGTGACGCTGATGGTGACGCGGGTAATTATCGAGGCTGAAGCGTAAGCTGTAGCCCATCTTTTCATAGAAAGGGCGCGCCTGGAAACTGGCCGTATCAACCTGTGCATAGCGGCAACCACGGGCGCGGGCTTCTGTTTCGGCGGCCTGAATCAACTGTGTGCCGGCACCCTGCCCGCGTAACGCATCCCCTACCCACAGCAGATCAATCCGCAGCCAGTTGCCAAAGGTGGAGCCGGTCAATCCGGCCAGCTTGCGGCCCGAAGCATCCTTAATGAATACCCCTATTGCCTGCATCTCACTGGGATCGATAAAGCGGCTGTTATATTCGGTGAGGCCAAGACGGACGTCATCCAGATCTTGTGCGGTGACGGTGTCGGTTACGCTTAATTGCATCGTCTTCTCCTTTGACTGGCAACTATGAATTGGGGCGCTGGCTGTCGTCGTAACGCTCCAGCGAAAGAATTTCTGTATCGCGTTTTTCGGTACGATTGCAGGGAATCAGTTTATCGCTATTGGCAAAGACAAAGAACGTATCGTCATTATTTTTGTTCACAATCAGCTGATCGCCATTACGAAAACGGGTGATCGCCACTTTGTCACCGCCTTGCAAACGGGTGCGCTGTTGTCCTGCAGCAACCTGAAAATGTCGACTGGGCCACATCAGGGTGCTCAAACCATACCCCGCGCGCGACACCGTCATGGTCGGTCGTCCTGGGCAGGTAATTTGAAACTCGCTGTCGCTCCACGCTGGCGCGATTTGGCACGCCATTAAGCCAACGGCAATAGCTATCGCCTTCATTGGGTTCTCCGCTGAGGTTAGATGATGATTTCGTTGGAATTTATGCCGGGAAGCGTAACACAGAAAAAAGCGGGATGACGGATAATGGCCCGCTGAATGCGGGCCTGCAAAGATAGGAGATACTGTAAACGTTTAATTAACCGAGTTCATATCTTTGATTTGATTACGGTTTATCTGCTGTTCTTTACCATCAATATCTTTGTAAGTAATCATGCCGGTATCTTCATCCACTTTGGGTTTGCCTTGCACCACAATGGTTTGTCCATCAGTGGTGTGCAGGACGTGATCGGATGCGCAGCCCGCCAGTAGTAGGCCAAGGCTAAAAGTACCAATTAAAAGCAGTGTCTTTTTCATCTCATCCTCCTTTTGGATTCACTGTCAGGTTTAGCACAGCGCTCAGTCATGTGAACCAGGAGAAAGATTAATCTGTGAAGAACAATCGCTGCGCATCAGCCGGTAACGACTGAGCAGCAGCTATATTGCATGGATTTCCATCACAAACGGATGGGAGAAGGAACACACTGAAGGGAATTACTCTGCTGCGACCTGAGCGGCCACTAACATTAACGCCAGACCCGCATCTTCCGGATCGAAGCCTTGCATCACTTCTTGAATGGCCGCTACACAGTTCATAATCTGCTTTTTTTTGTCGGCTTCTAATTTGTCAATCGCGTGCTGAAGAATCATTAAACTGGCTTCTTCTTCTTTCATAGATTTGCCCTTGTTTTGCTTACCTGATGCGCAACGCTGGCAAGAATAACGTTTATCTGCTACCAAAGTCACCCCTTTACATTCTTACCGCTTAACGATTAAGCAAATGGCAAATGGGAAGCGGTGCCAGACCTGCTATGATCAGCATATCAGTGAGCATTAGCGGGCCACTGCAAACAAGGATACGAACCAGGACAGGATCATGTTGCGAATCACGGTAGTACTCACCCTCTTATTATTGGCTGGCTGCAGCTCAACACCCAAAGGTGTCGACTGCCCGGGCGAAGTCGCGACCATTTATGGACAATCGATGGGGCAGACTCAGGCGCGCATTTTCGATTTAGTGAATGCTTTTACGGTCACGCGTGATGGCGTGGCGGTGAAAAGTGGCACGTTGCACTCCAGCGATCGTTTCCAGTATGTGCCTTCCGCCGTCACGCCCGAAGGCTTCACTGCGCAGCGTCTATCAAATAAGCAATTTCGCCTGATTAACCCTTATCAGAACACCATGATTACCTGGACGTGCCCTTAAACGTGCTTAGCCAGGCAAGATGGTTTATTGTCAGGCTTCCTCACGCTGCGGACCTGCATTATGGAAAAGAGTCTGGATAATAACGGCTACATCGATTTCCCCTTCCCCGCTTCCACCAACGCGGATGGCTCGGTAAATCCCTGTGGGTTCGACCTCACGCTGGAGACCGATCGCATCGACGAAATCTCGGCGGGTAAACATTCCGAAAATTTACGGCGTTTACTGGAAGAGGTGAATTTGCAGGATGGGGTGTTCATGACTTTAGCCTGTGACTGGCAGCAGCGTGATGATGGGGTGTGTGGATTTATCGATGTGGCATTACGCCCGGCACTCTCAAGTGGCAGCAGTGACGAAACGCAAAGCCTGGATCAGGCGTTTGAACTCTATCTGAGCCGTCAGGAGAAGCAGCACAACATGCAGGCGGGCACGCTGGTGAATTATGCGCGTGCCGTGTTGGATTGGGGTTGGTCGCCTTTGCATCAGCGCCATATGCGCTATGAGAAAGTCACCATTCGCTATTACTGCCAGCAAGCCGATGATGCCGAGTGGTGTTTTGACCATTTACGCCACTTTTTTGTGACCTGGTATCCGGCTTATCGCGGCAACGCGTAGGGTGTCAGTGAACACCCTCTTGCACTTATGGCCTGACCAGGCGAATCGCATGTTCCAGCATCCGCTGTTCATCACGTTCGTCATGCGCGCGATGGTGGCGAGTACGCTGTAATAAATCGGTGATCTCGGCACGTTTGGTTTCATGACCACATTCAGACAGTACGATCACCGCGTCGCCAATGACCCGGCACACTTCATCGTAATCGTCTTCACTCAACACATCACGTTTCATCTCTCCTCCCGCTGTTGTCTGGCCTGAAAAACAGTGATGCAGAATGCACCTTTTCTCCATCAAGCCTGGACAGAATTCAGCATTCCTGCAAACCGCTGTTACAACCTCGTGGTTCTGCGGGTTGCTTGCCTGAAAATCTGTGACTACGCTGAATCGTAATATTCACAAACAGCAGGGAGTCATCATGACTGATAAAGCGGAAGCAAAATTGAACGAAGCAGCGGGCGCAGTAGAAGAAAAAATTGGGGAATGGACCGGCTCTCGCAAACATCAGGCTAAGGGTGCCGCGCGTCGTTATCCCGCACAAGCCAGTTATGCCGTGCAGGATGCAGCAGACTGCGTGGTCAAATCGGTACGTGATAACCCGGCGACGGGCCTGGCGGTTGCCGCCAGCATCGGTATCATTGTCGGATTCCTGCTCGGCAGGAAGTAATCGGTGATGGGGGGCCTGTGCGGCCCCAATACTCCGTGGTAATGACCAGCCTTATTCAACCTGACTAATGTCGATGACCCGCCTCATCCAACCTTTCCTGAATATGCTCATCCGGCGTCTCCGCCACATCAGCCGTACTGTTATTCACATCCAAATGACGACCATGATGCACCGAAGTGTAGAGCGGCTCGTCAGGCAGCTGCGCACAGCTACCGAATGAAATTAACAGAAAAAACCACGCCGCGATCGCCTTCTTACCCATCCCAACGCCCATCCACACAGATTTAAGTCGGCTAAGATTGCCTGAGAGAGTGCAAATTAGCGTCAGCGACACGCAAAGCTGTGTGGGCAGATGTGAGCAATCAGGCTTGCGAGCGACGCGCTTTGTATCGTGCGACCATGGTGATCAGCGCCTGATAAATCAGACCGGCATACAAGCTTTTCACTATGACCATCGGAATCGCCTCCCCTTGCGCCTGCCACGACATAAACCACATGAAGATGCCCCACAGCAGGGAAAACAGCAGCCAGCCTTTAACGAATTTGATTACACCCTGCATACCACCTCCAAAATCAGAAGCGCTGAAGATAACGGGTTTAAAGTAAAAAGGCACGATGATGGATTCATGAATGCTAACTGTTTCAAAGTTTTTCGAAATGTATTGTCATGAGCGAACCTTCTCAATAAATTGCGCACTTGTCGCATACAGTATGATGGCAGTTTGTGATTGAATCCCCGCCAACGTAGTCAGGCTTGTGGTTAAGATGAAATATTTAAGTGATATCCAGAGATTTATCGAAAGTAATACCTTGTTATCCACCACGTTTAGCCTGTTGCTATTGGTGATTGCCGGTATGGTGACCCATCTGATCTGCAAATTCTTTGTGGTAAAGGTGGTGCGTAAAGTCTTCTTTAGTTCGCACAAGAATCAGGTGCCACTCGATAAAGATGTAAGGCTTTCTGAGAAGCTCTCTAACTTTATCCCGGTGATCACGGTCTTTTTCCTGCTGCAGTTTATGCCGGACTTGCCCGAGCATTTGCTGATCGCGATAAAGACCATCTGCGGCATTTTGTTCTTTGTCTATCTGTCGCTGTTCTTCACTGAAGTGCTGGAGATCGTTAATAACTCCTATTCCCGCAAGTCAAAGCGCAAGAATCACTCGATCAAAGGTTATATTCAGGTCGGCAAAATTCTGGTGCACATCATTTCGGCGATTATGATTCTGGCGATTATGTCTAATAAATCACCAGTCATTATTATCTCGAGTTTGGGTGCGGTTGCCGCGGTATTGATGTTGGTCTTTCAGCACACCTTAATGTCGCTGGTGGCGAATATTCAGGTGTCATCCAACGATGTGCTGCAACTTGGCGACTGGATTGAGATGCCGGATAAAGGTATTAGCGGCGAAGTGATCGATATTGCGCTGCACACCATTACGCTGCGCAACTGGGATAACACTTTGTCGCGCATCCCAACAAAAAATTTCCTCACGGAAACCTATACTAACTGGCAGGCGATGTTCTCCTCCGGCGCGCGCCGAATCATGCGTAGCTTTCACCTCGACCAAATGTCGATTCGCTTTCTCGATCACGAACTCATTCAGCAGATGAGTCAGATTCGCGGCGTCAGCGAGCAGCTTTCATCGTTAATGGATGGACGAGACAGCAATGCCGTGGGTGACCGCTGGTTAGCCGAAAACGGCATAACTAACTTGACGGTGTTCCGCAAATATCTCACCGCGTGGCTGTCGCAGCGTGATGACATTAAGCAGGATATGTATATCGTGGTGCGCGCCATGAAGCCTTCGCCGGAAGGTTTGCCGGTAGAAGTCTATTGCTTCACCTCGTCGATATTTTGGGTTGAGTATGAGAATTCGCAATCAGCGATCTTCGAATATATTTATGCGATTGTCGGGCAGTTTGGGCTGCGCATGTATCAGCATCCAGGCGGCAATGATTTTTGGCGCTTGTCGCAGCAGCATGCATCAGCCTCCAAATCCGTTGAACAGCAAGCCGATTAATTTAGCGCATAAAAAAACGGGAGCCCATTGGGCTCCCGTTATGCATTCTGCCTGAGGGCAAATTACATGTTCGCGATGATCGCGTCACCAAACTCTGAACATTTCAGCAGTTTAGCGCCATCCATCAGACGCTCAAAGTCATAGGTCACGGTCTTAGCGGCGATTGCGCCTTCCATGCCTTTAACAATCAGGTCTGCGGCTTCGAACCACTCCATGTGGCGCAGCATCATTTCTGCGGACAGGATGACGGAACCTGGGTTCACTTTATCCTGACCAGCGTACTTAGGTGCAGTACCGTGGGTTGCTTCGAACAGTGCGCATTCGTCACCGATGTTTGCGCCAGGTGCAATACCGATACCGCCAACCTGTGCCGCCAGGGCGTCAGAGATGTAGTCACCGTTCAGGTTCATACAAGCGATAACGTCGTATTCGGCTGGACGCAACAGGATCTGCTGCAGGAAGGCGTCAGCGATCACGTCTTTCACGATGATCTCTTTGCCGGTGTTCGGGTTCTTGAACTTCATCCACGGACCGCCATCGATCAGCTCGCCGCCGAACTCTTCTTTCACCAACTGGTAGCCCCAGTCTTTGAAAGAGCCTTCGGTGAACTTCATGATGTTGCCTTTGTGAACCAGGGTCAGAGAATCACGATCGTTAGTGATAGTGTACTCAACCGCAGCACGCACCAGACGTTTAGTACCCGCTTCAGAGCACGGCTTCACGCCGATACCACACTGTTCTGGGAAGCGAATTTTCTTCACGCCCATCTCTTCGCGCAGGAACTTGATGACTTTATCCGCTTCTGGCGTGCCCGCTTTCCACTCGATACCGGCATAGATATCTTCTGAGTTTTCGCGGAAGATCACCATATCGGTCTCTTCTGGGCGTTTAACCGGGCTTGGGGTGCCGGTGTAGTAGCGAACCGGACGCAGACACACGTACAGATCCAGCTCCTGACGCAGCGCAACGTTCAGAGAACGAATACCGCCACCGACTGGGGTCGTCAGTGGGCCTTTGATGGCAACGCGGTACTCTTTGATTAAATCGAGGGTTTCTTGCGGCAGCCAGACGTCCTGACCGTAAAGCTCTACTGATTTCTCACCAGTATAAATTTCCATCCAGGAAATTTTACGCTCACCGTTGTAGGCTTTCTTCACAGCGGCATCAACCACTTTCAGCATTACAGGGGAAACATCAACGCCGATGCCATCACCTTCGATGTAAGGAATGACTGGGTTATTCGGAACGTTCAGTTTGCCCTGATCCAGGGTGATTTTTTGACCTTCCGCCGGAACAACTACTTTGCTTTCCATCAACCTCTCCTTCGAGCGATTTTTTGTTAATGATTTGTAAGATGCGGGTCAATACTACTTGAATATTTCCGCTACGCCAATCACCGCAGTTTCGCGCTATAATGCGCCGATTGTTTCTGACTGCAAAGCCCATGCGAAAAACTTCTCAACGAATTCACCAGGATAAGCGTCCAAACACCGCAGCACGCCAGCCCGTGCGCCGTGACACACGTCCAAAAGGACCGCGACGCGTCATACTCTTTAACAAACCTTTCGATGTTTTACCGCAGTTCAGCGACGAGGCGGGACGCCGCACGCTCAAGGATTTCGTGCCGATTAGCGACGTTTATGCCGCGGGCCGCCTCGACCGCGACAGCGAAGGTTTGATGATTCTGACCAACGATGGCGCGCTGCAGGCGCAACTGACTCAGCCCGGTAAACGCACCGGAAAAATTTATTACGTTCAGGTTGAAGGCGCACCACAGGAATCAGATTTATCCCTGTTACGCAGTGGTGTCACACTCAACGATGGACCAACGCTGCCCGCAGGCATCGAGTTAGTCACCGAGCCAAAGTGGCTGTGGCCGCGCCAGCCGCCGATCCGCGAGCGGAAAGCCATCCCCACCAGCTGGTTGAAAATCACCTTGTATGAGGGGCGCAACCGTCAGGTGCGTCGCATGACGGCGCATATTGGGTTTCCCACATTACGCCTGATTCGCTTTGCCATGGGCAATTATCAACTCGACGATTTGGCCTTGGGTGAGTGGCGTGATGTGAGTGCAGAAGCTTAAAACCGGGCTTTTCGATAACTTTTAGTTAACAATTTCGGAGGAAGGATGTTTAAACCTCATGTAACCGTGGCTTGTATCGTACAGGCACAAGGCGAATTGCTGGTGGTTGAAGAGCGTGTTCACGGCCGCATTACCTGGAATCAGCCGGCGGGTCATCTGGAGGCCGATGAAACGATCATCGAAGCGGCGCAGCGCGAATTATTTGAAGAGACCGGCATTGACGCCAAACCCGAATATTTCCTCGGCGTGCAGCAGTGGATCGCGCCTGACGATACGCCTTTTGTGCGTTTCCTGTTTGGTCTCGATCTGCCGGAAAAATGCGAGACATCGCCACACGATCGTGACATCGATTGCTGCTGGTGGCTGCCGCCAGAGCAGATTCTCACTGCGAATCGCCTGCGTTCACCGCTGGTCGCCGAAAGTGTACGATTGTGGCAACAAGGCGCACGTTATCCGCTGCAACTGGTGGCACCGTTCCAGTGGCCGTTTCACGAAGGTGCGCGCCCGGCTTCGGCATGATAGAATGCGCCGCCTGTTTTTATCGTAATTAAGAGTGCGTCATGTCTGACAACAGCCAGAAAAAAGTGATCGTCGGAATGTCCGGCGGCGTCGATTCTTCCGTATCCGCCTGGCTACTGCAACAGCAGGGCTATCAGGTTGAAGGCCTGTTCATGAAGAACTGGGAGGAAGACGACGGCGAGGAGTATTGTACCGCCGCTGACGATCTGGCTGACGCACAAGCCGTGTGTGACAAACTCGGCATGAAACTGCACAAAATTAACTTCGCGGCTGAGTACTGGGATAACGTGTTCGAACACTTCCTGGAAGAGTACAAAGCGGGCCGCACGCCAAATCCCGATATTCTGTGCAACAAAGAGATTAAGTTTAAAGCCTTCCTCGAATTTGCGGCTGAAGATCTTGGCGCTGACTTTATCGCCACCGGTCACTATGTGCGCCGCGCCGATGTAAATGGCACCAGCCAGTTACTGCGCGGCCTCGATGGCAATAAAGATCAAAGCTACTTCCTCTACACCCTAAGCCATGAGCAGATTGCACAAAGCCTGTTCCCGGTGGGCGAGTTGGAGAAACCCGAAGTCCGCCGCATCGCTGAAGAACTGGATTTGATCACCGCGAAGAAAAAAGACTCGACCGGTATCTGTTTTATCGGCGAGCGCAAATTCCGCGACTTCCTTGGCCGTTACTTACCGGCACAACCGGGTGAAATCGAAACCGTTGACGGTGAGATTGTCGGCGAACATCAGGGGCTGATGTATCACACGCTCGGTCAGCGTAAAGGGCTGGGTATTGGCGGTCGCAAAGAGAGCAACGACGATCCCTGGTATGTGGTCGATAAAGACGTAGCGCGCAATCGTCTGGTGGTGGCTCAGGGAGCGGAGCATCCTCGCCTGATGTCCGTTGGTCTGATTGCTCAACAGCTGGATTGGGTCGATCGCCAAACGATGACGGCACCGCTGCGCTGCACGGTGAAAACCCGTTATCGCCAGACCGATATTCCATGCGAAATTATCCCGCTCGATGGCGAGCGTATTGAAGTGCGTTTTGACGAGCCGGTTGCGGCCGTCACGCCTGGCCAGTCGGCCGTATTTTATCTGGGTGATGTTTGCCTCGGCGGCGGCATTATTGAACAGCGCCTGCCACTGGCAGAAGCCTGAGGTCGGCACTGCCGACGCGATGACAGGAGTTAAGCGTGGCCAAGAACTATTATGAGATAACGCTCGCGCTGGCGGGCATTTGCCAGTCCGCGCATCTGGTGCAGCAATTAGCGCATCAGGGCACTTGCAACAATGCCGCATTAACTGTGTCGCTGCGCAGCCTGTTGGATCTGAACCCAGGCTCGACGCTGGCGGTCTTTGGCAATGATGAAGCGAATCTGCACCTCGGTCTGGAATCGCTGATGGCCGTGCTGAACAGCGGCAGCCGCCAGGGTGCGGGAGCTGAAATGACGCGCTACACCCTGAGCATGATGGTGCTGGAACGTAAACTGCACGGCAACGGCACGGCACTTAACACGCTCTCCCAGCGCATCGCGCAGCTTGATCGGCAATTAGCCCATTACGAGCTGGAATCAGAAACCATTACTGGGGCTATGGCGGGGATTTATGTCGATGTCATCAGCCCGCTGGGTCCGCGCATTCAGGTCACCGGTTCGCCGCAGGTATTACAGAATTCTCAGGTACAAAGCAAAGTCCGCGCTACCTTGCTGGCAGGCATTCGTGCTGCTGTGCTGTGGCAGCAGGTTGGCGGTGGCCGCCTGCAACTGATGTTCTCGCGTCAGCGTTTGCTGCGTGAAGCCAAAACCATTTTATCCCGGCTGGGCCCGGCGTATTAAGCGCCGCCCTGCCCTAATTTGTTAACGATTCAGGAGTTGCACTGATGGAATTATCCTCTCTGACCGCCGTCTCACCTGTCGATGGCCGTTATGGCGATAAAGTCAGCCCGCTGCGCGCCATTTTCAGCGAATACGGTTTGCTGAAATTCCGCGTTGAGGTTGAAGTTCGCTGGTTACAGAAACTGGCTACGACCGCAGAGATCAAGGAAGTTCCTGCATTTGATGCTGACGCAAACGCTTTCCTTGATGCAATTGTCGCCAATTTCAGCGAAGAAGACGCGGCGCGCATCAAAACCATCGAACGCACCACCAACCACGACGTTAAAGCGGTTGAGTACTTCCTGAAAGAGAAAGTGGCCGATATCCCTGCGCTGCATGCGGTATCAGAGTTCATCCACTTCGCCTGTACTTCTGAAGATATCAACAACCTGTCGCACGCGCTGATGCTGGAAACCGCTCGCCGTGACGTCATCGTGCCTTTCTGGAACAAAATCATCGATGCGGTGAAAGGTCTGGCGCAGGAATATCGTGATATTCCGTTGCTGTCGCGTACTCATGGCCAGCCTGCTACGCCATCCACCATGGGTAAAGAGATGGCTAACGTCGCTTACCGCATGGAACGCCAGCTGCGCCAGTTAAGCAAAATCGAAGTGCTGGGCAAAATCAACGGCGCGGTCGGTAACTACAACGCCCACATTGCTGCGTATCCGGAAGTGGACTGGCATCAGTTGAGCGAGCAGTTTGTGACCTCACTGGGCATCACCTGGAACCCGTACACCACTCAGATCGAACCGCATGATTACATCGCGGAGCTGTTTGATTGTATGGCGCGTTTCAACACCATTCTGATCGACTTTGACCGTGATATCTGGGGCTACGTTGCCCTGAATCACTTCAAGCAGAAGACTATCGCGGGCGAAATCGGCTCTTCCACCATGCCGCATAAAGTGAACCCGATTGACTTCGAGAACTCCGAAGGCAACCTCGGTCTGGCGAATGCGATGATGCAGCATCTGGCGAGCAAACTGCCGGTTTCACGCTGGCAGCGCGATCTGACTGACTCCACCGTATTGCGTAACCTTGGCGTGGGCGTGGGCTATGCGCTGATCGCTTATCAGGCGACGCTGAAAGGTATCTCTAAGCTGGAAGTGAACCGCGATCGTCTGCTGGATGAACTGGATCATAACTGGGAAGTGCTGGCCGAGCCGATCCAGACCGTGATGCGCCGCTATGGCATTGAAAAGCCATACGAGAAGCTGAAAGAGCTGACGCGCGGCAAACGTGTGGATGCAGCCGGTATGCAGGCCTTTATCGACAGCCTCGAACTGCCGGAAGAAGAGAAAGTGCGTCTGAAGCAGATGACACCGGCCAATTACCTCGGCCGTGCGATTCAGATGGTTGATGATTTAAAATAAGTATTAACGGTGTGCCTGCGGGCACACCCTTTTTCCCCCCAGACGTCCGAGCAGTAGCAAATCGGCAAATGTATTCATCCATAGTCCCCAGTAGCAGTCAGTGACCGGAATGCATTCACGCAGCTTTTTGCCGCCGTCGTTAAAATGATGACAGGCAAGTGTTGTTCTCTTGTTTAGCTCGCTTAACATATACTCTTGCCATCATCACTGAGTTTGAAGGTAAGGAAATTCTATGCGTGTTCTGGTTGTGGAAGATAATGCACTGCTGCGTCATCACCTCGCCGTGCAGTTACGTGAAATGGGTCATCAGGTGGATGCTGCCGAAGATGCCAAAGAAGCCGACTATTTCCTGCAGGAACACATTCCCGACATTGCGCTGGTCGATTTAGGCTTGCCCGATGAAGATGGCATGTCGCTTATCCGCCGCTGGCGTGGTGATGCTGTGCGTCAGCCAATTCTGGTGTTGACGGCACGCGAAGGCTGGCAGGCCAAAGTGGAAGCCCTCGAAGCCGGTGCCGATGACTACGTCACCAAACCTTTCCATATCGAAGAAGTCGCCGCACGTTTGCAGGCGCTGATGCGTCGTAACAGTGGACACGCCTCGCAGATTATTGCCATGCCGCCGTTCCAGGTTGATCTTTCGCGCCGTGAAGTCACCGTCAATGATGCACCCGTCAAGCTCACCGCGTTTGAATACACCATCGTGGAAACGCTGATCCGCAACGCCGGAAAAGTGGTCAGTAAAGATTCGCTGATGCTACAGCTCTATCCCGATGCCGAACTGCGTGAAAGCCACACCATTGATGTTTTGATGGGTCGCCTGCGTAAAAAAATTCTTGCGCTCCATCCGACCGAAGTGATTAACACTGTGCGCGGCCAGGGCTATCGCTTTGATCTCTGATTTATGAACTGGTTAAACCGCTTACGTCCTTTCTCGTTACGCGCCCGGTTTTTACTGGCGACTGCCGCTATTGTCCTGTTTTTGTCGCTCTCCTACGGCATGGTTGCCGTAGTGGGCTATGTGGTGAGCTTTGATAAAAACACCTATCGCGTGATGCGTGGCGAGAGCAACCTGTTCTTTACTCTGGCGCAGTGGCAAAACAATAAACTAACCATTGCCCAGCCAGAGCGTATGACGCTCAATTTCCCGACGCTGGTGTTTATCTACGATGAACACGGCAAGTTGTTGTGGCAACAGCGCGATGTGCCGGACATCCGCAAAAACATTCGCCGGGAATGGCTGCTCAAACCCGATTTTTATGAAATCGACACCACGAATCGCACCAGCCTGGCCGCCATCGGCAACAACTCCGAGGTCAAAGAGCGGTTGCATCAACTGGATAGCGACAACAACGACACCTTTACCCACTCGGTCGCCGTCAACCGCTACGATGCCACCACCAACCTGCCGGCGCTGACGATTGTGGTGGTGGATTCCATTCCTCAGGAACTGCAGCACTCAGATGTGGTGTGGTCATGGTTTAGCTATGTACTGGCGGCGAACCTGCTGCTGGTGATTCCACTCCTGTGGCTGGCGGCCCACTGGAGTCTGCGCCCGATTGGTCATTTGACCGCGCAGGTGCGTGAACTGGAAACGGGTCACCGGGAGAATCTGGACGACTATCCGCCGCAGGAGTTACGCAGCCTGGTGCGCAATCTCAACCTGCTGCTGACCAATGAACGCCAGCGCTACACGCGCTATCGCACCACTCTGTCGGACTTAACACACAGCCTGAAAACGCCGCTGGCGGTGCTGCAGAGTACCTTGCGCTCATTGCGCAGCGGCAAGGATCTCACCGTCGAACAGGCAGAGCCGGTGATGCTGGAGCAAATCAGCCGCATTTCGCAGCAAATCGGCTACTACCTGCATCGTGCCAGCATGCAGGCCGACCATAATCCGCTGCAGCGCGATCTGCATTCGGTGTCGGCGCTGCTGGATAGTTTGTGCTCGGCGCTGAATAAGGTTTATCAGCGTAAAGGCGTCGAAATCACGCTGGATATCTCCCCCGAGCTAACCTTCATCGGCGATCAAAATGACTTTATGGAAGTGTTGGGCAACGTGCTGGATAACGCCTGCAAATACTGCCTGGAATTTATAGAGGTCAGCGCACGGCAAACCGATAAGGCACTGCATCTGTTTATTGATGATGACGGTCCCGGCATTCCTGAAAGTAAACGCGATCTGATTTTCGTGCGTGGTCAGCGTGCCGATACGTTGCGTCCCGGACAGGGCCTCGGCTTAGCCGTGGTACGCGATATCCTCGAACAATACGCCGGTCAGGTGATCGCCAGTACCAGCCCGCTGGGCGGCGCACGCATGGAAGTGATTTTCCAGCGTCAGGAAGTTGAACATCACCGCGAGTAGAAAGGTCTGCGGGCTGTTATACTTGCCTGCATTCATGGCCCTAACCGGAACACTCGTATGGACTATCAGCTCGATATTAACTGGCCCGACTTTATTAAGCGCTACTGGCAAAAACGCCCGGTGGTGCTCAAGCGTGGTTTTAAAAACTTCATTGATCCCATTTCTCCTGATGAGCTGGCGGGTCTGGCAATGGAAAACGAGGTGGATAGCCGCCTGGTGAGCCATAACAACGGTAAATGGCAGGTTAGTCATGGGCCGTTTGAAAGCTATGATCATCTCGGTGAGAGTAACTGGTCGCTGCTGGTGCAGGCGGTCAACCACTGGCATGAACCTTCTGCCGCGCTGATGCGTCCGTTCCGCTTCCTGCCTGACTGGCGCATGGACGATCTGATGATCTCCTTTGCCGTACCGGGCGGCGGCGTAGGCCCGCACTTCGACCAGTATGATGTGTTTATCATTCAGGGCACCGGTCGTCGTCGCTGGCGCGTAGGCGAAAAAGTGCCGATGAAACAGCACTGTCCTCATCCCGATTTGCTGCAGGTTGAGCCGTTTGACGCCATCATCGATGAAGAGATGGAGCCGGGCGATATCCTGTACATCCCGCCGGGATTCCCGCACGAAGGCTATTCGCTGGAAAATGCCATCAACTATTCGGTCGGCTTCCGTGCACCTAACGGTCGTGAATTGATCAGTGGCTTCGCTGATTACATGCTGGCGCACGAATTAGGCAGCTATCGTTTCAGCGATCCGGATGTGCCATCGCGCGATTGCCCGTCACAGATTTTGCCTTCTGAAGTGGAAGGGATTCGTCAGGTGATGCTGGATGTGATTAATCAGCCAGAACAGTTTAATCAGTGGTTTGGTGAGTTTATCTCACAGACACGCCACGAACTGGATATCGCGCCACCAGAACCGCCTTACCAGCCCGATGAGATTTATGATGCGTTGCAGCAAGGCGATGCGTTGACGCGTCTTGGTGGCCTGCGCGTGTTAACGCTGGGTGATGCAGTGTTTGTGAATGGCGAGCGCGTGGCGTGCAGCCACCCGGAAGTGCTGGCGGCACTGGCACACAATCAGGTATTAACACTGGAAGATTTCGGCGATGCGCTGGATGACCCGTCGCTGCTGGCACAGCTTGCGGCGCTGGTGAACAGTGGCTACTGGTTCTTTGGTGAGTAATCCGCTGGGCTAAAATCGCGCATCCTGGTAGCGGCGCGATTTTTTACACTGGCCAGCAGCCCAATTGGCGCTGACAGATACCCAAGGGACTGCGCCGCAAAAAGAGATGTTGATGAAAGGCCTGCTTAGCAGGCCTTTTTCATGCTATTTCTTCTCTGCTGCCAGCGCAGACAAGCGCACAATCACGTCCACCGCCTGCGACATCACATTCAGTGACGCGAACTCGTGTTTACCGTGATAGTTATAGCCGCCGGTGAACAGGTTCGGGCATGGCAAGCCTTTCCACGATAGCGCGGAACCGTCGGTGCCACCGCGAATCGGCTTCACCACCGGTTCAATTCCGCAATCGCGAATCGCCTGCAGCGCCAGCTCAATAATCTGCGGATGCGGCTCAACTTTTTCACGCATATTGCGGTAGCTGTCGCTGATTTCCACTTTCACCGAGCATTCAGCCTGCAGCCCTTTACCGACGCGATCAGCAATCTCTTCCAGCAGCTGTTTACGCTTTTCGTAGCTGTCGGCGTCGAAATCACGAATCAGATACATCAGCTCGGCGTGCTCAACCGTGCCTTTGATGGTGTGCAGATGGAAAAAGCCTTCATAACCGTCAGTGAACTGCGGTTTTTCTTTCGCTGGCAGCTCGGCGTGGAAACGCATTGCCAGATCCAGCGCGTTCACCATGACGTTTTTTGCACTGCCAGGGTGCACGTTATTGCCGGTGATTTTCACCATCGCGGTGGCCGCATTGAAGTTTTCGAACTCGAACTCGCCGAGATCGCTGCCATCGATGGTATACGCCCAGTCCGCTGCAAAACCTTCCACATCGAAATGTGAGGCTCCGCGACCAATCTCTTCATCAGGGGTAAACGCCACGCGAATCGCGCCGTGCGGAATATCCTCTTTCACCAGGCGCGCCATCGCCGTCATGATTTCAGCGATGCCCGCTTTATCATCTGCGCCCAGCAAGGTTTTGCCATCGGTGGTGATCAGCGTATGGCCAATCAGCTTGTGCAGGATCGGGAACATCACCGGCGAAAGGATTTCATCGCCGTTGCCGAGCGCAATATCGCCGCCACGGTAGTTTTCGATAATCTGCGGATTGACGTTTTTGGCGGTGAAATCCGGTGACGTATCCATATGCGAGATAAAGCCAATCACCGGGGTTGGCCAGTCCACGTTGGCCGGCAAAGTGCCCATCACGCAACAATGATCGCTCAGGGACACATCCACAAATCCCAGTGCAATCAGCTCTTCCTGTAACTGACGCGCCAGCGTCCACTGCCCTTCACTGCTGGGCACCTGACGCGCCTGCGGTTTTGACTGAGTTTCTACTGCCACATAACTGAGAAAACGCTCAAGTAATTGATCCATTTGTCATCCCTCTAAAGAACCTGCGTTATTATCATGGCGCGTGAGGCGCGCCATGTTGCGTCAAATCATTATCCTTCAGGTTAGCGTTCTCAGCGCAAAGTGCTTAACCAGATATCGCCTTACTTATACAACCCGCGCAAAAAGGTGTGCACAAAATCCGGCACCACTTCACTGGCTAAACCATACTGGCTCTCCGCGAACTCATTCCCGACCTGGCTCGGCTCCAGATTGAGTTCAACGGTATGCGCACCCTGCAATTTCGCTTCATGGACAAAGCCGGCGGCTGGATAAACATGTCCGGAGGTGCCAATGGCGATAAACAGATTCGCTTTCTCGATCGCCTGATAAATTTCTTCCATGCCGAGCGGCATTTCACCAAACCACACCACATGTGGACGCAGTCGTGACGGGAACTGGCAGCAGGTGCAGCGATCGTCCGGCTTGACATCTTCCGTCCATTCCAGCACCTGACCACTGCTTTCACAGCGCACTTTCAGCAGTTCACCATGCATATGCAGCACGCGCTGGCTGCCTGCTCGTTCATGCAGATTGTCGATGTTTTGCGTCACCAGCAGGAAGTTGTCACCCAATACCTGCTCCAGCTCGGCCAGCGCTTCGTGCGCGGCGTTCGGCTGAATCTCTGGTTGTTGCAGTTGACGACGGCGCGCATTGTAGAACCCTTGCACCAGGTCGGGATTGCGATGAAAACCTTCTGGCGTGGCGACATCTTCAACCCGATGCTCTTCCCACAATCCGTCTGCGGCGCGGAAAGTTTGAATACCCGACTCGGCGGAGATGCCTGCACCGGTCAGTACCACTACGCGCGGTTGCGGATGCGCAGCCAGTTCGGCTTTGCGATCGCGTTCAAAGATGCGCTGGCGAAAGCGCTGATGCACTTTGCGGCGATTTTTCTTGTCGCGGGCGAGTCGTAGGCGGCGGCGCGGTATGCGCATAAAGGCTCCTTATGCTGCGGTGGTTTTCACCGCATGTCGGGTGTTTGGCTCGGGTTAATGGTTCCCGATAATAGCGGTTGCGCATGACGGCTGCATGCCACAGTCGCTGAAAATGTGCGCAGCCGCGAAGGCGGCTGCGTTTTTTATCATTACTGTCCGCTGAGTACGCGAGCCGGATCGATACGGCTGGCGCGCCGTGCCGGATACCAGCTGGCAATCAGGCTGAGCAGGATAGCGGTCACCAGCACCGAAATCACATCAATCCAGTGCAGCTCCGAAGGCAGGAAGTCGATAAAGTAGATATCGCCTGCCAGCAGCTGATGGCCGGTAACATGCTCAAGTCCACGGATGATCGGTGTCAGGTTGAGCGCCACCAGCACGCCCACTACCACGCCGCTGATGCTGCCGAGCAATCCGGCCAGCAAGCCATACCAGATAAAGATGGCACGGATCAGGCCATCTTTGGCACCCAGCGTGCGCAGCACCGCGATATCACTGCTCTTGTCTTTCACCGCCATCACCAGCGTGGAGACGATATTGAAACAGGCCACGCCAATCACCAGCACCATCGCCAGATACATGATGGCGCGAATCATCTGGATATCGCGATACATGTAGCCGTAAGTACCAATCCAGCTCTTAATATAGACGTAGGAGTGGGTGGCTTCACCGGCATCGCGTACCAGTTTCTGCGCCTGGAAGGGGTCGCTCATTTTCAGCGCGATACCGCTAACGCTGTCACCCATGTCGAGATATTTTTGCGCATCCGCCAGGGGCACCAACGCCAGGCTGTGGTCCAGCATCCCGCTGAGTTGCAGAATGCCCGACACTTGCAGGCGAATACGCTTCGGCTGCAGCAGCTTATTTTCACCGTCGTTATTCGGGATCATGATGGTGATCCAATCGCCCTGCTTCACGTTGAGCGATTTGGCAATGCCGCCACCGAGGATGATCTGCTGTTTATCCGCGCCGAACTGCTGCCACGCATCGCCATCGACAAAGCTCGGCAAAGCGCTGAGGCGTGATTCCTGTTGCGGATCGACACCTTTTACCTGCAGCGCCTGCATCTTCGCACCGCTCTCAATCAGGCCGGTGAAGTTAACATAAGGCGCCGCTGCCGCGATGCCCGGCACCTTTTCAATCGGTGCGATCATCGGCTGCCAGTTGCGGAAAGGCTGATTCACCGGCTCGATTTCACCGTGAGGTACCACGGCCAGAATGCGCTTGTTCAGCTCGCGCTCAAAACCATTCATCGCACTCAGGCCAATGATCAATACGGCGACACCGAGGGCGATGCCGATGGTTGAGATGATGGAGATCAGTGAGACCATGCCACCGCGCCGCCGACCGCGACTAAAGCGCAGCCCAAGCAGCAGGGATAATGATGAACCCATCAGATGGCTCCCAGCGTCAGATGCTCGCTCAGTTGGCCGTCACGCATCTCCATCTGGCGATTAAGACGTTTAGCCAGATTCAGATCGTGCGTCACCACCAGAAATGCGGTGCCCTGCTGCTGATTCAGCTCACCCAGCAGTTTGAAAATCGCATCGGCGTTACGCGCATCCAGGTTACCGGTCGGTTCATCGGCCATCACCAGGCGCGGACGGTTCACCAGCGCACGCGCGATTGCCACACGCTGACGCTCACCGCCGGACAGCTCAGACGGCCGATGTGCGGCGCGTTTTTCCAGTCCTACCGCTGCCAGCATTTCCAGCGCGCGCGCGGCGGCTTCGGCTTTTGCGGTTTTGCCAATCAGTAATGGCATCGCCACATTCTCCAGCGCGGTGAAGTCTGGCAATAAATGGTGGAACTGATAGATAAAGCCCAGTTCGCGGTTGCGCAATTCGGCTTTGGCAGCAGAGGACATGTCATTCAGTGATTTGCCATCGAACACCACATCACCTGAGGTGGGCGCATCGAGGCCGCCGAGCAGATGCAATAAGGTACTTTTACCCGAGCCGGAGCTACCAACGATGGCCGTCAGTTCGCCTGGCTGCAGGCTAAAAGCCACATTGCGCAGCACATCGGTCTGCACGCTGCCTTCCTGATAGCGTTTGCACAGGTCACGACACTGCAACAAAGGGGTATTACTCATAACGTAAAGCCTCAGCGGGTTGAACGGCGGCAGCGCGCCATGACGGATAAAGGGTAGAAAGCAGCGCAACGATCATTGAGACCAGCGCAATCGTGACCACCTGCCACACGTTGATGTCGACCGGCAACGCCGCGCCATCAAGGAACAGGCCAATCACTGGCATCAGATTGTTAAGCTGGCTGGCGAGCAATACGCCAAGCAGCGTGCCGAGCAAGGTGCCGATAATGCCGGCACTGGCGCCCTGCACCATAAACACCGCGACAATCTGTCGACGGGTTAAGCCCTGCGTTTGCAAAATCGCCACTTCGCCCTGCTTTTCCATGATCAGCAGACCGAGTGAAGTAATGATATTGAACGCCGCCACCGCGATGATCAGGCTAAGCAGCAGTCCCATCATGTTTTTTTCCATACGCACCGCCTGGAACAGATCGCCCTTGCGCTCGCGCCAGTCTTTTAGCGTCAGGCCATCAGGCAGTTTCTGTTCGCTGAACGCATCAACATTCAACGGTTTCTCCAGCCACAAGCGCCAGCCGGTAATGTTCCCCAGCGGATAGCGCATCACGCGCGAGGCATCCTGCTGATTCACCAAAATCTGATAGGCATCGACTTCACTGTTGGCGGCATAGGTGCCTGCAACCGTGAAGATACGCTGGCTGGGCAAACGCCCGACCGGCGTGAACTGACTCACCGTCGGCACCATCAGACGCAGCTGATCGCCGCGTTTGACACCCAGCTGTGACGCCAGCTGCTCGCCAAGAATCACGTTGTATTGGCCCGGTTGCAGCACGCTTTGTTGGGTATTGACGAGGTACGGCGTCAGCGGATCCTGCTCATCGGGATTGATGCCCAGCATCACGCCCACGGAAACGTTGCGTGCGCTTTGTAGCACCACATCCGCGGTGGTGAGCGGTGCGACACGCGTGACACCCTGCAACTTGAGGCTATCCGCCGTTACCTGCTGCGGATTGATGCTGCCTTTGTCGCTGGTGACCAGCGCTTGCGGCATCAGGCCGAGGATATTGCCTTCCAGCTCGCGCTCGAAGCCGTTCATGACGGACAGCACGGTCACTAACGCCAGCACGCCGAGCGTGATACCGATGGTGGAAAGCCAGGAGACGAAGCGACCAAAGCGGTCTGAAGCACGTCCACGCATGTAGCGTAAACCGATGAATAACGCGACTGGTTGATACATGAGATCCGTCTTGGCAGTTGCCTGAAAATAAGTAGGAGGATGATAAAGGAGCCGTCCTGTTTATGAAACCTCTAACCCTCTGAGTCTGCGGCAAAGTTGCATCCAAATACGTCGCAATCTGCGTCAATGCATAAAATTGCGACAGAATAATGATACTAATTGTGCGTTTATTGGTCATTACCTGGCGTAGACTGAGCTTGAAGTCTTTTGAAAGTTCCAGGCAGGCACAGAGGTACCCATATGTTCAAATATCCCAAGGGCAGTATCGTTAAGCACAAATCGGGAGAAATTAGAGGCGAGATCGTCAACGTCTTTGAACAGGGAGATGCGCCAACCGGCTATTACGTGAAGTGGGACGACGGCAATCACAGCTATCATCTGGAAAAAGAGCTGTCGTGGGCCAACGTCGATCGCCCGCGTATGCACTACACACAGCAATCGAGTAAGTAACAAAACCGAGAAATAGCACCGCGACAGATGATCCTCAGGGCGGATTATGGAATGATGACGCCCTGGAATCCAAGGAGAGAATGTCGAGTCCTTATGTCGGAACAGAGTCGTTATACCCTGCCTGCGAAAGCGGGCGACCATCGTCAGCTCGGCGAACTAATTGGTGCCGCGCAGGCGGTTGAGTGCGCCAGTATCACTGAACGCCACCCGGGTCCGGTGCTGATGATTACGCCGGATATGCAATCTGCCCTGCGCCTGCAGGAGGAGATTCGCCAGTTCACCGATCTGCCGGTCACTAATCTCGCCGACTGGGAAACGCTGCCTTACGACAGCTTCTCGCCGCATCAGGACATTATCTCCGCCCGTCTTTCCACTCTCTATCAACTGCCCAATCTGACTCGCGGTATGCTGATTATGCCGGTCAACACGCTGATGCAGCGCGTCTGTCCGCACAGCTTCCTGCACGGCCATGCGTTGGTGATGAAGCAGGGGCAAAAGCTGTCGCGCGATGCTCTGCGCGATCAGCTGGAACAGGCCGGTTATCGCCATGTCGATCAGGTGATGGAACACGGCGAGTACGCCACGCGCGGCGCCCTGTTGGATCTGTTCCCGATGGGCAGCGATCAGCCCTATCGCATCGACTTCTTTGATGACGAAATTGATAGCCTGCGTCTGTTCGATGTGGACAGCCAGCGCACGCTGGAAGCCGTTGAGGCCATCAATCTGCTGCCTGCGCATGAATTCCCAACGGATAAGGCGGCAATTGAGCTTTTCCGCAGCCGCTGGCGCGAGCTGTTTGATGTGCGCCGCGAGCCGGAACACGTCTATCAGCAAGTGAGCAAAGGCACGTTACCTGCCGGGATCGAGTACTGGCAGCCGCTGTTCTTTGAGCAGGAGTTGCCCACGCTGTTCAGCTATCTGCCCGCCAACACGCTGGTGCTCAACAGTGGCGATCTGCACGGCAGCGCAGATCGCTTCTGGCAGGATGCTAACGCCCGTTTCGAAAATCGCCGCATCGATCCCATGCGTCCACTGCTGGAGCCCGCAACCTTGTGGCTGCGCCCGGATGCGTTGCTGGGTGAACTGAAAGCCTGGCCGCGCATGCAGCTCAGCAGCGAAACGCTGCCAGAAAAAGCCGCCAATACCAATCTCGGCTATCAACCGCTGCCGGAACTGACGGTGCAGGCACAGGCCAAAGCGCCACTCGATCTGCTGCGCCAGTTCATGGAGCAGTTTGATGGACAGATTATTTTCTCGGTGGAAAGTGAAGGTCGTCGTGAGAGCCTGCAGGAGCTGCTGGCGCGCATCAAACTGCGCCCACAGCCAATTGAGCGTTTTGAAGACGCCGCCAGACAGCCACACAGTTTAATGATCGGTGCCAGCGAACGCGGGTTCATTGATAGCGCAGGCCATCGTGCGCTGATTTGTGAAAGCGATCTGCTGGGCGAACGCGTGAGCCGTCGCCGCCAGGACAATCGCCGCACCATCAATCCCGATGTCTTGATTCGTAACCTTGCTGAACTGCATCCCGGTCAGCCGGTGGTGCATCTGGAACATGGCGTGGGCCGTTATATCGGCCTGACCACGCTGGAAGCCGGCGGCATTGTCGCGGAATACCTGATGCTCTCTTATGCGGGTGACGCTAAGCTGTATGTGCCGGTTTCGTCGCTGCACCTGATTAGCCGCTATGCGGGGGGCGCCGATGAAAATGCACCGCTGCACAAACTCGGCAGTGATGCCTGGTCACGCGCGCGCCAAAAAGCGGCGGAGAAAGTGCGTGATGTGGCGGCCGAACTGCTGGATATCTACGCCCAGCGTGCAGCCAAAACCGGCTTCGCCTTTAAGCACGATCGCGATCAATATCAGCTGTTCTGCGAAGGCTTCCCGTTTGAAACCACGCCGGATCAGGGCCAGGCCATCAATGCCGTGCTGAGCGATATGTGCCAGCCGCTGGCGATGGATCGTCTGGTGTGCGGTGATGTGGGCTTTGGTAAAACCGAAGTCGCGATGCGCGCCGCCTTCCTCGCGGTAGAGAACGCCAAACAAATCGCCGTGCTGGTGCCCACCACGCTGTTGGCACAACAGCATTACGACAACTTCCGCGACCGTTTCGCCAACTGGCCGGTACGCATTGAGATGCTGTCACGCTTCCGCAGCGCCAAAGAGCAGAGCCAGGTGCTGGAACAGGCGCGTGAAGGCAAAGTGGATATTTTGATTGGCACGCATAAGTTGCTGTCAAACGATCTGAAGTGGCATGACCTCGGCCTGCTGATTGTCGATGAAGAGCATCGCTTTGGCGTGCGTCACAAAGAGCGTATCAAAGCGATGCGCGCTGATGTCGATATCCTGACCCTCACCGCCACACCGATCCCACGTACGCTGAATATGGCGATGAGCGGCATGCGCGATCTGTCGATTATTGCCACACCACCCGCGCGACGTCTGGCGGTGAAAACCTTTGTGCGCGAATACGACAGCCTGGTGGTGCGCGAAGCGCTGCTGCGTGAAATCTTGCGTGGCGGTCAGGTTTACTACCTGTACAACGATGTCGAGAACATCGAAAAAGCCGCGCAGCGTCTGGCGGAGCTGGTGCCGGAAGCGCGCATCGCCATCGGTCACGGCCAGATGCGCGAGCGCGATCTGGAACGGGTGATGAATGACTTCCACCACCAGCGCTTTAACGTGCTGGTGTGTACCACCATCATCGAAACCGGTATTGATGTGCCGAGCGCCAACACCATTATTATTGAACGCGCCGATCACTTCGGTCTGGCACAGCTGCATCAGCTGCGTGGTCGCGTCGGGCGCTCGCATCATCAGGCTTATGCATGGCTATTAACGCCGCATCCCAAAGCGATGACCACGGATGCGCAGAAGCGTCTGGAAGCCATTGCCTCGCTGGAAGATTTGGGCGCCGGCTTTGCGCTGGCGACGCACGATCTTGAGATTCGCGGGGCCGGTGAGTTGCTGGGTGAAGATCAGAGCGGCCAGATGGAGACCATTGGCTTCACGCTGTATATGGAGCTGCTGGAAAACGCCGTCGATGCGCTGAAAGCGGGCCGCGAGCCGTCGCTGGAAGACCTCACCAGCAATCAAACCGAAATCGAGCTGCGCATGCCTGCCCTGCTGCCGGATGATTTCATCCCGGATGTGAACACGCGTTTGTCGTTGTATAAGCGTGTGGCGTCCGCGAGCGATGAACAAGAGCTGGCAGAATTGAAAGTTGAGATGATTGATCGCTTCGGCAAATTGCCAGATGCGGCACGCAACCTGCTGGATGTCGCTGGCCTGCGCCTGGTCGCGCGAGCACTTGGCGTGCGTAAAATCGAAGCCAGTGATAAAGGCGGATTCTTCGAGTTCGCGCCGCAAAATCAGGTCGATCCCGGCTGGCTGATTGGCCTGCTGCAGAAAGATCCCAAACAGTGGAAGCTGGATGGCCCAACGCGTCTCAAATTCACCCGTGAATTGGAAGATCGTAAAGTCCGTATGGAGTGGGTGCAGGGCTTTATTGCCGAACTGGCGAAGAACCGGATTTAAGCCGCGCTATCGTCACGGCATCATGGATTGCGCTGCGATCAGCACAGAATGGTTTCTGCTTAGCGCAATCCCTCCCGCCGTAACGATGTTTAAGCCATAAAAAAAGCGCCTTGCGGCGCTTTTTCCGTTACTGCTGCTGTGACGTGTCTTTGCCCAATCAGGCCTGATTCGAATTCAGGATCAGCTGACCATTACGGTCGAGTTGAATGCGGGTGCCAGGGTCATTTTCCATGCGGATTTTGCCCTGCTGGTCGCCTATTTTATAGGTCACATCATAACCCAGCATTTTTTCCTGTTTGTCATAAACGGTTTTGCAACGCTGCTCGTTGGTGGTGTAGGTATCACGATCCTGCATTGCACCCTGCACCTGATTACCACCGTAACCGCCCGCCAGCGCGCCCGCTACCGTTGCGACATCGCGCCCACGACCGCCACCAAACTGGTGACCGAGCACGCCGCCCGCCACTGCACCCAGTACTGAACCGGCGATGCGGTTCTCATCCTGTACCGGACGACGATGCGTTAACGTCACATTGCGACACTCCTGTCGCGGTTGTTTGATGCTCTCTTTGATCGGCGTAGCCGAGAGAACCTGTGCATACTGCGGGCCGCGATCAAAGACATCCATGCTGGCGACTGCGGCAACACCTAATGCTGCTGCCACGCCGATACCGATACCCGCTAACATTGATTTATTCACAGGAATGTCCTCCTGAATGTTGTTATCGCGCATTCCTGCCGCTACGAAATCCTGTGTAGCCGAGGCATAACCGGCGTGCGCGCCGCGCCGTGTTTGTGGATATAAGTTTTACAGATGGTCCGTAATTGCAACATCAGATTAATGGAGGAAACGCAGCGGAAACCCGTCAGGGCCAGTTTTTCGGAGAGTTCTGAGAGAAGCTGAAATACCGCCGTAACCTTAAGCTGAGCTGTCGTTTATCAGCGGGTTACGGCAGACGAAGCGGCATCGGGCGGCAGTTTGCCGCCCGCAAATCATCAGTGCAGCTTGAGGCGAGGACGCAGTACGCGGTTCAGGCTACCGACCAGCATCATCAGGCCGGTTTTGAAGTATCCATGGAGCGCAATCTGGTGCATACGATATAGAGAGATGTAGACAAAACGCGCAATGCGCCCTTCTACCATCATCGACCCACGCATCAGGTTACCCATCAGGCTGCCCACGGTTGTGAAGCGTGACAGAGACACCAGTGAACCGTGATCTTTATACACATAGGCTTTCAGTGGCTTGCCTTTGCGCTGCGCCAGAATGTTTTCCAGCGCGCGTGACGCCATCTGGTGTGCAGACTGCGCACGCGGTGGTACAAAGCCGCCGCCTGGCAACGCGCAGGACGCGCAGTCGCCAATCGCGTAGATGTCATCATCCAGCGTGGTTTGCAGCGTGTCTTTTACCACCAACTGATTGATGCGGTTGGTTTCCAGCCCGCCAATCTCTTTCATAAAGTCCGGTGCTTTGATACCCGCAGCCCACACCATCAGGTCGGCATTGATAAATTCGCCGCCTTTGGTATTCAGCCCTTCTTCTGTTGCGCTGGTGACCATGGTTTGCGTTAGCACACGCACACCCAGCTTGGTCAGTTCCTGATGGGCCGCTGCAGAAATGCGCGGAGGTAAGGCAGGCAGAATACGCTCACCGGCTTCCACCAGCGTCACGTTCAGTGATGAGCTATCAAGACCTTTGTAGCCATAGCTGTGCAGTTGCTTCACCGCATTATACAGCTCAGCCGACAATTCAACGCCGGTTGCGCCGCCGCCGACAATCGCAATGTTCACTTTTTCCAGGCTGCCTTCACTGGCTGAGAAGCGCAGGAAAAGATTCAGCATTTCATTGTGGAAACGACGGGCCTGATGCGGGTTATCCAGGAAGATGCAGTGATCTTTTACGCCCGGTGTACCAAAGTCATTGGAGGTACTGCCCAGCGCCATCACCAGACGGTCATAAGCCATCTCGCGCTGCGGCACCAGCAACTCACCGTTCGCATCGCGAATTTCCGCCAGCTCGATTGTTTTAGTTTCACGATTGATTTGCGTCAGCGATCCCAGCTGGAACTGGAAACCGTGATTACGCGCGTGCGCCAGATAGCTCAGCGCATCAATCCCTTCGTCCATCGAACCGGTGGCCACTTCATGTAGCAACGGCTTCCACAGATGGCTGTGGTTGCGATCGACGAGAATAATCTCGGCTTTCTTGCTCCGTCCCAGCTTATGACCGAGCTGTGTTGCCAGCTCTAAGCCGCCAGCACCACCGCCAATAATGACGATTTTTTCCATAGATGTAGTCAACAAAGACCCCCTCAAAGTTGTAAACCAATAGTTAATTAATGGTTACTAAAAACCTTAATAAACATAGGGTTGGCGACGTTTAAATCGCGAGCTGAGGGCAGAATATCACGGCGCTAACGACATATCATAAGAAAATTGATGTACATCAATCTTTCAACAGCATTATCAGAATGTTACACATTTTGTGCGCCGCATCACGCGGCGCGAGGTGGCTCATGCAAGGGATTTAAAGGCTTTGATGCGTTGTAAATGCGGCGAGATGTTCTTGAATTTATGGCTGGCCTGTTCGTCCCAAACAATTTCATAGAAGGGATGCAGCTGCGCCGCCGTACGCTGATTATCCAGCGCTTCGTCATGACGGGATAAAATGGTCAGGCAGCGGTCTCGGTTTTTCTCACGGAAATCACTGACGCACTTAGTGGCGATATCCAGATACTCTTCCGGGCGATCAATCTTGCCTTCCATGTTCTCAAACGGAAACAGGTTGGGGTTGAAGATCACCTGGCGCATACCGCAAAGAAAACCGATGCGCTCGGCCCAGTAACCTCCCAGCCCCACCCCGCAAATTAAGGGGTGCGCATCACCGCCCTGCTGCAGCAATTTATCGCACTCTTTCAGCAGAAACTGCATGTCATGTTTGGGATGCAGCGTGCTGTAACTGATCAGTCTGACGTCCGGGTCGATAAACTGCAGCTGCAGCACTTTTTCGTGGTTGCCCGGACTATTGGAATCAAAACCGTGCAGATAGATGATCATGATTATCCTCAGCGTGGAATGACATCCGGGCAGCGACGCTTATCTGCCCGACGCTTTATGCTCCAGCCAGCGATCCTGTAGCACGCTAAGCTGGTGATGATTCTGCTTCCAGCGTTCACTGGATTGCAGTGTCCCTCGGGTGTAGCGCCCCTGATGGTATAACTGTGTAACACGCTCCGCCTGGATCGGCGTCAAGTTATCCAGCACACTCACCGCACCGGCGCGCTGATTACACACCAGGATCATGTCGCAGCCCGCATTGAGCGACTGCTGCGCGCGCTCAGCATAACTGCCCATCACCGCCGCGCCCTCCATCGACAGATCGTCGGAGAAAATCACCCCGTTAAAACCGAGTTCTTTACGCAGCACGGTTTGCAGCCAATAAGGTGAGCCGCTGGCAGGTAACGGATCGATCTCAGTATAGATAACGTGCGCCGGCATCACGGCATCCAGCAGTTGCTCATCGATCAACTGCTTAAAAATCGCCATATCATGCTGGCGCAGCGTAGCGGCATCACGCGGGTCGCGCGGTGTCTCTTTGTGTGAATCAGCACTCACCGCACCGTGGCCGGGGAAATGCTTGCCGGTGGTTTTCATGCCCGCTTCGTGCATGCCGTTGATAAAACGGCGGGCGATTTGCAATGCAATCGCCGGATCTTCGTGGAATGAACGATCGCCAATCGCCGCGCTGATGTGGCCGATATCCAGCACCGGCGCAAAGCTGATGTCGATATCCATGGCGATCATTTCCGCGGCCATCTGCCAGCCCGCTTGCTGCGCCACTTCACCCGCCGTGGCGATATCATGCAAGGCCGCAAAAGATTGCATTGCCGGGAGTTTGGTAAAGCCATCACGGAAACGCTGCACCCGTCCGCCTTCCTGATCCACCGCGACCACTAAGCGATTACGCGAGGCGGCGCGAATCTGGCGCACCAGTTCTGCCAGCTGATCGACATCGTGGAAATTGCGGGCAAACAGAATCAGTCCGCCCACCAGCGGATGTTGCAGAATATCACGCTCTTCGGCGTCGAGTTCATAGCTTTCAACATCCAGCATCAGTGGGCCGGGGGTATTCATGGTCATGGTTACAATCCTGAGTTAAAGATCCTGCCAGCTGGCCTGCGCCAGCTGTTGCAAATGAGGGTCACCGCTCTGCTCAGCACGCAGCTGATACCAGCTCGCCATTAGCAGATGGAGCCACGGCTGCCAGCGCCGCATGTGGCGCTTGAGTATCGCTTCGTCAAGCTGGCTGCGCTGCGCGTAACCGGCAGTCCAGTCGCTTTGATGTTCTCCATCGACCGCGCATAATGCAGCGAGTTCCAGCGCCACATCGCCATCGGCAGCATATTCCCAGTCGATGAGACGCAATCCGTTTGGCGTGGCAATCACATTGCCGGCGTGAACATCCATATGGATGGGTACGAGGCGCAACGGCTGGGGTTCACCTTGTCTGATGAGGCGCTGCAGTTGATGCTGCCAGCGCCAGTGGCGTTGCTGACAAAGCTGCCAGTAGTGTTGCAATAGCGGCGTCAGTCGCAGTCGATAGCCCAGCAGCGGCTGCTGATGTAAACGATGCAGCAAGGCAAGCACCGCGTCGTGCTGTTGATTGAACTGCGCAGGTGTCAGCACCTCGCCGGGCAACCAGCTCTGTAAAAGCCAGGGATGGTGCCAGTCCAGCGGTGCCGGCCCGAGTTGCGCCGCACGCATTTTACGTAGTACCCGATATTCGCGCTGACGATCAACAAACGGGATCGGATGCGGCGGTGAACGGCGCGCCAGCAGCTCGCCCTGTTCGGTTTTCACCCGCACGCTGTTGCCACTTAATCCCGGCAGCGCGAAAAAATGACCGGCAGCTTGCGCCGTCGGCCATTGTTGCTGTATCCGTTGCTGCAGTTGCGGATCAGGGTTGAGCAATACCATTTCCTGACCAGATAATTTCACCGGTTTGCACCAGCATCAGCTGCATCTGTAACGTCGGCGCTTTGACATCGCCCTGCGCGCTGCTGTACAGCACATACTGCGCGTTGACGTTACGCGCCAGGCCAATGGCTTTACTGCGCGAGTTAAGGCTGTCATCGGCTGACAAGCCCAGCGTCTGTTTTGCCTGTGCCAGCTGTTCTGGCGTCACCAAAGTGAATTTGCCGTTGTTCGCCAGCGCATTCTGAATAGCGTCGGTGGCTTTATCACTCTGCAACGATCCGTTGGTGCTGTTCTTGATGCGATCCACCAGCAGTACGCTGCCTGGATTCACACCGGCAGACTGCACCATATTCCCGACTAATGGTTGCACGCTGGCATTCCAGTTAATGGTTTTCAGTTTTGGCGGCTGCGGCACCGTTTCTGGCGGCGGCACCGGCTGCACAGGTGGCTGCTCCGGTTGAGTTGGCGTCGTCGGCTGGGTCGGTTCAACCGGCGCTGGGGTTTGCTGTTTCACCACACAACCGGTGAGCATCAACGCAAATAACAGCGCGCTGGAACGTTTTACACTGCGAATCACAGGTTACTCCTCAGAGATAAAGATAGAGACGCACCTTACTGGCGGTCAGGTTACCGATTTGCGAGACAACTTCTGTGCTGCCATGCGCCGGGACGATTTGGGTCTGAGCCGGTTCTTCCGGGGTAATCTCCAGTCCCTTCTCGTCATACCAATAAAAACGATAATGCACGGTCACCGGCGTTTCCCGCTGATTATAGAGCACGCTTGAGGCACGCATCTGTCCATCACGGCTGGCCAGCGCAGGTTCGTCGGTGATGATGCCCGCAGAGAGCACGGAAGATTCCATCACCAGCGATTGCGACGTGTTGATCATCGGTTTGTCACTGCTGCACCCGACAAGGGTCAGCAACAGCAGGCCACTCAGCCATTGACGCATCACTAGGTCCGCCTGAGGTTAAATAGACAGCATCGGACCCAGTGGCTGACCGCCGACCAGGTGCATATGAATATGATAAACCTCCTGACCACCATGCTGATTACAGTTCATGATCAGACGATAGCCATCCTCGGCAATCCCTTCCGCTTTCGCGATTTTCGCCGCCACGGTAATCATACGGCCCAGCGCATGCTCGTGCGCTTCTTGCACGTCATTGGCTGTCGGGATCAATACATTAGGGATAATCAGAATATGCGTCGGCGCTTTAGGCGCAATATCGCGGAAGGCGGTGACCAGTTCGTCCTGATAAACCACGTCGGCGGGGATTTCGCGACGAATGATTTTACTGAAAATCGTTTCTTCAGCCATGGTGCATTTCCTTAAGCCTGAGTTCAGTCAGGCAGTATGCGTGAGGAATTCGATTCCTTTCAACCTCAGGACAGCTTTTCTTGTATTAAATGGCTGCCTTTGCGCCATTTATCGCCTTCGTCGCATCTGTGTGCGGCACCTCGCATTTCTCAACGCTCAATCAACACGAAAATGAAACGCTGTTTTATAAATTAGAGATATCACGCCAGTTTCTTTGTGTTTTTGCCACTCAACCGACAACCCTTGCCAAATCACGAAGGTTTGCCGTTGCGCGGCGCTCTACTTTCTATCCAATCCGGGCAAGCAGTACGGAGTAATGAGGGATGTGTCATCCGTCGATTTCAAGGAGAACCTGCCATGCAGTCTCGTAAGATTGGTCTGGGCCATTATCTGGCTTACGGTTCCGGGGATTTCCTCGGCGCTGGCACCACGGCGCTTACCGCCGCCTGGTTGCTCTATTTCTACACCACCTTCTGTGGGCTTTCGCCGATTGAAGCCACCTTTATTTTTGCCGCTGCACGCGTGCTGGATGCGGTCGTCAGCCCGCTGATGGGCTTTCTCACCGATAACTTCGGATCCACCTGGCTCGGCAAGCGCTTCGGTCGCCGCAAGTTCTTTATCCTGCTCGGTATCCCGTGTGTATTCAGTTACAGCCTGATGTGGATCGGTGACATGAGCTTTTGGTGGTATCTGCTGACCTATCTGCTGTTCGATATGGTCTACACCATGATTCTGGTGCCCTACGAAACGCTGGTGCCGGAGATGACCGATGACTTTAAACAAAAGACTCGCTTCTCCGGCGCGAGAATTGCGCTGGCGCAGCTCTCCTCGATTCTGGCTGCCTTCCTGCCTGGCATTTTGATTGGCTGGTTTGGCAAAGAGAATCCCATCTCCTTCTTCTATGCCAGCCTGGTGTTCTCGGTAATCTGTGCGCTGGTGCTGACGCTGGTGTGGCGCTTTACCTGGGAACGTGCACCAGAGGATTTTTCCGCCGAATCGCGCCGGGCAGAAGAGGAGAAGGCGCAACTCACGCTATTCCAAAGCCTGAAGCGCCTGTATATCGAACTGGCCTCGACGCTGCGCATCCGCATCTTCCGTCAGCATCTTGGCATGTATTTGGGCGGTTACATCGCTCAGGACGTATTTAATGCTGTGTTTACCTGGTATGTGGTGTTTGTGCTGATGCAGAGCGCGCAAATCGCATCCAATCTGATGGGAACGATGGCGGTGCTGCAATTTATTGCGGTGATGGCGATGATCCCGCTGTGCATTCGCATCGGACCCGCTCCGGCCTATCGCATGGTGGTGATGCTGTTTGGCCTCAGCGCCCTCTCCTACGCCGGACTGTGGTACAGCGGGATGAACGATAACTTCGCGCTGTTAGTGCTGATCTCTGCCTTCGCTGGATTAGGACGTGGCGGCATCAACTACGTGCCGTGGAATACCTACACCTATATCGCCGATGTCGATGAAGTGATCACCGGACAACGCCGCGAAGGCATCTTCGCCGGGATCATGACGTTGACGCGTAAAGCCTCGCAGGCCGGTGCCGTGATGATAGTTGGCATCATGTTGCAGCTGGCCGGTTTCACCTCCGGTAAAGCTGAACAGGTTCCTGCGGTGGGCCACACCATTCTGCTGATCCTCAGCGTCGGCACCGTCGGCGTACTGATCTGCGGCTTCATTGTGTCGCTGCGCTTCAAACTTAATCTGCATACCCACACCGTTCTGCGCGAAGAGACGCTGAAGATGCGTGAAGCAGGACGCGTGGTCCCGGAACGTATTACACCGCAGGCGCGCGCCATCGTCGAAACCCTGGCGGGGATGCCGTATGAAAACTTATGGGGCAATAACAATGTCGGTTACCTCAACCGCAATAAGCCCGCAGCGCCCGCGCTGACCACACAACGCGACTCGCTTCACCCTCTCCCTACCCTGATTAACGATAGGAATGAACCATGACTGTATTTCCTGTGAAACACAGCGCCTTGTTGCGCCAGCCTGAATACCTGTTGCCACGCAGTGAGTTAGTGCAGCTGATTCACAAACTCACTGACAATCTGGTGAATATCACCGACCACAGCGGCGAGTTTTTGCTGCGGCTGGACGATGGCCGCGTCATAGATACCAAAGGCTGGGCTGGCTGGGAATGGACGCACGGTATCGGGTTGTACGGCATGCTGCATTACACCCAGCAGACGGGCGATCAGGCAACCCTCAAGATTATCGATGACTGGTTTAGCGCACGCTTAGCAGAAGGCACACCGACAAAGAACGTGAACACCGTATGTCCGTTCCTGACGCTGGCTTATCGCTATGAAGAGACCGGTAACGCAGCATGGCGTCCGGTGCTGGAACGCTGGGCAGAATGGGTCATGTATGAAATGCCGCGCACCGAGCAAGGAGGTTTACAGCACATCGTTTACAACAACGAAAATACCCAGCAACTGTGGGACGACACCTTAATGATGAGCGTGATGGCGCTGGCGAAAATCGGCCAGTTACTCGACCGCCCCGAGTTTGTCGAAGAAGCCAGCTATCAGTTTCTGATCCACACCCAATACCTGATGGATCGTCAGACCGGTTTGTGGTTCCACGGCTGGACCTTCGATGGCCGACACAATTTTGCCAACGCCCGCTGGGCTCGCGGCAACAGTTGGCTGACCATTGTGATCCCTGATTTCCTCGAAATGATGAATTGGCCGGAACAACACGCCACACGTCGCTTCCTGCAGCAGGTGCTGACCAGCCAGGTGAAGGCGTTGGCCGCTTGCCAGCACAGCAGCGGTCTCTGGCATACCCTGCTCGACGATCCACAAAGCTACCCGGAAGCGTCTGCCACCGCAGGCTTCGCTTATGGGATTCTCAAAGCGGTGCGTAAGCGTTATTTGTCCGATGAATATCGCCCGATGGCGGAAAAAGCTCTGCGCGGCGTGATCGCGAATATTGATGAGGACGGAGAGTTAAAACAGGTATCGTTTGGCACCGCGATGGGCAGCGATCTGGAGTATTACCGCCAGGTGCCGCTCACTTCAATGCCCTATGGCCAGGCGATGGCGTTGTTGTGTCTGACAGAGTATTTGCGGGTTTATCTGTAATCGCATTCACGTTGAAGTGGGAGAAAGCGGTGGCAGACGTGCAAATCTTACTGATTCATGGACCTAAGGCACTGAAAAGTAGAATGACCACCCAATGCCGCCAACACCGATGCCCTAATATCTGGCGATAAGTCAGTACAGTCCAATGAAGAACGGGGTTTTTTCAATACCGCACCTAAGGTGAGGTGCGAGGAAGCGGCGGCAGAGGAGTAAAGCGTCCCGCGACAGGGATGTCGCGGGCCGAGCCCCAGGGATGGTTTATGGCGTCTTTACGATCTGCCGCCGCTTCATCGCACAGGCTCGGCCTCTGCCTTGACCTTGACCTTGACCTTAGCCTCAGACCAAGCTCAATCCCAATCCTTTACATATTACGAATATAATCATCCATCTCAGTTTTCAGGTTATCGGACTTGGTGCCGAAAATCGCCTGAACACCGGAACCGGCCACCACCACGCCACGTGCGCCGAGGTTTTTCAGTTCAGCTTGATTCACTTTCGCCACATCCGCGACGCTCACACGCAAACGCGTAATACAGGCATCAAGATTAGTGATGTTCTCTTTACCACCAAATGCGGTAACCAGCTTACCTGCCATCTCGCTACCCGTGGTGGCGCTGCTCTGCTCCATTGCGGTGTCCTCACGTCCAGGTGTTTTCAGATTCAATTTCACAATCAGCACACGGAAAACGGTGTAATAAATTAAGCCGTAAATAATACCGACAATCGGGAACAACCAAATCTTGCTGCTGTTACCACTCAATACCACAAAGTCGATCAAACCGTGTGAGAAGCTGGTGCCATCACGCATGCCCAGCAGAATACAGATTGGGAAGGCCAGACCCGCCAGAATTGCATGGATCACGTAGAGAATCGGTGCAACGAACATGAACGAAAACTCGATCGGTTCAGTGATACCGGTCAGGAACGAGGTCAGCGCGGCGGAAATCATGATACCGCCCACTTTGGCGCGGTTTTCCGGTTTAGCCGAGTGCCAGATAGCAATCGCAGCAGCAGGCAGACCGTACATTTTGAACAGGAAGCCGCCAGAAAGTTTACCTGCGGTTGGATCGCCCGCCATATAGCGCGGAATATCACCATGGAACACCTGACCTGCGGCGTTGGTGAACTCACCAATCTGCATCTGGAAAGGCACGTTCCAGATATGATGCAGACCAAACGGCACCAGCGCACGCTCAACCACACCGTAGATACCGAATGCCACGACCGGGTTCTGATAGGCTGCCCACTGAGAGAAATCCTGAATGGCCGAACCGATCGGTGGCCAGATAAAGGACAACACGATACCAGTGAAAATCGCAGTCAGGCCGGAGATGATCGGCACAAAGCGCTTACCCGCAAAGAAGCCGAGATACTCAGGCAACTTGATGCGGTAAAAACGGTTGAACATGTACGCGGCGATCGAGCCAGCTATGATGCCGCCGAGCACCCCGGTATCAGCAAGGTGTTTCGCCTCAATTTCTGCTGGCGGTAAATGCAATACCAGCGGAGCCACCACCGCCATGGTCTTCACCATGATGCCGTAAGCAACCACAGAAGCCAGTGCCGATACACCGTCGTTATTGGTAAAACCGAGCGCCACGCCAATCGCAAAGATCAGCGGCATATTGGCAAATACGGAACCACCCGCCTCCGCCATCACATGAGAAACCACAGCCGGCAACCAGCTGAAGTTAGCCGAACCAACACCTAACAAAATACCGGCAATCGGCAAAACCGATACCGGCAACATCAGCGATTTACCTACTTTTTGCAGGTTCGCAAATGCGTTCTTGAACATAGAAACTCCTGAGTATGAGTGCATATTTGCGCAGTGCGCTGGCAAAGGGGGAGGATCCTTCACCGGGGTGACGCTGAGCGTCTTTTGATTTATTACGAAGGGTAAAATAAATCGATATTTGTTACTTTGACGGCTATCACGTTTCGTTCATGACAAGTGCTTGCTTTCTGTTATTTTTGACTGACTTGCCTGGATAAACAGCAACAAATCACTGCCCGTGCGGCGTTAAACGCCACACAGGTCAATGATTATGGAATTATTACAGAGTTTAAAATAAAGCGGATTAGCCGCCGAGACGGCTCATCGGGACATGGAAAAGACGCGAGAAGTTTTCGGTGGTGGCCGCGGCCAGTGTTTCGATATCCACACCTTTCAGTACCGCCATATAATCCGCGACATCGCGCGTAAAGGCAGGCTGGTTTTCTTTGCCACGATGCGGGACCGGAGCCAGATACGGTGAGTCGGTCTCTACCAGCATGCGATCCAGCGGCACATAACGCGCGGCATCACGAATCTGCTCGGCATTGCGGAAGGTCAAAATGCCGGAGAAAGAGATATAAAAGCCCATATCCAGCAACTGCGCTGCAGTCTCTTTATCTTCAGTAAAGCAGTGCAACACGCCGCCGCACTTTTCCACCTGCTCTTCACGCAGAATCGCCAGCGTATCTTCACGCGCATCACGGGTGTGCACGATGATCGGCTTATTCAGCGCGATGCCGGTGCGGATGTGTTCACGGAACGAGGCTTGCTGCTGCGCTTTAGTTTCCTGCTGATAGAAGTAATCCAACCCGGTTTCACCCAGCGCAATCACCTGCTCTTCTGCTGCCAGGCGACGGAACTCTTCAACATCGTATGGCGCTTCCTGATTCAACGGATGCACGCCGCACGCCAGGGCGATGTTTTCCCTGTCTCCAACCAGCTGTTTGATTTTATAGTAATCGGGCAACGTAGTGGCAATCGCCAGCATAAATTTCACGTTACGCGCTGCGGCTTTGGCGATCACATCGTCCAGATCGCGGTGCTGCTTCTCATAATCCAGGCCATCAAGGTGGCAGTGCGAATCAACAATAAACATACTTCTCTCTTTTACGCTTAGCCGACCGCCGTGGGCGACATTAAGCGTCCCCAGGCTAACAGGCGATCGGTCAGGATAAGTTCACGGTTCAGTGCGGCGACATGCAGCAGTTGCTCACGACACTGCATCCACTGCTGGACGCTGGCGTTGAGCGCGTTACTGTTAAGCTGCTGAGCCAGCTGTGAAACGACCTCAGGATGATCGCCGTTGCTCAGCCAGTTGCTGGCGCCCTGCTGCACTTTCATTGCATCCACCAGCAGTGAAATCAGCCAGCTTAAGCGCTCTGCCACATCGTCGCTGTTCAGCGCGGGCAGCAGTTGCAGGACATCGCTGTTTAACACGCCAGGCAAAGTTTCACACAGCTTCTCACGTGCCTGCCAGCGCTCTGGTTGCAGCAGCGCCAAGGCTGCAGCAGGCGCGCCGTTGCTCAAGCGAAGAGCAGCACGCAGAACCGCCTCGGATTGCGGCGACTGTTTCTGCAGCCACTGCAAACTTGGCAGCTCTTCCGGTGGGGAAAGATGCCACGTCATGCAACGGCTGCGCAAGGTTGCCAGCAAACGTGACGGTTCACGAACGCTAAGGAAAAACCAGCAGTTGGCCGGAGGTTCTTCCAGCGTTTTCAGCAACGCATTGGCGGCGGCTTCAGTGAGCTGCGCCGCATCCGGCAACCAGACAATCTTCGCTCCGCCCTGCTGAGCAAAATGGTAGAGCTTCTCGGTCACGTCACGTACTGCATCAATACCCAGCGAAGACTTGCCCTTTTCTGCCTCCAGACGATACCAGTCAGGATGAGTCTGCGCCTGCATCAGATGACAGCCGTGGCAATGCCCGCAGCTTTTTAATCCTTCCGGATGTTGGCACATTAACCAGCGGCTCACACCCCACACCAATGCATCGTCACCCATGCCATTGATGGCCTGTATCAGCAAAGCATGATGAGCCTGTCCGCTTTGATGACGGGTGATGATCTGCCGATAGGGCTGATTCAGCCACGGATACCAGTTCATGCCGCCTGACCTGCCAGCCATTTCTGCAATGCTGACTTAAGTGACAATGTCACTTCTTCAATGTTTTGAGTGGCATCAATGGTTAAAATGGTGTCATCGGAGGCCGCCAGCGCCAGATAACGCTCGCGTGTGCGTTCAAAGAAACGCAGTGACTCCTGCTCAATGCGGTCGAGTTCCCCGCGAGCACGCGCGCGTTGCAGACCGATTTCAGGCGTGACATCCAGATAAAGGGTCAGGTCAGGACGGAAGTCGCCCAGTACTGCATCGCGCAGCGTGGTCATCAACTGCGCATCCAGACCACGACCACCACCCTGATAAGCCTGGGATGAGAGATCGTGACGATCGCCAATCACCCACGCGCCGCGCGCTAACGCGGGCTTAATCACGTTCTCAACCAGTTGCACACGGGCAGCATACAGCATCAGCAGCTCGGCTTTGTCAGTGACCTGTTCGCCATCAATCCCCTGCTTCACCAGCACGCGCAACTGTTCTGCGAGCGGCGTGCCGCCGGGCTCACGGGTAAACACCACATCTTCGATACCCTGCTCATGCAGCACCGCCACGATGGCATCACGCGCAGTGGTTTTGCCCGCGCCTTCAAGGCCTTCAATGACGATAAACTTACTTTTCATTTTTTTCCTTCATAGCCAGCCGATAGACCTGCACCGCTTTATTATGGCTGGCGAGATTGGTGGTAAAGGTGTGTCCACCTTTGCCATCCGCGACAAAGTAGAGATAGTTGGTTTTTTCCGGGTGCGCTGCCGCTTCCAGCGAGGCGCGACCTGGCATCGCAATAGGGCCAGGCGGCAAACCCGTAATGGTATAGGTATTGTAATCGGTCGGCGTTTCGAGGTCTTTACGCGTAATGGTGCCAGTATAGTTATCGCCCATACCGTAAATCACCGTAGGGTCGGTTTGCAGCTTCATGCCGGTGCGCAAGCGATTAATAAATACCGAAGCAACACGCGCGCGCTCTTCCGTCACGCCGGTCTCTTTTTCGATAATCGACGCCATGGTGACCAGATCCTGCTCTTTTTTATAAGGCAGATTATCCATTCGCCCCTGCCAGATCTCATCCACCAGTTTATTCATGCGCGTATGCGCGCGTTCCAGCAGCGAAACATCACTGGTGTTGGCGGTGTACAGATAGGTGTCGGGGTAGAATGCGCCCTCCAGCTGGTCCGCATCCATCTTCAGTGCAGTCGCTACCGTCGCAAACTGATCGTCAGTCAGCGTGTGTTTGAGGTAAGGTGCCTTACGCAGTTCGGCCAACCACTCCTTCAGGCGTGAACCCTCGACAAAACGCACCGGGAACTGTGCTTCTTTACCGCTGGCCAGCAGCTGCAGCAGCTGCCTTACCGTCATATTACTTTCCAGTCGGTAGGTTCCGGCTTTGAACTTTGCCAGCTCGGGCTCAAGTTTCAATAGCGGTCCAAACCAGATACTTTCAGGAATGATGTGCTGGCTTTCCAGCTGGGCTTCCAGCACGACCCGACCGCTGCCGGCGGGCAATGTGTAGATCGTTTCCTCATTAATGGTCAACGGTGTATCGGCGAAACGTTCAATCTGCCAATAACTAAATGCAGCCGCGAGGCCGGCAATCGCCACAGCGCTGGCGAGTATTTTTTTCATTCGGGTCATGATGCTTCCATCTTTTGGCAACTGGCATACAGCTGCTGGTACAGCGTGCGTGCGGTGAACGAAACATCGTCAATTTTCCGCACAGGTAAAACTGGCATCAGGGCGTTGCAGATCACCACTTCGTCGGCGCTAAGCACATCCTCCCTGCTTCCTTCAATTAACTGACAAGCCTGGCCTTCCGACGCCATCTGCGCCATCAGATAACGGCGCATAATGCCATCGACACCCGCTTGCTCAAGACGCGGCGTGAATACCTGATCGCCTTTGCGCCAGAATAAATTAGCCGCACAGCATTCCACCACCGCCCCTGCAGTGTCAAGCACCAGCGCTTCGTCAGCACCGGTGTGGTCGAGATGCTGACGAATCAGCACCTGCTCAAGGCGGTTGAGATGTTTGAGGCCGGCGAGCAGAGGATTGCGTGCCAGTCTCACGGGGCTGGTCACAAGCGTAGCGCCCTGCTGCTGCAAGGTTTTGTAATGTTGCGGCCACGGGGAAAGGGAAAGGATGCGCGTCGGCGTTGTGCAACCGGCTCGGCTATATCCCCGGCCACCGGCGCCAGGCGTCAGAATCACTTTTAAAACCGCCTCGGCTTGACCGTTGGCGGCATGCTGCATCTCCGCAGCCAACTGCGCCATATCCGGTAAGGGGATGTATAAACGTTCACAGCTTTCCTGCAACCGCTGCAAATGGGCATTTAACAGTTGTATCTTGCCAGCCACCACCGCAGCAGTGGTAAAACAGCCATCACCAAACTGCACCGCGCGATCGCGTGCAGAAAGTTCGATCTGCTCGACGCCGTTTATCCACATTCCGATCACCTCTGGCTACCCTGCCAGTCTGAATACCACTGACAGCGGTGAGAATCTATGCCACTGCGTGACAAAATATAAAAAAGGCCCGCATTGCGGGCCTCTGTTTGGCTGGGTAAGACTTATACCTTGCGGAAGATCAGCGAGCCGTTGGTGCCGCCAAATCCGAAGGAGTTACACAATGTGTACTCCAGCCCGCTCACCTGACGTGCCGTGTGAGGCACGAAGTCGAGGTCACAACCTTCATCTGGATTATCCAGGTTAATGGTTGGCGGAACCGCCTGGTCGCGCAGCGCCAGAATCGAATAGATCGCTTCTACCGCGCCCGCTGCACCCAGCAGATGCCCGGTCATGGATTTGGTAGAGCTGACCATCACACTGTGAGCCGCTGCACCAAATACCGACTTAACTGCCTGAGCTTCAGCTTTGTCACCGGCTGGCGTCGAAGTGCCATGCGCGTTAACGTAACCAATCTGCTCAACATTCAGTTGCGCATCACGCAGTGCATTCACCATCGCGGCGGCTGCACCTGAACCATCTTCCGGTGGAGACGTCATGTGGTAAGCATCGCTGCTCATGCCGAAACCAATGATTTCCGCATAAATTTTCGCACCGCGCTTTTTGGCATGCTCGTACTCTTCCAGCACCACAATGCCTGCACCATCGCCCAACACAAAACCATCACGATCTTTATCCCACGGACGGCTTGCCGCCTGAGGGTTATCGTTATTGGTAGAGAGCGCACGTGCTGCACCGAAACCACCGACACCCAGTGGGGTACTGGCTTTCTCTGCACCACCTGCCAGCATCACGTCAGCATCGTTATACGCAATGATACGTGCTGCATGGCCAATATTATGCACACCAGAAGTACAAGCAGTCGCAATCGAGATGCTCGGACCTTTCAGGCCATACATAATAGTCAGGTGACCTGCCACCATGTTAACAATGGTAGAAGGAACGAAGAACGGGCTGATTTTGCGCGGACCGCCGTTGACCAGTGAACTGTGGTTATCTTCAATCAAACCCAGTCCGCCGATGCCGGAACCGATAGCTGCGCCGATGCGACCGGCATTTTCGTCAGTTACGACCAGACCGGAGTCCGCCATAGCCTGAATACCGGCAACAATGCCGTATTGGATGAAGTCATCCATCTTGCGCTGATCTTTGCGCGAGATGAATTCATCGCAATTAAAATCTCTTACTAAGCCCGCAAAGCGCGTTGCGTAGGCACTAGTATCAAAATGGTCGATCAGGCTGATGCCGCTCTGACCGGCAAGGAGAGCACTCCAGGTAGACTCTACGGTATTGCCGACAGGAGACAACATGCCAAGACCAGTCACAACTACACGACGCTTAGACACGTACGTCCTCCAGGGAGGGAAAAAATAACGCTATGTGGGGCAAACATAAAACTCAGGCGGTCGAGGTGACCGCCTGAAGATATTCATTAGCCTTGGTGGCTATTGATGTAATCGATCGCTGCCTGAACGGTAGTGATTTTCTCAGCTTCTTCGTCTGGAATTTCAGTATCAAACTCTTCTTCCAGAGCCATTACCAGCTCAACGGTGTCAAGAGAATCTGCACCCAGGTCTTCAACGAAAGAAGCAGTGTTAATCACTTCGTCTTCTTTAACACCCAGCTGCTCAGCTACGATTTTCTTAACGCGTTGTTCGATATCGCTCATACTATTTAATTTCCTATCAAAACTCGCTTTCGCGATGGTTTTCGTAGTGTATAAAATGTTGAAAAAGATGCAACAAAATCCCGGCTGGTCGAACCACGATTTTGCGCTATTCTGCGGTGTTTACCGCAGATAATGCAAATGATTTCGTGATTATCAGACCATGTACATGCCGCCATTGACGTGGAGCGTCTCACCCGTGATGTAAGAGGCTTCGTCAGAGGCTAAGAATGCAACAGCATTGGCAATCTCCTGCGGGTCGCCTAAACGACCTGCCGGCACTTCTGCCAAAATGCCCGAGCGCTGATCTTCGTTCAGTGCACGCGTCATGTCCGTCTCAATAAAGCCCGGAGCTACGACGTTTACGGTAATGCCACGTGACGCAATTTCTCGCGCCAGTGATTTGCTAAAGCCAATCAAACCTGCTTTTGCTGCCGCATAGTTTGCCTGACCCGCGTTACCCATGGTTCCAACAACAGAACCGATGGTAATGATACGGCCCACGCGTTTTTTCATCATGGCACGCAATACCGCCTTAGAAAGACGGAAGACAGATGTCAGGTTGGTATCGAGGATATCCGCCCATTCATCGTCCTTCATGCGCATCAACAGATTGTCACGCGTAATGCCTGCATTATTGACTAAAATGTCCACTTCGCCAAATTCGGCGCGAACTTTCTCGAGCACGCTCTCAATAGAGGCGGCATCGGTAACGTTCAACAGCAGACCTTTGCCGTTATTGCCGAGGTAAGCACTGATTGCTTCCGCACCGCTTTCGCTGGTGGCAGTTCCCACCACTTTCGCACCGCGCGCAACCAGCGTTTCCGCGATTGCACGGCCAATGCCGCGGCTTGCGCCAGTAACCAGCGCTACTTTACCTTCAAAGCTCATGTTTTTCCTCTTATTCCTGTGTAAGCGCAGCAGAGAGTGAAGCAGAATCGTTCACGGCTGCAGCGGTCAGGCTATCCACAATACGTTTGGTCAGGCCGGTCAGGACTTTACCAGGACCGATCTCAAACAGCTGGCCAACGCCTTGGGTGGCAACAAATTCAACGGCTTCGGTCCAACGCACTGGGCTGTAAAGCTGGCGAACCAGTGCACTGCGGATCGCAGCAGCATCGGTTTCACACTTGACGTCAACATTATTGACAACAGGCACGGCAGGTGCGTTGAAAGTGATGCTTTCCAGTGCCACAGCCAGTTTATCTGCTGCCGGTTTCATCAAAGCACAGTGTGAAGGCACGCTCACAGGCAGTGGCAGTGCACGTTTGGCACCCGCTGCTTTACATGCTGCTCCAGCACGCTCCACCGCTTCTTTGTTACCCGCGATAACCACCTGGCCCGGCGAGTTAAAGTTGACGGGTGAAACCACCTGACCTTGCGCGCTCTCTTCACAGGCTTTACGGATTGATTCATCATCAAGTCCAATAATCGCCTGCATGGCGCCCGTACCTTCTGGTACCGCTTCCTGCATCAGTTTGCCGCGTAACTCGACTAACTTGATCGCATCAGCGAAGTTCAGTACGCCAGCACACACCAGCGCAGAATATTCACCGAGGCTATGGCCAGCCATCAGCGTAGGCTGCGGGCCATTTTTGCTCTGCCAGACGCGATAAATCGCGACGGAAGCCGCCAGCAACGCAGGTTGCGTCTGCCAGGTTTTATTCAGTTCTTCAGCTGGACCTTGTTGCACCAACTGCCATAAGTCGTATCCCAATGCATCAGAAGCTTCACGGAAAGTGGCTTCAACCTGCGGGTTTTCCACAGCCAGATCGGCCAGCATGCCGACGGTCTGTGAGCCCTGTCCTGGGAAAACAAAAGCAAATTGTGTCATCTGTCTTTCCTGTCAATCAAAAGCGAACCAGCGCAGAACCCCAGGTGAAACCACCACCAAAGGCTTCCAGCAAAATCAGTTGGCCAGGCTTGATACGGCCATCTCGCACCGCTTCATCCAGTGCGCTAGGAACCGATGCCGCCGACGTGTTGCCGTGACGGTCAAGGGTAACCACCACTTTATCCATGCCCATGCCGAGCTTTTTGGCGGTGGCACTGATAATGCGCAAGTTAGCCTGATGCGGCACCAGCCAGTCGAGCATCTCACGATCAAGATTATTGGCTTGCAGCGTTTCATCAACGATGTGCGCCAGTTCAGTGACTGCAACCTTAAACACTTCGTTACCGGCCATGGTGAGATAGGCAGGTTGATCCTGATGCTCGCGATCCTGATACGGCAGCGTCAACAGCTTGCTGTAACGTCCATCGGCATGCAGGTGAGTAGACAGGATACCTGGCTCTTCGCTCTGGCCGAGAACCACCGCACCCGCGCCATCGCCAAACAGAATGATGGTGCCACGATCGTTAGGATCCAGTGTGCGAGCTAAGACATCTGCACCGATCACCAGCGCGTGTTTCACCACACCGTTTTTAATGTACTGATCGGCCACGCTTAACGCATAGGTGAAGCCCGCACAAGCAGCAGCCAAATCGAAAGCCGCACAGTCGTCAATTTCCAGCATCTGCTGGATCATGCACGCTGAGCTTGGGAAGGCGTGGCTGGAAGAGGTGGTCGCCACGATAATCAGGCCAACATCGCTGGCCGCAACGCCTGCCATTTCCAGCGCGCGCTGAGCGGCGGTGAAGCCCATAGTGGCAACAGATTCATCCGGCGCAGCAATGCGACGCTCACGGATGCCGGTACGGCTGACAATCCACTCGTCCGAAGTCTCCACCATTTTTTCCAGATCCGCATTGGAGCGAACCTGCTCAGGCAAATAGCTGCCCGTACCGATAATTTTGGTAAACATCTACGCTTTGTCACTCCTGGCTAATACAGCGTCAAGGCGCGCCGCAATCCTCTCTGGGACTTGCCTGCGCACCGCCTGCTCTGCCTGCTCTATCGCCACGGCAAACGCACGTTGATTCGCCGCACCGTGGCTTTTGATCACTGTTCCGCGCAATCCTAACAGACAAGCGCCGTTGTACTGGTCGGGGTTGAGATGACCGAAACGTTTAGCCAGGCGCTTTTGCAACCAGCGCCCTACCCATTTCAGCCACCAGGCCCGTTTTTTTCCATCCTCTGACGACTTGAGCAGAGAAAGAAACATTCTTACCACGCCTTCCATGGTTTTAAGCGTGACGTTTCCCACGAAGCCATCACAAACCAGCACATCCGTCTTGCCGGTGAGGAGATCGTTCCCCTCAAGATAACCAATATAGTTGATTTGCGGCGTGTCTCGCAGCACCGCAGATGCTGTGCGAATCGTTTCCAGGCCCTTTGTCTCTTCCTGCCCAATGTTGAGCAGTGCGACACGCGGTCTGTCGATTTCCAGCACTTCCTCGGCCATGACAGCGCCCATGATGGCAAACTGCACCAGCATATCGCTATCCGATTCTACATTTGCGCCAAGATCCAGCACCACTGTTTTGCCCTGTTGTTGATGCGGCAACACCGTCATCAGCGCAGGTCGCTCAATACCTTCCAGCGGCTTCAACAACATTTTAGCCAAGCCCATTAACGCACCGGTATTACCGGCACTGACACAGGCTTGTGCTTGTCCCTCTTTCACCAACTCTAACGCCACGCGCATCGAGCTGCCGCGACTGTTTCGAATGGCTTGTGAAGGTTTAGCATCACTTGCAATAACCGATTCGGCAGGAATAACCTGCACACGCCCCAGTAATGAGGAATCCGCTTTGGCAAGAAATGACGAGATGATGTCGGGATCACCGACCAGAAGAAGAACCAGATGCGTATGAGAGGCCAGTGCCTGCAAGGATGCAGGCACTGTCACGCAGGGACCGAAATCCCCGCCCATGGCATCAACTGCCAGGGTCAAACGTGTCAAGGTATCGCCTTGCGTAACCGCAAAGAATTACTTGGTGATAACCTTGCGACCGCGGTAGTAACCATCCGCAGTGATATGGTGACGCAGATGAGTTTCACCAGAAACTTTATCTACTGACAGAGCTGCGGTGGTCAGCGCATCGTGCGAACGACGCATACCACGCTTAGAACGGGTTGGTTTATTCTGTTGTACGGCCATGGACCTTACTCCTATTACTTACGCTTTAAACTGGCTAATACGGCAAATGGATTCGGTTTTTCTGCCTCTGCAGGCAACTTACCAAATACCATGTCCGCGTCGGACACTTCACAGTGTTCAGAATCATGCACCGGAACTACAGGCAGCGCGAGGATGAGTTCATCTTCGATAACTGCCAGCAAGTCGATTTCGCCGAAATCATTGATATCAACTGGCTCGTAAGCTTCCGGCAGTGCCTCGGCCTGCTCATCAGAAGAGACAGGACTGAAGCAATAGCTTACGTGAACAGCATGAGGGAATGACTGGTTGCAGCGTTGACAAGACAATGTCACCTGCGCATCAGCTGTTCCTTGCAGAACGGCTAAGCGCTGGTTGTCAATCGCAAACGACATGGTGCATTCCACATCACTGTCCACACTCACGACCGTGTCGGCCAGGCGCGCCACCAATTCAGGTGCATACACACCTTGGTAATCAAGGCGCTTTTGCGCGGCGCGGGCCACATCGATCGTCAGGGGTAATTTTACCTTTTGCATAGGGCGCGCATATTAACTTTGTAACGTCATAGAGTCAAAGAAAAAGGCCGGTTTACAGCATCTTTCACCCGTTAGTCGCATCCAGTGCGGCGCATAGTTTAAAATGCCTGTCATCTTTACGCTATCAATTCTGAAAAAAAATCATGACACCGTTAATTCTAGCCTCCACTTCCCCGTTCCGTCAGGCATTGCTGAGCAAGCTTGGCCTGCCTTTTATCGCCGTTGCGCCTGATTGCGATGAAACGCCGCAACCGAATGAAACTGCTCCGCAGTTAGTGCAACGCTTAGCGCTGGCAAAAGCACAGGCGCTCGCCGCGCTGCACCCACAGAGCTGGATCATTGGTTCCGATCAGGTCTGTGTGCTCGACGGCACTATCACCGGAAAACCGCATACGGTGGAGAATGCTTGCCGGCAATTGGCTTCTGCCAGTGGCAAAGCGATCACGTTTTATACCGGGCTCGCACTGATTCAGCCGCAAACGGCACAACAACAGGTGATTTGCGAACCGTTCAATGTACATTTTCGGCACTTAAGTCCGGAAGAAATCCGTCACTATGTCGAAAAAGAGCAGCCGTTAAATTGTGCGGGCAGCTTTAAAAGCGAAGGCATGGGAATTTGCTTGTTTGAGCGGTTGGAGGGGCGCGATCCCAATACGTTGATTGGACTACCGCTGATGGCTTTAAATGAGATGCTGATAAAAGTGGGCATCAACGCATTGGGTTGATGCCCGCTGAATTAAGCTTTTTTCTGACGCAACTGCGCCAGGCAGTGTTTCAGCGCGTTATCCAGTGGCGCTTCCATCCGCAGGACTTCGCCGGTATTGGGATGGGTAAACGTCAGCGCTGCAGCATGCAGGAACAATCGTCCCAGGCCGGTTGACGCCAGCTGACGATCAAAGTCCCGATCGCCATAGCGATCGTCAAAGGCGATCGGATGCCCACCATGCAGCGTGTGCACGCGAATCTGGTGCGTGCGCCCGGTCACCGGACTGGCTTTTACCAGGGTGGCGAAACCAAAACGCTCTTCCACTTTGAATCGGGTTTCAGATGGTTTGCCTTCCGCATTGACGCGAACGACACGCTCACCGCTTTGCAAAATGTTTTTCAGCAGCGGCGCCTGCACCACTTTCAAATGTGAAGGCCAGTCACCGCGCACCAGCGCCAGATAATCCTTCTGCATGCCTTTTTCACGTAACTGCTCGTGCAGCGAACGCAGCGCAGAACGTTTTTTTGCCACCAGCAGAATACCGGAGGTGTCACGGTCAAGACGATGCACCAGCTCGAGGAAACGGGCTTCAGGACGCAGCGCGCGCAAGCCTTCAATCACACCAAAGCTGAGGCCGCTACCACCATGCACCGCCGTGCCCGATGGCTTGTTCAGCACCAGCAGATGATCGTCCTCATAAAGGATGGCATTTGCCAGCGCGGCAACCTTATCGAGTTTCGGTGATACCGTCTGCTCTTCACGCTCGGCCACACGCACCGGTGGAATACGCACTTCATCCCCCGCCTGCAGTTTATATTCCGGCTTCACGCGTCCTTTATTCACGCGCACCTCGCCTTTACGCAAGATGCGATAAATCATACTTTTCGGCACACCTTTGAGCTGAGTGCGCAAAAAGTTATCAATACGTTGTTCGGCATTTTCAGCCGTAATGGCGACATAAAGTACGCCGGGATTCTCAGTTTTCATGGCGGCGATTCTAAATAGTGTCCCTGGATAGCGCCACCCCTTTTTCTGTGCTTAACTCTCTCTTTGTCGCGTTGGCAAAAGGTCATAATGATGACTTTTTCACCGATGCGATGTTAAGCCCTGCAAATGAACAGGTTAAGGATGCACAAACTTCACAGCTCGGCAAAAGTCGCCTTGCTATATGTGAGTGAGCAATGGAATAATGCAGGTGTTTCTGCCCTGGAAAAATCCAGGCAGGATAAAGAGCGAAATAAGTCATTTTGCCGGATTGAACGGACACGCAGCAATGGCGTAAGACGTAATGTTAAATCAGGCACTTAGCGGGCTGCGGGTTGCAGCCTGGACGACAGACTGGGATGTGTGGATTTCTGAATTTACTATAGCTATTCCACCTTCAGGCGCTGTTTTTCCTTATGAAAAACAGGCCACCGACAAGATTTGCGCCCCTTTAGCCGCCGACAACCGTGAGGTTGACGTCAGTGCATTAAGACACGGGGCCATCGGTTGATTCTCGTCCAGGGTAACGATGCCCGCAGCTACATCACTCATGTGAGAATAACGAGTAAGTCACGATGAAAAGAATGTTAATTAACGCATCTCAGCAGGAAGAGTTGCGCGTTGCCCTTGTTGACGGCCAACGTCTGTACGATCTGGATATCGAAAGCCCAGGACACGAGCAGAAAAAAGCCAATATCTACAAAGGTAAGATCACCCGTGTTGAACCCAGCCTCGAAGCGGCATTTGTCGATTATGGTGCTGAACGTCACGGTTTCCTCCCTCTGAAAGAAATTTCCCGCGAATACTTCCCTGCTAATTACAACGCACACGGCCGTCCAAACATCAAAGAGGTGTTGCGTGAAGGTCAGGAAGTTATCGTTCAAATCGATAAAGAGGAACGCGGAAATAAAGGTGCTGCATTAACCACCTTCATTTCTCTGGCCGGTAGCTACTTAGTCCTGATGCCGAACAACCCGCGTGCGGGTGGCATCTCTCGCCGTATTGAAGGTGACGATCGTACCGAACTGAAAGAAGCGCTGTCCGCGCTGGAACTGCCAGACGGTATGGGTTTGATCGTGCGTACTGCGGGCGTAGGCAAATCTGCCGAATCCCTGCAGTGGGACCTGAGCTTCCGTTTGAAGCACTGGGAAGCGATCAAAAAAGCCGCTGAAAACCGCCCAGCTCCGTTCCTGATCCATCAGGAAAGTAACGTGATCGTGCGTGCCTTCCGCGACTACCTGCGTCAGGATATCGGTGAGATTCTTATCGATAACCCTAAAGTTCTGGAACTGGCGCGTCAGCATATCGCTGCACTCGGTCGTCCGGACTTCAGCAGCAAAATCAAACTGTACACCGGTGAAATTCCGCTGTTTAGCCACTACCAAATCGAATCGCAAATTGAATCCGCTTTCCAGCGTGAAGTTCGCTTGCCTTCTGGTGGTTCGATTGTTATCGACAGCACCGAAGCACTGACAGCGATCGATATCAACTCCGCCCGTGCAACACGCGGTGGTGACATCGAAGAAACGGCATTTAATACCAACCTCGAAGCGGCTGATGAAATCGCCCGTCAGTTACGCCTGCGTGACCTCGGCGGCCTGATCGTTATCGACTTCATCGACATGACCCCTGTTCGTCACCAGCGCGCGGTAGAAAACCGTCTGCGTGAAGCGGTACGTCAGGATCGTGCACGCATTCAAATCAGCCACATTTCGCGCTTCGGCCTGCTGGAAATGTCGCGTCAGCGTCTTAGCCCATCATTGGGTGAATCCAGCCATCACGTGTGCCCACGCTGTAGCGGTACCGGCACCATCCGTGATAACGAATCGCTGTCACTGTCTATCTTGCGTCTGATTGAAGAAGAAGCGCTGAAAGACAACACTAAAGAAGTGCATGCCATTGTGCCTGTGCCCGTCGCCTCTTACTTGCTGAACGAAAAACGTGATGCAGTCAGTGCGATCGAGAAACGCCAGGGTGGCGTGCGTGCCATCATCGTGCCAAACGATCAGATGGAAACGCCGCACTACTCTGTACTGCGCGTGCGCAAAGGCGAAGAAACGCAGACGCTGTCTTACCATCTGCCGAAGCTGCACGAAGCTGAGATGGCGCTGCCTTCTGAAGAAGAACACGCTGAACGTCGTCGCCCTGAGCAGCCAGCGCTGGCCGCCTTTGTGATGCCAGATGCGCCGCCGGCACCGGTTGAAGTGGAAAAAGAAATCCCTTCTGTGGTTAAAGCTGATGTGAAACCGGCTGCTGCTGCCGCGCCTGCTGTTGCCAGCACCGGCTTCGTCGCTCGTCTGTTAGGTGGTTTGAAGAAACTGTTTGCTGGCGACGCGCCTGCTGCTGCACCGGTTGAAGCGAAGCCAGAAGAGAAAGCCGCTGAAAGTGAGAACAATCAGCAACGTGGTGACCGCCGCAACAACCGCCGTAGCAATAATCGCCGTGATCGCACCCCGCGCAACGGTGAAAATTCTCAGGGTCGCGAAGCCCGTGAACCACGTGAATCTCGTGAAGCGCGTGAACCACGCGAATCGCGCGAACCACGTGAAGCCCGCGAGCCGCGTGATAATCAGGACAATCGTCGTAACAAGCGTCAGAACGAGCCTCGTGGTGAACGTCCAGCGCTGACCGATGAGCAACTGCAGCAGCGTGATGAGCAGCAACAGCAACGTCGCGAACAGCGTGCTGAACGCCAGCGTCGTCGTCAGGATGAGAAACGTAATCAGCAGCAGGATCAAAAAGTCGCTGAAACCGTAGTTCAGACCGATATCGTTGATGAGAACGTTGCGCAGGAAGAAGAACGTGTGCAGGTTATGCCGCGTCGCAAACCGCGTCAGCTTAACCAGCGTGTCCGCGTAGGGGATACAACTGAATTCGCAGCGGCTATTCCAACGCCAGCAGCGACTGAAGCCGTTGTTGAAAATGCGCAACGCACTGCGTTCAATGAGCAATCTGACGTCGCGCAGGACGAACAGGAAGACAACGAGAACCGTGATAACGCCAATATGCCGCGCCGTTCACGTCGTTCACCACGTCACCTGCGCGTTAGCGGCCAACGTCGTCGTCGCTATCGTGATGAGCGTTACCCAACGCAATCTGCAATGCCACTGGAATCTGCTGCGGCTTCTCCAGAGATGGCTTCAGGCAAAGTCTGGATTACCTACCCGGTTGCCCAGACCCACGATCAGTTCTCCTCACAGGAAGCGCTGAACGAAATGCCTGATTACAGCTATCAACATACCGATGAATCGGCGGCACTGCCGGTTGCGGCAGCAGCAGAACACGTTGCTCAGCCAGCTGCGCAAGAAGCGGTTCATCAGTCTGAGCCGCAGGCACACACTGAAGTGCCAGTGGTGAATACCGATGATCTGACACCTGTCGCTGCGCCGGTTAACGAAGAGCCTGCTGTGATTTCTGCTGCTGTTGAGCAGACTGCGCAAGAAACCGCTGCTGAAGCCGTACCGGCTGATGAAGTGACAGCTGCGCCGGCTGAAACCGTAACTTCTAATGCAGTTGCAGATGTTCCGGCTGAATCAGTTCCTGCCGCTACATCTGCACCGGCTCAAGTCGTTCCTTCGGTTGAAGAGGCGTCGGCTAAGGCAGTCCCAGCGGTTGAAGAGGCATCTGCTCCAGCTGTTGCAGAGGCATCGGCTGAAGCGGCACCTGCTGCTGAAGTGACCGAAGCTGCCGCTGAACCTGTCGCGCCACGCGTCAGTGAAGCTGTCGAAGCGGCTGTACAGGCACCGGCTGATGTTGCTCCTGCGGTTGAAGCGCAAGTGGAAAACGTTCTGGCTGCACCTGTCGCTGCTGAAGCGCCTGTTGCACCAGTGACTGAACCGCATGCCCCTGTTGCCGCGCGTGATACCGTGGTGAGCAATGCTGAAACTCGCTGGAAGCATCATGCGACTGCGCCGATGACCAAAGCACCGGCCCCGGCATGGGAACCAGAAACCGTTCGTCACAGCGATTGGGTTCGCCCACCGTTTGATTTTGAAGGTCGTGGTTCTGCGGGTGGTCATAGTGCGACCCATCAGGCGACCGCACCGGCAACGCGTCCGGAAAGCGTTTAAGCTTTAGTTGCTATTCAGCGTTAACAAAACCCCGACTGGTTCGGGGTTTTTTATTGCCTGCCATTTGCCCGCTCACCTCTCAGCAAAGTCGCGTAAGGGTTGATGGGGTGATGGGGTGATGGGTTGACCTGGCATAGCCATCGAGGATGGCGCGATCAAGAACTTACACCGCTATCGGGCAGGCAAAAAAAATCCCACGGCCCCGAAAGGCGGTGGGAGAAACTAAGCGCGCCCGGTTTAAGCACGCTCAAATTTTCATGTCAGATCTTATGAGTTAAGCTGGAACAGCGACATCTTCGACATGTCAGTGAAGGTCTTATAAGACGCTTGCAGCGCGGTCTGTTGCATGGTGTAGCTGGAGATGGCTTGGGTGTAATCCACTTCGACCAGGTTACTCATCTGCGTAGCCATAATGGTGTCGTTGGTGTCACCTTGTGCATCCAGCGTATCAACTTCATCCATCTTAATACCGACTTCAGAACGCACTGATAACACGTTATTCAGGGAGTTGCTCAGACCACGGTTGGTCTTATCCATCGCATCCTGAAACGTCTGCTTAGTGGCATCATCAGCATCATCTTGCGGCACCTTCAGTGCTGCGATGGCGCTATCCAGCATATCAAACAGGTTAGTTTCACTGGTGCTGCCGTCCGGCTCAGCTTTCGCATTGCTGGTGATCGACATAAACACCGAATCACCGGTATTCCCTACTGTCATCGTACGGCTGTCACTGACTTTCTGGCTGATGGCATCGGTGCCACCCACATAGGTGACGCCCGTTCCCGTATCGCTGAAAGGCTCAGCTTCGGTTTTATAGCCCGCAAAAATGTAGCGACCATTGGCATCCTGGCTGTTCGCCAGTCCCAACAGTTGGTCACGCAGCCCCTGCAATTGTGTCGCCAGAGAGCCACGGTCATCATCACTGAGCGTGCCGGTTGAAGCATTGACGATGGTAGTCTGTGCGTCCTGAATGGCTGACGTCACGCCCTTCAGGGTATTTTCTTCTAACGACAAGCTCTGGTTAGCGAAGGTGCGGGCGGTAGCATATTGGCTACTCTTTGCCTGCGACTGCGCCAGGACGACCGAACTTGCCGCAGCAATAGGGTCATCGGAAGGATTATTCACACGCAGGCCGCTCGACAGCTGCTGGCCCACTTTTAACCAGGAGGATTGCGAGCCGGTAATGCCGCGCACCTGCTGGTCGAAAATCATATTGGTACTTAAACGCATGGCTATTTATCCTTTGATGACTTAGCCGCGGATATCCATCAGCGCGTTAAAAATGGTACTTGCCGTCTGCAGTACCTGCGCGTTGGCCATATAAAACTGCTGATACTTGGTCAGGTTGGCATACTCTTCATCGAGGTTTACGCCGGAAACCGATTGCTGACGGTCCGTGAGCTGCGTCACTACGTTTTCCTGAGTAGTGCTGGCCGTCTCTAGTGAGCTGGTTTTGTTGCCCACGGTGCTGACGATGGTGGCGTAGGCTTGTGCCAGGGTAGCATTGCCGTTGACCAGATTTTTATCCTGTAGCGCCAGCATTTTTTGAGCGTTAGTGTTATCACTTTCACCGCTGGTGGCAGACGATGCAGCCGCAATCTGCGACTCATCGGTAATCGCGACGGACATCCCGCTGATGACGTTTTGCACAGGTTTCACCAGGAAACTGTCTTTGGCTTGAGCTGTACCGCTGACTGTCAGGTCAAGACCATCAAAACTCAGCGTGGTATTGCCGTCAGTGTCAGTACCTGTCGTCGGCGTGACTTTCACGTTGTCAGACATGCGTGTTACTGACCAGTTGGTGCCGTCGTAGCTTACGGTGTAATTCGACGCCTTCAGCGCACTGCTGTCCGACCATGCCGCAGTCACTTCCGCGGTACCGGTGTTCTTGGTATTGCTCAATACGGTTGGGCTGCCGATATTGAAGAATTTCGAGCCCAAATCGCCATTACTGTCATAGCCGGTGGTTTGCACGGCGTTGAAGCTGGTGGTGAATGCAGCCGCCAGCTGACCCAGTTGGTTCTGCGCGGTGTCCAGGTCCTGCGTACGGAAAGCCAGTAAGCCACCTAATGAACCCGTGGTCAGCGTCTTCTCCGGAATTTCCACGTTGCCCGCAGTCTTATCGACGTAACCCACCGTGGTGCGCGAAGGATCGCTGCTGGATGGCATCGCCACCAGTTGCGTGGTGTTTTTACCGTTCACGAGAGTGGTGCTACCCATGGAAACGATATAGTTGCCATCCTGCTGCGACACGCTAACGCCCACAACGTTGTTCAGGTTATTGACCAGCTGATCGCGTTGATCCAGAAGATCATTTGGGGCGCTGCCAGCCGTGGTGAGCTTGGCAATTTGCGTGTTAAGGTCGGCAATCTGACTGGTGTAGGTATTAATCTGATCAACGCTGGATGAGACATCCGTGTTGACGCTGTTTTGCATGTTAGTCAGGTATTGCGCGGTGGTCTGGAACTGATTGACCAGCCCTTGCGCATAACTCAGCATTGACTGACGTGCTGACGGATCGTCTGCATTGCTCACCACGTTCGACACGTTGGTGAAGAAGCTCTGAATCGAGGTCGACAGGCTGGTGGTCGACGTTGACAGCAGGTCATCGATATTAGAAATCTGGTTATATTGCGTGTTTACCGCGCTGTAGTTGGCACTGGAGCCGCGCAACTGGGCAGTTATGAACTCATCATATTCGCGCTGCACGCCCGTAACATTCACGCCATTACCGTAATAGCTGTTGCCCGACAAGGTACTGTTCGCCTGGTTCAGCAAAATGGTCTGACGCGAGTAACCCGCTACCGTGTAGTTGCTGATGTTGTTACTGGTGGTGCTTAATGCGGCCTGTGCGGCGCTCAGCCCACTCATCGCTGAGTTAATTATGCTGGACATCTCGGTTCCTTTATTTCCCGTTAACCGGGCTGGCAGTCATCAGTGCGATTGCGCGGGCTAAAGCGCCCGCAGCTTATGATGGTTATCGGCGTGCTTAAGTGAAACTTGAGGCAAAAAATCAGAACAAATCAGTGATATCCTGGCTGTACGCCTTCACCACTTTTTCGCCCATGTTTTTGAATTGCTGGATCATTCCTACTAACTTCTGCGCATATTTCGGATCGGTCGCATAACCCGCCGCCTGCAAAGCACGTGCGCCCTGCTCCGGTGTCGCGGCATTGGCTACCGCGGCATAGCGCGGGTTATTGGAAAGCAGTTTGACGTAGTCGCTGAGTGCCTCCATATAGGAGCCATAAACGCGGAAGGTGGCGCGCACTTTTTTCGCCACGCCACCCTCATATTCAGTGGTCATGATGTCGGTGGTTGCGCCTTTCCAGTCTCCACCCGCCTTGATACCAAACACGTTGAAGCTCGGTTTGCCGTCGCGCGTCAGGATCTGGCGCTGACCCCAACCCGATTCCAGCGCCGCCTGAGCAAGAATCAGGTGATGAGGAATACCACTCTGCTGACTGGCGGCCTGCGCGGGTTGAGACAACTGGGCAATAAAGTCATTGCTATCCGTTGGGAAACTGGACGGCGACACCGGCAGGCGCGGTACGGCCTTGCGCACCATCTGTTCCAACTGGTTGGAGGGCAGATTGCTATAAATGAAGCTGTTATCCAGCTTCATCGGCACGGTGCCAGCGGTTTCATCCGGCTCCTGAGCGGGCTGCATCTGTTTGACGATCAGATCCGCCATCCCTAGCCCGCGTTTACCGATTTCCTGCGCAATTTGCTGATCGTACATTGAGGTGTACATCTTCGTTGAATCGCTGCTGAAGATGCCATCCTGCGGCAGGGCTTCACGCATGCTTTTCAACATCATCTGTACGAACATCCCCTCAACCTGTTTTGCTACCTGCATCGCCTTCCCTTTCGGGTCGGCGGCCGCTTCACGCTTCAGGTTGTTCAACGAGCGGCTGTCATAGGCCGCATTCATCAGCGATTGCGTATCGGTCATCAGATGATTTCCAGTTTGGCGCGCAGGCAGCCTGCAGTTTGCATCGATTGTAAAATCGACATCAGCTCGATTGGCGTGGCGCCCAGAGCATTTAATGCACGCACTACGTTGTTGAGATTGGCGCTGGAGTTAACATGCTGTAAGGCTCCACCGCTCTGGCGTAAATCGATTGACGTCTGGGTGGTAGCGACCGTTTGTCCACCGGCAAAAGGTGTGTTCGGCTGGCTGACGTTCTGCTGCTGATTCACCGTCACCGACAGGTTGCCCTGCGCCACAGCACAAGTGTTCAGTGTGACTTCGCGGTTCATGACCACAGAACCGGTACGTGAGTTGATGATGACCTTGGCATCTTCAATCGGCACGGAAACGTCAATGTTTTGAATATCGGCCAGCAGGCGCACCTGCGAGCTGTTGTTGGGTGAAACACGAATCTGCACCGTGCGAGCATCCAGCGGTTGCGCGGATCCCACGCCACGGCTGTTAATTGCATCAGCGATACGCTGTGCCATGGTGAAATCTTCATTATTCAGCTGCAGGTTGATGGTGTTCTGGCTGCCAAAGTTACTTTGCAGCTCACGCTCCACCGTCGCACCGTCGGTAATACGACCACCGTTAAGCTGGTTTACCTGCACACTGCTGCCACCGGCTGATGCGCCCGCACCACCGACGAGGATGTTACCCTGCGCCAGCGCGTAAACCTGATTATCGACCCCTTTCATCGGCGTCATTAGCAGCGTACCGCCGCGCAGGCTTTTGGCGTTACCCAGCGAAGAAACCACCACGTCGATGTTTTGACCCTGACGGGCAAAAGTCGGCAATTTGGCGGTGACCATGACCGCAGCCACGTTCTTTAACTGCATATTGGTGCCGGTCGGCACAGTGATGCCAAGCTGTGACAGCATGTTGCTGACGGTCTGCGTGGTAAAAGGCGTTTGCGTGGTCTGGTCACCGGTGCCATCCAGACCGACTACTAAGCCGTAACCGATCAGCTGGTTGTCGCGCACGCCCTGCACGGATGTCAGATCGCGGATGCGATCCGCATGGGCCATCAGACTGACACCGAGCAGCAGGCTCAGGCTCAGACGCAGCAGAGTGTTCATTTTCATCATTACCTCGATTACATCGGCGACACGTTCAGGAAGAAACGCTGGAACCAGCCCATGGTTTGCGCCTCATTGATATACCCGTTTCCGACATACTCAATACGTGCATCGGCCACCTGCGTTGACAACACGGCGTTGCTGGCGCTGATGGTGCGTGGGTTAACCACACCAGAGAAGCGAATAAACTCAGTTCCCTGGTTAATTTCGATCTGTTTCTCACCGACCACGCGCAGGTTGCCGTTGGACAACACCTGATTCACGGTGACGGTGATGGTGCCGGTAAAGGTGTTATTGGCGGTCGCGCCACCTTTGCCAGCGAAGTCATTTTTGCCATTGGCATCCAGACCGGCTTTCTCACCGGCGGCGCCGACCAGACCGCTCAGGCCGGTTGGCACAGTGCTCACGCCAAAGCTGTTGCTGCCATCGCGGCTGGCGTTGGCGGACGAGCTTTTGCTGGCGCTGACGTTTTCTTGCAGCGTAATGGTCAGGGTGTCACCAATGTTACGTGGACGACGATCCTCAAACAGCGGCTGGTAGCCGTAGTTCAAAGGTGCCACACCCTGAAAAATGGAACCGTTCACCACTGGCGGTGCGGATGGCGTTGGCTCTGCCGTTGTTGCGCCCTGCACCAGTGGCGTGCGCGGTACCAGCGCACAACCGTTAAGTGTCAGTAGCAGCGTGGCTACTAACCAATGCCCAGGCTTGAGAATCACTTGCTTCGCCACGGAGTTCTGACCTTTTTTCATGTTCTTAATCAGGCCAGCCCCAAGCTGGCCCAACGATCCCAGATTAAATCTGGGTTAATTTCTGCAGCATCTGATCAGAGGTGGTGATCGCTTTGCTGTTGATCTCGTAAGCACGCTGCGTCTGGATCATCGTCACCAGTTCTTCCGCCACGTTGACGTTCGAGGTTTCAACATAACCCTGATACAGCAAGCCGGCACCGTTCTGGCCAGGCGTACTCTGCGTGGCTGCACCGGATGCCTGCGTTTCCTGATAGAGGTTTTCACCCAGGCTATCGAGACCCGCATCGTTCATAAAGGTACTGATTGTCAGCTGTCCGACCTGTGCCGGGTTGGTCTGACCTTGCTGGGTCACACTGACTACACCGTCACGCGAGATGGTGATGCTGGTGGCGTTTGCCGGGATAGTGATCCCAGGCTGCACCGGATAACCGGCATTGGTCACCAGCTGACCGTTCTGATCCACCTGGAATGAACCGTCGCGGGTATAGGAAGAGGTGCCGTCTGGCATCTGCACTTCGAAATAACCCTGACCGTTGATCGCCACGTCTTTTGAGTTGCTGGTCTGCGACAGGTTGCCCTGAGTATGCAGACGTTCAGTGGTCACAGGACGCACACCGGTACCAATCTGCAAACCCGAAGGCAGCGTGGTCTGTTCCGATGACTGAGTACCCGGCTGACGCAGTGTCTGATACATCAGGTCTTCAAACACCGCACGCGAACGTTTAAACCCGTTGGTTGAAACGTTGGCGAGGTTGTTCGAAATGACGTCCATATTGGTTTGCTGGGCGTCAAGGCCAGTTTTAGCGATCCATAAAGAACGAATCATGTTTTTTCCTTACGCCTTAGCTGCTCATGTTGAGCAGTTGATTAGCTTTTTGTTCGTTTTCATCGACGTTGGTGATGACTTTCATCTGCATCTCAAAACGTCGGGCGTTGGCGATCATATCGACCATGGTTTCCACAGGCTTGACGTTACTGCCTTCCAGCACGCCAGGCATCACGGCAACCGTTGCATCAGGAGCCAATGCGGCACCGCGTGTGGCCTGTGTCGCCTGGGTCGGACGGAACATGCCGTCGTCACCACGCTGCAACTCTTTGCCCGTGGCTTTCACCAGCTTCAGCTTGCCAATCTGCACCGTAGCGTTGGGCGCATCACCCGCATTACGCGAGGTGATGGTGCCGTCAGCCGCGATGGTCAGTTCAGAGCCTTGCGGAATGGCGATGGGACCGCCATCGCCCATTACGGGATTGCCTTGAACGGTCAAAATACCGGTCGAGCTGATCTGCATGTTGCCGTTGCGGGTATAAGCCTCAGAACCGTCAGCGGTACGCACCGCCAGCCAGCCATCTTGCTGCACGGCCACATCCAGCGGACGACCGGTGTTGTCCATCGCGCCGGGCGTCATGTCCGCGCCCGGTGTTGAAGCAGCAACCAGGGTGCGCGTTGGCAGCGACCAGCCGTTGACCGGCACCGCGCGCAACGCGTTGAGCTGAGCGCGGAAGCCCGGCGTTGAGGCATTGGCGAGGTTGCTGGCAGTCACCGATTGTTGTTCCATCGTCTGACTGGCGGCGCTCATTGCGGTATATATTGCGTGATCCATAGTGCAATCCCGTTAGCGTATTAACGTAATTGAATCAGTGTGTTAAGAATCTGATCCTGCGTTTTGATGGTCTGGCTGTTGGCCTGATAGTTACGCTGCGCAACGATCATGTTGACCAGCTCTTTACTCAGATCAACGTTAGACGCTTCCAGTGCACCTGAGGTCAGTGAACCGTAAGTGCCGGTGTTAGCCAGACCGATGGCTGCCTGACCTGAAGAGTTGGTTGCTGACCAGACGTTATCGCCTTCTGACTGCAAACCTTCCGGGTTAGAGAAACTCGCCAGTACAACCTGACCCAGCAACTGAGTTTTCTGGTTGGAGTAAGTACCGGTGATGGTGCCGTCATCGTTGATGGCGTAGCTGGTCAGGTCGCCCGGCGCATAACCATCCTGCGTTGGGTTTCCGAATGAAGTGGTACCGGTGTTCTGCTGAGCACTGCCCAACAAGCTGAGGGTAATCACCTGGTTAGCCGCAGCACCGTTATCAGCAACGGTTCCACCGGCAACAGTTGGCGGGTTAATGGTCAACGCAACGGTGCCATTGGTGTTCACGGTGGCACCACTAGTCACTGAGGTCAATTGACCGTTAGTACTAAACTGCATGGTGAAGGTGCCGACATTGTCACCGGTAGTCGAATCCACCGCATTCACTGTCCAGTTGTTACTTGTGTCTTTAACGTAATAAAGATCCAGTGCGTGGTCATTACCCTGCGAGTCATAAACGGTCACTGTGCTTTTAGCGTTGTAGCTATCCACATTTGAAGAATCAAACGGGGTAACCGTAGGAGTCGCGTCCGTAGAGTTCAGGTTAGAAACCAAGCCTGCGGTAGTCGTCGCACGCGCTGCCATCTGGGTTGTTGGTACGCTCAGCGCCACTGGATTGGCACCGGTCTGAATCGTTGGCGGTGTACCGGTAGCGGGATAGCCGGTCACGCTCATACCCTGGGTGTTCACCAGGTTACGGTTCGCATCCAGTGTGAACTGGCCATTACGCGAGTAGTAAACGCTGCCCGCGGCGTCGGTCATACGGAAGAAGCCGTTACCGCTCAATGCCACGTCCAGACCACGGCTGGTTGAAGTGGTAGTACCGTCGTTAAAGTTCTGAATAACCGCAGCGACCTTGGTACCCATACCCACGTTCGAGCCAGCAAACATATCGGCGAATGAGATGGTGCTGGATTTGAAGCCCGCAGTTGCGGAGTTGGCGATGTTGTTACCAATGACATCCAGGTTACTGGAGGCCGCATTCATACCACTTACAGCTTGAGAAAAAGACATAGCGTGTCTCCTGCTAAAATTGAATTAGAGAATCTGACGAACTTCATCAAGAGTGGCGGAGCCCATGGTGCCGAGATCCAGTTTTGAGGTGCTATCCACCGTACTCACGCCATTCACGTAAGCGTAATTAAGCGGTTGTGCCACCAGTTGGGTGCTGCCGTTGCTGGCGGCAATCGATACAGAATATTTTCCATCAGCGACCGTGGTGCCATTCGCATCAGTGCCATCCCATGAGAAGGCATGCACGCCCGACGTCAACGCGCCCAAATCGATGGTACGGACTACGGTTCCGCTGCTGTCCTTGATGGTGGCAGTTGTCGCCGTGGATGCGGTGGTCAATTCCACACCAAACGGTGTAGTGGTACCGCTGCCGACTAATACCTGGCTGCCATCGATCATCACACCATGGCCGATCAGCGTGGTGCTCTGCAGCGACTGGCTGGTGGTGAGCTGACCGGAGATGGAGCCCAGTGTGGTGTTCAGCTTCTCAATGCCGCTCAGGGTATTGATCTGCGCCAGCTGGGTGGTCAGCTGGCTGTTGTCCATCGGATTGGTAGGATCCTGGTTCTGTAACTGCGTCACCAGCATAGTCAGGAACTGGTTCTGCAGGTCCTGTGCACTGTTTCCGGTGCCGGTTGAGCTGGAGGAACTCAGTACCGTTGGGTCAAGATTGGCATTAACGCCGACTGCTACGCTCATGTTCGTGCTCCGTTATTGACCCATCGTCAGGGTTTTCATCATCATTGACTTCACCGTGTTCAACACTTCGACGTTGGCCTGATAGCTGCGAGACGCTGACATGGTGTTAACGGTTTCTGATACGACATCGACGTTTGGCATCTTGACGTAACCCTTGTCATCCGCCATCGGATTACCCGGGTCATACACCAATTTGGCCGGGGTAGGATCGTTCACCACGCCCGCGACTTTAACGCCACCGGTGGCCGCACCAGGGGCGGCATCGGTCTGGAAAATCACCTGCTTGGCCACGTACGGCTGACCATCCGGCCCGGTAACGCTGTCGGCGTTGGCCAGGTTACTGGCGCTGACGTTGAGGCGCTGTGACTGCGCGGTCATCGCAGAACCGGCGATATCAAATATATTCAGCAATGCCATGGTTATTGCCCCTGCAGAACGCTCATCATGCCTTTGATCTGGCTACTGATGAGGGTGAGATCGGTTTGGTATTTCAGGCTGTTATCAGCAAACTGCGTACGTTCGCGATCCATATCCACGGTGTTGCCATCCGCGGCAGGTTGATCGGGAATGCGGTACATCAGGTCCATGGATGGCTGAGAATTGGTTTCAGCGGCGATGTGGCGCGAAGAGGTGACTTTCAGCGACATGCTGCTGCCCTCTGCGCGACCGTTTTCCATCACCTTGCTCAGTTGGCTGGCAAAGTCGATATCCCGCGCCTGGTAGCCCGGGGTATCGGCGTTGGCAATATTTGACGCCAGGATTTCCTGACGCTGAGCTCGTAGGTTTATCGCTTCTGTACCAAATCGCAGCGCGGCATCGAGTTTGTCGAGCATGCTTCCTCCGCGAATGAGAATTTTGAGCTGACAGCTTAAGTGGACAAATGCAAGGGTGATCGTCTGAATAGCAGCAAAAATCACGGCTATTTTTGACATTGAATTTTTCGCGCGAAGAGTAGACTCAGGCCATCTTCTCGACAGGAGGCGTTTATGCGCAGTTTTTCACCTTTGCTGGCCACGCTGTTGTTGGCCTTCGCGCTGCCCGGCCATGCGGCGGATCTGACCGCCCAGTTAACGCAGTTTTTTAAAGCGCGCGATCCGCAGCATGCTGCGGGTATGACCGTGGTGGTGCGCACGCCAAAGGAGCAGTGGCCGACTTGCGAGGCACCGGAACTGCAACTGCCAGGCAACAGCCGCCAGTGGGGCAATCTCAGCATTTCCGCTAACTGTGCGCAGAACCGTCGCTTTTTACAGGTACAGGTTCAGGTAACGGGCCAGTATCTGGTTGCCAGTCGTCAGGTGGCGCGTGGTGCGGCACTTGATCCCAATGACTTCCGCATGGAAACCGGCCGCCTGGATGAATTACCGCCGCGCGCGCTGTTTGATAACAACAGCGTGACCGATGCGATTGCCCTGCGCGATATCCCGCCAGGACAGCCGGTGACCGCATCAATGCTGCGCCAGCCATGGCGCGTCAAAGCCGGCCAAAATGTGATGGTAGTGGCGAGTGGAAACGGGTTTAATGCCAGCAGCGAAGGACGTGCGCTGAACAACGCCAGCGCGGCACAAATGGTGCGCGTACGCATGGGAAATGGTCAGGTTGTCAGTGGTCGCGTCGACGCGGATGGGAATATTCTGATATCGCTATAAAGCGTTAAAGAACCCTGTTGTTCTGCCGATAGAGATATCAACAAAGACATTACCCTATGCTGACTCAGTTGACTGACCCTCAGCTGACCTTACAGGAGCACTACCATGAGCATCGACAGAACGCAGCCTTTAATCCCGGTGAGCACTGTACAATCCCGCGACACCAACGATAACAACGGCAAGGTGCGCCAAAACGTTACCGCTTCGACCAACGCCAGCACCAGCGAAAGCGGTGCCGAAGTGAAGTTGAGCACGGCTCAGGCGCAGTTGATGCAGCCGGGCAGCAAAGACATCAACACCGCGCGTGTTGAACAATTGAAAACCGCTATTCGTAATGGCGAACTGAAAATGGATACCGGTAAGATCGCCGACGCGCTGATCGCCGATACCAAGGCGTATTTAGAGGGTAACTAATCCCAATGGACAATCTGTTGACCACCTTAGATAAAATGCAGGACGTGCTGGCTTCACTCACCGTGGTGATGGATGAAGAGCAACAGCAGCTTTCTGCCGGCCAGGTTAATGGCAACCTGTTGCAGCGCATATCAGAAGACAAAAGCGCGCTGCTAACGACGTTGAATTATCTGGACGAAATGCGCCGAAATACCGAAAAGTCACTCGGTACGCAGGCGCCCTATGGTGGTCACAGCGACCGTGAACGCCGCTGGCAGAGCATTCAGCAGCATACCCGCCGTTTGCGCGATACGAATACTCATAATGGTATTCTGCTGCAGCATCAGATTAACTTCACGAATGATGCGCTCTCGGTACTAAAACCGCACCAGACTCAGGCGTTTTACGGGCCCGATGGATTAGGCAAAGGTCAGTCGACGCTCAGCCGCAAAGGCTGATAAAGAAAAATCCCGCCAAGGCGGGATTTTTTTATGCCAGCGTACGGCGGGCAAAATCTCGGGGTCGGAAGCCCAGCAAGCCCAGCATCACAAAGTAGGCACCGCCGCCAATCGCACAGACTGCGGCCAGACGCAGTAATCGCCACCACATCTGCCCTTCTTCCCAGGCCGGCATCACATGCAAAATACCCAGCAGCGCTGCCGCCATCACCACAACCGCAATCAACAGACGCATCAGGAAGCTAAACCAACCCGGCTGCGGCTGGAAGATATCCTGTTTGCGCAATTGCCAGTACAGCAGCGCGGCGTTTAAACAAGCCGCTAATCCAATCGACAATGACAATCCGGCATGTTTGAGTGGGCCGATAAATGCCAGGTTCATCACCTGCGTCATGATCAACGTCACAATGGCAATCTTCACCGGGGTTTTAATGTCCTGACGCGAATAGAAGCCTGGCGCCAGCACTTTCACCACAATCAATCCCATCAAACCGACGGAATAGGCCACCAGCGCACGCTGCGTCATGGCGGCATCAAACGCGGTAAATTTACCGTACTGGAACAGCGCCACGGTCAGCGGGCCGGAGAGGATCCCGAGGGCAACGGCACTGGGCAGAGCCAGCAGGAAGCAGAGGCGCAGGCCCCAGTCCATTAGACGGGAATACTCATCATGATTACCGCTGGAGAAGCTTTTTGCTAATGACGGCAGGAGAATCGTGCCCAGAGCCACACCCAGCACGCCCGACGGGAACTCCATCAAACGGTCGGCATAATACATCCACGACACCGATCCCGAGACAAGGAACGAAGCAAAAATGGTGTTGATAATCAGGGAAATCTGGCTCACCGAGACGCCAAGAATTGCCGGCCCCATTTGACGCATGACGCGCCACACGCCTGCGTCACGCAGGTTGAGACGCGGCAACACCAGCATGCCGATTTTCTTCAGATGCGGTAGCTGATAGAACAACTGTAACACCCCACCGACCACCACCGCCCAGGCCAGCGCCATTACCGGCGGATTGAAGTGAGGGGCAGCAAACACCGCAAAACCAATCATGCTGATGTTTAACAGCGTGGGCGCAAACGCCGGAACGGAGAAGCGATTCCAGGTATTGAGTATTGCACCGGCCAGCGACGCCAAAGAGATCAGCAGAATATAAGGGAAGGTGACGCGCAGCAGTGAACTGGTGAGCGCGAACTTATCGGCGGTATCGGCAAATCCGGGCGCGGTCACCACTATCACCCAGGGCGCGGCAATCATGCCAAGCACCGTCACCACCGCCAGCACCAGCGTCAGTAAACCGGAGACGTAAGCAACAAAGACGCGCGTGGCATCTTCGCCCTGCTTACTTTTGTACTCCGCAAGAATAGGCACGAACGCCTGCGAGAAAGCGCCTTCCGCAAAGATACGGCGCAGCAAATTGGGCAGTTTAAAGGCCACGAAGAAGGCATCGGTGGCCATGCCGGCACCGAAAACGCGTGCCACAATGGCATCACGGGCAAAGCCCAGCACGCGGGAAAAAAGGGTCATCGAACTGACCGCAGCCAGCGATTTCAACAAATTCATTTTGAGTGGCGCATCCTGAAAAGTGTCGGATAAATGAGCAACTTAGCGCGGACATCTGCTGATGTCCGGCGATAGTCTACTGCCACGGCGGGAAATGACCAGCATTGAGTGTTACAAGGGGTTATTCCTGTTCGGCATCGCGCCACAGTTTTTCCACCAGACGCTGCGCCGCCAGCGCCTGTTCACCACTGGTCTCAGGCATCGTCTGATTTTGCACGCACTGAATAAAATGCTGTGCCGCACCGCTGAAACCGCGCTGAGTGAGATGGCTTTGCCAGGAGGGTGATGGATCGGTACGTAAACCGCCGAGGTTCTCCTGCTGCCAGTCACGCATCTCATTAATTTCGATGTAATCACCGTCGCAAATGGCGCTGACCACTTCGCGCTGTGTGCCCGCGCGACGATGCATACTAGTGGTAATTTGCAGCGCGCCTGCTGAGAAGTGATGTTCGGCGTACAACATCGCGCCCTCTTCATTGGTTTCAATAAAGCCCTGCTCACGCGTCAGCTTGCCGCCCGCCAGCCACAGCGCCGTATCCACCACGTGCAGGTAGTCATCCAGCAAGGTAAAACGCAGATCCTGCGGACCCACGCTATCCGCACGATGCTTTTCAATGCGCAGTGAGGCTGCACGCGGCATCTCGGCTTTCAACTTTTGATAGCGTGGAGCAAAGCGGCGATTAAACGCCACCATCAGTTTACGTTTGCGCTTCTCCGCCAATGCCACCAGCGCTTCCGCCTGCTGCAGGGTTTCGGCTAAAGGTTTATCCACGCAAACATCTTTGCCGGCAAGCAGTAGCGCCTGCACCACTTCAAAATGACTGGCGGTGCTGCTGTGCACAAATACCGCATCACTGGCTGCCGCCAGCGCGTCCAGCTGGTTGAAATAAGGCATGCGATAGCTGTCGCAAATCGGCTGGGCTTTTGCCTGATTCGGCGAAAACGCGCCCGCCAGCTGCCAGTCAGTCGCGTGAGACAATACGGGCAACCAGGCTTTTTGCGCGATGCCACCTAATCCAACAATGCCGATGCGTAGCGTCATGTTATTGCTCCTTCTGCAGCAGTTGTTCCAGTTGGGATTGCAGTTGAGCCACCTGCTGCTCCAGCTGCGCGACCCGGCTCACCAAATCATCGCTGTCCATCTCATCCGCACTCGCGGCGGGCGCTTCAACAACATCACCGCCAAACAGATGCATGTAACGACTTTCGCGTTTACCCGGCTCACGTGCCAGACGCACCACCATCGGGCCGTCATCACGGGTGATTAAGCCGCTCAGCGTCTGCTCAACCTCATGCATATCAGTGAACTCATGCAAGCGTCCACTGCGAGTACGCAATTCACCCGGCGTCTGTGCGCCGCGTAAGAACAGTAACGTCAGCACCGCCACTTCTGCGCTGTTAAGCTGCAGATTACCGAATGCGGAGTTACAGAAGCGCTGTTCATACTTACTGACACGTTGACCGAACCCGTTATTGGAGGTGGCCAGATGCTTTTTCACCAGCTCATCTAGCTGAGATTGCACCTCCATTTCACTCAGATTCATCACCGGTTCGCGGTTGGATTTTTGATTACAGGCGGTGACCACGCCGTTGAGGGAAAGCGGATATTGATCCGGAGTGGTGACCTGTTTCTCTAACAGGCAACCGATCACACGCAGCGCCTGCGCGGATAAAGCCATCTTCATGCGTATTTCCTTTTATTGTCCACGACGATCCGCGGTCCACTCCTGCCAGGTCAGCGCGGTCAGCACGTGATCCTGCCAGCGTCCATCAATCAGCAGGTAATCTTTGGCATAACCCTCTTTCTCGAATCCGAGACGCGCCAGCAAATCGCCGCTGCGCTGATTATGCGGCATATAGTTGGCCATGATGCGGTGAATGCGTTGCTGTCGTTGCATATAGCGAATCGCTGACTGCAGTGCTTCAAACATCATTCCTTGCCCCTGCCACTTTTCCCCCAGCGAATAACCGAGGTAACAGGCGTGAAATGAACCGCGCAGCACGTTGCTAAAATTGGCGACACCGCGCACTTCATGCTCTTCCGGGTCCATCAGCACGAAATAGTAGGCTGAGCCCTGTTTATGCATATCCGCGATCAGTCCAAGGCGCGCCTGCCAGCCCGAGGGATAGCAGTGGCTCTCGTCGCGCACCGGCTCCCAGGGTTTAAGGAAGACGCGGTTCTCCGCATAATAATCTGCCAATCGCCAGGCATCGCGCTCGTGAACTAAACGGACCACCAAACGATCGGTAGTCAGGCGCACGCGGGGTCCAGCAGAACGATAGCCAAACATCATGACTCCTGAAATCCATAACTTTAAGAAAGATGTACGCCTGAGGCGATACTTCTCACTATAACCGTGACCTGAGCTACGGTAAAACCCTCGACAGCATGCCACGCCATTCATCCTTATCCAGGATTAATTTTTCTGCGGATTCGATGAAAAAATATCATCCTGGATACGCTGTCTTTCCCGTTAGCGCAGGCGGAAAATAGACCAACTGGTCCCTTTTCACCTCTCTTGCTCAGGATTAAGCATGTCTCGGGTTGCGCGGGCACGACGCCTCGGTAAAACATTCCTTTTAGTCGATAACATGTTGGTGGTGTTAGGCTTTTTCGTGGTATTCCCGCTGATTTCCATCCATTTCGTTGAACAGCTTGGCTGGGCGGCATTAATGGTGGGTATTGCGCTGGGTTTGCGCCAATTCGTGCAGCAGGGGCTGGGGATTTTTGGCGGTGCGGTGGCCGACCGTTTTGGTGCCCGCCCGCTGATCGTGACGGGCATGCTGATGCGCGCCGCCGGATTTGCCTGCATGGCGCTGGCTCACCAACCGTGGATGCTGTGGCTGGCTTGCTTACTCTCCGGACTTGGCGGCACTTTGTTTGATCCTCCCCGCAGCGCCATGGTAGTGAAATTGGTGCGTGCACGCGAGCGCGGTCGCTTCTTCTCGCTGCTGATGATGCAGGACAGCGCGGGGGCGGTGCTGGGTGCGTTGATTGGCAGTTGGCTGCTGGCGTGGGATTTCCGCCTGGTATGCTGGGTGGGTGCGGCGGTGTTTGTCGTCGCGGCGATATTTAACGCCGTGTGGCTACCGGCGTGGCGCATTTCAACCGAACGTATTGCCATGCGCGAAGGTATGCAGCGCGTCTGGCAGGATAAACGCTTCCGCCTCTATGTGCTGACGTTGACCGGCTACTACATTCTGGCCGTGCAGGTGATGCTAATGTTGCCGGTGATGGTGAATCAGGTGGCGGGCGCGCCCGCCGCTGTGAAATGGATGTACGCCATCGAAGCCATGCTGTCACTCAGCCTGCTCTATCCGCTGGCACGCTGGAGCGAAAAGCGCTTCCGCCTGGAAACCCGCCTGATGGCCGGTTTATTCCTGATGACCTTTAGCCTGTTGCCCGTCGGGATGACCCAATCTCTGCCTTCGCTGTTCCTGTTAATCGGCGTGTTTTACCTCGGTTCCATCATCGCCGAACCGGCGCGTGAAACCCTCAGCGCGTCGCTGGCCAGTTCACGCGCGCGTGGCAGCTATATGGGTTTCAGCCGACTGGGGCTCGCCATCGGCGGTTTAATTGGCTACTCCGGCGGCGGCTGGATGTTCGACGTCGGGCAGCAGATGGCGCTGCCGGAACTGCCGTGGATGCTGCTAAGCAGCGTGGGCATGGTTACGCTCATGGCATTATGGTGGCAGTTCCAGCCACGTTCCGTGGCACCGGCTATCTTCAGCAGCTAGTTTGCCCCTTCGGGTGATCTCTTCCATACTTCCCGCACGTCCGAAAAAAGGGTGACCTTCGTCACCCTTAGATTTACACAGGAGAAACGGGATGAAACTCTACATCTACGATCACTGCCCTTTCTGCGTGAAAGCACGCATGATTTTTGGCTTAAAGAACCTGCCGGTTGAACTGATCGTTATGCTGAATGACGACGAGCAGGTGCCTAAAAAACTCATAGGGCAGAAGATGGCGCCGATTCTGCAAAAAGCCGATGGCAGTGCGATACCGGAAAGTATGGACATTGTCCGCCTGGTGGATAAGCAGGATCGCGAGCCACTGCTGAACGGCAAAAACAACCCCGCCATCAGCGAATGGCTGCGTCGCGTTAACGGCTACATTAACAAACTGCTGATTCCACGTATCGCTGACGCCTCGTTTGCGGAATTTGCCACGCCGGAAGCGCGTAGCTACTTCCGTGAGAAAAAACAGGCCAGCATTGGTGATTTCACGGAACTGCGCAAACATGCACCGGGACTGATCAAAAACATCAGTGATGACCTGCGTCAGCTCGATAAGCTCATCGTCAAACCTAATGCTGTGAACGGTGAACTGTCAGAAGACGATATTAATCTGTTCCCACTGCTACGTTCTTTGACCCTCGTAGCAGGCATTGATTGGCCGAGTCGCGTTGCGGATTACCGCGACAATATGGCTAAGCAAACCCAGATTAACCTGCTCTCTTCCATCGCGGCTTAGCCCCGTCTGATGAGAAACGCTGCGGCGTTTCTCATCCCTCACCTGGTGACACCTGGCCCGGTTTCAGGCAGGCTATGGCTGTTTTGCCGTATCGTTCAGGATGAGGAACTATGAAAAAGGCGATGTCTGGGCTGCTGGCCCTGTTTTTAGCCGTGCTATTGAGCGGCTGTAACCAATTGACGCAATACACCATCAGCGAACAGGAAGTGAATCAGGCGCTGCAGAAGCGTAATAACTTCGAAAAAGACATCGGCGTGTCCGGGTTGGTCAATGCACATATTGTGCTGAGCGATCTCAACAGCCAGATTGGTCGTGAGGAACCCGGCAAGATTACTCTGTCCGGCAAAGCGAACATTAATGTCAGTTCGCTGTTTGGCCCGCAGCAGGCGGAAATGCAGCTGAAGATGAAAGCGCAGCCGATTTTCAATGCTCAGGAAGGCGCGATTTATCTGCATGATATTGAAATTGTCGATGCGCAGGTTCAGCCAGAAAAGATGGCGTCCATCATGAAAACGCTGACGCCTTATCTGAATGAATCACTCAAACGCTACTTCAATGAGAAGCCCGCCTATGTGCTGAGCGAAGATCGCAGCAAAGGCGAAGCGCTGGCGAAGAAATTTGCCAAAGGTATTGAAGTGAAGCCGGGTCAATTGGTGATTCCGTTTACGGATTAACCGCCATCACCGCACCTTCGGGTGCGGTTTTTGTTTGCCGCAATAAAATCCCGTGCAAACGGTTGCTCGCACCCTTATGATTACTCCCCGGCCTAAACGTGCCCATTCGTTTTTTCACAGCCGGAGCCTTTTTGAATGACAGCCCAACCCCAGCAAATCACGATTCGCCGCCCTGACGATTGGCATATCCATCTGCGCGATGGCGCAATGCTCAATGCAGTTCTGCCTTATACCAGTGCGGTCAATGGTCGTGCGATTGTCATGCCAAACCTGGTTCCACCGGTGACCAGCGTCGAGGCCGCCATTGCCTATCGCGAGCGCATTATGGCTGCGCTGCCCGCTGAACACGCTTTTACGCCACTGATGACCTGCTACCTCACCGATTCATTAGATGCGGATGAAATTGAGCGTGGCTTCCGCGACGGGACCTTCACGGCAGCAAAACTCTATCCCGCGCATGCCACCACCAACTCCAGCCACGGCGTCACCAATATTGACTCCATTGCCAGCGTGCTGGATCGTATGCAGCAGATCGGTATGCCGATGCTGGTACACGGTGAAGTCACGGATTCGCACATCGATATCTTTGATCGCGAAGCACGCTTTATCGAAACCGTGCTGGAACCGCTGCGTCAGCGCTTCCCTGCCCTGAAAGTGGTGATGGAACACATCACCACTAAAGAAGCGGCAGAATATCTGGCTGCAGGCAACGACCTGTTGGGTGCCACCATTACACCGCAGCATTTGATGTTTAACCGTAACCACATGCTGGTGGGCGGCGTTCGTCCTCATCTCTATTGCCTGCCCATCCTGAAACGCAATATTCATCAGGAAGCGCTGCGCGCCCTGGTGGCGAGCGGCAATCGTCGCGTGTTCCTTGGCACGGACACGGCACCGCATCTGCGTCATCTCAAAGAAGCAAGCTGCGGGTGTGCCGGCGTGTTTAACGCACCGACCTCGCTGCCCGCCTATGCCACGGTATTCGAAGAGTTGAATGCGCTGGAACATTTTGAAGCGTTCTGTTCAGAAAACGGCCCTAACTTCTACGGCCTGCCACTCAATGAAGGCACGCTGACGCTGATTCGCGAGTCATGGACAGTACAGGACACCATTAATGTGGCCGATGACACGCTGGTTCCGTTCCTTGCCGGCGAGACTCTGAACTGGCGTATTCAAGAATAATATTACCCAGCTTGCCTTTGGGATAATTTTACTGTACAAATAACCAGTATATTATCCCGGAGGCTTTTATGCGTGTTGAAATTACCGTAGCGAAAACTCAGCCCCTTCCCGCAGGTGCACTGGATGCACTGAGTGCCGAACTCACCCGTCGTATTTCCCGTGATTTTCCCGAAGATAATCACCATGTCAAAGTCCGTTATGCGGGCGGTAATCAATTGAGCGTATTTGGTGGCTGCAAAGAGTCACGCGAACGCATTAGCGATATTTTACAAGAAACGTGGGAAAGCGCAGACGACTGGTTTATTACTGATTAACTGCCACTGTGCCGTTTTTGCCGGGTTTCGCCACCCGGTTTTTTTGTTTTTATTTCTCTCTCGCCAGATAAAGTCGCTGCATCTAGACTCATGTTTAACGATCCCCTATTCTTGCCTCGTCATGCTGACAGGAGGTGTTTTACATGACTACTGAAAAACCAGAAGAGGCGATGACCTTCGGTGAATTGCTGGCATTGATTGCTGAACAGCAGCGACGTTTAACGGTAATAGAGAATGCCTTTGCCAGTTTGACGTTCTGTCTTGACGATCGCGCCAGTCAGTTACTGGTGCATAATCTGTTCCTCGAAGCGCAAAACCAGAACCATGACACACAGTTACAGCAGCATTTTACCCGGCTGGCGGAAGAGATTCAGCGGCGTAATGGTCAGGTTCCTCCGGAAGCACAGGCCTGAAGCTTGCCCTTTTTTATCGGTCGCGGCGGCGTAAAGTTTTCTCTTAACGCCGCCGATAACTAAGGTGTATCCGCTGTCACGATTATCGAATAAATGCCCGAAGCTGCGGGCACTTTATTATTCGACATAAGTCGCATTCTGAAGGCATTTATTACCGTTCTCTTTTTAATCGCCACACGTTTTAACTATTGTACCGCCTGTTTCATGTTATAATTGTTCCGCTAGTGCAAGAAAAGCCGCATTGAACCTCAAGAAGCACTTCGTTTAACGAGTAATATGGAGGTTATAATGGACAGAAATAAAGACGTCATTCAGACTCATCCGCTGGTTGGATGGGATATCAGTACTGTAGACAGTTATGACGCCATGATGATCCGCCTGCACTCGCTCTCATCGCAGGATCAGAAAGAAGAAGAAGCTGACGTAGGCCCCACCTACTGGCTGACTACCGATGTAGCCAGACAGTTCATCTCCATACTCGAAGCTGGCATTGCAAAGATTGAATCCACAGAGCAATACCTACGCGATAATCAAAAGCACTAATTTCTTATCTTCGCGTGAAAGGGCACCCAATAGGGTGCCTTTTTCATGAGCGCGCTCTTTTGGTATGCTGTTGAAAAATTTCGTCGTTTGGCAGGAGTGATGTGGTTATGGTTTATGATCTGATTGTGGTGGGCAGCGGTTCGGTCGGTGCCGCCGCCGGGTTTTACGCAACCCAGGCTGGCTTATCAGTATTGATGATTGATAGTGCGCATCCTCCGCACAGCCATGGTACTCATCACGGTGAAACCCGCCTGATCCGCCATGCCTACGGCGAGGGTGAACGCTATGTCCCGCTGGTGCTGCGTGCACAAACCTTGTGGGATGAGCTGGAACGTCAGGGCGGTGAACGCATCATGCATCGAAGCGGCATACTCAACCTCGCCCCGCTCACCTCCTCATTCATCCAGAATGTTATCGATAGTGCCAAAGCTTACCAGCTGGACGTCAAAATCCTGCAGGCAGATGAAGTGCGTAAGCGCTGGCCGCAGATCTCCGTGCCCGATGGCTACATTGGCGTATTCGAGCCACACTCCGGCTTCCTCAAATGTGAGCAAGCGGTACGCAGTTGGATACAGCTGGCTGAACAGGCGGGCTGCGCGCAATTGTTTAATTGCCCGGTTACTGAGATTGCGCGCGATGGCGACTTGCAGCAGGTTACCACGCATGATGGCGTGTTCCGCGCGCGCAAATTATTGGTCAGCGCCGGCACCTGGGTGAGTGAACTGGTCAAAGATTTGCCGGTACAACCGGTGCGTAAAGTCTTCGCCTGGTATCAGGCGGACGGACGTTACAGCGAGAACAACCAATTTCCGGGTTTCACGGTGGAGATGCCTGATGGCAGCCACTTTTATGGTTTTCCCGCGGACAACAATGCATTGAAAGTCGGACGTCATGATGGCGGACAACTGATGCACAAACCCGAAGATCGTAAACCTTTCGGCAGTATCGCTGCGGATGGTAGTGAAGCCTTCAGTTTCCTGCGGCAGTTCTTACCGGGTGTGGGCGTTTGCTTACACGGTGAGGCCTGCAGCTATGACAACACGCCTGACGAAGACTTCATTATTGATACCCTGCCTGGCGAACCGAATCGCTTGATCATTACGGGTTTGAGTGGACACGGATTTAAGTTTGCCAGCGTATTAGGCGAACTCGCCAGTGAATTTGCCCAGAATAAACCCTTCTCCTTCGACCTGAAGCCATTTTCACTTTCGCGTTTTGCTTAATGTGGTCACGCTGGCGCGCTCAGTGCGCCAGCGATATTGACTCAAGCTGACAATAATCGTTATTTCCTGACGTTGAATGCTGAAGATTGCCGCATTAGGTGTAGCAATATTCAATCTAATTTTATTTCCCTCCCGTCAGCTCCTTCATGGTCAATATTATTGACTTAATTGCCGATATAAACGCACGATTTCCGAATATCTTTTTTAACTTTATAGAAAGGTAAGCTCGATTGCTTTTATATTTCAAAGTGTGGATGATTATTGCCACCTATTTCAATATATTGGCCCATTCTTATGTGGCGTAACTCCAAACAACATTTCGGGCTACTGACCATTATGTTGCACTGGCTAATGGCGCTGGCTATTTACGGCATGTTCGCACTGGGTTTGTGGATGGTCGGGTTGGGATATTACGATGGCTGGTATCACAGCGCGCCTGAAATCCATAAAGGCATTGGCATCCTGCTATTTGCCACCTTACTGCTGCGTCTGGGCTGGCGTTTCATCTCGCCCCCACCGGCTCCTTTGTCAAATTACTCCCCTTTGATCCGCCGTTCCGCCACCGTTGCGCATGGGCTGTTGTACGGCGTGTTACTCCTGCTCCTGATTAGCGGCTACCTGATTTCCACCGCCGATGGCAAAGCTATCTCTGTTTTTGGTTGGTTCGAAGTACCAGCCCTGGTGAGTGGAGCCGGTGAACAGGCCGATTTGGCCGGCGCTCTGCATTTGTGGCTCGCCTGGGGATTGGTGTTGTTTTCCGCTCTGCACGGACTGGCAGCACTGAAACACCATTTTGTTGATCGAGACGTGACACTGAAAAGGATGTTGGGTTACCGCATCCCGTTAACCTCTGAAAAGGAAAAATAATATGCTAAAGAAGACGTTACTGACACTGAGCGCCGCCAGCCTGTTAGGCACCAGTTTGCTGGCCAGCGCTGCAGACTACAAATTTGATAATGAAGGCCAGCACGCCTTTGTACAGTTTCGCATTCAGCACCTCGGTTATAGCTGGCTGTACGGGACGTTCAAAGACTTTGACGGCACTTTTACTTTTGACGAAGCGAACCCAGCAGCTGATAAGGTTTACGTGACCCTGAACACTGCCAGCCTCGATACCAATCATGCAGAACGTGACAAGCATATTCGCAGCGCGGATTTCCTTAACACCGCCAAATTCCCACAAGCCACCTTTGCCTCAACCGCAGTCCAAAAAGAGGGTAAAGAGTACAAGATTACGGGTGACCTGACGCTCAATGGCGTGACTAAACCGATCACGCTGGATGCACGACTGCTGGGCGAAGGCAAGGATCCCTGGGGCGGTTATCGCGCCGGATTTGAAGCTAACGGTGAGATCGTGTTGAAGGAGTTCAATATCACTAAAGATCTTGGACCGGCATCGCAGAAAGCTGAGCTGATTATCTCAGTGGAAGGCGTGCGGCAGTAAGGCAAAACCAGCCTGAGGTCATGCGGCCTCAGGCTGGATGCGGTTTACTTCTTCTCTGGCGCGGGGATCGCCATGGTCATATTGAGTAAACCGCGCGACTTGTTGAACACCTTATTACCGTTTTCACGGCCTGCGCGGCGTGAACGCTGCTCTTCCGGTGTTAACGTCGCCTCTTCCATACACAGCGGGCTGCAGCAGTTTTGATATTTCTCCGCACAGCTTGGGCACTGAATGAATAACAGATGGCAACCGTCATTGACGCAGTTGGTGTGACTGTCGCACGGCACGCCGCACTGGTGGCAGCTGGAGAGAATATCGTCAGAGATACGCTCGCCCATACGTTCATCAAAGACAAAGTTTTTGCCTTTAAAACGCACCGGTAAACCCTGCTCACGCGCGCGTCGGGTGTATTCAATGATGCCGCCTTCAATGTGATAAACATCATTGAAGCCTTTGTGTTTCATCCAGGCGCTGGCTTTTTCACAGCGAATCCCACCGGTGCAGTACATGACAATCTTTTTGTCTTTATGCTCCTGCAGCATATCCACTGCCATCGGCAGCTGATCGCGGAAGGTATCGGCGGGCACTTCCATCGCCTGATCGAAATGGCCCACTTCGAATTCGTAATGGTTACGCATGTCGACAAACACCGCATCGGGATCGTCGAGCATCGCATTGACGTCTGCAGCTTTCAAATACGCACCGACATCGCTGGCATCAAAGCTTTCATCTTCAATGCCATCCGCCACGATACGCTCGCGGACTTTCAAACGCAGTACCCAGAATGATTTGCCATCATCATCCAGCGCAATGTTCATACGCAGATGATTTAACGCCGGATCAAACGCATACAGCGCGGTTTTCATGGCTTCGTATTGACTGGCAGGGACGCTGATTTGCGCGTTGATCCCCTCTTTAGCCACGTAAACGCGTCCAAATACCTTGAGCTTTGTTAGCGCAACGTACAGGGCATCACGGAATGCTTTCGGGTCGGCAATCTGGAAGTACTTATAAAAAGAGACTGTGGTACGCGGCTCGCTTTCAGCCAGCATGCGATCTTTCAGCTCTTTATTGGAAACAAGGTTATGTAACACTGGCATGGTGTTCGATCCTGTTAGCAATCAGAGAAATTTAGCGCGCACATGATACCTGAATTCAGCTCGATGCAAAGCCCCTGGTCGGATAATCCTGAACGTCGTGATTACAGGCGCAATTCTCCGCCACAATTGTAGATAAATGCGCAAACCCACTGCCCGAGACGCAGCGGCAGGCTATGCTTGATTTCAGTCAGCTCGAAAAAATGGCATAATCACGGCAAATAACAGAAACCGGACTCTCTGGCATAAGACGCAGGATACTGACATTTCAATGACTCAACTTCCCCAATTTTCCCGTGAACTTCTTCATCCTCGCTACTGGTTAACCTGGATGGGTATTGGATTTCTTTATCTGCTGGTGCTACTTCCTTACCCGGTGTTGCATGCAGTTGGCTGTGGATTGGGCCGCATAGCGATGCGTTTCCTGAAACGTCGTGTGGAAGTGGCACAGCGTAACCTGGAACTCTGTTTTCCAGATATGCCCACTAGCGAACGTGAAGCCATGGTGAAGCACAACTTTGAATCGGTTGGCATGGGGTTGATTGAAACCGGTATGGCGTGGTTCTGGCCTGACTGGCGCATTCAGAAATGGGTTGCGACTTCCGGGCTCGAGCATGTCAGCCATGCGCTGGCGGAAAAACGCGGTATTCTCCTGATTGGCATGCATTTTCTGACGCTAGAGTTAGGCGCTCGCGTATTTGGCATGCATAATCCCGGCATTGGTGTTTACCGCCCGAATGACAATAAACTCATCGACTGGCTGCAAACCTGGGGACGGATGCGCTCAAATAAGAGCATGCTGGATCGTAAAGATCTTAAGGGCATGATTCGCGCCATGAAGAACAACGATATCATCTGGTACGCGCCCGATCATGACTACGGCCCACGCAGCAGTGTGTTTGCCCCCTTCTTTGCCGTACAGGATGCCGCGACCACCACGGGCACGCATATGCTGATTCGTTTGGGCAATCCCAGCGTGATCCCCTTTCTCGCACGCCGCCTGCCCAACGGACGTGGCTATGAGCTCAAAATGATGCCTGACATTCGCCATAAGTTCTCGCTCGAGAATGAAATGGATACCGCTATCGTGATGAATAAAGTGGTAGAAGAGACCGTCCTGCTGGCACCTGAGCAGTACATGTGGTTGCACCGCCGATTTAAAACCCGCCCTGAAGGTCAACCATCACTGTATTAATGTGATGTGGAGCACAGTACGTGCTCCACCCTTTCCTGAGTTAATTTGTGTTATTTCACGATGTTACTCTGTCAATTTTAGTAAATTCGGACCAGTCTGAATTCAGGCTGAGAGCATTAACCGGTCCAGGTTAAGCTTTATCCGCAAGGTAGAATAACCTGTAGAAATGCAGAATCTTAATCTTTGTTAACGAAATGTGAACACAAAACTGCGCATCTTATTGAATTTACGTTCAACCGTATAAAAAAGCTTTATCCATGGAAACATCTGCTCACGGATCTAATTCCCACGCATTCCAGGCCTTTTCCTATTTAATTTTGCTGAATGCTTTGGCTTCGCTTATCAATCCAGTAAAATTAACTTACTTAACAAGGTTTTGTCTGAGTCCGCCCCCCGCATATTCTGTTTCTATAGAAGAAGTACTATCCTTATTCCTTTCTGGAATTTGTTAGCGAAATCGATTCCAGTTAATTTCAACCGTGACAGTTAGCCAATTAACTGCCCTTCTAAAAATATAAAAAGATTACACACAGCAAATATATCGCAGGAACCTATAATATGAATAAAGGCATCTATTACTACGTGACAATCAGTACCGATCAAGAGGGATATCACCTCTTGCATCGGAAAGAGTGTAAACGCCTACCCGTTAAGGAGGATATGGTTTTTATCGGTACGCTCTATAATTTAAATCAGGCTTTATCTACTGCTCGTATTAATTTCAAAAAGGTGAAACCCTGTATTAAATGCTGCATTCGTTACTCTGCTCCTATTATTCGCGAGTCAGTACGTCCTGTACTACATTTCCCGCAAAAGATGATTTAAACGGTTTGGGCGGCTGAATTTTATTCATCCGCCCGCCGTTATTCCCCTCCCGTCCTGCACACTCTCATTTTTCGTCTATTCTTCTGAGAAATCCATTTTCAACAGACAAGGAGTTCATCATGAGCTTGTACAGCACCCTTGAAGAAGCTATCGACGCCGCTCGCGAAGAGTTTCTGGCCAGTCAGCCCGATCTGCATGAAGACGATGCCAGTGTCAGCCAGTTTTCGCTGCAAAAGTACGTGATGCAGGATGGCGATATTATGTGGCAGGCAGAGTTCTTTGCCGGTGAAGATGAGCAAGGTGAATGCCTGCCGATCTGCAGTGGTGAAGCTGCTCAGGCGGTATTTGACGGTGATTTCGATGAGGTCGAACTGCGTCAGGAGTGGCAGTCGGAGAACACGCTGCACGAATGGGATGAAGGTGAATTCCAGCTTGAGCCACCGCGCGACCTCGAAGAGGGTGAAGCAGCCGCGCAGGAGTGGGAAGATGACGATAGCCCATCGGATAAATGGGCGTAAGCGTTATTCGTAAGGGCCGTGACTGGCATCGACGGGCAGCAACAGCGTATCCATCACCAGCGAGAGTGGCAGATCAAGGATGGTCAGCACACGCCAGGGGCCGTCACGAACATCCCATTGCACGCCAGGGTAATACTGGCTGCCATGTCCCTGCCCAGGAATGGTGCGACTGATAATGCTGCCGCAGCCACTCAGCAAAAACGCGGCGGCGCAAACAACCGTTAATTTCAGGAAATAATTCACAACATTTACTCACAATGAACTGGCGTTAGTTTAACCGGGCAACGGGTGGAATAACTACACCTGCGCGCGTAAAGATTGTGTTAGTCAGAATGTTGGCAAAAAAAAAGCGGCATCGCTGCCGCTTTTAGATTTTCAATGTTAGCGCTGTGGAAGCGCTTCAGGATTGAGTTTCAATTTCTGATAACTCTCCACCCATTGATGATATTTCTCTGCACTTTCCCACAGGCGTGAGTGCACGCGCGCCAGCACCACAGGATCGCTGATCAACTGCAAACGCTGCTCGCGGTTCAGTTTCTCAGGCGCATCGCTCAGTGCCTGGTCGACCCGGCGATCGCGAGCATGATCAAGCAACGCACTCTGCTTATGGCGCGAGGTTGCCATAGCAGTCGCCAGCGCGTTAAACGCAGGGTTGAACAAGGCATGCATAAAGCCATTCTTCAACGCACGCTCGCGGTTCAACTGCAGGTAGTGGTCGGTATCAACCAGCTCTTTCGGCGGTTCATACTCTTCCGGGATCAGGAACAGCTTCGCATTCTTACTCTTCTGCCCCACCGTTGCACGGCTCGACATCACCGACACAAATGGCGACAGGATCAGTGAGAACACAATCGGTGACAACCACCACAGGAAGTTCAGATCGAGCAGACCCATACCGCCCGCCCAAACGATACCTAACAGCATCTGAGAACCATGACGACGGAAGGCTTCACTCCACGGTGTCGCATCATCATCACGCTGCGGTGAATTCCATACCACTTCCCAGCCCAGGAAGGCACTGACCACGAACACCGTGTGGAACAGCATACGCACCGGTGCGAGCAGCACCGAGAACAGCATTTCCAGAATCAGTGAGCAGAACAGGCGAATAGCACCGCCGTATGGCTTCGCACCTTTAAACCAGATCAACACCACACTGAGCAGCTTCGGCAGGAACAGCAGCACCAACGTGGTAGAGAACAGCGCAATCGCCAGATCCGGACGCCACTGCGGCCACACCGGGAAGAGCTGGCGTGGTTGCAGGAAGTAGGTCGGTTCCATCAGCGTATGCACCACCTGCAACGCCGTGGACAAGGCAAGGAACATAAACCACAACGGCGCTGACAGATAAGACATCACACCGGTCAGGAACACCGCACGGTGAACAGGGTGCATGCCTTTCACCAGGAACAGGCGGAAGTTCATCAGGTTACCGTGGCACCAGCGACGGTCACGCTTCAGTTCATCCAGCAGGTTCGGCGGCAGTTCTTCATAGGAGCCCGGCAGATCATAGGCGATCCACACACCCCAACCGGCGCGGCGCATCAATGCGGCTTCAACGAAGTCATGCGACAGAATTGAACCGGCAAAAGAACCTTCGCCTGGCAGCGGTGCTAACGCACAGTGCTCAATGAACGGCTGAACACGGATGATGGCGTTATGGCCCCAGTAGTGCGATTCACCCAACTGCCAGAAGTGCAGACCGGCGGTAAACAACGGGCCATAGACGCGGGTAGCGAACTGCTGGCAACGTGCATACAGCGTATCCATGCCTGACGCTTTTGGCGAAGACTGGATGATACCGGCGTTCGGATTGGCTTCCATCATGCGGACCAGACCGGTAAGACACTCACCGCTCATCACGCTATCGGCATCGAGCACTACCATGTAGCTGTAGTTACTACCCCAGCGACGGCAGAAGTCATCGATGTTACCGCTTTTACGCTTCACACGACGGCGACGGCGACGATAGAAGATCTTGCCTGCGCCTCCGACATCACGTACCAGCTCCATCCAGGCTTTCTGCTCGGCGATGGCGATATCGGCATCGTAGCTGTCGCTCAGGATATAGACATCAAAGTGCTCGGCGTTACCAGTGCGCTGCACCGATTCCCAGGTCGCACGCAGACCGGCGAATACGCGTTCAACGTCTTCGTTACAGATCGGCATGATCAACGCGGTACGGTGTTCCGGGTTAAGCGGTTCATCGCCGGTGGTCGAATACGAAATGCTGTATTTGTCGCGACCAATCAGCAACTGCAGGAAGCCCATCAACGCGGTCCAGAAGCCTGCGGACACCCAACAGAACAGAATCGCAAACAGGAATAGAATTCCGGTTTGCAAAATGTACGGCAGGACCAGCTCCACCGACTGCAGCCAGTTCTGGTTAAACAACTCGATTGGATCGAGCAGTGTCCATCCCTGATACGGCAGAATGGTTTTCATGTACCAGGTCGCCACCACCGTCTGCAAAATCGTCAGAATCAGCAGCACATAACGACGCATGGAACCGACATGACGCCACTTGTCTTCGGTCTTTTGCTCTTCCGCTGTGGCATAGCGCGGCGTGGATTTTTTTCCACGCACGGAATCCCATGCACGCGCGATAGGGTTGGTGCGCCAGATCTCAGGGAACATCAACGAACGCTTCACTTTAGGCATCGCCTTCAGCGTGGTGCGATCGAGGTAGTCTTTACTGAGTTGTTGACCATTCGCCAGTGAATCCGGCCAGGCCATCTGCACGCGTGATGACACCGATTTTAACGGTGCATCATCCGGGCGATCGCTGGCGGCAACATCTTGCCCCAGCGCCGTATGAATAGCGTGGAACGCCTGTGCATTCTGTAACGAATCACTCAGACGAGCGCGCCCCGCCGCATCAAGCGGCAGGGCCTCCACGTAAGATTGAGGTAAATAAGTCGAATTATTCATTGGCAGGTAGCTGATAGCTCCAGGTTTCCGTCAATGTCTTGTCGCCGCTTACCAGCGCCGCACGCATTTCGGTCGGCTGCTTGTTATCTTTCACGCGCAGACGCAGTACCAGACGCCAGCCTTTGGTCACCGGGTTGTAGCGTACACTCTGCTCAACCACGTCGGCATTGTTGCCCACACTGACCTGTGGCGCGACCTGAGTATTGTCCGGCAATTTGCTCATCGCTTTACCGACGAAGTCGATGGTAAAGGCAATGGAGCCATCCGGCTGACGTACCAGGTTAGACTGTTTCACATCACCCGCAGAACGCAGCGTGTTTTTCACCCATGCCACATCGTCCTGATGCAGTTGGTTTTCATCACGCGTGAAGTGCAGACGATACTGGAAGTTCATCTCTTTGCCCGGCTCAGGCAATGACTCTGGCGTCCAGAAGGCGACGATGTTGTCGTTGGTTTCATCCGCTGTCGGGATTTCGACCAGTTCGACACGACCTTTACCCCAGTCGCCCTGTGGCTCAACCCAACCGCTTGGACGCAGGTCGTAGCGATCGTCGAGATCCTGATAATGGCTGAAATCACGGCCACGCTGCAGCAAACCGAACCCTTTAGGGTTTTCCACGGTGAACGTGCTCACCGCCAGATGTTTCGGGTTGTTCAGCGGACGCCAGATCCATTCACCGTTGCCAGCATGAATCGACAATCCGTTTGAGTCGTGCAGCTCATTACGGAAATTGGTCACCGGTGAAGGCTGGTTAGCCCCAAACAGGAACATGCTGGTCAGTGGCGCCACACCCAGTTTGCCGACGTTATCACGCAGGTAAACCTTGGACTGCACATCCACCGTCGACTCTTTGCCCGGCTTGATAATGAAGCGATAAGCACCTGACGCACGTGGTGAATCCAGCAGTGCGTAGATCACCAGCTGCTTGTCCTGAGGTTTTGGACGTTCAATCCAGAACTCTTTAAAGCGCGGGAACTCTTCACCTGATGGCAGTGCGGTATCAATCGCTAACCCACGAGCTGACAGACCATAAACCTGGCCTTCGCCAATTACGCGGAAATAGCTGGCACCCAGGAAGCTGGAGATTTCGTCGTCTTTACCCTTTTTATTTAAAGGATACAGTACTTTGAATCCGGCAAACCCGAGGTTTTTGACGGAATCAGCATCGTGTTTCACGTTGCCGAAGTTGAAATAGTCAGGGTTATATTTGATTTCACGTACCGACGAGGCGGTGACTTCATTAATTTTCACCGGCGTATCGAAATACATGCCCTGATGATAGAACTCGAGCTTAAACGGCGTACGCAGTTTGCCCCAGTAAGCTTTATCGTGGTTAAACTGGATCTGCTGATAATCCGCAAATTTCATATCACGAAACTGAGAGGGTAAATTGCTCTTCGGCGCTTCGTAACCTTTCCCTGCCAGCGCCTTGGCTTGTTTTGCTACATCATCAATGTTGAACGCCCAGCTATTGTTGGCGTACAACGCCAGCAGAACTGCCGCGCCTACCCAGCGCATTTTTACCAGTCCTACTTTTTTATTCACTTTATTTAGCACATCCCCCCCTTTCGTGTGCACAGATCAAACCCGTTTATCTTAAAGGATTATTCGGTATTCCGACAGCTTATGCACAAGATTGTTGCGCTGATTTGTAAGCTGAAAGTGTGCTTTTCAGATAATTAAACCCTTCAGGTTAAGATACAGAATCACCTGATAGTATACGCTGTTTACAGGCGGTAGAATTTTAAACCAGCATAATCCGGTTTCAGGGCGAAACCGGCAAGTAAACTGACAAATTGGAAGCTTATGAGTTCAGCAAAACCCGAACGCGAATATTTTCTCGACTCCATTCGAGCGTATTTAATGTTATTAGGCGTGCCTTTTCACGTCTCGTTGATCTACTCCACGCAGCGTTGGGCCGTGAATAGCCACGATGCCTCGATGTGGTTAACCGTTTTGAATGACTTCATCCACGCCTTCCGCATGCAGGTGTTTTTTGTCATTTCCGGTTATTTTTCCTACATGCTGTACCTGCGCTATCAACCACAGCGCTGGCTGAAGGTCCGCATGGAGCGCGTGGGAATCCCGCTATTGACGGCGATTCCGCTCATTACCCTGCCGCAGTTTTTTATGCTAAAAAATCTGACCGACAAAGTGGGTAATTGGGACAGCTTTTCTCTGTATGAAAAGTACAATACGCTGGCGTGGGAACTGATTTCTCACCTGTGGTTTTTACTGGTTTTAGTGATTCTGACCGCACTCGGCATGCTGACTTTCCGCTGGCTGCGCACCCAGAAGCGGAAAATTGATTATCAGCAAGTTGGCTGGGGAAAACTGACGCTGGCGTTTCTGGCTTATGCATTGGTCTGGTGCCTGTTCCGCCGCGTGCTGTTTTATGCCGTGCCTAATGTGTTCGCCGATGGTCTGTTTAGCGTGGCCGTGATGCAAACCCTGACGTTCCTGCCGTTCTTTATGCTCGGTGCGCTGGCATGGAAACATCAGGCGCTGAAAGCCTTGTTTGTGCGCTTCAACCCGGTGATGTGCTTTGGCGCCATTGCGGTGTTTATCGCTTACAGCCTGAATCAGCGTTACAGCAGCGGCGATGGCTGGTTGTATGAAATTGATGAGGTGATTTCAACCTTAATGGGGCTTTGTATGCTGAATGTCTGCTTTAGCTTTGGCCACAAGCTGCTGAACAGCCATTCACCGCGCATCATGTACTTAGTGAATGCCTCACTGTTTATCTACCTGGTGCACCATCCGCTGACCATTCTGTATGGCATTTACGTCACCCCGCACATTAGCAGCAACACGCTGGGCTTCTTTGTGGGTCTGCTAATGGTGTTTGGTATCGCCTTTGCGCTGTACGAAATCCATCTGCGCATTCCGCTACTGCGTTTCCTGTTCTCAGGTAAGCCACAACGTCAAACGCCGCAAAAGGCGTAAAGCGTGCACTGTCGCGGCGTGAGTTTGTGCGTCGCGACAGTGAATCAGGATAAATTGCGGCTACAGTAACCACTCCACCGGTAAGCGCCACACCAATCGCACCAGCAGTCTTTGTATCCAGGTACACTGCGGCTCATGCTTGTGTACCACTTCACCTGACTCCCCGGCATATTCGACCCAGTTTACACGCCCCCAATTGTCCAGTCGCAGTGTCCAGGCGCGATCGCGCATCCCGGCAATAAAACGCTGATGAGTTTGCTGCGCCAGGGTTTCACTCTCAATCACCAGTCCCATTTCGGTGTTAAGCACTGCAGAGCGTGGATCAAAATTGAAGGAGCCGATAAACACTTTCCGGTTGTCCACGGTAAAGGTTTTGGCATGTAAACTTGAGCCTGAATTACCGGTTAGGCCTCGGTCGTGTGGCGCATCTTTAGCATTGTCCTGTGGTTTCATCTCATACAGCGCAATACCATGACGCAGCAGCTTTTTGCGCCAGCGTGCGTAGCCTGCGTGCACCACTGATACATCGTTGGCCGCCAGTGAATTGGTGAGTATCGCGATTTTTACCCCCCGCCGCTTGAGCGCCACCAGCTGAGCCACCCCGGCGCGCGTGGGCACAAAATACGCCGAGATGATATCGAACTGCTGTTGGGGCGTGCCGATCACCTCCAGCATACGCTGCGGCAGCAGGCTGGAACGCTTAGCTTTACCCAATCCCTTACGCGGATCGTCACTCAACAGACGCGATTCGGCCCACGTCATCTGCATCGATCCCTGCTCCATTTGACTGACAAAGGACGAGTGTTCCAGCCGTGCCAGATAGCGCTGAACGGCTTCACTCTGCTGCCACTCAGCCGGTAAACGCACCGCCTGATGGGCATCGCCTGAGACATCCACCACCGCGCGTAGAGGCGATACCGCCTTGCTGTGCCAGTAGCGCTCAAAATCGTGCGCCACTTGTTGCACCACGGGTCCAATGGCTAGCACATCCAAATCGGTGAACAGCGGCTCATCACCCGTTCCGAAATATTCGTCGCCGATATTGCGCCCGCCAACCAGCGTCACCGCCTCATCCACCGTCAGGCTCTTGTTGTGCATACGTCGATTAAGGCGAGCAAAATCAGTCAGATAACCGAGTGCGCGCAGGGTGCGAAAGGAAAAAGGATTGAATAAACGCACCGCAATATTGGGATGGCGATCGAGTTCGGCCAGCGTGTCATCCAGGCCCGGCGTATTGTTGTCATCCAGCAGCAAGCGAACTTTGACGCCCCGTTCGGCGGCATCCAGCAGTGCGCTGAACAACAAACGGCCAGACATGTCGTTGTGCCAGATGTAGTACTGCACATCAATGGTGTGTTGCGCCATGCCCATCAGCAGATAGCGCGCGGCAAAGGCGTCCAAACCATCGTTGAGGGGATGGATACCACTCATCTCGGGATGCTGCGCACAACGTGCATCAACAATCTCTCGTAACCCTTCGCCCGTCGGCGTCTGCTGAACGGATGCTGCTTCACTCATACCGAATCCCTGAATTCACTGGATCTATTATTGTTGGTCTTACCGCATCGAATGGCAATCAGAGACATCTGCTACCGCTCGCTGACGCGTCTTTAGTTTACAGTCTAGACTTAGGCGTGCGTTCTGCACCCGACGTTTACCGTGAGGAGAGGATGATGACTCAGCAATCCCCGCGCCATCACCCGCAGCTTTTCCGCAGTTTCTTCCAGGGTAGCTTCCCCTGCTCTACCGCCTGTCGCAGCGGCGGTCGTCGTATGGATATGGTGATCAGTAGCGGTCACGACATGTTACTGGAAAAAGATTACGCCGCACTGGCGCAGGAAGGGTTACACACTGCCCGGGACGGTGCACGCTGGCATCTTATCGAAGCCAGGCCAGACGAATATGACTGGCGCAGCTTTTTACCGATGATTCATGCCGCCGCGCGCCACGATATGCAGATCATCTGGGAATTAGCGCATTTTGGCTATCCGGAACATCTCGATATCTGGCGCAGCGCCTTTGTCGATCATTTTGAGCGTTTCGCACGTGCCATGGCGCAACTGATGCGTGATGAAGGCGTCGAACACCCTTTTTTCACTCCGATAAACCAAATCTCGTTCTGGTCATGGGCGGGAGCGGATGTTTCCTGGCTCGATCCCTATGCCAGCGAGCGTGGTCGCGAGCTAAAACGTCAGTTAGTGCGCGCTTCCCTGGCGGCGATGCATGCGATTCGTGAGGTGTATCCTGATGCGCGCTTTGTGCTCACCGATCCGCTGGTGCAAATCGCCACCGATCCCGACAATCCCGACAGCAAGCCCTATGCTGATGCGCAGCATCAGGCACAGTTTGAAGCCTGGGACTGGATTGCCGGGCGTGATGCGCCTGAACTGGGCGGACGTGAAGATTTCCTCGATATCCTCGGCTTAAATTACTATCCCGATAACCACTGGTTCTTTTCCGGCGACACCATCCCTGCTGAACACGCGACTTATCAACCGCTGCATCGCCTGATGCTGCAATGCTGGCAGCGCTATCAACGTCCATTACTGCTGGCAGAGACCGGCGCGGAGGGTGACGCTCGCGCATCCTGGTTACGGCATGTCACGGAAGAAGCCCTGTTGGCATTAGACGAAGGGGTGGCGCTGGAAGGGATTTCGCTCTATCCGGTGGTGGAATATCCGGCCTGGGCAGACGATCGGCGTTCACCCGGCGCGCTGTTTGGCCTGGGCGATCCCAATGGCAATCGTACGCTGCACGAGGCGCTGGCGTTAGAGCTGCGCAGTCAGCAAATTAAATGGCATAACCGGGAAAAGCAGAGTTAAGAGTGTTGTGTCGGATGAACTTTTGGCGGACAGGTTTGAACATCAAGCGCGGGATCGACGGGATGGCGCACATCGGTCAACCATGTCATGGTGAACAGGAACACCACACCGATTAAACAGGCGGAGAGCAGGCCAATTATGGCGATCAGTTTGTCATCTCGGGCTTCCATCGACATCTCCTTGCAGGCTTCCATGAACTGTTGCTGACCTTAGCTCATCCATAACGTCACCATCAGGACGAAGATTATAAGGGTAACAGAGGTCACTGCAAGTACCACAATAGCGAAGTGCGCATCATCCAGAGATTGTCGTAAAGGCTCGTCGTGATCGTCAGGTGGCGCGGGTGAACTCATGTTGACTCAATAACAAAGGACTTTTATGCGCGGGATTGCCGCACTGAGTGTAATGGAATGCGTGGCAAGGTACAGAATTATTTCAGTATAAAATGACAACAGGGACGCGATGGCGTCCCTGTTATGAGCGGATTAGAAATCGTAGCTCATTGAGACTTTCAATGTGCGAGGATCGCCCTGCGCCAGATAGGTGCCGGTGCCATCAACGTTGGCCCAGTACTTCTCATTGGTCACGTTATCCACACCCACGCGCCAGACCAGATCGTTCTGGCTGACCTTCATGCGGTAACGCACACCCAAGTCCAGCGTGGTGTAGCTATCCAGCTTCAAGGTATTCGCGGAGTTAGCGTACTGCGAGCCCGTATGATTCAACATCGCGGTGGCGGTCAGACCATCAATCGGTTTGATGTCATACTCTGCACCCAGCACATAATTGTAACGAGGCACACCAATCGCCTGTTTGTCATCATAGGTGCCGCCGGAGGTTTTGGTCATCACTGGATCGATCCAGGTTGCACTTGCATTCAGACGCAGACCCAGAACCGGCTCACCAAAGACATTGGCTTCCAGCCCACGGTGACGCTGCTCGCCATCCATCACATAAGCACCGTCGCTGTTTAACAGGCCTGATGGTTTCTTAATTTCAAACAGACCTAACGATCCACCCACGCGGCCAAAGTCGGTTTTGACACCGATTTCGTTTTGCTTAGAGTGGGCAACACCGGTCACGCTGCCGTAGTTGGTCGCGGTGTTAGGTGCCACGCTGCCTGGCTGCAAGGCTTCAGTATGGTTCGCGTAGAAGGAAACTTCTTTCCATGGTTTATAAACCACGCCATACGTTGGCATCCAGCGATCGTTGGTATAGCGAGACGCAACATCTTCCGCGCCAGTGCCGTAAGCATAATTACGCACTACCACTTTCTGATGGCGCGCACCCACGGTGAACAGCAGCGTATCGTCAAACACGCCTAACGTGTCACTCAGCAGATAACCTTGCGTACGTGTGCGAGCTGTCGTCAGCGGATCTGAGAATTTACCACCGGCGAAGGTTGCTGCCGGCTCTGCGACATCGCCGCTGTTGTAAATGTTGAACGGCGTGCCGACCAGCGACATGTTGTAGGCGTTTTTGGCATTAGTGGTTAATGCTGAATAGCCCACATTGACTTTATGACTGACGAAACCGGTGTGGAAATCACCGCGCAGACCCACCATACCGCTCATGTTGTCCTGAATGCGGTTGGAGTAGAAGCTGCTGATAGTGCCATCACCATTGGTGTCGGCAACCGTTGGCGAACCATAGTTACCGGTTTCATGGGCGTGCTGTGCACCCAGTCCGGCATAGGCCGTCCAGCTATCGGTGATATCGTATTCCGCTTTCGCCATTCCGAATTCGGATTCCATATCGCTATACACCCATTTCTGGCTGTAGTTATGCGAATTGGAGGGAACTTCTGGAATGAAGTCGCCGAATTTCACGCCCTGCAGCGCATCATGATAGGTCTTTTTCTGATAGCCCACGTCCAGTGAGGTGCGCAGACGATCGCCACGATAATCCAGGCCCAATGATGCTGCCGTGGTGCGTTTCTTTTCGCCATCGACGCCAGTCTCACCTTCGCGATGGACTGCATTGAAACGTACGCCAAACTGGTTGTTATCACCGAAACGACGACCTACATCCAGCGTTCCGCCGACCTGAGAAGAAGAGGTGTAATCCACGCCAACGCGGGTGATCGGCGTATCTTCCGCGTGCTTCGGCTCAAGGTTGATCATGCCACCAACGCCAGATGACGCCGCGCCGTTGACCAGGCTGTTAGCGCCTTTGAAAATTTCGACACGATCAATCAGGGAAGCGTCCATCACCTGACGCGGCACCACGCCTGCCAGGCCACCGTATGTCATATCATCGCCATCCAGCTCGAAGCCACGGATGCGATAAGCCTCGGCAAAGTTACCGTAGCCTTTAACATTCTGAACGCCTGCGTCATTACGCACCACGTCAGCAATGGTTTTTGCCTGCTGGTCCTGAATCATCTTCGAGGTGAAGCCGATGACGTTAAACGGCACGTCCATGGCATTCTGCTCACCCAGCATGCCGAGGCGGCCGCCGTGGGCGATTTGCCCGTCAAGGAACGCAGGGACTAAATCGTTGCCGCCGGATTTAAAATCAGCTTGTGGCGTCGCGGTCACGGTCAGCGTCTGCTGCTCGTTTTTGGCCGCGGTTGAAGACGTTGTGGTGTTGGTGGTAGCAGCCATCACTGGCAAACAACCGGCACTGACCAGAACAGCAAGCAGCGTCGGTTTCAGTCCGGGATTGAAAGGCGAAGTACGCATGGATATCCCCTGATACGAAATATATTGATAATCATTTTTATTACGGTTTGCGATTATGCGGAGTGCTAATCCGAAAGCAAGCAAAATCGCTGAACTTTCTCAACTAAGCGTGGTCTGGAGCGCTTATTTGTTAAGAAAGCGAAAACACCGGGCGCTAATTGTACTTACCACTGTGATTTCACTGAGGAAGTGTGGGGATTTAAGGCCGGGGAAAATGAAAGTGCAGCGGCTTCGTTGATTGAAACCGCTGGTAGTCTGGGGGATTAAGGCGTTGTGACTTCGTTGATTGAAACCGCTGACAGTCGGAGAATTTAGGCGTCGCGGCCTCAATTACTTAAACCGCTGACAGTTGTGAATATTCAGGCGTCGCGCCAGCGTTTAAACACCAGCGAGGTGTTGATACCCCCGAAGGCAAAGTTGTTAGATTGAATATAATCGGTATCGATCGAGCGTGATTCGCCGATGATATAATCCAGATCGCCGCACTCTGCTGCGGGCTGCGTCAGATTCAGTGTGGGCGCAAACCACCCTTCTCGCATCATCTCAATGCTCATCCAGGCTTCCAACGCGCCGCAGGCTCCGAGCGTGTGGCCAAAGTAGCTTTTCAGCGATGAAATCGGCGTGTTATTGCCAAATATCGCTGCCGTGGCCTGACTCTCTGCGATATCGCCGCGATCGGTCGCCGTGCCATGGGCGTTGATATAACCAATCTGTTCCGGCGTGACGCCCGCCATTTTCAGTGCGCGTTCGATGCAAATCTGCATGGTTTCACGCTGCGGCTGGGTAATATGCGCCGCATCGCAGTTGGTGTGGAAACCCACCAGCTCGGCGTAAATCGTCGCGCCGCGTGCCTGGGCATGCTCCAGCGATTCGAGAATCAAAGTTCCCGCGCCTTCGCCAATCACTAACCCATCGCGCTGTTGGTCAAACGGTGACGGTGATGAATGCGGTGCATCGTTACGTTGGCTGGTGGCAAACAGCGTATCAAACACCGCCGCTTCAGAAGGACACAACTCCTCCGCACCGCCTGCCACCATCACAGTTTGATAACCATGGCGGATCGCTTCCCACGCATAGCCAATTGCCTGACTGCCCGAAGTACAGGCGCTGGAGGTGGGGATCACCCGGCCACGCAGGCCAAAGAACAGCCCGGCGTTCACCGCTGTGGTGTGCGGCATCATCTGCACATAGGTGGTGCCGGTGATGTTATTGGTGTGCTTTTCCGTCAGCATGGTGGCGAATTCGCTGACCGGGCCAGTACTGCCGGTGGAAGAGCCATAAGCAATGCCGGTTTCACCGCTGGTCAACACCGGATGATCGATCAAGCCCGCCTGTTCCAGCGCCAGCTCGGTGGCGCGCGTCGCCATTAACGACACACGACCCATCGAACGAATGCGTTTGCGCGTATAGTGCGCGGGCAGTTCGAAGTTATCGACCGGGGCACCGAGCAAGGTATGCAAGCCGTCGTAAATCTGCCATTCCGGCATTTTACGCACCGCATTTTGCCCCTGTTTGATGCGCGCAGCCACCGCTGGCCAGTTTTCGCCAAAGGCGGTGACGCCTCCCATTCCGGTTACCACGACCCGCTGCATCACAGCATACCTCCATTGATTGAAATCACCTGACGCGTCACGTAGCCCGCAATGTCTGACATCAGATAGCTGGCGAGTCCGGCGACTTCCTCAGCCGCGCCCATGCGCTTCATCGGGATGATCTTCAGCGCTTCGTCGATCACCATCGGCTCCAGATCCGTCATGCCGGTATCGATTAAGCCCGGTGCTATGCAGTTCACGGTGATTTTGCGTTTCGCTAACTCGATGGCCAGCGCTTTGGTGGCACCGATAATCCCGGCTTTAGCCGCGCTGTAGTTGACCTGGCCACGGTTGCCCATGATACCGGACACCGAGGATAAGGTGATGATACGGCCGCCTTTACGCAGACCAATCATCGGCATCACACAGGGATGAATCACATTGTAGAAGCTGTCGAGGTTAGTGTGGATCACGCTGTCCCACTCGTCCTCGGTCAGGGCCGGAAATGCACCGTCACGGGTAATACCGGCATTGTTCACCACGCCGTAATAGGCGCCGTGCTCCGCGATGTCATTTTCAATCGCATTGCGCGTGGCCTCACGTTCGGCCACGTCAAACTGCAGGATGCGCCCCATGCCACCCGCGCCAGTGATGTCCGCCAGCGTCTGTTGTGCGCCCGCCGCATCACGGTGGTAATGCACCACCACGTTGAAACCGTCCTGCGCCAGACGAAGCGCGATGGCGCGGCCAATCCCTTTACTCGCGCCGGTCACTAATACGCTGCGTGTCATGGCTGCATCCCTTGTTGTAATTGATTAAGTTCCTGTTCATCCGGCTGATAGGTATTCAGCCGACCGCTGGCAAGGACCCTGTCCTGGCTGCGGATTTCGCCTTCGAAGCTGCCGAGCTTGTCGTCACGCATTAACAGATGCATCTCCACCCGCAGCGTGATGTCTGCGGCAAAGGTGGCGGCTGTGGCACGATAGCCGCGCCCGCCTAATAACATACCGGGCCGGATATCCCGATCGCCGCGCTGGCGGGCATGAAACCCAGACCAAACGCCGACGGTCTGCGCCATGATCTCGACGCCAAACCACGCGGGCAGTTCGCCCTGTGCATTGAGAAACGGAGCGAGTACGCCATGGTGGTTGATCGTCACTTCACACACTACGCGCTCGTCGCTGACCTGAATCACGCGATCCAGCAGCAGCATCGGTGCACGGTGCGGCAGATAATCGCCCACCGGCAGAAAATCAGTCATGAGGCTTTCCTACAATCAGGCAGGTGTTATTCCCGCCAAAAGCAAAAGAGTTTGAAGCAATGATCGGACGCGCCAGCGGCTGCGGTGAAGTCAGCAATCCGCAATCAGGCAGCGTGCTATCCAGAGTAGTGGCGCTAAAATCCTGCGCCGGTAACGCCAGATTTTGTTGCACGATAAGTGCCGCTAGCGCCGCCTCGGTCGCACCTGCCGCGCCGAGCGTGTGGCCGGTCAGATGTTTGGTTGAGCTGCACGGCACGCTATCGCCAAACAGGCGATGAATCACGCCTGATTCGACCTGATCGTTGAGCGGCGTCGCGGTGCCGTGCAGATTAATGTAGCCAATATCCTGCGGCTCTAATTCGGCTTGCTTTAGCGCCATCTTCATCGCCTGCTCAGCGCCAATGCCTTCAGGATGCGGAGCCGACATATGCCAGGCATCCGAAGATTCACCCGCGCCAAGCAACGCCAGCGGCTGCGGTTCACGCGTCAGCAACAGCAGCGCCCCTGCCTCGCCAATCGAGATACCGTCACGCTCTGCGCTGAACGGCGCACACTGGCGCTCGGATAACGAATCCAGGCTGGCAAAGCCGTTAATTGGCATGCGGCTCAGCGAATCCGCGCCACCCACCAGCGCCACATCCACCAGACCAGCCTCAATCAGGCGCTGTCCGCTGATCAACGCGCGAGCGCTGGAGGAACAGGCGGTGGAAATGGTGTACGCAGGGCCATCCAGCTCAAGGTAGTGCGCCAGAAAACGCGACGGGTCGCCCAACTCCTGCATGCAGTAATCGTAACCCGGCAAGCCACCGTCGACCTGACGATCGCCCTCGTCCACGCCCGAGGTGCTGGTGCCCAGCACCACCGCGACACGTTCACGGCCAAAGCGGGCAATCGCGTCATCGACAGCCGGGCGGATCTGCGCCAGTGCCGCCAGCAGCAGCTGATTATTCCGCGTGTCATGCGCGGCAAGGGCGGCGGGCACTGGCGGCAGTTCGCCCGGCACCTCGCCCAGCCAGCAGGTTTTCTCTTGCTGCAACCAGCCTTCGCGCGGCTGCATACCAGGAGCCTGGCCTGACGTCAGCTGTGCGGCAATCTTCTCTAGCGAGTTTCCGAGCGCATTCACCATGCCAAACGCCGAAATGTAGATCATGAAGATGCGTCCAGATGCTGGATTTGAATTTGATAACCGAAGGCGCGCTGGTCGATGCTGATCGGTTCACGCACGGTTCCCCGCTGCAGATAGCGAATCAGCGTCACCACGTTACCGGCAGGATCGCGCAACTCACGACGATCGCCCTCGTCGACCAACTGCCAGCCCGGCGGCAACTGCGGCTGCCATGCACTGAGCGGCCAGTGGCTCAGCATCACATCTGCCAGTACCTGACTGGCTGGCGGCATTTCAGGCAGCGCCATCATCTGCTGAGTATGAATACCGTTCTTATCATAGGTCACGCGGAACAAGCGAATGCCCAGCGAGGACAAGCCTGCCAGGCTAACTTGCTGCGAATCAGCGCTCAGCAGCACCAGCAGTGACTGGGTTTTGCCTTTGGCGTGGCCGGTCAGCAGTTGCTGCTGCTGAAACGCGGGTGAGATGCCCGGCGCAGGCAAAGTCACGCGGACGCCCGGTTTTAGCCACGCGGTGGGCCGTTCGGATGGGCTGTCATGTTTTGCACAGCCGCTCAACAGCAGGCTCAGCATCAATAACAAAGCACCTGTTTTCATCGTTGCTTCCTTTTCCCGGGGGCCAGCGCCAGTGGAGCCAGCAAGAATGCACAAAAGATCCCGCTGCATAATACGGTGCCAAAACCACTGATTGCCGCCGTGCTGCTGAACACCAGCATGCCCAGCGTCAGGAGTGTGGTCATCATCGCCAGCGTAACCGCCAGCATTGAGGTGAGCGGCGTACCGCGTGGATTACTGAAGAACAGCGTGTAATTAATACCGATGCCGAGCACCAGAATCAGCGCCAGTAAGGCGAATAAGTTCAGGCTCGCGCCGATCCAGCCTAACGTCGCCAGCGCCGCTGCCAGCGACAGCCAGGATGGCAAGGCGCTACGTAAACCTGCCTGCAAACCAAGTCGTACGATGTAACTCACGGTGATCAGCAGCAGCGCCAGCCCCAACAGGCCACTCAGCAGCGTGCGCCAGAAACGGAACAGTTCATCGTAGCTGGCTTTGCGATCGACCCAGCTCACGCCCGCCTGCTGCGTTGCTAAGTCCAGTAACGCAGCACTGTTTTTCACGCCATTTACCGGCACCAACACGCTGCTACGTCCATCCGGCAGCGACAGCCATAGCAAACGCCAACCCTCGCTAAGTGGACTCGCCAGCCAGTCATCGGCATTGACTGGCATCGCCGCCAGATCGGCATTGGCTAAAGTGATGCCCGCCTGCTTTAACCGCGTCAGGATGTCTGGCGCGGCCTGCTGCAGCAGTTGCAGATCCTGCTGTTGCTGGTCCAGCGAATTAAGCGGCAAGATACGATAACCCGCCATCCAGCCTTGCTGTTGCGCCAGTTGCAACTTTGGCGTCAGGGCGCTGAGACGCTGTAATGCCTGCTGTTCATTATCGCCCCACACCACAAACCAGGTTTGATCGGCCTGCTGACCCGTCAGCTGTGCCAGTTGGCGATCCTGTGCCAGCAATTTAGCCGGAGCGCTCTGCAGATGGGCAATATCGTCATCGACGTGCAGCTGAATCATGCCGCTCAATGCATAGATCGCCACCAGCAGCGGCAATCCAACTTTCAACAGCTTGTTGCGACGCCATGCCGCTAACCAGCGCGCCAGCCACACCATTCCGGGAATCGGTCGCACTGGCAGGCCGCGTACCAGCCATGGATAAAAACAGATCACCGTCAGGCAAGACGCACTTAACCCGCTGGCGGCGAACACCGCCAGTTGGCGCAAACCGGGGAATGGCGCCAGCAACATCAGCAGCCAGGCAATCGCCGTGGTGCCCAGTGCCAGTAATAAGGTAGCGCGCACTTTGTGCAGGCTTTGCCACGGCGTGGATTGCTCGCCGTGCACCATGCGTTCGGTCAGGTAATACAGGGTATAATCGGCCGAGATGCCGACAATGCTGAGGCTCATCACTAAAGTCGTGAGATGCAGCTCACCAAAACAGATTAAGGTCAGCACCGTGCCGGCCATCGCGCCTATCGCCACCGAGAGCGCACACAGCGCCAGCGGCCGCAACGAGCGGAACACCAGCCACACCAGCAGCAACAAGCCTGCCAGCGTCACGCTGCCAAGCGTTTCAACATCATGCTGCGCGCGCTGGCTGGCATCATCGCTGAACAGCACCGTGCCGCGCGTTAACAGCTGCGCATCCGGCCAACGCGTTTTCAACTGCTGTTCCAGCTGGTTGAGGGCGGTCACCAGCTGATGGCTCTGCTGAATGCTAAAGGCATTGCTGGCCAGTTCGCCGTGCAGGAAATACCAGCGACGCTGTTGGGCATCATTCACGGTTAGCCAGCCGTTATGCAGCACCATTTTGCTGGCGTTCTGCTGCAATGCCAGCTGCGCGCCACGCACCAGCATTAACGGATCGTTTTGGATCTCTTTACTGCCGACACCAGCAAACGCTGAGAACAGCTGCGCCAGAATCCAGTCGGCTTGTGCTGTGCCACCGTTTTGCAAACGCGCTCGCGTCAACGGATCGATCAGGCCATTGCGATGCTGGAAAGCGTAGGTGCCCCAACGCTGCATCTGATCCTCATCCAACGCACCGCTGACCTGTTTCAGCATCGGCAGCGCCTGCAGCTGCGCTTGCCACCACTCTGCCACTTCATCGCCATGCGCATCATCGGCGCTCACCAGCCACACCAGTTGGCGATCCAGCCGCTGCATAAAGCCTTGCTGAATCTCTGCCGGCGCCTGCCCGAGATTTTGTTGCGGCAGTAAAGCCAGCACGCTGCTATTTAGCTGGCTGCGCGGCAACATAATGGCAAGGGCCACTGCCAGCACCAGACACACTGTCAGCCACAACAGCGCAGCAGTTTTCTCACTGCGCTGGGGCAAAACGCGCTCGCTCTTCATCAGTCAGTTGTTTTGGCTCGGTGCGGGTATCACTCAGGGTGATGGCGGTTTTATCGCCCTGCTTATCATCCAGCGTAATGCGGTTGAGGAAGGCCGCGCCCTGCAGATCAATGCGGTTGAAGATTTTATTCAGCGGCGCCGCTTTCGGTGTCAGGCTCAACTGCCATTGATCATTGCCTTGATCGCGGAAATTGAGTTCGAAATTCTCGCGCAGCACCTTTTCGTCGGCCTGGAACAAGGCGCGCAGCAGATGATTGAACTGAAACATCTGCGGATTGCTGTCGGCGGTGATCACCTGCGGCGGCTGACCACTCATGCTCTGCACCATACGCTTATCATCGAGAATCAAGGTCATGACAAACGGCGTGGCCTGATGCCACCATAAACCTTGCTGTTGGGCGATTAACAACTGGCCGCGCGACACCAGCGGCTGCGACATACCAGAAATGGTGCGCACCTGCTCGAAATTGGCACGGATCACTTGCTGGCTGGCAAAACGCTGCTGCAACTGTTCCAGCGTCACGGCATGCGCGCTAGCACAGATGAGTGTTAGCAGTAAGCAAAATAGTCTGATCACGGTTTAACTCCCAAACGCTCAAACAAAATGTCTGGCGAAACGAAATTCATCTCCTGACTCACCGCATCCACCGCCACCTGCAAGGTATGCGCTTTGGTGGTGATCTGGCCCGCGGCATTGCGGATCACATAATCGATACGCAGGCGGTTCTCGTATTCTGTAATACTGGCTTCGACACGGATCACCTCTTCGCAGCGCAGCGGCTGACGGTATTTAACGCGCGTGTCTACCACCGGCCAGACAAAACCGCTGGCGGTCATCTCACCGTAGCTGTAGTTGATGCTGCGCAACAGCGCTTCACGCGCCACTTCAAAAAAACGGAAATAGTTGCCGTGCCACACCACGCCCATCGGGTCACAGTCGTGGAACGACACGGTTAATTCAACCTCAGCGCGCCAGATACGTTCACTCATCGCGGCTCTTCTCCTCTGGTAATGTCCAGAAATCGTAAAAGTTAAACCAGTCCAGCGGCGCCATCAGCGCATGCTGTTGCAGTCGTTCGGCGTAGCGATCCACCGTGGCCTGCAGCGCCGCCTGTCGTTGGGCGCGCGGCAGCAGGATCGGATCGGCGAACGGTTCACAGTGCACGCGCAGTCGACCCTGTTCACGCAGGGCAAACATCAACAGCACCGGACAGCGCAACGCAGCGGCCAGCACAAAAGGCCCCTGCGGAAACGGCGCCGGACGGCCCATAAATTCACTCCACACCACGCGGCGTTCGCCCCCGCGCTGGCGATGCACGGCGGTACGATCGCCAACAATCGCCACCCATTCACCGGCATCCAGTTTTTGCTGCAGCAGGATGGCGGTATCCGGGCCGATATCAGTGACCGGCATCAGATTCACCCCGGCCTGCGGTGCAATGCTCTCCAGCACCTCGCGAAAACGCTGGGCGTTGTCGGTAAACACCAGCGCGTTGATCACCAGACCGCTGATCTGCTTTGCCATGGCGCGGCAGGCCTCGATATCCCCCAGATGCGACGCGAGGATCAAATGTCCTTTGCCATCTGCAGCACGGATGACCGCTTCGGCACCCGGCGCAAAATCAATATCGCGCCCCCACTGCACATCTCCGCGCCAGCTGGCCACTTTGTCCAGCATGCTGTAACCAAAGCGCAGAAAGTGGCGATAGCTATTGATTGGCGTTGGCAGCGCAATCTGCTGTTTGCTGGCTTCGGCCTGTACCCGCGTCAGCCACTGCTGAGAAGCGGCACGCGCTTGACGTCCGCTCAGCCAGTAAACCGCCACCACCGGCCACAGCAACAGCACAAACGGCAGCCGCCCCGCGCGACGATACAGCCACAGCATAAATCGCAATCCGCTCTGGCCACGGCGTTCTGGCGTAGCGGACCAGTGCTGTGCTGTTTTACGGCGGCTCAGTAGCTGTGGGATGCGCGGCAACATGCCAAAGAACAGGCGCGTGTGCATCCATGAGATACGCAGGTTGTCGTACAGCGCATCAAAATGCGACAGGCCACTTTCCGGATAGGTGACGCGCGTGCTGATAAAGCGGCTCGGCGTGCCCTGCCAGTACAAGCGCACCATGATTTCGGTGTCGAAATCCATGCGCTGGCCAATCGGGCGACGGTCACACAGTTGCAGTGACGGTTGCAGCGGATAGACGCGGAATCCGCACATGCTGTCTTTTAGCGAGAATGACAGGGTTTCGATCCACACCCAAAAATGAGTGATGTAACGGCCGTATAAGCGGGATTTAGGAATGGAATCATCGTATACAGGCTGGCCGGAGACCAGGCAATCGGGATGGTTTTCCGCTTCCGCCAGCATGCGCGGCGTGTCTTCGACCTGATGCTGACCATCTGCGTCGAGTTGCAGCGCGTGGCTATACCCTGCCGCGGCGGCTCTGCGCATCCCAGCGATCACCGCCGCGCCTTTGCCTTGATTCACCGGTAAAGTGAGGATATCCAGCTGCGGGGCATCGAGCGCGGCAATTTGCTGCTGAGTCTGCGCATCGCTGCCGTCATCGATAATAATCACCGGCAGATTAAAGGGGGCCAGCCGCGCCAGTACCGAGGCCAGCATGGCGCCGTGGTTGTAGCAGGGAATCAGAACACAGGGTTTGAAAGACGCACTCAGCACAGGCGAATCTTCCCGCTGCTGGCAATCTCAGCGCTGTCCGCGCGAATCAGGCTGTAGCTGAAGCTCAGCAGTGATTTTTCTTCCTGCCAGTTCAGCTGTAGCTCCAGCTCCGCATCTGGCGGCACCGGCTGCTGAAATTTGATGTTCTCAATTGAGCGGAAGTGTTTACCAATCGCCAGACGCGACAGGCCATAATGCAGCGCCCAATCGAGCTGCGCGACGCCAGGTAAAATCGGTAACGTCGGGAAGTGGCCGCGGAACCAAAACAGATCGGCGGCAGCATGCAGGCGCAACGTCAGCGTCGCGCCCTGCTGCTGGGCGTTGAGTTCAACCGGCAACATCAAACAGTTCCTCAATTTGGGGCCAGGCGCGCTTACTTTGCGCCGTAACCGGAATCGCGTTGACCACTCGCCAGTATCGCGGCATGGCGACCGGCTCTAGCCAGGGTTGCAGCGCAAGTTTCCATTGTTTCTTACGTTGGGTCAGCGTTGCGGCATCCAGCGTGTCCGGTAAGGCCAGCACCACGCCAATCGCCTGACGGCCATGACGCTGAATCGCCAGAGCGGCCGCGTCTTCTACGCCGGGCAAGGCTAGCAGACGCCGTTCAATCTCGCTCAGTGAGACGCGCTTATCTTCAATCTTCACCACCCGATCCTGACGGCCTGCCAGCTGAAAGGCACCGGAGGGCTGTTGCACGATGCGATCGTCGAGTGGCCAACCTTCGGTGGTTTCCAGCAGAGCCGAAAACACCCGCCAGCCGGATGCCTGCTGTACCAGCTTAACCTCAGGGAAACAGTGCCATGGGGCGTTTTCCGCCTGCGCACAGCGCCAGCCAATCACGCCGGTTTCGGTGCTACCGTAGATCTCATCCACCGCACAATCGAAGGCGCGCTGAGCATGTTGTGCATCAGCCCAAGGCAATGCCCCGCCTGCGGAAACAATCAGCGCACATGACGGTGCATCCAGGGCAGGATCGAGGCGGCGTAGAAAGGCCGGGCTGCTAATAAAAGCGTAGCGACGATCGCGGTGCTGATCGGCCAGTTGTTCACCGTAAAAAATTTGCTGGGCGGCGAGCGGCAAGCTCAGTGCCATCGGCAACACAATGCGAAACGTCAGGCCATACAGATGTTGATGGCTCACCGAGGCAATCACGTGGCATTGCTGCAGTCGATCGGCCCATAACTCCGCCAGCCACTGCGCTTCAAGATCGAGTGCACGCAGTGATTTCACTACGCAGCGGGGCGTGCCGGTGGAACCAGAGGTGAACAGCACCAGCGAGGCATCTCCGGCGATGGCAGGCAGTTCGCCCAGCGCCAGTGCGCCGTCCCAGCGCAACTGCGGCAGGGAAACCGCCAGTGGCATATCACTGATCACACCATCCAGCTGATCGGCCATCTCTTCCAGCTGCGCGGCGCGACAATGTCCGGGGATCACCGGTGTTTTACCAGCGTGCCATAGCGCCAGCAGCGCCGCCGTGAAGTGGTAACTGTTATCGAAGCACAACGCCCAGTGCTGGCCCGGCAGCCGTTGCAGTGTTTCCACTAACGCCAGCACCTGCTGACGCATCTCCGATAACCAATGCTGTTGCTGCCCTTGCCAGGCCACCACACGATCCGGCGCAGCCAGCCAGTCGCGGATACTCACCACCTTCATGCCTTGTTCCTCATACGCTGACGCAGCAACCATTCGCCGCCCATCAGCGTGCCCATCAGCAGATAGCTGATGCACCCATTCCAGAGTGTCCACAGCGAGAGATCATTGAGCAGACAAGTGACCAACGCCACGCTGCCATTAATAATGAAAAACCCACACCATACCTGTGTCACGCGGCGCGTATAACGCACGGCCCGCGCGGGCAAAGCCGGTTCACGCAGCCGCGCTAAACGCTCGACCAACGGCATGGGGCTCCACAAAGATGTGCCAAACAGCAGCAGCATCAGCCCATTCACGACTACCGGATACCACAGCAACAAATGCTGACTGCGCAACATCATGCTGGCGAGGCACAGTAACGTGCCCACCAGTGCCAGCAACAGCATTACCCGGCCCATCGCACCCTGCGCGTGTCGTAACTGCCAGATGCGCCAGCCAAACAGCAAGGCTAACAGAGCAATCACGCCGCGCCATTGCGGATGGGTGACGGCAAGCCACACCAGAAACGGCCAGGCCAGCAGGGCCAGACCATTTAACAGGCGCAGAAATGCTGTCATGCCGGGAATCAGGCTTCGTCGCGCATCAGTTGATCGACGGCGTCCACCACATCCTGCACGGTGCGAACGGCACGGAAGGCTTCGGGTTTGATTTTACGGCCGGTACGTTTTTGCAGGTGCACCACCATATCGACCGCATCGATGCTGTCGAGTTCGAGGTCTTCATACAGACGGGCATCCGGGCGGATATCATCGGCATCAATTTCAAACAGCGAGGTGAGCAGCGAGGCCACTTCCTGGTAAATTTCGTCTTTATTCATCATCTTGACTGTTCTCAGGCTTGCTGTTGTTCTACAAACGCGGCCAGCGTGGCCACGGAAAAAAAGTGCGCGCGTAAGGTTTCGCTTTCTGCGGAAAGCTGTACGCCGAAGCGATTTTTCACCGCCAGTCCCAGCTCAAGGGCATCGATAGAATCGAGTCCCAGCCCTTCACCAAACAAAGGCGCGTCGGTTTCTATATCGTCCGGGCTGATATCTTCCAGATTCAGCGTGTCGATAATCATCAGTTTGATCTCGTCAATCAGTGCTTGCATAACTTACTTTGTCTCTTCAGGGACCAGTGCCTGTTGCAGGTGACGCGTCAGTCGACGCGCAGCGAGCGGCTGTGCATCTTCATCGGCTTCACTGAAGGCCTGGCTATCAATACGCGATTGTACGCGTACAGTAAAAAGTGGTTTAACCAGCGGAATCTGATACCAGCGACTTTGCTTATCGAGCATACGCTGGGTGCAGCTAATATGTACCACGCGCAGATCGCATCCGGCACGCACCGCAATATTGGCGGCACCACGTTGCAGCTTCAGCGGTTCACCGTAACGGGTGCGCGTGCCTTCAGGAAAAATCAGGATGGTATCGCCGCGCGCAAGGCGTTGCTGGCTATCCGGCAGCAAGGTATCAGCCTCGCTGTTAATCAGATAATCGGCAGATTTGATGACGCCATTAAAAAAAATATTGTGCTGCAGTTCGGCCTTCACCAGACAATCCATTTCCGGCAGTACCGAGGCAATCATCACGTAATCAATTAACGAAGGATGATTAGCGACGATCAGACAGCCGCGATCCTGGCGCAGCAACTCTGCACCAATAATCTGATAATCGTAGACACCGACAAAGCGACAGAAACGCAGGAAACAGCGGAAGCTCCACGCAATGCTGCTGCGTGCAATCTGACGACGGCGCAGGCCATCGCGCTGAATCAAAAGTAGCAGGTTAAACCAGGTCACAGACAGCAGCAGACCGCCCACGCTGAACAGCGTAAAGCTCACGGCGGTCATCACCAGTCGCCAGTAAAAGTTGCAGCCAGCACGCCAGCGCTGGGCAAGCGAATTATCCGCCATCATGGCGCTCCCATTGCCACAGATGACGTTCACCGGCAATCGTCATTCGCGCGTCGTCCCGCAGCATTGCCCGCAGGAATTGCAGACTTTGCGGTAACGCTTCAGGCTCAGGCCGTGCAGATTCTGCTGTACAGCGCCACTCATCGCCGGATTGCAGCAACAGTGCCACCGCGTAAGGCGCATTGAAGCGATCAATTTCGGGTAGCCAGGGCTGATAATAGGCGGGCACGACGCCATCGAAATCCACCAGCAGCACCTGCGCATAACCCGCCTGATGCAGAGCCGTGACTTCAAGTAACCCCTGTTGAAAACTGTCCATTCCCGCTGAAATCGATGAAGAGACCAGCGGTTGTTTCGCCGCTATGGTTAAACTGCCCACCGCAGAGTTATGCACCGACATGGCGAAATCGGTCGGCGACAGCGCCTGTTGATCTTTTAACGCCGTCAGTATGCGCAGATTACGCTCCAGCTCACCGTGGCGGCTGGTGAACACAATGGCATCCACCGATTGACGCGCGAGAAGCGTCAGTCCGCACTCCACAGCTGCACGGCTGCCCGCACTCAGGCGACGCGCAGTCATCATCGGCAAAAATTGGGGTTTGGCGATCGGTAAGGTGGCGTCCAGCGCAGGCAGTTGCCTGGCCCAGTGCTGCCACTCATCGGCAGTGCTGTGACCCGGTGCAATCGCGTGCCAGTCAACCAGAGTGTAAGCGAGTTTCATACCTGTATTCTTTCTTCAGCCTCAGGGATGGTCAGACTTTCGCTGTGCGGCATCCCTTCCCTGCTTGCGTTCGAGTCCGTCATCCGTCTCATGCGGATGTCGCCGATTAACAAGGCGGGCACGTGGCCCGCCTGTTTTCTCTTTCGGCAGTATTAGCGCTTTCTTTAAAACATTATCTCAGCGATGACACCTGGCGCTTATTTGGCGACCTGGCCTGTAAGACGCGTCTGGATACCCTGGTTCAGATTCTGAATCCAGCGGTTGTAATTACGATGGATCTGACCGCTACCCGCTTTCAGATTGGTACTGCTGACGTAATCAATGCGGTAACTGTTCGCGGTGTAGGTAATGCGAATATCGGCCGTATGACCGCGCTCGGACAGTTGGCCGTTCATCACGCCTGGGCCTGCTGGAGAAATCACCCAGTGGTTGGCCGCACCGGCTTCAACAATAGCACGCTGCATTTGACTGTCCGTGTAGCTTTGCCCTACGGTCTGGCTCACGTTCTGAATCGGCGCGGTGCGCGGTGCGCAACCGGTCATTAATGCCGCTGTCACGATTAAGGCAAGCGCCGCTTTTTTATTCATCATTTCCTTTGTTTCCCCTGTCGTAGCCAATCGCCACAGATGGCGACCGTGTGCGTGATTAAACTTGCACTGATCCGTTCAGACTTTGTAAAGCGCACGAATAATACCACTATATGTAAAGACAAGTAAAAAAAAGCACGAATGACTTAAGAACCGCCCCACTTCATGGCAAAAGCAGAATTTGCCGGGTTTACAGCGAAAAATCTGCCGCAAAATCGATTTGCGGCATGATGTTTAGCCCTGCCAGCCGCCACCCAGCGATCGGTAAAGATCGATTTGTGCGAGCAGCAGAGTGTTTTTCACTGAAACGATATTGAGCTGAGTGCTAAACAGGGTGCGCTGAGCGTCCAGCTCATCCAGATACGAGGCGTAACCGTTCTGATAGCGATTACGTGCGATGCGGTACGCTTCTGTCACATAGCCTTCCTGTTTCTGCAATTCCGTTAGCTGTTCCTGACTGCGACGAATGGCATCCAGCGCGTTATCCACATCCGAAAAGGCACTGCGTACCACCTTTTCATAGCCATATAGCGCCTGGTTGCGGGCGGCCATCGCCACATCCACCTGCGCCGTCAGTGCTTCGCGGTTTAGCAGTGGTGCGAGAATGCTGCCACCAATACTCCACAGGCGGATCGGATTATCCAGCAGCTGATGCAACTGATAACTTTCCAGCGTGCCGGTCGCCGTCAGATTGAGCGACGGCAATAAATCCGCCTGCGCTGAGGCCAGCGAAGCATCCGCTGCAATCAACTGGCGCTGCGCCTGCACAATATCCGGGCGACGGTTGAGCAGTTGAGACGGCAACAGCGATGGTAGCGTTTGCGGTTTGATGTGGTCGAAGTTGCGGGTACGCGCAATCTCTCGCGGATTCATCCCCACCAGTACGCTCAGCGCATTTTCCTGCTGCTCGATTTGATGCTGTAACTGCGGCACCTGCGCTTTGGCGGTCTGATATTCAGATGCCGCCTGCATCCACTCCAGGCGCGAGGTATAGCCGGTTTCGAACTGGCGCTGCGCCAGATTCAGCGAGTTTTCGCGCGTAGCCAGCGTGGCTTCGGTGACGCGCAATTGCTCGTCCAGTGCACACAGGCTGAGGTAGCCGGAGGCCACCGAGCTGGCGACGGTCAATTCCGCCGCCGAAGCCGCGGCACGCTGTGCATCCAGTGACGCTTGCGAGGCACGAATGCTGTTGCTGCGGCTGCCCCACAGATCCACTTCATAGTTAGCCTGTAACAGCCCCTGGAATACCGCGTTTTCATACGGCTGCCCGGTTACAGCTGACAACGCGCGCTGATGGGTGGCGGCAACGCCCGCCGAAAGCGTGGGGAAATTATCGCCCTGCGCGGCACGCAATTGCGCACGGTACTGATCGACCCGTGAGCGGGCAATCAGGATATCGCTGTTGTGTTGCAACGCCTGATTGACTAACTGGTTAAGGTTATCGTCGCCAAAACGTTGCCACCACTGCGCTTCCGGTGCCGCCGAAGGGCCCACCTGCTGGCGCCAGCTATCCGGAATCGGTAAGGAGGTCGGGGCTTTTTCCACTTCTGTCGCACAGCCGCTGACCATCAGCGCCATCAGTGAGGCGAGGAATAACCGCTTCATGGCGCATCCTTGTGCGGCTCTGCTGCGGTATCAATGTTGACTTCAACCGACATGCCGGGACGCAATCCTTCCGTGTCATCCAGAATACGGATGCGCACCGGAATGCGTTGGGCAATTTTGACAAAGTTACCGGTGGCATTGTCTGGTGAAATGGCACTGAATTCAGAACCCGCGGCAGGTGAAATAAACTCCACCCGGCCGTTAAAACGCTTGCCGTCCAGCGCATCAACCCGAATGGTCACTGGCAAACCTGGGCGCACGCGTGCCAGCTGTGTCTCTTTCAGATTGGCGATCACCCACTTGTTATCCGGCACCACCGAAGTCAGTCGCGTGCCCGCCGTAACATAGGTGCCTTTACGCACCGACAATTGCCCCAGCTGGCCGCTGTCAGGCGCGATGATGCGCGTGTTGGCCAGATCGATATTGGCCAGTTCCAGCGCCGCTTTGGCACTTGCCACATCCCCTTCCAGTGAACCGCGATTCACAATCACCGTTTGTAAACTCTGCTGCGACACCGCAACCTGCGCATCGGCCTGACGCAGTTGCGCCTGAGCCTGCGCATTGGCCGCGCGCGATGCATCACGCTCGCGCACTGATAGCGATCCATCTGCTGCCAGGTTTTCCACACGCTTGAGGTCCAGACTGCTTTTCAGCGCCTGCGCTTTGGCATTCTCCAGCGCGGCTTTATTGCTGAGAATGTTGGCTTCCGCGCTGCGACGCTGCTGCTGGTTGTTATTTTGCGCGGCAATTTTCATGTCCAGCTGCGCCTGCGCCTGATGCACACGCTGGCGATAGATTCGATCGTCAATGGTCATCAGCAACTGCCCTTTAGTCACAGGCTGCAAATCCACCACGTTGACATCGGTCAGATAGCCGCTCACCTGTGGGCTGATAAAGGTGACCTGACCGCGCACATAGGCGTTTTCCGTAGACTGAATAGTGCTGGTAAACGGCCACAGCTGCCACGCGTATAAAATCACCAGTACGCCAACAATCACAATGCCGCTGCCGAAAGCGATGGAAAGAATGCGTCGGCGGTTGGCGCGTTCGCGTTCCGCAGCCTGAATATCGTCCTGTTGGCTCATGAATTCTCCGTCGGGGTTGAAGCTTGCTGACGCTGTTCCGTCAAAGTACGGCGTGCCTGACGCCAGTTGATGTAACGCAGCCGCGTCAGTCGCCACAGCACCCACATCAGGGTGATCAGCGCCAACGCGGCGGTCAGTAGATAGGTATCGTTATAAGCCAATACGTTAGCCTGCAGCGTGGCCACGATTTGCAACTGGCTGCTACTTTGCGCACTGAGCAGCACGTTATCGGGCAACTGGCTGCTGAACAGTGAACTGTATTGGCTGAGGCGCTCGGTGACATTGGGATCGAGTTGTGACAGCTGATCGCCCAGCAGGCTGGAGTGGTACTTCTCGCGCCAGGTCTGGAAGGTACCCAGAATGGCCGAGCCAATCAGCCCGCCGAGATTCTGGCTCATGCCAAATAGCACCACAAAACTCACCAGATTTTTCGGTTGCGTCACCACACCGCCAATCCCTAACAGCATCGCGGGCCCGAGGAAAAAGGCGCTGCTGAAGCCGAGCAGAAATTGACTGACATACAGATTGTCGCCGCGCGTCAGCGGGCTGGATTGTGCATCCATATACGAGGCGATGATCATCACCACCAGCGAGGTGACAATCGGCCAACTGAGATGCGTGGGTTTAATGGTAAGCGCACTGGCGATCATGCCAAAAATCACCCCGGCGATGATCGCTAACGCCAGCCCGCGCATCTGGTCATTCAGCAGCCCGAGCTGTTGCAGGAAGCCCACCGCACCGGTGTTCTGCTCGGCCAGCACGATACGCATCATGATCATCACAATGCCCAGCCGCACAATCATGCCGTTGCTCAGCCATCGCGTGTTGATCAACGGATTCGCGCGGTTATGTTCTACTACCACCGCCGCGACAATCAGCACCAGCGAGATGGCCAATGAAATGCCCAACCACGGCGTGGTAAACCACCATTCAATGCGGCCCAGCGACAACACGCCACACAGCAATGCCATGCCCGGCGCCAGCAGGATAAATGTGACAAAATCCATTTTTTCAAAGGCTTTGATACGATCGCCCGGCGGCAACTTCACCACCAAAACACAGCCGAGCGCTATCATCGCCAGCCCCAGTTCAAACAGGTAGAGTCCACGCCACTCTTCCAGCTGCAACAATTCTGTTGAGAACAAGCGAGCCAGCGGGATCGCTAACTGTGAGGCGGTAATGCCGATCACCAGAGCCTTGAGTCGGTGTTTCGCCGGCCAGGCCTGAATTTGGTAATAGATGCCGAGCGAGCTGAGAGCCGCGCCGACCATCCCGTGTGCAGTACGCACAATAATGGCCGAGCTGAGGTCGTTAGCCAGGATATGGAAGAACGCCACAATGACGTAAAGCACCAGGAAGGCTTCGGTAAACAGCCGCAGGCCAAACTGTTGACGGAATTTGACCAACAGCAGGTTGATGGAGATATTGCCCATCACATACACCGCGGGCAGCCAGGCAATCTCATTGCTGTAAGCACCAAAAGTGCCCTGAAGGTTGGTCAGATTGGCGGTGACCAGCGCATTGCTCAGCGCGCCGGTTATGGAGATAAGCAGTCCGATAATGCCAAACGCCACACGCTTCGAGGGCGAGTGGATCGGAGTGGAAGGTGAACCCGGCAGCATCGGTTTTTCATGCGGCAGCCATTCACGTTGTGCATAGGGATTGCGTTTTGCCACGATCACATACTTCCTAATCGCGCCAATAACTGTTGCAGCACCTTCTCGGTCACCGCCAGCGCTTCGGGATCGATATCAGCCAGCAACTGCGCGCGCAAGCTGTCTGCCTGGGTTTTCACTTCGGCAAACGCCACGCTCCCCTGCTCGGTGAGAACCAGCAGACGTTTGCGGCGATCCTCTTTCGGCTGAACACGCGCCAGCAACTGCTGTTTCACCAGTCGATCCACCAGTGGCACCACGCTCGCTTCCTCTAATCCCAGCAGCTGAGCCAGCGCTTTCTGCGTCGGCGGCTCCGTAGCCGTTGCCACTGTCGCGATAGCCATCCAGCTGCTCATACTTAAGCCACTTTCTTTTAGGCGGCGATCGACCGCCAGCCGCCATGCATGTGCCGTAAGATGTAATAAACGCGAAAAAGGTTGTGGGTAGTCACTCAAAACGTAGTAGCCTAATGGTTAGATAGCTAACTAAACAATTGCGTTATTATAAACAAAGCGCAGGCCTGAAGAAAAGTTTGCTTACATAAGCAATTTAGTTGGTGCTTTGCAGCCTTACCACTTTTCCCTCGAAACGATACAACCCGTCCTAAAACTCACCCCTGTACAGTTATTTTGTATAAGTTTACCTTAAGCCGATTAAATCAAGCCATTGATAAACAAAGATAAGCACAAATTCCTTAAAAAAATCATTGTACAAGTTAACTCTCATTGTATAAGTTTACTTCCCGTGAGCTGGCTAACGGCTCCGTAACGAATGATGCACTTTGCGTCGCCTCTGAAGGTGTTTTTGGATTTCCACCTTCAGAGGTGTCTTTTTTGCGTTGGTTGATGAGTTAGGGTCTTACGCGCCTGTCCGCGCGTATGTTTTTTCATCATGGAACTGAAGGCCAGGTTGCCATCAGACCGATCTGAAGGGCTTCATACATGCAAAACGCCGCCACCAGCAATGACGCTATCGCTGACTATTTCAAACTCGCCGGAAACAGCGACAGCACCGAGATGGAAGTTTTCGGGCAGATCATTGCTGAAATCCTGCAAGCCGGCATGCCGGTCACCAATAAAGCCATTATCGCTTCGCTGATTAATCGCCTTGAGATGGAAAGCGATGTGATTCAGCTGGATATTTATCGTCATCTGCTCGAACTGGTGGTTAATAAAACGCCTGACGATCTCTCGGTGTAATACCGGATTCCATGGACGGAATCGCTCTCTTCTACACTCTCCCGCTAGCTTCATCTCTCAATGCCCGCTAACATCATCCGCGTTTAGTGTCCAACTGGTTACTGCCGTGCCGTGACGGCATGCGCAAAATAATAAAAGAGCCTGCACATTTATGAGCCAATCTCCCAAGCTCGCCCCTGCGGCGAACGATATCACCGTAGGCAGCGTTTTACGCTCGCCTGCGCTGCTTACCCGTGAGTGTCTGGCGGGGGTGATTACCGCCCTGGCGCTGATTCCAGAAGTCATCTCCTTCTCTGTTATTGCGGGTGTCGATCCCAAAGTGAGTCTGGTCGCTTCGGTGGTGCTGTGCCTGACCTTGTCGATCTTAGGTGGCCGCCCCGCCATGGTCACGGCAGCCGCAGGATCGGTGGCGCTGGTGATTGGACCGATGGTGCACGCGCACGGCGTGGAATACATCCTTCCTGCGGTGATCCTCGGCGGTATTATTCAGATTATTTTTGGCCTTGCCGGGCTGTCCCGCATGATGCGCTACATTCCACGTTCGGTGATGCTGGGCTTTGTGAATGCGCTGGGCATTCTGATTTTCTTCGCGCAGGTTCCACACGTTTGGGGACAATCTGGGTTGGTGTGGGTGCTGTTCGCCGTAACCCTGGCCATTGTGCTGCTGTTACCCAAAATCCTGAAAAGCGTTCCGTCACCGCTGGTGGCCATTGTCGCCGTCACCGGTGTGGCATTGTTGCTGGGTTATCGCGTGCCTAACGTGGGCGATGAGGGGCCAATGAGTTCCGGTTTGCCTGGATTCACCACGCTGCTGGTGCCGTTCAATTTGCAGACGTTGCAGATTGTCTGGCCAACCGCCCTGAGTATCGCCTTTGTAGGTTTGATGGAATCTCTGCTTACCGCCAAATTGGTGGACGATATCACTGACACGCCTTCCGGTAAGCGCCGCGAGTCCTGGGCTCTGGGCGTCGGTAATATTTTGGCAGGCTTTTATGGCGGCATCGCTGGCTGCGCCATGATCGGTCAGACCATCGTTAACGTTGAGCTGGGCAAAGCACGCACGCGCATCTCCACCATTGCGGCGGGTATTGTGTTGCTGCTGCTGGTCACCGGGCTGAGTCAGATCATGGCGCAGATTCCGATGGTGGTGCTCGCCGCGATCATGATGGTGGTGGCAGTGAAAACCGTTAACTGGCACAGCCTGCAACCCGCCACGCTGAAGCGCATGCCATGGTCAGAAACCTCGGTGATGGTGCTAACGGTGGTGGTCACCGTTTGGACCGGCAATCTGGCGCTGGGCGTACTGATTGGCGTGATCCTTGCCATGATGCTGTTTGCGCGTCGTATTGCTCATGTTATCCATGCTGAACGCAAGCTAAGCGATGATGGCGAGCAGGTCTATTACACGGTGCGCGGTCCGCTGTTCTTTGGCAGCAGTAACGATTTATTCGAGCATTTCGATTACGGACACGATCCGAAAACCGTCACCATTGACCTGACCCATGCACAAATCTGGGATGCATCCAGCGTTGCGGCACTGGATGCCATTGAATACCGCTATCAACGGCATGGTGCGACGGTCACGGTTATCGGGTTGGATAACCGTAGCAGCGATTTCCGCGACCGCCTGAGCGGTAATCTGGGGTGATGATTTTAATGAAGTGAGTTTGAGTCACTTCGTCCAGATTGATTTTTCTCTAAGCTGCCATCTTCAACGAGATGGCAGCTTTTTTATGTGCTTTAGTCAGCAAGAGATCAACTACGCTTAGGAGGCAACGCTTAGTTGCCTGAAGAAAGGACGTGACTGATGAAGAATCTTTTCGCTGGGATGATGATTATCACCTGTCTGGCAACGTTAACAGGCTGCCAGCAATCCGACAGGCCAATTGGGCCAGATGGACGTCCCAATGTGCCCACTGAGCAGCCTATTCCGGGCGGGCCGATGAGCAAAGGGCCTGTTGGGCAACCGCAAGCCTGATGCTGATTGAGCAGGCACAAAAAAACCGCCCTTGGGCGGTCACGACATTACTGCATATTGCTTTTATTTGGTTTTAGCGACGACTAAATATGGTGCCCGGGGCGGGACTTGAACCCGCACAGCCATAAGCCGAGGGATTTTAAATCCCTTGTGTCTACCGATTTCACCACCCGGGCAGGGTATAAATTGGAGGCGCGTCCCGGAGTCGAACCGAGGTAGACGGATTTGCAATCCGTTGCATGGCCACTCTGCCAACGCGCCTTTATTCTGATATGTCATCCGTTAAGAACAAATGACTAAATTTGGAGCGGGAAACGAGACTCGAACTCGCGACCCCGACCTTGGCAAGGTCGTGCTCTACCAACTGAGCTATTCCCGCATAATCTTCGTCTTTCAATTTACTGCTGCGTTAGCTTCCTTCACTCACACAGGTCACTTACTGAAGTAAGCTCTCTGTGATTCGCTCAGTTGCCGCCTTGCTGCAAACTGAAATACTCGATTCTTTAACTGACCGAACTCGCTGATTTTATTCAGCTTCTTGCAGACTCGCTGCCGTTCGATGCGATGCATTCTACTTATCTGACGCAATGAGTCAATAGAATTATCCACACACTGCGTCCGTTTGCTGCTTTTTAAATCGTATCGATCAGCTATCGAGCAAATCACCGCGTGCGGCGCTCAGATACTGGAACATAGACCAGAAGGTCAGCACCGCGGCGATATACAGCGCCACCACGCCCACGCCAACCACAGTGGCATCTGGACGCCACAGCAAGGCGAACAGTGAGAACATCTGCGCCGTGGTCTTCACTTTGCCAATCCATGAAACAGCCACGCTGCTGCGCTTGCCAATTTCCGCCATCCACTCACGCAAGGCAGAGATGATAATTTCACGCGCAATCATGGTGGCTGCCGGTAAGGTAATCCACCAGGCGTGGAAATACTCAGCGACCAGCACCAGTGCAATCGCAACCATGACTTTGTCAGCCACAGGATCGAGGAAGGCGCCAAAACGTGTGGTTTGCTTCCAGCGGCGGGCAAGAAAACCATCAAACCAGTCAGTTACGGCGGCAACCACAAAGATCAATGCGGTGGCAAAAGGTGCCCAGTAAAAGGGCAGATAAAATGCCAGCACAAAGAATGGAATCAGTACAACTCGGAACAGGGTAAGACACGTCGGAATGTTAAATTGCATATGCCAGTAACTGTCTGGTGTGAGTAGAATTTAACGTATGTTCCTACATTGCCCCCCCTGTTTCAATGCTAGTGTTTCAGCGAGCAGTAGATTTTTTCCGCCAGGGCGAAGGAAATCCCCGGCACTTTAGCAATCTCGTCCACGCTGGCATTCATCAGAGGTTGCAGGCCCCCCATATACTTAAGCAGCTGTTGACGCCGTTTTGGCCCTACCCCTTCAATGCTTTCCAGCGCGCTGGTGTTCTTCACTTTCGCGCGTTTTTTCCGGTGACCCGAAATTGCATGATTGTGAGAGTCATCACGAATATGTTGAATCACATGCAGCGCAGGCGAGTCCGGCGGCAACGAAACGCCCTCGCCCTCCGCTTCAAAGAACAGCGTTTCCAGCCCCGCTTTACGGTCAGTGCCTTTCGCCACGCCCAACAAGATGGGACGGTCTTTATCCCAGGGCACATCCAGCTCCGCGAACACCTGTTTCGCCTGCGCCAGCTGACCTTTGCCGCCATCGATGATGATCACATCAGGGATTTTGTCCTCTTCCAGCGCTTTACCATAGCGACGGCGTAACACTTGATTCATCGCGGCGTAATCATCGCCTGGCGTGATGCCTTCAATGTTGTAGCGACGATAATCGGAACGCAGCGGACCATCGCGATTGAACACCACACATGAGGCAATCGTCTGCTCACCCATGGTGTGACTGATGTCGAAGCACTCCATGCGTTTGATGATATCGAGTTCGAGAAACACCGCCAGCGCCGCCAGGCGTTGCTGAATGGTGGAGTGCTGAGACAGTTTCGTGGTCAAGGCGCTGGCAGCATTGGTGCGCGCCAGTTTAAGGTAACGCGCACGGTCGCCACGCGGCTTGCTTTGAATATTCACCTTGCGCCCGGCGAGTTCACTCAATGAATCTGCCAGTAACTCACGTTCGGGAAGGCTGAAGTCCAGCAGAATATCGGCCGGCAAGGTGCGTGCTTCGCTGCCCTGCAGGTAAAACTGGCCGACGAAGGTTTGCACCACTTCGGTGAGATCGGTATCGGCAGGTACTTTCGGGAAGTAGCTGCGGCTGCCTAGCACTTTGCCCTGTCGAATAAACAGCACATGCAGACAGGCCATACCGGCATCGAATGCCACGCCCATCACATCAAGATCATCGCCCTGATTGGAAACAAACTGCTTCTCGGTGACGCGTCGCACCGCCTGAATCTGATCGCGCAGACGCGCCGCCTCTTCGAAGCGCAATCCATAACTGGCTTCTTCCATGCGTTTGACCAGTTGATTGATCACTTGATCATCTTTACCGGCGAGAAACAGCCGCACGTAATCCGTCTGCTGTGCATACTCTTCTTCGCTGACCAGACCTGCAACGCACGGCCCAAGGCAACGGCCAATCTGATACTGCAAGCAGGGACGAGAACGGTTGCGATAAACACTGTTTTCACACTGTCGAATCGGGAAAACTTTCTGCAACAGCGCCAGGGTTTCACGCACCGCATAGCCATTGGGGAAAGGACCAAAGTACTCCCCTTTCGCGTGTTTGGCACCACGATGCATCGCCAGTCGCGGATGTGTATCCGCACTCAGGAAAATATAAGGGTAGGATTTATCATCGCGTAACAGCACGTTGTAGCGAGGCTGATAGAGCTTGATGTAATTGTGCTCAAGCAGCAAAGCTTCAGTTTCGGTGTGGGTCACCGTCACGTCGATGTTTTGGATGTTACTGACCAGGACTTCGGTTTTGCGGCTGCCCACCTGTGTACGGAAGTAGCTGGTCAGGCGCTTTTTGAGGTCTTTCGCTTTGCCCACATAGATCACTGTGCCTGTCGCGTCATACATACGGTAGACGCCGGGCTGACTGGTCACGGTGCTGAGAAAGGCTTTAGAATTGAAAACGTCACTCACTACTGATTAACGGCTCCGCATTATACAGACCATGTCGAATGGCCAGATGCGTTAACTCTACATCGCCACTGATATTCAGCTTACTGAACATGCGATAGCGATAGCTGTTAACGGTTTTCGGGCTGAGATTAAGCTGCTCGGAAATTTCCGTCACCTTTTGCCCTCGGGTGATCATCAGCATAATCTGCAATTCCCTTTCCGACAAACAGCTAAACGGTGATTCGGCTTTTTGCGGCTCGATTTGGCTGAGAGCCATTTGTTGGGCGATATCGGAGGCAATATAGCGCTGCCCAGAGTGCACCGAACGAATCGCACTGACCACTTCCTGCGGGGCCGCACCTTTACTCAGATAACCCGCCGCACCGGCTTGCATCACTTTTGCTGGCAGCGGATTTTCGGTATGGATGGTCAGCATAATGATGCGGATGTCAGGATTGAAGCGCACAATTTTGCGCGTCGCTTCCAGTCCACCGATGCCAGGCATATTCATGTCCATCAGCACTACGTCAACCGGATTGCTGCGGCACCATTTCACCGCATCTTCACCACAAGCCACTTCCCCGGCAATTACCAATCCCTTCATATCTTCCAGTATGCGGCGAATACCGGCGCGTACCAGTTCATGGTCATCAACAAGAAGCAGACTGATCAACGGGACATACTCCGCAGGTTAGTGAGGGGAAAAATATATTTCAGGAGGGCCATCTTACCGGGTTTACCGGGGAAAAAACATCTGGTTACGCAGATAAATCCCAAATGAAATGACGCATATCAAATAGAGGTCAATCCCAGATATTTTTTGAGTAAAATGCATTACCATGCAAGAATTAAAATGTGAAATTGTGACTAATATCATTATGTTATAATTTATAATCTTTTTATCGACCGTCAGGCGCTCGGTAATAAAAATAACGTCATTACCTGTTTTTTCCTGCCTGTAAATAGCGCAAACATCCCTTTAATGTTGGTTTAATCTTCACCGCTTCGCCTGGGATAAATTCATCCGCCAACCATATGATATACTCTGTTTTTTACACACAGGTATTGTGTCAACATTCAGTAACACCACCAAGGAGTCAATGATGAGTGATGAAGACTTTTCAACATCGCAGGATACCCAGGCGCTGGCCGACGAAGTGGCTTGCCTGAAAATGATGGTGACGCTGATTCTGAAAGGAATGGGTCAGGCGGATGCCGGTAAGGTGATCATTAACATGGAGCGCTATGTGCAGAGCGCGTTAGTGGATAAACCGCAGGCGGAAGTGTTTAGTAACACGATTCGTCAGATTAAAACCGCCTACCGTCAGTAAGCGGCCAAGCCCCGCGCAGCGCGCGGGGTGATCAACTGTGCGACTGCCAGTTCACAGAAACACCCAGTGATGGCAGCACCTCTTCCGGACTGAAGCGACGTGTACCGCGATACTTATCCGCCAATGCCGGCTGGTGAACCGGAATACGAATGGCAAACAGGTTATCCTCAGATTGAATTAAACCCGGTGACAAAGGTTCGTACACCACGCCATGCTGCTCAAACATTTTTTCCAGCATCGGTGTCGCTGAACTGATCAAATACTCCATACCGCTGAGTTCTGCCAACTGCACCGAATGCCATAAAATCGTCAGCGGCAGTTCTGCATCCACTTCAAGACGTGCCGAAAAGCGCGACATTTCCCAGACTTTATCCCGATCGAACGGCAGCACCATCCCTTCAGGCACTTCTGGTTCATGCCAGGGCAACAAACGTGCACAGCCGCAAATCCCCTGACGCGCATTCCACGCGATGATCCAGGTGACGTCGGAGCGATCAAAGCGATCGTACTCCTGTCCGGGCGTACTTAAGCGCGGCGGGATTGACCATCCTTCACCCCGCGCAAAAACGCTGTAGCGATAGGTTCCCAATTCTGCCAACAGAGAGGACGGCATATCCTTAAGCTGTGTTTGAATTACTTTCATCATGCGCCCCTGACATCCCCATGTTTGCAATGATTTCTTTGCGCCAGCCTGGCAAAGTTCCGGCGCAGGGTAGACAACTGACTAAAGAGTGGGAACTACTAAAATTAGTAGTTGCCTTTTTGCTATATCAGGCCAATTGCCGCCGCATAACACGCAATCTGCGTTTTATTGGAAACATTAAAACGCTTTTGCATATTCTTTTGGTGAAAATTCACCGTATGTTCTGAAATCGCTAAAATCAGAGAAATTTCCGCAGAAGTTTTTCCTTCTGCCGTCCATTTCAATATTTCCAGTTCGCGTTGGCTAAAATCGTTAGATAAAACTGCCATTGAACTATCATTGAGCCGCTCTAGCACGCGCAAACTCAGTTCCGCCAGAAAGTGCAGTTTCACCTCTAGCTGAACGCGTAAGTGTTGAGTCTGACTGTGAAGCGATGATGCTATAGATAATATACCAATGGCACGATTTGGCGCCATGGCCGAACAAGAAAAGCCGCTGTTAAGGCCTGCCGCATTCGCTTCAGCCCATAAATTACCGGCGCCGGTGAAGAGATCTCTCGTCCATTCCACGCCACGTCCCGCCCGCTGACAAAGTAACAGCACTGGGTCGACTGCATAATAATTTTCGCTTTCGTAGCGCTTAACCCAACTTTCCGGGTAAGTACTGAACAAAAACACGCGCGGCCGGGTAAAAGGCACGGGATGTTGAACCAGGAAAGCGAATGAATCGAAACCCATCGCTTCAATGTGTTTTTGTAATAGCGTTTTTACTTGAATCACTTCCGTCAGCGCCTGAAATTCATTTTCAGTTTCGCCACGCCAGACGAAATAATTATCGGTAGTCATTATTGCCTCAGCGTTGTTTCACGCTTTAACTTGTTATTCGTTCTGATTAACACAAAAAATAAATTAACTAGAGAAAAAATATTGATTGAAATGAGAGCAGCCCGCGGGGTAACAATCATAACTATCCTGTTGTCAATGCGTTACCATTATGTGGGGAACTGAAAGCAGAGACATTTTGCCAACTGCTTCACAACTTTAATCCTCTTTCCTGATTAGAATAGGATTTTTCCGAAGGAGTTTCAATCACCCTATTCATCGAAAATTATCATTAGATTGATAAATTTTTAGCATCGTCATTAACTAAAATCACTCACTCTTAAAGCGGATACTGAGGGTAATAGAGGTATTTGTGGGACGAATGGCATTCGGTTCATTCTTAATCCCAGCCATTTCTGTGGTGAGCTGTATGGCGTGATTTCCGTCACCCTCTTTTCCAGCTACGCTTAGAGGATGTGCGGGGGATCACGCCGAGAATTTTTCCAGGGGAAGACGTTACGCCCTCACCCATAATGGCGCATCGTCATGCGTATTCGAGCATCATAACGGGGCTGACTATGATGAACCAACTGGCATTACCTTTCCTTGTTCTGGGCGGTTGCACAGCGCTGATGATTTTAAAAGATCTTTTCCGCCACCCGCATCCGGTGGCCATCATGAATATCATCTGGCCACTAACCGGCCTCTATATGCCCTTCATCGGATGGTTAGCCTGGTGGTATCTGGGGCGAAAACCTTCACGTCAGGTAAAACTCGCGCTGCTGGTTCCGCAAAAAATTCAGAGTAACGCCAGCTGGCAAACAATATTTATTTCTACCTCATTATCCGCTGCAGCCTGTATATTTGGCGACATAATGACCCTACCAATAATCACCATACTAAACCAATTCGCCATTATGCCCACGCTCTGGATGCAGGCGATTATTTGCGTGATAGTTTCATTGGTGGTGGGTTTATTTTTCCAATTCCTGGCCATTCGCCAACATGAAAAACGTTCATTTGGCCGGGCGTTATTATTAGCATTTAAAACGGAAACTTTTCCGTTACTGATTTATCAATTAGGTATTTTTATCTTTATGGCGCTGGCACTAAAATTTGTTCTTAACCAGCAAATCAATCCATTGCTGGTGGCTTTCTGGTTTATGCTACAACTGGCCATGATCATCGGTTTCCTATTCTCCTGGCCTGCTAATCATTTCCTGATAAAACGTGGGCTTAATCCCGCCGTCTAGTTAACGACAGTATCCTGCACCGCGCATGCCCAGGTGAAAATGTCCGGCATGCGCGGCGTTATAATCCGGTCCTAATGCATTGCCAAAGGTCGCACAACCGTTACGCCACAATGCGTGAAGCCCTGCCGCCGCATCGTCGGGTTGCTGCCAGTTTTTACTTACCTGCAACCAGCGCCCATTAGCCAGTTGAAATCCTGTCACATCCCATGCATCTGCTGTCGCATGCTCGCTTAAGCGCCCCTGCTGACGATGATAGATATTACGACAGGCGTAACTGCCGACGTGGCTAATGCGCCGTAATGGGCTGTTGATGCCTGCCTGCTGCAATGCGGTGCTGCTGTTGACGACAAACATTGTGCTACTTACCGCCATGGGACAACTGGCAAGAAAACTGCTGCTTAAGGTGACTTCGCCAAATCCACTCACGCGCATAGGTTGTTCTAAAGGACAATCACCTTGCATCGCAGGCACGGTACGAAATTGTACCCACCCCTGCTGGCTGGCACGCTGCATCACTGCCAGACAGGCAGCAGGATCGTGACTGAGCCGCTGCAATTTGTAGCGCATCATCCATCCTGGTGGGTCAGTCACCGACAATGGCGTAAACGGATTCCACTGCGGCGGTAAATGCGTTTTCAACCAGGGTAGACTCCACCAGCCACATAAAGCCAACAGGGCAATCGCTAATAATGCGCGCACTACACCTCACGTTTACTCATTAAAGGAAGACGTAAGTGTAGGTGGCAAAACGAGGAAATGACGCAGAAAAGGCTTAATTGCTGAAGATTTACGCAAACTCACCGTGGATTATGCCATGTAAATATTTACTGACAGACGAAACCCCGTAAAAGGTCACAATTGTAAAAAAACAATTACCGAGAGTTGCAAGCTTTCCACTATCTTATGCCACTTGCCCTATTAAACGGCACGCTATCTAACAGCCAGTAGAGCTGACACAACATCAAAACAGGAAAGATATATTTATGGTTGATCAATCCAAAGAGGCGCTTGTTGAGGCCGAACAGCCGGATAAGCTCCAGCGTAATCTTCATAACCGCCATATCCAACTGATTGCCATCGGTGGCGCGATCGGCACCGGGTTGTTTATGGGCTCAGGTAAAACAATCAGTCTGGCCGGCCCCTCGATCATTTTCGTTTATATGATCATCGGCTTTATGCTGTTCTTCGTGATGCGCGCCATGGGCGAATTGCTGCTCTCAAATCTCGAATATAAATCCTTCAGCGATTTTGCCGCCGATTTACTCGGCCCCTGGGCAGGCTATTTTACCGGCTGGACTTACTGGTTCTGTTGGGTAGTGACCGGTATTGCCGATGTGGTGGCCATCAGTGCCTATTTCCAGCTCTGGTTCCCCGACTTTTCCATCTGGATGAGTGCACTGCTCTGCATAGTTGTTTTCCTTGCACTGAATATCGCGACAGTGAAGTTGTTTGGCGAAATGGAGTTCTGGTTCGCGATTATTAAAATCGTGGCGATTGTTGCCCTGATCGTGACCGGCATCGTGCTGGTGAGCATGCATTACCCTTCACCCAGTGGCAGCGCAGCAGCTCTGAGCAATATCTGGGATCACGGTGGTATGTTCCCGAAAGGATTAAGCGGCTTCTTTGCTGGCTTCCAGATTGCGGTGTTTGCCTTCGTCGGTATTGAGTTAGTCGGAACAGCAGCAGCGGAAACGAAAGATCCGCACAAGGTGCTGCCACGCGCGATTAATGCCATTCCGCTACGAATCATTATGTTTTACGTTCTGGCGCTGCTGGTGATCATGGCGGTGACGCCGTGGAATCAGGTTATGCCTGACCGCAGCCCGTTCGTTGAGATGTTTGTGCTGATTGGTTTACCTGCAGCTGCCAGCATCGTGAACTTCGTGGTGCTGACTTCAGCCGCGTCATCCGCCAACAGTGGTATTTTCTCCACCAGCCGTATGCTGTACGGCCTGGCAGAACAGGGTGTGGCGCACAAAGCGTTTGGTCGTCTGTCGGCTCGAGCGGTTCCCACTACCGGACTGTTCTTCTCCTGCTTCTGCCTGCTGTGTGGCGTTGCACTGATTTACCTGATCCCCGATGTGATGACGGTATTCACCATGGTCACCACGGTATCGGCGATTCTGTTTATGTTCGTCTGGACCATCATCCTGTGCAGCTACCTGGCTTACCGCAAACAGCATCCGCAGCGTCACGCTGAGTCGAAGTTCAAGATGCCGCTGGGCAAGCTGATGTGCTGGGTGTGCATGGCGTTCTTCGCCTTTGTGATTGTCCTGCTGACCTTGCAGGACGACACTCGCCAGGCGCTGATGGTCACGCCGCTGTGGTTCGTCATCCTTACCATGGGCTGGTTATTACGTCGTCGTAAGGCCTGATAATCCTGCTGAAAAAAAGCCCCGAATTTTCGGGGCTTTTTTTATAACCTTTCGCGTAATTTATGCCATGCCTGCGCCAATGATGGTCGCACCGAAGGCTCTCTTTCCAGTGCCGGTTCCGGGGAATGTGCCGATCCCAGATTGAAGGTGAAGGTGTAATTTGGCGCTTCCCCCATCCTCAAATCCGATATCAAAGTATCTTCACCCTGTAGACGCATGGCGTAAAAACCGTGGCTGAACCACGCCACTCGCTCGGCATACCAGTCGCCTTTAAACGCATCGAACAATTGCGGGTTGCGCGGATGCCAATGAATTTCCAGCGCCCGATCGGGTGACAGCATTGACCAGTAAGCTTCTCCGTAGCGATCGGGGGTCATAATTACGGTTCGCCACACCAGGGTATTAAACGCGGTTGGCGTCACCAGCACTTGCTGTGGCTGGATGGATTGCTGGGTTAAGTCACGATTAATATGCTGCGTCGCGATACCCTGCACCACCATACTCCAGCCGAGATACAGGGTACTGATCAGCAAACCCGCCTGATTCCAGCGCAATCCCACCCCGTCACGCCGCCATAACGCCACCAACAGCGCGATCAGCAACGGCAAAGTATACAGCGGGTCGATGATGTACATACTGCCAATTGCGTAGGGGAAATTGGTAAACGGCAAACCCAGCTGTGTGCCGTATACCGTTGTCAGGTCGAGTAAAGGGTGAGTAATCAGGGCCAGCCAAATCGCCAGGCACCAACCGCGCCAGTGCGGGCGACTGCGCGACACAACCGCAACCAGCCAGGCCAACAGGGGCGCAATCAACGTCAGCCACAACAGCGCATGGCTCTCGGTGCGGTGCAGCGTCATATTGCGGATCGCATCGCCGTGATCGATAAACACATCAAGATCGGGCAAGGTGCCGGCAATCGCGCCCACCAGCGCCGATTGCCATAAAGGCACGCGCTTGCCCATCACCGCGACGGTGACCGCCGCGCCCAACGTCAGTTGTGATAGCGAATCCATGCACTCTCCTGGCTAAAGCGGGATCAACGCACGCGGATCCCTTCAATAATCATGCGCTGAACATTCTCCAGCGTTTGCTCGAAAAATTCCGGGTCACTCAGGGTCTGGCCGGTGATCGCTTCAACCTGTGAAGCAAAATCTGCGTAATGTTGCGTGGTGGCCCACAGCAGGAAAAACAGATGCTGCGGCTGCACCCCGGCTAAACGCCCTTCCACAATCCACTGTTCGATGATTGCTGCTTTCTCATCCACCAGCGCTTTTAAATCCCCGGCCAGTTCGCCTTTAAGTAACGGAGCACCCTGGAGCATTTCCAAACAGAACAAGCGCGAGGCCTGCGGGTGATCGCGCGACACTTCCAACTTAAGACGAATATATTTCCGGATGGCGGTCAGTGGATCCTGATCGTGACGCAGCGCGCGCAATGGTGCCAGCCAGACATCAAGGATCTCTTTCAGCACCGCGATATACAGCACTTCTTTTGAGGGATAGTAGTAGAGCAAATTGGTCTTTGAGACGTCGGCACGCTCCGCCACTTTATCGAGGCTGGTACCGTGAATACCGTATTGTGAGAAGAAGGTTAGCGCCGCTTCCAGTATCGCGGCCCGTTTCGCGGCAACGGCTCGTGAACGTCGGCCCGGCTTTTTTTCATCGTTTTTCACACTGTTACCTCTTCAATCCTGCCTATCCGCATCATAACAAAGCCCCTCTTTCCTGCCTAATCGCTCTCCCTGCACCTTTTTTGACCACGGCACGCATGAAAAACGTGCAAAACGTTTTGACCAAACGGTCTGATTTAGACCAACCACTCCACTTTCACTATCGGACGTTTTTTAACACGTTGTTGTACAAGGCATTTAAAAATGTGGCACAGGCTTTGCAATTTTGTGACGGAGCGCCGCTCGCAGGATGCGTGCAGGAAGCAACGCAGCGCGTAGAGCAATGCCCGTTCAATGCAGAGAGGTTTCACATGAAAATTGGCGTCTTTATCCCGATTGGCAACAATGGCTGGCTCATCTCCACCCATGCGCCGCAGTACAAACCGACTTTTGAACTGAATAAAGAGATTGTGCTGAAGGCCGAGCACTATCACTTCGACTTTGCGCTCTCGATGATTAAGTTGCGCGGCTTCGGGGGCAAAACTGAATTTTGGGATCACAATCTCGAATCCTTCACGCTAATGGCGGGGCTCGCGGCGGTGACCTCACGGATTGAAATTTATGCTACGGCAGCGACCCTGACGCTGCCTCCGGCGATTGTGGCGCGCATGGCCGCCACCATTGATTCGATTTCCAATGGCCGTTTCGGCGTCAATCTGGTCACCGGCTGGCAGAAACCGGAGTACGAACAGATGGGATTGTGGCCGGGTGATGAGTACTTCTCCAGCCGTTACCAATACCTCACAGAGTACGTCACCGTGCTGCGCGATTTGTGGGGCACCGGTCAGAGTGATTTTAAAGGTGAATTCTTCACCATGAACGACTGCCGCGTCAGCCCGCAACCGCAAAAACCAATGAAAGTGATCTGTGCCGGACAGAGCGATGCCGGTATGGCGTTCTCCGCGCAGCATGCCGATTACAACTTCTGCTTTGGTAAAGGGGTCAACACGCCTACTGCCTTCGCTCCGACCGCCAGCCGCATGAAAGTCGCAGCGGATAACGCCGGACGCGATGTGGGTTCCTATGTGCTGTTTATGATCATTGCCGCCGAAAGCGACGAAGCCGCGCGCGCCAAATGGGAGCATTACAAAGCGGGCGCCGATGAAGAAGCCCTTGCCTGGCTCACCACGCAAAGCCAGCAGGACACCAAGTCCGGCAGCGATACCAACGTGCGTCAGATGGCCGATCCGACCTCAGCCGTGAACATCAATATGGGCACCTTAGTGGGGTCTTACGCCAATGTGGCACGAATGTTGGATGAAGTGGCAGAGGTTGATGGCGCTCAAGGCGTATTACTGACCTTTGATGACTTCCTGCAAGGCATTGAAGATTTCGGGGAACGTATCCAGCCATTAATGCAGTGTCGTCAAAACGTTATCACTTCGCAGAAGGAGGTTGCCTGATGAATGCCGTGACTTGTGCCCACACGTCAAGTTTGCCGAATATCACCCTGCCCGCCCGGCCTGAAGCGATTGCACTCCCGCCGGCGCAGAGTGCCTTGATCGTGGTGGATATGCAAAACGCCTATGCCACCGAGGGGGGGTATCTCGACCTTGCCGGTTTTGACGTCTCCGCCACCAAACCGGTGATCGCCAAAATTCATCAGGCGGTGACCGCAGCACGCGCGGCTGGCATGCAGATTATCTGGTTCCAGAACGGCTGGGACGATCAGTACGTTGAAGCGGGTGATGCCGGCTCGCCGAACTTCCATAAATCGAATGCGCTGAAAACCATGCGCAAGCGACCGGAGTTACAGGGCACGCTGCTGTCGAAAGGCGGCTGGGATTATGCGCTGGTGGATGAGCTGGTGCCGCAGGCAGGTGACATCGTGTTGCCCAAACCGCGCTACAGCGGCTTCTTTAATACCCCACTTGACAGCATGCTGCGCAGTCGCGGTATCCGCCATCTGGTGTTCACCGGCATTGCCACCAACGTGTGTGTCGAGTCCACACTGCGCGATGGCTTCTTCCTCGAATATTTTGGCGTAGTGCTGGAAGACGCTACTCATCAGGCCGGACCGGCGTTTGCCCAACAGGCGGCGATTTTCAACATCGAAACTTTCTTTGGCTGGGTAAGCGACACGGACACTTTTTGTGAAGCCCTGAAAGCTTAAGGCCCATCTCACCTGCAAAACCATAACGATAAGGAACTGCGACGATGCCTAAAAGTGTGATTATTCCTGCCGGAAGCGGCACCCCAATTGCGCCGTTTGTGCCGGGAACGCTGGCTGACGGCGTGGTTTACGTGTCAGGCACGCTACCGTTCGATGCCAGTAACAATGTGGTCCACGTTGGCGATGCGGCGGCTCAAACCCGTCACGTGCTGGAAACTATCAAAAAGGTGATCGAGACCGCCGGTGGCAGCATGAGCGACGTCACTTTCAACTCAATTTTCCTCACCGACTGGAGCAACTACGCCGCGATTAACCAGGTTTACGCCGAGTATTTTCCCGGCGACAAACCCGCACGCTTCTGCATCCAGTGCGGATTGGTTAAACCAGACGCGCTGATTGAAATTGCCAGCGTTGCCCACATCGGGCCGCAGGAGGCGTAATGCACCTTGAGATTCATGGTTTAACCGCTAACGACGCGCCAACGCTGGTGCTGTCGTCCGGTCTTGGTGGCGTAGCGGGCTTCTGGCAACCCCAGTTAGCGGCACTCACACCTCATTATCGCGTGGTGACTTACGACCAACGCGGCACCGGTCGCAGTGCCGATACGCTGCCAGAAGGTTACAGCATGGCGATGATGGCCGCTGAACTGGCTGAGTTACTGGCACAACATGGCATTCATCATTACGACATTGTTGGCCACGCGCTGGGTGGCCTAATCGGCCTGCAGCTGGCACTGGATTATCCCGACCGTGTCGGCCGCGTCGTGGTGATTAATGGCTGGCTGTCGCTGGATCCGCATACGCAGCGCTGCTTCCAGGTGCGGCAGGATTTACTGCTCAACGTGGGCGTAGAGGCCTTTGTGCGCGCGCAGCCACTGTTCCTCTATCCGGCCGAGTGGCTGGCTCGGCATCAGGCGCGCATCACAGCTGAAGATGCCCATCACGTGACCCATTTTCAGGGCATGGAAAATCTGCTGCGCCGCTTACATGCATTGATGAACAGTGATTTCCGCCCGCATGCGGCGCGGATTCAGCAACCAGTGTTAGCCATCTGCAGCCAGGACGATCTGCTGGTGCCGTGGAGCTGCTCTCCGCAGCTGGCCCAGGCGCTGCCGAATGGCAGTCTGATTGAGATGCCGTGGGGCGGCCATGCGATGAGCGTGACCGATGCCGATAAGTTTAACGCTCTGCTGCTGGGATGGCTGGCCGAAACGGCTGCACCTGCACAGCGCGTTGCGAGTTGAACAGAGGAGGTAAACCATGAGTGTGCATGAACTGCCACTGCTGCCAAATGTTGACCGCGATGCTTTTCGCCATGCCATGGCGCGATTGGGCGCGGCGGTCAATATCATCACCACCGACGGCCCTGCCGGTCGCGCCGGATTCACCGCATCAGCCGTCTGCAGTGTGACGGATACGCCGCCCACTTTGCTGGTGTGTCTGAATCGTTCGGCCTCGGTCTGGCCGACTTTCCGTGACAACGGCTATCTGTGCGTCAACACCCTGGCGGCCGGTCATGAAGATCTTTCTACGTTGTTTGGCGGGAAGACGCCGATGGAACAGCGCTTTGCCGCTGCTGAGTGGCATACGCTGGCCAGCGGCTCACCGCTGCTTGACGGCGCCACCGTATCGTTTGATTGCAAAATCAGCCAGGTGGTCAGTGTTGGCACCCATGACATTCTGATTTGTGAAGCGCTGGCGCTGGTGCGTAACGATGATTCGCATGGCCTGGCGTGGTTTGACCGCGGATATCATCACCTTTTACGGCAGGACGCCCGCTAACGCCGCCCTGCGCGGCCCGGTTCCACCGCTACCCTGGAGAAGACGATGGCGAGTTCCTGGTTCCCCCGCTGGCAGAAAAAGTCAGCCATGACCGAAGATGGGCTGATTGCACCGGATGAAACCCTGCCGTTCGGGCAGACGTTTGTCATGGGCCTGCAGCATGCTGTAGCAATGTTTGGCGCGACGGTGTTGATGCCGTTGCTGATGGGACTGGATCCCAACCTGGCGATTCTGGTTTCCGGCATCGGCACGCTGCTGTTCTTTGTTGTCACTGGCGGCCGTGTGCCGAGTTATCTCGGATCCAGTGCCGCTTTTGTCGGGGTCATTATCGCGGTGACCGGATTCAACGGCCAGGGATTGAACCCCAATCTGGCTCTCGCACTGGGCGGGGTCATTGCTTGCGGCGCACTCTATACGCTGATTGGCTTGATCGTAATGAAAGTCGGCACAGGCTGGATTGAACGCCTGATGCCACCCGTCGTCACCGGCGCGGTGGTGATGGCGATTGGCCTTAATCTGGCGCCGATCGCCGTTCACGGTGTTTCCGCATCGATGTTCGACAGTTGGATGGCAGTGATGACGGTGTTATGCATTGGCGTGGTCGCGGTATTCACAAGTGGCCTGATTCAGCGCTTACTGATTCTGGTTGGCCTGATTGTCGCCTGGGCGATTTACGCCCTACTTACCAACGTGTTTGGCCTGGGAAAACCGGTGGATTTCAGTGGTGTTGCCAATGCACCCTGGTTTGGTTTACCGCACACCACCGCACCGATTTTTGATATGCAGGCGATAGTGATGATTGCGCCGGTCGCCATCATTTTGGTGGCCGAAAACCTCGGGCATATTAAAGCCGTTGCGGGTATGACGGGCCGCAATCTTGATCCCTGGATGGGGCGTGCGTTTGTCGGGGATGGTCTCGCCACCATGTTGTCAGGTTCGATGGGCGGCAGCGGCGTAACAACGTACGCTGAGAACATCGGCGTCATGGCGGTGACCAAAGTCTATTCTACGCTGGCGTTTGTCGCGGCCGCAGTGATTGCCTTAATACTCGGCTTCTCACCGAAATTTGGTGCGCTGATCCATACCATCCCCGGCCCGGTGATTGGCGGCGCGTCGATTGTGGTATTCGGCTTGATTGCCGTGGCAGGTGCGCGGATCTGGGTGCAGAACAACGTTGATTTTAGTCAGAACGGCAATTTGATTATGGTAGCCACCACGTTAGTACTGGGGGCTGGCGATTTCGCTTTAAAGATCGGCAGCTTTACTATCGGAGGCATTGGCACCGCGACCTTCGGTGCCATCATTCTTAACGCGATCCTCAAACGTCGCGGTGCCGCACTGGCGAACCAGGCGGCACGGCAGCATCCTTAAGGCTCCAGCGGTGCCTGCTCAGGCACCGCTTTTTTACGGCGAAATCGTAATTCGCTGACGATTACCCCACAGACGATCAGCACACCGCCCAACAGCGCGGCGGCCGGCAAACGTTCACCCGCAATTCGCCCCACCACCCCTGCCCAGACAGGCTCACCGGCGTAAATCACCGTAGCCCGCGTCGGTGATACGCTGCGCTGTGCCCAGTTCATTGTCACCTGAATCAATGCACTGGCCGCGCCCAGTCCCAACGCACTCAATAGCAATGGCGTCGACATCATTGGGACCGACTCACCGTTAGGGATCATTAAGACGAAGGCGCAGGCCGATGCCACCATCAGCTGAATCAGCGTCACGCGGCGCACATCAACCTGGCCGGCAAAGCGACTGATCAGAATGATTTCAGCTGCGATCGCCAGCGTACTGAGTAACGTCGCAATCTCGCCCGCGTTTAACGTCAGGCTGCCGTCCTGTGGCCCCGCCACCAGCACCAGACCGGTAAACGCCAGCATGATGCCTATCCATGCCATCAGTCCAGGCGGGCGTCGCAGAAACAACCATTGCAGCAATGGCACCACCGGCACATACAGCGCGGTCAGAAACGCCGACTGGCTGCTGGAGATGGTTTGCATCCCCCAGGTTTGTAAGCCGTAGCCACCCGCAATCGACAGGCCAATCAGCGCACCAGCTTTCACTTCAAGCCATGTCATGTTTCTCAGATAACGGCGGAAGAAAAAGGCCAGCAGCAGCGATGCGGTGGCAAAACGCAGTCCCACAAAGAAGAACGGCCCGGAATGCGCCATCGCGCGGTGCACCACTAAAAAGGTGCCACCCCAAACCATGGTGATAAAAATGAGAACGAGTTCCTGGCGCGTAATACGCAGGCTGAGACGGGAATTTGTAGCGGACATAACGCACCAAAATAATCGATTGGCGATCATTTTTGCCTGGTCATGAGGGGAATTGCAATCTTTGTTACCGCCGGGCGAACCCGGCGGAGGGGGAAATAAACACAATCACACTACTTCTTGCTGCGACTGCGTCCCCCTTTTTCACCTGCTTCGGAAGCGCGCTGCGGGTCGTTCCTGAAATTACCGCCGCTATTTTTGCCGCCTTTGCGACCGGCTTCCGCGGCTCTCTCGCGGTCTTCCGCGAAATTACCTGATCCTCCACGATGTTGTGCCATCATTTCCTCCAGGGATTGAGCATCTGTGGTTAGGCCTTTTCATCCAATGTGGTGAAAAGTAAGGGGCGAAGTATTCGCGCGCCCTGAGGAAATATTAGTCAACACAGTCCGATATTCAGCTGATATACATACTTTGAAACATATAATTCACTTATTTTTTATTCAAAAACCAGATTAATATCCAGCTTACAAGCGGTTAGCCCGGTAAAAAGCGCAGCGCGACACGGACCCATTTACCTCCTCCTCCAGCACCTTACACAGTCTCTTCTATACTTCTGAATACTCATCACCCTCAGCAGGATAGAAAACCATGGCAAAAGTTTTGGTGCTTTATTACTCAATGTATGGACATATCGAAACCATGGCGCAAGCCGTGGCTGAAGGCGCAAAGAGTGTGAACGGTGCGGAAGTCACCATTCTTCGTGTACCGGAGAGCATGGATGCGGAGAGATTTGCGCAGGTGGGCGGCAAGGTGAACCAGGCGGCGGCTGAAGCAAAACCTGAAGATTTAACCCAGTACGATGCCATCATCGTGGGTACGCCAACCCGCTTTGGCAATATGGCCGGTCAGATGCGCAATTTCTGGGATCGCACCGGCGGATTATGGGCCTCAGGTGCGCTGTACGGCAAACTCGCCAGTGTATTCGCCTCTACCGGCACCGGTGGCGGTCAGGAACAAACCATTACCTCTGTTTGGACCACTCTCGCCCATCACGGCATGGTTATCGTGCCCATCGGTTATGGCACCAAAGAACTTTTCGATATTTCTCAGGTACGCGGTGGCACGCCTTATGGGGCCACTACTATTGCTGGGGGTGATGGCTCACGCCAGCCATCTGAAGAAGAACTGAGAATTGCCCGTTATCAGGGCCAATACGTCGCCGGACTGGCGGTAAAACTGCAAGGATAAATCCACAACAGGAGACCTTTATGGCCACAGAACAGTCGAAAGCTCACCACGTGGGCGAATGGGCCACGCTGCGCCACACCTCACCTGAAATTGCTGAAGCCATTTTTGAGGTGGCAAATTACGATGAACGACTCGCGGAAGAAATCTGGCGTCAGCAAGGTAGCGACGATGTGCTGCTCCGCGCCTTTGATAAGACCGATCAGGACGTTCTGACGTGGGACGATAAAACGGTCGAACGTAAAAACGTTTAACACGCAGGCGGGCATGTCCCGCCTTTGTCTTTTTTACTGCCAAGGAGCCCCTTATGTCAGCCTATCAAAGCATCAACCCGGCCAATAATCAGTTGCTGAAATCCTGGCCTAATCACGATGACACCGTCATGCAGCAGGCGCTCAGCGCGGCTGATGATCTCTACCACTCTGCGTGGTCCAAAGGGGATATGCAGCCACGTCTGCAGGTGCTGCATCGACTGGCCGATCTAATTGATCAGCGCGTTGACGAATTAGGTGAAATTGCCAGTCGTGAGATGGGCAAGTTAATTGGTCAAAGCCGTGGTGAAGTGAAAATTTGCGCGCAGATCGCACGGTATTATGCCGAGCATGCCGCTCACCTGTTACAGGCACAACCTTATCCCAGCACGGTAGGCGATGCCTGGCTGGAATATCATCCGATTGGGGTGGTGGTGGCCGTCGAGCCCTGGAACTTCCCTTACTACCAGCTTATGCGCGTGCTGGCGCCGAATCTGGCGCTGGGAAATCCGGTGCTGGCTAAACATGCCAACATCGTGCCGCATTGTGCGGATGTGTTCGAAAAGCTGGTTGAAGAAGCGGGTGCGCCAAAAGGTGCCTGGACTAATCTATTTATCTCCAATCAACAAGTCGCTGATCTGATTGCCGATCCGCGTGTTCAGGGTGTTGCGCTGACGGGCTCTGAACGTGCCGGTAGCGCTGTGGCGGAGCAGGCAGGAAAGCATCTGAAAAAATCCACGCTGGAGTTAGGCGGGAATGATGTATTCGTGGTGCTGGACGATGCCGATATTGACGAAGCCGTGCGCCAGGGCGCGCAGGCGCGATTAAGCAACTGTGGTCAGGTGTGTACCGCAGCAAAACGCTTTATCCTGCACGAAAAAATCGCCACTGATTTTATGGCGAAGTTTAGTGCAGCCCTGCAATCCGCTAAAGCTGGCGACCCACTGGATGAGAGTACCACGCTCGGTCCGCTTTCATCAAAAGAAGCTCGTGATCGATTGGTGAAGCAGGTTGATGATGCGGTGAAGCATGGCGCGCGTGTTGAATTGGGCGGAAAAGTCATTGAAGGCGTAGGTTGTTATTATCAGCCGACGATACTCACCGGCCTTACGCCGCAAAACCCTGCCTATTACCAGGAGTTCTTTGGTCCGGTGGCACAGGTTTATGTGGTGGCTGACGATCGCACTGCCGTCGCGCTGGCCAATGATTCCCACTATGGCCTGGGCGGTTCAGTGTGGACGCGCGATATCCTGCGTGGGCGCAACATGGCATCGCAGATCGAGACCGGGATGGTGTTTATCAATTCCCAGAGCGATACCGCCGCAGAGTTACCCTTTGGTGGCGTGAAACGCTCAGGCTATGGACGCGAGTTATCCGACCTTGGCCTGAAGGAGTTCGCTAATCAAAAACTGGTGGTCGTCGCCGGTTAACGGAAATAAAAAACCCCGTCGCGACGGGGTTTTTTCATTGCTGCAACGTTAGTTGCTGGCAGGAGCCGCTTTTGCCGCCTCGCCTTCCGGCTTGGCTGGCGTAGCATCTGACTGCGCTTTCTGCGCTGCGGCGGCATCGGCTTTCGCTTTGTCGTCCGCTGCTTTCTGTGCAGTGGCTTTCTCAGCTTTCGCTTTATCCTCTGCTGCTTTTTGTGCAGCCGCTTTATCCGCCTTCACTTTCTCTTCAGCTGCTTTAGCATCAGCCGCTTTCTGCGTCGCTGCTTTGTCCGCTGCAGCTTTATCTGCGGCCGCTTTATCTGCAGCGGCCTGATCCGCTTTCGCTTTAGCGTCGTCATTGGCAACAGGCGCAGGTTGTGCCGCTGGCTGTGCTGCCGGAGCCGGAGCAGCCGGCTGCAGCGGGGTGCCCTGCAGTGCAGTATTCAATGCGGTAGCAAACTGATCCCAACTGCAATAACCGTTGGCATCAGCATCACAGCCTGCCAGTTGCAGCGTGACACGCTTCGGCGGATTTTTCAGGTTCAGCACATCAGCATTGCGCAGTTGTTCCGCGGTCTGATAAACGTATTCCACTTTCAGCAGATCTTTGTTGTTTTTAGCATCGTGCCAGCGCTCAAACACCACCTGGCCACCGATTGGCGTTTTCTCATCGTTGCCCGGCAGCTCGTATGGCTTAACCTGCAAGGCGCTCAGCAGTGAGGCGATATTCGAATCGTGCCCCACCATCACCGTGACTTTCGGTGCGTTCGCTTTGTCCTGGTCCACTAACTGACTGCGGATGTAATCCACCAGCGGTGCGGCCACTTCACGCGCGACATCAGGAGAAGTGAACAGCGCATCCTGATAACCATTTTTAATCGCCGCGAGGGATTTCCACTGCTCAGGGGTTTTGATCTGGCCCCAGGCCACCTGATCGGCCGGGAAACCTTCGTAATATTGCAGCGTGAAGGCATCGACCAGTGAATTACCGATTTTCAGCGGTCCATTCACATTAGGCTCTTTGCCATTTTCCGCGCTGAAGGTGTTATCACCGCCGCTCAGATCACACTGTTTTTTGCCGTTACAGGCTGGCGCAGATTTGTAATCAACAATCTTCTCTAACTGCTGGAAAGCCGGTTTCAACGCCAGCTTCTCATTCGCAGCCGTCATCGCTGCCAGTGCTTTCTTATTGAATTCGTCGCTGCCGTCAGTGATCACCGGATTAAAGATAGGATCCATGGTGCCCATCGCATCCTGATGCGTCACGGAAATATCACAGCCAGGGAAGGCGCCAGTAATGAAGTACTGCGCGGTCGCCACCGTACGTTGCAGGCTGTTGGCATAGACAAAGATGTTGCTGCTGTCCGGACAGGTGCCGCTTTCTACCAGCCCCTGTTGTGCCAGCCACTGACGGGTATAGTTACCCATGTAGACTTCCAGCACGCCGCCTTTGGTGGTTAACTCGCCGCCGGGCACATCCCACTGCGGCCAATTCTTCTTGGTAGATTGTTCCAGCACGCTGCCGTTGTTGGCTAACGGTGCGCGCAAATTGTGACGGCTCAGCATCAGCACTTGCTGTAACTGCATATCTCCATCTGCTGCGTAAGCAGACATACCGATCGGGAGCGCAGCGATAACTGACAACGCGCAAAGACTCAGTTTCTTGATCATTGTGCCTATTCCATAATTCATCAGTGAAACACTCTGGCATTCAAACGATTAGCTCGCCATTGAGCGAATTACCGCACAGTGTAACCCAGCTTGCCTCGGAAAATCGCCAGATGTTTACAAAAACCGTGAATGGAATATAGCAGTAAACGCGCGTGCCGTCGGGTTACAGCAGCAGATTGAAAAGCAACGGGATGTTTTTCGGAATTCCGGAACGCAGAAAAGCAAAAAGCCCGCATTTCTGCGGGCTTCTTTAATATGGCGGAGGAACAGAGATTCGAACTCTGGGATGGTTTCCCATCGACGGTTTTCAAGACCGTTGCCTTAAGCCACTCGGCCATCCCTCCGGAAATCTTTTTGTAACTTCACTCTGCAAGAGTGATGGCGGAGGAGGAGAGATTCGAACTCTCGGATGGTTTCCCATCGACGGTTTTCAAGACCGTTGCCTTAAGCCACTCGGCCACCCCTCCGCAATGAGGCGCACTATAAACATCCCCCCGAACGATGTAAAGCGTGGATTGAATCGTTCGCCTGAAAAACAGCCAAAATCCATTTTTTCGCTGTCAAAATCACCATTCTGTTCAGTGAAACAGCAATTTATCGCGTAAAGATGGGTAAAACGACTTTGCTGTCTGGGAGCCGTTGCGTATCCTCAGGCCATATTTGGTGTTCTCTCTCTATAATGGAGCGCATGATGGATAGAATAATTAGCTCGTCACAGCAGCAATCTCTGATCAGCACCCACAAAGTGCTGCGCAATACTTACTTCTTATTAGGCATTACGCTGGCGTTCTCCGCCCTCACCGCCACACTTAGCACCGTCTACGCGTTACCGTCTCCGGGATTAATCCTGATGCTGGTGGGCTTTTATGGCCTGATGTTCCTGACTCATCGTCTGGCCAACAGCCCGGCGGGTATTCTGGCTGCCTTCGCCTTTACCGGTTTCCTCGGTTATTGCCTTGGCCCAATCCTGAGTTCTTTCCTTGCTGCAGGCATGGGTGATGTGATTGCCATCGCGCTGGGCGGTACGGCGCTGGTGTTCTTCTGCTGTTCGGCATACGTCCTCACCACGCGTCGTGACATGTCGTTCCTCGGCGGCATGATGATGGCTGGCTTCGTGGTGTTGCTGGTTGCAGTGGTAGCGAATATCTTCCTGCAACTGCCAGCGCTGCATCTGGCGATCAGTGCGCTGTTTATCCTGTTCTCTGCGGGTGCGATTCTGTGGGAAACCAGCAACATCATTCATGGCGGCGAAACCAATTACATCCGCGCTACCGTGAGCCTGTATGTTTCGCTGTATAACATCTTTGTCAGCCTGCTGAGCCTGTTAGGCTTCGCCAGCAAAGATTAAGCTGCAGACGTAAACGTTCAAAACCCCGCTTCGGCGGGGTTTTTGCTTTTTAACAGCCGGCGAACTTACAATATGCCGATTAATGCTGTGAGGAATGACTGTGATTTTTGCCGGTAAAGAGATCGCCACCGATGCGGAAGGCTACTTAAAAAATAGTGCGGACTGGAGCGAAGCACTCGCTGCGGTGATCGCGGAGAATGAAGCCATTGCCATGACTGAGGCTCACTGGGAAGTGGTGCACTTTGTGCGCACCTTTTATCAGGAGTTCAATACTTCCCCTGCAGTGCGCATGCTGGTGAAAGCCATGGCCCAGAAGTATGGCGAGGAAAAGGGGAATAGCCGTTACCTCTTCCGGCTGTTCCCGGAAGGTCCGGCAAAACAAGCCACTAAAATCGCTGGTTTGCCAAAACCCGCCAAGTGTCTGTAATCAGCCAGTCGTAAATCGCGTGGGAATTGGCGTGGGTTGATGAGGCTCCACCAGCACCTTATCAACCCGTGCACTGGTAGGCCCGCCGGCTTTCAGCCAGGCGATTAACTCGTCCACCTTTTGTTCATCGCCAGCGGCCAGCACTTCAACACTGCCGTCGCGCAGGTTATGTGCATAGCCGGTAACGCCTAATTGATTGGCCTGTGATTGGGTGTAATAACGAAAGCCTACCCCTTGCACCAAACCGTGCACCCAAATTTTGTAGCAAGTGTTCGCCATGGCAATCTCCCCATTGTGCGTTGCAATTTGCCGCCATCCACCGGAAAATGGCGCCTCATTTTTTCAGGTAAGCATAGCAAACATGACCGTTCGATTGATTCTCGCAAAGGGACGTGAAAAATCCCTGCTCCGCCGCCATCCGTGGGTGTTCTCAGGTGCCGTTGCACGTATGGAAGGTAAAGCCCAGTCTGGTGAAACCATTGATGTCTGCGACAGCAATGGTAAATGGCTGGCCCGTGCCGCTTATTCTCCGCAGTCACAAATTCGCGCGCGCGTCTGGAGTTGGCAGCAGGATGAGTCAATCGACATCGCCTTCTTTGTACGCGCTTTCGAAAAAGCGCAGCAGTGGCGCGAATGGCTGGCGCAACGCGATGGCCTTGATAGCTATCGTCTGATTGCCGGCGAGTCGGATGGCATGCCTGGCGTGACCATTGATCGTTTCGGCAACTTTATGGTGCTGCAACTGCTGTCTGCTGGTGCTGAATATCAGCGTCCAGCGATTCTTTCTGCCTTACAGCAGTGCTTCCCGACTTGCGCGATTTACGATCGTTCTGATGTTGCCGTGCGTAAAAAAGAAGGGCTGGAACTGACTCAAGGCCCAGTCACTGGTGAGCTTCCGCCGCCGTTACTGCCAATTACCGAACACGGTATGAAATTGCTGGTCGATATTCAGGGCGGCCACAAAACCGGTTACTACCTTGATCAACGTGACAGCCGTTTTGCCACGCGCCGCTATGCTGAAAACGCTCGCGTGCTGAACTGCTTCTCATACACCGGTGGATTTGCCGTGTCAGCTTTGATGGGCGGCTGTAGCGAAGTGATCAGCGTGGATACTTCACAGGACGCGCTGGATGTGGCGAAACAGAACGTTGAGCTCAATGGTCTCGACCTGTCGCGTGCACAGTTCGTGCGTGATGACGTATTCAAATTGCTGCGTCGCTATCGTGACAGCGGTGAAAAGTTTGACGTGATTGTGATGGATCCGCCGAAATTTGTTGAGAACAAAAATCAGCTGATGGGCGCCTGCCGCGGATATAAAGATATTAATATGTTGGCGATGCAGTTGCTCAACCCTAACGGCATTCTGCTGACATTCTCATGCTCAGGGTTAATGGCCACCGATCTGTTCCAGAAAATTATCGCCGATGCCGCATTGGATGCAGGTCGTGATGTACAATTTGTAGAGCAGTTCCGTCAGGCAGCCGATCATCCCGTGATCGCCAGCTATCCTGAAGGGCTTTATCTGAAAGGATTTGCCTGCCGCGTGCTGTGACTTGAAAATCTGTACCCTGCCTCCATATTAGAGACAGGGCACAGTTTTGGGAGGCACAATGATTACCAGCAAATTTGGAATTGGACAGCAGGTCCGTCACCGTCTCTCCGGGGTGCTCGGCGTTATCGTGGATGTCGACCCGGAGTTTTCTCTTGATGAACCCGAGCAGGATGATGTGGCCGCCAGCGAAACGCTGCGCGCTGCTCCGTGGTATCACGTGGTGATGGAAGATGAAGAAGGCGAACAGGTGCACACCTATGTTGCTGAAATTCAGCTAGCCGGTGAGACCTCGTATGAGCATCCTGAGCAACCGTCGATGGATGAACTTGCCGCTTCCATCCGGCAGCAGCTGCAGGCACCCAGCCTGCGCCATTAATGCTAACGGCGACCTCGGTCGCCGTTTCTGTTTTACTGTGCCAGGGGCGCAATACTCAGGCGTGGAATTTCAATTTTCGGGCAACGATCCATCACCACAGTCATGCCAGCATCGCGCGCTAACACTGCCGCCTGCTCATTGATCACGCCCAATTGCAGCCAAAGCGTATCGGCACCAATGGCTATCGCTTCCTGCGCCACACCCCACGCTGCCTCAGCATTACGAAACACATCCACCATATCCACTTTGCCAGGAATTTCAGCCAGCGTGGCGTAAGCGGTCTGCCCCAGCAACTGCTGTCCCGCCAGTTTCGGGCTCACCGGAATCACCTCGTAACCCTGATCGAGCAAAAACTTCATCACACCGTAGCTTGGGCGATCGGCGCGATCGCTGGCACCGACCAGCGCAATGCGTTTGGTTCGGCTCAACACATCTCGAATCGTTTGATCATTCATGCATTTTCTCCTTATTCACTCGCCTGAGTGTAGATGGCTTTCACATGAGTAACGCAAGTTCTTCTGGCGAAAACCTTGCGCCTCAGCACGAATAAATATGTAAAAATGTAAATTTACTGCCATAATGTAATAATTTGCTACACATCACCCATAATCCCCATCCTCCGGGAGTTGAAATGAAGCTGTCTTTGGCTGTTACGAGTTTACTCGTGTTACTCGTATCGGCATCCTGCCATGCCATCACCCTCAAGCTCGATCCTGAAATCGATCTGCTGGTACTTGATGGGCGCAAAATCTCAGGCTCGCTGCTGAAAGGCGCGGACAGCCTTGAGCTGGAGCGTGGACAGCATCAATTCCTGTTTCGCGTCGAGAAGCCCGGTGCGGATGCCACGCATTTTCAGTCGGTGCCGATGATCGTTACGTTCAATGCCAGCGCGACATCAGTCGCGATTCGTTTGCCCGCGCTGGCTAATCGCCGTGAACGTAGCACGTTCGATAAAGCGCTTAATTTCCAGCTGATTGACGAGCACGGTAACGAAATTGCCAGCCTGCGTGACCGCTTACCGCAGGGTAGCGATAGCGATCTGGAAAAAGCCATGCTGAATTATAACCGTACTGCCCAGGCGGCATCAGTTCCTCGCTTTGCGCTGCAATCAGTAAGTGTACCGGATGCACAGATGAGTCTCGATTTTGCCTGGCAGGATGCGGGCGATCTGCCTTACTTACAACAGTGGTTCCAGCGTTTTGATGCCGCCACGCGCCTGCGTTTTATCAGTTGGATGAAAACCTTACGCGCAAGTTGATAGAGTTGAAATGTCAGGGGTAAACTCATGCCTTAAAATTAATCCATGAGAAGAAACAGGAAGCCCTATGGAGCAGACCGTTCGTACCCTTGAAGTTCAGAAACATATTGCCCTCGTCGCCCACGATCACTGCAAAGCGACACTGCTTGAGTGGGTCAAAGCCAACCAGAGCGCGCTGCAACCTCATGTTCTTTATGCCACCGGAACCACCGGTAGTCTGATCAATCGCCACACGGGTTTAGACGTAAATGCCATGCTGAGCGGCCCGATGGGTGGCGATCAGCAAGTGGGCGCTTTGATTTCCGAAGGGAAAATAGATGTACTGTTCTTCTTTTGGGATCCGTTAAATGCGGTGCCACACGATCCCGATGTCAAAGCTCTGCTGCGTCTGGCTACCGTGTGGAATATCCCGGTGGCGACCAATCGCGCCACCGCAGATTTCATTATTCAGGCACCGATGTTTGCCCAGCAGTTTGAGATCCAAATCCCTGATTATCAGCGATATCTTGCCGAACGCCTGAAAGCCTAATGTTCAGGCCTTCCGGCTCTGCGGCACGCCCAATTCGCGGAAGTGTTCGACAAATACGGAAGGCCGATCTTTATCAAACAGCATCCACACCTGCTGACGCGCGCGGGTAATGGCGACATAGGCCAACCGCCGCTCTTCAGCATCAGGAAAATCTTCCGGCTGAGGTAATAACCCCTCTTCCATAATCGATTCTCGCGCCTCGGCGGGGAAGCCGTCACGTCCCTGGTGCAGCCCAAGCATAATGACAAAATCAGCCTGCTGCCCTTTACTGGCATGGATGGTCATAAAATCGAGCTTTAATTTCGGCCAGCGCGTTTTGGCTTTATCAAGGATGACAGGACGCAGATGGTGATAGCGTGCCAGCAACAATACGCGCTCCTCCGGTTTCGCATAACCGCTGAGTTTATCCAGTAATGGCTCCAGCTGCTCCTGCGGCAGTAGCGTGACCGACTTCTTATTGCCTTTGCTCAGACTGTTGAGCGGCTTGTGCAATTGGTGGGGATTCTGCTGCACAAAGCGGTTGGCAATTTCACCGATACGATCGTTGAAGCGATAGGTGGTATCCAGCACGCAGCGATCGCCATCACCAAAATAGTGATGGAAAGCGGTGGTCAGACTCATCTCGGCACCGCTGAAGCGATAGATGGCCTGCCAGTCATCGCCCACGGCAAACAAGCTGGTGCGCTTGTTCTGCTGGCGCAATGCGGTCAGCAAGGCGGCACGCTGAGGCGAGATATCCTGGAATTCATCCACCAGGATATGCTTCCACGGGCTGATAAAGCGTCCTTTTTCGAGAATGGCAATCGCCTGATGGATCAGTCCGGAGAAATCGACCGCGCCCTCCTCTTTCAACGCGCTCTTCCAGGCTTTCAAAAGCGGCGCCATCAGTTTGACGCGTTTGCTGAAGTTATCGCGATACTCCTCAGGTACATCGGCAATCATCGCCGCCTGCGCACCGCCGTGCATACGCATCAGCCCCAGCCAGCGCTCCATTCGCGAGGCCAGCCGTTGCGCCAGCTTGTCATCCTGCCAGAATGGGCCTTCAGCGACATCCCACTCCAGCTCCTCCTGCAGCCACTGACGCCAGCCGCTCGCCTGCGCTTTTTTGCTATTGCACTGTTCGCGCCAGGTGTCGATCAGCAGTTGCCGCCGTGCCTTGCTGTCACTCTCCAGCTTGCTGATCACCGGCTGCTTATTGCTGCCTTCACGGATGATATGCAACGCTAGGGCATGGAACGTTCGCGCCTGAATCGCACTTTCACCTAAGCGTTGTTGAATACGATCGTTCATCTCTTCGGCCGCCTGGCGACCAAATGCCAGTAGCAGGATTTGCTCCGGCTGCGCCAGTTTGCGCTTAATCAGCCAACCCGCGCGAGCCACCAGCACCGAAGTTTTACCACTTCCTGCACCGGCCAGTACCAGCAAGGCATCTTCACCGTTGACCACCGCTTCACACTGGGAAGCGTTGAGCGGCGTGGTTTCGACGGTGGAGAAGAATTCGTGGTAATCCTTGATGACTTTCGTCGTCCACTCACGGTTGCGCTGGCGAATAGCGGTTTCACCCTGCTCCAGCCACTGCTGACAAAACTGCCAGCGTGCACGGCAATTTTCGAACTCATTCATGCGCGAAAGTGGCAACGGTAAGGCGGAAAACTGGCGAGTTATGCTCTCCTTCACCGTGGCAAGTTCACTGCGCTTTAACCAGCGATCCTGTTGCGTGAAGGCGATGATCTCCTGCTCCAGCGCGACCAGAACTTGTGCGCTGACTTCGCTCATTTCCTGGCTCCACTGCTGCCAGGCATGCTGTAGATAGTGGAAAAAACGCTGCGTCTCCTGCCATTCTGTGCCGTGCAGGCGCACAACTTTATCATCCGGCAGGTGAAATTCCAGTTCTCCCCAGACCATGCCACGCTTGCAGGCAATGCTGATTAACTGGTTGAAAGGGATAAGATATTCATGACGATCGCCACTGACTTCCACGCCGGCGGCCAGCAGACGCACCCGATTATAGGGATGCTGAGCCAGACGTTTGCCCATTGATGTTGCTTTCAGTTCCATGTCTGCACCGTCTTGTGGAATTCGATTATCGCGCAGTTTACCTGTCAGACTCTTGACGCTCCAGCCTTAAAACACGCTAAACTGGGCGACACATATTGCGGATTGCAAAAGGAAAATCGTGTTATGCGCACCGTACTCAATATTCTTAACTTCATTTTGGGTGGCGTGTTCACCACCCTGAGCTGGCTATTTGTCACGCTTGTCAGCATTGTGCTGATCTTTACCCTACCTTTGACGCGATCCTGCTGGGAAATCACTAAACTTTCACTGCTTCCATTTGGAAATGAAGCTGTACACGTCGATGTACTGCGCCCCGATAGCAAAAGTCATGTCCTCAATGCGGGCGGAACCTTTCTCAACATTTTCTGGCTGGTATTTTTCGGTTGGTGGCTGTGTCTGATGCATATTTCTGCGGGGATTATCCAGTGCCTGACCATCATCGGCATTCCCGTCGGAATCGCGAACTTTAAAATTGCCGCCATTGCACTCTGGCCAGTGGGTCGCCGTGTGGTTTCGGTGGAAGAGGCTCAGGCCGCGCGTGAAGCGAATGCGCGCCGTCGTTACTAAGGCGGACGATTGATGCTTCTGAACGCGATGCCGGGATGGCGACGTTATCTGTTCAATAGCAGCCTGCGTTATTTACTGCGCATCTTCTTCGCGCTGGCAGGTTGCGCCGCCGTTCCCTGGTGGCTGCAGCAGATAGAATGGACCATACCTTTAACGCTTGGCGTGGTCGCGGCCGCGCTGGCCGATCTGGATGACCGATGGACTGGACGCCTGCGCAATCTGATGATTACGCTGGTGTGTTTCTGCATCGCTTCGGTATCGGTTGAGTTGCTGTTCCCTTATCCATGGGCCTTTGCTATCGGTTTGGCGCTCTCTAGCTGGGGCTTTATTCTGCTTGGCGCTCTGGGACAGCGCTATGCCACCATTGCATTTGGCGCACTGCTGATTGCGGTGTACACCATGTTGGGTATTGGCCTGTTCCCTCAGTGGTGGATGCAGCCTGCTCTGCTGTTGATTGGTGCGCTATGGTACAACCTGCTGACCTTTATCGGGCATTTGATCTTCCCGGTGCGACCGGTGCAGGAGCAACTGGCGGCCAGTTTTTCTCAGCTGGCGAGTTATCTGGAGGCCAAAGCGAATCTGTTTGATCCAGATGCAGGTGAACAGGATGATGCCAGTACTATCGCCACGGCGATGGTGAACAGCCAGTTAGTGGCGCAACTTAATCAGACGAAAACCACCATTCAAAGTCGCTTACGCGGCGACCGTGGTTCACGCAGCACACGCCGCAGCCTGCACTATTATTTTGTCGCGCAGGATATACACGAGCGCGCCAGTTCATCTCATCTGCAATATCACCTGCTGCGCGATGACTGGCGCTATAACGAGGTATTATTCCGCTTCCAGCGCCTGTTGAATATGCAAGCGCAAGCCTGTCGAAAGCTAGCTGAGAGCATCTTGTTACGGCAGCCGTGGCATCATGACAGCAGTTTCGAACGCACCTTTACGCGGCTGGAAACGGCGCTGGAACGATTACAGCAGAATGATCTACAGGATCCACACATCCGGGCGCTGTTTTGGCTGCTACGTAATTTACGTGCGATTGATGCGCAACTGGCCTCGATTGAGTCTGAACAAGCGCTGGCTGAGCCGCCTTCCTCCGCTGATAACCATCTTTCTCGTGAAGGGCTAAGTGGATGGGCGGATATTCGGTTACGGCTGAGCCGTCATCTGAGCCCCGGATCGGCATTGTTCCGCCATGCTGTGCGCATGTCCCTGGTGCTTTGTGTCGGATACGCTTTCATTCAGATTACCGGTCTTCATCGCGGCTACTGGATTTTGCTCACCAGCCTGTTTGTCTGCCAACCTAACTACAACGCCACACGCCGCCGACTCGCCTTACGTATCGGTGGGACACTGGCAGGCATCGCCATCGGCTTACCGGTACTGTGGTTGGTGCCCTCTATCGAAGGGCAGCTGATTTTAATCGTGTTAAGCGGCGTACTGTTTTTTGCCTTTCGCCAGATTCAGTATGCGCAAGCCACACTGTTTATCACCTTACTGGTACTGCTGTGCTTTAACCTGCTGGGTGAAGGCTTTGAGGTGGCGCTGCCGCGTATCGTTGACACGCTGTTAGGGTGCGGACTGGCCTGGCTGGCCGTGGCCTTTGTCTGGCCCGATTGGCGTTTTCGTAAGATTAGCGCCGTGGCTGACCGCACGCTGAATGCCAACTGTCGTTATCTCGATGCCATTCTGGAGCAATATCATCAGGGCAAAGATAATCGTCTGGCCTATCGCGTGGCACGCCGTGATGCTCACAATGCCGATGCTGAATTAGCATCTGTGGTCTCGAACATGAGTAGTGAACTCAAGCTTCAGCAACCGTTGCGTGAAAACGCGTTCCGGTTACTGTGCCTGAATCACTCCTTCCTGAGTTACATCTCGGCGCTGGGCGCACATCGCGAACGACTCTCTGACCCTGCATTGCTCAACGTATTAGATGATGCAGTCTGTTTTGTTGAGGATGTGCTGCAGATTGAACGCGTTGACGACCAGCAGGCATTAGCTATGCAGCAGCAGGTGATGCAACAATTAAGTGGTATCAAAAACAGTTCGGACGTGCAGGCGCCGCTGGTGATGCAACAGTTGGGATTACTGATTGCCCTGCTGCCGGAAATTGCCCGCCTGCGCCGCACACTATCCAGTCATTAAGTTAACTCGGCTCCACCGTGTTTTTTTGGTGGAGCGTTTTGACATACCACGCATGCAGTTCATCTCTGATCGCCGCAGGCAATGCAGCCTGATGATGTCCGGAAATCGCCCCTTCCAACGCCATTAAGGTTTTCAGCCCAATATGCTTATTGACCGCACGCAATTTGAGCCAACTCTGACGCGACCCCATTTCATGCAGCACTTTCACTGAATTGATGCCCACTTTATGCAACATCATCTCCATGCGCAGGCTGAGATTTGGCAAATCCTTTAATCGTAATGTCACGATACGGTTCGCTAATTCGTGCTGGGCCGCATGCAGCGCACTGGCTGAAAGCCGCAATAACTGATCAGGATCCTGCCAGAGCTTCGCATCCACCTTGAAGTAGTTTAGCTGCACTGGCATGCCACGTTTGCGATACACCAGCGGCTCAAGCGCGCGTTGAGTGTGATAAGTCTGCAGCTCTTCACTGGCACGCAGGTAGAGGGCATCTTCATTGATATAGGCAAAAATCACCTTTTCTACCGTGAGTGCATAGCCCCCAAATTGCGTTCGGGATTCGATCTTTCCCAGCGGCGCCAACTGTGCTTTAGATTGTTTAACGAGTGGATTGTTGGTTTTCATTACAGCTCCTTTCCGTGAATTCTCATTCGAGAATATTCCTTAAAACCCTGGATTTTCATCTGGTTAGAAGATAGAAAAAACCCATTAGCTGTTCAATGAATAAAAGCATTTGCTGCCTGCGTTGTGCACAATTTGCGAGGTGTTTTCAGAAATTGAGGTTGATCTTTATCCAGGAAGACTTTACTGTACATCCATACAGTTCATTACTGAGTGATTAAAAAAATGCGTACTCATTTCTCTGGCCTTGCTGATCGTTCTCAACGTTTTGCTTCTTCAAGCTTGACGCAGCCTTCTCTGGGTGGAATTACTGAACTGCGTTATAGCGAACAGCCTGGCATGATGCAGTTACTGCTGCTGCCTGTGTTAAAGCAACTCAGCGAGCAGTCACGCTGGCAGCTGTGGTTAACGCCGGCGCACAAGCTGAATCGCAGTTGGATGCAGCAGTCAGGTTTGCCGCTGGAGAAAAGTATGCATATCACCGAATCTGAACGACTCAGTACCGTAGAAAGTATGGTGAAGGCTCTGCGCACCGGGAATTACAGTGTGGTTTTGGCCTGGATTCCGTACGAATTGAATGATGAAGAGCGGTTTGAACTCGAAATGGCAGCGGCTGAAGGTGAAGCGCTGGGTCTGATTATGCGTCCGCAAGGTCACGATCGCGTCTTGTCCAGACAACCAAATACGCCAAAAATTCCCTTAGATTTGTTTCATTAAGTAAAACCAGGAATTTTCTCACGCTTTTTTTTCTTAAGGATGCTGCTAAGCCACTGATTCTTTTCCCGCCAGCTTTGACAATGGTTTAGCCGCTTTTTCTCAATCCGCTAGCGAAGATTTTGCCATGTGATTTGTTAAAATGTGTGTATAAATCCCTGTTTTTTTGCAGACTGGCCTCACATCATACTTGTAACTTTCCAATCTCGTTGTAGACTTTATCTCGCCAGGGTGCTCAATAACCTCCGTTTTTTCGGTAGAGTCAAAAGCGAGCGTTTAGACCCGGCGAAGGATTAACACAAAGAGCAACCTTTTTGCTCATTGCCTATTTGGATGATAACGAGGCGCAAAAATGAAAAAGACAGCTATCGCAATTGCAGTGGCACTGGCTGGCTTCGCTACCGTAGCGCAGGCCGCTCCTAAAGATAACACCTGGTACACCGGTGCTAAACTGGGCTGGTCTCAGTATCACGATACTGGTTACTACGGTAACGGTTACGAGAACAACAACGGTCCAACTCACGAATCTCAGCTTGGTGCTGGTGCATTCATGGGCTACCAGGCTAACCCATACCTGGGCTTCGAGCTGGGCTATGACTGGTTAGGCCGTATGCCTAACAAAGGCAGCGTGACCAATGGCGCGTTCAAAGCACAAGGCGTTCAGCTGGCTGCTAAACTGAGCTACCCAATCACTGAAGACTTCGACGTGTACACCCGTCTGGGTGGCATGGTATGGCGTGCAGACTCTACTCAGACCAACCCAACTACTGGTCGAATCAGCAACCACGACACCGGCGTTTCTCCGCTGGCTGCAGTTGGTGTTGAATACGCACTGACCAAAAACTGGGCAACTCGCCTGGACTACCAATGGGTTAACAACATCGGTGACGCAGGTACCGTTGGTGCGCGTCCAGACAACAGCATGCTGAGCGTCGGCGTTTCTTACCGTTTCGGTCAGGATGAAGCAGCTGCACCAGTTGTTGCTCCAGCACCAGCTCCAGCGCCAGTTGTTGAAACCAAGCGTTTCACCCTGAAGTCTGACGTACTGTTCACCTTCAACAAAGCCACTCTGAAACCAGAAGGCCAGCAGGCTCTGGATCAGCTGTACAGCCAGCTGAGCTCAATGGATCCTAAAGACGGTTCTGTTGTCGTACTGGGCTTCACTGACCGTATCGGTTCAGAGCAGTACAACCAGAAATTGTCTGAGAAACGCGCTCAGTCTGTAGTTGATTACCTGGTATCTAAAGGTATCCCTTCTAACAAGATCTCTGCACGCGGTATGGGCAAATCTAACCCAGTTACTGGCAACACCTGTGACAGCGTGAAAGGCCGTAATGCCCTGATCGACTGCCTGGCGCCAGACCGTCGCGTTGAAATCGACGTGAAAGGTATCAAAGACGTTGTGACTCAGCCACAGGCTTAAGTTATCACGCAATAAAAAACCCCGCTCCGGCGGGGTTTTTTTATCTCTTTTTAACTGAGTTAAAACAGCATCACTGTGTAGCCAGCAACGCTATTCGCTTTCTGATCCGCCCTTACCCAAAATCGCCTGCAGGTCCTGCTTAAGCGTCGACATCTGGCTGGCATACTTCTCTTTGCGCTCGGCATCTTCTATCAACTGCACAATGGTTTCTGACAGCGTATTGCTGCGACGCTGCGCTAACCCTGCCAGACGCTGCCACACCAGATATTCCAAATCGATCGACTTTTTGCGCGTGTGCTGATGTTCCGCATTGAAGTGGCGCTTACGACGTGCACGAATTGTCTGCTTGAGACGGTTCTCGAGATCGGGGTGAATATGCTGAGCAATCCATTCCGCTACCTCTACTGGGCTGTTTTCCATCGCCAGCAGGGAGTCCACCGCGACCTGCGCGGCGCTGAGCTCAAGATGACGGGTGATTAATTCACCCTCCCGATGCTTTTTCACCAGGTATTTCCACTTCCATCCACTTTCAAGATTTTCGAGTTGCTGGTATTTCATCGGAATCTCATCGTGATCACGTAACAAACTAAGAATAACAGCTTTTTTCCCGGATGCAGCAAGGAAAAACATGTTGCGGTCATCACATTTCGGGCTGGAACTCCGCAGTGCTTAACCAAATCGATTCCTGTATAATCGCGCTTTTCCTAAATAAGACTAATGCGAATATTTTGACCAGCACTCAAATTACGTGGCAAGCCCTGCAGCCGGATAGCACCCGCTACCAATCCATTTTCTCGAGCGTCTCACTGGAAGATAGCGATAGTCTTGCCGCGGTTCAGCCGCGTCTGCTGAATGCGCTGGCGCATTTGCATCATCAAACCTTAGGTTTTCCCCTGCTGCTGCTGCGCAGTCAGGAAAACAGCGATTACCTCGCCTGCATCGCTGAAGCCGCACAGCGCTTCCAGCCTGAAGAGATCGCCCTGTATGGTGGTGATTACCATGTGATGGGTGACACGGTGAGCCTGATGCCGCCCAGCGACGCTAATCGGCCATTCACCAGTCAGGGCGGTGTTCACTTTGCTGACTGGATTGAATCCGAACAGCTGTTTGGTTGCGTACGTCAGTATAAAGATCGTATCCAGCCTGAACCTGGCCTGATTCATCAAGCCAATGGCGGCACCCTGATCCTCGCCGTCAACACCTTACTGGCTCAACCGCTACTCTGGCTGCGCCTGCGTAAGTGCATCGAACAAGGTCGCTTTGACTGGTATTCGCAGGACGAACGTCAGCCGTTGCCCGTGGCCATCCCTTCCCTGCCGCTGCAACTGCGCCTGGTGCTCTGTGGCGATCGTGATGCATTAGCCAGCTTCCAGGAACTGGATGCCGAAGTGCATGAAATGGCACTCTACAGCGAGTTCGAAGAGAACCTGCAGATTACCGACGAAGAGGACATGACCTTCTGGTGCCAGTGGACGCTCACGCAAGCAGAGCAAGCCGGTCTGGATCAGCCTGAAGCCGATTTTTGGCCATTGTTGATGACTGAAGCCGTTCGTTTCACGGGTGATCAGGAAACCTTACCTCTCTGTCCACGCTGGTTACGCCGCCAACTTCAGGAAACCGCACTGCACGGTGACGCCATCAATGCCGAAGCGTTAAAAGAAGCGCTGGAAGCACGTGAGTGGCGTGAGAGCTACCTCGCCGACCGCATGCGTGATGAAATTCTGCTCAATCAGATCATGATTGAAACAGAGGGTGAAGTGGTGGGACAGATTAATGGTCTGTCTGTAGTGGAATTCCCTGGGCATCCACGTCCATGGGGCGAGCCGTCACGTATCACCTGTGTCGTCCATCCAGGTGATGGCGAATTTACTGACGTAGAGCGTAAAGCGGAACTGGGCGGCAATATTCATGCAAAAGGCATGATGATTATGCAGGCCTATCTGATTGCAGAACTTGAACTCGAACAACAACTGCCCTTCTCTGCCTCTTTGGTGTTTGAACAATCCTATTCTGAAGTCGATGGCGATAGCGCCTCACTGGCCGAGTTGTGTGCACTAATCAGCGCGCTGGCTAATCAGCCGCTCAATCAGCAGATTGCCGTTACCGGTTCAGTGGACCAGTTTGGTAATGTTCAACCTGTGGGCGGCTTGAATGAAAAAATCGAGGGCTTCTTCCATATTTGCCAGTCACGCGAACTGACAGGTAAACAAGGTGTGATTCTGCCGGCCAGCAACATTCGGCATTTAAGCCTGAGCCAGGCCGTGGTAGATGCCGTGCAGCAAGAGCAGTTCCATATCTGGGCGGTTGAGAGTGTTGATGAAGCACTCCCGTTATTGACCAATATCGCGTGGCAAAGTGAGAACGGCGAGTCGCTGCTTAATACCATCCAGGAGCGCATTGCACAGTTTAATCAACAGGAAATTCGTCATCGTCCGTGGCCATTCCGTTGGCTCAACTGGTTCAACCACAGCTGATTGATTTGCCCAGCGTACAACTGTTCGCTAATATTCGGGCTTCACTAAAAGAAGGCATATTGAGAACATGGTAGATAAACGCGAATCCTATAGCAAAGAAGACCTGGTTGCCTCAGGTCGCGGCGAACTGTTTGGCGAAAATGGACCGCCGCTTCCTTCAGATAACATGTTGATGATGGACCGCGTGGTCATGATGACCGAAGACGGTGGCAAATTTGACAAAGGTTATGTGGAAGCCGAACTGGATATCAGCCCTGACCTGTGGTTCTTCGCTTGCCACTTCAAAGGCGATCCGGTAATGCCTGGCTGCCTGGGCCTTGATGCCATGTGGCAGCTGGTAGGTTTCTACCTCGGCTGGCTGGGTGCAGAAGGTAAAGGCCGCGCACTGGGTGTGGGTGAAGTGAAATTTACCGGCCAGGTACTGCCAACCGCGAAGAAAGTGACTTACAAAATTCACTTCAAGCGCGTAATCAACCGTAAACTGGTGATGGGCGTGGCGGATGGTGAAGTGTTTGTCGACGGAAACCTGATTTACTCCGCGACCGATTTGAAAGTAGGCCTGTTTAAAGACACCTCAGCTTTCTAATCCTCCCAAACGAAAACCTCCGCACGCAGCGGAGGTTTCTTCCCTATTGATAGACATCCGACAGTGCTAGGCCACCGCCGACCTGTCCTCCATGGCTTGACGCCAACCTCCCAACCAGTAAGACCGCGCATCGATCATTTGATAAGGGCATATCTCTTTTGAGCGGCCCGTAATACCGGCTTGATAGCCTCGTGAATGTGCTCGTTCCAGGCGGTCTCTCTTCTGTCTCTTCATGCCTCGATTCCCTCATTTCAGGTCTGGTGGATTCTGGGTGGAAAGAAAGAGTGGCGATATAATGTTCAACCACAGTAATGTTCTAACCCCAAGCAGAAGAAAGGTCAATGCGCAAAATTCACGCCAATGTCATCAATTTGACGTTAAATCGACATCTAATTTTGTCAATTCCGTGTATATCTGACTGATTCAAAAATAAAAAAAGCCCCTGATTTGATGTCCGTCACACAACGGCAAATCAGGGACTTAGCATAAGCATCGAACAAATCTTAATTTAGCGAAATGACACTATTTGCGATTTGTTGCGCCGTTTGCTGCCAGCCAATAGATAGAGTACGCACTAATGCATCGTAGCCATCTTCATTTTGCGGCAGCGTCAGATTAAAGCCATGTTTGATTAGGCGGCCTTGATGTTGCAGCAGCCATTCCCCGCTAACCACAACCTGGCCATCATAACGTCCCTGAAAGCCGGTCACATTCACCGTCAAGGTGTCATGGCTCTCGCCCAGCGGAGAGCCCGCCACAATCCTTCCCGGCAGCGCTTTACTGAGATTGGTGATCAACGTCTGTTGTAATTGTTGATCCAGCGGACTCGCCCACAGGTTATTGGCCGCAATCACATATTTCACATCGCTGGTTTGGTAGACCAAACCGTTGCCCGCCATGTAATCAGGCACCGTAACCTGCTCGACCCAAATCATGGGCTGGTTGCCGCTCGATTCGCTGTCCACGCGGGCGACATTGCTGCCCGCCGGCAGCTGATAATACGTGTTTTCAATAGTGCTGCTGCACCCCGTCAGCAGCAGCATCGCACCGATAATCAGCCCTTTTTTCACTGTTTCGCCCTCTTTGGCTGTGGATCCTGGCCCGGCTTCGCTTCGAACACCAATGCATTGCTTTTGGTGTTGAGCGTTTTCAGCACCGGCTGCAATTCACGCAGCACCTGGTCAAGTCGCTGCATATCACCCACCAGCTTACTGTAAGCAGGCGATCCTGGTTGCAGCCCCTTCATGCTGCGGTTCAGTTCACGCAGGGTTTGCTGCATGTCTGCCGGAAGCGTTTTCATCGCTGGGCTCGCGGTAATGTGATTGAGGTTATCCAGTGTTTTCTGCAACTGTTGCATCGTACGCTGGCTCTCTTTCAAAGTCCCTGTCGCTTCGGTGATCATTGGATTCAATGGCAGTCCGTTGATCTTATCCAGCGCCGCCGTCAGTTTCTGCTGAATCTGGCTCAGGCCTCCGCTGACAGTTGGAATCACTTCCAGACCCGCTACTTGATTTGGACCTTTATACGCTGGGGCGTTGTCGTAGAAATCAAGATCAACATACAGCGCTCCTGAGAGCAGGTTGCCGGTTTTCAACGTCGCGCGCAGGCCACGTTTTTTGCCATCCTGCAGATGCTGTTCCAGGTTGAAATCGCCACCCAGTCGATTGATAAAGCGATCAGGCTCGATGCGAATCAATACGGGTACCCGATAATCCGTATTCAATGCCTGATTCATGCCTGGGATGGTATAAGGCACCTGCGAGACGGTCCCAAGACGAATGCCGCGGAACTCTACCGGGGCGCCAACCTGCAGGCCGCGAATCGAATCCGTGAAGAACATCAGGAAATCCGTGTGCGCGGTATACAGCGAATCCTGAATGCTGCGCTGATCATCGAACAGGTGATATTCCGCTTTATTTTCGGCGATCTGACCCAGTTCAGCGCCGTTTGGCACGTCGAAACTCACGCCGCCGCTGAATAGCGTGGTCAGCGAGCCCATCTCAACGCGCATACCTGATGCAGACATATCCACGGCAATACCGCTGTCCTTCCAGAAGCGTACATTGGTCGTAATCAGACGATCGTAAGGCGCGGCGATAAACAACTGATAGGTCATCATGCGCTTGTCGGTATCAAAGATGCTGGTTTCGACGGTACCCACGCGGTAGCCACGGAACAGCACCGGATCGCCTGCATTCAGCTGTCCGGCTTTTTTACTGTCGAGAGTAATGCGAATACCTTTGGCATCCGGTGGTGCCAGCGGAGGCGCATCCAGCAGCGAATAATGCTCAGGTTGATCGCCTTTAGTGCCCGGCTGCAGCTCAATATATGCCCCTGACAGCAAGGTGCCGAGACCGGTGATCCCTTCACGACCAATCTGCGGCTTCACCACCCAAAACACGCTGTCGCCATGCAGCAATTTTTCCATACCGGCGTTTAGGCGCGCCTTGATCTCCACATGATGCAGATCGTCAGTCAGCACCGCACTCTCCACCACACCGACATTGACGCTACGGCTTTTAATGGTGGTTTTTCCGGCTTCAATGCCTTCAGCGCTCTCAGTGATCAACGTCACTTCCGGGCCCTGATGGCTAAAATGATAAAACAGAATCCAGCCACCAATGAATAGCGTGACGATGGGTACAATCCAGACCGGCGACCAGCGTTTAATCTGGTCGACTTCAGCAGTCCCGTGATGGTTGTCCGTCAAGACGCGGCTCCTTACGTTCAGTTTCCCGTAGTCGATCCCAAATCAGGCGCGGATCAAAGGTCATGGCTGCAAACATGGTGAGAATTACCACCATCGCAAACAGCAGCGCGCCTGGCGCAGGATAAACACTCATCAACCGTCCCATTCGCACCAGTGCGGAAAGAACGGCGATCACAAACACATCAATCATTGACCAGCGGCCAACGAATTCCACCACTTCATAAACCAGGTGCATTTTCTCATCATCGCGCTGGCCACGGCCGCTGGCGTGCCAGCAAAGCCAGGCAATCGCCAACATTTTTAGCGTCGGCACCATAATGCTGGCGATAAAAATCACCAGTGCCACCGGCCAGGATCCATCGCTCCACAGCAAAATCACCCCGGCCATAATGTTTGAGGGATACTGCGACCCGAGGGTTTCCGTCACCATGATCGGCATAATATTCGAGGGAATATAGAGCATCACCGAGGTGATCAGCAGCGCCAGCGTCCATTGCAAACTGTGTTTACGACGTGGCTGAGCTTTTACACCACAGCGTGGGCACTCAATCTGCCCAGCCGATAATATTGCCGTGCAGCAAGGACAGCTTCGCAGCCCCTGTTTCAAACCGCTGATCCCTGCCATCGGCACCTTTGGCATGGCGGGTAGTGGCTGGATGCATTGCCACACCCAGCGACGATCCACACACTGGAAAGCGCGAAGCTGCAATACGCAAAACAAGCACCACGGCCAAAAGCTGCTGCCAAGGCCAATCTCCCCGTAAGCCATGAGCTTGACGAAACTGACCAATACCCCGGCCATAAAGATTTCGGCCATGCCCCAGCTACGCAGATGGAACAGGATACGTGCCAGCCCAAGACGCAGGCTGTGCGGCATGCGCACCCGGTTCACCAGCAGAATAATGGTGACCATACAGAACGCGGGGATACCTTGTACAAACAGCAGGAACAGCGTTGCCAGGCTGCGATAATCTTCACGATCCATCACTTCAGGGATTTCGAGCAGTGAAATCTGACTGCTCAGCCCAGCAACATGCATGTTGATAAAAGGAAAAAGATTCGCCAGCACCAACATAAACAACGCCGCGAAAGCGTACCCGGTGGGACGTTTTCGCGGCTCATGCCAGTTGGCAGTCAGCGTGGTATGACAACGTGGACAGCGCGCGCGACTCCCCACCGGCACGGCAGGCAGTTTCACGGTTAAATCACACTGTGGACAGAGAATCCACTGATGCGCCTGATCCGTTGCACACATACTGACTTCCTCTGTATTACGCGCCGTTTTTCAACGCTTCTAACTCTTCCCAGCGTTCAAACGCCACTTCCAGCTCTTTTTCAGTTTGCGCTAACGCATCTAAAACGGGCTGAGTTTTGTCGTGCGGCTGGCTGAAAAAGTCCGGATGGCTCATTTTTGCCTGTAGCTCACCGATACGTGTCTCCAGTTGCTCCAGTTTTTGCGGCAGCTGTTCCAGTTCACGTGTCAGGTTATAGCTTAGTTTGTTCGCGCTACGTTTTGGCTCATTACCTTTATCTGCCGCTTTTGGCGCAGCGGATGAGGTTTTCACCGTGGCGGATTTGGTTTGCTTATAGGCGCTACGCTGCAACTGCGCATCGTGATAGCCGCCAACAAAGGCGCCAATCTCGCCGTTGCCTTCAAAGATCCAGCATTCGGTCACGGTGTTATCGACGAATTGACGATCGTGGCTCACCAGCATGACGGTGCCCTGGTAACCATCCACCAACTCTTCCAACAGCTCCAGCGTTTCCACGTCGAGGTCGTTGGTCGGTTCATCGAGAATTAACAGGTTGCTAGGTTTCAGGAACAGACGAGCCAACAGCAGGCGGTTACGTTCACCACCGGACAGCGCACGTACTGGCGTCATCGCACGCTTTGGATGGAACAGGAAGTCCTGCAGATAGCCCAGCACATGGCGCGGCTTACCGTTCACCATCACTTCCTGCTTACCTTCCGCGAGGTTGTCCATCACGGTACGATCCGGATCCAACTCAGCACGGTGCTGGTCAAAATACGCGATTTCGAGCTTCGTTCCGCAGTGCACACGGCCGCTGTCCGCTTTTAGCTCATCCAGCATCAGACGCAGTAAGGTGGTTTTACCACAGCCGTTCGGACCAATCAGAGCGATCTTATCGCCGCGCTGCACCTGAGTGGAGAAATCACGCACCAGCGTTTTGCCATCAACGCTGTAGTTGACGTTTTCCATCTCAAACACAATCTTGCCCGAGCGAGCGGCTTCGCCGACCTGCATGTTTGCTTTGCCCATCACTTCACGGCGTTCAGAACGCTCGTTACGTAAGGCTTTCAGCGCACGCACACGTCCTTCATTACGCGTACGGCGCGCTTTGATGCCCTGACGGATCCACACTTCTTCCTGCGCTAATTTGCGGTCAAACTCGGCGTTCTGCATCTCTTCTACGCGCAACGCTTCCTCTTTACCGGTGAGATAAAGGTCGTAGTTGCCCGGCCAGGAGACCAGCTTACCGCGGTCAAGATCGACAATACGCGTCGCCATGTTGCGAATGAACGAACGGTCGTGCGAGATAAACACGATGCTACCAGTGAAGGTTTTGAGGAAGGTTTCCAGCCAGTCGATGGTTTCGATATCGAGGTGGTTGGTTGGTTCATCGAGCATCAATACGCGCGGGTTGCTGACCAGCGCACGGCCTAGCGCCGCTTTACGCAACCAGCCGCCCGACAGTGAGGAGAGTTCAGTGTCTGCGTCCAGACCAATCTGCAGCAGCACGTCATTAATACGGCTGTCGAGTTGCCACAGATTTTGGTGATCGAGAATGGTTTGCAGGCGGCCCATTTCATTCAGGTTTTTATCGCTAGGATCTTCCATCACCAGATGGGAAATCGCGTGATATGCCTTCAGATGTTCAGCCTGTTCTGCCACGCCTTCGGCAACAAAGTCATACACAGAACCGGTAATGTTACGCGGTGGATCCTGTTGCAGACGCGCCACAACCAAATCTTGTTCGTAAATAATGCGGCCATCATCCAGCGGTTGCTCGCCGTTGATGATTTTCATCAATGTGGATTTACCGGCACCGTTACGGCCCACCAGACAGACGCGTTCGCCCTCTTCGATGTGCAGTTCGGTGTTATCCAACAGCGGCGCATCGCTGAATGAGAGGTAAGCGCCATGGATACTGATCAGTGACATAAAACTTATTCCTTACCGGCGTGGCTAACCAGCCAGCAGTTGTGAATTTGACGGTTGCGTGCGAAATCTTGCGACAACGTTTTTTGGGTAATTTCCTGCGCCTGCAGACCCAGACCGGCTAAGCCGTCGAGGTCCATTTTGAAGCCGCGCTTGTTATTCGAGAACATAATGGTGCCACCACGACGCAGCAGACGTTTCAGGTTCTGCATCAGCATCATATGGTCACGCTGCACGTCGAAATCGTCTTCCATACGTTTGGAGTTCGAGAACGTCGGCGGATCGATGAAGATCAAATCAAATTGTTCGTCACTGTCACGCAGCCAGCTCAGGCAATCAGCGTGCATCAGTCGATGCTGACGTCCGGTCAGACCGTTAAGACGCAGGTTACGCTCGGCCCATTCCAGATAGGTACGAGACATATCCACGGTGGTGGTGGTTTTCGCGCCGCCTAATCCCGCGTGCACACTGGCGGTGCCGGTGTAAGCAAACAGGTTGAGGAAGTCTTTGCCAGCGCTCATTTTGCCCAGCATCTGACGCGCCAGACGGTGATCAAGGAACAAACCGGTGTCGAGATAATCGGTCAGATTCACCAGCAGACGTGCGTCAAACTCCTGTACTTCGAAGAAGTCGCCCTTCTCGCCCAGCTTCTGATACTGATTTTTGCCTTTCTGGCGCTCGCGGGTTTTCATCACCAGGCGATTGGCCGGGATCTCCAGCACGCTCAGGGTGGCGCTGATCACATCGAACAGACGCTGACGCGCTTTATTAGCATCCACTGTTTTTGGTGGTGCATACTCCTGAATCACCACCCAATCGCCGTAGCGGTCTACCGCGACGTTGTATTCTGGCAGGTCGGCATCATACAGGCGATAGCATTCAATGTTGGATTGCTTCGCCCACTTTTCCAGCTTTTTGATGTTTTTGCGCAGACGGTTGGCAAAGTCTTCGGCAATCTGCGCGCTACCTTCACCACTGGTCGCCGCCAGCTGATAGTTTTTCTGCACACATTCCAATGGGCCGTTTTTGGCTTTGAACTGGCGATCGGCGCGCAATTGCAGGCAGCTCAGCAGTTCCGGTGAAGCACTGAACAGCGAAAGATTCCAGCCGCCGAACTGCTGCTTCATGATGCGTCCCAGCAGGCTGTGCAACGCAATCAACGCCGGTTCGCTTTCAAGACGTTCGCCGTAAGGCGGGTTGCTCAGCACGGTGCCGGTGATCTCCTGCCCCGCCAGCGGGTTCTTCAGCTTAATCACATCCTGCTGGGCGAAGGTGAACAATTCGAACACGCCAGCACGACGCGCATTGGCACGCGCGGATTCCAGCACGCGGCTGTCATTGTCGTATCCATAGAAACGAGCCGTTGCGGCAGCGGTGCCCACACGCGCACGCTCTTTCGCTTCGCCATGTACTTCTTGCCACACCGCTTGATTATGGTTCTTCCAGCGGTTAAAGCCCCAGTGCGTACGCAACAGGCCCGGCGCGCGATCGCAGGCGATCAGTGCCGCTTCCAGCAACAGCGTACCCGAACCGCACATCGGATCGACCAATGGTGTGCTGCTCTGCCAGCCTGAACGCATCACAATCGCTGCAGCCAGCGTTTCCTTCAGCGGTGCCTGACCCGTTTGCTGACGGTAGCCGCGCTGATGCAGTGCATCGCCACTCAGATCCAGCGCAATACTCACACGATCTTTATTCAGCCACGCATTAACGCGAATTCCCGGCTGTTCGCGATCAACGCTTGGACGCTCGAGATTTTGACGCGTGAAGCTGTCAACGATCGCATCTTTAATACGCAACGCGCCGAACTGGCTGTTACGGATCACCTCATTGGTGCCGCTAAAGTGGATAGCAAAGCTGGTATTGCTGTCGAACATCTCAGTCCAGGGAATGCTTTGCGCACCCACATACAGATCGAGATCGCTCCAGACGCCAAATTCTCCCAGCGGCAGCAAAATACGCGAAGCCAGTCGGCTCCACAGCAGGCTTTGGTACATGACACGGTCATCGGCTCGGAAGTGGACGCCGCCCTGCACCACCTGCAAATCCTGCGCACCCAGCGCGTCCAGCTCAGTTTTTAACAGCTCTTCGAGCCCACGCGCCGTACTGGCAAACAGAGAATTCATATCGTCACTTTTTACTCTTGCTAAAATTGTTGCGCATTATAGCGAATCAGCGTCCTATGTCATAAAGTTAGCTTCTTTTTGTCCTGATGGAGTTTCGATGATTACGCTTTCTCGCCTCTATATACATCCGGTCAAATCCATGCGGGGTTTGCAACTGTCTCATGCACAGGTGCTGGAGAGTGGTCTGGCGTTTGATCGTATCTTTATGGTGACTGAACTGGACGGCACTTTTATTACTGCGCGGCAGTACCCGGAAATGGTTCGTTTCACCCCCGCGCTGTTGCCTGATGGCTTATTTTTGAATGCCCCTGATGGCAGCCAGGCATTAATTCGCTTCAGCGATTTCACAGCACAGCAGTCACCCACTGAAGTTTGGGGTAATCATTTCACCTCACACATTGCTCCGGCAGAAATTAATGATTGGCTGAGCGAATTCTTTCCGCGTCCAGTGCAATTACGCTGGACCGGGCTTGCCCCTACGCGCCGGGTAAAACGATTTGATAAGGTATCACTGAGTTTCGCCGATGGATTTCCCTTCCTGCTGGTAAATATGTCATCACTGCAGGATCTGCAGCAGCGTTGCCCAGCCAGCGTACGCGTTGAGCAATTCCGCCCCAACCTGGTGGTCAGCGGCGCGCCGGCGTGGGATGAAGATAGTTGGAAGCAGATCAAAATCGGCGAGATTGTTTTTGATATGCCCAAGCCCTGCAGCCGCTGCGTGTTTACCACTGTTGGCACCGAAAGCGGTCGCAAACATCCCGAAGGTGAACCACTGTCTACGTTACAACGTTTCCGCAGCGGTCAGGACGGTAGCGGAGATATCGATTTCGGTCTAAATCTGATCGCCCGCAACAGCGGCGTGATCCGTGTAGGCGATGAGCTCACGGTTATGGAACGTCAGACGCCGCGAGCTTACGGACCGGGCGTGGTGGTGGAAACCCTCAAACCGGCGGCCAGCCAACAGGCCGAAGTGACCATCGGTTATCAGGGCAGTGAATTTACCGGCGACAACCAGAATGTGCTACTGGAACAACTGGAGATGCAGGGGTATCGCATTCCCTACTCATGTCGTGCAGGGATTTGCGGCAGCTGTAAGATGACGCTGGTATCGGGCGAAGTGAAGCCATTAAAACAAAGCGCAGTGCGTGCGGACGGCACCATTCTCAGTTGTAGCTGTATTCCAGCAGGCGATATTGTTCTGGCTTAAACGGTTAAACCGCCCGCGCAAAGTGGGCGTTTTGTTCCTGCTGCTGCGGTCGTAAACGATCGTTCATGATCTTAATCGCGTCGCCTAACTGCATGCCTTTACCGGCTACCGATAATGCATTTTGTGCCAGCAGACACAGTGCCGCATTTTCACCGCTCTCGACCACCAGCAATTGCGCCTGCTCGCCGCTATCGGCCAGCGTCACGGCCACCATATCGCCTGAGGTAGGTTGCCAGCTTTGGGCATGGCTGGTGAAATGCCAGCTTTTCGGCATCAGCGGTTTTAAAAAACGACTCGCCACTAATGCGTTTAATACTAATTCGGCGCGCTGGTCGCCTTTTAATCCACTCTGTCGGCAACGCTCTTCAAAGGTAAAATAAAGTGCGGCGTCATCGACGCAAAACCCGCTGACATTAAAGGCATCCGGTGTCAGCATTTTACGCGAGAAGCGCGAACGAAATAGCATGCCATCGGCCAAATCCAGCATCATACGATCGTGCTCTGCGTCAAAATACCAACGCCAGTTATCATCAGGTTTGATTTTCATGATGTGCCCTGTGGTTAAACGCTGCGCTAAATGGCGCTCAATGAAAAAATAAAGCTCTAAGGAAAAGCTGAAAAATGCATCAGCAGGACAAAATATAAACGAGCCGAAGGGATAAATAAACCCCCCGGCACGGGAAAGTGGGAAATGTCTTAGATATGGGTCACGATATCTTTAATTAAACCTGGGCCTTTATAAATAAAGCCGGAGTATATCTGCACTAATGTTGCCCCTGCGGCCATTTTTTCACGGGCGGAAACCAGTGAATCAATGCCACCGACGCCAATAATCGGTAAGCGACCCTGCAGCTCTTGCGACAAGCGGCGAATCACTTCGGTGCTGCGTGACTGCACTGGACGACCACTTAATCCTCCCATCTCGTCGGCATATTTAAGTCCGGCGACTAAATCACGATCAAGTGTGGTATTGGTGGCAATGACACCATCAATTTCATGGCGCACTAAACTGTCGGCAACCTGGATCAATTCCTCTTCAGAAAGATCCGGCGCGATCTTCACAGCGACCGGCACATATTTAAGGTGCCGTTCCTGCAGCTCTTTTTGTTTTAATTTGATCGCCGAAAGCAGATCGTCCAGTGCTTCGCCATATTGCAGCGTGCGTAATCCTGGGGTGTTTGGCGATGAAATATTGATGGCGATATATCCGGCATGGGCATACACCTTATCCATGCAAATCAGATAATCGTCTTTGCCCTGCTCCACTGGGGTATCTTTATTTTTGCCAATATTGATACCAAGGATACCTTTGAAACGCGCTTTTTTAACGTTCTCGACTAAGTGATCGACGCCGTGATTATTAAAGCCCATGCGATTAATAATCCCTTCCGCTTCCACCAGACGGAACATGCGCGGCTTATCATTGCCAGGCTGTGCTCGTGGTGTCACCGTACCCACTTCCACGAAACCGAAGCCCATCGCACTAAAGGCATCAATGCACTCTGCGTTTTTATCGAGGCCTGCAGCAAGCCCCAGCGCGTTAGGGAAAGTCAATCCCATGCAGGTCACCGGGCGTGACGGCAGCGACTGGCGAATCAGTCCTTCCAGCGGCGTTCCGCTGATAAAACGTAATTGTTGAAAGGTGAGTTCGTGCGCACGCTCTGGATCGAGCTTAAACAGCGCCGGCCGGACGATAGGATATAACATGCACTCTCCTGAATGGCGGAAGCGAAGACGTCGGGTGCACGGAAATTTGTGCGCCAGAATGGTAAAGGCCTCTGGCGCAAAAGTAAATTTAATCAGCAGCGGGAGAATTGATCACGGTCGGCGACGAGCAGAATAGCGTCCAACCTGTTCACGAAAATTCTGCAATCCGAGGTATATCGACGGGCAGTACCATAACAGTTTCAGACGCGAATCCTGCTGCAGCATCTTACGTACGACTTGATTTACCGGAACCTGCCATTCGTTGGGCACCGTCATGTGATTTTTGCGGATTTGCGCCAGGCAGCCCTTCATCACTGTCTGGTAGTAATCATCCAGCAGCAACTCATCAACGGGTTGCTGCTGGTCGCGTAAAAACTGTTCGCTGCTTTGCCGTGCGATAAAATAGTTTTTGACCCACGAAAAGTCACGCGTGCTCTGTGACAGTGAACTGAGCATAAAGCGCTTGTAATAGTAGCTTTGACTGGTGCAATAAATTTGGCGGGCGGCCATGTAAAGCGCAAACATCCAGGGCGCATCTTCGTGGTTCTGAATAGGAAGAAACTGCAATGCTAGCTGATCGATCAAACGTCGCGACATTATTGAGCTCCATACCACTCGATGTGCCGACTGGTGTTGCAGCAAAATGTGCAGACTTGCCCTGCCTCCGGGCAATAAACCACTGACGTGACGTTGGTGGATACGCTGATATTGGCGTTGCGCGACCGGCAGATCGAGGAACATCTTCGCGCCAAAACAAAACAGGTCAATCTCCTGATGCCGTGCTTGTACGCGCCGGAAATCAGCAAACAGTTCGGTCGAAACGAAATCATCCGCATCCATAAAATAGACAAAATCACCGGTGGCAGCAGCCAGACCTTTCATACGCGCCGCGCTGACGCCTCCACGTTCACCGCTCAGCAGTGTGACCTGCGGATGCGCTGCAGCGAAGGCGGTCAGCCAGGCCACACTGTCATCACTGGAGCCGTCATCAATGATGATGATCTCTTCGGGTGGCGATGATTGACGTAACAGTGAACCCATGGCCTCAGGTAGCCATGGAGCACAGTTCCAGTTTGGCACAATCACTGAAACGGTTGGCACGCGGCGAGATGTCAGCATTCTCATCCTCTTTCCTCAACATTGAATAACGGCAAGCGCAGGCGTTTTATCACCAGGCTATGCAGCAAACAGCACACGCCAAGATTGATAGCGCCAATCAGGCCCAACCACAGCAGATTGACCCAACGATTTTGATTCCAGTCGATGGGCAGGAAGGTGCTTAACCAGGCAATAAGCGCAGATGTCGCCCAAATCAACATCACATCACGCGTGAGCCAGGTAAAATGAAGACCGGGCGCGAAACGGCGATGCACCAGCCATGCCCAGCCCACTAAATAGAAGATGTTTTGCCCCAGCCACAGCCATCCCGTGCCCAGTGCGCCATAGTGCAACGCGCACCAGATGTTGAGCGGCACCAGAATCAACGCGAACGCGCTGAAGCCTTGCATGTGCAATTTGAGATTGCCGTTGATGTATTGCAGGTGATACAGCAGACCACAGATCGCCTGAATGCCACTGCCCAGCGCATAGAGACTGAGCACGAATGACATTTCATCAACAATCTGGGTTTTCTCGGTCCATGCCCAAAGCAGCGGTCCGGCATAACAGGCAATGGTGATACTGAGCGGCGCCATAAAGATTGCGACCGCCTGAGTGGTATAGCGATAAAGTTTCAGCGCTTCTCCATCGCCTTCATTACGGGTTTTCATGCCGGTCATGCGCGGCACAATCGCCTGCATGATCGGGCTACTCAATAACAGAATGCCGGTTGCCGCTGTCGCCACCACGGTGAAAGAACCGTATTGGCTTAGCGGCAGGGTTTTAGACAGCACCAGTCGGTCAATCTGCGAAATAAAGGTCCAGACAGCACTGGAATAGGCTGCACTGAGCGCAAAACGAATAAAGGGCCGCAGCACACCCTTGAGGTCGTCACGCTTCTCCTTGCGCGCAGAACGCGGAACCAACTGGCAGGATTTGTAGATACAGCATGCCGCTTCGGCAATCGATACCAATAATTGCCAGATAAAAAAGGTCAGTACGGGATTAGGGAAAAACTGAATCACCACCACGGCGCCAAAAGTACGCAAGGTGGTGATGATCAGGTTGACGCCATTCAGCCAGACCTGATGTTCGAAGCCGACAATCACGCTGCGATAGGGACTGGTACGCCAGCGGATGGCCGCCGTGATGACCATGATGCCGACCGCGATCACTACATCGTTGGCCGGCAGATGTTGCGCATTCAGCCAATGCGCAGCAATCCACGGCGTGGCAATCCAACCCAATACCACCAGGATCAGTGTTGAGATCAAAAAGAATCGTGTCAGCGTGGCAAACAGCGCCGGAAACCAGACAAATTCCGCTTGATTGGCACGATAGCGCGCAGCTTCACGCATCAATGTAGTGGACACGCCAGCATCCAGCAGTTGTAACCACGTCAATAAAATAGAAAAGAAGCCGACCAACCCGTAAGCTTCCATTCCTAAATGTTGAATATAAAGTGGTACCACCAAAATACCTGACAGCGTCAGATAGATTTGGCCAACATAGTTGGCAATCGCGTTACGTTTAATCGACATAAGTGTTTTGGTGTCAGTTTTTTCTCAAGGAGAATTAGCGTGGCATAAAAAAATCCCGGCGCACACGGGACTAATTCTTAAAACTCACTTTGGTCTCATGCAACAGAGGTTTTTCTGACTTTCATCAGATTGAAATAGATGTCCGGTTGTTTCAACATAAGTTTTTCCATGACACCCTGCGCGGGAAACTGCTCAGAAAAATAGTGAATGGCGTGCCGAACATTATCAGAGAGTTTATCAGCTTGTTTCAAATCCTGCTGAATCAGGTTCAATAACCCGCCCCTTAAATAGCTTTTCCGATAATGATTTCTTTCCGGCAGATAGTGGGTCATTCGGGTTAGCTTTTCATACTCTTGCATAAACTGTTGATAGGTTAACGCGGTACTCTCCGTACTCTCACTGCCGCTGTTTAATGCATCCAGCACCCAGACTGATTCCGTATTAATCAACCCAGCAAGCATCACATCCTGAACACGCTGTAAAGGCACTGCAGCAGAGATAAGTGCCACGCGAATGATGATGACATAATGTTGACACCACTGCTGCCCGGCCTGTAACTGCTGAAATAGCTGTAACGAGGACTGCAGCCCCGTGGTGATGAGGTGCTGAGAGGATAAAGGCTGGATAAAACAGTTCAATTCAGGCCGTTGATCACTGCATTTAGCGACCTCCAGCAACAGTGCCGCTGCAGGCGTAAATCCGGCGGGTGCAAAAAGTAAGAAGTCATCCTCATTCAATTTTTCAAACGCGCCGGGGTCGGTATTGACCAGTTCAAAGCGGTGAGAGGCGTTGACAGACTGGAGCCAATAGCAGCGAAAGGGTAATTCCGATGGCAGTCGTTTTTGATGTTCCGCGCGCATGACTGAGCCAGAAACATACTGATTCTGAGAAAAGCGTTCCATATTTTAATCCCCAATTAAAGATGAAAACCTGAACCTTTCACAGTGAAGTGCTCAGGAAAAATAGCAGACAGGCTAATGAAGGTTTTAGCGTAATTAAACTCAACAGATTATAAACAGGCTGAAGGCAGGGAATTCATTTTTTGATGGCCTTCACGACATCATCCTTATCTGAATTGTTTAAACTTTCTGGATTAACGCGAAGAAAATAAAATTAAAGATAACTTTTCTTTGCAGATACAGATACAAGGCATGTCTTATTTTAAATGTTTACACGCTTTTGGAAACAATTGATCATTCATTAATCCATTTTTTAGCAGAGTTTTAAGCCAGGCATAAACAGACAAAAGTTTAACGAGTTCATTGTAGCCTGTCCTCCCCCTCTCTACTCTTTCATTCATAGATGAAAAACCAGTGCCGAATGGGTAAAAATCATTCATTCACTTTAAGATTGTTTGTCCCTAAAACTTTATTAATATGAAACTTCATGCAAATTAATCATTCCCCTACGTGATACTCACACCCGTGCTTAAGTGATAATCATTAAACTCGATGGGTTTTCAGATTATCCTTAGCCTGAAAATCGCATTCCTTTCTCCTTTGTATATCGCTCCAACCAATCCCATTTTTCGGCTTAAGTTTGCCAGATAAATCATTTATGCCCGCTCGCGTGCTCTGCCAGTATTGAACACATCAGTTCTCAATATCAGATAATCAATAACTTTCAGTTATAAGGAGTGACCATGCGAGTTATTACGCTGGCGGGCAGCCCTCGCTACCCATCACGCTCTACTGCGCTGCTGAGCCTGTGCCAGCACGCGCTGGAAGCACGCGGTGTTGAGGTAATTCCGTGGAATATTCATAACTTCCAACCTGAAGATCTGCTTTATGCCCGTTTCGATTCGCCAGCACTGGCCGCCTTAAAAGCCGACTTAACGCTGGCGGATGGCCTGATTGTCGCCACACCCATCTATAAAGCGTCATTTTCCGGTGCATTGAAAACCCTGCTTGATTTACTGCCTGAGCGCGCCCTGGAACACAAAGTTGTGCTCCCCCTGGCCAGCGGCGGCAGTGCATCCCATTTACTGGCAGTGGATTACGCGCTCAAGCCGGTACTGAATGCGCTCAAAGCGCAGGAAGTGCTGCATGGCGTGTTTGCTACCGACACGCAAATACTGAATTACGACCGCCAGCCAGAGCTGGATCAACAACTGGCCGAACGCATTGATGACGCGCTGGAGACATTCTGGCACGCACTGCATCGTCGCCATCAACCTTACGCACAAGCGGTATAAAGGAAGAATCATGAAAAGGATGTTTACGGGTTTACTGCTGCCAGCCTTTGCTGCGCTATTTGCCCTGAGTGCCAACGCCGTTTCCGCTGATGCCCCGGCTCAGCTGCGTGTGGGTTATCAAAAAGGATCGGTGAGCATGGTGTTAGCGAAATCTCACCAGATGCTGAAACAGCGTTTCCCGCATACGCAGATCAAATGGATTGAATTCCCAGCGGGACCGCAAATGCTGGAAGCGCTGAATGTCGACAGCATTGATTTGGGCAGCACCGGTGATATCCCGCCGCTGTTTGCGCAGGCCGCTGGCGCGGATCTGTTGTATGTCGGTTCCGAGCCACCGAAACCTCAGGCTGAGGTAATTCTGGTGTCTAAAGACAGCCCGATTCACAGCGTGGCGGATTTGAAAGGCCATAAAGTGGCCTTTCAGAAAGGCTCCAGTTCACACAACTTGCTGCTGCGCGCGCTGGAGCAGGCGGGTCTGAGCTTTAAAGACATTCAACCCACTTATCTGACTCCTGCCGATGCGCGAGCCGCTTTCCAGCAGGGCGATGTCGATGCCTGGGCGATTTGGGACCCCTATTACTCTGCCGCACTGTTGCAAGGCAACGTGCGCGTACTGGTCGATGGCAGCAAACTCAATCAAACCGGCTCATTCTATTTAGCCACGCGCAAATATGCCGAAGCCCATGGCCCGTTTGTCCAGCAAGTGTTGCAGACCTTTAGTGATGCCGATGCGCTCACTCATAGTCAACGCGACCAAAGTATTGATCTGTTAGCGCAGGCGATGGGCTTACCTAAGCCGGTGATTGCCAGCTATCTCGACCATCGTCCACCCACCACCATTACGCCGGTCAGCGCACACACCGCGCAGGCCCAACAGCAAACGGCCGATCTGTTTTATGCCAATCATTTGATGCCGGTAAAAGTGAATATCACTGACCGCATCTGGCATCCACAGTCCGCCCAGCCTTAAGGAATTCAATCATGAGCGTATCCGTATTCTGGTTTCTCCCAACCCACGGTGATGGGCACTATCTTGGCACCGCCGAAGGTTCACGTCCCGTCGATCACGGTTATCTGCAGCAAATTGCACAGGCAGCCGATCGCCTTGGCTTCGGCGGCGTACTGATCCCCACTGGCCGCTCCTGCGAAGATGCCTGGCTGGTGGCGGCGTCACTGATTCCGGTGACACAGCGTTTGCGCTTTCTGGTGGCGCTGCGTCCGGGTGTAATCTCACCTACGCAGGCAGCGCGTCAGGCCGCAACGCTGGATCGTCTCTCCAACGGGCGCGCTCTGTTTAACCTGGTGACCGGTGGCGATCCTGAAGAATTAGCGGGTGATGGCGTGTTCCTCGATCATCGCGAGCGTTATGAAGAATCAGCGGAGTTCACCCGGGTGTGGCGTCGCGTCACTGAAGGCGAAACCGTGGATTACGACGGTAAGCACGTCAAAGTGCGTGGTGCGCGTTTGATGTTTAAACCGGTGCAACAGCCACGCCCACCGCTGTGGTTTGGTGGTTCATCGGATGCCGCGCAGGATCTCGCTGCTGAACAGGTCGATGTTTATCTCACCTGGGGCGAACCGCCAGCGTTAGTCAAAGAGAAGATTGAAAAAGTGCGCGCTAAAGCGGCGGCACAGGGCCGTAAAGTGCGTTTCGGCATTCGTCTGCACGTGATTGTGCGCGAAACCAATGCCGAAGCATGGCAGGCCGCCGATCGACTGATTGCCCATCTTGATGATGCCACCATTGCCAAAGCGCAGGCAGCCTTTGCCCGTACCGATTCCGTTGGACAACAACGCATGGCCGCGCTGCACGGTGGCCGCCGTGACAAGCTTGAGATCAGCCCGAACTTGTGGGCGGGCGTTGGCCTGGTACGTGGTGGTGCCGGTACGGCACTGGTGGGCGATGGTCCAACCGTAGCGGCGCGTATGCAGGAGTACAGCGACCTCGGAATCGAGACCTTTATTCTTTCAGGCTACCCGCATCTTGAAGAAGCCTATCGTGTGGGCGAACTGCTGTTCCCGCATCTCGATTTGGCTATTCCTGAAGTACCCAAGCCTCGCGTGGTGCAAGCGCACGGTGAAGCGGTAGCGAACGATTTCACGCCGCAAAAAGTGTCACAGAGTTAAGGAGTTCAGGATGGCAAAGTTTCAAAAACAGCTGAGTAATGCCCTGCTGCCCTGGGCTTTACCGGTGCTACTGGTTGCCGTGTGGCAACTGGCTTCACAGATGGGTTGGCTTTCAACGCGTATTCTGCCGTCACCCGAAAACATCATCATTACCTTTTGGAAACTGACGGTGAGTGGCGAACTGTGGCAAAACCTCGCCATCAGTGGCTGGCGCGCGGCGATTGGTTTTGCCATTGGCGGATCGATCGGTCTGGTGCTCGGCTTGATCACCGGCACCTCACGTGTGGGAGAACGCCTGCTGGATACTTCGGTGCAGATGCTGCGCAACGTGCCGCATCTGGCACTGATCCCGCTGGTGATTCTGTGGTTCGGCATTGATGAGTCGGCCAAGATTTTCCTGGTGGCACTCGGCACCTTATTCCCGATTTACCTCAACACCTATCACGGCATCCGCAATATTGACCGTGGATTGGTGGAGATGGCGCGCAGCTATGGCCTTTCTGGCTGGAGTCTGTTTATTCAGGTGATTCTGCCAGGTGCGCTGCCTTCGATCATGGTGGGCGTGCGCTTTGCCCTCGGCCTGATGTGGCTGACGCTGATTGTGGCTGAAACCATCTCGGCCAACTCCGGCATTGGTTATCTGGCGATGAACGCTCGTGAATTTCTGCAAACCGATGTGGTGGTGGTCGCCATCATTCTCTATGCGCTGCTCGGCAAACTGGCTGATGTCGCCGCTCAACTGCTGGAGCGCGTATGGCTGCGCTGGCATCCGGCTTATCAATTAAAGGAGAACGCATGAGCAACGCAACTTTGAGCCCGTCGCGTCTGAACAGCGGCACCCCGGTCGGTGTTAACGGCGTCAACAAACAGTATGGCGACCGTACCATCCTCAATAATATCAATCTGCATATCCCGGCCGGGCAGTTTGTTGCCGTGGTAGGTCGCAGCGGATGCGGTAAAAGTACCCTGCTGCGCCTGCTGGCGGGACTGGAATCTACTTCGCGTGGAGAGTTGCTGGCAGGCACTGCGCCGTTAGCGCAAGCCCGCGAAGACACGCGTTTAATGTTCCAGGATGCGCGTCTGCTGCCGTGGAAAAAAGTTATCGATAACGTTGGCCTGGGTTTGAAAGGTCGTGAATGGCGTGCTGCCGCGCTGGAAGCTCTGGAGGCGGTCGGTTTAGCCGATCGCGCCAATGAGTGGCCTGCTGCTTTGTCGGGTGGGCAAAAGCAGCGTGTGGCGCTCGCCCGCGCGTTGATTCATCGTCCCGGTTTGTTGCTGCTGGATGAACCTCTGGGCGCATTGGATGCACTGACGCGTATTGAGATGCAGGGGCTGATTGAATCGTTATGGCAGCAGCATAACTTCACGGTGCTGCTGGTCACTCACGATGTCAGTGAAGCGGTGGCGATGGCCGATCGCGTGTTGCTGATTGAAGAGGGACAAATCGGGCTGGATTTAACCGTGGATCTTGCGCGACCACGTCGGCGCGGATCGGCGCGTCTGGCGGAGTTAGAGGCGGAAGTATTGGATCGCGTGATGAAGCGCAGTGCGACAGAGCAGCCGCTGAAATTCGCCAAGCAGCGTTAATCGAAGTCGAAGTCGAAGTCGAAGTCGAAGTCGATATTGCCACTGTCACTCCGGGCAACCAGAGGAAGTGGCAGCGAGTTCAATAAAAAAGCCGCATCATCGTGATGCGGCTTTTACCTTATCAGGCGTTCAACGCTTTGGTGATCTTCTCGTACAGATCGCCCGACAGCTTATCCAGCCCTTTCAGGGTTTCCAGCGCCTTGCGCATCAACGCCTGCCGATCGGCATCGTAACGTTTCAGACGAATCAGTGGCTCGATCATGCGCGCCGCCACTTGCGGATTACGCGTGTTGAGATCGGTCAACATCTCCACCAGGAACTGATAGCCGCTGCCATCTTTGGCGTGAAACGCCGCAGGATTACCTGCAGCAAATGCTCCAATTAGCGAGCGGATACGGTTCGGGTTGCCCATGGTAAAGGAACGGTGGTTGAGCAGTTCACGCACTTTGCTCAGCGCATTGTCCGCCGGGCTGGTGGCCTGCAACACAAACCATTTATCCATCACCAGACCATCCTGATGCCAGCGCTCATCATAGGCGGCCAGCAAGGCTTCACGGCACGGCAACTGCGCTGCCACGGCTGCCGAGAGCGCGGCCAGCGCATCCGTCATGTTGTTGGAATGATGATACTGTGCCTGCACCAGTTTATCCGCTTGCTCCACATCGGCGAACGCCAGATAGCTCAGGCAGACATTTTTCAATGCACGCTTGCCGATCTCCGCATGCTCAACCTTGTATTCGTGACTCTGATTCGCCAGATACACCGCATACAGTTCATCACTCAGTTCGGTTGCCAGCGCGTGCACCAGTGCCGCGCGTACGGCGGAAATCGCCTGTGGATCGATGACCTCGAACAGCTCCGCGATTTCATTCTCGCCAGGCAGCGACAAAATCAGCGCGGTTAACGCCGGATCGCCCTGCTCTTCCAGCAACACCGCGCGGAAGGCATCCGCTACGTGCAACGGCAGCGACAGCGGTTGCCCCTGCTGATGGCGCGCGACGTTCAGACGGATGTAGGTCGCCAGCAGACTTTGCGCGGCATCCCAACGGGAGAAATCGTTACGGGCGTGGCGCATCAGGAAGGTGAGCTGTGCATCGCTCCATTTATAGTCAAGCTTCACCGGCGCCGAGAATTCACGCAGCAGCGAAGGCACCGGCTGGAAATGGACATTGTCGAAAATAAAGGTCTGGAACTCTTCTGTGATATTCAGCACGTGATGCACAGGATGGCCGTTGTGCTGCAGCGGAATCACCTTGCCTTCATTGTCATACAGCTCGATATCCAGTGGGATATGCAGCGGCAACTTCTCTTTCTGTTCAGAAGTTGGCGGGGTGTGCTGAGTGACGTGCAGCGTATACTGCTCCAGCTCCGGATTGTAGTCATCGCGCACGGTGATTACGGGCGTACCCGCCTGGCTGTACCAGCGACGGAACTGTGACAAATCAACGTTGGAGGCATCTTCCATTGCCTGCACAAAATCGTCACAGGTGGCTGCGCTGCCATCATGACGCTCGAAGTAGAGCTGCATGCCTTTCTGGAAATTGGCTTCACCGAGTAGGGTATGCAACATGCGAATCACTTCAGAACCCTTTTCATAAACGGTCAGGGTGTAGAAGTTGTTCATCTCGATCACCTGATCCGGGCGGATCGGGTGCGCCATTGGGCTGGCATCTTCGGCAAACTGCGCGCCGCGCATCACGCGTACGTTGTCGATGCGGTTAACCGCACGCGAGCCGAGGTCAGAGCTGAACTCCTGGTCGCGGAACACGGTTAAGCCCTCTTTCAGGCTGAGCTGGAACCAGTCGCGGCAGGTGACGCGGTTACCGGTCCAGTTATGGAAGTACTCGTGACCAATCACCGCCTCAATGCCGAGATAATCTTTATCGGTAGCGGTTTCGGCTTTGGCCAGCACATATTTGGAGTTAAAGACGTTAAGTCCTTTGTTCTCCATCGCGCCCATGTTGAAGAAATCCACCGCGACGATCATAAAGATGTCGAGATCGTATTCGAGGTTAAAACGCTCTTCATCCCACTTCATACTGGCTTTCAGCGAGGTCATCGCCCAGTCGGCACGATCGAGATTGCCACGATCGACGAAGATCTCCAGCGCCACATCACGACCGGAACGGGTGGTAAAGCTGTCGCGCAGCACGTCGAAATCACCTGCTACCAGCGCAAACAGGTAGCAGGGTTTCGGGAACGGATCCTGCCACTTCACCCAGTGACGGCCATCTTCATGAGAACCGCTCTCTAGATTGTTACCGTTGGAGAGCAGGAACGGATATTGCGCTGCGTCAGCAATAATGGTGGTGGTAAAGCGCGCCAGCACGTCCGGGCGATCCAGATACCAGGTGATATGGCGGAAGCCTTCGGCTTCACACTGCGTACAGAGCGCATCACCCGACTTGTACAACCCTTCCAGCGCGGTGTTGGTATCCGGATGGATGTCATTAATAATGGTCAGGGTAAAGTTGTCAGGCAGTTGGCTAATGACCAGCGCGCCCTCTTCTTCACGATAATGTGACCACGGATGGCCATCCACCGCCAGCGAGACCAGCGTGAGGTCTTCGCCATCCAGACGCAGTTCGGCATCCGCAGCACCGAGACGCTTCACCTGGCTTACCGCCGTCACGCGCGTGCTGGCAGCATCGAGGTCAAAAGTCAGGTCGATATCGGTGATGGTGTAATCCGGCGCACGGTAGTCGTGGCGATATTTGATTTGCGGCTGTTGCGTCATAAGTCCTTCTCGCATCGTTAATATGTTGACCCGTCAAAGTCTAAGCGGGTTGTGCCTTCGTTGCCACGCACAATGCGTGCCATCGTGCAAAAGGCTACAATTCATTAACAATGGCACAAATGACCCTCGACCTGCCACCCGCAATTATGGTGTGATCGTGGACATTACTGTTTTATACTCCTGCGTCTTTATGACTTTGTTGACACCGGGCTCTGCTCCGCGGAAGAGGATGCTGAAACGCACCATGACTGGACATGCTTCCCCGATTTTGACCACGCTGCTTGATACCGATGCGTATAAGCTTCACATGCAGCAGGCCGTTTATCATCGTTATTACGATGTCCCGGTTACGGCAGAATTTCGCTGTCGCGGCGATGAATTGCTCGGCCAGTATGCCGATGAGATTCGTGCGCAACTCGATACGCTGCCTTCCCTTGCCCTGAGCGACAACGAATATCACTATCTCAGCGGCTTACCTTTCTTTGAATCCGATTACCTCAACTGGCTGCGCCAATTCCGCTTTGATCCCTCTCAGGTCAAGGTGCGCAATGATAATGGCCGTCTGACCCTGCAGATCAGCGGACCCTGGCGCGAAGTAATTTTGTGGGAAGTGCCGCTGCTGGCGCTGATCAGTGAAGTGGTGCATCGCCATCGCACTCCGGATGTCGGCGTCGAGCAAGCCGTGACCCATCTGCAGCAAAAGCTGGTGGCATTCCGTGAGCAGGTTGGCGATCTCGATATGTCACGCTTCCAGCTGATGGATTTCGGCACGCGTCGTCGTTACTCCAAAACTGTGCAGGAGACGATTGTTGCCACCCTTAAAGCGGAGTTTCCGTGGCTGGTGGGCACCAGTAACTACGATTTGGCGCGGCGCTTACAGCTGAACCCGGTGGGCACTCAGGCACACGAATGGTTCCAGGCGCATCAACAAATCAGCCCGGTGCTGGCGAATAGCCAACGCGCGGCGCTGCAATCTTGGCTGGATGAGTATGATGATCAACTCGGTATCGCGTTGACAGACTGCATCACCATGGATGCCTTCCTGCGCGATTTTGGTCCGGGCTTCGCTCACCGCTATCAGGGGTTGCGCCATGATTCGGGGGATCCGGTGGAATGGGGTGAAAAGGCGATTGCGCACTATCAGCGCCTGGATATTGATCCCAAAAGCAAAACGCTGGTGTTCTCAGACAACCTCAATCTGGATAAGGCGCTGGCACTGTATCGCCACTTCGGCCAACGCGCTAACGTGGTATTCGGCATTGGCACGCGCCTGACCTGCGACATTCCTGGCGTAACGCCACTTAATATCGTGATAAAACTGGTGAGCTGCAATGGCAAACCGGTGGCGAAACTGTCGGACAGTCCGGGTAAAACCATCTGTCAGGACAAAGCCTTCGTGCGCGCCCTACGCAAGGCATTCGACCTGCCGCTGGTTAAAAGAGCCAGTTAATCCTTGATGCAGGGTGTTCGCACCCTGCACTTTCCCAACAAATCTCCCCTTTTCCCCTGCAAAATTGCTTGTTTCCTGATGGCTCGCAAGTAACATAGCAAAACCCCGAAATGGGGCTTTTATCCACTTCTATATATAGAGAGATATTTATGAGCGTAGTGCCTGTAGCGGATGTACTGCACGGCCGTGTCGCGGTTGACAGCGAAGTCACCGTACGTGGTTGGGTGCGTACCCGAAGAGATTCCAAAGCCGGTCTTTCCTTTATCGCCGTTTATGACGGTTCCTGCTTTAATCCCGTTCAGGCCGTCGTCAATAATTCTCTGAATAATTATCAGGATGAAGTACTGCGTCTGACCACCGGCTGTTCAGTGATTGTCACCGGTAAAGTGGTGGAATCACCGGGAGAAGGCCAGGCATTCGAATTGCAGGCAACCAACGTGGAAGTCACGGGCTGGGTGGACGATCCTGATACCTATCCGATGGCGGCAAAACGCCATAGCATTGAATACCTGCGTGAAGTGGCGCACCTGCGTCCGCGCACCAACCTGGTCGGTGCCGTGGCGCGTACACGTCATACTCTGGCACAGGCGCTGCATCGCTTCTTCCACGAGAATGGTTACTTCTGGGTTTCCACCCCGCTGATCACCGCTTCCGATACGGAAGGCGCGGGCGAGATGTTCCGCGTCTCTACGCTGGACATGGAAAACCTGCCGCGCGATCCACAGGGTAAAGTGGATTACGACAAAGACTTCTTTGGTAAAGAAGCCTTCCTGACCGTTTCGGGTCAGTTGAACGCCGAAACTTACGCCTGTGCGTTGTCAAAAGTTTATACCTTCGGCCCGACCTTCCGTGCTGAAAACTCTAATACCAGCCGTCACTTAGCGGAATTCTGGATGCTGGAGCCGGAAGTTGCCTTCGCCGACCTTGACGATGCGGCTGCACTGGCTGAGGCGATGCTAAAGTATGTGTTCAAAGCGGTACTCGAAGAGCGTGCTGACGATATGGCATTCTTTGCTGAACGCGTAGACAAAGATGCGATTGCGCGCTTAGAACGTTTTGTCACTACCGATTTCGCGCAGGTGGACTACACCGATGCGGTCGATATTCTGCTGAAAAGCGGTCAAACATTTGAGAACCCAGTGTCATGGGGCGTTGATCTCTCATCGGAGCACGAACGTTATCTGGCTGAGAAACACTTTAAAGCGCCGGTGGTGGTGAAGAACTATCCGAAAGACATCAAAGCGTTCTATATGCGCATGAACGAAGATGGCAAAACTGTGGCGGCGATGGACGTACTGGCGCCTGGCATTGGTGAAATCATCGGTGGTTCACAGCGTGAAGAGCGTCTGGATGTCCTGGATGCGCGTCTGGCTGAAATGGGTCTGAATAAAGAAGATTACTGGTGGTATCGTGACCTGCGTCGTTACGGCACCGTTCCACATGCTGGCTTCGGATTAGGTTTCGAACGATTAATCGCCTATGTCACCGGCGTACAAAATGTAAGGGATGTTATCCCCTTCCCACGTACTCCACGTAACGCTAATTTCTAAAATTCGCGATTAAATATAAGTAATTCATATATATAACGAGGTCGGCATAGCCGGCCTTTTTTTATTTTTGTAAATTTAGAGTTCTCTCACAAAGTTCCCGATATTTTACAAATTGTAATACATAATTGCTTTTTGATACGTAATTGCGAGATTTGAATCATTTTCGGGCTAGAAATAGCAACCCTGTGATGGAAAGATGCGTGCAGACACAGGAGACATCAAACTTCTTTCAAGGTTCCCGTAAAGGTTTCTTGACGGCAGTGGCAGATGTCCAAATAACTCCAATGAGGGTAATAAAAAATGATGAAGCGCAACATTCTTGCAGTGGTTATCCCTGCTCTGTTAGCTGCAGGCGCAGCAAACGCAGCAGAAATCTATAACAAAGACGGCAACAAACTGGATCTGTACGGTAAAGCTGTTGGTCTGCATTACTTCTCTGATGATGCTGGTAGCGATGGCGACCAGACTTATGTTCGCTTCGGCTTCAAGGGTGAAACCCAGATTAACGACCAGTTGACCGGTTACGGCCAGTGGGAATACAACGTTCAGGCAAACAACTCTGAAGGTTCTGACGCGCAAGACGGTAACAAAACCCGTCTGGGCTTCGCGGGTCTGAAATTCGGCGATGCGGGTTCAATCGACTACGGTCGTAACTACGGCGTTGTATACGACGCAATTGGCTGGACTGACGTTCTGCCAGAATTCGGTGGTGACTCTGGTTACTCAGATAACTTCATGAACGGTCGTAGCACCGGTCTGCTGACTTACCGTAACACCAACTTCTTCGGTCTGGTTGACGGTTGGAACTTCGCAGTACAGTATCAGGGCAAAAATGACCGCTCTGACATTCGTCGTGCAAATGGTGACGGCTATGGCCTGTCTACCTCTTACACCTCTCCAATTGGTGTAGGCTTCGCAGCAGCTTATAGCAGCAGCGATCGTACTAACGACCAGGCTGCTGGAACAGTACGTGATACTGACACTTCAACCAATGTAGGCACAGGTGTTGGTGCAGGTAAACGCGCTGAAAACTGGGCGACCGCTCTGAAGTATGATGCTAACAACATTTACCTGGCTGCAATGTACGGCGAAACCCGTAACTCAACTCCAATCAGCTCTGGTGACCTGTCAGCTTTCGCTAACAAAGCACAGAACTTCGAACTTGTAGCTCAGTACCAGTTCGACTTCGGTCTTCGTCCATCCATCGCTTATGTCCAGTCTAAAGGCAAAGACATCGAAGGTATCGGCGATGCTGACCTGGTTAAATACATCGATGTGGGCGCAACCTACTACTTCAACAAAAACATGGCTACCTACGTTGACTACAAAATCAACCAGTTGGATGACAACAACCCACTGGGTCTGGCTACCGATGACGTAGTTGCTGTTGGTCTGGTATACCAGTTCTAATCACCCGATTAGATATGTGTATTGCCTAAAAACGGAGCCTTCGGGCTCCGTTTTGCGTTTCAGTGATCGGCCTCTCAATTAGCGCCATTACTTAATACACGCGGCTTATTTCTTTTTTATGTCAGCGGTTGGCAAGCGTATCATCTGACGTTACCCTGATAGCTCATTTTGCTAAAGTTCACCCAAACGGAACTGACTCATGTTTGAATCGATCTCTGCCGCACCCGCCGATCCTATTCTGGGACTGGCTGACCTGTTTCGCGCCGACGACCGCCCGAATAAAATCAACCTTGGCATTGGTGTCTATAAAGACGAAACCGGTAAAACGCCGGTGCTCACCAGTGTTAAAAAAGCTGAGCAGTATCTGCTGGAAAATGAAACCACCAAAAATTATCTGAGCATTGATGGCCTGGCCGATTTTGCTCGCTGCACTCAGGAATTGCTGTTCGGCAAAGAGAGCGCGCTAATTTCAGCGGGCCGCGCGTGCACAGCACAAACCCCAGGTGGCACCGGTGCACTGCGCGTCGCCGCGGATTTCCTCGCGACGCAGACCAATGTGAAGCGCGTGTGGGTGAGCAATCCAAGCTGGCCGAACCACAAAAATGTATTCAACGCTGCGGGTCTGGAAGTCTGTGATTACCAGTACTACGATGCGGCCAATCACAGCCTGGATTTTGACGGTATGGTTGCGTCGTTGCAGGAAGCCAAAGCCGGTGACGTGGTTCTGTTCCACGGCTGCTGCCACAACCCTACTGGCGTCGATCCTTCAGCAGACCAGTGGCAACAGTTGGCGAAGCTGTCCCAGGAAAAAGGTTGGCTGCCACTGTTCGACTTCGCCTATCAGGGCTTCGCACGCGGTCAGGATGAAGATGCTGAAGGTCTGCGTATTTTCGCGGCCTCGCATCAGGAATTGATTGTTGCCAGCTCGTACTCGAAAAACTTTGGCCTGTACAACGAGCGCGTAGGTGCACTGACGCTGGTTGCCGCCAATAGCGATGTGGCAAAAACCGCCTTTAGTCAGGTGAAGTACAGCATCCGTGCTAACTACTCCAACCCACCGTCGCACGGCGCCTCTGTGGTGGCCACCATCCTCGGTAACGACGCCCTGCGTACCATCTGGGTGCAGGAGCTTACGGACATGCGTCAGCGTATCCAGCGCATGCGTCAGCTGTTTGTGAACACCCTGGCGGAGAAAGGCGCGAAACAGGACTTTAGCTTTATCATTAAGCAGAATGGCATGTTCTCGTTTAGCGGCCTGACCAAAGATCAGGTGGTGCGTATGCGTGACGAGTTCGGCGTGTATGCGGTGAATTCCGGTCGTGTGAACGTGGCTGGGATGACGCCAGACAACATGTCTGCGCTGTGTGAAGCAATTGTCGCTGTGCTCTAAGCCAGCCAGCAGAATGAGAAATGGGCCTTAACGGCCCATTTTTTATTGCAGGAAAGGATTGCTGATACGTTCGCGACCCAAGGTGGAAATCGGACCGTGGCCCGGTACAAAAGTCACGTCATCACCCAATGGCAACAGCTTGGTGTGGATCGCAGCGATTAAATCACTGTGGCTCCCCTGCGGAAAATCGGTACGTCCGACACCGCCATTGAAAATCACATCGCCTGATATCAATAAACGTCCCGCACGATCGAAGAACACAATGTGTCCCGGCGTGTGGCCAGGGCAAAGTAGCACTTCCAGCGTGACATTCCCAACCTGAACCGTTTCACCCTCTTCCAGCCACCGATCCGGCGCCAGTGGCGCACATTCCGGCAGGCCAAACATGCGGCTTTGCGTCGGCAGATTATCCAGCCAGAACGCATCCAGCTTATGTGGGCCAACAATGGGAATCTGATAGTGTGCGGCGAGTTCAGCGGCGGCCCCCACATGATCCAGATGACCATGTGTCAGCAGAATTTGCGCAGGGGTTAATCCCCGCTCAGCCAATACGGCAATAAGGGTCTCAGCATCACCGCCGGGATCTACCAGCGCCGCCTGCTGGGTTTCGTCATCCCAGATGACCGAGCAGTTTTGAGAAAAGGCCGTAACCGGAATAATGTGATAATTCATAGCGCTCCATGACCGACACACGCAGCGCTGCCGGTATCAGGACCAGTGCCTTGCAGGCCCGGTATCTATGTGTACGAAGTTGCTGCGCGGGTAATATCCTACACCACCGGCGCGCATAGATAACGCCGCTTTGCGAACATTGCTCAACGAAATTCCCTCGATATGGAAATCCATCGCCTGTCCTTTGGTGTGATAACTGTGTTTTGCCACGCCAGGGCCCGACTCACGCAACATATTGTTGGTTGCTAGCGTGCGGTAACCTGAGATCAGCTGCACCGGTTTGCGGGTGTTCAGCACCATCTGTAAACGATAGAGCTGATCAAACAGGTGTGGGTCGATATGTTTCACCTGATTGGCGCGGTAATCGCGGAAAAAGTGATTTAAGCGGGCTAACTCATCCTTGTCATAACTCTTGCCGTTAAAAAACTCCGTTTTAAGGGTTTCACCGGTGTGAAGGTTATTAAGCGTCAATACTCGGGGGCGCGAGGTGGAAAGCGAAGCCAGCGCTGAACCAGGAAGCAGAGACAAACCTGCTGCTGCGCCTCCAATCAGGAGCAATCGACGACGTTGAGAATCAAAATTAGCCATGTAGCAGGGTTACCTAATCTAAAGCGATAAAAAAATGTGTAAAAAGTACACAAGGCCGAACAGTAACCGCAGCCTTAAAGTCAGTCAACCCGCAACATGTCACAGAATGGCCAAAACCCGCGCAAAATCGAAATTTTGCGACGGGTCCTGGTATTTTCAAGGAGAGGCGAAAACTGGCAAATCAATGACTAGAGGAGAAGTTTTCCCGCTTTTAACAGAACCTGGCTGCCGGAGCGCGCAGGGTTATCATAATTGTAAATATCTGTACGATACTGCGGCTGTCCATCCGCCGCGACCCATGCGGTTAAATAATAGAGATTCACCGGGATACGGTGGCGAATCGGCACGTAGCGCGTGTCGCCCTGTTTCAGCGTGTCGGAGATGCGGTTGTCATTCCAGCCCACATCCTGCAGCAGCAGGTCGGCCAATTCAGAAGCCTTGTTCACGCGCACACAACCGGAACTCAGTGCGCGGATGTCGCGCTGGAACAGGCCGTGGTTCGGCGTGTCGTGCAAATAGATGGCATCGGAGCTCGGCATATTAAATTTGTAACGCCCCAACGAGTTCATCGCACCTGGAGCCTGACGGATGCGATACGGGAAACTGGCTGCCGAAACCATATGCCAGTCGATCATTGAAGGATCGATGACTTCCGCATCCGCACTCCAGCCCGACAGCAAGGTATAGCCGTGCTTATACAGATATCCGGGATCTTGTTTCACCTTCGGCACGATATCCTGGCGCACCAGCGTGGTGGGCACATTCCACGGTGGATTCAGCACCACATTATTCAGCGCACTGCGCATCAGTGGGGTTTTACGATCGGGACGACCGACAATCACCCGTGATGAAAGGATGGTGGCGCCGTTGTTGTAATAGGTGAGTGAATAGTTGGGAATGTTCACCATGATGCCGTTGTGCATATCATCCGGCAGCAGACGCAGGCGCTGGATGTTGAGCGCAAGTAGCGACGCTCGCATTTGCGGTGACACATTTAGCCACTCACGCGTGCGGGGGCCAATTGCCCCATCATCCGCTAAGCCTTGCCAGTGCTGGAAGCGTTTGACCCCTTCCACCAGCGCGGCATCATAAACATTGTCGCCAGCAGGAGCCGAACTCGCCACCACGTTGCCGGTTGCCGCAGGTGCCTGCGCGGACAAGTCATTGACGCTGGCAGCCGACGGGCTTACTGCAATCGGCTGGTTGCTCTGGCTGACCGGCACAGGTGCCGTCGGAACCGCGTCATCAGCTGGGGTCGGTGTGCTGCTGTGCGTCGCAGCAGTCAGCATGCCGGTCCGCTGCAAAATCTCTTTGAGCGCAGGTACATCATTGCTGATCTGGCCTGGCCGCAGCGTACCGCTGTCGCGCAGCTGTGGCCACGGACGGTTATCGGTCAGCAGTGCCTTGAGCGCACTGTGCATCGGCGCATATTGCGGATGCTGAGGCGCCAGCGACACCACAAACGCGCGGCTGCCGCCACCGTTCACCGCATTCTGCCACTGGTTAATGGCGGCAACGCCCGGCATCGTCAGCTTGTAAGGCACATTACTGTACAGCCAGGTTTCGCCCTGGGTCGGCACATTGGCGACAAACTGCAGGTAGCCTAGCATGGCATCGCTCAGCACGATGTCGCGCGCCATACCGGTCACACCGGGATTAGTAAGTAATTCGACCCAGCGGGTAAACTGTGGCTGTACGCCAGAGAGCGCGACTTCTGCCAGCTGCTGCTGGAAAGCCTGCACCGCTTGCTGATCTTGCCAAAGTGGCGCCATATTACGCGCGGCGTAGATGCCGGCTAATCCGGGTAAATAGAAAGGTTGCTGACTGGGACTAAAAGCCTGCTGAATCTGATGCTGACTCGCCGCCACAGACATGGCGCTATGCGACGTTCCGGGTAATGCGGCAATAATCGCGGCATGGCTGGTGGCCAGCGGCGACAATACCAGTGAAACACTGAGTGCGAATACCGCACGATTCATTTTGCTTCTTTTATTCAGCCACATCCCTGCCCCCTTCTCACCTAAGACACCGCGCCCTGTTATCGCCGTGTACAGCCTTACTCTTATTGTTGAGTATACAAATAAAAAACGGCATCTGCCTGAGTGTGCAGATGCCGCTTACAGATTAAACGGTGCGCTGTTTTTTAACCAGATTCAGCGTCAGGTATTTTCTGTTTCTAAATCGATATCGCTGGTCTCACGTTTCGCTGGCGCAGGGTCTGCCGAGAAACCACGCAGACCGACCACATGCACGTGTTCCGTGTTGTTAAACACTTTACGTACCAGTTTGTAAGTAGTGCCTTTTTCCGGGCTGATGTTCTCTGGTGCCGCGATCACCAGCTGCATCTCCAGACGCTCACACAGCTCGAATAAGGTGGCGATCGATCGGGCATCAAGACGCGCCGCTTCATCCAGGAACAGCAGTCGGCACGGCGAAATATCTTTGCCACGCAGACGACGTGATTCCTCTTCCCAGCTCTGTACCACCATCACCAGAATCGACATACCGGTACCGATCGCTTCACCGGTCGACAATGCGCCACTCTCTGCGCGCAGCCAGCCGTCAGAGCCACGGTTGACTTCCACTTCCATCTCCAGATAGTTGCGATAGTCGAGCAGCTCTTCACCGATGGTTTGCGGGGTGCGCTGTCCCATATCGATTTGCGGATTAAGGCGCTGATACAGTTTCGCCAGCGCTTCGGAGAAGGTCAGACGGTTACTGGTAAACAGATCCTGATGCGCTTCATGCTGTTCCGACAAAGTATCGAGCAGCGTGGAGTGCGCCTCACGAACATTGACGTTAAGACGCACACTGCGCACCTGACCAAAGCTCACGGCCTGCAAGCCCTGGTTCAGCTGACGAATACGGTTCTGTTCACGCTGAATGGTTTTGCGAATAATATTCGCCGCACTGCGTGAACTGATGGCCAGCGTCTGCTCGCGAGCTGTCAGCTCTTCCGTCAGACGATTCAGCTCAATTTCCATCTGTTCGATGGCTTCAACCGGATCGTCAGTACGAATGATGTCCTGACGAATACGCTCGCGCAGATGCTGATACACCGCGATAAAGAACTGCACTTTGCGCTCAGGACGTTTTGGATCTTCCGACATGCGCAGCACATCTCGCAGATGTTCGTTATCCGCCACCGCCAGACGCAATGCACCCAATGCCTTATCCGACATTGAACGCAGCTCGTCTCCGCCAAGATAGGCCATCTCACGACGATGCAGTCGACGCTCCATGCCGTTCTCTTTCACCAGACGCAGCACGGTGCACCAGCCCGCTTTGGCGCTGACCACTTGCTCACGGATCTGATGATAATCCCGCTCCAGCTTACGCAGTTTCTTCTGCAGGCTGTCCATTTCGGCTTCGCAGAACGTCAGCTGTTTCTCCAGCTGATTACGACGGGCACGGTTATGGCTTAATGCGGTATAGAGTTCATCGCGTCGTGCACGCGCGCGCTCTTCAGCGCTGGCATCGGCATGCACGCCGATATCCTGCATCTCCTGCTGCAACTCTTTCAGCATGTCGCGCTTGGCGTCATATGAACTTTTCAGTGACGCCAGCACTTGTGAATATTGCGTCAACTGCGCCTGATGTTCGCGCAGACGTTCACGCGCACGGCTGCGTTCGCCTTCCGCTTGCTCCAGACGCTGACGCAGTTTCTCATTCAGATCGCTATTGCCCGTCAGCATGCCGGCAGAATCTTCATAGCTGAAGTGGGCGCGACGCTGCACCACTTCGGTCAGCGCAAAGGCCTGCTGACGCGCATCACGCTGTTGCTGCTGCGCTTGCTGGTAATCGCGTTCCAGCTGATCGTGCTGCTGAGGATCGCTCTGCAACACCGACACCAGCGGCTCCAGCTTGCTGATTTTCGCGCCATGCTGATGCAGGAAACGTGCAGCTTCCTGTGCTTCTTCAACACGTTCACGAATCTCTTCGCAGCGATCGCCAAGGGAATCATCCAACAGCAAATTCACACGCGGCAATAAGCGGTTCAGCTGGCTAACGCCCTCTTTCGCCTGTTCAAACTGCGCACGCTGCTGCTGGTTATCGTTTTCATGCTGAGCCAGACCACGCTCCAGCTCGCCACGGCGGCTGTTCAACTGGCGGATCAGCGCTTCCGGATCTTCATCAAAGGCCACCGCTAAGTGACTGCCGATAAAGCGGCTGAAGGATTGATGCAAACGCTGGGTTTTCTGCACATCAAACGACAAGGTGGCAAAACGTTCTGCCAGCTGGTCGCGTTCATTGTTGAGCAGTTCCAACTGGTTTTCACGCGCGGCACGGCCAAACAGCGGCACTTTCGGGAAGCGGGAATAGCGCCACTGACGCTCAGCCACTTTCACCACCACGGCATTTTCCAGCTCATCGACGCTGAAGACGCTGTCATCAAACGCCTGCGGATCCCCTTCAATCAGATAGAGATCTTCCGGGCAATCATCAAGGCCATCCAGCAGGTCACGTACTAATGATAAATCCGGTACGACGATAGCGTGGCGTGATGGACCATACAGCGCCGAGAAGTACGGTGCGTCATCCAGCGTGACGTCATCATAGATTTCAGACAGCAGCACGCCGCCAAAACGTTCTGCCAGTTGCGTCAGCCGTGCATCTTCCGCGCCGCCAGGTTGATTTAAACGCTCGATCTGCTGCTCAACTTCACGTTTACGGGCCGCCACATTGTCACGTTCAACGGTGGTTTCGCGCTCACGTTCCAGCAACTGCTGCATGAACTCAGTGATCTGCTGGCTGTTGGTCAACTCCTGCCCGGTCTGCTCGCTGAGCTGCGTCAGGATTTCCTGTGCGGCCAGCCAATGCGGTGCACGCGCCGTCAGCGCCGTAATACGTTCACGCAGTTGTTCCAGTTCCTGGCGCATCAGCATGCGACGCTCACCGGCATCGGACACGCTTTCGTTCAGCTGTTCAATCTGCGCTTCCAGCTCACGCTGCAAGCCTTCCAGCGCGTCGGCATCGTACTGCTGGCCCTGACGTTTGCAGAAGTCAGCCAACAGACGTTCGGCCTCGTGCTGCTCGCGCAGGCGGGTTTCCAGTTCATTGAGACGCAGACGCAGTGAGGAGAGTTGATCGGCATGATGGCGCTGGTTAGCGGCATCACGCAGTAAGTCGCGTCCTACCTGCCATGCATCCTGACGGCTCACTTCTCCAGCGATGCTGGTCACCAGCGCTAATGCCTGATCAAACTGGCTATGCGCCGCTTCGGCCACACTCAGTTTCTGTTCCAGACGCAAAAGTTGCTCAGTGGCTTCTTCTTCGCGTGCCTGGAAGGTTTCCTGCCATTCGGCGGCGTTAGCGATGGTGAGATCCGGCAACTGACACTGCGCACGCGCTTTTTCCAGCGCCTGCAGCGCCTGCTGATATTGGATGGCACGCGTCTGCTGCACATCGAGCGCCTGCTGGAAATCGGCTAACTGGCTTTTCAGCTCATCGACTTCAATTTCAGCGGCTTCAGATCGCGCTTCGTTCTCTTCCTGCACTTCACGAGCTTCTGCCACCACTTCGTTCTGCTCTTCCAGACGATAGGTCAGCTCTTCAAGATCGGCATCGTAACGCTCGATCTTCTCCTGCTGACGCATGGCCGTCTGGACCAGATTCAGATGGTCACTGGCGCCCTGATAATCGGTTTCGAGATCGCTTTCAGCACCGTTGTGCTCAGAAAGTTCACGCGCCATTTCGATGTGACGATACTGCTCCGAAGCCAGTTGGTTACGGCTGGTAAACAGTTCATTACGCAGTTGCAGCGAGCCGTCGAGATGAATGCGGCGCTCGTTGGCGTGACGCATATAATCTGCCGACACATAGCTGGTGGCTTCTGAGATCAAATGCTTGAACAGGTCGCGATCGGACTGCGTGACGCGAATCGCTTCCAGCGTCATGCGGTTTTCACGCAGCGCCGCTTCCATATCCTGGAAGGCTTTACGCACGCCGCCGTTTTCCGGCAACAGATAATCGCGCAGTGAACGGGTAATGGCGCTGGAGATACCGCCGTACAGCGAAGCTTCAATCAGGCGATAGAACTTACTGCGATCGCTGGCGGTACGCAGACGACGCGGCACCACGCCCAGCTCAAACAGGACGGCGTGATAATCAGTGACCGAGTTGTACTGGCGGAACTGCACACCTTCCTGCGCCTCAACGCGTTCTTTCACTTCCGCCAGCGGTAACACGCGCGCCTGACGGCTGTTAAGGATTTCGGTCAGCATATCCGTCGGCAGCGAATCGGTCGGCAGGCCATGAATACTGAAAGGTTTGATATCGACTTTCTTGTCGCGTCCGGCAACCTGTTGCAGACGTACGCCGACCACCACGCGCTGATGGCGAGAGTTGACCACATCCAGCACCGCATAACAGACACCCGCGCGCAGCTTGCCGTGCAGGCCTTTGTCGCGTGAGCCAGACGTCGCGCCCGCTTCCGTGGTGTTACGGAAGTGCAGCAGGGTTAAATCGGGGATCAACGCCGTGACGAAAGCCGCCATGGTGGTGGATTTACCGGCACCGTTACCACCGGAAAGTGTGGTCACCAACTCATCAAGATCAAAGGTACGCGCAAAGAAGCCGTTCCAGTTGATCAGCGTTAGCGAACGAAATTTACCGCGTTCAATCATTCCTGTTCATCCTCCGCGTTATCACTCGCATCGCTTTCAGCGTCATTGTCATTATCCGCCTCATCACTCTCATTGGCTGCGTGCTTAGTTTCGAGCGTCATCGCTTCACCATCGCGGATCAAACGCAGCTGTGCTTCACGGGCATCATCACCGCTTCGCACATCCGCGCCGAAGCGGAATACCGATTCCATAATGCGGAACTTGCTGCTGTCGTTGCCCATGTACCACACCATGCCTAAACGGCGCAGGCGACTGAGTGACGCACGCATTTTTTCCTGCAGCTTGGCGCGGTCCACATCAGAACCGGTTGAACGCTGATTCACCAGCTTGAGCAATTTACTCTCATCAGCCAGCGACAGCAGTTCATCGTAAAGCTCCTGCTGGGTGAAAATCCCTTCGTTGGCCAGACGCTCTGGGCTGAGATAGAGATAACAGAGGATTTTACCCACCATCATGTCCAGCTCAGACAGAACCGAGCGAGGAATCAAGGTGGTGGAACGCGGACGCAAATAAAAGAAACCTTCCGGCGCGCGCATCAGCTCAACGTTATAGCGAGCGTAAAATTCTTCCAGGTACTCCTGGTAGTCCATCAGAAAAGCGTGATTATCCAGCTCTTCGATACCAATATGTCGTCCCGCGCGTAACTGACTATCCAGCGCCGGAAAAATCGGATTTGCCAGTGCCAACGCCAGTTTGACGGGCATCACTTGTTCAATATTTGTCGATGACATGTGCCTGCACCTTGGCTCCGTAATCATTAATGGCCTGCCACTGCGAGGGCAGACCGGCTAAATCAGCTTCCGCCACGCCGAGCCGCACGGCTTGATCGATGACGATTCTCGCCAGATCAAAGTGTCGTGCACGCGGGTATTGCGACAGGTAATCGCGCATTACCGTAGCGAGATGGAGCGGCTTTTGCTCCTGCTTATAAATCTGTAATGCTTCTTCGATCATCGCGGCAAGTTGCTCACGAATCTCATTGAACTCTTCATACTCCATCTCTGGCGGCAGTTCGCCCATCACCTCATCATTACGCAGCGTCATCTCTTCATCGCGCATATCGTAAAGACGGTCGGCATTGGCGTACGTTAACGCCCAGGGTTGGTCAAAGTAGTTCTGCACCGACAGGCGTAAACGCTGCGCAAATACGCGGTTTTTATCCATGTCGATGGCGGTACGAATGAATTTATGGACGTGACGATCGTAGCCAATCCACAGATCGATAGCCTGCTGGCCCCAACTGATGATGCGATCCAGTTTGTTTTGCAGGTCAAACACCAGCTTATCGACAAAACCCAGATCAGGGCTGCTCAGCGTGGCATCCTGGATGCGTAACAGGTTGGCCTGTAATTTATCACCTGCCGCTTCCAGCGTATCCTGCAACTCACGCAACGTGCCGGACGTTTCAGACAGCAGCAGCTCACAGCTGGAGATCGCTGCACGCCAGTCCTTATTCAGCAGGTCGGCAATATCGGTTTTCACCGCTTGCTGCTGCTCATCCATCAGGCGCTGGGTCATATCGATGCTGTCGAAAATCTCCGCCACCGAATACTTCAGCGGGGCAAAAACGTTGCGATGCCAGTGGAATTCGTCACCGTCTTCTTCGGCGGCGTCCGCAGCGCGCTTCAACTCCTGCGCCACGATCGACAGCTGCATCGACAGGCGCAGCGTGGAAAATTCACGCTGACGGATGTAGTAATCGGTAATGCCGATGGCGAGCGGCGTCAGGCGATAAATCGCATGGCCTTCGGTTAGCTCGCTGGTAAAACGGTTAAGCAGGCGCTGACGCACCATGTCATTGATGGCGTTATTGGCACGCACCTGAACGGTTTCGTGGGTTTGTTCAAACGCCTTACTGACATGACGAAAGGCATCGATCAGTTCACCTTCACTCATCTCACCGTCCATGCGCTCACCGTTGAGGGTGGCGATAGCCAGCAAAAAGGCCAGACGCTCTACCGGCAACGCAAGTGAAAAGTCATTCTTGCGCGCCCATGCCACCAATTCGGGGACCGTCTGGGAAAATTCGCTCATAGTTGATCCTTCTACCTGGGTTTGCGCGCGGTCACGTGGATATAGCGCCCTAAACTTAAAAAGGGCTCCTGACGACAGTAGCGCCGTTCCATCTCAATAATCTCTTCAACGCTTTTGACGACGCCGGGCGGAGGCGGTTTCATGTAATCAGAAAACACGCGGATCCCGGCTCGCTGCTCAATCTGGAAGCCAGCATTAATCAGCCAGCTGTTGACGTCCTGCGGATCGCGGGGAAAGTCTGGCGACAGCGTACGCTTTTTACGTTTCATCATATTGGCGCGCAGATAGCCGAAGTTACCAAGCTGAAGTGTGCGGAACGTCAGGCTATGCGCGTTATAAAACATCAACGACAGCACACCGCCAGGCTTGAGCGTTTGCCAAAGCGCACGCAACACCGCTTCGGGTTCAGCCACCCACTCCAGCACAGCGTGAAACAATACCAGATCAACCGGCTGATCCAAATGTTCGCCAACCTGCTGCGCGCTAATTTGTTTGAATTGCATGTTGTGGCTCACACCCTCAGTGTGCGCATGCGCTTCAGCCAGTTTAAGCATCTCAGCGGAAAGGTCGCACAACAATACCTGATGCCCTCGCGCGGCCAGGCCACAGGAGATTTGTCCTACGCCGCCGCCAGCATCCAGTATGCTAAGGGGACCGTCCGGTAAGGTTGGCAACAGTGCATCCAGCTCGTCCCACAGGATCGCCTGGCGCACCAGCCCTTTGCGGGTGCCATAAATGTTCTGCGAAAATTTGTCCGCCAGATCGTCAAAGTTACGATCCTGCATGGTGATGGCTCCACTGTGCTGCATTCAACTTGTGCTATTTTGTCACAGGCTCAGCAAGAATGAACCTTTCACGCCACAGTAACTGTCTGGCTGCTGTTTTTTCGGACAAAAGGAGCAAATTCCCATGTTTTTTGCGTTAAAGAAATGGATTGGCGCGATGTTACTCCCTTTACCACTGCTGTTGTCGCTTATGGCGGTGGGACTTTTGCTAATCTGGTTTAGTCGCTGGCAAAAAAGCGGCAAAATCCTGATCTCTTTGAGTTGGCTGTTGCTCCTGCTGCTCAGCTTGCAACCTGTCGCCGATCGTCTGTTACGCCCCATTGAACAGCATTATCCCACCTGGAACGGTAGCGAACCCGTGGATTATATCGTGGTGCTCGGCGGTGGCTACACCTACAATCCGAATTGGGCACCAAGTTCCAATTTGCTCAATAACAGCCTGCCCCGTGTGACTGAAGGCGTGCGCCAGTGGCGCCGTAATCCACAAGCCAAAATGATATTCACTGGCGCTGCCGCAGGATACAACCCTCGCAGCAACGCCAGCGTGGCGGCTGAGGTAGCCGAAAGCCTGGGCGTGCCGGGATCGGCGATTATCACGCTGGATCAACCGCATGATACCGGTGAAGAAGCGCTGGCCGTCAAACAGACTATCGGCAGTCAACCTTTCCTGCTGGTCTCCTCGGCAAACCATCTGCCGCGCGCGATGCATTTCTTCCAGAGCGCGGGCCTGAACCCCATAGCCGCACCGGCAAATCAGTTAGCCATTACCTCGCCGATCAGCGTCTGGGATCGCAGGTTGCCTTCGCCAATGTGGCTGGGACACAGCGAACGTGCGATTTATGAAACCCTGGGCCAGATCTGGCAACGGCTGCGTGGTGATGATTTGCTCTCATCCGAGCCAGGGAAGTAACTGCTCGCGGGCATGATCAAAGCGCGGACGGTCAAACTGTCCGCTGCTCACCAAGGTATCGACACAATCCCAAAGCTGATACAGCCAGCGCCGCCAGATAAAGCCTTCAGAAACCGGTGCACGTTGCAGGTAGTGTTGCAGCAATGAGGCCTCGGCACCGCTATCGGTCAGCCGGATTAACTCATATTCCCGTGGCGCCCAAAGAATATTGCCCGGCTGCATCATCGCCACCAGTTGGTCACTGCGCGCATCTTTCAGCATGCTGGATAAACGCAGGTTGCCGTGCATCAGCACACAGGGATCGTCAAAGTCTTTGAAGAGTTGGGTTAACTGCTGACGGCTGCGATACAAGATTTGTCGGTCTTCCAGAGTAAAAAATGGCGGTGACAAATAGCCCAGCGTGGCCCACAACACTTCGACGCGCTGGCGATACCAGGCTGGCCAATTGTTTTCCTGCACGCTATCAACCCGCCCTACCAATCCGTGACTGTCGATACGGTGCCAGCCGAGCACGCCTTCAATAATCTGCTCACACAACTGCTCCCACCGCATGGCAGTGCGGGCGGGTGCCTCAGCCGAAACGCCGTTAAAACGTGCCATCAGTAACATTTCATGTGCCGGCGGTTGCTGGCTGAGTACCAGACCAAAAACCGCGGGTACTGCCACGATGCCATCATGGCCTAACATGGTGAGTTTTTTGGCTTCAAGCGCTGCACGGCCTTGATGACGAAAATACTTCGCCACCAGCGGCATCGGCTTACCGTCGTTGTCATAGAGTGCGTACAGCCGCGACTGCGCCTGTTCGCTAATGGTTTCGAGGCGGCTGATACCTTCACCCAATATCAACGCCAGTTCTGAACGGAGCTGTTCCATGCGTTATCCTCCGCAGTCAATTGACTTCACTATCCTGGAGGTCATGGTGGCGCGAAACTTAGCGCCAGATCAAACTTTATGGCCAGCGCGAGCGGCTGGCCGGTCGGGCTTTAACCCTGCATGGCCGCACGAACACGGACCAGATCCTCTGGCGTGTCCACGCCAACACTTGGCACAGTTTGCGCTACAGCAACGTGGATCTTCTCGCCGTACCACAGCACGCGCAGCTGTTCCAGCAGCTCAATATGCTCTAATGGGCAAGGTTCCCACGCAATATAACGACGGATAAAGCCGGCGCGATAGGCGTAAATGCCAATATGACGCAGCAAAGTGTCGCCAATTTGTTCGCGCGATTTCGCATAACGCTCGCGATCCCACGGAATGGTGGCGCGAGAGAAATAAAGCGCATAGCCTTTCGCATCCATCACCACTTTAACCGCATTGGGGTTAAACGCTTCTTCTGCATCGGTAATCGGCACGGCTAAAGTCGCCATTCCTGCATCAGCCTGCGCCAGATTGTCCGCAACCTGACGTACGATTTCTGCCGGAATCATCGGCTCGTCGCCCTGCACGTTGACGATAATGGTGTCATCGGCAAACTGATATTTCTCAATCACTTCTGCCAGGCGCTCGGTGCCCGACTGGTGGTCCGCGCGCGTCATGCACACTTCTCCACCGGCAGCCGTTACCGCAGCAGCCACTTCGGGATGATCGGTCGCCACAATCACGCGATCGGCACCTGACTCTCGTGCGCGCTCCATCACGTGTACGACCATCGGTTTACCGTGAATATCCACCAGCGGTTTGCCGGGCAGGCGCGTTGATGCATAACGCGCCGGAATGATGGCGACAAAACTCATGGATGGATCTCTTCAACTGACAGCGTACGCGCTTCCACTTCCAGCAATACCGGAATGCCGTCGCGCACCGGGTAAGCCAGGCCGTCTGGTTTACAAATCAGCTCCTGCTGCTCTTTGTTGAAATACAGTTTTCCGTTGCAAACCGGACAGGCAACAATCTCAAGTAAACGGTGATCCATAATTTTCTCCTTTCAGCACCGATTTGTCAGGCACCTAGCATACCATAGCGTACCCAAAGGGTAGCGCGCCGGACCTGGCATTATTGTGATGAAGTTAGTCGTTGATAGCCCAGCGAGGCGTCCAGGCAGCAAGCAGCTCGGCAGGCGCATTCTCAACCATCACCTCGCTGGCACCCTGCCACTGCGCAAAACGATTGATCGCTTTTTGCACATCGGTCAGGAAGGCTTGGGTGACACGCATGCCAGGCTCAAGCCAGAATGCACGAATGATCAGACGCTGCGCCTGACGATCCATCTTTGCATCAATACGCGCTTTGAGTGCACCCCGGTGTAACACCGGCAGAACAAAGTATCCGTAGACGCGCTTCTCCGCCGGGGTATAGCACTCAATGCGGTAATCAAAGTTGAACAACTCCAGTGCACGCCGACGATCCCACACCACCGGGTCGAACGGTGACAACAGAGCCGTGTGTGTGGCGGTGGGCATTTTTTCTAACAATGGTAATAAGCTGGCGTGCAGCCACATCTCCCCGAGCTGTTCCACTTCAACGCGCACGATATCGCCCTGGGCTTCGGCATCCTTAATCCAGGCCTGTAATGGCGCACGCTTCAGACGGTAGTAATCGGCCAGCCAGCTGGCGCGAAAAATCCCCAGACTGCGGGCACTGTGCCCCAGCATCGCCTGTACCGCATCCGCTTCACTGAGTGCATGTTGTTCATCATCCCAATCAGGCATCACTCGCGTTCGCAGATCGTACACCCGTTGGAAGTTACGGCGTTCTACCACCATCAGCTCACCCGCGCTAAACAGGTTTTCCAGATGCCGCTTGTGTGGCTTCCAGGCCCACCAACCGGGTTTGGTTTGCTTATCATTGGCAAAATCGGCCGCGCGCACCGGGCCATTTTCGGCGATATGATTGAGTAAGGCGGCGATGTCCTGCTGATGTTCTTCTACCCACTGCTCGTTGTATTTCCATCCCAGCCGCTGCGGTTCCAGCATGCGATGGCGCAATAGCGGGTAATCTTCGAAGGGGATAAAACAGGCTTCGTGCGCCCAGTACTCAAACAGCGCACCGGAAGCCAATGTTTCTTCCAGCCACTGTGTGGGATACGCGCCAAGGCGGCTGAACAACACCAGATAAGGGCTGCGCGCAACGACATTGATGGTGTCAATTTGCAGCAGTGACATCTGACGCACGCAGGCATGGATATCGGCAAAGCGTGCCCGGCGGCTCGGTGGGCGTAACAGCCCCTGAGCAGCCAGATGTAAGTGACGAGCGGTTTGTAACGAAAGGGACGATGTTAAGTTCATGACTCACTTCCCTTTGAGCAGGTTTAGCGCGTACGGGCGTCGCGCGCAGTGGTACAGAGTAGGGTCACATCGTCGAGCAACGCATCAAGTGATGCACCCGACAGGTCGGCGTCAACCGGCAGATACCACCAGTTATTTCGCGCAAAGCTACGGCACTTTACCGCATCTTTTTCGGTCATCAACAGGCACTGATGAGCTTGTGTCAAACGCTGCAGCTCTTCTTCGCTGTAAGCATGGTGATCGGCAAACGCGATTTCTGCCACAGGCTGGATGCCCTGCTGCTGCAACGTATTGAAGAAACGCGGCGGATGACCAATACCCGCCATCGCGACCATCTCTGGCAGTTGATCGAGGCTCGCAGTCTCTCCACTCACCAGATTGACCGCCTTGCCAGGCCGCAACGTCATGGCGATCTCACCGGCTTGCGCCTCACCACCATTGACGATGACGGCGTTGACGCTTTGCAGGCGAGAGGCCCGCTCACGCATCGGACCTGCGGGTAGCCACCAACCATTGCCGAAGCGACGCACGCCATCCACCACCACGATTTCACGATCGCGCTGCAATGCGTAATGTTGCAGCCCGTCGTCAGTGATGATCACGTCCAGATCCTGTGCGGCCAGCAGCCCCTCTACCGCCATGCGGCGTTGAGGCGCGACCGCCACCGGCACCTGAGTACGTTGCGCGATCAACACCGGTTCGTCACCCGCCTGCGATGTTGGGGTATCGGCCGTCACCAGCAGCGGATAACGTTCTGCTTTACCGCCATAACCGCGTGACACTACGCCAACGCGCAGGCCACGCTGTTGCAGCGCCTGAACCAGCCAGATTACCACCGGCGTTTTACCGTTGCCGCCAGCCGTCAGATTACCCACCACCACTACCGGGCAAGGCGCACGCCAGCTTTTACGCCAGCCACGCTGATAGCTAAGGCGAATCAAACTGCTGATCGCCCCATACAGCAAACTCAGTGGCCACAACAGTAGCCACAGTGGTGAGCGCCCGCTCCAGATGCGTTCAATCATTGACCAAACTGCAGTTTGTGGAGTTGGGCATAAGCGCCCTTCTCGGCCAGCAGCACGCTGTGTGTACCACGCTCAACAATACGGCCGTCTTCCACCACCACGATTTCATCGGCTTTTTCGATGGTCGACAGGCGGTGTGCAATCACCAGCGAAGTACGGTTTTTCTGCAGCTCATCCAGAGCGGCCTGAATTGCACGCTCAGATTCGGTATCCAGTGCGGAGGTGGCTTCATCAAGGATCAGAATAGGGCAATCACGCAGCAACGCACGCGCGATGGCGATACGTTGACGCTGGCCGCCTGACAGCAGCACACCGTTCTCACCAATCACAGTATCCAGACCGTTATCCATCTTCTTGATGAAGTCCATGGCATGCGCCATGGTGGCCGCTTGTACAATCTGCTCGCGGGTGTATTCACCATTGCGTGCATAAGCGATGTTATTGGCAATGGTGTCGTTGAACAGATGGACATTCTGAGAAACCAGCGCCACCTGATTACGTAGCGAACGCAGGGTGTATTCACGCAGATCGTGACCATCCAGCAGAATTTCACCGGAGTCGATATCGTAGAAACGAGTCAACAGGCTCGCCATGGTCGATTTACCCGATCCTGAACGTCCTACCAATGCCACGGTTTTGCCCTCGGGCAGTGACAGATTGATATCACGCAGTGCCGGGACTTCACGGCCAGGATAGGTAAAGGTCACATTGCGGAATTCCACATCACCTTTAGCACGCGTGATTTCACGCTTGCCGTTATCGACTTCCTGCTCGCTATCCAGAATCGAGAACAGTGTCTGGCAGGCGGCCATGCCGCGCTGGAACTGGGCATTGACGTTAGTCAGTGACTTCAGTGGGCGCATCAATGCAATCATCGATGAGAACACCACGGTGATGGTGCCGGCGGTGAGGGTTTCCATCACACTCGGGAAGCTGGCGGCGTAGAGCACAAATGCCAGAGCCAGTGAGGCGATCAGCTGAATGACCGGGTCCGAGATTGAAGAGGCAGAAACCAGTTTCATGCCCTGCTGGCGCATTTTGTTGCTGACCTCAGCAAAACGACCGGCTTCCACATCCTGACCACCGAAAATCAGCACTTCTTTATGCCCTTTAAGCATCTGTTCAGCGCTGGTGGTAACTTGTCCCATGGTGTTCTGCATGTTTTTACTGATGCTGCGGAAACGTTTTGAAACCGTGCGAATCGCAAAGGAAACAATCGGCGCAAGGACAATCAGAATCAACGACAGCTGCCAGCTGTAGTAGAACATCATGATAAACAGGCCAATGATGGAGGCGCCTTCGCGTACTACCGTCACCAGTGCACTGGAGGAGGACGAGGCAACCTGCTCAGAATCATAGGTGATGCGTGACAGCAATGTGCCGGTTGATTGCTGGTCAAAGAACGCAACCGGCATGCCCATCATATGGCCAAACAAGCGGCGACGCATATTCATCACCACGTTGCCAGACACCCATGAGATGCAGTAACTGGAGATGTAGCTGGTCACGCCACGCACCAGCATCAGGCCAATCACCACCAGTGGCATCCAAAGCATGACGGAGCGATCGGCCTTGCCGAAGCCATCATCCAGTAAAGGTTTCAACAGCGACAGCATTAAGGTATCGCCGGCCGCATTGAGAATCAGCGCCACTGCAGATACAAACAGTCCTGCTTTGTGCGGCGCAATCATCGGCCAGAGTCGGCGGAACGTCTGCCACGTTGAGAGATCTTTGTCTTGATGCATTATTTATTCACGCTGTTTGAAATAGCCGCTCATTCTACCTGGATTCACGTTTGACGCCAAACCACTGATGATACCAGCGAGGTTTTATTTGCTCTCTCAACCCCTTAATCTGCCATTCACCCTGCCGAATGCCGATGTGAATTTGCCCGGATTGCGCCGTGTCATACCAGAGATAGCCCTGCTGGCGATAGCGATCCACTACCGCGGCGGCCGGCATACGCCAGGCGTTATAGCGCGCCACCGATGCCACCGCCCCCTTTCCTGCAACACTACGTAACAGTAATGGCCCCGAAGATGTACGACTACCATGATGGGGAACTTGCATTAATGTGCTGGAGAGTTGGCTTTTCTCCAATGCCACCAGTTTTCTTTCTGCTTTTGACTCAATATCCCCGGTGAGCAGCAGGCTGACAGCACCATCGTCTACGCGCACGACACAGGAGTCATTATTTTGCCCCTGCGTATTTCCTGCAGGCGGCCAGAGTGCCGTGAACGTCAGCTTGCCCCATTGCCACTGCTCTCCTCGCTGACAGGGTAAATGCCCCGCGTCACCCAACGCGCTGCGGATAACCATGTAGGGATTGGCCTGATGAAGTGAGTTCAGCCCACCCCGATGATCCAGATGCTTATGGCTCACAATCACCGTGTTTAAATGTCTTCCCTGATACAGTAACCATGGCAGAATCACGCGAGCGCCCGCATCATCCTCGTTCCAGCGTGGACCTGAATCGTACAACACCACTTCGTTGCCCTGTGTAATAGCAATTGCCAGGCCATGCCCCACATCCAGCACGTCAATCTGCCAGTCGTCTTGCTCAGACTGGTGACGCCACAACAGAAATGCCAGTGTGCAACCGCAGCAAGGTATCAATGTGTGATTCAGCAAACCACTGCGCCATAGAAACAAGCCTCCCCATAACACGGCCACTGCGGGCAAAGCATCATGTAGCGACCACCAACCTGCGGGTAAGTATGCCAGGCCCTGAATAACCTGATTAACGGAAAAATCTGCCAGCCACCAAAGCGCCGTGGCTATGGGTTTCACCGGTAGCAAAAGCGCCATTAATATCAATGGAACGGTGATAAGTGATATCACCGGAACCGCGATGACATTAGCGACCAGCGCACTGAGGCTGATTCCCTGAAACAAAAAAATCTGCAGGGGAGCCATAAGTATCATCATGCCAACCTGCAAGTGCAGCAATCTCAGCGGCAACCAGCGTCGGGCCATGCGGTATCGTGCAGGTAAGGCAAACCATTGGAACCAAATGATTAGCATCGCGACGGCAAGTGCAGAGAGCCAGAAGCTTTCAGATAATACCGTGAGGGGATCAAGCCACAGCAGACCACCTATACACAGCGTCCAAATCTGCCAGCCCGTTAACTGCCAACCTGCAATCCTGATTGTCGTCCAGATCAGGAGTGCTACCAGCGCGCGCTGTGCAGGTGCATGGCTGCCTGATATCCAACAGTAGATAGCTGCGGTGATGATGCTACCAATAAGTGGCAATAGATAACCGATGGTGTTCGCAGGCAACAGCAACTGTAAGCCACGCACGATTATCCAGCCAACGCTGGCCGCTAACGCAATATGCATGCCGGAAATCGCCATTAAGTGTGCTGTTCCGGTATCACGTAATAGTTGTCGTTGCGTTTTGGTCATGTTCTCACGCTCACCAAAAGCCAGCGCCTGCAAAATGGCAGGCTGTTGCAGGTGTTCGAAAAGAGGTTGATGGTGGCTCATGATCAGCGTTCGCAGACTACAAGCTGCTGATTCGGCCTGCTGGTTAATGATTTTTCCCTGCAAAGGCGTATGGTTCGCCAGCGCAAAGCGTTGGGTATCAAATCCGCCCTCATTCAAGCGACCATGTACCGCACGCAGGCGTAAAGTCATTTTCCAGCGCTGCCCTGCACAATAGCCTGGCTCACCTGACTCCGCGTTTACACTGACAAACAACGGCGGGAACTGATATCGGTCACCCACACGAATAATCTGCGCTTTGAACTGCTGTTGCTTTTCTTTCACCTCAACAATACGCAGCGTCACTTCCGCAGGCGCCATTGAAAGCTGCTCAATCGCATTCAGCATCTGTCTCGCTTCCAGCAACGCCCATGCCAGTAGAAGGATGCCTATGCCGATAAGACGCAGTGCAGTCCACGGCAGGGATGCCACAATGAGTGCTAAAAGCACCATCATCGACATCATTTCAATTGTCGGTATTTGAGGTAGCAAACCTAATGGTAGCGCCGCCAGAATCATTATTCTGGCCACTGCAATCCCTGTTACACGCATCACTTCTCTCCCGTCATGGGCACCAGTTTGCGTGTAACGGGCAATAATAGCCTTCAGGAAAAGAGAGGGTTGGATTGCGAATGCCAACAAATCGGAGGGGTTTTCATCTCAGAGAAAGGTTTTGGAATCGGGTTCACAACCACAAATTTAGAGCAAAAAAAACGACACCCGGAGGTGTCGCTTTATCGTTCGGTAACGGCTTAGCCGTAGATATTTGCACGGTCACGCAATTCTTTGCCCGGCTTGAAGTGGGGAACGTATTTACCTTCCAGATCCACTTTGTCACCCGTTTTCGGGTTACGACCAGTGCGCGGTGCGCGGTAGTGCAAAGAAAAGCTGCCGAATCCCCGGATTTCAATGCGCTCACCCTGTGCCAACGTTGTGGCCATGTGCTCGAGCATTTCTTTAACTGCATCCTCAACGACTTTCGCCGGAATATGAGTATGCTGTCCAGCAAGTCTTTCAATAAGTTCTGACTTGGTCATGTAACCTCCGGTTAATCCTTAATGGGAAAGGTATGACAGCTTTTACCGAAACCGGACGACTTACATCGTCCGGTGCCTCGGGTCGATTACTCGCCTTTAGCCGCTTTGAACGCTTCAGCCATAGCGCTAGAGAAGTTGCTTTCTTCCTGTTTGGTGTTAACAGTGTTGATTGCTTCTTTCTCATCAGCCTGGTCTTTAGCACGAACAGACAGGCTTACAACGCGGTTCTTACGGTCAACGCCGGTGAATTTAGCTTCAACGTCGTCACCAACACTCAGAACCAGAGTTGCGTCTTCGATACGGTCCAGTGAAGCTTCAGAAGCGCGCAGGTAACCTTCAACGCCATCAGCCAATTCAACTGTAGCACCTTTAGCGTCTACTGCAGTCACTTTACCGTTAACGATAGCGCCTTTCTTGTTCAGGGTGATGTAGTTGTTGAATGGATCTTCAGCCAACTGCTTCACGCCCAGAGAGATGCGCTCGCGCTCTGCATCAACCTGCAGTACAACAGCAGCGATTTCGTCGCCTTTTTTGTACTCACGAACGGCTTCTTCGCCAGTCGCGTTCCAGGAGATGTCTGACAGGTGAACCAGACCGTCGATGCCACCGTCCAGGCCGATGAAGATACCGAAGTCAGTGATTGACTTGATTTTACCTTCAACGCGATCGCCTTTGTTGTGAGTCTCAGCGAACTGCTGCCATGGGTTGTTTTTGCACTGCTTCAGACCCAGGGAGATACGACGACGTTCTTCATCGATGTCCAGAACCATAACTTCAACAACATCGCCCACGTTAACAACTTTAGATGGGTGAATGTTTTTGTTGGTCCAGTCCATTTCAGAAACGTGCACCAGGCCTTCAACGCCTTCTTCGATTTCAACGAAGCAGCCGTAATCGGTCAGGTTGGTTACACGGCCAGTCAGCTTGGTGCCTTCTGGGTAACGCTTAGCGATAGCAACCCATGGATCTTCGCCCAGCTGTTTCAGGCCGAGGGATACACGAGTACGCTCGCGGTCGAATTTCAGCACTTTGACAGTGATTTCGTCGCCCACGTTGACGATTTCGCTTGGATGCTTAACGCGCTTCCAGGCCATATCGGTGATGTGCAGCAGGCCGTCAACGCCACCCAGATCCACGAATGCGCCGTAGTCAGTGAGGTTCTTAACGATACCTTTAACTTCCATGCCTTCCTGCAGGTTTTCCAGCAGCTGATCGCGTTCAGCGCTGTTTTCAGATTCGATAACTGCGCGGCGAGAAACCACCACGTTGTTACGTTTCTGATCAAGCTTGATGACTTTGAACTCAAGCTCTTTGCCTTCCAGGTGCAGAGTATCGCGAACCGGACGAACGTCAACCAGTGAACCTGGCAGGAACGCACGAATACCGTTCAGCTCAACTGTGAAGCCACCTTTAACTTTGCCGTTGATAACACCGGTAACAGTTTCAGCTTCTTCGTAAGCTTTTTCCAGCGTGATCCAAGCTTCGTGACGCTTAGCTTTCTCACGGGACAGCAGGGTTTCACCGAAGCCGTCTTCAACTGCGTCAAGCGCAACGTCAACTTCGTCGCCAACCTGGATTTCCAGTTCGCCGGCTGCGTTCTTGAACTGCTCTGCAGGAATTGCAGACTCAGATTTCAGACCCGCATCAACCAGGACTACGTCTTTGTCGATAGAGACAACAACGCCACGAACGATGGAACCCGGACGGGTTTCGATTTCTTTCAGTGATTCTTCAAATAGTTGAGCAAAAGATTCAGTCATATTGATAATCTTAGGATTCTTCAATTTAACGTCCACCTGACGTCATTGTCGGATGGGGTTGTTTCACATGCCCAGCACCGGGTCCCTGGTACAGGGTTACAGCAATTCAATTACCGAATAGATTAAATGCCCAGCTTTTGGCGGGCATAATCAAGTGCCTTTTCAATCACTTGCTCAATGGACATACTGGTTGAATCCAGCACCAGAGCATCAGTGGCAGGCACTAAAGGCGCAATTGCACGATTACGATCGCGGTCGTCGCGTTCCTTTATCTCGGATAAAAGGCGATCAAAGTTAACATTAAAGCCCTTCTCCTGCAACTGTAGCATACGACGGTGAGCACGCTCTTCTGAACTTGCATCCAGGAAGATTTTTACCGGTGCATCGGGGAATACCACGGTGCCCATATCGCGGCCATCCGCAATCAAGCCCGGCTCTTCACGGAATGCTCGCTGACGACGCAGCAGTGCTTCACGTACGCGTGGGAAGGCAGCAACGCGCGAAGCCGTATTGCTCACTTCCTGCGTACGGATTTCACCCGTCACATCCTCACCTTCCAAAATGACCTGCATCTCGCCTTCAACAGACAAGAAACGCACGTCGAGGTGAGCAGCCATAGGGACTAATGCTTCCTCGGATTCAATATCCACCTGATGGTGAAGTGCAGCCAATGCGAGTACGCGATAAATGGCACCAGAATCCAGCAAATGCCACTGCAATGACTCCGCCATCGCTTTACACAAGGTCCCTTTACCTGCGCCACTTGGGCCATCAATGGTAATTACCGGGGCGATTGCCGTCATTGTTCTCTCCTGTTGCTGCGTGCTTATTATCAGCCTTCTTGGCTGTTTGATTGCGCGGCATTATACGCTGCCCGCGTCAGGTTAGTTACCCTTTAGCGTAGACAGCGCCAGAAATTTCGACAGATTCAGAAGAATTTCCGCCCAACAAGACCAGAAGAGAGCGAGGAAACCCGGCACAAGCGTACCGGGTAGCGTGATCAAGAGGTTTGGCTAATTTTTGCCAACTGCTGGAAGTAATCCGGGAACGTTTTAGCTGTGCAGCCAGGGTCAAGAATGGTGACAGGGGTGTCCGATAACGCCACCAGCGCAAAGCACATCGCCATGCGGTGATCGTTATAAGTGCCAATATCCGCATGCTGAAGCTGTGCCGGTGGGGTCACACGAATGAAATCGTGACCTTCTTCAACTTCCGCACCGACTTTGCGCAGTTCTGTCGCCATTGCCGCTAAGCGATCGGTCTCTTTCACGCGCCAGTTGTAGATGTTACGCATCAAGGTGGTGCCTTCCGCGAACAAGGCCGTGGTGGCAATGGTCATCGCCGCATCTGGAATATGGTTCATGTCCATATCAATCGCGGTCAGTGAACCACGTGAGCAGGCAATATAGTCATCACCCCACTCGATCACCGCACCCATTTTTTCCAGCACATCTGCAAAGCGAATGTCGCCCTGAACGCTATTACGACCGATCCCGGTTACGCGAACCGTTCCACCTTTAATGGCAGCGGCGGCGAGGAAATAAGAGGCAGAAGAGGCATCGCCTTCCACCAGATAATCGCCTGGAGATTGATACTGCTGCTGGCCTTTCACCACAAAGCGCTGGTAATTCTGATTATCAACGTCAACACCAAAGCAACGCATCAGGTGCAGAGTGATATCAATATACGGCTTGGAGACCAAATCACCTTTAATGGTAATCACGGTGTCTTTCGGTGCCAGCGGAGCGGTCATTAATAGCGCCGTCAGGAACTGGCTGGAAACACTGCCGTCCACACTCACTTCGCCACCCACAAACCCACCGTTCAGACGCAGCGGTGGATAATCCGTTTGCTCCAGGTAATCAATATTGGCTCCGCCCTGACGCAGCGCATCAACCAGATGGCCAATTGGGCGCTCTTTCATGCGAGGTTCGCCAGTCAGCACAATCGACTGTTGGCCTAAGCACAATGCGGCTGCCAGCGGGCGCATTGCGGTACCCGCGTTGCCCAGAAAGAGTTCCAGGGCCTGGTCACTGTGCAGCGGACCTGCATTTCCCACCACTTCGCACACGGTACGATCGGCAGAGAGCGTGTAATTGACGCCCAGCGCCTTCAGCGCATTCAGCATATGTTTAACGTCATCGCTGTCCAGCAAATTGGTCAGGCGAGTCGTGCCCTTTGCCAGCGCAGCCAGTAACAATGCGCGGTTAGAAACGCTTTTTGAACCCGGTAAGTTTACCGTGCCGTCAACGCGAGCAATCGGTTGTAGAGTCAGGGAGTCCTGCATGTGAAACCAAATCTCCAGAAAAGACAAAACCCCGTTATGTAACGGGGCCAGTGGCCAGCCAGGCTGGCCTATGATGAGTAATTAGCCGTGACGACGTTCGAAGTCAATCATGAACTCAGTCAGGGTTTTCACCCCTTCCAGCGGCATCGCATTGTAGATCGATGCACGCATACCGCCAACCACGCGGTGTCCTTTCAGTGCATGCAGGCCCGCCTGCAGAGACTCGTCCAGGAACACTTTATCCAGCGCGGCATCCGCCAGCTGGAACGGCACGTTCATACGTGAACGGTTCGCAGCAGCAACATCGTTACGGTAGAAGCTGCTGTTATCGATGACGCCATATAGCAGGTCTGCTTTCGCCTGATTGACCTTATCCATCTCAGCAACACCGCCCTTCTCTTTCAGCCATTTGAATACCAGACCAGAGAGGTACCAGGCAAAAGTCGGCGGTGTGTTGAACATGGATTCGTTTTCAGCCAGCACCTTGTAATCAAGGATAGACGGCACATAACGCTGCGCTTTGCCCAGCAGATCTTCACGCACCACCACCAGCGTTAATCCCGCTGGACCGATGTTTTTCTGTGCGCCTGCGTAGATCACACCGTAACGGCTGACATCGATTGGGCGGGACATAATGGTTGAAGAAAGGTCAGCCACCACCACTTTGTCACCAAAGTCAGGCTCTTCATCGATAGCGATGCCATCAATGGTTTCATTCGGGCAGAAATGCACATAGGCAGCATCATCGTTGAGCTGCCATTCACGCATCGGTAACAAAGCACGTTTACCGTCAAGCGTGGTTTTGACGTCGATGGTGTTTGGGGTGCAATACTTTTCCGCTTCTTTGATTGCGCTGTGTGCCCAGTAGCCGCCATCAATGTAGTCAGCGGATTGAGCATCACCCAGCAGGTTGCCTGGAATTGCTGCGAACTGCGCGCGCGCGCCACCATGGCAGAATAAAACTTTGTAGTTCGATGGGATCTTCAGCAGATCGCGAAAATCCTGTTCTGCTGCTTCAGCGACAGCAATAAACTCTTTACTGCGATGGCTGATCTCCATTACAGAGGTGCCTAATCCGTGCCAGTTTGTCAGTTCTTGTTCTGCACGACGGAGCACTTCTACCGGCAGCATCGCTGGGCCGGAGCTAAAATTATAAACCTGCGTCATTTCCCCTCACCACTGTCATATCGAACGGTTATGAATACCGTATCGGTTTTATCATTGCCTCCGAATGGCTGCAATCATTAATCCGATAGCGATCACATTTCCAGAGCAGGCTCCACCGCAGCTTATGTCATAAATGCAATAAGCCACGGAATTTTGTGAGGACGTTTCCTGATGCAAAATCAGAATGCTGCCAGACGATGAAATAGCCGTGACAATACCGCGATAAATTTAGGCCACTGAATAGCGAAGCAGGCGCAAAACCCGTATCATTGCGCGCTTTACGCCCACCCCATCGACTTGAGAGAGCGCCAACATGACGCAAACGTTTATTCCAGGAAAAGACGCCGCACTGGAAGACTCCATCGCACGCTTCCAGCAGAAACTGCAAGACCTGGGCTTCAATATTGAAGAAGCCTCCTGGCTGAACCCGGTTCCACACGTCTGGTCTGTGCACATCCGCGATCGTGACTGCCCGCTGTGCTTTACCAATGGTAAAGGTGCCAGTAAGAAAGCGGCACTGGCTTCCGCGTTAGGCGAATATTTTGAGCGTCTCTCAACTAACTACTTCTTCGCTGATTTCTGGCTGGGTCAGTCAATTGCCAATGGCGATTTCGTTCATTACCCGAATGAGAAATGGTTCCCACTGACCGACGATAACAGCTTGCCAGCTGGCATCCTGGATGCGCGTTTGCAGAAGTTCTACGATCCTGAAGACAGCTTGAACGCCTCCGACCTGATTGACCTGCAGTCAGGTAATGCTGACCGTGGTATCTGCGGCCTGCCATTTACCCGTCAGTCTGACCAGCAAACGGTTTACATTCCGATGAACATCATCGGCAACCTGTATGTTTCTAACGGCATGTCTGCCGGTAACACCGCGAACGAAGCACGTGTACAGGGCCTGTCTGAAGTTTTTGAGCGCCACATCAAAAACCGCATTATTGCCGAGTCGATTAGCCTGCCAGAAATCCCTGCAGAAGTGATGCAGCGTTATCCGGGCGTGATTGAGGCGATTGAACGCCTGGAAGCCGAAGGGTTCCCAATCTTCTCTTACGATGCCTCACTGGGCGGCAAGTATCCGGTTATCTGCGTGGTGTTGTTCAACCCGGCCAACGGCACCTGTTTCGCTTCATTTGGCGCGCACCCTGACTTTGGCGTAGCACTGGAACGTACCGTTACTGAGTTGCTTCAGGGCCGTGGTCTGAAAGATCTGGATGTCTTCACCCCACCGACGTTCGATGATGAAGAAGTGGCTGAACACGCCAACCTGGAAACCCACTTTATCGATTCGAGCGGCTTAATCTCCTGGGATATGTTCAAAGACGATGCGGATTATCCTTTCGTTGACTGGAGCTTCTCAGGCAGCACGCACGAAGAGTTCGATACGCTGATGGCCATCTTCCGTGCGGAAGATCAGGAAGTTTACATCGCGGATTATGAACATCTGAGCGTTTACGCTTGCCGCATCATCGTGCCTGGCATGTCGGATATCTATCCGGCGGAAGATCTGCTGTTAGCTAACAACAGCATGGGCGCGCCGCTGCGTGAAACACTGCTGGCTCTGCCAGACAGTGAGTGGGAACCGGAAGCGTATTTGAGCCTCATTGAGCAGTTGGATGAAGAAGGTCATGACGACTTCACTCGCGTCCGTGAGCTGCTGGGTCTGGCTTCAGGTAAAGACAATGGCTGGTATACCCTGCGTATTGGCGAGCTGAAAGCCATGCTGGCATTGGCGGGCGGAGATTTGGATCAGGCTCTGATCTGGACGGAGTGGACCATGGAGTTCAACCAGTCAATCTTCAGCGCCGAACGCGCCAACTATTACCGTTGCCTGCAGACCTTGCTGTTGCTGGCCATGGAAGACGAACGCGACCCGCTTCAATATCATCGTGCATTCGTGCGGATGTACGGCGAAGCGGCTGTTGATGCCGCTTCTGCAGCGATCAGCGGTGAAGCACCATTCTACGGCCTGCAAGCGGTAGATCTGGATCTGAAAGCCTTCCCGGCTCATCAGGCCCTGCTGGCCGCCTACGAAAAACTGCAGGCAGCAAAGCGCAACTATTGGTCGAAGTAATATTCACGAACGCTTAGCGCGATATATTTGCTGACGTTGAGAATGGCACTGATTAATCCCGGTGCCATTTTTTTTGCGTCAGATTGTCATACTCAACATTGAATATTGATAATTAACAATTCAGTTCCATTGATTAAACTGAATTAACATTTACGCACCTCCAAAGGCTGCTCATTAAACTTATTTTGTATAAATTAAAAATTATTTATTTATTATAATTCAATTGGTTGCACCTAAATCATCTGGTTTAACGCTTCGCTTATCCCGTACCTCCCCGCCATTTATGATCCACATCAATTCCTGACCTATACTCCTTTGTTAGTATCTTTACAGACAATTTCAGGAGAGCGTTAGTGTGAAAGCTGACAACCCTTTTAATGCATTATTACCCGCGGCCATGGCGAAAGTTGCTGAAGATGCCGGTGTCTATAAAGCCACTAAACATCCTTTAACCACCTTCTTCTTAGCCATTACTGCTGGCGTATTTATCTCTATCGCATTTGTTTTCTACATTACCGCCACCACCGGCACTGGCGCGATGCCCTACGGAGTCGCGAAACTGATTGGCGGTATCTGCTTCTCACTGGGTTTGATGCTGGTCGTGGTATGTGGTGCTGACCTGTTCACCTCAACAGTATTGATTGTGGTGGCGAAAGCCAGCGGACGTATCACCTGGATGCAACTGGGCCGCCACTGGCTCTACGTTTATATCGGCAATCTGTTTGGTGCGCTGTTCTTTGTCGTACTGATCTGGCTGGCGGGTGAACATATGGTTGCCAATGGCGCTTGGGGTTTAAACGTACTCCAGACCGCTGACCATAAAATGCATCACACTTTTGTCGAAGCCGTGAGTCTGGGCATCCTCGCCAATCTAATGGTCTGTCTGGCCGTATGGATGAGTTACTCCGGTCGCAGCCTGTTCGACAAAATGTTTGCCATGATATTGCCTGTTGGGATGTTTGTTGCCAGCGGCTTCGAGCACAGCATCGCCAACATGTTTTTGGTCCCTATGGCTATCGTCATTCGCGATTTCGCCAGCCCGGAATTCTGGCAAATGGCCGGTTCCAGCGCCGCACAGTTCCCTTCTCTCAGCGTTGGCGATTTTATTGTTAACAACCTCATTCCAGTGACAATTGGCAACATTATCGGTGGCGGGTTGTTAGTCGGTTTGACCTACTGGGTCATCTATCTGCGCGGTGATGATCCGGTGCATTAAGAAATTAAAACGGGCGTGCCCGAGGGCACGTCATCGTCAGAGTCTCCCTAAATAAGGCAGGTATATCATGTCCGAACTTAACGAAAAAATGGCGTCAGCCTGGGAAGGATTTAGCGCCGGCGAATGGCAGAACGGTGTCAACGTCCGTGACTTTATCCAGAAAAACTACACCCCGTACGAAGGTGACGAATCTTTCCTCGCGGGCGCCACACCAGCCACCACTAAACTGTGGGACAGCGTGCTGGAAGGTATCAAGATTGAGAACCGCACCCATGCACCGGTTGATTTCGATACTGACCTGGCTTCTACCATCACTTCACACGATGCGGGTTACATCAATAAGTCACTTGAGACCATTGTGGGTCTGCAAACCGAAGCACCACTGAAACGCGCCATCATCCCGTTTGGCGGCATCAAAATGGTCGAAGGCTCTTGCAAGGTTTATGGTCGCGAACTCGATCCTGGCCTGAAAAAAGTCTTTACCGACTATCGTAAAACTCACAACCAGGGTGTGTTCGATGTGTATACCCCTGACATCTTGCGCTGCCGTAAGTCTGGTGTATTAACCGGTTTGCCAGATGCCTATGGTCGTGGTCGTATCATCGGTGACTACCGCCGCGTGGCGCTATACGGCATCGATTATCTGATGAAAGATAAAGTGGCCCAATTCAATTCACTGCAGAGCGATATGGAAAACGGTGTCAATCTTGAAGACACTATTCGCCTGCGTGAAGAAATCTCTGAGCAACATCGTGCGCTTGGCCAGATTAAAGAAATGGCCGCCAAATACGGCTCAGATATTTCTCTGCCAGCCACCACCGCGCAAGAAGCTGTACAGTGGACTTACTATGGCTATCTGGCCGCTGTGAAATCACAGAACGGCGCCGCGATGTCATTTGGTCGCGTATCCACTTTCCTTGATGTCTATCTCGACCGTGATATTAAAGCGGGCAAACTGACTGAAGAAGGCGCGCAGGAGTTAATTGACCATCTGGTGATGAAACTGCGTATGGTACGTTTCCTGCGTACCCCAGAATATGACGAACTGTTCTCTGGTGATCCAATCTGGGCAACCGAGTCTCTGGCCGGCATGGGCGTTGATGGTCGTACTTTAGTCACTAAAAGTACCTTCCGTTTCCTGAATACCTTGTACACCATGGGCCCGTCACCGGAACCCAACATGACCATCCTGTGGTCAGAAAAGCTGCCGGTTAATTTCAAAAAGTATGCAGCCAAGGTCTCCATCGATACGTCTTCACTGCAGTATGAGAATGACGATCTGATGCGCCCTGACTTTGATAACGATGACTACGCGATCGCTTGCTGTGTGAGCCCAATGATTGTCGGCAAACAGATGCAGTTCTTCGGCGCCCGCGCCAACCTGGCGAAAACACTGCTGTACGCAATCAACGGTGGCGTGGACGAAAAACTGAAAATGCAGGTTGGTCCGAAAGAAGCACCAATTACTGATGAAATTCTGGATTTCGATACTGTGATGGCCAGTATGGATCACTTTATGGATTGGCTGGCAAAACAGTATGTCACTTCTCTGAACATCATCCATTACATGCACGACAAGTATAGCTACGAAGCCTCGCTGATGGCGCTGCATGACCGTGATGTTTATCGCACCATGGCTTGTGGTATCGCAGGCTTGTCCGTGGCGGCAGATTCCCTATCTGCTATCAAGTACGCCAAAGTGAAAACCGTACGTGATGCAGATGGCCTGGCGATTGATTTTGAAATCGAAGGTGAATATCCGCAATTTGGTAACAATGACTCTCGCGTTGATGATATGGCGTGTGACCTGGTTGAACGTTTCATGAAGAAAATTCAGAAACTGCAAACTTACCGTAATGCGGTGGCCACCCAGTCTGTACTGACCATCACCTCTAACGTGGTGTACGGTAAGAAAACCGGTAATACCCCTGACGGTCGTCGTGCCGGTGCACCGTTTGGCCCAGGTGCTAACCCAATGCACGGTCGCGATCAGAAAGGTGCCGTTGCATCACTAACCTCGGTAGCCAAACTGCCGTTTGCTTACGCGAAAGATGGTATCTCTTACACCTTCTCCATCGTGCCAAATGCACTGGGTAAAGATGATAACGTGCGTAAAACTAACCTTGCGGGCTTGATGGATGGCTACTTCCACCATGAAGCCAATATCGAGGGCGGTCAGCACCTTAACGTCAACGTGATGAACCGTGAGATGCTGCTGGATGCGATGGAACACCCTGAGAAATATCCTCAGTTAACCATTCGCGTTTCCGGTTATGCTGTGCGCTTCAACTCGCTGACTAAAGAGCAGCAGCAGGATGTGATTACCCGTACTTTCACTCAGTCCCTGTAATCCTTCCAGAAATGTAAAGGCTCCTGCGGGAGCCTTTTCTCCACAAGTCTGTTTTGCCAGCTTGCTTTCGCTGGCAGTCTGGCAAAATCGACTTTAATTCAAGAGCACAACACAGATTGTGCCGCCTGATGTTGAGGCTAACCCGGAGAATACATCGCAATGTCAACCATCGGTCGTATCCACTCATTCGAATCCTGCGGCACCGTTGACGGTCCCGGTATCCGTTTTATCACCTTCTTCCAGGGCTGCCTGATGCGCTGCCTCTATTGCCATAACCGCGATACCTGGGACACCCACGGAGGTAAAGAAGTTACGGTTGAAGATTTAATGAAGGATGCGCTGTCATATCGCCACTTTATGAATGCCTCTGGCGGCGGTGTGACGGCATCGGGAGGGGAAGCGATCCTGCAGGCCGAGTTTGTGCGCGATTGGTTCCGTGCCTGTAAAGCGGAGGGCATTCATACCTGTCTGGATACCAACGGTTTTGTACGTCGTTACGATCCGGTAATCGATGAACTGCTGGATGCCACCGATCTGGTGATGCTCGATCTGAAACAAATTAATGATGATGTGCACCAGATTCTGGTTGGTGTCTCCAATCATCGCACCCTCGATTTCGCACGTTATCTGCAGAAGAAAGGCAAGCGCACCTGGATTCGCTTTGTGGTGGTGCCCGGCTATTCCGATGATGATGACTCTGCGCATCGCCTCGGCGAATTCACTAAGGATATGGAGAACGTCGAGAAGATTGAGCTACTGCCCTACCATGAATTGGGCAAGCACAAATGGATTGCCATGGGTGAAGAGTACAAACTGGATGGAGTCAAACCGCCGAGCAAAGAGACCATGGAACGGGTCAAAAATATCCTGGCGGGTTATGGTCACGAAGTGATGTACTGACAAAAAAGGGAGCTTACCGCTCCCTTTTTTTCATTCAAAACATTCAGATATTAAGCATGTGCGATGGGCGTGGCGTGCTGATTGGCTTTACGCAGCAGCATCACCAGATAAACCAGCGCGACGGCCGCAATCATCACAAACAGCAAACGGTCAGAGTAGTTCTGCATCAGCATCGACGTCATCCCCGGCCCGACCAGGCTGCCAATGGTATAGCTGAACAGCAGCGCCTGATTCATCGCCACCAGCTCATGATGCGCAACGGTTTCACAAGCCCAGGACATTGCCACGGGATACAGCGTGAAGCCAGCCAGACCGAGGACAAACAGCGCAGGCGCCATCGCGGTGTTACCCAACATGGCGATGGCACCCAGAATCACCACAAACACCTGAACGCGTAAAACCATTAAACGCCCGAAGCGGTCTGCAAGACGTCCCACCGGCCATTGACCAACAATGCCCGCACTGACCAGCAGCGCCATCCAATAACCGACATTGGCATCGCTCATGCCCTGATGTGACAAATAGAGCGGCATCAGACCATAAAGTGAACCCAGTACGATGCCGGAGATCACGCAGCCGTTAATCCCTAAACGTGAACTGCGACGGCGCAGCATGGTCCAGATGTGTCCGGTTGAAGTTTCTTCGTTGGCTGCACTGGCATTAACACGCAGGAAGACCACGGGTAACACGGCACAGACGATCAGAGCGGTAACCCATGGGATCACATGCAGGAGTTCAGTCGAAACGCGACTCACCAGCAACTGGCCCGCTACTGTGCCGAGATAATAGATAATCATGTAGGCGGCCAACAGTTGGCCGCGATTACGCACGGTACCGCTGCACAGTAATGCACTCTCTACTACGACCCAGATCAGCGCACAACCCACACCGGCAACGAAACGCAGCGCGGTCCAGCTATAGAAGCCCTCTAATAGCACCATTCCCATGGTTGCCACGGCAAACAGTGCGCTGGCCAGATAGAAACAGCGATTAAAGCCATAGCGGTTGATTAACCAGCCCGCCAGCAATGTCCCCAGCAGATTCCCGGTGTAATAGGCTGAGCTGGCCATACCCACCTGCCATGTCGGCAGTTGATCATGAGTAAGCCAAAGCGGTACCAGCGTATTAAGCACAGCAATAGACACCGTCATTAGCATTAAGCCGCAAAGCAGCAACACGACGGGGCGCGACCAGGTAGACATAGGGATTAAAAACCAAAGAAATGGAGATAATTGCGCGCAGTTTGCCATTCGCTATTTTAAAGTCAACGGGCAAAAAATCACCACAGCACAATTTGCTGCTGAACAATTTATTATTTTTATCTTCAGCAGCTTAGAGGAGATATATCATCATCAGAACCTAACGCTATCTGCATGAATTTATGGATTTTCGTGTTTTGAGGGAGTCTGCTGACGATAACGTTTATTTCTGATTAATTCTTACTAAAAAATAATCGGCTGAGGCCAGAAATAACAAAACCCGGCATTGCCGGGTTTTGTTGTCAGAAAGCATCGATTAACCAATGATTTCCAGTCCGCCCATATAAGGACGCAGTACCTCAGGTACTTCGATGCGGCCATCAGCCTGCTGGTAGTTTTCCAGCACCGCCACCAATGTACGTCCTACTGCCAGGCCAGAACCGTTCAATGTATGCACCAGACGAGGCTTCTTGTCAGTTTTACTGCGGCAGCGAGCCTGCATGCGACGCGCCTGGAAATCCCACATATTGGAGCAAGAGGAGATCTCACGATAGGTATCCTGCGCTGGCAACCATACTTCCAGATCATAAGTCTTGGCAGAGCCAAAGCCCATATCACCGGTGCACAGCAGTACTTTGCGGTACGGCAGGTTCAGCAACTGCAGGACATTCTCGGCGTGGCCGACCAGCTCTTCCAGTGCATCCATGGAAGTTTCAGGCGCAACGATGTGCACCATCTCAACTTTATCGAACTGGTGCATACGGATCAGACCACGGGTGTCGCGTCCGTAAGAACCTGCTTCAGAGCGGAAGCACGGCGTGTGGGCAGTAAGTTTGATCGGCAGATTTTCTTCTTCCACGATCTCATCACGCACCAGGTTGGTCAGCGGCACTTCCGCCGTCGGGATCAGTGCATAGTTGCTGCTGCCCGCTTCTTCACCCAAAGGCTTGGTGTGGAACAGGTCTTCACCAAACTTTGGCAACTGGCCCGTGCCAAACAGCGTCTCATGGTTGACCAGATACGGCACGTAAGTTTCCAGATAACCATGCTGCTGAGTGTGCAGATCAATCATGAACTGGCTAAGCGCACGGTGCAGGCGAGCGATCTGACCCTGCATCACGATGAAACGTGATCCGGTCAGTTTCACTGCGGCGGCAAAATCGAGGCCTTTGAGTGCTTCACCCAGCTCAACGTGATCTTTTACCGGGAAATCAAACTGACGCGGCTGACCCCAGCGGCTGACTTCCTGATTCTCGCTATCATCTTTACCCAGCGGCACTTCATCGACCGGCAGGTTTGGTAGCGAGAGGGCGAAATCGCGAATGGTGTTTTGCAATGTATCCAGCTCAACCTTCGCCGCATCAAGGCGTTCGCCCAGTACGTTCACTTCCTGACGCAGTGGCTCGATGTCTTCCCCACGCGCTTTGGCCTGACCGATGGATTTGGATCGGGAGTTACGCTCTGCCTGCAGATTTTCAGTTTCTACCTGCAGTACTTTACGACGCTCTTCAAGCGAGCGCAGCGTTTCCACATCCAGTTTGAATCCTCGGCGTGCCAGTTTTTCAGCGACTGCGTCTGGCTCATTACGCAGCAGATTGGGATCGAGCATGCTTATCCTGTGTAATTAAGGTTGGTTGAACGAATGAAGGGATGCATCCCACTGGAATGCATTGAAATACTTGCTCACCTTACCGTAAGGCGTTTATCAGCGGTAGCGTTTTATCGGGCTATTTTGATCCTGTTCAGCCAACCAGGCGAGTTTTTCGCCTATTTTCCCTTCAAGCCCCCGGTTGGTGGGTTGATAGTAGCGCGTTTGCGCCATTTCAGGTGGGAAGAACACCTCTCCAGCCGCATAGGCATTGGGTTCGTCATGCGCATAGCGATACTCTTTGCCCAACCCCATCTCTTTCATCAATTTGGTGGGCGCATTGCGCAGGTGTTCTGGCACATCGTAATCCGGGAATTCTCGCGCATCACGCATGGCCGCTTTGAACGCGGTATAAACCGCATTACTTTTTGGCGCGCAGGCGAGATAAACGATGGCCTGTGCAATCGCGCGCTCGCCTTCAGCAGGTCCGACGCGGGTGAAACAATCCCATGCCGAAATAGCCACCTGCATGCCACGCGGATCGGCATTGCCCACATCTTCCGAGGCAATCGCCAGTAAGCGGCGTGCAACGTACAACGGGTCACCACCGGCCGTAATAATACGGGCATACCAATAGAGCGCCGCATCCGGCGCTGAACCGCGCACGGATTTATGCAGCGCCGAAATCAAATCGTAAAAACGGTCGCCTTTGTTATCAAAGCGCGCCGCTCTTTCGCCGGAAACTTCATTCAGCAACTGAGGCGTCAGTTCACGCTGTCCTTGCGCATTGCTCTCTGCCATATCCGCCATCATTTCCAGCGTATTCAGCGCACGGCGTGCATCGCCGTTCACCAGTTCAGCAATCATGCGCCGGGTGTTCTCTGGCAGCAAAATGTCGCTGTTACCGTACCCTCGCGCACTGTCCTGCATAGCCTGGGTCAGCACCTGCTCGATATCTTCCGTGGTGAGCGATTTCAGCAGATAGACGCGCGCACGGGATAACAGTGCCGAGTTGAGTTCAAATGAGGGATTTTCGGTGGTCGCGCCGATGAAGGTGATGGTGCCATCTTCAATATGGGGCAGAAAGGCATCCTGCTGGCTTTTGTTAAAGCGGTGTACCTCGTCCACAAACAGAATGGTACGACGACCTAGTTGACGATTCTGCCGGGCGCGCTCAATGGCTTCGCGGATCTCTTTCACACCGGACGTCACGGCAGAAATACGCTCAACATCTGCTTTGCCGTAATGCGCAATGATCTCTGCCAGCGTTGTTTTGCCTGTTCCTGGTGGCCCCCACAAAATCATTGAATGCAGATGCCCGGCCTCAATCGCACGAGGCAACGGTTTTCCCGCCGCCAATAAGTGCTGTTGGCCGATATACTGCTGCAATGTGGCTGGCCGCATGCGCGCGGCCAGAGGCTGGAACTCATTTGAAGAGGCGAAATCCAGGGACAGGTTACTCACCGCGACCTCACTGACGTTGATCGTCCACCGTTACCCCTTTAGGCGGTGTAAAGGTGAACTTATCTGGGCTAATCGCACCGTTTTTCTGGCTCTTCAGCTGATAATCACTGTGCTGACCATCTTGCTCAATCGCACTGAATTTGTTGATGGTGCCTGATGCAGAGACATTAATGGTGAATTGCTTCAGGTTGCCATCGCTGCTTTTCGGCGTCAGTTCGAAATTGTCGCCTTGCTGTTTGATGTTGTACTGCTGCCAGTCACTGGGCTGGTTACGCGCAATCAGCATAAACGGCGTATTGCTGGTGGCGTTCTGCAGCAGGCTAACACTGGCCTGTTCTACAAACGGATTATAGAACCACAGGTTTTTGCCATCGGAGATAATCACGCTTTCGTCTGGCGCAGTCATGTGCCAGTTAAACAAGCTCGGGCGCTTAACCCACAGCTCACCTTCACCATCCTGCACATTTGCACCGCTGCCATCTGTCACTTTCTGGCTAAAGCTGGCATGGAAGCTGTTCACTTTGTTCAGACGCTGCTGCAAATCGCTCGATGCATCCGCCAGTACTGACGAAGAAACAAAACCGGCCAGCAGGCCGCAGGCAATAACGCGTAATTTCATCTGATTCGATTCCTTATTGATGGTTTCCCGACACTTACTGCATTAAACGTAGTTGCCGCTCTGTCTGTTCGACAGAAGAAAAAGCCGAAAGCTCCCAAAGATATGGGGATCGTTCTGCAGATAAACAACGGGCCAGTGTTAACTGGCCCAGAAGTAAGTCATGGCGTGCGCTAAATTACATCTCGTGTGGCGGCGGCGATAGCACTTCGCGGTTACCGTTGTGGCCCGGTTCAGAAACAATACCCTGCGCTTCCATCTGTTCAATGATGCGCGCGGCTCGGTTGTAACCAATACGGAACTGACGCTGCACACCGGAGATTGAAGCGCGGCGTTTCTCCACCACAAATGAGACTGCCTGATCGAACAGCGGATCAAGCTCTTCATCACCGTCGAGACCACCCGCTGCGCTCTCGCTCTCTTCACCGGCAGTAATACTTTCGATGTATTGCGGACGTCCACGCGCTTTCCAGTCCTGCACCACCGCGTGCACTTCCTGGTCGCGCACGAAGGCACCGTGGACACGCACTGGCATTGAGGAGTTAGGCGGCATGTATAGCATGTCACCCATGCCTAGCAGCGATTCCGCGCCACCCTGGTCGAGAATAGTACGTGAGTCAATTTTACTGGAAACCGTAAAGGCGATACGCGTTGGGATGTTGGCTTTGATCAAGCCGGTAATCACATCCACCGACGGACGCTGCGTCGCCAGCACCAGGTGAATACCCGCTGCACGCGCTTTCTGCGCCAGGCGAGCAATCAACTCTTCGACTTTCTTACCTACCGCCATCATCAGGTCGGCGAACTCATCCACCAACACCACGATATACGGCAGTTTTTCCAGCACAGGCGGCGTGGTGTCCATACTGTCACCCGGCTTCCAGAATGGGTCTGGAATTGGGCGCCCCATGGCAGCTGCCTGCTCAATTTTCTCGTTGTAACCGGCAAGGTTACGCACGCCCAGCGCAGACATCAGCTTGTAGCGACGCTCCATCTCACCCACACTCCAGCGCAGCGCATTCGCCGCATCTTTCATGTCGGTGACCACTTCAGTTAGCAAATGCGGAATGCCTTCGTAGACGGACAGCTCCAGCATTTTCGGGTCGATCATGATAAAGCGCACTTCTTCCGGCGTGGCTTTATACAGCATGCTGATGATCATGGTGTTCACACCAACCGACTTACCGGAGCCGGTGGTACCGGCAACCAGCAGGTGCGGCATCTTCGCCAGATCGGCTACCACCGGTTGACCCGAAATGTCTTTACCCAGCACCACCGCCAGCGGTGATGGGTTATCGCGGAACTTGTCGCAGTCCAGCACTTCACGCAGATACACGGTTTGGCGATGTTTGTTCGGTAATTCCAGCCCGACATACGGCTTGCCTGGAATCACTTCCACCACACGAACCGCGACGGCTGAAAGCGAACGAGCCAAATCGCGTGACAGGTTAGAGATACGGGCGGCTTTCACGCCAGGCGCAAGATCAAGCTCAAAGCGGGTAATCACCGGGCCAGGCGAGATGCCCACCACCTCGGCTTTCACACGATAATCGGCCAGACGTGCTTCCACCAGACGTGCCGTTTGCTCCAGCGCGAACATATCTACCGGCTCTTCTTCCGAAGGCGGCGAGGTCAGCAGATCGAGTGTCGGCAGCGGTGTGGAAGGCCTCTCCAGCGGACGTTCATGGCGCACCAGGAACGGATGGAACAGGCTATCTTGCGCAGGTGCAACCGGTTGAGGCGCTTCTGCTGGCGCAGAATAACTCTCTGACTCGGATGATGACCACGGGCTGTTGTGTTCATTCAGCGAAGGCATGGCTTCCGGCTGAGGTGCAGCAGGCTGTTGCCATTGCGCAGGCGCTTCAGGCTGCGGTGTGGCTGGTTGCTGCCACTGCGCAGGAGCTTGAGGTTGCGGTGCAGCAGGTTGTTGCCACTGTGCAGGTGCTTGAGGCTGCGGTGCAGCAGGTTGCTGCCACTGCGCAGGAACTTCCGGCTCAGGCGTCGCAGCAATGGTAAACAACGGCTCGCTGGGGCTGTCATCAACCAGGTCTTTCATTGGCGAAAAATCAAAGGCCGATGAGGTATCCAGGTTAAATGCCGGGCCTTCATTGGCTTCAGGTTGCTGATAGCGCTGTTGCTGCTGAGCCGCAAACTGATTGGCCAACTGAGCCTGATGCAGATCCTCTTCATCATCTTCGACTTGATGCTGTCCGGTCTCTGCATAGCGCTGCTGTTGCTGGGACGCAAACGCTTCGCGCAGTTGGGCTTCCTGCAACGCAGCATCCTCTTCATGATCCTGTAGAGGTTCATGATAGGTCGCCGTCATTTCAGGCAGTTGCTGTTCGGCTTCTTCTCGCGCTTTGTCTTCCGCCATGCGCTGTGATGGCAACTTAATGCCGTAAGAAGCCAGCTCACGACGTGTCGGCAGTTTAACTTTGTTCGGACGCGGTAATTCAGGGCCAATACCCTGCTTCACCTGAGGATTGTAATCGCGCTCAGGCACCACATCGAATGCCGGCATATAAGCTGAAGCCGTTTTCGCTGCTGCTGCACCCAACGCTGCGGCTGCCGCTGTGTTCAGAGAAGCGGATGATTGGGCGGCGTCCTGCCAGTTCCCCATGCGCGGCCCTTCATCATCATCCACCGGTGAGAACGCTGAAGGCGCAGGTTCGCTCGGCACTTCAAAGCGATACAGCGGCGGCGCGGGTTGGATAACCGGTTCAGGCGCAGGTGGCGGTGCTGCAACAGGCTGTGCTGGCGCAGCCACATCAGCGCTGTGATACGTGGGAGCCGGCTCGGCTGCTGCGTTGACCACCGGGGGCTGCACAACGGGAGCCTGGTGTGCAGCTTCAGCGGTCACCGCAATGGCCGCTGCAGTTGCTGCACTGGCTTTGGCTAACAGAGGATCATCCGGCAACTGTTCGGCGATAGGCTCGGCCACTTTACGCGGTTTAGCCAGCAGAACGTCATCATCTTCCTCATGCGATTGCGCAGCACGAAGCGGAGGCGCAGCCTGTTCTGCATGCTCTTCCTCTTCTTCGTACTCCTCTTCTTCCTGCCAGGGTTCGTCATGACGCGATCGGTTGCTGGCAAAGGTCAGCACGCCCATCACCACGCTACCGATTTTTTCGGCGATGGTTAGCCACGACCACCCGGTATACAAGGTAATACCTGCCGCCCAGACACAGATCAGCGTCAAAGTACCGCCTGCAGAACTGAACCAGGGTGCCATTGCATTGCTGACGAGGCTGCCAATCACACCGCCCGAAGCAAAGTACCAGATGTCATCGACGTTCAGCGCGGCTAAACCGCAAGTGGTCACCACCAGCGCCAGCACGCCAATCAGGCGCAAGCCCACCGCAAAGTAATCGATGTAATCCTGGCGATCGCGCTGACGGAATGTAATCCAGCACAAGCCAATGATCACCGGAGGAATGGCATACGCCATTACGCCGAAAATGAATAAGAGGGTATCCGCCAGCCATGCGCCAACACTGCCGCCCAAATTATGGATCGGTTCATGCCATGCGGTCTGCGACCAGCTTGGATCGGAAGGATTGAAGCTAACCAGCGACACCATCAAATAGATGGCGAACAGGGCCACAAGGATGAGCAACGCTTCCAGCAGCCTGCGTCCACTGCTCAGCGGTTGTAACGAAACGTCTTTATCTTCTGTATATTCCTGGCTCAAGAGAACTCTCCAGGTGCCTGTAAATTAAGAAGGCAACAGCGCCGGGCAAGCCCGACGCTGTTCCTGTATGAATTCACAGGAGTGTACCGAATTCCTGCAAGTTATGCACCTGCCCTGCATCAACGGGTTTTGATCACCAGGCGATTGCTCTGTTTGACCTCTTCCATTACCACGTATGTACGAGTGTCGTTTACACCCGGCAGGCGCAGCAAGGTTTCACCCAAAAGCTTACGATAGGCGGACATGTCCGGCACGCGAGTTTTCAACAGGTAGTCAAAGTCACCGGAAACGAGGTGACACTCTTGAGTTTCCTCAAGTTTTTGCACAGCGGCGTTAAATTGCTCAAACACATCTGGCGCACCACGATTCAGAGTAATCTCAACGAATACCAGCAGTGAAGCATCCAGATAATGTGGATTCAGCTGTGCGGTGTAACCCAGAATGAAGCCCTGACGCTCCAGGCGACGCACACGCTCAAGACACGGCGTAGGTGATAAGCCAACACGTTTTGAAAGCTCAACATTGGAAATACGACCGTCTTTCTGCAATTCATTCAGAATGTTTCTGTCGATACGATCCAGGTCTTTACCGGGGCGTTTCTTATTGTCTACCATTATTATTGTCTCTCTTAATTCCTTCCCTTTACCTGCCACACCCTGAAAACGTTCATTGTTCAGGGCCTTACTGAAGTGAAGACGATAAGTCTGTGCAGTAACGCATCCATCCGTATGAAGCATGTTGTCTGTCCACATCATGCGTCATTACCAATGTCAGACTGAGTTTATCCGGCAAAAATGTGCAAAACAGAAATGAAATTCTGTTTTGAACCGCTAAATATTCTCCGCTTCTGGTAATGTTTTCGCAAAACAGCAGGCGATTGTCAAAGTAAAACATCCAAATTCAGTACAAGATGCCAGATAGAGTTCTGGGTTGCTGTTTTTAAATGAGAATTTTTATGCTGCTGCACCAGAATTTGCCGAGCATTGCCCCCTTTTGGCGCAATCGGCGTGCAAATTTCACACTCATCGACTACGCCGCTTGCAGCGATTGTTATCAAAATTGCTGAAACCTTTTTTTGCTGCGCTAATTTCCCTACAATCAAAAACTATGTTGTCGAAAAAAACTGAGGAACGCATGAGTACGGCCAAACACAGTAAGCTGCTCATTTTAGGCTCCGGCCCTGCCGGATATACCGCGGCAGTCTATGCCGCCCGCGCTAACCTGAATCCGGTATTGATTACCGGGCTGGAAAAAGGCGGTCAGCTCACCACCACAACTGAAGTTGAGAACTGGCCAGGCGATCCGAACGATCTGACCGGACCGGCGTTGATGGAACGTATGCAAGAGCATGCCGAGAAATTCAACACCGAAATTATTTTCGACCATATTCATACGGTTGATTTGCAAAATCGCCCCTTCCGTTTAACGGGTGACAGTGGTGAATACACCGCTGACGCACTGATCATTGCGACCGGCGCCTCCGCACGTTATCTCGGCCTGCCTTCTGAGGAAGCATTCAAGGGCAAAGGCGTTTCCGCCTGTGCAACCTGTGACGGTTTCTTCTATCGTAATCAGGAAGTCGCGGTCATCGGTGGCGGTAATACTGCGGTGGAAGAAGCACTTTACCTGGCAAATATCGCAGCGAAAGTGCACTTGATTCACCGTCGCGATAGCTTCCGTGCTGAAAAAATCCTGATCGATCGGCTGATGGAAAAAGTGCGCAACGGCAATATCGTGCTGCACACTGACCGCACGCTGGAAGAAGTGGTCGGCGATCAGATGGGTGTGACCGGCGTAAAACTGCTGTCAACAAAGGGTGAAGAGCCTGAATTGCTTGAAGTTGCAGGTCTATTCGTCGCTATCGGCCACAGCCCGAACACTGCAATTTTCGATGGCCAGTTGGCGCTGGAAAACGGCTACATCAAAGTCCAGTCCGGCCTGCAGGGCAATGCGACGCAAACCAGCATTGCTGGCGTCTTTGCGGCAGGTGATGTGATGGACCATATTTATCGCCAGGCGATCACCTCTGCCGGTACCGGCTGTATGGCGGCGCTGGATGCAGAACGCTACCTGGATGGGCTTGTTAAAACCGATCTGTAACTTGTTAATAAGCTGATCATAATTGCTAAGAGGCGACCTGTTTTGGTCGCCTTTTTTATTGCCTGCATGCTAAAGTTCATGCGCTTAATATTTCCGGACACTTTATCCGGTTTTGCCTCTCTCCATCAGTGATCAAACGGCTTCGCATGGAAAAATCACGGCAGCAACATCTTCTTCGCTGGCTCCGTCAGCAACGTCTTCACGGCGCAAGCAGTTTACGTGCCGCATCGTTATTTGGTTTTGCCGGCGCGCTGGTGATTATTGCTCAGGCCTGGCTGCTGGCCTCGCTACTGCAAAATCTCATCGTGGCGCAACAACCGCGCAGTGCCCTGCTGACTGATTTCATCCTGCTACTGCTTTGCTTTGTTCTCCGCGCAGGTCTGCACTATGCGCGTGAAATGGCGGGTTACCGTGCTGGCGTCGCTATCCGTCGTGCTCTGCGCAAACAGGTACTGGATAAGCTGAACGATCTCGGTCCGGCCTGGGTTCAGGGCAAACCGGCGGGAAGCTGGACAACGCTGCTTCTTGAGCAAATTGAAGAGATGCAGGAGTATTACGCGCGATATCTGCCCCAAATGTCACTGGCCGTGTTTATCCCCTTTGCCATCCTGATCGCGATCTTCCCAATTAACTGGGCGGCGGGATTGATTCTGCTCGCGACCGCACCGCTAATTCCTATTTTCATGGCGATGGTCGGCATGGGCGCCGCTGATGCAAACCGTCGCAACTTCCTGGCGCTGGCGCGCCTGAGCGGCGATTTTTATGACCGACTCCGCGGGCGTGAAACATTGCGTCTGTTCGATCGGGCTGAAGCTGAACAGCAGGCGATCGCCGAAAGCACCACGGATTTTCGTCAGCGCACCATGGAAGTGCTACGTCTTGCCTTTCTCTCTTCCGCGGTATTGGAATTCTTTGCCTCACTGGCGATTGCTGTGGTCGCGGTCTATTTCGGCTTTTCCTATCTTGGCGAACTCAATTTCGGTCATTACGGCACTGGCGTGACCTTGTTTGCCGGATTCCTGGCGCTGATCCTGGCGCCCGAGTTTTTCCAGCCGCTGCGCGATCTCGGAACTTTTTACCACGCTAAAGCGCAAGCCGTTGGAGGCGCCGACGCACTGGATCGTTTTCTCAACGAGAGTCCGGAAATCACGCCTGCGACCACCAGCCTGTCAGTTGATTTTGTAACCGCATTAAGCCTTGAAGCGCAGGATTTGGTGGTGATGACAGCCAAAGGTGAAAGGTTGTCACAGCCGCTGAATTTTACCCTTGAAGCGGGTAAACGCGTAGCGCTGGTGGGCCAAAGTGGCGCAGGAAAATCAGCGCTGATGAACGTGCTGCTCGGTTTTCTGCCCTATCAGGGGTCGCTGCAGGTCAATGGGTATGAACTGCGGGATATCAGCCGTGAGAACTGGCAGCAGCATCTGGCATGGGTGGGTCAAAATCCGCATCTGCCCGCGCCGACGTTGCGCGAAAACCTGTCGCTTAACAGCAGCATTGATGAAGTAACCCTGCGCAGCGTTATACAACAGGCGGGCGTGAATGAATTTCTCGCTCGTTTACCGCAGGGCCTCGACACGCCGCTCGGTGATGGCGGCATGGGCCTGTCTGTCGGCCAGGCGCAACGCGTCGCCGTGGCGCGTGCGCTGTTAAAACCTGCACAACTCCTGTTGCTGGATGAGCCCGGTTCAGGGCTTGATAGCCAGAGTGAACAGCATGTAATGCGTGCATTAAACCAGGCCGCCACACAGCAAACCACCCTGATGATTACCCATCAACTTCACGATCTCGCCCATTGGGATGAAGTCTGGGTGATGCAATCCGGGCAACTGGTACAGCAGGGGAATTGGCAGCAGTTGATGGCTCAGGATGGGCCGTTGCGCGCCATGGTACAGCATCGCCAGCAGGAGATTGTCTGATGAATCCATTATTGCCGTTTCTGCGCCTGTTTCGTCGTCATCCATGGCGTTTAGGCCTGGGCATCATTTTGGCTATTGCGACTTTGCTCGCCAGTATCGGCTTGCTCACCCTATCTGGCTGGTTCCTCGCAGCCTCATCGCTGGCGGGTGTAGCTGGCCTGTACAGTTTTAACTATATGTTGCCCGCAGCGGGCGTACGGGGTGCGGCGATTATCCGCACCGCTTCGCGTTACTTCGAGCGCCTGGTCAGCCACGATGCCACCTTCAGGGTGCTGCAGCATTTGCGTGTATTCACCTTTAGCAGGCTGATGGCGCTGGCACCTGAACAACTGGCGCGTTTCAGACAAGGCGAACTGCTGAACCGCTTTGTCAGTGATGTCGATACGTTAGATCATCTCTATCTGCGTGTGATTTCACCGCTGGTCGGTGCCGCAGTGGTGATTATTGTCGTGATTTGCGGTCTGGCAATGTTAGATGTGCCACTGGCGCTGCTGCTGGGCGCAATCATGCTGCTGACGCTGCTCCTGATGCCACCGCTGTTCTGGCGATTAGGTATTTCAGCCGGGCATCGCATTGCTCAGCATCAAGCCAGTTGGCGCTTGCAATTGACGCAATGGGTAACCGGGCTCGCTGAATTACAAATTTATGGCGCAGCGGGTTTGTGGCGTAACAAACTTGATGCCGAAGAGATCAGCTGGCAGCAGGCGCAGCGCGGTCAGCATAGCCTGCAAGCGCTGGCGCAGAGCCTGTTACTGTTAATCAGCGGCTTAACCGTGGTCTTGCTCCTGTGGGTCTCTGCAGCGGGCGTGGGCGGCGATAGCGCACCTGGCGCATTCATCGCGCTTTTCGTGTTCTGCGGCCTGGCGGCATTTGAAGCGCTGGCACCGGTTGCGGGCGCCTTCTTGCCACTGTCGCAGGTCACTGGCGCGGCACAGCGCGTACAGGAGATCATTGAGCAGGAGCCCCTAATTCGTTTTCCTTCTTCGACTGCGCACTCTGATCCAGGCATCAGCCTGATGCTGGAAAATATCACTTTCAATTATCCACAGCGCTCGGAACCGGTACTTATCCAGTTCTCACTTGCGCTGCGAACCGGCGAGCATCTGGCACTGCTCGGCCCCACCGGCTGCGGTAAATCCAGTTTGCTGGCGTTGATTACCCGTGGCTGGCAGGCGCAGCAGGGCAAGATTCGACTGAATAACATCCCCCTTGCCGAATGGGATGAGGCCAGCCTGCGTCAACGCATTAGCGTGGTCACGCAGCGCGTACATCTGTTTAGCCAGACGCTGCGCGATAATTTACTGCTGGCAAACCCTGTCGCCAGCGATGAACAACTCAATGCGGTGCTGCACCAGGTCGGACTTACTCATTTGGCGGACCATGATGAAGGGCTCAACGCGTGGATGGGAGAAGGTGGCCGCCCGCTGTCGGGGGGCGAGCTGCGCCGGCTGGCGATTGCACGCGCCCTGCTGCACAACGGCGATCTGTGGTTGCTTGATGAACCCACCGAAGGGCTTGATGCCACCACTGAGCAGCAGATCCTGACGTTACTGCGTCAGGTAAGCCACGGCAAGACCGTGATCATGGTGACTCATCGTCTCAGTGGCCTGACAACAATGGATCGTATTTGCGTGATGGATCAGGGGCAGATTATTGAGTCAGGGACGCACGACGAATTAATCTCAAAAGCAGGACGCTACTGGCGTTTCCACCAGCGCTTTGCGCTATAGTCTTAGCGAACAGCCCGAAGGGTAATTGACGCAATGAGACTGGTACAACTTTCACGGGATTCATTAAATTTCCCTCCGCCGGAGATGGCGCTGCGCGAGCCGAATGGATTACTGGCGATGGGCGGCGATCTCTCCCCTGCCCGGCTGATGAACGCCTATCAGCGCGGCATTTTCCCCTGGTTTTCGCCCGGCGATCCGATTCTGTGGTGGTCGCCCGATCCGCGTGCCGTGATGCTACCTGAATCTTTTCATCTCAGCCGCAGCATGGCGCGTTTTCACCGCCGTTCGCCCTTTCGCGTCACCATGAATCATGCCTTTCCGCAGGTACTGGAAGGCTGTGCCAGCGGCAGACAAGAAGGCACCTGGATCACTTTCGAAGTGAAGCGCGCCTGGCTGCGCTTGTATGAACTGGGTCATGCCCATTCGATTGAAGTCTGGAGTGATAATCGCCTGGTGGGCGGCATGTATGGACTGGCGCTTGGGCAGATTTTTTGTGGTGAGTCGATGTTTAGCCGTCAGGAAAATGCCTCAAAAACAGCGCTGTGGGTATTCTCGCAACATTTCCTCGCTCATCAGGGACGCTTGATTGATTGCCAGGTGCTTAACCCGCATACGGCTTCATTAGGCGCAGTTGAAATCCCGCGTGTCGATTATTTACAGTATGTGCAAACACTGGCGTGGCAGCCTGTTTTAAGCGGTTGCTGGCAAACACAAACCCTTTTTTGACCCTGCGCGCAGATGTTTTGCACACAATTCCCGACAAAAGTGATACAATAAGCGAGTTTGGTATGTCGTCCGCGCTTCGCTGTGGCGAGCCGGAATTGCCAGGTTGGGAATCTCATCCATTTCCCGAAGCTGTTACCGTTGTGCACTTGATGCCGATTGCGACAACTTCTTAGCCCGCTAATCCCCCGCAGACGTCAAAAAACACCCGAATTTTTCCGTAATGCACGCGCAAAGGCGCGACGCACGGCGAAGCGTTGGCAAAATCGCCAACGGTTCTTTACATAAATCATGGAATTCGGCATTATCTTGCCGGTTCAACAGTTTGGTAGTTCACCCCAGAGGATTCGATGGCCAAAGAAGACAATATTGAAATGCAAGGTACCGTACTGGATACGTTACCTAACACCATGTTCCGCGTAGAACTTGAAAACGGGCACGTGGTTACCGCTCATATCTCCGGTAAAATGCGCAAAAACTACATCCGCATCCTGACGGGCGACAAAGTGACTGTCGAGTTGACCCCGTACGACCTGAGCAAAGGCCGCATTGTCTTCCGTAGTCGCTAAGTTGTTGTCCACATCTCGCGTTTGTGGCAAGTAACTGAGCGCGAAAAAAAAGGCCGGATTCGCATCCGGCCTTTTCTTATTTACGACTCAGCACATCAATGCACAGTCCCTTCGGTTTTACGTTTTTCCGCACTCAGGAAGTGGTAAGTCAGCTGGTTTTTCTCTTTATCCAGCGCCACCGAAACTGAACCGCCATCCACCAATGAACCAAACAGCAGTTCGTTAGCCAGTGGTTTCTTCAGATTTTCCTGCACGGCACGTGCCATAGGACGTGCGCCCATCGCTTTGTCATAGCCCTTATCAGCCAGCCAGTCACGCGCATCATCACTGACTTCCAGTGACACACCTTTCGCATCCAACTGGGCCTGCAACTCAACGATGAACTTATCGACTACCTGATGGATCACCGTGGTATCCAGATGACGGAACCAGATAATATTGTCGAGGCGGTTGCGGAACTCTGGCGTAAAGATCTTTTTGATCTCCTCCATCGCATCCGTACTGTTGTCCTGATGAATCAGACCAATCGATTTGCGTTCAGTCTCACGCACACCGGCGTTGGTGGTCATCACCACCACCACATTGCGGAAGTCCGCTTTACGGCCGTTGTTATCGGTCAGCATGCCGTTGTCCATCACCTGCAACAGCAGGTTAAAAACGTCCGGGTGCGCTTTCTCGATTTCATCCAGCAGCACCACCGCATGCGGATGCTTGATTACCGCATCGGTCAGCAGACCGCCCTGGTCGAAGCCCACATAGCCCGGAGGTGCACCAATCAGACGACTGACGGTGTGACGCTCCATATACTCGGACATATCAAAACGCAGCAATTCAATGCCCAGGGCTTTCGCCAGCTGCACCGTGACTTCCGTTTTACCGACACCGGTTGGCCCAGCAAACAGGAATGAACCTACAGGTTTACGATCCTGACCCAGACCAGCACGGCTCATTTTGATCGCTTCAGTCAGCGCTTCAATCGCATTGTCCTGTCCGAACACCAGCATTTTCAAACGGTCGCCAAGATTCTTCAGCGTATCGCGATCGGTTGCCGACACACTCTGCTCTGGGATACGCGCAATTCGCGCCACCACAGTCTCGATATCAGACACATTGACGGTTTTCTTACGCTTGCTGACCGGCACCAGACGCGCACGCGCGCCGGCTTCATCAATCACGTCAATCGCCTTATCAGGCAGATGACGGTCGTTGATGTATTTCACCGCCAGCTCTACCGCAGCACGTACCGCTTTAGCGGTATAACGCACATCATGGTGAGCTTCATATTTCGGTTTCAGGCCGTTAAGAATCTGAACGGTTTCTTCCACAGAAGGTTCGGTAATGTCGATCTTCTGGAAACGACGCGCCAGCGCACGGTCCTTCTCAAAGATGTTGCTGAACTCCTGATAGGTGGTTGAACCCATCACGCGGATTTTCCCGCCGGAGAGCAACGGCTTGATCAGGTTAGCCGCATCCACCTGACCACCGGACGCGGCACCCGCACCAATGATGGTGTGAATTTCGTCGATGAACAGAATACTGCTGGTGTCTTGTTCCAGCTGTTTCAGTAGCGCTTTGAAACGTTTTTCAAAATCACCACGGTACTTGGTACCCGCGAGCAGCGAGCCAATATCCAGTGAGTAGATGGTGCAATCTTTCATCACTTCTGGAACATCGCCCTGCACTATGCGCCAGGCCAGCCCTTCCGCGATAGCGGTTTTACCCACGCCAGATTCACCCACCAGCAGCGGGTTGTTCTTACGACGACGGCACAATACCTGAATGGCACGCTCCAGCTCTTTATCGCGGCCGATCAGCGGATCGATTCCGCCGACACGAGCAAGCTGATTAAGATTGGTGGTGAAGTTTTCCATACGTTCCTCCCCGCCTGCTTGCTCTTCGTTAACCGGATTCTCCGCATTGTTCTGCGGCTGGCCCGGTTCGTCTTTACGCGTACCATGGGAGATGAAGTTCACCACATCGAGGCGGCTCACTTCGTGTTTGCGCAGCAGGTAAGCCGCTTGCGACTCCTGCTCGCTGAAGATGGCGACCAGCACGTTCGCACCAGCCACTTCGCTGCGACCGGATGACTGGACATGGAATACCGCACGTTGCAGCACGCGCTGGAAGCTGAGCGTCGGTTGAGTATCGCGCTCTTCTTCACTGGCTGGTAGCACCGGTGTGGTTTGTTCGATGAAGGCTTCGAGTTCCTGACGCAGAGCCACGATATCCACCGTACAGGCTTCCAGTGCCTCTCTGGCCGACGGGTTACTGAGCAATGCCAGCAACAGATGCTCGACGGTCATAAACTCATGACGGTGCTCGCGCGCTCTGGCGAAAGCCATGTTTAAACTGAGTTCCAGTTCTTGATTGAGCATTTGGCACCTCCCCCAATTATCGCTCTGACAACCTTTCCCCTATATGGAGACGGGCTCAGGCTTTTTCTAGCGTACACAGCAACGGATGTTCATTCTCTCGTGCGTAGTTGTTCACCTGGGCGACTTTGGTTTCCGCCACTTCTGCAGTGAATACACCACAAATCGCCTTTCCGTGGTAGTGAACTTTCAACATCAGTTGCGTTGCACGTTCAACATCATAAGAAAAGAACTTTTGGACTACGTCAATAACAAATTCCATAGGTGTATAATCGTCATTATTCAGAATGACTTTATACATTGAAGGCGGCTTTAACCCTTCGCGTACTTTATCTTCGGCTAGATGTTCGAAATTAAGCCAGTCGTTTGTGTTTGCCATAATGTTCCGTCGAAATTCTGCGTTACGATTGTGCACATTGCTGTGCCCATTCCTAAGTTTAACATGTCTGTCAAGCCACCCTATCCCGAAGAAAAAACGGCACTAAAAGCCCATGCGCGACCTGTATCACAAAATTTGCAATAGCGTTAACTGCCTCAAATTTTGATGAATTTCTCCCCATCCGCCAGGGCCGTTTGCTTGACGATAAGGTCCGTTTCTCTACATTCTACTTACACAAGCTGATTGAGTTTTAAACAAACTCGACTCACAGCTTCAATGACCTCACCTACTGTTCAAAATGTCTTGCGAGGGAAGTAAAAGCATGGAGACGGGTACTGTTAAATGGTTCAACAACGCCAAAGGCTTCGGCTTTATCTGTCCGATCGGCGGCGGCGAGGATATCTTCGCGCACTACTCCACGATTCAGATGGAGGGATACAGAACGCTGAAGGCCGGCCAGCAGGTTCAGTTCGATGTCCATGAAGGGCCAAAAGGCAATCACGCCAGCTTGATTGTGCCCTGTGAAGTCGCGCAAGTCGCCTGACGCGCGCCTCTTCATTCATTCTGACCACTCCCGAAAAAAAATGCCAGCCGCAGATGCTGGCATTTTTATTTTGCGATTTACCCCACCTTAATCCGCCCGCCCGCGTGCCAGCCACATCACGCGCGCAAACAGCTGATCCAACAGCGGCGGGATCGCCTCCGGTCCACGCTCAGCCGCAGCCATCGCCACCGCTATTGCCAGTTCAGGCTTCGAACTGTGTTGAATCGCTTTACTGATAATACGCCGGGCATTCATCGGCACGTTTAACGGCAGGTGCGCCATCTGATGATAAATATCGCGGAAACCCTGCTTATAGAGAAAATGCTCAATATCCGGTGCCGGGAATTGCGTGAGGTGGTCCGCCTCTTGTTCGTGATCCTGCAATTGGCTGCGTGCGCTGGACGCATATTTAATTCCCGCTTCGTCGCCGTCAGTCAACACATGCCAGGCAATACCCATACGCCGGGCAAACTTCAACAGCGGTTTAAGACCGGATTGCGCAAATTCGATGACTTTGACCCCTTCGGCTGCAAAATGGTAGCCGCGCTGCCGCGCCAGTTCGTTAATGATCCACACTTCCGTTTCCCCCTCCACCAGCAACCAGCAGCGGGCAAACAGCGCTGAGGGGCGATTAACGCGGATATGAAACCCAATACGACGGCTCTCCTCCGCGCTTAATCCTTCAGGACCAATACGCCATGCCGCGACGCGGGTAGGTTCACGCACCAGCCGGCAAATATTCTCCAGCGGCACCTGCGACAGCAACTCTCCCGAGTTGGTGGTGGTGATTTTTTGCAGCGGCATCAAATCCAGTAAGTTCCACGCCACCGACAACATAATCGGATGCAGTCGCGTTTCCGGATCCTCCACCAGCAGCAGTGGATGGGCACCCGGCGGAAGCGCTTCATTGCCGTGCGCCTGAATCAGCAAAGAGAACATGCGCAATAGGATCACCTGACGACTGCGTGATTCCGTTCCCGCAATCAGATGGTTAAGCTTGTCGAGTGAACGCCAGCCTTGTGAACCGTCGCGCAATTCTGGTGCGACACGCGCCGCGCTGATGCCCGGTTGCTGCACAAGGAAGTAGTGCTCCAGCAATTGCTGCATGGTGTGCAAGCCCTGACGCAATAAATCGTCGCTCAGATTCTGCGGCTGCACCACCAAATCCCGGGTTAATTTCTCGACTTCCTGTGACAACTCACTCAGCGTCGTAGCCCGGCGGTCTGCATCGATGTTGCTGTGTCGTCCGCGCCGGCCAAAGCGAGCATCGCGCAGTCTTAGCACTGGATAGAAGGCGCGCAAATGCGCCAGCGCCGCCTCAGTGCCCTCCATCGCCAGCACATCGCCATTGTGGTCGATAAAGCGCCAGGTGGTTTTCACGCCATGCTCATTGCGGCGCGCGCGAGTGCTGAAGCTGATAAAGCGCCCGTTTTCATCACGCTGCCAGAAGGGCTGGAACACGGCATCGTCATCGCCCGCTTGTGCACGGAAGCGAAACACCAGTTGCAGCTGACGCAGACGCGCCTCTACATCGCCCGGCGGGAAGTGAAAATCGTGTTCGGTAAATTGATAGGGTTCAGCCGCGGGCGCCCATAATAACGTCAGCGCATCCAGCAGGCTGGATTTACCCCATGCATTTTCACCAATCAGCAGATTGGTATCAGTGAGTGGCAACGACAGCCGATTGATGCCACGAAAACCACGAATATCGATATGTTCCAGAAACATCATGCCATCCCTTGAGTGCTTTGCCTGAGCATGGTCTGCGGCGTTAAGTTGGTCAAGTTAACGCGCCGGTAAAAGGTTTACACTTCAACTGTTTTCCGCTAGGTTGCGGCCCTCACCCACGGATGGAAACGCTCTATGTATGGCTTAATCATCATTCTGCTGCCATTGATCGCTGGCTATTTACTGCATGTGACTCGTGCCAATCTGCTGCGCGGCGTCGCACGCATGCTGAGCGCACTGGTGTACATCATCCTGTTTTTTATGGGCACCAGCCTGGCCTTCCTCGATAATCTCAGTAGCAATTTGCTCATCATTTTTCACACCGCGTTGATCAGTATGCTGTGCATTCTCGCTTGTTCCTTGCTGGCTTTCTGGCTGCTGGAGAAGCGCGTGCCATGGCATCATCCGCATAAACAGCAAGCCCTGCCCTCGCGTCTGCACATGGCGCTGGAGTCCCTCAAGCTTTGCGGCTCAGTACTGGGCGGATTTCTGCTGGGATTAAGCCAGTGGTCCATTCTGCGTCACGCATCGACCATCAGTGAATATGCTCTGATGCTGATGCTGTTCCTGGTCGGCATCCAGCTACGCAGCAGCGGCATGACCTTGCGCCAAATCACGCTCAATCGTCGCGGCATGCTGGTGGCGGCGGTGTCACTCTGTAGCGCCTTGATCGGCGGGATGCTGGCGGCAGTGTGGCTCGATTTGCCGATCAAAACCGGCCTGGCGCTCGCCAGCGGCTTCGGCTGGTACTCTCTTTCCGGCATTCTGATGACGGAATCGTTTGGTCCGGTGATTGGTAGTGCGGCCTTCTTTAACGACCTGCTGCGTGAGCTAATCACCATCATGTTAATTCCGCTACTGATCAGCCGTCAGCGCAGCATGACGCTGGGATTGAGTGGTGCCACCTCAATGGATTTCACCCTGCCGATTCTGCAACGCACTGGCGGTATGGAGATTGTTCCAGCGGCGATTGTGCACGGTTTTATCATGAGCTTATTAGCGCCGATTCTTATCGCGTTCTTCTCCGCCTGACCGCAGAGCGCATTTTTTCACGGCTGCGCGCCGTCTCCATCGTCTACGCTTTCTGACTGACACGTTTCCGCCATCGGGATGGATGGCCAAACACCAGAAAGGAGCGAACGATGAAGCAAACTGTGGCGGCACTGCTGGCCAAAACCCTGGAGAACGCGGGCGTAAAGCGCATCTGGGGCGTGACGGGCGATTCGCTCAACGGCCTGAGCGACAGCCTCAACCGCATGGGCACCATTGAATGGATGCCCACGCGCCATGAAGAAGTGGCGGCTTTTGCTGCCGGTGCTGAGGCACAAATCAGCGGCGAATTGGCGGTATGTGCCGGTTCCTGTGGCCCCGGAAACCTCCATCTGATTAACGGACTGTTCGATTGTCATCGCAATCACGTTCCGGTACTGGCGATTGCCGCACATATCCCTTCCAGCGAAATCGGCAGCGGCTATTTTCAGGAGACGCATCCGCAGGAGCTATTCCGCGAATGTAGCCATTACTGCGAATTAGTCTCTAACCCTGAGCAGTTGCCGCAGGTGCTGGGGATTGCGATGCGCAAAGCTATCCTTAATCGTGGCGTGTCCGTGATTGTCATTCCCGGCGATGTGGCGCTGAAACCGGCACCGGAAGGCGCACGCAGTGAATGGTATCCACCGCAGTTGCCGCATATTGTGCCCAACGCCAGCGAGATTGCCCGCCTGGCTGAAACGCTGAACGGCGCAGAAAATATTACGTTGATGTGCGGCAGCGGCTGTGCCGGCGCGCACGCAGAAGTGGTGAAGCTGGCAGAAACGCTGAAAGCGCCGGTGGTACACGCCATGCGCGGCAAAGAGCACATCGAGTACGATAATCCTTACGACGTCGGCATGACCGGCTTAATCGGCTTCTCATCCGGTTATCACGCCATGATGAACGCCGACACGCTGGTGCTACTGGGCACACAGTTCCCTTATCGCCCGTTTTATCCGGCGGATGCCAATATCATCCAGATTGATATCAATCCTGCCAGTCTCGGCGCACACAGCCATGTCAATATGGCGCTGATTGGGGATATCAAAGCCACATTGCAGGCGCTGCAGCCGCAGCTCAACAGCAAAAACGATCGTCATCATCTCGACAGCGCGTTGGAACACTATGTGGATGCGCGTAAAGGCCTGGATGACCTCGCCACCGCCAATGATAAACAGGCGATTCATCCACAATATCTGGCGCAGCAAATCAGCCATTACGCGGCTGAAGATGCCATTTTTACCTGTGATGTCGGCACGCCTACCGTTTGGGCCGCGCGTTACCTGAAGATGAACGGCAAGCGACGCTTACTGGGATCGTTCAACCACGGTTCGATGGCTAACGCGATGCCACAGGCGCTCGGCGCTCAGGCAATCGATAAGCAGCGTCAGGTCGTGGCGCTGTGCGGTGATGGCGGCTTCAGTATGTTGATGGGCGACTTTATTTCGGTGGCACAATTGAAACTGCCAGTGAAGCTGGTGATCTTCAATAACAGCGTACTGGGCTTCGTGGCGATGGAGATGAAAGCGGGCGGTTACCTTACCGATGGTACCGATCTGGAAAACCCCGATTTTGCTGCCATTGCCACCGCCTGCGGCATTAAAGGCATTCGCGTCGAGAAAGCCTCTGAACTCAACAGCGCGCTGGAACAGGCCTTTGCGCATGACGGCCCGGTGCTGATCGATGCGATCACCGCTAAGGAAGAGCTGTCGATGCCACCGCAGATTAAGGCCGAGCAGGCCAAAGGGTTCAGCCTGTATATGCTGCGCGCGATTCTGAATGGGCGTGGCGATGAGATCGTTGAACTGGCGAAAACCAACTGGCTGAGGTAAAACGGATAATAAGGCCAGATAACTCACAATGCGGGCGCTCAGCCCGCTTTTTTGTTTCAGGAGAGCGATGTGATCGATTTACGCAGTGATACCGTAACCCGCCCAAGTGCCGCCATGCTGGATGCGATGATGGCCGCCGAAACTGGCGATGATGTCTATCGTGACGATCCCACCGTCAATGCGCTGGAAATCGAGGCCGCCCGCCTGAGTGGCAAAGCCGCAGCGCTATTTTTCCCGACCGGCACCCAAGCCAACCTGGTGGCGCTGCTGTGTCACTGCCAGCGAGGTGATGAATACATCGTCGGCCAACAGGCACATAACTACAAATACGAAGCGGGCGGCGCAGCAGTGCTGGGCAGCATTCAGCCACAACCGATCTCGCACGCCGAAGATGGATCGCTGCCGCTGGCGGATATCGTTGCGGCTATCAAACCGGATGATATCCACTTTGCGCGCACGCGCCTGCTGAGCCTGGAAAACACTCATCACGGTAAAGTGCTGTCGCAGAGTTATCTGGAACAAGCGTGGAAGTTAACGCGCGAACACAAGCTGGCGCTGCACATTGATGGTGCTCGCATCTTCAACGCCGTGGTGGCACAAAATGTTGAGCTGAAAGACATCGCGCGTTATTGCGACACGCTCACCATCTGTCTGTCCAAAGGACTCGGCACCCCGGTGGGTTCGCTGCTGTGTGGTGATGAAGCCTACATAGAGCAGGCACGTCGCTGGCGTAAAATGACCGGCGGCGGCATGCGCCAGGCAGGCATCCTTGCGGCGGCGGGTCTGTACGCGCTGAAGCACAACGTCGCGCGCCTGAAAGAAGATCATGACAATGCCGCCTGGCTGGCTGAGCAACTCAGCGCCATTGGCATAGAGGTACTGAATCAGCACACTAATATGCTGTTTGTGAAGGTACCGGTAGATCAGGTTGACGCACTGAAGAGCTGGATGCACTCCGGCGATGTGCTGCTGAGCGTGGGTCCGGTCACACGCATTGCCACCCACCTCGATGTCAGCCGTCAGGATTTACAACGTCTGGTTGCGCACTGGCAGGCGTTTTTAGCGTAACAGAGCGCAGGTTGCCTTGCAGGGGCGGCCTTCGGGCCGTCCATAAGCTCACCAACGCGAGCCCCCTGCTTCAGCCGCACGGTATTTCGCCAGCAACGCCTGAGTTATAACCAGCGTTTCTGCATCGGCGATGTCATACACCGTCTCTTCACTGCGCCGCGCCGTATTTCGCCAGCAGCGCCTGAGCTATCGCCAGCGTTTCTGCATCGGCGATGCCTCGATAATCCCGCGCACGGAAGTGCATCTGAAACGCCGCAATCAGCTTACGCTGCATTGGCGGGGTATTCGCTGAATTGGCGTCATAACCATAACGCTGCAGCGCATCCAGCAGTTCGGCCTGATCGATGGGCGCATCCGCTGCATGCCCATTGAGATAGCGCTGCACGGTGGCGCGATCGGGCCATGCGCCTAACCCCTGCTCCGCCAACTGCTGCCACGGGAACAGGGGGCCAGGATCCTGTTTTCGCTGCGGCGCGATATCGCTGTGCCCCACCAGATTTTCAGGCGTGATGGCATAACGCTGCGTGATATCTTTCACCAGCGCCTCCAGCACGCTGATTTGCGCTGGCGTAAAAGGCTGCCACTCCACGCCGGTTAATGTCCGCGTGTAGCCACGATTGACGATCTCAATACCAATCGACGTGTCATTGATACGGGTCGCTCCGCGCCAGAAACTCGGCCCGGCATGCCACGCCAGTTCGCGCTCCGGCACCAGTTGCCAGATGACGCCCTGGCCGCCTTTTTGCGCCGGCTGCTGTGGGATCAAATAGTGGGCACTGACTTCTCGATCGGTCAACGTGGCCAGCGAGGATGGCAAATCTTCGGCGGTATAATGGATCACCACCACTTTAATGCGAGGCCGCGCGCCCTGGGCCGGATGCGCGGTATCCACCCAGTAGCCGTTGCGCGGCTCAACAGACGACTGACAGGCACTCAATAAAAACGCCAGCGCCAAGAGAACAGCAATGCGCATCAGCGAATAATCACTGCGGTACCGGTCACACTAACCATCAGCATGCTGCTGTCTTTGCCCACGGTTTCATAATCAATATCAATGCCGACGACCGCATTCGCACCCAATGCTTTCGCCTGCTCTTCCAGCTCTTCAAACGCAATCTGCCGCGCTTTGCGCAGCTCTTTTTCATAAGCACCGGAACGGCCACCGACGATATCGCGAATCCCGGCAAAGAAGTCGCGGAAAATGTTGGCCCCGAGAATCGCTTCACCGGTAACCACACCGCAATATTCAGTGATGCTGTGCCCTTCTAACGTGGGCGTGGTGGAAAATTTCATCGCTGTCTCCTTGTTTGAGTGAGTTCAATTTATACCCTAAATAATTCATGAGGCAGGAAGGCGGCAAACAAGAGAGTCCCGATGAGCTTACTCACGTAAGTGATTCGGGCGAATGCGTGCAGCCAACGCACCTGTCTGGTGAAGTATGACGGGTACAGCGCTAACGGCTTAAAAGCGAGACTATACTCTATGCTAAAAATGACGCTTTGCCAGTGAACAATAAGGAAATCGAGATGAGAAACAATGCCTTTGCGCTGCTTGTTCCCGCTGCGTTACTGCTCAGTGCATGTACCACCGTTGAACCAGTGATCAAGGATAACGGACCGCGTACTGCCAGCTGTGTCGACGGTGGCCCGGATAGCGTCGCCCAGCAGTTTTACGATTTACGCATCAGTCAGCCCAACCAGGGTCTGCCCGACAGCACCACGCTGGCGAAATATCGCCCTTATCTGAGCGATCGCCTGTATCACAAACTGCTGAGCGCCAGCACGCTAAGCAGCAAACCTGCCTCATGGAGCCAGGGCGATCTGTTCTCCAGCCTCGCGCAGGGGCCAACGTCAGCCGATGTTGCCAGCGCTTCAACCATTCCCAATCGCGATGCACGTAACATCCCTCTGCGTGTCGATTTGAGCCGTGATGGCAAAAGCTGGCATGACGAGGTATTGATGATTCATGAAGGAAGCTGCTGGGCGGTGGATGATATTCGTTACGTCGGCGACTGGCCGCACGCAGGCGGCGGATCGCTTAGCCAACTGCTGGAAGAGAAGAAATAGCTGTTTAATTTTATAGCACTCAGTTCTAAACATAAGCGCGCCGCATCATTGCGGCGTTTTTTGTTAATTTTTCATCAATAATTTGCAGCCACCGATCCCTTCCCGGCGTTGACCTGCGCGATATTGTGCTACGCTTTTGGGACTTCACTGCTGTTTAATAAATTTTAACCCACCACAATTGCATAACTATTCTGGTGACGTTAAGATTCGCGGCACTAATTACTATTCATATTTTGCGCATGAGTATTCAACTAAACGCCATTAACTGTTTTTACGGTGCCCATCAGGCACTGTTCGATATCAACCTGGCTTGTCCGCAGGGAGAGACGCTGGTGTTGCTCGGGCCGAGTGGCGCGGGTAAAAGTTCGCTCCTGCGCGTCCTCAATTTGCTGGAGCAGCCGCGTTCCGGCAGCTTGCAGATTGCCGGGAATCACTTCGACTTCAGCAAAGCGCCGTCAGACAGCGCGATCCGTGAACTGCGCCAAAACGTGGGCATGGTATTTCAGCAATACAATCTGTGGCCGCACCTCAGCGTGGTGCAGAATCTGATTGAAGCGCCGTGTCGCGTGCTCGGTCTCAGTAAAGAAGCCGCGCGTGCGCGTGCCGACAAACTGCTGGAACGTCTGCGTCTGACGCCCTTTGCCGATCGTTTTCCTTTGCATCTTTCTGGTGGCCAGCAACAACGTGTGGCGATTGCCCGCGCGTTGATGATGGAGCCGCAGGTGCTGTTGTTCGACGAACCTACCGCCGCGCTCGACCCTGAAATCACCGCGCAAATCGTCAGCATCATTCGTGAGCTGGCGCAGACGCAGATCACCCAGGTGATTGTGACCCACGAAGTCGAAGTGGCGCGCAAAACCGCCAGCCGCGTGGTGTACATGGAGAACGGCCATATCGTTGAGCAAGGCGATGCCAGCCACTTTACACAGCCGCAAACCGAAGCGTTTGCACATTATCTTTCGCACTAAGTCAGGATGCATCTAATGAAAAAAGTCGTACTTGCTGCACTGCTTGCCGGTCTGAGCCTTAGCGCTTCTGCTGCGCAGACCCTGCGTTTCGCCACCGAAGCTTCTTATCCTCCGTTTGAATTTGTGGATTCCGACAACAAAATTCAGGGCTTCGATGTCGATCTGGCCAATGCGCTGTGTAAAGAGATTGATGCGACCTGTACCTTCACCAACCAGGCGTTTGACAGCCTGATCCCCAGCCTGAAATTCCGTCGTTTTGACGCGGTGATGGCGGGCATGGATATCACCCCAGAGCGTGAAAAGCAGGTGCTGTTCTCTAAGCCTTACTACGACAACTCCGCCATCTTTATTGCTCAGAAAGGCAAGCTGGCGAATGTTGATGCACTGAAAGGGAAACGTGTTGGCGTACAGAACGGCACCACGCATCAGAAATACCTGTCGGATAAACACAACGACATCACCGTTGTGCCTTACGACAGCTATCAGAACGCGGTTCTGGACCTGAAAAATGGCCGTATTGATGCGGTATTCGGTGACACCGCCGTGGTGAACGAATGGCTGAAACAGAATGCCAACCTCGCGCCACTGGGTGAGAAAGTCACGGATAAAGATTACTTCGGTACCGGTCTGGGCATCGCGGTCCGTCAGGGTAATACTGAGCTGCAGGGCAAATTCAACACCGCTCTGGAGAAGATCAAAGCTGACGGTACTTACAAAACCATCTACAACAAATGGTTTCAGCAGTAATCACTGATGAATGAGATGATCCCTCTCGCAAGCGCCGCCGGCATGACCGTCGGCCTTGCTGTTTGTGCACTGATCGCCGGCCTTGCGCTGGCGATGATTTTTGCTGGCTGGGAAACGGTGCGCTGGAAACCGCTGGCGTGGCTTGGCACTGCACTGGTCACGCTGATCCGTGGATTACCCGAAATTCTGGTGGTGTTGTTTGTCTACTTTGGCGCCTCACAGCTTTTACTGACCTTGTCCGACGGCTTCCAGATCAATCTTGGTTTGTTCAGCATTCCCGTGCAGGTGCAGATTGAAAACTTCGACGTCAGCCCGTTCCTGTGCGGTGTGATTGCCCTCGCGATGCTTTACTCAGCCTACGCCTCCCAAACGCTGCGTGGCGCGCTAAAAGCCGTGCCGGTGGGCCAGTGGGAATCCGGCCAGGCGTTGGGCATGAAGAAGTCGGCAATTTTCTTTCGTCTGATCATGCCGCAAATGTGGCGTCACGCGCTGCCAGGCTTAGGCAATCAGTGGTTGGTGCTGCTGAAAGATACCGCGCTGGTGTCGCTGATTAGCGTGAATGACATCATGCTGCAAACCAAAAGCATTGCCACGCGCACGCAAGAACCCTTTACCTGGTATCTGGTGGCTGCGGCCGTCTACCTGATTATCACGCTGTTCAGTCAGGCGATACTGCGCCGTATTGAATCGCGCACCACGCGTTTCGAGCGGGGGGCCTGACGCATGCTGGATTACTTACCCGAACTTCTGAAGGGCCTGCACACCAGCCTGACCTTAACCATCGCGTCACTGATTGCCGCGTTGGTGCTGTCGCTGCTGTGTACCATCGTGCTCTCACTGAAAGTCCCGGTGCTGAACTGGCTGGTGAAAGGCTACATCACGGTGTTCACTGGCACGCCGCTGCTGGTGCAGATCTTCCTGATTTATTACGGTCCCGGCCAGTTTCCCAGCATTCAGAACGTGCCGTGGTTATGGCATTTGCTATCACAGCCCTGGCTGTGCGCGCTGATTGCGCTGTCGCTCAACAGTGCGGCTTACACCACTCAGCTATTTTACGGTGCAGTACGCGCCATTCCTTCGGGTCAATGGCAGTCCTGCGCTGCACTGGGGATGAACCGTAAAGACACGCTGCGTATCCTGCTGCCGTATGCGTTTAAACGCGCCCTCTCCTCTTACTCTAACGAAGTCGTTTTAGTGTTTAAGAGCACTTCACTGGCGTACACCATTACGTTGATGGAAGTGATGGGGCATGGGCAATTGCTGTATGGCCGCACTTATGACATCACGGTGTATGCCGCTGCCGGACTGATTTATCTGGTGGTCAACGGTTTGCTCACGCTGATGATGCGTTTAATCGAAAAGCGCGCATTGGCATTCGAACACCGCAATTGATACCGTCGCGGCATGATCCATCGCGCTAATCTGAAGCGAAGATGCTGCAAACAAACGCGCAAAGGATTGCGCCGCCACGCTTCTCAACACCCTCTGAATATTTAATTTTTTAATCATATTTATTGCATATAAATTCATTAACTGGCATCGTGTAACCCGTTCTATCTCTGGCATGGTTTACAGGAGTCACATAATGAAAAAATGGATTGTTGCTGCAGCGCTGGCAACACTGGCAATGAATGCTTATGCGGCGGAAAAAATCCGCTTCGCCTCTTCTGCGACCTATCCTCCGTTTGAATCCCTCGACCACGACAACCAAATCGTTGGCTTCGATATCGATCTGGCTAAAGCGTTATGTCAGCAAATGAAAGCAGATTGCACCTTCACTAATAACGCCTTTGACAGCCTGATCCCTTCACTTAAGTTCCGTCGTTATGATGCCGTGATTTCAGGCATGGATATCACGGCGGAGCGCAGCAAACAGGTCGATTTCACTCAGCCGTATTATGCAAACTCCGCGATTGTGATTGCGCATAAAGGTCAGTTCACCGACTTCAGCCAGCTGAAAGGCAAACGCGTCGGTGTAGAAAATGGCACCACACATCAGAAATACCTGCTGGAGAAGCATCCTGAAGTGATCGCCGTGGCCTATGACAGCTACCAAAATGCGATTCTCGATCTGAAAAATGGTCGCCTGAACGGCGTATTTGGCGATAGCGCAGTGGTGAATCAGTGGCTGAAGGCCAACGACGATCTCAGTGCGGTGGGTGAACATATCACCGATACCGAGTACTTCGGCACCGGCTTAGGCATTGCGGTTCGCAAAGGCAATGCAACGCTGTTGAAAGAGATGAATGACGCGCTGGTAGCGTTGAAAGCTGATGGTACCTGGCAGCAAATCAATCAGAAGTGGTTCCCGGAATAAGCATTATGGAGCAGCGTGGCGTGCCACCTGGCAGGTTCTGCATGTCCTCAGTTCAGGCGGCAGCTACGCGGCTCCACCCTTCTTAATCAGCAACGTCAGCACTTCAAAGTGTGCCGTATGCGGAAACATATCAAACAGCTGGACGCGGCTCACCGCGTAATCTGCCAGACGCGCAATATCCTGCGCCATCGTGCCGGGATTGCAGCTTGAGTAGAGAATGTAGTCTGGTGCCATCTCACTGAGATAAGCACACAGCTCAGCGCCAATGCCGCGACGCGGCGGATTGACCAGCACCAACTGTGGCACCTGCTCACGCGATGTGGCGAACTGGGTCGAATCCAGCGCGGCGAAGCTCACCTTATCAAGCCCCAACTGTTCAGCCGACTGCTGTGCACAGGCAATGGCTTCCGCACTGATCTCAATACCGGTCAGCTGCATCTCTGGCGTGGCGCAGTGCAAGCCGAAACCGCCTACGCCGCAGAACAGATCCCACATGCTGGACACTGGCAGCTCTGCTACCCAATCTCGCGCGGTGGCATACAAATCGGCAGCGACCTGCGGGTTAGTCTGGAAGAAACTCTGCGGGCGAATATACAGCGGCACCTGATTGAAACGCTCTGCCAGCGCCTGGTCCGGCGTCAAAGCAATCTCTTCATCCCCTTCCAGAATCGCCATATGCACCGGTTGGATATTGGCGGAGATCACTTTCAGCTGCGGCAACTGCTGCTGCAGCCAGGGTAAGGCCGCGCGCAACTGCTCCAGTTTGCTGGTGGAACGCAGCACAAACCGCAGCATCATGCCTCCTTGCGAACTCTCGGTGAGCAGCAGGAATTTCAGTTCTCCGCGTTTACGCGCCACGTTGTAGGGCGTTAATCCGGCGCGGGCAATAAAGGGTTTCAGCACCTCGAATACCGGCGCAAAGCTGGCGGGATAGAGCGGGCAATCGCACAGATCAACCGGTTCGCCATCACGCGCCACCATGCCGAAAATCGGCCGCTCGACACTGCCGCTCACCACCATTTTGGCTTTATTACGAAAACCCTGCAGCGCCGAGGTCACCGGTGGTAAATATGTGGCCACCGCGGTCTGTGACAGTAGCTGCTCGAGCAGCGATTGCTTCTCATTAAGCTGCTGCGGATAGGGTTTCTCCAGCCACTGGCACGAGCGACAGCGACCGGCATCATAAAGCGCGCAATGCATGGAAAGGCCTGTATTCAGAATTGGGAGAAAAAACGGGGGCAGATTGTATCACCGGGCGCGGAAAAAAGCGCGACTGCTGGCCGGCACAAACAGTAACAGCAACACCAGTACATCCGGCACTTTCTGCATCAACGTATGATGGATGATCTGCGCATTGGTTTCACCGGGAATACTGAAAATTTCCGGGTAGATCCAGCCGACAGATGCCATCAGCATATAACCGAGCACGATAATTTGCGCCACCACATATCCCCAGCGCCCGTGATTGCTACCGCGCAGCAGGGTAAACGCACAGCGCAGTTCAAACAGAAAGATCAGCTGACTGGCGATAAAAATCAGCGTGGAATCCCACGCCTGCGCGCTGCGGTGGACAAAGTTAGCGATTTCGTCGTAACCCAGTTCATTGGCCAGCATCAGCACGCTGAGGCAGCGCGTGGCAATGATGGCGATCCCCGCCACCATCACCGGTGCAGGCGTAGAATTTGCCATCGCGTTTTTAAGGGTTTCCGACATCACTGAACTCCGCAACCATAAAAAAACGGGCAGGTCTTTCCCCAAAATAATTCACGTTTTAGGAAGGCGGCAAGTGTGAGAATCCTCAGGAGCTTACCTAAGTAAGTGACTGGGGTGAACACACGTAGCCAACGCACCTACTAACGTGAAGTATGAAGGGTAAACCGGCCCGTTCTTATATTGGCAAATGTTACGGGTTTCAGCCACGTCTGGCTTTCTGAATATCGCGTAAACGTTGTTTTTCTTCATGCGCCATAAAGCGCCAGGCGATAAATCCGACCAGGCCAACCACAAACAGAATCAATGAGGCTAACGCGTTGATCTCTGGGTTGACGCCGCGGCGCACGGTGGCAAAGATTGCCATCGGCAGCGTGGTGGCGCCAGGCCCTGTGACGAAGCTGGAAATCACCAGATCATCAAGTGACAGCGTAAAGGCCAGCAGCCAGCCTGTAACAATCGCTGGAGCAATCATTGGCACGGTAATCACGAAGAACACTTTCAGCGGCGTTGCCCCGAGATCCATTGCCGCCTCTTCAATCGAGCGATCCAACTCGCGCAGGCGGGAGTTGATCACCACCGCCACGTAAGCGGTACAGAAGGTGACGTGCGCCAGCCAGATGGTGAGCATGCCGCGATCGCTCGGCCAGCCAAAGGTGTTGCCCATCGCCACAAACAGCAGCAGCAGAGACAACCCGGTGATCACATCTGGCATTACCAGCGGTGCGGTAAGCATAAATGCAAAACCGCTATGTCCACGGAAACGGCCAAAGCGCACGATGATCACCGCCGCCATGGTGCCCAACACCACCGCCATGGTGGCGGAGAGCGCGGCGATGGTCAGGCTGAGGCCAACGGCATCCAGCATCGCATCGTCCTGGAACAGTACTTTGTACCAGTGGAACGAGAAGCTCTCCCACACGGTCACCAGCTGCGAGCTGTTAAAGGAGTAAACCACCAGCAGCAACATCGGCGCGTACAGGAACATGAAACACAGCACCAGAATTGCCGTGCGCCATGGAGAGCGAATGGTGGGTAACTGATTCATTCCTTCTCTCCTAACTCACGGTTTTGATGCTTGTGGAACCAGATGATTGGCAGAATCAGAATCAACAAAATGATCACTGCCAGTGCCGAAGCCACCGGCCAGTCGCGGTTGTTAAAGAACTCCTGCCACAGAATACGGCCGATCATGATGCTATCCGGCCCTCCCAGCAGTTCCGGGATCACGTACTCCCCCACCGCCGGGATAAACACCAGCATCGAACCAGCGATAATGCCGCCTTTGGTGAGTGGCACGATCACGCTAAAGAAGGTTTTCAGCGGGCGCGCACCGAGATCCAGCGAGGCTTCCACCAGCGAATAGTCGATGCGGGTTAACGCGGTATAGATTGGCAACACCATAAACGGCAGATAGCAGTAAACAATGCCGATGTACACCGCGGTGTTGGTGTAAAGGATCACCAAAGGATGGTCGATGACACCCAGCCACATCAGGAAACGGTTGAGAATGCCGTTGTTGTTCAGCAAGCCCATCCACGCGTACACGCGCACCAGGAACGAGGTCCAGGAAGGCAAGATCACCAGCAACAGCAGAATGGTGCGCATTGAAGGCTTACTGTGCGCCACCGCCCACGCCAGCGGATAACCTATCAGCAAACAGATTATCGTGGAGATCCCCGCCACTTTTAACGAGGTGAGATAGGCTTCGGCATACAACGGATCATCGGTGAGCGTGATGTAGTTACCGAGATTCAGCACCAGGTTGAACTGGTCATCGGCCCAGGTCACCAGATCGGTGTACGGCGGAATGGCGCGCGCAATGTCGGCAAAACTGATCTTCAGGACGATCAGGAACGGCAGCAGAAACAGCAGGGTCAGCCACAGGTAAGGCAGTGCGATCACCAGCTTGCGGCCATGCAGCATTTTAATGCGCGTGCCCCAGCGCTGCAGCGGTGTACCCACTACTTCCGGCTCGCTGCGTTGAGAAATCTGGCTCATTACGCCTCCTTAAACCGTCAGAACCACACAGCTGTCGGCATCCCAGCACAGGCGAACTTCATCACCCCATGTTGGCGCACCTTTGCGGTAGCGATGTGCATTCTGCAGCTGCGCGCTGATCATCTGACCACTGCGCAGGCGAACGTGATAAATCGACAGGTCACCGAGATAAGCGATATGTACCACTTCGCCGACGGCAAAGTTGCAACCATCTGCCGGTACCTCTTCACACAGCATCACTTTCTCAGGACGCAGCGCGACGTGCACCGGCACGTTATCAATGATGGACACATCGGTCTGTACTTTCAGCGGATGCACCAGGCCCGGCGCATCAATCACCACACCATCTTCAGCACGCTCGCGCAGCAGGCCGTCAAACACGTTGACCGAACCAATAAACTCGGCGCTATAGCGGCTGGTAGGATGCTCGTAGATCTCTTCCGGCTCACCAATCTGCACGAACTTACCGCGGTTCATGATGGCAATACGACCCGCCATGGTCATGGCCTCTTCCTGATCGTGCGTCACCATCACGCAGGTCGCGCCAACGCGCTCAAGGATATCCACCACTTCATGCTGCATACGGTCGCGCAGTTTTTTATCCAGCGCGCCCATAGGTTCATCCAGCAGCAGCAGTTTGGGCCGTTTCGCCAGACTACGCGCCAATGCCACACGCTGACGCTGACCGCCCGAAAGTTGATGCGGTTTGCGCTTAGCAAATTCCTGCATATGCACCAGCGTCAGCATTTCGGCCACGCGGCTGCTGATTTCGCCTTTTGGCAATTTATCCTGCTTCAGTCCGAAGGCGATGTTCTGTTCCACCGTCATATGCGGGAACAGCGCGTAGGACTGGAACATCATGTTGATCGGGCGCTGATAAGGCGGAACGTGTGACAGGTCTTGCCCGTCCAGCACAATCTGCCCGCTGGTCGGTGGCTCAAAGCCTGCCAGCATGCGCAGCAAGGTCGATTTACCGCAGCCGGAAGCACCCAGCAGGGCAAAAATCTCACCTTTGTAAATGGTCAGGCTGACATCATCCACGGCGTGCTGGCCGTCAAAAGATTTGGTCAGGTTGCGAATTTCCAGCAGCGGCGTTAACGCCTTAGCCGTTTTATTTGGGGGGCGGGGAATCGCGTCGTTCACTAACATTTCTCCGGCGCTAAGCGGGGTAGCGCGGCACAGCCAGCCGCTGAAATGGCACAACAGAGGCCATCACCGCGCCTCTGTTGTCGTTACAGGTAATCAATACGTTTAAAACGAATTACTTACCACTTTTTACTTTAGTCCATGCACGGGTACGCGCACGATCCAGTTTCGGATCCTGGACTTTGAGCACAAACAGTTTGGCCATCGCATCCGGCGTTGGGTAAATGCCTGGGTTGTTGCGGATATCGGCATTGACCAACTGCAGAGAGGCTTTGTTTCCACTTGCGTAGTTAATTTTGTTGGAAACATCGGCGATGACTTTTGGATCCATCATGTAATTCAGGAACTGATAGGCCGCATCAAGATTTTTCGCGTCTTTAGGAATCGCAAACATATCGAAGAAGGCCAGAGCGCCCTCTTTCGGCACGCTGTAACCCAGGTGCACGCCGTTATTGGCTTTCTCTGCACGATCTTTCGCCTGCAGAATATCGCCCGACCAGCCGATGGCCACACAGATATTGCCATTTGCGAGGTCGTTAATGTACTGAGACGAATGGAAGTAACGGATATTTGGACGCAACTTCAGCAGCAGATCGGTGGCGGCGCCGGTGTAATCCTTGGCGTCAGAGCTGTTCGGATCTTTGCCGAGGTAGTTCAGCACGGTGGCGAAAATCTCTTCCGGTGCATCAAGGAAGGAAACACCACAGCTTTTCAGTTTTTCCAGGTTTTCTGGCTTAAGCACCAGATCCCAGCTGTTGACTGGCGCATCTGTGCCTAACGCGGCTTTCACCTTATCGACGTTATAGCCGATACCGGTGGTGCCCCACAGATACGGAATCGCGTATTTGTTACCTGGATCGTGTTGCGCGACTTTCGCCATCAAATCAGGATCGAGGTTTTTGTAGTTTGGCAGCTTACTCTTATCCAGCTCCTGGAAAACGCCTGATTGCAGTTGGCGTGCAAGGAAGCTGGAGGATGGCACCACGACGTCGTAACCGGTTGAACCGGCCATCAGTTTACCTTCCAGCACTTCGTTGGAATCAAACACGTCATAGACCACTTTAATGCCGGTCTGCTTTTCAAAATTAGGCACGGTATCTGGCGCAATATAATCAGACCAGTTATAGACGTGCAGCGTTTTATCCTCTGCCTGAGCACCAACGGCCGCAGCCATCAGCACACCTGCAACCACACCTGGCAACCATTTTTTACGTTGGTTGATCATGTTTTACTTCCTCCTGAGGGGGTCATCACAACGCTGCATACACGCGATCCGGTCGTTGCGTTTTTTCTGTTTAATCACAGACACACAATGAATCAATATTCAGCGGGAGTTTAATAGCAAAAACCTATAGTTGTGCTGAGGTTGCATGTCTCAAGCAGCCCCGCAAGAATAGCCCCCCAGCTTCACGCGTGCCAGATCCCAGCGTAAAAAACGCCTTTTCGCGATATTTTATGCATGTTTCTGCTATGGGCTTTGGCACTAGTGGCATAAAGCACGACTAATATCTGGCAATAAAGGGCAAAATGCAGAATAAAAAGTGGTGGGGCTAAAATGAAAACTGCCGCAAAAAGCGGCAGTTAGCGAGGCGGGAAGTTAGTGCAGCATGGCGTGACTGCTGGAACTCGGCTGTCGTTCCTCTTCTTCTTCGCCCACCATCAAGAGATTGTTGGCAAAGGCTTCCATGATCACCATAGAAACGCCCTCTTCACTTTGCTTCATAAAGTGCGAGAACTGGCCAAAGGTTAACCCGGCAGTGGTACTGATCGACTGGCAGACAATCAGCTTGGGTAGATTGTCATCCTGAATATCGATAAAGGCTTTCACCGTGAGCGAACTGGCATTGATCTGCGATAAATCGCCGACCAAAGGAATCAGCGCGGTGGGTTTCACTTCCGCGAGAGCCGAGAAGAGGATGACGTTGTCCACCAGGTCGATTTTTGCATCAAACACCCCGTCAAAATTCTGCATGTGCGGCAGGTGCAGTGCCTGACAGGCATCGCATTCGAACCAGGTGATATTTTGTTGATCCAGCCAGCGACGCAGGATGTCGATGTCAGGAACGACCAGTGAATCCATCGTTATGTCCTGTGGGGTGAAGAAATAAGCGCCTTAGCTTACGGAAAAAGTCTATCTGATGCCACGAAAACCACGTAAAAGCACGCCTAGCCCCCGGTTTTAAGACGATAGCCGGGGCAAGCATGCGCTTCTATCCAGTTAATCATCATGGAAGCAATGTCCAGACCGGTGATGCCCTCAATGCCCTCAAGCCCTGGCGAGGCATTGACCTCCATCACCAGTGGGCCACGATCGGCGCGGAGAATATCCACTCCTGCCACTTCCAGTCCCAGTGTAGATGCGGCTTTCACCGCGATTTCACGCTCCTGCTCAGTAATACTGACCACGCGCGCGGTGCCGCCGCGATGCAGGTTGGAACGGAAATCGCCCTCTTTAGCAATGCGTTCGATGGATGCCACCACTTCATTACCGATCACCAGGCAGCGAATATCGCGTCCCTGCGCTTCTTTAATGAATTCCTGCACCAGGATATGGGCGTTGAGGCCACGAAAGGCATCAATGACGCTCTCCGCCGCCTGGCGCGTTTCCGCCAGCACCACACCAATCCCCTGCGTGCCCTCTACCAATTTCACCACCAGCGGCGCGCCACCGACCATGGCAATCACATCCTGAGTATCGTCAGGCGAAGAGGCAAAACCGGTGATGGGCATATCAATGCCTTCCCGCGCCAGCAACTGCAGCGAACGCAGCTTGTCACGCGCCCGGGTGATGGCGACCGATTCATTCAGCGGATAGCTGCCCAACATCTCAAACTGGCGCAACACCGCCGTGCCGTAAAAAGTGGTCGCCGTCCCAATACGCGGGATAACGGCATCAAAGTGGCCCAGTGCTTCGCCACGATAATGCACCGCTGGCGAATCGGAGTTGATATTCATGTAGCAGGAAAGCGGATCGATCATCTGCACCTGATGGCCACGCTCTTCCGCGGCGTCACGCAGACGCTTACACGAATATAGCGTTCCATCGCGTGTGAGAATGGCCATTTTCATTGCAGAATTCCTTGTGCTTAGCGCGTTGCCCAGCCCTGTTGATGCAGATAATCCAGCATAAACGGACGCGTTTCTTTGATGATCAGGCGTTGAATCAGTTCGCTCCAGGTTTCCGAACGCTGGTTGCTGTCACGCTGCTGATAATAAGCGGTGATTTGGTTATCGTACTGGGCCAGCACGCTTTTATCGACAGCCTGATAACGATTTTCATGCACCAGCATCGTCGCAGGCATGCGTGGTTTCACGTCGGGTGCAGAGGCGGGATGACCGATGCAGAAGCCAAACAGTGGCAGCACAAATTTCGGCAGTTCCAGCAAATCGGTGACTTGCGCAATGCTATTACGGATGCCACCAATAAACACACCACCCAGCCCCAGCGACTCCGCCGCGACCATGGCGTTTTGTGCCATTAATGCCGTATCCACACAGCCCAACAGCAGCTGTTCGGCGCGTCCGAGATGCGCATCCGGGCAAATCTGCTGATGACGGTTAAAGTCGGCACAAAACACCCAAAACTCAGCGGCGGCGCTCACCCACGGCTGCCCGCCGGTGAGTTGCACCAGCTGTTCACGCTTTTCCTGGTCGGTAATGCGAATAATTGAGGAGCACTGTAAAAAACTGGAGGTCGAGGCCGCTTGTGCTGCAGCGATGATCGCGCTGCGCTGAGCATCATCAATGCCCTGCTCGGTAAAGGCGCGAATGGAACGGTGGCTGCACAGTAAATCTATGGTCGGCGTCATAATCCTCTCCGGTTACTTCTTTTTGTGGTTGTGATTGAACAACTGTGGCGCCATCGCTTGCGCCGTGCGCCACATCATCAGCCAGGCGGCTGGCAGCATCAGCGCGATGCCAAGGAAAAACAGCACCGTCGCCAGCGACTTCTGCGCTATAAAATCAGGCGCGCTGATCCAGTCATTAACCAGCAGCAGCGCGCCAATCACCGCGAGCACGCCAAGCACTTCCAGCAGCAAAACCGGTTTAGGCAACGTGGCCAGATTACGCATGGGCGATTTCCTCAGTTGCTCAATTTGTTAGTCGCATTTTAGACCCGAATATTTCGCTCTGCAGCAAGGCGCAGCTTTCCCCAGCAAGTCAGCTGGAGTCAAACACGTCTGCGCAGTGAAGTATGACGGAAATAGATTGCGGCCATTAGAGTAACAGGCATTTTCTTCTTTGCTTAAGCAGGATGGGCGGGCATGATGTTAGCCATTATTCACGCTGTTCTGTGAAACTGGTCACAAAACAGCAGCGGAAGGAGAGAAGCAATGATTGCAGTGATTTTTGGCCGTTCAAGCTGCCCATACTGCGTACGTGCGAAAGAGTTAGCCACCAAGCTGACCAGCGAGCGCGATGATTTCAACTATCAGTATGTCGATATTCAGGCGACTGGCATCACCAAGGCCGATCTGGAAGCACGTGCCGGCAAACCGGTGACTACCGTGCCGCAAATTTTCCTTGATGACCAGCATATCGGTGGTTACACCGAATTCGCGGCCTGGACGAAAGAAAACTTGGGTGTTGAAGCCTAAGCAAACGGGCCTGCGGGCCCGTTTTTGATCGTGCTACTCGGCACGCATCGCCAGCATAATCCGCATCAGGCGGATCAGTAACGCCCCGCATCCTGCCCAAAACAGCGCACTCAAACTCCATGCGACGATCAGCAGCCAGCTGTGCATCTGCGTGACGGTCAGCCACATCCAGGCCATGCCCAGCAGCGTACCGACCAGCGCGATCCACAGCGTGCTAATTAATGGACTATCCGGCTGCAACATCGCCATTAACATGCCCGGCAATAAAAACAGCAATAATTCAGGCTGACCACGAACTGCTTGCTCCGCAGCGACCGCCCAAAAATGATGTGCAAAAATAAACACCAGCGTATAAAGCATCACACCCAGAACCGATGCTGGCCAGCGATTATTGCGCTGCAACATAACCATCCTCAACTTTGTTGTTAACAATATTGAAACGTTTACTGCCCTGATGCGCACAAGTGGAAATAAAAAGAAACAGCCGCCGGCAGAAGGATTAAAAACTGCTGATAGCTGAGGAAGTTATTTATGATTAGAATGACGCCGTTTTAAATAATGGTCTGCACCTTCCTGGCGGCAAGGACATTCACAGCTGCCACAAGATAGCGAAAAAAGGCCTTTTCATCAACTTGTTACAGGTAAAGAAGAAGTTAAACCGTGAACATTAACGTCGCAGAATTGTTAAGCGGAAATGACGTTCTGTTATTATTTGTCGTCTTAGCCCTTGGGCTGTGCTTGGGCAAATTACGTCTCGGCTCGGTACAGCTAGGAAATTCCATTGGTGTCCTCGTTGTTTCATTGATTTTAGGTCAGCAGCACTTTGCGATAAATACTGACGCACTCAGTCTCGGCTTTATGTTGTTTATTTTTTGTGTCGGTGTTGAAGCCGGACCTAACTTTTTCTCGATCTTTTTCCGCGACGGTAAAAACTACTTTCTTCTTGCCATTGTCATGGTGGTCAGCGCCCTGCTCGTTGCGTTGGGACTCGGCAAACTGTTCGGCTGGGATATTGGTCTCACGGCGGGCATGCTGGCCGGTTCCATGACTTCTACACCGGTGCTGGTTGGCGCGGGTGACACGCTGCGACAAAGCATCAGTGACAGCCATCAGCTCAATATGATGCAGGATAACCTCAGCCTCGGTTACGCCCTCACCTATTTGATAGGTCTGGTGAGCCTGATCTTTGGCGCTCGCTATCTGCCTCGTCTGCAACATCAGGACTTACCCACCTGCGCGCAGCAGATTGCGCGTGAACGCGGTCTGGATGCTGACAGCCAGCGCAAAGTGTTCTTGCCGGTCATCCGCGCGTATCGCGTCGGCGCGGAACTGGTGGGATGGAGCGGCGGCAAAAACCTGCGCGAGCTGGGCATTCACCGCCAGACCGGCTGCTACATTGAACGCCTGCGCCGTAACGGGATTCTCGCCAGTCCGGATGGGGATGCGATGCTGCAACTCGGCGATGAAATTTCGCTGGTGGGCTATCCTGACGCGCATGCACGCCTCGATGCCAGTTTCCGAAATGGCAAAGAGGTGTTCGACCGTGATTTGCTCGACATGCGTATCGTCACCGAAGAGATTGTGGTGAAGAACCACAATGCGGTGAATAAACGTCTAAGCCATCTGAAACTCACCGATCACGGTTGCTTCCTCAATCGGGTGATTCGCAGCCAGATTGAGATGCCGATTGATGACAGCATCATGCTGAACAAAGGTGATGTGCTGCAGGTCAGCGGTGAAGCGCGCCGTGTGAAAAGTCTGGCGGATCGCATCGGCTTTATTGCGATTCACAGTCAGATGACCGATCTGCTGGCCTTCTGCGCCTTCTTTATCATTGGTTTGATGATCGGCATGATCACCTTCCAGTTCAGCAACTTCAGCTTCGGTATCGGTAATGCTGCCGGTTTGCTGTTCGCGGGAATCATGCTCGGCTTCCTGCGCGCCAACCATCCGACCTTCGGCTACATCCCGCAAGGGGCGCTGACTATGGTGAAGGAGTTCGGTTTGATGGTGTTTATGGCGGGTGTTGGCTTAAGCGCCGGCAGCGGCCTGCAGCATGGCCTCGGCAGTGCGGGCGCATTGATGTTGCTGAGCGGCCTGCTGGTCAGTTTGATCCCGGTGGTAATCTGCTATCTGTTTGGCGCCTACGTGCTGCGCATGAACCGTGCGCTGCTGTTTGGTGCCATTATGGGCGCACGTACCTGTGCACCGGCCATGGAGATCATCAGTGATACCGCACGCAGTAGCATTCCGGCACTGGGCTATGCAGGAACTTATGCGATTGCTAACGTTTTGCTGACGCTCGCCGGCACGCTGATTGTAATAATTTGGCCGCTTTTGCCTTTTTAAAAATATTTTTACGCCGTTCAGAACTTTCTATTTGGGGCGCAGTCTGAATAAGTGCCACTGCTTTTCTTTGAAATCCCCAAATTGTGGAGCCCGCCGGTCACTGACTTGCGGGTTTTTTTATGCCTGTAATCCCTGCCGCTTAAGGTTCTCCTAAGCGTAAATTGCGACCCTGCGATTCTGGTTTCGCTATTTTCAAACATTCATGCAACTTTCATCAAAGTTAAACACTCCAACAACCCGCGATAAGATTAAGAGCCCGACTATTTATTGTTTGTCTGGTCGCTTTTACGCTATCAACTTTATTTTACTGGCAATTTCGGCACTGGTGTTTATGTGGTGGTCACGCCACGAAAACCTGGACATCGCCATCAGTCAGCGGTGGTTTGACCCACAAACGCAGACATTTCCATTGCAGCACAATCGCTGGCTGGATCTGATCAATCATCGCTTGTTTAAGGATGTGATTATCGCCGGTGCGGTATTGATGTTGTTACGTGGGGTGCAGATACGCGATGGCCGTCGCGTGCTGGTGGCCCTGCTGTTTGGTATGGGGCCGTTAGTGGTGGGCATCCTGAAGGCGCACAGCGCGCACTCCTGTCCGTGGGATTTGGCGATGTTTGGCGGTAAGGCAGCCAGTTTTGTGCTGCTGGATCCCACTCCGGTCAATAGCGGCCCGGGGCAATGTTTCCCAGGCGGTCACGCTTCCAGCGGCTTTGCCCTGATGGCGCTGTTCTTCCTGTGGTGGCCCGAGCGTCCGCGCCGCGCCGTCATCGCACTGTTGTTCGGAATCGCGGTGGGTTTGCTGATGGGATACGGCCAGGTGATGCGCGGTGCCCACTTCTTCTCTCACAATCTGTGGTCGGGATGGTGGGTGTGGCTGAGCCAGGTGCTGATTTTTGCTGGTGTTTCTTTTTGGGTAGACAAGATGAGGAAAAGCAAACGTGATGGAAGCGCTCAACCATAGCCTGTTTCTATGGATCAACGCCACGACGGATTCACCGCCATGGTTGATTAACCTGGCGACCTTTATCGCCAAAGATGTGATTGCCATTGTCCCACTGCTGATTGTGGCATTGTGGTTTTGGGGACCGCGTGAGCAGGTGCAATCTCAACGCGCGCTGGTTCTGAAAACCGGCATGGCGCTGATTTACGCGTTAAGTATTTCCTGGTGTGTCGGCCAGCTGCTGCCACATCCGCGCCCGTTTGCCATTGGCTTTGGACATCAATTCCTGGCACACGCCGCCGATGACTCATACCCCAGCGATCATGGCACCACCATCTTTACCTTTGCGCTGGCGTTTATCTTCTGGCACCGCTTGTGGTCAGGGGTGATTTTACTGGCGGTCGGCAGCACCATTGCCTGGTCGCGCGTCTATCTGGGCGTACATTGGCCAATGGATATGCTGGGCGGATTTTTGGTGGGATTACTGGCGTGTCTGGCTTCGCATATGGCGTGGCAGCTGTATGGCGACCGCATGCTGGCGTTTACGCATCAGGTGTATCGCTCATTGTTCGCCATGCCGATCAAAAAAGGCTGGGTGCGCGGATAGTATAAAGGGCGACCCGCTCGGGTCGCCTCATATCGGATTAGCTAAACCACTTTCCAAACCAACCGTTGAATTTCATCATGATGAAATCCCAGATACGGCCAACAAATCCGCCCTCCGGCACCGCTTCCATCACCACCAGCGGGCGCTGATCTATCGTTTTGCCATCCAGCTGGAAATCAATGGTGCCCACCACCTGATTCTTCTCCAGCGGTGCTTCCAGCTGCGGTGAATTCAGGGTGAAACTCGCCTTGAGGTTTTTCATCTGCCCTTTCGGCACGGTGATCGCTGCGTCTTTCGCCACGCCGAGATTGACCTGACTCTGCTCACCAAACCACACGCGCTGCTGGGCAAAAGGCTTATCCGTTTTTATCGGCGTCACGGTTTCGTAGAAACGGAAGCCCCAGGTCAGCAGCTTCTCACTTTCACGGAAGCGAATCGCATCGGTTTGCGTGCCCAGCACCACCGAAATCAAACGCATATCTCCGTCCACGGCAGACGCGACCAGGTTATTGCCCGCGCCCGAGGTATGTCCGGTTTTAATCCCATCCACCTTGAGGTTACTGCTCCACAGCAGGCGGTTACGGTTCATCTGCTTAATATGATTAAAGGTGAACTCTTTCTCGCTGTTTAACGCATACTCTTCAGGCACATCGCTGATCAGACGCTGGCCGATGATTGCCATATCGCGCGCGGTACTGTATTGGCCATCAGCATCCAGACCGTGCACGGTCATAAAGTGGGTATTCTGTAATCCAAACGCCTTAACGTAATTGTTCATCAGACCGATAAACGAGTCCTGGCTACCGGCGACATAATCGGCCAGTGCGATGCAGGCATCATTGCCTGACTGAATCACCACGCCCTTGTTGAGTTCAGAAACCGGAATGCGGTCACCGGGTTTGAGGAACATCAGCGAGGAGCCGCGCAATTTCGGGTTGCCGGTTGCCCATGCGTCCTGACCGATAGTCACCAGATCATCGTTATGGATCTTGCCGGACTTTAACGCCTGGCCGACGACATAGCTGGTCATCATTTTGGTGAGGCTAGCGGGATCCAACCGCTGGTCGGCATTGGACTCTGCCAATATTTTGCCGCTGTTGTAGTCCATCAGAACCCAGGCTTTGGCCTCGATTTGCGGTGCAGCAGGCGCCTGTTCAGCCTGAGTGGTGACGGGAAGGAAAAGCACTAATAATGAAGTGGCAGCCAGCGGCCGCAAGGCAGAAATGACGGAATTTTTTCTCATGAGCGTGACCAGATTGTCCTTGTTAAATCATGGTTTTCTAGCAGGTAAGACATGTCTTATTAAAAGCTACACGCTTACCACCTGCGAACAAAACCGTCCAACCGTAAAGTTTTATAGAGTTTATTAGAGTAACCCTGGCACCAACCCCGATGCGCTGCCACTTTTCCTGTTCTGCCGTAGTGGAAAAAGTGAGAGAAATTCCGATTTTTCGCAGAACGGTTAAGCCAGTCACAAAATTCCGCTAACCTGATGCCAATCAGCCCGAGGAGAACCACGATGGACTTAGCCGTTTTCGATCTGGACGAAACCCTGATTTGTGAAGACAGTACCAGCCTGTGGCTGCGCTGGCTGGTCTCACAGGGATTTGCCCCCGAAGCACTCATCTCTCAGGAACAAGCCTTGATGGAGAAATACCATGCCGGCACCCTGTCGATTGAAGAGTATATGAGTACTACGCTTTCCCCGCTCGCCGGTATGGCGACCCTGACGGTTGAGGGTTGGGTGCGGCGTTTTATCCATCGCGATATTCTGCCACGCGTCTTCCCCGCCGCACGAGAACGCATTAACTGGCATCAGCAGCGCGGCGACACCGTGATGATCATTACCGCCAGCGGCGATCATCTGGCGGTGCCGATTGCGCAACGTCTGGGCGTGCACGGCGCGTTGGCGATTGGCGTTGAAGTGGTAGACGAGCGCTACAGCGGACAGATTTATGGCACCGCCACCTATCGTGAAGGCAAAGTCACCCGTTTGAGCGACTGGAAAGCTTTACAACAGGATCAACGTTTTGATCGTACATGGGCTTACAGCGACTCCATGAACGATTTACCGCTGCTCAACCACGCCGATCACGCCTGGGTGATCAACCCAAATGCGCTGCTGCTGGAGCAAGCACAGCAGCGCGGTTGGGAAGTCTGTAACTGGGTACGTTAAGTTAACCGCGTGAGGCGCTGGCGGGTTCCGCCAGCCCTACTTTTAACAGCTTGCCGTTGGCTTCATCGGTGAGCACATAGAGATAACCATCCGGCCCCTGACGCACATCGCGAATACGTTCACCACGATCCTCCAGCAGTCGCTGCTCTTCGACCACTTTCTCACCGTTCACCCGCAGGCGAATCAGACTCTTTTCTTTAAGTGCGCCAATAAACAGCGAATTTTTCCACTGTGGGAAACGTGCACTATTATAAAACGCCATCCCGCTAATGGCCGGTGACACCTTCCACCAGAACTGCGGTTGTTCCGTGCTGGCAACGTGCGTGCCCTGCGCTTCCGGCACTTTCTGTCCGCTGTAATCAATACCGTAGGTGGCCAATGGCCAGCCGTAATTTTTGCCTTTCTGCGGGATATTCACTTCATCGCCGCCGCGCGGGCCGTGTTCACTCTCCCACATCTGCTGCGTCCACGGATTGAAAGCTAGCCCCTGCGGATTACGCATGCCGTAGGACCAGATTTCTCCACGCGCGTCTTTGCGCTGCACAAAGGGATTATCCGCAGGGATTTCACCGTTCTGCGTCAGACGCACGATTTTACCTGATAGCTTGTCGAGCTGTTGGGCGCTGAGGCTGGAAAAGTTGTCGCCAAACGCAATGTAGAGATAGCCCTGGCCATCAAATGCGAGGCGAGTTCCAATATTGGCGCCGCTGGAGAGCTTGGGTGTCTGCTCCAGCACCGCCTTAAAATCACTCAATTGACGATTATCTTCACTGAGTCGGCCATAACCCACCACCCCGCCAGCCCGCCCTTCAGCATCTGCCGTGGTGTAACTGAGCCACACGCGGCGGCTCTGGGCAAAGTCGGGGGCCAGCACCACATCCAGTAAACCACCTTGCCGATTAGCCCAGACTTTTGGCACGCCGCTAATCGGCTGCGACAGTCCTTTACCTGGCTGCCAACTGCGCAGTTGCCCGGATCGTTCCGTAATTAACAATGTTTGATTGTCGGGCAAAAAAGCCACCGACCACGGATGGTCGAGTTTGTCCTGTAGTACCTGAACCTGAACATCAGCAGCCAGGGTCGAATGGGCATAACTCAATGCGCCAAGCAACAGCGCGACAGGCAGTAAACGCATGGGATTCTCCTTTATCACGGTCTGCCGTTAAGGGTAGTCAGCCAGTAAGAAAGGATGTGCAGGATTTACAAAACATTAAGCCCGACATAACGCCGGGCGACGGGATTAAGGCGCTGAGAAGGCCACTACATCACGCACCATCTCATCGATGCCTGGACGCACATCGTTGAGCGTAATCGGCGCGCTGTTGTTGGGCAGTGACTTGCCGAAGGCCTTACGTACGGCTTTGATCATCGGTTTTCCGGTCTGCGCATCGACCGCTTCCACCTCCAGGAACAGCGCACTGTTCTGGGTGCGATGGCCGGTGGCCGCCATGGTGCTGGCGACAACCGCCGCAATCGGCACCACTTCATAGAACTGCATCCCTTCGTTTTCCGCCGTTACCGCAGTAATTGCGCTCTTCACCCGCAGCGTACGCGCACCCGGTTTCGCGACGACAGGCTTACGCTCTGCCACAGCCCGTTTTAACTGGCTATCGGTGTATTGACGAATTTCATCCAAAGTCTGCTGGCTGATGCGTTCAGTCGGACGCGCAGCAGGGTAATAAACCACCGGTTCAAACACCACATTCGTGTAATTCGCGCTGTGATAATCCGGTGAGATCCAGCGCAATGTCGGTTTCCCGCTCGGTGACTGTTCAGATTTTAACTGACTGTAATCGCCGAGGAACCCGGAATACTGCTGTTTATCCGCAACATGAGAGGTACAACCCACCGCCAGCATGGCCAGCGTTAAAGCAGGAATATAAAGACGAAATCGCATGAGAAGGCCCTTATAAGAGGTAAATCGCTTCTCAAGTGTAGAGCGCACGCTGCGCTTTAGCGGGGAATTTTCTCAGAATGGGAGAAGAAACCACCTGCATTGCAGGTGGTTAGGGGAATCACTCGAAGCAGGTCTCAGGATTCTCAGACAACGAAATGAAACTTTCGCCACCTTTGGTCAGGGCAATGATTCCACCGCTCTCAATATCATAAACCCATCCATGCAGGCGAACTTTGCCTTTGCGCAGCGCAACGGCTACTGAAGGGTGTGTTTTGATATTGTGCAGCTGGGCAATGACGTTCTCTTTGACCATCTCTTTGAGTCGGGTTTCCACCGCTTCATAGTTACGCTCTTCCACCACGGCTTTCGCGGCATTGGCGTAATGCAACCAGTGATCGACCGCGGGCATGCTTTCTAAATCCGCATTAGAAGCGATGGCGTTCATGGCACCACAGTTGGAGTGACCGCAAATGATGATTTCAGTGACGCCCAGCGCGACCACCGCGTATTCAATCGTCGCGGACACACCACCCGGTTCTGGACCAAACGGCGGCACAATATTACCGGCGTTACGGATCACGAACAGCTGGCCTGGCTCGGATTGAGTGACTAATTCAGGCACCAGACGGCTGTCTGAGCAGGAGATAAACAGGGCTTTGGGATTCTGGTTTGACGCCAGACTTTTGAAAAGATCCTTCCTTTCAGGGAACACATTCTGTTGGAAATTCAGAAAACCTTTAACGATCTCTTGCATTTGTCTGCTCTCACTTTATCCGCATCTGCGCTGGCGGTACGATCTGCACCGTCAGCACGCGTTCAAATTCTTCAGTGCGGTGAATAACTTACAATCACCAACCGAGCATTTAAGCAAAACAGGCTGGATTACACAACTCGGATCACCGTTAACGCTTCGCAGCCGCAAAGCTAATCGGCGACGATTTGAGCTGATAACGGCTCTGATAAGCATAGCGGGAAACACTCATTTTGCGGTTAAGGAGATTCTTACATCACCTATACATTTTCCCTCGCAACCTCTGTACAATCCCCCGCCTATCCACACTAATTATGATGAATTATTATCCTTATGAGCCATGTCAAAAATCCGCCGCGCGTAGGCTTCGTCTCACTCGGCTGCCCAAAAAACCTCGTCGACTCTGAACGCATCCTGACGGAACTGCGTACTGAAGGCTACGATGTGGTGCCACGCTACGATGATGCGGAGATCGTCATCGTTAACACCTGTGGATTTATTGATAGCGCCGTACAGGAATCACTGGAAGCGATTGGTGAAGCGCTGAACGAGAACGGCAAAGTGATCGTTACCGGCTGCCTCGGCGCCAAAGTGGATCAGATCCGTGAAGTGCATCCCAAGGTGCTGGAGATCACTGGTCCGCACAGCTACGAGCAAGTGCTGTCACACGTGCACACCTATGTGCCAAAGCCGGAGCACAACCCGTTCCTGAGCCTGGTGCCAGAGCAAGGCGTTAAGCTGACGCCACGCCACTACGCTTACCTGAAAATCTCCGAAGGCTGTAACCATCGCTGCACCTTCTGCATTATCCCGTCCATGCGTGGCGATCTTGATAGCCGTCCGATTGGTTCGGTGCTTGATGAAGCCAAACGTCTGGTGGAAGCTGGCGTGAAAGAGCTGCTGGTGATCTCACAGGATACTTCGGCTTACGGCGTTGACGTGAAACACCGCACCGGTTTCTGGAATGGATCCCCGGTGAAAACCAGCATGGTGAGCCTGTGCGAGCAGCTGGCGAAACTCGGCGTATGGGTGCGCCTGCACTATGTCTACCCGTACCCGCATGTGGATGACGTGATTCCGCTGATGGCCGAAGGCAAAATCCTGCCGTACCTCGATATTCCATTGCAGCACGCCAGCCCGCGCATTCTGAAGCTGATGAAGCGTCCTGGTGCGGTTGAACGGACGCTGGAGCGCATCAAACGCTGGCGTGAAATTTGCCCGGAACTGACGCTGCGTTCGACCTTTATCGTCGGCTTCCCTGGTGAAACCGAAGGAGATTTCCAGATGCTGCTCGACTTCCTGAAGGAAGCGCGCCTGGATCGTGTCGGCTGCTTCCAGTACAGCCCGGTTGAAGGCGCGACTGCCAACCAACTGCCGGACCAGGTGCCAGAAGAGGTGAAGCAGGAGCGTTTCGATCGCTTCATGCAGCTGCAGCAGAAAATCTCCAGCGAACGTCTGCAGGAGAAAATCGGCCGTGAAGTGCTGGTACTCATCGATGAAGTGGATGAAGAAGGCGCGGTTGGCCGCAGCATGGCCGATGCACCTGAGATCGACGGCGCGGTGTATCTGAATGGCGATCGTCAGGTGAAAGTCGGTGATGTGGTGCGTGTCAAAGTTGAACACGCCGATGAGTACGATTTATGGGGTACGCGCGTTTAACCGTGCTGCTGCTGGTGCGCACGTTTGCGCGCCAGATAATCGGTATCCGATCTCAGCCGATCCCAACATGATTTGAATATGGCCGCCGCTGCGGCCTTTTCTTTTTCAGTGGTGCGCGGTAACTCGTTACCGTCCGCATCATATTTACGTCCGCCTTTGTGATTGCTATAACGGCGCGCGCGGGTATATCCCATCTGAATAAATTTTCGCGCCATATCCATGCCGACAAAGTCGTCTTGTGCGCGATAGTCCTCAAACAACTGCATGATCTGAACGGAAGATTCCTGAGCCAATTCCACGGTCCGGAAGCGCCAGAATGGCAGAATTTCGCTCTTATAAGGCTCCACCATCAATACCCCCTGCTCACCGCGTCCTACCTGATAAAGATCTGGCTGCTGTCGGAAATCGATATTCTTAAAGTCTTGTTCGTAATCAAAGGGTTTCACTGCATTTCTCCTGCACGACATTATCACTTACTGCAATTATTTTTTTGCGGCTCTTAAGCAATGTGCTTTTACACCGATAACTTCTCTACTAGCCTACTTTGCTCAGGGAAAATCATGTTAACGAAAATGAAAATTGTGACTGCCATCATATTGATGCTGTTGGTATTCACCGCTATGCAGGCCATCTCCGGCTCACTGTTTTTATCTTCCCTGATTGCTGGCCAGCATAATTTCACCGCCAGTAACCAACTATCGCATCAACAACGTGAGTTCTCCGATAGCTGGCAAACGCTGGTGAAAACGCGCGTTATCATCAACCGCGTGGCGATTCGCATCCTGAAAAACCAGACCGATGATGCTTCACGCGCTGCCATCAACAAGCTGCTGGTTTCCGCGGGCGCCTCGCTTGATGAAGCCAAACAGCACTTTGACCGCTACAAAAGTGTCCCGCGTATTGCAGGGCAAAGTGCGGCAGCCGCCGAGCGCATTGAAAGCAAATTTACCGCTTATTATCAGCTTTTAAATCAATCCGCTGTGTTCCTGCAAGCCAACAACTACGCCGCCTATGGCGAGCTGGATGCACAGCAAGCACAGGATGATTTGGAAGCGGCCTACAAGCAGTGGCGTGGCGACAACGTTCAGTTAATCAATTCCCGCGCTGCAGATAACGATAGCACTTATCAGCATATGCTGGTGATGGTTGCTGTGATGGCAGTGATTGTGGTGCTGTTGCTGCTGGTGGTGTGGCTGCTGGTTCGCCGCATCCTGTTAGCGCCGATGAAGCAAGTTCAGCAGCAGATGGAGCGCTTTGCCGATGGCGATCTCTCCGCCAGTTTGAAGATTGAAGGACACAGTGAAATGGCCGCCATTGCCGCGAGCCTCAACCATATGCAGCAAGCACTGCTGGGCACGATCAACAATGTGCGCGACAGTGCGGATGCCATTTTCGGCAGTGCCAGCGCTATCGCTAACGGTAATAACGATCTCTCCTCCCGTACCGAACAACAGGCCGCCTCGCTGGAAGAGACTGCCGCCAGCATGGAAGAGCTGACCGCAACCGTAAAACAAAACGCCGATAACGCGCGTCAGGCGACACAGTTGGCGAAAACTGCCTCGGAAACCGCTGACAAAGGCGGCAACGTGGTGGATGGCGTAGTGAAAACCATGCGCGATATCGCCGACAGCTCGAAGAAAATCGCTGATATCACCAGCGTGATCGATGGTATTGCCTTCCAGACCAATATTCTGGCGCTGAATGCTGCCGTGGAGGCCGCACGCGCCGGTGAGCAGGGGCGTGGTTTTGCGGTGGTCGCGGGTGAAGTACGTAATCTGGCACAGCGCAGTGCGCAGGCAGCGAAAGAGATTAAGCTGCTGATTGAGGGTTCCGTGCAGCGCGTTAATTTAGGTTCACAGCAGGTGAGCAGCGCGGGCGATACCATGCAGGAGATCGTCAGTGCGGTGACGCGCGTGACCGATATCATGGGCGAAATTGCGTCAGCTTCTGACGAGCAGAGTCGCGGCATCGATCAGATTGGTGTGGCGGTGAACGAGATGGATCGCGTGACGCAGCAGAACGCCACGCTGGTGCAGGAATCCGCTAACGCCTCGGCTTCGCTGGAGCAGCAAGCCAGCAGTCTATCCTCCGCGGTGGCGCGCTTTAAAACCGGGACGCGGGCAGTGATCGCACCGGTGACAAACACGGCGAAAGCCCCTGTCGCACCACCACGTGCCCTTCCAGCTGCCGGTGCACATAGCAACGACAACTGGGAAACTTTCTGAGTCGACAAAAAACCTGGTCGCCATGAATGGCGACCCTACAGGAACAAGTGCAGGTTTGCAGGGTGCACATTAATGGCGAACCAACGTACGAAAGTGGGATCTCGTAGGGTGCAGATTTATGGCGGACCAATGTACGAAGTGGGATTTCGTAGGGTGCGCATTCATGCGCACCTCTTCAACATTTCAGGTTTTTAACTTCGGATCCAACGCATCCCGCAGCCCATCCCCCAGCAGATTAAACGCCAGCACCGTCAGGAAAATCGCCAGACTGGGGAAGATTGCCACATGCGGCGCAATCACCATATCGGCACGCGCTTCATTGAGCATCGCGCCCCATTCCGGCGTAGGTGGCTGAGCGCCCAAACCCAGGAAAGACAAACTTGCTGCCGTGATAATCGACGTCCCGATACGCATGGTGAAATAGACCACAATCGATGACACCGTCCCGGGCAGAATGTGACGCATAATAATCGTCCAGTCGGATGCGCCGATACTGCGGGCTGATTCAATAAAGGTTTGGTGTTTCAGCACCAGCGTGTTGCCACGTACCAGACGAGCAAACGCCGGAATACTGAAAATCGCCACCGCCACAATCACGTTGCTCATGCCGCTGCCCATGATCGCCACCACCGCAATCGCCAGCAGAATACCGGGGAAAGCAAACAGTACATCACAGATACGCATGGTAATCCGATCCCACCAGCCTTCGTAATAGCCCGCCAGCAATCCCAGCACCGTGCCAATTAGCGCACCGATCGCCACCGAGAAGAAGCCAGCAATCAGTGAGATGCGCGTGCCGACCAGCACGCGGCTAAAAATGTCACGTCCCAGCGAATCCACGCCAAACCAGTGCATCATCGACGGTCCGTCATTCAGCCGGTCATAGTCAAAATAGTTTTCCGCATCAAACGGGGCGATTAACGGTGCGACGAACGCCACCACAATCAACAGCAGCACAAATAAGCCCGCCACCATCGCCACATGTTGATGGCGAAAGCGGCGCCAGAATTCGCGCCACGGCGTACGTACCCGGGTTTCCGTCATCATCGGCATGGTTTTCAATGCCGCTGCGCGTCGCCAGTTCTTCAATTGCGACTCCTTATCTGTAACGGATGGCCGGGTTGATCGCCGCATACAGCATATCGACAATCAAATTAATCAAAATAAACTCCAGCGAGAACAGCAATACTTCGGCCTGAATCACCGGGTAATCACGCATCTCCACCGAGTCCACCAACAAGCGGCCTAAACCGGGCCAGTTAAACACCACTTCCACCACAATCGAGCCACCGAGCAGGAAACCAAACTGCAGGCCCATCATGGTCACCACCGGAATCATCGCATTGCGCAGGCCGTGCTTGACCACCACCAGCGATTCACGAACCCCTTTGGCGCGCGCGGTGCGCATATAATCTTCCTGCATCACCTCGACAAACGAGGCGCGGGTAAAGCGTGCCATTACCGCCGCGACCGCCGCGCCCAGGGTGATGGACGGCAGAATATAGTGTTTCCAGCTGTCGGCACCGACGGTCGGCAACCAACCCAGCTCCACAGAGAACACCTGCATCAGCAGCATGCCCAAGGCAAAAGCAGGAAAGGAGATACCGGATACGGCCAGCGTCATGCCGATACGATCGGGCCAGCGGTTGCGCCAGACGGCCGATGTAATGCCGATGGTCATACCGAAAATCACTGCCCACACCATGCTGGTCAGCGTCAGCCACAGCGTCGGGAAGAAGCGTGCGGCAATCTCTTCCGAGACCGGGCGTTTCGACACCATCGACTGGCCGAAATCTCCCTGCAAGGCATTGAGGATAAAGTGCCAGAACTGCTGGGTCAGCGGCTGATCAAGGCCCAGCTCCTGACGCACCAGCGCCACCACTGAGGCATCCGCTTCCGGACCCGCGATCAGGCGCGCCGGATCGCCCGGCAGCAGGTGGACAAACAGAAACACCAGCACCGCGACAATCAGCAGCGTGGGGATCAGCCCCAGTAATCGTTTGAGAAAATAGTTGAGCATGCAAAATCCTGCGCAGCAGCGGCCAGCCTCGCAAGGCTGGCCGCGCCTGTTACTTCAGATCCGCCTCATCAAAATTGAATGAGGTGTCGGGCATGACATAAAAACCGGTGAGGTTTTTATTGTTCGCGGAGAGCAACTGCTCAACCACCAGCGGGATCCACGGATGATCGTTCCAGATGCGATCCTGAGCGTCTTTGTACAGTTTGGCTTTCTGCTCACGATCGGTGGTTTTCAGTGCATCGCTCAGATCTTTATCCACCTGCGGATTGCTGTAGAACGCCGTGTTAAAGATGGCTGGCGGCCAGGAGGTGGTGGCAAACAGTGGCGTCAGCGCCCAGTCAGCTTCGCCTGTGGAAGCAGACCAGCCAGTGTAGAACATGCGCACACCGCTCTCTTTCTGCCCTTTACTCTCGACTTCTGCGGCACGCTGACCAGCATCCATCGCGGTGACTTTAACCTTCACACCGACCTGCGCCAGCTGCTGCTGAGTGAACTGCAACACTTTCTGCGCCGTGCTGTGGTTATGAGATGACCACAAAGTGGTTTCGAAACCGTTCGGGAAGCCGGCTTCTTTCAACAGCTCACGTGCTTTGGCCGGGTCATATTTGATCGCCGGGTATTTCTGCGCAAAATCAATCGCCGGTGGCACGATGCCGGTGGCTGGTGTGGCATAACCAGCAAACGCCACTTTGACCAGCGCCTCACGGTTGATAGCGTATTCCAGCGCTTCACGCACTTTCGGGTTATCAAACGGCTTCTGCGTCACGTTGAGACTGATGTAACGCTGCATGATTGATGGCGTGGTGACCACATCAAGTTTGCTGTTGCCCTGCAGCAGTTTGGCCTGCTCAAACGGCACCGGGAAAGCAAAAGTCGCTTCGCCGGTCTGCAACATCGCCGCACGGGTGTTGTTGTCCACCACCGGGCGGAAAGTGATGCTATCCAGCTTCGGATAACCTTTCTTCCAGTAGCCATCCCACTTCTTCACCTTGACGAAGTCGGTCTGATTCCAGGTAACAAACTCATACGGACCGGTACCGACCGGATGGAAGCCAATGTCCTTGCCGTATTTCTTCAGCGCGGTAGGCGAAATCATCACTGCCGCCGGGTGCGCCAGATTATTGATGAAGGCCGAGAACGGCTGCTTCAGGGTAATCTTCACCGTGGTCGGATCCACCGCTTCGGTGCTGGCGACATACTTGAACAGGTTATAACGCTTGAGGTGATTGTCGGGATTGCTGGCACGATCGATGTTGGCCTTCACCGCTTCCACGTTGAAATCGGTGCCATCCTGGAACTTCACGCCTGAGCGAAGTTTGATGGTGTAAGTTAAACCATCACTGCTCGCCTGATAGCTTTCCGCTAACACGTTTTGCAGCTTCATGTCTTTATCGAAGCCGAACAGTCCCTGATAGAACGCCTTGGCCACCGACTGCGACAATGTGTCATTGGCGTCGTACGGATCCATAGTGGTAAAGGTTGACGCCACAGCAATCACCGCGTCCTTCGCTGCCCACGCTGGCATCGCCAACGCTGAACTCAACAACCCGGCAGTGATAACCCCTTTTCGCATAATGTGGTGCATTGTTATCGTTCTCCTGTAATCCCTGTCATGCGCGACATCCGTGGATGACGCGGTTGCTTGCTGCTCAGGCGCCGCTAATGGCGTGGCGGGCAACAAAATGCCCGGGTGCCACTTCCAGTAACGGCGCCACTTCTGGCTCATCACCCAATGGGCGGATCGGGCTGGGTATCTCATCCACCATTAACGCCCGCTCGCGATGACGGTGCGCCGGATCGGCGACCGGCACCGCGGCCATCAGTTTTTTCGTGTAAGGGTGGCGCGGTTGCTCAAACACCGCCTGACGCGGCCCCATTTCCACAATCTGTCCGAGATACATCACGGCCACGCGATGGCTGATGCGTTCTACCACCGCCATATCGTGAGAAATAAATAAGAAGGCGATGCCAAATTCGCGCTGCAGGTCGAGCATCAGATTGATGATTTGCGCCTGAATCGACACATCCAGCGCCGAGACTGACTCATCGGCGATCACCACTTTAGGGTTCAGTGCCAACGCGCGGGCGATACAGATGCGCTGGCGCTGGCCGCCTGAAAACTCATGTGGATAGCGCTGCGCATGTTCCGGCAGTAAACCGACGCGCTCCAGCAGCCAGGCGACTCGCTTTTCCGCCTGTCGCCGATCCATGGTTTTGTGCACCAGCAGCGGTTCCATAATCGAGAAACCCACCGTCAGGCGCGGATCGAGGGAGGCGTAAGGGTCCTGAAAAATGAACTGGATATCGCGGCGCAGTGACGCCAGCGCGTTGCCCTGCAACGCGTCAATTCGCTGACCATTAAAAGTAATAGTGCCGCCCTGGCTGGCGACCAGGCGCAGCAGCGATCGACCCGTGGTGGATTTTCCGCAGCCAGATTCGCCCACCAGCGCCAATGTCTCGCCAGCGTGCAGATCAAAGCTGACCTTCTCCACCGCATGCACGCGGTGCTTCACGCGATTGAGTAAACCACCACGAATATCAAAGCGCGTCACCAGATCGCGCACCTGCAAAATGGGTGGCTCATCGCTGCGCACCGTATCCTGCGGGGTGGCGATCTCTTCTCGGCCATTGGTGTGCAGTAAGGGGAATTTCGCGGGCAGCGGCTGGCCGCTCATCGCACCCAGCTTCGGTACTGCCGCCAGCAAGGCGCGGGTATAAGGCTGCTGAGGCGCATCAAACAGTTGCTGCACTGGCGCACGCTCAACCACATCGCCGCGATACATCACCTGCACGCGATCGGCCATCTCCGCCACCACGCCCATGTCGTGAGTGATAAAAATCACCCCCATCTGCATCTCTTTTTGCAGCACGCGAATCAGCTGCAGAATTTGCGCCTGAATGGTGACGTCCAGCGCGGTAGTGGGCTCATCGGCAATCAGCAACGCCGGTTTGCACGACAGCGCCATGGCAATCATCACGCGCTGGCGCATGCCGCCGGAGAGCTGATGCGGAAAACGCGATAACACGCTGTGGGCTTCAGGTATGCGCACCAGATCCAGCATACGCCGTGCTTCGGCCTGCGCTTGTTGGTGACTTTTACCCTGATGTAAACGAATGGATTCGGCTATCTGCTCACCCACCGTGAAAACCGGGTTGAGCGAGGTCATCGGCTCCTGGAAAATCATCGCCATATCGGCGCCGCGCACTTTGCGCATTTGACCGGCAGAGGCACGCATAACATCCAGCACTTCGCCGTTACGTCGACGCAGCTGGATCTCGCCGCTGACATCGCCGCCCGCCTGCTGAATCAAACGCATCAGCGCCAGCGAGGTCACCGATTTTCCTGAGCCTGATTCACCGACCAGCGCCAGGGTTTCGCCTCGGTGCAGGTCAAGCGACAGATTTCGCACCGCTTCGGTGATTCGCCCTTCATGCTCAAAACGTACGTTGAGGTCACGCACCGCCAGAACCTGCTCGGGTGCAAACTGCTGCTGCTGCGTCATGCCTGCTCCTTAGCTATCGCGGTAAATCGCTACCTCGACTTCGCCACCTACATAAGCGAATCCCCGATACATCCCTTCACTGTTAAAGGGCAATACCACGTTGCCGTGCCTGTCGACGGCAATCAGCCCGCCGCTGCCTTCCAGCTCCTGAACTTTGTCATGAATCACGTTGGCAGTGGCTTGCTGCAGGCTACGACCGCCATACTCCATCTGTGCGGAAACGTCATAAGCGGCCAGCGTGCGGATAAACACTTCACCCGTGCCGGTACAGGACACCGCGACAGTTTCATTATTAGCGTAGCAGCCCGCGCCGACGAGCGGCGAATCGCCAACGCGCCCGACCTGCTTGTTAGTCATACCGCCTGTTGAAGTGGCGGCCGCCAGATTACCCTGAAGATCGAGCGCCACCGCACCCACGGTGCCGAATTTGCGATCGGGATCGAGCGGGTCATCGCTGTGACTTTGCGCGGCACCATCATGATCGAGCACCATCTGCTGGCTGCTCAGCGCACGCTGTAACTGCTCCCAGCGTTCAGGCGTGGAGAAGAAATCCGGCGCAACCTGTTCCAGCCCCTGTTCAGCGGCAAAGGCTTCTGCACCCGCGCCGATAAACAGCACGTGCGGACTGTTTTCCATCACTTTACGCGCCGCCAGGATCGGGTTACGAATGTGGCTGACGCCCGCCACCGCACCCACGTCGAGAGTGCGGCCATCCATAATGCTGGCATCCAGTTCGTGGGTGCCCTGATGGGTAAATACCGCGCCTTTGCCTGCGTTGAACAGTGGGCACTCTTCCAGCAGCCGCACCGCCTCGGTAACCGCATCCAGCGCGCTGCCGCCTGCGGCGAGAATCTGCTGACCTGCGGTAACGATTGCGTTTAGTTGCTGACGATAGTGCTGCTCTTTTTCAGCGCTCATAGCGGCACGCGTGATTGCGCCCGCACCGCCGTGAATTGCGATAACTGCTTTAGCCATAACCGGTACCCTGTCAGGAAATCAGAACCAAAAACACTGATTTAGAATGGTTTTCATCTTTTTTAGGCAATTTTCGACTATAGAAAGGCACTCCCGGCTTGTAAAGCAGAAAGTGTATCTCCGGTCATAACCTTTTATTGTGGATTATGCATTTTTAGTCACATGTGACTCGGCCGACAAATGCCACCATAATAGGCAGCATCAGAAATTCATCACGCAGAGACAGACATGGAACCTTTCACCGCAGGATTAATCTCCCTCGAAGACGCGCAGCAAAAAATGCTGCAACAGCTCACGCCCATCAGCGATTGCCTCAGCGTCTCGCTGTTTGAAGCGGCGGGACGCATCACGGCGAAACCGGTCACTTCCCCGCTGGATGTGCCACCGTTTGATAACTCGGCAATGGACGGTTATGCCGTACGTCTTAGCGATATCGCGCCGGACCGCGAATTCCCGGTCGCAGGCAAAGCCTTTGCCGGCGCGCCGTTCAACGGCGAATGGCCAGCCGGCAGCGTGATTCGCATTATGACCGGTGCGCCGATTCCTGCCGGTTGTGATGCCGTGGTAATGCAGGAGCAAACCGAGCAGCGTGAGGGCGGTATCGTCATCACCGCCGCTGTGAATGCGGGTCAAAATATCCGCCGCATCGGTGAAGACATTGAGGCCGGTAAACAGGTGCTGGATGCGGGCGTTCGCCTGGGCGCCGCCGAGTTGCCGCTGCTGGCTTCATTGGGTATTGCCGAAGTCAGCGTGCTGCGCAAACTGCGCGTAGCAATTTTCTCCACCGGCGATGAGTTGCAGGCAGTAGGCCAACCTTTGGCGGACGGTCAAATCTACGACACCAATCGCTTCACCGTATCGCTGATGCTCAACAAACTGGGCTGCGAAGTGATCGATCTCGGTGTGATTGCGGACGATCCCGAGGCGCTGCGTCAGGCGTTCAGCGAGGCCGATCGTCAGGCAGATGTGGTAATCAGCACTGGCGGCGTATCCGTCGGCGAAGCGGATTTCACCAAAGCGATGCTGGAAGAGTTAGGCGTGATTACCTTCTGGAAGCTGGCGATGAAGCCGGGCAAACCTTTCGCCTTTGGCCGTCTGGCCAACAGCTGGTTCTGCGGCCTGCCCGGCAATCCGGTGTCTGCCGCCGTGACCTTCTATCAGCTGGTGCAGCCTTTACTCGCCACCCTTACCGGCCAGACCACGCGCATTATGCCGCTGCGCCAACGCGCCCGCGCTACCCAGCGTTTGAAGAAGTCGCCTGGCCGCCTCGACTTCCAGCGCGGTATTCTCAGTCGTGGTGAAGACGGCGTACTGGAAGTGCGCAGCACCGGCGCCCAGGGTTCGCACGTGTTTAGCTCTTTCGCCCTGGCCGACTGCTTTATTGTGCTTGAGCGCGACCGTGCGGATGTTGAACCTGGCGAATGGGTTGAGGTTGAAGTTTTCAATAGCCTGCTGGAGGGCTAATGAGCGTCGAACTGAGCCATGAAGAGATGCTGCGTTACAACCGTCAGATCGTGCTGCGGGATTTTGATTTTGACGGTCAGGAGAAGCTGAAAGCCTCACGGGTGCTAATCGTTGGTCTCGGCGGGCTGGGTTGTGCCGCCGCACCCTATCTTGCTTCGGCGGGCGTAGGTCATCTTACTTTGCTGGATTTCGACACCGTCAGCCTCAGCAATTTACAGCGCCAGATTTTGCACAGTGATGCCACCATCGGCCTGGCAAAAGTGGAGTCTGCGCGTCAGCAGCTGGCGGCGATTAATCCGCACTGCCAGCTCGAAGCGATTGATGCACAGCTGGATGATGAGCAACTCAGTGCCCTGATCGCGCGCCATGATGCGGTGCTGGACTGCACGGATAATGTCAGTGCACGTGAACAGATCAATCGTTTGTGTTACCAGCACAAGGTGCCGCTGATTTCCGGCGCGGCCATTCGCATGGAAGGTCAGCTCAGCGTGTTTACCTGGCAGCCGGGCGAACCGTGCTATCGCTGCATAAGTCGCTTGTTTGGCGAGCAGACATTGAGCTGCGTAGAAGCCGGCGTGTTGGCGCCGTTAGTGGGCGTGATTGGCGCGATGCAATCTTTAGAGGCAATAAAAGTGCTGACCGCGTTGGGGCAACCTGCCCGTGCACGCTTGTTGATCTATGACGCGATGAGTGCAGAATTCCGTAGCATGAATGTTATGCAGGATAGGCATTGCGAGGTGTGCGGCCAGAAATAATTAAGGTGCTGGAGGCCAGGAGTCGGGTCAGATAAGGTCCGGCCGATCGCAAAGGGAACCGGCATCCATGCCGATCGGCTGGGCCATCCGTGGCCCAGACGCTTTGCTCTTCGGGCGAACCTTATCTTCCCTATAACCCCTAGTGTTGCTGTTTAAACCGCACAGGTCGTGCAGACTGAATTAACCAAAAGAGGGCACATACATTGATAAAGGCAGGAATGGTGGGTCCGGAGTAAAGCGTTCGCCGCAGGGATGCGGCGACCGAGGCTACAGGGATGTATTCACGCCGTCTTTACGGAGCGGCCCACCATTTGTGCCTGAAGGTGCAGAACTCTCAGGCGAAATGGCAAACCAGAACAAAGCGCCCACCGCAGGGATGCGGCGACCGAGGCTGCAGGGAGGTATTCACGCCGTCTTTACGGAGCGGCCCACCATTTATGCCTGAAAGTCCGGGACTTTCAGGCAACATAACGATTTTAAACAATACCCTGACTACGCAGATAATCTTCGTAGTTGCCGGTGAAGTCGACAATGCGATCGCCTTTCATCTCCATCACGCGGGTGGCCAGCGAGCTAACAAACTCACGGTCATGCGAGACGAAAATCAGCGTGCCTTCATAGGCCTCGAGAGCCAGGTTAAGCGACTCAATCGATTCCATATCGAGGTGGTTAGTCGGTTCATCCATGATCAAGATGTTCGGCTTCTGCATCATTAGCTTGCCAAACAGCATGCGGCCTTTCTCACCACCGGACAGCACTTTAGCTGGCTTCTTGATTTCATCATGACCAAACAGCAGACGGCCCAGAATACTGCGCACCGCTTGCTCGTCATCACCTTCCTGCTTCCACTGGCTCATCCAGTCGAACACACTCAGGTCATCGGCGAAATCTTCGGCATGATCCTGCGCGTAATAACCAATCAACGCATTCTCAGACCATTTAACCGTGCCGCTGTCAGGCGTCAGTTCGCCAATCAGCGTTTTCAGCAGAGTGGTTTTACCGATACCGTTGGCGCCCAGAATTGCGACTTTCTCTCCGACTTCAACCATCAGACTCAATTTGCTAAACAGCGGACCGTTATCAAACCCTTTCGTCATGGTTTCGACTTCAAGCGCATTTCGGAACAGCTTCTTGTCCTGATCAAAACGCATATAAGGGTTCTGACGACTTGAGGCTTTCACTTCATCCAGTTTGATTTTATCAATCTGTTTAGCGCGCGAGGTGGCCTGGCGAGATTTAGAGGCGTTGGCGCTAAAACGGCTAACAAAGGATTGCAGGTCGGAAATTTGCGCTTTCTTCTTCGCGTTATCAGATAATAGACGTTCACGCGCCTGGGTTGCCGCAGTCATATATTCGTCATAATTACCCGGATACACGCGCAGTTCGCCGTAATCCAGATCCGCCATATGCGTACACACCATATTCAGGAAGTGACGGTCATGCGAAATGATGATCATGGTACTGTTACGTTCGTTTAGCACCTGCTCCAGCCAACGAATAGTATCAATATCCAGGTTGTTCGTCGGTTCATCGAGCAGCAAAATATCCGGGTTTGAGAATAATGCCTGCGCCAAAAGCACACGCAATTTCCAACCTGGTGCGATTTCGCTCATCGGACCGTAATGCTGTTCCACTGGAATGCCCACGCCCAGCAATAATTCACCGGCACGAGATTCCGCGCTGTAACCATCCATTTCACCGTATTCAACTTCCAGGTCGGCAACTTTATAGCCTTCCTCTTCGCTCATTTCTGGCAAAGCATAAATACGATCGCGCTCTTCCTTCACCGCCCATAATTCGGCGTGACCCATAATCACCGTATCGAGTACGCTAAATTGCTCAAAGGCAAACTGGTCCTGACGTAACTTACCGATACGCTCGTTAGGGTCGAGTGAAACATTACCGTTGGTCGGTACCAGGTCGCCGCCCAGTATTTTCATGAAGGTCGATTTACCGCTGCCGTTCGCACCGATTAAACCGTAACGATTACCGCCGCCAAACTTAACGGAGATATTCTCAAACAGCGGCTTACTGCCGAACTGCATAGTGATATTGCTGGAAACTAACACGGCATTGACCTTTGTTACGCGATGGAGGAAAAAACAGCGGGCATTATGCCAGAAACGGGCATCAGGACGCCACCTTTGCGCCTGTTAGCGTGAAGATGAAATGCTGAACGCGTTGTTGCAAAAAGAGAAATAAAAAAGCCGAAGACGATGTCATCTCCGGCTCCCGCTTACAAGGATTGTGCAGATTATTTGATCAGGAAGCTGTCCAGGCTTTTACCTGAGTCCAGCGCTTTCTTAATCGCTGCTGGGGTACGGCCCTGGCCGGTCCATGATTTCTCTTCACCGTTTTCATCGGTGTAAGAATATTTAGCCGGACGCGGTGCACGCTTCGCGCGTTTTTTACCGGTTTCCAGCGCACCCAGCAATTCGTTCGGATCAATACCGTCAGCCAACAGCATTTCGCGATATTTAGACAGCTTTTCTTCTTTCTCGCGGTTCTGCGCTTCTTCGGCGTTAACTTCGTCACGACGTTCAGTCACAACAACGGTTAATTTCTCCAGAATCTCTTCCAGATCGGTCAATGGCAGTTCACGAGCTTGCGCACGTAATGTGCGAATGTTGTTCAGAACTTTAAATGCGTCACTCATCACAATGTCCTTGCATATGGGGTTTTAATAAACTGTAGCGGCAAGACTACCCAATTCAAATAAAAAAATAAATTAATTTATGCGGACGGATAATTCCTAACAGATTAGCGTATTCACAATTTGAGCGATTACCCCAGCGATAAGCTTTAATTAACGGCGAATTAACAACAGCAGTTTAGTACCACCCGCTGGAACTGGTACCGATTTCAGCGGTTATTCCCGGCTGATAAACAAGCATTTAGCCACTAATGTCCTGTTCGGCTGAAGTGCGTTGGCAGATTAATCAGGATTAATGTTATGGACGAAAATCTATTTTCACAGGTGATTATTATATTTTCACCGTTGAGGGCACAATCGCATTTTTATCTCCCTTTACGATAAAAAGCCGGCGCATGCACCGGCTTTTATCTTCATAAAACGTAACCTCAGGTTACGGGCTTTTCTTCAGGGCGGGCGTCAACTGCGGTTGCGGTTCTTCATTTGACAACCAGTCGTGCAAATAATGCTCGAACTTTCCAGTGAGCGATTTCGTGTTTACGGTGCTCAACGAAAAACAGAACTCGCGTTCCCTATTCCAGTCAGTGCGAAAAAATAAAGAACGCGAGGGATAAAACCGCTAATCCTTCCAGGCATCCTGATGCCGAGAACGTGCCTTAATACCAAAATAGCCCCCCTGCCAGGGTTGGCAATTAATGTCACCTTATGGCGTATGACTGCCGTTTTAACAGGCTGGGGCGTACTACATGATGGTATTCGCCCAGGATAACCGCTGAATCACAGCGTGACGACTCAGTTTAAAAATAATTGAAACGGTGCTGAGCCGTTCGCCACCTTGTTTTAAGGCACCGTGGTGGCCGGCCCGAACACCGAATATTCAGGTAAATCCACGTTCTGATACGGCTCCCAGCCGCCGCCCAGCGCTTTGTAGAGCGCCACCAAATCCAGCGCGCTTTGCATTCGCGCCTGTGTCGATTGCGCTTCCGCCTGCGCTAACTGGCGCTGTGCATCCAGCACATCCAGGAAGGTGGAAATGCCCTGCTTATAGCTATCGCTGGCGAGATCAAACGCTCTCTGCAATGCGCCAGTGGTTTCATCCAGAGCGGTGACCTGCTGCTGATCGGCGCGGTAGCTAACCAGCGCATTCTCAACATCCTGCAGCGCGGTCAGCACCGTCTGACGATATTCCAGCGCCGCATTGGCCTGCTGCGCGCGCGCCAGTTTCACACTGGAAACTAAACGCCCGCCCTGGAAAATCGGAATGGAGAGCGAGGGTCCGATGCTATAAAAATGGCTGCTCCAGTCATCCAGATAGCTGGCATCGGTGTTGCGAACCCCGAGCTGTCCCGTCAGTGACAGGCTGGGGAACAGATCCGCCACCGAGACGCCAATGTTGGCGGTCTGCGCATGCAGATTGGCTTCCGCCTGCCGAATATCCGGACGTCGCCGCGCCAGCGTGGATGGGATTCCCACCGCCACCATTTTCGGCAGCGCCGGTAACGCTTTGCTGCTCATCAGCTCGTTATCCAGTGCGCCCGGCGTTTTGCCCAGTAATACCGCTAAGCCATTCATGGCCTGACGCTCCTGCGACTGATAACCCGGCAATTGCGCATTTAGAGAGGCAAGTTGTGCACGCGCATTTTCCACATCAGTTAGCGGTGCCATGCCGTTACGCTGCTGGCTTTGCGTCAGTTCCCAGGTTTGCTGCGCCACATCGATTTGCTGCTGCAGCGTGTTGAGCACCGCTTGCGCGCCACGCAGTTGCAAATAGGCGCGCGCCACTTCCGCTTCGAGCGACACCAGCGCGTCATTGCGCTGCTCAACAGCAGCCTGCTGCTGTGCGTCTGCGGCTTCCATCTGCCGACGGACTTTGCCCCACAGATCCAGCTCCCAGCTGGCGTCAAAGCTGCCTTGATAAAGGGTGACAGAATGATCGAGCCCGTTCAGCTGATTGGCGACGTCACTGTCCACCTGATCGTAAACCCCGTTGGATTTCAGTATGCCTTTTAAACCCAACTGCTGACGTGTGGCTTTTGCCGAGCCATTAAGTGACGGAAAAAGTCCGCCGCGTGCCTGCGCCAATTGCTCACGCGCGCCGGCAATGCGCAACACCGATTGCTGCAAAGATAAGTTACCGGCGATGGCGCGCTCGATCAGGCTATCCAGCTGTGGATCATTAAAGCTTTTCCACCATAGCGGGTTGATGGCCGCCGATTGCGGTTTTGAAGCTTCCTGCGACGGCAAATCGCGATAACTGCCCGGTGTCTGCGCATGAGGTGGCTGATAATCAGGGCCCACAGCGCAACCTGCCAGAAGCAGAGACAGCGCCAGCAAACTCAAGCGCGGAGAGGTGATCATTTTAGTGTGCTCCTGCACTGCCTTCGCTCTTGATCGGCGAAAGCAACCAACAAAAAGGAATCAACAGCAAGGCCACGATACTCAGGCCCATAAATACGTCGATGTACGCAAGGATACGCGCCTGCGCAATCATCTCTTTGTACAGCTGACCCGTCGCCAGCGTCAGCGGATCGCCCACCGCAGTTGTGAAGTCGCGAATCGACTGCGCCCAATGCTGCAAGGTGAGGTTGAACGGCTCGTTGAGCGGCGTCATGTTATGCACCATACTCGCCGACCGCGTTTGCATACGCTCAGTGATCCCTGCCGTTGCCAGTGAAATGCCGATCGATCCCGCCACATTACGGAACATGGTAAACAGCGCAGCAGCATCCGCATTAAGCCGCTGCGGCACCGTGATAAAGGCGATGGTAGTGAGTGGCACAAACAGGAAACCTAGCCCGATGGACTGTGCGCTGCGCATTAAGACCAGGGTGGTGAAATCAACGTTTGGCGTTAAGGTCGTGGAATAGAAAAACGCGCTGGCAAGGCAGGTAAAACCAAAGGCGATGATATAGCGCGTTTGCACAATGGGCATCAGTTTCAGCACCAGCGGAATCGTCAGCACAATCAATACCGCGCCGGGCGACAGCACCAGCCCCGACCAGGTGGCGGTATAGCCGAGATCCTGCTGCGCCAGCTGTGGAAGTACCACCGAGCTGCCATACAGAATCATCGCCATGCCCGCCATCAGTAAACCGGCAACCCAGAAGTTGCGATCTTTCATTACCGTGATATCCACCACCGGCTTACGGGCGTACAGCAGCCAGTAGACTGCGCCGACAATGCCAATCACCGCCAGCATGCAAAACAGGCGAATAAAGTGCGAGGCAAACCAGTCTTCATCTTCACCACGGTCGAGAAATACCTGCAAACAGCCCAGACCAAGGGTTATCAGGCTGATGCCGATGTAATCGATCTTCAGCTTGCCCTTGGCCCACTTGCGCTCCCACGGCGGATCTTCCAGCAGCTGATAGATCGCCAGCACCGTTAAAATCCCGACCGGGATATTGATGAAGAACACCCAGCGCCAGCTGTAGTTATCGGTGATCCAGCCACCAAGCGTTGGACCGATAACGGGTGCGACGATAATCGCAATCGAGGAGAGACCAAAGGCTTTGCCACGATCTTCCGCTTTAAAATAATCGAGGAGTACCGATTGCTGCACCGGCTGCAAACCGCCGCCGAAAAAGCCCTGCAACACGCGGAACAGAATGATTTGCCACAGTTCTGTGGCGATGCCGCACAGGAATGAGCAGATGGTGAACATCACAATACAGATCAGGAAGAACTGTTTACGCCCGAACAAGCGGCTAAAGAAGGCGGAGATCGGCAACACAATGCCGTTGGCCACCAAATAGGAAGTCAGTACCCAGGTGGATTCGTCGTAACTGGAAGAGAGTGAACCGGCGATGTGCGGCAGCGCCACGTTGACGATGGTGGTGTCGAGGATCTCCATAAACACCGCCAGCGTCACCGTGATGGCGACCAGCCAGGGATTGCTGGCCGGACGCCAGCTTTCGCTCGCACTCATTCTACGGTGACCTTCGGCTCAACCGACAGACCCAGTGGCAGCGGATGATTCGGATCCAATCCTTTATCGATGACAATTTTCACCGGCACGCGCTGCACAATCTTCACGTAGTTACCGGTGGCATTCTCAGCCGGGAAGGTGGAGAAGCGCGAGCCGGAACCCATCTGCACGCTGTCGACATGTCCTTCCAGCTTCATATCAGGCCAGGCATCAATACTGATATCCACTTTGTCACCAGGATTCATGCGCGCCAGCTGCGACTCTTTGAAGTTGGCGTTAATCCAGATATCCGGCGACACCAGTGAAAACAGCGCGGTACCAGCCTGCACCAGCGTGCCGACCTGTACGTTGCGCTTGGTGACAAAACCATCGTACGGGGCACGCACTTGTGTATAAGAGAGATTCAGTTCGGCGGTGTTGAGCTGTGCCTGCGCCTGCTCAACCTGCTGCTGGCGCGCTTCTACGTTGGTTTCCTGCTGACGAATCTGCAATTGCACCTGCGAAGCCACTTCGACCTGCGCTTTGGCGCTTTGCAGTTGTGCTTCAGCGGATCGCAGCTGCGCGGCCGCGGTATCAATGTTGCGCTGTGAGGTCGCGCGGGGATCCACGCCGCGCTGACGACGATAGTCCGCCTGCGCATTCAAAAGATTGGCCTGAGCTTTGGCTTGATCGGCTAATGCCTGATCGCGCTGCGCCGGATACTGCACGCGTGACAGCGCTAATTGCGCCTGGGCCTGATGCAGTTGCGCCTGAGCCAGACCAAGCTGGGCTTTGGCCTGATCGCGTTGGGCACTGGTGTCACGCGGGTCGATCTCCACCAGCAAATCGCCCTGCTTCACTCGTTGGTTGTCTTTTACCAGCAGTTTCACCACATAACCGGCCGCTTTCGGTGCGATGGTCACCGCATCGCCTTCGGTAAAGGCATCATCCGTGGTTTCAATATTGCGCGTAGTGAACCAGAACCACAGCCCCACCACCAGCATGATCACCACCACGATGGCGAGAATGATCAGGGGCTTTTTGCCGGGGCGTTTACGTTGTGGTTCGTTGTCTTGGCTGGAGTCTGAAGCGTGCTGCGCATCCTGCTGCTCGCGAGCGGGCGGCTGATTGTGGTTATCACTCATAGGTTATCATCGCTGGCTGTGATCCCGATCCACGGGCAAAAACGGTCAACTTAACCTTAGATCGAAAATTGACAAATGCCAGTACAACTTTACACAAGCCAACAATCAACGCATTTTCTGCCACTGAGTGCGATAACGCGCTGAATAACCAGCGCGTCAGCTCAAGGTGCAGAACAAAATGGCAGGCTTATTTTAACCAGTGCAATAGGAACCAGCCACACAGCATCGACCACGCCAGCATGGGCAGAGAAAACAGGTGAAAGCGCCACCAGACTTTGCTGTCCTGCGCCATACGCAGCGCAATCAGATTAGCCAGTGAGCCCGGCAGCAAGCCAAATCCCCCAATGTTGACGGCCCATGCCAATACCTCTGACGGCGGCACTTTTTGCAGCAACAGAATGGTCGCCGGCACATTACTGATGACCTGTGAAAGGCCGATCGCCAGCAAATATAAACCGCCTTCACTCAACTGGCTTATTGCGGCGAAATGCGGCTGCAGCAAGGAAAGATGCATCAGTAAAAACACATCGATGAACATCGCGACAAATACCAGCAGCAAGCTCCAGTCGATACTGATTAATACGCTGCGCGCCATAATCAGGAAGCATGCCGCCACCAACAAGAGTGCCCATCCGGTCATTTTTAGCTCTAAAGCCACAATAAACACCAGATAGAGCAACACACTGATGATAAATAGCGGTTTATGCCACTGATGCGCTTCGCTTTGCGCATGTTTCTGAATGGTTCGTTTGGGAAAGCTGTACCAGGTCAGCGCCATCAGGCTGATCATCAATACGGCAGCCAACGGTGCCATCTGCAGGATAAAGCCCGGTACGCTGAGTGTACCGTGGCTCCATAACAGAATATTTTGCGGGTTGCCCACCGGCGTTAGCAGCGATCCGGCATTCACCGCCAGCGCTTCAAAAATGATTAAACGAGATATCGGCAGGCGCGAGAATTTGCGCAGCGTGAGCGTCAGCGGCACCAGAATAAACAGCGCCACATCGTTGGTGAGAAAAGTGGAAAGCAGCGCGGCGGCACACACCATAAACAGCGCCAGTGTGCGCTCATGTTGAAAGCGCTGCACCAGACGCGCGCCGAGCACATCAAAATAGCCGCTGTTTTCCAGCCCTTTGGTCAGCATCAATAGCCCGGTGAGCGTCATGATAGTGTGCCAGTCAACGGCGGCGGGCAATTGCGGCCAGCGAAACTCCGCCAGCGGCAATAAAATCACACCCAACAGCAACAACAAATGCAAAATACGATCACGCATTAAGGAACGCAGCACGATGGGCATGATGGCGGAAGGCCTTGTAGGTTAGCGGCTCTCGTAAAACTTCTGGAAAACGGCGAGGGTTTCATCACTGACGTGATGTTCCAGGCCTTCAGAATCCCGGCGGGCAGTTTCCGGGCTGACACCCAACGCCAGCAGGAAGGTTTCCACAATGTGATGACGGACGCGGCTCGCCTCCGCCAGCTTTTCACCTTCAGGCGTCAGAAACACACCGCGATAGGGAACCTGCTCCACCAGACCGGTGGTGCCTAAACGCTTCAACATTTTCGCTACGGTGGGCTGCGAAACGCCGAGGCGCGCGGCCATATCCACCTGGCGAGCTTCACCAAATTCACGAATCAAATCAGAGATTAACTCTACGTAGTCATCAATAAGTTCACGTCGATGCGCTTCGCGCACCTGGCGAAATCCTTCGACATGCTCCTCTATCTCTTTAAGCGGCCCCTGGGGCGTGTTGGTGGCGCTCTTTGCACGACGACTCATTCAGCTTCCTCTTTATTATCTGCCGCACTTTACCTGCGGTGCGGGCCTGGCTGCGCTCATTGTAAACCAGGCACAAATAAGCACAAATTTTTCCTAAATAGTGTTGGCTAAAGAGTATAGCCAGTGCTATCTTTGTTCGTAATGTAAGCGAATAGCTTAATTAGGAGGCAACGATGAACGCACCCTATTTGCTGCTACTCCTTTTCCTGCTGTTTATCGCAGGTTTGTGCTTACTGTTACGTCGTTATTCATTCGGGAGGTGAACATGACCACCATGAAAAACTGCCTCGACTGTGGCAAATGCTTCCAGGTTGAGCAAAGCAAACCGGCTTTTGAGCTGAAATCATTATTGTGCCTGTTTAAACGCTCGCCTTTTGCCCTGCGTCTGATGCTGATTGAAAAGCTGACCGGCAAACAGCTGACTGAGCGCCCTTGCCCAAATCTTATCTGGCGCGGCTGATTCATCCATAAATTCCTTCTCAGGATCCGTTTTCTCAACGGATCCTTTGCACGATCTCACATTTTGTTACCCTTTTTAGTCCCACTCTTTCTATTGTTATTGAACGAATTTCAAACCCTTGCTCTCTCTGTGGCTGAATCGCTTCAGGCACTGACATAACTTTACCTTCAACACTCCTTAAACGATTAGGCTGCTAACTTTTAGCTTGCAACCTATTGTGACGTCTGATTAATCTCCTCATAACAAAAAATTACATACTTATAACAAAATCAACCCAGGGTGGGTTTTTTCGTAAGGAAGATTAGCAATGTCACATAAAAAGCCTGAAGAGCAACCATCGGGCAGGAGACGATTTTTACAAAAATCGCTCTCGCTCATTCCTCTCGCCGCCGCAGCCAGCACCGGTGTGGTGTCACTCTCCTCCCCCGCCGCCGACAAACCACAAGGTGTGTTATCCGACTATGTTCCCGCCTACTTTAACGATAAAGAGTGGAAGTTTCTGCTCGCCGCACTGGATTGCCTGATCCCCGCTGACGCCAACGGCCCCGGCGCAGTCAGCGAAGGTGTGCAGGTGTTTATCGATAAGCAGATGGAATTGCCCTACGGCTATGGTCGCCTGTGGTACATGCAGGGCCCGTTCGCCGATTCGATTCCGGAAATGGGTTACCAATCTCATTTGGTTCCGCGCGATACCTACCGATTGGGCATCGCTTTAGCTGACCAGCACTGTCAGCAGCAGTATCAAAAGGACTTTTACCAACTGGAGACGGCGCAGCAGGAAGAGGTTCTGCATGCGCTGGAAGCCGACAAACTGCGTAACGATGCTATTCACGGCAAGCAGTTTTTCGAGCAGCTACTGGAAAACGCCAAAGAGGGTTATCTCGCCGATCCGATTCACGGCGGTAACCAGACTCTGGCTTCGTGGAAGATGATCGGATTTCCCGGCGCTCGCGCGGACTTTGTGGATACCGTGCAGCAGCCGAATAAACCCTATCCCCTCGGTCCAGTCAGTATTTCCAGCAAAAGGAGCGTGTAATGGCGGCAGTAAAAAAAGCGCCCGTCGATGTGGTGATCGTCGGGTTTGGCTGGACCGGTTCGCTGATGGCGATGGAACTGGCCAGTTCGGGTTTGAACATTGTGGCATTAGAGCGTGGTGAAAATCGCGACACCTACCCTGATTTCTCCTATCCACGCATTGCCGATGAGTTGACCTACGGCATCCGTCTGAAATTATTCCAGAACGCCTCGAAAGAGACGGTCACAGTACGTCACACTACACAGGAAACCGCGTTGCCCTATCGACGCTTCGGTTCCTTCCTGCCCGGTGATGGCGTGGGCGGAGCCGGTACGCACTGGAACGGCCAGCTGTGGCGTCCGCTGGAAGCCGATTTGAAAATGCGCAGTACGGTCATCGAAAAATACGGTGCTGACTTCATCCCTAAAGACATGACGGTGCAGGATTACCCGTTCTCTTATGCTGAGATGGAACCCTACTTCGATAAGTTTGAAAAAATTTGTGGTGCTGCCGGCCAGGTCGGTAATCTCAATGGTGAAACCGTCGAAGGCGGTAACCCGTTCGAATCTCCGCGTAAAAATGGCTATCCCACCAAGCCGCTGGAGACGTTGTATGCCGGCGAGCTATTCTCCAAAGCAGCGAAGCAACTGGGTTATCATCCGTTCGAATGCCCCGCAGCTAACTGTACCGAAGCCTGGACCAACCCTTACAACGTGCAGCTTGGCGTATGTAACTACTGCGGTTATTGCGAACGCTTTGGTTGCTTCAACTACTCCAAAGGCTCACCGCAAAGCTGCGTCATCCCTGCTCTGAAGCCGTTCAGTAACTTTGAGTTACGCACCCAGGCGCACGTCATTCGTGTCAATACCGACAGCAGCGGCAAAAAAGCCACTGGCGTGACTTATATCGATGCACAAGGTAACGAAGTCGAGCAACCGGCTGACCTGGTGATCCTCAGCGCCTTCCAGCTGCACAATGTGCGCTTACTGCTGCTATCAAAAATCGGCAAGCCTTACGATCCGCAAACCGGCGACGGCGTAGTGGGCAGAAACTATGCCTACCAGATGACCGGCGGCATCAAGCTGTTCTATGACAACGACAACTGGTTCAATCCGTTTGCGGCCACCGGTGCCACCTCGACCGTTATCGATGATTTCAACGCGGAAAACTTTGATCACAGCAAAGTCGGCTTCGTTGGCGGCGCCACGATATCTGCGGCGTTCTCCGGCGGCCGTCCGATCCAGCAGATGGGCATTCCTAAAGATGCTCCGCGTTGGGGTTCTGGCTGGAAACAGGCGATCAAAGATAACTACCTGCACAACATGAATGTTGGCTCGTCCGGTTCCGTGATGCCTTACAAACAGTGCTATCTCGATCTGGATCCGACTTACCGTGATATCTATGGTCAGCCCTTGCTGCGTATGACGTTTGACTGGCAGCAGAACGAGCTGAAGATGACCAATTTCATCAAGGATAAGGCCGAAGAGATCGTCAAAGTGATGAATCCAAAGCACTATGAAATTGGCTTCAAAACCCTGAACAGCCACTACGATGTCCGCCCTTATCAATCCACCCACACCACCGGTGGTGCGGTGATGGGTGACGATCCGCGTACCAGCGTGGTGAACAAGTTCCTGCAAAGTTGGGATGTGCCGAATGTGTTTGTCACCGGTGCCTGCTGCTTCCCGCAGAACCTGGCGTACAACCCGACCGGGATAGTCTGTGCCACGGCATTGTTCGCGGCGGATGCGATTCGCAACCGCTATCTTGCTAACCCTGGTCCGCTGGTTCAGGCCTGATAAGGAGCGTCATAGTGAAAATTTCCGCACTCTTTCTCGCTCTCAGCGGCGCGCTGATCAGCCACGCCTCCTGGGCCGCGACCGATGCCTCGGTTAAGCAAGGCGAATATCTGGCCAAAGCGGGCGATTGCGCCGCATGTCATACCGTCGCCGGAGGTCAGCCTTTTGCCGGTGGGCTCAAAATGAGCACGCCGATTGGCGCCATTTACTCCACCAACATCACGCCGGATAAAACCCACGGTATTGGCGACTACAGCTACGAGGATTTTTCCAGGGCGGTGCGCGGTGGAGTCGCCAAAGATGGCAGTTCGCTCTATCCGGCTATGCCTTACCCTTCATATGCCAAAATCAGCGACAGCGATATGCACGCGTTGTATGACTATTTCATGCAGGGCGTGAAGCCGGTGAGCCAGGAGAATCATAAAAGTGATATTCCCTGGCCGCTGAGCATGCGCTGGCCGCTGGCGTTCTGGCGCTGGACCTTTGCCGATGACAGCACTTACGCTCCGGCTGCCGGTCAATCGGCTCAGTGGCAGCGCGGTGCTTATCTGGTGCAGGGGCTCGGCCACTGTGGCTCTTGCCATACGCCACGCGGCATCGGTTTCCAGGAAAAAGCCATGGATCAGAACAGCAAAGGCTATCTGACCGGCGGCACGCTCGAAGGCTGGCATGCGCCGGATCTGACTGCCAGCCCGGTAGCAGGATTGGGCAGCTGGTCTGAGCAGGATATCGCCACCTTCCTGAAAACCGGCGCGAATAAGCAAGGGGCCGCATTCGGTTCGATGACGGATGTGATTGCGCACAGCACACAGTATCTCAGCGATGAGGATCTTAATGCTGTTGCGGTGTATCTGAAGTCATTACCGGCTGCGGATAACACCACTGCACCACAGGCCAGCGATGCGACATCGCAAGCGCTGTTCAAAGGGGATGTCAGCCAACCAGGCGCGCAGGTGTACGTGGATAACTGCGCCGCCTGCCACCGTACGGATGGTAAAGGCTATGCCAGTACTTTCCCGGCGCTGGCGCATAATCCGGCTTTGTTGAGTGAAGACCCGTCATCAGTGATCAGTGTGATTCTGAAAGGCGGCCAGCGTGCGATTACCCAACAGGCACCGACCGGTTTCACCATGCCAGACTTTGCCTGGCGTCTGGATGATCAGCAGGTCGCTGATGTCGCTAACTTCATTCGCAATGGATGGGGTAACAAAGCGGCACCGGTCACGGCCGATCAGGTGAAGAAAATCCGCGCCACGCTTCCTCCCGCCCCGCAAAAATAGGCATAAAAAAACGGCCCGTAAAGGGCCGTTTCTTGTGCAACTCTGGTCTAAGCAAAAACTTAGAAGCTGTAGCCTACGCCAGCAATCCAGGTGCCTACGTCTACGCTACGGATACGGCTCTGCTCGTAACCCACGTCAACTGCAACGTTTTCGATTGGGTTGAACTGCATGCCTGCACCGTAAGAGAAGCCGTAATCGCTGGTGTCAGTTTTGTACTGTGCAGCAGCGTCAGTTGCCTGGTATTTACCGTAACCGATACCGACCACGCCGTAGATGCTTGCCCAGTCGTTCAGACGGTAAGCAGGACCACCGGTGATGCCGTAGTACTGGCCTTTGTTATAAACGCCAGCGTCAGTACGGTCTTTCTCGGTGTAGGTGAAAGAACCGATCCAACCCAGTGGGTTAGTACCATCTTCGTAACGGTATTTCAGGTTGAAGCCGTTTGCTTTGTTAGCAACGCCCTGATAATCGCTCTGAGCGTAACCAGCAGAAACGGTGCTCTGCGCCATGGCTGAACCTGCAGAAACTGCCAGTACACAAGCCAGTGCTGAAAGACATGCAATTTTTTTCATAAACCACCTCAAATGTGAATATACTTCTCTCCTGACAACCCTGAAAATATAACAAAAATTAGCAAGAAACTCTGCCCGCTATTTGTTGTCTAACAGATTGTTTGGTGTAACAGAAAGTTAATGAAGTTTCCTATGTCATTCATTTTACTTATAAAAAGCGTCATCTTTCTGCAACAATATTTCGGACAACAAATAATGCCTTTAAGGATATTCCTAAACTAATCTGACATTTCTTTACTTAAATGGCCCGAAAAACGGTTATTTCCCAGGCTGTCACTGCATTTATTTTCCCTCTTACACGCCTCCTTATTTCCTGAAGATTCCTTTACACTGACGTTTTGTTGCTGTGTTGTTAATCACTACAGGATTGAATTACAGGATGTCTACGCCTCTGACGAACGCCAAAATGGCCCCGGTTTTGTTCCCAATTTCCGTGCTACTGATTGCTATGCTCTCGCTTCAGGGCGGTGCTTCACTGGCAAAATCGCTGTTTCCCAGCGTGGGGGCACCCGGCATCACCGCATTACGCCTTGGACTGGGCACCCTGATTCTGTGCATCATCTTTAAGCCGTGGCGTTTACGGTTCACTTCTGCACAGCGCAAACCGCTATTGATGTACGGCCTGGCGCTTGGCTGTATGAACTATCTCTTCTACTTATCTATTCGTACTGTGCCGCTGGGCGTCGCCGTTGGTTTGGAATTTCTGGGCCCTTTGACCCTGGCATTGGCCGGTGCGCGCCGTCCGCTCGATTTCATTTGGGTGTTACTGGCGGTGATCGGTTTATGGTTCCTGCTGCCGATTGGTGATGGCATCAGCCATATCGATCCGCTGGGTGCGCTGTTAGCAGTGGGGGCCGGTGCCTGCTGGGCGGTCTATATTCTGGCAGGGCAACGCGCCGGTGCGGAACATGGTCCAGCGACGGTTGCCATGGGATCGCTGATTGCCTCGGTAATTTTCGTACCGCTTGGGTTAACCTTTGCGGCACCCGGTATCTGGCACTGGGAAATTCTGCCACTGGCACTGATTATTGCCCTGCTCTCCAGTGCGATTCCTTATTCACTGGAGATGATGGCCCTAACCCGCCTGCCAGCCCGCATCTTTGGCACGCTGATGAGTCTGGAACCTGCGATGGCAGCACTTTCAGGGATGCTGTTCCTCGGTGAGCTGCTGACGCTGAAGCAGTGGATCGCGCTGCTGGCGATTATCGCCGCGTCGGCGGGTTCGACACTCACCATGAAACAGAAGAGTGCCAAAATAAGCGAAGTGGATATTAATAATCCGCAATAAATAATGCCAAATTCAGCCTGTTAAGCTGCAGGCTGAATATATAAGCATTCTCATTCTCTTTTTTCTCATCACCGCCTTCGGTTTTGTTATTATTTTGCAACATCATTGAAAAGCAATTAACACACAACATAAATCCTTGTTTTAATTGAAAAATACATAAAACGCTCAAATCCCGAACAACATTAAGGTTTATCTATTCCTGTCATCGGTTTAAACAATCCGGCACAGCCAAAAACTGCTGCTATACTTATTCCCGTGCTTGATTAGGACAACCATCAATTAGAGGATATTAATGATGAGTACCGCAAAACTGGTTAAAACTAAATCGTCTGATCTCATTTACACCCGTAATGATGTTGCTGATAGCGATAAGAAAGCGACCATCGAGGTGCTCAACCGTCTGGTAGTGGAGTTTATTGATCTGTCACTGATCACCAAGCAGGCGCATTGGAATATGCGCGGTGCCAACTTTATCGGTGTGCATGAAATGCTGGATGGATTCCGTACTGCCATCACCGATCATCAGGACACCATTGCAGAGCGTGTTGTACAGCTTGGCGGCGTGGCGCTGGGTACCACTCAGATCGTCAACGACAAGACGCCATTAAAAAGCTATCCGCTCAACATCCATACCGTTCAGGATCACCTGAAAGCGCTGGCCGATCGTTACGCGATTGTCGCGAACGATACGCGTAAGGCCATCAGTGAAGTAAGCGATGAAGACACTGCAGACATTTTCACGGCGGCATCGCGTGATTTGGATAAATTCCTGTGGTTCATCGAATCCAACATCGAATAATGTCAGTTACAGCGAAGGCGGGTTATCCCGCCTTTTTTTATGTCTGTAACATTTTGGTGCTTTTTTTGACGTCGTTAACAAAATCTTAATCCTGCCTTTCCCTTGCTAAGCCCTTGGTGCACACTGTGCCTGCACCACAACAGCACGATGCACTATTTTGGTGAGTCATATTAGTGCAGACTTTTCGACTACAGCAAAATCGCTTCAGCCAGGCCCTGCATCCTGCTGATTTCGAGCAAAATGAAAAGTTGGCATAATTTTTTCATATGAATAGCCGTACATCAGGCCATCAGGTCTGAAGGGTAATAAGGAAAATAATGATGAAGTCTTTGATTAAAGTCTCCGTGGCCGCGCTGGCGCTGGCCTTCTCGCTTTCTTCCACTGCAGCAGATAAGAAACTGGTTGTTGCGACCGACACCGCATTCGTTCCTTTTGAATTCAAACAGGGCAACGATTACGTTGGTTTCGATATCGACCTGTGGGCCGCTATCGCCAAAGAACTGAAGCTGGACTACACTCTGAAGCCAATGGATTTCAGCGGTATCATCCCAGCACTGCAAACCAAAAACGTTGACGTGGCACTGGCCGGTATCACCATCACCGACGAGCGCAAAAAAGCCATCGACTTCTCTGACGGCTACTACAAAAGTGGTCTGTTGGTGATGGTGCGTGAGAACGAAAACAACATCAAAGGCATCGACGACCTGAACGGTAAAACCGTGGCAGTGAAGAGCGGTACGGGCTCAGTTGATTACGCGAAAGCGCACATCAAATTCAAAGACCTGCGTCAGTTCCCGAACATCGATAACGCTTACATGGAGTTAGGCACCAACCGTGCTGACGCCGTTCTGCACGACACACCAAACATCCTGTACTTCATTCACACCGCCGGTAAAGGTCGCTTCAAAGCGGTTGGCGAGTCTATCGAAGCTCAGCAGTATGGTATCGCCCTGCCAAAAGGCAGCGATGACCTGCGTAACCAGATTAATGGCGCGCTGAAAACCCTGCGCGACAACGGCACTTACAACACAATTTATAAAAAATGGTTCGGCAGCGAACCAAAATAATTCCGGCCTAAGCCGATTTTTCCAGCAGGGAGCATAGTCTCCCTGCTTTTTACATTTCCATTGCAACAGATTTTGGAGTTACACCATGGAGTTTGACTGGAGCGTCATTTGGCCAGCCCTGCCGATTTTGATCGAAGGCGCCAAAATGACCCTGATAATTTCCGTACTCGGCCTGGTTGGCGGGTTATTTATTGGCTTAGTCGCCGGTTTCGCCCGCGCCTACGGCGGATGGATTACAAATAATCTCGCGCTGGTGTTCATTGAACTGATCCGCGGTACGCCAATCGTGGTGCAGGTGATGTTTATCTACTTCGCCTTGCCGATGGCCTTCCCAGACCTGCGCATCGATCCGTTCACTGCCGCCGTGGTCACCATCATGATTAACTCCGGTGCCTATATCGCGGAAATCACGCGTGGTGCCGTGCTGTCGATCAACAAAGGCTTCCGCGAAGCGGGCCTGGCGCTGGGCCTGTCAAGTCGTGAAACTCTGCGTTACGTCATCATGCCACTGGCACTGCGTCGTATGCTGCCACCGCTTGGTAACCAGTGGATCGTCAGTATAAAAGATACCTCGCTGTTTATCGTGATCGGCGTGGCGGAACTGACCCGTCAGGGCCAGGAAATCATCGCCGGAAACTTCCGCGCGCTGGAGATCTGGAGTGCCGTTGCGATTATCTATCTGGTTATTACCTTGGTGTTGAGCTTTGTACTGCGCCGTATTGAGAAGAAGGTGAAAATCCTGTGATTGAATTTAAAAACGTCTCTAAAAACTTCGGCCAGACCAAAGTCCTGCATGACATTAACCTGAAAATTAATCAGGGCGAAGTGGTGGTGATTATCGGGCCATCGGGCTCAGGTAAATCTACCCTGCTGCGCTGTATCAACAAACTGGAAGAGATCACCACCGGTGACCTGATTGTTGATGGCATGAAGGTGAACGATCCTAAGGTCGACGAACGCTTGATTCGCCAGGAAGCCGGCATGGTGTTCCAGCAGTTCCATCTTTTCCCGCAGATGAGTGCGCTGGATAACGTGGCTTTCGGCCCGATTCGTGTACGCGGTGCGAAGAAGGACGACGCACAGAAACTGGCACGTGAACTGTTGGGTAAAGTCGGCCTCGCCGAGCGTGCGCACCACTTCCCTGCCGAACTGTCAGGTGGCCAGCAGCAACGCGTGGCGATTGCCCGTGCGCTGGCGGTGAAGCCGAAAATGATGCTGTTTGATGAGCCAACCTCTGCACTCGATCCAGAACTGCGCCATGAAGTGCTCAAGGTGATGCAGGATCTGGCCGAAGAAGGCATGACGATGGTGATCGTGACGCACGAAGTGGGCTTCGCTCAGAAAGTGGCTTCGCGTCTGATCTTCATTGATAAAGGCACCATCGCCGAAGATGGCAATCCGGATGAGTTGATCACCAACCCACCGAGCGATCGTCTGCGCGAGTTCCTGCAGCACGTGTCATAAATGACGAGGCGGCTGTAAAGCCGCCTCTTCTTCCGTAAAGAATTTTCCTTTCAGAATCTTCACCTTCCATCACTGACTATACTTTTTCTCTTGTGCCGCTGTGCGTTGCTCAAGGAGAAGGTCATGTCGTTTGCCCGCCCATCATGGTGCCTCACCATATGGATGCTGCTCTGTCTGTTCCTCGTTCCCACCGCAGACGCGGTCAATCTGCCGCAGGCCGCCGTCGCCGCCCAACAAACTTCAACGCCTGCTGCCAGCACCACCGCTGAAGGTGAGCCGACCCTGGAAGATAAAAAAGCCGCTTATGCCGCGCTGGCCAATATCCTGGAGAATAACGATTCGCGTCAGGAGTTGATCGATCAGCTGCGTCAGGCCGCCACCAGCAAAACTAATAATGAACAGCCGGTACTGGCTCCGCCACAGGCCGAGCAGGAAGATCCTACGGTATTAGAGAGCGTCACCAACGTCACACGCGAATATGGGGGAGCTGTCGCCTCGCAGTTTGTAAGACTGCACGACAACATCGTCAGCGCGCCGCACAAGTCCTTTAATCAACAAACCTTCTTCAATGCACTGAAGTATTTCGCGGGACTCGCCGCTGCCGTTTTTGCTTTTTACTGGTTCACGCGACTGTTGATGTATCCCGTGTGGCAGCGCATGGGCCGCTGGGGGCGCAATCATAATCTGGAACGCACTAAGTGGCTGCATCTGCCCGCCACCATTGTCGTAGCCTTTCTGCTCGACTTAGTGCTTCTGGCACTGACGCTGTTTGTTGGCCAGATCATCAGCGACAACTACCACAACAACAATCGCACCATTGCCTATCAACAAGGGCTGTTCCTCAATGCCTTTGCGTTGATTGAATTCTTCAAGGCGGTGCTGCGATTGATATTCTGCCCACGCTTCCCCACGCTGCGCTTCTTCCATCTTTCCGATGCGCGTGCCGCTTACTGGAACACGCGTCTTAGCTGGCTCAGCGGCACCATTGGTTATGGTTTACTGGTGGTGGTGCCGATCGTCGGCAATCAGGTGAATGTGCAGATCGCCGCGTTGGTGAATGTGCTGATCATGTGCATTATGACCGGCTGGGCGCTGTGGCTGATTTTCCGTAATCGACGCAATATCCACGACGAATTATCGCGTTTGGCGGATCGTAGTATGAGTTTCTTTGCCCTGTTTATCCGTGCCTTTGCAATGGTGTGGCATTGGCTGGCGAGCGCCTATTTTATCGCATTGTTCCTGTTCTCGATCTTCAACCCGGGTGACAGCCTGAAGTTCATGATGTCCGCCACGGTGCGCAGCCTGGCTATTATCGTTATCGCCGCGCTGGTTTCCGGCATGCTGACGCGCTGGATTGGCAAGACGTTGACGCTGTCGCCGGATCTGCGGCGTAACTATCCGGAGCTGCAAAAACGCGTCAATGACTGGGTCAAAGCGCTGCTGAAACTGGCGCGGGTGATTACCGTGTTCGCCACCCTGCTGCTGCTGCTCAATGCCTGGAATCTGTTTGATCTCTGGCACTGGCTCACGCTTGGCGCCGGGCAGAAGATGGTGGATGTGCTGATTCGTATCGTGATGATTTTGCTGCTTTCCGCCGTTGGCTGGACGCTGCTGGCCAGCCTGATCGAAAGTCGTCTGGCCTCAGACTCGCATGGAAGACCGATGCCCAGCGCACGCACGCGCACCTTGCTGACGCTGTTCCGTAACGCGCTGGCGGTGGTGATCAGCACCATCACCATTATGATTTTGCTGTCGGAAGTGGGGGTAAACATCGCGCCGCTGCTGGCGGGTGCCGGTGCACTCGGTCTGGCGGTGTCGTTCGGTTCGCAAACGCTGGTGAAGGATATTATCACCGGTATCTTTATTCAGTTTGAGAATGGCATGAACACCGGCGATCTGGTGACCATCGGCCCGATTACCGGCACGGTTGAGCGCATGTCGATTCGTTCCGTCGGCGTGCGTCAGGATACCGGCGCGTATCACATCATTCCCTGGTCTTCGATCACCACCTTCGCCAACTTTGTGCGCGGCATTGGCTCGTTTGTCGCCAACTATGATGTTGACCGCAGTGAAGAGACCGAACGTGTGAATGCGACTTTGCAGGCGGCAGTGAAAGCGTTGCTGGAGAACCCGGATATTCGCGGCATGGTGATTGGCGAACCGAGTTTTTCCGGGCTGGTGGGCTTGACTAACCAATCCTTTACCGTACGCGTGTCGTTCACCACCCAACCGCTGAAGCAGTGGACAGTGCGCTTTGCGCTGGATGATAAGGTGAAGAAGCATTTTGATGCCGCAGGAATCAAAGCGCCGCATCAAACGGTGGAAGTGATGCAGACCGGCAACGATGTGGGTTCCGCGGCCACGCTGGCAGCCTTACCGCCGCCCAATCCATCGTAGAGTCACCAGGGAGCGGAACTGGCCTGCCAGATTCGCTCCCGCATTTTGGGCTAAGCTCGCACCAGTATCCTGACGGATCAGGGCAAACCCTGGGTTCAGCGCGCGAAGCGTTTAGTGCGCGCGGCTGGCGGCAGGAATGTCCAGGCGATAAAGCGGCTTTGTTTCTGCCCTTGTGCCATCTCGATGATTCGCACTTCCTCAACATCGAGATCGCGCAACTGGTCGCGCAATGCAGGCAGATTCTCTTTGCGTGAGACCAGCGAGGTAAACCAGACAATGCGATCGGCATAAGCCACGCTTTCGTCGATCATCTTGCCGACGAACTGACGCTCGCCACCTTCGCACCACAGTTCTTTATGCTGACCACCAAAGTTAAGCGGTGCATTTTTCCCTAAACCCAGATTGCGCGTTTTACGCTGACCGACCATCGCCGCTTCCTGCGCTGAAGCGTGGAACGGTGGATTACACAGCACCGCGTGGTAGCGCTCATTTTTATGCACCACACCGGCGAAAATGGCAGAATCGTCTTTCTGACGACGCAGGCGCACACCGCGCTGTAAGCCGGGATTGCTGGCTACGATTTGGTTAGCAGCGGTAATCGCCTCAGCCGTGATGTCCGTGCCTGTGAAACGCCAGCCGTATTCAGCGTGACCGATCAACGGATAGATCAAATTGGCACCGCAACCGATATCCATGACATCGACATCACGCGGAACGTTGCCGCCGTTGTCACTGGCCAGCAAATCGGCCAGCGCGTGCACATAATCGGCGCGTCCCGGCACTGGCGGCGTGAGGTAACCTTCCGGTTGCTGCCAGTTGAGGTTATAAAACAGTTTGATCAGCGCCTGATTGAGCAGCATCACTGCTTCAGGATCGGCAAAATCCACCGACAGCTCGCCGTAGCCATTTGGACGCACTTTTACCGCCAGCGGCGGATGGGCAGCGGTCAGAGCAGCAAAATCATAATGGCCCTGATGGCGATTACGGGGATGAAATGGCGAGGTGGCGGTTGGCTTGTTCATAGATTCTCCGGATAGTAGCGCGGGCGTAAGATACGCTGGATGGCGGCATCGCACAATCCGCTTACACGATTATCTGTATTGCATTTAAACCTAATATCCCAAAAATGAGTCCAATATCATTCGTGCTACAGCAATGCTGGTGTGCTCATCCACTGGCGCTTCTTAAAGACAGTGACCGGGTAGCAATGACGCCGTTGTGGTGCGAAGTTTAACAGACAAGCCAGGAGCACTAATGCGACAACGTTACACTTATCAGCCAAGGAGCGGGCATGGTTTACCACACGACCCGCTGAACGCCATTGTTGGTCCTCGCCCGATTGGCTGGGTGAGTTCGCTGAGCGCCAGCGGACAGCGCAATCTGGCTCCGTACAGTTTCTTTAACTGCTTTAACTATCATCCGCCGATCATTGGTTTTGCAAGCAGCGGCTGGAAGGACAGCGTGCGCAATATCAGTGAGAGCAAAGAATTCGTCTGGAATCTGGCCACTCGCCCGCTCGCCGAAGCGATGAATGAAAGCTCTGCTTCTGTGCCGCCCGAACAAGATGAGTTCGCACTCGCAGGATTGACACCAATCGCTGCCTCGCACGTCAACGTCAGCATGGTGGCAGAGAGCCCGGTGAATTTTGAGTGCCGTCTGACTCAGCTGATTCGTCTGCAGGATGTGCAAGGCATTGAACTGGAGAGTTGGCTGGTGCTGGGTGAAGTGGTGGCGATTCATATCGATGAAGCCTTGCTGGAAGATGGCATTTACCAGACCGCTAAGGCACAACCTATTCTGCGAGCCGGCGGCCCATCCGCGTATTACGGCATCAGTGAGGATTTGCGGTTTGATTTGGTGCGCCCGGATGCACGCCGGGGTTAATTTTTTGCAGGCTGGCGGTTCCGGTTCCGGTTCCGGTTCCGGTTCAAATTCAGTTTGAAACATAGGCTTGGATTGCAGGCTGAAATGCGGGTTGGCTTAAAACCGAGTTAACGCTGGCTGGGGGCGCAGGGGGGCTGGCGTCCTCGCGCCGCTGACGCGTTACCCTCACTTCGTTCGTCTGCCTCACGGAACGGCGGGGGATGGCACATCCCTGTGCCGCCCCGCCTTCCGCCCGCGTCATGCGGGCTATCCTGGCAGACTCACTCTGCTCGGCGCTGCGGATTGCCTGCCCCCCTGCGCCCCCAGCCTGCTCATAAACTTGATTGCGCGTGGTAAAAAACGGCACAGATGTGAAAGGCCGTAGCACCTCTGATGCTGCAAGGGCTATCCGCAGCGCTGAGGCTTTTACGTAGGGCCAGGAGATCCACGCAGGGATACGTGGATCAGTTCGGGGCCGACCAGGGATGGTCGATCCCCGAACGATCCGTAGGCACGACGTGGAAGCCGAGGGTACCGCGTCAGCGGCGCGAGGACTGCCCGGCAGCAGCAGCGGTGCTACGGCCCGCACCCACAAGCACCCAGCACTTCAGCATCGCTTAAGAGCACTCAGCAAACACCGTTTTTCATCACCTGAACCGCCCGGGCAATTTCCGGTGCCAGCCAGCGATCTTCCTGCCAGTTCGCCACCACCGCCCGTAAACGGCGCAATGCCTGTTTTGTACCTTCTGCCAACTCCGCCTCGCCATGGAAATCCAGCGCCTGCGCCGCCAGCAAATACTCAATCGCCAGAATCTGCCACACATTCCCCACCAGCTTCAGCAGTTTCAACGCAGCTCCCGTACCCAAGCTGAGATGATCCTCCTGCAAACCAGACGTCACGTAATTATCCAGCACCGCCGGTTGTGCCAATTGACGGTTCTCCGCGCACAACGACGCCGCCACGTACTGCGCAATCATCATGCCGGAGTTCACGCCCGGCTGCGCCACCAGAAACGCCGGTAGCCCGCTGACCAGTGGATTAACCAACCGATCCAGACGCCGCTCGGCAATGCTGCCAATTTCCGCCATGGCTATCGCCAGCAAATCTGCCGCCATGGCCACCGATTCACCGTGCGGATTGGCCTGCGATACCACACGCCAGTTATCCACGGTGCCCAATACCAAAGGATTATCAGTGCAGGCATTCAACTCGGTATCCACCTGACGTGCCGCGTGATCAAACTGATCGCGACTGGCCCCGTGCACCTGCGGCATCGAGCGCAAACTCAGCGCATCCTGCGTACGCACACCCTCGCTTCTCGCCAGCAGTGGGCTGTCGCTCAGTAACTGACGCAAACGCTGCCCGCTCACCTGCATACCGGGGCTGGCTTTCAGCGCGATCACTTCGGCATCAAACGCCACCAGCTGACCACGCAGTGCCTCAAAACTCATCGCGCCAGTCACGTCAGCCCAATCCAGCAGCCGCGCCGCATCATCCAGCGCCAGACAAGACAACCCGGTCATGCACGGCGTGCCGTTCACCAGGCTCAAGCCCTCTTTGGCGCCAGGTCGATAAGGCGTTAATCCGGCCTGCGCCAGCGCTTGCTCGGCAGACACGATCTGTTGCTGATACTCAACATCACCCACGCCAATCAGCGCGAGTCCGATATGCGCCATATGGCTGAGATAGCCCACCGAACCCTGCGATGGCACCTGCGGCGTAATCTGGTGATTCAGCAGCGCCAGCAAATGCTGCACCAGTGCCACCGAAACACCAGATTTCCCGTGGCTATAGTTCGCAATCGCGGCACACAAGATGGCGCGCACCTGCTCGCGCGCAAGTAACGGCCCGACACCGCAGGCGTGACTCAACAGCGTATTGCGCGACAGTTGACTCAGCTGTTCCTCCGGCAAGGTAATATTGCACAGCGCACCCAATCCGGTATTGATGCCGTAAGCGATATGGCCGCTGGCTACAATCTGCTCGACGATCTCACGCCCCTGCGCAATCCGCTGCCAGGCGCTGGTGCTCAACGTCAGTTCGGCATGGTGCCGCGCCACCTGCACCACATCCTGCCAGGTAACAGCTTCATCGCCCCACACTAACGTCATGCTGGCTGCTCCGTATGATGATTTTGATGGCTGGAGATAAACTGCTTAAAGCGCTGCGATCCCTGTGCACCAAACATCTCCTCAGGCGTTCCCTGACAATCGATGGTGCCCTGATGCATAAACACCACACGATTAGAGACATTACGCGCAAAGCCCATTTCGTGCGTCACCACCAGCATGGTGCGCCCCTCTTCCGCCAGGCTGCGCATCACTTTCAATACCTCGCCCACCAGTTCGGGATCCAGCGCCGAGGTTGGCTCATCAAACAGCATCACTTCCGGGTCCATCGCCAGCGCGCGGGCAATCGCCACACGCTGCTGCTGACCGCCGGAAAGCTGTGCCGGGTAAAAATCTTTGCGATTCAGCAGGCCGACGCGATCCAGCAACTGCTCCGCCTGAGCAATGCAGCTTTTCTTGTCGCGCTTCAACACATAGTGCGGCCCTTCAATCACGTTTTGCAGCACCGTCATGTGCGACCACAGGTTAAAACTCTGGAACACCATGCCCAGACGCGAGCGCAGGCGCTCTATCTGTTTTGGATTGGCCGCCAGCTGATGACCACGCGCATGGCGTTTCATCTCAATGGTTTCACCACCGACGCTCACCACACCAGCATCCGGCGTTTCCAGCAGGTTGATACAGCGCAACAAGGTACTTTTACCGGAACCGCTGGCGCCGAGAATTGAAATAACATCGCCTTGATGCGCCTGCAGCGAAATGCCTTTCAGTACTTCCATTGCGCCAAAGGATTTATGGATATCGGTGGCGCTTAAGGTTACGGGGGATGTGGATTGCATATCACTCTCCGGCAAGCGGTTTAACGGCGGATAACGGCTTTTTTTCAACGCGATGCACCGGGGTTAAACGGCGTTCTAACCACGCGTAAAGCTGGACGATAATAAAGTTCAGGATCAGATAAATGGCGGCGGCGCAGATAAACACTTCCATCGTACGATAGGTGCGCTGGATGATTTGCTGCGCCACGCCAGTGACATCCCACACGGTGACCAGACTGGCCAGCGCCGTGGACTTCACCAGCAGGATCGCTTCGGTGGAATAAGCGGGCAATGCATAACGCAGCATGATCGGCGCGATGATGCGACGCAGCAGCAGCCAGCGCGACATGCCGCAGGCCAACCCGGCTTCGACCTGTCCGGGCGGCACCGCCAGCAAAGCACCACGCAGGATTTCAGCGGTATAAGCCGCGGTACACAGCGACAGCGCCAGCACGGCGCAGGCAAAGGGCTCGCGCAGGAACGGCCAGACAAAGCTATGACGAATTACACCAAACTGCCCCAATCCGTAATAGATCAGGAACAGCTGGATCAGCAGCGGTGAGCCGCGAAACACCAGAATGTAGCCGCGCGCGAAGCCGCTCAGCACCCGCCAGCGGCTCATGCGCAGTGAGAGAATTCCGATAGCGAGAATGCCACCGCAGAGAAAGGCACTGATAAACAGGCCGAGCGTCACCGGCAACGCCGCGCTCAGCTTGAGGAAAGTGTCGGTCATGAAGGCGAAGTCAATCATACTGCTGCTCCTTAATGCTGTGCCGCAGTGCGACTTTGCCACGCGCGTCCAAGGCGAGACTCTGCCCGACGGAACGCATGATTAGACAGCAGCGTCAGCACCAGATAGCAGCCACCGCCAATCAGATAGAAAGTGAAGTAATCGCGCGTGGATCCCGCCGCCACCTGGCTGGCGCGCATTAGCTCGACGATGCCGGTAACTGACACCAGCGCCGAGTCTTTCAGGCTCATCTGCCAGACATTCGACATGCCTGGCAGCGCATAGCGCACAATCTGCGGCAGCAAAATGCGCTGGGCAATACGCCAGCGCGGCATGCCGATCGCTACCGCCGCTTCCACTTCGCCTTTCGCCAGCGCCAGACGTGCCGCGCGATAGACTTCACCTTGATAGGATCCAGAGATGAGCCCGATAGCCAGTGCACCAATCAGGAACGGCGGCGCTTCGATAAAGCCATCCGCGCCGAACATCTGTCCCACCAGGGTGATCAGGCCCGATCCGCCAAAATAGAACAGGTAGATCACCAGCAGTTCCGGGATGCCGCGAAACACTGTGGAATAGGCTTCACCTAACCAGCGCATCCAGCGTTTAGGTGACAGCTTGGCCGCCGCCACGCCGGAACCGACCACTGCGCCAATCATCAACGCCGCCAGCGACAACAGCAGCGTGGTGAAGGCAGCCCCTAAAATCAGGCGGCCCCAGCCATCAGCACCAAAACTCAGCAGGCTCATCATCTTTCACCTCACTTACGGGGTTACGTCAGTTTTAAACCACTTCTCGCTCAGCTTTTTCACGGTGCCATCGGCCAGCGCAGCCTTGATAGCCTCGTCGAGTTTGGCTTTCAGATCGTTGTCAGCCATACGCACGCCCATCGCTTCGCCCTCACCCCAAATCGGGCCACCCAACTGCGGGCCACTGAAGGTCAGGTTATTGTTCTCTTTACGCGCCAGCATCGATTGGGCAAAGGTCACATCGTCGAACACCGCATCAATACGACCGGCCTGCAGATCAAGAATCGCATCTGCTGAGGAAGTGTATTCGCGCACGTCGGCGACATCTTTGAAGTACTTATCAATAAATGGCGTGTAAACCGTGCCGGACGCGATGCCGATGGTTTTGCCTTTCAACGCCGCTTTCAGTGGCGCAATCGCCGTGTTGATCTCTTTCTCATCGTCATGCAGCTTGATGATGTTGTGATCGGCTGGCATCAGCGGGCTGTCTTTGGTGGTGATAAAGGTGGCTGGCGTGGACGCGTAAGGCACGGTGAAATTGACCACTTTTTTGCGGTCCGGCGTGATGACGATGGCATCCATGATCACGTCATATTTGCCAGCATTCAGTCCGGCGATCATGCCGTCCCAGTTTTGCACCACCAGCTTGCACTGGATGCCCATGCGCTTACATAAGTCTTCCATCAGTTCAGGTTCAAAGCCGCCTAACTTGCCGCCCGGCAGCGTCAGGTTCCAGGGTTCATAGCTGCCTTCGGTAGCGATGGTGATCGATTTCCACTCTTTGGCCTGTACAGCAACACCGCTGATCATCAGGCTGGCAAACAGGGTCGTGAGGCAAAAACGGCGAATCGGGGCACGGTGCGTCATGCGGCTTCTCCTGGTCATTAATCGAATTGGCTGTCTCTGTTAGCTGATACAGCGCAGATGACATTTCATGTATATACAAGTTAGCTTGCGGCAGATCATTGTCGGCATAAGCTTTTTGTGAGCCAGCCAGAATAAAAAGTGATAATTACCACGTGGTCTTTACTTGTACATACAACCTAGCAAGCGGTGTGCCAAATCGGCAGAAGCGCTGGAATCAGGGAATGGTCACGGCACGGACGTTAGTGGCGCACCTTCCTGGGGCGCTAATGCACTGTTATGGGGATTGCAGGGTTTGAGAGGGAAGCAAGATGGATCTGGTGCGTTACCCAAGCCCCCGATTTAATACCAATAAAAAAGGCAGCCAACTTTCATAGGTGGCTGCCTGGTAAAAAATTTGCCCCGATGGGCATGACGACTCGAACGATTAGCGCGGCTTTCCAGCCTGTAAAAACGCCTGCATCATCGGTTTTAACACTTTCTGCAGCTGTGTCGCGCGATCCTGCTGCCAGGCAAACGGCGGCGTTTCATCCATGTAATTTAGCTGTGCCAGTTCCAGCTGCACAGCCTGTACGCCCTGCTGCGGCTGGCCGTAAGCACGCGTGATATAACCGCCTTTGAAACGGCCATTAACCACCCAGCTGTAATCGCTTTGTGCGGCACAAACCTCTTTAATCGCTTCGATCACCGCCTCCGAGCAGCTTTCACCGCTGTTGGTGCCAATGTTGATATCCGGTAACTGGCCATCAAACAAGCGTGGAATCACCGAAGCAATCGAATGGGCGTCAAACAGCAGCGCATAACCGTGTTCGGCTTTCAGTCGCGCCAGCTCTTGCTGGATCTGCTGGTGATACGGCTGCCAGATATCATTGAGATAACCCTGCCGCGCAGCAGCGCTGGGGGTTTTACCCTCAGCGAAGGTCGGCGTGCCGTCAAACAGCGTCTCAGGATAGAGTCCGGTGGTGGCGGTGGTGTACAGCGGCTGGTTATCCGGCGGACGATTAAGGTCGATGACAAAACGTGAGTAGTGGCCAATCAGTACGCTGGCCCCTAAATCGCGCACAAAATCGTACAGCAGCGGAATGTGCCAGTCGGTATCCGGCAAGCCGCGGGCCGCGTCGCTCAATCCAGCATCCACTTCAGGCGTTAACTGGGTACCCGCATGCGGGATGCTGACCAGCAGCGGCAGCTTTCCGGCGGTGAAATGAAAAGGTGTCATTGCGCTTCTCCACGATAGATAACCTGGCACGGCAGTTCGCCGCCCAACCAGTAAACCAGTTCTGCCGGGCGCGCCAGCGGCCAGTGCACAAAGTTTGCCACCTTGCCGGCCTCGAGCGAACCGTGCGAATGCTGTAATCCCAACGCTTTCGCGCCCCATAAGGTCACGCCTGCCAGCACCTCTTCCGGCGTCATGCCAAACAGCGTGCAGCCCATATTCAACATCAGACGCAGCGACAGCGCCGGTGAAGTCCCCGGATTCGCATCGCTGGCCAGCGCCATTGGCACGCCGTGTTTGCGGAACAGATCCACTGGCGGGCGTTGTGTTTCTCGCAGCAGATAGAACGCGCCCGGCAGTAACACTGCGACGGTGCCGTGCTGTGCCATCGCTTGCGCATCGGCTTCGGTGGCGTATTCAAGATGATCCGCTGACAAGGCGCCGTATTCGGCCGCCAGCGTGGCACCGCCCAGTGCAGAAAGCTGTTCAGCGTGCAGTTTGACCGGCATTCCCAGGGCTTTTGCTTGATCAAAAACCGCCCTAACCTGCTCAGGGGAAAAGGCCAGATGTTCGCAGAAGGCATCGACGGCATCCGCCAGCCCTTCCGCCTTCACCTGTGGTAACAGGCGATTGCAGATGATATCGATCCAGCCTTGTGGATTTTCTTTAAACTCGGGCGGGAAGCCGTGCGCGGCCAGGCAGGTGGAGAGCACATCGGCGGGCACCGTTTCCGCTAATTCGCGGATGGCGCGCAGCATGGTCAGCTCGCTGGTTTCATCGAGGCCATAACCCGATTTAATCTCTACCGTGGTGACACCTTCTGCCAGCAATCGATCCAGACGCCAGCGCGCACTTGCCACCAACTCCTGCTGCGATGCCGCGCGCGTAGCACGCACCGTGGAGAGAATACCGCCGCCCTGCGCCGCGATCTCGGCATAGCTGACGCCGTTCAGACGCTGCTCGAACTCCTGGCTGCGATCGCCGCCAAACACCAGATGCGTATGGCAATCCACCAGACCCGGCGTGATGATGCCGCCGTCAAATTGCTGCTGCGTACGCGGGGCAAAATCCGGTAGTTCACTGCGCGGTCCTACCCAAATCAGCTCGCCGTTATCCACCGCCAGTGCGCCGTCGGCAATCAGGTTATAGTGCCCGTCTCGCATCGTGACGATATCGGCCCCCAGCCACAGGCTGTCGATCTGCTTCGCTTCTGCCATCCCACTCCCCTTCACGTCTGACGATTTACAGTGCGTCTCAAAGTATGTATATGTATATACAACTTTCCGCCCTTAAGGATCAACCATGGCCGTTTTTTTTGCCCCACGCGCGCTGCTGGCCGACGGCTGGCATGAAGACGTATTGATTACCACTGACGCATCCGGACAGATCGCAGAACTCACTCCCAATAGCACGCCAGGCAGCGCCACTCGCCTTGCTGGCCCGGTGATCCCTGCTATCGCTAACCTGCATTCGCACGCCTTCCAGCGCGCCATGGCCGGGCTGGCTGAAGTGGCGGGCGATCCGCAGGACAGCTTCTGGACCTGGCGCGATTTGATGTACCGCATGGTGCAGCGCCTGTCGCCTGAGCAGGTCGGCGATATCGCCACCCATCTCTATATCGATATGCTGAAGGGCGGCTATAGCCAGGTGGCGGAATTTCACTACCTGCACCACGATGCGCAGGGCAAACCCTATGCCGATGACGCGATGCTGCTCAACCTGATTGCCGCCGCCGAGACGGCCGGTATCGGTCAGACGCTGCTGCCGGTGCTCTACAGCTACAGCGGATTTGGATCGCAACCGGCCAGCGACGGCCAGCGCCGTTTTATCCAGCAAACGGAGGCTTATCTGCAGCAACAGCAACGCGCAGCGCAATGGAGCGCCAATAAGCCGCTGCTTAATCATGGCATCTGTTTCCACTCGCTGCGCGCGGTGAGTGAGGCCCAGATGCGTGAGGTGCTGGCCGCCGGCGCTGCTGATGTGCCGGTGCATATTCATGTAGCCGAGCAGGAAAAAGAGGTTAATGACAGCCTGGCGTGGAGCGGCGAGCGGCCAGTTTCGTGGCTGTATAATCGATTCGAGGTGGATCAGCGCTGGTGCCTGATTCATGCCACCCATCTGGACGACAGTGAAATTCAGCGCATGGCGGCCAGCGGTGCGATTGCCGGACTCTGTCCCACCACCGAAGCCAATCTCGGCGACGGCATCTTCCCGGCGGTGGAATACATTGCACAAGGTGGACGCTGGGGCATTGGCTCGGACAGCCATGTATCGCTCAGCGCACAGGAAGAGTTGCGCTGGCTGGAGTACGGTCAACGCCTGCGCGATCGTCGTCGCAACCGAATCACCCTGCCCCATCAGCCTTCTGTGGGCGATCTGCTGTGGCAGCAGGCGGCACAAGGCGGTTCGCAGGCGTGCGCGATCAACACCGGTGAACTGGCGGTGGGAAAACGTGCCGACTGGCTGGTGCTGGAAAACGATGCCTTCCTGAGCAGCGTGAGTTCCGCTTCCTTACTCAATCGCTGGTTGTTTGGTGGCACGCAAAGCCAGATCCGCGATGTGTTTGTCGCCGGTAATCAAGTGATCAGCGAAGGCCATCATCCCGCCGAAGAAGCCGCAGCCGCACGCTTCGCCCAGGCCATGAGTGCACTGCAATGAGAACGCATTTTGACTACAGCCAGCTGCCGGTCAGCCGCTGGCGCAACGGCGGCGGTGAAACGCGTGAAATCGTCAGCTTCCCGCTCAGTGAGGCGCAGTTTGGCTGGCGCGCCAGTATTGCCACCATCGATGCCGACGGACCTTTTTCGCCGTTCCCCGGTATCGATCGTGTGATTACGCTGCTGAATGGCGACAGCGTGATACTGCGCAGCGAGAGTGTTGAGCACAGGTTGTTGCCGCATCAGCCATGGGCATTTCCGGGGGAATGGTCGATTGAGGCACAGATCAGCGGCAGCTGTCAGGATTTCAACATCATGACACGCCGCGACAGTTGGCAGGCTCAGGTGGATGTCGTGCAACACGCCGCTACCAGCGAACACGGTGTCGCGTGGGTATTATCCGGCGAATGGCAGAGTGCAGACGGCGAACGCATTACGGTTAATCAGGGAATGTGGTGGCTGGATGAAGAGACGCAGCTGGCACCGCGAACCTCGGATGCCAGCCTGCTGTTTGTGGCGCTTAACCGTGTCCTCTGAAACGCCCCAGTAACTTATAGCGCGAGCCCGGATAAAGCAGGCGCGCGTAAGTCACTATCTTGTTGTCGCTCCAGGTCTGACGACGAATCAACAAGCAGGGTTCGTGCTCATCCAGCGCCAGATGTTTACGCTGGCGCAGATCGGGCAGTACCGCTTCCACAATATGCTCACCGGCGGTCAACGGCGCCACGCGCATCAAATAGGTGTAGGGCGTCAGTTGATGATAATCCTGACTGAGGTAATCCGGCGCCACCAGTGGGTTGACCAGACGATCTTCCAGTTGCACCGGCATATCGTTTTCGTAATGCACAATCAACGAATGATACAGCGTCTGCCCGGTGGATAAGCCCAACACAGCGGCCTGCTCCGGATCGGCCTTCATCTGCCCAATCGATAAAATTTTGCAGCTGTGGCGATGACCACGTTGGGCAATTTCATCGGCGATGTTATGTACTTCGAGCATCGCGGTATAGCCCTTCATCTCCGCGACGAAGGTGCCGACGCCTTGCATACGCACCAGGAACCCTTCACTGGTGAGTTCACGCAGCGCGCGGTTGATGGTCATGCGACTCACGCCCAGCTCATTCACCAGTTCACTTTCGGACGGCACGCGCTGGTTGGCTTTCCAGTGGCCTTCACGGATCTGGCTGACGATGGCCTGTTTCACGCGTTGATAAATCGGCGCGGGTTCATCACCCATTGCCGCAGCCAGCTGGGCTACTGCCGTTTGCTCCGCCATGTCCTGTTCCTTTTTCGAGTAATGCCCAAAGTTTACTGTCTCAGCCCGTAAATGTATATACATCCAATTGTGCAGACCGCGCGTTAACAGTGCAGCGTTCTCCCTGTTTCGGTGCAATGCGGCTGCGGCTGGATGACACTTCCCGCATTGCGGCGCATTTCACAGAATCCAATCAATCTGGCACAGCCCTTGCTACTTGTATAGACAAGATTAGACACTTATGCTTCACTCAGCTCATTCAATGGTGCTACCCCATGCCACATCGCAAACCTAAGGCTTGCAGGTCGCACCCGATCACTTGTATAGACAGGAGTAGACTATGTCAGGTTCGGTTCAGGAAATTCGCCTCGTTCCCGGTGAAGTGGACCTCGCGACCTTGCGGGCGATTTATCAAAGCAAGGTAACGCTCACGTTAGCGGATGACGCTCGTGCGGCCATCGATCGCGCCAATGAAACCGTCGATGCCATCGTGGCTTCAGGCAAAGTGGTGTACGGCATTAACACCGGCTTCGGCAAACTGGCCCAGACACAGATTCCTTCTGAGCGTCTGGCAGAGTTGCAGCGCAATCTGGTGCTGTCGCACAGCGTGGGTTTGGGCAATTTACTACCGGATAACGTCGCACGTTTAGTGGTCGCCACCAAAATTATCAGCCTGGCACGCGGTCACTCCGGCGTGCGTATCCAGTTAATCGAAGCCCTGCTAGCGCTGTTTAATGCCGGTGTGATGCCGTGCATCCCGGAAAAAGGGTCGGTTGGCGCCTCCGGCGATTTAGCCCCGCTGGCCCATCTGTCACTGATGTTGCTGGGCGAAGGCCAGGTGCGCGTTGACGGAGAATTGATTCCTGCCACTGAAGGTCTGGCACGCGTCGGTCTGCAGCCGATTGTGCTGGGACCGAAAGAAGGTCTGGCACTGCTGAATGGCACCCAGGTTTCTAACGCGCTGGCACTGCGCGGCCTGTTTGAAGCCGAAAACCTGTTTGCCGCGGGCCTGATGGCGGGCGCACTGTCACTGGAAGCGATCAAAGGCTCGGTAAAACCTTTCGATGCACGTATCCATCAGGCACGCGGTCAGCACGGGCAAATCGCGGTGGCCGCTGCCGTTTCTTCCTTACTGGAAGGCAGTGAAATCCTCAGCTCACATACCAACTGCGGTCGCGTGCAGGATCCCTACTCGATTCGCTGCGTTCCTCAGGTGATGGGCGCGTGTTTAGACAACCTCAGCCATGCGGCACGCGTACTGCAAATCGAAGCCAACGCGGCCTCTGATAACCCGCTGGTGTTCAGTGAGAGCGGTGATGTGATTTCGGGCGGTAACTTCCACGCCGAGCCTGTGGCGTTTGCCGCCGATATCATCGCATTGGCGATTGCCGAAATCGGCGCCATTTCCGAGCGCCGTATGGCGCTGTTGCTGGATACCGGCCTCTCTGGCCTGCCGCCATTCCTGGTGCGTGATGGCGGAGTCAACTCCGGCTTTATGATTGCCCAGGTCACGGCTGCTGCACTGGCCTCTGAAAACAAATCGCTGGCGCATCCGGGTAGCGTGGATAGCCTGCCGACCTCTGCGAACCAGGAAGATCATGTCTCAATGGCCACCTACGCCGCGCGTCGCCTCGGAGATATGTGCTTCAACACCGCTGCCGTAGTGGGCATTGAAGCTATGGCTGCGGCGCAAGGCATCGACTTCCATCGTCCGCTGCAAAGCTCGACCGCGCTGGAACAAGAGATGAGCCGCATCCGCGAGAAAGTCGCCTTCCTCGATCAAGACCGTTTAATGGCGCCGGATATCGAATCCATGCGTCTGTGGGCCAGCAGTCATGCCTGGCCTGAATCCCTTACTGCGCTGCTGCCAAGCCAGCGTTCACCTTCCCTTTAAGGAATTGATGATGAGCGAAACTTTGTCTCAGGCTGTTGCCCGTGAAATCCGTGCGCCGCGCGGTAATGAACTGCATTGTGCGAACTGGTTGATTGAAGCGGCTTACCGCATGATCCAGAATAACCTCGATCCTGATGTGGCCGAGCGCCCGGAAGATCTGGTGGTATACGGCGGTATCGGTAAGGCCGCACGTAACTGGGAGTGCTTTGAGCAGATTCTGCGTTCACTGCGTGCGTTGCAGCCTGAAGAAACCCTGTTAATCCAGTCGGGCAAACCGGTGGGCGTGTTCCGTACCCACGCCGATGCACCGCGTGTGTTGCTGGCCAACTCCAACCTGGTGCCGCACTGGGCCAACTGGGATCATTTCCACGAGTTAGATAAAGCTGGCCTGATGATGTACGGCCAGATGACCGCCGGATCCTGGATCTACATCGGTGCGCAAGGCATCGTGCAGGGCACCTTTGAAACCTTCGCCGAAGCTGGTCGTCAGCATTATGACAGCGATCTGAGCGGCCGCTGGATCCTGACCGCAGGCCTGGGTGGCATGGGCGGCGCACAACCGCTGGCTGGCGTACTGGCCGGTGCCAGCGTGTTAGCCATTGAGTGCCAGGAATCCCGCATCGATTTCCGTCTGCGTACCCGATATGTCGACCATAAAGCTTACACCTTAGACGAAGCGCTGGATCTGATTGATAAGGCCACCAAAGCCAAACAGGCGATCTCCGTTGGCTTACTCGGCAACGCCGCCGAGATCGTGCCAGAGCTGGTGAAACGCGCCAAAGCTGGCGGGATGAAGCCGGATATCGTTACCGATCAGACTTCCGCTCACGACCCAATCAACGGCTATCTGCCGGTGGGCTGGGACGTTGAGCGCTGGCAGTCCGAGCGCGTCAGCAATCCGAAAGCTGTCGAGAAAGCGGCTCGAGCGTCGATGGCAGTGCATGTGCAGGCGATGCTCGATTTCCACCACATGGGTGTGCCAACCGTGGATTACGGCAACAACATCCGTCAGGTGGCGCTGGATGAAGGGGTGAAAAACGCCTTTGATTTCCCTGGCTTTGTGCCGGCCTATATTCGTCCGCTGTTCTGCGAAGGCAAAGGTCCGTTCCGCTGGGTGGCGCTGTCAGGCGATCCAGAGGATATCTACAAAACCGACGCCAAGCTGAAAGAGCTGTTCCCGGAACACAAGAACCTGCATCGCTGGCTTGATATGGCGCAGGAGCGTATCGCCTTCCAGGGCTTGCCGGCGCGTATCTGCTGGCTGGGCCTCGGCGAGCGCCATAAAGCTGCACTCGCGTTCAATGAAATGGTGCGTAACGGTGAGCTGAAAGCGCCTATCGTCATCGGCCGTGACCACCTGGACTGCGGTTCTGTAGCGTCACCAAACCGCGAAACTGAAGCGATGAAAGACGGTTCGGATGCCGTCTCCGACTGGCCGCTGCTGAACGCCTTGCTGAACACCGCAGGTGGCGCGACCTGGGTGAGCCTGCATCACGGCGGCGGCGTCGGGATGGGCTTCTCGCAGCACTCCGGCGTGGTGATTGTCTGTGACGGCACCGCCGAAGCGGATGCGCGCCTCGGCCGCGTGCTGTGGAATGACCCGGCAACCGGCGTGATGCGTCACGCGGATGCGGGCTATGAACTGGCGCAGAGCTGTGCGAAAGAACATGGCTTGAACCTGCCAATGCAGAAGTAAACTGTCGTGATAACTGAAGTCGCCCTTCACCGGGCGACTTTTACTTTCGTTTTAGCTCAGCCGCCAAACTGCCGCGCTACGCAATTTTTCGCGCAATACCTCCGACTGACAACCTTCGATTGCCGGATAAAGCGCGTGGATCCCCTTCAATCCTTCAATCCTTCAATCCTTCAATCCTTCAATCCTTCAATCCTTCAATCCTTCAATCCTTCAATACCGCATGCTGACTGGCATATTCCATTCCGCTATACCCTATAGCCAAATTATTCCTTTCCACGATAGACGCCGCACTGCGCTTACCACTACAGTGGAGACATCACGTTACGTGTCAGAGAAATCGCAGCCATTGCTGCTGATGGAGAGCCTTACCTTATGAGCCTGCCTGCCGTCCTGCTGGAAAACGCCCTGAACTGGCGTCGTCAGTTACACCAACATCCTGAACTCGGTTACCAAGAGCAGCAAACCAGTGAACTGGTTGCGAACGTGCTTTCTGAAGCAGGGTTACAGGTGTTCCGTGGGCTAGCAGGCACAGGCGTGATTGGCACGCTGGAAAACGGTCCGGGCCCGGTCATTGGTTTACGTGCCGATATGGATGCGTTACCGATTACCGAAAAAGGCGCGCCGGAGTGGAAATCTACCCGTCCCGGCGTGATGCACGCCTGCGGTCACGATGGACATACCGCGATTCTTCTCGCGGCGGCCTGCCAACTGGCCGCGACGCGCAACTTTAAAGGTACGGTGCACTTCCTGTTCCAGCCGGCTGAAGAGAACCTCGGCGGTGCGCGCAAGATGGTGGAAGAGGGTTTATTCACGCGCTTCCCGATGGATGCGGTGTACGCCATGCACAACTGGCCGGGTTTGCCGGTGGGTTCGCTGGCAGTCAATCCGGGTGCGATGATGGCCTCGCTCGATTCGTTTGGGATCACCCTCAACGGCAAAAGCTGTCATGCCGCGATGCCAGAAAGCGGTGCCGATCCGATGGTGGTGGCAGCAGAGCTGATCATGGCGCTGCAAACCATCCCGTCACGCCGTTTGTCGCCGCTGGCGTCAGCGGTGGTGAGCGTGACGCAGATCCACGGTGGTGAAGCGATCAATGTGATTCCCGAGCAGATTGTACTGCGTGGTACGGTGCGATGTTTGCAGACTGACGTACGTGACCGCGTGCGCAGTCTGATTGAAGATTTTGTCACTACCCTGCCGCGCCCGTTTGGCGTCAGCGGCGAGATTCACTGGTATCCGGGTTATCCCGTCACGGCTAATCATGCCGGTCCAGCGGAACAGGTGCGTGAGGTTGCCCAGCGCATGTTAGGCGAATCGCAGGTGCACTGGCAGGTTAACCCTTCTATGGCATCAGAAGATTTCGCCTGTATGCTGGAATCCTGTCCTGGTGCTTATTTCTGGCTCGGTGCCGATGGCACAACACCTTCTGCCCCACTGCACAACGCGCATTATGATTTCAATGATGAGTTGCTGCCGATTGGTATCAGTTTCTGGCAACACCTGGTGGAGAGCGTGCTGGTCAAACCCTGACTGGCAGAATTCCCGGAACTCAGGAGTCTCATGCGAAATTGCAAGTTGGTTGCAGCCTGACTGCCGGATTTCCCAGAACCAGGAATCTCAAGCGGCACTGTAGCAAGCAGCGGTAAACTCTACGGCGCTACTCATACTGAGGGGAAATCGGGTAGGTGCCCGCCACGCGAACCGCATCAAAGCCCTTAACACTCGCATACCGCTTCAAAGCGCTCTATGCACGACTGCACGATTGATTTTAAATCATCTCTCGGCTGTGTATTTGACCCGCAACCCAAGGCTGCGGGTATTGTTCTATCCGTCAGATCCCAGCCTGCTGCAATCGCATCTCCGCCTCATCAAGCGTCGCTGATTCCCCGGTTGCCACTAAGCAGCACGCCAACTGCAAAAGCAGCGCCTGCGGCACCGCACGTTCGCCCTCCAGCACCTGTTTGATCCAGTCAGCGGTATCCTGCGCATTTTTACTTTCTGGCAGTTCCACACTGATTTCCGGCTGGCGCTCAATCCACACTTCAGCCTCTGCGCCCGCGCCCGCAATATAGTTAATCGCCGGGCAGCGTTGCGGATTGGCATACACCTCACCTTCAGTACCGTTCAGCAGGATGGCGGGCGCATCAATATCCTGGAAGAACTTGCCGACGCGCGGCACATATTCCGGATGGGAAACACTCGCCAGGCGCAACGCGGCGCGTTCGGCAAACGGCGTCGCCAGCTTAGCCAGTGTATGCGCGCTGTTACGCACGCCCATGCGCCAGCGCAGCGACAGCTGTTTTGCCATCGGTGCACACAGGTGATCGATGGTGATAAAAGCCAGTTCGCCACTGTCCAGCTTCACTTGTGCCTGCTGCGCTGTGGTGACCGGCGCAATATCCAGCGCTGCCAGTACCGCTTCGGTGGTAATGCGCGTTGGGTCGTCACTCACACCGTGCAGCAATACCGGAAAACCGAGTTTGCTTAACAGTAAGGCCAGCAGCGGGGTGAGATTGCCCTGGCGGCGTGCGCCGTTATAGCTGGGAATAACAATCGGCATCGGACGATTGGCGGGCGGCTGCAACTGCATCATCTGCTGCTGCATGGCGTGGTAAAAACCGCGCATCTCCTCCTCGCCTTCGCCCTTGATACGTAGGGCGATCAGCACACCGCCGAGCTCAAGTTCTGGCACTTCATCCGCCAGCATGGCGCTGTACAGCGCAACGGCGGTGTCGAAATCGATATCGCGCGCGTGGTTCTTTCCGCGCCCAATCTCTTTGATTATTTTATTCAGTTCCATCAGGGCATTCCCGCTTCCAGGGCGCGCCGATACCCGGCTGCCAAAAGGTCATTGATGTGCGCCTGGCACATCTACGATTTCTTACTTTTACGCTTCGCTGGTTTAACTGCAGCTTTAACCGCTACTTTTACCACTGGTTTTATGCTGGCTTCGGGCACCGCCGGTTGTTCAATCGGAAACACCGGCAAGGCGGCCAACAGGCGACTGCCATAGGCTTTGTTAAGCAGACGCCGATCGTATATCACGATCTCACCGGAACAGTGATGGCTACGAATCAGACGCCCAACCTGCTGAATCAGCGTAAACGAGGCGCTCGGTAAACTCTGCACTTCGAACGGGTAGCGTTTGAGGCTCTTCAGCCACTCCCCTTCGGTCAAAATTACCGGACTGTCCACCGGGGGAAAAGCAATTTTATGGATATGCACCTGCGTTAGCAGTTCGCCCTTTAAATCCAGCCCTTCAGCAAAAGACTGCAGCCCGACCAGAATACTGGTTTGCCCCGCTTCGACTCGCTGGCGATGCAACTCCACTAAACGCGAACGGGGCTGATCGCCCTGCACCAGCATTGATAAACGTAATGCGGTGACATGGCTGACAAACTGCTGCATCGCACGTCCGCTGGCAAACAGCACCAGCACGCCTTTATGCTTCTCTTCCGCCATTTGCTGCAGGAAGAAGCCTGCCATTTCGGCGATGTGCTCCGCTTCATTGGCCATCAACGGCTCATAGCGCATTTGCGGGATCACCAGCTTGCCCTGATCGACATGATTAAACGGCGAGTCCAGCGCCACAAAGCGATCGCCCGCTTTCTCACTCAGGCCAGACATCTCCTGCAAGCGATGAAAACTGTTGAGTGAACGCAAGGTCGCCGAGGTCACTACCACATGCGGAATCTTGCGCCACAGCAGTTTCTCCAGCTGATCGCTGACGCGAATCCCTGCGCAGTGGAACAGCAGATGCGCCTGGCCGTCGCGAATTTCACGGGTAATCCATTTCGATACCGGCGCGTTGGAGGCTTTCTCCATCGCCGCCAGCCGCCACAGTTTGCTGATTGATTCGAACCAGCCGAACTGGCGGTTAAGCTGAATGATTGCCCGATGCAGACGCATGATGTCGGCTTTCCCGGTTTGCTCACCCAACTCATTGAGTAACCCTTCGCTCAACCCGCGCAGTGCATCACTCAGCTTGAACAGCCGCGCGCACATCGTCATCAGTTCTTCTGGCAACTCACCCAGCACAAATCGAAACTCGCCCGGCTGGTTGTGCGCGGGTAATAGCGGATTGAGCGCATCGCACAGAATTTGCAGCAGCTCACGCATCTCATCGCAGTGGCCTTTTAACCGTTCAGGATTAGTCAGCGGTGGCGGCGATTTGGGGCGGAACTGCGCCATGATGGTTTCCACCAGCCGTACAAACAGATCGAGCTGTAAGCTGCTCCAGCCGGGGGTGATTTCCGCGCTCATCTCCAGCGCGTCACGCGCCACTTCAGGTAGATGATGGCCCTCGTCCAGCACCAGCATCAGATGTTTAGGCGGCGGTAAGACGGATTCATTCTCCATCGCCGCCATCACAAGCGCATGGTTCGCCACCACCACATCTGCCTGTTCAATTTCACGACGCGCGACAAAGAACGGGCACTCACGATACCAGCGGCAGTGGTGCCCCAGGCAGTTGGCTTTGTCGGTGGAAAGGCGCTGCCACAGGCTGTCATCAATCGAGACATCGGAGTGATCGCGCAGGCCATCCCATTGATAGCTGCTGAGCTGTTTCTCGAGTTTGGCGCAGAACTTCTGCTCTTCTTTCGAGCCAGTCACCGCTTCTTCATCAAGATACAGCAGCAAATCGCCTTGCTGATCTTCCGTCGCCGCCAGTGCCGCGAGATTGCGCGGGCAGACATAGCGGCCACGACCAAATGCGGCAGTGAAGGTGAGATCGGGGATGATTTTTTTCAGCAGCGGCAGGTCTTTGCTGAAGATTTGATCCTGCAGCGCCACGTTGGCGGTGCTGATCACTAATCGTTTCTCCTCGGCACGGCTTACCGCAATACCAGGGATCAAATAAGACAAGGTTTTGCCCACGCCGGTGGGGGCTTCAATCGCCAGATGGCGGCCTTCATCACCGGCCAGGCTTTTCGCCACTTCAGCGATCATCTGACGCTGTGGCGCGCGCGGGATGAAGTCAGGAACCTGCTGCTGCAGCGCCTTATACCATTGCGCAATCTGGCTTTTTATCGCTGCTGTCAGGGCCATGTTCATTACTGTTTGCTGAATTGGCCTGTATTTTTACACAGTATCGGCGCAGCGTCAGCTTTCACTGCTATTTTTTCGCGCTGGATTCAGAATTTCACGCATCGCGCGGATCAGCGTTTCGCGTGACCGCCCGCGGCGGAAGGCAAACGAAAACGGTGCGCGAAAGTGGAAATGCTGTGGCAGCAAGCGGCATAGCGTGCCCTGCTGTTCCCCGCTTTGTGCATAGTGTTCCGGCAAATAGCCGATAAATCGCCCGGAGAGGATCAGCGTCAATTGCGCTTCAATACTCTCTACCGAGGCGTTGCTCTGGCGAAAACCGCGCTTATTCAACTCCTGCTGATTCCAGTAACGTCGCGTCACCATGCCGGTTTGCTGCACCGTGCGCACATCCGGATCGCCCTGCGCCAGCGGATGCTGCGGGCTGCAATAGAGCCAGTGCTGCTCTTCATACAGCGGGATGGTCACCAGATTACTGGCACGCAGCGGAAAGTGACCAATCGCCAGATCGAGACGATCTTCCAGTAACTGCTGCTGCAACTCATTGGGATCGCGCACGCTGAGATTGAAAAACACCGCTGGAAAGCGCTGGTTAAAGCGCGCAATTGCCGCCGGCAGATCCAGCGTACTGTCAGTCACTGTCGCATCCACTACGCCCAACGAAAAGGTGCCACCCTGCGCGCTTTTTAGCGTCTCGACCTGCTCCTGCCACCCCGCCAGCGTGGCCAGCATTTCCTGGCTGTAACGATGAAACTGCTCGCCTTTAGTGGTGAGGGTAAAGCCGCCACGTCCGCGCTGGCACAAGATAAATCCCAGCTGCGTTTCCAGCTCGCTCATATAGGCGCTGATGGCGGGCGTGGTCATGTTGAGCGACTGTTGTGCACGCGAGTAGCCCTGATTTTCCACCACGCTGGCAAACACCTGCAGCAGTTTGAGATTGGGGAGTGTTTGCACCACATTTCCTTCAGTGATTACTGACTAAAGTTAACCAATCTATGAAGTGATTATTTGCTGTCAAGGATTTTTCCCGCGACTCCCACAGGCCATGATGAGCTTCACCCAGCCGAAGGAGTTCGTGATGACCGATTTTCCTCAGCCGCAGGGCGGCAACGAGATGCCCCGTTTTGCCGGCCGTGGCACCATGATGCGTTTGCCCGCTGCCGAATCGCCTGCCGATCTTGATGTCGCTTTCGTTGGCATTCCACTGGATATCGGCACGTCGCAGCGCAGCGGCACGCGCTATGGCCCACGTGCCATTCGCGCCGATTCGGTGATGATTCGCCCGTACAACATGGCGACCGGCGCGGCCCCTTTTGAATCGTTGCGCGTCGGCGATCTTGGCGATGTGCCCATCAATACCTACAGTCTGCTGAAGTCGGTCGACATCATCGAAAACTATTATACCGAGCTGAATAATTGGCCGATTATCCCTTTAACCCTCGGCGGCGATCACACGCTGACACTGCCGATTTTGCGCGCGCTGGCGAAGAAGCACGGGCCGATGGGCTTGATCCATATTGACGCGCATACCGATACCAACGATGAGATGTTTGGCGAGAAGATTGCCCACGGCACCACGTTCCGCCGTGCGGTGGAAGAAGGTCTGCTTGACTGTCAGCGCGTGGTGCAGATTGGCCAGCGTGCTCAAGGCTACGCCGCCGATGATTTTCAGTGGGGTGTCGATCAAGGCTTCCATCTGGTGCCTGCCGAACAGTGCTGGTATCGATCCATGGCCCCACTGATGGCTGAGGTGCGTGCGCGCATCGGTGACGGCCCGGTGTATCTCAGCTATGACATCGACAGTTTCGATCCTGCATGGGCGCCCGGCACCGGCACGCCAGAAGTGGGCGGGCTGACCTCGATGCAGGGGCTGGAGATTGTGCGCGGCTGTCGCGGACTCAATCTGGTCGGTGGCGATCTGGTCGAAGTGTCACCGCCGTACGATATCAGCGGCATGACCTCCCAGCTGGCGGCCAATATCCTTTATGAGATGCTGTGCGTTTTGCCCGGCGTCCGATACACAGAGAAGAAAGCATGACACAACAAAATTTGGTGTTTCCGGCGCGTGTGCTGCGCGGCGCGGGTGTGATCAATCAACTGGGCGAGATTTGCGCCGGGCTGGGCAAACGCGCCCTGCTGATCGGCGGCCATCAGGCGCTGCAGTCAGTGGAGGCGCAGGTGCGCGCCCAGCTGCTGGCTGCCAACGTGACGCTGCTGGCGCAGGAGTGGTTTGGCGGTGAGACGTCAATCAATCAGATTAACCGTCTGGCGGCGATCGCTACCGAACTGCAAGCAGACATGATTATCGGTGTCGGCGGCGGTAAATCGCTGGATACCGTGAAAGCCGTGGGCGCGCAGTTGGGCTTGCCGTTTATCACCATCCCGACCATTGCCGCTACCTGTTCGGCGGTGACGCCATTGACCATTCGCTACGACGATAACGGTAATTTCTTCGATATTTTCCCGCTGCCACAGGCACCCGCTGCAGTGATCATCGACAGTGAGCTGTTGGCGAAAGCCCCTGCACGCTGGCTGGCGGCTGGTCTGGGCGATACCCTGGCGAAATGGTATGAGTTCCGCGCGGTGAGCGTCCGCCATCCGGCGCGCGAAGGCAATGCGTTGTCATCGCTGGCGCATAGCCAGATTTGCTATGGCGTGATCGCGGAACATGGCCCCGCGGCCTATGAAGCGGTGCTGCGCGGTGAGAGCAGCGCCTCTTTGGATCAGGTGCTGGATGCGATCTTTACCTGGGCGGGCTTGACTTCGCTGATGAGCAACGGTGCCCACGCGGCGGCTTCACATGCGATTTATGAAGGTTTTACCTTCTGCGATAAGACGCGTGAGTTTGGTCATGGCCTGTTGGTGGGCTTCGGTAATCTGTGCCTGCTGGCGCTGGAAGATCGCAGCGATGAAGAGGTGCTGGATGAGATTCGTCTGGCACGTGATTGCGGTGTGCCATTGACGCTGCGTGAGATTGCCGAGTTGGATGATGCCGAGCTGGCGCTGATTGTTCGTGAATCCGTGCACGCGCCGGATATGGAAAATATGTCTGTTGCCGTGACCGAAGCCCGTCTGCTGGCGGCAATGCAGCGGATTGAAGGGTTGGCTGATCGGGTTTAAATCTGAGCTAAGTGCTTGAGCAGGATGAGACGAGTACTTATGCGGAGTGAGAACGAAAAGTGTAGGTGTGTTTAGTTTGGGGGCTGGGGGCTGAGTCCTGTGCTGGGTGCGGGCCGTAACACCACTGCTGCTGCCGGGCAGTCCTCGCGCCGCTGACGCGGTGCCCTCGGCTTCCACGTCGTGCCTACGGATCGTTCGGGGATCGACCATCCCTGGTCGGCCCCGAACTGATCCACGCATCCCTGCGTGGATCTCCTGGCCCAACGTAAAAGCCTCAGCGCTGCGGATAGCCCTTGCAGCATCAGCGGTGCTACGGCCTCAAATATTGTGCCCCTTTCAATAGCATTCACTTCAGCTCATCAGCAGACTGTAAAATTTGGGTCATCCCTGTGTGGATCACCCGGCCCAACGTGAAAGCCTCGGCGATGCGCATAGCCCTTGCAGCATCAAAGGTGCTACGGCCTCAAATATTGTGCCCTTTTCAACAGCATTCACTTCAGCTGATCAGCCGGCTGTAAGATCTGGATCAACATGCCCGCTATGGACTAAAACCAGGCTGCATTTAACAGCAAGCACAATGGTTAATGAGCAGGCTGGGGGCGATTTGGCGCAGGCAATCCGCAGCGCCGAGCAGAGTGAGTCTGCCAGGATAGCCCGCTGGACGCGGGCGGAAGGCGGGGCGGCACAGGGATGTGCCATCCCCCGCCGTTCCGTAAGGCAGACGAACGAAGTGAGGGTACCGCGTCAGCGGCGCGAGGACGCCAGCGCCAAAGCGCCCCCAGCCTGCGTTATCACCTGCATCACCACCTGCGGACAACAACATCATTACCTGCGAACTACCACTTCAGCTGTGAATTAATCTACGAGCATGCAACTGCATCAGCCAGCCTCAATATTTCCTACAAATTCAGGTGCGAAATACCGCACCCGAACCCTATGCACGAGCCAGCAACGCCACCACTTCCTGCACATCCGCGACGTCATCCAGCTCCATGCAGATCGCTTCCAGCTGTTCAACCTGCTCAACCGGCAACACGCGCCCCGCTAAGCTACGGTATTTAGCCAGCAGCGCTTCAAGGCTCAGCGGATTAGCCGGCGCACCCGACGGCACCGGCACATGCTGCTGCCACTGCTCGCCCTGCTGGGTCTCAATCCGCACCCACGGCTCGTCGTCACGGCCCTGCTGCTCATCAATCACCAGCTCAATCCGCGCCATAAAGGCTTCCACATTTGGATGCAGACGTTTGGCATCATCGTAGCTGGCCAGCTCGGCGGAACCGTACAGCGCACGCGCCGCCAGCGCATACGGCAGGCTCATTTGCGCACTTGCCAGGCTCTGCAACTCACGTCCGCCGCACATCTCCAGCAGGAACGGATTCAGCCCTACCACGATACGTTCAATCTGCTCGACACGCACCGGGTGTTCTTTCAGCAGTAAACCCAGTGCATCAATCGCCGAATGCGTCCCACGACAAGCGGCATACGGCTTGATCGAACAGCGTGCCAGTTTCCACACCGCGCCAAGATCAGCAGTCAAAGCTGCAGGTTGCTGCGTCTCAGCGGCCAGGGTTTGCAGGAATCCGCCCCACTTCGCTTCAAAGATCGCTGAAGGTCCGTTGATACCGCGCTGCGCCAACAAGGCTGCCTGCACGCCACCCTCAGCCGCACGCGCCGCATGCAGCTTCTTGGTGTGTGAGCCGTCGTGAATAAAGCCCCACAGCCCACCGCTAAAACTGGCGGCAATGCCCATGGCCGACGCGCACTGAGCGCGATCCAGTTGCAGCAATGAACACACGGCGGCGGCGGCACCAAACACGCCGCAGCTGGCGGTGGAGTGCCAGCCTGCACCGTTGTGGGCAGAGTAGCCGCCGCAGGCTTCCAGCACCCGGCGTCCGACCTCATAACCGATCACCATTGCCACCAGCAGCGCCCGGCCGTCAACCGGCTGTGTCGCCAAAGGCAGTGCCGCCAGAATGGCAGGAATGACCACCGCACCCGAGTGGTCGCAGCCGCCGGTATCATCCAGCTCATACATGTGCGCGGCCACGCCATTGAGCCATGCCGCCTGACGCGGATTGACCTGCTGTGTGCTGCCCCACACTTGCGCTTGTTCACGTCCGCCTTCTGCCAGCACCAGCGTCAGGCACTCGCGCCAGATTGGGCTGTCGCTACCCGCCAGTGAAGCCCCGAGCGTATCCAGCAGATGGCGTTTTGCCTGTTCGACCAACGCGTCAGGCAGCTTTTCAAAACCTGTGTCGGCGATAAATGCCGCCAGTTGATCAAGCGTCGAGGCCATGCGCTCCTCCCGTGATGCGAGTAAACACTTCCGCCGGATGGGAAAAATCGTTGTCCGGCTGCGTTTGCCAATGCACCGCCACCTGCTCAGCCGTGGCGATCCACACGTTGTGCTGCTGCAGCGTGTCGATCAGTTCACGCAGCAAGCCGATACGCCCGGCGGTGCCGATGATTTCCGGATGCAGGCGCAGCAGATAGCACAAGCCAAAGCGATGGAAGCCGTGGAAATCCTGCGCCATGTTTGCCAGCGTTTCGGCATAAGGCGCAATCCGCGACTGTCCTGGCGGAATGGCCGGACTCAGGTTAAAGGCAAAATAGGGTTCATCTTCCAGGGTGTAATGCATCGGCAGTTCCACCAGCCGCGTGCCGGGATGGAAGTACGGCAGATCGTCGCCGCGCCAGCTGGATGACCAGCGAATACCCTGCTCCACCAGTGCGTCCGCCAGACCCGGTTTCCACTGCCCTGCTGGGGAGCGGAAACCCTGAATCGGTTTGCCGGTAAACTGCGCCAGCTGTTCACAGCCGCGCGTCACGCTGCCGATCTGCTGCTCCAGCGACAGGGCCGAGAAGTCTTCATGACGCTCGCCGCTACAGGCGATTTCATGGCCGTCGGCCACGATGCGTTTAATCAGTTCCGGCTGCTCTTGCGCCACAATCGCCGGTAAGCACCAGCTGGCTTTTAACTGTTTTTCTGCCAGCAACGCCAGCAAGCGATCCACGCCGCGCAGGGTGCCATAGCGCCATACCGACAGGGTTTTATCGCGCCCGGCGACGGCAGGTGCCTGGGTCAAAATGCCGTGGATATCGTTGAAATCGATGGTCAAAACGGCGGCCGACTGGAAGCCCAGCGGCCAGCGGGAAGATTCAGTCATGTTGCTGCTCCTGCAGATACCACTGCGCCACCGCATCACAGCGCGCAAACCACACGTCATCACGCGCCGTCATATGTTCAAACAATTGCTCCAGCAACAGGATGCGGCCCGGCTGGCCGGAAATTTTCGGGTGGAACAGCGTGGTCAGGCACAGGCCTTCATTCATCGCGCCATCGAATTCGCGCTGCCAGTTATCCCGCGTGTGCGCATAGCTGGCGATACGATCGCCGCCTTTCGGGAAGTCAGGCTGCCGCGTGTAGGCCAGCGAAGCGTAATCGTCCATCTCCCACTTGCCGGGGATCTCCACCAGCGGCGTGTGACCGGCCACCGGAATACTGTAGGGACGATCGTCGCCGCGCATGCTGCTGGAATAAATCACCCCAGCATCACGCAGAATTTGTGGCGTCTCGGCATGCCAGTCACCTGACGGCGTGCGGAAACCGCAGGCGGTGATGCCCAAATGCTGTTTAAAGATTTCAGCGGATTTCGCCATCACGGCACGCTGTTCATCCGGCGGAATCGCCCAGAAAGATTCGTGACGATAGCCGTGATAGGCCACTTCGTGGCCCTGTTCGATAATCGCCTGACACTGCTGCGGCCACTGTTCCACCACCCACGCAGGCACAAAAAACGTGGCGGGGATCTGGAAAGCGCGCAACAGGTCGAGCAATCGCCCGAGCGCACGGTACGGCCCATACGCACCAAAGGTGAAATATTCTGGCGTTGACCACAGGCTGCCATTCAACATGGCATCGCCGGTGGGACCATCGAGGTCAAACGCCAGCGCCATACAGCCGCGTTTACCCTGCGGCCAGCGCACTGCGCCCGGTTGTTGCATCGCTATGCTCCTTTAGCCCTGGTTAACGGTCGCCTGGGTCACGCCATTGTCAGCCAGGCCCCATTTCGCGAGGATCTTTTGGTAGCTACCATCAGCAATCATCGCGTCAATCGCCGCCTGCACCGCTGTAGTCAGCTCGCCTGCATCTTTACCAATCGCCATGCCGGTGTACTGGAAGGAGAACGCTTTATCGAGCGGCTTATATTTACCTTTCTCAAGATCCATGATGTACGGCAGCGTTTCGCTCCCCTGCACTACGCCATCCAGACGGTTCTGACGCAGCTGGGTGCGTGCATCCGCCGTACCTTCGGCGCCAACGACGATGATGGCTGGCTTACCGGCGGCTTCGCAGTGCGCTTTAGACCAGTTGGCAATCTCTACCGGGAAGGTGGTACGACGGCTGGTGCCGACTTTCTTGCCGCACAGATCCATCGCACTGTTGATGTCGCTGCGCGCGGCCTGGGTGTAGAACTGCGGACCGGTTTTGAAGTAATCGATAAAGTTAACCACCTTCTGGCGCTCTTTGGTGTCGGTCATGCCGGACATCACCAGATCGACGCGCTTGGTCACCACCGCGTTCACCATCTGCTCAAAGGCGATCTCCTGCCAGTTGATCTTCACGCCCAGCTTGGCCGCAATCGCCTGGCCGAGATCGTAATCCACACCGGTGAGCTGGTTAGTGGCCGGATCTTTAAAATCCATTGGCGGATAGTTCGGCATGATCGCCACGGTCAGGCCTTTTTCTTTAATAGCCGCTGGTACGGCGATATCCGCCCAGGCAGTAGATTGCAGTAACAGCGCGGCACTGATGGCACTCAATAACAGTTTTTTCATGTTTTTCACCCCGGTCACGTTAAAGAAGAATCGCGTTAATAAAGTTTTTCATCCGTGGGTTTTGCGGGTTCAGCAGAATGTCTTCTGGTGCGCCCTGCTCGATAATGCGTCCCTCGTCCATAAACACCACCTGGTTCGCCACCTCACGGGCAAAGCCCATTTCGTGAGTGACCACCAGCATGGTGGTGCCCTCTTTTGCCAACTGGCGCATTACCGCCAGCACTTCGCCGACCATCTCCGGATCCAGCGCCGAAGTCGGTTCGTCAAACAGCATCAGTTTCGGTTTCATCGCCAGCGCGCGGGCAATCGCCACACGCTGCTGCTGCCCGCCGGACAGTGACTGCGGATAGTCGTGCGCTTTGTGCGCCAGGCCGACGCGATCCAGCAGCGCCATCGCCTCTTCCGCCGCTTCACGCTTCGGACGCAGCAGGACACGACACGGCCCTTCGATAATGTTCTCCAGCGCAGTTTTATGTGGGAACAAGTTAAAGCGCTGGAACACCATGCCGGTTTGCAGACGCTGGCGAGCAATTTGCTTATCGCTCAGCGCATGCAGTTTGTTGCCCGCAATGCGATAGCCCGCTAATTCGTTGTCGACCCAAATGCCACCCTGATCGATCTTCTCCAGCTGGTTAATGCAGCGCAGGAAGGTACTTTTACCGGAGCCGGATGGCCCGAGGATGCACATCACCTCGCCGTAATTCACTTCGAGGCTGACATCCTTCAGCGCATGAAACTGGTCGAAATATTTGTTCACCTTGACGGCGCGCACGATGTTTCTCATCTCTCTCTCCCAATTACTGACGCTGGCGGTGGCCGCGTGAGAAGAAGCGCTCAAGGCGACTTTGACCAAACGACAGCACGGTGACGATGATCAGGTACCAGATGCCCGCCACGAACAGCAGTTCCATCACGCGCGCATTGGCGAAGTAGATGGTTTGCGTGTTGTAGAGCAGTTCGGAGTACTGGATCATGCTGGCCAGACTGGTAGTTTTGATCATGCTGATGAATTCGTTACCCACCGGCGGCAAAATCACGCGCATCGCCTGCGGCAAAATGATGCGCTGCAGCGCTTGCAGACGCGGCATGCCAATCGCCTTCGCCGCTTCGTACTGTCCGGTATCCACGGACAGCAAACCGGCGCGCACCACTTCGGAGGTATAAGCCCCCTGGTTGATACTCAGACCCAGCAGTGCCGCGAGGAACGGCGTCATGATGGTGACGGTTTGCACGCTGAACACGCCGGGAATACTGATGGTGGGAAACACCAGCGCGAGGTTAAACCACAGCAGCAGTTGCAGAATCAGCGGCGTGCCACGGAAGATCCATGCGTAACCCACGGCGATGTAGTGCAGCACCGGATTGGGCGACATATACATAATCGCGGTGATCACGCCGAACAGGATGCCGAGCCCCATCGCCAATACCGACATAATCAACGTGTTCACCACGCCGTTAAGGATTGCCTGGGCAGTAAAGAACTGGCCGACAAACGACCATTCAATGTTGCCGTGGGCGAAGGCGTTGACCAGCAATGCCAGCAGCACCAGGATCACCGCTGAAGCCGTGATGCGGCCGTAATAGCGGCGTGGCACCACCTGATAGCGATCCAGATCGTAATGCATCTGCTCGCGGCTATTTTTCAAGCTGGGTTCAACCGGGGTGGATTGGGACATAGATGTCTCCTCAGGCGCGGGGGCCAGCGTAATCTTCAGTCCAGCGCTGCTGGTCCTGCATCAGGATTTGCAAGCGCGCGAGCTGTTCGCGTACGCGTGCCGGGGCGGTGCCGCCATAGCCGCTACGTGCCGCCAGTGCTGCTTCCAGCGTCAGGGCACTGCGCACTTCTGGCGTTAAGCGTGCATCGACAGCCTGCAACTGCGCATCGCTCAGGTCGGACAGGCCGCAATTTTCGCGTTCACACAGCTGCACCAGCTGGCCGGTGATTTCATGGGCTTCACGGAACGGCACGCCGCGCATCGCCAGCCAGTCGGCGACTTCGGTGGCTAGGGTGAAACCGTCCGGTGCCTGTTCGCGCATTACGTCGGTGTTGAATTTCAGCGTCGACATCATGCCGGCCATGGCAGGCAGCACCAGCAGCAGCGTGTCCACGGCATCAATCACGTTACGTTTGTCATCGCTGAGATCGCGGTTGTAGGAGAGCGGCATGGCTTTCATGGTGGTGAGCAACGCCATCAGGTTGCCGACCAGACGACCTGAACGACCGCGTGTCAGTTCGGCGATGTCCGGGTTTTTCTTCTGCGGCATGATTGAGCTGCCGGTGGCATAGCTATCATGCAATTCCACCCAGCGGAACTGGCGCGAGGCCCACATGCACACTTCTTCGCACAGGCGTGACAGGTTGATACCTATCATGCTGGTGACGAACAGGAATTCTGCGGCGTAATCGCGGCTGGCCACCGCATCAATCGAGTTTTCGCATGGTGCGAGGTAAGCCAGATCTTCAGCGGCTTTTTCCGGCTGGCGCGCAATCGCCGATCCGGCCATCGCTGCGGCACCGAGCGGGCAGCGCGCACTGCGGCGATCCCAATCCTGCATGCGCTCGATATCGCGGGCAAAAGATTGCGCATGGGCCAGCAGTTGATGACCAAACACAATCGGCTGTGCCTGCTGTAAATGGGTAAAGCCTGGCGCCACGCTTTCGGTGTGCTGTGCGGCTTGCTCAACCAAAGATTGCTGCAGTGCCAGTAACGCACTGACCACTTTGCGGCCGTTATCACGCAGGTAGAGGCGCAAATCGTTGACGGTCTGATCGTTACGCGAACGGCCTGCACGCAGTTTGCCGCCCAGTGGCCCTAAGCGTTCAGTTAGTGCGCGTTCAATGAAGGTATGAACATCTTCATCAGCAGCAATCGGGTGCAGATTGCCTGCACGATAATCAGCATCCAGCGCATCAATCGCTGCCAGCATAGTATTGAGTTCTTCGCTGCTCAGCAGATCGCCGCGAGCCAGCTCACGGGCATGGGCCCGGCATCCCGCTAAATCGTAAGGTGCCAGGGCAAAGTAATAATCCGGGCTGCGCGACAGCGCGGTTAAACTGGCCGCCGGTGCCGCTTTAAAGCGCGCACCCCATAACAGTTCGGCATTATCAGACATGCTATTTCCCCTTACAGATACTCGTCAGCGATATGAAAAAGATATGAATAAACCAGGGGTGATAATAAAAACTTATTTCACGCTCGCACTGGTAAATACGTCATATTTCAGGTTCACTGTACTTTCACCGCATTTATTCCGGAGTTGAATAGCAAAGATGGAAAGTAAAGTTTCCCAGTCTGGAAACAATGCAAATAATCGCGGCGATAATGCGGTTCTGGCACTGAATAATATCGACTTAAAATTACTGCGCGTATTTAAATGCGTGGTGGAAGCCGGAGGATTAACCGCTGCCAGTAACGAACTGAATATTGGTTTAGCCGCCATCAGTAAGCAGGTTTCCGATCTGGAGATTCGTCTCGGCATGACGTTATGTAGCCGGGGCCGCGAAGGCTTTGAACTGACGCAGTACGGGATTAATGTTTATCAGGCCACGCTGGAGCTGTTCGTCTCGCTGAATCTGTTCCGCGAACGTCTGCATAACAGCCGTAATGAACTGCTGGGGGACATCGCGATTTGCGTGGTGGATAACACTATTTCTGATCCGCATTCCCCGGTCACCGCGGCGGTGCAACAGTTGCACCAGAAAGCACCAAAGGTGCAGATTCGCTTACAGACCGCGCAATTAGATGATATTAAACGCGGGATGAGTGAAGGGCGTTTTCATTGTGGCATAGCGCCGGTTTATGAAATGAAAAGTGATTTTGATTACTTCCCACTTTATAAAGAATATTCGAAATTATATTGCTCCATGTCACATCCTTTATATTCGGGATCTTGTGATAAGAATATATCGGTGGAAATATTACGTGAGCAGAAAATCATTAATCATTTATATGTCACGCCGCGCGACGACCGTCGCCTCATTCCATTACAGGACAGCGGTGCGCAGGCGGTGCAAGTTGAATCCGTCGCCATGCTGATTTTAACCGGGCACTTTATTGGTTATTTACCCGAACATTATGCCGCGCCTTTTATTGCACGTGGGCAGCTGTGTGAATTGGGCGATGAATCGGTGCGCCGGGAAAATCCGTTCTGCCTGATGATGAAAAAAGGCCGGAAAATTAATCCAATTATCCGGCTATTTATGCAATCACTGGGCCTGGCAGAGGCAGAAGAGGCGCACTGAGTTGGTGCAATCACCCCACCACTTTATACATCACCGTGGTGGCATCTAACGCCCCTTCCGTCGATTCAGCGTACAACGGAATGGATCCCGCAATTTGCCAGTCCATTGATAAATAGAGATCCGTGGCCACATCGCCGCTGCGCGTGTCCAGCACCAGCAGCGTTTTGCCCTGCTCAATCGCCAACTGCTCAGCCTGCTGCATCAGTCGACGCGCAATTCCCTGGCGGCGCGCATCGGGATGTACCAGCAATTTGCTGATCTCCGCGCGATGACGCCCATTGGGCATCGCGCTAAACCCGACCATTACCGTCGCAACAATCACACCCTGCTGCCACGCCACCAGCAGCTGATTATCGCCGCTCGCCAGACTGTAGATTTTATCCTGCCAGAAGCGTTCCATCGCTGCGCGATCCCCGGCATCGATAAAACCCACGCTGGCCCCGTCGGCCACGCACCCCTGCAACACCTCGGTCAGCGCAGCCAGCAATGGCTGCGCCTGAGTGGCACTTAACTGTTCAATTTCAGTCATGGTTTACACACCACCAGAATGTAACGCGCACCGCCTTCCGGGTGCGCCTGAAACGATGATTTGCCGGTGAGATGAAAGCGCAGGCAATCTCCCGCCTGCAGCGTCCAGCGCTGATCGTCCATGGTGAACGTCAGCTCGCCGGATTGCAGCCAGATATGTTGCTCCAGCCCCTGCACCGGTGGTGCGTCGTAATCGATGCGCGCGCCGCGTTGTAACACGCTCTCAACCAGCTCGGCCTTGAAATGGCTGGCGGGCGGCGAGACACTGCGACGCAGATAACCGCTGGCATCGTCGCGCCAAACGCTCTGATCGCTCGCTTTCAGCAGCAGCGCGGCTTCCTCTTCCACTTCACTCAACAGGCGCGACATGGTCAAGCCATACGCCACACACAGTCGATTAAGCAAAGCGGCTGTAGGGCTGGTCTCTGCCCGTTCAATGCGCGACAATGAAGCCCGACTGATGCCGGTAGCCATCGCCAGTTCGTCCAGCGACCAGCCGCGTTGCACTCGTAATTCGGCCAGTCGTGCGGCCAGCCGATCTTCGCTATCCGGTACAGACATATTCACCTCTCATAAATGGGAAATAAATCTCACATATGAGATATCACCTTATATTGGTCAAAACGTCAAGTTGTACAGAAATAAAAGAGTTGTACAACATAAGCGCGGCGGTTAAGGTGTTGTAATGCAGGTCAGAATTTTCGAGGACGCCATGGCCTTATACAGTATCGGTGATGTTGCCGAACGCTGTGGAATCAACCCGGTAACACTTCGCGCCTGGCAGCGCCGTTACGGTCTGTTAAAACCTCAGCGTACGGAAGGCGGTCACCGCCAGTTTGATGATGAAGATGTTCAGCGAATTGAAGAGATCAAACGCTGGATAGAGAGCGGTGTGCCTGTTGGCAAGGTGAAAGCCCTGCTGGAAGGCCAAACCATTAATGTGCACGATGGCTGGACCGCACTGCAGGAAGAGTTGATGAGCGTGCTGCGTCACGTTCGTCCGGCTAAACTGCGCACCAAAATTGCCACCATTGGCCGCGAACATCCGGTGGATGCGCTGATCGATCACGTGTTTGTCCCGGTGCGTCAACGCCTGGGATTGGATCAGCATACCGCGCGCACCATGTGCAGCCTGTTAGATGGTGCGCTGATTGATTATGTGGCGTTTTGTCTGGCTGGCGGCCGCAAAAAAGCCGGCAAGGATGCACTAATGATTGGCTGGGGCGTGGAAGATCGCACCCGCCTGTGGCTGGAAGCCTGGCGTTTATCGCAGCAGGGCTGGCGCATGGATGTGTTAGCTGAACCGCTGGATATGCCCCGCCCTGAGCTGTTCCCTGGTCAGAACCTGTTTATCTGGACTGGCAAAAAACCTACGCGACGTCAGTTAGAGCAGTTTGAGCACTGGCAGGCGCAAGGGTTCGCTACCCATATTCACGATCCCGCCTGACAAAAAATCGCACACACGGCCTTTGCCTCGCCGGGTGTGCGCGTTATCATGCCGCACTCCATGACTTTTCTCAGGTTTCCCTTATGAACTGGAATAAAATTTTCATTGGCACCCTGTTTGCCGTGATGGCTCTTGGTGGCATGGGCGGCATGATGTTGGTGGGCTACAGTCTTATCCTTCCCAGCCACTGAGTTGACGTTGCACGCGTTCTAATACGCGGTCACAAATCAGTGCCAATAGCGCGACTAATAGCGCGCCCTGAATGACATAGGCGGTGTTAAAGCCGCTCAGTCCGATAATCACCGGTGATCCCAGGCTTTCTGCGCCCACCGTTGACGCAATCGTCGCGGTGCCGATGCTGATCATCACCGACGTGCGCATGCCTGCCATGATCACCGGAGCGGCCAGCGCCAGTTCAATCTGCCATAAGCGTCGCCAGGGCCCCATGCCCAGTCCAACGGCAATTTCCCGGTTGCTGTCTGGTACGCTATCCAATCCTGCCAGCGTGCCCTGCAAAATCGGCAACAACCCGTATAGAAACAGCGCCATGATGGCCGGTGTCGCGCCAAAGCCCATCACCGGCACGGCTATCGCCAGCACTGCTACCGGTGGAAAGGTCTGCCCCGCTGCCGCCAGCGTCTCCAGTAAGGGTCTGAACGCCCGTCCGGCACGACGCGTAGCGAAAACTCCACAGCCCACGCCAAAAATAATCGCCAGCGCACTGCCGCTGATCACCAATGACAGATGCGCGAGGGCCAGCCGCCAGAAGCTCTCCTGCTGATACAGCGGGCGTTCCAGCTGCGGGAACCAATGGGCAAACAGCGCTCCGCTGTGCGGCAATCCCCACAGCAGCAACAAAAATGCCGCCAGCAGCCAGTACAGTGGATCGCGCCATACCCGCATCAGATCGCCTCCCGCTGGCGCAACAGATCGTTGAAATGCAGGACACCCAGCGGCTGTTGATGCTGATCGATCACCGGTAACTTGTCGGTGCGTCGGGCAATAAACTGTGACAGTGCTTCGCGCAGCGTGAGGCTCGCGGCTATCGGCTCACCGTCCAGCCACTCGCCGCGCCGCGCCGCACTGCCGGCACGCCCCAGCGCCAACAGCCGCACACCCAGTTCACTACGGCCAAAGAATTCGCGGGCGAAATCCGTGGCCGGTTGCGTCAGCAGTTCAATCGGTTTGCCCTGCTGGACGATTTTACCGCCGTCCATCAGCACCAGCTGATCCGCCAGCGTCAGCGCTTCGTCGATGTCGTGCGTCACCAGCACCACCGTGCGCCCAGACAGCTTCTGAATGCGCAGCATCTCCTGTTGCAGCGCCTGGCGGTTCACCGGATCCAGCGCACCAAAGGGCTCATCCATCAGCAACAGTTCGGGATCGGCGGCCAGCGCGCGCGCCACGCCAACCCGCTGCTGCTGACCGCCGGAAAGTTGATGGGGAAAACGCGTCGCCAGATGCGTATCCAGATTCAGCAGCGCCAGTAGCTCCTCAACCCGCTGTTGGATTTTTGCCTGCGGCCAGCCAAGCAGTGACGGCACCGTGGCGATGTTCTTTGCCACGTTCCAGTGCGGGAACAGGCCAATCGACTGGATGGCATAGCCAATGCGCCGCCGCAGGGCGCGTGCATCCATGCGTTCAATCGGTTCACCGGCAAAGCGGATTTCACCGCTGTCATGCTCCACCAGTCGATTGATCATTTTCAGCGTGGTGGATTTGCCCGAGCCGGAGGTGCCAATCAGCACGGTGAAGCTGCCTTTCTCAATATGCAGTGTGAGATCCTGCACGGCCGCTTTGCCTGCAAACATTTTGCTTACCTGGTGAAACTCAATCATCGGTTCTCTCCAGCAGTGCCGACAGTAAACGCAGTGCGGCATCAAACACCACCGCCAGCGCCACCACCGGAATCACGCCCAGCAACACCAAATCCAGGGCGCTGCTCAGCAATCCCTGAAAAACAATCGCACCGAATCCGCCTGCGCCGATCAATGCCGCCACCACCGCCAGGCCAATGGTTTGTACCACCACTACGCGCAATCCCGAGAGCCATACTGGCAGCGCCAGCGGGAGTTCGGCATGCCAGAACTGTTGCATCGCGCTCATTCCCATGCCGCGCGCCGTTTCCCGTACCTCCTGCGGTACCTGCTGCAAACCTGCCACCACGCTGCGCACCAAAGGCAGCAGCGCATAGAGCACCAGTGCGATCAGTGCGGGCGCCAGACCAATGCCGCTGATGCCCCAACTTGCCAGCACCGGGAAGTGAGCCACCAACCCCGCCAGCGGCGCAATCAGCAGGCCAAACAGCGCCACGGAAGGTACGGTCTGGATCAGGTTGAGTACGCTGAAAGCGGCACTTTGCCAGCGCGATCGCCGGGCAATCACTAACCCCAGCGGCAAGCCTATCAACAGCGTGGGCAGCAATGTGCCGCCCAGCAGGAGCAGATGCTGGCTAAAAGCCGCATCAAATACCGCCGTGCGGTTGGCATACTCTTTCATCAGGGAGAGGTGGTCGAGATGGCCGCTGAGCAGTAACAGCAGCGGCACCAGCCAGATTTGCAGGTTCAGCAGAATACGCCACGGCGTGCTGGCCGTGAGTTGACGAATGGCCTCGGCTGCCAGCAATAGCGCCAGCGCCGCCGCACACCATAAACCGCTGCCAAAGGCGGTGCGTGCCAGCGGGCTGCCGTTGTTGGCCAGTTGAGCCGCGGTCTGCCCGCCGATAAAGATCAGCAGCGCAAACAGAATCTCAGCATCCAGCAATGCCATTACCAGATTGAGACGCCGTGGCTTCCACCACAATCCTTGCCATAACCAGAGTAACGGCAGCAGCAACAGCCAGGATTGCGTGACCTGCCACAGCATCAGCGGCTGGCCGGACACCAGGCGGTTTGCGGCGAAACTGAGTAACGGCAAAGCCATTAGCGCGCAAGTGATCAGCAGCGTGAGTACCAGCAGCACCGGCTGCTGGCGCGGTCTTGATAACAGTAACGGCACCGCTTACAGCAACTTATTCTGCTGCAGCCACTGTTTCGCTACCTGGCTGGCATCCTGACCGTCAACCGCAATCTGCGCGTTAAGCTGTTGCAGGGTTTTCTCATCCAGCTTGCTAAACACCGGCTGTAACCAGTTGCCGATGTCCGGATACTGTTTCAGCACGCTTTCACGGATCACCGGCGCAGGCGCATAAATTGGCTGGACGCCTTTGGGATCGGTCAGGGTTTGCAGGCCGAGCGCCGCCACCGGGCCATCCGTGCCATAGGCCATTGCCGCGTTGACGCCGGACGTTTGCTGTGCTGCCGCTTTGATGGTCACCGCCGTATCACCGCCCGCCAGTGACAGCAGTTGTGATTGATCCAGTTTGAAGTTGTAGGCTTTTTCAAACGCCGGTAACGCATCGCTGCGTTCAATAAATTCTGCTGAGGCCGCCAGCTTGAAGGTGCCCCCCTTTTTCAGGTAGGCACTGAGATCGTCGAGGGAGTTAAGCTTATTTTTCTGTGCCACATCGCCGCGTACCGCGATGGTCCAGGTGTTATTGGCTGGGGCTGGCGTCAGCCATACCAGATGGTTTTTATCCGCATCGAGCTTTTTCACCTTCTCATAGCCCTGCTGCGCATTTTTCCAGGCCGTGTCCTTCTCATCGTTAAAGAAGAATGCGCCGTTGCCGGTGTATTCCGGATAGATATCTAACTCGCCCGCAGTGATGGCCCCGCGCACCACCTGGGTAGTGCCGAGCTGAATTTTGTTGACGGTTTTTACCCCGTGTTTGTCCAGCACCTGCAGGATGATGTTGCCCAGCAGCGAACCTTCGGTATCAATCTTCGAGCCGACCTTCACCGGATCGGCCGCATTCGCTGCACTCACACTCATCGCTAATGCGATCATCCCCAATAAACCCTGCTTAATCATGCCGCTGTCCTCTGCTTATGTTTTCAGTCTGTGACTATCAAGCGTAGCCTGGCGAAACAGGATAGGGGTGGTCAAGCGCCTAACTTCGAGCTTTTTCTGCTATCTAAAGCGCATTGCTTATAACCCATTCGCAGGACTTATAACCAAATGGAATTTTTAATGCGTAAGCACAGGCTTATTCTCATAGACCCACTCTTTACAATAAAATACATAACATCATGTCCGATTTAGCTTCTCCGGCGCACGTCGCGCTGGCAGGGAATACGCCGACTGGCGAGACCAAATGGATACGCAGCGCCGCTGACGTATCAAACCTCGTTAACAACAGTAACGAATCGCGCAGCAATGCGCGCATCGTGGTGGCCATCGCCCTCGGCGGGGTGTTCCTCGATGCCTACGATCTCGGTGCACTGGCTTTCGGTATCAAAGACGTCACGCGTGAATTCAACCTGACACCGACTGGCACTGGATTGGTGGCTTCGGCCATTACCTTCGGTGCGATTGTCGGTGCGCTGATTGGCGGTTATCTCACTGATAAAATTGGCCGCTACCGCGTATTTATGGCCGATATGTTCTTCTTTGTCGTTGCAGCGCTGGCCTGTGCCTTTGCCCCGAACGAATACGTGTTGGGCGGTGCGCGCTTTGTGATGGGGTTGGGGGTGGGGATCGATCTGCCCGTCGCGATGGCGTTTCTTGCCGAGTTTTCAAAACTGCGCGGGCAAGGAAATAAAGCCGCCAGCGTGGCGATGTGGTGCCCCACCTGGTATGCGGCAATCAGTATTTCCTACTTGCTGGTGTTGCTGCTGTATGCGGTGCTGCCGGAGAGTCACACTGACTGGTTGTGGCGACTGATTCTTGGTTTCGGTGCGGTGCCTGCGCTGCTGATTATTGCCATTCGCAGCCGCTATATGAGTGAGTCTCCAGTGTGGGCGGCCAATCAGGGCAATCTGCACGGCGCCGCGCAGATCCTGCAACGCTCTTACAACATCAATGCCCATGTGGCGGAAGATGCCGATCTGACGCAGGTCAAACCGGTGCGCAAGGCCAGCTGGCGTAACTATGGTGCGCTGCTGCAGGGCGTTTATCGACGTCGTACTATTCTGGCAACCGTGACGTCCATCGCTTCGTCATTTGCCTATAACGCAGTGGCTTTTGGCCTGCCGGTGATCATCTCCAGTTTCTTCGCGCAATCAATGCTGACCACCATTCTGGTGTCGCTGGCACTGAACCTGCTGTTTGCTTTTGTCGGTGGCTTGCTGGCGGTGCGTCTGGTGCCACGTCTCGGCGCGTGGAAGATGTCGGTAGCAGGTTACAGCTGTCAGTGTATCGCCCTGCTGGGTCTGGCGCTGATTGGTCGTCCGGAAGGCGGCGAACAGGCAGCGGTGGCGATCGCCATGCTGGCGCTGTTCCTGTTTGGCCAGGGATTCGGTCCGGGTTCACACACCATGACCTTTGCCTCGCTGAGCTACCCTGCTTCACTGCGCGGCGTGGGGGTCGGTTTTAACCAGACGCTGATGCGCGGCAGTTCAACCGTGTCGCTGTTCCTGTTCCCGCTGCTGGTGGCGGCATTCGGCACCGGCGTGTTCTGGGTGATTTTCCTCGCCCCGCTGATTGGCTTGCTGGCGCTGCTGGCGATTCGCTGGGAGCCCTCAGGCTACGACGTGGATGCGGAAGACTTCACTTAATACAACAACGCCCCATCAAGGGGCGTTTTTTTATGCGGTCAGGCGGAAATCGCCGAACGTATGGGGAATGCGCGGAAAGGTGTGCAGGAACCACGGCGTAAACTGCTCGGGTTGATCCAGCATCTCCTGTTGAATCTGCTCAATCGAGCGATAACACCAGGCATCCGCTTCTTCCGGATTCAGCTCAGGTTCAACATCACTGGTGGCGAAGAATACATGGCCATACTCGTGCTCGGTCAGACCATTGCTTAATGGCAGGTTGTAGCTCAACTCGAACACCGGCGTCAGCGCCACTTGCATCCCCATCTCTTCCCGCAAACGACGTTCAGCGGCATCACGGGTCGACTCCTGCGGATAAGGATGGCCGCAACAGGTGTTGCTCCACAAGCCACCACAGTGATATTTACCGTTTGCACGACGTTGCAGCAGCAGTTCATGGCGCGAATTGAACACGTAGACCGTCACCGCACGATGCAGCAATCCTTTCTCATGTACTTCCAGCTTTTCCATCTTGCCGGTGGGACGATCGAGGTGGTCGACGAGAATAACTTCAATGGCGGGCATGACAACTCCTTAAGATAATTCTCAGCTATTGTACACAACCTCAAACACCGAAACTGAGGAAATCGCGCACATTCCGTGCGCTTAAGTAGAGAAATTTAAGCTTAGCAGTCATCAGACAAAGCGGTGACGACTCAGGATGTAGAAATCAAATCGGCCAACCCTGGGCGAGATAATATCGTCATCGTTATCAGCCAGGGTGCAGGGGCGAGCGGAGTCTCGGGTCGCCTTGAGTCTGACGTCGCCACGCCCTGAAACGCTCAATCCCGCCTGAGCGCACAGATGAGGCTGCCCCTTTTTAAAGGGCAGCCTTAATGGCCTAAGTCATTCGCTGACAGGCACTCGCCCTTAAAGCCGCCCCTTTAGTTTTAGCTCGGATTCGATAGTCTTATCGCTGGCGGTTTTGTGACGAGTCGCGCCCCACACTTCGTCATACTCATAGCCGGTGAGATCTTTAATCACCACACGCGTTTCAGCATCACAACCTCTTGCCGTGCCACCCAGTTTGCGGCGCGCCACCTCTTTAATCAGCAATTTGTGGCTACGCTGCGTCAGCTTGAACTTAAAGGTCAGCCAGAAGCTCGCCGCCAGCAGTGCCGTGGTGACAAACACCATCAGCCCGACAATCGCATTGATGGCACTCTCCGGCTGTGCGCCGTTGCCTTTGACAAAACCACTCTCCTGCAGCACGATGCCAATCATGAAAATGGCGATCGCCACCGAGCTTTTGCGCGTCAATACCATCACCCCGGCAAATATCCCTTCACGTCGTTTACAGGTGACCATCTCATCAATATCGGGAATAAAGCTGTAGATATTCCACGGGATGTAAAACAGTCCGGCGCGCACAATGCCCAAAAACAGAAACACTGCGCTGAACAGCAACGTAGGCACCTGCCATTGCCACACATACACGGCAAACAGGAACACGAAGACGGCGGCGATACTCAGGTAGGAAATACGCAGCGCGTTGGAGGGCGTCATGTTAAAGCGGCCCAGCAGCATCATAAAAATGAAGGTGCCGGGAATCGACATAAACATCATATTGCTGAGCAGCAGCGAAGCTAAAGAGGCATCCTGCTTCAGGCCATAAATCACGAAATAGGTGAACACCGCCAGAAACGCATCCATCGCGGTGAAAGAGCAGATGTAGATCAGCAGATGCTGGCAGAAGGCTTTAATTTTGAACGACGACGCCAAATCGACAAACAGATACTTCAGGTGCGCTTTCAGGCTGCCCTGACGCGCAGAGTGTTGCGCCACATCCTCTTTCGGCTGAATATCTTTGGCTTCCCAGGTGGTGAGCCAGGTAATAAACACCGCCACGCAATAGATCACTGAGAAAATGACGCCGGTCAGCGTGTAGGTGATGGCGTTGTCTTTGCCGGTATAGGCCATGATCACGCCCGGCACCGAGACGGCGAGGAAACTGCCGAGCGCCGAGAACATCAGGCGTACACCGGAAAGACGCGTGCGTTCGCTGAAGCGGTTGGTCATCTCAGATGACAGGGTTTCCCATGGCACCAGCACCATTGCCGACAGCAGTTCGATGGTGAGATAGGTACCGAGATAGTACCAGTAGCCCATATCCGTCACCCACAGCGCGCCATACAGCAGCATCAAGGGAGAGGAGATCAGTAGAAAGAAACGTCGGCGGCCAAATTTGCGCCCCAGCCAGGTATTGCCGAAGTTGTCGGTAATGTAGCCCATGATCGGGCTTAAAATCGCATCGATGACGCGGGCGATGGCGAATATCGAGCCCGCTTCAAACACCGATAATCCGCAGTAGGTGGTATAGAAAAACAGTAGCCAGGTGCCAATCACCGCAAAAGCACCACCGCCAAATAAGTCCGTTAAGCCGTAGCCAATGGCGACGCCATAACCGACGCGACGTTCTGTAGGTTTAACCATCGATCCGATTCCTGTTCTGGTAGGGTATGTCATAACGGCAAGGTGCAATGCCTTGCCGCCGTTGTTATCAACAGAATTGGAAATCAACTGAATAAACGAATGCGTTAGCCAGCGTTGGCGAGCATCTGTGCCTTCACGCACAGTTCCGCTGCTTTAAAAGCATGGGTTTGCGTCATCGCATGCTCGGTGCGATGGAGACAGTCATTGATGAGCTGTCCAAAGAACGGGAAGCCCACTTCACCGGAAACGGCATAGCGGAACTCGCCCTCTTTATTCACCAGATACACCACGTCCTGCTCACCGCGCGTGAGATCGGTGTATTTGCGGATTTCGATGTAACCATCAGTGCCGAGCAGCGTCATGCGCCCATCGCCCCAGGTGGATAAGCCATCCGGCGTGAACCAGTCACAGCGGAAGTAACCGGTGGCGCCGTTCTCGCCTGCCAGCATCGCATCGCCGAAGTCCTCAAATTGCGGATGCTGTGGATGGCGGAAATTCCGCACCTGGCTCGCCACCACCGTGGCTTCGCTGTTGCCGGTGTAATGAAGGAATTGCTCAATTTGATGGCTGCCGATATCGCAGAGAATGCCGCCGAAATAGCGACGCTGATAGAACCAGTCTGGCCGTCCGGTGCCTTCACGATGTGGGCCGGTGCCAAGGGTTTGCACCACCTGCCCGATGGCCCCCTTCTCCACCAGTTGTCCGGCAAACACCGCGCTCTCCACGTGCAAACGCTCGCTGTAATACACCGCGTATTTGCGCCCGGTTTTGGCGCACATTGCTTTGGCATCCTCCAGCTGTTCGAGGCTGGTAAGCGGGGCTTTGTCAGTGAAGTAATCCTTGCCCGCCGCCATCACTTTCAGCCCCAGCGCACAGCGTTCCGACGGGATCGCCGCACCTGCCACCAGTTGCACCTGCGCATCGGCCAAAATGGTTTCCAGCGAGTCAGCAATCTGCACCTGCGGGAACTGCTGCACAAACTTATCGACTTTGGCGGCATCGGGATCAAATACCCACTTCAGCGTAGCTCCGGCTTCCGTCAGGCCATTGCACATGCCGTAGATATGGCCGTGATCCAGCCCGGCGGCGGCAATGATAAATTCCCCCGGCTGCACCACCGGCTGCGGTTTGCCTTTCGGCGCGTAGTTCATGCCATCCTGCTTATTCATGGTTGTTTCCTCACGCAAAGTTTTTGCCCAGTGGGATGTCATCGACATCGGCGAAGTTATCGACCGAAGCCTGCTTTTCGTGGAAGTGCGGCGCATGGGCAATCAGCCCACCGGTGCGGTAGAAGGGATCATTTTTGGCGATGGGTAACGACACGGTGCTTTTAGTGATGGCCGATTTGTAGATGGCGGTAATCAGCTCCAGCGAGCGCTTGCCCTGCTCACCGTCGATCAACGGTGCACGCTGTTGTTCAATCGCCGAGAAGAAGTCATCGACCTGCCCGGCGTGCAGCGTCCAGGCGAGCGGTGCGGTGCTGGAATGAAGGCGATCCAGCTCATGCTCCAGCGCCAGATTGTTCTCTTTTTCCGGGAAGCCATTCTCTGCTGCCTGCATGGCGACCGCTTTCCACGGTGCTGAGAGACGCGCTTTCTCTCCCTGCAGCACGATTTTCTGATCCTCACCGTGATGCACAACGGAAGCGGTCAACTGCGCCAGCGTGCCGTTGGGATAGCGAAAAATCGCGGCGCTGAGGTCTTCCACTTCGGCGTTGTCATGCGCCACGTTGCCGATCATCGCCACCACTTCACTGGGCGCACCGAGCATCCACTGCATGGCATCGATGTGGTGGACCGCATGGTTAAGCGTGCAGCCACCGCCCTCTTTTTCCCAGGTGCCGCGCCACCACAGGTCGTAGTACGAATGGCCACGCCACCAGAATGAATCGATCTGCGCGTGACAAATTTTGCCCGCCATGCCCGAATCCACCGCGGCTTTCAACTGCCAGAACGCATCGGTGAAGCGGTTTTGCGCCACCACTGACAAAATTTTGCCACTGGCTTTTTGCGCGGCGATCATGGCATCGCACTCTTCCAGCGAGGCCGCCATCGGTTTTTCGCACAGCACATGCTTGCCCGCCTGCAGGGCTGCAATGGTGTTTTCCGCATGCACATAGGGTGGTGTACAGACATCAACCACGTCGATATCCGCGCCCTCGGCCAGCATCTCGCGGTGATCGTGATAGACCCGTACATCATGCAGACCGTATCGCTGCAATTTCTCCCGCGCTTTTTCCGGATAGACATCCGCCACCGCGACAATTTTGCCGCGCTCGGGAAATTGCAAAAATGCCTGGATATGTGAATTGGCAATGTTGCCCATGCCCACTATCGCAATTTTTAACATCGTGATTCTCCGCCGATAACCGCTGTTGAGGTGTCTGCGAGGAACATAAAAAAGCGCTGCGGGTCGGACAATCTGTTTTTGTGAGAATGCTCGCAGAGCGATGCGGGAGTTTGTGAACCAAATGTAAAACCGTCTTAATATCAGTCCACTGCGTCTGCAAAAAATTGCAAACATTGATTGGGATCGGGATCACACTATGGCCGGCAAGCTCAGAATGGACGAAATTTCAGCAGTGACCGGGTATTCGGTCAGCACCGTTTCGCGCGTATTGAGCGGCAAATCCTACACCAGCGATAAAGCGCGTGAGGCCATCGTCGACTGTGCCCGTCGACTCGGCGTATTGCAGGAGATGGTAAGTGGTCGTCTGCTGATCAATGACATTGTGGTGTTTGCGCCAGGACGCACTTTCACGCCGCGTGGCGATCTCTTTTACCATGAAGTGACACGCGGGATTGCAGAAGCCTGCGCATCACATGATGTGCATATCAGCTATTGTCCGTTAGAGGAGCAGCGCGCCGATGTGAAGCTGTTTCTGGAGAAAGCGGGAGCAAAAAACATCAGCGCCATCATCATTATCGGCACCGACGATCAAGCCATCTTCAGTCTGGCGGCGTCACTCGGGAAACCCTGTGTGCTGATTAACTCACGCGATAAAGATATGCGGCTGGATGCGGTGTCACCCGATCATCGGGCGATTGGCTTTAGCGCCATGCAGCATCTGTTTGAGCAAGGCCATCGCCGGGTGTTGACCGTGACCTGCCTGCGACGCGAAACGCTGTTTTTGCGGCTGGAGGGGATCAAAGACGCCTATCGCCATTTTCATATGCCGTTTAATGCGCAGCAGGATTTGATCGTCATCGAAGCCTACTCCTCGCAGGACACCGAGATCGCGCTGAATCAATGGCTGGATGCGCACCCACGCGATCAGTGGCCAGATGTCATTCTGCCTGGCGGCAAAGGCATTATTACCGGCGTGCAGAACGCACTGCTGTCACGCGGATTGCGTATTCCCGAAGATATTTCGCTGATGACCACAGATCTAGCCAGTCGACTGGAGGGATCGCCGGAGATGCCGATCACCGGCTTTGCGGTGCCGTGTCGCGAGCTGGGTTATGAAGCGATCCAGCTGATCCAGAATCGCCTCAATCGTCCGCAGTCGTCGATTTACAATCTGTTGTTGCAGGGTAAGTTGGTGGATCGCGGCACGGTGGCGAATGCCACCCGCCATGCCGCGCGTGAGGAGATTCGTAACGCGTTTCCGTGAGTGAGGGCACAGCGTCAGCGGCGCGAGGACCGCCGGCCCCTGAGCGGCACCAGATTGCGTTATCACTTGTGGTAAATCGCCCAGCCTTACAACTTAAAGCTCTGCACCACCAGTTCCAGCTGTACGCTCTGCTCTTCCATGGCGCGCGCGGCAGCCGACACCTGCTCGACCAGCGCGGCGTTCTGCTGGGTGCTGCCATCCAGCTGCGTGATTGCCAGGTTAACCTGCTCAATCCCCATACTCTGCTCGCGACTGGCAGACATGATTTCGCTCATCAAAGTGGTGACGCTGCTGACGCCCTGCATCAGCTCATCCATAGTCTGACCGGCTTGTTCCACCAACTGGCTGCCAGTATCGATATTGGCCACCGACTCCTCAATCAGCTTCTTAATCTCACGCGCCGAGTTAGCGGAGCGCTGCGCCAGATTACGCACTTCTGACGCCACCACGGCAAATCCACGCCCCTGCTCACCCGCACGCGCCGCTTCTACCGCCGCGTTGAGTGCGAGAATATTGGTCTGGAAGGCGATGCTGTCAATCACGCTGATGATGTCCACCACTTTACGTGATGAGTGGTTAATCGCGCCCATGGTGGTGACCACCTGACGCACCACGTCCGTTCCGCGTGCCGCCACCTGCGAGGCACCGTCCGCCAGTTGATTGGCGTGGGTAGCATTGTCGGCGTTCTGACGTACCGTGCCGGTCAGCTCCTCCATTGAAGCCGCGGTTTCGACAATTGAACTGGCCTGCGATTCGGTACGCGCAGACAGATCGGCGTTGCCGCTGGCAATTTCACGCGAGGCAGAGGTGATCGCCAGTGCGCTGTCGCCGACCTGACGCATCAGGCCCTGCAGATACTCAATAAACTGGTTAAAACTCTGCGCCACTGCGTTAAATTCCGGGCTGTTGCTGGCAGGCAGACGCTGGGTTAAATCTGCGCCGCCGGTCGAGAGTGCTTCGATATTGCGGTTCAGCAGGCTGAGACGCTTCATCATGGCGCGTACGAAGCCGAGCAGCACCAGCAGCAGGATCACCGCCAGCGGGATCTGCACCAGACCGAGTCGGGTCAGCATGCTGTGAGTCTGTGCATCCAACAGGCTGGATGGCACATCGCTGGCGAGATACCACGGGCTACCCGCAATCGCCTGCAGGAACAGCGTGTGCTCACCATCTTCACCTTTGAAGGTGGTTTGCATCGGTTGATTGCCCGCCTGGCTCAGCAAACCTTTCAGCGCACCCGCCATCGGCAGTTGCGTATCAGAGAGATTTTCCAGTTTCGGCGTGCCATCCATCAGCGCGGCGTTCCCCACCACTTTGCCATCCGCTTCGACGATTAACACGCGACCCTGAATCGCATCGCCCATCTGTTTCGCCAGCTGATTGAAGAAGCCGAGCGTCACGTCGATGGTCGCCACGCCCCATACGGTGCCGTCGCGATAAATCGCCATCGCACAGTTGGTACGCGGCTGCGGGCTGGCCGCATCCTGATAGGCTTTGGCCCAGGCACACTGACCTTTGGCAGCAGCCATGCCGTCTTTGTACCACGGCTGCTCCCAGTATTTGTCGGCCGCATCCGAGTTCCAGTAAGTGTTGACCTGCAACTGATTGCTGGCGTTACGGGCGAAGAACGAACTGTCTTTCTCTTTCGCCGGATCGCGACGATTCGGCAGCGGCCAGATTCCGCCACCAAACACGTTACTGTCCTGATACTGGTTCACCAGCGCAGGCAGCAAGGTATCAATCGCCGCGCTATCCATCACGCCAGCAGCCTCGGTGATGGCACGCTGCTGCGCCTGCACGCGGTTCATCTGTTCAACGATGCGTCCTGCCAGGCCGTCCACTTCATAACGCACCAGACGGCTCTCATTTTGCGTTAACTGCGGAGCGATAAACTGATTGATCACCACCACGGTAACCAGCATCAGGACCACGAAAAATGCGACCAGCGTCGCGGTAAAACGAGATTGTGTAGTTTTTAACATCAGTGTGCCCTTACCCTGGTTGGCGAGTTGCCTGATCGAGGTTAACGGCGTGTTACAGAGGAACTTGAGGTGAGCAAGATCACAAAAATGCAAATAGTTGATTTAGGTGATCATTAGGAGGGTGACTAACGTTGCGCTTACTGCTCAGCGTGCGGGCAACAGCCCGCAAAGAGGACTATTGCGGCGGCTCCACCACTTCCTGACGTGGCCGAAACACATGGTCATTGCCCTCCGCCTGCAAGCGCTGCAGCAGCTGTTGTCCACCGCGATCGTCAGCCTGAGCAAACTGGCGTTCCGCTTCGGTGATTGGTGTCGCCCACAGCAGATTCGGGCGATCGCCATCGCGCTTGGGCAAACGGAACTGGGCCGCTTCCGGTGCCAGACCATTGGCCAGCAGGAAACTCTCGAAGCCCACTGGCGCCACTTCTGATGCCAGTGTATGCCCTTCGCCAATCCACGTCAGACGCGCCCACGGCAAGTGCGCGAACTCGGCCAGCGCGCTGGCCATCTGCACCGCATTGGCTTCCGTCATCACTTCGCCGTCCACCGCCATCGCCAGCTCAACACGGCGGTACTGCGGGGCCAACTCATCAAACAGATAATCCACCTGCGGCATGGGACGAATTCCCATACCGAGGGTGAGAAAATACCACACGCCATTATGCCAGTGCTGGGAAATGGCCATCGGCGGCCAGCTGCCTTGATCGATGGCGTAATACTTCACTGACTCACCAAACTGTGCCTGATAGCACTGCGTCAGCTCGCGCTGCACCACATCCCACAGATGGCCATCATGCCAGTCACGCCAGAAATGGCGCTGCTGCTCGGCGCGCGCGTAGTAATCATTGGTGGAGGCCGAGCCGAGTGGTGCAGTCAGACGATTCTCTTTGATACAGGCTGCAGAGAAACTCACCTGCTTGTCCTGATACAGACTCCAGCCGGGGATCACCGCCAGCAGTTGACCGTAGTACCACAGCGCTGCACCGTCATCGCTCGGCTCCCACAATATTTGCAAACCAGCTGGATCGAGCATCGGTTCGGCTTCCAGCGTGCGGCAGTATTCTGCGCTCAACAGGGGTGCAATGCCCTGCTCCATCGCTTCGCGATCTTCACGCGCCGGTGCTGGCAGCAGATTGCGCAGCCAGCAGCCGCGCACCGCGTACTGGCTGCGAAACAGATCGTTCGGCCAGATGTAAAAGTAGGCCGTGCGCGCATCCTGTTCGACGATGGCGGTGAGTGTGTTTTGCTGATTTGGCACCTCAGCAATCAGAGGTTGGTGTGTCATAACGCCTCGACAAAGCCTTGAGGGATCCATTTTCCCTGAGAATAGAGCAGGATCGGCACTCGCACCACGTGACACAAGGGTAAAACTCTCAAAGTGCAGTCAGGAAGCTTGAGAATGACTGATGAATGCCAGCACAACGCCCTGACAAACTTCAAATTAATTCGCGATTCATTTGCCGCTTCGCATGCTATTGTCTGCACATTCCTCCTTACGGAGCTGCCCAGCATGGTGTTGCAAAACCTCGATTTGAACCTGCGCGATGTCGTTATTTTCGCGATTTTGGTGTGGCTGTTTATCCGTTACACCTGGGTGATGTCGGCACTGACGATAATGCTGGCGGGGGGCGCACTGTTGCTCTTATTGCCTGTCGATATTTACTACAGCTTACTGCCGCTAGCCCTGCTGGGATTGGGTCTGGGAATGCTGTTCCACTATTATCAGCAGCGCCAGCTCACGCTAAAACGCGAAGCCCGCACGCCACGGACTTACACCAAAAAGCAAGACGAGCTGCATTTGTAGCCTTAGCGTCCCATACGTTGCATCGCGCGGGAATAAGCCCCGCGCTGAATCGACCAGCGCAGCAAACCGGCAATCACCGCCATTTCTTTATCCACGCGCCACTGCGTGAGCGGCCTAATTGGCTGCTGAATTTGCTGTTGTGCCCAATCGGGTAGCAAGCCCATACCGGCTTTTAACATCGTCTTCATCGCCGGTTTGGCCTGCCAGCTGGGAGCCGGCGCGTTGATCAGCAGCTGCATCACTTCCCGCGTGCGTTCATCGCAGATTAATTCCGGGCGCATCGCCTGCAGATAATCTTCCACCGCCTGTACCGTTTTGGGCACCTTTTCCGCACCTAAAGCTTCGGCGATGATCGCCGCTTCCTCGTAATAACGATCCTGCTCGGCCAGCGAGAGCTGTGGATTTTTGTAGCGCAAATGGGCGGCGAGAAAACGACTGGTTTCAGCGACGTGTACCCAGGTGAGCAGATGGGGATCGCTGGCTGCGTAAGGATGCCCCGCGTTATCAATGCCGGTCACACGCAGATGAATGCGTTTGACGCGTTCAATCAGGATGTTGGCGTCTACCGTGTTACCAAAAGTGGTGACGGCAATAAACTGGCTGGTGCGCCGCAAACGGCCCAGCATGTCCTGACGAAAGTTGGAGTGATCCCAAACGCCTGCCAGCGCGGCCGGATGCAGCATTTGCAGCATGAGTGCGCTGATGCCACCGCACAGCATCGACGGGAAATCGCCGTGCACGCGCCAGATGACGTGGTCAGGGCCAAACAAGCCCGGATCGCCCAGCGGTTGCGAGATATCGAATTCGTTGAGCGCGAGGCCGTTAAGTCGAAAGACTTGCTGTTGGATACGGTTACGGAGATTCATGTCGTCTGGATTATGTGCTGATTGACGTGGTCGGCATAAATGCCAACCCTACGAAACCTGGCAAGCTGAGCGTTGTAAGGTCAGCATTCCGGCCAACCCTACAAAACCCTGCCAGCATAGCACTGTAGGGTCAGCATTCATGCTGACCTTGTGCCAAATCGCACTCATGTTTACAGATAATCAAACTGCCCGTCTTGGGTGCGTACCGAATCGAGGCCAATCATCACGTTGAATTTGCCCGGCTCAGCCACTTGCTGCATCTTCTGATTCCAGAATTTCAGCGCATCCACGTCAATCTTAAAGCTCACGGTCTGCGATTCGCCGGCTTTCAGCATAATGCGTTTAAAGCCACGCAGCTCCTGCACCGGACGACTAATGCTGGCCACCGGATCGTTGAGATACATCTGCACCACCGTGGCACCATCACGCTTGCCGGTGTTGGTGACGGTAACGCTCGCTTCCACCGTGCCGGTGCGCGGCATGGTTTTCGCAGACATCTTCACCGGAGACACCGTAAAGGTGGTGTAGCTCAGGCCGTAACCAAACGGATAAAGCGGGCCGTTCACCGCATCGTAGTAATGCGAGGTGTACTTGTTTGGTTTAGCAAAGTTATACGGACGGCCGGTTGGCAAGTGGTTGTAGTAAATCGGCAGCTGGCCCACAGAGCGCGGGAAGGACATCGGCAGCTTGCCCGATGGGTTGTAGTCGCCAAACAGCACGTCGGCAATCGCGTTGCCGCCTTCGGTGCCGCTAAACCAGGTTTCCACCATCGCATCAGCGATTCGGTCTTCGTTCACCACCGTCAGCGGACGACCGTTCATCAACACAATCACCAGCGGCTTACCGGTGGCCTTCAGCGCCGCCAGCAGTTTTTGCTGACTTGGCGGGATCACCAGATCGCTTCGGCTGGAGGCTTCATGCGCCATGCCCTGCGCTTCACCCACGGCGGCGACCACTACATCGGCTTTTTTCGCCTGGGCGACCGCTTCATCGATCAGTTCTTGCGGCGAGCGTTTATCCACGCTGACCGCCTGCTCATACAGGTTGAGGAAGTCCTGAATGCCTTTGTTGTCGGTGATGTTGGCCCCTTTGGCATACAGCACCGTGCCTTTACCCGCCATCGCATTGCGCACGCCCTGCAACAGCGGAATCGACTGTTTCGCCACGCCCGCGGCTGACCAGCTGCCCATAATATCGCGCTGGCTGTCGGCCAATGGCCCAACGAGCGCGACGGTGGCGTCTTTCTTCAACGGTAAGGTTTCATGCCAGTTTTTCAGCAACACAATGCTCTTGCGCGCCACGTCACGCGCTTCGGCACGATGTAAACGGCTCTCGGCATTGGTGTCCTGTGGATCGCTCTCTTTCGGCCCTAAATGGCTGTAAGGATCGTTGAACAAGCCCATGTCGTATTTAACGTTCAGCACGTGACGCGCTGCATCGTCAATTTCCGCCATGCTCACCGCGCCGCTTTTCACCAGGCCCGGCAGATATTTGCTGTAGTACTCATCGCTCATGCTCATGTCGATACCGGACTTCAGCGCGATACGCACCGCGTCCTGTGGATCGCTGGCCACGCCGTGTTTCAGCAGCTCTTTGATCGCACCGTGATCGCTGATGGTGATGCCTTTAAATTTCCACTCACCGCGCAACAGATCTTTCAGCAACCAGCCATCGGCCGTGGCAGGTGTCCCGTTAAGCGAGTTGAGCGCCACCATCACGCCGCCGCTGCCCGCATCCAGCGAAGCTTTGTACGGTGGCAGATAATCCTGGAACAGGCGTTGAGGACTCATGTCGACGGTGTTGTAATCACGGCCGCCTTCCACTGCGCCATAGGCGGCGAAGTGCTTCACGCTGGTCATGATCGAATAACGATCGGCGGCGCTTTTGCCCTGCATGGATTTCACCATCGCGCTACCCATTTGCGAAGACAAGAAGGTGTCTTCACCGAATCCTTCAGACACGCGCCCCCAGCGCGGTTCGCGGGTGACATCGACCATCGGCGCCCAGGTCATATTGAGACCATCATCGGCGGCTTCATAAGCGGAGATGCGCCCGACTTCGCCAATCGCATCCAGATCCCAGCTGGCCGCCAGGCCGAGCGGGATCGGGAAGATGGTGCGCTGGCCGTGTACCACGTCATAGGCGAAGAAAAGCGGGATTTTCAGGCGGCTGAGCTGCATCACCTGATCCTGCATCGCGCGGATATCCTGACGCGTCACGGTGTTGAATATTGCACCGACCTGACCGTGCTGGATCATGTCGCGCACCGCCTCTTTTGGCGTGTCTGGCCCCACACTGATCAGACGCATCTGCCCGATTTTTTCATCCAGGGTCATTTTGCCGAGCAGTTGGTTAACAAAGGCGTCGCGCGCCGGTTCTGTCATTGGATGGGGGCCAAACAGGTCATCTGCGAAGGCAGGCTGCATGGCAAGGGAAACAGCGAGGCTAACAGAGCAAATCCATTTCATCAGGTCGGGTTCTCTTAAGTGACTGCGCAATATCGAAATAACCGGGGCAGTGTGCCACAAGTTCAGGATAGCAGGTAGCCGCCGATGTCACACCGCGACCATGCCGTTGACGCGTGCTAAAGTAGATGCGCAACGTTAACGACAAGGACAGGTTCATGAATAACAACACCTCACACCCTACACTGCTGGCTGAACTGCGCCGCCTCGTCGGCCCGTCAAACCTGTTAACGGAGGCGGAACAGACCGCGCGCTATCGCAAAGGTTTTCGCTCAGGTGAAGGCGACGCACTAGCGGTTATTTTCCCTGGTTCACTGCTGGAGCTGTGGCGCGTGCTGCAGGCACTGGTGCAAGCCGATGCGGTGATCCTGATGCAGGCCGCAAACACCGGTTTGACCGAAGGTTCTACACCTAACGGCAACGATTACGACCGTCCGGTGGTGATCATCAGCACTTTACGACTCGATAAATTGCAGCTAATCGAAGGCGGGAAACAGATTCTCGCCTTCCCCGGCAGCACGCTGTATCAGCTGGAAAAAGCCCTAAAGCCGCTCGGACGTGAACCGCATTCGGTGATCGGATCCTCATGCATCGGCGCATCGGTGATGGGCGGGATTTGTAATAATTCGGGCGGATCGCTGATCAAACGCGGTCCGGCCTACAGCGAAATGGCGCTTTACGCGCAGATCGATGCCGATGGCAAACTGAAGCTGGTGAATCATCTCGGCATGGATCTCGGTCATTCGCCGGAAGAGATGCTCGGTCGACTGGATGACGATCGCTGGCAGCAGAGTGACGTGCGCTGGGACGAGCGTCATGCCTCCGACCACGAATACGCTGACCGCGTGCGCGATATCCACGCGGATACGCCAGCGCGCTTTAACGCCGATGAACGCCGCCTGTTTGAAGCTTCTGGCTGTGCGGGCAAACTGGCCGTGTTCGCGGTGCGCCTGGATACCTTCCCCACCGAACCGAAGCAGCAGGTGTTCTATATTGGCACCAACGATCCGGCGGTGCTGGGCGATCTGCGCCGCCATATTCTGGCCGAGTTTAACAACCTACCGGTGGCGGGCGAGTATATGCACCGCGATATTTTTGATATCGCTGAGGTGTACGGTAAAGACACCTTTGTGATGATCGACAAGCTTGGCACCGACAAAATGCCGCTGTTCTTTACGCTGAAAGGTCGCGTGGATGCCTGGCTTGGCAAACTGAGTTTTGTTAAACCGCACTTCACCGATCGCGTGTTGCAGCGCATCAGCGGTTGGTTGCCAGCCCATCTGCCGAAACGCATGAAGCAGTATCGCGATAAGTTTGAGCATCATCTGATGCTGAAGATGTCCGGTGATGGTGTGGCAGAGGCACAGGAGTATCTGCACGAATACTTCCGCGAAGGCGGTGGTGAGTTCTTTGTCTGCGACGGCAAGGAAGGCGCACATGCTTTCCTGCACCGCTTTGCCGCCGCCGGTGCGGCAGTGCGCTATCACGCAGTGCATGCGGATGAAGTAGAGGATATTCTGGCGCTGGATATCGCGCTACGTCGCAACGATCAGGATTGGTTTGAGCGCTTACCGGTGGAGTTTGATAACGACCTCAGTCATCGCCTCTATTACGGCCACTTCTTCTGCCACGTTTTCCATCAGGATTACATTGTGAAGAAAGGCGTCGATGCGCATGCGTTGAAGGAGAAGATGCTGGCGATCCTCAGCGAACGCGGTGCCGAGTATCCCGCCGAGCACAACGTTGGGCATCTGTATCAGGCGAAACCGCAGTTGCAGGCGTTTTATCGTCAGCTGGACCCGACCAATACCTTCAATCCGGGGATTGGTAAAACCAGTAAGCAGAAAGGTTGGGCGGTGAAGGTTTGATGGAACAAATGGGCGGCCCGAGAGCCGCCCATGTGATTATGGCAGTTGCTCGCCTTCATCCTGCGCTGCCGCTGGCAGGGTCCGACGTTCAATGATCATCGTCTGCGGCGTGGAGAGCACAATGCCCTCTTTGCGCAGGCGCGTCAGAATATCGAACAGCAGGTCACTTTTGGCGCTGGAAATCTGGCGCTGGCCCGCCACGTTACCGGTGACGCTCAGCACGATACCGGCAGAGGTCAAATCCTTGAATGACACGGAAGGTTCTGGCGTTTCCAGAATGCGCTCGTTCTCCTCGTAAACCTCCAGCAGAATCTCACGCACGCGCACCGGATCGATATCCAGCGGGAAGGTCAACAGAATGGTCACTACCCCCTGGGCATTACCCATGGTGGCATTACGCACGTTCTGCGAGATGAACTGCGAGTTCGGCACAATCACCGTGGATTTATCACTGAGTTGAATCTCGGTGGCGCGCACGTTGATGCGACGGATATCCCCTTCAATGCCGCTGATGCTCACCAGATCGCCCACTTTTACCGGGCGCTCGGTTAACAGAATCAAACCGGAGATAAAGTTCTTCACTATCTCCTGTAAACCGAAACCGATACCGACCGACAAGGCGCTGACGATCCACGCCAGTTTGTTCCACTGCAGGCCCATGATCGACAACGTCAGCAGGATGATCAGCACATAACCGATGTTGCTAAACAGCGTCACCAGCGACACGCGCATGCCGACGTCCATGGTGGTCTTCGGCAGGAAATCTTTATCCAGCCAGCGACGCACCGAACGCAGCACGTAGATGCCCACCACCAGACACAGAATGGCATTGACCATATGCGCCGGCACGATGTTCAGCGATTCCAGCCCTTTGCCGCCCCAGAACTCAATCACTTTCTGAATCAGCTCGATCGGTGTTGACGAGGCAAAGGTGCCGTTCAGCAGCGCCAGCGCCACAATACCAATCAGTGCGGTTTTGCCCACCGCGCCCAACAGCGTGGCCGCCTGTTGCAGATGGCGTTCATCAATATTCAATGACGTCTGCAGACGTTTGCCGGTGGCGTTGTTGGTGGAGAACAGGCTTTCACAGCCGTCATTGATCAAATGGCTGAGGAAGTAGAACGAGCCAAACAGAATGCCGCACCAGATCACTTCATAACCAAGGAAGCGCGCCAGCGTGACGTATCCGACGATCAGCGAAATCAGTATTGCCAGGGCAGTAATCGTCAGTGCCAGCTGTACCAGCCCCACAATGGTTGGACGGGCTTCCGGCGCATTGCCCTCTTGCACCATACGACGGCGCACGCGATTGGTACGCATGCTGATCGCCATACCGGTGGTGCCAATCAGCAGCGCCGTCAGGCCATTCGCGAAGATGGTGGTGTTCAGGCTGGTGCCGACGCTGTAGTTAAAGGACTCTGCCGTCTGGAAGAGAAACACCAGTCCTGCCGTAATCGGTGGGAACGGCTTCAGCGCCTGCGCCACTTCATTGGAGATACTCGGCAAGCGCCAGCTCGGACGACGCGTGGACAGGAAGGCACGGCCTAATCCGGCGATCAAACCGCAATAGACGCTGAGTTGTACCAGGCGCTCAACAAAATCCTGCACGTCAGTGGAGACTTCATCACGGCGAGTAAATGCCAGCGCGATAAAGTTGAAGGTCAGCACCACGGCCGCCAGGGTAGTCAAGGCAATTGCCGCAGCCAGGAAGCTACGACGCAAGCGCCCCTCTGGCAATTTGTTGATGCTCACCCAGGCCAAAAACTCTTCGCTGTAGCGACGACCCAGAGTCATTACCAGCATCGCCGCAATCAACCAGCCAATGGTGCCGAAACGCCAGCCGGGTTCCCAGGAGAGCGCCGCCGTGTCCTGCAGTTCAGCGATAAAATCACTGATCTTTTCACCGTCCAAATCCTGACGGCTGACCATCGGTGCCCAAAAACGCGGCCCCAGAATACTGCCAGAATTGAGCGCCAGCTGGCTTTTCAACTGGTCACGACGCAGGTTGACGATCTGGGAGGAGAGCACCAGCGCACCATTTTTAATGCCGTCGGCCTGCTTGATCTGGTCATCCAGCTTGCTTTTCTGGCTCTCCAGCGAGGCACGTTTGCGCGTCACTTCCGGCGTCTCTTTCACGCCGCTGTCCGGTTTCGGTGCCGGACCGAGTACCGCTAACTGAGCATCCAGCTGCTGCCCCTGCGGGATCAGCGCCTGGCTGAGGGTTTCGGCGTTACCGGATAACTCCAGCGCCATTTCATTCAGCTGGTTCAGCTGGTTTTCATTGGTATCGCCAGAGACCTGACCTTTGATCTTGTCGAGAATTTTCTGCATTTTCGGCAGCTCAACCGCCGGGTTGACCTTCGGCGCAGCGTCCTCTTGCTGAGCCGCGGCGGCAGTGCTGTCATCCGCGTAGCTCAGTGCCGGGCTCAACAGCACCAGCAGCAGTAAAAATGGGGTAACGAGTGATCGAAGCTTGAACATATAAATGAGATTCCAGCGCAATTTCAGCCGATAAATGCCAGTTAACTTTGAATGGCGGCCAGTGTAGAGCGTAGCCGAAGCGGAAACTATAGGAATGAAGCGATAACTCACAGACGCACAATCCGTTGCGCATCTGTGAATTGACACAGACGTTGTGATTACTCGTTGCTGGCCGTCTGCGACGATTTCTGCTTCTTGTACGCCAGCGCAGCTGCCGGAACCGGCGCCGCTTTGCCGGTTTCCAGCCAGTCACGCAGACGATTAGCATCGGCAAAATGGGTGTACTTGCCAAAGGCATCCAGCACCACCAGCGCCACCGGACGATTATTGATCACCGTGCGCATCACCAGGCAGTGACCCGCTTCGTCGGTATAACCGGTTTTGGTCAGGGCGATACGCCAGTCGTTTTTGTACACCAGATGGTTGGTGTTGCGGAACGGTAGCGCATAGTTAGGATGCTTAAACACCGCCGTGTCCTCTTTGGTGGTGCTCAGTTCACCAATTAAAGGATACTGACGCGTGGCCTTGGCCAGTTTGATCAGGTCTTCCGCATTGGAGACGTTTTGAATCGACAAACCGGTCGGCTCAACATAACGGGTGTGCGTCATGCCCAGCGCACGCGCTTTGGCATTCATGGCTCGGATAAAGGCATCGTAGCCGCCCGGATAGTGATGCGCCAGGCTGGCGGCGGCACGGTTTTCTGACGACATCAGCGCCAGCAGCAACATGTTGCGGCGGCTGATTTCACTGTTCAGTTTAACGCGCGAAAACACGCCGCGCATTTCTGGCGTGTGGCTGATATCAACCGACAGCATCTCGTCCATTGGCAGCTTAGCGTCGAGCACCACCATGGCAGTCATCAGCTTGGTCAGTGACGCAATAGGACGCACGCGATCGGGATGGCTGGAGAACAGCACTTTGTTAGTTTCGAGATCGACAATCATGGCACTGCCGGAAGCGATTTGCGGTTGGGCAATCGGCGCCAGATTCGACAGCGCAGCAGGCGCGGCCAGTGCCGGAGTTACAGCTGCGGGCGCGGCGACAAACAGCGCCAGCGACAGCAAGGAAATACGCATTTTTACAGACATCGTGTCAAAAAAATCCGGTGAGGAGTTTTGCGCCGTGTTTGAGACACAGGCCGCGCGCATCAAACCAGACGGGATGCGGGCTGGCAGCAGCATAATACAAGTTTATCTGCGAAATTTCTTAGGTAGATTGTTTCCGGGCGTTAAAAAACCGGGGGCCAAATGACCACCCGGTTGATGTTTTATTGCCGACTAGAAAAGTCGCGGTCCGTAGCCCCATAGCACCACCGTCAGAGCCAGCAGCACTTCGAATACCAGCACACCAATCGCCAGGGTAGAACCTGAGAAGCGCATGCTCTCATCACGGTCAATGTTGAGGAACACCGGAATGCCGACGTACAGCAGATAGCCGGTATAGAGTAACGCAACCGCGCCGGCTAACACACACAGCCACACCAGCGGATAGAGTGCCACCAGGCCACTGATGAACAGCGGTGTCGCGACATAGCCGGCAAAAACGGTACAGCGCGGAACGCTCGGGCGCTGCGGATAATCGCGCGCCATCCAGTGAATGACGCGACCCATCACCGCCACGCCGCCTAAGATAATCAGGTAAAACAGAATGCCGAGACCGATGCCGGTCAGCAGGTTGAGTTGAACGAACTGCCCTTCGCCCAGATTCCAGCCCAGTTGTGTGGTACCGATAAAGGCACAGATCACCGGGATAGCTGCCATCATCAAAACATGGTGGGTGTAGTGGTGCGAAACGCTCTCATTTTCTTGCTTGATATCGCGCATTTCCTGGTTAGGATGCGCCAGAAGACCCCAGACATGATTCATAAAATCACTCCTCTGATGCGATGGGCTGCCCCTTCAGCGATCAGGCCATACAACTCAGGCAGCTTCCCTTCAAGTATAATCGGGGCTGCTGTTTTTGCGGACAGCGGCACAAAAAAAGCTGCTGGCGTATAAACTGTTACCTGAATCACTCGCGACAGGGAGGAAAATTTGCATCTCGATATCAATGGATTAATTACCCAATACGGCTATCTCGCCTTACTGATTGGCTGTATCGCGGAAGGGGAAACTTTTACCCTGTTGGGCGGCGTGGCGGCCCATGAGGGCTTACTGCACTTTAGCGGCGTGGTGCTGGCCGCGATGATTGGCGGGATTATCGGTGACCAGCTGCTGTTCTGGCTCGGCCGTCGCTACGGCACGCGCATCCTGCGCCGTTTCCGTAAACATGAAGATACCATTCGCAAGGCCAATCGCCTGATTCAGAAGCGACCCAGCCTGTTTGTGATTGGCGTACGCTTTATGTACGGTTTCCGCATTATTGGCCCGATCATCATCGGCACCAGCCGGTTAAAACCGCTGCGCTTCTTTGTGCTCAACGTGATTGGTGCAGCACTCTGGTCGCTGATCTTTGTCACCCTCGGCTACTTCGCCGGGGAGATCATTACGCCGTGGCTGCATAAGCTCGACCAGCACCTTAAACATTTGCTGTGGTTGGTGGCGGCGATTGTGTTCGGCATCGCACTGCGTTACGTGATTCGCCGCTGGAACCGCCGCCGGGCGGACTAGTGGTGATAGCCTTTAAACTGCGGATTGGCCAGCATAAAACCACCATCGACAATAAACGATTGTCCGGTGGTGTAAGTCGCCCACTCCGAACACAGCCATGCCACTAAACTTGCCACTTCACGCGTATCGCCGGGACGCCCAATCGGGATTTCCGGCATACGCGTGCTGCGTGCCTGATCGTTAGTCAGGTGATTCATGGCGGTGGCAATCGCGCCTGGTGCCACGGCATTCACCAGAATATGATGCGGCAGCAAACTCAACGCCATCGATTTAGTCAGGCCACCAAGTGCATGTTTCGCCGCCGTATAAGCAGTCGCATCTGGCAGCGGCGTATGTTCGTGAACAGAAGTAATATTGATAATGCGCCCGCCATCACCCTGATCGACCATGTGCCGTGCGGCGATTTGTCCGCAGACAAAGGATCCGTCTACATCCACGCTGAACGTTTTGCGCCAATCTTCGAAGGTCACATCGAGGAAATCGGCCTTTAACATCACCCCTGCGTTGTTGACCAACACGTCAATGCGCCCCAACGAGTTGATCAACTGCGACAGCTGCTTGCCACCCTCTTGCGGGTCAGAGAGATCAAGCTGCCGCACTTGCGCCGTTTGCCCTTTACTCTCCACCAGCCGTGCCGTTTCTTGTGCGCCCTCTTCATCTGAGCGCCAGGTAATGCCGAGGGTGAAACCTGCTTCTGCCAGCATCAGTGCACATGCGCGACCAATGCCGGAATCCGATGCGGTCACTACAGCCACTTTCTGTTTTCCGAGTGCCATAACATTCTCCTGCGTGATGGGTGTCTTCACAGTATAGAAGTTATCGATCTGTGCCTCGTGTCAGCCGAAAAAACCCTTTCGTCTATAGTTAACAATCAGATGCAGTCAAGGAGGCAGGATGAGCAAAATTAAACGCAGAATTGATGATCACGGCGTGATTGGGGATTTACGCACCTGTGCGCTCATCGCCAGTGACGGCACCATTGATTACCTCTGCTGGCCCGAGTTAGACAGCCCATCCGTGTTTGCCGCCCTGCTGGATGGCGACGAAGCCGGTATGTTCTCTCTGGCGCCCGACTGGAAAAATGCCCGTCAGCAGCAGCTTTATCTGCCGGACACCAATATTTTGCAGACGCGCTGGTTAGGGGATGCTGGCGTGGCGGAAATCACCGATTACATGCCGATCTGCGATCAGCCGAATAAAGTGCCGCGACTGGTACGTCGGGTCAAAATGGTGCGAGGTTCAGCGACCTTCAACCTGTTGTGCGCCCCGCGTCATGACTATGCCCGCGCTGAAACAAGCACCGAATTGCGTCCTGGCGGCATCGCGTTTCTGGCGGAAGGTCAGCCCGCGTTACGCCTCAGCGCCACGGTGGTGATGACCCGTGAAAATCACAGTGCGGTGGCAGAATTTACCCTCAAAGCCGGGGAATCCGCTGAGTTTGTGTTCGGCAGCGATGAAGATCCCTTCGTCGCCGAGATCGCCACGGAGCAGTGCTTCAGTGAGACCCTGAGCTATTGGCGGCACTGGAGCAGCCACAGCACGTATCGCGGTCGCTGGCAGGAGATGGTGACGCGATCCGCCCTGGCGCTAAAACTGCTCACCTCCAAACAGCACGGTTCGATTGCCGCTGCCGCAACCTTTGGTTTGCCGGAAGAGTTGGGCGGCGAGCGTAACTGGGACTATCGCGCGTCGTGGATCCGTGATGCCTCCTTCAGCATGTATGCACTGATGCGGCTGGGCTACGTGGAAGAAGCGCGTGATTTCACTCACTGGGTTGGGCGCTGCGTTGAACATAGCCATGACGACACGCCGCATTTGCAGGTGATGTATCGTCTGGACAGCGGCACCGAATTGCATGAAACCGAGCTGCTCAATCTCTCTGGCTATGCCAACTCACGTCCGGTGCGCATCGGTAATGATGCGTGGCGGCAGACTCAGCTCGATATTTACGGCGAGTTGATGGATGCCATTTATCTCGCCAACAAATACGGTGAAGCCATTTCTCAGCGCGGCTGGCGGCATGTGTCCGACATGATTGATTACGTCTGCGGCAACTGGAATCAGCCTGACGCCGGGATTTGGGAGATGCGCGGCGAGCCGGAACACTTTCTGCATTCACGCCTGATGTGCTGGGTGGCGTTGGATCGTGCCTTGCGTCTCGGCCTGAAGCGTTCATTGCCGATGCCTTACGAGCGCTGGGATCGCGTGCGCAGTGAGATCCGCGACGATATCTGGAAAAACTTCTGGAGCCCGGAACTGGGCCACTTTACCGCCACGCGCGGCGGAAAATTCCTTGATGCTTCCATGCTGCTGATGCCGCTGGTGCGCTTTGTCAGTTCAACCGATCCCGACTGGATTGCCACGCTGGACGCGATTAAAACGCATCTGGTGAGCGACGGTCTGGTGCGCCGCTATAACATTAGCGAGACGCCTGCCGATGCATTAACCGGAGGGGAAGGCTCTTTTGCCGCCTGCTCGTTCTGGTATGTGGAGTGTCTGGCGCGTGCCGGCCGCGTGCATGAGGCCCATTTTGAGTTTGAGAAACTGCTGAGTTATGCCAATCCATTGGGGCTGTACGCCGAAGAATTTACCACCCACGGCGAAGCGCTGGGGAATATGCCGCAGGCGTTATCGCATCTGGCATTAATCAGCGCCGCTTTTTTCCTCAACCGTAAACTGAGCAATGAAGTGACGCTGTGGCAGCCTTAAGAAAATTCACATTTTGGGCGGTACGACAACGAGATGGGTCGGGGAAAACGTGCTAATTGGGTAAAGTATCATCAGCTAGTGAAAATCATGATTCCCATCCTGACGCCTATGAACATATAATGCGCACCGGGTCATTGAGACCGAGATGGATTCGACACACTGACAAGCCTGAAACACGGCTGTAACGACTTGAAAAACATGAAAAAGAGCATTCGCGCGTTCGCTTCACTTGCTTTGGTACTGGCGGCATTCAGCCAGTCGGCATTCGCAGTAGTGTATCCGCTGCCAGCGGCTAACAGCCGTTTGATCGGCGAAAACCTTGAAATCACCGTGCCTGATGACAGCCGACTTCCGCTGGAAGCCTTTGCTGCACAGTACCAGATGGGCCTCAGCAACATGCTGGAAGCCAATCCGGGCGTTGATGTGTATCTGCCAAAAGCGGGCACCAAAATGGTGATCCCTCAGCAGCTGATCCTGCCTGACGCTCCGCGTGAAGGCATCGTGATCAACAGCGCGGAAATGCGTCTTTATTACTACCCGAAAGGCACCAAGACTGTGGTCGTGCTGCCAATCGGTATCGGCGAGTTGGGTAAAGACACGCCGGTGAACTGGACCACTACCGTTCAGCGTAAGAAAGCAGGTCCAACCTGGACACCGACCAAAGGCATGCACGCGGATTACGCGGCACGTGGCGAAACCATCCCTGCGGTGTTCCCAGCTGGCCCGGATAACCCAATGGGCCTGTATGCGCTGTACATTGGTCGTCTGTATGCGGTGCACGGGACTAACGCTAACTTCGGTATCGGTTTGCGCGTAAGCCACGGTTGTGTGCGTCTGCGTGCTGACGACATCAAGTGGCTGTTCGACAACGTGCCAGTGGGTACGCGCGTACAGTTTATCGATCAGCCGGTGAAAGCCACCGTTGAGCCAGACGGTTCTCGCTATGTTGAAGTGCACAATCCACTTTCAACTACTGAAGAGCAGTTCAACTCGCGTGAAGTAGTGCCGATTACCCTGACCGCAGCCGTGACCAAAGTGATTGCCGATGGCAGCACCAACCAGGATGCAGTGAACAACGCTATCCAGGCGCGTAACGGTATGCCGACTAAAATCAATGGTCCACAGGGTGAAGTGATGCCTGCTCCGGTGCCGGTACAGGAATCTTCTGACGCAACGCCGAAAGAAGAGCCAATGACCCCGCAAGGCGCCAGCGCCGTTGCACCGCAGGGTAACGCAGCACCGGTTGCTCAGCCTGCACCAGCGACTGGCAACAGCCTGTAATCGCTGATTAGCATGCAGTAAAAAAGCCAGCCCATTGCGGCTGGCTTTTTTGTGGGCGTTTGCCATAAATGGCAACCCTACGTTGATAATGCCCGGTGTTCGCCGGGTGCACGCGGCATCATTCCCGCCGCCGTCTCAGCGCCAGCCAGCCCGCCACCAGGGTAAACACCAGCACCACAATCACCAGCAGTAAAAAACCGTGCGGATTACTGGCCAGCGGAATACCGCCTACGTTCATGCCGAAAAAACCGGCAATGATGTTAATCGGCAGCGCCAGCACGGTGATCACCGTCAGTAAAAACAGCGTGCGGTTACTCTGCTCCATCAAGCTGGCAGCAATCTCTTCCTGCAACAGGCGAATGCGCTCCATCAGCCCTGCCAGATCATTTAATGCCACGCTGAACTCTTCCGTAAAAATGCGCAGTTCACTTAGCGGTTCGCGCTTGAGCCATTTGGGTGGCCGATTCAACAAACGGAACAACGCGGCGGGTTCCGGTGCCAGCAAACGCTGCACGCGCAGTAGCATGCGGCGCAGATGGCCCAGTTCAGTGCGGTTGGTTTTTATCGCCGCACTGAGCAGCCGTTCTTCAACGGCGTCCACCGCCTGACTGGAACGACGAACCACCTGCTCAAGCTGTGCTTCCTGCTCACCCAGCAGCCACAGCAGCATCGCATCGGGTTCAGCAAAAGAGAGGCGATCGATTTGCTGGTGCATACGTTCAATCATTCCCACAGGCCGATAGCGTGCGGTGACGATAGTGTGTTCACAGCACCAAATCCACAGCGTGGCGTTCTGCGTGCTGCGCTCTTCTTTACTGAAAGTCACGTCATTTAGCACCGCCAGCAGCGCATCATTTTGATGAGCTAAACGGGTGCGGGGGGAAGCAGAATGGATCTCGTCGAAAAAATCGTCATCTACACTAAAGTGGTCCTGAACCCAGCGCTCGGCACGCGCATGGTTGAGGTTGATGTGTAGCCAAAGAAAATAGGATTCCGGCAAATCTTGCTGTGCAAGCTGGGCAGCTTCACGGGCGTTGAGCCGCTGCGGTGCTGCTTCCGGCGTGAACAGATACCCATGAATAAGACCGGCCACTTCATTATTGAAGTCCGGTAACGAGGCAAACGGCAGGACAGGCTGGAGCATGGCAGCGTGATGATCCCGAAGCGGTCAGATCCACAGACTGCGACAGGTGTGTTACAGCAAGATGACAGAGCGTGATCGCGATCATCATTCTGTCATACAAACCCCGTATCACACTGCAAGTAACGGGTGCCATTCGAGCACCGTCAATCCACACCGGGGTGTGTTATGGCTGAAAACAGTTTACCTGCATCAACATCGACGTCATCGTCCCAAAATGGACGTCCGAATCTTAACCAAGGCAACGGTCGTATTTCACGCATCATCTTTCTGATATTGCTGTTCGGCGGCCTGCTGTTCACCGCTATCAACCTGTTTAATGACGTTGAAGAAACGGGCGCGCCGGTCACCAGCTATACGCCGTTCCTGCTGCTGGGCGTGGCATTAGTGATTGCACTCGGCTTTGAATTCGTCAACGGCTTCCACGATACCGCTAATGCGGTCGCCACGGTGATTTACACCCATTCCCTGTCGCCTGGCGTAGCCGTGGTGTGGTCGGGCTTCTGCAACTTCCTCGGCGTATTGCTCTCCAGCGGCGTGGTGGCATTTGGCATCATCTCGCTGCTGCCGGTAGAGTTGATTCTGCAGGCAGGTAGCGGCAACGGCTTCGCCATGGTGTATGCGCTGCTTTTCTCGGCCATCATCTGGAACCTGGGCACCTGGTATTTCGGCCTGCCGGCGTCCTCTTCACATACGCTGATCGGTTCGATCATCGGCGTGGGTGTGGCGAATGCCCTGCTGCACGGCCGCAGCGGCACCAGCGGTGTGGATTGGGATCAGGCGATTAAAGTGGGTTATGCCCTGCTGCTGTCACCGGTGGTGGGCTTTATCTGTGCCGCGCTGCTGTTGCTGGCGATGAAAGCTTTGATCCGCAACCGTCAGCTGTATGAAGCACCAAAAGGCAACCAGCCACCGCCACCGTGGATCCGTGGTTTGCTGATCCTGACCTGTACCGGCGTCTCCTTTGCGCATGGCTCGAACGATGGTCAGAAAGGCATGGGCCTTATCATGCTGATTCTGGTTGGCACTATGCCGATTGCTTACGCCCTGAACCGTTCACTGCCGCCGGACCAAATCCCGCGCGTGGCAGCACTGACTCAGGTCACCGAACAGCAGTTGCTGACGCTGCAACCGGCACCGGCTGCAATGCCTGCACCGCGTGAAGTGCTGACCGAATTTGTGCGCACCAGTCAGAACCGCCCACAGGTATTGCCTGCCCTCGGCATGATGCTGGGCGACATCGGCGATCAGATCCGTCGTTATGGTGCGGTGGAGAATATCCCGGCCCAGGCGGTGACCAACACCCGTAACGATATGTATCTCGCCTCCGAAACCATCAAACATCTGCAAACCGCCAAAGTGGCGCTGCCGGAAGAGATCGCCAGCAATCTTTCAGCCGTGAAGAAAGAGCTGGATGCCGCCACGCGCTTTATCCCGATGTGGGTAAAAGTGGTGGTCGCGATTGCCCTTGGTCTTGGCACCATGGTGGGCTGGCGCCGCATTGTGGTCACGGTGGGTGAACGCATTGGTAAAACTCATCTGACCTACGCGCAAGGTGCCAGTGCCGAACTGGTGGCGATGGCGACCATCGGCGCCGCGGATATCTTCGGTTTACCGGTCTCCACCACGCACGTCCTGTCATCAGGCGTGGCCGGTTCGATGGCCGCCAATAAATCTGGCCTGCAGCTCTCAACGATTCGTAACCTCGCGCTGGCGTGGGTATTGACGCTGCCGGTCTCGGTCTTACTTTCAGGGCTGCTTTACGCTCTGTTTATTCATCTGTAACGGGGAAAAGTCATGGCGACACACGACAATAGCTTCCACAGCGAGACCTTCAATGCGCGTCTGCTGCAGGAGTTTTACGACAGCTACGACGAAGAGCTGGAAATGGAGCTGGACGATCTGCGCTTCAATGATAACGGCGAACCGCAGGAGGAAGGTGATAAGGCCTTCCGCCGCCGCTACTTCCGTGAGCTGCTGCATCTGCAGGGCGAGCTGGTGAAGATGCAGGATTGGGTGATGCGCACCGGACATCGCGTGGTGATTTTGTTTGAAGGCCGTGATGCCGCCGGGAAAGGCGGGGTGATCAAACGTATCACCCAACGTTTAAACCCTCGTACCTGTCGCGTCGCCGCCCTGCCCGCGCCGAACGATCGCGAGAAAACGCAGTGGTATTTCCAGCGCTATATCGCCCATCTGCCTGCAGCCGGTGAAATTGTGATGTTTGACCGTAGCTGGTACAACCGTGCAGGCGTTGAGCGTGTAATGGGCTTCTGTAACGAAGCCGAAGTGGAAGAGTTTTACCGCAGCGTTCCGGAATTTGAAAAAATGCTGACGCGCAGCGGCATTCAGATCATTAAGTACTGGTTCTCGATTACCGATGAAGAGCAGGAGCTGCGTTTCCTGAGCCGCATCCACGATCCGTTGAAACAGTGGAAATTAAGCCCGATGGATCTGGAAAGCCGCCGCCGTTGGGAAGATTACACCGAAGCGAAAGAAGAGATGCTGGAGCGCACCCACATTCAGGAAGCGCCATGGTGGGTTGTGCAAGGTGTGGATAAGAAACGTGCGCGTCTGAACTGCATCAGCCATCTGCTGCAACAGGTGCCGTACGAAGAGAGCGAGTCGAAGACGATTATGTTACCGACGCGCGAACGCAATGAAGATTATCGCCGCGCGCCAGTACCTGAAAACATGGTGGTGCCAGAGAAGTATTAATTAACAGTTTGCACGGTTGCCTGGCGGCCGTGCTGCTGTTGCAGACGCAACGTAATGGCAAATGCGCCCAGCACCATCAGGGCCGCCGCCAGATACACTGACTGCATCCCCCAATGACCAATCAGTAATCCTGCCACCGGACCGGTTAATCCCAGCCCTAAATCAAGAAACGCCGAGTAAGTCCCCAACGCCGATCCCTGATCCTGCTGTTGCACGCGTTTAACCGCTTCCACGCCCAGCGCCGGGAACACCAGAGAGAAACCACCGCCGGTCAGGAACGCGCCGATATCCACCAGCCAGCTGCTGTCGGCCTGCCAGATTAACAGCAGACCCGCACACTCCAGCACAAACGACACCAGCGACACTTTCAACCCGCCGAAACGGGTGATGTAGCGGCCACCGGCCAGACGCACCAGCACAAAGCCGAGACTGAACAATGTCAGAGCAAAGGCGGCGCCGCTCCAGTCGCGGCTGGCAAAATAGAGGGTGATAAACGTCGAGATGACGCCAAAACCGATGGTGCCGAAGCCCAGCGCCAGCCCAAACAGCCAGACGCGGCTGACCACGCGATGAAAAGGAATGCGCACGCCAGCGGTAACGCTGACCGCCGCCTTACGGCTCGCCATGCAGAAACCGATGATGCCCATCACCGCCACGAGCCCGGCAAAGCCGCTGATGCCGAACATTTGATTGAGCAGCACACCCAGCGGTGCACCTATCGCCATGGCAAAATAGGTGGCGACGCCGTTCCATGAGATCACACGCGCTGTTTGCAGAGGCCCGACAATGTTCATCCCCCATAGCGTTGAACCGGTGCTGCTAAAGCTCTCTCCCACGCCCAGAAACAGCCTTCCCACCGCTAATAGCGCCAGACTGAGCATCGGCGCATCGGTGAACATTGCAGCGAAAAGGGAGAGTACGCCGCTCATGCCGCAGCACACCAATCCCATCATCACCACGCGTTTTGGGCCATAGCGATCGGCCAGGCGACCCGAATGCGGACGACTGAGCAGCGTGGCGAAGTACTGCAGGCTGATGATCAATCCGGCGATGAACGAGCTGAAACCCAGCTGGTTATGCACAAATCCCGGCAGCACCGCGAGCGGCAGCCCTACTGAGAGGTAGCAGAAAAACGTGAAGACAATAACGGAGATGATGCGTTTATTTAACTGAGCATGACTCAGTACAGCGGCGTCAGACATAAGTGATGGCATTACAAATGAATGTGAAACGCTACTATAGCGCAAATAGCGTTGAGCTTGAACCTGACTTTACGTGGAACTGTGTCATGGCTTAATTCTGCATAATTCTATTGTCGCGCTCATTTAAATTCCGCCGCTGTAAGTTCACTTCTCATTAATAACAGGACTTAATGCAATTTTATTTACGCATTGATCTGACAAATCCGAAAAAAATCAATAATCGGAAAACGATTAACAAAAAACATTTAATAAAATAGCAGCAAAACCAACTGTTAATCTTTCCAGGCCGTGGTAATGCTAAGAGAGCCACGCGCAATCATTCACATTAAGCCATAGATTCCGCCCCTGATTGCCTTTAGGTTACAGATTATTCAATCAATCTTTGATCGTTACTTTCGGTGCGTAACCTACGCAGCGTCAACGTGTAGCCTGCACACCTGATTAAGCCAATCTCTGACCTCTGTTAATTCTGTTCCCTACCTGCCAGGAGAGATTATGAAGATAATCACCAGTGGAAGCGGATATCCTGAAAAAAGAAATATCATGACCAGCCCACATAACAAATATATTGATTGTCGCAAAAAGAATATCTACTTCTATTTAAATGCTGTCAAAGCAAGAATCTTACATAAAAATAAACAATTTATTTTTCTCCCGCTACCTGGCTTGCTGCCACATGATGCGGATGTCATCCATCTTTTCAATGAAGTGGCCGACACCAAAAGGAACTGGATCGCCACCTTTGAAACCGAAATCCCGCGGGTGCTGCCGGTGCCGGGTGTGGCGAAGTTCGACAATCCTCAGCTAAAGTCGCAGCTGCAATTAATCGCCAGGTCGGAATGCCTGACGTTGATTGCTATCTCGCAAGCCACTCTCGACATCCAGCTGAAACTGCTCGACGCGTTTCCCGCGATCAAAGCCGCTGTCAGGCACAAACTCCATATCCTGCATCCGCCGCAGCCGTTGCTGTGCGTAAAGCCGCGCCTGATCTCGCCGGGAGAAATTCGCTTCATCTTTGTCGGCAGCGAGTTCTATCGCAAAGGCGGCGCGGAAGTGGTGCTGGCCATCTCGCAATTAACCGAAGAGGATGTGTTTACACGCGGCCAGATACAGGTGACGCTGATCGGTGACATCACGCAGCGGCATAACATCGCCCATCGGCAATTCCAGGATGATGAGGCGTTCTATACGCGCATTGAGCACTTAATCAAAACCTCGCCTCACATCCAGCATTTCACCACTCTGCCCAACAATCAGGTGTTGACCTTACTGCAACACTCGCACGTGGGATTGTTGCCCAGCTGGCAGGATACTTACGGCTTCTCGGTGCTGGAGATGCAAGCCAGCGGCTGCCCGGTGATCACGACCAACATTCGCGCCTTACCGGAGATCAATCCACCCGGTGCGGGATGGCTTATTCAGCAGCCGGTGAATGACGAATATGAGTATGTGGTTGATTCTCTGGAGAGCAAACTGCAGATACGACGACAAATTGTGCAGCAGCTTAAAACGCATATCATTGATATTTTGCGGAATCCGGGCGTAATCACGCAATATTCTGCACAATCACTGAAGAGAATTACTGAGCAGCACGATCCGGGAAAATTCAGCGAGCAGCTTGCCCACTTCTATTCAGCCAGCAAGCAGATGCACTACACAACGGCGTTTAAATGAGGAAGGGTTATACCGGTACGGTTAACTGAAGGGCGTGGCGTTCAATTGCCGTGGCGATCTCGGCTGATACGCGCAGAGTGCGGATTTCACTGAACAGCCCATCGGCTTCGTTATAGGCTTTTCGCAGATAACCGAGCCACTGTTTGATGCGTGCGACGTGGTACATGCCGGTATCGCCCTGCTTCTCAAGTTGCGTGTATTTGAGCAGCAGTTCGACCACTTGCGGCCACGGCATTGGCGCTTCGTTGTATTTCACCACACGACCGAGATTCGGGATATTGAGCGCACCGCGTCCCAGCATCACCGCATCGCAACCCGTGATGCGCATACATTCTTGCGCATCCTGCCAGCTCCAGATCTCACCGTTGGCGATCACCGGAATTGACAGACGCTGGCGAATTTCGCCAATCGCCTGCCAGTTAATGCTCTCAGCGCGGTAGCCATCTTCCTTGGTGCGACCGTGCACCACCAGTTCACTGGCACCCGCTTGCTGTACCGCATCGGCAATTTCAAAACGACGCTCACCCGAATCCCATCCCAGACGCACTTTCACCGTGACGGGAAGGTGATCAGGCACGGCTTCGCGCATCGCTTTGGCGCCGCGATAAATCAGCTCAGGATCTTTGAGTAAGGTGGCGCCGCCGCCGCTGCCGTTCACCAGCTTCGATGGACAGCCGCAGTTGAGATCGACGCCCCAGGAGCCGAGTTCCACTGCACGCGCAGCATTTTCTGCCAGCCACTCAGGATATTGCCCGAGTAGCTGCATACGCACGCGCGTGCCGGAAGCCGTTCGGCTGCTGTTGTGCAGCTCGGGACACAAACGGTAGAAGGATTTTACTGGCAGTAGCTGATCGACCACGCGCAAAAACTCGGTGACGCACAGATCGTAATCATTTACCCCGGAGAGCAGTTCGCGTACCAGCGAATCCAGCACGCCCTCCATCGGCGCCAGTAACACCCTCATCGCGTTAGATGTTCCCACTCTTTTTCGCTGCCGGACGACGACGACCGCTGTTTGCGGCTGGCGCATTCTGAGCGGCACTGCTGCCCTGACGACGTGCAGGACGCGCTTCGCCCTGTGGACGTGCGCCATTGCTAGCTTGTGGACGCTGACCGTTGCCGCTGTGCGGACGAGAAACGTTACCGCCCTGTCCACGACCCTGGCCCTGACCGCGACCCTGCTGCTGGCGACCGTTCTGGATCGGTTCCGCTTTGATGCTAGGGTCCACTTCGAAACCTTCCAGCTCAATGCGCGGAATCTCACGCTTCAGCAAACGCTCAATATCACGCAGCAGTTTGTGTTCATCGACACACACCAGTGACAGGGCGGCGCCGGTTGCCGCAGCACGACCGGTACGACCAATACGGTGTACGTAATCTTCCGCCACGTTTGGCAGCTCATAGTTCACTACGTGTGGCAGTTCTTCGATGTCCAGACCACGCGCGGCGATATCCGTCGCCACCAGCACACGAATGCCACCGGATTTGAAGTCAGCTAACGCACGGGTACGCGCGCCCTGGCTTTTGTTACCGTGGATAGCCGCAGCGGTGATGCCATCTTTGTTCAGCTGTTCAGCCAGATGGTTAGCGCCATGTTTGGTACGGGTGAACACCAGCACTTGCTGCCAGTTATCGCGACCAATCATCAGCGACAGCAGTTCCCGCTTACGCTTCTTATCAACGAAGTGTACCTGCTGTGAAACCTGTTCAGAGGCGGTGTTACGACGCGCCACTTCAACCTGCTCTGGGTTGGTCAGCAGTTTTTCCGCCAGGGTTTTGATCTCATCAGAGAAAGTAGCAGAGAACAGCAGGTTCTGACGTTTCGCCGGCAGACGCGCCAGTACACGGCGGATGTCGTGGATGAAGCCCATATCGAGCATACGATCCGCTTCATCCAGCACCAGAATTTCGACCTGTGACAGGTCAACCGCATTTTGATGCGCCAGATCGAGCAGACGGCCGGGCGTCGCCACCAGCACATCCACACCACCGCGCAGTTTCATCATCTGCGGGTTGATGCTCACGCCACCGAAGACCACCAGTGAACGGATATTAAGATACTGACTGTACTCACGGACGTTCTCGCCCACCTGCGCCGCCAGTTCACGGGTTGGGGTGAGGATCAACGCACGTACCGGACGACGGCCGCGCGCGTTAGCAGGATTCGCAGTGAGACGCTGCAACAGTGGCAGCGTGAAACCGGCGGTTTTACCGGTACCGGTTTGGGCGCTCGCGAGCAGGTCACGACCCGCCAGCACCACGGGAATGGCCTGACGCTGAATCGGCGTCGGTTCCTGGTAGCCTTGTTCCGCTACCGCACGCAAAATATCGGCACTTAAGCCGAGAGAGTCAAATGACATGCAGGTGTATTACTCCGAACCGCCCTGTTCGCCGTCAGCGATGTAGTTTTCAGGGGGTATATGACGCAAGCCTGGTGGGCTCACGTGTGAAAAGGGCACAAACTACCATGCGTAAGGGCGGGAGTTTAGCAGGTTTCCGCTGCCACCGCGACTGACAATAGTCACGGCGCTGTAACATGATGTTGGTAGTCTGCCTGACATGGCATGAGTCGCGCCGTTGCTCACTGCGCCCGTTATCGCGCTGCGCATAACAAAAAAGGAGCCGCATTCGGCTCCTTTCTGTTCGCAACTGAGCTATCACTTAGCTACGCTTTTTCTCCACGCGATGCGCGGGTTCTTTCGCCAGCAGTGACACCAGCGCCGGACCCACCAACATCACCACGCCCAGGCAACCGATCAGCAGGTTGTTGTGGATGAAGCGGGAGATCAGGAACAGCGTCAGCATCGCCGCGCCGAAGTAGTACGTTGTCGTGACTTCTTCCAGCGCGTCACCCATGCGACGTAAACGGGCACTACGCTGCAGAGCCAGCATGGCGATAAACACCACCGCATAAGCTGCTACCAGGGTACTGCTCACTTCAACCAGCGCTTTGTGCTTCCAGCCCCAAACCAGCGCGGCGATCACCAGCAGGTGCATCGCAATATGCAAACAGGTTTGACCGGTAACGATCTGAACACGATTAGACCATTTCATTCTTTTCTCCTGGCAGACCCAACAGAGGTCGCCCAAGTGTATCTGGCTGCGGCCAGACGGATTTCCTCAATGTAAAGCAAATTTCGGATAACGCCCTAATTTTCTGCAACAGTCACCATCCATTTGTGACAAAGACTACACTTTGTGCTGTTGATGATGAAAAGGAGCGCGTCGCAGTATGCCACAAAACAGCCAGGGATTTTCATTTAAAGTCCTGACCATCAATACCCACAAGGGGTTCACCAGCTTTAACCGCCGCTTTATCCTGCCGGAATTGCGTGACGCTGTCCGTGCCACGTCGGCGGATATTGTCTTCCTGCAAGAGGTGATGGGCACTCACGATATCCATTCGCTGCACATTGAGAACTGGCCGGAAAACTCTCACTACGAGTATCTGGCCGATACCATGTGGCATGATTTTGCCTATGGCCGTAACGCAGTTTATCCCGAGGGACATCACGGGAACGCGATATTGTCACGTTTCCCCATTATTGAATATGAAAATCTCGATATTTCTGTGGCCGGAAGTGAAAAGCGCGGCATGTTGCACTGCCAGATTCGCCTGCCGGATCGGCCCGAACCGCTGCATGTCATCTGTGTGCATTTAGGGCTAAAAGCGCAGCATCGTCAGGCACAGATGAAGATGATGTGCGATCGCATCAACGCCCTGCCGCACGATGCCCCGCTGGTGGTGGCCGGGGATTTCAACGACTGGCAGGTGCACGCCAACCGCTTCCTGAAACGCAGCGCGGGTTTACAGGAAGTGTTCAGCCTGAAAAACGGTCGCCCGGCGCGGACTTTTCCAGCCCGTTTTCCGCTGCTGCGACTGGATCGTATCTATATCCGTAACGCCACCGTGAGCCAGCCGTGGGCGCTGCCGGTCAAACCCTGGTCACACCTTTCCGATCATGCCCCTTTGGCCGTGGAGATTTTCCTATGAATTTCAGCTGGCGTGAGGGCAACCAGTTGCGGTTGCTGGAGAACGGCGAACAGTTCTTCCCCTGCGTTTCAGCAGCGATTCAACGTGCCGAGCGTTCGCTGCTGCTGGAGACGTTTATTCTGTTTGAAGATGACGTTGGCAACGCGCTGCATAGCGATCTGCTGGCGGCCGCACAGCGCGGCGTGAAGGTCGAAGTGATGGTGGATGGCTACGGTTCACACGACCTCTCTGACGCCTATGTGAACACGCTGACCGAAGCCGGCGTACGTTTCCTCTATTACGATCCGCGCCCGCTGGTGATGGGCATGCGCACCAATGTTTTCCGCCGCCTGCACCGTAAAATTGTGGTGGTGGATGATGCCCTCGCCTTTGTTGGCGGCATCAACTTCTCCGCTGAGCACAACACAGATTACGGCCCGGAGGCAAAGCAGGATTATGCGGTTGAAGTTAAGGGACCGGTGGTGCTGGATATTGCTCGCTATGTGCAGCAGGCCATCGGCAGCAAACAGACCACACGGCGCTGGTGGGGAGGACGTTCGCAGCGGCTGGCGGTCAACGCGATGCCCGGCGAGGCGCAGGTGCTGTTTGTCTATCGCGATAACGATGACCATCGCGACGACATTGAGCAGCACTATCTCGATATGCTGCGCAAGGCAAAGCGGGATGTGATCATCGCCAATGCCTATTTCTTCCCCGGCTATCGCCTGTTACGTGAAATGCGCAGTGCCGCACAGCGAGGTGTGCGCGTGCGGCTGATCGTGCAAGGTGAACCGGATATGCCCATTGTTAAAGTGGGCGCCGAGTTGCTTTACAACTATCTGGTGGATGCCGGGGTTGAAGTCTATGAGTATTGCCGCCGACCGCTGCACGGCAAGATTGCGGTACAGGATCAACACTGGGCCACCGTGGGTTCCAGCAATCTTGATCCGCTGAGCTTGTCGCTCAATCTGGAAGCCAATCTCATCGTGCACGATCGGACTTTCAATCAGACGCTGCGTGACAACCTGGAAGCCCTGCTTCAGCACGATTGTGTGCGCGTGCAGGATGACAAACTGCCGCCGCGTACCTGGTGGCATCTCACCAAAAGCGTGATTGTGTTCCATTTCCTGCGTCACTTCCCGGCCATTGCCGGTTGGTTGCCCGCGCACACGCCGCTGCTGGCGCAGGTTGATCCCCCCGTGCAACCGGAAATGGAAACCCAGGATCGGGTCGAAACCGGCAACGAAGGAGCGAAACCCTGATGAGCAAAAAACATTCGCGCTGGCAGTGGGCCAAGAAAATCCTTACCTGGCTGTTCTTTATTGCGGTAATTGTGCTGCTGGTGATCTATGCGCGCAAAGTGAACTGGCAGGACGTTTATCAGGTGATCGTCGGCTATAACCGCTACGTGGTACTGGGCGCTGCGGCGCTGGTAGTGGTCAGCTATCTCACCTATGGCGTTTATGATTTGATTGGCCGCGCCTACTGTGGACACAAGCTGGCGAAGCGTCAGGTGATGCTGGTGTCGTTTATCTGTTACGCCTTCAACCTGACGCTCAGCACCTGGGTCGGCGGCGTGGCGATGCGCTATCGCCTCTATTCCCGACTAGGCCTGCCTGGCGGCACCATCACACGCATCTTTTCCATGAGTATCGCCACCAACTGGCTGGGCTATCTCCTGCTGGCGGGCGTGGTGTTTGTCGCCGGCATGGTGCCGATTCCGCCGCGCTGGTTCATCGGCGAAAACACCCTGCGCATTATCGGTGCAGTGCTGTTAGTGCTGGTCGCGATTTATTTGTGGGCCTGTGCTTTTGCGAAAAAACGTCACTGGACAGTTAAGGGGCAACATTTACAGCTGCCGTCGCTGCGCATGGCGCTGATTCAGTTTGCCGTCTCCAGCGCGAACTGGCTGGTGATGGGCACCATTATCTGGCTCTTGCTGGCGCGTCAGGTGGATTACCCGCAGGTGCTGGGGGTGTTACTGATCAGCAGTATCGCTGGGGTGATCATTCATATTCCGGCAGGCATCGGGGTGCTGGAAGCGGTGTTTCTGGCGCTACTGGCTGGCGAGCACGTTTCGCACGGCACCATCATTGCCGCCCTGCTGGCCTATCGCGTGCTGTACTTTATTTTGCCGCTGCTGCTGGCGCTGGTGTTGTATCTGATGCTGGAGAGCCGCGCAAAACATCTGCGGCAGAAGAATGAACAGAAGATGGCGAAATCGGACGCGGGATAAACGGGGGAGAAAGCACTCGCGCTCGGTGGGCGCCATCAATGGCGCACCCGAAAATTCTGTGCAAATTGATACGGTCGACATTGGTGCGCTGGCCAAAATCAATTGCGCCCCCTACAAGCATCCTGTTTGGATGTTGTAGGGGGCGCATTCATACCCGCCAGAAGCGGTACTTCAGGATTAACGGCGGTTACCGAAAATACGCAGCAGCATCAGGAACAGGTTGATGAAATCGAGATACAGCGTCAGCGCACCCATGATCGAGTAGCGACGCAGATTCTCTTTGTCATTAACGTTGATGGTCTCGCCAATCGATTTCAGCTTCTGAGTGTCATACGCCGTCAAACCGACAAACACCACCACACCGATATAGGTGATCGCCCACATCAGCGCCGGGCTTTTCAGCCAGAAGTTCACCAGTGACGCCAGTACGATACCAATCAATGCCATAAACAGCAGACTGCCAAAGCGGCTGAGATCGCGTTTGGTGGTGTAGCCGTAGAAGCTCATGGCACCGAACATCCCCGCCGTCACGAAGAAGGTGCTAGCGATAGAGGAATAGGTGTAGACGAGGAAAATACTCGCCAGCGTCAGGCCCGTCAGCGCCGAATAGAGCATAAACAGCCCGGTGGCTAAGGTACTGCTCAGACGATGCACCATGCCCGACAGCACAAAAACCACCGCCAGCTGCACAATAATCAGCCCGAAGAAGGTGATGCGATTAGCAAACACCAGCTCCATCACCGCAGGTGTGCGCGCCGCAAACCAGGAAACAAAAGCGGTCAACAGCAAACCACAGGTCATCCAGCCGTAAACCTGTGCCATATAAGTCTGCAGCCCGGTTGACGCCTGCTGCACGATTGAATCATTACGTGGATATCGGTCCATGATGCACCTCTTTAAGTTAGACAAACGCTCTAAGTGTGGAGTCTACACCGCATTGCGTCAACGGCGCGTCAAGCACTGCTGATATCGGCCATTCACGCGCTGGGCAAACCAGGCGGTGGTCAGGTTGCGGGTGATTTTCGGGCTCTCCAGTTTAATGCCCGGCAACATCTCGCGCGGCAGGCGTTTACCGGCCATTTTATCGGCCAGAATAAACGTCTGTTTCCAGAGTGTGCTGTTGCTGAAACTTTCCGTATCGCCCTTCTCCAGATCGCGACGGATTTCCCGGTTGCTCATATCCAGCTGCTTGCTCAACGTGCGCACCGCTAATTCAGTTGAACCCGCTTGCTCGCTGCCGTACATAATTAAGTCACCGTCCAGCGCCAGTTTGATGCCGCTGGCACGCGCTACGGCTGCCTGGAAAGCGGCGTTACGACTGGCGTACCAACCGGCATTGAAATCGGCAAAGCGGTACAGCATCTCGCTGTAATCCGCCGGATAACCGAGCAGATGCATTGTGCCAAAGTAGATGCCGCCGCGACGCGTGAACACTTCACGACGAATCGAGCCATCGATCGAATACGGATAGCCTTTGGCATGCGCTTCGGCAAATTCGATACTGACCTGCATTGGCCCGCCGGTGTGAATCGGGTTGAGATTGCCAAACAGCTTCTGCCCCATCGGCACCATATCGATAAAATCATCGAAAATCGCGCTCAGCTCTTTCTCACTGCGCACTTTATCGAGGCGCGCGGCGTAGCTTTCGCCGGTGGGAGATTTAATCAGTAAGGCGGTGCGCACCAGGAATGCCGGGACATGGACTTTAGCAGCGCGGCGATCAATTTCACCCCAGGCGATTTTAGGCAGACCCGGCACCGGCGCATCGGCATTAAAATTCGATTCCTGATCGGCCACGGCGATCACCGCACAGACGTTACTGGCGCTGGGATCGATCTGCTGGACGCGAAACGCGGTGTAGATGTCATCTGCCCAGGCGCTTTTTTGGCTGACATCGCTCGGCAGTAACTTTTGAATTTGGGATTTGACGTCGGCGGGTTGACGCGCAGGTGCCTGCGGTTCTTTTTTGGTACTACATCCGGCCAGTACCAGCGCGGTGAGCAGCGCCGCGCCTTTAAGCATTTTAGTGGTATTCATCTTGTTCCCTGACAGGCCAGCAAAACCCGTACCTTAACGTTTACAGTTAGCTGCGGCTATCAGAGCCTGCGGATTTTACGCGTTATTTCCAGCGTTCGGCGGCTTGATGATCGCTGTCACGTGCATCGACCCAACGATCGCCCTGTTCGGTGGCTTCACGCTTCCAGAACGGTGCACGGGTTTTCAGGTAGTCCATGATGAACTCGGTGGCGGCAAATGCGCTGCTGCGATGGGCGCTGCTGACACCCACAAACACAATTTCATCACCGGGGAACAACTCGCCCACACGATGAATCACCGTCACCTGCTGCAATGCCCAGCGCTGACGCGCCTCTTCGACAATTTCCGCCAGCGCCTTTTCCGTCATGCCCGGATAGTGTTCCAGCGTTAAAGCGGCCACGCTATCACCGAGGTTGTGATTGCGTACTTTGCCGGTAAAGGTGACGACCGCTCCATCACTGTCATGCGCCGCGAGTTGGCGATACTCTTCGCCGACATCGAAAGGGTCAACGCCGACGCGAATGCGAGTGGTCATGTTCATCCTCCGGTCACCGGCGGGAAGAATGCCACTTCATCGCCTGCGCGCAGTGGATGGCTCATCGGCACCAGCGTCTGATTGACCGCTGCCAGCAACTTGCCGGACTCCAGCGCCAGCGCCCAGCGGTCGTTCTTCTCCGCCAGCGCCGCACGTAAGGTCGCCACATCCTGATATTCCGGTTTCAGCTCTAACGCGCTGGTGCCGGTCAGCTCGCGTACCTGGGCAAAAAACAGCACTTTAATCATGCATCACCGCCTGGAAATCGCCGGATTTACCGCCGCTCTTGGTGAGCAAACGTAGCTGATCGATGACAATGTCTTTCTGTACCGCTTTGCACATGTCGTAAATGGTCAACGCGGCCACCGATGCGGCGGTCAGCGCTTCCATCTCAACGCCGGTTTTACCGGTCAGACGGCAGCGTGAGGTGACGCGCACGCGGCTGTGCTCAGGCTCAGCCACCAGCGTGACTTCCACTTTGCTCAGCATCAGCGGATGGCACAGCGGGATCAGTTCCCAGGTGCGTTTCGCGGCCTGAATCCCGGCAATGCGCGCCGTGGCGAACACGTCGCCTTTATGATGGCTGCCGTCGATGATCATCTGCAGCGTTTCCGCGCTCATCAGCACCAGCGCTTCAGCCTGGGCTTCACGAACCGTTTCGTTTTTGCCAGAGACGTCCACCATATGGGCTTCGCCAGCGGCATTGATATGAGTGAGTGATGACATGCTTACAACTTCTTCAAATGAGAGACAAAATTACAGGGACGCGTGCGTGCATCCAGCTGTTCTTCAATGATGCGTTCCCAGCCGCTGCGGCAGGCGTTGGTCGATCCCGGCACGGCGAAAATCAGCGTCTGATTCGCCAGCCCGGCGACCGCACGTGATTGCAGCGTTGAGCTGCCAATCTCTTCGTATGAGATCATGCGGAACAGTTCGCCAAAGCCGTCAATTTCACGGTCGAACAGCGGCAGCAGCGCTTCCGGCGTGCTGTTTTTGCTGTTGAAGCCTGTGCCGCCGTTGACGATCACCACCTGCACATCATCGCTGGCAATCCAGCGCGACACCGTGGCGCGAATGCGATAACGGTTGTCTGGCACAATCGCGCGATCCACCACCTGATGCCCGGCTTCCGCCAGCGCCTCACGCAGATAATCCCCTGAGCTGTCATTGCTGGCATCGCGACTGTCCGAGACGGTCATCACCGCCACATTCAAGGCGACAAACTCGCCGGTAGGTTTACCCATGGCTGTAACTCCTGTGTTTAGCCGCCAATGAAAGAGAGGTTTTGTGTGATGCCGGTATTGCCCTGATGCAGGAAGTGCGTCTGCTTTTTCTGGCCGAGACTGTGGGCAATACGCGCCTGTAATTCATCCTGCTGATCGTCCGATGCCAGTAAATCGCGCAGCGAAACACCGCCGTCGCCAAACAGGCACAGATGGAGATTGCCCATTGCCGACACGCGCAGACGGTTGCAGCTGGCGCAGAAATCTTTTTCGTAGGGCATGATTAAACCGACTTCGCCCTGATAGTCAGGATGGCGGAACACCTGCGCCGGACCGTCACTGCGTCCACGCGGCTGAAGCTGCCAACCCTGCAGGATCAGCTGATCGCGGATCACTTCACCTGAGATGTGATGACGACGGAACAGATCGCCGCCCTCGCCGGTTTCCATCAGCTCGATAAAACGCAGCTGAATCGGACGGGTGCGGATCCAGTCGAGGAAAGTTGCCAGGCTGTGGCTGTTGAGATCGCGCATCAGCACGCTGTTGATTTTGACCTTCTCGAAACCGGCGTCAAATGCGGCATCAATACCGGCCATGACTTCCGCGAACTTGTCCTGGCCGGTGATGGCGTGGAACTGGCGTGCATCGAGGCTATCAACGCTGACGTTAATGTTGGTGAGTCCCGCGTCACGCCACGCACGCACATCACGCGCCAGTCGGTAGCCGTTGGTGGTGACAGCTATCTGGCGAATGGCATCGTTTTCGCGCACCGCTGCAATGATATCGGTGAAGTCGCGTCGCATTGAGGGTTCGCCGCCGGTCAGGCGCACTTTTTCCGTGCCCGCAGCCGCAAAGGCACGCGTCACGCGACGAATCTCGTCCAGCGAGAGGAAACTTTTATTGTGATTACCGTTCGGTTTGTAGCCGTCCGGCAAACAGTAGGTACAACGGAAGTTACACACATCCGTGACCGACAGGCGCAAGTAGTAGAAGCTGCGCGCATAGGCATCTGTAAATTGTGGCACCTGAACACCTTTCCAAATACGGGAGATGCAGTCATTTCTTTCTGCACCCTGGCAGCGATGCTGCGGCCAGGCATCCATATCGTTATGACTTAGGCATGCCAGGCTTGGGAGTCTGTTGTCATTGTGGACAACACGGTTAATTCGAATGGTAGCGCGAATTGTCCCTCGCATCCATTAGTGAATTTCGCTATATATATTGATACATAACGTTTTTTCACCGCATTTTCGCCGCAGGATACGGTAAAATGCGCGACAGATATTGATACACATCACTTCAACTGCACGACAACCTGCAGTTGTCAGTTAAAAGGAACAGCATGAATCGTACCCTGGCAGATTTGGATCGTGTGGTAGCACTCGGCGGCGGACACGGTCTGGGCCGCGTGATGTCCGCGCTGGCGCCGCTGGGCTCGCGCCTGACCGGCATCGTGACCACCACCGATAACGGCGGATCCACCGGACGCATTCGCCGTTCAGAAGGCGGTATTGCCTGGGGTGATATGCGCAACTGCCTCAACCAGCTGATCATGGAGCCGAGCGTAGCGTCGGCGATGTTTGAGTACCGCTTTGCCGGTAACGGCGAACTGGCCGGACATAACCTCGGTAACCTGATGCTTAAAGCGCTCGATCATCTCAGCGTGCGCCCGCTGGAAGCCATTAACGTCATCCGCAATCTACTGAAAGTCGATGCGTTTTTGATTCCGATGTCGGAGCAGCCGGTGGATCTGGTGGCGCAGGATTGTGAAGGCAATATGGTGTACGGTGAAACCGCCATTGATGAGATGAAGCAACCGCCTCAAGAGTTGATGCTGCATCCCAATGTCACTCCCACCAAAGAAGCCCTGGATGCCATTGCGGAAGCAGATTTGATCCTGATTGGCCCTGGCAGCTTTTACACCAGCCTGATGCCGATTCTGCTAATGGAAGAGATGGCGCGCGCAATGCGCCGCACGCCGGCCACCATGGTGTTCATTGGCAATCTGGGACGCGAGTTAAGCCCGGCCGCCAGCCTGACGGTGGCCGATAAACTGGCGATGATGGAGAAAGCCATTGGCAGGCGAGTGATTGATGCCGTTGTCGTGAGCCCGTCAGCAGACGTCAGCGGCGTGGAAGATCGCCTGATTGTGCGCGAACCGCTGGAGGCCGCCGATATCAAGTATCGCCACGACCGCCAGCTGCTGCGGATTGCGTTGGAACATGCCATTCAGGCAGTTTAACCTCGAGAAGGCAGTGCGCATGAATGCGCACCCTACGAGGGCGAACGTTAAGGATCTTACGTAGGGTCGCAATTCAGGTACGCCGGGCACCCAGGTAACAGATTAGACCGGGCGCATAGATAACACATTTGTGCCCAGTCGTTCCGAATGATACGTCTTTCTGCACGGTCAGGAGGCGGCGATAAACAACTCGCGCAGCTGGTGTAACTGGTCACGCACGTTGGCGGCCTCTTCAAACTCCAGATTTTGCGCATGCTGCTGCATCTGCCCTTCCAGCTCACGGATTTTCTTCTGCATCGCTTGTGGGGTCAGCGCCAGATAGTTAGCCTCTTCTTCTGCCGCCACGCGTGAAGTGGTTTTACCCTTACCGCGCGTTTTCACCACGTTTTTGCCCAGCTCAAGAATATCGGTAATTTTCTTGTTGAGGCCCTGCGGCACAATGCCATTCTCTTCGTTATAATGCTGCTGCTTCTCGCGACGACGCTCGGTTTCACCCATCGCACGTTCCATCGAAGGCGTAATCTTATCGGCGTACAGAATGGCCTTGCCGTTGATGTTACGCGCCGCGCGGCCAATGGTCTGGATCAGTGAACGTTCAGAACGCAGGAAGCCCTCTTTATCCGCATCAAGGATCGCCACCAGTGACACTTCAGGCATATCGAGACCTTCACGCAGTAAGTTGATGCCGACCAGCACGTCAAACTCACCGAGACGCAAATCACGAATGATCTCCATGCGCTCCACAGTATCGATATCAGAGTGCAGATAGCGCACCTTTTCGCCGTGTTCCACCAGATATTCGGTGAGATCTTCAGCCATGCGCTTGGTCAATACGGTGACTAACACACGCTCATTAATCTCCACACGCTTGCGGATTTCCGACAGCAAGTCATCTACCTGAGTGGCCACCGGACGCACTTCCAGAATCGGGTCTAACAAGCCGGTGGGACGCACCACCTGATCAATGACATCGTCACCGGATTTTTCCAGCTCATACTTACCCGGCGTTGCCGACACATAAATGGTTTGCGGTGCGGCTGCTTCAAACTCTTCAAAGCGCATCGGACGGTTGTCCAGCGCCGACGGCAGGCGAAAACCATATTCCACCAGCGTCTCTTTACGTGCGCGGTCGCCGCGATACATCCCGCCAATCTGCGGAATAGTGACGTGGGATTCGTCCACCACCAGCAAACCATCGGCTGGCAGGTAATCAAATAAGGTTGGCGGTGGCTCGCCCGGCCCACGACCCGAAAGGTAGCGCGAGTAGTTTTCGATCCCCGAGCAATAGCCCAGCTCATTCATCATCTCAAGATCGAATTGAGTACGCTGGCTAATACGCTGCTCTTCCAACAGCTTGTTGTTGTCCATCAGCGATTTACGGCGATCCACTAACTCGACTTTAATATCTTCCATCGCCTGAAGAATACGCTCGCGCGGGGTCACGTAGTGGGTCTTAGGGTAAATGGTAAAACGCGGGATCACCGACTCAATCTGGCCGGTCAGCGGATCGAACAGCGACAGGCGCTCAACTTCTTCATCAAACAATTCCACACGCAAGCCGATGTCGTCGGATTCAGCCGGGAAGATGTCGATCACTTCGCCGCGCACGCGGAAGGTGCCGCGCTGGAACACCTGGTCGTTGCGGGTGTATTGCAGCTCCGCCAGACGTCGCAGGATGCTGCGCTGATCGATAATCATGCCGCGCGTTAAGTGCAGCATCATTTTCAGATAGAGATCGGGATCGCCCAGGCCGTAAATTGCAGAGACCGATGCCACCACAATCACATCACGACGCTCCAGCATCGCTTTGGTCGCCGAGAGTCGCATCTGTTCAATGTGTTCGTTGACCGCCGCATCCTTCTCAATAAAGGTGTCGGAACTCGGCACATAGGCTTCAGGCTGGTAGTAATCGTAGTAAGAGACAAAAAACTCCACCGCGTTATCCGGGAAGAATTCTTTCATCTCACCGTACAACTGCGCCGCCAGCGTTTTATTCGGCGCCATCACCATCGTCGGGCGATTGAGGTCGGCTATTACGTTGGCGATGGTAAAGGTTTTGCCCGATCCGGTAACCCCGAGCAGGGTCTGATGTGCGAGCCCATCCTCCAGCCCTTCTTCAAGACGACGAATGGCCTCAGGCTGATCGCCTGAAGGTTTGAAATCAGAATTGAGTTTGAAGGCTTTACTCATGGTTTTGCGGTTCCTGCGGAAGAAGTCAGCGAGCAGGCTGATAATTCTACTCTGCTATGCCGAATTTGCCAGAAAAAAATACTGGATATATTTACAGATATCTTGCACGATGACGGGGAAAGCACTTGTTTCGCTTCAGTGCAATTTAAGCGGCAAAAGGCAAAAGCGTGTTGCGCAATGTTATCCCCAAGGCCGAGACGCTTTTAACATTTGTCAAGAGACCGTCATTAAATTGCAGTCCGATGACAAGGCAGAAAAATCTCAGGCTTGCTTTTAACTAACCTGCTGATTTTGTTCATAATGACTCTAAAGTCCAGTTTCTCAGCATAATGTATGCAGGCCGCGTATTTCCTCGCTTCCAACCGGTTTTCAGTCGCTAATGCACAAGGTTATCCACAGGAATAGTGGATAACTGAATCCAGCCCCGAGCCCATCAGCTGTGTATAATTTTCCCCGCACTTATCCAGGCGTGCGAAATATTTTTTTTTGCGTTTTTTTTCTGCCTGCCTAAAACCGCTTTAACTATCCTTTTAACAAGTCAAGCACCATTGTTGTCGTAAAAACCGTGCCTTAAGACCACTTATTTCTTCAGTGATTGCCTTATTAGTGAACAGATGCACCAGAAACGTTAAGCATTCAGCACCGTCAAAGTGCAGGCAGGTTATTACTCAGTGGAATTATTAAGCATCGCTCACCTTTTAAGCCCGTTTTCACCTGATTCTGACTCAGAATATCCCGTTCCACTAACCTGGCCTGGGAATTGCAACAGATCAACGATGGAGTGACGAGTCCATACGGCTTGCCTTGCAGGCCATCAACAGCAGTGTCCACCTTAATCGTGCACGACTGTATGCCAGACGACACAGAGCGGGAGCATTCAGGCAAATAATCTGGAAGGAGTATGTCAGATGCTGAGTTTACGTTCGGTGAATCAGTTTTACGGTCACAACCATATCCTGTGGGATGTGGATCTCGATCTGCCACCAGGCACCTGTACCGGTGTGCTGGGCAGCCCTGGCATGGGTAAAACCACGCTGGTGAACTGCATTATGGGTCGCTTGCCTATCAATAGTGGCTCGATGATTTGGCAGGAAGATGGCTCGCCACCGGAGAATTTGTTGCTGCAGCCCACTGAGCAGCGTGCGCGCATGGGGATCGGCTACGTGCCACAAGGTCGCCATATCTTTTCGCAGATGAGCGTGGAAGATAATTTAATGATTGCGCTGATGGCCGCGCAGGACGGTCGCAGCCGCGCGATTCCTGAAATGGTGTTCGATCTGTTCCCGGCACTCTATTCGTTACGTCATCAACGCAGTGGCGAATTGCCGATGGATCAGCAGCAGCATCTGGCACTGGCGCGTGCTCTGGTGCTGCAGCCTAAACTGCTGATTCTGGATGAGCCGACAGAGGGCATGTCACCGTGGCTGGAAGAGGAGATGGGCAATTTAATCCGTCGCCTTAATCGTGACTATGGCTTAACCATTTTGCTGCTGGAACAGCATGTTTCCTTTATCCGCCGCGTGGCTGATTATTTCCTGCTGCTGCACCGTGGGCGCAATGTGGCGCAAGGTAAAGTGGCTATGCTGGATGATGTGACGGTGAATAAGTGGCTGACAGCGACTTGATGCTCTGCATGACCTGATGCGGAGTAATGCCTTGCGCGTACCTGAAAGCCTGACGATGGCTAACAGATGTGCAAGACATTGCGCCGCTACCGCTTAGCGAGTGGTTCGCCAGCACCGGTCAATGCGAAAGGCATTCACTGCGGCAAGGTCAGATACTGCCCGCACTCAGCCTGCTGTGCTTCGCTGTCCAGATGGGGAATTTCTCCGAGGAACGGCGCATCGATACGCTGACGCAGCGTCGCCATATACTCGGCATGTCGCTTACCCGGCGGCTGAATATCATTGGCGATCCAGCCTGCTAAGCGCAAACCACGCGCCTTCACCGCTTCCGCCGTCAGCATCGCATGATTAATACAGCCGAGCTTTATGCCCACCACCAGAATCACCGACAGCTGTTCTGCTTCGACCCAATCGGCATAGGTCTGCGTGTCGGATAACGGTGTGAACCAACCGCCTGCCCCTTCTACTAACACCCATTCGGCCTGCTGCTCCAGCGCGCGTAATCCGGCTGATAAAGCAGAAAAAACGATTGGCCGGCCCTCTTCCGCACTCACAATATGCGGTGACGTTGGCTCGATAAACGCCAGTGGATTCACCTGCTCATAACTGAGTGTCAGGCTGCTGTAGCGCTGCAACGCCAGTGCATCGCTGTTGCGCACACCCTCTGGGGTGATCTCACAGCCCGAGGCCACCGGTTTGTAACCTGCGGTGCATAAACCCGCCGCGCCTGCCGCCTGCAGCAGTGCGCCACTGGCGACCGTTTTTCCCACTTCGGTATCGGTTCCGGTAATAAACCAGCGTGTCATTTGCTCAAAACTCCGTACATCAAGTGATAACTAAGACGATAACCCTGCGCATCCTGCGGCCAGTGCTGCTCCAGTTGAGTGAGCTGCGAGCGTGTGAGCGGTTGTGCGCCACGGCCGTCGTGCAGATGCGTAGCACCAATGCCTTTCAGAGAACGCATGGCGCTCAGCGCGCTAGGGAAATGTAGCGTGATAACCTGCAACTGACTGTGCAGTGGCAAGCCAGCGGTTGCTGCGGTGAATTGCGCTTCACTGAGAAAACGATTGGCATGCTGGCGACCATCCAGCCGAGCCCAGGCTTCATGCACTTCATGCAATGAACCATCGAGCAAGGTGGAGAACAGCACGCTGCCGCCCGTCCGCGTGACGCGCAAAAACTGCTGCAACGCCAGACGCAAATCGCTGCTCCACTGCACCGCCAGATTGCTCCACACGCCATCGACGCTGTTATTGGGCAGCGGCAGATCATCAATATCGCCTTGCAGATAGTGTTGCGCCGAGCGCTGCTCACGCGCGGCGTCCAGCATGTCGCAGGAAAGATCGAGCGCCGTCAGTTCGCGCCCACGATCGCGCCAATAGCGGCTGTACCAGCCGGTGCCACAGCCTGCATCCAGCAGATGCGGCCCGAAACCGGCAGGCGCCAGCGCCAGTAGCGCATCGCCGCTCTGGCGTTGCAGCTCGGCATGCTCCTCATAATGCTGTGCCGCACGACCAAAGGCTTTGGCGATAGCTTGCTTGTTAACCTGCAGCGTCATACAGCGCCTCCAGCAGACGATCAATATCGTCAGTGTGATGGGCAGCGGTGAACGTGATGCGCAGCCGCGCCGTGCCCGGTGGTACCGTTGGCGGTCGAATGGCGCTAACCCAGCATCCCGCCTCAGCCAGACGCTGCGATAACGCCAGCGCCGCGCTATTTTCACCGACGATCAATGGCTGGATCGCACTGGCTGATGGCATCAATTGCCATGGCAAATCCGCGGCACCCGCCCGGAACCGCGCAATGTGGCTATTCAACCGCTCACGCAGCGCATCGCCCTGCTGAATTTGCTGCAATGCCGCCAGCAGCGCGCAGCACTGTGCCGGTGGCATCGCGGTGGAGTAGATCAGATGGCGAGAGAACTGCTCGACGTAATCCGCCGTGGCATCGTCACACAGCAGCGCGGCACCGCTAACGCCGAAGCCTTTGCCAAAAGTGACAATCAGCAATTCGGGCTTCACGCCCTGCTGCCAGCAACTGCCGCGCCCCTGCTCACCGTGCACGCCAATGCCGTGCGCATCATCCACCAGCAGCCAGCCGTTGGCGCGGCGCGTCTCTTCCGCGAGGGCGGCGAGCGGTGCGCTGTCGCCATCCATGCTGAATACGCCTTCCGTCACCACCAGCGTGCCGCCCTCTGACGGCGAGGCCAGCAGCTTCGCCAGGCTCTCTGGTTGATTGTGAGCAAAGCGGCGTAACGTGGCCGGACAGTGGCTGGCGGCATCCAGCAACGAGGCATGCGCCAGCTTATCGGCGAGGATACGATCCTGCTTCTCTGCCAGCAGGTGTATCACCGCCTGGTTGGCAGCAAAGCCGGAGATAAACAGCAGAGCCCGCTTGTAGCCCAGCCAGTCAGCCAGTTGCTCTTCTAACTGTGCATGATGGCGGCTATAGCCCGTCACATGACCCGATGCGCCCGCGCCCGCGCCCGCCTCTGCCGCACCCTGTTGCCAGGCCGCAATCACCGCCGGATGCTGGCTCAGCCCGAGATAATCATTGCTGGAAAAGTGACGATATGAGCGTCCCTCCAGCGTTATCTCGCGCACGCTGTTGTGTTCAACCCGGCGACGCAAACGCCAGCCATCGGCATCACGTCGCGCCGCCAGCGCCTGTTCGATGCGAGATGACCAGCCCATCACACCGCCGCGTTGTAGAACTGCTCGGTATCCGCATACACCAGTTGCTCGCTGAGCTGATACTGCTGCTCATTGTCACCAGCGGCGGTGGCGGTATGCTCCGGATTGAGGCCCAGCTTGCGGAACAGGATCAGATCTTTGTCCTCTTCCGGGTTCGGCGTAGTCAGCAGTTTGCAGCCGTAGAAAATCGAGTTGGCACCGGCCATGAAGCACATCGCCTGGGTCTGTTCGCTCATCTGTTCACGACCCGCGGACAGGCGGACGTGCGACGATGGCATCATGATGCGCGCCACGGCGATAGTGCGGATAAAGTCGAACGGCTCGACGTCATCGTTATCAGCCAATGGCGTGCCTTTGACTTTGACCAGCATGTTGATGGGCACGCTCTCGGGCGGTGTCGGCAAGTTGGCCAACTGCACCAGTAAGCCAGCACGATCCTTCACCGTTTCACCCAGACCAACGATGCCGCCAGAACAGACTTTAATGCCCGCCCCGCGCACTTTATCCAGCGTATCCAGACGTTCCTGATAGCTGCGGGTGGTGATGATGCTGCCGTAGAATTCCGGCGAGGTGTCGAGATTGTGGTTGTAGAAATCCAGTCCGGCGGTGGCGAGACGCTCCGCCTGAGTGTTATCCAGCGTGCCGAGCGTCATGCAGGTTTCCATGCCCATGGCTTTGACGCCCTGCACCATCTGTTCGAGGTACGGCATGTCACGTTCGTGCGGGTTTTTCCACGCGGCGCCCATGCAGAATCGGCTCGATCCTGCCGCTTTGGCTTTGCGCGCCGATTCCAACACTGCGTCGACTTCCATCAGACGCTCAGACTCCAGCCCGGTTTTGTAGCGCGCACTCTGCGGGCAGTATTTACAGTCTTCCGGACAGGCACCGGTTTTGATCGACAGCAGCGTACTGACCTGCACCTGACGCGGATCAAAATGCTGACGGTGAACTTGCTGCGCTTCGAACATCAGCTCAAGGAAAGGTTTATCGAACAGAGCCTGGGCTTGTGTCAGTGTCCAGCGGTTTGCCATTGCTTACTCCAAAAAAAGGGGTTCATCCCGACGATTAACGTGGTTATACTTGTAAACTAAATCTTTTCAAAATGGTTTACAAGATCGATGTTCACCCAAGACGACCTCAACTTTGACCGCCAGCATATCTGGCATCCCTACACGTCAACGCGCGATCCACTGCCCTGTTATCCGGTGGTGGCAGCGCACGGTTGCCAGCTCCAGTTGGCGGATGGACGTGAACTGGTCGACGGTATGTCGTCGTGGTGGGCAGCGATTCACGGCTATAACCATCCGCGTCTGAATCAGGCGCTGACGCAGCAAATGTCACAGATGTCCCACGTGATGTTCGGCGGCATTACCCATCCAGCGGCGGTGGCGTTAAGCCGCCAACTGGTCGAAATGACCCCTGAGGCACTGGAGTGCGTGTTCCTCGCCGATTCGGGGTCGATTGCCGTCGAAGTGTCGATGAAAATGGCGTTGCAGTACTGGCTGGGACGCGGTGAAACGCGCCAAAAATTCCTGACGTTAAAACGTGGCTATCACGGTGATACCTTTGCTGCCATGTCAGTGTGCGATCCGGAAAATTCGATGCACAGCCTGTGGCGCGGCTATCTGCCGGAACATCTGTTTGCGGAAGCGCCTCAGTGCGGTTTTGATGACGAGTGGAACGAAGCGGACTTCGCAGATTTCGCCCGCTTAGCCGAGATGCATCATCGTGAAATTGCCGCTGTGATCCTTGAACCGATTGTGCAAGGTGCGGGCGGCATGCGCTTCTATCATCCGCGCTATCTACAACAGGTACGCGAGTTATGCGATCGCTATGGCATCCTGCTGATCGCCGACGAGATCGCCACCGGATTTGGTCGCAGCGGCAAGCTGTTTGCCTGTGAACACGCCGGGATTACGCCAGATATTCTCTGCCTCGGCAAAGCGCTGACCGGCGGCACCATGACGCTTTCCGCCACGCTGACCACGCGTGAAGTGGCCGATACCATCAGCCGCAGCGCAGCCGGCTGCTTTATGCATGGCCCGACCTTTATGGGCAATCCACTGGCCTGTGCGGTGGCGGCAGAGAGCCTGACGATGATCAACGAGGGTCACTGGCCCGCGCAGGTGGCGGCGATCGAACAGCAACTGCGTCGTGAGCTGCTGCCGTTGCGTGAGCATCATGCAGTGGCCGATGCGCGAGTGCTGGGCGCGATTGGTGTAATCGAAACACGTTCATCGGTGAACATGGCGGCGCTGCAGCAGTTCTTTGTCGAACGTGGCGTGTGGATCCGTCCGTTCGGCAAGCTGATCTATCTGATGCCACCTTATCTGATTTCTGCAGCCGAACTGGCGCAGTTAACCCAGGCAGTGCGTGCGGCGTTAGACGTCGAGGCCCATTTCCTGCCCTAAGCTGACTGGAAGTACCCCGCGTTTTCCACCATGATGGGGAACACACTGCACAACGGAAAAAGGAGAAGTCATGCGCGTAGTTAGCCAGGATTTTAAAGACGGCGATAAAATGCCCGAACGCCACGTTTTCAATGGGATGGGACGTCAGGGTGATAATCTGTCGCCACATTTGGCGTGGGATGAAGTGCCTGCAGGAACGAAGAGTTTTGTTGTAACCTGCTTTGATCCAGATGCACCCACCGGTTCTGGCTGGTGGCACTGGGTAGTGGCAAATATTCCGGCTGAAGTCTCCGAGCTGCCACAAGGTTCCGGTTCAGGCGTGGTCGAACTGCCGCAGGGCGCGATTCAAACCCGCACTGACTTCGGTCAAACCGGCTACGGTGGCGCAGCGCCGCCACAAGGTGATCCGCATCGCTACATCTTTACGGTACACGCGATGGATGTGGACAAAATCGATGTGGATGAAGGTGCGAGCGGCGCGATGGTTGGTTTTAATGTGCACTTCCACGCGCTGGCGAGTGCCTCGATTACGGTGAAATACTCCTGATCAAAAACGGCGCCAACAGGCGCCGTTTCTTATCATGTATTCAAATCAATCCAGTGCGTGGATCACCACCCACATCGGGCCCTGTCCCACTGCGTAACGCGCCAGCGGTTGCAACAGACCGCGATCGGCAATCTTGTACACTTCGATATGATGCGACTTCTGCCCTGCCGCCACCAGATACTGACCACTGTTATCGATATTGAAGCCTCGCGGCTGAGTTTCGGTCGGCTGGTAACCTTCGATCGCTAACACTGAGCCATCTTCGCTGATACTAAACGCGGTAATGGTGCTGCTGGTGCGGTCACAGGCGTAGAGGAAACGGCCGTCTGGCGTGATATGGATATCGGCCGCCCAGCGCGTATCGCTGAAATCTTTCGGCATCATATCCAGACTCTGCACGCGCTCAACCTGACCGTGCACGTTGTTCAATGCCCAGACATCTACGGTGCTGTCGAGTTCATTTACCACATAGCCGTAAGCACCATTCGGATGGAATGCCATATGGCGCGGGCCTGCACCTTCGACCGTGGTGACCTGCGCCTGCTCGCGCGGCGCCAGAGTGCCATCCGCATTCAGCTGGAACAGGCAGATACGATCCTGCTTCAGTGCTGGCACAAACAGCGTCTGATTGCCGAGATCGATATTGGCTGAGTGGCAGCCATCCATTCCGCCAATCACCTGACTTGGGGCTTGCGGCAAACCTTCACTGTCAATCGGGCTGATGCTGACACACGCATCGTTGTAAGAACCGCAGAAAATATATTTGCCCTGGCGGTCGGTGGAGATGTGGGTTGGGCTGCCTGGCAGTGGCGCTTCACCGGCCAGACTCAGGGAACCGTCGGCCGCAATGCGATACGCCAGCACGCGAAAATTAGGACGGACGCCGACGTAGAGGAAATCTTTCTTCGGGCTCACCACCATCGGCTGCACCTGGCCGGCCACATCCGTGACCTGCAATAACGTCAGTGCGCCATCTTCCTGCAACTGCCATGCATGGATCTGCTGGCTCTCGGGACTGGCGGTATACACGACTTGTTTCATGCGGTTTTCCTTATTCGCTGCCTGATGAAAGGGATAACTGTAGCGCGTTTCATTTTGCCGCGCTGGATTCATTTGTGCCCTGTTTTTTGTCTCAGGGCCGCTGCCGGGTGTAGACTCAATGCTTTGCTAACTCCCGGACGGAAAGTGTAATGAGCTACCGCGTAATCGCCCTTGACCTCGACGGCACCCTGCTGACCCCCACAAAAACCATCTTACCTGAATCGATCGAAGCGCTTGCCCGCGCGCAACAGGCGGGTGTCAAAGTATTGATCGTCACCGGTCGCCACCACTGCGCGATTCATCCTTTTTATCAGGCGCTGCAGTTGGATACACCCGCAATCTGCTGTAATGGGACCTACTTGTACGATTATGCAGCGAAGAAGGTGCTCGCATCCGATCCACTGGAGAAAAGCCAGGCGACCCGCGTCATTGAGATGCTCGATCAGGAGAACATTCACGGGCTGCTGTATGTCGATGATGCCATGCTGTATCAGGAACCCACTGGCCACGTGACGCGCACCCTGAACTGGGCACAATCTCTGCCGGAAGCGCAGCGTCCCCTGTTCCTGCAGGTGCCAAGCCTGGCGCAGGCAGCGCTGGATGCGCAATCCATTTGGAAGTTTGCCCTCTCCCATCCTGACACGCGCGCACTGCAGCAGTTTGCTGAGCGCACCGAAGCCGAACTCGGGCTGGCATGTGAATGGTCATGGCACGATCAGGTGGATATCGCGCAGGCAGGCAACAGCAAAGGCAAGCGTCTGGCGCAATGGGTTGAAAGTCAGGGCTTTAGCATGCAAGACGTGCTGGCGTTCGGTGATAACTACAATGACCTGAGCATGCTGGAACAGGTGGGCTTAGGTGTGGCGATGGGCAATGCTGATGACGCCATTAAAGCGCGCGCCAAAAAAGTGATTGGCACCAATCTGGAACCGGGTATTGCCGAAGTGATTTATCAAGAGGTTCTGTAACCCTTTGATATAGAGGGTGCGTATCAATACGCACCCTACAAATGACTCCGTTGATTACGCCGTGATCGCCACGCTCTTAATTTGCGCATACAGCCACTGATCCGGCCGAATGCCCAATTCATCACGCGCCCAGGGCGAAATCCGCGCCCAAAGCTCGCTAATGCCAATACGCAGCTTCACTTCCACCTGATCGTCAATTTCTAATAACTCGACCACCTGAGCAGGCAGGATATTGCGTACCGAGGTGTTCTGCGGTGGCTGCAAGGCCAGCGACACATCCCCGGACGCGATACGAATGCGCAGTGCCGTTTTCAGCGGCTGGTTAACCCGGCTGACCCAAATATGTTGATCGCCCAAAGACAGTGCCGTCATCGGATAATCGGGATGCTGCTCCAGCACCTGCACCCGCAGCACGCTACTGCGATCGGCAACCGGCAGCCATGGCCGCATGGCCGCACTGCTCCACACCTTCTCCAGCGAACCAAAGGCTTTGACTTTGCCGCTGTCGAGCACCAGCACGTTCTCGGCCAGTTGCAGAATTTCATCCAGACTGTGCGACACGTAAAGAATCGGAATCTCGATCTGTTTCGCCAGCTTTTGCAGATACGGCATCAGTTCGCGTTTGCGTGGCAAGTCCAGTGACGCCAGCGGCTCATCCATCAATAAAATGTCTGGCGCACTAAGCAGTGCGCGACCAATCGCCACGCGCTGTTTCTCGCCGCCTGACAGCGAGGCCGGGAAGCGAGTCAGCAGCGGCTCAAGACCGAGCAGCGCCACCAGCGCGTTGAACTGCGGCTTCATCGCCGCCGCCATGCCATATTGCAGATTGCCACGTACCCGATAATGCGGGAACAGCCGTGCATCCTGGAACACGTAGCCGATGCGACGCTTTTCCGGTGGCAGATTGACCTGCGTGGCCGAATCGAAAAGCAGACGATCGTTTAGCTGAATCTGGCCGCTTTGCGGTTGTGTTAAACCGCCAATCGCGTTAATTAACGAGGTTTTGCCCGCGCCAGACACACCGAAGATCGCGGTAATGCCGCTGCCGGGGATCTGCACGTTGACGTCCAGTTGGTGATCGCCCAGCAACTGGGAAATATTGAGATTAAGCATCAGGCTGCCCCTAACCGCTTGCGGCCCCAACGAGCCAGCAGCTCGGAAGCCACCAGCGATAACAGCGCCAGCGCAATCGCCACCGCACACAAGCGGGCGGCGGTGCCTTCTGCACCGGGCGTTTCAATCAGGGTAAACATCGCGGAGGGGATGGTGCGCGTCTCGCCGGGAATATTCGAGACGAAGGTAATCGTTGCGCCAAACTCACCTAATGAGCGGGCGAAGGCCAAAACGGTGCCAACAATGATACCGGGCAGCGTCAGCGGCAGGGTAATAGTGAAAAATACCCGCCAGCGACCGGCACCCAGCGTGCGCGCCGCCTGCTCCAGTTTGGTGTCCACGGCTTCCAGCGCGAGGCGAATCGCACGCACCATCAACGGAAACGCCATCACTGCCGAAGCCAACACCGCGCCCTGCCAGCTAAAGGCAAAGGTGAAGCCAAACCAGTCGTAAAGCCACTCGCCGATAAATCCGCGCCGACCTAATGCAATCAGCAACAGATACCCCACCACCACCGGCGGTAAAACAAGCGGCAGATGAATGACGCTATCGAGCAGAGTTTTGCCCGGAAACCGGCAACGCGCCAGAATCCAGGCCATCATGATGCCAAACGGCAAGCTAAACAGCACCGCTACGCTGGAAACTTTTAAGCTGAGAAAAACGGCCTGCCATTCGGGATCACTGAGTATCATTTCTTCGGCGCAAATCCATACTGTTTAAACACTGCAGCGGCGTCCGGCCCCTGTAAGTACTTGTAGAAGGCCTCTACCGTTGCGTTCTGATGCTCTTTAACGACCGCCATCGGATATTCCACTGGTTTGTGGCTATCCTCCGGGAAGCGTCCTACCACCTGCACTTTGTCACTGGCAACCGCATCAGAACCGTAAACGATGCCGTACGGTGATTCATTGCGTTCGACCAGCGCCAGTGCGGCACGGACGTTGTTGGCTGGCGCCAGCTGCGGCGACACGGTATCCCAGGCGCCCAGCTTTTGCAGGGCTTCTTTGGCGTAAATCCCAGCCGGAACATGATCCGGATCGCCCACCGCCAGACGTTCGCCTTTCAGCAAACTTTTCCAGTCAGTTTTTGCATCGATGGTCACCGCTTTTGCGCTTTCACTCTTCGGTGCCACCAGCACTAAATCATTGCCCAGCAGCGTGTAGCGCGTATTTTCCACCACACTCTTTTTATCCACCGCATAGTCCATCCACTGCTGGTCAGCAGAGATAAACAGATCGGCCGGCGCACCTTGTTCGATCTGGCGTGCCAGGGTGGATGAAGAGGCGAAGGACGAGACCACTTCAACGCCGCTTTTTTTCTGATATTGCGTGGCAATATCCTGCATTGCATTGGTTAACGATGCCGCAGCGAACACGGTGATCTTCTCTGCAGCCACGGCGTGACCCGCCATAGAAACAGTCAGTACGGTAACAGCAGCCCAGCGGTAATTGATTTTCAGCATTTTTTACTCCTTGTTACGTTATATATTAGATAATACAACGTAGGAACAAATGCTGTCATGAACTTAATATCGGCAGGATTGAAGGGAAGTTAAAGAAAAAACGCCCGCTGAGTGCGGGCGCTTATAAAATCAGTGTTGCGAGCTGTTGGCAGGACGATCGTCGCGGCGGCCAAATTTGGAGATGACGTTGAACACTTCACCCAGGCCGTAAATCAGACCGAGCATAATGGCCATCACAATTGGCACCATGATGACAGCCACAGCCAGGCTTTTAAGCAGTTCCAGCATGGAAACCTCACGCAGAAAATAAAAAAGTGATTGTAACGGTTAGGGAAAAAAACGCACTGCCCTTTTCGTGCTTTTACTTTTGGCCTTACACTTGTCGTACTCACTTAAGGAGCTGACATGCAGGCAGAACTTTCTCTTCACATTCGTCTTCAGCAGAAGCTGTTTGCCGACCCACGCCGCATCGAACTGCTGAAACGCGTGCAGGAAACCGGCTCCATCAGCCAGGGCGCTAAATTAGCGGGCATCAGCTACAAAAGTGCCTGGGACGCCATCAACGATATGAATCAGATGGCTGATCAAACCTTAGTCGACCGCGCCACCGGAGGCAAAGGCGGCGGCGGCGCGCAGCTGACGCGCTATGGCGAGCGTCTGATTCAGCTGTTTCACCTGATGGAGCAGATCCAGCAGAAAGCTTTTGATGCGCTGCAAAACGACAGCCTGCCGCTCGACAGCTTACTGGCAGCCATTGCCCGCTTCTCACTGCAAACCAGTGCGCGCAATCAGCTGTTTGGCACCGTGATGGCGCGCGATCACCATCAGGTGCAGCAGCATATTGAGGTTCAGCTGGCCGATGGCGTCACTCGTTTGCAGGTGGCGATCACCGAACGCAGTGCCGAACGTCTGCAGCTCGACAGCGGCAAAGAGGTGCTGGTGCTGATTAAAGCCCCGTGGATTCAGGTGAGCCGTGATGCGGTAAACAGCGATAATCAATTGCAGGTGACGATCAGCGCGATCGAGCCCGGTGAACAGGTTAGCGAAGTGTTGATGACATTGCCGAGCGGTGAAACCCTGTGCGCAACGATGAATAATGCTCAGGTGCAACAGCAGAATCTGCAGCCAGGCGACAGCGTGACCGCCAGTTTTAATGCTGAACATGCCATCATTGCCACACTGCTCTGAAATCCAGGCCATGATTTGACTTCGTCTGCGTCGCTCGCTACAACTGAGTAACACGATGCATAAAACGGAATGAATCATGGCTTCATTGCAAATTTCGCAAGGCATATTTCACCTTAGCGACACCCGAGCACTGTCCCTTAACGATCTGACTCTCAATAGCGGCGAAAGCTGGGCCTTTGTCGGCGCCAACGGCAGCGGCAAATCCTCACTGGCGCGCGCACTTTCTGGTGAACTCTCGCCGGGGAAAGGCACGGTTACGCAGGACTTTCAACGCCGCACGCGCCTCTCGCTGGAACAGTTGCAAAAGCTGGTGGCGCAGGAGTGGGAACGCAACAATACCGATCTGCTGAGTGAAGGCGAAGACGATACCGGTCGCACCGCCGCACAGATTATTCAGGATGAAGTGAAAGATGAGGCGCGCTGTCAGGCGCTGGCGCAGCAGTTTGGTATCACTTACCTGCTCGATCGTCGCTTCAAATACCTCTCCACCGGCGAAACCCGCAAAACCTTGCTGTGTCAGGCGCTGATGGCGCAGCCGGATTTATTGATTCTCGATGAGCCTTTCGATGGGTTAGATGTCGCCTCGCGCGCCAGCCTGGCGGAGACGCTGAGCGATCTTCACCAGCATGGCTTCAGCGTGGTGCTGGTTCTCAACCGCTTTGACGATATTCCTGACTTTGTGCAACAAGTCGGTGTGCTCGCTGAGTGCACCCTCACCCACGTCGGTGAACGTCAGGCGATTCTGGCAGAAGCGCTGGTGGCGCAGCTGGCGCACAGCGAAAAGCTTGATGGCATGGCATTGCCGGAAGCCGATGCGCCAGATCAGTTGCCGCAGCTGGCGGAAGATGCACCGCGCGTGATTTTGCGTAATGGCGTGGTGTCGTATAACGATAAAGCGGTGATCGATGGGCTGAGCTGGCAGGTGAATCCTGGTGAGCACTGGCAAATCGTGGGACCCAACGGCGCGGGTAAATCCACTCTGTTGAGTCTGGTGACCGGCGATCATCCGCAAGGCTACAGTAATGATTTGACGCTGTTTGGTATTCGTCGCGGTAGCGGTGAAACCATTTGGGACATCAAGCAGCACATCGGCTACGTCAGCAGCAGTTTGCATCTCGATTACCGTGTCAGCTGTAACGTACGCACCGTGGTGCTGTCCGGCTTTTTCGATTCGATTGGTTTGTATCAACCCGCTTCGGACCGGCAGAAAGCGCTGGCGCGGCAGTGGCTGGCTTTACTTGGCATGGATAATCATCTGGCCGATGCGCCGTTCCACGGTTTGTCATGGGGACAACAGCGGTTGGTGTTGATTGCCCGTGCGCTGGTCAAACATCCTACCCTGCTGATTCTCGATGAACCATTGCAGGGGCTGGATCCGATTAACCGCCAGCTGGTGCGCCGCTTTGTTGATGTGCTGATTGGTGAGGGACGGACTCAGTTACTGTTTGTCTCACACCATGCCGAAGATGCGCCGCAGTGTATTACTCATCGCCTGAGCTTTGTGAAGCAGGATGAGGGATATGGGTTCCAGCAGGACGATTTGCGTTAATCCGGTGGTCGTCAATGACGCTCCTACAGCCGGATGTGGGTATATAAACGTGAATTCGGGCGTTATAAATGCCCCCCTACAGCCTGATGTGGGTATTTATACGCGAATCCGGGCGTCATAAATGACGCCCCTACAGCCTGATGTGGGTATTTAAACGTGAATCCGGTTGTCATCAATGGCGCCCCTCCACCGTAGGGTGCGCATTTATGCGCACCGCAATAAACAGCCAATGTAACCGCTACCATTTACTCGCCTGGTATTTCAGCAAACGCACCGCATAACCCCACAAAATGAGAATCGTCACCTTGTGTAAACGATACCATTTATCCAGACTGGATCACGCTTTGGGGCTGGCCTTTGTGCTACCTTGATCGCAGTGATTTTGATCCGTTTGCCGTTTACCAGGACTCGTTATGGAAAAATTTAATCCGGTTGATCATCCGCATCGCCGTTATAACCCATTGATCGATCAGTGGGTGCTGGTCTCGCCGCATCGCGCTAAGCGCCCGTGGCAGGGTGCACAGGAAACGCCTGCGCTGGAACAACTGCCTGCGCACGATCCTGACTGCTTCCTGTGTGCCGGCAACACCCGCATCACCGGGGATAAAAACCCTGATTATAAAACCACCTATGTCTTCACCAACGATTTTGCCGCGTTGATGACCGATACGCCCGATGCGCCACAAAGTGACGACATGCTGATGCGCTGCGAGAGCGCACGTGGCACCAGCCGGGTGATCTGCTTCTCGCCCGATCACAGCAAAACGCTGCCAGAACTGCCGCTGAGCGGACTGGAAGATATCGTGCGCACCTGGCAGGAGCAGACCGCCGATCTCGGTCAGCACTATCCGTGGGTGCAGGTGTTTGAGAACAAAGGCGCGGCGATGGGGTGTTCAAATCCCCATCCGCACGGCCAGATTTGGGCCAACAGTTTTCTGCCAAATGAAGCGCAAAAAGAAAATGATAATCAGCGCCGCTACTTTGACGAAAAAGGTTCGCCGATGCTGGTGGACTACGCCGCACGCGAGCTGAAAGATGGCAGCCGCACCGTAGTCGAAACCGAACACTGGCTGGCCGTGGTGCCGTGGTGGGCGGCGTGGCCGTTTGAAACCCTGCTGCTGCCTAAAGCCCACATCAAACGCATTACCGATCTGACGGCTGCTCAGCGCAGCGACCTGGCACTGGCGCTCAAGCAACTGACCAGCCGCTATGACAACCTGTTCCAGTGCTCCTTCCCCTACTCGATGGGCTGGCACGGCGCGCCGTTTAACGGTGAAGCCAACGATCACTGGCAGCTGCATGCTCACTTCTATCCACCGCTGCTGCGTTCAGCCACGGTGCGCAAATTTATGGTTGGCTATGAAATGCTGGCCGAAACCCAACGTGATTTAACGGCGGAACAGGCAGCAGAACGTCTGCGTTCTGTCAGCGATATCCATTTCCGCGAGGCGCAATAAATGTCATTAAAATCCATTACTCAACAGGTTTTCGCTGACACCTTTGGCTATCAACCGACGCACAGCATTCAGGCGCCGGGCCGCGTGAATTTGATTGGCGAGCATACTGATTACAATGACGGCTTTGTGCTGCCGTGCGCCATTGATTACCAGACGGTGATTGCCTGCGCCAAACGCGACGACCGCCAGGTGCGCGTGGTCGCTGTTGATTATGACAATCAGCAAGACAGCTTCTCGCTGGATGCGCCGATTGAAGCGTTAAAAGAGCCGATGTGGGCCAACTACGTGCGCGGCGTGGTGAAACATCTGCAGAAGCGTGATGCGAGTTTCGGTGGCGCAGATCTGGTTATCAGCGGCAACGTGCCACAGGGTGCGGGTCTGAGTTCATCGGCGTCGCTGGAAGTGGCCGTCGGCACCGTGTTCCAGCAGCTGTATCAGCTGAAGCTGGATGGTGCAGCCATTGCGGTTAACGGTCAGGAAGCGGAAAACCAGTTCGTCGGCTGCAACTGCGGCATTATGGACCAGCTGATTTCTGCGCTGGGTCAACCCGATCACGCCATGCTGCTGGATTGCCGCACCCTCGGCACTCGCGCGGTTTCCATGCCAGAAGATGTCGCGGTGGTGATCATCAACTCTAACTTCCGCCGCAGCCTGGTGGGCAGTGAGTACAACACCCGCCGTGAGCAGTGTGAAACCGGTGCGCGCTTCTTTAACAAACCGGCACTGCGCGATGTGACGCTGGAAGAGTTTGCCGCGTCAGAATCTCAGCTGGATGCGCTGGTGGCAAAACGTGTCCGCCACGTGATCACCGAGAATGCCCGTACGCTGGAAGCCGCTGATGCCCTGAGCAACGGCGACCTGAAGCGCATGGGTGAACTGATGGCAGAATCACACGCCTCAATGCGTGATGATTTCGAAATCACCGTACCGCCTATCGACCAGCTGGTTGAGATTGTTAAAGCAGAAATCGGTCCGCGTGGCGGTGTGCGCATGACCGGTGGCGGCTTTGGCGGCTGCATCGTGGCGCTGATGCCTACCGATTTGGTGGATCAGGTGAAAGCCGCCGTGGCGAAACAGTATGAAGCGCAAACCGGCATTAAAGAAACCTTCTACGTATGTAAAGCGTCAGCAGGAGCGGGCCAATGGTAAGTGACGTCAATTCTCATGCGCCAGACGGGCAACCGTGGCGCATCACCGTGCTGCGCAATCAGCATGGCATGGTAGTGACTTTTATGGATTGGGGCGCGACATGGCTCTCCGCGCGCGTGCCCATGCAGGATGGCAGCGTGCGTGAAGCGCTGCTCGGCTGCGCGACACCATCGGATTATCTGCATCAGGATGCTTATCTCGGTGCCACGGTTGGCCGCTACGCCAACCGCATCGCTTCGGCTGAGCTAAAGCCGCTGAATCTGCTGCTGGCGGCCAATCAGGGCGCGCATCAGCTGCACGGTGGCCCGGAAGGCTTCGATAAACGCCGCTGGCAGATTGTTCGCCAGAGTGAAACCGAAGTGCACTATCGCATTGATTCACCCGATGGCGATCAGGGTTTCCCCGGCAACCTGATTGCCGATGTGATTTACCATCTCGACGATGATAACTGCCTGTCGATCACTTATGACGCGCAGACCGATAAGCCGTGCCCGGTGAACCTCACCAACCATGCTTACTTTAACCTTGATGCGCATCATGGCGATGCGCGCCAGCATCGCTTACAACTGCACGCGGATCGCTACTTGCCGGTCGACAGTGAAGGCATTCCTAACGCGCCACTGAAAGCCGTGGCCGGTACCAGCTTCGATTTTAATCAGCCGAAGCCGGTGATGGATGACTTCCTCGCCGATGACGATCAAAAAGCGGTGAAAGGCTATGATCATGCGTTTCTGCTTAACACCGCGGGCGACAGCAGCCAACCCGCCGCCCAGCTGTGGTCGGCCGATGGCAAGCTGGCGTTGACCGTGTTTACCGCCGCACCGGCGCTGCAGTTCTACTCCGGCAACTATCTGGATGGAACACGCGCCCGTGAACAGGGCAGCTATACTGCTTTCCAGGGCATCGCGTTGGAGAGTGAATTTTTACCGGATTCGCCCAACCATACCGAGTGGCCGCAGCCTGATTGCTGGCTGCAACCCGGCGATCGCTGGCAGTCTGTGACGCGTTATCGCTTCACACCTCAGTAAGCCAGCGGATGAAAAACGCGCACTGCGTTAGCGACAGGCTTACGCCGTGCGATGTTTTCCGCTATGGTATGGCGCTATCAGTGTGCCGCTTTTCAGGTGGCCGCAGCCGGTTTCTATAATCATCGAAACATCAAGCATTAAGGAGTTAAGCTATGGCCGTAACTAAGCTGGTTCTGGTGCGACACGGCGAAAGCCAGTGGAACCAGGAAAACCGCTTCACCGGATGGTATGACGTGGATCTGTCAGACAAAGGTCGCACTGAAGCCAAAGCAGCCGGTCAGCTGCTGAAGAAAGAAGGTTTCGTGTTTGATTTCGCCTATACCTCCGTGCTGAAACGTGCCATCCACACCCTGTGGAACGTGCTGGATGAGCTGGATCAGGCCTGGCTGCCGGTTGAGAAAACCTGGCGTCTGAACGAGCGTCACTACGGTGCGCTGCAGGGTCTGGATAAAGCCGAAACCGCCGCTAAATATGGCGACGATCAGGTGAAACAGTGGCGTCGTGGCTTTGCCATCACCCCACCGGAACTGGATCGTGCCGATGAGCGTTTCCCTGGCCACGACCCACGTTACGCATCACTGACCGATGCCCAGCTGCCAACCACCGAAAGCCTGGCACTGACCATCGAACGTGTGATCCCTTACTGGAACGAAAACATTCTGCCGCGCATCAAAAGCGGTGAGAAAGTGATCGTTGCTGCACACGGTAACTCACTGCGTGCACTGGTAAAATACCTCGATAACCTGAGCGAAGATGAAATCCTCGAACTGAACATCCCAACTGGCGTGCCGTTGGTGTATGAGTTCGATGAGAACTTCAAACCGCTGAAGCGTTACTACCTGGGTGATGCAGACGAGATTGCCGCGAAAGCCGCAGCCGTTGCTAACCAGGGTAAAGCCAAGTAATTCCCGGCTCAAAAACAAAAAGGCCAGACGCGAGTCTGGCCTTTTTTATTGCGCGTTAAGCGATTAGCCGCGGCGCTGTTTGATCGCCTGCGCCAGTTGGCGCAACGCTTTCTCGGTATCGTCCCAACCAATACAAGCATCGGTCACGCTCTGCCCGTACACCAGCTCTTTACCGCTGTCGAGACTCTGATTCCCTTCCACCAGATGGCTTTCGATCATCACACCGGTAATCGCCTGCTCACCGCCCGCAATCTGCTGCGCCACGTCATCAGCTACCACCATCTGACGCTGGAACTGCTTGCTGCTGTTGGCATGGCTAAAGTCGATCATCACCTGTGGACGCAAGCCAGCTTTCTCCAGACCGGTTTTCACCGCTGCCACGTGTTCTGCACTGTAGTTCGGCTCTTTGCCGCCGCGCAGAATGATATGGCAATCCTCGTTACCGCTGGTTTCAACAATCGCCGAATGACCAAATTTGGTCACGGAGAGGAAGCAGTGCGGCGCGCTGGCAGCACCAATCGCGTCGATAGCCACTTTGATCGTGCCATCCGTGCCGTTTTTAAAGCCGACCGGGCAGGACAAACCGGAAGAGAGCTCACGGTGCACTTGCGATTCGGTGGTACGCGCACCAATCGCGCCCCAGCTCATCAGATCCGCCATGTACTGTGGCGTGATCATATCCAGGAATTCACCTGCCGCTGGCAGACCGATGTCGTTGATATCCACCAACAGCTTACGCGCCAGGCGCAGGCCATCGTTGATCTGGAAGCTGCCATCCATAAACGGATCGTTGATCAGCCCTTTCCAGCCCACCGTGGTGCGCGGTTTTTCAAAATAAACGCGCATTACCACTTCCAGCTCGCCTTTCAATTCATCACGCAGCGTCAGCAGACGGCTCGCGTACTCTTTGGCTGCTTCGGTATCGTGGATTGAGCAAGGACCGATCACCACCAGCAGGCGATCGTCCTGGCCGTGCAGAATGCGGTGAATCGCCTGACGTGCCTGAGCAACGGTTTCAGCGGCTTTATCGGTCGCGGGGAATTTTTCGAGCAAAGCAACAGGCGGTAATAATTCTTTGATTTCTCTGATGCGTAAATCGTCGTTCTGATAATCCATACATAATTCCATTCAAATTTCTGGCCCTGCGTACGCCGGGCGCAACCCGTTAAATGTATCCCTTCAGGCTGCGGGTGTAAATTCCACGCTCGCGTAAATGCTTCTGTGAAATTTGCATTTATCCGCTCATGAACTAAGCTTTTTAAACGTAAGCACTGAGGAACGAGGCTCTTACGCTATTTAATTTTTAAGCGAAGCGTTAACGATGGAATTATATTCCGTCACGGTACGTTATTTTCGTCACTCAGCACCAGTGGTGTTTGACGGCAACTCTCCATCGATTAAAGGAGCATAATGATGAATAAGCTTGCATTGATCTTTCTGACGACAGCGATGACCCTGAGCAGCGGTGTAGCAATGGCCGCAGATAATAACAATGGTGACGCCAATGCTTCTGCTGAAGCGGGCGCGGCTGCAGGTGGCGCAAAACAGAATCTGCCACCTAATAATGTTGATAACAGCAAAATCAACAATGGCAGCATGAATACCAACAGCGCTGCAACGTCTGGTACCAGTTCAGGCAATATGACAGCTGAACAGATTCACAAAAATACCATGTGCAAAGATGGTAAATGTCCGGACATGAATAAGAAAGTCCAGACTAAAGAAGGTGGCGGTCACGTGAAACACAAAACAGACGGCACCTCACAGTAAACATTAGTCGATCACATAAAGGGAGAGCTTCGGCTCTCCCTTTGTATTTCCGCTGGTGCTTTTCCGCTATGCTGAAACCATGAATTTCAGAGGAACTGTTTCATGGCTTCACTGCTGCTTATTGATGATCATCCGTTAGTTGAAGTCGCGCTGGAAGCGGCCTGTATTCACTCCCCTATTCCCGTTCACCTGCATGCCGCCGCTGATGAAGCACAGGCGCGTCAGCTTTTACATCGTCATCAATTTGATCTTATCGTGCTTGATATCGGTTTGCCGGACAGCGATGGCCTCGAACTGTTACGCCGTTTGCGCGCCCGCGATCCGAAATGCCCGGTGTTGATCTATTCCGCACAGCAGAGCCGCCATACGCTACTGAGCGCCGTTTCGCTCGGCGCGGCGGGCTACGTGGTGAAGAGCCAAAGTATGGCGCAATTGCTCAGTGCGATTCTGGCGGTGCTCGGCGGACAGCAGGCGTTTCCGCCGCTACCCGAACGTATCGAACTGCCGCTTACCGATAAAGAGCAGCAAATTGTCGCGCTGCTGGTGCGTGGCCTGTCGAATCTGCAGATTGGTGAACAGCTGCACATCAGCAATAAAACCGTCAGCACGCACAAGAAAAACATTCTGGAGAAAACCGGTGTGCAGTCGGTGGTTGAACTGGCTGAATTGTGGAAAGCGCAACAGTGAGAGCGGTGCTGTGGCTGTGTCTATTATTCATCAGCTTCGCGGCCCGTGCCGATTTACAACCCGCCAGCAGCGTGATGCTGCCCGCCATGATGCCCGCTCCACATATCGAGCCATGGCCTCAACCCACTTTACGCGTGGCTGTGCCTGCGCAGAACAGCGCGCCCTGGGCGATGCGCATTGGCGATCGTATCTGGGGAATTGATGCCGATTACCTTAGCGCGCTGAGCCAACTCACCGGCACGCACTTTAGCCTGCAAAGTTACGCCAATCGTTCCCAGCAGCTTGCGGCACTTGAGCGCGGTGAGGTCGATTTTGTGCTGAGCAATGAACATGCGCAGCTGCCGGAGAACATTCTGGTCAGCGACAGCTGGGTTAACAGCCCGATCCGCATTTACCGCAATCGTGATAATCAACGCGCAGTGATGTTTAACAGTGAAAACGCCCAGCTCACGGTCTCAGAAGCCACACTGGGGCAGATGCCTGAAGCGTTTGTGCAAAACCATCGCTGGCAAAGCCAGCCGGGTGATTTACAGGCGCTGTATGCGCTGCTCAATCAGCAGAGTGATTATCTGGTGGCGGATGAAGCCAGTGCCGGCTTTTTGCTGAATCAGCTGCAACAGGGGCAGATTTACCAGATCACCGCCGATCCCGGTGCCGGTGAACTGTCGCTACGGGCACTGGCGCGCGATCCTGAGCTGATTCACTGGCTCAATACCCAGCTGCGCCTGCTGCCTGCGGAGTTCAGTAATCGCGTGCAACAGCGCTGGAGCCCGCCGCTGCTGCGCTATCAGGATACGCAAACGCTGATGCTGTCGGCTGCCGAAAAGCAGTGGCTGGCCGCACAGAGTGAGATTCCTTTCGCTGCAGAAGTGGATAACGCGCCCTGGAGCTACCGCGATGGCAACGGCAATGCTCGCGGCTTTGGCATTGACCTGCTGAATGCGCTAAGCCAGAGCACCGGGCTGCGTTTCACACCGCGCTGGGTGAGCAATCCACAACAGGCGCAGACGCTGATGCAGCAACATCAGGTGATGCTGAACCTGTTACAGCCCTTGAACGGCGACGATGCCAGCAGCAACACACTGCCGGTATGGCGTGCGATTTGGGGGATCTACACGCTTGATACGCAGCAGCCGATGAGCTGGCAATCCCTGCAACATCAGCGAGTGGGTGTACTGCGCGCCGATCTGGCGCAACGCCTGCTACCTGAAGGCATCACGCCCCAACTGTTCGATGACCGTGCGCAACTCTGGCAGGCCCTGAACAGCGGTCAGATTGATGCTCTGGTGGATAACGTGCTGTCTGCACGCTGGCGCATGGCCAGTCACGCGGATAATCGTGTCCATTTAGCCTTTGCCGCCAGCGATGTGGCCTGGCCGCTGGCGCCTCAGGTCAGCCAGGATCAGCCGCAACTTCAGGCGCTGCTGGATCATGCACTGCAGCAGATCCCACCGGATACGCTCAATCAGATGCGGATTAACTGGTCACAGCCGCCACAGCCAGGCACCAGTATGGCGATGCGCAATGTGCCGCTGATGATTCTGATGGCTGCCGGGGTGATCATTTTACTGTTGTTAGTGCTGCTGCTGCGCCGCTACCTGCAACAGCGGCGCGATCGCCTGCAGCGCCAACAGGCTGAGCGGGCTAACGCCGCCAAAAGCCAATTCCTGGCCACCGCCAGCCACGAGTTACGCACGCCGATGCAGGCGATTCTGGGTCTGCTGGAACTCGAACAGCAGCAGCATCCCAGCGAACGTTTGACGCTGATGCACAGTAGCGCGCGCTCGCTGATGGCGCTGCTAAACGATCTGCAAGACCATGCGCGCATTGAGAATCAGAGTTTTCGCCTGACACCGCATCCGCTTCATCTGGCAGATTGGCTGCAGCAACAGCAGCAGTTTTATCACCCTTTGATGCGCGAATCTGGTCCCCTGTTGATTGTCGAAGCACTAACAGCACTGCCGCCGTTGGTGATGCTGGATGGCGATCGCCTGCAACAGGTCGTGAATAATCTGGTGGCTAATGCGCTGAAATTTACCCGTCATGGCGAAGTGCGGCTGTCGCTTGCCGTTACGGATCAGATTCAGCTAACGGTTGCCGACAGCGGCAGCGGTATTCCAATAAGCGAACAGGCGCAACTGTTTGAACCCTGGTATCAGGCACCGTCTGGCAAAAGCCATGCCGTGCAGGGCAGCGGCCTGGGTTTGTTTATCTGTCGCGAAATAGTGCAACGTATGGGCGGTGAGCTGACGCTGACATCCGAACCGGATAAAGGCACCAGGGTAGACGTGCGATTACCGCTCGACCTCTGTGAGGAAGTACCCGCCGAACGCCCTGCTGCCTTGCCACGCTATCCGCATCTGCGCGTGGCGATTGTTGATGACCATCCCACCAATCTGTTGGTCTTGCAGCAACAGCTGGCTCAATTCGATATTACGGCAATGGTATTTGAGGAGGGACGCAGCCTGCTGCGCGCCGATGCGATTCAGCCTTTTGATGTCATGTTGATTGACCAGATGATGCCGCGCCCGGATGGATTAACACTGCTGCGCATTTTACGTCGCCGCCAGCAGCGCCGCAGCAAAGCGGCACTGCGCGTGCTCTGCTCCGCCGATGTGCAACTGCTGAAGGTCGCGTTGCAGGAGGACGAAGCGCTATTGTTGAAACCGATTGAGCTGGATCATCTGGCAGCCCTGCTGGCACGTACGGTGCGCGATCCTCTCCGTCAACTGCCCGACAGTTTAATGATTCTGGCCCAGCACAATGAGGCCTTTATCCCGCGGATTTGTCAGACGCTGCAACGCACGCTGCAGCAGGATCGCGATGCGCTGCTGACCGCCAGCGCCCAGCATGACTGGCCCGCAGTTGAGCGTGCCGCACACCGCATGAAAGGCAGCTGGCTGTTGCTGGGCATGGATGAGATTGCCGAACATTGTCAGCAGCTCACCGATCAGGCAAAACAGCAGCGTCTGGACGATGATGCGCTCAATTTACTGATATCATTAACGAACAGGTTACTGGAACAACTGGAAAGTTATGGCACACACTCATTCTCACGGCGCGCATAACGGTAATCGTACGCGTCTGGCGGCGGCGTTTGGCGTCACCCTGGTATTTATGGTCGCCGAAGTGATTGGCGGCGTGGTTTCAGGTTCGCTGGCGCTGCTGGCGGATGCCGGACATATGCTCACTGACGCCGCCGCGCTGCTGATGGCGCTGCTGGCGGTGCAGTTCGCCCAGCGTAAACCCAGCGCCCGTCACACCTTTGGCTTGCTGCGCCTCACCACACTTGCCGCTTTTGTCAATGCTATCGCGCTGCTGGTGATTACCGTACTGATTGTCTGGGAAGCGCTGCGCCGTTTCTATCAGCCGCAGCCCATTCAAGGCGGATTGATGCTCGGCATCGCCATTGCTGGCCTGCTGGCCAATCTGCTCTCTTTCTGGTTGTTGCACCGAGGCAGTGAAGAGAAAAACCTCAACGTGCGCGCGGCGGCGCTGCATGTGCTGGGCGATCTGCTCGGCTCCGTTGGCGCGATTGTTGCCGCCATCATCATCATGCTGACCGGCTGGACACCGATCGATCCGATTCTCTCGCTGCTGGTTTCACTGCTGGTGGTGCGCAGCGCGTGGTCGCTGCTGCGGGAAAGCCTGCATGAGCTGCTGGAGGGCGCACCGAGCCACATTAACGTGGATAAGCTGTCGCGCGAGCTGACACGCAACATTGCGGAAGTACGCAATGTGCACCATGTGCATGTGTGGCAGGTGGGAGAGAAGCCGGTGCTGACATTACATGTGCAGGTGATTCCACCTTACGATCATGATGGGTTGCTGGTACGTATTCATCAGTATCTGCATGAGCACTATCAGATTGCGCATGCCACCGTGCAGATGGAGTATCAACCTTGCACCGGTCATGATTGCGAGCTCTGCGCAGAACAGAGCTCGCATCATCACTCACATGAACATCTCACGCTGGATGGCCACGCCCATCACCATCACTGATTCGACAGCGCGCGCGACCCGTGTTCGCGCGCGCTTTGCATCCACAAGCGTGAACCATTCAGCGCAATCAACGTCAGAATCGCGTATTCCAGTGACATGGCATACACACCCTGGCGGGCAAAAATCATCACGCTGATCACGTTAATCACCACCCACAGCAGCCAGTTCTCGACGTATTTCCGCGTCATCAGAATCATCGCCACAATCGACAACACCATCATGCAGGAATCCCAGAACGGGAAGGCGTCGGGCTGCAGTTGCGGCATCGCTACATTCAGGCCAAGGCCCTGCATGATGCCGACGGCGGTTTTAGTCAGAAACGCGAACACCGGGTCGATGTACAGCGTCATCAGCGCAATGGCGATCACGCATGCTGCGCCCCAGCCAAGCGCCTTCGGCAACGGCATCCAGCGAATTTTCAGTGCGGCTTCGTTGGCGGTGTTTTGTCGGCTCCATGCATACCAGCCGTAAACGTTGGCGACAAAGAAGAACAGCTGCAGCAGTAAACTGGCATACAGCTGAATCTGGAAGAAGATCACGGCAAACAGCGTGACGTTTATCAGGCCGAAAAAGTAGTTAATGATCTTTTCCTGGCTGGCAAGCCAGATACACAGCAAACCGGCAATGGTGCCCACCGCCTCGATCCATGAAAGATCGTAGCCACCCACGCCGAGAGGAATGTGAACCAGAATATTTTGTGTGCTGAAGAAGTCCATGATCTGCACCTGTATGAAAGCCGCGTTACGCGTTCCCTTTCACCTTGAGTTTGAGTTGTGCTGCAAAGTCTAGCATGCGATTAAGCGGTATCAATGCGGCTTCACGCAGCGCGTCATCGACATGAATTTCATGCTCGCTGCCACCGTGCTCCAGCCCTTCGGCAATGGCTTTCAGGCCATTCATCGCCATCCACGGACAGTGCGCGCAGGTGCGACAGGTCGCGCCCTCACCTGCCGTTGGCGCTTCCAGCAGTTCTTTGTCCGGCACCGCCTGCTGCATTTTGTAGAAGATACCGCGATCGGTGGCAACGATCATTTGCGGATGCGGCAAGGTTTTCGCCGCCTGAATCAGCTGGCTGGTGGAGCCCACGGCATCTGCCAGATCGACGATTGCCTGCGGGGATTCCGGATGCACGAGGATCGCCGCATCAGGATAAAGCGTTTTCATACGCTGCAAGGCCTGCGTCTTGAACTCGTCATGCACGATGCACGCGCCCTGCCAGCACAGCACGTCGGCTTTAGTCTGTTTGGTGACGTAACGGCCCAGATGGCGATCCGGCGCCCAGATAATTTTCTCACCGAGGCTGTCGAGATGTTCAATCAACTCCACCGCAATACTCGATGTCACCACCCAATCCGCGCGCGCTTTGACAGCGGCTGAGGTGTTGGCGTACACCACCACGGTGCGGTCCGGATGTTCATCACAGAAGCGATTGAACTCCTCAATTGGGCAGCCAAGATCGAGTGAACACTCTGCATGCAGCGTCGGCATCAACACGGTTTTTTCCGGGCTGAGGATTTTTGCGGTTTCGCCCATAAAACGCACGCCAGCCACCAGCAAGGTTTTTGCCGGATGCGCGCTGCCGAAGCGGGCCATCTCTAAGGAGTCCGAGACGCAGCCGCCGGTCTCTTCCGCCAGCGCCTGGATTTCTGGGTCAGTGTAATAATGCGCGACCAGCACCGCATCACGCTCTTTTAATAAGCGTTTGATTTCAGAGATGTAGTGGGATTTTTCATCCTGGCTGAGACGCGCCGGTTTCGGCGGAAAGGGATAAATCGCGCTTTCAGGATCGAACATCAGACTCATGACACGGCTCTCGTTTTCTCAATTTAACAAAATCGCCTATTACAGCGATGATGCGGCATCAAAACCGCTATCGTGTTTTATATGCTAAACACGATAGCGGAAATGCGCGAGAGTGTCGTCTCTTTTTTATGCGGTTTACAAGCCACCTAACGATTTCTGCGGGTTTTCCAGTTCCAACAAGAAAGCTTTCACCGGCAGACCGCCTGCAAAGCCAGTGAGCTTACCGTTGCTGCCAATCACCCGATGGCAAGGCGCCATGATCGACAGAGGATTTTTACCGTTGGCCGCCCCCACCGCGCGCATGGCTTTCGGGTTGCCGATCTGTTCCGCGATTTGCTGATAGCTGCGGGTTTCACCAAACGGAATCGTCAGCAGCGCTTGCCAGACTTTTTTCTGGAATTCAGTGCCGACGGTGTCATAAGGCATGTCGAACTGCTGGCGTTCTCCGGCGAAGTATTCACGCAGCTGTCGCTCGGCCTCGCACAGAATCGGATGCTGATCGTTGCGGCTGATGGGTTTCAGTGGCACGCGTTGTGAGCCTTCGTTTTCCCACAGAATTGCTGACAACCCGTTATCGGTTGCAATCAACGTCAGTTCACCAACCGGCGTTGGGATGATTTTGGCATGATACATAAGGCACCTCCGGCATAGATCAGTGTGTCATTATCGCACTTCTGCCGCGATAAACTGGCTGTTTTCGGTCATGAGCATAAACTGGTTAGCTGTCCGAAAGCAGCGAGTTTTGCTCAGCTACTTGCGCGACGATACCCAAAATCATTCAAGATGCAGGAAGGCGGTACACGAGAGACTAATCGATCAGTCGGTTTGAACAGCGCTTCCGTGGGCCCGAAAGGGAGCCTCTTTAAGGAGGTTCATCATCCTGATCAGCTGACTCAAGTCAGTGATCCGGGTGAACGTGAGCAGCCAATGCACCTGCGCTTTTGAAGTCTGAAGGGTATATGCGGTTTTTTTGCTGGAGACGATGATGTTTGATCCCGAGATTGCTTACCAGGCGCTGACCTCACGCGACAGTCGCTTCGACGGCGTGTTCTTTGTCGGCGTGACCTCAACCGGCATTTACTGTCGGCCCATTTGCCCGGTGAAAGCGCCGATGCAGAAGAACTGCCTGTTTTTTGGCAGCGCTGAAGCCGCCGAGAAAGCGCATTTCAGGCCCTGCCTGCGCTGCCGTCCTGAGTTAGCGCCGGGCTTCGCACCGGTTGATAGTCATCACCGCATCGCCGATCGTCTGATTCGACGGATTGAAGAGGGCCTGCTGGAAGAGCAAGAGACACTGGCCGAAATCGCCGGCGAGTTTGACCTGAGTGAGCGCCAGCTTCGCCGCGTGATCCAGCAGGAGCTAGGCGTGTCACCGCTGGAGCTGCGCCAAACGCGGCGCATGCTGCTGGCGAAGCAACTTCTGACTGAGACTTCGTTGCCAGTGACCGAAATCGCCTACGCCAGCGGTTTTCGCAGTTTGCGCCGCTTTAATGATGTGTTTCAGGCGCGCTATCGCATGACGCCTTCGCGCCTGCGCAAACAGAGTCAACCAGAGAGCATGACCACGGTGCAGGAGAGCGCAGAGCTGCGTCTGAGTTATCGCCCACCTTACGACTGGGATGCCATCCTGGATTTTCTTCAGCAGCGCGTGATGAAAGAGGCTGAGTGGGTCAGTGAAGGCGCTTATCACCGCACCGTAGCGCTCGGCAACTGTCGTGGCTGGGTGCGCATCAGCCATCTGCCGGATAAGCAGGCACTCAAGGTGCAGTTCACTACCACGTTAACGCCAGTGTTACCCGCCCTGCTGCGCCGTCTGCGTGACCTGTTCGATCTTGATGCCCAACCACAGCGCATCAGCGAGCAGCTAAGCCAGGATCCGCTATTAGCTGACAGTCTGACACGTTATCCGGGATTGCGCGTTCCTGGGGCGCTTGACGGCTTTGAGTTGGGGGTGCGGGCAATTCTTGGCCAGCAGGTGACCGTTAAGGCTGCAACCACCTTGAGCAGTCGTGTGGCGCAGCGTTTCGGCGAGCCTCTCGCTACGCCATGGCCAGAACTCTCTCGCCTGCCACCGACTGCGGAATCCCTTGCCACGGCAACCATTGATGATATCGCTAGCCTCGGTATTGTCAGCGCTCGCTCGCAGGCGATTCAGGCGCTGGCACAGGCGTGCGCATCCGGTGCACTGCGCTTTAACGGCGCGGTGAACCCTGACGTGGTTCAGCAGCAGTTGCTGGCATTGAAAGGCGTAGGGCCATGGACGGCGAGTTATATCGCGATGCGCGCTCTGCGCTGGCCAGATGCGTTCCCTAAGGAGGATATTGCGATTCGTAATAACCTTGGTGGGGTGAGTGCCAAAGTGGCAGAGCAGTTATCGCAGGTCTGGCGGCCGTGGCGCAGCTATGCGGTGCTGCATATCTGGAAGAGTTTGACGCCTGATAAGAAATAAATTTAAGCGTTTCAGTTGGTGGTAAAACAACGACAGTGCGTTTCAGTCGGCAATAAGGGGCGGTTACGTAAAGACGCCGTAAATACATCCCTGTAGGCTCTGGTGGCGCATCCCTGCGCCACAAGCTTTACTCCTCCGCCCCTTATTGCCGCCTTCATGCCAGATTGGTGCGCTTTTTAGGAAGCAACGATTACGCCTCATAAGCCCGTCAAGGCGGGAGCGGAAGAGCGAAGCGTCCGAGCCATGGATGGCGAGGCCGATCCACAGGGATGTGAGATTCCTTCGCGATCCGTCCCGCCTTGACGGGCTGACGCACAGGCTCACAGCAATCCCAGCTAACTTCTTTGAGAAACGCAGAAAAGCAAAAAGGCGCCTTTAGGGCGCCTTTCTACGTAGTGGTGGGTCGTGCAGGATTCGAACCTGCGACCAATTGATTAAAAGTCAACTGCTCTACCAACTGAGCTAACGACCCGCTCGAGGAGCGGCTTACAACTTTAAACTTGATGGTGGGTCGTGCAGGATTCGAACCTGCGACCAATTGATTAAAAGTCAACTGCTCTACCAACTGAGCTAACGACCCATCAAGGTTGTGAAGCTTCTGAAGAAAACATCTAACATACAGCAGGTTAAGATGGTGGGTCGTGCAGGATTCGAACCTGCGACCAATTGATTAAAAGTCAACTGCTCTACCAACTGAGCTAACGACCCATCTTCAGGCTGCCGGACGCTTTGTTAAACTGCCCGGGCAACGGCGGCATATATTACTGATTTAGCGGGAGGGCGCAACCCTTATTTATCACCAAATCACTCAATTGCTTACCTTTCATGCTGCAAGACCAGAAATCATACGAAATCCGGTCTCTGCTGCACAAATTACATACCAGCCAGACGCTTTTGCGCCAGCTTGGCAGATTCGCTTGTCGGGTATAGTTTGATCACTTGTTGATAGACCGCTTTAGCTTTCGCCGTGTCGTTCTTCTCTTGCATGATCACGCCAACCTTAAACAGCGCTTCCGGGGCTTTCGGCGATTTCGCGTAATTTTTTACCACAGTGGCAAAATAATAAGCGGCATCATCTTTCTTGCCCTTGTTGTAATACAACTGACCGAGCCAGTAATTGGCATTAGGCTGATAGGTGGAGTCAGGGTACTTCTTCACCCACGCCTGCAGGGCCGTGATCGCCTGATCGAACTGCTTCTTCTCAAGAATCAGCGCAACTGCCGCATTGTAATCGGTATTTGCATCGCCGGTTTGCGCAGGGGCAGCGGTACTTCCGCTTGCATTGCTACCACCTGCATCAGCGTTTCCCGCTGCTGCACCCGCCGCTGCGGCATCACCGCCACCGCTCGCCTGTGCGCCCGCATTACCACTGCTCAACGTATCGATCTGCTGATAGAGCTGCTTTTGGCGCTCAATCACCTGATTCAGTTGATAGCTGTTCTGCTGGATTTGGCCGCGCAGCGAATCGATATCGCTTTGGTTGTCACTCATCTGCTGCTGCAACTGCTGCAGAAGCTGAGCCTGGGCATTAGAGATACGTTCAAGATTGGTGACACGGTCTTCGACCGAGCCTGAGCCAACGCTACTGATTGACGCCTGGGCATTAGCGGCCCATGGGGCCGCTACGCCAACCAGTAACGACAGACTCAATAGATGAAGTCTGAAGTTACTCATCATGTGATGCTCTTAGTAAACCAGTACGGCACGACGGTTTTTAGCGTAAGCCGCTTCGTCATGACCCAGTACAGCTGGTTTTTCTTTACCGTAAGAAACGATAGACATCTGGTCAGCAGAAACGCCTTTACCCTGCAGGTACATTTTCACTGCGCTAGCACGACGTTCGCCCAAGGCGATGTTGTACTCTGGGGTACCGCGCTCATCCGCGTGACCTTCGATGGTGACTTTGTAAGACGGGTTGCCGCGCAGGAATGCTGCGTGCTGATCCAGCATCTGAGCGTAGTCAGAAGCCACGTCATACTTGTCCAGACCGAAGTAAACGATGTTGTTCTGCTGCAGCTGCTGCATCTGCAGACGCGCTTGCTCATCAGAAGACATGTTACCGTTCTGGCCAGCACCGTAAGCGCCGTTGTCTGCGCCCATACCAGTCTGGTCGTTGTTGTTGTTTTTGTGCGAGCTACATGCAGCTACCGCGATTACCGGCAGAGCCAGCATCAAACCCTTCAGCACTTTGTTCAGTTGCATTTCTTTATCCTATTATTTTGTTTGCTATACATTTTCATCCCCCGCTATGCAGGGGAATCATGCATTACAGATACGGCGACCAGGCAGGGAATTTGACCTGTCCATCGGTTGCCGGAAGACGCGCTTTGAAACGCCCATCTGTTGAAACCAACTGCAACACGGAACCCATCCCCTGAGTAGAGCTATAGATTACCATCGTGCCGTTAGGCGCCAGACTTGGCGTCTCATCCAGGAACGTGTCCGTTATTGTTTGAACGGCTCCCGTTACCAGATCCTGTTTGGCGACATGCTGAGCGCCACCGGCGCTGCTGATCATCACCATGGTTTTGCCGTCAGTTGACACATCCGCATCCTGGTTCTGAGCACCTTCCCAGGTAATACGTTGTGGCGCACCGCCGTTAATACCTACTTTATAAATCTGAGGCGCACCTGCCTGATCCGAGGTGTAAGCCAGCGTCTGGCTATCCGGGAACCAGGTCGGTTCGGTGCTGTTGTAGCGACCGTCAGTCACCTGACGCGTCTGACCTGAAGCCAGGTCCATCACGTACAAGTTCAGGCTACCGGTTTTAGACAACGCGAACGCCAGTTTTGAACCATCCGGCGAGAAGGCCGGAGCACCGTTGTGGCGCGGGTAAGAAGCGACCTGACGGATCGCACCGTTTGACAGCGTTTGTACCACTAACGCTGACTTACCGCTTTCAAAGGTCACGTAGGCCACTTTGCTGCCGTCTGGAGACCAGGCCGGTGACATCAATGGCTCTGGTGAACGGTGCACGGTGAACTGGTTGTAACCATCGTAGTCTGATACGCGCAGTTCGTAAGGGAACTGGCCGCCGTTGGTTTGCACCACATAAGCGATACGCGTACGGAATGCGCCTTTGATACCGGTCAGCTTCTCAAACACTTCATCACTGGCTGTATGGCCTGCATAACGCAGCCATTGCTTAGTGACTTTGTAAGAGTTCTGCGCCAGCACCGTGCCAGGTGCGCCGCCGGTGTCCACCAGCTGGTAAGCAATCTGGTAGCTACCATCCGGGTTCGGCGTGACCTGACCCACGACAACCGCATCAATACCTAATGCGCTCCATGCGGCAGGTTGAACTTCCTGCGCGCTGGCGGGCTGCTGTGGCAGACGTGAACGGTCCAGCGGGTTGAATTTACCGCTGTTGCGCAAGTCAGCCGCGACGATGCCGCCAATGTCTTCTGGTGCCGCGCCTGGGCCAGCCCATTTGAACGGCACCACACCAATTGGACGTGCGGTGTTCACGCCCTGCGTAATTTCAATGCGCACTTCTGCGTGCAGCATCGCTGCCCACAGCAGTACAAAAAAACCTAAGGTTACACGAAGTGCCTGCTTCATCTTTTCTCCCTTATCTGAACCTGAGTTCACGATAATTCGCACAGTTCCTGAAAAACACGAGTGTTCATAAATTACGGCAAGCTAACCTTAGTTCAACCTGCCGTGAGTTACTGCATTATTCCGGTTTGAAACGCATTGGGGCGTTTTTAAACACTTCATACACCGCTTGCGATGGCGGCTTAGGAATTCGAGCCTGCTTAGCTGCGGTGATTGCAGCCTGACATAATGCCGGGTCGCCACCTTCAGATGTCACATCAATCAGCAAACCGTCAGGTGCCAATTTGATACGCAGATTACACTCTTTACCCTTAAAGGTATCCGCATCGTAGAAGCGACTTTGAATCGCACCAACGACCTGGCCCATATAAGAGTTAATCTCAGCGCCTGATGCACCCGCTTTCTTCTGATTGCCCTGCCCTGCCGCACCGCCAGAAGCCGTGCCACTTTTCGGTGCATTCTTACCAGACGAGAGTCCACCTAACAGGTCATCAACGTCACTTTCATTCTTCGCTGCTTCAGATGCGGCTTTCTTCTTGGCATCAGCGGCTGCTTTGGCTTTCGCAGCTGCATCGGCTTTGGCCTTGGCTGCTGCATCCGCTTTAGCTTTGGCTTCAGTGGCAGCTTTTTCTTTCGCGGCTTCCGCAGCTTTTTCTTTTGCGTCTGCAGCAGCTTGCTCTTTGGCCTCTTTGGCTTCCTGAGCGGCTTTCGCCTTCGCATCGGCGGCAGCCTGCGCTTTGGCCTCGGCGGCAGCTTGCGCTTTCGCTTCGGCGGCGGCTTTGGCTTGCTCTACTGCTTTCTCTTTCGCCGCTTCAGCCGCTGCGGCTTTGGCCTGTTCGTCCGCTTTCTTCTTTGCGTCCGCTGCAGCCTGCTTAGCCTCTTCTACCGCTTTGGCTTTGGCATCCGCCGCTGCTTTAGCTTGCGCATCCGCCTCAGCTTTCGCATCAGATTTAGCTTTTGCGGCGGCCGCTTCAGCTGCCTTTTGCTGATCCTGAGCCTGCTTCGCGGCTGCTTCAGCGGCTTTCTGCTGCTCAGCTTGCTGTTTGGCCTGCTCTTTGGCTTCCTGCTGCGCCTGCAAACGCTCTTTTTCCATCTCTTTCAGGCGCTGCTGCTCAGCAGCTTGCTTCTGCTGTAACTCTTCGGCCTGCTGCTGCGACTGTTTCTGACGCTGCTGCTCGGCACGCTGGCTGTCGCGTTGCTGATTCTGCTGGCGGTTATACTGTTCAACCACCGCGCCGGAATCGACCATCACGGCATCAATGTCACTGCCGCCGCCACCGCCGCTGGATTCGATCTTTTCGTTAAACGAGCTCCAGATCAGCAGGGCGATCAGCACGATGTGCAGTATCACCGAAATGATTATCGCGCGTTTTAACTTGTCGTTCTGCTCGGTTACCTTCGACACTCTCGGATCCCAAAAACGGTTCGCTTTAAATCGGCTGTGTCATCAAACCGACAGATTTCACGCCTGCCTGATGTAACAGGTTCAACGCTTTGATGATTTCGTCGTAAGGCACATCCTTCGCTCCACCAATCAGGAATACCGTCTTCGGATTGGCTTCAATGCGACGCTGTGCTTCGCTTACCACCTGTTCGGGCGGCAGCTGCGTCATACGATCGTGATCCACCACCAGGCTGTATTGCCCGACACCAGCCACTTCAACAATGACCGGGGGATTATCATCCGTTGAGACCGTTTTCGAGTCGGTCGCATCAGGCAGATCCACTTCCACGCTTTGGGTAATAATCGGCGCGGTTGCCATAAAGATGAGCAGCAACACCAACAGCACGTCCAGCAGTGGAACAATGTTGATTTCCGACTTAAGGTCGCGGCGCCCGCGACCACGGGTTCTGGCCATCGTTAACCTCGACTTACTTCGTGTTGTCGGTGGAGAAAGCCTGACGATGCAGGATAGCCGTGAACTCTTCCATAAAGTTGTCGTAGCCCTGCTCCAGCTTGTTGACGCGCTGGTTCAGACGGTTATACGCCATAACGGCAGGAATGGCCGCGAACAAACCGATTGCAGTGGCGATCAGCGCTTCGGCAATACCCGGCGCAACCATCTGCAACGTCGCCTGTTTCACCGCGCCAAGCGCGATAAAGGCGTGCATGATCCCCCACACCGTACCGAACAGACCGATATACGGGCTGATGGAACCAACGGTGCCAAGGAAAGGAATGTGGTTTTCCAGCGCTTCCAGTTCACGGTTCATCGAGATGCGCATCGCACGGCAGGCGCCTTCGACTACCGCTTCTGGCGCGTGGTTGTTAGCACGGTGTAAACGGGCAAACTCTTTAAAGCCCGAATAGAAAATTTGCTCAGATCCGCCCAACTCATCGCGGCGTCCCTGGCTTTCCTGATACAGGCGAGATAACTCGATGCCTGACCAGAACTTATCTTCAAAGGCTTCGGCTTCGCGACCCGCCGCATTCAGGATGCGCGTGCGCTGAATAATGATCGCCCATGAGGCAATAGAAAAGCCGATCAAAATCAACATGATAAGTTTGACCAGAAGGCTCGCCTTCAGGAACAAATCAAGAACATTCATGTCAGTCACTGCTTGAACTCCGCGACAATAGACTTGGGAAGCGCAATCGGCTTCATTAGATGTGGGTTGATGCAGGCGATCAGGACTTCTGCTTCATTCAGCACTTTGCCTTCTGCATTAACGATACGCTGCGAGAATGTCATGGTGGCGCGAGTCATGGCGGTCACTTCACTCTGGATATCCAGAAGATCGTCAAGACGTGCTGCGGCAACAAAGTCTATCGTCATGCGTCGTACCACAAACGCCACCTGTTCTTCCAACAGGGCTTGTTGATTGAAATGGTGCTGGCGCAACATCTCGGTACGTGCTCGTTCATAGAAAGCAAGATAACTGGCGTGGTAAACCACACCACCCGCATCGGTGTCTTCGTAATAGACCCGAACCGGCCAGCGAAACAGCGTTGTACTCACTCTACATCCCGGTCTCATTTTAAACGTTGCTACTATACGCAAGTGAGATCGGCTTGGGAATGGTCCGCCAGAGCCAGGAGAAAATAATTATCACACGTTAACAACTGGAAGGATTTTTAGGAGATTTCTTGACCAGGCACTGACAAAAACTCACGTCAGGCCCGGTAGTTAGACAAGAAAATCGGGGAATGTAAGTCTGCGGCCGGGCTTAATGATAGAACCAGTAAATCCCTAACACTAAAACAATCATCGCCGGCAAAGGGGAAAACACGGCACGCCAGCGCGTTTGCAAGGGACGAAAACCGGTGCCATGAATCACGCCGGTGCACACCGCCCAAATCAACAGTAATCCATGCCAGATGGCGAGTTCACTCGTACGGGCAGCAAAGCGTGACGGTTGCCAGATAACACAACCCGCCAGCCACAGCGCCAGTATTAGTGAAAGGGCCCGCAATGGGCCCTTGTCCATCAGACGATACAGCGTCTGAATCAGCGTGCGCATCAGTGCTGTTTGTCCTTCGCGCCGCTCTCTTCTGCTTGTTCAATCGCCAGCGCCGTGATCACGCCAAACGCACAGGCCAGCAGGGTGCCGAGAATCCAGGCAAAATACCACATGCTCAATCTCCTTAATCAGTACAGGGAGTGCGTATTGCTCTCGATGTGTTCTTTGGTGATACGGCCAAACATCTTGTAATAACACCACGAGGTGTAAATAAGGATGAGTGGAACAAAGATGATGGCGGCGAAGGTCATGACTTTCAGCGTCAGCAGGCTAGAGGTCGCGTCCCACATGGTCAGGCTGGTGCCAGGCACGGTGCTGGATGGCATAACGAACGGGAACATGGCGATGCCAGCGGTCATAATGACGCAAGCCAGTGTCAGTGAGGAGAAGACAAATGCCCAGGCGCCCTTCTCCACTCGCGAGCAGAGCACGGTCAGCAGTGGCAGCACCACACCCAGCACCGGGAACAGCCACAGAATTGGCGTCTGTTCGAAGTTAACCAACCATGCACCGGCTTCTCGCACGACCTCTTTGCCCAGCGGATTCGACGCGGCATGATGATCGATAACACTTTTCACCACATAGCCATCAATACCGTATTTGACCCACACCCCGGCCAGCACGAAGCACACCATCATCACCAGCGCACTGATTTGTGCCGTCCCGCGTGAACGTAGATGTAACTCGCCATTGGTGCGCATCTGCAGATAGGTGGCGCCTTGCGTCAGGATCATCGCGACGCTGATCACGCCAGCCAGCAGGCCAAACGGATTGAGTAACTGGAAGAAGTTACCGGTGTAGAACAGACGCAGATATTCATCCGCATGGAAAGGTACGCCTTGCAGCAAGTTGCCGAAGGCCACGCCAATCACGAGCGGTGGAACAAAGCTGCCGATGAAAATGCCCCAGTCCCAGGTGTTGCGCCAGCGCGGGTCTTCAATTTTCGAACGGTAGTCAAAACCCACCGGACGGAAGAACAAGGAAGCCAGCACCAGAATCATCGCCACATAGAAGCCGGAAAACGCTGCCGCATAAACCATCGGCCAGGCAGCAAACAGCGCCCCACCTGCCGTGATCAACCAGACCTGGTTTCCGTCCCAGTGCGGGGCGATGCTGTTAATCATGATACGGCGTTCGGTATCGGTACGGCCGAGAATGCGAGTGAGCATGCCCACGCCCATATCGAAACCGTCGGTTACCGCAAAGCCAATCAGCAACACGCCAATCAGCAGCCACCAGACAAAGCGCAATACTTCATAATCAAACATGGTTGCTCTCCTTATCCACGCACTGGCTGAGCCGCCGCTTTCACGGTCTCATGATGGTAGCGGCCGGTCTTCAGGCTGCTGGGACCCAGGCGGGCGAACTTGAACATCAGGTACATTTCCGCCACCAGGAAAATGGTGTAAAGACCGCAAATCAGAATCATAGAGAACAGCAGATCGCCCACGGTCAGCGAGGAGTTCGCGACGGCGGTTGGCAACACTTCACCAATCGCCCATGGCTGACGGCCGTATTCAGCAACAAACCAACCCGATTCAATTGCAATCCATGGCAGCGGAATACCATACAGTGCCGCCTTGAGCAGCCAGCGGCTCTTGCCAATGCGGTTACGAATCACGCTCAGGAATGACAGGGCAATAATGCCGAGCAGCAGCACACCACACAGCACCATGATACGGAAGGCAAAATAGAGTGGCGCAACACGTGGGATCGAATCCTGTGTCGCTTTCTGAATCTGCGCTTCGGTAGCATTGGCCACATCCGGGGTATAGCGCTTCAGCAGCAGGCCATAACCGAGATCCTGTTTGCTGGCTTCGAATTGGCTACGCACTGTGGGATCTTTACTGCCCGCGCGCAGTTCATTCAGCAACGCGTAGGCTTTCATCCCGTTGCGGATACGCACTTCATGTTGCGACAGCAGATCTTTAAGGCCAGTGACCGGTGTGTCTACCGATCGCGTGGCGATCAGACCGAGCAAATACGGGATTTGAATCGCGTATTTGTTCTCTTGCGAATCCTGATCCGGGATACCAAACAGCGTGAAGGCCGCCGGCGCTGGCTGGGTCTCCCACTCTGCTTCAATCGCGGCGAGTTTGGTTTTCTGCACGTCACCCATTTCATAACCGGACTCATCACCCAGTATGATCACGGAGAGGATCGCAGCCATGCCAAAACTGGCAGCGATACCAAAGGAGCGCTTGGCGAAAGCCAGGTCACGGCCTTTCAGCAGATACCACGCACTAATACCTAGCACGAACATCGCGCCTGCGGTGTACCCTGCCGCCACGGTGTGGACAAACTTCACCTGTGCAACCGGGTTGAGCACCAGCTCGGAGAAACTCACCATCTCCATACGCATGGTTTCGAAATTGAATTCGGATGCGATCGGGTTTTGCATCCAGCCGTTCGCCACCAGAATCCACAGCGCGGACATGTTCGAACCGAGCGCCACCAGCCAGGTCACCGCCAGGTGCTGAACTTTACCGAGACGATCCCAACCGAAGAAGAACAGACCGACAAAGGTGGATTCGAGGAAGAACGCCATCAAGCCTTCGATGGCCAGCGGCGCACCGAAGATATCGCCGACGTAGTGTGAGTAATATGACCAGTTGGTGCCGAACTGAAACTCCATGGTCAGGCCGGTGGCCACACCGAGTGCGAAGTTGATACCAAACAACTTGCCCCAGAACTTGGTCATATCTTTATAAATTTGCTTACCCGTCAGCACATATACGGTTTCCATGATCGCCAACAAAAACGCCATACCCAGCGTTAAAGGGACGAACAGGAAATGGTACATCGCCGTCAGGGCAAACTGTAAACGCGACAGCTCGACAATATCTAACATGATGACTCCTTGCTCCTCGCATGAATTTACTCTGCGGCTGACAACGGTAAACAGCGAACATTGACGTGCAGAATAAGATCCAGGAACGACTGATTATTGATTCCAGTTTTATTACTGACAGAACAGAGAAATCTGTAGCCCGAAATGAGTGAGTAACAGTGGTGAAAATTTCCCGAAAAACCGATCGCTTCAATCTGTTTCGAGCAGGAGTGTGATGCGTGGAGGCGGCAGAATTGCGCTAACAACGCCTGGCACAAACTCCTGAAATATCGCGGAAAAGACTGAATTGATGCAGCGCAATTTATCCTGTTTGTCGTGCGTGATGCCAGCAGTAAAGTTTGTTATATCTCACGTTTTATTGATCTGGATTAAGACAATATTTTTTCAGATATGTAGTGTTAGAGTCGTTGTTAATTAGTTGTCATAAATAGATGACGCATTTAAGAAAATAATTACCTTTCCCGCAATTTATTAACCTTAATGCAGGAGGTTAAGCGTTAATTCCTCAAGAGAAATCACGCGTATTTTCGTTTCTTTACCCTATCGACAAAGTAAGCATAGCCGCGGATTTTCAATCCGTTGCCTTTTTTCCCTGCTTTTTACGTGGCTATGCCAGGCGTTGTGCTGCGAGCATAAAAAAGGCCACCCGAAGGTGGCCTGAGCACATCATGAGATGCTGCTTATTTGATTGGCAGAACCGCTTTAACCGCGTCGCCAATGTCAGCCAGGCTGCGGACGGTTTTCACACCGGCTGCTTCCAGCGCTGCGAATTTCTCGTCAGCGGTGCCTTTACCACCGGCAATGATGGCGCCTGCGTGGCCCATACGTTTGCCTTTCGGCGCAGTCACGCCCGCGATGTAGCCCACAACCGGCTTGGTCACGTGCTCTTTGATGAAGGCTGCCGCTTCTTCTTCAGCGCTACCACCGATCTCACCGATCATCACGATCACTTCGGTCTGTGGATCATCCTGGAACATTTTCAGGATATCGATGAAGTTAGAACCTGGGATCGGGTCACCACCGATACCAACGCAGGTTGACTGGCCATAGCCGATGTCAGTGGTCTGCTTAACCGCTTCATAGGTCAGGGTGCCTGAACGAGACACGATACCAACGCGGCCCGGCTGGTGAATGTGACCCGGCATGATACCGATCTTACATTCGCCTGGGGTGATCACGCCTGGGCAGTTCGGGCCGATCATGCGAACGCCAGCTTCATCCAGCTTCACTTTCACGGTCAGCATATCCAGTGTAGGGATACCTTCGGTGATGGTGATGATCAGTTTGATGCCTGCATCGATCGCTTCCAGGATGCCGTCTTTACAGAACGGTGCTGGAACGTAGATCACGGTCGCGGTCGCGCCAGTGGCTTCTACTGCTTCACGCACGGTGTTGAACACCGGCAGACCGAGATGCGTGGTGCCGCCTTTGCCTGGCGTTACACCGCCAACCAGTTGCGTACCATAGGCCAAAGCCTGCTCAGAGTGGAAAGTCCCCTGGCCACCGGTGAAACCCTGGCAAATGACTTTGGTGTTTTTGTCGATAAGAATGGACATTATTTACCCTCCGCGGCAGCAACAACACGCTGCGCAGCGTCTGTCAGGCTGGTTGCTGCAATGATGTTCAGACCGCTATCGGCCAGTTTCTGCGCGCCCAGCTCGGCGTTGTTACCTTCCAGACGTACCACCACTGGCACGTTCACACCCACTTCTGCTACTGCACCGATGATGCCGTCTGCGATCAGGTCGCAACGCACGATGCCGCCGAAGATGTTAACGAATACCGCTTTCACTGCATCGTCAGACAGGATGATTTTGAAGGCTTCGGTTACGCGCTCTTTGGTTGCGCCGCCGCCGACATCAAGGAAGTTAGCAGGCTGGCCACCGTGGTGTTTAACGATGTCCATGGTGCCCATCGCCAGACCGGCGCCGTTCACCATACAGCCGATGTTGCCGTCCAGCGCAACGTAGTTCAGTTCCCACTGTGTCGCGTGCGCTTCACGTGGATCTTCCTGGCTTGGATCGCGCATTTCACGCAGCTCAGGCTGACGGAACAGTGCGTTGCCGTCTGCGCCCAGTTTGCCATCGAGGCAGATCAGGTCGCCCTGCTTGGTGATCACCAGCGGGTTGATCTCAACCATCGCCAGGTCACGCTCCAGGAACATGGTCGCCAGACCCATGAAGATTTTAGTGAACTGGCTGACTTGCTTACCGGACAGGCCCAGTTTGAACGCCAACTCACGACCCTGATAAGGCTGAGGACCGGCCAGCGGATCCAGTGCCATTTTGTGGATCAGGTGCGGGGTTTCTTCCGCCACTTTCTCGATTTCCACGCCGCCTTCAGTTGAAGCCATGAAGATCACACGACGGGTAGCACGGTCAACCACCGCACCCAGATACAGTTCCTGATCGATGTCAGTCGCGGCTTCAACCAGAATCTGGTTTACCGGCTGGCCATGAGCATCAGTTTGGTAGGTCACCAGACGCTTGCCCAACCAATGCTCAGCGAATGCACGGATATCTTCCTTGCTGTTCACCACTTTCACGCCGCCCGCTTTACCGCGGCCACCGGCATGAACCTGACATTTTACTACCCACGGGCCTGCACCAATTTTTGACGCGGCTTCTTCTGCTTCACGTGGCGTAGCACAGGCGTAACCAGTCGGTGCCGGCATGCCATAGCGAGCAAACAGCTGCTTCGCCTGGTATTCATGTAAGTTCATGATGTTCTATCCATTCAGATATGAGTTTGGGCGCACCATTGTGCGATGCGCCCGGCGAAAATTAGACATCCAGCAGCAGACGCGCCGGATCTTCCAGCATCTCTTTCACCGCGACCAGATAGCCAACGGATTCACGACCATCGATCAGACGGTGATCGTAAGAGAGTGCCAGATACATCATTGGCAGGATCACAACCTGACCATTGACCGCCATCGGGCGCTCTTTGATCGCGTGCATGCCCAGAATCGCGCTCTGCGGTGGGTTGATGATCGGCGTAGACATCAGCGAACCGAATACACCACCGTTGGTGATGGTGAAGTTACCGCCGGTCAGCTCTTCAACCGTCAGCTTGCCGTCACGGCCTTTCACCGCCAGCTCTTTAATTTTCTTCTCGATGTCAGCCATGCTCAGCGCATCAACATCTTTCAGCACTGGGGTTACCAGGCCGCGCGGGGTAGACACCGCGATGCTGACGTCGAAGTAGTTGTGGTAAACCACATCTTCGCCATCGATAGAAGCGTTCACTTCTGGATAGCGTTTCAGCGCTTCAACCACCGCCTTGATGTAGAAGGACATGAAGCCCAGACGCACACCGTGACGTTTTTCAAACGCGTCGCCGTACTGCTTACGCAGATCCATGATCGGCTTCATGTTGATTTCGTTGAAGGTGGTCAGCATTGCGGTGCTGTTTTTCGCTTCCAGCAGACGCTCGGCCACACGCTTACGCAGACGCGTCATCGGTACGCGCTTCTCGCTGCGGTTAGCCACAGCAGCCTGTGGTGCCGCTGCCGCTGCTGCCGGAGCCGCTTTCGCGCCGTCGGCTTTCTTCGCGACATGCTTCTCAACATCTTCACGCGTCAGACGACCGCCCACACCGGTGCCTTTGATCTGGCTGGCGTCGAGGTTGTTTTCGGCAATCAGGCGACGAACCGCTGGGCTCAGCGCATCGTTGCTCTCTTCTTCCAGAGAAGCGGTTTTACGCTGCTCTGGGGTCGCTTCATTGCTTTCTACTTTCGCAGAGGTCTCTTTTCCACCACTGTTGCCTTCCACCAGGCGGCCTAACAGCTGGCGCGAAAGCACCGTTGCGCCTTCATCTTCCAGAATCGCTTCCAGTACACCGTCTGCTGAAGCAGGTACTTCCAGCACAACTTTGTCCGTTTCAATCTCAACCAGTACTTCGTCGCGACTGACCGCATCGCCGGGTTTTTTGTGCCAGGTTGCAACCGTTGCGTCCGCTACGGATTCAGGCAAATCGGGAACCAGAATTTCTACGCTACTCATTTTCTTTCCTTTTAATTAACCAAGGTTCAGCGCGTCGTTAACCAGGTCTTGCTGCTGTTGTTGATGTACGGACATGTAGCCCACGGCTGGTGAAGCAGAAGCCGGACGACCTGCATAACGCAGTGACGCACCGAAGGGAACCACTTCGCGGAAATGATGCTGACTGCAATACCATGCGCCCTGGTTCAGTGGCTCTTCCTGACACCAGACGAAATCCTGCACATGGGCATAGTTTTTCAATACGTCCTGCACCACTTTGTGCGGGAACGGATAGAGCTGTTCGATACGCACAATGGCGACATCGTTCTTCTCATTCTTGCGACGCTGTTCCAGCAGGTCGTAATAAACCTTACCGGAGCACATCACCACACGTTTCACTTGCTTCGGATCCAGATCGTCGATTTCACCAATCGCTGGCTGGAAGCTGCCGTTGGCCAGTTCTTCCAGGCTGGAGACCGCCAGTGGATGACGCAGCAGTGATTTCGGTGACATCACAATCAGTGGACGACGCATACCGCGCAGCGCCTGACGACGCAGCATGTGGTAAACCTGCGCTGGCGTAGAGGGCACGCACACCTGCATGTTCTGCTCAGCACAGAGTTGCAGATAACGTTCCAGACGCGCTGAGGAGTGCTCAGGGCCCTGGCCTTCATAACCGTGTGGCAGCAGCATCACCAGGCCGCACATACGGCCCCATTTCTGCTCGCCGGAGCTGATGAACTGGTCGATTACGACCTGTGCGCCGTTAGCGAAGTCGCCGAACTGCGCTTCCCAAATGGTCAGCACGCGCGGCTCTGCGGTGGCATAACCGTATTCAAACGCCAGCACCGCTTCTTCAGACAGTACGGAATCCCACACTTTGAATTGTCCCTGACCATTATGAACATGGTGCAGTGGCGTGTAGGTTGAACCGTTGGTCTGGTTGTGAATCACGGCGTGACGGTGGAAGAAGGTACCACGACCGGTATCTTCACCCGACAGACGCACCGGGATGCCTTCATCAACCAGTGTTGCATACGCCAGGTTTTCTGCGCCGCCCCAGTCGAACGGCTTGTTGCCTTCGGCCATCTCTTTACGATCGTTATAGATCTTCGCGACACGCGACTGCACTTCTACCGCTTCCGGAATGCTGCTGATACGACGAGCCAGTTCTTGCACGCGCTTCAGTTCAACGGTTGCTGGGTAGCTCTCATCCCAATCGTGGTTAAGATACGGTGACCAGGTAAAGGAGTGCAGGCTCATCGGACGCCACTCTGGCACTACGCACTCACCTTCATCCAGCGCATCACGGTAGAGGTTAACCAGTTCGGTAGCATCTTCCTGAGTGGCTACGCCTTCGCTTTCCAGTTGGTCGGCATAAAGCTTACGCGGCGTTGGGTGCTTTTTGATTTTCTGGTACATCAACGGCTGAGTTGCACTTGGCTCGTCAGCTTCGTTATGGCCGTGACGGCGGTAGCACACCAGATCGATGAACACATCACGTTTGAAGGTGTTGCGATAGTCCAGCGCCAGACGGGTAACGAAAGCCACAGCTTCCGGGTCATCCGCATTCACGTGGAAGATCGGTGCCAGCACCATCTTGCCGATGTCGGTGCAGTAAGGGGTCGAACGCGCATCTTTCGGGTTGGAGGTGGTGAAACCAACCTGGTTGTTAATGACGATGCGAACGGTACCGCCCACTTCGTAGCCGCGTGCCTGCGACATGTTCAGGGTTTCCTGAACCACGCCCTGACCGATGACGGCGGCATCACCATGAATGGTGATCGGCAGAACTTTATTGCTGCTCGGCTCAGCCAGACGATCCAGACGCGCGCGCACGGAACCCATGACTACCGGGCTCACGATTTCAAGGTGCGACGGGTTAAACGCCAGCGCCAGGTGCACCAGGCCGCCTTCGGTTTCGACGTCAGACGAGAAGCCCATGTGGTACTTCACGTCACCCGTGCCGAGGTGTTCTTTATGCTTGCCTGAGAATTCGTCAAACAGGTCCTGAGGCTTTTTACCCAGCACGTTGATCAGGACGTTGAGGCGGCCACGGTGCGCCATGCCCAACACCACTTCACGCGTGCCGCTTTTGCCCGCATGACGAATCATCTCGCGCAGCATCGGCACCAGCGCATCGCCGCCTTCCAGCGAGAAGCGTTTTGCACCCGGGAATTTAGCGCCGAGGTATTTTTCCAGACCTTCAGCTGCGGTCAGCTCTTTCAGGAAACCTTTTTTCTCGTCGCTGCTGAAATTCGCATGGCCAACCACCGATTCCAGACGCTGCTGAATCCAGCGTTTTTCGTCGGTGTTATTGATGTGCATGTACTCTGCACCAATCGAGCCACAGTAAGTCTGCTGCAGCGCCGCGAACAGATCAGCTAGCTTCATGGTCTCTTTGCCAATGGCAAATGAGCCTACGTTAAAGCTTTCCTGAAAATCGGCGTCGGTGAGGTCGTGATAAGCCGGCTCAAGATCCGCCACTGGATCCTGCTTCCACAGGCCAAGCGGATCGAGGTTAGCGTGCTGATGGCCGCGGAAGCGGAACGCATTGATCAGCTGCAGCACTTTAACCTGTTTGGAATTGGTGGCCGGATCGGTGACTGAGGATGTGTAGCGGGTCGCATCTTTTGCCAGGCGACGGAAGTAATCGCGCGTGGTGGAGTGAAACTGCTCAGGTTTCACGCCAGTGCCAGGCAGCTGTTGGAACAGCTCACGCCACATTTCATCAACAGAGTCAGGATCGGTCAGGAAATCCTCATAGAGTTGCTCTATGTAGGATTGGTTCGCGCCGGCCAGCCAGGAGGAGTCCAGCCAGGGTTTCATCGCGCTGTTCTGCATTGTGATCCCTTAAGCATTAATCTGCTTTTTATGAGGTTTCATTTGTTGCCGCTTTCGCGGCTTGCCGTAGTGAGTTCAGCGATACGAACCTGTGCGCAACCGGCGCCTGGCCCGTAAGGGAACCTTTATAAGCGTGGTCAGTACCGCGCTTATAGAGGCTTCCGTAAACTGCCGGGAACCTCAGTTCCCGGACAGTGACTTCAGAGTGTTACGCCCCGCGTTGCAGCAGCATCGACTTAATATGGCCGATAGCGCGCGTCGGGTTGAGTCCTTTCGGGCACACGCTCACACAGTTCATGATGCTGTGACAGCGGAATACGCTGAAAGCATCGTTCAGATTGTCCAGACGCGCATTGGTTTCGGTATCGCGGCTGTCGATCAGGAAACGGTAAGCAGCTAACAAACCTGCCGGACCGATGAACTTGTCCGGGTTCCACCAGAACGATGGGCACGAGGTTGAGCAGCATGCACAGAGAATACACTCGTACAAACCATCCAGATGCTCACGTTCTTCAGGCATCTGCAGATGCTCACGCGCCGGTGGATTTTCCCCATTATTCAACAGGAAAGGCTTAATCTTCTCATACTGAGCATAGAATTGTCCCATATCAACAACAAGGTCGCGGATCACCGGCAAACCAGGCAGTGGACGGATAACAATTTTCTTGGTGCCATTACCCAACGCGGAGATCGGGGTGATGCAGGCCAGACCGTTTTTACCGTTCATGTTGAGGCCGTCAGAACCACACACACCTTCACGGCATGAGCGACGGAAGGCCAGCGTAGGGTCCTTCTCTTTCAAACGGATCAGCGCGTCCAGCAGCATCATGTCGCGACCATCTTCGGATTCCAGGGTGTACTCCTGCATCCGCGGTTTGTCATCGACTTCCGGGTTGTAACGATAGATAGAAAATTCGAGTCTCATGATGATCTCCGCAATTAGTAGGTACGCGCTTTCGGCGGGAAGGCCGCACGCAGTTTCGGTTGCATGTTCACCTCACGGCGCGTCATGCTTTCCGTTTGCGGAACATAGAGGCTGTGACACAGCCAGTTAGCATCATCACGTTCCGGGTAGTCGAAGCGGCTGTGTGCGCCACGGCTCTCGGTACGGAAGTTGGCGGCAACCGCTGTGGCGTACGCGGTTTCCATCAGGTTATCCAGCTCAAGGCATTCGATACGCTGAGTGTTGAAATCTGGCGAACGGTCATCAAGACGCGCTGACTTCAGGCGCTCACGAATCACTTTCAGCTCTTCCAGACCTTCACGCATCGCGTCACCTTCACGGAACACCGAGAAGTTATTTTGCATGCAGCGTTGCAGCGCTTTACGGATTTCAACCGGATCTTCACCCGTGGTGTTGTTTTCCCAGCGGTTAAAGCGCGCCATGGCTTCATTGATGTTTTCCTGCGTGGCTTCACGCAGTTCACCCTGCTCTTCCAGACACTCCAGCAGGTGCACACCGGCCGCACGACCGAAGACAACCAGGTCCAGCAACGAGTTACCGCCAAGACGGTTGGCACCGTGCACCGATACGCAGGCGATCTCGCCCACCGCGAACAGGCCCGGAATCACTTCGTCTTCGCCCTGCTCATTCACGCGCAGCGCCTGGCCAGTCACTTTGGTCGGCACGCCGCCCATCATGTAATGGCAGGTTGGGATAACCGGAATCGGTTCTTTAATCGGGTCGACGTGGGCAAAAGTACGCGACAGTTCAAGGATGCCCGGCAGGCGGGATTCCAAAACTTCTGCACCCAGATGGTCGAGTTTCAGCTTGATGTGTGGGCCCCATGGACCATCACAACCACGGCCTTCACGAATTTCCACCATCATGGAACGCGCAACCACGTCACGACCCGCCAGATCTTTGGCGTTCGGCGCGTAACGTTCCATAAAGCGTTCGCCGTGTTTATTCAACAGGTAGCCACCTTCGCCGCGGCAACCTTCGGTTACCAGCACGCCCGCACCGGCGATACCGGTTGGGTGGAACTGCCACATTTCCATGTCCTGCACCGGTACACCGGCACGCAGCGCCATGCCAACGCCGTCACCGGTGTTGATATGTGCGTTAGTGGTGGACTGGTAAATACGGCCTGCACCACCGGTTGCCAGAATGGTCGCTTTCGCTTTGAAGTAAACGGTTTCACCGGTTTCCATACAGATGGCGGTACAGCCGACAATCGCACCGTCTTCGTTTTTCACCAGATCCAGCGCATACCATTCTGAGAAGATAGTGGTTTTGTTTTTCAGGTTCTGCTGATACAGGGTATGCAGTAAAGCGTGGCCAGTACGGTCAGCAGCCGCAGCGGTACGCGCCGCCTGCTCACCGCCGAAGTTCTTCGACTGACCACCAAACGGACGCTGATACACGCGGCCATCATCAAGACGGGAGAAAGGCAGACCCATGTGTTCCAGTTCCAGAATCGCTTCCGGACCGACGTGACACATATATTCGATCGCGTCCTGGTCACCGATATAGTCGGAGCCTTTGACGGTATCGTACATATGCCATTCCCAGTTATCTTCATGGGTATTACCCAGCGCAACGGTGATACCGCCCTGCGCCGATACAGTATGGGAACGGGTTGGGAAGACTTTGGATAACAGGGCACAAGTCTGGCCCGATTGGGAGATTTGCAGAGCCGCGCGCATTCCCGCGCCACCCGCGCCGATCACCACGGCATCAAATTCTCTGACTGGCAAACTCATTTACACACCCCACACAACAACGATTCCATAAACGGCATACGACAACAGCGCGACCACAATCACAAACTGCAGCAGCAAGCGGGTTGCTACCGGTTTAACGTAGTCGGTCAGGACCTGCCACATGCCAATCCAGCCGTGGATCAGAATCGAGAACAGCGTCAGTATCGTAAACACTTTAGTGAAGGCAGAGGCGAAGAAGCCGTGCCAGGCGTCATAGGTCAGGGTGCCGGTCATCACCACGAAACCGAGGAGGTAGATGATGTACAGCGTCATTAAGATTGCAGCAGCACGCAGTAACAGCCAGTCATGAATACCGTTGCGTCCTAATGCAGAAGCATTGCTTACCATACGAGGACTCCAGCCAAAATTGAGAGCACGACAGTGATACCAAAAGCCGCTTGCGCGGAACGGGTTCCCACCTGCAGGGTTTCTTCCATAAAGCCAAAATCAGCCAACATATGACGAATACCGCCCACGACGTGATACGCCAGCGCAGTCAGGATGCCCCACATGATGAATTTGGCGAAGAAGCTGTCCATGATGGAAGCCGCTTGCTGGAAGCCTTCAGGAGAAGAGAGAGAGAGACCCAGTAACCAGAGCAGTATTCCGAGAGCGACAAAGGTGATCACGCCGGAGACGCGGTGGAGAATGGACGATATTGCAGTAACGGGAAACCGGATCGTCGAGAGATCCAAGTTAACAGGTCTTTGTTTTTTCACGGTTTTGCCCACACAGCTCTTTTTTATTTTGCTTCCTCCGGACCTGAGTCGCATCAGAGCACAGCGCGTGTTCAGACTGCAACCGCCACCAAAAAAGCAACATCCAGTGTTAAATGAAGCGAAAAAACGCTGGGTGGCTCCTGGTGTCAGGGTATTCCGGAGACCTGGCGGCAGTATAGGAGGATCACATTCTGATTACAATTCCCCTACAATCTCTTTGGTCACATTTAGGCTGAACAGTGATCCGACTCACGAATTTCACAATTCATACATTTTTAATTATCTGATTTGACAATAGATCAACATTTCAGTTACAAACAAACGCATTAAAGCCCTATGATGCACAAAAGTTATGGGGATACACTTTCCCCTAAGCTCAAGTTATGTAACATTGCCATTACGAGCAACACAAAGCATCAGGTTATTGGTTACCAAGAAGTTATGTCGTGACAGGATCTTTAACATCCGCGCTGTTCAGCATGTCATGCCCGAACGCCACCGACTGGCCCTAACGCATCTTTAGCTCTGTAACCCTGCACGACAAACGTTACCGCAGAGTGATACTGTGAAGATTGTGGTTTTACACAACATGAAGGCTATTCTGGTGTCTAAGATCCTTACCTACTAAGGCGCTATGGAGACGAAAAATGACAGATAAAAAAGTGACGCTAACCCTACAAGATAATGCTTCAGTTGAACTGGATGTGATGCAAGGTACGCTGGGACAAGACGTTGTTGATGTCCGTACACTTGGCAATCATGGCCTGTTCACTTTCGATCCCGGTTTCACCTCTACTGCGTCATGCGAATCTAAAATCACTTTTATTGATGGTGATGAAGGCATTCTGTTACACCGCGGCTTCCCGATTTCTGAACTGGCAACCCACTCCAACTATCTCGAAGTGTGTTACATCCTGCTGAATGGTGAAGCCCCTACCCAGGCGCAGTTTGAAGAATTCCGCACCACCGTTACCCGCCACACCATGATCCACGAGCAAATCACCCGACTGTTCCACGGCTTCCGCCGCGATTCACATCCAATGGCTGTGATGTGTGGGGTAACGGGCGCGCTGGCCGCGTTCTATCATGATTCATTAGACGTTAACATTGAGCGCCATCGCGAGATTGCTGCGTTCCGCCTGCTGTCGAAAATGCCGACCATGGCGGCGATGTGCTACAAATATTCGATTGGTCAGCCGTTTGTTTATCCGCGCAATGACCTCTCTTATGCGGGTAACTTCCTGCATATGATGTTCGCCACGCCGTGCGAAGAGTACAAAGTGAACCCGGTGCTGGAACGCGCGATGGATCGTATTCTGATTCTGCACGCTGACCATGAACAGAACGCTTCGACTTCTACCGTGCGTACCGCCGGCTCTTCTGGTGCTAACCCGTTTGCTTGTATCGCAGCCGGTATCGCTTCTCTGTGGGGACCGGCACACGGCGGCGCCAACGAAGCGACCCTGCGTATGCTGGAAGAGATCAGCACCGTTGAGCACATTCCAGAGTTTGTTAAACGTGCTAAAGATAAGAACGATTCGTTCCGTCTGATGGGCTTCGGTCACCGCGTTTACAAAAACTACGATCCACGTGCCACCGTGATGCGCGATACCTGCCACGAAGTGCTGAACGAACTGGGTATGAAAGATGATCTGCTGGAAGTGGCGATGGAGCTGGAACACATCGCACTGAACGACCCGTACTTCATCGAGCGTAAACTGTATCCAAACGTCGATTTCTACTCTGGCATTATTCTGAAAGCGATGGGCATTCCTTCTTCCATGTTTACCGTGATCTTCGCGATGGCGCGTACCGTGGGCTGGATTGCACACTGGAAAGAGATGCACGACGAAGGCATGAAGATTGCGCGTCCGCGTCAGCTGTACACCGGTTACACCGAGCGTCCATTCACTTCGGCGCTGAAAAAATAAAAATGCAGGGCGGGTTATCCCGCCCTTCTCATTTCTGGCATCCCGGACACCAGTAAAACGGCCGTGATGACAACACGCCCTTCTCGATCACTTCACCGCATCGCCGACACTTTTTGCCCTGCCGATGAAACACCTCGAAACGAAACGCCGCCTCTTCGTGATACTTTTTCATACTACCGCGCATCTGATACGACAAACGTGGCACCGCCAGCATCGCCTCACTTAAGGCGTTGAGCTGGTCCTCGCTGAGATCCTGCGCCCGATGCGACGCCAGCAATCCGGCATGCCATAGAATCTCCACGCGCAGATAGTTACCCAATCCCGCCAGAAACGCCTGATCCAGCAACAATCCGCTAAACTGCCGACGCCGAAAACGGGGCGATAACAGTCGTTCGCGCACCTCTGCCACCGTTAATGTGGCATCAAGCACATCGGGTCCCACGCGCTGTAGAAAGGGATGTGCGCCAACGGTATCCGCATTGAGCAGTTCAATATCTGAGGCGCTGTACAGCAGAATGGTTTTATCGGCATTGGCCAGCCGCACGCGCAACTGACGCGATGTGTTGGGTTCAGTACCCGTCGGCACCACCCGCCACACGCCGTACAGTTGGTTATGGCTGTAGAGGATTAAACCATTGGAGAAGTGCGTCAGCAGTGCTTTGCCACGCGTTTCAAATGCCGTAATGGTTTCACCCATTAATGACGGTTCGTAGGTTTTCAGTTCAGGAAAGGCAAACCACACATCAGTGAGCGGCTTGCCTTCCATCGCGGTTGCCAGTTGATCCGCTGCGCGGCGGATCTCCGGTCCTTCAGGCATACCTTCTCCTGTTAATGCGTTGCGCCACCAACCACGCGAATGTCAGTGTCAGTGCTTAAAATCACCTGCAGTGAGGTGTCCAGCGCCAGAATCACGCTAGCCGTCGCCATACTCGCCACGCCTGGGTGGTTTACCGCCTGTTCCGGCATATAAGGAATATGGATAAATCCTCCCCGCGCCGGACTGTTAGTCGTTTTCAGCCAGTGCAGCAGGCTGTACATCACGTTATTGCAGGTGAAGGTGCCCGCCGTTTGCGATACCGATGCCGGTACGCCGACTTCACGCAGTGCTGCAACCATTGCCTTGATCGGTAGAGTGGAGAAGTACGCATCGGGGCCACCCGCCACAATCGGCTGATCGATGGGCTGCTGTTGATCGTTGTCCGGGATACGCGCATCATCCACGTTAATCGCCACACGTTCGACGGTGATATCAACGCGCCCACCGGCCTGGCCCACACACAACACGCGATCAGGCTGAATCTCTTCCAGCGCTTGCGTTAGCACTTTGCCGCAGGTGGCAAACACCACCGGCAGCTGACGCACCACAATGCGGGCTCCGGCAATCTCTTTGCCGTCAAAACTGCGTACCGCTTCCCACGAAGGGTTAATGGTTTCACCACCAAAGGGCTCAAACGCCGTCATCAACACCGTTTTCATTGCGACCTCACAAGAACATCAGGAAGTAGAGCAGGAAGACATTGACCAATAACAGTAGCACACCGGTTGGCACCTGAGCCTTGATCACGCCGTTTCGGTCCGGTAACTCCAGTAACCGCGCGGGCACGATATTGAAGTTCGCCGCCATTGGCGTCATCAGAGTGCCGCAATAACCAGAGAACATACCAATCGCCGCCATCACCGCCGGGTTGCCGCCGTGTTGCAGCACCAGGATAGGAATACCAATGCCGGCTGTGACAATCGGGAAGGCGGCAAACGCATTGCCCATCACCATGGTCAACAGTGCCATGCCAATCGCATACACCGCGACAGCGATCAGACGATTATCCACCGCCAGATATTGCTCGGTCAGATGGGAGATGGCCGTGCCAACGCCCGCACTGGTGAACAGCAAACCCAGAGTGGCGAGAATCTGCGGCAGAATAAATGCCCAACCCACCGCATCCAGCAAGCGACGGGTCTCCTGCATCGACTGCAGAGGTTTTTCATGGGTGATTTGCAGCGCGATGATCCAGCCAAGCACGCAACCAACCATCATCGAGAACAGCGTCACTAAAGTGGAATGGTTGCCGGGACCAAACACCGCATCCTGCAAACCCGGGATGTTGTTAAACGCCAGCACGCCGATCACCGTCACCACCGGAATCGCCAGCGCAGGCAAAAACAGCTTATTGCGCAGACGCTGCGCACTTTCGCGCTTCTGCTGATCGCTGCGCTGATGATAGCTGCCGAGACGCACGCCGCCGAACCCGGCAATCAACGCCATCAACACCACGGCAACGCCCACGCCAATGTGCAGCATGCGTTTACCAGCAGCGGCATCGCCTGCCCACTGCCCCATCAGTTGATAGGCGCCATCACCAATCAGGAACATCAGGCCATACAGGGCCCAGAATAAACCAGTGGTAAAGCGTCTTGGATTAGCCGCATCACGCCAGGAAAGCACCGCCACGACGAGCAGGATCACCCCTGCCAGCCACATCAGATATTGTTGCTGGAACATTACTTCCCTCCTTTGGCGTTCAGCGCCTGCTGATTGATGGCACCCAGTTCACGTGCCAGCTGGCGGTCAAGACGCACCAGACGCGCTGAATGGATCAGGAAGGCACAGAGCGCGGTAGGAATGCCCCACAAGGCGATATGCAATGGCTCGGTGCTGATGCCCGCCGACTCCTGCATAAAGTTATGCATGAAGATGATGGCACCAAAGGCGACAAAGATATCTTCACCAAAGAACAGGCCAACGTTATCGGTAGCTGCCGACATGGCGCGCAGGCGATGGCGCACTTCATCAGGCACTTCACCATAGCGGTTTTCAGTGGCGCCTTCCGCCATCGGAGCCAACAGAGGACGCACCATCTGCGGATGACCACCGAGACTGGTTAATCCCAGCGCGGCGGTGATTTCGCGCACGAACAGGTAGACGATCAGTAGACGTCCCGCCGTCGCGGTTTTGATCTGCGCGATCCAGTTTTGTGCACGCTCTTTCAAGCCATGACGCTCCAGCAAACCGATAACGGCCAGCGGCAGCAGCAAAATCAGCGGCAGGTTACGGGTATTCAGGAAACCGGAACCAAGCTTCTCAAGAATATCGGCCAGCGGCATATGTGCGGCCAGGCCGGTGACAAAACCGGCGACAATCACCACCAGCACTGGGTTAAAGCGCAACACGAATCCCAGAACGATGGCGGCAATGCCGAGTAACGGCCAGAGATTGACCACGTTATCCATGTTTTTCCCCTCATCAGAAATAAAAAGCCCGATAGAGATCGGGCGAGTTGTTATTTGTTATGCGCTGGTCACGGTAATGTGCTGAGTGGCAAAGGCCGCACGCAGTGTACGCGCGAATTGCAGCGCGTGAACGCCATCGCCATGCAGACATACCGTTTCAGCATTCACCGGCACCCATTCACCGCTGATACTTTGCACCTGACGTTGCTGCACCATGGTGAGGGTTTGCGCCAGCGCCTGATCGGCTTCGTCAATCATTGCGCCTGGCTGGCTGCGCGGCACCAGTGCACCGGTTGCCAGATAGCCACGGTCGGCGAACACCTCTTCTCGCGTGCGTAAGCCATGATGCGCAGCCGCCTTGATAGAAGCACTTCCCGCCAGGCCGACCAGAATCAATGCGGGATCCACCGCTTTCACCGCGCGGGCAATAGCGTCGGCGAGCGTTGCATCCGCTGCAGCCTGGTTGTAGAGCATACCGTGTGGCTTCACATGCACTAATCGCTCACCTTCACTTTCAGCGATGCTCTTCAGCGCACCAATCTGATAGATCATCTGCGCATACACCGTTTCCGGCGGCAGCTGCATGGCGGTGCGACCAAAGTTTTCGCGATCCGGGAAGCTGGGATGAGCACCAATCGCCACACCAGAGGCTTTGGCCCAGCGCACCGATTGCAGCATGGTCTGCGCATCGCCAGCGTGAAAACCACAGGCGATATTGGCCGAACTCACCAGCGTCAGCAGTTCCTGATCGCTGGCGCTGCCTTCGCCCAGGTCAGCATTAAGATCAATCTTCATGTGCAAGCCCCCAGGCTATTTGGTCGGAGGAGCGTTGCTGATGTTGTTTCGCCAGCAGTGCTTCTTCCAGTGTGCAATGGATAAAGTGAATCGGTTCACCGAGGCGAATCTGCGCCAGTTGATACAGGTCAGCTTCAATAACACAGGCGATACGCGGATAACCGCCCGTAGTTTGCGCATCGGCCATCAGCACAATCGGTTGGCCGTTAGGCGGCACCTGCACCACGCCGGGCACTAACCCGTGTGACAATAAATCACGCGTGGCTTTACGCTGCAGTTGACGCCCCTGCATGCGGTAACCCATACGGTTGCTCTGTGGGCTGAGCTTCCACGGGCTGCGCCAGAAACCTTCCTGGGCTTCACGCGTGAACTCGTTGTACTCCGGGCCCGGTAAGGCGCGAATGCGGTTGCCCCACAACAGCTGACGTACACCCGCTTTGCCTTTGAAGTTACACGAGGGCTTGCCCAACGGCAGCTGATCGCCATCCTGCAGTTTACGGCCCTGGAAACCACCAAAAGCCGCTTTAAGATCGGTGCTGTGCGAACCGAGCATCTCGTCAATGGCGAAACCACCATTCACTGCCAGATAGCTACGCATGCCGCGCACCGGCATCGCCAGTGACAATACCTGGCCTTTTTTCACTGGGAGACGCCAGCCAGTCCACACCGGTTTGCCATCCAGATCGGCATTACAGCCTGCTCCGGTCAGCGCAAACCAGCCATCACGCTTGAATTCCGCTCTGAACTGGCCGAGCACAATTTCAAGCACCGCGCTCTCTTCCGGATTGCCCACCAGCATATTGGCGGTGCGCATTGAGGGTTGATCGAGAGCGCCGCTGACGCTAATGCCATATTGCCGCCAGCCAGTGCGGCCCTGATCCTGAATCGAGGTCATCAATCCGGCGCGTAAAATGTTTAACATACGCCCTCCTGTTGCGGCATAAAGCGCACGCTGTCACCGGGACGCAGTAATGTCGGCGGATGCTGTAAAGGATCAAAAAGACTGACCGGCGTATAGCCAATCAACTGCCATCCACCCGGTGCTGCCAATGGATAGATACCCGTTTGACTGCCACCAATGCCCACCGAACCACTGGGCACGATCACCCTCGGTTCAGCACGGCGCGGCGTGTGCAGGCGCTCATCCAGCCCGCCCAGATAGGGAAAACCGGGCTGGAAGCCGATGAAATAGACCACGTACTCTATACTGCTGTGCAGTTCAACCACCTGCTTTGGCGTCATGCTGGCGCCATCTGCCACTACCTGCAGATCGGGACCGCCAGCACCGCCATACACCACGGGAATTTCCACCCTACGCGATTCAGGAATCTGTTCTTCACTCTCTTCCCACCAGCGCTGTAAACGCTCGATGGCATCCAGTGCATTCAATTGTGGATCGCGCAGTAGCAGCGTCAGGTTATTCATTCCCGGAATGACTTCCTGAACCTGTTCATTGTGCTGCAGACGCTGGCACAGTCCCCAGATACGCTGTTGGCTGGCGAGGGAAACTGGCGGTTCCAGTTCCAGCACCACCGCTCGCTCACCCAGTAGATAACAACGTGCTCGTTGCAAAACCCACCTCCCGGTCGTGGTATAGGCGGACAAAAAATGTCCACAAAACGCTTTGCTTATAATGAAAGTCAATAAGTTATGCGAAAGTGACAGAGATGTGTCAACAGATTTGCGTCCTTAACGTGGGTTAAGGACGCGGAGAGAGAGAAATCAGGCAGGATTGTCGATATCAATAAAGGTCACATCGAGGCCATAGCTCTGCGCCAGCCATTCGCCCAGCGCCTTAATACCGGCGCGCTCGGTGGCATGATGCCCGGCAGCGAAAAAGTGCAGGCCTTGTTCACGTGCGCTGTGAATGGTTTGCTCAGAAACTTCACCGCTGATGAAGGCATCCACGCCAAAAGCGGCCGCGCTATCGATAAAGCCCTGTCCGCCGCCGCTGCACCAGGCCACACGTTTAATCAGCGCCGGGGCATTATCACCGCAGTGCAACGGTTTCCGGCCTAAACGTTGAGCGATTTTGGCGGCGAGCGCTTCGCCGCTTAAAGGTTCTGCCAATTCGCCCCAAGGCACCAGCGGCTGAATTTCCCCTTTCACTTCAATATCAAACAACTTTGCCAGCTGCGCATTGTTGCCGAGCTGTGGGTGTGCATCCAGCGGCAGGTGCCAGCCATACAGGTTGATATCATTGACCAGCAGCGTGCGCAGACGCTGGCGTTTCATCCCTTTAATCAGCGGTGATTCGCTTTTCCAGAAATAACCGTGATGAACCAGGATAGCGTCAGCATTGCGCTTGACCGCTTCATCCAGCAGCGCCTGACAGGCCGTCACGCCCGTGATGACGGTTTTCACTTCCGCGCGACCTTCCACCTGCAAGCCATTGGGCGCATAGTCACTGAAGGTGCTGGTATTCAGTTGCTGATTAACGATGTGTTCTAACTCGACATGATTCATTTAGTACGGCTCCCTGATCGCCTCAGGCCGCGCTGCGCGCGCGCTCGAAGGCGTCTAGTGTCTTTTTACGTGCATCCTTATGTTCCACGATTGGCGCGGGATAATCGAGTTTCTTGTTATTTTTCTTCGCCCAAACCTGCGGTTGATGAATGTCACTCTCTGGCACGTCTTTCAGCTCTGGCAGCCACTGGCGGATAAATTCGCCTTTTTCGTCGAAGCGTTCACCCTGGGTAGTGGGATTGAAAATACGGAAATAAGGTGCCGCGTCGGTGCCGGTGGAAGCCGCCCACTGCCAGCCGCCGTTGTTGGCCGCCAGATCCCCATCGATCAGTTGCTGCATGAAGTAGCGCTCACCGTCATGCCAGTCGATCAGCAGATCTTTCACCAGGAAGCTGGCAACGATCATACGCAGGCGATTATGCATCCAGCCCAGCGTATTGAGCTGACGCATTGCCGCATCGACGATGGGATAACCGGTTTTACCCTGCTGCCACGCGGTGAGGTGCGCCTCGTTTTTCTGCCACTGGACGTTATGCGTCCACTCCACAAACGGCTGATGCTTGCACAACGCCGGGAAGGCCACCATCAGATGACGATAAAACTCGCGCCAGATCAGTTCATTCAGCCAGGTAAAGGCTTTGCCTTCGTTCAGTGCATCAGGATGTTCTTTTAGAATACGATGCAGGCATTGACGCGGAGACAGCACCCCAATCGCCAGATACGGCGATAAGCGGCTGGTACCATCTAATGCCGGCAGATCGCGCACGTCGGGATAGTGCGCAACCGATTGTTTGCCGAAATGGCGCAATTGCTTCAACGCTGCCTCTTCTCCAGCCGGAAACAGCGATGCATCAAAATCTTCCAGCGGATAATCAAAAGCAGGGATTTTCTTACCCGCACTGACCGGCGCATCACCGCGTGATTTCGGTGCATGATGACACTCCGGTAACCCTTGATGCAGTCGACGAACAAAGGCGCGACTAAACGGCGTGAAGACTTTGAACATGGTGTGATTGCCGGTCTGCACGCTGCCAGGTGACAATAACAGGCTGTCATCAAAGCCCTGGCAAATCACGCCCTGAGCATCAAGACGCTTTTCAGCGGCCACATCACGTTCGCGCTCGTTAATCTCGTACTGATAGTTGTAATAGAGCTCATCCACTTGCTGCTGGTCGCAAAACTCACTCAGGTAATCTACCGAAGCGGCAAAGTCGTCGCACTGATGGTAATGCAACTGAATGCCGCGCTCGGCCAGTGAATTTTGCAATAAACACAGATTCTGGTGAATAAAAGCCGCCTGCTTCGGTGCCATATGGTGTTGCTGCCACTGTTTAGGCGTGGCAATAAACAGCGCCAGCACTCTGGCATGGCTGTCGCGGCAAGCGGCAGCCAGCGCAGTGTTGTCATTGATGCGCAAATCGTTACGCAACCAGACTAAGTGGGTGGTCATAATGCTCCGGAATTATTGACCGTAGCGCAGACGCAGCGCTTCCGGGTAGGGATCAAAGTAACGTTGCTGCGCCAGCCACGGATGCGGGTATTCCGCCATGTAGTGTTTCAGCATAGTGATGGGAACCAACAGCGGCTGGACGCCAGTGCGATAACGATCGATTAACTGCGCCAGTTCCTGACGCTGCGGGGATGACAATTGTGGTCGGAAGTAGCCCTGCACATGCATCAGCACATTGGTGTGATTACGACGCGACGCTTGATGTGACATCAAATGCATCAGGCGAATCCGGTATTCATAGGCGTAATTATCCAGCGAATCCCACTGCTCCATCGCGGCCACAAATCGCCCCATTTCACGATACTCATCCTGTGCATGCGACAGCAGCAGCAACTTGTATCGACTGTGGAAGGCGATCAGCTTGTGGCGGGTTAAACCGCTGCGCCACATTTCATTAAATTCATGTAATGCGTAAACGCGACTGATGAAGTTTTCGCGAATAGCGTCGTCATGCAGACGCCCATCCTCTTCCAGCGGCAGCCATGGCATCTCCTTTTGCAGAAAGGCAGTGAAAACACCGGTGCCCGCTTTACGATTGTCATTGGTATCGGGCTGATAGACGCGTACGCGCTCCAGGCCACAGCTCGGTGATTTTGCGCAGAGAATGTAGCCACAAAGATGATGCAATGATTTCACGCGATCGGCCGACCAGCGCTCCATCTCATCCGTTACCTCTTGCCCGCCATCTTTACTGAAGCAAAGGTGAATTTGATCATCTGACTCCTTAACCAGACGCAGTGCGGGACGCGGCGTGGGCAAGCCAATTGCCATTTCCGGACACACTGGTTCAAAGCGGATAAAGGGTGTCAGTTCTTCGGTTGCAAAAGCGAAACGCTTGTGGCCACCGTCAAAACGGACCTTATCCCCAAGCAGGCAAGCACTGATACCAACCGGAATTTTTTCGCTCATACTTGTACAACCTCCAAAATCTTGTAGAGGTTTAAGTGTAGCTGAAACGGCGAGGGATAACAGCGGGTAACCGGGGAATACCGATAAAGTTTAGAATAAAAAAACCCGGCGCTTCATTGAAGCTGCCGGGTTCTTAGAGAGTTGAGAGAGCGCTTACCAGTGAATGCTGCCTATCGCTTCTGTCTGCGCCAGCCAGACTGGCTTGGTGCTGGTCTTACACCAGATGCGGTGCAGATAACTGTAGAAACGAGCACGATCCTGGCGGAACAGCATGACGGGCAAGGCAAGTATGCCAACCAATACCGCCAGCACACGGCGCAACACGATTTTATAAAGTGGATATGCCTGATACATGATTGCCTCCTGGGGTAAATTTTGCGTTGAAATGTGATCTGCCTCAGATATTACGCTTAGTTGTGTAATTTTACTACTCATCCGACCACTAATTTTGGTCTTTTTTTGTGCTTTTCGGCATTGCCTGAAAGTAAGTTACACAATTGTAAACAGCGAGATATTACGAGGTTACAAACATCATGACGGACGCGGTGTCCGATTCTTGATAAAGTGCCGTGTTAACTTTACCTGTGGCAGGAGTCAGCGTGACGACCATCTTGATTGTTGAAGATGAAAAAGAAATTCGCCGTTTCGTGCGCCTGGCGCTGGAAAGCGAAGGTCTGAAAATTGTGGAAGCGGAGCAATTACAGCGCGGGCTGATTGAAGCGGCTACGCGAAAGCCGGATTTGGTGATCCTCGACCTTGGACTGCCCGATGGTGACGGCAACGACTTTATTCGTGAAGTGCGTCAGTGGAGCAGCATGCCAGTGATTGTGCTGTCTGCGCGCAGTGATGAGCAGGACAAAATCGATGCACTGGATGCCGGTGCTGATGACTATCTGACCAAGCCGTTTGGCATTGGCGAGCTGCTGGCCCGCGTGCGCGTGGCGTTGCGTCGCCATCAAAGCAACCAGCCTGAACCGATAGTGAAATTTGGTGAAGTGAGTGTCGATCTGGCCGCGCGCCGCGTGCTGCGTAACGAACAGGAAATTCATCTGACGCCCACCGAGTTTCGCCTGCTGAGTTTGTTGCTGAACAATGCCGGAAAAGTGCTGACGCAGCGTCAGTTACTCAATCAGGTCTGGGGGCCGAATGCGGTGGAGCACAGCCACTATCTGCGCATTTATATGGGACATCTGCGCCAGAAGCTGGAAACCAATCCCACGCAGCCGAGCCATCTGCTGACCGAAACCGGTATCGGCTATCGGTTTATGCCATAAAAAAACGACCCATGTTGTTACGTGGGTCGTTCTATGAAACCGCGTGAAAAGGCGCACATAGCGCGCCTCAACGTTTAATTACGCGTTTTTCAGCACTTCGCTGACAATCTCTACCGCTTCTTTCTCGATCTGCTGGCGATGCTCAGCGCCGAGGAAGCTTTCACAATAGATTTTGTAGGCGTCTTCGGTGCCTGACGGACGTGCAGCAAACCAGCCGTTCTCCGTCATCACTTTCAGACCGCCGATTGACGCGCCGTTGCCTGGTGCCGCGGTCAGACGTGCAGTAATCGGATCGCCCGCCAGTGTGTCAGCACTCACCATTTCTGGTGACAGCTTAGACAGTGCAGCTTTTTGCGCAGAGGTCGCCGGCGCCTGCAGACGGTTATAGCTCGGCGCACCAAAGCGTTCAGCCAGTTCGTCATAGTGCTGCTGCGGATTCTTGCCGGTAACGGCGGTGATTTCCGCTGCCAGCAGACACAGGATGATACCGTCTTTATCGGTTGACCAGGCTGAGCCATCGAAGCGCAGGAAGGAAGCACCCGCACTCTCTTCGCCGCCGAAACCGAAGCTGCCATCAAACAGGCCATCAACGAACCATTTGAAGCCAACTGGGACTTCAACCAGCTTGCGGCCGATATCATTCACTACGCGGTCAATCATCGCGCTGGAGACCAGCGTTTTACCCACGGCCACATCTTTGCCCCACTGCGGGCGATGCTGGAACAGGTAATTGATGGCCACGGCCAGATAGTGGTTCGGGTTCATCAGACCAGCAGGCGTGACGATGCCGTGACGGTCGTAATCCGGGTCGTTACCGAACGCCAGATCGAACTTATCTTTGTACGCCAGCAGACCGGCCATCGCGCACTCAGAAGAGCAGTCCATACGCACCACGCCATCTTTATCGAGATGCATGAAGCGGAAAGTCTGATCGACAGCATCATTAACGATGGTCAGATCCAGCTTGTAATGCTCAGCGATGCGCTGCCAGTAAGCGATACCGGAACCACCTAGCGGATCAACGCCGATTTTCAGGCCCGCTTTCTGGATTGCCGGGAAGTCGATGACCTCAGCCAGACCTTCCACATACGGTTGAATCAGATCCTGCTCAACGATATGGCCGCTCGCCCAGGCCTGATCCAGCGGCAGACGTTTCACGTCGTTCAACTCGCCTTTGATCAGCTGGTTGGCGCGGTCTTCCACCACTTTGGTGACGTTGGTATCAGCCGGGCCACCGTTTGGCGGGTTGTACTTGATGCCACCATCTTCTGGCGGGTTATGCGAAGGCGTGATTACGATGCCGTCCGCCTGCGCACCACCACGTTTGTTGTGTTCCAGAATGGCATTGGAGATCGCTGGCGTTGGCGTGTAGCCATTATCCTGCTGCACGATCACATCCACACCGTTCGCTGCCAGCACTTCCAGCACTGACAAGATCGCCGGCTCAGACAATGCGTGAGTATCTTTACCCACGTAGCACGGACCGGTGATGCCATTCTTTTTGCGCTCTTCTGCGATGGCTTGCGCAATCGCCAGAATGTGCACTTCATTGAAGCTTTGACGTCCCGCGCTGCCGCGGTGGCCAGAAGTGCCAAATTTCACCGCATGGTCCGGGTTCGCCGCATCGGGCTTCAGGACGTAATACTGCGAGGTTAATTGTGCAACGTTAATCAAATCGCTCTGCTGGGCAGGCTGCCCGGCACGGGGGTGATTGGCCATTGGCGCTTCTCCCTGACGCTTCAGTTTAAATGGTGCCGCGAACTTTCTCTGTCAGTTCCTGTGGGAACTGCATAGCCAGCATGATGTGTTCCACCATGCTGCATTTGCGGCCTGTATTGGTATTGGTGATCACCCAGTACGGCGTGCCGGGAACGTGCTTCGGCTTAGTATGGGTGCCATTTTGCAGCAGCGTGTGCTCGTCGCCCGCGAAGTAAACACGAGTGCGGCCCTGCAACGAGGCAGTGGCTTCAGCAAATGCAGCTGGATCAAGACGATAGAGCGTTGACAATACCAGCATAAAGCGATTAACCGCCTTATTCTGCTCGGCATACTCATCGGAAAGCAGCAGTTCACGCACGGCACGTACGCGATCCTGAGGACGCGCTTCGTTACGCGCTGGCTGTGCTTCTTTAGCCGCCGTCGTAGCGACAGGTGCCACAGGTGCACTCTGACCCGCGGTAAACTTCAGCATGCGGCGCAAAATATCCGATGCGCTTTCACCAATGTGTTGCGTGTGGCTGGCAATATAACGGTAGAGTTCTTCGTCAACTTCAATCGTTTTCATCTTATTCCGTACAATTCTGGCAAATGACAGAACCACGCATTATTGCAACGGCCTTAGCAAAATCGAGCAGTGCAAAACGTGAGCGGGCTCTAACATAAGGATTATAAAGTTAAATCCGTGGCAGCCGATAGCGCTGGCGTCGTTTCAGGGCAAAAGTCGGAATATGCCCTAATGCCTGGCCGGCTGGCTCCTGGACAGGTGAATCCATGATACCCTAAGCCAAGGTCACAACCGTAAGAACTTTAGCCATGATTTTGAACGCCCGTCTGCAAACTGAACAATCTACCCCTGAAGCTCCCCCTATTCTGTTAATTCATGGCCTTTTTGGCAGCCTGGATAACCTTGGCGTGCTGGCGCGCGGCGTACGAGATGCTCGCCCCACGTTGCAAGTGGACGTGCGCAACCATGGTTTATCTGAGCGCAGTGAGGTGATGAATTATCATGCTATGGCACAAGATATCGTGGAGACGCTGGATGCACATCAGATAGAACGTGCCGGCGTGATAGGCCACTCGATGGGCGGTAAGATCGCCATGGCACTGAGTGCGGTGGCACCGGAACGTATCGAGAAGATGGTGCTGATTGATATCGCCCCCGTGGATTATCAAACTCGTCGTCACGATGAGATCTTTGCCGGCATTCGTGCGGTCACTGCTGCAGGCGTAGCGCGTCGCAGTGAAGCGGCGGAAGTGATGCGTCAACATGTCGCTGAAGAGGGGGTGATTCAGTTTATTCTCAAGTCTTTCGTGGACGGCGAATGGCGCTTTAATGTGCCGGTGCTGTGGGACCACTACACCACCATTTCTGGCTGGGAAGAGGTTCCGGTCTGGCCACATCCCGCATTGTTTATTCGCGGTGGCGACTCCCCTTACCTCGACAATCAGCACCGCGATGCACTGTTGCGCCAGTTCCCGCAGGCGCATGCGCACGTCATCAGCGGTGCCGGTCATTGGGTGCACGCTGAAAAACCTGATGCAGTATTGCGCGCAGTTCGCCGCTTTTTTAACCTGTAAAAGCAAAAGCTTGCCGTTTACGGTTTAGGGTTGGCGTCACAGAGTGCGCTGAAGTATGATGTCGCGCTAAAAATTTGCCGCGGATGATTTTTTCACCGCGGTCGGGCCGATAATGTATAAATCGCGCAGCGCCTTTCCGCCGTTCGCGCCCACTCAGTTTCACAAATCATGGCAAAAGAACAGACAGACCGTACCACGCTTGATCTTTTTGCAGACGAGCGGCGTCCCGGTCGCCCTAAAACCAGCCTGCTGACACGTGACGAACAGTTGCGTATCAACAAACGTAACCAGCTCAAGCGCGATAAAGTGCGAGGGCTGCGTCGTGTCGAGCTGAAAATGTCCAGCGAGGCGGTTGACGCCTTGAATACGCTGGCCGAGCAACAAAACATCAGCCGCAGCGAATTGATTGAACAAATGCTGCTGGCACAACTCAAACTGTCTTAGCGCGCTGACCGCACGCAGGAACACAAAGTTCAGGCTTTACTCGTTCCGCCCTTTTCAACGGTCTGCTATCATTCGCTAACATGTGCAGTCAATTGACTTACTTTCACAATCAGGCTTTAAGAGGTTACTTAACCCATGGCAATCGTAGGCATTTTCTTCGGCAGCGATACCGGCAACACTGAAAACATTGCAAAAATGATCCAGAAACAACTGGGTAAAGATGTCGCCGAAGTGCATGACATTGCTAAGAGCACCAAAGAAGATCTCGCAGCGTTCGACATCCTGCTGCTGGGCATTCCTACCTGGTATTACGGCGAAGCACAGTGCGACTGGGATGACTTCTTCCCTACTCTGGAAGAGATCGACTTCAACGGCAAACTGGTGGCACTGTTTGGCTGTGGCGACCAGGAAGATTATGCAGAGTACTTCTGTGATGCGATGGGCACGATTCGCGACATCATTGAGCCAAACGGCGCGGTGATTGTCGGACACTGGCCGACCGAGGGCTATCACTTTGAAGCCTCAAAAGGTCTGGCAGACGACAAACACTTCCTCGGCCTGGCGATTGACGAAGATCGTCAACCTGAGCTGACCAATGAACGTGTTGACGCCTGGGTGAAGCAGATTTTTGATGAACTGCAGTTAAAAGAGATCATCGAAGCCTGATGCCTCGCCGCCCCAATGTGAGCGCTGGCTCACATTGGGGCAAAGGAATTTCCTATAAAAATAATAGTCAGGGTTTTTTAACTTTTCCCCGCAAATCTGTAGAATACCCGCAATGGTCATCCGCTTATTCCTCTGATTGTTGACTGAGGCTGAGTGAAATGGAAATCCAAACCACACTGTTCCGCGCTAACGTAGCGATATTTATCCTTACGAATTTTGTTGATTTGCGCGACACCCTGGTTTTCATTTCACTGCTTGAGTTCTATAATGAGACGCAAATGAGAATACGCGTGACCTAAACATTCAAGGCCCCTGCGCCGTAAGTGACATGCAAAGTAACAGGACAATATCCGAATGACTGACAACAACTCCGCATTGAAGAAGGCTGGCCTGAAAGTCACTCTGCCAAGATTGAAAATTTTGGAAGTGCTTCAGGGACCTGGCCCCGAGTCCCATCACGTCAGTGCGGAAGATTTGTATAAGCGCCTGATCGATATGGGCGAAGAGATTGGCCTGGCAACGGTATATCGCGTTCTTAACCAATTTGATGACGCGGGTATCGTCACCCGTCATAACTTCGAAGGCGGAAAATCCGTATTCGAACTGACTCAGCAACATCATCATGACCACTTGATCTGCCTGGATTGTGGCAAAGTGATCGAATTCAGCGATGAATCAATCGAAACGCGTCAGCGTGAGATTGCGACTCGCCATGGTATCAAACTCAGCAACCACAGCCTGTACCTGTACGGTCACTGTGCACTGGGAGACTGCCGCGAAGACGATACGCTCCACGATAAGTAATTGAGTGTGCTATGCAATATAAAAAAACCGGTGCTTGTCACCGGTTTTTTTATGCCTGTTATCAAGCGATAAAGGTTTCGTGCAGATAACGCCAGCGGGGAATGGTAGTGCTGCAATCCAGTACAGCCAGAGAAATGCGCGTTTGATTGGTGCCGTTCAACATTTGTAACTCACGATATTGAATCGTCACTTCATCACTCTGTTGCGAAATGATGACATGCTCACTGGTGGCAATGCGCATTCCTTCCCGCTGACCGTGCAGTTTGCGAAACAGCACTTCTGTCTCATTCAGATCCAGCTGCTTACCCAGCGGGGTGACCATTTTGAAATCCGGGTGAAAGTATGACAAAAGCAGTTCCATGCTGTCATCACTGCCTTCTGCCTGGTTAAAAACACGTTCAATAAGCTGATGTAATACCACCACGCTATGCTTAGCTTCCAGGGCGAGACTTGTCATTTTTTTTCCTTTGATAACCCGCAGAGCTCTGTTGAGAGCGCATAGCCTACCTGAAATACAATTTTTCACACTCGCAAATGGGTTAATTTTGCTAAAGTCAGAATTGTCGCAAAATGAGACAATAAGCACACTTTACCGCCTTCAGCATAATTGATTGCCCAGGGCGGATTACAGGCAATAAAAAAGGGCGATTGCTCGCCCTTTCATGATCATATTGTGCTATCGACGAATGACATTACTCGCCAATTTTCGCGAAGGTATCGCGTAGCCCCACCGTACGGTTAAACACCGGCTTACCGGGCTGCGAATAAACGCTATCGGCACAGAAGTAGCCTTCGCGTTCAAATTGATACGCAGCCGTTACCGCTGCATCTCGCAGACCAGACTCGACGAAGCCCTGTTTGATTTCCAGCGAATTTGGGTTGATGGTGGTCAGGAAATCCTCAGCCGCGGCCGGATTTGGCACGCTGAACAGGCGATCGTAAAGACGGAACTCCGCAGGCAGCGCGTGAATGGCAGAAACCCAATGGATAACCCCTTTCACTTTGCGGCCGTCTGCCGGATCTTTACTCAGCGTGTCCACATCACAGGTGGCGTAGATGCAGGTGATATTACCCTCTTCATCTTTCGCTATGCGCTCCGCGCGAATCACGTAAGCATTACGCAGACGCACTTCTTTACCCAACACCAGGCGCTTGTACTGCTTGTTAGCTTCTTCACGGAAGTCAGCACGATCAATCCACACTTCGCGGCTGAAAGGTACTTCACGCGTGCCCATTTCCGGTTTATTCGGATGATTAGGCATGGTCAGCGTTTCTTCATGACCAGCTGGCAGGTTTTCGATCACCACTTTCAGCGGATCAAGCACGGCCATCGCACGCGGGGCGTTTTCATTGAGATCGTCACGAATACAGGATTCCAGCGACGCCATCTCAACGATGTTGTCCTGCTTGGTCACGCCGATACGGCGGCAAAACTCACGAATGGAAGCCGCGCTGTAACCACGACGACGCAGACCAGAAACGGTCAGCATACGGGGATCGTCCCAGCCTTCCACCACTTTCTCGGTGACCAGCTGCGTCAGCTTACGCTTCGACATCACCGCGTATTCCAGATTCAGACGCGAGAATTCGTACTGACGCGGATGCTGAGGAATGGTGATGTTATCCAGCACCCAATCGTACAGACGACGGTTGTCCTGGAACTCCAGCGTACACAGTGAGTGCGTAATTCCTTCGATGGCATCCGAAATGCAATGCGTAAAGTCGTACATCGGGTAGATGCACCACTTGTTACCGGTCTGATGGTGATCGGCAAACTTAATGCGGTACAGCACCGGATCACGCATCACGATGAAGCTGGATGCCATGTCGATTTTGGCACGCAGACAGGCTTTACCTTCTTCGAAACCGCCATCACGCATTTTCTGGAACAGCGCTAAGTTCTCATCCACGCTGCGATCGCGGTACGGGCTGTTTTTGCCAGGCGCAGTCAGAGTGCCGCGATATTCACGGATCTCTTCCGCCGACAACTCATCAACGTAAGCCAGACCTTTATTGATCAGCTCAACGGCGTAATTAAACAGTTGGTCGAAGTAGTCTGAGGAGTAACGAATGTTGCCGCTCCACTCAAAGCCCAGCCATTGCACGTCACGCTTGATGGATTCAACGAACTCCAGGTCTTCTTTCACCGGGTTAGTGTCGTCAAAACGCAGGTTGCACTGTCCTTGATAATCTTGGGCGATACCAAAGTTCAGGCAGATAGATTTCGCATGGCCAATATGCAGGTAACCATTGGGCTCAGGCGGGAAACGGGTATGCACACTGCTGTGCTTACCGCTCGCCAAATCTTCGTCGATGATCTGACGAATAAAGTTCGTTGGGCGGGCTTCAGCCTCACTCATCTCAAAATCCTCAAAACAATAGCGGGTGATTTGTACCACGAAGTAACGGAGTATGATCCACAAAGCGCAGGAGGGAAACAACCGTTTGTTGGTCGTTTTAAAACAAAAAAGGCAGGAATTGCTTCCTGCCTTCTGACTAAATCACAAGGACTTAGTTTTTCACTTCATACAGCGGTGTCACACCTGCAACCACCGAACCGCTTGCCAGCAGATTCAGTCCGGCGAAATCATCGCTGTTGCTGACGACCACCGGGCTAATCATTGAGCGCGCGTTGGCGTTGAGGAAGTCCAGATCCATCTCCAGAATCGGCTGACCGGCGGTGACGGTTGCACCCTCTTCCACCAGACGTGTGAAACCTTTACCTTCCAGCGCGACGGTGTCCAGACCCATGTGCACCACGATCTCGACGCCGTTGGCCGCTTCCAGACAGAACGCATGGTTGGTGTTGAAGATTTTCACCACGGTACCGGCAATTGGTGCCACCACCGTTTTGTCGGTTGGCTTGATTGCCAGGCCATCACCCACGGCTTTGCTGGCGAAGGCTTCATCCGGCACGGCATCCAGTGAGACGATCTCACCGGTCACCGGTGCCACCAGCGTAGCGATGACTGCTTTTTCGGTGTTCAGCACGGCTTGTGGTTTTGCCGCGACGGGTGCAGCAGCGGCTGCAGGAGCGGAAGCCGCCGCAACCGGGCCTTTGCTCAATACCGTTTTCATAGCGGTGGCGATACTTTCAGCCTGCGTACCGACAATTACCTGTACGCTTTGCTTGTTCAGTCGAATCACACCGGATGCGCCTAAACGTTTCGCCACGCCTTCATTCACCTGAGCAGAGTCTTTAACGTTCAGACGCAGACGGGTGATACAGGCATCGATGTTGGTCAGGTTGTCTGAACCGCCGATGGCTGCAATGTAACGACGTGCCAGTGATTCTGTCTGGCTTTCACCGTTACCGCTATGGTCGACGTTGACGTCGTAGCCGTCAGTTTCATCGCCCGCAGACAATTCACGACCCGGCGTCATCAGATTGAATTTCTGAATAGTGAAACGGAACACCACATAGTAGATGGCGAAGAACACCAGGCCCTGTGGGATCAGCATCCACCAATTCACTGCCAGCGGGTTACGCGTTGACAGCACCATATCCACCAGCCCGGCACTGAAGCCGAAGCCGGCAATCCAGTGCATGCTCGCCGCGATAAATACGGAGATACCCGTCAATACCGCATGGATCACATACAGCACTGGCGCTACGAACATGAAGGAGAATTCCAGCGGTTCAGTGATACCAGTGAAGAAGGCCGCGAACGCAGCAGCCAGCATGATACCACCGACTTTAGCGCGGTTTTCTGGGCGTGCGCAGTGGAAGATAGCCAATGCTGCACCCGGCAAGCCAAACATCATGATCGGGAAGAAGCCCGCCTGATAGCGACCGGTGATGCCCGGGATACCCGTGCCATTAGCGATAGATTGTGCACCGCCGAGGAACTTAGGAATATCGTTAATGCCTGCCACGTCAAACCAGAACACGGAGTTCAGTGCGTGATGCAGACCGACCGGAATCAGTAAGCGGTTAAAGAAGGCATACACGCCTGCACCCACCGAGCCCATTTTCTGAATGTGCTCACCGAAGTTCACCAGGCCGCCGAAGATGATTGGCCAGATGTACATCAGGATGAACGCCACGACGATCATCAGGAAGGAGACGAGGATCGGCACCAAACGTCGGCCACTGAAGAACGACAGCGCTTTGGGCAGCTCAACATGACTAAAGCGGTTGTACACTTCAGCGGAGAGAATACCGACCAGGATACCCACGAACTGGTTATTGATCTTGCCGAAGGCAGCAGGCACCTGATCGACCGGGATCTTCTGAATCATCGATACGGCGGCTGGCGAACAGAGTGTCGTCACCACCAGGAAGCCGACGAAGCCGGTTAACGCGGCCGCACCATCTTTATCTTTCGACATACCGTAAGCCACACCAATGGCAAACAGCACGGACATATTTTCGATAATGGCAGAACCCGACTTGATCAACAGTGCTGCCAGCGCATTACCTGCACCCCAGCTATCTGGATCAATCCAATACCCTACCCCCATCAAGATTGCCGCTGCCGGCAGTGTCGCTACCGGCACCATAAGCGCGCGGCCGACCTTTTGCAGATATCCTAAAATACTCACCTTTTTCTCCCCCTATGAGACTGGCGTTTTGCCGTAGCGCGGGTTGATTTTATTATCCCTACGCTCGGTACCTTGATGACATCTTTCACCACGAGGCGCAGTGTAAAGATAAATTAATTCGCCTCGCAAATTAAAACCACAGTAACTGTGACTTTAATCACCATAATGGACGTTTATTCCTGCGAAATGCTAGCCACCACCACAAACTTATTTTATGATGAAAAATATCAAGTCGCACTTTTCCCTGCTGGTTACGCTTAAACGGATTACGCTTAATGGCAGCAACCTAAACCAGCATCGGCGACAACATTTTCCTAATCTTAATTGAGGTGAAGACATGAGACTGATCCCTTTGGCCACACCGACCCAGGTGGGTAAATGGGCTGCACGCCACATTGTTAACCGCATTAACGCGTTTAAGCCTAGCGCAGAACGTCCCTTCGTGCTGGGCTTGCCCACCGGCGGTACGCCGCTGGAAGCTTACAAGCACCTGATTGACATGCACAAAGCGGGCCAGGTTAGTTTTAAGCACGTGGTGACCTTCAATATGGACGAATACGTCGGCCTGCCAAAAGAGCATCCTGAAAGCTACCATAGCTTCATGTATCGTAACTTTTTCGATCACGTTGATATCCAACCAGAAAATATCAATCTTCTGAATGGCAATGCACCAGATATTGACGCAGAATGTCGCCAGTACGAAGAGAAGATGCGCGCTTACGGTAAAATTAACCTGTTTATGGGCGGCGTCGGTAACGATGGGCACATTGCTTTTAATGAACCAGCCTCCTCCCTTTCATCCCGTACGCGTATCAAAACCCTGACGCACGATACCCGTTTAGCCAACTCACGCTTCTTTAATGGCGATGTCGATCAGGTACCAAAATACGCCCTGACCGTGGGTGTGGGTACGCTGCTGGATGCCGAAGAAGTGATGATTCTGGTGACGGGCCATCTGAAAGCACAGGCGTTGCAGGCTGCCGTGGAAGGCAACGTTAACCATATGTGGACCATCAGCTGCCTGCAGTTGCATGCGAAATCCGTGGTGGTGTGTGACGAGCCAGCTACCATGGAACTCAAAGTGAAAACCGTGAAATATTTCCGCGAAATGGAAGCGGAAAATATGAAGGGTGTGTGAAAACACGTTGTGAAAAACCTGCCGCTTTAAAGTGGCAGGCTTAGCCGGGAGAGAAAAACGATGTACGCATTAGTGAACGGCCGGATTTTTACTGGTCATGAAATTCTGGACAATCATGCAGTGGTGATTGCGGATGGCCTGATTGAGCGCGTGTGCCCACGAGATGCGCTTGACGCAACGATTGCACAGCAGGATGTGGCTGGTGCGTTTATCGCTCCCGGATTTATTGATTTGCAGCTCAACGGCTGCGGCGGTGTGCAGTTTAACGATGATATCGACGCACTGAGCGTCGAAACGCTGGAAATCATGCAGCGTGCCAATGAAAAATCAGGCTGCACCAGCTATCTGCCAACGTTGATCACCAGCACCAATGAACTGATGAAGCGTGCCATTGAAACCATGCGCGCCTACCAGGCCAAACATCAGAATCAGGCGCTGGGTTTGCATCTTGAAGGCCCCTGGCTGAACAAAGCCAAAAAAGGCACTCACAACCCAGATTTGATTCGTCTGCCCGATGCAGAGATGGTGGACTTTCTCTGCGCCAACGCGGATGTGATCACCAAAGTCACGCTGGCGCCAGAAAATGCCGGTGCTGAAGTAATAGGCAAACTGCGTAACGCTGGCATTATTGTGTCTGCGGGACATTCAAATGCCACTTATGAAGAAGCCAAAGCGGGTTTTAGTGCGGGTGTCTCTTTTGCTACTCATCTCTATAATGCCATGCCGACCTTCGCCGGACGTGAGCCTGGTCTGATCGGTGCGCTGTTTGATTCACCTGATGTATACTGCGGCATCATTGCGGATGGTTTACATGTCCACTACGCTAACGTGCGCAATGCAAAGCGCATCAAAGGTGACAAGCTGGTGTTGGTAACGGATGCGACCGCACCGGCCGGCGCGTCGATTGATCAATTCATTTTTGCAGGCAAAACAATATACTATCGCGACGGCCTTTGCGTTGACGAAAACGGTACCCTGAGCGGTTCTGCGCTGACTATGATTGAAGCAGTGCAGAACAGCGTCGAACATTGCGGTATCGCGCTGGATGAAGCATTGCGCATGGCAACGCTCTACCCAGCTCAGGCAATGGGTGTGGAAAAACAGCTGGGTTCAGTGACAGCAGGAAAAGTCGCTAACCTCACTGTCTTTACCCGCGATTATCAAATCACTAAGACGTTAGTCAATGGAGACGACGTCCTCAGCGAGTAAGTACTGAATGACCACTGGCGGCCAGACTCAAATAGGAAATGTCGATCTTGTCAAACAACTCAATAGTGCAGCCGTTTATCGGCTAATTGATCAACAAGGGCCGATATCGCGTATACAGATTGCCGATCTCAGCCAGCTTGCGCCCGCCAGCGTCACGAAAATTACCCGCCAGCTTATTGAGCGCGGCCTGATCAAAGAGGTAGAGCAACAAGCCTCTACCGGTGGTCGCCGCGCCATTTCCATCATTACCGAAACCCGTCACTTTCATACCATCGGCGTTCGCTTAGGGCGCAATGATGCCACGCTGACGCTGTTTGACCTGAGCGGCAAATCGCTGGCGCAGGAAGACTATCCGCTGCCTGAGCGCACCCAGGAAACGCTGGAGAATGCGTTGTTCAATGCCATCACGGCATTTATGGCGGCGCATCAACGCAAAATTCATGAGCTGATTGCGATTGCGGTGATTCTGCCAGGCCTGGTAGACCCGATTAATGGCATTATTCGCTATATGCCGCATATCACCGTGAGCCACTGGCCACTGGTGTCCAGCCTGCAAAAACGCTTCAACGTCACCAGCTTTGTTGGCCACGATATCCGCAGTCTGGCGCTGGCGGAGCACTATTTCGGTGCAAGTCGCGATTGCGCAGACTCCATTCTGGTGCGTTTACATCGCGGTACCGGCGCGGGGATCATCGCCAATGGCCATATTTTCCTCGGCAGTAACGGCAACGTCGGCGAGATTGGTCATATCCAGGTCGACCCTTTGGGCGAACGCTGCCATTGCGGCAACTTTGGCTGTCTGGAAACCATCGCGGCTAACGGCGCGATTGAAAATCGCGTGCGCCATCTGCTCAATCAGGGCTACCCAAGCACGCTGACGCTGGATAACTGCCTGATGCCGCAAATCTGTCGTGCCGCTAATCAGGGTGACGCACTGGCGTGCGAAGTAATCGAGTACGTAGGTCGCTACCTCGGGAAAGCGATTGCGATTGCCATTAACCTGTTCAATCCGCAAAAGGTGGTGTTGGCGGGGGAAATCACCGACGCAGACAAAGTCCTGTTCCCGGCGATTGAAGGTTGCATTAATACCCAGGCACTGAACGCGTTCCGTAAAAATCTGCCGGTGGTGCGCTCTGAACTGGATCATCGCTCAGCGATTGGCGCCTTTGCCCTGGCAAAACGCGCGATGCTGAATGGTATTTTGCTGCAGCATCTGCTGGAAGAATAACTGAAGCCTGCCGCCTGGCGGGCCCGACCGGAAGCCAATATGACCATCAAAAGCGTAATCTGTGACATCGACGGCGTGTTGATGCACGACAACACAGCCGTGAAAGGCGCGAATGAGTTTCTGCAGCGCATTCTCGAAAAAGAGATGCCGCTGGTAGTGCTGACTAACTATCCGTCGCAAACTGCCCAGGATCTGGCGAACCGCTTTGCCAATGCAGGCGTTGAGGTGCCGGATTCGGTGTTCTATACCTCCGCCATGGCAACCGCCGATTTCCTGCGCCGTCAGGAAGGTAAAAAAGCCTATGTGATTGGCGAAGGTGCATTGATCCACGAATTGTATAAGGCGGGATTCACCATCACTGATGTGAACCCCGATTTCGTCATCGTCGGCGAGACGCGCTCGTTCAACTGGGAAATGATGCACAAGGCTGCGTTCTTTGTCGCTAGCGGCGCACGCTTTATCGCCACCAACCCGGATACGCATGCGCGCGGCTATGTGCCGGCTTGTGGCGCGCTCTGTGCTGGTATTGAAACCATTTCCGGTCGCAAGCCGTTTTATGTTGGCAAGCCGAGCCCTTACATCATGCGCGCGGCGTTGAATAAGATGCATGCCCATTCGGAAGAAACCGTGATTGTCGGCGATAACCTGCGCACCGATATTCTGGCCGGCTTCCAGGCCGGGCTGGAAACCATCCTGGTGCTCTCCGGGGTTTCAACGCTGAGTGACATTGATGCGATGCCGTTCCGACCGGACTGGATTTATCCTTCAGTAGCCGATATCGATCTCTTCTAAGTCTTCACTATCGCGTTTACTTATCGCCCTGCCCGCACGCTGTGTGAGCGGGGCGTTTGTTTTTACATCCCTTTAGGGTGATTTTGTGCAGCGGCAATTGCACAGGAAATCATCCAAAACGCCAATTCATTAGACGCCATCTAATTTAATTGCCATTTAATTAGATAAAATTTAATTTTTAAGCCATCACAACAATCTTTTTATCAAAAGATCGCAATATTGCTTGCGTTAACACCACCAGATAGCGCATTTTCTTATACATCACGCAGTCAAGGCTGCCGGACAAACGTAGAAATAACATCGCCGCAAGGTGAGATCAGGAGTCAGTTATGTGTTCGATTTTTGGTGTGCTGGATCTGAAATCCGATCCTGTTGAACTGCGCAAGAAAGCGCTGGAGTGTTCCCGTCTGATGCGTCACCGTGGCCCGGACTGGTCTGGTGTCTATGCCGATGACAAAGCCATTCTGGTGCATGAGCGCCTGTCGATTGTTGACGTTAACAACGGTGCACAGCCGCTGTACAACGCTGACCACACCCACGTACTGGCCGTGAACGGCGAGATCTACAACCATCAGGCTTTGCGTGCTGAACTGAGCGATCGTTATGCGTTCCAGACCGGTTCTGACTGCGAAGTGATCCTCGCGCTGTACCAGGAAAAAGGCCTCGATTTCCTTGATGACCTGCAAGGCATGTTCGCCTTTATTCTGTGGGACAGCGTGAAACAGCAATATCTGATTGGCCGTGACCACATCGGGATTATCCCGCTGTACATGGGCAACGATGAGCACGGCAACCTGTTTGTCGCTTCTGAAATGAAAGCGCTGGTGCCGGTTTGCCGCACCATCAAAGAATTCCCGCCGGGAAGCTTCCTGTGCAGCAGCGATGGCGAAATCCGTCGTTACTGGCAGCGTGACTGGATGGATTTCTCTGCGGTTGCAGAGAACACCACCGATGCTGCGGGCCTGAAGCATGCGCTGGAAGAATCAGTGAAAAGCCATCTGATGTCTGACGTGCCATATGGCGTGCTGCTGTCTGGCGGCCTTGACTCGTCCATCATCTCTGCCGTGACCAAGCGCTTTGCCGCGAAACGTGTGGAAGATGAAGATAAAAGTGATGCCTGGTGGCCACAGCTGCACTCCTTTGCTGTCGGTCTGGAAGGTTCACCAGATTTGAAAGCCGCTAAATCCGTGGCTGAGCATCTGGGTACGGTGCACCATGAAATCCACTTCACCGTGCAGGAAGGTCTGGATGCGATTCGCGATGTGATTTACCACATCGAAACTTATGACGTCACGACGATTCGCGCCTCCACGCCAATGTACTTGATGTCACGTAAAATCAAGGCGATGGGCATCAAAATGGTGCTGTCAGGTGAAGGCGCGGACGAAGTGTTTGGCGGCTACCTGTACTTCCACAAAGCGCCAAACGCTCAGGAATTCCACGAAGAGAACGTGCGCAAACTGCTGGCCCTGCACATGTTTGACTGTGCGCGTGCCAACAAAGCGATGTCGGCATGGGGCGTTGAAGCACGCGTACCCTTCCTCGACAAGAAATTCCTCGATGTGGCGATGCGCATCAACCCGGAAGACAAACTGTGCGGCAGCAACGGCAAAATGGAAAAACACATTCTGCGTGAATGCTTCTCTTCTTACCTGCCGGAAAGTGTCGCATGGCGTCAGAAAGAGCAGTTCTCGGATGGCGTAGGCTACAGCTGGATCGATAGCCTGAAAGAAGTGGCCGCGAAGCAGGTCACCGATCAGCAGTTGTCTACCGCGCACTTCCGCTTCCCGTACAACACGCCGAACTCGAAAGAAGCGTATTTGTACCGCGAAATCTTTGAAGAGCTGTTCCCGATTGCCAGCGCTGCAGAGTGTGTACCGGGCGGTCCATCCGTTGCCTGTTCTTCAGCGAAAGCCATTGAATGGGATGAAGCCTTCAAGAACATGGATGACCCTTCAGGTCGTGCTGTCGGTGTGCATCAGTCCGCCTACAAATAAGCTTGTGAATGAGTAGGATAAGGGGTCTGAATAGGCCCCTTTTTGTTTTTATCGTCGATGTTGCGATCGAAAACTGCTGAATAAATCGCCACCCTGGTTACAAGCCAGTCAAACAGGCGTTTTAAGGCAAAAAACGGCAAAAAACTTGTTGACGCTACAAAGCTCAATACGCATAATGCGCCCCGCAACGCCGATGAAGGTTAGCGAAAAAAGATGGCTACGTAGCTCAGCTGGTTAGAGCACATCACTCATAATGATGGGGTCACAGGTTCAAATCCCGTCGTAGCCACCATCTTTTTTTTCGCGGGAGTGGCGAAATTGGTAGACGCACTAGATTTAGGTTCTAGCGCCGCAAGGTGTGCGAGTTCAAGTCTCGCCTCCCGCACCATTTCAGTCTCGGCAGCCGGATGGGGTATCGCCAAGCGGTAAGGCACTGGTTTTTGATACCAGCATTCCCAGGTTCGAATCCTGGTACCCCAGCCAATCCGATATTTACTCGTGGATACGAGTCGACAGATGGGATATCGCCAAGCGGTAAGGCACCGGTTTTTGATACCGGCATTCCCTGGTTCGAATCCAGGTATCCCAGCCATTATCGGAAGTAATAAGCAGTAAACTCAGGCTACGTAGCTCAGCTGGTTAGAGCACATCACTCATAATGATGGGGTCACAGGTTCAAATCCCGTCGTAGCCACCAAATTTTTGGGGTGTCGCCAAGCGGTAAGGCTCTGGTTTCTGATACCAGCATTCCGGGGTTCGAATCCCTGCACCCCAGCCATATTTAAGAAGAATTTGTAACACCATTAATTGGGGTGTCGCCAAGCGGTAAGGCTCTGGTTTCTGATACCAGCATTCCGGGGTTCGAATCCCTGCACCCCAGCCAATTAAAGACAATTTGAAAACGCATTATTGGGGTGTCGCCAAGCGGTAAGGCTCTGGTTTCTGATACCAGCATTCCGGGGTTCGAATCCCTGCACCCCAGCCAAATTGCACAATAAAGCCCGCTTTTGCGGGCTTTATTGTTTTCTGCATCCGGGTAAAGCAAAGAGCGCCTTGCGACGCTCTGACACTTACAAGCCCAACGCGTATTTCAGCGCCTTGCGTTTCAACGCTCCGGCATTCTCCGCCGCAATCAATGCCAGATTTCGTGCAAATCGCAACGGTGAAAGCGTATTGCTGAAGGCAAAATAGAACAAATCCATTCCACCCTGCATCAGCAAATTATCTTTATAGCGTTGACGATGATAGCGCTGTAACACCACATCAGATGACCACAACTGTGCCTGGCTGCGCGCATCAACCAGTGTATTGATTAAGGCATCAACATCACGATACCCGAGATTCACGCCCTGTCCCGCGAGGGGATTGATGGTGTGTGCCGCATCTCCCACCAGCGCTAATCCTGGCAAGACATAGCGCGAAGCGTGGCGACGCACCAGCGGGAATGAGGCTGCCTTCTTCACCCGAATCCGCCCTAAGCGTGCCGGGAAGTGGGCATGAATCTCTTTTTCAAGCTGTGACAATGGCATTGCCTGTAGCTGGCGAATACGCGCCGGTGCGTCATACCACACCAGAGAGGCGTGATGATCAAACAGCGGCAGGAACGCGCGTGGTCCCTCTGGCGTGAATTGCTGCCAGGTCGAATCCCCAACTTCCTGCTCGCACTCGACGCTGATCAGCATACAGGACTGGGCATATTGCCACCCACGTACCCCAATCCCCGCCAGTTGGCGCGCGCGCGAGTTAGCACCATCAGCACCCACCACCAGACGTGTATCCAGCGCGGTGCCATTATCCAGTTGAACATGCCAACCGCCGCTGTGCGATTGAAGCTGTTGCAGGCTGGCGGGACAGATCAGCGTGATGCCCTCTTCCTGCATCTTTTCCCACAGCGCACGTTGCAGCACGCTGTTTTCCACCATATATCCCAGCTCTGGCAGGCCCAGCGAGGCAGCATCAAAGGTCACATGCGCACTTTGCCACTCCCAGGTTTCGAGTTTACGGTAAGGCGCGCAACGCATCGCCTTTACGCGCTCCCACACATCCAATTGACGCAGCAGTGCCACCGACGAAGCACCGATAGCAGAAATGCGCACATCGGGCGGGCTTGCGGCATCAAACACAGTGGGTTCGGCGCGTTCAATCACCGCCACGCGAAATTGCTGCTGTGCCAGGCCACAGGCAAGCGCCGCGCCCACCATGCCGCCACCCACCACCACCACATCAAAATGTGAATCCTGCATTGACTCTAATCCTTCTGCTTGCCGTGATAGCTCACGTCATCACGTTGATAGATAAAGTGTACCGGAAATTGGCTGCACAATCTCAGGCCCTGCTGTGCTGGTCACAACAGCAGCAAAGCATTACAATACGCGCCCTGCACTTCCCTGCACTGAATCAATGGCTAGTTCGATGACCAAAAAACTGCATATTAAAACCTGGGGCTGTCAGATGAATGAGTACGATTCATCAAAGATGGCCGATCTGCTGAACAGCACACACGGTTACACCCTGACCGAAGACGCTGAAGAGGCCGACGTATTGCTGCTCAACACCTGCTCGATCCGTGAGAAGGCGCAGGAGAAGGTTTTCGCCCTGTTAGGACGCTGGAAGAAATTGAAAGCGATAAATCCTGACGTGATTATTGGCGTCGGCGGCTGTGTCGCTTCGCAGGAAGGCGAACGTCTGCGTGAACGCGCCAACTGCGTGGATATTGTGTTTGGCCCACAGACGCTGCATCGCCTGCCAGAGATGCTTAATCAGGTGCGCGGGACGAAAAGCCCGGTGATTGACATCAGCTTCCCGGAAATCGAGAAATTTGACCGCTTACCGGAACCGCGCGCAGAAGGCCCGACTGCCTTTGTGTCCATTATGGAAGGCTGCAACAAATATTGTACTTTCTGCGTGGTGCCTTATACGCGCGGCGAGGAAGTGAGCCGTCCGTGTGACGATATTCTGCTGGAAGTTGCGCAACTGGCCGCGCAGGGCGTGCGAGAAGTGAACTTGCTGGGTCAAAACGTTAATGCCTATCGCGGCACGACCTTTGATGACCAAATCTGCAGCTTCGCGGAACTGTTGCGTCTGGTGGCGGCCATTGATGGCATCGACCGCATCCGTTTCACCACCAGCCATCCCATTGAATTCACCGATGACATTATCGATGTCTACCGGGACACGCCAGAGCTGGCGAGCTTCCTGCACTTACCGGTACAGAGCGGTGCCGATCGTATCCTGACGCTGATGAAGCGTGCACACACCGCGCTGGAATACAAAGCCATCATCCGTAAGCTACAGAAAGCCCGCCCGGATATTCAGATGAGTTCAGATTTCATCATTGGTTTCCCTGGCGAAACGCAGCAGGATTTTGAACAGACCATGAAACTGGTGGGCGACGTGAATTTCGATGTCAGCTTCAGCTTCATCTATTCGGCACGTCCGGGTACCCCTGCCGCTGATTTGCCTGACGATGTTTCCGAAGAAGAGAAAAAGCAGCGCCTGTATATTCTGCAGGATCGCCTCAATCAGCAGGCGATGGCCTGGAGCCGCCGCATGCTCGGTACCACGCAGCGTGTGCTAATAGAAGGCATCTCACGTAAAAATGTGATGGAGTTGACCGGACGCACCGACAACAACCGCGTGGTAAACTTCGAAGCGCCTGTGGAGATGATCGGCAAGTTTGTTGACGTGGAAATTGTCGATGTTCATGCCAACTCGCTGCGCGGCAAACTGATCCGCACCGAAGATGAAATGGCGTTACGCGTCAGCCTCAGCCCCGATGCCGTGATAGCCCGCACACGCCGCGAAAATGACATCGGCGTAGGTCTTTACCAGCCTTGATGCCCCCTCGCTTTGCGCGGCAGTGCACAAGGTGCTGCCGCCTGTTTCATCCCGTACCCCTTGCATTCCGCCTGCAACGCCCAAATATCGCTTTTGCAACTTGCAGCCGGGCCTTGCCCCATAAATAATTCCGTATAGATGCTTATCTCTGTGATGAAGCATTGGATACATCTTCTTCAACTGGCCCTGAGTGACCCAAAGGATTCAATTGAATATCGAAACTCGTGAAATCGCCCTTGAACCGGCCGATAACCGCCGACTGATGAGCCTGTGCGGTCCGTTTGATGACAATGTGAAGCAGCTGGAAAAACGTCTCGGTGTCGAAATCAACCGCCGGGACAATCACTTCAAACTGGTGGGCCGATCGCTCAGTGTCGACGCGGCCATCAATATTCTGCGCGACCTGTACGTGAGCACCGCGCCTGTGCGTGGCCAAATCCCGGATATTGAACCGGACCAGGTGCATCTGGCGATCAAAGAGAGCCGTGTACTGGAGCAAACCGCCGAAAGCGTGCCGGAGTTTGGTAAAGCCATCCACATCAAAACTAAGCGCGGTGTGATTAAGCCTCGTACGCCTAACCAGGCGCAGTACGTGGCGAACATCCTCGACCATGACATCACCTTTGGTGTGGGTCCTGCGGGGACCGGTAAAACCTATCTGGCGGTTGCCGCTGCCGTTGATGCACTGGAACGTCAGGAAATTCGACGTATTCTGCTAACGCGTCCTGCGGTTGAGGCCGGTGAGAAACTGGGCTTCCTGCCGGGTGACCTGAGCCAGAAAGTCGATCCTTATCTGCGTCCACTCTACGATGCCCTGTTCGAAATGCTCGGCTTTGAGCGCGTGGAAAAGCTGATGGAGCGCAACGTTATCGAAGTGGCTCCGCTGGCTTACATGCGCGGCCGTACGCTCAATGACGCCTTTGTGATTCTCGATGAAAGTCAGAACACCACCACCGAACAGATGAAGATGTTCCTGACCCGTATCGGCTTCAACTCCAAAGCGGTGATCACCGGTGACGTCACGCAGATTGACCTGCCGCGCAGCACCAAATCCGGCCTGCGCCATTCCATTGAAGTATTGGCGGAAGTTGATGAAATCAGCTTTAACTTTTTCCACAGCGAAGACGTGGTGCGTCATCCGGTTGTCGCACGTATCGTGAATGCTTATGAAGCGTGGGAAGAAGCCGACCAGAAACGCCGTGACAAACTGGCAGAAGAGCGCAAGCGTGAAACGCTGGCGACTCAACTTGCTACCCCATCCAGCCCGCAGGAGCCTTCATGAGCGCGGTGATTTTAGATCTACAGTTGGCTTGTGCCGATGAAAATGGCCTGCCAGCCGAAACCGCTTTCCAGCGCTGGCTAGAAGCCGCAGTAACGCCTTTCCAGCCGGAAAGTGAAGTGACCATCCGTCTGGTGGATGAGGCAGAGAGTCATGAGCTTAATCTGACTTATCGCGGTAAAGATAAGCCGACCAACGTGCTCTCTTTCCCGTTTGAAGCGCCACCAGGGATTGAGCTGCCACTGCTGGGCGATCTGATTATTTGTCGTCAGGTTGTTGAGCAAGAAGCGGAAGAACAAGGCAAAACCGTTGAAGCCCACTGGGCGCATATGGTGGTCCACGGCACGCTACATCTGCTGGGCTATGACCATATTGAAGATGAAGAAGCCGAAGAAATGGAGGCGCTGGAGACCGAGATAATGCTTGCTCTTGGTTATCCTGACCCGTACATTTCGGAGAAAGAAGACGCCTGAGCCCATTAGGTTCAGGTTATTGCGCTGCTGGCGCGGATGCCAGCAGTTACTTTCCCTCACCAGAGAGAACGAAATAATAACGCCATGAGCGACGACCATTCTCAAAACAGCGACGCACCCAGTAGTAAAAAGGGATTTTTCTCCCTGTTAATTAACCAACTTTTTCACGGTGAACCTAAAAACCGTGATGAGCTACTGGGACTGATCCGCGATTCTGAGCAAAAAGAGCTGATCGACCAGGATACCCGCGACATGCTCGAAGGGGTACTGGATATTGCCGAGCAGCGCGTGCGTGACATCATGATCCCGCGCTCCCAGATGATCACCCTTAAACGCAACCAAAGCCTTGAAGAGTGCCTTGCGGTCATTATTGATTCCGCCCACTCACGCTTCCCGGTAATCAGCGAAGATAAAGACCACGTCGAAGGCATTTTGATGGCCAAAGACCTGCTGCCGTTTATGAGCAGCGCGTCTGAGCCTTTCAGCATTGAGAAAGTGCTGCGCACCGCCGTGGTGGTACCTGAAAGTAAGCGTGTCGACCGCATGCTGAAAGAGTTCCGTTCCCAGCGCTATCATATGGCGATCGTCATTGACGAATTCGGCGGCGTTTCCGGACTGGTCACGATTGAAGACATCCTCGAATTGATTGTCGGCGAAATTGAAGATGAGTATGACGATGAGGAAGATCGTGATATCCGTCAGTTGAATCGCCACACCTACACAGTGCGTGCGCTTGCGCCTATCGAAGATTTTAACGAGGTATTTGGTACCAGCTTCAGTGATGACGAAGTGGATACCATTGGCGGTCTGGTGATGCAGGGATTCGGCCACCTTCCCGCGCGCGGTGAGAGCATCGACATTGATGGTTACCAATTCAAAGTCGCGATGGCCGACAGCCGCCGTATCATCCAGGTGCATGTGAAAATTCCGGAAGATTCTCCACAACCGCAACTCGAAGACGAATAATTTTATGGCATTAGCCTCTCTTTACTCGCAGCAGCGGGTTCGCCTGCTGCTGGCTTTGATTACGGGTGCCATTGGCACCCTTTCCTTTTCTCCCTACGATTTTTGGCCTGCCGCATTAGTTTCCCTGGCGGGTCTGCAGCTGTTGCTGCTGGATCGCCGAAGTCCACAAGCTGCTGCCATTGGCTTCATCTGGGGCTTTGGTCTGTTCGGCAGTGGCATTAACTGGGTTTACGTCAGCATCGCCACCTTTGGCGGTATGCCTGGCCCGGTTAACGTCTTCCTGGTGATATTGCTGGCCGCTTACCTCGCCATCTATCCGATGCTATTTGCGGCGGTGCTCAATCGCCTGTGGCCGCGCGCATCTATATGGCGTCTGGTGCTGGCCGCACCGGCACTGTGGCAAATCAGCGAATTCCTGCGTGGCTGGATCCTCACCGGATTCCCGTGGCTGCAGTTCGGCTATAGCCAGATCAACGGCCCGCTCAAAGGTCTTGCACCGCTGGCGGGCGTTGAGACCATCACTTTCCTGATGATGGTGATCGCCGGTCTGCTGGTGCATGCGCTTTACCACCGCACGGTGAAAAGCCTGATTGCGGCAGTCGTGTTACTGGTGCTGCCATGGCCGCTGCGCATGTTGCACTGGTATCAGCCATTGCCGGAACGCAGCGTGGATATCGCCATGGTGCAGGGTAACATCCCGCAATCCATGAAGTGGGATCCGCAACAGTTGCTGAATACGCTACGCGTGTATACCTCTTACAGCCAGCCTTACATGGGCAAAGCGCCGATCATCATCTGGCCAGAATCCGCCATCACTGACCTGGAAAGCAACCAGCAGCCGTTCCTGAAATCGCTGGATGCTGAACTCCGCGCGCGCGGCAGTACGCTGATTACCGGCATTGTCGATTCGCGTGTTGAAGGCGACAACCGTTACCACGATTACAACTCCGTGATTGTTTTAGGTGGTGACCAGCCCTACAGCTATCAAAGCCACAACCGTTATCAGAAGAATCATCTGGTGCCGTTTGGTGAGTTTGTGCCGCTGGAAGACCTGCTGCGTCCACTGGCGCCATTCTTCGACCTGCCAATGTCATCGTTCAGCCGTGGTGCCTACGTGCAACCGCAGTTAAAGGTGGCGGGTTATGACCTCACTAGCGCAATCTGCTACGAGATTGTGTTGGGTGAGCAAGTGCGGGCCAACTTCCGTCCTGACACCAACTTCCTGCTCACCGTGTCCAACGATGCCTGGTTTGGTCACTCCATCGGCCCGTGGCAGCATTTCCAGATGGCGCGTATGCGTGCGCTGGAGCTGGGCCGTCCGCTGCTGCGATCGACGAACAATGGCGTCACGGCGGTGGTAAATGCCAACGGTGATGTTGAAAAAGAGATCCCGCAGTTCACGCGTGACGTGCTGGAAGCCAAAGTCACTCCGACCACCGGTGAAACCCCTTATGCTAAAGCGGGCATCTGGCCGGTGTGGATTCTGACGCTGATTGGCCTGGTGCTGGCGATAATGCGTCGCCGGCACTGACACCCCGATCACATTTTGACAGGCGAAGTGCTCACTTCGCCTTTTTTTTGCGCTGTTTTCCGCTCCCCTCGGCTACGCTTTACCAGATTCTCTGCTGGCTTTTTTGCGCATTCCACCGTGCTGGCACGATCATTGCTATTTATTTCAGTGGTTTTCTAAACATCAGCGGTTTGTCAGCGTAATGCCATGTTCACGCACTACTATCTGGCACTGACACGCACCGAAACGGCGCAATGGCTTTTTATTGCCTCTTATTGGTGCGGAGCGGCTCGCAAAAAACAAACTTTTTTGTTTCATTGCGTTAACAATTCGCTATGTTAATCACTATCCTGCGCGCAGTTGCGCTAAGGGATAACTAAAAAAGCAGCACGAAATACACACAACATCACAATCTGCGCAGTTTATGTTCTGCGCGACATCCATTCAAAGGAGTAGGAACATGCAGACACGCAAAGTGGCATTATCTCTTCTGCTGTTGGGAGCAGCAGCGGGAGCGGCCCAGGCGGAAGATCTCACCGGCACCCTGAAAAAAATTAATGATAGCGGCGTGATCGTCGTTGGGCATCGTGAGTCATCAGTTCCCTTTTCTTACTACGACAACCAGCAAAAAGTAGTGGGCTACTCGCAGGATTATTCCAACGCCATCGTGGCGGCGATCAAAGCCAAACTGAACAAGCCTGATCTGCAGGTGAAAATGCTGCCGATTACTTCTCAGAACCGTATTCCACTGCTGCAGAACGGCACTTACGATTTTGAATGTGGTTCTACCACCAATAACCTGGAACGCCAGCAACAAGCGGCCTTCTCCGACACAGTCTTCATCATCGGTACCCGTCTGCTGGTGAAAAAAGGCGGCGACATCAAAGATTTCGCTGACCTGAAAGGCAAAACCGTTGTCGTGACCTCCGGTACCACTTCTGAAGTTCTGCTGCACAAGCTGAACGACGAGAAGAAAATGGATATGCGCATCATCAGCGCCAAAGACCATGGCGATTCTTTCCGTACGCTGGAAACCGGTCGTGCCGTGGCCTTTATGATGGATGATGCCTTGCTGGCAGGTGAGCGCGCGAAAGCCAAGAAACCAGACAACTGGGAAATTACTGGCACACCACAGTCGAAAGAAGCTTACGGCTGCATGCTGCGTAAAGAAGACCCGCAGTTCAAACAGCTGATGGATGACACCATTGCCAAAGCGCAGACCTCAGGCGAAGCGGGCAAATGGTTTGAAACCTGGTTCAAACAGCCGATTCCACCGAAGAATCTGAACATGAACTTCGAGCTGTCATCTGACATGCAAGCGCTGTTCAAAGCACCAAACGATAAAGCACTCTGAATTAACAACGACAACAAGGGCAGTTCTGCTGCCCTCTCGATTGCTGAACACGCGGTGCGGACAGACAAACTGTAACAGGCCGTTCCCCTGAAACAGTCAGCAAGACACCGCTCAACAATCTTATGGGTAGCCTCGCTACCCTTTTTTTACCGGAGCTCGTTATGGGTATCGATTGGAACTGGGGCATATTTTTACAAGCCGCTCCGTTCGGCAATACGACTTACCTTGGCTGGCTGTGGTCCGGATTTCAGGTAACCATTGCGGTTTCCTGCTGCGCCTGGATTATCGCCTTCCTGGTAGGTTCCTTCTTTGGCATTCTGCGTACCGTGCCTAATCGACTGCTGTCGACCATTGGCACCTGCTACGTGGAACTGTTTCGTAATATCCCGCTAATCGTCCAGTTCTTCTTCTGGTATCTGGTAGCACCAGAACTGGTTGGCGAGAAACTGGGAATGTGGTTCAAAGCCGAGCTGGATCCTAATATTCAGTTCTTTGTTTCCTCGACCATTTGCCTGGGCTTGTTTACTGCAGCCCGCGTGTGTGAACAGGTTCGTGCCGCGATTCAATCCCTGCCGCGCGGTCAGAAAAATGCGGGTCTGGCGGTCGGCCTTACGTTACCGCAAACCTATCGCTACGTACTGCTGCCTAATGCCTACCGCGTGATTGTGCCGCCGATGACCTCGGAAATGCTGAACCTGGTGAAAAACTCGGCCATCGCTTCGACCATTGGTCTGGTGGATATGGCGGCGCAGGCCGGTAAGTTGCTCGACTATTCGGCACACGCCTATGAATCTTTCACCGCCATCACCCTGGCTTATGTAGGCATCAACCTGGTGATCATGCTGATTATGAGTTTGGTAGAACGTAAAATTCGCCTGCCCGGCAATCTGGGAGGCAAATAATGTACGATTTTGACTGGAGTTCGATTCCGCCGAGCCTGCCCTATTTGTGGAATGGCCTGATCATTACCTTCAAAATCACCGCCGTTGCGGTGGTATTCGGCATTGTCTGGGGCACCATTCTGGCCGTGATGCGCCTGTCGCCGTTCGCGCCGATTCGCTGGTTCGCCAAGCTGTACGTCAACCTGTTCCGCTCGGTGCCGCTGGTGATGGTGCTGCTGTGGTTCTATCTGGTGGTGCCCGCATTACTGCAACAAGTATTGGGACTGTCACCCAAAACCGACATTCGCCTGATTTCTGCCATGATCGCTTTTGCCCTGTTTGAAGCGGCCTACTACTCGGAAATCATTCGTGCCGGTATCCAGAGTATCTCGCGTGGGCAGTCTCATGCTGCATTGGCGCTGGGTATGACGCACTGGCAGTCGATGCAACTGATCATCCTGCCGCAGGCGTTCCGCGCCATGGTGCCGCTGCTGCTGACGCAGGGCATCGTATTGTTCCAGGATACCTCGCTGGTGTATGTCTTGAGCCTGGCTGACTTCTTCCGCACTGCCTCCACCATTGGCGAACGTGACGGTACCCAGGTTGAAATGGTTCTGTTTGCCGGTCTGGTCTACTTCGTGATCAGCCTGAGCGCTTCGCTGTTGGTTAGCTATCTGAAAAGAAAGAGGACGGTTTAAATGATTAGCCTGAAAAATGTTTCTAAGTGGTATGGTCACTTTCAGGTGCTGACCAACTGCTCCACCGAAGTGAAAAAAGGTGAAGTGGTGGTGGTTTGCGGTCCGTCTGGCTCAGGTAAGTCTACGCTGATCAAAACCGTGAACGGTCTGGAACCGGTGCAGGAAGGCAGCATTCAGGTTAACGGTACCGAAGTGAACAACAAGAAAACCAACCTGGCGCAGCTGCGCAGCAAGGTCGGCATGGTGTTCCAGCACTTCGAACTGTTCCCGCATCTGAGCATTGTCGATAATCTGGTGCTGGCACAGGTGAAAGTGTTGAAGCGTGATAAAGCCGCTGCACGTGAGAAAGGCCTCAAGCTGCTGACGCGTGTTGGTCTGGCTGCACATGCTGAGAAGTTCCCTGGACAGCTTTCTGGCGGCCAGCAGCAGCGCGTGGCGATTGCCCGTGCGTTGTGCATGGATCCGATTGCCATGTTGTTCGATGAACCGACCTCAGCGCTCGACCCAGAAATGATCAACGAAGTACTGGACGTGATGGTTGAGCTGGCGAACGAAGGCATGACCATGATGGTGGTCACGCATGAAATGGGCTTTGCACGCAAAGTAGCTAATCGCGTGATCTTTATGGACGAAGGGAAAATTGTTGAAGACACCAATAAGGATGACTTCTTCAATAATCCGCAGTCTGACCGTGCGAAAGACTTCCTCGCCAAGATCCTGCATTAATTAGTGTGATAAATGCGCCGCGACAACAATGTGCCTGTTGTTCATCAACAATGCACGGTTGTCGCGGCGCGGTTCATCGCGCTGATGGGAAAATATTAAGGTTCAAAAGGCTGACGCTGGAAATGATCGTGCCCGCATTCCGGGCAACGCGTCAGGCTCTCCGGGGTGTAAATCGCACGCGTGAATCCACACTTCTCACACACCAGATTCCCCAACCCCACCACTTCACCGCTCTGATAAACGCCATGATGGCGCAAATCCTGAAACACTTCGCGCCACTCAAGCTGACTTTTGTCGGTGATATCCGCCAGCTCTTTCCACACGCTTTCGCGGATTACCCGCAGAAACACCGAATCGCCGAGCACATCTGAGGATTCCTGGTAGCTCAGCGCGAACTCATGTAAATCGCGCCTGACCGCCCGCATCACCTCATTCACTTCAGATGAGGTCAGCGTATTTTTTGCGACTAAATCCTGCCGCGCCTCGGCGACCAGCGCATCGACATCGCGCTCGCCCTGCTCCAGCCGTTGGGTTAATACCGCTATCGTTGCACGATACTCCTGCGCCACGTTATTCATTTTGTTCTCCTTTCCGCGGAATAGCTGATAGTAAGTTTAGCTGTTCTGTCATATTTGCCGTGTCGAAAGCGGAGTAAATCGCAAAAGGGTGAAAGCGGCGGCGCATTGATTAGAAATCCGGCCGTCTGGGGCGTGAAATGTTGTTGAGGAAGGGGCTTATGGGTATGCTATGCGGATCTAAATGTATGCGAACCCGTCATACTTCAAATCACAGGTGCGTTGGCTGCACGTGTTCACTTCGTCACTTACTTCGGTAAGCGCCAGTGTATTCACACCTTTGCCGCCTTCCCGTGACGCGAAATATTCAGGGTTAACGATTTTCATAAAGGACCACAGGCAGCCATGCAAGAGCAATACCGCCCGGAAGAGATAGAATCCCGCGTCCAACAGCACTGGGACGAAAACGAAACCTTTAAAGTGACCGAGCAGGAAGGCAAAGAGAAATACTACTGCCTTTCCATGCTGCCCTATCCTTCTGGCCGTCTACACATGGGCCACGTGCGTAACTACACCATTGGCGATGTGATTGCGCGTTATCAGCGCATGCTGGGTAAAAACGTCCTGCAGCCGATTGGCTGGGATGCGTTTGGTCTGCCAGCTGAAGGCGCTGCGGTAAAAAATAACACCGCACCTGCGCCATGGACTTATGACAACATCGAATACATGAAGAACCAGCTCAAACTGCTGGGCTTTGGCTATGACTGGAGCCGTGAATTGGCCACCTGCCAGCCAGAGTACTATCGCTGGGAGCAGTGGTTCTTCACTAAGTTGTACGAAAAAGGCATGGTCTATAAAAAGACCTCGGCGGTGAACTGGTGTCCACACGACCAAACCGTGCTGGCCAACGAACAGGTTATCGACGGCTGCTGCTGGCGCTGCGACACCAAAGTTGAGCGCAAAGAGATTCCACAGTGGTTCGTGAAAATCACCGCTTATGCGGAAGAACTGCTGAACGATCTGGATAAGCTGGAAGACTGGCCTGAAACGGTCAAGACCATGCAGCGTAACTGGATTGGCCGTTCTGAAGGCGTGGAAATCACCTTTGATGTGGCGTACAGCGAAGAGAAATTGACCGTATATACCACGCGTCCTGACACCTTCCTCGGTGCGACCTACGTTGCTGTGGCAGCCGGTCACCCGCTGGCGCGTCAGGCTGCGGCCAGCAACCCTGCGCTGTCTGACTTTATCGCTGAATGCAGCACCACCAAAGTGGCTGAAGCAGATATGGCGACGATGGAGAAGAAAGGCATGGCCACCGGCCTGTTTGCTATCCATCCGCTGACGGGCGAAGAGATCCCAGTCTGGGTCGCTAACTTTGTCCTGATGGAATACGGCACCGGCGCAGTGATGGCGGTTCCAGGCCACGACCAGCGTGACTGGGAGTTCGCCACCAAGTACAACCTGAACATCAAGCCAGTGATCCTGAATCTGGATGGTTCAACGCCTGATCTGAGCGAAGCGGCGATGACCGACAAAGGCGCGCTGTTCAACTCTGGTGAGTTCAACGGGCTGGATCATCAGGCAGGCTTCAACGCCATTGCTGATGCGCTGGCCGCGAAAGGCGTCGGCGTGCGTAAAGTGAACTATCGTCTGCGCGACTGGGGTGTATCCCGTCAGCGTTACTGGGGTGCACCAATTCCAATGGTGACGCTGGAAGACGGCACTGTGATGCCAACACCAGAAGATCAGCTGCCGGTGATTCTGCCGGAAGATGTCGTCATGGATGGTATCACCAGCCCAATCAAAGCCGATCCTGAGTGGGCGAAAACCACGGTCAACGGCCAGCCTGCGCTGCGCGAGACCGATACCTTCGACACCTTTATGGAGTCGTCCTGGTACTACGCGCGTTACACCTGCGCTAACTATAACGAAGGCATGCTGGATCCGGCCGCAGCAAACTACTGGCTGCCGGTCGATCAGTATGTGGGTGGTATTGAACACGCCATCATGCACCTGATGTATTTCCGCTTCTATCACAAGCTGCTGCGCGATGCGGGCCTGGTGAACTCTGATGAGCCAGCCAAACGTCTGCTGTGTCAGGGCATGGTACTGGCCGATGCGTTCTATTACACCGGTACCAGCGGCGAGCGTAACTGGGTTTCTCCGGTTGATGTTACCGTTGAGCGCGATGATAAAGGCCGCATCACCAAGGCTGTCGATAACGCGGGCCGTGAAGTGGTTTATGCCGGCATGAGCAAGATGTCGAAGTCAAAAAACAACGGCATCGATCCACAGCTGATGGTTGAACGTTACGGTGCTGATACCGTGCGTCTGTTCATGATGTTTGCTTCACCAGCCGAAATGACGCTGGAATGGCAGGAATCTGGCGTTGAAGGTGCGAACCGCTTCCTGAAGCGTGTGTGGAAACTGGCCTACGAACACGTGGCGAAAGGTGCCACCGTTGCGCTGGACCTCAATACACTGAACGACGATCAGAAAGCGCTGCGTCGCGATCTGCACAAAACCATCGCCAAAGTCGCTGATGATGTCGGTCGTCGCCAGACCTTCAATACCGCTATCGCAGCCATTATGGAGTTGATGAACAAACTGACCCGAGCCCCGCAGGAGAGCGAGCAAGATCGCGCTCTGATGCAGGAAGCGCTGGTGGCGGTTGTCCGTCTGCTGTATCCGTTCACGCCGCACGCCAGCTATGTTCTGTGGCAAGCGCTGGGCGGAGAAGGTAACGTAGATGAAGCCAGCTGGCCGGTTGCGGATGAATCCGCCATGGTAGAAGATTCACTGCTGGTCGTTGTGCAGGTGAATGGCAAAGTGCGCGGCAAAATTACCGTTGCGCCGGATGCTACGCAGGAGCAGGTTCAGGCGCGTGCTGCGCAGGAGCATATTGTGGCGAAATATCTGGAAGGCGTCACACTTCGTAAAGTGATTTATGTCCCTGGCAAACTGCTTAACCTGGTCGTAGGTTAAGTTCAGGAGGAACTGTGCGACAACTGATTATCAGGCTGTTTGTCCTGCTTGCGGTGATGATCACTGCAGGCTGTGGTTTTCACCCGCGCGGCACCACCATGGTGCCAAACGAGATGAAAACGCTGATTGTTCAAAGTGGCGACCCCTATGGTCCACTGGCGCGCACCGTGCGCCAGCAGCTGCGTATCAATGATGTCACCATCGTTGATGACAGCAAAAAGGCCAGCGCCATATACCCAACTCTGCGTTTAGGCGCAGAGATGCAGGGGCGTGATACTGCATCGGTGTTTATCAGCGGTACCACTGCTGAGTATTCACTGGTGATGACAGTGACCGCGCAGGTTCTGATTCCGGGCAAAGGCATCTACCCGATCAGCACCACCGTGTACCGTTCTTTCTTCGACAACCCGAATGCCGCACTGGCGAAGGATGCCGAGCAGGACATGATCGTGCAGGAAATGCGTCAACGTGCCGCCGAGCAACTGGTGCGTAAGCTGTTAACGGTTCATGCCGCGCAGGAAAGCAACAAAGACACATTGCCACAGCCGGAGATCATCGCACCGGGTGAGAATTCACCAGAAGTGTCGTCTTCGTCAGCAACCAGTCTGCAATGATCAGGATTTATCCTGAACAACTGAGCGCGCAGCTTCGTGAGGGGCTGCGCGCCTGTTATTTTCTGACCGGCAATGAACCGCTGCTGATTCAGGAAAGTGCGGATGCCATTCGTACGGTTTCCGCTTCTCAAGGCTTTGAAGAACACTTCAGTGTCACTCTCGATGCGCAAACCGACTGGGATGCGATCTTTACCAGCTGTCAGGCACTCAGCCTGTTCACTCAGCGCCAGACCTTAACCCTGCAACTGCCGGAAAACGGTGCCAATGCGGCGATGGCCGAGCAACTGGTTAAACTCGCCAGCCTGCTGCACAGCGATATCCTGCTGGTGCTGCGCATGGCAAAATTGACCAAAGCGCAGGAAAACAGCGCCTGGTTTAAAGCGCTCAGCGCCCATGCCGTGCTGGTCCCCTGCCAGACGCCCGAACAAGCGCAGTTGCCACGTTGGGTTGCCAGCCGCGCCAAAGCCATGAAGTTGAGTGTTGATGACGCAGCGATTCAGCTGCTGTGCTACTGCTATGAAGGCAATCTGCTGGCGCTGGCACAGGCGCTGGAACGTCTGTCACTGCTGTGGCCAGATGGCAAACTCACCCTGCCCCGCGTTGAAGACGCGGTGAATGACGCTGCACACTTTACGCCATTCCACTGGGTAGATGCCCTGCTGGCGGGCAAAAGTAAGCGCGCCCTACATATTCTGCATCAGCTGGAAAAAGAAGACGCTGAAGTGGTGATTTTGCTGCGTACTCTGCAACGTGATTTACTAACGCTGCTGCATTTGCAGCGCAATCAGGCCAAACAGGGTCTGCGTACGCTGATGGATCAACAACGCATCTGGCAGAACCGTCGCGCGCTGTTTACTGATGCGCTACAACGCCTTGATGCACGCCGTCTGCAACGCGCCGTGCATCTGCTCGCCGAACTGGAACTGACCATGAAGCAGGACTACGGTCAGAATCTTTGGCCGCAGCTCGAGACATTGTCGCTGCTGCTATGCCACCGCGATTTTCCCCTAAGCTTTACTGATGTCTAAACTCTACGCGCTGTTCGGCGGCACCTTCGACCCAATCCACTTTGGGCATCTGCGCCCGGTGGAAGCACTGGCGCAGCAGGTTGGGCTGAAAAAGGTCACGCTGCTACCGAATAACGTGCCACCACATCGCCCACAGCCCGAAGCCAGCGCCCGGCAACGCGTGGAGATGCTGCGCTGTGCGATTGCGACCCGCCCACTGTTTGATATTGATACGCGTGAGCTGGAGCGGGATACGCCGTCATGGACGGTCGCAACCCTTGAAGCATTGCGTGCGGAACGCGGCGCAGAACAGCCCCTCGGGTTTATCATCGGACAAGATTCTCTGCTAACGTTAGCCAAATGGCATCGCTGGCAGGATCTCCTCTCTCTGTGCCATCTGTTGGTGTGCCAACGGCCAGGCTATGCGATGCAGATGGAAACACCTGAGATGCAGCAATGGCTGGATGTGCATCGGGCGCAGCACGCAGAACAGTTGCATCATTCACCGGCAGGCCGTATCTGGCTGGCGGATACGCCGCTGTTTGACATCTCCGCCACGGAAATACGCCAGCGTCGTCACCAGGGGCAATCCTGCACCGATCTACTGCCCGACGAAGTTATCGATTATATCGATCGCGCTGGCTTATATCGCGGTTGATCGTTGCGTGCTATACTGCGCCGCTTCATTTTAGGCTATGTTTTCCGGGCGTTCAGCCTGCTCGTAATCACCTGTTTTTAAGGGGAACCTTTTGCAAGGTAAAGCACTCCAAGATTTCGTTATTGATAAGATTGATGATATCAAAGGCCAGGACATCATTGCTGTTGATGTTCAGGGCAAATCAAGTATCACCGATTGCATGATCATCTGCACCGGCACGTCGACGCGTCACGTTGTCTCGATCGCCGATCACGTGGTGCAGGAATCCCGTGCCGCGGGTTTGAAACCGCTGGGCGTCGATGGTAAAGCTGCCGCTGATTGGGTGGTGGTTGATCTCGGCGAAGTGATCGTACACGTGATGCAGGAAGAGAGCCGCCAGCTGTATGAGCTGGAAAAGCTCTGGAGCTAAGCCTTGAAACTGCAGCTTGTCGCCGTCGGCACCAAAATGCCCGACTGGGTTCAGACCGGTTTCATGGAGTATCTGCGCCGCTTCCCCAAGGATATGCCGTTTGAACTGACCGAAGTGTCCGCGGGTAAACGTGGCAAGAACGCTGACATCAAGCGCATCCTGGAAAAAGAGGGTGAAGCGATGTTAGCGGCTGTCGGTAAAGGCAATCGCATCGTCACGCTGGATATTCCAGGGCAGCCGTGGGAAACCCCACAGCTGGCGCAACAGCTTGAGCGCTGGAAACAGGATGGCCGCGATGTCAGCTTGTTAATTGGCGGTCCGGAAGGACTGGCACCGGCATGCAAAGCGGCTGCCGAGCAGAGCTGGTCGCTGTCCACGTTGACGCTGCCACATCCGCTGGTGCGTGTGCTGGTTGCAGAAAGCCTGTATCGTGCCTGGAGCATCACCACGAATCATCCTTATCACCGTGAATAAACGCCTGACAACCTCCAGACAATAAACGCAGCGGATGAAATTACAGAGCAACGCCTTTCGCGATTACACTGCCGAACAGAAACTCTTCGTCCGCCGGGCTTTGGTGGCTTTTGTTGGCATCTTCCTGCTCTCCAGCGTGCTGGTGGTCAACCTCTATCATCTGCAAATCCTGCGATTCGACGATTACAGCACTCGTTCAAATGAGAACCGCATCAAGCTGGTGCCCGTGGCACCCAGCCGCGGCATCATCTTTGATCGCAACGGCGTCCCGCTGGCGCTGAACCGCACCATTTATCAGGCCGAACTGGTACCCGAAAAAGTTGATGACCTGAAGCAGACGCTGCAGGACCTGCGCCCAATTCTGGATCTCACTGACGACGATCTCGACGCCTTTGAAAAAGAGCGTAAGCGCTCACGCCGCTTCACCTCCATTCCGGTTAAAACCGCGCTCAACGAAGTGCAGGTGGCGCGTTTCGCCGTCAATCAGTACCGTTTCCCCGGCGTGGAAGTAAAGGGTTATCAACGCCGCTATTACCCTTATGGCCAGACGCTGACGCACGTGGTGGGCTACGTCTCAAAAATTAACGACCGCGACGTTAAACGCCTCGATGATGAAGGTAAATGGCCAAACTATGCGGCAACGCATGATATCGGCAAGCTGGGTATCGAAAACTATTACGAAGATGTGCTGCATGGCAAAACCGGCTATGAAGAGGTTGAAGTTAACAACCGCGGTCGGGTGATCCGCCAGTTGCATGAGCAATCTCCGCAGGCCGGTCGCGATATCTATCTGACCGTTGACCTGAAACTGCAGCAGTACATCGAAACCCTGTTGACCGGCAGTCGTGCGGCAGTGGTGGTAAGCGATCCGCGCACCGGTGAAATTCTGGCGCTGGTGTCCAACCCCAGCTACGACCCCAATTTGTTTGTCGATGGTATCTCCACCAAGGATTACAAAGCCCTGCTGAGTGATGAGAACCGTCCACTGTATAACCGCGCGTTACAGGCATCCTACCCGCCCGCCTCAACGGTGAAACCTTATGTTGCCGTCTCCGCCCTAAGCGCAGGCGTGATTAACCGCAATACCAGCCTGTTTGATCCCGGCTGGTGGCAGTTGCCCGGTTCGGAAAAGCGCTACCGCGACTGGAAAAAATGGGGACACGGGCGTTTAAATGTCACCAAATCGCTGGAAGAATCTGCCGATACCTTCTTCTATCAGGTCGCCTACGACATGGGCATTGATCGCCTGTCCGAATGGATGACCAAATTTGGCTATGGCCATCGCACCGGCATCGATTTGCCGCAGGAAAGTCCCGGCAACATGCCAACGCGTGAATGGAAACTGAAGCGCTTTAAGAAGCCGTGGTATCAGGGTGACACCATTCCGGTGGGCATTGGTCAGGGTTACTGGACCGCAACCCCGATACAAATGAACAAAGCCATGATGATTCTGATCAATGACGGCATCATCAAAGTGCCGCATTTACTGCGCGCCACCCGTGAAGGCCAGGCCATGGTGCCTTATCGCCAGCCGCCAGATGCACCGATTGGCGACATCCACTCGGGATACTGGGAAATCGCCAAAGATGGTATGTACGGCGTGGCCAACCGCGCTAACGGTACGGCGCACAAGAGCTTTGCTGATGCGCCTTACAAAATCGCCGCGAAATCCGGTACTGCGCAGGTGTTCGGTCTGAAAGAGAACGAAACCTATAACGCGCATAAAATTGCCGAACGCTTGCGTGACCATAAATTGATGACAGCTTTCGCGCCTTACGACAAACCGCGCGTCGCCGTGACCATGATTCTGGAGAACGGCGGTGCCGGCCCTGCAGTGGGTACGGTGATGCGCCAGATTCTCGACCACATAATGTTAGGCGACAACAATACCGTGCTGCCTGAAGCTGCACCGACGCCGCCTGGCTACGAAGGTGAATAAAGATGTCCATGAACGATAGCCCGCAGAAAAGATCGATCTGGACGCGTATCCATATCGACCCCCTGTTTATGCTGATTATCCTTGCGTTGCTGGCTTACAGCGCCATCGTTATCTGGAGCGCCAGCGGTCAGGATCCAGGCATGATGGAGCGCAAGCTAGGTCAGATTGCCATGGGTGTCATCATTATGCTGGTGATGGCGCAAGTGCCACCGCGCGTCTATGAAAGCTGGGCGCCCTATCTCTATATCGTCTGCGTCATCTTGCTTGTCGCGGTAGATGCTTTCGGTCATATCAGTAAAGGCGCACAGCGCTGGCTGGATCTCGGCTTCGTGCGCTTTCAGCCCTCCGAAATAGCCAAAATTGCGGTTCCGCTGATGGTCGCGCGGTTTATTAACCGTGATGTCTGTCCGCCAACGCTGAAAAACACCGGTATTGCGCTGGTGCTGATCTTCATGCCGACGCTGTTAGTGGCAGCCCAGCCAGACCTCGGCACCTCGATTCTGATCGCGGCATCCGGCCTGTTTGTGCTGTTCCTGTCGGGGATGAGCTGGAAGCTGATCGCCGTGGCGGTGCTGCTGGTGGCGGCCTTTATCCCGGTGCTGTGGTTCTTCCTGATGCATGATTATCAACGCGACCGCGTGATGATGCTGCTCGATCCAGAGAGTGACCCGCTCGGTGCCGGTTATCACATTATTCAGTCCAAGATTGCGATAGGTTCGGGTGGCCTGCGTGGCAAAGGCTGGTTGCATGGCACCCAGTCACAGCTGGAGTTTTTACCCGAGCGTCACACCGACTTTATCTTTGCGGTACTTGCAGAAGAACTCGGCCTGGTCGGCGTATTAGTCTTGCTGGTGCTGTATCTGCTGCTGATTTTGCGCGGCCTGATTGTTGCGGCGCGCGCGCAAACGACCTTTGGTCGCGTGATGGCCGGTGGTTTGATGTTGATTTTATTCGTCTATGTTTTCGTTAACATTGGTATGGTAAGTGGTATCTTACCCGTGGTCGGTGTTCCGCTGCCGCTGGTGAGCTATGGCGGATCGGCGTTGATTGTCTTAATGGCCGGATTTGGCATCGTGATGTCGATCCATACTCATCGAAAAATGTTATCTAAAAGCGTTTAAGAGGCTGCACATGCGTAAGGATTGGCTTGGGGTTGCACTGGCATCATTGGTACTGGCTGCCTGTTCCGCACCGGAACAGCAGAATAATACTGCGCCACCACAGCCGGCCTATAATGGCCCGGTGGTGGAAATCCCGGGCGTTGAACCGCGCTATGAACCGATCAATCCTTCTACCAGCCAGGATTACAGCGTTAATGGTAAAAATTATCGCGTGATCAAAGATCCTTCGAATTACAGCGAAGTTGGACTGGCCACCTGGTACGGTGCAGAAGCGCAAGGCAATCGCACGGCGATTGGCGAATCCTACGATCCGGAAGCCATGACGGCAGCGCACCCTACTTTGCCACTGCCAAGTTATGTGCGCGTCACTAACCTCGCCAATGGTCGCCAGATCGTGGTGCGTGTTAATGACCGTGGCCCGTATACCCCCGGCCGCATCATTGACCTGTCTCGCGCGGCAGGCGACCGTTTGAATATCTCGAATAATTCGCGTGTTCGCGTGGATTACATCAAAGTCGCACCGGATGGTTCTGTTTCCGGCCCCGGCACCATTGGTACCACGGTGGCGAAGCAGAGCTACGCCCTGCCCGCGCGCCCAGACCTTAACGGCGGCATGGTGATGATGGGCGGCAGTAGCGCCAATACCACGCCAGCCCCTGCGCCACAGGATGTTCGCGCAGTGGATAACAGCACCCTGCAGAGTAACGGTGGCCTCGGTGCGCCGGTGCAGAGCAGCGGTTTCCTCGGCGCGCCTCAGCCTTTAGCTAACGGCGTGCTGGAAGGCAGTGAACCGACAGCTGCGCCTGTGCAGGCAACGTCTGCTGCACCTGTCGCGGCACCGGCTTCTGCTCCAGCCAGTACTGCACCAGTCAGTCAGAGTGCACATGCCGCCGGTGGTTACGTGGTGCAGGTCGGTGCAGTCAATGATGCGGCGCGCGCCCGTCAACTGGCGACCAGCCTGGGTAAACGTTTTGGCGTGCCGGGTAACGTGGAAGCCAATGGCAATGTTTATCGTATTCAACTCGGCGGTTACAGCAGTCGGGCGGAAGCCGCTGCGTTACAACAGCGTCTGACCACTGAAGCACAGATGAGCTCATTTATTACTACTGCCCGTCCTTAATGTCACGGGCAGTTACCTTTACTGCTGAAACTGATTTGCAAAGCAAGATGTCGCCCGATCGGGCGTTTGCTATAGTAAGGCACTTTTTTCACTCTTAGCCCACGGATGTTGTAGTCCTTAACATGAATACGCTGAAACCCTCTCGTTTTCTGAAACGCCTGACAGTGGGATCACTGGTCGCCCTTTCTCTCAGCCATGCCGCCTTTGCGGACGATGTTAACCTTAAGACGATGATCCCGGGCGTCCCGGAAATCGATGCTGAAGCTTATGTGCTGATCGATGCCAACTCCGGCAAAGTCCTGGCTGAAAAGAACGCCGATGCACGCCGTGATCCAGCCAGCCTGACCAAAATGATGACCAGTTACGTGATTGGTCAGGCGGTCAAAGCGGGCAAAATCCATAACGACGACATCGTCACCGTAGGTAAAGATGCATGGGCAACCGGTAATCCGGTGTTCAAAGGCTCTTCACTGATGTTCCTGAAGCCAGGCGATCGCGTACCGGTTTCTCAGCTGACGCGCGGTATCGTGCTGCAGTCAGGGAATGATGCCTGTGTAGCGATGGCCGATTACGTTGCCGGCAGTCAGGATGCATTTGTTAGCCTGATGAACAACTACGTTGGCGCGTTGGGTCTGAAAAACACTCACTTCCAGACGGTGCACGGTCTGGATGCTGAAGGCCAGTACAGCTCCGCGCGTGATATGGCGCTGATCGGTCAGGCACTGATTCGTGATGTGCCGGACGAATATTCGGTCTACCGTGAAAAAGAGTTCACCTTCAACAATATCAAACAGATGAACCGTAATGGTCTGCTGTGGGATACCAGCCTGAACGTGGACGGCATCAAAACCGGTCACACTGACGCGGCAGGTTACAACCTGGTGGCTTCTGCGACTGAAGGACAGATGCGTCTGATCTCTGCTGTCATGGGCGGTCACACCTATAAAGGTCGTGAAACCGAAAGCAAAAAACTGCTGACCTGGGGCTTCCGTTTCTTCGAGACCGTGGCGCCATTGAAAGCAGGTAAAGAGTTTGCCTCTGAGCCGGTATGGTTTGGCAACAGCGATCGCGTCCAGCTTGGCGTTGAAAAAGATGCCTACCTGACCATTCCACGCGGCCGTATGAAAGACCTGAAAGCCAGCTACGTGCTGACCAATACCGAACTGCATGCCCCGCTGCAGAAAAATCAGGTTGTCGGCAGCATCAACTTCCAGCTGGATGGCAAAACCATTGAACAGCGCCCGCTGGTGGTGCTGAACGAAGTGCAGGAAGGCGGGTTCTTCAGCCGTATCATTGATTACATCAAACTGATGTTCCATCACTGGTTTGGCTAAGACGCTTGAAAAATCGTCTGTCTGATACCATATAATTAGAAACCCCCGTTTCAAACGTATAGGGGAGGCTGGAAAGCCTCCCTTATCGATTTTTTATGCACCACCTGTAGTAGGGGCGGCCTGCGGGCTGCTCTTCTCAATTTTAAGCACCGGAGCCAACATGAAAACCAAACTGAATGAACTGCTCGAATTCCCTACCCCCTTCACCTATAAAGTAATGGGTCTGGCGCAACCGGAGCTGGTTGATCAAGTGGTTGAAGTGGTGCAGCGCCATGCACCCGGCGACTATACCCCGGCAGTGAAACCGAGCAGCAAAGGTAACTACCATTCGGTTTCAATCACCATTACCGCCACCCATATCGAACAGGTAGAAACCCTGTACGAAGAACTGGGTAACATCGATATCGTGCGCATGGTTCTGTAATCCCCGCGCTGGCAAAGGCGGCTTTGCCAGCGTTATACTCAGCCCTTCACTCTCTACCGGATCTCCGCTTTGTCAGCTAACACGCTTCTTGTTCGTCAACTGGGCCAGCGCGACTGGCAGCCTGTCTCCGATGCGATGCATCAGTTTACCGATCAACGTGACAGCAATACCGCCGATGAAATCTGGCTGGTGGAACATCATCCGGTGTTTACCCAGGGCCAGGCAGGCAAAGCCGAACATCTGCTGATGCCGGGCGATATTCCGGTGGTACAGAGCGATCGTGGCGGTCAGGTGACCTATCACGGGCCAGGGCAACAGGTGATGTACGTTTTGATTGATATTAAGCGTCATAAAATCGGCGTCAGAGAGCTGGTCACCGCGCTGGAGGAAACCGTGATCGCCACCCTGGCGGATTATGGTATCGCTGCGCGCGCACGTGCTGACGCACCCGGCGTGTATATCGGCAATGACAAAGTGTGCTCATTGGGATTACGCATCCGTAAAGGGTGCTCCTTCCACGGTCTGGCACTGAACGTGGCGATGGATCTGGCCCCCTTCCTGCGCATCAACCCCTGCGGCTATGCCGGGATGCGTATGACACAGCTCAGCGAAAAGCAGCCAGGCGTGACACCTGCTGATGTGCAGCCACGTTTAGTGGAACATTTCGCCCGTTTAACCGGCTTTAGCCAACTGGAATGGCAAAATGAAGCCGCGGTCTGACCTTGACTGTCTGTGCTCATTTACAAAATTGTAACTTTAGCGCTCGCATATCGGCTGCTTATGCGCAGACGAAATGATATAATTTTTGCCATATTTTCAAATAAAGTTGAAAGCCTGGTTCTCAGTTTGAGTGAGGAAGCTTTCAAATCGCAATCCCGACCGGAACCTGCAGATTTATGAGTAAACCAATTCAGATGGAACGTGGCGTCAAGTATCGCGATGCCGACAAAATGGCGCTGATCCCGGTGAAAACTGTGATGGTCGAGCGTGAAGAAATTCTGCGTAAGCCGGAGTGGATGAAGATTAAACTGCCTGCGGATTCCAGCCGCATTCAGGGTATCAAAGCCGCCATGCGCAAAAATGGTCTGCATTCGGTGTGTGAAGAGGCCTCCTGCCCTAACCTCGCAGAGTGTTTTAACCACGGCACCGCCACCTTTATGATCCTCGGCGCGATTTGTACGCGTCGTTGTCCGTTCTGCGACGTCGCACACGGCCGTCCGAATATGCCTGATGCCAACGAACCGCTGAAACTGGCACAAACCATTGCCGATATGGCGCTGCGTTATGTGGTGATCACCTCGGTTGACCGCGACGATCTGCGCGACGGCGGGGCTCAGCACTTTGCGGATTGCATCACTGCCATCCGTGAGAAAAGCCCAACCATTAAAATCGAAACGCTGGTGCCTGACTTCCGTGGCCGTATGGATCGTGCGCTGGAAATCCTTACCGCCACGCCACCAGATGTGTTCAACCACAACATGGAAAACGTGCCGCGCGTTTACCGTCAGGTGCGTCCAGGCGCTAACTATGACTGGTCACTGAAGCTGCTGGAGCGTTTTAAAGAAGCGCATCCGGATGTGCCAACCAAGTCTGGCCTGATGGTCGGATTGGGTGAAACCAATGCGGAAATCGTTGAAGTGATGCGTGACCTGCGTCGTCATGGTGTCACCATGCTCACCCTCGGCCAGTACTTGCAGCCAAGCCGCCATCACTTACCGGTACAGCGCTATGTTAGCCCGGCAGAGTTTGATGAGATGAAAGAAGAAGCCATGGCGATGGGCTTTACCCACGCGGCCTGTGGCCCGTTCGTACGTTCTTCTTATCACGCGGATATGCAGGCTAAAGGGCTGGAAGTGAAATAATCGGTTCTGCGGGTGTGATGCCCGCAACCAGGCTTTTTTCACCCGTGCCAAAAAACAAAACCAGACTGGAAGCAGTCTGGTTTTTTTATCAACGTCATAAATATTTACACTTATTGACGTTTGAAGTGAGATTACTCTTTGTGGCTCACGCGTTCAGCCGGCGCTTCTTCAGCGGTGCTTTTGGTTGCGGTGGATTCATCGTCTTTCATGGCTTTCTTGAAGCCTTTAATGGCGGAACCCAGATCACCACCCAGTGAACGTAACTTGTTGGTACCAAACAGCAGTACAATAAGTGCACCGATGATCAGCAGTTTGGCAATGCTGAAACCTTCCATACTTTACCTTCAACCTTAGCGAAAAACAGACATGACTATTAACGCGCAGTTTATCAGCTGTCTCAACTGGAATCTGTAACAGATTACGATCAACATCCGCGCAACATTAAATAAAGCGGCTCAAAAATGCCTGCGTACGCGGGTGCTGCGGATGGCTAATCACCTGCTCCGGCGTCCCCTGTTCAACCACCACACCGCCATCCATAAACACCACGCGATCCGCCGCTTCACGCGCAAAGCCGATTTCATGCGTCACCACGATCATGGTTAACCCGCGATCGGCCAGCGTGCGCATCGTCGCCAGCACTTCGCCCACCAGCTCGGGATCCAACGCTGAAGTCGGCTCATCAAACAGCATCAGCGCCGGTTTGATGGCTAACGCACGAGCAATCGCCACGCGCTGCTGTTGCCCGCCGGAAAGATGACGTGGCCATGCTTCGGCTTTATCACTTAATCCTACCGTCGTCAGCAGCTCGCGCGCATGCTGTAGTGCCTCCTGGCGTGGAAACTTGTGCACACCGATGGGCGCTTCAATGATGTTCTGCAGCACGGTCATGTGCGGATAGAGGTTGAACTGCTGAAACACCATGCCGATTTTCTGACGCTGGTGAGCTATTCGCCGTGCCGACAAGCGATGCAGAATCCCGCGCTTCAATTCGTAGCCGATCTGCTCGTCACCGACCATGATGGAACCGGCATTCATATCTTCCAGATGGTTGATGCAGCGCAGGAAGGTCGACTTACCCGAGCCCGATGGCCCGAGAATCACCACCACTTCGCCGGGAAACACATCCAGATCGATACCTTTTAATACTTCGTTATCGCCATAGCTCTTCTGGACATTGCGCGCAGATACCAGCGGCTGAACCTCACTCATACATCCTCCTTCAGCTGATGTGTCGCTGCGACAGCCGTGTCTGCCCGACGTTTATTCACCACGGTACGTTTGGTGCCGCGTGCGTAGTAGCGTTCAATCGCTGACTGCCCAATATTCAGGATCGAAGTGATCAGCAGATACCAAATCACGGCCACCATCAGCATCGGGATAATTTCAAAGGTGCGGTTATAAACGGCCTGCACCGAGTAAAGCAGATCGCCCATGGCTATCACGCTTACCAGCGACGTCGCTTTGATCATACTGATCAGCTGATTGCCGGTCGGTGGAATGATGGATCGCATCGCCTGCGGAATGATGATGCGGCGCAGCGCACGACTGCGGCTCATGCCAAACGCCTGAGTGGTTTCCACCTGTCCCTGATCCACGGACAACAGCCCGGCGCGGATGATCTCGGCCATGTAGGCCGCTTCATTGAGGGCCAGTCCGGCAAATGCAGCGGTCAGCGGCGTAATCAGATCGTTGGTATTCCAGCTGGCGAAGGTGATGTCCGTCCAGGGTACGGTAATCGAAATGTTCGGAAACAGCGTCGACAGGTTGTACCAAAAGATCAGCTGCACTAGCAGCGGCGTACCCCGGAAAAACCAGATGTAGAGCGACGAGATACCGCTCAGCAGCTTATTTTCCGAAAGACGCCACACCGCCAGCAACAGGCCCAGCAGCGTACCAAGGATCATCGAGACCACCGTCAGCCCGAGCGTCACCTGCAGCCCTTTCATCACCGAGCCTTCGGTGAACCACTGCATCACCACTTTCCATTCAAAATTGGGATTGGTCGCCACCAGCCAGAGGAAGTTGGCCGCGACCACCAGTACCACAATCCATGAGATCCAGCGTCCATAGGTGGGCGCACTGTGGGCGAAAGCGACATCGCGCTGCTGCACGTTGGCCTTATCCCTGGCTCGCGTATTGTGGGTGACTGGGTTCATTTTGCTGTCCCCTGCGCCAGATTACGACCCGGCTGCTGCAAGATATTGCCGTCGAGTTTCCACTTCTTCATGATCGCCGCGTAGGTGCCGTTGGCGAACAGCTCTTTATAGGCGTCGAGAACTACGTTGCCCAGTTCGGAACCTTTTGGTACCACCGTGCCCTGGAAAATATCGCCAAAGCCGTTTTTCTGCCCTTTACCGGAAAGCTCCAGCTGGCCATTGGCTTGATCGATAAAGTAAGTCAGCGGTGCCTGCGAAGAGAAGAACGCATCAGAACGTTTTGAACGCACCGCCAGAATTGATGAAGGCTGGTCGGTAAAGGATTGCACCACCACCGCTGGCTTGCCCGCGGCGACGCAGGCATCTGACTGCTTACGAATCACCTGCTCGGCAGAACCGGCCGCCATCACGGCGATACGCTTGCCGCAGGTGTCTTCCAGACCATTAATCTTCGCTGGATTGCCCTTCTGCACGCCGAACACCACGAATTCCTGCACAAAATCGATGAAATCGACTTTCTGCTGACGATCCGGGTAATCGCCAATCGGCCCAATCGCCATCTGATAACGGCCAGAATTGATACCAGCCAAAACACCTGACAAACCGCTCACCGTGGCATGTTCAATTTTTACGCCCAGCAGCTGAGCCAGTGCATTCGTCAGATCTGCAGAGGCGCCGTCCATCGAATGTGGTCCGTTAACGATCTCATACGGAGGAAAAGAGCCGTTATTTACCGAAATCATTTTCCCGGCGCTTTTAATCTCTGCTGGCAGGCGGTCATGCAGCGCCTGATCGACTTTCTGCGTTGGGATCGTCTCCGCTGCCTGCACCGCGCTGACCGTCAGCCCCAGAGCCAACGCTATTGCTGTTGTTAATTTATTCATGTGCCAGTTCCCCAAAATCTATCAAAGTGGTTTCAGTTCAGGACGAGCAAAACGGCGGTTTTCCAGCACCGGCAGTACGCTGCGCGCGTAGGCAATGCGTTGCGGATCGAGGTCAGCGAACACCAGCGCCGCCGACTCTGGCGCTTTGGCAATTGCTACGCCGAGGGGATCGATTACCAGGCTATTACCAATATTGCGCGGACCACACTCACCCACGGCCACCATGTAACAGGTGTTTTCCAGCGCACGTGCGGTACACAGCAATTCCCAATGCATCTCTTTCAGCGGGCCTTTGACCCACGCGGCAGGCAATACCAGCACATCAGCACCGTCCAGCACCAGACGGCGCGCCAGCTCTGGGAAGCGCACGTCATAGCAGGTCATCAGGCCTACTTTCATCCCCGCCACTTCCACCAGCGGTGGGATTTCGTTGCCTGGATTCACGCGCTGCGACTCCTGCATCGCAAAAGCATCATAAAGATGCAGCTTTTCGTAGGCGGCGATCAGTTCACCGTTACGCATCGCGATCAGCACATTGAGCGCTTTGTTGCCCTCTGTCGGCACGTGCACGCTCATCATGGTGGTTAAATCGTTGCCTTTGCTGACAGACAGCAGCTGCGTGATGAAAGGACCATCCAGCGGCTGTGCGGCTTTCAGTACCAGATCAGGGTCGGCAATATCACGTGCTAGCACGCCTTCTGGCAGGACCAGTAAATCCGCGCCTCCGGCCAGTGCATTGTTCATCAAACCGATACAGATATCGGTGTTTTCCTGCCATTCACGGCTGACAGCGAACTGCCCCATTGCAACTTTCATCATCACTCCCCTTGCGCTGCAGCCGGGAAAATCGCTTCCGGCGTCAGTAATGTTTTGGTTAAGCCTTGCTGGAACAGCTCGTTGGCAAAATCGGCGATCATCTTTTTGTTAGCGGAGAATCCGTTTTGATTCCAGTCCGCCGGTAATTCCTGCGCGGTGCGTCGCAAATCATCCAGCAGCCACGGCGTGGTGTCGGCGTATTTCTCGCGTTTCTGCATCCACATCTGGTACGAACGATCGATGATGTCGCTCAGCGCCTGCGGCAACCAGGGATGCATTTCCGCCAGTGCTGGTTTCATCGCCAGCAAATGGATACCCGGCACGTAGCCGACGCGGTTGAAGTAGTCACGCTCAGCAGTCACAAAGTCGTTTTGCAATTGACGCAGGCCAGAATTCTTCAGGAAGAAACCTTCCGGCATAAACGGTGTGAACACCGCATCCAGCTCACCAGACTTCAGCAGGTCGATCAGTGGACGCTCGCCCGGTGCAGGTTCAATGCGGCCCGGACGACCGAAGCCTGCAAGGCGATCAACTATCGGATGTTCTTCGGTCAGGCGGCCGGCAAACCAGTACGCATCATCAATCTCCACGCCGGCTTCACGCAGCACGGTGCGCGTCCAGGTGTTGCCAGAATCCTGCCAGCCGGTTACACCGATTTTCTTGCCTTTCAGCTGTGCTGGCGTGGTAATTGGGCTGTCGGCGGTGGTGATGATGCAGCGCTGGCGGAAGCCGCGCATCAGGAAATGAGGCAGGCCGAGCAGTGAGTTATCGCCTCTGGCGCATGCCTGAGCGTAGCGGCTGAATGACACCTCACCCGCATCGTATTTGTCGCTGGTGGCGAGGTTATCAACCAGTGTGCCAACGCGATCGATCTCCAGCGTAAAGCCTTCCGGTATAATATCGCCGAGTGCCAGCGGGGTGAAATAATCCCAGTCACGCACCGCCAGTCTGATGGTTACCATAATTGTGCTTTCCCCGTTTTCGGCCAGAGATCTGGCGCTGTTTATTTATTCAGCAAATAGTGCTTGAATTTGAGTCTAAAACGCGAATACTAATCTGAACAATCAATTCTTTGTTACTGAACAAATGATTTTCTTATGACGCAAACGGTAGATGTCGAGTGGCTTAGCCAACAAATAGTTGATGCTTCGGTGAAGGGGATAACGCTCACCGCGTCATCCTTGATTCGGGACGGCGAAATCGCTGTCGGCATGCAGATGCCCGCAGTGCGCGAACTGGCAGAAAGATTGGGCGTCAGCCCGGCAACCGTTTCTGCTGCCTGGGCGCAACTCAAGAAGCAGAAAGTGCTGGCGGGTAAAGGACGCAGTGGTGTATGGGTGTGTGGCAACAGCGTGCTGCCCCGCCCTATACGCTTCGAGAAGATTGGTAACTATGGCGAGAACATCCGGGCAGCGCTGGCGATGGCGTCACCCGATCCGGCGCTGCTGCCCGACCTCAAACGGGCGATCCACGCCGGCATTGCCTCGCCGGAGTTAAACAGCTATCAACGCGAGGCGATCTCCCCGCAATTGCAAGCGGCCATCAGCCCACGCTGGCCCTATCCGGCGGAAGCCTGGCTGGCCACTGATGGGGGGTTTGATGCCATGAACCTGATTGTGCAGACGCTGTTGTCGCCGGGCGATCGGGTGGTGATTGAAGATCCCACCGCCACGCGTTTACTGGATATGCTGGAAAATATCGGGGCAGAAATTTTGCCGCTGCCTTGTGATGATCAGGGTCCGCTACCCACGGCGCTGGCCGCGTATCTGCAGAAATCACCGGCGATGTTTATCTATCAGCCCCGAACGCATTCGGCCACCGGGTACAGCGTGACCCAGCGCCGCAGCGCCGAGCTGGCGCGGGTGCTGGCGAACAGCACCACGATGATTGTCGAGGACGATGGCATTGGCGATCTGTCACGCTGGCCCGCCTGGAGCCTGGGTTTCCACTTCCCGGAACGCGTCATCCACGTGCACTCATTTTCCAAAGCCTACGGCCCGGATCTGCGCCTGGCGGCGTTATCCGCTACGGCAGACATGGTGAAGCGTTTACAGTCGTGGCGTAACTTTGGCGTCAGCTGGACCAGCCGTATCTTGCAGGACGCGGTGGCGTGGATGCTCACCGATGAGGCCACACAGCAGAGTATTCAACAGGCGAAAACCGTTTATGCGCAGCGTCGTCAGCAGTTACTGGCGGCACTGGCCAAACGTGGTCTGGTGTTAGAGGAGCGAGATGGGTTAAGCGTGCAGATCCCGGTGGAATCTGAGCAATACGCCATGATCACCCTTGCAGCACGCGGTATTGCCGTACTGCCGGGAGAACGCTGCTGCCTTAACGGGGAACCCTTTATTCGCGTCAGCGCCTCGCTACTGCCGTTCGATCAGCTAGAAAGCATTGCAGACGCGCTGGTCATCGCCTCCGGACGAGAGCTTAAAGCGAGCCCAGATCTTTGATGTGATACCGCGGAGATTCCACATAGCCTTCACGCGAATAGAACTGGTTGGCTTTCAGGCGTGAGGCGTGACAATGCACTTCCATGCGGTCACAGCCGCGTGAGCGCGCCAGTTGTTCAGCATGGCTGAGTAACTGCTGGCCACTGCCTTTACTGCGCTCGCCTTCCGCAATGCAAAAATAGCTGATGCGGGCGAAATCACCGGGCAGTGCCAGTTGGGGAATAAAGTGCAGAGAGAGAAAACCCAGAACCTGATTGCCGTGTTCCGCCACCAATAAAATTTCGTCGGGATGGCTGCATAACTGCGCCAGACGCGTATCGATAAACTTTTCCGTGCCGCTGTATCCCAGTTCGGTTAACAGCGCACTCAGGGCAAAACTGTCTTTTGCCAGTGCCTGACGTATATTCATCCTGCCTCCTCATGAGTCCTTGCATGCAGTTATATAGCGTTGTCACGTAAAAAGCTGCAAGTAAGGATTGTTATGAGAATGTTACTGGCAGTATCTGTGAAATACACCGCAGAATGTGCCCTGTCATCATACTGTCATCACGGCTTAAGGATGGCTTAACCTGGCTTTGCGATGCTCAAGGAAACACATCTCTGGGGCGCGTACATGAAAGATCTGATTCCACGTAGCTATGATGAAATGATGGCGTTAGGCATCGCCATGGCAGCCGTGTTGGGCTACTCCCTGACCTGGTGGCACATGTAAAAAAAGGATAAAAAAAACCCGCCATAAGGCGGGTTTTCAAAATTCTAACTGTTAACTTACAGAGCGATAACGTTAGCAGCAGATGGGCCTTTAGCGCCGTCAGTGATTTCGAACTCTACACGCTGACCTTCAGCCAGAGTTTTGAAACCATTGCTCATGATTGCAGAGAAGTGTACGAATACATCTTTGCTGCCATCTTCTGGAGTAATGAAACCGAAGCCTTTCGACTCATTAAACCACTTAACGTTACCTTTGATCTTGGACATCTATATTACCTTTACATGAAAAATGGACACTAAACTGTGTCGGCATCTAGTACAGCAATTGCGGTGACATTTGTCCAGTGCGAATTGATGAAAAAGTGATAAATATTGATTTTTTGTACCCCCTTCACACTTTTTGACGTTTTACACGCGCTAAAACTGGAATCTCAACCAGGCAAAGTAGACGTTGCCGTTGTTATAAGTGCCTGGAATATAAGTCATTTGGAAAGTGGCTGGACCATATCCTATTGATGCTAATGGTAAAACCAGTGGGACAGGGATATAACGCCAGTTATCTCTCGCTGTTACGCCTGCGGTGTAGCCTGCACCGATGTGGAAATTCTGGTCGTTCAAGGGTCGCCAGGTCGCTTCCCAACCATAACCGGCGATAGGCTCCCATTTGTTGAACGAGTCTTTGAACACCATGGCATAGATCCCATGCCAGTTACCTTTTTCATCCCAACGGGACACGCCACCCCCTGCGCCCCAGGGCCGCTCGTTATACTTTTCGATGTGCTCATCGTCATAGGTCCAGCGGTTATGCCAGGTGATAGCGGGCAGGTAAAAATCATCATGCTGTGGCTGCGACCAGGTTTGCTCAACATTGCTGCTAAAAGTATTCCACCCCGATTCAATGGCTTGCGATGCTGTGACTGCAGCAGCCGAAAACGTCATTGATAAAGTCAAAATGCCGCCCAAAAGAGCGGAAAAAATGTGCCGATTCACAAATCTGTCCTATTAAATCATCTCTTAAACTCAACCCAACCCAGTAAAAAAACCGTTATTCGGTGAGTGGGCGATTATTAGCGCTACGACTTAAAAGGGTATTTAAAAAAGCGGCTAAAAACTCCAGGTATAGTCTGGGATACAAGATTATTTGCCGATGATTTAGATTAGGTTGGGGTTTATCTGTTGAAAGGGAAATGTCGGACCGCTGGGAAAAATGCACATTAAGTGCACTTGATACGTCATAATGGCTCACAGATATAAGTTACTTTTCAGCAAGTTAACGCCGATCGTTTACTTAAGAAATAAATTAATTAAATTTATGAATTGATCTCTGCAAACGAATAAGATAAATCTCATCTTTCCAGGATGGAAAGGGAGGAACATTGAGATGACTATTCGCTGTCGACGCTGCGGCTGCGCTAAATTTTATTTCACATCGCCAAAAATGGAAGAGATGCGGAATATCTCACACCACGGTGCATGTTGCGCGGGCTGTCATAAACCTATTGACTGGCGCGACCTCATTTCTGCAGCGCTCATAATTAAAGAATATGCCGTGTCTCAGGCAGAATAACGAATTCAGGCACCTGAGGTGCCTGTTCGCGTTAGAAAATCAGTTTAAAGACACCCGTAATCGTCAGTAACCCCACGATAAAAATGATGGCAATAACCCACAGAATTATTTTCATTGTTCGCTCCTTCAGTGATGAAAAATAACGCGTCTGTTATCCAGTATAGATGATCATTCTGTGTTCGCTGCGCAGTGCGAGCACTGTCACGCATCCGGATGATTGTTGCCTTCCGTTCAGTTTAATTTCTGCGAGACGGGTCGCAGGTCGCGATTTTACCCCCCTCTCCCGCTGCGCACCGCCTGCCCCTGCTGTCTAAACTTACAGCGCCTGTAGCAGGCCTCAATTGTTATCACTGCCTACGTAACAAGGAGATCTTAATGAGCACGATTAATACCAGCATGGGGCGTTATAGCCTGAAGGCAAAGGACTACGGCAACCACATCAGTGGCAGCATTGCTATCAATGATGAAGGTGGCACCCAACTCACCATGCAAGAGTTTGAAGAGCATTACCTTGACGATGTCGTCAACAATGTCATTTATCCGGTCACGGGTGGGAACCGTGAGATTACCCGCGCACTGCGTGATCAGATGGTTAAAGCGGGCTTTGAACAGCCGCATTGAGTTTTTGGGCCACAGATTGTGGCCCTTTGCTTTTGATAACGCTCACTTGCGGTAATGATGGCTTTAAGCGCAGGATGCCCTATTGAACATGACAAGGAGATTGACCGCGTGAGTGCCCTTTATCGACTTCCCCCTTCCCAGTTACATCAGTTTGTTCAGGCCATCTGGTTACATGCCGGCAGCAGCGCCGAAGAGTCACGACTGGTGGCCGATCACCTTGTCGCTGCCAATCTGGCCGGCCACGATTCCCATGGCGTGGGAATGATCCCGAGCTATATGAGTTCACTCAAGCAGGGTTTCCTGCAGCTTAATCAGCACACCACCATTGAAAAGGATACCGGTGCCGTGCTCACGCTGCATGGTCATAACGGCTTTGGTCAGGTGGCTGCACATCAGGCGATGCAACTGGGGATTGAGCGTGCCGCCAAACTGGGGATCTCTGCGGTAGGTTTACACCATTCCCACCACATTGGTCGCATCGGTCATTGGGCCGAACAGTGCGCAGCCGCGGGATTTGTCTCTTTCCATTTCGTCAACGTGATGGGCGATCCGATGGTTGCGCCTTTTAACGGCAGCGATCGTCGCTTCGGTACCAACCCCTTCTGCGCCATCTTCCCGCGTCACAATGCTAAACCGCTGCTGCTCGATTTCGCCACCAGCGGCATTGCCTACGGTAAAACGCGTGTAGCGTGGAACAAAGGGCAACAGGTCGCACCGGGCTATCTGATCGATCACCAGGGCCAGGCCACCACCGAACCTGGCGTGATGCATCAGGCACCTTATGGCTCGCTGATGCCCTTTGGTCTGCACAAAGGTTACGCGCTGGCCACGATGTGCGAAATTCTTGGCGGGGCACTCTCTGGCGGCCGCACCACGCACGATGCCACGCTGGTCAGCAGCCATGATGCTATTTTCAACTGCATGACCACCATCATCGTTAATCCTGAGGCGTTTGATGCCCCTGCGATGCAGGAAGAAGCAGAATCTTTCCTGGAGTGGGTAAAACGTTCGCCACAAAGCGGCGATGCGCCAATTCAGGTGCCGGGCGAATGGGAAGAGCAGAATCGTATCGAACGCGATCGCGAGGGGATTCCGCTCGACAGTAACAGTTGGGAACAGATTTGCGCAGCGGCGTCACAAGCGGGCATGCCCGATGAGGAGCTGGCGGCCTTCCGCGCGCTGGCGCAGTAGACCGCAGCAGTGAAGAAGCTGAGGCACATCGCCTCAGCTGAATTCCGTCAGATGACGTTAGCGAGCAGCAAGCAGCCCACCAGGCCACACACCGAAATGATGGTTTCCAGCGCCGACCAGGAGCGAATGGTTTCGCCAATGGTCAGATTGAAATACTCCTTAAACAGCCAGAAGCCCGGATCGTTGACGTGAGAGAAAATCACGCTGCCGGATCCCACCGCAATCACCATTAACTCTGGGCTGGCGCCGCTGGTGGCAATCAGTGGCGCCACAATCCCACCGGCAGTAATCGCCGCCACAGTAGCTGAACCCAGCGCGATACGCAGCACTGCAGCGATTGACCACGCCATGAAGATCGGCGACAGATTAGTGGAATGCATCATATTCGCGATGTATTTATCAACGCCGCTGTCCACCAGCACCTGCTTGAAGGCCCCGCCGCCGCCAATGATCAACAGCATCATGGCGATGATTTTGATCGAGTCGGTGATGGTGCCCATCACTTCATCCATGCTACGTCCACGGTTCAGACCAAAGGTGAAGATGGCGATCAGTACCGCAATCAGCGTCGCCATAATCGGGTCACCAAAGAACTCCGCGTAAGGCAGCAGCACATGTCCTTTCGGCAGCACCATTTCCGCGACGGCGCGCAACGCCATCAGCACCACCGGCACTAACGCCGTCCAGACGCTGACGCCAAAGCCTGGCATTTCGGCTTCGGTAAAGGTTTTCGGGTTCCACAAGCCTTCAGGAATCGGTTTGTCGATGCCCTTCAGGAAGCGCGCATAGACCGGGCCCGCCAGAATCACGGTAGGAATTCCCAGCAGCGTGCCATACAACAGCGTTTTACCCATATCGGCATTGAACAGCGTCGCAATCGCGGTGGGGCCAGGATGCGGAGGCAGGAATCCGTGCGTCACAGAGAGTGCCGCAGCCATTGGCACGCCGACATACAACAGCGGTACGCGCGCGGACGCCGCAATGCTGAACACCAGCGGCAGCATCAATACAAAGCCCACTTCGTAGAACAGCGCGAAGCCCACCGTGAAGCCGGTTAAAACCAGCGCCCACTGAATGTGCTTTTGACCAAATTTAGCAATCAGCGTGGTGGCAATACGCTGGGCACCGCCGCAGTCAGCCAGCAATTTCCCCAGCATGGCGCCAAAGCCCATGATCAGCGCCAGGCTGCCAAGGGTGCCGCCCACACCGGTTTTGATCGATCCAATCACTTTGTTGACGGGCATGCCCTGCATCATCCCCACCGCCAGCGCGACCAGGATCAGCGCAATAAATCCGTTCAGCTTGAAGCGAATCATTAACAGCAGCAGTAAGGCTACGCCAATCGCCACATAGAGTAATGGCATAATTTTTCTCCACTTTTGCGCACGACAGCATGTCGGCAGCGGTTTGTTTTGTAGATCCCAAAGGACAGTCGATTCGGTGACATCGATTTAAGGCATGCGGTCTGCCGCACAATGTTACGGGTATCATGTTAAGGGTAACATTGCGCACAAAGCATCAGCCGCGCGCGGTGAATTTCTGTTTTGCGAAGGTGATCAACTTTTTGCCAGGCAGTTATCAGAATGTTTGCAGCGGGGGCGTCACGGCTTTTGGTTACACTAAGGTCTTTATGCCCTTCAAAAAAAGGATATGCAGGTGAGTGAGAATCTGATCGAGTTGTACAGTAATCAACAAACCCTGTTTGGACGTGGCAGCATCGACCGTTTAATACCCCTGCTTGCCGCCAATCCCCAACCGACGCTGCTGTTTTGTGGCCGTTCTTTCCTTAACGGCCCCGCCTGGCAAAGACTGGGCGCGGCACTGAATGACCAGATTCTGGGCTATGAGATTGTCAGCCATGAAGCCTCACCCGATGAAATTGATGCCTGGGTGAATCGCTGGCGCGGACATGTGGATCGCGTGGTAGCGATCGGCGGCGGCAGCGTGCTGGATGCCGCTAAAGCCTTCAGCGCCATGATGCAGCATCCGCTGAACACCGCACGCTACCTGGAAAAAGTCGGTGATACGCCGGTGCAGGCCGTTACCTTGCCGCTTATCGCGATACCAACCACCGCGGGCACCGGTAGTGAAGCGACGCAAAATGCCGTGGTGACCGACCAGCAGCATATTCAAATCAAAGCATCGCTGCGTCATCCGGTGTTTGTGCCTCAGGTAGCGATTCTGGATGCCGATTTGCTCAAGGGGACGCCGGATAACGTGCTGGCGACCTGCGCCATTGATGCCTTCACTCACCTATTCGAAGCGTATCTGTCGCGCAAAGGCAATCTCTTTACCCAACAGACTGCGCTGAATGGGCTGCGGCTGTTCTTTAAGGCGTGGCCAAATCTGAATCGCGACGATGCGCAAGGTGATGAAGCACGGGAAGCGATGATGATGGCTTCCTGGCTGGGCGGTGTTTGTCTGAGCAGTGCAGGATTAGGCGTGATTCATGGGATTGCCGGTGAACTGGGCGCCATCAAGCCTTTCCATCACGGTGAAGTGTGTGGACGCCTGCTGTTCCCGTTCCTTGATGTGCTGGCTGAAACCGAAAACGCTGAACAGCAGCGGTTGATGGCACAGCTGGGGCAAGCGCTGCTACCGGACGATTTGGCACCGCCAGCATTAGCGCTGAAAGCCTGGCTGCAGCAGCATGCGATTGTGCCATTCTGGCTGGAAGGCCCGACTCTGAGCCCTACCGACGTTGACTGGATTGTCGCCCGCGCCAACAGTAAAAACGGCTGGGTCAGTTACGATGCACCCACCATCACCGAGATGATCACCGCAGCCTGGCATGTGGCATAACTACGGTTGATTTCGACTGTGCGGGCGCGCCAAAGCACGCCCGCACACCTTCACTATCCCGCCATTTTACAGCGCAATGTCGCGCCGCTTCATCTCGCTGCGCCTGGGTATGTTCAGTGCATCAGCAAAGCATAAATTGAGTGTCAGATGACGCTCAGAGTGCAAACGGCGGTTTGCCTGCCAGCATCTGTTCAATCACCTGCAGTACACCCTCTTCATTGTTGCTGGGCGCTTCAAAGCGTGCGGCGTCTTTCACCTTTTGCGGTGCATTGGCCATGGCGAAGCTAAAGCCGGATTGCTGCAGCATCTCCAGATCGTTACCGCCATCGCCAAACACCAAAATCTCACTGCGATCGATGCCCCAGCGTTTGCCGAGCAGATCGAGCCCATGGCCCTTGTGATTGCCAGGTACGATCAAATCCACAGATCCGTGGCCGCTGGACGTCGCCGCAGCAGAACCCTTATGCAGGCGTTCGATATCGGCCATTAAGGGCTCAACGAATTCATCGGAGAGATTGAGGGCGAACTTGAAGAGTTTGTCATCCGCGACCTCATCAAGGCTGCGAATCGGCTTCAGGCGATGGCAATAATGCCGCATCTTCACCAGCCAGCTTTCGTCGAGACCTTCGAAGTAGTAAGCACTTTCACGTCCGCAGAGGATGTACCGCAATTCAGGATAGTGCCCGTTGTGCAGGGTATCGAGCACTGCATCGATATCGGCGCGGCTGAACGCACCGCAGAACAGCTCTTCATCGCGATCGATGATCCACGCGCCGTTTTCGGCGACGAAGGCAATTTCACTGGAGATATCGGGGAAGAAGGATTTGAGTTGGTAATACTGGTTGCCGCTGGCGACCACAAACTTAATGCCGCGCCGTTTCATTTCCTCATAACAAGCCTGAAAACGAGCCCGGTTGTACTGCTTTTTATCGTCGAGAAAGGTGCCGTCCTTGTCTACTGCCACCATTTTTACCACGGTCATCATGACTCCTTAGCGCATTGTAGGGAAAAAAGGGTCGCAGAGAGAATAACCTGGTGAGGGCAGAAAGCAGAGAGAAACACGGATGGCCGTAGCCATCCGTGAGAGAGATTAGTTGAAAGCGCCGTTCAGCAGCAGAGAGGTGATCACGCCAGTGGCGGCAGCAATCAGGACGTAATTGCCGTCAACGTAAGACCAGTACTCACCGCGCGGTGGCTCCGGCAGACGACGTTCACGCCAGTCATCTACACGATAGTGCGGGCCACGGTATTCTGGCGGCATTGGGTGACCGCGACGGAAGTCATGGCCGTTCCAGGCGAAGTGATCGCCGTCGTGGTGTCCATCTGGGCCGCGATGATCGGCGTAACGATCATGATGGTCTGGGCCACGATCGGGGCCGCGATTATTGCCGTGATCCGGACCGCGATCGCCACCATGGTCAGGGCCACGCCCATGATCCTGATGCTGGTCGCCGCCGTGCTGCTGCCAGCGTTGGTCGCCCGGGCCATCTGCCCAGGAGACGGAAGAGAACAGTGTGCTGCATGCAATAAGTGACGCAATAAGACTTAATGTTGTTTTTTTCATGATGTTGCCTCCAATGATAACGGCAGTTACTGCGCCGTCGAGAGATACTATTCACCAATCGGAAGCAAAAGAGGATTTCCAAAACTCTTAAAAACCGGAGACTTACAATACATTACTGCAAATTAGCGCTTTCTTAACGATTGTGTCTTTTCTGACATTATCTGGTCTTAAAGTGAGCGGGATTGATATTACAGGGGGAAAGGAAAGAAACCCGATCGCGAGGATCGGGTGGAGAATGCTATTTCCATAAATTGCATAAAGCGGGTAAACCCTAAAAAATGAGGGTAAAACTGAAGCACACAACGCCACATCACTAGCATTGCGGGTAAACAATACCATTTTAAAATGCAAAATTCTTTTAAAAACCCCTGCTTTTCGGAAAAAACCGTAAAAATAAAACGGCTCAAAGAAATAATCTGCTGTGTGACAGTTCTGACGCACAAATAAGGTCTGTGCTCTGACCAGAATAGCTGGGGTTGATAAATTTCACGCCAGCGTGGTGATTGAAATGAACCTTTCACCCGTGATAACCACACAATAACCAGGCAATAAAACGCAACCAAATCAATGCCATTGGTTTCACAATGCGCTTTCAGTCCTGTTTGCCCGGCAGACTTCAGCGTTATTCATCAATTTCCACGGCATTAATAAGTTAGAATCCCGGCGCACCCCAATTAATTCACGATCGTGATTAATATCGCGCTAAATATAGCGCAGCTTTGCATTGATGAATGGATGTTTATTTCAACTTCGTTGTCAGCGTTAGAATATTGGGTTACCGCGGCAATTTATTTCCGAGGGAGGGAGTCATGGAAAGAATATTAGTCAGTGCCTGCCTGATGGGATTTACGGTTCGTTATAATGGCAGCGATAAGTTGCTCATCTCCCGCACGCTGGCGCGGTGGCGCGCCGAACATCGTCTGGTGATCCACTGCCCCGAGTTGGCGGCAGGCCTGAACACCCCGCGATTGCCGGCTGAAATTCGTGGCGGCAGTGCTGAACAGGTTCTCATGGGTGAGGCGAAAATTCTTGAATCCAACGGCGACGATGTGACACAGCACTATGTGCTGGCAGCCTGGCTAGCGTTGCGCGCCGCGCAGGAAGCGCAGTGTCGATTTGCCCTGCTCACCGATGGCAGCCCAACCTGCGGCAGTCGGCAGATTTATAATGGCCACTTTAGCGGCGAAAAAATTGCAGGCAACGGGGTGGCCGCCGCCCTGCTACGCCAGCACGGCATCGAAGTCTTTAACGAAGCGCAGCTGTGCGAACTCATTCAGCGCGTTGCGGAAGCCGATAAATGACGCGTGGTCGAGGCCGGATGACGTGCTAACGCCGCCGCCGGTCGCACCGGACGGCGCACCAATTCACCCTCACAGTTCGGGCAGCGGTGGTTCAGCGTGGTTTCCACGCACTCGACACAATAGGTGCATTCGAACGAGCAGATACGCGCATCAGGTGAGTCCGGCGGTAAGTCTTTATCACAGCATTCGCAGTTGGGACGCAGTTCCAGCATGGTTCATCTCCTGTCAGATTTTTTACCATCATCACCGCGATTCAGCTATTGCACCAGCCCGCTTGCAGACATCAGCGGGACAGATCGGGACATCCGATGTCCGCACGCCTTGGCTAAAAGCATTACATTCCGCGAATCACGTTCTATAGTTCAATCGCCACGTTTACTTACGAGACTATTGAATGCGTATCAAAGGCCTTAACTTCGGTTTCTTTATTGTGATTTTAGCGATCGTCACGGTCGCCTTTTTCGATGTGCTGACACCTTATTTCTCCGCCATTTTCTGGGCTGCCATTCTGGCGGTGATCTTCCATCCACTGAAGTCGCTGTTACGCCGCAAAATGGGCGATCGTAACGGACTCGCTGCCTTTGCCACCCTGGCGATCATCTGTCTGATCGTGTTCACGCCATTGGCGATCATCACCTCGTCAATGGTGGTGGAAGTCAACACGGTGTACACCAAGCTGCAGAACAACTCCTCGCAGTTCCCGGCGGTGTTTGCTGATCTGATCCAACATTTACCGGGTTGGGCACAAAGTTATCTCACCGATCATAATCTGAATGACGCTGGCAAATTACAGCAGAAGCTGTCTGAGTTCGCGCTCAAAGGCGGTCAGTATATGGCGGGTAGCGTCTTCCTGATCGGCAAAGGCACCTTCACCTTCACCGTCGGATTTGGCGTGATGCTCTACCTGCTGTTCTTCCTGCTGAAGGATGGTGCATGGTTGGTCAACTTAATACTGGAAGCCCTGCCGCTCTCCACCTATGTTAAACATCATCTAATGGTGAAATTTGCCGCCGTCTCACGCGCTACCGTCAAAGGCACGGTGGTGGTCGCGGTGGTTCAGGGTGTGTTGGGCGGTCTTGCCTTCTGGTTCACCGGCATTGACGGCAGCTTACTCTGGGGTGCGTTGATGGCGTTCCTGTCGCTGATCCCTGCTGTGGGTTCAGCGATTGTCTGGGTGCCCGCTGCCATCTTCTTCTTCGCCACCAGCGCAGTATGGAAAGGCTTGTTCCTGGTCGGCTTCTTTGTGGTGATTGTAGGCCTGGTGGACAACATCCTGCGTCCGCTGTTAGTGGGTAAAGACACCAAAATGCCGGACTACTTGATCCTGATCGCTACACTGGGCGGCATGGAAGTTTACGGTATCAACGGTTTTGTCATTGGTCCGCTGATTGCAGCGCTGTTTATCGCCTGCTGGAATCTGCTCTCGGGTCGTGACAACCGTGAAAACGCCGAAGAGATCGACGAAGAGTTTATCGAAGAGGGAAAAACGCGCGAGTAAGCCGTTTCCCCATCAGGCGGTTGTTCTGTTTTGGCAACCGCCGCTTACTGGAGAATCGCACCCATGCACCAGGGTTGGTTAAAATCCCTCTCGCCACTGGCACAAGCCCTGTTTTTACTCGCTTGCCTGACAATTGTGTTGTTAGGACTAAGGCTCGGCGCGCCGCTGATTAATCAGGTGCTGCTGGCCATCTTCCTCGCCGTGATGCTCGATCCGCTGATTAGCCGCCTGGCGCACTATCGTATTCCGCGCGTGCTCTCTTCTCTGCTGGTGATTGCCATCCTGCTGCTGCTGATCGTCATCACCATCATGTCACTCAGCGCCTCCGCGCCCGACCTGATCAAACTCAGCCGTCAGGCACCCAATCTGGTGGCAGCCAAGCTGCAATACCTGACATTTTCGCTAAGCCAGATGGGCATTGCCCTGACCGCCGATGAGATGCTGAATTTTGTTGATGCCGGTGCCGTGGTGCGTTTCGTCACTACGCAGCTGTCGATGATCCCTGGCCTGCTCTCGTGGTGGCTGATGGTGTTTCTGATGCTGCTGTTTATGCTGGTTGAGCTGCCGCTGCTGAAACGCACGCTGCGCGCCAGTAAGCAGCACACTGCGCTGTTTATCGCGCTGGAAGAAGGGATTCAGAGTGTGATTGTTTATGCGCGGGTGAAAACGCTAACCGGCCTGTTGGGCGGCGTGATTGTCTGGGGCATGGCGCATTTGCTGGGATTAAAGTTCGCCTTCCTGTGGGGCGTGCTGATGTTTATCTTCAACTACATTCCGGTGCTCGGATCCTTTCTGGCGGCCATTCCACCGGTGATCCAAACCTTTATCCTGTTCGATATCCAAACCAGCCTGATGCTGGTGGGATTCTTTGTGGTGCTGAACCTGTTGCTCAGTTCGGTGCTGGAGCCACTGATGCTCGGCAAGCGCCTGAATCTCACCCTGACCGTGCAGCTGCTGGCCTTCCTGTTCTGGCAAGCACTGCTCGGCATGACCGGTGCGATACTGGCGATTCCCCTCACCTTCCTGCTGAAAAAAGTCTGGCTGGCACTGCGCCAGCCAGCGTGAACTATCGGGCGACGCGCCAGCCGCGCGTCAACTGTTTCTCGATTTCCACCAGCACGAAAATCACGGCGCTGACCGCGAGCGAGATAAACCAGTATTTGATCGGCAGGGGCTCGGTGCCAAACAGCGTATTCATCAGCGGCAGATAAATAATCATCGCCTGCAGCGCCACCAGCACCAGCGTCACCAGCCAGATGCCGCGATTTTTCAGCAAGCCTTTATCCAGTGAGAAGCCCTCGCTGTTGCGGCAGTTGAGCATATACGCCCACTGGGCAGTGACCAGCATCTGCAGCAGCACCGTACGGATAAACTCCGGCGAGTAACCGCGCGGCTGCAGCCAGGCTTCCAGCACAAAGGCGCTGATGGAAATCAGCAGCCCAACAAAAATCACTCGCCAGATGGCGTAACCATCCATCACATGGCTGCGCACGTTACGCGGTGGCCGGCGCATGATATTGCGCTCGGCGGCTTCGAATGCCAGCCCAAATGACAGGGTCGCCGAGGTCGCCATGTTCATCCAGAGGATCTGCACCGGCGTCAGCGGCAGCAGGTTGCCCATCAAAATCGCGATGATGATCAACAGCCCCTGCGCGAGGTTGGTCGGCATCACGAACAGGATAGTTTTCTTCAGGTTATCGTAAACGCGACGCCCCTCTTTCACCGCAGCCGCGATAGTAGCGAAGTTGTCATCCGCCAGAATCATATCCGCCGACTCTTTGGTCACCTCGGTGCCTTTAATGCCCATGGCGATGCCGACATTGGCCTGTTTTAACGCAGGCGCATCATTCACGCCATCGCCGGTCATCCCGACGATTTCCCCGCTCTCTGCCAGCGCTTTCACCAGACGCAGCTTATGTTCCGGGCTGGTGCGTGCGAAAATGTCGTATTCACGCGCCGCTTTGCCCAGTTCTGCATCGTCCATGTGCTCCAGCTGATAACCGGTGATGGCGCTGTCGCTGTTGCCGATCCCCAGCATCTGCCCGATGGCCATCGCCGTTTCCGGGTGATCGCCGGTGATCATCTTGACGCGGATTCCAGCCTGCTGACAGTCACGTATGGCGGTAATCGCTTCCGGACGTGGCGGATCCATCATGCACGCCAGACCCAGCATCATCATGCCCTCGCGCAGATCGGCGTGATCGATCTGCTGTCGGCCTTCCGGTAGCCAGCGACAGGCGGCGGCCACGGTGCGCAACCCTTCGCTGGCATAAGTGGTGATCGCGGCATTCCAGTAATCACTATCCAGCGCTTCAGCGCCGTTCTCGCCCTGCTGCTGCTGGCACAGCGCGAGCAGCACATCCGGTGCGCCGGTCAGCAGCAGGCAAGCCTTGCCATCAATCAGGCAGCTCACGGCCATGTATTTGTAGGCCGAATCAAACGGCAGCTTACTCAGCACCTGCACAGATTCCGAGTTGATACCCGCTTTCGCCGCCAGCACCTTGAGCGCGCCCTCGGTGGGCCCACCCACTATCCCCCAGTGACCCTGAGTATCCTGACGCAGTTGGCTCTCGTTGCAGATATCCACCGTCTGTAAAAAGCCGTTAAGCAGCGCCTCATCGCGCTGGCCGCTTTCCAGATGAAACTCTCCTTTCGGCTCATAGCTGTTGCCACTGATGCGCCAGTGACTGTTCGCCAGTACCAGTGCTTTCACCGTCATTTCATTCATGGTGAGCGTGCCGGTTTTATCGGAGCATATTACCGACATGGCGCCGAGAGTTTCGACCGTTGGCAGTTTGCGAATGATGGCGTGATTGCGCGCCATCGACTGCACGCCGAGTGAGAGAATGATTGAGATGATGGCCGGTAAACCTTCTGGCACCGCCGCGACCGCCAGGCTGATCACTGCCAGCAGCAACTCCGCCAATGGAATATCGCGCAGCAGATAACCGAAGACAAACAGCGCGGCCATCATCAACAGAATGATGTAAAAAATTGCCTTACCGAGTTTATCGATCTGCACCAGTAGCGGCGTTTTTGCCTCTTCGATGGAAGAGATCATCGCGTTGATGTGCCCTAACTCGGTATCCCCGCCGGTGGCGATCACCACGCCAGCGGCAGTGCCGGAACTCACCGTGGTGCCGGAATAAGCCAGATTGAGTCGATCGCCCAGCGACTTTTCGCCCTCCAGCGCGTCGCTCAACTTGGACACCACCGTGGATTCTCCGGTGAGAATGGCCTCTTCCACCCGCAAATTGTGCACGTCGAACAAGCGCAGATCGGCAGGGATTTTGTCGCCAGGACGCAGTAACACCACGTCACCAACCACCAGCTCTTCGGTCGGCACGGTAATCTGCCGCCCATCGCGCAATACCATCGCTTCGTTCGACAGCATGTTTTGAATGCTTTTCAATGACTTCTCGGCGTTACTTTCCTGGATAAATCCAATCAGTGCGTTGATGACAGCAACGCCGAGAATGACAAAGGTATCTACCCAATGGCCCATCACCGCGGTAATCACCGCTGCCGCCAGCAGGATATAGATCAGCACATCTTTGAAGTGCGCCAGAAAGCGCATCAGCAGTGATTTTTCGGCTTTCTGTGGCAGCACGTTGCGCCCGTTAGCCGCCAGACGCGCCTGCGCCTCTTCGGTCTGCAAGCCACTGGGCGAACTGTTTAAGCGGCTAAAGGCGCTGGCACTGTCGAGCTGATATAAGGGTCGAACAGATGAATCTGATCGCCCGGGACGGAAAGGAACAACGGTCATAATTAACCCCGTACGGTTGAGAATGAAATGAAAAAAGGAGAAGCAAAAATAAAAGCCTACTTTAATAATATTCACTGCCACCGTGATGACCGGGGTCATGTTTTTGTTAATTACTCCCTCAATTGAATTAAGTTAATTCACGCTCCTGACGGAGTTAATACCGACAGATGCAATTGATTCAACAGGGCTATTACCCCTTCAATAATCGATAATAGAATCAATTAATATATCTAATTAAAACAATCAACTAACCAGAGCGCCACCAACATCGCCGCAAGATGATGTCATCTGGAAATTATCAATAGGGTGACATTTCATGACGTAAATCTCAGAACCACACAAATAACTTTACTTTTAGGTGAAAGTTAAACCTTATCTAAACAAGATTGGGCTGTCACTCATCACTTCCTTAACCTCATCCGTTATCATCGCAACTCTGATGAGCCACCGGCCCTGCGCAACTAAACATTAATCGATGGCGAAAATTTTATTGATACCCTTGAATAGTCGATTAAGGTTGAGTTTCCATCACTACCCTAAGATAAAATCATTTATCACTTTTTAAAAACTCAGAAAACACCATCGTAAATATATAAATAATGCGTCAGGGCATGATATTTATCGCATCAGGAAACCCCTACAAAATAATCATTTGCGCCATTTAAACTTTACTCTTAAAATCCGTTAACCAATAAAACCAATTCTTATTAATATTCCATTCACCGCAATAAACAGGACAGCCATATGAAGGAAGTTCTTATCGTTGATGACCATCCGGTGGTTCGGATGGCGTTAAGACTGCTGCTTGAAACGGACAACATGAATGTGGTGGGCGAAACGGATGACGGATTTGAAGCATTAGCGCTGACCAAAAAACTGTCGCCGGATTTGATCATCGTGGACATCGACATGCCCTCTTATAACGGCATCGATCTGGTGCAAAGGCTGCGCCACAACGGCTTTAACGGCGGCATTCTGGTGCTGACCGGCAAGGACGTTGACCACTATATCAAGCGCAGCGCCACTGCGGGTGCCGATGGTTTTATTAGCAAGCGCAATAACATGACCGAACTGCACGATGCCATTCGCGCGATTAATGCCGGATATGGCTTCTTTCCTTTAAATCGCAGACGTCAGGGATTACCGGATGATATTCAGGAAGACAAAAATAAAATTGCCGGCCTCTCCAGTAAAGAATTGCAGGTGCTGGTGTATTTATCCAAAGGAATGAAAGTGGTGGAAATGGCACAGAGAATGAAAATCAGTGATAAAACGGTAAGCACTTACAAACGTCGATTAATGGAAAAGCTCGACATTCAAAATATGGTCGGCCTTTACGAGTTCGCCAAACGTAATAATATCGCCTGACGCATTGATGTTGAAATTACTCCTCCTGATTGGCCTGGTACTCTGTCTGATGAGTCAGCCAGTCAGGGCTGAAGATCCCCGCATCATGCAGTTGGTCAGCCGTGAACAAAATGTCCTGCTGACCTTTGATCTGCCCGACAACGACTGGCGCTGGCTGGGCGAAAAGCGCGAAGTCAGCGTCGCCATCTACGCGCCTGAAAATCCGCCATTCGATATGGTCATCGATGCCAACACGCTGGAAGGGATCTCCGCCGACTACACCGCTTTAGTCCTGCACTACCTTGGTTTGCATATCAACACGCACTATTACAGCAGTCGCAGTGCGGCGCTCGACGCCCTGCAGCAAGGCAAGGTGGATATACTGGTAGACAGCGCAGGCAGCCCGGAACCCACTGGCGCGGAACTGCTGTTAAGTACCCCCGTTTGCCTCTGATTATCCTGCGATGGTGTCACGCGATAACATCATGTCTGAAATGAGTGATGATAATTCGCCGATGCAGATCGCCATGCCGCGTGGCTACCTGAGCGACGCCTGGATCGAGGCGCGCTATCCGGAAGCGAAAATCACCCGCTATCCTTCTGCGCTCAGTGCGTTGGCGTCATTAGCCTTTGGCGAAAACGACTACTTTATTGGCAATCTCAACACCGCCAACTACCTGATTGAACGCAACTACGCCTCAACGCTTTCCGTGATACGCATTTTTGAGCCCACCGATGCCGGACCGCGCTTTGTCTTTCCCATTCGCAATGCGCCGCTGTATCGGGGCGTCAATGCGGTACTGAACGCCATTCCCTTGCAGCAGCACAAAGCCATCTTCCATCAGTGGGTGCAAAGTATACCGCCGATGATGGCGGCACCCTCTCTGCAACTCACCGATCGTGAGCGGCGCTGGCTGGCTCAGCATCAGACAATGCGTGTAGTGATGAACCCGCTTGATGCGCCTTTCACACTCAAAGACCGACACAACAAATTTAACGGCATGACCGCGGACTTACTGCGCTTGATCCACCTGCGCACCGGCATCGATTTCACCATGGTGGAAGCCTCCTCCGTCAATGCAATGTTTGACCGGTTAAGCCGCCATGAAGTTGAACTGGTGGGATCGATTGCCCACAGCCCGCAGCGAGAAGCGCGCGCCCTTTTCTCTCGCCCTTATGTGCTGCCGCCCTATGTGCTGGTGAGCAAAAACACGCTGGGTGCGCCCAAATCACTCAACGATACCGATACGCTGGCGATCACACCCCAGCACGAACTCACCAGTTGGCTGACGGAAAATTTCCCCCACATCAAGTTGGTCACCGTCGAGAACGCCAGCATCGCGCTGCAGATGGTTAATGAAGGCCGGGTAGATAGCGCGGTGAATAACCTGATTGCCGCACGCTATATGATCGATCGCTACTTCAGTAATCGCCTGCAGATTGTTTCACGCCTCGGGGAAAATCCGGCGCGGATTTCCTTTGCTGTAGGGCGCGATAATCCGGAACTGCTGAGCATCCTAAACAAGGTGCTGGCGACCATTCCGCCGCGCGATATCTCGCTGCTGGCAATGAAATGGCAGGGCACGCCCGATGTTAAACTCGATACCTGGATGGCGTATCGTCACGAATTCTACTGGCTGGCGGGGATCTTCGCGGTGCTGGTGCTCACCTCGCTGTTCTGGAACTACCATCTGCATCGCGCGGTGCGTCAGCGTAAAGAGGCTCAGGCGCGGCTGCAGGAACACGCCACCTTCCAAAAAACCCTGTTTAATGGCACGCCGGTGCCGATCTACGTCATTGACCACAAAGGCGAGATGACCAACAAAAACCCGGCCTGGAGCCAGTTCTTCAACGATCCACATTCCAATATCAGCCAATTGCCGCTCAGTGACAGCGCGCACCCGTTGCACGCCATCTGCCAGGCGCAAATGGCCTTGCTGGCCGAGCAAACGTCTTTGGAGATGGCACCGCAGCGCGGCCAGATCGATAACGGCCACGAACTGCGTGATGTCATTCACCGCGCGGTGGCGTTTCGTGATAATCACGGCAACCTCGCCGGCATGATTTGCAGCTGGCAGGACGTGACGGAACATGAACAGCTGACCCGCGATCTGCTGCAGGCCAGCGAGCGCGCCGAACAGGCCAATCGCACCAAAAGTACCTTCCTCGCCACCATGAGCCACGAAATTCGCACGCCGATCAGCGCGATTATCGGCTTGCTGGAGCTGGCGGTCGCCAATCGTCTGCAACAGCCGTGCGATAAAGAGTCGGTGCGCGTCGCCTATGAATCCGCGCAATCGCTGATGGGGCTGATTGGCGATATCCTCGACATGGCGAAAATCGAATCGGGCAAGCTGGAGCTGTCGCCGGAATGGGTGCGCTTCGATACGCTGGCCGAACCGGTGGTGCGCGTGTTCGAAGGGCTGGCGCGCCAGAAAGGATTGCTGCTGCACTATCAGATTGACGTGCTGCATCCAGACGAACTGCTGCTGGATCCGATGCGTCTGCGGCAGATCCTTTCCAACCTGATCAGCAACGCCATCAAATTCACCGAGCGCGGCACGGTCGAAGTACAGGTGCGCAGCAAACCCGGCGAAGGCGATCGCGCCACGCTGGAACTTACGGTGCAGGATACCGGCATCGGCATCAGCGAAGAGGATCAGCAGCTGATATTCAATCCTTACGAACAGTCCGCATCGGGTAAAAAACAGAGCGGCACCGGACTCGGATTAGCGATTTGCGAACAAATGGTGGCGATGATGGCGGGCAGCCTGACGCTGCACAGCCAACCGGGACGCGGCACCCGCATCTGCGTGCGCATCCCGGTGGATTGCCGTGAAGCGGTCAGCGCGCCGGTGGAACCGATACGCCAGCAAGATGCCTGCGGCCTGCCGTTAACCATCCTGACGGTGGATGATCATCCTGCCAACCGCCTGCTGCTGAAACGCCAGCTCACCCGACTGGGACACAAAGTGATCGAAGCCGAGGATGGCGAACAGGCGCTGTGGCTGTGGCAGGAAAACCAGATTGATTTGGTGATCACCGATTGCAGCATGCCGGTGATGGATGGCTTTACCCTGACGCGCGAACTGCGTAAGAAACAGCGTGAACCGCTCACCATCATGGGGCTGACCGCCAACGCACAGCCTGAAGAGCGATCGCGCTGCCTGGAAGCGGGCATGGATGACTGCCTGTTCAAACCGTTACGCCTGCCGCAGCTGGAAGCGCTGTTGCAAAGGGTTCCGCGCCCGACTGTTGTGCCCTATCCCGGCCATGTCGCACTCAATCATCTGCTCGATCTCAACGCCCTGCGCGAACTGGCCCATCAGGACAACGAGATGCTGCAGCGCCTGCTCAGCGCCACCCGCGATGAAAACCTGCAGGATATGCAGGTGGCCTGCGCCTGTTTCGACAATCGCGACTGGCCCGCGCTGGAACGCAGCCTGCACCGTCTGGCAGGTTCGGTGCAGATCATCGGCGCAGTCTCGATTGCCGATCAGTGCCGCGAATTAGAGCAAGCCTGTAGCGCCCCAGCCGATGAACGCCATCTCGGCCAGATGCTCGATGAAACGCTGGGCTGCGTGCATGTGTTGAATCAGGCTATCGAAACCTTTCTCAAAGACGAATTCAGCGCATGATATGCCGAGCACATCAATCCAGATTGTGCCGCTGGGCAAAATCGAGCACATCCACCAGGTTCTTCAACTCCAGCTTCATCATCAGCCGGCTTTTATAGGTGCTGACGGTCTTATCGCTGATATTCATGCCTCGGGCGATATCCACCACTTTCTCGCCGCGCGCCAGCTGACGCAGCACATCCAGCTCTTTCGGCGACAGCTCATCAATTTTGCGCTGGTCACTGCTTTCCTCATCAAGGTGCGAGCCCTGACGCGCACGATTCATCGGGAAAAAGCCGTACCCCTTGCTGATGGCGCGAATCGCATCTCTCAGCTCGGCCAAATCTTTGCACTTGCTCATAAATCCGTTGGCACCCGCCGTGGCGCAACGGCGGATATAGTGTTCGCTGTCTTTGCCCGAGAGCACCAGAATGCCCATCTCGTGCCCACTCTGGCGCACGCGCCTGATGACATCGATACCGTTGAGCACCGGGATATCGATATCAATAATCACTAAATCCGGCTGCAGTTTTTTCACAAACTGGATGGCCTGAATGCCATCGCTCACTTCGCCCACTACTACCCGATTATCTTCTTCAATCAGTATCTTGAGCGCTAATCGCGTGATTGGATGATCGTCAACAATCAGTACCTTTTCCATTCTTCACCCCGTCCCGCGCATTGACCGATAAATTAGAGCGGCTGGGTGAATTGACGTGCGTCATTAACCGTCAGGCATTAGCGCCAAATTGACTCGCCTTTGCCTCGCCAGCCCCCCTCTTCGGAAACGATCCCTTAACGGTTATATCGGTGGATGTGGCGGCTACTAAAATAAATGTGATGGGGGGATGAGAGAATGGATTTGTGCCCGGCCTGCGTTGCGGGAATCACTGGCCAGGCTTGCGAAGTGTTACTGATACTGGCGAATAAAACTGGCAGCGCTATCCAGTGCGTGACGCGCGGCATCCAACCGGATATCCCGTTGAAACACGTGGTGCGTGCCTTGATAGATATCCAACTGCACTTCACCGCCCTGCTCAGCGAAGTGAGCCGCTAAGCGCGTGGCGTCATCCAGCAACAGTTCTTCGGTGCCAACCTGAATCACCAGCGGCGGTAAGTGGCTATATTGCGCAAACAGCGGCGAGGCGCGTTGATCCTCCGCCGATGCGCCCTGCAAATAAGCCGCACCGGCATCCTGCAGGATCGATGGCTGGAAAATCGGATCGCGTATGCTGGGATCGTTAAAAGAAGCGCCACTGAAGGTCAGATCGGTCCAGGGCGAAAACAGCACGGCAGATCGGATTTTCTGCACCAGCTGCGGATGCTGCAGCGCCACCAATGACAGCGCAGCACCCGCTGAATCGCCCACCAGCGCGATATGTTCAATGCCGCTGTCGACTAGCCCTTTCAGTATCTCAATCACCCTGTCCGGCGCGGTCGGGAATGGATGTTCCGGTGCCAGCGGATAGTCCAGCACAAAGGTTGAATAGCCAGTGCGCACCGCCAGCTGGCTGGCGAATCCGCGGTAGGCCTGCGCGCTGCCGAGCATATATGCCCCACCATGGATGAACACGATAACCTGCTCGGTGCGTGTCTCCTGCGGATGCAGCCACCAACCCGAATCCGCGACGTGCTCACAATGCACACCTGCTTCCAGTGGTGTCTCCGCACTCATCTCGTCATAATACTCGCGCATCGTGCCGCTAAAGTGCTCGCGATGCGCTTGCTGTTCGGTCAGTGATTGCTGCACCTGCAAACGGTCGTGATCGGTTAAGGGATACTGTGTCTTGTTCATAAGTTGCTCCGGTAAAAGGGTGTGGAGCAATCTTATGCCATTCCAATTTTCGCAACTAGCTGGCTTAATGGAATACCTTCTATTCCCATCAGGACTACGTAATGGATCGACTTGATGCTATCCGGCTGTTTCTGCGCGTGGTCGAATGCGGCAGTTTCTCCGCCGCCGCTAAAGAAGCCGGTGTTGGCCAATCTGCGGTCAGCAAACAGATCGCCGCACTGGAGAAGCAGTTCAATCACCCGTTACTGAAACGCTCCTCACGCGGCATCGCCCTAACCGACGCAGGCCGAACCTTTTATGACGGCGCACTGCGCCTGCGCGATGAATTCGACCAGCTAGAATTAAACGTCAAATATGGCGCAGATGAACCGGCAGGCACGCTGCGCATCTCAGTGGCACCAGTGTTTGGCCGCTTCTACATCGTGCCGCGCCTGCCTGCGCTGCTGGCGCGCTATCCGGCGCTGAATGTGGAACTGCGCGTCTCCGAGCGGCATGTGGATTTGATAGAAGAGAATATCGATGTCGCCATCCGACACGGCGAACTGCAGGATTCGGCGCTGACGCAACGCAAGCTGGCCGACAGCCCGCTGATCACGGTGGCGAGCCCGGATTATCTGGCGAATTATGGCGTGCCCGCCGCACCTGCTGAACTGAGTGAGCATCAGTGCATCTCGTTTAATGCCGGTCGCGGCATGCATCCGTGGAGGTTTGTGGATGGGTACGGTAAGGCGATTACGCTGATGCCTCAAGGCCGGTTTCAGAGTAATGATGGTGAGCAACAGCGTGCCGCCGCTCTGGCGGGGTTGGGGATTACGCAGTTTCCGGCCTGGCTGGCGGGACCGGATTTGGCTTCAGGGACATTGGTGCCGGTGTTGAGGGAGTTTGCAGTGGGATCGATGCCGGTGAGTGCGGTGTTCGCAACGAAGCAGACGGCGAATAGCAAGGTAAGGGTTTTTGTTGAGTATATGCTGGGGACGTTGGATGAGGATTTGCCGTTGGTGGCTGGGGATGAATCTGGGAGGTTAGTGTGAAGCCTACTTTGGAAGAGGTGATTGAATTTCTGCGTGAGTTTTCGGGGGATCACAAGTCTGTGATTACTGAGCATACCCTGCTGGATGCTGATCTGGGTATTACCGGAGATGATGGAGTTGAGTTGCTGGAGGACGCGGAGAAGAAGTTTGGAGTTTCGTTTGTGACCGAGGAGAGATCGTTTAAGGAGACTTTTGGGCTCGGAGATAATGAGTATCTGTTTAATTCTGAGGGGCTGGATTTGTTGGGGATTGGGCGATTGGTGAGTTGGTTGAGGAAGGAGCCGCGTTCAGTGGTGAGGGATTTGAGTGTGGGGGATTTGTGGCGGGTTTTGGGAATGGTGAAACTGTAGGGTGCGAAGGCCGGACTCGCACATAATGATTAATCCTTTGATTTAAAAGAAATAAAAAATAACATTTAGATAATTTACCAACATCGATACCAACACATTAAATCATTGATTTTGGGACTCGAATCGGGGCAAAGGTTACCTGGAAAATGCTCACAGTAGAGCATATCTCTGGCGCTATGCTTTTAACACATCTAATGCCGTTTTGCGGAAGCAGATATAGGCATCTTCCCATGAAACGTGGCTTTCACCGAACACCATTGGTGTGACGAACTGCAGATAGCGTTCTTTATAAACAGGATTGCTCTCAAGTTCTTCCAACCCCATTTTTAGTTCTTCAACAGGCGACTCGCAGAATTCAGGATACTGGGCACCGTAACGTTCAATATCCTGCTCAATGCATTCCTGCACGAATTGCTTTAAAACAGGAACATCAGCACCTTTTTCTCTAACAATACAAAAATTGTCGTAAATATGACGAACCAGTGATTCATCCACTACACGTTCCACATCACGCATACTTGCAGCCGTTCTGCGCATCATCGAAATCAGTTTTTCAGCCTGCGTGCTGCCGATCGTTGCGCAAGGGAAAGCCCTCACTGCTTCGCCCTTTTTTGTTAGATCCATTACCAAGGAGCTAATAGCACGGTTTTCCGCAGCCTCAAGCAAATCCGTTTCCATCAGTTCCAGTTTGATAAATGGTCTTAAGCAAGGAGCTTGTGAATATTTCTGCGGGTAACGCATTGGAATTTCATTATAACGGTATTCATCACGAGTAACCTTTGGATACTCTTCATCCATGCGAAACGTACCTGAGGCGGCAATCGTTTCGATAATGGTCTGAATAATACCCTTACGGATACTTTTACGCTGACCTCTGGAATATTGCTGGGAAAAACCGGCGACAGGAACAAGCTTAATGTCCACGTCCTCCGACATCCTGTTCAAAGATATACCCGCTTTTGATAATGCTGTTCCACCGGCAAAAACCAGCAGATGTGTATCAAAGGACAGAGGCTGGAGCAATCGCAATAACTCAACGATGTAATGATCTTTCTCTACAATTGCAACTGATTCAATGCCCAGGGCATCGGCAACGTCCGGGAATAGCTTTCTTAAATCATCCATTTAGCTTGCTGCTCCCTACTGACAATGTTCTCTTAAAACGTGGTGAGGTTTTGATTTCAAGTGACGCGGGGATCTGGGTAGATTTACCACTGTTGTAGGCACTTGTTGCTCCTGCCAGACGGTAATCCACTTTCAGACGTTCCAACGCCTCAATCATTACCGCAGCAGAACCTCCGGGAGCAGCAGGCATCAGCTTACCGGTAATCGCATTTTGCCGCGCTTTGGTGTAGATGCCATAGCCTACTTTCAGCAACTGCCCTTCCTTCACCAGTTCACGCAGTGCTCTGCCAATTTGATCGTAACCAGCAAGATCTTTGAAATCGTCACGAGTGAAAACATAACGCTTTGAGCGTTTCAGCCGTGACTGAATACGAGCTTTTATGGTCATGCCAACCTCCTTTGGTCGTTTCTTCATCATAGCAAATATACGACACTTTTAACAGCAAACATACGACACCAAACTTACCGCGCAGCCAGCATTCCCGGAAAGTGTTTAGCAATGATGTCATTCATTCGCTCAATCAACTCCAGACGCTTGAAGGCCAAGTGCGCTGTGCCTTTTTGATAGTAACGAATGCTGAAGAACTCATCTTCGTAAACGTCCTTAGCCGGATTATCCCGGATATGCTCCATCAACCGAGTGGAGATATCACCCCGGTTGTCAGGGATGGGTCTGCCATCCAGCAGAAACAGCATTCGCTCCAAGTCTGCCAACTGATCCCGCCGCCAACCCCAGTTAAGGCTAAAGCCCCAGCGGTTATGCGTCACCGAATTGTTAATGATGATCTTCTTACCGAAGCTGCAGGGAGCAGGACATTATTGTAGAAATGCTCATCTGCAGAAAAAGCTCGATCATCGCCTTTTATCACCCAGAGGATGAGATCCAGTGAGGGAAGCAAAGTACGGTAAAGACCTTCGTACTCTTTATCCCGTAAAGCATTCTCACCGACACCAGGAATATCAATGATCTTCAGCGATCGTTTGCCGAAGCGTATGCGCAGTTCTCGGGCCTCACGCGTACAGGCTTCAACGTCACTGACCGCACACACTTCGCCCTAGAATAGCGCATTACACACGCTTGATTTACCTGCGCCGGTCTTTCCCATAACACCAATAACAGGTTCATAGTCGTTAGCTTCACTGATTTTGTTAACCAGGCTTTCCCGCAGCGACTGAGGGAAAACATCGAGAATATCCCTGATGTCAGGTATGAGCGGCGGGCTGTCGGCTTTTATCCCATTGTTCTCATTAAACATATTTCCCCATATTCCTGAAATCCCCCCTTCTCTTCTGGTGATGCCATTGGCATCAGTAATCATCCGGCTTTCGCCCTTCACCGGGTCATCCATAAAGGTCTCCTTGCTTATGTTGAAATGAACGTTGCCAGTTACTCTCTGAAGGTCTGAATAACGTCACTGATGAAACGAAAGTGTGGAAGAGCCGAAATAAACTCCTCACTGGCGGTGAGTGCATCAAGTTCAGGCTTTCTGCAAAAAGAGGTGTCAAGAACAGTTACAGCCTTAACGTCTTCCATCTGAAACACCTGTAGCTTTCTCGCCCGAGTAGCTACAAGAAACCAATTTCTTGACTGAAAGATCAGGCGGCGAGGAGTCACTCCTTCGTAGCTCTTACCATTGACTAATAGCGTAACGGCCCGGTAGTCACGGATAGCTTCGGCCAGCTCCAGAAAGCAGGTGGTCTGGGTGATTGGTGATGGCAGCCCTCCATGCCCGATAAGGCATGGAGAGCCACCAGAGCTGCTGGTAATCAACCGGATGAGTCTGCGGTTCTGAGCCGGAATGATCCCCGAAATGCCAGAGTTGAGGATAAACGCAAAGGTATTGGGTAAGTGCTCTCGACCGGCTCGCCGGATAAGTCGATAACAGCCACTGGAATGTTCAAGATCCAGATGGATTAGACGCTGCTGAAAATCCCGCTGTAGTGTGCGCTCTGAGACACCAAACTCATTTGCCAGCGCTTTGAGCTCCAGGGATTGGCCAGCCAGTAACCGGCTGATAATGACCGATAACCTGACAGACAGGCGGTCATAATGATCATGTTGTATTTTCATGGTGAGAACAGTCCTGAACTCCCAAAATAACCAGATATTAATATGGGTGATTATGACGTACTGGTTCGACACGTTATGTCGTACTAAAGGGTGGTGAAATGAAAAAATGGTGGGGGTAAATGAAACCATCTAACGCAATGAAACATAAGGTAATTAGTTGATTACAAAGCGAGGTCATCATCAGTAAAACGACACAACCTGTCGCATTCCGCATTGTCAGAAAGAGAATATCTGCTGCTCACGAAAATGATTTAGTTCTGAAAATAGTTATAAACCAATATACATCCGTACAGTGAATACGTTGCTGCAGGTGAACTATAGTGAGATTTCTTTTTCTAGTAGGACTTGTAACAAATTACTACTCTGTCTGGGGTTGCAAATCCTAACGAAAGCAGTGCTCTTTTAAAGTACTTCGTAGCCCAAACATCTCATTCTCCTGCCAGGAGCAATGTAAAAAATCCATCATCGTTGTATAGTTTTGAACAATTGTTACTGCGCAAGGATGTGAAAATGTCGACGTTTGATAGTACTAAGCTTCCGCTTAAAGACCTTCTTAAAGATATCGTTGAAGGGAAAATCCAGTTACCAGATTTTCAAAGAGGTTGGGTATGGGACGATGAGCATGTTCGTAGCTTACTCGTCAGCCTTGGCCGCTCATTCCCTGTAGGGGCAGTTATGCTTCTGGAAACTGGAGGTGAAGTACGTTTTCAAGTCCGGCCGATTGAAAATGTTCCCTTGCCTAGGTTGTCGTCACCAGAAAAACTAATCTTAGATGGACAGCAGCGGTTAACAACATTAACTCAAGTGCTAAGACTTCAGGGTCCAGTAAAAACAACGACTGATAAGGGAAAACCTATCGATCGCTATTACTATATTCATATACCCACAGCTCTTGCGGGACCAGACAGGCTGGATGACGCAATTATTGCAACTGATGGTAATCGTCAAATACGCAGTGATTTTGGTCGAAAGGTTGATCTCGATCTTTCCACCCGAGAACTCGAATGCCAGCAGCTTTATTTCCCATGTTCGGAAATCCTCGAAGCTATGGCTTGGTTACAAGATCTCTACACCCACAATGCTTTGGCTGTACCACATTTCTTTGAATTCAAAACGCAGGTGCTGGATGCTTATAACGATTATCAAATTCCCTTGATTATTCTGAAAAAAGATACCACCAAAGAAGCTGTATGCCTCGTATTCGAAAAGGTAAATACTGGTGGCGTACCACTGTCTGTATTTGAGCTTGTTACCGCAAGCTATGCAGCTGATGGCTACAATCTTCGTGATGACTGGTATGGCAGTGAAATTAGAAATATTACCTCGCGCAAAGAAAGAATTTCCGAAGAAGTGATTCTGAATGGCATTGAAAGCACGGATTTTCTACAGGCCATCACCATGCTGCATACTCTGGAGAAACGGAAAGCTGATATAGCAGCAGGAAAAACAGGTAAACAAGTATCACCAGTTAGTGCAAAACGAGCCTCTGTCCTTGAGCTACCTTTAAACGCTTACAAAAACTGGGCTGAGGTGGTAGAGAATGGTTTCAATTACGCAGCCAAGTTTCTTCGCCAAGAACGTTTTAGTTCTCAGCGAGAATTACCTTATCGAACTCAAGTTGCACCTCTAGCAGCAGTCATGACCATTATTTGCAACAAAGATGAAGAACGTTGGAGAGAACCACAAATTCATCAGAAGCTAGCCAGGTGGTTTTGGTGTGGTGTATTGGGTGAACTATACGGTGGTGCAGTAGAAACGCGTATTGCTAATGATGTTGAAGAACTACTTGCGTGGATTGAAAGTAACGGTGATCTTCCTCGCACTATTAACGATGCGAATTTCCAGATTGATCGTCTTGACTCACTAGCATCCCGGTTGAGTGCGGCCTATAAAGGCATAAACGTTCTCGTCTTACGCGATGGTGCTCAGGATCTTTTCTGGAAAGCGAGAATTCGTAGTCTTGAGACCGACGAAGTTCCAGTTGATATTCATCATATTTTCCCGAAAGATTGGTGCGAGAAGAACGGAATACCAAGACGTCAATACGACTCGATCATTAATAAAACACCAATTTCATATAAGGCAAACAGAATGATTGGCGGTTCTGCCCCATCAGTTTACCTAGCGTCGTTACAATCGCACCCCCAAGTGCAGCTAGATGATGTCGCGATGAATGATCTCTTGAGAAGCCACCACATCCCAGTAGCCCCCCTACGTGCCGATGATTTTGAAGCATTCTACGAGCAGAGACAAAAAGAGTTACTTGGACTGATAGAAAAAGCCATGGGAAAGGCTTTGAGTCAAAGCTAATTCGCACCGGGCACCTTCCAATATGACATGTATGCAACGACTCACCGTAGTAAGCAACATTGCGTTTGAGTGCCCCATTCAGGTAGACATTTTCTGTCTTTACGGTGGACAGCCCCCACAACTATAGGGCAGGATCTTCTACCACGGTGGGGGCAGTCCAGAGATCTTAAGCTGTGAATTGAGTGTTAAAAAACAAAATATCGATCACAATTAAAGAATAAGCATATGTTTATATTGATTATTTTAAGGTTGTCTTAAGTGTATTTTTCGGACCATCAAAAAGCTTGGGTAGCTCATTCTCTGACACTTGCTGGAAAAGCAGAAGAGTTAATGACTCAGACCATCGCTAATTCAAAAGTTGACATGAACCCACATCAGGTCGAGGCGGCATTGTTTGCTTTGTCTTCGCTGCTGTCTAGTGGAGTCATCTTGGCAGATGAAGTTGGGTTGGGAAAAACAATCGAAGCTAGCTTGGTCCTTGCTCAGAAATGGGCAGAGCGCAAGCGAAAACTACTATTAATTGTACCTGCTACTTTGAGAAAGCAGTGGGGCCAAGAGCTTGAAGACAAATTCTCGCTACCGTCTGCGATCCTTGAAGCCACCACTTTTAGTTCAGCAATCAGGAGTGGAATTGCTAATCCGTTTGATGTGGAAATAAGCACTGGTAAACCTGCCATTTGTATTTGTTCTTACGAATTTGCTGCTCGAAAGGAAGACGAGTTAACCCAAGTTCATTGGGATCTGGTTGTGTTAGATGAGGCACATAGGCTTCGTAATATCTACAAAACAGATGGCGCAAAAACGGCGAAAAAGTTAGAACTCGCATTAAAAGGTCGAAAAAAAGTGATGCTCTCTGCCACTCCATTACAAAACAGCATATTAGAGCTTTATGGGCTAGTTTCGATTCTAGACCCACACTTTTTTGGTGATCTAAACTCCTTTAAAGCAAGATATGGTCGGCAAAATTTGGATGAAATTGAGTTGGCACTTTTGCGTTCAAGGCTGAGCAAAGTTTGTAATCGTACATTGCGTCGACAAGTTCAAGAAGAGGGGGGTGTCAGTTTTACTCGTCGTTATTCCATGACTGAAGACTTTCGTCCTTCGAAAGAAGAAGAACAGCTTTATGCAGAGGTATCTGAGTACTTGCAGCGAGGAGATCTTCTCTCTATCAAATCCGGTGCGAGACATTTAGTCACACTGGTGATTCGCAAAATACTTGCTTCATCTTCATACGCGATGTTGGGTACGCTTGAAACCATGATTAATCGGTTAGAGCAAAAGTTACCTCTCATCGAAGCTTTACAAGATCTTGACAGCTTAAATGATTATCAAGATGAAGATGCAGTAGATGATGAAGATATTGATCCAGTTGCGTTAAGTGCTGAAATTGAATTGCTACGTTCGTTTAAAGAACTTGCAGCTAAAATCAGTGGTAATGCTAAAGCAGAGGCTTTACTTCGTGTATTGACAAGAGCGTTTGATAAGACGACTGAGTTAGGCGGAAGCAGAAAAGCGGTTATTTTCACTGAATCTGTTAGGACTCAAAGTTGGTTGGCGGAGTTTCTTGTAATCAATGGATATAATAGTCAGATCGTCTTATTAAACGGAAGTAATAACGACGCTACCTCGAAAGCTATTTACAAAGAGTGGTTAGAAAAACATCAAGGTTCAACAAGAATATCTGGCTCCAAAACCGCCGATATGAAGGCTGCTTTGGTCGATAAATTCAAAGAAGAAGCCATCTTGATGATTTGTACCGAAGCGGGGGCAGAAGGTATTAACTTACAATTTTGTTCGCTACTCGTGAACTACGACTTACCATGGAATCCACAACGTGTAGAACAACGGATAGGACGTATTCACCGCTATGGTCAAAAGCATGATGTTGTTGTAGTTAATTTCATTAACAAGGGTAATCGCGCGGATGAGCGAGTCTTTGAGTTACTTAGTCAAAAGTTTCTTTTGTTTGAAGGGGTTTTTGGAGCATCAGATGAAATTCTAGGATCAATTGAGTCAGGGGTAGATATCGAGAGAAGAATACATGATATCTACCAGAACTGCAGAAGCGATGACCAAATTGAGCACGAATTTAATCAGTTACAAGAGCAGTTAAAAGAACAGCTTGAAGTAAAGGTCAATGATACACGGCGTTCTCTATTGGAGAATTTTGACGCGGATGTTGTTGAACGTTTAAATACACGTCGCAATATAGTAACGACCCAATTATCTCAGTATCAGAAGAGATTACTGTTACTGGCCAATATGGCATTTGCGTCAGATTGTTCATTTGTCGTGACTGAACATGGTTTTAACGTAGGAGGAACATTCTACTCACTGGATTGGCATCATGCAGTACAGCATGACCACAACTTGTTTCGTGTATCTGAAGGCTTGGGGCTGGAACTATTAGAACGCTACAAAGTCGATAGACTTGTGAGTACCCATTTGCCTTTTGTTTACCAGCTAGAAGATATCCACTGGGCTGATGTAAGGAACTTAATTTCTCAAAATGGCATCTTGCGCATGACGAAAGTCAGCATTGGATCGAGTGAAGAAAAACGTGAGCGGCTAATTCTTGCGGCGATAACCGATACTGGTGAGATTATCCATCCTGAAACTGTCGAACGGATGCTACAACTGCCAATTGCTGCGCATGAAAAAGTTCAAACTACAGAGTTTTGGGCCAACTTAGATAATCATACAAACCAACAGGTTCAAGTATTTATCAGTGAAGTGGAGCATGATAATGAGCAGTATTATGCAGACGAAGTTGAGAAGTTAGAGCGCTGGGCTGAAGATAAGAGAATTGCTTTAGATATCCGTATTAAACAGTTAGACCAAGAAATAAAACATGCGAGAAAAGCATCTCGACAGCTCGGTACATTGCAAGAGAAAATGGCGGCTAAACGTTCGCTTAAATCACTTGAGCGGGAAAGAGATCAAGTGATGCTCAACTACCATGAAGAGAAAAAAATCATTGAACAAGAAGAAGACAAGTTACTAGAAAAAATAGAAGAAAAACTGGTGATAGAAACCCAAGTTAAGACAGTTTTTGAGGCAACGTGGGGCGTGGCGAAAAAATGAAATATGACGAAGTCAATGTAGCCAGTTGGAATATATTGAAGGTCGATATCTTAGGTGCTCCTGAGATAATAAGCCAGGCTCAGATTATCGCAGAGAAAAAAGCCAAATATGTTAGAGAGGGTGATCCAGCCGGACGGATAAGAGATGAAAATGAAAGGATTAGTCAAAATTTCCTTGGTGCTCTTGCGGACATTTCGTGTACTAGATTGCTAAGAACTTATTTCAGAAAGCATAATTTTCCGATTAAGGTTGAAAGCTAAGATGAGGTTAGAGATGATAATTTTGAGCATGCAGATAAATTCGACATTAGCTTAGCTTCAGATTTTAACCAAGCAATAGTTGAAGTTCGCTCATCTATTTGCATCAAGAAGTCTTTACAAGGATTAATAAATGATTGGCATATTTTAGGTGCCTATCAGTCTAAAGAAAAAGGCAATTTTGAAACGGAGAAGGAATTTTATATTCGCCCAATGTTTCATTTGAAAAGGTATAAGGATAATTATAAAGAAAGTTTTTACCGACGCTCTGAAGGAATGCAACTTATAAAAAATGGAGAGGTAGACCTGTATATCTTGGGCGGTGCAACGGCTGAAATAATGTCTAGCCACAAAGCTTGGGATGAAAAAGGTGAGACGTTGAAACAGGGTGAAAGTAATTTCAGAGTTATCTATATCAAAGATGGCCTTCAAACAAAAGATTTCCTAGAACTGATCGCTCTTGAAATGATCGGGAATAAAAATTTCAGTAGTAGCTATTAAGCTGCGAGTTATTAAGGTATATGTGATGATTAATTGTAAAGGTAATAGACTAGAGCTTAACTGGATTGGTAAAGAGAAGTTACCTAGACTTGAACCTCGTATTTTTTTGGAAAATCAACAATACTCGCATGCCAATATTCCAGCAGATATTGATAAAGGCGATGAGCATATTTTTGATAACTTACTGATTAAGTCTGATAACTTGTTAGCTCTCAAAGCACTAGAGCAAGACTATACCGGTAAAGTTAAATGTATATTAATTGATCCTCCTTATAATACAGGTAGTGCCTTTTCACATTACGATGACGGATTAGAGCACTCAATGTGGCTTACATTGATACGTGATAGATTAGTTCTACTTCATCAACTGCTATCTGAAGATGGTTCACTATGGATCACTATTGATGACAATGAGTCGCACTATTTAAAAATAATATGTGATGAGATCTTTGGACGATCAAACTTTGTTACTGATATTACTTGGCAGAGAAAATACAGTGTAAGTAACAATTTTAAAGGTATAGCTTCAATCTGTGACAGAATTCTTGTTTATAGAAAATCGGATAAATTTGTTAACAACTTGCTACCTCGTACTGCAGACTCAATTGCTAGATATAAAAATCCAGATAATGATCCTAGAGGACCTTGGAAGTCAGTAGATTATCTTAACCAAGCCACACCTGAAAAACGTCCCAACTTGTGTTACGACATCACAAACCCTAATACCGGTGAAATAATCAAAAACACAAAGAAAGCTTGGAAATATGATCGAGAAACTCACCGAAGACATGTTGAAGAAAGTCGTATTTGGTGGGGAGTAAATGGAACCAATTCTACACCAGCGGTGAAGCTTTTTTTATCAGAGGTTCGTGATGGTATGACGCCACATAACTGGTGGCCTCATGACGAAGTGGGACATACCGATGAAGCAAAAAAAGAAATAATTCAGCTATTTGGGCGTCAAGATATATTTGATACGCCAAAGCCAGAGCGTTTAATACAGCGTATATTAACTATCGCCACTAACCCCGGTGATCTCGTATTGGACTCATTTGCCGGTTCCGGTACTACCGGTGCGGTAGCTCAAAAAATAGGCCGTCGTTGGATCATGGTGGAATTAGGTGATCATTGTGAAACTCACATCGTTCCTCGCCTTAAAAAAGTAATTGATGGTACGGACCAAGGTGGTATCTCCAAGTCAGTCAACTGGCAAGGTGGTGGTAGTTTCCGTTACTTACGCTTAGCTCCGTCCCTTCTCCAGAAAGATGAATGGGGTAACTGGGTTATCAACAAAGAGTACAACGCAGAGATGCTTTCTGCTGCTATGTGTAAACACATGGGCTTTATGTATGCACCAAGTGAAACCCAATTCTGGAATCATGGTTTCAGCACAGAGACCGACTTTATTTATGTCACGACTGGTGCTCTTGCGTATGACTAACTTAAGCGTATTAGTGAAGAGGTCGGTGAGGAGCGCACACTACTAATTTGCTGTAAAGCTTTTATGAGTGAAGGCGTTGAATTCCCGAACTTAACGATTAAGAAAATCCCTCAATCAATTTTAAATAAATGTGAATGGGATAATGACGATTACAGTTTTACTTTGAATGTATTAGCTGAAGGTGATGCTGAACTTTACGACGATGAAGAGGAAGTGTAATCAATGAGCAATGATGTAAAAATAGCTAATCAAATTAGTGCTCGGCTTTCTCTTCGCAATCCACAAGAAAAATCACTACAAATTTTGTGTGATGTTCTTGAACAAATGGGATTAAGCAAAGATGCTGATCTGAACCGTTGGATTGAAATTTTGAAGCCTCATTATCCATCAGTGAAAAAGTTTGAACGCGCTTTTCCTTCACTGTGCTTTGCGCTGGCTACGGGCGTGGGTAAAACGCGCCTAATGGGAGCTATGATTACTTGGTTGTATCTTACCGGGCGCAGTAGGCATTTTTTCGTTCTCGCGCCAAACTTAACGATTTATGAGAAACTTAAAAAAGATTTCTTGATGGGAAGCCCGAAGTATGTGTTCCAAGGGATTCCTGAACTCGTTCAAACACCACCAATTATCATCACTGGTGATGATTATGAAGATGGTCGCGGTGTACGTTTGGATTATGCCGTTGCTGAAACGATGACCGGTGATTTATTTGTAGGGGAAGATGCCCCGCATATCAACATATTTAATATTTCGAAAATAAATGCTAAAGACAATAAGATTGGTGCGAACAAATCTAATGACCCTAAAATGCGTCGTTTGCAAGAATATATTGGTGATTCATACTTTAACTACTTAGCTGATTTGCCTGATCTTGTCGTTATCATGGATGAGGCTCACCGCTACTATGCCTCTGCAGGAGCAAAAGCACTAGATGACCTTAAGCCAGTATTGGGTATTGAGCTAACAGCTACTCCAAAACATGTTGGATCAAAGCAGCAGGAGTTCACAAATATTATTTACCATTATCCATTAGCAAGTGCTCTGAATGATGGTTATGTTAAAACTCCAGCTGTTGCGACACGTAAAGAGTTTAAGCCTAGTGATTATTCACATGAACGCTTGGAAGAAATTAAGCTGGAAGATGGTATTCATCACCATGAGTATGTGAAGACAGAGTTAGCCAGTTATGCAAATAACACAGGCGAGAAGCTTATTAAGCCGTTTATGCTGGTTGTTGCACAAGACACATCACATGCAGAATCATTAAAGAAAAAAATTGAGGCAGATTCATTTTTTGAAGGTGCTTACACAGGCAAAGTCATAACTATTCACTCTAACCAAACTGGAGAAGAGTCAGAGGAAACAACTCAGCGTCTGCTATCTGTAGAGCATGACAAAGATACTGAAATTGTTATTCATGTTAACAAACTAAAAGAGGGATGGGATGTTACCAACCTCTATACCATAGTGCCCCTCCGTGCCTCTGCGTCTGAGATTTTGACTGAGCAAACCATTGGCCGAGGGCTTCGTTTACCTTATGGAAAGCGAACAAAAGTTGAGGCTGTTGATCGATTGACAATCATTGCACACGATCGCTTCCAAGAGATCATTGATCAGGCAAATGACAAAGAGTCCATCATCAAAAAGACACTTTATATTGGCCCTGGCGAGGAAAATGACATTCCGGAGAAAAAGCCAAAGCAGATTTTTGTACCTTCAATGGTGGACTACGCTTTAGGCAATAAACCTGTATATATAGACAACAGCTCAGTAGGAGATCGGCAAGCCACTTATGATGTTAGTGGTTCGAGCCAAGTTGAGAACTGTAGTTCAAGTAATAATGTACAAACTAAAGAATATACGCCAGCACAAAAGAAAATCGCTGAGCTTACTGTTGCCATTGTTCAGCAAGAAGCCAAAAATCTCGAAAGTAGTAAACAACTAACAAGTGAGCAGGTTAAGCAACATATTGCGCAACGTGTTCACCAAGTCGCTAAGGAATTGTTTGTTCTAAATATTGATAACGATAACAAAGTGGCAGAGGGGTATACTAACTCAGTCGGGCAAGCAACAGAGCAAGCTGAAATGTTTGATTCAGTCTCCGTTGATGAGATTGTTTCTACGGTTACAGAGACGATTGCTGAATTTACCATAGATATCCCGAAAATCGTGGTCCTTCCTACACGCGATGTTAACTATGGTTTTAATGATTTTGACCTTATAGGTCTGGAGCATATCTCTCTAAAACCACAGTCAAATGAAATCCTTATTAGCAATTTAGAAACAAGCCAGATCAGCACGATTAGCTGGGAGAATGTTGTTGTTTCAGAGGAACGCTTAGAAAATTATCTGGTATTCTATCTCATGGATCACGACGAGATTGATTACGATGAGCATGCAGGAATGCTGTATAAGCTATCTGGTCAAATGGTTGCGCACTTAAAAAGCTATTTAAGTGATGTTGATACGGAAGGAGTTCTTAAGTCGGGAGGTCGTATTTTGGCTGAATTTATTTGGTCGCAAATTAAACAGCACATGTGGACTACGCCAACAGACTACGTGGGTAGCATTACTCAGGGATTTGATGTACTGAAGCCGACAACCTTCAATTTTGCCAATGATGAAGAGCCAAGAGATTTCCGAGCACCAATCCCAGCAGGTCAGAAGAACAAAGTCAGGCAAATGATCCTACCCGCGAATAGTGGACACGAGACTAAGTGAGTAAACTCTCAACCAGAGGTGACTCACATGACAAAAACAGTATCAACCAGCAAAAAGCCCCGTAAACAGCATTCCCCTGAATTTCGCAG
>NZ_JAIUDA010000019.1 GCF_020179835.1 Pantoea sp. alder81 | reverse complement strand
TGAATTTCATTATGTGTTCACTCGTGAGACTTGATATTTTTTACGTCCGGAGACGTTGATATCAATCCTGCGAGTGCCCACACAGATTGTCTGATAAATTGTTAAAGAGCGGTGCAATCAGCGCCTTAAGCTGCTGTTGCGAGGTGGCGTATATTACGCTTTCCTCCCTCAGAGTCAAACACTTTTTTCAGCGTTTTTCATCTGGCGGAAGTTCTTATCGAAGCTTCCTGTCAACACCGCACTCCGTAAACCGTTGTGCCGTCTCGATGGATGCGCATTATAGGGAGTTGTTCGCAGCGCGCAACCGCTAAATTCAATAAAAACAACCGTTCGCTGCATTCCACAGCAAAACCCCGCCTTATACCCACTTACACACAGTGTTATCCACATTCATCGGCGTAGATGAATTTAGGCGAGCATCACGCAAACGTTTTCGCTACAATGCCCGGCGACGTCAAGGATGCCCCTTTTGGGGCGTTACATGAAGCAAGCGCTCTCTTCTATATAGAAAGAAACGCTAAGCTTGATGTAACGCTCTTATTTATGCGAAACAAAGCCAAGGGATAAAACCACCATGCAACAACGTCGTCCAGTACGCCGCGCTCTGCTCAGTGTTTCTGATAAAGCCGGTATCCTCGAATTTGCTCAGGCACTCTCCAGTCGTGGTGTTGAGCTGCTCTCCACAGGTGGTACTGCTCGCCTGCTGGCAGATGCGGGCCTGCCCGTCACTGAAGTTTCTGACTACACCGGTTTCCCGGAAATGATGGATGGACGCGTCAAAACGCTGCACCCGAAAGTGCATGGCGGTATTTTGGGCCGTCGCGGCACCGATGATGCGATCATGTCTGAGCACGCTATCAGCCCAATCGACATGGTGGTGGTTAACCTCTATCCCTTCGCCCAGACCGTCGCTAAACCCGACTGCTCACTGGCAGACGCGGTAGAGAATATCGATATCGGTGGCCCAACCATGGTGCGCTCCGCCGCCAAGAACCACAAAGACGTGGCTATTGTGGTGAAGAGCAGCGACTACGAGGCCATCATCGCCGAGCTGGACGCCAACGAAAACTCCCTGACGCTGGACACCCGTTTCGATCTGGCGATCAAAGCCTTCGAACACACCGCAGCGTATGACAGCATGATTGCCAACTACTTTGGTAGCCTGGTGCCGGCTTACCACACTGACAGCAAAGAGCCTGCCGGCCGTTTCCCACGTACGCTGAATCTCAACTTCATTAAGAAGCAGGATATGCGCTACGGCGAGAACAGCCATCAGGACGCTGCCTTCTATATAGAAGAGAATGTGGCGGAAGCTTCTGTTGCTACTGCACAGCAGGTTCAGGGCAAAGCACTCTCTTATAACAACATCGCCGATACCGATGCTGCGCTTGAGTGTGTGAAAGAGTTTGATGAAGCGGCTTGCGTGATTGTGAAACACGCCAACCCGTGCGGCGTAGCAGTGGGCGGTTCGATTCTGGATGCCTACGAGCGCGCTTACAAAACCGACCCAACCTCAGCTTTCGGCGGCATCATTGCCTTCAACCGTGAATTAGACGAAGCCACTGCACAGGCAATCATTAGCCGTCAGTTCGTGGAAGTGATCATCGCCCCTTCCGCTAGCGAAGCGGCATTGAAAGTCACCGCAGCGAAACAAAACGTACGTGTGCTGGTGTGTGGCCAGTGGCAAGGCCGTGTCGCCGCACTGGATTTCAAACGTGTGAACGGTGGCGTACTGGTGCAGGATCGCGATCTGGGCATGGTTGATGCCAGCCAGCTGCGCGTGGTGACTAAGCGCCAGCCAAGCGAGCAGGAATTACGTGATGCGCTGTTCTGCTGGAAAGTGGCCAAGTTCGTGAAGTCCAATGCGATTGTCTATGCACGTGACAACATGACTATCGGCATTGGCGCGGGCCAGATGAGCCGTGTTTACTCTGCCAAAATTGCCGGTATTAAAGCAGGTGATGAAGGTTTAGAAGTAAAAGGTTCTGCTATGGCATCTGATGCTTTCTTCCCGTTCCGCGATGGTATCGACGCGGCTGCTGCCGTGGGTATCAGCTGTGTGATTCAACCAGGTGGTTCTATCCGTGATGATGAAGTGATTGCCGCCGCTGATGAACACGGCATTGCGATGATCTTCACCGATATGCGTCACTTCCGCCATTAATAGCCCGGAGCTGTAATAGATGAAAATTTTAGTGATTGGTAATGGCGGACGTGAACACGCGCTGGCATGGAAAGCGGCACAGTCTCCTTTAGCTGAGACCGTCTTTGTGGCTCCGGGTAACGCTGGTACCGCACTGGAGCCCGCATTGCAAAATGTAGCGATCAGCCCTACCGACGTGCCTGCCTTGTTGGCATTTGCTCAGCAAGAGAATATCGATCTGACCATCGTCGGCCCGGAAGCGCCGCTGGTGATTGGCGTAGTCGATGCGTTCCGCGCTGCAGGCCTGAAGATCTTTGGCCCAACCCAGGCGGCTGCACAGCTGGAAGGATCAAAAGCCTTCACCAAAGATTTCCTGGCGCGCCAGCAGATCCCTACCGCTGAATACCAGAACTTTACCGAGGTCGAACCCGCCCTGGCTTACCTGCGCGAGAAAGGCGCACCGATCGTCATTAAAGCTGACGGTTTAGCAGCGGGCAAAGGCGTTATCGTGGCGATGGAACTGGCTGAAGCGGAAGCCGCCGTGCAGGACATGCTGGCAGGCAACGCTTTCGGCGATGCAGGCCATCGAATTGTCATTGAAGAGTTCCTCGACGGCGAAGAAGCCAGCTTCATCGTAATGGTAGATGGCGACAACGTGTTGCCAATGGCCACCAGCCAGGATCATAAGCGTGTTGGCGATGGCGATACCGGTCCAAACACCGGCGGCATGGGCGCTTACTCACCTGCCCCGGTGGTAACGGATGAGATCCACCAGCGAGTGATGGATCAGATTATCTGGCCAACCGTCAATGGTATGAAAGCGGAAGGCAACACCTATACCGGTTTCCTTTATGCTGGTCTGATGATCGATAAAGCTGGTCAGCCGAAAGTGATCGAATTCAACTGCCGCTTTGGCGATCCAGAAACCCAGCCGATCATGATGCGTCTGCAATCAGATCTGGTTGAGCTTTGTCTATCCGCGGTGGATGGCAAACTGGATCAACAAACCTCGCAGTGGGATCCACGTCCGTCACTGGGTGTCGTGCTGGCTGCAGGCGGTTATCCGGCGGATTACAATACCGGCGATCAGATCCACGGCCTGCCACTGGAAGAAGTGCCGGATGGCAAAGTATTCCACGCGGGCACCACGATGAAAGATGATGTGGTGGTGACTAACGGTGGGCGCGTGCTGTGCGTGACCGCACTGGGTGAAGATGTGGCAGCCGCGCAGAAGAATGCTTATGCGCTGGCTAAGCATATTTCCTGGGAAGGCAGCTTCTGCCGCAAGGATATTGGTTACCGCGCGATTAACCGCAAGTAATCAACAAGGGGCACTTTGAGTGCCCCTTAATTTTTTCCGCTTCAGAAATCACTCTCTTTCGGCTGCCAGCTGCATTCATCCACTGGCGTCGCCCGCAGCAACTGCACGCCTTCAGGCGCCTCCAACCACGACACCATTAACGGTTGTGGCTGGCTTCGCTGCTGCTGGGATAACGTGGCAATCATTCCGCTATCAAACGGTGCATTAACTACTTTGCCATCACAGTCGCGTATCTGTGTTGCTCCCAGCCAATGTCCTTGCTTCAGCAATACACGGCCACTTAGCAATGCATTACTTTGCTCCAGCATACGTTGTGCATCAAACCGGTAGAGTTCCACCGTGTCACCGCTCACCGCTTCGCGACGCCCCGCCAGCTGGCGTTGCATGAAGTTGAGATTACCGAGATGGTCGAAGCGTAACGTCACATCATCCGGTTGCTCGCCTGCCACACTGCGCTCAACGCTGATCAGTTTGTTCTGCTGCCAGTTGTAGTCAGTGGTTTCCATGGCATCGCCATTGAAGGGGGTATAAACGGTACGCAGATGGACAGCTTGATGCTCACTGTTCTTACGCCAGATGCGCACAGTGCCGCGATCGGCCAGATAACCGCTCGCCGTAAAGGCAGGAAGATCAGGAGTGGAACTACAGCCCGCGAGTAGCGCACCGAGTAACAGGGCGCAGACGCGCTGAGTAATCGTGTTCAGCATGACAGGCCCCGATAACAAAAAGGGGCGATGTCGCCCCTCTTTTAAAGCTTAAACCGCGATGCGGAAAACTTACTTAACTGCGTCTTTCAGAGCTTTACCAGAGACGAACGCTGGCACGTTAGCTGCAGCGATTTTGATCTCGTTGCCAGTCTGTGGGTTGCGACCGGTACGCTCAGCGCGGTGGTTCACTTTAAAAGTACCAAAACCAACCAGTTGTACAGCATCACCTTCTTTCAGAGACTCAGTGATCGCAGCCAGGGTAGATTCCAGCGCAGCTTTAGCCTGGGTTTTTGACAGGTCAGCTTTCTCTGCGATCACATCAATCAGTTGAGTCTTGTTCATAAGTTATCCTTAAAGTGTATTTATCGCTTGCTAAGCAACGAGTGCGAGGGAAAAGCCATATTCTGGCACTCTTCAACCTGCACGCAAAGATAGCCACAATTTTCAGCCCCCCAAATGTAGACCAGACAGGGGGCTGATGTGAAGCCTCCAGGCGCGGTAATTCAGGCCTGAAGTCACGTTTTATCGCCTTATTGCTGAAAAAGTATACCGATGTTACTGATTCCCGCTTCGCGCAGGTCAGAACGTAACCCTTTAATCAGCTCAAGGTCGCGCTCTTCGCAGTCTGCCAGCAGGCGGAAAATCTCCCACTGCATATCCCATTCATCAATCACCGCCTGATTTTCACGCAGCTCTTCATCGGTCATTTCACGACCGGCCTGCGTCATTTCAAGGATAGCGACGGTGGTGATCGAGGTGCGGCTGACTTCGATCGCGTGCTCCAGAGTTTCGCCGCTGAGTTGTGCATGCACAACTTCGCTCAACGCAACACAGGCATCGATCGCTGGATGGACACCGTAGATATCAAAATCATCGCCATTCGGAATCGCTGATTCCAGCTTTTCCAGTTGGCTATCGAAGTTAATCTTAGCGTCTTTAACCGTCAGGCTCTCCCAGACAAGATCAAGGATGCGGCGATAGAGCTGCGGATCGGCAAATTCGGTCTGCTGACAGAAGGCCCAATAGTTGGGGAACATCCGCTCGCACAGACAGGCCATGAAGGTCATATGCTGCCAGCTTTCCAGCTTCGCCAGACGCAAATGGACGGGGTTCTGTAACATCAAACTTACTCTCAATAGGTTAGCTGGCGGCAGTGTACCGCAAAAGCCGCGCGCAAACAGCGTTAACGCGCATTTTGCCAACGTAGAAATGCCGGTCGACCTGAGGCAACCGCATCGGCCCAGCGTGTGGGTTCGGGCAGGCGATAGCCCGACGTACATAATTCCACCCAATGCAGCGCACTCTCCAGGCTGATTCTATGCCCCGTTGAGACAAACAGCGGGTTACAGCGCGCTTTACTGCGCCACACCCAGCCAATCTGCTCACCTTTATCCATTAACGGCTGACGACTCCCCGGTTCCCCGCTTAGCTCGGCAAACCGACCACACAGCCGTTTCTTAGCCACGCCAATAGTGGGCACATCCACCAATAAACCGAAATGGGCAGCCACCCCGAGCCGTCGCGGATGAGCAATACCCTGACCGTCAACAAACAGGAGATCAGGCTGATGAGTGAGCTGTTGCCAGGCGGCGAGGAGTGCGGGTACTTCGCGAAAGGACAAAAAACCAGGGATGTACGGCATGGTGGTTTCGATACGCGCAATGCGATGCTCCACCAGCTGCAATGAGGGGTACTCCAGCACGATTAGCGCCGCGCGGGTAATGGCGCCTTCCTGCTCAAAACCGACGTCCGCACCGGCGATAAAACGAGGCGGCAGGACGTCAAAATCATCCTGCCGCACCACGTCAGCAGCGCGTTGAAGCTGTTCGGCTCGCAGCGCGGCTAAATCCATGCTTAGCCCTGATGGTAAGGGCGTGACAGACGATGCACGGCTTCCACGAATGCACCGGCGTGTTCAGGCGGCACATCCTGATGGATGCCATGGCCCAGGTTAAAGACATGGCCTTCACCCGCACCGAAGCCTTCCAGAATGGTGGCCACTTCCTGCTCGATACGTGCTGGCGGTGCATACAGCATGGATGGATCCATGTTGCCCTGCAGCGCCACTTTGTCACCCACACGACGACGGGCATCGGCGATATCGGTGCTCCAGTCCAGACCCAAAGCATCACATCCGGTGGCCGCAATAGCCTCCAGCCATTGACCACCGCCTTTGGTGAACAGTGTAATCGGCACACGGCGACCTTCGTTCTCGTGTAGCACGCTATCAACGATTTTGTGCATGTAGTAGAGCGAGAACTCACGGTAATCGCGACCTGTCAGCACGCCGCCCCAGGTGTCGAAGACCATAATCGACTGTGCACCCGCTTTAATCTGCGCGTTCAGGTAAAGAATGACGCTGTCAGCCAGCTTATCCAGCAGCTTATGCAGAGTTTGCGGCTCGGCATACATCATCTTTTTGATTTTGGTGAAAGCTTTGCTGCTGCCGCCTTCGACCATGTAGGTCGCCAGCGTCCATGGGCTGCCAGAGAAGCCGATCAGCGGCACTTCGCCTTTCAGGTTATGGCGAATGGTGCGTACCGCATTCATCACATAAGCCAGCTCGTCCTCTGGATCCGGAATCGGCAACTTATCAACATCTGCGCGGCAGGTAATAGGATTTGAGAAACGCGGGCCTTCACCCGTTTCAAAGTAGAGCCCCAGTCCCATAGCATCAGGAATTGTCAGGATATCGCTGAAGAGGATCGCTGCATCCAGCGCATAGCGACGCAGCGGCTGCAAGGTGACTTCGCACGCCAGCTCGGCATTCTTACACAGCGACATAAAATCACCGGCTTCAGCACGCGTGGCTTTATACTCCGGCAAATAGCGCCCGGCTTGTCGCATCATCCATACCGGGGTGACATCCACCGGCTGACGTAACAGGGCGCGCAGATAACGATCGTTCTTCAGTTCACTCATAATGGGCTCTCTCATGCTAAGGCCGCCAGTGTAGCATTTTCACGGCGCGCTGGCGCGACACAGGGCAACGGTATCTTCAATCAACCGTCGTGCCACCGTACCCGGCGGCGGGAGTAGCGGCAGATCGTCATAACGATACCAGCCAGCATCCAGCAACTCTTTGCCATCGTGTTGCAAGTCTCCGCCTTCATAGTCGGCCATAAATGCCATCATTAAGGAGTGCGGGAAGGGCCACGGCTGCGAGGTGACATAGCGGACATTTTTCACCCTTACGTTGCTCTCTTCCATCACCTCACGCGCCACGGCCTGTTCCAGCGTTTCCCCTACTTCAACAAAGCCAGCCAATACTGTGTAAATGCTGTTGCGATGGCGCGCATGGTTAGCCAGCAGGATCTCATCGCCTCGGCGAATAGCCACGATAATGCACGGCGCGATCTGCGGATAATAGCGCTCGCGGCAATGGTGACACAGGCAGGCAAACTCACGTTTACTGAGGTGCATTTCGTGTCCGCAGTAGCCGCACCAGCGATGGGATCGGTAAAACTCCGCCAGTTGAACACCGCGCCCAACCATCTGGAAAAGCCCAACATCTTCGTCGATTAGCTGGCGAACAGAGCCCATATTATCCGGGCGTGATTCTCGTATCAGCCAGACATTTTCAGCCTGCCACTCACCAATTAATATCGCGGTCTTTCCTGCCAGGCCAAAATCGCCGGATAAGCCATGCGGCAGCTCGCCTTGCGGTAACCAAAGTTTTTGTTCATGGCTGACAATCCACCAGCCAGCGTCTACGCTTGAGATCTCACGTTGCATCTTATTCGTTGTCCTTAGCGTCGAATGGCACGCTGAAATCCTGATGTTAAGTGTGTAATGGATAACTATAACTCACCCGGAGCCCCATATGCTTACCCAGTTAGATGACCTGGCCAGGCGTGTAAGTGGCGGTAATGAATTAGTCGATGCGTGGCTGCGCGCGCGCCGACAGTTGCTTGTCAGCTATTACGCATTAATCGGCATGAAGCCCAATAAAGAGGCGCTCAGTGCGCTGGATGAACAGGCGTTGGATGCATTTTGCCACAGTCTGGTGGATTACCTTTCAACCGGTCATTTCAGTATTTATGAACGTATTATCAGCGAGATGGAAGGAGACAGCCCACTCATCGCGGCGGCACAAATCTATCCGGCTCTGGAAGCGAATACCGATCGCATGATGCAACTGTATGACAGCCATCTACAGCAGGCCATTAACGACGATAACTGCGTTGAATTCCAAAAGGCGTTGTCCGAAGTGGGTGAAGTGCTGGAGTCACGCTTTACGCTGGAAGATAAACTGGTGCAGCTCGCCTGGGATAACCAACTGGCGCGCCCGCCAGTCGCCAATGAAAGCAATATGGCTCGCCCCGCTTAAACTCGCACTATGTAAAAAACTTGTTATTCCGAAAAAGCCCTCTTATGCTGAATGGGCTTTTTTATTGTCTCTTTAACCAAATGAGAGCCAACGTTTTGCGATTATCGTAAAACATTACCTTGTCGGAGTGCCCTTAGGGGCTGAGACCGTTTATTCGGGATCCGCGGAACCTGATCAGGTTAGTACCTGCGAAGGGAACAAGAGTAGACATTATCAGAACGGTGCATGCTGGCGCCCCGCATCGTCCCTGTTACTCCTTCCGAACTCTGGACAAGCAACTTCCCCTTAATTCAGGAAACTTGCTATGTCTGTTGCTAAAACTTCTCGTCGTGAACAACGCGCACAAGCGCAGGAATTTATTGATTCGCTGCAAGGCACCGCTTTCCCCAATTCAAAACGTATCTGGATGACTGGCAGCCGAGCAGATATCCGTGTGCCGATGCGCGAAATTCAGCTCAGCCCGACACACATCGGCGGTAGCAAAGATCACCCTCAGTATGAACAGAATGAACCGGTCCCGGTGTACGACACGGCGGGCGCTTATGGGGATCCCGCAGCCACCATTGATGTGCATCAGGGATTAGCCAGGCTACGTGCTAACTGGATAGCAGAACGCGATGATAGCGAAACCATCCACCAGCTGAGCTCGCATTACACCCAACAGCGCTTAGCCGACGAAGGGCTGGATCACCTGCGTTTCGAGCAGTTGCCGCAGCCGCGTCGTGCCAAAGCCGGCCAATGCGTCACACAATTGCATTACGCACGCCGGGGCATTATCACGCCGGAGATGGAGTTCATCGCGGTGCGGGAAAATATGGGGCGTGAGCGTATTCGCGGTGAAGTATTGCTACAACAGCATCCAGGACACAGCTTTGGCGCCAATCTGCCAGAAAATATCACCGCCGAATTTGTTCGTCAGGAAGTCGCCAGCGGTCGCGCCATCATCCCCTCCAATATCAACCACCCCGAATCCGAGCCGATGATCATTGGCCGAAATTTCCTGGTGAAGGTGAATGCCAATATCGGTAACTCGGCGGTGAGTTCATCCATTGAGGAGGAAGTTGAGAAGCTGGTGTGGTCAACACGCTGGGGCGCCGATACGGTGATGGATCTCTCCACAGGCCGCTATATCCATGAAACGCGCGAGTGGATTTTACGTAATAGCCCGGTGCCGATTGGCACAGTACCTATTTATCAGGCGCTGGAGAAAGTGAACGGCGTGGCGGAAGACCTTAACTGGGAAATCTTCCGCGATACGTTGCTGGAGCAAGCCGAACAGGGCGTGGATTACTTCACTATTCACGCCGGAGTACTGCTGCGCTATGTGCCGATGACCGCCAAACGCCTGACCGGCATAGTCTCACGCGGTGGTTCGATAATGGCGAAGTGGTGCCTGTCACATCATCAGGAAAGTTTCCTCTACCTCCACTTCCGTGAGATCTGTGAGATCTGCGCCGCTTATGATGTGGCACTCTCACTCGGCGATGGCCTGCGCCCCGGATCGATTCAGGACGCCAATGATGAAGCCCAGTTTGCCGAATTGCACACGCTAGGTGAGCTGACCAAAATGGCCTGGGAATACGATGTGCAAGTGATGATTGAAGGCCCAGGCCATGTGCCGATGCAGATGATTCGCCGCAACATGACCGAACAGCTAGAACACTGCCACGAAGCGCCGTTCTACACGCTCGGCCCACTCACCACCGACATCGCACCCGGTTACGATCATTTCACCTCCGGCATCGGTGCCGCAATGATTGGTTGGTTTGGCTGCGCCATGCTGTGCTACGTCACTCCGAAAGAGCACCTTGGTTTGCCGAATAAAGAAGATGTGAAGCAGGGACTGATCACCTACAAGATCGCCGCGCATGCCGCCGATCTGGCCAAAGGCCATCCCGGCGCTCAGATCCGCGATAACGCCATGTCGAAAGCGCGCTTCGAATTCCGCTGGGAAGATCAGTTCAATCTGGCGCTCGATCCACATACCGCGCGTGCCTATCACGATGAGACATTACCGCAGGAATTGGGCAAAGTGGCTCACTTCTGCTCAATGTGCGGTCCGAAATTCTGTTCGATGAAAATTACCCAGGAAGTGCGTGAATATGCTGCTCGCCAGCAGGCAGAAGCCCAGCCGATTGAAATCGGCATGGCGCAGATGTCGGATGCCTTCCGTAGCCGTGGTGGCGAGCTTTATCACGCCGCCGATGCCCTTAAAGAGGAAAAAGTATGACCGACGCCTTTCCCGCCACAGCCCCCAAACTGGGGCTGTACCCTGTTGTCGATAGCGTAGAGTGGATTGCGCGCTTACTGGAGGCCGGCGTTCGCACCATCCAGTTGCGCATCAAAGATTGCCAGGATCATGAAGTAGAAGATGCTGTGCGTGAAGCGATTGCGTTGGGCAAGCAGTATCGTGCTCGCCTGTTTATCAACGATTACTGGCGATTAGCGATCAAATACAACGCCTACGGCGTGCATCTTGGTCAGGAAGATTTGGACGTGGCCAATCTGGATGCCATTCGCCAGGCAGGATTGCGACTGGGGTTGTCGACTCATGACGATGCCGAGTTAGATCGCGCACTGGCGCTGCGTCCTTCGTATATCGCGTTAGGTCATATCTATCCAACGCAAACCAAAGATATGCCTTCAGCACCGCAGGGTGTTGTCGAACTTAAACGCCATCTGGCGCGGTTGCAGGATATACCGACCGTGGCGATCGGCGGTATTTCGCTAGCGCGTGTGCCTGAAGTCTTGGCTACGGGGGTTGGAAGTGTGGCCGTGGTGAGTGCCATTACTCAGGCCGCTGACTGGCGTCAGGCAACCCAGGAACTGCTGGCACTGGTTGAAGCTGGAACCCAGCCTGCAGAAGCGTTGTAGCAGTCTGCAAACGCGCTAAATTGCTGGAATCTCACGCGCGGCCAGCCAACTGCAGGCTGGCGTGTTTTTCCGGTCACGCTAAAGTGTGCCTGCCCGCTGTCGCTTGCAGTGGGCCAGGGCTGGTCTACCTCTCTCTCCAGCCCTGCCTTTCCACTTTAATCAGTCAGAGAGGAAGCCTGTTCCGTTTCGATATGACAGGCCTGCATGGCCTTCTCCACCGCGGCGCCAAGCCGGGCGATGGCCTGTTCAGTTTGCTCATTGATGGGCAAACCATAGTTGAGGCGCAAGCAGTTACGATACTTGCCCGAGGCGGAAAACAGCGATCCGACAGCAACCTGAATGTTCAACGCGCGCAGTTCGGTGTTAAGCCGAACCGCATCAAAGGCTTCGGGCAATTCAATCCACATCAGGAAACTACCCTGCGGGCGCGAGACACAAATACCACAGGGGAAATAGTGGCGAACCCAGCAGTTGAAGGTCTCGTAGTTGCGCTGATAAACCTGACGCATACGACGTAAATGCGGCCCATAGTGGCCAAGACGAATAAATTCCGCCACCGCATATTGTGGCTGCGTGGCTGTAGAGCCAGTGCCGATATATTTCATATGCAAAACGCGATCGCGGTAGCGCCCAGGTGCTACCCAGCCAACACGTAACCCGGGCGCCAGCGTCTTAGAGAATGAGCTACACAGCAACACCCGGCCGTCCATGTCCAAAGATTTGATGGTGATGGGGCGTGGATACTCCCATGCCAACTCACCATAGACATCGTCTTCAATGATCGCGGCATCAAAGCGTTGGGCCAATGCCAGCAGTGCACGCTTGCGCGCCTCGGGCATGATAAATCCAAGTGGATTATTGCAATTTGGCACCACCACCACGGCCTTGATTGGCCACTGCTCGAATGCCAGTTCCAGGGCTTCGAGGCTAATGCCCGTCACCGAATCGGTAGGGATCTCAATGGCACGAATACCGAGGCCGCGCAGTGTCTGCATCGTACCATGGAAAGTAGGAGACTCAACGGCGATGATATCACCCGGCTCACACACCGCGCGGATCGACACGGACAGTGCTTCATGGCAGCCCGTAGTGATCACTATATCCTCTGCGGTGAGCTGACAGCCGCTGTCGATAGTTAACCGCGCGACCTGCTCACGCAAAGCCTCAACACCCAACAGACTGTCATAATTGAGCTGTCCAAGATCCTGCTTCTGCGCCATTCGGCTCTGAATTTTCCATAATGGCTTCAGTGTCGGCTGGGTCAGATCGGGCATCCCGCTACCTAATTGCAACACGTTACCGCTGTTGCGGCTGCTTAATAACTCCAGTACAGATTCCCACTGGGTGATCTCAACAGGTCGCTGTACTGGGCGAGTTAACGCGGGGACGGGTGGCGTGGCTTTACGCGTGGCGACGAAATAGCCTGAACGTGGCTGTGGCACGATTAACTGTTTCTCTTCCAGGAGATGGTATGCCTGTTGCACGGTACTGATACTGACGCCATGTTCAATACTCAGTGTTCGCACTGACGGTAAGCGTTCACCACCACGGTATAACCCTTGCTCAATACGATCTGAGAGCAAGCAAGCCAAATGCTGATATCGCGTCATCGTATGCCTCACTGAATCATCCACATCAATTTACCAGTACAGATAGATTGCTTTTTTACCATTCAGATCCTGTCTGGCGCAATCTGTATGTTAAAGATAAGTGTTTTTTGAATCTGTATTGAAGCGCACATCAATTGGACAATGTCACTCAGACATCTTACTGAGGGCAGTAAAAATGGAATTCGATCAAAACCGTGCGGCAAGACCATTTGATGTAACGTTACTGGATCTTTTTCGTGGCGCACGCCGCGCAATGAGACAGTGGCGCGCCCGGCGTGAAACCCGACAGATATTGTCTCAACTAAGCGATGCGCAATTGCGTGATATCGGCCTGACGCGCAACGATATCTGCCGTAAAAGCTGAGTTAAAGACGAAAAAAAACCCTGCCAAGGCAGGGTTTTTTATAAGTCAGACAGAACAACGATTAATCGTCGTTATTACCGCCCAGACCCGCGTTCAGCAGTTCAGCCAGGCTCGCAGAGGCTTCATCCGCAGTCACCTGCGGTGCAACCGGTGTCTCACCTACAGAACGGCGACGCATACGATCCTGATGGTATGCATAACCGGTACCGGCCGGGATCAGACGACCCACGATAACGTTCTCTTTCAGGCCGCGCAGTTCATCGCGCTTACCTGCTACTGCTGCTTCGGTCAGGACACGCGTGGTCTCCTGGAACGATGCTGCAGAGATGAACGATTCGGTTGCCAATGACGCTTTGGTGATACCCAGCAGATCGCGCATGAACGTCGCGCCGATTTTGCCATTCGCTTCAAGTTCGCGGTTAGCGATCTTGATGCGAGAGTATTCAGCCTGCTCACCTTCCAGGAAGTCGGCACTGCCGGCGCTGGCGATGGTTGCTTTACGCAACATCTGACGCACGATGACTTCGATGTGTTTATCGTTAATCTTAACGCCTTGCAGACGGTAAACTTCCTGCACTTCGTTAGTGATGTAACGCGTAACCGCATGGACGCCACGCAGACGCAGGATATCGTGTGGAGATTCTGGGCCGTCAGAAACAACGTCACCACGTTCTACACGCTCACCTTCGAATACGTTCAGCTGACGCCATTTCGGAATCATCTCTTCGTACGGATCGCTACCATCAACCGGTGTAATCACCAGACGACGCTTGCCTTTGGTCTCTTTACCGAACGAGATAATACCGCTGATCTCGGCCAGGATAGCTGGCTCTTTCGGACGACGCGCTTCGAACAAGTCAGCAACGCGTGGCAGACCACCGGTGATGTCCTTGGTACCGCCAGATTCCTGAGGTACACGAGACAGGGTGTCACCCGCACTGATCTTAACGCCATCTTCCAGCTGAACAATTGCTTTGCCCGGCAGGAAGTACTGAGCTGGCATATCGGTACCTGGAATCAGAACGTCATTTCCGTTGGCATCAATAATTTTCAGCGCAGGACGCAGATCTTTACCACCTGCAGTACGTTCTGCAGAGTCCAGAACCACCAGCGATGACAGACCGGTAAGGTCGTCAGTCTGACGGGTAATGGTCTGGCCATCGATCATGTCGGTGAAGCGAATGAAACCGCCCACTTCGGTGATAACTGGCATGGTATGCGGATCCCAGTTTGCAACGGTCTCGCCCGCAGCAACCTGCTCACCATCACCTTTGGCCATAACCGCACCGTAAGGCACTTTATAGCTCTCTTTGGTACGACCGAACTCGTCGATCATCTTCAGCTCAACGTTACGTGAAACGATAACCAGCTTCCCAGAGGAGTTGGTTACAGACTTCGCGTTCGTCAGCTTGATGGTACCTTTGTTCTTCACCTGGATGCTGGATTCAGCAGCCGCACGAGATGCCGCACCACCGATGTGGAACGTACGCATCGTCAGCTGTGTACCCGGCTCACCGATGGACTGTGCTGCGATAACGCCGATGGCCTCACCTTTGTTGATGATGTGACCACGTGCCAGGTCGCGACCGTAGCAGTGTGCACACACACCAAAGTCGGTTTCACAACCCACAACAGAACGCACTTTGATCGCATCGACAGAGTTAACTTCGATCACATCACACCAGTGCTCATCGATCAGCGTATTACGCGGGATCAGGATGTCAGCAGTACCTGGTTTCAGTACGTCTTCTGCGGTCACACGACCCAGTACACGCTCACGCAGTGGCTCTTTAACGTCGCCACCTTCGATGACCGGAGTCATCATGATGCCTTCGAATGTGCCACAGTCGTCTTCGGTCACCACCAGATCCTGCGCAACGTCAACCAGACGACGCGTCAGATAACCGGAGTTAGCGGTTTTCAGTGCGGTATCCGCAAGACCTTTACGCGCACCGTGCGTCGAGATGAAGTACTGGAGTACGTTCAGACCTTCACGGAAGTTCGCAGTGATTGGCGTTTCGATGATTGAGCCATCTGGCTTAGCCATCAGACCACGCATACCGGCCAGCTGACGAATCTGTGCAGCAGAACCACGCGCACCGGAGTCGGCCATCATGTAGATGCTGTTAAACGAGACTTGCTGCTCTTCTTCACCGTGACGGTTGATCACGGTTTCGGTTTGCAGGTTGTCCATCATCGCTTTGGAAACGCGTTCGTTCGCTGCGGCCCAGATATCGATGACTTTGTTGTAACGTTCGCCAGCAGTTACCAGACCAGACTGGAACTGTTCCTGAATCTCAGCAACTTCCGCTTCCGCTTCCGCAACGATTTCCGCTTTCTTAGCCGGGATAACCATGTCGTCGATACCTACAGAGGCACCTGAACGGGCTGCGTAAGCAAAACCGGTGTACATGGTCTGGTCAGCAAAGATAACGGTCGGCTTCAGGCCCAGGATGCGGTAACAAGTGTTCAGCATCTTGGAGATAGCTTTCTTACCCAGCGCCTGGTTGACGATGGAGTAAGGCAGACCTTTCGGCACGATCATCCACAGAATCGCACGACCAATGGTGGTGTCGATAATGCTGGTATTCGCGACGAACTCTTCTTGTTCGTTTTTGCTGTACTCGGTGATACGCACTTTAACGCGAGCATGCAACTCAGCCAGGCCAGCGCGATAAACACGCTCAGCTTCTTTCGGGCCAGTCAGCACCATGCCTTCGCCACGCGCATTCACTTTGTCACGGGTCATGTAATAAAGACCCAGTACAACGTCCTGAGAAGGAACGATGATTGGCTCGCCGTTCGCAGGTGACAGGATGTTGTTGGTAGACATCATCAGCGCACGTGCTTCCAGCTGGGCTTCCAGCGTCAGCGGTACGTGAACAGCCATCTGGTCACCATCGAAGTCGGCGTTATATGCCGCACAAACCAGCGGGTGTAGCTGGATTGCTTTACCTTCGATCAGAACAGGTTCGAATGCCTGGATACCTAAACGGTGCAGAGTTGGTGCACGGTTCAGCAGTACCGGGTGTTCGCGGATCACTTCGTCCAGGATATCCCAGACAACAGCTTCTTCGCGCTCAACCATTTTCTTAGCAGCTTTGATGGTGGTCGCGAGGCCACGCAGTTCCAGCTTGCCGTAGATAAACGGTTTGAACAGCTCCAGTGCCATTTTCTTCGGCAGACCGCACTGATGCAGACGCAGGTATGGACCTACGGTGATTACAGAACGACCAGAGTAGTCAACACGTTTACCCAACAGGTTCTGACGGAAACGACCCTGCTTACCTTTGATCATATCGGCCAAAGATTTCAGAGGACGTTTGTTAGAGCCGGTGATGGCACGACCGCGACGGCCGTTATCCAGCAGGGCATCTACCGCTTCCTGCAGCATACGCTTTTCGTTACGTACGATGATATCTGGCGCAGCCAGATCCAGCAGACGTTTCAAACGGTTGTTACGGTTGATCACGCGACGATACAGATCGTTCAGATCCGACGTAGCGAAACGACCACCGTCCAGCGGTACCAGTGGACGCAGATCTGGCGGCAGAACCGGCAGAACGGTCAGGATCATCCACTCTGGTTTGTTACCAGACTGAACGAACGCTTCCAGCAGCTTGATACGCTTGGTCAGCTTTTTACGTTTGGTCTCGGAGTTGGTTTCGTTCAGCTCTTCACGCAGCTGCTCGCACTCTTGCTCCAGATCCATGTTTTTCAGCAGCGCCTGGATAGCTTCCGCACCCATCTTCGCGTCGAATTCGTCACCGAACTCTTCCAGCGCGTCAAGGTACTGCTCTTCGGTCAGAATCTGACGTTTTTCCAGGTTGGTCATACCGCCTTCGATCACAACATATGATTCGAAGTACAGTACGCGCTCGATATCACGCAGCGGCATATCCAGCAGTAAGCCGATACGCGAAGGCAGTGATTTCAGGAACCAAATGTGCGCAGTAGGTGAAGCCAGTTCGATGTGGCCCATGCGCTCACGACGAACTTTGGTCTGTGTAACTTCAACGCCACACTTCTCACAGATCACGCCGCGATGTTTTAAACGCTTGTACTTACCGCACAGGCATTCGTAATCTTTTACCGGCCCAAAGATACGGGCGCAGAAAAGACCGTCACGCTCCGGCTTGAAGGTACGGTAGTTAATGGTTTCTGGCTTTTTAACTTCACCAAAAGACCATGAACGGATCATATCTGGCGAGGCCAGAGCGATCTTGATCGCATCAAACTCTTCGGTCTTAGTTTGCGCTTTCAGAAACTTAAGTAAGTCTTTCACGGATTAGCTCCCGTCGGAGTGGAACTCTCAGGGACGCACACCCGAAGTGCGCGTCCCGTAACCAGTACTTGCGAGTGCTTACTCGTCTTCCAGCTCGATGTTGATACCCAGCGAGCGGATCTCTTTCAACAGTACGTTGAAGGATTCCGGCATGCCCGGTTCCATCTGATGATTGCCATCGACGATGTTTTTATACATCTTCGTACGGCCGTTCACGTCATCAGACTTAACGGTCAGCATTTCCTGCAGGGTATAAGCAGCACCGTATGCTTCAAGTGCCCACACTTCCATCTCACCGAAGCGCTGACCACCGAACTGCGCCTTACCACCCAGCGGCTGCTGAGTAACGAGGCTATAAGAGCCAGTAGAACGGGCGTGCATCTTGTCGTCGACCAGGTGGTTCAGTTTCAGCATGTACATGTAACCTACGGTTACCTGACGCTCGAACTGCTCACCGGTACGGCCATCGAACAAGGTGATCTGACCGGAAGAAGGCAGGCCGCCGAGCTGCAGCAGCTCTTTGATTTCGCTCTCTTTCGCACCATCAAACACTGGCGTTGCGATTGGCATACCTTTTTTCAGGTTCTCAGCCAGACGCAGAACTTCGTCGTCAGTGAAGGTGTTCAGATCGACTTTCTGACGCACGTCAGTACCCAGATCGTAAGCACGCTGGATGAAATCACGCAGTTTGGTGACTTCTTCCTGCTTCTTCAGCATTGCATTGATTTTCTCACCAATGCCTTTTGCCGCCATACCCAGGTGAGTTTCCAGGATCTGACCGATGTTCATACGTGACGGTACACCCAGTGGGTTCAGTACGATATCGACCGGCGTACCGTTCTCATCGTAAGGCATGTCTTCGATCGGGTTGATCTTAGAAATAACACCTTTGTTACCGTGACGACCCGCCATCTTGTCACCAGGCTGGATCTGACGTTTAACCGCCAGGTACACCTTAACGATTTTCAGCACGCCAGGTGCCAGATCATCGCCTTGGGTAATCTTGCGACGCTTCGCTTCGAGTTTCTTCTCAAACTCGTGCTTCAGCTCGTCATACTGCTCAGCCAGCTGCTCAAGAGAGTTTTGCTTCTCTTCGTCAGTCAGGCCCAGTTCCAGCCAGCGCTCACGTGGCAGTTTGTCCAGCTTCTCAGCTTCAACACCACCGGAGATCAGTACAGTCTGAATACGGCTGAACAAGCCCGCTTCGAAAATCTGCAGTTCTTCAGACAGGTCTTTCTTAACCTGCTTCAGCTGCATCTCTTCGATTTCAAGTGCACGCTTGTCTTTTTCCACGCCATCGCGGGTGAAGACCTGAACGTCGATGACCGTACCGGAAACACCGTTTGGCACGCGCAGAGAAGAGTCTTTAACGTCAGACGCTTTCTCACCGAAGATCGCACGCAACAGTTTCTCTTCTGGCGTCAGCTGGGTTTCACCTTTCGGTGTAACCTTACCAACCAGAATGTCACCGCCGGTCACTTCCGCACCGATATACACGATACCGGACTCATCCAGTTTGGAGAGCGCTGCTTCACCGACGTTCGGGATATCAGCAGTGATCTCTTCTGGCCCCAGCTTGGTGTCACGAGACACACATGCCAGTTCCTGGATGTGGATAGTGGTGAAACGGTCTTCTTGTACAACACGCTCGGAAACGAGGATGGAGTCTTCGAAGTTGTAACCGTTCCATGGCATGAACGCCACGCGCATGTTCTGACCCAGAGCCAGTTCACCGAGATCGGTTGACGGGCCATCTGCCAGCACGTCGCCACGTTCAATCGGCTCACCCAGAGACACGCACGGCATCTGGTTGATGCAGGTGTTCTGGTTAGAACGGGTGTACTTGGTCAGGTTGTAGATATCGATACCCGCTTCGCCCGGATACATCTCTTCTTCGTTAACTTTAATAACGATACGAGAAGCATCAACGTACTGAACGGTACCACCACGTTTCGCGACAGCAGTTACACCGGAGTCAACCGCTACAGCACGTTCCATACCGGTACCAACCAGCGGCTTATCAGCACGCAGAGTAGGAACCGCCTGACGTTGCATGTTCGCACCCATCAAGGCGCGGTTAGCATCATCGTGCTCCAGGAACGGGATCAGTGACGCACCGACAGAAACCACCTGCTGGGTGGAAACGTCCATGTAGTCAACTTGATCGCGGCTGAACAGGCTTGATTCACCTTTGCTACGGCAGGTGACGAGATCGTCAACAAAGCTACCGTCATCAGCAAGGTTGGTGTTCGCCTGAGCGATAACGTAGTTACCCTCTTCAATCGCAGAGAGGTAATGAATTTCTTCACCCACTTTGCCGTCAACAACGCGACGATACGGAGTCTCAAGGAAGCCGTATTCGTTAGTCTGCGCGTAAACAGAAAGGGAGTTGATCAGACCGATGTTCGGACCTTCAGGCGTTTCGATTGGGCATACACGACCGTAGTGGGTTGGGTGTACGTCACGCACTTCGAAGCCTGCACGCTCACGCGTCAGACCGCCTGGGCCCAGAGCAGAGATACGACGCTTGTGCGTAATCTCAGACAACGGGTTGTTCTGATCCATAAACTGGGACAGCTGGCTGGAGCCGAAGAACTCTTTCACCGCCGCCGAGATTGGCTTGGCGTTGATCATGTCCTGAGGCATCAGGGTGTCGAGATCGCCCAGAGACAGACGCTCTTTAACAGCACGCTCAACACGGACCAGACCCACACGGAACTGGTTCTCAGCCATCTCACCAACAGAACGGATACGACGGTTGCCGAGGTGGTCGATATCATCGACTTCGCCAATACCGTTACGGATGCCGATCAGCTTCTTCATCACTTCGATGATGTCGTCTTTGCTCAGGATGCCTGAACCTTCGATTTCATCACGCAGCAGAGAACGGTTGAACTTCATGCGGCCAACCGCAGAGAGATCGTAACGATCTTCAGAGAAGAACAGATTCTCGAACAGATTTTCTGCCGCTTCACGCGTTGGTGGCTCGCCAGGACGCATCATGCGATAGATCTCAACCAATGCGCTCAAACGATCGCTGGTTGGGTCAACACGCAAGGTCTCGGAGATGTACGCACCGTGATCCAGGTCGTTGGTGAACAGGGTTTCAATGCGCTTGTGACCGGATTGGCTCAGTTTAGCCAACAGATCCAGTGACAGTTCCATGTTTGCAGGAACAATCAGTTCGCCGGTGTTCAGATCGACGTAGTCTTTAGCGACCACTTTACCTGCGATATATTCAACAGGCACTTCGATGTGCTGAATACCGTCTTTTTCAAGCTGACGAATATGACGTGCAGTGATGCGACGCGCTTTCTCAACGTAGACTGTGCCGTTGGCTTCGATATCGAAGCTGGCGGTTTCACCACGCAGGCGCTCTGGCACCAATTCCATCTGCAGCTTGTTGTCGCGAATTTCATAAACCACTTTATCGAAGAACAGATCGAGGATTTGTTCAGTGGTGAATTGCAACGCACGCAGAATGATAGTGGCCGGCAGCTTACGGCGACGGTCAATACGGACAAAGAGGTTGTCTTTCGGGTCGAATTCGAAGTCGAGCCATGAACCACGGTAAGGGATGATACGTGCGTTATACAGCACTTTACCAGACGAGTGCGTCTTACCCTTGTCGCTGTCAAAGAACACGCCAGGACTACGATGCAGCTGAGAAACGATAACACGTTCAGTACCGTTGATAACAAAGGTACCGTTGTCGGTCATGAGTGGAATTTCACCCATGTACACTTCTTGCTCTTTAATGTCTTTTACGGTGCCTTCTGGCGCTTCGCGCTCATAGATCACCAGACGCAGCTTCACGCGCAGCGGTGCCGAGTAGGTCACGCCACGGATCTGACATTCTGTTACGTCAAAGACCGGCTCACCCAAACGGTAGCTCACATACTGCAACTCAGAGTTGCCGCTGTAGCTAGAGATTGGGAATACGGAACGGAAGGCTGCTTCCAGACCGTGTTGGCCTTCTGGATCTTGCTCGATAAACTTCTGGAACGAGTCAAGCTGGATAGAAAGGAGATAAGGTATGTCCAAAACTTGTGGACGTTTACCAAAATCCTTACGAATACGTTTTTTCTCGGTATAGGAGTAAACCATAGGGTTCCTCAGCTAGCTGACATGTCGAACCACGCTGTCCGTCCTGATAGGACAGTTCATGCAACACTATTTTGTTTTTCATGCGATGCGTAACACCCCATGCAATACGTCTTTCTATCACTCTTAAATCATTTCATCGCCGTTGTGCAGGCAGGGAACCTTCACAGGAGAGCGATATATTAAGTCGTAGATAGAAAAAGATATTGAAGAGAAACAATGGACAAACAGTGCGAAACGCCATCATTCCCCTGTAGCGCAAAAAGGCTGGTGACCAAAAAGTCACCAGCCATCAGCCTGAAACTACTCAGGCTGCAACCCGAGGGTTGTCTTACTTAACTTCAACTTCAGCGCCAGCTTCTTTCAGCAGTGCTTCAAGAGCAGCTGCGTCATCTTTGCTGATGCCTTCTTTGATAGTGCCGGTCGCTTCAACCAGGTCTTTAGCTTCTTTCAAGCCCAGACCAGTTGCAGTACGTACTGCTTTGATTACTGCAACTTTGTTCGCGCCAACAGCTTTCAGAATAACGTCGAATTCAGTTTTCTCTTCAACAGCTTCAGCTGGGCCAGCAGCAACAGCTACAGCGGCAGCAGCAGAAACGCCGAATTTTTCTTCCATAGCAGAAACCAGCTCAACTACTTCCATTACGGACATAGCTGCTACTGCTTCCAGAATTTGATCTTTAGTGATAGACATATCGATTGTTCCTAAAAAACAGAAAAAGTTTATACGTTAGCAAGTACGAAGGAAAAGAAGTTGGCCTTAAGCCGCTTCTTTTGCATCGCGTACAGCAGCCAGAGTGCGAACCAATTTGCCAGCAGCGGCTTCTTTCATGGTCGACATCAGGCGTGCCAATGCTTCTTCGTAAGTCGGCAGAGTTGCCAGACGGTCAATATTGGCCGCCGTGATCAGCTCACCTTCAAAGGCTGCAGCTTTGACCTCAAATTTTGCATTCGCTTTCGCGAAATCTTTGAACAGACGAGCAGCAGCGCCCGGGTGTTCCATAGAATATGCAATCAGGGTCGGACCAACAAACGTGTCTTTCAGGCACTCGAAAGGAGTACCTTCAACGACGCGGCGCAGCAAGGTGTTGCGAACAACACGCATGTAAACGCCAGCTTCACGGCCTGCTTTACGCAGTTCGGTCATTTTATCAACGGTAACGCCACGGGAATCCGCAACAACCGCTGAAAGCGCGCCTTTGGCTACTTCGCTAACTTCAGCAACAATCGCTTGTTTGCCTTGAAGATTTAATGCCATTAGCTTTTGCTCCTGGATTTGACCGGGAAAAATTTCCCGGAACTCACTTCACTCAACTACCCGAAGGTAAAGAGCGCTATTACACGGTGAGCAGAATCCAGCGAAGAAAATAATTCTTTTTGGTTCTGTCACCGTCTACGCAGGATATTAAGCAAGCTATCCGAAGATAATCCCGCTCCTGCGGTCTTGGACGGAGGCCAGGATAAGGCCTGGCTCCAACCTAAGTCATTGAGCAACCAGGCAGTTACGCTTTGTTATTCAGTGACTTTGAATCTGGGTTCTGAGTTGAGTCATCAACCAGAACAACGGGCGTAAGATTCTAGATGAATTTTTCGCCCGTTTCAAGTAGCAATTAGTTTGCTACGGCAGTCAGACCAGCCTGGTCAACGGCAACGCCGGCGCCCATGGTGGTAGAGATGCTAACTTTCTTGATGTACACGCCTTTCGCCTGTGAAGGTTTTGCTTTTTTCAGCGCAACCAGCAGAGATTCCAGGTTTTCTTTCAGTTTGTCAGTATCGAAATCCACTTTACCGATGGTAGTGTGGATGATGCCGTTTTTGTCGTTACGATAACGAACCTGACCTGCTTTAGCGTTCTTAACAGCTTCAGCAACGTTAGGGGTTACAGTACCAACTTTAGGGTTTGGCATCAGGCCGCGTGGACCCAGAACCTGGCCCAACTGGCCAACAACGCGCATTGCATCTGGAGATGCAATAACAACGTCAAAGTTCATTTCGCCTTTCTTGATCTGATCAGCCAGATCTTCCATACCTACCAGCTCAGCGCCAGCTGCTTTAGCAGCTTCAGCGTTTGCGCCTTGGGTAAATACAGCAACACGTACTGAACGACCAGTACCGTGTGGCAGAACAGTCGCGCCGCGAACGTTCTGGTCTGATTTACGTGCATCAATGCCGAGGTTGACAGCAACGTCAACGCTTTCAACGAACTTGGCAGTAGCCAGTTCTTTCAGCAGAGCAATAGCTTCAGCGATGTCGTACTGCTTGGTCGCGTCTACTTTGTCACGGATTACGCTCATGCGCTTGGTCAGCTTAGCCATTTCTTAATCCTCTACTACCAGGCCCATGGAACGTGCAGTACCTTCGATAGAGCGAGTCATCGCTTCTACGTCAGAACCAGTCATGTCCGCAGCTTTAGTTTCTGCGATTTCACGTACCTGAGCACGAGAAACTTTACCGACTTTATCTTTGTTCGGCTTACCTGAACCAGACTTGATGCCCGCTGCTTTTTTCAGCAGAACGGCAGCAGGAGGGGTTTTGGTAACGAAGGTGAAAGAACGGTCGCTGTATACAGTGATAACAACTGGAGTAGGCAAGCCTTTCTCCAGAGATTCTGTTTTAGCGTTGAACGCTTTACAGAATTCCATGATGTTAACACCCTGCTGACCCAGTGCTGGACCAACAGGTGGACTTGGGTTCGCCATACCAGCTGCAACCTGCAGCTTGACGTAGGCTTGTACTTTCTTAGCCATGATATTTCCTCAAATGGGTTATAGCGCCTGTGAAACAGGCTCCCCGTGATAATTATTTCACACGCTGTAACCAGCGTATAAAAACAAAAGGCGCGAAATTATAGGTAAATTTCGCGCCTTCCGCAAGAGCTAAAAAGTGAACAAAGGGGTTAACCTTTCTCCACCTGAGCAAAGTCGAGTTCCACCGGCGTTGCACGGCCAAAGATGGATACTGATACTTTCAAGCGGCTCTTTTCGTAATCGACTTCTTCGACCACACCGTTGAAGTCGGCAAATGGACCGTCGTTGACGCGTACCATCTCGCCTGGCTCGAACAGAGTTTTCGGACGCGGCTTATCACCTACCTGCTGCAGGCGGTTCATAATCGCATCAACTTCTTTGTCGCTAATCGGCGCAGGACGGTCAGAGGTACCACCAATGAAGCCCATTACACGCGGTACACTACGCACTAAGTGCCAGCTGGCGTCATTCATCACCATCTGAACCAATACATAGCCAGGGAAGAATTTACGTTCGCTTTTGCGACGCTGGCCACCACGGATTTCGACGACTTCTTCAGTCGGTACCATGACTTCACCAAACAGTTCTTCCATGTTGTGCAGTTTGATATGCTCGTGCAGCGACTTTGCTACGCGGGCTTCAAAACCGGAGAACGCCTGAACGACGTACCAGCGTTTTTTTGGAGCTTCAGACATCTCAGAACCTCAGGCCAGTGATAAACGATACCAGACGGACCAGAATTCCATCCAGCCCCCACAAAATCAGTGACATCACGGCAGTGACCGCGGCAACGATTAACGTGGTGTGCAATGTTTCCTGGCGAGTCGGCCAAATGACCTTACGCATTTCAGTTTTTGCTTCACGAGCAAAAGCCACGGTCGCTTTGCCTTTAATAGTCAGCAACGCAATGCCGCCCGCCGCAGCGATCAACACCACTACAGCCAGCGCGCGCAAAGGCAGCGTGATGTCGCGATAAATATAGTTGCCAACGATTGCTACTAACAGCAATGCGATCACAACGATCCACTTTATCGCTTCCAGGCCGCGCCCGCTCCCTTGAGCTTCGGTATTCGCACTCATAAACCAACCTGCCACAATAATTCAGAAACAATTCTGCCCCGCAGAGCGAGGCATCCAAACCGAATGAGCTTTTGGGCATAACTCGGTATCCGACACCGTAAACCAGAGCCTGTCTCAGCAATGATTATGATCGAAAATCACTGATGAGCCAGGTTCTATGTAACAGCGTACAAAAAGGGCATCAAATGATGCCCTTTCACTAAGCATTGCGTCAAATATTATCGCAATTAAGCGATAACTTCAGCAACAACGCCCGCACCAACAGTACGGCCGCCTTCACGGATTGCGAAACGCAGACCCTGATCCATCGCGATTGGGTGGATCAGCTCAACGGTCATTTTCACGTTGT
>NZ_JAIUDA010000018.1 GCF_020179835.1 Pantoea sp. alder81 | reverse complement strand
GATCAACAACCTGTTTGACTGCTTCAATTTTAAACTCTTCGGGATAACGCTTACCGCTCATGGGCACCTCTCTTTAAGCCATCTTAATTGACTCTGAGGTGTCTGTTAAACCCGTGGCGATTCAGATTACAGGAAGTGCTGAAGCTCTCTGATGCCATTTACGTCCTTAAAGATGGTTTGCAGGTTGCACACGCCCGGCCAGATGAAACCACTGAAGCACAATTGCAGCAGTGGATGGTGGGGCGCGAACGAGCAGCGGATCACTACTATCAACAGCTGCAAAACCCCATAGATGAGCAGCCCGTGGCCTTTACGGTGGCGGGGCTATCTCATGCTGGGCATTACCATAACGTGAACCTGGAAATGCGTCAGGGCGAAATTCTTGGACTAGGAGGGTTGCTTAACAGTGGCAAGGAGGCGCTGGCAAAAGGCATTGCGGGTGTGGTGCCGCCGACCCGTGGTGAAGTGTTCCTGGCGAAGGCGCCTGGTCAGAAACCGCGAATCCGTAAACTGGTGCAGCAAGGTCTGGGCTATATCCCTGCTGAACGTCTGGAGGAGGGCATTATTGCCCCCTTTAGCATTAGCTGGAACCTGTCTTTGGCCAGCGGAGCCGATCGTTTCAGTCATGTTTCCGGGTATTGGTATACACGGCGTGAACGCCAGGTGACCACTGATTTTGTCTCTCGCCTGCGCATCCGCAATGGCAGCGCGCAAAAGCGCTGCGATCAACTTTCGGGTGGCAATCAGCAGAAAGTCGTGCTGGCTCGCTGGCTGTTTCGTCAGCCCAGGGTGTTGGTGCTGGATAATCCCACACGCGGTGTTGATGCAGGTGCCAAAGAAGAGATTTACCGCGAACTGCGCCAGCTGAGCGCACAGGGCGTTGCGATTCTGCTGCTCAGCGATGAGTTGCTGGAGTTGATCGGTTTGTCACACCGCATTGTGATCCTGCAACACGGCGAGCAAGTTGGCGAAATCCCGGCGCCTGCCGACGGTAAACCCGATGAACAAACGCTGGTTGCCATGATGCTCAACACCCCCTCTCCACCTTCAGCCCGGAGCCCACAATGACTCAGGAAACCTTATCCTCACAGGTGAGCGAACCCGCTTTCCCTATCGCCTGGAAACAAGCACTTCCGCTGTTAGTCGTGGGGGCATTAATGATTTTCTTCAGCCTGACCACCGACGCCTTCGCCACTGTTCGCAATTTCAGCGCTATCGCCGGTCAGGCCAGTGCGTTACTGATTGCCTGTATCGGGCTGACTTTTGTCATTTTAATGGGCTGTATCGATTTGTCGGTGGGAGCCACGGTGCTGTTGGTGGCCGCTGCCACAGTGACATTAATGAATAGCTTCGGCCTGGTATTCTCCGCCGTGCCGCTGGCCTTGCTGCTGGGCACCGCCTTGGGCGCGCTGAATGGCGCAATTTACACCCTGGGTCGCGTGCCGTCATTTGTGGTGACGCTGGGTTCACTGTCGATTTTTAGTGGTCTGGCATTAACCCTTCTTCAGGGGCGCGCGGTGGCATATCAGGCATTGCAGTTTGAAACCGTCGCCATTGGCCAACTCATTCCACATGTACCCAATATCGCGCTGTGGGCGCTACTTGCCTGGCTAATCAGCGTGTTTGTCGCGCACCGAACGCGTTTTGGTCGCTACAGCTACTTAATTGGCGGGGGTGAACGGGTTGCTCACACCGCTGGAATCCCCGTAAGCCGCTATAAAATTTACGCCTTTTGTGCCTCGGGCTTATTTGCCGGTCTGGCGGGGATCCTGTCAGTGGCCAGACTGGGCGCGGCGGGCCCGTCGCTTGGCAGCGATCTGCTGCTCAACAGTCTTGCCGCCATTGTCGTCGGAGGGACCTCGTTAGCCGGTGGACGTGGCGGACCGCAGCGCACCCTGGTCGGTGTGCTGATCATCGCCCTGATGGATAACGGACTCAATCTGCTGGGCGTTTCCGAATTTATGCAGATGGTGATTAAAGGGGCGGTGGTGATTGCTGCGGTGCTCACGGGGCGCCAGTCCGCTCAGTTTGTCGTGAAATAAACTGGAGAAGAATAATATGACTAAACGACTCATTCTTAATGCCTTTTCGATGGCGGCAGTATCACATATCTATCATGGATTCTGGCGCAATCCCGCCACCCAAGCCACGCGTTTCCATGAGCTTGAGGTGTGGGTGGAACTGGCGAAACGTTTAGAATCGGCGCATTTTGATGCGCTTTTTCTGGCCGATGTGCTGGGTGTGGATGCCATCTACAAAGGCTCGGCTGATACCTACATTGAACAGGCGGTGCAGATACCCATCCACGATGCATCCACGCTTGCAACAGCACTGGTGGCGGTCACTCAGCAACTTGGGTTGGTATTCACCAGCTCTATTCTTCAGGATCATCCGTTCAATTTTGCGCGCCGGGTTTCGACACTCGATCATCTGAGTAAAGGTCGCGTTGGTTGGAACATCGTTACCAGCGTGAGCGAGAACGCGTCACACAACTTTGGTTTAACGGGCATTACTGCCCACGATGAACGTTATCGCTGGGCGGAAGAGTACATGGAGGTGGTCTACAAATTGTGGGAAGGGTCATGGGATGACAATGCGCTACTCAATGATGCGCGCAACAACCGTTATGCCGATCCCGTTCATGTTCATCGTATTCATCATCAGGGGCCGCGCTATCAGGTTGCCGGACCGCATCTGGCACTGCCCTCACCTCAACGCACCCCGGTGCTTTATCAGGCGGGATCATCGCAAGCAGGACGCGCTTTTGCCACGCGTCATGCTGAAGGCACATTCATTGTTTGCCGCAATCCGGAAGGTGCGCGCGTCCTGACCAGCACCATGCGTGAGCAACTGCGTCTGGCAGGGCGTGATCCGCAGGATCTTAAATTCCTGCAGGGCTTGTCGTTTGTTGTGGGTAGCACTGAAGAAGAGGCCAGAAGGAAAGCTGCAGCGCTGGACGAATTTTTGAGTGTTGATGGATTACTTGCGCATATCAGTCGCGATTTGGGCGTTGATCTTGGCGTGCTGGCACCCGACCAGCTGCTGTCCGACGTTAAAATAGAAGGCGTTCAAGGCATCATTGAAGTTTTCAGCGAGTCTTTTGGACGATCGCCGACAGTTGCCGACCTGGCCAGTGCATATGCACTCAATACACGCATTGTGGGAACACCCGAACAGATTGCTAATGAGCTGGAGCGCTGGCAAGCAGCCGGCGTGGACGGCATCAATCTGATGTATGAAACCACACCGGGTTCGTTCATCGAGTTTATCGATCATGTTCTGCCGGTATTGCAACAGCGCGGTCTGGCGCAACAAGACTATGGCTCAGGCACCTTGCGGCAAAAGATGTTCGGAGAAGCCCCTACTTTACCTGCACGACATCCTGCGCGGCGCTGGCATCAGGCTTTTAACTCATATACGTGTTCAACAGATGCCTGACGCCGCGACCTATCCCGCTCATCGCATATCCCTAGCGTTTTTTATTGGTTGGGCTATTTCATTGGGTTAGTTATAAAACTGTTGTCTACAGTACATCTTGCTAAAGGGAAGTCATCCGTTCAGAAAGGTACTGTTTGCTCACCAACATTGCATGTGAGAGGAATAATGGCTACGTCAGGGCAACGCGCGGAGCAACTTGCTGAATTTTTTGCGATTGATGCAGTGGAACGTGACCAGCAAGGAGGAACACCGAAAGCACAGCGCGACGCGATTCGTCATAGTGGTCTGTTAGCCATGTTGATTCCGCAACAGTTTGGCGGATTGGGCTCAAGCTGGCGCGAGATCATGGCCACCACGCAACTCTTTGCTCGTGTAGACAGCTCTATCGCGCATGTTTTCGGTTTTCACCAGTTACAGTTGGCGACTGTGCGCATGTTTGCACGTGCTGACCAATGGCAACCTTGGTTTGACCAAACCGCTTCGCGCAACTGGTTTTGGGGTAATGCGCTTAATGTGCTTGATGAGCGAATGACCGTACAGCAACAGATGGGATGGTATGAGTTTTCCGGTCAGAAGAGTTTCAGCTCCGGTGCCGCTGATTCAGAAATCCTGCTGGCATCCGGCTTTGAGACCAGTAATGACAATCGATTTGTCATGGCAATGGTGCCTAGCGGACGCACGGGAATCACTATCCATGATGATTGGGACAATATCGGTCAGCGCCAGACTGATAGCGGCAATGTCACTTTCGAACGTGTACGCGTTGAGCCTGATGAAATGTTGTTGGAACCGGGTCCCAGTAGTTCAGCGTTTGCCAGCTTGCGCCCTCTGATTTCACAACTGCATTTTGCCAGTCTGTTTCTGGGTATTGCTGAAGGCGCGTTCAATGAAGCACGCGACTACACGCGGCGGGAAAAACGCCCCTGGCTGCAATCCGTCGCGCGGGTCGCAACGGAAGACCACTATGTACTGCACCATTACGGCGAATTTTGGGTCGGTCTGGAAAGTGTGCGACTGCTGGTTGACCGGGCGGCGCAACAGCTTGATGCCGCATGGTCTAAAGCGCTGGCGTTAGATTATGCGGAACGCGCGCAGTTAGCTTTATCTGTCGGCACGGCCAAAGTTGCCGCCACACAGCATGGCCTGGATATTTGCAATCGCCTGTTTGATGTGACGGGTGCCCGCGCCACGCATGCATCGCTACGCTTTGATCGCCATTGGCGCAATATGCGCACTCAAACGCTGCACGATCCGGTGGATTATCGTATTCAAGAGCTGGGGAAATGGGCGCTTAACAACCAAGCCCCCGAACCCTCGTATTACTCATAAGGTGCAGCCATGAATCTACTGACGCTTCCTATCCCAACGCCCGCCAGAAAAAAGGCCAGCGCGCAGGTATTTGAAGATCCGCGATCGCTGGAGTTGCTGGCACACATACAACAAATTGCGCCAAGTGAAGCCAGTATTTTGATAATTGGTGCAACCGGAACGGGCAAAGAGTTGGTTGCGCGACATGTGCACAATCTGAGCCATCGGCGGGATGGCCCCTTTATTGCGGTGAACTGCGGCGCTTTTGCGGAGTCACTGGTCGAAGCAGAGCTGTTTGGCCATGAGAAAGGCGCCTTTACCGGGGCATTGTCTGCACGAGCGGGTTGGTTTGAGGAAGCGAATGGCGGCACACTTTTTTTAGATGAGATCGGTGATTTACCGCTGGCAATCCAGGTAAAAATTCTGCGCGTGTTGCAGGAGCGTGAAGTGGTACGTTTAGGATCACGAAAATCTATTCCGATTGATGTGCGCGTATTAGCCGCGACCAATATTCATCTTGAGCAAGCTATTGCTCAAGGGCAGTTTCGTGAAGATCTTTTCTATCGCCTGAATGTCGTGAGTTTAAGGCTGTTACCACTCCGTGAGAGAGTTGGAGATATTATTCCTTTGGCTCGCCATTTTATCGAGGAGTACAGCAGTCGCCTTGGCTATTCATATGCCACACTCAGCGATGAGGCTATTCATAAGCTCACCCATTACAGCTGGCCAGGAAATATCCGCGAGCTAGAAAATGTTATTCATCACGCCTTACTGATTAGCCAAAGCAATGAAATTCAGGCAAAGAATATTGCCTTAAACAATACGCGCCTGGTTCAAGATGAAACGAATGATCAATCTGAAGTCACCGGGGAAACGTTATTGCTCCAGGCGTTGGAACGTCTGTTTGAAGAGTGTTCAGGTAGCGTCCACCAACGTATCGAGGATATGGTCGTCAAGATGGCGTATCAGTATTGCCATCATAATCAGGTGCATACCGCTAACCTGTTAGGGTTAACGCGCAATGTCACTCGTGCGCACCTGATACGTATGGGTGAGCTTATTGTTAACTCCAGAAATACTTGATAGAAAAAATAGGATTAATTATCGCATAAACAATTTACTATAATAATATTTTACAGCTGGTGCTGCTTAACTTCGCTCTGAATCCAGAGTGAGGCTTTGTCATATCTTAATAAAAATAATCATGCTTATTCCTTTATGGTTAATAGAATATTTTTTAGGTATTTCTCTTTTTAATACGAAGTGGATATTACTGTCTGGTATTGAAATTTAATTTCTCATTCAACTTCACCAGTTAATTTGCAGGCAATTGCCGGAGAGCATAATGGAATCATTGTCTTTTTCACGTCGTCGTTTCTTACAATTTAGCGCAGGGGCTGCGCTCGTCGGGGGGCAGTTACTGACTGCGCGCAATGTACTGGCGCAGAACCTGCTTACAGCGCCGATACAACAACTGCTGCTGCTCAATAATGAATGGAACACTATTGTGAATGATGCTGCACAGCGAGCCGCAAAAGTGCTGGGACTGCCTTATTCTTCGACCAACTTCAATTTGAATGACGCCACGGCGCTCACTCAGGCACAGTCTGCGATCGCTGCCGGGAAAAAATTGATCCTCACCAACAGCGTCGATGGCAGTGCTAATAAAAGCATTGCGCGTGCTGTCGCCCAGAACGGAGGCTTTCTGGTCAACTTCGGCAGCAATTTGCCGTGGAGTCATCCTCTTGATGCCGGTGATGGCTATGTGCAGGCCTTTGTCACACGGGAAGATATCGGTTTTTACCAGGCTGTAAAATACACTCTGGGAGAAGCTGCCAGGAAGTCCGGTCCGGCATTAAAAGTTCTGCATGTGACGGGGCCAAAAGGGGCGTTTGTCGACAATCTGCGCAGTGCCTCCGTTTACCATGCTCTCTCTGAATTCCCACAGGCCAAAATTTTGGGCAGCCTGCCGGGTAACTGGAGCGCAGAAGATGGACAAAAAGCTGCAGAAGATTTGATTTCCCGCTATGGCGCGCCAGATGTGATCATCGCGCAAAATGACGGCTCACTGACTGGGGTGCTGGCCGCACTGCGCGGGCTGAATATTAAACCGGGTAAAGATGTCCTGACTGTTGGGACTGATGGTGCCACGGATATTCTGCGCGCGGTAAAAAGTGGCCGTGTGGCGGCAACCGTCTTCCAGTCTCCGGCTTATCACGGCATCCAGGCCGTAGCGCGTCTGTTTGATGCTTTAAATGGTTATAAACCCTCAGTGCCAGAGCGTTTCGTCGGTTTTGCTGGCTTGCTGGTGACCAAAGAGAACGTAGATGGCGTGCTGGCTCGCTTTGTTGATAACCCTAACCTGCCCTTTGACCCTCGCTTGCTTTCACATGTTATCAGTGGTGACAAATGGGATCCTCAGACGCCACTGGTGCCGATCAATATCGAAGAGTATTACGCGGCATCGGGCACCCCCAAACCAGCAGGTTGGCAGCCCCCTGCCGCTTATGCTGAAGCGTTGGCGTCCGGTGAGTTTGAGAAGGCCACGCAACGTTACCAACAGGCTTACCGCCTGAAGTTAAATAACTTCGATTACAAAGGCATCAGTGTCTGATGGCGCAGCTCAGCCTTGATCGCATCGGCCACAGCTACGGACGGAACCGCGTGCTGGCCAACATCAATGTGCAAATCGCCTCCGGTGAGGTTGTGGGTATTCTGGGTGAAAACGGTGCGGGAAAATCAACGCTGCTGAATATCCTTTCCGGCACGCTGCGGCCCACCACAGGAACCGTTCAGCTGGACGACCAGGCCCTGGCGCTGGATAACTATCGGCAAGCGAATCTGCAGGGGATCTGGCGTATTTTCCAGGATCCCGCGCTGATCGGTAATTTACCGGTTTATGAAAGCTTGTTTCTAGGGCATGAGCAGAAATTCAGTCGTTATGGCGTGTTGCAAAAACGCGCCATGGTGGCGGAAGCCCGGCATATCGTTTCACAGATGGGATTGGACGTGGATGTCAAAGCCGCGATGCTCAGCTATGACTTTGCCACACGTCAGGCATTGGAAGTCGCCCGCGCCGTGATGCTGCCTAAAGTCCTTGATCTTCCCGCTGGTTTTGTTCTGTTCGATGAACCTACCACCGGTTTGAGTCGCGCTGAAGTCTCACGCCTGCTGAATCTGATGTCTTCACTGCGTCAGCAAGGGGTTGGTGTGGTGTTCGTTTCCCATCGATTGCAGGAAGTGTTTGAGGTTTGCGATCGATTGGTGATCCTCAAGGACGGAGAACAGGTCAGTGAAGGCAAGGTCACCGAATATACTGAATCGCGTATCCATAAATTAATGGTCGGCCGAGCCATCACTCGGCAGGCGCAACTTACGGAGGTTCCCTCTTCTGCCCACACCACACTCTCGGTCACGGCTCTGTCTGCGAGCAGCCGCCTGCGAGCTGGAACCCGTCGCGGTGCCCTGCATAAGGTGTCCTTTTCGCTTCAGAGAGGCGAGATCGCGGGAATTGGTGGTCTGCTCGGCTCAGGAAAGGGGCAGCTGTTACGCATGCTGGCGGGCATTGAACCGGCTGAGAGCGGCGACGTTGCTCTGAATCAGCGCGCATTACATGGCACTTTTCGCCAGCGCCTGCAGCAAGGTGTCGCGTTTATTTCGGGTGATCGCCCCCATGAAGCCCTGATTTTAAGCCAGAGCGTCACCAGTAATATCTCGTTACCTGGCGGGCAGAATTCGCCTCGAGGTTTTACTAATAGGTTGGGTTTATGGCGCACGCGGTATGAACGACAGGTTACCCGCGAGATGATCAATGCGCTCAACATTAAAACCCGTGCCGGACAAATCGTGGAATCCTTGAGCGGTGGGAACCAGCAAAAGGTTTCACTGGCGCGTTGGATCCATCGGCAACCCGCGTTGTTATTGATTGAAAATCCAACGGCAGGCGTGGATGTCGGCGCCAAAGCCGATATCTATGCCCTGCTCCGCCAACTGGCGGCGACCGGCACCACCATTTTGTATGTCAGCGATGACCTTCCGGAGTTGCTCAGTTTAAGCCATCGCATTTTGATCATGCGCGATGGGCAACTGGTAACGGATATCTCAGCCCAGAGTGAGCAAGCGACTGAACACAATCTGGTTGCTGACATGATTGGTTCTGCTGAGTCCCCCTCTTCTTTTCATTCAGGAGATACTGATGAGTATCGACTCGCTTAAACCCGTAGAAACGCTGACTCGCTGGCCTATCCAGCAGCTGTTGCGTCGCGAACAGCGTGCCATTGTCCTTCCTATTGCCGCACTGCTTATTTTGGTTGTGTGGTTTGGGGTAAATCAGCCTGCATTTCTCTCACCCTTAAATCTTGTGGTGATGGGGGCGCAAGCAGGCCCGCTGCTGTTGATTTCACTCGGCGCGACCTTTGTGGTGTTAATGGGCGGTATTGATCTCTCTGTGGGGGCCGTTGCAGGGCTCTCCTCAGCACTCAGCGCCGTTTTACTTCAGCATTTTGGCTTGAGTTTTGGGCTTACGTTTGTGGCGGCATTGGCTACGGGCATCATTGCTGGATTAATCAATGCCAGTTTCTCTACCCTGATGCGTATTCCCTCATTTATTGCCACGTTAGCCTCTGGCTCAATCTTTACCGGCGTCATGTTGCATGTATTGAACGGGTCCGCGCTGTTTGTCGATAACGACGACTTCTCTTCATTGGCCAATGGGCAACTGATCCCTAATGTGCCCAACGTGTTGTTACTGGGACTGGCGTTATGGCTGGTGCTCAGTTTCAGTACTTCATATACCCGCTTTGGTCGCTATATCGTGGCGATTGGTGCCGGGGAACGGATTGCGCAACTCAGCGGCATCCCTATTAAGCGTTTCAAAACATACGCCTTTGTTTTGTCTGCCACGCTGGCCGCCGTGGGTGGGTTCTTTTTGCTCTCTCGCTTGGGTTCCGCCACACCTTCCATTGGCGAAGGTTATGTGCTCGATAGCGTCGCGGCCATAGTGGTCGGCGGCACTGCGCTGAGCGGAGGGGTGGGCGGTGCAGCACGCACCTTCTCTGGCGTTGCCATGATCACCATTTTGAGCAATGGCCTGAACGTGTCCGGCGTTTCCCCTTTTACGCAGGAAATCGTTAAAGGTTTCATCATCGTGCTGGCGGTATTAACCACTATTGATCGCCAAAGCCTGCAGAACATCATCAAGTGAGGACGGTTCTGATGACAAATTCACCCCGTTTCGGCATATGGGCCAATGTCCACGGCACGTTTGCCTCGCTCAGCCACCCGGAAGAGAAAGTCGATGCCAGTTGGCAGCGCGTGCGTGCACAGATTCTTTTAGCTGAAAAGCTGGGTTTCGATAGCACCCTGATAGCGCAGCACACCATGAATCCGCTTGGTGAGGATCTGGATCAGCTTGATGCCTGGACGGCAGCGGCGGCGGCGGCCGCGTTGACGGATAACATTGAAATTATCGCGGCGATTAAGCCTTCGATCATCCATCCCACGATTCTGGCTAAACAGGCGTTGGGCATTGAAGAGATTAGCCGGGGAAGATTCGCTATTAATGTGGTGAACGCGTGGTGGAAACCTGATCTTGAACGTTCTGGCATCGGCATGCTGCCGCATGAACAGCGTTATGCCTTTGGCACCGAATGGCTAAAAGTGGTGAGCCAGTTGATGCAGGGGCAAAGAACCACGTTTCATGGTGATTTCTTCAACGTTGATGATTATGTTCTGCGCCCGGCGAACAACTGGCGTCAGCGCCCACAGATTTATATGGGCGGAGAATCTGAACCGGCTCGTGCGCTGGCGTCACAAGAGGCAGATGTGCTTTTTCTGAATGCCCAATCTGAGGTGAGTGCAAAAGCATTGATTGCGGATGTGAGAAGTCGTACCCGCCCAGCTACATTAGCGCCGATTCGCTTTGGCATGGCGGCGTTTGTGATTGCCGCAGAAAGCGATGCATCAGCAGAGGAGATTTTGCAGTGGCAGTGGCACCTTGATGCGCAGGATAAAGCCCGAGCGGGGAATATGATCGATCGCTTTCTAGAGCAAACCGATCAGCAATCGGTGATGTGGAAAAACCTGCGTGACCGCCCACATATTGGGCCTAACGGCGGAACCGCCGCGGGATTGGTCGGCAGTTATGACACGGTGGCACAGCGTATTCTTAACTGGAACCGACTGGGAATTGAAACCTTCATGCTTGCCTTCCAGCCCTTTGAACAATGGATGGAAATCTTTGCGCAGGAAGTTCTGCCCCGCGTTCGTCATTTGGAGAAAAATCAATGAGCCAGCAGGCTGAAAATGTTCTCGCCGCGTTAACGGCAATCCTTCCACAGCTGGGTGACAAAGCTGCCACTTATGAGCGCCAGCGAAAGCTACCTTATGACGGCATCGGTTTACTCCGCTCAACGGGGATTTTCACGCTACGTGTACCGGAGGAGCATGGTGGCGCCGGCGGGACTTTGCATCAACAGATGGCTGCCATTACGGCCATCGCTTCAGTGGACTCCAATCTGGCGCAGGCCATTCGGCCACACTTCTTTTTTATTGAGGAACTGTGCGTGCATGGCCTGGGCTCCACGGCTACAGCCTGGTGGCCGACGATTGTTGAAGGCGCGTTGATCGGTAATGCCTTGAGCGAAGCATCCACTTCGCGCGTTGGCGACATTACCTCAACCCTGATCCAACAGGCTGATGGCAGTTGGCAACTCAACGGAGTAAAGGCCTATTCCACCGGCAGCCTGTTTGCCACGTTGCTCTATATTGCGGGTCAGGATGCAGAGGGTGTTCGCCGTACTGCTCTGATTCCGGCAAATCGTGACGGTGTCACTCTTAATGATGATTGGGACGGTATGGGGCAGCGATTAACCGCCAGCGGAACGTCTTATTTCAAGGACGTACGGGTTGAGGCGTCTGAGTTGCTTTCCTTCCATGCTCTGGATGATCGCTTCACGCATATCGGTGGGCAACGGCAGCTGTTTTTATCTGCGGTACTGGCTGGCATTGCGCTCAACGCATCATCAGATATCAATCACTATCTCAGTGGAAAAGCGCGGCCCAGCGCACATGGCTTGACGGCAAAAGCCAGTGATGATCCGTTCTTCTTGCGCAGCGCGGGAGAAGTGAGCAGCGCGGCCTGGGCGTCACGTGCGGTGGTGCTTGCCGCAGCAGACAGCCTGGATATCGCGGCGCTCCAGCCAGAAAATGAAGCAGCCGCACTCTCTGCGGCAATTGATGTTGCCCGCGCACAAGTGGCGGTGGCCGATCTGGTATTACCCGCGACCATGCGTATTTTCAATGCAGGCGGAGCTTCTGCGGTTCGTGACGAGCTGAATTTACACCGTCATTGGCGCAATGCGCAGACGGTAGTGGCACATAACCCGCTGGACTATAAACGTTGGGCCGTCGCGAACTGGGAAGTTAATCATATCCAACCGCCGCGCACATCCTACTTCTGAGGTGATCAATGGCCAAAATTGCTTTGCACTGGTATCTACCTACCCACGGTGATGGTCGCACGTTGACGCAGGCTGGCGCGGCAGTGCAGTCACTCTATATGGGCGATAATTCACAGCCAGCAGAAGCTGATTCAGAAACTGATGTTGCCCCAGCGGGCGTGCGCGCTACCAAGCAGCCGCTGATTAACGCACGCGGAGAAACGGCGGCCAGCGGAGGGATGTTCAAGCCGCTGTGGCACCACGGACGTGCCGTCGTGCCCGCAAATGGCTGGTTTGAATGGCAGAAACGGGGGTGCGGACGATTTCCTGGACTCTCAGGAGATAAGCTATGTATTCCGAAGCGGATCGCCTTCGTGCAATCGAGCTGTACTTTAAATATGGCAAAAAGATCGTAGCCGTTGTTCGTGAGCTGGGTTATCCCACAGAACGTCATCTCAGAAGCTGGATAGAAGCATGGAAGGCAGGTGACGGTACTATAAAGAGTGTTAAGCGCAAACCACGCTACTCCACCGCGCAAAAACAGGCTGCTGTTGATCATTATCTAACACACGGGCGTTGCCTGGCCTACACGTGCCGTGAGCTGGGCTACCCCTGCACCGCAATACTCAACTGCTGGCTGGATGAACTTCTGCCGTGAAAGCGTCGTATCATGACCAGCACCTCAAATCCTGAAGCGCCCTTTACATCAGAGGTTAAGCGTAAAGCCGTTGGTGAGCTGTGCATGCGTAACAAACCCGCCCGAGAAATCGCTCAGCATGTGGGTGTCAGCCGCCAACTGTTGTATAAGTGGAAGGATGAACTTGTTGGTGACGAGGCCTAACGTTCAATGCGTAAACTCAAAGCAGCATCCGAAACAGAAGATATCGATAAGCTGCGAAATGAGCGTGACAGGCTCAGGCAGGAAATCCAGCAGTTACAGATGGAACACGATATCCTGAAGAAAGCGGATGAAATGATAAAAAAAGACCCGGGCACCAGCGCAGGTCCCCTGACAAACAGGGAAAAGACTAAGGTCGCTGATGCCCTGAGAGAAACATATCCGCTGTCGGCGCTGCTAAGCACACTGGGGCTCGCCCGTAGCAGCTATTTTTATCACCGCGCTGCGCTGCAGGCCGGTGATAAGCACGCTGTTGTTCGTGTGACCCTGGCCGGTCTCTTCCACACCAACTACCGGTGTTACAGCTACCGCCGCCTGCACGCCATGCTGCGTCATGAAGGCGTCCGGCTCTCTGAAAAAGTCGTACGCAGGCTGATGTCAGAAGAAACACTTGTTGTGAGTAAAGCACGCCGCCGACGCTACAGCTCGTACTGTTGAGAAATCGACCCAGCCCCTGATAATCTTCTTGCGAGAGACTTTAATGCAGTGCTGCCCAATCAGAAGTGCCTGACGAATATCACGGAGTTCCAGCTGCCTGCGGATAAAGTGTGGCTGCCACCGGTGGTGGACTGCTTTGACGGTAAAGTGGTTAGCTGGTCGGTAGGCACAAGGCCAGACGTAATGCTTGCAAACAGCATGCTGGAAAGTGCGATCGAGACGCTACAACCCAACGAACGCCCGATCATACATAGCGATCGTGGCGGGCATTACCTGTGGCCGGGGTGGTTACAGCAAATATCCTCCTCGGGGCTCACTCGTTCAATGTCGCATAAAGGGTGTTCGCCAGATAATGCGGCATGTGAAGGGTTCTTCGGGCGGCTGAAAAACGAGATGTATTATGGTCGCAACTGGTCTGGTGTAACGCTTGAAGACTTCATGAAGAAGGTGGATGATACGCCAGAATTCTGGTCGATAGCGTAAACGGCAATGTGCAGGGTGAAACTGTTACTTGAAGGTTCATTGACGCTAAGTAAATACGACCTTCTGGTAGCAGTGGCTGTGACCATGGTACGGGCTTTGAAAAATGACGAATGTTGGCATGCCTAAAAGCGTGCATATTGCCTGAACATACCACTGGCTGCGGGAATTTTTACCTAATTCTGATTTATTCAACAAAACCCCAGATTACCTGAAATTACCGTCATAAAAATTCAAAAGAAATTCATTATCGGTATTCATAGGAAGTTTATCGCATGAGTGAAATGTCGAGTAAATATAAATAGATTTGTTAATAAAGCTAGCCTAATTCAGAAATTGTTGTTGAATTTTTCAGGGGCTGTAGCACTTGAGGAACTATCTTAGGCAAGCGGATCTTGCTGTAAAAATAATTCGAATGTTCTCTACAGACTCTAAAATTTTTTTTGATGAAAAGAAACAATATTCAATCTCCAAATCAGCTCTGCTGTTCCGCAATGGAGTTGAGTTTGTCATTAGTGGCTTTTTCTTCTTCCAGCGTCTCCGAAAGAAGCTTTGCAGCATCGTCATATCCAAGCTTAAATGCTAGAGCGCGCAGCGTGCCATAGGCTGCAATTTCATAATGTTCAACCTTCTGAGCAGCGCCAATAAGACCAGCATCCCTTATTGGCCCAGCCTCAACGGAATCAATAATTTCTTGAGCTTCTTCTACAAGGCCCTCCAGTGCATGGCATTTCATCCTTTTAATATGGACACTATCTGTAACCTCAACCAGTTGGTCAATCCGATCAATCTGACCGCGTGTTTCCTCAAGATGCTGTTCAAAAGCCTTCGCAAGTTTTTTATCGGTGGAGGCTCTCGCCATTTTTGGCAGAGCACGAGAAATCTGCTTTTCTGCACTATAAATGTCAGAAAGATCGTGAATAAATAAATCCGAGAGGGTTTTGATCGTCATAATTTACTCCTGATTGTTAATGTTAAATAATTAAGTCACACTTGAGTATAACCCAATAAAAATAAACGACGATATTTTTTGCCTATTTCCTCGCGAAAGGCATCTTTTATTTGTAAAGTGATGATTAAGAAGGATTAAAAAAATTATTTTTTAAAAAATATCATGGCATTAAAGAAATCATTGGATATCATCATTTCCCCTGCTTGTTTTCATGCCTGGAAGGATGTTCTTTACCTCACCTCCCCCTCCGACTCAAAAATTCAGCTAATTTGGCTGATAAAAATATTAAATGAAAGCCGTTGCTTTTGTTTATTCATAAAATTCCTTTATATCAGTTCGAAAGGAAAATATTTTTTTAAAGTTCAATTAGATCCATTATAGAATTTCCAGAAGCGAGTGATGTCGTTGCAATTGAAAATGGCTATAAGTGGAAAGTGACACCATAAGATATTTAAAATTATATCCTAACTCACTGATTTACTATAATGTTCACCAAGGGCGTGAGTATCAATTACTGCCTGATGTCAATCAATATAAAACATGGCTGGGTAAAAAAATTATTTTGGTAAATGCTAAATTTTACCATTCCTTACCATCAAGGCGGCATCTCTGTAAATATCCGAAAAATAGGGGTCCTCTTCGTGTTCTTGTAAATTATCTAATGTTGATATAGTGTTTTCCCTATTTACTTCATGACCTGCATCCATTAGCTTTCGCACAGCCTTTTGAATAGCTTGAGAAACAAAAATAAGTCTTTCATCGTTATTGAGCATAGTACTCCAGAATGAAGATTATCTTCCAATAAAGGTTGGTTCGGAATGGTGTGGAGAGAACCATTAATACAAAAATATCTCAGCGACACCATTTTAATTCATTTAATCCAATGTTTTAAAATATTTAGCCAGCAGAATAATCTTCAGATAAGAAACATAAAGTTACCCTCACGTTAGACGACGACAAATTACCGGTTTTTCAAAGGCGCAGCAGTCATCAGTTGCTTGAGAAAATTCAAATAAATAATTATATTGATTAATTTCAGCTTAGCCGGGATTCTGAAGCAATACCTTGTAATCATTGCGAGCAGGCGGAAGTGGCATCCATAAATTAACATTCATGCATATTCTTTTCTCGGTATGCGAGTCAACAAAAATATGAATGCCACTTTGGCTTTGCCCGTTATACAACCAACCTCCACGGACTTCCCCGGATTGAAGTTGAACAAGACATTCTTGTTTAAATCCTGGGAGTTGTTCATTGATGTCAATCCATTCGAGTATATGGCACATAATTCCACCCTTGGGTGTGATTAAATTACAAATGATGGGAGCTCTCCGTTAATAGGAGTGTCTGATAACCTTCGGTAATATCTATAAAAGTGGAAGGAACTTTTAAATGAATACTTACAGCCGTTTAACTTAATTATCCTGAAGAAATTGTGTGTTGGAAAATTTAAATACCATAAAAATATAATGAAGCAAGAACCCCCCCCACGGTGCCATTTCTTCAACATCAAGTAGGGATTTTAACATGTATAGTAATTAACGGTTAGTGAATTTTTATTTTTTTTAGCTTTCACCTTAACTGCATGTTAAATAAACACATATATTTTTAAATGATATTACCCTGCTCCCCATCGCCAGTTAAAGCAAACTCCCCATGACTAACCATTAATGAGTTCATCGAAAAACAGGTGAGTTGTTACGTTCTTTAAAGCCAAGCACGAGCATATTTACTTCGTGGAACTCTCAGGCATTCAAGGTAAAACTATCTGAGTTTACCAATGATTATATTTATCTGTCACGTTTCGACTGGAAAAGCCGCTGGTCCCAATGTTATGATTCCCTTAATACTCAACGAATTGTCTGATTGATTCATTTTCATCAACATACTCAAAGGCGAGCAGGTACACCTGTTTTTGATCGTATTGCCAACCGGTTTCATTTTTTATAATGATATCCCCGGGGTTAAAACAAACTCCAGATCGGGCCCGAACTATGCCGTATTTCCCATTGGTAAATCTGACTCTGTGTATGCAGAAGGGCTGAGCCCCTTCGCCAAAACAGCGTTTGTCAATAATGAATCCTTCAGAAAATACTTTCATTTTCTTCATTTCAGTGTCCTGTTTACATTGTAAAAGCAGAGGCGAGAAAACAACCCTTAATTCATTTGATAAATTAAATTCCTGAAGACCTCACATTAGTGTATCGCAATTTTTATGAGTGTTTAAATAATAGTTAATTTTCGTATGTCGTTTCATTTTATTGTGGTTCGGCGTACGCAATAATACCCAGTGATAAAAGCAGCAGAATTGAACTTCAATTCACATGTTAACGTTAGCAGGTAATGCGTTACATAATCTGAATATTGCGCGCTGCAACTGTAGTAGCTAAATTCAGATGTCTGCCCCCCCCACCCCCAGTTCGGACATTTAGAAGGAGCCTAAACAGCAACTTATAAAAGAACAGCCATCTATTTTACTGATGTGATTTCTGCTATTACTTAACTTATTAATATGCAACAATGTTTCTATTGAAATTGTAGCGCAATAATCATGGAAACTTTCCTCAAAAAACTTAGCGGCGCATCTATATTAGAGATGGCATTTTAAATATCTTGATTTAAATGCAAATAAATAGCATCAACGAGATGGAAAAGATCAACATTGAAATATGTCAACAATATGCATATTCCCGTCATCCGTCAGTAAAATTTTATCGTTTGCAAGTATCAGGCCATCAAGTAAGATCTTGCCGCCCTCTCCGACACTGCGTGAAACAGTTATTTGATAACAACTTTGGCCGTAGTGATATGTCATAGAAAAAGAAGGCCATTCATCCGGCAACCGGGCATGGATAGTGAGGGTATTGCCCGCACGCTTAATCCCGAGTAACTCCTCTGTCAAAAGTCGATATGCCCAACCTGCTGAGCCGGTATACCAGCTCCATCCGGCACGTCCAATATGAGGTGCAACACTGTAGACATCTGCGCTAATGACATATGGCTCTGCTTTGTAGACCCTGACGCCTTTGTCATCTAATGTGTGGTTTATTGGGTTAAGCATTGACCAAAGTTGCCAGGCACGCTCTATTTTGCCCATTCGGGCAAATGCCATAACAGCCCAGATAGCTCCATGCGTATATTGCCCCCCGTTTTCCCTTACTCCGGGCAGATATCCCTGAATATATCCCGGATTCGTACCATGCCCATCGAATGGGGGCGCTAACAATTTAATCAGGCTATGCTCATCATCCACCAGATACTTATCAAGTGAATTCATACTTCGTACGCTACGTATCGGATCGGCGGCTCCTGAGAGTACAGACCAACTTTGCGCAATCGCGTCAATCCGACAGTCCTGCGAGGATTTAGCGCCCAGCAGATGACCATCGTCAAAATACCCCCGCCTGTACCATTCACCGTCCCAGGCATGAGCCTCGAGATTGTCCTGCAGGCGCTTCGCTTCCGTATGACACATCAAAGCAATACCTTCCTCATGCTTTTGCTCGGCAAGTAAAGCGAAACGCTGCAATATGTCATAAAGGAAGAAGCCCAGCCAGACGCTCTCACCTTTACCTTTTACGCCAACCCGATTCATACCATCGTTCCAGTCCCCTGAGCCCATCAACGGGAGGCCATGAGCACCAAAATTCAGACTGTACCGGAGAGCCTTCACGCAGTGTAACCAAAGCGTTTCAACGGTATCGCTGACGGCAGGCGTGTCGTAAACGGACTCTTCGCCAGGCGGTATATGAAGACCTTCAAGGTAGGGTATCTTCACGTCGAGTAAACTGATGTCTTCAGTGGCTGCCACATAGTGGCATACGGCATAGGGTAGCCAGAGATAGTCATCAGAGCAGCGGGTACGTACACCATTACCATGCGGAGGGTGCCACCAGTGCTGCACATCGCCATGAATAAACTGACGTGATGCGCACAGCAAAATCTGTTCGCGAAGCCGCGAAGGCTCTGCGTGCACCAGGGCTAAGGTATCCTGAAGCTGATCGCGAAAACCAAATGCGCCGCCGGATTGATAGTAGCCGCTCCTAGCCATTAGGCGACAGGCTATCGTTTGATACAAAAGCCAGCCATTGACCAGCAGGTTAACGGAGGTGTCAGGTGTTTTAACCTCAACTTTATGGAGCATTTTGTGCCAGAAATTATTAACACGGCTTAACTCAAGACTGACATTTTCCTCATTAAAATATTGGGAGAGAACTTCATTAGCCAGGACAGGATTTTCTTCTGCGCCAAGGACAAAGATAAACGTTCTCTGATCACCATCAATTATTGTAGCGGCTGACTGTACTGCACCACAGGGATCCAGACCGGCTCCTGTTTTACCAGTAAGGTAGCGAGATGACATGGCCAGAGGATTTTGCAGAGAACGGTTACGGCCTATAAATTCACGTCGGTCCCCTGTTGTTGAACAGTTGAAACCGCTTACGGCAAAAAATGCTGTGCGTTCGGCACCGTCTTCGCCATAAAAATTGTTCGCCAAAATACCGCAGCCGCCAGAGATTCTTGCAATCTGTGTCACTATATGAGGAGAAGAGCGAACTCGTGAATCACCCAGGGTCCACTCGACATAACCAGTGACGGAAATTTTACGTGTGCGGCCTGAATTGTTACTAAGTTTCAGGATAGCTAGTTTTGTTGGGGCCTTCTCTGAAACAAACACCGTCAACTCGCTATCTATACCACTTTCTCGATGGGAAAAGATGCTATAGCCAAAACCATGGCGGACCAGATAATCACCTTGTCCCCGAGCAGGCAATGTACAGGGTGACCAGAATTCCCCGCTCTCTTCATCTCGCAGATAAAAAGCTTCACCGCTTCGGTCACTTACCGGATCGTTTTCCCAGGGGGTTAAACGGTATTCATGTGCATTTTTGTACCATGTGTAAGCTTGCCCCGCCTCAGAAATAACGCTTCCAAAACTGTCATTTGATAGAACGTTAGACCATGGAGCAGGCGTTGGACCGTTCTGTCCAAGAACAATCTGGTACTCCCCGCCATCCTCAGTGAATCCACCGTATCCGTTAAAATATTTTAACCGGGTAGTATCTGGAGTCCAGGGGACATGTCGATTATTTCCTGATACATAAGATGGAATGAGTGCCCCAGCAGAAGGTTTTATGATACAGGTACGCTGGTTAAGCTGTTCATTCAATCCACCCGCACGATCATCGAGATACAGACAGGCCACGCTCATCAGTAGCTGCTTATCCTCATTAGAGAGATGCTCGCCATTACGAACGTAGAGTCCGCCGGATTTATCTAAAAGACTGGCTTCTGAGCCAGCATTAATTAATTCCAGAATTTGATTTTGTAGGCCTTGACGGTAACCTCCGGGGCAGTTAATGAGAAAGATTAAATCGGCCACCAGACCTTTCAGCCTCCAGTATCTATGCGCCTGAATGAGCGTGGTAACTAAGGCAGTATTTTCCTCGCCTGTAATACTGAGCAATACAATAGGCAGATCCCCGGAAATTCCCCATCCCCAAAGGCCTGACTGTCCTCGTCGGTTACGGCTGATAACCTCACCTCCGGCGCGTAACTCCGGGCTTGGATAGAGTAACGCGCTGGCAAGACGGTTAAATAAGGTAGCATCTTCTTCACTGGCGTTTATCTGACGTAAAACAACCATACTATGGGACAAAGCTAATTCAAAAACGCGGTCTGCTATGGGATGATCACGATATTTTTCCAGTAACGCCATACTTTGTTGGCGGCTTTCGCTGATGCCATAAATTATATCTAATGTGAGCGGCTGCCCTGGCTGAATGATAATTCTGTGGCTTATTGCCACTATGGGATCCAGTACTGCCCCTGATGTGTTACTGAGCGGCCCTCCTGAGGAGATGGCTTGGGGATCTGACGGGGTCCTGCCACGACCAAGGAACAGGGCCCTGTCCGTCTCGAACGAGACATTTTGTGAGTTTTCACCATGCACCACCATCATGTGGATGAAAGAAGGTGTGGCTTCATCCGGCGAGCGTGGACGCCGTTGACAAAGTATGGCGTCACGCTCAGGTATAAGCTCAGTCTGAATAAACAAGTTGCTAAACGCGGGATGTGCAACATCGCTGGCGGTCGGAGCAAGTACCACCTCGGCATAGGATGTCAGTTGCAGCGAGCGCGGCAGGCGGCCCCGGTTTATTATCGTAAGTCGCCGCAGTTCAATGTCATCCTCAGACGATACAACCACCTGAGTTTTGACGCTGAGCGTCCCGAATGTGCGCCTGAATTCAGCTCCTGCATCCGTGAAAACCACTTCACCGTCATTTTCAGTGCCATTGCCTGTAGGCTTCAGGGTATTACACCATACATCACCGGTCTGATTATCACGGATGTAGCAGAATATTCCCCAGTTATCCCGGGTGGTATCACTACGCCAGCGCGTGAGAAGAAGGTTTTTCCAGCGACTATAACCGCCCCCGCCAGCGGTTAACATCAGATGATAATGGCTGTTGGACAGAAGCTGAATCTCCGGAACCGGGGAGTCGATTGTGGTAATGATGCGGGGTTCATGATTTACGGGCTTGATTCGTCCTTCATGAGATTCAAAATGACGGCGCGGACTATAAAGCTCGATTATATCCGGCACGCGCTCTTGCATAAGCAGACTCGCTGACCGAAAGACCGGACTGGACATGAATCTTTCCGTCATTGGTGCGTTATGTAGCACGTGGGACAACGACTGAAAAGCCATCCCCTGGTGGTGAGCCATCCAGGACTGTACTACTGCATACAGCTGACCGGTTGCGAGACGCGAAGATGTATAGTCAAGCGCCTCATAAAAACCGTATTCACCACGTGCACCATTTTTCTCCAGCCTCAACAGATTGTCACAGGCGTTTTGCGGCGAGACCATCAGTGCCAGAAATGAAGCATAGGGGGCGACGACCATATCATCAGCAAGCCCTCTGCGCAGGCCAAGTCCTGGCACACCAAATGCCTGATATAGATAATTCTTATGTATATCAAAAGCATGATATCCCGACTCTGATACTCCCCAGGGAACTCCACGTTCCTTTCCCCAGCCTATCTGACGCCTGACCGCTGACTGGATCATTTTGTCCAGCAGACTGCCGGGCCAGGTAGGCATGACCAGGTTCGGCATAAGGTATTCAAACATTGAACCGCTCCATGACATCAGAGCAGTTTCACTGTCGATAGTCGTAAACAATCGCCCCAGGGCGTACCAGCTTTTGAGAGGCAGCTGATTAGTCGCAATAGCAAGGAAACTCGTCAGTCGGATTTCAGAAGGTAGCAGATCGTAGTGGCTCTTATCTGGCGTATTCGTTTCACAGTTGTAACCGACAGTCAGCAGGTTGGTTGCATCATTATAGAGAAAGGTGAAATCCATGCGCGCATGATCAAGCAGTCGTTGTTCAAGTTCGGTAATCATTTGCAGCCGCGCACGGGCCTCGGCTTTTACACTCTCAGGGAGTGACCGATCATATGCAGAATGTGCGCTGGCCAGCCAATCGAGGGTCGGCAGATCTGATTTGTTCCATGATGCAGGCAGCCAGCTAAGAAGGCTTGCCCATTCATTGCAATGCTGAATCAGCTGGCGCTCCAGATGTCGCGCCCAGCGGGCAGGAATAAGCTTTTGATTAAGTTGTGTTATGAGATGGTTGCACTCGACGCACATTTTATTCAGCTCTTTATAGAACTCATGCGGAATCAGAGAGCTGGCATTTTGCCAGATTTTGCGCAACTGAATTAAATGAGGCGGTAAATGCTGTTCACAAAGCTTCTCCAGAATGGCCAGTGTATCGTCCAGCCCAGCCATCATCCGATCAATGCTCAGAACAGGCTGGTGGCGCATAGCTGAAAGCCCTTCACGCAGCGTGAGTAAATGGCCAGCCATATTGCCACTGTCAACGCTTGAAACATAACGTGGACTGAGGGGGATCAGCGTGCAGGTGTCATACCAGTTATATAGATGGCCACGGTAGTGTTCCATTTTGTCCAGTGTATCGAGGGTGAGTGACACGCGCTTTAATACCTCTTCACCGGGGAGATAGCCAAAATCCCAGGCAGTAAGGTTAGCCATCAGAGAAAGGCCGATATTGGTCGGGGAAGTGCGATGGGCTACCGCTGGTTCCGGTTTTTCCTGATAGTTATCAGGCGGAAGCCAGTTCTCATGCGCAGTAGTAAAAGTCTCAAAAAAAGCCCATATTTCACGGCTTGTCTGGCGTAACAGCCGCTTCTGCTGCTGATTCGGAGAGAATGCTTTCTGCACGGGCTGAAGGCTGAGCCAGCTCATCAGCAACGGCGTGAGACACCATAGGAAAGTGACAGGCAAAGCAATTGGCAACAGGTGTGGGCCAACAAGTGTGGTCAGTACCGCCAACAACATGCCGCTGACAACATTCATCCACATAGACTTATAAAACCGTGCAACCGAACTGCTGCCCTTATCACTGTCTGAACTATGGCTGGTCCATTCACTAAGATTGCGACGGCTAATGCCTAAACGCCATAGCGTAATCATAATCGCATACAAAGAATATCCGGCTTCATGCGGCAGTATCGCAACATTGAGCCCGATACCTGAAAGGCGCTTAAGCGCACCATAAGCGACCAGCACCAGATGCTGCTTAAGTTGGCGCCGAAATGGCTTATGCAAAAAGTCATATGACATACTAAATAAGGCAGGCAGCAGCCATATTATTAGCAGCAAGCCAAACCAGTATGAGGGATTTGGCACCCATAACAGGGTGGTAAATAGCAATAAAAACAGACAGGGAGCGACCAGACTTCGACGCAGATTATCGATTAATTTCCAGTATGAAAGTGGTGACAGTGGATTCCTGCTTCTGGTGCCATCTGCTTTTCTGACACGCAAGTTTAACCAGTTAAGCAACTGCCAGTCGCCCCGGATCCAGCGTGAACGGCGTCCAACATCTGAGAGATAATTATTTGGATATTGTTCGTACAGTAACACCTCACTCACAAGCCCTGAACGTGCATAGCACCCTTCCAGTAAATCATGACTGAGGACGAGATTTTCAGGACAGGTATTCATTGTGGCCTGAATAAATATATCGACGTCATAAATACCCTTCCCCAGAAACGATCCTTCCCCAAAGAGATCCTGATAAACATCGGATGACATCATGGTATAGGGATTATTTCCCGGTACAGCACTTCTTAAAGCCGCATAGCGCCCCTGACCGGAGCGAGGTAATTCCTCCGCAAGGCCAGGCTGGAGAATACCATAGCCTTTGACAACCCTCTGGCTTACTGGATCGTATTCTGGCTTATTCAGAGGATGCGCCATTGTAGCAACCAGCTTATGGACAGTATCACGCGGCAGAACCGTATCACTGTCGAGCGTAATAACGTATTTGATGTGGCCAGGTAGAAGATCGGCGGGCATATCAGCAACGCTGACAAATTGCGACGAAGGATGGCGAAGCCAGTCATTCAATACAGCCAGTTTTCCACGTTTACGTTCAAAGCCCATCCATATTCGCTGAATCGGGTTCCATTCAGGCTGCCTGTGTAACAGGTAAAAGCGTGGGCGTCTGGATGGATATTTCTGATTTAGCGCCAGCATATCTGAGACTGACTGTGTGAGCAGGGAGATACCTTCTGGCGATGACTGGTGTTCGGAGTCAGCGAAATCGGTGAGCAAAGCGAAGCAGATATTTTCATTCTGATTTCCCAGCCAACAGACTTCAAGGCTACGGAGGAGTTTACTGAAGCTCTCGTAACTGATCAGCATGCACGGGATCACAATCATCGTTGCACTATCAGGCGGTATGCTGTCTGAGAAATCCATTCTGGGTAATGGACTAGGTTCCCTGAAACGAGTGAATGCATCGCTCAGTAAGTCGCTTACAAGCTGGCTAACCACAACGAGCAAAGGTAAGACCAGTATAAACAGCAATACGTCAGTTCCGGATTTTAGTGTTTCACGCAATATCCCGGCCGTCAGAGCTGTGGTGAATAAGCTGATACAGCCAAGCCATGACAAAAGAGATATTCTGGTGAAACTGTGTCGCAGGCGCGTGAGAGGTGATGAGCCAGACAGGAGACATATTTCCAGCTTTTTGCGGCCATCCCCGATAAGATAGAAACCAATGTGATGCTCAGGGGTATTGATAACATTTTGAGAGGTAAGAGCCACGATACGACTAGCAACTTCAGGTTCACTCAGTCTACTGTCTCGCGCCAGGATCTCAACAACATGTCGATAGTGGTCACGGGTGTCAAAGTGCATTTTGGGATAAATTCCAGCAGGATCACTTCGCAACTCCCTTTCTACAACACTTATTGACTCGGCGAAGTCGGCCCACTTCGTTTCGCTCACTAGACGTAAACCTGCGATGCTGTTACTGACTGAGAGTTGACTGGCAGCTAGTTGTTGATTGAAAACGTTAATAAGAATTTCGGAAGTCGTTCCCTGTTCAGCAAGGCACTGATCAACCCATGCGAGAGGTAAAGATTGCACATTTCCATGCCCCTGAAGCCTGCGAACAAGTTCTGCGACAAACGCGCTACTCAAATCAGGACGTGAATTGGCAAGATCAGCGACAACCATGATTAAGTCAGAGGGTGAGCGGTCCGCACATTCGAAAATCCTTGTTATCCATAGGTCTGCAATATTTCGGTCCTGCTGAGCCCTGACTACATCCATGCTGATACGACGAAGGTTTTCGATTAGTGCCAGTCTCAACATTCCAGGTAAAGCCCAAATCTCCCCTAAAGCGAGCGGTGTGACCTTTTGATAGCTCCATATGAACCCGCTCAGGCTTGCAGGGTCCCAACGACCATCGCCGTGAGCGATTGCCTCAGCAGCAATATGATAAATACGTGGGCAATTATCCGGTGAAATGAGTGACGGTAGACCTTTGCCAAAGCTTTTCGGCAAATGCTGTCGGACCATACGGATCTGTTCTTCGATTAGGTAGTAATTATCCAGTAACCAATCACCTGCAGGGGTTATAGCTGTTTTTGCTGCAGAGTTTATTTCGTAGCAGTTTCTCGTAATGACAGCCTCATTATCGCCAAGTCTTTTAAGAAGATGGTAAGGCAATTTGTATGGTGATAATTTATGGATACGCGCTAGTTTTTCACCATAACGCTCCATCTGTGCAGTTGAAAACAATTCAGACTTTTGGTTATTTTCATGAGCAGATTTGTTTGCCTGACGCACAGCACCCCCTGAAATTTCTGACTGTACGCGAAAACGTGTGAACCATGCTGAAGGATTTAATTTCATAATGTTGCTCTGATGCGACGTTAACGCGCAAGAGCAGTTGCAAAATCAGAACAGAAACTTCTCTTCAGGATGGGCGTCAGGCATCAGGGATTTAACAGCTGCTGGGATAAAATAATTATAGAGCATCCCGAGAAATTTATTTTAAATTTTTCAAAAACGAGCATGGCAGTCAAAGCATACAAAACAAAAGTAAAATAAACTGATAAGTTTGAGTGTTATCAAGAGCATAATTCTCACCATTATTAATTAATGACTAAGTACAAATTTGGCAGCACTGTCACTCCACTGATTAACACATATTTATAACTCCTTATAAAATCGCATGAAATTTCTCTATAGTCTTCAATCAACTGGTTTTATTCAGTGAGGCTTAACGTTTTGAATAAATAAACTAGAGGAGGAATTTGAAGAATCGTCTCATCTTCGCTGATCTTATCCTACTGATTAACCCTAAGTTTATACACGTAAGAGTGGCCCTGTGCCCAGGCTCTCCCCATCCTTAACCCTTTTGATGAATAAATGAACTACAATAAAATACTAACTCAATCTTCTCTCGGGAAGAATTAAATAATTTGCAGACTAGATTATTCTTCACTAAGTAAGTCAGGAAAATCAAACAACGTAACTCATTGTTAAAAATGAAGTCCTCAAAGATTCCGGCGTTAAGTATAGCTTGAAGTGTTTAGGTTACAGACTAATCATCATCCTGACGTTAGCCAAAGCGTCAATTTCTCCCACAACCTGATAATTCTTTACGTTTAGAAAAGGCTTTAGAGATGATTTATTCCAGCATTCAATCTCATTACATCAGTAGTAACTCAGACAAGCGGTTAGTAAAATACGACATCATCTGCATCGATGATAACAGATATATTGTGAAGGTCATTGATAACAGACACTTTTTGCGGTCAACCCCCGATTACTATTCAGAAGTATTTACTTTTGAAGTCACAAGGAAAGCTTACGAAATGGAGAACAATATCGGGTCTGCTTCAGTGGTCAGACATCGTCTTCAGTTAACTTTTGCAGAACATATTTTGGTAAAATGCCAGCAGCATCGTGACTCAATGGACGTTCTGCCCTGATAATGACTTTCCGTGTAAAAAATTTATGATAAAAATCAATATATTAGGTGTAGAACTAATAAAGCACGGCCTTCATTATGTAAAATAAATTCACGGATAAAAATTCTCGAAAAAAATTTTTTTAAATAAATCTTAACTATCAGATATTCCTTAGTTCATTAAGTGTTAAGGTTTAAGAGTTACAGCTGATCCCCCTAAGCGGCGGGGTGCAAATGGTTCTAGCAGCTCGCGCTGTGTGTAATCATTCACAAGTCGGTTTGACCATTCAATGGCTTACCGGGAGGCACCCGGAGTTGTGACCTCATCTCACCCACACCCACTGGGCGTCATTATCATGAGCAGTCTAAGGTGTGGTGGTTTTGAGTTTTAATTCATTCATCCCAAATAAATCAATGAGTTTGATCCCATAACTCCTTTTAATAATTAAACTCACCAAATGGAATTAATCAATAAAAATTAATTAACTAAAGCCTGCATCCCGGACATTCTTAGATGTTTTTAGTTTACAGTCGCTTCGCCTCAACTCAGCGTCGCTTAAGCCATCCACCCTGTTCTGTCAAGTCTGTTATTACCTCAGCGGGTATGAGGCAGTAAATCATCCAAAAAACATCTTAGTTAGCGCACAATAACTCATTGATAGATCATAGTAATTATAAATTTTAAAAGTTAGCAGCCTCACCTATATGAGAAAGATCTTGCTGACAATCTAATAATTAATGTCTGTCAGGCATTTTCCTGTTACATTAAACTTCCCGGAGAGATTTACAATGAAGTCTGAAGACACCCTCAATTGGTACCCAAGTCAGTTGCCCCCTGTGAAAATTATTCTGGGTGAAGCAATTCTCGAAGTTGGAAGATCCGGTCGTCCAATCAATACCCGAACATTATTAGAATATTTGCAGATTCAACAAACCAGACAAAATAAAAATGATAATAAAATTGCGTTGCAAACAGCTATTGATGTTTTGAGGGATAATCAGAGAATTAATGGCAGGCTCTAGTTTTTATTCATACATTATGACCTGCTCCCCGTTGATTAATACACCGCGATGTTAGTAATGTCTTCATAAGTCACATGAGGACATCCCCATGAAGAAGCGATTTTCCGACGAACAGATCATCAGCATTCTCCGCGAGGCTGAAGC
>NZ_JAIUDA010000017.1 GCF_020179835.1 Pantoea sp. alder81 | reverse complement strand
AAAACGTCATAATGAATTTCATTATGTGTTCACTCGTGAGACTTGATATTTTTTACGTCCGGAGACGTTGATATCAATCCTGCGAGTGCCCACACAGATTGTCTGATAAATTGTTAAAGAGCAGTGCAATCAGCGTTTTAACTTGCTGTTGCGAGGTGGCGTATATTACGCTTCTCTCCTTCAGAGTCAAACACTTTTTTCAGCGTTTTTCTCTGGCGGGATGAATCACTTCACTCCCTGCTGAGCCGTCTGCGTTGCCGCTTTGCCGTCTCAGTGGTGGCGCATTATAGGGAGGTTCTGAGGAAGCGCAAGGGCAATTTTTAAGATTTTCATTCGTTCGCTTGAAAATTGCACAAAACAGTCTACGTCACCCCTTTTTAATACGTCCAGGCAGCTCTGAGAGGCTATTAAGCACCCAATCGGCTGCATTTTCCCCTTCTGCAGTGACAGGCTTACCAGAGCGAACCAGCACTTTAGTGCCCACACCTGCCGCCAACGCCGCCTGCATATCTTCTATTTTGTCGCCAACCATATAAGAAGCAGCCATATCGATGTTCAAATGCTTCTGCGCAGAGAGCAGCATACCGGGCTGCGGCTTACGGCAATCACACACCTGGCGATACTCTTCTACTGTTGCATCTGGCAGATGAGGACAGAAATAGATGCCATCAAGATCAACATCACGATCTGCCAGCGACCAATCCATCCATTCGGTGAGCTGCATAAACTGGTCTTCAGTAAACATGCCGCGCGCAATACCGGACTGATTAGTCACCAGTACCAGCGCGTAACCCATCTTCTTCAGCGCCTGTAACGCTTCAATGGTACCGTCGATGAATTCAAAATTATCGATTTCATGAACATAACCGTGATCGACATTCAGGGTGCCATCACGATCTAGAAAAATAGCGGGGACTTTGTTCGACACGTAGAAACTCCTGCTGCAAATAATGCCGCACAGTATCGCATGATTGCATATATAGAGAGAATGGCAGATTGAATGACTTCGATTGATTTAGCCGTCTGGATGCCTTAACATCCATCCAAATTTCACGCAGCGTCATCGCGTGGAAGCCGATACACCACGGACAACGTAATACGATAACTATTAAACTAATGATTAAACTCGAAAACATTACCAAAGTGTTCCAGCAAGGTTCACGCACTATTCAGGCGCTCTCCGACGTCAGCCTGCACGTGCCTGCCGGACAGATTTATGGCGTCATCGGTTCATCCGGTGCCGGTAAAAGTACGCTCATCCGCTGCGTTAACTTACTTGAGCGTCCAACATCGGGGCGCGTTCTGGTGGATGGTCAGGATTTGACTGCCCTCTCCTCCTCAAAACTGACGCTGACACGTCGTCAGATTGGCATGATCTTCCAGCACTTCAATTTAATGAACTCACGTACCGTATCCGGTAACGTTGCGCTGCCGCTTGAATTGGGAAACCTGTCACGCGAGCAGATCAAAAGCCGTGTGACTGAACTGCTGGAGTTAGTTGGGCTGGCAGACAAACACGACAGCTGGCCTGCGAATCTTTCCGGCGGACAGAAACAGCGTGTGGCGATTGCGCGTGCGTTGGCTACTAATCCAAAGGTTTTGCTGTGTGACGAAGCCACCAGCGCCCTCGATCCGGCAACGACGCGTTCCATTTTAGAATTACTGAAAGACATCAACCGCCGACTGGGGATCACTATTCTGCTGATCACCCATGAGATGGATGTCGTGAAACGCATCTGCGACCAGGTTGCCGTCATCAGTAATGGTGAGCTGATCGAGAAAGACAGCGTTAGCGAAGTGTTCTCACATCCTAAAACGCCATTGGCTCAGCAGTTTATTCAATCGACGCTGCATCTGGATATCCCAGACGATTACCAGCAGCGTATGCAGCCGCTAGCCTCGGCTGAAAGTGTCCCGCTGTTGCGCCTTGAGTTCACCGGAAAATCGGTCGATGCACCGCTGCTGTCAGAAGCCGCACGTCGCTTCAACGTCAATAACAACATTATCAGTGCGCAGATGGATTACGCCGGCGGTGTGAAGTTCGGCATTATGCTGGCGGAAATGGATGGTAGTGAAACAGATACACAGGCAGCGATTGCCTGGCTGAAAGAAAATCATGTGAAAGTAGAGGTACTGGGTTATGTCTGAAGCGATGATGTGGTTACTGACGCGTGGCGTCTGGGAAACGCTGATGATGACCTTCGTCTCCGGTTTCTTTGGTTTTGTGCTCGGTCTGCCGGTAGGCGTGCTGCTGTACGTCACCCGCCCAGGGCAAATTCTGGCCAATGGCGCCCTCTATCGCGTGCTTTCCGCGGTGGTGAATATCTTCCGCTCAATTCCCTTTATCATATTACTGGTATGGATGATTCCCTTCACACGCATGATTGTCGGCACCTCCATTGGTTTGCAAGCCGCTATCGTGCCACTGACGGTCGGCGCCGCACCTTTCATTGCGCGTATGGTTGAGAATGCACTGCTGGAGTTGCCAACCGGTTTGATTGAAGCCTCACGTGCGATGGGTGCAACGCCACTACAGATCGTACGTAAAGTGTTGCTCCCAGAAGCCCTGCCGGGTCTGGTGAATGCCGCTACAATTACCCTGATTACGCTGGTCGGCTACTCCGCCATGGGCGGTGCTGTCGGCGCTGGCGGTCTGGGTCAGATTGGCTATCAGTATGGTTACATTGGCTATAACGCTACGGTAATGAATACCGTACTGATTTTGCTGGTTGTTCTGGTGTATTTAATTCAGTTCTGTGGCGACCGCATTGTGCGTGCTGTGTCCCATAAATAAGTAAACAACATCAATAGTCCTCTATTAAGGAAGGGATATGTCTTTCACATTTAAAAAGATTGCCGCTGTGGGTGCTCTGATTGGCGCAATTGCGCTGGCAGGATGCGATCAGAAAGCTAAAGATCCAAACCACATTAAAGTGGGTGTGATTGTCGGTGCTGAGCAGCAGGTTGCTGAAACCGCTGTTAAGGTCGCTAAAGAGAAATACGGTCTGGATGTTGAACTGGTGACTTTCAACGATTACGTGCTGCCAAACGAAGCGTTGAGCAAAGGCGATATCGATGTTAACGCCTTCCAGCATAAGCCTTATCTGGATCAGCAGATCAAAGACCGCGGTTACAAGCTGGTTGCCGTGGCCAATACCTTTGTTTACCCGATTGCCGGCTACTCGAAGAAAATCAAATCACTGGATGAACTGCAGAACGGTGCGCAGGTCGCTATCCCTAACGATCCAACCAACCTCGGTCGTTCACTGCTGCTACTGCAGAAAGTGGGCCTGATTAAACTGAAAGATGGCGTGGGCTTGCTGCCAACCTCACTGGATATCGTTGAGAACCCGAAAAACCTGAAGATTGTTGAGCTGGAAGCGCCGCAACTGCCACGTTCACTGGACGATCAGCAGATTGCACTGGCAGTGATCAACACCACTTACGCTAGCCAGATTGGCCTGACACCTGCGAAAGACGGCATCTTTGTCGAAGATAAAGATTCTCCTTACGTGAACCTGATCGTCAGCCGTGAAGATAATAAAGATGCGGAAAACGTGAAGAAATTTGTTCAGGCATATCAGTCTGATGAAGTTTCAGAAGCCGCGAATAAAATCTTCAACGGTGGTGCAGTCAAAGGCTGGTAATTTTTGCCTTTGATGCCATCCAGGGCGGCTTAGGCCGCCCTTTCTTTTTGCTGACTTGTTATTTAATCCCGTCCTTGTTTCAATAACGCCACTTTTTACTACTGAGGATGTTGCCATGCGTTTTTTACCGCTCTGCTTGTTAGCATTGATGCTAACCGGGTGTGTTCGTGAATATCACCCAATAAGCAGTGCTCCCGCTCGCCCGCAACAGTCATCCAGCGAACCTGAACGTAAACCGACTCCACGCCCGGCGCCGGTGAAGATTTACACCGACGCCACAGCTCTGGTCAGCAATCCGTTCCGCGACCTGGGTGAAGTCTCTGCCGATGATTGTCAGAGCAGCAGCCAGGATTCACCACCGAACATTAACACCGCGCGTAAGCGTCTGCAGATTAAAGCGGCGGGTATGAAAGCTAACGCGGTATTGCTGCATAAGTGCGAGATCGTCACCAGCACGCCAGGCTGCTATCGCCAGGCCATTTGCCAGGGCTCTGCACTGAAAGTTTCTAATCAATGAGTGATTTTGCCTTTGCGCAAATCGGCTTGATTCGTTCGCCGTGGAAAGAGAAATTTGCTGTACCGCGCCAGCCTGGCTTAGTGCAGGATGGCGGCGGCGAGCTGCACTTGCTGCCGCCGTATAATCAGCCAGAAGCGGTGCGCGGGCTTGAAGCCTTCAGCCATCTTTGGGTGCTGTTCGTCTTCCATCAAACTATGGAAGGCGGTTGGCGTCCAACAGTGCGACCACCGCGGTTAGGTGGAAACGCACGTATGGGCGTGTTTGCCACACGCTCAACCTTCCGTCCCAATCCCATTGGCATGTCATTGGTTGAGTTAAAAGGCATTCGTTGCGAGAAGCAGCAGGTCATTTTACAGCTCGGTAGCCTGGATTTAGTGGATGGCACACCGGTGGTCGATATCAAACCGTACCTGCCGTTTGCTGAAGCGTTGCCTGATGCACGCGCCGGATTTGCCCAAAGCGCCCCGGATGCCACCATGCCCGTGCGCTTCTCTGCTTTAGCGCAGAGCCAGATTCAGCAGCAGAAAAACTATCCCCATCTGGCACGCTTTATCGCTGACGTTTTAGCGCAAGATCCCCGTCCGGCTTACCGTAAAGGCGAAGCGGAAGATCGTGAGTATGCTGCCTGGCTGCTCGACTTTAATGTGCGCTGGCGTATCGATGAAGTCGGCACTGAAGTGATCGCCCTCGATCCGCGCTAAAACAAGCTTTTGAGTGATGGATCTCGCTGGTACACTAGCCGCCAGAAAATTTTTTGTCCGTGTCCTTCCGTACAACTGGAATCGTAATCAATGCGTACTACTCAATATCTGCTCTCTACCCTGAAAGAGACGCCATCCGATGCGGAAGTGATCAGCCACCAGCTGATGCTGCGCGCCGGTATGATCCGCAAACTGGCTTCCGGTCTTTATACCTGGTTGCCGACCGGTGTTCGCGTACTGCGAAAAGTTGAAAATATCGTACGCGAAGAGATGAACAACGCGGGCGCAATTGAGATCTCCATGCCGGTGGTTCAGCCTGCCGATTTGTGGGAAGAGAGCGGTCGTTGGGAGCAGTACGGCCCTGAGCTGCTGCGCATTAAAGATCGTCACGAGCGTCCGTTCGTATTGGGTCCGACCCATGAAGAAGTGGTCACCGACCTGATCCGTAATGAACTGAGTTCTTACAAACAGCTGCCGCTGAATCTGTATCAGATCCAGACCAAATTCCGCGATGAAGTGCGTCCGCGCTTCGGTGTGATGCGTTCGCGTGAGTTCATCATGAAAGATGCTTACTCGTTCCACACAACTCAGGAATCGCTGCAGGAAACCTACGATGCGATGTATCGCGCTTATAGCCAGAGCTTCAGCCGTATGGGGCTGGATTTCCGTGCCGTACAAGCTGACACCGGCTCAATTGGTGGTAGCGCATCGCATGAATTCCAGGTATTGGCGCAGAGCGGTGAAGATGATGTGATCTTCTCTAGCGAATCGGATTACGCCGCCAACATAGAAAAAGCGGAAGCATTGGCGCCAGCAGGCGATCGTCCAGCGGCAACGCAGGACATGACGCAGTTCGCCACGCCAAATGCCAGGACGATTGCAGAGCTGGTTGAACAACATCAGATCCCAATCGAGAAAACCGTTAAGACTTTGATTGTGAAAGCCACAGAAGAGAGCGGCCACGCGCTGGTAGCTTTACTGGTTCGCGGCGATCATGAGCTTAACGAAGTCAAAGCTGAGCATCTTGATATCGTGGCCTCTCCATTGGAGATGGGCAACGAAGAAGCCATTCGTGCAGTGGTAGGCGCTGGTTTTGGTTCGATCGGCCCGGTTGGTCTGAGCATTCCAGTGATTGCTGACCGCACCGTTGCCAAAATGAGTGACTTCTCTGCAGGCGCTAACATTGATGGACAGCACTTTGCCGGTATTAACTGGCTGCGCGATCTGCCAGAAGCACGCGTGGAAGATATCCGTAACGTGGTAGAAGGTGATCCAAGCCCGGATGGCAAAGGCACGCTGCAGATCAAACGCGGTATCGAAGTCGGTCACATCTTCCAGTTAGGCACCAAATACTCGGAAGCGATGAAGGCCGCCGTTCAAGGCGAAGAAGGTCGTAACCAGGTCATGACCATGGGTTGCTACGGTATTGGTATCACTCGCGTAGTGGCCGCAGCCATCGAGCAGAACCATGACGAACGTGGCATTATCTGGCCTGCAGCGCTAGCGCCGTTCGAAGTCGCGATTCTGCCGATGAATATGCAGAAATCTTTCCGCGTGAAAGAATTGGCTGAAGAGCTGTACAGCCAGCTGCGTGCAAAAGGCATTGATGTGATTCTGGATGACCGTAAAGAGCGTCCAGGTGTAATGTTCGCTGATATGGAACTGATTGGCGTGCCGCACACCATCGTGATTGGTGATCGTAACCTCGATAATGAAGAGATTGAGTACAAATCTCGTTCATCAAGCGAGAAGCAGATGATCAAACAGCACGATATTGTCGAGTTCCTGGCAAAAGCGCTGAACAAGTAATCGCGAGACGCCTCCCCCAGGAGGCGTTTTTTATTGCACTTTACCCCGCATCGATTTCACACTGCTTCGCCGCGATTTACCATCCAGCCGCCTTTCTTTTGACGCCCGCGTAGGACGCGTTGCACGCCGTACCTTTTCAACCGTGGTTAACTCGTGAATCAGATTGATGAGCCGTTGCAGGGCCGCCTCACGATTCATTTCCTGACTGCGATACTCCTGAGATTTGATGATCACCACGCCTTCTGCCGTAATCAAATGGTGGCTTGCGGCCAGCAAACGCTCCTTATAGAACGGCGGCAGCGAAGAAGCGTGAATATCAAAACGCAAATGGATAGCAGTGGACGTTTTATTCACATGCTGCCCACCCGCGCCTTGTGCACGAATGGCACTGAGCTCGACTTCATTGTCTGCAAGTGAAACCGAACGCGACAGCACGATCATCTGTCACCTGCCTTTAAGAACGACATTGCGTCGCGTAATAACCTGTTCATCAACTTAACCTTTTGTGCGCCGTCTTAAGGCTTAAGACCAGCGCTGTGTGTCACTTTTTCACTTTTCTTTGCGTACATCCCGGCTTCTCCTGGCTGATTTCCATGAAAATCCTGTGATATAGTCGCTTATCAACCAGAGTATTTAAGCTCTGCTGAGGAGGTGTATGTGCAAAAGTATTGTGAGTTAGTTCGCCAGAAATATGCCCAAATTGGAAGTGGCGACCTGGGGTATGTGCCAGACGCGATAGGTTGCGCGCTAAACGCACTCAACGATATTGCCGCTAATTCTGCGCTAAACTCTTCTGTCAGGGAACAAGCAGCTTATGCTGCTGCTAACTTATTGGTGAGCGACTATGTTGACGAATGAAGCCTACAAACCCATCAACTGCGATGACTACGATAGCCTCGAACTCGCCTGCACCAAACACTGGACGCTGTCTTTGGAGTTAAAAAACGGCGATCAGCTCAAGGCGAAAGCCGTTGACATGGTCTCACGTAAAAACGTGGAGTACCTGACGGTCGATCTCTCCGGTGAAACCCGCGAACTGCGGCTTGACCATATTGCCAGCTTCAGTCACCCCGAGCTGGGCACCGTCATCGTCAGCGAAGACGAATAAATCCTGCATTCGGGCGGGAACTGATCTCCCGCCCTCCTCGCCTACGGCTTCAGCGAACTGTAATACGCCGATAAATCTTCCATATCCTGATCGCTCAATCCCGCGACAAACGCTTTCATCACTTCTGCCTGACCACCACTGCGCTCCCCTTTTTTGTAAGCCTGCAACGAATGCAGCAGGTAAGGCGCATGTTGCCCGGCAAGATTGGGATAAAGCGGCACCGCACTTTTGCCTTCCGCCCCATGACACGCCAGACAGGTTGCTGCTTTCTGCGCGCCCGCGTTTACATCACCGTCGGCAAAAGCCGGCAGCGCAGCAGCCAGCACCATGGCTGCCATCCAGTATTTCATCATTGCTCTTCCTGTTATTGTTGTTTTAGCCAGATCGCCTGCCAGCCTTGCTCATGACTGGCTGCACCTTCGCGGGTGACAAAGATTCCCGGTGCACAGATCAGCGTCTGGTTGTAGTAAATCAAAGGAATACGTTCACGCTGCCAGGGTGGCACACCTAACTCCTGCCACAATTTTTTCATCTCCCGGCCTCCTGCACGGCCCAGCAGATGATGATAGCCGCTGGCTTGAAAACGAATGTTGATCGATTCGTCCTCAGTGGGTTGACGTAAACATGCCAATCCCACATCGGCCTGTAGCTCCCCCACACCCTCTGGCAACACAAGTGGTTGCTTGCGGTCATGCCAGGTTAGCGAGTACTGACTCAGTGATGGCTGCGATCGAAGCCAAAATAGCAGTTGTCGATAACGGCGTAGCTCGAAGGCACCGAAACGCAGGCAGGGATTGGCATCTTCACGGCTTTGCATCACTTCATCAGTGATACGTTTTAAGGCGTCCCGTGAAGGCATTGCGCCGCCCTGCTGTGCGATCCAACGTCGCAATAAAGCATGACGTCGCATTTCACTCATCGCCAGCATTGGCGGAAAATGCAGTGCGCCCTGTGTATCAGTGAGCTGAGCTAACTGTTCCGCCAGTAATTCATCCAGCAACTGCTCCTGCTCGCCGCACAACGCGGCACTGCGCGAGCTAGCTGCACTGAAATGTGGCCAGCGCATCTGCAGCAACGGCAAAATTTGCTGACGAAGAAAATTGCGGTCATAGCGGCTGTCTGCGTTACTTTCATCCTCAATCCAGCGTAAGCGGTGTTCTGCCGCATAGGCTTCGAGTTGCTGGCGGCTGAGATCCAGTAACGGGCGTAAGTGCGAATGCCCACCCACCTGACGCTGTATTGGCATTGCCGCCAGCCCCGCTGGACCGCTACCCCTTTTTAAGGCTAACAACAGCGTTTCACACTGGTCATCCAGGTGCTGGGCCGTAAGTAAGTGCTCACCGGGTTGCAGCTGTTGAAACAGCGCATGATAGCGAGCATCACGCGCCGCAGCCTCAATACCCTTAGCATGGCCATCTACTTGCACCCGCAGTACCTCGCAGGGAATCTGCCACTGCTGGCAGATTTGCAGACAATGCGTTGCCCAGTTATCAGCATTCGGGCTTAACCCGTGATGGACGTGTAACGCGCGCACGCGCAGCTGCGGCTGCTGGCGTTGCCAGCTCACCAGTTGGTGCAGCAAGACGGTGGAATCCAACCCGCCACTGAACGCCAGCACACAGCGGGCGTCGGGTGTCAGCAGCGAAGCAAGATGAGAAAAGGACATAGCGCTATCCATCAACGCGAGCCGCCTGATTGCGGCCCGCAGCGAAGGCTATTTTACGCTTGATACAGCTCCAGCGGCAAACCGTCTGGATCCGGGAAGAAGGTGCACGCCTTGCCGGTTAGCGCATCAATGCGAATCGGTTCGCACACCACACCTTTCTCTGCCAAAGCCGCAATCGACTGTTCAACATCATCAACACAAAACGCCAGATGGCGCATACCGCAGGCTTCAGGACCGCTGACGCGTGGCGGCGGTGTAGGGAACGAGAACAGCTCGATGGTGTAAACCCCGTTCAGTCCCAGATCCCCTTTCCACGAATCACGCTCGGCGCGGTAATACTCGCCCAGCAATTCAAACCCCAACACGTCACAGTAAAACGCCTTACTGCGCTGATAGTCGGTGGCAATAATGGCAATGTGGTGGATCTGTTTTATCTGCAGCATAGCGGCTCCTATAGAATCAGCCGCTAAGCCTACGTGCTCGGTGCGGCGCTGAAAAGAGGCAATTATCTGAAGTTAATGGGTGTTCTCTTCACGCAGCACACGCACCAGATAACGTCCATCGTCGGTTAGCGTGGTGCCATGGATATCGGTCTCAAAGCCTGGATAGTGCCGTCCGATGGTGCAGAGCATCAGCAGAAAGTCGAGCACAGACCGACTCTCCTCAGTGATCATCTCACCAGGCATCACCAAAGGTACACCCGGCGGATAAGGCAGAATCATGTTGGCGGAAGTGCGTCCGACCAGTTCACGAATATCGATGGTTTCAACTTTACCCTGTACCTGGCGCTGGAATGCCTGATGCGGCGTCATCTTCGATTCGGGCAACACATCAAACGCTTTGAGCATCAGGCGCGGCAGATCGTGTTGCCGGATCAGGTTATGAATGCCCTGCGCCAATGTCTGTATGCGCATATTGCGATAGAAGTCGGGATCTTCGGCATAGAGATCCGGCAGCATGTTTTTCACCCGCAGGTTGAGATCGTAGGCGCGTTTGAACTCGGTCAGGCCACGCAGCACGCTCATCGCTTTGGTTTTATCGATACCAATGCTGAACAAGAACAGTAAATTGTACGGCCCGGTTTTCTCCACCACCACACCGCGCTGATCGAGGAACTTCGCCACCAGCGCCGCTGGAATCCCCTCTTCTGCCATTTTGCCTAATTCACTCATGCCGGGCGTCAGGATGGTCACTTTGATCGGGTCGAGATACATGTGGTCGCGATCGGCTTGCGTAAAGCCATGCCAGTCCTCTTCACCCGGTTGGATCGCCCAGCACTCAGCTTCATCCACCTGCTCGGGCTGCCAGATATCAAAGAACCAACCATCACACTCTTCTCGTAACCGCTGAATCTCACGACGGAAATGCAGAGCACGCTCGACTGAGCGGTTGATCAGTCGCTTACCAGGATTGCCACGTAGCATCGCTGCCGCCGTTTCAATCGATGAGACAATCGCGTAACTCGGCGATGTGGTGGTGTGCATCATATAGGCTTCATTGAAGGTGTCGTGGTCGTAATCACCTTTAATATGAATCAGCGAGGCCTGAGAAAACGCCGCCAGCAGTTTGTGCGTCGACTGCGTTTCATAAATCACTTTGCCGGGTATTCGCTCCCCGCTCATACCACTTTTGCCGCTGTAGATCGGATGGAAGTTGGTGTACGGCACCCAAGCCGAATCGAAATGGATCGACGGCACATCCAGCGTCTCTTTGATGTACTGGGTGTTATACAGCAGGCCATCATAAGTGGAGTTAGTGATCACCGCGTGCACCGGCCAACTGGCGCGCGGCGTCTGATTAACTTTCTGCTGGATGCTGTCACGCGTGAACTCCCGCTGCGGAATCCCACCCAAAATGCCCAGCGCATTACGCGTCGGCTTGAGCCAGATCGGGATGATGTCGCTCATCATCAGCAGATGAGTGAGTGATTTGTGGCAGTTACGGTCGATCAGTACCGTGCTACCTGCCGGTGCGGCGTACATGCCAACGATTTTGTTGGAGGTCGATGTCCCGTTAGTCACCATATAGCTCTGTTCAGCTCCAAAGGTGCGAGCGACGTACTCTTCAGCTTCGAGATGCGGACCGGTGTGGTCAAGCAGCGAACCGAGTTCGGTGACGGAGATGGAGACATCCGCCTTTAGCGTGTTCGCACCGAAGAAATCATAGAACAGGCTACCCACCGGGCTTTTCTGGAATGCAGTGCCGCCCATATGGCCCGGCGTGCAGAAGGTGTATTTGCCCTCTTTCACATAGGTAAACAGCGCCTTGGTGAGTGGCGGCATGATTTTGTCGATGTATTCATCGGTGTACTGGCGAATGTGCAATGCGATGTCGTCAGCCGCGTTGAGCGCATACTCGAAGAATTGCAGCGCCATGCGCATTTCGTTGATGCTCACATCCATCTGCGAATGGGTGTTGATAAAGGCATACAGCGGCAGATATTCGTTGAGCTGATTGATATCGCTGCACAGCGCCAGGCTGTAATCGTCCCAGTCAAAAACCACGCCGCAGATGCGCGGGTTGTGTTCAATCAGTTTCAGCAGGTCGCTGGCATTGTTGGGATAGACGGTCTGGAAGCCTTGCAGCTTGAGGGCTGCGTCCAGTTCACGAATCGGTTCATCTTTGTAGAACGCGCCGTGCGGTCCCATGATCGCGATAATATTCAATGCTCACCTCCTGTGGTGTTATGGCACTGAATAAGGATAGCGAAAAGTAAGAGGGGAATGTTCTGGAATGCGGTGTTGTTAATGGCAGTCTTGCTGTTTAGGGGGGATCGCTGTGAATTGGGTGCCAAGGCCAGAAAAGGGCAGCCCGATCGCAAAGGAATAACGCATCCATGCAGATCGACCGGGCCATCCGTGGCCCGAACGCTTCGCTCTTCGGGATGCCCTTTTCTGGCAGGTAAGATTGTCTTTGCTGCCCGATTCGTAGCCGTCAGCCAGCCATCACTTAATATTCAGGTGAGTTCATGATTGAATGGACACCTTGCTCTATAAACAGGTATTTTCTGACTGATTAGATTGTCTTTGCTGCCCAATTCATAGCAGTCTGAACGATCTCGCTCGGTAATCAGCGGGCATATAAAAAGCGGACCGGAGTCCGCTTCTTTCACTTCACAAGCTGGCTTACGCGTAGCCGTAGCTCATCAGACGCTGATAGCGACGGTTAAGCAGCTCTTCAGTGCTCAGCACGTCGAGATCGGCCAGATCCGCCAGCAGTTGCTTCTTCAGGCTTGCGGCGATATCCAACGGTTGACGATGCGCGCCACCCAATGGTTCTGGGATGATCGAGTCAATCAGCTTCAGCTCTTTCAGGCGATCGGCAGTGATGCCCATCGCTTCCGCAGCCAATGGCGCTTTATCAGCGCTTTTCCACAGGATTGACGCACAGCCTTCCGGTGAAATCACCGAATAGGTGCTGTACTGCAGCATGTTCACTTTGTCGCCGACACCAATCGCCAACGCACCACCGGAACCGCCTTCGCCAATCACGGTGCAGATCACCGGAATTTTAAGGCCTGACATTTCACGCAGGTTACGTGCGATCGCTTCAGACTGACCACGCTCTTCAGCACCCACGCCAGGATAAGCACCTGGGGTGTCGATGAAGGTGATCAATGGCATCTTAAAGCGTTCAGCCATTTCCATCAGTCGCAGTGCTTTACGGTAGCCTTCTGGCGCTGGCATACCAAAGTTACGACGGATCTTCTCTTTGGTTTCACGACCTTTCTGATGTCCAATGATCATCACAGGGCGACCATCCAGACGGGCAATACCGCCGACAATCGCTTTGTCGTCAGCATAAGCACGGTCGCCTGCTAACTCATCGAAATCATCAAACGCGTTGCGGACATAGTCCAGCGTATAAGGGCGCAGCGGGTGACGCGCGAGCTGCGCAACCTGCCATGCACCTAAATCGGAGAAGATTTTACGGGTCAGCTCAACGCTTTTTTCGCGCAGACGCTGCACTTCTTCATCCAGATTAATATCGTGTTTTTCATCCGAACGGCCAATTGACTTCAGCGAGTCGATTTTCGCTTCCAGTTCTGCGATTGGCTGTTCAAAATCCAGGTAATTAAGACTCATAATGTTCCTGTTTTAGTCAAACTCCAGTTCCACCTGCTCCGATCCTACTAACGACCGCAAATCGTTGAGTAAACGATCGCTGGGCGAAATACGCCACGCTGCACCAAAGCGCAGCTTCGCCCGCGCATCTGCTCTCTGATAATAGAGATGCACCGGAATGGTCCCGGAGCGATGAGGCTCCAGAGACTGGCGGAGACGGTTTAAAAGCTGGTCATCAATTTGCCTGTCCGTCAGCGAGATAGCAAGTCCGCGCGCGTATTTTTCCCGCGCTTCGTCGATGTCCATCACTTCTCGAGCGGTCATTTTAAGGCCACCGCTAAAGTCATCAAAGCTGACCTGTCCACTGACGATCAGGATACGGTCTTTCTCCAGCAACTGCTGGTATTTATCTAACGCATCGGTAAATAACATCACTTCCAGACGACCTGAGCGATCGTCGAGAGTACAGATACCAATTCGGTTGCCGCGTTTCGTAACCATCACGCGAGCGGCAATCACCAGCCCGGCCGCGATGGTTACTTTACCACGATCCGTCGGATGCATGTCCTTCAGGCGCATGCCGCCAACATAGCGATCGATTTCTTTCAAATACTGATTAATCGGATGGCCAGTGAGATATAGACCCAGCGTCTCACGTTCACCATCTAACTGAATTTGTTCCGGCCATGGCGTGATGTTGGTGTAAGACTTCTCCACCTGCTCAGGCTCTTCGGCCAGTACGCCAAACATGTCGGCTTGTCCGGTCGCTTCTGCTTTTGCGTGCTGATCTGCGGCTTTTAGTGCATCACTGAGTGCGCTCATCAGGGCTGCACGATGCGGTCCGAGGCGATCAAACGCGCCCGACATGATCAGTTTTTCCATCACACGGCGGTTGATCTTTTTGGTGTCGGTACGCGCACAGAGATCGAATAGCTCTTTGAAGTAGCCGCCTTCGTTACGCGCTTCAATGATCGCTTCAATCGGCCCTTCACCCACGCCTTTAATCGCACCGATGCCGTAAACGATTTCACCTTCTTCATTCACGTGGAAGGGATACAAGCCGGAGTTGATATCTGGCGGCAGTACTTTCAAGCCCATACGCCAGCATTCATCCACCAGGCCAACGACCTTCTCGGTGTTATCCATATCCGCCGTCATTACCGCGGCCATAAATTCGGCCGGATAGTGCGCCTTCAGCCACAGCGTTTGGTATGACACCAGCGCGTAGGCGGCGGAGTGTGACTTGTTAAAGCCATAACCAGCAAACTTCTCTACCAGATCGAAGATCTTCATCGAGAGTTCGCCGTTAACACCCATGCTCTCCGCCCCGTCCTGGAACACAGAACGTTGCTTAGCCATCTCTTCCGGCTTTTTCTTACCCATTGCACGACGCAACATATCTGCGCCGCCAAGGGTGTAACCGGACAGCACCTGGGCAATCTGCATCACCTGTTCCTGATACAGGATGATGCCATAGGTCGGTTCCAGCACCGGCTTCAAGGTTTCGTGCTGCCACTGAATATCCGGATAGGAAATCTCTTCACGGCCGTGCTTACGGTCAATAAAGTTGTCAACCATGCCTGATTGCAGCGGTCCCGGACGGAACAGTGCCACCAGTGCGATCATATCTTCAAAGCAGTCCGGCTTCAGACGTTTGATCAGGTCTTTCATGCCGCGCGATTCAAGCTGGAATACCGCCGTAGTTTCCGAACGCTGCAGCATGTCGAAGCTTTTCTTGTCTTCCAGCGGGATGGCGGCGATATCAATCGGCTCCAGCCCTTCTTTGGCACGGCGCGGGTTAATCATCTTCAGCGCCCAGTCAATGATGGTGAGCGTACGCAGGCCAAGGAAGTCAAACTTCACCAGGCCGGCATATTCCACATCATTCTTATCAAACTGGGTGACCGGGAACTGGCCGTTTTCATCACAGTAAAGCGGGGCAAAATCGGTGATTTTAGTTGGCGCGATCACCACACCACCGGCGTGTTTACCGGCGTTACGCGTGACACCTTCCAGCTTACGCGCCATATCGATCAGCGCTTTGACCTCTTCATCTGCCTCGTAAATTTCCGGCAGTTGCGGTTCCGCTTCGAAGGCTTTTTCCAGCGTCATGCCCGGATCGGGCGGGATCAGTTTGGAGATGCGATCCACAAAGCCATACGGATGACCGAGCACGCGTCCCACGTCGCGAATTACCGCTTTCGCCGCCATGGTACCAAAGGTGATGATCTGCGAAACCGCTTCGCGCCCGTACATTTCGGCGACGTGATCGATCACCTGATCGCGCTTTTCCATGCAGAAATCGACGTCGAAGTCAGGCATCGATACGCGTTCCGGATTCAGGAAGCGTTCGAACAGCAGGTCAAATTCCAGCGGATCGAGGTCAGTGATTTTCAACGCATACGCGACCAGAGAACCCGCACCCGAACCACGGCCCGGCCCAACGGGAATACCGTTATCCTTCGACCACTGGATAAATTCCATGACGATCAGGAAGTAGCCAGGGAATCCCATCTGGTTGATAACGTTGAGTTCTATCTCAAGACGTTCATCATATTCAGGTCGCTTCTCAGCGCGCACCTTGTCATCCGGGAATAGAAACTCCAGACGCTCTTCCAGCCCTTCTCGTGATTTCGCCACCAGGAAGTCTTCGGTGGTCATCTCGCCGGTTGGGAACTGTGGCAGGAAGTACTCGCCAAGGCGCACCGTGACGTTACAACGCTTAGCAATCTCTACGCTGTTTTCTAACGCTTCAGGGATGTCCGAGAACAGCTCGCACATCTCCTCTTCGCTGCGCATATATTGCTGAGGACTGTAAAGGCGTGGACGCTTGGGATCGTCCAACGTATAGCCGTCGTGAATGGCGACACGAATTTCATGCGCGTCAAAATCGGCCTCATTAAGGAAACAGACTTCGTTAGTGGCCACCACCGGCACACCTTCGGCAATCGCTAACTCTACAGCAGCATGCAGATAAGCCTCTTCATCGGCACGACCGGTACGCGTTAATTCGAGGTAATAACGATTGGGGAAATGTTCCTGATAGAAGCTGAGGCATTGCGACACCAGCGCACTGTTGCCGCGTAGCAAGCTGCGGCCAACATCACCCTTGCGCCCACCGGAGAGCAAAATGATGCCTTCACCCAGCTCAACCAGCCAGTCACGGTCGATAATCGGGCCGGCAATGCCATAGCCACGTTGATAGGCACGTGAAATCAACAGCGTCAGATTTTGATAACCGGTGTTGTTGGCGGCAAGCACCGTGAGCTGGGTTAGCTCATCGCCCATCAATTCGCTGGCGACATGGAAGTCAGCACCGATGATTGGCTTAACACCGGCATCGTGCGCGCTACCGTAAAAACGTACCAACCCACAAAGGTTGATGTAATCGGTAATCGCGATGGCTGGCATGCCCAGCGCAGCCGCCTTCTTGACCAGTGGCTTGGTTTTCGCCAGGCCATCAACCATCGAATAGTCGCTATGTACGCGCAGATGTATAAAACGAGGTTCAGCCATATCAGTTTCCGGTTAAAACAGCGTCAGGCTATTAAAGCGTAGTCGGCTGACGCGCGGCCAGCACATCAGCATCCATCAGGGCATTACGCACCGGCGCAAAGCTGCGACGATGATGTGGCGTGGCACCAAACTGCGTCAGTTTTTCCATGTGCAACGCCGTTGGATAGCCCTTGTGCTGGGCAAAACCATATTGCGGGAACAGCAGATCAAGTTCCGCCATCTCACGATCGCGTGTCACTTTAGCAATGATCGAGGCCGCGCTGATCTCTTGCACCAGACTATCACCCTTCACTACCGCCTGAGATGGCATCGGTAATGCCGGGCAACGATTGCCATCGATCAAGACAAAGTCAGGCGTAACAGGCAAACCCGCTACCGCACGCTGCATCGCCAGCATAGTGGCATGCAGGATGTTGATCTGATCAATCTCTTCAGGCTCCGCACGACCGAGGCTCCAGGCCAGCGCTTTCTCTTTGATCTCGTCATACAGCGCCAGTCGGCGCTTTTCAGAGAGTTTTTTTGAATCGGCCAAACCATTAATCGGATTAGCGGGATCGAGGATCACTGCGGCGGTGACAACGGCACCCACCAACGGGCCACGCCCCACTTCATCGACGCCGGCAATGCGCTGCGCGTTAGGGTAGATAAACTCAGCCATTGACGATCTCCAGTACGGCATCCGCGGCCTGCTCATCGGCATTCCAGCGAATCTGTTGATGTAATTCGTTGAAGGTATTCAGCAGCACATCGCGCTCTGGCCCGGCATGCAGCAATGGTTCGAGTGCAGCCGCCAGTGCTTCCGGCTGGCACTCTTCCTGCAGTAACTCTTTCACCAGCTCGCGGCCAGCCAGCAAATTGGGCAGCGAAACATACGGTGTTTTCACCAGACGTTTTGCTAACCAGAAGGTGAAAGGCTTCATGCGGTAACCCACCACCATCGGACACTTCGCCAGCATGCATTCCAGCGCGGCAGTGCCCGAGGCGAGAATCGCCGCATCGCTGGCGATCATGGCCTGACGGCCTTTGCCATCCAGCAAATGCATCGGCAGCTCAGGCGCCACTTCAGCTTTAATCTGCTCAAACTGTTCACGACGTTTGGCGTTCACTAGTGGCACGACGATTTCCAGCGTGGGATAGCGCTGACGCAGCAACTGCGCCGCTCGCAGGAAATCTGCACTTAGCATTTCCACTTCTGCACCACGGCTGCCCGGCAACAAGCCAAGGCAAATAGCATCGTCAGCGATACCTAATTCATGTCGTGCAGCGGACTTATCCGGCTGCAGCGGCATCGCATCGGCCATGGTGTGACCGATAAAACGGCAAGGTACATTGAATCGATCATAAAACGCTTTTTCAAACGGCAAAAACGCCAATACCAGATTGGTATTACGGCCAATTTTGAACACACGCTTTTGTCGCCAGGCCCAAACCGAGGGACTGACGTAATGAATGGTGCGAATACCCTTGCGCTTCAGGCTGCCTTCCAGCGTGATGTTAAAGTCTGGCGCATCAATGCCAACAAACACATCCGGCTTGAGTTCGGTGAAGCGTTGCGTCAAATCCTTGCGAATTTTTAGCAAGCGACGCAAGCGACCGAGCACTTCAACAATGCCCATTACCGCCAGCTCTTCCATCTCATACCAGGCTTCACAGCCCTCAGCTTGCATGAGCGGACCGGCAACGCCCACAAAGCGGGCATCAGGATGACGCGCTTTGAGCGCACGAATGAGACCTGCACCAAGAATATCGCCGGAGGTTTCTCCGGCGACCAGGGCAATCGTTAAGGGACGCACTGACATGGATTAACGAATCAATCCACGTGTTGAACGAGCAAAGAAATCGTAGAAAGGCTGTACTTCGCTATGTTGTTTTGCCAGCTCTTCAATCTCTGGTTTCACTTCATCCAGCGTTTTACCACTGCGGTAAAGCAGCTTGTACGCATTGCGAATGGCGTGCAGTGCTTCTTTGCTAAAGCCACGACGCTTAAGACCTTCGATGTTAATACCGAACGGCGTCGCGTGGTTACCCTGCGCGATAACGTACGGCGGCACATCCTGGGCGACGCCTGAACAACCACCAACCATCACGTGTGCGCCAATGGTGCACCACTGGTGTACTGCTGTCATACCGCCAATAATCGCGAAATCATCTACGGTGACATGGCCGCCCAGCGTGGCGTTGTTGGCGAAGATGCAACGGTTACCAATCACACAGTCATGCGCAATGTGCGCATTGACCATCAGCAGGTTATCACTGCCAATTTTGGTAAGGTTGCCGCCCTGCGTGGTGCCACGATGAATGGTGACGCTCTCGCGGATGCGGTTACGATCGCCGATTTCAACACGGGTCGGTTCACCGGCATATTTCAGGTCCTGGTTCACTTCACCAATCGAAGCAAACTGATAGATCTGATTATCTTTGCCGATGCGCGTGTGGCCGTTCACCACCACGTGCGATTTGAGCACCGTACCTTCACCAATTTCCACGTTAGCGCCGACAAAGCAGAACGGGCCGATGTGAACATTGGCGCCGATGACGGCACCTTCTTCAATGACGGAACTGGGATGAATGTTGGCGGTTGAATCAATCACTAATTATGCCTCCCGGCTACGGGCACACATCATGGTCGCTTCACAGACAATCTTGCCGTCTACAGTTGCCACGCCTTTGAAGCGCGTCAGACCACGACGAGTTTTCTCGAAGGTCACTTCCATAATCATCTGATCGCCCGGTACCACTGGACGTTTGAAGCGGGCTTCGTCGATACCGGCGAAGTAGTACAGCTCGCCCGGTTCCAGTTTCCCAACGCTTTTGAACGCCAGAATACCCGTTGCCTGCGCCATTGCTTCCAGAATCAGAACGCCTGGGAAAATCGGCTTACCAGGGAAGTGTCCCTGGAAAAACGGTTCATTAACAGAAACGTTCTTCACCGCACGCAGATATTTATGCTCTTCAAATTCCAGCACGCGGTCAACCAGCAAGAACGGATAGCGGTGCGGCAGCAGTTCTAAAATCTCTTCGATTTTCAGAGTATGCGTTTCAGTTGTCAAAATACTCTTCCTGTCCTAAAAAATCTGATGGCAATAATAACACGGCCTGCACAGATCAAAATGATCCTCCGCAGGCCGCAAATCAGTTCGGTGGCGTAACGCTTTCCTGAGAGACCTTCTTACTCTTTCGGGTTAAGCCGAAGTTGCAAGAGGGCACGCTGCTTTTTTATGAAAGCGGGTAGCTGGGATGCGTTTAGTCGTCTTTGCCGACCTTACGTTCGATGGCTTTTAAGCGTTTGCTTATTTCATCGATATTCATCACCAGGGCTGCCGTTTTACGCCAGGTTTTGTTGGGTTGCAGTGGGATACCCGATGAGTATACCCCAGGCTCTGTGATCGGGCGCATTACCATGCCCATGCCCGTTACGGTCACTTTGTCACAGATTTCCATATGGCCGTTAATGACGCTGGCGCCGCCAATCATACAATAACGTCCAATCTTCAGACTACCCGCCATGATCACACCGCCCGCAACGGCCGTGTTATCTCCAATCACAACGTTGTGCGCAATCTGACACTGGTTGTCTATGATAACACCATTGCCGATCAGAGTGTTATCCAGTGCACCGCGATCGATAGTGGTACAGGCACCAATTTCTACCCGATCCCCAATCACGACAGTACCCAGCTGTGGAATTTTCACCCAATTGCCACGGTCGTTAGCATACCCGAAACCATCGGCGCCGATAACGGTGCCGGATTGAATCAGACAATCCTGACCAATCTGGATCTCGTGGTAAATCGTGACGTTAGCCCACAAACGTGAGCCGCGACCGATACGCGTCTGCTTACCAACAAAACATCCTGCGCCAATTACGACGTCGTCACCCAGCTCAACGCCAGATTCGATCACCGCATTCGCACCCACCGAAACGTTCTTACCCAGCGTCGCTGTCGGATCGATCACCGCACTGGGCGCGATATTCTGCGCGGGCTGCGGCGTTGTGTCCAGCAGTTGTGCCATGCGAGCGTACGTAAGGTAAGGATTTTTCACCACCAGGGCAGCGGTTTTACACCACTCCAGATCCGCTTCCGTCAGCACCACGGCTGAAGCCTGGATATGAGCGAGCTGCTCGCGGTAGCGGCTGTTTGCAAGAAAAGTGATTTGACCAGTGGTGGCGGATTGCATAGAAGCAATGCCGGAGATGACGATATCGCCATCTCCGTGCAATTCTGCATCCAACTGCTGGGCTAAATCAGCCAGTCGAATTGATGACATCGATTATTTAACCTGTTTTACAACGTCAGCAGTGATGTCTTTAGCATCAGCAGAAGAGTACAGAACGGCCTGAGAATCCAGCACCAGATCGTAACCATCGCTTTTTGCTACAGACTGTACAGCGGTCTGGATTTTAGCCAGCAGCTTGTTACGCTCCTGCATCTGACGAGTCTGGTTGTCTTTGTCGAAAGCCTGCGCTTTCTGTTCAAAGGCAGCACGCTCAGAAGCAATCTGCTTCTCTTTCTTGGTGCGGTCGCTGGCCTTCATGGTTGACGCATTACGCTGCAGATCCTGGATTTCGCCCTGGATTTTCTGCTGCTGCGACTGGAGGTCAGAAGCACGGCTTGAGAACTCACCCTCAAGCTGTTTAGCAACAGCGGCACGCTGCGGAGATTGCTGGAAAACCTGGCTCAGGTTCACGACGGCGATTTTATCGGCCGCCTGGGCACCCGCAGAAGCAGCTAATGCAACACCCAGAGCAGCAGCACAGAACAACTTTTTCACTATAAACTCCTTACCTCAACGTGTGTGTTTGCAGCGTGTCACGCTCATGCGCGACACGGATGCAAGACGGTATATTCACTTCCTTGTTCAGAGCCTTACCAGGTTTTACCAATGTTAAACTGGAACTGCTCTGACTTGTCTCCCTCGACTTTCTTCATCGGCTGAGCATATGAGAATACCAGCGGACCTAATGGCGACATCCATTGCAGGGCGACACCCGCAGAGACACGAATGTTATTCGGATCGCTGTAGTCCGGAATCCCCGCCGCACGTGTTTCTGCGGTGTTCTGCCATTTGGTATCCCAGACAGTACCGGCATCCATAAACACCGAAGTACGGACTGAGTTAGCGTATTTCTCGCTCAGGAACGGCGTTGGCGTGATCAGCTCAAGGCTGGCAATCGCCATGGCGTTACCACCCACCGCATCATCTGACTTACAGATACCGTTAGCATCGGTCAGATTACAGGTGGACGAGTGATCGTTCAGATAAGCCGCTTTCGGACCAATGGTATTGGACTGGAAGCCACGAACCGTACTTGAACCACCGCCGTAGAAGTTCTCATAGAACGGCATCTCTTTTCCACCGAGCCCGTCACCATATCCTACACGGCCACGTCCCAGCACCACCCAGGTGCCATCACGGTTCAATGGCACGTACTGCTGGGTATCCAACGTCGCTTTGTAGAAGGCGTTGTCAGAACCTGGAATGGTCACTTTGCCGTTCAGGTTGGTACGGTTACCCTTGGTTGGGAAGAAACCGCGGTCAAGCGTGTTATACGTCCAACCGTAGTTGAAGGTGAAATCATCTGCTGAGAAATCACCATCATCATTCAGACCCTGATGACGACCAACCGAGTCAAGATAACGCCACATCGCAACCTGCGGCTGCATGTTAGACAGGTCGTTATGCACATAACCCAGGCCGACACGTAATGTGTTGTTTTCATTAACTGGGAAGCCCAACGTGCCATCCACACCATAACTTCTGTTGGTGTAGTCAGACAGATCAGCATCATCCGCTTTAAAGTCGTTATAGAAAACGCGACCACCGAGGCTCACACCGTCGACCGTGAAATACGGATCGGTCAGTGAGAATTCAGCATAGGTTTGGTAATCGTTTTTGGTACCGCTGATGCCAACGGTATTGCCGGTGCCGAGCCAGTTTTCCTGGGTCACACCCACCTGGAAGCTGACGCCACTTTCAGTACCGTAACCGACACCAAAGTTGAAGGTACCGGTGTTACGCTCTTTAACCTTGTAAACGACGTCTACCTGGTCCGGAGAACCTGGCACACGCTGAGTGTCCACATCGACGGTTTCAAAGTAACCGGTACGGTTCAGACGCTCTTTACCCTGATCAACCAGGTCACTGCCCAACCAGGCGCCTTCCATCTGACGCATCTCACGGCGCAGCACGGCATCTTTCGACGTGTCGTTACCTTCGAAGCGCACTTTGCGCACGTAATAACGGTTACCGGCATCCACATTGATGTGCAGTTTAACGGTTTTGTCTGCGTCGTTAATTTCCGGCTGTGTCACCACACGCGGATAGGCATAGCCATAACGACCCAGCAGTTTTTTGATGTCGTCTTCCATCTGCGTGACTTTGGTGCCGTTATACAGCTCACCCGATGGAATACGCGTCATTTTTTCGATTTCAGCAGAATGGCCCGCCATGCTGCCGTTCACGATCACGCCGGCAATCTTGTACTGATCGCCTTCGTTGATGTTCACGGTGATGTAGATGCCTTTTTTATCTGGCGTCAGGCTCACCTGAGTTGAATCGATGTTGAAGCGCGCATAACCGCGATCCAGATAGAAGCTACGCAGGGTCTCAAGATCCCCGGCCAGCTTTTGTTTCTGGTATTTACGATCGCCTACCACGTTCCACCATGGCACTTCATCACGCAGTGAGAAGCGCGAGATCAGTTCGTCAGAGCTAAAGGCTTTGTTGCCGACGATGTTGATCTGCTGAATCTGAGCAGAAACGCCTTCCTGGAAGACGAACTTCAGATCCACACGGTTACGCGGCAGCGGTGTCGCAATCGCTTTCACGCTGGCGGTGTATTTACCGACGCTGTAGTAGAAGTCTTCCAGGCCCTTCTCAATCGAAGAGAGCGTGGTGCGGTCGAGTGCTTCACCGACGCGCACACCCGAAGCTTCAAGGTTTTGCTTCAGTTGCTCTTCTTTCACCGCTTTATTACCGGAGAAAGTGATGCTGGCAATGGTCGGACGTTCTTTCACCTGAACAATCAGGGTTGTACCGTCGCGCAGAACCTGCACATCTTCAAAGTTGCCAGTGGCGAACAGTGAGCGAATGGTGTTTCTGACGTCGTCGTCAGAAATCGTATCACCGACACGTACGGGCATGCTGAGCAGAGCCGCGCCGACGGCGACTCGCTGGAGACCTTCGAAATGAATGTCCTTCACTACGAAATCGTCTGCACCGTAAACGGTGGCGCTGCTGAACAGCAGCGACGCTATGAGCAACTTTTTCATCGCCATCGTTGTTATGCGTTTTCCTAACACATCCCGCGCCTGTCTGCGTTCCAGCTATTACAGACGTGAGAAATCATTGAAAAGTGCAAGCCCCATTAATAACACCAGCAAAATTGAGCCAATGCGATAACTGAAGTCCTGAACTCGCTCGGACACCGGTCCTCCTTTGATCTTTTCGATCGCCAGAAAGAGCAGATGTCCACCATCTAATACCGGCAGAGGGAACAGGTTGATGATCCCTAGGTTGACGCTGATCAGCGCCAGGAACATCAGATAGTAAATCACCCCGTACTCCGCTGATAACCCCGCACCCTGCGCAATCGAAATTGGCCCGCTCAGGTTATTCAGCTTCACATCCCCGGTTATCAACTTGCCCAGCATTGAGACCGTTAACTTCATCAGCTGCCAGGTTTTGACACTGGCTTCACCAATTGCAGCAAAGGGTCCGTACTGCCTTACCGTTTTGTACTCATCAGGCAGCGGAATCACGCGCGGGATGACACCCGCGAAGCCTTCCGCTTCATTACCCGGTTTTGCTTCTGGCGTTAGCGTCAACGCCACCTGTTCGCCGTTTCGTTCAACATCCAGCGCCATGTTTTTGCGCGGATTATCGCGTACCTGTGCCGCAAAAGCCTGCCATTGTGTTAACGGCTGACCATCGACTTTAACGATCCTATCGCCCGCTTGCAAACCGGCAACGCTTGCCGGTGAGTTTGCCTGTACTTCCGCTAAGGTCGTTTCAATCTGCGGCCCACGTGGACGAATCCCTAACGCGACAACCGGATCTTGTTTATCTGGTTCAAATTGCCATTCGCGCAAATCTAACTGCTTCTGCTGTGTGGCTTCTTCACCAAATTGCGAGACGGTAAGCGTGGCATTGCTGTCGCCAATTTTACCGATCAGCGCCATACGCACAGCATCCCAATCAGGCGTTTCGATACCATCTACCGCTTTAAGTTCCATACCGGAGGTAATTTGCGCTTCAGCAGCGACGGATCCGTTCAGAATTTCGCCAACCACCGGGCGTACACCCGGTACGCCATGGATGAAGACCACCCAGTAGGCAAAAACGGCAAAAATGAAGTTAGCGATAGGACCGGCCGCAATGATTGAGGCACGTTGCAGCACGGTTTTGTTGTTGAAGGCTTGATGGCGCAATTCAGCAGGAACGCTCTCAACGCGCTCGTCGAGCATTTTGACGTAGCCGCCGAGTGGAATCAGCGCGATGACATATTCGGTGCCCTGACGATCGCTGCGACGCCACAATGCTTTGCCAAAGCCAATCGAGAAACGCTCGACCTTGACACCGCAGCGGCGGGCGACCCAAAAATGGCCAAATTCGTGCACGGTGATCAGTACGCCAAGCGCCACGATAAAGGCGACAAAACTCCAGAGTATGCTCAACATTGTCGCTAATCCTCAGAGGGTGCGGAACACCAGCAGCAGCAGGCAGGCAAAAACCGGCACCGCAGCGGTCAGGCTATCGATACGATCGAGGATACCACCGTGACCCGGAATCAAGTTACCGCTGTCTTTGATGCCCGCTTCACGTTTGAACATGCTTTCAGTGAGGTCGCCCAGTACGGAAGCCAGTGTGGCAATGACGGCGCATATCACCAACGTGCCTGGCGCGACAGTGAGTGGCGCTAACATCGCAAACAGCCACGCAATAATCGCTGAAGAGAGCAAACCACCAAAGAAGCCTTCCCAGGTTTTGCCCGGCGAAACTTTGGGTGCCAGCTTATGTTTGCCGAACAGACGACCAAACATATAAGCACCAGAGTCTGCGCCCCACACGATGAACATCACAAACAACAGCCACCACGCACCAGCGAAGTGGTCAGTATCATAGTGATATTGGCGCAGCGCCATCATGCCCCAGAAGAAGGGGATAACGGTCAGAAGACCAAATATGAGGCGTAATGGGCGCGAATGGCGCCACAGTGCGGCAGATGCAGGATAGAAGAGCACCAGAACCAGAGCGACGATCCACCAGCCCAGAGAAGCCCATAGGGAGCCTTCCATCTGGAACTGATGAAGATTACGTTGGTAGGGTTGCAGGGTAAACAGCATCACCGCGAGTATCAGGCCGCAAAGCACCGCCAGCCAGATACGTTGCTGACGCGATGCCATACCTGCAAACTGCCCCCATTCCCAGGCGGCAAGCATACAGATGATGATGGTGGTAATCGCAAATCCGGACAGCGGTAACCAAAACAGAGCAGCGATCACCAGCGGAATCAAAATAAGCGCGGTGATCAGACGAGACTTCAGCAAAGGTTACCCCCAGATTGCTCAGGCGCCGCCTGGTGCCGCGCCGCCAAAGCGTCGCTCCCGCGAAGAGAATGCATTCAGTGCACCTTCAAAAACGTGTTCATCAAAATCAGGCCAAAGAACATCGGTAAACCAAAACTCAGCATAGGCGATCTGCCACAGCAGGAAGTTGCTAATCCGATGCTCTCCCCCGGTCCTTATCACTAAATCCACCGGCGCCAGCTCCTGCATACACAGATACGGAGCCAGACTTTCTTCGGTTATCTGGTCAGGACGTAATAAACCTTCCTGAACCTGTTCAGCCAGTTTTCTGGCACCCTGGATAATATCCCAACGGCCGCCATAGTTGGCAGCAATGTTGAGGGTGAGTCCATTATTTTGCTGAGTCAGTTCCTCGGCGCGACGAATGCGTTCCTGAATACGATTATTGAAACGACTGATATCGCCAATCACGCGCAGACGCACGTTGTGTTTGTGCAGGCTTTTGACTTCGCTGTCGAGCGCCCAGACAAACAATTCCATTAAGGCCGTCACTTCCTGTACCGGTCGGCTCCAGTTTTCACTGCTGAACGCGTAGAGCGTGAGCGCTTCCAGTTTGTGGCTGACCGCAAAGCTGACGGCCCGGCGTACTGATTTTACCCCGGCTTTGTGGCCTGAAATACGCAGTTTGCCCTGATTTTTTGCCCAGCGACCATTACCATCCATAATGATGGCCACGTGACGTGGCGTGCAGTACGACTCGTCATCGATTGTGTTGTGATTGTTGGACGACATAACGCGTAATAATTCCTTTCATCAGAAATGCTGTGGTTTCTGAATACATTGCGCCTGCGGCAAACCCCGGTATCGCTACCAGATGACATCGAAACAATGTCGGGCCGAAAAACGCGAGCGAGCGACTATACCATTTTCACCCTGAGCGAACAAATAGCGGGAAGTATCAACCTGCTAAACGAAAGCGTGGTAGCAATTCTGTGGCACAGATACGCGCTAACCGATCAATCTCCATCACATCCTCAATGCTGCCCGGCTCCGGGCACACCAGGGACGCCAGCACTTCGCTGTTAATGGCGGCGATGTCGGTAAAGCGAATCTGATACTGCAGAAATGCCGCGACGGCCACTTCGTTTGCCGCATTCAGCGTGGTGGTGGCGGCCTGCCCTGTTGAGCAAGCATCAATCGCCAGCTTCAGGCAGGGATAGCGCTCATAGTCCGGCTCAGCAAACGTCAGTGACTTCATTCGCGTGAAATCGAGTGGCGTTACACCGGCCGAAATACGTGCTGGCCATGCCATACTGTGGGCGATAGGCGTTCGCATATCAGGCGATCCTAGCTGCGCCAGCACACTGCCATCGCAGTAACGCACCATGGAGTGAATCACCGACTGCGGATGCAGGATGACTTCCATCTGTGCGTCAGTGGCATTAAAAAGCCAGCGGGCTTCAATGTATTCAAGACCTTTATTCATCATGGTGGCCGAATCAACAGAGATTTTACGCCCCATTGACCAGTTCGGATGTGCACACGCTTGATCTGGCGACATGGCGGCCAAATCCGCTAATGGCGTGTCACGAAAAGGACCACCCGATCCCGTAAGGAGAATAGAATCAATGCCATTCTCTCGCAGATCAGCGTACCCCAACTGATGCTGTATGGAAGCGGGTAAACTCTGAAAAATGGCGTTGTGCTCGCTGTCGACCGGCAACAACTGGGCATTGTGATGACGTACCGCCTCCATAAACAGGCGGCCGCACGTGACAAGTGACTCTTTATTCGCGAGTAAAACAGTTTTGCCGGCACGAATCGCGGCAAGCGTGGGTTGCAGGCCAGAAGCACCAACGATGGCCGCCATCACCTGATCCACTTCATCCAATGCAGCCAGCTCGCAAGCCGCCTGAACGCCGGAGAGCACTTCGGTATGAAGATTTAATGCTCTCAGTCGCTCACGCAGCGCCTGTGCGGAGGCTTCATCAGACATCGACGCATAACGTGGGGTAAATTGCTGACACTGTTCAGCCATCAGCGCTACGTTTTGACCCGCCACCAGCGCGGTGACCTGATACAGGTCTGGATTGGCCGCGATGACTGCCAGCGTACTGGTACCAATCGAGCCGGTGGAACCCAGCAGAGTTAATCGCTTCATCATGCTATCCCTGTGACGTCGTGGATCGTGCCTGCAACAGCGCCAGGCACAATGTAAAACGCCGCCAGAGTCGTACAACGTCTCTGAACGGCGTTTTATACCCGTCATACTTCAAGTTGCAGGTGCGTTGGCTAAGCTCATTCACCCCAGTCACTTACCTGAGTAAGCTCCTGGAGATTCATTCCCTTGCCGCCTTCCTGCACCCTGAATTATTTTGGGTATAGGTGTTCTGATGGGAATTAGAAATCCATCAGTTCCTTTTCTTTTTCGGCCAATGCAGCATCAAGGTTTTTGATGTAGCCATCGGTCATTTTCTGGATCTCTTCCTGCGAGCGACGTTCATCGTCTTCGCTGATCTCTTTGTCTTTCAGCAGTGCTTTGATCTTGTCATTAGCATCACGGCGCACGTTACGAACAGAAACACGACCCTGCTCCGCTTCGCCACGCACGACCTTGATCAGATCTTTACGACGCTCTTCTGTCAACGCTGGCAGTGGCACACGAATATCGGTGCCTGCTGAGCTTGGGTTCAGACCCAGGTCAGATGCCATAATGGCTTTTTCAACGGCCGGGCTCAGTGAGCGGTCAAACACGTTGATTTTCAGCGTACGAGAATCTTCTACCGTGACGCTCGCCAGCTGACGCAATGGCGTAGGTGTACCGTAGTAAGGAACCATAATGCCGTCGAGCAGTGAAGGCGAAGCACGACCGGTGCGCACTTTGCTGATTTGGTTTTTGAATGCATCCACGCATTTTTCCATGCGCGTGTCGGCATCTTTTTTAATGTCGTTAATCACGTTAAAACCCTTGGATTCGGTTTGACCTGGCCATTTCCGGGCAACCCGGAAGTGGTATCGATAAACATCGATCATCCTGAAAGCTGCGCGATGCCATTGCATCGCGCCAACAGAATATACCTTATTTTATCTTGCGTCGGGTATTAATGCGTAATCAGGGTGCCTTCTTTTTCACCCATCACTACGCGACGCAGTGCGCCAGGCTTGTTCATGTTGAAGACGCGGATCGGCAATTGATGATCACGAGCCAGCGTAAAGGCCGCCAGATCCATGACTTTCAGCTCTTTATCCAGTACTTCGCCATAAGTCAGCTGTTCATACAGTGTAGCGTCCGGGTTTTTCACCGGGTCATCTGAATAAACACCGTCAACTTTGGTGGCTTTCAGCACCACATCGGCTTCGATTTCGATGCCACGCAGGCAAGCGGCTGAGTCAGTGGTAAAGAACGGGTTACCCGTACCGGCGGCGAAGATCACCACGCGGTTATTGCGCAGCAGGCTGATCGCTTCTGCCCAGCTGTAGTTATCACACACGCCATTCAGCGGAATCGCGGACATCAGACGCGCGTTAACATACGCACGATGCAATGCGTCACGCATTGCAAGACCGTTCATCACGGTTGCCAGCATGCCCATATGATCGCCGACCACACGGTTCATGCCTGCCTGAGCCAGGCCTGCGCCACGGAACAGGTTACCGCCACCAATAACCACACCCACCTGGATGCCCAGCTCAACCAGCTCTTTCACCTCTTGCGCCATACGGTCAAGCACGCTCGCGTCAATACCAAAACCTTCGGCACCTTGCAGTGCTTCGCCACTCAGTTTTAGCAGGATACGTTGATATACAGGTTTTGCGTTGGTCGCCATGGTCAATTCTTCCTGGAAGATATGATGAATGAGAAGTTAAATCTGATCGATCATCCGCTTAGCGAACGAAAAAAGCTATTGGGATGAGACTGAAAAGTGGTCCACGCAAAACGCAGACAAAAAAGAACCGCCTTCCGGCGGTTCTTTCGGAGCATTAAGACTGTTTAGACATTGCAGCAACTTCTGCTGCGAAGTCAGCTTCAACTTTCTCGATGCCTTCGCCCACTTCGAAGCGGATGAAGTTAATCACGTCTGCGCCTTTCTCTTTCAGAGCCTGGCCAACGGTTTTGCTTGGGTCGATAACGAAAGCCTGACCGGTCAGAGAAACTTCGCCGGTGAATTTCTTCATGCGGCCTTCAACCATTTTCTCTGCGATTTCTTTTGGCTTGCCAGACTGCATGGCGATGTCCAGCTGAACCTGGTACTCTTTCTCAACCACATCAGCAGACACGTCTTCTGGCTTAACGAATTCTGGCTTGCTTGCAGCAACGTGCATAGCAACTTGCTTGCTCAGCTCTTCGTCAGCACCGGTGGTAGAAACCACTACGCCGATACGTGCACCGTGCTGATAGCTGTTCAGCTGAGCGCCTTCCAGGATAGCAACACGACGGATGTTGATGTTCTCACCGATTTTAGCAACCAGCGCTACGCGTTCTTCTTCGAACTGCGCTTTCAGAGCTTCAACATCAGTCACTTTACCAGCAACAGCTGCGTCCAGTACTTTGTCTGCGAAAGCCTGGAAACCAGCATCTTTAGCAACGAAGTCGGTCTGGCAGTTCACTTCCAGAATCAGTGCGAAACCATCAGCGATTTTGGTTTTGATCACGCCGTCAGCAGCAACGTTGCCTGCTTTCTTAGCGGCTTTGATCGCGCCAGATTTACGCATGTTCTCAATCGCCAGCTCGATGTCGCCGTTCGCTTCAGTCAGCGCTTTTTTGCAGTCCATCATGCCTGCGCCAGTACGCTCACGCAGTTCTTTTACCAATGCAGCGGTAATTTCAGCCATTCCAAAATCCTCGATTCGTCTCTGTGTGCATTCACACTGTCAGAAACTTGTTGCGGAAAATTTACTCTGCCCCGCTCACCCATAGGGAGCGTGGCAAACTTAGATAAATAAAAGGGGCCTGTGCGGCCCCCTTAACAGATAACATCTGATGTCTAAGGGCTCTTAGAAAGAGCGAACCTTATTAAGCTTCTGAAGCTTCTTCAGCCTGCTCAGCCAGGTCCTGTGAACGGCCTTCGCGCACGGTAGTCGCAACAGCAGTCAGGTACAGGCTTACAGCACGGATCGCATCGTCGTTACCTGGGATAACGAAATCAACGCCATCTGGATCAGAGTTAGTATCAACGATAGCAAATACTGGGATACCCAGGTTGTTTGCTTCTTTGATAGCGATGTGTTCGTGATCAGCATCAACTACAAACAGTGCATCCGGCAGACCGCCCATATCTTTGATACCGCCCAGGCTGTTTTCCAGCTTGGCCAGTTCACGAGTGCGCATCAGCGCTTCTTTCTTGGTCAGTTTGTCGAAAGTACCGTCCTGAGACTGAGACTCCAGATCTTTCAAACGCTTGATTGACTGGCGAACAGTTTTCCAGTTAGTCAGCATGCCACCCAACCAGCGGTGGTTAACGAAGAACTGGTCGCAGCTCAGAGCTGACTCTTTAATAGATTCGGCAGCAGCGCGCTTAGTACCAACGAAAAGGATTTTGCCTTTACGTGAAGAAATCTTCTGCAACTCAGCCAGAGCGTCGTTGAACATAGGTACAGTTTGCTCAAGGTTGATGATGTGAACCTTGTTACGTGCGCCGAAAATGAATGGCTTCATTTTCGGGTTCCAGTAACGGGTCTGGTGACCGAAGTGAACACCAGCCTTGAGCATGTCGCGCATTGATACAGTTGCCATGATTACCTCTAAAGTATGATTGGGGTTGGGCCTCCATGTATCCCATACAACCGACCTCTTTCAAGGCACCCCGGAGTATGTGTCGATACATGTGTGTTTTAGTACACAAAGTGAGTTTTATGCGTTTCTCGCCAGCCAGGAAGGTGACAGAGAATCGTCGGCGCGCTTTATACCATAATGCGCAGGAATACGCCAATAGTAGTTAGCGTCGACAGGCGTGGACAATCCCGATTTGGCAGCCTAATTGCTGGCTGCTAACATGACTGCCACAGAACTCATTATTGTCGAAAATGTCGGCGATTGCGGATTATTTAATGGCCATTTCAATTAAAACCCCTGAAGAAATCGAAAAAATGCGCGTGGCAGGCCGTCTGGCTGCTGAAGTGCTGGAAATGATCGCCCCGCACGTGGTGCCGGGTGTGACCACCGGCGAACTCGACCGCCTGTGCCACGATCACATCACTAACAAGCAGCAGGCTATCTCAGCGTGCCTTGGCTATCACGGCTTCCCGAAATCAGTGTGTATTTCGGTCAATGAAGTGGTGTGCCACGGCATTCCGAGCGATGATCGCGTCTTGAAAGATGGCGATGTGGTCAACGTCGACGTTACGGTTATCAAAGAGGAGTATCACGGCGATACCTCAAAAATGTTCATCGTGGGCAAACCGACCATTCAAGGCGAGCGACTGTGTCGTGTCACCCAGGAAAGCCTCTACATTGCGTTGCGTCTGGTGAAGCCGGGCATCCGCCTGCGTGAGCTGGGCCGTGCCATCCAGCAATATGTTGAAGCGCAGGATTTCTCGGTGGTGCGCGAGTATTGCGGCCACGGCATCGGCAAAGGTTTCCATGAAGAGCCACAGGTGCTGCATTACGATGCCGATGACGGCGGCGTGGTGTTGCAGGCGGGGATGACCTTTACCGTCGAGCCGATGGTCAATGCCGGTGATTATCGTATCCGCACCATGAAGGATGGCTGGACCGTAAAAACCAAAGATCGCAGCTTGTCCGCGCAGTATGAGCATACTATTGTGGTGACAGAAAACGGCTGTGAGATTCTTACGCTGCGTGAAGATGACACCATTGCTGCGGTGCTCGAAAATAACGCGTAACGTTCTTGAAGACAGTACCAGGCCGGCTTAATGCCGGCCTTTTTTTTGGCGCTTACGAGGCATGTCGATGAGTGGTAGCGTGACCGAAGCAGTACACAAATGCCTGACCGATTCCCCCGCCAGCTGGCCTGATGAAGCCCTGACGCGTGACAAAATAAAACTTTATCTTGAGCAATTTCAGCAGCATCTGGGCGTGGCCTTTGATGCGGGTACGGATGTCGAATCGTTGATTGACGTCCGCACCCTGTTTATCGATCGCCTGTTACGCCGTCTGTGGCGTTTCTACGGCTTCGATAAGATGAAAGAAATTGCCTTGGTCGCGGTGGGCGGCTACGGACGCGGTGAACTACACCCCCTCTCCGATATCGATGTCTTGATCCTCAGCCGCCAGCCACTGGATGACGCCGCCGCACAGCGCACCAGCGAACTACTGACGCTGATGTGGGATTTAAAGCTCGAAGTTGGCCACAGCGTTCGCACGTTGGAAGAGTGCTTACTGGAAGGCTTATCGGATCTCACCGTGGCCACCAATCTGATTGAATCCCGCATGCTGACTGGCGATGTCGCTCTGTTCCTTGAGCTACAAAAGAACATTTTCAGCGATGGTTTCTGGCCATCATCGCGCTTCTTTGCGGCAAAAATTGAAGAGCAGCAGGAACGCCATCAGCGCTATCACGGCACCAGTTACAACCTCGAACCAGACATTAAAAGCAGCCCCGGCGGCCTGCGCGATATTCACACCCTGCAGTGGGTTGCGCGCCGTCATTTTGGCGCGACCACCATGGATGAAATGGTGGGTTTTGGTTTCATCACCGAAGCCGAGCGCAACGAAATCAATGAGTGCCAAATGTTCCTCTGGCGCATTCGCTTTGCACTGCACCTAACATTGACGCGTTACGACAACCGTTTGCTGTTTGATCGCCAATTGACTGTGGCACAGCGGCTCAACTATCTCGGCGAAGGCAATGAGCCGGTTGAGCGCATGATGAAAGACTTTTACCGGGTGACACGCCGCATTGGTGAACTCAATCAGATGCTGCTGCAGCTGTTTGATGAAGCGATTCTCGCCCTCTCCACTACTGAGAAACCGCGCAGCATCGATGATGATTTCCAGCTGCGCGGCAATTTGATCGATCTGCGCGATCCCACGCTGTTCGAACGTGAACCGCAGGCAATTCTGCGCATGTTCTACGTGATGGTGCGAAATGAGAACATCACCGGCATTTACTCCACCACGCTACGTCATTTACGCCATGCGCGTCGCCATTTGAAGCAGCCGCTGTGCCAGATTGCTGAAGCGCGCGAGACCTTTATGTCGATTCTGCGCCATCCGGGTGCAGTGAAGCGTGCGCTGGTTCCGATGCATCGCCACAGTGTCCTTTGGGCGTATACGCCGCTGTGGGGCAATATTGTCGGACAGATGCAGTTTGACTTGTTCCATGCCTACACGGTGGATGAGCACACCATTCGCGTCCTGCAAAAGCTGGAAAGCTTCGCCAACGAAGCCACGCGTCCGATGCACCCATTATGTGTTGAACTCTGGCCGCGTTTGCCACAAATCGAATTGTTACTGATGGCCGCCCTGCTGCACGATATCGCCAAAGGGCGCGGCGGTGATCACTCGATTCTGGGGGCGCAGGACGCGCTTGATTTTGCTGAATTGCATGGGCTCAACTCGCGGGAAACGCAGTTGGTGGCCTGGCTGGTGCGCCATCACCTGCTGATGTCGGTCACCGCTCAGCGCCGCGATATTCAGGATCCGACGGTAATCCAGCAATTCGCCGAAGTGATGCAAAATGAAAACCGCCTGCGTTATCTGGTGTGTCTCACCGTCGCCGACATCTGCGCCACCAACGAGAGTCTGTGGAACAGCTGGAAGCAGAGCCTGCTGCGCGAACTGTTCTTCGCGACTGAAAAACAGCTGCGTCGCGGCATGGAAAACAGCCCGGATTTACGCGAACGCGTGCGTCATCACCGTTTACAGGCCCTCGCGCTGTTGCGTATGGAAAACCTCAACGAAGAGCGTTTGCACCATATCTGGAGCCGCTGCCGTGCTGACTATTTCCTGCGTCACACGCCGAATCAGCTGGCATGGCACGCGCGTCACCTGATCGACCACGACCTCACCAAACCGCTGGTACTGGTCAGCCCACAGGCCACACGCGGTGGGACTGAAATTTTCATCTGGAGCCCGGACCGCCCTCACCTGTTTGCCGCAGTAGCCGGTGAACTGGACCGCCGCAACCTGAGCGTGCACGATGCCCAGATCTTTACCAGCCGCGACGGCATGGCAATGGATACCTTTATTGTGCTGGAGCCGGATGGCAGCCCGCTGGCCGCCGATCGCCATCCGATGATCATGCAGGCGCTGGAACAAGCGATTACCCAAACCGAATGGGTGCCGCCGCGCACACGTCGCCAGTCTGCACGCCTCAAGCACTTTAGTGTCGATACCGAAGTGAATTTCCTGCCGACGCATACCGACCGTCGGAGTTATCTGGAATTGGTGGCGCTGGATCAGCCAGGCTTGCTGGCGCGTGTTGGGGAAGTGTTTGCCGACCTCGGCGTTTCACTGCACGGCGCGCGCATCAGTACGATTGGCGAACGGGTTGAGGATCTTTTCATCCTTGCGGACAGCGAGCGACGCGCACTTGATGTAGAAATGCGCAATGTGCTGCAACAACGGTTGACAGAGGCCCTCAATCCAAACGATAAACTGTGACCTGGCTTCCATCCTTAACGCTGCAGGTGGGTTGGCTTTCCTCGCTTACCCCGGTCACATACTGATGTATGCTCCCGGGGATTCACTGCGTCGCCGCGTGATTCGGCCTTTGGCCTCACCCCTGCGGGGCCAGCGCGAGCGCTGTTCAAAACACTTCGTGTTTTGTCCTGCAACGTGAATGATGTTTGCCAGGCAATTTTACTATGTACGCTTTTTGGCGTGCATTCCGTTATGACAGAATCAGGAAAAAAATATGCAACAGTTACAGAGCGTTATTGAATCTGCCTTTGAGCGCCGCGCCGATATCACGCCAGCGAGCGTGGACAGCGTGACCCGTGAAGCCATCGAACAGGTGATTGGCCTGCTGGATAGCGGCGAACTGCGCGTGTCTGAAAAGATCAACGGAGAGTGGGTAACGCATCAGTGGCTGAAGAAAGCGGTGCTGTTGTCTTTCCGCATCAATGACAATCAGGTGATTGACGGCGCAGAAACCCGCTTCTACGACAAAGTGCCAATGAAGTTCGCTAACTGGGATGAAGCACGCTTCAAGAACGCCGGTTTCCGCGTTGTACCACCAGCAGCCGTGCGTCAGGGCGCTTTCATTGCTCGTAACACCGTGCTGATGCCCTCTTACGTTAACATCGGCGCTTTCGTTGATGAAGGCACCATGGTTGACACCTGGGCCACTGTAGGTTCTTGCGCGCAGATCGGTAAAAACGTTCACCTGTCAGGCGGCGTTGGCATCGGCGGTGTTCTGGAGCCACTGCAGGCGAACCCAACCATCATCGAAGACAACTGCTTCATCGGCGCACGTTCCGAGATCGTTGAAGGCGTAATCGTTGAAGAAGGTTCAGTGATCTCCATGGGTGTTTACATCGGTCAGAGCACCAAAATCTACGATCGTGAAACCGGCGAAGTGCATTACGGCCGCGTTCCAGCAGGTTCCGTGGTGGTATCAGGCAACCTGCCGTCTAAAGATGGTAGCTACAGCCTGTACTGTGCCGTGATCGTGAAGAAAGTGGACGCCAAAACTCTGGCGAAAACCGGTATTAACGAACTGCTGCGTACCATCGACTAAACCCTGATTTAGTCCGATAACCCTGCCGACGGGCCTGTATTCAGGCCCGTAATCATTTCTTTACACTCTCGCCCCAACTACCTGCTTCGCGCCGCGAATTAACTGGTGCGTTTATTTTTCAAACAGTTCATAATCCGCGCCAGTTAACTCCGGTCGCGCACTGTTCATCCCGGTTTTTGTGTCTACAGTTGATTAAGTATGCCGTAAGCGTTCCGGTTGCTGCGTTTCTGCTGCATCCCGAATGATGATGATAGTCCTGCGCGCTCACCCACTCTTAGATGGAATATAAACGCTATGTACGACAACCTGAAAAGCTTAGGTATCAGCTCTCCTGAAGACATCGACCGTTACAGCCTGCGTCAGGAAGCCAGCAACGACATTCTGAAAATCTACTTCCGCAAAGACAAAGGTGAATTCTTCGCGAAAAGCGTGAAATTCAAATACCCGCGTCAGCGCAAAACCGTCGTGGCCGATCACACCAGCCAGGGCTATAAAGAAGTACAGGAAATCAGCCCGAACCTGCGTTACGTGATCGACGAACTGGATCAGATTTGCCAGCGCGATCAGGTTGAAGTCGATTTGAAACGCAAAATCCTCGCGGATCTGCGTCATCTGGAAAACGTGGTATCGAATAAGATCGCTGAAATTGAATCCGATCTGGATCAACTGACCCGCAACGGTCGTTAATTTCCCCCGCGTTCCCAGGGCCAGCTTACGCTGGCCTTTTTTTTGCCTTATTTCAGTTTTATCTGGGACTGTTTCACCTACCTGTATTCATAATCCCTGGCTACTATCGGGTTATGTCTGACTTCCGGTAAAACAAAAACCATGCAATTCGCAGCCATCACCTCAGGACAGCGCGGTCTGGATGTTCATATCGCCGGTGACCTCGCGCAAAAAATTCTATCTGGAACGCTTAAGGCCGGTGATGTTCTGCCCAGCGAAGTCGAGCTGTGCAGCCACTTTGGCGTCAGCCGAACTGCCGTGCGTGAAGCACTCAAACTATTATCTTCGAAAGGATTATTGGAATCGCGCCCCAAGCTCGGCACGCATGTACGTGACCGCACGTACTGGAATCTGCTTGATGTGCAACTGCTGGAATGGATGAAGGGCATCGAATCAACGGCAGAGATGTATCAACAGTTTCTGGCATTCCGTGAGGCCATTGAACCGCAGGCCGCCAGGCTAGCTGCGTTGCACGCTACTCAGTCACAACGCATTGAGCTTTCTGTTTTATTCCGCGAAATGATCGCCGTTTGCGCCGCAAGCTCCTTCGATCTTGCTCGCTGGCTGGAGGTGGATAGCGCCTTTCATCGTCTGATCTTTCACTCCACGGACAACTGTTTTTACATCCCGTTTGGTAATCTGCTGGAAACCATCTTTAAGTGCTTCTTCACCTGGCCCTCCAGCGCGCAGGATATTTTTCTGGATGAACACCGCAAGATTTACGAAGCGATCATGATTGGCGATGCCGATGCTGCACACAGGGCATCGATGGGTTTAATGCTCAACAGCACACAACCTCGAATGTAACCTGACCATCACAGATGCGTGGGTGGCCGCGATAACAACCAAATATCACGCAGTGCTTCTCTTTCCGCACCTCGCGCTTCTGCTGCGCTGATATTGGCCGCCGAATGCATTTCAATCGCGCGGTGGATCCATCGCTGGTAGCGGTCGCTATTCAGGCTGCTATCCGCAAGCGAGAGCAGTGGAATCAAGCGCAGACTGACACGATCGCGGTTTTTCCATGGCCAGATTTTGCTGTCATCGCTAAAAGGAGCCATATAATCCAGTGCACTCAACAATGAACCGCTCTGCTGATGATAATGCCAGAGATCGCCGGTTCCACTGCGCTGCGCCAGTTGCGCGACGTTTGTCAGTGCCTGCAAATTGAAATAGCTGTAATGGAACGAGCGTGTGCGTGCCAGTTCCATTGGCTGCGTTCCGTCCGCACGAATTTGCCCGGCTATTTTATCCTGGGCTAACACCACCATCTGCTTAATCACCTGAGGTTGATGCAAATACCACGCAATGCCCGCCACCTGTGCGGCATACCAGCTGCCATGATTATTAGGTGCATCACGCTCGCCTTGTGCCAGCTTACTGTGCAATAGCCAGTCAAGGTAATCGCTAAACCATGCGTGCAATGCAACCTGATCCTGTTGGTGCCAGCCGGGCGAATCTTGCAGTAGCTGCAGTGCATCCACCACGCGCGTAGCAAAGTAACGCCCATCCAGCACGCCAGTATGTCGGCCCTGTGCCTTACCCGGCACGCCCTGAGCAAAATTAAGGTTGGGATTCATGCGGGTAGCTGGATCGATAAACCAGCTGCGAATCATCGATTGGGCTTTCGCTGCATAACGGGTGTCGCCGGAAAAGTACCAGGCAAGTGCCAAAACCTGCACATCCGCAGTGAAACGGGCCAGACGCACACCATCGCTTTGGTCGTTTTTACTCGCCGGGTTGACCTCGCCATCGCGGCGTACCCAAGGCAAGCCATTGGGCTTATCGGGATCCGGCCACCAGTAGGCGCTCAGGCTGAGATAATCATGGCGGGAACCGCTGGGAGGTAACATCCCTTTCTGCATCACGCTGGGGTTTGGCTGCTTAAGCGCGCGATCGGCTGCCTGTTTGAGTTGTTGCCACGCCTGTTCCGTCTGCGGCGCAGCCTGATGATTCTGCAGTGCGGCTCGCGTAAGTTGCAGCTCTTCGCCGGATATAAAGGCCAGCGAAACGGCTTGAGCCTGGCAGGTTGCGGTCACAAGCCAACCGGCCAGCAGCCAGACCAGAGGCACTTTCAATCGGGGCATCTTCCTCTCCAGACCACGATGCGGGTCAGCTCTGTTCATCCAGTTGCAATGCCACATACAGCAGCAGTCGATCGTCAAAATTCCCGAGGTTTAATCCGGTTAGCTCAGAGATGCGGTTAAGGCGATATTCGAGCGTATTACGATGGATAAACAGTGCGCGTGCCGTGGCGCTCGGCTGGACGTTATGACTGAACCACGCCACCAGCGTACGGCGCAGTAATCCATTATTATCATTGGCTTTGAGTTTTGCCAACGGACGCGCCAGTTCATTGGCTTGCCAGCCACCGCGCAGGCTATCCAGCAGCACCGGCAGCACCAAATCCTGATAGAAGAAGCTGCGCTGCTCCGGCATGCGCTGTTTACCCACCATCATCGTGGTGCGCGCCGTGCGGTAGGAGCGCGCAATGCTGCCGGGACCAGTAAAGAAATTACCCAGCGCGATGCGCATCCGCACCTGGCCACTCTCTTTCATACGCTGTAATAACTGATCCACGCGACGGCGGTGATCGTCTTGATCGTAACGGCCGTGGGCGTTAAGCGCCGGTTTCAACACCACCATTTCGGTGAGTGAGACGATGGCAATCAGGTTGTCACGATCCGGCGTCGTCAGCAGTGTTTGCAACTGCTGCAGTTCCGACATGGCGCTGTCAACGCCAAGCTGGCCGCTGTCCACCTCCACCACCGCCACCACGCGCGGCTGATTGAGATCGATGCCCAAGCGCTGCGCCCACTCGCTCAGCGCAGGTGAAAGCGTATCGCTACGGATCAGGTTCAGTACCAGTTCCTCGCGCAAACGACTGTCTTGCGCCAGCATGTGTAACAGCCGCGCCTGTTCCAGCATCATTTCGGCGGTCATACACACCAGTTCACCGTAATGTCGCAGTGCCGTCGGTTGCCCGGTCAAACCGATCACCCCGACAATGTCGCCATCAATACGCAGGGGCAAATTGATGCCGGGCCGCACACCATGCAGATGTTTCGCCACGGCTTCATCAATATCCACCACCCTTCCCTGCGATAACACCAGCAGCGCACCTTCGTGCAATTCGCCAATACGCTCACGATCGCCGCTGCCAATAATGCGGCCGCGTGCATCCATCACGTTGACATTACTGTCAATAATTTGCATGGTGCGGGCAACAATATCCTGAGCCAGTCGCGCATCGAGATGATAGGTGGCCATCAATCACTCCAGAGATAGGGAAGAATTGACAGAATACGCATCCCACGCACGCCTGACATTGTGCAACTGCACATAGCCGGATAGAGAATGCGGGAATTGCGGTAGGCGTCACATTGCGAAACTGACATCTGCACAATATGGACCACGTTAAAGTGGTGCTGATGCTAGCGAGTCGTGCTGCATAATGACTAGTCCTGGTATAGGTTGACACCTTTTCAGGTTAAAACCCCCGATGCACTGCATCGGGGGTTTTGTATTTTAGTGACAGGTGTGGACGTTCCCTGTTGTAGTACCGTACTGATTCACCCACC
>NZ_JAIUDA010000016.1 GCF_020179835.1 Pantoea sp. alder81 | reverse complement strand
GTTTAATTATATCGAGTGTGATTACAATCGGTGGCGCCGCCACAGTGCCTGTGGGGGACTCAGCCCGGAACAATTTGAAAATCTGAATCTCGCTTAGGGCCGTGTCCACATTACGTGGGTAGGATCAGAGTGACGTATATGAAAAATGAAGGCCCCGATAACGATGAGGTTATCAACAAGCCACCAGGCCAACTTCCATCAGATTTTTTTAATGATAAATAAAAGTGTAATTATTATTAAAGGGTGTCCCTTATTATTAGGGTCATCTGTCACCCACCCAGAAATTAGAAAAATATAATAGACCCCTCCCAGATTTATGGATTAAGTATTTTTCTTAAGGTGTGACATCTCTGGGCAGCAGTGTAGCGGCGAGGGCATAAGCACTCCTCAGCATAACGCGACATCACAATCATGCCGAGTGTTGATTGTGAGATACCAGAGAGGTTTAGAGGCGGGTGATAGGGTTAAGTGATGCGTGGTGAATAATTTAGCCACAGGTCCGGTATGAGCGATCTGGGGAAATTGCTTACAGTATACCGTGTTAGTTAACGGGGAGCAGATCAACTAATCAAATTCTGTTCTATATTTCAATAGCAACAATGTATCTAACAACCACTTTCCTAACTACAAGGTAAATCTGATGATGCGTAGAATAATCATAGCTTTAACACTTTCAGTCTTAGCCTTTGGAGCAAGTGCAGCTCAATTAATAACAAAAGAAGAAGTTAAACATTTCAAGTTAACTAAAGTTGGTAACATCCATGTATCCCAGTCAGGGGGCGAAGTCTCATCCCCGTCGGACTTACACGACAAGCTCTCTTCTCTGGCTGACGAGAAAGGTGGAAAATACTACGTAATAACTGCCGCCACAGAAAAGGGACCTAACTTCGTGGCGACCGCCGTTGTATACAAATAACGCATGACAGCAAATGATGTGTCTGAAACGGCCGCCCATTGGCGGCCTTTTACGTTTTGTTGTTCAGACTGGGTTAGACACAAGACTACTTATGTAATCAGGAGAATTCAGCTGGTATACACTTATTGCTCAGAGCGCATTAACAGCGGACTGGATCCGCTTAATTTTTGTTGAGCTTGTATCGTCGGCCAAAAACAATCCATATTGCAAGTGCAAAAAGCGCAATTAAACTTAAACTGGCAAAAGCGAAACTCCATGTTTTGTTACTCACTATATAACCTGCCAAACCCGGACTAAGTGAAGCCCCCACGCCTTGTAGTAGCATAACAATTCCTAGCACTGCATTTATGTGGCCTGTACCATTAAACATTGATGCTATTAGCCCTGGAACAGCTACCCCCAGAATTCCGGCCGAAATCCCATCAAGTATCTGTACAGGAAAGATGATGAATTCATCACTCCATAAACATGCAATTGCTGCACGTATTGGCAGCACTATCAGTGCAACAACGAACAAATTTGAATATCCAAATGTTGATGCATACCTTGCAGTAACCAATGCAACAGGAATCATCACCGCCTGAGAAATGGCCACTGTGAGCGCTGCATAGGTGCCAGGAGTCAATAATGAGTTCATGTGAGAGGAGGCAAATTGCATACTCAATAACGGTAATTGAGCTGCATTGGCCAGATGAAAGAGAAGTAACGTAACTCCTATGACAATAAGTTCTGGCCGCTTTAGCAACCCCATTACCGAAACGGAAACTGCAGTTCCTTCGCTTGAGTTGATTCCTCTAGCCACATCATGATCGACATCATTTTTGTTAATTGCGAATGTGCATACGATTGCACACGTAGCCATTGCTGTCATGAGTATGAATACGGAGTCCGTACCCCAGATCCAGCATGTAACCGCGGCAATAAGAGCCACTGACATATTGCCACTATGATTGAATGCTTCGTTTCGGCCCATCTGTTTCAAGAAATTCTTCTGTCCAGTGATGCCTAATGTCAATCCAGTGATCGCTGGTGCGACAATAGCTGCGGCAATGCCGGTGATGATTTGAGCCGTAGTAACGATGCCTGTGGTAGGGAAATACCATAGGGCGAGTGTGCTCAGTGTTATAAGCATTGATGATAAAATGAGTATCATTCTTTTGTGGCACGTAGCGTCTACTATGAGACCGGAAGGGAAAGTGGCAATCAGTCCGGCTAAACCACCCAGCGTCATCATCAGTCCAATTTCTTCAGCTTTCCAGTTGTGTGAAACCAAAAATATTCCTAAAAATGGCCCTAATCCGTCGCGCACGTCAGCAATAAAAAAGTTAAGCAAGCAGAGTGCTTGAAGGGAGCGTAGCCTCATTGAATAAATCCTCAAAAAAGTAAGTTTAAATATCAAATCAAAGTTCTTAAACCACTAATTTCAAAAGTCTTTACTCGTTTTGCTCCATATCTATGTGCTTAGGTTAGGAAGTTTTATAGTTCTGAACAGGCTATATCATGCAAACGAGAATCACAGCTTAGCTGCTTTTTATGTTTTTTGTGTGGATGAATGAATGATTAATCCTGCAAAGTTCATCAAAGGTAGATTGTGGGAGACAGCGCCAACCATGCACAATTTGATTAAAAGACCAATTATTTTTTTGCCAATTAGTCTGGAATGAACTCAGGGGATTAGAATTACGAGTTATGGCTAAGGCTAGGTGGCGAAAAATCCCGCCACCTAGCCTTAGATAATTTTAAGTGCTCATTATATATTTTAAATATATTTATAAACACTCTTTCATATGTGTGTTAAACACACGCTAACTCTGGATTTAAAACTTGAAACACGAAAGTAAATTGATAAAACATAAGTCTATTATATTCATTGACTTAGATAAAGATGCATACCTAAGCGTCCTGAATTAAGGCTTTACTCTGACTACAATAGTTCAGTAGCAGCCTTAGAGACATTGTGTTCAAAAGAATTATGAAAAGCAATATTTTTTATCAGGATGCAGTATATAGTTACGGCTGATGTTTACATTTAGGAAAATACTTACAAGTGAATTTCAAAAGTTTAAGTGTTTGAAACTTAATCATCAGTCCAAAAAAAACCGTAGATTAACGATGAATTTTCACTAACAGATTCATCTGTACTAAAGAAACTAAAAAAAGAAACTTTTTTCACGCAAAAAGCGACAGTTATACTAGGGAGTTTATCATGCGTATTGCCATACTCGCTTTAGAAGGAAGTGTATTGTCCGCCATTTCAGGTTTGACCGATATGTTCTGGATCACTAATAAGGCCATAGAGTCGTCCCCTCTGCACGCATCAACGTTCCATACCAGAGCATTTAAAACCCTAGTTGTCAGTTCCGATGGTGCTCCTGTATGGGATGCTGAAGGCAGACTCATCCACATAGACAGCTCATTTAAGATGGCCGGTAAAGTCGATGTCGTTATTGCCCCGGGTATGTTATTAGGACACGATTTGCAACCAATCAATATTGAGAGTATCAAGCTTGCTGCCGAATGGTTCAGGACACTTTATAACGATGGAACCTTGGTTGCCGGAGCAGGAACAGGGAGCGTTGTGTTAGGTGAAGCAGGCTTACTTGATGAACGATCTTATTCTACCACCTGGTGGGTAAGCCATATGCTACAAGAGCGCTATCCACAAGCCCATGCGGTCAAAGGAAAGAAACTAGAGGAGGATAGGGGGGTAATCACTACAGGAGGGTGCTTTTCATGGATATCCCTTGCCTTACATATTATTGAAAAAGGAGCTGGATCAGAAGTAGCAAGACTGACTACCGAGATGTCTCTTAGAGATAATGATTTACTTCGTCAGGTTTTGTTCCCACACCCTTCCAACATTGATCAAAACATGTCACTCCTAATACGAGCTCAGGAATTCATTCGTTTTCGGAAACCTTCAATTACCGCCTCTGAGTTGGCTGAAGTGTTAGGCATGACTGAACGTACTTTACAGCGCAGGATAAAAAAGCTCTCTCAAGAGACGCCTAAAGAATTTATTACCCGAGTGCGAGTTGAAATGGCATGTACCATGCTAGTCAGCACCAATGTCAGTATTCATAAGGTGGCACAAGATTGTGGGTATACGGAAGATACTGCATTCCGTAAGGCTTTTAACCAGCTGATGGACATGTCACCAGCTCAGTATCGTGAGTGGATGAAAACCAAATCCCTCCAAGTAAAAAGTTCGATTAATGAGGATGTTGAGTGAACAATTTGAACACAAATCAAAACCATTGAACAAAAGAGCGATTATTCTTCACTTTATTTGAAATGTTATGTGCTCACTTTTTGCCGATAAAACGAAAGCTATGAAAATTTTCACTAACTTTCCAGGTAAATATGATGAACATCACTCAAAGGCTTACCCTGGCTTTCGTTTTACTCTCAGCTTCAATCGTTGTTACAGGTGCAGTCTCCCTGCGTCTTTTATCAGGGTTTCAGGACCGTTTCGAGTTCGTACAGGCCAATGCAATCCCTTCAATACAGGATTTGGGGCAACTCATTGATCTAAGCAATAAACTAACAACCACCTTATATAGGCATCAGAGTCAGACAGATAACTCGCGCATGCCAGCGGTGGAAAGTGAAATTACGAAGCGTATAAGTGAAATTCGTGATTTAGCTAATTATTACCTCAAAAACGATATCTCAAGCGGCGAAGACAGAGCCATGACCCAAAAGGGAATGGAAACCCTGCGCCTGGTTGAGTCAAGGTTGCCTGTGTTTCTAACAGCATCCAGGGCTCATCAGGATGATACAACGCTGGGATTACTCGAGAGTGAAAACGGAATCGGCGGCGCAATAACACAATTGAAGGAGGGCTACCGAAAGCAACTTGCTCTCAACATATCGCACTCAGATGGTTTGCGTAGGGAGAATCACTCTATTTTTAAACAAACATTATGGATTATGTCAGCTAGCATCATTGCAGCAATCATCCTGATAGGTTACTTAGTTTTAATTACTATTTTGTATATCAAAAGGAGTTTGAACGCTATTGGCGGAATAATGCAATGTGCTGGTGAAACATTGGACTTAAGTGTGACCGCTGATGAAAGTAGAAGAGATGAAGTAGGAATGATGGCTAAAGCCTTCAATCAGCTTCTTCACCGAATGAGTGCTGCGCTTTGGTCTGTTAGCAATGCCTCACTATCGGTAAGTTCAGCATCTGCGCAAATTGCTGCTGGTAATGAAGACCTCTCATCTCGTACAGAGCAGCAGGCGGCTTCCCTTGAACAAACCGCCGCCAGCATGGCAGAGCTCAGTGAAACAGTTCGTATGACAGCGGATAACTCACGACAAGCAAGCCGCCTGTCAGGCAATGCTTCAGAGCTTTCAGACGCAAGTGTTGAGTCGTTGGGAGGCATGATGACTACAATGTCCGAAATCAGGCAGAGTTCAAAAAAAATCACCGAAATCGTCGCGCTAATTGAGGGGATAGCTTTCCAGACTAATATTCTTGCTCTTAACGCAGCGGTTGAGGCAGCAAGGGCGGGTGAACAAGGGAAAGGGTTTGCCGTCGTTGCCGGTGAGGTTCGTAATCTTTCACAGCGCTCAACACAAGCGGCACGAGAAATAAAACATTTAATCGATACATCATATAACTTCGTTGAGTCAGGTGTTATTCAGGCAGCTACAGTTGAAAGCAATATGGCGGAACTGAAATCGGCATTTCGTCAGGTTAATGATCTGATTAATGAAATAGCTGCAGCAGCAGAAGAGCAAAATACCGGCATAACCCAGGCGCATCTTGCTATAAGCCAAATGGATGACGTAACCCAGCAAAATTCTGCACTTGTTGAAGAAGCATCTGCTGCCTCTTCATCTCTGCAAGAACAAGCCCAATCACTTTCAGAACTCGTTAAGCAGTTTAAGTTGCCAAAAAATTTTTCAAATTCATCAAACCAAGACAATACTGCATTACCAGTTTTGAAAAAAGGTATTCCGGTCACCACTAAAATTGGTCCTAGCCAGAACGACCTTGCCCAGTGGCAAAGTTTCTAGTCAATATTAATTAAACTGGCGGACAGTATGGATATTAATAAGTATCAAGCACAGTAAGGAACACCGCGAGCTGATGGCACGGTTTGAACATATCAATTCGCTTCTTCTTCAGCTGACCGATGGGAGCTATAATGCTCTAGATACTTATCTTAATAATTGTAACCATCTTCGTGAACACATCAATGGCGCTATGAGCTTACTTAGAGAGCGTAATTTTGAAGAATATATCATTGAAAATGATGCTGCACTTTACTACAACTTGCAAAGTGTTATGTTGGCCATGCAAATGCTTAAAAATTTGCTAGAAAATTTAGCTGGTACTATGAAACATTCCATACTTCAACCTTCAATGTTAGAAAACCAATACGCCTAAAAAATGATTAGATGAGTTCAGTACTTTAACCGGAAGAAGGTTAAAGTGCTGGACTAACCTGACCACTCAAAATGTGCCAAAACTCACATCAGAACTTCATTGTATAAGGAATATAAGCTAAGTCTAACGTCGAAAACCCACTTAAAATACCTAAGTGTGGCAAGAAACGACATCCAAATTTTTTCTATTAGTTTAGATTTAGAACAGTCTATGTAAGTAATGTCCAGGAAATTTCATGAGCAGTATATCAACAGGGATTGCAATGAAGCTTGGTGCAGCACTCAGCTCAACACTGATGCTAGCCTGCGTAAAAGCCTTAAACGGAACAATTCCTGTAGGCGAAGTCATTTTTTTTCGATCCGCAATTGCACTATTACCTCTGCTGGGGTGGCTAAGCATGAGTGGAGGCATAGTAGGCGGAATTCGTACACGAAACGTTTCCGGTCACATGCTAAGGGGGCTTGCCGGCACGGGGGGAATGTATCTCAGTTACCTATCATTACTCTACATATCGCTCTCCGACGCCACATTGATTAACTATTCAGCGCCGCTTTTTACTGTAGTCATGGCAGCTCTATTTCTGCGTGAAGAAGTGATTTTTCATCGTTGGGTTGCCGTTGTAGCTGGATTTTCGGGTATTCTGGTTATGCTATCAGGATACCTGTCTTTTACACCCTCGTCATTTACATCAATTAATGTCATCGGCATATGCCTGGCTCTGCTGGCAGCCCTTTGTACAGCTGGCGCGTCAATTCAGATTCGATTCCTTAATCGAAATGAAAATCCTGGCGCTATAGCGTTCTGGTTCGCAGTAATGACTGCATTGACATCAATGTTTACCCTCATTTTTGGCTGGAAAATACCTGATAGTAGTCAGTTATTATTACTTTTAGGTTGTGGTCTTTTTGGTGGAGTAACGCAGATTCTTTTAACATTGAGTCTACGCCATGCTGATGCATCACTTTTAGCGCCCTTTGATTACACAACGCTCATTTGGTCAATAATAATCGTATTCATAACACTTGGGACATTACCCGGATCCGCAACGTTAACAGGTGCTTTACTGATAGTGACAGGTGGATGTTACTCATTCTTTATTGAACATAACCGTCGGCGTAGGTTTTTAGTAAATAGGGGATAAGCTTGAACCAATTTCCATTGAATCTTATGTAAGAACTTCCAGACTTAGGCTAGAATAATTCCTGTATGAAAAAACCGGATTTTTTTGATGATTATTCTTAAGCTTGATGATGCTGAATTTAGTGAGTTGACAGGTAAGATATTTTCTTCCCGTGATGATTATACTTTTGCCACAATGACTAAAGTCATTGACGTTCGTATGAAACAGGGAAAGCAAATTATCGTCCACGAGATTAGGGGAAAGAAGGTAAAAACACCACTTTCAGTGTTTTTGCTGAGATTCCCTTATTTGGGAGTTGGAGTAACAACTATCACGTAATCATCAAATGATCTCAGTGTAAGCAATCTTTGATAGCATTTAAATTTAATTGGATCAAGTTGTGAAATTGTCTAGTTTATGCTATTGCTCCGGAAAATTAGGAGTTCAGCAGAACTCTTAAGCCTGTATTGTTTTATATTCAAACTATTCATTCTACTGCAACTAATCATGACAATCATATCTTATTGAAAGTAATAGATATGCTTAAAATTTTCATTAAGAGAATTGCTCTCAACTTTCTTTGCTCGTATCTACAACTCGTTGTTTTACATGCATTACCATCAAGACTGTAGAATTAATTCGCGATTGACACGTTGTCAGAGTTAATTTTCAGTTCCGGCAACCCTAAATAGCAATATAAATCAATGGGATATAAAAAATAATCTTTCTTAATGAAATGTTTTACAACTGAAAGTTATTAATTGTCTACGATATAATTGAACGCTGATATTCAAGATCAAGTAAGCGTATTACGTATCAGGAGAATAAAATGGATATCGTTAGAGAAAATGTATTACAAAGGCGTGTTTCGTGGGGAAGCATCTTAGCAGGTGTTGTCACTGTATTGGCTATATCTATTCTTCTCACCACACTTGGGACAAGCTTAGGGTTGTCAATGTTATCCCCTAAATCTGATGACATCATTAACGGTGCAGATAAAACAGTCATCATCTGGTCTGTAGTTTCAATCGTGTTTAGTCTAGCTTGCGGAGGGTTTGTGTCTGGTCGGCTTGCAGGGGCTGATGGGACAATACATGGATTTCTTTCTTGGGCTTCATCTTTGCTGGTAGCCTCCTTACTCGGCTTCGCGCTCGCTGGCGGGATTTTAAATATGGCGGGTAGCGCAATTGGCTCTGTAGCTTCAGCAACAGGCTCAGTTGTAAGTGGTCTTGGAAGCGCAGCAGGTAAGACTGCAAGTGGTGCTTTAGATGTTGGTAAAAATATAGCGGAGCGACTTGGCCTGGATACTCAACTCTCAAATCAGGACACAGACAAACAAGTTTTGGATGCTCTTAAGAAGAGTAACATTAAGGAACTTCAGCCAGAGTTTCTTCAATCTCAACTTCAAGCCGCAGGAAAAGATCTCGCTCAGTCTGTCAAAGAACTTGTAGTTAACCCGGGGAATAGCGATGCCATCATCGATAGTCTGAATCAGAAGCTTAAATCAAGAGTTGATACTGTCAGTAAAAATATCGATCCAAACGAGGTAAAAAAAGCTTTAGCTGATAATACCCAATTAACTCCTGACGAAGCAAATTCCGCCGTTGACAATTTCATTCAAGGTAGGAAAAATCTAGTTGATGAGTTTAATCAGCGTATGAATGAACTTGAAAAGAACTTAAATGATGCTAAAGCTCAGTATGCAGATCTCAAACAAAAGGCTAAAGAAAAAGCTGATGAGGCAGCTAGGGTAGGGGCTAAAATATCATTGTGGTCATTCATAGGTCTGCTGGTTGGTGCGATAGTCAGCGCATTCGCCGGATTATGGGGTGTTAATACTCATCCTGAAATACGTAAAATACGTGCTTAAAATGAATCGTTAACCCCATCATGAACTTTTATTAACAAAATAGGGGCCATAGGCCCCTATAATAATTTTGAAGTTAGTTTGCGTGATGACTACTTGCCATCAAAAATATTGAGGGGAACTGTCCCGTAGCCAAATCGATTCCAGTATAATTGTCAAGATTGACCATTTTTTGACTGTACCAGCTTATTGAAATGCCATAAATCCTTACTGTCATTCCCCTTCTTCCAGCACAAGAATAATGACGTTTCTGGTTTTGCGTCGAAGATGTCCAGAACGGCAACGTCACGGCGTATAACGCTCAGCTGAGAGGCCGGTATGAATGTGACGCCCATCCCTAAAGCAGCCAAATCAACAGCAGTATTCACATCGCGTACACGGACCACCTGGGCAGGAATGAGCTCGTAATCTCCATAAAGATTCAGCACCGTCCCCGCCAGCCCAACGCCTTCCGGATCGTCCTGAATAATTAGAGTTTCCCCGGCTAGCAACGCCATGTTTACTGACGGCCCGCGGAGTTGTGCATGATTATCTGCGACCACCAGCATCAGGGGAGACCGTTGTATCAGGCGGTGGGTGATAAATCGATCCGCAGGCATTGGTCCACGAATAACCCCTACGTCCAGCTCACCATTATGAAGCAGGCTAAACTGTTCACTCACGCTGTACTCCCTGGCCTCAAGGCGCACGTCCGGAGAGGATGATCGAAATTCCCTGATGGCGCTCACAACAAGCGTCTCTAGTACAGATGTTCCGACATAACCCAGCCTCAGGACCGTGGCGCCCCCGGCAGCAATATGCTTAACCGTGGTGGATAACCGCTCCAGTTGATGCACGGTGCGGGTGACCTCCGGCATGAGCATCATTCCTGCAGGCGTCAGGCTGACGTGGCGCTTGTTTCTTTCAAACAACCTTATCCCCCAACTCTGCTCCAGCGACTGAATATGCTGTGTCAGGGCTGGCTGGGTGATGCAGACTTCAGCGGCCGCTTTTCCGAAATGGAGCGTGCGCCCCAGCGCCAGAAATGAATCCAGTTTTCTCTTATCCATACCCACCTGATAACAAACCCTTATTAATAAATGTTAATTCCTGATTGGGAAGTTATCAACGAAGTCATTACTGTCAGGTCTTCTTGTTAAACAGGCCGGACAGTGTGAACAGAGCGGCCAGATTTAAGGATGACATATGAGGATCATAGTCGGAGTTACGGGCGCTACGGGTGCACCGCTTGCCGTCGCGCTCCTGAGAAAACTCAGTGCAATACCTGATGTGGAAACCCATCTCATTATTTCACGATGGGGTAAGACCACGCTGGAGCATGAGACGGGTCTGCACCTGAACGAATTTAAAGAGATGGCAGATGTGTATCATAATGCGGGCGATCAGGCTGCAACACTCTCTTCCGGATCGTTCATTACCGACGGGATGATTATCATCCCCTGCAGTATGAAGACGCTGGCTGGCATTCGCAGCGGTTATGCGGAAGGCCTGATTGGCCGCGCAGCTGATGTCATCCTTAAAGAGCAGCGCAAGCTTGTGCTTGTGCCGCGTGAAACGCCCCTCAATACCATTCATTTTGAAAATATGCTCGCGCTGTCCCGAATGGGAGTCAGCATCATTCCCCCCGTTCCGGCCTGGTATAACCACCCATCCACCCTTGCCGATGTCGAACAGCACATTGCCGGGCGCGTCCTCGATCAGTTCGGCATCAATATGCCCGACGCGACGCGCTGGAAAGGCCTCAGCCGATGAGCGCGTGGCATTTTCACATGCCCGTAAACATGCACTTCCCTAACACCTTTCAGGAGTCATTATGTCAGACGTCAAGCAAAACCTGCCGGCTAACCAGACCTACGATTTACGATCTGCCCTGGAGATCCTCAGCAAATACGAGAATGAATATGTCGAAACCAGCGAGCCGGTTGACCCCGCTGCTGAGCTGTCAGGCGTTTATCGCTATGTGGGAGCCGGTGGTACCGTTATGCGGCCGACCCGGACGGGGCCGGCGATGGTGTTTAACACGATTAAAGGCTATGACAACTTCCGGGTTTTAATCGGATTACTGGCGTCCCGTCAGCGTGTCGCTCGCCTTTTCGGCGTACCGAAGGAAGAACTGGCGCAGCTCCTGCGGAAATCCGTACATTCTGCGATTGCTCCCGTGGTGATCCCGGCAGAACAGGCCGTGTGCCAGGAGGTTGTTCATCTCGCTTCGGATGATGATTTTGATATCCGCACATTGCTGCCGGCTCCCACCAACACGCCTGAAGATGCAGGTCCCTATTTTACGATGGGAATGTGTTACGCGGCTGACCCGGAAACGGGCGAACATGATGTCACCATCCATCGTTTGTGCGTGCAGGGTCGTGATGAGATTTCAATGTATTTCGTGCCGGGTCGCCATCTCGATCAGTTCCGAATCAAAGCAGAGCAGGCCGGACAGGCATTGCCCATCACCATCAGTATTGGCGTTGATCCTGCTATTGAAATTGGTGCTTGCTTTGAGCCACCCACCACACCTCTTGGCTTTGACGAGCTGGCGATTGCAGGCGGCCTGCGGGGCCGCGCCGTTGAGCTTGTCCAGGGGGTGTCTGTGAACGCCAGGGCAATAGCCAATGCTGAAATTGTCATTGAAGGCGAGCTGATACCGGATTACCGGGTGCAGGAGGACCAGCATACGCACAGCGGTAAAGCGATGCCGGAATTCCCTGGTTATACCGGAGAGGCCCAGGCCGCCGTGCCGGTCATTAAGGTTAAGGCCGTAACGCACCGTAAAAATCCTATTCTTCAGACCTGCATCGGGCCGAGCGACGAACATACGAATCTTGCCGGCATTCCGACTGAAGCCAGCATTCTGGATATGGTCGAAAGAGCGCTGCCGGGCTTGGTTAAAAATGTACATTGCCCGTCGCCGGGAACCGGTAAGTACATGGCTGTCTTACAGATTAATAAGCGAGGTCCACAGGATGAGGGGCGCCAGCGACAGGCAGCTTTACTGGCATTCTCAGCGTTCTCAGAATTAAAACACGTTTTCCTTGTTGATGAAGACGTCGATATTTTTGATCTGAGCGATGTCATATGGGCGATGACGACGCGTTATCAGGGTGATGTTGATACAATTTTTATACCGGGCGTCCGCTGTCATCCGCTTGACCCTTCTCAGCATCCGGCTTTTAGTCCTTCCATACGCGCACCGGGGATTACCTGCAAGACTATCTATGATTGTACGGTTCCCTATGAGCTTAAATCTGACTTTAAGCGCTCACAGTTTATGGAAGTGGATGTAAGCCGGTTTCTGCCGGGATTTGCTGCAGGTCAGGCATAGCCTAAATAAAGATTGGGAGGAACTTTATTCATGCATCACTGAATAAAAGAGTATCTCAATATAATCACCTTATATGAGTGTTGATATTAAGTCTTCCACGTATCAGACCGCCCAGCGTGTTCATAGATAGCCGGGCGGCTCAAATCAAGATGAAAAAATCGTTTTGGGAGGACAAAGTAAGCATTAATTATTAAACTTCATTTTTAATGTGTGCATTTTCGTCGAGCTGAACGCAATGCGATGCATTTGTGAGTTTTACTCATACCGTCTTCAAATAACCCAGCTGGTTGAACTAAAAGATAAGCTCTGGCATTGAAGAGATAGAATATCGAAGCGGTAACTGCAAAATGCTGTCTGAACAAGAAAATCCTTTCCAGTTGAATTACTTTGGAAAATCCTGAGCCAGTAAAGCGTCTCTTGCCCTATTTTTTTTGTTGTCTTCTGGAGGTTACAATCAGCATTATTGAGCGAAGTTCACCACCGAACACTTTGCTTACGGGAGGGAGCGCGATAACAGGGGGTATGATACTGTCAGGGGTTCTATCAATTTCACCCTCGTCGGTCCGCATCAGGACCAGTGCAGGATGGTCACTATCATTTTTTAACATGATTGATTTTGATGTATCAGTTTGTTAAATACAATCCGGGTTCTATCCACGTTAACTATAGATATTGAAGAAGGTGAATAGAACATAATAAATGTAAACAGAACTGTACTGGAAAATAATAATGACATGTAATTGTGCATTAACTTTACCTAGAGTGACTTGCTGTCCACTAAGTGCTTCGAGTGAAGCAATAAAATCGCCGCTGGAAACTTCGACGCTGTCGTTTGAAGAAACAAATGAAGTCAGGTCTTTATATTCATATCAGCCCCGTTCATTCCCTGTACCGATTGTTCTGATATCCGGTAACAAATTTAAGGCTTCGCCTCACACTCATCGGTAAGTATGTGTTGCAAAGACATAATTTAAGTTTAGATATGAAAGTCATAATGACATTTTCATACGGCATGGCTTTTTAGTCGAAATTATTAGGATGCCTCAGCGACTCAATCAGTTTCATTTTAAGTGGTTTTTTTGGTTAAAAAAATAACCTCACCAGTGCAATCCCAGGGGCGAATTATACCTAGGTGTTTCTCCTAACTGAGATAACAATAGCTGTTTGCATCTCAAGAAATAATGATTCACAACATCAGTTTATCTCAGGTTGGTCTCTGTTTTTTAGGAAGTTGTATATATTAGTAAAATTTAACGATCGTCGGTTTTGGGGATTTTTATTGATTTCCACATAGAAATATTTTGCTTTAACGTTTTGTGCTTCGATTTTAAAAGGAAGTATCAATATGTTCGGCAGAGAGAAATGTGTGTTGGTGTTTGGGGAGCAGAGTATTCTCCATTGCGGTGTTTTTAGGTTGATCGAATTTGAAAGCCTCTTAAAATGCAAAAAAACAGTCTTCGCGAAAGATTTAAGCCAGCTTGAGCACCGTCAATCAGCGTGCAGGGAGGGGTGGTATTCACTGGCAGTAATGTTTATCAGTCATAAGGATTTTTTCCCTCTCTGGTTCAGTCTGTTCCTGAAGTTGAATGCAGAAGCGAATGGTAACTTATTGATTTTCACTGATGGGCTTGAACTTATGAATGCAGAAAGACGTGCAATACTGAAAAGATTTAATGTCCTTGACTACGTTCTACACCCGGGAATGGCCGGTGCTTACATCAGTCACATAATTAGTGAAAAAATTGATAAGCCTGTTCTAAGAAAATCTCGTTGCAGCTTGTCATGCCGTGAGATGCGGATCATCGATGGCTATGTCAAGGGTATGAGTGCGGCTCAGCAAGCGTCATTTTTTAATATTAGCCTGAAGACGCTGTATCATCACAGAAAAAACTGTGCAAACAAGCTGGGCTTAAGAAGTTTAAAAGCACTCATCCATCTGTAGAGGTCCGGGAAATCGGAAAATGCCAGTAGTTCACGCTTATAAGATTGACTGGTTCAGGGTTTTGGCTGATATCAACCGCGCGGGGTATTCACTGCAAAGTATTGCCAGTGAAATTGACGTTGTGGCGTCTACGCTTATCGGCTGGAAAAAAGGTTCTGTGCCCCGTCATCACAAGGGGGAAGCCCTGATAAGCATGTGGTGCCGGGTGACAAAAAAAGACAGGAAAGACCTTCCTCAGGAAAAATTATCCAGTAGATTTATTCATAAAGTTTGAATTTTTACCCCCTACATGAGGGGGTATGTTCTCCCGTTTTCTTCTCATAAATATCTGGCACCAAGTGTTTTTATAGACATTTTACTTGCTGCGTATAAACATCACTGATTAGTTACTTTTCTTGGCAACATGAGCCACGACTACAAAAATTCGCATATGTATATCCAGATAGATATCCGTTTTTAATCAGCTTGTAGGGTGCTTCTAAGTAATAACTCATAAAAATGAACTTCGTTTCCGCTAGGGTGAAAGCTGCTGATGGTGGAGGATTAATGAAAAAAATTTATTCGATCATTTTACTGATTTTATCACTTACCAGCTGTGCTTTTTTCTTCCCTGTACAAGACTCAATCACCATCAATGCTAGAACCAATCCCAAAGTCGCAGGGCAAAACATACCTCGTACATACTACTCTGTTTTATATGGAGTTAATCAATCGAAGCGCAAACTCAGGATTTTTTCTGATGTTCAAAAGGCTCTTAACCAATCTCTTTCAGTAAGAGGCTATGAACTTAAAGGAAATTCTGACAATCCACGTCAGTTAATTAGAGTTGAGATCACGCCCGTTTATTCGCATACGACTACCTATGAGTATGAAGAGGCAATTTATGGAGTAACGGATGTTGTCACTCGAGATCGAACCACTTATGACCGCAAACAGCATGCTTACGTCTCTCACAAGGTAGTTGAACCAAATTATGGCATCACTGGTTACAGAAAAGCAGTAAACTATCACACTTATTATAACGCTCGTCTTACTTTCAGGGCCTACGACAATCAAGCGACTGACGAAAATGGTAAGTCATTTCTATGGGCAACCGAAATCTATGTGACTTCTGAGGATGAATTTGATGATTCAATTTTCAATGCATTAACAGAATATCTCAGTCCATATTTTGGGCTCAACTATTCAGACGAAATAAAACTCAATGTTGTGCATGAGCGCTTAATGATGGAGCATAAATAACAGCTGCCGCAATTCTCAGGTGTGTTTTTATGAATCTGAATATCCCCATCTTATGCTTGTTCGGTTTTTAGATAGTGCTGCTCATTAAATACACTCGATATATTCAGAAAAATGAACTTTCAATCCTTCAGATTATGTGTGCTCGATATCGTATCTGAAGGATTATTCTCGATGAAACTTGAACATCTTATTAAATTTCAGAACCCACGAACGTGTAATTTTCAACAGCGGGGCAATGGCCCATATGCGAATGTGCTTTCATCTAAAGATTTCCTGAACATTACAGGGATTCTTCAAAGCCGTTTTCCACTGGGATACAGTGCCTTCTGCGGTAAAACATTTCTCATGACTTCTGATGTTGAAAGAGCCGTGTCGCTGCTCAGCAGCGAAGGTATAAAAGTCGCATGTGGATATCCTGTTATGAGCAAACTCTCTGAGTCAGAGCGCCGAAAGGTGGTTAGTGTCATCGCGCAGTATGCTTTTTCAGACTGGTCCAGAAGCGCTCAAACCCAAACGAAATGTCATGTTTGCAATGGTTCAGGGATGCATTCTGGAAAAGCATGTGTCAAATGTCAGGGGAAAGGCTTCACTCGCGCATCCTGCAAGGATTGCCGGGGACGAGGAGTTTCTATTGATCGTCAGAAAACTGCACTCCAGGGCGTTCCGGTTTATAAAAACTGCAAGCGCTGTGACGGGCGCGGGTATTCACGCATACCGGCTACCGTGGTGTACCGGGCGCTTACTCAGATTACAGACAAAATATCCCGTGATGTCTGGAACAAGTGCCTCAAGAATCTCTACTTCAGTCTTATCACGCGTCTTGATGAGGAAGAAGCGTGGGCTGAAAAGCAGCTTAATCGCCTTATAAAGTAGCGTGCTATTAATCATCGAACTATATTATAGCTTGCTATTTACTTTTCCATTTTTTGTGTTATTTTGGTTCTAACGATGGGTCACTGACCCTATAGATAAATTTCCAGCCCTGTCCTTTTTGGTCAGGGCTTTTTTTATGCCTCAACAAGGCATTTCCGGGCACATCAAGTCCGCCCGGACCCAGACCGGTTATAACCCGATGAGTAAACTAACCACCGGAGTTGCTTACAGCTTTTCGGCTGGTGCCATGCTTCAAAGCATACTGTCTTGGCTGACTCCACAGCAATGGAGTGTACTCAGTCTCATAATTGGCATATTGCTCGCTGTAATGACCTTTTGTGTTAATTTCTATTATAAAAGAAAGCTAACGCTTGCCAAAATTAACAGTTTTACGGCGTCTCGATATCCCACCTCTAAATCAAGCAGTTCAGATCATTAAGGTTGATTATGTCTCCGCAATTAACTTCTCTTAATACAGTAATGAGTTCCGTCAGTGTATCCCAGTTCGATCTCTTTAACGTCCCATATCATGGTTTCAGGCTTTATCAAATTATGCGTGAAGCTGTCGTAAACGCTGAAAAAACATTTCATGGACAGGTTAATGCTGGTAAATCTAAAAAAGAATGCGTAATGGCGGCACTTCAGGCAGTGGCAGATGTATTAGGTGAGAACTGGGATAGCATTAAAGAGCACTTCAGTGTTCTTGTTGATGCGGCCATTTCTTTGTGGAATGCAATTCACAAGAAAGTAACGATTGAGACGCCATCGGCTGGCATCGCTACCCTGGAATGTAAAACGTCATAACGAGCATGCCTCAGTTTGTTTCAGTAAAAAAGCCCCATTCCATGGGGCAATATTATGTTGGTACGCGAGGAGACAAACATCCTTGTTCACTTGATTTTACACACAGCAAAAGTTCAGAAAGTCATATCAAATGCCATCTCTTAAATTATATTCCCAGTGCAGCTTGGTAGGCGTCAGCATTGCTATCGACACTTCCTATACCAAGCAACAGAAATCTCCATAAGAGGTTATTTTGTTGATGACATTTATGTAAGAAGTGCAGCTTCAACTGTCACTCTTTCATCACGATGCTTGTTCAGGGAAAACTAAAATCGCCTGGTTCACATATCACGGCTAGCAGTAGTAAACACCGAGCTACGTATTATAAATGCCATAAATCCTAACTGGTTCGTCAGGGTTTCGGTCTCAAATTAAAAAATACCTCTGTAAGTGGAAATCCAAAACACTTACAGAGGCGATGCAAAGCATCATTCGTTACATGCGGCTCTAACCGCCCGACAAACCTATACAATACCGAATAACTTGTACAACAATAAATTCTAATGTTTTAGTGGTCTGAGGTGTGTGCAGAATGCATGTTATATTGAATTAAGAATTTCTAATTAATTTATCGATTTTTTTTGATTAGGATGGCTTTGGTTCGACTTTGAATTGATAAAAAGAAAAGTATTTTTTATGTAATGGTTGTGACATTTATCTCACCATACATCAGCCTACAGTGTACAACTTAGCTAAGTTCAAATGACCTGGAGTGGACGGAACTCAGGAAGCCAACATTTTGACTTGACGTAATAGGCGGCATTAAACAGACAGTGAACGATTTTTTCATGTCGACCTATCAAATGGCATAAAAACGACTACAACTAAAGAACAAAATAATAATAGTAGAGGTACGTTTGAACGCATTAGATTTAGACGTTGAAGCTTTTGCTATCCGGTTGAGAAAACTGGCCGCTTTTCACCAGTCTGGAACCAGCATTACTGATGTAAAACATCAGGTTGACAACACCATACAGCACATGAAGGATACCATCGGAAAAGACAAGACTCAGCAAGCCTTAAAATGGAATGAGCTCTTAATTGCGCTTGAAAAATTTAGCAGGAACACGGCTGACCCCAAGTGGATGGAAGTAATGAAGCACGCCAGACACCGTATCAAAAGCCGCATTCAGACAGCAGTTTACAGTAGAAAACACTTCAATCGATAAGTGAATGCTGGGGTTAAGCATTAAAAATTGAAAGCTGTACCCGTAAGGGGTGCGGCTTTTTTTTACTTCCGTAGGAGGTATCGACGGCATACCCTGTTTTTTTACATTTTTCGGCCTTGATCAATCAGTCTAAAACAAAAAAGCTTTAGGTAATTTCCTAACTATGGACGTGTATCCTAGCTACATTACTCATTCACTCAAAGGTATGAATTTGAATTCATTCTATAAATTAAATTTTTAGTGACAAAGCTCAAGATAGGGTCAGATTATTCTTATTTCTTTTTAAGGTAAGCGCTAAGGTTTCATGGCTGAATGTTCAGTTAAGCTTTTGGAATTAACCAATGACTTCTTATTATGTTAATAGAAATCAACAAGCTAATGGTGATCATGAAGTCCATACTGATTCATGCCGTTACTTGCCCGCATTGCAGAACAGAGTTTTTCTTGGAAGTTATACAAATTGTTCATCTGCAGTACAAGAAGCAAGACGGCTTGGTTACTCTAGAGCTAACGGATGCAGAACTTGTAGTTTTTCATGCCATACCTCTTGATGCTCCAAAGATAACACGGCCGCTTGAGCGGCCATTTTTTGAGCCCATTTAAAATGAAACTCACCGACAAACAAGAGATGTTTTGTCGCGAGTACCTAATTGATTTAAATGCTACTCAAGCTGCAGTCAGAGCGGGCTATAGCCAAAAGACCGCTAATCGCACGGGGTCCGAGAACCTGTCAAAACCTGATGTAGCGAAACGCATCATTGAACTTAAATCAGCGCGTAACGAAAGAACAGAAGTTAATGCAGATTATGTTCTTCACAGGCTTGTTGAAATCGATCAGATGGATGTGCTCGACATCCTAAAGGATGACTCTGGACTTAAACCAGTCCATGAGTGGCCAAAGGTATGGCGCACCACACTGAGCGGATTAGACATTCTCAGTACAGTCACCAATTTTGACGAAACCACCATCGAGAACATCCTCAAAAAAATTAAGTGGCCAGACAAAGTGAAAAATCTTGAGCTGCTGGGCAAGCACATCTCGGTGCAGGCCTTCCGCGAACAGGCCTCGCATACGCTCACGGGTAAAGAGGGTGGCCCTGTTGAAATTAAGCTGCTCTCCCGCGAGGAATACCGGCAGGCGCGGCGGGACATGTTAGAGGATGACGACTGCTGAATATAAGACCGCTGCACGCCGGATAGAGTGTGAAGAGGACGGGATGTACTTTGCCCGTTACTTCTTCAAGCAGCGCACAGGCAGCCGGATGATCGTCGCGCCACACCATCAGATCATTCAGCAGACGCTGGACCGCGTGATTGATGGCGACATCCATCGCCTCATCATTAACGTTCCACCGGGCTACACCAAAACCGAACTGGCCACTATCAACATGATGGGGCGCGGGCTGGCGCTGAACCGCCGCGCGCGGTTTATGCACCTGTCTTATTCCCACAACCTGGCCTTACTCAACTCATCAACCACGCGCAGTATCGTGAAGTCTTCCGCTTATCAGGCTATGTGGCCGATGGCGCTGCGCGACGATGCCGACAGTAAGGCCATGTGGTGGACCGAATACGGCGGTGGGGTATATGCCTCGTCCGCTGCGGGACAGGTCACCGGCTTCCGTGCCGGGCATATGGAGCCGGGCTGGCAGGGCAGTCTGATTATTGACGATCCAGTCAAACCTGACGACGCCTACAGCGAAATCATTCGCGAAGGGGTGAACACCCGCTTCAACGAAACCATTCGCTCCCGACTGGCCATCGAGACCACGCCCATCGTGGTCATCATGCAGCGCATCCATTACCACGACCTGAGCGGTTATCTGCTGCGCGGGGGCAGTGGTGAGAAGTGGCATCACCTGAATCTTCCGGTGCTGATTGACAACTGTCAGTCGTACTCCGCGCAGTACCCGGAAAACAGCCACGCCCTATCGGTTGATCATGGCCTGCCTGACGGCTGGCTGTGGCCTTACAAGCACAACGAGTCGCACCGTGTTTCCCTGTTCTCACACCGTCGCACGGCGGAAGCGCAGTACATGCAGCGGCCGCGCCGCTTCAATGCCGAAGGGGCGCTCTGGACCGAAGCGATGGTTTCCGGCGCGCGTGCGCTGGATATTCAGGTGCAACCCTCCCGCACCGTTGTGGCCATTGACCCGCAGGCGACCAACACTGAAGAGAGTGACGAAACCGGTATTGTTGTGGCCAGCTCCTACGGTCGTGGCAACGATCGGCTGTTTTCAGCTGATGCAGATTACTCGGGCAAGTACTCTCCAAACGGCTGGGCAAAGCGGGCAATTCAGGCGAATGAAGACCACAGGGCCGAAGCCATCGTCATCGAGACCAATCAGGGCGGTGACATGGCAGAGGACACGCTGCGCAATGCCGGCTTTCGGGGCCGTATCATTCGTGTCCATGCCAGTAAGGGAAAGTTTGCCCGCGCTGAACCCATCTCCGCGCTGTATGAGCAGGGCCGTGTGGCGCACCGCGGCAACCTCTACCAGCTCGAGAACCAGCTGCTGGAATACGTGCCCGCCACCGCTAAAAAATCTCCGGACCGTCTCGATGCGCTGGTCTGGGCTATTACCGAACTGTTCCAGCCGAAAGGCACCACGGTTCGTCCTTTCTCCGCCTGACCTGAGACCAGTATGAGCAACGACGTCCGGAAGCGATCGCCAAAGATTGAGTCGATGGCCGGATGCTGGCCCATGATTTCAGCCCTGCTGGGCGGAACGGCAGCGATGCGGCTGGCGGGCAAAACCTACCTGCCCAGATGGCCCAATGAGGAAGCAGCGTTCTACCAGAACCGGCTGAATACGGCCACGCTGTTTCCTGCGTTCTCCCGCACGGTTGAAGTGCTGAGCGGTAAACCCTTTTCCCGTCCGGTGACCTGGGATGAAAAAGTCGTGCCTGCGCGTATTCGTGACATGTTCGCGGATGTAGACCTGCAGGGCACCAATCTGCACTCCTTTCTAGCTGACATCTGTGAAGAGGCCATGGCGTTCGGGCTCTGCGGCATTCTGGTGGAACACCCACCTGCCGATAAGCCGCTTTCCCTGGCCGAAGAGCGACAGCGTGGACTGCGGCCATACTTCGTGAAAGTGACGGCAAACAGCCTGCTGGATTATGACTCCAAGCGTGTTAACGGTCAGGAGACTTTCACACTGCTGCGCTTTGTCGAGACCGTGAGTGAACGCGACCCGGAAAATGAATTCAGTGTGAAAGACATTGAGCAGGTCAGGGTGCTGAACCCGGGCCGCTGGCGCATCTATCGCGAGAAACTGAACCCGGTCACCAGCACCCTGGAGTGGCAGCTGCACGACGAAGGCACAACCAGCCTGCAGAAAATCACCTTTGTTCCGGTTTACGGGGACAAGCGTGGCTTTATGAACGGCAGGCCGCCGCTGGCCGAACTGGCCTGGCTCAACGTCGAACACTGGCAGTCCCGCAGTGACCAGCAGACGATTTTGCATGTCGCACGCGTGCCCGTGTTATTTGGCAAAAAACTGGGTGATGCACCGATATCTGTCGGTGCGGCTTCGGCCATCATGTCAGAAGAGGACGACGCGGATTTACGCTACGTCGAGCACACGGGTAAAGCCATTGAGGCCGGGCGCACTGACATCCTCGATCTGGAGGAAAAAATGCGGCAGATAGGGGCGGAACTGCTGGTGATCAAACCCGGCCACCGTACCGTCGTGCAGACGCTGGCAGACAACGAAGCGGGCACCAGTGCACTGCAGCGCATGGTCTGTGACCTGACGGATGCCGCCACTCAGGCCCTGCAGTATCTGGCCGAGTGGACTGGCGAGCCAGACGGTGGCCACGTCACCATTTTCAGCGATTTTGGCGCCACGACCCTGGCCGAAGCCTCAGCCGACTTCCTTGTGGGCATGCACAAAGAACGTGCCCTGTCCAACGAGACGCTGTTCAACGAAATTCAGCGTCGTGGCCTTATCAGCAGTGAACTTCGCTGGGCAGACGAGCAGGGGCGTATTCGCGCCATGCCACCACCACGAACAGAAAAACCCGCCCCGGTTCCGGCGGTGTAACGCATTCAGGCTCATGCCCCGGCATGGGCTTTTTTATTGCCTGCAGTTGCGGATGCAGCGCGGCGTCACGAGCCGGATGGCTCTTAAGGTTGGATGACCCCCATGAAACTGAAACTTGACGAAAACGGCAATGTTGTCGTGAACGATGGCAAGCCTGTGTATGTGCAGGATGACGGCAAAGAGGTGGCGTTCGATGCACCAGGCACCCTGCAGACTATCTCGCGCCTGAACGGTGAAGCGAAGGCCCACCGCGAGCGTGCCGAGACAGCCGAAACTTCCCTGAAAACGTTCGAAGGCATTGCAGACCCTGCTGCCGCACTGGCGGCCATAGAAACTGTGAAAAATATGGAAGACAAAACGCTGGTGGATGCCGGTGAAGTCGAAAAGGTACGTACCGAAGCGGTTCGCGCACTGGAAGAGAAATATGCGCCTATCGTGAAAGAACGCGATGACCTGAGCCAGAAGCTGACCGCCGAAAAAATTGGCGGCAGTTTTGCCCGGTCAAAATTTATCTCTGAAAAGATGAGTATCCCCGCTGACCTCGTCGAAGCCCGCTTTGGCAGCAATTTCCAGGTGGTAGGTGACGCTGTCACGGCGTTTGACCGTGAAGGTAACAAGATCTTCAGTGCCATTAAGCCCGGCGAAGCGGCCGGATTCGATGAGGCACTGGGCATCCTCGTCGAGCATTACCCATACAAAGACCAGATCCTCAAAGGCACAGGCGCATCCGGCGGCGGCTCCGGTGGGGGAAATGGCAACACCAATCCGAACATCCTCACCCGTGAACAGTTTGAGTCTCTCAGCCCACAGGAGCAGAGCGATAGAGCGTGCGCGGGTGTACAAATCACCGATTAACAGGATATCCCTGAATGCCTAATACCCTGACGCAACTCATTCCCGATCTTTACCAGTCGCTGGACATTGTTTCCCGCGAACTGTGCGGGTTCATTCCATCTATTACGCTGGACGCCTCGGCTGAACGTGCAGCGCTAAACCAGCCAATCCGAATTCCACTGACGCCTGCATCACAGGCAGAAGATGTGGTGCCTGCCCAGCTGCCGCCAGATGACGGCGACCAGGACATCGGTAATGTGCCACTGGCCATTACGAAATCCCGTATGGTGCCGTTCCGCTGGGAAGGCGAACAACAGAAGGGCATTAAATCAGGCCCGGGCTATCACGGTATCCGCCGCGACCAGGTTACTCAGGCGATGCGTACGCTGGTCAATGAAATCGAAGTGGATTTGGGGCAGCTGTTCCGTCGCGCCTCCCGTGCCGCGGGCGAACCGGGTAAAACCCCTTTTAAAGATACCCTGACGGATACAGCACAGGTACGCAAAATCCTCACTGATAACGGCGCACCACTGAGCGATTTGCAGTGTGTTATCGATACGACTGCCGGTGCTGCATTACGTACCATGGCGCAGCTGACCAAAGCCAATGAAGCTGGTACAACCGCGCTGCGTGCGCAGGGCACGTTGCTGGAGCTGCATGGTTTCACTCTGCGTGAGTCTGCGGGGGTGGCACAAAACACGGGGGCAAAAACCGAAAAACTCTCCGTCGGTGGCGACATTGATGCCGGCGACACGATCATTACCCTCGCTAAAGGTGCTGAAGGCAAACCAGCGGAACCTGAGAATGTTACACCAGGGGCGCTTGTCGTGCTGGGCAAGCATAAATACGTTGTGGCAAAAACCTCATCTGAAGGCATTCATATCTTTGCACCAGGCCTCAGAGAAGAGGTTAAGGCGGGAACAAAATTCGATGTTATCAGTGAATTTACCGCTAACTTCGCCTTCAGTCGCTCTGCGCTAATCCTGGCTACGCGCGCACCCGCGTTGCCCGAGGAGGGTGATATGGCGGATGACCGCATCATGATCACTGACCCGCGCACCAACATGTCATTCGAAGTCTCCATGTACAAACAGTACCGCCGTGTGCGCTACGAAATCGCCGCGGCATGGGGCTGTCAGAACATCAAACCTGAGCATACCTGTTTGCTGCTTGCCTAAACGTCCGCCATCCACTCCGAAATTTGAGAGGCAATTATGCTGACACCCCAACAGCAGGCAGACGCGCGTCGTTATATGGGCTATCAGATGCTGGGTGACACAGCACCCGATGACCGTTCGGATGTTGCCTACGCGCAGGTGACATCCGGACGGTTACAGACTCTGGCTCACCGTCTGAAGACGCTGCGCCCCGAAGAAGAAGCGATTGTGGCGAACTATCTTATTACGCTGTCGGGTCTTGAAAGTGGTATCACCCGTGCCGCTGACAATCTGGATACGGATAAAGCGGCTGTCTGGCAGCGAAACCGTTCCGAGGTGGCCGAACGCACGCGACTCTATAACCAGTGGCGGCGTCAGTTGTGTGGACTACTCGGCATTGCGCCTGGACCGTCGCTGGGCAACGATAACGTGCATGTGGTCAGGAGCTGATATGGATGCAATGCAACTGGCGGCCAGGGTTCATCAGGGTAATGGCAGAGCTGCCAGTCGACTGGGCACGATCGCCAGTCACTTCCGGGCGGCTTCACCCTTCAGCCCACTGAAAGCCGAGCCGCTTCAGCTCCTTTGCGCCTCTTTCACCACCGACTACGGCTACATGCGGTCAGCGCGGTTTGGACAGGCTGCACGCATAGGCATCTTTGATGCGGCGGAGTTTGAGGTGGGCGATATGCTGGTTTCATCCGAAGGAACATTTTATGTAGCCGCCATGCCGCTGCTGCAACCCATTTTATGTGTTAAAGCAGAACGGTTAATTACCCTCAGACGAACTGCTTCAGTCAGCGGTGGTGCGGGACTGCATGATTATGGCGGCACTCAGGCTGGCAGTGAGAAAGTCATTTTGCTGGACTGGCCTGCCAGTATTTTGCTGAGCCGTATCGGAGAGCACAGCCCCATGAAGCTGCCAGGCGAAACGCGGGGTGCATGGCATCTTATCCAGATGCCTGCCTATAAAGGCCTGCACGTCCATTCCGGGGATTTTGCTACAGATGAAAATGCTCAGCGTTATGTCATTACCGGTACCGAGCTGACGGATATGGGCTGGCGGCTCACTGCATTCAAGGTCACGGTGTGACATGGCCAGTGCCGATGATGTTTCCTGTTTCCTGGCAAAGCGTTTAGCCGAAGCGATCTACCCCCAGGGCGAAGCTGAACCTGGTATCGTTAACGCGCCTGTTCAAATTTATCCAGGATGGCCAGTGCCAGGAATTCTGCAACCGGATATTGATGCGGGTGGTGTGCACATCTCCGTCTGGCCACTACCGACAGAACGCCGGGTGAACACGCCGCTGGGACGGCCATTTCGTAAATCAGCGCTATCGAAAGTTGAGTCAGATAATGTTGTCCGGGAACTGAGGCGTCAGATCAAAGATTTTCAGATAACCATCTGGGCCCCCACGCCTCTGTTGAGAAGCAAAGTCGGTGCGGCGGTCGACACCACGCTTTCTGAGGAATGCCATATCGATCTGGGAGATGGTGCGCCTGCACTGATGATTTACGCCAGACAATTTGATTCAGACAGGGCGGAAAACTGGCATGTGTACCGCCGGGACCTGATTTTCAGCGTGAACTTCGCTACTACGCAGACCATTACCGCACCTGAAGTCATTCATACCGTGGTCACCCTCAATGGTCATCAGCCTCCTGAATAACACCCTTTCAATCGCTACCGCGCATTCACAATGGAGTCATGTTTCATGCCGATTTATTCAGCCGGCGATCTCAACACATCTGCATTAACTGCACCGGATTTATACGTCCAGGTGGTACCGCCACGGACTCGCTTGATTAATGGCGTGCCGACTGACGGATTAGGTCTGGTAGGTGTGGGTAGCTGGGGGCCGGTAAACAGCGTTTTCCGTATCAACTCAGATACAGATATGGCTTTTTTTCTGGGGCATCCAGAAGATCGCAAATTCGACCTCTCGACGGCTGTAGCGATTTCACTTCAGCTGGGTGCCTCGAACCTGAACTGTATCCGTGTCACTAACGGTACGGATAAGACTGCTTGTGGAAAGCTTAGTAAAAAGGGGGGTAAGCAAGCCCTTATGCTGACTGCCCTCTACAGCGGAACGCGGGGAAATCAGATTGTCGCAGGAATCAGTATAGGAACGGCGGTTAACTCGAAAAAGCTGACCATCAGTCTGCCGGGCATGAGAGCTGAGGTTTTCGATAATATTCAGGGCAAAGAGGCTGCGTTATGGGAGGCGATGGCTCACGCCGTTAATCACGGTCAGATGAATATCCGTGGCCCCAGTCAGCTGGTGCGCGCTTCAGTGGGTACGATTACAACGGCACCAGTGTCTGGAACAGACAATCAGGATACTGATAACAACTCTGAGGAAAATAAAACCGCAGATGTCATCGAGCCCGTTCAGCTTACAGGCGGGACAGATGGCATTGAAGCTGCCACCAGTAGCGACAAGAAAAATCAATCAGAAGCAGTTTCAGAGAAAACGCTGCTGGGCGCGGACGGTACTGACACCCTTCGGACCGGGATGTTCGCATTGCGCGGCTCAGGCTCGCAGGTCATCAATCTTATTGATGTAACGAACAGCGATTGCTGGCCCGCTATGGCCGCCTTCGCACGCTCCGAAGGGGCGTATGCCATCAGTCAGGGTCCGGCGTCAACCGACTGCAAAGCACTGTCTGAAGCGCTGAATACATCGGGTGTTGATGACTGGCATTTCAAACTATTGGTAGGCGACTGGCCATTCTGGAAAGACACGCATAACGGCACTAATCGCATGATTGCGCCCGCGACTTTTGAAGCAGCGAATATTGCATCCCGATCACCACATATTTCCACTCTGAATAAGCGCATCCCGGGCATCATCGCTACCGAGCGACAGCTGATGGGACGAACCTATTCGGTACCGGAAATCGGTGCGATCAATTCGGCACGTCTGGACGTTATCACCAATCCCTGTCCGGGCGGTCATTACTTTGGCATGCGCTCAGGCCGTAACACGTCGTCTAATCCGACCCAGAACGATGATACCTACACCCGTATGACCAACTTCCTGTCACTGACCCTGGCGGCAGGATTTGGTGGCGTGGTGGGGGATAATCAGACAACAGACCTGCGGCGGGAAACGAAAAGCACCCTGGAGTCTTTCCTGTCGAATTTGGAGACGATGAAGATGATTGGCGACCCGAACGGCGGGCCGGCTTTCTCTGTGCGTCTCGATGCGACTAATAATCCGGATTCCCGTGTGGCGCTGGGTTACATGACGGCAGATGTGCAGGTTAAATACCTGAACGTGGTTCGCTACTTCCTGGTGAACCTGGAAGGAGGTGGCAGCGTGTCCATCTCCGTTTCAAATGATTCACCCCGCTAAAGCCGCTGCGCTCTTAATTCCGGAGATAAACCATGCCAACCCTTGGCTATACCGTAGGCCGCGACATCGCAGTCGATATCAACACGCCATCGGGCAAGCTGCGCATTCCCAAAATCATTAGCTTTGACTCAAAGCCGCAGGTCTCGACCCAGAAGATTACGCCACTCAATGGCATCACCGATGAGCTGCAAATCCCCGTTGGCTGGCATGGCACCATTACTGCTGAACGTATGGATGCCACGCTGGATGACTTCTGGGCGAAGTGGGAAGACAACTATTACAACGGTATCGATCAGCCTCGCGGCACCATTACTGAGACCATCACCGAAGTGAACGGCACGGTCAGTGTCTTTCGCTATGAAGGCGTCTCGTTTCATCTCACCGATGCCGGCAACAAGCAGGGAGAGAAGACTGTTAATCAGACCCTGTCCTGGACGGCAAACCGTCGCAAAAAAGTACATTAAGGAACAAGAATGGTTAAGGTCACAGTGCATGAAGGCAAGCAACCCACCCCGGCATTAAAGGCCATTGAATATAACCAGGTCAGGGACACAGCAGGGCGCCTTATCACCCTGCGCGAGCTGGACCCGGTGCAGGAATCCCGCCTGACGGTTGCTGTTGGCCCGGAAATGGCCATGAACGTGATGTACATGAACATGTATGCCTTCCCGGTGGCGGCAGTGGCTGACATTGACGGTGACGAATACCCGGTGCCGCAGAACCCCAAACAGATTGAAGGCATGCTGGCCATCCTCGGTAAAAGCGGACTGAAAGCGGTGACATCCTGGTTACGTGAGAAGTCGAAAGAGGAAGAGGATGAAGCCACGGAGACCGCCGCAAAAAACTCGCCCGGAACCCTGCGTTCATCAATCAGTGCTGGCTGATGAAATCCGGGGTTCCGTTCAGCATCATTTTCCCGGGACTGGCTGGGCTGATGCCTCATGAACGTATTGCGATGGGCGTGGTGATTCGCGAGTTCGACGGCGGCAGGTACAACTGGAATACAGGCCAGTGGGAGGAGAGTAATTGATGAACCTTGAACAGTTAGGTCGGGAACTGTCGTTTGCTTCCACTAATATAGCGTCAGAGCTTGAGCTGGGTTTTCACATCATCGTGAAAGAGATTGAGGAAACGGCGAAAGAAGAGATTGGGGTGTACCAGCCCGCTTACGGCCCTTTTGAGGCCTGGGCGCCCCTGGCTGAATCAACGAAAGCCGACCGTGTGCGTCAGGGGTACACAGAAGACGATCCGCTGTTGCGCTCTGGTGAATTGCGGGATTCCATCGAGAGCGAAGTGGTAGGTCTGGCGGCCATTGTGGGCACTAAAAGTCAGATCGGATTCTGGCAGGAAGTCGGAACCGAAAACATGCCGCCGCGCCCCTTTATCGGTCCCGCGTACGTGCGGAAGATTGACCCGCTGCTGGAGGCGATTGGCGTGGTTATATCGGGTAATTTCAAAGTTTACTAAATCAGGAAAGGTTTGTCGGTATTCTAGAGTTGGGGTGACGTGCTACAACGCTAACATTTCTTGATGAGATCAGATTTCAGTACACGCAAAAAAAAGAAACGATTCAATCTCATTCAGGGTGATGCGGGCTACATTTAAAACTCAACGAATGCAGCTGTGCGCAATAGTAAGGGCCAAGTAAAAGGCCCTACAATCATGACCGATCAACGATGATATTTGATGCAAATTCGATTGCCGCACGATGATCGCTAGCAGGAACATGCGCAATTTTATGCTTGTCTAAATTGAGCTTTATAGAATCAAGCACCTTAACTTGCGCCAAGGTCGGTGAGAGAGGTTCCTCAATAGTAAATAACACATCTTTTACTTCTAGTAACTTTTCTTCTGCAGCACGAGTAACCCTCATTACCCATGTGTCACCATGCTCCATCATCTTTCCAGGTTCGGATTGCTCAAAAGCTAGAGGCTTGATCGCTCGTGATATGACGTCACTTCTTTTGGCGACAAGAGGCATAGAAAATTTAGCAAGCGTCCCGTTAATTGTCTGATTTTTGAACATATTCTTTAGGGCATCAATTCTGTCGATGCTTCTTTTTAGTTCTTTAGCTAAAACCTCTTCTCTACGTGCTTTGGTATAATCACTATGATTTACATAACGATCATAGATTTTTTTCATTTCTTCTCTAGGGTTATTTGTAAGTACAACTCTGGCCTGGCTGAAGTGAAAGATTGATTCGCGTTTTGCAGTAAAGTAGTGGAAAAACTGAGAAAGAGACTGCGCACCGCTTATTTCAAGAGCAGTGTTCTTAGCAAATCCCAGCTCGCTAGAGAATGCATCTTTAGCTAAAGGGAAAATGCAATCGTCGTGGAAAAACCGCCTTACGCGAGAGTCATTTCGATTTGTGATCATGTAGTCGAAATAATTCTCCTTTGGAGCGCACACGACCACACCTACGTTCGCAAACTCTTCAGTTTCCGGATAGGGTGAATATCGAACGATGCTGTATAAGCAAGGCGTTGTCATGTGATACTACTCCAAAAATCATCTGTTTCGGCTCTAATGAGCGTAGTGTCAATGCTGTTGATGAAATCCTGATCATTACGCCAGTCATCCGGTACATCTTCCCAGAAGTGAGGCATACGGCAATAGGTTTTTAGAAGTTTTTCTTTATGCTCAACACGATCGACCATGTCAAAGGTCCACTTCCTCGATTTGTGAGAGTAAACGTGGTACTCGAAATCTCCAGCAGCGTTCGCATTCTGATCAAAGGCTAGATTGTGGTCAATAAGGTAATACCTATCATGCTGAACGTCGTAGAGCATGTTCACATTGCCTCCTAGTGCAGTGAGGCTTCTGTCACCATTCATGATCCATCGGTCAAACAAGAAGATCCTCTTCTGATCGTCAATAGGGACAATTTGCTCGTTTCTTGAATGTGCAAATGTCAAAGAAACTGCATTTTCAATGTAAAGCGTAGCGAACGCGTATCCCGAATTAATGTCACTTTTGAGTTCTGGCGAAAATTCTAGCAGCTCATTAGGGATGTAAACGACGGTAAAATCAGGTAGCGGAAGACCAAGATCTTGAGCTAGGCAAGCAGAAATGAATTCTGCCAGTAGATGCTTGGGCGGCATTAAAGGCATTGATTTTACGATGTATTTGTTACCGTCATCGCATCGACAAAGAATGGGCTTAGTACTGCCTTCATTTATGCGCCTGATAAATTCAATGACGCTGATTTTTGGAGATTCCAACGTGATGTTCATCCATGCGTTGATTAATTAAGCAAAGATACACGGATAGTTCTGATTGCCATATCCTGACAGATGATCAGTGCTTAAGACGTGCACCACTACTTACTTATTTGCCCTTAAGCGCTAGGCTTACCTCTCTGCGTACGCCTAAACTTAAATCTCTAAGCGACTGAGGGGGATTTATGTCAGATAGACCGATTGAAGCCGATGAGCTTGAAGACGATAAGAAGGCTAAGTCAGAAGATCATGATAAAGACGATGAGAGCCTGGCACCTGAATCAGGCGATAAGCAGCCTGATTGATAACTAAGCCCACTTCGGTGGGCTTTTTGTTTCTGATTCGCATCTCATCCTGACATATGTTTAGTGCTTATCGATAAGGTGCGCTGGGCCACTTCTTGTAAGCGAAGACATATAGCATGATGAAGTGTATGCCCGGACAAGATAGCAGCAGGCCAATTTCAATCCGGAGCCAGCTTTCTGAGCCATGCGGAAGCAGGGGATGAACATCATAACCAGATGATTACCGTCAGAATTGCGAGGGGGTTGGGCTGTTCCATTGAAAGTTCTCAATAATAAATTTTGAACAGGTATCGTCAGTCGCATGCATCATTCAGCAGAAATGAGTAATGCTCTGTGTTTCCCCAGCAACTCAATCTGCGTGAGAAGCCGTTTAAGTGATTCGATGGCATCCCATATCTGGTCATGCGTGTCACCGTCCCAATCCGGGCAGGCTGCTAACTCTGATCGAAACAGCTTAAGTTTTATGTGTATCGCAGCCACCTGATCCCGGTTACACCTTCTGGCGATGCGAGAGATCTCAGTTTCTGAATTGCGGATATACATCGATTGAGCATCCCGGTTTTTTTTAAACAGGCGACCGAGTTTATTCATAACGGGGGTTTCCTCTCATTAGCTTCGCAAATGTTATCGTCAGATTGGCTTTAACATTCAGCTTTTTTTCCCGCTCTTCTTACTCTAAGCCTGTCAGCTCCGGCTGGGTTTTTAATGTCCTTAAAACGAGGTTCCTATGGATATTCAGGCTTACCGCGTAGCCGTGCGGCTGGCGCTGGATGACCAGATTACACGCAACCTGATGCAAGTCAGCCGTGATGCGATCGAACTCAATAAGAAGTTCGTCAAAATCACAAAGAACATTAAAGCACTGACCAGCGCCGCCAGAGAGGCAACATCCGCGCTGCGGGCACTCAACCGTTCCCTAAACAACCAATTTTCTGGCGCATCGCGTGGCGCGCGTGATTATGCTGAAGCCATCCGCTCTGCTGCTGACCACGCCCAGCGCATGAATAACGCTACCCGAAATCTCCCGTCTCTTGCTGGTGGCTACGGCGCGGCGATGACGCTGCCTGTTCTCGCGGCGGGTTCCGCCGCAGCTGGTGGAGGCGGATATGGCAACCATGGTGGGGGGCTTGTTCTGCCTCCTCCCTCGAACTCTGGCGCTGGATGGCACGGCTGGCGCAACGGCGTGCCGCCGGGCGGCTGGGGTAGCGGCGGTTCGGGGAATGGTGGCGGTCATGGCCGCTCTCCCGGTCATGGCGCCTATTCAGACGGCATGACCAATCTGGCCACCGGCTACCTTGGATTCAAATTGCTGAGTGGCTTCGTGGATGAGGCTGCGCGCTACCAGACCATGACTGAGAAATTCAGACAGTTCGGTTTGAGGCAGGCAGCAACACAGGAAGCACAGCAATTCGCAGAGACGACCCGCATCCGCGGTTCCTCTACGACTGATTTGCTGAAATATATGGTTGAAGCGCAGGGCGTGTTCAGCGATTCCGGTATGAAGTCCCTGGATGAGCAGCTGCGTGCCGCTAAACTTGCAGCGCCTGTGCTGGCGCGCATGAACTTTGCTTCACGTGGACTTGATGAGCATCAGCGCGAGGCCACGTTCGCTAAGCAAATGGACATGCTGCGTTTTACTGAAACGGCGGGTGGGCTCAAGAGCTCTGAGCGTTTTAATGCGCTGATGGACGCTGCATTCAGGGCCATCCAGTCATCTGGCGGCAACGTCGATTTCACTCAGTATCGCCAGTTTATGGCCAAGGCGGGTACTTCAGCTTTCAATCTGAGCAGTAAAGCATTGTTCGCCCAACTGGAGCCGATTATCGGTGAACTGAAGGGCAGTTCAGCGGGTGAAGCGCTGATGACAGCCTATAACCGCCTCAACGGCATAGTGATGCTGCCCAGCCAGGTTTCGCATGACCTGTTGAAAATGGGTATCTGGGACGCCAGCAGGGTTGAACTCAACAACCTTGGCGGCGTGAAACGTCTGCATGGTAACCCCCTCATTAACTCGCAGCTATTCAGCCAGTCACCGGTGGATTACTACGAGAAGATGATACTGCCCATTTATCAAAAGAATCACTACACGGATGAACAAAAGCAGCGCGAGAACGCCCTGATTTTTGGGCGAACGGGCGGCAAGATGTTCAGCCTCATCGATAAGCAGCTGGATACCATTCATCGCCGTATTGACGCCTACGCTATCGCACGGGGACTGGATGATGCTTATGGCGCCGTAGGCAGTACCTATAACGGCAAGAAAATCGACTTCCAGAAGAAATGGCAGAATCTGCAGCTGGTGATGGGTAAAGACGGCGGCCTGCTGGACAAGTTTACGAAAGGGCTTGATGGGCTGACGCACTCATTAAAACGGATGACCGACATCGCACACAAGCATCCTGAAATGGCGAAGTTTGCCGGAGAAGCAGGTCTGGCCATAACAGGCCTTGCTGCGCTTAGCGGAGGTTTATGGGTCCTGAAGCATGGGGTGGGTGCTTTGCTATCCCCTCTTAAGCTGGCGGGCTGGGGTATTGAGGTGCTCATTGGCAGAAGCGCCACCACGGGGCTGACCGGTCTGGCTGCTGCACTTACAGGGCTTCCGGCCATCATTGCCGCTGCGACACTTGCCGCACTTTATCCTGCCAGTACCGCGTCGCAGAGTCAGGAAATGAAAGAGCGTGAAAGACTGGCACGCCAGAATGTCCGAGACAACGGCGCAACCTACAGACCATGGATGCCCTCACAGGCTGACTTCGATAAACAGCAAGCACGTGAGCAGGCATACAGGAAAACCGGCATTTATCCGCCCATACCGCCGGTAACGGGTAACCGAACGGAACAGTCAATCAATCTCCTGATGACGCATGAAGGCCGTCAGGTATTAGTCGCGACGGTGATTGATCAAATGAGTCAGCAAGCCGCCAGAGCGCCATCATCCGCAAGCGCATTCGACTCATCCATGCTGATGATTCATCCCGGCCAGGTCAGCAGCCTTGCCATTCCTTAATTATCGTCCTGCGTAATCCTGAAGTGATGCAGTCTTTCAGATAACTGAATGGCGTAATTGCCATGCTGCTTAGCTGGTGTGATTTCAAAGACGCCACGCGTATTCACAAAGACAAAGGTAATTACGCATTAATACTAGGAATTCGGGAACGCTCAACAAACTCGTGACGACATTTTTGCTGATAATTGCTGGCACTGTGACTGCGGCAACCGATCATTTGTGGCGTCAGTCGCTAGACAGTTTCACAGTGACCCATCTTGAGGGTCTATCGTCTTCCAGCCTGAGCCAGGTGGAAGCATTGCTTCAGGAGAAATTAGTGAATGATCCCATTTGTCCCGTGATGGATGCTGGACATCCCGCACAGAATATTGTCACTTTTATGAATTACGAATGCATCCATTTCCGGCCGCCCGACGTTAAGCTTGGAAATCTACTCAAGGCATATCCTCAGATAGCCATCACGAACAAGCTGATTTCATATGGATCTGACGGCTCCATAGCCTTTACGCGCATGGCCCTGGCGGTATGGCAACACCAGTCTGAGAAGTTTGACGCCTTCCACCTCGCACTTATAGCTTATGAAGGGATGATTGATTGCTACAGTATCCGCGCGGCTATGCGGGCGGCGGATGTGCACTTCACAAGGGTCAGTCCCGATACGCTCTCCCCGCAGGCATTTAACCGGTCATTAATCATGAAGCTCGGTCTGACAGAAATCCCTTCACTACTAATCGGCGATAATGTTCTGACTGGTTCTGCGAAATACAGCGAGCTGGAGGGGGCCGTGAATGCCGCACCCAAATCCTCTTAAGCTGCGCACCATCAGGGGGACATTGCAGTGAATATTTTCGCCTACATTCTGGCGGTAGCCATAGTTCTGGCCGGTTTGTGCCGGATCCTGCTGTGGCGAAACCGTGCGGTTAACAAAAGGCATGATGATGTGCCTGCACCCCCCCATAAAACACGAGCGTTGACCCAGTCCTGGCTGGAGACAGGTGCATGCCTGTTTCCTCTGCTGTTGCTGATATTACTGATTCGCTCTTTTGGCTGGGAGTCGTTTCACATTCCTTCAGGCTCAATGACGCCGACTCTGCTTAAAGGTGATTTTGTTATCGCTGATAAATTTTCGTATGGATTCAAAAATCCTTTCAATCAGAGAACACTAATACAGCGAGGCCATCCGCAACGGGGCGATATCGCGATTTTCCAATATCCGGCAGACGACTCACAGCTTTTTATTAAGCGCGTCATCGGACTACCCGGGGATCATGTGAAGTTTGAACCGCAAAGTCAGACATTATCCATTCTCCCGGCATCAGCACGGGCGGGAGATGATCGCACCCCTATCCCAATCAGCTACACACCTCCGGTACCGGCTGACCATTTAGGATCATTTAATTACGGTCAGCACCTTGTTGAGCGGAATGAAACGTTGGGTGGCATCACCCATAAAATCCAGCAAGACGCTGCCAGAACGGTTGATACGGGTCAGTTCTTCCACCAGGAAGGGCTACCCGCAGGTGAGTGGTTGGTCCCTAAAGGTCAGTACTTTATGATGGGAGACAATCGCAACAACAGTTATGACAGTCGCTACTGGGGATTCGTGCCAGAACGCAATCTGGTGGGTAAAGCGGTGGGCATCTGGTTTAGTCTGATTAAACAGACGGGGCTGTTACCGGTTGGACTAAGATTCAGCCGTATCGGACATCTGCACTGATGCTGGCCGTCATCACCTCAGTTGAAACCGTCTATACAGGGACGTCATTATGATTACTGAAAAGCCCCGGTTTTTACACGCTGGTCTGGCAGAACCTGATGAGGACGGCGTCAACGCCCTTGTCGCGTACGGAATGACAACCACTGATGGTGAAGTGGTGTATCTCATTATTCGTTACTTCGACTATGAAAATCATTCGGTGCAGGGCGATCATTTATACATGTCATTTAATGAAGCGATGGATGATGTGTTTAAAGACTATGCTCTGACCAGAAGCAGCTGGCGTGAGCTTTCCGCAGAGGAAATTTTACGCATAGATGCCCGGATTGGCTGAGCCCTGAGCCGGTGAGGCACAGTATTCCGCTTTTTAATTCTCTGTCACAGCCTTTGAAAATTGCGGGAAACCGTATGCCATTAATGGCAGCGTTTAGCCTCAGCGTGATTTCAGGGGCGAAGGCTATGAAAACCTTAACGGTAATATCCCTGCTGGCACTGACGCTCGGGGCCGCAGCGATGGACGTGAATGACAGTGACACTTACTACGGTGACAGCTGGGATAACATCATGGCCAAAGTGCACGGCACCTGCACGCGTTTAACCTGTCCGCCCGGCACCCGCGTCAAAGTGGATGCCGTTCCGGGTGATACCGGCATAGCGGAAACCTGGGATCGACAGGTCGTTGAACTGCTGGAGCTGGTCGGGATGAAATTCGTGGTCATGGGCACGGACGGTCATTCTTCATCGGCCTGGGTTCTGGCACCCGGCGGCATCGCCTACAGCATTCAGTGGATGTTTCTGAAGAAAGTGGCAGAGAAAAAACCGAAAGGCTAAAAAAACAAAAAGCCCGGGAGTGGTGGCAACCGGGCTGGCACAATCCTGTGCCCAACATTTCCAAACACAGCTTATCTCATCACAGGGCAGTAAGAGACAATTTGAGCATAGTAGGTACGTTGGAGATTGCATGCGAAGCGGTAAGGTTGAAATTGACAGCGTTTAGCTGAAAACAACCACAATTAAATAAAGACCCGGAACCTGCGCGGAAGCCGGGCGGCAATGAAAAGGGGTGGGGGTATTGCCAAAAGTTTGACGGATGTCCCTGAAGAGGTAAGGACAACTTCAGCTTAACCTGGCCTCAGAACATTGCAAACTTATCGCAAATTAATGTCATGATTTTATCAGAGCAGTGAGTCTGGGCTGGCTTTGGCAGCTCTCTTTTCCTCATCCATGGTTTTTATTGGCTCCGGTGAGGAGAGCCAACGGTCGAACTTTTCATAAGTCTCTATAAAATTTTAAAATAAGCCGTTGCCGCTGAGAGGTTCTCTTTACGCTGCAGGTAGGCAGCCGTCATCTTGAATGCATCCTGATTTTCAAACTTCATCACGTTGTCTATCATTAAACAGGTATTTTCCAGCGTAGCCTGGCGAATGCCAGCCCGCCCCCGGATGTCACTGATACAGGTAGTGAAGTCACATGTCATTTCTGAATTCCCTGACGCACTTCGCACAAGGTATTGATCCTACTGTTACCCGACTAATGTTGGGAGACTTTGAATTTATGGAATTTGAAGTTCCGGATAAAGTGACCATTGCCGGCAGACACAAGACGGTTCTGCACCAGATGGTCGGCGGTAAGCGTGTCATCGATGTGCTGGGAGTGGAATATGCCCCCCTGACGTGGTCAGGTGTCATTACCGGCTCGCAATCCGGCGATCGCGTTAATGCACTTGAGAGGATGCGAGATGCTGGTAAGAAGTTAAGGCTGACACTGGACAATTACAGCTTCACGGTAGTGATCACCTCCTTTACGCCGGTATATGAATTCATCTACCGCAGGCCGTACAGCATAGAGGTGGCAATTGTCGCCAACAATGCCTCACCGCTGAAAGTGGATGCGCTGACCGGGGCGCTGCAGGGAGTGCTTGACAGCAACATTGGGCAGGCTTTGGGCCTCTCTAACATCATTGACATATCGACAGTCACCAATGCAGTTACCGCGGTACACAGCGCCGTGAAAGAGGTCACTGACTTTGCTCATGCCACAGTCGAACAGGTGCAGTCAGTGGTAAGGCCAATCATAGCCGCACAGACGATTATTCAGCAGCAAATTAGCCAGCTTGAGTCGGCAGCCAGCCAGATAAATACCCTTGGCGGCCTGGTTCCCGGCAACCCGATTTCAACCACGGTGAGTAATCTGCTCAGACAGGCGGATCAGAGTACGCGCATCCCGGCGCTGTACAGCCTTCACAATGTACTCGGACGCCTGAATAAAAACGTGAGTTCCGGCCAGACGGCAGACGGTGTACGGACGGTAACTCTGTCCGGCGGCAACCTTTATCAGGTGGCCGCTGATCAGTACGGCGACGCTTCTCTCTGGAGCAGCATTGCATCTGCAAATGACCTGTCTGATCCGCAGCTAACCGGTATCAATTCACTGACGATTCCAGTCAACCCAACGAGTTAGTTATGGATATAAATAACCTGATAATTGAATCGAGCGCCCGCCATATCAGCGGGCGTTGTCGTTTAAGTGGCACTGAGGTTCCTTTCGTATCGTTTAGTGTTGAGGATGTTGGATTTCGTGGTGCATCGACGTTTGACCTTGTCCTGGCATCATCCGCATTACCGGCCAACATGCAGATGCTGAACTGGTGGGCAACACAGACAACTATTACGGTTGAGCTGTATGCCTCGATCATCACTCTTTCAGGCACAGACGAGAAGAAACTCATCATCGGAAATATCGACAGCTGGCATTACGACCCGGCGCGGTTTGAGATATTGGCTGATGGTCGCGACTTTACCGCGTTGATGATTGATGCCAAGTCTGCCGGTGAAAGCTTCAAGAATTACACCAGTTCACAAATAGCGACGATGCTGGCTCAGCGACACGGTTTGAAACCGGTTGTAACAGCAACCACGCAGCGCATTGGTGAGTTCTTCAAGATTGACAGCACACACCTGACAGGTGAGCAAACGGAATGGGACTTAATAACTACGCTGGCTGCTATTGAAAATTACTCCGTATATATCGATGGAGAAAATCTGCATTTTGAACCCATCAAGGATTCGTCTAAGGAAGACAATTACGTCATCCGCTGGCAACCTCCGGGCTCACTGGCTTACCCGCAATGCAATATGTCAGATGACCTGTCATTTTCCCGCGCGCTGACGATATCAAAGGGCGTTACCGTCGAGATTCTTAGCTGGAATGCAAAGCGCAAAAACAAGCAGTTCGTGGCCTCTTATCCGAAGTATGCCAAAGGAAGTACTCCGGGAAATTCCAACTCGAAAACGCAGGTTTACCGGGTAATCAGAAATGGGCTTTCCCCTGAAGATGCCAACGAACTGGCGCAGACCATTTATCAGCAGGTCGTGCAGCATGAGATGAAATTCAGCGGCTCTACCGCCGGGGATAATCTTTTAACGCCGCACACTCTGGTGCGAGTTGAAGGAACACAAAGCCCGTTTGATCAGCGTTACTGGTGTGACAGCGTTCGCCGATCAATGAGCTGGGAAAATGGCTACACGATGAGCGTTAGTGGTAAAAATCACAGCCCGGCGCTGGAGGTGACGCAGTGAGAGCACTTCTGAATGCTATGGCAGCCACCGCGCAGCAGACATCTGCTGGCGCTAGCGGAACGCGACAGGGGATTATCACCGCCTACGACCCGGACAGCTATGCGGTAAAGGTTCAACTGCAGCCCACTGGCGAGGAAACAGGATGGATGCAACTCAGTTCTCCGTGGGTGGGCAGTGGGTGGGGATTGGCTGCTGGGCCAATGGTCGGTGCCGAAGTAAAAGTGGAGTTTGATTCCGGCCTTATGGGGGCTGGCATGGCCTCGGGCCAGTTCTATAACGATGAAGACCGCTGTCCTGGGCCGCCTTCTGGAGAGTTCTGGCTGATTCACAAAAGCGGATCGCTTCTAAAATTCCTGAACAGCGGAGATGTGTTGCTGAATTCTGCCACCAAAATCACCTATAGCGCCCCGGCGCACCACTTCACTGGTGGAGATGTCCTGATCGAAGAAAATCTGACTGTCGTGAAAAACGTGAACGACCAAAAAGGTATTTATGGGTCTCTCCATAGGTTACGCACAACATACAACGGCCACAGACATTTTGAAAATGGGCAGGGGAGCTTTACTCAGTTACCTGTTGATCAGGTGAAACCGGTAATAAGTGAGAACTGATGAATGACTTATTTCACATTCCAGGTGGGGATTTGAATATCACTTTATCAGGAGACGTTCGGCTAGTTTCACATCGCGAACGCATTAATCAACGTATTCTCCGCAGACTGATAACTAATCCTGGCGATAATATTTTTGATCCTGAATACGGTGCAGGTTTGGGCCAAAAAGTGGGTGAAACGTTCAGACCGGGCGAATGGAAGGCGCTAATTACCGGTCAAGTGCTTTTGGAGCATAGTGTTGCCGAGCACCCCCCTCCGGTGATCAAATTAACGCAGACTCAAGATAGCGTGAGTGTATCGATATCCTATACCGATGTTACAACCGGCACATCGGAAACACTCAGCTTTGACGTTACGAGGTAAAGCATGGCATCTCTAAACATCAAATCTTTTAAAGAGCTCTACCAAGATCAGAAAACGGCGGTAGAAGCGAGAGCTGCAAGAATGGTGGATTTCTCAATTGGCAGTATTCTCCGTTCATTAGCTGAATCAAACGCAGGAGTTGCTAGCTGGCTTCAGCAGTTGATAGTAAAACTATTGGTCAATACGCGTGCTTCCACGTGCTCAGGAGAGGACCTGGATAGCTGGATGGCTGATTTTAACTTCGAGCGTAACCCTGCTGTTCAGGCAATTGGAACGGTAACTTTTAGACGTTTCACAGCATCACATCAGGCTCTCATACCCATCGGCACAAATGTTAAAACCATTGACGATACGCAATTTTTTACGGTTGTCAGCGACACTAAACACAAAAATTATGATCCTGTTCAGCGAGGCTATGTCCTGCCTGCAGACCAGGCCTTACTGGACGTGCCGGTACGTGCCTGGCAGGCAGGCTTGAGCGGTAATGTTCGTGCAGGGACGGTAACCGTTATTATCGGCTCTGTATCCTTTGTTGACACTGTGACGAACCTGAAAGCGTTTGAGGGGGGAGCAGATGCCGAAAAGGATGATGACTTTCGTGCGCGCTTTGTTAAGTGGTTTTCCTCCCTGTCTAAAGCCACCAAAGAGGCCATCGAATTTGCAATTCTTCATATCCAGAGCGGCGTATCATGCGCCCTGGTGGAGAATTATTCTTACGCTGGAAAGCCGCAGTCGGGTTATTTTTTTGCTGTCGTGGATGACGGAACAGGAAAGCCATCTCAGTCATTCATCAAAAAATCCTATGAGGCTATAGAAAAAACACGAGGATTTACCGTAGGTTTTGGTGTGTTTCCGCCCGTGATAGTAACTGCAAATGTTTCGTTAGTCATTGAAACGGACTCGCCGGAACATCATCTCGACGTGTTAGCGCAAGTCAAAATTGCGATTGAAGATCATATCTCCAGGCTAACGCTGGGACAGTTATTGTCTTATACAAAGCTTATCCGTTTGGCTTACAACGCAAGTCCCAGGGTCAGTAATGTCACGTCAGTCAGATTAAACAATGGAAATAGTGACCTGGCTGTATCGGCAAAAGAGGTGATACGTGCTGGCGTTATTGAGGTGCAAAATGAGTAACGGTGACTTGAATGACATGCATTCCAGACTTAAAGCACTGCTACCAGCAGGATGGTTTTGTGATGAAACTCCGGTACTGGATGGTGTTCTGACTTTATTCGCTCAGTATCTGTCATGGTGCTATTCGCTCTACAATTACGCAAGACAACAAACGCGAATCACTACAGCCAGTGATGGCTGGCTTGATATTGCTGCACAGGATTTTTTTGGCGCGCACTTGAGACGAGATGAGGGGATGACAGATATTAAATTCAGGAACCTCATCAAAAAAAGTATGTTTCGCGAACGAGGAACCCGGCAGGCCATCCTGAACATTATTAATGACCTTACTGGCTATCAGCCTGAAATCATCGAACCTCAGTGTGCAGTTGATACGGGGGGGTATTGTATGCCTACCTCCGGTTACGGTGTAGCGGGTCGCTATGGCTCGCTTCAAATCCCTTGTCAGGCTTTTGTCATCGTTCATCGTCCCGACAAAGAAAAATGCAATTCAGATATGGACTCAGACATTGTTTTCGCTGGGCATGAAAGCCTTTTAAAAGATCGACACCGGAACTCAGTGCTTACTCATCCAGTAACGGATGCACAAATTTTTGCCGCTATTACCGCTACAAAGATGGAAGGCACCATTGTGTGGGTGAGGGTGCAATAGCATCACTTCATCAGCGTTTGCATAGCCACCAACAGGGTGGCTTTTTTTTGGGAAAATTATGGACCGTCAGATTGTTTATCCGGGGGCTATCCCCCTTGAAACCGATTTACTGAACACGAATAAGTTCGCCATGATCGGACTGGCAAAGCTAGCCAGTGCAGTATTGGGCTCTGATACCTGTCTGGCTGGTCTTAAGTGCACGCCAACTTTGCCAGCATCCCTCAACGTTGTAATCAGTGCCGGTGAAATTTACTGTCTGCAGCACATTGATCAGACAGCGTATTCAACACTGACGTCAGACCACTCCGATACCATTCTAAAGCAGGGTCTCACCAAAGATTTAATCCTTGAACTACGGGCTCCTGCACAGGCTGGTATGAGTATCAGTTATCTGATTCAGGTTGGTTATGAAGACGTTGATGTCGGTGATTCAGTATTACCCTATTATAATGCCGCCGACCCATCGATGACTTTTAGTGGCCCCGCCAATAATGGTAAGGCTCAGCCTGATGTGCGTGCGGGTAAATGTGTGGTATCGCTTAAAGCTTCAAGCGCTGCATCCGCTGGTATGCAGATGACACCCTTACCCGATATTGGTTTTGTCAGCGCCTGGGTCATCGACGTTTCCAGCGATATGAAGATGATTGAAAGTTGTGACATACATGTCGCACCTGGAGCACCTTTCATCCCGTCATGCGGGATTTATGCCGCTATTCAACAGGCTAAGCCGACCTTTGCAAATGATTCCGGATCGGCCAATGCCTATCAGGCCTTTTATCAACCACCTTTACCGCCGCTGGTTGATGGAATGCGTCTTGCCTTCAAGGCCCGGGAAGTAAATAGCGGTAAAAGCACATTCTCGGTTCGTCCCGGGGAGGTCCACTGAATCGCCACGGGTTTAACAGACACCTCAGAGTCAATTAAGATGGCTTAAAGAGAGGTGCCCATGAGCGGTAAGCGTTATCCCGAAGAGTTTAAAATTGAAGCAGTCAAACAGGTTGTTGATCGC
>NZ_JAIUDA010000015.1 GCF_020179835.1 Pantoea sp. alder81 | reverse complement strand
GATTACATCGAAATGTTTTATAACAGTAAGCGTCGGCATGGTTCTAGCGATCAGATGTCACCGACAGAATATGAAAACCAGTATTATCAACGGCTCGGAAGTGTCTAGATTATCCGTGGCGATTCAAAGGCCCGAAGATTTGCGAGCCGTTACATGTTTATCAGAAGTTATAAGTAAGGCGGGCGCTGATTAAGTGCTTAGGCTCCTGATTCAGAGGCTGACCGGCATAATCACCGGATAGCTGTTTAGTTTCGGTATAGGTGTAAGACGTATTCAGATGCAAATTAGACTGGATATCCCAGGCAAAGGTGCCTTCAATACTGCGCATCATGGCTTTGCTCACGTTGTAGTAAGACGAGACAAAGTCATATTTTTCATTGTTGTAATCACAAGCGTAGCTGCCTGCATCTCCGGTACACAGGGTTTCCAGTTCAATTTTATTGCGGAATTTACTGTAGAAACCGGTGACTCCGGCTTTCATTCCCGTACCCGCCCAGTTAAGGCTTAACTCATAGTTGGTACTGGTTTCCGGTTTCAGGTCGGGGTTACCAATACTCACACCATCTCGATGACCTGAACCAGCGGAGTCGGCCCAGTTGGAAGCAGATTCGCGCAGAGTTGGGTTTTTATAACCGCCTGCCACACCGCCTTTCAATGTCCACTCAGGGCTCAGGGTCCACACACCATAAAGTTTAGGGGTCACGTGTGAACCATACTTCTGATTCTCATCCAGACGGATCGAAGGGATAAGATCGAAAGGATCAACAATATTCCAGCGGTCCTCTGCGGTAAGCGCCCAACTGTTTCGGTCAAGTTTGGACGTCGCATCACCGCTTTCAACTTTCAATACGTTATTGGCATCGTGGATGGTTTCATTCAGGAATGTCGCGCCAAGTGACAGAGTGTGGCTATCGCCTAAATAAAATTTGTCGATAGTATTTAGCGTGGTGTTTCGCCCAGTGATGCTGCTGCTGGAATTGGTGCTGTCCTGGATTTGCGCATAGGAATTGGTTTCCAGCGCTCCATAATATCCTTTATGGCTTAATGTGTAGTTGGTCCGAGTATAAGTATGATTCGTTATACCGCCGGTAATTGCGGTTGTAGCCAGAGATTCCTGCAATGCGCGAGTCACATCAAAATCAATAATGTTGTCGAGATTAGGCGTTCAGGTGAAACCCACTCCGCCGTTAAGTAATTTCCGTTTCGCTGCACCGCCATCATAGTTATCTTCTTTGCGTTGCTGGAAAGTCCCATCAGCTTTCATGCTCAACGTATCTGGAATCAGTGGACCTGCGACATGCATGCTGGTCTGATCGATGTCACCTGAGCGGCTATGTTCCTGAATAGTGGTTCCTGCGGTGAAAGACCCATGCCACTCTTTACGGTTGGCTCTCTTGGTGATGATATTGATCACCCCACCAATAGCATCAGAACCATATAGTGATGACCCTGGACCACGTATCACTTCAATGTGGTCGATAGCTTCTATTCCCGGCAGATACTGATAACCTGTAGAAGTGGTTGAGTCTAATGTCTCCCGCACGTCTACTTTCTTGCCGTCAACCAAAATTAGGGTGTAATCACTGGCCATACCGCGCATGGTGATTTCTTCAGATCCCACTCCCCCGGTCACATACACACCCGGAACATCCCTTAATACATCAAGCACCGTGTAATAAGGTCGGGAGTGAATGGTTTTATTACTGATAACGGTCACTGAGGCAGCAGCTTTTGCGACATCTTCATCAAAACCTGACGCCGTAACGGTCATTGTATCTTGATCTTTATCAGTTGATGCATTTGCTGCGCTTGATGATGAATAGGAAGATGAATCGAGTGAATAATCTTCTGCGTGAGCGCTTGCACAACTTAATAAACTTAGCGTGATTGCCAGAGACAATGTTGAAAGACGTGGCGATCCCTGTACAGATTTAATATACATTTTTATCTCGTCGTATAATTTAAAACATCTTGATTATGGGTGCGTAACCAAGTCGCACAAATGACTGCGAACGGTATTAATTTCAATAAGATTATTATCGGGCCTGATAATTCAGGCCCTATTTTATCAATCGGATAGTTTACTTAAACAATAGCGGCAGGAAGTTTCTCAATGAAACACGAATATTGTGACCATCGTGAATCTCTCCTTGTTCAACCATAGCTTGATATTTCACGCCACGTTCATTCAGGAAAGTTTTCATCAACTCAAAAGTCTGAATAAGAGGTTCATCACTGCCTACGCTCATAAATACCAGTTTCATATTTGCATCAGCGTTTAACTGAGGAATGTAAGCACCCAGTTTTTTCATATCGGGTACGCGGTTCAGATCCGGTCCGGTGTAACGATCATAGTGCAGCTTACTTTCAATCTGCACGCCGACGCCCGGCCAGGTTGGGAATCCGCCACTGAAAGTGCCAATTGATGCGGATTTATCGATGTTACGCGCACCCGCCATAAAGCCTTGCGCGCCCGGTGAAGAGAACCCGCTAATAGCGCGATGATCCCGATCGGCAGGCGTACGGAATGACTTATCAACAAATGGCACAACGTTATCGACGATGGCCTGAGCGGCTTCAACATACTTATCTGAAGTCTGATTACCACCACCGTGGAAGCTAGAGTTGCCCAGCGAGCTGCCACCTGGTGCATCCGGGTCAAGCACGACAACAATCATTGGTTTGATACGCTTATCAGCGATCATGTTGTCCATCAAATTGAAGATGAAAGCATCCTCATTCGCACGCGAACCATCATGCGCCCCACCCAGTGTTAGATAGAGAACCGGATAGCGCTCAGAAGAGTTGAAATAACCCGCTGGCGTATAAATGGTGAATCGTTTCTGGCTATCCATAAACGGCACGGAGGTGTAGGTTACACTCCCTTTAGCGGCGGACTGCGCCACAAAATCGTTTGTTGTAGGACCCGGTATTGCGAACTCATTGCTGGCAAGGCCATTGTTCGTTCCACCGCCTTTACGCCCCATCTCTAGCATCGCTTTAATATCATCGACAATGAACTGATAGCTCCAGATGTCAGAAGCCAGCGGACCAACGGTTGTCGTCCACGTTCAATCTGCACCTTTCGTCAATTTGACGCGGCTATCGCCCTTCGCGCCACCCTGCACTTCAACATCTGATACTTGTGGTGCGCGGATGGTAAACACAACTTTATTGTCAGCTAAAACTTTATAAGGCTGTGGCGGAGGAGCCCACTTATGCTGGCCGCCTTTACCATCATGAACCTGAGTATGAGGGTCATTCGCAGGCTGCGGAAGATCGGCTAATGCCTGGTTTGCGATTAGCGCGGAGCATATTACGGCGATTGAGCGTAGGGCTGTCGCTGGACGATATTTTCTTTTCATGTATGGGTTGGACTCTGATTAGATTTATAACGCATTACATCGTTGCAAGCCTATTTTTCGCAACTAAATTGATTACCACCTGTAATACAGACAGTTCGTGGTGGTTAATTTAGGCAATATCGTAGACCTCGATCAAGGTGGCGACTTGAGCATAGTAGTATTGCCACGCTATTTGAAAAAAAGGTAAAAGTGGGACAAAACTCGCCACACCTTAAAGCCTTAATTCCGGACGTAACGATAGCAGAATAATACTTAAAGGCAATTGATTGTGAGTATCATTATCATTTGAAATGAAAAACATAAAACATTGATTTAACTAATTTATTTCATTGAAGATCTCATTCTGTACACGCAGTAATGTGTTCATGCAATTTGAAATACTTTCAACAAACTTGTGTCAATAATGACACAAACCGACTCAAAATTAACGACTACTAGAATTACGATTAAAACTCATTAATTTCAAAACAAAATAAACATCGCAAATAGATTCTGGAAATTATAATCTAATCCTTCATCATTAACCTTTCATCTGGATTATCTTGTTGGGGGTGCTGTGCAACCAGAAGAAATCGACATCCTTATGAAGGATAAAACGGATTTTAATAAGCGACTGAAGCTAATCGCCGTCTTGAAAGCACAGGAAAGCGATCACAGCATTCAGGCGCTGCAATACCTGCTGAACCATGATGTGGTCTATAAAGTGAGGTTGGCAGCCTGGCAAGTGTTGAATGAGAAAGGTGTGCCGTGCACCGAACCGGTTACGCGCCCACGTTATGCTGTGGTTCTGGAGAAGACTATCGGCAAGCTAAAACGTTTTGGCGTGTGGTTAATGGACATCACCGAAGGTTTTAGATGATGTGGGCGAGAGCAGGCATTCGAATTGTGCTGATGGCAACACAGGGAACGTGCTGCCGCCTGTGAGCCGAAAATGCTCCATTCCTATGACCGACGTTATCAGCGTCTCCGCGCCCTGTGCATCATTTGAAACATGTAAATGGAGGTTGCTTTTGATGGCGGCCTTGCTTGCGCCGCCGCCATGATTGCAGGATGCTGATTTCCGCGCACCTTATCGGTTTATGCAACCGTCACCGCGCGCGGTTCCAGAAAGGCACTAATACCCCACTGCCCCATTTCCCGCCCCATTCCGGAATGGCCGAAGCCACCAAAAGGCGCGCGGGGTTCGTGCGCCAGCGTATTGATCATCACCCTGCCCGCCAGAATCTGCTCGCCCACGTCACGCGCATGCTGCTCATCTGCGCCGATCACCAGCGCAGACAGGCCATATTCCGTATCGTTAGCGATCGCAATCGCTTCGGCTTCATCGCGATAGCTGATGATGCTGAGCACCGGCCCAAAGATCTCTTCGCGGGCAATGCGCATCTGCGGGTTGACGTCGCTGAACAGCGTGGGTTTGATATACCAACCGTGAGTTAACCCATCCGGTCGTCCTGGCCCTCCGCTTAACAGGCGCGCGCCTTCCTGCTCCCCAAGACCAATATAGTGCTGTACCCGTTGCCACTGCTTTTCATTGATCATCGGGCCGATGGTGGTGCTGGCATCGGCGGGATCACCAGAATGCTGTGCCTCGACTTCTGCCGCCAGTGCATGCTCGAACTCAGCTTTGCGGGCTTCAGGCACCAGAATACGCGTGCTGGCAATACAGGCTTGTCCGCTATTGATAAATCCGGCCTGAACGGCGAGTCTTGCTGCGGTAGAAGCATCGGCGTCCGGCAGGATCAGCGTCGGTGATTTACCGCCCAACTCGAGCGTGATGCGTTTGAACGTGTCGGCGGCGGTGCGCAAAATGGTTTTGCCTGTAGCGGTTGATCCGGTGAAGGAAATTTTTGCCACCTTCTCACTGCGGCTGATAGCATCGCCTACCTGATCGCCGCGACCGGTGACAATGTTGAACAGGCCATCAGGCAGCCCGGCGCGTTGCAACGCCTGGGTAATCACCTCGGTCTGGATCAGGCTATATTCACTGGGCTTAATCACTGCCGTGCACCCCGCTGCCAGCGCAGTCGCCAGCTTATGGCAAATAAAGCCCGCGTTGCTGTTCCAGGGTGTAATCAGTCCAGCGACGCCGAGCGGCAGCATCTGGACACGGGCGCGCCCGGCTTGCCGTATAAATGGATATTGCTTCAGTTCTTCGATGACCTGGAGAATGACGTCCGCCGGATAACTTGCCATCCACTGCGATCGTGAAGTCGGTGCGCCATACTCCTCGAGGATGGCGGCATGCAGCTCCGTTTCACAGCTTTTTACGGCGTCATACATCTGCTCCAGCAGCGTGATACGCTCCGTCACCGAAGTGCGGGAAAAAGCGGGAAACGCTGCATGAGCAGCAGCAATAGCGCGTTCGGCATCCTGTTCATTTGCCAGACGCGCTTTACCCATAACGCTGCCATCGGCAGGCTTGATAATGTCCAGCCACTCGTTACCGGCAGGGGTAACAAAACTACCATTAATGTAAATGTGTTCAATAATGTGCATGACGCTGCTCCTGAGATGAATTAATAGGAAAATTATCATGTCCAGTGCGCGAGAATAATCCGCGAAACCCTGCAAGGGGTATTACGTTTAACGGAATAATCAATGAGCCGAACGGGTATTACTGAACTGGAAATCATGCTGGCTGTAGCGCGACGTGGCACCTTTAAAGGCGCTGCCAGCGAGCTGGAAATGTCGCCTTCTGCAATCACCAATGCCGTAGCCACGCTGGAGAAACGTTTGGGCGTGCGTCTGTTCAACCGCACCACGCGCAGCGTGGCCCTGACGGATGCGGGGCGCCGTTTTATGCAGAAAATCGCGCCAGCATTGGAAATTATTCGTAGCGCATCGGAGGAGGTGAGCAGCGAGCCTAACGATCCGGCCGGTATTCTGCGTCTCAATGTGCCCCCGGAGAGCTGTTCACTCTGGTACGAGTCGGTGCTTATCCCCTTCTTGCAGCGTTATCCGCGCATTCGTGTCGATATCTGCAGCCAGAGAGAACGGGTGGATATTGTGGCCGAGGGATTTGATGCCGGGATTCGTCTGGCGGAAGACATTCCCGCAGATATGATTGCGGTAAAGCTGACGCCGGAATTGCGCATGATTGTGGTCGCTGCGCCGGATTATCTTGATCGTGTACAGGCACCCACGCAGCCAGAGCAACTCAGCGAACACTCAACCTTGTGTATGCGCATGTCCGACGGCAGTCTTTATCGCTGGGAGTTGAGCCATCAGCAGCAATCCTACAAATTGCAGGGGGAACCCCGTTTTGCCGCAAGCGATTTAGCGTCAATGCACAAAGCGGCAATAGCCGGATTAGGCATTGCCTGTTTGTCGGAACAACATATCGCGGCAGATGTGCAAGCGGGCAAGTTAGTGCGATTGTTGCCGGACTGGCATGTCGATCTAGGGGCGCTCTGCCTCTATTATCCCGGCCATCGGCTGGTGCCGCCTGCGCTGAGAGCATTGACGGAGTTTATTCGCAGGGGGTGACGATTTAATCAGGAAAGATATTGCCCAAACTCTTATAATCATCTTAATTTATTGTTTAATAAGTAATTTATTTAATTGCGGCTCGCATGCTTTTATTCTTTGATGAGATCACCATCACAACATAAATAGAACTCATAGCTTACTAAATGAAAGGTATTATTCGGGATGCTGTGTGCGTGTCAGGATGAAATTAGAGGGGCAAACAGGCAATAACCATTGAAAACGCAGCGCAAAAAGTGTCTGGTTGAACAACCCTTATTCGACCGACTTACTGGTGGAGCAATTAATTTTCATTATCCCAGACAAAATTCAATCGGTATGCTGGGTGCTTTTCCAATATTCAATATCTATATCAAAAAATGTGGCGTTACGAAAAATTACACCACTTTGGGTTAGCCAGACACCGATATTAATAACGCGTGTTTTTATAAAATTAAATTCCTCAACATTTGGAAACTTGAATCCTCGACACCTAAACGGTGCTCAACATATTAATATTATAAAATGGCAGGTGAGCAATGAAATTGGGATGGTACAGTAATCTAAACAGGGATGAGCGAAAAACATGGTGGGCCTGTCTTGGAGGATTCACGCTCGATTCGATGGATAGCACTATATACTCGCTAGTCATGCCCATATTATTGAGCCTTGCAATCCTGACAAAATCAGAAGCAGGTATTTTAGGGTCCGCGTCATTAATTGGCAGTGCATTAGGCGGATGGAGCGCTGGTATGCTGGCCGATCGCCTGGGGCGTATTCGTGTCATGCAGTTGACGGTATTGTGGGTGGCTTGCTTCACAGCATTAACCGCACTGTGCGGTGATTTCTGGCAATTTCTCATCATCCGATTTCTTCAGGGACTGGGTTATGGAGGTGAAGTCGTTGTCGGCGGTGTATTGATCAGCGAAGTGATCCGGGCCAGCTATCGGGGACGAGTGGGTGCTTCTATCCAAAGTGGTTACGCCATTGGTTACGCAATCTCGCTAGCAGTCCTACCTGTGCTGCTCAATTTTTTCCCACAACAGATAGCGTGGAAACTTTTTTTCCTGGCAGGAATCGTCCCAGCCATTCTCGTTTGGTTTATTCGTCGTTTGGTGCCGGAATCGCCTGTCTTTTTGAGAAAAAAAGTAGAAAAGAATACTAGCAGTGTCAGCGATATTTTCAAAGGTAAGAATCTACGCATCACAATTACAGCGACATTGCTCGCCTCTGGAATATTTGGCGGGGCATATGTCATGATTACCTGGCTGCCGACCTATCTGAGGATGGAATTAGGATTGCCGGTATTATCCATGTCTGGGTATCTGGCAATTAATATTCTGGGGTCTTTGATAGGTCCGTTTCTTTATGGAAGATTAAGCGACCGATTCGGTCGATGGAAAACTATCATGCTTTTCCTGATGGGCCAAATTGCGGTGGTCAGTGTCTATATGTTTGCTGATATCAGTCTGAACATTACATTAGTGCTTGGCTTTTTCCTGGGCTCCTTACAAGGCGGCTTGGCCTCTGGCTTAACTCCCGCATTTTCGGAGCTTTACTCGACATATATACGCGGAAGTGGAGCCGGTTTTTGTGCAAGTTTTGGTCGCGGCTTTGGTTCACTGATGCCTGCAATAGTAGGGATTGTATCCAGTCATATTCATCTTGGGTACGCAATGGGAGCCCTGGCGATTGCTTCTTATCTCATAGGGATAGTCGCTGCGCTTTGCCTACCTAATGCTACCGGTATTGATCTTGAAAATGTTTAAAAATTAATTGATAACGGGCTCCGCAGCTATTCTGTGATAGAGCCTGACAATTTTCAAGATTAGGTAGGTGATAGCCAGACACGGTCTGGAGTGCGCTTTCAGATACCTTGCTCAACATAATAAGCGCCTAAATAATCGGGGGGATTTTTATATATTTTCATCATTGCAATAAAAACTTAGGAATTTCCTAAGAGTGCACGACGCTATAACATTCTTGCGCAAGGCTATTCCAGGTTAATTAATCTCCAGGATTAATGACATTCAAAATCATCCAGTTGTTTGATAAAATTGGGTTCGTTTTCACACTTGGAGCGAGTCTATGGAATGTAAAGCTATCACCCTTGATGAGTGCCTTAACATCAGGCATGCCGTTTTATGGCCTGAGCAGAGCCGTGATTTTGTACGGGTGCCCGGCGACCACCTGGCTCAGCATTATGGAGTGGAATTTGAGGCCGAAATCGTTTGCTGTCTGTCCGTATTTGACGCCGGTCAGGGCTCCAGGCAAATCAGAAAATTTGCCACAATTAAAGCGTGCCAGAGGAAAGGTTTCGGCAGCTTCCTGATGAAATCTGTTCTTAATAAACTGCAGGAGCATGACGTTCAACATGTTTTCCTTGATGCACGAGTCAGCGGAGAAGCGTTTTATCGTCGCTTTAATTTCATCTCTGATGGGGCACCTTTCTTAAAGAACGGGATTCAGTACGTTCGCATGCATTTAGCTCCCCAAAGCTAAGGACTTATCCCTTTACCGAAATCCAACCTAATTGAAAAGACTTAACCACTTTATCCTTCTCAATTCCCATGCACCGTCATCCCCACCAGCTTAACCACAATCGGGCGCACAACCAGGATACAAACAAACGCGGCGGGCATGGCAACCTTGTAAGCATTCATCACATTTATCATGTAATTTACCCCCATACCGAACTCCGAATAGGTAATGACCAAACTCATGAGAAAGGCCATGATGGTCGCCATATAGAGTGCGAAGATGTAAGGTGAAGTGTGTTTGGGAAGGCGTACATTGATGTTTTTCTTGGTGACTGCATCCGTCATAGCGATATCCTGTTAAACAAAGTTAGCGAAACAGCCGCTAAACTATCAATCAAACTAAAGCGGCAGTAGAACTGCACTGCTTAAATCATTATTAAGTAAACATAACGAATCATGTAATGAGGTCTTATGGATTTGTTAGGCTTGATCACTACCTTTATACGTGTGGTGGAGAATGGCAGCATCGCCGCGGCGGCGCGCGCGAAAGGGATGAGCCCTGCGGCAGTCAGTCAGAGTCTTGCCCGGTTGGAATCGCATTTAGGAGTGCGTTTGCTATCACGCACCACCCGCAGTATGACCCTCACGGAAAGCGGTAAACGCTATTTCGAGAAAGTGCGTCACATTCCACATGATGTGGATGACGCTTCGCAGGCTGCTGCGCTGGAAACCAAACCGCAGGGGTCACTTTGCATCGCCACCACAGCGGCATTTGGGCGCTATGTGCTTGCGCCACTGATGCCGGATTTCAAAGAGAACTACCCTGACATTGATATCGAGTTGATTAGCACCGACCGCAACGTTGACCATCGTCGGGAGGGTGTTGACGTCAGCATTCGCATTGAAGCGCAACTGAACGATCAACTGATTGCCCGGAAAATTGCATCCTTACCTTTTATTTTCTGCGCATCTCCAGCATATCTGGAGCGTGCGGGCATACCGGAAAGCCCCGAAGAGCTAAGCCAGCACGCCTGTCTGGTTTTCCGTTATCCCACCGACGGCCGCTTTTTGCCCTGGACGTTTATAGTTGACGGTCAACTTGTAACAGCGAAACTCAATCCCGGATTTATCAGTGACGATATTGATATCATTGCTAATATCGCAATCAATGGCGGAGGTATTGCCCGCCTGGCGAGCTTTATTGCGCAACCGTTAATCGACAATGGGCAACTCATCGCTTTATTTCGCTCCAGTCAATGCAATGAAGGCCGTATCGCATCTTCACCCATGCATATTTACGCCTGCGTCAACGAGCGTTCTGCACTCAATTCAAAGGTCAGAGCTTTTATTACTTTTGTAGAACAGGAGATGCTCTAATACTGCAGATGAATGCACTATTTAACGCCGCTGCCGCATTAGCTTCGCAATGGATTGAAATTAACTGCACCATCATTCCTGCTGCAAGGCCGTCTCATGCAGATGACGCCAGATCACATGCCCCTGTGGATCTAATTCAAAAACCGCCGTCGAAAAGCGCAAGCTCGATTGTTGTCCGGGTATTTGCTGATGTTCTTTGTAGCACACCGTTGCTCCCGTTTCACTTTCAGCCACGACCTGCATAGCCATAATATCAAGCGTGAGACCTTGACGAGCGCCACGCTGTGTGCGGAAGAAACGGTTCAACGCATCAAAGTTCAGTATGACGCCTGCCGGGCCCACCATCATAAAGTCTGGGCTAAAACGCGCTAATAGGTTATCGCAAAGATCATCCTTCGCTTCTGCATCACCAAGCCAGTGACCAATGATTTCGTGTGCATCCAGAACTTCCTGAAAATAGCGGTTCATTTTTTCTCCTGATTAAGAGTGAATAATACTTTTCGGTTCGCAATGCGCAGGCAACATATAACCGGCACGACGGCGCTACAGGCAGCGAGTAGAAAGCAAAGTCGATAGGCGCGATCAACTGATATGCCGCTGTTTGCGAGCAGATTAAACAGTAAGGTGACTAATGTGACGCCAAGACAGAAACTCAGCTGACGATTGATGTTCCATATCGCACTGGCATCGGCCAGTTGCTCGTCAGGAATCTGCAGGAAGGCCGAGCTTTGCGCCGTACTGCTGCACAAACTGCCGCCAAATCCCATAAGACAGAATGCGATGACACACACCACTGCTAATGCAGGATGGCCGATGATGGCTAGCACCCCAATGCCCAACGCCTGAGTGATACTCCCAATAATAAACAGTGGACGCGGGCCCAGCATATTGAACCACTTCCCCGTAACGCTAATCGCGATAAATGAAGCGGCCGACCAAGGCAACATCAATGCACCGACAGAGGCAGCTGGCAGGCCAAACTCATTTTGCAGGTAGAGCATGGCTATCAAGCTGACTCCGGTAAAAACACCCGGTACAAATTGATAAATCAACATGGCAGTCTGCAACAGAGGATCTTTTGCCAGATGCAAATTCACCAGCGGCTGGCTTTTACCCAGCGCATTCCACACGTATCCGCCGAAGACAATCAGCCCACCTAAGAGCATCAACACGCCTTGATGCATAAGCTGATATTCGCCCAATGAAGTCAGGCCCAAAAGGATCAATGTCAAGCCACTACACCCACTGATCAATCCCACCAGATCCAACCGCCCAACTTCAGCAGTAGGTTTATCCACGTTCAGCCATAACATCGCCAATACCAGAGCCACGATGACCAACGGGAGACTGGCCAGAAACACCCAACGCCAGTTAAGTATTTCAATCAATAGTCCACCGGCGACTGGTGCCAGCGCCGGAGCCAGTAAAGCCACTAACATCACTGCAGAGGAAAGTTTTGCGTGTTCATGGCTGCGATACAGCGCATAAGTCATGGTTTGCCCGATAGGAATGAGCAATCCACCCCCTATTCCCTGCAATAAACGCCAGGCAATCAGGTGAAACATTGACTGTGATGTGGCAACGCCCGCACTGCTGGCCATGAAAATAATCAGTGAGAGGATAAAAAGTCGCTTCGCGCCAACACGTTCCATCCACCAGCGGCTAAGCGGTATCACTAGCGTCAGGCCTAGAATGTAAGCATTACTAACCCACGCCAGTTGGCTGACCGGGGCAGCAAAATGCCGCGCCATCTCAGGATAGGCAACATTGGCAATAAACATGTTTACCAGGTCGATGAAGAACCCCAGTAAATAAACAATGGCAACACGCACACGATAACTCATGATTCTTTCCACCAGATCAGCCGTTATGCGCGCAGTATAAGCGCCGGGATCATCGCGATAAATCCACTCAGTATGGTTATACTGTCAAACGATTTTTGACAGTCATCTTGTATCAATGGAGTGCGTGATGATTAACATGCAGCGTCTGGAAATGTTCGTCGCGGTGGTCGAGGCTGGAAGTTTCACTGGCGCGGCCCAGACATTAGGGCTCACTAAAGCCGTAGTGAGTTTCAATATAAAGCAGCTGGAAAAGGAGCTCGGCGTCTCTTTACTGACCAGAAGCACGCGGCGAGTGGCGGCGACAGACACCGGTGATAAGTTTTACCATCGTTGCCAGGGCCTGTTGCAGGATGCAGAACGCGTACTGGACGATGTCCGCAGCGATCACCTCGGGCTCAGCGGCACACTACGCATCACCACCACGCCTGAATACGGAGCACACGTTGTGGTTCCCGCACTGGCGGCATTCGCACTCAAACATCCCCATTTGCGCGTACAGCATGTTTCATCATCAAAAAATGATGATCTGATTGCTGGCCGTTTTGATGTGGCTATCCGTCTCGGTCAACTGGCGGATTCCAACCATCAAGCCAGGCTCATCGATCGGTTCGCTATTTTACCGGTAGCGGCTCCTCAGCACCTCGTCGTACAACCTATTGAGACTATGGAACAACTCGCCGAAGCGAAGTGGATTGCGCACAGCCGCTTATCAGCCCCCTTGAGCTGGCAGATCACTACACCAGCGGGAGAGTCGGTACTTTTTAGTGCACGACATGCAGCGATGCTGATGGCCGACAGCGCAGCGTCGTTGCTTGCTTTTACATTGGCGGGCGCTGGCGTGGCGATCCTGCCCGCATGGCTGGTCGAGGATCAATTGATTCGGGGCGAATTAATCCACGTGTTGCCAGATCATTATTTTCCCCGCCAGGGTATTTATGCGGTCTATCCCAATACCCGCCATTTGCCTGAGAAAGTGCGCGCATTTATTGATTTTCTGGAAAGGCATGTGGCTGAATCACGCTCCGTCAGTCAGCCTTAAAAATTCATGCCTAACCAAAAACTCAGGCAACTAAAGCTGCCTGTTAATCACGCGACAATATTAGATATAGACTGCGGACGGGTTCATAAAATTACAGCAAGCCAAACTTCCATTTCACGACCAGCATATTCTGGTCCTGGCTACGCGTACCGGTAATGTTGGTACGATAGGTCACATTTTTCCACGCCAGAGTGACACCTTTCGCCACGCGTTCCGGAAGTTGGTAACTTAAACCCAATGTACGCACCCACTCATTCTGGTTACCGCTGGTGCTGGACGCACGCGCATGACTGCCTGACACGTAGCTACTGTTAAAGCTCAGGCCCGGTAAGCCCAGTGCGTCGAGTTTTGCACTGTAGCGCACCACCAGCGCACTCTCATGGGCGGTTTTGAACTTCGACAGCGGTGACTCACTGATCAACCCCGTCGAGCCTCCGGACGTATCCGTTGAGACACTGTCCACTGTCTGACCTGGATCGAGGTAAGGGAACCCGCTAGATCCCGTCAGTTGCTGATAACCTAACCCCAAAGTATTGCCCCACGCTGACCAGGAGACTATCCCTCCGTAGGCATTATTATCGACACTTCCCCCATACTCATTGCCATTACCGCGGCTGTTGAAATAGCGCAAATCTGCTTTCAGTTTGCCGGGGCCAACTGGCAACGTCTTCGTCATACCAACAAAATTCTGTCGATAGAAATCATTGAGTTGTGCGAAATAATAACTGAGTTCCAGCGCTTCAACTGGCGTGTAGCGGCCACCGGCGTAGCTCAATCCAGAGCTGAATCCGCTCGCCTTGCCGGTGGCCTTTAATGGCTGGTAATGAGTTTGGTTACGCCCTTGAACACGATCGATAAATCCAGCATCCAGAACCAGATTATCAACATCGGTTGAATGCAGCGTGTAGCCACGGTAAAGCGACGGCAGCAGCCTTCCATCATTGGTTTTTATCACCGGCAGGTTTAATGACTGAAATCCGGCTTTTGCCACGGTTTTGCTGACTTTGGCCTTCAATGCAAAACGCGCTGAAGCGAAACTGCCCGGCGCACTGTTATCACTGTGCTGCGGAAACAATCCGGTTGACGTGTTATACCCATCCCGGCCGGAGAGCTTCAGACCGAGCATACCCATCGCATCGACACCCAAGCCAACAGGGCCATCGGTATAGCCCGACCGGCCATTAAGAATAAATCCCTGCCCCAGCTGTTCGCCGGTCGGCTGATTTTTGACGGCACCTCGTGTGTCATTGTTGTAGTACAGCGTGCGTACAGTGAGATCGAGATGGCTGTCATCCACCAGATTGGCTAATGCCAGTGAAGGCGCGAAAGCGCTCGCCATCAGTGCAGAGGCCACTAGCCAGTGAGAATTAAGTCGGAGTACTGAGGCCGTTGAGACAAAAGAGGTAAATACAGAAGAAGCCTGTTGAGCGGAGAAGGCTAGGGCCGCGCCCCTATGTTGAGAAGTATGAGCAGAGTTCATCGACAAGTAACATAAAATTAATAGAAATGATAATTATTAGCATTATTGTTAAACCGTGACTCAATGATGCCGATTAAAGGGTTAAAATTGAGCATGAGTGAGGTTTACAGCGATGGCATTGGGGAATGGAGTACTCAGGGTTTACACTCAGAAGATTCATAGGCGGCTCAGAATGCAGAGCCGCCAGGCTAATTAAAATTAAACCAGCGAGCCCTTCACGCCATGCGGTTCAGAACGTAAATACTGTGGCGGTACTTTGACCTGTGCATTCAGCGCGGCAGCAGCCTGCCATGGCCAGTGCGGGTTGTAGAGCACGGCACGACCCAACGCGACCAGGTCGGCGTCACCCTGCTCCACCACCGCTTCTGCCTGTTGCGGCTCGGTAATCAAGCCCACGCCAATAACCGGCATCTTCACCTGCTGACGGATATCGCGTGCGAACGGCAACTGATATCCCGGCCCCACAGTGATGGATTGCTGTGGTGATAGCCCACCGCTCGACACGTGCACATAATCACAACCCTGCGCTTCCAGTTGCTGGCTAAACACAATGGATTGCTCAACATCCCAGCCACCCTCAACCCAATCACTGGCAGAGAGGCGCACGCCAACCGGAATCGAAGCAGGTAAGGCGGCACGTACCGCCGCAAACACCTCAAGTGGGAAACGTAAACGATTTTCCAGCGAACCACCGTATTGGTCCTGACGTTGGTTGCTCAGCGGCGACAGGAACTGGTGCAGTAGATAACCGTGTGCCGCGTGGATTTCAATCAGCTCAATACCCAAACGCACCGCACGCTGCGCGCTGTCTACAAATGCCTGTTTGATGCGCGCCAGCCCCGCTTCATCCAGTGCCGTTGGAGCGGCATCCTGTTCAGCAAAGCTCAATGCTGAAGGAGCCACCGTTTGCCAGCCACCTTCACTCTCCGGCAGTTGATGCCCTCCCTGCCATGGCGCACGGCATGAGGCTTTACGCCCTGCGTGGCCCAGCTGGATACCCAAACGGATCGGTGACCAGGCGCGAATGTCAGAAAGCACGCTATGTAACGCGGCTTCCGTCTTGTCATCCCACAGCCCGAGATCTCCCGGCGAGATACGCCCAATCGCTTCAACAGCGGTGGCTTCCAGAATCAGCAACCCTGCGCCAGACAGCGCCAGTGAACCTAAATGGATGCGGTGCCAGCTGCTGGCACATCCCGCATCGACGGAGTATTGGCACATCGGGGCAATCACGATGCGGTTCTCCAGCTCAAGCTCTCCAATCTTTACGGCACTAAATAGGTGACTCATCTCTATCCCTTAACGTTGTTAGCAGCAGTACTGCACAGGTTCCTTCTAAGTTAACACTGTTCAATACAGGGTATTGTCGCCAACTCTATTAATAGCCCATTATGTGCAACCCACTGGAAAGACGTGGCAGGCCCGGCCCTCTTACCGTTCAGCCCATTATCACAGCCAGTGCTGGGCCCGAACCACTTCGCCATCGGTGAAACGACTAAAACGGAATGCGTGCGGATCCACCGACGGCGTGCTGTTGGTCACCAGGTCGGCCATGAGCTGCCCGGCCCCCGGCCCGATGCCAAAACCGTGGCCGGAGAATCCGGTGGCGAGGAACAGGCCAGGCTGGTTGCCGATAGCAGAAATCACCGGAATGGCATCCGGCAGGGTATCGATATAGCCGCCCCAGCTCTGTTCGATCGGTAATGTCCCCAACTGCGGCAACGTCTGCACCAGGTTACTGGCGATGGTGTTCACCACCGTCGCTTCCGGCTGTGGAGCCAGCACGCGGATACGTTCATAGAGTGAGATTTTATCCGGTGTGCCCGGCTGCCAGCGCGTCAGCTCCTGCCAGAAACGGCTGCCGAGACGCAGGTTAATATTCTGCCGCTCGGCGCGAAAGGCGGGCATATACTGGCGCGCAAAGCGCAGGCTGTCCGGCGTGATATCGCTGATGCTGGTCGCAGAAGTGGCGACCGTCAGCCCGCCGTCCTGCCGTTTACGCAGCGCGACCTTGCCAAAGCTTACGCAGATGCCAGGGTCGTAATCGGTCGGCCCGGTGCGCAGTACGGTGCTCAACACTTTGAGCTGCGGAAGCGTCAGGCCACAGCCCTGCATCAGGAGCCGCGACCACGCACCGCCAGCGACCACCACAGATTGACAGCGAATAATGCCGCGCTCCGTCACGACCTCACTCACTTTTCCCCCCGCGCGTTCGATACTGCGTACCGCGCAGTGCTGCTGCAGATTTAGCCCCAGTGCCTGAGCCGCTTTCACCATCGCCGGAGCCGCCTTCTGCGGTTCGGCACGACCATCCAGCGCGGTAAACAACACGCCGTTAAAATCCCCCTGCAGGCCAGAGAAACGCGACTTGAGCTTTGCCCCGTCGAGCAGTTCGCTATGAATATCCTGCTGCTGCGCCTCACGGCACCACTGCTGGTAGCGCTGCCACTGTGCTTCGGAGCGCGCGGCATAAGCAATCCCGGTAATGGCAAATCCGGTATCCTGCTGCACGCGCTGGTTCATCTCGCCCCACAGTTGCATGCTGAGATTAATTAACGGCAGCTCACGCAGGTCACGCCCGGTTCGGCGGCACCAGCCCCAGTTGCGGCTCGACTGTTCAGCCGCCACACGCCCTTTCTCCAGCAGAACCGTTGGTACACCGCGTGATACCAGCGACAGCGCGGTGGCCACGCCGATAATCCCACCGCCAATCACCAACACTTCTGTCTGCGACGGGAAGTCCGGCGACGAGCTCACTAACTCTACATTCGGTCCCATATAATTTTGCCTCTAATACTGGTCTTCAACCGTCCAGTTAACCGGGATTTCCGCGATACTGGCGCTGTTCGGCAGCATCAATAAGGTGCGTACCAGCACGGCAATATCTTCTGGCTGCGTCATTTTTTCCGCCGGAATCTCGGTCAGTGCAGTGCCCATATCCGTGGCGACAAATCCAGGGCAGATAGCGGTGGCACGAATACCGTCTTGATCTCCAATTCGGCGCAGGGCATGAGCCAGTGCCAGTGCCGCAAAATTGCTCATCGCGTACAGTCCGGACTGCGCCGACTTCACCCGCTTCCCTGAGAGCGATACCAGCATCACCACCCGCCCTTCACCACTGAGCGCCAGATACTGCCAGGCTTTGCGGCTGAGACGCATCGGCGCTTTGACGTTGACTGAGAATTGGGTATCGAATTCTTCGTCGCTGGCCTCCAGCACTGAACGTGGAATCATCACTCCGGCGTTGTGGATCAACGCATCAATGCGTCCAAACTTCGCCAGTGTCTGGGCGATCCACTCTTCGTCACTGGCAGGGTCAAGCGCGTCATAGCGGCAGTTTATCTGGCGGTCTGGATGAGGATGGCCAACCTCCTGCGGCGCTCTGCAGCCCAGGCTCACCGCCCATCCCGCTTTAAGTAATTCGGTGGCAATCGCCGCCCCGATCCCCCGGCTGGCTCCGCTGATCATTGCCACGCGCTGTGTTGTCACTACCATCTCTGCTCCCCCGTTTATCAGGCATGAGGCGGCAGCGCCGCCCCTTGTAATTTGCTGCGTAACCAGTCGCGGCTGCGATACCAACGCAGCGTGAGTTGCGGACCGAAACCCATCCAGAAGGGTGCGCGGTGCAGCGGTTCGATTTTGAGCGCCAGCTGGTTTTCTGGTATGTCGAGTGCCCACTCGCTGAGGATCGAACCGAGCATGCTACCGGTCGGCACACCACGCCCGGAAAGCCCGGTTACCGCGACAACACCCGGCGCCAACTGGTACAGGCGTGGAATGGTGCGCTGTTGCATATCCAGCTCGCCAAACCACAGATAATCCCAGCGCAGCTGTTCTGTTATCTGCGGATGCAACCACTTCAGGCGCTCGCTCATAATCTGGTGCGTCAGCGTCATATCGCGCCCACGCTGTCCCATCGGAAACATGGAAGCGACGATGCGTCCTTCGGCGTTGTACTTGTAGACATAGATGTCGCCACGCCCATCATGGAGAGTGGTGTTGTCTGGCAATACGCTGCGGCGCGTGGCGGCGCTTAGCGGTTGGGTGGCGGCGACAAATACCTTCATGATCTTGAAGCTGTGTTCAAGCTGCGGCCAACCCGCTACGGTGTAAGCCCCGGTAGCGAAAATCACCTTCTCCGCCAGCACGCTGCCTTGCGCGGTTTTTACCCGCCAACGTTGGCCGTGCTTCACGACCTCGCTGACTGCCGAACCAATATATACAGACCCACCTTCCTGTTGCACCGCGCGCGCCAGTCCGCGTGCATAGCCAAGCGGATTAAGGTGCCCACCTTCAGGGTGATACCAGCCGCCGTAAAAGCGCGAGCTGCCGCTCATCGCTTCGGCCTCCTTCGCAGTCAACAATCGGGTGTTCGCTCCAGCGGCGTTATAGTCACGCACCTTCTCAGCAATGGTTTTCAGTGCGCCAGGATACGCTGCCGCCTGGATATAGCCGTTCTGCTGCCATTCACAATCAATCTGATAGCGGTCGATCATCGCCGTCACACGTTGATTGGCCTGCGTCTGCCGGGAAATGAGCCGCTCTGCCCAAGGCGCGCCGAGCAGTTTGTGTAACTGAGGCAGGCTGAAGTGGGTAAAGGTTGGCGTGCAGTGCCCGGCGTTACGGCCGGAACCCCCAAACCCTGCTTCCTGCGCCTCGAGCAGCACCACTGTCACGCCCTGCTGCGCCAGCTCCAGCGCGGTGGTCAACCCGGTGTAGCCGCCGCCAACCACGCAGACATCGGCCTGCACCTCACCAGCTAGAACGGGGCTTTCCGGGGCGGCTGCGGCCGTGGCGAACCATAACGATTGTTCAAATGGGGAAAAATGCGCCATGTTCTCGCTCTCCGATTAATGCTGGCTGCGGCTGTCTAACGCATCACGCAGGCCGTCACCAATACAGTTAAAACAGGTCACCGCGAGGGTGATCGCCAGACCCGGAGCCAGAGCAAGCCAGGGTGCACGCACCAGATATTGTTGCGCCCCGTTCAGCATATTTCCCCAGCTTGGCAGCGGCGGCTGGATGCCGTAGCCAAGGAAGCTAATGTAGGCTTCCAGCAAAATGGCACGCGCCACGGTCAGCGTGGCGGCGACGATAATCGGCCCGACCACGTTGGGCAGCAGTTCACGAAACATGATCCAGCGTCCGGAGAGGCCGAGCATTTTCGCCGCCAGAATAAACTCGCGCTCGCGCAGAGAACGCACTTCGGTTTCGACGATGCGCGCCACCTCCATCCAGCTGGTAATGGCGATGATCACGGTGATCATCATCGGACTGGGTTTGAGAAATGCCGCCAGCGCCAGCAGCAGAAACACGCTGGGAAAAGAGAGAAAGGCATCAACAATGCGCATCAGCACATTGCCCGTGCGACCGCCGTAATAACCCGCGACGATGCCGATGGTGGCACCGAAGGCGATACTGAGCAGCATGGCGAAGAAGCCGACCAGCAACGAGATGCGACCGGCCATCAGCACGCGCGCCAGGGTGTCTCGCCCGAGCGGATCGGTGCCCAAAAGGTGCCATCCGGTGAGCGGTGGAGCAAAGCGATTACGCAGATCGATATGCAGATCGTCAAACGGCAGTAGCATTGGGCCAAATGTGCAGGCCAGCACCATCAATACGATCAAGATAAGGCCTGCACAGGCCAGTTTATGGCGCATAAAACGTCGTAGCGTGCGGTTTTGCCACCAACGTGAAGCGCCCGCATCGGGGTTCATAACAGAAGTCGCAGACATCATTTTCTCCTTAAGCCGGACGGATGCGCGGGTCAACCAGGGCAGTGATAACATCCGCCGCCAGATTACCGATCAGCACCATCATTGCCGAGAACATCAGCAGCCCCATGACCACCGGATAATCGCTGTAGCCGAGGCTGTCCAGGAAAAGTCGCCCCATGCCCGGCCAGGTAAACACGGTTTCCGCCACCAGCGCGCCGCCGAGGATCATCGGCAATTGCATTCCGGCCAGTGCAATCATCGGCAACAGCGCGTTACCCACCACGTGGCGCAACAACACGCGCCGTGGCGACAGCCCTTTAGCGCGGGCCGTTTTCACAAAGTCCTGGTTGATGGTTTCGAGCGTCGCGCTGCGCATATAGCGGCTCCAGACGGCAACGTCGACGAAGGTCAGCACCATCACCGGCAGCACCAGGTGGTGCAACACATCGGTAAAGGAGCCATCGCCGACGGTGTACATATTGCCGGCCGGGAACCACTGCAGCTTGAGCGCGAAAATATAGATCGCCACCAGCCCGAACCAGAATGTCGGGATCGACAGGGCGATCATCGAGGCCATGGTTGCCACATCATCAAACAGGCTGTAACGTTTCACTGCGCTTTTCACCCCGACCCAGCCGCCAATACTGACCGCCAAGATGGTCGAGGTGACCATCAGAAGTAGCGTAGCGGGTACGTGAGAAAAGATAACCGCAAGCACCGGCTGCCCGTCGCGATAGGATCGTCCCCAGTCGCCGCGCAGCAGATGCGTCAGCCAGTCCCAGTACTGCACCGGCAGCGGCCGATTCAGGCCCATCTGCTCGGCCAGTCGATCCAGCGCCTCCTGGCTCATGCCCGGCGTCAGCGCGTACTGTGACAGCGGCCCGCCGGGAGCCAGCGTCAGCGCAGCAAAACCAATCAGCGACACCAGAAAAAGCAGTATCACGCTCTGGCCCAGTCGCCGTAGCAGAAAGCCCAGCATAGAACCTCTCTTATGGCGTTACGCCCAATACCAGGTAGCGACATTCCAGCTGTCGATGCGCACGTTTACGTTAGGGATGACATTGGTTGCGCCCTGCTTGTGGCCACGCACGTTGGCGAATGGGAACAGCGGCAGGAACGGCATATCGTGACGCACGATCTCCTGGATTTGGTTGTAGACCGCCTTGCGCTCCTCCGGTACAAACAGCGTGCTACCTTTGGTGAGCAGATCGTCAACCGCTTTACTCTGATACTGGAAGGTGTTCTGCCCTGCCCCGCCTTTCGCCGGGATCGAGGTCGACCGCAGGTAGTCGGAGGTATCCGGGTCGGCTCCGGTGAGGAAGCTCATGCCGACGATCACCGTATCGAATTTCGACATCATCCAGTATTCGCCCCACATCACTGCCGGCGGCAGGTTGGCGATCTTCATCTCAATACCGATATCCTGGAATGACTGCTGCAAGAACTGCTGCATCTGCTCACGTAGATGATTGCCCGCGGTCGTGGAGTTGGTGAACGCCAGACGCACGCCATTTTTCTGGCGTATTCCATCGGAACCGGTTTTCCAACCCGCTTTATCCAGCAAGGCTTTAGCCTTGTCAGGGCTGAACTCGTGTTTAGGCAGATTTGGATTGAAGTAAGCGGAGCCGGGCGGCATATAGGTTTCGGTCGGTTTTGGCAGGCCGTAGTAGAGCGAATCGATAATCGTCTGCTTGTCGATGGCGTAATAGATCGCCTGGCGCACTTCCAGCTCCTGGAATTGCGGGCGCCCCAGGTTAAAGGCGAAGTTCTCAATGGTTGAGCTGGAGGAAACGTCCACCACTTTGCCCGGCAGTTTTTTCGCATCGTCATAATGATCAGCCGAAATCCATTGCAGCCCCACCACGTCGATATCACCAGAGGCAAACTGGGTGTACATCACGTTGAGGTCCGGAATGTATTTGTACACCACGCGCTCCAGACCTGGCCCACCAGTGAAGTAGTCGGTATTTGCCACCAGCTCAATATGGTCTCCGGGCACGCGCTGCTGCCACTTAAACGGCCCGGTTCCGATCGGTGCGTTATTAAACGGCGCGCTGTTTTTATCTTTTACCGGGCCGAGAATGTGCTGCGGCACAATAAAGGTAGACGCGAGGATCGCCGGATAAGGCGCAAACGGTTTATCCATGCGCCAGCTGATTTCAGTCGGTGAGATGACTTTGATATCGCGTACCAGTTCGTGCCCGGTTTTGCGCCAGCTGCGAAAATCCGGATCGACCAGTAACTCCAGCGTGAACTTCACGTCATCAGCGGTGAAGGGTTTGCCGTCGTGCCACTTCACCCCATCGCGCAGTTTGATATGGAACTGTAACCCATCGGCTGAGATACCGCCGTTCGCCACCGTTGGTACTTCCTTCGCCAGCGACGGTGTAAAATCGCCTTTGTCGTTGATGGCAAAAAGCGGGTCGAAAATGCTGAAGTGAATGCCCTCATCGACTTCGATGTGCGGCAGATGCGGGTTGAGTACTGTCGGCTCTTGTGAGAAGCCGATCACCATCTGGCCTTTGCGCATGGTGGGCGTCGCGACTGCCGCGGCAAAGGCCTCACCGAAACTGAACATCGGCGGCAGCGCCGCCGAAGCCGCCCCAACCACAAGGTAAGTCAGCGCTTTACGTCGGGAGAGATGCGGCAGCATGTCATCAAACTTTTTAGTCATCTGGATTCCTCTGGTCAGGTTAATGCGGGCGTCAAACGCCGCTGAGAATTTCTATTTTTGAGCCATCTGAAAAACGCGAATAACGAAACGCATGCGGATCGACGATCGGCGAACGCCCCAGCACCAGGTCAGCCATCAAACGCCCGGCAGCGGGACCAATGCCAAAGCCATGACCGGAAAAGCCGGTGGCGATAAAAAAACCGGGTTTACTATCGACGGCGGAAATCACCGGAACGGCATCAGGCACCACGTCGATGCAGCCCGCCCAATACTGCGCGACCTTTGCCGGTTGAAACGCAGGCAGATGCTGCTGAAGCTGCGCCAGGGCGCAATCGGCCATCGCATAAGACGGGATGGGGTCTAGCACGCGGCAGTATTCAAACGGCGAGGCGCGATCCATCTTCCAGAGGCGATCCAGACGCGCTTCATCGAGAAAGCGGCCACCCAAGCGAAAGCGCAACGAGCGCCATTCGCTTTTTAACGCGGGGAGAAAATCGTGTGCGTAGCGGAACGCGTCCGGCACTAAATCCGAGAGGTTTTCGTGACCAGACGCCACGGTATATCCTCCGTCCTGGCGCTTGCGAATGGCGAATCCATGGCACCACAGCGCCTCGGTCGGGCCCTCTAACGGCGCTGTACGGATCACGCTGTTGATCACCTTGAGCTGCGGCAATCGCAAATCATGGCGTGAGGTAAAAAGCGAAGACCACGCCCCGCCCGCCAGCACTACGCTTTGACAGGCGATTTCACCGCGCTCGGTGATGACTGAGGAAACTCGCCCAGCAGAGGTTTCCACACCCCGTACCGCACATTCGGTGAGAATAAATGCGCCGTTGCGTCTAGCCGCTTCGGCTATCGCCGGAGCCACTTTCTGCGGCTCGGCGCGGCCATCTTCCGGGGTATACAGCGCACCTACGGCCCCAATGCGGTTACCGGGAAACTTCTGATTAAACTGCCCGGCATCCAGCATTTTCGAGGTGACCGGATAGCCCTTTACCTGTTGCAACCACTGCTGGTTCTGATCAATCTGTTCCTGGTTATGGCAGGCAAACACGATGCCCGCGCGGGTATAACCCGTGTCGGCTTCGATGCGCTGGTCGAGCGATTGCCAGATTGACAGCGCTTGTGCCATCAAGGGGATTTCACGCGGGTCGCGGCGTGAGATGCGTACCCAGCCCCAGTTCCGGCTCGACTGTTCATGCCCAATCTGCCCCTTTTCACACAACGCTACGCGCAGCCCCTGCTCGGCCAACTCCAGTGCCGTCGAGGTGCCAATAATCCCGCCGCCTATGACGACGACATCAACGCTTTTCGGTAACACTTCATCGCCGTGAACCGGCACCACTCGTGGACCAGGCATTATCTTATTTCCCAGTTTAATATTTCATTGATAAAAGCCGAGAGCCTTCTCAGGGTATTTATCACCCTGTAACAGTGAGACGTGAAATAAATAACTCAGCTAAATAAAACGAATATCGCTGCGTTGCTGACGATGCCAGCACATTATTTTATTAAACAGATTGAGCATCAGCGCTTTTTCATCCTCGCTGACCATATGAAAGAATTCACGGTCCTGCTGCTGGGTTAACGCCACCACGTTCTGCGCCAGCTTTTGACCCTTGCCAGTCAGATACAGGGCCTGCGAACGCTGGTCTTCCGGGTCGCTCTGGCGCATCACCAGCCCCTGCTGCACCATTTTATCGACCAGACGGCCCATTGAGGAACGGTCACGCATAATCAGGTCGGCAATGACAGAGGGACGGATGCCTGGATGGCGGGAAACAATCAATAAGGTACTGATTTTACCGGTTCCTTTAGCCACATCAAGGCCGGAAAGTTTGTTATCGAGATCGCGGGAGACGGCAATGTTGATGCTGCGGATATAAAAACTTAACAGGCTTTCCAGGCCGCCCAGGTCGTGAAACGTGGCGGCTTCAGATTCAGTTTCACGGGCAACTTCCGTCATCGTTCCACCTCGCGGGCTTCAGGGCTAACCGGATAATTCGTGACTGCGAAATCAGTATTAATGGATTTAGTGGACAGTCACAACTAATTTTGCCATAGGATTTTGTGATTACTTACTGAACAGTTAATTTACATCGCACCATAATAAAACGATCTTTCCGGCCACATAATGCCGATGCTAATTTAACTTACCGACCACTTTTCAGTGCGAGAGTATATATGGCCCAGCCTCAGTCGGCTTTATTATCGGTTCGTCATTTAACGGTTTCATTGCCCAAAGGGATGGATCGCGCCTGCGCGGTAGAGGATATTTCTTTTGACCTGATGCCAGGAGAGATGCTGTGTATTATCGGCGAGTCTGGCTCGGGTAAATCGGTGACGGCACATGCGGCGATGGGACTGCTACCGCCCGCGCTGACTGTCACCCAGGGCGAGATGCGCCTCAAGGACGTCGATTTGCTAACCGCCTCGCCCGGCCTGCTGCGCAATCTGCAAGGCAAATCCATCGCCATTATCTTCCAGGACCCGCTGTCGGCACTGAATCCGATTATGACCATCGGCAAGCAGATTGCCGAGGTGATGGAAGCGCATAATGAAGGCACGCCACCGTTGCGCCAGCAAAAGGTGCTTTCGCTGCTGACCGAGGTCGGTCTGCCGGAGCCTGAGACCGTGCAGCATCAGTATCCCTTCAACCTGTCTGGTGGTCAGCGCCAACGCGTGATGATCGCCATGGCACTGGCGCTGGATCCTGACGTTTTGATAGCCGATGAGCCAACCACCGCGCTCGACGTCACCACCCAGGCGCAGATTTTACAGCTGATCCGCACTCTGCAAACGCGCAAGCAGATGAGTGTGATGTTTATCACCCACGATTTTGGCGTGGTGCAGGAGATCGCCGACCGTGTGATCGTGATGCGCAGCGGACAGATTGTGGAAGAGGGCCCGGCCGAAAAGGTACTCAGTTCCCCCGCTCATCCATACACTCGACAGCTGATTGCTGCCGTGCCGCATCTGCGTCAGGACGAGCGCGCGCGCAAAGATCACCAGCCCATCGTGCTGGAGGCGGTTGATCTGTGTAAGACCTATCGTAAATCTTCCGAATTTTTTAGCCGTGGCCGGGAGGTGCGCGCCCTGAATAAGGTCAGCTTTATATTGCGCAAAGGGCAGACGCTGGGCGTGGTCGGCGAGTCTGGATCAGGCAAGTCATCACTCGGACGCCTTTTGGTAAAGCTGCTTGCCGCTGACTCAGGACAAATCCGCTTCGACGGCCGCGATATTGTGCCGATCCCCGAAGTGGAATTCCGCCCGCTGCGTCCGCTCATTCAGATGATTTTTCAGGATCCCTTCGCTTCTCTCAATCCGCGCCACACCATCGGCACTATTCTCTCCGTCGGCCCGCTCACGCATGGCGGCATGACGGCGACAGAGGTGCGAAAAAAAGCGCTACGCCTGCTGTCTTTGGTCGGCCTGGAACCCAGCGCCTATGAGCGCTATCCGCACGAGTTTTCCGGCGGTCAGCGCCAGCGCATTGGCATTGCCCGCGCCCTGATGTTTGACCCGCTGTTGCTGGTTGCCGACGAATCTGTGTCGGCGCTGGATGTTTCCGTGCAGGCGCAGGTATTAGCGCTGCTTGAAGAGGTGCAGCAGAAAACCCAGGTATCGATTCTTTTTATCACCCACGACCTGCGCGTCGCCAGCCAGATCTGTGACGACATTATCGTGCTGTACAAAGGCGATGTGGTTGAAACGGGCACCCCGCAACAGGTCTTCAGCGCGCCACAGCACAGCTACACGAAATCCTTAGTCGCGGCGATCCCGGGCAAGGATGTCGCAGGGTTGTAGGGTTATTTTTAGGGGCGGTCTCATTTTGTGAGCCGCTCAGCCCTTAAACCTGCGACGCTAGCATTTCCCCATTGACGAATTTATGTCTCCACTTCTCCGCGCATAGTGATATTTCCGCATTTTTGAAATTCCGTAAGAATTCCCCTTCCTAAACGCCCCTCGAAATTATTCACATTGGATATTTTTGCGCGGCGGTCTTCACCTGCTCAATAACAACCTGAACATAGGTATGACAATGCAAAACAAGGGTTCACTCCTTTTACTGACGCTGTCCGTTGCCGTCTTTGGCGTCATCACCACGGAAATTGGCATCATCGGCTTACTGCCCAAACTCATCTCACAGCTGCACGTCACAGCAACGCAGGTCGGGTATCTGGTGAGCATCTACGCGGTGATTGTCGCCATCACCGGTCCTTTCATCACATTACTGCTTTCGGGTTTGAACAAGAAAACGGTGCTGCTCGCCATCCTGCTGGTGTTTGTAATTTCTAACCTGATTTATGCCACCACCGACGTTTTCAACACCATGCTGATTTTCCGCATTTTGCCTGCGCTTACGCATGCTGTGTTCTTTTCTGTTGCGCTGGTGGTCGCCACCCAGTCCGTTCCGAAAGAGAAGAGCGCGGGTGCGGCAGCCAAAATATTTGCCGGTGTGGCGATCGGGCTGGTGCTCGGCGTACCGCTGAATACGCTGCTGGCTGAACATATTTCGCTGGCTGCTGCCTTTTGGTTTGCGGCGGTGGCCTGCTTTATTGCGTTTCTCGGCATTCTGTTGTTCGTTCCCTCGCTGCCAGCAAAAGAAAAGGTCTCCTTTGCCAGCCAACTTAGCGTGCTGCGTAACGGCAAGCTGTGGCTGACCATCATCACCGTGACGATGATCTTTGCGGCGATGTTCTCCAGTTTTAGCTACGTGGCCGATTACCTTGCTGGCATTACGCATCTGAACAACAACACCATCAGTGGATTGTTGCTGGTATTTGGCATCTGCGGCTTCATTGGTAACTTCGTGTTCAGCAGTTTTCTGCAGAAAAACGTAGTGAAAACCACCCACCTCTATCCGCTGTTATTTGCGCTGGTACTGGTGTTGATCTGGATAACGGGCAGCTCCTTACTGGCCATGTGCCTGTTGACTGTTTTCTGGGGTGCATTCCACTCCTCGGGGCTGGTGATTAGCCAGACATGGCTGATGCGTGAAGCCAGCCAGGCACCCGAATTTGCCAACAGTCTTTACATGTCGTTTTCCAATCTCGGCATCACCATTGGTTCCCTGGCTGGCGGCTGGTTTATTGCCGAGTTTGGCACCCGATCGGTGGTATTGAGCAGCATCATTTTTGCCGTGCTGGCGTTTATCAGCATCTTCATAAAACAGCGTGCTGACAATGCGGAGCATCGTTCCGGAGCCTTACGCTCAGCCAGACAGAGTTAAGTAACAAGCTGCCATTAGGTCGGCAAAATTTCGCCTTCGATCGGGGGCGAAATTGTTTTCTCTCATGCTGACTCAGTCCAGCAATCCCTCTTCCGCCGCCTTAACCAGCGTATCCACCATAAAGCGGATTTTGGGCAGCAGCTGACGGCTTTTCGGCCATAAGGCACTCACCGGCATTTCCCCTCCTGCATGTCCACTCAGCACTTCAACCAGTTCCCCACTAGCAAGATATTTCCCGACCAGCCACAGCGGCAGCTGAGACAATCCGCACCCGGCGAGCACAGCCGCCAGCATCGCATCGCCATCAGCAAATTCATGCGTCGCCGGCGGCGTAAAGCGTGTGACTTGCCCCAGGCTGTTTTTCAGCAGCCAAATTTTCGGTTCATTGCGACGAAGGCCAACGATACATTGGTGGTGACTCATATCAGCAGGTTCAGCGGGCACGCCGGCCCGTTGCAGGTAATCAGGAGAGGCACAGATAACCAGCTTCTGCGTTGTCAGACGCCGTCCTATCAGTCCGCTACTGTCAGCCAGCTCACCAATACGGACCACCAGGTCGATTCCTTCCTCTATAGGATCGACAAATCGTTCACTGAACGTCACGGTCATGGAGAGTTCCGGATACTGACGTAGCGTGCGCAGCAGATGAGGCAGGATGCGCTGCCTGCCAAACGCGGCAGGCAGATCTATCCTTAATCGTCCGGAAGGTTCCGCAATATGCGAAGTCAGCTCAGCCTCTGCCTGCTCCAGAATCTCAATGGCGCTCTGGCTGCTTGCCAGGAATCGTTCGCCATCCGGTGTCAGACTAAGACGTCGGGTCGAACGCAGGAACAGCTCAACGCCAAGTCGCGCCTCAAGTCGGCCGACACTTTTAGCCACAGCCGATTTGGTGAGCCCCAGTCGTTCAGCGGCTGCGGTGAAACTGCCGTGCTGGGCCGTAGCCACGAACGCCGTGATCCCCCCAAGATGGTCGGTTTTACGCATGGAATGAGTTCCTGAATGATAGGTTGGCTTCCGTTTGGGGAATAAACTGTCGGCAAGGCGACAAGCGGTGATTGTGGAATAAATGTATTCAATGGTGGGTTTGAATGCCAGTTAATCGCGATATTGGTGATGTTCTAAAATTACTATTGAGTAAAACCCGGTTAAACCTCCTTTAACTGATGAATGCTGGCCCACTTCTTCGCAGGCAACACGATATGAAAGATTTCAAAGGAAACAAAAAATCCCTGCCCGTCCGCTACTGCAAGCAGTGCCATAAACCGATGACCTGGCGTAAAAAGTGGGAAAATTGCTGGGAAGAGGTGCAGTACTGCTCAGAGCGCTGCCGCCGTGCAGGCAAAAGCCACACGGACAGCAGCGGGTCCTGACACGATGTAAACCATTACGTTGAAGTCACCGTTTCAGGATTGTTCTCGCCAAAATGTTCACGCATGTGCGATTCGATCTCTTCCAGCGATTTGCCACGGGTTTCCGGCAACATCACTGCGACAAACACCAGCGAAGCCACGTTGATGGCGGCGAAGATAAAGAACGCATTATTTCCCACCAGCGACAGCAGTGGCGGGAAAGCTAGCGCAATGATGGCGTTACATATCCACTGAAAAGCCACCGCTGAACCGGTTAACACCCCGCGCACTTTCATCGGAAACAGCTCAGACATCAGCAGCCAATACACGGGCGAAATACACATCTGCATAAAGAAGAGGAATACCAGGATGCAGGCCAGCGCCAGCAGGCTTTGCACTAAACTGTGCGGCATCAGCACCAGCACCGCTCCCAGCGCCAGCTGCATGGCGATAACAACCGATAATCCGGTGATCAGCATCGGTCGGCGACCGAAATGACTGATCGCTTTAATGCCGGCAAAGGTCGCGATCACAGATACCACGCCGTTGCCTATCGTGGCTGCGATCGACGCGCTGGTTCCCAGACCGGTACTTTTCAGAATGATGGGCGTGTAATACATAAAGGCATTCACGCCGGTGAATTGTGCAACGATCCCCATGCCACAGCCCAGCAGCAGCAATCGTACTACCCATTTTTCCTTCAGCAGTTCACGAGCAGGTGGCCCATGACGAGCTTCACGGGCGTTCTGGCGCATCTCCGCCATCTCTTTTTTGATTTCGCGCGGATTCTCACGCAATTTCCGCAGAATACGCAACGCCTCGTTAATACGCCCTTCAGCCACCATCCAGTGCGGTGAGGCCGGCACAAAAAAAGTACCCACAAACAGCAGCACGCCCGGAATCATCGCCAGCGACAGCATATAGCGCCACATGCTCGGATCATGCAGTAACAGACTCATGGCCGCACTGACGACGTAAGCCAGCAACTGACCTGACACAATCATTAACTCGTTACGGCTGACCAGCGGCGCACGATGTTTCGGACCCGCAATCTCAGCGATAAACACCGGAACGGTGGAAGATCCCCCACCCACGGCGAATCCGAGGATAAATCGCATCACCACCATGATTTCAAGATTGGGCGCGATGGTGGTGCCTAACGCACCAGCAACAAATAACACGGCCAGGCTGCGCAGCGTGATACGTCGTCCAAAGCGGTCAGAGACAAACCCGCTCGCAAAGGCCCCGAACGCTGAGCCGAACGTGAGCGCGGAAGTGACCAGCCCTTCGGTATAGGGCGTGAGATCAAGTCCGCCCTGCGAGGTCGGCAGAGTCATATAGGGAAGAGCACCGGAAATGATGCCCGTGTCATAACCGAACGCCAGCGCGCCCATGGTGGCGACTAACACCACAAAAAACAGACGTTGCTGCACGGTTAAATTGAGCGAGCCGCCATCATCCGATGGGGGCGGAGAAGAGTTTTGCATTTGAGCTTCCATGGGTTGCTAAAAACACAGCCAAAAACTGTGTAAAGAAAGGTATGAGTATAGTCAGGATTTGAAAAATGAGATCTGAGTCACGGTAAATCGTTGGACCTGAGAGGTTTGTGCAGCAGACTTTTTTTGATTTTCGAATTCAGACCGTGGGTAATCCCCCGACGTCATCCACATCACCCACAACGTGTTATTTGCGGTGCACAGATAATAAAGCGAGGCTGTTATTACGAGGGAATGGAAGGATGCAGAATCTTCAAGGGTTAACCCAGGTGAATGAAGTCAGACTTCCCGTTGCGGAATAAATCAATCGTGCCCTGCGGTTGTCATTGCGCTGAAGTTGGAACCAGTCGAGCGACTCAACCTGAAAAATCAGCACACCAAAATGGCGTTTACCGTCTTCCCCGCTCTCCTCACTTTCAGCATGTCGGTTTTGATCGCGCGGAAACAGCGATTCTTCTCCCGGCGGCCCGCCTGTATAACTCCTGCGCGTCCATACTGGCAACCCTTGCCACGTTTGCTCGGCGAGAGCGCTTGAAGGATCATGTCGTTTAAAATATCCCTGCAAGCGTAATTGCAGGCGCGATTGCGGGCAGAAACCCAATACCGTTGCGGCGGGGTTGATGGCTAATTCCTGCCATTTTGCACTGCGGATATCGGTGTGAAACTCCAAAAGCCGCTGGGCACTGTCCGTTCGTCTTAACACCATCATGCGAGCCTGTGGCTTTGATTCAGTGTCGATGGTGCAGACGTTGAGATAACGAAACCCGGCGTGGCGGTCTTTTGCTGCGTTATTCAGTTCGTGCCAGGCCATGGCATCAATATGTTCAGATTCTGGTGTCAAAACTTACGCCCTCAATTTAACGAATGACGTTAAGTATAGAGACTTGTGATTATTCATTGAGGTGTTGCAGAGTTAACTTTGCTTGAAGGGTATGGCGCTGGAACCACCGCACACCAGGCACGAAGGTTCCAGACATCAGATTATGACAGGGCCTTTCTCCGTGGAGAATTTAGCCGAATCAGAATCGGTAGTTTGCCGAGATGGAAACGTTACGCGGTTCGCCGTACACCGTGTTTCTGCCGACATCGATGTTATACTTCTTGTCGAACAGATTGTTCAGGTTGGCCTGCACGGAGAGCTGTTTGGTGACCTGATAGCGACCGAACAAATCCACCAGCGCATAACTGCCCTGCTCTGCATACAGCGTTGACGTTCCGCCTGGTCCCGCTACGTTATCCCAGGTGTGCGTCTGCCAGTTCACGCCGCCACCCACGGTCAGATCCTGCAGCATCGGCAGGCGATAGCTGGTGAACAGCTTCAGTGAAGTACGCGGCTGCGTTGGATTCAGCGCGGCATCCTCGCCATCTTTCGCCACATAGCGCGTTGCCCCGAAGGTCATCTGCAGGTTATCGGTCACTGCGCCATTGATCTCGAATTCAACGCCCTTACTCACTGTGCCGTTCTGCTCGTAGTAAGCGTAATCCGTGCTGCCTGGCACCAGCGCATAATCGGTTGCGCCCAGGTGATCCTGTTCGATACGGAACACCGCCAGCGACGCGGTGATGCGGCTGTTCATCCAGTCGCCCTTGATCCCGGTTTCATAGCTTTTACCGGTGACAGGAGAGAGATAAGCACCCTGCGCATTACGATAGGTCTGCGGTTTGAAAATCGAGGTATAGCTGGCGTAAGCGGAATAGGTGTCGTTGATGTCATACACCAAGCCTGCATACGGCGTGATGTTGTTCTTCTCCATATTCTGCGTCAGCGTGTTGGCGTTGTATTGGGTATAACGGGCGCCAAGGATCAGATGCAGCGGATCGGCCAGTGAAATGCGCGTGGCTAAGTAAGCGGATTTCTGACGGATCACATTATCCTGCGACAGCGCCTGATCGTCCCAATCCGGTTCCGGATAATTACCCCAGTCATTGAAATCACCCACGTCTGCCGAGGTGAAGCTGGTGGAGGCACTGACGTAGCGATCGTGCTGGCGGATATAAGTGACACCCGCCATTAACTCATGCTGGCGACCAAATAGCTCGTACGGACCGGTGACATAAGCGTCTGCGGTATCTTCTTTGCGTTTCGCGGTGTTGTAACCGGTGCCGCCTAACAAGTCATAGCCTGCATAAGGGCCGACGCCGATACCGGTCGATTTATCAAAGTAACCGTCGATATACAGCAGCTTACTGTCCATGGTGGCTTCAGTATGCGAGCCGCTCAGATTGAGCTCCCAGCCGTTATTAAACGTCTGCTTCAGGCTGGCAAACACCTTTTTGGAATCGCTGTTGTTATAGGCCCAATCCGGCGCGAGGTTGGTACTGCGGGAGTAGTTGGTTTTGCTGCCGTCAAGATAGAACGTCGGCAAGCCGCCCCAGGTCGCACCTTGTATGTTGGTTTCCTGGTAATCGTAACCCAGTGTCAGTGTCGTGGAATCGGTGAGATCGGCCGCGACGGTGCCATACAGGAATTTCTTCTGCGTATGGTAGTGATCCAGCCAGCTGTCGCCATCCTGATAACCTGCCACCACGCGACCACGCACATTGCCAGACTCGGTCAACGGACCGGAAAGATCGGCAACGTAGCGTTGGGTATCCCAGCTGCCGTAGCTGGCTGAAAGATTACCCTGGAACGTTTTGCTGTCTGCCTGCTTATGCACCATATTCACAGAGGCCGCCGGGCTTCCCGCGCCGGTCATCAGGCCGGTCGCACCACGCACCACTTCAACGCGATCATAAACCGCCGTGTCCGACAGGGTGTCGCCCAGGTTCCAGGCGCTATCAACCAGTGCTGGCACGCCATCGATCTGGTAGTTATCGATCATGAACCCGCGGGAGTAGAAATTGCTGCGGTTGGCGCCGGAGTTGAATTGACTGATGCCGGTGGTGTTGGTTAAGACGTCAGTTAACGTCTCCAGCTTCTGATCCTGCATGCGCTGTTTGGTGATGACCGAAACAGACTGCGGCGTGTCACGCGCGGTCAACGCTAATTTAGTGGCTGCGCGCGTAACAGGGACGTTGTAATCCGTGTCCTGGCTGCTATTACTGCTGCCGGCTGCCGCTGTGACTTCCAGCGTTTGCTCTTGGGTGCTGGTTTCAGCAGCGGAAACTTTTGGGCTGTGTAAAGCGGTGGCGACAACTAAGGCCAGTAAAGAGATTACCGGCAGCGTTTGGCCTACACCGATATGATTATTCGCCTTTAATAACCTGGCTTGACGTGAAGAACGAGACATTATCATCCTTTGAAATTTGTTATTAATGAGATGACTGGTGGGGGTTCAGATGCGCAAACGCCCACCTCCGTCAGAATGAGAGACAGAATTCCCTGTAAAACATATTTTTTTGCCTAACTTTTGAAGGGAGAGATTTTCACGTTTGCAACGTGCGCGGCTACAGGATCCCAATCCACCCAGGAAGGCGAATGAGAATTATAATTATTACAATTCGCTGAGCAAGCGTTTACTTCAATTGAGCAAAATAAACGTTAAACACACTAAATGTTTATAACCTGAAGTGATTGTTATCGAGGGAAACAATTAAAGAGGGTTAGATATTAGAATTGAAATGGATTCCTTTCTCACATTCCCAGTATGGCCGGAATTTTCTTGATTTCACATTCAGCAAACTCTAATTCAGCGATTTACACTACACGTTATAAGGCGTCACCACGTTCACCTTGGAAAAGAGATCGGTCGGCTCGATGACGGGCAGGAAACCGTGGAACGTCAACAGCGTCTGGAATACCGTTCGCGCATCGCTTCGCAGATCATGTTGAATCACCGCATTCAATTTATGATCGGTCAGCAGGAAGCGGTTTTCTTCATCGACGTCATGGCCAATATAACTGACGATATCTCGCCCGGCCTGTTTGAACGCCCGAAGAATGGCTGCATTGCCACCGCCCACGCAATAAACCGCTTTTAAATTTGGGTAATGATTTAAGGTATTCATCATGACATCGAAGGTCATTCCATCGACACCATAGCCTTCACTCACCCAGACAGGATTCAGTGAAGGTGCCATTATTTTTAAACCCTGGCAAAATCCCTTAACTCGTTCGGCCTCACCCAGGAAATGCTGGCTACTTAATACCACCGCGACATCCAGTTCAGCCTCTTTTATCCACTGTGACATTAAATAAGCGGCCGTCTTCCCTGCGACGACATTATCCATACCAACATAACGAAGGCGCTTGCTATCCGCTACGTCTGTCACAATCGTCACAACCGGCACACGGTGCCGCTGTAATTCTTCGATGGTTTTACTGATCAGTGGATTATTTTCCGCTTTTAAAATGATGCCGTAACTGTCATTGGCACATTTCAACATAAGCTTTCTCATTTCTTCCGTGTTAATAGTTTCAACACAATGAAACCGCAAACGGAGCTGAAACGAGACAAAATGACTCATTTCATCGATAAGTGCATCACAGACCAATTTACTGAATCTTTCCGGGGTATGGAGAATGACGTCAATGGGAATGGTTCTGCCAGAAGCAAGACTGGTTCGTTCTTGCAACTCTAAATCCCTAATCGCTTGTTTTATCCGGGTTTCAGTACGGGCATGTACGGCTCCTCGACCATGAAGCGCCCGGTCAACCGTCGCCTTGCTCACGCCAGCCTGAGCTGCAATTTGTTTGATGGTAAACTTCATTTTGAGGTCTTTTTGAGGTCTTTAAGTTCTTTTGTTATTTAAATGTACATGATAATGTTTCGCCGCGTAACCGAAACCGCAAAAAATTGACAATTGGTCACTAAAAATTAATATTTCGTGCACCTGGATTGTCGATACAAACCATTGAATCAGGTGAAGGCTATTTATTAGCCCTGATTTTTACGCGTGTATTTTATAGTCCAATGGCCACTTTATTCAAAAACCTTAACTCCTTAATTCATTTTAAAGGAGCGAGCCCCTATGGGCCTTATTTATTCAAAAACTTTAGACAGGAAGCAACAAGAGCAATAACCGCTTTAAATACTCTCTTCTATAAAAGCTGGATTTTTTAACGCAAGGGTTAACTGAAAATGAAAAGTAGTACGTCAATTTTCACAAAAATAGTGGGGATATTTTTACTGATCCTCGGGCTGGCTTTAGCCGGTGGTGGCGCTTATTTAATCAGCCTTGGGGGTTCCTGGTTTTATTTACCCGCGGGACTGGCCATGGCCGTATGTGGCGTTGGATTTTTCCGCGCTAAAGCATGGACATTCTATCTGTCCTTAGCATTGCTGGTCTGCAGCCTCATTTGGGCATTTGCAGAGGTCGGTACCGATTTCTGGCAACTGGTTCCGCGCACCGTTGCGTTCCTTGTTGTATTCATACTGGCTGCACTATGTTCGCCCGTTCTCACCAATGAAGCTGGCCGCCCTGCTCTGCCTAAAATGGCATCGGTCATCGTTTCACTGGTCGCCGTTGTTTCACTCGTTGCTATCTTCGCTAGCATGTTCCGCGTACATCCGGAAGTGGAAGCGGATGCCAGCGCTGGCCCGGCAAAAGTTATCGACCAGGCAGCAGAAGACAATAGCGGTGATGACTGGACCGCGTGGGGCCGCAATACCCTGGGACAGCGCTTCGCACAGTTCAAGCAAATCAATACCACCAACGTCAAGGATCTAAAAGTAGCCTGGACCTATCGCACCGGAGACCTTGCGATTGATGGTGCTGAATATCAAACCACACCATTGAAAGTGGGTGACACGATGTTTATGTGTACACCGCTTAGCAAGGTGATTGCGATTGACGCCACAACGGGCAAAGAGAAATGGCGCTTTGATCCACAGGCTAAAGTCTTTGAAAGCGACAAGGGCTGGAAGCGATGCCGTGGGGTGGGCTATGCCGATCTCGACCAGTTGCCGGCTAATAACCAGACCCCTGGCGGAATTGCCGCGACGCCTGCTTCCTCAGCTGCGACCTGTCGCAAACGTATCATTGAAACCACCATTGACGCCCGCATCGTGGCGCTGGATGCCGAAACCGGAAAACTCTGTGAAGACTTTGGCAACGGCGGTTACGTCGATCTGACGCTGAACATGCCAGCTGACGCCAAAGGCGGCCAGCAGGGCAGCTATAACGTGACCTCCGCGCCACTGGTGGCCGATGGCGTGATCATGGTGGGAGGCCGTCTGAACGATAACCTCACCATTGGCGAGCCTGGCGGCGTGGTACGTGGATATGATGTGGTCAGTGGCAAAATTCTTTGGGCCTGGGATGCGAAACGCGGTGCCAGCGACAGCAGCCCGCTGCCAGCCGGCGAGACCTACCCACTTGAAACGCCTAACTTCTGGGGCACGGCCGCTTACGATCCAAAACTGGGCCTGGCTTATTTCCCGACGGGCAACCAGACGCCTGACTTCTGGACCGGCAACCGCCATCCGTACTCTAATGAGTATAACGATGCCGTCGTGGCCGTCGATCTGAAAACCGGCAAGGAGCGTTGGCACTTCCGCACCGCCAACATAGACCAGTATGACTACGACGTTTCCTCCCAACCAATCTTGTTTGACCTGCCAGGCAAAGATGGTCAGAAGACACCCGTACTCATTCAGTTGACCAAGCGCGGTGAAATCTTCGTGCTGGATCGCCGTACGGGTCAGCCAGTTATCCCGGTTGAAAATCGTAAAGTTCCAACCGATGTTATGCCGGGTATGCAGGTAGCCGATACCCAACCGTTCTCTGCGATTTCTGTCGGTACCACGCCGCTTAAAGAGAGCGATATGTGGGGCGCATCAATCTTTGATCAGCTCTACTGCCGTATTCAGTTCAAGCAAATGCGTAGCGAAGGGCCGTTCACTCCAATTACTGATAAACAACGTACGCTGATTTACCCAGGCTATTACGGTGGCTTTAACTGGGGTGGTGGCGCATTAGATATGTCGACTGGCACCTTGATCGTCAACGATATTCGTATGGCGCAGTGGGGACAGTTCATTAAGCGTGAAGAAGCCGATCGCCGCGGCCTGAAAGCCACGACTGAAGGTGAATACTCTGAACAGTTAGGAACCCCATGGGGTGTTGAACGCGGGATGTTTATGTCACCACTGGGCGTACCGTGCTTTAAACCACCATTTGGTTCTATGACGGCAATCGATCTGACCACCGGTAAAACCCGTTGGCAGGTACCGGTTGGCACCATTAAAGATGCACCGATTCATGGTGTTGCCCCAGGCTTGTCAATCCCTCTGGGTATGCCAACCATGGGTGGTCCATTGGTGACCAAAGGTGGCTTGACCTTCTTCCACGGTTCACTGGATTACTTTGTGCGTGCTTTCGATAACAACACCGGTAAAGAGTTGTGGCGTGGTCAACTGCCGGTTGGCGGTCAGGGCGCTCCAATGACTTACATGGGTAAAGACGGTAAGCAATACATGGTTGTAGTGGCAGGTGGTGCAACTCGCACCGGCACAAATGACAACCGTGGCGATTACGTTATCGCCTACGCGCTTCCTTGATCTTTATAACGAATCGCGGATAAAACTAAGCCGGGCATGCTGATTAAGCTGCCCGGCTTTTTTATTGATCAATCATCGCAATCAGTTGTATTTCGGTGTCTTCCAGACAGTGCCCTGTTCATGGCTGTCGACCACGGCTTCAACAAACGCCACGCCTTTCAGTCCGTCATAAATCTGCGGCACGACCGCACCGATGCCGTGAATCTCACGCTGCTGGTCACGCGCGCGCAGTGCTGAAGCAAAACCGCTGTACAGGTTAGTGAAAGCTTCGATGTAACCTTCAGGGTGTCCCGGCGGGGTGCGAGTGCGTGCTTTCGTCAGTTCAGACAGGTCATCCCGACCGCGTTTAATGATCTGAGTATAGCCTTCCAGCGCGGTAAAAATCAGCTCATTGGGCTGTTCCTGTGACCACATCAGGCTGCCCGTTTCGCCAAATACCCGCAGACGCAGTGCGTTCGAACAGCCAATGGCGACTTGCGATGACCAGAGTAGTCCGCGCGCGCCGCCTTCATAGCGAATCATGACGTGTGCATTGTCATCCAGCGCCCTGCCTTCAACGAAGGTGGCCAGATCGGCCATCACGCTTTCTGCTTTCAAGCCGGTCACGTAGCCCGCCAGATGATAGGCATGTGTACCAATATCGCCGATAGAACCGCCACGACCATTTTTCTTCGGATCGACGCGCCAGGCTGCCTGCTGATTGTTCTTCAGCTCCACACCGGTTGCCATCCACTCCAGCGGATATTCCACCTGTACGGTACGCACCTTGCCAATCAAACCCTCAGCCACGCGATGACGCGCTTCCATGATCAGGGGATAACCGGAATAGGTATAGGTGACGCCAAGAAAACCACCAGTGGATTTCACGACTTCTGCCAGGGCTTCTGCATCATCCAGCGTGGAAGTCAGTGGCTTTTCGCAGATAACATCAATGCCCGCCTCAAGAAAAGCGCGTGCAATCGGGAAATGAGTGAAGTTCGGGGTGCAAATGGCCACCACATCCACGCCATCTTCCCGCGCACTTTCAGCGGCAACCATTGCCGTGTAGTCGTTATAAGAGCGATCGGCGGCAATATGATTTTGCGCGGCGAAAGCGTGCCCACGTTCTGCATTCACATCAAATGCACCGGCGACCAGTTCGTATTCATTATCCAGGCGTGAAGCAAAACGGTGGATGCCACCGATGTACGCGCCCTCACCGCCACCAATCATTCCCAGACGGATGCGGCGCCCCTGCAGAGATGACTTACTCATAACTTTCTCCTTAAATTCCCAGAATTTTTTTGTTCAGTGACGGGTCGGCATACGACTTACAGAAGTCATCAAACGATTTGCCGGTGACGCGGATAATATGCTCGTCAATGAACTGCGCCCCTTCGCGCGCGCCGTCTTCCGCGTTTTTGAAGCAGCATTCCCATTCAAGCACCGCCCAGCCATCAAAATCGTAACCGGTGAGTTTCGAGAAAATGGCGCCGAAGTCGGTTTGCCCGTCGCCAGGGGAACGGAAACGTCCGGCGCGGCTGGTCCACGGCTGATAGCCGCCGTAGGCTCCGGTTTTACCGTTAGGGCGAAACTCGGCGTCTTTAACGTGGAAGGCTTTGATGCGCTCATGGTAGTGATCGATGTAGGTGAGATAATCGATCCCCTGCAGCACCAGATGGCTGGGGTCATACATGATGTGGCACCGTGAGTGGTTGCCGGTTTTTTCCAGGAAGCGTTCAAAGGTCAGCCCATCGTGCAAATCTTCCGTCGGGTGGATCTCATAGCAAAGATCGATGCCCTGCTCGTCATAAGCATTCAGGATCGGCGTCCAGCGTCGCGCCAGCTCGTTGAATCCTTCATCAATCAGCCCTTCTGGCCACTGCGGATAGGGATAGAGGTAGGGCCACAACAGGGTGCCGGAAAACGTCACGTGTTTTGTCAGGCCAAAACGGCGAGAGGCTTTGGCTGCCAGATACAACTGCTCTGTCGCCCATACCTGACGGCGCTCAGGATGATTGCGTACTTCCTCGGGGGCAAAGCTATCGGCGGGTAAATCGAATGCCGGATGCAGTGCCACTAGCTGGCCCTGTAAGTGGCTGGCAAGATCGGTAAGCGTCAGATCATGCTCACTCAGCACACCGAGAATTTCATCTACGTAGGTCTGGCTTTCCGCCGCTTTACGCAGGTCAATTAATCGCGTGTCCCAACTCGGGATCTCCACGCCTTTAAATCCTTTTTCTGCCGCCCAGCCCGCCATGCCTGCCAGCGTGTTAAAAGGCGCACTGTCTCCCGCAAACTGCGCAAGAAAAACGCCAGGACCTTTAATCGTCTTCATATCCACTCCCGATTGAAAAAAATGCACCTGCGACTGCACAGGTGCCAATGACACAGAAAGAAATCGTGCTTAGTTCGTCACAAACTTTTGGTAATTCTGTGGCGTGACCAACTGGAACGGGATGAAGTTAATGTCCTGCAGTTTTTCGCCTTTAGCGGCTTTCTCCGCCATATCGACAGCACCAAATGCCTGCGTTTTTGCATCCTGGAACACCGTCACCGTTAGCATGCCGCTTTTAATGGCCTGCAGACCGTTTGGACCTCCGTCCGTCCCGCCGACCAGAATATCTTTGCCGATATTCAGACCGTTGCTCTTGATGGCCATCGCAGCGCCGATCGCCATTTCGTCGGCGTTCGCGGAGAGAATGTCAATTTTCTGCCCGGTGAGGATCCAGTTATTCATCAGGTTCATACCGTCTTCACGCATCCATTTAGCGGTGTCTTCCAGCACCACGTGCATATTTGGATGCTTGGCGATCACCTCTTTCGCGCCCTGGGTTCTGAAACGAGTAGCATCGTTACTCAGCAGCCCTTTCATAATGGCGACGTTGACGTCTTTGCGATCTTTGACCATTTCCGCGAGATAGCCCATTTGCAGGCGACCCGCTTCCACTTCATCGCTGCCGATATAACTCACTCCGTTACCCATTTTTGAATCAGCTGGCATACGGTTGAGATAAATAATCGGAATATTGGCCTTGCGTGCCGCTTCAGACATATTTTTTGTGCCCTGCGTATCCACCGGGTTAACAATAATGACATCCACTTTGGCACTAATAAAACTTTGCACCTGGCTTAATTGTTTATCAACCGCGCCCTGTCCATCTTCAAACTGGACTTTCATATCGGGATATTGCTTAGCGTGTTCAATAATATATCCCCTCAGACGCGAGAGAAATACATCATCCATTTGGGCAATACTGACACCGACCTGAATAGCGAATACCGACGGACTGATAGAGAGGAGCGTAAGACAGAGTAAGATGATCTTTTTCATATTGGCCTTCCACAATAGTCGTTAACGTCAGCTTGATGCTGATATGATGATTTTATTATTACTGCTATTACGTAGGGTTGACTTCTACTGCTAATGATTATCGTCCCTGTCTATTTCGATAGCCTTCAATAGATACGGCACAAACGATAATGATTTATTGCATGGCTTTCCCATTACCAAAACCAGCATAATGGAAAGACAACACTCAATATTCGGGCACTTTCTAATATTAAATTAAGAACAATTGAAAGATGAGCGTTCTGAATTATTTCAGGCAGAGCAACTTTCTTTCAACTGAGCTATGAATAGTTGAGGCATCCAGCCTCGCAGGGGCGTCCTGCCTTCTCACCTCTACGTGATTACAGTGAGACCCAACTGCGCTCTTTTGAGGACACCAGCGAGGCGTCCACCAGCTTCTGGATCTCGTAAGCTTCTTTAAAATCTGGCCCAACCGCCTGACCGCGTTCAATTGACTGGATAAACTCCAGCATCTCTATGGTTTTAAGATCGTTAAAACCAATCTGATGGCCGGGCGCCGGGCAGAACAGCCCATAAGGCGCGTGTTCAGGACCCGCAACAATAGTGCGGAACCCATTGCTGCCTTCACGTTCGCTGAACTGGAATAACTGCAGTTCGTTAAAACGCTCCTGATTAAAAATCAGCGAGCCACGCGTCCCGGTGATTTCAAAACCCAGCTGCATCTTATGACCGGATGCGACCCAGTTCGCTTCGATATGCCCGGCACAGCCACGCGCAAACTTCACGGTGAGACGAGCGATATCATCCACTTCAACCGGCTTCAGGACGGTGGAACCCGCCTGTTCCGGACGGGCTTTTACCACTGTGTCCAGATCGGCAAACAGTTCGGTAATCGGCCCTAACAGAAAGCGCGCCATGCCCAGAATATGGCTGCCCAGGTCGGCTACCGCACCTGCACCACCGGTGGGATCAAGCCGCCACGACCACGGCACCTGAGGGCTGGTCATGAAATCCTCGGCGTGAATGCCACGGAAGCCGGTAATGTCGCCCAACTCACCCGCCGCAATCAGTTCTTTGGCGTGTTTGAGTAACGGGTTTTTGATGTAATTGAACCCCACCTGCGTGACCACGCCTGCTTTTTCTGCGGCGCGATACATCTCTTCGGCGATGGCACTGTTTGGCGCCAAAGGTTTTTCACAGTGCACGTGCTTACCCGCCGCAATCGCTGCAAGAGATTGTTCAGCGTGGAATCGGTTGGGCGAAGTGATGGAGATAACATCTATCTCGGGATCATCAATCAGGTCCTGCCAGTTTGTGGTCCAGCGCTGGAATCCGTATTGCGCTGCAGCCTTTTCAGCCGCAGCACCATCGATATCCGCCACGCTGATCAATACCGGCTGCACCTCACCTGAGAATGACGCGGCAGCACGCCACGCCATCGCGTGTGATTTGCCCATAAAACCGGTACCGATTAATCCCACTCCAAGCTTACGCATCGTCTTCTCCTTAGTTGAGCTTCACTACCGCATGCGTATCCGCCGACAACTGCGCCGCGTCTGCCAGTCGTAACGCCTGGCAACCGTCAAACACAGTGGTGGGCAAGTCAGTGCCGTCTTTGATCGCACTGATAAACGCCTCCATTTCGAGACGATAGGCATCGGTGTAACGCTGCATAAAGAAATTCAGCAGCGGCCCGCGCGTCTCTGTTTGTTCAGCGCTGTAATGGCGCACGGTGGTTTCGCGTAAATTGTCATTCAACAACATGCCCGCTGAACCAAACACTTCCATACGCTGGTCATAGCCATATACCGCCTGACGGCTGCAGTTGATTTGACACTGTTTGCCCGACGCGGTACGCATCTGCACCATCACCGTGTCGTAGTCACCGAGCGCCTCCAGCGAGGGTTCAAACAGGCGGCTGCCGACGGCGAAAATCTCGGTGGGTTCCTCTCCCAAAATCCAGCGAGCGAGGTCGAAGTCATGGATCACCATGTCGCGGAAGATGCCGCCGGAGGTTTGCAGATACCCTAACGGCGCCAGACCCGGATCGCGGCTGCAGATCATCACCTGATGGAGATCGCCGATATCGCCTCGCTGAATGCGCTGTTTGATTTCAGTGAAACCCGGATCAAAGCGGCGGTTGAAGCCCAGCATGACTTTTTTACGCTGTTCTCCTAAGGCCTCTTCCGCTGCAACCGCTTTGCGGATATCCAAATCAACGGGCTTCTCACACAGCACCGCTTTACCCGCTTTGGCGGCGGCCAGCATCAGTTCGACGTGGGTGTTCGTCGGCGTGCCAATGATCACAGCATCAATGTCAGGATTGCTGATGGCCTCAAGCGGATCGGCGATGGCGATGCCGCCCCAGGTGGCAGCCAGTGACTGCGCGTTGCTAATAAAGGGATCGGCAATAGCAACCAGCGTAGCGTCTTTGTGGCGCGCGACGTTAGCGGCATGCACTTGTCCGATACGGCCGGCACCGAGAATGGCGATTCTGACCATGACATACTCCAGTAGAGAGGTAATTTATTGTTGTTAAGGTAATTGGTTCATCAGGTCATGCAGGGCGAGCACCTGCTGATTAACCACCAGTTTTGTATCCAGACTGCCGTTAAAGAAGTTGACGATGTTTTCCGCTGCGGACACTGACATACGCATCGCCGCTTCCTCCGTAAGACCGGCCGTGTGCGGCGTGAGGATCAGGCGATCGCTGTGCTGCAGCAGGGCCGCGTTCAGGTCCGCCGGTTCGGCTTTCAACACATCGAGTCCGGCGCCACCGAGGTGATTTTGTGAGAGTGACTCAGCCAGCGCATTTTCATCGACGATCCCACCCCGTGCGGTATTGATCAGCATGGCGCCGGGCTTCATCAACGCCAGCTCTTCGCGTCCAATCAGCGGCTTTTCACCGCTGAGCGGTAAATGCACGGTGACCGCATCAGCGTGTTGCAAACCCGCCTGGATATCGGTCACGCGACGAACATTCTGCTGCTGGAAAACCTCATCCGGGAGATAGGGATCGTACGCCACCACGTTCATGCGGAAGCTCTGTGCCAGTCGTGCCACTTCCCGGCCAATACGCCCAAATCCCAGGATAAACAGCGTGCGGTGCGCAATCTCAACCGCTGAGAAGCTGTTGCGACGGTTCCATTCCCCTGCACGAATGCCACTGTCGAAATAGGTAATGCGTTTTGCCAGAGCCAGCAGCATCGATAGCGTATGCTCAGCAACCGACAGCGAATTCACGTCACCCACAATCGTCAGAGGGATGTTACGTTCTGTCAGGGCTTCAACATCCACGGAGTCATAACCCACACCATGACGCGAGACGACTTTGAGGTTGGGGGCAGCCGCAATTTCCTTTGCCGTCAGTGGCTGAGTGCGAATCAGCAACGCATCCGCATCCGCCAGATAAGGGGCATAACTCTCCACGCTGACCTCTTGTACCTGAGTCAGAGTGATACCTTCTGCCTGGCGTAATACGGCCAGCCCGGCTTGATGAATTTTTCCCGCGACCAGTACATGTGGCATATCAGTATCCCCCTGTCTGCGTGGAACGCTTGTCTACTGATTGGCCTTCATTCAGCTCTCTGAACTGCTGGATGCTGGCGGTCGCCGCTGAGCGCAATAGCTGAACATCGTTGGACACGGTTACCAGATCAAAGCCCCACTCCGCTGCCTTAGCGGCATACGCGGCTGAACCGTTGTGCAGTCCCGCTTTTTTGCCTGCCCGATGTGCGACATCAACAATGTGTTTGATGGCATCGACGATTTCCGGCTCGTCACGATCAAATCCGGTACGGTATTTTCGTCCGGTCAAACCGAGGGTCAGATCCGCCGGGCCAATGTAAACGCCGTCCAGACCCGGCGTCGACACGATAGCTTCAAGATTGTCGAAGGCTTCTGCCGTTTCGATCATGGCAAAGCACACCACGTGATCGTCAGCATACTGGCCGTAATCTGCGCCCTCCGAGATGGAGACACGCGTCGGGCCAAAACTGCGGCTGCCGGACGGGGGATAGCGCACAAACGAAACCAACTGCTGTGCCTGTTCAGCGGTATTTACCATCGGACAGATCACGCCCCAGGCGCCCGCATCCAGTGCTTTCATGATGATGCCCGGCTCTAGCCATGGCACACGAACCATCGGCGCGACACCGCTGGCGCGCATGGCCTGCAGCATGGTTTTGGCTTCGTCATAGCCAACAAAACCGTGTTGCAAATCAATAGTCAGTGAGTCATAACCCTGCTGAGCCATAATCTCGGCGCTGAAGGTATTACCGATGCTCAACCAGCCGTTCAACACGGTTTTATTGTCATTCCAGCGCGCTTTAATGTTATTGAGTTTCATCCCTGCTCCTTACACAACGATCTGGGCTAATTTGACGTTCATATAGTCGTGAATGCCTTCGCTACCGCCTTCACGTCCCATTCCGCTGGCTTTGATGCCGCCGAACGGCACTTCTGCCGCTGCCAGCGCATAACTGTTAATGCCCACCATGCCGGATTCGAGTTTTGCCACGGCTTCGCGAATACGCGCCGGATCGCGGGTAAAGGCGTAAGCGGATAACGCATAGGCAGAGTTGTTAACACGTGCCCACAAATCTTCGTGGTCAGTAAACGAAGTGATAGCGGCAATAGGGCCAAAGTTCTCTTCGGCAATCGCCAGTGCATCGTCTGGTACGTTGGCCAGCACGGTGGGGGCATAGAAGTAACCGCCATTGATATCAAGGCGATGGCCGCCCGTGACCACTTTTGCCCCTTTATCACGTGCATCCGCAACGATGGCCTCAATCGCCTGCAGGCGACGGGTATTGATCAGCGGCCCCATGCCGGTGCCTTCTTCCTGGCCGTAGCCCACTTTGATTTTGCTGGTGCGGCTGGCAAACCCTTCAACAAAGGCCTCATACAGGCTTTCGTGGACATAGAAACGATCAGCGGTGACACAAACTTGTCCGCAGTTGGCGAATTTCGTCGCCACGGAGAGATCCAGCGCTTTTTCGAGATCGGCATCGTCAAACACAATCACCGGCGCATTACCGCCCAGCTCCATGCTCAGGCGTTTGATGGTCGCGGCTGAGTCGCGGATCATCTGCTGGCCAAGCTGGGTTGAACCGGTAAGAGAGACTTTTTTCACCACCGGCGAGGAGATTAACGGCTCATAGGTATCTGCTGTCGGCCCCACCACCAGATTGGCCACCCCGGCAGGAATGCCGGCTTTACGCAGACACTCAAAGATCAGCATGGCGGAACCCGGCACTTCATTAGAAGGGCGCAGCACCACGGTGCAGCCTGCTGCCAGCGCGGGGGCCAGTTTGCGTGCCACCAGCACCACCGGGAAATTCCATGCGGTAAAAGCGGCAACCACACCCACGGCTTCATGGGTCACTTCACAACGACCACCCGGTACGCGGCTCTCAACGACACGACCATAAATACGGCGCGCCTCTTCGGCATGCCAGACGAACTGATCGATGGACAATTCCCACTCACGCTTAGCCTGAGCCACCGGCTTACCGCTCTCTTTAGAGATGGTGATCGCGGCGTCAGCAGTGGCCGCCACCATTTCACGTGCAACAGCCTGTAATAAGTCTGCGCGCAGCCAGGCCTGGGTATTTTTCCAGCCGTCAAATGAACGTTCAGCACAGGCCAAAGCCGTTAAGGTATCCTCAGTCGAGGCCGCGGGAATCGTTCCCAGCAGCTGCCCATTACCCGGATCAGTCACCCGAATCGGTTCCTTGCCGTTACCGTGGCACCATTTGCCATCAATAAACTGTCCAAAATTGTCGTACATGGTTAACTACTCCTTTGGCATCTAAATCGGGCCCGGCGAGTTCGCCGCATTGGCCTGAATGAGCGGGCGATGGCTGATGAAACTCTTTGCTGTTACTGAGCAAGAGGCTCATGCAAGCACTGATGATTGCAATAGTAGGATCACAGCAATAAAAATTGCAATATGGGTGCGTCGTGGATTGAATCGCCAAAAATGTGATTTTATTTTGATAATATTCAACGATTTAAAATGATGACGAATATCTTGCAGCAGTGGAGGACATGAAATTTAAAATGAATTCTTAGAGTGCTATCACAAAAATCACGAAGATATTTTCCATCGCTGCAGCGAATGGGTTAGAACTAATTGCATGGAAGTTCTTATTGCAATTTTTATTGCGAAAGACAGTTGAAATTGAGAAAGGCAATGCTTCAGAGGTGTGCCGAACATGACGAAAGTAAGCAAAATTAAGTCGGCTGCCCCTCCCTTGCCGCACGAGTCCTATGAGCAAGTCGTTAACGATATTTCGGAACGATATGCGAAGTTATCTGAACGACATAAGCAGGCGGCGCGTTACATCACGCAAAACCCGAACACCGTCGCGCTCGAGTCGATCAATGCGGTAGCCGCAAAATGTGGTTTGCACCCTTCCGTGCTGGTGCGCTTTGCCCAGGTTTTTGGCTACAGCGGCTTTAAGCAAATGCAGAGCGTGTTTCAGTCACGTCTGGCCACCGCTGCACCGGGCTACAACGAGCGTATCAATGCGCTGGAAGCTGATTTACAGAAGAATGAACAAAAAGGCAGTGCCGGTTTCCTGCAAAGCCTGGTGATCCGTGATATCGCAACACTGCAGGAGTTGCTGCAGAACGTGACGGAGGATGACCTCGATCATGCCGCCAGCCTGCTGAAGGACGCTGACACCATTTATTTGATTGGTCAGCTGCGTTCAGAACCGATAGCGATGTTGCTGCGCTATCTGTTCACAATGCTGAATCGCAGAGTGGTTCTGCTCGATGCCGCAGGCGGACTGGCGCCGCAGATGGCAAAAAACATGCGCGACAATGACGTGCTGATGGCCATCGCCTTCCGTCATTACGCGAAAGAAGTTATCGCGATAGCGGATGAGGTGCACGCCAGAGGTCTGCCGATTATCGCCATTACCGACAGTACGCTGTCGCCGCTGGCGAAAAACGCGCGGGTTTTATTCACGGTGCCGGAAGAAGAGTACAGCTTCTCACGTTCACTGGCCGCGCCGGTTTGCCTGGCTCAAAGTATAGCCATGGCGCTGGCCAGTGCGCTGCATCCGGAAAAAACGCAGCCGCGCATTGAAACGATTACAGAACGGGAACAGGCAGATTTAACGCGTAAACGCTCCCGCGCTTAATAGGTAACAACGTTATCTCTTATCCCTTATTGGGGAGGGATAACTGCATGCTGAATTTGCAACTTTTATTGCCATTTTATCCATCAGGCAAATAACGTTGTTGATAGAAACCATGATGCTGTTATTAGCGTCCCATAAGAGTGAGTGACATTATGGCTACCATTCGTTGCACAACAGCTCAGGCAATTGTTCGCTACCTGAGCAATCAGTTTACGGAAGTTGACGGGAAACGCGTTCCACTGTTTCCCGGGGTCTATGGAATTTTTGGCCACGGCAACGTGACCTGTCTGGGTGAGGCGCTCGAAGCCGTACAAGATACGTTGCCCACCTGGCGAGGTCAGAATGAACAGTCGATGGCCTTTGCCGCCGTGGGCTTCGCGAAAGCCATGGTGCGTCGTCAGATTATGGTGGTTACGGCATCCATTGGTCCGGGCACCACCAACCTGCTGACCGCTGCGGGTGTGGCGCATACCAGCCGTTTACCGGTATTGATGATTTGCGGTGACAGTTTTGCACGCCGTGTGCCGGATCCGGTGATGCAACAGGTCGAGCATTTCAATGACCCTACGCAGACCGTCAATGATGCATTCAAGGCCGTCACCCGTTACTGGGATCGCATCACCTGGCCTGAGCAGATTCTTTCCTCCCTGCCGCAGGCAGTCGCCACCATGCTCGATCCGGGTGACTGCGGCCCCGCGTTTATTGGTGTATGCCAGGACGTGCAGGAAATGGCCTATGACTATCCGGAAGCCTTCTTCCAGCCTCGCGTTCACAGCATGCCGCGCCCACGTCCAGATACGCAGCTGCTGGCGCGTGCCAAAGAAACGTTGCTGCGGGCTAAGCGCCCTCTGATCATTTCAGGCGGCGGCGTGCGTTACTCGCAGGCTGAACAGGCGCTGGAGCAGTTCGCCCAGGCGCATGGCATTCCGGTGGTTGAAACCATCGCCGGTAAAGGCGCCCTGACCCACGATCATCCGCTGCATATGGGACCGGTCGGCATCCTGGGCTCGACCTCAGCCAATGACCTGGCAGGTAATGCGGATGTAATTATTGCGGTAGGCACCCGTCTGATGGACTTTGTCACCGGCTCCTGGACGGTATTCGATGACAACGCGCAGTTTATTGCCTTAAACGCCGCGCGCTTTGATGCGCACAAACACCGCGCCATTCCGCTGGTATGTGACGCGCGTGAAGGCCTGACTGAGCTGGATGCGGCATTGAGTGGATGGAAAGCAGACAGCAGCTGGCTGGAGCGTGGTCGCAAAGCCTTTGCGGGCTGGAATGATCTGATTGCATCGCGGCAGGAGCGAACCCAAACCTCTGACGATCCCACCTACGCACAGGTTATTGGCGTAGTAAACGCCCAGGCAGCGCCTGAGGATTACATCATCAGCGCTGCAGGCGGCTTACCCGGTGAGCTGGTGAAAGGCTGGAAGGTGAAAAATCCAGGCACTTTTGACTGCGAGTTTGGTTTCTCCTGTATGGGTTACGAACTGTCCGCAGGTTGGGGTGTGGCGATGGCCGAACAGGATCGTGACGTGTTCGTCATGATTGGCGATGGCACCTACATGATGATGAATTCTGACATCTACTCCAGCGTGCTCTCGGGCCATAAATTCATTCTGATCGTGTGTGACAACGGCGGCTATGCGGTGATCAACCGACTGCAAAATGCCAAAGGCGGCGCATCCTTTAATAACTTGTTGAAAGACTGCCGCGTTCAGGAACCGTTCCACGTTGATTTCGTTGCCAATGCCCAGTCAATGGGTGCACTGGCCCGCAAAGTGAACTCGCTCGATGAATTGCAGGAGGCGATTGTCTGGGCGAAAGGCAACGATCGCACCACAGTGATAACGCTGGCCACGCATGCCTTTGACTGGACACCGGGTGATGCCTGGTGGGATGTCGGGGTGCCAGAGGTGAGCGCCCGCGAAAGTGTTAATCAGGCCCGCGAAGAGCACGTTGCCGGGCGTAAAAATCAACGCGTAGGCATTTAACAGGAGTATTAAAATGCTGAAAGCCAAATTAGGTATTGCCCCGATTGCGTGGTCCAACGACGACCTGCCTCAGCTCGGCGGGGATACGCCCCTTGCTACCTGTCTGAGTGAGAGTCATCTTGCTGATTTCCAGGGGGTAGAAACCGGCGGGAAATTCCCCAAGACCAGCGAGTTGTTGAAGCCGCTGCTGCGGGAATATCAGCTGGATCTGGTTTCGGGTTGGTATTCTGGCACCCTGCTGGATAACAGCGTCGAAGACGAAATCAAAAAATCGCTGCCGCAAATGCAGCTCTTCCGCGACTGCGGTGCGGTTTGCCTGGTTTACGGTGAAACCGCCGGGACAATTCAGAATCAACAGAATGTCCCGCTGGCAAAGCGTCGCCGTCTGTCGGATGCACAAGTCGCTGAATACGGTGAGAAGCTCTCTCGTTTCGCTGAATTTTGTACCGATTTTGGTGTTCCACTGGCCTTCCACCATCACATGGGGACGGCGATCGAGGACGAGAATGATATTGACCGTCTGATGGCAGCCACCAGCAAAGATGTTGGGCTACTGTTTGATTCGGGGCATCTGACGTTTGCGGGCGTTGATCCGCTCAGCATTTTGAAAAAACACGGCAGTCGTATCAATCATGTTCACACCAAGGACGTCAGAAAAGAGGTGTTAGCATCGCTCGACTGGAATAAAGACAGCTTCCTGGATGCGGTGCTGAAAGGCGTTTATACCGTGCCCGGCGACGGGATGATCGATTTCGAGGCGATCACCCGGACCCTGGCTGAAATTGGCTATCAGGGGTGGTTTGTGGTGGAAGCCGAGCAGGATCCGGCCAAAGCCCCACCGCTGGAATATGCACGTATTGGAAATGGCACGCTGCGCAAATGTCTCAGCGCAGCGGGATACACTATTGTTGAAGGAATCATCTGATGAATCAGTTTTCAGAAAAAGTCGCGATTGTTACCGGTGGAACCCAGGGTTTAGGTGCCGCTATCGCCCGCCACTTTGCGCAGAATGGCGCGGCGGGTGTGGTTATCTGTGGCCGCAATGAAGCAAAAGGAAAAGAGATTGCTGCCCGGCTGAATGCGGAAGGCGCAACCCGCGTTGAATTTGTCCGTGCCGATCTTTCCTCGGTAGAAGACTGCCGCAAAGTGGTGGCGACAACGGATGAGATCTTCAGCCGCGTGGATATTCTGGTGAATGCCGGCGGGATGACCGATCGCGGAACCATCCTCGATACGGAGCCTGAACTGTTTGACCAAATGTTTGCCACCAACGTGCGCGGTCCCTTCTTCCTGATGCAGGAAACGATCAAGGTTATGCGTCGTGAAAAAATTGAAGGCAGCATCGTCAATATCTGCTCAATGTCATCACTGGCGGGCCAGCCTTTTATTGCCGCCTACTGCTCTTCCAAGGGCGCGCTGGCGACGCTGACACGCAACACCGCCTATGCGCTGCTGCGTAACCGCATCCGCGTCAATGGCCTAAATATCGGTTGGATGGCATCGGAAGGTGAAGACCGTATTATGCGCACCTATCACGGCGCCGAGGAAAACTGGCTGGAGAAAGCCGCAGCAGAACAGCCGTTTGGCCGTTTAATTTCGCCAGAAGAAGTGGCGCGCGCCGTGGCATTCCTCGCCAGCGATGAGTCAGGGCTGATGAGCGGTTCAATGATCAATTACGATCAAACTATCTGGGGCGCCTATGATCAGGCGGATACGCCGGATAATCCGCTGTAATTTCGTCTAATCGATACCAGTCCATTTATTGGGCTGGTATCCGTATTTTTCACTAAATTGATTTAATGAGGTTGTGATGGATATTAAACAACTCAGTGAGATACAGTGTTTTTATACGCACTTCCTGGTCAAAATCAGACAACTCGAAACCAGTCAGTTTTACAGAAAACAATCCACCGAATATAAGAAGTCAGAATTATCAGAATGGCTGATTCATCATAAATCCGCCAAAACCTTCGGTGAACACGTGCGCCACGAAATTTTTCATATGCTGGAATTAGTGGCATCGGAAGTGACTGTCTGCGAACTCGAGAAGAAAATAGGCAATCTGGAAAGTAATTGTGAGGGCATACGGCTGGAGCTTGAGGATAAGTTGCAACTCAGGGACGTTAAAATATCCCCGAACTGGCAGCGGCGAATATCGGAACGCGTTTGATTGGTGTTGGATATGATGTTGTTAGCGACTGTGAAGGCGGTTTATCTCGCTGTGATTGTGCGGGCGGGATAACTTAACGATGAAGTTAGGGTTAGTGAACAGGCTGATAACCTACATTAAGATGATTGGCTAACTTGACGAGCCGTTTATCGAGCGTCCAGAGCGTTGCTCCGGGGGTGATGAGAGCAGATGCAAGCAAGGTGATATCCACCAGGCCACACCCGTGTCCATACAGCATTTTATTTTCAATAAATGCCATCACCTCACTCATGCTGGCTTGGTGGCATTGCGGTAACAAGTTCAGGTCACGGAGTGTGCGCACGCGGGGCGCTGGCGGGGTGCCGCAGGCAAGTTCTCCAATCACCATTGGATGAATCAATACCAGGTCCCCGCTCAGTAACCGCACTAACTCTTCATTTCTGTTTTTGAAATGATCTACCCAGACAGATGTATCAACCAGAATGGACATTATGCAGACGGTTCCTCGCGACGGCGGGGAATGCTTTCCATTTCAGGCGCGGTGCCACCCAATGAAGCAAGGCGCTTTGCCGCTTGTACCCGAACAAACGTTTTCATCGCTTCACGGAAAATATCAGCCTTGTCCATATCTGGATCGGCCATATCCAGAGCCTGGGCATACAGCACATCATCAATCGTCACTGTAGTACGCATCTCGCTACCTCATACGATTCACAAATTGATGCCATCATGCATCAAAATACGAATCAGGTCAATTTCCAACCACTCTGATATGGAGCGTAGCAACATCGACGGCAATGATGATCGTAGCTAATCGCGCATACATTTCACCAAATTTCACCCTTCATTGCCCAAGATAAAATCTCGCGAAATAGATCAACACATCAATCGCGCCGCGCCCGGAGATAAGAGATTCCATGGCGGCACGATTGATTCCATGCATGACAACAGGCTTGCCAGAGACTTTTAACCCGCTGGCAGGCTTGTACCAGCGTATAAAAGATTGTCCGGAAAGCCCCGCCCGGTTAACTCAGATGATAAAACGCACCGGCTTCCGCTTCACTAAGCGCGAGTTTTTGCACCGTGCCGGTCTCCGATGAACGCACTGCTGCTTCAAGCACCGCCATGACGGCAATCGCCTGAGCGGGAGAGACAAGATTAGCTTGTTTGCCCGCCAGCGCTTCACACACCTGGATGTAGTACTGACGCTGGTCGCCTTTTGGCGTTTTGACAGACGTGACGTGCAGATTGCTGTCGAAAACCATCAAATCATCCTGATCTTCGCCCCAGCTAGATGAGCCCGGTACGACTCCCGCAAGGAGTTGCGCTTCCTGCTGATCGGCTTTGGGTTTAACAATGCTGCCTTTATCCCCGTGTACGGTAAAGCGTGATACGCCTCCCGCAGCGAGCATGCTGGCATGCAGGATCACTTTATGCTCAGGGTAGCTGAGCGTGACGTGCGCCCAGTCATTGATTTTACCGCCATGGCGCAGGACGGCGATGTCACCAGAAACGGTTTCTGGCAGCCCGAACAGCTGCAGAGCCTGATCGATGACATGAGGGCCTATATCAAACCACAGACCGCTGCCAGGAATATCGTGTTCTCTCCAGCGATCACGCACTTTCGGACGGAAGCGGTCTATATGAGACTCAAAATGTTTGACCTGACCAATCGCGCCAGAATCGATGACCTTTTTCACGCCCAGATAATCGGTATCCCAGCGGCGGTTCTGAAATACGGAAAGCAGTAATTTCTTCTCGTGGGCCAGTGCCGCGAGTTCTCTGGCCTCTTCCAGATCCAGCGTAAAGGGTTTATCCACCACCACGTGCTTACCGGCATTCAGCGCCAGCTTAGCCAATGGCGCGTGTGTCGCGTTGGGAGAGGCGATCACCACCAAATCGATATCAGCATGCTGGATGGCCGCTTCCGGGGAGTCGAGAACGATGACGTCAGGCAGGTCTTTTTTGACCTTCTCCTCGCTGCCGGATGAAACGACATGAAGCTTCAAACCGGGAACGGATTGAATTAAAGGGGCATGAAATGTTTTGCCGACAAATCCGTAGCCGATAAGTGCAACGTTGATATCTTTTTCAATACTCATCTCTGTCTCCTTGCCATTAAGAATTTGTGATGCTGACCTGCGTTGCACCGGTAACGTCGAACTCGTTCCAGGGCGCATCAAGGAAGAGTTGATGGATATCGGTCAGCGGTGCGACCAGATAGGGTTCGCATCGGTTGAGCTTCATATGATCGGCCACCACCCAGTGTTCGCTACTTGCTGCCAGCATGGCGCGCTTCACCTCAGCGTCACCCTCCTGGCTGGCACTCAGTCCAAACCGGGCATGCAGCGCGCAGGCACCCAGAATGGCGATGTCTGCACGATACTTTTCAAGCAGAGATAGCGTGGCGCTGCCGGAAAACAGGCGTTGCTGCTTATCCCACTTGCCGCCCAAAAGAATAAGTTCGACATCCGGCTTGTCACTGAGGTGATGGGCAATGTCCAGTGAGGTGGTAATGACCGTTACAGGGCCTTTTAGCAGCGTGGCGACAGCCAGTACCGTGCTGCCCGCATCCAGAAACAGCGTGGCACCTGCCGGGATTTTTTCCGCCACTCGCCTGCCAAGTTCTATTTTGACGTCGGGAATCAGTGCGCTGCGCTGGTGGCGATTCATCGCTGACAGATCCAGCGCCACGGCACCTCCATGATTTTTCTGCGCCAGGCCCTGTTTTTCCAGATCGGCCAGGTCGCGACGCACGGTATCCGCAGAAACCTGCAACTGCTCGACGAGCTGCCCAATTCCCACCTGCCCTTGTTCAAGCAGCAGCTCCATCAATAATTTTTGTCTGGCTGTTTTGTGCATGTCGATCTCAAAACCGCAAAATATTGCAATATGCAGCAGAATACAGCAAACAGAAGGCAGTTAATACCCTTTACTGCGATGGAACGCTAGTAGCAGCACAGCAGAGCGGTGTAAGAAAGGTGATTTGACGGATGGGGCGTTCAAGGTGCGTGGTAGCCAATCCGGATATCAGGAACTGATACAACCTTATGATATATAGAGCTTTTAATCTAATGACTACACCTGCTCATCACTCCAGATATTCAGGCACGTTGGTGTGATCGACCCTTCAATCAATACCGTGGAGGCTTCGATAATCACAACAACCGCGCCCTGTCATGCGTAGCGGTTGTAGTGGACTTGATAGCATTACCCCGCCTCAACAGTCTATGGGGACGGCGAATTCCTGCTCAGACATACGCACCTGCGGAATAGGTCAGTTCGTAACTGTGGCTGTAAATCTCGATGATGTTGCCGAACGGGTCTTCCATATAGACCATGCGATACGGTTTTTCCCCAGGGAAATACTCGCGTACCGGCATGCGTTGTTTGCCACCCGCAGCGACAATTTTCTCCGCCAGGCCTTCTACATCAGGGTCCTGCACGCAGAAATGGAATACGCCGGTTTTCCAGTATTCAAAGTTATTTTCGGGTTTTGCTGCCGCCTTGAATTCAAAGATTTCGACACCGACGCGGTCGCCTGTGGAAAGGTGAGCGATGCGGAACTTCTCCCATCCCTGACCGAAAACGTCACTGCACATTACCCCGATGGCGGATTCATCTTCCGCAATCTGCGTAGGCGGCATGATCAGATACCAGCCCATCACTTCGGTGTAAAACTTTACGGCGGCATCAAGGTCTGTGACCGAAAGGCCAATATGGGAAAAGGAGCGAGGATAGGGAGTCGTCATGATCAATCTCTTATGATGAAAAGGTCTTCAGGCTACGTAACTGGCGTTATAATGAAAACAGACAATCAATTATAAGGATTATAAAATTTCATTATGTTGAACCCACAATGGCTCAAATCATTTGCCACGCTGGCCGAACTTGGGAGCTTTACCGATAGCGCGGAGCGATTAGGTATCACCCAGGCAGCAGTGAGTCAGCATATTCGCCATATTGAACAGCAGTTAGGCCCGGTGATACTGAGAAGCAAGCGTCCGTTAGAACTGACACCCGCCGGTAGCGCGCTGCTGGATTATTGCCAGCAAATCGATCGTGCTCATCACCACTTAATGCTGCGACTGAGTGATGCCGAAGCCACCTGCGGTGAAGTCAGCGTGATTTCGCCCGGCAGCATTGGGCTCCGGCTATACCCTTTACTGTTGTCATTACAGGAGCAGCATCGCGACCTCACCGTTCGTCACCGCTTTGCGCCGGATAGCGAAGTGATCGATGCGGTATTGCATAACCGCTACGAAATGGGGCTGGTCACACACAAACCTGATGATAAAAGACTCGTGGCCCATCCCTTTGCGCAAGAACCGCTGGAACTGATCGTACCGGCCAACACGAGGATTATCGGCTGGAACGATTTGGAAAAGCTGGGATACATCGACCATCCCGATGGGCAGGCGATGGCGACACGATTGTTAAGCCGATTATTTCCGGGCAACCCAGGCATACGCAACCTTCCCCAGCGCGGATTCAGTAATCAGATCGGTCTGATCCTAGAACCGGTCGCGCGCGGGCTTGGTTTTGCGGTACTGCCCCGCTATGCACGACTGGCGTTTAACCGACCTGAAACTATTGACGTTATGGCTGAAGGTGATGCGCTGCTTGACACTATCTGGCTAGTGCATCGGGCAGAATGGCCACTCTCAGCCCGCGCCCAGTTGGCCTTAGCCTGGCTACAACGTCACATCTAATCCTGAGGCGGATGCCAAATAGCTACCGCCGTATACCTTCATAATCTTTCCACAATTGCTCACTTCTCTGCCCCTTTTGCAATCTCTGAGGCAAGACATGTAAACAGGCACCATCAGACATGTCCAAATGTGTCAAAAATATCAATATTGAGAATGATTATGATAATTATTCTCCTCCTCATTTGATATGTAACTAATAATAAACCGGTGTAACAATATGTCTTTTGTCTTTGGTGTAAGGAAAACAACGCTTTCAATTCTGATTGGAATTACCGTTCACAGTGGAAATGTGCTGGCGGCTGATAATAATGACGTCTTATCGCTGGATAATAATGATAGCGGTAGTGAGAAAGTCATCTCGGCAAAAAAGGCAGAGAAGACCGCAACGAATGAAACGGATATGGTCGTCAGTGCAAAAGCTGAGGATGTTCTGAAGCAGCAGCCTGGTGCATCATTGATTACACAGCAAGATCTTGAACGCAATCCGCCGGTCAATGATCTCTCAGATATTATTCGCAAAATGCCTGGCGTTAATCTCACGGGTAACAGTGCCACAGGAAGCCGCGGTAATAATCGCCAGATTGATATTCGCGGCATGGGTCCCGAAAACACCTTAATTCTGATTGATGGGGTGCCTGTTTCTTCGCGCAGCGCGGTACGCTACAGCCGCACCGGGGAGCGTGATACCCGAGGCGATACCAACTGGGTTCCCGCTGAGATGGTGGATCACATCGATGTACTGCGCGGCCCGGCGGCGGCTCACTACGGATCCGGCGCGATGGGAGGTGTGGTCAATATCGTCACCAAACGCCCAACCAATGACTGGCACGGTTCACTCTCTCTATTTACCAATCAACCTGAAGATAAAGATGAAGGCGCGACGAAGCGCATGAACTTTAGTTTGAGTGGCCCGCTGATTGATGACGTGCTGACGATGCGCGTATACGGCAATATCAATAAAACTGACGCCGACGCCTACGATATCAATACCAGCGAGGATGGTTCCTACGCAGCCGGCCGCGAAGGTGTGCGAAATCGTGACATCAATACATCGTTACAGTGGAAGATCAACGAGCAACAATTCCTCGACTTCAATTATGCCTACAGCCGTCAGGGCAATATTTACGCCGGGGATACGCAATATAGCCTGAGTAATCTCAGTACGCTGGTACCGACTTTATATGGCAGCGAAACCAACCGCATGTACCGCCAGGCTTATAGCCTCATCCATAATGGCATCTGGGATTGGGGGCAATCCAAACTCACGCTGAGCTATGAGGATACGCACAATACGCGTCTGGCCGAAGGATCAACTGGCAAAGTAGAAGGAATGATCAACAGCGATACTTACAACACCAGCCGCTATAAAACCTGGCGTATCAACAACGAATACACCGTTCCCTTCAACTTGCTGGTGGACCATACCTTAACCATCGGAGGCGAGTGGAACAAAGAGCAGCTCAACGACCCGGCAGCGATGCAGGAAACGGATGCGACAGGCATTGATATTAACGGTGTTTCCGGCGACCCATCGCAGCGCAGCAGCAAAAACAGCCAGGAGCTGAGTGCACTCTATCTGGAAGACACGATTGATGCCTTTGACGGCACCACGTTGATTCCCGGTTTGCGTTTCGATTACAGCGATAAATTCGGACATAACTGGAGCCCGAGCCTTAATATTCAGCAGGATTTAACCGACACGCTGAAGTTAAAGGCCGGTATTGCTCGCGTGTTTAAAGCCCCGAATCTCTATCAATCAACCGAAGGTTATCTTCTCGCCAGCAGTGGTAACGGATGCTCCGTGAGCGGCAGCAATGGTTGCTATTTAATGGGCAATGGCGATCTCAAACCTGAAGTCAGTGTAAACAAAGAGATTGGTTTGCAATGGAATGATGCGGGTTACAGTGCAGGCCTGACTTACTTCCGTAATGACTATCAAAATAAAATCGTCGCGGGCTCCGATTCTCTTGGAACCGTTGCAGTAGCCGGTTCATGGTACTCCTCGACCTATGATATCTATCAGTGGCAAAACGGGGGTAAAGCGTTGACCCAGGGTCTGGAAGGAAATTTAACCTTACCGCTGATTGAAGACACGCTGAACTGGCGTACTAATGCCACCTACATGTTCACGTCTAAATATAAATCGACGGGTAACCCTTTATCGTTGATTCCGAAATATACCGTGAATAGCTGGCTTGAGTGGCAGGTGACTGATGCCTTATCCACCACCCTGAGCTGGACCATGTATGGACGTCAGCATCCACGTACTACGGCGGAGATTCGTAAAGAGGCGAGCGGCTTATCCGATAAGGAAGTCGGAGCCTATGCGATTTATGGTGTGGGCGTTAATTATGAGGTGAATAAAAACCTTCGCTTCAGTGCCGGCATCAGCAATCTGCTGAATAAACAGATCTACCGTGAGAACGAAGGTGCTTCGACGTATAACGAACCGGGCCGCGCTTATTATGCGGGTGTAACCACTTCCTTCTAAACCATTAATGAGCCTCTGCGGAGGCTCAGTTTTATTTTGATGGGTATCTGATTTTCCGGAAAGTGTTTTAACGTTATTTTCCGCCGTTAAAACATTACATACCACACTGTTATAAATAACTCTTATAGTCACTATAAGCAAACCACCGTTTAACAATTTATCACCGCAAATTATTCTGACTGTGGCGACGTTTGGCTCCTTCCCCGATGCAGCACATCCATTACGCTTAAAATGAATAAGAATTTAAGGATCATTTATGAATGGCGTCCAGCCGCACTCAGTTAAACCGGTATTGCTGGTGCTGAGCAGTTTTCGCGATATTGTCGCCGGTCATGAAATCTCAGGTTTCTACCTGCCAGAACTGATCCATCCTTTTCATGTACTCGAATCAGCCGGGATTCGCACGGTCTTCGCATCTGTCAAAGGAGGGAAACCCCCGGTGTATGGTATCCAGGATGATGCGATCAATCAGCACTACTGGCAGGACACAGGCTTTCAGCAGCGACTCAACAACACATTACCGCTGGCGGCGACCAAAAGTGAGGATTACAGCGCGATCCTGTTTGTCGGTGGGCATGGCACAATGTGGGATTTCCCCGATGATGCCGCGCTGAAATACCTGACGCGCCAGATGTATGAGAGCGGTAAACCCGTTGCAGCGGTTTGCCACGGCCCGGCAGCGTTGATCAATGTGAAACTGCGTAACGGGCAATATCTGTTGAAAGGTAAACACGTTGCGGCTTTCACCGATACCGAAGAGATGGAAGTCGGTATGGCGAATGTGGTGCCGTTTATGCTGGAAGCGGCGCTCAAAGAGCGAGGTGCACGCCACCAGCCTGCGGATAACTGGCAGTGCAATGTGGTGACCGACGGTCTGCTGATTACCGGCCAGAATCCACAATCTGCTAGTGCTGTTGGTGAGGCTTTGTGCCACGCGTTGCTAGGGAAGAATTCTATTGCGCTTTAAAATCGCTGTTGCTTTAACTGGCTGACGCAGCGTTGAATCCATGCCAACGTCGTAGGCTCATTATTCTCATCAAATCGATACGTTAGAGGCACATGTGTATTTACATGCTAAGCACCGGGCGTAAGGAATATAGTCACATTAATACCTTCACCTTGCCATGTTGTGGCAAAACGTTATATTTGCTATTGAATTTTCGCTTTAACTCTTCCCCTGAAACTTAGCGAAGCATGCTGAAGTGTAAAGCGAAAACCTTACTGCTCAGGCTTTTAGCATCCGGCCATTGCGTTGAATGACTTTCCCATTTTGATAACTGATCACTCCATTTACCACAACAAGGTGAATGCCGGGAGATGCCTTACAGGGGTCACTATAGGTCGCAACATCCTCAAGCGTAGTCATATCCACCAGCGTCAAATCGGCAAATGCGCCCGTTCTGATAACCCCGCGATCCTTTAAACGAAAGCGCGCAGCAGAAAGGCCCGTCATCTTATGCACGGCTTCTTCCAAACTAAAAAGTTTTAAATCCCGGCAATAATGCGCCAATACGCGGGGAAATGTCCCCCATAAACGTGGGTGTGGATTAGGGTCAGATGGTAATCCATCCGACCCTATCATGGACAAGGGATGGGCCAGAATTTTCTGCACATCCTCCTCATGCATCATGTGATAAATCGCACCAGCAGGGCGTAAGCGCTCAGTTGCCTGCCATTGATCGACACCCCATTGTGCGGCTATCTCTTTCAGCGTCTGTCGGGCCATCTCAGGATGCGGCTCAGACCAGTTAATGTAGATTTCCATTTCTCCATCCACACGCCATGCATCCAGCGTGGTCGAGCTACAGGCATAGGGATAACAATCACAATTACAGGGCTGTTGGCTAGCGGCCTTTTCCAGTGCCTGTAGAGCTAACGGAGCCTTTCCCCAATTCCCCGCTCCGGCGCATTTTAAATGAGAGATGACCAGATCGGCTCCTGCCTGACGCGCAGTACTGAACGACTCCTCCAGCGAATTGAGTAATCCATCGTGTTCATTACGCATGTGCGTGGTATAGATCGCACCTTTTTCACCGACGATATCCACCAGCGATTGCATTTCTGAGGCAGGTGCCTGTCTGGCATTGGTGTAAGCGAGCCCAGAACTTAAACCAATTGCACCGGCTTCCAGCGCAGCCTTCAGGGCAATAGCCATCTGAGTTTGTTCACTGGGGCTCGCGGGTCGGTCAAATTCAGACATGACATTCGCACGTAATGCGGTATGGCCAATTAACGCCGCCACATTAACTGCTGGTACTGCCTCTTCAACAGCCAAAACATAATGCTGGAATGTAGGATAAGCAAACGCCTCTCGCCCACCCAGCAGGTTCATGGGGTCAGGCGGATTGCCATGTAACACAACAGGTGAAGCACTGATGCCACAATTGCCAACAATGACCGTCGTCACTCCCTGGGAAATCTTTGGCAGCATGTCAGGCTGGTGTATGACCATCGTGTCGTCATGGGTGTGCACATCAATAAAACCCGGCATGAGATATCGGCCATTGCCTGTAATGATGGCTTTGGCCTCCGATTCATCCAGTTGTCCTATCGCGACAATACGATCCCCTCTAACCCCTACATCCGCCAGATAGGGCTCAGCCGCGCTTCCATCGACAACAGTGACGCGCGTGAAGAGTAGATCATAGGTCATCTTTCGATCCCTCGTTTAGCGGCAAAATCCCAATTTTTCCCCGGTATCGCGCCCATAAGTTGTTGTGTGTACGCATGTTGCGGTGCCATAAGCACCTCATGAGCAGTGCCATATTCCACTACCTTGCCATGTTGCATCACTAATACGTCATCGCAGAGTTGCGCCGCCACACGCAGGTCATGGGTAATAAACAAAATGGCCACACCCAGACGTTGCTGAATATCATCCAGCAGTTGCAAGACCTGTGCCTGTACTGAAACATCCAGAGCTGAAACAGCCTCATCGGCGACAATCACATCAGGCTCCATCGCCAGCGCGCGCGCAATGGCAATACGCTGTCGCTGCCCTCCTGAGAACTGATGCGGAAAGCGGTCGATCGCATCGCCTGGCAGCCCCACCAGTTCCAGCAGGGCTTTGCCGCGCGCCCAAGCCTCACCGAAGGAAGCGCCATGATTCATGGGGCCTTCCACCAAACTTTTCCCAATGGTGAGGCGTGGATTAAGCGAACGATTGGGATCCTGGAATATCATCTGGATACGTTTGCGGTGCGGCTTTAATCCCAAGGGTGACAACTCTGAAATGTCATTGCCCACAATACGAATGGCCCCCTCATCAGGCATGAGTAATCGCATCACACACCGCGCCATGGTGGATTTCCCTGAACCACTTTCACCTACGATGCCCAGCGTGCGACCGCGTTTAAGGCTGAAGGTCACGTCCTGCAACGCACGCGTGCCTTCACGCCGTTTTGCTAGCCATCTCAGTGCGCAACCTTTGGCGGCAAAGGTTTTGCCTAATTCCACGACATCCAGTACCACCTGAGCGCTGACAGCCGGACGTGCCTGACGAGGGATAAGACTCGGCACAGCGGCTAGTAATGCTTGCGTATAAGCTTCTCGCGGTTGCGTTAGTACCTGTTTCAGGTCACCAGACTCAACAATTTTTCCTTTGCGCATGACGCAGATGCGATCAGCAATATCAGCTACCACACCCATATCATGAGTGATAAATAGCACTGCCGTTCCCTGCTTTTTTTGCAGCTCAAGGATGAGTTTGAGTATTTGCTGCTGGGTCGTCACATCCAACGCTGTGGTGGGTTCATCAGCAATCAGTAAACGTGGTTTGAGTACCAGTGCCATCGCGATCATGATGCGCTGACGCTGGCCACCGCTTAGCTGATGTGGGAACGCAGTGTAAATACGCTCGATATCGGGTAAATGTACCTGCGCTAATGCGTCCATAACGTTAGCGCGCCGCTCGGCTGCGTTGTATTCGGTGTGTGCCTGCAGGACTTCATCAATCTGTCGTCCAACAGTCAGCACCGGGTTAAGCGCGGTCATGGGTTCCTGAAAAATCATGGCCATATGGCTGCCGCGCAACGCTTTTAAACGACGCGGTGTTGCCCGCAAGACATCCTCGCCATCAAGCAGTATGCGACCGCTGGTCACACTGAGTGCGCCTTGCGGTAACAGGCCGAGCGTAGCTAATGAAGTCACAGATTTCCCCGATCCGCTTTCCCCCACGAGGCATAGCGTTTCTCCCGAACGAATAGAGAATGAGACATCCTGTAAAATCGGTCCTCCCTGTGCGGTAGCCACCGATAAATGCTCAACCTTCATAACGTCACGATCATATTCACTCATGCTTTACCCTTTTTCTTCAGGCGTGGATCAAGCGCATCACTCACCGCATCACCTAGCAAGTTGATGGAGAGAATACAAAGCGATAATGCCAGACCCGGCCAAAGCACCAGTGAAGGCTTGAGCTGAAAATAGACTCGACCTTCAGAAATGATGTTGCCCCAGGTCGGCGTTTCGGTCCCGATGCCTGCTCCCAGAAAGGAAAGAATGGCTTCGGTCAGGATTGCAGAGGCGCAAATATAGGTACTCTGGACAATTAACGGTGCCAGTGTGGTGGGCATCAAATGCCGTGTCAGGATGCTCAATGTTGAAGTGCCCGAGAGTAGCGCTGCCTCAACATAGGGCTCCTCGCGTGCGGACAATACCCTTGAACGCACCAGACGCACGACCTGAGGGATTTCCGGCACCATGATAGCAATCATCACAGTCCACAGACTGGCACTGCTTAATGAAACAATCGCGATAGCCAGCAAAATGCCAGGGATGGCCATCAGGCCGTCCATGATGCGCATTAGGATCGCATCGAGACGTCGAAAATAGCCCGCAAGCAGTCCCAGCGGCAGTCCTATCAAGACACTCATGATCGTGACACCGAGCCCCACCATCAGTGATACACGGGCGCCATAGACAACGCGTGAAAACAGGTCACGGCCATAGGCATCAGTGCCGAGCCAAAATTCAGCGCTGGCTGGTTTGAGTCGAGTGGCGGGTGATAATTCCACGGGATCATGATTAGCAATCCATGGTGCGAAGATCGCCATGCAGATAATGGATACCAGAACCACAAGTGCCACGATAGTTAACCAGGGAAGACGCGGCAGACGAAACCAGCGACGCTGTAGCACTGGCAACTCAGCCGAAATGGATTTGCTCATACTCAGGCGCCCCTTCAATAACGAATACGCGGATCGCTCAGTGCATACGAGAGATCTATTAACAGGTTGATGACAACATAAACTCCGCTGGTTAGCAGGATCATGCCCTGTATTACCGGGTAATCCCTTGCCAGCACAGCATCCACAATCAGTCTCCCCAATCCCGGAACATTAAAGACGCTCTCTGTTACCACTACGCCCGAAATCATCAAGGCAAATCCGGTACCAATCACTGTCAAGATGGGGATCATTGCGTTCCGCAACGCATGACGGAAAAGCACATGGATCTCCGATAACCCTTTCGCCCGGGCCGTGCGAATATAATCCTCACCCAGGACTTCAAGTAAACTTGCTCGCGTCATGCGTGCCACTAAAGCGATATAAACCGATGACAAGGTCAGCGCGGGTAATATTATGCGTTCAGCAAAAGGCCAGAGCCCTTTAGTTATACTGGTAAATCCCTGAACGGGCAGCCATTTGAGTTCAATCGCAAACACCGATGTCAGCAGATAGCCAATAACGAAAACCGGGATAGAAAAGCCCAGGACGGAAACTGACATCACCAGGTTGTCCAGCCAGCTACCGTGTTTCCAGGCTGCCAGTACCCCCAACGGTACTGAAATCGCGATGGTGAACAAAATTGCCACTAGCGCCAAACTGAGGGTGGGTTCGAGGCGTTGGCCAATCATGGTCAGCACCGGCGTTTTTGCCATCAGCGAAGTGCTAAAGTCACCTTGCAACAGGTGTGAAATCCAGACAAAAAATTGCTCATATAACGGTTGGTCGAGACCGAGATTCGCACGAATGGCGGCCAACTGTTGTGGCGTTGCCATATCGCCCGCAATAATGGCGGCCGGATCTCCTGGCGATAGGCGCAATAAAAGAAAGACAAACAGCGCCACCACCAACATTACCGGGATGGCCGCCAGCACACGACGAATGAAATAGCCCGCCACACTCACCTCCAAATGCTGTTAAAAAATCAATCGTTCTTCTCAACGTTCCAGAACACAGTTGATGGCCCAGTCATCAGATGGCTGATATGGTTATTCCAGGCAGCAACATCGTAAAATTGCCCCAGCGGGATATAACTCACCTCATCCATGGCATGTTTCTGAATATCTACCGCAATAGCTTTCTGTTTTGCTGGATCAGTGGCAGTGGCAAAATCGATTTTCAGTTGGGCCATCTGCGGATCAGTCGGCCAGCCAAACCAGGCTCCATTCCGGCCGCCGCTGGCCAGCATCGGATTGACTACCGGATTCCAGATGGTTTCAGCATTCCAGTAGGTGAAGAACAGGTTCCAGCCTCCCTGAGCCGGTGGATTCGGGTTCGCGCGGCGGGAAACCAGCGTTTGCCAGTCCATCGGCTGTAAATCAACGTTGAAGCCTACTTTGCGTAACGCCTGTGCGGCAACCACAGGCTGCGAAGCCTGACTGGGGACATCAGTGGGTTGCATGATCACCACGGGTGTACCGTCGTAACCGGCTTTTTTCAGCAACGCTTTCGCAGCGTCGATATTTCCGTCTTTCAGTAGTGATTCCCCACCCGCTTCACTCTCCAGTGCCGTACCGCATCCGAAGACAGAAGCACAGAGTTTGTAGTATTGAGGATTGCCTACCAGCGCATTGAGAATGTCTTTTTGATTCATCGCCAATAAAGCGGCACGACGAATATCGGGATTGTTAAACGGAGGGTAAAGGAAGTTCATACGACCGCCGGTCATAGCGCCTAATTTACTCAGCGTCCCAAATTTCAAATCCGGGTTCCCCTCAACAACGGGCAGCAGATCAATGGGCACCTGTTCAATAAAATCGATATCCCCGGAGGCCAGCGCGTTGATTGCCGTCATACGATCTGGCATGTTGATCCATTCAACCCTATCTACGTTTACCACTTTGCCACCCGCTGTCCCGCTGGCTGGTTCTTTACGTGGGACGTAATCTTTGAATTTCTCGTACACCACGCGATTTCCTGGATCGAACTCGCTTGCCACAAATTTGAAAGGACCTGAGCCGGTGTAATCGGTGATCATTTTCCCTTCAGGTGTGTTGGCTACCCGTTCAGGCATCATAAAAGCGGCGACTGATGAGGGTTTCGCCAGCAGCTGCAAGACATAACCAAACGGTTTTGCCAGCTTGAGTGTGATGGTTTTGGCATCTGTCGCTGTCAGGCTGTCGACGTATTTCATCATCAACTGACCACCCACATCGTAGTGTGCCCAGCGCTTTAACGAGGCGACGCAATCGGTGGCCGTAACCGGCTTCCCATCATGCCAAAGCAGGCCATCGCGCAATGTAAAGGTGTAGGTCAGGCCATCTGACGAAATTTTCCAGTCTGCCATTTGCGGTTGCGGCTGTTGCTTGTCATCCATGCCTATTAGGGTGTCATAGATCATGTACCCGTGATTGCGGGTGATTTGTGCGGTGGTCGCTATAGGATCAAGAATGCGCAGCGATGATGACATCACGGCATGCAGCGTCTTCTCAGCCGCCATCGCACCGGGAGCTGTTATTGCAGTGCTCAAGCCAATACAAAGTAAGCAGGCAAGTAATGTACGAGATGGAAATCGTTTCATTGTTATCACTCCAGTCATTCGCGCCCCTGGTGCTGGGTTGGGCGATGTCATAAAAAATCAAATAGGTTCGGATGCCTTCTCAACGAGCCGAATTGACAGCATGCTCGATATACAATTGGCGTAGTTGGCGGGTAAGGTGTCCCGGTTTTCCATCCCCCATCAGCTGGCCATCAATGCTCACCACGGGATAAACAAAGGAGGTGGACGATGTAATGAATGCTTCTGCCGCTTCTTTCGCCTCATCAAGCGTAAAACCGCGTTCTTCCAGCCTGAATCCTCGCGCGCTTAACAACTCAATCAATGTTCCGCGCGTGATACCAGGCAGCAGGGCTGACGAGAGTTCACGGGTAATGACGACGCCCTCTCGCGTGACAATAAAGGCATTATTGGAGGTCCCTTCCGTCACCTTCCCCTCTTTGACCAGCCACGCATCCTCTGCGCCGCGTTGCCTGGCTTGCTCTTTGGCCAGGCAGGCGTAGAGCAATTGCGTGGTTTTGATGTCACATCGTCCCCAGCGCAAATCAGGCAGAGAAATGATGCGGATACCGTGCTCTCCTTGCGGGCTGTGAATCACGTTTTTTTCCTGGGTATAGAGCACCAGGGTGACGGGTGTCGTTTCAGCGGGAAACGCAAAGTTACGATCCTCTTCGCCCCGACTGACTTGCAAATAGACCAACCCCTCATGCAGGTTATTTTTTGCAATCAACTGCCGGTGAATATCCAGTAACGCAGCGTCCGTTAGCGATAGCTGTAGCGCCATCTCTTTCAATGAACGCCGCAGACGTGAAAGATGACGGTCAACATCCACCAGCTTTCCGTTCAGAACGGCCGTCACTTCATAGATCGCATCCGCAAAAGTAAAACCACGATCAAAAATTGAAATTTTGGCATCCTGTTCAGCCACAAATTCGCCATTGAGATAAACCGTACGATTCATCAATGTCTCCTGATTACGGGCGTTCTACGCCGGTTTGCTGCGTGATGATGCCGTAATGTTCAATACGACGATGGCGGGAAAAATTGAAGATGGTGGATTTGCCAAACTGGCACAGATCCATATCACAGCAGTGGGATATCAGTTCGTCATCCTGACTGGTTGCTCGCGCCACAACAAAACCGTTTGGATCAACAATGACACTGCCGCCCATCAGCGGGAAACCATCTTCCACGCCAGCTTTGGCCACGCCGACAACCCAGGTGGCGTTTTGATAAGCGCCGGCCTGCATGCACAACTCAGAATGGAACAGGCGCTTGGTCTCACCTTCTTCACGTTCGAGAGCATTGATCGACGGTGTGTTATAGCCTAGGGTAATCAACTCCACGCCTTGCAGCCCCATGACTCGATAGGTTTCAGGCCAGCGGCGGTCATTGCAGATGCACATCCCCATGACGGCACCTTCATTTTCCCAGGTAGGAAAACCCAGATCACCCGGCTCAAAATAACGTTTCTCCAGATGCTGGAAATCACGGTCAGGCTCATATTCGGCATGGCCAGGCAGGTGCACTTTGCGGTATTTGCCCACGATGTTGCCCTGGCGATCGGTGATAATCGAGGTATTGAAATGGTGCCCTTCAGGTGTCAGCTCCGCATAGCCAAACGAAATCGCAATGCTATGCTCGCGTGAGAAATCAAACAGAGGCCGCGTTACTGCACTCGGCATTTCGCGTTCAAACCATTTGTCTACTTCGCTTTGATCTTCCATATACCAACGGGGAAAAAAGGTGGTTAGCGCCAGTTCTGGAAAAACCACCAACTCGCACCCCTGCTTGCTTGCTTTTTCCAGCAACGCAAGCATCCGCTGAACAACACTTTCTCGGGTGTCATTTTTTTGAATGGCGCCCAATTGAGCCCCACCAATCATCATTTCGCGCACACACAGTCCCTCAACTAAACCGACCCGGTGTCGGCAACCTTTTGAACATGAGTTCATTGTGTGAGGTTCAATGCTACGTGTCGCATACCAATATGAATGACGCTCTTAACAAAAGGTTAATCCATGTTGAAGAGATGAAAACCGCCCTCCCCCAGCGTGCCTCTGAGGTGCTCGACAAACATTTGTGAAAACTGGGCCAGTGGAGCTTGTCGTAGATGTACCAGACTGATGGTCAGGCGTTCTTCATTCAGAATTGGCAGAACCGACATGTTGTCCGCACCTGAAGCCTGGAAAGATATTTCATCGACAACGGAGAAACCGCTGCCATTTTTAACCAATGCACAGGCATGGTGTGGGGAGTCAACATCAATACTGGGCCGATACGCTAATCCCAGACGTTCCAGCGCTTTGAGCATGTAACTGTGGAAAGGCGTATCGGCGGCATAACCGATAAACGGCATTTCGGCGAGTGCCTGAGGTAATGCTTCAGGGGCTAGCTGGGCCAACTCATGGTCTTTCGGGCAAACCACTAACACACGAATATAACTGAGTGGAACGGCCCGTAAATTGGGATGGTCGACAGGAAAAAGTGAAAATCCAACGTCCGCCTGTTGCTCCAGTAAATGATCACGCAACAACGTATGTCGCATACACTCGAGACTGACCTGAATGTGTTGATTGCACTGTCGGAAGGCAGCAATTGCATTTGGCACTAATTGATGCCCCAGACTGGGGCTACTCACAATACGCAATACTCCCTCTCGCTGCTGTACCAGATTATGTAGTGTTGTGTTTACTCGCTGAACATCTCGATACACTGATTCGACATCATCAAATAAACTACGTGCCTCTGGCGAGGGATACAGACGTCCCTTAATCCGCTCAAATAAGGGAAATCCAATGCGCGCTTCGGTATGTGACAACATTCGGCTCACTGCAGGCTGAGACACATACAGTAATTGTGCAGCACCGTTGATCGAGCCGGTGATCATGACCGCACGAAACACCTCTATCTGGCGCAAATTTAGCGACTGCATTTCTGTCCCCCCTTTTAGAAAATGGTGGGCGACACTTAACACCCGGTTATAGGTTGATAGCAATTAGTATGCCAAATCATATATTGGGGGAAAAAGGACACTGACAGCGGTCATCTGGCGCGGCAAAATTGAAACTCAACGATTACGGGAGCAACGATATTGTGAATGTTGTAGAAATTATCTTGCCAGTCTTTTTGCTTATCCTGCTTGGATATGCGGCAGCTCGCAGAGGCATGATTGACCCTCAGGCAAATAAGGCATTAGGGAATCTTGCCTTCAAATTCTTTATGCCGATGGTTTTGTTTACCGGCATGGTCAATGCTCCACTTCATGAGGGGTTAAATCTTCATGTGTTACTGGCTTACTTTATTCCTGCATTGTTTATTTTTACGTTAATAAATGTCATTTCACATCGTCACTTAAAACGCCCGTCTGCGTATGGACTCACTGCTTCATTTTCAAATAATGCATTGATTGGTTTAGCGATGGTGTCAGGGATGTATGGGGAATCGGGTCTGGTGGTTTTGTTTACTTTACTGGCGGTTCATAGTCTCTTGCTATTTAGTTTTCAAAGCCTGTATAGCTCTTTTGCGGCTCACGAACCTTTTAGCACTAAAGTGCTTCTCATCAGTCTCGCAAACCCAATGATTATTGGGCTGCTTATTGGCACAGCGGTGAATCTTACAGGTATCACTCTGCCAGTCTGGAGCATGAAGTTCACCACATGGCTGGCACAAGCCGCATTGCCGTGCGCATTAATCGTTCTCGGCGCAAACCTTTCTGGTTTCAGACCACGGCCAAACTCAGCTGTCATTATCATTACCACAGCAAAGCTGGTGGTGATGCCCGCTATCGTCTTACTGTTTTGTCTGTTACTGAATGTCGGGGGCATGGCACGTGGGGTATTGGTGTTGATGGCAGCCAACCCATGCGGTGTCAACGTGCTCGGTTTTGCACGCACACAAGATGAAACGCAAACGGTCAGTTCTGCCATATGCCTAACCACTTTGATATCGATAGCGAGCATACCATTTTGGATAGGCATCAATTCTCTCTGGCCATGACACCTTTATTTAAGCCAGCAATGTGGAGACTTTAGTGCCCCCTCAAGGACTATTGCTGGGTTATTAGTATCAATGTTTCAATAACAGCGCTCGCTGAATTCCAAGACGACTGACATAAGCTGAAAGATGCTCCGCGTATCTTTCAGTGACCACCAGGCCGATATAGCCATCCGGTCGAATCAGGTAAGTGGTGTCCTGTTTAAATCCTTTATTCTCAAAGGCATCCTGCCAGAGGAAGACATGCCATTCCACACCATGGCGATCGCACCAGTTCCTGACTTCTTCAGTGGCGGTGCCGTAGATGTGTATTTGCCAGACTATCTTACTCAGTGATGCATAATTGTCAGTCATACCCATGGCGATATACGGCAGGCGATCACCCGCACTGATCTCTCCCGCTTTTCCCTCACTTAAAGAGCTGTCCGGATAACTCATCGTCGTTTGTGAGATGACGCGGAAAAGGTATTCTCGAACGCGTCCATATTGATAGGCCTGACTGGCGATCGCTGGTGCAATGTGCGTACGCACAAAATCTGCGAACCCGCCAGAGGCAGTGATGAAGGTGAAGACCCGGTCTGTGGTCTTTACCAGTTGGTGAGCGAAGCCCTTGCGCTCCGCCTCATAACTATCAAGCAAGATTTCAGGGGCCTGCGCCTTGATCACCGCAACCAATTTCCACGCAAGGTTTATCGCATCGGCAATACCGGTATTCATCCCCTGCCCTCCCGCCGGACTATGGACGTGTGCTGCATCCCCCAGCAAAAAGGCTCGACCTCGACGAAAATGGTTGGTCACCCGGTGATGGACACGGTAAGTAGAAAACCAGTTTACCTGTTTGATACTGAGCCCTAATCCGCTAATGGCCCTTTGACTGACATCGTCAAAAGAGTGTTGCTGCTTATCCCCTTCCTCGCTCTCAACAGTGCCGATCAAACGATATTGATTCTCCGGCCCATAAGGCATCACCAGGACAAAATCAGACTTGTCGAAGGCAATGTGTCCCTCATTCGCGGGTGTCACTCCACTAGCATTTACATCTGCAACGTAGAAAAGGTGATTATAAGTACCGCCTTCGAAGTCACTGCCTATTTGATGGCGCACCGGGGAATGCGCACCATCACAGCCTGCAACATAGGTGGCAGTGCAGGTTTCTGTGTGCCCTGTAGGGGTTATGATTGTAGCAACAATACGTTCGCCCTCTTCCCTGAACGACATGAATTCTGTTTGCCGTTCGACGATGACACCAGATGTTTCCAGGCGGGCGACCAGTATTTTTTCATGTCTGTCCTGGGGTAAGACAAGCACGAATGGATAAGGTGAAATGTCGTTCCCGGCGTTCTCCAGGGAAATACGCGCCTTCGGTTCTCCCCGCGCCCACATATTCATAGCCGGCATTTTATAGCCTGCTGCGATGGTTTCTTCAGCCAAATCCAACTGGCGATACAACTCCAGCGTGCGGGCCTGAACGGCCATTGCTCGTGATGTTTCACCCGGCCCCAGGCTCTTGTCGATGATTCGAACCGACACGCCTTGCTGGGTGAGCCAGAGTGCCAGCACCAAACCGGTGGGCCCTGCTCCAACGATGAGTACGTCGATATTGTTCATAGGACTATCCAACTGTGGCGTGAGTTAAATAGGAACACCATGGTGAACGCTTAGGTTAGTGTGATTTACACAGCTCAATGCAAAGTATAATTGCGCGCGGTAGAACTGGGCGTGCTTTTGCTAACTGTCTTCCGCACGCACTGATTAAAGCATTCTTACTGGCAATAGATGGGCGCCCTGCCCTTCCGGGCTCGCAGTCATTAGTGTGGATGCTTAAAGCTTGAAATGACATTGTCACCTTTTCAGATGGATTTTTTCACCTTTCTGAAAACGCTATAAGGTAGTGAATTAAAAGAAAATTTCTGAAATTTTCAGGCTGAAAATCACCATGGTTTTTAGATTGGTGGTGAAGGCACTTTTAATGATGGTGCCTAGGATGATCCGGGCATTACTTTTGCGAGTCCAAGTGAGTAATGACGATGATATTTTTGCATAAAGCATTTCGAGTCGTTCACCTCCTTACAGCTAAACCTGGAATCTCTCCAGGATAGCTAATTACACTTAAGCGACTGTCTGTAATTCATTATCTTTCCGCTTTCCGCGCAATGCGACTTCTATGCTTAAAACAAAATTTCAGCCTTCTCCAGATTCCGTTCCGTTTGCATCACCAGTGGGTGTGACTAAAGACATCTTATAATTACGTGTAAGGGTCAGTCGCACATAGGTTGGATGACCGGCACGTAATGCTCTAGCAGAGGATAAATTTTTGAAGGAGATGTTATCGAACTGTCTAGATGTTAGGACATGATAACTTTGTTGGATGTATGTCGCTGGACGCTGGACGCTGGACGCTGGACGCTGGACGCTGGACGCTGGACGCTGGACGCTGGACGCTGGACGCTGGACGCTGGACGCTGGACGCTGGACGCTGGACGCTGGACGCTGGACGCTGGACGCTGGAC
>NZ_JAIUDA010000014.1 GCF_020179835.1 Pantoea sp. alder81 | reverse complement strand
CGCTGGACGCTGGACGCTGGACGCTGGACGCTGGACGCTGGACGCTGGACGCTGGACGCTGGACGCTGGACGCTGGACGCTGGACGCTGGACGCTGGACGCTGGACGCTGGACGCTGGACGCTGGACAATACAGTATTACCCTTAATAGCTTAATGTGAAGTAAATCCCTTCAATTAAATGATTTTTACACCACCGAAAAATCAATTTAATAACCTGAAAAATAACGAATAATTCTATTTTTTCAGACTGAAAATCACCATGCATTTAGCCAAATTCAAATTTTTTTCTGCATAGAATGTGTTACCACCTTTGCTCTAACCTAATTTAAGGTTGATATCTCTCACGTGTTGAATGCTACATGCAGCCCAGAAGTTTCGAGAGCTGATTGTTACTACCTAAATATCCAGAATTATCTACATTTTTAGATAAATTCTCACTATTCCAGTTTATCTCTCAATCACATATCGTGCATTATGCTTCTCAGAGTCAGAGTCAGAGTCAGAGTCAGAGTCAGAGTCAGAGTCAGACTCAGGTGCCAGGTGTCAGGTGTCAGGTGTCAGGTGTCAGGTGTCAGGTGTCAGGTGTCAGGTGTCAGGTGTCAGGTGTCAGGGTTGATAAAAGTCTTCATTCAAATCCTAATCAAGTTAACCGTAAGGCAATCTCTGTTTTGAACTACCAAAAAATTTCTGTTTCTTAAATTCGAGGGCTCGATGAACTCACGTATTTTTGAGCACACCTTCGTTTGTAGACACAAAAGTCGACGTGCCCTGAAATAATAAAGCCCGCGAGTTTTATCAATAGATTCCAATTTATATGAGATGTGAGTGTGGTGTGCGTGATCACAATGGTGGCAATACCAACGTCATATTCAGATGAATTGTTATTGTCACTTAAATTAATCAGATCAAGAGTTAGCAAGTTCATACACTGAATTATTCTGAGTAGCGTGTTTTTAAAAACTTAATGCAGAGAAGAAGCTCACATCATTGATGTGAGCTAAATGTGCAGCAGATGCACTTTGAAATTAAGAATTTTTTATAAAATTCATTCAGGGTTAACGAGTAAATAAAATATTGAAAATATCTGCGCATCACATTAGCTACTTTTTAAGAGTGCGGTCACAACTTGTAGCGCATGATTCTATGAACAGCGTCAACTGTTACCATTTAAAGTAATTAGATAGAAGGGAAGGGAAGGGAAGGGAAGGGAAGGGAAATCGTATTTTGTCTGGCAATCGCATAGGGGTGATAATTTGAAAATCACTGCAATCAATAAAGCCGCTTTAATATCAAAGCGTGTGCAGTCTAGGATAGTCACCAACATTTTGGACAATCATTACATTTATCAACTTGATTGTAAGCCACGATTTTTCAAACAAACCAATGAACACCTTTTGTTTAAATATCATGCTAAATACGATAGGGTAGGGGAGTTTCCTGAAACGTGGATTTCATGATCTGATCGGTTTGGTGAAAAAAAATACACCTATCCAATTGATTTTATTGACATATTCTCACTAGCCACAAAATCATCAAATAATAAAAAAATCCACTTTTATTGATTTTTACCTAAAAACTGGCATGCGGAAGCTTTTTTAGTACAATACAACAAATCATTATTATTGAGGTGCTTATGAAGCGTGATTACGGTGACGTGTTTGACATCGCCAACCGTGCGAATGGCATGCTGCACGGACTCAGCAGCCATATCGAGCAGCAGCGTCAGGAATTTAACCAGCAAGGTTACTACCATACCTTTACTCGCAATGCCGTCGCTAACTTACCGCTGCTGAGTAAACATGCGGTTGCTGCAGCCATCAGTGAGATGGAAGAGGCGGGTTACGTTTTTGGCAGAAAGCAGACCGGCAGCACTTCTCAATATGCTATGAGCATTCAAAACGTTGTCGATATCTATAAGCATCGCAAAGTGCCCAAATATCGCGACAAACATAAAGATCCCTTCGTGGTTTTTGTAGTCAACCTCAAAGGTGGCGTGTCCAAAACCGTCACGACCGTTACCCTGGCACACGGTTTACGCGCTCACCCAGGCTTGCTGCATAACGATCTGAGAATTCTGGTGATTGATTTGGATCCGCAGGCCTCCAGCACCATGTTCCTCAGCCATACCAACAGTGTCGGATCCGTGCTGGAAACCGCTGCTCAGGCAATGCTGAACGATGTCAGCACCGAGCAGCTGCGTGAGCAGTTTGTGAAACCCACAGTGATGCCAGGCGTCGATGTGATGCCCGCCTCTATAGATGATGGCTTTGTCGCCAGCGACTGGGATGCACTGGTTGCTGAGAATCTACCTGGGATCGCACCCTCTGAAGTTCTGCGCCGCAACGTCATTGATCGTCTGGCTGAAGATTACGATTTCATCTTTATCGACACCGGCCCGCATCTTGATGCATTTATGCTCAATGCCATTGCTGCCAGTGACTTACTGCTTACGCCGACACCGCCAGCACAGGTAGATTTTCACTCAACGATGAAATACCTGACGCGACTGCCGGAAATGCTTGAGCGCATTGAAAACGAAGGGATAGAGCCGAGATTGAAGGCGAACATTGGCTTTATGTCGAAGATGACCACCAAACACGACCATATTACCTCTCACAGCTATGCACGTGAGGTTTTCACAAAATCGATGCTGGATGCGGTATTGCCCCGTTTAGATGGTTTTGAGCGCTGTGGTGAGTCGTTTGACACGGTGATCAGCGCAAATCCGACTTCGTATCCAGGCAGTGCCGATGCACTCAGAAAGGCGAAACAGGAAGCCGAGAATTTTTCACGCGCTGTATTTGACCGCATTGAATATATCAGGAGTACCAAGTGACCGAACCCAAATCACTCAAAAGAATTGGCCGCACCATGGGCCAATCCCAGATGTCGAGCTTTATCAACAGCGGCAATCAGTCACGCGTATTCACCCTGAAATCCGGTAACACGGCGACATTCAGTCGCCAGCTCATCCCTAGTGGTGAAGTGGAAACCAAAACTTTTGTTGACGCGCAGGTGAATGGGCGAGATCAATCAGCACTCACCGAAGAATCAGTGAAAGACATTACGCGCACCATTGAGTTGCAGCAGTTCTTCCCGGCAATTGGCCGTCTGGTGGATGGCCGCATTGAAATCATGGATGGATCTCGTCGTCGTGCTGCTTGTCTTTTTGCCGGGACGGGCCTCGAAGTTCTGGTGACCGAGGATGAAATTGATATCAGTGATGCCCGCCAGCTGGCTGCTGATATCCAGACAGCAAAAGAGCACAATCTGCGTGAACTGGGTCAACGTTTTCTGATGATGGAAGCGCAGGGCATGAACAAGACCGAGATCGCGAAAGCAGAAGGGATCTCAAACGCCAAAGTGACGCGTGCATTTCAGGCAGCGTGGGTTCCTGCTGAATTCATCGAGTTAATTCCAGTGGTTTCGGATCTCAGTATTCCAGACTACAAACTGCTGCTGGATGTGGCAGAAGAAGCGAAAGCAGAGGGTGTGGCGGTTAAAGAGGTTGTCGCTCAGGTAAAAGAGCGAATGGATGACGATCAGGCGCTGCATAAACTGGCTTCCGATGATCAGAAAACCCGGATCCTGTCGTTTTTCACCACCGCGAAAAAGCAGTTGGTTAAACCGGTGAAAAACAAGAGTGTCACCACTGAGAAGTTTGGCCATTTCTCTGATCGTACTGCTTACGCTAAACGCAAAACTAATGCAGAAAAACGCCATGTGCAGTATGAATTCCACCGTTTGCCTGCCAATACGCTGGAAGAGATCGATATTGCCATTAAGGCGATCCTCTCTAAGTCTTGATCAGGCTCCTTCATACAACGCAAATCCCAAAAAGGACGTGGTTTTCACGTCCTTTTGTTTTAATAACGTTCCCACATTTCATTAATCCACCTTCCGTTTGAATCTGTGCTCCTAAGCGCTTCAGCAACGTTCTAAGCGATTTAAGTTCAATTCCCGTGTCTGGCAAGCCAAATTCCCTTAACGCGCCAAAAACCGTGTACAGGCAGAATTTACGAACATCTGATTGGTGATGGTGTGTTTATCCAAAAGCTGGGCTCATTCATCCAGCGAGTTATACAAGGGGATCTTTTCTCGGGATCGACATTCATAATTGAACGAAATCACCGTATTCCGGCTGAAACCTGCTTAACAGTCTCATTTAACGCTGATTTTTTATCCCCTTTATCCACAGGGTAGATCCAATTATTCGATCATAATGAGATCCCATTGAGATCAAAGAAGATCCCGGATCGCTGCAGGCCTTGATATGACTGGGCTGAAAGGGCCTCAATAACCGCTATAAGGAGTAAACTAACCGCTGTGGAGAGGAAAATAACCGATGAAATGAGTGAAACAACCGATGAAGAGAGTGACTGATAACCGCTGTAGTGAGCAGGCAAGGATGAAAGCTGTGTGTAACTGGTTCTGCTGTGCATAACTATGTTTTATGCAGCGTGATTGACTGAAGGTCAGCCGCCGTTTTCCAGAAAAGGTTATCCCCATTATTCACTGACCCGATCCAAGAATAGATCCTCATAAGATCATAGAAGTTCCTAACAGATCCCCACTACGGTTAAAGCCTTGTGCCGTAAGCCCTGAGGAGATATCGGTAACCGCTATAAAGAGTAAACTAACCGCTATAGAGAGTAAATTATCCTCTATAGAGAGTAGTCTAACCGATGAAGTGAGTGCTAGTATCCGCTATAGAGAGTAAACGCGCGATGTCCCTGTGTATAAACCGGATCCTCGAAAATGTCGGAAAATGAGCTAAAAAACAACAAGATAGTTGAAGCCTTTTCAGAAACAGATAAACGAACTGGCGAACTGGTTGTACTTACCCCCAACAGAGATAACACTGTTCAACCCGTTGCTTTAATGCGATTGGGCCTGTTCGTTCCTACGTTAAAATCGACCAATAACCGTAAAAACGACACGACAGCCGTCACTGATGTCACGAACGAGCTTAAGTTGCTGTCGCTCGTTAAATCAGAAGGTTATGAGAAGATCAGGATCATTGGCCAGCGACTCGATATGGACAATGATTTCAAGACGTGGGTCGGGATCATTCACGCGTTTGCAAAGTACAACGTCACCAATGACAAAGTCGTTTTACCCTTCGTCGAGTTCGTCAAGTTGTGTGGCATTCCTTCCTCTCGATCTTCAGCCAAGCTGAGGGAGCGACTGGAAGCTTCGCTGATCCGCATTGCATCCAATACCATCCAGTTCGGTACTGCTGACAAAGATGAACTCTATGTCACGCATCTGGTGCAATCCGCTAAATACAGTGTCAAAAAGGATACGGTCGAGCTTCAGGCCGATCCCAAGCTGTTCGAGCTGTATCAGTTTGATCGCAAGGTATTGCTCCAGCTACGCGCCATAAACGCTCTGGCTCGTAAGGAGTCCGCTCAGGCGCTTTATACCTTTATCGAAAGCCTGCCTCCGAATCCGGCTCCCATCTCCATGGCGCGACTGCGACAGCGTCTGAATCTGACATCTCGTCCCATCACGCAAAACGCGACCGTACGCAGGGCGATGGAACAGCTTAAAGACATTGGTTACCTTGATTACACTGAACTAAAACGCGGCAGCTCCGTGGTATTCCACATTCACTATCGCCGGCCTAAGCTCAAACCTGCAGAGCTGCCACTCAAGCTGCCGGACATTCTCGAAGATGAGCTGGAGTTGGATGATCCTATCGAGACCAATGATGTTGCTGCAGTCAGCGAGCCGCAGGGTGAAATGGTGATGCTGTCAAAAGCGGAGCTGAAGATCCTTGAGGAAATACGCAAAGGTAAAGTGAAGTAGTCTTCTATTAGCCCCCATTTGATAACCGCTATAGAGAGTAAGTGCTCTCTATAGCGGTTATTTGCTGCTGCAATCCACGTCGTTCACCTCCCACATTCACTGCTATCAAGACATTTGTGACCCAGTAACCACTATAGAGAGTAGGCTTGTACTCTCTATAGTGGTTATCCGGAAGTCGCTCACAATTCGCACCATTACCAGCCCAAAACCCGCAATGTGACTGCTTTCAGTGTGATAGAAGAGGGGACTGCCATCATGGAATGATCCAGGATCGTCGCCAGGTTTTAACAACCACTATAGAGAGTAGGTATGTACTCTCTATAGTGGTTGTTCGGCTAAAGTGACGTTATCACTTCTATCTTATTGAGTTTTTGGGGGATTATTGAGGGATATTTGTTCAGATAACAGTCTGATTTATGTTCAGTTTCCTGTTGAACTCAACATTTATTGTTTTATTATCATTAGCTTATTCACTTTCGCGGCGTAAAGCTGCTTTTCCTTCTCCAGATATCCACTATAGAGAGGAGTTACTCACTATAGTGGATAGCATTGCTGGTAGGTTTGATGAGCGGCTTAACCTGTGATCCTGCTTACACCTACGCGATTGCGGGATTTTCGCATCCTTTAATAACCGCTATAGAGAGTGAGGTTGCTCTCCATAGCGGTTATTGGTTTTCCTTGAATTAATTTAATTATCTGATATTAATGAGTTATTTGTGATGTTTGCCTTTATGGCTAACCGCTATAGAGAGTAAAATTTTAATGAAATGCACATATCGGAGGAACCGGAAGATCCAATAACGATCGCAGGATCGTTGATTTGCTGGGCAAAGGATCAAACATCCACTATAGAGAGTAGAAACAACCACTATAGTGAGTAGCTACTCTCTATAGTGGTTATGTTTAATCTAGCCCCCTGGTGGTTACTAACCTCGCAAGTCTTGGTAATACTGTTGTTAGTGGTTACTAACTTAAAGTGTGCGTTGCCGGCGTGCCTGGATTGGATCCCCTCATCACAAATGTGAGTTTGGATATGAAAAGCGGGGTTTACTCTCTATAGTGGTTGTTCCACAGGATCAACTCGCACGACGCGATCCTGTTCAGGTGTAGCTCCCCTTCATTTCACGCTTGCAGTCGCTCATCATGACTCACTGGCCAAATGTCGGACAGGGCTCAAAACAGTGATCGGTGCTTGTCGAAGTGAAGCTGGAAAATATAGATCACCGTTAAGGGCACTATCATCAGCGTGATCAACAACCAATACAGCATGTCGACCAGGCTTCGTAAGCGATAATTCAAACTATCAATTTTTTGCCAAAAATGTGCAGGTGCAATCCAGAGACCAATGCGTTCAATCGCAACTTTGGCGAATGGAAAGAGGATCACCGAGATAACCAGCGGGACATAGAACCATAAAGGGGAACGATCCTGAATGAAATTGAGCATCAGGATAAAGGGATAGAAGCAACCGATCAGGGTGTTCTTGATGAAGGTGAGGCTGCGGAGATACGTTAAAAAAGGGCCATAGTGTTTACCTTCATCAACTTGCATCCGCTGCGCCGGGTTTCCACCGCGCAGTCTTTTCTTACGTCGTGACATGATAGGGCAATGGCTTCCTTGCTATCGGCGTTGGAAATTTTTCCTGAGTGGTAAAGGCCGGTGAACGTGAACTCAGTGGGCGCTTTGACCTGTCTTCATTATTAGTGGGAGTATCTGTTGGCCGGTGAGCGGCGCTAATGGCAACGAAGAAGTATCGGATGGATGGAGCCAGGTGATCTCTTCAATCTCAGCCGCTGGCGTAATCGTTGTGGTGGGTGCAAGAACAGTGAATATTATCGGCGATAAGCGTGTGCCCAGGCTCATTTGCAGCTGTGTCAGTGAACTGGCCTACATATTGGGTATCCTGCTCGGTGACATTGATTTGCAGTTCCTCTTTGAGTTCACGAATCAATGCAGCTACAGGCCGTTCAGTCGACTCGATTTTCCCTCCGGGCTGCATGAAATAACGGGTACCGCGCTTGCGGACTAAAAGTACGCGCCCCTCCGTATTGATCATGATTGCCGCCGCAATGCGGATAACCTTGTCTGCGATCATCTTCATCCTCCAGTCTTTGTTACTGCGCCTTCGTGCCGGGTTGGTGGAAGGGAGGGAGGAGTATAGCGCAAGTGAGAATGGTTATTAATTACATGCTTGATAAATCTGTTCGCTTTTTACCACTACGCGCAGCGAAGTGGATGTGAGCGATTAGTGTAAATGAATTTCATTCTCAACTATCATTGTTTTGCGACCCGCGTGATCCATTCCAACTGCAACAAGGGAGGCAGTCAGTGTTATTGGCAATCAGGTACGTCTTTGCATCCAGCCCACTTCGTATTACCGCACTTATCGCTATCGTCCTTCTTCAGGGCCTGATACCGGCGCTTAATGTCTTCATGACAGGAAAGATAATTAACACACTTCATGCGCCTCAAATCAGTGACCATGCACTGATGTTCAGTGTTGCTATCTGGTGTCTGTCTCTGCTGGGTATTCAACTAATGACACCGCTGGTAAATCTCATTCAGGGTGATGTGACGGAAATTTCGACCAGCCATTTCAGTGCAAATATTATGCGCAGAATGAATGAATCTTTCACGCTGAGCCTTTTTGATAACAAGGAACGTTACGAACAGCTGGAATTTTTGAAAAAAGAAGCGGCCTACCGACCGCTTAATTTCATCATTTGCATTATTTACTCATTCAGGGCCGCCGTAATGGCTGGAAGCTTGCTATTGGTGCTGATTGCGTATTCAGGAATTGGGGCGGCCATTTGTGCCTTGTCCGTATTACCGATGATTATGATCAATATCCATATCCAGAAAAAATACGTACACGAGTTATTCAAAAACTCTAAGGACGCTATCGCAATGCGTTACGTATATGGCGTTAGCATGGATAAAAGCTTTTTACAGGAGATCCGACTCTATGGACTGGGTAGTTATCTGCTAAAAAAATTCTCGGGGTCAGCATCGAATACTTATCAACGTATGCACCAGCAACGTGTCAGGGCGTTGATTACGCCCATTCTAGCCATGCTGATTAGCCTGGTGATGCTGTTTGCCGGGGTTTATCTTTTCCTGAGCAATCTGCGCAGTAGTGATATCGCAGTGGGCGCGTTAGTGATGGTGTTTCAGTCCATTGTGATGATGAAATCGCATCTGGATGAAATTGCGAATTACGGTGCCAATCTGACATCAATGGGCAGCTTTTTTAATAGTTACCACTCCTTTATGACCGAGGAGATTGAACCCGTCACCAACGGCCAAAAATTACTCCCAGATAACACGCCGTTCTCGCTCAGTATCAAGCACCTGAGCTTTGGTTATGAAGGCCGGAGCAAGAAGGCCTTAGACGGCATTGACCTTGAGATTAGGGCGGGCGAGAAAGTGGCGATTCTGGGGGATAACGGAAGTGGCAAGACCACGCTGATTAAAATGCTGCTGCGGATGTATGCCTATGATCAGGGTGATATCAGCGTATCCGGTGTTCCGCTGCAGAGTCTGGAGATTGATGGATACCGTCAGCAGGTGGCAACCGTGTTTCAGGACTACGGTAAGTATGAATTTACCGTCGGTGAGAATATCGCACTGAGTCAATATGACACAGAAGCACACTCCGCTCAGGTTGACGATTTACTCAGTAAAGTCGCGTTTCCTCATCCGCAGCAGACCCGCCTGGGTAAGCAGTTTGGCGGAGATGAGCTTTCAATCGGGCAGTGGCAAAGGCTGGCGATCGCGCGTGCGTTATACCGAAAAGCTAATCTGTTCATTTTTGATGAGTTTTCATCCTCGCTCGATCCAGAAACTGAACATCACCTGTTTAATGAAATCCTTTCACTCGACACGACGGTTATCGCCGTAACTCACCGTCTGGGAAACATCAAAGAGTTCGACAGAATCGTGGTCATGGCGGATGGAAAAGTGATCGAAAACGGGAGTTTTGCTCTGTTGATGGGTAAACAGGGCAAGTTTTATAATATGTGGCACGCTCAATTTAAATCGGTCATTGCTGAATCGGCGTAATGCAATCGTCGGAACTGCCTTGAAAGAGAAGCCAGTTCATGCTGTTAATCCGGTGCGTCATAAAAAGGCTTTCTTCAGAAGTTTGAATAATAATGGCGCATTGGATTAAATATTTGAAACCTGTCATCGATAGAAACTGGCCTGTCAGGCAGGTCAGTTTCAACATGGCGTCTATAAAATAAATTTGATTATGGCATTCTAAAAATCATCACAGAAATACATATCTTTATTCAGACGTTCTTGTTTAACTCCCTTCGTCATTTTTACTGATATCAATTGGTAATCATTCCTGCGCGTTATCAACACCAGGCAGCAAGAAATATCCTATAGTTCAGCCTTTTTAGCGGGTAATGCCAGGCAAGCTTTCGCATTTCTCTTTATCTGCTTAACTGAATGCTGGATAAAGATGATGGGGATAAGGATGGATAAAAAAGACACGCGCGAACAGGCAGGGCTCCTTTATCACTCCCTCATCAGAAGTATCACGCTTGCAGGCATTGTGCTTATCGCCGCGGTGTTAGGTATCAGCATATGGACGCTGCATCAGGACTGGAATGATACCGTCAGGCAGAGTGAAGAAACAGCGACGAACCTGGCGCTGTCGCAGGCGCGGCAGGCGGAAGACACCTTCTTGCAGACTGAGCTCGCGATGCGTGAAATGCAGCGGGACGTTGAATCGCAGCTGGTGACCGGTATCAATAGTGGCAATCTGAGCCAGACCATGCGGGAGCTTCAGGGGCGATTGCCACAGCTGCACGGCCTTTTCTATTACGACGCTCAAGGCAAATGGATTGCCACCTCTGCATCGCAGATACCGGCAGACATCAATAACTCCGATCGTGAGTACTTTAGGTTTCAACGCGACAATCCGCGCAACAGCATTCACCTCGGTCCGGTGATCCGTAGCCGAAGCACTGGCGATCTGGTGATCCCCGTTTCTCTTCGCATCAGCGATGCGCTGCGCGGGTTTCAGGGCGTTTTACTGGCTACGGTGAAAGTCGATTACTTCCGGCACTTTTACGCTTACTACGAGATGGGGGCGAAGGACGTACTGGTCCTGATGCTGGCAGACAGTTCGGTGTTATACGCACGGCCGATGCCTGATAGTTTTATTGGCAAAGATCTCTCTTCCAGTCACCTGTTTCAGCAGATGCTGCAGGGCACCAACCGCGGAAGCGGGCAGTGGACCTCAGCCCTTGATGGCAAACCGCGCATCTTTGGTTTTGCACGATCGGATCGTTACCCGCTAGTGGTTGCAGCAGGGTATGACACGCATAGCCTGTTCATTAAATGGATGAAAGGTCGCGTTCAGGATGTGTTGCTGAGTCTTGCCTTGTTATCCGCTATCGTTGCCATGGGTGTTTTCGTGCTGCGTCAGGCACGGCACAGCCTGCATTACCAGCTTGAGCTAACAAGTCTTCGCGATGAGCTAAGCGCAGCCAACCATGCGCTGAACAGACTGGCCCATGCTGATGCGTTAACGGGGCTTGCGAACAGACGTGCATTTGATCGCTACCTGAATGAGTGCATTCTGGCCGCTGATAAGCACAACGAGCCGGTTTCGCTGGTGATGATCGATATCGATTATTTCAAACGCTATAACGACACTTATGGCCATGTGGCCGGGGACGAATGTCTGAAGCGTGTGGCGCAGGCGATTAACGGCATCTCCTTGCGCGGTACCGATTTGGTGGCACGATATGGAGGAGAAGAGTTCGCCATCGTTCTGCCCGGTGCCGATATTGAACATGCGATGAAGGTGGCTGCTGCTGCGGTGCAAGCCGTACGTGAGCAGGACATCACACATGCCTCGTCTCTGTTACCTTCTCAACGGGTGACGCTGAGCGCGGGATGTGCATCGCTGAATACAGAGAGAGAAAATCGCTCGTCTCAGATGTTGATCAGGCAGGCTGATATGGCACTTTATTCTGCTAAGCAGGCGGGCAGAAATCAGGTGAAGAGCGAAGAGTCATATCTCAATAATTAAAGCTGATAGCAAATGCAGCCAGGTTTATTGGGGCAGCCTGGCTCAAATTCATCGATGACATCTTACGCGCCAAATCCGCCATCAATCGTGTGCATGGCACCTGTCACGAATGAAGCTTCCGGGCCGGCAATCCAGGCAACCATTCCGGCCACTTCTTCAGGCTTACCGTGACGCTGGATGGCCATAAAACTGTGCATAAGCTCCTTCATCGGGCCGTCTGCTGGATTCATATCCGTATCGACGGGTCCCGGCTGGACGACATTCACCGTAATTCTGCGTGGTCCAAAGTCTCGTGCCAGACCGCGTGCTAATCCCTGCAGAGCGGATTTGCTGACGGCATAGGCGGCGCCTCCTGGCATTGGCATCCGGTCTCCGTTGACGGAACCAATGACGATAATACGAACGCCCTCAGGCATCTGGCGGGCGGCTTCCACAGCTGCATGATAAGGTGCGTGAATGTTGATGCGGAAGAGGTGATCAATGGCATCGCTTTCCAGCTCTAAGGCATCCCCAAATATTGCGACGCCCGCATTCACCACCAGCACATCCAGAGGCCCGGATTCGCGTACCAGCTTAGTCACGGCATCGCGATCGGCGCTATCCGCCTGAACCGCTTTACTGCCCGTGTCTTCCGCCAGTTTTACTGCCACTTCGCGCGAGCCGGCGTAACTGAATACTACCGAAGCACCATCGGAGGCAAAACGCCGCACGATTGCCGCACCAATGCCCCGACTTCCGCCCAACACCAGTACCGATTTGTTTGTAAATACCGCCATTAGTGTGTCCCCAATTGTATTGTAGTGACCATTACAATATTATTGAGTCAGTCAGGTTGTCAAAGGAATATGTAGTGATGACTACAAAAATTAGCCGTACGCCAGGCCGCCCACGCAAGTTCGATGCGGAACAGGCGGTATGCATTGCACAGAATTTGTTTCACTCGAGTGGTTACGACAGGGTGAGTGTGGGGGATTTGACCAGAGCCTTTGGTATCAATCCGCCCAGCTTTTATGCCGCCTTCGGCAGTAAACTCGGGCTTTACCGCGTGGTGCTGGATCGTTATGCCCAAAATGGCGCTATCAGTCTCAAAGCGCTTTTGCGTCACGATCGCCCGGTGGCGGAGTGTCTCTCTGCAGTTCTGAATGAAGCCGCAAGTCGCTACGCTGCCGATCCGGAAACGACCGGATGTCTGGTGCTGGAAGGTATCCACAGCGATGATCTTTCTGCGCGGGAGGTAGCCTGTGGTTTTCATACGGCAGCCGAGAAGATGTTCCATGCCTATATTTCTGAACGCTATCCGGAACAGGCCGTGCGGGTAACAGATTTTATGGTGACGATCATGTCGGGCCTGTCGGCTCGTTCACGGCATGGCGCCAGCGCCGAGCGTTTGCAGGAGACATCGCGCATGGCTGGTCAGATGCTGGCGCAGTTACTTCCGGTTTAAGGCGGGCACTGCTGTCGTTGTTGGCGCCGTTGCGAAAGAAATTTTCATTTTTGCGTTCAAAGACGACTGGCGTAATCGCTGCAAAGCCCGTCATCCAGGAATCGTGGTTACTGATAGGGATAACTAAGGGCTGATATCTTAAACGGGATGATAAAAGGAAGGCGGCTGGCCGGTTACGCGGCGGAACATGGTGGCAAAAGACGAACCATTGTCATAACCCAGCGATAAAGCGACCTCATTCACCGACTTGCCCTTAATGAGCAATGACAGCGCGCTGACCACACAGGCTCGCTGACGCCAGGCAGAGAATGTCATGCCGGTTTGCTGCAGGAAATGGCGGCGAAAAGTGCTGGCACTCATAAACATCGTTTTTGCCCAGCGATCGGCAGGATCGTGGATGCAAGGGATAAGCAGGAATGCCTGGCACAGCGCCAACAATGCGGGTTGTCGTGGCAGGGGGATATCGAATTCTCGCGCCGGCATCGCTGCCAGCTCGAGTAACAGCAAGTTGATCAGCGCGCATTCGCGTTCACTGCCATAAAGCAGCGGTAAGTCCACTGCGTCCAGCAGCAGCTGACGTAACAAGGGCGATACGCTGATAACCTCGCAGCGAATGCGGTCACTTATCCGAGCTGCGCACGCAGGAGTGATGTACAGGCTTCGCGTCGTCACGCCGACAAATTTCACCGCATGCAGGGTTTCCGGCGGGATCCACACCGCATGCTGTGGCGGCACGACCCATTCTCCGTCCTGAGTTGATACATGCATCTGCCCCGTTGCGCCATAAAGCAATTGGGCTCGGCGGTGCTGGTGGGGGGCCAGTACAAACCCCTGCGCATAGTCATTCCCCATCGCGACCACATCACGTTCTATCCAATCGACATCGTCAATGCTTGTGTTGCGCACGTTCACTCCTTATGACTGATTGGCAAGGGTAATTGAGCGTTGCTCAAATGGGAAGTGGGTCAGGCGAGCGTTAGGCTATGGCTTTATTTATACGTGGAACATGCCCTTGAACGATACTCTCATGATTGTGCTGGCTGGTTTTACCACTGGCGTTACTACAGTGCTGTTTGGTTTTGGTGGCGGCTTTGTTGTCGTGCCTTTTGTTTATCAGTTGTTGCGTGGGCAGCCTGAAATGGCAGGCAATGCGATGCATATTGCCGTCGCCACCTCGACGGCGGTGATGATATTTAACGCAGGGTGGGTGAGCTATCGAAACTGGCGAGCGGGCACCATCTCAGTACAGGCCTGTTTTCCCCTCATTTGGTTTATCGCTATAGGTGCGGTAGTCGGATCATGGCTGGCAGGCTTGTTAAACGAACAATGGGTTCGTTCACTGTTTTCCCTTTATATGATGGTCACGATTGCTGATTGCCTGCTGCGTAAAGGTTTCTTCAGTGGTAGCACGCCGCGCCGGCTATCGAGGGCCACAGTGACAGGCGGAGGCATACTCATCGGTTCAATTGCTGCGATGTTGGGCGTGGGTGGAAGCGTCATGACGGTACCGTTATTGCGACGGCATGGCTATCCGATGCGGGAATGCATCAACGTGGCCAATCCGCTTTCGCTGCCGGTGGCGCTTTGTGGCACCATCACTTATGCCATCGGCGGCTGGCAAATAATTCCGGCAAATGGTTTCCTCGGATTTATTAGTCTCAAAATTGTTATGTTGCTGGTGGTCACAGGATTTATCGGCATTTTAGTTGCACAAAGATACATTCCCGCCGTGCCGGATGTCTGGCATGCGCGAATTTATGTGCTGTTATTGAGTGTTGTGCTTGTGGCAATGGTGCTGTAATTGAATTGATTTATGATGCAATGAAATGAAGCTCGCCACGGTCTTTATGCTACTAATGGCGAGGTTGAATACCTTAAGGTTCACGAAGGAGTCAGTCATGTCTGAGCAAAATGAACACGCTGAAGGAAAAGCCATTTGCAATGAGATTGGCGGCGCGGTGCTGGAAGTTCTGGGCAGAAAAAGCGAGTTTGCCGTTCAGTCGTTGATTGATGTCTTGCAGGAAGCGCAAAACGATGGTCATCACTATGATGCCGAGCGTGAGCAGGGCATGGAAATGGCGATAAGAATTCTGCAGAAGTTTGCATAGCTATCCACGTGACAGCCGCTTTCCATGCCATCGCTTGTGATAAATTAGCCCTACAACTTCATGTATTGAGTTCAACATGCTGACCGGTCTGAATCACATCACTTTAGCTGTAAGCAATGTCTCTGAGAGTTTCACCTTTTATGTTGAGACGCTGGGGTTCACTCCACGCGCACAATGGAAGAACGGCGCTTATCTCTCGATAGGTGAGCTTTGGCTGTGCCTCTCACTGGATGCCGTTTCCATCGGTAAAGATTACACGCACTATGCTTTCAGCATTGAAGATGAAGTGTTTGAAGCGTTTGCCGAGAGGCTGAAAGCTTCAGGCGTGAAAGAATGGAAGGTCAACAAAAGTGAGGGGAAATCGCTCTATTTCCTTGATCCGGATGGTCACAAACTGGAACTCCATGTGGGCTCTCTGGAGAGTCGCTTAAAAGCCTGCAGGGCACAGCCGTATGAAGAGATGAAGTTCTATTGAGAGGAGAGGCCGCAGCTGGGGTGATTGCGATTGTGCATCGTCGCTCATGCTGGGCCACTCCTGCCGTTTAAGGCTAACCAAAAACACCCGCATACGCGCCGAAAGAACATAGCCCGCAAAGCACGATGGATAGCAACGCCGCAGAGAATGAGTACTTATTCATGACTAACCGCCTTAGAAATTAATGTATACGTAGTCTGAGCCTGGCAGTCATTCGTATAATGTAAACCCAGAGATTATCATTCAGATAAATCTATTGGATGTACGTAATCCCAGCGCTGGCGGGTATTGGTGTAAATAGATTGGCATCCCAAAGCCTGAGAATTTTGCCGCTTGGTTTATCGCTAACATCCCATCAGCTACAATGAAACCTGAGGACTAAGCGTAAGCCCGATTCTCAGGAGGTAATAGAATGGATAATTCAGACAAAATTTTAGGCGAGGCTGCTTATCAAATTCTCGCCCGCCGCGAAAAAATCAGTGTTGTACAATTAAATCAGGAACTGCATCGCATGGTCGATGAGGCTGAAACGCCGGACCGTAAACAAGCCATTTTGGCAGCGATTGACTGGTTGAACGATTATCGGCAACCCTCGTCAGAAGATAAGCGCAGCAGTTCACCGTTACGGCGTCTGAGTGAAAGCGCAGACAGCATCACACTATTGTCAGTTGAAAATACTAAAAAGTAGCGAGAGTACTTAACTCAAATATTGATCTCCGCTCAAAATACTTGTCGGAACAGATGATTAAGATTTTTCTGTTTCGGCAGGCTACCTCTCAGTTAATAGCACTTTTTGCAAAAAAGTGATCATCTGATATTGACTATATTCTTGTACAGATTTTGAAATAACTGTACAACTTTATCAGGTCAATTGCCTGACCCAACATGAGAGGGTTAACACATGCGTCAGAATGGATACACTCCGAACTCTTCAGAAGCTATTGCACAATATTTTAATAAAGCCTCATTGCCTTCTCAGCAAGAAACATTAGGCCAGATCGTGGTCGAAATCCTGAGAGAAGGCAAAAACCTGAATCGTAAATCACTTTGCACCAAGTTGCTTCGCCGCCTGGAAATTTCCTCCAACGCTGAAGAGGAACACCACTATCATCAGCTAATTGGACTGCTTTTCGACCGCGATGAGTGATTCAGTATTCAAGCGTAAGTTGTACAACATTACCGTTCTGAATTTGCAGGGTACTAGAATGAATTCTGGCTTGTGGCAGAAATTGCAATTTGCAGTCTGTTTACAGCAAAATTGCCATGCAGATGCCGTTATCAGAGAAGTATATGAATAGAAGTGAACGCCAGCAGTTAGTAGATGAAATTCTCGGTGAAGCCACACTGGTTCTGCTCCAGAGAGCAGGGCCCGTTTCTTTCCGTGCACTCATTGAACAACTTCAGGTTATGGAAGACCAGTCAGATGATACTGACAGGCGGCAATTGATCGCCCAGACAATTGTTGAAGTAAGGAAGAGCATTGCCGAAGGGGAACGAGTTAAACAACAGAGGGCGGAGGGAATAAATTCTGTCCAGCACTTGTACACGGACTCGCATCACTCAGGCAACAATAGAAAGCACTGATTATCACCTTGACTGCTATCAGTGATTAACCCCTGACAACACTAAGCTCGGAAACAAATCATGCACACATCAGAAGACATTTTTTCTGCGCTTGCCGATCAGGAACTGGCAGAACGTTTCCGCAATGCGGGACCGGGCTTGAAAGATGAGACGGCGGTGTTAGATGTTATCATCCGTAACGTGCTGGCATCGGAAGGTCAGATAACGAATAAAGCTATCATCATCAGTTTAATCCGTGCACTTGAATCAACTCAGGATGATTCTCAAGCCCAGCTTTTGCGCCAGACTCTTGAAATCGTTGTGGGTGTAACACCGGATGATTAATGACTGATTCATTAATAGCTCGCTTAAATCAGTGCATCATTTTAGAAAGTAAGCGGATAAGCGTTTCGTATTTTTCTCTCAAAACTGAATCCGCTTCATTGTCTTTGAGTTTTTGCAGGGCTAGCGAAATTTCATGCGTCTCAAAAGCTAAGCCTTCCCGGATAAACGCTGACACCGTGGTGCCTAACAACGCCAATATCTCTTGTGTAATCTGGCCATCATGCTTCACCGCGACTCCACACTCTGTATAAAAATACAGTGTGTCATATCTGAACCCCTACCGATACCCTAAAATAGCTGGATGTCCGGCATTCCTTATTTTCAAATAAAAATTTGTCCCCACACGCTATTGTAAATAAAGAGTTTAATCATTATTAACGCTGCGCTTATAAAGTTTATCCTCAACGACTCTAATTCGTGAATTTCTGGCAAAAATAGTCACTCTCTAAAAGATTCACCGGTGCCAACGTTTGATCAATCTAAACCTCCGTTACCACCAAACTCACCTTTTGCCCATTGCTTCATGACCATGTTTTCAACAAAACGATGGGGTGAAGTGATAGAAAATTCGTTTGCGCGATGAATAATAATGATTATCATTTACAGGTTGCAGGCTTGAAATCGCATGCATCTTTAGCAAAGCCAATTAAAACCCTACAAAGAATGTGATGAGTTCACACCCCATTTAAAAGTTGGAGTGGTTATGAATGGAGATAAAAGCGCGCATCAGTGCGTAGCGAACCCTCAAACAGACAGCCATTTTTCGCCCGCTATTGCTGTCTCATCAAAACATGATGATTGGCAACGGGCAGGGCATCAGGCTGCGCAGCGATTGCCGATGCCTGAGGTGATTGCTTCACTGGCTGCTTTCCAGACGGAGAGCGAGTCAATGGCACCGTTAATGATCTGGCAACTGCTACATGAACTGTCTTTTGTCTCCGATGATGGTTGGCTGATTGCGGATGTGCGCCAGCGAGCAGGGATTGACGACTGCTTCCAGTTTTTGCTGGAAAAATGGCACGGCATTCTGGAGGACGAAGGGATTGTGGAGCAGCGCGAGCAGCGTTGGTTTGCTGGGGATTGTGCACCGAGTCTGCCCTCCATCGAACAGCGTATTGATGATGGAAAAATTCGTCTGCGCCGTTGCCTGGACTGGCACCTTGAGGGAGATGACTTTCTTAACACATTATTCGCTGACCAATACATGCTATGCGAGGTGATGCGCTATCCACAGTTGGCACAGAGCCGATTATCACTGCACGAGGGTTGTCCCCTTGATCCTGCGATGCATCAAAGGAGCATGCTGGTGGATTACCTCGGCCAGATCGCCGCTTCACTGCTGCAAACGGCGTTGCAGGGTAATGATTTCCAGCAGGTGCTGGAGATTAACGCAAACACTGGCCATAGTGACCTGCATCCATTGCGGGATGAGCAAAAATGCCCATCGGCTCAGCTCGATGCCGTACTGGCAACCCAGGTGCTGCATACGACTCATCGCCTCGATGGCATACTTCAGGACATCTGGCAGGCATTGAAACCTGAAGGTGTACTGATTGTGGTGGAACCCACACAGGATTCGGCGCTGAGGTGGATAACCGCCGCTGCGGTGCTGCAGCAGGCAACAAAAGGACATGATTCGCATACGCTATCTCTTTCGCGTGAAACCTGGCTGCAGGCATTTGCGCATAATGGCTTCCATCATGTCGGCGATTGGCCCCAGCCGGGAACGGCACTGGCGTTTGCAGGACATCAAGTGTTTATGGTGCAGCGGTCAGGATGAATGATTGGGTGCTCGTGCTTTAGGGCATCGCATCCAAAACCCTAAATTGAGCCTCTAACAGGCCTGTGAAAGCGCTCTGATTTTAATCAAGGCCGAACGGGTATTAGCGCCAGACACCCAAGCAATACCAAATGCGCGGCGTACGCATGATAGAAAAATCGACGTGGCCAGATACGTAGCGAGTAAACGGCTGGCATCGCCGCAACCACACCAATCACCAGCAGTGGCAGCACCAAAGTCGGCAGGAAATCGTAAACGATGGCATCCTCCCACCACCCGTTGAGAACAGGCGGCATGTTAAGCCATGCCATCGCGGCAAAAAGAAGGAGCAGGAACATTCCATTCTCTGCTGCTCCTGAATGATATCTGGCGATAATGCACAGCAGGCAAAACACTAGCCCCGATACGCCGTAACTCGCCGGGGAAAGAGGCCAGGCAATCAGCAGTAATAATGCTACTCCCGCCATTGCGCCGTTTACACCCCAGCGTGCTGCCCAGCTGATTAGCTGAGTACATCCGGCATAAGCGAAGAGAATATTCAGCGCCAGCCAGGATTGGCCCTTCATCATAAAGGCCAGCCAGAATAATGGTTGAGTCACGATAGCCCAAAGCCATAATCTTCTTGTCCGCTGGCGTAAACGTATTGCATCAGCAGGTAAGTTAGCCGCCCAGAACAACGTGAACAGCGGAAACGCGATATGTCCGAATGCATATAAAAATGCACTTCGTCCACTTAATAATATGGTGTTGATGTGATCACCCAGCATCGCAACCAGTGCGATGGTTTTAATAATATCAGCCTGCAACGGGCTCAGGCTTTTAACCTGGTTTAAAGGCGAGCTAAACCTGAGTAAGGCAGAAAAAAGAGTCATGGATGATCACCGACAATTGTGCGTTGTTATAGTCAGTCAGAGACAGCGATTTGAACATTACAATGACAATAGTTGATAGTAAACCCCGTCATTATCTTAATATGGGGATTCAGCGAAAGGGGAGAGGGAGAAGATATCAATCAGTGTTTAATTTTTGGTGGGCGGAACACCCACCAAAAATGTTCGATAACTCAAATTAAACGGGGAAAGCCCGATTAGATAAGAAAATCATCGAGAGATTTGCCCGCATCAACAGCGGCTTTAATCACTGCTGGCGTGCGACCCTGACCGGTCCAGTGCTTCTCAACACCATCTTCCGTGTATTTATATTTAGCCGGACGTGGAGCACGTTTAGCGCGAGTCTTACCCGTTGGCGTTAATGCGCCCAGCAGTTCGTTCGGGTCAATCCCGTCCTGCAGCAGCAGTTCACGATATTTAGCCAGTTTCTCTTCTTTTTCACGCACGGCGGCTTCGCTGGCGTTGTTTTCTTCACGGCGCTCTGACACGACAACAGTGAATTTTTCCAGCATTTCTTCCAGATCTGCAAGCTGCACTTCACGTGCCTGCGCGCGAAGCGTACGGATATTGTTTAACGCTTTAAGTGAATCACTCATGAACTTCTCCTGAATATTTTGTCGCTGAACGAAATAAATTAAGTGGTGCAGTAGATAACAAATTAGGGATGAGTATATAGATGTTACCCTCGTTGCAGAAGTACAACACATCAGATATCAATAATAAAGCCCGCAAAGTGTCAATTTTTAGATATTTCTCAAAATTTCGGGGTGTGCCAGGCGTTGAGAAGTCGATAATTGCGCTTCGGACTCTAATTTAATCATCAGTGATTTTAGCGTTTGGTTATATTTTTAAGTATGTCTACGCAGAAAAACTTATGTTACCCGGTCACAATGATTGTCACGACCCACGGTGCGGAGGAAGCAAACGTTAATGGCTACTTAATTAATGACCGGATAAAGCGTTCCCTCGTTCAGATAACTTCACTATGCGTCACTGCTAAACATCATAACGGTATGCAAGATAGCTATGATGGATAGGGGCTCAATTTTGCGCGGTAAGGGATGCCGTGTGAAATTAGGGAATTAATTCATGCGGGAAAGATTCCAGGATTGATGCGTTTGAATGTGTATTCACATGTTCATGAAACGATCAAATTGATCACGTTTCACTTCACAATCTTCGCTCGATCTTTATGGACCTTTAAGCTTTGAGGGCGTTATAGGTCTTATCATTCTGCTTAAACGACCATCATTGTGCTTAGGGGAAATAGGCGAAGCCTTCAATCCAGCCCGGCCAACAACTCGTTTTCACACTGTGTTAAGCAATAGAATAACGGGATGACATTCACAAAATAGCTCCCCCATAATGACAGTACAAACCACACTACGCATGAGATCAGAATGAGCAGCACCAAACATTTTCGAATTGATGATGAAACCAAAAGATTGGCTATGCAGGCTGCTGAACGGGTCAATCTCAGCCTGACTGAGCTTATGTGTCAAAGAGCTGTTGAGTTAGCTGATGAAGAACGTTGTCATCAAAATCATGAGCACGATATCTTGCTTGAACAGCAAATCACCCAAGCTTTTGAGCGACATAATTCGGACCATGGGGAGTATATCAGCCATGAGGAGGTCACTTCTCACATGGATAAATTGAGAGAGCGTGCACAGCATGGGAAATTGTGAGCGTTGAAATTGTCTGGGATAGTTCGGCGGCTGCTAACGCTCACACGGACTCATCGTTAGGCGGCTCAATCCTTGTATGGTCTATTCGCCCCCATTCATCAGCCATTAATCCTCCCTTTCCACCTAAGTAAAAATTTGTGATCAACCACGATGATTTCCATTTTGTAATCGATTACTTTTATTTTATCGCATTTTGTAATCGATTACTTTCTGGAGGTTGGATATGGTTGCTGCAACACAAGGCACCGCGCAAGACCAGGCAATGCAGCGCATGCTGGTCCCACGGCTGTCACTGATGATGTTTCTTCAGTTCTTTATCTGGGGCAGTTGGTCGGTCACGCTGGGATTGGTGATGACCCAGCACAACATGTCATTGCTGATTGGCGATGCTTTCTCGGCGGGCCCGATTGCCTCCATTCTTTCGCCGTTTGTTCTCGGCATGCTGGTGGACAGATTTTTCCCTTCGCAAAAAGTTTTGGCGGTGATGCATCTGGCCGGTGCAGTGATTTTGTGGTTCGTACCTCAGGCGATGATCGCTGAGAACGGTGCGCTACTGATCGGCTTACTGTTCGGCTACACGCTGTGCTACATGCCCACGCTGGCACTGACCAATAATATTGCCTTCCACAGTCTCGCCAGCAGCGAGAAGAGTTTCCCGGTAGTGCGCGTGTTCGGCACCATTGGCTGGATCATCGCCGGTCTCTTTATCGGATTTACCGGTATTGCTTCTAGCGTTAGCGTCTTCACGGTGGCGGCGATTTGTTCCGTGGTACTGGCAATCTACAGCCTCACGCTGCCGCATACACCCGCACCCGCTAAAGGCCTGCCATTCAGACCGCGCGATCTGTTCTGCGCAGATGCGTTTGCCCTGCTGAAAATCCGTCACTTCTTCATTTTTTCGCTCTGCGCCACGCTGATTTCCATTCCGCTGGGCACTTACTACGCCTACACCGCTTCCTGGCTGGCCGACGCCGGGGTTGAAAACGTCAGCTCACTGATGTCCTTCGGTCAGATGTCTGAAATCTTCTTCATGCTGGTGATTCCGCTGCTGTTCCGCCGTCTGGGCGTGAAATACATGCTGCTGGTCGGTATGTGCGCGTGGTTTGTGCGTTACGCCCTGTTTGCCATGGGTATGGGCGAGGAGGGACGCGCACTGATTTGGCTTGGGATTCTGCTGCACGGCGTCTGTTACGACTTCTTCTTTGTCGTCGGCTTCATCTATACCGACCGCATCGCGGGAGACAAAGTCAAAGGACAAGCGCAGAGCATGATTGTGATGTTCACCTACGGCATCGGCATGCTGCTGGGCTCGCAAATCTCTGGCGCGCTGTATAACCATCTGGTCGCGGGTCAGGTGTCGGCTGCCAGTTGGGGCATGTTCTGGTGGATCCCGGCGATCGCGGCTGCCGTAATTGCCGTGTTGTTTATGTTCACATTTAAGTATCGCGATTGAGTTTTTGTTGTTACTGGAGGTGGTTTTTGAAAACGTTAAAAGGTCCGGGCATTTTCCTTTCACAGTTTATCGGCGCTGATGCCCCGTTCAATTCACTGGAAGGACTGGCGAAATGGGCATCCGCTTTGGGATTTCAGGCATTGCAGATCCCATGCAATCACCCGGCAATCTTCGATCTGCAACGCGCGGCCACCAGTCAGACCTACTGCGATGAGGTGCTGGGATTGCTGAAGCAGTATGGATTGAGTATCAGCGAATTATCGACGCATCTGGAGGGGCAGTTGATCGCCGTGCATCCTGCGCATGATGCCGCTTTCGATAATTTTGCACCGGCACACGTGCGCGGCAAGCGAGAAGCACGCACGGCCTGGGCGATTGAGCAGGTTAAACATGCCGCAGCCGCCTCCAGTAAGTTGGGGCTGACTGCGCATGCCACGTTCTCCGGCTCGCTCGCCTGGCCCTATGTCTACCCGTGGCCGCCGCACAACCCGCAGTTGCTGGATGAGGCTTTTAAAGAACTTGCTCGCCGCTGGCAGCCGGTGCTGGATGTTTATGATCAGCATGGCGTAGATGTGTGTTACGAATTACACCCGGGCGAGGATCTGCACGATGGCGCCACCTTTGAGCGTTTTCTTGAACAGGTAAAGCACCATCCTCGTTGCAATATCCTGTTTGATCCCAGCCATCTGCATCTTCAGCACATTGATTACCTGCAGTTTATCGATATCTATCACTCTCGTATCAAAGCCTTCCACGTCAAAGATGCGGAATATCAGCGCAACGGCCGCAGCGGGGTGTATGGCGGCTATCAAAACTGGATCGATCGCGCCGGGCGTTTCCGTTCGCCAGGCGACGGACAGATCGATTTCAAAAGCATCTTCAGCAAACTGGCGCAGTACGATTTCAACGGCTGGGCGGTGCTGGAGTGGGAATGCTGCCTGAAAGATGCGGAAACCGGCGCACGGGAAGGAGCTGAGTTCATTCAACGTCACATCATTCCGGTCGCCAGCCGCGCCTTCGATGATTTTGCCGCGCAAGATGACAACGGCAGTATCCGTGCGCAGCTCGGACTTAAGGAGGAGTCGTAAATGATTAATGTCGGGATTATCGGCAGTGGATTTATCGGCCCCGCACACATTGAGGCATTGCGGCGTCTGGGCAACATCAATGTTGTAGCGCTATGTGACTCATCGCTGGAGAAAGCACAAGCACAGGCGGCGCAATTGCACGTGCCGCACGCCTATAGTGACGTTGTCACCTTTCTGCAGCATCCAGATCTGCATGCGGTGCACAATTGCACGCCCAACCACCTCCATGCCGCCATCAATAAGCTGGTTTTGCTCGCCGGCAAACACCTGTTCTCGGAAAAACCACTTTGTATGACGATGCACGAAGCGCGTGAATTAGTGGCACTGGCAGAACAGGCAGGCGTGGTCAACGGTGTTAGCTTTGTGTACCGACAGTTTGCCATGGTGCAGCAAGCCGCGAGCATGGTGCGCAGCGGCGAAACGGGCCGCACCTTTGCCGTTCAGGGCAGCTACTTACAGGACTGGATGCTGGAAGAGACGGACTATAACTGGCGCGTGGAAGCCGACAAAGGCGGTGCATCGCGTGCGGTAGCGGATATCGGTTCTCACTGGTGCGACACCATTCAGTTTGTCACAGGCCGCAAGATAGTGGCAGTGATGGCCGATCTCGCCATCGTTTGGCCAACTCGCAAAGCCAATCTGGCGGGCCAGACAACCTTCAGTGCGCAGACACAGCAGGCTCAGTATCAGGATTGTCCGGTGAATACGGAAGATCTGGGATTTGTGCTGCTACGTTTCGACGATGGCAGTAAAGGCTGTTTGAGCGTGTCACAGGTGGCGGCGGGGCGCAAAAATCGTCTCTATCTGGAGGTGAGCGGCAGTCAGGCCTCGCTGGCGTGGGATCAGGAAGTGCCACAGCAGTTGTGGATCGGTCATCGTCATCAGGCCAATCAAACCCTGACGGACGATGCAGCATTGATGAACCGCGATGTAGCCGCTCGTGCCCGCTTTCCTGGCGGACACATCGAAGGCTGGCCAGATGCATTTCGCGCCATGATGCAGCAGTTTTATCAGGCGGTGGAGAAGGGTGAAATGCCGGCGCAAGATGAACGGCACTTTGCCGACTTCAGCGACGGCGCGCAGGTGATGGCCATCGTTGAGGCGATTGTACAAAGTCATCGCGATCAACGCTGGGTCGACGTCAGCATTTGATACACAGGCGCGTTTCGGCGCGCCTGAACTTCCGCATAAGCCAACCCGCCTAACTTATTGTCACGCGTCGATTTATGGTAGCCTGCAATTCAGAAACTGACGCAGGAAGTTGAGTCATCATGTCCATTCAGAAAATCGCGAAGCTGGCCGGTGTTTCCGTGGCCACGGTGTCACGCGTGCTTAACAACAGTGACACCGTTAAGGATAAAAACCGGGATAAGGTGCTGGAGGCCATTAAAGCCAGCAACTACCAGCCAAACCTGTTGGCTCGTCAGCTGCGTACGGCGCGGAGCTCCATGGTGCTGGTGCTGGTTTCTGATATCTCCAACCCGTTTTGCGCTGAAATCGTGAAAGGTATCGAAGAGCAGGCCGAGCAGAACGGTTATCGCATTCTGCTGTGTAACTCAGGGTCGGACATCAATCGCTCCCGCTCAAGTCTGCAGCTGCTGGCAGGCAAAATGGTGGATGGTGTGATCACCATGGACGCATTCACTACCTTAACTGAACTGACACAGCTGATTGGCAATATGCCCTGGGTGCAGTGTGCCGAGTACGCCGATGCCGGCGACATCTCCTGTGTCGGTATTGATGATGTCCATGCATCGCGCCAGCTGGTGGCGCATTTGGTGTCCAGCGGACGTAAACGTATTGCTCTGATCAATCATGATTTGAGCTATAAGTACGCCCAACTGCGTCAGCAGGGTTATCAGCAGGAGCTGGAACAACGTGGTCTGTCCTGGCAGGCGGTGAGTTACGCGAGTGAGCTGAGCTTTAATGCTGGCAAGCGCGCGATGGAAGCCTTACTCAGCGCCGATACGCAGCCTGATGCGATATTTGCCGTCTCCGACACACTGGCAGCCGGGGCGATGGCCGCCATTCAGGCCGCCGGGCATCGAGTCCCGCAGGATATCGCCGTTGCCGGCTTTGACGGGTCGGAACTGGCTGAAATGATCTCCCCGCCTCTGACCACCATCGCGCAGCCATCGCGCGATATCGGGCGTACCGCGTTCAGCCTGCTGCTACAGAAGATAGACGACCCGCAATCGCCAACTGAACGCGTCATGATGGACTGGCGCCTGATTGTGCGCGCCAGTGCCTGATCGCTTAATGCGGCAGTTTTTCCAGCGCCGCACGCAGATTCTGATGTGAAGTGGTGATGATGCTCCAGGCATCCTTCGGTTTATCGTGCTCGATGATAAACCACTTCACGCGGCTGGCTTTGGCGGCAGGCAGAATGGTTTTCCAGTCCAGCAAGCCTTCGCCCAGCGGCGCAAAATTCATCTCATCGTCGCGGATACCAATCGACGAATTATCCTTAGCGTGAATGGCATAGATCCGTCCCGGATACTCTTTCAAAATGCGCGCCGGATCCTGACCGCCGCGTGAAACCCACGCCGCGTCCATCTCCAGTTTCAGATTTTCTGCCCGTGAATGATTGAAGATGATCTCCAGTGCGGTCACGCCATCGTACTTTTTCATCTCGAAATTATGGTTGTGATAAGCGAGTTGCATGCCGTCTTTACGCAGTTTCGCACCGAGTTTATCCAGGCGTTGTGCATAGTCGATCCATGCTTTGGTGCTGTCAGGGCGATCTTCCGGTTTGATCCACGGAACCACGATGGTGTGATTGCCTACCGCTTTATTGAACGTGACGGTCTGCGCGTAGTCGCTTTCCAGTGCCGTTAATTGCACGTGAGAAGAGGTCACGGTCAGGTGATTTTTATCCAGCAAGGATTTCAGCTCTTTGGCTTCCAGACCATGGGTGCCTACCAGCTCAACGTGCTCGAAGCCCGCTTTATGAGCCATGGCGAACTGTTCTTCCGGGGTGCCAACGTTGCGTAAGGTGTACATCTGCAGTCCAATTTCATCTTCAACGCCTGCTGCTGACGCCTGTGAGGGCATTGCACTCAACATGGACAACATCCCAGCCAAAACCATCAATTTTTTCATCTTTATTCAGCTCCTTATAAAAAGTAATCGATTACAAATTAGCTTAAAGTAATCGATTACAAAATTATCCATGCTGATTTTGTGATCTGTGTTCAGATTATGAGGCGGTTAAAGTCGATGGTTTTGGTGACACTAAATATTGAGGCGTCACCAAGGCCCTAAAAATTGGGCACGTGCTACAGGAACTGGCAGCACGTGATATCCCGAGCACTTACTTCTCTAGCGTATTTTCCAGCAATGATGAAAGAGATGCGCCATGAGCGGTTAACGCATCGAAACTGCCAGATGCTGCGATTTGTCCGTTAGCTAACAGCAGGATGCGTTCGGCGGATTTCAGCATCGGGATACGATGCGCGATCATAATAAGGGTGCGGGTTTTGGGAAGAGACTCAAGGGCGGCAAGGATAAGGCGCTCATTTTCCCCATCTAAACCGGCAGAAACTTCATCCAGTATTATCACCGGTGCGTCACTGACTAAAGCTCGTGCCAACGCGATACGCTGCCGCTGGCCTCCCGACAAATTTTCGCCGCCTTTTGTGCAGATGGTTTGATAACTCTGTGGCAACGCGCAGATGAATTCATTCGCACAGGCGGATTTCGCTGCCTGTTCAATCTGGCTAAAGGTGGCATCGGGGCGGCCCAGGCGAATGTTGTTCTCAATGGTATCGTTAAACAGCCAACTCTCCTGCGATACCCATGCAATCTGCTGTCGCAACGTTTTCAGGCTAAATGCCGACAGATCTGTGCCATCGAGTGAAAGCGTACCTGATGTTGGATCGTAGAATCGCAGCAATAAATAGGCGAGGGTGGTCTTACCGCTTCCCGACATCCCCGTTATGGCCACTCTTTCTCCCGGTTCAATGGTGAAGCTCAGGTTATTCAGCACCGGGGTATCGCTTTGCGGGTAACAAAAACTGACGTTGTTAAATTCCAGTCGATGTCCGTTGGGGATAACTGAAGCCTGGCCGTCATGAACCTGTTCAGGTAGTTGCTGAAGTAAGAAGATGCGCTCGGCACTGGCTCTCAATGCGCCCCATTGCCCGCCGACCTGCAAAACTTCCAGCAGAGGAACCATTGCCGCGGCGCCAATACTGAGGATAAACGGCAGCCAGGTGAGCGGCAGACCCGTGTGGGGATGGGTGTAAAGACTGGCCACTAGCAATGCAATCAGTGAAAGCGCCATCAGGCCATCGCGTAATCCCTGCTCCAGTCCGCTACGCGCCCCGTATTTGCGTTGCGCGTTGTTTAATCTGGCGTTGGCCTGTTGCAACGTCATGCTGTAGCGACATTCAGCACCAAACATCTGAATGTCTCTCCAGCCCTGTGCGAGTTCGGCAATATGGCTGTTTAACACGCTTTTGCTTTCTGCAACGGCCTTCCCCTGTTTTTTCGCCCATCGCGCAGTAAACAACGGCGCCACGACAATCATCAACATACAAGGAAAAAAAATCACACACAGCCAGGGGCTCACGAACAGCAATATCACGAGGGCAATTCCAGGCATCAGAAACGCGGTGAGATAGTCCACCAGCATGTGCGCATAAAAACGCTCCATCAACTCGGCATCGCTGGTGGCTATAGCCGCTATGTCTCCCATACGTTGCTGATGTGAACGTCCAGGCGAAGCGCGTGCGATGCCATCAAAGATACTCATTTGCAGTGTTTCAATCAGTGCGAAGGCCAGGTCATGTGATAACCACGCCAGAGCCCAGCGGGATAGCGCGGTCAGTACCACGCTGAAGGCCAGAACAGCGGTGAAGAACCACAAGGTATCGGGCGATGAACCGCTGAGCACCAGGGTGCAGATCCAGCCCGCGATAATCATGCAGGTGAAGGTTGTGCATTGCGCCACGATCCCTGCTGCCAGTGTGGAGAAGAGCCGAGACTGATGTGCCCTGAGGGGCGAAAGCAGCGCTCGCCAAAGTGATGGGGCAACGGGAGGCGTGTTGGTGTTCAAAGGATTGTCTCCTGCGATTGAAGCAGCGAAGCGTAATAGCCGTTTTCAAACCTCAGACGGGCGGGTGAACCCTGTTCGATGATGTCACCGTCCTGCAGCACCACGATGTGATCGGCTTGCGCAATGGTGTTCAGCCGATGTGCAATGCTAATGAGTGTGCAATGACCGCTGAGTGATGAGATGACCCGTTGGATGGCTGCCTCGTTGACCACATCAAGATTCGAGGTGATTTCATCCAGAATGAGAATGGGGGACTGTTTGAGTAACGCGCGCGCGATAGCCAGTCGTTGCCGCTGCCCGCCGGACAACAGCCCGCCATTTTCCCCCACCAGTGTATTCAGGCGCTGAGGCAGTGATTGAACCCACTCTGCCAGTTGCGCCTGCTGCAATGCCTGCCAGATTTCCGCTTCAGTGACGTCAGGGCGGCCTAGCCGTAAATTTTCAGCCAGGGTGCCGTCAATCAAGAAAACCTGCTGCGACACCCAGCTGATACGACGGCGAAATGCGGCAATCGAAAGCTCACTGATCGGCTCATCCCCCAAAAAAATCGCGCCTGATTGCGGTGCGATAAATCGGGTGATCAGCTGAAACAGCGTGCTCTTGCCCGACCCTGAAGGTCCGATAAAGGCGGTGTGGCGATTCTCTGCAATGGTCAGCGTCAGGTTGTTGAAAAGCGGCTGATGCTGACCTGGCCAGCGATAAGTGATCGCCTCTAAATGCAGTGTGTTGCCAGCCGGCATCGGGTGGGGAAAGTCAGGGTCGTGGAGGGTGGCAGTGGAGGCGGCCAATTCCTGCATTGCCGGGCGCATCTCCTGCGCGGCCCACAAGGTATGGAATACCGTTTCCAGTTGAAGGATAGGGCGAAACGCCTCCCAGGTGATAAACAGCGTCATTAGCAACAGGGCGGGATCCACAGTACCCTGCATGGTGCGCCAGGCGTTGATGATAAGAAGCCCGGAAGTACCGAGTAGCGATACGAAGCGAGTGATACCGCCACGCATCATCGTCACTCGCAGGGTTGTCATGGATTCGCGGCGGAGTGATGCCGCGTGGTCTGCTATTTTGGCGCGAAAGCGTGGCACAGCATTACAGGCTTTCAGTGTCAGCATGCCGCGTAGCGCATCCATCAAATCCTCTGCAAACTGCTGCATGGCGGCAAACACACCCACAATATGCCGACGTTGCTGACGCATAAACAGATGATCCAGTACCGGACAGGCCACCATAAACAGCAGCAATATCGCGCCCGAGAACAAATCAAAACTGGCCAGGGTGATCACCGTGACGGCACCGCTAAGTAAAGCCAGCAGCAGCGCGGGCAGATAGCGGCTGTAAAATCCTTCCATTACTTCCACGCCCTCGACCAGCGTGGCCTGTAATTTTGTCGCTGAATGGTGTTGCATGACGTCAAAGCCCGGTGCCAGCAGAGGGCGAAACAGTTGCTGGCGCAAACGGGTGCGCACATTTGCGGCTAACTGCTCGGTTTGCATGGCCCTGAAACCCATCAACACGGCCCTGAGCAGTGCATTTCCCGTCAGCATCACCATCAGCGTCATAAGCGTATTAGATGTGGATGCGTTCAGCCCGATGATCAATTGCGTGAACAGCAGTGCCTGCAGCAGATAGCTGGCGGTGATCAGTATGCCTGACAGCAGGTTAAGCGACAGCGCGGGCAGGATCTGCGCCGTCAGAAGCTTCGAGGGTGATTTCATTGTGGTTTCTCCAAGGGCAGCGCAATACTGCGCTGCCCTGCAGTGCTTATTTCGCAGGCAGTGCCGTCCAGAATGTGCCCTTCAGCGGCACCGACAACCACTTGCTGGTCACGGTGTTTAGCGTCGCCTCAGGATGCACATCAGCAAACAGCGCGGGATGGAACATTTTCGCCATGGCCTCGATCCCGATGAAATAGAGCGGGCTGTCGAAGAAGAATAACCAGACGCCACCCGTATGCCCGGCTTTGACCGCCGGTAAATGGGCGATTTCTGACGCGGTCAGGAGATGCTGACTGCTCTGGGCGACCTGGTTTGCATCGGCTCCGGTGCCGATTTGTAATCCGTCGCGGCTCACGGCAGAGCCACCGCCCATCAGATAAAAATCAGGATTGCGTGACAGAATGTATTCCGGGTTCAGTTTGCCGATCGGCGCGCTCAGCATGTCGGCGCCAATGTTATGTCCACCTGCCGCAGCAATGAAATCGCTCATATTGCTGGGTCCAGAGGTAAAGCAGCAATCGCCTTTACCCGGATTGAGATGGAAAAATACCGAGGGACGCGTGCTGACATTTGCCAGGCGTTTTGCAACCTCATCCATGTGCTGTTGCCAGAACGCGATCACCTGTTCGGCCTGTGCTTCCTGGCCGAGTAACTGACCGAGCATCTTCAGACTCGGCACGGTGTTTACCAGCGGTTTACGGAAGAAATCAACAAACACATAGGGAATGTGGGCCGCATCCAGAGCATCGAGCCCCGGTGGAATCGGCCCATACAAGGTGAAGATAACCAGATCGGGTTTAGCCGCGATCGTCGCTTCCATAGAAAAGGTGCCGCTGTTCATGGTGCCCAGCACCGGTATGTGGCTAGCCGCGGGATACTGTTTTTTTATCGCCTCCCAGGTAGAAGGTGAGTAGCGCTGGAGATCGTCTCCCCAGCCCACCAGATTATGGAAAGGATCTTTCTCCAGCAGCGCCAGCGTAATGATGTGGCGACTCTCTCCCAGCACCACGCGTTTTGCTGAACCAGGCAGAGTCACCTTACGCTGCAGCATATCGGTGACCGTGATCGCTGCCCACGCTGAAGAAGCACTGCACATCAGGCAGAATGCGCACAGCAACATTATCAGGTTGGATTTTCTCATAATGATGTTTCCTTAACTTACCAGCGATAGGACAAAGTGGCGCTTAACGAGCGGTCATACCCGGTGGTGCAGGTGGTGGTTGAGCAACTCACCCAATAATGCTTGTTAAGCAGGTTATTGGCGTTGAGCGCCACATTCAGTCCATGGAGATGGGGATTGATTTGACCCAGATCGTAATGAATGGCGGCATCAACCAGGGTGTAGTCCGGTACTTTTATAGTGTTGTTGGTGTCAGCCCAGGTCGAGCCCACATAGCGCACACCTGCGCCTAAGCCCAGTGAAGCCAGCGGGCCACTCGCAACGGTGTAATTGCTCCAGAGAGAGGCCATGTATTCAGGCATGGCGGTGGGCGTTTTGCCCTGTGCACCGGCCACCGTGGTCTTACTGGTCTCAAGATTGTTCCAGCTGTAACTGGCAATCAGCTTCCAGTCGTCGGTGAGGTTGGCAGTGGCTGAGGCTTCGATCCCTTTCGAGGTGACCTGTCCGGTCTGAATTTTGTTCAACGTATTGTTGGGATCGGTGGTCTGCACGTTGTCCTGCGTCAGGTCGAACCATGCCAGCGTAAACAGCGCATCGAACTGTTCTGGCTGATACTTCACACCGACTTCCCACTCTTTGCCGGTGGTGGGTTTGTAGGTTTCACCATAGAAATTGGTGCCCAGCACTGGCGCAAACGAGGTGGCATAACTGACATAAGGTGCCACACCAATATCCGTTATCCAGCTTAAGCCCGCCCGCCAGGTGAAGCGCTGATCGTCCTGCGAAGTGTAAGTGTCGTTGAGGCGGTTTTTGGTGTTCACCGAAGCCCAATCCTGACGCGCAGAGAGGTCAAGGTTCAGATGCTGGAACAGCGCGAGGCTGTTAGAGAGGTAAACGCCGGTTTCGTTAGCATTCTGCTGCGTGCTGGTATACGGCGAGGTCGTCGGGAAGCGGCCATTACCGGTCGGCTGGTAAATATCAATGCTGCTGGCCCGGCCATAGTTCAGATAGTAATCCTCCCCGGTGTGGCGGAACGACACGCCCGCAACACTGGAACCGTGTACGGGCCCTGCATCCCACTCGGTCTTGAGGTTGTTATCAGTGGCGAAGACTTTCCCATTAATACCGAACTCATAGGCCACGCGATTCAGCGTGCGCATGTCCGCCGCCAGCGACGCGCCTGAAAGCGTTTGCGTCATCAGGTCGGTTTCGGTGTAGCGGCTGGCAGAATGGAAGGTCCAGCGATCGCCAAAATGGTGGTCCAGTTCGTAACCCAGATTGCTCTGGGTCATATGGTTATCGAGATTGGTCCCATCAAGATAACTGTTGCGGTTGACCTGCCCGTTAGGGTTGCTGAGTAAGGTGCCATACAGCGGCAGGTAAGGGCGTGGTGGGCCAAATTTATTGCGGCTAACCGAGGCCAATACGGTCAATGAGGTGTCTGCATCGGGACGCCAGGTCAAGGAAGGCGCCAGGTACAGGGTGTCATCCGGGACGTTGTTGAACTGGGTATTACTGTCACGCCCCACACCCATCACGCGATAGAGCAGTGTTTTATCATCGTTAAGCGGCCCGGAGGTGTCGAACTGGCCCTGCATGCGGCCATGACTGCCGGTCTGAATGGCAACTTCATGTTGTGCATTCAAGGTGGGGCGCTTGCTGATGGCGTTGATGATGCCGCCTGGCGATCCCGCGCCGTAGAGGAAACCATTGGGGCCACGCAGCACGTCCACTTGTTCCAATCCGTAAGGTTCGTAGCGTACGTAGGACTGCTGAGTGGTGGATCGCAATCCATCCAGCAAGGTCCCGTTCAGTGTTGAATCAAAACCACGGATGTTGAAGTAGTCAAAGCGGGACGAGATCGCAGAGGTTGAGGCATACACTCCCGGTGTGTATTGCAGGGCCTGGGTGGTGCTCTGCACGTTACGATCGTCCATTTCGCTGCGGGTGATCACCGATACTGACTGGGGCGTGGCGAGAATGGATTCATTAGTGCGGCTCCCCGTTGTGCTGGTCTGTGCAACGTAGCCTTTTTCTGGTGCCGTTTTGCTGTCTGCCGTGACTTGCAAGGTATCTTCTGCCAGCGCGCAATGGGCATTAATTAACAGCGCCAGGCAGGTAAGGGGCGTGGTCCAGCGCGCCCAATTTTTATTATTGTTTTCCAAGGTATTCTCCACAATAGAAGCGACTTTTTTGTCGGCTAAAAGTGTGTCAGTGAGAATGTGGACAGACAATCAGCAACACTTTCGCTTGCCGAACTCTTTCTTTAGAAAAACACGCAAAATGAAACTTCCCGGCGTGGCCGGGAAGTCAATTTAGGATCTGTGCTGATTCTGCTGCCAACCGACGGTTTGCGTTTCGATATACCCATGGACAGGCATTTACAAAACGCTTACATTGAGAATGATAATCAATATCACTCATTTCACGGTAGGGTCAAAGATGGATTCTCAGAAGCTTTCCGCCAGAAAAAGCAAACTTAGCCAGCGAGGTGATGGCGGAGTACAGATGTTGTTGCGAGGTGATATTTCACTCACTAGCGGCAGCGTTAATCTGCAGCGGGCGATCTGGCAGGATGAGCAGCTGTTTGTGGGGCTAAAAATTATCATTATTGAGAGCGGTGAATTGCTGTGCCGTTTTCCTCAGCAAGCAGAGCGGCATATCAAAGGTCCGGCACTTTGTGCTGTCTGGAGTCAGGATTTAGCGCACGCAAGTCAGTGCTTACTGCCTGGTGCGAATCTGAGTTACACCGCAGTGAATATTTCTACACACTCGTTAAGTCAGCATCTTTGCGCCGACTCCATCAACACACTGACTGCAGGCATGCAGCTCGATTTATCCGCAAATCCTGGCATGCGCATTCAGACGACGCCAAAATGTCTGAACGGTCTGAGAGCGCAACTGTTTACCAACCCACTGCAAGGCGTTGCACGGCAGCTGTATATGACGGGCAAGGCGCTGGAGATCGTCGCTCACACGCTGGATAGTTTGGTCAGTGAAGACATAACGTTGCAGCAATCAACATTACGTTTAAGCTCCTGCGATATTGCCCGGCTGCATGATGTGAAAAATTTGCTCGCGGAGCACATCGACTCACCTCCCTCCATTCGTGATCTCAGTGCCAAAGTTGGCCTGAATACCCGCAAACTCACCGCTGGGTTCCGACGCCTGTTTAATCAGAGCATATACGGCTATTTGCAAACGCTGCGACTCGAAACCGCATGGCGTATGTTGTCGACAGGGGAAGCCAGCGTCTCTTCAGTGGCCTATCAGGTTGGTTATTCGCCCGCTCATTTCTCTGTCGCTTTCCGCAAAAAATATGGCTTTGCACCTAAGGATATGCGGGGTTGAAGCGCGTGGAAGCGTCCTGGTTACTTAGCTTAAACCCGCATTTGGACTGAGGAATATCATGTCAAATCAAGCCAGTGGAGTGAGGCAAAAGCCTACACCAGCCCATCCACAATAGTGATCATGGCTGTTGCCACGTTCTCACGCTGCTTTTTGGCTAACTGATACTCGTCCGAGTGATAGCAGTCCAGCGCTGTTTGATAATCGGGAAATTCAATGATCACATGCTTCTTAAATGCTTCGCCCTCAAGTGAGGTGGCATTTTCCCCGCGGGCAATAAACTTCGCCTGATATTTTTTAAACGCAAGCGGTGCCAGCTCAATATAATTTTGGTACTGCTGTGCATCATCAATATTGACGTGGGCGATCCAATATGCAGACATTATTTCTCCTCAGCAGTCAGAATAGATTTAGCTAGCGTGGCCGCTTCAGAAAGATGCTGTTTGACGGCCTCTTTCGCTTGTTCGGCATCGTTTTCTTCAATCGCTTCATAAATACGCGACATACGCTCAAAACCCGCCACCTGACGCTCGGGGCTGCGCAGGGTCAGTGCGCGCAGTCGGCTGATACGACTATTAAGGCGCTGGACGATTTCCCACGCAATATGATGTTTTGCAATGGAAAAGAGTTCTTCATAAAAGGCCTGAGACGCTTCAACGCGTTCAATATCATCATGATCGTGCGAGGCTTTAGCAATGCGCAGGAGTTTCTTGTGAAGATTCTTTTTATCACTGCTGGTGGCTATTTTTGCGCAATCCTTCGCCGCTTCAGATTCCAGCAGGATACGAATATCGTAAATCTGCTCGGCCACTTCCCAGGTTAATATCGCCACAATCGGGCCTTTTTTCGGCAGGTTTTCAATTAAACCTTCCGCTTCCAGATAGCGAATCACTTCGCGCACCACCGTGCGGCTTACACCTAATTCATCACACAGTGAGCGTTCAACCAAACGGTCGCCGGCTTTAAAATATCCCGAGATAATGGCCTGACGAACTTTGGCCAGTGCCAGTTCCCGTAACGTCACCGGCGTATTTTCAATTTTTAGGGAATGACTCGCATCCATAATCGTCTCTTCGTTGAAATTTAAAAATTCAGCCTGAAGTCAATGTCATGTCCTGCAAGCGTTTTAACTATTAGCACTGTTTCCGTTCTGAAAGCAACGCCGCCTTAACTCTCTTTGCCACCACCTTCAATCGACTCCTCACCGACGCGCCCGTTGAAATCAGTGTTAGCTCACAGTTTCATCATGCGGTCTGAGCACGAAATAAAAATATTCTTGAGGAATAATCAAAATCTCGTGAATTCATACCGTTATGAAACGCCTGCTACGATACTTAGTGTGAATTTTATGACCTCAGTCACACTCATCTAGCCTATCAAATCGCCTGTTACGCATTGCCCTATTGTCCACCATCTCCCAGTCATGGCGGGGTTTTGCGTCGCTAAAGCAAAGCAAAATCGCCTGCAAATTTTAATACCGTATTATGGTATACCAACTTTTGACATGCCAGAAATCTCAGTGTTATATCACTTCCCGACACACCAGATTAACAAACCGTTAACTTGAATGAGGTTCTGACCATGCATCCAGATATACGCAAGACGTTCGTTACCACCGAGACCATTTACTCCGACGGCGGCAAAGCGGCGACGACACCGCTGGTGATGATTGCGGCGGCTGTCGTGGTGAAAAATCCGTGGGCAGGCGAGGGTTTCGTGGAAGATCTCGCTCCTAAGATTCGAGAAATGGCACCCGTGTTGGGCGAGTTACTGACCGGGTTAATCGTGAAAGAAGCGGGCGGCGGCGACAAGGTTGTGGCTTATGGCAAAAGCGCCGTCGTCGGTCTGAACGGCGAACTGGAACACGCGTCAGCGCTGATTCACACCCTGCATTTCGGCAACCATTACCGCTCAGCGGTAAAGGGTAAAACCTATCTGGCCTTTAACAACACACGCGGTCCAGCCAATACGCCCATTCTGGTGCCAATGATGGGCACTGATGACGAAGGCACGCGTGAGCACTATCTCACCATGCAGTTCAACATCAACGATGCGCCATTCAGCGATGAGATTGTGATCGCGCTGGGCGCGGCACTGGGCGGCCGTCCGCATCATCGTATCGGCAACCGTTACCTTGACCTGAAAGAGTTAGGCCATGACCAGAAAAACCCAGCAGCTATCTGAGTTAGGTCTCCAGGTGGGTTACCTGGAGGCTGGACAGGGCGCGCCGCTGGTGTTGATCCACGGCGTCGGCATGAACGCTGACGCCTGGTTCCCGCAAATGGACGTGCTGAGTCGCTATTTCCGCGTGATCGCGGTGGATATGCCGGGTCATGGCGAAAGCAGCGGTTTTCGTCATCCCGCCACGTTGAAAGATTACGTGCAGTGGCTGGCCCTGTTCCTGAAATCACAGCCTGAGCCCAGCTTTGCCGTGGCCGGGCACTCAATGGGCGCACTGATCACCGCCGGTATCGCCATCGATTATCCGCAGCTGGTGAATCACGCCATTGTGATGAGCGGCGTGTTTAAACGTAACGACACGGCACGCAACGCGGTGCTGCAGCGGGCACAAGAGCTGGCCAGCGGCAATGTTCGGCTCGATGCCCCTCTGGACCGCTGGTTCAGTGACGATCACCACGAACAACCCCTGCGTAAAAAAGTGGGCACGTGGTTGCAGCAGGTGAATCTCGACGGCTATGCCCGCGCCTATCAGGCGTTTGCGGCCGGAGATCGCTTTTATTCAGAACGCTGGAACGAAATGCAATGTCCGGTGTTGGTGATGACCGGTGAACTGGATGCCAATTCGAATCCAGACATGACGCGCCAGATGGCCCAGGCCGCGCGCCAGGGGCAGGCGGTGGTGGTCGCTAACGCTAAACACATGTTGAATCTGACGGATGCCGACCGCGTGAACGAAGAGATTTTATCGTTCCTCAATCCGGTTGCTGCCGCCGTCACGCAAAAAGAGCCTGTAAAGGAGTAACTTATGGACGCAGATAAACGCAGACAGTTACGCGACGCCTTTGGCGCCTTCATGACCGGCGTCACCGTGGTCACCACCAACGATGCACAGGGACAGCCGATTGGCTTCACCGCCAATTCGTTTTCTTCGGTATCGCTCGATCCCGCGCTGCTGCTGGTGAGCATAGATAAGCGCTCCGCGAATTTCGACAACTTCACCCAGTGCCCGCACTTCGCTATTAACATCCTGGCGGAACAGCAGAAAGAGACGTCGAATATCTTCGCGCAGAAGATTGCCGATCGCTTCTCATTGGTGAAGTGGCGTAAAGGGGAGTGCAACACGCCGTTGCTGGATGACAGCTCCGCCTGGTTTGAATGTGCGATGCATCAGGTGGTGGACGCCGGTGACCACGCGATCCTGATCGGCAAAGTTGAGCAGTTCGATTCCTGCGGCACCCCGGGGCTGGGCTACTATCGCGGCGCGTACTTCACGCCTTATCAGAACGCCGAGTCCCTGATTGCCGGCCCTAACGTGGTGGTCAGTGCGTTGATTGAATCGGCGGGCCAGGCGCTGGTGGTGAAAAAAGAGAATGGTTACGGCCTGCCGTCGCAAACGGTGAACAACCGCAGCGTCAGTGAAACTCTGAAGCAGGTGTTCGATGGACTCAACATCGAAGCCAGCCCGGGTTTTGTCTACTCCATTTGGGAAGACCGCCACAAGAAACAGCAGCATATCGTGTTCCTCTGTGCACAACCGACCGGCAGCACCTTGCCAGCGGTGCAGCAGGGCGAATGGGTGGATGTCCACACGCTGGCACAACTGCCGGTGCCGGACAGCGCGTTGAAATCGCTGGTCGATCGGTTTATCCGCGAAAATGCCGTCGGTAATTACGGCCTTTATTACGGCGATGAAGTTGAGGGCTCAGTGCGCCACTTCTTTACTCCGTCTCATCAGGAGGTGGTATGAAACTTTCCCTGTTCCTGCATATGGAACGCGTGTCAGCGGATGACGCGCAGGACCAGCTGTACGATGAAATGATGGAGCTGTGTGAAATCGCGGATAAAGGCGGTTTGCACGCCATCTGGACCGGCGAACACCACGGCATGAACTTCACTATCGCGCCGAACCCGTTTATCAATCTGGTGGATATCGCCAGCCGCACGCAAAATGTGCGGCTCGGTACCGGCACCATCATCGCGCCGTTTACCCATCCGGTCCGCCTGGCGGGTGAAGCGGCAATGACGGACTTGATCACTAAAGGGCGTCTGGATCTCGGAATTGCACGCGGTGCGTACTCGTATGAATACGAGCGCCTGATGCCGGGTATGGATGCCTGGGAAGCTGGCCAGCGTATGCGTGAGCTGGTTCCGGCGGTGAAAGCGTTGTGGAAAGGGGATTACGAACACAAGGGAGAGTTCTGGAATTTCCCGTCCACAACTTCATCGCCACAGCCAAAACAGCAGCCCCATCCACCGATCTGGGTCGCCGCCCGCGATCCAAACAGTCATGAGTTTGCGGTGAAGAACGGTTGCAACGTGCAGTGTACGCCGTTGCATCAGGGAGAGGATGAGATCACGCGTCTGATCACCACGTTTAAAGACGCATGCCGTGAATACGCACCCGAGCAGCCGCTGAAGATCATGCTGTTGCAGCATGGATACATTGCCGAGGATGAGGCAGATGCGCAGCAAGCCGCTGTTGAACTCAATCGTTTTTATAACTACTTCGGTGCCTGGTTCAAGAACGAGCGTCCGGTTGAACAAGGCTTGATTAAGCCGCTGACAGAAGAAGAGATCGCGGCGAACACGTATTACAGCGTAGAAGGCATGCGCAAAAATCTCGCCATCGGTAATCCTGATCAGGTGATCGCGCGCCTGAAAAACTACGAGGCGATGGGCTACGATGAGTACGCCTTGTGGCTGGACAGCGGTATGACCTTTGATCGTAAGAAAGCGTCGCTGGAACGCTTCATTAAACACGTTGCCCCAGCATTTCATTAAGCGGAGACGTCATGGAATCCTTCAAACTCTACATCGATGGCCAATTTGACGCGGGTGCAGCGACGTTTACCTCGCTGAATCCGGCCATCGCCGAGCCGTGGGCCAGCATTGCCGAAGCGCGCAGCGAGCAAACCGACCGCGCAGTTCAGGCTGCGGCACGTGCTTTTGAATCTGACGCGTGGCGTGGGTTAACCGCCGGTGCGCGCGGCAAATTGCTGTTGAAGCTGGCGGATTTGATCGAACGTGACGCGCCGAAGCTGGCACGCCTGGAAACGCTCGATACCGGCAAAATCATCCGTGAAACCCAGGCGCAGATTGCCTACGTGGCTGAATACTACCGCTTCTATGCCGGGCTGGCGGACAAGATGGACGGCACCACGCTGAGCATTGATAAGGCCGATATGGAAACCTGGATCAAACGCGAACCGGTGGGCGTGGTGGCAGCCATTATTCCCTGGAACAGCCAGCTGTTTCTCTCAGCGGTAAAAATCGGCCCTGCCATCGCGGCCGGCTGTACGGTGGTGGTGAAAGCGGCAGAAGTTGCCCCAACGCCACTTCTGGCTTTCGCGGAGTTGGTGCATGAGGCCGGTTTCCCGGCTGGCGTCATCAACGTGATCACCGGATTTGCTGAAGGATGTGGCACGGTGCTGACACAGCACCCGCTGGTTGATCACATTGCCTTTACTGGTGGCGCAGATACGGCACGTCACATCATTCGTAACAGCGCGGAAAACCTGGCGAGTACCTCCCTGGAATTAGGCGGGAAATCACCGTTTATCGTGTTTGCCGATGCCGATTTGGACAGTGCAGCCAATGCGCAGGTGGCGGCGATCTTCTCTGCCTCGGGACAAAGCTGTGTAGCGGGTTCGCGTCTGCTGGTGGATGAACAAATCAAAGACGTGTTTCTGGAAAAGCTGGTCAGCAAGGTACGCGGGATCGTGATTGGCTGCCCGCAGCAGCAGGAAACCCAGTTTGGCCCGCTGTGTACCGACAAGCAAAAAAGCAATATTGAGCAGGTTGTTAATCGCAGCATCGAGCAGGGTGCGCGTCTGGTGATCGGCAATCAGCCGGTTGATCGCCCTGGTTTCTATTATCCGCCCACCATTCTCGATTGCAGCGCCGTACCGAATGCAGAAAGCGTGGTGCAGGAATTATTTGGACCGGTGTTGTCGGTGCTGACCTTTGAAGATGAAGCCGACGCGATTCGTCTGGCAAATGGCACGGAATATGGTCTGGCCGCCGGCGTATTTACGCAAAATCTGACGCGTGCGCACCGTGTGACGCGTAAGTTGCGCAGCGGGGTGGTGTGGCTGAACACCTACCGTGTGGTATCGCCGCTGGCGCCTTTTGGTGGTTACGGTAAGTCCGGCTTTGGTCGTGAAGGGGGTATTGATGCGGCGCTGGAATACACCACCACGAAAACTGTCTGGCTGCGAACCAGCGATGAGCCGATTGCGGATCCTTTTATTATGCGCTGAGGGGTTAAGGTGCGCTTACATGCGCACCTGCGGGAATCTGGTTTGCATTTATCAATGCGCACTCTACCAGAAATAACGTTGGAATTTTCAGCGTCGTTATTTATGACGACCGTCACATGTACAGTTGTTAAGCATTAAATAGCACCGGGAGTCTAAACGCCAATTCTTTAATAAGAAGACGAAAATACATTCGTCGGGATGGCTGTGGCTTTTTTTCGCGAGGAAGTTTTTACCCACATTAAAAAATAATCCCATTTTGAGAATTGGAGGGTACGGTGAATACACAACTACGTCAGAGTCAAATTATAGAAAATAAGTCAGTGGATTATGTCCCGGAATCGGAACGCCACGGTAAATCGCACAGTTTATTTACTTTGTGGTTCTGTACCAACATTGCACCGTTGGCGGTAGTCAGCGGCGCGATTGCCACCGAAATGTTTCATCTGAATGTTATTTCCGCGTTAACCGCGATTATTGCCGGTCATCTGTTTGGCGGGATCTTCCTTGCATTAACCTCTGCGCAAGGGCCCAAAGTCGGCATTCCACAAATGGTGCAGAGTCGCGCGCAATTTGGTCGCTACGGTTCGCTGCTGGTGATTAGCTTTACAACGGTGATTTATCTCGGGTTCTTTATCTCGAATATTTCGCTATCCGGTAAAGTCATCAACAACGTCTTTCCGTCGATGCCGGTAAGCAGTGCCACGGTCATTGGCGCTATTCTTGCCACCGCCATTGGTATCGTCGGTTATCATTTTATCCATCGCATCAATAAAGTCGGTGCATGGATCATGGGTGCGGCGCTGATTTTGGGCCTGGCGATGATGGTGTCACAACCGCTTCCCGCTGATTTTTGGCAGCGCGGCAGCATGAGTGCCGCAGGCTGGTTTGGGACGTTCTGTATCGGTGCGGTCTGGCAGATTAGTTTCTCGCCTTATACTTCTGATTATTCGCGATATCTTCCGGCCAATGTCGGTATTGCGCGTCCGTTTATCGCTACTTATCTGGGCGCCTGCGGCGGCACGATTCTGGCGTTTGTTTTCGGGATGATGGCCGTCAATATCGCGCCAACCAGTGATGCCATGATGTCAGTACGCCATGCGACCAGCTGGCTCGGACCGATTTTGATGGTGCTGTTCCTGGTCAATATTATCTGCCACAACTCAATGAATCTTTATGGTGCGGTATTGTCGCTGATTACGGCGGTGCAAACGTTCCGTCCGCACTGGACGCCGGGTGCAGCGGTGCGTTTAGTGGTGTCATCTCTGGTATTAGTGGGAAGCGTGCTGGTCGCGCTGGCGGCATCGCAGAACTTTGTTTCCTTCTTCATCAATTTGATTCTGGCATTGATTGCGGTGCTCATTCCATGGATTGTGATTAATTTGCTGGATTTCTATTATGTGAATAAGCAGAAATATGACGTTGAAGCGATATTCCGTGCTGATGGCGGACGCTATGGATTGCTGAATACTCAGGCATTGCTGGTCTATTTCGCAGGGATTATCGTGCAAATTCCCTTTGTCGAGAATGCGTTCTTTTCCGGACCTTATGCGAATATAATACCTGGCGTGGATATTTCATGGATTATCAGTTTTGTGGTCACCAGTATAGCGTATCCGATATTTCATCGGAAAAATGAGTCCAGTCTGGTGAGTACCCGGAAAAGTAAGGCGTGAAGACTAATACCCTAAGGTGAGTGCGTTATCGAGCTATTTACATGAGGAATCCCCCTCGGCTTACTCGAAAATGGTTAATGGATCGCTATATATTTTTCAGACCGGCATTAATGATGCCGGTCTTTGTAAAAGTTGGGAAAATATCCGCTCCAGGCGTGACCAAGTCGCAGTTTGCTCAGCACGATACCAGCTTGAGTGTATTGTGATCCCGAGCGCCATATTGATTTCACAACTTGGCTGCAGCTTCAATTATGTCCGGTGTGTTCTGCGTGTCTTAACGCGGTTAACACACCGAGTGAAGGCTTTTTTCATTTTAAAAACTATCCACAAATTTCGCCCGCGGGCTGGTGTGTCAACAATGATTCACTGCGTTTATAACTGCACTGCGTCAGCGACAGTAATCCGCTGAACTAGTGATATTCTTTTAGCCCACAACTCTAACATCGCTGGCGGTTTAGTAGTGCAGAGCCTGGCCCCATCCTTATGCTGGTGCAGGCCTTTACATGCGCGCGGATTCTAAGCGAAATTCTCATTCGGACGTGCTCTAATTCCATAGAGGAACAATCACGAACCCTTTCATCTACTAAATAGACCTTAATCGCGATGCCATTTTTTCATACTTGGCATTACCCGGGTACTCATGGATCACTTTATGTGGAATGGAAAATCTACAGGATTAGTTCGGATTTGAATGGCTGCTATGAGCTGTGAATTCAACCGATGGATGCAACACATTGGTTAAAACGCTCTGCGGGTGATTCATAGTCTAGCGTTTTTCTTGGCCTCTCGTTGAGCTGCCTGGCAACACTGTTTAGTCTTTGCTGGCTGTGAACCGACAAGTCAGTTCCTTTTGGAAAATACTGCCTAAGCAATCTGTTCGTATTTTCATTGGAGCCGCGTTGCCAGGGAGATTGAGGATCACAAAAATAGACCTCAATTTCTGTCGCTACAGTAAAAAGGGTGTGATTAGTCATTTCCGCCCCTCGATCCCAAGTTAATGTTTTATACAGTTCAACAGGCAGCTGCCGGGCTTGTTTGATTAGTGCGGATATGACTGTGGCTGTCTTGTTATCACTGATTTTGGCAAGCATAACAAAGCGGGAATGGCGTTCTACCATCGTGACAATATATGAGTTTTTAGAGCCCTGTATCAGGTCTCCCTCCCAGTGACCTGGTATGGCTCTGTCTGCAACATCAGATGGCCTTTCGCTGATGGGTATTGCATGCGGAATTGAGCCTAATCCCTTTCTTTTAAGTGATGTCGTTCTGGATTTACGTACTACTCTTCCGCTTCTTAGGCACTGCTGCAGCTCTTTTTTTAAAGCTCCCCGGGTTTGTATAAAAAGCGTTTTATAAATCGTTTCGTGTGACACCTGCATTTCCTGATTATCCGGATAACAGCGTTTAAGCCAACCGGCGATTTGTTCCGGCGACCAGTCCTGATACATCTTCTCTGCAATGATTTTACACAATGCGGGGCATCCAATTAGCTTGCAAGGTTTTGGCCTCAGGGCACTGTCCCACGCGTCCTTATCAGCTTTTGCAGCTCGGTAATGTTTTGCACCTCCATGCCTTTTGATCTCGCGGCTAACAGTTGAAGGGGCTCTTGATAATTTGTCAGCGATGTCCCTGATGCTACTTTTTGCTACCAGCCCTCTGGATATTTCCTCTCTTTCATCAAGTGAAAGAGCCAGCCGGTGTCGCTTTCTGACAGGAGGGCGATAACCACCAGTCTGGTGAATAGTGGGCATAACAGAAGAGTGATATCTGTCGAACATTCTGGCGATATCATGCAGGGAATCACCTTGCTTATACCTGTCCCAGATAATCGCTTTCTGTTCTGGCGTGTAGTAAATGCGCGTTCTTCGTTTCATGGCAACGTCCCCCCTTGTTTAAGGATAGCGTTGCGTCGACCCGTTGAACTCACAGCGAAAAGAAGACATTTGAGGGGGGAGTTCCGGCAGCTGATCTGCCGGTTTACTATTAGCTTAGGGCGTTTCAATTAATGAAACTTCATAATGAATTCCCGGCATCATGACCTCCAAACCGTCTGTCAGCATTTTGCCGGCCTCATGCAGAGCTTCAATTGGCATCTGTGGCAGACTCTCCAGAATGAACCACATGTGTTTATCTGAAGAATTCAGTCGCGTTCTTATTCCCTGCCGCCAGTTCCAGCGTCGGCAGGTAACGCCTGAGTCGTCGCACCAGACTACCTCTCCCGCATCGGGCTGTTCAACGTAGGGTTCACCATCTTTGAGGGTGTCAAATGGTTCACTGCCGTCTGAAATAATGAGACGGGGAACGCCACGATAGGCTTCCAGATTTTCACCACCCACTGGAACGGCATACCGCAGACTCACTGCGTTATAAAGGTCAACTACAGGGTCAAGCGGTGTCATAAACCCGTCTCGTAACACGCGTTTGCGAAGAGCTTCTGCTGAACAGGGCGTGCGCCTTGGCTTCGCGCCGAAGGCGCGAAAGGTTTCAGACCATGCATTGAGATGCGTTTCAGCCCACACAGGTTGTCCGTTGAGTACCTCTTCACAGGCTTTACGAAGCGCTTCTTCCCCAAAGTTGGCGTTAACCAGCGGTGCAGCTGATACGCTGATGCTGAGAGCGCGGAAGCCGGGAGCCAGACGGGCAACCTCGGAACTGATTGACGGATGAGCTATGAGCATTTAATAATCCTGAAATGACCGCTTTAGATTATGATAATGACCGATGACCAAAAAAGTCAATATAACGACCGGCGCTGATGCTTCCAAAATTAATGAGGCGCTTTCCGCTTCCCTGAAGCAGTATCGCAGCCAGAAAAAAATGTCGCTTGATGAACTCTCACGTCTGGCTGGTGTGAGCAAAGGTATGCTGGTTGAAATTGAAGCATGCAGGGCAAACCCTAGCATCGCAATCCTCTGCAAGCTGGCCGCAGCGATGGGCGTCTCGGTAGCAGACATTGTCAACGTTGCCAGTAAACCCAACGCGCATCTGATTGCAGCACGTGATATACCCTGCCTGTGGAGTGGAGGAAATGGCGGCACCGCGCGCTTGCTGGCTGGCACAAGCGGACCGGATATGATCGAGTTGTGGGAGTGGAAAATGCATCCTGGAGAGATTTTCGATTCCCCGGGACACTCAGATGGCACGTGCGAACTTTTACATGTAGTGCAGGGCTCTCTTCTACTGACTTTAGGGGAGGAGCGTCTGATTGTAAGTGAAGGTTCTTCAGTGATAGCCCGGACAGACCTGCCACATAGTTATAGCTGTAATGAGGGCGGCCCACTTAAGTTTACCATGACGGTAAGCGAGCGGGTGCGCTGACGTACCCAAGCTCGTAAAATCATGGGCTTATTAAGAATGCCGGGTTAATTGATACCGCCATTCAAATTGAGAATAATGGTGCTATTAAACGAGACGCGAATCTCAACAAAAACATCCAACATTTACCTCTCGTCTGCAATTTCATTAAGGTCCACTTCAGGCATGGAGCAGACCTGCAGCTGCTCGAGCTTCGCTATGAGCGAAGAACGGAAGTTCTCATTTGTCATGACCGCCGGGATGCAGGACTAACATTCGCGTGTGATAATCAACGGGGAACAAGTCAGGTTGGCTTCAAGCGCCAGCCCGCGGGACTCAAGCAATGCGAGCTGGCGATGCTGTGCAAGTGCGTCGTTATCGGTTGTTAAAACCTGAATGTAGGTTGCCAGTCCTGCACCGTAGCGCTGCCCGACTAACTTCGCGGCATCATCAGCGGTCTGAACTGCCTGCTGTTGCAGTTCGATACGCTCGCGTAACCAGCGAATGGAAGAGAGCTGGTCAGAGATATCGTGTAGGGCATCTACCAGCGTCTGGTTGTAATTCTCGACGGCAATATCGTAGGCGGCATTCTGCGCGGCGAGGTTGGCGCGGAGCCTTCCGCCTTCAAAGATAGGTAAGCTAATAGCTGGTCCTATCCCAAGGATTCGGCTGCTTGCCGAGCTGATCTGATCAAAACCAAGGCTTTGATATCCGGCATAAGCGGTAAGGTTAATATTGGGATAGAAGCGAGCCTGGGCGCCTTCTATGTCGTGGCTGGCCGCTTCTACCCGCCAGCGCTGGGCGACAACATCAGGACGATGTCCCAGAAGCTCGGCCGGTAATACGCTGGGGATAGTGACAGTGTCGAATGGCTTAATGTGCGGTGCGGTAATCGCCTGTCCGCGATCCGGACCTTTACCCAGAAGTGCAGCCAATTTGTTGCGACTCAGTTCCTGAGATTCCTTGAGCGCAGCGATGCGCGCACGGGTAGCAGGGATCGCTGCCTGAGACTGTTTGATGTCAATTTGCGAATCCAGCTCCGCGGAAAAACGCTGTTGAGTAAGTTCCAGGACCTTCAGCTGTTGAATGAGCATCTGCTGTTCGATAGCCAGCTGATGATAGCTTTCCTCCAGTCCGATATAAGTCTGAACAATGGCAGAGGACAGCATCAGTTGTGTGGCATAGCGGTCAACTTCCATCGCCCTGGTGCGGCCAACTGAAGCCTCAACGGCTGTGCGGTTCTTCCCCCAGAAATCCAGTTCATAGCTCAAGTTGAGCGTGTCCTGGTTCACTGTCTGCCATGTGCCAGCCATGACCGCCGGTGTGGTGCCATTCTCGCTGTACCGTTGACGGGTACTGGCAATGTTTGCATCCAGTTTGGGTAACTGCTGTGACTGCATCATCCCCTGAACGGCCTCAGCCTGGCGAACACGTGCAGATGCAGCACCCAAGGTCGGGCTATTTGCCAGCGCTTCATCAATGAGCTCGTCGAGCTGGCCGTCACCAAAGGCACGCCACCATTTCTCCTGTGGCCAGTTGGCTTTCGATACAGATATGCCTTCAATCGCTTTACTGGCTTCAAGACTCTCAGGCTTAGAGGCTACAGAAGACGTCTTGAGGTCTCCGGGAACACATCCCGTCAGAATCAGTGCTGCAACCAAAGTGACGGCGATTCGTGGGACACCGAGGGGAGGGTGATCAAAAACGCTCCCGATTTTGAATGATAATATTGTCATAGAAACCATCAGTATCTATATAGGTAAAAAATAAAGGCCCAGTGGACCTTTCATTGAAGAATTACAATCTCTTTGGGTTCTATAAGCCCTTGAGCCACAATTTTTACCGCTTGTTCAATCTGCTGTGTTTCCTCCAGATTACCGGTGAGCAGGTGTAACCAGGACAAGCCGGTCAACATGGATGCTGCTGCCTCAATAGCTGTTGTATCCTTAATCTCGCCGCGTGCAAGTGATTGATCGAAAATTCGCCGCATAGAGCGCTCGCGACGAGGTAGAAAAATTTTGCGAAACTCTTCCAGTGATTCAGGTTTAAGCTGGATTTCAGTGATGAAACTCCGTAAGGCTTCGCCTGATCGGGTTGTCCGCCACCAGTTCCAAAGTGAACCAAGATGAATATTCAAATCCAGCTCCAGACTACCGGTGCTGGGAATAACCAGCGATGCTTCACCTGAAAGTTCGTAAACTTCCCGGATGAGTGCAGCTTTGCTGCCCCACCAGCGATAAATGGTGGGTTTGCTTGCCCCAGCTCGTGCTACAACTGCATCCAGGGTAAAATCCTTGTATCCATGCTCCTCCAGTATGTCTGCCGCAGCCTTCAGTATTGCCTCCGTGCTTTCCGGACTGCGCACTGCGCCAATAGATAATCGGCTGCGACTTTTTTGTTTGTGAACTCCTGCGGAAGCAGAAGGTACTTTACTTTTGGCGGTCATGGAATGAAGTTCCTTTGCATCTCACCATTGAATGATCAAGGGTAGTAACAGAATGAATTTGGAATAGATACTGAGAGTATTTATAAAGAGTTTTGTTTCACCAGTCAACTATCATCATGATTGGTTAAATCACCATTTTCACGGCGAATACAAACCTGATTCTTTGTGTATCAAGTAAAAAGTGCAAACACAGGGTGCTAAGAACAACTCGTTGATGGCTTTAAATGAACCGAAGAAACGGAAAAATGAATACCTGTAGCAATCCTTACGAATTACTATCTCTGCCACTCAGTTGTTGTAAGCATGGCCAAATGAGCAGTTTTAAGCTTACATCGGACCGAGCACCTCTAAGGGATTTAAGACGAGCCGTTCAGTATGATTTTGCTTGAGACTTAAGATGCAGGGGTAAGGCTTGGGCAAAATGGTCGATAAATGCTCGTAATTTTATACCAACGTGTCGGTTATTGGGCCAGACAATGTTGATACTCCGTGAGTGCTTAAACTATTTTGCATACGAATCATTTTACCTTCAGTCAAATAACGCTGACAGACTATATCAGGAAAATAAGCTATCCCCGCGCATGCCTTGCATAAATGGCATATCATTGAAATAGAATTGAACGTTTTATGTTGGCTGGCTTTCTTAATATCGAATTGCAACGTATTATTCCATAACTCAATATTTCCCGATGAAGGATAACGGTAAAAAATAAATGATTATCGGAGATGATTTCTGTAGGTGTGTAGTTTATAGAATGGAAAACTTCCATTGAAAGGCTACCAATTTTTTTGGAAAAAACCTTTAGTAGGAAATGTCCCCGAACCGGATTACGGCGTCAAAATCATCTCTATTTATATCGCAATGGTCATCGTCCAGGTGGACCTCAAGTTCGACTTGAGGATGTAAGTCAATAAACTCAGCAATAAAAGAGCTAAAGAGAGTAGCTATGTTGGGAATGCTGATTTTAATTTTTCCCTGATATCCCTTCTTAAGATCACCGAATGAGGTCACTGCTTTATCGAACTTACCTAGAGTTCTGGCTGCATGGTGAATTGAATTCAACCCTAATTAAAGGGTAAGTTTTTTAATTTTTTATCTCCCGGTGTAATGAAGTCTTCTGATGGGAAGTTGTTCTTTTAATGATTAAATTCCTTTCTCAATGGGTGGTATACATATAAATATAATGCTGGAATGGATACTGTTACTTCCTCGGGAACAATAGTGGCATTACTGACAGTGTATATATTGATTCTATATTTTTTACTAATGATGATTTTAAATCTTATGATTTTTTTTGACAAAATAGTTTATGCATTGCTATGGTTTATCTGCATCAAGTTGCCTTATGGCAACCACCAATGGTCCGGTAGCTTGAGAGGATCGCCTTCGGGTAGCTACGAAAACACTCCTGTAGCCTGAAAGGGAGAACACATCAGTGTGGTAAATCTGCTCGCTCCTGGAAGCAGATATCGTCAAAACATGCGCACCTACGACGCGACGATGGGGGTACATTAATCACACCAAAGCTTGGCTTTTACATACGCCTACGCCCTCAGACAATGCATCCTCAATGATGCTTTTCTTCACTTGCGTTATGAGATTTGTCAGGGATACGCCCTGAGCTGCATACGACTTTTGCTATGACGCCTAGGCCCATTTGGAACATTTGGGCGCTTGCGGAAGACGCATCAGGAGCATGAAGCTGCGCGGCGTCACTTTGGATCGAGTGAAACGAGAACAAAGTGACGCGCGCAGCGCATAACGGTCAAACGCACGTACAGTGCGGTTTTCAGCATGCCGGTACATTCTGACGTGCACGTATTACGTGTTTTCAGATGCTCAGCTGGCTATTTATTAACCATGACGCGACGTTAACGAACAACCCGTTAAGGGCGTTTTATTAGAAGGAGAATGATCGACTCGGTATCGATGGCGACATCAGGAAACTGGTGTACGGAGGCAGACTGACTAACGTCAGCACGGCGCAAGCCGCAAACAGGTCAGAGACCTGGGGAGCCTCGCAAGAACTCAACATTTCGCCGCCCCGATGCACAGATACCAGTCGAGACGCAGGAAGCGCAAAAGCAACCGTGTCATCGGGGAAGAGATGTACAGTTTCAGAGTCATACAGCTGTGGGTTGATGGGCTTACAGCTGTAGGTTCTGAAGGAGATAAAAATTGTCTGTTAAATTAGGTAAGCAGCTCGTCACGCTCGCACGTCAGGGTGGAGGAAGTTTTAAAACGGTTTCTGATCGTTCAAAGATTGCCAGTCGCTTTTCTGAGCGACTGGCAACCCTTAATATTCAGATTCGGGACGTTAGCCATATTAAAATCAGGCATCTCGAAAATTATATTCGTAGCCGTCAGGATGAAAGTATCTCGTCACGCACCCTGCAAAATGAAATGGCCGCTTTACGTTCAATCCTTTCACAAGGCGGACTTAACGTCTGGCTAATCCTGCACATGAGAAATTAAGTAATAAGGCACTGAATATTTCAGGAGCCAGTCGGGAAGGCACTAAAGTTGCCATTTCGGACGAACGTTTCAGAGAAATTATTTTAACCGTTTCAGAAAAGACAGTGGGGTTGCGTTAGGTGTTCAGCTCGCCAGATATATTGGGCTACGTGCAGAGGAAACGGTTCAGTCGGCAAAATCACTTAAGACCTGGCGAAAAAATTTAGAAGCCGGAAATAATAATGTTCGAGTTGTGTTTGGCTCTAAAGGAGGGCGTCCACGTGATGCCACCGTTTGTGATAAAGAGAAGGTTGTTAACCTGTTAAATGAACCTATTCGCTACATAGAACGAAATAACGGTAAATTAATCGATAAACCAACGCTTCATCAGGCGCTTGACCGTTATCATAACGTATTACGTGAAAGTGGAATGACCGGGTTCCATGCGCCTCACAGTCTCAGGTATGCTTATTCAAAGGATGCCGTAAATCATCATTTAGAAAATGGCATGAGTCGCAAAGAGGCTGAGGCTTTAGTGTCAATGGATCTTGGGCACGGTGATGGACGTGGTGCTTAAGTTGCCCGGATTTATAACCGGACAGATGAGTAAGATGAATAAAAGGCTCTTGTAATTTGCCTTAAGCAAACGCTATTATTTAAACGCTTCTTATGTTGTCTTCGGACAACCATCAATGTTCTGTAGCTTGAGATGACCGCCTTCGGGTAGATGCAAACAACACTCCTGTAGCCTGAAAAGGGAGAACACATCAGTGTGGTACATTTGCCCGCCTTTGGAAGCAGATATCGTCAATCACGGCTCCTACCGCCTGACGATGAAGATACATTCAACCATCCGGCTCCGCCCCACATCCTTCGGGCAAACATTCCCGACAGGAGCAATGTTTCTCTGTTTTCTGAAGAAACCATGTCCATAACCCGCTCGTTTCTGAATGAGTTGCGTACGCCCTTCGATCTGGTCCTTTCCGTTGCAATCCGCGTTGCATCTGAATGTCCTGACCTTAAGGCTGCACTCAGGGGAACATCGTGGCTTGCTTCACCTTCCGGTCATTATGAATTTCGTTCACTCGTCTGGTTTGAAGATCAACGTTACATCGCCATTTTCAAGGCAAGAATATTACTAAACGGCCAGCCGGACGATGAATTCATTTTAAGCGTGCACGGTAAGTACTTTACGCACACAGCTCCAGCGAAAGCCACTCAGCATGCCACGCCGGTTGTTTCTTGAGCAGAGCCTATTTCCGCTTGATAAAATAGGCTGGATAATTATTCGCCTGTACGCTTTGAGCAGTGACGGTGCCATTTCCCATCCTATGAAAAATGCAGCTGCAGCTGGCAACGCCGGGAAAAGGCAGAGCATCAAAAGAGATTATCAGCAGGATACTCCGGATGTAATGCATCACGGGCTGACTCAACTTCTGTAAACGCGTCATGTATGAAAAGAGTAGGGTTAGAGGAAATATATGCGCGTAGCATCATGAGCCATTGTCATTTAGTGATGCAGAAACGTTCGATCCGCACTGGCTTAAATAGTGGCTGCAGCCTGCCTGAGCAGTAACCGCACTATCAGCGCCACGGCAAAAACAATCATCAGTGAAATCCGGCTTGATCCCACAATGCTTCATCATCGCAGCCATCCCCAGGTGATTGAGGCCCGTCTGGGCTCAGCTCAAAGTCCTGAAGAATTGAACCGTCGTGCCGCACTCGGCCAGACAGGATGCTCACCGGGTTCGGATTCCGAACTCAGCTTAAAAATGCATGATCATAAGCCCGGTTCGGATTCCGAACACAGTGAGAGTGCCCGGAATAACAGCCGGGTTCGGAATCCGAACAGTTACGTACGTAGTTTTACTAATAATACAGATAAAACATACGTAACCGGTTCGGTTTGCCTGTCAGATGATTTCGGCTCACTGCTGAAACCAGAAGACCGTGACATGGTTAACCGCCAGCTGCAGGCGCTGTCACCTGAGTAATCCGCCCTGGTGCTGTCGAATGTAATTCGTGCGTAGCGTGAAGGCAGCCTGCAAAACCCGCTTGGCTGGTTGCTGACGGTGCTTCAAAGAGGCCCGGCAGGGAGGGCTATATCCTGCAAAAAACGTTCGAAAAATACCTGATCACATGAGCCCTTCATCACGCCCTAAACTGCGGCTCTTTAAGCCTTCCCGTACTGAAAGCCGGCAGACGTGCAGTGAAGAGCGTGTAAAAGAAATCGTTCAAAGCCTGCGCGCGTCTGTTGGAACTCAAAAAAATGATTAGCCGGTCAATGTGTGTTCAAAAAGTGAGCGCTGTTGCACCGCGCAACAGAGGTTAAAAAGTGAGCAGTGTTGCACCGTGCAACAGTGGTCATAAATTAAGCGCCATAGGTAGATAACAAATTTTACGTTTCAAATATCTGATTTCGAATTGTTTACGGTCCTCTAAGGAATGAGGATCGTCACTCAACTTACGAAAGCCTTTGCCAACCAGGAGACAGCTATGGCCGAACAGATAACCCTCTCAAGCAGCGCCCCGGCGGTCAAAGGGTTAGTATCCACGCTGGCGAATTCATTCGCAAAGGTTCTCAAGTCTACATTGAGGGGCAACTGCGCACCCGCAAGTGGCAGGATCAAAACGGACAGGATAAATACTCGACGAAATTTTCGTGAACGTTGGCGGCACTGAGCAGATTTTAGGTGACCGTGCACAAAACAGCGTTCAGCAGCAGTACAGTGGCAACCGTGGGCAGCCTAAATATACGCCATTACAGCCTAAAATCGCTCCGCAACAAAAATGCAGTGGAAATAACGGTAAGGGCAATTGTAGCTCGCAACGAGACAAGGACGCTCAGCCCGTGTCTCAGCAGCCAGCGGCGCAGTCGCAGCCTGCAGGAGAATGCGATGACCTCGATGGCGAAACATGCATCGTCCTCTCTCTGACCCCTCGCTGCGTTTAGACCGCTTCAGTAATTTTCACCATAATCCTTTATAGGTTATGACGATGTCTGCAACACTACGGCTAAACAGTTTTCGTTTCTTTTACTACTTTAACGAAGGTAATCCACGCGAACCTGCTCATATTTATGTGAGAAAGGCCGGTACAGAAGTAAAATTCTGACTGTCGACGGTTGAAAACTTGCAAATTTATTGGGTTTTATTACAGAACTGTAAAAGAGCTGACGTAAGTTATAAGGCAACACCAACTCATGCTTTTGGAGGCCTGGAATGATTATTTCAACTAAGAACGTTCGGTTCGATAATCACATGATGTGGGTCGAACTCTCAGACGAGCGGATAATCGGCGTACCACTTTCATGGTTTCCCCGGCTTCGCAACGCCTCTGCCGAACAGCTTAAAGATTACGAAATGTCTCCCCATGGTATTCACTGGGACGCACTGGACGAAAATATCTCAATCGATGGCCTGCTACAGGGACGCGGTGATATAACGCACCCGCCGCATTAGGTCACCTGAAGGTGCAGATAACAAAACGCTGACTTTGGTCGGCGTTTTGTTAAAACGCAAAAAGAGATGTTGATACAAGCATGCTGCAGAGTTGAGCACAGTGAAGCCTGTTTTATCTATACCGGAACTTTTCAGATCAAATTTAACGCCATCTTTGCCGCTTGCGCTGGTGGTGGAATGCGTTCAGCAGCCCCAGCAGCACCAGTTCCCCCGGTAAGACATTCACTCAAAATTCAGGCATCAGCTGATAATGTTTATGAGCGAACCTCCTAAGTGGTTCGCTACGACCGCTACCTGCTGGCCAGCACAGTTCAGCAGGCCGTGCAGCGCCTTCATAAACCACCTGAGGCCGGCACGCTCACCGTCTAAACAGTCGGGGTTAAAGAAAATAAACGCGCTGATGGCCACTATCCCCGAAGGCACCATGCTGTGCTTGACGGTTGTTCCAGGTCACAGGACACTCTGGAAGAGAAATTTACCCAACCAGCACCGAGTGGTGGAACAAAGCTGATACAGGCTGCAGTCTTGCGTCGTCGATTAGGCTACCCCGGGATTATGGATCCGTCTGTAGGCCGCTATGACCATGATCGGTGGCAATGCGGCTAACTATAAGGAGGCCATTATCCGCCGGTTGTGGAGGAAACGCCGATTTTACACTTTATAACTCTGATGCGCAGCGTAGCTGCGATCGGCGGCACAACATACACTTGTAGTTACAACACACAATAACACTCCTGTTAACCCCACACACCGAGCTGAACCTGAACCCCGCGCCCCTCTCAGCCAGGACCCGAGCCGTACCTGCACCCCGGTTGCCCTCACTGACCAGCCGCCGCCGCCCGGCCCGCAGGGCCGGTAAGTCGTTTAATGCTTTTAGTTGAATGCTGTAACTACTGGGTTCTTCGTTGCTATGAGTGTTGCCGCGGGTTCTTTCTTTCGTCTCCGACCGTCTGACTTCAGAGCGCCTGAGAGGTCGCTGCTTCAAAGGCGGTCGGGCAGGGAAGTGTCCGTATGGCTGACGGGCGCGCATATCATGAGGGGAAGAAGCTTTTTATATCATTGGGTCGGCAGACAGATTGAGGCCGTCAGGAGGGCGGGCAACACGGCCGGTGGAGGTAAAACTGTCAAATCTTGGTGAATTACATTTTCTTACATGGGCATTTAATTCTGTACAACTAAGCTCAAGAAATAAACTCAGAATAAAAACAAAAGTGATGGCACGCAACTTTATGAAAATAAAACAATAGCACTTTTTGCAACAAAAACACACCTGTACCAAAACACAATCCGTGTACAAGTTTGAAGTAACTGTATAACTTTACGCTCAGACAGAGCCGATAAATTTTAACCATCTGAGAGGTTGCCCATGCGTCAGAACGTTAATACACACCCGGATACTGCCAGCGACATTGCTCATTTTCATAACATTTCAGCACACGCTAACCAGCAGGAGACAATGGGGCAAGTCGTGGTTGAAATTTTTCAGGCCGGTAAAACCCTAAATCGCAAAGCGATCTGCTCAGTTTTACTGAAGCGTCTTGAGAATGCGGCGAGCGCGCATGAAGAGCGACACTACCAGTCACTGATTGCCATGCTCTTCTGATGCCGGGCGTGCCTGTAATACCGGTCTGAACCTGTACTTCAGACAAGACACCCGCCGTGGTGTCTTATTTTTTTACCCTGGGTGGTCAATACCGTAGAGGCGGAAATGAGCAACTACGAAAACAGCAAACTCAAAGATATTGTTCTTGGTGAGGCGAGCGTCCAGCTGCTTTGCGCGGGTAGCAGAATCAGCGCACAGTCGCTCAGAGAGCACCTGGAAAAGATGATGGCAGATGAGGCGGTTCCGACACGGACATCAGCCCTGAAGCTGGCTCTTGAAGAAATAGCCCCCAAAGCTTTCACAGAATGAAGATGCCGCTCAGTCTCTTTTAGCCGGTTTTGACCCCAGCGGTGCCGGTGACAACGATTAACACTTAACTGTAAAGCAGTATTTTGCAAACCACAGGGACTTCAGAGAAAGCGGCTCGTAAACCGTTATCTCAAAAACTCATTAACTTCCGAAAGGAATATGGAATTAAAATGCAGCAATCTACCCACATCCAGACCACCGAAGCAGCGATCATTCATCACTTCCGCGATGCGGGAGACGACTTGTCTGCCGAAACGAAGGTGCTGGATGCGGCTATCAGGACCATAGTCATTGAAGGCAGAAAGGTAACAACTTAAATGCTTATCCTGTGCCTCGTTGCCGAAATCGAGAATGAAACTGGCGTTGTTCATCTCGATGTGCTGCGCAAGACACTGGAAATTGTGCTGGGCCGTACGCCCGAAAGTGAAAGGGCGTAGCATTAACGGCGTGAAATTAAGTAAAGGATATTGATTAGCGATTCACAGCTGCAGGTACAAAGATTCTGTTCATGAAACAAGAGAGTATCGCGCCCGCCAGCCTTGACGTATTGGTCTGGCGACACACTGAAAACTAACGTCAGTGCATCTGGCGGGCCAGCATTCTGATAGCAGCCCGACAGGCATTACGCACATCCTGACCAGCATCTGTTTCGCCCATCGCATGAAGAGCCGTGGTAATTTCGTGAAGTGTGAGGTGTTCACCCGGCTTTAGAAGGCGTGCTACTACCGTCCCGATGACGGCGTAGATATCTTCGGCGGCGTCGTCATTATTCACATGACCTCCGTCCGTATGTGGATAGATGTACAGTCTATCAAAATACCCCGCTTACAGAAACCGTAGCGGCCAGGCCTGAAGGTGTATTAATGCAGTTTGGGACGTGATGGCTCGTGCTGCCCGGATCCCGGCCTGGTTTCCTTCCCTCCGGATTTTGACTGCATTTCCTGCCTGACCTCATCAATCGCACGCTGAATGGCCTGGCTCCGGACTTCACTGGTTTCTTTGTTCATCGCCGACTGCAATTTTTGCAGCAGGGCGTGCCATGAAATGGCTGCCCGGGTTTCCAGAAGCTCGGTCACGGCTTCACCGATGAGAATTTCCGTCATATCATCTTCAGGTGTATTTTTCATAAATTTTCCGGCAGGTGTCACTTCAGAACATTTTACCACAGGTCCAACCTCCCGTAACACAACCTGATTCAGAGATTATTGGAGTGTAATACCCGCGAAGAAACTACATCTCCACATCAGGTTTATTCTGCACGTCTCTGATTTCACAATCTGGTTAAGCTGAAAAAGTACCACGTTAATTTTATGTTTTACCTGACCTTTTTTGCGGGTTTACTGCTTTTTACACCAGCCGGAAGTGCATCATCATCCAGCCGGTAAAGAGGGATGTCATGACGGCCGCTGTAACGGGCGGCCCAGACCATAGCGCCTTTACCATCTTCAACATATTTTGAACCCAGTGGCTCTATGATGGCCCAAGGTTTAGACAACGCGCGCCTGTAATCCAGAATTTCCCGGGCCATTTCCCTGATTTCGGGGACATCATCAATTTCATTTTCAGCGATGCTCTGCATACGTTCGTTACTGATCATACATTTGCTCCTGCAAATTTTCAGTAGACCCAAAAGGCTTTTCAAATCCTGAGCTGCCTCAGCCCCCACATCTTTACAATTTTAAATGGCCCTCAAACTTGCAAAGCCGCTGACTGCGACTAATCTGGGCGGACCAGTGAAAAAAGTAAAAGCCTGCGAATAATTAGAATAGGAATAATTATGATAATGAGCGAGTTTCTGGAGCGGGTTAACCGCTGGCCAGCTATGCATTTCACAGCAATTGAATGCGAAAATCGGGATGGGGGATATGAAATTTATCTTCTCGATCAGAGCCATCAGACGGTCAGCCGGTTACTGATTTACCGTACTCCCGATCAGCAACATGCCAGCGCGATGACGGGGCATTTTCGGAGCTGGCTTGATAAGTTCAACAGAAAAAGGACACAGGTTCAGCCGAAGCTAGCGGGCAACAGCATTCTGGATAAATCCTCTGCAGCGCTTGCAAGGGTAAGAGGGAGAACGCCTCAGCAAAGTACTGCGGCAAGATCCGTTTAACTCTTTTAAGTGTGATATAGACAAGCCAGCAGCCGAGAGCAGGCAGTAACCGGACGTCTTCCGGGAAATTACCCGGAAGAGTCCCTGATATCTGATGACGATTACATCGCTTCTCTGGACTCGGGCCAGGCAACAGCAGCACCGCCAGGGGAAAACAGACTCCCCTGAAAATCGATTATCCCTGCGGCTTCCAGCCACATCCACTCTTCCGGATGCTCAATGCCGGCGGCTATGATATTGATTTCAAGCGCTGAACAGCATCTGATAACGGCATGGACAACCGCCTGCTTAGGACCGCTGCGGTGAATATGGCGGATGATACCGGCGTCAATGCGAACCCTGTCAGGCTGAACGGTTGCCAGCAGAGAAAGTCCTGCAGAACCGTCGCCAAAGTTATCGATTGAAATGCTTATGCCCGCCTGTCTGAGATAGCGGATGGCGCGCGTAAATTCGTCCAGTTGCGATATGACTTCTCTTTCACTGACCCCAAAGATAACCTGCTCAGGCACAAGCCCTGCGGATTCAATCGCACTGACTATCTGGCCAACAGCGCCCGGAATCGCTACCAGCGTCATGGGCAGAATGGTGACATAAAGTGGGATCCCGTCGGGGCAGGCTTTACCGGCTTTTTTCAGCGCAAGGCATACTGCACCAAGGTCATATTCATAGCGCTCATCATCATTAAGGCCGTCCTGTAATCTGTCAGGAATAGCTTCAATAGCCGTCACTTCACGACCCAGCGGATCCACTACCGGTCTGAAGCTGATGCCCGTATCCCCGTAAGTAACGGGATCGTTGTCCGCCGGAACAAACTCCCAGTAGTCAGGGGGAAGCACTTCGAAATAGTTTTCTTTCTCGCGCGATTCGACGAAGGTTCTCAGGAACTGGAGTCCGCGATCGTCATAAGTCAGCCGGTAGCGGGAGGTGCCTCTGTCCAGTACCGCCTGCAACACGGTCTCCTGAGCATGGGTTCTCAAATCAAAGAGCTCCATACCTGCATTACCGAACCGGCGTGAGGGGGAATAATCCCGCATCAGTTCCACGACGTTATGATGGCGCCTGTCTGAGCAGATCCGCGCATAAACTTCCTGTACACCTGCTTCAGGCCCTTCAAGGATCTGAAAGAAATGCGTGCCATTAAACAGCAGAATACCCGTGACGTTCCGGCTCGCGTTGAAACCGCTCGCCTGGCTTACCATACCCGGCAGAATTTTGACGGGTACATCGTCTAAAATATGGCTTCTGTATATTATAGTTGTCAGCATGCTCTGCTCCGCTTAATTATGATTGTCCACGCACACCATAGCAGTCTGTATGCTTTACGGACACCTTATTATTAGCGGAGCGCAAGCTAAAAAATTATTTATTTATGCAGCAATGCTGTTGAGTTCTCCAAAAGAATGCACAATTGAAACACTTCGGAACGCGTGACAACGACACCTGAAAACCAACCATAATTTCCCTTAAAATCGGACAGAAATAACACTTACACCTTGTTGAAGATGAACAAGAACGCTTTTCGATTAGGAATTCATAAATTTTCTTTACGGACATATATTTCCAATAATAAGCCATGACAAAAGATCGTTGCTGCCGTTATTAACTTAATCAAAAAAAAATAATAAAATCTCACTGTATCGATCAGATGAATTTATTAACAACTTTTTTGCAGTGCGTCAGTTCACCGCAATGTGTCTCGACAATTAATTTAAGTTAGTTACAGGATAATCAGGATTTAGCAGTCTTTTTAAGTTAGCCAGTACATAAAGAATAACGATACTCAAAACTGCTGATTGTTTACGATTCGCCGCCGTCATTGAAAGGTGAAGACGGAGGGAGGCGGGACCAGAAAGGGGGCAGAAACCAGGGCACATAATCCTGATAAAAGAGCCCCCGGGCTTTCACCACGGGGTCAATAACTCAATTCATACAAAAAGATTTCACAACTAGCGCAGGGAGTGTAGCAGCGGATCGACTAACCACTCGACTTAACTCAAATTTTCTGAAAATTAATCAATTATTCTGTTTAGGAATTTTATCCCGGCAAAATCTACTGTATTGCCTACAGTTGGTGGTGAGGTTGTTATTAACGTTAATGGAGGAATTAATTTGTCTATTCAACACGACGGGAAAGGGCACGTCATCATTGGCGAAGCGGCACTAAGCCTTGCACTCAGCGAGCGGGAGATTAGCATTGAGTCTCTCATTGCGGAACTGGGTTTCATGTCCAGAGCAGGCGGCAGCAATGCGAGGCTCACTGAAATTTCGGAGGCCACCAGCTGGCTGAGAAGTTTTCATGAGCCGGAGCAGGCCTTCCGCCATGTGCCATACCTGCAAACGCTTGCAGGCCTGAACGACGAGAAGAACTGACGCCAGGAGACGTAGTCCGGCTCTGGCCGGAAAACGACAACGTGAATGACCTCATCGGTTGCGCCATCGCGTGAACCGGCCGGAGAAACTGTCAGGGACGACACTTTCTTCATCGTATCAGCATCTTATCACTCCGGTCTTCAAGGTCAGGCATCTGCATGCTGAGATGCCATTTCAGAAGTAGAGCATGTCACCATTCCTTTTTAAACAACATGCCCAGAAGCGCGCGTAAATGCCTTTCTTCTTCTGGATCGTGAGCTTCATCGATTCGCCCTACAAGCTTAAGGCAGATAGCGTTACGGGTCAGGCGCCTTTCCTGCCTGAGAATTTCGACGGTAATATTCCCCAGCAATTCCATCTGAACCGGATCGGTAATTTGGTTTAAATAGCCAGGCAGCCCCGTATCTTTTCCGGGGGGTAAGCCGTCCTGTCGCATCATCATTCCTGCGTAATAGTCATTTCACAGTGCGAAACGTAATTTAACTCATAAATAATGTACAGATAAGATTCTCGTTTCAAAACATGCTTTCAGAATACCTTATATGTCGTATGACAGATATGGGCCTTCTAAGTTTAAATTGTTAAGCCTAGCTCTAGGGGGATTACTATTTTTTGCACTATATTTCAATGGGTTGTGTTGTTGCCTTTCCGTCTCGCTTAGTTATTATGCACGTTATATAAAGGACAAAAACTCATAAATTAAAATAGCTCGTTACTTTTTATAAAAAATGAAATACTCATCCTGAATAATTATCTGCATTCTGGTTTAATAACGTCAGGTCGACAGGGCTCGTTTAGCCTCCTGAAGTGAGGTTCGAATGAAAATGGTCTGGTATTGTAACGCAGAGCTCGATATTCACATCGCTCTACTGAAGCGGTTTATAGGCGAAGGTGAATTTAACCTGGCCGTTCTTGAACAGAATGCGCCTCACGCTGTTAATGCTGAGCGATTCTCTGCGCTCATTAACGCACGTATCGATGTTCTGGCAGAAGACAGGCAGGCTCTGGATATGGTGGTGCGTGAAAAAAATATGCGCACCACCTACTGCGTATTGCCATGAAAAGTTAATTACTGATATCCCCGATATTGGCATAGCGCGGTTTTCAGGTGTGTAGGGTTTAACTTTGTATAAAAGATCGCAGACTGTTCTCTCCCCCGGCAGTAATGCCCGCGGCCATTCACCCCACAAGGGGCATCTGTGAACTCTCCCACCACCAAAACCGTCTGCGGAATGACAGGTTTACTTCCGGGAATACTTCGCAACTGGCGGCGTGCAGGCCTTGTTGGCGCACCCGCCCTGCCTGACGGGTATTCCGATGCGCAGCTGACCCACATTTATCAGATTCTTAATCTGACAGCCTCCGGCGATGCGCTGAGCGAAGTACGCCTGCGACTGAACGGGTATCCTGCGCCTGCCAGCGGCTGGGAGCAGCGCCGGAAGGAACTGCATGTTCAGTTGGACAATCCTTCCAGTGAGCATCTGCAGGATCGCATCCGACAGACAGGGAGCGACTACTGCAGCGATGACTTTGTAAACTGCTATCTCAGACCGCTAAATTTAACGTTACGCAGTGCCCGCAGACCGGACGCTCCGTTGCGACAGTCGCGCTTTCACAATGCAGTCGTGCAGCTTGCGCACACCATGATCAACGCATCATACCGTCGTCATGCCGTACCGGTTTTTCCTGGAAGCCGTCAGCGTTGATGACGCCACGGAGATATTGATGGAAGCGATCCGCCTCACCGGACAGGGTTGCCGGGTCGAGATATGCCCTGACGTGACAGGCTACCCCGCCAGTGCATCAGAACATCATAAGCACCATTTGATGTGGTGTGGAGCGGGTTCAGTCCGCTGATAAAGTGGAATTTCAGGCAAAAATGTCGTGAAGACCTTCCCGCCATGCTGTGTGGCCCGGATCAGTCGCTCCTGGCTGACCTCGTGACAGATGATATGAAATGACTTATACCCGCTGTCTGGCGGGGCAGCGATCATTACTACGCTTCACAGCGTCGCAGGTGTTGTATCAGCCAATCACTGTGCCCTAACATCTCCTATATACATGCCTCATGACTTCGGCGGATAGCTAACCTGGCAGGCAGAGCCCTGTAAGCGTCGCAGGACCGGTCACGACTCAGGCAGGTGCTAATCACCTTATAAAATCAGATATACCGATATCTGCAGTTTTATACTCAGCGGCTGACTTCCGGAAGCAGGCCTTCCTGAAACGTGGTCAGTCACAGTCGGTATTACAGGTTAATGACCGGAACACGAAGTTGAGGATTCATTCTGACTGACGTCAGACACAGCTTCCTTATCTGCCATCATTAAAACAAATACAGGTACCCATTAATGTGCCACCCGTGCGACTCTGGCGAAACTCTGAACGTGACCCTCACAGGAGGAGGGCACCGCGCATATTCTGCCGTCTTGGTTATAATTTTTCTGGATTAAACCTTAACCGGAACAAGATGATGCAGAACAATGACGACATCCTTTCAGCACTGACTGACACCAGATTGGCCAGTTTCATGCGCAGCGCTGGACCTGAGGCCAAAGACGAAGCCGCTTTGCTGAATGAGGTGATATGCAGCGTACTGCCCGCAGAGGGTCGCGTGACCAATAAATCCCTCATCCTCCATCTCATCAGGGAACTTGAGTCAGCGTGCAGCGACAGGCAGGCAGACACACTTCGCAGGACGCTTGAAATCGTTGTCGGACACACACCTGATGACTGATTCCCGTTGATGAAAGCAGCGGAAGCGTTCTGACAGACCTCCTGTTCCTGATCGAACGCTTCCGCTGATATACGTCAGCAGGATGCGCAAAAAAGTCACGCCACCGCCTTAATCGTTACCGCCATCTCCACACAAAAAAATATCAGCAGACAGGTTGGTTTACCCTGAATGTTATCAAGGCAGGAATGAGACAGTAATGACCCGTTATAACTCCCGATACGGGTATTCCTTAGCAGCCTGAATACTCTGCTATATTCGAAGGAGTAGTAAACGCAGCGTAAAGTTTTTAAATCAATGTGAATTTGTCAGTGAGTTAAATATGAGCTGACAGCCAGCGGTTAAAATTGCACGTTGTCATGGATTGTCCGGAGGGTAAGTGAAAAACCAGTTAATCAGTTTTGATGAGGTCTACAAGATCGTTCGGGGACACTGTCTCAGTAAATTTCCGCAACACGCAGAATGCCGGCCACAGTTAACGCTGAACTGGCATCTCAAAGCCTGCGGTTCATTACTCCACGCACCTGCTCCCGGGATTAACTTCAGTCATCGCACAGATGATGTGATCACTGAACTGGACAGATATATTATTAATGATAACAACAGAGAAGCGCTGTTTTCTGATTTATCCGACATGATCCGCTGGATGGCGGAAAGCGGATACCTGCGACCGGATAAAGATGGTGATGAGAACTATTATCCGACGGATAAACTGATCAGAACACCTTCTATACGATTCTAATCAGTCCCCTGTTTGAGAGAAACGCATGATTACGGGCCATTCGGGGGCCCGGTACAATTCGGGCATCCGTCGCGCCTGGCTGCAGTCACAGCGTGTTTATTTTTCGATTAAAAATCATTCAGAACCAGACATTAATTTGAATGGTAATGCATTCATTTAAAGAGAACAGATTAACGGGCAGATTCCTAAACACTGATTATCTGATTTATAAGTCTGACACCCTCATTAAGAATCTTCTCATCTCTCTTCTGGTTTTCAATACGCTCTGCCTTATTCATTAGAGATGCTCAATATCCCAGCGGAATTACGCTGCGCTCATAAATAAATATAATTTTGATGTCTGTCAGCGTGACAAACATCACATTTTTGCCAGGCTTAATTTACTCACCAAAAAGGAGACACAGATGAACTCATTCACTAATAAAACGCTCATCACACAGGAATATCCGAAGCCGCCGTTTAAAAAACAGCATCAGCCTGTTCCTGGCCTGGCGAGTAAAATGGAACCACGCCCCGACCACGGTGAAACCAGCTACCGGGGAACAGGACGGCTTACCGGCCGTAAGGCACTGATTACAGGTGGCGATTCCGGCATTGGTCGTGCCGTTGCTATCGCTTATGCGCGTGAAGGCGCCGATGTCGCAATTAATTACCTGCCGGATGAAGAGCAGGATGCTGCAGAAGTCGTAAAATTAATCGAAGCCGAAGGACGAAAAGCCGTTGCTATCCCAGGCGATATTCGCTCAGAAGAATTTTGTCAGAAACTGGTTAACGAAGCTGCCAGTCAATTAGATGGTCTGGATATTCTGGTTAATAATGCCGGCCGTCAGCAGTTTAATGAATCCATCCGTACGCTCTCTACGGAAGATTTTGACGCTACATTTAAGACCAACGTTTATGCGATGTTCTGGATAACCAAAGCGGCGCTGGAATACCTGCCTTCCGGTTCATCCATCATCAATACTACCTCAGTACAGGCCTACGAACCGAGCTCCATTTTACTGGACTACGCTCAGACAAAAGCGTCGATAGCCGCTTTCACCAAAGCCCTCGCGAAGCAGCTGGGCGAACAGCAAATCCGCGTTAACGCTGTCGCACCCGGACCTTACTGGACGCCTCTGCAGGTCTGCGGCGGCCAGCCACAGGAAAAAGTTGAGCAGTTTGGTGCCACCGCACCGCTGGGCCGTCCTGGCCAGCCGGCAGAAATTGCGCCTCTCTATATCACCTTCGCTGAAACCACCAACAGCTTCACCTCCGGCCAGGTCTGGTGCTCCGATGGCGGCACCGGCACGGTCTGAGTGTCAGCAGGATTATTGAAGAACGTGGCCTAAAGCGGCCACGTTGTCGTCTCAGCATGCAGGGAAGAGCAATGAATAATCAGATACTACGATCGCCGATGCGCGAGGAGGGGTTTGCCCGTCTTGGGGACTATGCGGCCATTGGTGAAGGTCGGTCTGTGGCACTTATTGCCCCGGATGGGGCTATTGACTGGTGGTGTGCGCCAAACCTTGATTCATCCCCCTTGTTTGACCGCCTGCTGGACCCCGAGATCGGCGGTTTCTTCCAGATTGAACCCATTGAGGATTATCGTACGGAACGGGCCTACCGCCCTGACAGCAACGTCCTGGAAACACGGTTTATCACGCAGGATGGCAGCGTACTCATTACTGAGTCGATTAACAGTACGCTTGCCGGTCGTCTTCCCTGGAGCGAACTGGCAAGACGTATTGAAGGGATTAAAGGCGAAGTTGAACTGTGCCTGACGTTACGCTTCGGTACCGCAGCCGAAACACGCTCACCGTGGTGGGATAACACCGAACAGGGGGACGTTTATCATCTTGCCGACCTGATGGCGATGCTGCGCACGACTGAAGACTGGCTGATCGCTGAGCGCGGCGACGGGATAATACGCGCAACGCTTCGCTCCCGGCCTGAAAGCCACTCGCTGGTCGCCCTGCTGGTGACGGAGCGCGAGCCGCTGGCAGTGCCTGATTTGAAAGCCATTGATGCCCGTATTGAAACCAGCCATACGGCGTGGCGCGACTGGACGCACAGCCTGAGCTACGCAGGCCGTTATGCAGATCACGTCAGACGCTCGGCGCTGTCTCTCAAATTCCTCTGGTATTCGCCAACCGGTGCACTGGCCGCTGCGGCAACCACCTCACTGCCCGAGGGCATTGGCGGAGAGAAGAATTATGATTATCGCTATGCATGGGTGCGCGACGCCTGCCTGATTATCAAATCGTTCGTTTTCCTGGGCGCGCTGGAAGACTGTAAAGCCGCTTATTCCTGGTTATCGAAAACCATCATACGCCACGGCACCCGGCTGCGCGCCTGTTACACGCTGGAAGGCGGTGTGGTGCCTGCAGAAAGTTACCCCTCCTTACGCGGTTATCAGCATTCTCTTCCTGTTCGTATCGGCAACAACGCACGCGATCAGGTTCAGCTCAGCATGTACGGCGACATGCTGGCCACGGCAGAACTCTTCATCCGTGCCGGCCACATCCTGGATCTTGAAACTTCACGCATGCTGGGAGAGCTGGCGAACTACTGTGCCGATCAGTGGCGTCAGAAAGACAGCGGGATCTGGGAGTTGCCGGTCGAACAGCATTATACCCACTCCAAAATGGCCTGCTGGCTGGCGCTCGACAGCGCAGTATCACTGGCAAAAGCTAAACACATCGAACCCACCTGGGTTCAGCGCTGGGAGCGGGAGCGGGATCGCATCAGTGGATGGATTGAGGAGTACTGCTGGTCAGAGGAAAAGCAGGCTTACCTCTTCTATCCCCACGCTGACGGTAAGCTCGATGCTGCTCTGGCGCTGGTACACCACTATGGCAACACGGTTAACCCGGAACGCATGCGTGCCACCTATCGTGCCATCCGGGAGGACTTGGGCCACGGCAGCGCGATGCTATACCGTTACAGCGGCGTTGAGCAGGAAGAAAGCACGTTTATTGCCTGCTCTTTCTGGATGGTCGAAGCGCTGGCGGCCACGGGTGACACCCGGGTAGCCGAAGAGGCAATGGAAGAGATTATGGATAAGCTTTGCCAGCGCGGTAACGTCGAAACCTTCAATGAAATGTTTGATGTCCGCAGCGGCGAGTGGCGCGGCAACATGCCACAGGGGTTGAGCCACCTGGCTCTCATCTGTGCGGCGCAGGCGCTGACCGATCACGCTTAAACCTCAACCATTTTTTTCTGAGGGCAGGGTGCCAGCTTTACAGATACAGCCCGGCTGGCCCTCTTACATCACTTTAAAAAGGATATAACCAATGATCCGAGGAATTGAACACATTGGCATTACCGTTTCTGATTTAAAGCAGGCCGAGCATTTCTTCACCGGTGCGCTGGATGCATCTGTGCTCTATCGTATCGTTCCGCCCGCTGAAGAAGATAAATTTGTTCCGGGTAAAAAAATGGCTCCTCTCAATGGATTCCCTGCTGAACTCAAGCTGACCGGCCTGTCCATGCTGCGGCTGAAGAATGGCTGCAATGTGGAGCTGTTCCAGACAGACCCTCCCGCAAAGGATCGTTCCGCTCACCCGGGGCTCCCGGGAATTAACCACTTCTCAGTGTATGTGGATGACATTCACCAGGCAGCGGAAAGAATGCGGGTACATGGCGCAGAAATGCTTGAAGGCCCTTCCGACTGCTTTGCTCAGGAGGAGGGGGCAGGCAATCAGACGTGGTTCGGCATGACACCTTTTGGCGTCCTCATCGAGCTCATCACGCTGCCTTCAGGCATTCGCTATGACGCTGAAGCCACTCAGCAGCGCTGGATACCGGAAGCCTGAATCTTTTAACCGGAGGCCAGACGATGCAAAGACGTGAATTTATTGCGGGCGGGCTCGCAACATTATGCCTGCCGCGGGCAGCCTTCGCTGTGGCAGAGTCGATGATTAATCCGCAACTGCAGGTTGCCGCCACTTCCCCCTGGCTTGCCAACGGCATTGCTGTCTCAGCCGGTGGCGCCATGTTCCTCAACTTCCCCCGCTTTAAAGGGCATGAGAAGTCGCCGGCGCTTGCACGCGTGACCGAATCTGGCCTGGCCCCCTTCCCGGGTAATCACTGGAATGAATGGACGCCGGGTGATGAAGGTCTCAACAGCCTTGTCAACGTTAATGCCTGCCATCACTTCGGAGACGGCCTGCTGTGGGCGGTTGATCAAGGTGCTCCTCAGGGTGAGCAACCTTCAAAGGGAGCGGCAAAACTCGTCGCATTCAACATCGCAACAGGCGAAGCGGCTTCAGTTATCCGGTTTGATGAAAAAGCTTTACCGCCGGGTGGTGCGCCTAACGACCTACGCATACAGGGTAACTCCGTGTATGTGACTGATTCCGGGCTTGGCGGCGTCATCATTCACGACCTTGAGACGGGCAAAACGATAAGGCGGCTCTCCGGAAATGCATTGCTGCGTAAACCTGAGGGGCTCGTTCAGAAAGGCTACCAGGGCCGGATTCTTGAAGATAACCGCGGAAAACGCCCCGCCGTGCACAGTGACGTTATCGAGGTCAGCCCTGACGGACAATGGCTTTACTATGCGCCCCCGACCGGCCCGCTTTATCGTATTCCTACGGCTTCATTAAAAGATCAGCGGTTAAGCGATAAAGCACTGGCGGGGCAAGTTGAGAAAGTTGCGGATATTCCGTCAATAGGTGGGTCCGCCATCGATGCGGCAGGAAATATTTATCTTTCCAACGTGGAGATACGCTCTGTCGATAAACTTCAGCCTGACGGTACGCTGAAGACGCTGATACAGGATGAGAGGCTCATAACGCCTGACGCTCTCGTTATCTCAGGCGGCTGGATCTATGTACCCGTACCTCAGATTGAGTATCTGGCAGATAACAATCCGGGTAAAGATGCAACGCATGGCCCCTGGTCGGTTTACCGTTTTTCCTTGAGCACTTAAGAAAACGATTGTGTTAATCAATTCTATGCGATGCATAACAAAGTCACAGGGCAGGACAGAAGGAATTGCAGGCATAGAACGGAAGTCGCTCCTGAATAGAAGCCATCAGGGGGAGTGTCTGGATACCGGACAGGGTGACTTCAGGTCAGGAAAGTTCCGAGAATGTGATGTAAGACTGGAAAAATGCCCTGCATGAGCCATATTGATTAGCATGAAGTTCTGCATAGGGACTGCCAGGCGGCAGCCCGTGAATTAACGAAGGAGACCGACATGAACGAAGATCGCATCAGCGGTAACTGGAAGCAGTTTAAAGGCAAAGTGAAAGAACAGTGGGGCAAACTTACCGACGACGATATGGATGTCGCGGAAGGTAAACGCGACCAGCTGGTCGGCCGTATCCAGGAACGTTACGGTTACGGCAAGGAGCAGGCTGAAAAAGAGCTGAAGGACTGGGAAGATTCTAACCACTATAAGTGGTAAACCCCTGGACTTGATACTGAAACCGGCTCCCATGCCGGTTTTTTTATTGCATGGCATAAGTACGTTATACAGGGCTGGCCAATAATCTGCCCGCGTGCCGTACGTCTATTTCACCCTAAAGATTTTCACTTCAAAGGGGAATTCTGAAAACTGCCCTGTGCGGAGCCACTTTAAATTTAAGATAGCGATTTTTTTCTGAATTAATCTATAGTTAGTGCCGGGTGAAACCCAATCTCTTGGAAACTTGAATTTTTAACCGGCACACAATGTGCCGGTTTTTTTCAACTCTCCTTTGTAGCCTTTATACAGCCACCATAAAACTGATAAGAGCCCGTTCTTTTAGCTTTCGCCTGATACATCGCTTTGTCAGCGCGATCAAATAACTGATCGACGGTTACTGATCCGAAGCCTGCAAGGCTGATACCTATGGATGCCCCGATACGCACTTCCATTTTATGAATAACGAATGGCTCCCGGAGGCTGTCTATAAGACGCTGTGCGATCGCTGAAGCCGCCTCGCGATTAATGCATTTAGCGGCTATGACGAACTCATCTCCTCCCAGGCGCGCCACTGAGTCCCCAGGGCACATGCAGTGTTTTAATCGCTCACTCACCTGCTGTAGCAAAACGTCACCTGCCGCATGCCCCAGGGCATCGTTAACGGGTTTGAATCCATTAAGATCGATAAAAAGAACTGTTGTGAAAGTGAGATCTTCTCCCTCAGACAGCATCCCTCTGACTTTATCGTAAACCCAGGCCCGGTTAGGCAATCCGGTCAACGTGTCCCGGGTAGCAAGCTTCTCAAGCCTTCTCATTTTTTCCTTGTCACGCGTGATATCGCGTGAGACAAGCACGGCTCCGATATTATCGCCAGTAGAGGGATCATCTACCCCGCACGCCTTAGTACCGAGCGTGATGTAGTGGCCATCCCGGTGCCTTTTGCGGACCTCTACAACGTCCGGCAGCACGCCACCCTCAAATATATGCATTAACGCATCCCCGGCGGATACGCGATCGTCAGGGTGAAGGAAATCAACCACGCGCTGGCCAACTATCTCGTCCACTGACCATCCAATCATTTCGCTGTAAGAAGGCGAAATCGATACGTACCTGCCGTCCTTGTCACAATGCGCGATTAAGTCGGTGCTGTTTTCAATCAACAACCGGTATTCGGTCGCCGTGCGCAAAGCATCCTCAAGTGCTTTACGCTGAACGGTTATATCAAGGATAAATCCATTGAAATGGTAGAGAGAGTTACTGGTAGTACATTCCGGCAAACCAGACAGAATCACCCGGCGCCTGGTCCCGTCTAGGCAGTTAATCGGTACTTCGATATTGAAAGGGGTTAACATTTCCAGCGCAGCAGTAAGTTGCTGCGCAATCGTTGCATCATCATCAGCCTGTGCGAACTCCAGCCATGCACTCAGCGTAACGCCTTTAAGTGCGGGGATCAGGCCTTCAGGGCTTTCCTGACTGTTAACACAGAAGCCACTGGCGTCGGTGGACCAAACGGCGGAAAGGGTAGGTTTGATCGCATTGCTCATTATTTTGAACTCCGTTTTAGACTGTCGATGCTGGATAACCTCAACAATGATCGTGATAGATACCTTTTATCAGTCACTGCCGTTCCTGGAGTTCATCATTTAAGAGATAAAAGCGTTTCATTTTAGGTATGGCAACCATGCTTAGCGTTGTAGATAAACCTGCAGAAATCAAACTGCGGATTATTTCTGGAGTTAGGGATCAGTCAGACACTATCGGCAATTACGAATCAATGTTTATCGGCTGATCAGTCCGCTAACTTAAGTGTCACATCCCCCCGAAATAGGCTTTAGTAGCGCTATTATGTAGGCTGTCTAACACTGTGCTCCATAACCAACCGAAAGTTCACTAAGCCATTAGCGAGTTATAGTTTTCGTTATTACGCTTTATGCTTTAGGAATAAGGAAATTTTGAGGTGGTTATGACTTGTAAAAATGTAAAAAAAGCAGTGATTGCTCAGGAAGCTCACATCGAACAGCTGAAGTGCTACCTGCGCGAATCAGAAATTATTCTGCGTGCGCTGGAAGAAAAGCAAACCACGGCAAGGGAAACGTTGCTGCACGCGAAGCGTATGAGCGAAGCCCGGAGAGAGTACCTTCAGCTGCAGAACGAACTCAGTCTGGCCACTGAAAAACACAACAGACTCATACGTCAGAAAAAGGTCATGCAACCTGCCTGACCAGGGGCACCATCAGCATTTCTGAAAAAAGTTGTAGCCCTGAGCTGAGTTTTCCCTGTGTAATCAGTGCAGGCGAATCGGCAGGGTGGACAACGGATGACTGAAAAAGGGAAAAGCTGGGTAAAAGCTGAAGACGTGGCGCGGCTGGCGGGTGTTTCCCGTTCGGCCGTCTCCAGAACTTTCACGCCCGGCGCGTCCGTTGCAGAAAAAACCCGCGCGAAGGTAATGCGTGCCGCCGAGCAGCTGGGCTATCAGGTCAATATCATTGCCCGCACCATGAACACTGGGAGCAGCAACTTTATCGGCATCGTCACCGCCGGATTCGATAACCCTTTCCGCAGCAAGCTTCTCGCCCCTCTGGTCCACCAGCTGGCGTTGCACGGCTTTATGCCGCTGTTGATGAATGCCGACGACCCGGAACAGCTGGCGCCTTCGCTGCGACAGCTGCTCAGCTATCACGTTGCGGGCGTCATCATCACCTCCGGGGCGCCGCCGCTGTCGCTCGCCGAAGAGTATCTGGCGCGCAAAATACCGGTCACGCTGATTAACCGCCACGCGGACCTCCCGGGCTGCGACCGCGTGACCAGTGACAACGCGCAGGGCATGCAGCTGATGGCCGACTACTGCCGAAAGCAGGGCTGGCAGAATATTGGGTTTATCGGCGAACACAGCAGCAATTTCAGTACGGAACAACGCTACGAGGCCCTGCGGGTCTGTGTGCCAGACCTCACCATTACTGCCCGTTTTATTGCCGGCGGCGGCTATGCGGCAGGCCGGGCGGAAGCACAGGAGCTCAGCGGATGTCAGGTGCTGCTGTGCGCCACGGACATGCTGGCACTGGGCGCGATGGACGGCCTTCGGGCGCTGAACAGCAGCGGCCCTCTTCCTGCGGTCATCGGTTTTGATGACATTCCGCAGGCAAGCTGGGATCCCTACCACCTCACCACTGTGCAGCAGGATACGGACGGTCTGGCGCAGCAGGCGGTCGACCTGCTGGTCACCCGTATTGAACAGTTTGACCTTCCGTCCCGCCAGCGTGCCGTGCCGGTGAAATTAATCGTTCGTCAAAGCGCATAATGGAAAATTAGTTTTATGTGGATTTGCTCACAGATTAATCTTCGCAATCCAGCCAGACTCCTTTCTGCCCTGCGGGGCTAATTTTTTGCCACAAAATGCACACGTGTGCATTATCGAGGAGAAGTTATGGCTACCCATGAAGTTGATTCGCTTCTGGCGCGTTACCGTTTCGCCTGCAGTCTTGCTGAGTCCGGGGGAAAGCTGGCCTATGAGTTTTATCAGCAGCGCGACAGCCTGCTCACCGAACACAAGGGGGATGACCTGCAGGACGTGGTCAGCCGCGCCGACTGCGAGGTGGAGTCTTACGTCAAATCACGCATTGCAGACGCCTTCCCGGAAGATGGATTTCTCGGTGAAGAGAGCGGCACCGTGGATACACAGCAGCGCGTGCTGTGGGTCGTTGACCCGATTGACGGCACCAGCTGTTTTCTCAACGGACTGCACACCTGGTGCCTGTCGCTGGCGATTGTGGTAGATGGTGAACCGCTAATTGGCGTGGTGTACGACCCGAATCACCACGAACTCTTTCATGCTTTGCAGGGACAGGGCGCATGGCTCAATGACCAGAGGATTACACCGCATGCGGCAACCAGCGTGGCAGGCGGCGTGATGGGCGTCGGTACCTCGCACCGCGTGTCCTCCGCAGATTTCCTGCCGTTTCTGGATGAACTGCTGCAGCACGGCGGCATGTTCGTCCGCAACGGTTCGGGCGCGCTGATGAGCGCCTGGGCTGCCGCCGGGCGACTGATTGGTTATTACGAACCGCATATGAACCCGTGGGACGGCCTGCCGGGCATCGTGCTGATGCGCGAGGCTGGCGGCTCCACCAATGACTACCTGGCTGACGAGGGCATCGCGCGCGGAAACCCGGTACTTCTGGCAAGTGAAACGCTTTACCCACAATTAAAACAATGGGTTAAACAACCCTTACGCTAACCTGCACGGGCAGGGCTTCTGATTCTGTACTCTACATAAAATGGATCCGGCCGTCAGGGATGATACACAGCAATCAGCAACGCCTCCGCCTTTCGGAGACAATATGATGTCAGGATTACTCAGCTATTTCCGCGCCAGCCCGGAGAAACACGCCGGCGCCTTTAATGAACAGCGCTTTCGCTTCGTCCGGTGGCAGACGTTTCTGGCGATGACGCTCGCTTACGTGACGTTCTACGTGTGCCGGCTGTCGTTTACCGTGGCCAAAAGCGCCCTGGTCGACCTGGGCATTTCGCCTTCCGAGCTGGGCATGATCGGCTCTGCGCTGTTTTTCAGCTACGCCATCGGCAAGCTGGTAAACGGATTTATTGCCGACCACGCGAACGTGGTGCGCTTTATGAGCCTGGGCCTGCTGCTCAGCGCAGGCATGAACCTGATGATGGGCATGACCACTAACGCCATGCTGCTGGCCATCTTCTGGGGCATCAACGGCTGGGCACAGTCGATGGGCGTGGGACCGTGTGCGGTGTCGCTCGCGCGCTGGTACGGCACGAAAGAGCGCGGCACCTTCTATTCGATCTGGTCGACCGCGCATAACATTGGTGAGGCCATGACCTATATGGTGATCGCCGCGGTGATTGCCGGATACGGCTGGCACATGGGCTATATCTCCACTGCCGCACTGGGCGCAGCAGGCGTGGTAATCATGCTGCTGTTTATGCGTGACTCGCCGCAGAGTAGTGGTTTCCCGTCCATTCATGAAATCAGCAACGAGCCCCTGGAAGAACACGAGGCAAAAAGCTCCATCCTGAAAAACCAGCTGTCTGCGCTGCGCAACCCGGCACTGTGGACGCTGGCGCTGGCCTCCGCCTTTATGTACATCGATCGCTACGGCGTGAACTCCTGGGGCATATTCTTCCTGCAGCAGGGCAAGGGTTACACCACCGTGGAGGCCTCAGCCATCATCGGCGTCAATGCCATCGCGGGCATTGTCGGCACCATCCTGGCGGGCGTGCTGTCGGACCGGTTCTTTGCGAAAAATCGCAGCATCATGGCCGGTTTCATCAGCCTGATTAACACCGGTGGCTTTGCGCTGATGCTGTGGTCACCGCACAGCTACTACACCGACATCATCTCCATGGTCATTTTTGGTGCCACCATCGGTGCGCTGACCTGCTTCCTTGGCGGCCTGCTCGCCGTGGACATTTCATCCCGTAAAGCAGCGGGTGCAGCGCTGGGTACCATCGGCATCGTCAGCTACGCCGGCGCCGGGTTTGGTGAGTTTCTCACCGGCATCATCATCGACAGAACCTCGGTGATTGAGAATGGCAAAAAAATCTACGATTTTCACACGTTGTCCCTGTTCTGGGTGGCAGCCGGTCTCGTTTCAGCGCTGTTGTGCTTTGTCACCGCCGTAATGGTGGCAAAACGTAACGCCAGCGAACACCGCACCCTTTCTACCTCTTAATCAGCTCAGTAAGGAAGACATTATGATGCCACGCAGACATCAGGCCGCCGCACGCCTGTTCATTGCCGGTGCACTGTGGCTTTGCGCCTCTCAGGCGCAGGCAGAAGCACAGTATCAGCTGGAGAAAGTCGTCGAGCTCAACCGTCACGGCATTCGCCCGCCCACGCCGGGCAACCGTAAGGATATTGAAGCGGCCACGCATCGTGCCTGGACGACCTGGACCACGCGCGACGGGGAGCTCACCGGTCACGGCTATGCCGCCGTGGAGAACAAGGGCCGCTGGGAAGGGGAACATTACCGCCGGCTTGGCCTGCTGACCGCGGGCTGCCCGCAACCGCAGGATGTATACGTGCGGGCCAGCCCACTTCAGCGCACCCGCGCCACGGCACAGGCGCTGGTTGATGGGGCGTTTCCAGGCTGCGGCGTCGAGGTCCATCGGGTTGAGGGAGAGGACGATCCGCTGTTCCAGACGGAAGCGTTTCCTGCCACCAATACTGACCCGGCAAAACAGCTGGCGGCAGTCAGAGCGAAGGCAGGGGATTTAGCCGCACGTCAGCAGGCGTTGCAGCCGGCGGTGCAGGCACTCAAACATGCGGTGTGCAGCCCGGATGCTGACTGCTCGTACTTCGATAAGCCATGGCAAATTAAGCAGGGCAAAAGCGGCAAAGCGTCCATCGACGGCCTGAGCGTGCTGGCCAATATGGTTGAAACCCTGCGGCTTGGATGGAATGAAAACCTGCCGCTGAGCCAGCTGGCGTGGGGTAACATCACCTCATCCGTGCAGATCACGGCGGTGCTGCCGCTGCTCACGGCGAATTACGATCTGGGCAACGATGTGATGTATACCGCGCAAAAACGCGGGTCGATCCTGCTCAACACTATGTTGCAGGGCGTCGGACAGGGTGTTTCAGGGACGACTGACAGGCTGCCGGACACCCGCTGGCTGCTGCTGGTTGCCCATGATACCAATATCGCCATGGTGCGCACCCTGATGAACTTCACGTGGACACTGCCAGGCTACACGCGTGGCAACATTCCGCCGGGAAGCAGCCTGGTGTTTGAGCGCTGGCGCGATACGAAAAGCGGCGAACGGTTCCTGCACGTCTATTTCCAGGGGCAGAGCCTGGATGACCTGCGACGCCTGCAGACGGTTGATGACCAACATCCGTTGCTGCGGGAAGAATGGCGCCAGTCAGATTGCCGAATCACCGAAGTGGGCACGTTGTGTCCGATGAAAACGGCGCTGAAAGCGCTTAACCGGAATCTGGACTCCGCTTCCATCACGCCGGTGAGCTATCAGTAAGTCACTAACGTACACGGGTACACAGATATCTGCGTGCCCGTATTATCCGCTACGAATGTCAGGTCTGACATTTTCAGGAAAAGCGCGCAAACGTCACCAGTGCCCGCATTTCAGCTATCTTGGTTATGTTGAAAGTCTTTTTGGAAAAGAACGGCATGATCATGAGGTTAACGGAAGCGGAGCTGGCCAGACTGGTAGGCAGTCGTTTCGCATCAGCTAAAAACAATGCCGCAGCCAGCGTCACGACGGTCCTGGAAGTCAGGATCCAGAGTGGCAGGCAGCTGATTGTCCATGAGCTGTACGGCAGGCAACACAAGACACCTCTCACGGTATTTATGCTCAGATTTCCTTATGCGCTGTCCTGAATACAGCTTGCCTTTATGCCCGAACACAGCTGCCGTCTGAGGCGTGAAGGTCTGCGTTTTTCACATCCGGAAAATGCCGGCGTGAATACTGAAAAAACCCGTCTGAACACGGGTTAAATAAATCAGTACAGAAATTCTCGTTTGCAACAGCGTAGCTGTGTGTGCACCACGATATTACTCTGCTCAGGGTGGAATTTATATTTACCTTTTGTTACTGGTCATAGGAGTTTTCTATAACCCGAGCTTCCGTTTACGCCGTCACCCCCTCGCCACCTGAGGGGCAGAGAGGCTCTCTGATAAACAGGGATGAAATTGAAGCCCGCGCAGGTTAGGATCGGCAATTAAATCGATATATCAACGAAAAAATAAATCAAAGTATGGATACCTCAAACCTCTACGTCGATCATCTTGCCTGGTGCGGGCTTATCGCACTGAACATGGCGCGTCAGGCCGGAACCGTCAGTTCCGCTGCGCAGAAAAATCTCTTTTTATGCAGATGGCTGGCGACGGCAGAGAAGAAGCGTCTGTTCAGGCGTGAACTGGCCCATGACATTCGCTGGCTGCTCAGGGAAGGACGGGAGAAAGGGCTTCGGGCGGATCTGCCGGGCAAGCTGGAATATCTCTGGCGGGCAAGCAGCGGTGATTTGCTTGCGCAAAATGATTTAATCCGCCTCCAGCACGTGATGCACGCTGTTACGCTGACGGGTATTAATTATGGCATTCTCACGGAGTCCGACTGGGAAGGGCGCCAGGCAGTAAAAATGAACCCTAGAATCCCGGCGGTTTTCCTGCGGAAAAGCGATCTGGAAACGGGATTTGATGAACAGGGAAGTCTGGTTAAACCGCTTGCCGCCCGTATCACCGCCGAACTCTCTGCGGTTGATGCTCTACTGTCACGTGCCGGGTGGAAACGCAAAGCAGAGGTGGGGGATCCCTTACTACATCTTCTGATTGCTGATGTAAAGTAAGGTCAGCCAAACTGTATGATGGTTATGAGATAAAGAATCAGCGTACAGCCCTGACACTAGCTTGAAATTACATCAGCCAATGTCAGGGTATTATTATGGCCAGTCAGAAGATGCCCCTGGCCAAAGCCAGAACATCCTGGCAGGGAGTAAATGCCTTAGTGACGTATTTTAGAAAGCTCTTCTTCTGAAAGACCTGTCATTTCTTTCACGGATTTCAAAGCCATGCCACTTTTGAGGAGCTTTTCAGCAATATCGACCCTGCTTTTATGCTCTCCCAGTTGCATACCTTTTTCGATACCTTTCTGTTCCAGCTGCTGTGCGATGGTCATCAGAGCCTCCTCATGCTGCGGCATTCTTTGTGCCAGATTACGTACAAAGGCTTCAGCGTCTTCAGTTTCGCCTGCCTGTATAAGGTAGTTTATCAGTGATATTAGTTGCTGTCCCGTCAGATGTCCGGTCAACAGCGTTGTCGTCAGCCGATCGAGAAGCTCCGCCAGATCCCGGCGATGGATGTGCTTCTGAAGCAACGTCAGCGCTGCCATGCTGCGGTGATTCATAATATCATCATCGGGTATAGCAGTGACGTCTACAAATGGAAATGCCGTGCCGTATAACCTGGCAGCCAAATCCGGATCGCTGAACTCCTGAAGCCAGTCTGTCGAATAAGGGTATGGGCTTCGCCGACCGGTGTAAAACAGGACAGGGATCACCAGTGGAAGCTGCTTATGCCCCGCATCAAGATGCCGCTGCATTGCCGCTATAGCGTAACGCATAAGACGAAACGCCATATGCCGATCGGGCGTAGACTGATGCTCAATCAGCACGTGGATATAGCCGTCACCACGGGTGGTTTTAAGGCTGTAAAGCACGTCGCTGTAATAGGCGCGAAGGTTTTCTTCCACAAAACTGCCGGACTCAAGTTTTAATGTGCTGAGGTCACAGATCGCGCGAAACTCTGCCGGCACGTGTAATTCGATAAAGTCGCGCGCGGTATCCGGGTGCGTCAGAAATGCTTTGAATGTCGCATCGTGGGGTGTCGGTGTTGTTGTTTTACTCATGTCACTGATATCCGTCAGCCAGATGATCTTCCACTTCCGAAGGTTAAGTGGGTGTTAAAGCATTGCCGGCTTTTGGTTATTACCGCATGCGCGTGCTGAATTCGGCATTCAGCCAGTAGGCAAATGTCGAGAGCCTGCTGGCGAAAGTCATGATATCGCCACGGGGCCGTTTACTGATGCTCAGCAGGTAGTCCATTTCTTCTGAGAGAGCCGGATACCGGTCATTAAACTTTGCGCAATGCTCTTCAAGCGATGCCGGCCAGTCCGGGTCATTTTCGTCTCTCAGAATGCTCGTCGAACGAATGGCCTTACGTGCTGCCGCACGCTGCAGCGAATGCCGTTGCAAAGGCTCCAGAGAGGGCTTCATAAGAGAAATATAGCCATTCAGCACGGTGAGAAAATCACCGTTAACGGCGACGGCAATGTCCCTGGAAGGTCTGAAAGGTTTAAAGCGTTCTCGCAGGTCTTCACCATACACGCAGACGCAGTGATGTTTCAGCCAGTAGCCCCAGCGATTCGCACTGGCAGGCAAGATCACCTCATCCAGCACGCCCGGGTCGATATCAATTTTACTGATGACTGAATATTGCTGTTCCAGCTCTGCCTTAACAACCTGCATTTTGGCTGCTGTAAGGTCATTGAGTTCCCGCGTGAATATCACCGTCAGATCCAGGTCGGATAACGCTTCCCTGCCTTTGCCCTCAGCCAGGCTGCCATACACATATATGCTGTGGATCTTGTCAGGCACGTCTGAACTCAGCTTCTGCACCACGTCAGAAACCACTGGGGCGAAAGCATGCTGAAAGCCACTGAAGACAGGTTCGGTGATGAATCCATTTTTATCAACCGCCATTCTTTCTCCTTCGTGCTGTTAACGACATCCTCAGCTGAAGCCAGCAGCGGAAGAAGAATATTACCAGCCGCATCGAAAGATTTCATAGAGCGCATGCGACAAATAGGTTCAGGCTGAAACTAAGCTGAAGGCATCCTGCTAATCATCATCGCTTTCCATCAGCGCTACCATTGCGCCCCGGTGAGCTTCGACCATACGAATATACCGCATCACCGTCTGAGTCTGTGTCCAGGTACCTTCCTGCATGATCTGAGCGATCGAGATGCCCTTTCTGGCCATATCCTGCGCGGCACCGACGCGCGCGCTGTGGCCACTCCAGCTGGAATAGCGTCCCTTGTTCGTTTTCAGGGGAGTTTTCGCACCCGCCTGATGTCTTGCGCGGCGCCAGATATCTTCCAGGCAGGGTGCACTCATGGGCACTTCAGATACTGACGTAATTTTGTTAGACCGGTGTACGGGGCAGAAGATTACCGCATCGGGTTCACCCGCCAGGCCGGCGGCGTTAATCCATTCCATCAGCCGCTCAGATGAGCGTGAACTGAGCGCCTTGACGATGCCACCGGACTGAAGAATGGTCTTGGTCCAGCCCACATCGAGGATAATGCGCCCGTCAGCCGACCGGGTAATGTCACATACCCGCAGGCGGGACAACTCACTCATACGCAGCAACGTACCGTAAGCCACGTGCATGAAAGCGAGGTCCCGCAGGTGCTGAAGACGGGAAGAATGCTTCCATGCCGCATCGAGACGATTCAGGTCCGGCCGGCAGAAGGGCACCGCCTGCCCGGTGCGCTCGCCGGAAACGACGGCCGTACGGTTAATTTTCTTTTTAGCACGAATAACGTCCGGTGAAACCGTCGGAGGCACCAGGCCGGCGTTACGGTGTAACATTGCCAGAAGAGCACCGTGCACCGAGATGGTCGATGTTGATCGGCCAATCGCCTGCAGGTGAAACAGGTAGTCCTGCATGTCCTCGGGCGACATCGGCAGAAATGACCGCCGGTTTTCCTGCGACCAGCGCCAGCAGATCCGCATTACGCTCAGCAGCTGGCGCCACGTGTTAGGCGAGAAGGCCTCCCGGTGCCGGACGAACGCGGCCAGTTTCGCGGTGAGATCGTCATCGGCGCTGCCGCTGAGGGCCACACCGGTAAAACCGGAAATGTCGTTCATATTTGCTCAGTATTTGCCCGTTTAGCTGACAGCATCGCTACGTGAATTCTGAAGAAAGAGCAGGGCAGATGCCCGTCAGATTTTACGTAGCGCTGCCGGAATTTTAACCGACTGCGCCCGCCCCGTTTAGCAGGGCAGCGTTCAGGTCCCGCCGTTTTGTATAAATGGCCGTTAAGCTCAGGATCCGGCCCGGATCCGCATGATACAGGGGTTTTGGTCGTTTGTCTGACCTTATATAAACTTAATTATATTAGGTTAGATTTTTGGATGAACTTAAGATCTGTAGGTGAGTGCGCCCCTATCCCACTTCATAAAATACCCATTATATGAAGCTAGAATCCAGTTAATAATCCATTTCGGACAAGGTTATTACAGTTAATGAGTTGTAGCTACCTCCGGTCACCGGGGGTAATAGGCGAAGCCATGCTGGAAATTGTTGAGCACAAGATTATAATTAGTTGCGAGTCATTTGATATGATGCTCCGATTAAAAAACGTGCCACTTTGTTACCTGTAGTAGAGCGCGTTTTTTGATGATGCATTCTTCTGAATCCGCAATCCAATTGATGGTTGATGAAATTCTTTTTAAATTCTTTAAAATCTTTCATTTCAAACCAGGATCTTTCCTAAATATTGTCCGGCGCCTGCTATTAGAGTGTCTGGTTTAAATACTGCTGGTAAAGTCAATACGATTTTAAATCTTTTAAGGGTCGAAATTTCATTACAACGGCTTTTTCGTGCCAAGCGTAATGTTTCATGAGCGGAGGGTATATGACGGACAAGTTTGATGCATTTAATGTTGACAGAGATTATGGTCACTTATGTACAATTCTTGGCGATGCAGTCTTTAATCTGCATCGGGAGAATATTGCTATTACCCAGAAGTCAATATCTGAGCGTCTTGCTCAGGAAAGAAGGGAGCGACATGATATTAAAGAAGATAAATATTACGAAATGGTGATAAGAGTCCTGACTGAATGAAAGATGATTAACCCGCTTTCCGCGGGTTTCAGGTGAGAGAGAAAGTGATGACTAAGATTCTTTGTCATCACTATTATTTGATACCCGAGCAGACAATCTTAAAAGAGCGACAATGCCAGCGCCCAACAATGCAATCACTATAACGCATCCGACCCAGCCCGCTGTGCTCATTGTTTGAAACCTTCATGTTATAACTGGTTTAGTAACTATCTCTGAATCCAATAGCTATGGGTATCATATTTAAATTCTCCACCTTATTTCTGTAAGGATTAATGACAATAGTTTTAGAAGTAAATTATTACACTAAGCCTGCCAAGGTAGTGCAATTCCAGATTGGCTTTTAAATCCCTTTAACTATGCAGTTACCTTATTTTATTATTATTAATTAGCGTGAAAGTATAAATAGTGTGCATTGCTAATCTCTTAAGAGATTAATTGACCTGCCCCCAGTATTAGATACAACCTTCAGTTAGTAATGTCGGTTGGTTTTTCTTCATGTTTCCCGTTTCGCCAGCATGCTGCAAATTCAGACGGCGTCTGGTAATTCAGTGATGAATGAGGTCTGGACTCATTATAGTCCTGCCGCCAGTCACTAATGATTTTCCGGGCATGAAGAATATCGCTGAACCAGTGCTCATTCAGACATTCATCCCGAAAGCGTCCGTTAAAACTCTCAATAAACCCGTTCTGTGTTGGCTTACCCGGCTGGATGAGTCGCAGTTCCACGCCATGCTCAAAAGCCCACTGGTCGAGCGCACGGCAGGTAAATTCCGGGCCCTGATCGGTTCTTATCGTTGCCGGATAGCCACGAAACAGCGCGATGCCGTCCAGAATACGCGCGACCTGAACGCCTGAAATACCGAAAGCAGCGGTGATCGTCAGACACTCCTTCGTGAAATCATCCACGCAGGTCAGGCACTTAATCCGGCGGCCGCTGGCAAGTGCATCCATGACAAAATCCATCGACCATGTCAGGTTCGGCGCATCCGGGCGGAGAAGCGGAAGCCGCTCAGTCGCCAGACCCTTACGGCGTCGCCTGCGTTTTACACCCAG
>NZ_JAIUDA010000013.1 GCF_020179835.1 Pantoea sp. alder81 | reverse complement strand
CGCGATCAACAACCTGTTTGACTGCTTCAATTTTAAACTCTTCGGGATAACGCTTACCGCTCATGGGCACCTCTCTTTAAGCCATCTTAATTGACTCTGAGGTGTCTGTTAAACCCGTGGCGATTCAGATGCCATTTATCATTAATACCTGACGGAAACCCCAACGCTTCATTAACCAGGTGGTGGCGGGTTTCATTGCCAGATTGCCCGCAAAGACCCATAACACCATGACACCTGCTTGTGCCGCACTCCAGCCAAAACCCAGTTGGAATAACAGGGGGAGCAGAAAAGGAACAGCGTTAATCGAGGCGCGGAATAGAGAACCGCCCACGACAGCGTTGCGGAAGGTGCTTATGGTAAGCGCACTGAATGGGAGTAATGGCTGTGGGTGACTAAAACTGTGGCGATAGACCAGTACGCTGCAGAATATCCCCAGCAGCAATAGCGGAAGACCAACATTAAGATGCATCTGCCCAAGATATTCCAGCGCAATAATCAGCGCCGTACAGGCGGTGGCAGTCAGCACAAAACCACGCGCATCGAAAGGGCGTAATTGTTCTGCTTTAAATTGTGGTACCAGATATACGGTCGCCATCATTGCGAGGATACCGAGGGGAATGTTCAGCCAGAAGATCCATGGCCAATGCCCGTAGGTGACAATCACTCCACCTAAGGGCGGACCGAGCACGGGTGCTATCAGTCCCGGCCAGGTAATAAACGCGATGGTTTTCACCATGTCTTTCTTTTCGGTGACGCGCAGTACCACCATGCGGCCTACCGGCACCATCATTGCTCCGCCGATACCCTGCAAAATGCGGCTCAGAGTAAACATCGGCAAGCTATAACTTATCCCGCACATCACAGAGGCAAGGGTGAAGATCAAAATAGCGCAAGAAAATACGGTTCTTGCCCCAAAGCGTTCTGCAAGCCAACCGCTCATAGGAATGCCTACCGCGACTGCGAGCAGATAGGCACTGATCCCTACATTGAGTGCCACCGGATTGACGGCGAAATCTTTTGCCATTTGCGGAATGGCGGTGGTGATTACCGTGGCGTCGAGGTTTTCCATAAAGAAGGTAACAGCTACTAATAGCGATAGTAACGTGGTGCGGGGTGACTCGGGTTGTTTATACGTCATGATGATTTCCCCTGCTTCCTTTGCCTGAGGATAGATTCGATGGCTGGAATGTTAATGTCTCTGAACATGTAACTATGCGCTTACGGCCTTCTGCTGGCGTAAGCGCATTAGCGCCTTACTTATTATCAGCGGGAAGTGACTCTCGAACCTTCTTCACCTCTTTCTCAGAAACTGCCGGTGCAGCATTGCTCCAACCGCTACGCACAAATGTTGCTAACTGTGCGACTTGTTCATCGCTGAGGCGTCCTTTGAAGCCGGGCATCGCCATAATCGAAGGTGCCTTGGGCGTTGACGGTGTTTGCGCACCTTCCAGAATGATGTTGATCAAACCAGTGGGGTTATCCGCTACCACAATGTCGCCGCCGTTCAGGCGCGGGAATATCCCTTTAGCCCCATTGCCATCAGTCCAGTGGCAGGCCTCGCAGTTGTTCATATACAGCATCTGACCTGCATTCAGATTATGCCCCTGAGTGAGAAACTCTGCGGTTTTCTGCGTTTCATTATCAGCAGTAGGTCGACGGTTTTTCACCGGAACATCAGCAGGCAGTGATTTAAGGTAACCGGCAATCGCCTGCAAATCCGCATCGGTCATATGCTGCATACTGTGCTCAACGACGCCGGTCATCTCACCGCCTACAGAGGCAAAGTCGTTGCGCCCGGTAGCCAGATAATCGGTGATATCCCTTACGCTCCAGGTTGGCATCCCGCGCAGGGCAGGTACTGGCCATCCGTTGAGTTCGCCGCCTGCCAGATAATGCCCATTCGATTCGTTAAGCGCTTTCTCCTGCATACCGATACCTCGTGGCGTATGGCAACTGCCGCAGTGTCCAAGCGTTTCGACCAGATATTTACCGCGATTAATATCTTCAGGTACAGCCGGTAATGACTTGAAGGACTTATCTTCGGTAAAGGCCAAATTCCAGAACCACATGCCCCAGCGTTGACTGAATGGGAACATCAGTGACGTTTCCGGTGCTTTTTCTGCCACGGGTTTTACGCCTTTCATAAAATAAACGTAAAGCGCGTGAATATCTGAATCGGTAATGCCGCGGTAATCCGGGTAGGGCATAGCAGGGTAAAGGTGTTTACCATCGCTGCGGATACCTTTTCGCACGGCATCAGCAAATTCTTGCTCAGTATATTTACCTATTCCGGCTTCAGTATCAGGTGAAATGTTGGTGGAATAGATGACACCCATTGGACTGGCAATCGCCAGACCTCCACCAAACTCTTTGCCGCCGGCAATAGAATGACACGCGGTACAGTCACCTGCACGCGCAAGATATTCGCCTTTAGCGATCAGCGACGCATCCGAATTATCGGCCGCGTAAACTGATGAACTGAAAAGTCCCGCAATAAGCAGATAACGCAATTTTAATTTCATGGTTATCACCTTAGGCCTGTACCAGTGGGCCGGGATTGTTCAGGTATTGTTCGCGGATAGCTTTAGCTGACCAGTAAGCCAATCCTGCAACCATGGCTGAAGGGTTCGCATAGAAGTTTTGCGGGAAGGCATTTGCACCCATAACAAACAAATTATGTACGTCCCAGCTTTGCAGATAACGATTTAAAGCCGATGTACGCGGGTTGTCTCCCATGATGGCTCCTCCGGCATTATGCGTATTGACATAATTGGGTGAGCTGGCGAAATGGCTATCCATTTTCAAAATATTGTGCGAATACTCGGTAGGGTTGAGGTGTTTAGTAATCGCCTCCATTTTTTCCTTCAAATATTGCAGCATGCGCAAATCATTTTGCACATAGTCATAAGTCACGCGCAGTAATGGCATGCCAAAGCGGTCCTTATAAACAGGATCAAGGTCGAGATAATTTCCACGGGTCGCCATATTACTGGCTTCGAGTTTGACGCCCATCGAGTGCCCATAACTCTCTTTTAATCCTTTTTTCCAGCCACTACCCCATGATGGCGCAGCTTTTTTCACGGGTGCTGCCATCGGAGTTCCGGTAGGTTGCGAACTGTAGATTTTTGCACCACCAATAAAGCCGAGTGAAGCCGTTTCAATATTCCCGGTACCCAGATCACTAATAACGGTGCCGGTGGGCCCTGCCGTAGCAAACGGATTGAATTCAAGGTTATCGAAGAATAAGGTGAAGCCGCCACCATATTGATGGGTGTAATTACGACCAATCACCCCCTCTTCAGTAATGGGGTTATAGGGCTGCCCAATAGACGAATTAAGCATTAAACGGACATTATTCAGCCCAAATGTTGACAGGATGACGATGCTGGCCGGCTGGAAGATTTCGTCGCCATTTTCATCAATATAGGTGACGCCGGTAGCGGTTTTTCCATCCGCATGCTTTTCCACCCGAATCACATTGGCGCGGGTCTTGTAATCGAAGTTGCTAAACTGCTTGAGTCGATCAAGTATCGCTGTCTGTGGAGAAGCTTTTGAATAATTCAGACAGGAATAGAACTGACAGAATCCGCAGTAGTTACAGGGAGCAATCTGCTGACCATAAGGATTGGTATAGGGCACAGAAACGGCTGCAGAAGGCATCGAATAAGGATGATAGCCCATCTCCTCAGTCGCTTTGCGGAACATGGTGGCGTTGAGGCTATCTTCCAGCGGTTTATTAGGGAACGGATTAGAACGCGCGCCTTCAAAAGGGTCGCCTGATTGCTGAATGACACCACGTAAGTTGCCCGTTTCACCTGATGAACCACACACCTTATCAAAGAAATCCATATGGGGTTCAATCTCTTCCCAGCTGACTGGGAAATCTGAAATACGCAGTTCTTCGTCTAATTCTTTGCGCGTGAAATGTTCGTCTGCATAGGTTTTCATCTTAAGGTCAACAGGCGACGGGCGAGTGATCATCCCGGTCCAGTGAAGCCCGGCGCCACCCACGCCGTCACCCAAGCGAAATGCACCCAGTTCACGCATAGGCAATGCAGTTTCGGAAGCATTATGACGAACGGTGAAGGCCGCATCATGCGGGCTTTGCATTATCTTGTGACGTTTAGTGAAGGCTAATTCATCAGCAGGCTTAGGATAGGCGTAATCGCTATTAAGACGATCTTCACCACGTTCAAGTGCGCGTACTTTCAGTCCAGCCTGTGCCAACTCAATACCCATAATTGAGCCAGCCCATCCCAAGCCCACGATGATAACATCGACAGGATCATTGCTCTTTTTCATTTTTTTTTCCGGAAAGAATCAGGCTTGTTCGCCACTCAGTGATACGGGACCAAGAGGGTATTTAATATTATGAATTTTTATCCATTGTGGATAACTGGCTCGTGCACCAGGGAAGTTAATCATCACCCAGGCAGCCATATTTTTATTGCCACCATATTGAGGATCGGCAAGATAACCTTCTTTAGTGTTTTCCAGTAAACGTGTAAAAAAGTAGCCGGCATTTAAATCAGCTTCGCCAAACTGCTCAAAATCCACAACGTTCTTTTGCAGGTCTGTTAAAACGGCATCTCTGACCTTACCTGGTAAATTACAGAAATCCTGGTTGTATTTGAAACGCGTGTATTTGTTGGTCAAAGCGATGCCTTTTTGATACAGCACCCGTAAGGGAAATGGCATCTGGTATCCGAATAAATGACTGGCATGGCTGTCAAAAGGTCCATCCATATACCAATCATTACCTTTGCCATAAGAAGTCAGCATTTGCTTGTCAATAAAAATGGGCACATGCGCATCCAGTGCACCAGGACCTTCATGATCGGAGGGAATCAATCGATCGCATGCCGCCATGATAAATTCCCACTCGATGGCAGAAAAAAATTCAGGCTGATAATTATTTAACTCGGATGCATGATCAGGAACAGCGGCAAAGACGCTCTTGACGCCTCCTTTCATGCTAAGTGATGCAATACCAATTAACGAGCCTATGATAAAAGGCCGCCTTCCTATACGACATGATTCGTTTGCCATAATACTACCAGTTTCTCATTATTCTGTTGTTAATTAGGTAAATCCCTGGTGTTTTTTCCGGTATACCTTGTGAACTAGTTAAAACCTACTACATTCATTAAAGAGAAATCCCTCGGCCGTCATACAATCGTTAATAATGATAATGACCCTTATCATAATGTTAGTGTTTTGTAACGGCGCATAGTATGCATATCTTTTGCAGGGAATCATTACGCATTTATTATATAAACTAGTTAAATAATGGCGTTGAGGTAAACTTCTTATTATTCAATGCATTAATGATCGATTAAAGTAATACGGTAACATTGATTCACGATTTGAAAGTGTTACGACATAACTTTGTATAAGATGCACTCGTATTAATGTAATAAAAATATTAACGAATAAAGGAATTAATTTTACAGGGAGGGGAAACTACTCTTCCGATTTCTCGGAAGAGTATGATTTCAATCTATGAGAATGGCGCGAATATCATTGACATTGGTTAATGTTGGACCCGTCATTAACAAATCTCCCAGAGAATGAAAATAGCTATAACTGTCGTGGTTATCCAAATAATCTGCTGCGTTAAGACCGTTCAACTTTCCTCGCGCGAGTGTATCAGGATAGACAATCGCCCCTGCGGCATCTTCAGTGCCATCAATACCATCACTGTCACCGGCAATCGCCCAAATTCGGCTTTCCCCCTTCAGCGCGCAAGCCAGGCTCAAAAGGAATTCTGTGTTTCTCCCTCCCTTTCCAGCTTTGCCGTCAGTAACGGTAACCGTCGTTTCACCTCCTGAAAGCAGAACTGCCGGCCCTTTAAGAGGATGGCCATATTGTTTTACGGATTTAGCGATGCCTGCCATCACAATGGCAGCTTCACGACTTTCCCCCTCTATGGCATCACCTAAAATCATAGGCGTGTAGCCAAGACGCTGGGCAGCAGCAGCAGCAGCCTCAAGCGCCATTCCTGGTGTGGCGATCAGTTTCGTTTCGGTGTTCCATAATGTCATCGGTGTCGCTGGAGGGCGCGTCAACACATAACGGACCGGCTCTGAGACAGGTATGCCATAGCGCTCAAGCACTTTGAGCGCATCACCTGGCATACTGTTATCGGCAACCGTAGGCCCAGATGCGACATCCGTTGGATTATCACCCGGTACATCACTAATGATTAATGAAACGACTCGGGCTGGTTGCGCCAACGCCGCCAGCTTTCCGCCTTTAACTGCGGAAAGATGGCGCCGCACCAAATTCATCTCTTTAATATTGGCGCCGCTATGTAACAAAGCCCGGGTGATGGCTTGCTTATCTGCGAGGGTTATCCCAGGTGCAGGAAGTGCCATCAACGCTGAGCCGCCTCCAGAGATTAATGCCAGTACCAGATCATCTGACGTTAACCCCCGCAATGTTTCAACAATAAGCATGGCCGCTGTTTCACTCATTGCATCCGATACGGGGTGAGCCGCTTCCAGAATACGAATGCGCCCTGCAGGGGTGGCGTGACCATAACGCGTCACCACGACCCCACTAACATCAACATCAGGCCAGGCGGTGTCTACTGCCGCGGCCATAGCGGCAGAAGCTTTACCGGCACCAATTACGATACAGCGACCCTTAGGTTTGTCCGGCAAGGCGAGGGGAATGACAGGCCCAGGACGGGCACTGTCTACAGCCTGCTGAAAAATATCCTGCAGAATTTCTGCGGCCTGTTCATTCTTCATCATTAAGCAGTCTCAGCTACGGTCGCTTTAGACTCAATAAATTGAACCACCGCTTGAGTCACATCAGCCGTTTTGGCACTGCCGCCAACGTCTGGAGTGAGGATCCCTTTGGTACAAACATATTCAATACCTTCCATGATCAAGGCTGCGGCTTCGTGCTCGCCAAGATGCTCCAGCATTTGCACGGCTGTCCAGAAAGTCGCTATTGGGTTAGCAATACCTTTACCTGTGATATCAAATGCTGAACCGTGAATAGGTTCAAACATAGAAGGGAAGCGCTGTTCAGGATCAATATTGGCTGTAGGCGCTACACCAAGGCTACCCGCCAGTGCACCCGCCAAATCTGACAGGATATCGGCATGCAGGTTGGTGGCGACAATCGTATCCAGGCTTTGAGGGTGGAGTGTCATTCTGTGAGTCATGGCATCAACCAGCATTTTGTCCCAGGTCACATCCGGGAACTCTTTAGCCACTTCAGCTGCAATCTCATCCCACATCACCATCCCGTGACGCTGTGCGTTAGATTTTGTTACTACAGTCAGTAGCTTGCGTGGGCGTGATTGAGCCAGTTTAAATGCGTAACGCATGATACGGGTGACACCTACACGGGTGAAGATAGCCACTTCTGTACCCACTTCTTCAGGTAAACCTCTATGCGCACGACCACCATTTCCTGAGTATTCGCCTTCAGAGTTTTCACGTACGATAACCCAGTCGAGGTCGCCTGGACCACGGCCGCGCAGCGGTGAAGTTACACCAGGAAGAATTTTCGTTGGGCGCACGTTGGCGTACTGATCGAAACCCTGGCAGATTGGAAGACGCAATCCCCATAAGGTGATGTGGTCTGGCACATCCGGCGCACCCACCGCCCCGAAGTAGATGGCATCGAATTTCTTCAGCGTTTCGAGTCCATCCTCTGGCATCATGACGCCGTGTTGCTTGTAGTAATCAGAACCCCAATCAAATGTTTCAACGTCAAATTTCAAATTAGGATTTTGACGCTCAAGTGCATGTAAGACTTCGACACCGGCTGAAATGACTTCCGGACCAATGCCATCTGCCGGGATAGCTGCAATTGAATAGTTACGCATATTATTTCTCCAGATTAATATCAGTGTGTATGAGGATTAGGAACTTCTGCTGGGCGAGCTTTATTAGCCTGTGCTGACAGAATGAGAACAACTAAAGCCGATATGGCCAGTAAACCGGCGACGAAATAAAGCCCCCAGGTATAACTACCCGTTTGCTGACGGATGACGCCGATCATCATCGGACCGACAAAACCGCCAAGATTGCCTATTGAATTGATGGTGGCGATGCCTGCCGCTGCTGCGGGGCCACTCAGGAAGAGTGTTGGCATGCTCCATAACGGGGGTTTCGACGCGCTGATCCCGACGGTGACCAATGTCAGGGCAATAATGACGGCAAACAAGGTGCTGACATTTCCAGCAAAAATCAGTCCGGCAGCTGCAAGTAAACAGGCACTGATGACATGCCAACTACGCTCATTTTTGCGGTCTGAATGGCGAGCCCACATAATCATGGCAATGACACCGATCACAGCGGGGAATGCATTAAGGAAACCAATTTCTAATGAAGAGGCGCCAAAACTATGAATAATTTGAGGTGACCAGATACCAAGGGTGTACAACCCCGCAGAGGTACCAAAGTAAACGAGAGCCAGTGCCAGAACACGTTTATCAGCTAAACCACGCCACGCGCTGCTGTGACTGTTGTTTGAGGCGCGAGCCTGTTCTTCAGCATGCATTGTGTTCTGCAGCCATTCACGCTCTTCGGCAGTCAGCCACTTAGCTTTTGCCGGACGGTCAGTGAGGAAAAACAGCACGACGATGCCAAATACAATCGCAGGAATGGCTTCCAGAACAAACATCCATTGCCAGCCGGCATAACCCATCAGCCCATGCATCTCTAATAAGGCCGCTGAGATAGGTGAACCCAATGCTGTGGACAGTGGCGCTGCAGCCATAAAAATGGCGGTAACTTGTGCTCGTTTTTTAGCTGGAAACCAGTAGCTGAGATAAAGAATAATGCCCGGGAAAAAGCCGGCTTCGGCTACACCAAGTAAAAAACGCAGGATATAGAAACTTTGGGTGCCTTGTACAAATGCCATACATCCGGAAACAAGGCCCCAGGAAATCATGACGCGGGCAATCCAGATGCGTGCGCCTACCTTATGTAAGATGAGGTTAGACGGTACTTCAAAGAGAAAATAGCCAAGAAAAAAGATTCCAGCACCAAATCCAAATACGGTTGGTGAAAAACCTAAATCCTCGTTCATAGTTAACGCGGCAAATCCAATGTTGACGCGATCAAGAAATGCGATGAAGTAGAGCAGCATGATGAAGGGCACAATGCGCAGTGTGACTTTACGCATCACCCTTTTTTCAAGGTGATTGTTCATATTTAAGTGCTCCAATTTATGTAGGGGGGTATTATTTTTTTGTAATCAAGTTCAGTATGCAGTTTTGCATTGCCAGATCATTAAGACTGGATTATATAAAATATTTAAATAAAGGTTCGGCGAGGAAAATTTGGATATAAATCAACTGCGTTGCTTTGTAGCCGTAGGCAAAGAGTTACATTTCGGGCGAGCTGCCCAAAGAATGGAAATGATGCCTGCGTCACTTTCTCGCTTCATTCGTTTGCTTGAAGAGGACCTCGGTGTCCGTCTTTTGAACCGTTCGACCCGGAATGTTTCATTAACATCGGAAGGGGCAATCTTTTTTGACGAGGCGAGCAAATTAATCGATCAGTTTGATGCACTGACGATACGTTTTAAGGGTGGTTTGAAAAATGAGCGCCGTACATTGAGAATCGGTGCGATTGATACGGCTGCGCATGGCTTAGTTCCGGCTCTATTGAATATGTTTGTGCCTTTACATCCCAATTGCGACATCCATATTATTGAAGATAAAACAATCAACTTGATCCCAAAATTAAAATCCGGTTGGTTGGATATGATTTTTTTTCGGGCGCCACAAGTTATTGATGCTTCGATTAATGTTCGATTCATTACCCGAGAGAGCTGTGTTTTAGCTGTGCCTATGCATCACGCCCTGGCTGGGAGAGGGCGTGTATCAGTCGATGATATTAAAAATGAAGCGATGATTATACCCGACCGTCGCACACGTCCTCATAGCCATGAGTTAACCATGAGTATCTTCAAATACTCCGGGTTAAGTCCGCATGTTGCTCAGTTTGCAGAAGAAAAACAAACCATTCTGAGTCTGGTTGCCGCAGGATTAGGTTTGGCTGTTGTTCCATCCTCCTATCGAAATATAAATAGTGAGAACGTGAGTTACATAGAGTTAACGCTCGATGAAAGTATCAAAGGATTACCATTAAGTATTGCCTGGCAGAAAGGCAATGAAGATGATTACCTGCGAGAAATGTTAAAGTTACTCAATGATAACAAACGCGAACTCACTGAAAAACTTTGAAGGTGATACGGACAATCATGCAGTAACGGTGTGCACGATTGTCTTAAATGCTCGGTCCACATTGGATAAAATTTAACCCCCAATTTGGAATTTCAAAAAAACGATATGTTTTCATAGGGAGGTGTTTTCTTGAAGAGGATCACAAATCAGAGTGAAAATTAACCCTGTGAAAAGAGCGTTCAATTGTAATTAAGTGTTTCTTATGGCGTAAAAATAGCGTTAACGGAGCCATTAAGGTGATCCATGTCAATTATTTTGATATGAATTTCCGCACCCTTTAATTATTTAATTTATTTATATAACCAAAGGGCAATGATTGTGATGAGTCTATTTATTATAGTTTTGTGAGCTGTAAGTATTGGCCCGATGAACGGATACCGACTCAAACACAAGGCTAACCAAAATGAATGATGAAATTGAAAGTGAAACGCTAAGGAAAATAACAATAAAAATCGTACCATTTGTGATGTTTGCTTATTTTATTGCCTTTTTTGATCGTATTAATATAGGCTTCGCAGCTTTAACCATGAATCAGGATTTAGGATTTACTTCCTCAGTTTTTGGTTTGGGAGCTGGTTTGTTTTTTGTGGGATACTTTATCACTGATGTACCCTCTAATATTATCTTACAGAAAGTCGGTCCAAGGATTTGGTTGGCCAGAATTATGATCAGCTGGGGAATTATTGCCGCGTTCATGATGTTTGTGAAAACTGCCACTGGATTTTATATCCTTCGTTTTCTCCTCGGTGTTGCAGAGGCGGGATTTTTCTCAGGGATCATACTCTATCTCAGTACATGGTTTCCTGTGAAACGTCGTGCACAGGTGATTGCTTTGTTCATGGCCGCAGCACCCATATCTGCCATGCTAGGATCTCCACTTGCTGCTGCTATTCTGAGTACTAATGGTGCGTTCGGACTGAAAGGATGGCAGCTCATGTTCATGCTGGATGCGATTGCGGCCATCTTATTGGGTATATTTACCTTTTTTTATCTGAATGACAGCCCGAAAAAGAACAATTGGTTAAGTCAGGATCAAACCTCCTGGTTGATTAGCACGTTAGAAAAGGAAAGTAGTAATAAAGATCAGACGGCAAAAACCAGCATCTGGAAAGGATTGTCCGATGTCAGAGTGCTCACTCTGGCGATTGTCTATTTTGGCACTTCAGCAGGACTTTACTCGCTCAACATCTGGTCTCCACAATTTCTAAAATCATTTGGCTTAACAACTCTTCAGACAGGTTTTATCAATGCGGTACCCGCTGCGTTATCAATCGTGGCAATGATTTCATGGGCAAAGCATTCAGATAAAACCCACGAAAGAATCTGGCATGTTGTCTTAGCTTGTTTACTGGCGTGCGTTGGTTTTCTCATCGCTGGTTTAGCCCATTCGCTGTCCTTAGCCCTTGTAGCTCTCATCATAGCGAGTGTTGGAATATCGTCTTGTAAACCTCCTCTTTGGAGTATTCCCTCTCTATTTTTGAAAGGGCCAGCAGCAGCAGCAGGGTTAGCTGCCATCAATTCTATTGGTAATCTGGGTGGATTTGCAGGTCCAGCCATTATTGGCTGGATTAAGGAAAACACGGGAAGCTTTTCTCTCGCGATGTACTGTGTCGCAGGGATGCTGTTAATTTCAGCAATCCTGACACTCTCGATTCAGATCAACAAAAAGAATCAGTCATTAAAAAAATCACTTGCATAAGTTTTAAGGAGTGCATCTTAAGGCTGCCTGAGATGCACTGCTAAAAATGATATTGGTGGGTCGAAAAAATAATATCCAACTCCATGACTTAAAATTTCACTCAAGCATAGTTCCATCACTTTTGACTAAAATATCAATGGAATCTAATTGAAAGATATCAAACCCTCTGTTAGTGAGGCAAGAAAACTGGACTGAATTCTTCAGGCTGAAAATGTTAATCTTTTTGAGAAGGTTTGAGATGAGTTTTATGCCATGATGAATAATGATTTGATTATTTTGCGTTATTTTCTTCTCCCTTACAGTATAAAAATTCAGCAGCTTTCCCATTGAGGTGTCTGTAAAGATGATATCTGGATTTATGTCCTGAACGCTTTAAAGCAAAAACGTTTAAAAACCGCGACTACGGATTTTAACTTCTAACTAAAATTAACCATTAGAAGCATTTAAAAATGCTAAACAAACTGCTTAAGAAAGCTGGCTCTTTTGCTGTTGAAGATGGGAGCGGGCACCGTTCGCTTAAGGGTGAAGAAACTATCAGCAGTCAGTTTGTGTATTTTTAACGATATCTATTGTTAATCACTGGGAGTGATTTCATGACATCTTATTTTTCCCCTGAAGGCCTGCAACACTGGATTGGCCAACTTTATATTGCTGCTGGTGCGCGCCCTCAAGATGCTGAAGAGACTGCGCGAGTTTTGGTGAGGACAAGTCTACGCGGAATAGACACCCACGGCGTTTCCCGTGTGCTGACCTATCTCGAAAAAATGCAGCAAGGTGAGATCAATGCACAACCTCATTTCACCCACGAAATTAGGGATAATGTCATTTGGTTTGACGGTGATGGAGGGCTTGGACAATCCGTAGCCAGCACGGCAATATCACTTGCCGTGAAACATGCTCACACTCATCCGGTAACGACACTTCTACTACGTCGAAGTGGCCATTTGGCAGCGTTAGGACAGTTTGCACTAGAAGCGGCTGATGAAGGAATGATTGCCGTTATTTGTCAGGAAACCCCTCCCTTAATGGCGCTCATGGGAGCAGGGAAACCTGCGATTGGTAACAACCCCATCGCGTTTGCCGCACCGTTGCAAGGAAAAGCGCCACTGGTATTTGATATGGCAACCAGTGTTGTTGCGCGGGGTAATGTGCTGCAGGCGATCAAGGATGGTCAGGAACGTATCCCAGACGACTGGGCAACAGGTCCTGACGGCGCAATCACATCTGACCCACAGATGGCACTGCAGGGAGCGATGCTACCTGTGGCCGGACATAAGGGCATTGGTCTTGCAATGATGGTTCAAGTGCTTGCGGGGAGTTTGACCGCTTCAGCCACAGCTGCAAGTGCTGCCCAGCATAGCGCAACAAGCAGCGCAGGTAATGTCAGCGCCTTTATTCTGGTCATCAACCCAGCTTTGCTGATTGGTCAACAATCATTTGATGAGCATATGCGTAATTGGCTTGATACCTATCTTCAGGCGTCTGGTCAAGCGTCGCGTTATCCTGGCCAGCGTGCTAATGAATGTGAACAAAAACGGCGTGAGTTCGGCATTCCTGTAGCAGCCAGCATTGTGGCCGAATTAAGAAAAGCCGGGGAAATCACCGGACATCCATTTAACCTTCAACCTCTTACAACTGACTAAATTTTCTGCAGAGGCAGGAAAGCTGAGGAGTCAACGCTTTTTAAATTCAATGAGTTTCAGGCATGCTGATGGCTTGAAGGTCATCAGCAGCTTTAAACTATGATTAAAATAACTGTTGGCTGGCGAAAATAGGTAATTTGTTCATATTGATCTAAGATAATTACAATCTGAATTTTTAGCTATTATTTATACTATTTCAAAACCTGGTGTATCGCCAAACCTCGACTACGTTGCTAAAATAAGTCACCTAAAAGATATCAAATGGGTTAAAGACCCTTTAAAAAGTAAGAATATAAATCATAAGTAGAACGAAATTTTATTGACCCTAATATTAAATAATGTGCTCTTTAAGCTCACAAGGATTTCGTGAACATGAAAAAGTTGCTTTACCCCACATCCATGATCTTAATCGGTGTTTTACTCACACTGGTGGCACTTTTCATACTGATGGCATTTAACAGGGCTATTCCGGCAAGTAAATAATATCAGCAGGAATGTATAAAACTGACTGACTCACAAATCAAAACCAGTTTCATCAAGTCATGGTTCAGAACGGCCGCTGAGGGTGAAGAAATGGATTCGATTGGATTGTCCAGCATTCGGTTTGAGACAAACCCAACGTTTTCCGACAACAGTTGGTCAGGTGAATTGAAGGTATTTGGGGAAAAAGGGCACTACTCTGCGCATGTTTATTTAGATTGTTATAACGGTTACTTCGATTATACCAGGCCATTCGAGATTGAACCCTGACCCAAAATTAGTGATTACTCTTTAAGCCCTGACCCATGTTCGTTTCACCATCAGGCGAAATCCACTTGGATAAACGTGATTATCGTGAGGTGCGCATGGGTGCGCACCGATTAACCTGATTAGCTTTATTGCGGGAGCCGTACGTCCGTTAAGTGACGAAATGGCGGTTGCGCATGGTCGCGGTAAGTATGGTCATCACTTATTTTCTCATGCACTACAGCGGGTCGCGTCGACCATAAGTAGTTGGCAGATGCCAGGAGGCAAATGCTGTAACCCAATAGCTCTGTACCTTCTTCCGCCATGTTTTTTACCACGCGGTTATAGCCGTCCAGCATAAGATTTTGCCACAGTTGATGCATACCAAATAACCGGGAAAATACCAGCACGATTAATAATCCCGTAGCTGTCATCAGCCAGGTTTTGTGCCCGGTAAAACTGACCAATCCTGAAAGAATGCTTTCAGGCGCTTTCATTGCAGTTGCCAGGCTTGCCAATGCTGTCAGCAGCGCAAAAATGACCCAGCTGCCATGAAATATCATATCGAAGATAAAATCGAGTTCCCTGATTAACATACATGTGTAAAAACCGCCGATGAGAATAAGCGCACCGCGTAGTTCAGGACGGCGTGACGGCGATATAAAAAATCCGCCTGCAATTAAAACCAGCATCACTTCCTGAGCAAGTTCAATTATTGATGATTCATGCAGAGCGTTATGCATCCAGTTTACGTCTATATAGACCGACGACATCATCAGGGTTATAAAAATGGCAAAAAATAAAATAGCCGCACATTGGCGGCTCAAAAGTTTAATCTGTTCGCGCATGGAAATCTCTTCATGATAATTAGCGCGCTTATGATATTGATGTCTGTGTTATTTCCTTCTCATTTTATGCGTTAGCCGGCAGCGATTTTCCCGCCAGGTGTGCCTGATAAAGCGAAGCGTAGACACCTTGCTTAGCCATTAACACGTCGTGGCTACCTTCCTCCAGAATCTGCTGATCACCCACCACCACAATGCGGTCAGCATGTTGTATGGTCGATAGACGGTGAGCGATGATCAGTGAAGTGCGGCCTTGCGAAAGCTCATTCAGTGATTGCTGTATGGATTGCTCGGTGGCCGTGTCCAGCGCCGAGGTGGCCTCATCAAGGATCAAAATAGGGGGATTACGCAGGAACACGCGGGCAATCGACAGACGCTGTTTTTGACCTCCAGAGAGTTTCACCCCACGTTCACCCACGACAGTATCTAATCCGTCAGGCAGGCTTTGTATCAGACTATCGAGACGGGCAAGCTTCGCGGCTTGCCAGATTTCATCTTCACTGGCGTCCAGTTTGCCATACGCAATATTTTCGCGAATGGTGCCGCCAAACAGAAAGACATCCTGTTGTACAATCCCTATCTGATTTCTCAGTGCACGTTGCTGGTAATCACGCACATCAACGCCATCAATACGAATGGCGCCATCCTGTACATCGTAGAATCGTGGGGTCAGTGCACAAAGCGTTGTTTTTCCTGCTCCACTTGGGCCTACAAATGCCACCGTTTCCCCGGGTTTGATCGTCAGCGTGATGTCTTTCAGAACCGGAGTGTGGCTATAACCGAAAGTGACATGATCAAAAACGATATCTCCCTTGAGGGCCGTAACGTCTTGGGCATCGGGTCGATCAACAATATCAGGCAGGGTATCGATCAGGTTGGTGAAACGACGAAACCCCGCGATCCCTTTTGGATAGCTTTCCAGCACCGCAGAGATTTTTTCGACCGGGCGGAAGAAGACCTCGGTGAGCAAAAGAAAGCCGACAAAACCGCCATAGCTCAACTCGCCTCGCAGCACATAAGCCGTTCCAGCCACCATGATGACCAATTGGGTTAAGCGCGTTGAGAGGTAGCTTAAGGTCATGCTGGTGGTCATAATCCGGTAAGCGCGCAGTTTGGTCTTTTTATAGAGCGCATTATCTTTGGCAAACAGTCGGGTTTCCTGCTGTTCGTTGGCAAAAGCTTTGACGACGCGAATCCCCCCGATGCTTTCCTCAATGCGGGTATTAAAATTACCCACCTGATGGAAGAGATTTTGCCATGTTTGGGTCATCTGCCGTCCGTAACGACTGACCAGCCAGACCATGCCGGGCACGAGAACCAGCGTGATCAATGCCAGGTTGAGATGAATATTGGCCATCAGAATAAATGCGCCGATAAAGGTCATCACGGCAAGGAACAGATCTTCCGGACCGTGATGGGCTATCTCGCCGACTTCTTCAAGGTCCTTGGTCACATGCGTAATGATATGACCGGTTTTCGTATTATCGTAATAACGCAGCGAAAGGGTTTGCAGGTGTTCAAAAGCTTCCCGGCGCATATCCGTTTCAATACCAACGCCTAATGCATGCCCCCAGTAATTCACGATGGCCATCAGACCCGTGTTAATCAGATAGATGGCTAATAATGCCAATGAGGCAAGAAGGATGAGTTCCCAGTTTTGCGCAGGGAGTAATTTATCAATAAACATCCTGACTGCCATGGGAAAGGAGAGTTCCAGCAACCCGGCGACAATGGCGCAACCAAAGTCCAGCAAAAATAGACGTTTGTAGGGAAGGTAGTAATTAAAAAATCGGCGCAACATAGCGTCTTCCTTGTTATTTTCAAGCCAGAAGTTTCATTAAATTTTGGTACTAAACAGTTCCCGGTATACAACCCTCGTCCATCATTTTCCCATCCCAGGTGCTTGAAACAGACCTTAACCATACGCTAGCCATGCCTTCCGTGCCGTGTTCAGTTGCCAGACAACAGCAGTTAAGCAGATTCAGCGATCGGTTAATATTCTTTATTGATAACGATACTGATAGTGATTATCATTCCTCTTCGTGTAATTAACTGTAAATAAATATCTCATGCTTATCAAAAAAATTACAAAGCGTACTCTACTCTCCCTCGCAGTCTCGCAACTGCTGTTATCTTCCTCCGGGATGGCTAAGGCTATGAATGAAATGGATTTTAAGACGCATCCTTTAGGCCATGGTGTTTATGAAATGGCCTATGTGAAGGAGCGTAACGCCCTCTTCGCCGCTTCATCGCCCTCATTTAACGAGGATAAAAGGGCGGGGATTGTGTTTGAACTGGCTGCCGATACGTTGCGGATTGATAAGAAAATCCCCACAAATCGTCGTGTTTTTTCCGTGGCACTCGATGAAGAGAGCCATATCCTGTATCTCGGTAACGCGCTGGATGGTTCCGTCACCCTGCTGGATAGTCGTACCGGAAAAGAAGTCCGCACGCTGCAGTTAAGCGATGATGCCGTTCCGGAAAAAAAAGCCCATGTGCGTGAAGTCGTTCTGGATAAAAAACATCACCGTCTATATGTCTCGGGTATAGGTGGGAAAGACAAAGGGTTGCTGTGGGTTGTCGATACGCAAAAACAACAGGTTATTAAAACGCTCGATAACATGGAGCCGGTTGGCTTTGCAGTCGATGAAGCGGGTAATAAAGTTTATGCCGTGACCGGAAAAGGCGAGATCATGACATTGGATGGCGTATCTTCCAGTCTCATTTCCACGGTGAAAGTCGACCCTGCAGAAACCAATCATTACTTCCTGAATATCGCCCTCAATACACGTGAGGGGCTGGGCTATATTGCGGACACCAACACGCGTGACGCGCTGGTGGTTCAGCTGGATTCCGGTAAGCTCCTGCACCGTATACCCACACCCAACTCTATTGCGGTGGTCTACAATGCCGCCCGCAGTGAAATCTATGTCACCCATCGCAACGCGCGTCAAATTAGCATCATTGACGCCAGTACTTATCGCGTGAAGCACACCATTGACACCTCTGCCATGCCCAACAGCATGGTGCTTTCACCCGATGCCAGCACGCTTTACGTCAGTGTGAAGCAGGACGAAAAAACCAATAAAGATGATTACGTCCTTAAGATCGATTTAGACCAACTTTAATAGGGATTTTGCTGTGAAAAATCAAACACGCCTGGCCGTGGCGATTGCGCTCGCCCTGAGCCATCTCCCCGTTGTCGGCTATGCCCAGGACAACACCTCGAATAACGAGAACGATCTTGTTGTGACCGCTTCTGGCTTCAGTCAGGAACGACGGGACGCATCGGCGAGTATTTCAGTGGTCGGTGAGAAGGAGTTAAACACCCGATCTAATCAGAATGTCACGGAAGCGCTACGCGAAATCCCGGGTGTACTGGTCGGCAATGGACACGGCAGCCTGGCAACCGGTGATATTCAGATGCGCGGGATGGACTCGACCTATACCTCTTACATGGTAAACGGGATTAAGCAGGCCACCCGTGAGTCACGTCCTTACGGCCATCACATCGGAACCGAAGCTGCCTTTATGCCACCGCTGGCGGCGATTGAGCGTATTGAGGTGATTCGCGGGCCGATGTCCTCACTCTATGGCTCCGATTCGATTGGTGGTGTCGTCAACGTCATTACTAAAAAAGCATATAACCTCGATAAATGGACAGGAGTACTGGAGGATAATTACTTCCTGCAGGAAAAGAGTGAGTACGGTAATACCAATCAGACTAATGCATTCGTTATGGGGCCGATTATTCCAGGCAAACTGGGTGTGAGTGTGGGTGCTGACTATCTTGATCGCCGTGATGATGACAGCCAAAGCGATGAACGCTTTGTAAAGCATCAGTCTGGGAATCTTGATGCCACGGTTTCAATGTCTCCAACCGACACCCAACTCTGGGATCTGAGTGCCTCTCGCGGGCATCAGGAAAAAACCCACAGAGCAGCCAGTCCATGGTACTGGGGCTTTGATCGCGATGCAGCTTCGCTCTCGCAGCATGCCTGGTATGCCAACGACATGATCGAGGCGAAAAACTTCATCAGTTATGAAAAGGCCCGCACGGAGTATCGTGTTCCTGAGATGTCACCTCAGTTCATTGAGCAGCGTAACTTTGAAGCGAACAGCGCGAATACCTTTTCGCTAGGCGATCACAAACTCACGCTGGGGGCGAACTTCACCCGTAATGAGCTGAATGACACCTTTGATGTCGAGGATAAGGTGGCGCCCGGCGTCACACCAGTCAGCAAAATATCCCGTAATGGCTGGGCATTATTCGCAGAAGACGCATGGATGATCGTCCCTGACTTTACGCTGACAACCTCTGCTCGTCTGGATCATGACAGTTACTTCGGTTACCACGTCACGCCTAAACTTTATGGCAACTGGACACTGAATGAAAACTGGTCGCTTAAAGGGGGCGTTTCAGCGGGTTATAAAAAGCCGGATTTGCGTGAAAACAATGCAGGCTTTACCAGCGTATATGGCGCATATCCATACTCTTCTATTGGTATCGGCAATGATGAACTCAAACCCGAGAAGAGTATCAATACCGAGTTAGGGCTTTACTGGCAGCAAGATGCCCTGGCGTTGGATGCCACCGTCTTCCACACAAAATTCAAAGATAAGATCAGCGATTACACCATCTGTACCCAGTCGGCCACGCAGCAGTGCGTTTACAATGGCTACGTTGCCGAGAGCGTCTCGCAATTTTTCAACGTCAGCGATGCTGAGATCTATGGGTTAGAGCTGAACGGTGACTGGCAGGTCACATCAAACCTGAAGGTGAACGCCAATTACACTTATACCCACAGTGAGCAGAAAAGCGGTGAGTACAAGGGATATGCGTTGAGTGACTTCCCGACCAGCATGGCCAATCTCTCGGTGAACTGGATGGCAATGAACGATCTGGAGTTGTGGACGCAGACAAGCTGGCGCAGTAACTCTCCGGACATTGGCAAGTCCAGCTCTACCGAAGCTTATGCATTGGTTGATCTGGGTGCGCGCTATCATTTGAATAAAAATATTACGTTGATGGCGGGTATTTATAACCTGTTCGATGCAAACCCGATTTATAAAACGTCCTACAACCAGTCGGCGATGCTGGAAGGTAGACGTTATAACTTAGGGGCTCGCGTCGAGTTCTGATATGAGCCGGGCCAAAAGGCCCGGCTTTTTTCTGATGCGCCATATAAAATTCAGGCCATCAATGCGTGACAAATCGCCCCGATCTGGTCCACAGCATTCAGCAGCTGTGCCGTTGGCTGGTTCGCGCAATTTAAGCGCAGGAAATTCTGTAACGCCGCTTCAGGTGAAAACAGCGGTCCCGGGCTAACCCCAATACCCAGCGCCAGTGCGCGACAGTGCACTTCCAGCGCATTGATCTGTGGCGGAAGTTTAACCCACAGCAAAAAGCCGGCTTCCGGTGGAGTAACGCGCGTGCCAGGCGGGAAGCGCGCTTCAACCCTTGCGATGACGGCTCGCACACCTTCTGCAACGCGAACCTTCAAACGTCGCAGGTGCCGATCGTAGTCTCCACTGGCCAGTACGTCGCTGGTGGCGGCTTCAAGCAACGGCGTGCCCGCCCAATCGCCCGCCATGCGCGCCTGCAAAACCTGGGTGTGATAGCGGCCAGCGGCAATCCAGCCTATGCGCCAGCCGGGCGCGAGCGTCTTGGACAGTGAACTGCAGTAAATCACATTGCCACTCTGATCAAAGGCCTTGCAGGCAGGAGGACGCTGTCCTTCGCCAGCGAGATCGCCATACACATCGTCCTCAATCAACGGGATGCCTGCACGTTCAAGTAACGCCACAAGCTCCTGCTTACGCGTGACCGGCATACTGGCACCCAGCGGGTTTTGCACGGTTGGCGAGGCCAGCACGGCAGCGGGTTGATGCTGTTTAATGGCGTCTGCGAGCGGTGCCAGCATTAATCCTTCAGTGGCATCGGTGGGGATTTGCAGTGCCTTCAGGCCTAAATCTTCCAGCAGCAGGAGCGTGCCGAAGTAGGCGGGTTGCTCAATCGCGACGGCATCGCCTGGCTGGCACACGGCGCGCAGTGCCAGACGCAGCGCCTGGGTTGCCCCAGCGGTAATGACAAGGTTGTCCGCACCAAACCGTGCGCCCCATTGCGCGGCACGTGTGGCAATCTTATTGCGCAGATCGGCCCGGCCCGGTGGCAGGCTGTAGCTTTGGCCATGCGCATCCAGACGACGAGCTGCCGCTTGTAGCGCTCGCTGCAGTGCCTCCGTCGGCAACCAGTTGGGATCGGGCAGCGCCGCGCCGAGCGGTATCAAACGGGTTTCCGCGCTGCTGAACAGTGAACGCGCAACGGCTGCCAGAGTCACGGGTACAGGGCCCGACAGAGCAGGCGCAGGTGGTATTTGCCGTTCGGTGTTTCGCGGACTGACGAAGTAGCCCGAGCGCGGACGCGCAATAATCAATCCTTCCGCTTCCAGACAACGCAGTGCTTCTAAGGCTGTTGGCAGACTAACCTGTTCGCGTTCGGCCAATTTGCGTGCGGAGATCATACGATCGCCAGGTCGCAGCACGCCAGAGGCAAGGGTGTGTCGCAGACTCTCAGCAATGCGGCGGTAATGTGGGGACGATAATGGCAGGGCGGACATGTCGATCTGTACAGTCTGATTTTCGATAAATCTGACTATACAGACGATGATGAGTGCCATCTATAGTGTCGAGCATGAACCAGACAAGGAGGCACTATGCATTGCGATAACTTCGATCTTTCCCGCTATTTCCGTCGCATTAATTTCACCGGTCCTGCGGCCGCCGATTCAACCACGCTGCACGCCATCATGCGCCATCAATTGTTCTCCGTACCGTTTGAGAATCTCGATGTGCAGGCAGGGAAAGTTGTCTCGCTGATACCTGAAGAGATCAGCGACAAGATTCTGCATCAGGGGCGAGGGGGCTACTGTTATGAGGTGAACGGGCTGTTCGCTATGTCGCTGGAAGCGTTAGGTATTGCCTACCGTTTTGTGGCAGCAAGACCGATGTTCTACCCGGTGCGACGTCCCAAAACCCATATGGCGCTGGTGGCGGAAGTCGACGGACGTCAGTGGCTGTGCGATCTCGGTTTCGGCAGCTACGGCATCCGTGCGCCAATCGCCTTAGATCAGCGCGATAGCGATATTAAACAGGATTTCGACACATTCAAGCTTACTCGCGATGCGCATGGCGAATATCTATTGCAGGCGAAGGTGGAGGGAGAATGGTGCAATCAATATGGTTTTGATCTGTCGCCGCAAGAGTGGATTGATTTCGTCCCGGCCAACTATCTTAACTCCACGCACCCCGATGCCATTTTCGTGCAGAAGTTGCTGATCGTGCAGCATCGCCCCGAGGGACGGATGATCCTGCTGGGTGATATGTTGAAAACGGTGACGGCGGAGGGTGTAGAAAAGCAGCAGCTGGCGGAAGATGAAATTGATGCTGTGCTGCAGAGCCGCTTTGGATTGGCCAGCCGCGCATAGGCAAGACATATCAAACAGTCTAGATGTAAAGTGTTGCATAGAGTGGAACATGCGTTATAATGTTCCACATCAAGCAACAGTGAGATACAAGGATGATTAAAACTTGGCTACATAAGGGGCTTGAGGAGTTTTTCACAACTGGCTCGACTCGAAAGATAAATGCCGCTCATGAGAAACGGTTACGTACGCGGCTTCGAGTGATTGATCTGGCAGAAAATATTGAGGATATGAACCTCAGCGGTTACAGGTTGCATCCTCTGAAAGGTGACAGACAAGGTATTTGGTCGATCACGGTGACGGGAAATTGGCGTATTACTTTTGAGTTTAAAGATGGTGACGCTTACATTCTTAATTATGAGGATTATCACTGATGACTATGCATAATCCCCCACACGCGGGTGAAATCATTTCCGATATTATGGAAGACCTTAATATTGGCGTGCGTGAGCTTGCACGTGCTTTGGCGATTGCACCTTCTACAGCATCACGAATGGTTTCTGGCCTGACGGCCATAACACCAGAGATGGCCATCAAATTGTCGGCGGTCATAGGTAGTACGCCCGCCATGTGGCTTCGTATTCAAGCGGCTTATGACCTGGATCGAGCGGCAAGAACCGTTGATCTTTCTGTTTTGAATACCAGCTATAAACCAGACCCTCTCTGCGGCGCCAATTGAACATATTTTGATGATGTTTTGGGCCCCAACAAAATTTTTGATTTCCATATGATTAAACGTTTTTAGTACTTGTTGGCTCAATACAAGCCATGAGCCTCACATAACAGGCTCATGGCTATGCACATTCTTCTCAAAGTTTTTTTAGAAGATATGACTCAAGACTTCACTCTTTCCGCTGCAGCGTAATTCGCGTGAGCTCCGAGGGACGACCCAGTCTGATTGCCATTCCCGGCCAAAGCGCGGTGCCGTTGTTCACATAGAGTTGCATGCCATCCACCTCATAAAGTCCCGAGACAAAGCCCGCGTTGGGTTTCGCAAACAATCGATCAAAACCGACGATCAATCCGCCATGTGTATGGCCAGAAAGCTGAAGATCGACTTTGTGCGTCGCGTTCTGGCGCGCATTGCGCGGTTGATGGTCCATCAGTATGACCGGTGCATTGGCGGGCACTCCTTCCAGTGCCAGCTCAAGATTCGGCCCAGTAGCTTCTCTGCGGGAGGCTGAAACATCAGGCAGACCGGCGATCGCTAGCTCCGCGTTGCCGCGTTTAATGAGGGTATGGCTGTTGAGCAAAGGTTGCAGTCCTAACGTCGCAAGATGATCGGTCCAGCGCTGCTGCTCAAAGAAATACTCGTGATTACCGGTGATGGCATAAACACCGTCCGACGCATGTAAACCTCTCAACGGCTCCACGTCATTTCTGCGATTCTCCAGGGTGCCATCTATGACATCGCCCGTTACGAGGATCAGGTCAGCGTCCAGCGTCATGGCCTTTTTCACCATGGCTGCGGTCCATGCGGCGTTGAACACTTTAGTGATATGCAGATCAGTGAGCTGAAGCAGCTGGTAGCCTTCGAACTCGCTCGGCAGGTTATCAATTTTGATCGTCACCTCTTTCACGGGCGGCACGCGTATGGCCTGATTGACGCCCACCGCCGACATCACCATGGCGATGAGTGCAGCAACATAACGTACGCCAGGCGTCATCTGCAGCGGATGCCGTAGCAGCAGAGAAATGACTGTGACTACATCAAGCAGTATTTGGGTGAACGCGAGGAGTAACACCGTGCCAAAGGCCCAGCTGAACAGGATGGTGACGGCGCGCGGCATTTCAGGTGAGAAGATGCCGCCCGGCGTAAATCGGCTAATTAACAGATATTGAGAAGCCAGTAAAACCACCAAAGATAGAATGATTTTTAATACTAATGGCATGGCTAATGGAAAAACGAATCGCGCAATAACGTACCAACTCGGTATGCTGAATATCAGATGAAACATCACTCTCTTCCCTGGTTTAGGCGCTGAATCAGCGCGGAAATGAACTCATTATTTTGAGTTATGAAATTTTTAATGCCCGAATTAAAGGGATCACCATGTGGGTTCTACTTCGCGATACCCTCAGTCAGCGTCGCCATCAATCGTGTCCGCCGTGACTCCAGTTCGCTAATCTGACGCTCAATATCCTCCAACCGCTGGTGCTGTAATGCCTGGGTTTCAGGGCAGAAAGCCGCGCCTTCGACCATCAGCATACAATCAGGAAAGGAGCAGATTTCGGCAATGCTAAAACCGATGTTGATGAGCCGTTGAATCTGACGCACCTGTGTTATTGCCTGCGGAGGAAAATAACGATACCCATTACAGGCACGTTTTGAAGTCAGTAATCCGTGCCGATCATAGTGACGGATTGCCCGAACGCTGACGCCTGACTGTTTCGCCACTTCTCCAATCGCCAACTGCATAAATCATCTCCAATAGGACGCTTGACTCTGACACCAGTGTCAGGGTTCAGGATAGCCAGAAATCATTCATATAAGGAGGCTTTTTATGCTGTTACACCTATCACGCACGCTGTGTGCACTGTTCATCATGCTATTTTCAACCGCACTGTTTGCTGCTGAAAAGCACTACACCGTCACTGCCCCCGATGGCGTGCGGATCGCGGTACAGGAATCAGGCAATCCTGAAGGTTTGCCTATTATTTTTATTCATGGCTTATTGGGCAGCCATCTTAACTGGGAAAAACAGCTCAACGATCCGCAGCTACAGCGCTATCGCCTGATAACCTACGATCTTCGCGGGCATGGACTTTCCGACAAACCACAGCAGGCAGTAGCCTATAGCGATGGCAAGCGTTGGGCAGACGATCTCAAGGCGGTGATTGATCAACGCCATGCTCGAAATCCACTGCTGGTAGGATGGTCGCTTGGCGGCGCGGTCATGACCAATTATCTGGCGGCATTTGGTGACCATCAAGTCAGTGGCGCAATCTATGTTGACGGAGTGGTGGAACTTACCCCGACGTTAATCCCCGCGCATGACAACGTTTATCGCGACATGATCTCGGCAGATTTAAAAACGCATCTCGATGGCCAGCGCGCCTTCTTGCGGCTTTGCTTCTATCAGCAACCAGACAGCGAAACCTTTGAACGCCTGCTGGCGAATGCTGCAATGGCTTCCTGGTCCATGCAGCGCGCGGTGATGTCGATGAAAATCCCATTGGCGCAAGGACTTAAACACGTGCGCGTACCGTTACTGTTTATATACGGTGAACATGACGCGCTGATTAATCCTGCGGCATCGCTGAAAAGAGCGAAGCAGGTGAATCCCGCTATTCAAACGCGTATTTATAGCCACTCCGGTCATGCTCCGTTTATTGAGGAGTCGACACGCTTTAACCGCGATGTAGCCGCCTTCGCTGCTGCGCTTTAAGCGGAACAGCCATGTGAGTTGCTCTGATTAAACTTACTTTGGTGACAGGCAGGCTCAGTGCAAAAAAATGAGCCTGTTTTTTAGTAGAAATAATCACACAATGGCACCGCAACGCATCAGGAATACAGTTTTACGCGTAGCTTGATCTCTGATTGAAATAAAGCGAAGCGGTAAACCGTCGTTATCTGTTAATAAATATGTGTATTAGCACCAATAAGACGTTGCAGCATCGTTTTTTACCAATTGACAGAGAACTTTTACTGCTCACCCTAATGAAGTGTCTTTACCAGAGAACATTAAAAAACTCATATAAAAATTCGCACTTTTCACTATTTATTCCTGAATATTATCTCTGATATTATCTTCTTCCAAAGCTTGTTTAGTCCGCGTGGGCAATTCGAACGGATGGCATCCAGAGGTAAAATTGGAAATAACGTACAGCATCGATTTTCAGTACAAACGACGTGGTGAAGAAACGCCGATCCCTGCAGGAAGTGTTATTCAGACCTCTGGTGAAGAAACTCCGGTGATGTTTATCCCTTCAGTAGGTGATTACGTAGAAATTGGTGGAAATCCAGAAGAGAACGAGACACTCAGCTCTTTCAGAGGAATCGTAATCTCACGCTTTTTCCGTTATGACCGACAGTCAGAGTATGAAGTGTTCTGTCATGTAAATATTTTAGTGGAAGAGTAATTCCAGAATTTTAGGCATCTCGTTCAAGACTAGTTAACCACTTTTGATCCCGGCCTTACACCAAATTCAGACAAAACCGCCTCATGGCGGTTTTGTCGTTTAGAATCGCTGATAAGAAATTTTTAATAGATTCCGTGGTTTTCAGGGCATTGAGCTGGCCGATCGTTTGTTATCAAATCAATCACAGTCAATGATTATCAATATATAGGGAGTAGAAAACAGCTGGATAGTAAATACGGCTGTGATCCATTATCAGGATTCGTCCAGAACTCTGCGTTGAAGCCCTTTAAAGCAGATCAAAAACGGTTTCCATCAACGCTATTTAAATGTTGGTACTCCGCTCACGGATACAACCCACGCTCCTTCCTTGCCGTCAAAATCCGCTCACACGCTACGGCATAAGCCGCCGTTCGCAAACTCACTTCCAGCTGTTCCGATTTTTGCCAGATCGCGAGTAGCGCCTGCTCCATGATTTTGTCCAGTCGGGCGTTAATCTCGTCTTCGCTCCAGAAGAAGCTGGAGAAATCCTGTACCCACTCGAAATAGCTGACGGTGACGCCACCCGCGTTACAGATCACATCGGGCACTACCGTGATGTTGCGCTGGGTCAGGATATCGTCCGCCTCAGGTAACGTAGGGCCGTTGGCGCCTTCCAGCACCATGCGGCACACCAGTTTTCGCGCTCGTTCTGCGGTGATTTGCCCTTCCAGCGCGGCGGGGATCAGGATATCGCAACCTTGTTCCCAAAAGGCCTCGTGGCTGATGGCGGTTGCGCCATGAAATCCGGCGATGCTGCCGTGCTGCTGTTGCCAGCAAATCAGCGCTGCGATATCGATGCCGGCTGAATGATGCAGCGTGGCGCTGTGGTCCTGCACCGTGACAACCTTAGCACCAGACTGTGAAAACAGTTCGGCGGCCACGCTGCCGACATTACCAAAGCCCTGCACCGCAACGCGCGCGTTTTCCAGTTCCAGGCCGATACGCTGCGCAGTGACCTTGCCGGTAACGAACACACCGCGCCCCGTGGCCTTAACGCGCCCGAGAGAACCTCCGAGATGGATGGGTTTGCCGGTCACCACACCGGTACTGGTCATGCCGACATTCATCGACCAGGTGTCCATCATCCATGCCATCACCTGTGGATTCGTGCCGACATCCGGTGCCGGAATATCCTGTTGTGGCCCGATAATGCTGCCAATTTCGCTGGTATAGCGGCGCGTCAGTCGTTCAAGTTCCTTTTTGGATAACTCACGAGGATCGACGCGGATACCGCCTTTCGCCCCGCCAAATGGCAGATTAATCGCCGCACATTTCACCGTCATCCAGGCAGATAGCGCCATCACTTCTTCCAGCGTGACGTCCGGGTGAAAACGCACGCCGCCTTTACCCGGCCCGCGCGATAGGTTGTGCTGCACGCGGTAGCCTTCGAAATGCCTGACGCTACCATCATCCATCTCCAGCGGGATATCGACAATCAGCGCACGCTTGGGATGGCGTAGCGTATCTGCCCAGCGTGACAGTTCGCCTAAATAAGGCAGAACGCGATCGACCTGCGCCAGATAGGTTGCCCAGGGAGAGTGTTTATCTTCTGATACATAGGAAAGTGCCGTCATTTTTTCACCTTATTGCACCGCGCAGGCGCTGCCCCAAATTCAGGATGCAGTAACCCCTCACAGTGATTGTGATCATCAAAAGAAGAGGGAAAAGGCCGCTGACTGGCGGCCCCGATTTACTTAGTGCGGCAGGCTTCCACACTGAACTCATTGGCGGTAGCGAAACCACGTAGTCCGCCGATCAGCACCGACATCAACTGTGTGCCCACCTGTCTTTCCGTCAGGCCGACGGTGTCCAGCAGGTCGAAAATTTCGCGGGGATCGAACAGGATGTTCCACAGGAAAATCGCTTTATCACCAATATCCGGCAGATCCATTTCCCCCATCGCTTCGCGTAATGCCGGGCGTAGCGCATCAGCCTGAACTTTCAGGTAATCCGCGCCTTCCCATAAACGTTCCAGGTAGCCACGACGGTTACGCATCGGCACCATTGCGGCACCGTTCTCACGCACCAGTTTGATCCAGTGCCGGCTGATGTTCTCCAGCTTCTGCAGGCCTGTACAGCTCTGGCTCAGGCTAAAGTCGAGTAATAGCTGGCCCACTTCCTGGCGATAGGCGTTCAGCACCTCTTCGACCGACGTAAACTGGCGATAGGCCGTGGCAACCGACACGCCGGCTTCGGCGGCAATCTCCGCCAGGCTTATCGGGTTCTCTGCATGCTCAAACAAGCGGGCTCCCGCCTGAATCAGATTTTTGCGGTTTCTTTCGGTATCACTGCGCATCGGTCTTCCCGCCATTGTGGGTTTTATTCCTGTGTTTTACGTCTTAATTCAAACCAGCCAGCGCACGCTTGAGGCGACGTACGCCTTCAACGATCGCCTCATTACTGGCCGCGTAGGACAGGCGCAGGTGGCGCTCTCCCGCCGCACCAAATTCACTGCCTGGACGGACGGCAATGCCTTGTTCACGCAGCAGCGCGACCATATCGATTGCCGGGATCGGCAATGAATAAGAAGGGAAGCAGTAAAATGCACCCTCGGGTTCATTGAGCGACAGCTCCGGGATGGCGTACAGACCTTCCATCATTAACTGGCGACGTTCACGGTAGACATCATACATACGTTTGACGTCGTTTTGACACTGCGTGAGCGCCACCAGTGCCGCGCGCTGCACTGCACTGTTGACCGAGCCGTTGACGCTATTATGGACGCGCGCGGCGGCAGCGATCATCTCAGCCGGGCCTGCCAGATAGCCCACGCGCCAGCCGGTCATGGCGTAACTTTTCGAGAAAGTCTGGCAGAACAGCGTACGGCCAGCGAAGGCGGGCACCTGCAATACCGAAGTGAAAGGGCGATCGGTGAATACCAGATCGCTGTAGGCTTCATCCGCAATCACCAGATTGTTGTGTTTGTTAACCAGCTTACCCAGCGTTTCAACCTCTTCTCGGCTGTGCACGATGCCGGTGGGATTGCCTGGGTTACAGAACACAAACAGTTTGGCGCCCTCCAGTGCCTTATCCAGACGATCCAAATCCCAGTGCAAATCGCTGCGGCACGGCATGGGAATACAGATTCCGCCCGCCATGTTAACCAGATCGGCATACAGAGAATAAGTCGGATCCGGAATGACGACGCGATCGCCTGGATTGACGATAGAGAGGATCGCGGCAGCCAGGCCCGCGGTGCCGCCGTGAGTGACCAGCACTTCACCGTTTTTGACCGGCATGCCGCTCCGTGCGGAGACGTCGTCAGCCAGTGCCTGGCACAATGTTTTATCGCCCAGCAGGGGGGCGTAATGGGTATAACCCTGCTGCAGCGCTTCAACCGCCGCCTGAACGATGCGCGGTGGGGTATCAAAATCGGGTTCTCCCATCGCCAGCGAGACCATGTCACTGCTGGAAGCGGGCTGCTGCACGCGCAGTGACGTGCGTTCGACACGCAGTACCGCTTCGGACGCTATAAAAAGTTTGGCAGACATCATTCACCTTCCTGTGGGATCAGTTGTGGTTAAAACGCTCGGATTTGCATTCTGCGGGCGCATTTTTCCAACGGCTGATCTCCAGATCGCCGGAAACGTCACGCAGGAAAGTCGGCGCAACAATCAGTTCTTCAATCACCGTGCGCATTGGCAGGCTGGCGCACAGCAGGATGGCATCGGCGACATCCTCAGGCTGCACCATATGGTCACGTATGCTTTGCAGCGGCGGATTGGCGCGGTTATCCATAATCGGCGTGTTCGTTTCCCCCGGCAGAATGCAGGTCGAGCGGATGCCGTCATTGCGGAAGGTGTTGTGCAGATAAGTCATAAAGTTGCGCACTGCGGCTTTCGCGGCGCCATAAGCTGCACCACCCAGCAGGTTTGGACGCAGCGCTGCCAGTGACGAAACGGTGATGATGGTGCCGTTTTTACGCGCCAGCATTGAAGGCAGCAGCGCCTGCGTCAGCAGGAACACGGCTTTCATGTTGACGTCCTGAACCTGATCCCATTCTTCTTCTTCGATCCAGCGTGCGTTGAGTGTCTTGCTGGCGCTGCCCGCGTTGTTGACCAGAATGTCGATCTCACCCAGTTCGCGCAGCGTCCAGGCAACCAGCGCATTCACCTCTTGCTTGCTGGCGATATCAGCGGCATAAGCCCAGGCTTCACCCCCCTGATCACGCAGTTCCGCCACGACCTCATCCAGCACCGCTTTGCGGCGACCCACTAGCACCACGCGCGCGCCGCGCTGCACAAAACCTGCGGCAGCCGCTTTACCAATGCCGCTGCCGGCGCCGGTGATGATGACCACTTTTCCTGTTAACTGTTCCATGCTTAGCTCCTGTTCAGTGCTGCAACGTCCACGCCGTAATCACGCAGCGCTCCCGCTTCGGTGATGTAGCCTTCCTGTAAATCCCACAGGATGGCCTGTGGATCACGTTCGGCGACCGGCATCTTGCCGCCGCCTCCCGGCATCTGGATGGTGACCTCATCGCCCGGCAGGACATCATGACGGCCAACCGGTTTGGCGAGGGATTCACCGTTGATAGCGATAAAGTTGGGTGCGCCCGCCGATCCGCCCAGCACGCCTTCTGCCGCGTGTTTCTGGCGCGAGTAGAACATGCTGTGTGAGAGTGGATATTGGCTGGTATTGCGAATCACCATGCGTTGCGACACACCGCCGCGATAACGTCCCGCACCGCCGGAATCCGGCACGATGGCTTTCTCGAGGAACAGCAGCGGCGTAGCGGATTCAATCAGCTCAACCGGAGTGGAAGACATGTTGCCCGGGTAGCCGGTGACAATCCCGTCCGCCGCCGGCCGAGCGCCAGTGCCGCCGTTGACGCACAGGCTTTCTACGAAGCGGCGACCGTCATCGAACTGGCCGGCAAACACGTCACAGGTCACCGGTGCACTGCCCGAGTGGCCCATCACGCGTTCCGGCATGATCTCTGACAGCGCGGTGAAGATAGCGGCGTGCGCCATATGACCGACGCGGTTGCGCATTTCAACCGCACAAGGCGGGCGCGCATTGGCAATCGATCCTTCCGGCGCCGTCACGGTGATGGATTTAAAGCAGCCTTCATTATTGGGCAGATGCGGTTCCAGCAAGCACTTCAGCGGATAGACGCTGTAGGCGTAAGTGAAGGACATCGGGCAGTTGCTGCCAAACATCGATTCAGCTGAGGAACCGGCGTAATCGATGGTGATATTGCTGCCCTCGACAATCACCGCCACATTGAGGTGAATATCGCCTTCGTAGTCACCAATATTTACAGCCGCTTCGTAACGACCATCCGGCACCGCTTCAATGGCTTTGCGCATTGCGGCTTCAGTCAGCGAATGGATTTTCTCTGCCAGCGGGGTGACGGATTCCAGCTTAAGATCATCCATCAGGCCCAGCAAACCGTTGGCACCTATCTGGTTAGCGGCCAGCATCGCATGCAGATCGCCTTCCACCTGATCCGGTGCGCGAACGTTGACGAGGAACAGATCCAGCAGCTGCTGATTCACCTGGCCTTCCATCATCAGCTTGCTCGGTGGAATGAGGAAACCCTCCTCATACATGTCGCGCGATGAACCCATATTCAGCGATCCACCGATATCCGACATATGCGCCGCAGCACCGGTGAAGGCCACCAGTTTCCCGTCGCGGAATACCGGCGTGACCACCGTCACGTCATTCAGATGACCGGTGCCGAGCCAGGGATCGTTGGTGATCAGGCTGTCACCCGGTTTCAGGGTTTCAGCTGGGAATTTCGCCAGCAAATGGCGCACGGTAGCGGGCAGGGTGCCGATAAACACCGGCACGCTGGCTTTCGGCTGTGCCAGGGAACTGCCGCTGGCATCCATCAGCAGGCAGGAGTAGTCGCCTACTTCACGGATGATGCTGGAAAACGCCATGTTAACCAGCGTGGCCGCCGCTTCTTCAGAGATACTCACCAGGCGATCCCAGGTAATACGCAGGCTGATAGGATCATCGAGAAATCGCAGATTGTCAGGGGTGGTTGTCGCCATCAGTTCAGCTCCATCAGAATATTGCCTTGTTCATCCAGCTGCGCAGAAGCACCCGGACCGACATAAATTGCACACTCTTTCTCCTGCAGCAGTGCCGGACCCTCTACTGCCACGCCCGTGACCAGCAAACTGCGTGGGATCACGCGGCACGGGCGGTAGCCCTGTTCACGGCCGAGATAGACCTGCAGGCTTTTTTCACGCGCGTCAGGTTCGGGGTGACGCAGTTGATCGGTAGTGTTGAGTTTCGGAGGCGTGGTTTGTACACGCCCACGCCAGTTCACCACTTCCACACCTTGCCCCGGCAGCGTGCGGCCAAAGCGCGCCAGATGGGCGGCTTCGAAGGTATCGACCAGCGCTTGCACATCGCCGTGGCTCAGGAAGGTGTCAGGCAGGGTGATGGTCAGTTCCGATCCCTGACCGACATAACGTACGCCGGCGAGCTTCTGCTGTAGCGCGGTGGCAGGATCGGCATTCGCTGCGGCCAGTGTGGTCATCGCTTCGTCAAACCCTTCGGCGAATATCGCGCTGATGGCTGCAACATTAATACCGGGTTGCAGGCGGCAGCGATCGGCACGCACAAAGTCAGCACTCGGCGGCGCGGTTAACAGACCGAAGGCGGAATAAACGCCCGCGCCGTTCGGGAAATAGACGCGTTTGACACTGAGCTGTTTGGCCAGCGACCAGGCGTGACTCGGGCCCGCGCCACCAAATGCCAGCATGGTCATCTGCGACGGGCTGACGTTTTTCTCAACCGAATGAGTGCGCAACGCTTCGGACATTTTGCTGTTAGCGACTTCGTGGATGCCCCATGCGGCCTCTTCAACACTCAACCCCAGCGGTGCCGCGATACGTTGGATCGCGGTGCGGGCAGCCTCCACATCGAGTCGCATCCGGCCGCCAAGGAAGGCATCCGGATCCAGCAGGCCCAGTACCAGGTTGGCGTCAGTGACCGTTGGCAGCTCTCCACCACGGCCATAGCACGCCGGTCCCGGCCAGGCGCTGGCGCTTTCAGGACCAATCTCCAGCAGGCCAAGTGAATCGACACGCGCGATGCTGCCGCCACCGGCACCGATTTCAATCATGTCCACCACCGGCAATTTGACGGGCAAACCGCTGCCTTTCAGCAGTCGATCGGCGCGACCCACTTCATAATCGGTGGTGATGGAAGGTTCGCCGTTGCGCACCACGCAGGCTTTTGCGGTAGTGCCACCCATATCAAAGGCCAGCACCTGATGTTCGGCGTTTTTACGTGCAAAGGCGGCAGTCGCCACAATCCCGCCAGCCGGACCGGATTCGATGATGCGCGTGGGGTAATCAGCCGCTACCTGCGGCGCCATCAAACCACCGTTAGAGCCCATCACCAGCCAGTCACAGGCGAAGCCGCCTTCGCGCAGTTTGTGTTCCAGTCGTGCCATATAGCGGCGCGCTTTCGGTTGCACAAAAGCATTCATCGCGGTCAGCACGCCGCGATCGTATTCGCGGATCTCACGGGACACCTTATGAGAGACCGAGATCGATACGCCCGGCAGCTCACGGCTGAGAATCGCCTCGATTTGATTTTCATGTTCAGGCCAGGCGTAAGCGTGCATACAGAGCACCGCCACCGATTCATAACCTTGCGTGCGCAGTTCTGCCGCCAGTTGCACCACTTCTTGCTCATCAAGCGGGGTGACCACCTCACCGCGTGCCGTGACGCGCTCAGTGACTTCATAAGCCTGCGAGCGTGTCAGCAGTGGTTTAGCGGGTGCACCGTTCAGGTCATAGATGTCGTAGCGATACTCACGTCCTAACACCAGCACATCGCGGAAGCCACGTGTCACCACTAATGCGGTTTTGGCGCCGTGACGTTCCAGCAGTGCATTGATCGCCAGCGTGGTGCCGTGGGTAATGGTGTGAATGTCACTGGCGCTGAGTCCCGCCATCTCCACCAGTTGAGTCAGCCCGGTGTATGCGCCCTCGGAAGGGTCTTCCGGCGTGGTCAGCGTTTTATGGCGAATGGCTTCGCCGGTGATGTCGTTTAACAGCACCAGATCGGTAAAGGTGCCGCCAATATCAAACCCTATCCGCCAGGGTGACGCGTTTTTCATAGTGACCTCGAAATCCTGAGTGAATACTTGTGTTCAGTGCTTATTCGTCAGCCAGCGGATTGCCGGCGGTCTCTTTCAGATACAGCGCGCTGATCAGCGTCAGCGCCGCGGTGAAAATCACCATGTAGCTGGGGATGCTGGCGATACCGGTCATGCCGATAAGCCAGGTCATCAGTAGGGGGGCGGAACCGCCGAAGATCACCGTCGAGAGGTTGAAGCCAATGCTGTAAGCGCTGTAACGCACGTTGGTCGGGAACATCTCTGCCAAGGTGGCCTGAATCACGCCCGCATGTCCGGCGAAGGCGAAGGCCAGCAGAATGGATGCCATGCAGGCCAGCGGGAACATACCGAGCGTCAGTAACCAGAAGCACGGCCACGCCAGTACGGCCATGGCAATCGCGGAGGCAATCAACAGCGGTTTTCGGCCGAGGCGATCCGAGAGCCACGCCATCAGCGGGATGGCACCGACGATGGTTAACAGACCGCAGGCCGTCACCATCAGGCTCTGGATCTGCTGGAAGTGCATCACCTTGTTAAGGTAGGTCGGCATGTAGACAAACAGGATGTAGTAACCCGGACCGTTTACCGCGGGTAACGTGATTGCCAGTCCAATCGCCTTCAGATGACGTTTTGAGGAGAGCACTTCACGGAGCGGGTTACGTACCACGCGGTTGCTGGCCTTCACCATCTGGAAATGCGGTGTATCTTCAATGCGGGTACGGATGTAGACGCCGATCAGCGCCATCGGAATGGCCAGCAGGAATGGCACACGCCACATCCAGCTGTTCATGGCATCAACGCCAAACACATTGATTAGGCCGCTGATTAACAGACTGCCGAACAGCAACGCAATAAACGATCCCATTACCAGCGGTGACATCACTACTGCACGACGATGGTCTTCCGCATATTCCGCCACGAAAGAACCGGCTCCGGACACTTCGCCACCGGCGGAGAACCCCTGCACGATACGCAGCAGGATCAGTAGTGTGGGTGCGGCCCAGCCGATGCTCTCATAGCTTGGCAACAGACCAATGGCGGCCGTTGCCAGAGAAATCATCAGCAACAGGATCGCCAGCAGTTTTTGGCGTCCAATTTTGTCGCCGAGATAACCACAAATCACGCCGCCAAACGGACGCACTACAAAGCTCACCGTGAAGCCGACATAGGTGAGCATCAATCCGGCGTCGCTGGTGTTCATGTCACTGGCGGCAAACACCAGTACCAGTGAACTCACCAGCAAGCCGTAAATACCGTAGTCATACCACTCTACAAACGAACCGACTCCACCTGCGATTGACGCGCGGCGTACAACATTGTTCTTGGTCTTTCCATCCTTCGGCAGTGCGTAATTCATTGTTGCGGCATGTGATTTCGTCATCTGTTTTGCCCTGAGTTAAGCGTGGTTAATCCCCGGAAGGCCTTTAACGGTAGTGGCCTGGCTTTATTTATATTGACGGGTCACTTCCGCCGTCATTTCTGCTTCACGTCGGGCAACTTCGCGAACCTCCGCCAGAACCGCTTCAGCGCGCCAGAAAGGGATAACAATAATGCCGTCGTCATCACCCACCACTATATCGCCTGCCGCGCACACCACGCCGCCAATCGCCACCGGTTCACCGATCACGCCGGGCCCATTTTTGAACGGACCGGCAGGGGAAACGCCGCGACAGAAAGTGGGTAAGCCTGTGGATTCAATCACTTTGCGGTCACGCACTGCGCCATCAATCACCTGTGCGACGGCGCCAGCATGCTGAAATCGTTGGGTGAGCTGTTCACCCACCAGCGCACGATCAATGTGGCCCTGGCCATTGATCATCATCACATCGCCCGGCTGGATATAATCCAGTGAGCGAATGACGGCAGCGTTATCGCCGGGCGTGACCAGCACAGGAAAAGCAAAGCCGACGAACGCGGTGTGGGTGGTGACCGGAACGATCCCGGCATCGCACATGTTCAGTCTTTCCATCGCATCGCCAATATTGGCAACGGGAAAATCAGCGAATGCTGCAAGCCATTTTTTATCTGGACGGTTCCATGCTTCTGGAATACGGACGTAAGCTGTTTCAAGTGCCATGCCAACCACCTTTTAAATGAAAAGTATTTATCAAGTGAGAATGTTTTATCACTTTTAAATTTGCGTTAGCAATACGTTAATCACGTTAATAATGGGGTGTGCGAGCTGAGCTTAGGAATGTTTCCATGAAAGGGTAATTACGTATTGCCATGAAAATAATGACTATTTTTCTTTGACGTCTCTGTATAAACGGCAGCCTGAATTTATAAATTCATTTCTATATTATTTTCTTATGGATTTATTTTGACATAACGCACAAAAATAGCGCACCAATGGTTAAATATGACGATTGCATCACACTTATGGTGCATAAAATTATAATTGTTTAGCTATATCTCTCTTTATAACGGCTATTTTCCATTACTAAAACGCAGATCAACTGCACCGTTTAAGGGCAACCTTCATTGAGGTGAATGAATCTTACCGCCTATCACTTATTACTCGGCAGTTCGTCGGGTAGCTTTCTCTTTTATGACTTAAATTATCATTTTCAGCGTTCAGAACGATTTTGTTAGCATTTTAGAGCATGGATTATCAGAGTCGCATCGCGATGTTAGTATTTTCGCGCTATAGTGCGGATAAATTATCGTTTTCACCTGGATGTTAAAGGATTCAGCCGATGCTGGTAGGATTTAAAGCGCTCTGCAAGCGCTATCACATTGAACTGGTTCAGCCACTTCGAGTGGAATCGGCTATTGGCACGGTTCGGGCCACGCATGAGAATCAGGGACGCATCGAAAAGCGCTATCCTCCAAGCTATCAACCTGAGGATAGCTTCTCAGGCCACTTTGCCTTTGGCCTCAAATATGAAGAGATCCATCTGGAATTTTTTGCCAGGCTCTTCGCTGCCACCGGCCCAGAACCGATCGAAAGCTGGTGCTTACGAGAACCCTTTGGCCAATACGCACGCCGTACCGGCTTTCTCTATGAATGGCTGACCGGCAACACGCTCACTAATGTCCCCGATGTCGCTAACGGCGGGTATATTGCGGCGATCTCCGCGAAGGACTATCTGACGCGCACCTCAGCGCTCAAGAATAAACGCTGGCGTATCAATGATAACTTATCAGGCTCGCCTGACTTCTGTCCTGTGGTTCGCCGCACGCCTGAGATTGAGAATGCCATTTCCTTCGATGTCACAGCTGCACTGCACGCACTGGATGATGCCTTTGGCGCAGATATTCTGCTGCGAACCGCCAGTTGGTTAACCTTCAAAGAATCCCGCGCCAGCTTTTTGATTGAGAAAGAGGCGGAGCAGGCCGATCGTATTCAGCGCTTCGCGCATGTAATCGCGCAATATTGCGGCCAGATCGATGATCCTCTTAGTGATGAAAGCCTGCATATTCTGCAAAGAGGAATTCTCGGTCATGACGCGCTAGGGCTAGGGCTACGCCGCTCGCCGGTGTTTGTTGGACAGGCGACGATGCGCGAAGACATCGTGCATTACGTAGCGCCGCAGTTTGACTATTTGCCACTGTTCATGCGCGGACTGCAGGAGTTCGAACTCGCCACGCGTGGTGCAGAACCTCTGGCCAGAGCGGGCGTGATTGCCTTCGGCTTTGTGTATATTCATCCGATGCGCGACGGCAATGGCCGTATTCACCGCTTCCTGATTAATGACTCGTTAATCCGCGACGGCGCCATTCCTGAAGGCGTTATTCTGCCGGTCTCCGCCAGCATTACCAGCTCACTGGATTTCCGTGTTGGCTATGACCGCACGCTGGAAGTGTTCTCTAAACGCCTGATGCGCCGCTACGCAACCTCATGCCATTTTGGTGAGATTGTGACGTATGACGACGGTACACCGAGCAACTTCTATTTCATTGATTATGAGGATGCGCTTTACGCCTGGCGTTACCCTGATCTAACTTCTCACGTGCTGTATACCGCTAAAGTGATTGAGCACACCGTGCGAGTCGAAATGGCAGATGAAGCCAGAGTGCTGACGATATTCCAGAAGGCACAAGAGCGGCTGAAGGAAGTGCTGGAGATGCCGGATCAGGATGCCAATCGGATAATCCGATCATTAAAAGAGAATGGCTGGCAGGTGTCAGGGAAGTTGAGGAAAGAGTACCCGCAGCTGGAAGATGCTGTTAGGGCGGAAAAGATCGTTGAGGCAGTGAAGTCGGCGTTTGAGGATGGGAGTTAGGTTCAATTTTTGGTTAGATAACGAGAACATACCTGAAAAGGATTTCGCTTTATTGCACAATCTTTCAGAAATAATACTGAATATTAACATTTACAGCGTAAATCACCGTTTTGGATAAGGAGAATACTGCGACTCTTCTTTATATTAAATGCGAAAAAATAATATTGCGCGCCCGTGTTAATATTATTTCGATATGATTATAAGGTAATTCCCCATGGCCTTTTTATCTTCAGTGGTTATGCTTTAGAAGCATTAACTAACAGGAGGAGCTATGGACGATTGCATCATTTTCAGAGAAGGACAGAAACCCTTTATCACGAAAGCGCCACGCAGTAGCACCCATATTGACGTACAAAATCCTGTAACGGGGAAATATGAGAAATTCAGATTCCATGCTGTTTTGAAAGGAAGAATGACGAATAATCCTCAGCGATATCTCTACGCAGGGAGCGGCAACGTAGACCCATTCGATAAATGGGATGTTTGGCTGCATATCAATTATTTAAAACCACAGCCTGTATCTATTTGGTGATATTGATGAGTTCTCATTTCGGATGTTATGTTGAAAACTGCAAATTTGGCGACTCATCGAGTTCGGCGGGAGCAAGTCAGGCACATTAAATCGATCCGCCTGGGATCCGTTCCGGATCGGTTTTCCGGCTTTTATCCCGTATACGGAGAATAACCTGGACGGCGCGAAATAAAAAGCGGGGCGATCGGCGGTGATTTCGGTACATAACGTGATGTAAGCAATTGATATAAATTTCATTTTACTGAAAAAGACCCCGCAGCGATAGTACCAGGTACTTCTGTCTGCATGTCTGGCTGGCAACCGATAATCGGTTAAGCGCGCATACGGTTACTTTTCTGCGAGCCCTTCATCTGGTACAACAGTGACTCACCTTTTCGCAGGATCCCGCAAACCCCGACGAACAAAAATTAGTCATAGCCAAAACGGCATCTTCCCGGCGCCGTCGTGCCCAATCAGGCTGAACGTCACAAGAACTATTGAAGGAACAAACATGAAAATAATGGCAGCGGAAATAAATCACATCGGTGGAATTAAAAGACTGGGCGTGAATTTCACTCATGGTATGAATATCATCTGTGGTCCGAACGGCATTGGAAAGTCGACCATTCTTGAGTCCATCAGTTTTTTGTTTACCCGAAACGGATCGGATATTAAAAAAAATATTCGCAGCAGCGCGGACGGAATAATTAACCTTCACGTGGAACTGCCGTCCGGAAGACACTCTTTTATGGGCTCGGCCAGCACCTTTGCCCCCCTTGAACAAACGGGAAATTACCAGCAAGATCTTAATATTCGCTATCTGATAAGGTTCGGTACAGAACGTCATCTGCCTTACAGCCGGCTGGAGCATATTGGAACGGACCCACTACGGAGTGAGCATGATGTCTCAGTACAGAATAACAGAGGCGTTTTATTGCATGACCTCAAGGGATGGCTCGGTAAACGTTATTTGCTCGAAGACTCAACAAAAAACTTTTTCACCGAAAATTCTAAACGGAATCTGGAACTGGCGCTATCCAGCATTAACGTACTGAACGCAGATTACAGCTTCAGTCATATTGATGGCAGAAACTTCGATATATTTGTTAACACCCCTAACGGGGTTATCTGGTACGAATACCTTTCCTCGGGGTTTAAATCCTGCCTGGCGATTATTATTGGCATCATAAAGGAGATAGAACTTCGTTTTACTGATGAGGATCTTTATGCTGAGGAGTTTGACGGCATCGTCCTCATTGATGAGGTGGAGATGCATCTTCATCCGGAATGGCAGGGAAAGATCACAGAGGTACTGACCACCCTTTTTCCTCAGGCCCAGTTTATTGTCACCACGCACAGTCCCCACGTTGTACAGAATGGCAAACCCGATCAAATCATCGCCCTTGAACAGGCCGGAGATGGGGAAACACGCGTGAGAAGCCAGCTTGGTGGAGAGTATGGTTATACGGGATGGACAGTCGATGAGGTGCTGCGAGACGTCATGGGGATGGAAAGCACTCTCAGCAGGGAACTGGAGCAGAAGTTGGCAGAATTTTACGGTTATATTGATGCGGAAGACGGTGAAAATGCCCGCTCGTCTTATGCGTATCTTGATAAGATTTTGCATCCTAAAAATGTACTACGTAAATCCCTGAGCATGAGCCTGGACATGCTTCTAGACAGCGGGGAAGACGCGTGATCAAAATTGATAGGAATTTTACGCCCCTTTTTTTCACCCCGGATAATGTCGCCACTCTGACCAGTGCTTTTAAAGAAAATGACGCGCATGTGTGGCAACATAAAGACGTAAAAGAAGCCTGCCTGAGTATAGGAAATAAAAAGTGCGCCTATTGTGAAGTCGTTCTTAACCAGAAAAGCACCTATCTTGAAATTGATCACTTCAGGGATAAAAAGGATTATCCGGACGAAGTTATACAGTGGGAAAACCTGCTGCCGGCGTGTCGTCACTGTAACGGAACCAAAAGCGATCATGACGTTGTCGACGAACCCATAATTAATCCGGCAGTGGATAATCCTGCCGATCACGTTTATATAAAAGCATACAGACTCAAAGGAAGGGACACGCTGGGTGAGATGACGGTTGAGGTGTTAAATCTGAATGACAGCGAACATTTTGTCATTGAACGGTGTAAAGTTGGCAGCTTTATAGAAGAGAAAATTGAAGAGGCCGGAATAAAACTGCAAAATTATCTTTCTTCGCCAAACTCTGCGAGAAAGAGAGAACTGAATAAAATTATCAAGGCTCTTCTAAAGCAGTGTCAGAAAAATGCGCTTTTTTCGGCGGTTTCGGCTACGAGTTTACATGAAAGTGAAGAGTATGCTGGTATCCGGGCAGAGATGATCAGGCAAAGTATCTGGATAACGGACTATGAATGCCAGCATCAGGATTCGCTTACGCTCAGGCTTCCCGTTAGTAAATAATACTCAGATTTGACTTACATGCCTGGCGACGTTTAACCAGGCACTTCCGGCTGCATGCCTGGTGGGGGTCAGCATTAAAGAAGAACCGTAAACGTCGACGGGAAGCACAGTGAAAAGCTGGCGGAGGAGCCCTGCTTCTTCCGCAGATTTTACGCAGCGACGTCGGTGCTGAATGTGCCCATTTTCGCCCAAAATCCCGGCGCAGGCAGCGCAATAATCCGCGGAGCCGCGATCGCAATATTTCCGGCTTCACGCTATATCCCATAAAACGGAAACAGATAGCTGGACAGGGGATCGCAGAAAGGATCCGCTGCGGTTCCTTTTGTGCCTGAAAGTGGAGGCGCAGAGGGCTGCCGGGCACCACATCGTGGGGTGTGGCAGGAAAACCGCCCCCCTGACGCGGCCTTTCCTGAAAATACAGAAACCGGAAAGGCATGAAGAGGATGACAAGAGAGCGGCAAAGCCGTCCGGGTAAACCGGTTCAGACTGGAGTTAACACTCAGGGGCGCGTATTCTGTCGGCTGCGGCTTTTCTCCGTTATGACGCCGGTGAGGCGGTCAGACAGATAGGAGATAACTGGGGCCGTATTTATGGCAGGGAAAGTATATTCAGACACAGCAGCATTTAATGAACAGGAAGAAATAAATGCCGATTGAAAGACTTCACGTAAAGAACCTCAAACACTTCCCTGAAATTAACATCCGCTTTAACGAAGGATTTAACTTTATAACCGGGCCCAACGGGTGCGGTAAAACATCGGTGCTGGCGGCCATCGCGCACAGTATGCACTGGAATGGAAAATATTCCCGGCATAAAGAAGACAGTGAATACTGGATAGATATCAATGAGGCGGGGAAAAACTACCGTTGGGGCTTAGGTCCGGGTTTTATAAAGTCTGTTTCATACAGGAATGACCAGATAAGGATATATACTACACCCCCATCTGAAGATGGCAGGGAGTCTAAACATGTCCACGATGCGCTTTCAACATTTAAACTCCCTCCGCTCATAATAGGTGCCCAAAGAAAAATAGCCTATAAAAATCTGAGTGGGGTCATTAAAGAAAAAAGCATACAGGAAAGCCGTGAGGCATATTGCACAACCGGAGTCTCTTCACTTTACAATGAACATGAAAGAGAAGTGAAACAGTGGCTTGTTAACCGGTATTTTATGGTGGATAAACCCTGGGCAAAAGAAGAAAAACAAAACTGGGAACACTTAATGAATTCACTGCCGAAAATTGGCCCGTTCAGCAGCGAGTTTGGCTATGTGGAAACAGGGCGCGATTTAGAACCCATATTCACAATTTATGATAAAGCATGCTTTCTGGAAGAGCTATCTTCAGGTTTCCAGGCCGTGCTTTATATCATTATCGCGATATTTGAATGGGTGGAGTCCTGCCTGCCGGAAGGTGAACGCATCGTCAGCCAGGCGTCCGGGACGGTGGTGATTGACGAGCTGGACAACCACCTGCACCCGGAATGGCAGCTCACGGTCCGGCAGGGGATCGAGACGTTATTTCCCAATATGCAGTTTATCGTGACGACCCACTCGCCGCACCTGCTGGCCTCGGCGAAGGAAAATGAAATCATTCTGCTTCCCTCTTCTTATCCCGATGAAAAATATGATTTTCAGCCGTCCGAAAAAGCTTATTCAGGCTGGAGCACCGATTTGATCCTGACCGACCTGATGGGCGTGGAAAGTCTTGATAACAAGGATTATGAAAAGCTGGTCAGGGCCTGCTACGACAGCATCAGAGAAAATAATCTTGCGGCCCTGAAGGACAATTATGCACGTCTTGAATTCATCAGTCATCCGGGAGATGAGGTGTTAATTGTGCTGAAAACCCGTATTGCCGGTATGGAGGCCAGAGCCGATGATTAAACTCAACAGGCCTTCTGAACCAAAGATATTGTGCGATAACGCTGAAGGCTGGACGCAGAACCTTATGGAACTGGTAAAGAAATACGGTGATTACAAAAGTATTCCGAAAGCCGAAAAGGAAGCGGCCCTGAAATTTTACCGGCATGAGGAGATCAGGACGGCATTACGGGATAGCTCATCCGGAAAATGTGCCTTCTGTGAAGGTATACCTGCTGAGACCGGATTTGCCGAAGTAGAGCACTTTCATCCCAAATCCCTCTATACGGACAAAGCCTTTGAGTGGAACAACCTTCTGTACAGCTGTAAGGCATGCAACAACAGCAAGCTCAGTCATGACACGCAGAAAGAGCCGATTATTAACCCCTACGATCTTGATCCCCGCGACTGCTTTACCTACACGGACGTAATGATCCAGCCTGGAGCAGGTGTCCTTCATAGCATGGCTGAAAAGACCATAGCGGTGTGCGGTCTATCAGGGAAAAGGCTGATCTCGGCCAGAGCAGCCATACTGGCCAGCTTTCGCATCTTCGAAGTGGATCTGCGCGAAGCACTGGATGAATTTGATGCTGCACGCACCGCCACCAGTATGAAAAATAAAGCTGCTAAAATCAGTGATTCGCTTTGCACGATTGAACAGCTTACGCATCCCGGGGCACGGCTTTCCGGATACTGTTCTTACCTGCTTGAAAACTCAGCAGCGTATCACCAGGCCAGACAGCGGTTGCAGGAATACACAGACGACACCCTGTAAATACCCTGAGGCATAGCCGGAGAGGGGTTGGCAGGTATGCGGAGAACATCGAATTTCCGCTTTTAGCTGTGAGTTCAATGGCTCGATGCAACGCTATCCTTAATCAAGGGGGGACGTTGCCATGAAACGAAGAACTCGGATTAACTACACGCCAGAGCAGAAGGCGATTATCTGGGATAGATATAAACAAGGTGATTCCCTGCATGATATCGCCAGAATGTTTGACAGATTTCATTCTTCTATCATGCCCACAATCCACCAGACAGGTGGCTACCGTCCTCCCGTTCGAAAGCGGCATCGATTAGCGCTTACGCTTGATGAAAGAGAAGAAATATCCAGAGGATTGGTAGCAAAACTCAGTATCAGGGACATCGCTGCCAACTTATCAAGAGCACCCTCAACGATTAGCCGCGAGGTCAGGAGGCACGGAGGTGCCAAGCAATACCGTGCAGCAAAAGCCGATACTGCTGCGTGGGAAAATGCTTTGAGACCAAAACCTTGCAAGCTAATTGAAAGCCCCACATTGTGTAAAATCATTGCAGAGAAGATGCATCAGGACTGGTCGCCGGAACAGATCGCCGGTTGGCTGAAACGCTGTTATCCGGATAATCAGGAAATGCATGTGTCACACGAAACGATTTATAAAACGCTTTTTATACAAACCCGGGGGGCATTAAAAAAAGAGCTGCAGCAATGCCTCAGAAGCGGAAGAGCGGTTCGTAGATCCCGAACGTCATCACTTAAAGGGAAAGGATTAGGGAAAATCCCGAATGCGATACCTATCAGCGAAAGGCCACCGGAAGCCTCAGACAGAGCCATCCCTGGTCACTGGGAAGGTGATCTGATCCAGGGCTCGAAAAACTCCTATATCGTCACCCTCGTAGAACGCCATTCCCGCTTTGTAATGTTAGCCAAAATCAGGGACAACAAGACCATAACGGTTATATCTGCACTCAACAGACAAGCTCGGGAATTACCTGTTGAGCTATATAAAACATTAACCTGGGATCGGGGAGCTGAAATGACCAGCCACACCCGGTTTACTGTAGCAACAGACATCCAGATTTACTTCTGTGATCCTCAATCTCCCTGGCAACGTGGCTCAAATGAAAATACGAACAGGTTGCTAAGACAATATTTTCCAAAGGGAACTGACTTATCGGTTCACAGTCAGCAGAGACTAAACAGCGTTGCCAGACAGCTCAACGAAAGACCGAGAAAAACGCTAGAATTTGAATCACCCGCAGAACGGTTCAATAAGTGTGTTGCGTCCATCAGTTGAACTCACAGCTGAAAGCGGAAATACCGATAAGTGAAAACAAGGTCGTAAGCGCCTGTTCGATCCTGTCCGGAATTGCGAAGGGACATGACCCGACAAAAGTGCAAATCAGCTGTATACATCCTGTCATTTAGGAAAAAGTACAATGCAATATTTCGATCTTGCTCAACATTTTAAGCGAAGCGCTGTATTACTCTAAATATGCCCCCTTCTGGGTAATAACAACCGGCAGAGGTAACAATATGAGAGCAATAATGGCCGTTGTCTGCCTTGCGTCCGTATCATGCACTTCGCCTTACCCTAATGCCATTCCGGAGCCGGAGAATGATGACTCAATCAAAATAGAATATAATAAATATACCAGCAAGTCTGACAATAAATATATGATGGCTGCCAATCAGGTAAAAATATACGAGTTGCAGTTACGGCAGAAAGAGCAAAAACTGGCGACACAAAAATATTCGCTGAATGATATCAGTGCGGTCGGTGCTGTCACCTCAGTGATTGCGGCTGCCAGTGGGGCACTGACCACAGCACTTTATGCCGGTGGGGTTTCAGTCGTCGGTGGTGCTGCAGGCCAGCGATATAATTACGATGTTCAGCTCCTCAATTATCGCACCACCCGGCAGAAACTAAACTGTATCTATCGGTCAATGACAGATATAACTACGCAACAACTGGCAGTTGCCATGAATGATAACAATGCCCCATCAGTAATTGGAGTTTTAAAACCTTATCTGAACAGCGTAACATCAGATCTAATTTTCGAACTTGAATCTGAGCAGGCTGCCGTCAATCTGGTTGCCCCGGATTTAAATTCTATTGCCGCCACAGTTAATGAACGGAACAGCGCAAAAAACAAACTTGAGTCTCCTCAGGTAAATTTTGATTCAAGTAATCCTGTCGCAGTTCTGGCCCTGGCTGAGTTGATCCGCACCAATATAAAAATGTGTAAATCATCGCCTGCTACTGCGCCGGTAGTTGCAGTCCTGGCAGCTAATACCGGGCAAAGCGGAAGCGCCGCTACTACTGTGGGTAAATAATAATGATACCTATCAATAAGTTTATGCAAAGCAGACAACTTAAGGTTGCAGGATTCACTGGTCGCATATTGCTGCAGCTGGGTATAATTGGTCTGGTCAGTTCCTGTATGCCGTCTGCACATATTGGAAATCAGGAATATCGTATACTGACGCCGAATTTTCAGGACACCTTTGATATTCCGCCTCCCCCGGATGACTCTACAGGGAGAACAATACAGCTTTATTCGACTAACTTTTATACCACACAACCCGAACAGGATAAAAACGGCGTCCCGTTCCGAAATAAAAATGGTGTCCCGATATCGGATAATGTCAGTAAGCGTAACTGGTGCCTGGGTGCTCAGGAAGGCTCCATCAAAACAACATTTCATGGAGAGGAAATCAGGCTCACGCATGCAGGGGCATTTAATCAGGCACCTCCCTATTACATCGACTGTGATGCGGAATATAACACCCATAATCATGATCTTTCTGCGTATGGTAAAAGTTACCATGTCAAAACTGACGCTCCCTTTGGTCTGGGCATTAACAATTATTTTCTGGTTCCGTACCGGACTATGGCTTTACAGAATGGTACTAATTCCCCTTTAAAATTAGAGAAAGGAGACGTTATTTATGTTAAGGCTGCGACTAACAGCATCGTCACAGATCCCTATACAGGTCTGAAGTACAGGCATGACGGATATTTCTTTATCGGAGATGTTGGCGGCAAAGTTAAGGATATCCATGCTGATACGTTTTGTGGTTTCCAGAAAAACTGTCTTTTCCCGTTTACAAGCAGTGATAACGATCATCATTTGATGTTCACAGCCCTGGTAATCACTGACCCGTCAATCATAGAGAAACTGAAAAAAATGCACCTAAAATCCAGCTACAGATAGGGGGATATCCTGTGCTGCAATGTGTTGCTTAGGGTGTAGACTCAGCTTCCGGCTATTACAGAAAACGGAAAGGCCGTGGGCGGCAAAGCTACAAAGGGGAAGGCAACGGTGAACGCCCGGGCGCACACAGTTTCGGTGACATTCTGCGGAGTTTAACCGGCGGCGTCTGGAGCCACCTCCCGCATTTTTACAAAGACTTTACCGTCATCCCTGAATTCAGACTCCTTCATCATTCCGGCCTGCTGTAATTTATCGAGCAGCCGCAGACAGGCATCCCGGTTATTCAGCGAAAGGGTGGCCGTTTTCTGGGTAAATATTTTATACAGCTCTTTCTCGTCCATTATCTTCGTCATTTCTGCAAGGCGGATTCGGTCACGACAGCCCCCGGAAATAATGGATGTCATCAGGCGGGTCCGCATTTCCTCATCAGAAGCCACGTAAAAAGCCGCTCGTTTAACTTCTTCAGATAGATTAATACTTTCTTCATCTACTTCACGATAATAATCTTCATACTGTCGGTACAGTGCCATCTTATTATCCGGTGAAAGGTGGGGGGAATACATTACCCCTCTCAGGATCTTTTCAAAAACTTTCCCGTCATCATGATATTTAAGATAATGATCCGCATCAGACATGAATTCCGTTTGATACGTCACTAACCAGGCCGAAATCGTTTCCGTCATGTCACCGCTGAGGTCTGAAATATTATTCATCACGTGGGTAAAATCGTTGGGGGTCAGGGGGATCTTATCCATTCTCAGCAGCTGGATAATAATCTCGTCGCTGATATTTTCATCGAAGTGAGCCGTGTTGATGTCCACGTTCCGGATGATTTGTTGATAACTTTCTTCGTTCAGAAGCTGATTGCAGATAATTTTCACATAAAGCAGCTCGTACAGCTCGCCGTCTGCGATCCCGGGTCCTGAGAGCGACAGCGCGCCGGCGTGGCGCGACAGGTAACCGGCGAGAATCTGCAGGTTGCACTCTGCGGCGACATACGTCATCAGCTCAGGCCAGGAGGCTTCTATCCGGTCATAACGGTAAAACAGATCGTGGAACGACAGCTGGCGGCCGTTTTCAGCATGACCCGGCGCTTCGGGTATGCCTGAAAGCGTGGCGAGGTAGAAATTCATCTCACTGACGATACGTATTTTCAGCTCATCGCTGAGTGAGTTAATCGCAAGAACCTCAGTAATTGCGGATTCATGTTCTTCTGAAAGCAGAAAGACGTTGCGCGCAAAGTCATCGGCCTGCTCCTCAAAATACGCCCGCGCGGCCAGATTGTGCTTCTGCGCAAGCGTCCACGGCGTCTTCTCACACTCCGTCGCGGTGTATCCGTATTCTCTGAGCTCTGCGGCAAGGGCTACGCCCGTGTTCTCCTGCGTAAGCCGGTAGAGCGCGTTCTCACTGATGAAGCGTAGGCAGGCCAGCTCCCCGTCAGACAGGGGATCGTTAAGCGCCGCATAACAGACCCCCAGGGCAGCAATGTGCTGCATAAACGCGTCAAGGCGCCCGGGCCTGATCAGGTGAACGATACCGGTTCCCAGCGACTCCACAAAGCGCCGGTAAAGGCCGGATTCCTGAGAGCATTCGGGGCCTATCAGCGATACCACTTCAGCCGAAATCCCCCTGAAAGCATCTGAATCACCCGAGACTTCAAGGTGAGCGAGCAGCACGTCCATATATCCGTTTTTATCGAGCGCCCGTTTCAGCAGTGACGTGAAACTCTCAGGAACGGCAAAGCGGTACTCAAGAATGCTCAGCATGGTGAGCACGTGCTCACCTGGCCTGGCGAACAGTGTGGCAAGCATTTCATCCAGCCGCTCGTCGCGGGTTTTCAGCAGATGGGCGACGATTTGATGATGCATCACAGCATCATGATGCAGGAGATGCTGCGCGCTGATTTCCAGGATGACGCCCGGCACATCATCGATGGCCACTTCCGCATTGGCCTGCTCGCCGGAAAGACCGAGAGCGATGTTCTTCACGAACTCATTGTCTGCGGAGGACAGGCCCCCTTTATGGAACACCGATCGCGAACGCATGAAATCCTGGTCGAGATAGCCACGTGACAGCAGGATAAAAAGCGCATCGTAGCCACCGTAGAGCATTTCATTGTGAACGGCCTCCTTCTGCTCTGTACTGAGTAAATCATGCTGGCTGATGTCGCTCATATACTGCCGCGCAACCTCGGTGAACTTCTCTCGTTTCATTGACGTGACCAGACCAGCCAGCGACACCGCATTTCTCCGACGCTTTTCTTCTCTGGCCTCCCTGAGCGCTTTTTCAGCCTTTTTAAAATTCAGTCCGCGTTCTTCACCGATCGTTTTCTTGCGCTGCTGATAGCTTTCAGATATTTCAGCGCGATAGGAATCGGCTAACGCGATAATGTTATTCTGGTTCTGATACTGATAGCCAAGGCTGACCTGTGTCGAGTTATCAAATAAATCCTCAAACGCCTTTTCATCACGGATGAGCTGACGCGTATCTAGCTGCTGAAACGCAGACTGATAATATACCTGGGCGGTTTGTGGCCTGTAAAAATGAACAATGCCCGTAAGGTTCTCAGGTATAAGCGAGTAGATAATGCTTTCCCTGACGTCTTCCGAGTTTCTGGCTTTTTCCCTGCTAATATCATTAAGCACTCCGCTTAATGACAAAATTCTCGCATCAATGTCACCAAAATAGTTTTTATGCAGCTGCAGTGTTCTGTACTGGGAAATAAACCGATAAAGAACGCTGACTTTCCTGTCGATGAGGCTGTAGTCATGAGAAAACATGTTTTTGTAAAAAACCATGGCATAGAGGCTGACTTTTCTTTTGGTGTTGTCCACCACTTCACTGAAAACCAGGTATTCATTGACTATGTTCTGCAGGGAGCGCATATCACTGATATAAGCAGCCGTACTACGCAGGCATTCCTCTCCGCCGGGGATGAGATTTTTCATTTTTTTATTCAGCAGCGGGAAGGCATTTCTGCTGTCCATCACAGGCACAACGGGAATGATAAAATCAAAGAATTTCGTGCGCGCCTCTGCGCCTGAAAAAATGTCATCTCTCACGGCATAGATAAAGCGAAGGGGGTTATCATCTGAAAGATTATTATTAACGATTTTATTAATCTCCCGAAGCTTAACGAATATCTCCGGATTTTTTAATCGATCCAGGTCTTCAAATATGACTAGCCGGTAATTATCAATTTTTGAGAAGAAATAAACGATTTCATCAAGGCAATTATTCAGAAGTGATGACGTTTCAGCGCTGCTGAGGTCCATTTCACCACTCAGCAGGGCCACTTTGTTGAGCTTGATTTTTTTATCGAATATCCCGACCTGTGAGGCACATTCGGTGATGAAATAAAGAGCAGTCAAAACGAAAGCCAGAAGAAAGACGGCTTTCGGATAGGGTATCACGTCAAGAAAACCGAATGCTTCAGCCGGGATCCCCGTGATTTTCATCATTTTTTCGTGATAAATAATCGCCAGAATACCGCCCATTGGAGCGGCCACTTTCAGAACGGCCCAGAAGACGCGTCGGATGTGCGCCCGGTTTCTGTTCAGGATCCGATCGATGCGTGAATCCGGGAGCGCGTCACGGTTTTTTTTGTAGAGTATCTGCTGAAGTATGCTTAATTCGATTTCCTGAGCCTTCGCCGCCTCCCCTTTTTCCTGCATTTCAAAACCAGCAAGGGAGACGTTAATAAACGCCTCAGGTCTGAATTTCTCCATGTAAGACCGGATAATGGTACTCTTTCCTGCACCATAACTTCCTGTTACGGCAATATTTCTGACGTCATTTTTTGACAGGGCAAAATCCATTGCATTGAAATATTCATTTCCTGAGGTTATTTTTGATGGTGTCAGCGCCACATAAGGAGCCTTTAATAATGGCTGCCTCTTAATCAGAGCTTTGACAGTTTTAAATCTTATTATTTTGCAAACTCTGTAAACAAACACCAGAGCCCTTCTTTTAATTTTATCCATGATTAATCCTTTAACTAATGCTGTATGTTACTTATATACGAGCCTCATCTGGCGAGAGTTTTTTTCTTTGGGAGAGAAGCGCAGCGTATCACGCGCCCGGAAAAGGCGAAAGCGTGACTATGGGTTTTTCGTCCCGGAGCGGAGCCGAATGTTTTTGCTCACTTCCTGCACCTGCAACATCTGCGCTCCAGGGGTGTACAGCGTCAGGCTTCAGAACTCCGTCCTGAACGTTCAGCAGCGCTCGCCGCAGACCATGGCTGAGCTTGCTCGCGAATGCTCGAGGAAGCGCAATATCATCTGAACCGGCATTTTCTGCTTATGCGCGGTTTAGTTATTCAACTTATTAACAGGCTTAATTTTTAAGAGCTTTTTACTATTTTTAAGTGTTTTAAGCTTTTTAGCACGGTCTTGGGCTGCACCGTATAAGGCATGGAGGGGAAACGTCATGGGATCCCGAATAAGATCCCGTGGGAAAGGCATCAACAGATTGTGGGATCCGGCACCAGTCGGTAGCCCATAGCCGTCTGACTAATTGAAATAGTCAGCTTACAAAGCATCCTCCCTTAACTGGGCGAATGGGCTTGACGGCCACGCTTTAAACGATGATTTCGGTTGCACCTTATTTACAGCGGGAGGAACGGGGAACTTTGGTGTTCAGGCTGAAGGGGGGTGCGGACGATTTCCTGGACCTTCAGGAGATAATTCATGCACTCATATGAGGATCGTATCCGTGCTGTCGAGCTTTACTTCAGGTATGGCAGAAGGCTGACCGTTGTTGTCAGGGAGTTGGGCTATCCGTCCGTTAAACAGCTTGGCCGGTGGGTTCGGATTTTTGAGGAATACGGAGACTTACCCAGGGAATTAAAACCCAGAAAACGCTATTCGCACGCCCAGAAAGTCGCTGCAGTTGAGCATTACCTCACGCACGGCGGTTGCCTGGCCTATACGCGCCGCGCCATTGGCTTTCCCAGCAACGAAGTACTCAAGAGCTGGATCGAAGAGATTTATCCGGGACGTCAGCCCCTGATTATTCGCTCAAACACCAATAAATGCTTCAGTCAGGAAGAAAGAATTCAGGCTGTCCGCGAGCTCTGCACCCGACGCGGAACGGCACTTAAAGTTGCACAAAAGATAGGTGTCAGCGTTCCGCTCCTGTACAAATGGAAGAAAGACCTGATCGACGATGAGGCCTATAAATCCATGCGGAAACGTAAATCAGCTCCACCGGATAAGCAGCAGGATGCACTGCTCGATGAAGTAAAGCAGCTTAAACAGCAGGTTCATCAGCTACAGCTTGAACGTGACATCCTGACAAAAGCGAATGAACTGATAAAAAAAGACATGGGCATCAGCGTCCTGACCCTGAAGAACAGGGAGAAAACCCAACTCGTTGATGCCCTTAAGGAAAGTTATCCCGTTGCTGAACTGCTCAGTGCTCTGCAGCTTGCACGAAGTTGCTATTTTTATCACAAAGCGAGCCTTCGTCTGCATGACAAGTACGCGGAAATACGCATAACCATAGCTAAGATCTTTGAAGGAAATTACCGCTGCTATGGTTACCGGCGTCTCCACGCGATGCTCCGTCAAAACAACACGCACATCTCAGAAAAGGTTGTCCGCAGGCTGATGGCTGAAGAGCAGCTGATAGTTAAGCGTGCAGGGCGGCGGCGATACAGCGCTTACTGCGGAGAAATCGGCCAGGCACCTGAAAATCTTCTCGCCAGAAACTTTCGCTCCTGCAGGCCAAATGAGAAGTGGCTGACCGATATTACTGAGTTCCAGCTTCCGGCCGGCAAGGTCTACCTGTCGCCAGTCATTGACTGTTTTGATGGCAAAGTCGTGAGCTGGACCATAGGAACACGGCCGGATGCAAAGCTGGTGAATGCCATGCTGGATGATGCGATCGATACGCTCAGAGAACATGAAAGACCGGTGATACATAGCGACAGAGGCAGCCATTACCGGTGGCCGGGATGGCTGGATCGTATCAACACATCGGGTCTTATAAGGTCCATGTCGCGCAAAGGTTGCTCGTCGGATAATGCAGCGTGTGAAGGCTTCTTCGGGCGGGTCAAAAATGAAATGTACCACGGCAGAAACTGGGCGGGCATAATGCTGGAAGATTTTATGTGCTTCCTGGACAGGTACATACGCTGGTATAACGAGAGCCGGATCAAAATATCATTAGGTGCAATGAGTCCGGTAGGTTACCGGCAGCATCTGGGGATCACAACATAACAGTCCAGGAAAACATCCGCATCTCCCCGTACGACATTAGCGTTTTGGATGTTAAAGCTAAGCAGAGATGACCGCTATTTGGCAAACCTGAGATGTCCGGATTAGATGAATTGCAGCCTTTCAAATCACAGTATGATGTGGAATTATTGGCAGATAAATTTGATTATCAGGGAAGCCAACTTTGAGGCATGAACTCTGGGTCGAGCCTGATGGATGCCAGACCTTTTGTCTGAAAGGTGCCCAGGGAAATGCAGCAAGATCATTATTGGATCCTGGTGCAAAACTTATATGGGAAGTGGATGCGGCCAGCCATTATGAAGCAATGACCCTTTATTATAAATATATGGATTGGGGCCAATATATAACGTCTTTTCCTGAACAGGATTGTAAAACTTATTCCGAACTGGGTTGGGAATAAAGCTACTGAACAAGCCTGATTTAAGTATCTTTCCGCCCAAAAATTTCCTCGCTGCGGCTCTGTAAGTCAAATAACGCTTCCAGTAAATCATCCTCATTCACCGCACGTTGCCGCTTTTTAGCTGGATCTTTCTTCGCACTTCTCCGACTTGGCCCGGTTCCGGCCGGAAGGCCCTGAGACCGCGTATTATCACGCTTGTCCTGCATCAGTTTAGCCACGGCCAGCGCGTGTCCAAGCCGCTTGTTGTCAACGATCGCACCCTGGTCAACTTCAGACAGCCGGTCGTAGGCAGAGTAGGGAAGCACCGTGCCGTGACTCCTGAGTTCAACGCGACCATCCGGGTACTGCCAGGCATCCAGATATTTACCCATCGCACGGCGGCTGTCATCGTTATCCTCAAGCAGCAACAGCATTTTATCGTAGCGGACCGTCAGCGCTTTCGAAACCTTGCGCGGTTCGCGCCAGGTAAATATCTGGTTCAGGTTGTCGTCTGCATCGAGCGGGCGGTGCACGTCAAAATCATGCCTCGGAGCCTTCGCGAAACGCCGGTTGTAATCCGCCATAAACTCAGCGGCAAAGGCGTTAGCAGCATCGGGCGTACTGATATCATGCAGTCTGAGTTCCTTAACCAGCCGGTCCTGCAACGTGAGATGCGCACGCTCCACACGACCCTTGGCAGAGCTGGTGTTGGCACAGATGCCGGTGATGTTCAGCTCGTTCATCGCGCGACCGAACTGCGTCTGACCGTCGCCGCCAGCCGCATTTTTATTGTTGATGCGGAACACGCTGGCCTTGTCGCTGTAAAACGCCAGCGGCTTGCCGTGCTGCTCCAGGTAGCCGCGCGTGGCTTCGAAGTAGGTGAAAGTGGACTCGGAGCGGACGAAATGAAGCTGCATCAGGCGACTGGTCGCGTCATCCACATAAACCAGCAGCGTGCAGGCCGGGCCGCGTTCCTCGAACCAGCGGTGATCGCAGCCGTCGATCTGTATCAGCTCGCCGACACAGGCGCGCCGATAGCGGGGTTGCTGAATTTTTGGGGCGCGATGCCTGCGCGGGATCCAGAGTCCTGACTGCATCATCAGCTTGCGTACGGTCTCTTTAGACAGCATCACGCCGTGCAGCTCGGCCAGCTTCTCGCAGGCCAGCGTCGGGCCAAAATCAGCGTAGCGCTCGCGGATGACCTGAACCGCACGTTCAGCAAGGCCAGCAGGCAGCTGATAGTTGCTGGGCTTACCGCGCCGACGATCAGCCATGCCCAGCGGACCGTCTGAACGATAGCGCTGAAGCAGGCGACGACAATGCCTGTCGGAAATACCGAGATGCTCAGCAGCGAGATGGGTTGTCAGCCGCCGGTCGACGACGTCCTGAATAACTTTAAGCCGGCTAACTTCGTTCATCGTGAAAAACTCCGCACCAGAAGCCGTCATATCAGGATCCTCAGCAGGTAGCCCGAAGCGGCCAGGTAAGCTTAGCTCAGAACGGCCAGATCAGCTTTGCTTCCATAATATAAGTACGCAAAATACTTATTATGTTAAATAATGTATCTGAAAACATCCTTGATGCTCTACAGCATTCTCAGGTGCATTCATAAACATTCCCCCGTAACTTCCCCCCTCACCACTTTTTGAAGCGGAGCATTCTTCGAAATATTTATTATCTTATCCGTAAGCAATCCCGCCATTTCTTTAGAGCGGCGGCGATATGATTAGCCAGCTAACTTAACTTCACCAGCCCAATCGTTTTCTCAATCACTATTAAAATTAGCACTGCGAAGATAATGAAAATCACCGAAATAGCATTCACCGTTGGGTCGAACGTCTGATCGACATAGTTAAAAACCCGAACTGGTACGGTGATGGTGTCTGGTGCGCTGAGAAACAGACTCACTGATACTTCACCAAACGAGGTCACCGCTGCAAATACAGCACCGGCTAGAATGCCGGGCTTAATCAGCGGCAGCGTGACATGGCGAAACGTATACCAGCGCCCCGCGCCCAAACTCATCGACACCGCTTCAAGCCGCTTATCCATCGCCGCTAGACTCACGCTAACGGTGCGCACTACATACGGCAGCGCCACCACGATATGTCCTATCACCAGCCCGCTGATCATTCCGGCTATACCTGCCGCCGTCAGCACATAGAGTAGCGCAATGCCCAGCACCACTTGCGGGATCATCAGCGGCGACAGGATAAAAGCCTGCAATGCCTCGCGATAGCGAAACTCTAGCCGCGCCAGCGACCAGGCGGCAAAAGTGCCGAGCACTACGGTGACCGGCGTGACAACCACCAGCAGCAATGCGCTAATCCACAAGGATGCTACCCAGCCGTCATCCTGCAACAGCGCGCTAAACCAGCGTAGCGAAAATCCCTGCGGCGGGAACTGCGGATAAGGTTCCGGGCTAAACGCCGACAGCACAATCACCAACACCGGTAGCGCCAAAAAGGCGTAGATGACCATGCCCGCCAGCGTCACGCCAAACTGCGTCAGCCGTTGTGACAAGCTTTGCGTATTATCCATGGTTTTTCTTCTCCCAGCGTTTCAGAAACGCACCCGCAATGCCGGCGACAATCAAGGTCATCACCAGCAAAGTCAATGACAGCGCCGCTGCCAGCGGTAGGTTGGCGATCTGCATCGCTTGCTGATAAATGGCAATCGGCAGTAGCGGCTGTAAGCGCCCACCAATTAGCAACGGCGTGATGTAGCTCCCCGCAGCAAGGGAGAAAACGATGATGAAACCGGTCAGCATGCCTGGCAGCGTCAAAGGCAACACCACGCGGCGAAAGGTCATCGCTGGCGTCGCACCAAGACTCATCGCCGCCAACCGCAGCGAAGGCGCGATTTCGTTCAGTGAAGTTATCAACGGCAGCACAGCAAATGGCAGCATCACTTGCACATAGGCGATGATCACCGCATTCATGTTCCATAACAGGCTGAGCGGTTGAGGAATTAAGCCGGTAAACAACAGGAAGCCATTGATTAAACCGTTCTGCGCCAGCAACACAATCCACGCGAAGGTGCGGATCACCACGCTGGTGAGCAACGGAGAAATCAGAATGACATACAGCAGCGTGCGCCAGCCGCGTCGCTGCGTCGTCACCAGCAACCACGCCGCTGGCCACGCCATTAGCACGGTAATTGCGGCGGTAAGCAGCGAGACCCACAACGTGGTCCAGAGCGCGTGCAGATACTGCGGATCGGCAAACACCGTTACATATTGCGCCAGGCTGTAACCCGGCAACGGATTGAGCAGGCTATCGACGTTAGTCAGGCTTTGGTCGAATAACAAGAGCAGCGGCACCAGCAAAAACAGCAGCAGAAACAGTAACGATGGCGTCAGCAGCAGCCAGGGAAACAGATTGCGCGTTGCGATCTTCATCAGGCTCTTTCCTGCGCGGGCAGCACAATGACATCCGCAGCTTGCCAGTACAAATAACAGCGATCACCCGGCGCGGGAAGCTGTGAAAAATGCGCTTCTGCGGGCTGAACGCGGATCTCGCCGCCGCCCGGCAGCAGACACAACAGGCGCAAGGTTGCACCGGCAAAACTCACCTCTTTCACGTTGGCAACGCTGCCGTTGCTGGCTAATTGCTGCGGCTCGGTGGAGAACTGCACGCGCTCCGGCCGCACAATCAGCAACGATGAGACGGTTGCCGGTTGCGTGGCGGCCAGTTGCAGCCCTGCACCGGCGGCAACAAAGTGATCGCGCGCATGATAAAGCCCATTCTGCGCGGTGACATGGAACAGATTTGCCTGTCCAACAAACTCAGCGACAAAGCGATTCGACGGTTGGCGATACAGTGCGGCTGGCGAGCCAATCTGCTGCAGTTCGCCTTGCCCGAGAATGCCGATGCGATCCGACAGTGTGAGCGCCTCTTCCTGATCGTGCGTCACCAGAATTGTGGTGATGCCGACGCGCTGCTGCAACGCGCGCAGTTCGTCTTGCATCTCCTTGCGCAGGCGCGCATCGAGGTTCGACAGCGGTTCATCCAGCAACAGCACCTGAGGTTGAATCGCCAGCGCGCGCGCAATCGCCACGCGTTGCTGTTGACCGCCCGAAAGCTGATGCGGCATGCGCTGCGCCAATCCGTCCAGTCGCACCTGCTTCAGCGCTTCAGTGACACGGCGCTGCTGTTCGCCCCGTGACACTTTGCGCACCTTCAGTCCGAATGCGACGTTATCGCCCACGCTCAAATGAGGAAACAGCGCGTAGTTCTGGAACACCATGCCGATGTGGCGCTGATAAGGCGGTAGCGCAGTGACATCCTTGCCACCTATCAACACGCGTCCGTTATTCGGCGACAAAAATCCAGCGATGATATTCAGCAAAGTGGTTTTGCCGCAGCCGCTCGGCCCGAGCAGGGAGAAAAACTCGCCCTGCTCGATGGTGATGCTGACGTCATTCAGGGCGCGGTGGTTATCAAACTGCCGCGCTACGCCGTCAATGACGACTGAACTCATTTCGCACCACCCAGCGCCTGGCTCCACCGACGCGTCCAGTCCGCCAACTGCGGCGTGGCGGTGCTGTAGTCAATCCAGATCAGTTTGCTGTATGCCTCTTCGCCTACTTTCACTTGTTTCTTAAGGTTGTCGCTGTACTGCACGTCCTTGTTAGTCATGCCATACAGTGATTTATCCGAGAAGGCTTTCTGCACTTCGGGTGCAGACATGGCGTTAACGACTTTATAGGCGTTGGCGAGATTTGGCGCGCCTTTAGGAATCACCCAGTTCGCTGCACCCACAACAGGGCCGTCGGACGGATAAACGAAATCAACTTTCATGCCTTGCTGCTTCAGCGCAAACACGCGGCCATCCCAATACGGCACTACCCACGCATCGCCTCGCTCCAACAGGGTTTGAATCGCGCCCGGGCTGTCCGGGAAAGCTACCGCGTTGCCGCGCAGTTCTGCCAGTTTGGTGAAGGCTTTATCGACCGCAGCGGGTTGATTGAGCTCGCCGCCTAACGCGTGGACCAGGCCTGCGAAGAACTGCAAACCGGCAGCGTAGGTCGGCGATGAAATCGCCACGTGGCCTTTGTATTCTGGGTTCCACAAGTCGAGCCAGCTTTTCGGCGGGGTTTTCACCAAATCGCTGCGATAAGCGAGGCCGAGCTGGCCGAGGCTGAACGCGGCGGCGTAGGTTTGATTGTCATAAACAAAGCGCGACTGCACGCTTTTATACAAATTGTTCAGGTTGGGGATATCTTTATCATTAAGAGGCTGCAGCAAACCTGCTGCCTGCGCGCGCTGCACGGTATCGGGCTGGAACACCACCACGTCATACGGCGAACGGCGACCTTTGGCGGCACGTAATTTGGCGAACCATTCGGCATCCGCGCCTGGCACTACGGTCAGCTTGAGGTGATTATCCTTAGCAAACTGCTCCAGACCGGATGCGCGGATATTTTTCTCCCAGTCACCGCCGTAAACCCCGACGATCACCGAGTCCGAAGTTTCAGCTGCGCTTGCCGCACCACTAATCAGTATGCCCATCAGCGTGAGCAGGACTTTCTTGTTATTTAATAGGCGCATGAACCTCTCCAGGTATTGATGTTAGTGACGCTGAAAATTCACTTTCCAGCGCGCGCAGCGCATCGGCAAACGCCTGGCGTGCAGGCGCGGTATCTGGATAAGTTGAACGGGGAAAATCTGCCGGTAACTGCGATAACGCGGCGGCAAATACCGCTGAACGATATCGCTGGCGTTCAGCCGGACTGAGTGAATAAAGCAGCTGATTGAGACGCGTCAGCAGATCGCTATCAAACAGCGCCTGCCAGTTCTTGCGCGCCTCACCGAATGAAGATGACACCGCTCGCGGCTCGCTGCGCAAGGCGGCGGTGGCCGCCGCATCAATGCCCTTATCGGTAAACACTACGCCATAGTGCTGCGCCGCATGTGCGTGGCTCAGCAAATGGTTATCGACATCACGCTGCACCGCCAGCGGATCGCGCTTGAAGGGATCGCCCCAACCGCCACCACCAGGTGTTTGCAGCAGCACTTCATCACCGGCGTTGACGCTCAGTAGATCGATCTTGCCGAGTGATTCACCGCCAGAGACATCAGGATTGAGCGTCAGCGTGGTGGATTGACCCGGCTGGCCGCCCTGCACGCCCCACGGCTGAAACAGCATGCGCTCCATGCCACGCGCCAGCAGCGTGCTGTCATTCTGCAGAATGCGCACACGGATCTGCTGACCCATGCCGCCTCGCCACTCTCCTGCACCAGCAGAATCCGGTCGCAGCGCGTACTGGCGGATTTCGATATGGGTTTCCGCTTCCACCATTTCCACCGGATTATTGGCCAGATTTGAGATGCTGTTGTCGCGCCCATCAATGCCGTCGCGCCCAAAGCGCGCCCCGCCGCCACCGACCATCGGTTCAATCACCTGCACGTTCTGTTCGCGGCCATTGCGCGCAACTTCGGCAATCACCAGCGGAATGATAGTGCCACCGCTGGCGGCGGGCATGACGTCAGGCAAAGGCTGAGCCAGCAAGCCGTTCAGCAGATCGTTGACACGAACCGCTGCTGCATGACGTACGCCAACCGCTGCAGGATAATGCGGATTGACCAGCGAGCCAGCGGGCGCAAACAGGGTCACCGGCGCGAGTAAACCGGCATTTAGCGGCACGCCTTTATCCAGCGTGCAGACCAGCGCCAGCATGCGCAGCGTCAGCCACGCATGTGGATCGCCGTGGCTGGGAATATTGATTGCTGCGGCTACCTGCGCATCGCTACCGGTGAAGTCAAGATGTACGCTGCCATCGTTGAAGGTGGCGGTGATGACGAGCCTCACCGGCAAGCCGCTGCCTGCGGCGTCATCAAGGTAATCTTCAAACTGATAAATGCCGTCGGGAATGCGGCGCAACACCTGGCGCGCGCGTCTGGCCGAGTAAGCCTGCAAATCCTGCTGCGCCTGAACCACGTTCTGTACACCATGCTGCGCCACGATGCGATTGAGGCGATCGCGACCGGCATTCAGCGCGGCCAGCATCGCCTGAATATCGCCGCTAATCGCATCCGGCGTGCGGCTGTTGGCGGTAAGAATATTCATCACATCGCGATTGAGTTCACCCGCGCGCAGCAGCTTAACCGGTGGAATTTGCAGCCCTTCCTGATAGATATCGCTATTGGTCGGCGAGATGCTGCTTGGCACGCGCCCGCCAACGTCGGAGGCGTGTAAGAAAGCCCAGCCCCACGCCACCAATTCGCCGTCGATGAACCATGGCGCCAGCACCTGCAAATCCGGCAGATGCGTCGCCAGCCCGCGCGAGCGCCAGGGATCGTTAGTCAGAATGACGTCGCCGGGCGCCACCTCGCCGACCGCCTGAATCGCGGTTAGCGCATTCAACCCAACAAAACCCGAGACGCCAATGCCTTTCGGATAGGCAAAGAAGCGTCCCTGTAAATCGGCCACCGCGCAGCAAAAATCGGCGGTTTCCTTCACGTACAGCGTGCGTCCGGTGCGCTGCAGGATGTGGCACATCTCTTCGGTAAGGGCCGTGAGTTTTTGATTGAGAATTTCAAGGGTGATGGCATCCAGTTTCATGATGCGTCTCCCGTTAGACGTGCGATTAGCAGGTTGCCGCTGACATCGGCGTGCGCCGACCAGCCAGGCAAAATCAGCGTGGTGGTATCCTCTTGTTCAATCACCGCCGGGCCGTCGATGTGGATCTGCTCGTCGATGTTGATGCGCTGCCAGATACGCGCATTCACCCAAGTTCCTCGCAGATAAAGTGGGCGCGAACGTGACTCATCAAGCTTAGTTATGGCGTTAATGGGTGTATCCGTCGGACGTGGCAGCGCGGCATTCAGGGACAGGCGCAGCGTGGTGAGTTCAATGGCCGCATCGGGCGTGTTGAAGCCATAACGCTGCTGATGAAGTTGTTGAAAACGTTCCAGCAAAAGTGGATGCGTGATGCTGACCGGTCTGCCGAGACTGACGCTGAGTTCGTACGCTTGCCCGGCATAACGCATATCCGCTTCTACCCGGTAATGGGCGCGATCGCTGAGGCGGCTGGCCTGTTCGGCAAACCACATCTGTGCCAGCTGATCCAGTTCCGCAACGGTAGCGGCGATTTTGCCGTAGCTTTCAGGCGTGACGTTAAGGCGCAGGCTGCGCACAAAGTCGCGGCGGATGTCGGCGCTGATCGCGCCCTCTGCGCAGAAAGTCCCGGGACGCAACGGCACCAGAATGCAATTGATCCCCGCTTCTTCAGCGAAGAAGTTGGCGTGCGTAGGTCCCGCGCCGCCAAAGGGAATCAGCGTCAAGCCATCGGCGGTAAGTCCGCGCTGCGCCAGTGCTTTGTTCAGTTCAGTTGCCATTTGCGCCGTTGCTACTGCAATAGCGCCGTTCGCCACCTGTTCGGCATCCAGACCCAAGGGTTTACCCAACGCGCTCAGTGCGCGATGCGCTGCATCATGATCCAGCGTGATGGTGCCTGCCAGCGCTGCGTCAGCGGATAAGATGCCGCTCACCAGGTAGCAATCGGTAAGCGTGGGCTGCGTGCCGCCACGTTGGTAAGCAACCGGGCCCGGATCGGCGCCCGCGCTTGCTGGCCCGACTTTGAGAATGCCGAAATCATCAATATGCACGATGGAGCCGCCGCCGGCACCAATTGCCGAGACGCCCACTACCGGCAGAATCAGCGGCAGGCCGCCAATCTCAGTGCGGTTGACTCGTTCGATTTCGCCCTGTTCCGACAGGGAGATATCGCTGCTGGTTCCGCCCATATCGAAGGAGAAAAAGCCTGTACCGGATGCCAGATGTGCCGCAGCCATCACGCCCGATGCCGGCCCGGAGAGCAAGGTGTCCACTGGCCGCTGTTGCGCAGCGTCCAGCGGTAGCACACCGCCATTGGAGGCGGTGATCAGTAAGGGAACGTCAATTGCCTGCTGCGCCAGCAAATCGCTTAGCCGGTTAAAGTAGCGCTGCATCAGCGGCTGAATATAGGCATTCAACCCGGCCACTAGTGTGCGTTCATATTCACGAATCTCCGGCCACAGCTGCGCCGAAGAGAGCACCGGCAAATCGCCTAATTTTGCCGCCAGTGTGCTTGCCAGTTCCGCTTCGCGCGATGGATTGGCATACCCGTTGATGGTAACCAAAGCCACCGCGCTGACGTTGAGTTGCAAAACCTCGGACGCCACCGTTGCCAGCTCAGCATCAGTAGGCCACTGCGTCACGTCTCCGGTGGGGCTAAAGCGCGCCGGGATCTCCAGCACGCGCTGACGCGGTAAAAAAGGCGGTTCGCGGTCAGCATGAAAATCAAAAGAGGACGGCATACGTGCACGCGCGATTTCCAACACATCGCGAAAACCTGTGCTGATAACCAGCGCAATGTCGGCGCCGCGTCGCTGAATAATGGCGTTGAGGCCCAACGTGGTACCGTGCAACACCAGTGATAACGCGCTGGCGGGCAGACCGCTTTTCAGCAGCACGGCGCGCAGCCCGTCACTCACCGCCAGCGCGGGATCGGCGGGCGTGCTGGGCTGTTTATGAAAAAAGCGTTGCTGGCGTTGCGGATCAAATAAAACAAAGTCGGTAAAGGTTCCACCGACATCCACGCCGACTGTTGCTCCGGCTGCGCGGCTGTTATCCACCTTAATTCTCCTGCATTACTGGTGACTTAGCGTAATAAGGAGTTAATCTCCGTTGCTTTGCCGTGCAATACGAGCAACAAAAATGACTAAGCTTTGCTGGAATGCGCATGAAGCTGCGCTTAGCTGTGTGATAGCAATGGTTCGCGCAAATGCGTCTAAGCCAACGCGGTGGAATGTTTTATGTTGTGCATAAATTGAAGGAGAACCTTTATGTCCGCGTTGTTATCACCTCAGGAAAGCGCGCTGTTGCCGCAGATTCAGCAATGGATCGCGGATCACCGTGCCGCATTAACCGATGATTTGGCCCAATGGATTGCGATTCCCAGCATAAGCCGCGTCGATCGTGCAGCGCCAGGCGCGCCCTTTGGCACTGAGTGCGCGCAAATTTTGCAGCAGGTGTTAGAGCAGGCTGAGCAGGCAGGTTTCAAAACCGAGCAGCACCAAGGTTATGCCGGTTCGGTGATTTATGGCGATCACGCACGCGATATCGGGCTAATTAACCATCTGGATGTCGTGCCAGCGGGCGATAACTGGACCTTCCCGCCTTTTGCGCTAACGCGGCACGGTGATTTTGTCATTGGGCGCGGCGTCGCCGATAACAAAGGGCCCGGCGTACTGAATTTCTATTTGTTAAAGCTGATTCGCGATCTCAACATCCCACTGCATCACAATCTGCGCATCGTTTATGGTCTGGCTGAAGAAACCAACATGGCCGATATGGCGTGGTTCGCAGAGCATGGCCCGGTACCCGAATATTCGATCGTCACCGATGGCATGTTCCCGGTAAACAATGCGCAAAAAGGGCAACTCAGTTTTACTCTGAATGTCTCGGAGTCTGGTGTGCTGGCGGATATTGTTGCCGGATCGGCCAGTAATAGCGTGCCAGATTTCGCCAGCGTGCGGATTGCCAAGGGTAATGGGCATGCCGTCAGTGAAAAGCTGGCGCTGCTAGAGGGAATTACCGCACCCGCTGTGTCCATCAAACCTGAAAATGGCGGCGCTTTCACGCTGGAAGCGCGCGGCAACGGTGGGCATGCCGCCTTCCCAGACGGCACGCTGAATGCTACGCAAGTGCTGCTCGCGGCGTTGATCGAGTTGGAATTATTGGGCGCTCACGAACGTCAACTGGCAGAAACGCTGGTGCAGCTGTTTGCTTCACCGTATGGCGAGAGTGCCGGGTTGGCACTGGAAGATGCGGAATCCGGCAAACTGACGCTGAACGCGGGCCTGTGGTACACCCAGTACGCCGAAACGCTGAGTATTGATTGCGATATCCGTTATCCTGTTTCGTGGCGTGGAGAGCAGATCGTCGAAATGTTGCAGCAGCAGTTAGCCGGCACCACCATTACGCTTGATCCCGATTGGCGCGATGTAGCACCGTTCTTCCTGCCGACATCTCACCCGGTGATTTCTCTGCTGCAGCAAGTGTGGAATGACACCACCGGAAATGACGATCGTCCTTATGCGATGGGCGGTGTAACGCATTCGAAGAGGCTACCGAACGCCATCACCTTTGGTCCTGGCTACCGGAAAACTGCGGCAAACACGCCAGACTTTTTACCCGAGGGCCACGGATTGCCACACGGTGCTGACGAGACTATCCATTTGCCATCGCTACTGGACGCGTTGCCGAAATATGTGATCGCGTTGATAAGGCTAGATAGTTATCTGGTTACCAACGCTCACTGAGCGCTACCGCATTCCCCTATATTTCCGGTACAGACCCTTATCTGACTAAAGAATCTGGTATGGGTAAAATGAAAATAATACCTGATTGAAAGTCAGCATAACATGGATGTGAACTTAACACTAAGCGTCTAAATACAGTTGCATGGTATGGCACTCCCCTCAAAAAAATGGATCCTGGAATATAATTAATGAGATGGATATGGGAATGAGTAAAAACGTTTTGTTCGATCTTGATGGTACACTCGTCGATTCTCTTCCTGGGATACAATCAAGTATTCTTTATGCGATAAATAACAGAGGGTATGAGATTGACGAAAATTCCGATATTAAATCTCACATTGGTCCCCCCATGCAAGAAATTTTCTCTGGATTTTTACCGAAGCTTGATGATGAGTTAATCGATGAAGTTGTCGCAATCTACAGGGAAGACTACCAAGAAAGGGGGTTATTAAAAACAACACTTTTCGATGATATATTGCCTGTTCTTTCTGGATTACATGAGAGTGGATATAAGCTTTACATAGCCACATCAAAACGGCAACAATTCGCAGAGGATATAATCAGGAATCTAAATATTTCAGAGTATTTTGAAGCGATTTATGGCACGCCGTCGGATGGTGCTTTGGATAACAAAGCAGATCTTCTAAGGTATATTTAGCGCCATGGAAGACTGTCACAGCGGCATACTGTTTTCATTGGAGACAGAAAAGAAGATGTCATCGCAGCGTCAATCAATAAAATAGCATCAATTGGCGTGAAGTGGGGATATGCTAATCTTAATGAGCTTGAAGGATCCGGTGCTAATTATATCTGTGAGCAGCCGAATACACTTCAGAGTATGATTGATTATGTATTTAAAGAGTGTCCTGAAGACTAAGCATTGATGGTGAAATTTTCACCAAAATTATCGTTATACCAGGCAATTAACCAAGAGATGACCAAACTTCTTTAACCACTGAAAAACCCTGCTATTGGCCCGCAGAGATAGTTCAACGATGAACTATCTCTGCGTAATTACAGGATGCAAGCCTGAGAAACGGCGAAGCTGTCTTCAAACATTCTAAAGCGCGTAATTAGCCCATCCTTGACGATGAAGTCAAAAATGAAATCAGTCTCAATCAGTTTGCCGGTCTTAATGACACGTGAACTGAGCCTTCCGGGCACTAACACGCGGTCGCCCTGAATGAAAAAGTCGTCAAGAGAAAAATCTTCGGATTTAATCTGCTCACGAATCTGTGAATAGAACTGCGCAGCGCCTGCCTGGCCCTCTTTTCTACCAATCCACGGGACGTTTTCAGTATCACCGGCAATAAACCAATCAATGTCAGCACTCACCAGCTTCCCGATTTCCGACGTGTCCTGCGCGGTGGCCGCCACATTGAAAAAGGCTTTGATCACTGCCTCGTTGCTAATGTCGGACATTACTTTTCTCCTGAAGGTTAATTAGACAGGCCCACGCATCTTATCAATGCTGAACTGTAGGACAAATAAAACGTCAGGCAGATCTCCGCTCGTGGACTAGAGGTGCATCGCCGTTAACCGCTGATAATAACTGCTGCGTATAGGGATGCTGCGGATTGTGCCAAATCTGCCCAACTTCTCCTGATTCCACAATCTGACCCTGATTCATCACCAGCACGTTGTCTGACATATAACGCACCACCGCCAGGTTGTGCGAAATAAACAGATAGCTCAGCCCTAACTCCTGCTTCATCTCCAGCAACAGGTTCAAAATTTGCGCCTGAATGGACACATCGAGCGCGGAGACCGCTTCATCGCAAATGACCAACTTCGGTTTGACGATCAGCGCACGCGCAATGCCAATGCGCTGGCGCTGGCCACCAGAGAACTCATGCGCATAACGATGCAGTGCCTGTTTAGGCAGCCCAACACGATCCAGCATGCGATGAATACGCTGCAAGCGCTGTGCTGCAGGGGCCGGATCGTGCAAACGAAGCACTGAATCAAGAATGGTGAAAATGGACTGACGCGGATTCAGTGAAGCATAAGGATCCTGGAAAATCATCTGCACACTCTTACGCAATGTCTTTAAGCGCGATTGTGGCTGATGAGTGATGTCAGTACCCTCAATGCGAATGTTTCCGCTATCTGCGTTTATCAGGCGTAAAAGAGTACGTGATAAGGTGGATTTTCCACAGCCAGACTCTCCCACCAAACCGAGCGTTTCACCGGCATGCAGATCAAAGCTAACGTGCTGGAGTGCCGGAATGCGCTTGCGGCCCTGTTTGTAGCTCACCGCCAGGTCATCGACCGACAAAAGTGGGACATCGGTCTTGCCTTCACTGAGAGGCGTAAACGGCAACATCTCGGGCTGGTACAGGTGGAATCGCTCCTTGCCATCATAACGAATCTCGGTGAGCAGGCGCTGGCGATAATGCAGGTCGTTTTCGCCGCTTAATGAGGCTTCCATCAATCCACGCGTGTATTCATGTTTTGGCTGGCGAAAGATTGCCTCTGCACTCCCCTGCTCGACAACCTTTCCCTGGTGCATCACCGCCACGTGATCCGCCCACTGTGACACCAATCCAAGGTCGTGGGAGATCATCAGAATACTCAATGAAAGCTCGCTGCGCAGACGATCCAACAGCATCATAATGTTGGCCTGTACGGTGACATCCAGCGCTGTGGTGGGCTCATCAGCGATAATAAGTTTCGGTTCGCAGGCCACCGCCATGGCAATCATGACGCGCTGTCGCTGGCCGCCAGAGAGTTGGTGGGGGAAATCATCGACCCGGCGGGCGGGATCGGGAATATTGACCAGGTCCAGTAGCTCGATTGCACGGGAGCGCGCCTGTTTACGGTCGAGACGCTGATGTAATCGCAGACTCTCTGCGATCTGCGCCCCCACGCTATACACCGGGTTAAGCGAAGTCATCGGCTCCTGAAAGATCATGGAGATTTGGTCGCCGCGTAAACCGCGTAACACCGGTTTCGGCAGGCTGAGTAGATCCCGGTCTTCGAAGAGGATGCGCCCGCTCACCTCTGCCTGGCTGGCAAGCAACCCCATAATCGACAGTGCGGTGGCGGATTTGCCGCTGCCGGATTCCCCGTCCAAAGCGAGCATTTCACCCTGCGCCAGATTGAAACTCACGCTATTCACGGCAGCGTGGTGTCCGAAATGGACCTGCAGATTTTCTACCGACAATAGTGCTGACATCATTGCTCACTCAGTCTGGGATTAAAGGCATCGTTCAGCGCATCACCCAACAGGTTCAGGCCGAGTAAGGTTATCACCAGGGCAAGCCCAGGCACGGCGGTGAGATACCAGGCGGTACGCAACATTTCGCGTCCACTGCCAATCAGAAATCCCCAGCTCACCACGTTGGGATCGCCTAACCCGAGAAAGGAGAGTGCAGCTTCCATCAGGATGGCGGAGGCGACCATTACCGATGCGGTGACAATGATGGCGGGCAGTGCGTTGGGCAGCATTTCGCGAAAAATAATATGCCATGGCGAGTAACCCTGACAGCGTGCGGCCAACACAAAATCAGACTCGCGCAGGGTGCGAAATTCTGCCCGTACCAGCCGTGCAATGGTCGGCCAGGTGGTCATGCCGATGCTGAAAATGATCAGGGACACTGAAGGGGTGGAGACGGCTAAAATAATGATCACCAGAAGAAAGGCGGGCATGGTTTGAAACAGCGTTGTCACGCGCATCAATAGATTATCGATGACGCCGCCATAATATCCGCTCAGGCTACCAATCAGTGTGCCGGCGCAGAGACCAATCAGCGTGGCGCCCAAGCCAATCATCAGCGAAATTCGGGCGCCATGAAAAATGCCGGCGGTCAGATCGCGCCCCATTGCGTCGGTGCCTAATGGCCATGCCCAGTCATGACCGGGTAGCACTAATGGCGTGGCGACCATATCCAGCGGATCATCGGGAAAAAGCCAGGGGGCGATCACCGCCATGGCGACCACCACGAGCAGAATTAGCAAGCCAAGCAGACCGGCTGGGTTGCGGAGAAACTGTCGCAATGCACGATGATTGATCGAATGCGTGACGGGGAGTGAAGATAACGTGGTCATTTATTGTCTCGCAACACGGGGATCGAGCCAAGCATGAACAATATCCACCACAAAGTTGGCAATCAGCACCAACATTGATGAGAAAAGTAAAATGCCCAGTAAGATATTAACGTCACGTGCCATCACCGCGTCGAGTGCCAGCCTGCCAAGGCCCGGCCATGAAAACACCGTTTCCACTACCGCCGCCCCACTTAATAGCGTCGCGATGTGCATGCCGCTTACCGTGACCAGTGGAATCAACGCACAGCGCAGCACATGAACCAGGGTAACCCTTAATGGCGACAATCCTTTAGCGTGCGCAGTGCGGACAAAATCCTGATGAGCCATCTCCAGCATCGCGGCTCGGGTTAAACGCGCATAGATCGCCAGAAAAAAACTCGCCAGGGAGAACACCGGTAATATTGCATGATAAATGCGGTCGCTGATATAAGCCCAACCATGCAGATCGGCACCGATGGTCATATTTCCATTGCTTGGTAGCCAACCTAAATGAACAGAGAAAAGGACCAGCAACATTAATCCTATCCAGAATCCAGGCAATGAATAGAGTAGTAAGCTGGTAAGAGATAATAAGCGGTCAGGCCAGCGCCCGACAAACAGCGCCATTATTACACCAAAAAACACACCTATAATTAATGCAAAAAACTGGGCTGCCAGCATTAACATCAGTGTGGCGGGTAAGCGAGATAATATTAATGTGGTGACAGGGGTATTAAACCGGGGAGAATAACCTAAATTACCCTGCAAAATATGGCCTCCCCAGTTCAGGAACTGCTGCCATGCGGGTAAATTGAGACCGTACTGTTCGCGCATCAACGCTATGCTCGCCGCGCTGGCACCGCCGGACTCGCCTGCCAGAACGTCAACGGCATCGCCGGGGATGGCTTTTAGAATCACAAACATGATCAGTAAGATGCCGATAAATGTCGGTACCACCTGAAAAGTGGTTTTAACCAGCAGTGAGAGCAACCAATGACGCGTTTGCTGCATAATCAACGTCCTTGCATCAAGGTTTTGAGAAATAGCGAAACTAACAGGCGATGTTTTTTTGTCTTAATAATTATTCTGCAAAAGGATTGCTGAAAAAAGGATATCCAGGAATTAAGCCAGCTTATGCAAATCGTGCATGAGTTAACCCGAAATATTCAGTAGTCATCCAGTATTCGATGTCTGTTAATGACGCCCACAACTTTCAATTATTTAACAGGCAGAGGCATGTCAGAAAGACCTAATATAAACCCCGTTAATCGGGTCGCTGTGGATGTCGGCGGCACTTTTACCGATATTGTGCTGTTACAAGGCCAGCAGCAATATTCAGCGAAGGTACTGACCAGCGCTGAAGCCCCAGAACGCGCCGTGATTGCGGGTATTGAGCAGGTGCTGAATCAGGCTGCATTAGATTTTGCGGCAATCGATTTATTGATCCTCGGCACCACACTGGCAACGAATGCCTTAATTGAACGGAAAGGCGCACGCACCGCGTTGATTACTACCGGTGGATTCCGTGACCTGGTGGAAATTGGGCAGGAAGATCGCTTTGCGCAATATGACGTTTTTCTGCAGAAGCCAAGACCGTTGGTTGATCGGCAATGGCGCTTTACCGTAGAGGAGCGTATTGATGCGCAGGGTACGGTTCGTATTCCCCTTAACGAAGCGCAAGTGGTTGCCCTCGCCAGTGAGTTGAAAACGCTAAAAATTGAGAGCCTCGCCATTGGCTATCTGCAAAGCTTTATCAATCCACACCATGAGCAGCGTACTGCAGAAATCCTGCGTGATTTACTCCCCGGCGTGACGATCTCGCTCTCCAGCGATGTCTGCCCGGAAATTCGTGAGTATGAGCGCCTCTCCACAGTCTGCGCGAATGCGTACGTGCAGCCGTTAGTTGCTGGCTATCTCCAACGTTTACAGCAGCAACTCAGCACCCGTGGATTACGTGTGCAGCCTTACCTGATGACGTCTGGCGGCGGGATCACCACCCTGGAACAGGGCATCAACGAACCGGTGCGTCTGGTGGAGTCCGGCCCGGCAGGCGGCGCTATTCTCGCCAGTAACATTGCCAGTCAGCTCAATCTGCGGAAAGTGTTGTCATTTGATATGGGCGGCACCACCGCCAAAATCTGCTTTATCGATCACTTCCAGCCACAAATTTCCCGCAGTTTCGAATTTGGCCGCGTCCATCGCCACCAGAAAGGTTCTGGTTTGCCGATTCGCATCCCTGTCATTGATCTGGTCGAGATTGGTGCAGGAGGCGGTTCTATTGCGCGTATTGATAATTTACAACGCTTGCAGGTCGGACCGGACAGCGCCGGCTCTGCGCCGGGGCCGGTGAGCTATAACCTCGGCGGTGAACTTGTCACTATCACGGATGCCAATGCGCAACTGGGGCTGCTGGATCCGGCGAGCTTTGCCGGCGGTAAAGTCGAACTGAATGTTGGCAAAGCCGCGCAGGCGCTAGAGCAGCAGGTGGGAGAGCCTCTGGGGCTGGGCACGGATCAGGCCGCGCTGGCTGTGACCGAAATTATTGCCGAGAACATGGCTAATGCGGCGCGGGTGCATGCCAGTGAACTGGGAAAACAGATCGACAGCTATACCCTTGTGGCGTTTGGGGGTGCGGCGCCACTGCACGCGGCCCGTCTCGCCAGCAAACTGGGCATCGATCGCGTGGTCATCCCCCATGCGGCGGGTGTCGGTTCAGCGCTGGGTTTTTTATGGGCGCCGGTCTCTTATCAGGCGGTACGCAGTTTCTATCAGCGGTTGGATAATCTCAACTTTAGCGCCATCAACGCCCTGCTGGCCGCATTGAGTGAGCAGGCGCAACATATCGTTCACCAGGCTGACACGTCTGCTGAGGTCACGTTGGAGCGTCATGTCTATCTACGCTATGCCGGTCAGGGCCACGAAGTGCCGATTGCGATTGAGCATGACATCTTAGATGAGCAAGGCGTGTCCAGCCTGCACCAGCGTTTCACCGAGACCTACCGCCAGTTGTATGGACGCAGTCTCGACCATGTGGCGGTGGAAGCGATCAGCTGGACGGTCACCGCCTCCACGCCTGCGCCAGAGATCGCTTTCCCGGCTCCGGCCCATGAGGTCCATTCCTCACTGAATGCCACACCACGCAAACTTTATTCACTCCAACAACAGCGCCGTATTGAGGTGCCGGTTTATTCGCGTGCGGCGATAAACGTCGCGGGCAAACAGGCTGGCCCACTGTTAGTCGTCGATGAAGAGACGACCACGCTGGTTGATGAACTGTTTGCCGTCAGCAGCACCCCGGAAGGGCATCTGGTGCTGGAACGTCAATCTCTTGCAGGAGGTACACAATGAGTCAGGCCACTATTCAATACCAGGTCATCTGGAATCGACTAATCTCTGTAGTCGAGGAGCAGGCGCAGGCACTGATTCGTACCGCGTTTGGTACGGCGACGCGCGAAGCCGGCGATCTCTCCGCTGGCGTATTTTTACCTGATGGACGCATGGTGGCGCAGGCCGTTACCGGCACTCCGGGCCACGTCAACTCTATGGCGGAATCAGTTAAACACTTTCTTCGCGTCTTCCCCATCGACACGTTAGCGCCCGGTGATGTGCTGCTCACCAACGATCCCTGGAAAGGCACGGGCCATCTGTATGACATCACGATGGTGACTCCGGTATTCCATCTTGACCGCCCGGTAGCGCTTTTTGCCTCAACTCTACATGTGATTGATATCGGTGGACTTGGCCCCGGCCCGGATGGGCAGCAGATCTGGCATGAGGGATTGTTCCTGCCGATCATCAAATTCATCCACGCCGGTGAACTCGACCAAACCGTGCTCAATATTGTGAAAGCTAACGTACGCGAGCCGGCTCAGGTTGAGGGTGATTTTTTAGCGCTGGTGGCATGTAACGACGTCGGCGCACGCCGATTGCTATCGCTGCTGGATGAGTTTGCTTTACCCGATCTGGCAGAAGTCGGCGAATACATCTTACAACGATCCGAGGAGGCCATGCTGGAGGCGGTGCGTCGCTGGCCAACGGGCAGTTGGGAAAGCGAGTTGTGGGTGGATGGCTATGACCAGCCCCTGCGCCTTCAGGCCAGGCTGACGCTCAGTCATAGCGGGATTCATGTTGATTTCGCTGGCAGTGCGGGATTTGTCGCCAAAGGGATCAATGTGGTTAAAGCCTACACCGATGCCTATACCTCGTTTGGTATTCGCTGCCTGATTGGTGCCGATATTCCCAATAATGCGGGTTCGCTTGGCGTGATCACCATTGATGCTCCGGAAGGCTCCATTCTCAACGCCCCCTATCCTGCCGCCGTGACCTCGCGTCATATCATTGGGCAGATGCTGCCGGATGTGGTGTTCAACTGCCTGCGTCAGGCGCGGCCGGGTGAAGTCCCTGCTGAAGGCGCTTCCTGCTTGTGGAATATCCAACTGTCGGGCGGCCACATTCTGCCGGAGTACGATGCCAAAAATACCCTGACGCAGCCTCGTTTTTCCATCACCAGCTTTTCGACTGGCGGCACTGGCGCGCGCCCGCATTTGGATGGCTTATCCACGACATCATTCCCCAGCGGGGTGCGCAACGTCTCGCTGGAAATTCTGGAGTCGATCAGTCCCGTGGTGTTCTGGCGCAAAGAATATCGCCAGGACTCCGGTGGTGCGGGGACACAGCGCGGGGGCTTGGGTCAGGTGATTGAACTCTCCCATGGTCAGGATCTGCCAATGGAACTCGGTGCGGCATGGGATCGCATTCATTTCCCTGCGCAGGGTGCCGAAGGGGGATTAGCCGGTGCACCAGGGCGCGTAACCCTTTCAACAGGGGAGACGCTATCGGGGAAAGGCCGACAAGTGATCCCACCGGGCAGTCATTTAATTGTCGAAACGCCAGGCGGCGGCGGACTGGGCGATCCACAGCAGCGGGTTGCCGCGCAAATCTCACGCGATGTCGCTAATCAGCTGATTGGTACGAAAGTGGCTGTAGAACTTTATGGGCACGACGCTCACTTAACAGATAAAACGGAGTAACTGATGATTCCAGTTTTTCGCCGCACCCTATTAGTGGTGGCCTTAGGGGCTTCTCTATTGGGAGGGCCTGCGCAGGCGGCAGATCCTCAACCAGGCGGCACCCTCAATCTGGTGCTCAACTATGAACCACCGGCACTGATCGCGTTGACCACCGTGGCGACGCCTGCACTGAGCGTCAGTGCCAAAGTCACGGAAGGGTTGCTGAGCTATGATTTTGATCTCAATCCCCAGCCGCAGCTGGCAACGCAATGGGAGGTAAGCTCCGATGGTTTGCGTTACACGTTCCACCTCAGGCCGAACGTGAAGTGGCATGATGGGCAGGATTTCACCTCGGCAGATGTGGCGTTTTCCATTGAACTGCTGAAAAAAGTGCATCCGCGTGCCTCGAGCACCTTTGCCAACGTGACCAAGGTTGAAACGCCTGATGCACTGACCGCCGTACTGGTATTGTCTAAACCTGCGCCTTATTTAATCAAAGCCTTCGCGGCAGCAGAATCGCCGATCGTGCCCAAACATATTTATGAAGGCACAGACCCTTTAACCAACCCGCACAATAACGCGCCAATTGGGACCGGGCCTTATATCTTTGATAAGTGGGTACGCGGCAGTTACATCCTGTACAAACGCAATCCTCACTACTGGGATCAAAATCGCCCGTATCTCGATCAGTTAGTGGTGAAATTTATTCCGGATGCGGCGGCCCGGTCAGTCGCCTTTGAAACCGGTGATGCCGATCTGGGTTACCGTACACCTGTCGCGTTGAATGACGTGGCGCGCCTCAAGTCGCTGCCACAGTTGGGATTTGAAACCAAAGGCAACAGCTATTCCTATAACGTCAGCTCGCTGCAGTTCAATCTCGACGATCCGCATTTTAAAGACCTGAGGGTTCGCCAGGCAGTGGCACACGCCATTAACCGGAATGTTATTTTGCAGGTGGCCTACTTTAGTCTGGGCCAGGTGACGGCGTCACCGATTGCGCCGGGGATTAAAGCTTACAATGACCCTACCCCGTCACCCTATGCGTTTGATATTAAACAAGCTAACCAACTGCTGGATCAGGCAGGCTTGCCGAAAGGCAGCGATGGCACCCGATTTGAGGTGACGCTGGATTACAATCCTATCTCAGAGGATTTGCGTAAAACGGCTGAATATACCCGCTCGGCGCTGGCAAAAATCGGTATCAAAGTCACGCTGCGTGCTCAGGATCTCTCCAGCTTTGTACGCCGTATCTACACCGATCGTGATTTCTCGTTCACCATCAATGGTCACAGCAATCTGTATGATCCGACGGTAGGCGTACAGCGTATTTACTGGTCGAAAAACTTCCGAAAAGGGGTACCGTTCTCCAACGCATCGGATTACCACAACCCGGAAGTGGATCGTCTACTGGAAGCCGCACAGACCGAAAACGATCCGCAAAAGCGTGTCGAGGAGTTCAAGGCCTTTCAGAAGATCGTCGAGCAGGATTTGCCCGATGTTAATCTGATCTCACCGCAATTTATTACCATCTATAACCGTAAAGTCCACGATCATTCGGTGACCGCCGATGGCATCGAGGGCAATCTTTCACAGGTGTGGCTGGATCAGAAGTAACAGATAAGGAAGCCGTTGCAGCGGCTTCCTTATCTATATTAATTAGCAAGCTAAGCTTTGCGGAAATTCCTCTAATTGCTGAGGTACAACTCGTCTATGTTGGTCTCCTGTCTCAACCTCAGGAGAATGAAACACTATGCATCTTGCCGCATTTCTCAATGCCGGTCCGATGGGGACTTCAGGATGGCGTCATCCTGATGCCGATCCCGGTTTTTTAACCGCAGGTTACTATCGTCATGTGGCAAAACTGCTTGAAGCCGCGCGTTTTGACCTCGCCTTCATCCCTGATGCACTTTCGGTACCCCGTTCACTGGGAGGCTCTTTTGCACCCGCCGTGCAGTGGGGCTCTGGCTCACCTCGTCTTGATCCGTTGGTCATCCTGGGTGTGATGGCGGGTGTCACTGAGCATATTGGACTGGCTGCGACCCTCTCAACCGGCTACCACGAACCCTTCCATCTGGCACGTGCACTGGCGACATTTGATCATGTCTCGGATGGTCGTGCAGGTTGGAATATTGTGACCTCCTTCCAGGATGCTGAAGCGCAGAACTTTGGCCAACCCTCATTACCGCCCCGAGATGCCCGCTATGCCAGAGCTGAAGAAGTGGTGAGTGCTACGACGCAACTTTGGGACAGTTGGGATGATGGAGTACTGCAACAAAACAAAGCGACGGGCGAGTTCGGCTCGCCAGAAAAAGTGCGCTCAGTCGATTATCGCGGTGAATATGTCAGTACGCAGGGACCGCTAAATGTGCCGCGATCGCCACAAGGTTACCCCTTGTTAATTCAGGCGGGAGCCTCACCCAGCGGACGTGATTTCGCCGCCCGCTGGGCAGATGTGATTTTTTGCAGCCATGAGTCACTGGACTCTGCCATCACGTTCTATCAGGAGATGAAAAAGCGCGTGGCGGACCACGGACGTAACCCGCAGCAGGTGCGCATACTCCCTGCGGCTACCGTGGTGGTGGGTGAAAGCGATGCCGATGCGCAGCGCAAGCATCAAGCCTTTGCTGATCGGGTGCATCCGCTAGCCGGCCTGTCGCGTCTGGCTTACCACGTGAATGTCGATCTCACCCAATATGATCTTGATGGTCCGCTACCGGAACTCGGCGAAGTGGGTGTGCAGGGTCATTACGATGAAGTGCGTGAATTTGCGCAGCGCGAGAAGCTGAGTATCCGCGAAATAGGCCGGTGGTATGGGGCGCGCACCGAGGGCAACATGGTGGGCTCAGTGGATCGCGTGGTGGATACCATGGAACAGTGGCTGGAACGTGGAGCCGCCGACGGTTTTATGATTCAGGCCACCCATCTTCCCGGCGCATTTGAAGAGTTCGCCCGCGATGTTGTACCGGAGCTACAGCGTCGGGGTTTACACAAAACGGAATATCAGGGTTCAACGGCCCGTGAACACTTTGGCCTGCCGCGTCCGGGACGGGATGAATGGCAACATCGTGCCTTACGGAGCGGAAGATGAGCATATCATTACCCTCTTCACCGGTTGTTTCTGCCCAATGGCTGGCAGAACATCTGCAACACGTGGTGATGCTTGATTGTTCCGTTGCGCGGTCAGCCGAATCAAACGGCAAAACGGCATTTTCCTCCGGATATGACACCTTTTTACAGCAGCACCTCCCTAACGCGCAGTTCGCCGATCTGTTTGGTGGCTTCTCCGCACCGCAGGGCAGATTTCCTTTTACCGCTCCGGATGCCCGCCGACTGTCTGAGGCACTCCGGTTGTTGGGCGTCAATCAGCACAGCTTGATTGTCACTTACGATCAGCTGAATGGTGCATACGCTGCACGCGTCTGGTACTTACTGGCAGGCGTATACGGTTGGTGCAACGTCCGGGTGCTGGATGGCGGCTATGCTCGCTGGGTGGAAACACAAGGCACGATTGAAACGGGCCCTGCTCATTCTGTTGACTACGGCGATATCCAGCTTGATGCCGCACGTCCATTATTGAGAACGACCGAACAAGTCGAGCAAAACACGCAGCACCCCTTGGTGTGCGCGCTGCGCCGCGAGCTCTTTCTACAGGCCCACATTCCCGGCAGCATCAATCTGCCCTATCCCGAGTTGCTCAATTCTGACGGCTTAATCGATACCCTCCGGGTGGCTGAAGCTTTACGCGACGCAGGGATCACGTCCCCTCAGGAATTGCTGCTCTATTGCGGTGGCGGTATTAACGCAGCGGGTCTGGCTCTGGCGTTGGTTACGGCGGGATATCCGATTGATGCGCTTTTACTTTATGACGACTCACTTAATGGCTGGTTGAGTGACAACCATCGCCCAATTGCCACCGGCCCGGTTATTCACACGTGATGAGAGGAAATAAAATGCAAAACCTTAGCTGGCAGGATCGCGCTGTGCGTGACGCGCTTCGCCATATCAAACAAACCAAACCGTTTTGCTACGGCCTGACCAACTACATTGCGGCCAATCTTTCCGCCAATGTCTTGCTGGCGGTCGGTGCCGGTCCGGCGATTGGTGCCGCCCTTGACTGGCAAACCGCTTTTGGTCGCCATGCAAATGCCTTGTGGATCAATGCAGCGTGTTTAATGAGTAATTCTCCCCACGAGGTACGACAGGCCGCGCGGGCAGCCCATGAAGCCGGTGTGCCATGGGTACTCGATCCGGTGGCCGTTGGCGCCGGTGCCACAGAGTACGATCGTGTCGTACAAGGCCTGCTGGATTTTAAACCGACGGCCATACGCGGGAATGCCTCTGAACTGATCGCCCTTGCGGGGGGAAATGGCGGCGGAAAAGGTGTCGAGACCACGTTGACGTCACAGGACGCGCTCCCCTTCATTGAAGCGTTTTCACGCAGCCAAAGTACTGTCACAGCGGTGAGTGGTCCGATCGATTTTATTACCGATGGTCAAAGGACGCTGGCCGTGGAGGGCGGTGATATTCGCTTAACGCAGGTCACTGGCGCAGGTTGCAGCCTGGGGGCACTGACGGCGGCCTTCCTCACTACATCTATCGATACACTTACCGCAGTCGCCGCTGCGCATGTACTGTACGCCGAGGCCAGCGAAAGAGCCTCTGACGCCCGTGGTACAGGCAGTTTTGCCGTGAAGTTCCTGGATGAATTGTCCTTACTTAACCCTGACATCGCATGAAGAAGCGTCTCCGCCACGGAGACGCGTTTCGATTATGGTGCCAGCGTGATCACGTGGGCGGCAATATCGGGTTTGCTTTTGATAATTCCTTGCTGCAAATACCAGTCAGCAATGTGTTGAATATGTGCGATAGCGCTGGCATCAACCGGGGTGACGGGAACCGTGTTTACGCTTCCCAGCTTTTCTGCCAGCCCATCGCCAGATTGCCCCATCTGTTGAGCCCAAATCTTACCAGCCTCAAGTGGATGGGTTTTAGCCCAGGCGTTCTCTTGCTGCAATACGCCATAGAACCACGTCAGCACCTCCGGATGCGCATGCGCGAAGGCATCGCTGACAAAGTATCCCGCCGCATTTTCTGAACCGACCTGCTTACCACTGGCAAGCAGACGTGCATCGTAGCTTTGTTTTGCCAGTGACAGGAAAGGATCCCAGATGGCCCAGGCATCAACATGACCACCGACAAAGGCAGTGCCAGTATCTGACGGGCTGAGATAGACTTTCTGTACCGCATTCTCTGGAATACCTGCGCTGCTGAGTGCGCGTGACAGCAGGTATTCACCGGTTCCTCCTTTATTCACCGCCACTTTTTTTCCGCGCAAATCGTTTAATGACGCGATATGGCTTTCGTTTCGAACCACAATTCCTTCGCCGTCAGCCGGCATAGCTTGATAGGCAAAAAACTGCAGAGGCAAACCGGCAGCAATGGCGGTGACAAACGCGGTCGAGCTGCCGGTTGTGAGATCGATGGCGCCTGCATTTAGCGCTTCATAGGCGGGTGCAGCAGCGGAAAAAGGTCCGGCCCATTCGACTTTGACATGATGTGCGGCCAGCGCTTTTTCCAGCGTGCCCTTCTCTTTCGCCAGGGCTAAATCAGTGGGGCCTCGTAAAAAGCCAATGCGTAATGTGATGTCTTCTGCCGCCTGCGCGGTGCCCGCGCCAATCAGTAGCGCGGCAACCAGGCCGCGAATCAAGGTGCTCTTCATGCTGTTCTCCGGTGTGAGAGATTAACGGCGGCAGGAATAAAACCCACCGCAAAAAGGTCGTCGGCCTGTTGTTGTTGTTCCGCAATCAGACTCGGATTCGCGGGTGTGATCCCCCATGGGCGAGCACGTAATGTCGTCTCCCACTCGTTACGGGTTATCGAAGAGGTCAGGTGCGTGGAGAGCAACTGCGCCGCCTGGGCAATATGTGAGGCAATCCATGCATCATTAAGCTGTAATTGCTCCACCACCCAGGCTGCTACCTCCGGATGGCGTTCGGACCATGCTGCACGGGTCCAGAACAGTGAACGGTTGATAATCTCATCGCCGACACGGGCTAGCGTAACAATCTCCGGATTTTGCTGGGCTCGCGTTAGCCAGGGGTCAATGGCCAGCCAGCCGTCGATCTCACCCGAAATCAAAGCATGCAGCGCCGCTTCACCCTGAATATCCACCAATTGCACATCACGGCGACGTAACTGCTGTTTTCGCAGCAGTTGCGCTAAAAAGTGATCGGTAAAGAAACCGATCATGGCCGACAACCGTGCCCCTTTAAGTGAGCGAAGTTCGCGGCTCTGGTGAGTGAGTAAGGCACAGCTCGCATCACGTGAGGGGGAGCTGGCGAGATAGCCAACGCCCAGTCCCTCTGCCTGAGCATTAATGGGCGGCGTTGAACCGGTACCCACCACATCTAACGCGTTGCTCGCCAGCCAGTCGCCACTGCGGGCACCCTGGGTATAATCAATCCAGTTCACCGACCAATTTTGTTGAGCCGCCGCGCGTTCCATCACACCGCGATGCCGCAAAATAAACAGTGAAAGATTGCTGGGATGACTGCCGATGCGGATCTGCATTACGCTTTCTCCCCGATCGGACGATCCCACAAATTACCCCAGGTGAAACTGTTATCAGGTTGTTCGGCTTCAGGGGTGAGATTCAGGCGCGGCATTACCAGCTCACTGAAGCGATAGGCTTCTTCAAGCAAAGGGAATCCCGAGAGGATAAACACCTCCACTCCCGCAGCCTGATAGGCTCGCAGGGTGCGCTCAACGGTTTCCGGGCTGCCGACAATGGCGGTGCCTGGACCCGGGCGGACCAGACCAATACCTGCCCACAGGCCAGGATAAATTTCTAAATCACGGGGATCCGTCGGTTTTTGGTTGTCGTGTAACGCGCTCATGCGAGACTGGCCAACGGAATCAGAACCCCTTTCCAGCGTCTGGCGTGCGCCAATCGCTTTCTCATCCATGCTCTGGTAAAGCGCATCAACGGCCTGCCAAGCCAGCTCATCGGTCTCACGTACAATCACATATAAACGAATGCCAAAACGCAGTTGCCGCCCATGCTTCTCCGCGCGCGCTTTCACCTGCGCGATTTTTTCCGCAGCCTGTGGTGGTGTTTCGCCCCATGAGAGATAAGTATCGATATGCCTCGCGGCGACTTCTTGCGCGGCGTCAGAAGAACCACCAAACCACAATGGCGGTGGCGGATAACCGCCATTGCCTAGCGCCAGGCGAGCATTATCGATATGAATATGTTCACCTTCAAAGTTCACGGGTTGTTCCGCTAACAATGGGCGTAGCACCTGCAGAAACTCATCGCTCAGGTCATAACGTGCGTCATGATCGAGGTGCAAACCATAGGCGCCAAGGGTGTTCTTGTCGCCACTCACCACGTTCAACAGCACGCGACCTTTAGAGAACTGGTTAAAAGTAACGGCCATTTTTGCCAGCAGCGTGGGCGAAATCAGGCCTGGCTGAATGGCAATAAGGAATTTCATACGCTCGGTATGAGGAATTAATGATGCACCCAGGATCCAGGGATCGTGGGCACCGGTTGCCAACAGTGCACCGGTAAAGCCAAGGTGATCGACCGCTTTGGCGACCTGCTGGAAATAGGCGTAGTTGACCTGCCGGCTGCCGGAAGCGGTCCAGGGTTGTGGGCCATCGGGGGCGGTGAGGTACCAGTAAATTTCCATGCTGTCATCCTGTTAGGTGAAAAAACCCCATAGGATAAGCAAACGATTTGTTATTGGAGAAATGCTGATAACAGGAAAAGTTAGCGATAAAGTGGAAATGACGTCGGGTGGCTCAAATAATCACTTTATTTTTGGCGTCTGACGTCACTCTTTTTTAAAATTGGGTCATTTATGAAAAGCCTTATTTGAGCGGGCAGAACAGCGAATTCATTTATTGTTCCAATTTTGACTGCATCACCCCTTTCCATCATGTTTCCTGACGCAATAACGCTTTCTGTTGATGCAAACGGCTACCCACCCTAAATGCCAGTAACATGCCGATGCAAGCCCCGCCTGCCAGAATGAACATTACGATTCGGAATCCTGAGGCTGATCCCCCGGCCTGGTAAATTTGAGTCGTAACAGCCAATCCCATCGCCCCGCCCAGATTATGCAGCGTCCAGGAAATACCAATTCCCTGAGAGTGTCTTGATGGGTGGAGAGCGGCCAGTGCCGCGGCAACGGAAGGCCCCAGAATGGCGGCCCAGCCCGCGCCCATCAGCACCATTGCAAGGATTAATATCGGTATCAGTGAATCACCAAGGCTGAAAAGTAAAGCTGATGTCATCAGCAGAGTAAATCCTGTCGCCATAACTGGCCATGCACTGTATTTATCAGACAGACGGCCTGCCAGTGGGGAGGTGAGCGCCATGACCAACGTCACCGGCAGCAGCATTAAGCCCAGGCTGGCATCGTTAAGAAGGTAAAGCGTACTTAGCCGGAACGGGAGCAGCATGAAAGCACTGCAGTAAAACACCGCGAGTAATACTGAAAGCAGGCAGGCTGCCGCAAAGGTTTTGCTGCGCAGCATGTCAAAAGCAATCACCGGTTGCGCGGTTCGTCTTTCTGTCATGAAGAATGCCGCTAGCACGATGAAAGACAACAGAAGTGTGAGTAATGACGGTAGAGAAAACGCACCCCATTTCGTGACATAACTTGTCCAGATCAGCAGTGGTATTAACCCACCACACATAAGTAGCCAGCCGGGTAGATTGAGGGGGATTTCTGCGCGCTTAACGGAAGCCGGTACAGTGCTATTGCAAAAAGAGAAGCTGAGCAGAATGAGAGGAACATTTAACAGGAAGACCGCGCGCCATCCCAGTCCACTCACCAGAAGCCCACCTAAAACCGGGCCAAGCGCCAGACCCAATCCATTCGCCGCAAACAATAACCCCAGGGCACGGCCATGGTTGGATGCCGGTATCGCCTGAACCAAAATAGTGGCACTCACGGTATAGAGCACTGCACATCCCGCGCCCTGTAGTAGCCTGAAGAGGTTCAACACATTGAGTTGAGTCGCTAATCCCGCTCCCAAAGAGGCGATACCAAACAACAGCATCCCACTGTATAGCACTCTCCGAGCACCAAAACGTTCTGCCAGTCTTGCCGACATCACCATGCAGCAGCAAAGCGCCATGACAAACAGCGTCATGGCCCACTGCGAAGATTCAATATTGCTGGAAAAGTCACGTTGAATGGCAGGCAGCGCGGTATTCACGATGGTGAAATCCAGGCAGCCTAGAAAACTGGCGAGGCATATTCCAATTTGTAATCGGATTAGTTTCACCGAGTGTTGTGCTTTAGAGAATATCATCAGGTCGCTCGTTCAATTAAAACGTTAGACTGACACGATTTAAATTCGTCAGTTACGCCATCTGATCATTACACTGGCGAAAATGATTCGCCATTGGAGCGTGCCTTTATGATTAATATCGACAGATTAAATAGTATTAAGGCGTTTGTGCAGGCCGCTCAGGCTGGTGGATTTAGCCAGGCCGCCGAGCAACTGGGGCAGTCCCGTTCAACCGTAGGTAAAGCCATCGCCCGGCTGGAGTCTCGCCTCAACGTAAAACTGTTTCAGCGCACGACTCGCTCCCTGTCCCTGACCAGTGAAGGGCAGCAATTTTATCAGGATTGTCTGCTCATCTTGGCTAGCCTCGACGAGGCGGAAAATCGTTTAACGCGTCATGCAAGCGAACCCTCCGGGCAGCTACGCGTTTCGGCTCCCCCTTTATTAGGTGAAAAATGGGTGATGCCGGTTTTGCTTGACCTTACCCAGCGATGGAAAGGGCTTTCTCTTGATTTGAGGCTATCTGCGCAGCGTGTTGATTTGGCGGCGGAGGGGATTGATCTGGCCGTTCGTATTGGTGACCCGGGTTATCATGCCGATCTCACGGCTTGTCTGATTGGTCAGCAACCCTTGTTGTTATGTGCCGCACCAGGAGTAATGTCACCGAATACCGTATTGAACAATGAAAACGATCTCGCGCTTTACCCTCACCTCACGTTATTGGAACAAGGTAAGTCACAGTCGTGGTCACTCAAAAATCCACAGGGCGAAACGGTGTTTTATCCACCGCACCAGCGGTTAAGGTTGAGTACTATGAATGCGGTGTACGCTGCCGCTTTGGCGGGATACGGTATTGCACAGTTGCCGCGCTGGTTAATCAGTCAGGACATTGAAAGTAACAGGCTGGTTGAAATTTTGCCCACCACGCGCAGTCACAGCCTGCCGATTTACGCCGTGTGGCTAAAAACTGCAGCGATGCCACAGCGATTAAGGGTGGCGATTGATGCATTAAAAATGGCATTCGGACAGCACTCTTTTTAGCTTTAAGCGACATTCAAAATAGTGATGCTAAGGTTTAATTAGCTGATAGGTATAATGGCTCAATGTTATTAAAGCATTTGTGGCTTATTAATTACCGATTTAATTTTTAACGCTTACTTCAAATATGATATTTACTTTCTCATAATTCAGCTGAACCTGGCACAACACTTGTTGGTGCTAGTGTTGTTTTCAGCGCAGTTTAAAAATGCCACTGACAATAAACATGATGTTTTTTATTGGGTTATATCATGGCACGTTATTTGCCTCATCCTCCTGATGATTAATAAGGAGAAAGCATGAGCCAAATAGATAAAGCCTGGGGAGACGGTCCATCCGTTGACTATGAAAACCTGGCAGAACGCTTCAGACCTTTGTTTTCACGCATACGTGATGGGGCTATTGAACGTGAACTCAACCGGCAATTACCAACAGAACAATTAGCATGGCTCAAAGATGCGGGTTTCACTGCGCTGCGCGTTCCAACGGAATATGGCGGCAGCGGTATTACGCTGCCTGAGCTATTTAACCTGCTCATCGAGTTGGGTGAAGCGGACTCTAACCTGGTGCAAGCGCTGCGCGGACATTTCGGCTTTGTTGAAAGCATTATTAACAGCGAAAATCAGGAGAGACGCGCGCATTGGTTACCCCTGCTTGCTAAAGGTGACCTTGTTGGACCGGCATGGAGCGAAACCGGTGAGGCGCGTCAGCAAGCCTTCAGCACCCAACTCTCTGAACATAATGGCGTCTGGTCACTTAACGGTAAAAAGTTCTACACCACCGGTTCACTTTATGCTGACTGGATTGATATCGGCCTGCAGGATGAGCAAGGCAATTTACAGGCCATCACCGTCTCCCGTCATGCGACTGGCGTCACGGTGGTGGATGACTGGAACGGTTTTGGCCAAACCCTCACCGCCAGCGGCACGTCTATTTTTGAAAACGTCGTTGTTGCCGACCGTGATGTGTATCAGGAAAACAATTTCCGCTACGCCACCGGCTTTTATCAGTTAGTGCATCTGGCCACACTGGCAGGCATTGGCCGCGCACAAAGTCACGAAGTGGCACAGCAGGTCGCCCAACGTACTCGCACCTACAGCAACGGCAATGCACCTCATGCATCTCAGGATGCGCAAATATTGCAGGTGGTTGGCAAACTGCGCAGCGCGGCCTACTGCAGCGGCGCCATTGTGCTTAAGAGTGCGGAAGCCCTGCAACGCGCTTTTGATGCCCGATACAGTGATGAAGCGTTAAAGGCACAGGTGAATAGCATTGCGGAACTGGAAGTCTCGCAATCATTGAATGTCGTCACCGATCTGCTGTTGAACAGTTCGAGTATTTTGTTTGATGCATTAGGCGCATCCGCCACGTTAAAACCATTGGCGCTGGATCGCTTCTGGCGAAACGTTCGCACGCTCTCCTCACATAATCCACGAATCTATAAAGACCGCATCGTTGGCGATTTTGCGGTTAACGGTGCTTTGCCGCCCTTCCAGTGGCGCATTGGTGTGGCGGACGAACGCCAGGGGGAGCAAGCATGAGCCAACAGTTTCATTTAGCGGGTTTCATGATGGCATCCGCCGTGACCCACAGCCACGCGATGTGGCGTCATCCGCGCAGCAACACTGACTTTCTCAGCGCGCGCTACTATCAGGACGTCGCGCGCGCAGCGGAACGTGGCTTCTTTGATTTCGTCTTTTTTGCCGATGTGTTGGCCGTTCCCGGTCGCTATAACAGTGAGATTCGCCAGGCCGTGGAACAGGGAGTGCAATCTGTCGCCACACTCGATCCGTCCTACGTCGTCATGGCGATGGCCGCGGTAACGCGCCATTTAGGGTTTGGCATCACCCGCTCTACCACCTATTACAATCCCTATGACATTGCCCGCGCTTTTGCCACGCTGGATCATCTCACTGAGGGCCGCATTGCCTGGAACGTGGTGACGTCTAATGCCGATGCGGAAGCACAGAATTTTGGTTTTGCTCACCACCTTGAGCATGCGCAACGTTATAACCGCGCAGATGAGTTCTTGGAAGCGACCTGCAAACTGTGGGGGAGTTGGGAACCCGATGCGCTGATTCTGGATAAACAAGGACGTTTTGCCGACCCTGATAAAGTGCATGTGGTGAATCACCAGGGAGAATGGTTCAACACGCGTGGGCCATTGACGGTGCCTGCTTCACCGCAGCGCCGGCCAGCGATCATGCAGGCCGGTTCTTCCGCGCGAGGCAAGGATTTCGCTGCTCGCTGGGCTGAGATCATTTTTGAAATCGATCCCACACCTGAAGGCCGCAAAGCTTATTACCAGGATGTTAAAGCCCGCACGGCTGCTGCTGGGCGCGACCCGAACAGTCTCAAGATCTTCCCTTCCTTTATTCCTTTTGTTGGCGAGACCGAAAGCATTGCGCGTGAGAAGCAGCGCTATCACAACGAATTGGCCGATCCCATTGCCGGGTTGATTACCCTCTCGGCCCATGTTGATCATGATTTCTCCGGCTACGCGTTGGATGAACAACTACAAAACGTCGATGTCGGTGGCAATACCGGCCTGTTTGATGTGGCCCGTCGTATTACCGCGCAGGACAATCTGACGCTGCGCGATCTAGGCAAACTCTACGCACAAGGTGTTTTGTTGCCACAGCTGGTCGGTACGCCGCAGCAAATCGCCGATCAACTGGAAGCCAGCTTTGACAATGGGGAAGCCGATGGCTTCATCGTTTCGGCTGCATATCTGCCTGGCACATTCGATGAATTCAGTGATTTTGTCGTGCCTGAGCTTCAACGCCGTGGTCGAGTGCGTCAGCGTTATGAGAACACGCGATTACGCGATCACCTCGGTTTACCAGAAGTCTCTTTGCGCGAGTATCTGCGCTAATTTTGCCGTCTTCATCAGGGAAATCTCATGTTTAAAAATGTCCGTTCAACGTTGTTTCATCTGAATAATTCTCGCGCCATTGATGCGCATCTTGACCGTCTTGATGCCCATGGCGTCAGCCGTCGGGAGTTTCTCGCCCTTGCCACTGCCGGGGCTGCCGCCGCGGCCACCGCTAGCTTATGGAGCAGCCCTGCGGTAGCGGTAGTTGCGCCTTCGGGCAAGCTTGCCTATTTGGCGTGGACCAGCCGGGTAGAATTTATGGCGCAAGCGAGCCATGCAACCCAGGCCGCATCACAACTCTTCGGTCTCGGATACAGCTATCTTGATGGGCAAATCGACAGCCAACGGCAATTGAACCAGGCGGAACAACAGTTTGCGGATGGTGCTAATGCACTGATCCTGCATGCTCCGGATGGTAGTGCAGTGCGTCGTATCGCGCAGTTGGCGCAACAAAATAAAGCTTACTTCGCGAACGTCTGGGCTACGCTTCCCTGGTACACCCCGTTTGATGCCAGTGACTATTACACGCTTTATGCAGTGCCAGAAGAGTTCAGTGCGCACCGTGGTGTAACGGAGGTGTTGCTGAAAGCCGTGACCGAAAAGTTTGGCGGTGGCGATATTATTGGCGTTACAGGTGTTCCGGGGTTTTCGACGGACTCGGTGCGCAGCCGCGGTCGTGATGCAGCCTTTGCATCGTTCCCCAAAACCAAACTGGTTGACCAGCTTCCTGGATTGTTCAATCGAGAGGACTCACTGAAAGCCACTCAGGATCTCCTGTCGCGCCATAAAAATGTGGTGGGTGTCGTGGCGCAGAATGATGACGTTGCGCAAGGCGTGATCGCCGCTCTGCGAGCCAATGGCTTGAAGCCTGGCGAAGATGTGCTGGTGGTGGGTGCCGATGGCACGACCGAAGGCGCGCGGGCCATCAAAAGTGGGCAGCAGCTGGCAACCAGCGCTAACTGCCCCGCGTTCCAGGCCGGTTTCTTCACCGCGCGTCTGTATGACGTGTTGAATGGATGGCAGCCGCGCGCGGCAGAACGCATGCTTAACTGGCACTCCGTGACCATGACACGTGAGAACGTTGATATCTATCTACAGCGCTATGTTGATAACGGAGAGGTGCCGCCGTTTGACTATAAGTTAATGTCTAAAGTGGCCCATCCCAATGACTGGGATCCTCAAGGGCAAATCACACCGTTAGATATCGATGTTGAGTGGGCCGGGTTGCCCAAACCCGCTGGCTGGCAGTATCCGCAGGCTTATCTTGATGCCAAAAACAATGGCGAATGGCAGCGTGTGACAGAGGAGTATCGCGCCCATTACAAAATTCCTTTCTTTGGCCCCTCCCCGTTTAAGGCCAAAGCATGAGTACGATGCTCAGTATCCATGGTGTGAAGAAGCGCTATGGAGAAAACACGGTATTGCACGGCTTGTCACTGGAAGTGGCTGAGCGCAGTGTTGTGAGCTTGGTGGGTGAAAACGGTGCGGGGAAAACCACCCTGTTCGACATTCTCTCTGGGCTGACCCGTCACGACAGTGGTGAACTGCTGTTAAGGGGCACGCCCTATACGCCCTCCTCTCTGCAACAGGCGCAGGCGGCAGGCATCGCGCGGGTGTTTCAGGAACAAGCGCTGGTCAGCGATTTGGCGGTCTATGAAAATCTGCTGCTGGGGCGAGACCGCTACTTCTATCGCGCGGGTTTTTTACAGCGTCGCGCCATGATCCAGCAAGCGCAGCGACTCGCTGATGTCGCGGGGTTAGCATTAGACGTGCGTCAGCCTGTCAATCGACTCTCATTTTCGCAGCGTCAAACGCTCGAAATCACCCGCGCTTGCCTGGCACCGAGCCTGGTGGAAGATATTGCTCACCCGCTGATTTTACTGGATGAGCCGACAGCCACACTCGATCTGGCTGATGAACAGTGGTTCTTGTCTCTGGTAGCTAAACTCCGCCAGCAAGCCAGTTTCTTGTTGGTGTCACACCGATTGAATCGCCACGGATAATCTAGACACTTCCGAGCCGTTGATAATACTGGTTTTCATATTCTGTCGGTGACATCTGATCGCTAGAACCATGCCGACGCTTACTGTTATAAAACATTTCGATGTAAT
>NZ_JAIUDA010000012.1 GCF_020179835.1 Pantoea sp. alder81 | reverse complement strand
GCGGTGGTCCCACCTGACCCCATGCCGAACTCAGAAGTGAAACGCCGTAGCGCCGATGGTAGTGTGGGGTCTCCCCATGCGAGAGTAGGGAACTGCCAGGCATTAATTAAGTGAAGAAGCCCTGAACGAAAGTTCAGGGCTTTTTTACGTCTGAAGTCAGGGGTTATGACGCCTGAAATTCAGCCAGCCTGGCAAAAATCTCCCCCATTACCGACTCGTATTCAGCCAGTTTTCGATAAAGTCAGCCACGTTAACCGGCTGATTAATATCGAGAAGAGGGATGTTAATTGATGATTTCTCATCGCTGGCCAGCGCAATCACATATTCATCCATTAAATCTTCCACTTCACCTTTGATATCACGCCGCCACAGCACAATTTTGGGTACTGGCTCATCCTTAAAGCCCTCAACCAGCACCAGATCCAGCGCTGAACTGTCCATCTGCGCGGCCAGTTCCGCCAGATTCAACGGCTGATCAGGGGTTTCACACATCAATGCCCAGCGCTGATTACTGGCAACAATCACCTGATCGGCACCCGCTTTTCGCAGCAGATAGCTGTCTTTTCCCGGCGTATCGATGTCCATTTTATGATGGGTATGTTTGATTAATCCTGTACGAATGCCACGCGCCTTCAATAAAGGAATCACCTGCTGCAATAGGGTGGTTTTTCCGGTGCCACTCCACGCAGCGATCGCCAGTAAAGGCACGCTCATCACTGCATTTCCTCATCAACCAAATCGTCCGGCGTATTAATATTGCGAAAAGCAGACTCAGGATCAGCGAATGTCACCGCGTGTCCGCCATGTTCACGTAAAAACTGCATTAAACGTCGCTCACCACGAAGCAGCCAGGCTTCCAAATCCTCGGCCATTGATCGATTGACCAGTGCCAATGCAGGATGATCGCGTTGCGTTGATCGTACCCAAACCGCAGGCGCATCGTCGCGCTGCTGCCATAATCGTGCAACGAAGTCTTCCGGTAACCAGGGCGTATCACAGGCACAAAAGGCGACCCACTCGGTTTTGCTATTCTGTAGGCCACTTAACATACCCGCCAACGGGCCTGGATAATCAGGCATCGAATCGCTTACTACCTGACAACCGCTAGCCTGATAACGATCAATGTTGCGATTAGCGCTTATCAACACAATATTGACCTGCGGCACCAATCGCTGCAGAACATGTTGATAAAGCGGTTTGCCATGAAGCTCCAGCAACCCTTTATCCTGGCCACCCATGCGACTGCCTTGACCACCTGCGAGGATCACGCCGGTAAATGCGGTCATTTTCGTCTCCCTCATCATACTGGACGATAATTGCATAACGGCAGCGTACCACTGCATAAAGGAATCAATGATGAAATATCACCGACTTAATGAATTGTTTGAACTCCTGCAACCGGCCTGGCAAAAGGAGTCTGATCTTAACCTGCTGGCATTTTTACAAAAACTGGCACAGGAATCTGGCTTCAGTGGCCCATTAAGTGAATTAACCGATGACATATTGATTTACCATCTCAAAATGCGTGACGCGGGCCGCGATGCGGAGATTCCCGGACTGAAAAAGGATTACGAAGTGGACTTCAAAACCGCGCTATTACGTGCACGCGGTGTGATTAAGGATGATGAGTAGTGTTATCCTTGCGCATTCCTTGCAACGGTAATACACAGGCAAAATGATGAGCGAAGCCGCTTTTAATTTCCAGACGCTGAACCCCGATGTCATCCTTGATGCACTCTGGGATACGGGTCTGCGTGTCGAATCCGGCCTAACCGCCCTCAATAGCTACGAAAACCGTGTCTATCAGTTCAGCGATGATGATAAGCGTCGCTATGTGGCTAAGTTCTATCGCCCACAGCGCTGGAGTGCACAACAAATTCTGGAAGAGCATCAGTTCACGCATGACCTGCTGGTCGATGAAGTGCCTGTTGCTGCACCACTGGCATTGCAGGGCAGCACACTGAATCACCATGCCGGTTTTATGTTTGCCGTTTTCCCGAGTCTGGGTGGGCGACAGTATGAAACCGATAATGAAGAACAGATGGAATGGGTGGGTCGTTTTCTCGGCCGTATCCATCAAACGGGTCGCCAGAGCTTGTTTCAACAGCGGCCAACCTTCGGTCTGGAGGAATACGTCTTCCAACCACGTCAGGAGCTGGAGCAGAGCACGCTGGTACCGGCTGCCTTGAAAGATGCACTGCTGAACGCTGTTGATAAACTTAGCAGCACGTTGCAGCAGTGCTGGCATGATAAGTGGCAACCGCTTAGGCTGCATGGCGACTGCCATCCGGGTAATATCCTGTGGCGCGATGGACCAATGTTTGTTGATCTTGACGATGCGCGCAACGGACCTGCCGTGCAGGATCTGTGGATGCTGGTGAACGGCGATCGTCAGGAGCAGCTGATCCAGTGGGATATTCTGCTGGAAGCTTATAATGAATTCAGTGACTTCGATTTACATGAATTGTCACTGATTGAGCCTTTACGCGCTATGCGCATGGTTTATTATTTGGCCTGGGTGGTACGCCGCTGGCAGGATCCTGCGTTTCCTCGCGCCTTCCCCTGGATGACCGACGAGGATTTTTGGCGCCGACAGATTGCACTATTTATCGAGCAGGAGAGGCTGTTACATCAACCCCCGTTGCAGCTTAGCCCGCAATTTTAATGAAGTACTCAGGAGATTTTTTCACGATGAAAAAGATTATGTTTGCGCTGGTAGGTTTAATGCTGGCATTTGGCGCCTCAGCGGCACAGTTTAATGACGGAAAACAATTCGTCACGCTGCCAAAGCCGGTTGCTGGTGAGCCACAGGTATTGGAGTTCTTCTCCTTCTTCTGCCCACACTGCTACCAGTTCGAACGCATCTATCACGTTAGCGATGCCGTGAAAAAGAATCTGCCAGCAGACACCAAAGTGACCAAATACCACGTTGATTTCCTGGGTGGTGACTTCGGTCCTGTCGTTACACAAGCCTGGGCTGTTGCGATGGCGCTGGGCGTGGAAAGCAAGGTCACTGCACCAATCTTTGACGGTATTCAGAAAACCCAAACCGTTACCGATGCGGCGAGCCTGAAAGCCACTTTCATCCAGGCTGCGGGCATCTCATCAGAAGATTATGATGCGGCCTGGAATAGCTTTGCGGTAAAAGCGTTGGTTGCACAGCAGCAGAAAGCGGCAGCCGATCTTAATCTGCAGGGCGTGCCAGCCATCTTCGTTAACGGCAAATACATGGTGAATAACGGCGGTCTGGACACCAGCTCAATGGACAATTTCGTTGCCGATTATGCCAACGTAGTGAAATTCCTGGTTGAGAAGAAGTAATTAAGCTCGAATAAACGCCGGCGATGTCGGCGTTTTTATTTCCTTCCCCATGACGTAATAATGATATCCCTGTTAACCCTCCGCTTAATATCCACATGGACGATCACCTTTTCAAAAAGGCGCCTTTCATCACGGTAAGTTAATAACAAATTGAAAAATAATAACTTTTATAAGTGAAATGATTGTAATCGGCGTAAATAACAATACGTTATGAATTTTACGCACAAAGTTATCCACAGAATGATCCTTGCGATCCACACCGCGTAACGACGAAAAAGATCCTGACATCCCCGCTCTGATTCAACATTCCTCTCTGGTTGTGGCATCCTTATAGCCCTCATTATCGCAACGAAGAAAATACGAACCTATGGCGCAAATTGCAGAAAACCCCCTGATTCTGGTAGACGGATCCTCTTATCTCTACCGGGCATATCATGCCTTTCCGCCGCTGACTAACAGTGCAGGCGAGCCCACGGGCGCCATGTACGGTGTGCTCAACATGCTGAAAAGTTTGCTGATGCAGTATCAGCCGAGTCATGTGGCCGTAGTCTTCGATGCGAAAGGCAAAACTTTCCGCGATGAATTATTCGAGCACTACAAATCGCACCGCCCGCCAATGCCCGACGATCTGCGTGCACAGATTGAACCGTTGCACGAGATGGTCAAAGCGATGGGATTACCGCTGCTGGCGGTGACCGGCGTCGAGGCTGACGATGTGATTGGCACCCTGGCACTCGAAGCAGAGAAGCAGGGCCGTGCGGTGCTGATCAGCACCGGCGATAAAGATATGGCGCAGCTGGTCACGCCGGGTATTACGCTGATTAACACCATGACCAATACCGTGTTGGGCCCGGAAGAGGTCGAGCAGAAATATGGTGTGCCACCTTCACTGATCATCGACTTCCTCGCCATGATGGGTGACAGCTCGGATAACATTCCTGGTGTGCCTGGCGTGGGGGAGAAGACTGCACAGGCGCTGCTACAAGGCCTGGGCGGCATGCAGTCGATTTACGATAACCTGGATAAAGTAGCGGATCTCTCGTTCCGTGGTGCGAAGACCATGGCAGCCAAGCTGGAGCAGAACCGCGAGGTCGCATTCCTGTCCTATCAGCTGGCGACCATTAAAACGGACGTCGAACTTGAACTGGGTTGTGAGCAACTGACCGTCAACGAGCCGGACGTTGAAACGCTGCAAAACCTTTTCGGCCGCTATGAGTTCAAACGCTGGATCACCGATCTGCAGGACGGCACCTGGCTGCAAGGCAAAAAGAGCAATGTGCAGGCGCAGAAATCACTGGCTACTGAACCTGCAATTGCGGCGGCAGAAACAGCTAGCGTGCTGTCATCTGAAGGCTACGTGACCATTTTGGATCAGGCGACCTTCGACGAGTGGCTACAAAAACTGAAAAAGGCAGAACTCTTTGCCTTCGATCTGGAAACCGATTCTCTGGATAGCTGGAGTGCCAACATTGTCGGTCTCTCCTTTGCGATTGCGCCCGGTGAAGCGGCTTATCTTCCGGTGGCTCATGACTATCTTGATGCACCAGACCAACTCGATCGCAACGACGTGCTCAAGCAGCTAAAACCGTTACTGGAAGACGCCAAAGCCGCAAAAGTCGGTCAGAACCTCAAATACGATCGCGGCGTACTGAAAAACTACGATATTGAACTGCAGGGCATCAAATTCGACACCATGCTGGAGTCTTACTGCCTGAGCAGCGTTGGCGGTAAACATGATATGGACAGCCTGGCGGCGCGCTGGCTGAACCACAAAACCGTCACTTTTGAAGAGATTGCCGGTAAGGGCAAAAATCAGCTGACCTTCAACCAGATTGCTATTGAGCAGGCCGCTCATTACGCTGCGGAAGACGCAGACGTCACACTGCAGTTGCATTTGCAGATGTGGCCAAGGCTGGAGCAGGAAGCGGGTCCGAAGAAGGTCTTTACTGATATCGAGATGCCGCTGGTGACCGTGATTTCACGCATTGAGCGTAACGGCGTCTTAATCGATCAAAACATCCTGGGCAAACACTCGCAGGAGCTGACTACACGTCTGGCGGAACTGGAACTGAAAGCGCATGATTTAGCCGGCGAGCCGTTTAATCTATCGTCCACCAAACAACTGCAAACCATTCTGTTTGAAAAGCAGGGTATCAAGCCGACCAAGAAAACACCGGGCGGCGCACCCTCAACCAGCGAAGAAGTGCTGGCTGAACTGGCGCTGGATTATCCGCTGCCCAAAGTGATTCTGGAACATCGTGGTCTGTCTAAGCTGAAGTCGACTTATACCGACAAACTGCCTTTAATGATCAATCCGATTACTGGCCGCGTGCATACTTCCTATCATCAGGCGGTCACGGCCACCGGACGTCTCTCATCTACCGATCCCAACCTGCAAAACATCCCAGTGCGTAATGAAGAAGGCCGTCGTATTCGCCAGGCCTTTATCGCAGGTAAAGATAATCGTATCGTCGCGGCGGACTACTCACAAATTGAGCTGCGCATCATGGCGCATCTGTCGCAGGATAAAGGCCTGCTGGATGCGTTTGCGCAGGGTGAAGACATTCACCGCGCCACTGCATCAGAAGTCTTTGGTGTCGCGCTGAGCAAGGTATCCGGTGAGCAACGTCGCAGTGCCAAGGCCATTAACTTTGGCCTGATTTACGGCATGAGCGCATTCGGTCTGTCGCGCCAGCTCAATATTGGCGCAGGCGAAGCGAAAAAGTATATGGATCTCTACTTTGAGCGCTATCCAGGCGTACTGCGTTATATGGAAGAGACGCGCACTCAGGCGGCAGAGAAGGGCTATGTGGAGACTTTGGATGGTCGCCGCCTGTGGCTACCGGACATTAGTTCCAGCAACGCTATTCGTCGTAAGGCGGCAGAGCGCGCGGCGATTAACGCCCCGATGCAAGGTACAGCAGCGGACATTATCAAACGTGCGATGATCGCCGTGGATGGCTGGCTACTGCAACAGCAGAATGATGCCGTGAAGATGATCATGCAGGTACACGATGAACTGGTGTTTGAGATCCACAAAGACGAAGTAGAGAGTGCGAGTGCGACGATCCGCCAGCTGATGGAGAGCAGCATGAAGCTTGATGTGCCGCTGCAAGTTGAAGTGGGAATGGGCGATAACTGGGATCAGGCGCACTAAGGAAACGCTGTCGGCGGTTTATCTAAACCGCTGGCAACGTCATAAGAAAAAAGTTTACTTAATCGGTTCAGCAAAACAGCAAAGGCGCTGATTAAATGCGCGTTTTGTAACTGCCTCACTGCTAAGCATTTTTTTAGTAATTAAACTACATGCCTTAAGCCAAAGTGTGACGAACCCGGTAAAAAAGATGTCGAATCCTGAAACTTAACAACAAAAAACCCTTTGTAGGTCGGGGAAAATCAGGTAAAGTTCATCGCGTAGGGTACAGAGGTAAGATGTTCTATCTTTCAGACCTTTTACTTCACGTAATCGGATTTGGCTGAATATTTAGCCGCCCCAGTCATTTATGACTGGGGCGTTTTTTATTGGGCTTTATCTGAAAAACGGGCTGTAAACCCGCTTCAAAAAATCATTCAGATGGCGCTTCGCCATCATCTTCCTGCGCCGGCTCCAGCTCACTGAACCAGCTATCGAGTTTCTGACGAACGATATCAACGCCGATCTTCTTGAGTGATGAGAACATCTCTACCTGCACATCGCCCACAAAGCCCAGTGCTGCTTCACGTACCAGTTTGAGCTGCGCTTTACGTGCACCTGATGCCAGCTTATCCGCTTTGGTTAACAGCACCAGCACCGGAATACCGCTCTGAACTGCCCACTCAATCATATTCTGATCGAGGTCTTTTAGTGGATGGCGAATATCCATCAGCACCACCAGACCTTTTAATGCCTGACGCTTCTGCAAATATTCAGACAGCGCACGCTGCCATTTGCGCTTCATCTCTTCCGGAACTTCGGCGTAGCCATAGCCCGGTAAATCGACCAGGGTTTTCCCCTCGACGACCTGAAAAAGGTTAATCAGCTGAGTACGACCCGGCGTTTTACTGGTACGCGCCAGGCTTTTCTGGTTGGTGATAGTATTCAGCGCGCTGGATTTGCCTGCGTTAGAGCGCCCGGCAAAGGCAACCTCAATGCCCACATCCGCCGGTAAATGGCGAATATCCGGGGCGCTGAGCACGAAATGGGTCATGTGATAATTCAAAGCAGACAAAGTAAAACTCCAGCAGAGTGATTCGATCAATTGGGCTGATTATACCTGTTATGGCGCAAAAGTATCCGATAGCGTCTTAACGCGTCATTTTGTAAGAGATCAACGATGATTACTGCCAGTCATTACCGTTTAATAGAATCTTCATAACTAATTAAATTAACTATTTTCAATTGGTTATGTTCGCCATGTGAATTACGCCTTCAAATTAACCTCACGCCTCACTTGTTCATTTTACTGATTGGTCTACATTTGGTGTCAGTGCAAGGCAGCACCCATCAGGATGATGCGCTCAGGAGTGTCGGGGATGACCAGGAGCATGGCAGGATGTGATTCAGGTATGAGTCGGACAGGGAAAAGGATTACTCGCAGGAGCGATGAGGCGAAGGAGCAACCGGGACGTTGTGAGCTGTAAAGGATTTATACCGTTATTCCTTCAGTAGAAGGTGCGAAATAAGGCGATAGCATAGGCTATCGCCTTTTTTCTTTGTCATCTTTCTGCTAGATTTCGCCGCAATTCTATACTGAAGAAAAATCGCCGAGACCGGACACCATGAAGCAACCTGCACCAGCCCAGCGTGGCAAACCTGCTGCTAAAGCCAAACGCAAATCGCGTGAAGACCTGAATCAGGAAGCGCGCGATCGCAAACGCGATAAAAAGCACAGTGGCCTCAAAGCGGGCAACCGTGCTAACCCGGAAACTAAAGGCGCTGGCAAAGGCCAGGGTCAGAAAAATGCCGATCCACGCACCGGCAGTAAAAAACCCGTAGCGCTGGTGGCCGATGGCAAAACAGTACCGGAGAAAAAGCCGGTAGCAAAAGCCAAACCGAAAGCGGAAAAGGTGCGTCTGACGCCAGAAGAAGAGTTAGCGAAGCTGGAAAACGATGAACGCCTGGACACCTTGCTGGATCGTCTGGAAAGCGGTGAGACCCTCAGCGCTGAAGATCAGGCATGGCTGGATCAGACACTGGATCGCATTGACGAGCTGATGGAAACCCTCGGTATCGCGCTGGATGACGGTGCTGAAGATGAACAAGCCGAAGTCGATATGATGCGCTTGTTAAAAGGCAACTGAGTCATTTTTGATCGGCATGCGCTTTTGCGCATGCCGCGCTAAACAGGTATTCGCTGATGCTTTGGCCTGGATCAATTTTAGCGCTGCTGCTGACATGTTATCTCCTGTGGTTATTGTTTAAACTTCGTCGCCTGTCGCGTCTGAAGTCGCGTTTACGCCGGCGTACGGCTCACCGCAATCTCTCCTCTTCTGCCACGCGACCCTCTCTCAGACGACGTCACCGTAAGGAGTGAGCATGTCATCGCAGCAGATTGAATGGGACCAGCGGCTGATTGAAAAATACAATTACGCGGGTCCGCGCTACACCTCTTATCCCACTGCGCTGGAGTTCAATGAGAACTTTGGCGAAGCAAGCTTCCAGTCTGCGGTTGAACGTTACCCTGAACGCTCTCTGTCGCTTTATGTCCACATTCCGTTCTGCCATCGTCTCTGCTACTTCTGCGGCTGCAATAAGATTGTGACGCGCCAGCTGCACAAAGCTGACCGTTATCTGGATGTGCTGGAACAGGAGATCCGTCAGCGCGCGCCGCTGTTTGCCGGACGCCGCGTCACGCAGTTGCACTGGGGCGGTGGTACGCCAACCTTCCTCAATCAGGCTCAGGTCAGCCGGCTGGTGGCGCTGCTGCGTGGCCATTTTGACATTGCGGATGATGTTGAGATGTCGATCGAAGTTGATCCACGCGAAATTGAGCTGGCGATGATCGATCATCTGCGTGCTGAAGGATTTAATCGCCTGAGTATGGGTGTGCAGGACTTCAATAAAGCGGTGCAGGAGCGCGTCAATCGCGTGCAGGATGAAGAGACTATTTTTGGGCTGGTCGAACGTGCGCGTGCGCGAGGATTCCGCTCAGTGAGCCTGGATCTGATTTACGGTTTGCCGCTGCAGACGCCCGAAAGTTTTGCTTTCACTTTACAACGAGTGATCGCGCTGAATCCCGATCGTCTCAGCGTATTCAATTACGCGCATATGCCGACGCTGTTCGCTGCACAACGCAAAATCAAAGATGAAGAGCTACCCGGTGCGGAACAGAAGCTGCAGATCCTGCAGCAAACCATTGGCACCTTAACCGATGCAGGCTATCAGTTCATCGGTATGGATCACTTTGCCAAACCCGATGACGAACTGGCCATCGCGCAGCATGCAGGTGAGCTGCACCGTAATTTTCAGGGTTACACCACGCAAGGCGAGACCGAGCTGGTGGGATTCGGTGTCTCGGCGATCAGTATGCTGGGAGACAGTTACGCGCAGAATCAAAAAGAATTGAAGGACTACTATGCCAGTGTGGAGCAGAGTGGGAGCGCGCTCTGGCGAGGTTTAACACTGAGTGATGATGACTGTCTGCGCCGTGATGTCATCAAAACGCTGATCTGCAATTTCTCATTAGATTTCGCGGCGATTGAAGCGCAATGGCCCATCACTTTTGAAGCGTATTTTGCGGAAGATTTAGCGTTACTGGCGCCTTTGATGGCGGATGGTTTGCTGGAACTTCGCGGGCGCAGTCTGCATGTCACAGGAATTGGACGTTTGCTGATTCGGAATATCTGCATGTGCTTTGATCGCTATCTGCGTCAAAAGGCGCGCCAGCAGCAGTTCTCGCGGGTGATATAAAAATCCAGGGGAGCATCGTGCTCCCCTGATTATCACTTATTCCATTCCCAGCTCTTTCAGTTTACGCGTCAGAGTATTACGACCCCAACCCAGTAAACGAGCCGCTTCCTGCTTGTGTCCCTGAGTGTGACGCAGGGCAGTGGTGAGCAGCGTGCGCTCCATCTCCGGCTGCGCTTCAGAGAGCAGGTTTTGATGACCGGAACGCAGTGCGCGGTCCGCCCATTGTGCCAGCAGGGTGGCCCAGCTATCCGGCAGAGACTGCACCGGGTTATCCGGCGTGCTCGATTCAAACAGCTCCGGCGGCAGATCCTGAATCAACACTTCCTGGCCTGCAGCCATCACGGTTAACCAGCGGCAGGTGTTCTCCAGCTGGCGCACGTTACCGGACCAATGCAGACGCGTCAGTGCCGTTTCAGTTTCCGGATGCAGAATCTTCGCTTCAACGCCCAGCTCACGTGCCGCTACCTGCAGGAAGTAGCGTGCCAGACGTGGAATATCTTCGCGACGCTCACGCAGCGGTGGCAAGTGCACACGAATCACGTTCAGGCGATGGAACAGATCCTCGCGGAATTTACCTTCCTGCACGCGCAGCTCAAGGTTCTGGTGAGTTGCCGCGATAATACGCACATCCACTTTCACCGGTGCATAGCCGCCCACGCGATAGAACTGGCCATCGGCCAATACGCGCAGCAAGCGGGTTTGCACATCGAGCGGCATATCACCAATTTCATCGAGGAACAGCGTGCCGCCATCGGCCTGCTCAAAGCGGCCCTGACGAATCTGGTTGGCCCCGGTAAACGCCCCTTTCTCGTGACCAAATAGTTCGGATTCGATCAGGTCTTTCGGAATGGCCGCCATATTCAGCGCGATAAACGGTGATTTGGCGCGTGGGCTATGACGATGCAGCGCATGCGCCACCAGCTCTTTACCGGTACCGGATTCACCATTAATCAGCACGCTAATGGAAGAGCGCGACAGACGACCGATAATACGGAACACATCCTGCATCGCTGGCGCTTCGCCAATGATATCGGTTGTCGGGCCGCTCACCGGCTGATTACGCGGCTGCTGCTGTTCCTGATAGTGACTGATCGCACGTTCAACCAGCGCGACGGCTTCATCAATATCAAACGGCTTAGGCAGGTAATCGAACGCGCCTTGTTGATAAGCGCTGACGGCGGCATCAAGATCCGAATGTGCGGTCATAATGATGACCGGCAGCATCGGGTGACGCTGTTTAATCTGTTTCAGCAGCGCCAGTCCATCCATGCCCGGCATGCGAATATCCGATAACAATACATCTGGGGTTTTACTTGAGAGTGCATCCAGCACCTCATTGCCGCTGTCAAATGTGGCGCAGCTCAAACCGGCTCCAGTGAGCGCACGTTCAAGCACCCAGCGGATGGAGCTATCGTCATCGACGATCCAGACTATCCCTCGTTGCATAGAAACCTCACTGGCGAATAGGCAGGTAAACCGAGAATTCGGTGTGTCCTGGCCAACTGTTAAATTCTATTTTTCCTGAATGCTGATCGATCAGGCTGCGGGCGATGGAGAGACCTAAACCGGTGCCTCCTTCTCGACCACTCACCATCGGATAGAACAGCGTGTCCTGTAGCTGAGCAGGAATGCCAGGGCCATCATCTTCAATATCAATACGTGCCACCAGGCGATAACGGGTGCCGTGCAGCGTCAGCTGGAACGCGGTACGGGTGCGGATCACGATAGTGCCACCTTCGTCACCCAGCGCCTGCAACGCATTACGCACTACGTTGAGTAGCACCTGCTCAATCTGATCGGGATCGTGTGGCAGCTCGGGCAGACTCGGGTCGTAATCACGCACCAGCGAGACATTGTCCGGTAACTCCATCGACACCAGATTGACCACGCGCTCAGCCACCTGATGAATGCTTTGTGTGACGTGCATACCGGGCTGTTGTGGTCCCAGTAAACGATCAACCAGATTACGCAGGCGGTCCGCCTGTTCGATAATAATCCGGGTATATTCATGCAGCGAAGGATCGGGCAGGGCACGCGTTAATAACTGCGCGGCGCCGCGTAATCCTCCCAGCGGGTTTTTAATTTCATGCGCCAGTCCGCGCACTAAATCACGAGCGGCGACTTGCTGAGCATGTTGCAACTGTTCCTGGCTAAGACGGCGTTGATTATCCATCGGCGCCATTTCCAGCAGAATAAGGCCATCGGGTAAACGTTGAGCCGTCAGCGACATAATGTGCGCGCGGCCATCGACCACTAACGTCACTTCGCTGTCAGTAAAGCCCTGGCCTGCTCCAAGACTCTCGCTCATCACCTCAATATTCAGCGAAAAATAGCCGGTTAATTCCGGTAATGGCGTGCCGAACAATTTGCGTGAGCTTTGCGCCAGTAATTGCTGAGCCGCCGGGTTGGCGTAATGGATAACCAGATCGTTATCGACCAGCAAAATACTGTTGATGAGAGAGTTAAGAATCTGCCCCGCGTCGGGCAGTGTGCCAGTTGCCATACAGCGTTCCTCTGCACTAAGTTAGTGCATTATAGCCTTTTGGGACTGATAACTATCATTCGAACGATGAATTCGCGGTGAAAAAAGCCCATCCGGAGATGGGCTAAAGTTTCCACGGCAACAAAAAACGTTCAGGTTATTTACGCCGCCAAATAAGCGGCGTGAAATGCGCTGAAATTTTTTAAATTAAACGCTGTAGTACAGTTCAAACTCAACTGGGTGCGGAGTCATACGCACACGGTCAACGTCTGGCTTAAGCAGTTCGATGTACGCGTCGATAGCGTCATCAGTGAACACGCCGCCACGGGTCAGGAACTCGCGGTCTTCGTTCAGTGCGTTCAGTGCTTCTTCCAGAGAACCTGCAACTTTTGGAATCTCAGCTTCTTCTTCCGGTGGCAGGTCATACAGGTTTTTGTCCATCGCATCGCCAGGGTGGATCTTGTTGATGATGCCGTCAAGACCCGCCATCAGCAGCGCGGTGAATGCCAGGTATGGGTTAGCCGCTGGATCCGGGAAGCGCGCTTCGATACGACGTGCTTTCGGGCTCGCAACCACTGGGATACGGATTGAAGCTGAACGGTTACGTGCTGAGTAAGCCAGCATGACCGGTGCTTCGTAGCCTGGGACCAGACGCTTGTAAGAGTTGGTGGTTGGGTTCGCCAGGGCGTTGATCGCTTTAGCGTGCTTGATAACACCACCAATGTAGAACAGCGCAGCTTCAGACAGGCCGCCGTATTTGTCGCCAGAGAACAGGTTCACGCCGCCTTTTGACAGGGACATGTGGCAGTGCATACCAGAGCCGTTATCGCCGAACATTGGCTTAGGCATGAAGGTCGCAGTTTTGTTGTACGCGTGAGCAACGTTGTGCACCACGTATTTGTAAATCTGAATTTCGTCAGCTTTTTTGGTCATGGTGTTGAAGCGGGTTGCCACTTCGTTCTGACCAGCTGTTGCTACTTCGTGGTGATGGGCTTCAACCACCAGACCCATCTGCTCCATGGTCAGACACATGGCAGAACGGATGTCTTGTCCTGAATCAACCGGTGGTACTGGGAAGTAACCGCCTTTCAGACCTGGACGGTGACCTTTGTTACCGCCTTCGTAAGCTTTACCGGTGTTCCATGCTGCTTCGATATCGTCGATAGCAACGTGTGAACCTGCAGTAGAAGAACCGAAACGAATGTCATCGAACAGGAAGAACTCTGGCTCTGGTCCAAACAGCACGGTATCCGCGATGCCTGAAGAACGCAGGAACTCTTCTGCACGTTTAGCGATGGAGCGTGGGTCACGATCGTAGCCCTGCAGAGTGCCTGGCTCAAGGATGTCACAGCGAATGATCAGCGTAGAATCTTCGAAGAACGGATCCATAACCGCAGTGGTAGCATCCGGCATCAGTACCATGTCTGATTCGTTAATGCCTTTCCAGCCACCGATGGATGAGCCATCGAACATTTTGCCTTCTTCGAAGAAGTCAGCGTTAACCTGGTGAGCAGGGATAGTAACGTGCTGTTCTTTACCTTTGGTATCGGTAAAACGCAGGTCAACAAACTTAACTTCGTGCTCGTTCATCATCGAGAGGACGTGTTCAGCGGACATACTTAAACTCTCCTGGAAATGGTCATAATCGTCATGGTGAGAGAACTTCGTTGCCTGGAATGTGTCACGCTTTCTGACCACCCCTAACCAAGATCTCGGCAAGCTCTTTTCAACCGTTGTAGAACTGTCGTTTTCGCTTGAAAGATATAAAGCGAATTCTGTGCCAACTTTATTACAATGTTAAAAATGGCGCTGTGACGCGCTCTTTCGTGAGTCGGTCACTGCACCAGTATGGATGACGCGCACTAATTTGGTGCTTCATAGATCAAATATCGCCCCAAAAAGGTGCAAAACACCACCGCAGTGCAGATTAATGCACCGTTATTGGTGCTAAAAAACAGCACTAAGAGAAACTTTAAGGGAATACTGTGATCATGTTCAGTCTTTCGCTTAATCCGTGTACAATACCGCGTTATTTCTATAATGCCTGAGGCAAAGCTGTGATCGAAAATTTGCGTAACATCGCCATCATCGCGCACGTTGACCATGGTAAGACCACCCTGGTTGACAAGCTGCTGCAACAGTCCGGTACTTTTGATGCTCGTACCGAAGCGACTGAGCGCGTAATGGACTCCAACGATTTGGAGAAAGAGCGTGGGATTACCATCCTCGCAAAAAACACCGCCATCAAATGGAACGACTACCGTATCAACATCGTTGATACCCCAGGACACGCCGACTTCGGTGGTGAAGTGGAACGTGTTATGTCCATGGTGGATTCGGTGCTGCTGGTTGTAGATGCGATGGATGGCCCTATGCCGCAAACCCGCTTCGTAACCAAGAAAGCGTTTGCTCATGGTTTGAAGCCGATTGTAGTAATCAACAAAGTTGACCGTCCGGGCGCGCGCCCTGATTGGGTTGTTGATCAGGTATTCGACCTGTTCGTTAACCTGGACGCGACTGACGAGCAGCTGGACTTCCCTATCATCTTCGCTTCAGCGTTGAATGGTATCGCTGGTCTGGAACATACCGACATGGCTGACGACATGACCCCGCTGTATCAGGCGATCGTCGACCACGTTTCTCCACCACAGGTTGAAGTTGAAGCACCACTGCAGATGCAAATCTCGCAGCTGGACTATAACAACTACCTGGGTGTTATCGGTATCGGCCGCATCAAGCGCGGTACGGTTAAGCCGAACCAGCAGGTCACTATCATTGATAGCGAAGGCAAAACCCGTAACGGTAAAGTCGGTAAAGTACTGGGCCACCTCGGTCTGGAACGTATCGAAAGCACCCTGGCGGAAGCAGGCGACATCATTGCTATCACCGGTCTGGGCGAGCTGAACATCTCTGACACCATCTGCGACACGCAGAAAGTGGAAGCGCTGCCAGCCCTGAGCGTCGATGAACCAACCGTAACCATGTTCTTCAACGTCAACACCTCACCTTTCTGCGGTAAAGAAGGTAAGTTCGTGACGTCGCGCCAGATCCTGGAGCGCCTGAATAAAGAGCTGGTACACAACGTGGCACTGCGCGTTGAAGAAACTGAAGATTCTGATGCATTCCGTGTGTCTGGTCGTGGTGAGCTTCACCTGTCAGTTCTGATCGAAAACATGCGTCGTGAAGGTTTCGAACTGGCGGTATCCCGTCCGAAAGTTATCTTCCGCGAATTCGAAGGCCGTAAACAAGAGCCATTCGAAAACGTGACCCTCGACATCGAAGAAACCCACCAGGGTTCTGTGATGCAAGCGATGGGTGAGCGTAAAGGCGATCTGAAAAACATGGATCCAGATGGCAAAGGCCGTGTACGTCTCGACTACATGATCCCAAGCCGTGGTCTGATCGGCTTCCGTAACGAATTCATGACCATGACTTCTGGTACTGGTCTGCTGTACTCCACCTTCAGCCATTACGACGACGTTCGTCAGGGCGAAGTGGGTCAGCGTCAGAACGGCGTGCTGATCTCTAACGGCCAGGGTAAAGCGGTAGCGTTCGCCCTGTTCAGCCTGCAGGATCGCGGTAAGCTGTTCCTGGGTCACGGTGCGGAAGTGTATGAAGGCCAGATCATCGGTATTCACAGCCGTTCTAACGACCTGACAGTTAACTGCCTGACCGGTAAGAAACTGACCAACATGCGTGCGTCAGGTACTGACGAAGCGACCACTCTGGTTCCACCGCAGAAAATGACGCTGGAGCAGGCTATCGAGTTCATCGATGATGACGAACTGGTAGAAGTGACTCCGCAGTCAGTACGTATTCGTAAACGTCACCTGACCGAGAACGACCGTAAGCGTTCTTCTCGCGGCAGCAAAGACTAAGCGAAACAGTCTGATATTTAAGCCCCGCACTGCGGGGCTTTTTTATGCCTGCAACCCGCTGCAACCCTCGCTTTCTGAATATTGTTCCCGCTTCCAAAATCCTGATTACCCCCTCATCGTACCTGTTCAGCACTGAGTTTTGCCGCTAGAGTGAATGATCCAGGGAATAGAAGGAGAGGCGTCATGCTGTACATCTTTGATTTAGGCAATGTGATTGTTGATATCGATTTTAATCGTGTGCTCGGCGTCTGGAGTGACCTGGGACGCGTGCCGCTGGCGACCTTACAAAGTCGCTTCCAGATGGATGAAGCGTTCGAGAAACACGAGCGTGGTGAAATCAGCGATCCTGAGTTTGCGGCACGTATCTGTGATCAACTGGATATCGCTTTGAGCTACCCGCAATTCACTGCGGGCTGGCAGGCGGTGTTCGTGGATGTTCGTCCGGAAACGCTGGCCATCATGAACGCCCTACGCGCAAAAGGTGAACGGGTGGTTATCCTCTCTAACACCAACCAGCTGCATTTTGAATTTTGGCCAACACAATATCCTGACGTACAGCAAGCGGCAGACCACGTCTATATGTCGCAGGATATCGGTATGCGCAAGCCAGAGGCACGCATCTATCAATATGTGCTTGAGCACGAAGGCTATACCGCCGATCAGGCGGTGTTCTTTGACGATAACCGTGCCAATATCGATGCCGCGCGCGCGTTGGGTATTGAGAGCGTGTTAGTGGAAGACGCGAAAACCGTGCCGGACTGGTTTGCGAGCCGTCGCTGAGTGGTAACACGTAACCATATGCGCCATTCGGCGCACGCGTTTTTCCTGTGGGTCAAACTGCTGTGGCGCCGCGTTGATGAAGACAACATGACGACGCAGGCCGGGAATCTGGCCTACGTCTCATTGCTGGCTTTGGTGCCGCTGATTGCCGTGGTGTTTGCCCTTTTCGCCGCTTTCCCTATGTTTTCGGAGATTAGCGTCCAACTTAAGCACTTCATCTTCAGCAACTTTATGCCGGCAGCCGGTGACGTCATCCAACGCTATCTCGATCAGTTTGTGGCCAACGTCAATAAAATGACGGCGGTTGGTATTGTCGGATTGATCGTTACCGCACTGCTGCTGATGCACTCGGTGGACAGTGCGCTCAACGCGATCTGGCGCAGCGATAAACCACGACCAATGGTTTACTCCTTTGCCGTCTATTGGATGATCCTGACGCTGGGCCCGATTCTGGCGGGTGCCAGTCTGGCCATCAGTTCTTACTTACTATCGCTACGCTGGGTCAATGTCACCGGCGTCACCAGCCTTATCGATCAGGTGTTACGTATCTTCCCTCTGGTGCTCGCCATCCTCGCGTTCTGGTTGCTCTACAGCATCGTCCCGACGCGCCGGGTGCCAACGCGTGATGCGCTGATCGGCGCGATTGTCGCCGGGCTACTGTTTGAGCTGGGCAAAAAAGGGTTTGCGCTCTATGTTACGATGTTCCCTTCGTATCAATTAATTTACGGCGTACTGGCAGTCATCCCGATTCTGTTTTTATGGGTTTACTGGACCTGGTGTATTGTGTTGTTAGGCGCGGAAATCACCGTCACCCTGGATGACTATCGCCAGCTAAAACAGCAGGAACGCGAAAAAGAACGAGAGGAAACATGATTGCTTTGATTCAGCGCGTCAGTCGCGCCAGCGTTGTGGTTGATGACACAACGGTGGGCGAGATTGGCGCCGGTTTGCTGGTGTTATTAGGGGTGGAGAAGGGCGATGACGAGCAAAAGGCACAGCGCTTATCTGAGCGCGTGCTGGGTTATCGCATCTTTGGTGATGAGAACGACAAAATGAACCTGAACGTACAGCAGGCCGGTGGTAGCGTGCTGGTGGTTTCACAATTCACACTTGCCGCCGACACCAACAAAGGCATGCGTCCCTCTTTCTCGGGTGGTGCCGAACCGGCGGAAGCCGAGCGTCTCTATCACAATTTCAGCGATTGTTGCCGGGCACAGGGTGTGACCACGGCGAACGGTCGTTTTGCTGCCAACATGCAGGTTTCACTGGTGAATGATGGTCCAGTGACCTTCTGGTTGCAGGTGTGAGGTTTTCAGCCGAGCGGCCAGGGATCAGCCACGCAAGCTCCGAACGAGAGAATCACTTTATGTATCATCTTCGTGTGCCGCAAACGGCGGAAGAGCTGGATACTTATTATCAGTTCCGCTGGGAAATGTTACGTAAGCCGCTGCGTCAGCCGCAGGGTTCTGAGCGTGATGCGTGGGATGCACTGGCGCATCATCAGATGGTGGTCGATGAGCAGGGCGCTCCTGTTGCGATTGGCCGCCTCTATATCAATGCCGAAAACGAAGCCGCCATCCGCTTCCTGGCCGTGCACCCTTCGGTGCAGGGCAAAGGATTAGGGACGCTGGTGGCGATGACGCTGGAATCCGTTGCGCGTCAGGAAGGGGCGAAACGCGTGACCTGTAGCGCCCGTGAAGACGCCGTGGAGTTCTTTGCCAAGCTGGGCTACGTCAACCAGGGTGAAATTACTGCGCCACAAACCACGCCGGTGCGCCATTTCCTGATGATTAAACCGGTGGTGACGCTGGATGACATTCTGCACCGAGCTGACTGGTGTGGTCAGTTGCAGCAAGCCTGGTACGAACATATTCCGCTCAGTGAGAAAATGGGCGTGCGCATTCTGCAATATACCGGGCAGAAGTTCGTCACCACCATGCCTGAAACGGGCAACCAGAACCCACATCACACCTTATTTGCTGGCAGCCTGTTCTCACTGGCCACGCTCACTGGCTGGGGGCTGATTTGGCTGTTGCTGCGCGAGCGCCATCTGGGCGGCACCATCATCCTTGCCGATGCGCACATTCGTTACAGTAAGCCAATCAGTGGGCGTCCTGGGGCGATAGCCGATCTCGGTTCACTGAGTGGCGACCTTGATCGTCTGGCGCGCGGCCGTAAAGCACGTGTGCAGATGGAAGTGGAACTGTTTGGTGATGATGAATTGGGTGCGGTGTTTGAAGGGGTGTATATCGTCTTGCCAGCCGACTCAGACGGCCCATTAGAAGAAGGTGGTTCGGGCGCGCGCATTAATTAGTTCTGGCGCATTACATTGTGCAGCTGTTGGACCTCAAACGGTGGCGGCGCATTGTATTGCAGCTCGGCCAGCGGCAGGACGCCGCTAACCGTTACGCGCGATAACCCTCACCGCGACCGTTGCTGAATACCTATTGAACCTGCCCCGCATGCATCGTCTGCTGCACCGATTGCGTATCGGTGGTCACGGATAAATTACCCTCAACGCTCTGGCGCAATGGTGCTGCAGCACTCAGTGAGCCTTTCGCTTGCAGCAACAAATTACTGTTGCCGCTGAGAGGCAACGCAGGCCAGCCCCAGTTCTGCAACACATTGGCTGGCACCGCCTGGCCTTTGAGATTCAGCGTCAATGGGCGCTGTGCATCCTGCCCAACACTCGCGGTCCCTTCCAGCAAACCGTTGCCGTTAAAGGCGCTCATTTCCGTCACCTGAATCTGCTGATCGTTAGCATTAAAGGCAATGGAGGGATGGCGCAGATCGGTGCGATTAAAGGTCGCTTCCGCCGCGTTAAAGCTCGCTTTACCGCCCCAGATTCCCCACTGATGCTGACGCGCCAGTAGCAGGTTATCGGCGTTACCATCCAGCGCGGTCATCTGGAACGGGAAGGCCGGGTTGATATCGATCACCAGATTACGGTTGGCTGTTGCGTGCGTCACCAGCACGCTATCCAGCCATGAGGGCAACGCTTGCTGCCAGCGATCGCGCCAGTTCTGCGGTAAGGTATATTCCAGCCCGGCAATGGCTAAATCACTCAGCGTCAGGCGTTTATCGCTGCGCGTCCAGTTGCCGCTGGCACGGATTACGCCATTGGCCCAACGTGAACTGAACTGGGCTAACTCAATGCCCTGCGCCGAGAAGTTGGCATTCACAATCGGATCGTTAAGCTCAAAACCACCATTAATGAAGTTGCCGGCATTCATCGACAGCGAGCCATCATCGCTCTGCCAGTCATCCCCACGCAGTGTAATATTCTTCAGGGTTAAATCGAGGTCGGTGACGGCCCAATCAGGTCCCTGCAGGCGTGCATCGGTCATATCCAGCCGGTTGATGCTCACTGACGGCACATCGCGCAGAGGATTGAGGAAATCACTCAGATTTTGATGGGTCTGCAGGCGAATATCGTTAAGGCGTAACTGATCAATCTTCCAGTTGCCTTGCGCGTCGCGCTCGGCGTTGCCGGTCATCGAACCGCGCGCGAGATCGGCCCCGATATTGCTGAATATCATACGATGCTGCTTAACACTCCCCTGCAGCAGCACATTATTGCCGGGAACCCCATCCAGAGTCAGCATGCCCGCACTCATCTGGAACTGTGCATCGCTGCCCAGCATATCTGTCGGGGTCGGTTTCCATGGGATAATTCCGCCGTTAACTCGCTCAGCGATCATCGGCAGCATGCTGTGCGGGCTATCAATGCGCACGTTATTCAGTTGCAGGCGATTGGCCTGAATGGGCAGTGTGGTATCGGGCGTCTGATTCGCGAGATTAATCTCGCCATCACGCACATCGATGCTATCAAAATGCAGCCAGTCACTGAATTGCACCAGTGCCAGTCCGAGGTCGACGCGTTTAGCCACTAAAACGGCTGGCTGACCATCATGACCGAAGCTGAAATCATCCAGCATGATGTGCGAGGGAGAAGAGAAGTTGTGTTCAATCTTGCTAAGAGAGAGATGCCAGGCGGTCTTATCACTTACCCAACGGCTAAACCAACCTGCGCCCCACTGTGTCTGCAGCAAGACATAGAGGACTACCAGCCCCAGCAGAATCAGCAGCAGTAAGGTAAGGAAAAACTTGCCTAAAAATTTCATCGCATCCATCCATCCCGATATTTATCCGGTAAGAGGTTGTTATGCCTGAATTACCGTTACACCTCAACAGCCTGGATGTAAAAGCGGATAAATAACAGGCAGGCCGCAGCCTGCCTTATGGGTTACTTTTCCTGTGGAAAGACGAGGTTAAGTACAATTGCGGTGATACCACCGGCAGCAATGCCCGAGGAGAGCAGGGTTTTCAGCCAGTCCGGAGCGAATTGCAGAATCAGTGGTTGCTGCGAAACACCCAGACCAACGGCCAGCGACAGTGCGATGATCATAATGGCGCGACGGTTCAGCGGCTCGCGCGAAACGATACGCACGCCCGATGCGGCAATAGTGCCAAACATCACAATGGTCGCGCCACCCAGCACCGGCTCAGGAATGTGCTGCACAAAACCACTCACTGCCGGGAACAGGCCGAGTACGATCAGCATCAGCGCCACGACAAAACCCACATAACGGCTGGCAACGCCGGTCAGCTGAATCACGCCGTTGTTCTGCCCAAAGCAGGAGTTCGGAAACGTATTGAACAATGCGGATACAAATGAGTTGAGGCCGTTAGCCAGCACGCCGCCTTTAAGGCGCTTCATATACACCGGGCCGGTAACGGGCTGCTCTGAAACGTCAGAAGTCGCGGTGATATCGCCGATGGTTTCCAGTGAGGTCACCATAAACACCAGCATCAACGGGATCAGCAGGTTCCAGTCAAATCCCAGGCCGTAGTAGAGCGGGGTTGGCACGGCGACCAGTGGCTGAGAAGTGACAGCAGGGGCAGCAGGCAGCATATCCAGCGCCCAGGCCAGTGCATAACCGACTGCCATGGCAATCACCAGTGAGGCAACGCGCAGATACGCATTACGCTGGCGGTTAAGCAGAATAATCACCACCAACACCGCGCCAGCCAGCAACAGATTTTTTGGCGCGCCGAAGGTGTGATCGCTCATTGCCGCGAAACCACCGCCAATCGAGGTCAGGCCAACCTGAATCAGTGACAGGCCAATAATCATCACCACAATGCCGGATACCAGCGGCGTGATAATGCGACGCGCCAGATGCAGCACGCGAGACAACACCATTTCGGTACAGGACGCCACCATCAGCGTGCCAAACAGTGCGGCCATCATGGTCGGCACATCGGCACCGCCATTTTTCAGCGCCATACCGCCCATAATCAGCGGCGTCACAAAGTTAAAGCTGGTGCCCTGAATCGACAGCAGGCCTGAGCCCACCGGCCCCCAGGTTTTGATTTGCAGAATCGAGGCGACGCCCGAAGCAAACAGCGACATGCTGATGATGTGCTGCGTATCCTGAGCCGGTAAACCCAGCGCCTGGCAGATCAGCAGCGCGGGCGTAATCACCGCTACGAACATCGCCAGCAGATGCTGGCAGGCAGCAAACAGCGTTTGCGGCAGCGGTGGACGATCTTCGAGGCGGTAAATCAGTTCACTTTTTGCAGTGATTGGCTGATGAGATTCAGCAGTATTGACGGACATGGTGGGCGTTCTCAATAACAACAAAGGGGCGATTTTAAACGGTTGCGTTGTGAAAGCAATCGTTTGCAATGCCCCTTTTCACTTACATTGATTTAGAGCGTAAACACGGTGCGGCTTCGGCTGTCATCTTCCTGCCAGGCCTGTGCCACGTCGCTCAGTGGGCGCATCTGGAAGGCGATAGAGAAATCACTTTCAGCGGCGGCATTCAGCATCTCGCTAATACAGGCAATCAGTTCCGCATCGGACACGCTGCCTAATCCGCTGCCCATCAATGTCAGGCCGGATGAGCGCAGCAGCTTGCTGTGCAGCGAGATTTCCTGACCGCTCAGCGAGCCGATTTGCACGAAGCGCACCACTTTTTCCTCGCCCGCTACAGCTGCCTGCATGATATCGAGCGCACTCTGGCCCCACAGGTAATCCAGCACCACGTCGATGCCTTCTTTCATCAGGGCAGGCAGTGCTCCGGGCAGTTCATCGAGCGTCAGGGTGATGTCCGCTCCCTGGCCACGCAGTTGTTCCAGCACTTCACGATTACGTCCGGTGGCGATGATTTTTCCCGCGCCGAGATGTCGTGCAATGCGTACCGCCAATCCACCTGACGTGCCGGTTGCGCCATTGATCAGCACCGTTTCCCCTTCCGCTAACTGGGCGCGCCGAGTGAGTGCTGCCCATGAGGACATGCCGGGATTGGCAATGGCTGCCGCTAATACAGGATCCAGCGTGGCTGGCAGCGGCACAACGGCGGCGGCGGGTACCAAAGTTCTCTCGGCCATGCTGCCCCACGGGGCTTTGAAAGCCAGGAAATAGACCGGATCGCCATTACTCAGGGTGCCCGTGCCATCAATGCCGGTGATAAAGGGATAGTGTGAGTCTGCGCTGTAGTGAGTGCCGGCCGCGCGTGATTTTGCCAGTTGGCTGATAGCCGCGGCTTTCACGGATACCACAACGTGATCGCCCTCGGCCTGAGGCTCTGGAAAATCACCGTAAACCGGCCGTTCGCCTGCTGCAGATACGATTGCTGCTTTCATGTTTTCACCTTTGGGTAATCGGATAATATGTGTAATATGCACACATTAGTTCTGCCTCGGGATAACGTCAATGAAAAGTGTGCAAAATACACATAATAGTGCAGAGTTTGATGATCTGCATAACGCGCTGTTAATGATTGTGGGCACCTTCAATCGCCCGCAACGTGATGAGTTACTGATAAAAGAGTCCAACATTCAGCTCGATCGGGCCTTATTCCCGCTGCTGATTCAGATTGGTCGCTTTGGTCCGATTGGCGTAGTGGAACTGGCCGAGCGCGCCGGGCGTGATTACACCACCGTCAGCCGTCAGGTCGCGAAACTGGAAGAGCTGGGACTGGCGCAGCGGCAGAAAAATGCCAGAGACAAGCGGGTGAACGAAGCGGTGATTACCGCAGCGGGTAAGACGATGACCGATAAAATCGATGCCGCACGAGCGCAGATTTATCAGCATCTGTTTGAGAACTGGCAGGACAGCGAGCGCACCGAATTGGCGCGCCTGTTGCAGAAGTTTGTCGGGGATTTTATGGCGATTGATCGTAACGCGTAGGGTCGATCAGGCGTGGAGTGCGAGATATTTATCACGCTTGAGCACGGTCAGGTGCGCCTACCGTTAAGCGTTGCTGTAACGCTCGGTCTCTGGGAGCCAGCGTTCAATTAACGCCTGCGCCTGTTCTGGATAGTGCTGGTGGATATGGCGCGCCACACGCTGCACTTCCGGGATCATGCCCTGATCGCGCAGTAAATCTGCGACCTTAAATTCCGCGTTGCCGGTCTGGCGCGTACCGAGCATTTCACCAGGCCCGCGAATTTCCAGATCGTGTTGAGCGATGACAAAGCCATCGTTGCTGTCACGCAGCACCTGCAACCGCTTCTGCGCAGTTTTGCTGAGCGGCGCTTTGTACAGCAGCACGCAATGCGAGGCCACTGCGCCACGACCGACGCGGCCACGCAGCTGATGCAGCTGAGCCAGACCCAAGCGTTCCGGGTTTTCGATGATCATCAGGCTGGCATTGGGCACATCAACCCCGACTTCAATCACCGTTGTAGCGACCAGCAACTGAATCTCATTGGCTTTGAAGGCCGCCATCACCGCCTGTTTTTCTGCCGGTTTCATGCGGCCATGCACCAGCCCAACTTGCAAGCCTGGTAGCGCGACTTTTAACTCTTCCCAGGTGGCTTCCGCCGCTTGGGCTTCCAATACGTCCGACTCTTCAATCAGCGTACACACCCAGTAAGCCTGGCGACCTTCATGGCAGGCATTTTTCACTCGCTCGATGATATCGCCACGGCGGGTATCCGGAATGGCCACCGTGGTGACCGGTGTGCGGCCGGGCGGCAATTCATCGATGGTGGAGGTATCGAGATCGGCATAGGCGGTCATCGCCAGGGTACGTGGAATCGGCGTGGCGGTCATGATCAGCTGGTGCGGATGGAAACCCTGCTCTTCGCCTTTTTCCCACAGTGCGAGGCGTTGATGCACGCCAAAGCGATGCTGTTCATCAATGATCACCAGCGCCATGCCGTTGAATTTGACCTGCTCCTGGAACAACGCATGGGTGCCGACCACCATCGCCACCTGTCCGCTGGCAATCGCTTCCTGCTGGGCTTCACGCGCTTTGCCTTTCTGCTTGCCAGCTAGCCAACCCACCTCAATGCCTAGCGGCGCAAACCACTGACGGAAATTGTTGGCATGCTGCTCGGCCAGTAATTCGGTTGGTGCCATCAGCGCCACCTGTTTGCCATGCGCGATGACATCCAGCGCTGCCAGCGCCGCGACCAGCGTTTTACCCGATCCAACATCGCCCTGCACCAGACGCATCATCGGGAAATCATTGGCTAAATCGCGCTCAATCTCCTCAACCACACGCTTTTGCGCGCCAGTGGGTGAGAAGGGTAGCGCGGCCAGCAATTGATCCGCCAGTTTATGCTTTGCAGGCATTGGCAACGCATGATGACGTTGTGCACCGGCGCGCACGGCTAACATGCTGAGATTGTGCGCCAGCAGCTCTTCGAGAATTAAGCGCTTTTGTGCGGGATGGCGACCGGTTTCCAGCTCGCTGAGACGTAAATCGGGTGGCGGGCGATGCAGCGTGCGCAATGCATCCGGCAAACTCATCAAGCCGCCGCTCAGTTCTGACGGCAGCAGCTCGGCAATCGGACAGCTCTCCAGCAATGTCAGCGCTTGATCGGTGAGATTGCGCAGCGTTGCCTGGCGAATACCTTCGGTGGTGGGATAAACCGGTGTCAGGGTTTCCTGTAGCTCCACGCCGCCTTGTTCGCCCTGCACGCGATACTCGGGATGGATGATTTCAGCACCGCGCTGGCCGCGTTTGATTTCACCGTAAGCGGTGACGCGGCGGCCTGGCGCCAGACTGTTTTTCATCCCGGCATTAAAATTGAAGAAGCGCATGGTGAGCACACCGCTGCCATCGCTGATTTGGCACACCAGCATGCGGCGGCGGCCAAACGTGATCTCACTGTGCAGCACTTCACCTTCCACCGTGGACCAGACGCCCGGCAGCAGGTCATTAATCTTGTAGAGTTGGGTGCGATCTTCGTAGCGTAGCGGCAGATGCAGCAATAAATCCTGAATGGTGAACAGGCTAAGTTTAGCCAGTTTCCCCGCCTGACTGGCGCCGACGCCGGTCAGGGTACTGAGCGGTATGGCATCCAGCAGACGGCCTTTCATTTTTTACCTGTGGATTGCATGGTGGCCCACCAGTCGGCATCGGCTTCCACCTCGCCCTGGGCGTTGATATGCGGATAAGGCAGACCTTTTTGCTTCGCCACCCGCGCTAGCACCGGATAACCGCCTTCAAAGAGTAAACGCTGCTGTTCATCAGCGTCCAGCAAGCTGTGCTGGCGTTTATACATACCAGCGTTTTGACGCTGGCGCTGCGCTTCATACAGAATCAGCGCGGAAGCGACGGACACGTTGAGCGACTGAACCATGCCGACCATCGGCACAATGATGTCCTGATCGGCGAGCGCCAGCGCTTCAGCGGTAATCCCGGTTTTTTCCTGACCCATCAGAATGCAGGTTGGTCTGGTGTAATCGATCTCGCGGAAATCCACCGCGTTCGCCGACAGATTGGTGGCCAGCACCTGCATACCCTGATCTTTCAGGTGACGTACGGCTTCCGCGATATGACGATGCGTCTGTACTTTCACCCAGCTATTGCTGCCTGCAGATGCAGACACCATGGTGCGCATGCGCACGCTAGGCCAGACGGCGTGTACTTCGTGGATACCGACTGCGTCAGCCGTACGAATCACCGCTGAGACGTTATGCGGCTTATGCACCTGCTCCATGCAGACGGTGAGATCGTGCTGGCGCATGGCCAGCATTTCCTGGATACGAGCAAAACGTTGAGCGTTCATGCACTAATTACGGTTACGGTGAACTTTAATCACATCCGGCATTACGCGGATTTTACGCATAATATTGGCCAGATGGACGCGATCGTTCGCGGTGAGGCGGATAAAGGCGCTGTAAACACGGCCATCGCGCTCTTCCGTGTTGAGACTCTGAATATTGGAACCGGCTGTGTTGATCGCCGCCGTCAGGTTCGCCAGTGCGCCCTGGTGGTTGAACATATCCACCTTAATTTCAGCGACGAACTCCTGGTCGATAACCTTGTCCCACTCAACCGGCATGAACTTCTCTGGCTCTTTCTGATAGCCGCGGATGTTTCGACAGGATTCGTGATGCACCACCAGACCTTTACCCGGGCTGACGTGCGCGACAATCGGATCGCCTGGAATAGGGCGGCAGCACTTGGCAAAGGTAATCAGCACGCCATCAGCACCTTTAATCGGCAGCTTTTTGCGTTTGCTGTTGCTTTGCGGTTGCTCAGCGCCAGACTGCAGCAGGTTCTTCGCCACCACCACGCTCATGGCATTGCCAAGGCCGATTTCCGCCAACAAATCTTCAATGCCGGCCAGCTTCATGCGCTCCAGCTCGTGCTGAATATTTTCTGGCGGGATCTCAGCTAACTTCTTGCTGCCGCCGAGCGCATGGCTCAACAGGCGACGACCAAGGTTGACGGAGTCTTCACGCTTCAGATTTTTCAGCAGCTGACGAATCTTGGCGCGCGCTTTTGAGCTGACGACAAAGTTAAGCCACGCCGCATTAGGACGTGCGCCAGGCGCGGTGATGATTTCAATAGTTTGACCGCTGGTCAGCGATTGTGACAGCGGATAAGGTTGGCGATCGACACGAGCACCCACACAGGCATGGCCGATATCGGTATGCACAGCATAGGCAAAGTCTACTGGCGTGGCGCCAGCAGGCAGTTCGACGATACGGCCTTCCGGCGTGAATACGTAGATCTCATCAGGGAAGAGATCGGATTTCACGCTTTCGATAAATTCAAACGAACTACCGGCGCTTTGTTGCAGCTCCAGCAGGCTTTGCAGCCAGCGCTGGGCGCGAATCTGGGCGGTTGTACCGTTTTCACCGGCCTCTTTATAGGCCCAGTGTGCCGCTACCCCCATCTCTGCCATCTGATCCATATCTTCAGTACGGATCTGCACTTCGACCGGCACGCCGTGCGGGCCAATCATCGAGGTGTGCAAAGATTGATAGCCGTTGGCCTTGGGAATCGCGATGTAATCTTTGACGCGTCCGGGACGCGGCTTGTACAGACTGTGCATCTGACCGAGCACGCGATAACAGGTATCCAGGTCTTTCACGATAACGCGAAAGGCGTAAATATCCATGATCGAGTGAAATCGCTGCTCTTTCAGGTGCATTTTTCGGTAAATCGAATAGAGATGTTTTTCACGGCCACTGACACGGCAGGGAATGCCTGCTTCCTGTAAGCGCCCATCGATTTCAGAAAGAATCTTCTGAATCATCTCTTTACGGTTACCGCGCGCCGCTTTCACCACCTCTTTGATCACGCGGAAACGATTAGGATAGAGCGCTTCAAAGCCGAGCTCTTCCAGTTCTGTTTTCAGGTGATGAATACCGAGGCGATGCGCCAGAGGACTGTATATCTCTAACGTTTCCAGTGCGATACGACGTTTTTTATCCGGTCGTAACGCACCGAGCGTGCGCATGTTGTGCGTGCGGTCAGCCAGTTTGATCAGAATGACGCGGATGTCTTGCACCATCGCCATGATCATTTTGCGGAAGTTTTCAGCCTGCGCTTCTTTCTTGTCACGGAACTTCAGCTTGTCGAGTTTCGACACGCCTTCCACCAGTTCTGCAACGCTTTTGCCAAACAGCTGTTCCATATCCTGGTAGGTGGCGGGTGTATCTTCGATCACGTCATGCAGTAGTGCGGCCATCAGCGTTTCATGGTCGAGTTTCATCTCGGCCAGAATGCAGGCAACAGCAACAGGATGGGTGATGTAGGGTTCACCGCTGGAGCGTGTTTGACCCTCGTGGGCATCACGCGCGACAAGATAAGCTTGCTTGAGGCGCTTAATCTGCTCCTCAGGCAAGTATTTTTCAATCAGTTGATTGAGGCTTTCAAACAGATACAAGGTTGACCTGCGAAGTGCTGTTAACGACGACCTTCAGCGATAGCGGTAACGGCTTGTAACTCAGCGGCTTCCTGCTCTTGCTGCTCCTGACGATCACGGACATCCAGAATCTGGTTGGTGATCAGGCCTTCTTCGATTTCGCGCAGGGCGATAACGGTGGCTTTATCGTTCTCTTCTGGAACCAGCGGATCTTTGCCGCCAACCTGCATCTGACGTGCACGACGTGCAGCGACCAACACCAGGTCAAAACGGTTACCAATTTTCTCTACTGCGTCCTGAACGGTTACGCGTGCCATAGGTGTGCTACTCCACAGATGATGAAGAAATGACTGGGCATAATACTGAAAGTGACTTCAGACTGCCAATAGTTTGCTGATTAAAGCATCATGTCGCGATTTTTGGCGACTCATACGCAGACGTTCTGCGCGAATAATGTGTTTCAGGTCTGTCAATGCCAGGTCGAAATCATCATTCACGATCAGATAATCGTATTCAGCGTAATGACTCATTTCCGCCACGGCTTGCGCCATACGGCGGGCGATAACCTCTTCGCTATCCTGACCACGGCCACGCAGGCGACGATCTAACTCTTCAGTCGACGGCGGCAACACAAAAATGCTGCGTGCTGCGGGCATTTTCTGACGAATTTGCTGTGCACCTTGCCAGTCGATGTCCAGAAACACATCAACGCCAGTCGCCAGCACGCGCTCAATGGCCGCGCGTGAGGTGCCGTAGTAATTGCCAAACACTTCCGCGTGTTCGAGGAAGTCGTCAGCGGCAATCATGGTCTCGAACTCGGGCTTGGAGACGAAGAAGTAGTGTTCACCATGGGCTTCACCGGGACGCACGCCACGGGTGGTATGAGAAATAGACACCTGCGTATCGTACAGCGGTTGTGTCTTTAACAGCGCCTGAATCAGGCTGGATTTACCCGCGCCGCTTGGAGCGGAAATAATATAAAGCGTGCCTTGAGCCATGTTTATCTTGAATTGAGTAAAGAGCGGAGTCGATTTCCTGCACAGTATACACGGCTTAACGGTGCCACGCAGCGTTTGCCGTTGGGCTAAGGTAATTCTTTTTCTGTGAACCCGCGCCAGGCAGCATGTTAAGCCGTTGCAAACACCTCAAAACGCAGGGAATCCGCCTGTACTTTTTCACCTTCAACACTGGTCATCGTCGTTGCCGCACTCTCCAATAGACAAAAAGGAGAGCAACGATGAAAGGATGGGGGTTTCTATGCTGCTGGTTTTTCACTGCGGCTTGCGGAGCTAAAGCACTGTGCCCTAACTGGTCCCCGGTGCGTGCCGAGCAGGAAATTGTTCAATTACAAAGCCAGTTACGGCACTGGGATGATGCCTACTATCGCAAGGGCACGAGTTTGGTTAGCGATGGGGATTATGACAGCCTGCAGCAGCGCTTACGGCAGTGGCAGCGCTGTTTCACACCGAATCAATTGCCTGACCAGGCTCAGCTCACAACGGACGGCAGCACCCGCCATCCGGTAGCACATACCGGGTTACGTAAACTGCGCGATAAACTGGCGGTGGCGTACTGGATGCAGGATAAATCCCCACTGTGGATTCAGCCGAAAGTCGATGGCGTAGCCGTGACGCTGGTGTATCGGCGCGGGCAACTGGTTTCCCTGGTGAGTCGCGGCGATGGCTTGCGTGGCGAAGAGTGGATAACCAAAGCCCGCCATATTCCAATGATTCCGACGAAGATTGAAACCGATCGTGAAGAGGTAGTGCTGCAAGGCGAGCTGTTTCTGCTTATGACCGATCATCAGCAGGCCCGTGATGGGGGGCGAAACGCCAGAGCGCAGGTCGCGGGCGCGATGATGCGCCATGAAGCTTCCCCGCTGCTGGCCGAACTGGGCATTTTTATCTGGGCATGGCCTGATGGTCCAAACCCGATGCCGGTTCGACTGGCGCAGCTATCCCGCTGGGGATTGGGCTTGTCTCAGACCTGGAGTCGGCAGATCAACAATGAAGAGGAGGCGGAAGTATGGCGCGACCGCTGGTTCCGTGCCTCGTTGCCGTTTGTCACCGATGGCGTTGTAATCCATCAATCACCGGCCAGTGCCGGGCGCGATTGGCAGCCTGGCCAGGGACATTGGTCGGCCGCGTGGAAATATCAGCCTGTTGAAGTGAGCAGCGAAGTGTTGTCCGTAGATTTCAACGTTGGGCGCACCGGGAAAATTGCCGTGGTGCTCAACCTCATCCCCGTTCAGCTCGATGATAAAACCGTGCGCAGAGTGAATCTTGGGTCGCTGCGGCGCTGGCGGGAGCTGGATGTCATCGCTGGCGATCAGGTGATAGTGACATTAGCCGGTCAGGGAATTCCCCGCTTAGAGCGAGTGATCTGGCGTGTGGCAGGGCGTGATTATCCAGCCGCACCGCAGCAGGGCGAATTTAATCCACTGTCTTGTTTACATTTCAGCCACGATTGCCGCCTGCAATTTTTATCACGCTTAAGCTGGCTTAGTCAGAAAGCGGTATTGGATATTCCTGGCGTGCAGCGCAGCGGCTGGCAGCGGTTACTGAACAGTGGCGCGATCACCCATCTGTTCTCCTGGCTGACGTTAACACCTGAAGAGATCGCGCAGGCCAGCGGGATATCCGCCGCGCGGGCACAAGAGATCTGGCAGCGTTTCCAAAAGACACGTCAACAACCCTTTCGGCGCTGGGTGAGCGCATTAGGTTTGCCGTTACCTCGAGCCGCATTACAAGCCTTGCCGGATAATGACTGGGCAACGTTGCTGGCTCGCTCAGCAGAGGAGTGGCAGCAGTTGCCCGGTGTCGGACGCACGCTGGCTGAGCGGATTGTCAAAATGCTGCAGGATGATGAATTGCTTGAGCTTATCCGTTATTTACAGCAGCAGGAGATTCCTGCTGCATCTTTAATGCTCGGGGTGGGGATAGTTGAAGATCGGCAGGCCAAGGCGGAAACGCAGCGCCAATAAACGGCCAAAGAAACCGGCCAGCAGGGTAATGATCACCACAGCTTCATGCGGAAGCGGCGTTTTGAGCAACAGGATATAGAGCCAACCTGCGGCAAACGCGATACCGGCGTACAGCTCTTTTTGGAACACCAGCGGGATGCGGTTGCAGAACATATCACGCAGCACGCCACCAAATACGCCGGTGATCACGGCGGCAATAGCGGCAATGATCGAGGCATGGCCAGAATCCAGTGCGACCTGCGCGCCAATAATGGAGAACACCACCAGGCCCAGCGCATCCAGCACCAGAAACACTTTACGCAGATGATTCATCAAAGGGGCAACAAAAGTGGTCACCACTGCAGCAGCCGCCACAATCATGATGTACTCCGGGTTTTTAACCCAACTCAATGGATAATGCCCGAGCAGGATGTCACGCACCGAGCCACCACCGATTGCGGTGACGGAAGCAATGATGATGACGCCAAACAGATCCATTTTGCGGCGGCCAGCGGCCAGCGCGCCGGTCATGGCTTCGGCGGTGATACCAATAATATAGAGAACGGTTAATAACATAGAGCACTCCAAAAGATTGGCGGCCAGCCTAAAGATTTCCTCAGTTATCGAACACTGAGTTTTTCTAAGAAATGCGCCATCGGATTAGCCGTGTTGATGCCGCACATGCTAACAGGCTTAACCCGCTTGATAAATCGTGAGTGCGCTACGTATTCGCATAAAAAAATGTGATGTGAGGAGTACGGTAGTGCAAGTTTGTGGGAGTTCGAACGTGAGGCTGAGGAGGGTGTAACAACATCAAAAAAGAAAAAAGCGTGCTGGCGACCAGCACGCGAACGCATCTTCTCAGATGCCCAGAGCCCACCATACAGACTTGTTTTTATTATCCGTTTCTTGCTCGCACGTTGGCGAAACTTTTCAGGCTAAAACGGTATTCTGGCTGGAACCAGGAACGACCGTAGTAGCAGTAGACCAGCATTCTGATGGATACCATGGCAAGGTAACCCCAGATAGCGCACAACACTGAAGGGGTCAGCCATACGGTAAACAGTGTGACACCCAGGCCAACCAGCACCGATGAGGTTTCTGTGAAGGCGATACGCGAGAATTGTTTCTCACGCTGTAATATGGCGCGATAGTGTTGCCCCTGCGGGATAATAATGAAAATCACAGAAATCATTTCCAGCATAATCGCCATTTCAGGTTGATTCATTATTCTGCTGTATAAATCACTACCAATAAATAGCACGGCGAATATCATCATGCCGCTTAACACATTTCCCCAGTACAGAATGGAAAGCTCGCTATTATTGAGATTTATATTTCTGATAACTGAATTACCAAATCCACGGTCGGCAAGCGTATCAATAATCAGTAAAATAACAATGGCAATCGCGAGTAAATCTAACTCGTTTGCCTGTAGTATTTGTGCCAGAAGTGAAAGCTGTAAAACACCAATGCCGACGATTTTTATGGATGACAAAATTGACCATTTGGCACTGGCCAAACTTTTTTCTCTTATCGCCATGTTCTGCTCGTTATGGTACATGTACCAATGCAATTAAGGGTTCACCCGGGCGCCTGCCCAGAGTACAGATCACATCAATGCAGCGTTTCCTGACGCAGCCCTGAAATGCCTTTCAGAGTTTGCCACGTAAAGATGCATTCAATTAAATGATGCTCTGAATTTAAAGAGATGCCCCTGGCGCGTAAATATTTAATTGTCTCAGCGGTATCTCCTCCTGCTCGGAGGAAATCCGCAAGATCATTATAAAATCCCTTTGAGTTGTTATATTCCCCGGCCAGTATCCTACTGGCAATCTCAACAAATTCTTTTTCTGACAACAAAGGATAGGTTGAGCGATCCATGTTATTTCCCTGCTGTTGTTATTATCGGGTATTGCTGTGTGTGAATGAGTTATACCGTGTTTTAATTAAATTAACACCATAAGAAAACTCCTATAAATGAACTTCAGGAATAAATGGTTTCAGACTTTGCATCAGAATAGATAAGACGATTGATTAACGATTAATAAGTCCTGTCAGACATTTTGGCAGGCGATCAAACAAGTGAGTTGAACAAGATAAAAAAAACACCGATAAATCAGAGGGACTAAGATTCGCGAACGGTGCTCTCACCAGGAATTTTCCTGGTGAGAAGACTTTAGCCAGACTGGTGATTAGCACGAAAAGCAGCAGGTATTATCGTTAAACAGTTAAACGCTATTGCGTGGAAAACGATGACTTTTTTATTGATTGCTTCCAGCGAAAGTTAAAGCAGTACGATTTTTATAATGCATTGATTCTAATGAGTTAACAGGTGGAGAAGTTGATCCAGGTCGCGTTTCACCCAGGCAACATCCTGAGCAAACTTTTCATCAGACATAAGGGGTTGGCGATAAACCACTATCACCACTTCGGCTCCCTTTTCGTTAGCAATCACGCGCATCGGCATATAAATCTCTTTTCCGCTGCCGGTGTCAATCCAGTGATCCATGACACCAAAAGGATTGTGCGGCGTGAAGCGAATCTTCACTGAACCTTCAGGCCCTTTGGCTTTCCAGTAGTTTCCTTCTTGTGTGAGCGTACTGGCACTCAGCCCACTTGCCCACTTGGCAAAGCATTCAGGTTTCCAGATGGTTTCATATAAATCTAACCAGTTGCGGGGAATGGTCAGCGTGACTGTCTGAGATGGCAGCATGGAACCTCCGTTGAGCGAAAGAAAGGCAGGGGTCTGTAGAGCTGGCTTCAGGAGATGAATGATGGCCGCCACAATAAATTGGCGGCCTTGAGGCCGTACCCTACAGAATGATGAGACTGCCTACAGCAAAGATTACCTTAACTGAAGGGCATTCCGCTGCAAATGGCGGGATAGTGGAAGTGTGCTGCATAAGAGGTTTCCAGTGAAAACCTCATCCTTAGATAAACTTGCCGCGTCCCTGAATATCCATTGTCTCTGCGGTGCCGTCCTCATGACGTAAAACAAAGCCATCGGATTGAGCCACGACCGCGCAGCTGTGATTGGGGAAGATGCGCAGCAGAGTCCCCCGCGCCGGGGCATGATCTCCGTACTGCAGAAAACCATGTTCTTCCGATAGCTTCAGGACTTCGTATTGGTGGCCCTGTTCATCCACGGCAATGCCGAAACCGCTGGCGTTGGTGCCGTGCGGACCTTTGTCGGAGCTGAGCATCTTGGAGCCGGCGTCAATAATCGCGAAATGCGGATTCACCGTCACCACACGCGTTACCACGCTGAGCGCCAGCGCATCGGGTGTGCATAATCCCAGACGCCAGGCGGTGAGATCTAACAGCGCATAGTTTCCTGGGCGAATTTCGTCGCTGCCTTCAGCCACCGGCGCGGCCAGTGCTGTAGGCGTGGAGCCAACGGAAATGGGGCAAGGCGCAAAGCCTGCAGCGATCAATTGCTGCTGAACCTGACGCATCAAGATGATTTCTTGCTGTGCAACTTCAGCGATAGCCGCGGCATGACCTGCGCCGTAAGCATGGCCGGCGTGCGAAACCAGCCCGGCAAAAGGTAACCCCGCTGCTTTAATCTGCTGCGCCAATGCCACGGCGGCATCTCTGTGTGGATCGATACCCACCCGATGCAATCCGACATCCACTTTAATGGCGATCGACAATGCACAGCCAGGCTGCAGTTGATGGGCTTGAGCAATGGCCACAACACCGAGATCGCAGTCGACAATGCAGGTTATACACGCCTGATGTTGCTGTGCCACGGCCAGTAATTCCGTCAGCGTATCGGCGTGAACCACCGGATAAGCCAGCAGCAAATCACGCTCCCCGCCGAGGATAAAGGCAATGCCCTCACTGGGTTTTGAAACGGTAATCCCACGCGCACCTAACTGGCGTTGCTGTTCGGCAATCCAGACACTTTTATGGGTTTTGATATGTGGGCGCAACGTGACGCCAGCGGCATCGGCTTTTTGCTGCATATGTTGCAGATTGCGGTGCAGGCGCGCCGCATCAATTTCGAGATAAGGCGTCAGTCGGTCAGCGATAAGAGGCCGTAACCAGCCAGCATTGGCATTCTGTTCCATCATGATAGTCCGCAGAGTATTCCAGGTGCGGACTATCATTCATCAATGCGCTTGAGAATGCCAGCCGCCAGCTTATCCCTTGATCGTAGCGTTTGAATTCTGGAATCCGCCGCCCAGATCTTCAATCAGCACCACAGCCAGATTGATCTGCTGAGCCTGCAACGCCACCAGCTTCTGATCGGACTCGATAAGTTGGTTCTGAATGGTCAGCACATCAAGGTACGGACGCAACCCGGCGGTGTATTCGCGGTTTAAATCATCCCATGCACTGTGAATCAGCTGATTGGCGCTCTGCTGCTGCGCCAGCTGATCCTGAATCGACTGCAGTTGCGTGATGGTATCGCTGATATTACCCAGGGAGCCAATCAGCAGCTTGTTGTACTGCGCCACGGCCAGATCATAGTTAGCGTCACTTTCTGCTAAATCGGCGCGGCGTTGACCGGCATCGAAGATTGGCAGAGACAGACTTGGGCCAACATTAAAGAACTGACTGGGTGCACCGAAGAATGCATCGCCGAGCAGTGAACGGGTACCCGCTTCCGCTACCAGGTTGATGTTGGGATAGAACTCGGTTTTCGTTGCGGCAATTTGCTTTGATGCCGCTTCAACGCGCCAGCGCGCCGCCACCACATCCGGACGACGACCCAGTAGCTCCGCCGGAATGTTACCCGGCAGCGTGGCGGCAATCGGGACATCCATTTTCGCCGGTTTCAGTTGGTGCCAGTAATCCGGCCCTTTACCAATCAGCGTGGAGAGTTGAATGCCCGCATCGGTGACATTCTGTTTGGCTTCGGTCAGGGTCGCTTCAGCGGTTTTTTGCTGTGACAGCGCCTGCTTATATTGATAGTCCGACGTTAAACCGGCGCTAACATACTGCTGCTGAATTTTGGCGATGCCACTGGAACGATCGGCATTCTGTTTTGCCAGTTCAGCGTTGGACCAGGCCAGATTGAGGTTATTCCAGGCACGCGTTACGTTGACGGCGAGCGTCAACTGGCTGGCCTGACGATCTAATTCACTGGCGCGCGCCTGACCCAGCGCAGCTTCTGCCGCATCTTTTTTGCCGCCCCACAGGTCAAACGTGTAGCTCATACCAATATTGGCCGTGCGCAGCGTGCTGTAAGTTTTACCTTGCAGAAGTGGGTCGTCGACTTTTGCCACACGCGAACGCGTAATCCCGGCATTGAGATCCACATCGGGATAGCGTTCAGCATCGGCGGCGATGACTTGTGCGTTAGCTTTGTCCGCCTGCGCGTTAACTACCTGTAAATCCGGGCTGGATGTCATGGCATCGGCGATCAGCCGGTTCAGCTGTGCATCATTAAAACTTTGCCACCATTCCGTTTTTGGCCAGTTCGCTGCGCTGAAGCGCGCGCCTTTCAGCGATTTATTGGCTTGAAGAGAGTTAGCATCGAGCGGTGAATTATGAGGGTGTAAGCCGTGCGGATTGGCACAACCGGCCAGCAATGCGCTGGCCACGGCAAGCGCCAACAGCGCGCGTGGTTTGGAGGTAAATAGCAAAGTCATGTTTTCGGTCAGAAGAGGAGAGAGCCGACCATTACATGAGTCTGTGCAAATTTTGACAAACCTGTTTTTCGTTAAGAATGGTTGGTAAATGTGAGCGGTAGAGAGGAGCAGCAGGCGAGCACCTGCTGCATCAACAGATTAGATGTAAAGCGAGGCTTCACCCGGTGGACGGGTTTTAAAGCGGCGATGTAGCCAAAGATACTGCTCTGGCGCGCGCAGGATCTCTTTCTCAATGACTTTGTTCATGTAAGCCGCAGCCGCTGCCTCATCTTCATACGGATAGTTTTGCAACTCCGGCTGGATGATCAGCTGATAGCCGCTCTTATCGGCATTACGGATTAGCACAATGGTCAGCATGGCTGGCTTAGCCAGACGTGATAACACAAAGGTGCCGTTGGTGGTGGCGGCTTTTTCCACGGCAAACAGCGGTGCGAACACGCTGCCTTTCGGGCCGTAATCCTGATCCGGTGCGAACCAGACCGCTTCGCCCTGTTTCAACGCCTGTACCATACCGCGCAGATCGCGACGATCAATCATCGCCTTGTTTGATCGCATACGACCTTTAGTCTGCGCCCACTCCATTGCCTGATTATTGTGCGGACGATACATTGCCATCATGGGCTGACACAGGCCAGTGATGCGGCCGCCCAACTCAAGCGACATAAAATGCACACCAATCGCCATCACGCCGCGATGGTTTTTTTGTGCATTTTGCAGATTGTGCAGGCCTTCAACCTGGAAATAGCGGCGCACGCGTGCATCAGACCAGAACCAGGCAATGCCAGTTTCTGCCAGCGCCATGCCCAGCGATTCAAAATTACCGGCGATCAATACCTCAGTTTCTTCCTCTTTAATATTCGGGAAGCAGAGTTCTATATTGCGGCGGGTAATACCCTCACGACGCTTAAGGAAGTGGCGTGACAGCTTGCCAGCAGACGCGCCAAGCCGGATCAAGATGGGATAAGGGAGTTGCACCAGCAGCCACAGCACACCAAGTCCAAACCAGGTGAACCAGTAGCGGGGGTGTAAAAGTTTGGAATTGAACTGCCCGTTTTTCTTCATAACGCCTTCAGGGAAAGAGTGGGTGTATCGCACAAAGAAGGGTGTCCATGAATTCCTGGCGGTACGGCTGTGCTAATTACGACCAGTAGATTAGCAAATAGTGCCCTCAAAGAAACGTAATCTCTGCAATCTTTAGGATTGAGAGGTTTCATTGAGGAAGCGTATTTTCAACGGAATATCCATGGAATGAAAACAAATAATTAATGAAAAACAACATCATAATTTCTTGCTGTGAGAGTCCATAAGGTTGATTCACAGTCATGTTTGGTCAGCCATTGACATGCATAATCATCAAAGCTTTCACAATCTTTACATTGAAAAGTCTGCAAATTGGTCTAAAGAATAAGCGAAACGTGCTGGGCGTGACGGCGGGCAAAAAAGCCCGGATCACCGGGCTTTTTTAACACCATCCGAATGGGGTGTTACTCAATGTTCTGAATCTGCTCGCGCATCTGCTCGATCAATACCTTCAGCTCAATGGCTGATGCTGTGATATCCGCATTAATCGACTTAGAAGCCAGTGTGTTCGACTCACGATTGAACTCTTGCATCATAAAGTCGAGACGGCGGCCAACGGCTTCTTTCTTCTTCAGGATGTTGTAGGTCTCTTTGACGTGCGCATCCAGGCGATCCAGCTCTTCCGCCACATCAATGCGCTGCGCCATCATAACGAGTTCTTGCTCAAGGCGCGTATTTTCAAGCTGCACTTCAGCTTCTTCCAGCTTGCTGACCAGACGCTCACGCTGCCACTTCACCACTTCTGGCATTTGCGCACGAACTTTGCTAACTTCCAGCGACACGCCTTCTAAACGCTGCTCAATCAGAGACTTGAGCGCAGTACCTTCGCTTTCACGTGCTTCGATGAAATCATCCAAAGCGCCATCCAGTGCGGCCAGCAACTCGGTATTAATCGCATCAAGATCCTGCTCCTGAGCCGACATCACGCCAGGCCAGCGCAGAATATCCAGCGGATTAATCGCGCCTTCATCGGTCTGCATCTTGACCCAGTTGGCGGATCGCACCAGCTGTTTCGCTAAGGCTTCATTCAGTTGCAGCTCACCTTGCGCACTTGGGTCAGCATCGAAGCGCAGATTGCACTCGATTTTACCGCGCGTCAGGCGATTACGAATACGCTCGCGAATCACCGGCTCCAGGCTACGAAATTGTTCCGGCAGACGGATGTAGGTTTCCAGATAGCGCTGGTTTACCGAGCGAAGTTCCCAGGCGGCGCTGCCCCAGTGGCCTTTTGCTTCTCGGCGGGCATAAGCGGTCATGCTGCGGATCATAAGCTAGTACTCATTTTCAGGAATGTTCCTCGCATTATAGTGACGGCAGCCAAACCATGATAGGCATAAGCGCAATGAGCTAACGCAGCGCGCAACTTTTGGTGAAAAGGGTGACGTTTCATCCATTCACCCCCTATGATGTCCTGTGTGATACCTAAACAGTCTGAGGCTATGATGCTGAATAAATTGGCGATGCCGTTGGCGCTCGTCTTCTTTCTGGCCGGATGCCAGACACCCGCTACACCTCGTGAACAGATCCCACCCAATACCGCTCCTGTTGCCGTGTGCGGCTCAGGAGACATCATGATGCAAACCACCCTGTGGTTTGGGATGAACAAGCCGAAAGGCGGCGTCGTCAGCAGCAGCGAATGGCAGCAATTTGTTGATAATGATGTCACGCCACGATTTAAAGACGGGCTTTCAGTGTATGACGGCAAAGGCCAGTGGCTGGGAGAGGGTGGAAAGCTGGCACGAGAAAACAGCAAAGCGTTGATGCTGATTCATCAGCCGGACCGCACAAGTTCTGACAGCATCAATGCGCTGCGCGATATTTATAAAAAGCGCTTCGATCAGGAGTCGGTGATGCGCGTGGATTCGCTGGTGTGTGTCGCGTTCTGAATCAGAACGGGGCCGCTTTGATGAGCGCGGCCCTGTTTAGAGCGGCTTGCTAGCCGCTCGGCTGTCATTAAATAAACAATCCCGCAAACGCTGCTGACAGCAGGCTCACCAGCGTGGAACCATAAACCAGCTTCCAGCCAAAGCGCGATACTACATTGCCCTGGCGCTCGTTCAGACCTTTAATCGCTCCCGCCACAATGCCAATTGAAGCAAAGTTAGCAAATGACACCAGGAACACGGACAGAATGCCGAGACCACGTGGTGTCATTTCAGCGGCGACTTTCTTTAGCTCAATCATGGCGACGAACTCATTGGCCACCAGCTTAGTCGCCATGATGCTTGCTGCATGCAGGGCATCGGCGGAAGGGATGCCAATCAACCACGCAAACGGATAGAAGACATAGCCCAGCAGTTGCTGGAAGCTATAACCAAACACCGCGGCGAACAGAGCATTAATGGCGGCAATCAGGGCGATAAAACCAATCAGCATTGCCAGAATAATCATCGCTACCTTAAAACCGGCAAGGATGTACTCGCCCAGCATTTCAAAGAAGCTTTGGTCTTCGTGCAGCTTATCCAGCGCAATGTGTTCTTCATTTTCCGGGCGCGTCGGATTGATGATCGACAGGATGATGAAAGTACTGAACATATTCAGCAGTAGCGCGGCAACCACATATTTCGCATCAATCATCGACATATAGGCACCGACAATCGACAGTGACACCGTCGACATCGCGGTCGCGGCCATGGTGTACATGCGCGGTGCGGAGATATCGCCAAGGATGCCTTTATAGGCGATGAAGTTCTCCGACTGACCCAGAATCAGCGTACTCACGGCATTGAACGATTCAAGTTTGCCCATCCCGTTCACTTTCGACAGCAAGGTGCCCACCAGACGAATCAACAGCGGCAGAATGCGCCAGTGCTGCAAGATACCGATCAGGGCAGAAATGAACACAATCGGGCAGAGTACGCCGAGGAAAATAAACGCCAGCCCCTGTTTCGCCATATTGCCGAAGACAAAATCGGTGCCCTGGGCAGCGAAGGTCAATAAGGTCTCGAAAAAGCCGCCGACAGCGGTCACTACTGATTGGCCGCCCGCTGAATGCAGGAAGAACCAACCCAGAGCAGCCTCGACAACCAACAATTGAATAATAAAACGCGGACGAATCAGTTTGCGGTCATGGCTGACCAACAGCGCAAGGGCGAAGATCACCACCAGCGCCAGCAGGAAATGGAGTATCGCTGTCATCATTTGTCTTTTTATGGGAGGAAAGGGCGCATTTAGCCACAGCTGGGGCGAAATTTCATCCGGGAAAAGTGCCGCATGTAGGCAGGACAGCCGCGCACGAAGTCCGTATAATGCGCAGCCAAACCTAAGCAAGCCGGAGAGAAACCATGCGTCCAGCAGGCCGTAACGCATCTGAAGTGCGTCCCGTCACCCTCACTCGTCACTACACCAAACATGCAGAAGGTTCTGTGCTGGTTGAGTTCGGTGAAACCAAAGTGCTGTGCACCGCCACCGTTGAAGAAGGTGTGCCACGTTTCCTCAAAGGTAAAGGCCAGGGCTGGATCACCGCCGAATACGGCATGCTGCCACGTTCCACCCATAGCCGTATGGCGCGTGAAGCAGCCAAAGGCAAGCAGGGCGGACGTACATTAGAGATTCAACGTCTGATTGCCCGCTCGCTGCGTGCCGCTGTGGATTTGGACGCGCTGGGCGAGTTCACCATCACGCTGGACTGCGACGTGATTCAGGCCGATGGCGGCACGCGTACCGCGTCGATTACCGGTGCTTGCGTCGCGTTAGCCGACGCGCTGAATGCGCTGGTTGCTGCGGGTAAATTAAAAGCCAGCCCGTTAAAAGGCATGGTGGCGGCGATTTCAGTCGGTATCGTTGGCGGTGAAGCGCTGTGTGATCTGGAGTACGTGGAAGATTCTGCGGCTGATACTGATATGAACGTGGTGATGACCGAAGATGGCCGCATGATTGAAGTACAGGGCACCGCCGAAGGCGAGCCGTTCAGTCATGAGGAATTGCTGCAGCTGCTGGCGATAGCGCGAGGCGGCATTGAGCAGTTGATTCAGGCGCAAAAAGCAGCGCTAACAAATTGATATAACAGGCGACCATAGAGTCGCCTTTTCTTTATTTGAGGAGTGAGAAATGAAAGCCTGGCAGCGTCAGTTTATTGAATTCGCCCTGAACAAAGGGGTGCTGAAGTTTGGTGAATTCACCCTGAAATCGGGTCGTAAAAGCCCGTACTTCTTTAATGCTGGTTTGTTCAACACCGGACGTGACTTAGCGCTGCTGGGACGTTTCTATGCGCAGGCGCTGGTGGATGGCGGCGTTGATTTCGATTTGCTGTTTGGCCCGGCCTATAAAGGCATTCCGATTGCCACCACCACTGCCGTTGCGCTGGCCGATCATCACGACCGCGATGTGCCTTACTGCTTCAATCGTAAAGAAGCCAAAGACCACGGTGAAGGCGGCTTGCTGGTGGGTAGCCCGCTGCAGGGCAAAGTGATGCTGGTGGATGATGTGATCACCGCCGGTACCGCTATTCGTGAATCCATGGACATCATCAGCGCGCACAATGCCACGCTGGCGGGCGTAATGATTTCGCTGGATCGCCAGGAGCGCGGCCGCAGTGATATCTCCGCCATTCAGGAAGTGGAACGTGACTATCAGTGTAAGGTTACGGCGATCATTACGCTGGCGGAACTGATTGATTACCTGGAAGAGAAGCCGGAAATGGCGGACCATCTGGCGAAAGTGCGGGCGTATCGTAAAGAGTACGGTATCTAACACCGCGGCTTTTACACGGTCGCCATCGCTGACGACCGTGGAATGCGCCACTGCGTTTTATCGGGCGCCCGTGAATGCGCGCACCTGATGCATCGCTACACTAACTGTGCAGCAATCAGTGGCCAGCGAATGTCAAAATCAGTGGTTGGGCGATAGCGGAATTCAGAGCGCACATAGCGGGACAGTAGCCCTTCGCAGAACGCCAGCAACTGGCTCGCCAGCAGCGTTTCGTCGGTCTGGAAGCCTTCGCCATCCCGCATTTTCTTCTCACGCATCACCTGACGCAGCTGCATTTCGATGCGCTCGAACAACTGATTGATACGCCCTTGCAGGCGATCCTGTTCAAACATCAGCGCGTGGCCGGTCAAAATACGCGTCAGCCCCGGATTACGCTCACCAAATCCCAGAATCAGCTGCACGATTAAACGCAGTCGCGCGAGCGTCTCTTTCTCGTCTTTCAGGATTAGATTGATGCGGGTAATCAGACTGTCTTCAATAAACTCGATCAGGCTGTCGAACATACGCGTTTTGCTGGGGAAGTGACGATAGAGTGCCGCTTCCGAAACGCCTACATTGGCGGCCAGCTTGGCGGTGGTGATACGCTGACTGCCATCGCCCGACTCCAGCATTTGCGCTAGCGCCTGCAAAATCTCTTCGCGACGATTCCGTTTCGCGGCTTTTTTTTCTGCCATGACCTTCAAGACCCCTGAAATTCACCAAAAACAGGCAATACAGCCTCGTCAGCCACAAGCGACTTGGCCCGTGGCGACGAGAGATAAAAAGATGGCTTGCGAAAAGTGTCGCGTATTACTGACGACCAGAGTGGCCGAAACCGCCTGCGCCGCGATCGCTGGTGTCAAAATCTTCCACCAGGTTGAATTCGGCTTGTACCACCGGAACAAAGACCAGTTGTGCCAAACGGTCGCCAGGCTGCAGCGTGAAGCTATCCTGACCACGGTTCCAGACGGAAACCATCAGTTGGCCCTGATAATCGGAATCGATTAAGCCCACCAGGTTGCCCAGCACGATACCGTGCTTATGGCCGAGACCTGAACGCGGCAGAATCACGGCGGCCAGCGAAGGGTCAGCAATGTGAATCGCCAGACCGGTTGGCACCAGCGTGGTCATGCCTGGGGTGATCTCCAGTGCGCCATCAAGGCAGGCGCGCAGATCAAGGCCCGCAGATCCCGAGGTTGCATAAGTCGGCAGTGGGAATTCGTTACCCACACGCGCATCAAGAATTTTAACGTCGATTTTTTTCATCATAACGGCTGACAATCTCGTCTATTAATTGTTGGCCAAGGAGCGTCTTATCACTGAGCGGTAAGACTTTCTCTCCTTCCTGCCAAAAAAGGTGAAGAGCATTGGTGTCGCTATTGAATCCCTGTCCTGCCTGCGCCACATCGTTCGCGCAAATCAGGTCGAGGTTTTTTCGCACCCGTTTTTGCCGCGCGTATTCTTCCACATTCTGGGTTTCGGCAGCAAATCCCACCACATAAGGGCGATGTTTCTGCAATGCCGCTACGCCTGCGACAATATCCGGGTTCTTCACCAACTGCAGCGTGACGTTATCATCGCCACCCTGTTTTTTGATTTTCTCTGCGGCAATGTTTGCCGCCCGGTAGTCTGCCACGGCAGCGCTGGCAATGAAAATATGTTGTTGGCTGATTTGCGCCATCACCGCCGCTTCCATTTCCAGTGCACTCCCCACATCAACGCGCGTCACGCCAGCGGGCGTAGGCAGCGTGACCGGTCCGGACACCAGCGTCACCGTTGCGCCACGTTTTGCCGCCGCGGCAGCAATAGCAAAGCCCATTTTACCGGAGCTGTGATTGCTGATGTAACGAACCGGGTCCAGTGCCTCACGGGTGGGGCCGGCGGTGATCATAATGTTGAGATGTTGCAGATCGTTGACGGGCGCGGCCCATTCCAGCGCATGCGCGACAATCGCCAGCGGATCGAGCATGCGACCAGGACCAATATCGCCGCAGGCCTGGCTGCCGCTATCCGGCCCCCAAATCAGAACGCCTCGCTGATCCAGACGCTGAAGATTTTCCTGGGTGATAGCAGCGCGATACATCTGTTGGTTCATGGCCGGCACGATGGCCAGAGGCGCTGCACTGGCGAGACAAGCTGTGGTGACCAAATCGTTAGCCATCCCAGCAGTGATGCGTGCAATCAAATCGGCAGTTGCCGGGGCCAATACAATCAGATCAGCCCATTTCGCCAGTTCGATGTGGCCCATCGCGGCTTCGGCGGCGGGGTCGAGTAAATCATCCAGCACCGGATAGCCGGAAACGGCTTGTAAGCTGAGCGGGGTGATAAATGCTTTGGCTGCGTCGGTCATCATGACACGCACGTCAGCGCCGCGATCGCGCAGACGACGCACCAGCTCGGGTGTTTTATAAGCAGCAATGCCGCCGCTGACGCCGAGCAGAATTTTTTTTCCGGCTAATCCCGTCATGTTCTTTGCCTCAACTCAAAACGAATTGCCGCAGTCACGCGGCAGATGCAGGCAACTTTATCACAAAATCCACTGGCCGCCTTTTCAGCGCCTGCGCCCTTTGCGAGACAGCTCTGAAAATGTAATCGGCTGGCTGGTTTGCACGATGGCACACGCGCACAATCTCCCTTTCGCAGGGAGGATAAGTCGATGACGGAACTGGCACCACGGGAAAAACTGGCGATTACAGGCGCTGAATCATTGAGCGATGCAGAATTGCTGGCGATTTTTTTGCGCACTGGCAGCCACGGTATTCCGGTCATGGCGCTGGCGCGGCAAATGCTTAACGAGTTTGGCTCGCTGTATCGCATCATGACTGCAAATGAAACAGAACTGAGCGTGATTAAAGGCGTAGGAATGGCCAAAATTACCCAACTGCATGCAATTGCTGAATTGGGACGACGTTTTTTCGCTAGCCAGCTGGCGCGAGAAAATGTGATGGAGAATCCGCAGGTGACACGGCATTACCTGCAAAGCGTGCTGGCGCATCAGGAGCGAGAGATTTTTATGGCGCTGTTTCTGGATAATCAACATCGGGTTTTGCAGGCGCAAAAGATGTTTACCGGTAGCATTGCCAGTGTTGAAGTGCATCCACGTGAAATTGTGCGCGAAGCGTTAAAACTTAACGCTGCTGCTGTGATTCTGGCGCATAATCATCCTTCCGGCATAGCCGAGCCCAGTCGCGCCGATCGTGATATCACGGGTAAAGTCGGGCAGGCTTGCGCCTTGCTGAATATTCGCTTACTTGACCATTTAGTGATCGGTCACGGCGAGTATACCTCATTCGCTGAGCGCGGTTGGCTGTAAAATAACCATCCGATTGAGCAGAAATGATGCATTTTCGCGCGATCCGGCGGGATCTTTATTTGTTCGGGACTTGAGCACTTGGGCTGAGCGGCGTATACTACGCCACCTTTGAGAATCTCGGGTTTGGCGTTTGGGCCAGCTTAGCGGGTTCACATTGAACTCGCTTGGGCGGGCTAAGGCCTGACGAGGCGGCCAAAACCTAGTTTTTAAAGCTCGAGCTGATTTGATTTTTGGAGAATAGAAATGTCACGAGTCTGCCAGGTAACTGGAAAGCGTCCGGTAACGGGTAACAACCGTTCCCACGCAATGAACGCGACGAAACGCCGTTTCCTGCCGAACCTGCACTCTCACCGTTTCTGGGTTGAGAGCGAAAAGCGCTTCGTTACTCTGCGTGTATCTGCTAAAGGTATGCGTGTTATTGATAAAAAGGGCATTGATACGGTTCTGACCGAAATCCGCGCCCGTGGTGAGAAGTACTAAGTACTAAGGAATTGAATCATGGCTAAAGGTATTCGTGAGAAGATCAAGCTGGTTTCCTCTGCTGGTACAGGTCACTTCTATACCACCACGAAGAACAAACGTACTAAACCAGAGAAACTGGAACTGAAAAAGTTCGATCCGGTTGTACGTCAGCACGTGATCTACAAAGAAGCTAAAATTAAGTAATTTTGGTGTTCTTGCTAAAAACCCGGCTCCGGCCGGGTTTTTTGTTTCTGCGTTTTGTTGAGGAGATGACATGCCTGAATTACCAGAGGTAGAAACCAGCCGACGTGGTATTGAGCCACATATGGTGGGCGCAACGATTTTGCATGCGATTGTGCGTAATTCACGCCTGCGCTGGCCGGTCTCGCATGAAATCCATGCGCTAAGTGACCAGCCGGTATTGAGTGTGCAACGGCGCGCAAAATACCTGCTGCTGGAGCTGCCACACGGCTGGATTATCATTCACCTCGGCATGTCTGGCAGTTTACGCATGTTACCGGGTGAGCAACCCGCGGCTAAACATGACCACGTCGATTTGGTGATGAGCAATGGCAAGGTGCTGCGTTACACCGACCCACGTCGCTTTGGTGCATGGCTGTGGACCTCTGAGCTTGAAGGCAGCAGCGTACTGGCACATCTCGGTCCTGAACCGCTCAGCAGCGAATTTGATGGTGCTTATCTTTTTGAGAAGTCACGTGGAAAGCGCACGGTCATTAAACAGTGGCTGATGGATAACAAAGTGGTGGTCGGCGTCGGCAACATTTACGCCAGCGAATCACTGTTCACCGCCGGGATCTTACCCGATCGACCTGCGATGAGTTTGAGTCGTGATGAAGCGGAGTTGATGGTGGCGACAATAAAGGCCGTATTGCTGCGCTCGATAGAGCAGGGCGGCACCACGCTGCGTGACTTCCTGCAAACCGATGGCAAGCCCGGCTATTTTGCCCAGGAATTGCAGGTGTATGGCCGCACAGGCGAACCCTGCCGTGCCTGTGGTACGCTAATTGTCAGCGGCAAACACGGCCAGCGCAGCACCTTCTGGTGCCCACGCTGTCAGCATTAATCAGGGCTGCGCCAGTTTTGCCAGCAGTGCCTGATGCACCGCAGCAGGCAGAAATGCCTGCACATCACCGTGATGACGTGCAACTTCCTTCACCAGCGACGATGACACGAACGAGAACCCTTCGGACGGCATCAGAAACACGCTTTCCAGCGTAGGCAGCAGGTGACGATTCATCTGCGCCAGCTGCAGTTCATATTCGAAATCTGACACCGCACGTAATCCCCGTACCAGCACATTGGCGTTTTGCGTTTTGGCGAAGTTCGCCATCAGATCGCTAAAGCCCAGCACCTCAACATTGGCGATGTGCTGAGTGGCCTGTCGTGCCAAATCTACACGCTCATCGAGGGTAAACAGCGGCTTTTTACTGGGGCTGGCAGCAATGGCGACCACGATATGATCGAACATCTGCGCCGCGCGCGTCACAATATCCACATGGCCTAACGTGATGGGATCGAACGTGCCGGGATAAATCGCTTTGGTGCTCATACGCGACCCTTTGTTGAGGTGTGATGCAGCGCCCAAAGCGCTGAGTATTTGTTAAAAGTGTATTGCGCGTTCACCACCGCCAGAATCCAGCCCTGCTTACCGTCGAGGAATCCGGCACGCAGCAGTAGCGTCTTAAGGAATGCTCCCAGCGTGTGGCTGAAAATCGAGAAGATGCCACAACGCTTGCCTCGCTGAAAACGCTCTTGTGCCCAGGCTTCGGCATAATTCATCTGTTTGCGTTGGAATGCGATTAAATCGCGACAGGTGAGGTGCTGGAGATCGCCCGGCAACGCCACCACCGGTGCGCCCTGAGTTTCCAGAGATTCGTGCACCAGATTGTCGTTGTAGTTGAGTGCACGAGGGTAGAGGCGCATCACGCGATCCGGATACCAGCCGCTGTGTCGCATAAAGCGGCCAAGAAACAAATTGCTGCGTCCCAGGCTATAAACGGTGTTGGAGGGCGCCTGCTCCAGCACGTTTTCAATCGCACGGCGTAACGCGGGCGTAACCCGCTCATCGGCATCGAGCATCAAAATCATATCGCCGCTAGCATGTACCTGAGCACGCTGACGCTGCTTGCCGAAGCCCGCCCAGCCTTCTGCCTGATACACCTGCGCGCCATGCGTGCGGGCCACTTCTGCGGTGTTATCCTGGCTGCCGGAATCCAGCAGCACAATCTCATCTGCCCAGCTCACTGAGGCCAGCGCCTCCGGCAGCAGCTCAGCTTCGTTTTTGGCGATCATCACCACGGAGAGACGTTGGCGTTGTGGCATGCGTTAATGAGCTCGTGGCGGTAAGTGCGGTTCGAGTAACTGTAGCAGACGCTGCAATGCGCCCTGATTTTGATGCAGCACTTCAACTGCATGGCGGCCGTAATAGCGACGGTAATCATCATCTTGCAGCAAATTCGCGACTTCTTTTTCCAGTGAAACCACATCTGTCACGGTAATCAGGCCTTCAGCCTGCTGCAACTTGGCGCAGATATCTTTGAAGTTCCAGATGTGTGGGCCCATCAGTACCGGAATGGCGTGTGCTGCAGGCTCAAGAGGGTTGTGACCGCCGCGTCCAACCAGGCTACCACCGACAAAAGCAATATCGGCAATGCCGTAGAGCATCATCAACTCGCCCATGGTATCGCCGATCACCACCTGTGTTGCGCTGGAAGGAATCTCGCCACTACTGCGCAAAGTAAAGCTGAAGCCTCGTTTTTGTGTCAGGTCGCAGGCATCTTTGAAACGTTCAGGATGGCGTGGCACCAAAATCAGTAACAGATCGGGGAATTGTTGCAGCAGGCGACGATGCGCATCAAGGATGATGGTCTCTTCGCCTTCATGCGTGCTGGTGGCGATCCACACCTGGCGGCGCGATGCCCACTGACGGCGCAAAGTAACCGCTCTGGCGGCCAGTTCTGGCGTCACGGAGATATCAAACTTCAGGCTGCCAGTGACGGCGAGATGCGTACGCTTGAGGCCGAGGCTCAGGAAACGCTCAGCATCCTCGTTGTTCTGCGCCGCAATCAGCGTAATGCGCTGCAGTAGATCACGCATAAAGCCACCAAGCTTTTTATAACCTTTGGCCGAACGCTCTGACAGACGGGCATTGGCAATCACCAGCGGGATTTGGCGCTGGTGCAGAATACGGATGATGTTCGGCCACAACTCGGTTTCCATGATGATCACCAGGCGTGGATCAACGGTATCGAGGAAACGGTTAATCGAGCCGGGTAAGTCATAAGGCAGGTAAACATGATGCACATCTTTGCCAAACGCGGACTGGGCGCGTTCAGAACCGGTTGGCGTCATGGTCGTGACGGTGATCGGTAACATCGGGTAACGATGGCGCAATGCGCGCACTAACGGCACGGCGGCCAGCGTCTCACCCACCGAAACCGAGTGCAGTACAATGCCGTGCGGTTCAACTTTGCCCGCGCAGTAGCCGTAGCGTTCGGCCCAGCGTTTACGATAGGCCGGTGCTTTTCGACCGCGCAGCCACAGGCGCAGCCAGATCAGTGGCTGTATTAAATAGAGCAGGGCTGTGTATAGAGTTGTCATAGTTATCGTTACGACAGATTCGCGTCAAAAAACACATGAAAGGCGGCATGTTATCAGAAACTGACCGCCTGCTCATACCACTTCGTCAGCTGGTCTTCAGCACATGTTGATAGAGTGAAGTCAGGGACTGCGCCAGTCGCTGCGGACCGAAAGGTTCGATTCTGCGGCGTGCGGCTTCGCCCATGGCAGAATTCTGCAAAAGCGCGGGTGTGGCAATAATGGCATCATTTAATGCCTTGATATCTAATGCATCACAAACGAAGCCTTCCTGACCGGCAGTAATAAATTCTGCGCCGCCGCAGCCAGTGCTGGTGATGACCGCTAAACCACACGCCATTGCTTCCAGCACCACATTCGGAAAAGGATCATAAAGCGTTGGCAATAGTAGCGCATCGGCGGCGTGATAGTAGGGCTGCACATCCTGCTGCACGCCGACAAAGCGCAGACGATCGAGGCAATTAAGCTGATTCGCCAATTGCTGATAGCGTGAAAGTTGTTTGTCCTGGCCGACCACAACCAAATAGCGATCGCTATGGGCGAGCGCTTCAATTGCCGCTTTCAAACCTTTACGCTCAAAACCTGACCCCACGTAAATCATCACCGTGGCGTCTTGCGGCAGTTTTAACTGCTCGCGCATGACATGGCGCTGAGCTTCAGTGGCTGGCTGGAATCGTTGGCTATCAATGGCGTTGTGAATCACATGGATCTTGCTCGCATCTAGCGTGAAATGACGCAAAATATCCTGCTTCACCATCTCTGAGTTACAGATCACCGCTTTCAGCGATGCTGCATTGAACATCTCTGCTTCAGCCTGCAGAACATAGCGATGGTAGGGACTCAGCGTGGCACTTAAACGCTGCCACGGCGAGACAATGCGCGCCCGTTGCTCCAGCCACACGCGATGGACGCCATCACCGGCGCGAAAGATATCGCAGCCCGCGATACGTTCGTGGCTCTGTACGATATCGAATTTTTCACGCTCCCAGCATTCACGTGCCGCACGGGCAAAACCGCGTTCACGCGATACGCGCCCGAATTTAGTCGGATTGCAGATATGCAGATGCCACGCCGGATTCGGTGTGCCCTGCCAGCTACGCGTGATGATATTGAGGTCGAGCTGCTCACTGTCGAGCGCTTCCAGCGCCCGCGAAATGAAACGCTCGGCACCGCCATCTGGACGATATTTCTGCCGGACAATCGCCAGGCGTAACTTAGTCATGCAAAAATTTCCTTGCGGCGGCCACCACATCATCCACCGGAATGGCCGAGAGATAGCGCTGTTCTGTTTTGGTGTCGATGTCGTCTGGCGAAGGTAGCGGCGCATAATCACCGGCCCAGATCACGCGATTGTTTTCACCCCACGGACGCCAGTGTTGTAATTTGGTGGGCCCAAACAGCGCCAGACAGGGGGTATCGAGTGCAGCAGCCATGTGCATGGGAGCGGAATCCACACCAATAAACAGCTGCGCGGCATCAATCAGCGCCGCCAGTTGCGGTAAAGAGAGCTGACCGGCAAGTGAAACCACATTCTGGCTATGACACAGCGACTGAATGTGGGCAATCATCGCCTGTTCTTTTTGATCTGGGGCGGCAGTGAGCACGATGGTATGGCCATCGGCGGCGAGCGTATCAATCAACTGCGCGACTTTCTCATCGTCCCAGCATTTGAACACCCAACGTGATGTTGGCTGCAGCACGATAAACGGCCCGCTGACCTGTTGCTGGGCCAATGCATCCTGCACTTTCTGTTTATCTGCCGCACTGAAGTGCATCGAGGCTTTTGCACCTTGCGCACTGATACCCAGTGGTTCCAGCGCCGCCATATTCTGCTCGACGGTATGGAGCTGATTATGATTTTTAGTCGAAACCAGATGGTTGTGGCACCAGCGCCACAGGGCGTTATCACGTTTAGCGAAGGCAAAACCAATGCGCACCGGAGCTGCAGAAAACCGCGTGATAATGGCACTACGCCACTGGTCGGCGAGGTTGATCACCACATCATAATCACAGGCGCGTACAGCAGAAAGCAGGGCCATCTCGTGACGGAATTTCTGCCAGCCGCCTTCCTTTTTCCAGCTACGGTCAATGATATGCAGCTGACGAATAGCGGGGTGTGCTTCCAGCATCGGACGCGTCTCTTTGTACAGCAGGACGTCGATGTTGGCCTGCGGATAACGCTGACGGAGCGCGTTGATGGCGGGCGTGGTCAGCAGCATATCGCCGTGATGGCGCAGCTTGATCAACAGAATATTTTTCGGTGCAAATTGGGCTGGAATCAGGCTTGCCATACTCAAATGATCTCAAATTTCAGTGAGCTGATTGTAGGGCAAACCCCTATAGGGCGAAAGCCAGCCGCGGCGCTTATTTGTGACGCCAGCGATAAATCCGGCTCAGCCATAGCAGCAGTTGATACCACTGCCGCGCGCCGCGTGCATTCCGCAGCATCCGTTTATGGGTTTGCGTTGCAAACAGATCCGCAATCATCGCCTGCCGTGCGCTCTCTTCGGGTTCACGGCGAATGGAATGACAGACGCTCAGCGCTTCACGCGTAATTTGATAATGGAATGCGGAATAGATTTTCACTTTATCGCGGTAGCGTGCATTGATCTCTTCCAGCATCTGCGCGATTTTCAGGTAATGACGCTGATACTCCACATTGCGCTGACCGGTGCGTTTACGGTTACTGATGGAGGCATCGTGCAGGTAATAGCGGTAGAGCATGTGATCGGTGTAGCGTACGCGTTTGGCGTTGAACATGAACTCAGTGGTCCAGGGAATATCCTGATGATGCAATCCCGGTTCGAAGGTGAGATTGTTTTGTTGAATCAGTTCACGACGATAAATACCCAGCCATACCACATGCATGTATCGATGCGTCTGCAGCGCGGTGTTCAACCATTCTGGGCCGCTTAACACACCGGTGCTGGTCAAGCGATCCAGGGGAATTAACGGTTTGGTTGTCTGGCTGGCTTTGAAAAACCATTCCGCGTTGCACTGCGCGGCATCCAGATTGTCACGCTCGGCCATTTCAACCAGCGTTTGATACATGGCCGGGTTCATGGTGTCGTCTGCATCCGGGAATGTGACGTACTTGCCTTTTGCGACGGCTAATCCGGCATTGCGTGCGCGGGATACACCACCATTAGCCTGGTGAATAACCTGCACCTGAGGATGCTGGCGCGCATAAGCCTCAGCGCGTTCACCGGAACCATCGGTGGAACCATCATCGACGATAATGATTTCAAGGTCTGTCAGCGATTGCGCTAAAAGAGACTGCATAAACGTCTCGAACATCGCGCCAGCGTTGAACATGGGAGTAATGATGGAAAGTGCGGGATTATCAAGCGACATTGTTATTAAGGGTTTTATGAATTATTTACGATTCTCTTACGTTAATTATTGCTAAGAAATTCAGAACTTTTTGGACATTAATGGTCAAAAGTAGTTAGCTCGCTAGCATTTTTGCGCTTTTAGGAACGGTTCTGGCCGGAATGTTTGGCATCAATCCTTTTTACCCTGGGCATCAGTATGAAAAACATCCTTGTTATCCGCCGCGATAACATTGGCGATATGGTGTGTACCACTCCTCTGCTGGAAGGTTTGAAACGCACTTTTCCTGACGCAAAAATCACCCTATTGGTTAATAAGATCGCGCAGGATGTGGTGAGCCATAATCCTCATGTTGATCGTCTGTATGTCTATAAGAAAGCCAAACATCGTGGCAAGAATGAAACCACGCTCGGCGTTTACTGGCAGCGGGTCAAAATCATGCTGGCACTGCGTAAAACGCGCTTTGATGCCACGATTTTGGCCAATCCGGTGCCGTGCAAATACAGCCTACGGCTGGCAAAAATGGCAGGCGCACACAATATTATTGGTGCAGCTTTGCCCGATGTTGAGCTTGACCATCCCTTCCATAAAAGCGATTTTCAGGGCAGTCATCAGGTCGAACACACCTTCTCTTACCTCTCGGCATTGACTGATAGCTTGCCTGCCGTGCCATCCGTGAATCTTTATCTCACAGATGCAGAACGTGAAGCGGCCAAAGCACGTGTCGCACAAAGCTTCGCCTCGCCGGGGCAGGTCTATGGCGTGCACATCAGCAGCCGCAGCCCTAAGCGTCGCTGGCCGATAGCCAGCTATGCGGCTTTTATTAATAAGCTGCTGGAAGATGAGCAGGCGCGCGTTCTGGTGTTTTGGTCACCGCAGGGCACGCTGGATCCCCATGACAAAGGCGATGCGGCGCGTGCTGACGAGTTGATGGATTTGGTCAATTCACAACGTGTGGCGCGCTATCCCACCGCATCGGTGCGGGAAGTCATCGCAGGCTTTGATTGCTGCGAGCAAATTTTGTGTAGCGATGGCGGGCAGATGCATCTCGCTGCCGGGCTGCATAAAAAGCAGGTGGTATTCTTTGGCGATACGGATGCCAGTCAGTGGCATCCGTGGTCGGGTGAGTACCAGATTATGCAGACCGATTCCGGTGAATGCAGCGATATCGCGCCGGAAACGGTCTGGCAGGCATGGCAGAAACTTAACGTGCGGACTGCTGTAGCTTAAAACTGTCGTGGTATTCCGACAGGGTCTGGCCAACGAAACGAGGCGCTAACCAACTGAAGAGCGCCTCTACATCCGCATAAAGCTGTTCGATATCGGGCTCGTTTTTAAACGTTGGGCTGCCGTCTGGCATGAACTCTGAGCTGTGCAGCATAAATTCAGTGTAATTATTCCCTTCTGCCAGCGACATTTCGACAACACGCTGCATATCCGCAAGATTACCCCCGGATGGACGCAGCCAGTGCACCGCAGGACTTTTCTGCTTGCCGCGCAGTCGATAGATGCTCTGTTTAAAGGTATTCATCAGCGGCGAGTATTTGTACTGAATGCTCATAGGGATTTCGAGCAGTGAGGAGTCGCCGCTACGTGAAATATCCTGCGGATCGATGAAATAGGGTTTAAACGGGAAATCGGTATAGTCAGTACCGCCTTTTCCCTGTGGCGCGCCGCGTGTGTAAGACCAGTTCACGCGCGGAGTGACAGAGCAATCCACCTGATAACCCAATTCGGTGAGAATGGCGGCATAGCGTTCATCAAACGCCCAACGACCTGCACGATGGCTCAGCATTTTTGTCTGGAACTTTTCTTCCAGCAGATCAGTCATATAAACGACTTTGTCGCGCAGCACGGTATCGGAGTATTCAATCAGGTAAGGCTGCCAACGCCAGTCATCATCGGTGAGCGGGGCTTCAGGCGGACTGTTCCATGCATGCAGATGCATGCCTATCTCACCTTGATTACGCGCGATGACATCTTTGCCGAATTCCACAAACGCAGGATCCATCGCCATTTCATAGTTGGTTAGCCAGGTGGGTTTAAAACCATAACGTTCGCACAGGTTTTGAAAACGCGGCAGATAACCGGTGTTGTCGGTGGTGATTGAACGATGATTGCGCCAAAGGTTGTCGCCTTCAGTGTCGATGGTAATGAGGAACGCGTGCCGGGTCATGTTCGCCGCCTGAAGCCAATAAAATCGCAATGTTACGCTGAGCCATTCAGTGACGCAAAACTATTTGCCCGAGCAGGAAACAGGCGAAAATCATGACGGATCTGCGCTAATATCCAGGCCAGCACTGCGGTCACTCACACGTTATTTCATTCAGACAGGTAGGGTATTTTGTCAAAACGCATACTTATGGTGATAGATGGTTTGCCGGGCGGCGGCGCTGAAAAAGTGGTTCTGACGCTGGTCACCGGTATGCTGGATCAAGGGCATCGCGTTTCCCTTTTTTCCCTGAGAAAAGTGTGTGAGTACCCCTTGCCGCCGGGTGTGGATTATCAGGTCATTGAAGACACTAATCGTCGTCCCTGGCGCAAAATCACTGAACTCAGTCGGCGAGCCCGTTTGCTGGACGTTGCGGTACAGCAGGCGGAGAAGACGGCGGGTGAATTCGATCTGGTCGTGTCTCACCTGCACAAAACTGACCGTATAGTGCGTCGCAGCCGTGCACTGGCTGCGAAGAAAACCTGGTTTTGCCTGCATGGGGTGTTTTCAGCCTCCTATCTTGGACATCGCACTGGATTATCTCGCTGGTTAAAGGCGCGTAAGATCCAGCAGGTCTATCAGGGGCGTAACGTGATCGGTGTTTCACCTGCCGTGCTGGATGATTTGAAAGCGGAATTTGATGTGCAGCTCACCCGCGAAGCGGTGATTGGCAATCCGTTCGACATTGCAATGATTCGGCAGCTGGCAGCAGAACCCGCTGAGGTGCCTGGGTCTGGTTTTCTGGTGCACGTGGGGCGCTTCCACGAAACTAAACGGCATGACCGCCTGTTAAAGGCTTACGCATTAAGCAATATTCATCTGCCCTTAGTGTTATTAGGACAGGGTTCGTCACAGCGTAAAGCCGCTTTGGAAGCCCAGGCGCAAGCGTTAGGTATTGCTGACCGCGTGATTTTTCAGGGCTTTACACAAAACCCTTATGCGTGGATTAGCCGGGCGACAATGCTGATCGTCAGTTCGGATAGCGAAGGTTTTGGTAATGTACTGATCGAAGCCGTGTTGTGTGGCACACCTGTTGTCAGCACTCGTTGTCCGGGTGGCCCGCAGTGGCTGTTGCGAGGCGATTTGGCTCGCGGCCTGGCAGATCTCAATCCTGAATCGCTGGCAGAAACAATGCGAGACATCTACCAGCATCCACCTTTGTTGCCAGCGGATGCCTTTGCGGAATTTGATACTGCGGCAATCTGTCAGCAATATCTGGCATTCATTAAGTGAGACGATGGAGGCTCGAAAGCCTCCCTGTAAATCCTTAATCCCAGCTCAGCACCACTTTACCGGAACGCCCGGATCGCATCTCGTCAAATCCCTGCTGGAATTCATCGATGTGGTAGCGATGTGTGATGATGGGTGTTAAGTCGAGGCCGGATTGAATCAACGCTGCCATTTTGTACCAGGTTTCAAACATCTCGCGGCCATAGATGCCTTTGATGAACAGTCCTTTGAAGATCACCAGATTCCAGTCAATCGCCATCTCGCCCGGTGGAATGCCCAGTAAGGCGATACGTCCACCATGGTTCATCACCTCTAGCAGGGTACGAAACGCGGGAGGAGCGCCAGACATTTCCAGTCCGACATCGAAGCCTTCCGTCATGCCCAGCTCTGTCATCACATCGCGCAGATTCTCCTGCGCCACATTCACGGCGCGCGTCACGCCCATCTGACGGGCCAGGCCGAGGCGGTATTGATTGATATCGGTGATGACCACATTGCGTGCGCCCACATGTTTGCACACCGCCGCAGCCATAATACCAATGGGGCCAGCACCCGAGATCAGCACATCCTCACCGACCAGATCAAACGACAACGCGGTATGCACCGCGTTGCCAAAGGGATCGAAAATCGCCGCCAGCTCGTCAGAAATATTGTCGGGAATCTTGAAAGCATTAAATGCAGGAATCACCAGATACTCGGCAAAACAGCCCTGGCGATTGACGCCAACACCGACGGTATTACGACACAGATGTGTGCGGCCGGCGCGACAATTTCGGCAGTGACCACAAGTGATATGGCCTTCGCCGGAGACGCGGTCGCCAATGGCAAAACCTTTTACTTCCTCGCCCATACCGACAACTTCGCCGACATATTCGTGGCCGGTAATCATCGGGACAGGAATGGTTTTACGCGACCAGTCATCCCAGTTGTAAATGTGAACGTCGGTACCGCAAATCGCCGTTTTGCGGATTTTGATGAGCAGGTCATTGTGACCAGGTTCGGGGATCGGCGCATCCTTCACCATCCAGATGCCTTCTTCAGCTTTTAATTTGGCCAGTGCTTTCATTGTTCTGCTCCTGCGATCACGCCCAACTGTTGACCAATGCGCGTAAAGGCGGCAACGGCTTGTTCCAGCTGTGCCTGTGTATGACCTGCAGATATCTGAGTGCGAATGCGGGCCTGGCCCTGCGGTACCACCGGATAAAAGAAGCCAGTGACGTAGATACCCTCTTTTTGCAGCAGGCTGGCAAACTGTTGTGCCACTTTTGCGTCACCCAGCATCACTGGAATGATGGCATGGTCGGCACCTGCCAGCGTAAAGCCAGCAGCAGTCATTTTTTCGCGGAAGAAGCGGGCGTTATCCCACAGACGCTGGCGTAATCCATCGCCTTCACTGAGCAGGTCTAACACCCGCAATGAGGCTGCGACGATGGCGGGTGCCAGAGAGTTGGAAAACAGGTAAGGGCGCGAACGCTGGCGCAGCCATTCAACCACCTCTTTTTTTGCGGCCACATAGCCACCAGAAGCGCCACCCAGCGCTTTGCCCAGAGTGCCGGTCAGGATATCCACGCGATCCATTACGCCGCAGTATTCATGGGTACCACGTCCAGCTGCACCAACAAAACCAACGGCATGGGAATCATCGACCATCACCAATGCGTCAAATTCGTCGGCCAAATCGCATATGCCTTCCAGATTAGCAATCACGCCATCCATCGAGAACACGCCATCAGTGGCGATCAGGATATGGCGCGCACCCTTATCACGCGCTTCTTGCAGACGGCTTCTTAGTTCAGCCATATCGTTATTGGCATAGCGATAACGCTGTGCTTTACACAGGCGCACACCGTCAATAATTGAAGCGTGATTGAGCGCATCGGAAATGATGGCGTCTTCCGTACTGAGCAGGGTTTCAAACAGGCCGCCGTTGGCATCGAAGCAGGAGGAGAACAGGATGGCATCCTCCATCCCAAGAAACTTAGCCAGTTTATGTTCAAGCTGCTGGTGGATATCCTGGGTTCCGCAGATAAAGCGTACCGAGGCCATACCGAAGCCGTGCGAATCCATGCCCTCTTTAGCCGCCTGAATCAGCGCTGGGTGATTCGCGAGGCCTAAATAGTTATTGGCGCAGAAGTTAATAACAGGCGGACTGTTGGCGACATTGATCTCCGCCTGCTGTGCCGATGTAATCGTACGTTCTTGTTTGAACAATCCGTCCTGACGCGTTGTCTCAAGTTGTTGACGGATTTGCGAATAAAACTGACTGGACATGATTCTGCTCCTCAGATAGCAAATCTTTGGCACATATTACTAATCAGGACGCATCGTGCCGACATTTCCGCCAGAGAAATCTTCGTTTTGCAGCATAGTTCACGCGGTGGATGTAATTTGTGCAGCGGTTACGGAGTCATCTGGCTGCCTGTCTCGGGCTGAAATGTTATGATGTTAGGCATTCGTGTGTGAAACCTCCTGTTTCACCCCAACTGTTTAAAGGCAAAGCATATGATTATCGTAACCGGTGGCGCTGGCATGATTGGCAGCAACATTGTTAAAGCGCTGAACGACCGCGGTCTTACCGATATTCTGGTGGTGGATAATCTGAAAGATGGCACCAAATTCGTGAACCTTGCGGATCTGGATATCGCGGATTACATGGATAAAGAAGAGTTCCTCTCTTACATCATGTCCGGCGAAGATCTGGGTCCAATCGAAGCAGTGTTCCATGAGGGTGCCTGCTCAGCGACCACAGAGTGGGACGGCAAGTACATGATGGATAACAACTATCAGTACTCCAAAGACTTGCTGCATTTCTGCCTGGAACGCGAAATTCCTTTCCTTTACGCCTCATCAGCTGCCACTTACGGTGGCCGTAATGAAAACTTCATTGAAGAGCGCCAGTACGAGCAGCCGCTGAACGTTTACGGCTACTCAAAAATGCTGTTCGACCATTATGTGCGTCAGATTCTGCCAGAAGCAGAATCCCCAGTGTGTGGCTTCCGCTACTTCAACGTTTACGGCCCGCGTGAGGGTCACAAAGGCGGTATGGCGAGCGTAGCATTCCACCTCAACACGCAGATTAGCAACGGTGAAAATCCAAAACTGTTTGAAGGCAGCGACGACTTCCGCCGCGATTTCATTCATGTTGACGATGTGGTTGCGGTAAACCTGTGGTGCTGGGAAAACGGTGTCTCAGGCATCTACAACTGTGGTACTGGCCGTGCAGAATCCTTCCAGGAAGTGGCCGATGCGGTACTGAAGTTCCATCAGCAAGGTCAGATCGAATACATCCCATTCCCTGAGAAACTGAAAGGCCGCTATCAGGCATTCACTCAGGCGGATCTGACCAATCTGCGCGCAGCCGGTTATGACAAGCCGTTTAAAACCGTTGCTCAGGGCGTGGGTGAATACATGACCTGGCTCAACCGTAACGCATAAGGAAACCGGCACCAGCGATGAAAATTCTGGTCATTGGCCCTTCCTGGGTCGGCGATATGATGATGTCGCAAAGTCTCTATCGCACGCTCAAGGCTGAGCACCCGGATGCGGTCATTGATGTGATGGCGCCGGCCTGGTGCCGGCCTTTGCTGTCACGCATGCCGGAAGTCAATCAGGCGCTAGCGATGCCGCTGGGCCATGGCGCTTTAGCGTTAGGCGAAAGGCGTCGCTTGGGTAAATCCCTTCAGGCCAGCGGCTATGATCGTGCTTATGTGCTGCCGAACTCCTTCAAGTCGGCTCTGGTGCCTTTCTTTGCAGGTATCCAGCGCCGCGTCGGCTGGCGTGGCGAGATGCGCTATGGCGTGCTGAACGATGTGCGTGTGCTGGATAAAGCTGCCTTTCCACTGATGGTGGAGCGCTATGTTGCTCTGGGCTATGACAAACCCATCGCTTCTGCTCAACAGTTGCCGCAGCCATTACTGTGGCCGCAGTTGCGTGTCGATGAAGACGAGAAGCGCATGACGGCAGCGCAGTTTGCCCTGTCCGCCGATCGCCCGGTGATTGGGTTCTGCCCTGGCGCTGAATTTGGCCCAGCCAAGCGCTGGCCGCACTACCATTACGCGGCGCTTGCCGAGCAACTGATTGGTGAAGGCTACCAGGTAGTGCTGTTCGGTTCGGCTAAAGATCGCGAAACCGGTGACACTATTGTCCAAACGTTATCGGAATCAGCACGAGTGCATTGCAAGAATCTGGCGGGCGATACGCAATTAGAGCAGGCGGTTATTTTGATCGCACATTGCGCGGCCGTTGTCAGTAATGACTCCGGGTTGATGCACATTGCCGCCGCACTGAACCGTCCGTTAGTCGCCTTGTATGGCCCGAGCAGCCCGGATTTCACGCCGCCGCTGTCTCATCAGGCACGTGTTATTCGTTTGATCTCCGGCTATCACAAAATACGTAAAGGTGATGCCGAAGAGGGTTATCACCAGAGTCTCATAGATATTCAGCCTGCTCGAGTTCATCAGGAACTGAGTGCGCTGCTGCATCCGGTGCAGGAGTAGCCATGCACGTTTTGATTGTAAAAACCTCCTCCATGGGGGACGTGCTGCACACGTTACCGGCGCTCACAGATGCGATGCAGGCTATTCCCGGCATCCGTTTTGATTGGGCCGTCGAAGAGAATTTTGCTCAGATCCCCAGTTGGCATCCGGCTGTGGATAAAGTTTTGCCGGTAGCGATTCGTCGCTGGCGTAAACATTGGTTTGGTAGCCAGCAGCGTGAAGAGCGCGTTCTATTTAAACGCGACCTGCAATCGCGCCAGTATGATGTGGTGATCGATGCGCAAGGGTTAATCAAAAGCGCCGCGCTGGTGACGCGCCTGGCTAAAGGCGTAAAGCATGGACAAGACAGTCGCAGCGCGCGGGAACCCTTCGCCAGCTGGTGGTATGACAAACGCCATGAAATCAACAAACAGCAACATGCGGTAGAACGTACACGTGAGTTATTTGCTAAAAGCCTGGGTTACGCGAAACCGGAGACCCAGGGTGATTATGCGATTGCCGGCCATTTCCTCTCCGCGCTGCCCAGCGATGCAAATGAGTATTTGGTATTTCTGCATGCCACCACGCGCGATAACAAGCATTGGCCTGAGTCACACTGGCGCGAACTGATTGAACTGGTGCAGCCTACCGGCCTGCGGGTGAAACTGCCGTGGGGCGCCGAGCATGAGCATCAGCGTGCATTAAGAATGGCTGAAGGTTTTGACCACGTAGAGGTCCTGCCAAAATTAACCCTGGAGCAGGTGGCACAGCAATTGGCGGGCGCGCGCGCTGTTGTTTCAGTCGATACCGGTTTGAGTCATCTGACCGCCGCGCTGGATCGCCCGAATATAACGCTGTTTGGCCCGACCGATCCGGGTTTGATTGGGGGTTATGGTAAGAATCAGCATGAGTTGCGCGGTGCGGGTGGCTCGATGCAGACTATATCCGCCGTGTGCGTAATGGAAAAATTACGGGAATTGCTCTGAATGGGATCAATACATAAACAAATCTATCGTTATACCCATGAACGAGCTTATCGGCACAATGAAAATTTTTGGCCTCATATTACGATTCAACGTGGGCAAGAAGACCATATTGAACGGCTGGTCTGGCGAAAAAATGAAATAAAAATTGAAAAATTAAATTCATTACATAAAGCCGTTGTCAATGATATTACAATATTAGCTACCGGTCCATCAGTCAATTATCTGGATTTTGAATTACTTTCAAAAACTACATTTATTGGTGTTAATGGGGCTTATCACCTACGAGATAAAGTAGCATTTTCATATTATGTTATTGTAGACCGCGGTTTTGTTGAAAAACGTTTTGATATAGTCGGAAAGGTACTGAACGACCCTGAATTGACTCTTTTTACAACAGTTCATTGCCTCAATGATATGTTGAATTACGTAGACGTTCATAAGATAAAATGTCGATTGGCTATTATTGAAGATCTTAGTTATAAAGTATATAGAAAATATGTAGCACCGGCTGAATATGCTCTAAATTTCAATGATAACCAAGGGCTGTCAATATATCCAACTAATCCATTATCAGGCTTCTCATGGGATATCCGGAAGGGAATTTTTGACGCAGGAACAGTGGCCTATTGGGCTTTGCAAATAGCTGTATGGCTCAGTTCAAATCGGATACTGTTAGCAGGGGTTGATATGAATAATTTTTCATCCCCGCGTTTTTATGAAAATGAAAATAATAAGCAGAAAAGCTTTTTAGAGGAAAATTTTACTCATGTGATAAGACCCGCGTTCTTGAATGCTAGCAGCGAACTTAACCATGCAGGAATAAAAGTTTACAATTTGTCCATGGATAGTGGACTGACTGAGGAAGTTTTCGAGAAGGCGACGCCAGATGTCATTTTTAAAAAAAAGTGAAAGTTTAGAAGTTATTTCATCTGTTTCTTTTATGGCATTTTTACTTCTTATGACCATATTTACAGGTGTTGGAAAAGTAAGCAATTTATTTCATCTGTCAATTGCAACGATGATGATGTTTTGGTTTATCCAGCGAAAAAAATTTAGTTTTCCCGAGTCGTATCCCTGGAAGTCGATGGGAGTTGTTGCACTATTCCTCATTTATTACAGTGTTACAAACTTATGGACAAATGTTCCGATAAATATTGTATCAACCTTAAAACATACTGTTTACCTTCTGTTTTTTGTGTACATGTTTGATTTCTGTATAAAGCGTTATGGATCATTAAAGGTCTATAGTTTTATTTTTTCAGGGTGTTTTATTGTTCTTATTTTGACATTCATGTTAGTAGACAAGAACACTATAATGACTAATAGACTAGAAAACGGTTTTTTTGGCGCACCTAAGAATGTCATCGATCTTGGTGGGTACTTTGCTCTTGGGATTTTAAGTGCATTGATTATTGCCCGTGAGTCGGGCAGGCATTGGATTTATCTGCCTGCATCATTGTTATTTATTGGCTTGGTTTTGACGCAAAGTCGAGGCCCGTTATTAGCTTTACTGGTGTCTCTTGTTGTTTTGCTTGCTAAATATAAACATGTTCATCTTCGACATGTTATTTATATTTTAATTTCAATTGCTACAATTTCTCTGTTTTTCTACTTTACCGATTATGGCAGTGAGTTTTACGAACGGATTGTCTCTTCTTATGCGCAGAGCTTTATCAGATTTGGAATTTGGCATCATGCGATTTCAGATGCACTTGTTCATCCCTATTTCGGTTGGGGGTTTGATAAGCAACTGACATTTGTAAATAGTATCGGTCAACATGTCATCACTACCCACAGTATTTATATATCAGCTTTCTTAAAAGGTGGTGTGGTGGGTGTATTATTTATGTTTTCACTCATCATGGCAGGCTTATATCAAGCCTATAAAAAATATCATCAAGGCATGGGGCTTGAAGCTTCGATTTATCTATTCTCCCTTATGTTTTTTGTTACTCAGGGGATGTTTGTAATTGGCGGGCCTGGAGAAACGTGGGTATTGTTCTGGTTGCCATTAGCAATAGTCTTTTCATCCCGTAAGGCTTAGATAAAAATCACTACCAGACAATTTGCTGTCTGGTAGTATGATTTTAGATTCAAATAATTTTGATTATCGCGTCATAAACCTGCTCAACGCTTATTTTTCTTAATGGATAATGTGGATCATCGTTAGGTTCGGGTTCAATTCTGATAGTCTGATGAATGTGCAAATCTTGATAAGGTCCTGTATGTCTTGGATTAGCACTAACATAAAGACTTACTGTCGGAGTTTCTGCAGTGATAGCAATATGCAGTGGCCCGGTGTCACCCGTAATCAATACATCAAGATTTTTAATTATCTGTAAGAGTTCAGGTAAACGAGTTTTACCAATGTAAGACTCAACTCTTGAGTGGTATTCTTTTTTCAGTAACTCGTAGAACGATTTTTCAATAGCCCCATCCTGGGGGGCGCCAGTTAATATTATCTTTGCATCTTTGTGATTATCTAAAATACGCTCTGCTAATTGCGTAAAGTGTTTAACTGGCCAGCAACGGTTTTTTCCAGATGCCCCCATTTGAAAGCCGATTACAGGTCGATAGTTTTCGCGCGCTATAGAGTTAACTGGAATGGGGAATTGCATCTTGATATCTGAGGCATCACATCCGAGAATACTAATCAGATCAAGTTTACGTTGAATGATGTGAACATCCGTCGCCGATGAGTAATGATCTAACCAGTGATTAAAAACAGTTTTGTCACTTCTGAAGTTATCTCTGATTATATATTTTGATCCAGATAGACGCGCGCACAGGATGTCATAACCCAAAGTAGAGTGTAGTAATACCGTCATATCAGGTTTAAATTTTCTCATTCTCCTAATCACGCGATGGGAATGTACTATTTTATTATCCCATATGACTACTTCATCAAACCATTCACTTTTTTGTACCAATTCACGGTTTTTATCACTTGATACCAACATGATTTTTGCATCAGGGAAACGTCGTTTTATTGAGTTAATGGCTGGCGTATTGAATAACAAATCACCGAGAGCGGTGGTTGAAAAAATTACAATGCGTGAGAACTCCAGGTTTGAATTCAGTGGAGTTTTATCTTTATCAATTTGGCTCAATCTGGCGTGGATGCTGAGCACTTTGTTGATGGCTTTTATTTTCCAGATCTTTTTCATTGCAATGGGTTACCTTTAGAAACTGACGGTTTGACACCATGCGTTTAGAATAATTTCGTTATGATATCGAAAAAATGCGGACCTTTTAAGGTCCGTATTTTTTATCATGCAATTATCTTCAATGCTTAGAAAAGCCTTCTCAAACCCTTGATCGTAGAACTTTCTTGAATGCTATCAATGAATACATTAACGGCTCTGCTCTGCGGCACAGGCGGCAATGCTTTACCGGCCTTACACACTCCCGGAGCACGGAACTTCGGCGCCGGAGATTTATCGGATGTCGGCGGAGTTTTACCCTGATGCACAGGCTCATTCAGCAACTGACTCGGACGGACGAGCGTAATATCGCCCGGCAGTGATGGCAGCATCTGTTGCAGCACACGAACGGTGGTGGGGTGCGGATGGCCAATCGCAATGGCATAACCGTCGCGCTGGGCCAGTTTCACCGCTCGCGTAAACTGTTCACGGATGGCAGATTCATTCTGGCTGTCATCAAGAAATACGCGACGTTTCAGCACTTTAACATGCGTACCCTGTGCCGCCGGAATGGACTGGCTATTGCCGATCGTCATGCTATCGAGAAAGTAGTAATTATACTGATTCAGCACCTGCATCACTTTCTGCATGCCGGGCAGGCTGGACGTCATTTTGCTGCCCATATGGTTGTTCAACCCCACAGCGAAGGGCACTTTACCGGAGGCATCCCGAACGATGCGTGCGATCTCTTCGCTGCTCATCTCTGGGGTTAAGGTATCTTTTTCCAGCGGTTGCTTACTGAGCGGTGCCATTGGCAAGTGAATTAACACCTCATGGCCGCCCTGATGCGCTTTGGTTGCCATCTCGCGAGCATGAGGCGCATTTGGCAGCACAGCGACCGAAATCGCGGCGGGCATTTGCAGCACTTTATTCTCTTCAACCGGACGATAACCGAAGTCATCGATCACAATTGAGAGTTTGCCTGCCTGAGCCGAAAGTGTGAAAAACAGTGCGCAGAGCGCGATTGAGAGCTTTTGAGGCTGAAACAACACTTATCTTCCTAACCACGGTAGTGGATTGACGGCCTGTCCCTGACGTCGGATTTCAAAGTAGAGCGAAGGCGTGCCGCGGCCGCCACTGGTACCTACAAGGGCGATAGGCTGTCCTGCCTTCACCTGAGTACCGACGCTCACCAGCGCACTTTGGTTGTAGCCATAAAGACTCATGTCGCCTTTACCATGTTCCAATACCACAACCAGACCGTAGCCTTGCAGCCAGTCGGCCATTAGTACGCGTCCATCGGCGATGGCTTTCACTTCGGTGCCTTCTGGTGCATCAATCACCAGACCTTTCCAGCGCAGTTCACCTTGCATGGATTCACCGAAGCGGTGTTCAATACGTCCGTTCACCGGCCATACAGCTTGCCCACCCGGCTTGCCGAGGCCACCGGTACGTGCCATCAACTCACGTTCGCTTTGTGTGGGTTGATAACTTGATCCTTTGGCTTTCGCCTGTGCCTGACGCTGGCGAACTTTTTCCGCCTCACGTGCTTCGCGCTCAGCACGCTCACGCGCCTCACGCTCGGCTTTAGCAATTTTATCCTGCAGGCGGCTTTCGTTTTCCCGCATCTCAACCAAATCGGCCTGATCTTTCTCCAGTGAGCTTTCCAGTACCGTCAGGGTTTTCTTACGTGCCGCACTGGCGGTTTCCAGTTTGGCCTGCTGCGACTGCTGCTGGGCTAACAGGGATTTTTGTTGTTCCTGTTTACCTTGCAACGCCTGACGCTGCTCAGCCAGCTGCTGCTGAGTTTGTTTGAGATCATCGATGTTTTTCTGACGTGCAGCATTAAGATAGCCGAAATAGGCAAGAATGCGCTCACTGCGCTGGGCTTCTTCCCCGCCCAGCAGTAGCTGCAATCCATTATGCTGACCTTGTCGGAAGGCCGCATCCAATTGCTGAGCCAGCAGTTTTTCCTGCTGCGCCTGCTGTTTTTCCAGACGAGAGATCGAGGTGGTAATTTGCGTGATTTCGCCGTTGAGTGCGGTCAAGCTGTTGCGCGTTTCCCGTAATTGTCGGCTGGCTTGCGCAATCACTTTTTCCTGGCTTTGCAGTTGATCGAGAAGCTTGCTGCGCTGTAATTTCTGCGCTTTAACGCTTTTCTCTTTATCAGCAATATCCTGCTGGATGGACTTGAGCTGGGTTTTGCTGTCATCCGCGCTGTGTGCATAAACGGGCAATAGCAGCACGCCCGCGCAGAGCAAGCTCAGGGAGATTTCGGACCAGCGAAATGACAACGGATGCGCTGGGCCGTTGTAACGGGTCCTTGTGTGTGTAACGGTCGCTTTTCCCTTCATAGTCGATAATTATTCCACGATGAACAGCCGCTTACCAGTTATCCCGGGCGGGTTTTGCTTTACGAAAGATGTCGGTGCCGAGCTTACCGGCGTAAACCTTGACTCAATTTTGCGATTAGAACACTTTTTTTGGAAAATGACGCACAAATCGTAACTCTGCCCGCTTCGCGACTGTACATGCTAAGTGGCGCAGGTATACTCAGAACCCTTGTTTTAGCTTATTAGCCCGGTCTGGAGTCGTTACCCCTCATGCAAGAAATTATGCAGTTTGCAAGCAATCACACCATCCTTAGTCTGGCATGGGTTGTTTTACTCGTTCTGGTGATTGTGACCACCGTTAAAGGAATGTTCTCTAAGGTAAAAACGATCAGCCGTGGCGAAGCAACCCACCTGATTAACAAAGAGGATGCGGTGGTTGTAGACGTGCGTTCGCGCGATGATTATCGCAAAGGACACATTTCAGGTGCGGTGAACATTGCAGCGGCTGATATTAAAAAAGGTAGCTTTGCCGAACTGGAAAAGCATAAGTCGCAGCCCATAATTGTGGTATGCGCCACCGGCCAGAGTGCGGGTGAATCAGCCGCTAAATTGAGCGCTGAAGGTTTTGAAAAAGTCTCCGTGCTGAAAGATGGCGTGAGTGGCTGGAGTGGTGAGAATCTGCCACTGGTACGCGGTAAATAATTCTCAGAGGTAACTGCATGGCTAATGTTGAGATTTACACCAAAGTTACATGCCCTTATTGCCACCGGGCAAAAGCGTTATTGGATCAGAAAGGCGTATCGTTCCAGGAGATTCCCATTGATGGGAACACGGCGAAACGGGAAGAGATGATTCAGCGTAGCGGCCGTACGACAGTTCCACAGATTTTTATTGATGCACAGCACATTGGCGGCTGTGACGATCTTTACGCGCTGGATGGGCGTCAGGGACTGGATCCCTTACTCCAGGCATAATTTTTCGGTCAGACAATTTAACTCACAGGATTTAGTAACATGTCAGAACATACCACTAACGAAATGCAGTTCCAGATTCAACGTGTGTACACCAAAGACGTTTCCTATGAAGCGCCAAACGCACCTCAGGTTTTCCAGAAAGAGTGGGAACCGGAAGTCAAACTGGATCTGGACACCGCTTCATCTCAGCTGGCTGATGAAGTTTATGAAGTTGTTCTGCGCGTTACCGTGACAGCAACCGTTGGCGAAGACACTGCATTCCTATGCGAAGTTCAGCAGGCGGGTATCTTCACTATCGGTGGTATCGAAGGCACGCAGATGGCGCATTGCCTCGGTGCATACTGCCCGAACATTCTGTTCCCGTATGCACGTGAATGCATCACCAGCCTCGTGTCTCGTGGTACTTTCCCGCAGCTCAATCTGGCGCCAGTTAACTTTGATGCCCTGTTCATGAACTATCTGCAGCAGCAAGGTGAAGGCGAAGCGCCACGTCAGGATGCCTGATGACTACACTTAACGCTTCGATTAGCGTCATCGGTGCCGGCTCGTACGGCACCGCATTGGCCATTACGCTGGCCCGTAACGGCCATCCAGTTCTGCTCTGGGGCCACAATCCGCAAAGCGTGGCGCAGCTCCAGGCTGACCGATGTAATGCCGCTTTCCTACCTGATGTACCTTTCCCTGACAATCTTGTTCCTGAAGCCGATTTGGCAACAGTGGTGAGTGCCAGCCGCGATCTGTTGGTGGTGGTGCCAAGCCACGTGTTTGGTGATGTTCTCACCCAACTGAAGCCGCATCTGCGTGCAGACTCACGTATTGTCTGGGCAACCAAAGGTCTGGAAAAAGAGACTGGTCGTCTTTTACAGGATGTTGCGCGTGAAATCCTCGGCGATCAAATCCCATTAGCCGTGGTTTCCGGCCCAACCTTCGCGAAAGAGCTTGCAGCGGGCATGCCCACAGCGATAGCGCTGGCTGCCACTGATGCACAGTTCGCTGAAGATCTGCAGCAAAAACTGCACTGTGGTAAAAGCTTCCGCGTTTATAACAATCCGGACTTCATCGGTGTGCAACTGGGTGGTGCGGTGAAAAACGTGATTGCGATTGGTGCCGGCATTTCCGATGGTATTGGTTTTGGTGCCAACGCACGCACTGCCTTAATCACCCGTGGATTAACAGAGATGAGTCGCCTGGGTGCTGCACTGGGCGCCGACCCGACCACCTTTATGGGCATGGCGGGGCTAGGCGATTTAGTGCTGACCTGTACCGATAATCAATCCCGCAATCGTCGTTTTGGCATGATGCTGGGACAAGGCGAGAGCGTTGATGAGGCGCAACGCATTATCGGACAAGTTGTAGAAGGTTACCGAAACACCAAAGAAGTCAAAGCATTGGCTGCACGAGTGGGTGTTGAAATGCCGATAACCGAGCAGATTTATCAGGTACTGTATTGCGAAAAATCGGCGCGAGAGGCAGCATTGAGTTTACTTGGTCGTTCAAGGAAGGACGAAAACAGCCAAAGCTGAAGCAGGATGCTCAGCTAAATCACCTGCAGCGCCTCTCAGGCGCTTTTTTTATCGGGAGCACAGAGCAATGTCGTCAGAAGAGTTAGAACTGGTCTGGAACAACATCAAAGCTGAAGCCAGAGCGCTGGCTGATTGTGAACCCATGCTGGCCAGTTTTTATCACGCGACTTTGCTCAAGCACGAAAATCTTGGCAGCGCACTGAGCTATATGCTGGCGAACAAACTCGCCAATCCGATTATGCCGGCCATTGCGGTACGTGAAATCGTTGAGGAAGCCTATCGCGAAGATCCAGAGATGATTGTCTCTGCGGCCTACGATATTCAGGCGGTGCGCCTGCGCGATCCGGCTGTCGATAAATACTCAACCCCATTGCTGTACCTGAAAGGCTTCCACGCGCTGCAGGCTTATCGCATCGGCCACTGGTTGTGGAAAGAGGGCCGCCGTGCGCTGGCTGTCTACCTGCAGAATGAAGTCTCCGTCTCCTTCGCCGTGGATATCCACCCCGCTGCACGTATTGGTCGCGGCATCATGCTTGACCATGCCACAGGCATCGTGATCGGTGAAACGGCAGTGATTGAAAACGACGTATCGATTCTGCAATCGGTCACGCTGGGCGGGACCGGTAAAACCAGCGGCGATCGCCATCCGAAAATCCGCGAAGGGGTGATGATTGGCGCGGGTGCTAAAATTCTGGGCAATATCGAAGTGGGACGCGGCGCGAAAATTGGCGCCGGTTCAGTGGTATTACAGCCTGTGCCACCGCATACCACGGCCGCAGGCGTTCCAGCTCGTATCGTCGGTAAGCCAACCAGCGACAAACCGTCGATGGATATGGATCAGCATTTCACCGGCGCCGGCTTCGAATACGGCGACGGAATCTAGCTTTTAATCAGCGCGCCAGCATAATCAAGCTGGCGCCACGCTTCGTACACCACAACTGATACCGCATTCGAGAGATTCATACTGCGACTTTCTGCCATCATCGGGATGCGGATCTTCTGCTCCGCAGGTAATGCATTGAGTATCTCTGCCGGCAGGCCACGACTCTCGGGGCCAAATATCAAATAATCCCCTTTCAGATAGCTCACAGCACTATGGGCAGGCGTGCCTTTGGTGGTGAGTGCAAACAGACGCTGTGGCGCTTCAGACTCGATAAACGCGGCGTAACTGGCGTGTTTTTTTAGCGAGGTGTATTCGTGGTAATCGAGCCCGGCGCGGCGCAGACGCTTGTCATCCCAGGCAAAGCCCAGCGGCTCAATCAGATGCAACTGGAAGCCAGTATTCGCACACAAGCGGATGATATTGCCAGTATTTGGCGGGATTTCAGGTTCAAATAAAACGATGTTCAGCATAAGGCCCCCGGAAACGAGGGCCGAAGCATAGCAAATTATTGACGAGCGGAGTACAGCGGCAACCATAGCGTGAGCCGCAGACCGCCTAATGGGCTGTCATCGGCTTTCACCCAACCGCGATGCTGCTGTACGGCCGTTTCCACAATCGCCAATCCAAGACCTGTGCCACCAGACTCGCGGTCGCGTGCTTCATCAGTGCGATAAAAGGGACGGAAAATCTGCTCGCGATCTTCAGCGCTGACGCCTGGACCATCATCATCAACGTGAACAGTAATGCCCTGAATATCCACCGAGAAGCTCACGCTGATATGCGTGTGAGAATAACGCAGCGCATTTCGCACGATGTTTTCCAGCGCGCTCTCCAGGGCATGCGGGTTACCGTACAGAGGCCATGGGCCAGGAGGATAAGGCACGTCCATGGTTTTACCCATCTGCTCGGCCTCGAATTTGGCATCTTCCAGTACACCATTCCAAAGCTGGTTGGCTTTCATGGCTTCACTGACTAATGCATTTTTATGCTGAGTACGTGAAAGCACCAGCAAGTCGTTAATCATGCCATCAAGCCGCTGAGCTTCCATTTCAATACGCTGCAGCTCTTTGCCTTCGCCATTGCGTCGACGCAGCAAGGCGGTGGCCAATTGCAGACGCGTCAGTGGTGTGCGTAATTCATGACTAATGTCCGACAAAAGACGCTGCTGTGCGGTCATCATGCGTTCAAGCGCGCTCACCATCTGGTTGAAACTTGAACCTGCTGCAAGGAATTCCTGTGGGCCAGATTCCAGTTCAGGATGCTGGCGCAAGTTACCGCTCGCCACTTCATCAGCAGCATGTTTAAGCTTGCGAGCTGGACGAGCCAGACTCCACGCCAGCCATAACAGCAGCGGCGAGCTAATCAACATGGTGACAATCAACAGCAACAACGGACGGTCAAATAGCAGATTAACAAAATCAAGTTGTGAACTGGTGGCGGGGCGGATCAAGTAGAGCTGGTAGTTATCTTCACCGTCCTGCACGGCAAAGGGGCCCACCATCTCCACACGACCATACTTTTTCTTCTGCGGATGATCGGCGTTATCAGACTGACCGATAAAGTTACGAATCACCTGCATTTCATTATGCTGTGCACCGATCACCCGGCCTTCGCTGGTCACTAATAACAAGCGTTGGCCGGGTGGGGCCCATTTGTCGATGGCGCGAAACAGCCGGCGCCACCACATCAGGTCGTTGGGGGGATCTTGCGATAATTCAGCTTCAACGTGCTGTTCAATCATGGTGCCCTGCCGCTGCTCACTTTCCAGTAATGCTGTCATCTGGCGTGAGTCGAGTTTGGGCACCATCAAAACCAGCATCAACACCAGTGCCAGGGTGAGCCAGAAAATGGCGAAGATGCGGGTGGTCAAACTTCCAATCATGATGCCGAAACCATCAGATAGCCGCGTCCGCGCAGAGTTTTAAACCACGGGTGGCCATCGCGACGTTCCGGCAATTTACGGCGCAGGTTTGAAATGTGCATATCAATCGCGCGGTCAAACGGTGTCAGGCGTTTGCCGAGCACTTCCTGGCTCAAGTGTTCACGCGAAACCACCTGACCCAGATGCTGTGCCAGCAAATAGAGCAGAGTGAATTCGGTGCCCGTCAGATCCAACGTTTCGCTATCGAAGCTGGCTTCCTGACGGCCTGGGTTAAGGCGCAGACAATCCACTTCCAGCGTTGGTGAACTGTTGTCATGCTGCTGTTGCTGTTCGCTCCAGTTTGAACGGCGCAAAATTGCCCGAATACGCGCGACCAGTTCACGATCATTAAAAGGTTTTGGCAGATAGTCATCCGCGCCCAGCTCCAGGCCGAGAACACGATCTAACTCACTACCACGAGCGGTCAGCATAATGACCGGCGTTTGATGCTGCTGTCGTAGTTCTTTCAACGTATCAATACCGTTCTTCTTCGGCATCATGACGTCGAGTAATAACAAGTCAACGGTGTTATCCAACAGGTTAAGCGCCTGCTCGCCATCGCTGGCGACAATCACTTCAAAACCTTCCATCTCAAGCAGTTCTTTTAGCAGCGAAGTTAATTCGCGGTCGTCATCAACCAACAGGATTTTATTCATTTTTTGTTGCCCTCCGCAGGCAAAATACCGTGTTCCTTGACTTGCAATCCAACGCTTTACGTAGTTTTACACCCCCTGACGGATGTTTGCAGCTATCGCCGTACACTAGTCCTCGTTGAATCGAAAACGGAACGAACTGGGAGTAAACGATGCGCTACTTAACCGCCGTCGTCATTGCCTCAGCGATGGTTCTCAGTCACGCCAGCGCAGAAGCAGCAGACACGACGACGATTGACGAGATGCATCATAACGGCGGATTGACGACAGGCAGTATGACGCAAAATCCGCAAAGCCACATGTTCGATGGCATTGAGCTGACTGAACAACAGCGGCAACAGATGCGAGACCTGATGCAGCAAGCACGACATGAGCGCCCGGTTATGAGCGTTCAGGATATTGAAACTATGCATGACCTTGTCATTGCAGACAAATTTAACGAATCGGCTATCCGACAGCAGGCAGAGAAACAAGCCCGTACGCAGATAGAACTGCAAGTTGAGATGGCTCGGGTTCGCAACCAGATGTATCACCTGCTAACGCCTGCACAGCAAGCGACATTGCAGAAGAATTATGAGCGGCGACTTAACGATATGCGTCAGCTCTCCGGATTGCAGCCATCATCACCGCTGCATGCAGTGAGTAGTACCAGCAGTAACCAGTAACATAGTATCCCTGTTTTCCTTGCCATAGACACCATCCCTGTCTTCCCCCGCATGATGCGGGGGTTTTTTTTATCTGCCAATCCTGTGCTGCATCATCACCTTAATATTCAATTCACGCAGCTTACGCCTGCCGATGATAAACTTTAGCCATTCTGTGACTAACGGCGTTGCGCTAAGCGGACGCTTCTATGAGGCATGGCATGGATCCCTCCTACGCGAAACTCGTCAACCGTGCGGCACTGGCGGCAACGACGCTGGCGACATTACTGTTGATCGTGAAGATTTTTGCCTGGTGGCTGACCGGCTCAGTCAGTATGTTGGCCGCCCTGGTCGATTCGCTGGTGGATATCGCCGCATCGCTCACCAACTTACTGGTGGTGCGCTATTCACTCCAGCCTGCGGATGCTGATCACACCTTCGGCCACGGTAAAGCGGAGTCGCTCGCCGCACTGGCGCAAAGTATGTTTATTTCCGGCTCAGCACTGTTTTTATTCCTCACCGGTATCCAGCATCTGGCCTCACCCAATATATTGCGTGCGCCGCTGGTAGGTATTGTCGTTACCGTGGTCGCGCTTTTTTCCACCCTGCTGCTGGTGTCATTTCAGCGCTGGGTGGTTCGCAGGACACGCAGCCAGGCAATCCGCGCAGATATGCTGCACTATCAATCTGACGTGGTGATGAACTGCGCGATCCTGGTGGCATTGGTATTAAGCAGCTATGGTTTTGTCCGGGCAGATGCACTCTTTGCGCTGGGGATTGGGGTGTACATCCTTTATAACGCCTTGCGCATGGGTTACGAAGCGGTGCAATCCTTGCTGGACCGTGCATTACCGGAAGAAGAGAAGCAGGCGATTATCGATTTGGTCAGCGATTGGCCAGGCGTGCGCGGAGCCCATGCACTGCGTACGCGTCAGTCCGGGCCAACCCGTTTTATTCAGCTTCATCTGGAAATGGATGACCATTTGCCGCTGGTGCAGGCGCATCAGGTAGCGGATCAGATTGAGCAAGCGCTTCGGCTTAAGTTTCCCGGTTCGGACGTTATCATCCATCAGGATCCCTGTTCGGTGGTGCCGGAAAATCAGCAAGGTTTTTTTCAGTTTTAGCGTTTAAATATCATGGTGTTGCGTTGTAAAAATGACGTAACGCTAACAACTCTGTAAAAAAATAGCGAAAACTTGTCTGACCTGAATCAATTCAGCATCAAGCCTTTGATATACTATCTGCAACTATTAAGCCGCACGATCGTGAGCGGGTTTACACCGGTCGGCAGGCAGGAATAATCCTTAGTTTTGAACAATCCAGAGGTTGTCATGATCAAAAAAATCGGAGTACTGACCAGCGGCGGTGACGCCCCAGGCATGAACGCAGCCATCCGCGGAGTTGTCCGTTCCGCGCTGAGTGAAGGCCTTGAAGTTTTTGGTATCTACGACGGCTATCTGGGATTGTATGAAGACCGTATGATCAACCTCGACCGTTACAGCGTGTCTGACATGATCAACCGCGGCGGCACTTTCCTTGGTTCTGCGCGCTTCCCGGATTTCCGTAACGAAGAAGTTCGCCAGATTGCCATCGAAAACATGAAGAAGCGCGGTATTGATGCGCTAGTGGTTATTGGCGGTGATGGTTCTTATATGGGTGCTAAGCGCCTGACCGAAATGGGCTTCCCGTGCATCGGTCTGCCAGGCACCATCGATAACGACGTTGCCGGTACCGATTACACCATCGGTTACTTCACTGCACTGGAAACCGTGGTTGAAGCGATTGACCGTCTGCGCGATACCTCTTCTTCGCATCAGCGCATCTCCATCGTGGAAGTGATGGGGCGTTACTGCGGTGATTTGACTCTTGCTGCTTCTATCGCCGGTGGTTGTGAATTCATCGTGCTGCCGGAAATTCCTTATACCCGTGAAGAACTGGTCGAAGAGATCAAAGCCGGTATCGCGAAAGGTAAAAAACACGCCATTGTGGCCATCACAGAACACATCTGTGATATCGACGATTTGGCGCATTACATCGAAGCAGAAACCAAACGCGAAACGCGTGCCACTGTCCTCGGTCATATTCAGCGTGGCGGTGCGCCATGTGCTTACGACCGTATTCTGGCTTCGCGCATGGGTGCCTACTCCATCGAACTGCTGTTGCAGGGCTACGGCGGTCGTTGTGTCGGGATTCAGAATGAGAAGATGGTGCATCACGACATCGTCGACGCCATTGAGAACATGAAGCGTCCGTTTAAACGCGACTGGCTGGATACCGCGAAAAAACTTTACTAATCAATCTGCATCAAGGCGCGAGATCATCCGCGCCTTTTTTATTCCTGCCTATATTCTCTCCAGTTATAAACACTGATTTTTAATTCTTTAATCTATGGATTGGTTTATGTCAGTCTTGTTCTATAACGACCTCGGGAGAGCAAGCAATGAACAAGTGGAGTATTGGTGTCACCCTGTTACTGGCTTCCACCAGTGTTTTGGCAAAGGATATCCAGCTGTTAAACGTTTCTTACGATCCAACGCGTGAGCTGTATGAGCAATACAACAAAGCGTTCAGCGCACACTACAAGCAGGAAACGGGCGATAACGTAGTCATTCGCCAGTCCCATGGCGGTTCAGGTAAGCAGGCGACCTCTGTGATCAACGGCATTCGTGCTGATGTTGTGACCCTGGCGCTGCAGTCTGACGTGGATGCAATTGCTGACCGTGGTCGTATTGATAAAAACTGGATTAAACGTCTGCCAGATAACTCTGCACCTTACACTTCCACCATCGTGTTCCTGGTTCGTAAGGGCAACCCGAAGGGTATCCATGATTGGAATGATTTGATTAAACCTGGCGTATCGGTGATCACGCCGAATCCGAAAACCTCAGGTGGCGCACGCTGGAACTATCTGGCCGCATGGGGCTGGGCACTGGATCAGAACAACGGCGACCAGGCCAAAGCGCTTGCGTATGTGAAGGCGCTGTTCAAGAACGTAGAAGTGCAGGATTCGGGTGCACGTGGCGCCACCAACACCTTCGTAGAGCGTGGTATTGGTGATGTGCTGATTGCCTGGGAAAACGAAGCGTATCTGGCGGTGAACAAGCTGGGTAAAGACAAGTTTGAAATCGTCACGCCAAGCGAATCGATTCTGGCGGAACCTACCGTATCCGTGGTCGATAAAGTCGTAGATGAGCAGGGCACACGTAAAGTCGCCGAAGATTATCTGAAGTATCTCTACTCGCCAGAAGGCCAGACGATTGCAGCGGAAAACTTCTATCGTCCGCGCGATCCTGAAGTGGCGAAGAAGTTCGCCAGCACCTTTGCGGCGGTGAAACTGTTCACTATCGACAGCAAGTTCGGTGGCTGGACACAAGCGCAAAAAGCGCACTTCGCCGATGGTGGTAGCTACGACCAGGTGATGAAGCCTTAATCTCACCGTCATTAAAATGAAACGGTCAGCCTTGTGCTGGCCGTTTTGCATTGTAGAGCAGTAAAAGTCCGTGACTTTGCCCAGGCGGCAGGCGAGGATGCTGGCAGGTGATGAACAGAGGAATTCGGCCATGCAGGGAAGTCGTCGCACCCTGAAGTTGCTAACCGTTTTACTGCTGGTGCTGATTGTCGGACTGATTATCAGCGCCTTCCACTTCCAGAAAAACTCCAATGCGCTGTGGCAGATCATCAGTGAAAAGTGCGTGCCCAATCTTGCGAAGAGCGGCAATCCCGCCCCTTGCCAGCAGGTGAATACGTCACAGGGCTATGTCACGTTGAAAGATCTTAACGGGCCTTTGCAGTATTTGCTGATGCCAATTGAGAAAATCACCGGCATGGAAAGCCCGATAATCCTTGAACCTACCACGCCCAATCTGTTTGCCGATGCCTGGCAGCAACGTAGTCTGTTAGAGAAAAAACGTGGTACACCGATTGCTGACAGCGCTTTGTCGCTGGCGATTAATGCGCAATATGGTCGCACGCAGAATCAGCTCCATATCCACATATCTTGTCTTCGACCCGATGTGCGCCAGCGGCTTGATGCGTTGAGCCCTGGGCTAAATGAACAGTGGCAGCCAGCCACGCTGCGCAAACATCGCTATTTGATTCGTACACTGTCGACGGCTGAACTGGCGCAGCAAAGTGCCTTTATCCGTCTGGCGACTGAAGTGCCTGATGCGCGCAGCGAGATGGGGAAATATGGGATGGCGCTGACGGCATTGCCGGATGGGCGTTTAGCACTGCTGGCGCTGGAGCGTAATTGGTTGATGCTAAACAGTGGTTCTGCTGAGGAGTTGCAGGATCATCAATGCCAGATTTTGAACCATTAATCATGGCTTCCAATATAAAGCTTCAATGAAACGTATAAGCACGCTGGGTGTGTTTCCAGAACTGTTTCATCACATCTTACTCAGTATGAGTTACATGTCTCAGTACGGATCTCTGACAATAAAAAAGGCGGCTTATCAGCCGCCTTATCCCACGCCGAAAAACTTAGGCGTTTTTCGCTGCTGCAGCTGCTTTCACGATCACCGCGAACGCATCGGCTTTCAGTGAAGCACCGCCAACCAGCGCGCCATCGATGTCAGGCTGAGTGAACAGCTCTGCGGCATTTTTGTCGTTAACAGAACCGCCGTACTGAATGATGACTTGCTGAGCAATCGCCGCATCTTTCTTCGCGATATGATCACGAATGAATTTATGCACGGCCTGTGCCTGCGCAGGTGTCGCTGATTTGCCGGTACCGATTGCCCAGACTGGCTCATAAGCAATAACCACGCCTTCGAACGCGGCAGCACCCTGAGTTTCCAGCACGGCGTCGATCTGGCGTGCGCACACTTCTTCAGTTTTGCCCGCTTCGTTCTCTGCATCGGTTTCACCGATGCACAGCACTGGCACCAGGCCAGCGGCTTTCAGCACAGCAAATTTCTTAGCGATGAACTCGTCGCTTTCGTTGTGGTAGGTACGACGCTCAGAATGGCCGATGATGATGTATTTCGCGCCAACGTCTTTCAGCATTTCTGCGGAGGTTTCACCGGTGAACGCACCAGACAGGTTAACGTCTACGTTCTGCGCGCCCAGGGCAATGTGGCTGCCGGAGACGGCGTGTTTTGCCAGGTCAAGATAGATAGTTGGTGGAGCGATTGCTACGCCACAACCTTCAACACCAGACAGCTCTTTGCGCAGACCTTCAATCAGCTCGCCTGCCATGTGCTTGCTGCCATTCAGTTTCCAGTTACCCATAACCAGTGGATGTCGCATTCTTTCCTCCGCATAACGCGATTCATGAAATAGCGCTGCCATCGGGCAGCGATGTCTGCCAAACAGTATAGAGATCAAACGAGTCGCTGGCTTTGCTTTTCGTCATTTTTGCCGCTGTGATCAAGGGGTCGCAAGCGCCAGTTTTATTGGCTCGACCGCGAAGGTTAATCCCTTGTCACCGTTGTCCGCGACCACGAAACGCAAAGCGCCTTCCGTACTGGCAAAATAGCGTGCGCCTTTGCCCGCGCTGAGCAGCGCATCCAGCTTTTTCCGCCCATCTGCAGGCGACAAGCCCGGGACGAAAAATCGCAGTAATGCTGTCATATAATCCATCGCGCGTGCTTGTGCAGTTTTCATATCCGGGCCGGGAACCGGCAGCCAGGTAATTTGCAGCGTCTTGATTTTCCCGGTGCCCTGTTCCAGCGCAGTAGAAGCATAAAGCGTTTCGTTGATCTTGCTGGCAGCGCGCGTCAGGTTGCTTTTATCGTCTCGATTATCTATCGCGCGATACTCCAGCAACGGCAGGTCTGGATTCGTCGCGTTGTACTTCTCGCGGAATTGCGCGATGGTCATATCAAAGGTGGGCGCACCCGCCAGCAAATAGGGTGCAGCAGGCAGATGATCGCTGCGATCCTGCGAAGGTGCATCCTCCGCCCAGGCGGGAAATGTCAGTGCGAGGCTAAACAGCAGCGCGACTGGCAGGTTCTTCATTGCTTCGGCCCTAAATCATTCACTTAGCCCACGATTAGAACGGTTTTTACCGATCAATGTCAAAACCCGCACTGGGAAAAGTCTGACATTCTTCACAGCATACGTATTACCAGTAATGCTCGCTTGTCATGTGCCCGGGTTTGCGTTTGAAATGTTTACGCATCTCACGCGTATCTTTCAGCAATTGCTGGGTATCACGCACCATTTGCGGGTTGCCACACAGCATCACGTGGCTGGTGTCAGCGGTCATCGGCAAACCCACTGCACGTTCAAGCTCACCGCTCTCTATCAGCTGCGGAACACGACCGTGTAGTGAACCGGCGATCTGTTCGCGACTCACCACCGTCTGGATATGTAATTTGCCCTGATAACGCTGTTGCAGCTGCTGCATTAACGGCAGGAAGCTCAGGTCATCGGCGAAACGTGCCGCATGCACCAGCACAATGTTATCGAACCTATCTAAATCTTCGCCCTGTTGCAGAATCGATAAATAAGGACCGATCGCCGTGCCGGTAGCCAGCATCCACAGCGTGCTGCAGTCGGGAATTTCATCAAGTACAAAGAAACCGGCGGCTTCTTTGGTTACCATCACCTGATCGCCGGGCTGCAATGCCTGCAAACGTGGGCTGAGTTTACCCTCAGGCACCGTGACCAGATAGAACTCCAGTAAGGGATCGTGCGGTGCATTCACATACGAATAGGCGCGTTGCACGCGCTCACCATCAATTTCCAGCGCCAGTTTGGCAAACTGCCCGGCGGTAAAGGTATCAATCGGCGCGGTAACGCGCAGGCTGAACAGTGCATCGGTCCAGTTTTTCACTTCTTTCACTTCCGCATTGATCCACTCTGCCATGGTCGCTCCTTTTTGTTGATTATTCAGGCATGTGATTATCATCGCCAGCCATCCAACAGATTTCCAGTCCTGCGATGGGTAAAGGGCTCTCAGCGACAAATGGTGCGCACTCCCTATCAACTGTAGCGGTCGGGTTACGACCCGGTACGTAATCTTGACACCCCCGACGCACTCGCTTTGCGCTCGCCTCTCGATTTGTCACTGAATCCTGATATTTTTGCCGCCATAAATCCCCGGCAGCCTTTTTTAGTGCTGCTTTTATTTTGTTTCTCAGGCAGACATTTTGTTCCATGTTGACGAATAAAACGCAAAACCGCTTCCTGTTATTCATGCTGATCGTGCTGGTGGCGGTCGGGCAGATGGCGCAAACCATTTATGTGCCGGCGATGACAGACATGGCGGAAGCACTCAATGTGCGCAGTGGCTCCATGCAGCAGGTGATGGCCGCTTATCTGATGACCTATGGCGGATCGCAGCTGATCTACGGTCCGCTGTCGGACAGTTTTGGTCGCCGTCCGGTGATCCTTATCGGTATGTCGATCTTTGCCGTGGGGGCAGTGATCGCTATGTTCGCGCCATCACTGCATATTTTGGTACTGGGCACTGCGGTACAGGGTTTGGGTACTGGTGTCGCGGGTGTTATGGCTCGCACTATGCCGCGCGATCTCTATTCCGGTATCGCCTTGCGTCAGGCCAATAGCCTGCTGAATATGGGGATTCTGGTGAGCCCGCTGCTGGCACCGGTAATAGGTGCACTGCTGACCCATCTGTTTGGCTGGCACGCCTGTTTTGCTTTTCTGCTACTGCTGTGTGTGGGCGTGACCGCTTCGATGGCACGCTGGCTGCCGGAAACGCGCCCGGTGGATACGCCCGTTACGCCGTTCCTGCGTCGTTATGCCACCTTGCTGAGCGACGGCAATTTTGTGCGTTATCTCTTCCTGCTGATAGGCGCACTGGCGGGTATTGCGGTATTTGAAGCCAGCTGTGGCGTGCTGATGGGCGGCGTGCTTGGTCTGGATGGTTTGACCGTCAGCATCCTGTTTATCTTGCCGATTCCTGCAGCGTTCTTTGGTGCGTGGTTTGCCGGGCGTGAGCAGAAATCCTGGCATACGCTGATGTGGTACGGCGTGAACAGCTGCTTGCTGGCGGGTCTGCTGATGTGGATTCCGGCATGGTTCAGCGTGATGAATATCTGGACGTTGCTGGTGCCTGCCGCGCTATTCTTCTTTGGTGCTGGCATGCTGTTCCCACTGGCGACGTCCGGCGCGATGGAGCCGTATGCATGGTTAGCGGGAAGTGCGGGTGCACTGATTGGTGGCATACAGAATTTGGGTTCTGGCGTAATTGCCTGGCTGTCGGCGCTGATGCCGCAGCACGATCAGTCGAGCCTTGGCATGCTGATGTTTGTCACGTCACTGGTGATGCTGCTGTGCTGGTGGCCGCTCTCACGTCATCCCGAGAGCGGCAAGCAGGCGATTACAGGATAAACTGATGCAGCGCCGCGTCTTTACGATCCAGATAGTGGATCGACTGGATGCGGCGAATGGTGCGTGATTTACCGCGTACCAGCAGGGTTTCGCTGGTGGCGATGTTGCCTTTGCGCGTAATGCCTTTCAGCAGGTCACCGGTAGTGATGCCGGTGGCGGCGAAGATCACGTTGTCGTTACGCGCCATCTCTTCCAGCTTCAGGATTTCCCCGGCCTTAATGCCCATCTCAGCGCAGCGTTGCAGCTCCTGCTCGCCCAGGCGACGGTTCTCTTCGCTGTCACCTTTGACGTGGTGACGTGCCAATAGGCGCGCCTGCATGTCGCCATCCATCGCGCGGATCACTGCTGCTGACACCACGCCTTCTGGCGCACCGCCGATGCCGTAAAGCACATCCACTTCGCTGTCAGGCATGCAGGTCAAAATCGAGGCGGCCACGTCACCATCCGGGAAGGAAAATACGCGCACGCCGAGCTGCTGAAGCTGAGCAATTACCGCATCGTGACGCGGTTTAGCCAGAATCGACACGGTCAACTGGCTGAGCGGTTTATCCAGGGCGATGGCGATGTTTTTCAGGTTGGCTTCAAGCGGTATGTTGAGATCGATGGCACCGCGTGCGCCCGGCCCGACAATCAGTTTTTCCATGTACATATCAGGTGCGTGCAGGAAGCTGCCTTTATCGCCCACGGCTAATACTGCCAGTGCGTTGGCCTGGCCCATCGCCGTCATGCGCGTGCCTTCAATAGGATCCACGGCAATATCCACCGCATCACCACGGCCGGTACCGACTTTTTCACCGATATAGAGCATCGGCGCTTCGTCGATCTCACCTTCGCCAATCACAATCTGACCGTCGATATCGATGGTATTGAGCATAATGCGCATAGCGTGGACGGCTGCGCCGTCGGCGGCATTTTTATCGCCGCGTCCTAACCAGTGATAGCCCGCTAACGCAGCGGCTTCGGTCACACGGGAAAATTCAATCGCGAGTTCTCGTTTCATGGTTGCACCTGATAAAAAACAGGCAGGCAGTGTAGCACGGAGGGGGAAAGTAGGGCGGGGAGAAAACCCGCGGCAGGGAGCCGCGGGTCTGAAGTATTACTCTGCGTCTTCCCATGCCTGAGCACGCGCCACCGCTTTTTTCCAGCCTGCGTAACGCACGTTACGCTCGGTGGTTTCAATGCTTGGACGGAACTCACGCTCAATCACGGCTTTAGCACGCACCTCTTCCAGATCGCTCCAGAAGCCCACGGCTAAACCAGCAAGGTAAGCTGCGCCCAGCGCCGTGACTTCACGCACTTCCGGACGCTCAACGCGCGTACCGAGAATGTCTGACTGGAACTGCATCAGGAAGTTGTTGGCGACTGCACCGCCATCCACGCGCAGGGATTGCAGACGGGTGCCCGCATCGTTCTGCATCGCTTCCAGTACGTCACGCGTCTGGTAAGCAATCGACTCCAGGGTGGCGCGGATGATGTGGTTAGCGTTAGCACCACGGGTCAGGCCGAAAATAGCACCACGCGCATACGGATCCCAGTAAGGCGCACCCAGACCGGTAAACGCAGGCACCATGTAGACGCCATTGGAGTCTTTCACTTTCAGCGCGAAGTATTCAGAGTCGGTTGAATCATTGATCAACTTCATCTCGTCACGCAGCCACTGAATGGATGCACCGCCGATAAACACCGCGCCTTCCAGTGCGTAGTTCACTTCGCCACGCGGGCCGCAGGCGATGGTGGTCAGCAGGCCGTGCGTAGAGGTCACAGCTTCGGTGCCGGTGTTCATCAACATGAAGCAGCCGGTGCCGTAAGTGTTTTTCGCCATACCCGGTTGTACGCACAGCTGGCCATACAGCGCCGCCTGCTGATCACCCGCAATACCGGCGATCGGAATACGCGTACCGCCTTTACCACCAATGTTGGTCTGGCCGTAAATTTCAGAAGAGCCTTTCACTTCCGGCAGCATTTCGCGCGGAATATCAAGGATCTCCAGCATGCGCTGATCCCACTCCAGTTTGTGGATGTTATACATCATGGTGCGAGAGGCGTTGGTGTGGTCGGTGATGTGCACACGCCCTTGCGTCATTTTCCACACCAGCCAGGTATCAACGGTACCGAACAGCAGCTCGCCACGTTTTGCACGCTCGCGCGCACCCTCAACGTTGTCGAGGATCCACTTCACTTTGGTACCTGAGAAGTACGGGTTAATCACCAGACCGGTGGTGTGCTGGATGTACTCTTCCAGACCCTCTTTCTTCAACTTGTTACAGTAGTCCGCCGTACGTGGATCCTGCCAGACGATGGCGTTGTAGATCGGCTTACCGGTCTCTTTATCCCATACGATGGCGGTTTCACGCTGGTTGGTGATACCAATCGCGGCAATCTCATCAGAACGGATGTCAGCATGGGCCAGTACTTCGACCAGCGTTGAGCTTTGTGACGCCCAGATATCCATTGGGTCATGTTCTACCCAGCCCGCTTTCGGGTAGATCTGGGTGAATTCGCGCTGCGAGACGGCGACGATGTTCGCGTCATGATCGAGTACCACAGCACGTGAGCTGGTCGTGCCCTGATCGAGCGCGAGAATGTATTTTTTATCAGTCGTAGTCATTTTATTTTCCTGATGATTAACGATGAAACTTACGCTTTACGCTGCTCAGCGCGTGCGACCGGTTTTTCTGTTTTGCTGGCTTCCGCCACGTTGGCCGGCAGATTACGGCCAATCAATGAACGGTAACCAAAGGCTCCGAGGCAAGCACCCACCAGTGGGCCAAAAATCGGAACCAGGAAATAAGGAATATCTTTGCCACCGGTAAACGCCACCTCACCCCAACCTGCGATGAAGGCAAACAGTTTAGGACCAAAGTCACGCGCCGGGTTGAGTGCGAAGCCGGTGAGCGGGCCCATCGAACCACCGATCACGGCAACCAGCAGACCAATCAACAGCGGAGCCAGTGGACCACGTGGTACACCGTTGCCGTCATCGGTCAGCGCCATGATCACCGCCATCAATACCGCCGTAATCACCATCTCAACCAGGAATGCCTGACCGACACTGATGTGTGGGTTTGGATAGGTAGAGAAGATGCCGGCCAAATCGAGGCTCTGAACGCTGCCACGCACCATCTGATGGCTTGCTTCGAAATCAAAGAACAAATTGTAGTAGAGACCATAAACCAGCGCCGCCGCACAGAAGGCACCGGCAACCTGCGCCAGGATGTACGGCAGAACTTTGCGACCTTCAAAGTTAGCAAACAGGCACAGCGCGACTGTTACCGCTGGATTCAAATGCGCGCCGGATACGCCAGCACTGAGATACACCGCCATGGAGACGGCGAGACCCCAGATAATACAGATTTCCCACTGTCCGAATGCAGCACCGGCCAGTTTAAGCGCAGCCACACAGCCTGCACCAAAAAAGATGATCAAACCGGTGCCGAGAAACTCGGCGATGCACTGACCTTTTAGTGTGTTCGTTGTCTGACTCATAATGGTATTCCTGAAGCGAGGTTAAATTTTATCAGTTTTTGTTCTCAATCCATGAGTCACCCAGCTCTTATGTAGGGCTGATGTGAATTTATCGTTAACGAGCATAAACGAGAAATAGCGAAATCGAAATATGTGTACTCCGTCATAAAAATGCGCGTTTTCGCGTCTTTTACCTTTCTTTAAGGCCCATTAACCCTGCTTTACCTAAGTCCAATACCGTGACCGCGCGCAAAAATGCGCGATCGTGAGCGTTTTTTTAAGCATTAACTGAAAAGTGTTACAGACTGCCCTTGCAGGCCTTGTGCCGCTGGACTTGCGGGGTGTGGCTACATACAATCGGGACATCGTGGCTGGACGCACCATAACAAGGCAGTCCCAGCACCATCAACGCCTTGCAAGAGATTTAGGAGAGGTCATAAAGATGTCATTTGAAGTGTTCGAGAAACTGGAAGCGAAAGTACAGCAGGCGATTGATACCATCACCCTGCTGCAGATGGAAATCGAAGAGCTGAAAGATCAGAATAATACGCTGCGCAATGAAGCCAGCCAGGCTTCCGGCAACCAGGATGCACTGGTGCGTGAAAACCAGCATCTGAAAGAAGAACAGCACGTGTGGCAGGAGCGTCTGCGTGCACTGTTGGGAAAAATGGAAGAGGTTTAAGCGTCTTTGCTTAAACCCATGACGGGTGCTGCGGCACCCGTTTTTGTTATGGTTTACTCGATATCGAGGGCGTCTTCCGACAGAATGATGCCGGTGTTATCCGCATAAAGGTGGTCTCCCGAGAAGAAGGTCACACCGCCAAAGTTTACGCGCACGTCACTTTCGCCAATACCTTCACCCGCAGCACCTACCGGAATTGCCGCAATCGCCTGAATACCAATTTCCAGCTCTTCCAGATCGTCAACCTGACGAACGGAGCCGTAAATCACCAGTCCTTCCCACTCGTTTTGCGCCGCCAGCCGCGCCAGTTGCGCATCGACCAGTGCACGACGTACTGAGCCGCCGCCATCAATCACTAACACGCGACCCCGGCCATTCTCTTCCAGCAGATCGTAAAGCAGGCCGTTGTCTTCGAAACATTTCACTGTGGTGATTTGCCCACCGAATGAGGTGCGTCCGCCAAAATTGGAAAAAAGCGGTTCAACCACGTTCACTTCTTCATGGTAGATGTCACAGAGTTCGGAAGTATCGTATTTCATGAGGGTATCGTCTGTTTGCCACAGGAGCGGTAAGTATATCGCTATCTGACGATTGTTGGCAAAATCATCACCCGCTAAAAAAAGCGCTGCATCAATATCCTGCGTAAAAAAATGCCCGGCACAGTGGCCGGGCAGCGGATAACGATGGAACCTTTACAGAATAAAGCGGCTGAGATCTTCGTCGGCCACCAATTCATCCAGATGCTTGCCAACGTATTCAGCATCAATGGTGACGGAATCGCCGTTGCGATCGCTGGCGTCATAAGAGATATCTTCCATCAGACGCTCAAGCACGGTGTGCAGACGACGTGCGCCGATGTTCTCGGTGGTTTCGTTCACCTGCCATGCGGCTTCAGCAATGCGACGGATAGCGTCTTCAGTGAAATCAATATTCACTCCTTCGGTGCCCATCAGCGCTTTGTACTGTACGGTCACAGACGCGTTTGGCTCAGTCAGGATACGTTCAAAGTCATTCACGGTCAGTGCCTGCAGCTCGACACGAATCGGCAAACGGCCCTGCAGTTCTGGAATCAGATCTGACGGGCTCGCCACCTGGAACGCGCCAGAAGCGATAAACAGAATGTGGTCGGTTTTCACCATGCCGTGCTTGGTGGACACGGTGCAGCCTTCCACCAGAGGCAGCAGGTCACGCTGTACACCTTCGCGTGACACATCCGGGCCGCCGGCATTCTGGCCGCCGCGCTTACAGATTTTGTCGATTTCATCGATAAACACGATACCGTGCTGCTCAACGGCTTCGATGGCGTCTTGCTTCAGTTCTTCCGGATTCACCAGTTTTGCCGCTTCCTCTTCGATCAGCAGCTTCATGGCTTCTTTGATCTTCAGTTTGCGCGCTTTCTGCTTCTGACCGCCGAGGTTCTGGAACATCGACTGCAGCTGGCTGGTCATTTCTTCCATGCCTGGAGGGGCCATGATTTCAACACCGGCCGATGATGCCGCCAGATCGATCTCAATCTCTTTATCGTCCAGCTGGCCTTCACGCAGTTTCTTGCGGAATGACTGACGGGCAGCAGAGGGTTCTGCGTTCTGTTCAGCCTGACCCCAGTTGTTTTTCGCCGGTGGGATCAGCACATCAAGAATGCGCTCTTCCGCCATCTCTTCGGCGCGGTATTTGTTCTTCTCGATAGCCTGGCTGCGTACCATCTTGATGGCGGAGTCGGTCAGGTCACGAATAATCGAGTCGACTTCCTTACCGACGTAACCCACTTCGGTGAATTTCGTGGCTTCAACTTTAATGAATGGTGCGTTGGCGAGCTTTGCCAGACGACGCGCGATTTCGGTTTTACCGACACCGGTCGGGCCAATCATCAGAATGTTTTTTGGCGTGACTTCATGGCGCAGCTCTTCATCGAGCTGCATGCGACGCCAGCGGTTACGTAGGGCAATCGCCACGGCCTTCTTAGCGCCGTCCTGGCCAATGATAAAGCGGTTAAGCTCGCTGACAATCTCGCGGGGAGTCATCTCAGACATGATGTTTAGTCCTTAGCCTTAGACGGTAATTCTTCGAAGTTGATGTTGTGGTTGGTGTAGATGCAGATATCGCCGGCGATGTTCAGCGCCTTCTCAACGATATCGCGGGCACCAATGTCGGTGTTCTCGAGCAGGGCGCGCGCCGCTGCCTGGGCGTAAGGACCGCCAGAACCAATAGCAATCAGGTCATTTTCAGGCTGGATAACGTCACCATTACCGCTGATGATCAGCGAAGAGTTTTCATCAGCAACGGCCAGCAACGCCTCAAGACGACGCAGCATGCGATCGGTGCGCCAGTCTTTAGCCAGCTCGACCGCTGCTTTCACCAGGTGACCCTGGTGCATCTCTAACTTGCGCTCGAACAATTCAAACAGGGTGAAGGCATCTGCGGTGCCGCCGGCAAAACCAGCGATCACTTTATCGTTGTAGAGACGACGCACTTTCTTCACGTTGCCTTTCATCACGGTGTTGCCGAGCGTAGCCTGGCCATCACCGCCAATCACGACACGGCCGTTGCGTCGTACACTTACTATTGTTGTCACGGGCAGACCCCTTGTTGCAGTGGAAAAGGAACTTCGCGCACAGAGCACGAAGTATCATGCAACCAGATATGGGGTAGGTTTGGAGGGTTTCAACCCCGAGATTTGTCTTACTTGATATTGCAGATGCGTTAGCGAGGTGCGCTCACCCCTGTCACTTACTGATGTAAGCTCAGGGGATTCACGCACTTGCCGCGAGGCGAATGACTTAAGGTAAAGCGAGAGGAATGCAGCTTCCGTGTCCGGAGCTGTGTAAGCGTTTGACAGTGCTGTCAGCGCTGCTGCGGTCTTTGAACGGCCCGATAACTACGCGATTCCAGCCACCGCCGGTGGTAATGCGACTCTCAAAACCTTCAAAGGCCAGGCCAGCACGCACAGACTCTGCCTGATCGGTTCCTTTGAACGATCCGCACTGCACCATCCAGCGCTGCGAAGCGGCTTTCTCTTCCGGTTTCGCTTTTGCCGTTTCCTGTGGTTTCGGCTGTTGCACCGGTTCACGCGTTATTGGTGCAGGCTGCTGCTGACGCGTTGCCTGCTGTTGCTGCAACTGCTGTTGGCGCTGCTGCTGTTGTAACTGTTGTTGCTGGCGCTGTTGCTGTTGTTGCTGTACCTGCACCTGCTGCTGACGTTGCAGGGTTTGCTGGCGCTGCGCCGGAGTTTGTTCGTTCCACGGCACTTCATTCAGCTGCGTCGGTTGCTGGCGCATATCCGCCTGCATCTGCTCAAGCAGTTGGCGCTGCTCATCCGTCAGCTGTGCTTGTGATTGCACGCCACCACCTGCAGAAGGCTCCGTCGGCGTCGGCACGGTTATCTGGCGATTTTCCAGCTCTTTGATGTACTTCCAGCGCTCTTCCGGCTTAGGCGGAAGGCCGTTGCCGTTGGCTTTATGATTCGGAATGACCTCAGTCTCTTCTTTTTTATGATGAGAGATGAACCATAAACCACCGGCAAAGGTGACCAGCACGGCCACGGCCAGTACTATCATCAACTTTGAAGTGCCGGAGCCGCCTTTGCTTTTCTTGCTGCGGCCCGCTGCGGGTTTTTTGCGACGCGTCCCTGTTGAACGCCCGCGGCCTACATAATCTCTCTGTGCCACTTTCGTTCTGATACCCTTCAAAAAAATGCCAATGGGCGAAACCCTAATTGAGACGGGTGTAAATGTTCTGTTAATTGCCCGGCAATGAATGCGTCATGTTACTCAAGGGCTGGAACTTTGACCAGCACAGTCTGCCTTCAGAATCCGCTGAAAATGCACTGAAGCCTAGACTATTTTTCCCGTTTTGTGGCGGGAGCGGTGCTTCCACGCACGCGTAATTCCGCGTCGAGTAAACGTGAGCCGTTGTTGACACGTTTGCCCTGCAGTTCATCCAGCAACAGCAACATCGCCTCGCGACCAATGGCAAATCGCGGCTGTGCCACGGTGGTGAGTGGAGGATCGTAATACTGCGCCAGTTCGATATCGTCGAACCCCACCACGGAAAGATCCTGTGGAATGCGCATGCCCAGTTTTCGTGCCTGATTCATCGCACCCAATGCCATCAAATCACTGTGACAGAAAATGGCTTTCGGTGGCTGCGGTAAGCTCATCAGCTGTTTTAGCGCATTGGCACCAGCTTCAAAGGTGAAATCACCGTGCACAATCATCGTGGGATCAATAGCGATACTGCTGCGACGCAGAGCCTGAATGTAGCCTTGTAAACGATACTGGCTGAGCGGGATATGTTCTGGCCCGGTAATGCAGGCAATCTGGCGATGACCGAGTTGCAGCAGATGATTGACCGCTTCAAATGCCGCTGTCAGGTTATCAATGTGAACGGTAGGCAGGGCCATTTCCGGGGCGAATTCGTTGCCCATCACCATTGGCGGCAGGTTACGCTGATCTTCAATTCCCGCATCGAAAGGCAGTTGTGAACCCAGAAGCACCATGCCATCGATTTGGCGCGTCAGCATCAGGTTGAGGAAGGTTTTTTCCTGCTGATCCTGATGTGCGCAGTCGCCAATCAGCACCAGATAGCCCTCCTGCGCCGCTGTGACTTCGACGCCACGAATGATTTCGCTAAAGAAGGGATCGCAGATGTCCGGCACTATCACCAATATGGTTTGCGTTTCGCCGCGCTTGGCATTGCGCGCCAGCCCGTGTGGCGCATAGCCGACATCAATAACCGCTTGTTCTACTTTCTGCCGGGTGGCAGCCGAGACTTTTTCCGGGTTCATCAGCGCGCGAGAAACCGTGGCGGTAGACACGCCAGCTTTCTCGGCCACATCTTTCATAGTGGCAGCGGATGAAGGTTGCTTCTGGTCCAACGTATAACTCCTGACGCGGTACAGCGCATTGATTTTCAGACATTGCCGGGCTTCAGCCGGGATGGGCACTATTGATAACCCAACGTCGGGTGAGGTTGTTACTTAATTTGCATAAAAATTGTGACTTGTGCGACTTTTTTCGATCTGGCTCGCAGATGTCATGCGGCCTAACTCTCGGTGGGATCGATATCCAGCGTCCATTTGATTTTGCGCGCGGCGGGCAGGGTAGAGATCAGCGGGAGCGAACTGCTCAGCAGCTGCTGCAGGCGTTTACGCGAGGGATGCTGAAGCAGCAGTTGCCAGCGCCAGCGTCCACTGCGTTTCGGTGCCAGCGCCGGAACCGGCCCCATCAGCCACATAGCCTCATCTTTGAGCGGGCTGGCTTCCAGTAAATTGCGCAGCTGCGTGAGAAATTCGGCTGCCTGCGTATTATCCATATCCTCCGCACGGAACAGCGCATGGCTGGTCCACGGCGGCAGCTGCACCGATTGGCGTTCCAGCAAGGTTTCTTCAGCAAAGGCGAAATAGCCGCGATGCAGCAGCGTCTGCAATAGCGGATGCTCGGGATGGTGCGTCTGCAATAGCACTTCACCCTGTTTGCCGGCTCGCCCGGCGCGGCCCGCTACCTGGGTATAGAGTTGAGCAAAGCGTTCGGCGGCGCGGAAATCGGCAGAGAATAAGGCACCATCGACATCCAGTAGAGAAACCAGCGTCACGTCGGGGAAATGGTGCCCTTTGGCCAGCATCTGTGTACCTACCAGAATGCGTGCACCGCCGCGATGTACATCCGCCAGATGCTGTTCCAGTGCGCCTTTGCGGCTGGTGGTATCGCGGTCAATGCGCGACACCGGCACGCCGGGAAAGAGCGTGCTGAGCTGCTGCTCCAGCTGTTCTGTGCCGACACCGACCGGCATCAGGTGCGTGGAACCACAACCCGGGCACTGGTTAGGCAGCGGGCGCTGGCTATCACAGTGGTGACAGCGCAGCTGGCGATGATGTTGATGCAACGTGTAATAGCTGTCGCAGCGTTGACACTCCGCTAGCCAGCCGCAGTCATGGCACATCAATGCAGGCGAGAATCCGCGGCGGTTGAGGAATAGCAATACCTGATTATCGGCCTGCAGGTGCTGGCGCATTTTGCCCAGCAATGCGGGCGCAAGTCCGCCTTTAAGCTGCTGGCCTTTAAGGTCGATCAGCTGCTGTAAAGCCGGTTTAGCATTGCCAGCGCGTTTAGTGAGATTGAGCTGTCTATACTTGCCGACGCGTACGTTGTGCAGGGTTTCCAGCGCCGGTGTCGCTGAACCCATCACAATCGGAATATCTTCTTCGTGGGCGCGGAACACCGCCAGATCGCGCGCCTGATAGCGCCAGCCTTCCTGCTGTTTGTAGGAGCTGTCGTGTTCTTCATCAATAATGATCACGCCTGGGCGAGCCAGCGGTGTGAACAGCGCTGAACGTGTACCGATGATAATCGCGGTTTCGCCACTGCGCGCCCGCAGCCACACCGCAAGACGTTCGCTGTCGTTGAGTGCCGAGTGCAGCACATCGATCGGCGCATCGAAGCGTTCACGGAAGCGAGCAATGGTTTGCGGTGTCAGACCGATTTCCGGCACCAGCACCAGCGCCTGTTTGCCGCGTGCCAGTACATTCTCTAACACGCTGAGATAGACTTCGGTTTTGCCCGAACCGGTAATGCCCGCCAGCAACCAGGCTGCATAATGATCGTCTTCGCTGCGCATCGCGCCTACCGCCATCGCCTGATCGGTATTAAGACGCAGACGATCGCCTTTGACGGCAAAGGTGGTGCGCCAGTCGTGCATCTGCGGCGCGTTTTCGCGCAGATCGCACAGCCCTTTGGCGCGCAGTGATTGCAGCGCTGCGTCAGTGAGATCCTGTTCGCTGACCTGATGGCGATACAGAGGCTGCTGGCGCAGTGCCGCCAGCGCCTGCTGCTGTTTCGGTGCACGTTTCAGGCTCTCCATCGCCACTTCACGGCCAGCGTCGTTGACCACCCATTGCCAAAGCGGTGCTTCCTGAGCGGGTTTGCCCTGGCGCAGCAGTACGGGTAACGCATGGCTGAGCACTTCGCCCAGTGGAGAGTGGTAGTAGCTTGCCGCCCAATGGAGGATGCGCCACAGCGCCGGAGAGAACAGGCTCTGATCGTCCAGCACGCTTTCCAGCGGTTTGAGCTGAGTCAGAGGCAGATCGCTGCTCTCTTTTATTGCCACCACAATGCCGATCATTTTGCGATTGCCAAACGGCACGCTGACACGCACGCCCATCACCGGCTGCGGCGCATCGGCGGGCAGCAGGTAGTCAAACAGGCGAGGCAGCGGAACGGGCAGGGCAACCTGAACAACGGGCATGTCGATCTCTATCCGGTTCTGTAATAAGGAGAAGTAGTGTACACGCTGATACAACCAGCGGGTATCTATCGTGACGATTTGCCTGATTCGGTTATTTTCTGTATACTATGCCGCCTTTGATGAGATCGCTCGTCAAAGATACACTTAATTATTAACCGCGTGTGGTGCTGTGCAGGTTCGCCTGGCATAGAGAGCGACACGGCCTTTTATGAGGTTCTCCCATGAAACAAGGTATTCACCCGAAATACGAAGCAGTGACCATCAACTGCTCTTGCGGTAACGTGATCAACACCCGTTCAACCATGACCGGCAGCCTGAACCTGGACGTGTGCGGCAAATGCCACCCGTTCTACACTGGCAAGCAGCGTGTTGTTGATTCTGGTGGCCGTGTAGATCGCTTCAACAAGCGTTTCAGCGTTCCAACCAGCAAGAAATAAGATTATTTGCCGTCGAATCTCCGGATTCGGAAGCAAGAAAAAACCCAGCCTTGGCTGGGTTTTTTTATTTCTGGACTCAATATTCCCAGCTATCGGGATCAATGCCCATCTCACGCATAATCTGTTTGGCTTCTTCTGGAATCTCATCGCTGCGTTCTTTGCGCAAATCGACATCATTCGGCAGAGGCTGCCCGGTGAAAGCATGCAAAAAGGCTTCGCACAGCAATTCGCTATTCGTGGCATGACGCAGGTTGTTCACCTGACGGCGCGTGCGTTCATCCGTTAAAATTTTCAGCACTTTCAGCGGGATAGAAACTGTAATCTTCTTAACCTGCTCGCTCTTCTTACCGTGTTCAGCGTAAGGGCTGATATATTCGCCGTTCCACTCAGCCATGGGTTACCTTAATCAATAAAAGTTGAATATGGGGAAATCCGTTGATTATGCCCGATTTTTCTGTGCCTGACCGCTTAAACTGCCGGTTTTATGCTTACGCATCGCTTTTCACAGGAAAGCGCGCTGAACACCAGGCGATGACGCGTAATTTTAGCGGGTATTGGTGATTTGCTCAATCTATACGCAAAGACATTTAGATGTCCAGATGTATTGACGTCTATGCGCTGAATGTTATCCTGTTGCCACTTCTTATTACTCTTCAGGAACAGTAAGCACCATGACGCGTAAACAGGCAACCATCGCAGTACGCAGCGGTTTGAATGATGACGAGCAATATGGCTGCGTTGTCCCACCGATTCATCTCTCCAGCACCTACAACTTCCTCGACTTCAATGAGCCGCGTGCGCATGACTACTCACGTCGTGGTAACCCTACGCGTGATGTAGTACAACGCGCGCTGGCAGAACTGGAAGGCGGTGCGGGCGCGGTATTAACCAATACCGGGATGTCAGCGATTCATCTGGTGACAACCGTGTTCCTGAAGCCGGGCGATCTGCTGGTTGCCCCACATGACTGCTATGGCGGCAGCTATCGCCTGTTCGATAGCCTGAGCAAACGCGGTGCCTATCGCGTGAAGTTTGTTGATCAGGGTGACAAGGCTGCTTTGGCCGCCGCGCTGGCCGAGAAACCAAAACTGGTGCTGGTGGAGAGCCCAAGCAATCCGCTGCTGCGCGTGGTGGATATCGCCGGCATTTGCCAGGCGGCGCGTGAAGCGGGTGCAATCAGCGTGGTGGATAACACCTTCCTTAGCCCGGCATTGCAGAACCCGCTGGCGCTGGGCGCTGATCTGGTGATCCACTCCTGTACCAAGTATTTGAATGGTCACTCCGATGTGGTCGCCGGTGCGGTGATTTCCAAAGATTCAGCCATGGCCACTGACCTTGCCTGGTGGGCAAATAATATTGGTGTAACCGGCGCAGCGTTTGATAGCTACCTGTTGCTGCGCGGACTGCGCACGCTGGCGCCGCGTATGGCCGCAGCACAACGTAATGCACTGGCGATTGTTGATTACCTGAAGCAACAACCGCTGGTGAAAAAATTGTATCATCCGTCTCTGCCGGAAAATGCCGGCCATGAGTATGCGGTACGTCAACAGCGTGGCTTTGGCGCGATGTTAAGTTTTGAAATTGACGCCGACGAAACGCGTCTGCGCCGTTTCCTCAAGGCGTTGGAACTGTTCACGCTGGCGGAGTCGCTCGGTGGTGTAGAGAGTTTGATTTCGCACACCGCCACCATGACGCATGCAGGGATGTCTGCGGAAGCGCGCGCGGCAGCGGGTATTTCGGAAACGCTGTTACGTATTTCTGTCGGAATTGAAGATCACGAAGATTTAATCGCCGATCTGGATAATGCATTCAGGATCGCAGCCGAGGGGTAAGCATGACGAGTTCAGCAGGCGCGGGAACGCCGACCAGGCAGTTGCACAAATTTGGTGGCAGTAGCCTGGCCGACGCGCGTTGTTATCAGCGTGTCGCCAGTATCATGGCGGATTACAGTCAACCAGGCGACTTAATGGTGGTCTCTGCCGCGGGCAGTACCACCAATCAGCTGATTAGCTGGCTTAAATTGAGCCAAAGCGATCGCTTATCCGCCCACCAGGTGCAACAGGCATTACGGCGTTATCACAGTGAGCTGATTGCTGCGCTGTTGCCTGCTGAATATGCTGAAACCCTGACCGCTGCGTTTATTCGCGATTTGGAACGTCTGGCGGCACTGCTTGACGGCTCTATCACCGATGCGGTGTATGCCGAAGTGGTGGGGCACGGTGAAATCTGGTCGGCGCGGCTGATGGCCGCCGTGCTGAGCCAGCGCGATATTGAAGCTGCGTGGTTAGATGCGCGTGACTTCCTTCGTGCGGAGCGTGCGGCGCAGCCGCAGGTCGATGAAGGCAAATCCTGGCCATTGCTGCAGGCGTTGCTGGCTCAACATCCGCACAAACGCCTGGTGGTGACCGGCTTTATCAGCCGCAGTGATGCGGGTGAAACGGTACTGCTGGGGCGTAATGGTTCGGATTACTCGGCGACGCAGATTGGAGCGCTGGCGGGTGCCAGTCGCGTGACCATCTGGAGTGATGTGGCGGGGGTTTACAGCGCGGATCCGCGCAAAGTCTCGGACGCCTGTTTACTGCCACTGCTGCGCTTAGACGAAGCCAGCGAACTGGCGCGTCTGGCGGCACCGGTGCTGCATACGCGTACCTTGCAGCCGGTTTCTAACAGCGATATCGATTTGCAACTGCGCTGCAGCTATCAACCGGAGCAGGGCTCAACGCGTATTGAGCGCGTACTGGCTTCCGGCACCGGCGCACGTATCGTCACCAGCCACGACGATGTGTGCCTGGTGGAGATTCACATTCCCGAAAACCATGATTTTAAAACGCAGCAGAAAGAGATCGATCTGCTGCTTAAGCGCGCGCAACTGCGTCCGCTGGCGATGGGAGTCCATCCCGATCGCCGTCTGCTGCAACTCTGCTATACCTCGGAAGTGGTCAATAGCGCCTTTAATCTGCTGCAGGATGCTGCGCTGCCGGGCCATCTGCAGTTGCGTGATGGATTAGCGCTGGTGGCATTAGTGGGTGCAGGCGTGACGCGTAACCCGCTGCACAGCCATCGCTTCTGGCAGCAAATCAAAGACCAGCCGGTCGAATTCGTCTGGCAGTCGGAAGATCACATCAGTATTGTCGCCGTATTGCGTGTGGGGCCGACGCAGCACTTAATCCAGGGTCTGCATCAGTCACTGTTCCGTGCGGAAAAACGCATCGGTCTGATGCTGTTTGGCAAAGGCAACATTGGCTCACGATGGCTGGAACTGTTTGCGCGTGAGCAGGAAGGCTTATCGGCGCGCACCGGCTTTGAATATGTGCTGGCGGGTGTGGCAGATAGCAGCCGCAGTCTGTTGAGCTACGAAGGTTTGGAAGCCAGCCGTGCGCTCGCCTTTTTTGATGACGAAGCGGAAGAGCGTGATGAAGAGTCGCTGTTCCTGTGGATGCGTGCCCATCCGTTCGATGATTTGGTGGTACTGGATGTCACCGCCAGCGCGCCACTGGCACAGCAGTATCTCGATTTCGCCAGCCACGGTTTCCACGTCATCAGCGCGAATAAAGTCGCGGGCGCATCCAGCAGCCAAACCTGGCGGCAGATTCGGGATGCGTTCGCCAAAACCGGTCGTCACTGGTTGTATAACGCCACCGTCGGCGCTGGTTTACCGGTGAACCACACAGTGCGCGATCTGCGTGAAAGCGGTGACAGCATTCTGTCTATCAGCGGTATCTTCTCCGGCACGTTGTCCTGGCTGTTCCTGCAGTTTGATGGCACGGTGCCGTTCAGTGAGCTGGTGGATCAGGCGTGGCAGCAAGGCCTCACTGAGCCCGATCCACGTGTGGATTTGTCGGGCCAGGATGTGATGCGCAAGCTGGTGATTCTGGCGCGTGAAGCCGGTTATGACATCGAACCTGATCAGGTGCGTGTTGAATCGCTGGTGCCAGCGGATTGCGAAGACGAATCCATCGACCATTTCTTCGAGAATGCCGATGAGCTGAACGACCAAATGCTGCAACGTTTCGAAGCGGCACAGGAGATGGGTCTGGTGCTGCGCTATGTGGCGCGTTTTGATGCCAACGGTAAAGCCCGCGTCGGTGTGGAAGCAGTCCGTCCGGAACATCCGCTGGCCGCACTGCTGCCGTGCGATAACGTGTTTGCCATTGAGAGCCGCTGGTATCGCGACAACCCGCTGGTGATCCGCGGGCCGGGTGCCGGTCGTGATGTCACGGCCGGCGCACTGCAATCGGATATTAATCGCCTCGCACAACTGCTGTAACCTGCCTTGTAACGCAGACGGTGGCCGCCGTCTGCGCTTTTTATCCCTTCGATTAACATGAAACACTCTCAACCTGGTTGAATATTTGTCACGCCTGTACATTAATTTTAAGTTGACGCATACGCGCGAATAGTTCATTTTGAGCATCTGGACGTCTAAACGTATGGATGTTCGCAGGCCGCAAGTTAATCAATATGTGACGACGAGGTAATCTGGATGAGTTTCTTTCACGCCAATCAGCGCGAAGCGTTGAACCAAAGCCTGGCTGAGCTGAACGGGCAAATTAATGTCTCTTTTGAATTTTTCCCGCCTCGCACCAGTGAAATGGAAGAAACCCTGTGGAGCTCAATCGACCGACTAAGCATCCTGAAACCGAAATTCCTCTCCGTGACATACGGTGCTAACTCCGGCGAACGCGACCGTACGCACAGCATCATCAAAGGCATCAAAGAGCGCACCGGTCTGGAAGCGGCTCCGCATCTGACCTGCATCGATGCCACGCGCGATGAACTGCGCGGCATTGCCCGTGACTACTGGGAAAACGGCATTCGCCACATTGTGGCGCTGCGCGGTGATTTGCCACCAGGCAGCGGCAAGCCTGAGATGTACGGCGCTGATTTGGTCGAATTGCTGAAAGAGGTAGGCGATTTTGATATCTCGGTAGCCGCTTATCCGGAAGTGCATCCTGAAGCGAAAAGCGCCCAGGCGGATTTGATCAACCTGAAGCGTAAGGTTGATGCCGGTGCTAACCGCGCTATCACGCAGTTCTTCTTTGATGTCGAAAGTTATCTGCGATTCCGCGATCGCTGCGTCTCGACCGGCATCGACGTGGAAATTGTGCCGGGCATTTTGCCGGTATCAAACTTCAAACAGTTACAGCGCTTTGCCACCATGACCAATGTGCGTGTGCCGGGTTGGATGAATGCGATGTTTGCCGGACTGGATGACGATCCAGAAACCCGCAAAATGGTCGGCGCTAACATCGCCATGGACATGGTGAAAATCCTGTCGCGTGAAGGGGTGAAAGATTTCCATTTCTATACGCTGAACCGAGCAGAGCTAAGCTACGCCATCTGTCACACTCTGGGTGTGCGTCCGGCTGCCTCGGCCTGATTATCTAAGATGGAATCACGATGAAGAGGGCCATGCGCCCTCTTTTATGTTGGGCAGTGCGTGTCGCGGAAAGAAGCGGCAATTACGTAAAGTCGCTGTCTCGTCCCTGATCGCTCGGCGTGCGCCATCCATGGCGCCCAACGCTTTACTCCATTTGCCGCTTCTTCCCGCTTTGCAATATTGTGCCCATAAAAAAAGGGCCAGATTGGCCCCTTCATGATTAGCGCATACCGCAACTAGCCGGTATTACGCATACCCGCTGCCACACCCGCAATCGTCACCATCAGCGCTTGTTCAACACGCGCATCCGGCTCATCACCACGCTCTTCCTGCGCACGTGCACGATGCAGCAGTTCAGCCTGCAGCACGTTGAGGGGATCGGTGTAGACATTACGCAGCGCAATAGACTCGGCAATCCACGGCTGGTCGGCCATCAAATGCGCATCGTTGGCGATGGTCAACACGGCTTTGATGTCCGCAGCCAGCTGATCGCGCAGCTGCTGGCCCAGTGGCCACAGTGATTTATCCACCAGACGCTGATCGTAGTATTCCGCCAGCCACAGGTCGGCTTTCGAGAACACCATCTCCAGCATGCCCAGACGGGTGGCGAAGAACGGCCACTCGCTGCACATCGCTTCCAGCTGATCCTGATGACCTTCATCCATTGCTTTCTGCAACGCCGCGCCAGCACCCAGCCAGGCGGGCAGCATCAAGCGGTTCTGCGTCCAGGCGAAGATCCATGGGATGGCACGCAGCGATTCCACGCCGCCGGTAGGACGACGCTTAGCCGGACGTGAACCGAGCGGCAATTTACCCAACTCTTGCTCTGGCGTGGCCGAGCGGAAGTACGGCACGAAGTCCGGATTTTCACGCACATAACCGCGGTACATGGCGCAGGAGTGGGCTGACAAACCGTTCATGATCTCTTTCCACTCGCGCTTAGGCTCTGGCGGTGGCATCAGGTTGGCTTCGAGAATCGCACCGGTATACAGCGACAGGCTGGCGATGGTGACTTCTGGCAAACCGTATTTGAAGCGAATCATCTCGCCCTGTTCGGTCACGCGCAAGCCGCCTTTCAGGCTGCCCGGCGGTTGCGACAGCAGTGCTGCGTGCGCAGGTGCGCCGCCACGGCCGATGGAACCGCCGCGTCCGTGGAACAGCGTCAGCGTGATGCCGGCTTTCTCACAGGTTTTAATCAACGCATCCTGTGCTTCGTATTGCGCCCAGCTGGCGGCCATCACGCCGGCATCTTTTGCCGAGTCGGAATAACCAATCATCACCATCTGTTTGCCGTTGATGAAGCCGCGATACCAATCGATGCTCAGCAATTGCGTCATCACGTCATTGGCGTTGTTCAAATCGTCGAGGGTTTCGAACAGTGGCGCCACCGGCATCGCGTAAGGAATGCCGGCTTCCTTCAGCAGCAAATGCACCGCCAGCACGTCCGACGGCGTTTTCGCCATGGAAATCACGTAAGAGGCGATGGAGCCTTGCGGTGCTTCGGCCACCACTTTACAGGTATCCAGCACTTCGCGGGTGTTGTCACCTGGCTCCCATTGATGCGGCAGCAGCGGACGTTTGGAATTCAGTTCGCGGATCAGGAACGCCTGTTTGTCGGCTTCTGACCAGCTTTCATAATCGCCCAGACCCAGATAGCGGGTGACTTCGGCAATGGCTTCGGTATGACGGGTGCTCTCCTGGCGGATATCGATGCGCACCAGCGGCACGCCAAAGCACTTCACGCGACGCAGCGTATCCAGCAGCTGCCCGTTGGCGATGATGCCCATGCCACATTGCTGCAGTGATTGATAAATCGCGTACAGCGGTTGCCACAGCTGATCGTTGGACACCAGCAGGTCGGCAGGGCGCGGCAGGCGTTCGCCTTTCAAGCGACGGCCTAAATACGCTTGTGTGGTCATCAGCTGGCCACGAATACGCTTCAGGATCATGCGGTACGGTTCCAGCGCTTCTGGATCGCCGCACAGTTCGCGCACTTCATCGCTGCATTCTGACATCGATAGCTCTGAGATCAGCACGCCCACGTCGCGCAGGAACAGGTCGGCGGCTTTCCAGCGGCTCAGCTGCATCGCATGGCGCGTGATAGGCGCAGTGACGTTCGGGTTGCCGTCGCGATCGCCACCCATCCACGAGGTGAATTTAATCGGCACGAAATCCACCGGCAGTTTAATGCCGAAGGTCTCTTCAACCTGCTCATTCAGCTCGCGCAGGAAAGCCGGCACGCCTTGCCACAGGCTGTTTTCGACGACCGCAAAGCCCCATTTGGCTTCATCAATCGGCGTTGGGCGATACTTGCGGATTTCATCGGTATGCCAGGCTTGCGCGACTAATTGGCGCAAACGACGCATCACTTGCGTGCGTTCGTAATCAGAGATGTCGCTGTGATCGAGCTGCTGCAGGCAGCTGTTCACTTCGCCCAGCATGTGGATCAGCGTGCGACGGGTGATTTCGGTTGGGTGAGCGGTCAGCACCAGCTCCAGCGACAGTTCTTCGATCGCCTGGCGAATCGAACTTTCGCTGATGTCGTTCTGCTGCTTCAGACGTTCAAAGGTCTTCTTCAGGATTTCAGGATTGTTCGCGCCATCGCCGCTGCGGGAAATGGTCTGATACTGCTCTGCCACGTTGGTCAGGTTGAGGAACTGACTAAACGCACGCGCGACGGGCAGCAGCTCGTCATTAGAGAGATTTTGCAGCGTGTTCAGCAGTTCCTTACGATCGGTGTCATTGCCTGCGCGGGAGGACTTAGAGAGTTTGCGGATGGTTTCCACCCGATCGAGGATGTTCTCTCCCAGTGCATCCTTTATCGTATCCCCGAGCAGTTTGCCGAGCATACTGACATTACTTCGCATTGCGGAATATTGTTCGTTCATTTGACCCTGACACCCTTATCGTCTTGAAAGTACCCTTACACCCAACGGGCATAACATCGTCTTTTATCTAGCCACGGTTCTTCCTATTCGTCAATTGACTTAAATTGACGATAATTCGCTGCTAACTACCGGAAATTCATAGAATTAAAGTGAGGGGAAGCGAGATAAGTTATTCTTATTATTAAATCCCGAACAATGACCGGGCAATTTACTGTTTTAACAGTGAATTGCCCCATCTATTGTTAATCAGTGACAAAAATGCTGCACAACCTGCGTGATAAGCGCATGAGTTGGCTTAATAAATGCGGTATCGATAAACTCATCAGGTTGATGCGCCTGATTGATCGATCCTGGGCCTAAAACCAGCGTTGGACACAATTGCTGGATAAAAGGCGCTTCGGTGCAATAGTTCACCACTTCGGTCGGCACGCCCAGCAATTTCTCTACCACTTTCACCAGCTCATGATCGGCTGGACATTCGTAGCCAGGAATCGGCGGATGCAGTTCGCCCACGGTTAAACGGCCTGGCCAACGTTCGCTTACCGGCGCCAGTGCTTCATTCAGCAAACCATCCAGATCGCTCAGGGTTAAGCCCGGCAGTGGACGAATATCCATGTGTAATTCACAGCAAGCGCAGATACGGTTTGCGGCATCACCACCGTTAATGTGACCCAGGTTCATGGTTGGGTAAGGGATAGCGAAACCGTCGTGGTTATAACGATTTTTCAGGGTATTGCGCAGTTGCATCAGTTGGGTGATGGACTCATGCATCAGCTCAATGGCATTCACGCCGCGTGAGGGATCGCTGGAGTGACCTGACTGGCCCTGAATACGAATCACGTTCGACAGATGACCTTTGTGCGCACGCACCGGCTTCAGCGAGGTCGGCTCACCGATGATGGCGCAATCTGGACGCAGCTGAGTGGTTTCAGAGAAATACTTCGCCCCGGCCATGGTGGTTTCTTCATCGGCGGTTGCAAGGATGTACAGCGGCTTACTCAGTTTGGTCACGTCAACGTCACGCAGCGCATCCAGAATAAAGGCAAAGAAGCCTTTCATATCTGCCGTACCCAAACCGTACAGCTTGTTGTCGTGCTCGGTCAGCGTGAAGGGATCGCGTGTCCAGCGGCCATCATCATAGGGAACGGTGTCAGTATGGCCCGCCAGCAGCAGGCCGCCAGCACCCAATCCGCTACGTGCCAGCATATTGAATTTATGGCGAGTGCCCGGCACCGGCTGGACTTCAACACTGAAGCCTAAATCGCGGAACCAGCCCGCCAGCAAATTGATTAAAGTTTCATTGCTCTGATCCAGCGCGCTGTCGGTGGCGCTGATTGATGGTGTGGCAATCAACTGGCGGTAGAGTTCGATAAAAGGTGGTAATTTTGTCTTCACTGTTGACGGTCCTTGGGTTAGGATGTATCAATATTCATGCATTAATAGTGAATAAAAATACAATAACGTCGCTTGCATGTGAAGGGTAAAATCATCTGCAAACGGCATCGTGGGCAACGGGGCAAAGCCGCGACCCGGAATGAGTGACTGTAAATAAGGGTTACAGCCTGATGTTGAATACGCTGATCGTTGGTGCCAGTGGTTATGCTGGCGTAGAGCTTGCCACTTACCTGAATCGCCATCCGCATATGAACATAACCGCTTTGGCGGTTTCAGCGCAAAGCCCGGATGCCGGAAAATTACTGTCTGATCTGCATCCGCAGCTGAAAGGCATTGTCGATTTGCCACTGCAGCCGCTGAGTGATGCCGCAGAATGGGCCGATAAAGTCGATGTGGTGTTCCTCGCGACTGCGCACGAAGTCAGCCACGATCTGGCGCCCGAATTCCTCAAAGCAGGCTGCGTGGTGTTCGACCTTTCCGGTGCATTCCGTGTCAACGACGATGCTTTCTATACCCAATATTATGGTTTCAGCCATCAGCATCAGGATTGGCTGGATAAAGCTGTCTACGGCCTGGCCGAATGGCAGCATGATAAAATTAAAGATGCGCAGCTGGTGGCAGTACCCGGTTGCTATCCCACGGCGGCGCAGCTGTCATTGAAACCGCTGGTCGAAGCGGGATTGCTTAACGATGCACAATGGCCGGTGATCAATGCCACCAGTGGTGTGAGCGGAGCAGGGCGTAAAGCCAACGTCGGCACCAGCTTCTGTGAAGTCAGCCTGCAGCCATATGGCCTGTTCAATCATCGTCATCATCCTGAAATCGTGGCGCATCTCGGTACGCCTGTGATTTTCACCCCGCATCTGGGCAGCTTCCCGCGCGGAATTCTTTCTACTACCACCTGCCGCCTGAAAGCGGGCGTGACGCAGCAAGACGTGGCGGATGCCTTCCACAAGGCTTACCACGACAAACCGCTGGTGCGTGTGTATGACAAAGGTGTGCCGGCGCTGAAAGCGGTCGTCGGTTTGCCGTTCTGCGATATCGGTTTTGCCATGCAGGGTGAACACCTGATCGTGGTCGCTGCCGAAGATAACCTGTTGAAAGGTGCCTCTTCGCAGGCGGTTCAATGCTTAAACATTCGTTTCGGCTTCCCCGAAACGCTGTCACTGATTTAACGGACGGAAACTGCCATGAATCCATTAATCATTAAACTGGGTGGCGTGCTGCTGGATAACGAAGAAGCGCTGGCCCGCTTGTTTGATGCGCTGCTGGCCTACCGCAATGAACATCAGCGCCCGCTGATCATTGTGCACGGCGGCGGCTGCCTGGTTGACGAGCTAATGAAGAAGCTCGCGCTGCCGGTGAAAAAGAAGAACGGTTTGCGCGTGACGCCAGCCGATCAGATTGACATTATTACCGGTGCTTTAGCGGGTACAGCGAATAAGACCTTGCTGGCCTGGGCGAAGAAGTACGGCATTGGTGCTGTGGGCTTGTGCCTCGGCGATGCGGGCCTGGTAAACGTGGCGCAGTTCGATGAAGAACTCGGCCATGTAGGCAACGCCACGCCGGGTAATCCGGCGCTGGTCAACACCTTGCTGAGTGCGGGCTATATGCCGGTGATCAGCTCAATCGGTATTACCGATGGCGGCGACCTGATGAACGTCAACGCTGACCAGGCGGCGACCGCGCTGGCGGCGACCATCGGTGCAGATTTAGTGCTGCTGTCAGATGTCAGCGGTATTCTCGATGGCAAAGGTCAGCGCATCGAAGAGATGACGGCCGAGAAAGCCCAGCAGCTGATTGACCAGGGCATTATCACTGATGGCATGATCGTTAAAGTTAACGCGGCACTCGATGCTGCGCGCACGTTAGGTCGCCCGGTCGATATCGCCAGCTGGCGCCATGCTGAACAGCTGCCAACCCTTTTCAACGGCGTGTCGATTGGCACCCGGATTCTCGCATAATCAAGGATTTAAGATATGAGCACGCAAAACATCAAAAAAATCGTTCTGGCCTACTCCGGCGGTCTTGATACTTCAGCCATCATTCCATGGTTGAAAGAGAACTACGGTGGCTGTGAAGTAGTGGCATTCGTGGCCAACATTGGTCAGGACCCAGCCGATCTGGAAGGCGTTGAGAAGAAGGCACTGCAGTCTGGTGCTTCTGAGTGCCACGTTGCGGATCTGCGTGAAGAGTTCATCAGCGAATACGTTTATCCGGTGCTGCAAACCGGTGCGCTGTACGAAGGCACCTACCTGCTGGGTACCTCAATGGCACGTCCAATCATCGCGAAAGCGCAGGTTGAGCTGGCGCTGAAAGTGGGTGCGGATGCACTGTGCCACGGTGCGACCGGTAAGGGTAACGATCAGGTGCGTTTCGAAACCACCTATACCGCACTGGCTCCACAGCTGAAAGTCGTTGCGCCATGGCGTGAGTGGGATCTGCGTTCACGTGAAGCACTGCTGGATTACCTGAAAGAGCGCAACATTCCGACCACCGCATCGCTGGAAAAAATCTACAGCCGTGATGAGAACGCATGGCACATCTCGACTGAAGGTGGCGTACTGGAAAGCCCAGCGAACGCACCGAACAAAGATTGCTGGGTGTGGACCGTTGATCCACTGGAAGCGCCAGATCAGCCTGAAAACGTCACCGTGACCGTTGAGAAAGGTCGCGTGGTGGCGGTCAATGGCGAGAAGCTGAGCCCGTTCAAGTGTCTGGAAAAGCTGAACGTGCTGGGCGCAAAACACGGTGTGGGTCGTATCGACATCGTGGAAAACCGTCTGGTCGGTATCAAATCTCGCGGCTGCTATGAAACCCCCGGCGGCACCATCATGGTCAACGCGCTGCGTGCGGTTGAGCAGTTAGTACTGGATCGTGATAGCTTCAAATGGCGTGAGCAGCTGGGCCATGAAATGTCTTACGTGGTTTATGACGGTCGCTGGTTCGCGCCGCTGCGTAAATCCATCCAGGCCGCTGCCGAATCACTGGCAGAAGAGGTAAACGGCGAAGTGGTACTGCAGCTGTACAAAGGCCACGCCACTACAACGCAGAAAACCTCGGCCAACAGCCTGTACTCTGAAGAGTTCGCGACCTTCGGCGAAGACGAAGTTTACGACCACAGCCACGCGGGCGGCTTTATCCGTCTGTTCTCTCTCTCTTCACGCATTCGTGCACTGAACGAGCAGAAGAAGTAACACCGCAGCAGATAACACATTTTGCAAGGGCGGCTTCGGGCCGCCCTTTCTATAACAGCATTCAGGAGTAAAGCAGATGGCACTTTGGGGCGGACGTTTTTCGCAGGCAGCAGACCAACGGTTCAAACAGTTCAACGACTCACTGCGTTTTGACTATCGTCTGGCAGAGCAGGACATCACCGGTTCGATAGCCTGGTCTAAAGCGCTGGTTACCGTGAACGTGCTGAGCAGCGATGAGCAGCAGCAACTGGAAGCCGCATTGAATGAACTGCTGGCAGAAGTGCGCGCCAATCCCGAGCAGATTCTGCAAAGCGATGCCGAAGATATCCATAGCTGGGTCGAGGGCAAGCTGATCGACAAAGTGGGTGCCCTGGGCAAAAAACTGCACACTGGCCGTAGCCGTAACGACCAGGTCGCTACCGATCTAAAACTGTGGTGCAAAGAGCAGGTCGCGGTGCTGCTGGACGCCACGCGCGAACTGCAATCAGCCCTCGTTGCTACTGCAGAAGCTAATCAGGATGCAGTGATGCCGGGTTACACGCACCTGCAACGCGCGCAGCCGGTGACCTTCGCGCACTGGTGTCTGGCGTACGTAGAAATGCTGGCGCGTGATGAAAGCCGTCTGCAGGATACGCTGAAGCGTCTGGATGTCAGTCCGCTGGGCTGTGGCGCACTGGCTGGCACCGCGTATGAAATCGATCGTCAGCAGCTGGCGGGCTGGTTAGGCTTCGCATCCGCCACGCGCAACAGCCTCGATACCGTGTCTGATCGTGACCACGTGCTGGAGCTGCTGTCCGATGCCTCTATCGGCATGATTCATCTCTCACGCTTCGCCGAAGATCTGATCTTCTTCAACACCGGCGAAGCAGGCTTCCTTGAGCTGTCTGACAAAGTGACGTCAGGTTCTTCATTAATGCCACAGAAGAAAAATCCGGATGCGTTAGAACTGATTCGCGGCAAATGTGGCCGTGTACAGGGCGCGCTGACCGGCATGATGATGACGCTGAAAGGTTTGCCGCTGGCCTACAACAAAGACATGCAGGAAGACAAAGAAGGCCTGTTCGATGCGCTCGATACCTGGGTGGATTGTCTGCACATGTCGGTACTGGTACTGGACGGCATTCAGGTAAAACGCCCACGCTGTCAGGAAGCGGCCGAGCAGGGTTACGCCAACTCCACCGAACTGGCGGATTATCTGGTGGCCAAAGGTGTACCGTTCCGTGAAGCGCACCACATTGTCGGTGAAACCGTAGTTGAAGCGATCAAGCAGGGCGTGGCGCTGGAAGCGTTAAGCCTGGCGCAGTTGAAGCAGTTCAGTGCGGTGATTGAGGATGACGTTTATCCGATTCTGTCGCTGCAATCCTGCCTCGACAAGCGTAATGCGCAAGGTGGCGTGTCACCACAGCAGGTGGCGTTTGCCATCGCTGAAGCGAAAAAGCGTCTGGCGTAAAAAAAAAGAGCGGGCTCCTTTTCGGTAGCCCGCCAACCTCTAGCTTCAGAAATACATATTGTTATAGGCACATCATCAAGGGCTGGCACTCCCGGCCAACACTATGATTTTTCGAGCTCATTGCAGGTGATGCTCGATGTCATCTCTACTTCGTTTTCAACATTGCTTGCTATGGCCGGTATTATTCCTGTTCATCGCTTGATAGGGCTAATCGTTCATTGCTATTCTATCTATCGCCACGGGCTATCGTGGTTTGGAGGAAATCAATGAACATTCGTGATCTGGAGTATCTGGTTTCGCTTGCGGAGCATCGCCATTTCCGGCGTGCAGCTGATGCGTGTCATGTCAGCCAACCTACCTTAAGCGGGCAGATTCGTAAGCTGGAAGATGAGCTCGGTGTGATGCTGCTGGAGCGTACCAGCCGTAAAGTGTTATTTACCCAGGCTGGACTGTTGCTGGTGGATCAGGCGCGAACTGTGCTGCGTGAAGTCAAAGTGCTGAAGGAGATGGCGAGCCAACAGGGCGAAGCGATGTCCGGACCGCTGCATATTGGTCTGATTCCAACCACTGGCCCATATTTGCTGCCGCAGATCATTCCTATGCTGCATCAAACTTTCCCTAAACTCGAAATGTACCTGCACGAAGCGCAAACGCAGCAACTGCTGGCCCAGCTCGACAGCGGTAAACTGGATTGTGCCATTCTGGCGCTGGTCAAAGAGAGCGAGGCCTTTATTGAAGTGCCGCTGTTTGATGAACCGATGAAACTGGCGATCTACAAGGATCACCCATGGCACGATCGTGATCGTGTGCCAATGTCGGATCTGGCCGGTGAAAAGCTGTTGATGCTGGAAGATGGCCACTGCTTGCGCGATCAGGCCATGGGCTTCTGCTTCGAAGCGGGTGCAGATGAAGACACGCATTTCCGTGCAACCAGCCTCGAAACGCTGCGCAACATGGTCGCGGCAGGAAGCGGTATTACCTTGCTGCCATCGCTGGCGGTACCGAAGGAACGCGTGCGTGATGGCGTGTGTTATCTGCCATGTTATAAGCCAGTTCCACAGCGCACGATTGCTCTGGTGTATCGCCCAGGATCACCTCTGCGCAGCCGCTATGAGCAGCTGGCAGAAGCAATCAAAACCCATATGCAGGGTTATCTGGACACGTCGTTAAAACAGGCGGTTTAAACCGTTTAGTGCGGCCACACGATAAGCCTCGGCCATGGTCGGATAGTTGAAGGTGGTATTCACGAAGTACTCAATCGTGTTGCCGCCGTTCTTCTGCTCCATGATGGCCTGGCCAATGTGAATAATCTCCGCCGCACGTTCGCCAAAGCAGTGAATCCCCAAAATCTCTTTGGTTTCGCGATGGAACAGGATTTTCAGACTGCCCACGTGCATCCCCACAATCTGCGCACGCGCCAGATGTTTGAACTGCGCACGACCCACTTCGTAAGGCACTTTCATCGCGGTCAGCTGCTGCTCGGTTTTACCCACTGAGCTGATCTCCGGAATAGTGTAAATCCCAGTTGGAATATCCTCGATCAGATGGGCAGTGGCTTCACCTTTAATGATCGCCTGTGCGGCAATACGGCCCTGATCGTAGGCCGCTGAAGCCAGACTCGGATAACCAATTACGTCGCCGACCGCATAGATGTGCGGCTGCGCAGTCTGGTACATGCTGTTCACTTTCAACAGGCCACGACCATCGGCTTCCAGCCCGACATTTTCCAGCGCCAGTGAATCGGTGTTACCGGTACGGCCGTTAGCGTACAGCAGGCAATCCGCTTTCACTTTTTTGCCCGACTTCAGGTGCATAATCACACCATCACTCACACCTTCAATCTTCTCAAACTCTTCGTTGTGACGAATCACCACGCCGCTGTTCCAGAAGTGATAAGAGAGCGAATCTGACATTTCCTGATCGAGGAAGGCCAGCAAACGATCGCGGGTGTTAATTAAATCCACCTTGACGTTCAGGCCACGGAAAATCGACGCGTATTCGCAACCAATCACACCGGCGCCGTAGATGATCACATGGCCAGGTTCATGATGCAGATTGAGGATAGAGTCGGAGTCGTAAATGCGTGGGTGCGTAAAGTCGACGTCTGCAGGATGGTAAGGACGTGAACCGCACGCAATCACGAATTTTTCTGCGGTTAAGCGTTCGCGGGTGCCATCGGGTTGTTCAACTTCGATGGTGTTGGCATCAACAAAATGGGCATCGCCCTGATAAAGCTCACAACGGTTGCGCTCGTAAAATCCCTGACGCATTGCCGTTTGCTGACTGATAACGTTTTCGGTGTGATTCAGAATGTCAGCAAATGAGGAGCGCAGGAGTCGGGTGTGATCGCTATAAAGGGGGTTTTGATTGAACTCGATAATACGGCTGACAGCGTGACGTAAAGCTTTGGAGGGGATGGTCCCCCAGTGAGTACAACCGCCGCCGATATTATGGTAGCGTTCGATCACTGCAATGCGCGCTCCCTGCTTCACCAGGCCCATTGCCGCACCTTCGCCGCCTGGACCGGAGCCAATCACAATGGCATCGTAATCGTAAGACTTTTGCATACCAGTACGTCCTATTTTTTCTATCACATTTTTACAACGAGATTCTAACATCTCACCGCGCACTTCTGAATTCTAACAGCGAAAAATCCCCAGTTTTGACAAAGCGTGAGGTACACAGGCGGTCACAAACTTTGCGCCACTGTACGCTGAAAAGTTTGTTATAGTGCCTTCCAGATCACTCAAAAGGCCGGGAAAATGGGCGTCAGGGCGCAACAGAAAGAACGTACAAGGCGTACGCTGATTGAAGCAGCCTTCAGTCAGTTAAGTGCAGAAAGGAGTTTTGCCAGCCTGAGTTTGCGTGAAGTTGCGCGTGAAGCCGGGATTGCACCTACCTCGTTTTATCGTCACTTTAAAGATGTGGATGAACTGGGTCTGACCATGGTTGACGAAAGTGGACTGATGTTACGCCAGCTGATGCGTCAGGCACGCCAGCGCATTGCCAAGGGCGGCAGCATCATCAAGACCTCCGTTTCGACATTTATGGAATTTATCGGGAACAATCCCAACGCTTTTCGCCTCTTACTACGCGAGCGCTCCGGAACATCGGCCGCGTTCCGTGCCGCAGTCGCGCGTGAAATTCAGCACTTTATCGCTGAGCTTGCGGATTACCTTGAGCTGGAAAATCGTATGCCGCGCAGCTTTACCGAAGCGCAGGCCGAAGCCATGGTGACCATCGTGTTCAGCGCCGGTGCGGAAGCACTGGATGTGGATAACGAACAGCGCCGCAAGCTGGAAGATCGCCTGGTGCTGCAATTGCGCATGATCGCCAAAGGCGCTTATTACTGGTATCGCCGGGAGCAGGAACGTCTGGCGGTTACCCTGGAAAAACCCGAAGAGTAATGTGATAAGGATAATGAAATGATTGAGCAAAACCCTCGCGATAAAGGAACCCTGTTACTGGCTTTTATCACCGGTTTAGCGATCAACGGCTCCTTTTCGGTGCTGTTCAGTACGTTTGTGCCATTTTCGATATTCCCGCTGATCGCCCTTGGCCTCGCGGCCTGGTGTCTTCATCAGCGTTATCTCAACCGCAATATGCCCGATGGCATGCCTTCACTGGCCGCGGCGTTTTTCCTTTTGGGTATTCTGGTGTATAGCGCGCTGGTACGTGCTGAATATCCGGATATCGGTTCCAACTTCATCCCCACCATTTTGATGGTGGCGCTGGTGTTCTGGATTGCTACCCGCTTCCGCCGCGCCAGGAACAAGAGCTAAATACAATAACGGGAACCGCAGGGTTCCCGTTTTGTTTTACGCTTTGCGTGTCAGCCAGACGCCGCATTCCATGTGATGGGTATACGGGAACTGGTCGAACAGTGCCAGCCGTGACACCTCATGGGTTTCACCTAGCGTGGCAAGGTTATCGCACAGGGTTTGCGGGTTGCAGGAGATATAAAGGATACGCGGATACGCCTGCACCATCTTCACGGTTTCCTCATCCAACCCGCTACGTGGTGGATCGACAAAGATGGTTTCGCATTGATAGCTCTTCAGGTCGATGCCTTCCAAACGATTAAAGCTGCGTACACCATTCATCGCTTGCGTAAACTCTTCCGCCGCCATGCGTATAATCTGCACGTTATCAATTTGGTTGGCTGCAATGTTGTACTGCGCTGATGCTACTGAAGGTTTCGCAATTTCCGTCGCCAGTACGCGATGGAAGTTACGTGCCAGCGCCAGCGAGAAATTGCCGTTACCGCAATAGAGTTCCAGCAAATCACCACGTGAGCCCTGAGTGACATCCAGCGCCCATTCCAGCATCTGAATATTCATCGCGGCGTTCGGCTGGGTGAAACTGTTTTCAACCTGACGATAAATCATCTCTTTGCCCGCGACCGGCAGGCGCTCATCGACGTAATCGCGATCGAGGCAGATTTTGGTTTTGGTCGCACGGCCAATCAACTGCACATCGATGCCTTCAGCGCGCAGTGTGTCGCGCAATGCAGTGGCCGCTTCGGTCCAATCGGCTTCCAGCTTGCGGTGATACAACAGCGAAATCACAATCTGATTGCTCATCGTCGACAGGTAGTCGATCTGGAACAGTTTGAAACGCAGCGCTTTGTTATCACGGATCGCATCGATCAATTTTGGCATCAGCTGGTTGATCAATTCACTGGCGGCGGGGAATTGATCTACACGGATGCGCTGTTTTGTCTCTTGATCAAAGATGATGTGGTACAGATCGTCGCCATCATGCCAGATGCGGAATTCTGCGCGCATACGGTAGTGGCTGACCGGTGAGCGGAACACCTCCACGTCAGGCGCGGCAAAGGGCACCATCATCGCCTGTAAGCGGCTGACTTTTTCCGCCAGTTGCGCGTCGTATTGTTCAATCGGGAGCTGTTCGGGTGTCATCTTTAATCCTGGTAATAAGCTAGCTTGCCGGGCGATTGTAGGCATTCACCTGCTGATGTCCAGTACTGTGAAGGTAAGATGGCTTTCCAGCCTTCCTGGCCTTAGACTGCGACAGCCGGCCTCTTTGAGTTAAAAGGGAATCCAGTGTGAATCTGGAGCTGACGCGCAGCGGTAAAAGAATGTCGTGGTGAGTGCATCTACAAACACTGTCCTGCGGGATGGGAAGTTTTTCACCATTTATGATTCTCAGCCCGAAGACCTGCCGGTGTGACGTCGCAATTACTACGACCATCGCGTGCTATCGGTCGCAGGCCTGCGGCATCCTGCTTCGTCTTTTGGATGCTTACAACAATGAATAAAAGCAACACTACGCTGTGTGCCTTCAGTGCAACGGCGCTTTCACTCTGGGCTGCGTATGGCTACGCTCAGGATGATGATACGCAAATCGTTACCGCTAACCGTTTCGCTCAGCCGGTTTCATCGGTGCTGGCGCCCACGACGGTAGTCACCCGTGAAGAGATAGATCGATGGCAGGCGAAAAGCCTGACGGATGTGATGCGCCGTTTACCTGGCGTGGATATCGCGCAGAACGGTGGCCTTGGTCAATCCAGCTCGATGTTTATCCGTGGTACTAACTCCAGCCATGTACTGATATTAATTGACGGCGTTCGCCTCAATCAGGCGGGTATTTCTGGTTCGTCTGATCTAAGCCAGATTCCGTTGTCACTGGTGCAGCGCATCGAATATATCCGTGGTGCACGTTCTGCTGTGTATGGCTCGGATGCGATTGGTGGGGTGGTGAACATCATCACCGGCCGTGGAAAACCGGGTACAACGTTGACGGCGGGTGTCGGTTCCAAAGGTTACCAAAGCTATGATGGCTCTACACAGCAGATGCTGGGTGATGCTACCAAGCTCACCATGGCGGGGAATTATACTTACACCAAGGGCTACGATGTCGTGGCGAACTTACCTGACGTGTATGGCGATCCCGCGCAGAAAGACCGTGATGGTTTTATGAGTAAAACCCTGTATGGATCGTTGGAGCATCAGTTTAGCGATGATTTCAGCGGCTTTGTACGCGGCTATGGCTTTGATAACCGCACCGCTTACGATGGTTATCCTACCTACGTAGAACCAAACACCTTTGTCGATACCCGCCAGCTTTATAGCCAAACCTGGGATACCGGCCTGCGCTTCAATCAGGGTATTTACTCATCCCAGTTAATCGCCAGCTATAGCCATACCAAAGATTACAACTACAGCCCGCAACTCGGTAAATATGATGCGACTGCCTCATTAAATGATGTGCAGCAGTACAATCTGCAGTGGGGCAATACGGTGCAGGTCGGGCACGGTGCCATCAGTGGTGGCGTGGACTGGCAGAAACAGACTTCGGAACCGGGTACTAACTCCACGATTGAAGGGCAAGAGCAGCGTAATACCGGTATTTATGTCACTGCACAGCAGCAATTTGGCAGCGTAACGCTGGAAGGGGCGGTGCGTGGCGATGACAATGATGCGTTTGGTTGGCACAACACCTGGCAGAGCAGTGCCGCCTGGGAGTTTGTGGACGGTTACAGTGTCTTCGCCTCTTACGGTACGGCATTCAAATCACCGAATCTGGGACAGCTTTACAGCCAGACCTATGGTAACCCGGATCTGAAGCCAGAAAAGAGCAAGCAGTGGGAAGGGGGCTTTGAGGGGCTGACTGGCCCGGTAAACTGGCGTGTATCGGGTTATCGCAATGATATCGACAATCTGATTGATAGCGATCCCAGCACTTACGTTTATTACAACATCGACAAAGCACGTATTAAAGGTGTCGAAGCTACTGCTTCCTTCGATACTGGCCCGCTAAGCCATCAGATCTCATACGATTATGTTGATGCGCGTGATGCAGAGACCAATCAGCAACTGGCACGCCGTGCTAAGCAGCAGGTGAAATACCAACTCGACTGGACGATCTACGATTTTGACTGGTCTGTGACCTATCACTATCTTGGCGACCGTTACGATAACGACTACAACCACTCTTATACTCCGCAGCGCGTGAAATTAGGCGGCGTGAGCTTATGGGATCTTGCAGTGTCGTATCCGGTCACATCACAGCTCACCGTTCGTGGTAGAATTGCCAACCTGTTCGATAAAGATTACGAGACAGTGTATGGCTATCAAACTCCAGGAACGGAGTATTACCTCAGCGCCAGCTACAGCTTCTGATCCGCGTCCCACCGTGCTGGTGTTTGACTCCGGTGTCGGTGGGCTCTCCGTCTATGATGAGGTCCGGCAATTGCTGCCGGATCTTCACTATCTATACGCCTTCGATAATGAAGGTTTTCCATATGGCGAAAAATCCGAAGACTATATTGTCGAGCGAGTGGTTGCCGTCGTTGACGCAATTACCCAACGCTATCCACTGGCATTAGTGATTATCGCCTGTAACTCTGCCAGCACCGTTTCTTTACCTGCACTGCGTGAGCGCTTTGAGTTTCCTGTTGTCGGTGTTGTGCCGGCGATCAAACCTGCTGCGCGCCTCACGCGTAATGGTGTCGTGGGATTGTTAGCAACACGTGGCACGGTAAAACGTCCTTATACTCATGAGCTGGTGGCGCAATTCGCGCGCGAATGCAAAATCGAAATGCTGGGTTCTGCTGAACTGGTAGAGCTGGCGGAAGCGAAGCTGCATGGCGAAGAAGTTGAGCTGGCTGATGTGCGCCGTGCTGTGCAACCCTGGCTGCGCATGAAAGAGCCACCAGACACAGTGGTATTAGGATGCACGCATTTCCCGCTATTGCGTGACGAGCTTCAAATGGTGTTGCCCGAAGGAACAAGGTTAGTCGATTCAGGTGCGGCCATTGCACGCCGAACGGTATGGCTATTAGAGCATGAAGCACCCCATGCAGTTTCTTCAGATCAAAATGTGGCTTTTTGCACCCGCATGGATGATGAGGTGATGCAATTATCACCGGTTCTTCAGCGTTATGGCTTCCCGTTGCTGGAAAAACTGGCGATTTAGCGGGGTTTCGACGAAAAAAACAACACTCAGAATTTAATTTGTAATTAGCACTTGTCAGCCCAAAAGAAATCCCTATACTGCGCCTCCACTGACACGGAACAACGGCTTACGAAGCGAAGTGTTCAGGAGGTGGTCTTCAAGGCAACCTTCAGAAAAGCAAAAATAAATGCTTGACTGAGAATGCGGAAAGCGTAATATACGCATCCCGCGCCGCTTGAGAAATCGCGGCACTGCTCTTTAACAATTTATCAGACAATCTGTGTGGGCACTCGCAGGATTGATATCAACGTCTCCGGACGTAAAAAATATCAAGTCTCACGAGTGAACACATAATGAAATTCATTATGACGTTTTACAGA
>NZ_JAIUDA010000011.1 GCF_020179835.1 Pantoea sp. alder81 | reverse complement strand
TTTAATTATATCGAGTGTGATTACAATCGGTGGCGCCGCCACAGTGCCTGTGGGGGACTCAGCCCGGAACAATTTGAAAATCTGAATCTCGCTTAGGGCCGTGTCCACATTACGTGGGTAGGATCATGCATGGTTATCCGCAAAGCTGGTATTGCTGGCGGGAGGTCATTGAGTATCTTGCTAAAGACTATCGGATCATCGCTCCTGACCTGAGAGGACTGGGGGATACGACGCGACCGGCATCAGGTTATGACAAACGTACGCTTGGCCGCGACGTAATCGAACTGCTGGACAAACTGGGCGTAGATAAATTTGCCGTTGTTGGTCATGACTGGGGCGGAACTGTTGCTTTTGCGGTTGCTGCGGATAACCCCTCTCGTGTAACGCATCTGGGAGTGATTGACGTTGCTATCCCAGGCGACGGTCAGCCAAATATCGGGCAGGGGGGGAAGCGCTGGCACCACTCATTCCTGCAGACGCTTGATTTACCTGAAGCACTGATCAACGGGCGAGAAGAATACTATTTTGACTGGTTCTTTGAGAACTACGGTCACACTCGTGCTGCAATTACGCGTGAAGCCCGAGATGAATACATGCGAAACCTGAACACTCCAGGCGCATTGCGTGCGGGGTTTGCCTATTACCGTGAGGTTACGCAGGACATCCGTGATAATGAGGCCAGAACTGAAAAGCTGACGATCCCTTGTCTCGCTCTGGGCGGTGGCGGCTACTGGGGACGTGGTGGAGAAGTTGCCACATCCCTGCGCAGAATGGCGAATAAAGTCACTGAAATTGTGGTACCAGAGTGTGGCCATTGGGTTCCTGAAGAAAAACCTCAACTGCTAAGCGAATCGATAAGAGATCTGCTGTCACTCCCTTCTGACATGGAATAATTGACATGACTCGAATTCACAATGTACCTGATGATTTTGTCGATGAAATGATTGAGGGATTCGTTGCGGCCAACGCCGATCGCGTGATGCAGGTCAGGGGAGGCGTTGTTCGTTCGACCAAGGTCACCGAAGGCGAGGTCGCCCTGGTTATTGGTGGCGGATCTGGGCATTACCCGACATTCTGCGGTTTTGTCGGGCCAGGCCTTGCCCATGGAGCCGCCATGGGCAACCTCTTTGCGTCTCCCAGCGCACAGCAAATTTATTCGGTAGCCAAAAACGCCCATCATGATGGTGGCGTGATTTTCAGCTTTGGAAACTACGCCGGCGATACCCTGCACTTTGGCCATGCTGCTGAAGAGTTGCAAAAAGAGGGCATAGACTGCCGAATTGTGAAGGTGACCGATGATGTTTACAGCGCTTCAATTTCTGAAAAGAGCAAGCGACGCGGCATCGCAGGTGATTTTACCGTGTTCAAAGTAGCCGGTGCTTCTGCTGCGCGTGGTGACTCACTGGACGAAGTTACAAGGCTCGCGGAAAAGGCCAATGAGCATACCCGATCTATCGGCGTGGCATTTTCAGGGTGCTATTTGCCTGGGGCAGACGAACCGCTTTTTGATGTACCGAAAGGACGTATGGAAGTCGGTATGGGCATACACGGGGAGCCGGGTATTAATGAAATCGATACCCCTACCGCCGATGAACTGGCCGCATTAATGGTTGAAGCTGTTCTCGCTAAACAAGAGTGGCCTGCCGGGATCAGCACTGAAAAGGGCGCGCGAATTGTTGTGATGCTCAACGGCCTTGGCTCAGTGAAATATGAAGAGCTATTCGTGGTTTATCGCAAGGTCAATATGCTGCTTAAGGAGCGGGGTATCGTTATTGTTGAGCCTGAAGTGGGTGAACTCGTTACCAGTTTTGATATGGCTGGCGTGTCACTTACTGTTTTCTGGCTCGATGACGAGCTCGAAGCCCTCTGGTCAGCTCCTGCCAGCGCGCCGGGGTATAAAAAAGGATCAGGGATCGAATCTGAGAGATTAACTGCAGATGAAATGGCGCGAAACAACGAATCGTCAGCTGCGCTTAACCCTGGTTCTCTCCCTTCACAGCAGCTGGCTGCCTTTATACTTGCAAAACTGCGTATTCTGGCTGAAACCATCAATCTGAATGCTGAGCTGCTGGGAAAAATTGATGCCGTCGCTGGGGATGGCGATCACGGTATCGGTATGAATCGCGGCATACAGGCCGCGGTACGTGCTGCAGAGCTGGCCCTCGACAAAGGAGCCGGTGCGGGCAGCTTGCTTCAAATTGCAGGGGATGCCTGGAGCGATCGTGCTGGCGGAACCTCAGGTGCCCTGTGGGGAGCGGCATTGTCTTCAGCTGGAGCAAGAATTGGCGATGAAGCAGCGCCGGATCTTAATACGATGATCAGCACAGTACGAGACTCAACAGACGCCATTCTTAAGTTCGGAGCCCAGGTAGGCGACAAAACCATGGTCGACGCGCTGGTGCCCTTCAGTAAGGTGTTTAGTGAGAGTAAAGACCATGGGGGGACGCTTTCCGACATCTGGCTTGCGGCATCTTCCGCAGCCACTGAAGCAGCACTCGGAACAGCCAGTCTTCTTCCCAAAGTGGGTAGAGCCAGACCACATGCCGAGAAGAGCCTGGGTACGCCAGATGCCGGTGCAGTATCGTTTGCCATTCTGGTTGAAGCAGCAACATCAGACGAACCTTTGAGGTCTCATCCTTTTAACTAAAAAAGGCCGAAAGGCCTTTTTATTATTGGCTGATACTCAGCAGCGTTCTGACGTTTTTAGCACTGGTTGCGATGATGTCTATCGCACCAGTGCGAAGTGCGCCGACGATAGCCATTGCTTTGGTCCCCTCGGAAGCGATAGCGATTACACATGGGATTTGTTTGAGTTCTTCAGCGCTTAAACCGATGACACGATCATCCATGACTGTATTCACGTGATGCCCCTGAGCGTTGAAGAAATCAAACCCCGCTATATCACCGGTAACGCCTAAACGGATGCTGGCGTCATTAATTTCCTGAGGCGTAAACCAGCCTAACTGCACCATATAACTGTCACTGTTCATGTCGCCAATGCCTACCAGAGCTATGTCAGCCTTTCGCGCGCGATCAAGCGTTTCCTTAACCGTACCGTTTTGCAGGAACAAGGATTTCAGTTCCGCATTTTCGACGTAAGCCGGTGCATAAAGAGATTCACTGGTACCGCCGAACTTACGGGCAAGTAGACGACTGATATGGTCGGCGTTTATTACATCACCCGGTCGATGAGTTCCGCCAATTCCACAGATAAAACGGGTATTACGCGGTTGAATGGTGCTGGAAACCGTCTCGGCAACTGCCGCGACATTGCGTCCTTGTCCGACCGCAACGATCATATTGTCCTTGAGGTTTGCAGACAGGTAGTTAGAGACCATAGCTGCAACAAGGCGACGTTGCTCATCGGCATCATTGTGATCTATGGCAATTAACGCCCGGCTGATGGGAAAACGTTCAAGTAAAAGCTTTTCCAACTGCGTGCTGAAAACAGGATGATATTTAACATTGATCTCGACAATGCCTTCTTCCCGCGCTTTTTTTAGCATACGGCCAATCTTCATTCTCGAAAAGCCGAACTTATTAGCAATCTCTTCCTGTGTCACTTCGTCACGATAGTAGGCGATAGCAATTTCAGTCAGTATCTCGTAATCCTGTGCCTGAATGTCTTGTTCCATAATGACGTTACTCTCCACCTGCCTGAGGCTGAATGCAAAAGAACATTGTATCAGAAGTAGCAAATCTCAAGGAGAACTGCCGCGATTTAGCTGCGAAATTGGCGATGAAGAACACAGAGCATAGATGTCAGACTGACCTTAATGTAGAGCTGCAAGTAAGGCGGGAGTTAGTGGGTAAATCTGACTGTATAAAGGAGAATGATCAGTTAATCTCGGCTCAAAATAATAATGAGCCCGTTTGGGCTCATTATTCAGTATTTTAACCGTTCAGAAGACACTGAGCCTTTTTTATCAGGTTTTCAGTAGTAATGCCAAATTCGTCAAACAGAACGTCAGCAGGAGCTGACTCGCCGAATGAACGCATACCAATGATTGCGCCATTCAGACCGGTATATTTGAACCAGTAATCCGCAATACCTGCCTCAATCGCAATGCGTTTTGACACAGTTTTTGGCAGCACGGATTCACGGTAAGTCGCATCTTGCTTGTCAAAGGCATCCGTTGATGGCATTGAAACCACGCGCACTTTTATACCTTCTGCAGTCAGATGTTTGTAAGCATTAACTGCAAGCTCGACTTCTGAACCTGTAGCTATCAGGATTAGCTCAGGCGTTCCTTCGCTGTCTTTCAACACATAACCGCCGCGCGCCACGTTAGCCAGTTGCTCAGTGGTACGATCCTGTTGGGCGAGGTTTTGGCGTGAAAAGATCAGTGCGGTTGGGCCGTTAAGGCGTTCAATCGCATATTTCCAGGCTACAGCTGACTCAACCTGGTCACAGGGGCGCCACAGGCTCATGTTTGGCGTCACGCGCAGGCTGGCCATCTGCTCAACCGGCTGGTGAGTTGGGCCATCTTCACCCAGACCAATTGAGTCATGGGTATAAATCATTACCTGACGCACTTGCATCAATGCAGCCATACGTACGGCATTACGGGCATATTCCATAAACATCAGGAAAGTCGCAGTGTACGGCAGGAAACCACCGTGTAGAGCAATACCGTTAGCGATTGCGGTCATACCAAACTCGCGCACGCCGTAATGAATGTAGTTGCCTGCTGCGTCTTCGTTTATTGGCTTTGCGCCCGACCACATGGTCAGGTTGCTCGGTGCCAGGTCAGCAGAGCCGCCCATGTATTCCGGCAGGATCTTACCGAAGGCTTCGATGGCGTTCTGAGACGCTTTACGGCTGGCGATTTTAGCTGGGTTAGCCTGCAGTTGTTCGATGAACTTCTGAGACTCGGTTTCCCAGTTCGCTGGCAGCTCGTGATTCATGCGACGTGTGAACTCAGCCGCCAGCTCAGGGTGTGCTGCCGCATACGCTGCAAACTTCTTATCCCATGCGGCTTCTTTTGCCTGACCGGCTTCTTTGGCATCCCACTGTGCGTAGATGTCTGAAGGGACTTCAAACGGTGCGTGGTTCCAGCCCAGTTGCTTACGGGTCAATGCGATTTCGTCGTCGCCCAGCGGTGCGCCGTGCGAATCGTGAGTACCGGCTTTGTTCGGTGAACCGAAACCGATGATGGTTTTGCACATCAGCAGTGAAGGCTTGTCAGAAACCGCTTTGGCTTCTTCAACGGCTTTCTTGATGGCGTCTGCGTCGTGACCGTCCACGCCACGCACCACGTGCCAGCCGTAGGCTTCAAAACGTGCAGCGGTGTCGTCGGTGAACCAGCCATCCACGTGACCGTCGATAGAGATGCCGTTGTCATCATAGAAGGCAACCAGTTTACCCAGCTTCAGGGTGCCGGCGATGGAGCACACTTCGTGTGAGATACCTTCCATCATGCAGCCGTCGCCCATGAACACGTAGGTGTTGTGGTCTACGATGTCATGGCCAGGACGGTTGAACTGCGCCGCCAGCGTGCGTTCAGCAATGGCGAAGCCCACCGCGTTAGCGATACCCTGGCCCAGTGGACCGGTGGTGGTTTCAACGCCTGCGGTATAGCCGTATTCCGGGTGGCCTGGAGTTTTAGAGTGCAGCTGACGGAAGTTCTGCAGCTCGCTCATCGGCAGATCGTAACCGGTGAGGTGCAGCAGGCTGTAAATCAGCATGGAGCCGTGACCGTTTGACAGCACGAAGCGGTCGCGATCTGCCCACAGCGGGTTAGTCGGATTGTGGTTCAGGAAGTCACGCCAAAGCACTTCAGCGATATCCGCCATGCCCATTGGGGCACCCGGATGTCCCGAGTTAGCTTTCTGCACTGCATCCATACTTAACGCGCGAATGGCATTAGCGAGTGTTTTGCGATCAGACATTTTGTGCTTCTACCTCGTTAAATCGTTCCTTAATCATTAATTCAAGCTTGATCTGATCAACACCAAATTGTCTGATACCCTCTGCCAGTTTCTCAACTGCCATGGCGTCTGAATGGTGTTCCCAGTAAAATTCAGCCTCAGTCATCGCTGATGGTCGATCTCGGTAAGGAACTTCAGGGGTTAGCATGCGATTTAAAGGTGCGTTGGACGCTTTCAACACTTCAAGCAGTCCAGGGGAAATCGTCAATCTGTCGCAGCCGGCAATAGCTACGATCTGGTCTGTGCGGCGGAAACTCGCCCCCATAATAATGGTAGGGTAACGTCGTTCTTTGAAGTAATTGTAGATTTGAGTTACGGACTTAACGCCTTTATCACTGGCAACGTCATAAGAATTTGACGTCGAACGCGCCTGGTACCAGTCAGTGATCCTGCCAACGAATGGAGAAATGAGATATACACCTGCTTCCGCACATGCTCTGGCCTGTGCAAATGAGAATATGAGGGTCAGATTGCAGTTGATGCCTTCACGTTCGAGTTCTTCGGCAGCTCTGATGCCCTGCCAAGTTGCGGCGAGCTTAATAAGAATGCGTGAGCGGTCAATACCTTGTTCTTCGTACATTCTTATGAGTTTTCTGGCTTTAGAAAGGCTCATTCCGCGGTCAAATGAGAAGCGGGCGTCTACCTCGGTTGAAACTCTGCCTGGAACCACTTTTAATAACTCTAAACCAAAATTCACTGCCAGTTTATCTGATGCGTTAATCAACCGTGTCTGGTCAGAGCCACCTTGGGAAACAGCATATTTTATCGCATCATCAATCAGATTCTGATAGTGAGAAATCTCAGCAGCCTTAAGGATAAGAGATGGGTTGGTGGTAGCATCTTCGGGTTTAAATTGAGAAACAGCTTCAAAATCGCCACTGTCTGCCACAACAACCGTCATTTTTTTTAATTCATCTAACTGGCTCATTTTCACCTTCGAGATGAGAGTTAAAAGATAGGATGGAATAATTATTTTTCATCATCATAGAAATTAATACGTTCAACCTTTGAGGCAGAACGTCCGGCTTCAAATTCTGAATCAAGCCAGATTTGCACTAGAGATTTCGCAAGCTCAATACCAATAACCCGTGCACCCATCGTCATAATTTGTGCGTCATTGCTTTTACGGGATCGTTCGGCAGAATAATTGTCATGTACTTGAGCAGCTCTGATACCTCTAACCTTATTTGCCACAATAGCCATTCCAATACCGGTGCCGCACACCAGTATTCCGCGATCAAAGTCGCCTGCAGCAACTGCCGTTGCGAGATTATGAGCTATGTCAGGATAAATTTGGGCATTACCTGGTAAGTCATGGCTGAAATCAGCTACTTCAATACCTTTTTCTACCAGAAAAGCCTTGACGGCATTTTTCATCTCTGTCGCAGCATCATCAGCACCTATTGCTATTTTCATAAAATTCAGCCTGTTAAGTAGTGAGTGATAGGTTGTATCATGTGAGCATACAGTGTTCATATGAACAAGGCTACAATTATTGCTGAGTAAGCTATTTAAGAGATAGCAATATGATTAAGGTCACAAAACATACTAAATTCATCTAAATCGGTCTTGTGAGTCGCTTTTTAAATTGGGTTTAATGATTCAAGTGTTAAGTGCATGTTCATTTGGTGGCTCTTCCAACCTAAAATCAAAAGTATGATTAACGTAACTCTTGGAGATGATGAGGATTATTGTTTTGAAGGGTTAGCAGGGTGAGGAAGTGAATGGGGAACGTTGTGAATAATTCAATTTAACATTGAATTATATTCAATAAATAAATTTTCCGCTCAATGTCAATATTGAAAATCATTTGAAGATTCGTGATTAATCATCAATCTAAAATAAGTCGTTAACCGGAGAAAGTATGAAATATAATAAATTGGGCAGGACTGGATTAGATGTCTCGCGCCTGTGTCTTGGATGTATGACATTCGGTGATCCTAAATCCGGTGCTCATCCATGGACTATTGGAGAGGAGGAAGCGCGACCGATATTTCGTCAAGCTGTAGAGAATGGTATGACTTTCTTTGATACATCCAATAGTTATTCTGCAGGTACATCAGAAGTGATCGTTGGTAAGCTCGTTAAAGAATTTACCCGCAGGCAGGAAGTTGTAATTGCCACAAAAGCATTCTTTCCTCCAGAAGGGGGGATCTCACCCGCCAGCGCAGGAAAAAATATTGCCGGATTGTCACGTAAAGCAGTACTGAGCGCTGTTGATGAAAGTCTGAAGAGGCTGGGGACGGATTACATCGATTTGTATCAGTTACACCGTTGGGATTATGACACACCGATTGAAGAAACTATGGAAGTGATGCATGACCTGGTTAAATCCGGCAAGGTGAGGTATATCGGTGCATCATCAATGTACGCTTGGCAGTTCGCCAAAGCACAGGAAATTGCGCGTAAGAACGGATGGACCACGTTTGTTTCAATGCAAAACTACGTGAACCTGCTGTACCGCGAAGAAGAACGCGAGATGATCCCACTGTGTAAAGATCAGGGGGTAGGATTAATGACCTGGAGTCCTCTGGCAAGAGGAAAACTTGCACGGCCGGTGGGTACCGAAACCCAGCGTTCAAATACAGATGAGATCAATAAAAAACTCTTTAGCAATACTATTGAAGCTGATAACAGGGTTATCCGGTCAGTCAGTCAGGTCGCTGATGAGCGGGGTGTGCCAATGGCTCAGATAGCACTTGCATGGGTATTAAGAAAGCCTGAGGTATCATCGCCAATCGTCGGTGTCTCCCGCCCAGATCAACTCAATGATGCTATTGCTGCATTAGATATTGAACTTTCAGACGAAGAAATTCGCATTCTCGAAGAACACTATGTACCCCATTCTGTAATGGGGCACAGTTAGTCACGTTTAGTCAGCTGCCAGTCAATATACGGCTGGTGGCTCTTTCCTGTACCCCCCATCTTTCCAAACACCATTTCTTCTTCTTCAGGTGGAATGATAGCCGTTCGTCCTGTTCATGTGAATTGATTGTGTTCTTTTGTTTGTGAGCGAAGCTAAACGATAACACTTACAAAAGAAGATTCTTGTCACAAAAAATAGCGAAAAACATTGAGTTATCTACAGGCTGATTGATGCGTGAGCCGGATCACTATTAATAAGGCGTTAACTGACCTATAACATATGCGCAATACCTAATCATATGTAAGGGTTCCGGTTAAGAGTCTTAAAGTCAGCCTCTGAGCTATAAGAGCAGAAATTCGGCCCTTTTATCGCGTTGCCTTAATTCAGGGAAACCTCTGCGTTAGAGCCCGTAAATCAGAAAATCAAGTGTGACTCACTCATGTTGAGCCTTATTAAATGAGTAAGCATCCAAGTAATTGGGGGTACCATGTCTAATATAAAATCAAGCTCAGTTGGCACTGTAGACAGCGCACAAATTGAAAAATCAGCGATTAAGAAAATCATGATCAGGCTCGTGCCGTTTGTGGCTCTGATGTTTTTCATCAACTACATGGATCGCGTGGCAATAGGTTTTGCTGGACCAAATGGCCTTAACTCTGATTTATCTCTAACTGCTGCCCAGTTTGGAATGGCTTCAGGGATCTTCTTTATCGCGTATATCTTGCTTGAAGTGCCCAATAACGTACTGCTTAACAAATTTGGAGCCAGACGCTGGCTCTCCAGGATTATGGTTTCCTGGGGGATCGTATCTATGCTGTTCACCTGGGTTCAGAATTACGAACAGCTTGTAGCGCTACGTTTCCTGCTAGGCGTAGCAGAAGCCGGTTTTTTTCCGGGAGCTATTTTCTTCCTGAGCGTGTGGGTACCCTCACGCCATCGAGCAAAAATTCTGGCCACATTTTACGTAGCACAGCCCCTAACAACTGTTTTTGGTGCGCCGATTGCGAGCATGCTGATTAATGCTCATGGGCTGTTCGGCCTTGAAGGTTGGCGCGTCATGTTCCTTGGCGTTTCCATTCCTGCGATCCTCGTTGGTATCGCTGCCTTCTTCTATCTCACAGATAAGCCAGCTGATGCGAAATGGTTAACAAAGGAAGAAGCTGAGTGGTTAACTCGCGAGCTTGAACGTGAAGATGCTGCAAAAGGTAATAAAGGTGTACATCCTCGTGTCCGTGATGCCTTTACCAATGGTCGTGTATGGGCGCTGGGACTGGTCTATTTTGGTCTGGTGTATGGGTTCTATGCCCTGGCATTCTTCCTGCCTACCATCATCTCAGGCTTCGAAAAAGTTATAGGTGCTCCGCTTACCGTGTTGGATCGCGGTCTGCTTACAGCGGTTCCATACCTTCCAGCCGCAGCGGCACTTCTGTTGTGGTCTCACTATGTGCACAAAAAAGGGATTGCTATCTGGCATGTTGCTTTGCCGGCGGCAATTGGAGCCATTTCAGTTCCGCTTGCACTTTATGCGGGTTCTCCAACAGCCACCATCGCCGTAATTACTGTCACCGCCAGCTGTATTTTTGCGGCATTTCCTGTGTTCTGGTCAATTCCGGCGCGCTTCCTGTCTGGCGTAACAGCGGCTGCGGGTATCGCCCTGATTGGTTCAATTGGAAACTTTGCAGGATTCGTGGCTTCGTTTGTCACCGGGTTCCTTAAAGATACAACTGGTGGTTATGAGGTCGCGATGTTTGTTGTCGGAGGGGCGATGATGATGTCTGCCATTACACTTGTAATACTCGATCGGCAGAAGATAAGCAGTTCTTTCGCTGAAAAAATAGTCTCGCCTGAAACTGAAGGTTAGTATCTGACTTAAAATATTTAAAAACAAAAGCGCACCTTTGAAACGGTGCGTTTTTTATTTGAACAATGATGTTGCAGTCTGATATCACGTACTTTACGTCAGCCGATTAAGCAGGCTCTGAGGTCCGGAACGATGTTAACCGTGGGAATGATGAATCAGGGGGGGGGGGAAGTAATGACGGTAATTAAGCAAGCGCCGGAAGCACCGGCGCTACAGGATTACGGGCAGTTCAGAATGTTGGCCAGATCAATCATATCTTCCGCAACGTAGTCCCAGTCGTGTTCAGCAGAAAGATCAATCGACTGAGATGGGCCATGTTCAGTTCGTCTGAAAACAAAAATCGTTTTCAGGCCCGCTTCTTTTGCTGCTAAAAGGTCATCATTATGGGCAGCGACCAGAGCAAACTGTGAAGGCTTGACGCCAGCTGCATCTGCAGAAACCAGATAAGTTTCAGGTCTCGGCTTATAATTCCTGGCCAGTTCTGCACCTAAAATTGCATCCCAGGGAAGATGAGCAAAACGAGCCAACGTCACCATCCCTGCAATATGGCTGTTGGAGAGCGTGCCCAGGAAAAAGCGCTTTTTCAATCTGTTCAAGCCTTCAACTGTATCTGGCCATGGATCGAGTTTCTCCCAGGCTGCGTTCAGTGTATCGAGTTCAGCGGGAGGGATCGCCGATAGTTCAGCATTATGTTTGGCAAGAACAGCCTCCAGATTTTCCCTGTTCAGTACGCCGAGCTTAACCCATCCGCGACGACCAGTACGTACTTCTTCCATAGCTGGCTGGTAGAGTGAGCGCCATTCATCGGCAAACAGGAAAGGATCTACATCCAGATGATATTTACGTAAAAAGGGTTCAGATGCCCTGGCTACACCAGTACGCCAGTCAACAACGGTGCCAAACACGTCAAAGCCAAGAAATTCTATATCTTTTGCATTAACAGTCACTTCAAACCTCCAATCGAAACCTTGTGATTTACCGAATCAAAAACGGGCTGAAAATCGAACAGGAAAAATTTTTTAATTCATGTGTGGAATACAGAGTTCAACCCTAAATGTGGATAGGAACTAAAAAATCAGCTTTTATTCTTGAATAGAATTTAACGCCACGTTGAGATAAATCTAATGAACATGTGTTGTTCTTATGTTACATCCTATTTATAACGTTTTGTTGCATTTACAGTAACAACAATAAAGCTGAATCACCGTAACAGATGATATTTATTGGGGAAAATATATAGATTGATGAACGTCACATTTCTGAGTTGAGGTGATTTTAACGCAACAAATGTTTGGTTAGTGTTCATATGAGTAAAACATTAATCATTGGAGCGTCAAATGACCTACCTATTTAATGACCCATCAGACTTCGCAAAAGAGCTGACGGAAGGCATTGTTGCCGCCAATTCGGAGAAGCTCCGCCAGGTTTCAGGTGGCGTGGTACGCAATACCAAGACAGCAGATGGAACCGTTGTCGTTATTATCGGAGGAGGGTCTGGCCACTATCCAGCCTTTGCGGGTCTCGTAGGGCAGGGAATGGCTCACGGCGCTGCGATGGGTAACCTCTTCGCTTCACCTTCGGCCCAGCAAATTTATAACGTTTCAAAAGCGGCAAACAAAGGTGGGGGCGTGGTGCTTGCATTTGGCAACTACGCTGGTGATGTACTGCATTTTGGCCAGGCTCGCGAGAAACTTCGCGCTGAAGGAATTCCCTGCGAGATTGTTCTCGTAACTGATGATATTTCAAGCGCTTCAGTAGATGAGATTGAAAAACGCCGTGGTGTTGCAGGAGATTTGACGGTCTTTAAAGTTGCCTGTGCAGCTGCTGACGCGGGTTATTCACTTGATGAAGTTGTCGCTTTTGCTAAGAAAGCTAATTCATGTACCCGAACGTTAGGTGTCGCATTTGCAGGATGCACCCTGCCTGGTGCGACTGAACCGTTATTCTCCGTTCCTGAAAATCGCATGGCTATTGGGCTTGGTATTCACGGTGAACCCGGAATCAGCGAATCAGATATTCCACTGGCGGATGATCTTGCCGAGTTGTTCATCGACCGTCTGATGTCAGAAATACCGGTGGGAGTCAGCGTTAATCAGGGGGCAAAGGCGACCGTGATTTTAAACGGTCTGGGCTCTGTAAAATATGAAGAACTGTTTGTTGTTTACCGTAAGGTCGCAAAACTTCTGACTGAAAGGGGCGTTACTGTTATCGAGCCCGAAGTGGGCGAGTTTGTCACCAGCTTCAACATGGCTGGTGCATCTCTGACCATCATGTGGCTGGACGATGATCTGGAAAAATTCTGGAAACAGCCAGCTAATGCTCCTGCGTTCAGGAAAGGAAGCGTTGAACCTGCACCTGTTCTGAGCCCTGATGAGGTTCAAATTGAGCCGCAGGAAATCATTCCTGATGCATCACCGGCATCCCGTAAAAGTGCCGCGTGCATTTTTAATATTCTTGAAGCTATCCATTCGACAATCAAAACAAACTGTGAGTACCTGGGGCATATTGATGCGGTTGCTGGTGATGGTGACCATGGGATCGGGATGGAGCGTGGTTCAAGGGCTGCAGTAGAGAAGGCGCGTGAGATGTTAGACAAAGGCGCTGGCGCAGGAACGTTGCTGGGACGAGCTGCTGATGAGTGGGCCGATAAAGCGGGGGGAACCTCGGGGGCTATTTGGGGCGTTGCATTAAATTCAATCGCTTCGACTATCGGCGATTCTCTGGTACCTGATGCGCATCGAGTAGCTGAGGGTATCAAAAAAGCGAAAGAAGGAATCATGCATTTTGGTAAGGCCAAGGTAGGAGATAAAACCCTTGTTGATGTTCTCGTTCCGTTCAGTGAAGCCTTGTGCGAGCAGGTTCAGCAGCAGAAGCCGTTAAATGATGCCTGGAGAATTTCTTCAATAGTTGCCAGTGACGCAGCGGGTGCCACTGCAAATCTTTTACCAAAAATGGGGCGTGCGCGACCACTTGCTGAAAAAAGTTTAGGTACGCCTGATGCTGGTGCCGTTTCGCTCTCTCTGATCGTAAACCGAATTGGCCAGATGATTGAGTCGCAAGCTCCACAGGTTCAGGAAGCCTGAATCTGAAGCTTTTAGAAGATTGAATTGAAGGGGATTGTTATGGCCAGAAAATATCAAACCGTTACTATTATTGGTGCCGGTGGAAAAATGGGTATGCGAATTTCTGCCAATCTGCAGAAAAGTGCTTACCACGTTTTCTACTGCGAAAACTCTCCTGTTGCACAACAACTCGTATCCGAACAGGGGCGCGAATTATCAGATGCAGCGAGTGTAGTTGTTAAAAGCGACGTGGTTATCCTTGCAGTACCTGATATCGTTCTCGGGAAAGTATCCGAAAGCGTTGTGCCTCAGATGAAAGAGGGTGCTGTGCTGCTGACGCTGGATCCTGCGGCTGCTTATGCAGGTTTGATCTCGCAGCGTAATGACATTCAATATGCTGTTGCCCATCCATGCCATCCATCTGTATTCCTTGAGCGTTACACGAAGGAAGAGCACCAGGATGCATTCGGTGGAGTTGCTGCACTTCAGCACATCGCTGCATCTTTTGAAGGGGGCTCTGCTGAGCAAAAAGAGTCACTGAGCGAAGTTATCAAGGTCATGTATGGTCCGGTCAATGAAGTGCATTGGGTTACCGTCATTCAGCTTGCGTATCTTGAACCAACTCTTGTTGAAACCGTGGCCTGTATGGCCGGTGCTTTCATGAAGGAAGCGCTTGATGAAACGGTTAAACACAGTGGAGTTCCTCTTGAAGCCGCCCGTGCAATGCTCTATGGACACATACAAATAGCGTTGGCTGTTGCGTTTCGTTCAACTAATCCTTTCTCCGATGCCTGTATGATCGCTATGGAATATGGTCGTGAGAAAATAATTCAGCCTGACTGGAAAGTCATTTTTGAACAGGATGAGTTGGATAAGGTTATAGCGAGAATGCTCAAGATTGATGCAGTAAAACGTTAAACTTAATTAAAAAGGCATTTCATATGAAATGCCTTTCTTGTCATGAATAATATTCTGGAGAGTGTCGTAAGGTCGGCCAGGTATCTGGATCATGGCCAGTTATTAGCAATGCATTAGTTTCTTCGCAAAGTATTCTTAATTTCTTTACTGACCTGACGGAATCTGTAGCCGAATCGAGGAAACCTGGCAGAGATTTTTCATTCCAATGATCTAATGTATATACAGCGTCAGCTGCAATGATCACCTTTTGACCTGAGGGAAGACTTACCAAAATTGACTGATGCCCCGGCGAATGACCAGGTGTGTAAACGGTCAACAAGGATCCATCGCCATAAATGTCGTAGTAATCGTTACTGTTCCCATCAAGAAAAAACCAAGTCTGACCGGCTTTATCAATATCTGATTTAATATATGAACCGGCCGAGTACCAATCTGGAGCTTGAGAGTACTCATACTCTTTCCGTTGAACGATATGCGTTGCATTTGGGAAGCGCCCGATAGCACCCGTATGGTCCAGATGGAGGTGAGTCTGAACGATAAATTTTATATCCTGCAGATCAATTCCCAATTTTATCAGTTGAGCCAAGCAACTATCATCTTCACTCACTTCAGGTCGGTATGTATTAATTACATCTCCCCAGTATGATGCAGCATCAACTGCTACCTCTGGTGGTATACCTCCATCAATTAGAGTGTGACCAGATGGATGTGTTAAGAGATAAAAAGGTACTGGGATTGCGTAATTATTGTCGATGCCTTGATGCATTTTTACATGGTGCTCTTTACAATGCAATGTTCCACCTTGAAAAAGATAAAGACGCTTCTCCATAATTAACACCTCTTTTTTAATGTGGCGATGAATTTTATTTATTGATTAATAATCATTGTAATATATGTTGTGTTTTAGTAAATCGGTGATGCGCTGTAATTACCGAAACTGTGAACACGATCTTTATATATCGTATGTATTATTAATTTGATAGGGAAATTCAATTGAGTATTGAATAACACTCAATAATGCTCTTGTTATCGGAGGTTTTTTTATGAACCGAATTGCATATGGTGAAGAAGCCTAATGCAAAGCTCAGCTGAGCTTTAAACGTCTATTTATTCTTAGACGTAGTTTTACCAAGTTATATCAATGTGCATCATTCGTTGCCTTTAACTACCCATGGAAGCCCTTTCGTACGTCTGCTTAAGAACAACCACCCCGCGCAGGCTAGAGCGAGAGCAAGGCCCAACGTAAGCATTGAGTTCCTTAACCCAATGACTTTAGCTACGGGACCAATGATTAAAGGACCAGCCAGAAGACCAACGTAAGCGATACGTGTCGTAACAGCGAGCCCTTCCGAAGCCAGCATGCCCGAATTAGTTGCTAACTTTGCTGAGGTAGAGAACAGTAAAGGTAGAATATTTGATATCCCGATCCCTGTAAGGAGAAAACCTAAAACTGCTGGTGTTGGAGTACTGATAAACAGCGCAATAGCTATTCCTGTAGATGCTATCATCCAACCCATAATTATTATAGATTGATGGGCAAAGCGTTCCCGAAGCCAGTCCCCACTGAGGCGTCCCACAACCAAACCTATTGAAAATGCTGCGTAGCCATAGCCTACCCAGTTTTCAGGGGCTTTGATGACATCACGCATATATATAGCCGACCAATCATAAAAGGCACCTTCAATAACTAAGGCAGCAAATGCCAGTGATCCTATAACTATAAGTCTTTTTTTAGCTATAGTTTTCGCACTTGTTTTCTTTTCAAAAATTAATGATCTATTGTTTTCGTCTGATAGGTTTTCGACTTTTAGTGAAATCATATATTTACTGGATATCACTAAAGCTACTATCCCTGCTACAGAGATTGAGTAGAAATTTATTACTTCAGCTAGACCCGTTATTGTCCAATTGCTGGCAAGCAGTGCCCCAGTAAGCCCCCCTGCGCTGAAACTTGCATGTAAAGCCCCAATTAGCGACCGTCCAGTACTTCGTTCCAGAAGTGCAACTTGTGTGTTGACTGTGATGTCATTGACTGCAGCAAAGACGCCAAAAAGGATCATCAATATCAGTAGTTGAGGGAATTGCGGCACGACTAGTATAAATGATGCACATATAGCCATCACAATTCCGCTTAGCGTTGCTCCGGTTCGGCTTCCTGTTCTTGTGATTATTTTCGATGCTGCGGATAATGCGACAATCCCCCCGATGGCTACAGCTGCCAGCAATAGAGATAGAGTATTATCTGATAAATAAAACTTATCCTTTACAATGGGTATTTTTACTCCCCATGTTGAAAAAATCACTCCATTAAAATACAACGACGTCATAGACGCCAGAAGAGCTCGTTTAACCTGACTTTCAGTGATTTTCGAATCCATTAAGAAACCAACTTTTGGAAGGTTGGAAGGTATTCAAAAAACACTTCCAATCTTTACTGTTTATTGTTAATTCTTATTATAATCTGAAGTGACAATTACATTGATTAGTTGAATTACATACATCAATGAATAAATTAACAGGAATTTTAAGTTGCAGAGTTCATAATATTTACATTAATGAGTTAAATTCATTGCTTCGTGAAAATATACTAAACAAGGTTTTATATTTGCAATGTTAATATTGCTTCTTTGTTTAGAGTGACGGTTCTATGGGGGCCTTATCGTGTTTCATTTATGGATATTATTACCAGCATTATATGTTTGTTTCCGATTTGTTTTTCCTCTCAAAAGACCTTTGTCATTAAAAATCTTTATATCATTAGTCGTGATAGCAGGTTGTGAATTTCATCTGATAAGCCGATTTGTGTACGGCAGTATGTTTTCTCCTGAACTTCCATACCCATTAATGATCCTGATAGGCTGGTTTTTTGGCGCCACAATTTTCTTTGCATTATTTCTCCTGATAATTGATTTTGTTCAGTTTTTGCTAAAAGTTTTTATGCGTCGTCATTTTACAGACCTTCAACCGTTGAAGGTTGTTGCGCTTACAGTTGGGTGCATTTTTTCAGCCATGGGGATTTGGGGGGGGATTAAGGTTCCAGAAGTAAAAAGGCTTGAGATAACAGTTAAAAACCTTCCTCCAGCATTTGATGGCTTTACTGTCGTGCAGCTTACAGATTTGCACGCAAGTCGTCTGTTGTCTCGTCATTGGATTACTTCAGTTGTCGATCGCACAAACAAGCTTAACGCTGATTTGATCACACTTACAGGCGACATGGCTGATGGCACAGTTGAAGCCCGCCGTGAAGATGTTTCTCCGTTAGCAAGTCTTCATGCTAAGTATGGAATATGGGCAATAACAGGAAATCATGAGTATTACTTTAATGCACCTGATTTGATAAAGGAATATCAACATATGGGGATAAATTTCCTTTTAAATAAACATGTCATTCTTCACAAGGACGGTTCTTCTTTGGTTCTCGCTGGAGTGAATGATGAGGCCGCCACTCAGTATGGGCAGGTCGGTCCTTCTATCACAGGAGCTTTACAAGGTATCCCCAAAAATATGCCCATATTACTGTTGGATCATCGTCCTGGAAATGCCAATGAGAATGCAGCAAAAGATGTAGGACTACAGCTGTCTGGTCATACTCACGGTGGGATGATTACTGGCCTCGATATTCTTGCACGCCCTGCGAACAATGGTTTTGTATCCGGTCTCTATTCTGTGAATGGAATGTCACTTTATGTGAGCAACGGAACTGGGATTTGGAACGGGTTCCCTTTACGTATTGGCCAGAGCTCTGAAATAACGTTAATAACGTTACGTTCACCGACATCAAACCCCTATCGTTGATTAAAATTCAATGAAGCATGCCGTAAAGCTAATCAAACTTGATCAATATCTCGTTTATAGTGTATTGCCTTTCAACAATTCCACTGCATTGTCGTCCCCTGAATAGGGGCTGAATTCGACACAACAGCCAACTTTGGCTGGGAGCTGCTGGCCCCACCCGGCAGTTCTTTTTGTGCTTATGAGGCTATGCGTTTCACTTGGGAGTTATTTTATGTCCAATGACACATTCACTATAGAGCAAGAGAAGGCCAGTCAGCCTAAATCGCTTTTGCCAGCGATGCTTGCATTGGGGGCCGGCGGATTATGTATAGGAACTGGCGAATTTTCTCCTATGAGCCTCTTACCAGACCTGGCAAAAGGAACTGGTGTGTCTGTTCCTTCTGCGGGAGGTTATATCTCAGCTTATGCGGCCGGAGTAGTAATAGGTGCTCCTGCAATAGCTATCTTATGCGCTAAATGGCCGCGTAAACATCTTCTTTTGCTGCTACTGGCAATTGCTCTATTGGGATATGGACTGAGCGCTACAGCGTGGAATTATTCTTCACTGATGGTTGCACGTTTTGTCTCCGGTCTCCCACATGGCGCCTGGTATGGTGTCGCTGCTCTTGTTGCAGCATCAATGGTATCCCCCAGTCTTAAAGCTCGCTATATCGGTTATGTCATGCTTGGACTCGCGATCGCTAATGTGGCAGGTGTACCCTTAGTTACATGGGTGGGTCAGACTATGGGCTGGCGAAGTTCCTTTTTTATCGTAGCAGCAGGTATTGTACTTACAGCAATCATGGTGATTTTCTTTGTTCCTTCGATAGCCGCCAATGAGAACTCTACACCATTGAAAGAACTTGGTGCGTTGCGTAGTCCTCAGATCCTTATAACATTTGGTGTCGCATCGGTTGGCTTTGCAGGGATGTTCGCGGTATACAGCTTTATAACACCAGCACTTACGGAAATAACCGGATTTCCGCTTAGCTATATCCCGTGGATATTGGTTTTGTGGGGAGTTGGGATGGTGACAGGAAATGTCATCGGAGGTCGTCTTGCAGATAAGGCATTGATTCCTTCTATATTTGCAATGCTCTGCTGGAACCTCATAATGTTGGCCCTTTTTTCTCTTTTTGCTGAGCTCAAACTCCCCGCGCTTATTATAATTTTTCTGCTTGGAAATGGCTTTGCCCTTGTTCCCGCTTTGCAGTCACACATGATGAACATCGCAGGTGAAGCTCAAACACTCGCATCTTCACTGACACATAGTGCATTTAACATTTCTAATGCTATTGGTGCAGCCTTTGGAGGATTGGTGATTTCCTCTGGAGGATCATGGATTTCTACAGGTTGGGTTGGAGTTATCTTTTCTGCGATTGCGATCTTGCTTATGTGGTTATCCGTTCTAAATAACAGAAGGAGTCAAAAATGACAGATTCAATCATTGCTTCAGGTCGCGTGGCCGTTATCACAGGTGCGGCAAAAGGGATTGGCGCTGCACTGGCTCGTCGTCTCAGTCTTGAAGGGATGCGTCTCGCGTTGTTTGACCGTGACAGCGTAGCTTTAAATTCACTGGCTTCATCATTAGATACTGAACATTGCGTTGTTATAGGTGATGTAACCAGTGTCGATGATTTGACGCGCCTTCGTGATGTGACTATTGAAAAATTTGGCGAAGTCGCGATGGTTATTAATAATGCTGGAATTAAGGAAGGAGGTGGGCCGTGGGATTCTCCAGTTAAATGGAGGAAGAATTTAGAAGCTAATCTGCTGTCAGCTGTCACAGTTCAGCACCTTTTCGTACCTCTTATGATAGCTTCTGAAGTTCCTGCTGCCGTAGTCAATCTTGGTTCGAAAGAGGGGATCACAACACCACCGGGTAATGCGGCCTACAGTGCAGGAAAGGCTGCGATGAAAGTCCTTACAGAACAACTTTCTCATGAGCTTCTCAAATCGACTTCAGGACGAATTACAGCACATCTTCTGGTCCCAGGATACACCTGGACAGATATGAACTTTCCTGGAATGGATGAATTTACCAGTAGTAAGCCTCCCGAGGCGTGGACTACAAGTCAGGTGGTAGATTATTTCATTGAGCATTTTAGGGCAGGTGATTTCTATATCATTTGTCCTGATAACGCCGTTACTTCTGAGCTTGATAAAAAGCGCATTTCATGGTCCATGCAAGATATGACTGAAAACAGGCCTGCTTTATCCCGTTGGCATCCAGACTGGCAGGATGAATACAAGCGCTGGGTAAAAAATTGACTGAACATCGGTTTAACTACCTGAAATTTTGTAAAGTCTGTTTGGCGTAATTCATATAGGGTTGTAAGAATGATTCAACTCGCTGAAGAACATGTAAATTATACTTCCGGAAAAACTCCGCTTACAGGCGCATTTATTTATGATGTACACGCCCCTAGGCCGATGCCTGGAATTGTAATGGCTCCAAATATGATGGGAATTACAGCTTCAAACATCGCACATGCAGAACGCCTGGCGAGTGAGGGTTACGCCGTATTGGTAGCCGATTTATACGGCGTGGCTCCATCATCTTCGGATGAAGCATCGTCTCTTATGCATGCCTTAAAAGATTCACCTGAAGAACGTTATAGAATGCGAGCCGCTCTAAAACAACTCTCCAGCGATCCACGAGTGGACGGCAATAAGATAGCTGCAGTTGGCTTTTGCTATGGTGGACACTGTGTGCTTGAACTCGCAAGGTCAGGAGTTGCAATACGGGCAGTATTCAGTGTTCATGGTACTCTGGATACGCTGTCACCAGCAAAGAAAGGACAATTACCTGCCAAAGTCGTGGTTCTCAATGGAGCTGCCGACCCGTTCGTGTCGGCAGAACAGATTGGTGATTTCTCTAAAGAAATGGCCGCAGCTGAAGCAGACTTCATGTTTATAAACTATCGGGGTGCGGTACATTCCTTTACTTATCCGCGCGCTGATGTTACAGGGAAAATGGAATATAATGAGAACATTTCTAATCGCGCGTTCAATACTATTCTAGGTGAACTGCATCGCGCATATTATCGGATGCCCACCGCATAATACATTTTCAGGGGTGTCAGAGCCTTTGATTATATATTTTTCGTGATAAGATCCGGTTTTTATCCTGATTGTATTGGACTGTCTCTATATATTAGATGGCATGAGTCGCGAACGTACGTTTCGCGACTCAATGTTATTAACAGCTAAACCCTATTAATTTAAATTAATTGTACCGGATTCTGAGATGTCTCTTTTGGTGAATTTTCTAATGGGAATGCATCATGGGTGGCGCTTTATTTACTCAATATAACACTTTTCCGGAGGGGGAGTTGAACCATCTTTCACTTCTCTTACATAATTCTTAATCGCCTCCGGTATACTTGGCTGATTAGCCATGAATTTGCGGAAAAATTTAGCCCTTCTTCCAGAAATGTTGAGACCCAACATATCATGCAACACAAGCACTTGGCCTCTGTATCTCCTCCGGCACCGATTCCAATCACTGGGACAGAAAATATTTCGCTTAAGGATCAGCCGAGTGAAGAAGGTACAGCTTCGACCAAGACCATTGCTGTACCCGCTTCCCCACGGTATCAAGTAATGCCTGAGCTTGTTCCTGACCACGTCCCTGACTTTGAAACCGCCAGTTACGTTAACTGATTGCGGTGTAAGCCCGATGTGCGCGCAAACAGGAACGCCATTCTTTTATCGGCAGGTACTATTTATTTAACTGGCATCTCCTCTGAGGAAAATGACACCATGCAGAACAAGCTTACAGGCCCTAACTGGATAATAAGATAACTATATATTGGAGAAGCTATGTTTCTTGGAATTGATTGCGGAACACAGGGCACCAAAGTGTTGCTGTGGGATGCTGAAAACCAGCACGTTATGGCGACCAGTTTTCATGCCCACTCTCTGCTGAATGAAAGACCCGGACAAAAAGAACAACACCCTGCTGACTGGCTCATTGCCATGCGGGCAGGGGTGTGGGATGTCATGAAAAAAACCGGTGTTAGTCAAAATAAAATTATCGGTATAGGCGTTTCAGGGCAGCAACATGGACTGGTTATTCTCGACAAGTATGACGCCGTGCTCCGTCCGGCGAAACTTTGGTGTGATACGGAAAGCACCTCCGAGCTCAAGCGATTTATTGAAGAATATCAGATCACTTACGGGCGAAGCCTTTGTTCCGACATTGGCATTCAGGTCCCGGTGGCGTTTACGCTTGGGAAACTGTTGTGGGTTAAGCAGCATGAGTCTGCACATTATAATTGCATCGACAAATTGATGCTGCCACATGACTACATCAATTACTTCCTTACTGGCGAATTCCGCTCCGAACCCGGTGATGCATCAGGAACCGGATATTTTAACACAATGCAAAAAACCTGGTGCACGACGGTATTGGAACTGATAGACCCCGAACTGCATTCTAAATTACCCGAAATTGTTGCTTCCCATCAGGCGCAGGGCGTTCTCCGTGCTGAGGCTGCCGAGTATCTTGGGCTTTCACCGGGTATTGTGGTGTCCAGTGGTGGAGGCGATAACATGATGTCAGCGATAGGCACAGGAAATATTGCTTTCGGGCAGGTGACGATGAGTTTGGGTACGTCCGGAACCTTATCTACCTGCCAACCTGAACAGATCGATTGCGGCGGGTTTGAGGATATCAATGCCTTCTGTTCCTCAACCGGAGAGTGGCTACCGCTTATCAGCACCATGAATGTAACAAACGCTATCAACACGTACAGGCAGTTGATGGACATCAACCTTAAAGACTTCGATAACTACCTCATGGCGAGTAGGCCCGGAGCAGAAGGGCTGTTTACGTTTCCGTGGCTCAACGGCGCTCGGTTGCCAAACCTGCCGGGGGCAAGAGGGGAAATCTCAGGAATTACGATGGTTAACTTTACCAAGCCTCACCTGTTGCGCTCGGTTGTCGAAGGGGTTACGTTTAATCTATGCAAGGGCATTGAGATTTTTAATGCCAGGGGGCTGGTGTTCGACAGAGTGAGTATTATCGGCGGCGGCGCAAACAGCAGAGCCTGGTGCGGAATGGTTGCCGATATTACCGGACTCACGATAACCAGACCGGCCGTACCAGACGCTGCAGCACTGGGAGCAGCTATTCAGGCAGACTGGTGTTATCGCAATACCACGTCTGTTAAAGGAATGATCACGCTCTCAACAGTGCTGCCTGACTGGCTCACTACCCAGCAAGGTGAAGCTATTGAGCCTGATCCTGCAAACAATGAGCAATACAGGCAGATCTATCAGGACTATCATGCTGAGGTAGAACAGATCAAAAAGCGCTATCTGAATGAGAGCATTCACTAATCAGAGAGGTGGTCGGGGGCGCTTTCATGCCACAATCACCGTCTTACCTTTATTTCTGAGTTCAGCCAGTGCTTCAGCAGGGGCATCTTCATCCGTAATAACAGTATGAATTTTATCGAGCGACAGGACCTGATTAAATCCTTTACGCCCAAACTTGGAAGAGTCTGTCAGAACAACCACTTGTTTAGACGCGGCGGCCATCACTGCACTGATAGCAAACCCTTCATTAAAGGTCGTAATCCCGTTTTCGACGTCTAATCCATCGGCCCCGACGAACATCAGATTGGCTGAAACATCACGTAAAGCCAGTTCAGCAATACTCCCGTGCAGTGAAGCGGTTTTATGTCTCACCGTGCCACCACACACCACCAGGGTGATGTCTTTATTGTCAGACAGGATAGTGGCTGCGGGCAGGCTATTGGTGATCACCGCAATGTTTTTCCTCTCTGCCAGTGCTTCAGCCAGCAACTTGGTGGTGCTGCCGCTGTCAAGGATCACTGTATCTCCCTCTTTCACCAGCCTGGCGGCTGCAATGGCGATACGCTGTTTGGGATCCGCGGCGATCTCATAGCGTTCAGACAGGCTCACTTCAGTATTTATTACGTTCACATCATTGGCCGATGCCTCAATACTGGCGGCGCCGCCATGGAACCGGGTAACAAGGCCCCTCTCTTCAAGCAGCCGAATGTCCGCCCGAACGGTCACCTCCGTTACGCCCAACTCGGCAGAGATGTCAGTCACCAGTCGGCTTCCGCTGCTGTTGACCATATCAACAATCCTGTTTCTGCGATCAAACGCGTTCATACACATTCCTCTCAAATGAAACTCAATCCTAAAACGAAAGGATAAGAAAGTAAAACAACAATATTGGTAGTGAGATGTTAATACTGGGGAAATATATGATCTAATTCATAACTGTATGATTTAAATATTATTATTCTTAATTTTTGTTTTTCGCGCGATCAGTTTTTCACATGGGAAAACGAAAAATAAAGAAATTATACGAAAATATATAGATCATGATCACATAAATAAAAGAAAGGAATTGTGCTAAAAACGAAAGATTGTGATGTTAATGAACATACTTTCGGAGGACAAAATGAAAAAAATCATCCAGCAGCACAAAGACGGTCTTGATTGCGGTATCTGCTCAGTCTGTTCAGCGCATCCATTGGTCATCGAAGCCGCACTGCGTCTTGACCTGTACAGCCAGCGTCAGGTGTTGATTGAAGCGACATCCAATCAGGTCAATCAGTTTGGTGGTTATACCGGCATGAAGCCCGAGGATTTTCGTGACTACGTACTGGGTATTGCTGCACGCGTTGGCTTCCCGCCGGATCGTCTGATATTGGGTGGTGATCATCTTGGCCCCAATGTCTGGCAGGGTGAGAAAGCAGAACCGGCAATGGAAAAATCCCGCGTATTGATTGCGGAGTACGTGAAAGCGGGCTTCAGCAAGATCCACCTCGATGCCTCAATGTCCTGCGCGGATGACCCGGTTCCATTACCGCCGGAGGTAGTTGCGCAGCGAGCCGCTGAACTATGTCGTGTGGCGGAAGAAACAGCCACCGCTGAGCAGAAAGCTGCGCTGACCTATATCATCGGCACCGAAGTTCCTGTACCGGGTGGTGAAGCTCACGCCATTAACGAGGTGCACGTGACCCGTCCTGAAGACGCAGCCCACACGCTGGAAATACATCATAAAGCGTTTCATGCCGCCGGTTTAGACGACGCAATTGGTCGTATTATCGGACTGGTAGTACAGCCGGGCGTAGAGTTCGATCACAGCAGCGTTATCCACTACGCCCCGGCTGAAGCCCGTGAACTCAGCAAGTTTATCGAGTCAACACCCGTCGTGTATGAAGCCCACTCCACTGACTATCAGACCCGGGGAGCTTATCGCGCGCTGGTGAAAGATCATTTCGCCATTCTGAAAGTTGGACCGGCACTGACGTTCGCGCTGCGCGAAGCCATCTTTGCGCTGGCTGAAATTGAAAAAACGCTGATTGCTCCAGAAAAGCAGAGCCGTATCCTCGCGGTCATTGATCAGGTGATGCTGAATGAGCCGGGGTACTGGAAAAAATACTATCGCCCGGCGTTCTCCGATTCGCTGGTGGACATTCACTACAGCCTCTCCGACCGCATTCGTTACTACTGGCCAAACGAACGCATCGTAAGTGCATTCGACGCGCTGATGACAAACCTTAACAGCGTTGAACTCCCGCTGGGGATGCTGAGCCAGTATCTGCCTAAACAGTTCGATCGCGTGCTGAATGGCAGCCTCAGTGCCGACCCTCACAGCCTCATCATCGACAAGATTCAGGACGTCCTGCGTGACTACGCCTTCGGATGTGAGCCTGAACTCAACCTGCAAAAAGAGGTAAGCCATGCATAACTACCGCCTGATCGTTTCTTCTGGCCTGAGCTTTGTCGATGCCGAAGAGGCGCTGAACCATATTGGCCAGAGAATGGTGCGCGACGGCATTTGTCACGCTAGCTATCCAGCTGCGCTACTTGAACGTGAAGCTGCCTATCCAACCGGCATCGCGCTGGACGGACACGCCGTTGCCATTCCGCACTGTGATGCGTCACACGCGGTTGAACCGGCTATTTATCTCATCCGTCCCGCTTCGCCAGTGCAGTTTCAGCAGGCAGACGATGACGGCACGATTGGCGCCGAGCTGATTATCGCGCTGGTCGTCACCCATCCTGAACAGCAGCTGAATTTGCTCAAGGCGCTGTTTGGTCAACTGCAACAGCCTGAATTTATCGAAAGTCTGCTTAGCGCGCCTGAGAGCGAACTGGCCGACTGCTTTACCCACCGCCTGCTCGCACCGGCGGCCTGATAACAACACCTGACCCTGCACCCGGAGAAAAAGAATGAAACGTAAAGTTATTGTCGCCTGTGGCGGCGCCGTTGCCACCTCAACCATGGCGGCAGAAGAAATCAAAGATCTCTGCGAAGAGAACAGCATCACCGTCGAAATCGTGCAGTGCCGCGTAAACGAGATCGAAACCTACATGGATGGCGTGGACCTGATCTGTACCACGGCCCGCGTTGACCGCCAGTTTGGCGAGATCCCTGTGGTACACGGCATGCCGTTCATCTCAGGCGTAGGTATTGATGCATTACGGGACAAAATCCTGACCGTTCTTCAGGGGTAAGCTTATGTTTACTGAAATCATGCGTTACATCCTTGATCTCGGCCCGACAGTGATGCTGCCGATCGTGATCATCATTTTCTCCGTCTGCCTAGGCATGAAACCGGGGGATGCTTTCAAATCAGGTCTTTTTATCGGCATCGGTTTTGTCGGTATCGGTCTGGTGATTGGCCTGATGCTGGACTCTATTGGGCCTGCCGCCAAAGCCATGGCGGCCAACTTCGAGATTGGGCTCGATGTGGTCGATGTCGGCTGGCCCGGATCGTCACCGATGACCTGGGCGTCACAGATTGCGTTGGTTGCCATTCCAATTGCGATCGTGGTGAACATCCTGATGCTGGTCACCCGAATGACGCGGGTGGTGAACGTCGATATCTGGAATATCTGGCATATGACGTTCACCGGCGCGATGTTGCACCTGGCGACCGGTTCTTACTGGCTGGGCATTCTGGGCGTCGTGCTGCATGCGGCCTTTGCTTACAAACTGGGTGACTGGTTTGCCCGCGATACCAAAAACTACTTCGACCTCGATGGCATCGCGGTACCGCACGGCTCTTCCGCCTATATGGGGCCGGTGGCCGTACTGGTGGACGTTATCATTGATAAAATCCCGGGCCTGAAGCGTATCCACTTCAGCGCTGACGACGTGCAGAAACGCTTTGGTGCCTTTGGGGAACCGGTAACTGTCGGTTTTATCATGGGGATCGTGATCGGCCTGTTGGCAGGCTACGACGCTAAGGGCGTACTGCAGCTGGCGGTAAAAACCGGCGCGGTGATGCTGCTGATGCCGCGCGTGATCAAACCGATTATGGATGGCCTCAACCCGATTGCTAAGCAGGCCCGTAAACGTCTGCAGGCGAAATTTGGTGGTCAGGAGTTTCTGATTGGCCTCGATCCGGCGCTGCTGCTGGGCCACACCTCGGTGGTTTCCGCCAGCCTGATCTTTATTCCACTGACTATCCTCATTGCCGTGTTCGTGCCAGGCAACCGCGTGCTGCCGTTTGGCGACCTGGCCACCATTGGTTTCTTCGTGGCCATGGCCGTTGCGGTGCACCAGGGCAACCTGTTCCGCACGCTGATCTCAGGCATCATCATCATGGGCATGACGCTGTGGATTGCCACCCAGACTATCGGGCTGCATACCCAGCTTGCCGCCAACGCTGGCGCACTTAAGGCCGGAAGTCAGGTGGCATCAATGGACCAGGGCGGTTCACCGGTAACTTATCTGCTGATCCAGTTCCTGACCTGGCAGAATATCACCGCGCTGGTGGTGATTGGCACGGTTTATCTGCTGGGCGTGGCGCTGACGTGGCGCAGAGCCCGTCAGGCAATGCTGCCGCAGCCTGATCCGGGTAACACCCTTTCTCAGAGTAATTCTTTAGCGAAATAACCTACGGGGGCAAGTCCCCCGTTCTTCCCGGAGTTTACCCTCATGAAATCTGTCGTGATACACGCCGGAGGCAGCGTTACGGTTGAACAACAGCCGTTGCCTCAGATTGAAGCCAGAGATGACGTGCTGGTGCAGGTCATCTGCTCCGGACTCTGCGGTTCAGATATTCCGCGCATCTTCCACGAAGGAGCGCATTTCTATCCCATTACGCTTGGACATGAATTCTGCGGTCGTGTTACCGAAACCGGTGCTGGCGTGAGTGACTTAGAGGCGGGTGACCTGGTCTCCTGCGTGCCGTTACAACCCTGCTTTGATTGCGAAGAGTGCAATCGACAGTTGTGGTCACAGTGTAAGCATTACAGCTTCATAGGTTCACGCAGCGATGGTGGTAACCGGGAATACATAGTGGTCCCTCGTCAGAATCTGTTCCGCTTACCGTCCAACACTTCTCCCATTGAAGGCGCCTTCTTTGAACCGATGACGGTCAGCCTGCATACCATTGAGCTGGCAGGTGGCTGCCGCGATAAAGAGGTAATTATCGTTGGCGCAGGCACCATCGGTCTACTGGCGATGCAATGTGCCAAAGCGTTGGGCGCCCGTTCGGTGACCGCTATTGATATCAATCCGGAACGATTAGCGCTGTCGAAGCGTCTGGGCGCGGATTACGTGTTTAACAGCGCGGAAATGACGGCAAGTGACATTCGTAGCGAGATGAATAATCGCCGTTTTGACCAGCTAATCCTGGAAACGGCCGGTGCACCACAGACTGTCGAACTCAGCATCCAGATTGCCGGACCCCACGCGCAGGTTGGGCTGATTGGCACACTTCATAAAGATCTTAACCTGAGCAGCACTACCTTTGGGCATATCCTGCGAAAAGAGCTGAAGGTGCTGGGCAGCTGGATGAACTACTCCGGGGCATGGCCAGGGGTGGAATGGGCGCAGGCGACCCGGCTGTTTGAAGCCGGAAAGATCGATCTCTCCGCACTCATCGCCGTACAGGGTGACGCCGACGTTTATGCCAGTGCCGTTTCTGATCTGAACGGTAAACCCATGAGCGGCAAAATCATGCTCGACTTTTCTACTGATTTCGGAGGACAGGCTTAATGTATCTCGTCTCTAATCACGCCATGTTAATCAAGGCGCAGCAGGGTGGTTATGCCGTGCCTGCGTTTAACGTCCATAATCTCGAAACCGTGCAGGTGATTGCAGAAACGGCGGCAGAACTGGGATCGCCGGTTATTATGGCGGGCACCACGGGAACTTACAAATATGCCGGACTGGGTTATCTGGTGGCGATATGTGAGCAGGCTGCGCAGAAGTATGATTTACCAATAGCGTTACATCTCGATCATCATGAAGATCTTGCGGATATAGAAGTTAAAGTTAAGGCTGGCGTGCGCTCCGTAATGATTGACGCCTCTCACTTTCCCTTTGAGCAGAATATTCAAAAAGTGGTGCAGGCAGTGCGCCTCTGCCATCGCTACGATGCCAGCGTTGAGGCTGAGCTGGGCCGCCTCGGGGGGCAGGAAGACGATATTGTAGTGGATGAAAAAGACAGCTTCTTTACCGATCCTTTCAAGGCGGCAGAATACGTGCAGCGCACCGGTATTGATTCTCTCGCCGTAGCTATAGGATCTGCTCACGGCCTGTATCAGGGGGAACCGAAGCTGGATTTTGCACGCCTGGCGCAAATTCGTGAGCGCGTGGATATCCCGCTGGTGCTGCATGGTGCTTCTGGGATCCCCGAAGCGATGCTGCGTCAATCTATTGAGCTGGGCATCTGCAAAGTCAATGTGGCGACTGAGCTCAAAATCGCTTTCTCTGACGCAGTAAAAGCCTTTTTTGGAGAGCACCCACACGCCAATGACCCGCGCGAGTATATGGAGCCCGGCAAGAAGGCCATGAAACGCGTTGTGCAGGAGAAGATTCGCATGTGTGGTAGTGAAGGAAAGCAGCGTTGAAAGGGAGTGAACTATGGATATTTCATCAGTAAAGTTACTGAGTAGGTTCTATTTCTCTCTTCTGATATCGGTGAAAATGTTTAGAAAACACGGAACAATAACTACTCTACATGGGAGAAAAAGGCAAATTAGTGGTTGGTTAAATCATGCAAAAAGCAGAAATATTTTCAGTCATCTTGTGTTCCGAGATATTGAGTGGCTTGAGATGCAAAATCGAAGACTTCACCCCGATGTTTTTGAAAAACAGCTGATGAAAATTTATCTGTCATGCCGATTTATTTGCCTTACCGCAGGTATAAGAACAGCATGTTGATAAAAGTTACTCAAAAATACATTTTTTGATACTTATAATGCGGGGTTTGGCACCCCGCAAGCTCATCCCGATATTTAATTTACTTCAACAAAATTATCTCCATATATGAATAACTATTGTGATTTACTAAATTCTGCCACCTAAGCCGAGGTTATTTTCTCACATTAGGACAACACAGGTGTCTCTATTAAAAGAAGAAATTGCAGTCCAGAGTTCAAAAGGTAATTCTCTAAAGTGGTCTTTAACCAAATTTTATCGTTAAAATAGTATTTTTAACTTCTGAAATTAAATAGTATCCCCCCCCTTAAAGTAAGGATTCGGGCCGGCGGCCAGGGGCTCGTGTGTACTCCTCACGCGCCTCCGTTTCTGAGAATTCTCCACACCAGCGAGCAACCACGACAGTTGCCACGCTGTTGCCGATGGTGTTACAGGTTGCGATAGCCATAGACATAAACCGGTAAACACCGAAGATCAGCGCAAGACCTTCGACGGGAAGATGTCCGACGGTGGTAACCGTTGCTGCAAATACCACGAAGCTTCCGCCTGATACTGCCGCTGCGCCTTTCGACGTCACCAGCATGATGGCAAGAATTCCCAACTGCTGTTGCCAGCTCAAGTCAATGCCGTACGCGTTCGCAATAAATAGCGTACACATCGACATATAAATGCTGGTACCGTCTAGGTTAAAGGCGTATCCCGTCGGTAAAATCAGCCCGACACTTTGACGCGAGCATCCAAAGCGTTCAAGCTTTTGAAGCAAACGGGGTAATGCGCTTTCAGAGGATGCCGTGCCCAGCACAATGATGATTTCGTCCTTGATATATTTTAGGAAACGAAGCAGACGGAATCCTGAAATGCGACAAATCGTTCCAAGTATAAAAAAGATGAAGAAAGCAACGGCAACGTAGAACATCAGCACAAGGTTAAAGAGTGACAGCAGTACTGTGCTGCCATTGCTGCCGACAGCGTAAGCAACGGAACCGAAAGCGCCGAGTGGAGCCAGCCGCATGATCAGATTAATGAATTCGAAGAAGCATTCTGAAATACGACTCATCCCGGTTTCAATGACGCTGCGCTTTTCGTGATTCAGGGCCAGAAGTGCAAAGCCAAAAATAATCGAGATAACTAGTACCTGAAGCAGCTGTCCCCCTGCAAATGCGCCTACGAAGTTATCCGGGAAGATGGTATAAATAAAGTCCACTGTACTGGCTGGAGCATGCCCTTTTGCCAGAGTGGCAGTAACTGCTGAAGACGCTGATTCACTTACGTTGCCTCCCATCCCGGCACCAATATCAAGTATATTTGCCCACCCCAGCCCCAACGCCAGTGCAAGAGTGGAAATGACCTCAAAGTAAATCAAAGCTCGAACGCCGATTTTGCCGACCTTTTTAATATCTCCGGCGGAAGCAATACCATGCACTACAGTGAAGAAGATGAGTGGAGCAACGGCGGTCTTAATCAGTTTGAGAAAGATATCTCCTAGAATTTTAAATTTAACCGCGAGTTCAGGTAGTGCGAATCCCATTGCAATACCCAGAAGCATTGCAGCGAGCACCTGAAACGTCAGCCCTTTCCAGAATGGTTTGACTGTAGGCATAGTATTGATCTCTATATGTTATGTAGGGTATTGGCAGCAGTGCTGCACTTAGGAGTATCAACTATTTCGTTGTAACGAGGCTTTCAGTGCACGATCGACCATGACGGGTGCGAGACCGGTGTAGTTTCCTGGTTCAGTGAGAGCTTCAAGCTCTTTACGAGAGAGTTTTGTTGTGACGATTTCATTTGCCAGCAGCGCGTCCAGCAGTGAGAGATTCTGGTTGTATGCAACGCGACAGGCATCGTAGACCACATCATGTGCAATCTGACGGCCAAGATGTGGGGCGAGCCCCATCATGACGGCTTCAGACACAATTAATCCGCGTGTCATGTCCAGATTTTTACGCATATTATCTGGTTTTACCTCCAAACCATTCAGCATATATACCGCCTGTTCCAGCGCAGCGCTACTGAGCATGAAAGACTCGGGTATGGCGATCCATTCTGCCTGCCATGGACCAGTTGAACGCTCAAAGTCCTGAATCATGGCATCGAGCATAAGACCGGAATGCTGGCGAACGCTTTTGGCTGCGGCGTAGATGATCTCGCAGGATATGGGGTTTCGTTTTTGCGGCATGGTGCTGCTCGCGCCACGGCCCTTCACAAATGGTTCAAAGGCTTCACCCAGCTCACTTGTCATCATCATCATGATGTCCAGGGCAACCTTTCCGAGGGAACCGGTTACAAGGCCTAGGAAGTTCAGAGTTTCAGCGAATCCGTCACGTGAGACATGCCAGGTGGCCTGAGGCACGGCCAAGCCCAGTTCTTTCATCATTGCTTCTTGTACCGCGAGCCCCTCATTGCCCAGCGAAGCCAGAGTTCCTGCCGCACCGGCAAACTGACCTATTTCAACTCGCGGACGCAATTGATCGAGGCGCTCTGCATGGCGATCAAACATGCTAAGCCAGACGGCGCATTTGTAGCCAAAAGTAATGGGTAGAGCATGCTGAAGATGAGTGCGACCTGCCATCGGGGTATCACGGTGTTCGGCTGCCAGTTTTGCGAGTACCTTGCGTACGTTGTGTATGTCCTCTTCTACGATATTGAGTGCTGCCCGGATTTGAAGCACTACTGCAGTATCCATGATGTCCTGAGTGGTAGCTCCCCAGTGAACATATCGCCCGGCCTGACCGCAGATAACTGATAGCTGCTCAACAAGCGGAAGAATAGGGTAGCCCACGATTTCAGTCTGAAGCTGCATTTCTTCAAGATTCAGCGCTTCGTAATGGGCTTTGTCTGCAATTTCAGCTGCCGCGCTGGCCGGTATAACACCGCAGCTTGCTTCAGCTTTTGCAAGGGCTACTTCTGTTTCAATGTAACGCTCAATCAATGCCTTATCCGAAAAGACAGAACGCATTTTTTCCGTCGCAAACATGTTTCTGAATAGCAAAGAATCGTATACGGTGCTAGACATAGTTTCTCCTGATGTTATGTACGTACATAATGATTTGTACGTACATATTTAGAGCCCGTACACAATTCAGTCAAACTGAATCTTTATTGGAAAGTGAAAAACATGATCTCTGCTAGATATTTGCAGGTTGCAAAACAGTTGTTGAACGCGATTAACAGCGGTGTCTATCCAGCTGGTACTCTGCTTCCCACTGAACACGAGCTGTCTGACATATACCAGGTCAGTCGTCATACCATTCGGGCAGCCATCGCTCGATTACAGGAGCAGGGACTGGTTTCGAGGAAAAAGAAGGTCGGGACGCGAGTTGAATCCTCGTCTTTACATAAAGGTTACTCTCAGTCTTTGGCGTCAGTTTCAGACTTAGTACTTTTAGCCGAAACACAGCAGCGTGAAATTAAAGAAGTGGAATATTTCACTGCAGACATTGGTATGGCTGGCCGATTGCAGTTGATACCCGGTGGTAAATATATTCGGATTTCCAGCATCAGAATCGATAGTTCATCTCCTGACAAACCTATATGCTGGACGGATGTCTATATTCAGGAAGAGTATGAATCGGTAATTCCTCTGGCCAGAGATCGAAGGAATGAACTAATCGCTGCTATCATTGAAGCTGAGATGGGGTGCGAAATTTACACTATAGAACAAAGTGTAGAAGCCGTGTTGCTGACTGAAAAGCTTGCTGAAGAACTTAACGCTAGTGGTGATCAGCCCGCACTGCAGATCACTCGTGTATACAGTGAACGGAACGGGGAAGTTATGGCACTCTCTGTTACCGTTCACCCAAAAGACAGATTTACACTGACGACCCGTATGGTGAGAGAAAAACCTATTTCTCTTGATCAGCAGGTGCCACTTTGATCAAAATTCATCGTTCGCCTAAGTCTGGACCCAGGGTAGTTGTTGGGGGGCAGTTGGTCCTAAGCGCTGCGCGGATGAAACAACAATTATACCTAATTGTTCTCAGTATTTAACCGGCAACCAAGCCAGTGACCTAGCCCGGGAAGTTAACAGAGTTCTTTACTGGATTTATAACACAGCATTAGGGCTCTAATCTTTTTGGTGTTTGTGGCTCTAAAAGGTCTGAGGGTTAGATAAATCATTAAAATGGTATATTTATCAATATCTTAATTGGGATCGCAAAATCATTATTATGTTAAATGATGCTTTTTTTTGAGATCACTAGATTGTATCTCCCTGCCCACTAAGCTGATGCCTAAGCCTTCAGTCGGCTATCAAACCTAAACGGGATAACTTCTGCACGTTGAACAATTCTGTACAAATCTGGATGTTCGGGATTCAACAAGAAGTTATATTCCACCGGCGACAGCGCGCTCGGTACGCGTAACGCAATCGAACTTTGACTAAAACACCAAGCATCACCGTATGCGGCTAACTCTGGTGGTGCATCCTCGTCACCCCAGTGACGGGGTAATTCTGCCATATCGGCGTCATGTACTTGTTCATCAGGCACTTCTATACGCAGCAGCGTGAAATAATCCATGAGATGCGCCGCATGAAGATGCACCAAAGTCTCCAGCATGGTGAGCTATGAGGTTTCGGAGGCATAAACTATCTAGACCCCCACACTGTTCCATCGGCCTCCAGCCTCTTTTGCGCCGTAACCCGACCACGCCGTTGTCAAATACCTTGTCTTGGAACGTGATCAATCTGCGATTGAAGTAACGGGATGAGAAACCGCGCATGCTTATCGGGTCGCCATTGATGGCGACCGTGCAGGAATGAAACTATGTTAAATAATAGGGTTCATTAAATACTGACCCAGAATCATCCACCCTGCTAATTATCTTAACGGGGTCATCAATTAATAGTGTTTAAGGGAATTGATAATCCTCATAAAAATATTTCAGTTTTCCATTGATAAATGGTTGTGTACATCGATAAATTTAACTAAGTCCCGTTGCATCTTACTCCAAGGTCTTTCCAAAATTTTGTTACCATCAAATTTCAAACCAAAGTCAGTAAGTCTTTCTTTTAGTAAATCAATGTCTTTTTTGTTTTTCTCATATGATTTTTCACCCAGAATATGAGAGTTGTCAGTGAGTAGTTCTACTAATCTGTTTAAGTTTGCATAGCCAATGTTGGATTTGTATCTTTCCTCCAAGTCAAGATCAGTACATAGTTGATCACCGAAGTTAGAGGTTTTATCTAACACAACATCTCTGATAGGATTATCTAATATTATTCCGTGGCTGAATTTGAAAGTATAATGTTCGTCAAAATTATGGCTAAAAGGGTGAATGTGAGTATTAGTACTAAAATCCTTAACTCCCTTGTGTAAACTGTTGCAATATTTGCAGCTAGGGATATGATTATAAAATGAGAGAGCAAAATATGGATGTAAATTTTTGGGGTAAAAATGGTCTAAGTCGAAATGTAGTAATGGTTTTTTAGATGTTTTATCTAATCGCTGTAATATTTTTACTGGATATTCATTACAGTAGGGGCAGGTAACCTGCAGAAAATTCAAATCAATATAAAGTTTAGAGCAAAAAACAGAATCTCTATATTGTTTGTATTTAAATACGTCAGATAATAAAATATCCGAAAAAGGTTTTATTTTCTTTTTTTTATTTGGACTTTGGTAATCATCACACGCGAGGAATGACCTTAATTCAAGCTTGAGGTTTTCGAAATCTGCTGGTTGAGCAGTGATAATCTCTTTTAGCTTATCCTGTTTAGTAATATGCTCCATTAGGCTTACATGCCTTTTTGAAGCGGCTAAAGTATAGATTTTACTGTGTTTTTTAGTGTTTACTTTTTTCAGAAGTTTCTCAGCATCTTTAATAATAGAAGTCCGCTTTGCAGAATCGCTAAGATACACCCATAAAGACTCTGATTTTTCTTTAAGTAAATCATCAACCATCTTACCAGTTGAAATTAAATGCTTCTTAATGCTAATCATTTACCCCCCTATTTCAAACAGATTCTTTTCTTTATTAACTCGTTTAGATATATGGTGGGAAAGAATCTTATCCCCGATAATTAACAAAGATTCCTTCAGTGATAAATACTCGCGTTCGGTTATAACCGCTTTATCAAGAATTGAAATTATTTTATCCATGTAGTTTTTAGATATATTTCCAGTTTTTTGATTGTCTATCTCAAAGGTTTCCCTGTAGATATCAAAAATATTCGCCCCAAATGTTTGCAAACCATTTTCTGCATCAATAGTGTTATTTTTTCTTTTTATAAGGGTTGATAAACATTGAACAGGTAAATCACTTACTAAAATTGGTGAGTGAGTTGTGATGATAATATGAATTCTTCCATTAGATAGCTCTGATATAACCTTTGTTATTTTTTGGATGAATTCTAATTGCCACTTTGGGTGGAGGTAAAGGTCACCTTCATCTATGCAAATTAACTTGTCATCATTTTTTTGCTTTCTTACGGCATTCCAAATAGAGCTAAACATATTAAGATATGCTTTCTGTCCAGAGCTTAAGTAATCCCACTTGATATTAGAAGACGGCATTTTTAATATTAAATTAGATAACCTCTCAAAGTCATTTATGTCCTTTTTGTTAAAAGTCAGTTGAAATTGAAGTTGTATTTGTCTTGATTGGGACACATGTTTGAAATTGGCCTTTAGAAGCAGGTCATGGACGTCAGCTAAATCAATTAATATTTCGCAGTAATGTCTATCTTTATCTTTGAAGTTGGCAACATCACCGCTTGTAAGTACTACTATAAGTTCATGAATGACCTTGTTTAGATTAGGTAGTTGTTCGTTTGATATGTCAAAGTTTTCATTGAATACTTCTATCACTTTAGAATTAGAATACTCTATGTATTTATCATAGATTTGAGCTAAGTGAGTAAGCTGAATTAAAAGTATGGTTTTTGTCAAAAAATCTGATTTTCTTTGACGATAATAGAGATCTCTCATACATGTCAGTGGAGTTTCTAAATTCTTAATCTGATTGTTATTTATCCTATGCAAATATTCTTTTGATATCCTTGCGATCGCTATTTCTGGAGAGTCATATTCTAAAAGTGAAAATTCTTCAGAGTTTATAAATCTTAATTCCTCCGAGAAATCCTTTTCGAAAGAATGCTTGTATGAGAATCCTTTTTTTATGTATTTGTTATTGACTGAAACATCTTGAACATCAGAGCCTAACTCTAAATAGTTTTGGTCAAATACATTTGAGAAGAATATCACATCAAGGTTTTCGAAAGCTTTATCATTAGAACGACTATTAATTTCAAAGTCTGAGCTTATATCATAATTCCCATTTTTTGATCTCTTATAAAAGTAACTCCCATGGTGTTCATAAACAACTAAAAATTCATTGTTTATCTCATCATTTCCTTTGATGGATAAGCATATTAGCTCAAGTATTGTTGTTTTACCTGTACCATTTGAACCTAAAATTCCAGATATGTTAGCAAGATGATTTGTGTATATCCCATTTGGTATTTTGTTTTTTTCTTTTCGAGTTAATTTGTTGTTTTTTTTATCGTATGTATAGTGATGTTCGCTCGACAAATTTATTCCGAAATTATTTAATCCTTTGAATTTCTCTGTCCATAAAAAGCAAATTTTCACAACAACACCCCTTTTTATTAGTAAATATTATTTCGACAAAATGGTTTTTAGGATTAACGGTTGCTATGTAAGTAATGTTGATTTTTCAATGTTTCTGCAGGCTTACGGTACCAACCAGCTCTTTCAAGCAAAGCATCAACAGCAATGATGTGTGCTGTAATACGGACTGATAGAGGTCTGAGCAGCTTTCCATCATTATCAAAGCCTGAATCAAGGTCTGCCCTACGCAGATACACTTCTGGGACTGTTTCACTTAATTTAACCGCATGCTTCCCTTCCCACTCACTCTCATTTAAGACGCTATAATTGATGCCGGTGAGTTTTATAGCATGCATGATGTGCTGTAGTCGGTAAAGATCACTTTGATCCAACAGGTCACCACGGCTAGCCCGCCAAAGGTACTCAAGTTTACCGGGTAAGTCAGCCCGAAGCCCCTTTTCACGTCCTTCTTTCAAAAGCCATGTAATATCGCTGGCCAGTTCACGGCGGAACAGGCGTTTCTTCTCTGCTGTAGCTAGCCAACGGCAAAGGAACAGGTTTTCCTGTGCGGGGGAGCTAACTACGCCATCTCGACGAGCAATGCTCAGTGCCATGAGGCCACACCAGGCAAGATGATCGACGTAAAGGTTTAAAGAACTCATGTAAATTACCAGAAGTTTTAATATGGGTATGATTTAGCCTGCAACAATAACGGTATCCCGAAAGATTCATCAAATGAACAGGCCGGATTAAGTCTAGGTGCGACCAGAGCCCAATTTCAATGTTAACATGTTGGTTCTAAAGGATGTCAGGCGTAAGTTACCAATGTAATGCATTGTGCATTCAATTTTTTAAATCTTACAAGTGTACGTTATCGAATTGCGGGGAATTTTGTGGCAGAAGTAGAAAAATGGACTCCGTTTAATCACCCTGATGGAATTGTTCGCGATCTTTCTTTTCTCGATGCACACGAGGTGGTTTACGTGCATACGGCAGAGGGAAAGGAGGACATAACCTATCGATTCTGGGTGACCTATTCTTTCCACTGCTTCGCGAAGGATTATGATCATCAGACACCGGAAGAGACCGTTGCTCTCATGTATTCTGCTGGTGATAAGGGAAAGCGTCCTTTCTGCGACCAGCGTTACAATCTGGCCAGAAAGCATCTCCGGGGTATGATTGAGTCCCTGGACAAGTCTAGGGTCATCCATGCCGGTTACGGCAGTTATGCTGTGTTTGAGATGGATTTGGGAAATGGAGAAAAGCTCTATTACTACGTGGTGTTTAAGGCGTTCAGGGAAAAGAAAAAGTTGCGCCTGCACATTACCAGCGCTTACCCGGTAACCGAGCGGCCCGGCGGCGCGCCAGCCAACTTCTTCAGCATTGCCTTTGCACTAAGGGGAAACAGACCCCTGCCTGTTCCTCCTGGCCAGCGCAAAGGGCGCCTTCGCTAATTTTCACAGCCCAGAAGTAACAAAGCCCACCTTAAGGTGGGCTTCGCCAGCGTGACAGTAAATCATCACTCTGGTATTCAGAACGCCATTACCGGGCATGGCCTCGACCAGGGAGCATTGAAAATGCGCTGGTTGCGGGATGTCTGAATGAGAACATTCAGTCTGCTGCATCCAATAAGGAGCGAACCGTGAAGTGCGTTCCTTATGGGTGATATTAGATGAAGTTCGACGATCTCGTCAACCGACTTCCAACTTTGCCTCTGTGAGGCCGATATGACAGGGTTTGTGCTGACACTAAATTTTTGCCTGTACCGGCACCGATTTGATGGTATCCCATAAATGATTAAAACAGTTCACATCTATGGCATGGGGAGTTGCAATGCGCAGAGTCGCGAGGGTTTTGCGCGCGTTCTGATTGAGTGGGATAACCAAAAGATTCCGCTGACATTTCACTATCATGATACAACCTCAAAACGCAGCCTGATTGTGGGTCTGATTGATGGCGTTCTGCAGCTCGATGAGCCCTGCCACGTCGTGCTGGTCACATCATCACGACTTGCCCTGGAAAAAGCAGCTGTAGGTGAAGGACCAAATCGTGATCTTATTTACGAACTTTATAAAGTTCTGTCTGCGCGAGGTTGTACCTATTCGTTCGATTTCCGTGAAGGACAAGGCACAGCACTGAATAAATACATAATGGGCAAAAATCGCTAACTTCATACTTCTACGGCCAGCGCCGTTCTCCTCTGCGCAGCTCGTAGTCCTTATCAATCTTCATTTTTATTTAGAAAGGCGCTAAGCAAGCGATACAGCTATTCATTAAGTCTGTTATTTACAATTCAGATCGCCTTCCTGCCCGACTGCCGTTTGAGCAGCGGCCTTCTAGGCGCACTGAAGTCAGACGGTCGGAGACGAAAGAAAGAACCCGCAGCAAAAACCAACAGCAATGAAGAATCCAGTAGTTACAGCATCCATTATTACAGCCTTCACTGATCCGGCCCTTCGGGCCGGGCGTCGGCGGCTTTTCTAGGTCGAAATCGGGGCTGGTGCGGGGAAATGGGCGCGTTTTTGTTCGATGTAGAGTTCAGATGTAAATGGATGCAGCGAAGGTATGTATGGAGGGGCTGGATGGTGAGGTTAACTACTATCCTGAGTAAGAATTCAATGTATGCTGTAACTAATTGAGTGCTCGAGTTGGCATAATGTGCATTTCTTCTGAACATTTAGTATGGTCTGTAGATGAATAGTAAATGAGGTTTTTATGAGCTCATCAGCCTATAACCACGGAATCAAGGCGGCTTCAGTCTGGAAGCGTCTGTCAAACGTCTATAGTGATGCCGATTCTCGCTTTACTGCTTGGGCAGTGAGAAAAGGGATTCCGGTAGCGGTCGGGAAAACATTAGTCCCCTTCTCTGCTCTGCTACTTATGGCCTCAGCTCTGATAGCTGGGTTTGCTGTTGGTGCCGTGATTATCGCAGCTGCTGCATTCGTGTATATGGTTCGCTATATACAAATGAATCAAGCAACTTCTGCTGACCCCGATGAGTCCCCCTCAGCAAACGGACCAGATTTTAGAAATGGTCGCGACGGGTACGGTTATTATTACGGTGCAGATGATTCAATTTTTTCATCAACTGAATCTGTCAATAATGAAGAAGAGAACAAAGCCTGAGGACAGAACTGCCCCCAAGCTAATTGAATAATTACAGTTTCATAGCACCTTTCAGTTTACTCACAGCCTCTCCCCCGCTCTGCTCGACTTTCGCTGTGCCATTTCTGAATGCTCCATCCAGCGCCCCACCTATTCTGACACCTGCCCACGAAAGCGCCCCCATCCACACTGCCGGTAATATTAGAAACATTGTCGCCATGACGAAGTTCATGATCAGGTCATCCGAACTGTTCTGGAATCCGGCCATGTTGAAGCTGCTGTGTGTGTCAGAGCTGTAAAGCGCGGTCAGCAGCCAGCTGTCGAGCCAGCGGGCCAGCTCCCACCAGAATGTCAGGAAGTTCAGCGCAAACAGCACAAACGTCAGCGTTATGACGGTCTTAATCTCATAGGCGGAAAAAGCCAGAATCAGCGGCAGAATCACCACGACCGCCATCAGCAGCACGGCCTGGACCATGGGCAGCGCCTGACGCGTGGCATCGAAGGCCGGGAATGCGGCCAGACTGCCTAGTGCGGTGCCGCCGATCGCTGCTACGCGGGAAACAGAGTTATCCAGCGTGAAATCAGCGTTACCACCGTAGCCCGCATAAACGTGTCCGCCCTGCGACACGGTCAGGCTCTCCGGGCTGACCAGACGACGGATAATAGCTTCCTTATAGTCAGCAGTATTACCGCCGATCATGGTCATGGCAGCTGATAGACGAGTCCATAATCCCGGGTCAGCCTGATCGACGACGCGGGCCTGCAGTCCGGTCTCCGCCTTGCTCCACCATTCACTGCAGGTCGGATAGCCCCCCCGGCCCGTGTCCGGCCTTCCACTGTCGCGGCTTTCACTCCAGGGGAATTCCGCGCGGGGCATTTTCGACTGCAGGCTGCCGTAAAAGTTACTGAGAAAGGTTTGACTGCCGATCCACTCAATATCCCTCAGCGTGGCTTTGTCTTTCGTCTGCCCCTGATCCTGACGTTTCCACATATAGAGCGCGAGGGAATAACAGTCGTTGGTAAAGTCCTGCAACTCTTCTGCGAGGGCTTTATTGTTGATACGCGTGTGCTGAACTTCAAACCGGAGCTGACGCATGTCCGGACGGCAGGGGATAGTGGCAACGGAAGCCTGCGTGATCCCTTTTGCCAGATTGTGAACCAGATACCACCAAACCGGCGCAGCCGCTGTCTGATCGTTAATGCTCGATATGACCGGGGAGTAGCCCGTGTCATTAGGCGCTTTTGGCGTCCACGTACCACAGGTCTGAGCGCGTGAAGTGTCATATTTTATGGTGCTCAAATCAACATTCATCAGCGGCATACAGCAGGCAATCATGACCAGAAAGGAGGTGTAAATCGCATGCTCCATGCGGGGTATAGACAGCGCCCCCTTGTTCCCCTCATCTTCACCTTCTTCACGTACCTTCAGCCAGATGCCGATAAGACGGAAAGCGACCGGTACGGCAAACAGTCCTGTGGTGATAAGGATATTCCAGAGGCCGTTGTTAACAACCCAGCCGAGCAGCGTAAGAAAATATTCCAGATAGCTGTTAGTCAGCATCATGATGCTCCCGTGCCGCAGAGCAGCACCAGTTCACAGACAACGGCAAAAATGACGCTGACTGCCGCAATGCGGATCAGCGGCTGGCGGTGCTGAGGACCGAAGCCCGACGCACGGAAAATTTTTATAAACCCCCACGCCACCGCACCGTACACCGCCAGGCGCCATACCAGCCAGCCATACCGGGCGTGATCCATCCATTCCCGGAATGCAGTGGCCTGAGCCGGGTTTTTGACGGCTTTATCCGCAACAATGAGCCCGGCCAGCAGGATTGCCAGCAGAGTGCCGGCGGTACACAGCACGCGGAACAGCGCCGGGTGGCGGCGAAAAAATGAGGGGCGTTGCGCCCCGCGTTCAGTTTTCATCGGCAGCGCCCTCATCAGTTGCTTTCCGTTTCAGGAACGGCCAGACGGTTAACGCGGCTGTCGGTGCTGTCATCACTCTGCGTCTGAGGGTTGCTGTTAACGCGCCCGTTTTCACGGTCGATGATGGTGAGGACAGAGTTACGTGACAGCTCGCGCTTGAGCTCCATTTCATTTCGTAATGCCGTGATCTCGCGATCGATGGCCGCTACGCGCCGGTCTCCTTCCTCAATGGCGGCGTTTTGTGCCGCTGCATTGGGTTCAGACATCCCGGTAACAATCATGCGACGCATAATCAGCGCGGTTTCAACCGTGTCTGCCATTGCCAGTTCGCCGGCAAGGCGGGCGGTCAGGGCGGCGTTGTCAGGATCCCTCTGCAGTGCTCTGATGACGCCAGCGGTAATGGGGAGGCTGCCGGTTTTGAGTTTTGCCAGGTTTGTCGCGTTGGGCTGCTCGGTGCCGTTGACGAGTTTTACCAGCTGTTCCGTGTTCTCTTTAGTGGTCTCTTCCAGAATGGGGGCAAAGCCGGTGCCCGCCTGCGTCGCTCCGGGCTGCTGTTCGTCATCGCCACTGGTGCATTGTGAGGCATCGCTGCAGGTGCGCAGGGAGCTGTCCCCCACGACTTGAACCACGGCTTTAGCCGCTTCTTCGGCGCTGGCATACTTGCCGCAGGCCCCGCCGTTACAGCTGTTCGTGCTGACGGAGTCCGTGCTGAGCACCGGCAGGCTGTTCATCATGTTGAATCCGGCCGCCGTTAAATCATGCGTTGGCCGGATAGCCTGCTGTCCCTGACCGCCACGTTTCTGCCCGCCAATCCAGTTCTGTCCTGAATTACCCTGCAGCTTGTCCGCCGAATTGTTCACGCGGACAGCATCGGCGTCACCGCTGTTCACCAGCGAACGGTATTCATCCATGACCGCGCCCTGTGTCCATTTGTTGTTGCCGGCAAAATCCATCATGCGTTTCGACATGTTCTGGCAGTTGAGCTGGGCTTTATCAAAAGAGACGTTTGCCTGCAGCACGCCGTTGGTGAGCATGTCGTACAGGCCGGGATTGGCACGCTGAATAATCATGGCCGGCAGACTGGCGACGGCACCGGTGGCGTTCTGCACCACGTCGCCCATGAGGTTTTTAAAGCCGCTGGTGACCCCGTTGAGCTGATTGCCTACGGTCGTTTTCAGGTCAAAATTGCCGCACATCAGGTCGCTGCTCCAGCCAGCGTTCATGCCGAGCTTCCGCATGCTGCTGCGCGTTGCCGGCTGTGAGATCACAGAGCCGCCGCCGAGCGTGTAATAAAGCTTATCCGAGACCGCGCCGCTGACGTCTTTGCCATAGCCAATGGCGCTGTTATTAACAGAGGGAAGTGAAATACCGAATACGCCGGACGAGTCATCATCGGCCGCCTGTACGGATGTGACTGCTGCGCAGATGCACAGTGCAAGCGCGGCAGATTTAAATTTAACGGGTGACATGGTGCCTCTCAGAAATCAGTAGAATAGAGGAAGGTCTGGCCGCGTCGCTTGCAGCAGCTGTAGGGCTGCCAGAGTGCGTACGCTTCGTTGCCGTCCTGAGCGATGGGATAAGCGCCGTCCGGGAAAACGGCGCAGGAAGCAGAAAGTGTGGGAGACAGGCGCTGCCATTTATGATTGGCCGTGCCCGTGTTTTCTTTCACCTCTCCCGGCGGCCAGTACCCCGCCTTGTGCGTACCTTTCAGTACCTGATAAACGTGGGACTGGCCTGAACGGGTGATAATGTCGGCGACACGCTGCGCGACAACAGCTGATGCTTTGTCGTCATCGGTCTGGCTGACGAAGCCTGAGCGGGGATAAATATTCCCCCACATATTGGCGCTGGCCTGACTGCCCAGTTCGCGCTGACCGGTAACCAGCGCCTCCGGATAAAGGGACTCAGGCAATCCCGAACGCCAGACAAGTGAGTCCAGTGTGCTCAGAAAGTAGGGATTAAACGGCGTGGCCGCTGTGTCACACGAATAACCCGCGATGCTGCCGCCAATTACTGACGTTGCAGGGTGACCAATTGCATCTGCGTACTTAAATTTGATGTTGGACTTACGACGACCCGGATCTTTGATGTCGCCGGCATTACCGCCTCCAGCCGGCGCTCCGCTTGTCAGAGCGTTGTCTACCGTACCGGACGCACCGCTCATAAACGCCATTTCAGTCCAGGGATTTCCCCCCGGCCCGGTGTAGGTGGAGACCACCACCTCGGGGATGAAGTGCGTCACCTTCACTGAGGTTTTCACTGAACAGCCAAACGGCGTACACATCAGCCAGTAGCAGATGCCGCTGACGCGCCAGCTGATACAGTCCTGGGTAATGGCGCTGGCAATAATGGCGGCAGTATTAATGGCGGAAACCGTTGCAGGAGCCGCCGCAACGGCGAGTACGGCGGCAACACCGGCCGCATTCAGTTGTTTTTTGAGGGCGAAGTTCATCAATTGCCCCCGTGTTTGCGCAGCGTGACGGCACGGGCTACGTCGGCGGTGCCATAAACCACGTCCCGATCATCGAAAACGACGGCAGGATATTTATGCAGTCCGATTTCCCAGGCATGAACGACCTGCCGGTACGCCTGAGCAATCTGCGCCTGGTGGCCGGGCCATTGCGGCGACTGGATGATTTCGCGGGCCTGCTGAGCGGCCAGTTGGGAATTTGTCGGCAGTTTGCCGAAAATTGAATCCTGCAGGCGGTCGGGGCCATCAAGCCAGACAACCGATACATCGTCAGTCAGATTCTGAGGAGGGTGTTCAGCATTGGTATAAACAGCGGTGCCGGCCATCAGCTGAAACGGTATAAACAGAAAAAGTGATTGCAAAAGCCTGAGTCGCATAGCGGATCTCCGTCACGGTAACAGGCAGTCAGAGTGGCAGTGCGCGTTCAGGGATTCAGCCGTAAACTCTTTTTCGGAATTTAAAAATTTCTGATGTAGGACTGCTAGTTAAAATGTTCAGATATAATCTGACATATCCCCAAGGTTAGTCTCATCGCTGTGATGTACGGGTTAACCTGGAAGCTGTCACTATCAAGCCGATGACAGACATAAAATACTGCCTTAGCGACGTTCGAGAGGCCCTGCGGAACATAAGGTTTCTGACTACCTGAGATGGAAAACTGAGGATTCGAAATGCCCGGGAAATTAAAAATAATTATTCTGATGATGTGTTCGTTTTACATATCCACTTCCTGTGCTAATGAGAATAACTGGGTGAGAGATTCAGTTTACAAATGCGAAGGCGACTATACAGTTTCTTTTCATCAAACGGACCATGTTAATAAGGTTGCTTTATTAAAAAATGACATAATAATATCCAGCCTTTCTGATCCACATCAGGACAATATCGTCAGTCTTGATGGCATTTCCATTACAAGCACTGACCTTAATGATACATCAGGGTACAAAGAAATGACCGAGGAGCAGAGGTTAAAAAAATATATCGAAAACAAATCATATTCTTTTATATTTGAAAATCCACTTTTAGGAAAGAATAAGAACAACCCAAGAACTGGGCTTGTCATCTCGAAGCTCGGAAACTACGAACTCTTAAGTTGCAATGCAAAGAAATGAACCATTCATCAATCAAGGGCCTTTCTGTCTCCTAACACAATGATTTTTAGATGTAAACTGTAAAATTGATGTCGAGAAGGTTATTTATAATCGAATAATAATCCGGTCATATCTTGTAAAAATCGACAAAGATCATCGCCAGCATTCTCAATAGAATGAAAACTTTTAGAGTCAACACATTTGGATATACTTTCATTAAGTAGGGAGGCGAATGGAGGTGTAGGGTCTTGCCCGGTAAGACTTCTGAATCTAATAGCATCTACTCGCCAGCGATACATTGATCCATATCGTTGCACGCCCCTGATACCCGTGCGGGTATTTTTCACCGTTTTAATAGAAATTGGCATACTTAGTTACCTTAGTTACATGTAATTGAGGTTGAGTTGCTCTTAAATTTCAGGTTACCGAGCCTTTATCATTAGCTAGTTAGCTAAAAACCGGCTCATAGAGCCGGGAATACATTATCTTATATCAGTCTATGAACAGTTCATTAACCCACAGGGTCAAAAAAATCATGTCTGCAGCGTCAGGTACGTTTACATACCAGCGCGGAGAGTCGAACTCATGGTCAAGGGGGAGTCCGGCGCGTCCTTCCTGCGTCAGCAGAATGTCAGCACGTTTACCCCTGTTGTCCTCAAGATGCACTGAAACACAATTGCTCTTACCGATACGATGCGGGTTACAGGTAATCGTGACCGGTGGCTGCAGCCGTGACCTCAGCGCATTTTCCAGTGCTGCCAGACGCTCAGATGTCGTGGCTGTCATCGCAGGTTCACTCTGCGGATGCAGACTGAACATGACCGGGGTAGGCGTTTCATCCGGCGCAGGCCGCTGGGTCACAGGTCGCGCATACTTGAGCTTAATCATGCGGTCAGCATCTCTCTCTCATCATTATTTTCGGGCATCCCAGTCGCGTCAGCCGTCATCAGTCCACGCAGACGATCCAGTTTTTTCGCGACAAGAATCGCAGCATCCAGCTCAGGACAGTTATGTTTACGCATCAGCGCTTTGCGTTCGGCCTTCTCTTCTTTCTCCGTCATCCCGAGTGCGAGGTAAAGGCTGGGCGGCACGGCACGGAACAGCGCTTCAATTTTTTTCGAGAGCACAACCCCTTCGGTGTAGCACCGTGAGAGTTTGCTGGCGGAAAGCAGTACGGCTTTTTGCTCCTCTGAAAGCGTCCGGAAACGGGCAATATCATCCACCTCTTTTTTCGGCATCGTCAGGCAAATCCACCATTCCGCCATGTTCAGCATCTTGCCAGCAGCGTTCGGGTAATCCTCAAGGTTCTGCGTGGCAAGCCAGAGCCAAGCACCCAGTTTACGCCACATTTTGACCACTTTAGTCATATATGGCGCGAGAAGTGGGTTAACCGTAACAACGTGCGCCTCATCCACGGTAAAAACAATATCGCGTTCAAGATACTGATCCCGCTCGGCGATGTTATTGATGGTGTTCGTCAGCGACACCATAGTAAGCGCCATCTGCGCCTCGTATCCCTCGCGGGCAAGGTGCGCCAGGTCAATCAGCGTCACGTCAGCCTCCGGCCAGAGAGAACCTTCCTGGTTGAACAGTTCAGCTTCAAAGCTGCCCTGCTGCGTAAACATACCCAGCGACTCGGCCATTTCAGCTGCTTTTGCCCGGCGGGATTCGTTACGCACCTGTCCGCTTTGGTTCTCAGACTCCACTGAGATGGTGTTGAGCGCATTCTGCAGATCACCCGGCAGCATCTGCCGACCATCGTCCAGGGTTTTGCGTGCGGCCATGATCAGCGCTTCGCGGATCATGGCGCGGTCGGCACGTTTCAGCGCGGCATCTTCCTTTGGGTCACCGCCGGTGATCATCATTCGGGCAGAAATTTCCATTTCGCCCAGAATGTCACGCTTGCCGTTTTCATCATCTTCCGGGTCGTCTTCAATATCCGGCAGATCGCTCTCATTAATCGCCGGCGCGGGCGCGTCGCTGTCAAACAGCTTATGCGCGTCAGCAAAAGGCGGCAGTGATACACCGCTGCCGGGTTTGACGCTGACCTTATTGACTGTCAGGCCCAGGCTCTCGAAGTAGTCGGCGGTCAGCCCGAAGCTGTTACCGGCTTCCGCGATAAACAGGCGCGGGCGGTGAACCGCCATCAGCTGACATAGCATTGAACAGAGCGTGGCTGATTTACCTGCACCCGTAGGTCCGAACAGCAGCATGTGTGCATTCTGAGAGCGGTCGTCTTTGTTCAGTGGATCAAAGTCCAGCACGTCGCCGCCACGGTTGAAAAAGCTGAATCCGGGATTGCCGGTACCCGTCTCGCGGCCGGTGACGGGCAGGAGTCCGGCAATATGCTGGACCCACGTCAGCCGGGTATACCAGTTTTTCTTATCGTGCTGCGGGTTAAAGCACATCGGCAACGCCCGCAGCCAGGTGTTCAGCGGACAGGTATCATGCTCCGCGCGAACCGGCTGCAGCCCTTCGTTCAGCAGTACGGTGCTGAGCTCAATACGCTTATGGTTCATTTCGGGCATATCTTTTGCCCGCAGAAAGAAGGTGATGGCCGCGCGATACAGTTTGTGGCGGTTACCCAGCAGCTCTTTAACTGCTGCGACGTCCTGCCGGACGCGGCCGGACTCAGTATTTTCACCGATGGCGTTTTTTGCCAGGCGGTTAAACTTCTCCTCCAACGTATCCTGCGGCTCAGCAACAACCGTCATGCACAGCATGGTGCCTTCAGGAAACGTATCCATCAGGGCATTAATTTTCTTTTCTCCGCGAATCTTTTCGCCGGTGAGCGTGCCGGGCTCAGGCGGCTTACGCAGGCGCTCAACGGAAATGGCGGAGTGCGCAATGTTGTCCAGCCACCACACGCCGTTTTCAACGTCAGAACGCGGAGGCGTGAACAGCAGGGTTTCTGCAAAGTCATTCTCCGTCGGGATCATGCCTGCAGACGTGTCACGGCTGTCGTGATAGGCGGCTGCACGGTAAAAGGCTTCTTTGTCCATGCCTTCAGGTGCCGGATTGAACATCCTCAGCAGCCAGGAATGTACCTGCAGGCCATTCTGACGGGTGCAGACGATGTTCACGCTGGAGAACGCGCTACAGAGCCGGTCGCACGCCTGATTCAGCATGCCGATGGGTGACATTAAATCACCGCTGTTTTTGGTCGCCCAGCGGTATATCACCATGCGCGTGAGTCGCTGCTGACCGCGCCACGGCTGGCCGGTGATCAGCTTGTCTTCAAACAACCCTTCAGGGCGGGCGATGCCGCGCAGGTGCTGTTCTGTTTCTTTAAGCCAGGCTTCCGTAAATTCACTGTCCTGCGCGTGCGGTTTGACGTAACCGCGCAGACGGTCAAGGCAGGCATCAACGTTATTTTCATCCTGGCAGAAGAACTGAACAATCCAGGGGTTGTTCGCCAGGTCGTCAAAGCTGTCCTGCAGCGCATCTTCCACCACGTCGCGGATCTGCTCCAGGCGATCATCCGGACGGCCTTCGGTTGCCGCCGGTGTCACTTCATACACGGCACCCACGGATATCCCGTCATCGAGCAGCAGACACTGCTCTTCATCCAGAAACTCTGCCCACGGCAGATAGTCCACGATGGACGGATTGTGCGCGTAAACGCGCTTTTCATCAGACTGAGACATCTTACCCGGGCGCGTAACCGGCTCCGGGCCGGTCTGCTCAGCGACGTCCGACAGATGAGCGGGCTTACTGGCTAATTTCCCTTTAAAGAGTCCAAACATTACAGGGCCTCCGTACGTTCACCTGGCATGGCGTACTGCGTCTGATCATAGAATGGGAAAACGGTGCTGTAACCCGGCACGGGAGTAATACCCTGTGCCAGATGCGGAAACACGTACATCACCATGTCAGGGTTAGGCAGGCGCGGAAACTGCTGACTGATTTCCGATTCCTGCGTGCGGCTGTAGCTCCGGTCGTCGCTGAGCGCAGCCTGCTGCTCGCTGTCCGAAAGCCCACGGCGCAGCGTACTGCGGGCTTCACTGCCGCGTGTCGCTCCCGATTCACCGTCGGTGCCTTTCCACAGCTCCAGCATATTGCTGTTGCCAGGCGGCAGCATTTCATCTTTGTTCGTGGAACAGCCGGCAAGCAGGCTTGCGGCAATCATCAATAAAACCCCAAATTTTGCAGTCATACTCATGGTCATTCTCCTCAGTCCAGTTCGCCGGTGCTGCCGTCTTCGCCTGGCAGGGTAAAGTCATATCGCACGCGACGGCCTTTATCTTCGTAGTCGATCGCCAGCTCGCGGGTAATGTGTACGGCCAGTCTCGCCCCCGGCTGCACGTAAATCGCGTCAAACGTCTGGCCGTAACGCTGTTTGACCCACTCGGTGATTTCATCAGAGCTGCCTGAAATCGCCTTGCCCAGCACGGCTTGCCCGGCGTCGCCGGTCAGCGTCGAGGTCACGCCGCCGTAGGCGTTTGTCTGGCTTGTCGTCTGATTCTGACCGATGGCGTCACCCGCCGCGCCGGCTGCACCCAGCAGCCCGATCGTTGGCAGATAGCTTGAGGCATTCGATTTACGCGTGCCGGAGATGCAGGGGATCCCGTTTTCATCTGAAATCCAGCCGATGCCGCCGCTGGTGCCGGTCTCTTTCCCGCCATTCTGATTGCTGTTATTGCCGCCTTTGCCGCTGCGGTCCGGTTTCGGCAGAGTACGAACCGTGCCATCGGTGAACACAAACGTGACGCTATTGACCTGACCGCGCACGCAGGACAGGGTCCAGTCACCGGAGACGGTGCCGGAGACGATTGCCCCCTCCACGTCTGGCAGCTCAATGCCGTTGGTCGTCAGATTGTCTTTGCCAATCAGCACCTTGAAAGGATACGGGTCGGTGACGGTGCCATTGATCGGCACGCGGCCGAGCAGCGCCGTCATCGCACGACTGCCGATGAGCGTGGAGTTTTCAGGCAGCGTATAAACCGGTTCGGCCTCGTCTTCAGCGCCTTTTTCAGCCGTCGAGCCCTTGACCTGCTGCTCGTAGCTGGCTTTCTGTTTTGTCAAGGCGTTTTCGCTGAGAAAGGACGTCGGGAATCGGGACTCGCCGGCGCTGTTTCCGGCACTGCCGCTGTTTTGTGCTGAAGAGGGGGCGGGGCTGTCCTGAGGCGTAACCCACATCAGGCCATCGCTGCCGGAGGCCGGGGCACTTCCGCCGCCGGCCCCCATGCCGTCGAGACCGAGCCCCAGCGGAATATCGCCGTCCTGGCCTTTTGCCTTGTCGGCAAGACCTTTGCCGGTATTCTGCAGTTTATTTGTCAGCTCGTTGAGTTTTGACGTCAGGACGTTCTGCTGCTGACGCATCTGGTTCTCACGCTCGTGGTAATTTTTTTCCACGCCCTGCACGGCTTCATTTAACTGACCGGACACGTTGGTATTGCGCTCGCGCAGCTTTTCATTTTCGTCCAGCAGCCTTGCATTCTGCTTGTTGAGTGAATCCTGCTGCTGACGGACGGCGTTAAGCGAGCCAACGATGGTTTTAAGCGTATCTTGTGGGGTGTCGCCCTCGATACCGAGCGCCTTGAGTTCCTGTGGTGACAGGTTTTTCAGCGCGTCGTCGGTCTGGGCATGGGCTGACTGCGCAGTGGGCTCCTGCGGCTTACTGTTATAGCTTTTCAGGGCAATAAAGCCGCCACCGACCAGAATGGCCGGCACCAGCACTTTGACCAGCCCGTTTGACTTAATTTTCATAACGGATCACCTTCTGAGCCGGGCGGGAAGCGGCCTTGCGGACTGTGGACGGCTCACGCACAAAAGCGTCATCAGGACGGCCTGACGTGACGAGGTAGACCGTGGTGGTATCTTCAGGCGTACCGGCTGCACCCAGCCAGCGATGCTGAAAAGTGGCCGTGTCAAACTGGCCCTGCAGCTCACGTGGATCGAGTATCACTTTCTGTGAAGAACTGTTGCGGATCCGGAGAGCAACAACGGTGCGACCTGCTACGCCCCAGCCGGCAACCGGTGACACGGTCACGGGGGCTGAGGGGTACAGCGTGGTAATGCGTGACGGCAGGTGCGGATTAACGGGGTGTATTCCCGGCACGGCTTCAACGGTGCGTACCGGGGCATAGAGGTTCTGGGCTGCATAGCGTGTCAGCAGGACCGGAATGGGAGCCTTATAGCTGACTTTTTTTCGTTTCGTCTGCGGAGTGCTGCGCTCTCGGCCGGATTTCTCACCCGTATTGCCGACTGCACTGCTGACTGTGCTGACGTCACCGCTGTAAATGATTTTAACCGGCTCGGCAGACGCTGCAGCGGTCGTGCGCACGTCGAGCAGGATCACTTCACCGCTCTCCATGTCCTGCAGCTGCAGGCGGGTCTGCGGAAAATCACTGTCGGCTTTGAGATACACCGCGCCGCCGGTGCTCTGCACGCGCAGCTTGCCGTTCAGCGCGGGGGGAAACCCGACGCGCACGTTTTTATCAACGAATATCACGCGCTCCTGACCGGTTTTCAGCGGAATCTGTAACGGCACGCGTTCCCATTTCATCAGTTCGTCGGCCTGTGCCGGCGAGGCGAGCATTGCGACCGCCAGCAGCAGTGAAAGTGACAGCGCGACGAGGCAGGCGCGAGTGCTGAGGGTAAATGATGGCGTCATCAAAACATCCCCTTATTATTCTGTTTTGGTTCTTCAGGCGCGGCAGACAGGCGTTGCGGAATACCGTCATAGCAGTCCAGCGCCATGCCAAACGGGTTCGTTTCAGAGTCACCGTCCCAGCGCACGACTTTCAGGGGATAACGCACCATGGCGCGTTTTACCGGTTCTGTGAGGTAATATTCATCAGCAACAAGATCGAGTTTCACGGTCCAGTTATCGCGGTCGATAACCTCCACGCTGTCAGCGGAATAGCCGCGACCGGGAATTTCGTACACCACGCGGACACGATCGGTGAGCTCATTTTTTTCACCGCGTACCTTTGCGTCCTCCTCTAGAAACGCTTTGCACTGCGGCGTCAGATAAGCTGAAAGCGACTGAATGCGGGCGGGATAATCCGCCTTACCGTTCTTAGGCCAGGCGTTGAGCTGCTGGAAGATGTAATACGCGAAGCCATAAACGGTTGGCGGCGGGATCTCCCACCACGGGCGCGTGCTCCCTTTGCGCAGGTCTGGCGGGTTATGGATAGTCAGCTTTTCAGGCGCTCTCATCCAGCCGCCCATTGCGGTCACCAGTAAGAGCAGCAACACGACGCACGCCGCCCGCAGGGTGAAAATATGCTGATCGCGGCCCTTAACCGCGTGGCGAAAACGACTCATTTGCTACTCCTGAGTTTTTTGCTGCGTTGCAGGGACCAGCCCCGCGAGTGAATGATTAAACTGATATCGCCCAGCCCCATGCGGCATTTTTTCAGTTCAAATTGCTGCCAGAGATAGTTTTCCGGTTTTCCCCTTTTTTTGCTGGCGAGCCATTTACCGCCAAAAGCAATAAAAACGAGGGGAAAGAGCAGCGTGCCGGTTGGAATAGCAAGCCAGCCAAACAGGAAGGCGAAGGGCAGTGAAAGGACAAAGCCGGATAGCACGCCAGTCAGCGCCGCCAGACCTAACTCGGGGGTATTAAACCCCCGAAATACGACTGGCTCAGCGTTCAGGCGATCCGGTAAGAATTTAATGGTCGCCATCGGGATATCAGCCTTACGCGATGACTTCTGCGGACTTGCCCAGCAGCCAGATAACCGCAACCAGCATCACCACACCGACGACAACAATGGAGCCGAATTTAGTCCAGGAAGCGCGGTCATTACGCACCTCACCGAAGGTAACAAGGCCTGCTTCTGCCACCTTAAAGAATGCAAATCCACATAACACAAGACCGCCCAGAACCAGCCCGTCCTGTACGTGGCCGCTGAGCGTGCCCATCAGGCCCGTGCCCGTGCCGCTGGAGGTAGGACCTTCCACGGTCGGCAGGTCGGCTAAAGCCGGTTTGGCGGCCACGGCACTTAACATGCCTGCCGTCAGGATACTCGCCCAGGCTGATTTGGCTTTAGCGGTTACGCGGGTTACTGCAGATACAAATTTAGACATGATTTCACCTGTAAATAGAGTGGGTTAAGGGTTAACTGCAAAACATCCAGATACTGACGACTAACAACAAAACTGAGCGGACAATGGCTCTGCCCATGGCACCTTCCTTCAGCCGCTGACTGGTCCAGCCTGAGTAAACGTCAACGATTGCCCATGCTGCCCAGAAGAAAAGAAAGCCAACCAGCAGCCCGAGACAGAGCAGGTGCATCAGGTTCGGTTCAATATTTCCCGAAGACGCTTTAAAGGCGGCTTCCTGTGCAGCGGTCATCGCCATCAGGGGCGCTCCCGGCGGTAATTTCCCGCCACACCTGATAAATCACGCGGCTGAGCACGCGTGGGTTCCAGATAACGGTCAATGCCGGCACTGATCGTTTTCAGGTCGCTGTTTGCCCGCTGGTAATCGAAGAAATAGCGGCCACGCTCCGATGGGTCAGCCTGTGCTGCGGCAACCCGCGCCCGTTCCAGAGAAGCCTGCACCTGGACGATCATCCGCTGTGCAGACGCCAGTTCGTCTTTCTCAGATGCAGATGCCGGAGAGGACGCGAGTGTGATCAGGCCCAGCACACCGCCGCAAAACAGAAGTCGTGTTGCCGGACAGAGAGATTTCATATGCACCTCCAGTGGTGGTTGAGTGCGGTAAGCATGCGAAATCCCGGCGTTCGGTTCAGCCGTTAACTCTTTTTGGGAAAATAAAAATTTAAAGGTCAGCGCGAATGCGGGCTGTAGGGGTGCCAGATATTGGTGCTTGTTGTAACTAAAATGTATTGCTGACGCGGCGCTATGCGCCTTGCCTGCTGACGGCCGGCACCTGAAAACCATTTTCAGGTCCCTCCGTCCAGCTCCGATGTAGAAAACGGGAGAACATTAAATTAATTACCGGATGAAAAATTAAAAGCGGGTTCATTCGCTGATTTCGGCAATAGCTCAATGCATAGTAAATCAAGGCGCAGCATGCGTAGACCGCTATCATGTACAGAGGGGGGAAAGTCTATGTGTGGAAGGTTTGCGCAGTACCAGAGCCGTGACATCTTTTTGACGCTATCGGCGTTAGCGACATCGATTACATTCACGACCCGGAACCTATCGCGCGTTATAACGTAGCGCCGGGCACAAGCGTATTGCTCCTGAACGAACGTGAGCAGCAGCTATGCCTCGATCCGGTTTACTGGGGTTACGGTCCTGAGTGGTGGAATAAGCAGCCCCTTATTAACGCGCGCGTCGAAACGGCAGCATCAAGCCGAATGTTTAAGTCTCTATGGGCCAATGGCCGCGCGATTGTTTTTGCAGATGGTTGGATTGAATGGGTACGAGGCGAGGAGAAGAAACAACCTTACTTCATTGATCATAAAAACCACGCCCCGCTATTCTTCGCAGCGATCGGTAAAGCGCCGTTTGATGACCCGCACGGCCACGACGGTTTTTTGATTGTGACGTCGGCCAGCAGTGATGGCATGCTGGATATTCATGATCGACGTCCACTTGTTTTGTCGGCAGATTCCGTCCTGGAGTGGCTGAATGAAGACACAACACCAAAGCTGGCTGAGGAAATTGCGAAGGACGCGGCATTACCGGTGAGTGATTTTAACTGGCACCCTGTCAGCACCCGCGTTAACAGCCCCAAAAATCAGGGCAAAGAGCTCATTGAACGCATTTAAACCAGCGACATTTAATTGTAGATAGCCTGTAAACTTCCGTTAGAAAAAGTCCGCTATGTGCCAAGAACGGACATTTCTAAAATCAACTTGAATAAATCAAGTGACACAGGCCAATACTAAAAATTATTTACCAATGCCCTAAGCCCAGTTTAATCTTATGTTTCGTCAGTATTGCTAACAAAAAAAGCTGCAGCCCCTTTCAGGGTTGAATACCCAACATAAGGAAATGTGATGCTGCCCGACCATTTAAAAGGTTTAAAGATAAGTCCATCCGGCGTGATAACCGTTGAAGGTCATACCATAAATGTCTGGGAGTTTTCTCCCCCAACCGATCCTGCGCATCTTGACAGCTGGGCACTGCATTTTCGTCGGCAATATTGTTCAGACCAGGAGCTTCCGGAGCTTTTAATGGGGACGGGGATGACAACGGAACAATACCTGAATGCCTACATTTTCCCCGACAAAACAAGAGCGCCCGGCCCTTCAATACGTTCAGGTGACTTTGCTGAATTTCTCATTTCCGATTACCTTGAGTTCACGCTCAATCTCTGGGTACCTCGGGAAAAATACGCCGATAAGGCAAGCAACAATGAATCTGTTAAAGGTGTTGATATCATTGGCTTCCATCAACTGGATATTGCCACCCCCGTTCAGGCAGATTCACTGCATGCTTTCGAAGTTAAAGCCTCTCTTTCGGGAAACGCCTATGGCGGCCAGCTCCAGAGTGCTGTTAACGACGGATCTAACGATCAGCATATAAGGCTGGCTGTCACTTTAAATGCTACGAAACGCAGATTCCTTCGTGAAGGGAAAGCAACGGAAGTAAGCCGGATTTCACGTTTCCAAAATCCCTCTGATAACCCATATACATACTTATCAGGTGCTGTAGCTGTTCTCTGCAACACCGCTTTCAATGAAGAGGAACTTGCCAAAACGCTGGCTAACGATCACTCAAATGTCGCAGCCCTATACCTGATGGTTGTACGTTCTAACATGCAAATGCAACTGGTTCATGAACTTTACGAGAGGGCCTGCAAATGAAGGCCGGATCCAACAGCAGGCGCCTCTTCGGCATAACGCGATCCAAAGGCAAGATGTACGAATTCGGTCTTGATGAATCTCAGCACCTCAGAGTTCCAGAGGGTTCGGATCCACTGCAGCTGTTTGTAATGACCATAGCAACTCTTGGGGATGTTACCGGGGTGCTTGCTGAGATATCCCATCCGTTGACTCCCCTTCCCCCTGAACCTCAGGCAGAACTCAATTTCTGCGCCAGCTTTTTTGACGCAGTCCTTGATTCAGGATTCGCGCAGGGTCTGGAAAGAACAACATTGCTTTTAGCTTCTGCCGCCTATTATTTAGCTCGCAGACCGGGCAGCAGCTTGGTCCTTGCCCGTCGAATTGATTACAGAGCAGAAGGCAACAAAGTCGAGCACTTTCTGCAATGGCTCCTCAAAGCAGACTGGATGACCTATTGGCCTCTTGATGATGTACGTTACGGATCGTTGCTTAGTTCGATATCGCACTCTGTCATAACGCATTTTGCCGAAGGAACTCAACTGCAGCATATTGAAACCTTACTAAAACTTCTCCGTGCTGAAGTTTATAAAATGGGTAGCGCTGAGGAGTTATTGTATGCAGATGTCGCCATATCGGTTTGCCGTATGAGGCTTGCCGCATCTGCATGGTCAACTATCCCCAAGTATTCAGGCTTATCCGCAGAGTACTGGCGACCGGTCATTCAGAGAGGACGCTTCCCCAAAGAACTCTGGCCTTCACAGCTGCTTTTGGGGGCCAGTGGGATCTACCGCGGCGCTTCAGGGCTGATTCAGATGCCCACAAGTGCCGGTAAAACAAGGTCGATTGAGTTGGTCCTGCGCAGTGCATTTATGTCCGGGCGCACCAGGCTTGCGGTCGTTGTCGCGCCCTTCCGGGCACTTTGCCATGAAATTGCGTTATCACTGCGACAGGATCTTGCCGGCGATGACATCAAAGTCAATGAACTGACTGATGCCCTGCAGATTGACTTTGTTGAACAGATTGCAGAACTGCTGGGAAGTGCTCCGCCCTCAACTTCGAATGTTCTAGTCCTTACGCCAGAAAAGTTTCTCTATGTGCTGCGTCAGTCACCTCAGATTTTGAAACACGTTGGTCTTGTCGTTTACGACGAAGGTCACCAGTTCGATACCGGCGCGAGAGGGATAACGTATGAGCTATTGCTCACCGAAATCAAGGGATTACTTCAAGACACTGCGCAGACTCTGCTTATTTCAGCTGTTATGCAAAACCCGCAGGCGATTGCAAGCTGGCTGATGGGTGCGGATAAAGCACAGGTTATTGACGGCGCAACGCTGTTACCCACAAGCCGGTCTGTTGCTTTTGCAAGCTGGACTGAGTCGCTCGGGCAGTTAATGTTTCATGAAAATGGTTATGACAGAGAAGACTACTTTGTGCCGAGAATAATCGAAGAAGCACAACTTTCGGGAATCAGAGCTGACAGCGCGACATTTCCTACCCGGGCGAAATCGAGCGATGTATCGCTCTACCTGGGTCTGCGGGTTGCAGGTAAGGGTTCCGTTGCCATTTTCTGCGGAACAAAATTAATTGCAAACAGCATAGCAAAGAGGGCGGTTCAGATTGCGGAGGCGGGATATAACACCGTATGGCCTGCGGCATACGCTGATCCTGAAGAAGTCAACGCACTGAAAACAATTAACGAAGGTAACTTCGGAAGCGACGCTCTCCTCTGTAAAGCCGCTGAGCTGGGTATATATACGCATCACAGCAATACACCCCAGGGTATTCGCTTGGCACTCGAACACGGGATGCAGAAAGGACTCATTAATTTTATTGCGTGTACATCCACCCTCGCTCAGGGCGTAAACTTGCCTATTCGCTACCTTATCGTGCAGGGCGTTAATCAGGGAGCCGGACGTGTAAAAGTCCGCGATTTCCAAAATCTGATTGGGCGTGCTGGCCGCGCCGGAATGCACACTGAAGGTATTGTAATCTTTGCTGACTCAACGATATGGGACAAAAGAAAAAACCGGCAGGAGTCGTGGAGATTTCAAAGCTCCGTTGAGCTGCTGTCGCCCGACCGTTCAGAAGGGGTAACCAGTTCACTGCTTTTATTACTGAAGCCTTTTTCGCTCCCCCGCAACAAGGAATGGCCATTTGCTGGCGGCGATTTGCTGGACTTCCTGGATAAAGATACGGACTGGGAACGCTGGGCGAACCATGTGGCAGATTCAGTCCCTAGCCTGCTCAAGGCGCAAAAAGATGCTCTTGTAAAAGCGCTATTGAGATCTCTGGGCGAGCGTAAAAAGATGACGCATACCCTTGAAAGCTACTTGATGGCAAACTGTACGACCATTGATACCACCTCATTTGAACAAAGAGCTGGTGAATTGGCACGCGATACTCTCGCATATTCACTTGCCTCTGCAGATGAAGCAGACAAACTGGAGGAGTACTTCAGGCTGGTTGCCAGACGCATTGAGTCGGTGGAAAGCTCGCCTGTTAAGCAGGCATTTTTCGGCAAGACATTGCTGGGTGCAAAGCAGACTAAACGCATTGAGACATGGTCAGATGAGCACAGAGATGTGCTATTAACGCTGGATTCCAATGATGTATGGCTCACTGCCGTATGGCCACTGCTGGCTGAACTCTGTGACAACCGTTTTTTCCGTAGCGTCGAGCCAGCTGATGCGGGTTTCCAACTCGCTCTCCTGTGGATGGGCGGAACAAGCTATGGCGAGATTTTCAGAAAAGCGTTACTGATGCAGGTTAAAAAGAAAGCCGGCAAGCTTAAACGGAAGGTAAGCGACGACGATATTCTCCATTTTTTGGAGAGCACGCTGGCATTTGATTGTGCGCTCATCCTGGCAGCGCTCGCGCAATTCCTTTTTACCCCGGAAGATCTCGTCGGGGAGCCCGGAACATCGCTTGCGCATTTCCAGAAGAGCCTGAAATATGGCCTTCCGGACACTCTGTCCATGAGTGTATTTGAGGCCGGATTCGCTGACCGTTTTATTTCACAAGCTGTTCGTGATGCTCTTCTGCAGGATGGATATGGAGGCAGTTCCTTCAGTGAGGCTCAGAAGATTCACCTGAGTGCAGTTGAGCAAGTCATCAAAGCTACCCCAGCCTATTTTAAGTATGTTTTAAGCTCATATTGATACTAATCGGGCTCATAGCAAAGCAAGCACTTGACACACTGGAGCGATAAATTAGCGTGATAAACCGTTTGTACTAGCCTGCCCCCCTTTAATTCACGCAGAATGCTGTTCGGAACGTCCGTTGTTCGCTCTATGCGGACCTGTGCAAGCTACCTGCTGGAATGTGTTTTACGTTTTATTGCGTTCGAACAGAGGCATTAGAAACATGAAAAATGGAAAATTAAATTTATGGCTAAAAGCCAATACAACCTAACTTGTGGAAGCGATGTAATCCGTGATGGTATGTACCTCGAACTTTCTGAGGCTGGAACATCCCCGCTCCGGCAAATTGCTGAAGTCTTCTATTCCGATGTAACTCATGAGTTCTCTTTTTCTTGCTATGAAGAATGCATCCCTCTGGAAGAGATTGAAAAGCTCATTCTCGAAGCTAAAAAAAGGCTTCCGCCAGCAAAACAGTAATCATGATGGGCCTGAACGTCTGTTGAGTGCCAACAGCGGACTTTGAGCAACGATAAAATTAAGATGTTCTAATGGGATGATTAAAAATCCTTAGCAAAATGTAACTTTCCTTAAAGAAACAGATGGGCCAATAAAATAATTCAACAAAATTATCATTCAGAAAGTGAATTAAATGAGACAATCATTAACACTGAGCGCCCAAGAGGCGCTCAGTGAAGATAATTACAATTTGGATACCGCCTTGATAACATCTTCAAAAATATCTTCATCAAAAACAACACTTCCACTCGAAGTGACATCAATGCAATAAGAACAATCATTGATAATCACGATAACCTTAGATTTATCAAGTCGATATGATGCATTTGGCAAGTAGTCATCTATATCAATCAGCGCATCTCGTGATGATTCAACCTCAAGATTTCCTGAGGTATATTTACTAAAAGTTAAACCTTTCAACTTGGCCTTTCTGAAGGACACTTCTTTAAATTTTTCCTTAAAAAATTCAACGAATTTTTCGATACTAATATCCTTACTGGAAACATAAAAGCCACCATTTGTGCACTTGACAAAATTCTCGATGAAATATTTTATGCTCCGAGGTGGATTTTCTATAATAAGTGTATGACCACCTCTTACATCAGGTACCAACCAAAAAGTAAAGTTAATATATTTATTGTATTCAACAATATTTTTTTCACCATAAGGGTCTATAATAACCTCATTTACAGGGACCCTCTCACTATACCTTGCTTGTAAACGGTCGGGTGAGAATTTCATTATTTCAAAACCCCAGCCTATATTTTCATCAAACTGATGGCCCACAAGTTTTTCGCGAAGTTGTTTGTAATTCTCCTGCACACTTGCACTAAACCATTTAGTTTTCATATAAGCTCCCCATCAGTTCGTTTTCACTTGAACAGCGTTAGCACTAACTATCTCATTTGAAATATCTCTTGCAGCTCTTTCTATGTAAGTAGATATTAACTTTTCCTGTTCTTTTTCAAATGAAATTCTGGTTTCTCTAAATTCTGTTTGCGATTTGTATTTATAATAACCTCTAACTAGATAGGAAAAATTGGTGCACTTTTCTTGATTCAAAAACTGAGCTTCGAACTCGACCTTATCTGAATCTGGAAAACCCTTGACTTTTGCCATCCAGATAATTCTTGTAATATAGAAACCTTCACTTAGAAAGTTATTCAGTTCCGGTGACTCAAGCACACCTCTTCCCTTCAAAGAAGCTTTTGAAATATGGTGACCTGTCGCGACTTTCACTTCATCTTCATCTTCATCTTCGTCATCACTCTCAGGTTTTTCTTCATCAATTTCAATATCCTGATGAGAAACATAAACATCCGTAACATCAATACACTCGAATGTATATATTCCTTCAATTAATCTTTTAAAAAAAATAGTTCTTTGAACGGGATCCTTTACACTTTCCAATGTAATTTCATCAATAGAAATATTTTTCTCGCTATTTATGGCTCTTAAATTCTGAGTTAATTCTTTAACGAATTCTTGAGATTTATCATTTGGCGGGAATCTCAATTGGTAAAGTCCATCAACTGTTGGCTCAATTAATATCTTGGCTTCTCTTGTTGAAGACTGTCTAAACTCACTGAGTTTATAATCCAACTTTATATACTTAATTGTTACTTCAATACCATCATTTTCAACATATGCGAATGTAGCAATATCACCTTCTTTTTTCAAGAATGATATTGTATCTTTAACAGCAGACTCAAGTTCAGAACGTTCAACTCCACCGTTAATAATGTTAGTAGCACTCTTTTCACGACGCCCTATAGAACCTAAGATGTCTGATAGCTTTTCATAATCACTGAAACCATGAAAATACCTTGAAAAATCAAGAGCAAGTGACTTTTTTGTGGTTCCTTTTGAAATTATAATGCCTCTTTTAAAGAAGAGATCTTTCATGTTTTCATGAGTTACTTTTGATTGAATCAAAGCATCAAACAAAGCCTTATCTGTAACACAATAAAGTCCATTTTTCATTTTAGTCTCTCCAACCTAAATCAACTGCGCTGAATTTTGGTTTTACGAAGTCAACCTGTTCGAAAATAATTGATTCAATTATTGACCGCTTATATTCATCAAACCCCCAATCCATAACATAAGTTTCAATCGCCTTCTGATAAATAGCTCTAATGTCATGATTTATATTTGGGTGAATAACTCTAATTCTTATATTTGGAATTTCGTTTAACAATTGAAACTTCGAAAGCATATCAAATATATATATGAATTCCAATTCAATCCTACCTTCGCCATTATAATAAACAATATAGCCAGATTCAAATGTAACAGTCTTCCCCTCTGCTTCAGTATACTTAAAAGCTTGACCATGCTTTATTATAAAGCAGGGGCCAGTTAAGGATTCAATTGTAGCCGGAAGCTTGGATGGAGAACCATTTACCTTATGCAATAACAAATCCGGATAATAAAATTGATAATCATCCCCTGCTGGGAAAAAACCATCGTAGGCTAACTTGTGAATATCGGATAGTATTGATTGTAGGTAGTTAATGATTCGAGGCTCAACTATATGGATTTTATGACCACGCATCAATGGGATATTATCAATATCAACTCCACGCTTTCCCCTTTTCTTATCTGTGGCAGGGACGGTATTAAAAACATCATAGAAATTTTGGTCAAAGTCTCCATCATGATTGTAAACAAATAACAGTCCTCGAACTTCTGCTGAACCATAAGCATATTGATAAGCTTCTTGCCACTCAGGACTTCCTTCTGCACAATCAATAGACTCTGCAAGAGAAATGAGCGCGCTGCGCATGGCTGTAGAGGTTATGGATCCTTTAGCATAACTCTTTAAATCTGTATTAAAATAAACATATTGATTTAAATATGGATCATGATATCTAAATACAACATCGCAAGGATGTGTGTCAGATTTAGTTTGGTGTGTTTTATTTTTGTGACAAGGATAATTTTGATTGGTGGTTCCTACGATTTCCCAACGGAACCATTTGAATAGGTCATTTGAAATCTTTTCTGCCATTAATGCAATGTTAGATGTCTCGCCCGACATGTTATGCTCCATCATAAGGGTAAATTGCATTAACCAATATGCCAATCTTTTCAGAGGCGTTCAATGTGCTTTTCCTGCCAGTCAATACGACAAGTCTTAAAATTTAAGTGTGCGATTGACCACAACTAGGTAACTAAAGTTTATGCCCGCTGTTCGCTCATTGCCGCCGTTCACTGCAACACAAACTCTGTCTAATTTATCTTCGTTAAAACTCAGGCCTGCATTACGCAGGCCTGGTTCTTAGTTGGTCATAGATATTTTTTAAACGATGCGGTTGTGACCGTAATGGTGAGCCCCAGCATTAACGCGGCTGGCAGCAGCAGCAGGTTTGGATAGACCGCTGAAGGCCATGACAGGTAGGCCATTACCGGCAGATACACTGCTGGTTTAATCAACCTTTTCGCACGGTGGTAAAGAAACGACGACTCATAACCGGCTCCGAACCGACGTAGGTCTCGTCGGCCGAGTCCTTCAACCACGGCGACACATATCACCAGGACGAACAAAGGCACAGACAGTGCAATGATAGTCACGCGGATCAGGGTCATGAGGGAGACATATACCGTTGCCAGCATGTACTGCTGAAGGTAATTACCCAGCCAGCTGCTGGCCCCCTTAAGGTTGCGCGATACTTCGTTGCCGCTGCTCATTTCAGCCTTGTAGGTATCCTGTATCCAGCTGACGATGCCACTGTCCACAAAAGCCCACTGGTAAGCCCCAGTAACCCAGCGCGTAACCGTTGCCGCCGGCTCGGAAAGTAACAGGCTGCGGGTAAAATCAGAAGACAGATAGCCAAACTCTGTATTCATCACCGCCTGGCTGTGCGTAGCCCCCAATTCAGGCCAGAAAAAGGCGATCCCGATATATTCAATGACAAGACTCAGCATCAGCGAAGCCAGAATCACGCCGATGAGTTTCCACGGCCAGCCCCAGACCAGGTTATAGAGTAGGCCGTGCTCGCGAGGTTGCACGGGTTGTTGCGGTGCGGTACGACGTGCCTCAGCCATGATTATCTTCCTTCACTGATGCGATTGCTGAACTGCGGCTGTCCCACCATCCTTCACTGCTGTGATAGTTACGTCGCATCTCTTCGGCAAGACGCGCGATATTTTCAGGCATATGAATGTCACCGGCATCACCCGCCGGCAACGGCATCCGGATTTTCCAGAGCTGACCGCCTTCAAGCAGCGCGAACGCTTGGCCTTTTGGCAGCGTGACGATGTCGGAAGGCTCCAGCAGCGGCACTTTGATGGTGCCGACGCGGTCCTGCGTGCTGGAGGTAAAATCATGGTTTACGGTAACGTCAGCCGAATCCTGATGACCTGAGACCAGCGTTTTACTGTAGATTTCAACCTGCGGCAGCTGTGAGGTCAGCAGCTCGGCCGTCCGGTTCTCCCTGACGCGCAGCATAATCAGGTTGTTGAAGTTACCCTGAACCTGAGACGTTTTGGCCGCGCTCCCGATCCGGGCTTCAATATCAGAGGACGTCTGCGTATAGGCCGTCACCTGCATGCCCGCACCGCCCCCTTTATTGATGAGGGGGATAAACTCATTGCCCATCAGTTCGTTAAACTCATCGCAGTGCAGATTGATGGCGTCTTTGCCCTCTTTTGAGCCGGGCAGTCCGCCGTTGATACCGTGCTTGTAGATGTGGCCGGCCACACTCACCAGGTCGGCAAACATGCTGTTACCCACGGCGCTGGCAACCTCGCTGTCGCTGAGCGCATCGAGTCCCACGTAAACAATGCCTTTTTTACGGATCACCTGTTCCCAGTCAAAAATGGGGCGGGGATCGTCCATATTCAGGTAATCGGGCGAGAGCAGCTCTGCCGTTTTGCCGGTGGTCAGTTTTTCCAGCAGCGGCAGCAGTGACGCGACAATTTTATCAAAATAGGTGCGGTCATAACGTACCGCAGAGCGCAGCCCGTCAAGTATCGGATCATAAAGCTGATTGCCGGCGTCCGAGCTCAGCGCCACCTCAACGGCCCAGATACGCACGGCTTCCGGCTGTCCCTGCATGGCACGCGGTACGTCATCTTCACTGAAGGCGTTGGCATTATTTTCGATCTGGCTGTTCAGTTCCGGCATCTTCTCAGTGATGATTTTTTCGGCGTAACGCAGATAAAGGTCGGCAATGTTGTTCACGTAGCGGGTAATGAGGTTGTAATCCGGACGTTCCCCAAGCGCGACCAGCGCCCGGGCAACAATATTGACGAATCGCCAGGCGAACTCGCGAAACGCCGCGCTGTTGCCTTCGCCACTGAGCTGGCCGGCAACGCGTGTCGCGACTTCTGAAACGCGCCCAAAACGCCCCACGGCGTTATAACGCGCGGAGATGTCAGGCCAGCCGAGGTGGAAAACCGTCAACTCATCCCCCCGCCCTGCCCGGTGCGCTTCTGCCCAGACCCTTTTAAGCAGATCCGCGTCCCCTTTTGGGTCAAATACGATAGTAACGTCCCCGCGCCGTATATCCTGCGTGATCAGTAACTCAGCCAACCGCGTTTTCCCCACGCGGGTGGTGCCATAAACTACCGTATGGCCGACACGCTCACGTAAATCGAGCGTGACGTCACTTTCATCGGGTTCAATGCCATGAATGGCCGGGTTACCCCCGACCGGCGGGAGCGGGCGAACTGGATTAAGCGCCGTGTCGGCGCCGAGTAGTTTACCTATCGCCGGCAGACTGCTTTCCGTTGCCTCCTCAAGCTGGCGGGCAAGCTGATAGAGCTTTGAGGGTTTCAGATAGTGAGCCACCTCCGGGCGCAGCGTATCGCGCAGACGCTGGGTGTGTTTCTGAGTCCAGCGAAACCCCCTGCCCATGAAGAGCCGGCGCTTACTGACGGGGATTTGCTTTGACGTCATCACATAACGCGGCAGACGGCGCAGATTACGACGGTAGCGAACGACCTGCATTCCCTGACGCGCGCGCACCGCAGACAGCACCGCAAATCCGCCTGCGGTCACGTAGCTGACGGAGGGCGCGAGAGCCACCGCCCACGGCGCTGTGATGCAAACGACGGCGGCGGTGCCGGCTGCCACGGCCGTATTCAGCTCCACTGCGGGGCGCAGAAGCGCTTCAATAACGTATTTATCACTCACAGAGAAAACTCCTCGAATGGTTTGCCTGCCAGCAGCGCTAAAAGACGGCGCCCACTGATAATCATCAACTGCTGTGAACCCCTGCTGACAGCCCGGCTTTTCTGGCCCGTACGGCCGGTATGAATAAACAAGCCTCGCAGCCCCATACACATCAGTACCGCCTCAAAATCCCGGACGTGCGCCGGTGTAATGGACCGACTGTAGCGTTTGGCCTGTATCAGCCAGCACTCGCCGTTAATCTGTACCTTTCCGTCAAGGCCGCCGTCTCCGCTGTACGACGCATTACGCTGTACGGGATACCCCTGACGTTCAAACGCCAGCAACAGCAGCTCCTCAAAGACATACGGATTAATTTTGCGCAGATAGGTCATGCGCTGCCCGTCACCACTGAGTTCGCCGATACGGGTATACACGCGCTCAGCCGTCGCGCGGTAGCGCTGGTGCCGGCGCTCACTGGCCGTCTGCCGGCGAAAGCGCCAGAGAAGATAAACAATGACCGCCAGCAGAGCAGCCAGCAGAACCGGATTTCCCATCAGCAGGGCAGCGACATAAGGAGCAGATATCACTGCGGCACCTCCTGAGACAGGCCACTGTCCGTGATAAGCACAGGGTAATGGATCAGCTGCAAGCGACGGGCAAGTTCAGATCCCGATGAGGGGGCCAGCTGCAGGCCGGGTGCCAGACTACGCAGTTCAGCAAGCGATGCCGGGTTATCGATGTTCACAATCAGCCCCGCCGCGTTTCTGGCTGCAAGCTGCTGCGCGTTGTGCGCCAGCCACTGACGTGAATAGCCGTCATCCCCGATGATAAACAGCGCCCCGATACCCGGCAGCGTCAGCGCCCGGGGGGCAACGTTACCCGGCGACATTTCAGGTGTTGTGACGGGCAGCATGGCCGCTTCGCCCTGCGCCTGCGATGCGGCAGGCGGTGGCGGCGCGTCCTGCCGGTTGACGGCGTCAAAAACAGCCTGCGTGCTCTGTCCGCCCAGGTCTGCGATGACGTTGAGCCCGGCCAGCGCAGCGGGTGAGAAAACGATGATTACGGTAATGATGAGTGTGTTCAGTGTCATGATCACTGACTCCGTGGGTTTATCCAGACGAGGCCGGTATCCGGCACCGATGCGGATGCTGTCTGTTCTACCGCAGTCGCCGCCGGCAGATGCGGCGAAGACTGAAGCAGGGCGAGTTTGGTTTTAACGAAGGCGCGATAACGGGCTGCTGGAGCGCCACCTGCGGGATGGTGATAGCAGCCGGCCGCATCAAGCCAGCTGCCAGGCTTTCTGTCCCAGCATTCGCGCAGAATGGTGGCAGCGGCGTTGAGGTTTTTATAAGGATCGAGCGCTTCCCAGGTCGAAGTAAAACGCCGGCCGTTCCAGCCGAGATTCACCTGGGCAATACCGACATCGATACGCTTCAGGGAATGCGTTTTTATGAAAACCTGCAGCGCCTGCCAGGCTTCTAGGCGGGTTTTATAGCGATATCCCTTCCCCGCGACGTTGAGTGTCCACGGCCACGGGCGTTCGCCCTGCGGCAACCTGCGGGAAGACTCCTGCAGGCTGACCGAATAGAGCGACTCGGCCGGCACGTTGTGAGCCTGTGCCACGCGCACGTAACCCTCCGGAACAATCTGTTTGTCACCGGCGAATGAAGAAAGTGAAACCAGCAGTAGCGCCGCGCCGGTCAGAATGCCGCGACTTGCCATCCGTTTTCCCCCTGCTGCAGAACGACCGGCATCATACCGTTACCGAACCGCATCCAGCGCCCGCCGTCATGATTCAGCGTGACCTGCCGGCTGCGTACCCTGTCCAGAGGGATATGATGATCTTTCGCCCAGCCGCGCAGTTTGCCGTCATCCCCCTGGCTGTCCACAAGGTAGATATCAACCGGCCTGTTATCGGCTAACACCGCCGCGAGGCGGGCGTCACACTGCCCGCAGCCAGCGGATTTCACGAACAGTGCCAGCCGCCCGCCGGTGTCGTGAGCAATACCGGCCGCATTGCCCATGTTGACCGCGAGGGTTTCAGGATAGATGCGCTTCCAGGCGGCGGTGACTTCACGCTGAAAATCCAGCTCTTTCTGTGTGCGGGCAAACTCTTCCCTGACCCATTTTTCTGCGTATTTTTTACGTTCAGCCTGACTCCGCGCCTCAATACCGAGTGTTGAAAGCGGGTCAAGCCCCGGCGACTGCGTACCGCGCGGGCCTTTCATCAGGCTCTGATAGCGCTGATAGTCATCCTGACTCAGCCCCCACTGACCGCCCTGCTGCTGCAGTTCCTGCACGCTGCTTTGCTGCACGCTCTGATCCGAAGCATCAACCGGTTCTCCCCTGGCATTCACAACCTGGATATTTGCCTGTGCCGAACAACACAACATAATCGCCGCAAGACTGAGTATTTTTATCTTCATATCGCCTCCGTTAGCGAACGTTGACAGTAGTTAAGCGTCCGTCCACGCGAAATTGCGCCTGCCCGTAGCCGGCATTGACCAGCGTCCAGCCATTAACGGTCTGCCCCTCGCCGATAAGGCGGATTTCAGACAGTGAGCTGAATCCCGCCGGCGCAATGGCCGCAAACGACGTCGCCCCCCGCTTTTCTACGCCGGTCAGCACAAAGGGCGCTTTACGCGCCACGCTTCTGACGGTTTTATACGGCTTAGCGGGTGCCGGCTTTTTTACGACTTTTGTCGCTTTAGGTTCCGCCGTGGTCTGCTGCGCTTTCTGAGGTGCGTGCTGCAGCGCGGTAACGGCCTGATCCAGTTCAGCCTGCCGGCTCTGCAGTGACGTCTGAGCCTGATTCAGCTCACTGAGCGACTGGCGAACCTGACTGACTGCCTCAGGTAATCCTCTGGCGGACCAGGCATCGAGAGACTTCTGAACGGCATTAAGCTGATCCTGCTGTCGTTTGATCGCCTCACCCTGCGCGTTAATGGTTGCCTGAACAGGTTCAAGGTCAGTCTTCGCCAGTGCCTGGGTGTAAACCACGTTTTGCTGCTTCTCGACGTGGCTGAGTCGGTTTTCCTGCGACACGCCGCTGCGAAGAGAAACAAAAGCCAGAAAAATTGCAGCAGCCGAAAGCGTGATCTGACCTATTGCAGGCAGGTGATGCTTTACGGTGCTGAAACGGCTACCTGATGACGGAATAACGTCATCAGCGTTCTCATCAGGAAAGGAGGTTTCTGTCGTCATTTTGTCAGCCACCCTCCGCGAGCAGGCTGCGCCTGAATGGGACGGGGACCCGTGATCTGAAAGGGACTGGCGGCGGATGACGTAGCTGCCGCCGGCGCGTATGCGCTGGCAGGGCGCGGCGGCAGCTGCGTCGCAGGCAACTGATAGCCGGCACGCAGGCTGTGGCAGACCACGCGCTGCACGTCATCCACTTCCAGCTCCCATGCGGGCCCCGCCAGCACCTGCAGCGCGGTGCGAAGACGCATCGGACCCAGCTGGAACTGGACGGCCGGCAGCGGCTGACGATACAGCACGCCGTTGGTCGGTCCTGTCTGACACAGTGAGTAGCCGGACTGCTTCAGCGCATAACGCATTGCATCGGCCACGGTTGGCTGAACCGAGGAAGGAATACGCACATCAATAATCTGCGAGAGGGGGTCGCGTTGCACGGCCTGAGGATCCGTACTGACAAGCAGGTAACGATCGTAGCGAACCACCTCGGGCGTCCGCGCGTAAACATCATCAGCAGATGTCTGGACGTTGCGGGTGACGCTGACTGGGGCAACCGGTCTTGCAGGAGCCCGATCCTGCAGCTTCTGGGGCTGCTGAATACACCCCGTCAGCAGCGCAAGCGGTAAAGCGGCAAAGACGGCATTAAATTTCATCTGGAAAGTTCCTGTACAGTGTGAACAGGCATCACTGTGCGCAACTCTTCAACAGGCTTCTATCAACAACTCTTTTTACGTTTTCAAAAAAAAACGCTGACCGGAGTCAGCGTTTTTTATCAGCACTTTCAGGCAACCTGATGGGGCGGGTGCGTGATGTCACCACGGCCGCTTAACAGGCCATCAATCGAAACATCTTCATCCAGTGCGTCCCAGTGGATCCCACGGGGAGACAGTTCATAGTCATTCAGCTGTTCGGCAGACGCGTTGCAAAGTCGGGGAAACCAGGACAGCGGCACACCGATTATTCGCTCGTCTGACAGTTCGACCCACATGATGCGGTCATCGAACCGAACTTCCTTAGCTGAAATAGTCATTCCAGGCCTCCAGAAGCAGGGGTTGGTTTAGCTTTATCAGTATTAGCAGTTCTTTTACTGTCCGGGAATCAAATCCGTCATTACGCGCCAGTTTCACAACGGGTTCCAGCCAGAACTTTGCTTCAGTGCCGGCCTTCATCACATGAATGTGAGCAGGTTCGCGCGGATTGCCTTCGTTGGAATAGAAAAAGAACCGAAAACCGTTCAGCCTAAGTATGACAGGCATCGTCAGTAACCTTTAAAGGATTTGGTGAAATTAACTGCAGCGGTAAGTGGCAGCGGCGGTTCAGAGAGCGCCTGCGGCATGTTTTGCGATACCGTAACCGTGTCCGAGGAATGGTATGTCATCCTCCCAGTCCCCTGCAGATTGCGACTGTGACGCAGGCTGCTGCGGAGCGAATTGAGTAGCACTGTGACGCTGCGATCCCCGTTTTTGGTTTCCCTGATCCCTGCCGCCTTTCGGCTGCGTCGCGGAGGAAGGCTGTGACGCCGGCTGCTGTGGCTGGCCCCAGCCACCGCTGTGTTGTGGTTGATCGCTGTTCTGTTGACGCCCTCCTAACATCTGCAGGGTGCCGCCCACGTTCACAACCACTTCTGTTGAGTATTTGTCCTGCCCGCTCTGGTCCTGCCATTTGCGGGTACGCAGCTGTCCCTCGATATACACCTGAGAACCTTTGCGAAGGTATTCACCGGCAACTTCTGCCAGCTTGCCAAACAGCACCACGCGATGCCATTCAGTGACTTCCCGGTTTTCACCGGTTTGCTTATCTCGCCATGACTCTGACGTTGCCAGTGAAAGGTTAGCGACCGCGCCGCCGTTAGGCATATAGCGGATTTCAGGATCCAGTCCGAGATTACCGACCAGAATAACTTTGTTTACGCCGCGAGAGGACATAAGCATGCTCCTTCAGGGAAAGGCCTGCTCAGAAGAGAGCAGGCTTTGGTGAACAATCAGAATGAGTTTTCGGCGTAGGCTTGCTGCTGAGAAGCGGCATTCTGCGTCGGATGGGGTTCAGCGCGTTCAGTCTTGAAGACCATGTCCTGGCCTATCTTGATCCAGTCCACCTTAATCAGGCGGGCTTTCAGGCTGACACGACTTTCACCGGCGTGCTCACCATTTTTCAGCTGAAAAATGTCGGTTGACGGGTTACTCAGTACAAAGCCAATCAGCACTTTCTTGTCTTCATCCACCGCCTTCTGACAACGGTTAATGAGGCTGCTGGCTTCTTTGCCGGCAACCGTGACGTCGAAACGCACATAAGAAGGGCTGTCGGCCGGACCTGACAGTGCGTTGATCACGCAGCTGATAAAGGTGCCGGTCTGAGCATTGACCTGCCGCACGTTGCTGAGATAGCCCAGTCCGTTGATGGTCAGGTTGAAGTAGTCTTTTGATTTGCCGGTGTTGTTGGCATTTGAAGTGTTGTTTACAGACATGATGTTTTCTCCATGGGGGTCAAAAAAGATTCGACGGAGAAAACTTCTGCCCGGACGGGAGAAGAATTCCCGTCGGGGAGTCAGAATCAGCTAAATTCTGACTGTCTTGATAGTTGAATGAACCTTCATCGCCAGGCAGTAGGAGCCGTAATTGACGATATCTGCTTCCAAAGGCGAGCAGATGTACCACACTGATGTGTTCTCCCTTGCAGGCTACAGGAGTGTTATGTTCAGCCACCCGAAGGCGATTCTCTCAGGCCAGGAATCATTGGTGGTCGTCAGAGACGACAGGTAAGCCCGTTAATTTTTAAGCCAAACATCGCGGCTGTCAACCTTTCTGACTCGTCAGATTGAGACTTGCCGGCGCAGAAGCCGGCGCTTTTCGACCCCGGCCTGCCCCCCGGGTTTTACCGGCCGCCTGACGACGGTTTTTACGGTTTGCCTCACCAATGATCCCCTTGCAGTCCGGATACTTCATGCAGCCCCAGAAATTGCCCTGTTTGTTCTTGCACAGCCGGGTCGGGCCACCGCAAATCGGGCAGACAGGGCCGGTCAGCGCAGTGACGTTGAAAGCAGTCGCCCGCCCTTTTTCGATAAGATGCCGGGTCCACTGGCTCTGCTTTTGCATAAAATCGCTTAGATCACTTTTCCCCTGGGCGATATCATCCAGCGCCTGCTCCCAGAGGGCCGTCATGCCGGGGCTGGTCAGTGTTTCAGGCAGTGCGGCGATGAGCTCGTGCGCCATCTGAGTGGACAGGATGAACTTCCCCTTTCTCTCCAGGAAGCCCCGCTTAAACAGCGTCTCCAGCACGCCGCTGCGCGTCGCTTCCGTCCCCAGCCCGGCATTCTCACGCAGCACCTTCCTTAGCTGAGGATCCGTGACCAGGCTTGCCGCGTTTTTCATGGCCGCTATCAGCGTGCCTTCGGTATGGTGCGGCGGCGCTTTGGTCATATTATCTTTAACGACCGCACCGGTAACCGTGCAGGCAGCGCCCTGCTCAAGCGCAGGCAGCTGCGCGGACGACTCTTTATCATCGTCAGCTTCCTCCGACTGCTCTGCGGTAAAGAGTGATTTCCAGCCGGCGTGGATCATCACGCGCCCCCGCGTGCGGAAAAGCTGATTGCCGATGTTGAAGGTGGCATCCGTCACATCGGTTTCCTGCAGCGGCATAAACTGTGCCAGATAGTGCAGCCGGATAAGCGAATAGACTTTGAGCTCTTTTGCATTCAGTTTTGCTATTTCGAACGGCTGCCGCGTGGGAATAATCGCATGGTGCGCCGTAATTTTTTTGTCGTTCCAGACGCGCGAGTTGAATGCAGTATCAAGTTGCGCAATCTCAGCGCTGATTGTCGGGTCCGAGCGCTGTATCGCATCCAGCACGGCGCTGGCCTCCGCCCGCATCGAGAGCGGGAGATAGCCGCAGTCGGTACGTGGGTAGGTCGTCGCTTTGTGTTTTTCATACAGTGACTGGGCGATAGACAGGACCTCATTAGCCCCAAAGCCCCATTTGCGGTTGCAGGCCTCCTGAAGATCGCCAAGAGAAAAACAGAGCGGTGCCGGGGTTTTATCGCGCTTTTTCTCAACGGAAATCACGCTGCCGGATCCGACTTTCTGGCAGAGTTGCCCGACCGCCTGTGCAACCTGCTGATTCACGCAGCGTTTTTCACTGTCGCAGTATTGCTCCGCCGTAACCCATTCGGCTTCAAAGGCAATCCCGTCCTTTTCCAGCTGTGCTCTGACCTTCCACCACGGCTGCGGCGTAAAGCCGGCAATTTCATGGTCCCGTTTAACCACAATGGCGAGCGTGGGCGTCTGAACACGCCCCACGGAATACACCTCTGATACGCCGGCTTCACCGGCTTTCACGGTATAAAACCGGGTCAGATTCATCCCGATAAGCCAGTCAGCCCGCGCACGACCGATACCGGCCAGGTAGAGTTTTTCGGTTTTTTCTCCCGGCAACATTTCATTCAGCGCTTTTTTAATGCTCGCTTCATCCAGCGCGGAAAGCCACAGCCGGCGCACGGCACCCCTGTAGTGGCAGTATTCCATCAGCTCACGCGCAATCACCTCACCTTCCCGATCGGCGTCGGTTGCAATGACCACTTCACTGGCCTGCTTCAGCAGTTTTCTGATGACGCCAAACTGATCGGCAGTGTCTTTCTTGACGGTCATCTGCCAGCGATCCGGAATAACTGGCAGCACTTCCGTGCGCCACGGGCGGCCAAACTGTTCGCCATACGTTTCAGGGCTGGCCGTTTCCAGCAAATGCCCCACGGCCCACGTCACCGTGATGTTACCGCCGGTGATACATCCCTGCCCGCGCTGGCTGACACCCAGCACGCGGGCAATATCTTTGGCCTGAGAGGGTTTTTCACACAGATAGAGCTGCATGCGGGTCTCCGGTATTAGCGTGCCTGACCAGAGGCAACCTGGCGGACCTGAGTCAGAACGTTATTGAAATTGCTGCCGGTCAGGTGCGACGGGACGGGCGATTTGTACGTCACGTACACCCGCGTTCCTGTACCGTCCTTTTCGAGCTCGATGTCCATATGATCGTTGTCGCCAACGTCGCTGCCCATGCGATAAGAACTTCCCGGCACGGCTTCCCAGACAGGATGTGCATCCTGAATGGCCGCCGCACTCCACCGGCTGTTACGATCTTTTGAACGGATGCGTCCAATCTCCTGAGCGCTGACATAGCCATAATGTCGCTTCAGGCGTGCAGCAGCCGTGTCGATATCAACCGGCACGCTGAACTGTTTGCTGGTACTCTTCCCGGTAGAGCCAGATGCTTTGGTCAGCACCGGCATGCCGTTGCCGGTGTCCATAGAGCCCCCTTCATCGCCGCGCAGCGTTTTGCTGATGCTGAAAGCGGTATCGCTGATGTTTTTATTGATGCTGGCTAAATCAGAGCCGGCACAGCCGCTCAGCAGGACGCAGACAGCGCCTGAAATAATCATCCGTTTCAAATTAGTTGTCCTCAGAGGTATCAGCAGTAAGGGTGGAGAATGAAGAGCGTTTTTCACCCGACATCACTGCCGGATCGGGTTCGCCCAGACGCTTGATAGCCGCCAGCCCCCGCGCGGTTTTATTACGGATATCCTCGTAGGTCACCGGCATGCTCCGGTAATTCTGGATAAGGCCGTACACCACACGAACAGCTTTACTGCCTGTTTCAAGGAACTGATCGCGCTGCGAGCGGTTAATCAGACCGTAATGGAAAGCCCCAAACGCTCTTAACGCCAGTTGGTCGTAATGAACCAGCAGCCAGACGCAGCGATACCCCAGGGGTGACCGACTGAACACATCCAGATTAAGCGGTTCGGAAGAGGTGACATCTGAAATGGTGATGCCGGCCGGAACGGCTGCGGTAATTTTTGCGATAATCCTGACCTGCTCCTCCACCTTTTTAGTCGCCAGCCTGATGGCCTCTTCAAGGTTGACCAGAAACTCGTCACCGTAGGGATTGCCTGCCGCTGCATCGCGACCTGCATATCCAGCCCGCGCGATAGCTTCCGGCATGCCAGGGATTTTGTGGCGATATTCCTTATTGTCTTTTTCATCAGAGCGATTTCGCCCTTCCCAGAGCCTGATTGCATAGTGTGAATGCAGCTCAACAGTCAGTGTGGATACCAGTCCGCCAGACCGCCGGGGCGAGGTTTGGGGAGATGTCTGTTCGGCCATAGCTGTCTCCTGATAGGCAAAGGCTTCTCGTTAAGTAAGTGGCGATCCTCATTCCTGAAAGGACCGTAAACAATGCGAAATCAGATTTTCAAAAATGAAAATTTTTTTCTAAAAAAACCAGTTCAATTAATAAGCAGTGTTGCACGGTGCAACACGACCTATTTTTTGACCAGTGTTGCACGGTGCAACACTGTATGTTTTATATACACCTACCAACGCCAGCTCATTTCCTCTGAGGTCCAACAGACTCACGAAGACTCTGTAATATCTCTCTGACGCGTTCGTCACTGCAGGACTTCCTGTTTTCAGAAGCAGAAGGCCTGAAGGGCCGTAATTCCGGGCGTGACGCATGGCCGGGGTTATCTGATACTTTCCTCCCGCTTTCAGCAGGATAAAGCGTCCCCTGCCGGGCCTTTTTGAGCACGGTCAGCAGCCAGCCAAGCGGGTTTTGCAGGCTGCCTTCACGCTGCGCCCGGATAATATTCGACAGGACCAGCGCAGATCTCTCAGCCGGTAACGCCTGCAGCTGGAGATTAACCATCTTCCGATCTTCAGGTTTCAGCAGGGATGCGAAATTGTCGGGCAGAAAAACCGAATCGTTTACGTATGTTTTATCTGTATTAGTAGTAAAACTACGTACGTAACTGTTCGGATTCCGAACCCAGCCGTTATGCCCCGCGCCATCTCTGAGTTCGGATACCGAACCCGGCTTCTGAGCCTGCACATTTAAGCTGAGTTCGGAATCCGAACCCTGTAAATGACTCGTCGGTTCGGGTACAGTCCGGCAGGCCAGCTCTTCAGGACTCTGAACGGCACCCAGCCGCGCATCTAACATCTGAAGATGGCTGCGGTGGTGAGCCATTGCGGGATCCAGCCGAATTTCACTGATTACTGATTTCGCCGTGGAACTGATGGTGCGGTTGCTACTCAGGCAGGCTTCCGCAACGGTTTTAAGCCAGTGCGGATCGAACGTTTCTGCGTCACAAAATGATAACGGCTCATCGTGTTGCGCATAGATGTTGCCTCTTACTCTACCCTTTTCATCCCTGACGCGTTTGCAGAGGCTGAGCCAGCCAGTGATGCGAAGCATGAGGAGTATGCGGCTGATGGTCTCTCTGGACGCTTTGCCTTTTCCCGGCGTTGCCAGCTGCAGCTGCAGCTCTTCATAGGAGGGAAAAACGGCACCATCATTGCTCAAGGCGTGCAGGCGGATGATTATCCAGCCCATTTTGTCCAGCGGAGAGAGGCGTGGATCCAGAAGCAACCGGCGCGGCATGGAATCATGTATGTTACCCGTGAATAACAGACCACCACGGACATAGTTGTTTTGCTCTTCCGGCAAACACGCCAGCCGATCGATTAATTTATTGACTGCCTGATGGATAAGGCTGTCATCCGGTAATGTCATTCTTCACCTTCTGAATACAAAAATGCTGAGCACTGTGCCACTCAAGGCTCAACGCTCAGCATTCTGGCTATATTTCAGTTGCGCATAGCCGTGTTATAGCGCTCATGATTCATCATCTCCCAGGTGCGCCCTTCATCGCGGCTGAGCAGTCGCCAGAACGGACCAAGATCGATCTTGTAATAGCCGGTTTGGTTTTCATTCAGACGTTTATAGTTACGCTCACCCTGCCAGAATCGAAGCACCGCGCGGGTCGCTTTCTTTCGCAGTGAAGATGGAACAGTAACCGGGGCTTTTAGGCCCGGTATAATTTCATAAGACCGCACTCTGCCCTCCTGATTACAGTGAATGTGTGCCACAGCGGTTAAGCGTTATGCCCTTCTCCGGGTGGCGGCGGTGAGATGTTCACTCTCCCATTTGAGAACGGTATTCCAGACAGCGGTCAGTGAGATATCCATCTGTTCGGCAGCAAGCAGCATCAAATCCAGCCCCTCGTCCGTTTCACTGCGCAGTGTTTGACTGCCATTTGCCGCCCAGATTTCCCATAGCTCGGTACTCTGTTCCTCGCTGAGGACGGTTCCCCGGCCTGCACGCACTTTTATGCCCGCGATCCTGCGACGCGCGGCTACGTCATTACTCATCAGCCCGAAGAAATGCTCCATCAGTTTGATTGAGCCCCCCAAAGCAAGCGCACGGTCAATCCGTTGCTTTCGCGTCTGTTCCTCCCTGGCTTGCGTCATCAGCCTTGCCAGATTGTCCTGATTTATCTGGAATGAGAGAACCGAGACCTCACTGTTGACGATGTAATGAATATCTTCAATGGTCACATCCTTCAGCGTGGCGATCTCTTCAGATGTCAGACCCATTTTGTCACAGCGGCGTATAAAGCCGTTTTTCAGCTCCATAACCAGGTCAAGCAGGAAGCCATTCGCAGCCCGGGATAGGTTCGTGTTCATCAGTTACCCTTCATTTACAGGAACAATTGACGCAGCACCCTTGCGCTGCAGTTCGCGGAGGCGACGAAGGATCCTGATTAGCCGAAACACCATCAGAGTTTGCTCGTCATCAAAAACAGGCGTGGCTGAATCAGATGACCCGATCAGCAATTTAAACGTTAAGTTCACAGAGTCCCGACAAGCCGTATCGTCAGCCAGGGAAGCGAGGAATAGGGGCACAACTTGAGCATCATCTATAACCCCTGAAAGCCGATAACCAGGCTGTAACGTATTTTCACTGGCGGGTTCTAACGCGTCACCACAGCCATGAGCGCTGGCGATGTCCCAACAGAGGCGCCATGCATTACTTTGCAGGTGCTCAATATCGTCCTGTAAGGCGCTGAGATGCCAGAGTGAATAGTTATCTGGCGTAGCCACTGGCTGAAGGGGATCATCAGGACATTGGGTGGCAGGAGTTTCATCGTTTACCGAAAAGGATGAAACTTCAGAATCGCTGATTTCAGCGGGAGTCTTAACTTCAGTGACGGTATCTCGCGGACTGCTTTTCATCAGGGAAATGTCATCTGATGGTTGCTCATCCAATGGTTCAATAAGCTCACCGGCATCATCATTTGCCTCTGTTGACGAGGTGGCCGGCAAAGCGGGTGAAACGGCTATGGTGATGTCTTCAGTAGGTTCCACTTTTGCCTTATCAGCACCGCGCAGCTCCAGTAACCAACCATCGTAGTCAAGGTCATCACATGGAAAGGCCGTATTCAGATCACCAATAAGTTCATCAGTAAACATATCCAGTGACCATAGTTCAGGATCATCAAATTTCTGGCAGCACTGCCCAAACACACTCGTGAAATTGCTCTCGGTACAGGCATCTTTATTTAAATGATATTTATCCCAGACTGTTTCAGCGCTATGGCGCAGCTTGATCAGCTTTCTTAGCTCACGACCACCAAACCCCGATCCCAGCAAAACAGGCATCCACGGATAGATGTTTGTCACCACATCTTCCATACGGCTTACGCTTGAAAAATGTACAGGCAGGCCGTTACTGGTTAGTTCAGCGGCGAGAGTGCGCAAAGAGATTTTTTTCCCACGTTGTTCTTCAAGCAATAATCTCGCTTCACTGACAGAAAGGGCCTTATCAATAAAGGTAAGCTGCCCATGGGTTTCATTTTCTGCGAGATGTCCCGTAATGCACTGAAAACGGCCAGGCCAGGGTTTTTCAATACAGGTCATATGAAAGAATCGCTGATCTCCGGTTTCATCCCAGAGTTCACGCATGATGGTGTAACGCGTGTTCCCCCCATCACTGAAAGTCCACTTTCCTTCAGGAATACGGGGATCACGCGTCACAAACGGTACTGAATTGAGCCCCCGCACGCGAATAGATGCTTTCAAATCCTCGAACAGGGGATTGCGGCTTTTGCGCGGATTATCAGGATTCAGACAGAGTTCATCAAGAGTGAAAATTCTGGCCAGACTTTCATCACTGCCGGGCTGTGTTTCAACATGCTGTAATTGACTCATTTGCCTGTGCTCCTGAAATCATAACCAAAGTCATACCCGCCCTCAGAATATTCACTGAAGAGAGTAAATCTGCCGTCAAACTGGGTTTTAATGGTGCCCGTAGGTCCCTGACGTTGTTTGCTGATGATGATTTCGGCCTGCCCCGGATGGGCAGTATCAGCGTGGTAAACCTCATCGCGATAGATGAAAGCAATAAGGTCTGCATCCTGTTCAAGCGCACCCGAATCGCGAAGATCACCATTGTTAGGACGTTTATCCGCACGCTGCTCGACCTGACGGTTGAGTTGAGACAGCGCAAGGACGGGGCAGCCGAGTTCTTTACCCAGCGCTTTTAGCGATCGCGAGATTTCGGCGATTTCCTGGGTACGGTTCTCCATCTCCGGACAACGGATAAGTTGCAGGTAATCCACCATGATGAGAGAGGGCTTACCGTATTTGCGGATATATCTCCGGGCCCGGGTGCGAAGCGTGGCCGGTGTTTGACTGCTGTTATCATCAATAACTAATCGCTCTCGCCATTCAGCCATCTCCTTCGCACCCATGCTGATCCTACCCCAGTCCTCATCACTGAGATTACCGCTGCGAAGGCTGCTGAGTTCTACCCTGCTGCGCATGGACAGCATCCGCATCGCCAGTTGGTCGGTTGGCATTTCAATGCTGAAAATAATCACGCTTTCTTCCGGCCGGTTCAGCAACGCACCGATACTCCAGCTGAGTGCCAGCGAGGTTTTTCCCATGGAAGGTCGCGCGGCGAGGATGACCAGATCACCCGGCTGAAGCCCGCAGGTCATAAAATCAACTTCGGCCATTCCTGTGGCAGTGCCGGTAATACCATTGTCCGCTGCGGTGGCCACTTCAAGCTTGCTCAGTAACTGGTCAAGCGCCTGCAAAATTTCGGTTTCGCACTCGTTTGCGTGTTGCCCCTTCTCACTAAGTGTGAAAAGTGCTTCCTCAGCCTGGGCGGCAACATTTAAAGAGCTCAGTCTGTTACCCCTGATATCAGCCAAAAGCGAATTGCCAATGATCTGCAACTGTCTCAGCCTGCTCTTTTCGAGGACGATGCTCGCATAGGAAAGTATGTTTGCTGCTGAAGGCGTGTTTTTACCGATCTCAGCCAGGTAAGCGAATCCGCCCGCCGTCTCAAGCCGTCCATCCCGTTCAAGCGTTTCACTGAGAGTAATGAGATCGAACGGTTGTAGCCGGGATGCCAGGGCGCTCATTGCACGATAAATCGCGCGATGAGCGCTCACAAAGAAATCATCAGCGGTTATCAGCAGGTTAATATCGTCCCATCGGTCATTATCAAGCATGAGCGCCCCCAGGACACACTGCTCAGCGTCGGTATGATAAGGAATGGCTAAAACGTCTTTCAGCTTTTCAGGCATGAGTAATTTCCTCCACACATAGAGTGGATTCGTGACAGGTGAGTAACTAAATGGGCCGTTATCGGGCGGATGACTGAGTAGACAGTTCTTCTATATATGCATCCAGATAACGATCAATAAGGCCCTGAACAATTTTGCTGGCGGTGACGACACGGCCAGAATGGTGAGTGAGCCTGACGGCACAGTTCTCAGTTTTCATACGTCTGGCTGGACCTATGTAAACAATTGGCGAGGGGCTTCGGGCGTCTTGGTCTGAGGACATGGTCTCTCCGGCTTTAGTTAACGTGTGGATAGGTACTTAACTCAAATATGCAGGAGCAGGCATTTGCATTCTGCATTTGATGTCATCCCTTATGCTCAGCATCTGCACTAACCATGCCTGAAACGAAAATTTGCCCCGCCTCATGAAAACTCTCACAGTTCAGATGAAACTTTGTGAAAATACTTAACGTTATATTTATAAAGTCTTTAAATATTACCATCACTTAAGACTTTCGTGCAAATATTTCCCATTAATTGGTATTTATTCCCACAACTAAACCAAAGATTTCCTTTAGAATCAGTTGTATTGATTTCGCTAAAGGCTTGCGCATGCTTGACACAATTGAGAAGAGGCTGAAATGTTGCCGTGCGGCGACAGGGACTTCACCTCAGGAAGTGGTGAACTACGTTCAGCAGCAAGATACTGAACTCTCCTACACGACTTACACCCGCTGGGAGTCTGGTGGCACGGTTCCAACCCGACGTATTGATGTGATCAATCTGATTGCGGATTTCTTCAGTGAAAGTGGTCTTAAAGTTGAGGGGAACTGGATTATGACAGGCGAAGGATTTCCGCCACAGTTCACTGAATACACAAAGCTGGATGAAGACACCCTCTTCATACTGGCCAGTCGCCAGTTGCCCGACGTGGAACTTATCCAGGTTGGTGGGACCTATGGGGAACCTTACGTTAGTTTCGGAGAATTCTGTATTGTATCGAACGAGCGAACTCTGGACCCTAATAATAACAAGCTATGCCATGTAAGGCACAAGAATGGCTTGATCATAGGGGTGGTCAAAATAGTCGACGAGGACAGCGTCACTATTGAAGGTGTAAAAAGCACGGCCATTAAGAAAGAAGAAATTCTCGAGTGCCGGAGAGTAAAGTGGATCCAAAAGAGGTAAAACTCAATTTTCACCGCTGCAGTACAGAAGTAATAAACTTTCTGAACAAGATGGAGAAGACTACCTACATCTCTACACTTCTTGTTCAAAATAATGCCATCTCCGCTCATCAGAGCAATGGGTATGCTGAGTGGGACAATAAATTTTATTATGAAGGAAAGTACAAGGACAGCCTTCTGATAAAAATAGGCATTGAACTCACCAAGATAAAAAAGGGTGACGTCAGTACAGTCGTCTGGGATGACGCACTCAGAAACGAAAAAATTAATGTCATTGATGAGCAGCGTCGGGCTCACAATATCTACCATGGCATTAGTTTTATCTATGGAGTGGAGAACGATATGAGTATGGCACTCAATATCTGTACCGGGACTGACACCTCGCAAAAGGAATTTGAAAACCTGATACTGCCAATGCGGTTTGCACTGCTGAATTACTTTAAGGATTTATGATGTTTACCAAAACCTATTCCGTAGACGAAAAGCACGTTGATTTTCAGGGCGTTGTGGATGGTCTTTATTATCCCTTCTATATGGAATGGACGCGCCACGCGTTTATGAAAGAAGAATTGGGGCTGGATCTGGAGCAGGAGTTCGCTGAAGGTCGCCTGCATATGATCCTGGAATATACGCTTCGCTTTAAGAAGAGCCTGCAGAAAGATGATGAAATGCAGGTAACATGCGCCCTGCAGGCCAATGAAAAACGCAGTCGCGTCAATTTCGTTCAGCAGATACTGGTAAACGGTACCCTTTATGCAGAAGCCGTATTCACGGCAACCTGTATCGCTAACGGCAGACCGACCGTGCCTGACGCAGTGAAAAATGCCATTCCAGCCTGAATTTAAGAAGGGGCCTTTAAAGGTCCCTTAATTAATTTTCAATCAGAATATAACGACTATCATGAAGTTTACTTTCCCCTGAATAGCCAAGTAAAGAAAGACGAATTAAATATCCACTTCGCTTCTGATACTTACCTTCCAGATCTACACTTTCATATATTTTTACTCTGAAAAAACGCTTGTCGTTACGCATATGTAATATTCCCATTTTTTCGAAGGATGACTGTACAGCCTTACGATCTTTATCCACCCCAGTAGCATCAATGAATTTAAACACCGTCCCCGGCAGAGATATAAACATAAATCCACTTACCGCATGTAGCAGGCTGTCCTGATAGTTCACGCTGAGCGTTTGATTATTTACAGACTCCTTAATCCACTCTAAAAAGTGCTCACCCGGATTGCTTACTTCATTCATAACTGAAGCCGTGGAAATATCTCCGTTTTCATCTTTATCACTTTCAGTGTCAACGACCGTATCCAGCATGGACTCAATGACAGGAACATCATCATCTTGCTTTGCGTTGGGTATGAGTTTCACACATTCAGCGGGAACCGCGATTATATGTTCGTCAGAGGTCTGCACCGGATTCACATCAACTGGAATGACCGGGGCCTTTTGTTCCGTATCATCATTCACATCAAGGGCCGCCGGTTCAGCTGCATTGAACATGCTGAGTAGCAGGGAGGTGTCATCATCAACTGATGTTTTTTCAGTCTCAGGTTGTTCATTCGTTGAACCGTAGTTTTCTGAAAGTGCAGATGACAAAGCAATTGGACCCTCTGATGCCGTTAGTTGATGTTCTGCCTGCCCGGTCGAATTATCTGAGGGCAGTTTAGCAGCACTTTCGGTTCCGACATCAGCAAGCGCTGAGGCGGCGCTGAGCCTCCCGTCTGGTAAAATGATTGACGGCTGTGGCTGTTCGGTGACTGCAGATGACACGACTGAAGCCACTGAATGCAGGCCCACAGATGCTGCGCTTACGGGCGAACCGCTGATATCCCGCGCTTTATCGAGAATATCTTTAATCAGTGGCATGGCCGATGCCTCTCTGACTGCCAGCGTCGCCATCACCTGCATAGCCTGGCGATCCCCGCTTAGCCAGGTGACACCGTCGTCCGGTAGCAGCCTGGAGGCCATCAAGGTTGCCACGCGGGCGTGATCGGCATGATTAACCCGAAACCGAAATGGTGCTGCCGGTGGCACCATGCCAGGCATCCAGCACTGACCGTCCAGTAATTCGCCCTCAATACGGGTCAGCAACGGCAGATGCGCGGTAAGCGCTGACCAGAAAACAACCGCATTCCAGAGCGCATTCTTTGCGGCCTGCTCTTCTGGAGCGGCGCCGGGTGGAAACATATGCCCTTTTGCCAGCCTGACGCTGCAGGCAGTAAATTTGAGGGTGAGGTCGATAAATCCGCCTTCTTTACTCCATTCACCTTCCCCGGCGGCCGGCACAACCTGCACGCACTCAGCGAGTTTTTTCAGCGGCGCCATATACAGCCGGTTATAAACGTCCTCCGGCAAAGAGGTGTTATCCCAGATTTGCCTCATCAGTAGCTTACGATGCGGTAATGAAAGGAGTTGTGCGGCAGACTGCGGCGCAAAATATCCCGATGGGATCCTGTCGCCAGCTGGCGCTGACTTCGCAGTGGTTTTCCCCCCGGACAAGCTGGCAATGAGTTTACTGAACATTTTTACTTCCTGATAATGCCGGTTTATTGTCACAATTCGATGCCAATTCTGCGCGAGTCGAATTCGTCTCGACCGGTGTTTCAGAGGCTTCATTCAGCTCCTGCAGGCAGCCGGTTACGATAGAGAAAGGCGTTAAGCGTGCTCAGCGCAGACCGTGCCAGCAGCCAGTGGCGCGTATTGAGCAGACGTGCAATATCCGTGACGCGAAGGGATGTGGCGAGTCGCGCCTGAAAGTGCCGGCCAAACCCCGGCCACGCCAGCTGATGAAACGTTTTACACTCCACGTTATAGGGAAATCGCCGCTCGGATTCCTCGCGTATAGCGCGGTTATAGGCAAGATAAAGCATGCGTTCACCGGGATTTGCCAGCGCGTAAGCCTCAAGCGTGGATGTTTTACCCGTGCCGGCAAATGCCGTCACGACAAGCTGTCTGCCTTTCCAGGCAATTACCTGTGCCTGCTCCTGCGTGGGTTGCATGTGAGATGTTCCTCCGTCAGCGTCATGTCATGCACCATGCCCTGCCGGTAGTTTGGTATCCATCGCAAACTCTATATCGATTTGCAAAAAAAACGCCTCCAGAGAGGCGTTATGGTCAGGCTGCGCGTTGCGTTGCGCGGCCGAGTTTTGCTGCCCACCTGCCGGTGTAATGCAGCGGAGTGTAAAGCGTCCTACGACGTTCAAGCGTCAGCGCGTTTCCGGTCACAACCTCAGCCGCGATACCGCATAGCGAGAGCTGTATGTAGGACATATTGGCGGCCAGCGGATCAACGTCCATTACCGACACCCACAGCTGCTCTGACACCGTATAACCGCGCTGTGCGAACTCTTCAGCAAAGGCGATGACCATGCAGCCCGCGCCGCTGGCAGGTTCCTGCAGAGTAATGAAATCCTGAGCCTGCATCAGCGCATCGATGCCGGACAGCTGCACCGATGCCATCATCCGCGAGGCGTCCCACGGCGTGAAGAACTGGCCGCGATACTTATCACACAGCTCAAGCTCCATAAAAATGCTGCCGAGAAAATCACAACGTTCCTGGTCGAGCGCCATCGCGACGTGACCCAGTAACTCAGCCATCCGGGTGACGTCTTCCTTCTCGTAGCCGGCAATTATGCTCAGATACTGCTTTTCCAGCTCTGCATCGTGCGCAACGCCGTTGTGCAGCGCAATCGCCGCGCAGCTGACGAAGTCTTCAAACACCTTGTGCCGGTGATGATAACGGGCCGTGGCGTTGAAAAGCGCGAGGAATGCTTTGCGATGGTTGGTAGAAGTCATGCGTGTTCTCCATAAAAAAGGGGAACACGCCCCTGAGGAAGTGTTCCCCTCAGGCTGTGTGGCAAGCCTTACGGCTCACCTTTTTTGGTTACCAGCTGTACGTGATGAATCCCTCAGCTTCCGGAGCCCCTGATTCGAAAATCAGGACTTCCACGGCGTCCGAACGCATCACGGAAGCGATCAGGCGTCGGGCCTCTTTCGATAACCCGGCCTCTTTAAGCCGCAGAACGCGCGGTTAACCGCAGCAGATAGCCCCCACCGACATAGTGGATCCACTCACCGTATTCGACTTCACGGGTCGTGATTTCATCCAACAGCGCATTGTCGTCTGCGCTGAGATGAGCCGTAGAAATGACGCGGCAGCGCAAATACTCGCCATTGCCACTCATGCCTGTGCCGTCCGCTGTACGGGCATTCCGGCCTGTAAGTCATCGGATTCAGCTGCCGGCACAAGATGAAGCCCGGGCCTGCCGTCGTCCAGCTCGTCAACAGTCGCCTCAGCGCTGCAGACGTGCTCGCCCCGATCGTAACAGTCATAGCCATCCAGTTCGTGAGCGGGCTCGCTGTACCAGTGGCGAATCTCACAGTCAAACGTGGAAGAAAGCGCCGCAATCACCTCTCCTGCCGGCGGAAACCAGGCGGAATCAAACGACAGTTTTATGCTGCTCAGTCCTTCACGCTGCCAGCTGACGTTATGACCTGCGGGCCACTCCATGCCGTACTGACGACAGTAAAAACTGCTGGCCGTAGACATCCCGGCAAGCAAACCTCCGCTGCCGTTCAGCTCAGCGGCAAGACGACCAGGGATAATCTGCAACATATCGCAGGGCTGGGCCCGATCAGGCAACTGGCTCAGCCGCTCCCAGCACTGCCCCGGTTCAATTTCCCGGGACAGGGTGGCAACACCAAACCAGTCCGCATAGCGCTCCTCAATGAGTCGCGCGATATGCGTGCGCGATACCTCCGGAATGCTGTCCCAGCGGATCACATCGATACCGGACTGATGGTAAATTCGCTCGATTTTACGCAGGTTCTCACCGTCAAGCGGTACATCCCTGCGCAGCAGATCGAGCCACTGATCAAACGCCAGATTTGCCGGCGTGCCCTGTCCCGTCCCGCTTTGCATCAGCGCGGGAAACGGCGGAAATGACTCCGTTTTGACCGGGCGTAGCAGTCCGCCGCATCCCGCCAGAAACAGCTTTATGCTGCGCATGACGGCGTGGCGATACAACGGTACGGCTTCGCCAGTGATCCACTCTTCCATAATGCCGATGAGCGCGGATTTTCCGGTGATTTCTAAACGGTTATGGCACCAGTCTGACATGGTTAATTCCTCTTTATATGAAAAAAGAGGGCACTGTCCCGTGAGGGTCAGTGCCCTCACGGGACGGCAGCGCGATAATTCAATGCTGCCGGGTTGGTGTGTTACGCAGCCTCAGCCGCGCTGTCTTTTAACTGCAGTAAAAACTCAGAGGCTTCCCTTGCCTGCCGGCAGGCACGGAAAAGCGCTTTTTTGTCGGACTTCAGGACTTCAAGCCACGATTTTATGTAGCTGTCGTGCTGAACATCGCCGAAAACGCCGAGCTGAGCACACAGAAACGCGCTGCCCATTTCGGCTATCAGTTCTTCAAAAGCATAAACCGGATCGCCGAACTTCTTCGCCGATTTGGTTATGCCTTCACGGTTCAGTCGTGACTCATGGCCTGTGGCATGAACCACTTCGTGCAGTAGCGTGCTGAAGTAATCGGCGCGGCTGAAAAACTGCTCCGCCGTCGGCATCAGTATTGAATCAGTGTGTCTGGCGTAATAAGCGCGGTTCTGTAATTTGAACTGCACCTTAACGCCCGCCATATGCACAATCTCACATATCCGTTTCTCCGTCGGCCAGTCGATCGTGCCGGGGTATTCGGTTACGGGAGATTCATGTGTTAAGGCGGCGACACCTTCCGGTAATCCGTCACACTGCTCAACGTTAAACAGAAAGTTAGGCTTTATCATGGCCCGCGATTCCATCAGTGGCTTGCCTTCAGCATCAAACAGCTTGTTTCCGCTGAGATCTTCAGCCTGCTTTTCAAACGGCCTGAAGATAATGGCCTCTGATGACGTTTCGCCTTTGCGGACCTGTCCGCCCAGCTCCTGCGCCTGACGATACGTTACCCAGCAATCGGTGCTGTACCCCTTTTCCTCAGCGGCCAGCCACAGCAGCAGCACGTTTACGCCGCTGTATGGCTTACCCGTTAAGGCATTAACCGGTATCGGACTTGAAGCGGCACAGGTGCCGACGGTGTGCCACGGTTTTTTCCAGGGCGCAACGCCGTTTTCCAGAGCCTCTACGATGCGGTCAGTGACCTTCTGGTACAGATCGACGCTCTCAGTTTTCTTCGTGCGACGGGTTTTGGTTGGTTTAGTCATGGGATGCTCCTTAGATGAAAAAAGGGCGCATCCCATCCCTGACGGGCGAGAAATACGCCCGTCAGGGATGGTTGTTAACACACCGAAGAAATAATTTTTCCGTCGGCGGTTATGCTGTTCAGCCGCAACCGGAGTTGCTGCCTTGAAAAATAAAAGTTGTGGCGATCAAACCGCTTACTGTCTGTAAATATTGCTTCTTCAAGCATGGATGCTGCCGAATCGAACCACCCGGCCCGCTCTTCATCGCTGCGGCATTCAAGAAAATCCGAAGTCCGCATTACATCCATCCTTTGCCTCAGCAGCGCAAGCTTACGCTCACTCAGCCAGCTGATGGTTTTGCGTTTCAGCTGGTATGCGGAGCGAACAGACAGAACAACCACTTTGTCATCGGCCGCCATCGCGCTGAAAAAGGCAGGGTCATCAACGATGAGCCCGTATTCTTCAGAGATGTGACCAAATTTAAGTTCGACCTGCACGCCCGGATCGCTACTGCCACCGCTGTATTCAAGCGCATGTATCCGCGCCTTACGGTAGAAAAGCTGACCGGGTAAGCCGTTCTGAAACTCAAGGAACAAACCTTCCTGCGAACTTATAACCAGTCTGACCGACATGGTCTGATGGTATGTATCGTGAAACAGCTGCGCGAGCGCGTTACTGTCGAAAGTAAACATAGGATCACCTGCTGAAACAGCGGGATCTGCCTCCTTCCGGAGAGCAAATCCCGGAAGGGTTGGTAAATGCGTCAGTCGTTGTGCTGTTGGGCAAGCCAGAGCTCAATACCTGATATCGCTTCCCACTCTTCAGTGGTGACCTGCTTGCCGGGTCCGGACGTTTTAACCAACAGCAGGTGTTCAACCGCGCCAGGTATCACGAACGATGCCGGAATGTCTTCGGGTGCTTTGGTAAACATATCCATGTTCCACGCCAGCCATCGCTGTGCGAAACGCCAGCTCTGTGGGCAGGAACTGGTTATGTGATAGCAGCCGGGGCATATGTTATGCAGAAGAACCAGCACGATGCGCACGAATAAATCCTGCCTGCATCGCTGACTCTCAACCTTGCGGTACGGTTGAAAATCATCCGAAAGCGTCTGCCTGAGGTAAAACGGATTGCAGCAGTAGCCTGCACTGTCCTTATGGTTGAACGTAACTGAACCTTCATCGTCAAACAGCTCAGAAGCACGGTTCATCTCAAAACCCAGCGGCTTATATGGCCGGAGCTGAGCGGGAAGAAGCCAGAAGGCTTCTTTGACCACCTCGGTAAATCGGGACCACTGTTCCGCGTTTATGGACGCCCCTTGAACCAGCTGGTATACGCCCGGAATGACCAGTGAATCGATTGAGGTCTGTGTCATGGTAAATCTCTAGTTCAGAGGGGATTTACCGCCCGTAGGGACGTAAATCCCCGATGGGTTAAAGTTGAGGTATTAGCGTTTGTCGGTTTTCAGTGCCTCAAGTGTGAACTCAAGCTCTGAAACCAGCTCCCAGTCTGCCGTTGTGAATGGTCGTTCACCGCCAGACACGCTTCTGATAAGCAGCTCATCAGCCGCGCCGGTGATAAACCCATGTGTGCTGAAGGGCTCAGGCGCAGCATGATCTGAAATCAGCTCATGCCGTATTGCCCAGCGAGCAGGCAGAGACCAGCTGACGCCGCCGGCTGATGACGATATTTCGTAACAGCCCTCACAATGTTGATACAGCAGAATCAGCACTATTCGCGTGAAGAAATCGAGGGGTTGCCCCTCTGTTTCAATACGCAAACCGGGGCTTAAATCCTGAGTCAACATCACGCCTCTGGATACGTAATTCCCTTCGTCTTTTCCGGCGAAAGCAAATATCTCCGGAGAAGGAAACATCATGGCCGCGCGTTGCATACGCATACCATTGGTGGGCGAGCATGGACGAAGATGTACCGGCAGCAGCCAGAATGCTTCTGTGACCGCCAGTGTAAAACGGTGCCACTGGCTCGGGGATATCCATCCGGTCTGCTTCACGTTATAGGTGACGTGCTGAGGCGGTACGGAGATTGGTGTCATGATAAATCCTCACGGAAACGGGATTTATCCCCCTGATGGGGAATAAATCCCCACTGGGTAAAGTCAGATTAGAAAGACTCTAATCGCGCAATTTCAAGATCGCCACGACAGTCGTGATGACCACTTAAAGAAATACGTTTATGCAAGTCAGGGTCAAGTCTGACACTCATTGCCCGTATTGAACTGACCATGTCAGCACAACCTGAAGTGAGATATCGACCCTGTGCCCTGCCAAATTCGAGGCCATAAACAACATCGAACTGAATGGCCATATAATAAGGTGGCTCATTTTTGTTCTGAACCTCCTCATCAAGGTCATCTAAACCAAGTGATTGGTAAGCCAGGGCCGTAAGCATGTCGCTTTCAAATTCCGCTAACTGCAGCAGGTCGGCTACGTTAGATGAAATAGTCATGTTTCACTCTCCTTACTGATATGCGAAACGCAATCTTGTCATCTGATCCGCCAGCTTCAGTGCAAAGCGGCGAGCCTGACGGTGGGAGCTAAACACTTCGTCCGGTTGCTTCAGGGAACCAAAACGATGATTACCGTAAAAGGTGCCGGAACGGGTAAGTATGCCGAACGTCCATTTTCCAGAGAGTAACTGATGTACCTGCACCTTAAAGCTCAGTGAGCCAGCGCGGTTCGTTATCCATTCATCTTTACTGTTGCCGTCAGCGACACGATCCCACAGGGATACAGCCGCAGCGGAAGCCGCAGAAAAAATACCTTTTATGGAAAAGGAAGATGGTAAAGGAAGGGTTTGCATGGTGTTTCTCCTGTTAGAGGGGAAACACCTGCCCTGTCGGGAAGATGTTTCCCGATGGGCATTCGCAAAGCGAATGTATGGCTGAGGCGACTGTGCCGTTACTTCTGAGCAGTGAATACCCGGAAGGTCGCAGCGTCAGACGCGGCAAGCTGAGCGGATTTCGCAGCAGCATTGTGAGTGAAGTGCTTACCGTGCCGGCTAAATATGAATTCATCACCCGGCTGACCGTTAATCACCGTTCTTGCCATAACAATGGCGTGATAACGTTGATCGTCGTACCAGACGCGGGAACAGAACTCATAATGACCGGAAGGTGAAGACAGCCAAGATGTTCTCCTGAGTGCAGCCGTGATATGAGGGTATTCAGACGCAACGCGGGTTGCGGCTGAAAGAACCATATCGAAAGGCATGCGCAGCTCAGTCAGGAACGAGTGAGTTATTGACATAGTTTCTCCTGAAAACAGAGAAACATTTGCCTTGTCGGGAATGTTTCCCCGAAGAGCAAAGGCCGGAGCCGGGTAGTTGAATGAACCTTCATCGCCAGGCAGTAGGAGCCGTGTTTGACGATATCTGCTTCCAAAGGCGAGCAGATGTACCACACTGATGTGTTCTCCCTTTCAGGCTACAGGAGTGTTATTGCAGCTACCCTAAGGCGGTCATCTCAAGCCACTGACCATTGGTGGTTGTCCTAAGACAACGTAAGAAGCGATTAAATAATAGCGCCTGTTTGAGGAAAATTACAAGACCCCGTTATTAACCGGTTTCGTCAACGCGGTTATAAACACGCGCAACATAATCTCCGCGACCGTCACCGTGTCCAAGATCCATCGACACTAAAGCCTCAGCCTCTTTTCGGCTCATGCCATTTTCTAGATGATGATTTACGGCGTCCTGAGAATAAGCGTACCTGAGACTGTGCGGCGCATGTATTCCCGTCATTCCACTTTCACGTAATACATTATGATAGCGGTCAAGCGCCTGATGAAGCGTTGGCTTGTCGACTAACTTACCGTTATTATCATCCACATAACGAATGGCCTCATTTAATAAAGCGATAACCTTATCTCTTTCAAATATAGTCGCATCACGCGGACGTCCTCCTTTAGATCCGAATACAACGCGAACAGTATTTTCACCGGCAAGCAAATTTTTTCGCCACGTATTGAGTGACTTTGCTGACTGAACAGTTTCTTCTGCCCTGAGACCAATATATCTTGCCAGATGAATGCCTAAAGCGATTCCACGATCTTTTTCTGACACGGTCGATATAATTTCTTTAAGACGCTCATCAGAAATGGCGACTTTAGTCCCTTCTCTGCTGGCACCAGAAATATTCAACGCCTGATTGCTCAGTTTTTCATGTGCAGGATTAGCCAGAACGTTACGCCCTCCCTGTGAAAGGATTGAACGTAATGCGGCCATTTCATTTTGCAACGTTCTGGACGATATATTTTCATCCTGACGACTTCGAATATAGTTTTCGATATGTTTGGTCTTAATATGGCTTACTTCCCGAATCTGAATATTAAGGGTTGCCAGTCGATCCGAAAAGCGGCTGGCAATCTTTGAACGATCAGAAACTGTTTTAAAACTTCCTCCGCCCTGGCGTGCGAGCGTAACGAGCTGCTTACTTAATTTTCCAGCCACTGTATATCTCCTTCAGAATCCACAGGTGTTGGCCCACAAAACCAACAGCTGTATGACTCTGTACATCTCTTCCCCGATGACACGGTTGCTTTTGCGCTTCCTGCGTCTCGACTGGTATCTGTGCATCGGGGCGGCGAAATGTTGAGTTCTTGCGAGGCTCCCCAGGTCTCTGACCTGTTTGCGGCTTGCGCCGTGCTGACGTTAGTCAGTCTGCCTCCGTACACCAGTTTCCTGATGTCGCCATCGATACCGAGTCGATCATTCTCCTTTTAATAAAACGCCCTTAACGGGTTGTTCGTTAACGTCGCGTCATGGTTGATATATAGCCAGTTGAGCACCTGAAAACACGTAATACGTGCACGTCAGATTGTACCGGCCTGCTGAAAACCGCACTGTACGTGGGTTTGGTCGTTATGCGCTGCGCGCGTCACTTTGTTCTCGTTTCACTCGAACCAAAGTGACGCGCGCAGCTTTATGCTCCTAATGCATCTTCTGCAAGCACCCAAATGTTCCAAATGGGCTTATGCGTCATTGCAAAAGTCGTATGCAGCTCAGGGCGTATCCCTGAAAAATTCATAACGGAAGTGAAGTAAAGCATCGTTGTGGACGCTTTATCTGAGAGCAAGAAGCGTAAAAAAGCCCTGCGTTGGTATGTTTAAGAAACCCCCATCGTCGCGTCGTAGGTGCGCATTATTGACGATATCTGCTTCCAGGAGCGAGCAGATGTACCACACTGGTGTGTTCTCCCTTTCAGGCTGCAGGAGTGTTTTTAGCAGCTACCCCGAAGGCGGTCCTCTCAAGCTATTGAACCATTGGTGGGTCGCCAGTTGGCGACGTAGTGCATGTGAACGATATCAATACTACAGCACCGATGTCAAAACAGATCTAATATTTACGTTGAAATCCGGATTCATGTTAATAATTTAAAGGAGAAAAAATGGACAATATAAGCAATGCCACCTTACTGACTTTAACTGTCACCATATTTATAGCAGCAGTTAACTTTTTCTTTGGAATTCATGGAAGGTTGAAAAAATTTTCGAATGAAAGAATATCTGTCTACAAGGAAATATCCTCACTTGAGGATAGCAATGGAGAATTGTTAGATGCTAAAGAAGTTGCAAAGCAGAAACTCAAGTCACAAGTGCTTTTTGAATTGACAAAATTGAGAGATACCAAGCTTGCTTCTTTAATGCTGCATATCCTGAAGAAGAACTCTGACATAGACATAAAAAAGGAAATTTCTGTAAGAACAGTAGTTGACTGTTTAGACCAAGAAGTAACAGTTATAAACTCTTCAATTACAAACACCACCCTATCTCTTAGCCGACCTCGATTCTGTAGAAAAAGAAACAAAGGTGCCTTACTAGTTATCTTATATATAACCCTATCAATCATATTTTCTCAAGCCGCATTTTCATTTTCTGAATCAAGAGAGCAATTACCAATGGCACTGGCAACAGGATTAATATCCTTGTTTATGATTTTTCTGTATGCACGATGTCTAATAAATTACCCTGTACTGAGTAGCTTTAATCATTATAACAACATCATAAACAACCTGGAAAATTAAAGGTTACTCAGTGGGGTGGGTACTAAAATTCACCCCACCCTTAATAGTTACCGTCCGAAAAAACAACCTTAAACCCTAAAACAATAATTATTCTAGCAACCTATGGATATTATCTGAAAATATATTAGAGGTTGAATTAGTCAAATTTATAAAAAATATGAGGTTAGCCGCTAAGTTAGAAATTTATGAATATGAAAGCGCTACAGATATGACCTGTTACCCATTAATCTCACAGAATGCTGTTAGTGTACTGTACGCTGCTCTTTAACAGCAGCCGTTTGTAACCAGTGCCGTTTCTGCTTCGCAGATATGCATTTCCTACGCCTCCGCCCGGTGCAGCATCGCCTTCACGTAAATTCCGGCGCTGCGGTTCCAAACTGTAAAACAATTTCTGCCAGAGTCAGTAATGCTGTAGCCGATACGGAAGCGCTGTCATATTTCATTTCAAGCCAGCTGCGTCAATTGGATATGCAGAACTTTGCGCCACATTTTACAGGCTGCATACCTTTTGCCACTGCGTGTAGATGCTTGACGCCATTGAAGTCTTCAACGATGTTGTGTGCATGTTCGCCCTCCCCTTTTGCACACTACTGCCACAACTTCCGCAGGCGTGATGCCCGCAAATACCATTTTTTCTGTCTGCGTGAGCAGATGGACAATGGCCTTCGGCTAGAAGCGTTCGGTATTCAGAATGAACAGGCTGGTGTGATCGAGCGTTGCAGGGATAAGCCCGTGCCAGAAAGGGAATTTGCCACCCGGGCTGAGAATATCGATCGTGACGCGGCGAATTTTCAAGTGCGTCAGGCGCAGATAAACCGGAAACACCCCACTCCCCTCTGCACTCGCGGTCAGTTACCGGTTGCAAATAAAGCTTTTAGCCTGAATCTGTTGCCAAAATTTTCTGCGTCAGCTTTAGCCACCAGATGGCCTGAAAGGCTTGGGACAGGACGACGTTAGGCTTAGTGCGAAGCATGGCAGCGCGCCAGAGGCCAGCATCATGTAGTGAAAGAGTATTGACTTAGTTGCTCCCCAATATTGAGGAGCCACACGGCATCGCAGGCGCAGTTAATTCTGCGCCTTACCTGCAAAGCATGGGTTGTCCACAATTTGGGTGTACAGCTATCCGATATGGGCCGGGCGCAGGCCACGCTTACCGCCTACCGCAATGCCCTCAGCCATTATTTTGCGTTCTGCGGTCAGAACAGAATTGAACCTGAAAAGGCCCGGTTTGAAGATCTGGCCGCCTACATCAGCCCTCAGTTACCCGGTATGCCCTTTCCCGTGGCCAGCGCCACGCTCCAGCTGCGCCTGTCAGCGATCCGCCTCTGGTATGACTTTCTGATGTACCAGGACCTCTGTCTGGTGAATCCGCTGCCCCGCTCCGGCACGCCTGGCATGCTGAGCTCCGGCAGAGGGCTGGTTCCCCGTGTCGTGAAATTGCCACGGCTCCCTGACGATGCGCAGTGGCAGGCTTTTCTTTTTCATGCTGCCTCATCCTCGCTTCGTGACCGCCTGATGCTGGCATTAACCTACTACGGAGCGCTGCGGCGCTCTGAAATTGTCTCATTGCGTGTCGACGACCTCGACTTTGCTCACCGGCTTATCCGTATCCGGGCAGAAACCACCAAGAGCCGGCGTGAACGCATCGTCTGCTACAGCCCGGCCGTGGCGCCCGTGCTGGCGGCCCATCTTTTGCAGATGAAGCGGGAAGGGATCTCAGGAGGTGCTCTGTTCCGTTCTGAGTCCGACCGTAATCAGGGCGCACCGCTTTCCTTCTGGACCTGGAGCAAAACGGTACGGAACTGGGCGCTGGTTTCAGGGCTACCGGACATATCAACGCATACCTTCCGTCACCTTCGCCTCACACATCTGGCCCGCGCAGGCTGGAAGCTGCACGAGCTGGCTACCTATGCGGGACATCGCGATCCAGGGACTACCCAGATTTACATCCACCTTTCCGGGAGGGATCTCGCCGCCAGGATGGCGGGCGCGATAGAAACGGCAGATATCAGAATGGCGAACCTCATTTTCAGCCAGGAGAATTAACATGAGCACAAGCACACCGACAGGAATCAGCTGGCGTGCCTTCAGCATTGCTGAATACCGGCTTGAAACGTCACTGACTTCCGATGAGCGGACGGCGCTGGCCAGCTCTCACAGCCGGTCCGGCATGTTACGGATGAAGCCTGCGCCGGACCTTATCAGGCCGCTGACCGATATTGCCGCCGCAAGCGGATGCAGCAGCAAAATCGCCGGCCTTGTTATGGCAAGACTGCTGCGCGAAATGCATTTATCCGGCGCGCCCTGCTGGTGCTGGCCACAGGAACGCTGGCAGACGCTCTGCCGGGAAGTCAGGGAGGGTCGTCCTTTGATGGCCGCCTTTGCCTGGCACCTGGGTGGTCTGCATGACACGCTCAGCCTCCCTGATATCCGGAAACCCGCCCTCTACGCCTGCGCCATCTTCGGTCAGCGTTTTTATTATCAGGAGCTGCACCGGCTGACCGATACGCTGACGTCACTGGGGTATGCCGCGGGAAGCCAGAAACAGCACACATCCGGCGTACTGGCCATGCTGATGATAATGAACAGGGATCCCCGGCTTGAGACGTTTACGACCGAACTGCTCTGGCAGGCACAGAACAGCATCGATAACGCGACATCCCGTTACGTCGGCCGGGTCTCACACGGGCTTGCTGCGCTGGGCATCTTCAGCGCCCCGATGAGGATGCGAAACTATACGAAGTGGTATGAAAAGCCGGTCGAAGGAATCGATCCCGTCTGGGTGCACTGGTGTCGGCGCTGGCGGGAAACGTCAGTGCTGAGACCGCGCACCCGGGAAAGCCAGTACAGCTTTATTCTGCGCTGCGGTCTCTGGCTGGCAAGGGAGCATCCACAGGTTCGGGAACCAGCTGACTGGACGATGGAAACCTGCGCCAGCTTTATTGCGGCGGTGGGCCGGATGAACGTGGATGAGCTTCAGCTGGGCACGGAAAGAGGCACCCGTAAATCGATACGTTCCGGCGAACCCATGATGCCGCATTCAAGGGCGCATTTTATCTACTCATTGCGCCGCTTTATGATCGATTATGAAAACTGGGGCTGGGGGCGACTGCGCTTCAGCCCTGCCCGTCATCTTTCCACGCCGGACTCGCCTCTGTTCCGTCGCGGCGTCAATCCACGGGTTATCGACGATCCGGTCTGGCTGAAGCTCATCTGGGCCAGCCTGAATCTGCGCCAGGAAGACCTGCTCACTGAAATCCATTATCCGCTGGCCATGCTGCAGGCGATGGCCGTGATCTGGACCCATGCAGGGCTGCGGAAAAACGAGCTGCTCCGCCTGACCACAGGGTGTATCGCGCCGCAGGCAGATGAAATAGTGAAAGATGACGGTAGCGTTATTCCTGCCGGGACCCTGTGCTACCTGCATATTCCCGCCGGAAAGACCTCAAAAGCCTATGTTAAACCCGTGGCAGCCGTGGTGAAAAAATATGTCGATACCTGGCTGGCCGAACGCCCGACAGAACAGGCCATGCTGGCTGATGAACGGACCGGTGAGAAAGTCCGGCTTCTGTTTCAGTACCGGGGGAAGCCCGCAGGCAGCGCTATCATGAACCGCACGCTGATACCGATACTGTGTGCAAGAGCCGGCGTCCCCGTAGAGGACAGCGGTGGCACAATCACCAGCCACCGGGGGCGGGCCTCCGCAGTGACCGCGCTGGCGAGCGTTCCGCAGGGGATGTCGCTGTACGAACTGATGCAGTGGACCGGGCACTCAACGCCCCAGTCCACCATGCACTATCTCCGCATCCGCCCGACTCAGCTGGCAGCCTCGTTTGTCAAAGCAGACAGGGTCGCACACATGATAAGCGTACTGATTGACCACGATCCGGAAGCCGCCAGCCTGACCGGCCCCGCGACCTACTATGATTTGGGCGATTCCTACTGCACCAACCCGTTCTGGAGCAGCTGTCAGCACCGGATGGCCTGCATCGGCTGTGATTTTAACCTGCTCAAAGACAGCGCGCGCGGGCTGATACTGGAAAGTAAAGCCTCAGTAAAACGTTACCTTGAAGAAGTCCCTCTCACCGCCGATGAAAAAGCGATTGTAGAGAATGATGCCGAAAAAATAGATCAGGCCCTTAAAAGACTGGCCGTTAAGCCTGGAGGGTGAACCGGGCTGCAACAGGCCAGACGCGGTGATGGCTGACTTGCCTGTGCCGGAATCGAAGCGGAGCAGGCCAGATTTCCCGTTCAGTAAAGATAGCTCTAGAGTGAGTCACATACCTTTTATCGAATATGTTTTTAGACTATGCTCTATCAACTACCCTTAGAGCATCCTGGAGCGGGAACCAACATGTTATCTCTGACGCCATTACAACTGTTCAAAAGCCTTTCGGATGAAACCCGCCTGACGCTGGTGCTACTGCTGAAAGAGAAGGGCGAGCTTTGCGTGTGTGAACTCACCGGCGCGCTGAAACTTCCACAGCCAAAAATTTCCCGTCACCTCGCCATGTTGCGCTCCAGCGGATTACTCAGCGATCGACGCGACGGCAAGTGGATCCACTATCGGCTCTCCCCACATATGCCTGCATGGGCGGCCACTGTCATTGAACAGGCGTGGCTGAGTCAGCGTGACGTAATCCGCAACCTGGCGGGTCATTCACAGCTCAATCATGCAACCACTAACGGCAGGGCTGTCTGCCTGTAAAAAATTTTAGCCATACATATTCGTTTATTCGAATATATTTGGCATTAGTTAATTAAAAAGGAGGCAGCATGCTGCTGGCAGGCGCAATTTTTATTCTCACCCTGGTGTTCGTCATCTGGCAGCCGCGCGGGCTCAGCATCGGATGGAGCGCGGTGGCCGGAGCCGCGCTGGCGTTGATTACGGGCGTGGTACACATGGGGGATATTCCCGTGGTCTGGCAGATAGTCTGGAACGCCACGGCCACGTTCATTGCGGTGATCATCATCAGCCTGCTGCTGGATGAGTCAGGATTTTTTGAGTGGGCAGCGCTGCACGTAGCGCGCTGGGGTGGCGGCAGCGGAAAGCTGCTGTTCACGTATATCGTGCTGCTGGGCGCGTCGGTGGCAGCGCTGTTTGCGAATGATGGTGCGGCGCTGATACTGACGCCGATCGTGATTGCCATGCTTCTGGCGCTTGGATTCAGCCGGGGTGCGACCCTGGCGTTCGTCATGGCGGCGGGTTTTATCGCCGATACGTCCAGTCTGCCGCTTATCGTGTCCAACCTGGTCAATATTGTTTCGGCGGACTTCTTCCATCTGGGATTCCGTGATTACGCGTCGGTTATGGTGCCGGTCAATATTGCTTCGGTGCTGGCGACGCTCATTATGCTGCACCTGTTTTTCCGAAAGGAAATCCCGGCAAAGTATGACGAGGCGAAGCTCAAAGCGCCACGCGACGCCATCCACGATATCAGCACGTTTCGCACCGGGTGGGTGGTGCTCATTTTGCTGCTGGCTGGCTTCTTTGCGCTGGAACCGCTCGGCGTGCCGGTGAGCCTGGTCGCGGCTGTCGGCGCACTGATCCTCTGGCTGGTCGCGCGGCGCGGCCACGTGATTGATACCCGCAAGGTGCTGCGCAATGCGCCCTGGCAGATAGTGGTATTTTCACTGGGCATGTACCTGGTGGTCTACGGGCTGCGTAATGCCGGACTGACGGCGTATCTGACCACGCTGCTCAACGATTTCTCCGCTTCGGGCGTCTGGGAGGCGGCGATGGGAACCGGGTATCTCACCGCCCTCCTCTCATCCGTCATGAACAACATGCCCACGGTGCTGATTGGCGCGCTTTCCATTAATGCCAGTTCGGCACAGGGTCTCGTGCGTGAGGCCATGATTTACGCCAACATTATCGGCTGCGATCTTGGGCCAAAAATCACGCCAATTGGCAGCCTGGCAACACTCCTATGGCTGCACGTGCTGTCACAGAAAAACATCCGTATCAGCTGGGGTTACTACTTCCGGGTCGGCATCGTCATGACGCTGCCGGTGCTGACCGTTACGCTCGCCGCGCTCGCGCTGCGTCTGTCGATCTGACGATAATCCGGGGCGGCGCATGCGGCCCCCTTACACGAGGTTTTACCATGTCTGACATCACCATTTATCACAATCCCGCCTGCGGCACTTCGCGTAATACGCTGGCGCTGATCCGCAACAGCGGCGCAGAACCCGTCGTGATCCATTACCTTGAAACCCCGCCGACGCGTGAAAAGCTTGAGGCGCTGATTGCAGCGATGGGTACCGGCGTACGGGCGCTGCTGCGTAAAAATACTGACCCGTATGAACAGCTGGGCCTCACCAGCGACAGTTTCTCTGATGAACAGCTGCTGGACGCCATGCTGGCTCACCCGATCCTGATTAATCGCCCGATAGTGGTCACGCCGCTGGGAACGAAGCTTTGCCGCCCTTCAGAGGTAGTCCTGGACATCCTGCCAGATCCGCAACAGGGCCCGTTCACAAAAGAGGATGGTGAAGTGATAATCGATACGTTGGGCGGTCGTTTGATTAAATGACAGACACTGTCGTCTTCCATGACAACGTTTAGTTTCCGCTGAAGCTGTCATCCTCATGTAAAATGGCTGAACAGACTCCCTGTTAAACCAGATGCAGCCATCGCCAGGCTGCTCCAGAAACTCACACGGATCACACTGCGAAAAACAGGTGCCCCACCCGCTTTCGCAGACAGGGCTCCCAGCAATACAAGAGAAAGCATTGCTGTAATGACAATACGCATAATGCTCACTGGTCCAGAAATAAGCATGACGGAACTCAGTGGCAAAAACGCGCCGACCATAAAACTTCCCGCAGAAAACAATACCGCCATTAAAGGTCTGGCGGTGCTGAATTCAGTTATTCCAAGTTCATCGCGGGCATGGGCATTGAGCGCATCGTGTTTCATCAATGCCACCGCTACCTGCCGGGCAAGATCCGGATTGAGACCCCGGTGAACATAAATGGCCGTGAGTTCTTGCATTTCACCCGTGAAGTTTTGATCCAGTTCCCTCTGCTCCTCAGCAAGCGCAGCCCTTTCGGTATCGGCCTGGGACGAAACTGAAACATACTCACCTGTAGCCATTGACATCGCACCGGCCACGACACCTGCAATACCAGCCAGTAAAATACTATTGTGGCTGCCACCGCCCGCAGCAACGCCAGTCAGAATGCTGGCAGTCGATACAATACCGTCGTTAGCCCCCATAACAGCAGCACGGAGAACACTGGAACGGGAAATCTTATGAGATTCATCATGGCCCATGATTGGCTCTTCATAAAGGTTTACACTGACAGGAATTCAACACTTTATCTGTATTCCTCAGTAACGTTAATCATCTGATGTGTAATGATAAAAAGTCAGGTTGACAACAAGAAGGCTTGAATTAATCCTCCCAACTGAGAAGCATATGTAAAAGTCCCATGGCTCCGTGTGCGTAAAAAAAAATTTCAATAAACGTTGTCAGAAATTTGTGCCAGTGGAGATAGTATCTGGCAGTCTCTACGGGCAACCCCAGTAGACTATTGGCCATGAACCACATGCCGCCAGAGACAGCAACCAGAAGCAGAGAGATAACACCAAGGCCCTGAATTGTCGCAGCGATCCCCCCTTTGCCGGCTTCGGGCAGTTTCAACCGGGCCAGCTGTAACAGATCGGTTTTAATACCGCTTAAATCTAAAGTCACCCAGGCAAAGTACCATCTGAAACCGCGTTGCGTCAGCATCCATACCAGCAGAGTTATGCCGAGTAAAATCAACATAAAACCAGAAATGATATGTAACCAGGTGACCAGTGAGACAAAGCTGTGCTCACTCAGCGCCTCACGTTCAGTCAGGTTGGAATTGACAATCTGGGACAGAATCAGCAGAGCTACAGAAATGTGAAGAGCCCGAAAAAAGGGCGCATAGTCATGCGGGAGTAATGCCAAAATTTTGTTTTTCATGATTTCACCATGAGCAAAGGAATTAAAGCTATTTTTTTCCTTCAAGATTAAAACAACCTTAGCTCATTCATAATTTCATATAAAACAAGATGATAATGAGTTCCATTATTACTTAATGCGCCGTTTAAGAAATTATCCGTTGGTCATCAATTTTAAATATCTGGTTCGACACTTCTGCATTTTATCGTACAAGCGCCCTTATCTTTCCCCTTCTAACTTCTGTATGTTCACTGCACCAGATAAGCATGTTAAAGCTGCATTAGAACGTCATATCACACACAGTTATGCAGCTAAGTTTCGCTAGAATTTCCATTCCACATAAACCATAGTCTTTCGCAGAGGGTCATGACGGCGCTTGAGGAGATGACGCCGAAGGTAGAGCAGTACTCCATTGACGAAATGTTCCTGGATTTAACCGGCATCGATGGGTGTGAGGACTTCGAACACTTCGGGCGGCGCCTGCGTGCGCACGTGCTGGCCACAACCGGTCTAACTGTCGGCGTAGGCATGGGGCACACCAAAACCCTGGCCAAAAGCGCTCAATGGGCCAGTAAAGAGTGGAAGCAGTTCCGGGGAGTGCTGGCACTGACACCGGGGAATCCCAAACGTACAGCCACCCTCCTGCAAAACCAGCCGGTCGAGGAGATCTGGGGCGTTGGTAGGCGCATTGCTAAGAAGCTGAATATCATGGGCATCGAAAACGCCCTGCAACTGTCGCGGGCGCACCCTGCTCTCATTCGCAAAAATTTCAGCGTGGTGCTTGAGCGTACCGTGCGCGAACTTAATGGTGAATCCTGCATCCCACTGGAAGAGTTTACGCCCGCCAAGCAGCAGATTGTCTGTTCGCGATCCTTCGGCGAACGCATTACATCAAAAGTGGCCATGCAGCAGGCACTCTGTCAGTACGCAACACGCGCATCAGAAAAGCTTCGGGGAGAACGGCAGTTCTGCCGGCGCGTGGGGATATTTATTCGCACTTCCCCTCACGCTCAAGGTGAGGTGTTTTATGGCAACAGCGCCGGTGAAAACCTCAGTTTTCCTACTCAGGATACCCGCGATGTGATTGCTGTGGCGATGCGCTCGCTGGACCGCATCTGGCTGGAAGGCCGCCGTTATATGAAAGCCGGCATTATGCTTGATGACTTTACACCCAACGGCGTCAGCCAGTTGAACCTGTTCGATGAGAACGCCCCCCGCCCCAACAGCGCACAGTTGATGAAGGTACTAGACGGCATCAATCAGTCCGGGCTGGGAAATCTCTGGTTTGCGGGTCAAGGCATTAATACCGAATGGAAGATGAAGCGTGAAATGCTCAGCCCCGCATGGACAACACGCTGGGCAGATATTCCTGTTGCGCGCGTGTTGTAGGAAAAGTGGTTCCGTTGACTTCGACTCAAGGAGGTTTTCAACTTCACCTTAACCACCGTCTAAGTACGAAGGATATGATCTGTATTGAATAAATACCCTTGCAGTAATGTACTTCCTTAGGGGTGTTTGCTGTTTTCCGGCATTCTAACATGCCATTCTCTTAAAGACTTTAGTGGGATGCTCGCAGTTAAATGGTGTATCGGCCTGCTGCAGGAGTGCTCACTGGATTAACATAGCGTGACCATATATTTAGTGTGTGCATGTTAAACAGTCACATCCTGACGCAGCTATGTTCAATGGGGATAAGTACCTGTTGAAGTACCAATCAAAAGCTTAATATTTCCGACCTTATGACCAGTGAGTTGGGACCACGGTCCCAACAGAAAATATCAATTTTTTTGAGTGTACTGGGACCGTGGTCCCAGCCTAGCCTTCACGGAAAAATAATTCTCGCTAGTGGTTCATCAACAATTGGGACAATGGTCCCAATTGCCAGTTACTGTGTGAGTAAGTAAATAACCCAGCAAGATATTCCATCTGAATCAGTAAAGGCTGCTGGGACCGTGGTCCCAGCAAGGGTCAAATTTATCATGATTTTAAGCTATCAATGATATGGCGAGAGCAACGGCCGTGGTACCAAAAAACTCAGGTTCGCTTCCTAACCGAGATACGTTAGAACCACGGTCCCACTTGGACTAAGACCAAATAATGTCGTTACTGACTGAGGCATCAAGCGGAAAAAATATGAGCACGCAGCTTCGAGGGATCTCATTGGTGGGACCACGGTCCCAACGGCCATTGAGTTAGTTGCTGCATATTAAGGATATGAATCTTGCAAAGCCCGGGGCGTACACAGAAAAGGATATCTGACAGCTGGGACCATGGTCCCAGCTGTCAGGCTGTTACATCGGCATGTTACAGAGCAAGGACTTTGTGAAATGATTTGTACTGTTACATTTAAACGCGGAGAACTAGGTCTTCTATCTGGGACCACGGTCCCAAGACAATGTTTAATGCTGGAGCCTTGTGAGCAGTTCTTCAAACTGTGCAATAAGAGACTCGGGAACTCTGGTTCTGTCCAGACTGAACAACACTTTATTGCCTTTGTACTGCGCAGTCGCCCCCGGAGCAAAATCCTTCTTGATTGCAGGCTCCCGCACCACAAGGGTGCCTTTAGTTAGCCCCGCATTCAGTTCCTGAATGATTTCATCTGATTCATAAAGCAGACCGTTTTTACGACCTGCAATAAGGGTTTGAGTTTGATCAGCCAGCAATGACTCTTTACCTTCAAATGCTTTAAATAACTGTTCACCGGCTCTTGCCGAAAGTTCTCCAGGATGCGAGAAGAGGGAGATGACGTCAGTGGGTAGTCTGGCCGTGTTCAGGCAGCGCGTAATGATTTTACGAGAAATGCCTTCAGCATCAGCGAGAGCTGAAATATTGTTTGCAAACTCTCTCTCCAGCCTCATCGCGTAGCGCTTGCCTCGTTCGTAAGCACTGGTAGGTCGGTAGTCATTTCCGAGCTTACACAACGAATCCATCTGTTCATCGTCCAGATCGCCAAGCAGCACGCGATACTCCGAAGAAGTCAGGATAGCGGTCATACGCCTGCGGCTGCCATCAGCAACTTCAATCCCACCGTTAACCTGGCGACCAAAGGCCGGGTTTTGCTGCCCGTTCAGCAGGAAAGAGGGGATGAGATCATCAAGGGCGTCTTCTGTCAGAAACTCTTGTACCCGCTCATTACCCCCCCAGACGTGAGTGGACTTTTCTACCTGACCCGCTGGTACAGTTTCCAGCGTGAACTTTACATCCCGTCCGCAAACGGGCAACACAATAGAATTTCCTTTGGTCATTCCGCCGACGCGAGCGATCAGAGAATCAACCATCGGTGCAGCGGGTGCAGAGGACTGAGCGCCAGCAGAAGAGGAGGGCGAAGATTTGGGAATAATGGGTGCACGTTTCATCAGCGGATCTCCCAGCGCGGTTTAATCAGGCGGTCAAAGATTTCATTGCATACAGGCTCCCATATGGCCAGCGCATTGCGCCAGGCACCGGTAGAGGAGCGCTGATCGATGGCTTGTTCGAACACGGTGCGCATCCTGATCTGGCCTTTACCAACCTCATCGGTTTCGCGGACGACATTCTTGAGTACCATTCCGCCCCAAGCATCGCGTATTTGCTCTTCCATCCACGGTGATTGTGAGCCGTTGTTGTTACTGTACTTGGTCAGCAGAATACGGACATCAGGCTCAAACCCTTGAAGATCTACGTTCTTCAAGAGATCGCGGAGCATATCGAAGAACTGAAGCGCAGAGGTGTAGTCAAACAACTCAGCCGGTGTAGGCACGATCAGTACGTCCGCTGCACACACCACGTTAATGGTACCAATACCCAAATTTGGTGCACTGTCGATGACCACTACGTCGTAATCCTGGGCAACAGATTCAATAGCCAGCCTGAGCATCATGTGAGGCTCGGTTGGCAGCTTGCCCTCGTCATATCGCCCCATAAGCTCGGTTTCAATACGGTGTAGTGCCAGGCAGGAAGGGATGATATCAAGCCCAGGCCAACAGGTAGGCCTGATGGCATAAAAGGCATCATCGCGTTCGCCGAGGTAGAAGGGCAGCAGCGTATCGTCAGCGTGAATGTGCAGGTCCGGCACCCATCCGTGGTACATAGAGGCGGTACCCTGCGGATCGTTCCCTTCAACAAGCAGTACGCGAAGACCTTTTAGCGCCAGATCCTGCGCCAGGTGAACTGACACAGAAGTTTTGTAAACGCCGCCTTTATGAGCAGCCACGCCAATCACGGGAGGGATACTTTCATCGGGCCGGCGCAACCGGGTCCCGAAAACATCCCTCATGTGATTGATCTGCTCTATGGTATAGCCCACGCGCTGTTCCACACGCCCGCGCATCTCCAGATCGGGGTAGGGGAGTCGCCCGACTTTCTCCGCATCACGAATAGCCTGCGGCGAAACGCCAATAAGATCGGCCGCTTCACCAACCCGCCATCTGCGGGTTATTTTTCGAGCCTCCGGACTGTCATCATTAAACTGAGCCACCGCAATAGCTTTGGTCATCTCGTGACCTGCGGCGATACACTGATCCAGCGTATTCATTAATCCCACGAACACTCTCCATTATCAACTTTGCATCCTTTCATTAAATCTTGATAATTGATGCAAAGCAACACCAAATTTGCAAATGTAGTGGATTAGTGCAAAGTATGTATGCTGTTGGTGTGGAGATGATGCTGATACCGCAATCCGATTTAAGGGCTTGGGAATGATGTTAAGTTGTTATAAATGTTTGCATGCGAACTGAGAAAATCGTTTGAAGAAAACCTGCGATACTCCTGTCTTGCCGCGTGAAGTGCGAACAGAGGATACAAAAACATAAAAGAGCTTAATTGTCTGGCAGCGCTATGTGAATTCTGCATGGCTAGAGGACAGAAACTTATTCAGAATTTACACAGAGACGCGATATCAAACCAAGGTAATGGGATGAATCAGAGCCTCTAACCCAGAACCGGTGAGCGTGGAGCTAGCAGCTCTGCTCGAAGATATAAGCGGAATTGCTCAGCGGACTTCACATGGCGGGTTCTGTTGCAGATGGCAGGGGGATTCAGGATGAAGGCACAACAAGATCCTGACCGAATTTTATCATGTTGGCTTGTCTCAATAGCCAGCAGGCCGACATCGTGTATCCGACTCTGGACCTGCACAGGCAGGCAACGAACTGAATTTCAATGATTTCGTGAATTGCTTAAACTTCCCGCGAGATTTAACTGGCGGAGTCAGAGAACTGACTCGTTCGGGTCACCGGGAGCAATTTCCTCCGCACGCAGATCGCTGAAACTGATGGTATGACTTTGCGGTTTCTGGAGTTTCGGAAGTTCGGCAATCCTCAGTTTGAGTGGCATCGGGCAAACAACGCCGCTGAAAATACACGTTCCTGTCGAGAGGGTGGGGATGGATGCCTCGGTCAGCTTATCAATGTAAGAAACAGATTTTTCTATGGCGTAAAGATCATTCTGATTAATAAGCCGGTGAATAAAGTAGTTGTGCGCCTGAGAGACGATTGTGGGGGAGATATCATTAGGACGCTGACTTGAGATAGTCACGAACACACCAAACTTTCGACCTTCCTTAATGATCTCTTCAAAGGTTTCCAACCTGTAATCTTTCCAGCTTTCCGTTTCTCTGGAAGATGTGTTGGACAGTATATTATGGGCTTCATCAATAATAAGATGCAGAGTTGAGGGTATTGAAGACATCTTCTTCATATTGTAAGCCCATTTAGCTATCAAAAGAGGAAGCATTTTCTTCATCGTTATGTTAACCATGTTGAGGTTAATAACAGTGAAATTCTCATCATCCCAGAAATCTTTTTTACCTGACGTATCAAATATCTTGGCGATATCCTTACGGTTAGTATTCATCCTATTAATAACAGGTGAAACATGTTCGGGATTAGATTTATTTGAGAGGAATTCATAGATAAGCTTAAGCCACATGAAATCCAGAAGATTAGCAATCATGTCTCTTTTGAATTTAAATGCGCATGCCTTTTTGTAAATATAGGCAGCCTCAACATCGCGTTCTGAATTAAAATAATATTTATGACCAACAATTTTCCACTTATAGCTACCAGAGTGAAACTCGAGATCTGAAAATAATTCTGGATCGTCTAAAAATATAGGAACGAACATTGCATTAACTGCTTCGGATTTTACCTTGTCACCACTGGAAAGATTCTGCTTAATTTTCTTTTTAAGCATATTTCTCATATACTCCACTGGATTTTCAGCACTCATGACTTCTGACTGAAAATCCAGTACTCGCTTCAAAAATGGCTTTTGCGTCTTGTCAGTAGCATCAGTGAGGACAGAGAGCATGTCATGTTCCAGAAGCACTTCACGGGGCAGTGGAAGCTTGCTCCCCCTTGCATTATGAGTATTCAGATTGTAGACCGTTTTGTTCTGTGTAATGCAGTGTTCATCCGTATACTCCCCATTAAAATCGAACAGTAAGAAACGGCAACGCTCTGAAAAACGCTCGCCCAGCAACGCTTTCATTTCAGACGTACCCGCCTGGTAAAGAGCCGCCAAGGTATTCGATTTCCCGCTACCCGTATTCCCGAAAATCGCAATGTGCGAATTCATCAGACCATTCACCGGCAGTGCAATCTCAATATCCTCAAGCTCCGTTCGGGTAAAGTTCATTACCGCTTCGTCTTCATCGGCAATGCTGTGGATCGTACGAATTATAGACTCGGTGACAATAAAAGCTTCATTACCGATAAGCGGCAGTTCACGCGAGCCACCGATGAAGTTGTTGCTTCTGTTGATATAGCCCGTCAGTGATGCTGAAAGGTATCGGCGGTACCGCCAAGCATCGCTGCCGCTACCGGAGGGGTGCTTTTCTTCAACGATTTTTTCGGCTTCAACCTTCGCAATAAGGCTCGTGAAACCCTTCTTGATTTCAATAAAACTTCCAACAGATACATTTCGCAGTATCTTGCCCTGAAAGAACAGATCGCTTAGATTTTTATTCTTATCGACCATGATGGTAATGGCTCGACCTGAAACTTCACAGACCTCACCTATACGAAGAACGGCCTCTTCATCAATATATTTTGCATTCATCGGGTGCCACCAAGATAACAGGTGATAATGTTATTCATTACCTGAAAGGTGAGATTTTTTCCGGGAAGATATATGATTTCCACGTTCGAAAACTCCCCGAACTTAGCCATGAAGTTTGTCACATCATCATCGCTATAGGCAAAAACCAACACTTTCAGTGTAGCGTTGCGGAGTGCTTTCTTGGTAAGAGTTTCAATATGTTCATCAGCAAACGAGAAACCAAAAACAATCAGCAATGTAGCTTCTTTATCAAGCTCATTGGAATAAGTTCTGAGTAAATCATAATACACGTTTTGCAATAGCGTTTCTTTGAACTTTTCTTTCCTGGGTAATATCATGCAATGAGACAGTACCCATTTTTTTCTTACACTTTTAACTTTAATTCGAGAGGGTTCAGATTCTGGAAATTGATAAATTATTTTTTCTTCTTTACGCGTCCAGGACAATGAACCGTGCATTTTGATCAGATTTACAGTTGGCAACTCAACCTTGTAGTTATACAGATTTCCTGTAGCGCTGATCGTATGATAAAAACTTCCTGCATCAAAAGCATCATTGCCCAAGAGATTGGCGCGCCTGTTGAATCCGTCGTTGAGTATAATATTGCTGTTTCGAATGCCTGCGTCTTCAATAAACATATCATAATTAGTGGTGAAAACATTGATACGACGGGGCAGTAGACCTGTCCGACGGCGCGTCAGAATGCGTTCAAGGGCCGTGAGAAAATGATCATAATTATCCTGTGACTGCTTAAGTCTGTCGGTCAGACCCGCAGGAACCGGTGATATTGTGCTGTGACCCAGCAGCTTCTCGTGCGGTCGCCAGACCGAACCGAGAAAGGTTGCTGCTTTCTCAAAATACCCATCTTCATTTTCATCCTCGATAAGGCGCTGCAGCTCGGTTTCAATATTCCCCAGCACCCGAATGGCCGGCAACGACGCGCCGGAGCCAATAAGAAAGTTAATATTAGCCGACTGGAACACCCGCTCGAAGTAGTCCCTGTCTGCTTCACTCCCGTAATAAGCGCGCTTCACTGCCATCTGACACGTCCCTGAGGTTTTTAGGATTTATCTGTATAAAAACATCTTACCGCCGAGTTGCGCTCTTTTACATCACTTCTTCACTGACCTGGCTTTACCCCATTTATACCAAACGCACGGATCGGACCCACAGCCCATGCTGCGCGCGGGGTGGGGCGGTTTTACGGTGAAAAAGGATCCTTTACCTGCTTTGGATAAGGCGCTAATCTGCGGGTAAAACCAAATCCCGGATCCTTTTTCCGCGATTTATTCCGCTTTCCCCGCCGGTAAGGGGCGGCGAAAATAGCCTTCACAGACCCCGACGTCGCTACGTGAAAATTAACGGATGAACAGCCTGATACCCCAGCAGAATTTAACAGGGCGCGTGACGGCGCTGTCCTTCGCGCCGGGCGCCGACTTTGCCACCGCGGTAGCGCTCAGGCGCTGGGCCACCGCCAACGGCGTGACACCGTTCTACCTGCTCGCCCCCGAGGTCGCCGCGCTGCTGCACTACATGCCCGACCGGCGCCACCACTTTTTCTTTAACGCGCTGTGGAACACCGGCGCGCGCATCGGCGAGGGCTGCACGTTCACCCCGGAGTCGTTCGTCATCGACGGGCCGCGCCCGTTCGTGCGCATTCTGTCGGAAAAGGTGCGGAGCCGGCGGGGCCGGCCGCCGAAAGACGCCGTGCGCCTGGTGCCGCTCACCGATCCCGCCTTTGTGCGCCAGGTCGAGGTGTGGATGGCGAGCGAGCGCCCGAAGCGGCGCGAGCCGCTGTGGTCCGTGACGGATGAAACCATGCGCAACTGGCTGAAGGCGGCGGTGAAGCGCGCGGCGGACGATGGCGTGCACCTCTCAGTGCCGGTGACCCCGCACACGTTTCGCCACTCGTACATCATGCACCTGCTGTACCACCGCCAGCCGCTCAAGGTCATTCAGGCGCTGGCGGGACACAAGGACGCCCGCTCGATAGAGGTGTACACGCGGGTGTTTGCCCTCGACGTGGCGGCGACGCTTGAGGTGTCGTTCAGCGGAGAGGGCGCGGAGGCGGCGGCCGTGCTGAGAAGCCTGCCGCCGGTCTGAGTAGAATAATGAACAGGGAGTGGCAAAGATGCCTTCTGGCATGATTGAGGCCGTAGAGCTGATTCTTAAATTCGGCTCTCAGGTTTGGCTGGTGCTGGCCGGAGTGATGATTGCCACGGTGCTGTACGCGTGGCTGGTAAAAGCGGATCCATCCGGTTTGATACGTGACCTCCTTAACCGTAAAAAGCAGCGTCTGGTGCAGATACGTACGCTGGATTACCTGAGTGATGAGGCTAAAGAGCTCGCAGAACGTGAACTTAAGCAGCTCGTACTCCATCCGCTGACGGGGATATTTAATTACAGGCTGCAGCCTCTGGCAGTTGAGTTCTGTCACCGGTTTAATCAGCGGCCGCGTTATCTGGCGGCATGGCGCAACTGGCTCAGCGAACATAACGGTCAGATCAGCTTTGATAGAAAATGGTACCGGCGCGCATGGTTGGGATACGCATACGTGAACCTCCCCCTGTCGTTCAGTCTGGTTCTGGCGATTTCCTGTCTGGTAGGGTGGAAGGCCGGAATTGAGTACACGGCACCGGCAATATTGCTGAACATGGTTACCTGGTGTTTTCCGTGGCTGATGTTTTCATCGGTGCCTACTCCGGCAATGACCCGGGTACTGGAGACTGATTTGGAAGCATTTAATAAACGGGCGTCGGTATCAAGTGACGAATGCACGTCGGAGAGTTCGCCGCCGGTAAAAAAGTGACAGTGTAGCCACAAGGGAAAGGGTATCTACTTTCATGATAAGGGAAACATGAAGACCCTGACTGACGTCTTCATATGCCCTTCATGAAAGTGAATACCATGCACGACAAGCCGTTATTACAATACGCCCCTGGGCGGAATTAATGACCGGCCCCGCCTTGAGGTTGCAACCCGGAGTCAACGAACCTCGTTGTGGGGGAGATTAAGAGTTAGTAACTACTCACTAACAGTAAAGCATACTGGTGAGCGAAACAGATGGAAGGTATTTACTTTCATGGAAAAGGTATCTACTTACATGAAGTACGGACTAGCCGAGACTCACGAGTATGAAAGAGTATCTACTTTCATGATGAAGTCAGTGAATAGTCCCCGAAAGGTATCTGCTTTCATGCAGAGACAGCGATTGACGACAGAAAGGTATCCACTTTCATGAACATTTCATGAGGGGGGTACGCGTTTTCCATGAAAGTGAATACCTTTGCCACAAGGTCATCATGAAAGCAGATACCCCAATCGGCCTGTACATGAAAGCACAGACGGCATAACGCCCAGTGGCGACAGGAACAGGCGAGCTTACGGCGGGATGCATGAAAGTAGATACCCCTCAACATGACAAGGAGGCATCATTTCGCGCCTTTCAGTCATGAAAGTAAATACCTTTGAACTTCACATCATGGAAGCAAAGACTTCAATGGGCGTCAGCATGAAAGTGAATACCGTGGAGAAATCAGTGACCGGGTAACACCTGAAGCTTGGGAGAGCGGCCGCTGATGACAAACTGGATCTCACGGCCCTTTTTGAGCTCGGTATAATCGATGTAGCCTATCTTCTCCAGGTCAGCCATCGCGCGCCTGATAATCGAATTCTGTAGCTTGACGGGTGAGCCCATCGCCAGACGCTCTCTCAGGCGCTTCATGGAGATGTAAAGCGTGCCGCCAGGCATACTCTCAAAATAGATATAAAGAGACTGTGCGGCTTCTTTACGGGACAGCTCAGAGAGCGCCTTGAGGCCCAGCAGCACTTTGTGATCGTAGCGGTAAAGCTCCCACAGGTTGCTGTCAGCTGTTATCTCAACCGTATCCGTGTTCATGTTCAGCACGGCGCGCTGTACAAGGTGTGAGAACATGGATTTCTTGCCATCCTTGCTGCTGAAGGCGAGGGTCACGCTGGAAATGCTAAAGAGCGAGTCATGCAGACGCTTACGCGAGCGGGCGTTGAGATCGGCGGACTTGATCCCACACATTTTGGCGAACTCAGTGAACGGTAGCCGAATGGTTTCACTGCTGTAGCCATAAGTGGAGAAGGCCATAATGATGCCGAGCCACGTTTTGAAATCTGTCGACATGCTGAGCTTAGCGCCCTGGATCTTGATATCCGTGTAGCCCTCGCGCTTTGCCACCTCAAGGCTTGAGAGCTCATCTGACGCATCGATCAGGAAGTCACGCTTTCCTTTCTCCTTGGGGGCAACGGGCGTGAAGACGCTCAGACGCAGCAAAGCCACCGGCTGAACAGTTTTGTTGCTGTTCGGCTCCAGTAGATAAACTGTTTCTGTATCTTTTTTGACGATGGCAAAAGGGTTGTCTATATCGATGACTTTATTATCTTTTCCCACTTATCCACACCCTCGGGTCAGAAAGATCGCGTTTTCATGAAAGTGAATACCTTTATATCATGAAAGTAAATACCATTTCCATGAAAGTAGAGACCTTTTGCATGAAAGTGGATACCTTTCTCATGAAAGTAAATACCTTATTCATGAAAGTAGATACCCGAAGTGGTGTTTTTACCTTTTAGATCATTCAGATAGAGCATCTGTGATCTCTTTTGATCTTCTAATGATCTCAATATGATCTTCTTATGATCTTAAAAGAATTGATCTATCCGGTGGATATGTTGATAAAGTCAGTTGACTGCCGCGCCTGACGGCTTGCCCAACGCTTCACGACCACACAGTAAACTGTATGGCCGCTCACCGTTATCATAGAGAGTGTTTGGAATGACAATTTAACAATGGCTTGTGAATCTCTTTGGGCTGAAGGAGGGACTGATGCATGATGCAGGTTTGGACGTCTGGGTTAAACCCAGCCAGTAAACAGAAAATACTGGCTGAGTATGACGTATAAATTCTGATCGCCCACATAAGAGTTTTGATTGACGCTTCTTTTAACTAAAAGCTATGAATTAGTTTCATCTTTGAGCATATCGATAAGCTCTCTGAGGCCCTGAGGTATTTGCCTGTGACCAGGATAGTACAGATGCATTGCAGGTTCTATCGGAGCCCAGTCGGATAATACTTCGACAAGTTCCCCGCGTTTGATGTAATCGCTAACCCTGTCTTCAAGGCAATAAGTGATTCCCACATCGCCGAGGGCCAATTCTACACCCATTGTCGTTTCATTTACGCACGTCTGCCCTGGCACTTCAATTGCCCGGTATTCATCGCCTTTTCTGAACTCCCACCTGTAGATCGTTCCGGACCCCATACGGATCTGAATGCACGAGTGAGAACGTAGATCTTCAGGGACGACAGGTTTCTGCCGACGAAACAGATAACGGGGTGATGCAACGGCAACCCATCGCAAGTCATGCCCAAGTTTTACTGCCACGAAATCTTCAGGAACTGTACCGCCGAAACGTATACCAGCATCGAATCCTCCAGATACGATATCTACCATCTTATCATCGACTGCTATCTCAATTTCCACTTCAGGATAGGCCTGTAAAAATCGTGGAAGATGCTTAGCGAGGATGAGACGGGCGCCATCGCAGAGAGCATTCACTCGAAGTCGCCCTACGGGTCGGTCTCGAAAATTGTTTATCTCATCGAGTGCATCGCCAATTTCTTTAAAACCAATTTCAAGACGCGAAGCGAGAGAAGCACCTGCATCAGTAGGCGCGACTGTTCTGCTGGTCCGGTTCAGAAGGCGAACGCCGAGGCGAGCTTCAAGATTACGAACTGAATGACTCAGGGCTGAAGTCGTTATACCCAGTTCGACAGCAGCCTGGGTAAAGCTTCGTAGCCGTTCAACGGCTCGGAATGCGTTAAGGTCGGCAAGATCGCGGCGGGAAAGTTTAGCGATTGGTCTTACAGGCATGAGCCATATTCCATCGTTGAATTTTTTTAAATGGCCCTTGCATTAATATTCAATTATTACAAGGCCCGTGAGAGCTATTTTTAATTAAATTCAACAATGGTGTCATTAACTGTTTTTCAAAATTGAGATAAGAGCATCCTCAGAAGAAGGGATGACTCCCTATGAAGGCTGTACGGTAGAGAGGAGATCAAGGAAAAGGGGCAACAACATGGCGTTGTTACCCGGATGACTTACTGGCCAGCGGAATCCGGTTCAGAGATTAAACGATGTCGCTGTGCTTTCTGAGACTCACTTTGGATACGGTTAAGGATATCACCCTCATGCTCAGCATCATCACTCCCGTACACGTATTCATGGCCGCTCATGAGGGCATACCATGCGCGTTCTGCAACCTCTTCAGGTGTCGTTGGCTGGCTTGCTCCTACTTTGGTATTGGCCTGGCCTGCGTTATTAAAGAAGTTCGTTTGCGTTGCTCCAGGCATGAGTAATGTCATATTGAGACCTTGTCCTTTCAACTCATTTCTGATGGCCCAGAAGAATGAGTTAACAAATGCCTTTGAAGCACCGTAGATGGCTTCAAAGGGGATAGGCGATGTACCTGATACTGATGAGGTCATCAGAACATGACCCCCACCGTTTTTTATCAGCTCGGGAAGGAAGACTTTTGAGAGGTGGACGTAGGAGTCAATATTAAGACGAATCAAATTGAGCTCTTTGCTAAGCTCAGTTCCGCCGATAAATCTACCACCAAGGCCCTGGCCTGCATTTATGACCATTGCATTAATTGATAAGCTTTCGCTGTCAATCCTTTTTTTTAGTGATTCAATATCATCATAGTTGCTGAGATCAGCAGGATAGGAGAATATTTCAGTGCCTGATTTCCGTAACTCTTCGCAGGCTTTATTTAACTTCTCTTCTCCACGAGAAACAGCAATTATGTTATAGCCATTTTTAGCGAAAATTTTCGCCAGTTCGTATCCAATTCCGTTCGAAGCCCCGGTAATCAATGCAGTTTTTCTGTTCATAATTATCCTCATCTGAATTTAAAAATCCAATTTAAGGCTAGCATTGATTTTATGTTTTGTTTTCTGACTCGTATTTCGGGTTGATTAAAAATTCATCACCTAGAGTAAAAGATATTAAAAATCAATGGCTTGCTATTGATGATTTTTATTCAATGGTTCATTTATAAAATAACACATTGAGTGTATCTTCATGAAAAAGAGCAAGAAATTTATTTTATTTGTTGTTTTGTCGTAAGGTTTTAAATTGCTTACTGTGACTGGGTGGTTAAATTAAACTATATTGACTTGTGATGAAATTCATTCAAATAAAGGAAGTTTAATGTCAATTACAAGTGAAACAGTTACTGTCATTACAGGTGCGTCATCAGGTATTGGTTCCGCTTCAGCAATTCGAATTGCTAAGCATGGTGGTACAGTTATTTTAGCTGCCAGGAATGAAGAAAAGTTAAAATCTATCGTTAATCAGATTAAGGATAGTGGTGGATATGCTGATTATAAAGTAACGGATGTAACCGACATTGAGAGCCTGAAATCACTCGGGCAATATGTGCAGGAAAAGTACGGAAGAATTGATCATCTGGTTAATAATGCCGGGTTGATGCTGTTTTCCAACTGGAAGGATGTGGCACTGGATGACTGGAAGAAAATGATCGATACCAACATCCATGGTTATCTGAATGCTCTGGCTGTGTTCTTACCTGTATTAGTTATGCAAAAACATGGTCACATCCTTAATATGAGTTCGGTTGCAGGTATCCATACCGGTGACGCAAGCGGTGTTTATAGCGCAACAAAATTCTTCATCAGGGGGCTCACAGAAAGCCTGAGAAGAGAGATTGGGGTAGGTGAAGGCATTCAGGTATCGATGATAAGCCCTGGTGTCATTAACACTGGTTGGGCGGATAAGGTTGAAAATAGTGAAGGAAAGGGTATTGCGAAAAAGCTCAATGAAATTGCAATCTCTCCTGAAGAGGTTGCCGATGCAGTAGCTTATGCACTGGATAAGCCTCAGAACTTAACGATAAATGATATTGTCATCCATCCTACATTGCAGGGGTGGTAAGTGTTAAAAGAGCCCGGGTCTGGGCTCTTTTTCATGGTATAAACTCTAAAAAAGTGTCATTAAATCATGTCAGACACTCAAACCGTTCAAATCATATCTGCTTTAAATCCATCACATAGCGATATCTGGCTTTTTTAGCGACAACATCTGACCACGTCTGATTAATATCTGAAGGCTTTATAAGCCTGTAGTCAGGTTTGATACCGTGAAGGTTACAGTAATCAATCACTTCCTGAGTTTCACGTATGCCACCAATTGTCGATCCTGCAAAACTGTAGCGCCGCAATACCGTTGTAAACGGTGATAACTGATTCGGCTCAGAGACCTTGCCGATGCCAACGAGGCAAAGTGTTGCATCGCGTTTCATCGTGTTCATGATCGGATCAAGTTCATGCTGGTAAGGAACAGTGTCCAGCACAAAGTCAAAGTGCCGGTTTAACTTTTTTAATTTTTCTGCATCGTAGTTTACAACCACGTCATGGGCACCAAAACGGCGGGCATCGTCTGCTTTATCCGGAGACGTAGTAAATACCACCACTTCAGCCCCCATTGATTTGGCGAGCTTCACTGCAAGGTGTCCTAGCCCTCCCATACCTACAATTGCCACTTTTGAATCTTTTCTTACCTGCCAGTGGCGAAGCGGAGAGTAAACGGTAACTGCAGCACACATAACTGGTCCAGCAGCAGCAAGGTCATATTCTTTTGGAATTTTTATAACAAAATCTTTATTTACTACAGCTGCTGTGGAATACCCCCCTTGAGTAACACCGGTGGGTTCTACACTTTCAGGTACAGGGCTTCCGTAGGTCATTGTTGGTCCTACCTGACAGTATTGTTCCATTCCCGCTCTGAATCGCCACGGATAATCTAGACACTTCCGAGCCGTTGATAATACTGGTTTTCATATTCTGTCGGTGACATCTGATCGCTAGAACCATGCCGACGCTTACTGTTATAAAACATTTCGATGTAATCA
>NZ_JAIUDA010000010.1 GCF_020179835.1 Pantoea sp. alder81 | reverse complement strand
TAGCAGAGCCGCCGTAGGTTTTAGCCAGAACGGTGGTGATTGCTGCAGTCAGAGTGGTTTTACCATGGTCAACGTGACCGATGGTGCCGACGTTTACGTGCAGTTTGTTACGCTGAAATTGCTCTTTCGCCATGGCGATAATTCCTTACGTTGTGCCTTCATGAGTCATGAAGGCATCAGTTCACAATTTTTAAACCGTAGCTTATTTGCTACGAGCTTCAATAACGGCCTGAGCGACGTTGTTCGGCGCATCATCGTACTTCAGGAACTCCATGGAGTAAGAAGCACGGCCTTTGGTCAGAGAACGCAGCTGAGTTGCATATCCGAACATTTCGGACAGTGGAACTTCAGCATGGATCTGAACGCCAGTAGCGTTAGATTCCTGTCCTTTGAGCATACCACGACGACGGCTAAGGTCACCGATAACGTCACCGGTGTTCTCTTCCGGAGTCTCTACTTCAACCTTCATGATCGGCTCAAGCAGAACTGGAGTTGCTCTTTTAAAGCCTTCTTTGAACGCGATAGAAGCAGCAAGTTTAAACGCCAGCTCTGAGGAGTCGACATCATGGTATGAACCGAAGTGCAGACGAACACCCAAGTCAACTACCGGATAACCGGCCAGAGGACCTGACTTCAACTGCTCCTGAAGGCCTTTATCAACCGCAGGGATGTATTCAGTTGGAATCGTACCGCCCTTGATGTCGTTGATAAATTCGTAGCCTTTCGGGTTAACGCCCGGCTCCAGTGGGTACATGTCGATAACAACATGACCGTACTGACCACGACCACCAGACTGCTTGGCGTGTTTACCTTCGATATCGGTAACTTTCGCGCGAATCGCTTCACGGTAAGCAACCTGAGGTTTACCGACGTTCGCTTCAACGTTGAATTCACGCTTCATGCGGTCAACGATGATGTCGAGGTGCAGCTCACCCATACCAGCGATGATGGTCTGGTTGGTTTCTTCATCAGTCCATACGCGGAATGATGGATCTTCCTTCGCCAGACGACCCAGAGCCAGACCCATTTTTTCCTGGTCAGCTTTGGTTTTCGGCTCAACGGCGATAGAGATTACTGGCTCAGGGAATTCCATGCGCTCAAGGATGATGACGTTGTCTGGGTCACACAGGGTGTCACCAGTGGTCACATCTTTCAGGCCGATCGCAGCTGCGATGTCGCCCGCACGAACTTCTTTGATCTCTTCACGTTTGTTAGCGTGCATCTGAACGATACGGCCCAGACGCTCACGGTTTGACTTAACCGGGTTGAACACGGTGTCACCAGTGTTAACAACACCAGAGTAAACGCGGAAGAAGGTCAGGTTACCAACAAACGGGTCGGTTGCGATTTTGAACGCCAGAGCAGCAAACGGCTCGTTGTCGTCAGAATGACGCTCAGCCGGCGTGTCTTTACCGTCGTCCAGCATACCGTTGATCGCGGTAACGTCAGTCGGTGCTGGCAGGTATTCAACTACCGCATCCAGCATCGCCTGAACACCTTTGTTCTTAAATGCAGAACCACAGGTAACCAGGATGATTTCGTTATTCAGCACGCGCTTACGCAGAGAAGTTTTGATCTCTTCTTCTGTCAGCTCTTCACCGCCGAAGAATTTCTCCATCAGCTCGTCAGAACCTTCAGCAGCGGCTTCAACCAGCTTCGCGCGCCACTCTTCAGCCAGTTCCTGCATATCAGCTGGAATCTCTTCGTATTCGAAGGTGACGCCCTGATCGGCATCGTTCCAGTTGATAGCTTTCATTTTCACCAGGTCAACAACACCGGTGAATTTTTCTTCTGCGCCGATAGCCAGCTGAAGTGGAACTGGGTTTGCACCCAGACGCGCTTGCATCTGATCAACAACTTTCAGGAAGTTAGCACCCATGCGGTCCATTTTGTTAACGAACGCAATGCGTGGAACTTTATATTTGTTAGCCTGGCGCCATACGGTTTCAGACTGTGGCTGAACACCACCAACCGCACAGTAAACCATCACTGCGCCATCAAGCACACGCATAGAACGCTCAACTTCGATGGTGAAGTCAACGTGTCCTGGGGTGTCGATGATGTTTACGTGGTGTGGCTCAAACTGCTTAGCCATACCAGACCAGAAACAGGTGGTCGCAGCGGAAGTGATAGTAATACCACGTTCCTGTTCCTGCTCCATCCAGTCCATGGTAGCCGCGCCGTCATGTACTTCACCGATTTTGTGGTTTACACCGGTGTAGAACAGAACACGTTCGGTAGTGGTAGTTTTACCGGCGTCGATGTGCGCACTAATACCGATGTTACGATAGCGCTCAATGGGTGTTTTACGAGCCATTTGATTCCTCTGATTCTGAGACGTTCTAAGTTAAAAAAGCCCAGCAGGTAAGTCACTGGGACGCCCGCTGGGTTAATAACAACTACGTGGCTGTTACCAGCGGTAGTGTGCGAACGCCTTGTTGGCTTCAGCCATACGGTGAACGTCTTCACGTTTCTTAACTGCAGTACCTTTGTTCTCTGCAGCATCAGAAAGTTCGTTCGCCAGGCGAAGAGCCATTGATTTATCACCGCGTTTACGAGCAGCTTCAACGATCCAACGCATTGCCAGAGCATTACGACGAACCGGACGGACTTCAACTGGAACCTGGTAGGTTGAACCACCAACGCGACGTGACTTAACTTCTACAGTCGGACGTACGTTTTCGAGTGCAACTTCGAAAGCTTCCAGACCGTCTTTACCAGCACGTTGAGCCAGGGTATCAAGTGCGGTATAGACGATAGATTCTGCGGTAGATTTTTTACCATCAACCATCAGAATGTTTACAAATTTAGCCAGCAATTCTGATCCGAACTTAGGATCTGGCAGGATTTTACGCTGACCAATAACGCGACGACGTGGCATGGAAATACTCCGTTGTTAATTCAGGATTGTCCAAAACTCTACGAGTTTATTTTGACATTAAAGTGAAAATGTTTGGCCTTACTTAACGGAGAACCATTAAGCCTTTGGCTTCTTCACGCCGTACTTGGAGCGTGACTGCTTACGGTCTTTAACACCTGAGCAGTCAAGCGCGCCGCGAACGGTGTGGTAACGCACACCTGGCAAGTCTTTAACACGACCGCCACGGATCAGGATCACTGAGTGTTCCTGGAGGTTATGACCTTCACCGCCGATGTAGGAGGTAACTTCAAAACCGTTAGTCAAACGCACACGGCAAACTTTACGCAGTGCTGAGTTTGGTTTTTTAGGGGTAGTGGTGTACACACGAGTACATACGCCACGTTTCTGCGGGCAAGCTTCCAGCGCAGGCACGTTGCTCTTTGCAACTTTGCGTACGCGTGGTTTGCGAACCAGCTGGTTAACTGTTGCCATTAAATAGCTCCTGGGATTTAGCTTTTTGCTTCGTAAACACGTAATAAATCGCCTCGTATTACTACGAGGAGGCAGAATTTTAGGGCTGTGTCAAAAGGGTGTCAAGAAATAACCAGGTTTTCCTTCTTACCAGGCCACTTGTTGTTGGTGCTTCACCGTCATCGCAACGAAACCAGTATAGTCCAAACGTGCTACTTTGGTTGAAATTTGCTCAACCAATCCGCGTGCGTCCACATCTTCCTGAAGGACCCAAAGCGCGGCCGGAGAGGCTTGTAGCTTGATTAACATCTGGCTGCCCTCAAGCGCGGCCGTTACTCCATCCTGCATCAGCAGCAAATCGTCGCCCTCCTGCATGAGCAGTAACAGGCTATCGATATCGCATTGCCAGGGTGATTGCAGTAACGTGTAGAGCATGTTGGATTCTCAGAAACGAAGGATTCGATGATAAGTGGCGAGTTTCTGGCGCAGTGTATCGGCATCCAGGACTTCAGCCGCCATCACGCGTTCAGCCGTTAAACTTTGCCCACGCGCCTCAAGTGATTCGCGGCAAACGAAACACTGGTCGATGTCGTACAAATCCAGCACACCAAAAGTCGCAATATAGTTACGAGCCAGAATCTGCTCTGGACGCTGATCGCGATGAAGTTGCAGGACGCCATCGCCAATAAAGAACAGTGCAATATCCTCGCTGAGCGCGCCGGTGGCCAGAACCGCATCCAGCCCTTCCCTGCCCGCGCTGCTGCCGTGGGGTGCCTGAGTGAACAGAAATGCCACGCGATTCATCAGAACTGCACCAGACGATCGCAGCTGAGCGCGGCTTCTGCCAGCGCACCTAAGCCACTGAGTTCAAAACCGGGTTGCAAATTACTGCCTGCCAGTTGCAAGCGCGTGGCTTCCTGCGTATCTGTCACGCCACGGCGCAATGCGGCAGCCACGCAAATATTCAGCGCTGCACCGCTCTCTTCACGTAGTTGCTGCCATGCGCGCACCACATCCACTTCATCGCTGGCGGGAGCACTAAGCTGGTTGGCATTCAGCACGCCTTCTCTATAAAAGAAGACACTCTCTAACTGGTGACCTTCTTTAATCAGCGCACGAGCAAACAGCAAAGCGCTACTGGCATGCTGCGTACCGTATGCCGGCCCTGTCACCAGCAAGGTATAGCGCATTAGCGATCCTGCCCCTGGAAGTCACCACTCTTAAACTGGCGGATATAGAGGTAAACCGTGTGCTTGGAGATATTGAGACGATCGGCAACCTGGTTAATCGCGTCTTTGATATCGAAGATGCCCTTCTCATACATATTGAGCACAATCTGACGATTCTTCGCATTGTTCGACACGTTGCGGTCGTTGCTCACTTCCTCAATGGTAAATTCCAGCGTTTGCATCACCAGGTCTTCAACTGAGCTGGCAAAGTTAACATTAGAATCCACCTGCTGCATTTCCGGCGGCATAAAGGTCGACATAATCTGCGAGAACGGCACATCGAGGTTCATATTGATACACAGCAGGCCAATCACCCGCTGCTGACGATTACGAATCGCGATGGTGACAGATTTCATCAGCACGCCGCTTTTGGCGCGCGTGAAGTAAGCGCGGGAGACGTTGCTGTCGGCGCCATGCATATCATGCAGCATGCGCAGTGCCAAATCGGTAATCGGCGAGCCTACTTTGCGGCCGGTATGTTCACCATTGGCGATGCGCACGGCGGAGCATTTCAGATCTTCCAGCGAGTGAAGCACGATTTCGCAGTGCGAACCGATCAGCATCGCAAGACCATCGACGACGGCTTCGTAAGATTTGAGAATATCGTAGTCTGCTTGCTCGAACGGACGTTGCTCCAGTAAATCGAAGTCAGTCAGTTCACCGGGATTGAATGGATTAGACATCGAAGACATTACCCTAAATGGCTGGAGCCTGTCTCGACAGCTTTGGGGCAGACTCATATTGTGATAGTTGTGCAGGCGCTAGTCTGGCAAATGTCGGGGTGTTTAGCCAGAGCTTTACTCATTCCCCTAAACAATTTGGTTTGCTGAAAGACAGCACGTTCGCTCAGCCCTCAGCATGAGTGAGGATTGCGAGCACAGCCAGCGCATCTTCAGTCTGACTGACAAATAAAAACGCCGCCCGGAGGCGGCGTCAGATAAGCAAGCAGATTACTGTGCTTTCTTATCAGCAGCGGCCGGAGCCTGTGCTTTCTCATCCGCTTTTGGTGCTGGCTTGATATCCAGCAGCTCAACATCAAATACCAGTGTTGAGTTAGCCGGAATACCCGGAACGCCATTTTTGCCGTAAGCCAGGTTCGGTGGGATCACTAACTTGATCTTGCCGCCTTTCTTCACGTGCTTCAGACCTTCGGTCCAGCCTGGGATCACGCCGTCGAGACGGAATGACAGGGGCTCGCCACGGGTGTAAGAGTTGTCGAACTCGGTACCGTCGATCAACGTACCTTTATAGTTCACGACTACAGTGTCGCTGTCTTTAGGTGCGTCACCGGTGCCTTCTTTCTCAACCTGATACAGCAAGCCAGATTCAGTTTTCTTCACGCCTTTTTCTTTGGCGAATTTGTCAGCGTAAGCGGTACCCTTGTCAGAGTTCTCTTTCGCGTCTTTTTCCATCTTCGCCTGTGCAGCGCCTTTCACGCGGCCTTCGAAGGCTTGCAGGGTCTGCTCGATCTCTTGATCAGACAGCTTGCTCTTGCCACCGAATGCATCCTGAACACCCGCGATCAGCTGATCTTTGTCCAGTTTGATGCCCAGTTTCTCTTGTTCCTTCAGAGAGTTGTCCATGTAGCGACCCAAAGAAGCACCCAGCGCATAAGCTGACTGCTGGTCTTCGTTTTTGAAGGCAGCATTCTTCGGAGCCTGCGGCGCAGCCTGAGCAGCGTCAGTTGGAGCGGCGGTGGTTTCTGCTGCCATTGCCAGCGGTGCATTCAGCGCGATGGCCATGGTGGTAGCTAACAATGTGACTTTAAACAGTGATTTCATCCTTTCTCCAAAACCGAAGCATCTAAACCTCGGGAATCATTGCGGACAGTGGCCCACACTATAACTTTACGTGGCAGCGGCGAACACTCCCACAACGTAATTACCCGCTTAACATCCGACCTTTTTTGCATCAGGAAGTTTCACCAGAGATGAAGGCATTAGCGCCGTTTTCAACCATCAAGCCTCATAAAGGTTAAAAATCGGGTGATTCTGGCGCCAAAGACCGTAGAATCACGCCCGATACGCGCCAGGCGCAGCACCGTAACCGGAGAAGAGATGATGCAACAGGAAGAGTGGGAACAACGCCTTGAGGCGCTGGAGAGCAAGCTGGCTTTTCAGGAGCACACTATCGATCAGCTCAATCTGACAGTGACTCAACACGAACTGGAGATGAGTCGCATGCGCGAACAGGTGCGTTTATTAGTGGATAAAGTAAAAGCGGCGACACCGTCACCGATTGCCTCGCAGTCCGAAGAGACGCCACCACCGCACTATTAAAACCAAAAGGCCACCCGAAGGTGGCCTTTTGTTGTTCAACGCAGAACTTAGTGGCTGCAGCCGCAACCGCCAGTACCACAACCACCCTGGCCGTGATCGTGACCATGGTCGTGATCGTGGTCATGATGATGACCATCCGCGCCATGCACATGGCCGTGTGCGATTTCTTCTTCCGTTGCTTCACGGATCGCCACCACTTCCACGTTAAAGTTCAGGTTCTGACCCGCCAGCATGTGGTTACCATCAACCACGACGTGCTCGTCTTCCACTTCGGTGATTTCAACCGGCACTGGACCCTGATCGGTTTCAGCCAGGAAGCGCATGCCAACCTGCAGTTCGTCCACGCCCATGAACACATCTTTCGGAACGCGCTGAACCAGGTTGTCGTCGTACTGACCGTAAGCGTCGTTTGCTGGAATATGCACATCAAACTTATCGCCTACATCATGATTTTCCAGCGCTTTTTCCAGACCAGAAATCAGGGAACCATGACCGTGCAGATAGTCCAACGGTGCACTCACCGGTGACTCGTCAACCAACACACCGTCTTCGGTACGAACCTGATACGCCAGGCTCACCACCAGGTCTTTTGCTACTTTCATGATATCTCCTAACCGTTGAGAACTGAGATCCTGTCTCATTGGTCTATTTTCGTGCAATAACCAACCAGAAAGGTTCAAGACTGAGAATGCCAACAAATGTGTTGCTGCATACTGCTCAGCGTTAATGGCGCCGATTGTAGCGGAATTCAATCCCGCTGTAAGTTTAAGCTTAAAAAAAGCTGCGCCATTCCGCTACTCAGGATGAAAAATGCCGATCACTTGCTCATTACTGCGCACCTTATCGCGAACTTGTTTATCCGCTTCGCGCATTTGATGGCCGCACTGCACGCACTCCACCACTTCGACATTATTCTCACGCCACAACGCCAGCGTGTCTTTTTCCTGACATTGCGGACATACCGCACCAGCAATAAAACGTTTACGCATACTCTTTCCTGCCCGCTATTAAGCAACGGATATGTTAAGTGTAGTCTTACTCGTCATCCCAACCGTCAATCTGGCGTTTTTCATGCTGCATTTCGCGCTGGAAGATGTCCTCCAGCTCGCGACGCGCTTCACGCACGCGTGAAACCTGCGCACTGTCATCATGACTGGGCACCAGTTCACGCAGCATGCGCATATCGAGGCGACGGAAATGCTGCTGCGCGCGCTGTGCCTGATGCGGATGCATCCCCAATGAGATCAGCGTCTTGCGTCCTAATTCCAGCGCACTGGAAAAGGTTTCACGTGAGAACAGCGTCACGCCAGCCTGCAACAACTCATGCGCTTCTACACGTCCCCGCGCACGCGCCAGGATTTCCAGCTGTGGGAAATGCTGCTGGCAGAGATGCACAATGGTCATCGAATCCTCAGGATCGTTACAGGTGATCACGATGGATTGCGCATTCTCCGCGCCAGCTGCACGCAGTAACTCAAGCTCAGTGGCATCCCCATAGTAAACCTTATAGCCATACTTACGCATCAGGCTTACGGCGGAGATATCGCGTTCCAGCACGGTAATACGTTTATTATTGGCCATCAGTAAACGGCCAACAACCTGACCGAAACGACCAAAGCCCACCACAATCACCTGCGGCTGATCGTCTTCGACAAACGGCTTTTCACTGTCATCATCGGGCTCGTTGAAACGCCGCGCGAGAATTTTATCCACGCCCTGCATCAGCAGCGGTGTGGTCATCATCGATAGCGTCACTGTCACCAGTAACAGTGGCAATTGATCGCCGCTAAACAGTTTGGCCGACGAGGCCGCTGAGAACAGCACAAAGGCAAATTCACCGCCCTGGCTGAGCACGCTGGCAAATTGCAGGCGCTCGGAACTGCGTAAGCCATAAATACGGCCCAACACATAGAGCACCAGGGTTTTCACCGCCACCAGAATCACCACACCAAGGATGATCTCCACGATATGGGTATAAAGCACACCCAAATTCAGCGCCATGCCGACGGAAATAAAGAATAGCCCCAGCAGCAAACCTTTAAAGGGTTCGATGGCCACTTCCAGTTCGTGGCGATATTCACTCTCTGCCAGCAGGATACCGGCGATAAAGGTGCCAAGCGCCATCGACAGCCCCAACGCATCCATAAACAGCGCCGAGCCCAGCACCAGTAATAATGAGGCAGCAGTGAATACTTCACGCACACCGGAAGCGGCGATAAAGCGGAAAATCGGACGCAGCAGATAACGACCGCCCACCAGCATACCGGCGAAGGCCAACACCTTCATGCCGACCTTCAGCCAGTCAACATGACCACTGTCGCCACCGGCCAATAACGGTACTAATGCTAATGCGGGGATGACGGCCAGATCCTGGAACAGCAGCACCGAGAAGCCGAGCTGACCCGCTTCGCTGCGATTCATGCCTTTATCGCGCATCAACTGTAGTGCCATAGCCGTCGAAGACATTGCCAGACCGATCCCGCCGATCACCGCCGCTTGCCAGCTAAAGTTTGTCAGCCACAGCAGCACGCCCAGAATGGCGGCAGAAACCAATACCTGCGCAGCGCCCACGCCAAAGATTGAACGTCTCAAAGCCCAGAGCTTGGCGGGATTCAACTCCAGCCCGATGATAAACATCAGGAACACCACGCCGAGTTCTGAGAAGTGCAAAATCTCGTCGACGTCGCTAATAAAGCCTAAACCCCATGGGCCGATGGCAATACCCGCCAGCAGATAACCCAGTACTGCACCAATGCCGAGGCGCGCGGCGATGGGCACCACGATCACCGCAGCGACCAAATAAATGACGCCAGCCGTCAGTAAGGTTTGTCCTTCCATCACACCACTCCCTGCGGCAAGGGTGAAGAGAGCCAATCGCGGTAAGCATGCGCATAATTACGCATCACTTCTGGCGTTTGGCGACGTGCCCAGTGGATCACCATCGGCGTCATCCAGTGCATGCGACACATTTGCGCTGTCAGCTCAAACGGACGCATGATATCGCTCATCGGATAGCGATTCAGGCCACTGTGGTGATAAGCCGTTTCCGGCTCTCCGGTGGTCACGACGCTGCGCCAGTATTTCCCTTCCAGCGCATTACCATCCACACCACTGGCGAATCCACGCGACAGCACACGATCCAGCCACTCTTTCAGAAGCGCCGGGCAGCTGTAGGTGTAAAGCGGATGCTGGAAAACCACGATCTGATGTTCAAGCAGCAACTGCTGCTCATGGTGAATATCAATAAAAAAGTCCGGATAGTGGGCGTATAAATCGTGCACCGTGACGTGGTCCAGTTCCATAGCCGACTGCAGCAAAACCCGATTAGCAATCGAATCCTGAGTTTCCGGATGGGCGTAAAGCAGCAATATTTTGGGTGGCTGCGACATCGTTCCCCTCCAAAGCGTCGTCACCGCAGCGGAATTCCGCTACCATGCTCGACGCAACTAACCATTATTGAATTATGTTGCCGATAAATTAACATATTCTGACGATACGGCGCTTATGATTGTATTTTCCGCATTACAAATACGCCGCGGCACCAACGTGCTGCTGGATAACGCAACAGCCACCATTAATCCCGGCCAAAAAGTCGGTCTGGTGGGCAAAAACGGCTGTGGAAAATCCACGCTGCTGTCGCTGCTGAAGGGCGAAATCAGCAGTGATGCAGGCAACTTCACCTTTCCCAGCAGCTGGGCACTCGCGTGGGTGAATCAGGAAACCCCGGCGCTCAGTAAAGCCGCGCTGGAATATGTTATCGACGGCGACCGCGAATATCGTCAGCTCGAATCTGAATTAGCCGCAGCGAACGAAAAAGACGACGGCAACGCCATTGCGCTGTTGCACGGCAAGTTGGATGCGATTCAGGCATGGAGCATACATGCGCGCGCCTCCAGCCTGCTGCACGGATTGGGCTTTAGCCAGGAACAATTAATGCGGCCGGTGAGCGATTTCTCCGGTGGCTGGCGTATGCGCCTTAACCTTGCGCAGGCGCTGGTGTGTCGTTCTGATCTGCTGCTGCTGGATGAACCGACCAACCACTTAGATCTCGATGCGGTGATTTGGCTGGAGCGCTGGCTGAAAAGCTATGAAGGCACGCTGATCCTGATTTCGCACGACCGAGACTTCCTCGATCCGGTGGTGGATAAGATTATCCATATCGAACAGCAAACGATGTATGAATACACCGGTAACTACAGCTCGTTCGAACGCCAGCGCGTGGCCAAACTGGCGCAACAGCAGGCACTGTTCCAGAGCCAGCAGGAAAAAGTACAGCACCTGCAAAAGTACATCGATCGCTTCCGCGCTCAGGCCACTAAGGCCAAACAGGCGCAGAGCCGTATCAAGATGCTGGAGCGCATGGAGCTGATTGCGCCCGCTCATGTCGATAACCCGTTTAGTTTCAGCTTCCGCGCGCCAGAAAGCCTGCCGAATCCATTACTGAAAATGGAGAAAGTCACGGCGGGTTATGGCGAGCGTATCATTCTTGATGCCATCAAACTCAATCTGGTGCCGGGTTCACGCATCGGTCTACTCGGCCGTAACGGCGCGGGTAAATCAACGCTGATCAAATTGCTGGCCGGTGAGATTGAAGCGCTGGATGGCAAAGTCGGCCTGGCAAAAGGCATCAAGCTTGGTTACTTCGCTCAGCATCAGCTGGAATATCTGCGCGCTGACGAATCGCCGCTGCAGCATCTGGCCCGCATCGCGCCGCAAACGCTGGAACAGCAGCTGCGTGATTATCTGGGCGGCTTCGGCTTCCAGGGCGACAAAGTCAGTGAAATCACCGAGCGCTTCTCAGGCGGTGAAAAAGCGCGACTGGTGCTGGCGCTGATCGTATGGCAGCGCCCTAACCTGCTGCTGCTGGATGAACCGACGAACCACCTCGATCTCGATATGCGCCAGGCACTGACCGAAGCGTTGATTGATTTCGAAGGCGCACTGGTGGTGGTGTCGCATGACCGCCATTTACTGCGTTCAACTACCGATGACCTCTATCTGGTGCACGACCGCAAAGTCGATGTGTTTGAAGGCGATCTGGATGATTACCAGCAGTGGCTGAGCGATCTGCAAAAGCAGCAGGCCCAGCAGGATGCAACGCCAAAGCAGGATAACGCTAACAGCGCCCAGTCACGTAAAGATCAGAAGCGCCGTGATGCGGAGTTGCGCTCGCAAACGCAACCACTGCGTAAAGAGATTGAGAAGCTGGAAAAGCAGATGGCGAAGTGGCAAAGCCAGCTCAGCGAAGCGGAAGCACAACTTTCAGACAGCGCGATTTACGACCAGAGCCGTAAAGCGGATCTGACCTCGGCACTGCAACGTCAGGCCGAAAGCAAGTCCGCGCTGGAAGATGTTGAAATGGCATGGCTGGATGCTCAGGAACAGCTGGAGCAGATGCTGGCGAGTTAGAGGTCAGCATCGATGCTGACCTCTACATGCTAAGCGCCTGCTGAAAGGTCAGCATAAGTGTTGCCCCTACATGTTAAGTGCCTGTTGTAGGGTCGGCATTCATGCCGACCTGGCTCACCACCGCACACATTTAAAACGGAACATCCCCTAACACCGTCGCCCGATGCATCACTCGCCGCGCCGGATAATAATCGGCATTCGCATAATGTTGCGTCACGCGGTTATCCCAGATCGCCACATCATTCTCCTGCCAGCGCCAGCGCACCTGAAACTCCGGCTTCGCCGTGTGCCAGAACAGGAAATTCAGCAGCGCCTCACTCTCCTTCTCGCTCAATCCCAGTAACCGCGTTGTGAAGCCTTCATTGACGAACAGCGCCTTGCGCCCGCTCACCGGATGGGTACGAATCACCGGATGCTGCACCGGCGGATGTTTGGCTACCGCCTGCTGCCAGCGCTGATGCTCTTCTTCCGTCTTACGGTACTTATATTCCTGAAAAGACTTCTTAAAATCGTGCTCCGCCTGCAAGCCGCTCAGTAGTTGCTTAAACGGCTCTGACAGCGCTTCATAGGCCGCAATGCCCGTAGACCACAGCGTATCGCCACCGCTCTCCGGCAGCAGCTTCGACGCTAAAATTGCAATCGCCGGTGGCGTCTCGATAAAAGTGACATCAGTGTGCCAGTTATCATTATCTGGCGGATTATCCTGATGGGTGTCCAGCACGATAATTTCTTCCACGCCCTCGGCATGCGGATACACCGGATGGATGTGCAGATCGCCGAAGCGAATCGCCAGTGCACGATGCTGTTCCGGCGTGATCACCTGATTACGCAGGAATAACACTTGATGGCGCAACAGACCATGATAAAGCTGCTCAAACTGCGCGTCGCTTAACGGGCGGCTGAGATCGAGGTCGCTGACCTGCGCACCGATATACGGGCCCAGCGCGGTAAAGGTGACACGTTCGTTCATTGCTGTTCTCCATTCCAGGGTGTCAGGCGTCGCTGCAAAGCGCGCAGACCCAGTTCTAAACTAAAGGCAATCAAGGCAATCACCGCGATACCGGCCAGCACCACATCGGTGGCAAGGAATTCACCCGCCGACTGCACCATAAAGCCGAGACCTCGCGTGGCGGCGATCAGTTCAGCGGCCACCAGCGTCGACCAACCCACGCCAAGACCAATACGTAAACCGGTGAGAATTTCCGGCAGCGCGCCCGGCAGGATGACAAAGCGCAGCAGTTGCCAGCGCGAAGCGCCTAGAGCCTGTGCCGCGCGAATCCGTACCTGCTGAGCATTTTTCACCCCTGCCAGCGTCGAGAGCGTGACAGGCGCGAAGATTGCCAGATAGATCAGTAAGATTTTCGAGGTTTCGCCGATACCAAACCAAATCACCATCAGCGGCAAATAGGCCAGCGGCGGCACCGGACGATAGAGTTCAATTAACGGGTCGAGCAGCCCACGAATCGCCGGGCTCAGGCCCATCGCAATCCCCACCGGGATGCCAATCAGCGCCGCGAAGAACAGCGCCACCAGCATGCGTGCCAGGCTGGCACCCAAATGCTGCCATAAGGTCGCATCCATAAAGCCTTGCGGGCTGGCGATCAGCAGTAACTTTTTCAGCACCTGCTGAGGCGGCGGCAGAAACAGCGGCGCCACCAAACCCAGTGCCGTCACGCCCCACCACACCAGCAGCAGCACGGCTACACTCAGCAAGCTCAGGGAAAACTGTGGGGAAAAGGGCCAGCGCAGCGTGCGTCGGCGTGCCTAGGTTTTCTCATCAATCACCGCGCTCATATAAACGCCTCCCGCTGGGAAAAGACCTGGTTCAACACGTATTCACGGCGTTCGATAAAAGCCGGGTCGGATTTGATGCTGCGGCACGGCTCACCGGCGGCAAAACGCTGACCAAAGTCGAGTTTGATGCGCTCCACCACGCGGCCTGGTCCCGGCGATAGCAGCACCAGCTCGCTGGCAAGAAACACCGCTTCTTCGATGTCGTGGGTAATCAGCAAAATCTGTTTGCCGGTATCCCGCCATAGCGTCAGCAGCAGGGTTTGCATCTGTTCACGAGTGAAGGCATCCAGCGCGCCAAAGGGTTCATCTAACAGCAGCAACTGAGGATCAGCCGCCAGCGCACGCGCAATCCCCACGCGCTGACGTTGACCCCCAGAGAGCTGCCAGATAAAACGCTTTTCCGCCCCTTCCAGCCCGACTTTGCGGATCAAGCGGCGGGCGATGGCATGGCGTTCCGCCTTCTCCATTCCCGCCAGCTGCAAACCAAACGCCACGTTATCGATCACGTTACGCCACGGCAGTAACCCTTCGTTCTGAAACACCACGCCGCGTTCCGCGCCCGGTCCCTTCACCGCTTTGCCATCTAACGTGATGCTGCCTGACTCCAGCGGCAGGAAACCGGCAATCAAATTCAGTAAGGTGGTTTTGCCACAGCCGGACGGTCCCAGCACCACCAGCAGGTCGCGTTGGTCCAGCTGCAGGTTGATATCCTGCAGCGCGGGTTGTCCGGCGTAACGTGCATTCAGGTTGGTGATGCTGAGCATACGGCCTCCGTTACTTCGTCAAAGGCGCAACAAAGCGCGTGGTGACGTAGCTGCTGTAGTCGTTAGCGGCATCCGGCACTTTGCCCTGCTCTTTCAGGAAGTGTGCGGTATCGACGATCGCTTTGTTCACCGGTTTACCCAGTTGTTCCACCTGCTGCTGTGCGGTCAGGTAGGTGTTCCCTTTTACCAGTACCGGTACATCCGCTTCGGGTACGCCACTCAAACGCGACAGCTTGCTAAGGTTATCGGGCTGCTTGAGCCACTGTTCTGGATTGGTGATGTAGGACTGCTGTGCCTCAATCGCGCTGCGGGCAAAGGCGGTGACGATCTCCGGATGCTGCTGGGCGAAATCTTTGCGCACTACCCACACATCCAGCGTCGGTGAACCCCATTTGCCCACCTGAGAAGAGTCGGTCAGCACCGTGCCATCTTTTTCCAGCTCGTTAACCGCCGGTGACCAGACGTAAGCCCCATCGATATCGCCGCGTTTCCACGCCGCGATAATGGCAGGCGGCTGCAGGTTCACTAACTGAACCTGCGAAGGCTTAATGCCCCAATGCTTGAGCGCAGACAGCAGGCTGTAATGGGTGGTGGAGATGAAAGGCACTGCGATACGTTTGCCGATCAGATCTTTCGGGTTGGTGATGGATTTCTTCACCACCAGCGCTTCGGAATTTCCGAGCTGTGAGGCCAGCAGGAAAGCCTCGATAGGCAGTTGCTGAGTCGCGGCGACCGCCAGCGGGCTGGAACCAATATTGCCGATCTGCACATCGCCAGAAGCCAACGCGCGCAGTACGCTGGCACCGCTGTCGAACTTGCGCCAGTCAACAGTCGCGCCGCTCTCTTTAGCAAAGGTGTTGTCGGCCTGCGCCACTTTGGCCGGTTCCGCCGAGGTTTGATACGCCACGGTGACATTCACCGCCTGCGCCTGAAAAGCCATCAGGGCCAATGCTGCCGCCACTGCTGTTACTGTTTTTTTCACTGCCATCATCATTCACCCCAATGTTATGTCGTGACGGCAGTTTCTCCAGCGGCGGTAATTTCATAAAGGAATTAAAAATTATCCCTAATGAAAATCCGTTCTTAGATCAACATCGGGCAAGGCTATGCGAAATGCGCAAATGCAAAGAAGGCGTAAAGACGGAAATATGTCACACGCTCACATAACGTCTGTGCTATTGATAGGCTTCTGATTTTTCACCTCTACTGGCGGTACTGAAATCCATGTCGATTGAGAAAGTTGCCCGTCTTGCTGGCGTGTCTAAAGCCACGGTTTCTCGGGTGTTGAACCAGCATCCCGGCGTGCGTACAGATACGCGAGAAAAGGTGTTGGCGGCCATCAATCACTGTGACTATCAGCCCAATCTGCTGGCCCGTCAGCTGCGTACTGCCCAGAGTCATATGTTGCTGGTGTTAATTTCAGACATCACTAATCCCTTCTGCTCACGCGTGGTGCAAGGCATTGAAGCTGAAGCCGAAGCACAGGGTTATCACATCCTGTTGTGCAATTCGGCTTCGCAACTGCCGCGCGAAGCTGCCTATCTGGCGCTGCTGAGCGGCAAAGTGGTGGATGGCGTCATCACCATGGATGCCGCCGCCTGTTTGCAGGAATTGAAAGGCATGATTGGCGACGCGCCCTGGGTACAGTGTGCGGAATATGATCCATCGATCCCGGCCTCCAGCGTCACCATTGATAATAAAGAAGCCGCATTCGAAACCGTGCGTTATCTGGCCATCAAAGGCCGCCGCCGCATCGCGCTGGTGAATTGTGATATGCGCTATCTCTATTCGCATCAGCGTGAAGCCGGTTATCGCGAAGCGCTGGAGCAGCTGGAACTGAGTTGGGGTGGCGTGGCTTACGCGGAAAACATTTCGTGTGAAGCGGGCAGTGCCGCACTGCGTGAACTGCTGGCGCTACCGGAGCGACCAGACGCCGTATTTGCCGTTTCTGATGTGCTGGCGGTTGGCGTGATCCATGCAGCGCTGGAAGCGGGATTACGGGTACCAGAGGATTTGGCGGTAGTAGGATTCGATGGCATTCCTTTCACCAGCAGCCTCAATCCGCCACTGACCACCATCGAACAACCAATGAATCGGCTGGGCGCACGCAGTGTTCAGCTGTTACTAAACCGCATCCGCCAGCCGCACAGTGAAGTGGTGCGTGAGGTGTTACCCTGGAAGCGCGTTGAACGCGCCTCCAGTTAACTTAACGCCAGATCAGCAGTACACAGGCTGCTGTCAGCGCACCCATCGCCAGATTGAAGATTTTCCACGCGCGCGGACTGCGCAGAAAACGGCCAATCATGGAACCAAATCCCATCCAGATAACACCGGAGACCACGTTGACCAGCGCCATGCCGATACTGATGGCAATCACCGAATGCAGATAGGCGTCACCCGCAAGGCTAAAGCTGGCCACCGCACCCAACGCCATCAGCCAGGCTTTCGGGTTGATCAGCTGTAACAGGCCACCCTGCCAGAACGGCATCTGTTTCACCGTCGCGTCTTCGGTTTCCAGCTTCTCGTACTCGGCGGTGGCGATTTTCCACGCCAGCCACAGCAAGTAGAGGCTACCGGCAATCTTCAGCACCAGATGCAGCGAAGGATAAAGCAGGATCAAGCCGCCGATGCCAAATGCCACCATCAGCAACATGACTTGCATACCAATCATGATACCAATGAGCAGCGGGATGGTGCGCAGGAAGCCAAAATTAGCACCTGAGGCGGTAAGTAACATATTATTGGGCCCTGGCGTGATGGCAGCGACCCAAAGAAAACCTAACATTGATAAAAAAAGACTCAGTTCCATGTATATTCGGGTGCTCCTCACCCAGTAAAGCGAACAACCCATCGAAGCTATCAGCGAGTTATGCATCAGACAAGCCTTTACCCAAGCTATTTTGATCGCCTGAACGGCGAGCGATTTACACCGCTGCGCGGATTCAGTAACGCGCATCTGCAAACACTGCTGCCGCGCATACTGCGTCGGCGCGTAACCTTGCGCCCGCACTGGCAGCGACTTGACCTGCCGGACGGCGATTTTGTCGATCTCGCGTGGAGCGAAGACCCGGCACAGGCACGCCACAAGCCGCGTATGGTGATGTTCCATGGCCTGGAAGGCAGCTTCCGTAGCCCATATGCTCATGGCCTGATGCAAGCGTGCCAGGCCCGTGGCTGGCTGGCGGTGGTGATGCACTTTCGTGGCTGCAGCGGCGAGCCGAATCGCCTGGAGCGCATCTATCATTCCGGTGAAACCGAAGACGCGACTTATTTCCTGCACTGGCTACAGCGCGAATGGGGCACGGTGCCTACTGCAGCAGTGGGCGTTTCACTCGGTGGCAATATGCTGGCCTATTTATTGGGCATGCAGGGGAATGATGTGCCTGTGGATGCAGCCGTCGCGATTTCGGCTCCCTTTGCGCTCGAGCCCTGCAGCGAAAAGCTCGATGCCGGCTTCTCTCGTTTCTATCAGCACTATTTGCTGACCAAGCTGAAACAGAATGCCACGCGCAAACTGTTGGCCTGGCCCGGCACGTTGCCCGTTGAACTGAGCCAGCTACGGGCATTCCGCCGTATTCGTGAGTTTGATGATGCGATTACCGCCCGCGCGCACGGTTTTCTGGATGCCAACGACTATTATCAACGTGCCAGCGCCATGCCCTTGCTCACGGGCGTGCGCAAACCGTTGCTGATCATCCATGCTAAAGACGATCCCTTTATGACTGATGCGGTGATCCCGCAGCCGGAACAGCTGTCGCCTTCGATTGAATATCAGCTGACGCAAAAAGGCGGTCACGTTGGCTTTGTCGGCGGTACGTTAATGAAGCCAAAAATGTGGCTGGAACAACGTGTGCCTGACTGGCTCTCAACTTATCTGGATGTGTGATCGTGATTATTCCCTGGCAAGAACTTGAAGTCGCAACGCTGGAAAACCTGATTGAAACCTTCGTGCTGCGCGAAGGCACCGACTACGGTGAGCAGGAGCGCAGCCTGGAACAGAAAGTGGCCGACGTGCGCCGCCAGCTGGAACGCGGGGACGTCGTTCTGGTGTGGTCGGAACTGCATGAATCCGTCAACATTATGCCGAAAGGCGAATTTCGCGGTTAATGCACCGCACGATAATTCGTGGTAACAATGCTCATCGCCCGACCTCACAGGGAGTTCTGTTATGTCAGCCAGGCATCCAATCATTGCCGTGACCGGTTCAAGCGGTGCCGGTACTACCACCACCAGCGTTGCCTTCCGTAAAATATTTCAGCAGCTGGATTTGCACGCTGCGGAGCTGGAAGGTGACAGCTTCCATCGCTATACCCGTCCCGAAATGGACATGGCGATCCGTAAAGCGCGCGATCTGGGTCGCCATATCAGCTATTTCGGCCCGGAAGCCAACGACTTCGGTCTGTTAGAACACACCTTCAAGCACTACGGACAAACCGGGTTAGGTGAATCGCGCAAATATCTGCACACCTATGATGAAGCTGTACCCTGGAATCAGGTGCCCGGCACCTTCACGCCCTGGCAGCCATTGCCGGAAAACACCGATGTGTTGTTCTATGAAGGGCTGCATGGCGGCGTCGTCACGCAGCAGCAGAACGTGGCGGAGCATGTCGATCTGTTGGTCGGTGTGGTGCCGATCGTCAACCTGGAGTGGATTCAAAAGCTGGTGCGCGACACCGGCGAGCGTGGCCATTCGCGCGAAGCGGTGATGGATTCGGTGGTGCGTTCGATGGAGGATTACATCAACTTCATCACGCCGCAGTTCTCACGCACCCATATCAACTTCCAGCGCGTGCCGACCGTTGACACCTCCAACCCGTTTGCCGCACGTGAAATCCCTTCGCTCGATGAAAGTTTTGTGGTGATTCACTTCCGTGGACTGGAAGGCATTGCTTACCCTTATCTGCTGGCGATGATCCAGGGCTCGTTCATTTCACATATGAACACGCTGGTGGTGCCGGGCGGTAAAATGGGTCTAGCGATGGAGTTAATCATGACGCCACTGGTGCAGCGGCTGATTGAAGGTAAACGGATTGAATAATCCAGAAATTCTGTAGCGGCGGCCGTTTGGCCGCCCGCTGATGCTATCGCTCAATCACTTCGTAACTGTGCGTCATTTTCACACTATTGCCGAGCATGATCGCCACCGAGCAATACTTCTCCGCCGACAGATCGACAGCCCGCGCGACCGCTTTATCGCTTAGCGCCTTGCCGCTAACGATAAAATGCAGGTTGATTTGCGTGAAAATACGTGGCGCTTCTTCACGGCGCTCGGAGGTGAGTTTCACCTCGCAGTCAGCCACGTCATTTCGACCCTTTTGCAGGATCGACACCACGTCAATCGCGCTACAGCCGCCAGCTGCCATCAAAACCATCTCCATCGGGCTCGGCGCTTTGTCGCCCGAGTTACCGTCCATTAATACCTGATGGCCTGATGAGGATTCTCCGAGAAAGGTCAGCCCTTCCACCCATTTCACTCGTGCCTGCATTATTCTTTCTCCTGAAGTGGCGGTTTTGCCGCCAGAGTACGCTTTCACTTGATAAACAGCAATCCAGACACATCTGCCCTTTGCTGAAGCGAGACAACAGAAGACAGCTTGCAAAAGCTGTGCTACAAACAGTGCTGAAAATATTTTCGTCATAACAGACGAAGGCGGGAAGAATCAAAAGCGTAGCTTAAGAATCACCCGGAAATAATTTTCCTTTACTGGAAGCGCTCTACGATTACACCGCCTGACAGGGAAAACTGCCCCCTGTATTTTGGGCACGATTACAACAGAGGATAATAGCGAATGGTTCTCGGCAAACCGCAAACAGACCCTACACTCGAATGGTTCCTGTCCCATTGCCATATTCACAAATATCCGTCCAAAAGCACGCTCATCCATCAGGGTGAGAAAGCGGAAACGCTGTACTACATCGTGAAAGGTTCCGTCGCGGTACTGATCAAAGATGAAGAAGGCAAAGAGATGATCCTCTCCTACCTCAATCAGGGAGATTTCATCGGCGAACTCGGCCTGTTTGAAGAAGGTCAGGAACGTAGTGCCTGGGTACGTGCGAAAAGTGCCTGCGAAGTGGCTGAAATTTCCTACAAAAAATTCCGTCAGCTGATTCAGGTAAACCCGGATATTTTAATGCGACTCTCGTCGCAAATGGCGCGTCGTCTGCAAGTCACCTCCGAGAAAGTGGGCAACCTTGCCTTCCTCGATGTGACGGGCCGTATCGCGCAAACGCTGCTTAATCTGGCTAAACAACCAGATGCGATGACTCACCCGGACGGGATGCAAATCAAAATCACCCGTCAGGAGATTGGTCAAATCGTGGGTTGCTCACGCGAAACCGTGGGTCGTATCCTGAAAATGCTGGAAGATCAGAACCTGATCTCCGCACACGGTAAAACCATCGTCGTCTACGGCACCCGCTAATTTCTTATCACCCACGGCGTGATGGCAACATCGCGCCGTTTTTGTTTACGATGAGCTGATGTGGCGCCGAATCATCTATCATCCTGAGGTCAACTACGCACTGCGGCAAACGCTGGTGCTGTGCCTGCCTGTGGCTCTTGGCTGGCTGTTTGGCGATCTGCAAAAAGGCCTGCTCTTCTCCTTAGTCCCAGCCTGCTGCAACATGGCGGGTCTCGATACCCCGCATAAACGCTTCTTCAAACGCCTGATTGTCGGCGGCTCCCTGTTTGCCACCGCCAGTTTTTTGATCCAATTTCTCACCAGTGACGCGATTCCTTTACCGCTGATCCTGTTCGTGCTGCCGCTGCTGATAGGCGTGACCGGCGAAATCAGCCCGTTGCACGGCCGTTTGCTGCCCGCCACACTGATTGCCGCCATTTTTAGCCTCAGCCTGGTAGGACGCATGCCCATGTGGGTGCCGCCGCTACTGTATATCGGTGGCACGCTATGGTACGGCCTGTTTAACTGGTTCTGGTTCTGGCTGTGGAAAGAGCAGCCGATGCGTGAAACCCTCAGCCTGCTGTATCGGGAATTGGCGGATTACTGCGATGCCAAATACACCTTGCTGACGCAGCTCACCGATCCGGAAAAAGCGTTACCGCCGCTGCTGGCGCGCCAGCAAAAAGCCGTCGATCTGATCACCACCTGTTATCAGCAAATGCATATGCTGTCGGCCAGTCGTGATAACAGCCACAAACGCCTGACGCGCGCGTTCCAGGTGGCGCTGGATTTGCAGGAACACATCTCGGTGAGCCTGCACCAACCGGAAGAGGTGCAGAAGCTGGTGGAACAGAGTCACGCCGAAGCGGTGATCCGCTGGAATGCGAAAACCATCTCTGCGCGCCTGCGTCTGCTGGCCGATGCCATTCTCTATCATCAGTTGCCCGATCGTTTTCACATGGAGAAGCAGCTAGGTGCGCTGGAGAAGATTGCGCGTCAAAACCCCGATAATCCGGTGGGTAACTTCTGCTATTACCACTTCAGCCGTATCGCCCGCGTGCTGCGCACCCAGAAGCCGTTGTACACCCGTGACCTGATGGCCGATCGCCAGCGCCGTTTGCCGCTGTTTCCGGCGCTGCGCAGCTATCTGTCGCTGAAATCCGCCGCATTGCGCACCGCCGCGCGTATCTCGATGATGCTGATGTTTGGTAGTGCGCTGGCGCTGTTCTTCAATATTCCCAAGCCCTACTGGATTTTGATGACCATTATGTTCGTCAGCCAGAATGGCTACAGCGCCACACGGGTACGCATTCAGCACCGTGCGTTGGGCACCTTTGCCGGATTGCTGATCGCGGCCGGTTCGCTGCAGCTGGCGGTGCCCGAATCGATCACCTTGCTGTTTATGCTGGCCATCACCCTCGCCAGCTATCTGGTGACGCGCAAGTATTACGGCTGGTCGATGATTGGCTTTACCGTGACGGCAGTGTATTCGCTGCAGCTGCTGTCGCTGAACGGTGCGCAGTTCCTGTTACCGCGCATGATGGATACGCTGATGGGCTGCCTGATCGCCTTTGCCGGCATGATTTGGCTATGGCCGCAGTGGCAGAGTGGCTTGCTGCGCAGCAACGCACATGATGCACTGGATGCCTACCAGGAAGCGCTAAGAATGCTGCTGGGGCCGGAGCAATCCCCCGAAAAGCTGGCGTATCAACGCATGAAGGTTAATCAGGCGCACAATGCGCTGTTCAACTCCCTGAATCAGGCATCCAGCGAGCCGGGCTTTAATGCGCAGTACCTGAAAGATATGCGCATGTGGGTGACGCACAGTCAGTTTATCGTTGAGCATCTCAACGCAATGACCATTCTGGCGCGTGAGCACACCATGCTGACGCCTAAACTGGCGGAGCGTTATCTGCAATCCTGTGAAATTGCGCTGCAGCGCTGTCAGCAACGTCTGGCGTATGACGGGCCAGGCAATGACAGCAATATTCTGGAAGCGCCGGAGAATCTGAATGAGGGGCCGGTGACGATTGTGGAACAGCATGTGAAGCGGATTCTGCAACATCTGAACGTCATGCACACCATTTCTTCACTGGCGTGGAGCCAGCGGCCACATCATGGCAGCTGGCTCAAAGTACTGCGCCCGAAAAGCTAATCAGGCAGCCAGCACTTTCTCAATGGCTTTGGCGAAGCGCGCCATGCCTTCTTCGATATCGGTCGGTTCGATCACCAATGACGGCACGAAACGAATCACATCGGTGCCGGCGGTCAGGATCATCAATCCTTCTGCGGCTGATGCGTTGAGAATGTCGCGCGCCTTGCTGGCGTGCTGCGGTTTCAGCGCTGCCCCAATCAGCAAACCTTTGCCCCGAATCTCACTGAACAGATCGTATTTGCTGTCGATCGCCTGCAGCGCTTCAACGAACTGCTGACGACGGGCTTCCACACCACCCAGCACTTCAGGGGTGTTGATGATGTCCAGTGCGGTTTCGGCAATCGCACAGGCCAGCGGATTGCCGCCGTAGGTGGTGCCGTGCACGCCGGGCGCCATCACTGAAGCGATTTCATTGGTGGTCAGCATCGCGCTCACCGGGAATCCGCCGCCCAGCGCTTTCGCGGTGGTAATGATGTCTGGCTTGATGCCGTAATGTTCGTAGCTGAACAGCTTACCGCTACGACCCATGCCGCTCTGCACTTCATCCAGCACCAGCAACGCGTTGTGCTCATCACACAGTGCACGCAGGCCCTGCATAAATTCCTGCGTCGCCGCCACCACGCCACCTTCGCCCTGAATCGGCTCGACGACAATGGCGCAGGTGTGATCATCAATCACCGCTTTCACCGCATCCAGATCGTTAAACGGCACATGCACGATATCCGCCGGTTTGGGACCAAAGCCATCGGAGTATTTCGGCTGGCCGCCGACGGAAACGGTAAACAAGGTACGGCCGTGGAACGCATTGTGGAAGGCGATGATTTTGCTTTTAAACGGGCTGTGTTTTTTGCAGGCGTAATAGCGTGCCAGCTTGAAAGCAGCTTCGTTGGCTTCCGCGCCGGAGTTACCAAAGAACACGCGATCGGCAAAGGTCGCGGCAATCAGTTTACTCGCCAGACGCAGCGCAGGTTCATTGGTGAACACGTTGCTGGTATGCCACAAGGTTTCGCCCTGCGTTTTCAGCGTTTCCACCAGCGCCGGATGGCAATGGCCCAAAGCAGTCACCGCGATGCCGCCGGAGAAGTCGATATACTCTTTGCCCTGCTGATCCCAGACTCGGCTGCCTTTACCTTTCACCGGCACAAACTGCGCTGGTGCATAAACAGGCAAAATCACGTTATCGAACGTTTCCCGGGTTACCGCTAGTTTTTCCGCTGCCATTGCCGACCTCATTGGGTTATTTATTGAGCTTAAGTGAAATTATAATCACAAAATATGCATAAAAAATCACACGAAGGCAAACATAAGTTACGCGTTGAGGAAATTAGCCAACAGTTGATGGCCTTGCTCGCTGAGGATACTTTCAGGATGGAACTGCACCCCTTCCAGCGGCAAAGTGCGGTGGCGGAAGCCCATGATCTCATCGGGCTCGCCATCACGCAGGCTCCAGGCTGTCACTTCGAATTCTGCGGGCAGCGTATCGCGCGCCACAATCAGTGAATGATAGCGCGTGACGGTGAGCGGATTATTAAGGTCGCGAAATACGCCTTGATGAGTGTGCTGGATAACAGAGGTTTTGCCATGCATCACCTGACGTGCACGCACGACCTGTGCACCGTAGGCTTGCGCAATCGCCTGATGGCCGAGGCAGACACCGAGAATCGGCAAGCGTCCGGCAAAATGGCGGATGGCGTCCAGAGAAACACCGGACTGATCCGGCGTACAGGGGCCGGGGGAAATCACCAAATGGGTGAGTGGCAGCGTCTCCATCTCCGCTAGCGTGATGGCATCGTTACGCACCACGCGCACTTCTGCGCCCAGCTCACAGAAGTACTGGTAGAGATTCCAGGTGAAGGAGTCGTAGTTATCAATTAACAGCAGCATAGTGCCCTCAGGCCAGTCAAACCGCCGCTATTCTACGCATTTTAGCGTGCAGGGCTCACCACTTTCGCAAACTGCGCCGTCAGCGATGCCAAATCCCCCGACACACCGTTAAACAACGCGGTACGCCACGTCTCTCGCTCCAGTTTGTCCCACGTCAGCAGGTAGCCGGCATGCAGCGCCAGCTGTTCGAAGAAAATGCGCTGCGTGCGGTCATTGCCCGCGCGGAACGGATGCAATACGTAGATCTCACAGTAATAATGCGCCAGCCGCGCGACAAACTCATCCTGCGTCAGGTTTGTCAGCTGTTGCTCATCTTCCAGCGCGCTCATCAACGCATTGCCCTCTTTCTCGATGTATTCGCAATGGCAATAAGGCGTCTCATCACGCCAGATATCGATGCTACGCAACTCCCCCGCCCAGCTGTAGAGATCCTGAAACAGCGTGCGATGAATGTGGCATAACCACGGCATGCCGGTACTGCGCGGGCCGAGTTCCAGTGTCGCCAGACGTGCAGCGCTAAAGGCCAACTCCGCTTTAAGCAGTTGCGCTTCATCATGAATATCGAGACGATTTTTCAGCACCGTGTCGTTGTGCCAGACGTAAGGGTCGCGCACCGCCAGACTGTTATCCGCCATATTGCCTCCTTAGTGACTCAAGTCGCTCTTCATGCTGCTCAGCGCTGATATCGCTGAGTACGTAGCCGGCAAGACGGCAGCTGGCCTGATAACTGGCCATGCGGCGCTGTTGCCACAGGGTGGCTTTCTGTTTTTCGGTGAGTTGGCTGGTCATTGCGCCTCCGACAAGCAATTTGCCCTAAGTATAAGAGCAAATTTTAGCTTTGCCGGAGAGCAGCAGAACGCGCCAGCGAGCAGCGGCGCGTTAAATCATTAAGGCAGGACTTTAGCAGACAGGATAACAATCGGTTTTGACGGCACATTTTGGTACGGGCCGACATCTTTGGTAGGCACCTGAGCAATCTTGTCGATCACATCCTGACCTTTCACAACTTTACCAAATACCGCATACCCGAAGTCACGTTGGCCGTGATCGAGGAACGCGTTATCCGCGACGTTGAGGAAGAACTGGCTGGTGGCGCTATCTTTATCTGCAGTACGCGCCATCGAGATGGTGCCACGCAGGTTACGCAAACCGTTATCGGCTTCATTCTTGATGGGTGCCACGGTCTGCTTCTGCTGCATATCCGTAGTGAAACCGCCGCCCTGAACCATGAAACCAGGAATCACGCGGTGGAAGATGGTGTTGTTATAAAAACCGTTGTTGACGTAGTCGACAAAGTTTTTCACCGAGACCGGGGCTTTCTGGTTGTTCAGTTCGAGTTCGATATTGCCCGCAGAGGTGGTGAGCAGCACATGAGTATCCCCTTTGGCTGCCAGAGCGGTAGCGGATACAGAAGAGAGCGCTAACAGGGCGACTGCCGCTGTCAAAGTACGTTTAAACATGAAAGATTCCTTACCATGGAGTGCAAGCTCAAAAACGAGATCGATTGTAAAGAGCAAGTTATACAAGAGCCAGCGTTTTACCGATATTTACGCTGATGTTGCGATTGTCATACTTTCTGGGGCGCGCAATCATTTGCGTGATGAAAATCACACTATTAATGAAATATTTCGCGCTCGTTACACTCGTTGTTTATTAAGATCACAGTTGCATTTACAATTCATGACACTTTTTGCCAATCCCGGCGCTTCACAGGTTCAGAACATGACAAACCGTAATCGCATTGGCCTTACCTGGATCAGCTTTTTCTCCTACGCGCTCACCGGCGCGCTGGTGATCGTTACCGGTATGGTACTGGATAATATTGCCCAATATTTCCAGTTGCCCATCTCAGAAATGAGCAACACCTTCACCTTCCTGAATGCCGGTATCCTGGTGGCGGTATTCCTTAACGCCTGGCTGATGGTGATTGTGCCGTTGAAACGCCAGCTGATCTTTGGCTTTGTACTGATGATCCTCGCGGTGGCGGGCCTGATGACCAGCCATAACCTGAGCGTCTTCTCGCTGTGCATGTTTGTGCTCGGTGTGGTCAGCGGTATCACCATGTCGATCGGTACCTTCCTGATTACCCATCTGTACGATGGCCGTCAGCGTGGTTCGCGTCTGCTGTTTACCGACTCCTTCTTCAGCATGGCCGGTACCATTTTCCCGATCATCGCCGGTGTGTTGCTGGCTCGCATGCTGCCGTGGTACTGGGTTTACGCCTGTATTGGTGTGATTTACATCGCCATCTTCGTCCTGACGCTGATGGTGGAATTCCCTGTGCTGAAAAGCGAAGCTGCCGTACAAGGTGGCGAGAAAGAGAAATGGGGCATCGGCGTGCTGTTCCTGTCGATTGCGGCGCTATGCTATATCCTCGGTCAGCTGGGCTTCATCTCCTGGGTGCCAGAGTATGCGACCAAATCGATGGGTATGGATATTTCGGCAGCCGGTCAATTAGTGGGTAACTTCTGGACCGCGTACATGGTCGGCATGTGGGTGTTCAGCTTCCTGCTGCGCTTCTTCGATCTGCAGCGCATCCTGATGGTATTGGCGGCACTGGCGACGGGTTTAATGTACTGGTTTGTCACCACCAACGACGCCAGCATGCTGCACTGGATCATCATGATTCTCGGCTTCAGCTCCAGCGCCATTTACACCACCATCATCACGCTCGGTTCGCTGCAAACCAAAGTCTCTTCGCCGAAGCTGGTGAACTTTATCCTGACCTGCGGCACCGTTGGCACCATGTTGACCTTCGTGGTCACCGGCCCGATTGTGGCGAAAGGCGGCGCACATGCAGCGCTCTCTACCGCCAATGGCCTGTATGCCGTGGTGTTTGTGATGTGTGTGCTGCTCGGCTTTGTGACTAAACATCGCCAGCACGGCCATGTGACGCACTAACGAGTGATATGCAGGGGCGTACTAAAGGTTCGCCTTTGTTGCCTGGTGCAGTATTAAGAGAGTGCGCAGTGATGCGCACTCTTTTTTTGCAGCGATTATCGCCGGAACGTCACTGCTTCCGTCTCACCTAAATAGATTTCGCTGCTCGCGGGCTGCGTTGCCGCCACCACACTTCCCTGACGGATCGAATAGCGCACGGGCACTTGTCTGCGCACCGCATCAAAGCCGCTCTCAGCTGGCAGAATGATCAGACTAGCATGGTCACCCACCGCCAGGCCGTAATCCCTCAATTGCATGGTTTTCGCGCTGTTGGTGGTGATCAGGCTCAGGCCGTTGTCGATCTGCTCGTAGCCCATCAACTGGCAAACATGTAATCCCATATGCAGCACTTGCAGCATGCTGGCCGTACCCAGCGGATACCAGGGATCAAACACATCATCATGGCCAAAGCAGACGTTAATATCGGCTTCCAGCAACTCCTTTACCCGCGTGATACCGCGACGTTTGGGATAGCTGTCAAAACGTCCCTGCAGATGAATATTCACCAGCGGATTGGCGACAAAATTAATCTTCGACAGCTTCAGCAAGCGGAATAAGCGCGAGGTGTAGGCATTGTTGTAGGAATGCATCGCCGTGGTGTGGCTGGCAGTCACACGTTCACCATTGCCATCACGATGTGCCAGTGCCGCCACGGTTTCGACAAAGCGCGACTGCTCATCATCGATCTCATCACAGTGCACATCCACCATGCGGTCATAGCGGTTGGCGAGCGCGAAGGTTTTGTGCAGCGATTCCACACCGTACTCGCGCGTGAACTCAAAATGCGGAATGGCGCCTACCACATCTGCGCCGAGTCGCAACGCCTCTTCCAGCAGGGCTTCACCGTTGGGATAGGAGAGAATCCCCTCTTGCGGAAACGCCACGATTTGGATATCGATCCATGGCGCCATTTCCGCTTTCACTTCCAGCATCGCTTTTAACGCGGTCAGTGTGGGATCGGACACATCAACGTGAGTGCGCACATGCTGAATGCCGTTGGCAATTTGCCACTTCAGCGTCTGCTGTGCGCGTTGCTTCACATCTTCGTGACTGAGCAGCGCTTTGCGTTCGGCCCAGCGTTCAATACCTTCAAATAGCGTGCCGGATTGATTCCAGGCGGGCTGCCCGGCGGTTTGGGTGGTGTCGAGATGGATGTGTGGTTCGATAAATGGGGAACTTGCCAGTCCGCCTTCGGCATCCAGCGCATCATCCTGCTGCGTGATTTGCGGTGGCTGGAGGCGTAATGCCGTTATTTTGCCGCCGTTGATTTCCATCTGCCACAGACCCTGCTGGCCCGCCAGACGCAGGTTGTTAATCCACTTCAGTGACCGGTTCGCCATGCCTTCCTCCTGTTTCAAAGCAACAAGTTAAGCTAGCACGAAAATCCGTCCGTCAGCCTCATAGGTTTTTGGACTGCCAAAATCACCATCCGAAAACGTCCTCTGCTCAGTTTGCTGGTGCAGCACTGATGGCGACCGACGCAGCACAATATCCAACCAAATAAGCCACTTATCAATTTCTTTCGAAATCAATTACATACCTCGAAATGGGTATATAGCGGTGCGCTTGATGTGCATCAATAAGCGCCTGATGCAGCGCGCTATCGTAAGCGCAGATACCGCAATTTTTGAGGCAAGCATGAGCAAGCACAGTGTCGTGATTATTGGCAACGGCATGGTGGGCCACCGCTTTATAGAAGAACTGATCGACAAAGCCGAGCCCGGCCAATTCGCTATTACCGTCTTTTGTGAAGAACCGCGCGTCGCCTATGACCGCGTCCACCTTTCCGCCTATTTCTCCCATCACACCGCTGAAGAGCTGTCGCTGGTTCGCCCCGGCTATTATGAAAAACATCAGGTCAACCTGCTGATCGGTGAACGGGCCATTACCATCAACCGCGACGAAAAACTGATTCACTCCAATACCGGTCGCGCGGTGCATTACGACACGCTGATATTCGCCACCGGCTCTTATCCGTGGATACCGCCGATCAAAGGCTCAGAGGGTAGCGACTGTTTTGTCTACCGCACCATCGAAGATCTCAACGCCATTGAAGCCTGTGCGCGCCGCACTAAACGTGGTGCGGTGATTGGGGGTGGATTACTCGGCCTGGAAGCCGCAGGAGCACTAAAAAATCTCGGCATCGAAACCCATGTTATTGAGTTTGCGCCGGGGTTAATGGCCGAGCAATTGGATGTGCAAGGCGGCGAACAGCTACGCCGCAAAATCGAGCAGATGGGTGTGCAAGTGCACACTGGCAAAAACACTCAACAAATTGTGCATCACGCCAAAGGCGGTAAGACGCTGGAATTTGCGGATGGCAGCGCGCTGGATGTCGATTTCATTGTGTTCTCCACCGGCATTCGCCCACAAGACAAACTGGCGAAACAGTGCGGGCTGGATCTCGGCCAGCGCGGTGGTATCGCCATTGACGATCGCTGCCAAACCAGTGATACCGCGATTTATGCGATTGGTGAGTGTGCCGCCTGGCAGAACCGTCTTTTCGGCCTGGTGGCACCCGGCTACAAAATGGCACAGGTCGCCAGCGATGTGTTGCTGGGACGTGAGAATGTCTTCTCTGGCGCCGATATGAGCGCCAAACTCAAGCTGCTGGGCGTGGATGTCGGCGGCATTGGCGATGCGCATGGCCGCACGCCAGGTGCGCGTAGCTATATGTGGCTCGATGAACAGAAACACATCTACAAGCGCCTGATTGTCAGTGAAGACAATCGCACACTGCTTGGCGCGGTGTTGGTGGGTGACACCAGCGATTACGGCAATCTGCTGCAGCTGGCACTGAATAACATCGCGCTGCCTGAGAATCCCGAAGGTTTGATTCTGCCTGCAGGCAGCGGTGAGAAGCCGGTATTAGGCGTCGATTCCCTGCCGGATAGCGCGCAAATCTGCTCCTGCTTCGATGTCAGCAAAGGCGATATCGTCAAGGCGGTGCAAGGTGGTTGCCACACCGTGGCGATGCTAAAAAGCGAAACCCGCGCCGGCACTGGCTGCGGCGGTTGTATTCCACTGATCACCCAGGTGCTCAACGCGGAGCTGAGCCGTCAGGGCATCGAAGTCAACAATCACCTGTGCGAGCACTTCCCCTACTCACGCCAGGAGCTGTATCACCTGATTCGCGTCGAAGAGATCGCATCCTTCGATGCGTTGCTGGCGAAATACGGTCAGGGTTATGGCTGTGAGGTGTGTAAACCCACTGTGGCGTCGCTGCTGGCCTCCTGCTGGAACGACTATGTGCTCAAGCCTCAGCTGGCACCGCTACAAGACAGCAATGACCTGTTCCTCGGCAATATCCAGAAAGATGGCACCTACTCGGTGATCCCGCGCTCACCCGGCGGTGAAATCACACCTGAAGGTTTAATGGCCATCGGTGCCGTGGCCCGTCAGTACAATCTCTACACAAAAATCACCGGTTCACAGCGCATTGGCCTGTTTGGTGCCCAGCGCGACGATCTGCCCGCCATCTGGTCCCTGCTGATTGATGCCGGGTTTGAAACCGGTCAGGCGTATGCCAAAGCGCTGCGCATGGCGAAAACCTGCGTTGGCAGCAGCTGGTGCCGTTTCGGTGTGGGCGACAGTCTGGGCTTCGGCATTGAGCTGGAGAATCGTTACAAAGGCATCCGCACACCACACAAAATGAAGTTTGGTGTCTCAGGCTGCACCCGCGAATGCGCGGAAGCGCAGGGTAAAGACGTCGGCATCATCGCCACGGAGAAAGGCTGGAACCTGTATGTGTGTGGCAACGGCGGCATGAAACCGCGTCACGCCGATCTGCTGGCGGCGGATCTGGATCGCGATACCCTGCTCACCTACCTCGATCGTTTCATGATGTTCTATATCCGCACCGGCGATCGCGTGCAGCGCACCTCGCTGTGGCTGGAAAGCATGGAAGGCGGTATCGACTATCTGCGCAGCGTGATTGTTGACGACAAACTCAGCCTCAACGCGCAGCTGGAGAGTGAGATGACGCGCCTGCGCGGCAAAGTCGAATGTGAATGGGCCGCAACCGTCAAGGATCCGCAGCAGCAAATCCACTTCAGCACCTTTATCAATAGCGATCAGCGCGACCCGCTGGTGCAGCACATTAACCAGCGCGATCAGCATCGTCCGGCACGCCCTGCCGAGCGTATTGCGGTCACCCAGATTGAGGAGATCGACGCATGAGCCAGTGGCACTCAGTATGTGAACTCGAGCAAATCCTGCCTGCCACCGGCGTCTGCGCGCTGGTGAAAGGTCAACAGATTGCCATCTTCCGTCCACGAGACGATGAGCAACTGTATGCACTCAACAACATCGATCCTTTCGCCGAGGCCAGCGTGCTGTCACGTGGCCTGATTGCAGAGCACCAGCACACGCTATGGGTCGCCAGCCCGCTGAAAAAACAACGCTTCCGCTTGAGCGATGGCGTCTGCCTCGAAGATGCATCCCGATCGGTGGCGAGCTATCCGGTGCGCGTCACTGCGGGCCTGGTCGAAGTGTGCGCCTGACAGAATGCCTTCACTTTATGAGACGTCACTATGTTTACTGACACCCTGAACACCTGCGCCAACAACGCAGCACGCATTGTGCGAACGGCGCAGCACAGCCCGCTGGCCTTCTGGATTAGCTCGGCGATGGCGGGCGCTTACGTTGGCCTCGCCATCATTCTGATTTTCACCCTCGGCAACCTGGCCGATCCTGCCTGGCGTCCGCTGATTATGGGCGCAACCTTTGGTATCGCCCTGACGCTGGTGATCATTGCCGGGTCGGAGCTGTTTACCGGCCATACGATGTTCCTCACCGTCGGCGTCAAAGCTGGCACCATCAGCCAGGGTCAGATGTGGTGCGTGCTGCCGCAAACCTGGCTGGGCAACCTGATTGGCTCGGTGTTTGTCGCCCTGCTCTACTACTATGCAGCAGGTGCGATGCTGCCCAATGCCAGCGCCTTGATTCATAGCGCAGCGCTGGCGAAAACTACGCAGCCCGCCATGGCGCTGTTCTTCAAGGGCGCACTGTGTAACTGGCTGGTATGTCTGGCGATCTGGATGGCGGTGCGCACCGAAGGCACGGCGAAATTCCTTGCCATCTGGTGGTGCCTGCTGGCCTTTATCGCTTCAGGCTACGAACACTCCGTGGCGAACATGACGGTCTTTGCACTGTCGTGGTTTGGTCAGCATAATGCCGATCTGACCTTAAGCGGCATCGGTCATAATCTGCTGTGGGTGACGCTGGGTAACATGTTCTCTGGGATGATATTGATGGGCCTCGGATACTGGTACGCCACACCACAGGCACAACGACCGCAAGTGGCGCCACAAGCCACTGCGCTTAAATCGGTTTAACGTTTCTAAGCCCGCACATTGCGGGCTTTTTTGAGGATGAGCGATGGACTATTTTCCGCTGTTTTGCCGCCTGCAGGGCAAACGTTGTTTACTGGTCGGCGGCGGTGATGTGGCAGAACGCAAAGCGCGCCTGCTGCTGGATGCCGGAGCCGATCTGCACGTCGGCGCACTGGATTTTTCCCCTGTATTTCAACAGTGGGCTGAACAGGGAAAGTTACATTTACTCCCCGGCAGCTTTGAAGAGCAGTGGCTGGATGAGTGCTGGCTGGTGATTGCCGCCACCGACGATGACGCCGTGAATCAACAGGTGGGCGATGCTGCCGAACTGCGCCGCATCTTCTGTAATCTGGTGGATGCACCGCAGGAGGCCACCGCCATCATGCCGTCGATTGTCGATCGCTCCCCGCTGATGATTGCCGTGTCATCCGGCGGACGCGCGCCGGTGCTGGCTCGCCTGATGCGTGAAAAGCTGGAGGCGATGCTGCCGCAACATTTAGGCCAACTGGTCTCACTCGCCGGGTCACTACGCGGCCGGGTAAAGCAGACATTTGCGAGCATGGGACAGCGCCGGGCATTCTGGGAACGCTTCTTTGCCAGCGATCGTCTGGCGCAAACGCTGGCCAATGGTGATCAGCCGCGCGCCGATCATATCGTTGATACGCTGTTCGACGCGCCGCGGTCTCAACAAGGTGAAGTGGTGCTGGTGGGCGCGGGTCCAGGCGATGCCGGATTATTGACGCTTAAAGGCTTACAGTGCATCCAGCAGGCCGATGTGGTTGTTTATGACCGTCTGGTATCTGAACCGATTCTCAACCTGGTGCGGCGCGATGCTGAACGCATCTTCGTCGGTAAACAGGCCGGACATCACTGTGTGCCGCAGTCGCAAATCAATCAGCTGCTGCTGGAACAAGCGCAGAGCGGTAAACGTGTAGTGCGTCTGAAAGGCGGCGATCCCTTTATTTTCGGTCGCGGGGGTGAGGAACTGGAAGTACTGGCACAGCACAACATTCCGTTCAGCGTGGTGCCGGGTATTACCGCCGCCTCCGGCTGTGCCGCATACAGCGGCATTCCGCTGACGCACCGCGATCACGCACAGAGCGTGCGCTTTGTCACCGGTCATCTGCAACAGCAGGGTGAGATTGAGTGGAGTAAGCTGGCAGCAGAACAGCAAACGCTGGTGTTCTATATGGGCTTGAATCAGGCGCCAGAGATTCAGCGCCAGCTGTTGCAGCACGGGATGGATGCCGCGATGCCGGTCGCCATCGTGCAGAATGGCACGACGTCAGAGCAACGGGTGGATACCGCGACGTTAGCCGAACTCAGCACCCTGGCGCAGCAGTTTGCCAGCCCGGCGTTGATTATCGTTGGCCATGTGGTGAGCCTGCGTCGCCAGTTACGCTGGTTTTAAACATAAAAAAACGGCGAGTCATGACAACTCGCCGTTCTTAGTTCACGCAGTTAGCTGATTAAGGCTGAGCCACAAAGCCCACCGCTTCGTAGACTTTCTTCAGCGTTTCTTGCGCCTGTGCGCGGGCCTTGGTGGCGCCATCACGCATCACCTGATTCAGGAAAGCTTCATCGTTACGGAAACGGTGATAACGCTCCTGCAACTCAGTCAGCATGCCGGAAACCGCTTCCGCCACTTCGCCCTTCAGGTGGCCATACATCTTGCCTTCGAATTCCTGCTCCAGCTGCGGAATTGACTTACCGGTGACACCAGAAAGAATATCCAGCAGGTTAGATACACCGGCTTTTTCTTTCACGTCGTAACGCACCACTGGCGGCTCGGCGGAATCGGTTACCGCGCGCTTGATCTTCTTCACCACCGCTTTAGTGTCTTCCAGCAGACCAATCACGTTGTTGCGGTTGTCATCCGACTTCGACATCTTCTTGGTCGGTTCCAGCAACGACATCACGCGTGCGCCTGATTTCGGAATAAACGGCTCAGGGATTTTGAACACATCGCCATACAGCGCGTTGAAACGACCGGCGATATCACGGCTCAGTTCCAGATGCTGCTTCTGATCTTCGCCCACCGGTACCTGGTTGGTCTGATACAGCAGAATATCGGCTGCCATCAGCACCGGGTAATCGAACAGACCCGCAGTGATGTTCTCGGAATAACGCGCAGACTTGTCTTTGAACTGCGTCATGCGGCTCAGCTCGCCAAAGTAGGCGTAACAGTTCAGCACCCAGCTCAGCTGCGCGTGTTCTGGCACATGTGACTGAACAAAGATGGTGCTTTTCGCGGGATCGATACCGCAGGCCAGGTACAGCGCCAGAGTATCCAGCGTGGCTTTGCGCAGTGCAACAGGATCCTGACGAACGGTGATGGCGTGCAGATCGACGATGCAGTAAATGCAGTGGAAATCATCCTGCATCTGCACCCACTGACGCAGCGCACCCATGTAGTTGCCAATGGTCAGTTCACCGGAAGGCTGGGCGCCGCTGAAAACGATGGGTTTGCTCATGTTATATCCTGATAATTACAGCCCGAGAGCGGGCAAAAGTTCGCTAAAAGTATCGAGAGTTAAATCGGGTTGGCTGATAGCAATCGGCTCGCCGTAGTTGTAGCCGAAAGTCATGCCGATATTCGGCACGCCAGCGGCCTGAGCCGCGTGAATATCATTGCGAGAATCACCGACAAACAGTAATTCTTTTTGCAGTACACCAAAGTGACCCAAAACAAGGAAGATCGCTGCAGGATGCGGTTTTTTCACCACCACATCATCACCGCCGATAATCAGCGTGAAGAGATCGGCAATGCCCAGCGATTCCAGCAGTGGCGCAACAAACGGCGTCGGCTTGTTGGTGACGATGGCCATCGGCAGGCCTTTGGCGTGCAAAGCAACCAGCGTCTCTTTCACCTGCGGGAACAGCGTGCTGCCCGCTTCCACCGTTTCGGCGTAGTATTTATCAAACAGCGCACGTGCGTCACGCTGCTCTTCGGCATGCGGTTCGCGGCCTAAAGCCCAGGTCAGCGCGCGCGTCATCATCACGTCCGCGCCATTGCCAATCCAGGTGGAAGCCAGCGCCAGGCCAGGAGGCGGCAACTGCAAATCACCTAAAGCATGATCGATCGCCTGCGCCAGACCCGGTGCGCTATCAACCAGCGTGCCGTCGAGATCAAACGCCAGCGCGCGGATATCAGTGAAATGAGCCATTAACTTTCTCCAGTTCGCCGCGCATTTCGTCGATCACTTTTTTGTAATCGGGGTGACCGAAGATCGCAGAACCGGCCACAAACATATCCGCACCTGCTGCCGCGATCTGACCGATGTTGTCAATCTTCACGCCACCGTCCACTTCCAGACGGATGTTATAGCCGCTCTGATCAATCAGACGACGCGCCTGACGCAGTTTGTCCAGCGTGCCAGGAATAAAGGATTGGCCGCCAAAGCCAGGGTTCACTGACATCAGCAGAATGATGTCGAGTTTATCCATCACATAGTCGAGGTAATCGAGAGGCGTGGCTGGATTGAACACCAGGCCTGCTTTACAGCCGTGCTCTTTGATCAGTTGCAGCGTGCGATCAACATGCTCACTGGCTTCAGGATGGAAGGTAATGTAGGTCGCGCCCGCTTTGGCGAACTCTGGGATCAGCGCATCGACCGGTTTGACCATCAGATGCACATCAATCGGTGCCGTAATGCCATAGTCGCGCAGTGCTTTCAGCACCATCGGTCCCATGGTCAGGTTGGGCACATAGTGGTTATCCATCACGTCGAAATGCACCACATCCCCCCCTGCCGCCAGCGCTTTCGCGGTATCTTCGCCCAGGCGAGCAAAGTCAGCAGCAAGAATTGAAGGGGCCAGCAAAAATTGTTTCATCCGATTCTCCCAATTTTGTGCGCCAGCCTGAGCTGGCGTAATGCGTTGGTCGCGGACGAAACAGGCTAGCGGAAAAGCGCCAGCAGTTCGTCAACCTGAGTGCGACCACTTATGCTTCGGCTGATGGAACGCCGGGCTTTGACTACGTGTAAAACCGCATTCTGATACCACTCACGCGTCAGCAGCGTGTCATGGTTGGAAATCAGCACCGGTATGCTGTTTTCATAGGCCAGTTTGTTGGCCAGCTCGGCCAGATGCTGCTGCTCGCGCAGACTAAAGCTGTTGGTGTGGTATGCGGTAAAGTTCGCCGTCGCCGATAAGGGCGCATACGGCGGATCGCAATAAACCACTGAGCCAGCAAGGGCGTTGTTCAGAGTAACATCGTACGATTCACAGACAAAGGTCGCTTTTTGCGCCCGTTCGGCAAACCACAACAGCTCCGCTTCCGGAAAGTAAGGTTTGCGATAACGACCAAAAGGCACATTAAACTCACCGCGCAGATTGTAACGGCACAAACCGTTATAGCCATGGCGATTGAGATAGAGAAACAGCAGTGCGCGCTGATATTCATCTTTGCTGGCGTTAAAGGCCAGACGTTGCGCGTAATAGGTCTCTGCGATATTACCTTCAGGCGTGAACAGCTGCCGCGCGTCTTCGATGAACTCAGCCGTGCGGTTTTTGACGATGTTATAGAGATTGATCAGGTCACCGTTGATGTCCGCCAGGTGATAGCGGTCATAATCGGTGTTGAGGAACACGGAACCGGCACCCACAAAAGGTTCGACTAAACAGTCACCTTGTGGCAAATGACGACGGATATCGTCAAGCAGCGGGTATTTCCCTCCGGCCCATTTAAGGAAAGCGCGATTTTTCTTCATGCTGTCGTGGTTATTACATCTTAATTATTGGCTGTGGTGGAACCGACAGCAGCTCTGCGCTTTAAACGGGGCCACACGATCGCAGCCCCACATCAATTACTGACTTTCTTTCTTCACCTGACTCAGCGGTTTAACCCACGGATTCGCCGCACGCACTTCAGCAGGCAATGACGCCACTGCGCGTTTAGCATCGGCTGGCGTGGCGTAAGCGCCGCTCACCAACACATACCAGGGCTGACCATTACGCGTGGTTTTATACACGTGATAACCGCTCAGATTTTGTTTCTTCGCCCAGGCATTCAGGCTCTCTTCTTTCGACGCACCGCTCAGCTGCAGCGTGTAGCTGCCACCGGTTGGCAGTGACTTACTGGCACCGCTGCTGGCGCTCACCGGCGCATTGTGTGCGGCGGTGGTATGGGTTTTGCTCTCTTTAGCTACAGCTGCGGGTTTCGACGTTGCTGGCGCTTTGTGTCCGGTGTTGCTGTGCGCTTCACGCGAGCCATTGCTATTGGTACGAGCAGGCGTTTCAGAGCGCATAGCCGGAGGCGTTATCGCTTTACCGTTACCGCTCACCGTAGCAGGCGCGGTAGGCAATGAACTGTTGCCTTGTGCACCCTGTGCAGCGTTATCAACCTGGCCTTGCTGGTTGCTCAACGCGCTGTTGAGATCGCCCGGCAGCGTCACACGTTGCTGGTTGGCTGGCGTATCGACAGGCGCAGCCTGCGTCGGCGTTGAAGACACCGCTGGCATTGAAATCGAGTTGGGATCGCTGCCTGCTGGCGAGGATGATGAAGCTGGCGTCTGTGGTGCGCTTCCTTCCGCTGAAGGCGTGGCGTTTTGCTGGCCGCTCATGGACGTCGAACCGGAAAGGTCGATGTTCTTTTCACCGCCGGTTGCCGTCGGCGCCGCGTTACCATTGCTGGCCGTAGTTGCTGCGGGTTTCTTCTCATCCGGACCGGTCAATGCCGAACCGATACCCAGCACCACCAACAGCAGAACCAGGATGCCGATCCCCATCATCATATGTTGACGAGAAACAGGTACCTTCGCTTTCGGCGCAGAAGACGTTTTGCGAGGCCGCGTTGGACGGCGGTCACTGGCATCAGGTTTTAACTCGTCTTCCGGTTTGAACTCATCCATCTAGCCTCCTCCGTAAAACGGCACGCTTCCCACGCACCGCATCACCACTCACTGCTCTACCCGTCATACTTCAAACTGAAGCGGCACTGGCGGCACTCCTCAATCATCCCGTCGCTGACGCATATCAGCCTCTGGAAAGCTTGTGATGACCACCTTGCTGCAACTCGAATTACTCAGGATATCTTCAGTATTTTATACAATCGTTAATCGCAGCCAGCACCATATCATGAGCCACACCTGCGCGCACTTCAGAGCGGCCAATTGCGAGAGGCAGCACCAAACGCATTTCACCCGCCAGCACTTTTTTATCGCGCATCATGTGCGGAAGATACTCTTCTGCTTTCATGCTTGCTGGGCCATGCACCGGCAAACCGGCACGCAAAAAGAGCGCGATAATGCGATCGGTATCCGTCGATGAGAACTGACCTAGCCGTTCAGCGGTTCGTGCAGCCATCACCATACCTGCCGCAATCGCTTCGCCGTGCAGCCAGTTGCCATAGCCCATGTGCGCTTCAATCGCATGACCAAAAGTATGGCCCAGATTAAGCAGCGCGCGTTGACCGTTTTCACGCTCATCGGCGGCGACCACTTCAGCTTTGAGTTCACAGCAGCGACGGATGCAGTAGGCCAGGGCTTGCTGATCCAGTGCCAGCAGAGCATCAAGATTCTGCTCCAGCCACTGGAAGAATTCCCCATCGAGAATAATGCCGTATTTGATCACTTCCGCCAGACCGGACGCCAATTCGCGCGCCGGCAGCGTAGCAAGGCAATCGGTATCAACCACCACAGATGCAGGCTGGTAGAAGGCACCAATCATGTTTTTGCCCAGCGGATGGTTGACGGCTGTTTTACCGCCTACCGAAGAATCGACCTGAGACAGCAGCGTTGTCGGCACCTGGATAAAGCGCACACCACGTTGATAGCTCGCAGCGGCAAATCCAGTGAGATCACCAATTACACCGCCGCCGAGCGCAATCAGCGTGGTATCACGTCCATGCGGTTTCTGCAGCAGCGCGGTGAAGACATCGTCCATCACAGCGAGCGTCTTGTACTTTTCACCATCAGGCAAAATCACCTGATCCACCTTCACGCCCGCCTGCGAAAGCAGTGCTGATAGCTTGTCGAGGTAAATCGGTGCAAGCGTCTCATTGGTCACCAGCATGGCATTATCGCCTGCTTTTAGCGGCCAAAAAGAAGCCGGATCGTTAAACAGTCCGGCAGCGATGGTGATGGGGTAACTACGATCCCCGAGTGAGACAGTGATCTTCTCCATGATGACCGATACCTATTGCTGAGCCGTCAGGGCGCTGGATTAATTTTTTTCCAGCATGTTGATGATCTGATTGGCGACAACTTTTGCACTTTGATCATCAGTGCGAATGGTGACGTCAGCGATCTCTTCATAAAGTGGATTACGTTCGCCAGCTAAAGCTTCCAGTACTTCGCGCGGCGGCTCTTCAACCTGCAACAGCGGACGTTTTTTATCACGCTGCGTACGAGCAAGTTGCTTTTCGATGGTGGTTTCAAGATAAACGACCACGCCGCGGGCGGAGAGACGATTGCGGGTTTCACGGGATTTGACTGAACCACCACCAGTCGCCAGGACAATGCCTTGCTTCTCGGTGAGTTCATTAATGATCTTTTCTTCGCGATCGCGGAAACCGTCTTCGCCTTCCACATCAAATACCCAGCCTACATCCGCTCCGGTACGTCGCTCAATTTCCTGATCGGAATCGAAAAATTCCATATTGAGTTGCTGAGCTAACTGACGACCAATAGTGCTTTTGCCGGCACCCATCGGCCCAACCAGAAAGATATTGCGTTTCTCTGCCATTTTATCGGTATTACTAAGAATTCGTTGATGATACCCCGCGTTCAGCATAGTGCTGGCGGGACAGGAACTGAGACCTCATGAGCATTAACAAGAGTCAGACGGAAAATTATCTCAACACTCATGGCCGTTTGGCAACCGAATAAATTGCCCCCGGCGACCTTGTAACAGGACCGGTCTGTGGTTCGCGAGACGGTAACGCCCCTCCTGTTTTCCCTCACACTTCAAGCTACATGCGCGCTGGCCGTGTTTTCGCGTCCCTGAAACTTACAGATATAAGCTTAGGAATTAACGCTTTCACCGCCGTGCATTAACTCGAATTATTTAGGGAAAATATATTCTGACGTCAGTATCGCTTGTGACTGACGCCCATCGGAAGGTTATCCTGCCGCGTTCCGCTACACCGTTTTAAAAATCGCTAAACCTTGTAAGCTAATTCCTGCCCTGCGTCAACGCAGATGGCAAATCAGAGTGAATTTTCCGCTTTATCCGGCTGTAAGCGCTGCTTCCCTGACCAGTCTGGGGGTAATGAAGATCACCAACTCCTTCTTTTTATGTTCTTTGGTTTGCTGACGAAACAGATTCCCCAACAAAGGCATTTCACCCAGCCACGGCACCCGCTGTTCAGTCTGCATGCGCTGCTGCTGAAAAATGCCGCCCAGCGCCAACGTTTCGCCATCACGCAGCGTCACCTGCGTTTCAATCTCCTGCTTATCAATACTCAGCACATTGCTTTCGCCCACGTTCAGGCTGCGCCCTGGCATGTTTTGGCTTAAGCGCAGTTTTAGCTGAATCCGTCCATTCCCCAGCACCACCGGCGTCACTTCCATCCCTAACACCGCCTCTTTGAACTCAATCGCCGTTGCACCACTGCTACCCGACTTCACCTCGTAAGGAATCTCGGTGCCCTGCTTGATGGAAGCGGTTTGCTGATGAGAAGTAAAAAGCCGCGGGCTGGCGATGATTTCGATTTGGTTTTCCTGCTCCAGCGCACTGAGCTCCAGATTCAGCAATCCGCCACTGACCTGACCCAGCGTAACACCGGCACGCAATGCAGGATTATTCACGGCCAATGGGATCTCCAGCTGTGGATGATGCAATGCCGCCGTCACACTTTGGACCGGTGCGGTGTGCCAGTTCACTCCCAACTCACGCAGATGTTCTTCATTGATGGTGATGATGTGGGCAGACAACTCGACCTGTTCGAGCGGCATATCCAGCGCACGCAACCAGCGCGTGGCGTCACGCAATGCAGCGGCGGTGTCACGCAGCAACAAGCTGTTGGTACGGCTATCGACCGTCACACTGCCACGTGGAGTGAGGAGTGAGCGCTCCGCTTGCAGACTACGATAGACATCGCCGGCATTGGCGTAATGCAGCGTGACGGACTGCTGTTCGAGGGGAACCTGCTGTTGCCTCTCTTCGTGTTCTGTTTTCGCCTGTTGCACCTGCATCTGTTGCCAGCTTTCGGGATAAACCAGCAGCACCCCCTCTTCCTGCACCACGGTCAGTTTTGCCAGCCGGGTCACCAGCGCCAGTGCGCGCTCCCATCCGACATTTTCCAGGCGCAGTGATAAGCGCCCTTCAACGCCGGGTGCAATTAGCAGGTTGGTTTGTTGATAATCTGCCAGCGCCTGCAAAATACGTTCAACAGGGGCATCATCAAACACCAGGCTTAAGCGATCTTCATTTGCCTGCAGGGGCAGGCTCAAACTCAGGCAAAGCATCAGGGCCATCCATTTCATAATATCCTCCTTTTATTGACCAGGTGATTTGCTGTGGTGGGCAGCTTTGCGCGACATGCAAGGTAATGCGATTCGCCGTCAGCTCTGCCACCTGCCAGCTTGAGCGCGGTAATAGAGCCGAAAGACCCAGCCGATGATTTTTTCCTTCTGGCGAACGGAGCCAGGCGACATAGCGCGTGGGGGTGCCGATAATGCCCTGCAATCGCCAGCCATCCGGTTCAGCCACCTGCATTAGGCATTGCACATCCGCCTGTGGTTGAAAGGGATCGCGGGCCAGGGCAAAACCGCTCCACAGCAATACCAGCCAGGCACTATTCCGCATTGTCATCCTCCAGCCACAGCTGCGTGTGCAGCGCTCCCTGCTCCTCTTTGAGTTCAAAGCGCTGCGGCACAGGCAGACGCGTCAGCGCCAGCTCAGAAAACAGCGGAACAAATTGCATCCAGCCGAGTCGCAGCTGTAACTGCTGAGGCTGATTATCTGGCAGCCAGCTTTCCAGTTGATCGCCGCGCGCGGTAATCAGAGCTTCAAGCGTGGCTTGTTCAGCAACTTCAACCGCAGGCTGCTGCAACCGTGCGATTTCCAGTTCCAGTTCGTTAATCGCAGGCCGTGCAGCCAACAGCTGCTGGCGCTGCATCACCTGTTGTGACATCGCCGCCTGCTGGTGTAATTGAGACGCGCGTACCTGCTGTTGCGGCCGCAGCAAAACCCACCACGCCAGTATCAGGAGAAGCAGTGACATGCCCAACAGGCAAGCCATGCGCCACATCAGGGCTAACGCGATCCAGCGCTGTAATACATCATTCACTGACGTTCTCCTGCATCCGCGCGCGCAAGACAAAGCGATAGTGCCCAGCGGTTTGGCGCTGCACGCTAGCCGGTTTAACCGTGGCAAATAGCGGCTGCCCCATCAGTTGATGACGAAAGTCCTGAACCGCCATCATGCTGTGCGCCTGTCCTTCGAACAGCAGGATACTTCGGCGCCGTTCAACGCGCTTAAGCCAGAGCGTGTCCAGCATCAGCATGGGCAAGCGCTGCCAGAATTGTTGCCAGCGCTGATGCTCCTCCTTTTTTTGCTGCCGAATAAGCTGTGCCTGTAGCAGTTCATCGCGTTGCTGTATCAGCAATTGCTGTTGCGCCAGTTGCCGTTGCAACGCTTCATGCTGTTGGCTGATATCGGCTAACACCCGCAGCCCCTGCCCCTGCGCCTCGCTGCCCCGCCACCAGAGCGTCAGCACTATGATCCCGGTAACCAGTAGGACACATCCCAGCAGGGTCAAACTTTGCTGGCGGCGACGTTGCTGCAGCTGCATACGCCAGGGCAATAAGTTAACGGCCAGCATCATGCATCCTCCGGGCGCAGCGCCAGGCCCAGCGCGATGGCAAACTCACCTTCGTGCGCCGGCAAGGGCGGTTGCCGGTAATGCAGCAATGAAAGCGGTCGGCATTGCGTCACGCTGGGTTCATCCAGGCTAAAGGTCGAGGTGCAAAAGATCGATGATGCCTGAGGGAAGGTTTCACGCAGTTGCGCCAGCGTTAAGGGTTCTGTGGCCGCGCCTGAGGTGCCCGGTTCACCGGCTAACGTCCACAGCCAGTGATCGCTAAGAGGATGAATCAAAAGTTGTCCACGATGCAGCGGCATGCGCATGGCGATTTGCGTCAACGCCAGGCTACTTAGTTCAAAGACATCGGGCCGCAGGCCAGCCTGCTTTAACGGCGCCAGCCACTGTGCAATCACTTCACGTCGTGCCGCCGTAATGCACAGTTGCGTCGCATTTCGCGCCGAGCGGTAGTCAATCGACAGCGTGGCGGGCTCAACCGGAAACAGACGCGGTGCTGAAGACGCCACATAGCGGCTCATTGCCGGTTCACTGAGCGAGGTTTCTGGCAGCGGTAGTGTCCGCTGCAACACCAGTTGCGGGGGCAAGCCAACCCGTAGTGAATAGCGTTTCGGCAGATGGCGCTGCCAGCGCGTCAACATCTCCTGTAACAGTGGGGTAGTTTGCAACACGCCGTTGCGTAACGTATCGTGCGGCAGCGGTTGTTGCCACCAGTGGCGTAACTGCCAGCCATGACGTCGGCGTTCAATGCCCAGGGCGCAGAGTTGCCCGTTTTGGATGTCCAATCCAATTTGCCAGCGCTGAAAAGCCATATGCGCGATCTCCTTATCTTTTAAGGTAAAAAAAGAGATACCCTCAATCATTCGAGTGGCGGCAAGGCGAAAAACGAGCTGATTTTCAGGCGCTGACTGAAGTCAGTGTCTTAGGTGAGCTCGCGCAGCCGCAGCAGCTGCCGCTCGAAGTATGACGGGTATATCAAAGCGTCAGGCTTGCCTTTATACTACCGCGCGATTGTTTATAAACTGCCCAAACGACAACAGATGGGAATTCTCAGGTGAAGTTCGTAAAGTATTTATTGATTCTTACAGTGTGTTGCATTCTGCTGGGAGCAGGCACGGTTTATGGTTTGTACAAATACATAGAGCCGCAGCTGCCCGATGTGAACACGCTGAAAGACGTGCGTTTGCAAACCCCAATGCAGGTTTACAGCGCGGATGGCGAACTGATCGCCCAGTACGGTGAGAAGCGCCGCGTGCCGCTCACCTTGCAACAGATGCCGCCTGAGCTGATCAAAGCGTTCATTGCAACCGAAGACAGCCGTTTCTATGAGCACCATGGTGTCGATCCGGTGGGTATTTTCCGTGCCGCCAGCGTCGCGCTGGTGTCCGGTCATGCTTCGCAGGGGGCCAGTACCATCACCCAGCAGCTGGCGCGTAACTTCTTCCTCAGCCCTGAACGCACGCTGATGCGTAAGATTAAGGAAGCGTTCCTGGCGATTCGCATCGAACAGCTGCTGAGCAAAGATGAAATCCTCGAGCTCTACCTCAACAAAATCTATCTTGGCTACCGTGCATACGGTGTCGGTGCGGCAGCGCAGGTTTACTTCGGTAAGCCGGTTGATCAGCTATCACTGAGTGAGATGGCGATGATTGCCGGTCTGCCAAAGGCACCGTCAACCTTCAACCCGCTTTACTCGCATGCGCGCGCACTGTCGCGTCGTAATGTGGTACTGGCGCGTATGCTCGATCAGAACTACATCACGCAGCAACAGTATGATGCCGCGCGCAACACGCCGCTGGTCGCAACCTATCATGGTCCCGAAATTGCCTTCTCCGCGCCTTATCTGAGTGAGATGGTGCGTCAGGAGATGGTGAAACGCTACGGTGACGCCGCCTACGATGATGGCTACAAGGTTTACACCACCGTGACGCGTCATCTGCAGGAAGCCGCACAGCAAGCGGTGCGCAATAACGTGATGGCGTATGACATGCGTCATGGTTATCGTGGTCCGACTAATGTGCTGTGGAAAGTGGGCGAAGCAAGCTGGGATCAGAGCCGCATTCAAAAAGCGCTGAAAGATCTGCCCGCCTACGGTCCACTGAATGCTGCCGTGGTTACCACTGCCTCAGCCGATGAAGCCACGGCGATGTTGAAAGACGGCAGCAGTGTCTCACTGAATCTGGCAGGCGTTCGCTGGGCGCGCCCTTACAAATCCGACACGCTGCAAGGCCCGACGCCACGTAGCGTGACGCAGGTACTGCAGGCAGGTCAGCAGATTTGGGTGCGTAAAGTGAACAACGACTGGTGGTTAGGTCAGGTCCCGCTGGTTAACTCAGCGCTCGTCTCGCTTAACCCAGAAGATGGTGCGGTACGTGCACTGGTCGGTGGTTTCGACTTCAACCAAAGTATGTTCAACCGTGCGACGCAGGCGCTGCGCCAGGTCGGTTCAAACATCAAACCGTTCCTGTATACCGCCGCAATGGATCGTGGTCTGACGCTGGCATCTATTCTGAACGATGTGCCCATTTCACGTTGGGATGCAGGTGCCGGTGCGGACTGGCGCCCGAAAAACTCACCGCCGACCTATGCGGGACCTATCCGCTTGCGTCAGGGCCTGGGTGAGTCGAAAAACGTGGTGATGGTTCGTGCAATGCGTGCGATGGGTGTGGATTACGCCGCAGAATATCTGCAGCGCTTCGGCTTCCCGGCACAGAACATCATCCATACCGAATCACTGGCACTGGGTGCGGCTTCGTTTACCCCAATGCAGGTGGTGCGCGGTTATGCCGTGATGGCCAACGGCGGCTTCCTTGTCGATCCTTACTTCATTACCAAAATTGAAAATGAGCAAGGCGGCGTGGTGTTTGAAGAGAAACCGAAGATTGCCTGCCCGCAGTGCAATCTGCCGGTGATCTACGGCGACACCAAAAAATCGCTGGCGTTGAATGAAGAGAGCGTGGAAAACGTCGCAACCTCCGATCAATCGCAGAATCAGGCGGTACCACAGCCTGAGCTGGAGCAAGTGCCTGCTCAACCGCAACCCGCGGGTGACCAGCAATACGCACCGCATGTGATTAATACGCCGCTGTCGTTCCTGATCAAAAGCGCGCTGAACTCTAACGTGTTCGGTGAGCCAGGTTGGATGGGAACAGGCTGGCGTGCAGGTCGTGATCTGAAACGTAATGATATCGGCGGAAAAACCGGTACCACCAACAGCTCGAAGGATGCGTGGTTCTCTGGTTACGGTCCTGGTGTGGTGACCTCAGTGTGGATTGGTTTCGATGATTCACGCGCGCTAGGCCGCTCGACCATGTCAGGCGCGATTCCGGATCAGATTTCAGGCTATGAGGGCGGCGCGAAAAGTGCTCAGCCAGCGTGGGATGATTACATGAAATCTGCGCTGGATGGCGTACCGGTACAGCCGCTGACACCGCCAGATGGCGTTGTCACCGTGACCATCGATCGCGGTACGGGCAAGCTGGCCAACGGCGGCGGCAATACCCGTCAGGAGTACTTCATCAACGGCACACAGCCAACGGAGTATTCTGTGCATGATGTGGGAACCACACTCATGGACAACGGCCAAAGCCACGAACTGTTCTGATCAAAAAAGCCGGCGCATTCGCCGGCTTTTTTATTGCGCACTTGTCGTAATCAGTAGGTCAATCGTCCCTGCTTCACCAGCCATTCACGCACCAGGAACAGCGCGCTGACATTTCGGGCCTCGCGGAAATCGGGCTCTTCCAGCAACGCCAGCAGGTTATTCAGCGGCCAGCGATGCACAATCAGCGGTTCAGGTTCATCCCCTTCCAGCTTCTCTTCATACAGCCCTTCCGCCACCACAATATTCATTTTGCTGGAGAAGTAAGACGGCGCCATGGTGAGTTTGCCCAGCGTTTCTAATTCTCGGGCACCAAAGCCGGCTTCTTCTTTTAACTCACGGTCTGCGGCTTCAAACACGCTTTCGCCTGGATCGATTAAGCCCTTAGGAAAGCCCAGTTCGTAACTCTCCAGCCCTACGGCATATTCCTGAATCAGGATCACATCATCCCCCAGAATCGGCACGATCATCACCGCTTCCCGGTTGGAAGGTTTCATACGCTCATAGACACGGCGTGCACCGTTACTGAAGGCGAGATCAACCGCTTCAATAGTAAACAAGCGGGAGCGGGCCACCGCTTCCACGTTGAGGATGTCAGGTTTTTTCATTGGAATTTTCATATCAGCCTCAAACTTAGCACAACCTTGTGAATCGCGATGACGCCAGCATACCGAAGCCCGCAGCAATGTGCGACACGCAGTACAGGGAAAGCAAGATGCCACACATTTGCTTACGCCTGCTAACAACTTCTTGTTATCTATACACTTAAATTTTCACAATATGTCAATGGGGTTTTGTTAAATTCAGAAAATACCGATATTTAATTGAGTGCCCTGTGGTTAACATCCCATTAAGGAATAATCTAATAAATTATAATTCAATGATTTTGTGCGTTATTTTATCTGAGTTTTTTCTTGTAAGAATGACTTCTGCTCGCCAAAATTGACTTGTATTAACGGGTTCCGTCGGGAGCACATCGTAAACGTGAAGGCAGTTTTTTGGCTGGATTGAGCAAAGCATGAGCACTTTTATCATCATTCTGGCTGTCATGCTGGCCTGCTCCTTAGTAGCAGGGATAGGTTATTGGTACGCTATGCGGCATCGTCCGCCGTTGGCGAAACCTCTGCCGTTCATTAGTCCCCCCTGCCGCAAACTCACTGATGAAGAACGTCTCGCCGTTGAAGCGTACATTGCGTCTCTGGCGAAACAGCAAAAACAGAGCACAGCCCGCTCCACAAAGAAGTCGCGTGAGGCAGAATCCCTGACGCTCACGGCGCAGAGCAACAACGTCTATCCCGTCACGCGTTCCATTACTCGCTATGGCCTCTCAACCGATGATGCGCATCAATGGCGCTACTACCTCGATGAAGTAGAAGTGCATCTGCCGCCGTTGTGGGAGCAGCACATTGCGGAAGAGAATTATGTTGAGCTGATTCGCACCCAAACGCTGCCGCTGGTGATCTCACTTAACGGTCACTCGTTAGTGAACTACGCTGTAGAACAACCCGCCTTGCCACCGCTGGTGCGCTCAATGTCGACCAACGCCTCCATCCGTAAAGAGGAGAGCGAAAATGTCGAGCTGCTGCAGGTCCGTAAAGAATCGCCGGAAGAGTATCGCCTGTCGCGCGCGGATGGCACGCGCGAAGCCATCGCCATCTGTTTTGCCTTCCTGCTGTTCTTCCTCAGCCTGGTACTGCCCGGCAGTTTGATGGTGTGGATTGCGCTACCCGCCTGCGCCATGATCGCGGTCAGCCTGTGGTTCCTTTACCGTTTCCCCGGCGAAAAAGGGCTGCGCGATGTGCACTGCCTGCGCGGAGCACCCAAGCGCTGGGGCCTGTTTGGTGAATCCAATCAGGAGCAAAGCAATATCTCGCTGGGCATTATCGATTTGATTTATCCCGCCCATTGGCAGCCCTATGTGGCGCACGATTTGGGTCAGGTCACGGATGTCGACATCTACCTGAATCGGCAGGTGGTGCGCCAGGGGCGTTTCCTCTCCCTGCATGATGAAGTTCGCAATTTCCCGGTTCAGCGCTGGCGCAAAAATCTGGTGCTGGCATGTGGTTCATTGCTGGTGCTGGTGATGCTGTTTACCTGGATTCCGCTCAGCATGCCGATCAAGCTTAGCCTCGCGTGGGTGAAAGGCACCGAAAGCATCGAAGTGAATAGCGTGGATAAACTCAACGCCCTGCCGCTGCACATTGGTGACAACCTGAAGGTGAGCGGTACCGGTATGTGTTCCGTACCTGGCAACTATCAGAGCAACCGCAGCTATGCCTATATGCCGTTCGACTGCTCAGCCATTTACTGGAATAACGCAACGCCTCTGCCGCAGCCGCAGTCAGATATCATTGATAAAGCCGCCGCACTGCTTGATACCACCACGCGTCAACTGCATCCGGAAACCAACACCGATCCGAAACTCAACCCACAGCTCGCCTCAGCCATCCAGAAATCGGGCATGATCCTGCTGGATGATTTCTCCGACCTGGTGCTGAAAACTCAGGATCTGTGCAGCCAGCAGCAGGATTGTGTTCGACTAAAAAATGCATTGGTGAATCTTGGCAATGCGAAGGATTGGGATTCCCTGATTCACCGTGCAGACTCCGGCAAGCTCAACGGCATGAATGTGCTGCTACGCCCGGTCAGTGCGGAAGCGCTGGAAAACCTGGTGAATACCGCGACCTCAACCTTCTTCTCGCGTGAAACCCGTCGTGCAGCAGAAAATCTGAATAGCCCACCACCAGGCGGCTTCCTGATTATCAGTGATGAAGGCCGTCAGATGGTGACCCAGCCGCAGCCTTCCGTGTCGCTGTTTGATCTCGATGCAGCGTCTCAGTGGCGCGAATTGCAACGCATGTCCGGCATGCTGTTGCACACGCCATTTGCTGCTAATGGCATCATTACCAGCATCACCACTGACGCCAATGGCACTCGCCACATTGCCTTGCACAATGAACCGGATGCGATGGCGCAATGGCGCTACCTCGGTACCGCGTTATTGATGCTGGTGCTGCTCCTGTGCGGCGTCACCAATGGCCTGCTGGCGCTGCGTCGTGTGCATCGTAATCGTCTGCGCATGGTGGAAATTCAGCAGTATTACGACAAGTGCTTCAACCACAATCTGAGCACTATGCAGAGCGTGCGCTCCCTGTTCTGACCCCTCCCCTTCTGTGCTACCCTGTCGCCCTATTTTTTAGGGCGAGAGAGAATACGATGACGCTAAACTGGTCCGGGATTGATACCGTGCTGCTGGATATGGATGGCACGCTGCTCGATCTCGCCTTTGACCGCCATTTCTGGCTGGAACACGTTCCGGAAACCCTGAGCCGCGAGCGTGATATCACCCTGGCCGAGGCCCATCAGCTGATTCAGCAAAAGTATCAAGCCGTGGTGCATACGCTAAACTGGTATTGTCTTGATTACTGGTCGCAAGAGCTGGACTTAGATATCCGCGCCATGACATGGGAAAAACGTCACCGTGCGGCCATGCGCGAGGATACGCTGCCGCTACTCCAGGCACTGCGTGCTGCAGGTAAACGCACGATCCTGCTGACCAACGCGCATCCTTACAATCTCGAGGTAAAGCTGGAGCAAACCGGTTTGGCTCCCTACCTTGATTTATTACTTTCTACCCATACCTTTGGGTATCCGAAAGAGGATCCACGTCTCTGGCAGGCCGTTCAGCAGCAAACTGCATTCGATAGCGATCGCACCCTGTTTATTGATGACAGTGAAGCGATCCTCGATGCGGCGGCGCGCTGGGGCATTCGCTGGTGTTTAGGCGTCAGCAATCCGGATTCCGGTCGGCCCGATCAATCTTTCCAGCGTCATGCTGCAGTGCGAGACTATCGCCAGTTGTGTGAAACGCTGCGTTAAAGCAGGAGCCGCAATGAAAGAGAAAACCAGCGAAGGTGTCCGCCTTGATAAATGGCTGTGGGCTGCGCGTTTTTATAAAACGCGCGCGCTCGCTCGCGAAGTGATCGAAGGCGGTAAAGTGCATTACAACGGCCAGCGCAGCAAGCCGAGTAAAATCGTGGAATTGCATGCCGAGTTAACGCTGCGCCAGGGCAACGATGAGCGAACGGTGGTGATCACCGCCATTGGCGATCAACGTCGCCCTGCTACTGAAGCGCAAGAGATGTATGCGGAGACCGCCGCCAGCATTGAGAAGCGTGAAAAAATGGCACTGGCACGCAAAATGAATGCCCTGACCATGCCGCACCCCGATCGCCGCCCGGATAAAAAAGAGCGCCGCGATCTGATGAAATTTAAATTGTCGGGCGATGAATAACCGTCGCCCCAACGAGAGAAACACTATGTCTGTTCAAGATCAACTGCACCGTTACCTGTTCGAAAATGTTGCCGTGCGCGGCGAGCTGGTCAACGTATCCGAAACCTGGCGTGAGATTGTCAAAAACCACGATTACGCCGAGCCGGTGAAAATCCTGCTGGGTGAGTTGCTGGTTGCGACCAGCTTGTTGACCGCGACGCTGAAATTCGATGGCGACATCACCGTTCAGTTACAGGGCGATGGCCCACTGACGCTGGCGGTGATTAACGGCAACAACAAACAGGAATTACGTGGCGTTGCACGCGTGAAGGAAGACGCCGAAATCGCACCGGACAGCAGCCTGAAAGATATGGTGGGTAACGGTTATCTGGTGATTACCATTTCACCGGAAAAAGGTGAACGTTATCAGGGCGTCGTTGGTCTCGAAGCCGATACACTGGCTGGCTGCCTGGAAGATTACTTCATGCGTTCTGAGCAGCTGCCAACCCGCCTGTTTATTCGCACCAGCGATAAAGGCGCCGCCGGCATTCTGCTGCAGGTGCTGCCTGCGCAAGAGCCAAGCCAGGATGATTTTAATCATCTGGCCACTCTGACCGAGACAGTGAAAAGCGAAGAGCTGATTGAGCTGCCCGCAACAGATGTGCTGTGGCGTCTGTATCACCAGGAAGAAGCCACGGTGTTTGATCCGACTCCGGTCAGTTTCAAATGCACCTGTTCACGCGAACGCTGTGGCGAAGTACTGAATACGCTGCCTGTCGAAGAAGTGGATGAAATCCTCGAAGAGGATGGCAAGATCGATATGCACTGCGATTATTGCGGTTCGCATTATGTTTATGATGCCGTGGACATTGCCGCCATTCGTAACGCACCGACTAACAACAGCGATCAATTGCACTAATCCCCCCTACGGGCGGCATCGCCGCCCGCATTTCTGTCAGGTATGAATTCATCACTTTTCGCGTAATTTAACTAACTTACACTGACTTTAGTTTCTTAACTGGCAGATTTCACTGCTTGTCACGTTCCAGCTCGCATTTTTAACTCTCATCACTTTTACGCCCTGCTCAGACGTGTACACTGCGCGCGATCTGCCCTGCCTGGCTATGCACGACAGGACGCAGAACCCCTCATAAAAATGCTATGAAGCATCGATCTAAGGAGCAGCCACATGCGCGTTCACGGCCTGACATCGCAAGACCTTGCCGCTTTGGGCATCAGCGGCACCACAGAAGTGGTCTACAACCCTGACTTTGACACGCTGTTTCAGGAAGAAACCCGCCCGGAACTGGAAGGTTATGCGCGAGGCACCCTGACGCAGAGCGGCGCGATTGCCGTGGATACCGGCATCTTCACTGGGCGCTCGCCAAAAGATAAATACATCGTGCGCGATGACACCACGCGTGACACCTTGTGGTGGAATGATGTCGGCAACGGTAAAAATGACAACCAGCCGCTGTCGCAGGAAACCTGGCAGGCGCTGAAAGATCGCTGCACAGCACAACTCTCTGGCAAACGTCTGTTTGTCATCGACGCCTTCTGCGGTGCGAATCCGGATACCCGCCTGAGCGTGCGCTTTGTGATGGAAGTGGCCTGGCAGGCACACTTCGTCAAAAACATGTTTATCCGGCCTGATGAGGCTGAACTGGCATCCTTTAAGCCGGATTTCGTGGTGATGAACGCCGCGCAATGCACTAACCCGGACTGGCAGGCTCAGGGTTTACACTCAGAGAACTTTGTCGCCTTTAACCTCACCGAACGCATGCAGCTGATTGGCGGCACCTGGTACGGCGGCGAAATGAAGAAAGGCCTGTTCGCCATCATGAACTACCTGCTGCCGCTGAAGGGCATCGCGTCAATGCACTGCTCTGCGAACGTGGGTAAAGCGGGTGACGTCGCGGTGTTCTTCGGCTTGTCTGGCACCGGTAAAACCACGCTGTCCACCGATCCGGATCGTCAGCTGATTGGCGATGACGAACACGGTTGGGATGATGATGGCGTGTTTAACTTCGAAGGTGGCTGCTACGCCAAAACCATCAATCTGTCGGAGACAGCCGAGCCGGAAATTTATCGCGCTATCCGCCGCGATGCACTGCTGGAGAACGTGGTGGTGCGGGCGGATGGCAGCGTTGATTTTGCCGATGCCAGCAAAACGGAGAACACGCGTGTTTCCTATCCGATTGAGCACATTGAAAACATCGTGCAGCCGGTTTCCAAAGCGGGCCATGCGCAGCGCGTTATTTTCCTGACGGCTGATGCCTTTGGTGTACTGCCGCCGGTTTCGCGCTTAACGCCGGAACAGACCCAGTACCACTTCCTGTCGGGCTTCACCGCCAAACTGGCCGGTACCGAGCGCGGTGTCACACAGCCAACCCCGACCTTCTCAGCTTGCTTCGGCGCGGCCTTCCTGACGCTGCATCCAACGCAATATTCCGACGTGCTGGTTAAGCGTATGGAAGCGGCAGGAGCGAAAGCGTATCTGGTTAACACCGGCTGGAACGGCAGCGGCAAGCGTATTTCACTGAAAGACACCCGCGCGATCATCAATGCGATTCTGGCGGGCGAACTGGATAATGTGGAAACGGAAACGCTGCCGGTCTTTAACCTGCAGATCCCCACCACTCTGGCGAAAATCGATGACGCGATTCTGGATCCGCGTCGCAGCTGGCCGGATCAAGACGCGTGGCAAGCGGCGGCGCAGGATCTGGCGCAGCGTTTTATCACTAACTTTGAGAAGTACACCGATTACGATGCAGGCAAAGCGCTGGTTCAGGCTGGCCCGCAGTTGTGAAGTGAATGAGCCGCCAAATGGCGGCTCATTGAGATCCTGTCGGTAGCGACAGGTTTTGACGCGTAGAACCGCAGCGTTGTGGCTAAGGGCTAAGCAGCCAATCGCATATAGCAGCAGCCGTGTTGCTTAAGGTTAACAGTCAATCACCCCGCATCGTTCTGAGCGAGGCGTTAACTGTGATGCGTCGTGATTAACGCCGTACCGTTATTTTCCGGAATCGGCAACCACGCGCGAATACGCAATCCACCATGCTCGCTCTCACCTATCTCCAGCGATCCTTCATGCGCATCGATAATACGCTGCACAATCGCCAAACCTAAGCCAGTGCCGCTGGTGCTGCGCGCGCTATCGCCACGCACAAAGGGCTGGAACAGATGCTGAAGCTGATCGGGCTTAATACCCGGACCATCATCTTCTACCTGGAACCAGGCGCGATTCAGCTCCTGACCACTGCTGACTTTAATCCAGCCGTTGCCATAACGCGCCGCGTTCACCACCAGATTTGCCACCGCACGCTTAATCGACAGCGGATTGATATCCAGCATCAACTCTTCCGGCATCACCGCATTCTCAATCTCGCGTTCATAGCCGCTTTCTGCCGCCACCACTTCACCTAACACACCGTTGAGATCGGCACGTTCGGTCTGCATCTCCTGGCCCGTACGTAGATAGTCGATGAACTGCTCGATGATGGCATTGCACTCTTCGATATCTTTATTAATCGATTCCGCCAGATAGCCATCCTGTTCACTCATCATTTCGGTAGCGAGGCGAATGCGTGTCAGAGGCGTGCGCAAATCATGGCTCACACCCGCCATCAATAGCGTACGGTCGTCTGCGAGCTGTTTGACGCCCGCCGCCATCTGGTTAAAGGCCCGCGTCACGGAACGCACTTCCGATGCGCCATATTCACGCAGCGGTGGAGGAATGATGCCTTTACCGACCTGAAGCGCTGCATGCTCCAGGTCGACCAGGGGTCGGTTCTGAATGCGAATAAATAGCCAGGCCCCACCGATCGCCAGCAACATAATCGCCAGGGTATAGCGGAACAATGGCGAGAAATCGCCCTGATGGATTTCAGTCAGCGGCACGCGCACCCAGATATCTGGCGACAACCAGGTTTTCAGCCATACCACAGGAGAATTTTTGTTAACCTCGACACGGACATCGGTCGGGCCACCTAGCTGTTGCGCCATCTGCTCGCTAAGGAACTCGTAATGCTGTGCCCAGCGCAGGCCGCTCTCTTCCGCCGCCGCGTTGGTGTACAACGAAATACCCAGTTCACGATAAATTTCACGCCGGAAGGCCGGAGGCACTTCCAGTTGCGTGCCATCTTCCAGCTGCAATCGATCGGTCATCAGCATACGCACTTCGTAGGCGAGGACTTTATTGAACTGCTGCAAACTCGGAAGAATGGCGAAATTCAACACCACCAGATAGGTCGTTACCAGGCTGACGAACAGCAAGGTAACGATCAATAACAGGGTGCGGGCAAACGAACTGCGAGGAGAGAAGCGCAATCGCCTCATGCTTTACTGCCGTCCGGAACGAAGACGTAGCCAAGACCCCAAACGGTCTGAATGTAGCGTGGATGCGCCGGATCTTCTTCTACCATGCGGCGCAGACGAGAGATCTGCACATCGATAGAACGTTCCATTGCACTGTATTCACGGCCACGTGCCAGGTTCATCAGCTTATCGCGTGATAACGGTTCACGCGGATGGCTCACCAATGCTTTCAGCACCGCAAACTCACCACTGGTCAACGGCATTGGCTCATCTTCACGGAACATTTCACGCGTGCCGAGGTTCAGTTTGAACTTACCAAAGGCAATAACCGCTTCTTCCTGTGAAGGCGCACCCGGCAATTCATTGGCCTGACGACGCAGCACGGCACGAATACGTGCCAGCAGTTCACGTGGGTTAAACGGCTTCGGAATGTAGTCATCAGCACCGATTTCCAGTCCGACAATACGATCCACTTCTTCGCCTTTTGCCGTCACCATAATGATCGGCATTGGGTTGCTCTGACTGCGCAGACGACGGCAAATGGACAAGCCATCTTCGCCCGGCAACATCAGATCCAGCACCATTAAATGGAATGATTCACGGGTCAGCAGACGATCCATCTGCTCGGCGTTGGCGACACTGCGCACCTGAAAGCCCTGCTCGGTGAGATAGCGTTCGAGCAGTGCGCGCAAACGCATATCATCATCGACGACCAGAATTTTGTAGTTCTCTTGCATTGTTCAACTCCCAAAGGCGCCATTGCCTGAGTCAATATTGTGTAAAAAAGATGCCTGCATGTGACAGTTATTAATGGTTTATATTCTAGCCGAAATTGTTACAAAGCATATTAAACAGCAGCTTATATTTAATTTAAGCCTTGAAATGCGCGTTGTCTCGCGCTTTTTATCGGGGCTTTCCAGCCGCTTAGCGCTAATCCGAAAATTTCCGCGGTTTTCTTTTCGAAAATGGATCATTCGGCCGCATGCCGCTCGTTATCTCGGCATTTTGGACCATTTGACTTAAGTCAGCAGGCCAGAATCGTTCGATGACCGATCATTTGCAGCATAAAATCTGGCACTTTCCATTTTCAGTGCCCATCTGCTCTCGGAACAATACGCCCTTCACGCCAGACAAGACCAGCGTTAAATAAAGTCTGATTAATCAGTGATTAATCAGCACTTTCTTCTCGTGCGACGATCTCAGAAACTGCAAGGGTTCCTGCTGATATTGCGCATTTTTGGAGAGAAAAAAATGAAAAAAACTGCGGTCTTGCTGAGTGCACTGGTGCTGGTCAGCCTTTCTCAGGCTCATGCTGCCACTAGCGCGGGTGAAGCGGCGGGTGCCCAGGCCTCCACCACTGCCAAAGGCAACTCAGACGCGATTGGCGTGGGTGCGGTAGGTGCCCTGCTGGGTGTGGCATTAGCAACCATGGGCGGCGGTGACAAAGGCACCAGCAGCACATCCACCACCACTGCGACCACACCAGGCAAATAATCCAAATATTTAAGGCGCGGCAAGGCTGCGGCGCTTCCCCCTCTTACTGCCAGCCCTTTTCGCCACCGGAGAATAAGTTGCACCCAAGGCTTTTTTACCCAAGCCATTATTCTCCGCCTCTTTTTACTCTGGGTTTTTCACGTACTCGATGCGGTTAACAAACCAAACCTTCTGTCCTTCTGGGGTATTCACCACCACTTCGTCATCCACCTCTTTCTTGATTAACGCGCGAGCCATCGGTGAATCGATAGAGATGTAATCTTTCATCGCATCACCGTAGATTTCATCCGGCCCCACGATACGAAATCGCTTCGCATCGCCCTGCTCGTTTTCCACCTCAACCCAGGCGCCAAAGAACACCTTTCCTTCCTGCTGCGGCGCATAATCGACAATTTTCAGATCGGCGAGGCATTTGCGCAGATAACGCACGCGGCGGTCAATCTGACGCAACAGGCGCTTGTTATAGGTGAAATCGGCGTTTTCCGAACGATCGCCAAGGCTGGCCGCCCAGGAGACAATTTTGGTGATTTCCGGACGCTTTTCGTTCCACAAATGGTCGTGCTCGGCACGTAATTTGTTATAGCCTTCGCGGGTAATCAGTTGGGTTTTCATAACATCTACTCGTGGCAACAATGGGTCTTTACAGCAAAGAGGCCAACAATAAGCGACTGGATTGTTATCAGCAAGGTGCGCGCAACGATGTGCGTGCTGCATTCAGAAAAAGACGGATTCGCCTGTCCCCGGCTGGCAATTTGCCGCCCCAATCCGTATAACTGTCCCCTATTTTCCAACCCTGTGTAAGCATTGTTAATGATGATGAAAGATTCACTGAGCCAGATTATCGCAAGTGAGCTGAAGGCACGCGCCGACCAGGTTGACGCCGCCGTTCGCTTGCTGGATGAAGGGAACACCGTGCCGTTTATCGCACGTTATCGTAAGGAAGTGACCGGTGGGCTGGATGATACCCAGTTACGTCAGTTGGAAAGCCGCCTTGGCTACCTGCGTGAGCTGGAAGATCGCCGCCAGTCGATTCTGAAATCCATCGACGAGCAGGGGAAACTCACTCCCGAACTCGCCACCGCCATCAATGGCACGCTGAATAAAACCGAGCTGGAAGACCTTTATCTGCCGTATAAGCAGAAACGTCGCACGCGTGGGCAAATCGCCATTGAAGCAGGCCTTGAGCCGCTGGCTGAGACGCTGTGGAGCGATCCTTCACAAGAGCCTGAGTCATTGGCCGCAGGCTATGTTGATGCGGATAAAGGCGTGGCCGATGTGCGCGCAGCGCTGGACGGCGCGCGCTATATCCTGATGGAACGCTTCGCCGAAGATGCCACGCTGCTGGCAAAAGTCCGTGACTATCTGTGGAAGAACGCGCACCTGGTGGCCCGCGTGGTGGAAGGTAAAGAGGAAGAAGGCGCGAAATTCCGTGACTACTTCGACCACCACGAAGCACTCAGCACCGTTCCTTCCCACCGCGCCCTGGCGATGTTCCGTGGCCGCAATGAAGGCGTGCTGCAACTCTCTCTGAACGCTGATCCCCAATTCGAAGAAGCCCCGCGAGAAAGTCATGGTGAGACGCTAATTGCCGATCATCTGCAGTTGCGACTGAATAACGCCCCTGCTGATAGCTGGCGTAAAGCGGTTGTTAGCTGGACCTGGCGCATCAAGGTGTTGCTACACCTTGAAACGGAGTTGATGGGCACCATCCGTGAACGCGCTGAAGATGAAGCTATCAATGTCTTTGCCCGCAACCTCAACGATCTGCTGATGGCAGCACCGGCAGGTATGCGCGCCACCATGGGCCTCGATCCGGGCCTGCGCACCGGCGTGAAAGTCGCGGTGGTGGATGCCACGGGGAAACTGGTGGCGTATGACACCATCTATCCGCACACCGGTCAGGCAGCGAAAGCTGCATCCGCTGTCGCGGCGCTGTGCATCAAACATCAGGTTGAGTTGGTCGCGATCGGTAACGGCACCGCTTCACGTGAAACCGAGCGTTTCTTCCTCGACGTGCAGAAGCAGTTCCCGCAGATCAACGCGCAGAAAGTGATTGTCAGTGAGGCCGGCGCATCGGTCTATTCCGCATCGGAACTGGCAGCACTGGAATTCCCGGATCTGGATGTTTCTATTCGCGGTGCAGTCTCCATTGCACGTCGCTTGCAGGATCCGTTGGCCGAGCTGGTAAAAATTGATCCGAAATCCATCGGTGTCGGCCAGTATCAGCATGATGTGAGCCAAAGCCAGCTGGCGAAGAAGCTGGATGCGGTGGTTGAAGACTGTGTAAACGCCGTTGGTGTGGATCTGAATACTGCATCGGTGGCGTTACTGACGCGTGTGGCGGGATTAACCCGCATGATGGCGCAGAACATTGTCACCTGGCGTGATGAGAACGGCCGCTTCCAGAATCGTCAGCAGCTGTTGAAAGTCAGCCGGCTGGGGCCGAAAGCCTATGAACAGTGCGCTGGCTTCCTGCGCATCAACCACGGTGATAATCCGCTGGATGCATCCACCGTACACCCGGAAGCTTACCCGCTGGTCGAACGTATTCTTGCCGCAACCGAACAGGCACTGAATGAGTTGATGGGCAATCCGGGTGGATTACGCGATCTCAACGCGCGCGACTTCACCGATGAGCGTTTCGGTCTGCCAACCGTCACCGACATCATTAAAGAGCTGGAGAAACCGGGCCGCGATCCGCGTCCGGAATTCAAAACCGCGCAGTTTGCCGAAGGCGTGGAAACGCTAAACGATCTGCTGCCGGGGATGATTCTGGAAGGCGCGGTGACCAACGTCACCAACTTTGGTGCCTTTGTGGATATCGGCGTGCACCAGGATGGTCTGGTGCATATCTCTTCACTGTCAGACAAATTCGTCGAAGATCCACATCAGGTGGTGAAAGCGGGCGATATCGTCAAAGTGAAGGTGATGGAAGTGGATATGCAGCGTAAACGCATCGCCCTCACCATGCGTCTGGATGAGCAGCCTGGTGAAAGCAATGCGCGCGGCGGCAATAACCGCAGCAATGGCAAAGAGAATGCACGTCCTGCGGCCAATAACAAAGCACGCGGCAAACCGGCTAGTTCACCTGCTGGCAACAGCGCAATGGGTGATGCACTGGCCGCCGCGTTCGTTAAAAAACGTTAAGTTCCTGCCCTGAATCACGCGCGGAGGCCATCTTGCTTCCGCGCGTTTAAAGTTGAAAAATCCCTCCCCGCGTCTACGCTGAAAAAATCCGTGTGAAAAAATGACCTTCCGCGTGGCCCAACGATCTGATGGACATTATTAACGCCCTACTTGATGAGATTTACGAAGGCCGCTTCCCCGTCGCCGCACGTGAGCGTTTGCTTTCCCACATTCGTGCTGCGCGTGATACCGCTAAACTGCCGCGCAAAGCACACTGGGATGAAAAGGATGTGGTGCTGATCAGCTACGCCGATCAGTTCCGTGAACCCGATCAGCCCACGCTCGCCAGCTTCTCGCACTTCTATCAGCAACACCTGCAATCCACTTTCAGCCTGGTGCATCTGCTGCCTTTCTTCCCCTACTCATCCGACGATGGCTTCTCCGTGATTGATTATCACCAGGTGAATCCCCTTTGCGGCGAGTGGCAGCATATTGCAGCGCTGCACAGTGAAACCCGGCTGATGTTCGATTTTGTCTGCAATCATATGTCGGCACACAGCCAATGGTTCCGCCACTTTCTGGCGCAGGACCCCGGTTGGGATGACTTCTTTATCAGCATGCCACCGGCCACCGATCTCAGCGCGGTGACGCGTCCTCGCACCTCACCGTTGCTCACGCCTTTTGAAATGGCCAATGGTGAGACGCGCTTTATCTGGACCACCTTCAGCGCCGATCAAATCGACCTTAACTTTGCCCATCCTGAAGTGCTGATTCGCATGGCGGGCGTATTGCTGGATTATCTGATCAAAGGCGCCGATTACGTTCGCCTCGATGCGGTGGGATATATGTGGAAGACGCCGGGTACGAATTGCATTCACCTGCCGAAAACCCACCAGCTGGTGAAGCTGTTCCGCGCCATCGCTAATGAAGTGGCACCGGGCACGGTGATCGTCACCGAAACCAACGTGCCGCACAAAGACAACATCAGCTATTTCGGTAACGGGCGCGACGAAGCGCAGATGGTGTATCAATTTTCACTGCCACCGCTGGTGCTGCACGCCATTCATTCGGGATCGGCGCGCGCGCTGCGTCAATGGGCCAGCACGCTCGGCACCGGTAACGGCACCACCACTTTTTTCAACTTCCTCGCCTCGCACGATGGCATTGGCCTCAATCCTGCGCGCGGCATTTTGTCCGAAGTGGAGATCGTCGCTCTGGTGCGAGATTTGGCGCTGGAAGGGGCGCTGGTGTCATACAAAAACAATCCCGATGGCACCACCAGCCCTTACGAGATTAACGTCACCTATTTCGATGCCCTCAACCAGCAAAATGATGACGATGACACGCGTTTGCGTCGATTTCTGCTGGCACACGCCATTCTGCTCGCCTTTCCGGGCGTGCCAGCGATCTATATCCAAAGTATTTTAGGCTCTCGCAACGATAACGAAGGCGTGCGCGCGGCAGGACACAACCGCGCCATCAATCGTCAGAAATACAGTTTGCATGAGATGGAACAGTGGATCAGCGGCGATGATCCATTGCGTCAGCAGGTGTATGAACGACTCAGCGCGTTGATCCAGCTGCGCACCCGCCAGAGTGCATTCCATCCCGATAATGCGATGACGCTGCTGGAGAGTGAAAATACCCTGTTGATGTTGCGGCGACATCCGCCAGGCAGTGAAGATGGCTTATTGTGCGTGTTTAATCTCAGCAGCCGGGAAGTCATCACGCATCTGCCGCAGGCGAGACATTTTCAGGATGTGATCAGTGGCGAGAAAATCGATGGCAGCCAGCCAATGACGCTGGCTGCATGGCAATTTATGTGGTTGCGTGGCTGATTATTTGTAAACATCCGCCGTGGCGCTGAACTTGCCATGTTCGCGGCCCGCAATCACCAGAAAGTATTTGCCGCCTTTCTCATCGGCCGCTTTGGAGAGTTCGCGCTTCGCATCCATCGGTGAAGTGGTCTCCGCCGTGGTGGTCACCGTGCCGATTTTCTCCAGATTCATTTTCTGCACTTCTTCTTTAGTCACTTCCTTTGCGGCGAACGCTGAAAACGACACCGCACTCATCACCAGAGAAGCCACAGCCCATTTCATCATCTTCATAACAATACCCTCATCCATTTTTTGCATTATTGAGATGTCAGCGGCCGCGAAGCACAACAGGCGAGATAGCAACAGAACACACCGCGAAGCAGCTCAGCTCACGTCAAAAGTATTACCGCTGATGAAGGAATTTCCACTGCCACAATAGATTTAACGGGTAACCGCTTGGATGAATTCGGTAATATGCTGGCAAAATGTGTCAGGATGCGAAACAAATGGCGCATGCGCCGCTTTTTCCATCACAACTGAAGGTGAGCGCGGTAACGCTTCATCCAACTGCTTTGCAATGCGCCGCGGGACTAACCCATCCAGCGATCCATACAAACGCAATAAAGGCATTGCCAACTGCGGCAGCTGCGCGCGCAAATCCACTTCGCGTAATATTTCCAGCCCGCCCTCCAGTACATCGACCGAAGGCATCGGCTGCGACAACACCACTTCTTTGAGCTGGCGTGCATCCTGGCGCGCGTTTTCCGTGCCCATGGTTTGCAACGCCAGAAAACGTTCTACGGTGCGTTGGAAATCATTGCTCAACTGCTGCTGGAAGCTCTCCAGCGTCTCTGGCTTGATGCCCGGCCAATCCTCATGTGCGGTAAAACAGGGCGACGATGCCACGCTAATCAGCGCCGTGACGCGTTCAGGCTGCGTCAGCGCAATCTGGCTGGCAACCAATCCACCCAGCGACCAGCCGAGCAGCACAGCACGTTCAGGAAGCTGCGGCAGCAGCTGTTGAGCCATTTCGGCTAAGTTCAGTGGGCCAAAACCCTGACTGCGGCCAAAGCCAGGCAGATCCACCAGGTGCAGACGAAAATGCGGGCTGAGTCGCGGAACAATGTTCTGCCATACCTCGGCGTTCAAGCCCCAGCCGTGCAGCAGCACAAGATCGCGATCGACCGTGCCTGTGGTGTGCCAGTAAAGCGAACTCATCGGTTACACTCCCGAAAAGTGAAAAAGAGGCCGCTATGCTATCAATCCCTGCCCTGTGTTGGCTATGCCGCCTGCCATTACAGATTGCCAGACATGGGCTGTGCAGCCTCTGTATACAGCAGATTCCGGCGCTGCCCGCGATCTGCCCCTGTTGTGCACTGCCGGCCAACGGCACCGGCCTGTGCGGCCGTTGTTTGCATCGTCCGCCGCCGTGGCGCAGTCTGACCTGCGTCAGCGATTACCTGCCGCCGATGAGTGATTGGGTCATCCAGCTAAAATTTTCTCGGGCAACCGCACTCAGAGTGATGCTTGCACGGCTACTTTTGTTAAAATTGTTAAATAGTCGCCGCGATAACCTATTGCCGCGCATCGATCTGGTATTAAGCGTGCCGTTACATCGGCGTCGTGCCTGGCAGCGCGGCTATAATCAAGCTGAACTGCTGGCAAAACCGCTGGCACGCTGGCTAGGTTGTGAATATCGTGCAGGGGTGCGCCGCAGACGACGAGGGTTGGTTCAGCATGTGTTGCGGGCTTCAGCGCGGAAAAAGAATCTGCGCGGCGCCTTTTCCCTTGAAATACCGGTGTGCGGACGCCATATCCTGCTCATCGACGATGTGGTTACCACCGGAAGCACGGTGGCAGAAATCAGCCGCATTTTGCTGGCGCAAGGCGCGGCCAGCGTGCATATTGGCTGCCTGTGCCGTACCTTGTAGAGCGTCGGCGTTGGGCGTATTATAACCAGGTAATTTAGTCAACTATTGAGCAATCGCCATGATCGTTATTACTGATGCTGCGCAAGAGCACTTCTCAAAATTGCTGTCCAAACAAGAAGATGGCACACAAATTCGCGTATTCGTCATTAATCCGGGTACGCCAACCGCTGAATGCGGTGTTTCTTACTGCCCACCCGATGCAGTTGAAGCCACTGATACTGAAATGAAGTTCGAAAAGCTGTCAGCCTACATTGATGAGCTAAGCGCGCCTTATCTGGAAGATGCTGAGATCGATTTTGTCACCGATAACCTCGGTTCTCAGCTGACGCTGAAAGCGCCAAATGCCAAAATGCGTAAAGTGTCTGACGAAGCGCCGATGGTTGAGCGCGTGGAATATCTGCTGCAAGCGCAGATCAACCCACAGCTGGCTGGCCATGGCGGTCGTGTGTCGCTGATGGAAATTACCGATGACGGTATCGCCATTCTGCAGTTTGGCGGCGGCTGTAACGGCTGTTCAATGATCGACGTCACGCTGAAAGATGGCATCGAGAAAGAGCTGCTGGCGGCTTTCCCAGAGCTGAAAGGTGTGCGCGACCTCACTGAACACCAGCGCGGCGAGCACTCTTACTACTAATTTAACTGCGGCAGCACACCCGAGCTGCCGCAGATTTTACCTCTCTTTGCGCCCGTCATTCACCGCTTTCAATACCTGCTTCACCGCTTTATCGGCAAACATCGCTTCCAGCGTGACGCACAACTTGCGCCGCCAGTTTGGATACTCATCCACTGTACCCGGCACGTTCACCGGCATCGTCATGCCCAGCCAATCCTCTGGCTGCAATCCCAGTAATGCGCTTTCCGTCCGGGCCAGAAAACGGTGCATCGCCACATTCAGCGCCGGCGTCAGCGGCTGTTTCTCGGCCAGCTGGCGACCGCGTGCCGGCATTGCCCCCGCCTGATGTAAGGCATCCAGTAATGCCTGCTTTTGTGAAGCGCGCTGCTGTTGCAGGGAATGCAGCACGCTATCGTGGTACATGCCGAGCTTTTCACCCAATGCCAAATCTTCCGCCTGCCAGAATCCGCTTAACGTGGGCAAATCATGGGTACTGGCGCTGGCAATCGACTGACGAGGATAAGCCGCAGGCAGGCGGTAGCGGCCATCGCGCTCCTGCTCGAAGAACAGCACTTTCCACGAGAAAATGCCGTGGCTACGCATCATGCGGACAATGGCCGGCGGCACAATGCCCAGATCCTCGCCAATCACCATACAGCGATGGCGCTGACTCTCCAGCGCCAGAATCGCCATCAAATCTTCCACCGGATACGAAACGTAAGCGCCTTTATCCGCTGTCTCACCGTACGGAATCCACCACAGCCGCAATAATGCCATCACGTGGTCGATACGCAACGCGCCGCAATCGCGCATATTGGCGCGCAGTAAATCGATAAAAGGCTGATAGCCACGCGCGCGCATCTCGTGCGGATCAAGCGGTGGCAACGCCCAGTTTTGCCCCAACGGACCCAATCGATCCGGCGGTGCACCCACTGAAGCACCCAGTTTATATAACTGCGGATCCTGCCAGGTTTCTGCACTGTGCTGCGCCACACCCACCGCCAAATCCCGGTACAATCCCACCGTCATGCCGAGCTGCTGGCTACGCTGCCAGCAGGCCGCGAACTGCTGCTGCGCCAACCACTGCAGCCAGCGCCAAAACTGAATTTCATCCTCATGTGCGGCACACCACTGCTGCACCTCTGGCTGATGGGCATTGCGCCAGGTTTCCGGCCACGACGCCCAACCCCACTCCTTCGCCTGCTGCGAACTGCGTTCTGCAAGAATGCCGTCAAAAGCCGCCTGATAACGCAGGTGATCGCCGCCCTCAGCCACAAATTGCTGAAACGCAGGATCAGGCTGCCAGGTTTTCCAGGCCAGACGCAGCGCCGTGATTTTCAACTCAGCCACCGCTCGATAATCGACATAGTCTGTCGCGCGCGCGGCTTGTACAGCCTTGCGCGTTTTGGCGAGTTTCCACCAGCGCTGTGCTTCAGCGCTTTGTGTGAATGCCACCACCTGATTGACGTCGATATAGAGCATATTCAGCCAGCGACGAGAGGTAGGGCTGTAAGGGCTGGCGTGCTCAGGTTGCGCCGGATAGAGCGCATGCAGGGGATTCAGGCCGACAAAATCCCCGCCGTGAGCGGCGACCTGCTCCAGCATCTGCGTAAGATCGCCAAAATCGCCGATTCCCCAATTGCCCTCGGATCGCAGTGTATAAAGCTGTACCAGCGCCCCCCAGCGTTTGTCGCCCTGCGCCAGCGGTTCAGATAAATAGCAGCGACGCGGTGCGATAATGATGCGCGAGTGCCACTGCTGACGTCCTTGCCGTAAGGTTAAACGGTGATAACCCTGCGGCAGACGCGGTGGCAATGTGAGGGGCTCTCCTGCCTGAAGCAGGCCACTGTAAGTTTTGCCCCGTTCGGTCTCAAGCTGCCAGCTAAACTCGCCTTTGCCCTGCGGGCAACATTGGCGCGGACGGCGCGGAGTGAAAACCAGCACCGGCGGCAACGGTGGCGCTTTACCTTCCGGCGTATTCATCACTGCCAGCAGTGCGCGCTTGGTGTCGTCGTGAATACGCACCTGCTCGCCGTTCGCGTTGGTAAAATCTATCGCAATGCCTGCGTCCTGCGCGGCCTGATCCAGTTTGCTGAGCGTCATCACGTCTCCTTGGGTGCGGTGCGCATCAATGCGCACCTGACGAATACCTTATCGAAACCATGTCGAGCGGCCATCAATAGCGAGCTGGAAATCAGCGCGCGGCCTGCCAGATACGCTGCTGGTAATCGCGAATCGAACGATCGGAGCTGAAGCGCCCGGTGCGCGCGGTGTTGAGAATCGCCGCTTTGGTCCAGGCTTCCGGGTTCTTCCACAAAGCTTCAACTTGTTGCTGCGCCTCGAGATACGCCTCGAAATCGGCCAGCACCAGCCAGGGATCGCCACCTCTGGTCAGGCTGGTGAGCAGCATATCGAATGCCTGCTTGTCACCTTCGCTGAACTTGCCCTTCTCCAAATCTTTCAGCAGACCATCCAGATACTTGTTCTGCTTGCGCAGTTTTTTCGGGCTGTAACCGTTGGCTTTGAGCGCCTTCACCTCATCCACCGTATTACCGAAGATAAAGATGTTCTTCTCGCCCACCGCTTCGGCGATTTCGACGTTCGCGCCATCCAGCGTGCCGATGGTCAGCGCGCCGTTCAGCGCCAGCTTCATATTGCCGGTGCCTGACGCTTCATAACCGGCGGTCGAGATTTGCTCCGAGAGATCGGCTGCCGGAATCATCAACTCGGCGGCGGTAATACGATAATCAGGAATAAACACCACTTTTAACCGATCGCCGACTTTCGGATCGTTATTGATCACTTCAGCGACTTTGTTAATGGCGTAGATGATGTTCTTAGCAAGGTAGTAGCCCGGCGCGGCCTTGGCACCGAACAGGAACACGCGCGGCACGAAGTCAGGGTTATCGGGATTGTCCCGCAGTTGACGATAACAGTGCAGCATATGCAGCAGGCTGAGGTGCTGGCGTTTGTATTCGTGCAGCCGCTTAATCTGCACATCGAACAGCGCATCGGGATTCACATCAATACCGGTCACGCGTTTGATGTACACGGTCAGGCGCAGCTTGTTTTGCTGCTTGATGGTGCGAAACTGCTGGCGGAAAACTTTCTTACGCGCATAGGGCGCCAGCCACTCAAGCGCATCCAGATCGTTGGCCCACTCCACCTGCAACGTTTCGTCAATCAGGTTCGACAGCAACGGATTGCACTGCTTCAACCAGCGGCGCGGCGTGATGCCGTTGGTGACATTATGGAATTTGTTCGGCCACAGTTGGTGGTATTCCGGGAATAGATCCTTCACCACCAGTTCAGAGTGCAGCGCGGCCACGCCATTTACCGCGAAGCAACTCACCACACACAGGTTCGCCATACGCACCTGCCCCTCGGCCACCACCGCCAGCTTTTGCCATGTCGCGCTATCGCCGGGCCACTGCTTCTTGACGATTTTTTTCAGACGCTGGTTAATTTCGCGGATGATCAGCATATGGCGCGGCAGCAGATCGCGCACCAGCGACTCATCCCAACGCTCCAGCGCTTCCGGCATCAACGTGTGATTGGTATAGGCGAAAACGCGGCTGGTGATATGCCAGGCTTCATCCCAACCCAGCTGATGCTCATCCAGCAGGATACGCAGCATCTCCGGGATGGCGATGGTGGGATGGGTATCGTTGAGCTGGATGACTTCAAAATCGGGCAAGGTGTGAATCGAGCGCCCGGCAAGATGGTGGCGGCGCAGAATATCCCCCACCGCACAAGCGCACTGGAAATATTGCTGCATCAGGCGCAGACGCTTGCCTTCGGCGTGATTATCGTTGGGATACAGCACTTTGGTGAGTTTGTCAGCATCAATACCTGGCTGTTCAGCCTGCAGGAACTTACCATCATTAAACAGAGTCAGATCGAACGGATGTACGCTGGTCGCTTTCCACAATCGCAGCGGCAGTGTCACGCCATTGCGATAGCCCACGACCGGCAGATCCCAGGCCTCACCTTTGAGATGAAATTTAGGCCGCCACTGCAGGGTTCCATCGCTGTTTTTCTTCACTTTACCGCCGATGCCAACCTGCACATCCTGCGCGGCGTTATGGCGGAACCATGGATAACTGTTGCGCTGCCAGTCGTCCGGCGCCTCTTTTTGCTGACCATCGTCAAAGGTCTGGCGGAACAAACCGTACTGATAATTGAGGCCATGCCCCATCGCGGCCTGCCCGACAGTGGCCATCGAGTCCATGTAGCATGCGGCCAAACGCCCTAATCCACCGTTGCCGAGCGCCGGATCCACCTCTTCCTCCAGCAACTCACTGAGTTCTACCTGATGCGCCGCCAGCGCTTCCTTCACTTCGTCGTACCAACCCAAATTCAGCAAATTATTGCCGGTCAGGCGTCCGATAAGAAACTCCATCGACAGATAGTTCACATGGCGTTGGCCTGCACGCGCTGTAGCGGGCGGCTGTGTGGCGAGCATCTCTGTTAGTACACGGCTTAATGCCTGCCACCACTGATGCGGTGTCATTTGCTGAGCGGAGGTGAGTCCAAGGTGCTGCCATTGGCGGGTAAGAGCGGCGTCGAAACGTGTTTTATTAAATTTTTGCTGCGACATATCAATCCCTTCGAGTCCGTTAACGGTAAAGACGGGCGAGCGCATAACCAGAAAGAATAAGTAAAGCCGGGGGCGAAGAAAAAAGCGACAGGGAAATGCGGATGGATGGAAAAAAAGTGGATTTATGCGTGGCGCTCAACCTCATGCGTCCACTCAACACTGCGGGCGACCCAATGGACGCCCAGGCAGAATCGATTAGCAGAGTTCGAGATGGACTTCGTGTTGCTCGATCACCTTCAGCACGGTGGCGGGTGGCGTTTGATCGGTATACATGTAATCAATCAGGCTCATGTTACCGAGGTTCACCATGGCATTTCGGCCAAATTTCGAATGGTCCACCACCAGCATCACGCAGCGGGAGTTTTCGATAATCGCGCGTTTGGTGCGGACTTCGTGGTAATCGAACTCCAGCAGTGAGCCATCCATATCGATGCCGCTGATGCCGAGAATGCCGTAATCGAGGCGGAACTGGGAGATGAAATCCAGCGTCGCTTCGCCCATGATGCCGCCATCACGCGTACGCACTTCGCCGCCGGCGATGATCACACGGAAATCCGGCTTCGCCATCAGCAAAATTGCCACGTTGAGGTTGTTGGTGACCACACGCAGATTGTTGTGATTCAGCAAGGCATGCGCCACCGCTTCCGGCGTGGTGCCGATATCGATAAACAGCGTGGCACCATCCGGGATCTGGCTCGCCACACGCTCGGCAATGCGCGCCTTTTCCGCCGACCACATCATTTTGCGGTCTTGCCATGCGGTGTTTTCAGAGCTGGAAGGCAGCGCCGCGCCACCGTGATGGCGCTGGATTTTGTTCTGATCGGCCAGATCGTTCAGGTCACGCCGAATGGTTTGCGGGCTCACCTCAAAGTGATCCACCAGCTCTTCCGTACTGACATATCCCTGGCGTCGCACCAAATCGATAATGGCGTCATGACGTTGCGTCTGCTTCACATCTCTCTCCTCGGCTCAAAGCCGTTTTCTTTTTATTTCTGCTAACGTCGCGCAACGTTGCGCGTATCGACAAACGCCATGGCCAGGCCCACCAGTAAGCCGGTGACGTGGGCAGCGTTAGCAATCGACAGGCCAAATGCGCCGTACCAGCCAATAATCAGCCATACAATAGCGAAGCCCATCAGACCGCGCTCCAGATAAATACCACTTTCGGGATCGCGCTCGCCTCGTAGCCAGCAATAACCCATCAATGCATACACCACGCCCGACAAGCCACCGAACAGTACGCCACTGAATTTGGCCTGCATCCAGCCGCTCAATAGCGCGGAAATGAGCATAATCACAAACAGCTTACCGCTGCCAATACGCTTTTCCACTGCCCCGCCGAGATACCACCACCACATCAGGTTGAAAAGGATGTGCAACAGCGAGAAGTGCAGCAGTGCATGGCTAAACCAGCGCCACACCTGGAAATACTGTGAGGAGTCGGCGGGCCAGGCCAGCCAATCCAGTGCCACATCATCACCAACAATCTGCATCATGATAAACACCGCCACACAGGCGATCATGATGGTCATAGTGAGCGGACCTGCGCGTTCGCGAATGTTGGTCCAGATATTGGCGCGCTCATAGCGTAAGCCGCTTTCGGTACTGCCGGTGTGCCAGCTGGCGGCCTGATAGCGTGGATGATTAGGGTCGCGTACGAACTGGGCAAGTTCGTTTTCAACCATCTCCAGCCTGGCTTCATCATCCAGCATAATCACATAGTGGCTTTCGCGCTCAATCCGCAGCGTGACGCCGCGCGTCGCCATGTAATCCACAAACGCCTGAGCCATACGTGGGTTGTTGAACTGAGTGATGCGCATCGTGCGGGTTCTCCTTCCTTTATGTGATCGTCTCAGACGCTGCCCGTGGCCACCTGCGTGGGGAACACGGCACGCCAGGCGTCAAAACCGCCATCAATGCTATACGCGGCGTTAAATCCCTGTCCTAGCAGGAACTGCGCAGCACCTTTACTGCTGTTGCCGTGATAGCACATCACCAGCACTGGCAAATCATGATTAGCCTGCGCGATAAAGTCTGCCAGATTGTCATTCGACAGGTGTAACGAGCCTGCTGCATGGCCCATGGCATAGCTTTGTGGGTCGCGAATGTCCACCAGCTGCGCGCCTTGTGCCAGGTGCTCGTTAGCCTGCTGAACCGAAATACATTCGAAATTTTCCATGGTGTCTCTCATAAGGTCGTCACAATTAGCGCCTAGTTTAACCTGAGAATCCGTCGCGATAACCTGACAAAAGTTATGGCTATGGATTTTTTTTCCTGCAGGAATGTTAGCTATATCACGCAAAAATGTTTTTATTGAGTTAAGCGCTGGCGTCAATGTTGCTTTCCGATTATTATTACGCTCGAAAACGAACATTTAAGAACTATTCCGAACATCGGAGGAGATGACGTGGAAACCAAAGACCTGATCGTGATCGGCGGCGGCATTAACGGAGCCGGCATTGCAGTGGACGCTGCAGGACGCGGACTGTCAGTGCTGATGCTGGAGGCGCGAGATTTGGCCTGTGCCACCTCCTCCAATAGCTCGAAGCTGATTCACGGTGGCCTGCGCTACCTGGAACATTACGAATTTCGCCTGGTGGGCGAAGCGCTGGCCGAACGCGAAGTACTGCTGAAAATGGCCCCGCACATTGCCTTCCCTATGCGCTTCCGTTTGCCACACCGCCCGCATCTGCGCCCGGCGTGGATGATTCGCCTTGGCCTGTTTATGTACGATCGCTTAGGTAAACGCACCACGCTGCCAGGCAGTAAAGGCCTGCGTTTTGGCGCGGAATCGGCCCTCAAGCCTGAAATCACGCGCGGATTCGAATATTCCGACTGCTGGGTGGACGATGCGCGCATGGTAGTACTGAACGCGCAGGAAGTGGTGAAACAGGGCGGCGAAGTGCGCACCCGCACCCGCGTGACGCGTGCATGGCGTGAAAGCGGCCTGTGGATGGTGGAAGCAGAAGATATTGATACCGGCAAAACCTTCACATGGCGTGCCAAAGGCCTGGTCAATGCCGCTGGACCTTGGGTAAAAGAATTCTTTGATGATGGCCTGAAGCTGAAATCGCCGTACGGTATTCGCCTGATCAAAGGCAGCCACATCGTGGTGCCGCGCGTGCATCGCGAAAAGCAGGCGTACATCCTGCAGAACGAAGATAACCGTATCGTGTTTGTCATTCCGTGGATGGATGAATTCTCCATCATCGGTACCACCGACGTGGAGTACAAAGGCGATCCGAAAGACGTGAAGATTGATGACAACGAAATCAGCTATCTGCTGAAGGTGTTCAACGGACACTTCAAACAGCAGCTGAGCAAAGACGACATCGTCTGGACTTATTCTGGTGTGCGTCCGCTGTGTGATGACGAGTCCGATTCACCGCAGGCGATCACCCGTGATTACACGCTGGATGTGCATGACGACAATGGCCAGGCGCCGCTGCTGTCAGTGTTTGGCGGTAAGTTGACCACCTATCGTAAACTGGCAGAACACGCGCTGGAGAAACTGGCGAAGTACTATCCAAACGCTGGTCCAGCATGGACTAAATCAGCAGTACTGCCAGGCGGTGATTTCTCGGGTTCACGTGAAGATTACGCTGCAGGTCTGCGCCGTCGTTATCCGTTTATCAGCGAAGGTATGGCACGCCACTTTGCCCGCACTTACGGCAGCCGCACTGAAGAGTTGCTGGCGGGCGCAAGCAGTCTGGCAGACCTGGGCGAGAACTTCGGTCACGAGTTCTATGAAGCCGAACTGCGCTACCTGGTGAAAAACGAATGGGTGCGTGAACTGGATGATGCAATCTGGCGTCGTACTAAACAAGGTATGTGGCTGACAGAAGCTGAGCAGGCGCGCATTAGCGAGTGGCTGGCAGAACACGGTCAGAAACCGGCGCTGTCGCTGGCATCGTAATCCTGGCCAAATAAAAGGCCGTTATCCTGAGAGGGATAACGGCCTTTTTTATTGTGCATCAATTAACTTATAAGCCGGTATTCTCGCGAATATATTTGCGCGCTTTCACCGCATATTCGAACGGGTTAGCCAGCGCCGGATCCTGTTCCGCTTCCACCACCATCCAGCCTTTGTAGCCGTAATCGTCTAGGATTTTAAACACCGGTTTGAAATCAATCACGCCATCGCCCGGTACGGTGAAGGTGCCTTTCTTCACACCATCGAGGAACGACAGGGATTTCTCGCGCACCTCAGCTACCACGCTGTCACGCACATCTTTCAGGTGCACGTGGAAAATGCGCGGCAGGTATTTGGTCAGCACGTCCAGCATCGCCTGCTGCGAACCTTCGGAGTAGTAGATGTGGCCAGTGTCATACAGCAGGCCGACATTCTGATTAGTCGATTCCATAAAGCGATCGATTTCCGCTGGCGTCTGAATGCCGGTGCCCATGTGATGGTGCAGCGTCAAACGCATACCTTTCTTCGCGGCGATCTCCGCCAGCTCGTTGTAGCCTTCCGCCGTCAGACGCCACTCTTCATCGGTGAAAATCGGCTTCTGCTCCAGCACCGCCAGCGTGGTGCCCTGAATGCTCTTACTCTGCTCAGAGCAGCCAATCACGCGCGCGCCCATAGCGTGCAGGAAGTTCATGTGATTGGTGAACTCGTCGATGGTTTTCGCCTTGTCGCCGTTGGCGAAGAAGGTACTGAACCAGGCGTTGCAGATCTGAATACCGCGAATCTCCAGCATTGGCTTCAGCACCGCCGGATCTTTCGGGTATTTGCTGCCCACTTCACTGCCGGTGAAGCCGGCCAGCGCCATTTCACTCACGGTCTGCTGGAATGTGTTTTCGCTGCCCAGCTCTGGCATGTCATCGTTGGTCCAGCCGATTGGCGCAATCGCCAGTTTTACATTGTCTTTGTTCATTTCAATTCCCTGATTCTGAGAGAGAAGTGTTAGCGCACGGGCTCAGTTATTTGGCGTAAAAGTCTGGACGCGCTGGCATGGTCACCGGCTCGATAGCGCCGCTGTTCTGCGCTTTATGGCAGGCATCCGCCGCAACGGAAGCGGCAAAACCATCCCAGGCGGAAGGCCCGGTCAACTTACCTGCGGTGGCGTCATTGATGAAGGCTTGCAGCTCAACGTCGTAAGCTTCGATAAAGCGGTCTTTCCAGTCAGTGAGCAGCGCATTGCCCAAACGCGCGTTTTTGCGCATTTGAATCGCGGAAGGCTCAGGCAGTTTGGCAATGCCTTCTTCGCCCACCACTTCACATTGAATGTCATAGCCGTAAGCGCAGTTCACGAAGATCTCGACATCGATACGAATGCCCTTCTGGGTTTCGAACAATACGATTTGCGGATCTTTCAATTTGGCGTGGGTCTTCGAGGTGGAGCGCGGGAACACTACCTGCACCGATTTGTAATCGTCTTCGGTCAGCCAGCGCAGCACATCCAGCTCGTGAATCAGGGTGTTGGTGATCGCCATATCGGTGGTGTAATTTTCGCCCACGCTCTGGTTGCGGTGCGCGCAGTGCAGCATCAGCGGCTCACCGATTTCACCGTCAGTGATCACTTTCTTCAGTGCGCGATAGCCTGAATCGTACGGACGCATAAAGCCCACCTGCACCAGGCGTTTACCGTGTTTGATTTCCGCATCCACGATGCGGCGGCAGCCATCGGCGCTCATCGCTAACGGCTTCTCGCAGAACACCGGCTTCCCGGCAGCAATCGCAGCGAGGGTGAACTCTTCGTGGGTGGGATCCCATGACGTCACCAGAATGGCATCCACGTCCGGCGAGTTAATCACCTGATGGCCATCCTGATACACCTCAGCTTCGATATTCAGACGTTGCAGCGCTGCACGAGCCCCTTCCACGTTGATGTCTGAAACCGCCACCACCTTCGCACCCTGCAACACATTGTTGCAGCGACGAATGTGATCCTGACCAATTGCACCGGCACCAATTACACCGAGTTTGAGCGTCATAATTACACCTGTAGAGTCGGATAAGTATCCCCTTCATACTTCAAGATGCAGATGCGTTGGCTGCTCTCATTCACCCGAATCACTGACTTAAGTCAGCTCATCGGGATTCTTTCGTTGGCCGCCTTCCTGCATCTCGAATTATTTTGGGTATACAGGGTTAATAAAAGCCGACGAACGCCGGCCTAAAGGGTGTTAGTACTTACGTGCTTGTTCGATATGCACGTTAAGGTTGTCGGCCACTTCCTGCGTGCGCTCGCAGGTGGAGGTTTGCGCCACGCCCACGTGCCACCAGCTGAAGTATTTGTGGATCATGGTTTTTGGCAGCACTTTGATGTCGAACAGCACCGAAACGGTCTGCTTCTGCGCATCGATCAGCGCGGCTTCTAACTGTGCCAGCGTGGTAATGCGATAAGTTTTACAGCCGTAGCCACCGGCAATCGCCGCGAAATCGACCGGCACAAAGCCGCCGTCCAGCTTGCCGCCTTCCGGGTTACGGAAGCGGAACTCGGTGGTGAAGCTGTCCATGCCGTGTTCCATCTGCAGATTGTTGATACAGCCGTTGGTCATGTTATCCAGCAGCACCACGTTGATTTTGGCCCCTTCCTGAATCGAGGTGACCAGCTCGGAGTGCAGCATCATGAATGAGCCATCACCGACCATCACGTAGACTTCACGCTGCGGCTGCGCCAGCTTCACGCCCAGTGCGGCGTTGACTTCATAGCCCATGCAGGAATAACCGTACTCAACGTGGTACGAGTTGTAATCTTTGGTGCGCCACATGCGTTGCAGGTCGCCCGGCAGACTGCCCGCTGCCGCGACAATCACTGCATCCTTTGGGAGCTGCTCGTTTAAGGTGCCCAGCACGCTGCTCTGCGTCAGTACCGATTGCGTCAGGCGCTCGAACTCCGCAAACAGCGCTTCACGATCGATGTGGTCGGCGATTTCAGGAATGAAATCGTCGGTGTTGTAAGTGGCGGCATACACGCGCTGCGTCTCTTTCAACAGCTTGCTTTGAGCCTGCTCAACCTGACCGCCCCAGTGGTTTTCAAAGCCTTTCAGGCCGCTCTCCAGTGCGGTCAGACCTTCACGCGCATCGGCCAACAGCTGCACTGCATCGAGCTTGTAGCTGTCGAAGTTGCTGACGTTGATATTGAGGTAGTTCACTTCTGGATTCTGGAAAATCCATTTCGAGGCGGTGGTGAAATCGGTGTAGCGCGTACCGATACCAATCACCAGATCGGCTTCTTTCGCCAGTAGGTTGGCCGCCAGACAGCCGGTTTCGCCAACGCCACCAACATTCAGTGGATGATCAGAAACGATGGTGCCTTTGCCCGCCTGCGTTTCAGCAAACGGAATATTGAAACGCTCGGCGAACTTCAGCAGCGCTGCGCCGGCGTCGGAATATTTCAGACCGCCGCCCACGATGATCAGCGGCTTATGTTTGCGCGCAATCAGCGACAGCGCATCTTCCAGCTGGGCAGCGGTGGGCAGACGGCGATCCAGACGATGTACACGTTTCTGGAAGAAGTATTCCGGGAAATCCCAGGCTTCACCCTGCACATCCTGCGGCAGTGCAATCGTGACCGCGCCGGTTTCTGCCGGATCGGTCAGCACACGCAAGGCGTTGATGCAGGCGGTCATCAGCTGTTCCGGACGGCTGACGCGGTCCCAGTATTTGCTTACGGCGCGGAAGGCATCGTTGGTGCTGATGCTGAGATCGTGGCTCTGTTCAATCTGCTGCAGCACCGGATCCGGCTGGCGCGTGGCGAACACATCACCCGGCAGCAGCAGTAAAGGAATACGGTTGGCGGTGGCGGTGGCCGCGGCGGTGATCATGTTTGCCGCGCCCGGCCCAACAGAAGAAGTACAGGCGATAATCTGGCGACGCAGTGACTGCTTGGCAAAACCAATGGCCGCATGCGCCATGCCCTGCTCGTTACGCCCCTGATGCACCACCAGATCGCCGCTGTCCTGCTCCAGCGCCTGTCCCAATCCCAGCACGTTGCCGTGACCGAAAATGGCAAAAATGCCTTTCACAAATTTGGTTTCAACGCCGTCAACGTTCAGATACTGGTTATCAAGAAATTTCACCAGCGCCTGTGCCGTGGTAAGTCTGATTGTGCCCATATGCTTCTTCCTTTACATGCTGGTACCTGACGTGAGGTACAACGCGGTTCGGGTTTTCGCTGCCGTTACGGCACCCGCGGATAAGTGAAACGTGAGGCGATTATAAACAAATAATTTTTTCATTAAACGAGATTACAGAAGAAACATTTCATTTTGCGATGGAGATCAAATTCAGCGATGAAACGTTGGCCACGAAGGCAGTTGCAGGGGTAAAAGTGGAACAACAAAATAGCATTTCAGTGAGAGAGTGAAATTTCATTTCACTTCAGTAGCTTCCTTTATTCCCAGCCATTTTCCTGCGACCTGGCTCACAAGCCAGAGCAACAGTGAAACTCATACCAAATAGAGTGCCGTTATACCGCATGGCACAGAGTTTTACCTGGCTCACAAAATCGCGATGAATGTTTCATTTCATATTGTATTTGGAATTTTCATTCCTCATACTGCATCCATAGCCAATCAGGCACCTTGAGAACCCGGAAGCATAGCGCTTGATGTTGGGCGTTTTCGCCCCAGTGTCTGCTTATCACAAAGGAAACCACAGGTATGAGTACACAACAGAAGCGGCTTGATGTGATTTGTATCGGACGCATCGCCGTCGACCTCTACGGTCAGCAAATCGGATCACGTCTGGAGGATATGACCAGCTTTAATAAATATCTGGGCGGTTCTTCCGGTAACGTGGCTTATGGAACGGCTATTCAGGGTCTGAAATCGGCCATGCTGGCGCGCGTAGGGGATGAACACAACGGCCGTTTTCTGCGTGAAGCATTGCAGCGCGTGGGTTGCAACACCGATGGATTGATTACCGATAAAGACCGTCTGACGGGGTTAGTGATCCTCGGTATTAAAGATGAAGACACCTTCCCGCTGATCTTCTACCGCGACAACTGCGCCGATATGGGTCTGGTGCCGGAAGATATTCAAGAGGAGTTCATCACCTCTTCCCGTGCGGTGGCTGTAACCGGCACGCATCTGTCACATCCGCAAACCCGTGCTGCGGTATTGAAAGCCCTGGATATCGCTAAACGGAACGGCCTGCGCACAGCACTGGATATCGACTATCGCCCGGTGCTGTGGGGTCTGACCTCCCTGGGCGATGGCGAAACCCGTTTCGTTGAATCCGGTGAAGTCACCAAACAGCTGCAGGAAGTGCTGCACTATTTCGATTTGGTGGTCGGAACGGAAGAAGAGTTCCATATTGCCGGCGGCAGCACTGATACACTGACGGCACTAAAAAATGTGCGTCAGGCGAGTAAAGCGACGCTGGTGTGCAAACGCGGTCCGCTTGGTTGCGTGGTGTTCGAAGGTGATATTCCAGACAGCTGGGAGCAGACTAAACTGCAAACCGGCGTGCGCGTTGAAGTACTGAACGTATTGGGTGCAGGCGATGCCTTTATGTCTGGCCTGTTGCGCGGCTGGCTTAACGATGAGAGCTGGGAACAGGCTTGCCGCTACGCCAATGCCTGCGGCGCACTGGTGGTGTCTCGCCACGGCTGCGCACCAGCAATGCCAACCAAAGAAGAGCTGGACGATTTCCTCGGCCGCGATAAAGATGTGAAACGTCCTGACCTGGATGCGCGTCTGAACCACCTGCACCGCGTTACCACGCGCAAACAGCAGTGGCCTGAGTTGAACGTGTTCGCCTTCGACCATCGCAAGCAGTTGGCCGATATGGCGCGCGAAGCCGGCGTCAGTGAAGATAAGATCCCACAGTTGAAACTGCTGCTGTTGCAGGCCGCGCAGGAAGCCGCTAATGAAGCCGGTTTAAATGAGAAAAGCGGCATCCTTGCGGATACTACATACGGTCAGAAAGCGCTGAATGCCATCACCGGCAATAACTGGTGGATTGGCCGCCCGATCGAGCTTCCAAGCTCACGCCCACTGCGTCTCGAGCACGGCAACATTGGTTCGCAGCTGGTCGACTGGCCGGCAGAACACGTGGTGAAATGCCTGGTGTTCTACCATCCGCACGACAGCGCCGAACTGCGTAAAGAGCAGGATGAGTTGGTACTCGACGTCTGGAACGGCTGTAACAAGAGCGGGCATGAACTGCTGCTAGAGCTGATTCTGCCTGAGAGCAATCCAGACCGTAACGAATCCTACTACTACGACATGCTGAGCCACTTCTACAGCCTCGGTATTCAGCCGGACTGGTGGAAACTGCCACCGCTGTCGGCAGAGAGCTGGCAGGCCATCAGCGGGCTGATCGAGCAGAACGATCCCCACTGCCGCGGCATTTTGCTGCTCGGCCTTGATGCACCAGAAGAGACGCTGAAAGCCGGTTTCGCCGCTGCAGCGCAGGCTCCGTGGGTGAAAGGCTTCGCCGTCGGCCGTACCATCTTCGGCCAGCCGTCACGCCAATGGCTCAACGGCGAGCTGGATGACAAAGCGCTGATTGAAACGGTGAAAGGCAACTATCTGCGACTGATTGGCTACTGGCGCGCGGCGCGTGGCTGATTGGTTATAAAGCAGGACAAAAGCGGCTCGTCAGGGCCGCTTTTTTATTGGCATCAGCACTGCCGCTAATCAATTCTTTTTGTGAGGCATTTCATAAACCGATGAAATAAGCGTCACGATAGCGTCAAACAAATGAAATTTTCCATCCATCTGGTACTATAGCGCTCATTATCCAGCCATATTTTCTTTTTTGACGGGCCGAAGTCATGACCAATAATCCAACCCAATTAACCCTGTTGCAGGACGATATCCGTCGTCGCTATGAGACGCTGAGTAAACGCCTGAAGCAGGTGGCTCGTTATATTCTTGATAACAGTAACAGCATTGCTTTCGATACCGTGGCTTCCATCGCGCAACAAGCTGATGTGCCACCCTCGACGCTGATCCGCTTTGCCAACGCATTTGGCTTCAGCGGTTTCAATGAAATGAAACAGGTTTTCCGTCAGCATCTGATGGAAGAAACCGTGAACTACACCGAGCGCGCGCGTCTGTTCCGTCAGACGGCGACCGATGACAGCGCCAGCTCACCGGAAAGCCCGGTTGAAATCCTGAACGTGTTCACTATGGTCAACAGCCAGGCATTGCAGCAGTTGGCGATGCAAACCAATCCGGACCAGTTGAATAAAGCAGTGAAAATGCTCGATGAAGCGGAGAACATCTACATCATTGGTCTGCGCCGTTCGTTTAGCGTTGCTTCCTATCTGGTGTACGCACTGCGCCATCTTGAGCGCCGCGCATTCCTGATCGACGGTCTGGGTGGCATGTTTACCGAGCAGTTGAGCATGGTGAATCCGAAAGACGTGGTGATTGCCATTAGCTATTCGCCGTATGCGCGTGAAGCGGTTGAGCTGGTGGAGCTGGGTGCCAAACGCGGTGCACACCTGATTGCCATCACCGACAGCCAGGTGAGCCCACTGGCCGCCTTCAGCGACGTGTGCTTCGTGGTCCGTGAAGCGCAGGTTGATGGCTTCCGTTCGCAGGTGGCGTCACTTTGCCTGGCGCAGACGCTGGCAGTTTCATTAGCGTTGAACAATACCAACACCGGCGAATAACCCCGCCGGACGTTGCAGATAAAAAAGGGCAGCCACATGGCTGCCCTTCTGCTTTCTTCGATACGGATTATTTGCTGCGCGGATACTTATCGCTGTTCACCCAGGCGTGATCTTTCTCCCAGGTGAACTTCCACAGACGTTCCGGACCGGCCATCACGTTCAGATAGTAGTTATCGTAACCCGCAATCGTCGCCACCGGATGATAGCCACGCGGGACGGTCACCACATCGCGGTTATACGGCGCCATGCACTCGTCGAGTGAACGGTCGTCGGTATACACGCGCTGCATCGCGAAGCCTGACTCTGGATCGAAACGGTGATAATAGGTCTCTTCCAGATAGGTCTCGTCCGGACTGGTTTTCTGATCGTGCTTATGGCTCGGGTACGAACTGGTCGCGCCCTCGTCGGTATACACTTCCACCACCAGCAGGCTGTCGGCTTCTTTATTGTCCGGCAGAATGTTGTGCACCAGACGCTGATTGCGTCCTTTACCACGCTGCTCCACGCCGACATCTTCCGGCGCAATCAGGCGCGCAGGCAGATTACCTTTGCTCGGCGCGTTACAGACGGCGAGCTCCAGATCGCTGTCCGCATACACTTCCACTTCATCGTTGTGCGGCACATATACCGAGTACGGTGGGATGCGCTCGAACGGTGACAGGCGCTTACCGAGGTTCGGGAACTCTGCATGGCGAGTTTTCACCGAGGCAAAACCCGCCACCAGCACCAGACACAGCTCTTTATCGCCGCTGCTGAGCTTCAGGCTTTGGCCCTTCTTCAGCAGGTAAGCATCAAAACCGACGTACTCCCAGCCCGCACTTTCTGGCGTGACGTGCTGGATACGACCGTTACTGTCTGGCTGCTGTGCTTTCGAAATCAAAGACATCATCGATCTCCTTGTTTGAGCGAGATTAGCCCAGCGTTGGCATGCTGAACTCTGAAACAGTCTGCTGACCGCTCGGCCAACGCACGGTAGCGGTTTTCATGCGGGTGTAGAAACGTACGCCATCTGGACCGTGCACATTCAGCGCACCAAACACCGAACGCTTCCAGCCGCCAAAGCTGTGGAACGCCATTGGCACTGGCACCGGCACGTTAACGCCGACCATGCCCGCTTCCACGTTCTGCACGAATTCACGTGCGGTGTGGCCGTTGCTGGTGAAGATGGCGCTGCCGTTGCCGAACTCATGGCTGTTGACCAGTTTCAGCGCGCTGTCGAAATCAGTAGAACGCATGATGCTCAGCACCGGTCCAAAGATCTCTTCGCGCCAGATCACCATGTCTGGAGTGACGTTATCAAACAGCGTGCCGCCAACGTAGTAACCTTCTTCGTGACCCGCGACTTTCACGCCACGGCCATCCACCACCAGTTTTGCGCCCTCGGCTTCACCTTTGTCGATGTAGCCCAGCACTTTCTTCTGATGCGCGGCAGAAACCACCGGGCCCATTTCGTTCTCTTCAGCACCTTTCTGGATGCCAGGACCGACGCGCAGCGCTTTGATCAGCGGCGTCAGACGCGCAATCAGTTTGTCGGCGGTGTCATTACCGACCGCCACAACCACTGGCAATGCCATGCAGCGCTCACCAGCAGAACCAAACGCACCGCCCATAATGGCATTCACGGTGGCATCCAGGTCGGCATCTGGCATCACGATGGCGTGGTTTTTGGCTGCACCAAACGCCTGCACGCGTTTACCGTGGGCGCTGGCGGTTTTGTAGATGTGCTCAGCCACGCCGGAAGAACCGACGAAGCTCACCGCAGCAATGCGCGGGTCTTTATACAGCTGCTCAGCATCTTCGTTTGAAGAGTGCACCACGTTGAACACGCCATCTGGCAGGCCCGCTTCTTTCAGCAACTCGGCCATGCGCACAGAGGCTGATGGATCCAGAGCCGGTGGCTTGAGGATAAAGGTGTTACCGCACGCCAGGGCGATTGGGAACATCCACAGTGGCACCATCGCCGGGAAGTTGAACGGCGTGATACCCGCGACCACGCCCACCGGTTGCATCAGTGAGTAGCTGTCTACACCGGTACCCACGGTAGGTGAGTTTTCACCTTTGATCAGGTGCGGAATACCACAGGCATATTCGATCACTTCAATACCGCGTGTCAGTTCACCCAGTGCATCCGACCAGACTTTGCCGTGCTCAGACACAATCAGCGCCGCCAGCTCTTCACGGTGCTTTTCCATCAGTGCTTTGAAATTGAACATCACACGGGCACGACGCAACGGCGCAGTTTTCGACCATTCAGGGAACGCGGCATGGGCGATCTCAATCGCTTTTTCCACTTCAGCAGCGGTGCTCTGCGTCAGTTCACGCGCCACTTTGCCAGTGGCAGGATCGTATACCGGGATGGTTTCATTGCTGGCGCTGTGAGTAATCTTGCCGCCGATAAAGTTTCCTACGATAGTCATGTCGTTGCCTCTTTGATGTGAAGTTCCCTGCAGGCAGTCGGTTAACACTGCAATGCTACCTGACCAGGCAATACGAAAAGCGTGCTATGAAGCTATTACAATGAAATAAATTTTTCAAATACTTCTTTTTGGAAAATTTCCTTTTAGCGGCATGGATCGCATTTTTCCCGGCTTCCCTGCAACATGGCGATAAACCCCGCTCGTTCGGCGCTCTGCCTCTCTTGCTGACACGCAATCATAACCCTCTGTGACCACACAATTTCCACTGAGATCACGCCAGCATGATGTTACGCGAAACGAAATATGAAATTTTTGCGAGAGAGATCCAATATCTGATATTTCATAATTCACTAACAATGAAATAAATGTTCTCTTTGTGGCATCTGATCCGTATCCTATTACAGGAGCCACTCATGGCCATCGATCCAACCCGTTTCTGTATCAACCGTAAAATTGCCCCTGCACTCTCCCTTGAAGCCTTCTTCCAGTTGGTTCAGCGACTGGGTTTGAGCAAAGTGGAACTGCGTAATGATATGTCGGGCGGCAAGGTGACCGATGACCTGAGTGCGGTGCAGTTACGTGCATTGGCGGACAAGTATCATATTGAGATTGAAACCATTAACGCGCTTTACCCGTTTAACCGCGCCGATGATGCGTTGCTGGCGAAGGCCGAGGCGATGCTGCAGGAAGCCAGGGCGATTGGCGCCAAAGCGTTGGTGATGTGCCCGCTGAATGAAGGCATCGCCATCGCGCCAGAACAGACGCTGGCAGCGCTGCAAAAGCTGGCACCACTGTTTGCCGAGTATGGTGTTCAGGGTTTGGTTGAGCCGCTGGGCTTCCCGGTCAGTTCACTGCGCTCTGCGGTGCAGACACAAAAGCTGATTAAGCAGTCCGGCGCACCGTTCAAGTTGCTGCTGGATACCTTCCATCATCATCTTTATGAGAACGCCGAGCAGGAGTTCCCTCAGGAGATTGATGTTAACCAGATTGGTTTAGTGCATCTCTCTGCCGTGGAGGATACCCGTCCCACTGCTGAACTGACCGATGAAGAGCGCATTATGCTGAGCGACCGCGATGTGCTGAACAGCGTGGCGCAGGTGAAACGTCTGGAGATGCTTGGCTATAAGGGCATTTACGCCTTTGAGCCGTTCTCCTCTGAGCTGGAGAAGTGGGGCGCAAAAGAGATTGAGCGCGAAATTCGCCAGAGTATTGAGTTGCTGCAAGCCTGATTTAAAACGGCGGCTGAGGGTCCGTGCCGCCGCTTCCCCTACCCTTATCTGTGTCCTTAACAAGACACACTTTGTTAGTGTTGGCCTCGGTCGGAGGCCTTTTTTTCCATCCTCGTCATATTTTACGCCATAGCTGCGTTGGCTGCGTTTGCGCGCCCCAGTCACTTACGGGCGTAAGCTCCCGGGGATTCGCGCGTTTGCCGCCTTGCTCTGACTTAAACTATTTAGGGTATGCCTGAGCGCCATAACAACGTTTGCTCTTACTTGCGGGCGTAAGCTCCTGGGGACTTACAAACTTGCCGCCTTGCTCTGACGTAAACTATTTAGAGGATGCCTGAGCGATTGAACACCCTGTTTAGAGGGTGCCTGAGCTATTGACATGAATAATTTGATGATGCCTTGTTAATTGAAAATCAGGCATTTTCTTTAATTTCTACACTCACTTCTTCCGGCATGCGTCTCATCATTCTGATAGTGCAGAACAGCGCCAGGCACACCAGCAGCGCGGTGAGCAGATAGACCAGCGAGACCCCAGCGTAACTCATGATAAAGCCCGCAATCGGGCCGGTGATGCCCAATGACAGATCCATAAACGCGGTGTAAGTCGCCAGCGCGCTGCCCTGGTTCTGCTGCGGCACCACTTTTACTGCCACCACGCCAATCGCCGGGAATACCAGCGAGAATCCTGCTCCGGTTAAGAACGCACCCGCTTTTGCCATCCACGGGTCAAACGATCCGGCCACCAGAAACAGCCCGACGGCCTCTACCGCAAAGCAAATACTGGCGACGCGCAGGCCGCCGAGCTTATTAATCGCATTGGGGAACAGCAGTCGCGTGCCGACAAAGGCTGCGCTGAACATCGTTAAGGCAAAGGCAGCACCATCCCAGCCCTTATCCTGATAGAACAGGGTGATAAAGGTGGCGATGACGCCAAAGCCCGCCGATCCCATCGCCAGGATCAGGCCAAAGCCGTAGATTTTTCCCAGCACATCGCGGAACGGCAGCGGTTTGGCTTTGCTGCCTTTCACCGGCGCACGCGGCAACGCCAGCGCAATCGCCAACACGCAAATGGCAATAATGATGCTGGAGAGCAGCAGTAAACCACCGCTGCGGAAAATCACCACGCCGAGCGGCGCACCGATCGCCATCGCGCCGTAAGTGACAATGCCGTTCCATGAAATCACTCGGCCAATATGCAGCGACCCAACGCGCGCCACGCCCCACAAGGAGGTGCCAGTGCCGGAGAAACTTTGCCCCACGCCCAATATCACGCGCCCCAGACACAGCAAGATCAGACTCAGTACCCCCTGCCCCTCAGTAAGCGCCGAGAGCAAGATGCAGATGCCACTGATCAGACAGCCCACCAATCCCAGCACCACCACTTTTTTCGGTCCCCACATATCGGCATAGCGCCCGGCATGCGGGCGGCTCAGCAGCGTGGCGATGTATTGCAGGCTGATCACTACCCCGGCCCAAAAGGCGCTGTAGCCCAATCCGTCATGGACAAAGCCCGGCAGCACCGCCAGAGGCAGACCAATAGTGAGATAGCTGGCGAAGTTGAACTTCACGATGGAGAGGATCAGGAGATTCAGGCGAAGTCGGCCGTGTTCTGGGGCGGCGGCAGGCTGGTCAGGCATGAGTGATTGCGCTCGTGGGTGACTAAATATTTGTATAGAAGGCTAACTATACGCCTTTTCCAGCGGACTGCATCCGGCGATCGCCCTAATTTATGGTCATCATTTCGTCATATCACCCACTTACACTCGCGCCCATCAAATCCCAAAGAGGATACACAATCTGATGCTGCTCCTGATTTGCTGTCAGGCGCGCGTGCCGCAGTGCCACTCCTTTACCGGAGGTGGCCAGTGACGCATGCCGTGCCTATCGAACTGAAAAATCTCAGATGGTCGGTGAACAACCTGACTATTCTGCACGATCTCTCCCTGACCATCTCTCCAGGCGAAATTGTCGCGCTACTCGGCCCAAGCGGCTGTGGCAAAAGCACGCTGCTAAAACTGCTGGCGGGCTTGCTGCAACCTACTGCAGGCGAATTGTGGATTGGCGAGCGCTGCGCCGCCTCCGCACGTCATTGCGATGCGCCGGAGATGCGTAACCTCGGCATGGTTTTCCAGGATTACGCTCTGTGGCCGCACATGACCGTGGCGCAGAACGTTGCCTTTCCGCTCAGGATGCGCGGAGTGAAGAAAGCCGCTGCGCGTGAACAGGCCGATGCCGCACTGGCGCAGGTCGGCCTCGCCGATTTTGGCGATCGCAAACCCGCCTTGCTCTCCGGCGGACAGCAGCAGCGCGTGGCCCTCGCCCGTGCTTTGGTCGCTAAACCGGCGATTTTGTTGTTCGACGAACCGCTCTCCAACCTTGACCGCGACCTGCGCGAAACCCTGGTGCACACCATGGCCGATCTGCTGCGCAGCGCGGGCATTACCGCTGTTTATGTCACGCATGACCGCGAGGAAGCCAACACGCTCGCCGACCGCATTATTCACCTGGCACAGGGCCAGATCGTTTCCGTTACTCACCTCTCAGGGGACCGCAATGCCATCTCTCAAGTCAGTTAAAACAGGAGCCATCAGCGCGATGATTTTGACCTCCGCCATGATGATCAACGATGCCCAGGCGCTGACGGTGTACACCGCCGGTCCGGGTTCGCTATCAAAAAGTCTGGCCACCGGATTCGAAAAGCAAACCGGTATCAAAGTGAATATCTTCCAGGCCACCACCGGCAAGGTGATGGCGCGTCTGGAAGCCGAACAGGCCAATCCGCAAGCGGATGTGCTGATCTCTGCCTCATGGGATACCGCTGAAGATCTGCAACATCGTGGCTGGCTGCTGCCGTACGAAAGTGCCAATGCGGCCAAAGTGCCGGATCAGTTCAAAACTGCCAACTACGTGGCGCAGGGCATTTCGGCGCTGGGCATCGTGTGGAATACCAAGAGCGATACCCCGGAACCTAAAACCTGGCAGGATCTCACCGCGCCCGCGTTTAAAGACAAAGTCACCACGCCGGACCCGGCCCTTTCCGGTGCCTCACTCGACTTGCTGATTGGCCTGCAAAACAGCGAAGGTGAAAAAGCCTGGCAGCTGTTTGATCAGTTGAAAGCCAACGGCATGGTGATGAGCGGCCCGAATGCCCAGGCGGTGACGCCGGTATTGCAAGGTGCGAAAGCGGCGGTGTTTGGTGCAGTGGATTACGTCACCTATAACAACATTGCCCAGGGTGAAAGCGTCAAAGTGATCTTCCCGGAGAACGGCACCGTGGTGGCGCCGCGTCCGATGATGATTCTGAAGAGCAGCCAGCATGCCGATGACGCGAAAAAGTTCGTCGATTATGTGCTGTCGGATGAAGGTCAGGAGCAAGTGGCTAAAGCCTGGCTGATGCCGGCGCGTACCGATATCAAAGCGCAGCGTCCGCTGTTCACCGAGATTAAACTGCTGCCAGCCAATAGTGATGGCAGCAGCGAGCGCTCGGCGGTGCTGAAGCGCTTTGGCGCCCTGTTCGGACAGTAAATGATGTCGCGTGCCCTGAATGGATTGATTCTGCTGGCGCTGATACTGCTGGTGGCGCTGCCGCTGCTGTTTATCGTGCTGCAGGCGCTATTTCCGCAGCTTGGCGAGGGGAACTGGAGTGGGGCTTTCAGCGCGTTACCGGCGCTGTTTGAGGACCCGCAGCTGGTGCCAATGTGGCTGGGCACGCTGAAAATCGGCGGCGGCGTGGCGCTGTGCAGTTTGCTGCTGGGCTTACCGCTCGGCGCGCTGCGCGGCCTGTTCCGCCTGCCGGGTGCGGCGATGTGGGATCTGCTGTTCCTGATCCCCTTCCTCACGCCGCCCTATATCGTGGCGCTGTCCTGGACGCTGGCGCTGCAACGCAACGGCTATCTGCAACAACTCACTGGCTTCAACCTTGATAGCCTGCTGTTTAGCAGCACCGGGATGACGTTGGTGATGACGCTAAATATCTTTCCGGTGGTCTATTTTGCGGTGTCGCGATCGCTGATGGCGAGCGGACAGCGTCTCGCCTGGGTCGCGCGCGTGCACGGTGCATCGGCCTGGCGTGCTTTTGTTCAGATCACACTGCCGCTGACGCTTCCGGCATTAGCAGGTGGCGTGCTGCTGGCGTTTACCCTGGCGATTGAAGAGTACGGCGTGCCTGCGGCGCTCGGCACTCAGGCGCATCTGACGCTAATGACCGTCGGCATCGAAACCAAACTGGCAGACTGGCCCATTGACTTACCGGGCGCAGCATCGCTCTCGTTGATGTTGAGCCTGGTGGCACTGACCGCCTGGTTCCTGCAACGGAAACTGACCGGCAGCAGCGATGTGACGGCAGTGAACGGCAAACCAGTGGTGCAGGAACTGGCTGAGGGCGGACGCTGGCTGCCACTCATGATGTTGCCGTTTATTCTCACCGTTTTACTCGCTGTGGTGCTGCCGCTGGGCGCGATGACGCTGAGTGGATTGCTGAACACGCTTTCCGGCGGCCTGCATCTGGATAACCTGACGCTGCGCCACTTCGGTGCGCTGTTCAGTCAACAGGGTGATGCGCTAGCGGCGTTCTCCACCAGCATTGGGCTGGCGTTGGGTGCGGCACTGCTCACCGGGTTGCTCGGCTTCCTGATCGCCTGGCGCGTGTCAGAAGGCAAAACCCGTCTTCTTGCAATGATGGACGGCCTGGCGCTGCTGCCTGCCGCCATGCCGGGCGTGGTGGTCGGCGTCGGTTTGATTCTGCTGTGGAACCGCGGCTTCTGGCCGGTTTCCCCTTACAACACGATGTTTATCCTGCTGCTTTCCTACAGCTGCCTGCTATTGCCCTGGCCGGTGCGCTATGTCAGCAGCGCGCTGCGCCAGGTGGCTCCTACGCTGGAACCGGCGGCACGCGTGCATGGCGCGTCACGCATGCAGGCATTGCGCTTGATTGTGTTACCGCTGGTGGCGCCGAGTCTGCTGGCGGCGATGATGATGGTGTTTGCCGTGGCCTCACGCGAACTGGTGACCTCGCTGCTGCTGGCACCCGCCGGCACGCAGACCGTGGCGATCTTTATCTGGCGGCAGTTCGAACAGGGCTCCGTGGGACAAGGGATGGCAATGGCCACCGTGACGCTACTCGCCAGCCTCACCTTGATGCTGGGTGCCACCGTGCTGATGCAGCGCCAGGGGAATAAATAGCGCGATGAATCGCGCCGCTACAAATCAGGTGCACATGCCAGTAGCGGCGCAATCTATTGCGCATTACACAGCACCTTTGCCGAAAGACGCATTCAACACGTTTCGCTTATTCCTAAATAAACAATCACTTAATCTCGTTCAACTACACTCTCCTGAGCCATTGATGACTCAGGAGAGTAAATGAACAACCTGCCCCAGGAAAAAATTGGCCAGAACATGCTGGTCAAGATGGCGATGCTGGTGATCATTCTGGCGGGCATTCGCGCCGCGTCAGAGATTCTGGTGCCCTTCCTGCTCGCCAGTTTTCTGGCGATTGTGTTGAATCCGCTGGTGACTCTGCTGATGCGTCGCGGCGTGCCGCGCGGTCTGGCGATCACTGCGGTAATCACCGTGATATTCATCGTTATCCTGTTGCTGGTTGGCGTGATGGCCAGTTCAGCCAGTGACTTCAGCGATACCTATCCGCAAATCCGGAGCATGCTGGAGCAAAAGCTCGGCGTGGTGCAGCACTTTGCCGCTCGCTTTCATATCAATATCTCCACGGAAGCTTTAGCCGCGCGACTCGATCCCAACGTGATGATGGATATGGCCACCACGCTGCTGAAACAGTTTTCCGGCGCCATGACCAACGTGCTGCTGCTGATCCTCACCGTGGTGTTTATGCTGTTTGAAGTGCGTCATCTGCCGTACAAAATGCGTAACGCTATGGTGAATCCACAAATCCGCATTGCCGGACTCCACAAAGCGTTCAAAGGTGTGACTCACTATCTGGCGCTGAAAACCTTAGTCAGCGCCATCACCGGCCTCGCGGTATGGCTGGTGCTGGAATTGATCGGCGTGAAATTCGCGCTGTTTTGGGGCGTGGTGGCGTTTATCCTCAACTTCGTGCCCAACATCGGTCCCATCATCGCCGGCATCCCACCGTTTATTCAGGCGCTGGTGTTAAATGGCGTCTACGATGCGCTGTTTGTAGTCGCGCTGTTTAGTGCGATTCATATGCTGTTTGGCAATATGCTGGAGCCAAAGCTGATGGGCCGCGGCTTAGGGCTTTCCACGCTGGTGGTGTTTCTGTCGCTGATTTTCTGGGGCTGGCTATTGGGACCGGTGGGCATGCTGCTGTCGGTGCCGCTGACCAGCGTCACCAAAATATTAATGGAGACCACGCCAGGCGGCAGCCGATTGGCGATTATGCTGGGCAATGGGCGGCCGGGATCGCGTCCGCGTTAAAACGACATTGACTCCCGATTTGGTGAAGGTGCGCCCGCGTGCGCACCGGCCAATTCGCCCCGCGCCTGATCCGCTGGACAACAGCCCTCTCCGAATTACCATTACCCTTTTTTAACCCGCATTTCGGTTCAATATGCTTTCCCAACATCGTGGCACAGCGCTTTTCCCGCTGGGAAATGCCAATAACGGCAAAACATTGTCAATTAACGCAAAGCGACGCCGATATTTGACCTGAGTCAGTCCAGAGCAAAATCAAAACGCTAATATGCACGGCCCCTGGAAGTGTTATGCTGCTGACGCCGCAGCTTAGCCCTCATCTGCTGCTTAAAATGACCGAGGAAAGTCAGGTGCCACCGCAAAAAAGAAATCGCGATTTTGGCTGGCTGTTAATTGTCTGTGCCGGGTTATTACCGCTGGTACTGGGCATCCTTTGTACAGCCATTGAAGCGCGGCACACGGTGAGCCAGCAGCAGATTTCCACGGCCAACTCCCTCTTAACGCAAGCTGAAAAGATGAGTGATAACGCCTGGGATATGATCACCCAGTTGCGTCAGTACCATTATCAGCCTTGCGAGAAAATCGAAGACCAGCTGCAGCGTGCTGGCACTCTTAACGCCTATTTCCGTTCCGTCGGTCTGTTGAATGGCGAGAACATCAGTTGCTCATCGGCCTTTGGTTTGGTGCATGGCACCCTGACCCAGATGATGATGCAACCGCCGCCAATCACCGGCAAAGCCTGGTGGAGTATCTCGATTCGTGGCACTTACGGCGTGCCCAATCGTCCTGCCGTGGTATTTGTGCGCCAGCTACCCGACAGCACCGGCTTCTGGGCGGTGATTGACGGTCAGTATCTGATGGACTTTATGCATGCGATCGGCGAGTCACGCGGCTACCAGATGAGCCTGCGCTTTAGCGGCGGTGCGGCGATCACCAGCGGCCCTGCCGATATCGAACCCGAGCTGTATTTCAAGAGTGAGCCTTATCAAGCGGAGTCGAGCCGCTACCCGATCAGCGTCAACGTCACGGTCCCCGCCTCCGAGTTGCTAAAAGCCTGGCGCCAGGCGCTGTTTATCTTCCTGCCGATGGCCGCGATTTTCTCTATTCTGCTGATGGTGCTGACCGCCAACTGGCTACGCCGCCGCATTTCCTGGGGCGATGAAATCCGTCGCGCCATACGTAATCGTCAGTTCTCGGTGCATTACCAGCCGGTTTACAGTACTGAGATCGAGCGCTGCAAAGGCGCGGAGGCCTTATTACGCTGGCAATTGCCGAATGGCGAGATGATTCGTCCGGATATTTTTATTAGCCATGCTGAAGCAGAGGGCGTAATTGTCCCGCTCACCCAGCATTTACTGGATCTGATGGCGGAAGATATTCAGGGCTGGCAGGTGGAACCCGGTTTCCATATCGGTCTGAACGTGGCAGCAGAGCATTTGCAACATGCCGATTTCGTGCAGGATATTCAGCGCTTTGCCCGCCGGATTAAAGATAAGCAAATGGTGGTCACGCTGGAGTTGACCGAACGCAGCCTGATTGATGACGGCGAACTGGTGGCACGCAAGCTGCGCCATCTGCAGTCACACGGCATGAAGGTGGCGATCGATGATTTTGGTACCGGTCACTGCTCTCTCTCTTACCTGCTGACCTTCCCACTCGATTACCTGAAAATCGATCGTGGCTTTATTAACGCGATTGAAGGTCTGGAGGTGGAAACGCCGGTGCTGGATGCCATCATTAACCTGTGCCACAAACTCAAGCTGGATGTGCTCGGTGAAGGGGTGGAAACCTCGTTACAATATGACTATCTGCGACAGCGTGGCGTGGTGCTGATTCAGGGCTATTATTATGCCCGTCCGATGGATAATGACCGGCTCCGCGCCTGGCTCAACGAGCAAGGGTGCCAGCCGCTTCTTGTTGAGGAACCCCATGAGCCTGCATTGCCTGATTCTTGATGATTACCAGAACGTTGCCCTGTCGCTGGCCGATTGGACATCGCTTCAACCTACCGTACAGACCACCGCACTGACCCAGCATTTTGACAATGAAGATGAGCTGGTGCGCCATATCGAACACGCCGATATCCTCGTTGTTATGCGCGAGCGCACACCGCTGACTGCGGAGCTGATTGGCCGCTTACCTAACCTCAAACTGGTGGTCACTTCCGGCATGCGCAATGCGTCAATTGATCTGCACGCCTGCGCCGAGCGCTACATCGCGGTGTGCGGTACCGCCAGCAGCAGCGCCGCGCCGATGGAGCTGAGCTGGGGCTTGCTGATCGGGCTGGCGCGTCACATCGGCGTGGAGAGTCAGGCACTGCGCAATAACGGGCCGTGGCAGCAAACGCTGGGGCTCGGTTTGCAGGGCAAAACGCTGGGCTTAGTGGGGCTGGGAAAAATTGGTGGCGAGATGGCCAAAGTGGCACAGGCTTTTGGCATGCGCGTTTGCGCGTGGAGCCAGAATCTCACCGACGCGCGTGCGGCCGAATGCGGTGTCGAGCGGATGGACTCGTTACATGCGCTAATGCGGATCAGCGATTTCGTTTCCGTGCATCTGGTGCTTAGCGAGCGCTCGCGTCATCTGATTGATAGCGATGCGCTGGCACAGATGAAGCCGGGTGCGCTGTTGATTAACACCTCGCGCGCCGCGATTGTCGACCAGCAGGCGATGATTGCGGCGCTGCAATCCGGCCAGTTGGCGGGTGTCGGGATCGATGTGTTTGAACAGGAACCGTTACCCGCTGATCATCCGCTGCGCCATCTGCCCACCGTGCTCGCCACACCGCATCTTGGCTACGTTGCAGATAGCAACTACCGCACCTACTTTACGCAGGCCGTGGAAGATATTCAGGGATGGGTGACGGGTGCTCCGCTGCGCTCGTTACTCTGAACGGCGGCGCTTCTCCGCGATGCGCAATGCCACTTCCAGGCTGTCTTCCGCCAAATTGGCGGACTGGCGTTGCGCGTTTAGGCGTTGGTTAATGCGCTCCAGCGTCGGCGTTAATTGCCCCACCAACTGCTGATACTCTTCAAGCTGCGTAATCGGTTGGTTACGCGCAATACTGGTTTGCGTCAGACGCTGCAACTGACGAAAGCTCTCCGCGGCCTGGCTGGTCAGCAATCCCGCCTGCCTCCAGCTTTTCAAACGCTTCACCAGCTCATCGGGCCGTTGTGCCAACAGTGTCAGCTGTGCATCGGCCCGCTCACCGCACTCAATCCACCCCACCGGCACGATGGAAACAGGAGCAATTCGCCGTGCATCAGGCGCATAATTGATAAGATTCCTTTCTACACTGTCGATTTGCGACAGCCAGGGATTCTCAAACAATCGGGCGTTTTTTTTCGACATGAACACTCCACCTGAGCCAGGCGGCAGAGTATTACCGAATGATGTCAGGCTGGCAAGCAAAGCTTGCCGCTTCGCTTATTGGTAAGCTTTTCTTATTTATTTGCGCAACAATCAGGTGTGGAAACAAAGCCACGATTTAGCAGAACAATGGATTAATTTAAAGGTGGTGCGCAGTTGATACCACTGATAACCATCAGGATTTCCTTACTCCGCAGGAGCGCTAAAATAATTTTTTCGTTATCAAAGCCCCTCGCCCCTCACCGCTTCGATAAAAAGCAGGCAATACGCGCCTCTTCGCCCCGTTTATGTGATTTTATTTGCTGCGTTTCGGCCCGCTTTCAACCGTATCTTTAGCCAAAAAATAGCCAGTTGCCGGCCGAAACATGACAAATATCACACAAAATCGGTATACTCTGTCGCGGGACGTAATCATTTCGCCCCTAATTATTACCCAAGCAACGCCGGATAAAACCATCTTTCACGGCTATGCTTAAATTTTCTCAACGCCGTTGACTGGCCACAAAATGTAGTCTGCAGCGTTGAGGATTTTTCGAATTCCAATACAGGGTTACATCATGAAACTACGTAGGAAGCGTGTAAAACCTATCGGGCTGGATGACGTCACGATTATCGATGACGCCCGTTTACGTAAAGCCATTACCGCCGCGTCTCTGGGCAACGCGATGGAGTGGTTTGATTTCGGTGTTTATGGCTTTGTGGCTTATGCACTGGGTAAGGTGTTCTTCCCGGATGCATCGCCTAGCGTGCAGATGATTGCTGCACTGGGTACCTTCTCAGTTCCCTTCCTGATTCGTCCACTGGGTGGACTGTTCTTCGGTATGCTCGGCGACAAATACGGTCGTCAGAAAATCCTCTCCATCACCATTGTCATCATGTCGATCAGTACCTTCTGTATCGGCCTGATCCCCTCTTATGCCTCTATTGGCATCTGGGCACCGATTCTGCTGCTGCTGGCCAAAATGGCGCAGGGCTTCTCGGTGGGCGGTGAATACACCGGTGCGTCGATATTCGTCGCAGAGTATTCGCCAGACCGTAAACGTGGCTTTATGGGTAGCTGGCTCGACTTCGGCTCGATCGCCGGCTTCGTGCTGGGTGCGGGCGTCGTTGTACTGATTTCCACCGTCATCGGTGAAGCGAAATTCCTTGAGTGGGGCTGGCGTCTGCCGTTCTTCCTTGCCTTGCCGTTGGGCCTGATTGGTCTTTATCTGCGTCATGCTCTGGAAGAGACACCGGCGTTCCAGCAGCACGTTGAGAAGCTGGAGCAAGGCGACCGTGAAGGTCTGCGCGACGGCCCGAAAGTGTCGTTCAAAGAGATCGCCACTAAGCACTGGAAGAGTCTGTTGGCCTGTGTCGGTTTGGTGATTGCCACCAACGTGACCTACTACATGCTGCTGACCTACATGCCGAGCTACCTGTCGCATAACCTGCACTATTCAGAAGATCACGGCGTGCTGATCATTATCGCCATCATGATGGGTATGCTGTTTGTCCAGCCGGTGATGGGTATGCTGAGTGACCGCTTTGGTCGTCGTCCGTTTATCATCATTGGTAGTATCGCGCTGTTTGCCTGCGCAATTCCGGCCTTCATGCTGATTAACAGCGGCGTGCTGGGTCTGATTTTTGCTGGTCTGCTGCTGCTTGCGGTAATCCTTAACGCCTTTACCGGCGTGATGGCTTCGTCGCTGCCGGCGATGTTCCCAACGCACATTCGTTACAGTGCGCTGGCGAGTGCCTTTAACATCTCAGTATTGATTGCCGGTTTAACCCCAACCTTCGCCGCGTGGCTGGTGGAGACAACCAACAATCTGTATATGCCGGCTTACTACCTGATGGTGGTGGCGGTGATTGGTTTGATCACCGGTATCTACATGAAAGAGACCGCCAACAAGCCGCTGCGCGGTGCCACTCCGGCGGCTTCGGATATTGAAGAAGCGCGTGAAATCCTGCAGGAGCATCACGACAATATTGAGCAGAAAATTGAAGATATTGATGATGAGATCGCCAAGCTAGAGGCGAAACGTAAAAACCTGGTGCAGCAGCACCCGGACATCAACGAGTAATCTTCCCCACTCCCGCCGTCCGGCGGGAGTTTTCGTTTCCGCACACAATCCTTCATCCCCGCTGGCGAAAAGGGGTAAACTATTGTCACTTTTTTCACCAGCAAAAGTTGTACGAACATGTCTGAATTCAATCTGCTCCAGCGTCCAAGAAGACTGCGCAAAAGCGCGTCAATGCGTGAAATGTTCCAGGAATCCAACCTCAGCCTGAACGATTTGGCCCTTCCGATCTTCGTTGAAGAAGGCGTGGACGATTACGTGCCAATCAACGCCATGCCGGGTGTGATGCGTATTCCTGAGAAACGTCTGGCGTATGAAATTGAGCGTATCGCTAAAGCCGGTATTCGCTCGGTGATGACCTTCGGTATCTCGCATCACACCGATGCGACCGGCAGCGATGCATGGAATGAAAATGGCCTGGTGGCGCGTATGTCGCGCATCTGCAAAGACACCGTGCCAGAGATGATCGTGATGTCCGATACCTGCTTCTGCGAATACACCAGCCACGGTCACTGTGGCGTGCTGTGCGATCACGGCGTGGACAACGACCAGACGTTGATTAACCTTGGCAAACAGGCCGTGGTGGCTGCACAGGCCGGCGCTGATTTCATCGCCCCTTCAGCGGCAATGGATGGCCAGGTGAAAGCTATTCGCCAGGCGCTGGATGCGGCAGGCTTCACCGATACCGCCATCATGTCTTACTCCACCAAGTTCGCCTCCTCGTTCTACGGTCCATTCCGTGAAGCGGCGGGAACGGCGCTGAAAGGCGATCGTAAAACTTATCAGATGAATCCGATGAACCGTCGTGAAGCGATTCGCGAGTCTCTGATCGATGAAGCCGAAGGGGCCGATTCACTGATGGTGAAACCGGCGGGCGCCTACCTCGATATTCTGCGTGATATCCGCGAGCGCACTACTCTGCCGCTGGCTGCATACCAGGTCAGTGGTGAATACGCGATGATCAAATTCGCCGCGCAGGCGGGTGCCATCGACGAACGTAATGTGGTTCTGGAGAGTCTTGGTGCGATTAAACGTGCCGGTGCCGACCTGATTTTCAGCTATTTTGCCCTTGATCTCGCCGAGCAAAAAGTGCTCTGATATCCGTTACGCTTGGCAGTGGATATCGCTACCATTGCCAGGCGCTTTATGCCTTTGTGGCACCAAAACACCAGTGTTGTTGTACCCGAATAATTCAAAAGAAAGAGTAACGCGATGAAAGCACCTGCACTGCCTGCGGACGAAGCGATTCGTCTGGCCCAGTTACGTGCGCTCAACATTCTGCACACGCCTGCAGAAGAGCGTTTTGACCGTTTAACCCGCCTTGCCCGTCGTTTGTTCGGCGTGCCGGTTGCGCTGGTTAGCCTGCTGGAGGAGGACCATCAGTGGTTCAAATCTGTCGCGGGGCCAGGCGCGGCGACCGCACCCCGCAATACGTCGTTCTGTGGCCACGCCATCTTACAAGATGATGTGATGGTGGTGGAGAACGCCCTCGAAGATGAGCGCTTCCACGATAATCCGTTGGTGAATACCTCAGACAGCCCTGTGCGCTTCTACGCCGGTTGTCCGTTGCGTACGCCTTCTGGCGCTAAAGTCGGCACGCTGTGCATCGTCGATCACCATGCCCGCGAGTTCAACGAAGACGATATGCATACGCTGCGCGATCTGGCAGCGATGGCAGAAGCCGAGCTGGTGGCGTTTCAAACCGCTACCTCAGATGAGCTGACCCAAATCACCAACCGTCGCGGCTTTATGACGCTCGGACAGCTTGCGCTGAATGAGTGCCAGGTGAAGCAACTGCCGGCGAGCCTGACCTTCCTCGATCTCGACCGCTTTAAAGCCATTAACGATACGCTGGGCCACCGTGAAGGCGACCGCGCGCTGATGGATTTTGCCGATGCGATGAAGGTGAGCTTCCGTCATGCCGATATCTTTGCCCGTCTGGGCGGCGATGAATTTGTTGTGCTGTTTAACGGCTTACAGCACCACGATGCCGAAGGTGTGCTCGCGCGCTTTGACCATTTCCTGCAGAAGCAGACTCAGGATCTCGACCGCCGCTACGCCCTGCACTTCTCTTCGGGCATCGTGGAGTTTGATCCTGACCAACCGCAATCGCTGGAGCAGTTGCTGGAAGGCAGCGATGCACGCATGTACGAAGCCAAGAACGGCAAGAAAAAACTGGCGCAGTAATGTGAGGGCGTGCCTGGGCACGGCCATTTGCCACCGTCCCTTACAGCGGACGCGCCAAATCGCTAATCAGTGTCTGATTAAATTTCTGCGGCTCTTCCATCTGAGGCGCGTGTCCCATACCAGGGAATTCCACTAAGCGCGCGCCAGGAATCATCTTCGCTACCTGCTTGCCCAAAACATTGTAATGACCCAACTGCGCTTTCACTGCCGGTGGTGCGATATCGCTACCGATCGCCGTGGTATCCGCTGTACCGATCATCAACGTCGTGGGTACTTTGAGGTCTTTGAATTCGTAATATACCGGCTGGGTGAAAATCATGTCGTAAATCAGCGCCGAGTTCCATGCCACCTTCTTGTGGCCCGGTCCGCTGTTGAGACCCGCCAGCATATCCACCCATTTGTCATACTCCGGCTTCCACTGACCGCTGTAGTAAGTAGCTTGCTCATACTTTTTAATGCCCGCCGCATTGAGCTTCAGCTCACGCTGATACCACTGATCCACCGAACGCCACGGCGCGCCTTTGGCTTTCCAGTCCTCCAGCCCAATCGGATTCACCAGCACCAGCTTCTGCGTCTGCTGCGGATACATCAGCGCATAGCGCGTGGCCAGCATCCCGCCGGTAGAATGCCCGACAATCACCGCCTTATCGATACCGAGCTGTTGCAGCAGTTGATGGGTATTCAGCGCAAGCTGCTGGAAGCTGTACTGGTAATTGGCGGGTTTCGTCGAACTGCAGAAACCAATCTGGTCCGGTGCAATCACGCGATAACCCTGCTGACTCAGCGCCTTGATGGTGTCTTCCCAGGTTGCGCCACAGAAGTTCTTACCGTGCAGCAGCACCACCGTCTGACCATTGGGCTGTTGAGCGGGCTTCACATCCATATACCCCATGCTCAGCGTTTGCTGCTGAGAAGAGAAATTAAAATGCTCAAGTGAATAAGGATACTGAAAACCTTCCAGCTGCTCGCCATACTCATTGGCCGCTAACGCGGAGGTGGTAGGTAGTACGGCCATCGCGGTCAAAATCACGGCAAGTGACTGTTTTAGCGGGAAACGAAAAGCCATGCGCACTTCTCCTGAGCTATGCAAAAGCCCTCAGTCTGGCACGGTATGCACCAAAGCGTATTGATGAGGTGTGCCAGCGGTATGCTTTTCTCAGACTGTTAAGCGCGACAAAGCGATGGAGAATTTGAGTTAAAAATAACGGGCGTGATTACGCCAAACATTCAACATCGGCTCAACAAAAAAGGCTTTAATTTCACTAAATACAAGACCCGTCTTGATGACAAATAATAAAACAGCCAATTCCTTATAAAACTTTACGTTAATCGGATGATTGGAAAGATTAATTATTTTACACTGTGTCCAGTTAATGGAGGATCATAAAGATGCCGCAAAAATACAACGAAGGGGTTATTGATTCGGTGACCAAATGGATTATGGACAACCTGGATCAGCGTTTAAGTATTGATGATATCGCAGTGAAATCTGGTTATTCCAAATGGTATTTGCAGAAATTATTTGCCCGCTATCATAACGAAACGCTGGCCCGCTATATCCGTAAAAAGAAACTGGCATGCTGTGTCAGCGAGCTGAAATACAGCAATGCACCGATCATCGGCCTGGCAGTAAAATACCATTTTGAAAGCCAGCAATCGTTCACTCGCTCCTTTAAGCAAGTGATGGGCTGCACCCCGCTCTTCTGCCGTAAGCGCCAGCTGGGGAGTGAAGCCCAGCAGCAACTGAAAGAGAGCGCTGACCCGTGCGTGATTTGCCGAAGGCATGAATTTAACAGCAGCGATCAATTGAAAGAGGTGAGAACGCCAACGCTGCGTTCAGGCCAATTCCCCTCGCGCATCGATTGTGTGATGCGTTAATAAACCGCGTAACTATTTTTCTTCACGCTATATTTATCACAACGGATGGTTCACCATCCGTTGATAAGATTAGCCATCATTTATGCAAAAATATGCACATCATCAGGCAACCTGCCAAAATCAATTCAGTGGATTATAGGATCCGTTATATTCTCACTGCATTTTATTAATGGATTGATTTAACGACCATTACTTCAAATCCGACCACGAAAAGTTTTCCGATACTGTAACGGAGAAGTATTCAAATTCTTTTTAAAATGTCGTCTTAACATTAACGGCGAAGAGAATCCGGCTTTTTCAGCGATCAGTTCAATCGGCTGATCGGTTTTTTCTAAAAATCGCTGCGCCAGCGCCAGGCGCTGATTGACTAACCAATCACTGAAACAACTGCCGGTGGTCTGATTAAAACGGCGTGTAAAGCTACGACGACTCATCAGCGCCCTTTCGGCTAGCTGCTCCAGCGTCAGTGCCTGCTGCAAGTTTTCCGTTGCCCAACTCAGTGCCGACATAAAGCGATCGTTACCCGCCGAGTGATACACCGGCTGCTCGATATATTGCGCCTGGCCACCCTGCCGATGTGGCGGCACCACCAGCATGCGCGCCACACTGTTGGCGACATCCACCCCGCACTGCTCACGTACCAGATGCAGGCAGCAATCAATGCTCGCCGCAGTGCCTGCCGAGGTCACAATTTGCCCTTCATCGATATACAGCACGTCGCGATCAATCGTTACATCAGGATAGAGACGTTCAAAATCGCTCATCCAGCGCCAGTGCGTGGTGGCGCGCTGCTGTTGCAGCAAGCCAGCCGCTCCCAGCACAAAGGCGCCCAGACACAAGCCCACAATCTGTGCACCGCGCTGTGCAGCTTGCTGCAGGGCCACTATCAGCGCTGCAGGCGGAGCCACCGCGGGATCGCTCCAGCTTGGCACCACCACCATATCGGCCTGTGCCAGTTGCTCCAGTCCATGTTCCGCCACAATGGAAAAGCCGCTGTTGGTTTTCAGCGGGCCGGGATGGGTGGCGCAGATCAGTAACTGATAAAACGGCGTACCATCGTCATTTTCTGCTTTTTCGAACACCGCGCAGGGCACTGACAGGTGAAACGGAATGATGTCGTCAAACACCACCACACCCACTTTAATCGGGGCATGGGCATGCGCGGTTTTTGGCGCAAAGTGAACGTTTTTTGTCATCAGCCGTACTCCTTCACTGTCGGTCAAATCGCCATACTGCTGAGTATCGGAGGTCAGCCTGACCTCTGGCATTCGCTCACTGACAAAGGATTATCATCGATGAAAAACATGATTGCTTCAGGAACCTTAGCACTGGCTATGGCCATTTCCGGCAATGCATTTGCGGAAGACCGTCAGGCCGGTCAGGCACCAACGATTCGCACGCTCAGCGGTGCCACCGCGACAACGCAACTCACGGCCAAACAAACGGCGGTCATCGTCATTGATATTCAGAATGAATACTTTCCAGGCGGCAAGATGCCGATCCCAGATGGTATGCAAGCCCTGCAAAACAGTAAACGTATTGTGGAACATGCCCACAAAAATGGGATGCCCGTCTTCTTTGTACAGCATCTTGGCGCGGCAGATGGTCCGCTGTTCGCTAAAGGCAGCCGCTTTGCCGATTTCCACAAGGATTTACAACCGGGTAAGAATGACCGGGTGATTACCAAAGCCACCCCCAGCTCCTTCGTCGGCACTGACCTGCAACAGCAGCTGGATGCGCTCGGCATTAAACAGCTGATTGTCACTGGCCTGATGACTCACATGTGCGTGTCATCCACCGCGCGTGATGCCGTGCCTCTCGGCTATGCGGTGATCATTCCGGAAGATGCCACCGCGACGCGCGATCTGGCGACCTGGGATAACAAGGTGGTCGATCACAAGGTGCTGCAGCAGAGCGCATTAGCAGGCGTTGCCGATGTGTTTGCTGAGATCAAAACCACCGACGCGGTATTAGCGCTGCCGCTGCGTTAATCACTGCACCGCTTTACCCGGTAATAACTTTTCCGACATCACCTTGCGGCAGGAAAGCGCTTCCTGCCGCGCCTGCTGCTGCTGCTCCACTGTCAAATCCTGCCACACTGTTTGCAGATGTTCTGCCAGCCCCGACTGGAAATGGATTTTCTGCAACGCGTAATCGGAATTACTGCCTTCAATGATCTGCTGCATCGCTTGTGGTGAGTTATCGCGCCCGTCATGCGTCAGGGTGCAGAACATGGCGATGTAATAGCCTTTGTCTTCATCGCTATAGTGTGGCATCAGCCACCAGACAGCCGCGCTGATGACGATAAGCACGGGCAGAAGGAATTTAAGTTTGAACATAGAATCATGGGCCGGTTAGAAAAAAACGCGGCGATCTTAACAGATTCGCCGGTCAACAGCCCTTAAACACCCGCTTCAACGGCACGCCTGGCAAACGCCGCCTGCGTATTCTCTTAAAGTGACGCTTTCAGCGTTTATTTATTGAGCAGTCCGGCGCTGTTTGTTAATTTTGAGGCACTTTTCGCGCCATTAGCGCTTCATCGTGCCCGCTGTCACAGGGCCAGTTTTTCGCCTGAAAGTGGCAAAAGCTGGGATAGCGGCCGACCGGGTTACAGGAATGACCATGTCTGACCATATACTTAAAATGCATTTGATTTCACTGGCGTTGCTGGCGGAAAAAAAGCTGACCACACGCAAGCGCCTTCCCGCCTATCACGCCTTGGCCGAGCAGGATATTAACCTGCAGGCTCGCGCTAATCCGCCTGCGCCAATTCCGCGACAAATTTGGATGTACTGGGAAAGTGAAAAGCTCCCGGCTGAAGTCCAGATTTTTGTCGATAAAATTGCCCGTGAAAATCCTGGCTATGCGCTGACGGTGATCAACAATCTCAATCTGCACGAATATTTGCCAGACCTGAAATTTGTTCACGCGGGGATGCGGGCTTCGCATAAAAGCGATGTTATTCGTCTGGAGTTGCTGCATCGCTATGGTGGGATCTGGATGGATGCCACCATCATCCTTAACTGCACCCTTGATGAGTTGCTGGCGGTAAATTCGGATGACGGTTACGACCTGATCGCCTTTTATCGCGATGAATCCACCCGCGATCGCGCCTATCCGGTGATTGAATCCTGGTTTCTTGCCGCGCCGAAAAACAATGCCTTTATCGGTCGATGGCTGCACTGCTTCCGCCCGATTGTCGAGTTAGGCTCAGAAGCCTTCTTCCAGCAATTGCTGGCGTTGCCGAACTACGACACGATTTTGCAGGGCATCAAAACGCCGGACTATCTGGTGGTGTATATCGCTCAGCAGCAGGCGCTGCGGGAAGAGAATCACTACAACTTCTACTTACGCAGAGCGGAAGCCGGTGCGTTGTTGTATCAAACCCTGAGCGGCTGGCGTCCGGTGAAATTGAGCCGCATGCTGATGGTGGATGCTTTACCGGAGGTTTTGCCGCCGGTGTATAAACTCACCAGCTTTGACCGCAAATATATCGTGACGCATCTTAAATATGGTGTGGTGAACAGCGATAGCCTGCTGGGGCAAGTGTTGCTGCACGACCAGTCGAAAACCCTGACACCCGCAGCAGCGTTAGCGGGCAAAGCCGCTCAATAATACCAGGTGCGCATGAATGCGCACCCTACGAAAATCCGCGCATTTGGGTTGTCGCGTCGCCATTACGCCAATCTACGCATTAGCCTTGTAGCGTCGCCATTACGCTGACCCGCGCATTAACCCTGTAGCGTCGCCATTACGCTGACCCGCGCATTAACCCTGTAGCGTCGCCATTACGCTGACCCGCGCATTAACCCTGTAGCGTCGCCATTGATGGCGACGTGATAACTCACAGCGCCTGCGCGCACGCCCAGGCTGAGCTCCATGCCCACTGGAAGTTATATCCGCCGAGCCAGCCGGTGACATCCACTACTTCGCCAATAAAGTACAAACCGGGCACGTCACGCGCTTCCATGGTTTTGGAGGAGAGCTGGGTAGTATCGACGCCGCCCATCGTCACTTCGGCAGTGCGATACCCTTCGGTGCCATTCGGCTGCACGCGCCACTGATGCAACGTGGTGACCAACTCGGCCTGCTGCTTGCTGTTAAGCTGCTTCAGCGTCACATCCGGAATCTGCTTCAACTCCTGCAACACTTCCACCAGACGCTTTGGCAGGATTTTCGCCAGACTATTTTTCAGGCTGAGATTCGGATGCGCCTCGCGCTGCACATTGATGAAATCTTCCAGCGAGGTTTCCGGCGACAGGTTGATGGTGACAAATTCCCCCGGCTGCCAGTAGCTGGAGATTTGCAGAACCGCCGGGCCCGACAAGCCGCGATGGGTAAACAGCATCGCTTCTTTAAACAGCATACCATCCTGCGCGGTGATGGTGGTGGGCAGTGCCACACCCGACAGCGTGTTTAACTGCTCCAGCAGCGGCTTATGCAAAGTGAATGGCACCAGCGCAGCCCGCGTCGGGAAGACTTTCAAACCAAACTGCTCAGCCACTTTATAGCCAAACGGTGTCGCCCCCAGGCCCGGCATTGATAAGCCACCGCTGGCGATCACCAGCTTCTCTGCCTGCACCTCTGAACCGTTCAGCTGCAGCGTGTAGCCATTTTCATCACGCGTCACACTCAGCACTTCACTGCGCAAACGCACCGTGACCTGCCCGTCTTCGCACTCTTTTAATAGCAGATCAACAATCTGCTGCGCCGAGTCATCGCAGAACAGCTGACCGAGGGTTTTCTCGTGATAGGCAATCTTGTGGCGATTCACCAGATCGATGAAGTCCCACTGGGTGTAACGCGCCAGCGCCGATTTACTGAAGTGCGGGTTGTGCGAGAGGTACGCCGCCGGTTCGGTGTACATATTGGTGAAGTTACAGCGACCGCCGCCAGACATCAGGATTTTACGCCCTGCCTTTTTGCCGTTATCCAGCAGCAGCACGCGGCGGCCCAGTTGCCCTGCCTGCGCTGCACAGAACATGCCGGCAGCGCCTGCACCTATTACGATAACGTCAAACTTGTCCACTGCGCTTAATCCACTCAATTGAAAGGCGGTGATTGTAGAGATCTGCGGCATTTCGCGCCAGCGTCAAAAAAATGCCGTAAATATGTCATATTGTAACTCGCTTATTTTTCAGCCTTTTTACCCAATCGCAGCGCTTAAATGGCAAATTTAAGTCAAAAAAGGACTATATTTTCCTTTCACATCATGCGGGTTGTCGCAGATAATGCGCCGCGTTCATGTCCTCCAAAAAATGGCGTAACGTTTATGCTACATCTGTTCGCTGGTCTTGACCTCAGTACCGGCCTGTTTTTGGTAATAGCTCTGCTGTTCGTATTGTTCTATGAGGCAATCAACGGTTTCCACGACACTGCTAACGCAGTCGCTACCGTCATCTATACCCGTGCGATGCGGGCGCAATTGGCGGTTGTGATGGCGGGTGTTTTCAACTTCTTAGGCGTTTTGCTGGGCGGCTTAAGCGTGGCTTATGCCATCGTGCATATGCTGCCAACCGATTTACTGCTGAATGTGGGTTCCGCGCACGGCCTCGCCATGGTGTTCTCCATGTTGCTGGCGGCCATCATCTGGAACCTCGGCACCTGGTATCTGGGTTTGCCGGCATCCAGTTCCCACACCCTGATTGGCGCCATTATCGGTATTGGTCTCACCAATGCGCTGATGACCGGCACCTCGGTGGTTGATGCGCTCAACCTGCCGAAAGTGATCAATATTTTCCTGTCACTGATTCTGTCGCCGATTGTTGGCCTGGTGATTGCGGGTTCGCTGATTTTCATCCTGCGTCGTTACTGGAGTGGAACCCCTAAACGTTCGCGCATCCATATGACGCCGGCTGACCGTGAAAAGATCGATGGCAAAAAGAAGCCACCGTTCTGGACGCGTATTGCCTTGATCGTTTCAGCGATTGGCGTGAGCTACTCCCACGGTGCGAACGACGGTCAGAAAGGCATTGGCCTGATTATGTTAGTACTGATTGGTGTGGCACCTGCTGGTTTCGTGGTCAACATGAATGCCTCAGGTTATGACATCACGCGTACTCGCGATGCGGTCAATCATCTGGAACAGTATTATCAGCAACACAGCGATTCACTCACGCATATCATCCAGATGGCACCGCCTGCTGTGCCTTCACCGGAAGAAGCCGTGGGCGGTCCGCATGAGTTCCATTGCGACAGCAGTCGCGCGCTGCAAGCCATTGACCGTGCGCAGGTGCTGCTGACTAATCTGAACAGCTATGACCAACTGACAGTTGATCAGCGCAGCCAGATGCGTCGCCTGCTAATGTGCGTCTCGGACACCGCCGATAAAGCCGCGAAACTGCCAGAGACCACTCCGGATGATAAGCGCTTCCTCAACAAGCTGAAGGGCGATCTGCTGGGCACCGTGGAATATGCACCAATCTGGATCATCATGGCCGTGGCGTTAGCTCTGGGCATCGGTACCATGATTGGCTGGCGTCGTGTGGCGACCACCATCGGCGAGAAAATCGGTAAGAAAGGCATGACTTACGCGCAGGGTATGTCAGCACAGGTGACCGCTGCGGTGTCGATTGGGGTTGCCAGTTATACCGGTATGCCGGTTTCCACCACGCATATCCTGTCATCGTCCGTTGCCGGTACCATGCTGGTAGATGGCGGTGGCTTGCAGAGCCGCACCATTAAAAATATCGCCATGGCGTGGGTGTTCACCCTGCCGGTGTGTATTGTGCTGTCAGGTTCGCTCTACTGGATCGCGCTGAAAATTATCTAGGCCGCTATCAGCAAACAAGAGGGCGACTGTTCACACAGGTCGCCCTTTTTTATTGCCGCTGATTAATGCCAAATCGCCAGACCAATCAGGCTCACCACCACCACAAAACACAGACCGCTGGTCAGGACAAACTGCCTGCGCACGCGTTCGCAGCGGCGAATAAATTCGTCGTCGTGGTGATCGCGATAGCGTTTATCCCAGATATAACGCACCAGCCGCACCTGCTTGCTCGGCTGACCATGAGACGTGAAGAAACCCGCCCCATCCACATATTGATACAACAGCGGATCGCATCCGCGCAGCACAGCCAATAGCGAGCGTAAAGAAGAGAAGTAGCGCGCCATATTCACCAGACAAACCACACACAGAGCCCAAAAAAGCGCGATAGTGCTGATCATGTTCCCCTCCCAGCTGGAGCCGTAATGACGTCGAAGGCAGCGGGGAAATGCTGCTGACGCCCCACGGGAAATTAACCAGCCACAGATGAATCGAATTGCATTGTTGTTATGCGAACCCGAGCGCGTCACCCAGACGGCAGTGGCACTCATTTTCAGTGTAGGAGATCTGTTCAATTTTTTTCCAGCGATGATTTTCGTTCACCGCGAGTGAAAATCGCGATAGCGCTTGATCTTCCTCACAAGCGAGCCGTGGATTGCAGCATTTGTTAACAACTCTGGCTATACTCAAAGCATAACAACATACGCCTGATGGCATAAATTATGGCTGGCGGCGCTTCATCGCCATTGTGCGCAAAGGACAACGCCTGCCGTGAAGGCAAACAACGGGTTGCCCCCAGAATCTTGAGAAGGAGTTTTATCATGGCCTATAAACACATCCTGATTGCCGTAGACCTTTCCCCGGAAAGCCAGTTGTTGGTTGATAAAGCCGTTTCACTGGCCCGCCCTTACGATGCAAAAATCTCGCTGATCCACGTTGATGTGAATTACTCAGACCTTTACACCGGGCTGATTGACGTCAATCTGGGCGATATGCAGAAACGCATTTCTGAAGAGACGCACACCGCGCTGAAAGAGCTTTCCACCAACGCCGGTTATCCGATCAGTGAAACCCTGAGCGGCAGCGGCGATCTCGGCCAGGTGCTGGTGGATGCGATTAAGAAATACGATGTGGATTTGGTGGTCTGTGGCCATCACCAGGATTTCTGGAGCAAGCTGATGTCATCAGCGCGCCAGCTGATTAACACGGTACATATCGATATGTTGATTGTGCCGTTGCGTGACGAAGAAGACGAATAAGAGCAGGGCCAGCTTAGCTGGCCCTGTTTTTTTTAAACCAACGGCGGATAGATATCAAAGCGATGGCTTTTGGTGACCACCGCCGATTGCGTTGCCACACCGGCTAACGGCGGCGCGTAATCCGGACGCTTCACCACGATGCGTTTCTTCGCCAGACGGCGCGCCGGTTCCAGCAGCGCATCGGCATCCTCATCGGATCCCACCAGCGACTGAAATACGCGCATCTCCTTCTTCACCATCGCGCTCTTTTGACGATGGGGATACATTGGATCGAGGTACACCACATCCGGCGCGGGCGTGATATCACTCAATGCCTGCTGGCTTACCACATGCAGCAGCGTCAGACGCTCACGCAGCCAGCCACCGATTTCCGCATCGGCATAACCGCGGCGTAAACCATCGTCCAGCAAAGCCGCGACCACCGGATGGCGTTCCAGCATGCGCACCCGACAGCCTAATGCCGCCAGCACAAAGGCATCACGCCCCAGTCCTGCCGTCGCGTCGATCACATCCGGCAGATAGCCGCCCTTAATGCCCACCGCTTTTGCCACCGCCTCGCCGCGACCACCGCCAAATTTACGGCGATGCGCCATGGCACCGGTGACGAAATCCACAAAGATGCCGCCCAGTTTAGGCTCATCCAGCTTACGCAGCTCAAGGCGCTCCGGCGTCAGCACCAGCGCCATCAGCGCCTGATCGTCATGCTCTAAGCCCCAGCGCTGCGCCAGATGTAATAAGGCGCCGTCTCCGGCGCCTGATTCATCGATTAAACCGATTTTCACAAGCAGGCTTATCCCTGAATTCCGTAGTGTTCCAGCATCGCATCCAGCTGCGGTTCACGGCCACGGAAGCGTTTGAACAGCTCCATTGGCTCTTCAGAACCGCCGCGCGTCAGGATGTTGTCGAGGAACGACTGACCGGTTTCACGGTTGAAGATGCCCTCTTCTTCAAAGCGTGAGTAGGCATCCGCCGCCAGCACGTCAGCCCATAGATAGCTGTAGTAGCCCGCTGCATAACCGCCGGCGAAGACATGGCTAAACGCATGCGGGAAGCGGCCCCATTCCGGGCTTGGCACCACGGCAACCTGCTTCTTCACTTCACGCAGGGTTTCGAGGATCTGCGCGCCTTTTTCCGGATTGAATTCGGTGTGCATGCGGAAGTCGAACAGGCCGAACTCCAGCTGACGCAGGATAAACAGCGCTGCCTGATAGTTTTTCGCTGCCAGCATTTTATCCAGCAGATCTTTCGGCAGCGGTTCGCCAGTTTCATAGTGACCAGAGATAAACGCCAGCGCGTCCGGCTCCCAGCACCAGTTTTCCATAAACTGGCTCGGCAGCTCGACTGCATCCCATGGCACACCGCTGATACCCGACACGCCCGGCGCTTCGATGCGCGTCAGCATGTGGTGCAAGCCATGGCCAAACTCGTGGAACAGGGTGGTGACTTCATCGTGGGTAAACAGCGCAGGCTTGCCCTGGACCGGACGGTTGAAGTTACAGGTGAGATAGGCCACCGGCTTCTGCAGGCTGCCATCGGCTTTACGCATCTGGCCGACGCAATCGTCCATCCAGGCACCGCCACGCTTGTGCTCACGCGCATACAGGTCGAGGTAGAAACTGCCGCGCAGCTCGCCGCTTTCATCGAACAGGTCGAAGAAGCGCACGTCCGGATGATAAACATCAACGTCTTTGCGCTCTTTGGCGGTGATGCCGTAAATGCGTTTCACCACTTCAAACAGGCCGCTCACCGCGCGCTCTTCCGGGAAGTACGGACGCAGCTGCTCGTCGCTGATGGTGTAGAGATGTTGCTTCTGCTTCTCGCCGTAATAAGTGAGATCCCACGGATTCATCTCGTCCACGCCACACTCTTTTTTGGCGAAGGCGCGCAGCTGAGCTAGCTCTTTCTCACCCTGCGGACGGGCACGTTTGGCGAGATCGGTCAGGAAGTCGATCACCTGTGCCGGATTCTCAGCCATTTTGGTCGCCAGTGATTTGTGCGCGAAGGAGTCAAAGCCCAGCAACTGTGCCAGCTCGTGACGCAGCGCCAGCTCTTCCGCCATGATTGGGCCATTATCCCATTTGCCGGCATTAGGGCCCTGCTCAGAAGCACGCGTTGAATAAGCACGATACATCTCTTCGCGCAGCGCGGCGTTATCGCAATAAGTCATGACGGGTAGATAACTTGGGATATCCAGCGTCAGCAGCCAGCCCTCTTGTTCTTTGGCTTCGGCCTGCGCTTTGGCCGCAGCCAGCGCGCTTTCCGGCATGCCAGCAAGCTCGGCTTCATCGGTGATCAACTTGCTCCAACCCATGGTGGCGTCAAGCACGTTGTTGCTGTAGGTCGAACCGAGTTCAGACAGACGCGCGGCGATTTCGCCGTAGCGTTTCTGCTTCTCTTTATCGAGGCCGATACCGGAGAGTTCGAAATCACGCAGTGCGTTATCCACCGCTTTCTTCTGCGCAATATCCAGTGCGGCGTAGTTGTCGCCCTGTTTCAAATCACGGTAAGCCTGATACAGACCTTCGTTCTGTCCCACCCAGGTGCTGTATTCAGACAGCAGCGGCAGCGTTTGCTCATAGGCTTCACGCAGTTCCGGGCTGTTTTTAACGGAATTCAGATGGCTCACCGGGGAGAAAATACGGCTCAGACGGTCATCCACTTCGGCCAGCGGCTGCACCAGATTATCCCAGGAGTAAGGCGCACCCTGGGCCACAACGCGTTCCACTTCGGCACGACAGTTGTTCAGCGCTTCAGTCACAGCGGGAACCACGTGCTCAGGTTTGATAGCGGAAAAAGGCGGTAGCGAATAAGGGGTGAGTAATGGATTGGTCATCAGCGCAGTCCTTTCATCATAGAGTTCGGGCGCGAGGTTTCGCGCGACGCAATGCTTCTAACATGCGGTCAGCATGCATGAAAATCAATGCCAGTAAGGATGGACTCGTTAAGAAAAAAGCGCGAGAGCCAAAACGTCAGCAATTTTTACGCAGCGCGGCTATAATCGCGCCACACACGATGTTTTATCTCCTTTGATCCAACCGCGGACCCCTCTTTTTTATGCTGAGTTATCGCCACAGTTTTCATGCCGGCAACCATGCCGACGTGCTCAAACATACCGTTGAAAGCCTGATCCTCACCGCCCTGATGGAGAAGGAAAAACCTTTCCTCTATCTGGATACCCACGCCGGTGCTGGACGTTACCAGCTGAGCGGAGAGCACGCCGAGCGCACCGGTGAATATCTGGAAGGCATTGGCCGCATCTGGCAGCAGCCGGACGCACCGGAACTGCTGAAGCCGTATCTGACGGCCGTTCGCAACCTCAACCCACATGGCACCTTGCGCTACTATCCGGGCTCACCGCTGATCGCCCGCTACTTGCTGCGTGAAGAGGACAAACTGGAATTAACCGAACTGCACTCCAGCGACTACCCACTGTTGCGTAATGAGTTCAGCAAAGATGACCGCGCGCGCGTGGCGCGTGGCGACGGTTATCAGCAGTTGAAAGCCAAGCTGCCACCGCTGAGCCGTCGCGGTTTGATTCTGATCGATCCGCCGTATGAAATGAAAAGCGATTATCAGGATGTGGTGAAAGGCATTCAGGAAGGTCACAAGCGCTTCGCCACCGGCGTGTTCGCACTGTGGTATCCGGTAGTGATGCGCCAGCAGATCAAACACATGGTGAGAGATTTGCAGGCGACCAATATCCGCAACATCCTGCAGATTGAACTGGCCGTTCGTCCGGACAGCGATCAGCGCGGCATGACTGCATCGGGCATGATCGTGATTAACCCGCCGTGGAAGTTGAAAGCGCAGATGGAAGAGCTGTTGCCGTGGCTGCATCAGAAGCTGGTTCCAGCGGGCACCGGTCACTATAGCGTGACGCAGATCGTTCCAGAATAACGTGCTGACAGGGTGCGGCTCCTGAGCCGCCCTTTGCCGTTGCCCTTCTAAGGACACTATTTATGTGGATCATTCTGGCTGGCGCACTCACCGTGCTATCGCCTGCCAAACGTCTTGCCGTATTGCTGTTGTTACTGGCAACGCTATTGGGCTTATTCCAGGATGTGCTGGACTGGCCTGCTCTCGCCATTTTGGGGGCCATCGCTTTGCTGGCGTGGGTGCGGGTGGAAAACCCTACCAACCGCGCGGTACTGCTGATCAGCGAGGCGTTGCTGGTGCTGATTGCCGGCGGCCTGTTCCTGCATCTGCTGCCGGGCTTTAACAACCCGCGCCAGATCGAGGAAATGCAGGTTGGCCCCAATAGCCAGCCTTTTAGCTTCTACTACAACTTCGATAAAGCACTGATTCCATTTGTGCTGCTGGCTGCATTGCCCACGTTGTTCCGTGCGCAGAAGTTTCCCGCGCCGCACAAGATTCTATGGCTGCTATTACTGGCGGCGATTCCGCTGCTGCTGTATGTCGCGGTGCTGTTGGGTGGACTGGCGATTGAGCCGCATTGGCCGGAGTGGCTCGGCAGCTTTATGTTGGCAAACCTGTTCTTTGTCTCGCTGGCCGAAGAGGCGTTCTTCCGCGGCTATGTGCAACAGCGCCTGCGCCAGAAAATCGGTGGCGTGGCGGCGCTGTTGATTGCGTCAGTGCTGTTTGGGCTGGCGCACTTCCCAGGCGGCATGATGCTGGTTGCCTTCGCTACCCTGGCCGGGTTGATTTACGGTCTGGCGTGGCATTGGAGTGGCCGCGTGTGGGTCGCCACCGGCGTCCATTTCCTGTTCAACATGACACACCTGCTGTTCTTCACCTATCCGGCGTTGCAGCACTAAATCTCGAACACCGCGAAATCTCGTGCCAGCTCGGTAGCCGCAAACACCGACTGGCACTCCGCCAGCAATCTTTCCCTATCGCCCGACAAATACCGCGAACTGAAGTGCGTGGCAATCATGCGTTTTGCGCCTGCTAGTTTTGCCACTTCGGCCGCCTGAATCGTGGTGGAGTGGCCGCGACCGTTGGCTTTCTCCGCCATCGCCGCTTCCATGGTAGTTTCATGAACCATCACATCTGCATCCGCCGCCAGCAGCAGTGCCACCTCAGTCGGGCCGGTGTCACCGAAGATCGCCACCACTTTGCCTTTGGTGCCGGGACCGAGATACTCCGCGCCGTTGATTTCACGCCCATCGTCTAACTGAATCTTTTTGCCGTCCTTCAGATCCTGATACCACGGCCCGCGTGGCACCCCTTCCGCTTTCAGGCGTGGCGCGTCGAGGAAGCCCGGTTTGTCATGCTCTTCGATGCGATAGCCATAGCACTCCACCACATGATTCATCGGATAGGCCGTGACGCGATAATCACCATCATCCAGCACTTCGCCAGCTTCAATTTCAACGATCTCCAGCGGGTAGCCGGTGTAAGAGCCACTGAGACTGAGGGTTGTTTCGACAAATTGTCTGATGCCTTTCGGGCCATAAATCGTCAGCGGCTCCAGCAGGCCGGCCATCGAACGGCTGGTGAGTAAACCTGGCAGACCGAAAATGTGGTCACCGTGCAGATGAGTAATGAAGATTTTTTCCAGCTTGCTCGGCTTGAGTGCGGAGCGCATAAACTGATGCTGCGTCGCTTCACCGCAGTCGAACAGCCAGGTGTCGCCACGTTTCGACAGCGTCAGCGCAATGGCGGTGACGTTACGTTGCAGGCTCGGCGCACCCGCGCCGGTGCCGAGAAAAGTCAGGTGCATAATGTCTTCCATGTTAGCGGAACCGAGATTTAACCCTATCATAATCATAGGCTGAACCTTTGCGCCGCTTGCGCAAGCAGCGTTACACTCTATGCCAATTTTCTTCCAACTGATGGACACAACGGATGACCAGACATTTTGACTACCTCGCCATCGGCGGCGGCAGCGGCGGTATCGCCTCGATAAACCGTGCAGCGATGCATGGCCAGAAGTGCGCGCTGATTGAAGCGAAAGAGCTGGGCGGCACCTGTGTCAACGTCGGCTGCGTACCGAAAAAGGTGATGTGGCACGCGGCGCAGATTGCTGAAGCCATCCACCTGTATGGCCCGGATTACGGTTTCGATACCACCGTGAACCACTTTGACTGGTCGGTGCTGGTGAAAAACCGCAGCGCCTATATCGATCGCATCCACACCTCTTACGACAACGTGCTGGGTAAGAATAACGTTGAAGTGATCAAAGGCTTCGCGCGCTTTATCGATGCGAACACCGTGGAAGTGAACGGCGAGACCATCACGGCCGATCACATCCTGATCGCCACCGGTGGCCGTCCAAGCCATCCGCAAGTGCCTGGCGCGGAATACGGTATCGACTCTGACGGCTTCTTTGAACTGGATACGCTGCCAAAGCGTGTGGCAGTGGTTGGCGCAGGTTATATCGCAGTGGAGCTGGCCGGTGTGGTCAACGCGCTCGGTGCCGAAACTCATCTGTTTGTGCGTAAGCATGCACCGCTGCGCAGCTTTGATCCGCTGATTGTCGATACGCTGGTGGAAGTGATGCAGGCCGAAGGTCCCACGCTGCACACCGAATCGATCCCGAAAGCAGTAATCAAGAACGCTGACGGTAGCCTGACGCTGCAGCTGGAAAACGGTCATGAGCAAACCGTCGATTGCCTGGTATGGGCGATTGGGCGCGAACCGGCGACCGACAATCTCAACCTGTCCGTGACCGGCGTGGCGCTGAACGACAAAGGCTATATCAACGTTGATAAGTTCCAGAACACCAACGTGCAAGGCATCTATGCAGTGGGCGACAACACCGGTGCGGTGGAACTGACTCCCGTCGCCGTGGCTGCCGGTCGCCGCCTGTCCGAGCGTCTGTTTAACAACAAACCGGACGAGCATCTGGATTACAGCAACGTGCCAACTGTGGTGTTCACCCATCCACCCATTGGTACTGTCGGCCTGACTGAACCGCAGGCGCGCGAGCAGTACGGTGACGATCAGGTGAAAGTGTATAAATCCTCGTTCACCGCGATGTACACCGCCGTCACCCAACACCGCCAGCCGTGCCGCATGAAACTGGTATGCGTCGGTGCAGAAGAGAAGATTGTCGGCATCCACGGTATCGGTAACGGTATGGATGAGATGCTGCAGGGCTTCGCGGTGGCACTGAAGATGGGCGCCACCAAGAAAGACTTCGACAACACCGTAGCGATTCACCCGACTGCGGCGGAAGAATTTGTGACCATGCGATAAGGGATTCCCTGGTACGCATAAATGCGCACCCTACAGCAGCACCTGACTGCTGTAGGGTCGCCATTAATGGCGACCAATGATGAGGCGGTATTAAATCCGCCCTTTTACTGCATCCGCAGCACCGGCACTTCCACCACCGTAACATCCTGCTCACCGCTCTCCATCAGGCGAAACACCGACTCCATCATGCCGGCCACATCCTGCTTCACCATGATGATGTCTTTGCACAACAGCGCGACAAACGGGTCCCAGTCGAAACAGCCAATCGCCGGATGCTTATCATCAGACAGTAGATCCGCCGCACGCAGAAACTGCACCACCCCTTCCAGCGAAATAGTCGAGTTCACAAACAGGCCAAATTGCCCCGTTTCATGCTGCTGAAAGTAGCTTTTCAACGCCGTTTGCGCTTTTTCCGGCTCATAGTCACACAACAGCAGGTTCTCCTCCGGCACCGAAACACCTCGCTCCTTATGTGCTGCCAAAAAACCGCGCAGACGCTCCTTACCGTTATGATCGCTGGCACGTCCGCCGACAAAAATCAGCGGCTGCGGGCATTTCTCCAGCAGGCTGCGCGTCAGGCTCAACGCACCCTGAAAGTTATCCGAAATCACTGAAGGTGCCAGCGAACCGGGCAGATCCAGATTCAGCGACGGCACGCCTGCGGCCTGGCAGAGTGCAGTGATGCGATCGGGATCGGTCGCTCCTGTCACCACCATGTAATCCACCTGCCAGGAGAGCATGGTGCGTGCCGCTTCCAGTTCCAAATCCGGATCGCGCTGCGTGCAGGTAATCACCGGGAACAGGCCGCGATCGCGCGCCATCTGCTCAAACTTCTCAACGATTGAGCCAAAATAACGGTTGTCATATTTTGGCACGATCATGCCGATGGTTTTCGAGCGCGTGCTGCGCAGCATGCTGGCCTGCCGATTCAGCGCATAGCCCTGTTCTTGCGCAATCCGGTTCACTTTCTCTGCAGTGCTGGCACTGATGCGCCGCTTCTTCCAGTTGCCACTCAAAATCGCGCTCACCGCACTCGCCGAAACGCCCGTGAGTTCCGCCAGGTCATAAATGGTGGTTTTCTTGTTTTTGCCGATCCCCGTCACAGAACCCATCCCTTTATTGCGCTTTTTGTTGCTGGTTAAAAGTCGGGGTGATAGTTGTGCTTCATCGATTGAGCATCACCTAAAACACCATTGATAAAGGATTATAAGATGAACTCTAACCTCTTCTCCATGCATAACCCTCTCAACGGAAAAGTCGCCGCCATTACCGGCGCAGCTTCCGGCATCGGCCTTGAATGCAGCAAAGTGCTGCTGCAAGCCGGGGCTAAAGTCGTTCTGATCGATCGCGACGGCGACAAGTTGCAGCAGCTGGTGGCGGAACTGGGCCCACAGGCATTGCCGCTGCAGATTGACCTGATGGACGGCAAACAGGTTGATGGGATTCTCGATGACATTCTCAAGCTGGCGGGCCGTCTGGATATTTTCCACGCCAACGCCGGTGCCTACATTGGCGGCCCGGTGGCGGAAGGCGATCCGGACATCTGGGATCGCGTACTGAAACTCAACACCAGCGCGGCCTTCCGCTGCGTACGTTCGGTGCTGCCGCATCTGATCGCACAGAAATCGGGTGACATCATTTTTACCAGCTCGATTGCCGGCGTGGTGCCGGTGATCTGGGAACCCATCTACACCGCGTCAAAATTTGCGGTGCAGGCCTTTGTGCATTCAACACGTCGTCAGGTGGCGCAGTATGGCGTGCGCGTCGGTGCGGTGCTGCCGGGTCCAGTGGTCACCGCCCTGCTCGATGACTGGCCAAAAGATAAACTGGAGGACGCGCTGGCCAACGGCAGCCTGATGCAACCGATCGAAGTGGCGGAATCGGTGCTATTTATGGTGACGCGTTCGCCGGGTGTCACGGTGCGCGATATCGTGATCCTGCCTAACAGCGTTGACCTGTAACCAGCCGAGGTGCAGCAGCATGAGTAACGAAAAATATCTGATAGGTGTCGATGTCGGTTCTGCCAGCGCCCGTGCCGGGGTGTTTGATGGCAAAGGCAATTTACTCGGCCATGCAAAGCAGTCCATCACCACCTTCCGCGCTCACGGCAATGTGGTTGAGCAATCCGCCAATGAGATTTGGCAGGCCGTCAGCCATTGCGTGCGCGAGGCGGTGACACAAGCCGCCATCGATCCGGCGGCGGTGGCCGGTATTGGCTTCGACGCCACCTGCTCACTGGTGGTGATTGATCAACAAGGTAAGCCATTGCCGGTCAGCGCGGATGGCGAAGCGGAACGCAATATCATTGTATGGATGGATCATCGCGCCACGCAGCAGGCCGATGCGATTAACGCGACGAAACATCCGGTGCTCGACTACGTGGGCGGACGCATCTCACCCGAGATGGAGATGCCAAAACTGTTGTGGCTGAAAACCCACAATCCACAGACGTTCCAGTCCGCCGCGCACTTCTTCGATCTCACCGATTACCTGAGCTGGCGCGCATCGGGCGATACGGCGCGCTCATCCTGCACTGTCACCTGTAAGTGGAACTATCTGGCGCACGAACAGCGCTGGGATGCCGACTATTTCAGCGCCATTGGTTTGCCGGAGTTTGCCCAGGAGAAATTTGCGCGCATTGGGCAGCGGATCGTTGAACCTGGCACGCCGTGCGGCAGCGGTTTAACCGCGCAAGCGGCCGCCGACTTTGGTTTGCCTACAGGCACGCCCGTGGCTGCCGGGTTAATTGATGCCCATGCAGGCGGCGTCGGTACGCTGGGCGCGGATGGCACCCCGGAAGATAAACTCGCTTACGTGTTCGGCACCTCGTCCTGCACCATGACGCCGACGCGTGAAGCCGCGTTTGTGCCCGGCGTGTGGGGGCCGTATTACTCCGCAATGGTGCCGGGATTATGGCTGAGTGAAGGCGGACAGAGCGCTGCGGGCGCGGCCATCGATCGCCTGCTGGAGATGCATCCGGCTGTCACTAAAGCACAGCAGGCCGCCGATGCCGCAGGCCTTGCACTGCCGGTGTATCTCGCGGAGCAGGCCTTGCAGCAAGCCCGCAGTGAGTCGGCAACGTTGGATTTAGTCGAAGGTCTGCATATCGTGCCGGAGTTCGCTGGTAATCGCGCCCCGTTTGGCGACCCTTACGCGCGAGCGGTGATTTGCGGTCTTGGAATGGACAACGATGAAGCCAGCCTGATCGCGCTGTATATCGCCGGCTTGTGCAGCCTCGGCTACGGCCTGCGCCAAATTATTGAGGCGCAAACCAGCAAAGGGATTACTACGCGTTCGATTGTGATCAGTGGCGGTGCCGGACAGCATTCGCTGGTGCGCCAACTGTTAGCAGACAGTTGCCAGCTTCCGGTGCAGTCCACCCACTGTCCTGAACCGGTATTATTAGGTTCGGCGATTCTTGCCGCTGCTGCCAGTGGCGTATATCCCGACGTAACCTCGGCGATGGCAAACATGACCACCGATGAAAAGCGCTGGCATCCTGAGCCATCGTTTTCCGAGCTGCATCAGCACCGTTATGATGCATTTAAATTATTGCAGAGTACCGCGCGCAATATTCGCCAGATGAGCGAATAAACGTCGAATAATATTCCAGTGCGCCGCACAAACGTCGGCGCACGGTTATTTCCCTCTCTCATTTCCTGCAAGATAAAATTTATTTTCTTCACTACTCAAGTTTACGCCGCCGGGATACTATTTATCCCTTTGCTGGCGCCCTTCGCGCTGGCATTTTTATGCGTATTTCAAGGCAAGGGGAGCAGCATGTTTGTCGGTATTAAGCAGTGGTTCGAGGTTCAGGCAACCGCATGAATATCATCAGCATTATTATGTCTGCGGGCAAAGCTTCGGTCGATGTCGCGCTGTATACGCTTATTCCTATCATGGTGGTGATGTTATTCATCATGAAATACCTGGAAGTGAAAGGCGTGCTGGATTTTGTGGTACGTCATTCCACACCGTTATTAAAACCTTTAGGAATTACCGGACTGGCGTTATTTGCGCTGATTCAGCTTAACTTCGTGAGTTTCGCTGCGCCGTTAGCGGCATTAGCGATTATGGAAAAACGCGGCACCTCCGATCGCCATATGGCAGCCACGCTAGCGATGCTGTTTGCCATGGGACAAGCCAATGCTTTTTACCCGTTGATTCCGGCGGGCCTGAACTGGAGCGCCGCGTTGCTGATCTCCATCTGCGGCGGGGTGTTGGCGGCGGCAGCGACCTACCACTTCTTTGCCCGCAAACTCTCGGATGCATCGCTACTGAATGAAGATGAAACCGTCGCCAACAATGAAAGCAAAATGGGGCTGATTGCCATTATCAACAGTGCCGGCGCCGATGCGATTCGCCTGGCGCTGGGCTCGTTGCCGATGCTGATTCTCTCGTTGTCGGTGGTGGGTATTTTGAAGGAATCCGGCGGGATTGAGATGCTTACCCGGCTGGTTTCTCCGCTGCTGGACAGATTCAACATCTCTGAGGTGTACATTCTGCCTGCACTGACTAAATGCCTGGCAGGCGGCACCGCCTATTACGGCGTGGTAGCCGGGCTGGTGGAGAAAGGCTTATACAGCGCGCACAATATTAATGCCTCGGCGGGTTGGCTGATTCAGACCTTTGATTTGCCGGGTATTGGTATTTTCCTGGGCCTATCGAGTCGTTTCCCGCGCCTGTTCCGTTTCGCCGTGCCGGGCATCATCCTCGGCATCGCACTGCGCGGTGTAGCACACGCCCTGATATTTTAATTAACGCTGGCGCTGAAACACTTATTCAGCGCCAACTTAAATAACACTACAATTCCCGCGTGTTATTTTAAATTAACCCTATTCCTTTCATCGTTATTTTCATCAGTTGCATCACCTTTAATTATCGTACTATTATCACCAGCATGGTTTTACACCAGAAAATTAATCCTGATGAATTATCCGGTTAATTAAATCCTTAATTATATTGCAGGTAATATTCCTGTACGTCATCTATTGATACGCAGATAGGGTAGATCCATGAGCGGTAAGCAAATAACGTGGAATGGCGGGTTACAACCTGAAGCCATCGAGATTCTGTCACAAGACGGCGGCATGATCGTAAGCCCAACCAAAGTGGGTTACATCATCATGACCTCCGATAAAGCCGGGCTGGAACGTAAGTTCGAAGCCAAGCAGCGCAAGCGCAACAAGCCAGGCGTGGTGCTGTGTGGCTCGCTGGAGCAGCTGCGTTCTCTGGCTCAGCTGACACCGGAAATTGATCAGCTTTATCAGCAGCATTGGGATCAGGATATTTTGCTGGGCTGTATCTTACCGTGGCGCGATGATGCGCTGGCGCGTATTCCGGCTGATGGTTCAAAAGAGCTGATGATGGATGGCCGCCAGACCAGCTGCTTCGTGATTAAATTTGGCCGCCCAGGCGAAAATATCGCGAAAGCCCTGTGGGAAGATCACGGGAAATTCTCTTTCGCCAGTTCTGCGAACCCATCTGGTCAGGGTAACCGTGGATTGGTTGAAGGAATTGGCGAACGTATTGCATCGCGTGCTGATTTAATTATCGAAGCCAATGATTACGTGAAATCTATTCAGCCCAACGACGAAAATAAGGTGCGCTACGAACAGGGCGTGATGGTATCGATGGTCGACAGCGAAGGTCGTCTGATTCCACAGCAGAACGGCGAGCGTAAAATTACGCCGTGCCCGGTGCTGATCCGCAAAGGCCTTGATGTCGATAAAATCATGGCGCTGCTGTCGGATATCTTCCCGTCATGGGACTACCGCCACGGCGATTACTACTGATGTAATAAGCCTGTTTCCCGATGTGGGAAACAGGCTTCCCCGCTACCACTCCACGGTGATTTTGCCGAAGTGTCCCGCCGACTGCTGATGCTGGAAAGCCGCAGGCAGATCGCTCAACGCACCGTAACTGTCGCTGATCACCGGACGAATACCGGTGTGTTCCAGTGCGCGCACAAAGTCCTGCTGCTGACGACGATGGCCGACAATCAACCCCTGAATACGCGCCTGCTTCGCCATCAATAGCGAGGTCGGGATAACGCCTTCGAACCCGGTCAGCACGCCAATCAACGCGATATGGCCGCCGACGCGCACCGCCTCAATCGACTGCGCCATGGTGCCCGGCCCGCCGAGTTCCACTACCACATCGGCACCTTTGCCCTCAGTGAGCTGCTGTACCTCTTTGCCCCACTCCGGCGTACTGCGATAGTTGATACCCGCATCGGCCCCCAACTCTTTGGCTCTGGCCAGCTTCTCATCAGAAGATGAAGTGACGATCACGCGCGCACCCATCGCTTTGGCGATTTGCAGCGCGGTAATCGACACGCCGCCGGTGCCCAGCGTGACGATGGTATCGCCCGCTTTGATCTGTGCATCGCCCACCAGGGCACGCCAAGCCGTCAGGCCCGAAGTGGTGATGGTAGCTGCTTCCGCATGACGCCAGCCGCGTGGAGCCAGAGTGAAATGATTCGCCGGACGCACTACCACTTCAGCGGCAAAACCATCAGCGCCATCACCTGGCGTTTGGGTGAAGTTGCCGACCTGAGCGAGAGGCAGCCCGTCCTGCCATTGCGGGAAGAAGCAGGAAACCACGTGGTCGCCAGGCTTGAAGTCCGTGACGCCTGCACCGACCTCTTCAACCACGCCCGCGCCGTCCGCCATCATGATGCGATCTTGCTTGGTGGGGATCGATCCGTTAGCCACCAGCAGATCGTGGAAGTTGAGTGATGTGGCATGGATCGCCACGCGGATCTCTCCGGCGCCCGGTTTACCGGGATCGGGCCGATCCGCCAGCTGCAGATGCTCTAAACCGCCAGGTTGTTTCAGGATCATCGCTTTCATAACCACTTTCTCCTTAGCAAAATGCTCAATACACAGCATGCCGCTGCGAAACGTGCATGCCTTCTGTTGTGCGCTAAGTTTGGCAGCGATGCTGCTTCCCTGCCTGTTACTCCGTGCGGTAATGCGAACAGCTTCTACACATCCGCACGATAGGCTATCGCTTTTTGTGAACGCAATTCTGCCAGGCGTCGTTCCAGTGCGGCTTCGATATTGTCATAAGCCGTACTGCCCAGCGCCAGACGCAGCGGCATGGCGGGTTGATCCAGTGTGGCGATCATCGCCGTGACAGATTTTGCGGCATCACCTTTGATCGCGAACTCGCCGGACATAATCGCGCGGCGCACTTCACCGGAGGCGGTGTCCTGGTAAACCTCCTGCGCCTCAGCAACATCCAGCCCGGCACCAAAGTTGGTAGCGGTCGGGCCCGGCTCCACTAGCAGAAAATCGATACCAAAGCTGGCGACTTCCTGTCGCACCGCTTCAACAAACCCTTCGATGCCCCACTTGCTGGCGTGATACAGGCTAAAATTGGGATAGGCTACCTGCCCGCCCTCTGAGGAAACTTGCACAATGCGCCCGCCGCCCTGCTGGCGCAACAATGGAATGACCGCGCGGATCAGCTGGATTGAGCCGGTAAGATTGGTAGCGATCTGGCGATCAATCTGCGCATCGCTCAGCTCTTCTGCCGCACCAAACAAACCGTAGGCGGCATTACTCACCACCACATCAACGCGTTCCACCTGCGCAAAGGCTTTGGCGATAGCGGGCGCGATGCTGACAGTGTTCGCCAAATCCAGTGCGATCACTTGTAGCTGTTCGCCGTATTGCTCCTGCAAATCTGCCATCGCTGCAGTGCGGCGTACACATGCCTGTACGCGATCGCCGCGTGCCAGTAACTCTTCACTCATCAAACGGCCCAGCCCACTGCTGGCACCGGTAATTAACCAGGTTTTCATTTTCACGCCCTCCAGTTGAAAACCTGATGGTAGATCGCTTTACTGGTGGTTATCGTCTCCCTAATCGCGCATGACCTGGTGAGGAAATACCACCAATGAGAAGACCTTCCTGGCATGAACTGCAGGCCATTAAAACGCTGGGTGAACAGCGCAGCTTTCGGCGCGCCGCCGAAATGCTCGGCCTGAAGCGATCTTCACTCAGCCATTTGGTGAAAACGCTGGAGCACAACCTCGGCGTGCAGCTGTTTCAGCGCACTACCCGCAGCGTGTCGCTCACCGATGCCGGGCAACAACTGTTGGATCGGCTGGCACCGCTGCTAAATGAGATGGATGAGGTGCTGCACGATGTCAGCGCCCGCCGCCAACAGCATGTGGGCACGTTGCGCATCAGCGCCAGCGACGCCGCGATCGGAATCCTGCTGGAAAAGGTGGTGCCCGGATTTTGCGCTGATTACCCCAATATCCAGCTCGATTTTGCCGCGCAGGGTGAACTGGTGGATATCACTGCCGCCGGGTTCGATGCCGGTATTCGGTTATTGGAAGATGTGCCGCAGGATATGGTGGCGATTGCACTGGGCGGCCCACTGAACTTTATCACCGTAGCTTCACCGGATTATCTTGCTGAGTACAACCCCATAGAGCAGCCGCAGGATTTATTGCAACAGCAGTGCATTCGTCATCGTTTACCGAGCGGGAAACGCTATCGCTGGGAGTATGAAAATGCGGGAGAACGCTGCGAGCTGGATGTGCCGGGCACGATAACGTTAGACAACAACGCGCTGATGACCCGTGCGGCCATCAGCGGATTGGGTATTGCTTATGTGCCATCGCTTTACGCCGAAGCGGCGCTGCAATCCGGCCAGTTAGTGGAACTGCTCGCCGACTGGCGGGTGCAGTCGGCAGGTCTGGCCTTGTGGTTCCCGCCTAACCAGCATCAGTCGATGGCGCTGCGGCTGTTTATCGATGCACTGAAAAGCAGCCTGCCGCGCCAACCGTAACTTAAGCCTGACGCTGTGGTGCTTTGTGCACCATGGTGTAAGCGTAATCCACGCCCATACCGTAAGCGCCGCTGTGTTCACGTACCAGATCCATCACCGCGTCGTAGGTCTCTTTACGTGACCAGTCACGCTGATACTCCAGCAACACTTGCTGCCAGGTGACCGGCACTGCCCCAGCCTGCACCATGCGTTGAATTGAACGTTCATGGGCATCGACGCTGGTGCCGCCGGACGTATCGGTCACGACGTACACTTCAAAGCCCTCTTTCAGCGCCATCAGTGCCGGGAAGGTCAGGCACACTTCAGTCCACAGCGCAGAGATGATTAGCTTCTTACGGCCGGTTTTCTTCACCGCTTCAACGAATTTGGCATCTTCCCACGAGTTCATCGAGGTACGTTCGATTGGCTTGGATTCCGGGTGCACCGCCAGCAGTTCTGGCCAGATGTAGCCGCTAAAGCTTTCGGTTTCTACAGAGGTATAAATCACCGGCACGTCGAAAACTTTGCCCGCTTTTGCCAAAGCGACGGTGTTATTTTTGAGCTGCTGGCGATCAATGTTAGCGACGCCGAAAGCCATCTGCGGCTGGTGGTCGATAAAAATCAGGGTTGAGTTCTGTGGGTCGAGCAGGTCAAGTTTAGACATGGTGTATTCCTCTAAAGTGTTTTTAAATTTGTATGATGTGCTGCTGGAATAAACTTTAGAGAAAGGGGCCGGAAAGAGATAACGCAAAGAATTTTACAACTTGTTCAAAGTGTTTTTAGAAGGCTGATTTAAAAAGAAAAATCCATCCATAACACACCGTTTTTCGCCTTAAATCACCCGATTTTCACATTGCGTCCGGTGTAATAGCGGGCGTAACCTGTGCCAACAAAATCATAAAAAACACCATCGCAAAATGATCGTACGTCCTCATCAACACTGGTTCCTCCGGCTGTTCGACTGGCACGGCTCGGTACTGGTAAGCATTGTCTTTCGCCTGTCACTCAACCTGCTGATGTCGGTGATCGCCATCCTCGGCTATCCGTGGTACTCCACTTTTGGCATCCACCTTACTACTGCGCCGTTTAGCTTGATTGGTGTGTCGATTGCGGTTTTCCTCGGCTTTCGCAACAACGCCAGCTATGCGCGCTTTATCGAGGCCCGCACATTGTGGGGCAATATGCACATCACTCAGCGCTCGCTGCTGCGCCAGATAAAATGCATACGCGGAATCAGTGAAGTGCAGGTGCAGGAGTTTATCGGGCTACAGCTGGCGTTTAGCTGGGCATTGAAACACCGGTTACGTCAAACCGATGCCAGGACGGACTTAGCGCGCTTGCTGCCGGAAAAATGGCGCGGTGCAGTGCTTGGCAATCCGATGCCAACCTCGCAGACGTTGTTATGTATGGGGGAATGGCTGGCGCAGCGGCGTGATGAGGGTCTGGTGTCGGATATTGTCTGGCAGAGTATTGATGACAATCTCAATCATCTGTCGGCTTATCTGGGCGGCTGCGATCGCCTTGCCAGCACGCCGATTCCATTTGCCTACAGCCTGATTCTGCATCGCACCGTGTACCTGTTCTGCACCCTGCTGCCGTTTGCGCTGGTGGCAGATCTGCATCTGATGACGCCGCTGGTGTCGGTGTTTATCTCGTACACCTTCCTGTCGCTGGAGTCACTGGCGGAAGAGCTGGAAGATCCGTTCGGCACTGCGCCCAACCATCTGCCACTGGATGCGCTGTGCGTGAATATCGAACGTAATTTGAAGGCGATGAACAATGATTTCCCGCTGCCGGAACCGCGCCAGCCGGATGAGCATTATAATTTGACGTAATGCGTCCAATTGCCCGATGCGCATAAATGCGCACCCTACGAAAACCGTACAATATCGTCGTAGGGTTGCCATTCAAGGCGACCACAGCTCAGTTAACTGTGCAGATCCAGCCAGCGCACATACGCCTGATCCCAGAGCGCAGCAGGCGTACCCGCTTTCCCCAGACCAAAGCCGTGCCCGCCGCTGCTCAGTTCAATCAACTCCACCGGCACCTGCATACGACGGCAGGCATCGCGCATCATTTCGGTGTTGTGCGGATTCGAGGTGTGATCGTCTTCCGCCTGAGCGAGGAACGTCGGCGGATACTGGCGTGTCACGTAGTTTTGCACTGACCAGTTGGCTTCCTGGGTTGGCGTGGCGTGTTCACCGACCATCATCAGGTGCGTTTTGGTGTTCTGATAAGGCGCTTCGAGGGTGATCACCGGATAGATTAGCCCGACGCTATCCCCCGTTGGCCGGATTTGATCGAGCGGGTCTTGCGCCGGGTAAGTGACAAAATCGGGACGCGCCGCGGCCATACCGAGCAGGTGCCCACCCGCGGAGAAGCCAAGCAGATGCACTTTGCTCTCCATCGAACGCACCAGGCGAATCGCGCGCTGCGCATCCTGCAGCGGCGCAAGATTCCCTGCCTGCCATTTCTCGCCCGGCAAGCGATAACTCAGCACATACACGGTGTAACCGTTGGCATTCAACCAGCGCGCCACCGGCCAGGCTTCACGCCCCATGCCGACAAAGCGGTAGCCGCCGCCGGCCGCCACGATCACTGCTTCGCCGTTGGGGTTTTCCGGGCGGAAACGCTGAATCGCGGGGGAGACGATGTTGGTCCATGAGCCATTCATACTGACTTTCAATAGCCCAGATGGCCCACCGCCGCCCGGCGGATCGTCTGGCCACAATGGGATGATGTCATCGCGGGCAAACAGTTTGCCCGTGGTCATCGACAGGGCCGTTGCCCCGGTTGCCAACAAAAAGTGACGCCGTGTGAGTTTCATGCCCGGTAGCCAGTATTGAAAAATATGTCAGCCTTGTGGGCTGCGTCTCGTTATGTGATACGTGTCAACTTTCAACGCTGGCGATTATGTACGCATTTTGTACAAAAGATCCATAGAAAAAGCGCCCATAAAGGCGCTTATTTTATAGTGAATCCGCCAAACTTTTGCCGCTACATTAAAGCGGGCACTCGAGATAACGTTATTAGTTAGACGCTGAAATCCCCTAAATAATTCGAGCTGTGGCAAGGCGGCAAGTGCGTGAGTCCCCGGGAGCTTACTGCAGTGAGTGACCGGGGCGAGCAAACGCAGCCAACGCCGCCACAGTTCGAAGTATGACGGGGATTTAATCCTGCTGCTGGAATTGGGTCATCACTGTTTGCTCACACTGCTGCTGATTATGACGCAGCTGCGTGCGTTCGTCCTCGCCCAGTTCCAGCCAGGCGCTAATCACTTCCTGCGCGATTTCTTCATTAAATTCAGGCTTATCCACCGCAGACGAAGACTGACTGGCGGCCAGCTGAGACTTCATCTTCGCAGTATAAGTATCCAGGTCGCTGGTCTTCTTTTCGCTGCTCACCAGATGACACAGCTGGCTGGCATACACATTCTCTTCGCTGGTGTTATCGCCATCGGCGGCGAAGACGCTGGCGGAGAGTGAGAGCCCCACAAGGGCAATGAACAAGGCTTTCATAACAGGCTCCAGTAATTTCCAGAAAATCACTTTTGATGATGTTGCGCACGTGCCGCCTGACGGGCTGCACGCCAGTTTAACAACGGCGTCACCGTGATGCCGTGCAGCACGATGCTGCACACCACTAACGTCAACGCCATATCCACCATTTGCTCCGCCTGTGGGCCGCGCATGCCGTGCACCCAGGCGTAAGCAATGTAATTGATACTGCCGATGCCGCGAATCCCTAACCAACCGATCATCAAACGGCGCATCAATGGGATGTCGCAGCGCCAGGTGGTGATCCACACGGCTAGCGGTCGCACCACCACAAACAGCAGCAGCGCCAGCCCAATCCCGGTGAGATTCCAGTGCTGCGCCAGCGTGATGCCTAATACCACCATCATGCCCGCGGCCAGCAGGCGTTCGATGGTATCACCAAACGACAACGCATCGCCGACCACCAAACCCATTGATTTGACCATACCGCTGCCACCGTGCGCCAGTCGTTGGTTGGGATTGACGCGCGCTTCTGCTGGCAGGTATTGCTCCTCTTCTGACAACTCTTCTTGTGGATAGTGCTTCACCACTCGCAGTTCGGCTCGACGAAGCCCGACGCCCGCTGCAAAGGTGGCGAGGAAGCCAGAAGCATCCAGTGATTGCGCGGCGGCATAACTCAACGCAATCAGCGCCAGCGTGAGGAAATCATTGGGCGCGATATCCTCATGGGCACTGCGCAGATGCGTCGCCAGTTGACCGATTAATCGCCCCAGCAAATACCCTATCGCCAACCCGCCCGCAATGGCCCACACCACATCCTTGAGCGCCCACTCGCCCAGGTGGCTGAGGCTCATGCTATCAGGTGCCAGCAACAGCAGCGCCAGCATCAGCAACGGCAGCGCCGATCCGTCGTTCATCCCCGCTTCGCTGGAGAGCGCCACGCGCAGCGCATCATCATCACGCGCATCGTTGACGGAAATCAGACTCGCCAACACCGGATCGGTCGGTGCCACAATGGCACCAAACGCCAGCGACAGCGCCCAGTCAAAGCCGGTAATCCAATGCACCAGCAGCGTCATGCCACCCACAGTCAGCAGCATGGCGGGAAAAGCTAAACGGACACCCACCCGCCAGGCATGCGCCTTGAGCGGCAGACGCAGTTTGAGCCCGGTAATAAACAGCGAGGCTGCCATGGCGATTTCAGTGAGGTGGGCGGCCAGGTTGGCATGACCAATGATGTCGAGCTGCAGAAGATTGAGCATCCACGGGCCACACAAGATGCCCGCGAACAGATAAAGCCCAAATGAAGTCACTGGCCCACGGTGTATCCAACCGGAAGCCAGTGACATGAGAAGTAGCAGACCACCGGTGGCGGCGGTCCAGGCCAGGAAGTTCATAACGCTCCGTTTTTAAATAACATTCTCCCTTAAGCCTGGCACAAGATACTCGATCAGTTTTTCAGATGGCGGCTCGCCAGACGGATCATCAGTGCAAGCGCAGCGGCAAGTGTGGAAAGTGCTACCACACCGCTCCAGCCAAAGTGGGCCAACGCCAGACTGCCGAGCGCCGCACCGGTTGCCATGCCAATAAACACCACGGTAAACATCAGCGCATTCAGTCGGCTACGTGCTTCCGGTGCGAGGCTGTACACCAGCGTCTGATGCGCCACCAGCGTGGCCTGCACACCCAAATCGAAACCAATGGTACTGATGATAATCAGGCCGATTTGAGCTGGAACCGGCAAGAGTGGCAGCAGGAACATCAGCGCAAAGGAGACCATCACCAGCGAAGCACCATACTGAGTCACGCGCGCTGGACCAATGCGGTCCGCCACGCTTCCCGCTAGCGGTGCGGCCAGCGCACCCGCTGCACCTGCCAGACCAAATGCACCCGCGACGGCACTGTCAAAATGGAAGCGCTCACTCAGCATTAGCGCCAGCGTCGACCAGAAGGCGCTGAAAGCGACTGACAGCAAACCCTGTGCCAGCGCAGCACGGCGCAGCGTCTGGTGGTGTTGCCACAGGTGCGCCAGCGACAGCAGCAGACGCGGATAGCTGACAGAGGTGCCCGGTTTGAAGCGCGGCAACACACGCCACAGCGCGAGGCTAATCAACAGCACGGCCACCGCCGCCACCATGTACATGGTGCGCCAGCCCAGATACTCCGCCACCACGCCGCTCACCACGCGTGACAGCAGAATACCGACCAGCAAGCCGGTCATCACCGTACCAACGGTTTTACCTCGACTGCGCTCCGGCGCTAGCGCCGCCGAAGCGGGCACGATGTCCTGCGCTACTGTCGCGGTTAAGCCGGTGACAAAGCTGGCGATCAGTAATGCGTTGATGCCGCCAGAGAAGCCACACAGCAGCAGCGCGGCGACCAGCATCAGGCCTTTAATCAGGATAATGGTGCGGCGGTCGTGACGATCGCCGAGCGGCGCCAACAGCAGGATGCCCAGCGCATATCCGGCTTGCGTCAGCATGGGCACCATGCCGACGCTACCAATCCCGACGTTAAATTGTTTGCTGATGATATCCAGCATCGGCTGGCTGTAGTAAATCGATGCCACGCTAAGCCCGGCACCTGCGGCGAGCGTAAACACCAGCGGCGCTGGCAGTTTTTCAGCTGGCAATGCAGTAGATTGCGATATGGCTGACATAGTGAATTCCCCCGTGAAAGTGCGCTTATTAAAGCGCGTCCTTGCCATACGCGGTAGACTGGTCAAACACAGAACTGTTATGCACGGTGCGTATGAGCAATCCAACCAGTATTGACCGCATTGAACTGATGCAGACCTTTATTCGCATTGTCGAAAGTGGATCGCTGTCAGCCGCCGCTGCCCAGCTCGGTACCACGCAGCCTACCATCAGCCGCCGCCTGCAGGCGCTGGAACAGCGGTTAGGGCTGAAACTGATTCTGCGCACCACCCATGCACTCAAACTCACCGACGATGGCGAGCGTTGCTATGCGCAGGCGCGGCAGTTACTGGCCACCTGGCACGCGCTGGAAGATGAGCTAACCGGTTCTAATGACGATCCGATTGGCACACTGCGCGTGCGCGCGCCGCATGCTTTTGGCCAGGACCAGCTCATCGATCCCCTGGTGGCCTATTTACAGCGCTATCCGCGTCTGACGGTGGAGTGGATGCTCAATGACCGCACACCCGACTTCATCAGTGAAAACGTCGACTGCGCGATTCAGGTGGGTGCAGTGAATGATCCCTCGCTGGTGGCGATTCTGCTGGCAGAAGTGCCACGCTTTGTGGTTGCCGCCCCTTCACTGCTGGCACAGCATAAGGCGATTGAGGATGTTAGCCAGCTCACCGAATTACCCTGGCTGGCATTAACCAGCTTTTACCGTAATGAACTCGCGTTACAACGTTTGAGTGATAACCAACCGGTGAACCTGCCGATTGCCCCGCGCCTCGCCAGCGACAGTTTGTACGCCATCCGCAAAGCGGTATTGGCCGGCATGGGGGCAGCAATTGTGTCGTCGTGGGTGGTGCAGGAGGATTTGGCGAAAGGAGAGTTAATTCAGCTGGTGCCCGAGTGGCAAGCCCCGCCGTTGCCGGTGTGGCTGACCTATCCGTGGGCCAGTTATTATCCCGCTCGTATGCGGCATTTTTTCGCGATGATCAGGGAAGTGATGCCGAAACTGGCGGGCACGCAGCCGGTGCGGTGATTAGCCAGGGTGCAATATCATTGCGGTGTTTGACCAGGGCGCCATGAATGGCGCCCCTACGGGGAATGATGCGGATTTTCGTAGGGTGCAGATTATCGGGATTATGTGGATTTTTCGTAGGGTGCGCATTCATGCGCACCTGGAAAACGACATTACTTCTTCTCCACCTTCGACATATTATCCAGCCAGCCCATCACAAAGGCTGACAGCACAAAGGTCAGGTGGATAATCACGTACCACATCAGCTTGCTGTCATCGACATTGCGCGCGTCCATAAAGATGCGCAGCAAGTGGATCGATGAAATCGCGACAATCGAGGCCGCGACTTTGTTCTTCAGCGAGCCGGAATCCATCTTGCCCAGCCAGCTCAGTTTCTCTTTGTTCTCATCAATATCCAGCTTAGAAACAAAGTTCTCATAGCCAGAGAGCATCACCATCACCAGCAATCCGCCGACCAGCGTCATGTCCACCAGCGACAGCAGTAGCAGAATCAGATCGTTCTCAGCAATGCTGAGAATGTTGGGCAACAGGTGAAAAATTTCCTGGAAAAATTTAACGGTCAGCGCCAGCAGCCCCAGCGAAAGTCCAATGTAAACCGGTGCCAGCAACCAGCGCGATGAATACATCAGGTTCTCGATAAAACGTTCCATAATTTCCCATTAATCAACAAACAAGTGGCCGAGTATAACCGAACTTGTGTGAAGTTATTTCAGCGCTTCTTCAGAAATTTCAGGCGCAGCGGGCAGAGGCAGCGACAAGCGAAACTCCGCGCCGCCTTGCGGTCGGTTTTCTGCCCAGATGCGCCCGCGATGGGATTCAATAATGGTTTTGCTGATCGCCAAACCGAGGCCAACGCCCGGCACTGCCGACTCCTTATCCCCGCGCGCAAACTTGTCGAAAATGCGTGTCATGTTCTCCTCGGCAATCCCTGGGCCGTTGTCCCAGACGGCAATCTCCAGCCGCTCTTTGTCACGCCAGGCGCGAATGCCGTGCTGCGCGGCGTTACCGGCATATTTCAGGCTGTTTTCAATCAGGTTGGTAAACACGCGCTCGAGCATCGCGCTATCGCCTTTGATCAGCACCAGCTCCGTCGGCAGATCCAGCGCGAAATCATGCCCTTTTAACGACGGCCCCATACTGCTCAGCGCCCCGCCAACCACTTCATCCAGCGCCACCCACTCTTCGCGCAGGTTAAGCCCGCCAGACTGAATGCGCGCCATATCCAGCATGTTGCTCACCAGCCGAATGGTGCTTAAGGTCTGTTCCCGAATCTGGTTCGCCTGGCCGACATATTTTGAGTTATCACCTGCCAGATCCAGCATCAACATTTCGGCCTGACCAAACAGCACCGTCAGCGGCGTGCGCAGGTCATGCGACAGCGCGGATAATAGCGCATTACGCAACTGCTCACGTTCCGCCGCTAATCTTGAAGCGGCTTCACTTTGCGACAACGCCATGCGTTCCAGCGCATTGGCGATCAGCACCGTGAAGGTTTCGACCAGTCGCTGCTGTTCAGGGATCATCAGCTGGCGCAGGTTTTCCGGCTCCACTACCAATAGCCCACGACAGTGATTGCCGCTCTTTAAGGGCAGAATTTGGTATGGCACCGCAGGCAGCGTATCCGTGCCCGCACCGGCCGGTTGCGCTTTGCTATAACTCCATTTGGCGATGCCAAGATCCGGTGGCGTGCCAACCGTGCTGTCACCCACCGCCTGTAACTCGCCCTGCTCATCCGGCAGCAGCAGTTGGCTGCGCGCCTGCAAGGTGACATCAATCACTCGCTGGCTGGTGGCGGCAATATCCTGCGGCGTGAGCGCGCTGCCGAGGGATTTTGCCATCTCATACAGATGCCGAGCGCGCTGTTCGCGGTAACGCGCCACTTTAGCCTGATAACGCACGCCCGCCGTCAGATTCCCGACGATCACCCCCACCGCCAGCATCACCGCGAAGGTCACCAGATACTGCAAATCTGACACCGCCACCGTGCCGGTAGGGGCAACGAAAAACAGGTCAAAGGCGAGGATGTTGATCACCGTGGCGAACACCGACGGCCAGCGTCCGTAACGCAGCGCCACCAGTACCACCGCCAGTAAATAGATCATCACGCCGTTGGCCGGGTCAAACTCCACCAGCAGCCAGCGGCCGACAAGGGTGACCAGAATGCACAGCGCAATCGCCATCAGGCAGCCGCGCAAGTGCAGCCGCCATTTCTCACTGGTGACACGCTGGCCGGTCAGCGGATGCGGCGCATCGCGTACCGGTTCATCCAGCGCCACCACCAGAAGATCGAGATCCGGACCCAGTTGCCCTAACCGTTGGGCAAAGCTGTCGCGCCGCCAGCGCCGCTGCGGTTGACGACCGGTGACGATTTTGCCGAGATTGTGCTCGCGCGCATAACGCAGCACGGCGCGGGCTTCATCGGGATCGGACAAAGTGGCGGTTTCCGCACCCAGCTCTTGCGCCAGTTGCAGCGTGCGTAAAATGGCACGACGACGCGCTTCCGGCAGGCGGTTGAGACGCGGCGTTTCTACGTACACCGCGTGCCATTCGCTGCCGAGGCGCGCGGCTAAACGCGCCGCGGTGCGTACCAGTTTTTCACTGCCGGTGTCGTCGCCGATGCAGAGTAAAATGGCGTCACGCGTATGCCAGACTTTGTCGCGGCCTTGCTGATCGCGCCAGGCACGCATCTGGTCATCCACGCGATCCGCGGTGCGGCGCAGCGCCAGTTCGCGCAGGGCAAACAGGTTGCCTTTACGGAAGAAGTTTTCAATCGCGCGCTCAGCGCGATCGCCGACGTAGACTTTGCCCTCTTTCAAACGCTGACGCAGATCGTCCGGCGGCAGATCCACCAGCACCACCTCATCGGCGCTATCAAAGAATGGATCGGGCACGGTTTCGCGCACCTGAATGCCGGTCACGCCGCCGACCACATCGTTGAGGCTTTCCAGATGCTGCACGTTGACGGTGGTGATCACGTCGATGCCCGCTTCCAGCAGCTCTTCGATGTCCTGCCAGCGTTTGGGATGGCGCGAACCCTGCACGTTGGTGTGTGCCAGTTCATCCATCAGGATCACCGCCGGATGGCGTGCTAGTGCTGCATCGAGGTCGAATTCCGCGTGACGTGAACGCCCGGTGGCGCGGCGCGGCAATACCGCCAGGCCGTTGAGCAGCGCCGCCGTTTCTTCACGTCCGTGGGTTTCCACCACGCCCGCCAGCACATCAAGGCCCTGCGCGCGTAAGCGTTGTGCCTCCTGCAGCATGGCAAAGGTTTTCCCCACGCCCGCACAGGCGCCGAAGTAGATTTTCAGCTTACCGCGATGGCTGTCGCTGTGATTCAGCAACAGCGCATCGGGATCGGGGCGGGTGATTTCGTCGTTCATCAGTTATCCGTCGTGAAAAGCGCGATAAATCGCGCTATCGATCAATTATCCCTGCAGCGCATCCAGCGCCATATTCAGTCGCAGCACGTTCACGGTCTCTTCGCCGATAAACGGCAGCAGCGGACGCTCGGTATTGCGCGCAATCAGCGCTTCCACATCTTTCAGCGCCATATTGCGTGCCGCGGCGATACGCGGTGCCTGCCACAGTGCCGCTTCCGGTGAAATATCCGGATCAAGCCCGCTCGCCGATGCCGTGACCAGCTCAACTGGCACCGCAGTTGGGGCCTGTGGATTGGCGGTGCGCAGTGCAGCCACGCGCTCGGCCACCGCTTTATCCAGTGCCGGATTGCTCGCCGCCAGGTTGCTGCCGCTGGAGGCCAATGCGTTGTAAGGTGTATCGCCGGTTGCCGATGGACGGCCCCAAAAATGGCCGGGCTGAGTAAACACCTGGCCAATCAGATCAGAACCGCGCTCCACGCCATCCTGCTCAAGCAACGAACCATTAGCCTGCGACGGGAACCACCTCTGCGCCAGACCGGTGGTCAGCAGCGGATAGACCGCGCCGGTTAACAGCGTCAGCAGTATTAACAATACAATAGCCGGACGTAACTGACTCATTTCTCTTCTCCTTAAACCAGACCAAACAGCGTCAGCAGCAGGTCGATGGCTTTAATACCAATAAACGGCACCACTAATCCGCCGACACCGTAAACCCACAGGTTGCGACGCAGCAGTGCGGCGGCACTCATCGGGCGGTAGCTCACGCCTTTCAGCGCCAGCGGGATCAGGAACACAATCACCAGCGCGTTGAATATCACCGCCGACAGAATCGCTGAGTTTGGTGAGTGCAGATGCATCACGTTCAGCATATTGAGCTGCGGATAGGTGGCCGCAAACGCTGCCGGGATGATGGCAAAGTACTTCGCCACGTCGTTGGCAATACTGAAGGTGGTCAGCGAACCGCGCGTCATCAGCATCTGTTTACCGATGTGCACCACTTCCAGCAGTTTGGTCGGGTTGGAGTCGAGATCGACCATGTTCCCGGCTTCTTTCGCCGCCTGCGTGCCCGAGTTCATCGCCACTGCCACATCCGCTTGCGCCAGTGCAGGGGCGTCGTTGGTGCCGTCGCCGGTCATTGCCACCAATCGCCCTTCCGCCTGATACTGACGAATCAATGCCAGCTTGGCTTCCGGTGTCGCTTCCGAAAGGAAATCATCCACGCCCGCTTCAGCGGCAATCGCGGCTGCCGTCAACGGGTTGTCGCCGGTGATCATCACCGTCTTGATACCCATTTTGCGCAGCTCGGCAAAACGCTCTTTGATGCCGCCTTTGACGATATCTTTCAGCGCCACCACGCCGAGTACCTGTGCACCTTCGGCCACCACCAGCGGCGTACCCCCGGCACGCGCCACTTCTTCGACGCTGGCGTTGACTTCCGCCGGGAAACGACCGTTGTTGGCTTCGATATGGCGGCGAACCGCGTCAACTGCCCCTTTACGAATCAGACGATCCTGCACGTTGACGCCGCTCATGCGCGTTTGCGCCGAGAACGGAATAAAACTCGCGCCCATGCTGCTGAGATCGCGTTCGCGCAGGTTAAATTTCTGCTTTGCCAGCACCACGATGCTGCGCCCTTCCGGGGTTTCATCCGCCAGCGAGGCCAGCTGTGCCGCATCCGCCAACTGCTGCTCGGTGACGCCAGGCGCAGGCATAAACTGCGTCGCCTGACGGTTACCCAGCGTGATGGTGCCGGTCTTATCCAGCATCAGCACATCAACATCACCCGCCGCTTCCACCGCACGACCGCTAGTGGCGATGACGTTCGCCCCGAGCATGCGGCTCATCCCCGCCACGCCAATCGCCGACAACAAGCCGCCGATGGTGGTCGGAATCAGACATACCAGCAGCGCCACCAGCACCGTCACGCTCACTGGCGTCCCGCCGTAAGCAGAGAACGGCCACAGGGTTGCCGTCGCCAGCAGGAACACGATAGTCAGCGACACCAGCAGAATGGTCAGCGCGATTTCGTTCGGCGTTTTGCGACGTTTAGCGCCCTCGACCATGGCGATCATGCGATCGAGGAAGGTTTCGCCCGGATTGACGCTGCACTGGATCACCAGCCAGTCAGAGAGAATGCGCGTACCGCCCGTCACCGACGAAAAATCGCCGCCGGACTCGCGGATCACCGGAGCCGATTCGCCGGTAATCGCACTCTCATCCACTGAAGCGCCGCCTTCCAGCACTTCGCCGTCACAGGGGATGATGTCACCCGCTTCCACCAGCACCACGTCGCCTTTACGCAAGGTGTCCGCCGCTACCGGTTTCCACTGCGCGCCGTAGCGCGGTTCAGCCAGCTTTTTCGCATCGCTGGTTTTGCTGATGCCTTTTAGGCTGTTGGCCTGCGCCTTGCTGCGTCCTTCCGCCAGCGCTTCAGCGAAGTTGGCAAACAACACCGTGAACCACAGCCAGATCGCGACACCCGCCGTAAATCCGGCGTTGCCGCTCAGATGACCGGTGAGCATACCGATGGCCAGCAGCGAGGTCAGCACGCTACCCAGCCACACCAGGAACATCACCGGGTTGCGAAACTGCACGCGCGGATCGAGTTTCTTCACTGCATCCAGCACGGCGGTTTTCGTCAGCGCTGCATCAAACAGCGCCAGTTGTTGACGACTCATGATTCCGTTATCCCTGAATTAATTGCAGATGTTCCGCCACCGGGCCGAGTGCCAGCGCGGGGATAAAGGTCAGTGCCCCCACCAGCAATACAGTGCCAATCAGCAGCGCGATAAACAGTGGACCGTGGGTCGGTAACGTACCGTTGCCCACCGGCTGGATCTTCTTCGCCGCCAGCGAACCGGCAATCGCCATCACCGGAATGATGATGCCGAAGCGTCCCACCAACATGCAGAAGGCCAGCAACAGGTTCCAGAACGGGGTGTTGGCGCTCAAACCGGCAAAAGCACTGCCGTTGTTATTGGCTGCCGACGAGACGGCATACAGCACTTCGCTAAAGCCGTGGATGCCAGGATTCGCCATACCGGCGCGCCCTGCATCGGTCATCATCGCCAGCGCGGTGCCCAGCAACACCAGGGTGGGCGTCACCAGAATCGCCAGTGCGGTCATTTTCATCTCCCACACGTCGATTTTTTTACCCATGTACTCTGGTGTGCGACCAATCATCAGGCCAGCGATAAACACCCCGAGCAGCACGAACAGCAGCATGCCGTACAACCCAGCACCGACGCCGCCGAACACCACTTCACCCAGCTGCATCAGCCACATCGGCACCATGCCGCCCAGTGCAGTAAAGGAGTCATGCATGGCATTCACTGCACCGCAGGAGGCCGCCGTGGTGATCACAGCAAACAGGCTGGAGTTGAGAATGCCAAAGCGCGTCTCTTTGCCTTCCATATTGATGGCGCTGTCTGCACCGAGCGTCAGGAAGTGCGGATTACCGCGCAGTTCTGCCCACATGACGGTGACGACCGCCAGCACAAACATGATGGTCATCGCCCACAGCAGCATGTGGCCCTGACGACGGTCGCCCAGATGCTGACCAAAGGTGAAGCACAGCGCGGCCGGGATCAGGAAGATACTCAGCATCTGCACAAAGTTGGTCAGCGCAGTCGGGTTCTCAAACGGGTGGGCGGAGTTAACGTTAAAGAAGCCCCCACCGTTGGTGCCGAGCATTTTTATCGCTTCCTGCGAAGCCACCGGACCGAGCGGCAGCGTCTGTCGCGCCCCCTCCAGCGTGGTGAGTGCGTGATAAGGCTCAAAGGTCTGGATGCTGCCCTGATAAACAAAGAACAGCGCGATCAGCAGGCTGATTGGTAACAGGACATACACCGTGATGCGCGTCAGGTCGCGCCAGGCGTTGCCGAGCGTCGCCAGCGAGCGATTGGCAAAACCGCGGATCAGCGCAAAGGCCACCGCAATACCGGTCGCCGCCGACAGGAAGTTCTGCACCGTGAGACCGGCCATCTGGCTGAAATAGCTCACCGTGCTTTCGCCCGCATACGCCTGCCAGTTGGTGTTGGTAACAAAGCTGACGGCAGTGTTGAGCGCCAGATCCCAGCTCAGATTTGGCAAGTGTTGTGGGTTGAGCGGCAGCGATCCCTGCAGCATTAAAATCGACAGCAGCAAGATAAAACCGAGCGCGTTGAACAGCAGAATCGCCAGCAAGTAGTGCGGCCAGCGCATTGCCTCGCCATCAGCACCGGCCAGCCGCCACAGCACCCGCTCCGTGCGCGGCAGCAGTGGTTTGTCGGCCACCAGCACCGCAAGAAAACGCCCCAGCGGTTGTGCCAGCACCATCAACACCAGCAGATAACCCGCAATCAGTAAAAACGCATTCGCAGCCATCAGAATGCCTCCGCATTAAGCAGGGCATAAATCAGGTAGCCCAACAGTATAAAGACCAGCACGATGCCGGCAATCACGCCCACGCTCACAGCAACCTCCAGAGGATTTGGTAGTGCTGCAAGCATGCGCGGCGCGGTATAAAGAAGGGGTAAAAAGGCGGGAATCCGGCGTAAAGAAAGTATAAAAATGCTGTCGAATTAGGCGGTTTCCAGTGCCCAGATGCGATTAAGGTCGACGTTCTGCCACAGGCCACTGTCCTCGGCACCGGTAATGCTGTCAGTGCAGAATGAATCACCCAGATCCAGCTCTTCCGGCTTCAGTTCACGCTGGGCGTGTAGCGACCAAAACACATGCACTTTGGGTTTCAGTAATGATTTTTCACCGGCCTGCACCACCAGCGCCACGCGCCCGGATGCCAGTCTTACCAGCGATCCCACCGGATAAATGCCGATGGTGCGCACGAAGGCGTGCAACAGCGTGTTGTCGAAGTGACCGCGCCAGCTCAGCATGTTGTGCATGGCTTCGGCGGGCGTCCAGCCTTTGCGATAGGGGCGAGTAGAGGTCACGGCATCATAGACATCGCACACCGCGGCCATGCGCGCAAACAATGAGATTTCCTCCCCTTTTAACTTGTGGGGATAACCGCTGCCGTCGACTTTTTCGTGGTGATGCAGTGCAATATCCAGCAGGTCTTCTCCTGCATCGGCCTCCATCAACATCTGCGCACCAACAATCGGGTGCTCGCGCATGATGGTGAACTCCTCGTCGGTGAGCTTGCCGGGTTTGTTGAGGATTTCCAGCGGCACCGCCGATTTCCCCACATCATGCAGCAAACCGCCCATGCCCACGCGCCGCTGCTGGTGCTCATCGAGCCCCATTTTTTTGCCTAGCGAGATCATCAAGCCGCACACCGCCATCGAGTGCAAATAGGTGTAATCGTCGTGATTTTTCAGCCGCGCCACGCTAAGCAGTGCAGTGGGTTCACGGGTAATCGACCCGGCAATTTCGTCCACCAGGTCCATTGTATAGTCGAGGTCCAGCCCCTGCCCCATACGGGCTTCGTTGAACATCGCCAGCACCTGCGGCTTGCCCTGATTGAAGATGGTTTGCGCCTGATCCAGCTCTTTGAAAAACGACGTTTGCGGAATGGCTTTTTTCGGCGCAGGTTTGGCAGGTGCCTGCACCGACTTATCAATGTCGATCCAGATCTGCTGGATCCCTTCGTTGCGGATCATGGAGATCTGGCGTTTATCAGTGATCAGCATTTGGTTGCGAATGCGTTTGTCCTTGAGCCACCAAACCTCCAGTTTGTGGATGAACATTCCCTGACGCAGTTCGTCAACGGTAATCAGCTTTATCACGATATCTCTCCTTAATATCAGTGGATGGTAAGGAGAGGTATCGGCAGCTGAGCAAATAATCTTCAGGAGTGATTTGTGCGATCTGTGAAGGGGGAAGTGATTTGGATGAGTGCAATAAATTCGTAGCGCTACGCCTATCTGTGCACATTTGTAGCGGAACGATGCATCACATAATGGCTGGAACTAATTAGGCAACCTGAATACCGCGCTGTGCCATAAAAGTGCTCAAAGGCGTGACACGACTTAATTCTTCTTGCATGCGGGCATCGTTTTCAACCTCCCATTGGTCCTGATAACGCTGCAGGTTGAGCCAAAAATCAACGGAAGTATCAAAAACGGCCGCTAAACGGTATGCCATCTCGGTCGTCAGTTTGCGATTGTTATTGACCATCGCGCTGGCGGTGTTTCTGTGCACATTCAGCATTTCAGCCAGGTCATTCACTTTGAGGTGAAGGGGTTCGAGGAACTCGTATTGCAGCACATCACCAACACTGGTGGGTTTACGTTTTGCCTGATTCATTTTTGGTTCTCTTTGCTGGTAATTTTCGTCCACGTGCAGTGGTTATCGGTGATTTTTGTAACGGTGCGGATCGAGATAAAGATCGCTAGCCTCGCCATTCATCCAGCGAAATATGAGTCGATATTGCTCATTAACGCGGATGGAGTAATAACCCAGCAAAGGGGGCTTCAGGGCTTCAAAACAATTTCCAGGCGGCGATCGCAGATCATGATGCGTTTTAGCGGCATTGATGATATCGAGTTTACGCGCGAGCGCGGATTCAATGGTTTTGGGGAGACACCTGTGCGGTAAGGCATAAATAAAAAACTGCTCAAGCCAATCATCCCGAAAATGTCTAATTGCACCCTTCATCTGCTTCCCTGCCTGAAAATAAATCAGGCAGGCAAGTTACTTCCAAAACGCACAGCAACCAAGTGCAATATTTAACATTATAAAGAATGTTCCAGCTGGATTACAAAATTATTTTGAAATTAAGGAAAACATCATGAGAACTGTGAGCGTCTTAGCATTAAGCAGCCGCTACGATTGCCCGTAAAGAAGCTACACCACCCGCGTTAACACCGCTTCACCCTGCGAAAACGCCAGCAGGTTTTCAAACACCAAATCCGCCATCGCCGCCATGGTTTCATGGGTGCTGCTGGCAAGATGCGGGGTGATCACCACATCATCACGCTTCAGCAATTCGGCAGGCACCGCCGGTTCATGCTCGAACACATCCAAACCGGCACCTGCAATCTCACCGGCTTGGAGCGCCGCAATCAACGCCTGCTCATCCACCACGCTGCCACGCGCAATGTTGATTAAAAAGCCTTTCGGCCCCAGCGCACGCAACACCTCAGCATTCACCAGATGATGCGTGGCGGCTCCGCCCGGTATGGTCAGCACCAGAAAATCAGCCTGCTTTGCCAGTGACAACAGCGAATCGTGGCGCGTATAGGGCACATCCGGGCGCGATCGTGGATTAAAGAAATGCACATCCATATCAAATGCCTGTGCGCGTTTTGCCAGCTCTTTCCCGATGCCGCCAAGCCCGACAATCCCGCACACTTTACCGCCCACTTTGGTGGTCAGCGGGTAGCGGCCTTTCGCTTGCCACTCACCAGCGCGCACATAACGATCCGATGCGCTGATACGGCGCGCCACGTCCAGCAGCAGCGCCATGCCGGTATCGGCTACGCAGCTGTTCAGTACTCCCGGCGTATTGGTCACCACGATGCCACGCGCTTCGGCGGCGGCAATGTCTATCGCGTCATAGCCCACACCGTTACTGCAAATCACTTTCAGGTTGGGCAACTGCGCCAGTAGCTCCGCATTCGCCCCCATTAAGGCATTACCGCTGGTCACCAGCGCATCGATGCTGGCACCGTGCTCGGCCAGCCAGGCGGCCTGATCCTCCTGCTGCCATAAACGCGAGGTGGTGAAGTGCGCATCCAGATTATCCTGCAGTCGCGGCGGCAACAGCGGCCCTTTTAGCAATACGTTAAACAGCTTTGATCCCATCATGTTTCCCCTGAGTTTCGTAGGATGTTGCAGACGAATCCTGCTCGTTGCCGACACGTTCAATCGGCCCCATTACCAGCAGGAACAGCAGCGCCGCGACGATGCAGTGCGCGCCAACGAACACCAATCCAATGCTATAGCTGCCGGTCAAACCGACGATGATGCCGAACAGCAGTGGTGTGATAAATCCGGCCATATTGCCAATACCATTGAAGATCGCGCCCGCCAGACCTACGGCCTCTTTCGGTGCGGTATCGCTGACAATGGTCCAGGTCCCTGCGCCCGCCGCCACGCCTTTGCCAAAGAAGGCAAACGACATAATGGCGATAATGCCGGCATTGGTCGGGATCACCGCGGCCAGAATCAGTGAGGCCGCCATCAACATCCCGACGATATACGGCGTTTTGCGCGCCCACGACAGGCTCCAGCCGCTGGCCAGTAACTTGTCAGAGATGTAACCGCCGCTGATACCGCCGACAAAGCCAAACAGCGCCGGGGCGATGGTGGCAAAGCCCGCTTCCATGATGTTCATGCCGCGAGCCTGCACCAGATAGATCGGGAACCAGGTGATGAAGAAGTAGCTAAGTGCGATGATGCAGTATTGCCCGATATAGGCGCACCACAACATGCGATTGCTGAGCAGGGTTTTGAACATCGCTTTGCTGAGCGGTTGACGTGCTTTGAGGGTTTGCGCCGAGTCGATATCCACCAGCGCGCCGCCCTCTTCAATGTATTTCAACTCTGCAGCTGACACATGCGGATGTTGTTTGGGACTGCGCATATACCAGCTCCATACGAACACCGCCAGCACGCCAATGCCACCCAGCACAAAAAACGGCCACTCCCAGCCGAAGCGCGACACCAGCCAGCCGGATAGCGGCGAGAAGATGGCGACTGCAAAGTACTGCGCCGAGGCAAACAGTGACGATGCCCGGCCACGTTCAGCGCCGGGAAACCACATGATCACGGTACGGGCGTGGGCCGGAAAACTCGGCGCTTCAATCAGCCCAAGTGCAAAGCGCAGCACAAACATCAGCGTCAGCGCCATGGTCATGCCGCTGGAAAACTCGCCGATAAATCCCATCAAAATGGTGGAAACCGACCACAGCGCCAGCGTCACGCCATAGACTTTTTTGGTGCCGAAACGGTCGAGGAAAATCCCACCGGGGATCTGGCCGATCACATAGGCCCAGCTAAACGCCGAAAGGATCAGACCCAACTGGATCGCCGACAGGCCGAACTCATCTTTGATCGCCGATCCTGAGATCGACAGGATCGAACGGTCGGCATAGGCCACGACGGACAGGAACAGGATCAGACAGAGGATCCAGATACGCACATGACTGTTCTGATTGCGGTTTTTGCTTTGTAACATGGCTGAACCCCTTGATGGAGGAGCATCCTGCCCCGAAGCGATGATGTGCAGGAATACCGCTTTAATTTCACTGTTTAGCCACTATAGAGAGCCAGATACATGCTGGTCATTGTGCGGATGGAGGAATCCGCGCGGTTAATTTGCGCTGGTTTTGGCATCTGCCACAAAGCAGGGTGCGGCGCTGCACAGAACCTTAAATAAGCCGATGCTTTTGCACCGGAATGTGCGCCAGCTCTGAGAAAAAGCTTCGCAACATCACTATGAGGCTGCAAATCATCTTCCGCCCGCTCGCCATATGAAGCCGCAAAGCACTATGCACCGGCTCGTCAAATGAGGCTGCTGAGCATCATGCACCCGCGAGCAAAGTGTGCGCTTCACTGCAAAATCCAATCATGCCGATTGTCAGCGCGAAAGCCGCCTCGTAGTCTGAAAATGATTTCAATGATCCATTTTTATTATCATTGAAACATTCATTCTAATAACAAGCTTACCCTGGAGTCCGCGATGAAAACCCTCAAGGCGATACTGTTGCTTGGCCTGCTGTCCAGTTCTGCCTCGGCTTTGGCTGAGAAAATCGGCGTATCGATGGCGTATTTCGATCAGAACTTTTTAACCATTATTCGCCAGTCGATTGATAAAGAAGCCAAAGCGCGTGGGCTTGATGCGCAGTTTGAGGATGCACGCGGTGATGTTGGCCGTCAGACCGATCAGGTGCAGAGTTTTATCGGAGCAGGCGTTGACGCCATCATTGTCGATCCGGTGGATTCTGCCAGCACGCCACAGCTGACCAAGCTGGCGCAGCAGGCGAAGATTCCGCTGGTGTATGTGAATCGCACGCCGGGGGATAAGACTCTGCCTGCGGGAGTGGTGTTCGTCGGTTCTGATGAACGCGAATCTGGCACGCTGCAGATGGAAGCGCTGGCGAAAATGGCCAACTACAAAGGCAATGTGGCGATCATGATCGGTAACCTCACCGACGCGGGCGCACTGCAACGCACCAAAGATGTCGAGCAGGTCGTCGCGAAATATCCGGGCATGAAGGTGGTACAGAAGCAGCCCGCGAATTATGCGCGTAATGAAGGCATGGATCTGATGCTCAACTGGATCGGCAACGGCGAAGCGATTGATATCGTCGCGGCCAACAATGATGAAATGGCGATTGGTGCCGCGATGGCACTGGCTAAGAGCAACAAGAAGATTCTGGTGGGTGGTATTGATGCCACGCCGGATGGCCTGAAAGCCATGGCGCAGGACAAGATGCAGGTCACCGTGTTCCAGGACGCGATCGGTCAGGGCAAAACATCGGTGGATGTGGCGCAGAAGCTGATCAAAGGCGAGAAAGTGGATTCACATGTGTGGATCCCGTTTGAGCTGGTGACCAAAGAGAATATGCAGAAGTATGTGGAGAAGAGTCAGTAAGGTGTTCACGGTCGCCATAAATGGCGACCCTACACCGTAGGGTGCGCATTTATGCGCACCTGGCAAAACACCGCACAAGACGTAATGACGCATTTATGCGCACCTGCCCATAAACGGCACAAAGCTCACTCCCGCAGTTTCGCCATCACCACGATGTCGTGATACTCGCCTTCACGCAGACAGGCTTTACGCTTGATGCCCTCTTGCTCAAAACCGAGGCGCTGATACAAACGCAACGCACGCGCATTGTCATGGAACGCTTCCAGCTCAATGCGCACCACGCCGAGCCAATTAAACGCATAGTCGATAGCGTTACGAATCAGTTTCTCGCCAATACCCCGCCCGCCAAACGCCGGATCGACGCTGATACCGAAACTGATGCTATGACGTGTACGTGGGCGCTGTTCAACGAACAACGTCAACTCGCCCACCATTTGCCCGTCAATCTCCGCCACAAAGCCGATATAGCCTGCCGCGTCCATGTTCTCAAATTTTTTCTGCCAGGTTTGTACGCTGGGAAACGGCAGCTGCGTGGTCCAGCGATAGACCTCAGGGTGGCTGTAGAGGCGTTGATAAGCGGCAGCATCGGTTGGTTCGCGACCGCGAATGATCAGATCCATGTCAGTAATCCCTTTCACTTGCACTAAGCTGTTAACTCTCACCAAACGGAAAGAGTGACTTTATGTTGTATCGTCGTTTTGAACGTTTTATCAATATTTTCCAGGATGCACCAACCGATTCTCCACCCTCCAGCGTCTGGCCGTTTTACCTCTACTATCTGCGTCAGGTGTGGCCGAGTTTTGTCGCGCTTTTGATCGTCGGACTGGCCCAGGCACTGATTGAGGTGGCACTGTTCAGCTATCTCAGTCGCATCATCGATCTGGTCAATCACTCAACGCCCGCCACGCTGTTTACCGACAACTGGCAGGTGCTGCTGTGGATGGGATTTGTTGCGCTGATTCTGCGGCCAATTGTCATCGCCGCGCACGATATGCTGGTGCATCAAAGCATTAACCCGAGCATGACCAGCATGATCCGTTGGCAGCATCATAACTACGTGCTGCGTCAGAGCCTGAACTTCTTCCAGAACGATTTCGCCGGGCGCATCGCTCAGCGCATTATGCAGACCGGCAACTCCCTGCGCGATTCTGCGGTTCAGCTGGTGGACGCCATCTGGCATGTGGTGATTTACGCCGTCACCTCACTGGTACTGTTCGCCGAAGCCGACTGGCGTTTGATGATTCCGCTGATCATCTGGATTGTCGCGTATAGCGTATCGCTGAGCTTCTTTGTGCCGCGCGTGAAGCAGCGTTCGGTGGTCTCTTCCGAGGCGCGCTCCAAGCTGATGGGCACCATCGTCGATGGCTACACCAATATCGCCACCATCAAACTGTTCGCGCACAACGATCTGGAAAAACGCTACGCGCGTGAGGCGATTCAGGAACAGACCGACAAAACCCAGCACGCCAGCCGCATGGTCACCACCATGGACATCACGCTGTCGACGCTGAATGGTCTGCTGATTGTCAGCACTTCTGGCCTGGCACTGTGGCTGTGGAGCCAGTCGCTGATCAGCGTCGGTGCGATTGCCTTAGCCACCGGTCTGGTGATCCGTTTAGTGAACATGTCCGGCTGGATCATGTGGGTAGTGAACGGCATCTTTGAAAACATCGGCATGGTGCAGGATGGCTTGAACACCATCGCGCAGCCGCTCAGCGTGCAGGATGAGCCGCAGGCGAAAAACCTGAAGGTGACGCAAGGTCAGATCCGCTTCGAAGATGTTCGCTTTGATTACGGCGGCAGCCGCCAGGTAATCAACCGTCTCAACCTGAATATCAAACCGGGCGAGAAAATCGGTCTGATTGGGCCATCCGGCGCGGGTAAATCGACAATGGTGAATCTGCTGCTGCGTCTTTACGACATCAACGGTGGGCGCATCCTGATTGACGATCACAACATCGCCGAAGTGACGCAGGAGAGCCTGCGCAGCCAGATTGGCATGATCACTCAGGATACTTCGCTGCTGCACCGTTCGATTCGTGAAAACCTGCTGTACGGACGCCCGAACGCCACTGAAGACGAGCTGCAGGCGGCGATTATCCGCGCCCGCGCCGATGAGTTCATTCCGCTGCTGTCCGATCCGCAAGGGCGTACCGGGCTGGATGCGCATGTTGGTGAGCGCGGGGTGAAATTGTCAGGCGGTCAGCGTCAACGTATCGCCATCGCCCGCGTGCTACTGAAAGATGCACCGATTCTGATCATGGATGAGGCCACCTCCGCGCTGGATTCCGAAGTCGAAGCGGCGATTCAGGAAAGTCTGGAGACCTTGATGCAGGGCAAAACGGTAATTGCCATCGCGCACCGTCTTTCTACTATCGCTAAAATGGATCGACTGGTGGTGCTGGACAAAGGCGAGATTGTTGAGATGGGTAACCACCGCGAACTGCTGGCGCATAATGGACTCTACGCGCGCCTGTGGCAGCATCAGACCGGTGGTTTTGTCGGCGAGGATTAATCGCCGCGTCGATACGGCAGGGCTTCGCGCGCTTCAATGGCATAGGCGCGAATCCCTGCCCGCTCCTGCACTAAATATTCTTCTACGGCTTCGCGCAATCCCGGATGGCACAAGTAGTGCCACGAGTGAGTGATCTGCGGTTCGAAGCCGCGCACCAGTTTATGCTCGCCCTGCGCTCCCGCATCAAAACGCTGCAATCCTTCCGCAATGGCAAAATCCATGCCCTGATAGAAACAGCTTTCAAAGTGCAGGCGATCGAACTCCGCCAGACAGCCCCAGTAACGCCCATACAGCGAATTGCCATCCACCAAATAGAACGCCATGGCCGCCGGATGCCCCTGCAGCGTGGCGATCACCACGCGAATGGATCGCGGCATGCGTTCGGCCAGCAGGCTGAAGAACTGCCGCGTGAGATAGGGCCGCTGCCCGCGCACCGCATAAGTGTTGGCGTAACAGGTATAGACAAAATCCCACTGATCTTCTTGCAGTTCATCACCGCGATACCAGTTGAACTCAAAGCCGCTGCTCGCCACCTGCTCGCGCTCTTTGCGCAGCTGTTTACGCTTGCGCGACATCAGCGTGTCGAGGAAATCCTGAAAATCGCGATAGCCTTTGTTGTGCCAGTGATACTGGATGCCGAGACGCGCCAGCCAGTCAGGTTGCTGCTCCATCACATCGTTGGCGAATGGCGTGGTGAAATTGATGTGCGCGCCGCTCAGGCCGTGTTGCAGCAGTTCATCGGGCAACGCTGCGAGCAGCTGGTTGATGGCGGCTTGCTCACCCAATAAACGCGCACCAGTAACCGGGCTGAACGGAATCGCCCCCAGCCATTTTGGATAGTATGGAATGCCGGCGCGGTGACAGGCATCAGCCCACGCGTGATCAAAGACGTATTCACCTTGCGAATTGCGTTTGCGATAGCCCGGCAGCGCGGCGCTCAGCACGCCATTTTCGCGCCACAGCAGGTGATCCGGCTGCCAGCCGTTTTCCGGCCGCACGCTGCCACTCTCTTCCAGCGTGAGCAGAAAGGCATGGCGTAAAAACGGTTGATCGTCAGGTAACAGCGCATCCCATTCGAGGGCGGAAATCTCCGCCAGCGATGACAGGTGAAGCAAAGACATGCATGGCTCCCGGCCAGCTTAAGGCGAACAGCTAGTTCAACAGGTTTTGTTGCGGGGGAAAAGAGGGGGCGCACTGAATGTGCATCGGCCATCTATTGGCATGAATCCCGCCGAGGGGAGTTTGGATTGGAAAGTACGCTTCCACTGCTTAGGGAAGCGACTCTGTTAGCCGATGAGTTTCAGGTCGTTTTTACGATGTTGCTTCTGGTCGTCATAGTAATTTTCGTGCGTACCGAGGCTCAGAAGATAGATTTCCAGTCTCTGATCGACCCAACTGTAACCCAATAGATATTGCTGCTTGCTCAGGTAAAACTTGTGCACCCAGAGATAGCTCAGGTCGCCCTTTTTGCGTTCACCAATCTCTGGGTTGGCAATAATGCGGTCAATCTCTTGATCAACGCCATCCTGATCCAGTTCTGTCAGGCGGTTAAAAGCCTTCTCAAAACGGCGGGTCTGATAAATCTCAACTTCCTGTCCGGTCTTTTCTGCGCACATATTTTTTGACCTTGCCGTTATCCATTTCTGCTTTAGCCAGTAAGATTTCGTTGATGAATGAGAAGGTCAGATCGGGATTATCCTCTGCGATGCGACCAATCTTCGCCCAATGTTCAATCTGTTTTGGCACGCTGCGGCTCATAGCTTCTGCATGTGTTTTCACATCTTCAACAAAATCATCGTCTAAGCGGACGCTGGTTGCCATATTTAAACCTCTTGTTGTCGTCACCCGATACGTTGTTGTGAGGGGGTTCCATTGATACGTCATTGCCAGACGTGCAATAGATGAGATTGTGCGACATATTGTCGCATTTAGCAATCATTGATAGCGGCACGATTTACCGTGCTTTGATAACGAATGTGTATACTCACCTTTTCCGCTGAGCAGGAACCGCCATGGATCGTCTTGATTGTGACCGCATGTTCGTTGCGGTGCTGGAAGTGGGCAGTTTTGCCGGGGCGGCGGAGCGACTGGGCACCAGCAGCGGTCAGGCGTCCAAGCTGGTTTCACGGCTGGAGCAGGAACTTGGCGTGCAGTTGTTTAAGCGCAGCACGCGAGCATTGTCAGCCACTGAAGTAGGCCGCGCCTATTACGAACGGGTAAAAACCCTGCTGGATGCCTTCGACACGCTCGATGCCACGGTACGCGAAAATGCCACCACGCCGACCGGCCGCTTAAAAATCAGCGCACCCGGCACCTTTGGTACGGCGGTGCTCGCCAGCGTATTAGTAGCATTTGCCCGTCACTATCCGCTGATTGAGCTGGACGTTAACTTCTCGGATCGCGCGGTGAACATCGTCGATGAAGGCTTCGATATGGCAATTCGCATCGGCAAGCTGGATGACAGCAGCCTGATCGCACGTCGTCTGGGCGACGTACCGATTCGCGTAGCCGCTTCGCCGGGCTATCTTCTGCAGCACAACACGCCGCAACACTGGCGCGACCTGGCGACGCATCAATGTATTAGCGACACCAATTTCCGCGATCCGTGGCACTGGCCGTTTGTCACGCCGTGCGGAGACAGCGTTTCCATGCCGATTCGCGGTCGCCTGTGTTTCTCCAACACAGAAGCCTGTTTACAAGCCGCCATCGCCGGATTGGGCATCGCACGTCTGCCCGGTTTTATCGCCGCACCCGCGTTGCAGCGCGGGGATATCGTCTCGTTGCTCGATAATTTCGCCACGCCGCCGATGGGCTTGTTTGCACTCTATCCGCCCGCTCGCCATCTGGCGCAGAAGACCCGCTTACTGATCGATTTCCTCGCCGATCATTTCCAGCAGCATCCTCCCGGCTGATTCCTTCCAATTTGGAAGTAATGAAAGCCATTTTGCCCGGATTATCACCTAACCAGCAGCGCGGTATGCTCACTCCATCACCAGAGAGGAGTCGAGCATATGTTGGTCAACGGTAAGTGGAGCGCAGAGTGGCACCCGGTTCAAGCCACCGATAAACAGGGCGGATTTGTCCGTCAAACGTCCAGTTTTCGCCACTGGATCACCGCAGACGGCTCCAGCGAGTTTGCCGCCGAGCCGGATCGCTATCATCTGTATGTCGCGCTAATCTGCCCGTGGGCTTCACGCACGCTGGTGGCACGCAGTCTGAAAGGACTGGAGAAAGTGATCAGCGTATCAGTGGTAGAGCCGCAACTGGGTGCGCAGGGCTGGCACTTCGGTGACTATCCGGGATCCGACCGTGACTGGCTCAACAAAGCCGAGTACATCCACGAGATTTATACCCGCGCTGATGCTGACTTCACCGGCCGCGCGACCGTGCCGGTGCTGTGGGATAAGAAAACGCAGACCATTGTGAACAATGAGTCAGCTGACATCCTGCGTATGCTCAACAGCGGTTTTGGCGATCTGGCGGACAACAGCCTCGATCTTTATCCGGAGGATCTGCGCACAGAGATCGACGCGATCAACGAATCGATCTATCCACGTCTCAACAACGGCGTCTACCGCACCGGCTTTGCCACCACGCAGGTGAGCTATCAGCAGGCGTTTAATGATGTGTTCAGCCAGTTAGACGAACTGGAACAGCGTCTGAAAGATGGCCGCACTTTCCTGCTGGGCGAGCGCCTCACCGAAGCCGATATCCGTTTGTTCGTGACGCTGGTACGTTTTGACGTCGCCTATCATGGCCTGTTCAAATGCAACCTGCGCCGTCTGCGCGACTATCCGCTGCTCGATCGCTATCTGAAGAGTATGCTGGCAGTTTCGGGTGTGCGTCAGACAGTGAATATCGACCATATCAAACAGGGCTACTATTCGATTAAGGCGCTGAACCCGAACGGGATTGTGCCGGCGGGCCCGGATATGGCGGATTACGGACTTTAAGGAGCAGGACGATGGCAAAAGCGTTGGTGATTTTTTTACATGGTGTGGGCAGTAATGGCGACGATCTGGCAGGGCTCGGCCAGCATTGGGCCAGCCTGCTGCCGGATGTGGCTTTTGCCTCGCCGAACGCGCCCTATCCCTTTGAACATGCGATGGGTTATCAGTGGTTTAGCCTGACGGGTATTACTCCACAAAACCGTCCGGCGCGGGTGCGTGAAGCGCGGGCAGCGTTTGATGAAACCGTGCAGCAACTGATGGCGCAGCACGACATGGCGGGCGCGTGGGATAAAGTGATTCTGGTGGGCTTTTCTCAGGGCTCGATCATGGCGCTGGATGCGCTGGCATCTGGCCGTTATCCGCTGGCAGGCGTGGTGGCGTTTTCCGGTCGGTTGTCTTTTGAAGGTGCATTAACACCCAACCCGCAGACCCCGGCCCTGCTGATTCACGGCAAAGTGGATGACGTGATTCCGTTCGGCGAGAGCGAATCTGCGGTTGAGCGCCTGCAAGCGGCGGGCGTGACGGTGGAAGCGCGCTTTGAGGCCGCCACCGGACACACCATCTCCTCACAAGGTGCGATGCAGGCGGTAACGTTTATCGCTCAATGTCTGCAGGATTAAGGCCAGTAGCGATTCAATGCGCGCCAGGCTTTTTGCGCGGCCACTTCCGGCGGCTGCGCTTTTAGCCCATCGTTAAACACTTCAATACCGACCGGACCACGATAGCTGGCACTTTTCAGCTTATCGACAAAGCGTTCCACTTCAATAATGCCGTCGCCAGGCAATAAACGCTGGTGACGCGCAAAATCGCTTAACGCGCCCTTATCCTGCGGTGGCATCTCCGCCATATCGCACAGTTGCACTTCATAAATACGATCGGCTGGAATGCCATCCAGCTGCGAGGCATCGCCGCCCAAAGCACAGATGTGGAACAGATCGACCACCAGTCCGATATTCGGTTGGTCCAGCCGCTGCAAGCGTTCCCACGCCAGCGGCAGAGTGTTATCGACGCTGCACCACGCCATCGGTTCGTACATGATGCGCATGTTATAGCGTGCGGCCTCTGAGGCCATCCAACGCAGATCTTCATCGATACGCTCAGGCACACAATCTTCACGTGTGGTTGCGGGTGCCTGAATGGTATTGCAGCCAAGGGATTGCGCTATCTGAATAAACTGTCGCAGTTCTTCGCGCTTCTGCAGACGTTCGCGATCCGGCGTACCGGTAAAGTCGCGCAGCACCTGCAGATTGGTAAAGCCAAGATTTAACTGTTTGGCCAGCTCTGGTGTGCTGGCCTCGACATCTTCCCGCCAGATTTCAACCTGCTCAAAACCGGCCGCCTGTGCGGCACGCAACTTCTGCTCAGGTTCACCGTTTAACAACACCAGGTTAAGGAATTTGGGGTTACTTTGCATCAACGGGCTCCCTAATCGTCCGGATAAATCGGTGACAGGTTCTGCTTGTCACGCAAACAGAACACCGACCAGTATCTACCTCTTAGGAGTTATTTCAAGCCCGTGATGCGCCGGGGTTTTTAACCCAGCAAGTTGACCACGGCAAAACCGGCGAAGGTCATCAGCAGTGAGCCAATCACATGCACCATCACGCTCGACATTGCCCACAGGTATTTACCAGTTTGCAGCAAGCCGACAATTTCCGCTGAGAAGGTAGAGAAGGTGGTTAAGCCGCCGCATAAACCGGTGACGATCAGCAATTTCCAGAAGGGGTCAATATGCGGATTACGGACAAAGAACGCCAATGCGGCACCGATGATAAACCCGCCAACCAGATTCACCATAAGTGTGCCCGGAGGCAGATTTGGGAATAAGGCATTGAAACGAAGGGAAATTAGCCAGCGCAGCGAGCAGCCCACAGCACCACCGAGCACAACAGCCAATAACGACTTCACCATAATTTGGAGCTCCTGAAATGAGTTACGCGCAGGGCCGCGGCAGGACAGAAAAACGCCTGACACACCGCCGTCTCCCGCGCAGGGATACGAGTGTTGTCAGGCGTCATCAGCCGTCTGTTTCCAGAACGGCGGTTGGGGAAGGTGGCACGCCATCACCTTAGCGGCACGATAATACGCTGGCGCAGCGGGGGTGACAATATTGAAGAGCTAACCCGTCGTGACCTGGATAAGGTCTTTCAACAACTCTTCGCGCGTCATTCCCATATTTGCCACTTTATCTTTCTCTGAGAGAGCAAGTAAGGTGAGTAAAGCACAGAGTTCTTGATAACGCTGGCCTTGACCTGATGGCGCAATAAATATCAGCGATTTTATTATCATGCTTACTCCTGATTAATTTTCGCGTTTATAGCACATTCATCATCTTGATATTTTTGCTTCACTTCCATTAATACAAAATTGGAGATCCCGATGCGTACCCTGATTTTTGATACTGATATTGGCGTAGATGATGCTTTTGCGCTGGCGTATGCGGCGCGAACGCAGCGGTTGCTGGGGATTACCACGGTGTTTGGCAATGTGGCGGTCGGGCAGGCGGTGAAAAACGCCCGGCTGTTCTGCGAGAAGATGGGGATTGAGGCACAGGTGTATCGCGGCTGCTCGCGGCCGCTGGCATTAGCCCCTTCTGCGCCCGCCACGCTGCACGGCCTGGATGGATTGGGTGATGCGTTCGAGAACTCACACAGTGAAGCAGCCCCCAGCGCGGTGCAGTTCATTATTGATAGCGTGCGCGCGCAACCGCATGCCATCACCATCGTGGCGATTGGGCCGCTGACCAATATCGCCAGCGCCATCAATCAGGCACCGGATATTATTTCGCTGGTGAAAGAGCTGGTGATCATGGGTGGCGCATTTGGCACCGACGGCCATTCCGGCAACGTCTCGCCGTTTGCCGAATTCAATATCTGGAAGGATCCGCATGCTGCCGATCAGGTGCTGGCCTCGGCGCTGCCGGTTGTCGTATTGCCGCTGGATGTCACGCATAAAGTGCTGATAACGGGCGATGAAGTGCGGCAGTTAAATCAGCCGGTATTGAGCGCGATATGCCGTCCGTATCTGGCGTACAGTCTGCAAAAAGAAGGGTTTGATGGTATGGCGCTGCACGACACGTTGACGCTCTCCTGGCTGGCGTTACCACAGGCGTTTGAAGTCATCGAAGCGTCAGTGCGCGTGATAACGGAAGGCATCAGCCGTGGTCAAACAGTACGACGTCTCAGCGCCCTCGCCTCACGTGAAGATCCGTTCGCCGGATTGCGCCCACAGCGTTTGTGCCTCGGCGTGGATGCCGAAGCGGTGCGGGAACACTTTTTTGCCGCATTGCAGGCATGAGATGGGTGGTCGCTATCAATGGCGTAATGCTTGCCAGTTAAGCGCCGGGTGATCACGCAGTCTGTTAAAAGGACACTATGGTTGAGGCCAGAGCGCGCCTCTTCCCCTGAACAGCCCCAGCACGCTCTTCAGCTTCAGTGCGTGCTGTCAAAAACGGCACGATGGTTGAGGCCAGAGCGCCTCTGCTGCTGCAAGGGCTATCCGCAGCGCTGAGGCTTTTACGTTGGGCCAGGAGCCTGGCGCATGGATGCGCAAGGCAGTTCGGGTTGGCCAGGACGGGCTTACCCGAACGGTCCGTAGGCACGACGTGGAAGCCGAGGGCACCGCGTCAGCGGCGCGAGGACGGCCCGGCAGCAGCAGAGGTGCTCAGGCCCGCATTCGCGCAGAGTGAGCGCACCGACTACCTCGAAAAATGAATCACACCTTTGATCAGCTCACGATTATTAATCACTTCAGGCTCAAAGGTCTCCGCTAAAGTAGAAAAGTCATAATGCCGATTGAGCATAATGTCGGCACGAAGCTGACCCGAAGCCATCAGTTCGCCCACTTTCGCGAAATCTTCGTGCGTGGCATTGCGGCTGCCCATCAAGGTGGTTTCGCGTTTGTGGAACTCGATATCCGGGATCACTAAATCCCCCTTGTGCAGGCCGACAAACACGATGGTGCCACCATGACGAATCAGCTTCACCGCACCGTTCATCGCAGCCGGGCTGCCGGTGGCATCAATCACCTTCGCGGCCAGACGCCCGCCAAATTCAGCACGCAGTGAGGCTTCGAAATCCTCGGCCAGCGGGTTGATGGTCGCGAGCCCGAGCTTTTCGGCGACATGCGCGCGTCGCGGTTCGCTGGTATCGGCTACCACCACCTGCGCACCCGCTGCCGCCGCAATCGCGGCTACGCCTAATCCAATCGGTCCGGCGCCGACCACCAGAACCTGCTCATCCGCCGCCACCGCCGCACGTCTTACCGCATGTGCACTGATAGCAAAAGGCTCGATCAGCGCCGCCGCTTCTGGTGCCACATCATCCACCGCCAGCAGGTTGCTTGCGGGCACGCTGAGAAACTCGCAGAAACCGCCGTCCTGGTGTACACCAATCACCGAGATATTCTCGCAGCAGTTGGTTTTACCGCTCAGGCAAGCGTCGCACTGCTGACAAGCCACATAGGGAATCAGCGCCACACGCTGGCCCACTTTAAAATCCGTGACCCGGTTGCCCAATTCCACCACTTCACCGCACAGCTCATGGCCCAGTACCCGTGGATAGCTAAAGAACGGTTGATTGCCCGCCCATGCATGGATATCAGTGCCGCAAATCCCGGCGGCAATCGGTTTAATCAGAACCTCCTGGGCGGCCGGGGTCGGTTTCTCACGCTGCTGCCACACCATATTGCGCGGCTCGGCAACCACCAGGGTTTTCATTGTTGTCATGGGCTTCTCCTGTGCTGATGTCGCAGTTTTGGCGAAAATCAGCCACCCGCGTCGTTTGCACATTCCGAACTGTGAGGCAGCGCCCTTTTTTTGGGCTTTGTGTGGTTTTTAATAAATAAAAAACCGGAGAACCGCATGAGCCGAAGCCTGAATTTACGCCAGAACGTGATCAATCAAATGCTGGAAGGCATCGCCAAACGCCACATCCGTTCTCCGCTGCCACCGCAAGCCGCGCTGGCTGAGATGTTCAATATCAGCCGCACCACTGTGCGCCATACCCTGCAGCATCTGCATGAGCGCGGCGTACTGGATAAAGTTGAAGAAACCTACGTCATCGTGCGCGATCCCAGTGAAGAAGACGGTTTCAGTGCTTTAACACCGCCGATCGATCAGCAAGCGCGTCTGTTTGAACAGGCGTTTTTTAATCTGATAAACCAGCGTCAGCTGATGCCCGGCGACAGCTTTAGTGAGTTGCAGTTGGCACAGCAGGTCAAGGCCAGCCCGGTAGTGGTGCGTGAGTTTCTGCTGCGGTTTATGCGGTATGACCTGCTGGAACCGGTGAAGCGGGGTCACTGGCGCATGAAAAAGTTTGATCAACCCTACGCCGAAAACCTGTTCGAACTGCGCGAAATGCTGGAAACACATGCACTTACTCGCTTTCTGAATCTGCCTTCCCAGGATGAACGCTGGATACAGGCGCGTGACCTGCTGGATCGCCACCGTTCCATGCGTGACACCATTGCCAGCAACTATCGCCACTTTGCCGCGTTGGATAAAGAGATGCACACGCTGATTCTGTCGGCGGCGAACAACCCGTTTTTCAATCAGTCACTGGAAATCATCTCCGTGATTTTTCATTCGCATTATCAATGGGATGAAACGGACTTAAAGCAGCGCAATATCGTGGCGCTGGAGGAGCATATGGCCATTCTCACCGCGCTGATCAGCCGACGGGATGTTGAAGCCCTGTGCGCCTTGCATAACCATCTCGGAACAGCCAAATCATCGATGATCCGTTGTATTCGTCAGTACAATTAAAAACCGATTAAAAACCACAATTCTTAAGCGCCCGCACGAATCTGAAACATCCTCGCAACATCGCGACCGGTTTACTTCTAGTCTCCAAAGCAATCTGTTGTGGCAGCACCGTTTCGCTGCCGCAGGACCCCAACCCTCGATAACGATAAGACCCCATACCTGGGAGGTTGCAATGGAAAATACATCTGCACGTGGCCGTGACGCCGCGCCAACATCCGCAGTAGACGGGCAAGACTTTGTCCCGGCACGCGGCGACGTGGTGCGCTCACCGCGCATTAAAAAGATTCAGGTTACTGCCATGTTGCTGCTGCTGTTTGCGGCCATTATCAACTATCTCGACCGTAGCTCGCTATCGGTGGCCAATATGACCATTCGCGGTGAGCTGGGCTTATCGGCCACGGAGATCGGCGTGCTGCTGTCGGCATTTTCGCTGGCCTACGGTTTAGCACAATTGCCTTGTGGTGCGCTGCTGGATCGCAAAGGGCCACGCATCATGCTGGCGCTCGGCATGTTTGTCTGGTCACTGTTCCAGGCCGCTGCCGGTCTGGTGCATAACTTCACGCAGTTTGTGCTGGTGCGTATCGGACTCGGTATCGGTGAAGCACCGATGAACCCGTGCGGCGTTAAAGTGATCAACGACTGGTTCAACATCAAAGATCGCGGTATGCCGATGGGGATGTTTAATGCCGCGTCGATGATTGGGCTGTCGATTGCGCCACCGATTCTGGCGGCGATGATGTTGGTGATGGGCTGGCGTGGCATGTTCGTCACCATCGGCGTGCTGGGCATGTTCCTCGCCATTGGCTGGTATCTGATGTACCGCAACCGCGACAACAGCAAACTGAGCGGCGAAGAGATTCACTACCTGCAGGCGGGCAGCGTGGCATCACGCAAAGAGCCGCTGAGCTTTGCCGAGTGGCGCGGTCTGTTCAAGCAGCGCACCATGTGGGGCATGATGATTGGCTTCAGCGGCATCAACTACACCGCGTGGCTCTATATCGCGTGGCTGCCAGGCTATCTGCAATCGACCTACCATCTGGATCTGAAAAGCACCGGTTTGCTGGCGGCGATTCCGTTCCTGTTTGGTGCGGCGGGCATGCTGCTGAACGGCTACGTGGTGGATGCGCTAGTGCGTCGCGGAATGGATGCGGTGAAAGTGCGTAAAGTATCGATTGTCAGCGGCATGCTGCTGTCTGCGGCCTTCACCACCCTGGTCACGCGTGCCACAGACACCACCAGCGCAGTGACGCTGATTGGCATGGCGCTGTTCTGTATCCACTTTGCCGGCACATCCTGCTGGGGTCTGATTCACGCCAACGTGACGGCACGCATGACAGCATCGGTGGGCAGTATCCAGAACTTCGCCAGCTTTGTGTTTGCTTCGTTCGCGCCGGTGATCACCGGTTGGGTGCTGGATACCACTAAATCATTCAGCCTCGCGCTGATGATCTGTGCAGGCGTTACTGTGGTGGGTGCGCTGGCGTATTTGCTGCTGGTGCGTAAACCGATTACGGATGGGGTGTAATTCCAGGTGCGCATTAATGCGCACCCTACGCAGGTACAATGTGGTTTCGTAGGGTCGGCATTGATGAACTGCACCCTGCACTGGTTCAATGGGGTTCGTAGGGTCGGCATTTATGCCGACCGGGTAAAAAACCGCGTTTCACACTGCCGCGCGATCTCCCACAGCTTATTGCGAATCACCTGTTTTAACTGCAAGGTGGATTGCGATTGTGGCTGGTCGCGGCGGCTGATCAGCATCACTTCAAACGGCAGCGGTTGTGCCACTGGCAGCAGTTTTAACTGATCGGCATACCGGCAAGCAGTAAACAGATCCACCACCCCCACGCCGCCGCCCGCCAGCACCATATCGGCAATCACAGAATAGGTTTTGATCGACAGCGACACCGCTGGATCCAACCCTTTATCCCGCAATGCGCGATGCAAGACGCGCCCGAGCGGGTCCTGATTCTGCATCATCAACAGATTATTGGCGCACAGCCACTCCAGCGTGGCGGGTTCGTTATGAGTGTGATGCTGAGGCAGTAATGCCACCATCGACGATTGAAATAGCGGCTCGGCCAGCAGATCGGCATCCACCTGCTGACCAAACACCAGCGCGAAATCGAGCTGGTTATCCATGATCATCTGGCACAGCGTGCTGAAGTGCTCGGTGACCAACTCCACGCTCACCGATGCCGCTTGTTGCCGCCACTGCACCAGTGCGGGCGCTAACACCATCTGACCAAATGCATGGGCTGCCCCAACGCGCACCGTTTGCCCTTCACCGCGTCGAAGCTGCTCGGTGAGCTGGGTTATAGTCTGCAAACGCTGATAGAGATCTTCCACTTCCGGCAGCAAACGTCGTCCTTCGGCCGTGACCACCATGCCCTGTGCACGTCGCTCAAACAGGGCAAAACCCAGCTGCTGCTCGGCGTGCGTCAATACACGGCTGACATTCGGCTGCGACACATTGAGCAATCGCGCCGCCGCACTGATGCTGCCGGTCTGCACAATCGCCTGAAAAACTTCAATGTGTCGCAATCGCATCGTTACTCGCCCCAGGTCGCTTCAAGCACGCGCAGCCAGTTGCCGTGGCAAATTTTTTCCAGCAGCTCGCGCGAATAGCCGCGTGCCGCCAGCGCGTTGACCACCAGCGGGAAACCGGCCACATCTTTCATATCGCCCGGCATGGTGGCGCCATCCAGATCCGAGCCAAAGCCGACGCCATCTTCACCGACTTTTTCCAGCAGGTATTCCACATGCTGCACGATGGCATCCACGGTGGTCGGCGCATGACGATCGCCATCTTCACGCAGGAACGGCACGGCGAAGTTCACGCCGACAAAGCCGTGGGTTTCTTTAATGGCCGCCAGCTGGCGATCGGTAAGGTTGCGCGACTGCGCACTGATGACATGGGCATTGGAGTGGCTGGCCACCAGCGGCGCATCGCTGATCTCTGCGGTATGCCAGAAGCCCTTCTCATCCATGTGCGACAGGTCAACCATGATGCGGCGTTGATTACAGTCGCGCACCAGTTGCTTGCCCGCCGCCGTTAAGCCGTTGCCGACATCCGGCGATGACGGATACAGGAACGGTACGCCCTCACCAAACTGATTCGGGCGACTCCACAGTGGCCCCAATGTCCGCAGGCCACTGGCATACAGGATATCCAGCAATTCACCATGGGTATCCAGCGCTTCGGCCCCTTCCACGTGCATCACCACCGCCAGCACGCCCTTTGCCATGCAGTCACGAATATCGCGCACGCTGCGGCAAATTTTCACTTGTCCCTCAGAGGTCTGCTCAATCCGCAACAGCAGCGCCAGCATCGAAAAAGTGGCATCACGCGCAGCGCCAATAATTTCCTGAGGAAAATTTGCGAGGTCTGGCGCACTTCTTGCAATCAGAGGGTGAGACGGCACCCAGGTGGCAAATATCCCACCTACCATATTTCCCTGACGGATACGCGGAAGATCCATCTGACCGCGTCCAGTGCCTTGCAGAAAAGCCTGCACCGCGTTGGGTTGATGGTGCTGCCAGAGTTTATTGAGCACATCGTTGTGACCGTCAAAGACCGGAATATTGAAGATGTCAGACATGTTGTATCGATTCCATGTTCGGGAGAAAGCGCAAGCGCTGCCTGCTGGCGGAGCAAATTGCACCAAAAAGAGGCAAGACTTCACGCATGAAACAAATGACTTAATCCCATTATTAATCCTCTCGCACAGCGGGAAAGTCAAGACAAAAAACAGCAAAATAAATAATTTTAATTATAATAATCAATAACTTGGAGTTGTCATGGTAACCAGAAGACGTTTTCTCGCAGGATGCGCCGCCGCCCCTGCTTTTTCTTATCTGAGTCTCAATACCGCCTTCGCTGATACGCCACCGAGTATGTTTGTGATGGCGATGCAGCTGGACAACATCACCAGCCTCGATCCCCATGAAAGCTTTGAAGCCACCGGCGGCCAGATCTGCGGCAACATGTACCAGAAGCTGGTGATGCCCGATCCACAACATGCCGAGAAAATCGTCGGTCAGCTGGCAACAAGCTGGGATGTGAGCAGCGATAACAGCACCTACACCTTCCATCTCGATCCGGCGGCAAAATTCGCCGACGGCACACCGCTCACCGCGGAAGATGTCGCCTACTCAATTGAGCGCATCGTTAAACTGGATAAAAGCCCGGCGTTTATCATCAACCAGTTTGGCTTTACCAAAGACAATGTCGCCCAACTGGTGACCGCGAAAGATGCGCATACCGTGGAGATGAAACTGGGCGCGCCAGCAGCCGAAACCTTCCTGCTGTATTGCCTATCCGCTACCGTCGGCAGCATCGTGTCGAAGAAAGCCTGTGAAGCCAATCAGCAGAACAACGATTTCGGCAATGCGTGGCTGAAGCAGCACAGCGCCGGTTCAGGAGCCTTCACCCTGCGCACCTGGAAGGCCAGTGAAACGGTGATCCTGGAACTGAGCCCGCTGTATGCCGATAAGAGCAAGATTAAGCGCGTGATCCTGAAGCACATCACCGACCCGGCCGCTCAGGCGCTGATGGTGAAGAAAGGCGATGTGGATGCGGCCTACGATCTCACTACCGAGCAGCTGTTACAGGTGAAGAACGACAGCAACGTGTCGCTGGTGAATCAGTCGCTGTCAGCCATCATGCTGATGTCCTGCAACACCAATAATGAGTACCTGAAAAAGCCGCAGGTATGGCAAGCCCTTAAGTGGGCGCTGGATTACGACAGCATCCAGAAAAATATCCTGTCGATGAGCTTTATTACGCATCAAAGCTTCCTGCCAAGCGGCTTCCCGGCAGCGCTGGATGACACGCCATTCCACAAAGATGTGGCGAAAGCCAAGTCACTGCTGGCGGAAGCGGGTTATCCCGATGGATTTGAAATCACCCTCGACCACTACTCGATGCAGCCGTATCCCGATATCGCTCAGGCGATCCAGACTCAGCTGGGCGCCATTGGCATCAAGGTGTCGCTGATCGCGGCCGAAAACCGCCAGGTGTTGACCAAAATGCGTGCGCGTCAGCATCAGCTGGCCCTGACCGTGTGGGGCGCGGACTATTTCGATCCGAACTCCAACACCGAAGCCTTCTGTGTGAATACCGACAACAGCGAAAATGCCCGCAGCCGCACACTGGCCTGGCGCTGCAGCTGGTCAGATGAAGAGTTCAACAAGCTGACCGAGCAGGCGCTGCACGAGCCGGATCCGGCGAAGCGTATTGCGCTCTATCAGCAGATTCAGCAGCTGGGCCGCGAGAAGAGTCCGTTCATCTACATGATGCAGAAAACTAAGAATGTCGCCTGCGGTAAAAACATCGCGGATGTGCACATGACGGTACTGGAGCAGTGGCCATACGATCAGGTGAAAAAAGCCTGATGCCTTTACTGAAGAAAATCGTCAGCACCCTGGGAAGCCTGGTGCTGACGCTGTTTGGTCTGTCTGTACTGACCTTTTTTATTGGTCGAGTGATGCCCACCGATCCGGTGCTGGCGGCGGTGGGCGATAACGCACCGCAGTCCGTGGTGGATCGCGTGCGTATCGAAATGGGGCTGGATCAGCCCCTCTACATCCAGTTCGGCCACTATCTCAATCAACTATTGCACGGCGATCTCGGTAAATCGATTCTCACCTCGAATCCGGTAACCACCGATATTGCCCGCTTCTTCCCGGCCACCATGGAGTTGGCGACCGCGGCGATTATTATCGCGGCGCTGGTCGGCATTCCTTTGGGCGTCTGGGCCGCAGTGCGCCAAAATTCCTGGGTCGATCAGACGATTCGCGTGGTGTGTCTGGCGGGACATTCATTGCCGGTGTTTGTGCTGGCGCTGCTGAGCCTGCTGGTGTTCTACGCAGTACTGGGGATTGCTCCCGGCCCAGGGCGTCAAGACATCATCTGGCAGGATATGGTGCCGCAGGTCACCGGCTTTCTCACCATCGACTCATTGCTCGCTGGAGAAACGGATGCCTTCTGGGATGCGCTGGCACACATGGCGCAGCCGGTACTGATCCTCGCCTACTTCAGCATGGCCTACATCACGCGTATGACGCGCACCTTTATGCTCAATGCCTTGAGCGGCGAGTTCGTGATCACCGCGCGTGCGAAAGGGTTGTCATCGCGCCGGGTCATCTGGCGGCATGCCTTTCCGACCGTGGCGGTGCAGCTGGTGACGGTGCTGGCACTGACCTATGCCGGATTGCTGGAGGGCGCGGTCGTGACCGAAAACGTCTTCTCCTGGCCTGGCCTCGGGCAGTATCTCACCACCTCGCTGATGAACGCCGACATGAACCCGGTGGTCGGTGCCACGCTGCTGGTCGGCACCCTGTATGTGCTGCTCAATCTGCTGGCTGACCTTCTTTATCGACTTTGGGACCCACGCGTAAAATGATCTTCTTCTCTCGTGACTGGCTGCTCGACGATACGCCAGCTAATCGCCGTCAGGCGGTGTGGGGCCGACGCTATCGTTTGTGGCTGAGCCTGCGCAGCAACCCGCTGGCGATGGCAGGATTGGCGGTCATCGCCGTCATGCTGTTGTTGGCGCTGTTTGCCCCGTGGCTGACGCCGTTTGACCCTGGCACACAGCATCTGGAAAACCGTCTGGCGCTGCCTTCTGTCGCACACTGGCTCGGCACCGATGAACTCGGCCGCGATGTCTGGACGCGCATAATTTATGGCGGGCGAACCACGCTCGGCATGGTGATCGCCGTGGTGCTGCTCACCGCCCCGCTCGGTCTGCTGATTGGCTGTATCGCGGGCTACGCGGGTGGGATTGTGGATAAGACGCTGATGCGTATTACCGACATCTTTCTCGCTTTTCCGCGTTTGATTCTGGCGCTGGCATTCGTTGCCGCACTTAAACCCGGTGTGGAGAGCGCTATTCTGGCGATTGCCTTAACCGCCTGGCCGCCGTATGCGCGTCTGGCACGTGCCGAAACCATGCAGTTCCGCCACAGCGATTTTATCGCCGCCAGCCGACTCACCGGCGCATCGCCGTTACGTATTATCCTGCGCCACATCATGCCACTGTGCGTACCGAGCCTGATTGTGCGCGTCACGCTGGATATGAGCTCCATCATTATCACCGCCGCCAGCCTCGGTTTCCTCGGCATGGGCGCACAACCGCCATCACCCGAATGGGGCACCATGATTGCCACCGCGCGCCGTTTCCTGTTCAGCGAATGGTGGGTGCCGCTGATGCCGTGTATCGCCATCTTCCTGACCTCATTGGCGTTTAACTTTCTCGGCGACGGTCTGCGCGACGTGCTGGATCCTAAGGAGCGCTAAATGCTGGTGGAAATCGAAAACCTGCGCATTGCTTTTCGCAGTCGCACGGAAACCTTTGAAGCCGTTCGCGGCGTGAGTTTCAGCGTTGGCCGCGAGAAGTTTGCCATTGTTGGCGAGAGCGGATCGGGTAAGTCGCTGACCGCACGCTGTTTGATGCAATTACTGCCGGGCAATGCCGAAGTGACTGCCGACGTATTGCGTTTTGACGGTATCGATCTGCGCGGTGCCAGCGAAAAAGTGCTGCGTAAAATCCGCGGTAAACGCGTCGGATTTATCCTGCAGGACCCGAAATATTCACTCAATCCGGTGATGACCATTGGCCAGCAGATTGCGGAAGCCTGGCGCGAGCACAAAGGTGGCAGCTGGAAAGCCGCGATGCTGGCGGCCATTGATCTGCTGGAGCAGGTGAAAATTCGTGATGCCGCCGCGGTGGCGAAACGCTATCCGCATGAAGTTTCCGGCGGGATGGGCCAGCGCGTGATGATTGCCATGATGCTGGCGCCGGATCCGGAACTGCTGATCGCCGATGAGCCCACCAGCGCGCTGGATGCCACGGTGCAGGCGGAGATCCTCAAGCTGATTGACGATCTGGTTTCCGCGCGCGGCATGGGGTTGATCCTGATCAGTCACGATCTGCCGCTGGTCTCGCACTTTTGCGATCGCGTGGCGGTGATGTACGCCGGGCGCATCGTTGAGCTGCTGGACGCCGGGCAGTTGCAGCAGGCACAGCATCCGTATACGCGCGGACTGCTGGCCTGTTTGCCATCGTTAAAACATCCACGCGAACGTTTACCGGTACTCCAGCGCGATGCCGCGTGGCGGGAATAGCGCAATGCCCATCTACGCGGTTGTCCAACTCTACGCCCGCAGGATGCGCACCGTTCAACGAACGCAAAGAATTTACAGGCAGCTTCATGATTGAAATCGATAAACTGCGCATCGCCTTTGGTGCGCATCAGGTTGTGAAAGACGTTAGCTTTGCCGTGGCCAACGGTGAAAGCTTTGGCATGGTCGGCGAAAGTGGCTCAGGCAAATCCACCATTCTGCGCGCCCTCGCCGGGCTCAATGCCGACTGGCAAGGCAGCATGAAATTTGGCGGTATGGAACTGAGTGCCAAGCGCAGCCGCGCTTTCTATCGCCAGGTGCAGATGGTGTTTCAGGACCCGTTTGGTTCGCTGCATCCCCGTCAGACCATCGACCGCATCCTGCATGAGCCACTGCTGGTGCATCAGCTGGATCGGGCCGAACAGCGCATCAGCCAGGCGCTGAGCGAAGTCGGCTTAACGGCCGCCGTGCGTTTCCGTTATCCGCATCAGCTTTCTGGCGGTCAGCGTCAGCGCGTAGCGATTGCCCGTGCCTTGATCGCCGAGCCAGAAGTGCTGCTGTTGGATGAACCCACCTCAGCGCTGGATGTCTCGGTGCAGGCAGAAATCCTGAATTTACTCAGCGATCTACGCACTGAACGCAAACTCACCTACATTATGGTGACGCATAACCTCGCGGTGGTGACGCATCTGTGCCAGCGCATCGGGGTGATGCAGCACGGTGAGATGGTGGAGCAGTTGAGCGCGGAGGATTTACGTGCGCGGCGCATCCAGCATCCGCATACCGCTCAACTGTTTGATCTCAGCATGACGCTGGAGGAACCGGCATGACCGCGAACTGGCAACAGGCCGCCGAGGTGGCACAGCAGATTACCCAGGGCTGGCAGCAGCCTGGCGCGCCGGGTGGTGCGATAGTCCTGTTTGATGCCCATCAGATTCACTCGACACACTGCGCCGGATTGGCCGACTTGGCGCAACAGACGCCGTTCAGCGCCGACAGCGTGGTGCGTTTTGCCTCGATTACCAAGCATCTGTTTGCCGCACTGGTCACCGGACCGGGGCGCCGTTACCTGCAACTGGACGATAAGCTGGTGCAGCATCTGCCGCAGCTTACAGGCGCCAACGGCCAGATCACCGTCGGTCAGGCGCTGGATATGAGCAGCGGCTTGCCCGACGTGCGTGAAACCCTTTCGCTGCTGGGCTTGTCAGTGTACAACGCCACCCGCGCCGCCGACCTGCTGGATTTTGTCGCACAGGAAGGCGACCTCAGCTATCCGCCGGGCAGCGAGATCTCTTACACCAACACCGGTTACCGCCTGGTGGAAGAGGCGCTGAAAGCCAAAGGCGTGCTGTTCAACGATCTGTTGCAGCAATATGTCTGCGAACCGCTGGATATCAATTTGATCGCGCCGGAAACCTGGTTCGATATCGTGCCGGGACTGGTGCCGGGTTACTGGCAAAACGGTGAACAGTGGCAGCTCTCCAGCGCCGGTTTACACCTTTCCGCTTCGGGCAGCGTCACCGGCAGCATCAATCATCTGACGCGCTGGCTGCAAAGCCTGCTGGCGGACAACGGCCCTGGCGCGGGCGTACTGCAACGCCTGAGCGCCCCGCGCAATCTCAATGACGGTCGCACCAGCGGCTACGGGCTGGGCATTACCAGTTCCACGCTGGGCAGCCAGACGCTGTTTGGTCACGGCGGTTCGCACGCGGGCTATAAAAGCTATTTCCTGCTGCATCCGGAGCTGGAGCTGGGCGTGGCGATTGTTGCCAACCGCGAAGATGTGGCGACCTCAGAAAGTGCACTGCGGGTAATGGCGGCGCTGCTGAATCGCACGCTGCCGGAAAAAGGGCATGATCTGACGCCAGGCTTATACGTGGCGGAAAACGCCGCCGACTGGCTGGAGATTCAGGGTGTGACCGCCACCTGGTTGGGGGCCGGTGAAACGCTGTGGCGCGCCGATCCTCACGGTGATGCGGTATCGCTCTCCAGCACTTTCCCGATCAAACTGCGTCATGAAGGTGCAGCGATTGTCGGTGAGATTGGCCATGCGCCGCGCCGTTTTGTGCCGGTTCAGGCGGACAGCGCCAGCCTTGAGCATCTGCAAGGCCGCTGGTTTGCGCAGCCGTGGCGCAGCGAAATGGTGATTGAGGGCGACCGCCTGGTGATGGGCATCGGTCCGGCGGCGATTCATGCCAGTTTGCAATCGCTGGGTGGGGATCGCGTGCTCGCCACCGCACAGGATGGGCCTTGGGAAAAGCGTTTTGTGATGGCGCGGGATGGTGACAAGGTGCGGCTGCTGCTGAATCGCAGCCGCGTGGTGACCTTTACGCGATAAGCGGCCGCCATAACACGTTAGACGGTCGCCATAAATGGCGACCCTACAGGTGATCTACACATTTGATGTAGGGTGCGCACCGAGTTAAAACCCGCATTGTCTCCACGACGCATTTATGCGCACGGGGTTAAACAATGTGGTGGCGCAGACGGCCGATCTTTTCGATTTCCACTTCAATCACATCGCCGGGGAACATAAACAGCGGTGGCGTGCGTTTTTTACCGACGCCGCCCGGTGAACCGGTGATGATCACATCGCCTGCGGACAGCGGGCTAAATGCCGAAATGTATTCAATAATCTTCGCCACCGGATGCACCATGCTGGCGGTGGTATCGTTCTGCACTTCACGCTGATTCAACCAGGTTTTGATCGCCAGCTGCTGCGGATCGGGGATCTCATCTGAGGTGGTCATCCACGGGCCAAAGCCACCGGTTTGCTGCCAGTTTTTTCCGGCGGTAAACCAGGTGAACTGCATGTCGCGCACCGTGGCATCCATAAAGCAGCTGTAACCGGCAACATGTTGCAGCGCATCGGCCGCTTTAACCTGATAGGCTGCTTTGCCGATAATGACCGCTAGTTCGCCTTCGTAATCAAACTCCTGGGTGGTGGTCGGTTTCAGCAGCGGCTGCTCGTGTCCCGCCAGCGAATCGCTAAAACGGACAAACAGCGTTGGAGCTTCGATAGTCTCAGCAAACTCTTTGCGCTTGTCCGCGTAGTTCATGCCAACACAGAACACTTTGCCAGGATTTTCCACTACCGGAAGGAAACGGATAGCGCTGAATGGGTGATCTACTGGTTGAGAACGAAAGACTTCCAGGTCGCTGACCGCGCCGCGTTGTAACAAAGATTTCAGGTCCGGGCATTCCGCACCGAGTCGCGAACCGACATCAATCACGCCCTCTTCCCGCACGATTCCGTAACTTTTTCTTTCCTGGTCAATAAGATAAAAACTGCAGAGCTGCATGACTGCCTCGTTGTTATATATAAATTGCGCGCAGGTTACCAAAAGCCAGCAGGAAATGCGGTACGACCTGCCAATATTATGCCTAAGCGTTGATGCGTGATTGCTGATCTATTGATTGCCATCCATGGCAACCCTGCAAACATCAGTTGAGTGCGCAGTCGTGGCAACCCTGCGAGCATCAGTTTGGTGCGCTGTCATGGCAACCCTGCGAGCATCAGTTTGGTGCGCTGTCATGGCAACCCTGCGAGCATCTGTAGGGTGCGCATTCATGCGCACCAAAACTACGACTGCGTACTCGCCAGATAGGAGAATGCACTCAGCAGACTGATCAGCGTGCCCATCTGGTCGGCGCGATAGCCCACAGTGACGCCATCAATGCGGGTGACGCCGGGAATCAGACAGAACAGATCCGCGAGCACGGGTTTGCTGGCTTGTAACTGCATATCATAAGGTGCGGTCAAACGCGTGGTGCTGACCTGCCGTGCACGTTGTACCGCAGCGGTGGCAGCAGCGCGAATGGCGTTTTGCGCGGCTTGCGGGCTGATGGATTCGGCGCAGGTGTGGGAAATCGCGCGTTTCACACAGACGTAATCCACCGACGGATAGTGTTCTGCGATCCAGCCTTGCAGCTGATCGTCACCGCTCACCAGCCACAGCGGCGTGCCCTGTTCGGCGGCGGCGGCAGCGTAGATGTCGCTTTCGCCCATCACTTTACCGTTGATATGGATGCGCCAAAACGCACGGCCGTTGATGGTATGCGCCAGCACGCCAGGTTCGCCCGCCGCGCTGTGATAGCCGATAAAGAACAGGCCATCGAAAGGCTGCTGCTCAATACCTTCTACCATTGATAACCCACGCGGCTTGCCTTGCACCATGCGCGCACGCGGATCGATGTTTTCCGCGCGCAGGTTGGTCATTTGCGCATGGCTGTCGGCCACCACCACTTCGGTGGCTCCGCCTGCAAACGCGCCGTCGATGGCGGCGTTCACTTCCTGTTCCATCAGCCCGCGTGCCAGCTGGTGTTCCGCATGGCCGGGTGAGCACTGTTCCGGACGCATCACGCCCGCAATACCTTCAATGTCAGCAGAGATGAATATTTTCATAAGTCAGGCAAATTCCGTGCGGGTTGAAACACGGTCGCCATAAATGGCGACCCTACGGGGAACTGTGCGTCAGAGGCAGCATTGAAGCTGACCGCAGATGCTGATGAAAGAGTCGCCATAAATGGCGACACTACGGTTAACTTAGCGTCACAGGTGGCTTTCAAGCCGATCACAGGCGCTGCTGAAAGAGGGGCCATAAGGGGCGATCGCGTCATTAGCAGTAAAGCTGATGGCGGCACTACGGTTTGGCCAGTTCATCCAGCACCTGCGTCAATGACGGGCGATGATGGCCGCGAAAACCCGTAACCGCTTCGGCGCTTAACAACGCATCCAGCACCGCGTGTTCCGTGGCATCGGCAGCGGCGGCAAGCAGCGGTTCCAGCGCCGCATCGTCCGGCGGGTTTGGCTGCGTTTGCGTGGAGAAGGCCACGGCAATATCGCCTGATCCATGTCCCCAATAACTGCCTAAACGACCTAATCCGGCACCGGCGCGTTTGGCGATACGCTTGAGCTGGCGCGCATCCAGTGGTGCATCGGTGGCCATGATAATGATGATGGAGCCGGCATCGCGCTGCGGCGTCAGTTCTGGCAGCAGCGGCCCAATCATCTCGCCGAGGCGCACACCATCCAGCGTCAATGCGTTCAGCGCACCAAAGTTGGCCAGCACCAGCACGCCCAGGGTGGCATCCAGTGAAGGGATTAACCGCGATGCACTGCCAATCCCGCCTTTCAAACTGAAACAGCTCATACCGCGTCCGGCTCCGACGCTGCCTCGCGCAAAATCGGCTTGTGCGGAATTCAATGCATCCTGCGCCATGGCTTCGGTCACCGCTAACGCCTGAATGTCATTCAGCCAGCCATCGTTGCACTCCAGCGCCAGTGGATTCACCGTCGGTAGGCTGCGGCCCAGCTCAGGGTTACGGCTGATCGCATCGCGCACCAGCGTGGTAAACAGCGTGCCGACTGCCAGCGTGTTGCTAAGTAAAATCGGCGTTTGCAGCACGCCCAACTCTTCTATTTGCACCAACCCGACCGGCTTGGCAAAGCCATTGAATACCGACGCGCCGCAAGGCAATGGGCTCAGAAACAGGTTATCGCCTGGCGGAACAATCGCCGTCACACCGGTTTGTCTCTCACCGTCTGCCAGCGTGTGATGGCCGACGCGCACGCCGGGCACATCGCTGATGAGATTGGTGGCGCCGCAGGCACTGCGCGGTTGCCCGAGCTGGCGATCAGTGCGCCAGCGTTGCAGCAGCAGATCGCGCTGCAGTTGTTGGAAATCCATGTTTAGCTCTTCAGTTTGGGATCGAGCGTATCGCGCAGCGCATCACCCAACAGGTTAAACGCCAGCACGGTGATAAAAATGGCCAGGCCGGGGAACACGCTGACGTGCCATAAGCCCGCCATCATCATGCTACGGCTCATCGCCAGGATATTGCCCCACTCCGGCACATCCGGTTCTGGACCAAGGCCGATAAAGCTCAAGCCTGCCGCAGTGAGAATACTGGTGCCGATACGCATGGTAAAATAGACAATCACATTTGAGAGCGTGCCCGGCAAAATATGGCGCAGCATAATCACGCGGTCAGGCGCGCCAGCACAGCGCACGGCTTCCACATACGCAGCCTGCTTGAGTGATAACGTTGAAGCCCGCACGATGCGCGCAAACACCGGCACACTGAAGACTGCGACCGCGATAATCACGTTATTCAGCCCTGGACCAAGAATTGCTACCACCGCAATCGCCAGCAGCATGCCGGGAAAGGCAAACAGCACGTCGGAGCCACGCATGATCAGCATATCGACCCAGCGACCGTAATAGCCCGCCAGCAAGCCGAGCAGTACGCCCACCACCATGCCCAGCGTCACCGACAGCACGCCAACGTAAAGCGAGATACGTGCGCCATAGATAATGCGGCTCAGCAGGTCGCGCCCCAGATCGTCAGTGCCCATCCAGTGTGCGGCTGACGGCGGTGAAGACAAAGCCATCCAGTCTGGGGCCATCGGATCCCACGGCGCCAGCCACGGAGCGAAAATCGCCACCAGCACCAGCAGCAAGACAAAACCGCCTGAGACCAGTGCCAGTGGGTTACGCACAAAGGCATGCAGGAAATCGCGCCACGGCGAACGAATGGTCTGTGGCGTTGCGGCAGAGAGAGATTGTGTACTCATCACGACTCCTGTCGCAGGCGAATGGCTGGGTTGACCACGGCGTACAGCAGATCCACCAGCAGGTTAATCACAATAAATTCAAACACGAACAGCATCACCAGCGCCTGGATCACCGGCTGATCCTGCGCTTTGATCGACTCGATCAATAGCCAGCCCAGGCCCGGCCAGTTGAAGACGCTCTCCACCACGATCGATCCGCCGAGCAGAAAACCGAACTGCAAACCGAGCATGGTGATCACCGGGATCAACGCGTTGCGCATCACGTGTTTCCACGTCACCAGCCGATTACGCAGCCCTTTGGCCTTGGCGGTGCGCACGTAATCTTCCTGCGCCACTTCAAGGAAAGCCGAACGGGTGAAACGCGCCATGACGGCGGCCACAGAAGAGCCGAGCGTAATCGCGGGCAGAATGATGTCGCTGGCTTTATTGAAGCCACTCACTGAGAACAGGCCAAAGGGCATGGCGACGAACTGGATCAGCAGCAAACCGAGCCAGAAGGTCGGCATCGAGATGCCGCCGACGGCCACGCTCATCAACGTCCAGTCCTGCCATTTGCCGCGCTTCAACGCTGCCAGCACACCAAGGAACAAGCCGAGGATCACCGACCAGGCGAAGCCCGCCAGCGCCAGCCACATCGTTGGCATAAAGCCTTGTTTGATCACCTCCAGCACCGGTTGCTGGGTGCGGTAGGTGACGCCGAGATCGCCACGTAACAGTCCGCCAATCCAGTTAACGTACTGTTGTGGCAGCGGATCGTTGAGTCCAAGATGCTGGCGTGCGGCTTCCACCGCCTCGATTGGGGCATCTGGCCCGGCGTAAATGCGCGCCGGATCGCCGGGTAGCAGCTTGATAAAGCCGAATACCAGGAGCGAGACCACCAGCAGGACGGGGATCATCTCCAGCAGCCGACGAATGATGTATGCGAACATGCGGTTCCTTTTGGATGGGTGTCCAGGTGCGCCATCAATGCGCACCCTTCAATTTAAGGCCGCCATTGATGACGACCATTACCGCATCTCTACTTAAATGAAGCTTGGGTATAAATGAAATTGCCATCTGCCAGCATCGACACACCGCTCAGGTTGCTGCGCTTGCCGACCAGGTTGTCCGGCGTGCCGAGGAACGCGACGGGCGCCTCTTTCCACAGCAGTTTCTGTGCTTCGGCATAAGACTCACCGCGCCTGGCCGGATCCGCTGTGGCTAACCCACCGGCAATCGCCTTATCGACGTCCGGATTGCTGAAGTACGAGACGTTGTACGAGGTCGGTACCCAGGATTCGGTGGCATACAGTGGACGCAGCGCCCAATCTGCATCGCCGGTCGAGGTTGACCAGCCGCCGTAGTAGAGGTCGAACTCGGCTGCTTTAGGATCCTTCACACCCCACAATTTGGCATTACGCGTGCCGGAATCCATTGGCGTCACCGTGGCGCGAATACCGACGGTAGCCAGCTGGGCTTTCAGCACCTGTGCCGCACGCACGCTGGCGGTAGCATTGGTGGTCCACAGTTTCAGATCCAGACCGTTCGGGTAACCTGCCGCTTTCAGCAACGCTTTGGCTTCATCCGGCGCATAGCGATAATTCGGCTCGCTCTGCTTCTGATAGAACTGTACGCCTTCCGGAATCGCGGACGTGGCGGGTTTCCCCATGCCGGCAAACGCCACTTTCAACCACAGATTGCGGTCGATGGCGTAGTTGATCGCCTGACGCACGCGCACATCCGCCAAAGGTTTATGCTGGGTGTTGATCGCCATGTAATAGAGATAAATGCTCGGATCGCGCTGGATCGCTAATTTACTGTCGCTCTGAACGGTGGCGATCAGATCCGATGGCAGCGGCCAGATCGCATCAACCTGTCCTGATTTCAGTGCGGCGACGCGCGTGGCATCTTCCGGGCTTGGCGAGAAGGTCACTTTATCCACCTTCGGCCAGCCTTTCTGCCAGTAGGCGTCGTACTTCACCAGCGAAACGGCTTTACCCGGCTGCCACTCCACAAATTTGAACGGACCGGTGCCGACCGGATGCAGGCGCAGCTGGGCCTCTTCCGGATACTGTTTGAGCGTGGTCGGGCTCCACATCACCGCCGACGGGTGCGCGAGAGTGTTGATGAAGGCACCAAAGGATTGGTTCAGATCGACTTTAACCTGATCCGGCGCAAGTACGGTGACCCTGGCAATCATCTTGTACAGGCTGTTGCGCTTCAGGCCTTTGGTCTGATCGGCAAGGCGATCGAGGTTGGCTTTCACCGCCTCGGCATCAAACGGCGTGCCGTCCTGGAAAGTGACGCCTTTGCGCAGCGTCAGGGTAAATTCGGTGGCGCTGTCATTGCTGGTATAGCTGGTCGCCAGCCAGGGTTGCAGCTTCATCTGCGCATCGAACTGGAACAGGCGTTCAAAGATACCGCTCTGTACCGAGTAACTGACGTTATCCGAGGTATCGTGTGGATCGAGTCCGGTGATATCGGCGTACATCGAAATGCGCAGATCCTGCGCCTGCGCGGCAGCAGCCAGCGCGAGGGTCAAGCCAAAAGCCAGTGACGAGCGGCGAAAAATCGATTTCATGAAATCTCCTGGTATTGAGCGTTAGCGCGATGCAATGTCGTCAGCGACCCAGTGTTGCGGCGCAACCTGGCGGTAACGGGGTTTAATGACCGTTTCACCCACCTTGCGCAGCGGCGATGGAATTTCGCTGTCTTCGAAAGTGCGGGGTTGACGGTTCTGGGGATCGGCTACCGGCACCGAGGCCAGCAGACGTTGGGTATAAGGGTGTTGCGGTTGATTGAACACCGACTGGCGCGGCCCGAGTTCGACAATCTGGCCGAGATACATCACCGCCACGCGATTGGCGATACGCTCCACCACCGCCATGTCATGCGAGATGAAAATCCACGCTACGCCGGTCTGCTTTTGCAGGTCCATCATCAGATTGACCACCTGCGCCTGAATCGACACATCCAGCGCCGAGACAGCTTCATCGGCGATAATGACTTTCGGTTTCAGCGCCATGGCGCGGGCAATCGCAATACGCTGGCGCTGGCCGCCGGAAAATTCGTGCGGATAGCGCTGCGCATGTTCTGGCAGCAGGCCAACGCTTTTCAGTAAGGCCTCAACCTGTGGCGTGGCTTCCTCCAGCGATTTCACCAGGCCATGCAGCATTAACGGCTCGGCAATGGTGAAGCCGACGGTCAAACGCGGATTGAGTGAGGCGTACGGATCCTGAAATACCATCTGGATTTCGCGTCGCAGCGGCTGGAACTCTGCTTCTTTCAGGTTGGCAATTTCACTGCCCTGGAAATGAATGCTATCGGCATGACTCTTAATCAGGCGCATCAGCGCACGGCCAGTGGTGGATTTGCCACAGCCGCTTTCGCCAACAATCGCCAGAGTTTCGCCCGGCCACAGGCTGAAATCGATCTGCTCTACCGCGTGCACCTGATGGGTGAGCGCCGAAAAGATGCCGCTGCGAATCGGGTAGTAAACTTTTAGACCGCGCACATCCAGCAGTGGCGTTTCGTCATAACGCGCGGTGCGCTGTTCACCGCTATCGGTAGGCTGCGCGCCGACCAGTGGAAAACGCTGTGGCCACGCGTGTTCACGCATATCACCCAGTTTGGGTACGGCGGCGAGTAACGCTTGAGTGTAGGGATGCTGCGGCGCGTTGAAGATCTCCGCGACCGTGCCCTGTTCTACCACTTCACCGCGCAGCATCACCACCACACGGTCTGCAATTTCCGCCACCACGCCCATGTCGTGGGTGATAAACAGCACCGCCATCTGCTTCTCGCGTTGCAGATCGCGCAGGATGTGGAGAATACGCGCCTGCACCGTCACATCCAGTGCGGTAGTCGGCTCATCGGCAATCAGCAGTTGTGGATCGCACACCAGCGCTTGAGCAATCATCACGCGCTGACGCATGCCGCCTGACAGCGAGTGCGGATAGCTTTTCATTACGCGATCGACATCGGCAATACGCACCTGACGCAGCAGATCACGCGCCCGCGCCATGGCAGTAGGTTTGTCACACAGCTGCTGATCACGCAGGGCTTCGGTGAGCTGATCGCCCACGCGCAGCACCGGATTGAGCGAGGTCATCGGCTCCTGAAATATCATCGCCATTTCACGACCGCGCAAGGTGCGGCGCTGGTTTTCATCCAGCTTCTCCAGCGCGTGTGTTTTGCCCTGACGATCGCGGAACTGCATATTGCCGCGATCGATCCGGCCTGACGCCGGCAGTAAGCCCATCACCGCCAGAGAAGTGACCGATTTTCCTGAGCCGCTTTCACCCACCACCGCGACAATTTCACCGGGGTGAATGGCAAAGCTGATGCCTTTAAGCGCCTGGTTTTCGCCGCTACGACCGCGAAACGAGACGCTGAGATCCTGAATCGCGAGTACCGGCGCGGAACCGGCAACGCTGGCGGCGTTGGGAGAGAGTAAAGTGTCCGTCATCGTTGCCTCTTGCGGTTACAGCCAGATTCGGCCCTGAGAGTAAGAAAGGAAGGGGGAGCTGTCGGCTGCCAGCCAAATCGGGCCATCCAGATCGATATGTTCTGCGGCAATCGCCACAGGTAACGCCGCTTCCATCGCCAGTGAAGAGCCCAGCATGCAGCCCACCATCAGACGCATATCCAGCTTTTGCGCTTCTTCGACCATCGCTAACGCTTCGGTCAGGCCGCCGCACTTATCCAGCTTGATGTTGATCATCTCGTAGCGATTACGCAGCCCGGCGATGTCTTCACGCGTGTGGCAGCTCTCGTCGGCACAAATCGGAATGGGATGGGCAAAGCGCTGCAGGTCCTGATCCTGTCCGGCAGGCAACGGCTGTTCGACCATGGCGATGTTGAAGGCTTGCAACGCGGTGAGCAGGCTTTGCAGATCCACGCCGGACCAGGCTTCGTTGGCATCAATGATCAGAGTGGCGCGCGGTGCCGCTTTTCTGATGGCTGCCACCTTCTCTAAAATCTCGTCACGGTTGAGTTTGATTTTCAGCAGGATGGCGCCGCGCGATACCGCATCAGCGGCGGCGGAAGCCATGTTTTCGATGGAGTCGAGACTTAAGGTTTCGGCGGTGATCACCGAAGGCGGTGCAGCGCGGTCGCACTGCTGCCACAGCGTCTGTTTTGCCAGCGCGGCATCAAGACGCCACAGCGCACAGTCCAGCGCATTACGCGCTGAACCGGCAGATAAACGGCGTTGCAGATCGAGTCGACTTAAGCCCGCTTCGACATCCTCACGTATCGCTTCCAGCTGCGCTTGCACACTGTCTGGCGTCTCATCGTAACGCGGCGTCGGCGTGCACTCGCCACGACCAATAAAGCCGTTTTGCTCCAGCGTCACACGGATGACGGTGACGGCCGTACGCGTGCCACGCGAGATAGCGAAAGGACGCGCCAGCGGCAGCTCGATCACTTCAATCTGCATGCGCCGCATCTTAGCCACGCTCCTGCAGCAGTGCGGCGATATCAGCAATTCCGAAACGCACCGGGTCGGTGGCAGGCACGCCGAATTCCGCACTGACTTCCGCACAGAAGGCACGGGCTTCTTCTTCGCTATAGTTGGAGGTGTTGATGGCAAAACCAGCCAGTTGCACGTTGTCGCTGGTGACGTGTGCCGCGCGCAGGTTGGCTTCTACGCAATCTTTCAGGCTGACCATCGGTTGATGCGGCAAGTGGCGCATATGAGGACGGCCCATTTCGTGGCACATCACCAGCCAGTGCGGCTGGGCACCGTGAATCAGGCCCATGCTGACGCCCGCGTAAGAAGGATGGAACAGCGAACCCTGACCTTCGACGATATCCCAGTGGTCGGCATCATTGGCTGGCGACAGGGCTTCGACCGCACCGGCGATGAAATCGGCAATCACCGCATCGATAGCAATACCTTCACCCGCCACCAGAATGCCGGTTTGGCCAGTGGCGCGGAAATCCGCTTTCATGCCGCGCTCACGCATCGCAGCTTCGAGTGCCAGCGAGGTGTACATCTTTCCGACTGAGCAGTCTGTACCGACAGTAAGCACACGCTTACCTGTACGCTTTTTACCGCTGCCGACGTTCAGTTTTGGACGCATATGGCGCAGGTCAAACAGCTCAACGCCAAACTCCTGGGCTAACGCCACCAGCTCGGGCTCATCGACCAGCCGGTGGTGCAAGCCGCTCGCCACGTTCATACCGGCTTTGATCGCGCCTTTGACGGTGTCGAGCCAGTGCTCCGGCAGATAACCACCGGCATTGGCGGTGCCCAGTACCAGGGTTTTCGCGCCACGTTGTTTCGCTGTAGCGATGTCGAGCACGTCCAGACCTAAGCTGACGGTGCAGCCTGGCAGTTTGATTTCGCCCACGCACTGCTCTGGTCGCCAGACGTGAATGCCGCGTGCGGTTTTAGCAGCCAGGGGATCGGTGACATCACCAAGGAAAAGTAAGTAGGGTTGTGGGATCAGCATGATGTTTCTCGTTTCAGACGGGTTAGAGGGCCTGAATCGACTATTCCATGCGGGTTAAGAGGTGACGAATGCTTGTTTGGTAGCGGGGTATAACATCAGGCTATAGCCAGATCGAAAACTGATGGTGAGTGGCACTAAGCCATTGATAGGAGTTAGATTCGAGGAATAAATAGACGGGAGAGATAAGAAAATCATTGATAACCACAGGTCGTTCCCTGACCGCGATTATCGAGGGTATTCGTCGTACTTAGTGAAGCGCACCGGGTGGGACGTGTTTAAAGGTCTCAACATAGGTACGGAACACGTAACGGAAAAAGCGTTTCATTAGCTACCTGGCTCAAAATTTGTTGAAGAATTACGCGAAAATTATAACTAACGCGCGTTTTTCACGCAAATAAATTTGAGCCAGATCACAAAAAAGAGGGTTAATGCGGATACCTGAGTTTAGCCGAAGAGGTTGAGATGTTGATTCAGAATGGTGCAGCCGATGCTGATCAGTACCAGTCCGCCCAGCACTTCAGCCCATTTACCCATCACCGGACCGATAAAGCGTCCCACCATCACTCCGGTGGTGGCCATAATCGTGGTGGCCGCGCCGATGGTCAGCGCAGTAAGCACGATATTCACCTGCAGGAATGCCAGGCCCACGCCCACGGCCAGCGCATCAAGACTGGTTGCCACCGCGGTCAGCGCTAAAACCATGAAGCCATGACGCTGTGGCGCTTCGCACGGTTCATCTGCCGTTTGACGGAAACCTTCCATCATCATGCGGCCGCCCAGCACGGTTAACAGGCCAAACGCCACCCAGTGATCCCATGCCATGATATAGCGGCTTGCCGCCAGACCAATCGCCCAGCCAATCAGCGGCGTCAGCATTTCAATGACACCAAAGATCAGACCGGTGCGCAGCGCTTCTTTGAAATTCGGGCGATTCAAGGATGCGCCTTTGCCCAGTGCTGCGGCGAAGGCGTCCATCGACATACCAAAGGCCAGAATCAGAGTTGCGATAAATGTCATGGGTTTTCAATCAATGCCGCGGAAAAAGCGTTCAAACCAGCGATTTTCCGCATCTATTGTTCAGTAATGAAAAAGTGCGCGCAGTCTAGCACGCAAAATCACCAAAAAAAAGACAGTAAAATCATGGATTTAAGTATAGCAAAGGCTATAACTCTTAACTGACGCTATTTATTACGCTAAGTGGATGGAATAGAAGAATTTTCTTAGGGTTATCCGGCACAGGGATTGCACCACGCCGCCGTTTTGTGCGCTAATGCCCGCGCTCATTGATAGGAATATTGTGATGAAAAACCCGTTTGAAACGCTGATCATCCCTGGCGGAATTCTGCTGCTGGGCTTTCTCTCCGCGCTATTGCTGCCTGCGCCGCAGTTCGGCCTGGATCTGTCCAGACGGATTCAGGAGATGCTGCATTTGCAGGACCTCAATCAGCTTTACACTATCGTGTTTTGCCTGTGGTTCCTGCTGCTGGGCGCGATTGAGTTTTTTGTCATCCGCTTTGCATGGCGTCTGCTCGCTAAGAAGTGATCCCCCACCGCCGCGTAATGCATTTTTCCTCTGACCTCTGTCTGTCGCGGCGGAGAAATTAACACCCACAAAAATGTAACATTAGTTTTACACGATCTGGCGAAATATCACGCAACATAAAAACCGCATAAATAATCAATTCATCACAAACTCAATATTATCATGCAGTTAATATGTGACGCCGCTCACTCTCTGAACATTACCCTGCTCATTCCTCTCACAATATCGCAACAACTGCATTACCATAACTCTCTGATTAAGAGATAAAAATCCCTTATGACAGCGGGGTCGAACTGATTAATTCTTATGCTGAATCATTTCGGCCTTTAAAAAATAAACAAACGTTTAATTCCGATACGAGAATGTTATATTCAAATGCATATGCATAACGTGCAGTTAATCGTTATCGTCCCCTGACTTAAACCTGAGTCTTAACCTTTGAGAAATAGCGCGACGCGCTCGAAAGAAGCGTGGCTGTTTCGCCTGCGAACCTGTTGAACTTCAGGTCAACAGAGAGAGGAGATGTCGCCTCATGAGCACTACTGCGGTAAACCTGGCGCTCGCCGCCGCTGGTATGGATAGCGCAAACCTTCAGGAACGAAAGGATGTCGACGTACTGCTGATCGGCGCAGGCGTGATGAGTGCCACCTTAGGTGCATGGCTGCAGGATCTGGAGCCGGACTGGTCTATTGAGATGGTGGAACGCCTCGACGATGTCGCGGTGGAATCCTCCAATGGCTGGAATAATGCCGGGACCGGTCACGCTGCGTTGGCCGAGCTGAACTATACGCCGCAGAAGGCGGATGGCAGCATCGACATTACGAAAGCGGTAGCGATCAACGAATCGTTCCAGATCTCTCGTCAGTTCTGGGCGTACCACGTTCAGAAAGGCAACCTGCGCAATCCAAAAAGCTTTATCCACAGTACGCCGCACATGAGCTTCGTCTGGGGCGACGATAACGTTGAGTTCCTGCGCAAACGTTTCCAGGCGCTGCAAAAAAGCACCCTGTTCCGTGGCATGAACTATTCCGAAGATCGCGACCAGATTACCCAGTGGATTCCGCTGGTGATGAACGGCCGTGACAGCAAACAGAAAGTGGCCGCCACCTGGACCGAAATGGGTACCGACGTTAACTTCGGTGAAGTGACGCGTCAGCTGATCGCTTCTTTACAGAAGAAAACCAATTTCCGCCTGCGTCTGCGTCAGGAAGTACGTGATATCAAGCGCCTGAGCGATGGCCGCTGGCAGGTGACGCTGCACAATCTGGCCAGCGGTGAAAATCGCCTGCTGACCACGCGCCAGCTGTTTATCGGTGCGGGCGGTGCGGCGTTGCCACTGCTGCAAAAATCCGGCATTCCGGAAGTGAAAGGCTACGCCGGTTTCCCGGTGGGAGGCTCCTTCCTCGTGACCGAGAATCCAGAAGTGGTGCAGCAGCACATGGCGAAGGTGTACGGTAAAGCCAGCGTTGGCGCGCCGCCGATGTCGGTACCACACGTCGATACTCGCGTGCTGGATGGCAAGCAGGTGCTGCTATTTGGCCCGTTTGCCACCTTCTCGACCAAATTCCTGAAACAGGGTTCGCTGCTGGATATGTTCGGCGCGATGAACAGCAGTAACCTGTTGCCGATGATGCAGGTTGGCCTGAAGAGTTTTGATCTGGTGAAATACCTGGTCGATCAGGTGCTGCAGAGTGAAGATGATCGCATGGAGGCGCTGCGTGCCTATGTGCCACAGGCGAAGCAGGAAGACTGGCGTTTAGTCACTGCCGGCCAGCGTGTGCAGATCATCAAGAACGATGAAAAAGAGGGCGGCGTGCTGCGCTTGGGCACTGAAGTGGTCACCTCTGAAGACGGTACGATTTCTGCATTGCTCGGCGCTTCACCGGGTGCCTCAACGGCTGCGCCAATCATGCTGGAATTGATGGCGAAGGCCTTCCCAGAGCAGATGCGCTCACCGGAATGGCAGACCAAAATCCGCGCGGTCATCCCGACCTGGGGCCGTAAAATGAACGGTGATGTGGCGCTGACCGAGAAGATTCTGGCGGAAACCAGCCGCGTACTGCAGCTCGACTACGCACCGATCGTTACGCCTGACGCGGCGAACGACGAAGCCCGCGAGACGGCGCACGTGGTGGGGAAGTAACCAGGCAATCCTGATTGCCCGTGAATAATGATGAGGCCGCGCAAGCGGCCTTTTTTATGGGTGCACTGCAATTCAGCTTAGCAGCACCGCGTCGTACAACATCCATCCCGTTGTGGCCACCAGCGACAGCGCCATCAGGCTGTTAAACGCCTGACGTTTCCACGCCACCTGCAGGTGACTGCGCAGACGATCGCCCAGGGCGGCCCAAATCAGGATGCAAGGCAAGTTCAGCGCGGCAAACCCCAGCAACACGGTGATGACTCCGTTGCTGTTGGCATACATCAAGGCAACGTTGGTGACCATCAGCCAGGCTTTCGGGTTGACCGCCTGGAAGCAGATGCCGCCCACCAGCGTCATTGGCCGCGGACGTTCACGCGCTTCTGGCGCACCGGCACGAAAGATTTTCCATGATAGCCAGAGCAAGTAACTGCACCCCACCACCGTGAGCGGCAGGCGAATGGCGCCCATCCAATGCAGCAAGATGTCTAAGGCCACACTCGCCAGCAGCATCTGTATCGCGCAGCCGAGCAGAATGCCAAACAGCATTGGCAGCGTGCGCTTAAAGCCAAAATTAACGCCCGATGTCGCAAGCAGCAGATTGTTCGGGCCGGGGGTAATCGACATTACCGTGACGTAGCTGAAGAATGAAGGGTCGAGCATGATGCGCTTCCTGATGGTCCAAAGTTAACATCATGCTAATGCGTACACGCCAATGGAAACAGAGACACAAAACGACTATTGTGATGGATACAGTTGCCATTAATTTAGATTGTACTCATCGCACGCGGAGGCTTTTGTGTCCCTTCCACTTTCATCCGGTCAAACGCTGTATCAGCAGCTGGCAGATAGCTTTGCCGAGTCAATTCATCAGGGCACGCTGAAGCCGGGGAAGCGGCTTCCCGCCATCCGCCGCGTGGCACAATCGCATCAGGTTAGCGTCAATACGGTGCTTAATGCCTGGCAAATTCTCGAAGATCGCGGCTTAATCGAAGCGCGTCCGCAATCGGGATATTACGTGCGCGGCGTGATGCCCGCCGTGACGCGTCCGGTCAAACCGCTGCCCGCGAAAATCAATGATCCGAGCACGCAGAAACTGGAACTGATTGAGCAGGTGTTTGCAGCGCAGAACAATGCCGATTACACCAATATCTCTTTGGCCTGTCCGCAGGATGGCACCTTTTATCCGGCAGCACGCCTGGGCCGAATTACCTCAGGCATTTTACGGCACAATCCCGATATCATTGGGCGCTATGCGCTTCCGCCGGGTAGTGAGCGCTTACGGGAGGAGATTGCACGTCGCAGTCTGCACACCGGCATCAATCTGACCGCGCAAGAGATCACCCTCACCCACGGCTGTATGGAAGCGCTGCAACTGGCGCTGCGGGCAGTGACGAAGCCTGGCGACTGCATTGGGCTGGAATCCCCCACTTACTTCTTCCTGTTTCCGCTGCTGGCGTCACTGGGCCTGAAAGCACTGGAGATTCCCACTGATCCACAGCAAGGGCTGTCGCTGGATGCGCTGGAGATGTTGTTGCAGGAGAAGCGTATTCAGGCGCTGATCGCTATGCCCGGCGCGCAAAATCCGCTGGGCTATGTGATGCCCCTGGAAAATAAGAAGCGGCTGGCAAAGTTAGTGAATACTTACCACGTTCCAATGCTGGAAGATGGGCTGTATGACGAGCTGCAGTTCGACTGGCCGCTCTCGCCGCCGGTAAAGGCCTTTGATAGCGATGGCTGGGTGATTTACTGCACCAGCTTTACCAAAACCGTGGCGCCGGATTTCCGCGTGGGCTGGACCGCTGCCGGTCGCTTCCATCAGACCATCGCTCGTCTGAAAGCTGTCTCTTCTATGTCTGAATCGCGGCTGTTGTGTGAGACGCTCGCCGAATTTCTTGCCAGCGGTGGGTACGATCATCATCTGCGCTCGCTGCGCCGCCGCTATGCCGCCAATCTTGATGCGGCGCGCGGCATCATGGCACGCCATTTTCCGCAGGGAACACGCGCGACCCTTCCAAAAGGCGGCTTTGTGTTTTGGGTAGAGCTACCGGGCAAGGTGGATACTGTAGAGATGTTCCATCGGTTATTGCAGGAGCAGATCTGTGTCACACCGGGCGCGCTCTACACGCTGAGCGATCGCTACAAGCACGCATTGCGTCTCTCCTGCTGTTACCCGTTTGATGAACGTTACACGTGGGCATTAAAACGCACCGGCGCGCTGGCCTGTGAAATCACAGGGCTGGCGCCGGGACAGGATCAGGGTTTGCCGTTGCGGCCCCAGGTGGTGTAACCCTCACGCTCGGTCAGGCGTTCATAATAGAGTTGCACGGCCGGAAATTCAGGGTGCTCAAGTGGGGTTTCAAACCAGCGGTTAACGGCGAGACCGACCGGGATGTCTGCCAGCGAGAAATTACGTCCTGCGACATAGCGCCCGGTTTTTTGCAGATGCTGGTCGAGAATGTTCATGGTGTGCGTCCAGCCTTTAACCGCGGCGGCCAGTAAACGCGGATCCTGATGAGCTGGCGAGTTACGCACCAGTGACATAAACGCATAGCGCCATGAGGTGTTGAGCTCGGTGGCTTGCCAGTCCATCCATTGATCCACCGGTGCGCGCGCACGTGGATTTTCGGGATAGAGCCAGTCACCGCCGTTGCTGTTGGCAAGGTAGCGCAGAATCGCGTTGGATTCCCACATCACGAAGTCATCTTCGATGATCACCGGCACCATGGCATTGGGGTTCAGCGCCATAAATTCCGCCGAGTGCAGGGATTGTGGATCCTCACCCCAGGGTTCGAGCTCATAAGCGATATCCAGTTCTGAGCATAGCCACAGAACTTTGCGCACGTTGATTGAAGAAGTACGACCAAGAACTTTTAACATAGCGGACTCCGATTCCAGAATTCTTAACCTATTCATAGTCCTGTTGGCTGCTATTAGCAATCAGTAGGGTGTAAATCCGGATTTCATAGTGCCTCAACAAACAAGGAGTGAAAATGAAAGTCGCGTTTAAGCAGGTGGATGTTTTTACCTCATCAGCGTTTAAAGGTAATCCGCTGGCAGTGATCATGGATGCACAGGGATTAAGTGACGCCCAGCTGGCCGCCATCGCCCGTTGGACCAATTTATCGGAAACCACCTTTGTCCTGCCGCCACAAGATGCCGCAGCCGATTACCGCGTGCGCATTTTCACTACCGAAGGGGAACTGCCGTTTGCCGGTCATCCAACACTGGGTACGGCTCATGCCTTGCTGGAAGCGGGATGGACCGTAAAAACGCCCGGCAAGATCGTGCAGGAGTGCGGCGTTGGCCTGGTGGATGTGCGCATCAGCGAGGATGGCTCGCTGGCCTTTGCGGCACCCAACGTGACGTTAACGCCATTTGATGATGCGTTGATGAGCAGCGCACTGAACAGCGAGGCCTTTGACGTCAGCCAGACGCCGACCATTGTCGATATGGGTATTCGCTGGCTGCTGATTCCGATGAGCAGCGCGCAGGCAGTACTGGATGTGCAGGCCAGCGCAGCGGATTTGCTGCGTTTGCAAAAGCACGCCGATGTGAATGGCACCGCGATTTTTGGCCCACTGCCCGAGGATTGCAGCGAACAGTACGAAGTGCGCGCGCTGCTGGTTGAGAACGGCAGCCTGACCGAAGATCCGGTGACGGGCAGCGCCAACGCCTGTCTGGCCCGCTACTTTGCGGCGCAGGGGAAAACCGAGGATTATCGCGCACGTCAGGGCAGCGCCATTCAGCGCGAAGGACGGATTCAGGTGAGTTTTAGTGGTGAGACCATCTGGATTGGCGGCCAGACGGTGACCGTGATTGATGGGACGATCCAGTTGTAGCTGATCTATGCGCGTGCTTGATAGGACGATCCAGTTGTAGCTAACCTGTGCGCGTACTGGACCAGGTCAGCATAAATGCTGACCCTACAAAGTTTGTCACGCTATGCAGTCATCCGCACAGAGCCCCATCATCATTTGTAGGGTGCGCATTCATGCGCACCTGAAAAAAATCAAATCAATTACAGCGCCTGCCCACCTGAAGCTTCAATACGCTGCGCGGTGATCCAGCCGGTTTCTTCACTCAGGATGGCGCTGATGGCGTCACCGATATCATCTGGCTGGCCAACGCGACCCAGGGAGGTCACCGAGGCAATGTGATCGTTGAGATCTTTGGTGTCGCGCACACGCCCACCGCCAAAATCAGTTTCGATCGCACCCGGTGCCAGAATATTGACGCGAATACGACGCTCGCCCAGCTCTTTGGCCTGATAACGCGTCAGCACTTCCATCGCCCCTTTCACCGAAGCATAGGTGCCAGAGCCCGGCAGCGTCATGCGCGTTAATCCGCTGGAGACGTTCAGAATGCGGCCACCATCGATAATCAGTGGCAGCAGCTTCTGCGTCAGGAAGTAAGGCCCTTTAAAGTGCACATTGATCAGTGCATCAAATTCCTCTTCCGTGGTTTCTGCAAACAGCTTGTAGTGACCGTGACCGGCGTTGTTCACTAAATAATCAAAGTTGTCGCGCTGCCAGGTGTTTTGCAGTGTCTCTTTCACCTGCGCCACGAAGCTGTCGAAGGTGCTGCTGTCGCCCACATCCAGCTGCAGCGCCACCGCACGTGCGCCCAGGGCTTCAATCTCTTTTACCACAGCCTGTGCTTCATCCACATGACCACGATAGGTAAAAAGGATATCCACGCCTTTAGCCGCCAATTTCAGCGCACCATTCTTGCCCAAACCGCGGTTACCGCCGGTAATCAATGCAATTTTATGACTCATGTTTTGCTCCAGATGGAAAATTGAACACGGGATAAGGATATTCGCTATAAATTGATCTATAAACGCAGAGGAATACGCAGCACTGTTTCACTAACAACAACAATCGGTGAACAACATGGATAAAATTCACGCAATGCAGGTTTTTGTGCGGGTGGCAGAAATGGGCAGTTTTACCCGTGCGGCTGAAAGTCTTGGACTACCGAAAGGCAGCGTATCGCGCCAGCTACAGGCGCTGGAAAATCAAATGGGCACACGTCTGCTGCATCGCACCACGCGACGTGTGCATCTCACCCAGGATGGGCTGGTGTATTACGATCGCTGTCTCGATTTGTTGTCGATGCTCGATGATATGGACAGCCTGTTCCAGCACGATCCCGGCACGCTAAGCGGCAAGCTGCGTGTCGATATGTCGGTCGCCATGGCCACCGGATTTATCCTGCCGCGTTTACCGGAATTCCTGCAGCACTATCCCGGCATCGAAATTGAGCTTAGCAGCAGCGATCGCCAGGTGGATGTGATTCGTGAAGGCTTTGACTGCGTAATTCGCGTCGGCGAGCTGAAAGATTCGGGTCTGATTGCGCGAAAAATCGGATCACATGCCTTGATTAACTGCGCCAGTCCCGACTACCTTTCCCGCTTCGGCATGCCGGTGCGGCTGGAAGACCTCGCACAGCACGCCATGGTGCATTACACCCAGCAGTTGGGGCAGCCCTCTTTGGGTTTTGAATATTTTGATGGTAAGCAGTGTCATTACGTCCAGACCGGCGGCGTGGTGACGGTGAACAGCACTGAAACCTACCGTGCCGCCTGCATTGCCGGGCTGGGCATTATCCAGGTGCCGGCGATTGGCGTGCAGCCATTACTGGAATCGGGGCAGTTAGTGGAAGTGCTGCATCATTTCCCGGCCAAGCCGATGCCGATTTCGTTGCTTTATCCGCATCGCCGCAACGTGGCACGCCGTGTGCGGGTGTTTATGGAGTGGTTAAGCCAGGTACTACAGGAGTATGTCACCTGACGAGCTATAATTTTAATTTCGCAGTGAACAGGATGCTAATCGTCTATGACAGACAAACCTAACAAAGAACCCGCGGCTGGGCAGAAGCCGCTGATTGATATCAAGACCGGCAATAAAACCGTGGATGGCTCGATCCAGAACGTGTCGCGCTTTGCGGCCTGGTTCCAGGCCATCCCGGCGGTGGCGCATTTTATGCGCGCGCTGGATCGGTTTAACGATCGCCTCGGCAGCCAGTTTGGTGCGGCGATCACTTACTTCTCTTTCCTCTCTCTGATACCGATTTTGATGGTCTCCTTTGCGGCAGTCGGTTTTGTGCTGGCGTCGAATCAGGATTTACTCACCGAGTTGATCAACAAAATCGTCAACAGTATCAGTGACCCGACGCTGGCCACCACGCTGAAGAACACCGTGAACACCGCAATTCAGCAGCGTGCAACGGTCGGATTAACCGGGTTACTGCTGGCGCTCTACTCCGGGATCAACTGGATGGGCAATCTGCGCGAGGCGGTGCGTGCCCAGTCGCGCGATGTGTGGGAGCGTACACCGGACGACCAGGAGAAGTTGTGGAAGAAATACGCGCGTGATTTGCTGTCGCTGCTGGGCCTGATGCTGGCGCTGGTGATTACGCTGTCGCTGACCTCCATTGCCGGTGCCGCCCAGAATGCCATCGTCAACGCGTTAGGATTGGAAGATATCGAGTGGCTGCGCCCGGCGATGACCATCATTGCGCTGTCGATCTCCATCTTTGCTAACTATCTGTTGTTCCTGTGGATCTTCTGGATTCTGCCGCGCCACAAGCCGCGTAAGAAGGCGTTGTTCCGCGGTACGCTGCTGGCGGCGATTGGCTTTGAAGTAATTAAGTTTGTGATGACATTGACGTTACCGAAGCTGGCGACCTCACCGTCAGGCGCAGCCTTTGGTTCAGTGCTGGGTTTGATGGCATTCTTCTACTTCTTTGCCCGTCTGACGCTGTTCTGCGCCGCGTGGATTGCAACGGCAAAATACAAAGACGATGTGGAGATGCCGCAGCCGCACCAGGGCAAATAACATCGCAAAAATGTTACATTTGCCGCAACAGCTAAAAATGTTTCCTGCTGGCTACTATTTCAGCAAAAACCAGCAGGAAACGCTAAAGGGTCACTTTAATTTGGCCATTTTGCAGAGATTCCCGCCAAAAAAGTGACACTTCCCGTTCCCATCACCCGCCGATTGCCGCAACTCAGAGATTATCCACTTTTTCACCGAAAATGCCTGTTCTGACGCGGGTTTTCGCCATTGAATGCCGCAAAACAGGTGCGTAAGATTCTCTGTCTACATTTACAATTAAGAAACAGTCATGCAAGCCTCCATCACAGAAACACTCGACAAAAAACACGACGACACGCCCGTAAATTCACGCGGAAAAGTGGTCGTGGCATCGCTTGTCGGCACCGCGATCGAATTCTTCGATTTCTATATTTATGCCACTGCGGCCGTGATCATCTTCCCGCATATCTTCTTTCCGCAAGGTGACCCGACGGTTGCCACGCTACAGTCACTCGCGACCTTCGCTATCGCCTTCGTTGCGCGCCCGATTGGTTCTGCGCTGTTCGGTCACTTTGGCGACCGCGTAGGCCGTAAAGCCACACTGGTGGCCTCACTGCTGACCATGGGTGTTTCCACCGTATTGATCGGCCTACTGCCGAGCTATCAAACCATTGGCGTTGCTGCTCCGCTGCTGCTGGCGCTGGCGCGCTTTGGTCAGGGTCTCGGCTTGGGCGGCGAATGGGGCGGTGCCGCTCTGTTGGCCACTGAAAATGCGCCAGCGAAAAAACGTGCGCTTTATGGTTCATTCCCGCAGCTTGGCGCACCGATTGGCTTCTTCTTCGCCAACGGCACCTTCCTGCTGCTCTCCTGGCTGCTGACCGATGAGCAGTTCATGAACTGGGGCTGGCGCGTGCCGTTTATCCTTTCTGCAGTACTGGTATTGATTGGCCTGTATGTGCGCGTTTCGCTGCATGAGAGCCCGGTATTTGCCAAAGTGCAGAAAGAGAATAAGCAGGTCAAAATGCCTATCGGCACACTGCTGAGCAAGCATATGACCGCCACTATTCTTGGCACCTTCATCATGCTGGCCACTTACACGCTGTTCTACATCATGACCGTGTACTCCATGAGCTACGGCACGGCACCTGCGCCAGCGGGCCTGGGTTATTCGCGTAACAGCTTCCTGTGGATGCTGATGGTGGCGGTGATTGGTTTTGGTGTGATGGTGCCGATTGCGGGCCTGTTGGCGGATCGTTATGGCCGTCGTCGCACCATGATCACCATTACCTTGATGATCATCGCTTTCGCGCTGATGTTCCCGGTGCTGCTGGGTTCAGGCTCACAGATTCTGGTGATGGGCTTCCTGTTGCTGGGTCTGAGCATCATGGGCCTGACGTTTGGTCCGATGGGCGCGCTGCTGCCAGAGCTGTTCCCAACCGAAGTGCGTTATACCGGCGCATCCTTCTCTTACAATCTGTCGTCGATTTTGGGTGCGTCTGTTGCGCCGTATATCGCGACCTGGTTGAACGCTCATTACGGTTTGCAGGCGGTCGGTTTCTATCTGGCTTCAATGGCGGTACTGACACTGATTGCGTTGATTGCCTGTAAAGAGACGCGTGATCAGACACTGTACGACGCAGTTTGATGGTGACGGATTGATGTGATGAACCCGGCTCAGGCCGGGTTTTTTATTGGGTGAGAATTGAGATACGGGCGAATGACGTGAGGGCACCGCGTTAGCGGCGCGAGAACGCCAGATCCTAAGCGGGCCCGGGCTGCGTTATCGCCATGGCATTGCGTCTTAGTCGCATTTTTTAGTTACTGAGTGCGGGAAGCTATCTGTTCAGGCATAAAAAAACCCCGGCAAGCCGGGGTTTTTCTTGTGCTGAAAACCGTATTGCGTGTGGCTTAGCCAGCAACCGCGATACGTTTCATATCGGTCATGTAGCCACGCAGTTTGCGGCCAACGGCTTCGATTGGGTGCTGACGAACGGCTTCGTTAACATCACGCAGCTGCGCGTTATCAACCTGAGTGCCTTCAATCGCTTTGCCCAGATCGCCCGGCTGCAGAGTGGTCATGAACTCTTTCAGCAGTGGAACTGCCGCGAAGGAGAACAGGTAGTTACCGTATTCTGCGGTATCGGAGATTACCACGTTCATTTCATACAGACGCTTACGCGCGATGGTGTTCGCGATCAGCGGCAGCTCGTGCAGAGACTCGTAATAAGCAGATTCTTCGATGATGCCTGCATCGATCATGGTTTCAAAGGCCAGCTCAACGCCCGCTTTCACCATCGCAACCATCACAACGCCTTTATCGTAGTATTCCTGCTCTTCGATTTTACCGTCGAACTGTGGTGCGTTTTCGAATGCGGTAGCACCGGTCTCTTCACGCCAGGTCAGCAGGTTTTTGTCGTCGTTCGCCCAGTCAGCCATCATACCGGAAGAGAATTCACCCGAGATGATGTCATCCATGTGCTTCTGGAACAGCGGAGCCATGATGGTTTTCAGCTGCTCAGACAACGCGTAAGCACGAACTTTCGCCGGGTTAGACAGACGATCCATCATCAGAGTGATGCCGCCGAACTTCAGTGATTCGGTGATGGTTTCCCAGCCGAACTGAATCAGTTTTTCGGTGTAAGCCACGTCGTGACCTTCAGCCACCAGCTTATCGAAGCACAGCAGAGAACCGGCCTGCAGCATACCGCACAGGATAGTCTGCTCACCCATCAGGTCAGATTTCACTTCGGCAACGAAGGAAGATTCCAGTACGCCTGCACGGTCGCCGCCAGTTGCAGCAGCCCATGCCTTGGCAATCGCCAGGCCTTCGCCTTTTGGATCGTTTTCCGGGTGAACCGCGATCAGCGTTGGCACACCGAAACCACGCTTGTACTCTTCACGCACTTCAGTACCTGGGCACTTCGGCGCAACCATCACCACGGTGATGTCTTTACGGATGGTTTCACCAGATTCAACGATGTTGAAACCGTGCGAGTAGCCCAGCGCCGCGCCATCTTTCATCAGAGGCTGTACCGCTTTAACCACCGCTGAGTGCTGCTTGTCTGGCGTCAGGTTAACCACCAAATCTGCCTGCGGGATCAGCTCTTCGTAAGTGCCCACTTTGAAACCGTTATCGGTCGCTTTACGGAAAGAAGCACGCTTCTCAGCAATCGCTTCAGCACGCAGTGCATAAGCAATATCCAGACCGGAGTCACGCATGTTCAGGCCCTGGTTCAGACCCTGTGCGCCACAGCCAACGATAACGACTTTCTTACCTTTCAGGAAGCTTGCGCCGTCTGCGAACTCTTCGCGTGACATGAAACGACATTTGCCCAGCTGCGCTAACTGGTTGCGCAAGTTCAATGTGTTGAAGTAGTTAGACATGGGTACTCCGGTTAGATGTTGTGTTTGCTTTTGTTCGGTAACGACACCGTGTTCAGTGCCGCGAATGACCCCATCATATGACAGGAAATCCATTGCTTAAATTGATATATTAGCAAGGTTACATTGCAGAATTTGCAACAACACGTTGAGGTGAAATACGCATGGATTTACGAGACCTGAAACTCTTTCTTCATCTGGCCGAAAGCTGCCACTTTGGTCGCACTGCGCGTGCTATGCACGTCAGCCCTTCCACGCTATCTCGCCAGATTCAGCGTCTTGAAGAGGATGTCGGTCACGCGCTGTTCCTGCGTGATAACCGCACCGTGACCCTCACTGAAGCCGGCGAGCGCCTCAAGCAATTTGCTCAGCAAACCTTGTTGCAATATCAACAGTTGCGCCACGTGATGGATCTGAACGGCCCTTCACTGAGCGGCGAGCTGCGTCTGTTCTGCTCGGTGACCGCCGCTTACAGCCATCTGCCACCGATTCTCGATCGCTTCCGTGCAGAGCATCCACAGGTGGAAATCAAACTCACCACCGGTGACGCCGCCGACGCGATTGAGATGGTGCAGTCGGGTGAAGCGGATTTAGCGATTGCCGGTCGTCCTGAATCGCTGCCTGCCAGCATAGATTTTACGCCATTAGGCATCATTCCGCTGGTGCTGATCGCCCCGGCGCTGCCTTGCCCGGTGCGAGGCCAGGCGACGCAGGACAATCCTGACTGGTCACAGATTCCGTTTATCGTGCCGGAACAAGGGCCTGCACGACGCGGTATTGATTTGTGGTTCCGCCGCCATCGCATTCCCAATCCACAGATTTACGCTACGGTTTCCGGGCATGAGGCGATTGTGTCGATGGTGGCGCTGGGATGTGGCATTGCACTGCTGCCTGATGTGGTACTGGAGAACAGCCCGGAGCCGGTGCGTAATCGCGTGCTGACACTGGAGAATGTCGAGTCGGTCGCGCCGCTGGAACTCGGCGTGTGCGTACAAAAAAAGCGGCTCGGGGAGCCGCTTATCAGTGCTTTCTGGAACCTGCTGTAATTACTGCCCGGCGAGGAAGAAGCGGAACGCCGGGTTATTCGCTTCATCGTGCCATTCGTAGCCCAACGCCGTGAGATGGGTTTCGAAATCCGGCTCTTGATCGTTGGCTTCAAAGGCTGCCAGCACGCGACCAAAATCGGTGCCGTGGCTGCGATAGTGGAACAGCGAGATATTCCAGTGCGCACCCAGCGTCTGCAGGAATTTCAGCAGCGCGCCCGGTGCTTCCGGGAATTCAAAGCTGAACAAACGCTCGCGCAGCGGCTTCGATGGTCGACCGCCCACCATGTAGCGCACGTGCAGTTTCGCCATCTCATCATCTGACAGATCCACCACCTGATAGCCGCCTTCGCTGAGCTGGCTGATGATCTCACTGCGCTCTTCCAGACCACGCGTTAAGCGCACGCCGACAAAGATGCAGGCGTTGTCAGCATCCGCATAACGATAGTTGAACTCAGTGATGGAACGACCACCCAGCGTCTGACAGAAACGCAGGAAACTGCCCTGCTGTTCTGGAATCGTTACCGCCAGCAACGCCTCGCGCTGTTCACCAATTTCACACCGTTCTGATACATAGCGCAGACCGTGGAAGTTGACGTTGGCGCCCGACAAGACGTGCGCGAGGCGCTCGCCTTTGATGTCGTGCTGCTGGATGTACTTCTTCATCCCTGCCAGCGCCAGCGCGCCAGAAGGCTCCGCCACCGCACGCACATCTTCAAACAGGTCTTTCACTGCCGCGCAGATGGCATCGCTATCCACGGTGATGATGTCGTCGAGGTACTCTTTGCACAGACGGAAGGTTTCGCTGCCGATGCGCTTCACCGCCACACCTTCAGCGAACAAACCAACACGCGCCAGGTCCACCGGTTCACCGGCATCCAGCGCCGCTTTCAGGCAGGCCGAATCTTCCGACTCCACCGCGATCACTTTGATCTGCGGCATCAGCTGTTTGATCAGCACCGCCACGCCCGCTGCCAGCCCGCCACCACCGACCGGCACAAACACGCGATCGAGATGCGCATCCTGCTGCAGCAGTTCCATCGCCAGCGTGCCCTGCCCGGCAATCACTGCCGGATGGTCAAACGGGTGTACAAAGGTGTAACCCTGCTGCTCGGACAGCTCAATCGCTTTGGCTTTCGCCTCGTCGAAGTTAGCACCAAACAGATAAACCTCACCGCCAAATGCGCGCACTGCATCAACCTTGATGTCTGCCGTGGCCAGCGGCATCACAATCAGTGATTTGATGCCAAGCGTGCTGGCCGAAAGCGCCACACCCTGCGCGTGGTTACCGGCCGAAGCCGTAATCACGCCGCGTGCTTTTTGCTCTTCAGTCAGCCCGGCAATCATCGCGTACGCCCCGCGCAGCTTGAAGCTGTGCACCGGTTGGCGATCCTCACGCTTCACCAGAATGGTGTTGCCGAGACGCGATGAAATTTTTTCCATTTTCTGCAGCGGTGTCACCTGAGCAATTTCGTACACAGGCGAACGCAGCACTGCGCGCAAATACTCCGCGCCGTTGGGCGACGCGGGTAGCGGTTGAGACTCAGCCATCAGTTGTTAGCCTCCCAGCTTGGACTTATCGCGCACCGCGCCTTTGTCAGCGCTGGTCGCGAGGGATGCATAAGCACGTAGCGCGAAGGACACGGCACGTTCGCGGTTGTGTGGCGTATACGCCGCTTCGCCACGCGCCTGTTCTTTTTCACGACGAGCATGGATTTCGTTGTCTGGCAGATCCAGATGGATACGACGGTTCGGGATATCCAGTTCGATCATGTCGCCATCCTGGATCAGCGCGATGGTGCCGCCGCTGCCCGCTTCTGGCGAGATGTGACCGACAGAGAGGCCGGAAGATCCACCGGAGAAACGACCATCAGTGATCAGTGCGCAGGCTTTACCCAGACCCATCGATTTCAGATAAGTGGTCGGATAGAGCATTTCCTGCATGCCAGGACCACCTTTCGGGCCTTCGTAGCGGATCACCACGCAATCGCCGGCAACAACTTTGCCACCGAGGATCGCGGCAACCGCATCATCCTGGCTTTCGTAGACTTTCGCGGGGCCTTTGAAGGTCAGCAGCTCAGCGTCCACGCTGGCGGTTTTCACGATACAGCCATCTTCAGAGATGTTGCCGTACAGTACAGCCAGACCACCATCCTGCGAGAAAGCATGCTCACGAGTACGGATACAACCCTCTACACGGTCATCATCCAGCGTGTCCCAGCGGCAATCCTGTGAGAATGCCTGAGTGGTACGAATACCGGCTGGGCCTGCGCGGAACATCTTCTTCACCGCTTCGTCTTTGGTCAGCATGATGTCGTACTGATCCAGCGTTTCACGCATCGTCTGCTGCAGAACGTTGCGGGTGGAGGTGTCGATCAATCCGGCACGATCCAGCTCGCCCAGAATCGCGATAACACCACCTGCACGGTGCACGTCTTCCATATGATATTTCGGCGTACTCGGTGCCACTTTGCACAGGTGTGGCACTTTGCGTGACAGGCGATCGATATCCGACATGTTGAATTCGATCTCGCCTTCCTGCGCCGCTGCCAGCAAGTGCAGAACGGTGTTGGTGGAACCGCCCATGGCGATATCCAGCGTCATCGCGTTCTCGAACGCCGCTTTGGTCGCGATGTTACGCGGCAGCATGTTGACGTCATCCTGCTCGTAGTAGCGTTTGGTCAGGCTAACAATGCGCTTACCGGCATTGAGGAACAGCTCTTTACGATCGGCGTGAGTCGCCAGCAGTGAACCGTTGCCCGGCTGTGCCAGACCCAGCGCTTCGGCCAGACAGTTCATCGAGTTGGCGGTGAACATCCCTGAGCAAGAACCGCAGGTCGGACAGGCAGAACGTTCGATTTTATCGCTGTCTTCATCGCTGACATTCGGGTTGGCACCCTGAATCATTGCATCAACCAGATCCAGCTTGATGATTTTGTCGGACAGCTTGGTCTTACCGGCTTCCATTGGGCCGCCGGACACAAAGATTACCGGGATATTGAGGCGCAGTGCTGCCATCAACATGCCGGGGGTGATTTTGTCGCAGTTGGAGATACACACCATGGCATCGGCGCAGTGCGCATTGACCATGTACTCCACGGAATCGGCGATCAGCTCGCGCGAAGGCAGTGAATACAGCATGCCGCCATGACCCATGGCGATACCGTCATCCACCGCGATGGTGTTGAACTCTTTAGCAACCCCACCGACAGCTTCGATTTGCTCAGCCACCAGCTTGCCCATATCGCGCAGGTGCACGTGGCCCGGTACGAACTGGGTGAATGAGTTAACTACGGCGATAATCGGCTTGCCGAAATCATCATCGGTCATCCCTGTGGCGCGCCACAGGGCGCGGGCACCCGCCATATTACGGCCGTGGGTGGTAGTGGCAGAACGGTACTTAGGCATGCTCTATTTACTCCAGTCTGAAATATGACGCGGGCGCAGCTGCACCCGCGTAACTGTCTTGTTATGGATTAACTTGATCCAACCAGCCGTACTTGTCTTCGGTTTCACCTGTGAACAGGCCGAAGAATGCGCTCTGAATTTTGGTGGTGACTGGACCACGTTTACCTGCACCCACCTGGATACCATCAACGCTGCGTACCGGGGTGATTTCTGCTGCCGTACCGGACATGAACACTTCGTCAGCCAGATACAGGGATTCACGCGACAGGGTTTGCTCACGCACTTCGATACCTTGGTCGATCGCCAGCTTAATGATGGCGTCACGGGTGATGCCTGGCAGGGCTGAAGAAGTGAATGGCGGCGTGAACAGAATGCCATCTTTCACTTCGAACAAGTTTTCGCCAGCACCTTCTGAAATATAGCCGTTGGTGTCGAGAGCGATACCTTCCTGATAACCGTGGCGGCGCGCTTCGCTACCCACCAGCAGAGAAGAAAGGTAGTTACCACCGGCTTTGGCGGCGGTTGGCAGGGTATTCGGTGCGACACGGTTCCATGAAGACACCATCGCATCGATACCATTTTCCAGTGCTTCAGCACCCAGGTAAGCACCCCATGGGAAAGCAGCGATGATCACGTCGGTGGTGTAGCCATCTGGCGGGTTTACACCCAGACCCACATCGCCCACGAAGGCCAGCGGACGGATGTAAGCGCTTTTCAGTTTGTTCACGCGAATCACTTCGCGGCACGCATCCATCAACTCATCAACGCTGGCGGCGATTGGGAAACGATAAATTTTGGCGGAGTCGTGCAGACGCTGCATGTGTTCACGGTGACGGAACACCACTGGGCCTTTGTGTGAGTCGTAGCAACGTACGCCTTCAAAAACGGAAGTACCGTAATGCAGTGCGTGGGACATGACGCTAACCTTGGCGTCTTCCCACTTAACCATCTCCCCGTTGAACCAAATAAAGTCTGCTTTCTTCGTACTCATTGCTATTTCCTTTGGCGACTAAGCGCGGATTTGTTGTGATGTCTGTTGCTGGATCTCGACACAGGCGACATCCAAAAGTTTGCTTAACTGCGAAGACAGTAAATCGACCGAGCGCTGGCTGGCAACGGTCATCTCAATGTTAATGTTCTCGGCGTTGGTCGCAGATGCCATGTTCATCGCGCACACCTGGAAGCCACGGTGACGGACAACACGCAAAATGCGCTCCAATATTTCAGGGCGGAAGCGGGCTTCGATAGACAATTGATGCTGGTTCATGCGGTTTTCTCCATCATGTTTGCGTTGCTGGCACCCGGCGGTACCAATGGCCAGACGTTCTCATGCTCATCAATCGAAACATGCAGGAAGTAAGGACCTTCACTGTTCAGCAGAGCATCTATCGCGGCGTCGACCTGATCTTTACGGGTAATACGCTGGCCTGGGATATCAAACGCGCTGGCCAGCGTGAGGAAATCGGGGTTATCGGTGAGGATGGTTTCGCTGTAACGACCATCAAAGAAGAGCTGCTGCCACTGGCGCACCATGCCCAAACGTTGGTTATCCAGCAGCAGGATTTTCACCGGCAGCTTACCGCGTTTGATGGTGCCCAGCTCCTGGATGTTCATCATGATCGAACCATCGCCTGACACGCAGATCACGGTGTCTTGCGGGCGGGCAACCTGCGCGCCGATGGCAGCCGGCAAACCGAAGCCCATGGTGCCCAAGCCGCTGGAGGTGATGAAGTTCTCTGGCTGAGTGAAGCTCATGTGCTGTGCAGCCCACATCTGGTGCTGGCCTACATCAGTGGTCACCACAGCGCTGTCTGCTTTGCGGTCGGAGAGCTGCTTCAGCAGCAGCGGCGCGTAAATCGCCTCGCCTGGATGATCGTAACGCCAATCAAACTCAGCTTTCATCGCTTTGACTTCGGTGCGCCAGCCCTCAATCTGCATGGGCATGCTCAACGCGGGCAGCACTTGATTGAGATCGCCCTGCAGTGAAACATGGGCTCGACGCAGTTTGTTCAGCTCGGCCGGATCGATATCGATATGAATAACGTTCGCGTGCGGGGCGAAGGTGTCTAATTTGCCGGTGACGCGGTCGTCAAAGCGCGCCCCCACTGCAATCAGTAAATCACAGGATTGCACGGCCAGGTTGGCGGCTTTGGTGCCGTGCATACCCAGCATGCCAAGGTAGACATCGCTGCTGGCATCGGCGCTGCCCAAACCTTTCAGCGTGGCAACCATCGGAATACCGGTTTCTTCTGCCATGGCACGTAATGCAGGCACCGCTTGCGCCATGCCAACTCCGCCGCCGATATACAGCATCGGCTTGTGCGACTGCGCCATCAATGCGCGGGCTTCCGCAATATGCTCCGGCGAGTGGCTGATCGCTTCTTCAACCGGCAACAAATGTGGCGTTAAATCGGCACTGGCAATTTGAATGTCTTTCGGGATATCAACCAGCACCGGGCCGGGACGACCAGACTGGGCGATGGCAAACGCTTCGGCCATCACGGAAGGTAAATCTTCGAGGGATTCAACCAGGAAGCTGTGCTTAGTGCAGGCTAACGACAGGCCGAGAACGTCGATTTCCTGGAAGGCGTCAGTACCGATAAAGGCAGATGAAACCTGACCAGTGATCGCGACAACCGGGATGGAATCCATAAATGCATCCGCTAACCCGGTGATCAGGTTAGTGGCGCCGGGACCGGAAGTGGCGATACATACGCCGGTTTTACCGGTGGCACGGGCATAACCGATTGCCGCCATCACTGCACCTTGCTCATGACGACACAGTAGGTGTTCCACGCCGCCATCGTAGAGCGCATCGTACACTGGCATGATTGCGCCGCCAGGATAGCCAAACACTGTGTCGACACTCTGCGCGCGTAAAGCCTGAACTACCCACTGTGCACCTGTCATCGTTATTCTCCTGTATTCCTGGGGGAACAACAGAATTTTATGCTACTGCTCATAATCTGTTCCTCGCTGATTCGCTGATATTTAGCCAGGTCGAAAAAAAACCCCCGGACCTTTCGGTGCGGGGGTTTTTGGAATTCCGGGCTTGATTTTTAAGCCTTTCTTTCTCCAAGCGATGCCCCGCACGGTGGGATAATAATCACCACCACGCTAATCACGACTAGGCTAATCACTTGTAGAAGGGCTTTCATGTGTTGTCTGTTTTTTCGATTGTTCGAAGTAATACCTACAGAGTTACCATAGTTATCCACGTATTGACAATTATTTTCATAATGTTTTTTTATGACGCAAGCAATCGGCGTGGGTTATCGCGTTGTAAGTTAAAGGTTATTTTTAGTTGTGAAAATTTTTCATTACGTACGCGGCGTAATCGCCCTGTTAATTTTGCGATATTGCCCTCAATTGCAGTGAACATCCTGTAAAAACCGCTGATTCGCTGGAATCAGGCACAGATATTTTTTAATCGCATTCGTATTTTGAATTTGCCCCCCGCATGATGAAGACAACAAGGAGTCGTTATGTCTTTATCAAAGGTTTTAACACGCGCGGCGCTCGGTGTGCAGGCGCCATTGGTGACAGTAGAAGTTCATATTAGTAAGGGCTTGCCCGCTTTAACGCTGGTTGGCCTGCCTGAAACCACGGTGAAGGAGGCCCGGGAACGGGTGCGCAGTGCCATTATCAATAGTGGGTTTACCTTCCCGGCGAAACGCGTAACCATCAATTTGGCCCCTGCTGACCTGCCTAAAGAGGGAGGGCGCTACGACCTTCCCATCGCCATTGCGATTCTCGCGGCCTCAGAGCAGCTTCCTGACGCGAAACTGGCGCACTATGAGTTCCTGGGGGAGCTAGCACTTAACGGCGCGCTCTGTGGCGTTCAGGCCTCTATTCCTGCAGCAATGGCTGCCTTGCAGGCCGGCAGGCAGATGGTGTTAGCTGAAGAGAATCAACAGGATGTCGGATTGATTCAACAAGGTGAGACCCTTGTCGGTAAACATTTGCTCGAGATTTGCGCCTTTCTCCACAACCAATCACCTCTCACCGTTGCGCATTATCAACCTGAGCCGCTGCAGCAGGAAAAGCAGGATCTCTCTGAGATTATTGGGCAGGAACAAGGAAGACGTGCACTGGAGATCACCGCCGCTGGCGGACATAACCTGTTACTGCTCGGACCGCCCGGCACGGGCAAAACCATGCTGGCGACTCGCCTGCCTGGCATTATGCCTCCATTAGACGACCAGGAAGCGCTGGAGTGCGCAGCGATTAATAGCCTGGTCAGCAGCCGAAATCTCCATCATCAGTGGCGCAGAAGGCCATTCAGAGCACCTCATCACAGTGCGTCGCTGTATGCATTAGTCGGAGGTGGGGCACTCCCGCGGCCTGGTGAAATCTCGCTGGCGCATAATGGCGTCTTGTTTTTGGATGAACTCCCGGAATTTGACCGCAAAGTACTGGATGCATTACGTGAGCCCATTGAATCCGGAGAGATCGCGATTTCCCGTACACGCGCCAAAGTTACTTATCCTGCCCGCTTTCAGTTAATTGGCGCCATGAACCCCAGCCCTACGGGGCATTATCAAGGCAGTCACAACCGATGCACACCGCAACAGGTGCTGCGCTATTTGAGCCGGCTCTCAGGCCCGTTTCTTGATCGCTTTGATTTGTCATTGGAAATCCCGCTGCTACCCAGTGGAACCTTAAGCCATAAACAGGAAGCCAGTGAGAGTAGCGAGAGCGTACTTAAGCGCGTCCTTGCCGCGCGTCAGCGACAGATCCAGCGATCTGGCAAAGTAAACGCTCATTTATCCAATCTGGAGATCGCCCAGTGCTGTGAGTTGAAGCAGGAGGATGCTGTATGGCTGGAAGCGGTATTGAACTCTTTGGGTCTTTCCGTGCGCGCGTGGCAACGTATCTTGAAAGTGGCCAGGACAATTGCCGATTTGGCGGAGGAACAGAGGATTTCGCGACAGCATTTGCAGGAGGCGGTGGGGTATCGCAGCATTGACCGATTGCTAATCTATCTGCATAAAAATCTTGAATAAAAAACGGGGCTTTAGAAGCCCCGCTATTTTTAATCATCGCTGTCGCTAAAGTCTTCCACAGTGTCCATCTGCGGCTTACCGCCAGACAATGTGTGGAAACGCTTAGGACGCTTAATACGTGCGGTGTATTTCGACCAGACACGCTCTGCTTCCGTTTGCGGCTCACGCAGACCACGACATACTTCTAAAAACGAACGCTCTTCTTCTGTCGTGGGTTCACGCTTGGCGAGGTCCAGTTCATTGAAGGCATAACCGTGGCGTTCCAGAAGCTGAGCTTCTTTAATGGTGAAGTCACCATGACGTGAAAAACCACGAGGGTAATGTTTGTTATCAAAGAAACGATTTGTTGTTGCGAAGCTATCCGCCATTTTACACGCTCCCGACTCTCTTATGGCCGTGCTATTTATGGCGCGGAGTATTAGATAGGCTTGACAGAGTGTAAAACAAAACATTTAAATCAGTACGACAAACAAATTTTGGGAGAATGCTGTGGATACGGAATTACTGAAAACTTTCCTCGAAGTGAGCAGAACACGCCATTTCGGGCGTGCTGCTGAAGCGCTTTACCTCACGCAATCTGCCGTTAGTTTTCGCATTCGCCAGCTGGAAAATCAGCTGGGCGTTAACCTTTTTACTCGCCATCGTAATAATATTCGTCTGACTTCTGCGGGTGAGCGTTTATTACCCTATGCAGAGAGTTTGATGAGTACCTGGCTGATGGCTAAAAAGGAAGTTTCGCATACACAACAGCATCATGAGCTATCGATAGGCGCGAGCGCATCGTTGTGGGAAGCGTATCTAACTCCTTGGTTAAAAACGCTTTATGAGAATCGTGAAAGCCTTCATCTTGAAGCACGTATCGCACAACGGCATTTGTTGGTAAAGCAGTTACATGAGCGTCAGTTGGATCTTTTGATCACCACCGAAGCGCCAAAAATGGATGAATTAACCAGCCAACAGATTGGTCATATTTCACTCGCACTCTTCCGTGCACGTAAGACCGAGAAGCGTGAAAAATATGATTACATTAAACTGGAATGGGGTGCGGATTTTCATCAACACGAAAGTTATTTGTCCAGTGATGACGTGCCAGTATTGACCACAACTTCAGCGCATGTGACGCGTGAATTACTCCACACTACCGGTGCTTGTGCATTTTTACCGGATTCATGGCACAGCATTTATAGTGATTTGATGGTTATTCCAGATACACCCGTTGCCGTTCGGCCACTCTATGCGGTGTGGCTGCAGAATAGCGATCAACAAGCACATATTCGTCAGCTGCTTAAATTTCCAGTGTTGACGCAATAAAGCAGAAAATTGAGAGGGGTTTGAGTGTCGCGCAGTGAAACTCAAACCCTTTTCACTGACGAATTTATGAGGTAAATGCCAAATTTTGGACAAAAAAAATCCTTTGCCGAAGCAAAGGATTGTTTTCTGGCAGGGGCGGAGGGACTCGAACCCCCAACACCCGGTTTTGGAGACCGGTGCTCTACCAATTGAACTACGCCCCTAAATAGGGTGGCGGAACGGACGGGGCTCGAACCCGCGACCCCCTGCGTGACAGGCAGGTATTCTAACCAACTGAACTACCGCTCCACCGATACTGTACCAAAATCAGAAAATCGTTCTGAATTCGGGTGTTTCGCCCTTTCAGCGTCACTTGAAAGGTCACGACTCACGAATGAGTCTTAAATTGATGCCTGGCAGTTCCCTACTCTCGCATGGGGAGACCCCACACTACCATCGGCGCTACGGCGTTTCACTTCTGAGTTCGGCATGGGGTCAGGTGGGACCACCGCGCTAAAGCCGCCAGGCAAATCTTGGTGCACGAAACGAATCTTTTACGCCGTGGCTGCGTTGCTCTCCCTCGCGCTGCTCAGTCACATACTTCAGTATGCTCCTTCACATCGTCTCGGTCGGCGCCTTGCCCCTGCGCAAAATCTTTCGTTTCCGCTAAATCTTATCCGGATGAATCAAGCTGAAAATCTACTGCGTCTCTCAAAAACGCCTCTGGCGTTGTAAGGTTAAGCCTCACGGGTCATTAGTACCGGTTAGCTCAATGCATCGCTGCACTTACACATCCGGCCTATCAACGTCGTAGTCTTCAACGTCCCTTCAGGACTCTCA